>CBDHHE010000014.1:0-7523 GCA_965263335.1 Thermohalobaculum sp. | reverse complement strand
CGAAGCGGTTCGTTGCCGGTGAGGTCGGACAGCATCTTCTGCAGATCGTTTGTGATTGCAGCAAACTCGTCGGGGTCTCTCTTCTCTCGCAGTTTGAGCGAGCGTGCGAGCAGTTCGTTGATCCGCTTGATATGATCCGCGCAGATCTCGACCGGTGACAGCTCTCCCATCAGTTCCGCAAGGCGTATGCGCAGAGCGTAGGTTTCCTTGAAGGTCTTCAGATCGATATCGGTGACGATCGTCCCGACTCCGTTTCTGATCTGAACCAGTCCCATGAACTCCAGCCTGTGCAAGACCCTGCGGATCGGGGTTCGGCTGACACCGAACTCCTCTGCGATCGCGGTTTCGCTGAGCAGAGTACCTGGGGGATAGTCGAGCAGGCAGATGCGGTCCCGCAATTCGGTGTGGATCCGCTCGAACCGTTCAGCGCCGGTTTCGTTATCCGACGCGGTGTCCGCGCGGTTGGTGAGATGGACGGTGTTGCTCATGATTGACGGAGTGATCGCAGTGTCGATTTCGCGTTGACTCGGTTTCCTCACAGTGGTGCTATCCAAAAATGCAAGCTGTGTACAGGTCGTATTGATATGATTCGAGATGTCACTGCCGAACGATTGGAAGTGTTCCGGAGCACGCCGGTCAGCTCGGAAATCGGCTTTGACAACGCGCCCGGACGTTGGCGGATCGGGTTGATCGTTCTTTCAACGACGACGCGACCGAACACGACTTCATGAACATGTGCCCGAGCAACGATCTCGCGATCTTCACCACTCGGATCTCGAAAGCGCAGGCATGCCCGCCCGCGAGCTTGCGCCAGATGGCACCCAAGAACACAGACTGCGTCGAACTACTGGGCGCTGACGTCCGGTTTCGTGAGGCGATGATCGACATCAAGCAGGCGAATGGCGGGCAGGGGGCTCGGTATCCCCGAAACGAGGTCTTCGCGATCCGAACGCTGCAGGGCTGGACAGATGAGTATTCATCGGTCTTCGAGCATCAGGAGGGACACTGATGGCGCCTCCGTTCACGAAACAGGAATATGCGGATCGACTGAACCGGGTCAGGAGTGCCATGGTAGCCAACGGCTTCGATGCCCTGGTCATCGGCAACCCGGCGAACATCAACTGGTTGACCGGGTACGACGCGTGGTCCTTTTACACCCCCCAGATCATGGTGGTCGGGCTCGAGCTTGATCCGACCTGGATCGGTCGAGAGATGGACGCGGGCGCGGCGGCTTTCACGACCTATTTGCCCGAGGAACAGGTGATTCCGTTTCCGGAGGAGCTGGTCCAGCAGGTCGATGTTCATCCGGCCCAGTTCATGGGTGATTGGATGACGTCGAAGGGACTGGACGGCAAGCCTGTGGGCTACGAAAGCGACGTCTACTTCCTGACACCTGCCGCTGTCGACCATCTGAAATCCCGTGTGCCAAACAGCACGTGGACGGACTGCCGATTGCTGGTCAACTGGGCCCGCTTGGTCAAGAGTCCGGCAGAACTGGGCATGCTGCGCCAGGCGGCAACGATCGCCGGCAAGGTTATGGAAACTGCCTATGAGGGGACGAGGCCGGGCGTGCGTCAGTGCGACTTGATGGCCGATGTCACCGCAGCGCAAATTCGAGGGACACCAGAGTTCGGCGGCGACATGACGGCCCTGCATCCGCTCGTTCTGGCGGGCGAAGCCGCGACGACCGCGCATCCGATGTGGACCGACGCACCATTCGTGCACGACCAAACGATCGCCTTTGAGCTGGGGGGATGCCGCAAGCGCTACAATGCCGGTTTGGCCCGTACGATGCATCTCGGCAAACCGCCCGCGGCCTTGCAACGGACCGCCCATGCGGTCAGCGAGGGTATGGACCAGATTCTTGCCTCGATGCGGTCGGGTGTCGAATGCTGTGACGTGCACGCGGCCTGGCAGGCGGTGCTTGACCAATACGGATTGGAGAAGAAGAGCCGCATCGGATATTCAATCGGTGTCGGCTATTCGCCGGATTGGGGCGAGCATACGATCAGTTTCCGGCCCGGCGACCACACACCCCTGCCTGAGAACGCCGTCGTGCACATCATCCTCGGCATGTGGATGGACGGCTGGGGCATGGAGATCAGCGAGACCATCCATGTCCGTGAAACGGATGCGGTCTGCCTGACCCAGTTCCCGCGCGATGTTCACGTCATTGACTGATCTGGAGGGGGAAACATGGGAAAGAAGCTGACAGACGCCCAAGTCGAGACGTTTCGCCGAGATGGCTTTGTCTCGCCCGTCGACGTGTTCTCCGAAGCTGAGGCGGATCGGCTGCGCGCGCAACTGGAAGCCGCAGAGGCGAGATGGCCGGAGGCTTTCGCCGGAGCCGAGCGCAGCAACACGCATCTAACTCTGATGTGTCTGGACGAGATCGTCCACAACGGCACGATTCTGGATGCGGTCGAAGACCTGATCGGTCCGGACATCCTGAACTTTGGGACAGTTCTGTTCATCAAAGAGGCCGGTGATCCGGGCTTTGTCAGCTGGCACCAGGATGCGCGCTACATGGGATTGGAGCCGCATATCGGCATCACTGTCTGGGTGGCGTTGTCCCACAGCAACGAAGAAAGCGGCTGCATGCAGATGATCCCGGGCAGTCATCACCAGATCAGGGAACACGAGGATACCTTCGGTGAGCAGAACATTCTCACACGCGGCCAGAAAGTCGAGGGCGTGGACGAGTCCAAAGCGGTTTCGTTGACCCTGCGACCGGGCCAGATGTCGATCCACAGCGCCCGCGTCATTCACGCCTCGCAACCGAACAGGAGCAAGGACAGGCGGATCGGCTTTGTGATTCAACCTTACATGCCGCCGCATGTCCGCCAAACGATCAAGCAAAGCGCCGTGCAGCTGGCGCGTGGCACTGATCCGCATGGAAACCACCCGCTCATTGGCAGGCCTGAACGGGACATGGACCCGTCGTTCCTGGCCGCGAAGGCCCAGATCAATGCGGCTTGGGCCGATGTCCTCTACCAGGGGGCCGCGCGCCGGCGCGACTTCTGACGGAATTGCATCTGATTGGTGTGCAGTCATTTGGCCAAGCCGTGCCCCTCTGCCTTTTTTGTGGGCCACTTTTCATGACGGTTTCTGGGATCGGCGGGCGCGTGCCCAGCGCCTGATGTGGCCGTCTTCGGTTGTCCTGTCTGAGCCAGGTGTTGATGACGGTCTGGGCCTGTTCGGCGGGGCAGAACCAGTCCGCAGTCAGGATCTCCCTTCGCAGGGTCCCGTTGAGCCGCTCGTTGTGTCCGTTCTCCCAAGAACTCCCAGGAGAGATCCTTCGTGGCGCGATGCCGACCCTCACCAGCCCGTTCTGCAGGCCGGGGGCGACAAGCTCGGGGCCATAGCATGTCGGGAAGGAGCGTTGTTTTGAGGTTGTGGTCAGGCTTTCCCTGCTTGAGCAGAAGCGGATAGAGCGCTTCCGGGACATCAGCCGACCTCATCTTCGCCTGGACATGCCCGCACAGCGCTTCGCGCGTGTACTCGTCCAGTACCGTGAGCATCTTGTACGGTCGGCCGGAGCTCAGCTTGTCATGGAGTGAGCCGCGCAGTGCGCCACCGGTCCGAGCGCTGCGGCGAACGTCGACGCTCCAGATATGGTTTGGGGCGAGGGGCCTGAGCCGGATGACCGAGCTGTCCTTGTGGTAGATGCGGCGGCGTTTCCTGTGGCGCTGCGGCAGTTGCAACCCTTCCTCTCGCCACAGCCGTTCCACCGTTTCCGGTGCTTGCGTGGCCCCACTGGGGCCACGGTCGCCTCCAACTGTGGTTCACCACCCAGCCTTCCAGCCTGAACAGTTTGACCACCTTTCGATAGCCATAGCGGCCATGCTGTTTGGCCAGCCGGATCAGCGCCAGGCGCAGAGCTTCGTCATCGTCGGCCTTGCGAGCCTTGTACTGCTGCGTCGAGCACGCCATGCCGACCGTCCTGCAGGTGCGCCGCTCGGAAGTATCGAGCTTCTGGCGCACATGGATCACGGCCTGGCGCAGGTCAGCGGCTTCAGGCCTGGCGCCTTAGACAATCGAGCGTCTCTTTGAGGATGAGCTTGTCGAGTTCCAGGTCCGCCACGATCCGCTTCAGACGCGTTCGCCAATGTCGCTCGGACCATTGGCGCGACAATGGCTCACTCTCCTTCTCCAGCGCCTTCTTCTCCGCCAGCCGGGGACATCCAACTCCGCCGAACTTCTTGCGCCACGTATAGCAGGTCGCATCCGAGACGCCCGGCTTGCGACATGCGCTCGCCACATCCAAACCATCCGCGCGTGACACTTCGATCTCGCGCAAAACACGCAACACGTCGTCATCCGAACACCGTTACCGAGCCATCGCCAACCCCTCCTGAACAGCCAAGACCACCAAGTAGAAGATGGCCAAGTCTTGAGGCGGAAGGGCACATGCGCACGAGTCTATCAGCTTAAATTCGAGCGCGATCAACGACAGCTTCGATGTCCAACTTCGAGCAGAGGTGCTTGTAGCCAAAGCTCAACGGGTGCTCGATGTTCTCCTGAATTCAGCTGTGAGGCCTATTTGAAGGGTGCGCCAGAGCCGGATGTTGATAAATGCTGCGTTCTACGTCCGATGCACGAATTGAAGCAGTGATCGGTTCGTTCTGATGTTCGAGGAAGTGCAAGGCGCTCCAGGTTTGAAGAACCGCGCGGTACATTCATTGTTGACCTACAGGTCGTCGACTATGGGTTTAAGTTGCGCAGGCACTAGATGGCTTAGGGCGGATGGTCTGCCTATCATATGTGCATCCAAACTCGACAGCCGATGTATGGTGTTCGCTAAACTGCGATACTCCCTCGCTCGATCAGATATTCGCGGTCGCTCAGAGACATCACATGGCTGAGTTCGGACTGAGCGATCAGTATTGATCGGTGTTCACCCCGCAGCGATGCGATGACTTCGGAGAGCCGCTGCGCCAGTGCGGGTGCGATGCCTTCGAACGGCTCGTCCAGAAGCAGGAGGCGAGAGCCGGCCATCAGCGCTCGGCCGAGCGCGACCATCTTCTGCTGCCCACCAGAGAGCAACAGCGCCTTGCGGTCCTTCATCTGGGTCAGTTCCGGCATCAGTTCGTAGACGAAGCCAAGGTGCGCTGACGTGTCGATCGTGTCATTGGCCCAGGCTGGCAGCAGCATGTTCTCTTCGACGGTGAGTTGCGGCACCAGCCGCCGGTCTTCGGGCATGTATCCGATACCGAGCGCGGGGCGGCGATGAGCGGGCATCGCCGTGATGTCCTCATCGTCGAAACGCACCACACCGTTGGTTGGCTGGATCATGCCCATGATCGTGCGCAGCGTCGTGGTCTTGCCCGCACCGTTGCGCCCGACCAGACTGACCAGCGCGCCTCCGGCGATCTCAAAGCTGAGACCGCGCAGGATCGGCGCCTTCTGAATTTCGACATCGACCCCGGAAAGCGAGAGCGTCATGACGAGCCCTCCCGCCCCGGGATCGTGCCCGTGACATAGCGCTGGACCTGCGGGTCCGAGAGCACCTCATCCGGGCCGTCGTTCGCGATGATCCTGCCGTCGTAGAAAGCCAGCACACGTTCGGAGTACCGCGCCACGATGTCCATGTCGTGCTCGACGAACAGGGTAGTGACATGTTCGGCGCTCAGCGCCTCCATCACCAGATCCATGATCGGAAACTTCTCTTCCGCCGCGACGCCCGAGGTCGGCTCGTCCAGCAACATCACCTGCGGGTTCCCGGTCATCGCCATTGCGATGTCGAGAAGCTTGCGCACGCCCGCAGGCAGCTCGGCCATGAGACGCGGTGCAAACTCGGCAATCTGGAAACGCTCGAGGATCTCCATCGCGCGCGCCTCGGCGTCTTTGGCATGACCCCGGCGGAAGAAGGACGGTGTCTCCGGCGCTGAGATCGCGAGGCTGACGAGCATATTCTCGAGCGCGGTCAGCTCACCGCACAGCTGGGGGATCTGGAAGGACCGGCAGATGCCTGCACGTGTGATCTCGCGGGGGCCGAGCGCGGTGATGTCCTCGCCCTTGAACAGAATTTGCCCGGCATCCGGATGGAGATAGCCGGTGACGAGGTTTACGAAGGTCGTCTTGCCGGCGCCGTTGGTGCCGATCAGCGACCAGACCGCCCGTTCGGGCACCTGCACACTGATATCCGACGCGGCGGTGACGGCCCCGAAGCTCTTCTGAACATTGCGGGTCTCCAGCGCGAAGCTCATGCGCGTCTCCGGTGAAGGAGCGAGCCGAGCCCGTTGGGCAGGGTCAGGATCACGATCAGAAGAAAGATCCCGAGCGCCAGCTGCCAGGTGTTCGGAAAATAGAGATTCGAGAACGAGCGGACCAGTTCGAGGATGATCGAGGCGGCGAAGACCGCCGGGATCGAGAGATAGCCCGCGAGGATGGCGACGAAGACGAACTCGCCCGAGATGGTCCAGTAGACCGCCGACTCCGGATCGACATGGCCGATGGCGAGCGCAGTGATCACTCCGCCCAATCCGCCGAGGATGGCCGAGATGATGTAGTTCTGGGTGTGAGCCCGGCGGACCGAGGCGCCGAGATATTCGACGCGAAGCTCGTTCGAGCGGATGGCCAGCGAGATCATGCCCTGCTGGCTGTCAAAATAGATCCGCGCCAGCGCGCCTGCGATCACCGTGATGACGGCGGTGTAGAAGTAAAGTGAGAGCGAGAGCGCCCGAGCCTCTGGCTGATACCCCAGGAACGTGGGCGCCGCGACGTTCAGCCCGTCGGTGCCACCGATCGAGGTCATCTTCGAGATCGTGCCGTACAGGATCATCGAGAGCGACAATGAGAGCATCGCAAAGAAGATGCCGCGATACTTGGCCAGCAGCGGCCCGAAGACGACGCCGACCAGCCCGGTCGCCAGGACCGCAAGCACCGTCAACAGGAAGATGTCGGTGACGCCCGTGAAATGCGCCATCAAACCGGCCGCATAAGCGCCGAGCCCGAAGAACAGCCCTTGCCCGAAGGAGACGAGGCCCGCGCGCATCTGCGTCACGATGCCGAGGCTCACCAATCCCTTTGCGAGCGCGATGGTCAGCAGGAACAGCGCCCAGTCCGGCAGGATGAAGGCGAGCGCGATCAGGCCCGCCAGGGTCAGACCCGCGGCGACAGGCGCATTGGCGAGAAGGTTCATATCTTCCTCGTTTGCGTTTTCACGAACAAGCCCTCGGGGCGGAACACCAGCACCACGGCCATGACGAAGTAGATAATGAAAAGCTCGATCTCGGGCATCAGGTGAACCGACGCCGCCCGCGCAACGCCGACCAGCACAGCGCCGATGGCGGCTCCCTCGATCGAGCCGAGCCCGCCAATGATGATGACAGCGAAGGCCACGATGATCACGTTGACCCCGATGCCGGGTGAGACCGAGATCATTGGTGCGGTCAGCGCGCCGCCGAGTGCGGCGAGGAACACGCCCGCGCCGAAGGCCAGCATGAAGACCCGGTCGACATTCACACCCATGGTCTGGCTCATCTCGCGGTCATGGATCACCGCCAGCACGATCTTGCCGC
>CBDHHE010000013.1:0-38289 GCA_965263335.1 Thermohalobaculum sp. | reverse complement strand
GTCGCAGCTCGACGTTAAGGACCGGTGGCAGTAGCCCGACCACTGCCCCGAGGGGGGGGGCGGGCAGTCTCAAAGAAATCCTGAAATTTCTTCCCCAGGGGGTTGACACCCGACCCCTGGGGGGGTATATTTAAGACATGAACACGGAGCACATCGACACCGACCAACTGATCGCAGACCTGGAAGAGGCCCGGGAGCACGTCGACCCGGCCGAGGTGCACGAGGCCATCGGCGCCCACGCAGGGCAGTGCCTCGGCACGGTGAGTGAGGTCCTGGGGCAGGCGGTCGCCACCCACGGGCTGGCCGCCCTGGTGGACCTCCTCGCCGACAGCCACTACGAACTGTACCAGGCGGTACGGGCCCCCGAGCCCCTGTAGCCACCGGGGGTGGCCCCCCCGCCACCCACCGTGGGGGGGGCGCTAGACGGCCACACAGCCACGCTGAGCGCCTCGACCCCCCGTACGCACCCACCATGGCTCCCAGGCCCCACAGCGAGCCAGGAGGGCCCAAATTTTCAGTTTCACGACCAGCGCCCCGCCCGGCCCCCACACCAGCGGGGCGCACCCGCGCACCCACACTGAGAACCATTCCCGCAACGCTGCGAACACCCCAACCCCTAAAGGCAACTTTACTTTGTCAAGCTCGGCTGGTCTGGTCCGGGCCCGGGGGAGCGTAGGTGGGTGCGCCCCCTCCCCCTTTTAAGGGGGGAGGGGAGCGTGACACCCCCAGGGCGTGAGACCCCCGTGACACCCCGTGACACCCCCCGTGACACCCTCTGACCAGGGGAAACGCAAAAGCCGTGACACCCCGTGACACCCTCCCGTGAGACCCTGTGGATAAGTAGGGCCGTGAGACCCCCGTGACACCCCCCGTGACACCTCGTGACACCCTCTGACCAGGGGAAACGCAAACCGGGTCTCGCGCCCGAAGTTATCCACAGGAAGGGGGTCGGACGTTTGCCCTGGTGGGAGGGTGTCACGCACGCCGCGGAAATCCGTGACACCCCCTTTATCCACAGGGTTATCCACAGACAGGGCCCGAAGTTATCCACAGGCGTGGGGGCGCGCAGAATTCGTCAGAGTCTTGGACAAATTCAGTCGGTGCGGCCCGTCGACTGCCACCGGTCCGGCTCCCGCCCCTCACTGCCCATCCCACCCTTGACGACCTTCAGGTGGCCCCGCTCGACCAACCTGGTCAAGATCCGGCGGGTCGCCTCACGCTCCGACCGGCCCGGTTCGCCGATCCCGGTCCGGCCCCGAGTCGCCTCGACCAACGTGACCGCCCGACCACCCTGGCCCGCGAAAAACGCCATCGGATCCCACGCGGTCGGTAGCGTCATCCGGCCCGCCTCCCGATCCACCTCGACCCGCAACGGGCCGATCGGGTTCGCGGGCATCTTCAGGTGGAGTAGCTCCAGCGTCGTGTCACCCGGCGCCCCCCACAGGAGCACGATCGACCCGGCTCCGTTCGTGATCATGCTCGACCCGTACACGTCTTCGATCGTGCGAGGTCTGGCTCCGTTCACACCCTTGCGTTGGTGGTGCAAGACCATCACGTCACAACCCAGCGATAGCACCATCTGAACCGCCCGGTTGAACGCCCCGCCCGCCTCGTCCTCCGACATCCGCGTAATCGCATCCTTGGCCGAGTCCATGACGACCAACTGCACGTCAAGGGTCGCGACCATCACCTTCAACAGCTCCGGATGGTTGACCAGGTCCATCGCCAGCGGCCCCACATGGACCCTCAAACGCTCGTTCAGGGTCTCCCGCTGGTCCTCGGTCGCCAGCCGCTTCAACGCCGCCGCTATCTGCTCGGGGCGGTCCATGGCCAGGTACAGCACCTTCCCATCGATCGGGGTGACGTCGAGGCCGAGCACGGGCCGCCGGTCGAGGCCGAGGACACCCCACAAGAGTTGGCCAGCCAACGTCGTCTTGCCCACACCCGACGGAGCCACGATCATGAGCGACTGCCCTTTCGCCCACCCAATCTCCGACCCGTTCCCCCACAGGGACGGGACCACGTCAGGCCGGTCGAGGATCCAGTCGCCGCCCGACACGACCTGTTGAGTGAATAGATCGGGCGTCGCCTCGCCCGCCTGGCTCGGTTCGGGGGTCACCCCCCGCACCTACCCTCCCCGCCCATGCTGCACCCCTGCCCGTGTCGTCTTGGGCGCTCGACCTTAGTGCCCACCGTGCGCCTCGTTCCACGCCTCGCGGTAGAGCTGCATCGCAGCCTCGGCGATCTCGGTGGCCCGGGCCAGGTGCTCGACCGCGACCCTGATCGCCTCGACCGACCGTTCAGCCTTGTCGACGACGCCCCCCGTGCGCATCGGGTCGCCGCCTTGATTCGCCCAGTAGCGCAACTCAAGTAGCGGGGCCGCGGCCCGGCTGGCGTCGTTCAGAGCCTCACCGACCGCGCCCCCAGCAAGGTCGAGGTTCGCGGTCGCTCGGGCCCGGGCCTCGCGGGTCGTGTCGCTCTCGCCGCCGGTCGCCTTCCAGTCCTGGAACGCGTGCCAGCGTGTAGCCGGGGCCCAGGTGGCGTCGTCGTCGGCCGGGTGAACGTCGTCGCCTGTCACTGGGCCGTGCTACGATCGGGGGCGGACAGGTTGCACTGTTCGGTCATGTGAATTCCTTCGTGTCAGCGACCAACCGCCCCGGGCTTGAGCAACCCGGGGCGGTGTCGCGTCCGCCGTGGACGATTTAGGCCGAGGCAGCCGTCTTTGGTGGCCGCCCGCGTCGGGCCGATTCGGGGTCGGCGAGCATTGCCCGGCAGGCCAGCCACGGGCTGATCGTCTCCCACGACCAGATGGGGATCCGTCCCACGACCAGGTCGGGCGCGGGCAACGGGTTCGGGCCGCCACGCTCCCCGTTGGCCCGGGCTTTGGTGGAGATCCGATGGTGGCTCTTGAGCGTGCCGTACTCGATGCCCGCCTCTTGGGCGATGTCGTCGAGGGTCATCAGCCCGACGACGGTCGGGTACTCGCGACGGGGCGTAGGGTCTTCTGCCATGATCACAATCTACACCCTAAGGGGTCGCCTTGCAACCCTGTGGGGCATAAATTGGTTGGCCGGGGGCCCGTCGCGTGACCCACGGTCGCAGGCGCAGGAGGCGGCGCCTCCCGGAGGTCACCCCCCGACCAACCAACGCGAACACTAGCATTCGCTCATGGCGGACACGATGCTGGTAACCCGCGAAGACGTGACCCGGGCCATCGACGGCCCGGTCGAGGCCCGACCCGCTGCAGCGATTGACGACGCCATAGCGGGAGCGTCCGACGACGCCGAGACGCACTGTCACCGCAAGTTCCGGCCCGTCACCGAAACACGCCAGTTCGACTACCCCTCGTCCGACGTCGGCCGGGCCACGTGGTTCTCGCTCGACCTCGGCGAAGACGAACTGATCGAAGCGACCGCCGTGACCAGCGGCGGCCAGGCGATCGCCGTCGGCGACATCGTGCTCCGCCCCAACAGCGGCCCCCCGTACAACCGACTCGAACTTGACCGGTCGACAACCGCGTCGTTCGCCTACACCACCGGCACATGGCAGAACACAGTCGCCATCACAGGCGTGTGGGGATACCAAAACAAAACCCGGGCCGCGGGGACGCTGGCCGCCGCCGTCACCACCCCCACCGCGACCACCATCGACGTGACCGACGGAACCCTGATCGGCGTCGGCGACGTCGCCTACCTCGACGGAACCGAACGAGTCCAAGTCACCGGCCGGTCCTGGCTTGACCTCGGCCTCACCCTCACCGCCGCCCTCACCGCCGAGGACAACAGCACCACCGTCGACGTCGGGGCTGGCCACGGACTCATCGCCGGTGAAACGATCCGGGTCGGCGGTGAACGGATGTTCGTCACCGACGTTTCGACTAGCACCGTGTCGGTGGTCCGGGCCGACAATGGAGTCCTGGCCGCCCACACGATCGGGGCCGCGGTCGAAGCGTCCCGACGGTTCACGATCGAGCGGGCCGTCGGCGGGACCTCGGCCAGCACTCACCCGTCCGGGGCCACGATCGCCACCCACGTCGTGCCCCCAGCGGTCCGCAAGTTCGTGATCGCCTCGGCCCTGTCCACCCTCGGCGTGTTCCGCTCGGCCGGATCCACCCAAGGGCTTTCCACGCGCGGGGGCGGCTCCGGGCCCAGGGCTGCAGCCGACGCCCTTGGAGCGCTCCGCGACGTCATGGTCGCAGGCCACGGCCGCCGCACCCGCCACGCCGCGATCTGATGGCCAGCGTCAAACTCACCGGCCCCCTGTTCGACGGGTCCGCCGAATGGATCCTCACGACCGCCATCAACGAGGCACGCCGGAACATGGCCGTCGACGCCCTCGGCGACATGGAACGCACCGCGTCGGTGTTCGAAGCGCCCACAGGCCGATGGCGGAGCCTCTTGCACGTCGTCCACCACGGAACCCGCAGCATCGTCCGCCCCGGGCGCTTGCCCTACAACTTCTGGCTTGAAGGCATCGGGAGCCGCAACCGCACCAGCCGGTTCAAGGGCTACCGGAACTGGCGGATCGTGCGCACCGCGTGGCAACGGCGGGCCGCGGAAGAACTCAACCGCCGGATCCAACCGGCCATAACCAGAATCGGGGGCTGATGACCGAGCGTGTGACCGCAGCCGACACAATCCGAAACCATCTTCTGTCGGTGGCCAAAACGTCGGGGTTGTTCCTCGACGTCGAAGATGGCGAACCGGCGTCACCCCCCGACTCCCGGCAACGGATCTACGCGGCCGTGGTCGAGGGCCCAGGGGCCGCCGTGCCCGCGTACAGCTCGCTGAACGGCCTGACCCTCGCCTACGCGCCGTCTGTCCAGTTGTACCGCCAGCTCCCCGTGCCCGGCTCCCGCACCGAGGCCCCAAGCTACGAATCGGCCATCTCGACCGCCCGCGACACGTTCCTCGCCGCTCTCGCCGCCGACGTCGTTGTCGCCCCAGGGATCGAGTTTGACCCGGGCGGCCAAGGCGGGACGACCCTGTCGTGGGAACCGGGGTGGGTCGACGCCGACGACAACGTGCTGTACCGCGCGTGCGTCGTTTCGGTCCCGTTCATCGCATTCAACGCCCTGCCCGTGGCACGATAAGCCCATGGCCATCGTCACCGGTCTCGGATCGAACCTCTACCTCGATGGCGTCAACGCGTCTGGCGACACCCGCGAAATCAGCGGGGTCCGCATGTCCCGGGCCCTGCAGGATCGGACCACGATCGACCTGGAAGCCATGGCCCGGCTGGCGCTACTCGCCGACGGGTCGATCGATTTCACGTCGTTCTTTGACGACGACGCCGACGCCACATTCGAGGCGGTCAAGGCGCTCGACGCCACCGACCTGGTCGCCACGTGGACCGCGGCCACCACGCGCGGGGCCGCCGGTTTCTCACTGGTCGCCAAAGAAGCCACGTTCGGCTCGAACCGGGCCCAGGATGGGTCCTTCATGCTCAGCACCGGACTGGTCGCCAACGGGTTCGGGGTCGACGGAGTTCGCATGCTCACCACCGGCGTCGAAACCCTGTCGGGGGCCGGGTCGACGACCGCAGTCGACGAACTCGGCACCGCCGGATCCACCGACTTCGGCCTGCAGGCGTACTTGCACGTGATCGCGTTTACGGGCACGTCGGCCACCGTCACCGTGCAGGACTCGGCCGACGGGTCCACCGGATGGGCCGCGGTAGGGGCGTCGATCTTCACCGCGGCCACCGCCGCCGGGGCCGAACGCATCCAAACGGCCCGGACCGAGAACGTCCGACGGTACCTCCGGTTGAGCGTCGCCGGAACCTTCACCGACCTGCAGCTCGCGGTCGCCGTCACCCGCAACCAAGCGGCCGTCAATTTCTGATGGCGTCAGCCCCCGCCCTGGCCCGGGCCCAAACGTTCACGTCGATCAGTTCGCCCGCCGTCCACTGGGAAACCTGCACGTGCGACACGTTCGGGTGCACCAAGTTCCGGGACGGCTGGACTGCCCGGATCGATCCAGCCGCCCCCGCCGGACCGAAATGGCTCCACTGGATTCGCAAAGTCACGAAACGGGCCTACGTCGAAACCGTCGACCCGTCCGGGGTTGTAGTGTTCACCTTCAACCCGGGCGTACCGTGCTTCGCCGACCATCGCGACAGCCAAGCACAACGGGCCCTCGGGGTTCGCCCCCACCGCCGCCAAGTCCGGCCCGGGCTGTTCTTGGTCACCGACGGGCCGAACCGGATCGAAGCGCCCCGGCTGGTCAACAAGGTCCTGACACAAGGACGCCGCCCCGACGACAGTGGCATACTGAGGGTCCATGCAAACGGGGCGGATTGGCTTGAAGACCTCGCAGCCAACTGGAACCGTGACGCCGACCTGATCAACGGAACCTGAAAGGCGTAGCCAATGGCAATTGAGACTGGACTGGGATGGACGACCTGGAGCGTCGACGATTCCGGTGGAACGGCCCGGGCGCTGGTCGGCCTACTCACCAACGCTTCACTGAGCACGTCGCGGGCGCTGCGGGACATCACGACCCTTGACAAGTCGGCCATGGCCCGCGACGGACTCCTCACCGACCATCAGGACACGTTCGGGGCCCTGTTCGACGACGGCGCGAACAGCAGCTTCGACGTGCTCAAGACGGCCGGGTCGTCGACCGCGGCCCGCACGATCACCCGAGCCCATTCGGGCCAGACGTTGGCGACCGAATCGCTGTTGTCGGGCGTGACCCTCGCCCGAGCCCAGGGCGGAGACCTGTCGTTCCAGGTGACCGCCGTGCTCGCCGACGGCACCGTGCCGACCTGGGCATGATGTTCGAAGTCGTCCCCGTCGTCGTCACAGTCATGCTTCGGAACACGTCATTCGACGGGGCCGAGGCGACCGCCGCGGTCCCACCGCTGTCCGAGTTCATGCAAATGTCGACAAAGAACTCGGACCTTGTGGACGCGTTCCTCAGTCACCTCACACGCTGGAATCTGGCGGTCGGGGGCCAGGCGGTGCCCCCCACCCACGAAGGTGCCGACACTCTCCCCCCGAATCTGGTCTTGTCGTTGGCGGTCGGATGGTTCGAAGCGATGACCACACCGGAGCGTGACCGCCCTTTGGAGACCGACGAACTGGCCCGGAAAGTGGCGGCAGCCATCCAGTCGAACGGAAGCGAGGCGCCCCCCACGGGGGTCGACATCCTGTAGACGACGACCAACTCGGCTGGGCCGCGGTCGTCCTCTCCGCCTTCCCTGGGATCGGATGGCATGATCTAAGCGACGTCCCGGCGACCATGATCCGCAGGGCGCTTGAGACAGGTTGACCGGCGATGCCCCAAAATCAGGTCGAAATTGAGTTCGTCGTCACCGACAGGTCCCCGGGCCAGATGGCCCAGATTCGGGGGCGGGTCAAGAGTGACGCCGAGGCCGCCGGGGCCGACATCGAGCAGGCGTTCAGGTCGTCGGTCGATCGGGCCGGGGCCGCCCTGGACGACCTCGGCCCCCGAGCGCAACGAGCGTTCGGCGACGTCCGCCCCCCGCCCGCCCTCGAAGCGCGGATCGTGGGCGACATGCGCGAAGCGGGCCGCAAGGGCGGTGACGCGTTCGCCGAAGGAATCACCGAGGGGGCAGGCGACGCCGGGCAGGGCGTGGCCGACGGACTCGTGGGGGCGCTCACTGGCCCGGTCGGGGGCGCCGCCCTCGCGTTCGGGCTCGCGTTCGGCGACGATTTCATGGCGGGGGTCACCCAAGGGTTGAACTCGGGGCGCGGGGGCGCCCTCCGGGCCATCCGAACCGGGCTCGACCCTGCCACCCTCGGCGACCTCGGCCAAGAGGCGGGCGACCTGTACGCCCGCGGGTTCGGCGACGGACTCGGAAGCATGCGGGACGCCGCCGCCACCGTCGAGCAGAACCTACGCGCCGTCGACGCCGCCCTCGACACCGGGGAAATCACCCGCTACGCGGCCACGTTCGAAGAGGCATTCGGGATAGCGATCCCTGAATCAACCCGCCGGGCCCGCCGCCTGATCCGCAACGAACTGGCTGGCGACACCGTCGAAGCGTTCGACCTGATGGGGGCCGCCGCCGTCGATTTCGGCGACACGATGGACGACGGGCTCGGCGTCCTCGACGAGTTCGCCCCCACGTTCCGGGCGATCGGTATCGACGGGGCGTCGGCGGTCGCCCTGATCGGCACGTCGATCGAGGAAGAGCTGTTCACCAACATCGACCGCGCTGGCGACATGTGGCTAGAGCTGCGGAACCGAGTGGTCGCGTCGGACGACGCCCGCGAGGCGATCGAACGGCTCGGCCTCGACTTCGACCGGCTCCGCCTACGGATCGCCGAGGGGGGCGACACCGGCGAACGAGCGTTGCGGGACCTGCTCGGCGCCTTGCTCGACATCGAATCCGACGCCGCTCTCGCCGCTGCCGCGGTCGAGATCTTCGGGGTGAACCTCGAAGAGGTTTCGGACCCGCGCCACGCGTTCCAACTGTTCGAACAAGCGCTAGCCCTGGAACAGGTCGAAGGGTCAGCCGCCGACGCCGCCGACGCCCTCGAAGAGTCCGTTACCGCGTGGGACGAATTCTCCAGGAACGTCGAGGCCAGGGGCGCGGAACTTGGCGAAACGTTTGCCGAACTTGCGGATGACGCCAGCTACTTGGTGGACTTCCTCGGCGATGCCTTCGGGTTTGGGGATCCTGGGCAGGCGTTCGACGACGCGACGACCTCGGTCGAAGGGTTGCGGGACGCCATCGGGTTTCTTGTCGACGAGTTCGGCGGGAACTGGGAATCAGCCGCTACCCGCGGTATCACAGCCGCCGACCTCGCATCCGACGCCCTGCTCGCCATGCGAGAACCGGCCGACGGGGCCACCGCCGCCATGCTCGACGCCGCCGACGCCGCCAACGACGCCGCCGAAGCGTTCGACGCGTTCAGTAACCGATTCGCCGTCGATTCGACGATGCGCCAGCTCGACGCCGACGCCGACCGCCTGGCCGCCACCTTCGCCGACCTTGAAGCAGGCACCTACGATCTGGCCACAGGGTTCGACACGTCGACCGAGGCGGGCCGCCGGGCCGAGGCCGCATCCGAGCGCCTGTCCGGGAGCCTCGACGACCTGCTCGACCTGTACGAACGGGGCGACATCACCGCAGGCCAGTTCGTGTCAGCCCAGGAACGGATTATGGACGCGTTCCGTCGGGCCGCTTCCGACGCCGGGCTCAGCGAAGACGCGATCGAGCAACTGATACGAGATTACGCGACCTTGGTCGGCCTCGACGACGTCACGAAAACCATCAACGCCGACGGCAACGCTTGGGCCCAGATCGACGCCGCCTCCCTCGGCCTCACCCAGCTTGATGGGCGCACCGCGAACACCCGAATTCTGACGACGTCGAACACGGCCGAGGCGGTGGCGAACGCCACGTCGCTTTTGAACTCGGTCGCGGGCAGGGTCGTAAGCAACGTCATCCAGACCACGTTCCGTACGGTCGGGTCCCCACCCCGGGCCGGGGGTGGCGGGACGGTCACCCGCCGCGAAGCGGGCGGACCCGTCGGGGGCCACGAGAGCGGCGGCCGAATCCCCACCATCGTCAACGAGGCAGGCATCGAGGCGGCCCGCAGCCCCCGCGGCGACGTCGCACTCCTGGAGCCAGGGTCGAGCGTCCTTCCCCACGCCAACACGATGGCGTTGGGCGGCCGAGGCGGGCCACAAGTCATCGTGCAAGTCACCGTCGAAGGGTCGGTTATAGCCGACGCCGACTTTGAACGGCGGATTCAAGCGGCTGTCGCCGACGGTCTCCGCTCCGGCGGCCTCGACGGACTCGGCGGCGTCCAGTAGTGGCATCCCCGAATCCCCTGTCGTTCACCGCGACCCCGCAAACGTCGTGGACCCGCACCCACGCCGTCTCACTGCCGACGACCGCCCCCGCTCAACTGTTGGTCATGTCGTGGCTACTCGACGGGCTCGGCGGCGAGATCACGCCCCCATCGGGGTGGACCGAAGCGCTGGCACACGACCTCAACGCCAACCAGAAATGGCGGGTGTGGGTGCGTGAAACCGACGGAACCGAGGACACGACCGCCACGGTCGTCACGACCGGAACCAACCGGTCGATGGCGGTCGTCGCTCTCGTCAACGGGCAACGGTCGGGGGTGGCCGAGGGCACCACCTGGGACGTCGAATTCACTGAATCCGGCTACGGGACCAAACCCGACCCGCCTTCGACGACGACAACATGGTCGGGGGCCGACAACCTTGCGCTTGCGTTGTGCGCCGCCCCCGGCAGCGGTGCGTCAGTCGACGCCTACCCCGCGGGGTACTCGAACGGCACCGAGGCGACCGCCGGGGCGGGGGGAACGGTCGGCATCGCGTCGCTCCAAGTCACCGCCGACACGATCGACCCGGGCCAATTCACGCTCACGAACAGCTCAAACATCCGGGCCGCGACCCTAGTCATCCGGAACGCGTCGGCCATCGTTGCCGGAGCGCAAACCGCTACCGGGTCCGGGACCGGTCACACGCCGACCGTTGACCCGCCGACCGTCACCGCTTCCGCCGAAACCGCGACCGGCGGCGGCCAAGCACTGTGGGCCCGGGTCGAACAGGCCCCACCGGACGCCGACCTGCAAGTCCTGGTCGACACCGACGGCGACGGCGATTTCGACGAATCGGTCGAGGACTGGACAACGTTCGTACTGGAAGGTCAAGCCCGGCGTGGCCGGTCGTTCGGTTCCCAGGTGCAGGGCCGGGCCGCACCGTCGACCCTCGACGTGCTGTTGAACAACGCCGACGGCCGGTTCAACCAATTCGAAGCGTCGAGCCCGTTGAACACGTCCCCGCACCAGTTGCGCGCGGGCATGCTGTGCCGGGTCCAAACGACCGACGCCTCAGTCGTTGACCCGGTCGAACTGGCCCGCGACCGGTTCGGGGGCGCGGGGCCGCTCACCACCGCCGACACCGGCGAAACGTGGACCGCCCAGGTTGGCACCGTGTCGGAATTTCAGGGTGCGCTCACCGCGGACGGGCCGCCGGTGCCGTCCGGGTCGGCTGCCGGTGTCGAGGATCCAAGCGCCTGGACGTGGGCGACCGCTCAAGCAGCGGTGATCACGATCGCTCTCCGCCACGCCACCGGCGAAACCGTGTCGCTTCGGTCGTCGAGCACACTCGCCATCGGCTCGTCGGACACGTCGCACGATCTCACGTTGCCCGCCACGATCGAAGCCGACGACCTGATCGTCGTCGCTTGTTCGACCCAGGACAGCAGCGCGGCCGGGCCGCCGACCACCCCCAGCGGGTTTACCCTCATCTCCACCCAGGGTGGCGTGTCGTCGTTCGACCCCGAAATTTCGATCTACTACAAAGTGGCCGACGGAACCGAAGACTCCACAACGGTCACCTTCGCCGGGTACGGCTCCCCCACCGAACTGCACGCCGTTGCTGTCGTGTACGACGGTGTCGACACCTCGACCCCGCTCGACGCCGCCGCCTCAACCATCGTTGACGTGGCCGCCAACCCTGATCCGGCGTCGATCACGGTGACCGCCGCTGGGGCGCGGGTGCTGCTATTCGCCGTCGGCAACCAGACCGGGTCAACACCGACGCCGACCATCTCGACCGGATACAGCACTGACGTCACCCAGGTGCCGGGCACCCCCGGGTTTGTTGTCGCCGCGAAGTCGGTGGCTGCAGCGTCCGACGCCGGTGCGCCCCACGTGTCCACCCTCCCGATCGGGGCGTCGGCCTACTACGCCCAGGTGGTCGTGCCCGACCTCGACACTGTGAACGAGGCGGGAATCGTCATCCACTGGACCGATTCCGACAACTACGCCCGCGTCGTGTACGGCAACCGGGCGCTGAGCTTGGTCAAGGTCGTCGCCGGTACCGCGTCGACAGTGACCTCGGTCGACGCCGAAGCACGGCCCGGGGCCGCGGTAGGGGTCGACGTCGGTGCCACGAACGTCACCGTCTGCCTTGACGGTGTCGACGCGTTCACCGCGGCCCATGGGGTGACCGCCACCAGCACCGGTGGCGTGTGGCTCCGCTGGTTTTCTCAGCGGTCCCCGTCGATCACAGAATTCCAGGTGTGGGACAGGTCCCGGAAATCGGTGGCCACGACCGGCGTGGTCGGCACCTACCGCGTGCAGTCGCTCGTGCCCTCGATCGATGCAAGGGGGAATCGGACGGCCCGCCTGTCGGCTGTCGGCCCACTGGCCCGCCTTGACCGCCCAGTCCGTCCGCCGACCTCGATCGGGCCCGACGATCAACTGTCGGCGGGCATCTACCCCGGGCACCTGGTCGGGGGGACCTTGGCCCGCCTCGGCCTACTGCACCCGCCCGGCCCGATCGACCGGGGCGACGTCGCGTTGGGTTCGGTCGCGCTCGGCGAAATCCGGGCGTCGGAAGCAATCCGACGGGCCGAGGCCACCGAACTGGGCCGCGCGTTCGAAACACCCGACGGGGCGATCGGGTTCGAGGACCGGTCAGCCCGCGACGGGTCCTCGGTCACGGCGACGTTCACCGACGACCCGACCGTGGTCGGCGAAGGCATCGAGCGAATCACCGTCCGGAACTGGGCGGGGGACATCATCAACGAAGTGTCGTCCCGGGTTTCGCCGAGCGTGCCCCGCCCGATCGTGGGCGAATCGTGGTCGACCGATTCGAACAGCACCGCAGCCGGGGTCCGCAACGACGTCACCCTGTCGATTCCAGCGGCGGGCACAGGAGCCACCGACCCGGCCGTAGGCGACTTGGCGTTGGCCGTGATCGCCTCGACTGTCCAGAACGACGGAACCACCTGGGAGGCCCCGGCCGGATGGGCGCCGCTCCGGGCAGGCCTCACCGACGAACTCGGGGTGCGAGTGTTCGCCCGCCGCCTCGCGGACGGCGATTTCGGTGCGTCGGTGACGTTCTACGACGACGACGACCTCGCTGGGGGCGCGTGGGTGTGTTTCCTGGTCGCAGTGAAATCGTGGTTCGGGGTCGTGGCGTCCGGCGTCGCGATGACCGAAGTCGACGGCGTCGGGGGCGCCTCGGCCCAAGCGCTGGCCGGGACCACCGACCCGCCGACCGCGTTGACGCCGTGGGCCGCGGGCCCTACCGCGTTCCTCGTGTTCCGGGTCGGGCTCGGTGCGGCCACGTCGGGTTCGGCGTTGGGTGAAGCGACCGACGACGTTGCCCCCAACGGGTTCGACACCCTCACCCAGGTCTCACTCGAAGGCACCGCCAACGGGTTCGACGTGGCCGCCCAGGTCGCTGTCCGGCTCCGGTCGACGTCGCTGGTCGACCCCGAACCGTTCGGGGGCGAGTTCACCGGGTTCGACCTGGTCGAATCGTTCACGATCGCTGTCCGCGGCTACGCCGGGTCGCCGCCGCCCGAGACCGGCGACGGGCGGGTAGTCACGTCGTCCAACGCGGCCAGCCAGCTAGAACGAGGGTCGGTGTCGGCTCACCCGTCGCCCGGGGCGCTGTTCTCGACCGAGGCCGACGCCCTGGCCTACAACGACGCCGTACTCACCCGATACGACGCCGACCGGCCCCTGCTCGCCATCGGCTACACCCCCACCGCGTCGAACCGGCTCCGCAGCATGCGCTTGGCCGCCGACCTGTCGGACCGGGTCCGGGTCGACGCCAACAGCACCCGCGGTGTCGGGATCGACGCCGAGTACTTCGTGGAGTCGATCACGGATCGGTTCGGCCAGCGTGGCGGCAACCGGTTCTGGTCGGTCGACTATGAGCTGTCCCCAGCCGTCGACCCTGGAGCCGGGGCCGACTAGCCTCGGCCGCATGGATTCACATGGTGCCCGGATCATTCGGCCGTCGGCGGACACGCCCGACGGTCACCTGATCTACGAATGCCCGCAATGTGGTTACCGCGGCCGGGTCCCGGTCGAGGCGTGGGCCCCGAACTTCTACCCGACCCACCGGTGCCCAGAGCTTGGCGGCGTCCACGTCCAACTACAGCGGGCCAACCGGTACGGAATCGTCGGCGAGACTCACCACATCCGGGTGAACCTGCGCGGCGATTACCTGGCGGGCGAACGAACCCAGCACGGGCCCGTCATGTCGGTGACCGCGCACCGCGGAGACGGATCAAACGATGCGCTAGTATTCGCCCCGACGGCAACGATGGGGAAGGCAGGCGCCGATGTCGAACGGTAGAAGTCCGGGGCCGCGCAGCCCGCACGAGAAATTGACCGAACAGCTTGAGAGGGCCAAGACCAAGCGCGGGAAGCTGGCCGCCCAATTGGCCCTTGCGGACGACGAGGTCGCCCGTCTCGAAACGGCGGTGGCTGAGGCGTCCGACAAGATCCCGGGCGAGGGCACCGTGCCCGCTGAGCACGTGGTCGCGAAGGTGGGTCGCTGATGGCATGGACTAACTCGAAATGGTTCGCAGCGACGGTGGCCGACACCCTCGACCGGACCGCGTCAATCGATCTCGACACCGACACCTTGAAGGGTGCCCTCTACAACAATTCGATTACCCCGGATAATTCGGTCGTGTCGGCCAGCACGGCGTACAACGCGGGCGTGTGGGCGGATACCAACGAGGTTGACGACGGAACGAACTGGGATGCCGGGGGCGAGCCGTTGACCTCGGTCACCCTCGGCGCGTCCGGGACGACCGTGACCCTTGACGCCGCCGACCTTTCCCAGGGTGGGGCGACGTGCACGTTGGCCGACGTGTACGGCGTCCTCGTTTACGACGACACGACCACGTCACCGGTCGCCGATCAGGGCATTTGTTACAACTACTTGGGCGGCGTCAACTCGGTTACCGGGGGGACGTTCACCGTTCAATGGAACGCGTCGGGTATCGCGACGCAAACCTACGCGTGATCGTGTGGCGGGCGCCAACGACGAACTGACGGTCACCCGTCGGCCCCACTACGGGCCCGACGGCACCCTCGTTGGTTGGCGCCTTCGTTTCCGGAACCATACGACCGGCGACCCAGTCGAAACGGTCGACGTGTCCCTTACCGCCCCCGAACGCCGGGACCGGGCCCGAGCGGCCAAAAGGGCGGCCGAGGCCGAAGACACGTGGCGGGACCGCAAGGGCGTGAACCGGCGTCGGGGCCGCCCGCCTCGCCCTCGACCGAACGGCGGCCCGGGACGGCGGCCAGGGGGCGCGCGGGGGGGCCGGTAGATGGCCATCACACGCGTTGGGGCCGCCAGCACCTACAGCTCGGACGTCAACCTGTCGCCCACGTCGACGGCGATCCCTGGCAGCTACGCGGCCGACGACCTGGCCATCGCGTTCTACTGCCAGGACCAGGACACCGGAACGGTCGTGTTCGACACCGCCGGTTGGACCGAGGTCGAAACGGGGAACACGGCGTCGGGCCGTGACCGCTCCTGGGGCCTGTGGTATCGGCTCCTAACCTCGGCGTCGGAAACGAACGCTCAAGTGTCGATCACGTCCGGCACCGGATCCCCCGACGGGCAACTGTTCGTCGGGGTGTGGCGCGGGGTCGACACAACCACCCCGATCGACGCCACTATCGCTGCCGCGCTGATTACATCGAACGACGCGACCGGGGCGGCCGAGGCGGCAACATCGGTCACCGACAACGCGGCGTGCATCATCCTCCAACACGCGTCACACGACGCCTGGGTGACCGCCGGGGCCCCGACCGGGTTCACCCTGGTCGACTCCAGCGAGGACAACACCCACGCCTACCAAGCGGTCGCTGAAGACCTCGACGTCGGCACCGCCGGGACTGTCACCCCGGGGGCGTGGACCCACGGAACCACCGATTCCCGCTCCGACACGACCCAGTTCACCGTGCTGCTACGGCCCGCGGCGGGCGGGTCGTCGACCACAGCCAACGCCGAGACGGCCACCGGAACCGGGGCGGGGGCCGACGCCTCCACAGCGGTCGCCGCCCGGGCCGAGGCGGCCACCGGGTCGGGTGTCGCCCTCGACGCGACCACAGCCACGTCGTCGGAGACGACCGCCAACGCTGAAACCGCTGCAGGGTCCGGGGCCGCGCTCGACCCGGCCGCCGCCGTCACCGCGTCGGCCGGGTCGGCCACCGGCACCGGTGCAGGCGCCGACGCAACATCGGCCCTGGCCGCCGAGGCGGCTACCGCCACCGGATCCGGTACCGCGCTCGACGCTACGGTCTCGACCGCCACCGAAACGACAGCGTCGGCCGAGACAGCCACAGGATCCGGCACAGGCCAGGACCCGGGCACCACCGTCGCCCCCCAAGCAGGCGCCGCGACAGGGTCCGGCACCGCCGCCGACGCCACCGTGTCGACCACGGCCGACACCGTCGCCGAGGCCACGACCGCCACCGGGACCGGTACCGCGCTCGACCCGACCGTTCAGGTCACAACCGGGGCAGGAACCGCGACCGGGTCCGGCACAGCGGCCGACGCCACCGTTTCAACCGCCACCGAAACGACCGCCACCGCCGAGGTCGCCACCGGATCCGGGGCCGCGCTCGACGCGTCGGCCTCGGTCGACGCCACCGCGGCCACCGCCACCGGCACCGGTACCGGGATCGACGCCTCGGCCTCGACCGCCGACAACGTCACCGCCACCGCCGAGACAGCCACAGGGGCCGGTACAGGCGCCGACCCGGGCCCAGCGGTCCAACCATCGGCCGGGACCGCCACAGGAGCAGGAGGGGGCCACGACGCCGTCGCTGCGGCCGAAACGGGGGCGGCCACCGCCACCGGATCCGGTTTGGGGGCCGACGCCACCGTTTCGACGTCATCCCAACAGGTCGCCGCGGCCGCCACCGCCACAGGATCCGGGGTCGCCCACGACGCCGCAGTCGCCACGACAGGGTCACCGTCGACAGCGACCGGGACCGGTACCGCGCTCGACGCCACCGGCCCGGGCGTCGCCACCGCCACCCGCGCGTGGACCCTGCAGCAGGTTCTCGCCGCCGCCCGCGAGGCTGCAGCCGAAGGCGATCCCGTGGCCGAGGCCGAGGAACGGGCCGCGCTGGATCGCGCCCGCCGCCGCCTTCTACGCCAACGCCCACCGACGTGGGCGCCCCGCTCGGTCGTCCCGGGCACCGATTGGGTTCCGTTCGACCGGGGCGGCTAGGATCGGCCTCGGCCCCCTCGCCGAGACTGGGGCGCGGCGGCTCAAGGTCAAGGCGAGGGGGCCACACCGTCTAGGCTGTACAGCATGCTTGCTGTACTCGCTCAATCCGCCGTTGACATGGTCGCCGAACTCGAAGGCAACCTGTTCGCCCTGGTCCCCGTCGTGATCCTCGTTTCGGCGCTGCTCCTTTCCCCGGACGCCTCGGCCCGGGTCAAGCAGTTCGTCCCGATGGTCGTCGCTGTCGGGGTCGCCGTGCTCTCGTTCGTGGTCACCGAATGGCCCGAGGGTCCGCCCGAGGTCGTGATCGAGCTTCTGTCCCGATCGGTGGTCTTGTCCGGTCTTGCCGTTGCCTTCTACGGTCAGATTTCGGCGGCCCTGGCCCCATTCCTCGGCGACTCCCTCACCCGCGCCCTTGGCCCCGGCATCACGAACGCCCTGCGGATGGGCCGCGAAGATCCCGACGGCGACGACTGGGCCCGCCGGGACGGCCCGACCCCCTAAGCGGGGGGCCGGACCAGTTCCAACCCGCCCCACGTCGTGTCAACGTCGGGCACCGGGTCGTTGTCGCGCTCGATCAACGCCTGAATGTGGGCCGGAAGGTCTGGGACCTGTGTCGTGGCCCGCGCTGCGGTGTCGTCGATGAACTGAATCCGCTGGGCGGTCGCCGCCGACCGGGCCGCCTGGAGTTCCTGCCGGTGCCGGGTCTCGTCGACAAGCATCTGATGCAACAAGTCCGCGGACTGTTGGGCGTATGCCTCGATCTTGCGTTCGGCCCGCCCGGACCAGGCGGACAGTGCCGCGTAATCGGATTCGAGCACGTGGAACCGATGGCGGACCCGGTCAAGCTGGTCGGCGGCCCGGTCCATCTGGAACCGGTGCCATCCGACCGCGGCGTAGGCCAGGATGGTCGAGGCCGCCGCGACGAACACGACAACGGCCGGGGTAACTGTGATAGTCATGATTGGCTCTCCTTCAATCGTCGAACAAGGTGAGGGGCACGCCCCCAGCTTCCTGGCATTTGGGGCACGCCTCGCCGTGGACCTTGGTCGCCGCGCCACACGCTGGGCACAACGGCTTGGGCGTGGGCACGGGTGTTACCGGCGCCATGAATTTGCGGTAGCACGGCGGGCACACGGCCAGGCCAGACGCCTGCCATTCCCGGCGTAGCGCTGGGCGGGCCGCTCGGAACGACCGGCGACATGATGAGCACTCGGTCACGGCCACGAGCCGCCCCCTTCGTCATGAGATGCGACAGGCAGGACCTCGGCGCCGCACGATGGGATGACGGTCCAGACGATGCGGTGGTCGGGGTCATCCTCGACCACCTTGGCTGAAAGGCCGTCATACAGCATCGTGTGCGTCACCGTGCCGGTCATCCAGCCCGTCATCTCGGCCCGACTGCCAAGACTCTTGGGTACTCGGAACCGCACGGATCCGCCGTTGATGTAAGCCTGATGGAGCGCCCACTCGTGAGCGTCGAAGCGGACCCACCCACACACGTCGTCGTGCTTGCTGGGTCCTCGCCCTTCGGGCGGGCAAAGGACGTCGAGGTTTGGCGGGTCCTCGTCCGGACCGACGACGTAGTAACCGTGACGGTGCTCACTCATCCGCGGAACACGCATCCAGCAGTGATCCCAGCCAGGTCGCAGTCGCTCAGATCGTCGGCGATCGCACACGGGCGGTAGGGCTCATAGCCTCGCTCTGTGGTGACCGGGCATCGCTTCCTGATGCGCTCGGCTTGGATGCGCGACGCGCCTGGCGAATCCGGGTCGTCGGGGTCGATACCGATGTCGTCTTCATCGACCCGTGTCGGTCTGCCCGACCGGACCCGACCTACTCGGACAGTGATCGGGATATCGCCCACCATCACAGGCACGTCGTCGTAGTCACCCATCGTTGCTCCCGTCATAAGAGGCGTTATCGCTGAGTCGATCGAGCGTCGCCCGGCAGTGCTTGCACACCGGGCGGCCGAGCGGCATGTTGCACGTGGTGTCGAACCGGATCCGAACCCGCCCACAGATGGGGCGCATAGTAGGTTCGCCGGTGGTCGGATCGTGAGCGGTGAGGTGCATCACCCGCCGCCGACGGGGATCCGTCCCGCGCTGGTAGAGGTACCTCATCGGCCCACATCCGAAGAGGAGGTGTTATCGCTGACTCGACCGAGCGCCCACACCACCGCGTGCCACTCCATGTCGAAACAAGGAACGTAGTGGGCGTCGGGCTCGCCTGCCTGCTCGATGGCATACGCGCGCAGGCCGTCCAGGGTGGTCGGTGGTTCAGGGTCCTCCGGCAGGTTGTCGCCGAACTTCAAGTGATCGGGATCAGGGAAGCTCACTGTCCTGCCTCCTCGGCGTTATCGCTGATCCACTGCTGGACCTCGCGGGCGACGTCGAGGTACGCCCGGCTCGGCTTCTTGTCGATCTCCTGACCCGGCCGGTAGGCGCCCCAGACCTTGACCCTCAGCGATCGGGGCAGGCGCGTCCAGTGCGGCTTACATCCCCACATCTTCGGCGGGACCTCGACCGAACACCCGGGCCAATGACAGACGTGGCTCATGACCCGCCCCCTGGATTCGAAGCGTTATGGCGTTCATGTGCATCCTCGATGTAGCGCCGAGTAGCGCACGGCCCGAGAGTCCAACCGCATTCGCAATACCCAAACCATTCGATGGGATTGTCGACGTCATGGTCGACGTCCAGCGTGTGGCCGACTGCCCCGGCGTGCCTACTCATGACTCACCGCCCGACGAGGCGTCATGCCTGGGTCGTCGGTTGACGTGGCCGGTGGCCCGGCGACGTGATGCGATCTCTTGTTCGACCTCACGCCGAATGCGCTCGGCCTCTTGGTCGACGTCGGACCATGCTTGCAACAAGTCGGCGAGGCGCTCTAGTTGCCGGATTGTCAATCGAAACTGACTCATCGCTGACTCCCTTCTGAGGCGTTATGGACGGCCCGAATGGCTTCAGCAACGGCATCAGCTCGTGTGGGGTAGTCCGTTTCAGGTGCCCCGTCGGCTTCCCAGCCCCAGTGCCCTCGCCGGTAGGCGGTGCTGTTCGTGCGATTGCTGAGCCAACCGGAATAGCGAACCTTGCGGGCCGCGGTGACCTTGAGGCCATCCACGTACACGTCGTACTCCTCGGCCCGTTGCCAACCGCCGTAACGCTGGTTGCCTTCGGTGTAGACGCTGGAGAATTTCACTCGGTCGCTGTCGAGCGTGTAGCGGTCATTGACTGGGTCGTAGACAAACGGTTCATTCATCGCCAGCACCTGAGGCGTTACGCGTGAGGGCCGCGCTGAGCTTCCGCTTAGCCCGGTCGAGGGTCGCCAGATCCCGCTCGGTGTGGCCGCCATCGCTGGCCCTCACGCCATCGTTGATGTCCTCTTCGATGATCGTCTCGAAGTAGTTGGCGGCGGCAAGGAGCAGGCGGATCTGCGGGTCGGTGAGGTCGACTTTCATGCTGTCTCCTCGGAACGGACGATGCCGCAAACGATCAGGGCTTTACGGTAGTAAGCCCAGTACTGCTCGACGTCATCGACGCCGCTAGGCAGGCGCGGTCCCCACTTCAAAACCGGTGTGCCGTCGGACCGGCACGTGAAGCTGTCCCGTCGCCACTCGATCGCGGGCTGGCCAGCTTCCCGCATGCAGGCATCGATAGCGTTGCGCTGCTCTTGCCTCACTGGCTTTCCTCCGGGTCCTGCAGCCAGGCGGGCACGACGGGCAACGGCCTGTCGCCGAGGGCCCACCGCAGATTTCCAAGCTGTTCGTCGGCCAGGTGGGCGTGCCAGGCCCGGGCGATCGTGTTCCAGACCACGGCCTTCGGTACCGCCCCCGTCGCCGGTCGGGACCATACGGCGATCCGCTCCTTGAGCTTGTAGGCGCCGCCGTCCGCGCTGTCCGGCAGCCGGTTTCCGGCGACGATTTGCACAAACCGGTCCCACAGGTCGGGACCGATGTCGCGGGAAGCGAGATAGCCGAAAGCGACCCACATGGGTTTTGATACACGGATCTTGCGGTACAGCGAGTCGGCCTGCCTGGCCAGGGCCAAAATCAGCTCCTTGTCCTGGTGCTGGTACCACTCCCATCGCTGCATGTTCGTCGGGGTGGGGCGAAGCGTCTCGATGAAGAAGCCGCCGTTCGCTTCGACGGCGTGACCTGTGGCGATCGCACCCTGAACGGTCTGTGGTCGCTCGACGCCCATGGTCTGCACAAACTGGCTCCAGCTTCGCGCCCGACCGGTGTCCATGATGGGGAACGATGCGGGAAGGGAGCGCCCCGTTTCGGTCCTGATCGAGTCGTCGTCGTCCGACTGGTCAACGACCAGATAGAGAACCGGGACAAGAAGCTCGGTGTCGGCCTCGATCCGCGCTTTGACTCGGTGCTGGCCGTTCAGAAGGTGGCCGTTGTCGCGCTCGACCATGATGGCGTCCGGGGCGAGTCTCCATTCCCCCGGGGTGGACATGGCCCGGGCGAGAGCGGCGACCCGCTCCTGGGCAAGGGGCCGCTGATATGAAGGTCGCCGAGCGAACAATTGTTCGGCGCCTTCCTTAGTGAGATTGATGACGCTAATACATGGGCGGCCAGCGGCCACCCATTCATCAGACTGGGGAGCAAATTCGGTCATGGGCTGAAACAATATCACATGCCTTCACACTTGACAAGTAGGAATCCGATGGAGCATAATGATGGCAGTAGCAGTCAAGTGGTGGTGGCCGTCGCCACCGTGCTTGGCATCACATTCACGATCGCCGCCATGGTTCGAATCATCGAATTCGGCGGCCACCTACTAAGGGGGATCCCTTGAGCACCGTCTACCAAATCTACGCATCGGACATCCAGGAGAGGAAGCTTCACCTCCCCGAGCGATGGGGGGCGCGACTCGAACCCGGGTCGACCGTGACCACTGTCCGGCACGGCGACGACGCCACCCAGATCGTCGAACGATGGACCGTCTGCGAAGATGGCACCGCGGTGCCCGCGTCATGAACTGGCGGGACGTAGCCACGAACCTCGGCCGCCTCGCCATCATTGCCATGATTTGGTTTGTGATCGGCTCCACCTTCATTCACGTAGTGCTCTGGCTGGGTGGCTGATGGCGGGCCCGCTCACACCCGACGAAATCGAGGCCCGTCGAAACGGCATCGGCGGGTCGGACATGCCTTCTTTGTTCGGCCTCGGGTACCGGACCGCCGTCGAGGTCTGGGCCGACAAGGTCTACGGCGTCGATCAAGCACCGAACGCGCTCATGGTTCGTGGCTCCGACCTGGAGCCACTGGTCGCCGACAAATGGTCCGAACAGACAGGGATCGAGATCGAGGCGGCCGGGATGATCTGGCACCCGACCGAACCGCTGATCTTCGCCACCCTCGACTACCGACCGGTTGACCGACCCACCGAGGTCGGCCCGGAATGCAAGGTCGTCGACAAGTGGGCCGAATGGAAATGGGAAGACGGCCCGCCGCTCGGCGTTCAACTCCAATGCCAAATGCAGATGGCGGTGACCGGGGCGACCATCTGCTACGTGGCCGCCATGTGGCTCGACCTGTGGGAGGTTCGCCCCTACGCGGTCGAGCGGGACGACACGGCGATAGCGTCGGCCATCCTTTGGGCTGGACGGTTCTGGGAGGACCACGTTCTCACGATGCGTCCTCCCCCCGTCACCGCAGCGCGGGACGCCGCAGCGCTTCGCTGGGTGGTCGAAAGAGACGACGCCGAGGCCAGGGTCGAACCTGACACTGTGGCCCGCTGGGCCGCGGCGAAAGCCACCGCCTCGGCGGCCAAGACCGAGGCCGAGACGGCCCGAGCGGAAATCCTCGGGGCGTTGAACGGGGCAAAGACCGGCGTCGGTCCCGATGGCACCGTGCTGGTTACAGCTAGGGTGCACATGAATAAAGGCAAACCCGTATGGACCTTGATGGAGCCAGCACATGACTGAACTTTCGACGGCGATCGAAGCGAACCCGCCTGTCGCCCCCGACCAATTGACCCTCGTTGACCACCTTCGGGCGCCCGGCCTACTCGACCAGGTCGTCGAAGCGATCGGGAACGAACAGGCGGCCCGCCGCCTCATCCGAATCGTGACGACCGAGGCACGCAAAACCCCGAAGCTGATGACCTGCACCCCCAGGTCTGTGCTCGGGGGCGTGTTGCTGGCCGCTCAGCTCGACCTTGACCCGGGCGGCCCGACTGGGCACTGCTACCTGGTCCCGATGGACGAAAAAAAGAACGGCCAAGTTGTCGCCACCCACGCCGAATTTTGGCTCGGTTACCGCGGGATGGTCGAACTCGGGCTGCGCTCCCCAAAGCTCCGGCGGATCCAGGCGGTCACAGTCCGCGAACACGACCATTTCGCCCACGACCCCGGCCCCGGCGGGGGCATCGACCACTCGTACGACCCCCGGGCGACCACGGCCGAGCGGGGCGAGGAAGTCTTGTGGTACGCGTTCGCCGAACTTGACGGCGGCGGGGCGCCGTTCGTCGTCATCAACCGCGAGGAAGCAGACCGGGCCAAAGCGGCGTCGCGTGGGTCGCGGTCGACGTATTCGCCGTGGAACACCCACTATGACGCCATGGCCCGCAAGACCGCCGTTCGGCGACTGTGGCCGTGGTTGCCGACGTCGGGCGCTCCGCAAGCACGAACAGCGATGGAGTTCGACGAACGGCGGCCCGTGTGGGACACCGCGAGGGCCGAACTCGACATCGAAGACCCGGCCGACACCGATGGCGAGTGAACCGGTCGACGGTGACCCGCCTCGCCTGATCAAGATCGAGCCTGGCTTTGTCAAGATCGGGGGTCCCGTGACCGGCGAAGCACACTACGGATGGCGGGCGCTTGCCTACTTCCACGACGTGCACGTGCTTCCGGTCTTGGAAGCGCTCGGCATCCGGGGCGCGCACGCTGCACAGGACGGTCGAGCCATCCATGAATCGATGTTCGGGCCGGAGGGGCCCTTGATCCTGCAAGAGGCCAAGGTCCTGCACTACATCCGATCGGCGTCGGGAGTCAATCCGGCCCGGCACATGAAACTGATCAAACAGGGAAGGATTCCACGATGACCAACAAGAAACCTCGCAGCCCTTCGGTGCACGGCAACGTGTCCCCCGACGCTCACGACGCCTGGCATGCCACGGCCGACAGCATGTCGACGAACGTGTCGGCAATCCTCGAAGCGCTCGGGCGGCGGGCCGCGCAAGCCCTGGAAGGAAACCAGGACCCGGCCGTTGCCATGTTCGGCGACGAGGCCGAGGACGTCAAGGCCGAGGCCAGGGCGGTTCAGGTCCGCCGCCGCCGCCGCCGCCGGACCCTATCCGACCAGTAAGGAAACTCGATGCAACTGCCCGACATCCCGAACCAAATCACCAGAGATCAGGCCGCCGACCTGATCGACGAGGCAACCGACACCTTGACCGCAGCATCCGCCGCCTTGACCGCAGCATGGAGCGAGTGGGTGATCGAGTTGATCGGCTCCGTCGCCGACCCGGCCCCCACGCCCGACCCCGATCCGACCCCGGCCCCCGATCCGACCCCGGCCCCCGACCCCGACCCGGCCCCCACGCCGGACCCGGCCCCGCCTGCGGTTCCGTACCCGATCATGTCCGGGCCGCACACAGGCGCAACGCCCCGGGGCACACCGGTCGACGACCGACTGATTCACGACCTGTTCAACGCCCCACTGCCAGGGGCACCCAAACATGGAACCCGCCTCGGCGGCTCGCTCCGCGTCGGCACCCCTGGCACGCTGGTCCAGGTGACCCAGGGGGGCGGTCATGACATCGTGGCGGACCGCTCGCTTGCATGGTTCAACCTCGGCCCGAAAGCGACCCGCCATCCGCTACTGAGTTGGACGCTCGGGCTTGGCAACGACTGGACACCCGGATGGCAGTCGAAGGCAGGGTTCGGCCTCGGCGGCTACCACTCCGGCAAGGAATGGCCCGGCGGTGGGACATGCCACGACGGCGATTGGCTGATCCGGTTTGGGTGGAACCGGTACGGCGGCACGGGCCCGACCCGCTGGTACCTGTACATCTACGGACCCGACCCGCTCGACCACCTGCCAGGGTGGGGCACCCCGGTCGGCGGCGGCGGATACCGCAAGCTCCTACTCGCCCCTACCGTTTGGGATGACGTCACCCCGCGGCCAGGCGGCAGCTACGACATCGACCTCGACATCGAGCCGCAAACGAATGGGAGATCTCTCGTTTCGCTCGACGTCAACGGCCTGAACCAGATTCTCCATACGGTGAAACTGGGCACCCCATGCAATTGGCTGGTGATGAACAACGGCTATGGCGGCTACGAACCGAAGGAAGGCCCTGCGGGGGTGTCGACCTACACAATCAGCAACGTCGAGCTGTGGGAAGGGTCGTCATGACTGTCTACCTGGAGCAGCACCCGCCCGCGCGACGCCAGTTCCGGTCGGGCCGCCGATCTGTGGTGACGGGGGCGATCGTCGTCCACACCGCCGAGAACAGCCCGGATCTGGTTCTGCCAGACGGCGGGGCCGAGGCGGTGGCCCGGTTCATCTCGCGGCGGACCGATGCCGCCGGTTCCTATCACTCGATCGTGGATTCGGACTCGGTCGTGCAACTGGGCCGCTACAACTGGGAAATGTTCGGTGAGGCCACCGGCGGGAACCGGTGGGCCCTGCACCTGTCGTTCGCGTGCCGGGCCGACCAGTGGGACACCCTTCCCGACGCCTGGGTCGCCGGGGCAATCGCCCAGGCCAGAGCGGAAATCAAGCGGATGGCAGCCTGGCTTGACACTCAAGGTGTCTCATTCAGGTGGCGCAAGATCACGGCCGTGCAGTACCACGAAGGCGAGTCTGGTCTGATCGGCCATGCCGACCTTGACCCGGAGCGACGCTCGGACCCGGGCACGGGCTTCCCCTGGCTGCAACTGTTGGGCTTGTGGCCCTCGGACCGGCCCCTCGCCAATCCGGTCGAGGCGTTGCAGTTGGCCCTGGTCGACGCTGGTTTCGACCTCGGCGAATGGGGGCCCGTCGGGGACGGGGTCGATGGCCAGTGGGGGGCCGACTCGACTGCTGGGCTGGCTGCCTTCCTCGACCAGGTAGCCGACGGTGACGTTACGTTCGCCGACGTCGAGAGCGTGGCCGAGGCGCTGGCCGAGGCGATTCGACATCCCAGCGGGGTCGAACTACGATCGGGAGCGACATAGGTCCCGCCTTCGGGATCGCCCGCGTGCCGCCAAATCGGCGGTCGCACAAACTGCCCCATGTCTCGGCCCCGCAGCTCCGGCGGCGGGGCCGAGGCGCGTCTACAGGTCGTCCCACCCTGGGGCGGGCAGGTTGAAGTGGTTGGCGATGGTCGACCGTCGCCAGTGGCGCCGATGGTAGGTGTTCAGCAACACGTCGGAATCGGCTGGGGGCATGCGCCCGTTGTCGCGGTGGATCCACGTTCTGATCGTGTGATGAGATACGCCGAGCAGTTCGGCAGCCTCACGAACCGTGAGCAAATCTTTGGCAGCCATTGAGCCAATGTAGCGGCGGATTGAGCCAATAAACGCTCTGGACTGGGCCGATGCGATTCATTCACCCGTTCGGCTACGATCGGCGACGATGACCGACATCGACCCGAGCGACGAACAGTACCCAGCGCTCGACCGTCGATACCGCCACGACAAGCCCTTGACCCGCCGCCGCGTGATCATGGAACTAGTCGGCCTGCTCGCCGATGGCGAACTCACCCAGGCGGCGATGGCGAACCGTTACGGGGTCACGCCGAGCGCGATCACCCGATTCAGGGATCGACACGCCGACGCAATTGCCGCCCGCCTCGACGAGAACCGCGAAGCGTTCGACGACCTGTGGATCGCCAAGAAGGCGGCCCGCCTCGCCGCCTACCAGGAAATGGCGGAGCGGGTCGAAGGCGTCGACGACCAGGTCGAGGAACTGCGGGCCGCGATCGAGGCCAACGAATACGACGACGTAGACGCCCGCCTGGCCGCGATCAAGCTCTACGACTCCCTACTTGGCCGCCTGATCGAGCTGGAACGGGTTCGGGCCGTGGCCCTATCCCAGGTCGCCGACGAACTCGGCGCCAAACCGCAGCGGGTGAAGGTCGAAGCGTCCGGCGTTACCACACGTGTCCACCTTGTCGGCGTCGACATGAGCGCCCTACAGTGACGACCGCCACCATCGCCCACGTCTACCAGCCGCGTGGGGCCGCCATCGCAGCTATCGAGGCCAGGGACCCCGAAGTACTCGTTTGCGGGCCAGCGGGCACAGGGAAGTCGCGGGCCATCCTTGAGAAAGTCTTGGTCCTGTGTCTGATGCACCCGGGGGCGCGGGTGCTGTTCGTGCGCAAGACCGCGAAGAGCATGACGTCATCGGCGCTGGTCACCTGGCGCGAGCACGTCGCCAAGGAACTACTGGTGTCCGGCGACATCTGGTTTTACGGGGGGTCGGCCGAGGAACCAGCGCAATACCGGTTCACCAACGGGTCGCGGATCATGCTCGGCGGCCTCGACCAGCCAACGCGTGTCCTGTCGACCGAGTACGACCTGATCTACGTCCAAGAGGCGATCGAGGTCAACGAAGGCGACTGGGAAACCCTCAATTCTCGTCTGCGGAACGGCGTCGTTCCGTTCCAACAGTTGATCGGCGACACGAACCCGGATTCCGAAACTCACTGGCTGTTGGCCCGGTGCAGGCGGGGCGATACCCACATGATCGAATCGCACCATGTGGACAACCCTCGACTGTTCGACGACGACGGCAACCGAACCGAATACGGCGACGACTACCTCGCCCGCCTGGAGCGCTTGACCGGGGTCCGACGGGCCCGCCTACTCGACGGCGAATGGGTTTCGTCCCAGGGTGTCATTTACGAGGACTGGGACCGGCAGGTGCATTGCGTCGACGCCCGCCCGATCCCCCCGGACTGGACGCGGTATTGGGTCATCGACTTCGGGTTTACCAACCCGTTCGTGTGCCAGTGGTGGGCCGTCGACCCCGACGGGCGCCTCATCATGTACCGCGAGATCTACATGACCAAGCGCCTCGTTCAGGATCACGCTCGGGCCATGCTCGCCGAAGTCGCTTCGGAATGGTGGTGCGACGAGTGCGAGGCGTCGTACCCCTCGAAGGTGCGAGGCAAGGGCCGCGACGGGGCCGACATTCTGGTGCCCGCCGAACGGTGCCCCACGTGCCGGTCGACCGACATCAACGCCCGAGACTGGGACGAACCGATGCCGACCACAATCATCACAGACCACGACGCCGAGGACCGGGCCACCCTCCACACACACCTGGGGCGGATCACGACACCGGCCCGCAAGTTCGTGCTCGAAGGGATCCAAGCGGTGCAAGACCGGTTGAGGCCCCGACAGGATGGCCTACCGGGCCTGTTCATCATGCACGACGCCTTGGTCGAGGTCGACCACGACCTGATCGAGGCGGGCAAACCGACGTGCACGATGCAAGAATTCCCCGGCTACGTGTGGGACCCGGGCGCTGCGCTGAAAGGGAAGGAACAGCCGTTGAAGGTCGACGACCACGGCGTCGACTGCGCCCGCTACATGGTCGCCCACCTCGACCGCGGGGGCACAGGAAGGGTCCGGGTGTTGCCGTGACAGGTCAGCTAGTCAGATGGATGGCCCGGACCCGCCTGCGGTTCCGTACCCGCCGCGCCCGGATCGGTCGACGCCTCGCCCGGTGGGCCCGGGCCGCGGCCAACGTGGCATGGCAGCCCATCTGGCTGCGCATCGCCGGGCTCGGCATGTTCCCAGCGGCGTGGGCGTTCCCAGCGGGCGACGTGTGGGGCGCGCTCACCGTGCCAAACCAAGGGCTACTGATCGCCGGTCTAGTGTTGCTGGCCATGGAATGGAGTCTCGATGCCTAGCCTTTTCGGTCGCATCCTCACCCTGCCCCGATCCGAGGCGCCTGTCCCGGTTGTGGCCCCGGTCCACCTGGCGGGGCCCATGCAGTCGTGGCGGGGAGAGGACGACTTAACCGCCCAGCTTGACACGTTCGGCCAGCATCAAGAGATCTTCGCCGCTGTCGACCGGTCGGCCGAAGTGTTCGCGTCGAAAGAGTGGACCCTGTACCGCCGCTCCCGGGGCGCGCCGAAAGAGGACCGGGTCGAGGTCGGCGACCATCCCGCGTTGACGGTGTTCAACGAGCCGAACCCCCACATGACCGGCCACGAACTGCGCTACCTGTTCTCGGTCTATCGGTCCCTGATCGGGGAGTCGTTCTGGTTGCCGAGCCTCGGCCCCGGGAACGTGCCGCTTGAACTTTGGCCGATCATGCCGACCCGGTTCGTCGCCATCCCGGATCCGAGGAACTTGCTTCGCGGCTGGACGTACCTCGGCCCGATGGGTGAGCGTGTCGACCTCACCGTCGATCAGGTCATCTTCGCCCGGCGCCCGAACCCGACGAACCCGATCCGGGGGACAAGCCCAATCCGGTCGATGTTGATCGACCTCGACGCCGCCCGAAACGCGTCAATGTACCAAGCCCAGTTTTTCTACAACTCGGCCCGGCCCGGGGGGATCATCGAGTTTCCGGAAGGGATCACGGACGCCGACTGGAACCAGTTTGTGGACCGCTGGCAGGCGTCACACAAGGGTGTGATGAACGCCCACCGGGTCGCAGTCATCGAGCGGGGCACATGGAAAGACCGGTCGTTCTCGATGAAAGACCTTGAGTTCACGGGCCTGCGTCAAGCGGGACGCGAGTCGATCCTGTTCGCGTTGGGCATGTCCAAGACGATGCTCGGCCAAACTGAAGACGTGAACCGGGCGACCGCTATGGCTGCCATGGCTGTTCACGCCGACGCGGTCACGAAACCCGCGCTTCGGGCGATGAAGTCGTTGCTGAACACCCGGTTCCTGCCTCGGTTCCCTGGGGCCGAACAGTTGGAGTTCGACCACGAACCGGCGGCCGAGGCCGATCCAGAGCTTGAAGACAAGCTCGAAACCGGCAAGGTCGAGCGGGCGGTCAACCTGATCGGGATCGGGTTCGACCCTGAAGAAACCATGGAACGGATGGGTTTGCCGTCGATCACGTGGAACGGTTTTCCCGATGCGGGGTCGGTGCCTCGGCCGCCGCCCCCGCGCCCGACCGACGGCCCGGGCGACGCCGACGCGGTACCGGGCTAGGGTCGCCGCCACAACGTGCGCACGGTCGCTACTATGTGCGCTCATGGACCGCGCGTACCGCGAGAGCTTCTTTCGAACGGCCCGGGCCCGCGCTGATTTGCGGGCCAACCGGACCGACTGGTTCCGCGTGGACGCCCAAGCGGACGGTGCGGCCGTGATCGACGTCCTCGACGAAATCGGTTACTTCGGGGTGACCGCCCAAGATTTCATTCATCAGCTTGACGCGATCACGGCCCCCGAAATCCTGGTGCGGATCAACTCGCCTGGCGGTTCCGCGTTCGACGGGCTCGCCATCTACAACGCCTTGCGAATGCACCCGGCCGCCGTGACAACCGAGGTCTACGGTCTCGCGGCCTCGGCCGCCTCGGTCATCTTCATGGCGGGCGACGAACGACACATGCTTGAAGGAACACAGGTGCTCATCCACGATGCGCACGCGTTGGCCATCGGGAACGCCGCCGACATGCGGGCCGCCGCCGATTTCCTTGATCAGGCGTCGGACGCGATGGCGCGCATCTACGCCGAGCGCACTGGCATGCTCGACCCTGAAGTGTGGCGGGCCATGATGGGCCCGCACGACAAGGTGTTCGGCCCGGCGGCGGCGGTAGAGATGAACGTGGCGACCGCCACCTCGGCCCCCGACCCGGCCGTCGAGGCGTCGTGGGACCTGGCCCTGTTCACCGGCTTGCACCCCGAGCCCGAAGAGGTCGACGTCGCCGCTCTTCTCGCCAGCTTCCGCACCGACCCCGACCCGGAGCCGGAGCCCGAGCCGGAGCCCGAGCCCGAGCGGGCCAGGGCCGCGGACTGGGCCCAACGGTTCCGCAGCGCCTTCAACCAACCAACCACAAGCGAAAGGATCGCCTAGTGCCCACCACCAGCTACGGCGTCCAGGTTCCGGGCACTCCCGACGAGTTGGCCGAAATCATGGACGCCCACCACGATCAGATCGTGGCCACCCCCGAAACTCACGCCGAGTTCCTGACCGCCTACGTCGAGGCGACCGAGCGGACCGACCCGGGCCTCTCCACCCAGATCGCCGAGGGTGTGACGGCGACCCTGGTCGACATGCTCCGCGCCGACTCCGACACCGCGAACGGTGTGCGCGAAGCGCTCGGCCTCGGAACTCCTGACCTGGTGGCACCGCCCGCCGTGGCACCGGACGCCACCCCGGGCGCCGCCGCCGACGGAATTTTCGGTTCCCTCGGTGAGTTCCTGGTCGCTGTCCACCAGCATCGGCCGGAGCTGAAGGGACGCCCCGAGGGTTCGGTCGAAGCCATGAGCCGACTCACCGAGGTCATGGCGTCGTCGACGACCGTTCCAAGCGAAGGCGGTTTCTTGGTTCCCGAACAGTTCGTGAACCAGCTTCTTTCGACTCCGCTCGAATCCGAGGTCATGCGGCCCCGGGCAACGGTGTTGCCGATGACCAGCCGCCGGGCCGTGATTCCCGCGGTCCACGACCGCGATCACACGTCGTCAACTCACGGCGGCCTGATCACGTACTGGCCGGGCGAGGCCGCAGAGATGACCGCTGCCGAATCCGAGTTCGGGGTGGTCGAGCTGGAGGCCCGGAAACACACTGGGTTCGCCCGCTACCCCGACGAGGTCGCCGACGACGCCGCCTTGTGGGGCGAGTACGCCCGGCGGGCGTGGCCCCAGGCGATGGCGTGGGGCCGCGACATCGCGTTCATGGAAGGGAACGGCATCAACAAGCCGCTTGGTTGGAACTCCGCTTCGGTCGGCGCCACCGTCACCCAGGCCAAGGAAGCCGGTCAGTCGGCCGACACGATCGTCTACGCCAACGCGTTGAAGATGTACGCGCGGATGCCCGCCACCAGCCTCGGCAATGCCGTTTGGGTGACCAATCTCGACACGTTGCCGCAGATCATGAGCATGGAGCTGTCGACGGGTTCACCGGCTGTCATGCATTCGAACATCGCCGGGGCCCCGCCGTTCAACCTGTTGGGCCGCCCCATCATTCGCACCGAGAAGCTGCCGACCCTCGGCGACGCCGGTGACTTCTGCTTCATCGACCCGACCGCCTACCTGATCGGCGACCGGAAGACCATGCAAATGGAGGTTTCGGATCAGCGTTACTTCGATACCAACGAGCTGGCGATGCGGATCGTCGAGCGGCTCGACGGTCGGCCCTGGATGAGTGACCCGCTCACCCCCCGCAAGGGTGCGAACACCCTGTCCCCGTTCATCCGGCTCGCCGAGCGCGCCTGATCCCGAAAGGCTTATCATGTTCGGTCAAGATTTCGACATTTGCCACGTGATCGCACCGGTGGACCTTGCCGCCGGTGCGAACACCGGGGCCCGGATCCATCTGCAGAACTACGGGGCGGTGACGTTCGTGGCCTACTTGGCCACCGGCACCGCGGGCCAGGCGCCCACGATCACGCTGCAGGAGCACACGGCGGCCAGCGGTGGCACGTCCCAAGACCTGGCCGTCGTCACCGAGTATTTCTTCAAGGAAGAGGCGACCCTTGACGGTGACGAGACCTGGACTCGGGCGACCCAGACGGCGGCGGCTACCGTCACTGACGCCGACTGGGACGACGCCAATCAGGTCATGGTCGCGTTCACCGTGCACTATGAGTCCCTGACCGAGGGCTACGGCTGGTTGTCGGTCAACATCGCCGATCCGGGCACCGCCCACGTGGGCGCCGTGCTCGCCATCGCTGATCGCTTGCGGTACAAGAACCGCCCGGACCGGCTGGCCGATCCGAACACCTGATCAGAGGTTCAGCGTCGGACGCCGCCACCTTTCCTGTCAGTGTCGACGGGTCGGGGGGCGGCGTTTGTCGCGTTTGCCCTGGTGGTCACGGTCCGCAAGCGTCGGTCGCGTAGAGTGCGGGCGTGAGCGAGACCGATAAGCCACCGCGACGACCAGCGGACCAAGCTGCGGTGTGGCTCAAATTCGTGGCCCTGATGATCATTGGTGGTTTGGGCGCGTTGGAGTTCTTCCGGCCAACGCCGTCAATTACGCAACTGCTGGCCACGTTCGCCGCAATCTTGGCCGTCGTGTTCGGGCCCGACGCGGTGCGGGACATGTGGCCGGGCAAGTCGAGCGACTAGGGTGACGGTCCATGGCACGAGATGAGGCGACGTGAACGGGCCGTCGGGGGCTGAGATTGCGGTCGACGTGGCCGGGACCGCTTGGGCGGTCGTGTTGGTCGTGGCCGCCGTGCTCGACTGGATCGGGGCGCCGTGGGCGGTGGCCCCTCGGCTGATGCTCGGGGCGACCGTCGTGTTCGCCGTGGCCTTGTTGGGCTTGTTGGCCGCCCACCGGTGGCGGGCCCGACCCGGCCGCCGACAGACGGCCTAAGTCGGGGTCGCGCCCGCCCGGTCTCAGTTTCGGCGCTCTTCGATCGCGCCCATCACCTCCCACAGGTGGCGCATGAACAGGGCCACCACCTTCGCAGTGTGTCCGTTCCAGCGGTCGGCGCTGCCGGGTCGGGCGACGTCGTAGGGGCCCATTTCGCTGAAATTGTCCGGGACCGGGATGAAGTTGCCGTGGACAATTTCAGCGAGCATGTACCGGCAACCGGGCATCATTCGGGCCATGCGCGGATGTGACTGGTCGATCACGATGACGCCGTACTCGGTGGCGTCGCCGGGAGCGAAGGTCGCCGACGCTGCCGGGTTTCCGTCGGCCAGTTCGGCGGCGACGGTGTTCGCGGCGTCAGCGATGGCATTCAGGTTGAGCCGGGCGGGTGTCCAGTCGGGTTGGAGTCTTGCGTCTCGTTCGGTCATGGTGCATACACTAGCAACCATTTGAGCCAAAGTCAACCACAAATAACTAGTGAATAAGTGTTGACGCCATGGGTTGTAGCTGCTACTGTTAGATGCATGGAGGACATGCATCCCGCACACCAGACCAACGCCACGGCAAAAGCCTGGCGAGCGATCAAGGCCATCGAAACGCTGGCCACCACCGTGCTGGTACCCGGCGACGATTGGCCCGAAATCGAGACCGAGGCCGACGCCCTCCGGTACTTGCTCGATGTCCTGTTCGCCATCCCGCTCGGTCGCGAAGGCGCCGCCCTGTGGGTCGCCGTCGGTGTGATCTACGACATGAAGAAAGGCAAGTCGACCTACCAGGTCGGCCCCGGCGGCCGGGTCGAAGGCCCCACCCAGTTCGTCACCTCACGGCAGACCGTCTACGACATGCTCGACGCCAAGGTTTGGGCGCTCGACCATCCCGCTCCCGCCGACCCGTTCGAAGGGCTCGGATTCGATAACAACGGCGGCGCCCCCGCCGCCAACCCGTTCTAAGGAGGAACATATGACCATCACGTTCGAACGATGCGAAGAGTGCTACGACCAGGGCCACTCCTGGTGCGAGTGCTTCGACGACTACGACCCGGACCCGGACCACGCCGCCGACCGGATCCGCGACCAGCGAGGCGACCGATGACCAAAGTCGAGAAGTTCGACTTCGGGGACACGTTCGGCCCGGTCCCAGCCAGCAGGCACCCCAACGCGGATGGGTCACTTGGTGGATGGGTTGCCCAGACGGCCGAGGTCGACGAAGCTTCAATCGTCCACAAGGACGCCACGGTCGCTGGTCGGTCCTACGTCAAAGACTCCATCATTTTGGGCAAGGTCGGCGAACTGTCGACAGTAATCAGGTCTCAGGTTGGCCTCGGGGCCAGCGTCATCAATTCGACCGTTTACCGGTGCCACATCCACGGGTCCAGCGTTGGCTGGTCGGGCCTGTACGGGACGGGGGGGGAAGGTCCCGGCTTGATCGAGGTCAGGGGCGGGTCGCAAATCCGCTACCTGTATTTGCGCCAAGGCGGCCTCGACTTCCGTGGAGCGCGAATCAGGGGCGGGAACGACCTGCTTGTGATCGGCCCGATCGGTTCGGAACACTCCACCATGTTGGTCTACCGGGCCGACCTTGAAGGCGCCTACGAACCTCAATGTCAAGTCGGGTGCTGGGAGGGGCCCTTTCGGAAGCTCATGCCTGAGGTCAGACGGCGGGCCCACCGGGGCATTCTTACCGACGCCCAGGTGGCCGAGTACGCCGTGGCCGCCGCCTTGGCCTCGGCCCGGGCCAAGAACTGGGGGGGCGACGAATGAGCGGGCCAACCGCCGACCTGGCCGCCGCCTCGCTCACTGAGCTTGGTGAACGTCTCTTGGCCGCCCTCATCGCCATGCAAGACGACCCGACCCAACGGGACGAATACGACGCCGTGCGAGCCGAAATCGGCAGGCGAACGGAAGAGTCCGACGAGAGGCGCCGGATGCGCCGGATCAGGGGGTACTGACCAATGAACAACATCGAGACAATTCGACACCTGGCGAACGGCGAGGGTTTGGTCGTCGTCATCGACCCGATCGGGATCGTCGGCCTCGCCGCCCACCTGGAGCTTGCCCAAACCACCGTCCGCAACTACGTCACCCAGGGCACCCTTACCTGGCTTCCGGAGCCGGTCATGCGGGTGTCTCGGGTCCCGATTTGGGATGGGGCCGAGGTCCGGGCCGCCCACGCCGAGCACATGGCCGCCCAGGCCAAGCGCATGGCCCGGTAGACGCTCGGCGCACTATGAGCTAAGTTCCGGATGGGCCGCCGGGGCTGTACCAAACCCAACCGGGAGTGTGCGGATCACCCGCCCGGCGGCCCATCCACCTGATCGGGGTCCCGGTTTTCACGCCAGCCGGTTGTGACCCCTGTGGAACGCCCCATCCGATCCTCGCAACGGATGGGGCGTTCCCGCGCCCCACAACATTTCCTTCCCATGGGGGTTGACTTCCGATCCCGCACGGGTTATATTAGGAGTATGAAGGAGAGGGGCACCGGCCCCGAACAGGAGGAAATTATGAACAAGCAACAAGCATCCAAGCTGTCCCCCGGGACCGTACTGCGGGCCGCCCGCCGCCGTGACCTCAAGTGGAAGGGTGCCAGATTCGTGGTCGTCCACGAAAGTGGCGTCCGCTCGATCCCCATCCGCGACCTGCGGGGACGGACGGCGACGGTCAACGCCGTGCTGTGCCGGACGTCGCCCGATCTGCCCGACCCTAAGCTCGGCTACCCCGGTCATTCTGGCTACCAGGGTCGAGACCTTCTGGCCTGGGCCCCGACCCGCACGCGCCATGAGCGCCATGAGCGCCATGAGGAGGACGTGCTCGACTTCTACGACTTTGAGCGGGATGACTCGTTTTGGGTTTCGGTAGCGGAACTGCATGCACCCGACTTCGGTCTGCTGCCTGAATCCGAGGCCGTACCGATCCATGCCGCCGAAGCGGCCGCTTTGGACAAGGCTGAGGCCGCCAGAAGGGCCAGCGAGGCACGGACTAACGAGGCGCTTCGAACCATCAAGGCATGCGGCGACCGACCCGGCGGTCGCCGGGTGCTGCTTCGCACCTTGGCCGACCTGCCGGACGATGTGATCACCGGCCTGGTGATCAGCCATCGGGAATTCTCATGGCAGACGGTCCCCCTCCGCGTCGATCTGGGACCGTCGGCCGTCTGGGCCCTGGCCGACGCTCTCGGCGAGGCTCGGCCCGAGGTGGCCACCGAGGGGACGGGGCAGTGACCAAGGTCTACGACGCCGAGAAGGCAACCTGGCCAAAGAGGGGCCGCTACCGGAAGTGGTTTCGGCCCGCCGACGGCATGACCCTCGCAGAGCAGAGGGCGATCGCTCTCAAGGTGGCTGAACACTTCGACCTGGGCCCGGTCACGGTGAAGCGAGGCCGAAGCCCGTGGAAGGGCTGGGCCCGCTACAGCGATCGCACGATCAGCCTCGGAACATACTGCGGCCCTGCCTACGTGTGTCACGAAGTGGCGCACCTGGCAGCAGCACACCGGCACGGCGAAAACGTCCAGGCGCACGGACCAGAGTTCCGGGCGCTCTACGTCGAGGCCGTGCGGGTCGGAGTCAACGAGACGCAAGCCCGGAGGCTGGCCGCCAGCTTGGCCAAGTTCTACCCTGCCGACAATTTGGCAATTCATGCCCTCGGGGGTTGACATCCGACCCCCAGGGGGCTATATTGAAGGCATGGAAACCATCAACCGTGAAACCCTCGAATTCGATATCCACGATGCTGGGCATTGCGTCATCAACCACGGCAACGACCAAGCCGGAGTCGTGTCCTGCGGACGCGAAGCAACCCATGCTGTCCGCTATGGACATCTCGTGCTCCAGACCTGCGCTCCCGCCGCACGGGCGGCCCTGACAAGAGGGCAGGACGTAGTCTCCTTCGACCACTGGCGCTGGCTTGACCGAGGGTGGGCATGACGATGACCAGCCAGCGAGAACTTGAGCATCTGCTCATCGTGTCCCACACCCACGACGACGGCTCCCCTGCCGGGGGCTACACCGTCACCGACGGCAGGTGCGTCCCCTGGTGGAGCCTCGGCGACCGGATCATCCTGGACGTGCACCGGGTAGTCGACGCGGACGGCGCACCCGCTTACGCCGTCGACCACGACGACGGGCGGCGGGCCCCCACCCTGGCCTACAACATCTTCGACGCCATCGACATCTACCGGTGGGAGTTTGGGGCCGAGTAGCGGCCCGCCCGAGGTCCCCAAGAAAGTCCTAGAATTTCTCACCCCCAGGGGTTGACATCCGACCCCCAGGGGGTTATATTGGGGACATGAACACGACGCACACCGACAACATCACCCGACCGGAAATGGTCGCCGTGGACACCGAACTCGCCCGCCTCTACCAAATCGCCCACACCATCACCGCCGCCCAGCAGCGGGCCATGGGCTTCGCCCTCAAGAACGACCTGCCCGCCAAGCTCGCCCGCACCCTCGCCAAGCTTGCAGCCCTTGAAGCCGACCCGAGCGTCGGCGAGGACGACCCGGAGATGATCGTCGCCCGGGCCTCCGTGAGGCGGTGGGAGCGGGAGATCGACGACGCCGAAGACGCCCACTACCGCTACCAGGCCCGGATCGACGACACCGCCGCCAAGGCTGCCCCCCTTGAAGCCATCTACGCCCAGCACCGTTGGACCCGGTTTTTCGGTGTCCCCCGTGGCCACATCCACGCCGGGATGAACTGCCACTCGTGCAACAAGGGCGCCAGCCTGACCCGGTTCGGTTGGATGGTCGACATGGCAGGTCTGGGCGCCGCCGCCGCTGTCGACGCCTACGGTCCGGCGCTGTGCTCGCACTGCTTCCCCAACGCCCCCGTCAAGC
>CBDHHE010000012.1:0-44247 GCA_965263335.1 Thermohalobaculum sp. | reverse complement strand
AGTCACACGAAGACCTGCGATGAGCGCGTGTTCGGGACGCTGGATTTCGTCGGCCGCTCCGCAAACGGGTACATCGTCGTTGCCGATTTCAAATTCGGCTCCGGAGTCAAGGAGTTCGCGCGAGAGAACTACCAGCTTGCGTTTTACACCGTCGGGCTGTGGGAGGGTGAAGACCCCTTTATCGACGGCGCTGAGAAAATCGTGTTTGCGATCATCCAACCCTGGCGCGACGATCCCGAGGCCACCGTTGATGAATGGGAGACCGATACGTGGTGGGTCGAGTCGTTCCGGCAGCAAGAAAAGAACGCCTTCACGCGCATCATCAACAAGGACACATCTCTCAAAGCCGGTCCGTGGTGCCAGTTCTGCAAAGCGCGGCCCGCGTGTCCGGAGCAAAACCAGTCCCTTGAGACGTTCGAGCGCCAAACGGCTCCGCCCGCATTGCCAGCGGATCTGAGCGTCACGAAGCTTGCGACGCTCCTCGACATGGGCGAGCGGGCTGCCAAACAGTACGAGATTCTCAAGGACTACGCTACGGAGCTGGCCGAAACGCAAGGTGTCGCGATCCCCGGGTGGAAGGTCATCGAGAGCATGGGCCACCGCCGATACAAGGATCCGAAGCGTGCCATGGAAACCGCGGTTTCGGTCATCGGTACCGAGGCATTTACCAAGGCGCCGCTGAGCCCGGCTCAGATGCAAAAGAAATTCAAGAAACTAAAGGAAGACTTTAGTTGCATGGAAGAACATATCGAGCGACCCTCACGGGGTGGGCGACTCGTTCGTGACGACAACCCCGCACCGGAGATCGCAACCGCCCGAGACATCGAGATTCCCGATAACCTCGTGCGGCTACCGGTCCCCACAAAACGAAACAAGAAGGAACGATAACGAATGACTGAAGAGAAGAATTTGACCGTGCCCTCCGACGTGGCGGGCGCACTTGCCGCTTTTGGCGGCGTTGAGACACTCCTGAACCAGGTGGAGGCTTCCGACGCGGAGGTCCAGCAGGAACTCAAGGGTGAACAAGTCGGCGGTGTCGACTTCATGAACTTCACGCCACACGCGGAGTACAACAAAGCCGAGCGGCTTTCGCCATGGAACTACGGACAGGATGACGGTATCGACGTGCATCCCGACTCCGAGTGGGTCGTCGACGTCACGACGTTCGAACACGGCTGGTTCGGGTTCGAGAAGAAGAACGGAAAGGTCGTCAAGGGTCGACAGCCTGACAGCGTCTTCACGGCTTGGAACACGAAGTTCCCACCAAAGCCCGAGGACAAGGATTGGTGTGACATGCGGACGTGGAAGTTCCGCGCCATCTGCCGATCGTCGCCATTGGAGGATCAGATCGGCGCGTACGTCGAGGTCACCGAATACAGAAAGATGAAGAAAGGTTTCGCCGAACTGGAGCAAGCGCTCCGTGAGCGGACGAAGCAGATCAAGGCGGCGCTTCAGGTCGGCAATCGGGCGCAGGCTGCGGAGCTTGCGCGCGACTACTACCCCGTCATCAAGTTCAAGTTCAACCTGGGTGTAGAAACTGGCTCGTACGGTCGACACAACCAAGGTATCGTTGAACTCGTGGGGTGGTCGAGCCCGGTGATCGACACCGAGACCCCCGCGCCAGCCAAGGACGAAGGCGACCTCGAGAGCGAGCTCGCTGCCGAGACCCCGCCCGCGGCTACCACCACGCGTCGTCGACGGAGGGAGGACTGATGCCTTTCGCTACACACTTCCGCTACCTCGCATCACAAGGTGCGGAGTACGCTGCAACCAAGTGCTGGGCACAAAGCGCGCAGTGTGCTGATGAAGCTCTCGATTGCCCGGAACTTTTGCCCGATACGGATTGGGTTGAGGGACTCCACCTCATTCTGTGCTTCAGCAATGACTACACCGTCGTGACTGAAGAGGCTGCGGCCGCCGCGCTGAACGCGTCTTAAAGTTGGGGTGGGGGCGTTCGGGCCCGGGCACCAAAAAATTAACCCAGCCCGGACTGTTGAGCTGTAACCCGGGCGCCTCCACCTTAAACGTCTAGAAAGAGGGATACCCATGCTAGTTGCACTCGCATCTATGGCGCTGGATCTATTCGTTACGTTGATATTCACCACGTCCATCGGGGCGATTTCAGGGTGGGTTATAGGCCTACTTTTTGGAAACGCAATTCTCGGTGTCGTCGGTGCCGCCGGGGTCACGGGAGTCGAGATGTGGCAACTCGGTGCGACACTTGGATTCACTGGCGTGTTCTTTCGGAGCCACGTTAGCGTTTCGAGAAACTGATTCACGCGTCTAGAAAGCGGGTTCCTGCCCGAGTCTTGGACACAGCCAGTCTGTGGAGTGGGGGCACAAAAGCCGAGCCGCGCCGCAGGAACCCGCTTTCGCCTTAGGAGATGACAAATGAGCCCACCGATCGTTTTCTTCGACTTCGAGACCCGTTCGAAAGTCGACTTACGCGTTGAAGGGGTCGATCGCTACGCGCGCGACCCCTCCACACAGATCATCGTCGTATCGGCCAAGTTCCCCGATGGTCGGTACGGCGTATGGGCGCCTGAATGGGCGCGTGCGGGCTTGGAATGCCCGGATTGGATCGTTGATGAATGGAACCGGCACGTCGACGCGGGCACGTTCTTCTGTGCGTGGAACACGCAATTTGACCGGACGGTGCTGCTTTATGCGGACGACGATTTCCCGCTCAAAGCACTCCCGATCAACCAAACACTCGACGCCATGGCGCAGGCCGAAAACTACTCGCTGCCCGGGAGCCTCGACAAAGCCGCGACGATTCTGCGGGTCCCAGTACAAAAAGACGCACGTGGCAAGCGGCTGATCCGAATCCTGTGCAACGGAAACCAGCCATGGGAGCCAGACCCGTCAGACCTCGCAGACTTCTGGGTCTACGCGATGAAGGACACCTTGGCCATGGAGGGGGTTTGGAATCGATGCCGCAAATGGACGGGTGACGAATGGGTCAACTATCACACCCTTGAGCGCATCAACGAACGTGGCATCCTGGTAGACATCGAATTCGCCGAGGCAGCCGTCGGGTACTCCATGGATGAGATGGAGCGTCTCAACAGGCGTCTGCAGGAAATCACCGGCGACGACGCCATAACGCTGTCGCACAGCAAGCGCAAGCTTGACTGGCTCTTCGCGCAGGTCGAAGGTACCGACCTTGAAGAGAGCATGTGGACCGTCACCCAACGCAAGCGAGCGAAGGTGCGCGCCAAAAGCGCCGGCAAGCCCGTCCAAAACGCTCTGAAACAGCGGTACGACCTCCTTTCGGAGCGGGAGGACGCGAACCTACCCAGCGCCGAGACGTGGAAGAAAGTCAGCGAGTTTCTCGCGGTGCTGGATGCGGGCAACGGCGTGGCGAGTAAGAAGTTCGCCAAGATGCTGCAGACGCACGTTGATAACCGGCTCTACCACCAGTTCCGCTGCTGCCCCACGATCACCGGTCGGCACGCGGCGCGCGGTGTGCAGTTCGACAACGTCCTCCGCGCAAAGCTGGAGTACACCGAGCGGTTCGAGACGGAGCGCCACCCCGCCATGCACGCTGTTGAGTGCCTGATGGCGGGGCGGCCGGATATCGCAGCGGCGTTGGAACTGCAGTTCGCGCTCCCGCTCAACAAGATTCTGGCCCGACTCATTCGCCCGTCGATCATGGCGCCGGATGACGAGTACTTGGTTTGGGGCGACTGGTCGGCCATCGAAGCGCGGGTGCTTCCGTGGCTCGCGGGAGCTGAGTCATACCTCGACATGTTCCGAAACGACGTAGACGTCTACGTCGTCGCGGCGTCGGCGATCTATGACAAGGCACAGGAGGACGTTAGCGACTACGAACGATTAGTTGGGAAGGTCGCGACCCTCGCTCTGGGCTATCAGGGTGGCGTCAACGCATTGATGTCGATGGCGCGTGGGTACGAGCTCTCACTCGACCCCGTCTTCGCTCAGAAGATCGTCAACACGTTCCGCGAATCGAACCCATGGTTGACTCGATACTGGCGTAAGCTGGACGAGGCAGCTTGGGGTGCGATCGGTTCGCCGGGGCAAGTGTTCACCGCTGGGCGGCTCAAGTACATTCAACACGGTAAAGACCTCTTCTGCTTTTTGCCGTGCGGCCGACCGGTTGTGTACCCCGACGTCAAAGTCGAGGAGGTCTACAAGGAGCGGTTCGAAGACGTCGTCGATGTCATCACGTACCGCAAAATCTGGAGTGGTCAGGTCGTTCGTGGGGAGTTGTATCCCGGCGTTCTGGTCGAGAACGGGGACCAAGCCGCTGCCGCGTCGCTGCTTCATTGGCTACTCCGCAAATGCGACGAAGCGGGTATGCAAGTTTGGGCGCCGAAGCACGACGAAGTGCTACTGTGTTCCAGGGAGCCCGAGCTTGATGCTCGGCGATTAAAGATGATTATGGAAGCCGGGCCCATGTGGTCCGAAGGACTGCCGCTCAAGGCAGATGTTGAATGGGGGCCATTCTATGGCAAGTAGTCATGAATAAGCTGGAGAACGGCGACCGGGTTAAATGGGGGCCGTTCACCGGCACCGTGTTGCTCGTTCGCGGCAACGTGGTGCTGATTCGCAGCGACCGGTATGGCGGAACAATTTTCCATGCGCAGCTGCAAAACGTATCGAGGGTTAACGATGAGGTTTAACAGACCGATATCCAACTGGGGCGAACAACGGTGGTGCGCACTCGAGGCACACATCATGGCGATGAGTGTTGAAGAGCTGTACGACGCGACGATGCATTATTCGGCGTGGGGCAGTCGCGCCCCGGCGGTTGAGCAGCTGCGAAACCACGTGCTGGTCGCCATCTACAACGCAGCAAAACAACGGGAGACGAAAAATGGGTGACGCAAAATACGTGTTAGAGCAGTTTGCTGACGCTGTGTACGGACTCAGCTCCGAGGAACAGGGTAAACTCATCGACCTGATGGCAGAGCGTATGCACACGGAGCTTGATTGGATACCCCTGTACCAGCTGCGGTTCGCAGCTCAGCAGATATTGGATGAGGATTGAGATGACTGACGTGGTGAACATGCGAAACGAATTGACCAGCGCACGTGAGCGTATCGACGAGCTCAAGGAGCAGCTCCGCAGTGCGCAGATGAAAGCGGACGCGTGGAGCGAGATGTACCTCCACATATCCGAGGTTTCTAAAAGCCGGCTGAACCGGATTAACGAGCTGCGGGAAACGGTCGCCGATACCCATCGCAAGTTTGTGAAAGCTGAAGACGGACGCATCGCGGCAGAGGGGCGGTGGCTCAACTGTCGCGCGTTTCTGCACATCCTGTGGAATGCGTGGAACAGCTCTCCACTGGACGGGGAGGGTTTCGACGTCCCCGAAGACGACATCAAGCATGCGCTGGGGTTGAGCAAATGAACCCACTACATTCAAGCAAATCTGACGAGTGGTACACACCCACGTACATCATCGAACGCGTTCGTGCGGTGTTGGGGTCAATCGGTTTTGACCCCGCAAGCTGTGCGCTCGCCAACAAGCTGGTCGGCGCGCAGACATACTGCTCTCTCGAAGGGCCAAGCGGTTTGGATGTCGCCTGGCTTGAAGCATGGTTCTGCAACCCCCCCTACAGCAAAGCGGCTGGGGGTGTCGGGCGGTGGATTCAAAAGGCTACCGAAAGCCCGAGTTGCGGAATCATGCTCGTCAACGCGACGCCGGATCGTGGCTGGTTCAAAACCATCTGGGAGCAAGCGGACGCGGTCTGTTTCTTGTACAAACGTATCCGATTCATGCGCGCTGATGAAACCGGGGCACTTGAGTACGGGCCGAGTCCGACGCACGGCAGTTGTCTGGTGCTGTTTAGCACCGGAGCGCACATGAATGACCGTTTCACGAGCACCCTCGCCGATCTTGGTCACACCATCATTTTAAGCTAGGCTGGAGGATACATGCCAAATCTGAGCGGGAAACCATTAAAGCAAAAGGGGTACCTCCCCCTACCTGTCGAGAAACATAGCAAGGGCTGCTTCATGTCCAAGTGGCAGGACGCGGAATGGGATGGGGAGGCGCCGGGGCTCGGAATCAATCTGGTCGGGCTCGTCATGATCGACATCGACGTCGAAGTGCCCATCGACCAGTTTAGTGGCGAGACGGACTTCGTCATGGAGCTCGCGGGTATGTTCCCGCCGGCCACCCCGTACAGGCTTCGGCACAACAGCTCTCGGATCGCGCTTTTGATGCGTTGTCCGGAGCTGGTGGACCAAAAGTACTTCCGCCGAACTTCGAAGTGGGAGCAGGGTCACGTCGAGGTCAAAGGGGGTCGGGGCAAGTTCATGTTCGGCTGGGGCTTTCACCCCTCCGGAGCGCAGCTGCACTGGGAGGTCGGGCGGGCCGCCACCGTCACGAAACCCGAGAATTTCCCGCTCCCGTCGAACCTCCCGCTTCTGAGCAAGAAGGAACTCGATACGCTCATCGATACGTTCGAAGAGCGGCTTCAAGCGCAGTTCGGAGAGCCCATTCAAGGGCCAAACGGCTCCGGGTGGTCTCAGGGCGGTTTCACGCACGAGTTCGACATCACCGAGGACATGGTTTTTGAGTCCGGGTACCACGGAGACATGTCCGTGGAGGCGCTCAGAGAGCTCGTCCAGGACCCGAACCAGCCAAAGAACTACACGTTCGTCAATCTCACGCCGTGGAGACCCGAATCTGACTCGATGGCCGGTTTGGTACGCTGGTCGCCCCTGTATGAGTGCCTCTGTGTCACCGATTTTGTCGAAGGGGTCGTCCATTATGAAAAGGGGCCCTACGCAGATGAGGATATTGAGCTCGATTTCGACGTTCAGCCGATCCCCGCACCTGCGAAGTACCAAGCTGAGCACGCGGCCGCTGAAGAGGCTCGTGCGGAGCGGCTCGACAGGGCTATGGCGCTTCTGTTTGTCGAAACAGAGAACGCGTACGTCTGGAAACACGACCCGCAGGCCGTTCCGATGTCGCGAGGAGCTCTGTTCACCGACCAGAAACCGGCCGACCGGGCGGAAATGCTACGTACCATCCCGTATGTGAACCGCCAGATATGGGACCCCGCCCAAACACCTCTTGAGATCGTCGAAAACGAGCTCATGGGGTGGAGGGAACACAACATCTTCTATGTTCCGGAGCGGGCCGCGGGTGGTGAAATCCGCACGTTCATACACTGGTTCGAACGGTTTATCCCCGATCCAGAGGAACGGGCGTACGTCTGGAACTGGATGGCGGCTAAGGCGCAAAAACCTTGGGAGCGCTGCTTTGCCGTTGCGATGGTCGGGAGCCAGGGGTCGGGCAAAGGGACACTATGGCGGCTGCTGCAGACGCTCTGGCACCCCATTAACGTCGCGATGCCCGGTACGATGGAGCAAGCCTTTCGCGGAACGTTCCAGGACTTCCTCTACAGGCGTCTGTACTGCCTGTTTGATGAAGTCACGTACGACGACGCTGGCACCGACGCGTCCGCACGTCGGAGCGCGGCCAACGTGCTCAAGGCCACGGTCGACACGACCTCGGGCAACGTCCAGAGACTGAATATCAAGTACAAGGCCCAGCAGGACACGATCGTCGCCGCGACGATCGGGGTCGCAACGAACCACATCGATGCACTCCCGCTAGAACGGAACGATCGCCGCTTCTGTGTCGTGCAGACTGGCCCAAAGTTGGACTGGAACCCCATCCCAGAATGGGCAAAGAACCCCAGAAACCTCGGCACTTTGATGCACGTTCTTCGGACTCACGACATCTCGAAGTTCGATTATCGAACCCCGCCGATGACCGACGCTAAGGCGATGATGTTCGAGATCACTCGAACGGAGCTGGATGAGGGCGTTTCAGAGTTACGTGACTTGGCGGAAAGTTGCGGGGGGTACATCACTCGCAAACAGTTCGACTGGTGGTGCGAGGTAACCGGCGTCCACTCCAAGAAGCGGACAGCTGCGTACCACGAATACAAACGCGCGTTCCCAGGTACGCGTATCGTCCGCGCCGGCCAGAATGTGTTCCGCACTCGCATGATGCGTACACACTGCGACACGACTACGGGAGCTCAAGTCGCGTCACGCATCGAGGAACTTGCGAAGAAATTGTCTAAGCGTTATCCCCTACACGCTGCCTGCCCAGCGGCCTGATATAGGTTACGCAAAGCCCAAAAACGGCCGTTTTTGGGCTTCGTAAAACCCCACTTTGTAAAACCGTTCATTGCAGATTTGGGGGTGCCGAAGTGTCCCACAACTGGCGAAATCCCTGTGTCGGAGCGGCTACTACACCCTCACTGGTACTATGGGTTACGTTGCACTGCCAAAAACGATACTGCGTAAGTCCGCGGAATCATTGCCAGGTCACGATGTTATGTTGTTATATAAGAATAATAATAATATTTATATACTGTATATACGCTGCCAGAGAGCCACGCTCCGCCCCAGATTCTCCAGCTCCCTGGCGCCCCACTATAACGGAGACCGTTACATGTTTTTTGGTTACTCTGAGGGTATTCCTAGGGTTGCAAGAGCAGCGCTCCGGGGCGAGTCTGGCCCCATGAGCAAGGTGACTCTTTCTATGACCGTCGCGACTTTTCATGAGTGGTTGGCCAGCTCCGGCCTGTCGCTTGAGGAGGCTCAAGAGCGAGCGGACGTGTTCTCCGAGGTACCGGAGTTCGACGGCCCACAGCTCCGTGTGATCAACGCCGACTTCTACAACATCACGTCGCCCCTGGAGCTCGCTCCGGTCGAGCTGGTGGACGCTGAGGAGGACCCAGCACCCGAGGACCCTACGGTACCAGAGCCATCGACAGAATGAGGCTTGCGCTCCGTCTAGGAGTGTGCGAGGTTGATTGCCTGCTTTAGGCGGTAGTAACTGACTCCGGGTTGGAGTAGTGAGGCCGCTTAGCGCGGGTCAACGGGATGTGGTCAAGTTTGCGTATGGCGCCCGGTTTGGATCCGGGAGATCGCAGGTTCGAATCCTGCCGTCCCGATAGCGGGGTAGAGAAGTTGGTCATCTCGCCAGCCTCATAAGCTGGAGATCGTGGGTTCGAATCCCACCCGCGCTATTCTCGTGAGCAAATGACCCAGCTCACACTCTCTCGATAACCCACCAGAATTTTTCGGAAAAATTTTTCCGGATCAAATACCCGGCAAATATCCAGGACTGAACGGATTTTGTCTCAAGAGACCTGCCCTCGCCTACGGCTCGGCTCTGGGGCCCCCTCCCGCGGGGAAAAGCGGGTTGACCCCTTGCCCCAGGGCCGGTGTGCCCCAGTTCAGTTGCACTGAACAGGTGTCTGGTACCGTGGGCCATTCCGACCGGGACGGCACAATTCCGACTCGCACGGCACAATTCCGACCGAGACGGCACAATTCCGACCGGGACGGCGGAAGCATCCCCTGAATGGGGCATGACATTGGTGTCATAGCGCTACGCAAGTTCTTTCATAGGGGGAAACCCGCCGCCCACTTGACACTGTCTAGCTTATCTACTGACCAGTAGATTAACGCAGTGCGGCACAACGCCCGCCGCACCGCGTCGAAGGAAGGGGCGTGCTTACCCTGGTGCGTAGCCAAGTGCGCAGTGCGAAGGCCGCTACGCATGGGTTAACCCCCGAAAGTGCGAAGGGCGCGACGCACCGACCGCCGGTCAGGCCGAAAACCTCAATGATTTCAAGGGGGTGGGGGCGTGGCACGGCCCGTGCTACTATAGTAGGCATGACCGACACGAAGACCCTGATGAACCAGGGCGAGTTCAAGACGAAGAGCGCGTCGTTCAGCACGATGATGTACCATCTGTGGATGGCTGGGACGCCCACCACGGAGGCGGCAGAGATCATCGAGGGGTTGGATCTAGACCCGGATTGGATGGATGAGGACTATATCGCTGGCCCTGCCAACGAGTTCGAGAGCTGGTTCGCCCGAGTCGAGGGGCACCTTTCCTAAGATAAGTAGCGCAGCCTGGTGGCTAACTCGGGGTTCGATTCCCCGGTGCGTTATCTGGTACTGTCAAGCCGTTGAGGCTTGACGCATGCGCCAGACGGTGCTATGATGGAGTCGGGGGCTGGTGTGGCAGCCGGCCCCCGACCGAAAGGATAGGGGATGACCATGCAAGCGATTGAAACCACATACAAGGGCCTGACGAACCATCGAGACGCTCGAATCATCGTCAAAGCCCAGGCTGGACGCCGCACGTTCGGCTGGAACCACAACCTCAATTCGGAGCAGAACCACGCCGCAGCGGCTCGGGCTTACGCTGAAGCGCTCAAGTGGACTGGCGAATGGGTGGGCGGGGCGAAGGCCGACGATACGGGCTATGTGTTCGTCAACACGCGCTGGGCCGCCGGCCAGTTCACCGTCGGAGGTGCCTCATGACGAACAAGAGTGCAGTATTGAAGAGCGTGCCAGAGCAGCTGGACGCCCTACCTGAACGTTTGAGCAAGGCTACACAGAAGAAGCGGACGAAGAAACCCGCGGCGAAGAAACCCCGCACTCCGAGTGCGGCGGCGCTCCGCAAGGAGCAGGCGGCGCGGCGGGCCGCTCAGGACGCGCGCACCCGTGGGATCGTGGCGGCCGTGATGCCAGCGTTCGCGCTGGCCGCGACCGTTCAGGCTGGGCACCTCGCTCAGCACGGAGCGCCCTGGTGGGCGTCGGTGCTCGTCGGCGCCATCGCGGTGGGTGTGTACTGGACGTCCATCCCGCACGTAGCCAAGGGCCTGCGCCGGGTGTGCCATCTCGACACGTTCAGCGCTGCGGCGATGGCGGTGGCGATTGACGGCGCCGTGGTGGCCGGTGAGGTCGCTCGGATGCTCGGCGGCATCGACTGGCTGGCGTGGGTGATGATGCTCGGTGGCGTGGTGCTGAGCGCGGTGTTCAACCGAGCCGGCTTCGAGCCTGACGACGAGAGCTGAGCGAGCGCGGGGCGACGGGACTTTACATCCCGGCGCTTTTCGCTCCTTACTACTCGGGCAGCCCTGAGATTGAGTATCCGATTTTGGACGCTCCATGTCAGGACCACCTGAGATCAGGTATCCGAGGGGAGACGTGATGAAGAATACAATTAACGGTGTTGAGTTTGAAATCGCTCCGAACGCTGATCTGCGCGGCGCGAATCTGCACGACGCGAATCTGATCGACGCTGATCTGCGCGACGCTGATCTGCGCGACGCTGATCTGCGCGGCGCGAATCTGCGCGACGCTGATCTGCGTGGCGCGAATCTGCGTGGCGCGAATCTGCGCGGCGCGAATCTGCGTGGCGCGTATCTGGACGGCGCGTATCTACGCGACGCATATCTGAGTGGTGCGAAGCTGATCGACGCGTATCTGCGCGGCGCGGATCTGAGTGGCGCGAATCTGATCGACGCGTATCTGAGTGGTGCGTATCTGAGCGGCGCGAATCTGAGTGGTGCGTATCTGAGCGGCGCGAATCTGAGCGACGCGAAGTTACCAGCGTTCCAGATCCCCCAAACGGGGGCGCTCACCGTTTTCAAGAAACTGCACGCAGGTAAGGTCGCAATGCTCCGTATCCCCGAAGACGCGAGACGAACGGCGACACCGATCGGGCGGAAGTGCCGGGCCGAATTTGCCGACGTACTTCAGATCTGGGATGCGGAAGGCCGAGAGGTTGAGAGTGGTGTTACTCGAAACGAGTGCAAGTATCGCGTTGGTGAGCGTGTGCACCCCGACTCGTACAACGATGACGTTCGTGTGGAGTGCACGAACGGGGTTCATTTCTTCTTGACCCGAGAAGAAGCGGAGGAGTGGTGATGAAGATTCTTGAAGAGTGGGCGCGGAACTCGAGTGTGGTGGACGTGGCGGCCCCTGTCGCATTTGTGTGCATTTTCGCGATCGTTGGCGTCACGGTTGTGGTGGGCAACACCATCTCGGAATGGGAGGCCACGAGGCGCGCTCAGATCACCGCAAAAGCTTGCGGGTACACCGTGGTGCGTGGCTCCAATTGCCGGCAGGTGAAGTGCAGTGAGCCGGGCTGCAATGAGACGACCGTCGCGTACATCTGCGCGACAGGGGGTGAGTGATGAAGACGATTGTTATCCCACGCGACCGGTGGGCTCAAGGAGCCGCGCTGTTGCGCAAAGACGGAGACGCGGTAAACTACATGCTGAGTCGCAAGACCGGTAGACAGTGCTGCCTTGGGCATCTCATGAGTCAACTTGGCTGGCCCGATGATGCACTTCGCGGGCGTTCGATCCCCAAAGATGTGGAAGACGCCCCAAACCTTTCCAATCCGTTGTTAGAGGGTACGTGGGCATGCACGGCGATGGAAATCAATGATGACCCGCGGCTCAGCGACGAAGAGCGTGAGGCCAAGTTGATCGAGCACGCCAAGCGCACCGACTCGCCCATCGCTGGGTTCGAATTCGTGGGGGAGGATGTGTGATGAAGTTCGTAGACGCCAAGGGACAAGAACGGGAGATCAAGATCCCGACGTCACTGAGCGGGCTGCTGAGGATGGCCGCTCAGGACTGCAAAAAGACCGAAGCCGCTGTCGAGGCGGGCGACTTCGTGTGGTTCATGGGCACGTGGTATGAGCCGCCCGACGCAGAGGCAGATGACGAATACCCATGCGAGGGGTGCATGGTGGGCGCGGTGTTGTACCAACACGATTACCCAAAACGCACCGACGCGTCTGCGGATGATGAGCGTTGGATGGACGCAATCAACGCCATACGCATGGGGAATGTGTACGGTGCTTTCAGCTACCTTCAACCACACGTAGACCACGATATGTGTGATATGGACGCCATTGAAGCGAGGTTCAGAGAGCTCCGAGACCAGACTATCGGGCGGGGTATGTGGCCACCGTCGCACAATTTGACGTGGGACCAGTACTTGGAACTCGCGGACTTCATTGAGGAGCTCGGCTACTGATCGATTCGCCGCTGGTGGGGTTTGGGCGCACGCTGCGACGGCAGGCACGGGGTTCGAATCCCCGCAGCGGCTTGGAGGTGATGAGATGAATGAGTTGGTGATCATGGTGAAGATCCAGGTGCCGAAAGAGACCGGCTGGGTGAAGGACGACCTCATGCACTGGGGGCGAGACAAATTCATTCCGCGGTTTGAGAACGTCCTTGAGAACCAGGGCGTACCGCTGAGCCACTGCGAATTCGTGGTGAGCGTGTCGGAGGTCGACGATGGATGACCGCGGGTTCCACCTTGGCGACATCGTTAAGGTCGCGGTCCGCGATATGGGCACCGGCCAAAAACAGTTCAGCGACACAGGCGTCATAGTTGGTGTTGGCGGATCTTATTGCGACGTTGAGATCGACGGGCGGCGTGGGTGCTGGGCCGTCCACAAGCGCGACATACGGAAGTTCACTCGAATGGAGCTGTTGACCATGAAGGGTGCGGTTTATGGCGGCCAGGTGCCGCCCAAGGAACCGCCGCCCACACGTACCGAAAGCCCGCGCACCGTGTCGCACGACAACGTGCCAGTCATGCACACGATCAATAAGGAGGTACTCAAAAACCTAGCCGAGCGTTGGAAACACCTCGAGTTGAACACCATCGTTAACAAACGTCGGCCGGGATGGACCGCTCCGATCGGATACGAGGAGTTCGATGACCCGAAGCCGGTGCAGCACGGTGGAACGGACTGGGAGTGGGTGGATACGTGCGTCGCAGACGCGCCCCGCCCGAAGATGAAAGGGGGAAAGTGATGGAAAGCTATGTGCAGTATACGTTGGCACAGTTCGAAGCTACTGTAGCCGAGCTGTCACGAGATGAGCGGATCGAGCTGTTTACTATCATGGGGGACCGCATCGCCGCTGAACTTGGTCGCATCCACCCCTCAGACGCTTTTCGCGCAGCGCAAGCTAGTTTAGAAAGCGCCGAGGAGTAGGGGGTGGAGAAGTTGCGCCGGTTGCTCGTGCTTGCGCGTCGCGGCGCAACCAAGGGGGAGCGGGAGGCTGCGCGCCTCGCCGCTCAGAGACTGGCGAAGAAGCTGGGGGTCGCCATTGAAGAGACCGTCAAACAGACGGTCACACCCCCAGCACAACCATGGTCTATCGCGGATGGGGCGATAGCCATTTTTACGGGCTTCATGCTGGCGTGCAGCGTCGCGTGGCTCGTACAATGAAAGAGGATGACGATGAAATTGAGTGAAATTGCACAGAAGCCGAATGTGATTCCCGAGTCGCGGGAGCAGTGGGAGGCGATGCACGATGACGACAAATTCGAGTTGTTGCTCGCGCTCAGCGCCGACCTGTCGGAGATCTTGGTGGCGGTGCAGGAGCGCGAAATGCAGCTCGCCCTCGCGGTAGCGGGGTTGGTCGAGCTCACCAAGCAAGCGGAACAGAACCGCAAGATCATCACCGTCGTCGGCGCTGATGGGGAGGCAAACTGATGACAATCTTCAATTTGAAGGACCCAAGCGAGCTGGACAACGACGCGATTAAGGCGGGTTGGGACAAGATGAACACAGAGCAGCGTTTTGTGATGTTCGCAACGGCGGTTACTGAACTCGTCGACGCGGTGAACTCGCTCAGTGACCGGCAGAAACAGCTGGAAGATACCATTGCCGCTTTGTTGATTCGGGAGATGAAGTGATGGGAGTTTCTTCAAACGCGTATTTGGTTTACGGCATCCCGCTCGGTAGCGAGGATGACGGTTGGAAGAGCGAGCGAATTGAAGCTCGGTTCGAAGAGCTGTTCGGCGAGGACGGTGGTGAGCCCAAGTACGATCGGGACGAGTTCTGCGATTGTGAGCAACGCGTCGCGCTGCTGATGGGCTACGAGCCCAGCGACGAAAAGGACTGCTACGCGTGGATCAAGGATCAAGACCTGGGCGTCATGTCGCACTGTCACGCGGAATATGAGATGTACATCTTGTACGCCGGTGAGATGTGCTATTTCGCGTGGCGTGGGTCGGAGACGCGCATTCCGGACAAGCTGCCGCTCGTACCGAAACCAACGCGTCGACGCCTCCAAGAGGTGTGCGACGACCTGGGGCTGAACATCGACGATATCGGGTGGTATCTCGTATCGTACATGGGGTGAAATGATGGGAACGTATAATGTGACAGGTGGGCAGATCGGCGCCGTTGGCGACAACGCGAAGGTTGAGAACCAACAAGACCCCATGATGCAGTACCGTTGGGTACAGGCGAAAGACCTGACGGTGGAGCATCAGGTATACCTGAACATGGGTGAAGTGGACGATTCTGGCGATATGCGCGGTCCGTACGCGCTGTGTGCGGTGGGGCGTGCAGGGTCATTCCTGCTTCTGGCGTTTGCCAACGACCGTCATGTGGTTTCATCGCGAATTGTGCCGCCGGAGCACTGGTTCTTGGTGCGGGAAGGGGTGATGTGATGGGTTTCAATTTCAAAGACCAGAGCGATTCGAATCTGGTCAATATGCGAGACATAGCACGCAACCAAGCGTACGAATACACTGAGCTCGCTCGTAAAGCGTCCAGACGTGCGAACAAGTACCAGGAAGAGATCGAGCGACGGCGTCGCGCGCGGCCGACGTGGCCCAAGATGAACGGGCAAGAAGTCGTGATCGCAGAGATGCGTGACGGGCACCTCGTCAATTCACTCCGTGTCTGCCTTCGCAAGGATCCGAGGTACACGTTTGACGAGCGCCGGATGGAGGGATTTCGAAACCTCATTCTTGAGGCGGAGACCCGGGGTATCCCGGCATCACGCTGGGCTGACCTCGACGCGGAGCCAGAATAATGATCGGTGTAGTGATTTTGCTCGTGTTGACCGCGGCGGCGTGCCTCTGGGTCGCCAGAAAGGGAGATGAATGATGCAGTGTATCAGTGCGGGATTCAAGCTTTCGGGTCCGTCTGCGGTGGACGTCCACCATGTTGAAGAAGAGGGTTTGAACGCCGTGTGGGTTAACCACACTGTGTCGATCCACCTGCCGGACGACCCGGCAACCGCCTACCAATGTAAGCTTCGGCTCGCTGCGGGGATTCTCGGCATGCATGCGGCGGAGCTTGAGTACGCGCTCAGCATAAAAGAGCAATACGACGCGGAACTCGATGGCGTTGACGAGCAAGCACGACGCGCGTATGAAGAGGTCCACGGGCCCGAATCTTGAGATGACCGCGTGAGCGGTCCGCAGGCGCGCGTCGGTGTGGTTCCCTGCCACGTCATCCCCGCCACACCGGCGCGTGGCCCTGCGTTTTGAAAGGTGGATGATGTGAAAAGCATTAATGTCGATAAAATCAAAGCTCGCGGTGCGGCGGCACTTTTTCTTGAGGAGAGGGTGTTCCCGGCCATGCGGGCTGAACGTCAGAAGCAAGTTGATAAATGGGGTGATCAGTCGCATTACCCATCGGTTGATGTTGCCAAGGTGTATTTTGGCGGCGTGCCTCAGGTAGGCACCTACGGCGTCCAGTCCGGTGATAACGCAAGGGTCGCTTGCGATGAGGCCTTTAAACAGGGCGAGGGGACGTGGAGCCACATTCTCATCGAGGAGGTCGCCGAGGTCGTTGAGGCTGCTGCGGTTCACGGTGACGGCCCGGAGCTCCGAGAAGAGCTCGTGCAGGTTATGACCGTGTGCGCCGCGTGGCTACAAAAGCTGGTGGCGGATGGCAAAGAAGGCGACAAGAACTCGGATTGATTGGCCGATGCTGTTCTACCGCCACCCGGACTTGAGCCCGGAGGAAGTGGCGGAGCTCACCGGGTGCACGATCCGGTGGGTACGCATCAAACTGCGCAACTACACTGGCTCCACACGAGTGGAAAAGAGGCAACACAACGATGGAAACCCCAACCGATTCCGCGCCCGCAAACGAATACCGGGGGACGGATGAGTACCGAGAGCTGTTCCGCGAGGTCCTGACACTCTTGGCGCACTACGAGTCGTTTTGCCGCGAGTGCGGTATCATGAATGCGTACACCCAAAACCGCGCTCAGGACGCGCTCCGTAAGGCCGAGAGCGTCGTCCCCGGCTACATCTGGAGGTCAAGGTAATGGAGGTCGCGATGGTCCCCAACCGGTTTATGAAAACTGAAGAGCGTTACCGCAAGGAGGCAGAGCGTCTCTGGGATGTGCTGGATGATATCGACACGGCCCTGGACGCGTGTAAAGGCGACCACGTGCAGCTCGCGCGATACGTAGCAGCCGCAGTCGCAAAGCGTCATATAGGCGGTCTACATTCTCCCGACGGACACCAACTAGTTTGGGGGCCTATCGGGAAGCAGGTCGAATAGCGACGCGATCTTGGACCCGGCGAGGTCCATGTTCGCCTTGAAACGCTCCGTGTCTGTCGGCCGCCCAATGGCCTGCAGCGCCAGATAATACATCCCACTCTCGCTGTACCCCACCACGCATAGCGCCGCTGTTTGTACGTTCTGAGCGGTGTACAGGTCTCGAAGCCACCCAGCAGGCATATCCTCGCTCCGAAGCCACATGAAATGCGCACCAGTCAGCTCTAGAATCATCTGGATATACGCCCGATCGACGGGGTGGTCTTGTACACCATCCCGTATTGGAGGTAATGACGCGTTGTTGACCTCGTAGCGCACTGATATCTTGAGCGGTGAGCCAGGGCGCGGAATTCCACCGCCATTGTGCGCTTCGATAAGCATCACCCGGTCTACTGCGAGCATGTTCATGAGCTTGAGTAATGCGGCGTATACCTCATGCGCCGCGTTGCCTGCGTCTATGAGGCCGTCTTTCACCTTGCGTTGCCTGCGGCGTTTCAGGCGCGTAAAGAGGTTCAAGCCCGCTACTATAGCTGCTATCACGCCCCCCACAACCGCGATAACAACTTCCGCGTTCTTGAGCCAGTTCACAGGTGACAGTTAAGCAGACTCCTGTGCATGCGTACAGCCTTTGGTGGACACTTGGGCAGTGTTCTGATACGCGTTAGGGTATGCTTGAGCTTCTTTCACTTCTGGTTTCTCAGACCGATACCTCCACGATGACGGATGCCGGAACGATCGGCACGCTCATCTTCGACACGTTCACGGCGTTTGGCGTCTCCATTCTCGCCGGGCTCAGTGCTTTGTTCGCGCTCCTATTCGCGGCGTCGAACTTCACGGGCCTTGAGTTCACGCTCAGTAAGACCAAGTGGGATTGGCTGGTCTGGGCGGTACGAGCGGTCGCGACGCTCGGCACCGCGGTTGTCGGTGGTATCGCGGGCGCAATGGCGACTGACAGTTCCGTGTGGACGGATGTGCTCGCTGCGCTTGTCGCGGTCGCGCCGGTGGCGATGCGGTACATCAAGCGTGCGGCCGAGGAAGCCACGGACTGATGACGTCTAAGCGGTCTTGGAAGGGGTACAACCCAGTACCCCGCATAAATGGTGGGCCGCAGGGCGGTGTGCTGGGGAATATGACCCCACCGTCTCAGGGTGCCATTGCTCCGGGCAAGACTCGTGAAGCACCTCGCCGGACTGACGGAGCGGGCGGCGCTTTCGCGGGGAGCGGTGTTGTGTCGCTTCCCGTAACCCTTGGAGCGGTTGCGTGGTGGGATGGTACGCAGGGAAAAACGTTATCGGGTGCAGACGTAACCGCTTGGGAAGACCAGATTGGCGGTGTGGTTGTTTCACCTGATGAGGGAGCTAACCCCGCAGATGCTGTTGATGGGGTTACTTTCACTGTTGGCGACCGACTCGCCACAACGAGCGCCGGGTTTGATTTTCTGCACAACGGTGCGGGTGGGAGCCTGTGGCTGCGGCTAACCTACAACCTGACCGCCAATTGCAATACGGTTGGGGCTGGGCTCGCTAGTTCTTCAGGTCCGGGGATGTATCTGTTCAGGGTCTCTACTGGGACACTAGCATGGCGCATCGTCGATAGCGCGGGAACGTTGCTCACGCAGGTTACGTCCGGCGGAGCCTTTCCAACCGGAGCGCAACGCGATACGGCGGCATCCCTGAGCGGGTCGCAGCTTTTTGCGTGGATCGGTACGACTGCATTGGGCCCCGCAGCCGCGAGTGGGTTATCGGCGTCCGCAGCCCCAGGTTTTGCGATCGGGTCAACGTACGCCGCAACCAACGACGACGCACGCGCAACCATACATCAAGTACTCGTGTTTGACCGTGTTCTTACAAACCAGGACATTCTTGACCTTTCTACGTGGACCCCCTGAGGTAAATTGTGATTCCAAAACACCCACCCTCCGACGCGCAGCATAAAGTATCTGTTTCGGGTCCCTATCCCAAGGTGGTCGAGGATTACTGGCAGGAGTCAGACGGAGACGACTGGCGTCCCGCGTTGCTCCGGATCCAGCTTGAATCTTACACCGAATGGCAACCGGGGTTCATATACCCCTTCCAAGTTCCAGTCGTGTTCGGGGCGCGCGGGCGAAACCACTACGAATTCTCGGCGCATGTTCCCATCAGTGGCTTGCGGCTCATTGCCGCAGTACCCGGAGCGGTGGACCTGACGTTTCCCAACGGGACGGACGGATTTCGCGTGCATTTTGCGTCTACACCCTCGCAAGTGGGCTCCGCAGAAGTCCAAGAAAGCGCTGCAGACATCGGAGAGTTGTACGACCTTATGGTGGGGCGTACCGCGAGCGCCTCTTTTGAAGGTCTCACGATCGTGGGCTCCAATGGCGCCGACACCTTCGGCGTCATGTGCTACCGCAATGTGACGATGGAGAACTGCGAGGTTCGAAACTTCGGAGCGTATGGAGTGTTTGTCGACGCAGACGTCACTCGAGGTCCGGATCTCGCGACTGCGCAAGCGAACGGTGGCGCCGGTAATGCGAACCAGTCGATTTTTCGCAAGGTCTTGCTGGTCGCGAACGGCCAAAACCCCGGCGTGAGTCGTTTTCTCTCGGCGGTGACGGCCGATAACCCCACCGGGCTCAACCCAATCGGTGGGGGGATGTTCTTTCGTGGTGGGGATGCGAACATCTGTCTCGTTGACAGCTGCGCATTTATCGCTAACGCGGGATACGCCGTATGCGACGTAGGTTTTCTCGGGAACCGGTACATTAACCCACACGCCGACGGGAATGTGTGGGCGGCGGATGCGGCCAGACTAGCCGTGCCTGCGTCCACCCCAGGCTTTTGGCGGCCTGGAACACCAGCGGCGCTCGATAGCGTCCCGCTCAGTTTCTATTGGGCTGGAGCGAGTAACCGTGCAGAAGTCTACGGACCGTACGTTGAAAGCGGCGCCCCGTATTACGTCGGGCGTAAAGCGCACGTACACGGACCGATCGGCGGCACCCCAGTTGTTGCGGGCGGCAAAGTCGACGCCGACGCAGTGTTAGGGACGCGTGAAACCCACCAAAACACCGTAAACGGCACGCGGTATGAACTGCAGCTCCCCATTAACGGCGATTCAGATAGTGAAGAGGCGTACTTGGCGCGTTTGGCAGTGGAAGAAACGGCCGCAGGTTCTCGACCGCACCTTGATACTGCACCACTGAAAATTGGACTCCGCAGGTACAACGGCGACGATAAGGCAAGCGCAACCGTTCACGACCATAGGTTCGCGGGCTGTTGGACGGTAAACTACAACAACACTTCTCCTGCGGCTGTCGCGATCACAACTGCGCATGCAAACACGCTGGGGCATGTCGGGCGTGCGGATGGGCGTCGGATGCTGCCGGGTCGGCTTCAGGTGTTGGACTTCTATCTTGAGCGCATGTACTTCGGTGTGACAAACGCCTCTGCGCTCGCATCTGTTGACACTGCGAACCTTGAGGCGGGCACACGTTTGTTCAACAACATGCCAAGTGCAGGCGCTCCGGATTACTGGGTATGGGACGGAACACGTTGGCTCGAAGGGCCGACGCTTTCTATCGACCAATGAGGGTGTAATGAGGTTTTGGCAATTTTTCCCGCTGAACGTGGCGGGCTGGCTGTGCTGTAAGAGCCACGCGATCGGCACCTACAAAGGCGTGCCGGTGCACACGCTCCGCTTCTGGATCCCCGGCTTCTCGGCGATGTTCGGGGACCGCATCGGACTGAGTCCCAAGCACATCCACGCCCCGAACCTTAACCAGGCGTTCCCGTTCGAAGAGCACATGGTTTCTGGGAAGCTACTAGAACACGAATTTGTTCACACGAAACAGGTGGCACGGCACACCGGTGCGTGGTGGATCCTGCAGTACGGTGCCGAATGGCTCGGGCGCTTCCTATCCACCCAAATCTTTCAGTGGTACGCAGCGTACCGAGCGATCTACTACGAACGTGAGGCGCGACGTATTTCGGAGCGGGCGCTTGAGATGCGCGAAATTCAGAAGTGGTATACCATGCGACAGCTGAAAACGGGGATTGAGTGATGGAAGCCTGGGTCGTTGTGTTGGTAGTTGTCGCGGTACTCGTCGCATGCGCAGCGTGCGCGTACGCCGGGTATCAGTACGGATTCCGCAGAGGTTTCGACGCCGGCGAATCGCGTATGTACGACAGCGTCAAATTAGAAATGGACCAACTTGACGCAGCGCATAAAAAGGCGCTGGAGCGTATCGAGGCGATGACCAAGCACTTCGCTCAGGAGCTCGGAGAAAGGGGTAAGGAATGGTTGCAGCGCTGGCAAAACTACTCATAGCAGCGACGCTGACCGGCACGGTCGCACAACCGTCGGTGGCCGACGTCAACGAGCCTGGGGTGGTTCTTGAGTTTGAGGACTGCCTGCAGGACGCGATCATACTGAGCGAGGGTGATAAGAGCCGAATCATGTGCTCCCAAGCGTTCGTGATTCGCGAGCTCAAGAAACAGCACACGCAGATTCCATGCCCCAAGTGCCCACCACCCCCGGAGCCCGTCAACGAATTGACGGTCGGTGAGATCATCGGCGTGGGTTCCGCTGGAGCGGTCGTCGGAGCGATTATCACATGGCTGGCCGTGAGTCTCGCAAGTCGCTAGCTCGCCGACGGCAGCGCGCCGCGGTGCGGACGTGGTTCTCAGACGCTGAGATCGCGCAAGACCTGCCGGAGTACGCCCCGGCGGTCATCGACGCGCTGTGCGAGGAGATCGTGTCGTCGGGCCGCTCCGTTCGGGACATCCACAAGAGCGGTGATGTCGAAGGCATGCCGCCGATTTCTACGCTGTACATGTGGAGAAAGGCCGATCCGCGCATCAACGCGGCCATTACCGGAGCGCAACAAGCACACGCCGAACTCACGTGGCACGAGCTACCTGAGAAAATTTGCGACATGTTAGACGACGCGGTGACCGACGAGCGTAAGGGCGCGGTCATGGCGGCCGCCAAGAAGGCCGAGATGCTGATGCGCCACGCTCAGTTCGAGGTCTCCAAGCGCATTCCAGCCATCTATGGTCAGGCCGCAGAGAAGAACACCGGTTCGAACGGCAAGACTGTCGATGAGCGTATCGAGGAGCTCAAGCAGGATGGCCATATCGTGTTGACCAAGGTGGTCGAGGTTCCGATGAAGGACGCCAAGATCGAACCGGCTGTGCGGTCAGAAAAAGATTCCGACGCGTCGGATGAAATGCCATCATTGGCCGCCATCCCGGCGAAAGGCGACGGTTGAGCAGCGAGAGCAGCAAGATTGAGCGGATCAAGAACCGAACGTTCTTTCCGAAGCAGCAACAGGCACTCGCCAGCTCCGCACGATTCCTCCTATATGGGGGTGGAGCGGGGGGTGGCAAAACCGAGTGGGCGATCTTTGACGCGTTGGGTCTAAACAACCCGGGTAACGGGATGCGCGCGATCGACTACCCCGAATACCAGGGGCTGTTTCTGCGCCGTACGACCAAGCAAATCCAGGACGTCATCAAGCGCACAAAGGACATCTACCCCATTTGGGGGAAGTCCAAGAGCGGCGAACTGCCCGTATGGCATGAGCAGAAATCCAAGTGGGTGTTCCCATCAGGCGCTCAGATTCTGTTCGGCTACATCGACAAGCCCGACGACTACTACCATTACCAGGGATGGGAGTATCAATGGATCTGCTTTGAGGAACTCACGCAGTGGCCTTCCTCGGAGCCGTTTATGGGGCTCCACACACGTCTTCGCCGTCTGGAGTCGACGCCGATCCAAGTGGGGATGCGCGCCACCTGCAACCCCGGTGGACCGGGTCACCAGTGGGTACGCAATTTCTGGCGCATCAACGACGTAGGCGATCCGCAGCATTTCTCAGTACCGGTTGAGGTCGAGGTTGACGGGAAAAAGGAGATCGTCGATCTCGACCGGCAGTTCATCCCCTCACTCCTAGATGAGAACCCGTTCCTGAGCCGAGCCGAGTACGCTGCGACGTTGGAGGCCCCCGAGCTTAGTACGCAGATGCGCCGGGCGCTCCGAGAGGGGCGTTGGGACGTTATCGACATCAAGGGGACCATTTACGGTGAACAGCTCGCGGAGCTGCACAACGCCGGTAACGTCAAAGACGTCCCGTACGATCCACGGTACCCCGTCAACACGTTCTGGGATATCGGCACCGCCGACGCTGTCGCCGTTTGGTTCCACCAGCGTATCGACGGTGTGGACCGCTTCATCGACTACTACGAACGCAGCAACGCCGGTCTTAAAGAGCACTGGCGCGAACTTCAGAGCCGCCCGTACAACTACGCCGTTCACTTCGTGCCGCACGATGCGGATCACCGGCGGCAGTCGGCGGGTGGTGTCATCATGACCGTGCGGGACATCATGTACGACCTGGGGATGCGCAACATCGAACTCGTTCCCAAGACGCACCTCATCTCCCACGCTATCGAGGCGACACGTATCGTACTTCCACGATGCATGTTCGACTGGTCTAAAACGGAGCGGGGCCTCGAGTGCCTTACGAACTACAAATACAAGGTGAACCCTGATGGCTCCCAATCCCTGAAGCCGGTTCACAACGAATACTGCCACGGAGCGGACGCCTACCGTCAATTCGCTCAGGCGCAAGACCTAATCGACGACGCACTTGCTACTTCATCGGAAATACCCGATGATGACGAAGATGATGTGCCGTGGAGCCGTGTGGCGTACCTCGCTGAGCAGCGTGATACGCGATGGATAGTGTGACATGACCGTACGTACCGACCCAGCATCCCTTCGGTTTTCTAATAAGAAACCCACCGCTCCGCTCGATGACGACGAAATCGTCGCGTTTCTGAATCGAAAGATTGAACACGCGCTCAACCGCGATGACGGTGAAATCTCTCGCGACCGTGAGACCGCCCTCGCTCGGTACCGGGGCGACGCCATCGGTGAGGAGCGGCCGGGGTTTTCGAAACACCGCACACGTGAAGTGTACGAGATGGTGGAAGGGGCGCTCCCCGGCATCTTGTCGGTGTTCTTCAGCTCCAAGCACCCGATTCAGTTCCAGCCGATCAATCCTGACGACGTCAAAGCGGCGAAGCACGAAACCGCGATCATCGACCACCACGTCTTTCGGCGGCCTAACAGCTTCCTCAAAGCGCACGACATCACCAAGGCCGCGTTCATTGACCCTGTTGCGTACGCCAAGGTTCATTGCGTACACGTAGAGCGCTCCGTACACCACAAATACGCGGAACTGAGCGCCCGACAGCTCGCCGAATTCACCGATTCAAGTCGCGAGTGGCAAAAGGGTGTCAAGATCGAAGAGGTTCAGGAGCCCGGGGTTGAAGAGCCGCTCTTCTCGTTCGAAGGTGAAGAAATCAAGATGGACCCCGAGTTCTATCTTGACGCAGTGCCTCCTGAACAGATGCTCATTGAGCAGCAGGCGACCTCGCTGGACCTTGATGAGGTTTGGGAGGAATACGGTTTCATCGGTCATCGCTACGAAGCGACGTTCACCGACCTTGTGAAACGTGGTTTCGACCCAGATGAGCTCAACGAATCCGGCGGCTCAAACGTAGACGTCCGCTACAACGACGAGCGAACCCACCGCATGGACCGGGAGGACGAGCGCCCAGACAACAACGTAGAATCGGACTACTCCACGAGGCTATTCACCGTCGTTGAGTGCTACGTCAAGATGGACTGCGACGGCACTGGCCTCGCTCAGTCCTGGCGCATCACGATGATCGGCAACACGATCTTCGAGCGTGAAAAGACGTCCTACCAGCCATTTATCGCCGTTTCGCTTGTGCCGATGCCGTTCAAGCACACGGGTCTGAGCCCGGTGGAGGCGATGCAAGATCTGCAGGAGCTCAAGACCAAGCTCATGCGGATCGTGCTGGATGACGCGTATCGTAACGAATCGCGGCGAACGTACATCGATAAGAACGCGCTCACGGTCAAGGGTAAGATGCAGATGGCTAACCCGTTAGCCACCGAGGTTGAGGTCAAGGGGCCCCCCGCTCAAGCGATCTTCCCGGAGCCGCGCTTCAGCAACGTTGAACAGACGCTCGCTATTGCCCAGTACACCGATGACGTCGTGAAGCGCCGTACCGGAATGGCTCCGGACGTGATGCTCAATCCCGACGTGCTTCGGGACGCGACTGCGCACGGCTTGCTCGGAGCGGGCGACAAGACATCCAGCCGCCTGATGCATTATTCCAGAATACTGGCCGAAACGTTCTGGAAAAAGGTGGGCCTCAAGATGCACACTTTGCATCGAATGTACATGGACCGCCAGCAATGGGTGCAGATCAACGATGAGTGGTTAGAATACAACCCTGCTGACTGGAGCGAGCGCACCGAGATGAAGGTCGCTGTCGGCCTGGGCTTCAACTCCAAGGAACAGACGCTCCAAGCGCTCATGCAGTTGCTAGCACTCCAGAAAGAGGCACTCCCGCAGGGTCTTGCGGAGCCGAAGCATCTCAAGCACACGCTCGATATGATCATCCAGTACGCAGACGTGGGCTTCTACACGCAATTCTTTGTCGACCCAGACCCTAAGAAAGGCTGGAAACCGCCCCCACCACCACCGAACCCGCAGATGGAGGCGGTCAAAGCCCAGGTTGAGACTGCGAAACAGCAGGAAGAGACCAAGCGTATGCAGGCGCAGCTTGAGGCCCAGGGCACCGCTCAGAAGCTTGAGATCGAAGGCCGAAAGGTCGACGTTGACGCGGAGCGGATCCGTGCAGACGCATCGCTAAAAACCGCTCAAGCGCTCACTGAGTCCGCGCTCACGGTCGAGAAGCGGCAGGCGGAGATTGAGCTGCTCAATGCGGAGCGCCAGAAGAAGCTCAAGGAACTCGATAAAATCCAGGCGGAAATCAACCAAATGCAGGCAAACGCGACGAAGCTCCGAGCGGATGCGCGCGCTGCAGAAAAAACCGACGAGCCGGAAGCTATTGACAGCTCATCGGATAAAGACGATTCTTGACATGGGCAACCCCCAAAGGAGGACGAATGCGTTCAGCACGAAAGTACCGACCGAAGGACGTTCACACGAACAAGAAGTACCAGCACAAGCCGCGCAATAAAAAGCCGGCGGTGAAAAAGACGTACGGCGGTCGATGATGGAAGGCACCGAGCTTGGTCTACACGCGCTTGTCGCGTTGATGGATGGAGACGCTCCGACGTTCATCAAAGAACGGATGGACGAGTCCAAGGCCAGGCTCGACTTTCTGGATTTGTCGACTGAAGAAGGAAAACAAGAGGCGCTCGAAATCGTGCGCCATATTCAGGCAATGCGCCGGATCCTTGACGACATTGAGGACTGGGGCCACGGAGCCAAGGCATTGCTTGAGGGGAATTAACCGAGATGGCAGATAACGCAAACGGCACGGTGAACTTGAGCCTGGATGCGCTCAAGAGCGTTGCTTCGACCCCAGCAGCTGGGAAATCGATGACCCGCGAAGAAGTCCGTGCAAACTCGCAGGCGCAAAGCACGTCGGCACGTGCCGCGCAACTCGAGGGTGCGATCCGCACGCATCGAGAGCCTGCAACCCCGGTGGACGATCAGGCTCGACAGCCCTCGGAAGCCCCGCAGTCGGAGCCGGACGCTCCGGAAGAGGTAGACGCCGAGTCGCCCGCCGAACCCGAGTTGGATTCGGATGACGTTTCGTCCCAAGAGGGAGACGCCGACAGCGTACCCGAGACCCTGAGCGAGTTTGCCGAGGCACTCGAGCTGCAGGAAGATGACATCCGCGACCTTCGTGTCACCGTTAAGGTGAACGGTGAGAAGCAGGAAATCACACTCGGCGAAGCGATCCAGAACACCCAGTTCGCCAAGGCCAATCATGAGCGTGCAGAGGCGCTGACCGCTAAGGAGCGGCAGCACGAGGCCACCGCTCGGGACCAACTCCGGCAGTACCAGGAGCTTGTGAATCGCGGAAAGGTGGCCCACGCGGCTGCCGTCCAGGTGATTCAAGGTGAATTTCAGTCCCCTGAGATTCAACAGCTCCGTTCGACTGATCCGGGGCAGTACCTGCAGTGGGAGGAACTCACCAAAGGCCGTCTGGCACAGCTCAATTCGTCATATCAGCAACTGTTGGCCGAAGAGCAAAAGCACGTAGCCGCCCATCAAGAGGAGCTGCAGCGAGCTGGCATCGCGCGTTTGCGCGAGGCGATCCCGGATTTCGATACCCAGGAGCGCTTCAACAAGATTGAACGCGTCTTCCACGAGTTCGGTGCGAGCACCGAAGACATCTCACGCATCCAAGATGAGCGCATTTTGCTCATGGTCTCTCGGTTCGCCGACATGGCCGACGAGCTCAAGGAGTTCAAGGAGCGTGAGGCAAACGCTACGAAGAAAGCGAAACAGGCTGTGAAAGCGAGCAAATCGGCTCGTGCGCAGCCGCAGCGATCGCGTAGCGAAGGGTCGAAACAACGGATCAAGCAAGCGAAGCAGAACATCAAGGGCAAACGTGGTTTCAAGGCTCGTCAGGCCACCCAGCAAGCACTCCTGACCGTAATGCAGGAGGGCAGACGAGGAAGATAAGCCATGGCTTTGACCGCGAACTTCAGCGCTGCAGTCAGTGACTCGCTGCGCGAAAACTTTTCAGATATCATCACGACCATCGACCCGACGGAGACGCCGATCCAGGCGAATATCGCCCAGACCGCCGTCAAGAATCCCGAAGGATACGAGCACCAGATCGACAGCCTCAACTCGCAGGTTTTGACCGGCCTGACGGATGGCTTCGCATTCGCCGACGCCGCGGACCGAGTTACGACCCGAACCCGCCTCTTGGCTCGGTGCATGATCCAGGCGAAGAGCATCGAGATCTCGAACCGTCTCGAGGAGACCGACAAGGCGGGTATCGACTCGGAGATCAGCTATCAGCTCGCGCTGGCGTCGGAAGACCTCAAGCGTGACTGCGAAGGCGCGATCACCGACTTCGCTACGCCGATTGTCTCGGCGGCGGGCACCGCTCCGAAGACGGCCGGCATCCCAACGTGGATTCGGACCAACGCGGACTATGGTGCGACCGGAGCCGCTCCGACCCTGTCGGGTAAGGAGCCGGTGGTCGGTACCGCAGGCACCGCGCGCGCGATGGACGAGTCGGATTTTCTCGACTTGCTCGGCGGCTGCTACACCTCCGGTGGTAACCCGGATATGGTGAGCCTGGGCGTCACGCCCAAGCAGCTGTTCTCGCAGTACATGTTCAGCAGCAACGCGCGTATCGCGACGCAGTACCAGGATCAGGGCCGCGCTCCGAGCGCCGGACTGCAGGTCGTTGGCGCGGTCGACTTCTACGTTTCGGACTTCGGTGTGCTGGCCATCGTGCCCAACCGGTTCCAGGCGCAGGATACCGACATGCTGATTCTCGACACCTCGCTCTGGGAGCTCGGTACGTTCCGTTCGTACCAGGTCTCCGAGATGGGGCTTGACGGTGACCGGCAGCGCTTCACGGTGTTGCATGACTTCTGCCTGATCAGCCGCGATGAGGCCGGCTCCGCGATTTACGCGGACATCGACACCACCGCTGCGATGACGGCGTGATGAATCTGAGCGGGGGCATCGGTTATCCCGGTGCCCCCGTTCAAAGGACGGGAAATGAGTGATTTTGATATTGTGAACGACACCCCCATTGGCCAGCTGCCGCAGGTCATCGCCGGTATGGAGCCGGCCGACCGCGAGCGGGCAAAAGCGCGGCTCCGCAGTCATAAGGTGCTTGGGATGGAGGCGGTCGCCGCTGAGTGGCGGGAAAAGCAGATGCCAAAGAACATGGCGCAGCCCATGGCCGTGCGCATCAAGATGTGGCAGGACACCGCGGTGGCGGGTGCGTGGTTTCTACTCGACCGCTCCGTACCGGGTCACCGAGCAATTCGGCCGGGTGAGATCGTCGTCGTCGATATGGCGGAGCCGTTGATCCGGCAGTCGTTCGCCAAGGGATTCCTCGAAGTTGTTGAAAGTGCGCCAACGCGGCCCATCGTGTACGCTGAGGAGCGGCACGCGCAACTGCTGGACCCAATCAGGCGCCCGGGGAAGCGCACCCCACCCGCGCACATTGAGGCTGCGCGTGACGAGGCCGCTGCGCTTCTAGCCGAGATTCGTGAGCAGTACGCCGCGACGCAGGCGACGCAGCCGCAGAGCGATCTTCCCAAGGCCGTGCAGACGCAGCTCCGCACCATGCAGCTCGAAAAGCGCGTGAAAGCGGAGTTCGGCGATGTGGACGAGACGGAAGTCTCCCACCAGCTCGCTCCGGACGAAACGCCGGTGAAGGACGAACAGAGCGTGAACGTGCGCACCCGTGCGAGGCCCAAGAAATGAAATACCAGTGGCGTGGAGACGGACTCGCACAGCGGATCGTCAAGGACCAACACGGTCGGCTGATGAAGCAGATCGCACAGCCCGATGCGTCCGTGAAAGCGGTGCTTGACTTCACAAGCCACTGTCGCGTGAACGGTGAGAAAGGGGGTATTGGTTCAAAGAACATGAAGTTCTTGGCCAATATCCCCATGGCCGCGTACGGTCAGTGGGCGCACGATTGGCGAATGAAAGGTGGGCTCGCGGGTACGGGGTTGAAGTGTAAAGACTACGTTGTGCTTCAGGCGTCGCTCCCAGAGCACAGCAAGTTCGTTTCGACCCCGTCCGGTAAGACCGGTATGGAGCGGCAAGCGCGAAAACTGACGTTCGGCTACAAGCCATCCGGGCTCAAGATTGACCAGATCAAACAGAAGCCGGGCACCATCATCACGGAGTCTCGATGACACGTTTGGAGTTGTTCGATAGCGTAGAGGCGTACACACGCCGCACCGACAGCGCGTTTACTGGGCAGCTCCCGACGATGCTCAAACACGTTGAAGCGCGCATCGCGAGAGAAATCGTGCACAGCTCCATGGTGACTGTGACGACTTTGGCACTCAGCGGCCGAACGGTCACGGTGCCCGCGGATTGTCTCGAGGTACGGAGCGTGTCGGTGCAAGAGGGGCCCCAACTCGATTGGGTCACTCCGGAGGTGATTCGCGAAGGGCGGCTATGGGACGGCTCCGGAGACCCATGCCAGTACACCATCGAGGGGCGAGACATCTACGTCGCGCCCGCCGGTACCGCGACGCTTGATCTGAGCTACTACGCGAAGTTCACAGCGATGACTGCGGATGCGGATACTACCGCACTGCTCACGAGCGACCCGGACCTCTACCTGTACGCGATGCTCCACGAAGCCGGAAAGTTCATTCAAGACCGCGACTACGCAACGGAGATGAACGCGCAATACGTCGACATCAAACGAACAGTGCTCGCCCAGGATCTGGATTACCAGGCGTCGGGCTCCGTCACACGCCGCATCGGACAGGGTAACGTGGTCTGATGCTGCCGTTTGAGCGCATACCGCTCGGCGAGTGGCTGCCCGACCAACCGTCGTACCCCAATCCCGGAGCGATTGAAGTGCGCAACGCGATCCCACAAGCGGGAAGCTACCGGTCGTTCGCTGCGTACTCTGCGAATACCGGAGCGGCGGGCGCGCTCATTCTTAACGCTATCTGGGTGGAATTCGCCGGCTCCGTCGAAGTCATCGCGGGGACCGCCACGACGCTCCTACGTCTGAGCGGCGGCTCATGGACGACCGTCGGAAGTGGCTACGCTGTGACGTCGTGGGAGTTCGCGCGATTCGGGTCGCAGGTTATCGCAGTCGCTCCGGGCCAAGCGCCGCAGGTCATTGACCTGAGCGCCGGCTCGCCAGCCTTCGCATCGATCACCGGCACACCGGAAAACCCACCCAACGCCCAGCATGTGGGCATCGTCCGCGATTTCGTGGTGCTTGGTAAACTGGACTCGGAGCCGGACGTCATTCAGTGGAGTGGTTACAACAACGCCACCATCTGGGACGCGCTAGGTGATACGCAGTACCAGGCGGACGCTCAGATCCTGTTCACCGGTGGCGACGTCCAGAAGATCGTTGGTGGGCCATTCGGATACGTGTTTCAAGAGCGGGAAATCAAGGCTCTCGAGTACATCGGCCCGCCGGTTGTGTTCAACATCCAAACGCTGGATCGTGAGCGCGGAGCGGTAGCCGCAAACTCCGTTGTGGCTGCGGGTGACCGAGTGTTCTTCCTCGCCCAAGACGGCTTTTACATGATCCAGGGCGGGCAGTTCACACCGATCGGTGCGGAGCGGGTCAACAGGTGGTTCCTTGGCGAGGTCGATTCCGCGGCCATTACCGAAGTGGTGGGTGCCGTCGACCGCCGCAACACACTCGTAGTTTGGGGGTTCAAAACTGACGCAACCGCTTCCGTTCTTCAGCGGTTGCTCATCTACAACTACACCGTCGATCGATGGGCCTACGCAGATGTCAGCGGCGACAACATCACCAACCTCGTCGAGCTCCGAAACGTCGGGTACACGCTCGACACACTCGACACCATTCTGCCCGGAGGCCCCGACGTCGATCCCATTTCTGTCGACTCGCCAGCGTACGTTGGTGGTGCGCTCCTGCTCTTCGCTACTGGCTCAGGCGGAACGCTGGGCACGTTCACCGGAGACGCAAAGCAAGCGGTGATCGACACAGCCGAGTTTGACGGTGGCCAAAATTTGCGCCGGAGCATCACCAACGTGAGGCCACTGGTCGAGGGAACCGGCAGTACGATCACTGTGAGCGTGGGGGCGCGGAATTCGTTACGCGATACCACGGTATTCACCCCGGCTCAGACGCTAAATAGCGTAGATGAAGCTCCCATTTTGTCGGATGCGCGGTATCATCGTGTCCGGCTGACGGTCGAAGACGGATTCAACCACGCAAATGGCGTGGATGTTATGAGCCGACCGTCGGGGAGGTTCTAGTGCGAGATATCGACGCAGATAGTGTATACGACATGTACGAAAAAGACTTTGCCGCATATCGCAAACAAGCCGCTGCATACCATGAGTTGCGACGTGCAATGCGAACCGCCATAAACGAGATTCAAGCCGAGTACACTAGTGACGACGCGCAAGAGATCGCGCAGTATCTTTTACATCTGGTTAAAAGTGTGGGGGTGGCGTGATGGAGAGACCCAAAGATGAGATATGGCCCGATGGATCAACAACGCGTGAACTCCTCCTTACAGGGACGGGGCTTGGGGGTCCGGCATCAAGGCGGCGGGGCGACGTTCAACGGCGGGAAGGGAGCGGCTCCGACGGGCGGTTTCCTGAGGGCGCCGGGGCAAGCCGGCCTGCAGGTGATGGGGATGCAACCCAACCCGGGGGCACTGACGCCAACGGGGGGGTTGTTCTCGGGTACGGGATACCAGAATCCGACCTCGACGCGTTTAGGAATGAAATAGCGCGCGTCCACGAAAGTATGTTCGGTCCCGATCGGGAAGAAAACGCGCTTATACCGCCCGCTCGACCCGTTCGGGAAGATCCTATCGACGGCGCTATCGACCCTCGGTTCAAAGGTGCGGAGCCTTCGGAGCGCCCAATGTGGCGCGGTCCGATGGAAGTATCGTGGGTCGACCGTAATTGGTCGCGCATTGCCCCGCTCCTCGCCAAGTTGTGCGAACGGCAGTGCGAACACGGAATGACCGTTCAAGGTCTCGGTCAGAGAATCGCGAGCGGCACCTACAAGGTCTGGGTTATGGGGGATTTTGAGTGCGTGTTCCTCACATCGATCTACCCCCAGCAGAACGGCCGCTTGATGCTGAGCCTGTCGTGGGCTGCCGGCGAAGGTGCGACCGACCCCAACAACGGGCTCCAATATATCGAGGCCTACGCCCGCATGCATGGGTGCTACGGGGTCGAGGTGATGGGCCGCAAGGGTTGGGAGCGGGTCTTGAAGGGTTTCGGGTATAACCCCTTTTATGTGGGTGTTATGAAACCGCTATAAGTGCTAGGAGTTATGTATGGGCAAAGGCTCAGGAATCAGCAATTTTGACGTAGATCAACTGCAAAACATCCTCGCGAATCCGATCGTCGAGGGTGCGACGCGCAACTCGCTGAATGCTGCCGAGCGGCTTTTGGGCCTGCCCAGTTCCGCGGCTTACGAGGACCAGTATCGGGCGGAGCAGGACGCTGCGGCTGCTAGCGGTGACTACTATCCGGAGCTCAACCGCGCGATCAATGACGGACGCGTTCCCACCGGCACAGAAAGCGTGATCGATGCATTCACTCCGGACAGATACAAACGAAGTGCGGGTGGCCCGAACCCACCCGATATCGCTACGCAGACGTCGGCGCTAACGGGTGCTAACAACCCGGCCGGCAGTCCCGATGGTGGTAAATCTGGGGCGATGGCTAAACCGCCATCCGGAGCGGCTCCACCCAACGCGGACCAGCGAGGACTAAGTGGGGTGCCGGGCACTCCCGAATTCTACGGGGGTAGCACCGTTGCTGAGATGGACCCACGACGCGGTGCCGCGCTACAGGGTCTCTTTGAGCGTGGTATGGGCGGCTCTCCCGAAGAGCTTCAACTTTCCAACTTCCTCACCTCCGAGCTTGGTGGCGGGGGCGGAGCGGGAGGCTTGCTTTCCGGTCTTGGCGTCGGGCAAGATGCGTTAGGTCAGGCTGCTAGCGGCCAAATCAACCCACTTGTCGATGATGCGTTCCAATCGGCCGCTAGCAACCTGACAGAGTCGTTCAATGAAGGAATCCTCCCAGGAATCAACGCCACATTCGCATCCGCAGGTCGGAGCGGCTCCGGGCTCCAAGCCGACGCACTCGGAAATGCGGCCGGCGAGCTGTCCGACACCCTCGGAAGTATGGCGGCGGACATGTACGGCGGAGCTGCAGAATCCGCCCTCAACCGACAACTCACCGCCGGAGGACTCTTGCAGCAAGGTGGGCTCGGTGGCCTTGGTCACCAACTCGGAGTTGCTGGCCTTATTCCAGAAAGCGCGGCGCTTGATTACGCTGGACTGGACGCAGCACTGGGAGCGGGACAAGGATTTGAAGACTACACCCAGCGCCTCATTGACGCCGGACGCGAGCGATACGAATACAACGCCAGCCGGCCGCTCCAAGACTACCAGCGGAACCTAGACGCGCTGAACCAATACATCGGACTCACCGGGCCGCTCCAGGGCACCGGCACAACCACATCTAGTCAGAACGGCGGCAGTACGAGGCTAGGAAAATGATCCCACTTCTCGCGGCGATTCTAGGTAAAGCCGGTGGCGCGCTTGCCGGCGGAGCTGCAGGTGCCGGCGCTGCCGGCGCCGCGGGTGCGGCAGCGTCCGGAGCGGCGGGCACTGCGGCCGGCGCAGGTGCGGCCAAGACCGGGCTCGCATCCAAGCTTGGTGGAATGGGCGGTGGGAAAGGCGGTGGTGGAAACATGCCCGACGCCACTCAGCACATGCAAGGCCCGCTTCCCGGCCCACAAGGTCGGCCGGCGCCGCAGGCCGCGCCACGCACGTCTGCTACACCGTTCGAATCGTCCAGGCGGCAATACGGTGACGGCGTGCTCGCAGAGTACATGCGAAACCGCCGCGGAGGGTTGTTGCGATGAGTTACGACGGAGCGGGTACCGGCGCGGGTCTCATGGGCTTCTTCGGGGGGCTGCTTGATCAGAGTCCCCTCGCACGCGCGTTGATGAACGCGGGGCGCTCAGGGCTTCAGGCCGCGCGCACAGGACGAACATTCGATGAGGAGGCTCAGAAACTGGACCTCGGTGAGGCGTTTCTGGGTGTGGGACCGAGTTTTGGTTACACGCCCCAGAGTACACCCACTGCGGTACCTGCGAGCGGTGCGCGGGCCCGCGACGCGCAAATGCCCGGTGGAGCCGCGCGATTGATGGGCCCACTTCCGGGCCCATCCGGCGTGTTCAAGGATTCCGAGCTCGAACAGATGCTCATGGATCTTAATGACCCATTCGGTCGGATCGGGTAGGGTGAACACATGTCGGTGCCGCCGGACCTTCTAAAACTCGCGGTCGAGCACGCTCGACGTGGTCAGATGCCCGACCCGCGGACGCAGGCGGCTATCGCGCAAGCGGCTGGCCTGCCCGCACCTCCACCAGTCTCTAGTGCGCCGGGTCCGCAGCAAGCGCTCGATCCCAGTAAAATCGCTGCGTCCCAAAGTGGCTTTCAGATGCCACAGCTGCGCCCCGGTACACGTCTTCCCCCCGCTCAGGTCGAGGGGCAAATCATGCGTACGCTCATGGCCATGCCCGGAGCGGCTCAGGTGCGTCCTCCGCAACTCGGTGGGCTGCCCAACGCCGCAGAGGTCTCACAGGCTGCCAACGCAATCGGCGGTGGCGACCCGCGGCAGCAAGCTGCCGAGGCCATGCAGCAGGGCAACTACACGCAGCCCGATTTCCTTGCGCGCCCGCCTGGTGAGGACCAGATGGAGGACTTCGCGTTTCGGAGTATGGTGCGGCTCGGTGAGTATGCCCCCGCCGCGCTACAGCAGTCCTGGCTCGGTATCCAAGAGGCCAAGCGGCAGCGCCTCGCTCAGCGCGCCGACTACCACGCGACGCTCATCAAACAGCGCCACGGTAGCGACCTCGAGCTCCGAAACATGTCCATTAAGGACTACGGAGCGAACCGGCGTCTCGCCGCGGAGAACCTCATGCGCCTGCGGCTTACGCAGGCGGACATGGAGTTTAAAGCGAATCAGCAGAACGTCGACGCTGCGAACAAGCTCCGCGGCGATCAGCGCGAAGCGGTACTTGCGTTCGCGAAGGCCTCTGCTAAAGCCGCGCCGACACCTAAGGAGCGGCAGAAGATTCGCGAGAAAGACCTTCCCGCGGTCTCCGCTTCATGGGCCAGCATCAAACAGGCTCAGAACCTGTTGCGAGCGACCATCCAGAGCTCCGACTACATGGGTGGTGGTATCATCGGCCGTACGCGGCAGTACATCGGCGAAAAGCTCGGTTTTAAAGACTCCTCAGAGTTCCGAATCGCATGGGCGCAGATGCGCTCAACCATCGTCCGGAACTTCGCATCTGAAGCCGGAGCGCGAGCCGTCGACGCGACGGTCGAGCAAAAAGCGCTCGCCGACACAATGCCTGATGCAGGTGACCCACCCGAGGTTATGCAGCGGTGGCTGCGTGAATGGCACGAGGCCAGCAAGAACGCAATCGAGACGCGACTCAACGACATCAACGAGGCTTTCCCCGGAGCGGGGGACCGGATGCTAAAAGACTTGATGGGTGACGAATCCACCGAGACTGTACGCTCCGGGACAGTCGGCGTGATTGGAGAGTTCCTACAGTGAACCCACTCGTCAAAGCCCTGCGGCAGCGAATGCCGGAGATGTACCCGGATTCGATGACGGATAATGAGGTGCTGCAGCGCGCGATTGAGGTCGCGGAGCTGGATATCACGCCTCGAGAACTCGCGAACCGAACGGGTACGCGCAGCACCGCGCCGGGTAAAACGGCGCGACGCATGGTGCAGGGTTTTGGCAATCAGGCCGCTTTCGGATTCGGCTCCGAGCTCGCGGAATTCTCCGGCCCGCTGGTGCAAAACGCGCTTGGGGCAATGGATTACGCCGGAACCGCACTCACAGGTGGTGACCTTCAAAAGGCCGCCGATCGCTGGAACGCTGTCATTGAGGGTGGGTTCAAAGACCTTGGCGCGTTCGCAGATATCGAACTCGACAAAGCGCGTCAAGACGCACCCATTGCCATGGGTGCGAGTGAACTCGGTGGTGGCATCGCTGGAGCGGCGCTCCCGCTCAAGGCCCCCGGGTCCATCCTCGGCAAAGCCGCGAGCGGCGTAGCTCGGGCTCGTGGTGCATCCACACCTGTCGCGCAGCGTGTCGCGAGAATGGCGCAAAACCGCGCTAACCGCGCCATGCTCCCCACGACGCTGCCTAAACAAGCGGCGTTTGGTGGAGGCGTCGGGGCGCTCGCGGGTGCCGGCAACGCGCCAGCTGGACAGCGCGCAGAGGGCGCGCTTATGGGCGGTGCACTCGGAGCGGCTCTCCCGGTCGCTGGCCGTGGAGCTGGTGCCGTTGGCCGCGCTGCCGCGAAATTCAGCCCGACCGGCGCTATGATGCGCGCCGGTGGTGGGCTCATGGACGGTATCGTCGAGGGTACTCGGCGCGGCTACACGCCACGAGGTATGGCCGCGTACGTTGCGCGGCGTACGGCCGGAGCGGCCGTCTCGCCGTACCTTGACGCATTTCGTAGGGGGGCGGGCATGCTCAAGGGTAACCCAACAACGGTTGCGAGGCCCCCGGCAGTACCACCACGCCCACAGGCGACCGCCGCGCCGCCAGCTGCGGCACCGCTCACAGCACCTTCCGCGGTTGTGCCCCCAACGCGTCCCGCACGCCCGGGCACGGTGCCACCGACATACACACCGCCGAGGGGTACGATCGACCTTCCTGAGCCTCTTCCAGGTACGATGGACCTCGACCTACCGATTCCGGAGCCGGTGATCGAACCGCCGCTCATGGGCGGGTTCGGATCGCCGACACCGGCAGTGGGGCCGCCCGTTAAACTGGGTAAAGTCCCCGCCCCGAAACTGCCCAGCGCGAAATCTAAAACTACGGCTAAAGCGCCCAGTCTCACCGACGCGATTCAGAAAGCGCCTAACGCCAAAGGGTTTACGGATCGCGTCTCCATCGCAGAGGCGTTTGACGCATACAAGGCACAGAACCCTGAGGCGACTTTGCAGGCGTTTAAGAAAGACCTGATCGAGCGCCACAAAAACCGCGAGATAACACTAGCCCGCTTGGATAACACGCGCGCGTGGGGTTCAACGCTCCGCAAACGTAGTACCATAAAGGTCGACGGGCACGAGTTCCACACCATCCGGAGGAATCAGTAATGCGAAAAGGAACTAAACCACTCAAGAAAAAGCTCCCACTGTCTACCGGCGGGCGAAACAGGGTGCGCGTCGCCTCGGGCACGTTCCCGAAGCGTACAAAGCACACTAAGGCTCGCGCGGGGCGGTAATGCACGGAGCGTTCGCACAGGGTCGTTTGCTGGCGCAGGCCACGCCGGGTTCAAGCGCGGCGGTCACCCTATTGCAGGGTAACGGCCGTGACGCACCGGTCATTGAGATAACGCTGATCGTTGTCGCAAACCTCACCGCAAGCGGCGCGAGACTGTTTAGCATCACCCACGACCCCGACGGCACCGATACTTCGAGTTCGCGCGCACTGTACTGGAACGCAAGTGTCCCCGCAGGTGACTCACGAATTGCTTTCCAATCCAACCACCCAAGCGGCGGCATTTTCCTCGGAAAAAACGGAACGCTTTCCTTCACATCCGTCACCGCCAGCAACCTTACTTGCACCGTCTATGGCGTCACAAGCAATGTGCAGGACCGCACGCTAGCCGGAGGAAACGTACGATGATTCTAAACGATTGGTCCACGACCGCCGCGAACAACAATAGCACACCCCCGGACGGGGCGCCGGAGGGTATGTCGTACGCCTCGGTCAACGACGTCATTCGCGAGATCATGGCGGTGCTGCGGCGTTGGTACGGCGACAACAACGGCTCGCTCACTGCGGGCGGGTCTGCAAATGCTCTGACGCTCACAACGAATGAGGCGCACACCGCGCTGTACGACGCGATGTCGTTTCGTTTTCGCGCCGCATCCGCAAACACCGGAGCGGTCACACTCCAAATCAACGCCATCACCGCTGCGGACCTTGTAAACCGCGATGGGTCTTCCCTTGCTGCAGACGCGTGGCAAGGGGGGGACGTCGTCGAAGTCCATTACGTCAGCGCAGACTCCGAGTTCCGGCTCGTATCAGTCACAAGCGGGCTAGACGTCGCGAACCTCATCATCGCGAATAGCAACGACCCCGATCTAACCGACACGGATGTGGGGCTTCTGATCGGGCTCCTATCGGGCCAGCACCTAGAATTCGGTGACGCCGGGATTCAATCAAAGGTCGGCTCGGCCACAAACTCAGGACTCGCAGTTAACCCACTCGGTGGGGGTGTGACGATCGGTGAGGCCAGCGCCAACGGCGACACCACGACCCTACAAAACCAGTCTACGCTCATCTCCGCGAACCAGACGCGCGCACTCAACATACAGAACGAACAAGACGGTACGCCCGGAGCGGGTGGCAACCACGATGTTGAACTCGCACTACAGGAGTCCGACGGTACAGACCGCGCGGTGCTTGGGTGGGTGCTTGACGACCTCCGCCTGGACGCATTCAACGAAGGTGGCGGCATCTTCCTCGGAGCGGAAAACGCTGCGGGCATTCTGAGAAACGGTTTCAGTTTCGACCCGGATGGTGAAGGGCGTCTGTACCAGAATGACGGGCTCACCGCGCTCCGCACCCAGCTCCGCGGTACCGCCGGCAAAATCAACGCGGTGTCCGTGTCCGATAAGGTCGGTACGCTCCGCGATGTTGGGTACTCAGTAAAGCCCTATGTAGAAACTTCCGGTACGCTCACGCTTGACGAGCAGCATGTTGACGGAAACATTTGCGGAAACGGCGCACTGACAATCACCTTCCCAAATTCGTCGGACATCCCGACCGGAGCTCAAGGGCAAATCCGCTCTCGGAACGGTACAACAACGATCTCTGCGGCAGGAGGGGTGACGATCCTGCGCTTCAACGGTTCCAGTCTTTCATCCGGAACATCCGCCACCGTTGGCGCCGGCGACTACGTTACCTGGCAGAAAACGGGCGCAACTGAGTATCAAGTCTGGGGTGCTGGTATTTGATGCTTGCAATTGCCAACCAAGTTGCGCAATGCTTGCGTCATGCCTTCGAAGGTTAACGCACGCGTCCTAGTCATCCCAGACGCACACGTCAAACACCACAACGGATGGGCCTTCGAGGTTCTCTTTGGGTACGCTCAAGAGCGTCACTGGGATTGGTGGATTCAAATTGGCGACCTCATCGATGACTATCAGCAAGCGTCATTTGCGTTCGGCAAAGACGCAATGGTGTCGCTCAAAGAAGAGTTTCGAGTCGCCAAAGACATCGTGCACATGTGCCACCGGAGTGCGACGAACCAAAACAAAGCCTGTAAGGCCGGGTGGGTGCGCGGTAATCATGAGGCACGTTGGGACAGAGCGCTCAACGAACTCGTCCAAATCGCCGATTTCCTGCCCCCGCTAGAAGAGCTCATCGGATTCACAGATCTAAGCGCACTCATCGCCGACTCGCACGCTGCGAACGACACATCCTCCGTCATACGTTTGGTACCGAGTCCGTCAGGAAAGCTCCTTGGTGTGCGTCGTCGGTTCGGCGAAATCGACCGCGAGTACGGGTGCACGCTGATCCATGGGCAGTACCACAGTCGGCACGCATCCGCTAAACACGCCGATGTGGGCTGGTTCGGGCCCAACCTCCACGGACATACGCACAATCTTCAACGAGCCGCCTCACCCAGCTTCAACGGAGCGAAATCCACGGGATACGGGTGTGGGTGGATGGGGCTTGGCACACCCTCTTACATCAATAGGGCCACCGGTTGGGAAACCGGATTCGCAGAGGTCGCATGGGACGGCCAAAATTTCACAGTGACACAACACCAAATCCATTGGGACGGGCGCGTGGCCCGGCTCATGGTTGACGGTCTGCTTTACGAGAGCAGACGATCAGAGGTATATTTGCCATGAAAAACTACGGGGAGACGTTTCTTAAGGCTTTCGAGGTTCCGCACGGGGGTTTCACAACACTGCGGGAGGTGTGTGACGCGCTCAACCTCAACTACCGCACGGCAACTCGGTACGTGAACGACGCTGTCGAGTGCGGGGACATCGTTCGAGGGGGTCGGGCCAAGGGTGGGGGCAAAAGCCAGCCGATGCTTTACCGGCGAGCGGGAAAACACATCCCAACACTTACCGATATGCGCGAACACGACTACGCTAACCCGGTGACGTACCAACCGGAGGTGGCGAGAGACGTCACAGAGACTCCGGAATCCGCGCTTGGGCTCTCAGCGCGGATCCATCGTTTGGAGCGCGATCTCGCCGCTCACCGCGAGGTCGTCACCGGGAAGTTGGATGACCTAATCCGGCTTCTTTCCTGAGCTCTTCCGCCGCGTCATCGAACACATCATGCACGTCGATTTCGATTTGCTCGGGCGGTAGCCGCGGAGGTGGCTCAATCGGTCGCCAGTTCGACGGCTCTCGAGGTGGCACGGGTGGAGGCGTGCGCAGCTGCGTAGCGTCAATACGCGGCTGCGTACGCCGGTCCAGAGCGCGGATTGCCTGCTCAATCTGCACAACACGTGCTTCTAACGACGGGTATAGCTCCGCGCGCTCTCGCATGTTGCGAGCGAGTCGGCCAGCCGCATCCGCGGCCTGAGCGTACTCGTGGTAGTGTTTCAGGGTGTCTGCGAGACTCACGCAGATACGCTCAATGGTGCGGAGGTCATCGACCTCTTGGGGTGTCATCGCCATACGCAAGCATCATGTGCTTAATGCTTGGTCGTTGCAAGAATGGTCTCGATGATCTCGTCGTAGTCGCAGGAACGTAGGTAATTCGCGCCCAGCGTGTTCAGACGCCGCTCCCAACGTTTCTGTGCTTTACGCACATCCGCCGTAGGACTGTCCTTGAGTTCAAGGAACCAAACCGCCCCTCCGGGTACGATCACCAACCGGTCGGGTATACCGCGACGCCACTGAGCGGGCAGCTTGAGGTACTCGCACCCCGCAGCGAGGAGGCGGTTTTCAACGCGTGATTCTAGGGCTGCTTCCGACATGCCGATGATCCCTTCGCACCCAGTCCTTGCACTTCGTGCTCCGAAATGGAAAATTCACTAGATTCGAATACCGCGGGTGTTTCTTGCACGTAGGCCATGAAGGTGGTTCACCAAGATGCCACCTACCTCTTGGGTCATACCACGCGCACCCCACACAATTCCTTGTCATCCCACTCTCTCCTTTAGCGCGTTCATGAGCGCCGTCTGAAAATACTGCTTCGACTCCAACGCCTTCACGACGTCCTGTTCCACCGTGTTTGCGGCAAGGAACCGGTGCAGCACAACCGTTTTCTTCTGCCCGCTTCGATGCAACCGCGCGCACGCTTGATCGTATTGATCCTGACTCCACGGCAGCGTAAAGAACATCGCGTGGTGGCACCCACCCTCGTGCAGGTTCAATCCGTGCGCGGCACTCGCCGGGTGCATACCGAGGTACGGCAGCTCACCGGCATCCCACTTCGCGATAACCGCATCCTCCTGAGTGTCTGTCAGATGCGCGCCCAACGTGTGCTTCAACTTGAGCGCCTCAACCTCAGCCTGGTAGCCGTAGATGACCAAATGCGACTCGCCCATAAGCTCCCCGACCGCGTCACGATACGCATCGACCTTGGCGTCATGGAGCCACGTGGTTTGACGCTCAATGCGCTCATCCGGGGTTCTGGGCATCTTGTACGAGTACAGAAACCCGCTGCACAGCTGCCGAAGCTTGTTGCGTAGCACCGCGGCGTTCGCGGCGTACACCTCCCGCACGTCATCCTCTTCGTCGAGCGCTTCGGCAGCCTGCGGATTGTTTCGAAGCTCCAACACGAACTCCTGCTCAAGCTCGTCGTATTGCTCGCGGACCTTCTTTGGAAGCTCAAACAGGATGTCGTTGAGCACCAACGGTGGGAGCTGCAGCTCGTCAGACTCCTGAATCTGAAACACGTACGGCCGTATGATGTTGGAGACCGCGCGAATCGCTCCGGGCCTGGGTGTCAGCTTGTAGCCCGTAAAGTCGGTCTCGAAATAACGTTTCTTGAACTGCGTATAGGAGCTCCCCAACGCAGCCTTCATCGGCATTTTGCGCCCAAGACGCCCCGGCTCATGTGGGTACGACGTGATCATGTACGTGGGGCCAAAGATCTTATGCAGCCCTTCGGCGGCCATGGAGCCGCTCATAACAATACGCATCTCGAATTCGTGCGCGCGGTACCGAAACGCAGAAAACCGCTTAGAGCCGGGGTCAGAAAGCTTGCTCCCCTCGTCCAGAATGAGCCCATAGAAGGGGAACGTGCCGGGTGGAAACTCCTTACACAGCCACGTAAGCGTGTCGAAATTCATCAACACAACATCAAGCGTCGGGTCCATGATGATACGTTTACGCTTAGCGGCGGGTACGGAGCCGGTCACGACACCGTACTTCAAATCCTTGAACTGGTTCCATTTCTGGAATTCATTGGGCCACGTCATCCGCGCAACCTTGCGCGGCGCCACCACCAAGAAGCGCCGGAAATGCCCCTTTGGGCGGTCTGCGTCGATCACTTGCTTAATAACGTCGAGCATGGCCGCGGTTTTCCCGTAGCCCATGCGGACAAGTAGCATTGCCTCTGCCCCCTCAAGGCAGAAATTCGTCATGTCTCGTTGGTAGCTTCTAGCCTTGTAGTCTTCAGGCACCTATGCATAATACACGAACACTATGCCGAAACCATCCCTTTTGCCGCTCACCACGCTTGAGCTCGCGTTGCTACAGCGGATCCACGACAACCCCGGTACGTACAGCCGCGCGCTATGCAACATGTTTGACCCGCCGCTGACCGAGTCGCGCGTCTCGCAAATCACCAAACGCCTGTGGGAGGTTCACCACCACATCCGACGCGGTAAGCCGTACCGCGCACAGCCAACCGGCGGTTCCCCGCGTATTCCGCTGTACATCACCGACAAGGGCAAAGCCGCGCTCAACGATCACGCGCGGATCGTTTTCGGCATCAAAGAGGTTGTTTAATCATGGCCCAATCAGTACCTACAAAATGGCGGGGGGAGATGTGCCCCGTATGCCGAGAGCGGGTTTGTGCAAACACGGTGGAGTGGCTCTGTAGTCCATGCAATCGCTCGCTCCGCGACGTCGGCCACCGCACAATAGATGTCATAGTGTGGGCCTCCGAGCGTGCACTACGTTTTGAAAGACGAAGGCAAAAGTCGAATGGGTGTGGGTCATGAGCGGGAAACACAGCAGTATCATCGGTGGTTCGACCGCCAAGCGCCGGATCCACTGCACCGGCTCCGCGGCACTTGAGGCCCAGTTTCCGGAGCGGAATAAGAGTGACTGGGCGCGCGAGGGTGACGCACTCCATTGGCTGGTGTACACGACCCTCGACGCCGATAACATCCAGCTTCCGGAGCGGGGGATGCCGTTTGCGTGGACTGATCCCGAGGACGGCGAGACGATCGTCATCAGCCCGGAGACGATGGATGACAAGTTCTTTCCGGCGATCGAAGGCATCCTCGACCTCATCGAGCGGCACGACATCACCGAGTATGACCTCGAACTC
>CBDHHE010000011.1:0-18748 GCA_965263335.1 Thermohalobaculum sp. | reverse complement strand
CCACGGTGCCCTTGCCGCTAGCCGACACAATGTATTCGCCAAGCCGGAAGGCATCCTCGTACAGATAAAACACGCCGCTGATCACATCGGCGACGAGCTTCTGCGCTCCGAAGCCGATCGCAAGTCCGATCACCCCCGCACTGGCAATAAGCGGGGCGACGCTGACCCCCAGCGCACTCAATGCCATCATCCCCGTGGTGATTGCGACGGCCGCAAGGGCAAAACCTCGGATGATCGGCACGACGGTCTCCAGTCGGGAGCCCTCGCTGCCCATACCGTCGCCGCCATCTTCCTCGCCATCATCGGATGCCCGCTGCTGAAGCAGTGCGGTCACCGCGCGGGCCAGGGCAATTCCGGCAACAATGATGACAGCTGTTTCCACGATAGAGGGGAGCATGCGAGCGATGCCACTCTCGGCCTGAGAATGAAGCGGGTCGATGCCCCAAAGGAACAGCAGTAAAATTGCGCCGCCAACGATCGCCAGTCCCTCCACGAGCACGAACAGTCCGATCGTCCAGTCGGCGCTGCCCTCGGCTTCGCGTTCTCGGCGCCACACGGCGAGTCCTGCGACGATGAGAACGGTAAGCGCCAGCACGAGAATGACCGGTCCGGCCCCGCTTGCCGCGCCGCTGCCGAGCAGTCCGAGCACGCCTATGGCCTTCAAGAGCGTGTCCAGAACGATGCAAAGCATGAATGCCCAATGCCAGCGCTCGGCAAACCAATGGCGCCAGCTGAAGTCTTCACGCATCGGATCTTTGACCAGCCGAGCCACAAGCCGGGCAATCGGTTCGCGAATGCGCAAGAAGTACCATATGGCGATTCCACAATTTGCGAACACCAGCACGAGCAGTGGGGCTGCGACTTCCGGACCTTCGCCGCCTGCTGACATGATGATGGATCGCAGGGCACGGATGAGACCCGCGACAACCGCGACAATGATCCCTGCGCGCATAACGAATGCCGCATCTGCGTCGTCGAAACCCATGAGCCGTCGATTGGGTGTCTTTGGTGCCAGCAGTGCTTCGTTGAGGCCGATGTACAGCCGAGCGAACAGCACTGCTTCCAGCAGACCGAGCCCGATCTCTCGAATTCCCTCGTCCGATGGCAGCACCAGTCTGCCGACAATCCGCGCTGCGATGACAAACACAACCAGAGAGAGCAAGCGCGCTGCAAACCAGGAGCCTGCCCCGACCAGTCTCTGTTGGAAGGGAATAGCATCACCCTCGACCGGCATGGTGTTCCAGCGGCGCGTGGCAGAACGCACGACTATCTCGACCGCATAGGCCGCCAAGATGATCGCCAGTATACTCAGTATTGTCACCAAGCCGCCGCCGGGAAGCGAAGAGGACCAAGTTGACAGGGACTCGCCAAACCGCGGAGCTTGTTCGACGGCCTGGGCAATGGCCAGTTCCGCATCTCCAACCTTCGAGACGGCGTCCACTGTCGGTTCGGCCGTGTCGAGTGCTGCCTCGGGAAACGCCTCCTTCACACGATCGATCATCTCGCTCGAGGCGTCGGGAGGGAGGGTGATCTTCACTTCGCCGGATGCCATGGAACCGATCCTATGTCGTCGTTGAGGGGGTAAGCGCTTCGGTACAATGCGTCAGAACTCGGGATCTCTAAGTCCCAGAACTTCTGACTTGTCAACGTTCTTCGAAAGTTTTCTCACGTCTTCGACAAGTGGTCGCATATTTCAATACGCCGAGAGATTGACGGCGGGCTCTTTCAGCTTGCGATTGTTGTGCGAACGTATTTATGTGGATCGTGATAGTTACGAAAGATTCTGACGCGGAAGGAGTACTGGCTTGAAACTCAATAGACTGATGTTGGGGGCTTCTTCAATCTTTCTTGCCATTTGCGCGACAGCGCAAGCAGCGGAAGATGAACGCTTTATGGTCTCGAACGCGGGTGATCTCGCGGTTCTCTGTTCAGTCACCCCTGAAAATCCACGCCACGCTGCGGCAATGCACATGTGCGTCGGCTACTTCCTGGGCGTGCACCATTTCCACACCGCCATGCATGCGGATGGTTCACCAGGGATTTACTGTGTCCCGGAAACCGGTGCGCCGAGCCGCAACGAAGTTGCAGCGGAGTTTTCGGCATGGGCGAATGACACTCCCGAGCACGCAGCTCTGCCTGCGGTTGAGGGTGTGGTTCGCTGGGCCGCAGAGAGATTTCCGTGTTCCTGACCCGAGGAAGTGAGATGATTCATCAAAAACGTTCATCGCTCTGTCACGTGACAGTGTTGGCGATCGCGGCATGTGTCTTGGCATCGTGCGCAGACCTGACGGATCAGCAACAACGGGCGCTTACGGGCACGACGGCGGGCGCCGCAGGCGGTGCGCTCCTAGGTGCCATCGGCGGCAACGCTGCGTTGGGTGCGGTTGCCGGTGCAGGTGCGGGACTCGTAGGAGGGCTCATTGTTGACAAGGTCGAAAGAGACAAAGAGCGTGCCTACCAGGAAGGTGTCGCAGCCGGACAAGCCAGCAACTAGGCCCGACTCTGGACATGTGATGCCGCTCATCGAAACACCCGGTCGCCGACTGTTCCGTTCCGTTGCTCTTGCGGTGGTGCTGTTGGGGACAGGTGCGATGGCAGGCTGCACCACAGTGCTCGTGCGCTCAGCGGTACCCGAAGACGCAATCGACGATGCGAGGCCTTATGCCATCGACGGACCGACCCGCACTTGGGGGGACGATCTCGACGATGCTCAGATCGAATTGCTGATCCAGACCCGAAGTGATGTTGCGCGTGTGCGATATGCGAAGGAGATCGCCGCTGGCGAACGCGTGAAGCACGATCTGCTTGCGCTGTCTGGCGGGGGACCAGACGGCGCATTCGGTGCGGGCCTGCTCGCCGGCTGGACAGCGCGCGGGGACCGGCCAACATTCCAGGTTGTGAGTGGCGTCTCGACAGGGGCGATTATCGCCCTGTTTGCCTACCTCGGCCCGCAGCATGACGAGACACTTCGTGAAATCTATACGACCTATCGTACTAGGCAGCTTGCGATTCCGACGTTCTTTGCCGGACTGACCGGAGGGACAGCGCTGTTCGACACCACTGGTTATCGACGCCTGATCGAAGAATACATCGATGATGAGACGGTAGAAGCGATCGCCGATGCGTATCGCGACAACCGCCTCCTGCTCATAGGCACAACAAACATCGACGCCTCGCGACCCGTGATCTGGAATGTCGGCGCGATCGCAGTGAGCGGAGATCCGAACGCGAAGAAGTTGATTCAAGACGTTGTTCAAGCATCGTCCGCGATACCAGGCGCGTTCCCGCCCGTGTTGATCCCCGTGACAACGCAGGACGGTCGGCAACATGACGAAATGCACGTCGATGGCGGCGCGACCGAGCAGGTGATCTTGTTCAGTCCTGAGTTACGCGTGACCGATGTGGATGAGCGCTCGGGAGTCACTGTTGATCGCAGCGTTTGGGTTGTGATGAACAACAAGCTCGAGAAACCGTACGATCCGGTGCGTCCACGGCTGACTTCTATTGCGGGCAAAGCGGCTTCGAGCTTGATCGGAGGTTCTGGAACAGGAGATGTCTACCGCATCTTTGCGATTACGGAGCGCGACAATGCCGATCTCAATGTCATTGCGATTCCGCGGGATTTTGACGGCGAGCCCGAGGAAATGTTCGACCCTGTCTACATGGGCGCGCTCTACGATCTGGGTTACAAGGCGGGGCTTGACGCCACAGATTGGCGTCCATTCCCACCTGACTTCGCACCGCCCAAGAACTGAGTAGACGACAGTCGAAGCTATCTCTCATCAAAGAAGAGTTTGAGCGCGGTGTGGTCTGGAATTGCCACTTTTCCGTACTTCAACGTGACGATGCCGAGGTTGGACAGACCCTTCAGACAACGTCTCATCGTAGGGCGCGAGACACCTACGAGCCTTGCGAGATCTGACTGAGTGATCTCCGCATCAAAACCATGACGGCCACGTGTCATTTCGTAGAGGCGACGACACACGCGCGCCCGAACCGAAAGCGACAACGCCTCGGACAGCAGCGTAACTGCTTTCTTGAGGTTGCTGGCGTTGAGTTTCTGAAACGCCTGCCAGTAATGCGGGCTGCGCTCGAGCAACATCCGGATGTCACGATTGGCGATATGCAGCAAGCGCGAAGGCTTTGTGGCCACCAGACCAACGAGTCGGGGCGTTCGGTCAAATCCGGAATCGTCTCCGATCCAGAAGCCCACATCGGCTCGATAGACAGTCACGGTCTCTTCGGCGAGAAGCGGGAATGTGACCTCGAGCGAGCCCTGAGCCAGGCCGTGGATACCTTCCGCGGGTTCTCCTGATTCACAAACCACTTGATTGGCCGAGTATTCACGCCAAGACCCAACGCTCTTTGCCCAACATATGAAGTCTTTGGGTTGTTCGGCGAGCCAACCATAGTTGTCGAGTGGTGCGACAGATTTGCCCGCAGCGATCGAATTGGCAAACATGATCGATTCACCCGGGCCGTGTTCAACTATCATCAATCTACCGTTGCGCGGAGGGCTGCACAACCGTCCCGTGCGGCAACATTCGGTCAGGGAGATCATTCATGAGAACTTACACGCTAGCTGGCGCCGCGCTGTCTGCGGTGCTTGCAGCAGCGCTTGTCGCCGGCTCTGCCGCCGCACAAGAACAGAAACCCAACATCCTCGTTGTCTGGGGGGACGACATCGGTCAGTCGAACATTTCCGCCTACACGCGCGGGATGGTCGGATACCGCACTCCGAACATCGATCGGATTGCCAACGAAGGAATGATTTTCACCGACTACTACGGAGAGCAATCGTGCACGGCGGGTCGTTCGTCCTTCATCATGGGCCAGAGCGTGTTCCGAACCGGTCTCTCCAAAGTTGGCCTGCCCGGCGCCAAGGAAGGCATGAGCATCGAAGATCCGACAATTGCCGGTCTGCTGAAGGCGCAGGGCTACGCGACCGGCCAGTTCGGCAAGAACCACCTCGGCGATCGCGACGAGATGCTGCCGACCAACCACGGTTTTGATGCGTTCTACGGCAATCTCTACCACCTCAACGCAGAAGAAGAGCCGGAGAACGAAGACTATCCTGGCGATGCCGTGATGCCGGACGGGCAGACTTTCCTCGAAAAGTTCGGACCGAGAGGCGTCATCCGCTCAAGTGCAAGCTATTCCGCGGACGCGATTACCCAGGAGATCGAGGACACCGGTCCGCTCACCAAGAAGCGGATGGAGACGGTTGACGACGACACTTCAGATGAAGCAATCGCCTTCATTCGGGCGGCTCACGAGGCAGGAACACCTTGGTTCGTGTGGTGGAGCGGCACCCGGATGCACTTCCGGACTCACGTCAAGGAGGAGCTGCGTGGGATCTCGGGCCAGGACGAGTATGCCGACGGGATGGTTGAACACGATATGCACATCGGCAAGTTCCTCGACTTGCTTGACGAGCTGGGGATCGCTGACAACACCATCGTATTCTACTCGACCGACAACGGTCCGCACATGAACACGTGGCCCGATGCGGCACAAACTCCGTACCGCGGCGAGAAGAACACCAACTGGGAAGGCGGCTGGCGTGTGCCTGCAATGGTGCGCTGGCCTGGACAAATCGAAGCTGGTTCGGTGACGAACGAAGTCGTCCACCACATGGATTGGCTGCCCACCTTCCTGGCCGCCGCAGGCAACCCGGACGTCACGGAACAGCTTCTTGAAGGCGTGACCGTCGATGAGATGGCCGGACGTGAGTACCGTGTGCACCTCGATGGCTATAACCTCATGCCACTCCTCACCGGTGAGGTTGAGGAGAGCCCGCGCAAGGAGATCTTCTACTTCTCGGACGACGGCGACCTGACCGCGCTTCGTTACGACGACTGGAAGATGATCTTCATGGAGCAGCGGGAGGTTGGCACATTTGCAGTCTGGCAGTACCCGTTCGTGCCGCTCCGCGTGCCGTACATCTACAACCTGCGGCGTGATCCCTACGAGCGATCCACGATCACTTCGAACATGTACTACGAATGGCTGATCGACCGCGCCTATCTTCTGGTGCCGGCGCAGGCCTACGTGGGTAAGTTTCTCGCGACGTTCCAGGAGTATCCGCCTCGGCAGCAGGCGGCGAGCTTTAGCCTCGACAAGGTCTTGGAAACTCTCGCAGCCGGTGGCGGTGCTCAGTAGCAACCGCTTCGCCAACGACAATCGGTCCGCCCCGGCATCGACCTTGGGCGGGCCACCCATCTGAAGGATTTTTCGATGATCGCCAAACACGCAGCAATCGCCTGCATCGCGCTGTTCGCAATGCCGGTCTTTGCCGACCCGTTGCCGTCGTGGAACCAAGATGCGGCCAAGATCCGGATCGTCGAATTCGTCGACGCGGTGACCGACCCCAATTCGGGCGACTTCGTTCCGGTGGCCGATCGGATCGCGACCTTCGACAATGACGGCACGCTCTGGGCAGAGAAACCTGTCTACTTTCAATTCCTGTTCGCCATCGACCGGCTCAAGCAAATGGCCGATGCGGATCCGTCGGTTCTGAGTTCAGACGTTCTGCGCGCTGCGGCTGAGGGTGATCTTGAGACAGTCATGGCCGCTGGCACCGAGGGGCTTCTCGAGATCGTATCCAAGACGCATTCCGGAGTTTCCACGGACACGTTTATCGCAGAGGTCCGGGAATGGTTGGATACCGCACGGCACCCAAGCACCGGTCTTCGCTACCGCGATATGACGTACCAGCCGATGCTGGAGCTGCTGAGCTATCTGCGGGACGAGGGCTTCAGAACGTACATCGTCTCCGGCGGCGGTCTGCACTTCATTCGGGCGTTCGGGCTTGAAGCCTACAACATTCCTGCGGAGCAGGTGATCGGGAGCACAGGCAAGGCGAGCTATGTGCTGCAGGATGGTAAGCCTACGATCATTAAGGACCCGGGGGTCTTCTTTCTCGACGACAAGTCCGGAAAGCCGATTGCCATCGATACCCGCATCGGCAAGCGTCCGGTTATCGCGGTCGGCAACTCGGATGGCGATTTCGAGATGCTTGAATGGACAACTGCCGGGGAAGGGGCCCGCCTTGGCCTGATCGTTCACCACACGGACTCCGAGCGTGAGTTCGCCTATGACCGCGAGAGTCATGTCGGACGTCTGGATCGCGGGCTGGACGAAAGCGATGAACGAGGCTGGCTGGTCATCGACATGGCTCGGGATTGGAAGAGCGTATGGCCGTCAAACACTCAGTAGCTGCTGTTCTTTCCGGTCTGTTCTTTTTGCCCACACAGGTGCTTGCGCTGTGCGTCGACTATTCCGGATTGCCGGAAGGGAGCAGCGCAAAGGCAGGCATGGTTTTTGTCGAGGGCGGTACCTTTCGCATGGGCTCAGAGACGCGAGCGGATCGGCCGGAAGAAGCACCCGTTCGCGAGGTCAGTGTCGACAGCTTTTGGATTGACGTCCATGAGGTGACAAACGCTCAGTTTTCGGCGTTTGTCGAAGCCACCGGATACCGGACGATCGCCGAACGTGGTCTGTCAGCCGAGGAGTACCCGCACATCCCCGCAGAGTTGCGCAAACCGGGTTCGATGGTGTTTGCGCCGCCACGTGAGGTTAGAGGCTTTGATGATGTGACCCAGTGGTGGCGGTATCTCAGGGGCGCAAACTGGCGTGAGCCCATCGGGTCCGGAAGCTCGATTGAGGGCTTCACCGGGCATCCTGTTGTCCACATTGCCTGGGAAGACGCGCTTGCCTATGCGAAGTGGCGCGGCGCCGAACTGCCGACTGAAGCCGAGTGGGAGTTCGCCGCGCGGGGTGGCCTCGATGGTGCGGACTATACCTGGGGCGAGGCCTACAATCCCGTGGAAGGCTGGAAAGCAAACACCTGGCAGGGACAGTTCCCCGCCAAGAACAGCTCAGAGGACGGTTGGCTCACGACGGCACCGGTCGGATGCTATACGGCCAATGGCTACGGCTTGCACGACATGGCCGGGAATGTTTGGGAGTATGTTGAGGACGCCTGGGACCCACGCGTCGGTGACGATGTCGGACCTGAGGCCGGGAGAGTGACCATCAAGGGCGGTTCTTGGCTCTGCGCACCCGTTTACTGTGCCCGCTATCGACCGGCAGCTCGGCAGCCTCAGGAGCAGGCACTTGGGGCAAATCACATTGGGTTTCGCACAGTCATCCGGACGCAGTGAGTTGGGCGCATTGCGTTCGAACCGATCTGTGTCCGAACCAAGAAACGATCACGATAAGGGAGTACCGATGATGCCAACCAGAAGGAGCTTTGTGTGTGGGGCAACTGCACTCGGAACAACTGCGGTTGTTTTTGCGGTGCCGACGGCCCACGCAGCGAGTGCCGCCGAACTCAACGCAGCGGCTGACGCGACACTGCAGCATCTCAAGGACTCCGAGCCGGTAACAGATCTCATGATCGAGAGGGCCGCCGGCATCCTGATTTTCCCGGAGATCATCAAAGGTGGATTGATCGTCGGAGCAGCCGCTGGTGAGGGTGTGCTCCGCGTCGGCGGCAGCACCGAGGCCTACTATCAGAGCGTTGCCGCCTCCATCGGGATGCAGGCAGGTGTATCGAAGTACGGCTACGTGATGTTTCTGATGGATCAGGACGCGCTCGATTTTGTGCGGAGCACTGACGGATGGGAAGTCGGCGTCGGTCCGAACATCACCGTTGCAGACAAAGGCATTGCAAAGAAGCTGTCGAGCTCCACGGCTCAGGAGGGCATCTATGTCTTCTTCGTGGATCAGGCAGGGTTGTTCGCGGGTGCAGGCCTCGAGGGCAGCAAGATTACTCCCATCGCCAAGTAAGGCGTGCGTGCACATGGCGGACGAGCACCAACAGCCTTTGAAGAACACCGCTTGCGGAGGAACCGTGATGCCAGTTCCGCTCTCGATGGCGCTTGGAGGGGCGTGCCTCCTGACCTCAGTGATTGCCGCGCCAACGTCGGCGATTGCCGACGAAGATGCGTCTCGTTCTGACTGGGAAGTCGCAGCAACACCTTATCTGTGGATGCTGTCTCTGAACGGGGATGCGGTCATCAGAGGCAATCCCGTCAATGTCGACGTTGGGTTTGACACCATCCTCGACAACTTCAGCGGCGGTGGAATGCTGGATGTGCGGGTGCACAAAGGCTCACTCGGCGTGTTTCTGAACGGGGTCTACGGCAGAACAACGGCAACCTCCAACCTGTTGTTTGGCGGGAACCCTGTCCAAGCCAACATGGATGTGCGGATGAGCTTCGTTGACTTCGGGGTCTCCTACCGCCTCGAACCGGTACAGATCGGCATGGCGGTGGCGGTGCTGGAACCCTATCTTGGCGGCCGCTACACCAACATTGATGCCAACCTGAAACTGAACGGTCTGAGCTTCAAATCTCAGTTCGAGTTTGTCGATCCGATCGTCGGCTTCGGTACGACATGGACGATAGGCGAGCAGTGGCGTGCGGTGACGCTTGCCGATGTCGGCGGCTTCGGAACGGGATCAGACTTTTCGTGGAATGTGTTGGCAACCTTCGCCTACGACTTCAATCTGCGTGCCGACAACGATGCGTCGGTGCATCTGGGCTACCGTGCTCTTGGTCAAGATTTCTCGGAAGGCGGTGGGGCGTCCAGAAAAGCCTGGGATGTCGTGACACATGGCCCCATCATCGGTCTTACGGTTCGATTCTAGAGCTCCAAACCGGCTCAAATCTTCGATCGGACCCGAACTGGGGGAAGGTTCGGCCACCGGCTCCTTTGACGCAACGCGAAATCCGTCGGAGATCAGCGTGAACAATCTCGGTGTGTCCGTGGTTCGCGTCACGCTAATCCAACGTTCACGACACCTCTTCGGCATCCTCGTGGCCTGGTTCGCCTTCGCGTTGGGACACAGGCTTTTTGGTGGATGCCGCGCTGCTCTCCAGTGGCGGCGAGCTTTCCTGATTGCGAACGTGGATGTCCTGTTGCGGATACGGGATCGAGATGCCCGCCGCATCGAACGCTTCCTTCACCTGCCGTGTCAAATCCCAGTACACGGTCCAGTAGTCATCGCCTTTCACCCAGGGACGCACGATGAAATCGACCGAGCTTGCCCCGAGCTGATGCACCCGGATCACCGGTGCCGGGTCCTTCAACACGAGCGGGTGTTTCTCGACGGTCTCGTTCAGCACCTCATGGGTCAGTTCGATGCTATCATCATAGCCAATCCCGAACATGAGATCGACACGCCGCGTCGGTGAGGTCGTGACGTTCGTGATCACGTTGCCCCAGACATTCTTGTTCGGGATCACGATGATCTGATTGTCAGGTGTCACCACGGTCGTCGCGACAATGCTGACCGACTTCACGGTGCCGGCGACGCCTCCCACGTCAACGTAGTCGCCCTCGTCGAAGGGGCGGTTGATCATGATCATCAAGCCGCTCGCGAGATTGCCGAGCGTGTCCTGAAAGGCAAACGCCATGATGAACGATGCACCACCGATCAGTGCAAAGACCGGTGATATGTCTACACCGAGGGCAGAGAGCACGACCATCAGCCCGAATGCCATAACGAGCCAGTAGATGACCGCGACCAAGAATACCTGGAGCAGCTTCGAAAGGTTCGGCACGTGCCCGATCCAGCGCCTCGCGATGCGCCTGATGATACGGGCAACTATCAGCAATCCGATGAACGACGATACGATGATGCCTATATCAATTGCGAGCTGGATGCCGCCGTCCGACGCCATCATCCAGGACAACGCCTTCGCCACAAGTGTCTCGAAGTCCGCAGTGCGGGTCTCCTCGACAATTATCGCGTTTCGATACGCTCGATACTCGGCAACAGCCGTTTCGTCGCCGTTCTTTTTCTCCCACGCATTGACGACCTTGCTGTACTTTTCAAAGAGCGCTTTGCGCTCTTGAACCAACTCGGTGAGCTTCGTGCGCGCGGCCTCTTCCGTGTCTCCCTCGGTGTTTGCAATCGCGATCTGGGTCGCCATCACTTCTTCGGTCTTGGACTTCACGATGGAGAGCCACTCAGCGGCAAGTGCTGCAAGCTCATCCTTCGTCAACGGCACGAGCCGGTGATCGAGCTCCTCTGAGTCGATCTCTGAATTGAGAACCTCGGCGGGAAGTTCTGGCCCAACCTCGCTCTCGGCCTCAGACTGAGCTGAATCAGACTGCGCAAACGATGATGTGCCCGTCGCAATCACCGAAACTGCAACCAATGCCGCGATCAGGATGCTGCCGAAAAGCGTCGATCTGAGGAAGTTCATCTCACCAGCCCACACTTAGGTCCTCGCTCTGCTATTCAGCTGCACTCCACTCTTCCGTCGGATTGAAACTTTCGATCTGCTGTGCGGTTTCGAGCGTGTTCTCTCCAAGATCCGCCTCGAGGATCTCGCCGTTCTCAGCCACCATGAAGCTCATGATCCCGGTCTCACCATAGGCGGACGGAAAGGCCACCATCGCATGGCCAGCGACCATGTTCCCGTTGACCATGTAGTCTATTGCGCCGCCCGGAGCGTTCTCGCCCTGCTTCGCCAGCACGTGGAAGTAGTAGCCGAGATAAGGCTCTGGCTCGACGTCCTGTCCCCCAACGCTGTAGCCCTCGGCTGCAGCACGTGCCACGAAGTCACCTACCGGGCTCTCGGGCGCACCGTCTTCCTGCGGCCAGTAAAGGCCATCCCGTGTGCCCGGGGTGCTGAGCACATGGGCTGCGAACTCCATCACGCCGTCCGCATCATAGTCTGTACGGCGGTACTCACTCTGAATCCGGACATAGGCCTTCAGTACGTCAATGACGTCTAGCTCATTGCGTCCGATGCGCCGTTCAAGCAGTTCGTCGCGTCCTGCCTCCACGTCGAAGGCCCAAGTGTCCTCTGACATCGAAACGTGGATCGGGAACGGCCATTGGTCACTCCCGATGTAAAGCGTCGCGACCCCATCCTGCTCGACCACTCGATGCATCTCATCGAACGCGGCGATGAAGTCTTCGCGATCCGTGCTGTCTCGCTCGGGGTCGCCGGTGATGATCAGGTCTTCGTTCTCGGCACCGAAAATCGCGATCAGTGCATCGCGATCGCCCGACCTCAACGCGGTAACGAGCGTTTCGAATGCTGCCTCGGCGCCCTCGAACCGAGCGGGCTCTGACAGCGCTGCACCTGGGAGTGAAGTCAGGACAAGGACCACGGCGCAGGATGAAAGCAGACGTTTCATGACAGTTCTCCGATTAGTCTGAGTTCCCGGGTCGACGGATGCGTTTTTGCATATTGCTCGTCGGCATTCCGCCTGCCCGGTGCGATGGGGAGGAGAGGCACGAGCCCACAGACGCCTCTCAGCGTCTGCGAACCTTGCCGCGACTTGCCTTGCCCCGCGCACTTGCGCGTTTCGCCTTGCTGCCGCCACCCTTGCGGGACAGAGCTGCTTGGCGTCCTCCAGCTTTCCGCTGCACACGCTTACCACCTGCGGGCTTAGAGATTTTTCTTGGTTTCGCTGCTGCTTTGCGTGCTCCGGTATTTCTTTTTGCCGTGCTCTTTGCTCCGCGGGCCTGTTCCTTCTTGGTTCGGCTGAGATTGCTGTTTTTTCGCGAACTCAGAGCACTGTTCTTGGCGCCGGAATTACGAGTGAGCTTGGGTTTCGTCTTTGTACGCGAGAGAGCGTCCGCGCCGCCGCTTCGCGAATTCATCTTTGCTTTGAGATCCGAGCGGGAACGATCCGCTGCACGGGGACGTCCGTCCCGCAGCCCGGCCCGGTCGCCGCTCACGCCCTTGCGTTTCGAAATGTCGCGGCGCGCACGCGCACGATCTCGCTCACTGGGTTTCCAACGGCCGTCACCGTCAATGTTGACCTGAGTGCCGGTGTTGATGTTCACGTTGTTGCCAACGTTGCCGCCCCGACCGATCGGGCGTGGACGGACATACCCCCCGCCGCCCCAAACTACCGGTGGGCGGCCATAGCTCGGTCCCCAGTAGCCGTGCCAGTCGTCGTCGTCATCGAAAATCTCGTTGACCAGCATGCCTGCGCCGAAGGAAAGCAGACCGGTCGCAACGAGTGAGCCCGTCGAGAAACCTTCCTCAGTCGGCTGGGTAACGACTGCGGGTGTCGTCGCCTCGGTCGTGTAGACTTTCTCGGAATCATAGGCGGGGACGTAGACGACCTCGGGTTGGGTCGGGGTGATGGCGATGTTGTCGCCTTCGACGGTGACAGTTTGCGCCTCGTTCGTTTCGAGATTGCCCATGGCATCGGCGCGGGCGCGCTGGCGCTGCACTGCGTCGAGCACATCATCGCTCTGGACAAGCATGGCGTCACCCAGTTGCTCGGTCCAGTCGATCTCATCCGCCATTCGCTCGATGACCCCTGGGAAGCCCGCCGCGAGCACCGCAACGCTTTCATCCCAGCCTTCCGCCTCGGCGGCCTCTGTGCGCTTGTCCTCAGCGAGGTCCTTGTTGTCCTCGACCCACCGGTCGGATTTCACGATCTCGAGCGGATATGTCGATGCGACGAAGACTTGCGCCAGCAGCGCATCCGGGTAGAGCGCGACGGGAGCGACGAGTTCGTCCAGCTCTTCTTCGGAAAGCAACTCCTCCGCGGGAATGCCTTCCTCGTCTACGACCGCTTCCTGGCTTTCAGCTTCTGACGACTGCGCTTCATCTGTGGTTTGAGCGCGCAAATCTCCGTTTGCGGGCAGCAGGATCCCCGCACAAACGATCAAGGCAGCGAAGATCACTGCGTTAGCGTTAAGCGAGCAACTTTGCCGGAGTCTCAGTGCGCGGCGAGCTGACGTGATAAAGGTCATAATGTCTTGTCCAGCAACTAATTTCCTGCCCCCAAATCAAACCGTACACGATGAATGACTGATCGCGAATGCCAAACTTTGTGACAGACCCAAGATGTTTCTAAGTCAACCCGATCTTGTTTGTGCGCCCACCTTTGCATCTTGCGGCTGTTGAAAGCTTGGCGCGTGAGAGGAGACGGTTGGGCGTCTGTTTGACGACACAAATTCGATGTTCTGTCACGTAGCCGTCGTGGAACGACACTAGAAGTTCGCCCGAAACAAGACATGGATGCGAGGTGCTACGGGGCCAGCCGCGTGTTCACAAAAGACAATACCACACAAGAGCGTGTGGGGAGGAAGTTCGATGGCTGCCAGACTCGCGATAGAGATCGCTGACAACATCAATTCGATCATGGTTCGTCGTGCAACGCGGGACGCAGTGCGTCGCACCGAGCGCGACCAGTTGGTGCAGATCACCAGAGCATAAACCTCGACCCCGGTTGCCGCCGAATTGTCCTGACAGCGCAACCCTTCACTGAAGCCACAGAAACTCATTCGCGTCGCAGCTGACGCAAAAGCCAGGAGCACCACGACATGGCGGTCATTTTGTCCGAGAGCTTCGAGACCGACGGTAACGGAACGCGCTACACCACAAGCACGCAAGAGTTCACAGATGGCACCGCGGACTTCTTCACCCGCACCGACGGGTCGGACATCACGGGCACCTACGAGGTCACCGGCGCGGACGGGTCGTTCTTCTTCGGCGCTCAGGACCTGGACGGTGAAGGCGCCGATCCTGAACAGACGCTGACGATCTCCGGCATTGACATCTCCGGCTTCACCAACCTGTCTTTCTCGGGCCTGTTCGCGGAGGACGACAGCTCCGACGGCAATGAGGACTGGGACAATGGCGGCAGCGGAGACGACAACTTCGCGTTGGTCGAGTACCAGATCGACGGTGGTGGTTTTCAGACGCTGATCGCGATTGAAAGCCTCGCCGCGCAAGGGGACTTCAATGGTGCGCCTGCGGTTGACACGAACGCGGACGGCACAGGCGACACACCGGAGATCACCGACACCTTCCAGACGCTAACCGCCACAATTGCTGAGACCGGTGCTGCTCTGGACCTGCGCCTGACTCTCAATCTTGAAGATGGCGATGAGGATCTCGCAGTCGATCTGCTGGAAATCTCCGGCGACGCGGTCACGCAACCGGCCGATACTCTGATAAGCGAATTCCAGCCCAATCCGGAGGGTACCGATCCGGCAACCATGAGCGTCGAGATATCTGGGACACCGGGCGATCCTTTTTCGGGTGTCATTCTCGCAATCGAAAGCGACCCCGGGACCGCCAATCCCGGCGATATCAATAACTTCGAAGCTGTTTCGGGCACGTTCGACGCCAGCGGTTTGCTCACCGTAAGCATCAATGACATCGAGAACCCATCTTTCACACTCGTATTGCTGGACAGCTTCTCAGGAGACACCTCTACCGATATCGACACGGACGACGACGGTACGGCCGAAGATCTTTCCACCTTTGGGACGGTTCTTGATGCCATTGGCGTGCCGGACACGGCGAGCGACGAGGGGTTGCTGTACGGGGCCCAGTTGGGCGGCACCGATTTCGCGTTCACAGGGGACGAGCCTGGACTGATCTTCCGCGATGCGAGTGTCGGCGATCTGTATGCGCTCAACGAACCGGACAACGGCGAGGTCTTCGATGTAAATGCGGTTGATGTGACCCCGGGCGTCTTCGATGTCGCGCCGACCCTGGCAGGCACGTTCGGAGCGATCAACCCGAGTGTCACCGGCACTCCGGCGCCGACGCTCTCGATCGACGACGTGACTGTTAGCGAGGGCGACGCAGGCACGTCCCTGGCGACCTTCACCGTAACGCTCTCCGGCGCGTCTTCCGATCCGTTCACGGTGGACTTTGCCACCTCCGACGACACCGCAGAAGCCGGGACGGACTATGTCGCCGCCCTCGGCGGGCTGAATTTTGCAGGCAATGACGGTGAGACGCAAACCATCGAAGTGACGATCAACGGTGATCCGGATCCGGAGCTCGACGAGACCTTCCTGGTCGATTTATCAAACGTCGTACCGATTTCGGGCATGCCGGGCGTCGTGATTGACGACGCGCAGGGTGTCGGCACGATCCAAAATGACGATGGCGCTGCTGTAACGCTGATCAGTGCGGTGCAGGGATCGGGCGCCGTAAGCCCGCTCGTTGGCCAGACGGTCACCATAGAGGGCATCGTGGTTGGCGACTTCCAGGATGGCACCGGTGCTGACGGTGACTTGAATGGGTTCTACCTGCAGGAAGAGGACAGCGACGCAGACGCAGACTCGACGACATCGGAGGGGATCTTCGTCTTCGACGGTTCGAGCCCTGCGGTCGATGTCGCAAAAGGCCAGAAGGTGCAGGTCACCGGGGAAGTCGCGGAATTCTTCGGCGAGACCCAGCTTACCAATGTCACGGTATCGATCACCGACGCCGGCGACAATTCGGCTGATGCCACCGCCTCAACGATCACATTCCCGGTTGCCAACACGGTGACCAATTCTGATGGCGCGCTGATTGCAGACCTGGAAGCCTTCGAGGGAATGCTGGTCACGATCCCCGAGGAACTGACAGTCTCGGATCTCTTCACGCTTGGCCGTTTCGGCGACGTTGGCCTGCATGCCGACGGGCGTCTTGCCCCCTTCACGCAAACCAATGCACCGAGTGTCAGTGGTTTCCAGGCGTTCCAGGATCTCGCCGTTCGCAACACGGTCATCCTCGACGATGGGAGCACCGTGCAGAACCCGGCGGTAGTGCCGTTCGATGTGGCCTCGGCCCCCGGCGACACGCCAGGTGAGCTGGACGCGAATGACGAACTCCGCTCCGGTGATACTCTGGGCGACCTCACCGGCGTGGTGCGCTTCAGCCGCGGTTCCGGCGGGTCGGGCGACGAGATTTACCGGATCAATCCCACTGAAGCTCCGGTTTTCCAGAACGACAACCCGCGCCCGACCAACGCTCCTGATGTCGGTGGCGATATCACCGTCGCCTCGTTCAACGTGCTCAACTTCTTCACCTCGATCGATGACGAGCAGAGCCGCAACAGCAACCCGCTCAATGCCGGACCCACCCCGCTGGAACCGCGCGGCGCCAACGACCTGACGAATGCGCAGACCTCCGTGGCCCCTTCGACCCAGGCACAGACCGACCCTCTGGCCGAGTTCAACCGTCAACTCGACAAGCTGATTGCTGCGGTCACGGAAATCGGTGCCGACATTTTCGGCCTGATCGAGATCGAGAATGAGTTCCCGGGCTTTGTCGACGCATCCAACGAGGGCGGCCAGACCGCTGTGGAACGACTGATTGATGAGCTCAATTCGGCCATCACGACTGCGGACTACCAGTTTGCCGCTCCGTCGAACGGTCAGCTGTTCGGCGACTCGGGTGATGCCATATCGGTGGGCCTGGTCTACGATGCCAACACCGTCGAGATCGCTCAGAACACCACCGTCGAGATCCTCGATGACAGCCTGCTTCCGGGTCTGGGCCTCGGCAGTCTGCCTGCGGTCTTCGATGGGGCCAGTACGAGCCGGGCCCCGATCGCTGCGACCTTCACCGAGCTCGAATCCGGTGAGGATTTCACGGTCGCGGTCAACCACTTCAAGTCCAAAGGTTCGCCGGGGACGGCGCCCACCGGCGACGTTGACATCGGCGATGGCGTCGGCAACGCCAACCAAACCCGCGTCAATGCCGCCACGGCACTCGATGCTTGGCTCGACACTGATCCCACTGGGTCGGGTGATGAGGATTTCCTGATCATCGGTGATCTCAACGCCTATCCGCAGGAGGACCCGATCCAGCTCTTGCTCGGCGAGGGATACACTGACCTGGCAGCGCAGTTCATTGGCTCAGACGCCTATTCTTTTGGCTTCCCGCTGGACCTCAACACGAGCCCTCAGGTTCAGGGTTTCGGAACGCTGGACTACGGGCTTGCCAATTCCTCGCTGCTCAGTCAGGTCACCGGCGCTGGGGAGTGGCACATCAATGCCGACGAGTCCGTCATCTTCGACTACAACCTCGAATTCAAACCGCAGGCGCAGGCGGACGGCCTCTTCGGAGCCAACCCGTTCCGGGCATCGGATCATGATCCGCTGATCATTGGTCTCGACCTTCAAAGCGACGCTCCGAATGCTGCTCCTGTGATCACGTCGGATGGCGGTGGTGACACAGCTCAGGTCAACGTGGCCGAGAACACGACGGCAGTGACGGATGTCCAGACCTCGGACGACGCGGACAGCGAGGGGTCGGGGCTGCTCTACAGCCTGACGGGCGGGGCGGACCAGGCGCTGTTCAACCTCGACCAGGCGACGGGAGTGCTGAGCTTCAGCGCCGCTCCCGACTTCGAGGCGCCGGGCGACGACAATGACGACAACAACTACGAAGTGCAGGTCACGGTCACAGACTCGGGCGGGCTCACAGATGTGCAGGACCTCACCGTCTCGGTGACCGATGTGGACGAGGGCGGCGGGAGCTCCGACATTGTGGTCGAGCTGATCGATGCGATCACGGACACGCCGATTGCGACGCTCGAGGACGGCACGGTGGTTCCGCTGAGCGACATCGAGGGCAAGCGCGTCACCATCGCGGCCACGGTCCCGGCGGGCAGCCCGTTCTTCGGCGGCGTCGAGAGCATGGTGCTCGACCTGAACGACGGCCAGGCCGTGCGGACCGAGAACGTCGAACCGTACGCGCTCTTCGGCGACAATCAGGGAGGCACGAACTTCTTCCCGGGCCCGCTCAGCTTCACGCTGCCCGTGGGTGCCAACTCGATCGACTTCGATCTCTTCGCCCAGAACAAGGCACAGAGCTTCCTCGAGACCATCTCCGTGGACTTCACGATCCTGGACGACATCTCGGGGGGCAACACGCCGCCGGTGGCGGTGGACGACACCGCGACCTCGCAGGGCTCCAGCACGGTGATCGACGTGCTCGACAATGACTTCGACCCGGATGCCGGCGAC
>CBDHHE010000010.1:0-50433 GCA_965263335.1 Thermohalobaculum sp. | reverse complement strand
ACCGATGATCGAGGCGCTGACCGGTCGTCCCTGGGCCTATTCAGGTCCACCCCGACCGGCAGAGGTGAGGCGGGTTGGCCTCTTCGCGACACCAGCAACCGTTCGCAGCCATGCCTTCCCGCGTGAGCTGGCGTTCCGCGCGAGCAACGTCGAGGTGCTTGAGCAGCCATGCCCAGGGCTGGTTGAGGCCCTTGAAGCGGGAGACAGGACGCGGGCGCGCGCCCTGGTTCAGACGTTTTGTCAAGCCTTGCTCTCGCGAGGTGCGGCGCCACAAGCCGTCGTGCTCGGCTGCACGCACTATCCGATGGCGGAAGCCGATTTCCGCAATGCGCTGCCGGAGGCGACGAAGCTCTACTCACAGGCCGGATTGACGGCTGCGAGCCTTGCCGCATACCTCGAACGCCATCCGCGTTTTCGGGGCGACGGCGAGTTGCTTTGCCTGACGACCGGTGAGCCGACCCACGTCGAGGCAAGCGCGCGCGCGATGGCGGGCCTGGAGCTTTCGTTTGTGGCCGCCTGATGTGCGTCGCAGCGATGGCTGACATTGCGTCACGGGACCGGATCGGCTAGTCCCCCCGCTCGGAGGAGACAGGCCATGACCCAGCAAATTGCCATTCTCGGTGCCAGCGGATACACGGGCGCGGAACTTGTCCGCGTGCTAGCCACCCACCCGACAATGCGTGTGGCGGCGCTGGCAGCCGACCGAAAGGCGGGCATGGCAATGGGTGCTGTTTTCCCGCATCTCAGGCATCTGGAGCTGCCGGAGCTCACAAAGATCGACCAGATCGACTTTTCTGCGATCGATTTGGCCTTTTGCGCGCTGCCGCACGCGACAAGCCAGGAGGTGATCGCCGCGCTGCCACGCGATCTGAAAATAGTCGATCTCTCAGCGGATTTCCGCCTCCGGGACCCTGCTGTCTATGCCGAGTGGTACGGGCACGCGCACATGGCGCTGGAGCTGCAAAGCGAAGCGGTCTACGGGCTGACCGAGTTTTACCGCGAGGACATTTGCAGAGCGCGACTCGTCGCCGGCACAGGATGCAATGCTGCGACGGGTCTCTATGCGGTTCTGCCGCTTCTTGACGCCAACCTGATCGATCCGGATGAGATCATCATCGATCTCGCAACAGGGGTCTCGGGTGCAGGACGCTCGGCAAAGGAAGGTATGCTTCACGCCGAGGTGTCGGAAGGCGTCCACGCCTACAACGTTGGACGGCACCGCCACATAGCCGAGTTCGAGCAGGAGTTCACAAAGGTTGCCGGGCGTCCCGTCACCTGCACGTTTACGCCGCATCTGTTGCCGCAGAACCGTGGAATACTGGCAACGATTCATGTGCGGGGCGAGGCGAGCGCAATCCATGAGGCTCTGAATTCCCGATATGCGAACGAGCCGTTCTTATACGTGTTGCCGTTTGGCGAGGTGCCCGCCACGCGCCATGTGAGGGGCTCGAACCTCTGCCATATCGGCGTTGTCGCTGATCGGCGCCCTGGACGCACGATCGTCTTCTCGGTCCTCGACAATTTGATGAAGGGCGCGTCAGGCCAGGCCGTGCAGAACGCCAATCTATTGCTCGGTCTGGACGAGACTGCTGGGTTGATGATGGCGCCGCTCTTTCCGTAGCGCTCCACAGCAGCCGCGAGGATCGTGGAACGATGCCGAAGCGCGTGGTCAAATGGTATTCTTGGCGCTTTCTCAACGAGTTGGTGCGTCGGTTCAATGACGATCAAGGCTCGGTTCTGGCTGGCTACATCGCCTATTCCTCAATGCTTGCGGGCATTCCGTTCCTGATCTTCTCTACGGCGCTGGCCGGCATTCTGATCGGTGAGAGCTACAGTGCCGAGGCCATGGCGGCTCTGTTCGAGGCGGTACCAGAGCACGTGGCTCTGACACTCGAGCCAGTTTTGGACGAAGTGCTCGGCACGCGACGTGGACATATCCTCACGCTCTCGGCGATCGGGACTGTCTATGCCGCATCGAACGGGGTCGAGGCGATCCGCATCGGTCTCGACAAGGCCTATGACGTGGAAACACCACGCAACTTCGTCCTGAACCGGCTTACCTCGATCGGTTTCGTGTTCATCGCGTTCATCACCTTTGGCCTGCTGGCGGTGCTGATCATCTTCGCACCTCTCGCCTTCTCACTGATCGAAGCCTGGACAACCTTTCAGATCCCGGCGAGCGCTGATCTTGCGCGCTATCTTGTCGGGGGTGTCTTGCTCTACGCAATCCTCTGGGTCATGCACCATGTGCTGCCCGCCCGTTCCATGCGGGGCGTGAGAGTGTGGCCAGGCATTGTGATATCGATGCTGATCTGGGTGACGCTGGCTTCGGCGATGTCGGTCTATCTGGCCTATGCGCCGTCTTATGCGCTGACCTATGGCGCTTTGGCGGGTGTCATTGTGACACTGTTGTTCTTTTACCTGACGGGGGTCGCGATTATCTTTGGTGCACAGGTTAATGCAGTGGTCAATTTTGGCGTGCCAGAGGCGGGGGAAGAATGATGAGATCGTCCAAGAAGGGCAGACGCATTCAGATGCTGGTCCTGGGGGCCGTTCTGCTGATCGGGGCCGCGGGCCTTTTCGGGTTTCTGGCGCAGGATGCGATTGCATTCTTCAAATCCCCGACCGAGCTGACCGAGGGCACGTTCCGCGAGGATCAGCTTCTGCGCGTCGGCGGACTGGTGGTTGAAGGGTCGAAGGCCGAAGATGGCGCCACTCACCTGTTCGACCTCACCGATGGAAATGGAACGGTGCAGGTGGCCTTCACCGGCGTGCTGCCGGATTTGTTCCGCGAAGGACAAGGCATCGTGGCGGAAGGCTATTGGCGTGACGGTCAGTTCCAGGCCAGCGAAGTGCTCGCCAAGCACGACGAGAACTACATGCCCAAGGAGGTGGCCGACGCCCTCAAAGAGCAAGGCCACTGGCAGCAGGAAGCGCAATAGCGCGATCCATCGCGGGTGTCGAATACGATCATCAAGAATTTTCGTTTGCCGGAGCGTCATCGGCCCCTGACATTGAATCGTCCCGCGATCTCAGGAGCCCACCATGCCCGCCTACAGTTTCGACTGGGTCGATGCCTTCACCGAGAGGCCGTTCGGGGGCAATGCCTGTGCGGTTGTCCACGATGCATCTGATGTCAGCGTGAAAGACAGGCTCGCGCTGGTGCGCGAAACATCGCTCTCTGAGTGCGCCTACTTGGTCGGTTCGGATATTGCTGACTTTGGTGCACGCTACTACCTCGCAACGCGCGAAATTCTCATGGCCGGTCATCCGACGGTGGCGACCGTCACTTCGCTGATCCATCGTGGTCTCGTGGACCTCTCGAGCGGGAGTGCCAGCTTCACGCTCGAGGTCGGCGCCGGAATCCTCCCGATTGAGGTTTCCAAATCTCCATCGGGACCCGCGCTTGTGACGATGACACAGCCCAGACCCGACTTCGGCGAAACCTACGGTGCGGCCGAGATTGCGGAAATGTATGGCCTCGCCGCGGGTGATATCCTCGGGGCGCCGCAGATCGTCTCCACCGGTACGCCGTTCTGCATCACGGTTCTAAAGGACCACGACGCACTGAGGCGTGCACAGCTCGACGTCGCCGCTTTGGAGCGATGGCGGAATGCGAGTTCCGAGCCCGGTGCCGCGTTGATGGAACCGTTTCTGGTAACCTTGAGTGGCGCGAGTGAGGAAGGTGACACGTTCTCGCGGCTGCTGCTTGCGCCACCTATGCCCGCGGAGGACCCGTTTACCGGTTCTGCGACGGGCTGTATGGCAGCATATCTCTGGGGCAATCGTTTGATCGAACGACCATTGTTCACCGCCCAGCAGGGACATTGGATGGGCAGACCAGGCACAGCGCGCGTAGAAGCGCTGGGTCCGCCCGATGCGATCTCTGGTGTCAAAGTTGCGGGAGCGGGTGTTGTCCTGATGGAAGGAACACTGCACCTTTGAGGGTCAGAGCCCTGCTGCTGCAGAGCTCTGTTTTTCACATCGCCGGATCAGAAATCCTTGGCACGGAAGTCTTCATGGCAGGCCTTGCACGCCTTGCCAACGTCGCCGATCGCGCCCTTGAGCGAATCAAGTCCGCCACCGGCCGCATCTTTGAGCGCTGAAGTCGCGACGACGAGGTCCTCTTGTTTCTTGCCAACCGCGGGCCAGGTCGTCCATGCCTCGACTTTGGCGCGGGTCTTGCCCTTCATCGCCCCGGTGTTGTCTGAACCCTCCGGCCACATCGCTTGGCCGTCGATAGATGCCACGGCGTGCAGGTTGTTTGCAGCGCTCTGTGCGGCTTCTGCGTTGTAGTCGACCTCGCCCTTGGCCATGGCGCCCAATGCACTGAGGTTAAAGGCATAAAGCTGGAACATCCCTTGGCGCGCCTTGATCGCCTTCTCCATGGCTTCGTTCGCGCTTGCGACCCCGACGGTGGCGCAAGCAACCGCCAGTGCGGCGACTCCGAATGTGCGGATCATCTTCTCTCCTCTCGGCATGGTTTTTTTCTGACCATTCAAAGGGCCAAAGCGAGCCTAGCATGTGCGTCCGCCCTCCGCTACTGTTCGAAAATTCACAAAGTATTGTGTCGCAAGTAACGCATTGCAGTGACAGCAACGGCGCTGCGCTTGGCGATGAAATAAAAGTGTAACAATTTTGAGCTTGATCCTTTCTGCTGGTGCAAACTATAAAAATTACAGTATTGCAGAGTATATGTGCTGCATTTACCCTTGGACGAATTTGAATCAGTTCAAATATTCTGTGATCTAATTGGGAAAGCAACGCAATTCGGGAGAAAAGAATTGGTCGAGAGAATAATTGACTTCAATGATCTTGATTCAGGCGCGGTAATTGACAATCAGTTCGCTGCGGACGGTGTGTCGATCTCCTCGGTCGCGAATGTCGATCGGGGTGACAATGGTGCTGCCATGGCGTTCGACACGGAGAACGTAACAGGCGGCGACCGTGATCTCGGATTTGATGGTCAAGGCAGCGCACTTATCATCTCCGAAGACAACGACAGTTCTGATGCAGACGACGATCGCGGTGGCGGCATCGTTACATTCGACTTTGACGAACCGTCCGACCTCACATCGATCAAGATCCTCGACGGCGAAGAGGGCGGTACAATCCGTGCCTTTGACGAAGTCGGCAATCTGATTGGTGAGATCGAGATCTCCGAGGGCGAAAACAACGATGCTCGAACATTCGATCTCGGGTTCGCGAACGCCGCAAAGCTCGAAGTCGAACTGAACGGCTCTGGTGCCATCGACGATCTGGTGTTCGATGTTCCTGACGACGGAGATGGTTCCGGAGAGGGCGACGACCCCGAAACCGTCGTCGTCGAAGAAGAAGGCGAGACCCAGGATGGCACCGATGTAACTTTCGGAGTAGGTGCGCCCGAAACAACCGACGACGGAACGGCGACCGTGGAGGCGTCGCTCACGCTCGGAGTTGGGGGCGATGTCAACAACATCGCCTTCGTCATCGACAATTCAGGAAGCACCGGTTTTCTGTTCGTCGGTGACGTGAGCGTCGGAGATGTCAATGGCGATTCGCAGGCCGACTCACTGCTGGATGCAGAGATTGCTTCGCTCCTGGGCCTTTCCGATGCGATTGCTGATCAAGGGCTCGACCCGAGCCTGGTTGAAATCGGACTGATTAGCTTTGAAAGTGATGCAGATTTTCTTGGGACGTTCGAACCGGGAGAAGAAGCACTTTCACAGGCCTTGACGTCTCTTCAGGTCGAAGGTGGAACGGACTACGAAGCTGCGTTCCAAGCTGTATTGGACTTTTTTGATGGTCAGTCGGCCGGTGGCGACACCAACATCGTCTATTTCTTGTCGGATGGTTTTCCGAACTTCCAAAACTTCGATGATGAGGTGCAGGCGCTCGAAGACAATTTCGATGCCGAGATCATTGCGGTTGGTGTTGGTTCGTTCGCGGACATCGATACTCTGAACGAAATCGACAACACAGGAGGCGCACAGCAAGTTCTCTCGCCCGAAGATTTGCAGGCTGAGATTCTGACGGGCAGCCTTGGTGCCTCGGTGGCTGACTTCATGATCTTTGTGAACGGTGTTGAAGACCCTGACATTGATGAGGATGATCTGATCTCGACGCCTTTCGGCTTCGAACTGCCGCCGACTGAAATTGAGGGGCTCGATCCCACCGATGGTGTGGACAATGATGTGACCGCCCGATTGGAACTAAGCGACGGCACTGAATTTGAGCTCACTGCTATTATCCAGGGGAACGCTTTCGTGCTCGAGGATCCCGGTCTCGTCTGACGAGGGAGCGAACGGAAACATCAGCCAGGGATCGTCTCGGATGATCCCTGGCTTCTTGATAATAGCATTTGCATCATTGGTCGCTCGGCATATGTTTCGGTCAGTTGCAGAGCGGGCAGAGCAATGATCGCAGAACTCGGACATTTCGCGCTGATCCTGGCGTTCGTCGTCGCGTTGTTTCAGATGAGCGTGCCTCTGATCGGCGCGACAAAGGGCTGGTCAGACTGGATGCGCGTGGCAAGTCCCGCCGCACTTGCCCAGTTCCTGTTGGTCGGCCTGAGCTTCGCAGCACTGGTCCATGCATTCGTGACCTCGGACTTCTCCGTCCGTCTGGTTGCCGCGAACTCGCATTCCCTCAAGCCGATGATTTACAAGGTCTCAGGCACGTGGGGGAACCACGAGGGGTCGATGCTGCTGTGGGTGCTGATCCTCGCGCTCTTTGGCGCAACAGTCGCGGCCTTCGGTCGAGATCTTCCTCTCGGGCTCAAATCGCGGGCGCTGGCGGTGCAGGCAATGATTGCCGCCGCCTTCTTTGCCTTTATCCTCTTCACATCCAACCCGTTCGAGCGGCTGCTGCCGGCGCCCCCGGACGGCAATGATCTCAATCCGCTGCTGCAGGACATCGGGCTCGCGATCCATCCGCCGTTTCTCTACATCGGCTATGTCGGGCTCTCGATGGCATTTTCCTTCGCGGTTGCGGCTCTGATCGAAGGCCGGGTCGATGCGGCGTGGGCACGCTGGGTGAGACCTTGGACGCTCGCCGCCTGGGTTTCGCTCACGATTGGGATCGCGCTGGGGTCTTACTGGGCGTACTACGAACTTGGCTGGGGCGGCTGGTGGTTCTGGGATCCGGTCGAGAATGCCTCTTTCATGCCATGGCTCGTGGCCGGGGCCTTGCTGCACTCGGCGATTGTGGTGGAGAAACGCTCGGCGCTCAAAACGTGGACCATCCTGCTGGCGATCCTTGCCTTCTCGCTCAGTCTCATCGGGACCTTCATTGTCCGCTCGGGTGTCCTCACATCGGTACATGCGTTTGCAAACGACCCCGAGCGTGGCGTGTTCATCCTGGCGATCCTTCTGGTTGCGATCGTAGGCTCGCTTGCGTTGTTCGCCTGGAGGGCGCCGTCGATGCGGTCCGAGGGTGTTTTTCAACCTGTTAGCCGGGAGGGCGCGCTGGTTCTGAACAATCTCCTTCTCGCAGTGGCCTGCGCAGTGGTGTTCATCGGCACTCTTGCGCCGCTGGTGAGGGAGTTCATTGACGGCGCGAAAATCTCAGTCGGTGCACCGTTCTTCGATCTCACGTTCACACCCTTCATGGTGTTGCTGTTCCTTGCTTTGCCGCTCGGCGCACTGATGCCGTGGAAGCGGGCGGATGCAGGTAAGGTGCTGACTCGTCTATGGCTGGCGGGCGCTTGCGCGCTGGCATTCGGGGGCATCGTGTGGGGCCTGCAGGAGGGCACGGCTCTTCTAGCGCCGATCGGTCTTGCGCTCGCCGCCTGGCTGGTCTTTGGCGTCCTCGTCGAGCTCTGGGAGCGCGGTGGCTTCGCGCGGGTCGGCGCAGCCGTTGGCCTGCAGCGCCTTGCCTCTCTGCCGCGTGCGGACTGGGGCAAGTCGATTGCACATGCGGGACTTGGTCTCACGGTCATGGGAATCGCTGCGGTGTCCGCATGGGAGATCGAGGACATCCGTCTGGCACAACCAGGTGATATCATCCCTCTCGGACCTTACGAGTTACGCTTTGACGGAGTGGTTGACGGGCAGGGGCCGAACTATTCGTACCAGCGCGGCAGCTTCCAGATGTTCTCCGACGGCGATATCGTCCGTGAGTTGACCCCCGAGAAGCGCTTCTACCCGGTCGCACAGACTCCGACCACGGAGGCCGCCATCGATATGGGGTTCGCCCGCGATGTCTACCTGGTATTGGGTGATCAGCAACAGGGCACCGGCGCGTGGGCGGTGCGGTCCTACTACAAGCCGCTTGCGAACTGGATTTGGATCGGCTCGTTGATCATGGCTCTCGGTGGATTGGTCAGCTTGACCGACAGGCGCTATCGCGTGGGCGCCGCCGCCCGCCGCGCCCAAGCAGCGGCTGTGCCAGCGGAATGAGGAAAACCGTACAAGCGTGGCTGGTCTTGCTCGCGCTGCTGGTCGGCATGCCGGGCGCGAATGCAGTGCAGCCCGACGAGATTCTGCCGGATCTGGAGCTGGAAGAACGTGCCCGGGAGATTTCGAAGGAAGTCCGCTGTCTCGTGTGTCGCAATGAATCGATCGATGACTCGAACGCGAGCCTGGCCCGGGACCTGAGGCTTCTCGTCCGTGAGCGCCTGGTGGCGGGGGACAGTGATAGCGAAGTGAAGACATATCTCGTTGATCGCTATGGCGAGTTTGTCTTGCTGAAGCCGAGGTTCACCTTGGAGAATGCGATGCTCTGGTTCGCGGGACCGGTCGTGTTCGTTCTGGGCCTGCTTGCCGCGATTCTCTTTCTGCGTGCCCGGCGGCCTGAATCCAGTGAAGCGCTGAGCGCCGAGGAGCGCGAAACGCTGGAGCGGCTGTTAAAGGACTGATCGCACGGTCCTGTTTGACCAGCCGAGGATCGGCTGGACGTCCCCTGTGGCTTGGATGCTAGACTGTGTCTCTCTCCGGGGAGGTGCACATGCTCGAGCGGCCAAGTTTCACCGTGGGTATCGAAGAGGAGTACCTGATTGTCGATCGGGAAACCCGCAATCTGGTGCGGGAGCCCGAAGATGCGTTTCTCGCAAGATGCTCTGAGCTTACGTCCGAGCGTTCTACCGCTGAATATCTGCAATGTCAGATTGAGGTCGGCACGCGACCTCATCGTTCGGTCTCGGAGGCGCGGGAGGATCTGCTGAGTTTGCGCACCGCGATAGCAGCGGCGGCGGGCGAGTTTGGCTATGCACCCATCGCCGCCTCAACTCACCCCTTTGCCCATTGGCGCGAGCAGACCCACACGCGCAAGCCGCGCTACGACGGTCTGCGCTCGGATCTGGGTCAAACCGTTCGGCGGATGCTGATCTGCGGATGCCATGTACATGTGGGGATCGAGGACGAGGACACACGCATCGATCTGATGAATCAGGCGGCATACTTCTTGCCGCATCTGCTGGCTCTATCCTGTTCGTCTCCCTTCTGGGAGGGAGAAGACACCGGCCTCGCATCCTATCGATTGACGGTGTTTGACGCTTTGCCGCGGACCGGTTTGCCCGATCATGTGAGTTCCTACGGAGAGTATCGCCGTTTGGTCGGGCACCTCATCAATGCAGGATGCATCGAGGATGCAACCAAGATCTGGTGGGACATCCGGCCTTCCGACAAGTACCCGACGCTCGAGCAGCGGGTGACGGACGTCTGTTCGCACATCGACGACGCGGCCACAGTGGCCGCGATGTTCCAGACCGTGCTCGCATATCTCTACAGGCTGCGAACCCGCAACCAGCGCTGGCGGCTATACCCGGCAATCCTGATCAACGAAAATCGCTGGCGGGCGCAGCGATACGGGGCCGGCGGCCAGCTCGTGGACCATGGAAAGAGCTGTCAAGTCGAGTTCCGCGATCTTATAGAAGAGCTGATTGGCCTGATCGGAGAAGATGCAGATGCGCTCGGATGCCGATCAGAGCTGGAGGGTGCCCAGCGTCTGGCGCAGGAGGGCACGTCCGCCGATCGTCAAAGACGCACCTATCGTAGTGCCGTCGAGGCCGGCGCTTCCAGCGAAGACGCCTTGGTCGCAGTGGTGGACGCACTGGTCGAGGACTTCCTTCCAGCCACTGTTTCATGACGTTTTTGTGATGCTCTCTTGTCAGGGTAACTCAACGTCATGCTCTCGCTTTACGATTGAGAGTCAATTTGATCTGGGCTAGCTTTGGTATAGCACCCGTTAACGGTGCTTGTTGACCCAAGACTACCTGTTTTGCGCTCGTCAAGAAGGCGTGGTGGCAGTCCGCTGGTTCACTGTAACCGGGGCTTCGCCCCACAGTTCATTATGGGCAGATGCCCGCAAGACGAGGAAACTATCTATGCCGACCGGGACCGTGAAGTGGTTCAACAGCACCAAAGGCTATGGCTTCATCGCGCCTGATGAAGGGGGAAAAGACATCTTCGTGCACATTTCGGCCGTGCAGCGCGCTGGCCTTGATGGTCTTTCAGACAACCAGAAGGTGGAATTCGAGATCGAAACTGGCCGCGACGGACGGCAGGCAGCCGGGTCCATAATTCCGCTCTAGACTGCTCGAAGACTGCTCGAAGACTGAGAGTGGCAAAGCTGCGGTAGCCTCCCTGGCAAAAGGGAGGCTACAAATGTTTCAGGACCTACATGGCATCGTCGCGCCGTTCACAACTCCATTCGATGACGAAGACAGAATCGAGTTTGGGGCGATCCCGGCTCAGGTCGACTGGTTGATTGCGGAGGGTGTGCACGGGCTTGCAGCGGGTGGGTCGACCGGAGAGGGGCATGCGCTTGACCGGGGTGAGCATCGTGACCTGCTAGCGGCCACAGTCGATGCCGTCTCGGGCCGCGTTCCGGTGGTTGCCGGTATCATCTCAAATTCGACGGCGGAAACCGCAGCACGTGGACGTCAAGTCTCGGAGCTGGGCGTTGTCGCGCTGCAGGTTACGCCACCAAGTTATCTGTTCCGCCCCGATGACGATGCGATGGTCGATCACTTCCGGCGCATCCATGGCGAATGCGGTTTGCCGATCCTGATCTACAATGTCGTGCCGCACTGCTATCTCTCGCCTGATCTGCTCCTTCGGATCATGGAGGAGGTGCCGGGCGTCGGAGGGGTCAAGCAATCTGCCGGAGACATGAAGCTTTTCGCCGACCTTCAGCGCCGCGCTGATCCACGAAATCTCATCTTCTCGGCAGTCGATGCATTGCTCTATCTGTCTTACTGTCTTGGCGCACGTGGCTCTATCGCAGCAATCCTGACGGCAGCGCCCGGGCCTTCGCGCAAGCTCTGGGATGCGGTGCAGGTGGGCGATCATGCGGCGGCCAGAGCGTTACATGAGCGGCTGATGCCGGTCTGGGACGCAATCGGGCAGGACAATATGCCATCGCTCTGCAAGTACGCGCAGACCCTACAGGGCGTGCCTGCTGGCTTGGCGCGCCGTCCAACCTCGCCAGCGACAGAAGCACAAAAGCAGAAGGTGCGCGAGGCGCTGGCAGGCCTTGGACTGGTGGATGAGGCCCTTGCCGCCGAGTAACGCGCTGAGGCGGCGAAGAGATCGGTTTCACCGCTGAAGCACGAAGTTGGTGGGACGAACCACAACCGCAGTTGCGGCTGACCAAGTCGTCTGAGGGGCTCACATCCCATCGGCGCTGAGGCGTGACAGAACCGCAAGGCAGCGACCTTGACATCACTTGGGTGGTCGGGAGTTCGAGGCTCCCGCCAAGCGTACAGCGTGTCAGACGCGCTGATTCACCTCAATCACGTTCATCGAAGGATCGTAGACATAGATCTGATGCATCCCGGGCATCGCATAAACTCCAGCATCCGAAAACGGCACGCCCGCATCGTCAAGCCGGGCCATCACTGCCGGCAAATCCGGCACCATGATCGCTGGGTGTCCGCCGATCGAGGGGTTGTGGAGAAACCCGTTTCGACGATTGAATTCTGCATCAGGCCGGATTAGATGCAGGCCCCGATTGCCATCTCCCAGCGGGAAGATCGTCAAATCTGCGGGATCGATCGAGAAATCCCCAGATGTGCCACCACGATCCCACGTTCCCTCCTCGAGACCGACGATTTCGCTGAAGAACGAAGCTGAGGCGCGCGTGTCGTGCGCCATCAGATTGACATGGTGTATTCCCCAGCCCCACTCATCTTCCCAGGGCTGCACGCCCGGGGGCACACTGCCATCGACTATCTCGTTGATCTCGACGACGTTCATCGATGGATCATAGCAGTAGACCTGATGGACACCGCGCATGGCATAGACGCCCGCATCCGAGTATGGCAGTCCTGCCTGTTCCATACGTTGGGTGACCGCCGCCAGATCGGGTACGGTTATGGCCACATGTCCACCGATGGTCGGGTTGTGCAGAAAGCCGTTGTCTCGCGGAAATGTGGGGATCGGACGGACCGCGTGAATGCCCCGATTTCCCGTGCCGTAGTATGCGATACTCTCCACATCATGCCCGATCTCGCCCAGCTGCTCCGCTTCGGGGTACTCCCAGACGCCTTCTTCGAGACCGAGCATGTCGGTCAGGAAGTGGCGTGTCTTCGACACGTCGTGGGCGCAGATATTGACGTGGTGGATCGACCACTCCATGGCGTGCTTTCTCCGGATGCCGCATCGGTCTGGGCAGTCTAGCGTGCCGACCGGTGGGAGCAAGATGACGGTCATGCGCTCCATCGAGACGCAGGACGGTGTGCGCTGTGTCGACGTGTTCGTTCGGACCGACGGCAGCTGGGGGTTCGATGAGTATCGGCGTGACCCTGAAGATCCGAGGGGCTGGTCCGTCTGCGGCCACCAAGGGCAACGCCGGTTCAACGCTGAGGCCGGCGCTCTGGACGCCGCGGTACAATCGATCCCATGGTTAAAAGAAGTTCTGGAGAGGGATGGAACCAAAACGAGCGGTGGGCGTTGATTCGGCGAAAACCACAGGTCTGAGTGGATTCATCCGCTCGTCCGCACAATCGACAGAAGAACGAATCGCGGCGAAACTGCGGCGTCCTGTTGGTGCGTGCAAAAAAGATTACAGCTCAGAATCAAAGACTTCCGTTCGCTGAGGCCCTGCGTCAGCGTCAGCGAACCAGCGCGCGCATTGAGACCTCATCATATTTGACGTAAAATTAAGGCGTTATTGGAGTAGCGGCGCTTGTCGCGTGTAGGCCGCGAGTGGTGTGTAGGGAGTGATGCGTTGAAGACGGTGAGTGCGCCCGTGTCCATGGGTATCGTCAGTGGTGACCCTGTTGTAATTGGTATCTGCGCTATGATTGCGTTCGCGGTGTTAGCGGCTGCCGTTGGTGCAAGACGAGAAGCGTTTGCTTTATCTGCCGCGTCATTTGCATTCGCGCTTCTGACATTTTGAGCGGCGCGACGACTGAGCTGAACCAACGGTGATCACCCGCCGGGGCTGAGGGTGGTCACCACCAGCGTTCAGGCTTCGCTTCAAAGTCTGAACTTTCCTCGAGAACATATGCGTCTGCCAGAAGATCGGCCTCAGCAAACGGCTGACCTATGAGCTGCAGTCCGAGCGGCAGTCCGTTCCCTGCAAGTCCGATCGGAACCGAGATGCCTGGCAGTCCCGCGAGATTGACTGTCACCGTGTAGACGTCGTTGAGATACATCGTGATCGGATCCGAGACTTCACCAAGCGCGAATCCTGGTTCTGGTGTTGTCGGCGTCAGAATTGTGTCGACCTCGCAAAAGGCCTCGTCGAAGTCCCGCTTTATGAGCGTGCGTACCTTCTGCGCGCGCAGGTAGTAGGCGTCATAGTAGCCCGCGCTCAGCGCATAGGTTCCCATCATGACCCGGCGGCGAACTTCTCGCCCGAAACCTTCGGCCCGGGTCTTTTCATACATCTCGACGATGCCGTCGCCCTGGTCGAGTCGCGCCCGGTTGCCGTACCGAACCCCGTCGTAGCGCGCGAGGTTCGAAGACGCTTCGGCTGGAGCGATGATGTAGTAGGCTGGAAGCGCGTACTTGGTGTGCGGCAACGAGATGTCGACGATTTCGGCACCGGCATCGCGCAGGATTGCGATGCCTTGCTTCCAGAAGGCCTCGGTCTCGTCGGGAAGGCCTTCCCTGTACTCACGCGGAATCCCGACACGCCGCCCTTTGACCGAGCGGCCGAGCGAGGCCTCGAAGTCAGGTACGGGCTGGGGAGCAGATGTCGAGTCCTTTGGATCATGCCCTGACATGCCACCCAACAGAATGGCGGCGTCACGAACGGTCTTGGTCAGTGGCCCGGCTTGATCCAGTGAAGAGGCAAACGCTACGATACCCCAGCGTGAGCAGCGGCCATAAGTGGGCTTCAAGCCGACAATGCCGGTGAGTGCCGCAGGCTGGCGGATCGAACCACCTGTGTCTGTCCCGAGCGCGCCCAGACACAGGTCTCCCGCAACCGATGCCGACGAGCCCCCCGATGACCCGCCAGGCGTGATTGGAGCGGCATCGCCCTTGCGGCGCCATGGACTGATGCAGGGCCCGTAGCAACTTGTTTCGGTCGAGCTGCCCATGGCGAACTCGTCCATGTTGGTCTTGCCCAGCATCACGGCGCCGCTCTGCCAAAGCTGAGACGTCACGGTGCTCTCATATGGCGGTCGGAAGCCATCCAGGATGCGCGAGGCCGCTTGGCTCGGTGTGCCTTCGGTGCAAAACAGGTCCTTGACGCCGAGTGGCACGCCGAGCAGCGATGCGTCCTCACCGGCCGCGCGCCGGGCGTCCGCATTCGTTGCCATCTCAAGTGCCTGCTGCGGCAACTTTGCGCTGAAGGCGTTCAACGCGTCTGCTTCGTCGATCGCAGCAAGACAGGCCTCTGTCAGATCACGCGACGTGATGTCCCCGGTGCGCATCCGGTCGCGTGCCTCGGCGATGCTCAAGCTGTTCAGTTCACTCATGCCCGTCCCTCGACCGTAGAGATGCGGCACTGGCGAGCCGAAAGCTGTCTGGGCGCACGCACACGCCGCGCGCGGGGATCACATCGCATTTTCACTCGACCACCTTCGGAACGGCGAAAAATCCCTCACGTGCATCGGGCGCATTCAGTAGAACATCGCTTTGGCGGTCACCATCCACCACTTGATCCTCGCGTTGCGGAAGGGCCATTGGTGTCACCGACGTCATCGGGGGCACACCCTCGACGTCCACCTCACCAAGTTGCTCAATCCAGCCGAGAATACCATTGAGCTCATCGGCCAACGGGCTGAGCTCCTCCTCGCGGACGGCGATGCGGGCCAGCTTGGCGACGCGCCGGACTGTGTCGATGTCGACGGACATGCGGGCAACCTCTGGATGGGGCCGGAACGGCGTCGGTTTAGCGGTGCGCATCGAAGGCCGCAATAGGATTGCGCATCGGAGAATGAGGCAGCGCTGCGCCCATGGCTCCGGTGGAGAGGCGGGGCGGCACAAACCCGTCAAGCTCCAGTGGCCCGCATCAGGGCGATGGTTGGTGGTGCAAATCAGGAACTCAGCCCGTGACGAGCCGATGATGAGGCCCCTCAGTCAAGACAAGCTTGAGCAAGCCTGCGCAGACGCCCCTCCATTGACTTTGGTGCCTGGCTCGTCAAAGACCAAAGCCTCGATCATGACTTCAAGCGCCATTTGGCAAGTCTGCCATGAGGCCGATCCGAGCCCAATTGAGCTGGCGGTTCGTCCAATGGCGGAACGCACCGGGCCATATTTCGATGTACCGATTGCCGTTCCTGCAAACCCTCGCCATGCTGCATCGGTCAGAATCGCGATGACGGGAGAGAAGAATGCGCGTCACCTGGATGGGGCACGGCAGTTTCCGGATCGAAGCGGCGGGCGAGGTCCTGCTGCTTGATCCTTGGATCACGGGCAATCCGGTCTTTCCGGCGGATCGCGCAGGCGAGGCCACTGCGGGTGCGACACAAATTCTGCTGACGCATGGTCATCACGACCACACCGCGGATTGCGTGGATCTGGCCAAGACCACCGGCGCTCCGTTGGTCGGAATGTATGAGCTGGTGAACTGGTTCACCGCAATCGATGGGGTCGAAGGTTCGGGGGCAAACAAAGGCGGTACGCTGCGTCTTGGTGAAGTTGCGGTGACACTGGTGGGAGCGTCACATTCCTCATCGGTGGCGTCGGACGGTGGCCCCGTTTACACGGGTGCCGAGTGTGGATTTATGATCGAGGCGGAAGGCAAGACCCTTTATGCCATGGGGGACACAGACATCATGGCGGATTGGGGCTGGATGGCCGAACTGCATCAACCCGATTTCGCGATTGTGCCGATTGGCGGACACTTCACGATGGATGGCACGCGGGCCGCATGGGGTTGCCGCAAGTTCTTCGATCTCAAGGGTGCGATACCCGGGCACTACAAGACATTCCCGCTTCTTGCCCAGTCAGCCGACGAGTTCGCGGCTGGCATGAGCCCTGTCCCTGTCCATGCACTTGATGTGATGGGCAGCATCGACCTTTAAGTTGCGAATGGTGAGCGCTTCGGCTCAGTGAATGTCCGCGGCACCCGTCATTGCCGCCTTCAGTCGCTCGATGTCGAAGTCGGGGCTTCGGGCGGCCTCCAGGATAACGGCTTCGCGGCGCGCAATCAGCGCGATCACGTCGGGCAACCGCTCAACCGCATCCTCCGGCACGATGACTGCGCCATGGCAGTCCGCATGAATTATGTCGCCATCCGAGACGCTCAGACCGTGCACTTGTACTGGCTCACCGAAGCTTGCGACGTGTACCCAGGCGTGACTGGGACCCACCTGTCCCGCCAGCGCCTGAAAACCCGGAGCGGAGTCTGCCAAGTCGCGGATCGAACCGTTCGTGATCACGCCGAGGGCACCGAGCCCTTTGTGAATGGCGGTGTTCACCTCGCCCCAGAACGCGCCCGTACCCGGGGAACTGTCGAGATCTTGGATCACCACGATAGAGGGCGTTGGCCCGGTCGCGACATACTCGTAGTAGCTTTGTCGCATTGCGGCCGGATCACCATGCGGTCGCTGAGAAGCCCGGATTGTTGCGGTCCGGGCGTAGCCGACGATGGGAGGCATTTCCGGGCGCAGACAGACAAACGGCGACTTGGAATAGCCCTGGAGACGATGGTCTTCTCCAAGCAGTTCAAGACCATTGCAGATTGTGGGCGTGTCCCACTCGGATAGCTTGGCGAGTGCTTCTGCGCTCGGGCGTGTCATCTCGCTTCTCCTGTCGGTGTTGTCATGGTCATCAGCGTTCCCAAGGGGTCTCCCCTCGGGCGAGCTCTGCTTCAGCAGCGGCTGCCATGGCTTCAAGGTCGACCCCGCCGGCCGCCGCACGTTGCCGGGCAAGCGCTCTGCCGCGCGCGAGGCCCGATATGATGCGATTGGCGGGTACATCGATGCCGAGGGCCTCTGCCTCGCGCACCAGCCAGCCGTTGATTGCTTCAATTTCAATCTCACGGGCTTGCTCGACGTGCTGCAGCATCGACGGTTTGGTGAACTTTCGCCAGACATGCGGCTTCATCTTGATGAGGGGATCCGGGTCCTGCAGCGTCACGCCCTTGGCGCTGGCCACCGCCATCGCCTCCTCGACAATCTGCCAGCGGACATCGCCCAGCCCTGGGGTGCGCGTGACCTCTCCCATCGTGAGACCGGTTATCGCCGAGAGGGCATTGATCGCGCAGTTGTGGATGAACTTCGACCAAAGAACGCCCGTGACATTCTCGGTTGTCTTGGTCGGAAGCCCTCCCCTGGTAAGCATTTCGGCAAGCCATTGGCTGCGCTTGCGCGAGGCACCGTCCAATTCTCCCACATGCGACGGGTCGATCCGTGTGGCTCTCGGGCACCCGGGGGCAGGGCGGTCTGCACTGACCTTGGTCGAGCCCATGAAAACCCGGCCTGCACCAAGTCGGGCGATCATCGTCTCGGCATTGCCAAGTCCGTTCTGCATCGAGACAGCGTCACCGTTGTTCGTGAGAATCCGCGCCGCTGTTTCAGAGGCCTCGGCCGTGCAGTAGGCGGGGGTCATGATGACGGCAAGATCGGCCCAGCCCGTCGCCACCGCATTTGTCATGGCAGGAACGACAAGCGGTGCTTCATCGCCCAAGCCGGCAACGCGCAGTCCGTCACGATTTATGCTATTGACGTGCTCGGCATCCAGATCGACGATTGTGAGGCGCACCCCCGCACGAGCAAGCGCGCCTGCGATCACGCCTCCCATCGCGCCTGCGCCTATCATCGCAACCTGCGGATCAGCGGGTAGCGTGTCGCTCATTGTTCAGAGTGCCCCATGTCTCGACGTTGAAGACACCCAATCATATCGCTGGGCTCGATGAAAGCGAACGCAGGGCAGACATCATATCCGTGAACCCGACGCGATTGCGCGCTGCCCGCTGCTTCGGCTAGGGTCTCGTTCCTTGTTGTCCGCGGTCGCTCGTCCCCGACTGCGCGAGCGTTTGGATCCCGGAGGAACCCTGACATGATGGTCCAGATCGAGTGTCCATCTAACGTTGCGCGAGGCACGTTGTGAACGCCGCGAGTGATATACGCCTCGATGCCGAAGGGCTTTGCGAGACGCTGACGAACATCTTTTCAGCGGCTGGTGCGGCCACGGACGAAGCCCGCGAGATTGCATCTAATTTGGTCGAGGCAAACCTTGCCGGCCACGACAGCCACGGCGTGGTGCGGACCCAACGCTATGTGCTTTGGGCCACTCAGGGTGATGTGCTGTTCGGAAAATCGGTCGAGACCGTGATCGATTCAGAGTCCTTTGCCCTCCTCGATGGTCTTCACGGCTTCGGCCAGGTCGTTGGCCGACAAGCTGTGGAGATCGGTATCGCCAAGGCGCGCGCGCACGGTGTTGCCGTGGTCGGATTGCGCCGTTCGGGACATTTGGGGCGCATCGGTGCCTGGGCCGAAATGGCCTGCGGGGAAGGATTGGTTTCCATTCACTTTGTCAACGTCTCGCATTCCCTGCTGGTGGCACCGTTCGGTGGCGCCGATCGGCGCATGGCGACGGATCCCGTCGCAATTGGCGTGCCCTGTGAGGGCGGTGATTTCCTGCTCGACTTCGCGACTTCGACAGTAGCCGAGGGCAAGGTGCTGGTGGCAAAACGTGGCGGCAAGCCTGTGCCGCAGGATGCGTTGATCGGTCCCGATGGCACGCTCACCGGCGAGCCGGATGTGCTCTATGGCGAGACCGCGCCTGGTGCTGTTCCTGACCCCCGGAAGGGTCCGGGCGCCCTTACGGCAATGGGCGCACACAAGGGCTCTGGCCTGGCGCTCGCGTGTGAGATGCTGGCCGGCGCAATCACGGGCTCGGGCACCTGTGGGCCAGGGGATCGCGTGCACAACGGCATGTTGTCGATCTATATCGATCCGGCGCGTCTGGACGACGGCTTCGGCTGGTCCGATCTCGTGGCAAACTACATGGACTATGTGCGGGACTGCCGCCCCGCAGATCCCGCGCAACCCGTGCTGATGCCGGGCGATCCCGAGAGGGCGCGGCGCAAGGATCGGCGTGCACACGGTCTGCCGCTCAGTCCGGACGTGTGGGAGTCCATTCTTGCCACCGGCGCCGAGCTGGGGCTCGATCGGACAAAACTTGCGGCCCTCGCGGCCCTGAAGGAGAGCTCAGCATGACCCCCAACGGCCTTCGGGCACGGATCCTCTCAGGCGAGATGCTCTCAGGCACTTTCCTCAAAACACCCGCCCATGAGATCATTGAGGTCTTGTCGCAAAGTGGGCTCGACTTCGTGTGCATCGATTGTGAGCATGCCGCCTATGACCGTCGCGGCATGGACACATCTCTCGCAATGGCGAAAGCGCTCGGATTGCCGGCGTTGGTCCGGGTGCCGGAAGGCACGCCCGCACAGATTCTCATGGCGCTCGACAGCGGCGCGGTGGGCGTTGTCGTGCCCCATGTCTTCAGCGTGGAGAAAGCCAAGGATGTCTCAAAGGCCGCCCACTTCGGTCATGGCGGGCGCGGCTTTGCCGGCAGCACCCGATGGGCGGGGTTGGGCGCGCATCCTATGGCGGACGTCCTTGCGATGGACGACGAGACGGTGGTGCTCGCGCAGATCGAAGAGCCCGAGGGCGTCGATGCGGTGGCGGACATCGCAGCCGTGGACGGAATCGACGGACTGTTTGTGGGTCCCGCGGATCTTGCGGTTTGTTACGGTAAGACAGATATCACCGATCCCGTGGTGCGCAGCGCCATCGGCAAGGTCGGTGGAGCGGCAAAAGCCGCTGGCAAAGCAGCGGTCACGTTCTGTCCGACCACGGCGATGGTCCCGGATCTCGCAGCGCTCGGGATCTCCATGTTCTTTGTCGGCTCCGAACACGGTTTCATGCTGGCAACTGCCCGACAGGTCGCCACCGACATAGCGGCACATAAGTGAAGCGATCCGTCAGCAGCTTGAGCCGCCCGAGCGGTCCGGCCTCCTGCTGGACCGCGAGAATTCGGACATCCGGCCTGGCAACGCCCGGCCGGATTCCGTTGAGCTAAGAACCCCGATGAGCAACGTCGTCCATATCGGCTGCGGAGCTGGTTTTATGGGGGATAGGTTTGATGCCTCGCTGGCCATTCTCGCCGACATGGCACGACGTGATGGGCCGCGATACCTGATGTTCGAGGTGCTCGCCGAACGCACGCTCGCGGTTGCACAACGCTTGCGCCGCGATGATCCGCATGGAGGGTTCTCACCTTACCTTGAGCACTACGTCAGGCCGTGCATCGCGGAGGCGAAACGCTTGGGCGTGACCATTGTCTCGAATGCCGGAGCCGCGAACCCGCGCGGTGCAGCAAAGCGGGTGCACGAGATTGCATCTGAAGAGGGGATCGATGATCTGAAGGTCGCGGTTGTCCTCGGGGACGATCTGACCGAAGTCATGTCCGCCGAGGATATCTCCGCGTTGCCAACCATGGAGGGGCCGACATTTGCAGGACGCCCTCTCGTTTCTGCGAATGTCTATCTTGGTGCGCGTCCGGTGGCGGCAGCGGTTGCGACTGGCGCGGATGTCGTCCTCGTTGGGCGCACCACGGATTCTGCCCTGGCGCTCGGCCCTCTGATCCATGAATTCGGTTGGGCTGAGGATGATTGGGACTGCTTGGCGGCCGGGACCCTGGCAGGTCACCTGCTGGAATGCGGAGGTCAGGTCACGGGCTGCTACTTTGCCGATCCTGGCTTCAAGGACGTACCGAACCTCGCTCAGGCTGGATTTCCGATCGCCGAGGTCAAGGCTGACGGCGGGGTTGTGATCACAAAGCCCGCAGGGACCGGCGGGTGCGTGACCCGAGCAACCGTCACCGAGCAACTTCTCTACGAAATGCACGACCCGAGTGCCTATCTCGTGCCCGACGTTGTTCTCGATTGCAGCGATGTCGAGGCTGCAGAGATCGCCCCGGATCATGTTTGCGTTACCGGCGCACGCGGCCGCGGGCGACCAGATCGCCTCAAGGCCACGGTCTGCGTCGATGATGGCTGGCTGGGCGAGGCGTTCATGACCTATGCTGGCCCCAATGCGCTTGCACGCGCGGAGCTCGCGGGCGACATCGTTCGCGAGCGTCTGGCCTGTCACGGGATGAACGAACCTCTCCGGGTGGATATCGTGGGAACGGGTTCTGTTCACGACGGCGGAGCGCGTGAACGCCGTGAGGCACGGCGCTTGCCAACCGATGGTGAGTACACCGTAAGGGTCGCCGCACAGTCCATCGACAAAATGGCAGCACAGCGCGTGGTGGATGAACTCATGATGCTGTACTGCTCCGGGCCTGCGGCTGGCGGCGGCTATCGCTGCTCGGTGACACCGCAGTTGGCCACAGCGTCGGTGCTGATCCCCCGTGCTCCAGTCGAGGAGCAAGTGCGCATCGAGATGTTCAGGTGACAAACGATCTGCGGCTGCCGCTCCACGCGATCGCTCATGGACGCGCCGGCGACAAGGGTGACGTCTCCAACATTTCTGCAATTGCGTACCTGCCGGCGGCCTGGCCGTACCTTCTCGAGCAAGTCACCGCTGAGCGCGTGCTCGCGACATTCAGCCATCTCGGTGCGACTGCGTGCCAGCGCTATGAGTTGCCGAAGCTCACCGCGCTGAATTTTGTCATCGAAAATGCGCTACAGGGTGGCGTGAACGCCTCTCTCGGACTGGACCGGCACGGCAAGACGTTGTCTTATCTGTTGCTGGGAGAAGTCGAGGTTGTGGTGCCGCGCAGTTGCGTGCCGGATGGATCGCCCTACCTCGCATCCGGTGATTTGTGAGACCACACACCGCAAAGATCGCCAGGAGAAACCCATGCCCGTGATTGACAGCATCGCTGATTTGGCAGACGAGCTGACCACCATCCGCCACGACTTTCATGCCCATCCCGAGATCGGCTTCGAGGAGGTGCGTACCTCGGGCATCGTTGCCGAAAAGCTGCGGGCCTGGGGCATCGAGACCCACACAGGCATTGGCACGACCGGGGTGGTCGGAATCCTGAAGGGGCGTGGGCCCGGCCGGACGATCGGCCTCAGAGCGGACATGGACGCTTTGCCGATCGAGGAGCAGACCAATCTCCCCTATCGCTCTCAAAATCCCGGCGTGATGCATGCCTGCGGTCATGATTGCCATACGACCATGCTTCTGGGTGCGGCACGCTATCTCGCCGAAACCAGGAATTTCGACGGTACGGCCGTGTTCATTTTCCAGCCCGCAGAGGAGGGGCTGGGCGGGGCGCGAGCGATGCTGGCCGAAAAGCTCTTCGAGCGCTTTCCGTGCGACGAGGTCTACGGCATGCACAACAATCCGAACGGGTTGCCGGACCGCGTGGGCGTCAAGCCTGGGGTGGCGATGGCAGGAGCAGACTTCTTCGACTTTCGCATCCGGGGAGGTGGCAGCCATGCAGCGATGCCCCATCAGTCACGGGATGCCATTGTTGCGACGACAGCCCTCGTTCAAACGCTCCAGTCGGTTGTCAGCCGCAATGCCGATCCGACGGAGGCATTGGTGATTTCGGTCACACAGGTCCATGCGGGCAGCGCTTACAACGTTATTCCGGCTGAGGCGGTGGTCTCTGGGACGATGCGCTTTTTCGAGACCGATCTCGCTGAAATGGCAAGAGAGCGTATGCGTGTCATTGCCGCCGGTGTGGCGACCGCGCACGGGGTGGAAATCGACGTCGATATTCGTCCGATTTTTGATGTCCTGATCAATGATGAAAAACTCTCGCGAGAGATGCTGTCGATTGCGGCAGAAGTGGTGGGCGCCGACAAGGCACAGCTGACTTCGAAGGCCCGAACCGGATCCGAGGATTTTGCGGATATGCTTCGCGTGGTGCCCGGTGCCTACTGCACCCTCGGACACTCGGGCACGGCGCCGCTGCACAGCCCCGAATTTGTACTGGACGACTCGATTCTGCCGGTCGGAGCGAGCATTTACGCACGCCTGGTTGAACGGCGGTGCGCTGCGTGAGAACAGGGATGCCATTGCTGAGGGCCGAGCCGGTCCGGCCAACCTCACGCCGAAGGGCCCCGACGCACACTTTCGCCATCCGTGCTCTGAAAGGGGATCGTAGATGAATCCGTCCGACCTCCCGTTCGACTCGGACGAGATGCTCACCGGACTTCGTCCCTGGATCGAATGCGAGAGCCCGACATTCGATGCAGCTGCGGTAGACCGGATGATCGATCTCGCAACCTACGACCTGGCAGCACTGGGCGCGAGCATCGAGCGCATTCCGGGGCGCCTGGGCCTGGGCGGTGCTGTACGGGCGCGCTTGCCGCATCCACGTGCGGGCACGCCCGGCATTCTGATCGCCGGTCACATGGACACGGTACATCCGATTGGGACACTTGGCTTTCTGCCGTTCAGACGTGAGGGCGACCGCTGTTGGGGCCCGGGCATCCAAGACATGAAGTCCGGAAACTATCTGGCGCTGGAGGCGTTGCGCCAACTTGAGCGGGCGGGTGTCGAAACGCCTCTGCCGGTGACGGTTCTGTTTACGCCCGATGAGGAGATCGGCACTCCGGCGATGCGTGAACTCGTTGAAACCACGGCACGTCAGAACAGGATCGTGCTGGTGCCAGAGCCTGCGCGTGGCGACGGGGGGCTGACCACCGGCCGGTATGCGATTGCGCGCTTCAATCTCGAGGCGCGCGGTCGGCCAAGCCACGCCGGTGCTGCATTGTCCGAAGGTCGCTCCGCAATTGCCGAGATGTCGCGCAGGGTGCTGGAAATCGAGGCGATGACGACCCCAGACTGCACCTTCTCCGTTGGTGTCATCTCCGCTGGCCTATGGGTGAACTGTGTCTCGTCGAGCTGCCGCGCCGAAGCTCTGAGCATGGCGAAGCGGCAAGCGGATCTCGACGCAGGCGTCGAACAGATGATGGCGCTCGCCAATCGGGGTGACGTGGAGTTCAAGGTTACACGCGGCGTGACTCGTCCGGTCTGGGAGCCGGAGCAGGCAGGCTCGGTCGCGCTGTTTGACCGGGCGCGCGACATCGGTCGCGGGCTGGGGCTCGATCTCACCGCCGCCAGTTCCGGTGGTGGATCTGACGGCAATTTCACCGGTGCGCTGGGTATCCCGACGCTCGACTCGCTTGGTGCCCGTGGTGCGGGTCTCCACACTCTCGACGAGCACATCTATGTCGACAGTCTCGCCGAGCGAGGGCGCTTGATGGCAGGGCTTCTCGCATCGCTGACCGAAACCTGCGCGTGACCGGTATGCAGCACCGGCGCACACAAGATCGCACGGCCGATTGATTTTTCTCGACTGCGCTGGGAAAATTGCGCCTTACCGAACTGCGGGCGCGTGCCCTTGGCAGTCCAGTGGTGATGAGCGAGGCTGACAGCATGGTCGGCAGGTGGTGTGCGGCGATCCTTGCAAGTGCCCTTTTTGTGGGACCTGCTTCTGGCGAAACCTTTGGGCTTGTGATCGGCATTGACGACTATGCTTTCGTCTCCGACCTTGCCGGGGCGGTGAACGACGCAAATGACATTGCCCAGAGCTTGCGCGAACAGGGCGCTCAGGTCACCGCCCTTCTGGACTCAGATGCGACGCGAGCACGCATCGAATCCGCATTTGCCGATATTGTTGCGAAGTCCCAGCCGGGCGACACGATCGTGTTTACCTATGCCGGACACGGCATCCAGCAGAGAGAGGCGCTGGCGGGTGACGAACGTGATGGTCGGGACGAGATGTATATTCTTCATGGATTTCACCCGAAAGGTGATGGTTGGAAGGAAATCATCCGAGACAATGACATCGCCGCTATGTTGCGCACTGTGCCCCATGAGGTGACCGTCCTGATGGTGGCTGACTCCTGTCATTCCGGGACGATGACACGCTCGGCTGATCCGCGCGGGCGCATTGGACGAAGCCGGTTTCAAGCAACACCGCCAATGGAGCCAGGCGCCCCGGCCCCGGCGCCCGATCCGTCGACCCGGGCGCTTGAGATGGATGATTTTCCGAACGTCGTGTTCGCAGCGGCGGCTCGCGATTTTCAGGAAACACCCGAAGTCTTTATCGAAGGACAGCACCGCGGTGCGCTCAGCTACTCTGTTGCCCGTGCTTTCAATGGAATGGCTGCTGGTGGCGACGGGGTCACCACGCTCAAAGAGTTTCAGTCCTTTGTGATCGAGCAGGTGCGGGCGTTCTCGGAGGCGCGTCAGACACCGGGGGTTGAATTTGCCCGCACACTGCGCATCGAAGAAGAAGCGGGCGATCGTCCTGAGTTGCGTGCCCTGTTCGGTTCAACCGCTGAGGCGGAAACTCCTGCGCCTGCCGCTGCCGGGCCCGAGCAGACGCTGGCACTTGCGGAGGCACCACTGCTGTTCATCCGTGGTGAGGCGGAGAGCACACGTGCAATCCTCACAGCCGGTGGCGTGCCGCTCGCGGCGAGCGAAGACGAGGCACGTATGCTCTGGGACCGTCCTAGTGGGCAACTCGTCGATCTGGTCACAGCGGATGTTGTTGCCGAGGTCCCGGGTCCCAGTGAGGTCGATGCAGCCATTCTCAAATGGCGTGCTGTGCAGCCTTTGATTGCCTGGGCCCCCCGACGACCACTGAGCTTCCGGCTGGAGCCAGATGACGGATTGCACAGTCTCGGAGAAGACATCTATATCACGGTGACGAGGCCCGATCAGGGATTTGACTATCTCACGATTGTCAATCTTGCGAGCACCGGCGAAGTGCAGTTTGTCTATCCTTCACCGGGCCACACAGCGCGCAATCTGGATCGAATTCCGGACCGGCAGAAGAACGTACGGCTCGGGCCTGCGCCCGTGACCGAACCTGTCGGTGCCGATCACGTTATCGCGATCGCAAGCCGGGAACGCTTGTCGCTGCTGCACAGCAGGCTCGACCGGCTGAACGGCAAACCAGCGCCCGAAGAATTCCTTGCGCTGCTTGAGGAATTCGCGTCTGACCCTGCCGTCACGCGCGTTGGCTTGTTGCCGATTTTTACCCAACGTTGATGGTTGCAGAGCAGCCGCAGCTCAGTCTGCATTTCCGTGGTCTTTCAAAACTTTCTGGTGAAGCAGGGCGATTCGGTGCACCATATTTGAGGGATCTGAGGACCGGAGTCATTGATGCAGTTGAGATTTGTTTCCCGACTAGTTCCAGTCGTGGCCTTGCTTACATTGTCAGGATGCAACACCAACCAAGTTGGCGAAAGCATCTCTGGCGGGTTCAACACGCTCACTTCGGGTGAGTACTTCTCGGACGGATATCTCAGCAATCGTGCGGATGTTTGCTTCGCCCAGCGACAGCAATTGGCGGAGCATGGCAGCTTCTTTGACAAGCGCGTTGTGGGGGGGGCTGTTGCCGGTGCTGTGACGGGCGGCATTATCGCCGCTATCCGGGGCGACAATGTTCTGGCCGGTGCGGCAATCGGCGGCGCCGTGGGTTTGGCGAGCGGATATCTGCTGAAGCTGCAACAAGACGGACTGGAAGCAGACTCGATCCTTGGACGCGCGTCCGGAGACGTAGCAGCTGAAAATGCGAAAATTGACAAGCTCCTCGTCTCGTTCCGCGATCTGAAGACTTGCCGGAGAAGCGAGGCACAAGCCGTTCAAGGCCGGTACAACGCCAAAGCCGTCGATCTCGAAGGTGCGAAGCAGGAGATGGCTGCGATCAAACTGCGCTACGACGAGGACGTTGCGAAGTTTCGCGAGCTCGCCGATCAGGTCGCCCAGAACACCGAGAGCTATGCGGCCGTCTACAATGAGATCGCGGCTGATAACGGCACAGGCGAGCTCGAAGTGCGTTCCTACAAGCCCGGCAAGAAGTCCTACTCGGTAAAGCGGGCGCCTCCGAAGAAGGCCACGAACTCGACGGCTCAGGGCTCCTTGACGGTCAAGAAAAAGAGCGACGTCAAGAAGCTGCAGAACGAGTGCCTGACCAATGTCCGAAAGCGTGATGAGTGTATCGACGAGATCAGGGAAGCCGAACAGGAGTCGGATGATCTCGGCGTCGATCTTGCGTGATAGCTGGTGCAGGGCGATCGGCACGCCAACTCGGAGCACACTATGAGAAACTGCCTTGCAGGGCTCTTCGGTGCACTGGCGGTCGTGATGGCACTCTCAGCTCCGTCAGCAGCCCAAGAGCCGTCAACGACCCCCATTCTGCGCATCGACACTGTCCAGCATCAGGCAACGATCCATGATGTGGCGATCAGTCCCGATGGTGCAGTTGTCGCCACGACAGGTGACGACAAGACCATCCGGCTTTGGGAATCGTCGTCCGGCGCGCTCATTGACACGCTGAGGATCCCGGTTGGCGAAGGGGTCGAGGGGGTGCTCTACAGCCTTGCCTTTGCTCCATCCGGCCGATCGCTGCTTGCCGGTGGCGTCTCGGGTCTCGAATGGGCGAACAAGAACTATCTCTATGTCCTAAAGCCGGCCACGCGGAAGATTGCCGGTCGCTTGCCCCTCGGCGGCGTGCTGAGGCGGGTGACGTATTTCACAGGCGCAAGTTCCCCGCTGATTGGATTGGCGCTCTCCGCAGCTGAAGGCGGTGCGGTCCAGGTGCGAGACAGCCGTGGTCGGATTGTGCACCAGGATATCGACTTCGACGGGTCTCCGACATGGATCGATTTTGCGCCAGATGGCAGTCTGGTCGTGACGGAAAGCGGTGGCGTGCTCCGGGTGTATGATCCCGAATTCGGAATGCGGTCGGTCGGTTTGGGCGGTAAGGAACCGGCGGTCGCCCGGGTGTCCCCCGATGGGCGCTTTATCGCGGTGGGCTACTATGACAAACGCCAGATCGACTTGTTGGACTTCAATTCACTCAGCATTGCGGGCGAGCTTGCAGGACGTGTGCATGGAGGCGAGCCGCATCTGAACGCGTTGACCTGGGTTGAAAGCGGCAATCGCCAGGAGCTCTGGGCTGGAGGCGCTTTGTCGGATGCGCAAGGCCGCATCATCGTGCGTCGCTGGCAGAATGTGGCAAGTCCGGGGAGTTATCAGGATCTGCCCGTCACGACAGACACGATCACGCGTCTTGAGACAACACCATCGGGCGATGTTATCTACGCGTCAGGCGAACCTGGCTGGGGTCTGATTGGCAGCGACTTCCGGTTGCGTCATCAGCACAAGAGGCCCGGGCCTGATTACCGGCTGGTGTACGACGGACTGCTCGGGATCACGTCCGATGGCGGACAGGTGGCGTTCCGATACGATGGTGCTGGAGAAATCGGCAACCTCGCGTTTGACATCGCCGATCAGAAGTTGTTTCCGCTTTCGACCGCCGACACGCGCCGGATGAGGGCGCAACTCATCGTCCCTGAAGCGCCGGACGGGCTCGAGAACTGGCGCATTTCAGAATCGCCCAGCCTGAATGGAAAGCGATTGAGACTGTCACTCCGCGAGCGATCTCTGAGTGTCGCAACCCGTTCTGACGGCAGCTTTCTCCTCGGTGCCGATCGATCACTGTATCTGTTCGGAGCAGACGGCAAGCGGATCGCCAAACGCGAACTCACATCGGCGGCCTTTGGCGTGGCGGCCTTTCCCGATGGACGGTTCATCGCAACGCTCGGCGATGGCACGATGCGCTGGTACGGCCTCGAAGGTGGTCAGATCGTCGAACATGGCGCACTTTTCGTGGCACGCGAGAAGCTTCGGTGGCTCGCCTGGCTTCCCGATGGGCGGTTCAATCATTCGGACAATGGCGGTCAGCAGCTTGCAGGCTATCACATAAACCGATCTGCCAAAGAACTCGCCAACTGGGTTGATTTCGCACAACTCTACAAAAATTTCTATGCGCCAGAGGCGGTGCGCGACCAGCTTTCAGGCATCGTCTCCGCGTCTGCCGAAACGCAGGACGCGCCGAGTGCCGAGACAGCGGTCGCCGAGGCACCTGCGCCCACGATCGAGCTCACGGAGTTCTGCATCGAGGATGACGCAGGCGCAGAGAATTGCTTTTCCGGCACATTGGCCATGCGCGGGCTTGGCCAGATCGAGTCCAAGGAAGACACTCTGGAGAATTTTCAGGATGGGGTTCGTCTGCTTCCAGATGGCGTCGAGCGCGTGCTCCTGAAGTACCGCATCACTGATGCGGCGTTCGACATTGATAAAATAGACGTTTTCCGAAATGGGCGCACGACGGGACAGACCCGTGGATTGGCGATGATTCCGCTCGTTGAGACGGAGGATGCCGAGGCCAAGCCCGAGGCGCCCATCTTCGAGGGAACGCGCGAGATTTTTCTTCTCGAAGGTATCAATCAGCTTGAATTGCGCGCCTACGACAATAGGGGAATCTATGGCAAATCGGCGGTGCTTGCGCTGCGGCGCCCGGCACCGCGGCAGGTCAGCCTGCCAGATCTCCATCTCCTCGTGATCGGTGCGGATGCTTACACTGGCATGTTCGGCGCCTTGAACTATGCGCGGGCGGATGCTGAAACCCTGCGCACTCTGATCGAAACACGCAAGCCTGATGAGTATCGTGAGATCGTCATTACGGAATTGCTTGATGCAGAGGCATCACGCGAAGGTGTCGCCAAGGCGATTGCTGAACTTGCCGAGCGCACTCGCCCGGAAGATTCGGTCATCGTCTATTTCGCAGGTCATGGCTTCAAGGACCCCGAACTGGGTGACTATCACTTCATCACGCCGACACTCACCAGCTTGGACGAGCTCGGTGCGCACTCGGTTGACCAATCTATGCTCGTCGAAGGTCTGGGCCAGATTCAGGTTCAGAATCTTATGCTTATGCTTGATACATGCTATTCGGGCGCGTTTCCGTCCGCCGCTGCAGGGAACATCAACAACGAAACTGGGTTTATGGTCCTGACAGCATCCACGTCATACGAGGAAGCGTTGGACGGGCATGATGGGCGCAACGGAGTTTTCATGTATGCAATTCGAGAAGCGCTGGAGGGCAGGCTACAGTCACCGGACGGGGTCGCAGATGCGCTCAGTCTTGGCACTTACATCCGGAGCCGGGTGAGCCTGCTTGCTGCGGAACAGCAGCACAACCAGAAGCCGCAGCTTGTGATCGGCAATCTCGACGCGCCGTTCCCTATTGCGCGCATCGAGTTGGAGACGAAGGTCGAGTAACGCCCATCGGCCGATTTGGCAGTGTCTTGGCGTTGAGATGGTACGGATGTGTCCCGGTGGACAGGACCGTGCGATGTTATGGAAGGATGCCGATTATGAATGCCGCTCGTTGCCTGCCTGCCGTGGTTCTGTCTGCGACCCTGATGCTGCCTGGCGTCGTGAATGCGGGAGAGGCGCTCGTGATCGACCTCGATGGGACCATCAAGCCGCATGTGGAGCTTTTCGATGAGCTGGAGGCCGGTGGCGATTATCAGCTCGAGGGCGACACCCTTCTGACTGTCGCGCACTATGCCAGCTGTCAGGAAATCACGATCAGCGGCGGGCGTCTTTCCGTTGGCGAAAACAGCATGAGCATAGATGGCTCGCTGGTGCTGGACCAAGCCCCGGTCGAGTGCCCGGCCGAAGTTGATCTCGCGGTCACTGACACCAAGAATGCAAGCGTCGTGTTCCGCGCGATGATCCCCTTGACCGAAGTGCCGCTTCGTCCGGAAATCGTTGTGGCCGGCAACAGCCGGGGGGCATTTACTGAGCTTGCCGTATTGATGCAGGAGCAGGAGCTCACCCGGTTTGCCGTCGCTGGGTCGTCAGTAAACTGGCCGTCAGGTGCTGCGACGCTGGAGCCGGGGCGGCAGTACTCGCTCGTCCTGTCTGGCCCGACGAGCACCTACTCTGCACAGGTGATCGCGTCAGACGGCAAATCGGGCCGTGTCATCTTGAGGCCCTGAGAGGATCACCGGTCATCAAACCCGATCGCAGAACAAGCTTGCCACCTGCACCACGTTCTCAGAGCGCCGCGGACGCAACGATCCCGACCTCGTTCCGGAAGACGCGGCGCCTCGGCACCCAAGATGGCGTTGGCGTTCAGGAGCCGTCGCGATCAATGATTTCAGGGGGCTGATGCGCCGTGACAGGGGGCGGGTTCTCCATGCGCTCGATTTCAACCAGCGCAGAATGCGCCGACGGTCCTTGGCCCAATCGTGAGGTGCCAGAGTCGCGGGTGAGCACATTGGGGTTACCGTGCTTGCAGATCGTGCGGTCAGCGCCGGGCTCGGCGGGGTCATACCAAGCCCCGGTCGAAAGCTGCACTACACCTTTCCGCACCTCATCGGAGACAACAACGCCTGCCAGGCAAGCGCCGCGCTCGTTGTAGACCCGGACCACATCGCCTGACCCCACGCCGCGGGCAGCGGCATCGTCTGGGTGAAGCCTGATCGGTTCGCGACCGGCCACCTTGGAGGCCTGGCTCACGCGGCCAGGATCGAACTGGCTGTGAAGCCTCGTGCGGGGCTGGTTCGATATGAGGTGCAACGGATAGCGTGTTGCACTGCCGAGCCACTCCTTGGGCGCAATCCAAACCGGGTGGCCCGGACAGTCATCATACGCGAAGCCCTCGACCTGTTCTGAGAAAATCTCGATCTTACCAGATGGCGTTGTGAGAGGCGCCGCATCCGGATCAGCACGAAACGCCTCGAAAAGAACCGGCTCACGCGGATTGGGCGGCAGGGAGATCGTCTCCTGTTTGCGCAGATCATCTAGGGATGGCAGGGCAAAGCCCGCTTCACCGGCGCGCTGGCGGGTCTGATCCCAGAGATGTTGGAGCCAGTCCTCCGGCGTGCGTCCCTCGGTGAAGCGCTCTTCGAATCCAAGACGCCCGGCAAGACCGGCGAAAATCTCGAAATCGGACCGCGCCTCTCCACGTGGCTCAACAGCCTGGCGCATTGCCACGATCAACGGTTCCCAGTGCGTCATGCCCAGATCTTCTCGTTCGAGGATCGTGGTGACCGGGAACACGATGTCGGCGTGGCGCGCCATCGGAGTCCACCAGACCTCGTTCACGATGATCGTCTCGGGTCGGTGCAGAGCTTTCACAAACCGGTTCAGATCCTGATGGTGATGAAACGGATTGCCACCCGTCCAGTACACAAGGCGAATGTCCGGATAGCTCCGACGTTTCCCGTCGAAGTCGTATTGTCCGCCTGGAGTCATCAGCAGGTCAGATATTCTTGCGACGGGGATCGCTGTCTTGATCGGATTGTCGCCCTGTGGGACCGCCGGAAACTGGAATGGCCGAACGGGGTTGCCAATGCCGTTTTCCGACGAGTAGCCGATTCCGAAGCCGCCACCCGGCAACCCGATTTGACCGAGCATCGCGGCCAGAACGATTGCCATCCAGACCGGTTGTTCGCCATGATCGGCGCGCTGGATCGCCCAGGCGACCGTGATCATCGTGCGCTTCGCCGCCATGCGGCGTGCCAGCGTGCGGATTGCTTCTGCGTCAATGCCCGTGATCTGCGCTGCCCAGTCCGCATCCTTGGGCTGGCCGTCGGAGTCACCCGCCAGATAGGGCCGGAACCTATCCCAGCCGACACAGCATCGCGAGAGAAATTCCTTGTTGTGCAGGTCTTCGGCCAGCAGGGTATGCGCGAGCCCCAACATCAGCGCCGTGTCCGAGTTAGGTCGCACGGCAAGCCACTCTGCCTCGAGTTCCGGTAGCATGTCGGACTTCAGCGGGCTGACGGACACAAACGTGCACCCTGCGGCTTTTGCTGATGTCAATGCCTCGCGCATCGTGTGCCGGCCGACACCGCCTGAGGTGACCTGGGCATTCTTCTGCGCAAGCCCGCCAAAAGCGACGATCAGCTTGGTATGCTTGGCGATGACCGGCCAGGACGTCGCGCCATCCAGCAGAACGGAGCGCATTGGGCCGACCACGTGCGGGGTGATCGCATAGGCTGCGGCGTACGAGTAGTTCGCGATCGAAGCAGTGTACCCCCCGGTCATGTTGAGGAACCGGTGGACCTGGCTCTGCGCGTGGTGGAAGCGTCCCGCGCTCGCCCAGCCGTATGAGCCCCCGAAAATCGATGCATTGCCATGGTCCGTTCGCACCCGGTCGATCTCTGCTGCGGCGATTTCGAGCGCTTCGTCCCAAGGCACCTCGACAAATGGCTCACGTCCGCGGCCCGTCCTGTCGCCGCTTGGTCCATTCTTGAGGTAGTCGCGCCTGATCGAGGGCCGTGCGATGCGGGTCGGGTGGTCCACCATGTCTACGATACCCGGGCCGATTATGGCAGGATCGGGGTCTTCAGCGTAGTCGCGCACCCCAACCACACGGCCGTCACGCGTCTCGGCATGATACGTGCCCCAATGTGTCGTGAAAGGTGTGAAGCGGATGTCGGGTTCGGCGGTCATCTTGTGGCTCGTTGTTTGCTCGCGGCATCGGGCAGACGGTGGTGGGGTTGGCGGGCGCTGTCAATCGCGCAGAACGCTTCGAGCTATGAACAGTCCCAGCCTTCGCACGCACTTAGACGCGGTCAGCGTCAAGCATGTCTCGCACATGCTCAGCAATGGCAAGCGAGGCTGTGAGCCCAGGGCTCTCGATGCCATAGAGACCTACATATCCCTCAAGACCATGGACCGAGCGTCCATCGATACGGAAATCCGCAGCATGCTTGCCCCCTTTCGACAGCTTGGGTCGAATGCCGGAGTAGTCTGGTGCCAGGGATCCGTCTGGCAATTCAGGCCAATAGCGGCGGATGGCACCGTAGAAGCTGTCGCCGCGGTTTGGGTCTACGGCATAGTCCTCGATCTCGATCCACTCGACGTCAGGGCCAAACCGCCCGCGACCGGCCAAATCCAGCGTCAGATGGATGCCGAGCCCGCCTTCAACCGGCGCCGGATAGATCAATCGCTCGAATGGTGCCCGCACCGAAAGCGTGAAGTAGTTGCCCTTTGCAGTCCATTGTTGTGGCTGCGCTGCAGGTGGAAGCCCCTGCATCTGCTTCGCCAGCCCGGGCGCTGCAAGGCCAGCGGCGTTGACGAACTCGCGGGCGCACAGGTCGATCGGATCGTCACCGCCGCACCTCAACAGAAAGCCAGCGTCTCTTGTTGCGATGGCCTCTACAGGTGTGTTCAGAGCAAGCATTGCGCCCTGGCCTTCTGCCTCGCCAAGCAATGAAAGCATGTAGCTGTGGCTGTCCACGATCCCCGTGGAAGGCGAGTGCAGGGCACCGTGACAGGCGAGAGCAGGTTCCAGATCACGCGCTTCGTCTGCGCCGATCTCGCTGATGTCCTCAACTCCGTTGTTCCGAGCTCTGAGAGCGATGCCTGAAAGCGCCACGGCCTCCTGCTCGGAACAGGCAACGATCAGCTTGCCGGTCTGCTTGTGGCCGATGCCTCGCTCGGCACAGTAGCGGTAGAGCATGCGCCGCCCCGCAACACAAAAGCGGGCTTTCAAGCTGTTCTTTGCGTAGTAGATGCCTGCGTGAATGACCTCGGAGTTGCGCGCACTGGTGATTGTGCCGAACGCGTCCTCACGCTCGAGGATCACAACCTCGCGGCCCGTCAGCGCCAGTGCGCGTGCGATCGCCAGTCCGACCACACCCGCGCCCACCACAACTGTCTCGACGGTCTCCATCTTCCCTCCCGCAAGAGCCGCGCCCTCTATATCGTCCATCTGCTGGCGCGCAAGCTTGTGACCGGAAGCCCGAGCGCGTAGATACATGGACAACATCCATAAATCATCCGACCGGGAGAGACGCCATGAGCTACGAGAAGCTTGACCTTCTGATCAACGGCCAGTTCCGACAGGGCAGCGAAGGCGGCGCCGAAGACGTGCTGAACCCGGCGACCGAAGAGGTGATCGCCCAGGTGCCGCATGCTTCCGCTGCTGACCTTGACGAGGCGCTTGATGCCGCGGACGCCGGCTTCAAGGTGTGGAAGGACCACACAGCGCTTGCTCGTCAGGCGATTATCAACAAAGCCTGCGATATCCTCACCGCAGATATCGATCGCATCTCGCGCAATCTCACCATGGAGATGGGCAAACCCTTTGCCGAGGCAAAGATCGAGATGCAGGTCGGTATCGACATCCTGCGCTGGTATGGCGAGGAGGGCAAACGTGCATACGGCCGGGTGATCCCGCCGCGTGTCCCCGGTGCCCGTCAGATGGTGATGAAAGAACCCGTGGGTATCGCAAGCGCCTTTGTCGCCTGGAATTTTCCTTGCGTGAATGTCGTTCGAAAGGTTGGTGGTGCGCTCGGCGCGGGCTGCTCGCTGATCATCAAGCCCTCAGAGGAAACACCTGCCACTGCCGTCGCCATCGCACGAGCGTTCCAGGAGGCGGGCCTGCCTGATGGCGTCTTGAACATGGTGTTCGGTGTGCCCGACACCGTCTCGCGCCATATTCTCGCCGATACCCGGGTGCGCAAGCTTTCCTTCACCGGCTCGGTGCCCGTGGGTAAGCACCTTCAGAAGCTTGCCGCGGACAATCTGATCCGCTGCACGATGGAGCTCGGTGGGCACTCGCCGGTCATCGTCTTCGATGATGCTGACGTGGACCGAGCGATCAAGGTCATCGGCTCGAACAAGTTCCGGAACGCAGGCCAGGTCTGCATCTCGCCGACCCGCTTCTATGTACAGGAGAACGTCTACAACAAGTTCGTCGAAGGCTTCACCGAGGTCGCCGAAAGCGTCAAAGTCGGCAATGGCCTCGAGGACGGCGTGCAGATGGGCCCGCTCGTCGCGGAGCGCCGGCTGCCCGTGATGGAAGGCTGGGTCTCGGATGCGCGCGATCACGGCGCAAGCATCGCCACCGGTGGCGAGCGCATGGGCAACCAGGGCTATTTCTGGAAACCCACCGTGCTCAAGGATGTACCGGAAGAGGCGCGCATCATGAGCGAGGAGCCCTTCGGCCCCGTGGCGCCCGTCAGTCCCTTCAAGACCACAGACGAGGTAATTGACAAGGCCAACAAGCTCGCATTCGGGCTGGCATCCTACGTGTTCACCCAGGATGGGGCGAAGGCCAAGGCGATGGAAAGCGCAATCAACGCTGGTCTCGTTGGCGTCAACCACCCGATGGTCTCGATGCCCGAAACCCCCTTCGGCGGCGTCAACGAGTCGGGATATGGCTCGGAAGGCGGCATCGAGGGCCTCGACGCTTACCTGCGCACCAAGTTCGTGACCGAAATGGGCGTGTGACTTGACCTCGCGGGGCGGGCAATTCGCCTGCCCTGCGGGCCGCCCCGCATTTAGAATCCCTCTTCTCGCAGCAACGTAAATCGGATGCGCCTTTGCAAGAATTCTACGTCAGACGCATTTGATTGTTTGTGTATCATGCGATGGCATGTCGGGCACAGCACCAAAAAGTCGTCTGGAATTTGGTACCTCCGAGTCTCGCCTTCTCTCAGATGCATCAACGGAGTTGCGTGATGCACGTCGAGCGGGGTCTTTTCGGGTGGTCCATCGTAACTGTAGTCGCGTTTCGGATCTAATCCACAACACTCACAAATGGCTTCTCGTGCCGCTAGAACTTCACGCCGAACATGCGGCGATCTTTCGATTCTCTGAGAAAGAATGTACCGCCGAGTCTCCTCGATGTCTGTCGTGCCCGCCTCCTCGTGCATCGCGTCACCGGGGGTCGTTCCCCCACGGTCCACGAGCGCCGTGTAAGCCTCCAACATCTTTCGCAAGTCCGCAATCAGCGCTTCCTCGCTAACTGCGAAAGCTCTATAAGATCTTCCAAATGAGTGACCTGCTTGATATCCAAGAGGAAGGTCTTCCTCTGATCCTAAAGGGATAGAATTCGTGTCGAATAAGGTGGAGTATTCTCTAAAACGACCTGCCATATCGATAGGTCTTCAGTTTAGGATCTCTTCTCCTCTTCTTCCGTCAAACTCACCGTAAGCTGATGTGGTGCCTTGATTCATGGGTAGTATAAATATTTCATCGCGATTTTTAACAAGAAATACAATGTAAAATCCTCTTGTGGCTGACTCTGTTATAAGTGGATCAAAAAAGCCAACCACGGAACGGCAGCCCAGTTTCCTGCGCCGGCACTTGCCTTGACGGTGAGTTCGAAAGGCCAAAGCACTAACGACTTCTTCGCTTCTCGCACGATGTCATGCCGGATAAAGTCCGCAAACCTACTTCCTGCGAAAGGCTTAGCTCACTCGTACTGGTGTTTCTCGCAAATCTGCGAAAGCATCTCGGAGAGCACCGGTTATATTTCTCCTGGAATTCGCGATCCAAGCAATTGGGACAAGATCGTGAAGTTTTTTAACAACTGCCTCAGCAGTACCGCCCACTGTCCGATCGTGAGACCGGGCCGCGCCCCCGACCCGCCCCCAAAGACGGGCGCGATGGCGCTCACCCTCGGGCCGGGTGCGGCCCTCTCGCCTCAACGCTACAGAATTAGCCTGAGCTTGCGGATCTCAGGGTGGTTCGAGTTCATCCGATAGCGCCCATGGCATGTCATCATCGGAATGCCCTGTTGCGCTTTGAGCGAATGCTTGTTGCTGCTGCGCTGATTTCGGCCATGTTGAGAATGTCAACGTGCTGCGCTCAATACTTATGGATCGGACCGGTATCGATTGTTGCACCCGTTCAGGCAGAGCAAAGCTAGTTCTCTGCGTGGTCGCGCGTCGTGGGCAAGGTCTACCTGATGCGCACGACCCCAACTGTCGCTAAGTCAGTTCAATTGATCTTCTCGCGGAGCTCCTATCACTGACAGCGAATTCGGTATTGCCTCGCTGCGTCAGCTGTTGGGGGCCTGGAGCGTTTTGACGACTTGTCCGGCCGAGAACTCGAGAGTGTAGGTGCCTGGCGCGGAGACACGAGCGCCGACGGCCCGAGCCGCGACCCGGCCGCCACAACCGGTGCTGTTGAAATACCCGATCCCGGCATCGTACAACTGCACGCCTCGAGGCACCACAAGACCTTCGACCACGCGTGATTTCATAAGCGCCTTGAAGTCCGGTGGCGGAGCATCACAGTCGCCGGCCCGGAAACCGCCGAGCACGCCTTGGGTGCCGACGGGAATTCTCACCTTGCCCGAACCGGCCTTGACCAGGCCAACATCGGTGGAATTCGGGCTGCCTTCGAAGCTCACGATGCCAGTGTTCGGGGCTGGATCCGCACTTTCCAAAAGCGCCGCGGCCTGTTCAGTGGACGTCGGTTGCTGCGACGTGGCCGGCTGCTGGGAGGCCGTCGGCGCTTCGCACGCCGCCAACAGAGCAAGAACTGAAATACAAGTAAGAATGCGCAACGTGTTTCTCCCCGATCCGAATTGGTTATCTAATGAGCACAGGCCCTGTGCATTTTTCTAGAGCAGATGACGCATACGCTGCAACACCCGTGGTGCGCGGTCACAATCTCGATGGGTGCGATCGTCACCAGGTTCCCAAGCCAAACTTGTTACAGGATCCTGATTGTCCGTCGCGATCCGTTTGCAATGTTGCATTGTGAAGGTCCATGCCGGGAGCGTCAGTCTCCTCAACCCAAGTGGCGAGGCTTATCGTGCATCGTGTTGTTCCTCCCGATGAAAGGTGGGCGCATGTTTCGGTCAGGAACAACGTGTTGACCGCTGGGTCTGGACTGCCGCCACACTTCGAGTCAAAGACCATCGAGCGTTCGAACGACGAACGACTGTCCCTCACGATGTCCTTTCGGATGTTGGCGAATTTCCCTTCCGGGGCAGAAGTTGGTCGCGTGATTGCCGCTTTCGCTGTCGCTACATCGATCAGTTGTCAGGTTGCGGGTGGAAAGCATACACCGGGAACACCGGCCAGCCGCGGCAGATTGACCTGAGCACGGAATGCGCTGCCTGGGCGGACGCTTGATAGGTCGCCTATTGCCGCCACCGCACGCTGCTTGCTGCAGAACTCAGATCATGAACGCGTCTTGGGGTGGACAAAAACGATGGTTGGAATTTGCTTAAAATCCAAGCCATTCGGCTGTTCGATCGCCACAAGCATTTAACCATTCGTCAACTCGGACGCCCGCAATCTGCTAGTCAGAAAGTGCAATTTGTTCTTTATTTGTCCTGTTTGTTGTGCGAACACTTGGCGAACATACAGGCGTTTGCACGGGACCAACTCGTGTGGAATAAGGAGCAGGGCGCATGACGGATAACCTCCTCAAGCTGGACGAGAGGCGCAGCATGGACAAGCAGAAAGCACTGGAGTCGGCGCTCGCACAAATCGAGCGGAACTTTGGCAAGGGCTCAATCATGAAGCTCGGCCAGCAGGGAGCGGCAATGGACATCGAAGCCGTCTCCACGGGCTCACTCGGGCTCGACATCGCTCTCGGAATCGGTGGCTTGCCCAAGGGGCGGATCATCGAAATCTACGGGCCGGAAAGCTCGGGCAAGACCACCTTGGCGCTCCACACAGTGGCCGAGGAGCAAAAGAACGGCGGTGTCTGCGCGTTTGTAGATGCCGAACATGCGCTCGATCCGCAGTACGCGCGAAAGCTTGGTGTCAATGTGGATGAGCTTCTGATCTCGCAGCCGGATGCTGGCGAGCAGGCTCTTGAGATCACCGATACGCTTGTGCGTTCCGGCGCAGTATCGGTCGTGGTTGTCGACTCGGTCGCGGCTCTTACACCTCGGGCAGAGCTGGAAGGCGATATGGGCGACGCTCAGGTTGGCTTGCAGGCCCGCCTGATGAGCCAGGCGATGCGTAAGCTCACAGGCTCGATCAGCCGCTCGAAGTGCATGGTGATCTTCATCAACCAGATTCGTATGAAGATCGGTGTGATGTTTGGAAGCCCGGAGACAACAACAGGCGGGAATGCACTGAAATTCTACTCATCAGTCCGGATGGACATCCGCCGCATTGGTGCGATCAAGGACCGCGATGAGGTTGTCGGCAACACCACTCGCGTGAAAGTCGTGAAGAACAAGGTTGCTCCGCCGTTCCGCCAAGTCGAATTCGACATTATGTACGGCGAAGGGATCTCGAAAACCGGAGAACTGATTGATCTCGGCGTCAAGGCTGGTGTGGTCGAGAAATCCGGCTCGTGGTTTTCGTTCGGTGACGAGCGGATCGGCCAGGGACGCGAGAACGCCAAGCGGTTCCTGATGGAGAACCCGGACGTCGCGCTGGTGATCGAAGACAAAATCCGCGGCGCGCACGGTCTCGACTTTGATGCGCCTGGTGTGAGCGGCGAGGAAGACATTCTCGAGGCGTGAGTTCCTGCGGGTGGGCACGTTCCACCCCATGATCATCGGACAGCATGATCCGATCTGCACATCTCTCCGACATCCCGCGTCTTATGGAGATACGCGGTCGGGTGCGGGAAAATCGTCTGGCGGATCCGTCGAAAGTGACGCCGGTCGACTATGTGTGCCGGATCAAAGCTGGACATCTTTGGGTAGGCGAGCAGGATGGGCGCGTCGCCGGGTTTTCTGCCTGCGACGCCGCCTCGTGCCGGATCTGGGCACTGTTTGTTGAACCAGACTGCGAGGGACGGGGCATTGGAGCGGCACTGCTTGCCCGTGCCGTCGATGCACTTGCAGCAAATGGGTGCGTGAAAGCGCAGCTGACAACCGATTCTGGAACGCGCGCAGAAGCCTTCTATCGCCACCTAGGATGGCGCGAGGCAGGTTTCTGCGGTGGCGAGATGGTGTTCGAGTTGGGCCTGACGTGAACGGCGAGGAAGACGACTTCAAAGCACAAGCCCTGTTGCGATTCATATTTTGATAATGCTAGAATTATCGAAATGAGGAGAATGCAATGCTGTTCGGGCTGTTGAGCAGGTGGCGCACAGCGCAACGCCGCCGCAAGGACATTCGGGAACTCCAGGCCTTGCCTGACATGATGCTGTGGGACCTGGGGATCTCCCGCTTCGAAATTCCAGACTATGTCGATGGCCGCCTAGTTCGGGAGATCCGTCCGCCTGCGCAGATCCTCCAATTTCCAGTTACCGCGCGCTGTTGCCCGCAGTGCTGTTGTGAGGACGCTGCTTAAGCGCCGCTGGACTCAATCCGGGGCAGGGGCTACATCGCGGGCGGTTTAACTTCAGGACAGCGCCGCGCCATGACTTCGCTCAACGATATCCGATCGACGTTTCTAGACTACTTCGGTAGCAATCGGCACGAAGTCGTGGCGTCCTCGCCGCTCGTTCCGCGCAATGACCCGACGCTGATGTTCACGAATGCCGGCATGGTTCAGTTCAAGAACGTCTTCACGGGGCTCGAGACGCGACCGTATTCACGTGCTGTGACGTCTCAGAAATGTGTTCGTGCCGGTGGCAAGCACAACGATCTCGACAATGTGGGTTACACCGCGCGCCACCACACCTTCTTTGAGATGCTCGGCAATTTTTCGTTCGGCGACTACTTCAAGGAGCGTGCGATCGAGCTTGCCTGGGAGCTGGTGACCACAAACTTTGGTCTGAACAAGGACAAGCTGCTCGTTACGGTGCACCAGACCGACGAGGAGGCGGCCAATCTCTGGAGGAAGATCGCTGGCCTCCCGGAAGATCGTATCATACGTATCGACAGCGACGATAACTGGTGGCGGATGGGCGACACCGGTCCGAACGGACCGTGTACTGAGATCTTCTTTGATCATGGTGACCATATATGGGGCGGTCCACCGGGCTCGGCCGAGGAAGATGGCGACCGCTTCATTGAAATTTGGAACCTCGTCTTCATGCAATTCGAGACGTTTCCAGATGGGTCGTCCAAGTCCTTGCCCGCGCCTTCTGTGGACACAGGTATGGGGCTCGAGCGCATCGGCGCGCTGCTGCAAGGCAAGCACGACAACTATGATACCGATTTGATGCGCACCCTGATCGAAGCCTCGGCAGGTCTGACAGACGGTTCCCCCGACGGGGATGGTCGGATTCATCACCGGGTTATTGCAGACCACCTCAGGGCGACCTCCTTCCTGATAGCTGATGGTGTGCTGCCCTCGAACGAGGGGCGTGGTTATGTGCTGCGTCGGATCATGCGACGCGCTATGCGTCACGCTCACCTGTTGGGGGCCACGGACCCGGTGATGCACAGGTTGGTCCCGTCGCTGGTCGCTCAGATGGGGCAGGCGTTTCCTGAGCTGAGCATGGCACAGGGACTGATCGAGGAAACTCTCGAACTCGAAGAGAAGCGGTTCAAGACCACGCTCGACCGAGGTCTGCGGCTTCTGGATGCCGAGCTTGAAGGGCTGCCTGAGGGCGCGGCTTTGCCCGGCGAGACGGCTTTCCGGCTATACGACACCTTCGGGTTCCCTTTGGACTTGACCCAGGATGCCCTGCGCGAACGTGATCGAACCGTCGAGACAGAAGGCTTCGATGCTGCGATGGCAGAGCAGAAGGCAATTGCACGCGCTGCCTGGAAAGGTTCGGGTGAAGCTGCAGATGAAGCGATCTGGTTCGACATTGCGGACACCCATGGTGCGACTGAGTTCCTGGGCTACGACACCGAGATCGCAGAGGGTCAAATCCTCGCCATCGTCAAGGATGGCAAGCCCGCGCAGTCGGCAGGTGCTGGCGAGGAGTGCTGGTTGGTGCTCAATCAGACCCCGTTCTACGGCGAATCTGGTGGACAAGTGGGGGATGAGGGAGAGATCACCACGGACAACGGATCTGCTCTGGTCACAGACGTCCAGAAGAGACAGGGCGTGTTTGCGCACCACGCAAAAGTGCGCACAGGCGTGCTCGAGGTCGGCTCGGCGGGTGCGATGAAGGTGGACCATATGCGACGCGCGGCGATCCGGGCGAACCATTCCGGTACCCACCTGCTGCATGAGGCGTTAAGAGGGGCCCTGGGCGATCACGTGGCACAGCGTGGCTCGCTGGTGGCGCCTGACCGGCTGCGGTTCGACTTTCAGCATCAGAAGGCCATGAACATCGACGAGATCAGAGCCGTCGAGCGAGAAGTGAACGCCTATGTCCGCCAGAACGCAGAGGTGACAACCCGGCTGATGACACCGGATGAGGCGCAGGGGATCGGCGCACGTGCGCTCTTTGGAGAAAAGTATGGGGACGAGGTTCGGGTCGTTGCCATGGGTTCCCGACCGGATGATGCGCAGGGTCCAGCGGGCGACGTCTACTCGATGGAGCTTTGTGGCGGTACGCATGTGGCGCGCACTGGCGAGATCGGACTGCTGGTGATCACCGGGGAAAGTGCGTCGTCCGCAGGTGTTCGCCGTGTTGAGGCGCTCACTGGTGAAGCGGCCTACGAGTATCTCTCAGCTCAGGATAGTCATCTGGCGGAAGCAGCGTCTGCGCTGAAGGCGCGCCCCGAGGAGGTTGCCGGCCGCATCCGCGCAATGATGGACGAGCGGCGCAAGATGGAATCTGAGCTTGCCGAACTGCGCCGCCAGGTTGCGCTCGGGGGCGGTGGAACCGATGCTGGATCGCATGCGGATGAGATCAATGGCATTCCATTCCTCGCGCAGGTTCTGCCTGGGATCAGTCCGAAGGATCTGCGTGGTTTGATTGATGAGCACAAGTCGCGCCTGGGATCTGGCGTCGTTCTGCTGATCGCAGACACCGACGGCAAGGCGGCCGTTGCGGCAGGCGTGACCGAGGAACTGGTGGGCCGTGTCTCTGCGGTAGATTTGGTGCGTGCTGCAGTAAGTGAACTGGGTGGCAAGGGTGGCGGTGGGCGACCGGATTTTGCCCAGGGTGGTGGACCCGATGCCTCCGGCGCGCATGCGGCTGTTGCAGCGGCAAAATCGGCGCTCGAGGCCGTTCCCGCATGACGCTCTGAAAGTTTGCCGGTCAGCGACGGAGCCTTGGCGCCGCCGCGTGTAACCGACATTCACACAAGGAGCGGACAATGAAAAAACTTCTCGCAGGCATGACCGCGGCGGTGGCGGTCGCTGTGGTGGTGCCTCTGGTCGCTGCGGCGGCCAGTGACCGGCACGCATCGCATCATGGCAAGCGTCATCACGGCGCCGCGGCATCCGAGCGCCATCATGGTCATGGCGGAAAGCATGCCAGAAAACATCTGTCCGAGATGATCGGCCTCTATGATGCAGACGACGATGGGGCGGTCACTCAGGACGAGATCGACGCCTTCCGGGCGCAGCGTCTCGGTGCATTCGATTCGGACGGCAACGGGACGCTGTCACTAGAAGAGTATGAGGCGCTTTGGCTCGACGCGATGCGTGAGCGGATGGTTGACGCGTTCCAGAGCCATGATGACGACGGCAACGGCGAGGTCACTCTCGATGAGTTCTCGGAGCGCACAAAGGACATGGTGCTTCTCAGAGACCGGAACGAGGACGGTAAGCTCGATCTCGACGACACCCGGCGTCCCGGAAAGCGTGTAAAAACCGAAGACTGAATGGGCTCGGGCGAACGGTGGGAGGCACGTCCACCGCTGCTCACATGAGGATCAAAGCAGCATCACGGCCGGGTCTTCCAGCCCGGCCTTGATTGCATCGAGGTAGCGCGCACCAAGCGCTCCGTCGATCACTCGGTGATCCACCGAGAGCGTAACCGACATCATTGTTGCCACTTCGATGGCGCCGTCCCTGACGACAGGTTTCTGCATTCCCGCACCGACTGCAAGGATCGAGGCCTGCGGCGGGTTGATCACGGCATCGAAGTTCTCGATCCCGAACATCCCGAGATTGGAGATCGCAAAGCTGCCGCCCTGATATTCGTGCGGGGCCAGCTTGCGTGCCCGCGCCCGCTCGGCGAGGTCTTTCATTTCGCTCGATATCTGCGCGAGCCCCTTGGTCTCGGCATCCCGAATGACGGGCGTGAAAAGTCCGCCTTCTATGGCGACGGCGACGGCCACATCCGAGGCGTCGAACGACAGAAGGCAGTCTCCGGCCCACGCTGCGTTGGCTTCTGGCACCTGCTGCAGTGCGGTCGCACAGGCTTTGATCACAAAGTCATTGACCGAAACCTTGATGCCGCGCTCGGCGAGACGGTCATTGATCCTGGCACGCGTCGCCAGCAACGTGTCGAGCGCGATCTCTCGGCGCAGATAAAAGTGCGGGATCGACTGCTTTGCCTCGGTCAGGCGCGCAGCGATCGTACGCCGCATTCCGTCCAGCGCAATCTTGCGATACGTGCGATCGGCATAGAGTGCCGCCACTTGATCAGCACTCGGACCTGTGGTCAGCGGCGCGGGAGCCGACACCGTAGAGATGGTCGCGGGCGGCGCTTTGGCAGCAGCCTCCACATCCGCCTTGATGATCCTGCCATGTGGCCCGGAACCTTTGATGCGGGATAGCTCGATGCCCTCGATCTGGGCAATCCGGCGTGCCAGCGGCGAGGCGAAGATCCGTCCGCCATTCATCTGCTGAGGCGTCACATCCTGCTTCGTCGGCGTCGCAATCGGGGCGGCGCGCATTGGAGAGGCCGCCGGTGCTGACGCGTCGCCATTGGCCCTTGGTTGATCGTTGGCTGATGCGCTCGCCGACTCTGTGCCCTCTGGCGACACGTCACCAAGATCGGCTTTACTCTCACCGTCTTCGAGCAATACGGCAATCACCGCGTTGACTTTGACGCCCTCTGTCCCTTCAGCTACCAGCAATCGCCCAACGATGCCTTCGTCAACGGCCTCGACCTCCATGGTGGCCTTGTCCGTCTCGATTTCGGCGATGATGTCGCCCGGCTCTACGGTATCACCTTCCGCCACCACCCAACGCGCGAGCGTGCCTTCCTCCATTGTGGGCGAAAGTGCGGGCATTGTGATGTTGATCGGCACAGATGGCGTTCCTTCGTCAGGCCACGGCTCGGTTCTCGACGTGCTCTAGAAGTTTGGCGTGGAGGCGGATGTCGTCCGCATAGTGCATCGTGACGAAGTCACTGATCTCCGTGGAGTCGAACACGCTGGGCGCGGATGCCTCCGGCGCTGGCTTGTTTGTCAGCATCGGGATGATGAACTTCTTCATTGCGACGTAGGTCTGGCCCGGGATGATCTTGCTCAGGGTCGCATTCACCTTGTAGGCAAACCCGCCAAGTTTCTCGTTCTTGAACTTGAGCGTCTGGTTCGTCTTGATGCCTGCGTCGAATGGAATGCCCAATCGATTTGTGATCGCGTCTGCGAAATCCTGCATACGCTCGATTGGAAAGACATTGCCGACGATGCGCTTGCCTGCGTGGTCGAGAAAGTCGCGCTGACGCGTGAAGTGGATGAATTCTGATGCCGGCATCACTGGGTTCTCGGTGACATGACGAACGATGCGGTCGATCTCTGCGTGCACTTCGCTGGACCCAGTCTTCTGCACGAGCTCACCTACGTGCTCCCTGAAGTGCTGTTCGACTGCAGAGCGAAAACGGCTCTTGGGTTCCCGGCAGATCGCGAAGACATCGATCTGCTCGAGCTTGGCGAACTCCTCCGGAAAATGCTCAGCCAGCACGGGCAGGGGGATGTGTCCATACTGAATGCGGCCAAGCTCGGGATGGTCGTGGTGCCCGTAGAATGCACCCTGGGCGTCATCGAGAGCACTGAGCTGAAGCCGGACGGTCGAACCGGCGCATTTCGGAATGTGGATGAAGCCGAAACGCTGCTCCATGTTGATAATCATTCTACCTTCTCCGCCTTGTCACTTGTAACAGACGCTACGCGCTGCCTCGACGATCTCGCCGGGAGTCACCAATGCAAGCTCCTCCAGATTGGCAGCATAGGGCATGGGAACATCCTTGCCTGTGATGTTCAGCACTGGCGCATCCAACCAATCGAAGGCATCCCGCACGAGCACCGCAGAAATGTGGTTTCCGATGGCGCCCACCGGCCAGCCTTCTTCGATAGTAACGCAGCGATTGGTTTTTCGTACCGAGGCGATCACCGTCGCGGTGTCCATTGGACGGAGGGACCGGAGATCGATCACCTCCGCTGAGATGCCTTGATCTGCTAGGGCGTCAGCCGCATCCAGCGTGTGGCTCATGCCGATTCCGAAGCTGACCATGGTGACATCGCTGCCGGTGCGGGCTATTCGTGCGTGGCCTATCGGCACGGTGTAGTCCGTGTCTGGAACGTCGAAGTTGCGGCCGTAGAGGATCTCATTTTCAAGGAAGACCACGGGGTTCGGATCACGGATAGCTGATTTCAGCAGACCCTTCGCATCCGCCGCAGTGTAGGGCTGGACCACCTTCAGGCCGGGAATCTGTGCGTACCAGGCTGCAAAGTCTTGACTGTGCTGTGCCGCAACGCGAGCAGCAGCTCCGTTCGGCCCTCTGAACACGATCGGGCATCCCATTTGGCCGCCTGACATGTATAGGGTCTTCGCCGCTGAATTGATGATCTGATCCATGGCCTGCATCGCGAAATTGAAGGTCATGAACTCAACGATGGGCCGAAGCCCCGCAAACGCCGCACCCACCGCGATGCCGGTGAAGCCGTGCTCGGTGATCGGGGTGTCGATCACCCGACGCGCGCCGAATTCGTCGAGCAGGCCCTGGCTGATTTTGTATGCGCCCTGATACTCGCCGACTTCCTCGCCCATCAGGAACACTTCGTCGTCCGAGCGCATCTCCTCGGCCATGGCGTCGCGCAGCGCCTCACGCACAGTTTGAGTCTTCATCGGCGTATCGGCCGGCCAATCGGGCGCACTGTCGTTCGTGACGGCCTGCGCCGAGACAGGTGCCGTCGCCAGAGGCGCGGACGTGGATGGCGTCTCTCTAGGTGTCTCCACCTGCACAGGTGCCGCGGGAGGCTGGACGGCCGACGCAACCGAGGTGATCTCGGCTGCGGAGCTGTCTTCGCCGTCTTCAAGAAGCACGGCGATCACTTCATTCACCTTGACGCCCTCGGTGCCCTCTGTGATCACGAGTTTGCCGACAATGCCCTCATCGACCGCCTCGACCTCCATCGTCGCCTTATCCGTCTCGATCTCAGCGATGATGTCACCGGCGGAGACTGCATCCCCCTCCTTCACCATCCACTTGGCAAGCTTGCCTTCCTCCATGGTCGGCGAAAGCGCGGGCATGAGCACATGGACTGTCATTGCTTCCCTCAGACCGGAGCCAGAACATCGGTCCAGAGTTGCGATACATCGGGTTCCGGACTGTCCTGTGCGAACTGTGCGGCGGCATTGACCTGAGCCTTGATCTCGCGGTCGGCCAATTTCAGGCCATCCTCGTCCGCCAGGCCGTGCTCGAGCAGCAGCGCCCGGAGGCCGTCAATCGGGTCGTGCTCATCGCGCATTTTCGAGACCTCGTCGCGGGTTCGGTACTTTGCCGGATCCGACATTGAGTGACCGCGATAACGATACGTCTTCATCTCAAGGATGTAAGGACCAGCGCCCGAGCGGCAATGCCCGAGTGCACGTTCACCAGCCTCCCGCACCGACAGCACATCCATTCCGTTGACTTCCTCGCCGGGGATGCCGAAGGCAGCGCCGCGAGTGTAGAGCGCCGGTGTCGAGGTTGACCGCGTTTGCGCAGTGCCCATGGCATACTGATTGTTCTCGATGACAAACACACATGGCAGTTGCCAGAGCGCGGCGATGTTGAATGTTTCGTAGACCTGACCCTGATTGGCCGCGCCATCTCCAAAGTAGGTCAGGCTTACATTGCCATTGCTGCGATATCGGTTCGCGAACGCAAGGCCCGCGCCAATCGGCACTTGTGCGCCCACGATGCCGTGTCCGCCATAGAAGTGCTTCTCGGTCGAGAACATGTGCATCGAGCCACCTTTGCCCTTGGAATAGCCGCCTTCTCGGCCAGTCAGCTCGGCCATCACTCCTTTCGGGTCCATACCACAGGCCAGCATATGCCCATGATCACGATAGGATGTGATCACCTGATCGCCTTCCTCGGCACAGGCCTGAAGTCCCACGACGACCGCTTCCTGGCCAATGTAGAGGTGACAGAACCCGCCGATCAGTCCCATGCCGTAGAGCTGTCCCGCCTTCTCCTCAAACCGGCGGATCAGCAGCATGTCGCGATAGTAGCCCATCAAGTCTTCCGACGGCGGGAGGTTCTTACGGGCGGCGTTGCCTTCCGGCATAGCTTCCTCCGTCGCTGCGCGCACATTGGCGCTCATTCTTTGTCTGTCCGCACCACTGAGCGAGGAGCTATCCCACGACGCTACAACCTGTCGATGACGGGTGGGTGACAGGTCATCTCGGCTAAGGGAGAACGATCTCCCCGGGACGCACCAGGCCCAGCACCGCGCGCGCGCGCTCGTCCAGAAGATCCAGGTCGAGCTGCTCCGGATCCAGTCGCGTGATCAGATTCTCCAGCCGCGCCGTGTCGTCACGGAGTGTCTGCAGTTCTGCCTCAAGAGCAGCCTCGCGCCCATGCGCATCGCGCAACGCAATCAGGCCATGCTCGCCATGCAGCCCGGAATTTGCAAAGACAGCAATCGCGCCCATCAGAAGCAAGTATGCCGAAGGTGCGAGGATCTGTCGCCAGAACACTCTATCCATGCGTCCCATCATATCCCGTTCGCTCACCCATGCGCAACATATCTGCTCGATGGCGCACCAATCGACCGATCCAGACGGAGACGGCGATCTTTTTAAAGATTGAGTCTTTTGCGCCACAACCACCATAACCTGCACACGTTCCGCGTGTGAAACAATTGAAACATGACACGACATCCATCTGAAACACCGCTGATCGACCCTATTCACAGCAGCAAGAAAGACTGCTGATGCATGTTAGGGGACCGAAGATATGTTGGATTTCAACCATGGCGCCTACGCCGGCTCGACCTTTGACGAATTTGATGTTGCCGATCTCTCAGACTCCATGGAGCCCGAAAGCTTCATGATCGTCGACGACACAGTGGCGCAAGCCGGGCCGCTGACCTATTTCGTCGAGCGTGGACTGGCAAAGAGCTGGACCTATGATGACGGCGATACAGATGACGTGCTCAGTGATCACATCGTGGTTCACTCGTCTTCCGCAGCCCTCGTGATTTGAGGCGCGCGTGTTGGATGAGCAATCAAGGGAGTAGGGCGATACCAGCTCAGCTGCGCAGGATCAGCTTGCCGGCATAGAGTGCCTCCTCGCCCAACTCCTCCTCGATACGGATCAGCTGATTGTACTTGGACAGTCTGTCCGAACGGGCAAGCGACCCGGTTTTGATCTGACCGCAGTTGGTTGCGACTGCCAGGTCCGAGATTGTGTAGTCCTCAGTCTCGCCCGAACGATGTGACATCACCGCGGTGTAGGCCGACTTGTGCGCAAGCGCGACGGCATCCATTGTTTCGGAAAGACTGCCGATCTGGTTGACTTTGATAAGAATTGAGTTCGCACAGCCCTTTGCAATGCCATCTGCGAGCCGGATCGGATTGGTGACAAAA
>CBDHHE010000009.1:0-97911 GCA_965263335.1 Thermohalobaculum sp. | reverse complement strand
GTTGCTTGCGCGTGTGATCGACCGGCTCAGCCCGCAGGTGGCTGATCTGGCCCTGAACGCGAACGGCGAAGCCAGCCGCTTTGCGCATCTGGGCCTTCCGGTTCTGCCGGACAGCGTGCCCGGTTTCGCAGGGCCTTTGGCGGGCGTTCTGGCCGGGCTCGATTGGGCGGCCGCGGCAGGCGCGACCTCCATTGTGACCGCCGCTGCAGACACGCCGTTCTTTCCTTGTGATCTTGTCCCGCGGCTTCAACTGGCTGCGGAAGGCATGGAACATCCGCTGGCCCTCGCAGCAACGCCCGACCCCGAACGGGGCCTCGTACGCCACCCGACCTTCGGCCTCTGGCCCGTCGCACTGCGTGACGACCTGCGGGCGGCGCTTGAAGGGGGTTTACGCAAGGTGGTCCTCTGGACGGACCGGCATGAAGGCACCTTGGCCGAATTTCCCGTCGATGGGCTTGATCCGTTTTTCAACGTGAACACGCCCGAGGACCTGAGGAAGGCGGACGCGTACGCATGAAGCTCTACGGTGTTGTGGGTTGGAAGAACGCAGGCAAAACCGGGTTGATGGAACGGCTTGTGACCGAGATCACCGGACGGGGGCTGACGGTCTCAACCGTCAAGCATGCCCATCACAGTTTCGATGTGGATCATCCGGGCAAGGATAGCCACCGCCATCGTGTGGCGGGCGCGACCGAGGTGCTTTTGTCCTCGCGCAATCGTTTCGCACTGATGCACGAATTGCGCGACGAAGAGGAGCCCACACTTGACGACCTGCTTGGACGGCTTGCGCCGGTCGATCTGGTTCTGATCGAAGGATACAAGCGCGACGCCCATCCCAAGGTCGAAGCGTTCCGCGCAGAACCAGGCAATCCGCTGATTGCGCCGACCGACCCGACCATCCGGGCCATTGCTGCGGATGTTCATCTGGAAACCGACCGGCCTCTGTTCGACCTGAATGACACGAGCGCCATCGCCGACTTTATCCTCGGGGAGGTCGGGCTGTGAGCCGATGGGACACGGTCGTCATGATGGATTGGTCCGGTGGCAACCAGCGGCCCGTCAAGCCGTCGGCGGATGCGATCTGGGCCTGCCGGGCGCGCGAAGGCATTGCCGAAGAACCCGTCTATCTGCGCAGCAGGCAAGCGGCCGAGCGCTGGATCAGAGACGTGGCCGACGAAGAACGCGCCGCAGGTCGGCGGGTTCTTATGGGGTTCGATTTTCCATTCGGCTTCCCCAAAGGCTTTGCCCGATCACTTGTAGGCGTTGAGGATCCGTTCGCGGTGTGGGCATGGCTAGAGGCCCGGATCGAAGACACGCTGACTGCCAACAACCGCTTTGACGTCGCAGGTCAGATCAACGCGCTGTTTCCGGGTGTTGGACCGTTCTGGGGCAACGGGCTCAAGCGCGACATCCCGGATCTGTCGCGAAAGGGCACGATCCGTACAAGCCACGGAATGCCTGAGAAACGCGTAGCCGAAACACGGGCAAAGGGGGCCTTCCCTGTCTGGCAGCTTTCCGGTGCAGGTGCGGTCGGCGGGCAGGTGTTGATGGGTCTTCCCGTTCTGTATCGGCTGCGCCGCGACCTCGGAATGCGGGTCTGGCCGTTTGAGCCGCTGGAAAGCGATCTCGCTGCCGTTGAGATCTGGCCGTCGTTGACCGTGGGGCCAGCGCCCGAAGGATGGATTAAGGATCAATGGCAGGTCTTCGAAGTGGCGCGGGTCGTCTCGGCCCTGTCATCCGAAAAGCTGACCGAGATGCTGGATGTTGATGCGCCCGAAGAAGGATGGATCTTTGGCTTGGGCCACGAAGCTGCGCTGCATGGGCTCGAAGCGCCGCCAAAACTGAAGAACGATTGTTTCGCACTGCCGCAGGGGGTGGATTGGACGCCTGTGACTGAGGCATTAGACCTGCTCCGGTCCCGTCTTCATCCTGTTGTTGGTCAGGAAAACGTTTCGGTGGCAGAGGCCTTGGACCGGGTTCTGGCTGAAGACGTGGCCGCCATACGCGCCCACCCCGCTGCTGCAAATACGGCCGTTGACGGCTATGGATTTGGCGGCGGACGTAAAGCCGGGTTGCACGTCTTGCCCTTGGTTGCCGACCGCGCGGCAGCAGGGTCGAGGATCGCCGGTAAACTCCCGGCAGGATCCGCAATTCGCATTCTGACGGGCGCTGCCCTGCCTGATGGGGTGGATACTGTCGTGCTACAGGAAGACGTCACCGTCTCTCAGGACCGCGTGGCCTTTCATGGTCCCGTCCGGGCGGGTGCCAACACGCGGTGCGCGGGCGAAGACGTGAAGGCCGGAGATCGTCTGTTTGCTTCCGGTCACCGGATTGCTGCGCAGGATCTGGCCTTGCTGGCGGCGGCCGGTGTTGGTGAGTTGAAGGTAAACATGCCGCTGAGGGTTGGTGTGATTTCGACCGGAGACGAATTGATCGAAGCAGGTGCGCAGGCAAATCCCGGACAGATCTATGATGCCAACCGTCCGATGCTGTTGGGGCTTCTCAAGCGGCTTGGCCATACCCCGGTCGACATGGGGCAGGTGCCAGATGATCGGCAAGCACTGCGGGCGCGTTTGGACGTTGCCGCAGCAGAGGCGGATGTGATCATCACCAGCGGAGGGGCTTCCGCCGGAGACGAAGACCACGTATCGGCGCTTTTGTCCGAGACAGAGACGATGGCGCTGTGGCGCGTCGCCATCAAACCCGGACGTCCTCTGGCCATCGGAATCTGGAACGACACGCCGGTTTTCGGTTTGCCCGGGAATCCGGTCGCCGCAATGGTCTGCACGCTCGTCTTTGCCCGACCGGCCCTCGCCGTCATGGCGGGGGAAGGTTGGCCCGAAACAAAAGGCTACTCCCTGCCAGCCGCATTCGAAAAGACCAAGAAGGCCGGGCGTCGGGAATACTTGCGCGCGCGTTCCGGTCCGGATGGCATCGAAGTGTTTGCCTCTGAAGGATCGGGCCGGATCAGCGGGCTGAGTTGGGCGGATGGGCTTGTCGAACTTGAAGACGGGGCGCGCCAGATCTCACACGGGGATCCTGTACGTTTTATCCCCTGGGCCGGTTTCGGGCTCTAGTGCCGACAGCCTGCCATGCCACCATGGATGCTTCAATCCTCTTCAGGAATATGCAAGCATGAGACAAGATGCGACTTGTCTGGCGGGGCGTATTTGTCGATACACCAGCCACAGATCTGATCGGAGAGTCACATGAGCGCCCGCATCTACAAACCCGCGCGCACCGCAATGTCATCAGGTATGGCGAAGACCAAGCACTGGGTTCTCGAATTCGCGGCGGATTCGGCCCGCGAAGTCGACCCTTTGATGGGATGGACATCGTCGTCGGATACGCAAAGCCAGGTGTCGTTGCAGTTTGAGACCAAGGAAGAAGCCATCGCCTACGCGCAGGAACATGGGATCGACGCCGTCGTACAAGAGCCGAAGCAACGCAAACCCAACATTCGTGCTGGCGGCTATGGTGAGAATTTCGCGACCAACCGGCGTGGTGCGTGGACCCACTGACATGCTGCGCGCAGGTTCTTCTGCGAAGGTGGGTCTCCTGAGACATACCTGCTCGGGTGATGCGCCATGATCACCATCCAAGACGCCGACCCAATCGCACCCGAGGTGCGCGCCGTGCTCGATCGGCACTTCGCCCTCATGCGCAGTCAATCGCCGGAAGAAAGCTGCCATGTCCTGACTGCGGATGCGCTTGATCAGGAACCGGGCGTGCTCATGTGCGCCGTCCAAGATGGACAGGTCGTGGGGATCGGCGCATTTGTGACCCTTTCGCCCGATCACGCCGAACTGAAGTCGATGCATACGCTGGACGTCGCACGGGGTCGTGGCGTAGGGCGCGCAATCCTGCATGCTTTGATGGATCGCGCACGCTGCGACGGGATTGCGCGCCTGAGCCTTGAAACCGGGAGTGCAGATGCTTTTGCCGCGGCCCGCGCACTTTACGCCGCTGAAGGTTTCCGCGAATGTCCCCCGTTTGGAACCTACAAGGTTGATCCGCTTTCGGTCTTCATGACGCGCGAGATCTGACGGGGTTGTCAGAACGCAACAGGTGCGCAATAGAGGAACCACGCGGTCCCTTAGCTCAACTGGATAGAGCAGCTGACTTCTAATCAGCAGGTTGAGGGTTCGAGTCCTTCAGGGATCGCCAGCTTTTCAAAGACATGAACCGGAAAGATCAGGACAAACTCGCCGTTCAGGGACTCGCCGACAAAGGCTGTTTTCGGCGTGAAGCCGAAATGCGCGATCCGCATTGTCAGCGGGACGCCACTGCTGGCTGTGACAATGTTAGCGACAACGCAAGTGGGCTTTCCGCCCCAGCTTGCGGTTCGGTACTTTGCGCAGTCCAGCGGACCAGTTCCACAAGCTGGCTGGTATTTTCCAGAAGTAATCGCCAGAGAACTCCCGGCAGGTCAAGGCGAGCAGCGGAGAAATGCAGATGTGAGCCCGAATTTCACAGAATGACGAGTTTGATCGCATAGGCGACGAGGCCAAGTGAGACCACGCTGGCGATCCATAGACCTGCGAACCAAAGCAGACGGGATGGAAGTCTGTTCTTTTGCATCAGTGATACCCCTCGTTTGGATCCATCTTGCCGCGGAACACCCAGTAGGCGTAGGCGGTGTAGGCCAGGATAATCGGGATCAGGATGACCGCGCCAACCAATGCGAAGGCAAGGCTGCTGTCAGGGGCGGCGGCCTGCCAGATCGTCAGCGAGGGCGGCACCATCATTGGATAAAAGCTGATACCAATGCCGATAAAGCTGACAACGAAGAAGCCTAATGCGGACAGAAATGGTCGCGCATCACTCTGATCGTTCAGGCCGGAGAAGAACGACCATGTCAGGCCGAGCATCAAGAGCGGCACAACCATCACCCAAAAGCTGCCCGGCAGGTTGAACCAGCGCTCGAAATAGATGGGGTCCTGAAACGGCGTGAAGACGCTGACGAGGCCGATCAGGCCAAGTGTTCCGGCTCCCAGCCACCAGGCATAGCCACGCATTTGCACTTGTAGGTCGCCTTCCGTTTTCAGCACCAGCCAAGTGGCCCCAAGAAGTGCGTAGCCGATGACTAAGGCAAAACCGGTCAGCACGGAAAAGGGTGTGAGCCAGTCGAACCAGCCGCCTGCATAGGCGCGCCCGTCGACCTCGATCCCTTGGACAAGCGCGCCAAGCGCGATGCCTTGGCAAAGTGCTGCGACAAAGGAACCGCCGAAAAATGCCACGTCCCACAGGCCCTTTTTCTCGGCCCGCCAACGGTATTCGAACGACACGCCGCGGAAGACCAGCGCCAGAAGCATGAGGGTGATCGGCATGTAAAGCGCAGGCATGATGACGGCGTAGGCCAGAGGGAACACGGCAAACAGCCCACCCCCGCCGAGCACAAGCCACGTCTCGTTCCCGTCCCAGACGGGAGCGACTGAGTTCATCATCAGATCGCGGTCCCGCTCGGACTTGCCAAAGGGGAAGAGGATACCGAGCCCGAGGTCGAAGCCATCGAGCACCACATAGGTCAGGACGGCGAAAGCGATCAGACCGGCCCAGATGAATGCAAGATCAAATACCATGTCCCGTGTCTCCTTATTCGCCGGGGATGAAGTCTGGGTCGATTTGCGCGGCAGGTGTGATCCCTGCCGTGCGGATCGGACCGTCGCGCAGACCGAGCTTGGGGGTGGCGGGTCGCTTGTTCATCATCCGCAGCAGGTAATAGGTGCCCGCTCCGAAGACTGCGAAATAGACCACGATGAAGGCCAACAGCGACGCGGCAACCGCTGGCGCATCCACCGGTGCGAGACTTTCGGAGGTGCGCAGGAGGCCATAGACGGTGTAGGGCTGGCGGCCGACTTCGGTGGTGATCCAGCCTGCGAGTACCGCAACAAAACCGGACGGCCCCATTGCGATACAGGCCCGGTGCAACCAAGGCGCATCGTAAAGATGGCCTCGCCAACGCGCCCAAGCGGACCAAGCACCAAGCCCCAGCATAAGAAAGCCCAGCCCAACCATCACGCGGAACGACCAGAAAACGATGCCGACCGGTGGCTGGTCTTCGTCCGGGATGGTGTCGAGCCCCATGACCGGTTTATCCAGCGGCTTTTCGAAAATGAGATTGCCAAGACCGGGGATGCCGAAGGCGTAGTCCAGCCGCTGGTCTTCATCATTCGGGATGCCGAAAAGATAGAGCGGAGCCCATCCTTCGGGATGGCTTTCGTAATGCCCCTCCATCGCCATGATCTTGACGGGCTGGTGTTCAAGCGTGTTCAGGCCGTGTTCATGCCCGGCGAAAATCTGGATCGGCGTGACGATCACGGCCATCCACATTGCCATCGAGAACATCCGCCGCGCCTCTTTGTCGGCTTTGTCCCGCAGCAAGTGCAAAGCGCCGACGGCGCCGACCACCAGAGCGGTTGTCAGGAAGGCGGCCAATACCATGTGCGCGAGCCGGTAAGGGAAGGAGGGATTGAAGACGATCTGCCACCAGTCTTCCGGCACGAACTGACCCACCTCGTTGATGGAATAGCCTGCGGGGGTCTGCATCCAGCTGTTCACCGAAAGGATCCAGGTGGCCGACATCAGCGTGCCGAAGGCCACCATCGCCGTGGCGAACATGTGCAGCTTTTCACCCACACGCTCACGACCAAACAGCATGATGCCAAGGAACCCTGCCTCAAGGAAGAAGGCCGAGAGCACCTCATAGGCCATGAGCGGGCCAACAACAGGCCCGGCCTTGTCCGAGAATACCGACCAGTTGGTGCCGAACTGGTAGGACATCACGATGCCTGAAACGACTCCCATGCCGAAGGCCACGGCAAAGATCTTTTTCCAGTAGTTGAACAAGGTGAGATAGGTCTCATCCCGCGTTCGTATCCAAAGCCCATTGAGGACAGCGAGATAGCTCGCCAGCCCAATGGAGAAGGACGGGAAGATAATATGGAAAGAGACTGTGAAGGCGAATTGAAACCTTGCCAGTATCTCTGCACTGAAGCCGTCGAACATTCTAGTTACCTCGGTTGAGTACCGACATCTCTCGCATGATGTGCGGGCGTCATTTTCAAACGCGGGCGCGAAAGCCCGCGGTTGGGTGGCATATCAAAACGACATGATGCGCGTGTTGGGAGCGAGGAGGCGTGCCGCCATTGCGGGAGGTGCGGCGGCGGTGATGTCCTCCAGCAACGCCTCCGCTCCAACACCCTTGTTGGGAAGGTAGATTGCGCAAACCTCAACCGTGGCACCGCTCGCCATGATCTTTTGCATCAGGCCTTGCGGGCTCATTCCGCGCGGTTCCTGCGGCGCGGTGGCTGGGGTCGGTGCGTCCTTCAAAGCCAGATCGCCGGCGGGGCCGCACAGCAGGATATGTGTCTCTGCACCCTGCTGCATGGCCTGCATGGACAGCACCATGCTCATCAGTTGAGTCTGCGGTTCACCGGAGGCGAGGATTGTCACGAGGTTGGGGGTGTCCTCGGCATGCGCGGCACCTCCCATTCCAAGGACGGTGGCAAGTGCGAGAAGTGTTTTCTTCATTGGTGGTGTCTCCTTTTGGAGGTCAGACCGGGGTATCCGCTTTGAAAAATCAGGCGTTGGTAGGGATTTCGACGGTGCGCAGATACGGGCGGATTTCTTCAAACCCCTGGGGGAATTTGGCATGTGCATCAGCGTTTGACACAGAGGGCGGGATGATCGCGCGGTCTCCTGGTCGCCAGTCGGCTGGCAGCGCCACGCCTTTGGCGTCGCTGGTCTGCAAAGCGTCAATCGCGCGGAGGATTTCATCGAAATTCCGGCCGACGCTCATCGGGTAGGTCATCGACAGGCGCAGCTTCTTGTCTGGGTCAATGATGAACACAGACCGCACAGCAGCCGTCTGGGACTCTCCGGGGTGGATCATCTTATAGAGTTTCGCGATCTTGAAATCCGGGTCGGCAACGATGGGAAAGCGCAGCGTTGTGTCCTGGGTGTCGTTGACGTCCTCAATCCATTTGAGGTGTTCTTCGACGCTGTCGGTGCTCAGCCCAATGGGTTTGACACCGCGTGCGGCGAACTGATCTGCCAGCTGCGCTGTGCGGCCCATTTCGGTGGTACAGACCGGCGTGAAGTCTGCCGGGTGGCTGAAGAAGAAAGCCCAGTCGGCGCCAATCCAGTCGTGGAAGGAAATCGGGCCGGTTGTGGTGTCCGCTTTGAAGTCGGGGACGATATCGCCAAGCAAGAGTGTCATCGCTGTCTCCTTTTGTGTGCTTTCCCTGACCTAGGCCCTGTCGGAGCGGACTTCAGTGACAATGTCACCCAACTTGCAAAAACTTCTACATTGAATATAAGTTAAAGTAGAGGTTAGAAAATGAAGCTGACATCCTACACCAATTTTGCCCTGCGTTCCTTGCAGTTGGCCGCCCTCAAGGCACCAGATTTGATTCGTGTGGATGACGTTGTGCGGGTGCACGGGCTTGCCCGTCCGCACATCGTCAAAATCGTGCATGAGCTTGGTCTGGCGGGCTACGTGGCAACGCAGCGCGGGCGCAACGGTGGCTTTCGCCTGGCCAAGCCGGCCGAGGACATCGTCATCGGCGAGGTCGTGCGCCTGACCGAAGGGCCGCTTGACCTTGTTGAGTGCTTCAACCCTGACAAGAACACCTGTCCGCTGATCGGTGTCTGCAAGCTGTCGCGCGCGCTGCAAGAAGCAACGCGGGCCTTCATGGCCGTGCTGGATGATCTGACATTGGCCGATATCGCGTCGAACCGGGGTGACCTGCTGGCACGCATCGCACCGCTGGAAGACGGCATTGTCGCCCCTATGAGGAAAGCCAAATGACCCTTGATTGGACGGAGCGGTTTCAAGGTACTGCTGCGCTTCCGCGATCTGTGCGGGATCGTCTGATCGATGTCGCTCGGATCATTCATATGGATCCGGGCGCGCAGGTTTTCGGACCGGCCAACGTACCGGATAGTCTGTTCTTTCTTTATGATGGGCGCATTCGTGTCTCCCAAACTTCTGATACGGGACGGGAAATCACGCTGTATCGCGTTGATGCAGGCGAAAGCTGTGTTCTGACCACGGCCTGCATGTTGGCCGAAGAGGCCTATAATGCCGAAGGGGTCGCGGAGACAGAGATTACAGCCGTTGTCTTGCCAAAGCCCGCCTTTGACCGCCTGGTCGCGGAAGAAGAGGCGTTCCGCAAGTTTGTCTTTGCCGCCTATTCAAAGCGGCTGATCGACTTGCTCCGTGTGGTTGATGACGTGGCTTTTGGGCATATGGATGTGCGTTTGGCGGAACGGTTGCTGTCCTTGGCTGGGGATCTGAAGGAAATCCCTGCCACACACCAACAACTCGCCAGTGAGTTGGGCACCGCGCGCGAAGTCGTCTCCCGTGTTTTGTCAGATTTTCAGAAGCGCGAGATGATCGCGCAATCGCGCGGGCGCATCGCTCTGACCGATAAGAATGCACTAAAAATTCTGGCGGGCAGTAAATAATATTCATGTTTTTGCATGTTAGGTGACAAAGTCACTGAAGAGGTGAAATAAAAGTTATATCTGTTCTCCAAGTTATCTGAAAGGAGAACACCATGACTACCAATGTTGGAACTCTTGACCGTATTCTACGCGCTGCCCTCGGGCTTGCACTTCTCTACCTCGCCTTCCTGAGCGGCATGCCCGCCTTTCAGGGTAGCTTGATCAAATACGGCGCGGCCGCCGTGGGCGTTGTCATGCTGGTGGTTGCGGCAACGCGCATGTGCCCGATCTATTCGATCTTCGGCTTCAAGACCTGCCGGGCCTAACAGATGGAAACGATTTTCACCCCCTTCGCATCTTTCGGTGGCGGGCTCGCCATCGGTCTGGGAGCGGTGCTACTCATGCTGGGCCTTGGTCGCATCCTTGGTGCGACTGGCATCATGTCCGGCCTTGTCTTTGCCGAAAACAAATCTGAATTCGGTTGGCGCGCCGCTATGGTCGTGGGCATGATTTTGGCCCCTGGCCTGATCTTTGCCGTCACCGGCTCCATGCCCGAGGTCAACGTCCCCGTCAGCCCGGCGATGGTCGCCGTTGGCGGAGTTATCGTCGGGCTCGGTGCCAGCCTCGGGTCGGGCTGCACATCCGGTCATGGTGTTTGCGGTTTGTCTCGCCTGTCGGTGCGCTCGCTCGCTGCGGTTCCGACTTTTATGGCGACAGGTGCCATCACCGTCTTCATCATTCGTCACGTCATCGGAGGCTAGGCTATGAAACTGCTCTACGCGCTCGTCACTGGTTTGGTCTTCGGGGTCGGCATTGCCCTGTCTGGCATGATGGACCCGGCAAAAGTCCTGAACTTCTTTGATGTCGCAGGAACATGGGACCCGAGCCTCGCCTTTGTCATGGGTGGGGCGCTGCTGGTCACTTTTGCTGGCTACCGCCTTGTCTGGCGGCGCGACGCGCCATTGTTCGGCGGCCGCTTCCAGGTTCCCACCTCCACCGTGATTGATCGCAAACTGATCGGCGGCTCTGCCTTGTTTGGTGTTGGCTGGGGCATCGCGGGGTTCTGCCCGGGTGCCGCCATCCCTGCCCTTGGCACAGGCCGCTGGGAAGTCGCTCTGTTCCTTGTCGCTGTTGCTGGTGGTTTTGTGCTGCGCCGCATCCTCTTGGCTCCAATGAAAGCGCAGGTGGCGCAATGACCCGTTTCAGGACACTCAGTTTGGCGAGCCTTCTATTCAGTCTCGTCGTTGGTATCGCCTTTGCCCAATCGCATGGGCCCATGTCCGGCGGGCACGGCATGCACCAGCACGACGAGGTGACGATGCCCGGCCTACGCGGTGAAAACGCTAGTGCGCGGGAGAGCGAAGAGCTTGCGATCCTCTTCCGCAACTTTGACACGATCACCCGCGAGGTTGAGAATTTGCCCGACGGCATTCGCACAGTCACACGGTCCAGTGATCAAGCGGTGATGGATGCCTTGGTCAGCCACGCCGTTGGCATGATCGACAGGGTTCATGCCAAGGATGATCCCAAGATCATCATCCAAAGCCCGACGCTTGATGTGTTTTTCATGCACGGAGACGAGATCACTTCGGATGTGTCCGTCGAAGATGAAGGGCTGGTGGTGATCCAGACGTCAGACAACCCCGAGGTTGTCGCCGCGATGCAAACCCATGCCGCTGAAGTGACCGCCATGGTCGACCGAGGCATGGCCGCCGTCCACGAGATGATGATGCAACAAGGGCGCGGCCACTGAGCACGTCGCCCAAAGAGGAGACCCAAAAGATGACGTATCCCGTTGATATGACTGTCAAACCCGAGGTACAGGCTTTCTTTGATGAAGCGACCAACACGATCACTTATCTTGTCAAAGACCCTGCTTCGCAAAGCTGCGCGCTGATCGATACCGTGATGGACATCGACTATGCTGCGGGCCGCATCACCTTTGATCACGCCGATGAGTTGATCCACCAGATCGAGACCGAGGGCCTCAAGCTGGAGTGGATCATCGAAACCCACGTTCACGCGGATCACCTGAGCGCCGCCCCTTACATCCAAGGGAAGCTGGGCGGTAAGATCGGCGTCGGGTCGAAGATCACGGTTGTGCAAGAGACCTTTGGCAAAGTGTTCAACGAAGGCACCGAATTCGAGCGTGACGGCTCGCAATTTGACGCGCTGTTCGAAGATGGTGACACCTACATGATCGGGACAATGCAGGCTTTCGCCATGTATACGCCCGGACACACCCCCGCCTGCATGGTGCATGTGGTGGGGGATGCGGCCTTCGTCGGTGATACGCTGTTCATGCCCGATGGTGGCTCGGCGCGCTGCGACTTTCCCGGCGGCTCTGCCGAAGAGCTTTACGACAGCATCCAGAAAGTGCTGGCGCTGCCGGATGAAACACGGCTGTTCATGTGCCACGATTATGGCCCCGGTGGGCGCACGATTGCATGGGAAACCACAGTGGCCGAGCAAAAGGCCCAGAACATTCACGTCGGTGCGGGGAAGACCAAGGAAGACTTCGTCAAATTCCGCACCGAACGGGATGCCCAACTTGCCATGCCCAAACTGATCATTCCGTCCCTGCAAGTGAACATGCGCGCGGGCGAAGTGCCGACCGACAAGGACGGCAACCCGATGCTCAAAGTGCCTGTGAACGGGCTTTAACCGCCCTCATGTCGCGCAACGATAGGGCGCCAAATCATTCCCGCAGGGGAGGAGACCCAAATGGAACTCAAGAAAATCACTGAAAAAGTCAGCGTCAGCCCGCAAATCACGGCCGAGGATATGGCCGCGATCAAGTCCGCAGGCTTCCGCGCAATCATCTGCAATCGCCCGGATGGCGAAGGCGCGGATCAGCCGAGCTTTGAAGAAATCGAAGCCGCCGCCAAGACGGCTGGCCTGCAAGCGGCCTATGTCCCGGTGACCTCTGGCATGGTGCGCGACGAAGACGTGGCAGGCTTTGGCGCCGCCCTTAAAGACCTGCCGCGCCCGGTGCTGGCTTATTGCCGCACGGGTACGCGCTCTGCCACGCTCTGGTCTTTCCATGAAAGCAAGAAACGCCCGATGCCCGAGATCCTCGCGGCAACCAAGGCGGCTGGCTATGACATGACCGGCGTTGCCCGGCGCATCGCCAACGGCGGCAAGACCCCGACCGACACAGGGGACGCCCAGTTTGATGTTGTCATCGTCGGCGGCGGCGCAGCCGGCGTGTCCGTCGCGGCCAGCCTGCAGTCACGCAAGTCGAACCTGTCGATTGCCATCATTGATCCGGCTGACATCCACTACTACCAGCCCGGCTGGACCATGGTGGGCGGCGGCATTTTCCAGGCCAGCCAGACGGCCAAGACAATGGGCTCGCTCATTCCGCGCGGCGTCAAGTGGATCAAATCCGCCGTGGCCGCGTTCGAGCCTGAAAACAATGCCGTCATCCTCGATGGCTGCCGTGTGGTCAAATACGACCGCCTTGTGGTTTGCCCCGGCCTGAAGCTCGACTGGGATGCCGTTGAAGGGCTGGAAGACACTCTTGGCCGCAATGGCGTTACATCCAACTATCGCTATGACCTCGCGCCATACACATGGGAACTGGTGCAGGAGATGAAAGAGGGGCGTGCGATCTTCACCCAGCCGCCGATGCCCATAAAATGCGCGGGCGCACCGCAGAAGGCGATGTATCTGTCCGGTGACGCTTGGTTCCGCAACGGTCGTCTCAAAGACATCGACATCCAGTTCATGAACGCCGGCGGCGTCTTGTTCGGCGTCAAGGACTATGTGCCCGCGCTGGAAAGCTACATCGCCAAGTATGACGCGACCTGTAACTTCTTCCACAACCTTGTGTCTGTGGATGGCGATGCCAAGAAAGCCACTTTCAAAGTCGCGAAACCGGACACAGACCCCGACATGGTCACAGTGGATTTCGATATGATCCACGTCTGCCCGCCGCAGACCGCCCCCGATTTCATCCGTGTCTCCCCTCTGGCAGATGCAGCAGGTTGGGTCGATGTGGATCAGGTCACGTTGCGCCACAAAAGCTATGACAATGTCTGGAGCCTCGGTGACGTGATGAACGCACCCAATGCCAAGACCGCCGCAGCCGCGCGCAAGCAGGCCCCTGTGGTCGCAGACAACATCGCCGCTGACATTGCCGGGCGCTCGCCCGTTGCGGCCTATGATGGATACGGCTCCTGCCCGTTGACGGTCGAGCGCGGCAAGATCGTGCTGGCCGAGTTCGGCTATGGCGGCGTTCTCAAACCGTCTTTCCCATCCTTCCTTGTGGACGGCACCAAGCCCACGCGCGCAGCCTGGTTCCTGAAGGAAAAGATGCTGCCCCCGATCTATTGGCAGGCCATGCTGAAGGGCAAAGAATGGATGGCCAAGCCTGAAAAAATTCAGGTCGCAGCTGAATAGACCGCTCCTAAGCACCGCGGGTGACCCTCCCTGCGGCCCGCGGTGCAACTGGTGGATGGGTTGCCGGCTTTGGCCGGGCTCATCTATCGCCTTTTTCCGAAAGCAACCGTGATGCAAACACCCCGCCGCTACGTACCAATCCTTGATTGGGGTCGCACCTACGACAAATCCGCGTTGTCGAACGACCTGATCGCGGCTGTCATTGTGACGATCATGCTTATCCCGCAGTCGCTGGCCTACGCACTGCTGGCGGGCTTGCCGCCTGAGGCCGGGATTTATGCGTCCATTGCGCCCATTGTGCTTTACGCGATCTTCGGGACGTCCCGCGCGTTGGCCGTGGGGCCGGTGGCTGTGGTTTCACTGCTGACAGCTTCGGCCATCGGCCAGGTGGCCGAGGCAGGCACGGCGGGCTATGCGGTCGCAGCCCTGACATTGGCCTTTCTGTCTGGCGGTTTTCTTGTCCTGCTGGGCGTGTTGCGCCTCGGTTTTCTGGCCAATTTCCTCAGCCACCCCGTCATCGCCGGGTTTATTACAGCATCAGGCATACTCATCGCGACGAGCCAGCTGAAACATATCTTGGGTGTCAGCGCCCATGGCCATACCCTGCCAGAGATGCTGGGCTCGCTCTTTGCGCATCTGGACGAGATCAACTGGATCACGGTTCTGATCGGGGTCAGCGCCGCAGGCTTTCTGTTCTGGGTGCGCAGCAACCTGAAACCGCTTCTCAAACGGCTCGGAACAGGGCCATTGCTCACAGACTTCCTCGCGAAAGGCGGCCCCGTCGTTGCCGTCGTGGCAACGACCGTCGCTGTCTGGGGGCTCAATCTCGCCGAAAAGGGTGTGAAAATCGTGGGCGATGTCCCGCAAAGCCTGCCACCTTTGACCATGCCCAGCCTGTCGAGCGATCTGGTCGGCGCGCTACTGGTCCCTGCAATCCTGATTTCGATCATCGGCTTTGTGGAAAGCGTTTCGGTCGCCCAGACTTTGGCCGCCAAGAAACGCCAGCGCATCGACCCGGATCAGGAATTGATCGGCCTCGGAGCCGCCAACCTCGGCGCAGCCTTCTCCGGCGGCTTCCCGGTGACAGGTGGCTTCTCAAGGTCGGTCGTGAACTACGACGCAGGCGCGGAAACACCCGCTGCGGGTATCTTCACAGCCATCGGCCTTGCCATCGCGGCTGTCGCCCTGACGCCCCTCGTCTACTTCCTTCCAAACGCAACGCTGGCCGCGACTATCATCGTGGCGGTCTTGTCTCTCGTCGATATCTCGATTCTGAAGAAGACATGGAACTATTCCCGCGCTGACTTCACCGCTGTTGGGGCTACAATTCTACTAACCCTGGGCCTTGGCGTTGAGGTGGGCGTTGCTGCCGGTGTCGCGATTTCTGTAGTTCTACATCTTTACAAAACCTCCCGCCCGCATGTGGCCGAGGTTGGGCTCGTCCCCGGCAGCCAGCACTTCCGCAACATCCACCGCCACAAAGTGGAGACTTCGCCATCTCTGGTCACGCTCAGGGTCGATGAAAGCCTCTATTTCGTGAACGCGCGCTTCCTTGAGGACCTGATACAAACCCGCGTCACGGAAGGATGTGCCATCCGACATGTGGTGCTGATGTTCTCAGCCGTGAACGAAGTTGATTACTCCGCACTCGAAAGTCTGGAGGCGATCAATGCACGGCTGACGGACATGGGCGTCGGTCTGCATCTGTCCGAGGTCAAAGGGCCCGTCATGGATCGCCTGAAGAAGTCGCATCTGATCCAAGACTTGAACGGTGAGGTGTTTCTGTCGCAGTTTGAGGCTTGGAAAAAGCTCAGCTGCCCTGAGGTGCCACAGGCCGCAGAGTAAATTGTCACTCGAGCTGCGGGAAAGCGACGTTTGCCGTAAGGTTTGTCGGTTTGAAATGAAGCACAGGGCCGACGCGGCTCGCACACGCTGTGGTTTGATCCAGAAATGACCTGAGGCCCGCCCCCGACCAGTAAGTGTGGCCAGCAACCGAGCTTGAGCGATGCCGCGATCCGGGACCTGTCGGGCGATGAAGAGTGAAGGGCGGTTTGCCCTGAACGGGCGGCGCCCCGGGCATCTTTGGTAGGCCGCTAAGGCAGACGGTGAGGTTCGTGCAACGCCTTCTGAAGCTTGTCGGCCTGGGCTGGCCGGTAGCGGACGCCAGCGCCCTGTGCCGCCGCCAGCGAACACTGAACGTGGCCATCCCGCCAAGGAAAAACGCCAAGCCGTAGAAGCCACCCACCGCCGGCGCAATCGCACGCAACGAAGCCTGCGAGCATCAAAGTATCTGGGTCGCGCCATCTGGCGACGTTGGAGCGGATACCACCGCCGGAGCCGTGTCGAGAGCAAACCTTTCGGGACATTTCCTTTGGAAATGCCCGACCGGTCCGTGGATGAACTGCGTCAAAGGCCCGGCCAACGCACGAGGGCGTCTCAGCCGTGTGACCGAATGTGATCTTATCTGGCCCCAAGCCGGTGAATAATTTCCCGACAAACGTGTTTTCCTTTATGTGAGCGCTCCCCACGGTTCGGGCGACGCCCAACCAAGGAGACCCACATGAAACGGCCAAAGCCACCCTGACGACCGGCAAAAGCCCAACCTCTAACCCTGACCTGAACAAGCGGCGGCCCCTTGGCCGACGGCGGGTCTTTGCATGCCAAACTAATCCAAATGGAGAAATGTTATGTCTTTCGGCAATTTCTTTTCCGGACTTTCAAACGATGTAAATCGGGCGTTCGACACCGTTCGTAACGAACTCGACGTAGTAATCGAAGTCGCGCTCGACATTCAGGACCTGACCAATGCGCTTGGCGTCAATACGCTGGGCGTGCTCGGATCGCTCGAAGATGCCGGGCGCGGCTTCACCTCTATCGCCGATCACATCGGCACCGTCGGGCGGGTCGACAGCGCGCTTGCGCGAAGCGTGGCCGATGCCGTTGAGCATTTCGGTCGCGCGAGCCGGTCTGTTGCTGACCAGATCAGGCGCGACGCCGTCACGACGGACAGCCTCGATCTGATTTCCGCGACCTTTGAACCGATCGCGCAGTCGTATCAGGCCCTCATCTCAATCCAGCGGATCGGCGACCCGGATGGGATCATCTCCGGTGCCCTCTCCAGGGTCGGACAGGAACTTGGAAACATTGGGCAGATCAACGTTCTGACAATTGCAGACCTGGTATCGCAAGCGGTGTCGGCCATCGATGCCCAGGTTGGGCAGTTCACCTTCGATCCATCTGACCCGGGCGCGTTCGCCGCCGATCTTGGCGACGCAGTTGCGGCGTTGCGCGCCGAGATCTCCTTCGGTAGCAGCTCCGGCGTAACGCGTCTAAATTTCGTCTCGTTACCCGATGCTCTCGCAGCGATCAGTTCAACCGTTTCGGATGCGGCAGAGGCCATCCAAAGCGCGCCTCAGGCTGCAGTCGACAGCGTCGGCGCGTTTGCCTCGGCCAATGCGCAGATCACGGCTTTGGGAAATCAGATCGCAAATGTTCAGCGGATCCACCGTCTCGAAAACCCCGCCTTGGATGTCGCACGTCAGGGGCTCGACGCAGCCCGCGGCGCGCTCCAGGAAGCTGTGGCCGTCGTCCATGATCGGGCGGAGCTTGATGCTTTCGTCGACGGCATTGCCGAGAATGGTTGGGAAGGTGCGCTGGACACGCCTTTTCTTGAGGCGATCTCGGGCGAGGGTGCGGTCTTTGGCGATATCGTCTCGGACATCGCGCGCTTCGTGGATTTCGAGGCAATCGGCAACGCGTTTCAGGACATCGGTACGCTCGATATCGACCTCTCATCCGCGACGCTCGATGGCTACGCCCGCGTCCTGGACTTGCCTCGGGAGCTGATCACGCCGCAGTTGGCCGGTGTCTTGCAGCAGCTTACGCCAGAGGCGTTGGCCGGCGTGGCAGCGTCGACCGGCGCGATCCTTCAATCCATCGCCAACGGTGCCGAGGGCGCGTTCCTCGATGGCCTGTCGGCGGCTCAGGGCTTCCTGTCGGATCTCGCCGCCTTCATCGGAGACGGCTTCCTCGGCATCGTAGACTACCTGCAAGCCCAGCTTGAGCGCTTCGCGGTCGGGTACGTGACCGATCTTGGCCAGGCGGCGACCGAGCAGGCGCTGGCCGGCACGACACAGGTTCTGGACGACCTCGCGGCCCTGGCCACCGAGGATGGCGCAACGCTGCTGGAGACGGTGCGCGACGCGGTGCTGGACTTCGGGGACACGGACGCGCTGGTGGATCTTTTCGAAGACAGCCTGGGCGCAGCACTCTCCGCCAACCAGCGCGCGCGCCTCGAAACCAACCTCGACGCGTTGATCGACGATGGGTTCGATGCCAGCGTTTTCGCCTTCTCCACGTCCTCGGGCGGTGGGGGCGCGACTGCGGCAGAAGGCAACGCCGCAGGAGCCGCACAGCCTGGCGTTGAAGGGACCCAAGCGCCGCGGATCTCTGCCGCAGTCGCACCGGATGACGCAGGCACGGCGGAGGTGTCCGAAGTTAGCGGCGACGACGGCGACGACGGCGGTGTCGATACAAGCCTCGTCGACGTCGAAGCAGGGCCGCTGGAAGCGGGCGCCGAGTTTAGTGCCGGTTTGCGCATCGAAGCGGGCGCTTTGGTCACCGGCGGGGTGTTCGGCGGCGAGCTGGGTGTTGGCCTCGTTTTCGATCTATTGGACTCTGATCTCGCCAACCGCCAGGTGATTGTCGACGCGGTCGCGGAAGGCGCCGTAGTCGCCCGAGTGCCCGGGCTCGGCAACGGCATCGAGTTGCGGGCGTTCAGCGGCGTCGAGCTCTCCGGCAGCGCTTTCGTGAACGGCGCCGCCGACGTGCTGCGCGAGGTTGGGCTTGAGAACTTCAATGGCGTGGCGCTCGAACTCGATCTGGGAGAATTCGGCCTCAGCGGCGTGACCATCGGCGCCGAGGCGTCGTACGCCTTCGCGACTGCGTTCTTGCCGAATACGACCGAACTTCTCGCCGACCCCACGGCCGAGTTCCGGCTCGACGAAATCCCAGATCTCTTCAACACTTCGGTGGCCGCCGGAGCCGGCCTAGGCGTCGGCTTTTCATCGAACGGGGGGCGGTTCCGAGATCAGTGGAGGCGTCGTTTTGGAGGCTGAAGTCCGCGCCGCGCTGGAGACGGCGCTTACGGAAGACGGCGCCAACGAAGAGGAGTTCGAGGAGGCGCTGTTCAGCGGCGCGCTGGATCGCAATGTCCTTAGTACGGACGGTCTAGGGCTGTCGCCCGACGTCATCGCCGAAGTGGGCGCGGTGGTTGTCGATCACACCGGCGGCACGGTGACCTTCCAGCATGACTTCGAAAACCCGGTGGTCTTCACACATGTGGCGACAGCAAACGGGCTACAGTCCGTGACCAGCCGCGTCACTGATGTACGGAGCGATGGTTTCGATCTCTTCCTTCAAGAGCCCGAGACCTATGATGTGGTCCACGCCCCCGAAACGGTCTCGTTCATTGTGGTCGAAGAAGGCACGCATGTGCTTTCGGACGGCACAGTGATCGCCGCAGAGACGGTCGATACCAGCCTGCTCTCGGCATCGGGCCACGAAACTGTCGAGCTTGAGGGCTTTTCATCCCGCCCGACCGTTCTGGCCGGCACACAGACCTTCAATGACACGGACTTTGTCGACACCCGCATCGCGTCGGTCAGTGCCGGGGCGGTCGAAGTGGCTCTTGAAGAAGAACAGCTCGGTCAGTTTTCGAGCAGCCATGGCGCCGAAACGATCGGGGTTCTGGCGATCGAAAGCGGGCAGGGCTTGGTGGACGGTCTTGTCTTTGAGGCAGGCAGCGCAGGCTTTGGCATCGATCACACCGCCAGCCGCATCGATCTGGGCATCGATCTTGACGAGGTCCCGATCATCTTCGCTGACCTGACCAGCCAGAATGGGAACGAGCCCGCTCGGGCGCGGACACTTGGCCTTGACGCAGACGGCTTCAGCGTCTTTGCCGAGGAAGACACAAGCGTCGACCGCGAAACGGCACATGCGCCCGAGGCGATCGACTTTCTTGCCTTTGGTCAGAGTGGTCTGATCTATGGCGACACGTTCGACTTCATCTAAGCGATGACCGCTATCAAAACGACATGCGTCGGTGATCACTCACCGGCGCATTCGACGTCAGAGCAGGGTGGAAAGCTCTTGGGCAGCGCGATCGATCAGCACACGATCATCCGTTCCAATCAGAAGAAATCCGTAGCCGTTCGCTGACCAGGTCGCCGCAGCCATGCCGCGCATGGAAAGGCTGCGCAGCACCGCGTCATCCTCGTCCGCGATAATGCAAAGCGCGATCGGTTCGCCTGCCGGCGTCACATAGGCGATCTGAGCAAGCGGGCGCCCCTCATAGGCCAGCATCTGTGCGCGTTTCAGTCGGATGCCGGCGGGGGCCTGCAACGCGTCAAGGGGCATTTCACGCGCAAGGCTCTGGGCCACTCTGGCAAGTTCGACCGTGATGCGTTCAAGGTCATCATCCACCGGGGCCAGCGTCTCTGCCCCGTAGAGCAGGTGATAGTTTGCCGCAAGATCCTGCCAGTCTTCATCGGGCGCGGTAAACTGCAATCCAACGATGATCCCCGCCGCAAGCGAGGCCGCAAGCGCCATGCCGTGCCAGGCCCGAAGCCGTGTGCGCGGGGCGGCCTTGACCATCGGCGCAATGTTCGGCGACGCGGCCTGCAGCAACAGGTCAAAATCCTTGCGAAGCGCATCGGTGTCTATCGTGAGCGCATCAAGACGACGGGCAAGCTGCGGATCATTGGCGAGATCCGCTTCCAGACGACGTGCATCCCTCGGGGACAGGGCACCGTCCAGAAACGCGGTAAGGTCGTTGTCAGTCCAGGGTCCGGTCATTTGCGCCTTGATGCCTCCGGCATGTCATCCTCACTCATCTGGCTGGCGATAGGGCCCGTGCCGTGGACAGGCGACTCATGATCGTCCCGATAGCGACGCCGAGCATATCCGCCGCCTCATTGTAGGAATAGCCTTCAACATAGACCAACAGCACTGCAATGCGATGGGTCTCGGGGAGCGTCATGACAACACGCAGAACCTGGCCGGTGAAAACGTGCATCTCGGCCGTCATCTGCGCGTCCTCGACATCAATGCTATCCAGGCTCACGTGCTGTCGGCCCCCGCGGACGTTTTCCGCCCGGCATTGGTTCAGCCACACCCGATGCGTGAGCGTCATGAGCCATCGATCAAGCCGCGTCCCTGCATCGAACTTGCTCAGTTGCTCAAGCGCGCGAGCGCAGGCGGATTGAGACAGATCCCAAGCCGTGTCCCGCTGCCCGGTTAGGACGTAGCAATAACGCCAGACCCGTGGGTGCAGATCCGCGATCTGTTGGCGCAAAGAGATATCGTCAGTGGGCATGGCGCGCATCCCATCCTTCAGGTGAATTTCATCCGGTTCAGAATTTTCAGGGTCGTGTCTGCTTCACCCTATTGAGTTTGGAGCGCGTTGAATACATGGGTCGCGCAGGTGTGAAATCCCTGCAACAGAAGCAGTATTGAGCTGTCCAAGCCGCCCCGATCAGGGATCAAACAGGGGCTGTTGCATCAATTGGCAAAGGTTGACATGGCGCTGGTGTGGGTGCGTTGGATCATGCGGCTGCAAACAGTTGACGGTTGAACTGATCTCGCCGTTGACACCGGTTTGTTTGTGATGGATTTGGCCGCGCTTGGTGGTCCGGATTGCCTCTATTCCGCTCAGGGTGCTGCGGTCACACAAATGCAACCGCATGAGACTTTGATCAGTCGATCAGCGGTTATGTATGGTGAGCGTTCCCGATTGTGGGTCAACCTCGACATCGTCGCCTGTCGCGATCAACTGGGTGACATCACCGTCAGCGAAACGGTCGCACATTGCCATCCCTGCCAGTGCGGCACCTTGCGCGAGGATCGTGTTGGCCGAATTGAACAAGATCGCCTTGGGCGCAATGCCACGCGATGTCATTTCATGCAGCATCCACGCGGTTGCGACACCCCCCTTGGCGGTGTTCAGCACAAGGATCACGTCACGGTAACTTTGCCCCGCCAGTTTGTGCTGGGGACGCGAGAACACCCCTTTGATCCGGTCAAGATCGTAGCGGGCCGAAAAATTGTCATCGGCGACAAGGGCTTTGCCGCGCACGTTCGGGCCGATACCCACGTGGCATTTCAGGATCTGCGCCATTAGACAATCGTTCCTTTCTCGGCTGATGCCACGCAATCTTCCATGCTGGCCAGCGCGGGGAGGTAGCCGTAGCCCCCAAGGATATTCACGATCTTGGCCGAATTGCTCAGGAGCCGTTTCCACCCGTTGGCCTCACCAATCTCTCGCGCGTATTGCTGATAAAAGCATGTGCCGGTCAGCACTTTGCCGCCAAACTCCTCGATGGCACCGACGTATCCCATCCGCTTGGCATCGACGTAGACCTGCGCGGGCGTGCAGACAATCAGGTCGGTTGTGTCCGCCCGTCTCCGGCCTGCGCAAAGCGCCGCGACCTGACCCATCTCGACCAGACTGAGTTGCGGTGCGGCAAAGACCACCACATCGACGTTTTCACCCTTGGCGCCGAAGGGTGCGGAAAGCTCTGCAATGTCCTGGGCTGATATGGTCACCGGTTCCAACTGTTGGCCTGCCACATCGGCGAGGGTCGGACATTCCGGCGTAATGCCAACGATGTGAAAAAGCGGCGTTGAGCCATAGCTCGCCATCGCCGCACCCATGTGCTTGATCTGATCCGAGGTCGGGGCCTTGTCGATCCCCTCGATGACCGGGACTTCCCAATAGCTGCCGGATTTGCGCCCGATCGTAGCGCCCAGAACACCCCAATCCATGAGATCTTCGGGTTGGTGCGTGACCACAAACCGCTTGGTTGCAAGGCGGTTTTCGTCGAGGTGCAGCCCATAGCGTGGGGTACGCCCTGTCAACCCGGCGGCCAGTGCCGAGGGGCCGCCTTCAAAGTTCGACCGCGCGCCGCAGACGGAGTTCGAATAGATGACCACGCCCGTATCGCCATAAGCCACGTGATCACCGCGAACCGGAGGCATGATCGTCTGATAGTTGATGCAGGTGTCGGTCATCATGATGCCCATCCGCGTACAGGCTGCAATGAACCGGCGTTCCAGATTGGCCATCTCCTCGGTCTGACCAAGCGGATCGTAATAGGTCAGATCGACGCCGCGCGGGTCGGTGATCATCGGAATGGCCACCTTTGCGCCGCCCTTTGCGATATCCTCCACAAAGGCCACGCCGGCGTCGCCCAGGCTTTCCGGATCCGCCATCATATGCGCCTGGCTCACCGCGACCATGTCTGCGGCATCAAACATCCGGCCGACCTGCAGCTGATGTTCAATGGCCCATTTGCACGCCGCGCCGAATTCGCCGGCCTGCATTGCTGTTTCCTTGTCCGACAGCTTCATGACATTTCCTTCGACCCGCGCGGTTTCGGGGCATGCTATCAATAATTTGCGCAGCCACCAATGGATGGGATCGGTGTTGTTCGCGCCACTGTCGCCGGAAGCTCCGATGGAACGGACGGACCTTTGGCTGCCGCGCTACTCGAGGGTCGATAGAAGCCCAGCCATGATCCGGGTTCGCGGGACAATCATGTCCACTTCGATATGTTCGTTCAGGGTATGAAGCCCGTTGCCCAAGACGCCGACTGAACAGAGGCTCGGGATGCCAAGTGCGCCCGTGAAATTGGCATCGGACCCGCCGCCCTGGCTGGCATGGGGCATGTCCAGGCCCACGGCTTCAGAGATCTCCTTGGCCCTTTGATACAGCGCCATGGTCCCCGGCAATTCAGGTTCCCAGACAGGGCGGGTCACGCCGCGCGTGACCGTGAAGGTCACGCCATTGCGCTCTTCTGTCAGTGCGAGCATTCTTTCAACGCCTGCATCGAGATCGGCCTGCTTTTTCGCCATCGAAAGACATTCTGCGCGGGCAAAAGACGGGACGCAATTCACCCATTGTCCGGACGCGATATTGTTGCAAGAGAATGTGCAGTCATCGGTCGTCATTTCTTCGATCTCGATGATCCGCCGGGCAAGCTCGCGCACTGCGGATACTCCGGCCTTGAGATTTGAGCCTGCATGGCTCGGTGTGCCTTCGGCCGTCAGATTGAACCGTGCGATCGCGTAGCGCCCCGTGGTGACGCCGTTACCGTCTTGTGACGGCTCGGGGCAAAGCACATATTTCGACCGTTTGGCTTCCGTTTCGATCAGTGTTCGCGTGGATGGCGTCCCGATTTCTTCATCTGGTGTGAAGAGCGCGACGATGGGCAGGGGCGTTTCAATGCCCGCGTCCTGCAGCGCCCGAATGGCTTCCAGCGTGATGAAGTTCCCGCCTTTCATGTCCTGAATGCCCGGTCCGAACACCTTCCCGTCTTCACGGCGAAACGGATTGGCGGCCAACGTGCCAATCGGATGCACCGTGTCAAAGTGCCCTGTGATCATGATGCCCGGTGTACCTTGCTTCGGGTGGGGAAAACTTGCCCTGACCGATCCGCCCAAGCCCATCGTGCCGGGAATGCGTTCCACACGCGCGCCAAGCTCTGCACATTTGACCGCCGCCAGATCCATCATGCGATCCACGGCCGCCGCATCCCATGTCGGGCTTTCGCATTCCACCCACGGCTTGAGCCCGTCGATGATCGTGTCCGTGTCGAATTCAAGATCTTTCCAGTTGGTCATCACAATGCTCCTGCTTTCAGGGCAGAGTGTGCCAAAGAGCCCGTCCACTTCAAGCTGGCAATTTTGCCAGAGATGATCCGGACCCAAGGCTCACGGGACCGTTCCGCCCCTGCGCCAACCTCAGAAACTCGGGGGCGTGATCGCCCAAATCACTTCGGCCTCGCGTGCAGACGGATTGCGAAACTTGTGGGGCAGGCTGCTGTCAAAGCTGAAGCTGTCGCCTTCCGCGAGATGGTGCTTCACGCCGTCGACCCAAAGTTCGAGCGCCCCTCGAATGACAACCCCGGCTTCTTCGCCGGAATGGGCGAATTCCATGTCAACGCCGCTTCCGGGTGGAAAGATGCAGGACAGCAGCTCCAGCTTGCCCGTCAAACCGGGGGTCAGCAATTCGTCGCGTATGCCATCCTCGAACGAGATGACGCGCCGCTGGCGCTGACGCACCACGGGGCCTTGCTGCACGCCTGCCTGCGCCTCGGTCGCAAAGAACCAGCCGACCGAAACACCCAGCGTGCGGCTAATGTCGAAGAGCGCATTGACCGACGGGCGGTTCTGACCCCGTTCGATCTGGCTGAGAAATCCGGCCGACAGATGCGTGGCCCGTGCCAGAGCATCCAATGTCAGTCCGCGCGCCTTGCGAAGCGACCTGATCTCTTCCCCCAGCCGCGGATCCAGCCGCGTGGCCTCGACCACATCCCGATCAACCGTCGTCTCAAGCGCCTGCGCCTTGTGATGGTTGGGCACGTCCCGCTCCGCACTAATGCGCGATCATGACGTGGCGCACCGATGTATAGGCATCCAGCGCGTAAACGCTCATGTCGCAGCCGGTGCCGGATCCTTTCATGGCGGCCCAAGGCATTTCGGCCGTCGGAACACCATGGGTATTGACCCAGGTCATGCCGTAGCGCAGCTGCGCCGTTGCACGCATCGCGGTTGACAGGTCTTTGGTCCAGACCGACGCGGCAAGGCCATACGGGCTCGCATTGGCAATGCGCAAGGCGTCGTCGACATCCTTGAAGCGCGACAGTGTCACCACCGGGCCAAACACCTCGCTGCAGGCAATCTCGGCGTTGTTGTCGACATTTGCGATCACCGTGGGTTGGTAGAAAAAGCCACTGCCTTCTCCGATCGCGCCGCCGACGGTGATTTCGGCGCCGCCTCGCGCACGATCCACAAAGCCCGCAACACGTTCGCGCTGCACTGCCGAGACGATGGGTCCCATTTCGGTGCCCTCAGCCTTGGGCGCGCCGATCTTGACCTGACCGACCTGTTCCGACACCGCCGCCGCGACCTTGTCATAGACACCATCCTGCACAAGCAGACGGCAAGGCTGGGCGCAATCCTGGCCCGCGTTGAAGAAGCTGCCGTACCTGACGGTCTCGGCCAGCGCATCCACATCGCAGTCGTCAAAGGCGATGACCGGGGCCTTGCCGCCCAGTTCCAGGTGTACATGCCGGATCTGGTTTGACGCCGCGCGCATCGCAGCCATGCCGGTGGCCGGCGAGCCGGTGATCGAAATGCCCTCCATCCGTGGGTCATTGATCAGCGCATCCCCCACCGACGCGCCGCGCCCGTGGATCACGTTGAAAACACCCTTCGGCAGCACATCCGCCAGCAGTTCTGCAAGGCGCAACGTCGCAAGCGGCGTGATCTCGGACGGTTTCAGGACCATGGTGCATCCCGCCGCAAGCGGGGCCGAGATCTTCCAGGCTGCCATCATCAGCGGATAGTTCCACGGCGCGATGGATGCCACCGGGCCGATGGGGTCTTTGCGGATCATCGAGGTGTGGTCGGCCACGTATTCGCCCGTTGCCGAGCCGGATTGTGTCCGCGCCGCACCCGCCATGAAGCGGAACGTGTCGATGGTCAGCGGCATTTCTTCATCGCGGGCCATTGGCCAGGGCTTGCCAACATCCAGGGTCTCAAGCTCGCTCAACTCTTCGATGTTCGCTTCCAGAACATCAGCAATAGCGAGCAGATGCCCGGCGCGCTCAGCCGGTGTGGAAAATCGGTAGGTCTCGAATGCGTCATGGGCTGCGACCGCAGCCGCCTCGATCTGCTCCGGGGTGGCTTCGCGAACCTGCGCGACAGTTTCGCCTGTTGATGGGTCCAAAACCGGCAGCGCGTCCCCGTTTCCTTCAACAAGCGCGCCGTTGATCAGCATTTTGGTTTGCATTTTCCCTCCCCAAAGTCCCTTTTAGTCCTGCCGTGCTTTGCTTAGCGCAGCGTCAGTGACAGCATAGAGAATAGGGCTTGTATAATTTGTTCGTTTATTTTTTACAACGGAACTTTACAATGCAGAAAAACAGAAACTCAGGGAGACGAAAAATGAAACTTCTGACCACAACCTTGGCCGCTGGCCTTGCATCGACCGCCACATGGGCCGCCGATCTGGGTGCCGTTGACGAGCCGATCAAGCTGGCTGTCAACGAATGGACCGGGCAACATGTGTCCACCCATGTCGCGGGGGCCATGCTGGAAGCCGCAGGCTATCAGGTGGAATACGTGACGGCGGGCTACATGAACATGTACCAGGCCATGGCCGATGGCGAAATTCACGGCGCGATGGAGATCTGGTCGTCCAACGTGTCCGAAGACTATGCCAAGAAGGTCGAAGCGGGCACCGTTGTCGAGCTTGGCGATCTTGAGCTTGATGCAAAGGAAGGCATTGCCTACCCCGCGCATGTGGCAGAGCTGTGCCCGGGCCTTCCGGCGTGGGAAGCGTTGCAGGACTGCGCCATGGCATTCGCCACCGCTGAGACCATTCCGAACGGGCGTCTCGTCGACTATCCCGCTGACTGGGGAACGCCCGGCGCGGACCGCATGACCGGCTTCGATCTGCCGTTCAAGGCTGTGCCTGCGGGGTCGGAAGGGGCGCTGATCACCGAACTGCGTGCATCGACCGAAAAGAAATCCCCGCTTCTGATCGTCTTCTGGCAACCGCATTGGGCGATGTCGGCCTATGACGTGAAATTCGTGGATCTGCCTGTCGGGAACGACGCGTGCTTCAGCGATCCGGCATGGGGCGCGAACCCGAATGCCACGCATGACTGCGACTTCTCGGCCACCCGCATCTTCAAGGCAGGCTGGGCTGGTATGGAAGAGAAATGGCCAGCAGCTTTTGAGATCCTGTCGAACTACACGCTCGATGTTGCGGACCAGCAGCCGATGATGGGTGCCATTGACGTCGATGGCGGCGCGGTCGAAGAGGTTGTCGCGGCATGGATGGCCGACAATGAAGCCAAGTGGAAACCGGTTGTTGACGCGGCAACCAACTAAGGGTTTCCGGCCATGAACGACAGGTCCCCGGCTCCTGCAATCTCCTGCAGGGGCGTCTGGCAGGTGTTTGGCGACAATGCCCAACACCGTTTGTCGCAGGCATTGGAACAAACTGGCGGCTCCTCCCGGGGGGCCGCTGATCATCTGCGCGCCGAAGGTTTGATACCGGCGGTGCAGGACGCCACGTTCGATGTGGCCGAAGGCGAGTTGTTCGTGATCATGGGGCTCTCCGGTTCGGGCAAGTCCACCCTGATCCGCGCCATCTCCTGCCTGCTCGAAGCAACGGCAGGGGAAATCGCCCTGAATGGCGAAGATATCCTCAAGGCGTCGAAAAAGCGCATGATCGAATTGCGCCGCCACAAGCTGGGCATGGTGTTTCAGCACTTTGGCCTGTTTCCGCATATGACGGTCGCCGAAAACGTGGCGTTTCCGCTGAAAATGCAGGGCAAGAGCCGGTCCGAGCGGCTGGCGCGTGCCTTCGACGTCGTGAAACTTGTGGGGCTGGAGGGGCGCGAAGACGCCTTCCCGCGCGAGCTGTCCGGCGGGCAGAAACAGCGCGTCGGCATTGCCCGGTCGCTCGCCGTGAACCCCGAGATCTGGTTTCTGGATGAGCCGTTTTCAGCACTCGATCCGTTGATCCGCCGCCAACTCCAGGACGAGTTTCTGAACATTCAGGCGACGCTGAAGAAATCCATCGTTTTTATCACTCATGACATCACCGAAGCCCTGAAGCTTGCAGACCGTATCGCCATCATGAAGGACGGCGAGATCGTCCAGATCGGCACACCGGCCGAGATTGTGCTGAACCCGGTCAACGACTATGTCGCCGAATTTTCGAAGGACGTCGCAACCGGTCGCCATGCGCGCGTAGCCTCGGTCATGAAAACGGGAACGGATGTGCCTGCCGAGATGACGGATGACCCGGGTCTGCGCACCGACATGACGCTCGAAGCGGCGCTGGCCTCCTGCATGGATCTCTATGCCGCCGTCCCGGTGCGCGACGCCGCGGGCAATCTGGTGGGCGCCGTCTACCCAAGCGATCTGGCTGCGGCCTCGTTGCAGGTCGAAGCCAAATGAGCGCCCTCCGCCAATATCTTCTGCGCAACCCTGCCGGGGCGCTGGCGTGCCTGACCGCGCTGGTGGGCCTGGTTTGCCTTGTGCTCGAACCGGTGTCGCCATGGCTCTTCACATGGCCAGCCGCGCTTCAGCTCCCGGTCAGCGACTGGATCGGCACCAGCCTGACGTGGCTGCTTGAGGCGATCAAACCCGTGGCACGCGGGTTCTCCTTCCTGATGGAATACCCGATGTATTGGGCGAACATGGCGCTGGTCTCGACCCCGTGGCCGATCACCATCGGCATTGTGACCGCCATCGGGTGGTACATTGGCGGCCTGCGCATGGCGCTTCTGGGACTTGTCGGTCTGTCGCTGGTGCTCGCATCGGGCTACTGGGTCGAAAGCATGAACACGCTGGCCCTTGTTGCAGTGTCGGTTCCGCTCGCGGTTCTGGGCGGTGGGGCCATTGGCATTATGGCTTACGAATCCCCCAAGGTCCGCAGCGCGCTGCTGACGGTGCTCGACGTCATGCAGACCGTGCCGACCTTCGCTTATCTGACACCACTGCTTCTGCTGTTTGGCTTCGGACCTGTGGTCGGCCTGATTGCCTCTGCCATCTATGCCGCACCGCCGATGGCGCGGAATGTCTTGCTCGGGCTCGAACGGGTCGATCATGACATCAAGGAAGCCGCGGTCATGAGCGGGGGCACGCGTCTGCAACAGCTCTTTCTGGTCGAACTGCCATCGGCCACGACCCAGATCATGGTGGGCGTCAATCAAAGCCTCATGGCGGCGCTGTCGATGGTGATCATTGCGGCGGTGATCGGCGGCTTTAACGATATCGGATGGGAAGTCCTGCTGACCATGCGCAAGGCGCAGTTCGGGCAAAGCCTGCTTGCGGGGCTTGTGATCGTTGTCTTCGCGATGGTCATCGACAGGATGAGCGCGCAAATGGCGCGGACCCGCAAACGCTTCGATCTGCGCGGGGTCTACGCCATTCTGGGGATCACGGCGCTTCTTGCGCTGGCGATGTGGCAGAGCCTGCCGGGTGCGGAGGATTTCGACCTGTTTGCCCCCGTTGCGGCATGGGTCGACACCAGCCTTGGTGCCTTCACGGCCACGCATGGCGCGGCGCTGGATGCGTTCAAGAACGCGATCATGTTCTATCTGTTCCTGCCGCTTCGGATCGGGCTCGACAACGCGGTGCTTGCCTTCACATGGGGCTTCCAGTGGACAGGCAGCATGAGCCTCTGGCTCTTTGGCATCACCATCGCCGTGGCCGCCGGTCTGGTCTGGCGGGGGCATCTGTTGGCCGGTGGGCTGCTGCTTTGCTTCACCATCATCACCGAAACGGGGATCTCTGAACTGCCCTGGCTCTTCGTGCTGGCCGGTGCGGCGACCCTGGGCTGGATGTCAGGCGGGCGCAGCATGGTGATTTTCGTGCTGCTGATGCTGGGCGCGATCCTGATCTCGGGGCTATGGGACAGGGCGCTGCTTTCGCTCTATCTGGTGGGGATATCCGTGTTCTTCTGCGCCGTGATCGGCATGGCCATCGGGCTTTTGTGCGCGGTCAGCCCAATGGCGTGGCGCATGGTCCGACCGATCTGCGACATGCTCCAGACCATCCCACTCTTTGTATTCCTGATCCCGGTGCTGATGTTCTTCCAGATCGGAGAGTTCTCGGCCTTTCTGGCAATCTGCGCCTACGCCATCGTGCCGATGATCCGCTACACGCAACACGGGCTCTCGACGACACCGCAAGAGCTGCTGGACGCCGCGACAACATCCGGGGCGACACCCTGGCAGACGATGGTGGAGGTGCGCGCGCCCTATGCCGTGCCCACCATCCTGCTCGGGCTGAACCAGACGATCCTCTATGCCTTCGCCATGCTGGTGATCGCAGCGCTGATCGGGACAACGGGCCTGGGCCAGTCGATCTATCTGGCGCTTGGCAAGGCTGATGTCGGGCTGGGCATCACCGCTGGCGCGGCGATGGCGATCCTCGCGCTTGTGGCCGACCGGCTGGTGCAGGGCTTTGCCGAAGAACGCAAACGCGCCTTGGGCCTCTGAAAGCCATGAACTGAATGCGGCATCTCAGGCTCCCGGAACTGACCCCATCCTCGGCGAGCATCGCTTTGGTCATGGGCGGCGCCATGTGGGGGCTCTACTGGATCCCGGTCCGGTTCTTTTCTGAACAGGGGCTGCCCGGTCCCTGGCCCGGCATTGTCATGTACGCGGCGACCATTCTGGCGCTTCTGCCACTCCTCTGGCCCGACCGTCAAAGCTTTGTGGCGAACTGGCGCACACTGGTCTTCAGCGGCATGTTCACGGGCGCGGCGTTCAGCCTCTTTACCACAAGCCTTGGGTACACGGACGTGGTGCGCTCCATCCTGCTTTTTTACCTGACGCCGATCTGGGGCACGTTGCTGGGCCTTGCGTTTCTGGGCGAACGGCTCACATGGGGGCGCATGCTCAGCCTGATGCTGGGTGTCGGCGGGCTCTTGGTCGTGCTGGGTGGCGGCTCAAAACTTCCCCTGCCGCAGAACTTTGGCGACTGGTTGGCGCTTATCTCTGGGATCACCTGGGCCATCGGGACACTCGGGCTGTACAGGGCCAGCGGCATTTCCGCGCCGGGGCAGGTCATGGCCTTTGTGATGGGCGCGCTGCTGGTTTCAGTGGCAAGCCTGTTGCCGGCGCACCTCAACAGCGATGTCGCGCTGGACACCGGCACGTTGGTGGCGATGACACCCTTTGCCGCCCTGTCGGTCATCTACATCATCCCGATGCTGTTTCTCACCATCTGGCCCGCCACCTATCTGCCCCCCGCAAGGGTGGGCCTGCTGTTGATGAGCGAGGTGGTCGTCGGGCTGATCACAGCCGCCATCTTCGCGGGTGAGCCCTTCGGGATCCGCGAGGGGATCGGGGCGGTCCTGATCGTAAGTGCCGCCGTCGTTGAGGTGGTCAAAACATAGCGGGCCTGAACCAGCCTGCCGCGTAATGGGAAAGACGAACGACATGGCACATGCGCCGCAAGACCACAACATCCTTGATGCGCAGGATTGGAGCTTTCCCGTCCCGATTGCCTATGGGCCGGGGCGGCTGGACGAGATTGGCGCACGGTGTCGGGCACTGCAGATCTCGCGACCTCTCATTGTCACCGACCGCGCCAGCGTTGACTTGCCCTTTGTCGCGCAACTCAAAGACAGTCTGACCAAGGCCGGGCTCGGGTTTGATCTCTTCCATGACATCTCCCCCAATCCGCGCGACGATGAGATTGGCGCGGGGCGGCAGGCCTTCCGCGACGGGCGCCACGACGCGGTCATCGCCATCGGCGGGGGCAGCGCCATGGATGGCGGCAAATCCATTTGTCTGACAGCGCGGAACGACATCGATCTCTGGGCCTTTGAATTCGAACAATCCGTGCCAGCCATCCCGCCGCACCAGCCCTTCCCACATCTGATTACGGTTCCAACCACCGCCGGGACCGGGGCCGAGACGGAAAGCACCGCGATGGTGACCCACGTCGCCAAGGGCATGAAGTTCTGTGTCTGGCACCCAGACCTGAAGCCGTCGCTTGCGCTGCTTGACCCGGCCTTGACGCTGAGCCTGCCCTCGCACCTGACGGCCTGGACCGGCGCGGACGCGATGACCCACGCGATCGAGGCCTATCTGGTGCCGGGCTTTCATCCGCTCTGTGATGGGCTGGCGCTGGAGGGGCTGAGCCTCGTCTCAAAATGGCTTCCCGTCGCCGTGCAAGAACCCGACAACATGGTGGCCCGGGGGGGCATGCTGGTGGGGTCGTGTCTTGCTGGCATCGCGTTTCTGAAGGGGCTCGGCCTTGTGCACGCCATCTCGCACATGGTCGGGGCGGAATATGACACCCAACACGGATTGACGAACGCGATCGTCCTGCCAGTGGTGCTGCGCTACAACCTGCCGGGCATGCCGGAGAAAGTGACCCGGATGGCCGATGTGATGGGGCTTGCGGACAAGTCCGCGCCAGCATTCATCGCCGAGGTTGAACGCAAGCTGGACGAGATCGACATCCCAAAATCCCTCAGTGCCATCGGGGTCCCGCCGGATTGTGCGGCACGTATCGCGGGCAAGGCCATCCAAGATAGCGCCGCGGCCACCAATCCCCGCGCTGCCACGGTCGAGGATATTCAATCGCTAGTCGAAACGGCGATCAAACAAGCGCGGCCGTAAGTCAAACCTTCACTTGGGCGTCACATTAGCTTCACATGTGCGCCCTAACGCTTTCATATGAAAGCTGAGCCGCAGTCTCCTCTGTTTCAAACCCCAAGCTGGTGCACCGACCGGCAGGCGCAGGTCGCCGAGCTGGTCCGCGCCAACGGCAGCGCGAAGGTGGACGAGCTCGCCCGGATGTTCGCGGTCTCCACGCAGACAATCCGCAAAGATATCAACGACATGTGCGAAAGGGGGCTCTTGCGCCGCGTGCATGGCGGGGTCGAGTTGGCGACAGTGAACGCTGATCACTACGAATTGCGGCGCATCCTGAACCTCTCGGCCAAGCAAAGAATCGGGCAAAAGGCTGCGGAGTTGATCGACGACAACACCGCGCTGGCCGTTTCCATCGGAACAACGCCCGAAATGGCCGTGGCCGCCCTGGCGCAGCGGAAGAACCTGCGCATCTACTCCAACAACCTGCACCTTGCCATTTCGGCGCACCGCTTTGACGGCGCGACGGTCACGATCCCCGGTGGAACGCTGCGCGAGTCAGAGGCCGACATCGTTGGCCCCTCGGCCGTGGCGTTCTTTGACAGCTACAAGTTCGACGTGGGGCTCTTTGGCGTGGCGGCGGTGGATGAGGACGGCGGTCTGCTTGACCTGTCGGACGAAGACGTCCGCTCGCGCGAGGCGATCTCACGCAACGCGACCACCCGCATCCTCGTGCTCGATGTCACAAAGTTCGGGCGCAAGGCGCATGCACGCAGCGGCAACATCACGGACGTCGAACATGTGATCTGCGACACACGACCGCCCGACGCGATCTGCGCCCGGCTGGCGGCGGCAGAGGTCAATCTCGTCATCTGCGACGCGGTCACGTCATGACCGCATTGGTCGGGCAATCCATCGCGCTGCGCGGCGTGCGCAAAGTCTGGGGCGACACCGTCTCGCTCGACGGGATCGATCTGGACATCCCCGCAGGCAAGTTCACCGCGATCCTGGGTCCCTCCGGCTGCGGGAAGTCCACCACGCTGCGGATCATCGCCGGGTTGGAACATGTCACCGCAGGTCATGTGTTGATCGACGACAAGGATGTCACCGCCCTGCCACCGGCCAAGCGCCACCTGTCGATGGTGTTTCAGAACTACGCGCTTTTTCCGCATCTGAGCGTGGCCGAAAACATCATCTTCGGATTGCGGGTCGAACGGCTTGGCAAAGCGGAACGTCAGGCGCGCCTGACCGAAGTCGCCGACCTTCTCGAACTGTCGCCTTACCTCAACCGCAAGCCGTCCGCCTTGTCAGGCGGGCAACAACAGCGGGTCGCGTTAGGGCGTGCGGTGATCTCGCGGCGGCCCATCTGTTTGATGGACGAACCCCTGTCGAACCTTGATGCGCGCCTGCGGGACGAAATGCGACGCGAGATCCGTGCGCTCCAGCGGCAAATCGGGCTCACCATGGTCTACGTCACCCATGACCAGACCGAGGCTATCACCATGGCCGATCAGGTCGTGCTGATGAATGCAGGCCGGATCGAGCAGGTTGCCACGCCCCAAGACCTCTACGGCGCGCCTGCAACACCCTTCGCAGCCCGATTCATCGGCTCGCCACCCATGAACCTCTTGCCCGTCACGGCGCTGACAAACTGGCCCGAAGGATTGCCCGAATGCCTGCGGATCGGGATCCGGCCAGAGGCGTTGACGCTGGCGTCAGAGGGCCCGATTGTGGCCTGGGTCAAATCGGCAGAGTTTCTCGGCGCCGACACATTGGTCGAACTGACCACCGGCGATCACACGGTCCTCGCCAAACTGCCCGGCAATCGCGCGTTCGCCATGGATGAACGGCTGACCCTCGCGATGCTGCCGGAAGACGTTCACCTGTTTGATGCCGACGGCGCGGTCCGGATCGATGATCCCGCGCTTGCCGCGCGCATTGTCGAAGGTGCCACATGATGCCTTCGCCCTCATGCCCCCCAATATTCGGGGTGCTGCCCGCCGGGCCTGCCCGGCTTTCGTTCATTTCGGAGAAAGACACATGATCTCTCAACTCAAGGCAGCGGTTGCTGCACTGGCCTTGGCAGCCTCGCCAGCCCTGGCCGTTGACCTGGAATTCTACTTCCCCGTTGCCGTTGGCGGTGCTGCCGCAAACACGATCGAAGAACTGACGGCTGAATATCTCGCCGCCAATGAAGGCGTGAACATCGATGCGATCTATGCAGGATCCTATCAGGACACGGTCGCGAAGGCGTTGACAGCTGCACGTGGTGGGAATGCGCCGCAGCTATCGGTGATCCTGTCGGTCGATATGTACACACTCTATGACGAAGATCTGATCCACGCCTTTGACGATTTCGCCACGACAGACGAAGACAAAGCGTGGCTCAAAAGCTTCTATCCGTCATTCATGGAGAACTCCATGATCGACGGGAAAACCTACGGCATTCCGTTCCAGCGCTCGACCCCGGTTCTTTATTACAACAAGGAAGCCTTCGCCGAAGCCGGTCTGGACAAAGCGCCCGAGACCTGGGACGAAATGAAGGACTACGCCGCCAAGCTCACCAAGAAGGATGACAGCGGCAACGTCACCCAATGGGGCGTGCGGATCCCGTCCTCGGGTTTCCCCTACTGGCTGTTTCAAGGCCTGACCACGTCGAACGGTGCGACGCTCGTGACCGATAATGGGACTAAGACGAACTTCGACGATCCGAAGGTTGTTGAGGCGCTGGAATATCTGGTGTCGCTGTCCGAAGACGGCGTGATGGCGCCGGGCATCATCGAATGGGGCGCCACGCCCAAAGCCTTTTTCGAAGGTCAGACCGCGATGATGTGGACCTCGACCGGCAACCTGACAAACGTGCGCAACAACGCACCGTTTGACTTCGGCGTTGCGATGCTGCCCGCCAAGGTGAGCCGCGGCGCGCCAACAGGTGGCGGCAACTTCTACCTGTTCAAAGGCGGTTCGGACGAAGAAACCAAAGCGGCATTTGACTTCATCAAGTGGATCTCGCAGCCCGCACAGGCCGCCAAATGGTCAATCGCCACCGGCTATGTCGCCCCGTCGCCTGCCACATGGGAAAGCGATGAGATGAAGGCCTATGCCGCCGACTTCCCACCAGCACTCGTGGCGCGCGATCAGTTGGAATTCGCTGTGGCCGAGCTGTCGACCTATGAGAACCAGCGCGTGACGCGGATCTTCAACGATGCCCTGCACGCCGCGATCACAGGTGAGAAGGCTGCGGCCGAGGCATTGGCCGAGGCGCAGGAGAAAGCCGACGCCGTCCTGCAGGCCTATCGCTAAGTCAATTGGCGGGGCGGAAACCTCACGCCCCGCCGCGCCCCGGACTTGATCCGGGGCCTCCGCCTCAACGCGCCACAAGAGGTCCCGGATCAAGTCCGGGACGGGGTCGCACAAGCCGACGGAAACGCGAAATGCTGCAGTCACGACAATGGATCCACGCATGGCTCTTGCTGACCCCAGCCTTCGTGTTCCTGGTGGCATTCACGCATTTGCCCGCCATCACGACGCTCTGGAACAGTCTCTACACCACACCGCGCGGGCGCAGGCCCGCCCGCTGGGCCGGGTTTGACAATTACGACACGCTGATCAGCGACCCGATCTTCTGGAAAGTCCTTGGCAACAACCTCTGGTTCGCACTCGGCACCATCCCCACATCCATCGCCATTGCCCTGGCCATGGCGCTGTGGGTGAACGAACGGCTCGCCGGGCGCGGGTTTGTGCGCATGGCCTATTTCACCCCCACAGTTCTGCCCATGATCGCGGTGGCCAACATCTGGATGTTCTTCTACACGCCCGGTTTCGGCCTCATAGACCAGATCACCGGCCTCTTTGGCATGGGACAATCGAACATCCTCGGCCAACCCGACACCGCCCTCATCGGCGTGATGATCGTGACGATCTGGAAAGAGGCCGGCTTCTTCATGATCTTCTACCTCGCCGCCCTGCAAACCATCCCGCCCAGCCTGATCGAGGCCGCCCGGATCGAAGGCGCCGGTCCCTGGACCATCTTCCGACGCGTGACCTTTCCGCTCCTGATGCCCACCACGCTCTTTGTGTCGATCAACGCCGTCGTGAACTCTTTCCGCATGGTCGACCACATCTTCATCCTCACCGGCGGCGGGCCGGACAATGCCTCATCGCTCTTGCTCTTTTACATCTACGAGGTCGCCTTCCGCTTCTGGGACACGGCCTATGCCGCCACGCTCACGGTCATCCTGCTGGCGATCCTCGGCATCCTCGCCATCGGGCAGTTCTTCGTCTTTGACCGCAGGGTGCACTACAAATGACCCGCGCGCTGAACCTCTTCGGCGCATGGACGCTGGCCCTTCTGTGGGTCTTGCCGCTGGCCTATGCGGTCTGGACGGCATTCCATCCGGCGGCATACGAGGCCAACTTCGACCTTTTCGCACCGCTCACGCTCGAGAACTTCGGCAAAGCGTGGGAGGCCGCGCCCTTTGCCCGCTACTTCCTGAACACGTTCATCCTCGTGACCGCGATCCTCATCGGGCAATTCGTGCTCTGCACCCTCGCGGCCTACGCCTTCGCGCGCTACCGCTTCCCCGGGCGGGACATCCTCTTTGCGCTGGTCCTCGTGCAGCTTCTGGTCATGCCCGACATCCTGATCGTCGAAAACTACAAGCTGATCCGGAACCTGAACCTGATCGACACGATCGCCGCCATCGCGATCCCCTATGTCGCCTCGGGCTTCGGGATCTTCCTGCTGCGGCAAACGTTCATGTCAGTACCAAAGGAGTTGGAGGAGGCCGCCCAGATCGAGGGCATGTCCACCTTGGGCATCCTCCTGAAGGTCTACGTCCCGCTCGCGATCCCCACCTATCTGGCTTACGGGCTCGTCTCGGTCAGCCACCATTGGAACAACTTCCTCTGGCCGCTCATCGTCACCAATTCGGTCGAGACCCGCCCCGTCACCGTCGGCCTGTCCATCTTTGCGTCCATCGACTCTGGCGTGGAATGGAGCGTGATCAACGCGGCCACGCTCATGACATCCGGCCCGCTCCTGATCGCATTCCTGCTGTTCCAAAGGCAATTCGTGCAAAGCTTCATGCGCGCCGGGATCAAGTAACGGACCGCGCTACTGCAGTGGATCGGCTACTTGATCGGATACCAACGCCGCAAACGCGCTTGCCGATCGCCGTCCCCCAAGTGGTTCGGAAATGCAACGATCCGCGTTGACCGCCTCGATGAAGTCGAACACTGGACAATACGCCGCGGCAGAGACGGTCCGCAAAGAGGCCAGAGTTACCGATGCTGCAAAGTTCACGGAAGACTTGTTTCGCAGAACGTAACGATCAGGTCATCTTGTCGCGCGTTCATGTGCAGAAGGGGGGCCAATGGCCCCTCTTTCGTTGTTTGGCTTCGATCAGGGTATGAGGATCACCTGACCGACCCTGATCAGGCTGGGACGCTCGATTGTATCGCGATTTGCCTCATAGATCGTGTCAAATTTTGTGGCGTCGCCATAATATCGCCTTGCAATGCCCGCGAGGCTATCGCCGCTTACGACCGTATGGCGGCGCGGTTCCGGTTGTTCTCCGGAGATGTTAGTCGCTTCTGAGACGAGAGCCTGATCTGCATCGGTGCCCTGAAGCGATTGACTGACCAAAGAAGCAAGCAGCGTCTCAGTGTCAACTTCACCTTCCGTTGAAACCATGGCCTCAGGCACTTCGATAGAGCCTCGCTCGACTGCCTCGCCGATTAATGCTTCGAGATACGCATCAGACTGGCCCTCTTCCATCGCCTGCGCGATGAGAGATGAAAGATCGGTCTGCTGTTCCTGTGGCGCTGGCTCCGAGGTTCCATTGATCCCTTGCAGAACACTTTGCGTCAGCGCGAGCATTTGGCTTTGATCGGTCTCCTGAGCGACGCTGGCATTTGCGGTCAGAGCGACCAATGCGGCGGTGCATAGAATGGTCTTCATGCCTGTCCCCCAGCCTTAAGACTTGTCTGCGGTATCAGTAACCGTATTGAAGCCAAGCAAGAGCCACAGCTGCATTCCGCCACGGTAGTAGCGGATCTTCTCTGCCGGATAACCTGCATCGAGTAGGTCAGCGATGGCACGCGGAGATTGATCGCACCAAGGACCGTTGCAGAACAGCAGGAGGTCTTTCGCTTCGCTGAAGTCCGACGCGCCATCTTCAACTTTGGCCCCCAAGGCTTCCAGGATCTGATCGCGATACTGGTTATCTGGCGACATGACGGAAAACGGAATGTTGATCGCGCCGGGTATGGTGCCCTTTTGATACCATTCGGGGATGCGACTATCGACGAGAAGCCCTGTACCCTCAGAAACATGCGTTTCCATGAACTTGATCAATTCAAGTTCGCCAACCGTTTCCACGCCCTCGGCGGCGGACATCGCATGCACGCAGAACGGTGGGCATTGCCGCGAAGTCTTGGCAAAGTCTCCCTCGATAACTGCGGTTTGGTCTTGGTTACGCTCATATACAATCGCGTCGCCATTCACGGACACAGAGAAGCTGTAGTCTTCGGGCGTGATGTTGACTTCTTGCGCTTGCGCAAACGCTGTGCTCGCAACGATTGCGGCCATAGCAGTGGCGACTCGTAACATTAAGAATCCTTTCTATTTCTTGCGCGCAGGGGGTGATTGTGCACGCCAGTTAGGCAAATGGCCCAAAATTAAGACATAAATTGGAAATCGAATGTGTTGTTTTCTAGGCGACTGGCTATCAGCTGCCATTTGCCGTCATTTGGTGAACGGCGGCAAAGTCCCGGACAAGAGATGTGTGCTTGTTGTCTTACCCTTAAAGTCACGTTGCATCCTTGGTCAAAACCGCTCGGATGGCCCGGACCGAAATGTTGTCGTGACTGTCAAACCGGCGGCCGCGTGGTGGTGTACGTTTCAGAAGAGGTTGTGTACACGACGCCGCTCCGGGGCCCCAAAACAGAGGCTTTGAAGCGCGGCGCCGTGTACATCTCGCGCTCCCATCTGTACGGCGAAGGATCTTGGGTCACCAAAGTTCGAACCATCTCGCAGCGGGTATCCAGCGGTCATGAGGCGACCTGACTGAGTCGGTCCTTCACGCGGTGCCGCGCCACTGCGCAGCAAAGTCTCGCGCAGATGGTCTGGTTCTCGGCGAGCCTCTGCCCGCGCGGGGCCCACATCGATCATCGGCGGAAATCGCCCGGCGGAAGCCAGCGCATCAAAAAGCCGCATATTTTTCAATGCCCTATGCGGGACTGTAGGGCTCGTGCGCGCGGCCTGCGGAGAGTTCTTGCTGAAAACCCGGCCTGTTCCTTCCCCGGCTTCGTGCAGCGGCTGATCTCTCCTAGCCTCCGCTGCAACGCATCCTCACAGGGACGGACGCACGGATGAAGCCAAAGATCACAGACAACAGCGAAAGTCTCATCGCCAAGGCACCAAGCAGTCGGACCGAGACCCAAACCGACGCCAAGAGGGAAAGCTGGACCCAGATTGATCGCGGCCTGTTGAAACCTCCGCTGCCCCGCCGCCCCAGCATGATCCAAACACACAACCAGAACCCGCGCCGGAGCCTGATCTCGCACCTGTCTCAGAGCCGGACTGCAACCCGAGCCGGGCACATCACCAACCCTCGAAACGAAGGATAACACAATGCCAATCGCCACTTTCCGCGCCGTTGATACGGCCACAGACACGCTGGCAGAGACACCTCTTGTCGACGGTGCCATGCTTTCCGGCACCTCGCTTGGTGTCGTCGTCGACCCGGACATCGATGTCGGGAGTGTCAGCTTCTATCTCGACGGAGACTTCGCGCGCACCGAAAACGTCGTACCTTACGCCCTTTTCGGGGATAGCGGAGGTGACTTCTTTGACGGCGCATTGTCGCCCGGTAGCCATACGCTGGAGGTCGTGTTTCATGCAGGCGCGGACGGCACCGGCGCGAATCTCGGAAGCGACAGCATCAGCTTTACCGTGGCAGATGGCGACGCCTCCTCTGATCCAGTCGATCCGCCCCTTCCCGTGGACCCCGCGCCGGAGCCGGAGCCTGATCCGATGCCAGAAGATCCCGCCGGATCTGGCCCGATTGATCCCAATGGTCTGGTGGCATGGGCGGATCAGGTGATTTTCCACTTCGACGGTAACAACAACGACGAAGATGACATCGCCGCCATGCCAATCGCCGCCGTGCTCTCTGCCGCCGCAGGGATCACGGACCGCATGACGTTCTTTTATGGCAACAACATTGCCGAGAGGAATGACGACCGGCAACTTGCCAAGCTGGACGATTCCGCGGCCTTTTCCCGGTCGCTGGGGATCGATGCGTATGGGTATCAGGACGATATCGCGGGCACGACGGACACGCTGGTCGCCTTGCTTGAGTCAGGTCAAAAGGTCCTGATGATCGAGGGAGGCCCCATGGAAGCCGCCTACCGCGCGTTGGAACAAACCGATCCGCAGTATCACGCGAACATCCGGCTGCTGTCCCATTCCAGCTGGAACGAAAACCGTGATACCATCAACCGCCCGGGCCAGACAGAGGCCCGCACATGGTCGGACATCGCACAGGATTTCCCGGGTGTTCAGCAAGTCGACATCCGTGACCAGAATTGGGGCAACAACAACGATCAGGGCTTCAACAACAACGGTTGGAACGCGATGGACGGATCGGACGCGCCATTGATTGCTGAGGCGCGCGCCGCGATGGAGGGCGCAACTGTTACCGGAAATGGGATCAAGAAGAACGACGCGTCAGACGCAGGCATGCTCTGGTACGCGCTGACAGGGGCCGAGGACGGCACCGCGGATGATGCGCTCGATTACATCGACGCATCGGGTATTCTGGATGACATTGCGCCAAATGATCCCCCGGTCGATCCCGTTGATGAGCCGATGGATGCGCCGGACGACGATCCTGTTGTCTACACGCTTGATCCCGATCACCAGTCGCCACTCGACAGCGCCAGCTACAACGCAGGAACCGGCATACTGGACCTCGTCTTCGACTACGATCGGTTGCTGCAGTCGTCCGGCGAATGGGGCAACAGCCGGCATATCGACGGCCTTGTGATCGATGGCGCGGTCTATCCGGTCAATATCCACGCGGATGACGGGCCTCGCGATGCAAACGGCAAATTCATCTACAACCGCGACACGATGGAGAACACCTTTGCCATCGACATCGGCGCTGGTCGCGATCCTGCCGACGGAACCCTGAACTTTGCTTTGACGGATGGTGCGAACGGAAGCGGGCAGCTTTACGCTTTCTCGCTGGACGGCGATGCGGCCGAACCCCCTGTTTCGTCCGATCCCAGTGGGCTGGTTGTCGCGGTCAACGCTGGTGGCGGAAGCTTCACCGCAGCCAATGGGCTGGTTTACGCGGCCGACGACTTTGACAATGGCAACAGCTTCAGCACGAACGCGGCCATCGCTGGCACGGATGACGACGGGCTCTATCAGACTGAACGTTGGAAGCCCGGCGGGTTTACCTATGACGTTGCTGTGGAAAATGGCACCTATGACGTTGAACTGAACTTTGCCGAAATCTGGTCGGGCGCCCAGAATGCAGGTCAACGAGTCTTTGATGTCGTCGTCGAAGATACCATCGTGTTCAACGATCTCGATCTCGCAGATACTGCGGGCTTTAACGCCGCGCTTGATCTGATCGGTCAGGTTGAAGTGACAGACGGGTCGCTCACCATCGCCACGACGGCCGAGGTGCAAAACCCGAAACTCGCAGGCTTCTCGATCTGGGACGCCAGTGGCGATTTGGATGAAACCTTCGCCCAAGGCACGATCACGGACGACTTCGCGATCGCCTAAATGCGGGCCAGTGACGCCTCTGCCGTGGATTGAGGCAGGGGCGTCGCCAATTTCAGCAGACCACCCGCGCAGCACCGGGTCGAGGCCGCGTCTGATCGGTTTGCTCAGGGTTCTGTTGATTGCACGTGAAATGCTTCGTAAGCTCCCGTCTATAAAATTTGGGAGGATACTATGCGACACGCAGTTTCACTTGCGGTGTGTGTTATCTCGTCAGTCGGTTTGTTCTCACCCGTGGTCGCAGATACGACCGATCAGACATGGATGAACAAGGTCGTCATCACCAAAGAAGGGGATCACTGTTCCGACGATCCCAATTGTTTCAACCGTTACCACCCCGATATTCCCAGCAAAGCCACCGCGAACGTTGGGGATATGATCATCTTCCACACCCGCGATGCGCTCGATTCCGAGTTTCGTCTGGATTCCGTGGCCGACGATCTGGCGACGGTGGATCTGGGCCTTGTCCACCCGATGAGCGGGCCGGTGACCATCACCGGAGCCGAACGCGGTGACGCGATCGAGGTCGAGATTGTCGACATCGTCCCCGATGAATACGGCTATACCGTGATCGCGCCTGGCTTTGGCTTCCTGCGCGACGTCTTCACCGAGCCCTACATCGTCAACTGGCGTCTCACGCGAAACGGTGCGGTCTCAGATGGGATGCCGGGTATTACGATCCCATTCGAAGCCTTCCCCGGTTCCATTGGTGTCATGCCGGGTGAGCCTGAACTGGACAAGATCCTGAAACGCGAAGCCGACCTTGCCGGCGCGGGTGGTGTCGTGCTGACGCCCTCCGGTCCCGGCGCGCTGCCCGCTGATCTTTGTGGCGAAGGCGGCACGGCCGAAGACCGGTGCCTGCGCACCATCCCGCCCCGCGAAAACGGCGGCAACATGGACGTGCAACAACAGCAGATCGGCACGCGGATGCTGTTTCCCTGCTTCATCGATGGGTGCGGCCTGTTCGTGGGCGACATCCATTATGCGCAAGGTGATGGCGAAGTCTCGGGCACGGCGATTGAAATGGGCTCGGTCACGACATTGCGCGTTGTCGAGATCCACAAAGGTAAGGGCGAAAGCCTCGTCATGCCCGCCACCAAGGGCAACAACCAGATCGTGAAGATCGAACCCAATCGCTACTATCAAACGATCGGGATTCCGCTGAAGGGCGCTGGTGAGATCCCGCCAAGCCACGCCTATCTGTCGAGCGAGAAGATCGAAAACCTCGAAAACCTCAACGAGGATCTGACCGTGGCCGCTAGGCATGCGCTCTTGCAAATGATCGACTACATTGTCGAAGAGCACGGGCTGACGCGCGAACAGGCCTATGTGCTAAGCTCGGTCGCGGTGGATCTGCGGATCGGGCAGGTGGTTGATGTCCCGAACTATGTCGTCTCTGCCACGCTGAACCTCAGCGTGTTCGACAAGTTCCGGCATTATTGATCAATAGGGCCGCCCTTACGGGGCGGTCCGGCTCGCAAATGTCTTTGATACACCGTCGTTCGTTTCTCGCCGCCGCGTCAGCGGCTTTGCTTCCCGGGCTTGCGCGGGCCCATTCGCCATGGGGGCAATACGCGGTTTACCGGCAAAAGCACCTTTTGGTGCTGAGCACCCGAGATGATGCAGAAAGCTATCCCTATTCCAAACGGCTTGTGGAGGCGATCAACCAGACGGCGCCAGAGGCCAGCGCGCGTCCTGCACGGGCCCGCAACCTGCGCCGGGCCTATGATCTGTTGCGGACGGATCAGTTCCAATTCGCGCTGCTCTCCGGCGCGAACGTTGCGTCCATGCGCCAGGGATCCGGCCCCTTCGCCACAGACGGTCCGGTGGGGCTGAGCCTGGTCTATGCCTTTGCGGATCTGGAATTCGTGGTGCGTGATGACGTTCTCGACAACCATGTCGCCATTGTCACGCATGCCGTGCTGTCCAGTCTGGCGGACTTACCGGATGCGATATCACCCGACGAAGTTCGTATGCGTCCCATGCTGCATCCGGGAGCCTTGTCGGCTATAGATGAGTTTGTAACGCATGAAGGTGGGACCGAGTGAGCCCGAACAGAAGGATCAAGAAGACATGAACCATCGTGCAGGATTGGCCCTTGTGGTGGCGCTCTTGGGGACAAGTGTGAGCCCCACGCTTGCACAGGAAAGTGCTGCGGTGACTGGCGAAGCAGCGCTGGTCGGCGACGTGGCCGCCGGTGAAAAACGTTACAAGCGGACATGCCGCCAATGCCATGGACCAACCGCCAAAGGTGTGTCGAGCTATCCCAAGCTTGTCGGCCATCCGGTGGCGTATCTTGTTGATCGGCTCGAGCAATATCGGGCCGGCGAAAAAATCGGCCCGAACACGCCATTGATGGCGCCGCAGGCCCGCAAGCTCTCGGATCAGCACATTGCGGACCTGGCCGCATTCATCGTGTCGTTATCCGATTGACGCACGAACTTCAGTATGACCTATTGGTCGGGCTGTCCAATGAACGGGGCGGCTTACGAGTACCCAGACGTTGAGTATTGGAGGTCGGTAACGACGCAACAATAACATCACAGGCACTTGTCGTTCCGGCGCGCGACGAACCAGATCTTTTGGGAGGAAAGAAAGATGGTTAGACGAAGCAACGGTATCGTAACGATGTTCGCAGGTGTTACCCTGCTGGCTGGTTCTGCTCTGGCGCAGAACACCACAAGCCTGACGCATACGATGGTTCTGGATGGGCTTGAAAACCCATGGGACATGGCGTTCCTCGACGACGGCACAATGTTCTTTACAGAGAAGTGCAAAGGCCTTTCGGTGCGGATGCCCGACGGTGCGGTCAACGCGCTTTTGGGCATGGGTGGCGTCGACGGCTATAACTCCACCGCCGATGACCTTTTCTGCGAAGGACAGGCAGGGATGATGGGTGTCGCCGTTGATCCGGACTTTGCCAATAACCGCCGGATCTACGTCTATTCCACCTCGAACATGACAGCGCCGGGCACGAACAGACTGATGCGTATGGTTGTGGCTGACGATTTCTCGGGCGTCTCAGACCGTACCGATATCGTGGATGATGTCGAATACAAACCCGCAGCGTCAGACCACCCCTTTGGTGGCCCGGGCGCGCACAACGGCGGACGGGTTCGCTTTGGCCCGAATGGGGCATTGTGGCTGACCACAGGTGATACCCATAACGAGGACGTGCCGCAAAGCCCGACGATGATGGGCTCCAAGATCATGCGCATGGACACCGATGGCAACGCACATCCCGATAACAATCCGCCGGAAGGCTTTGATGCCCGTACGTTTACGTATGGACACCGGAACGTCCAAGGCATCGCCTTCCATCCGGGCTCAGGCAACCCGATCACGGCAGAGCACGGCCCCTGGCATTCGGACGAGATCACCTTCCTTGTGAACGGTGGCAATGCCGGCTGGGACCCTCGTGGCAACATGGCTGGACGGGGCGACTGCCCGGATGGCTACTGCGGTTACAGCCCGAACCAGATGGACGGGATGGACCGGTACGAACGCGCATCCTTCATGCCGATGACGGATCTCGAGACATATCCCGATGCGATGGTTCCGATGTGGGACAACAATGGCTGGTCGCAGGGCACGTCGTCCAACGCCTTCCTTGGTGACAACTGGGGTGCATGGTCCGGTCACATGGTTGTGGGCATCATGGGCATTGGCTTTGGTGGCACGCCCATCGGCCAGCGGATCGACGTCTTCGAACTGTCAGATGACGGGAAAGAAGTCTACGACGTCGTCGAAATGACCCTGCCCGAAGGCATGGAGGCAGGCCGTTTCCGCTCGGTCGTTGTCGGGCCAGACGGCAGCCTTTATACTGCGGTGGACGAAGGGATGATCCACAAGCTGACCCCATAAGACACGCCTGAAACACGCCGTGCCGCGGTCATCGCGGCGCGGCAACTCCTAGTCGCCGAAAAGCAGACCTGCCGGGACCTCGAACCGCTGATCGTCGGCTCGGACGAAATGGATCCCATCCTCGACCCGCCAATCCGTATCACGCCCCGCACCGGACATTGTCGCGCTGGCCGAAATGAACTGTCCGTGCATGAAATAGAGCAGCCTTGCAAAGCCATTTGGAAAGGTCACCGACGCTGTGACATCGCCGCCGGTGCTGCGTGCGACGCCGATCTGACAGAGCCCAAGCGCCTCGCCCTGTTCCTGCGCGCAGGGGATGTCGCCCGTTGCATCGAATGTCTTGCGCTTGGCGCGCCGACCGCTGTCGTTTGTGCCGCGCGCAATGATGCCGTCCGGCCCGGCAACTGCACGCAAGTTCTCTGCGCGCAGAAAGCCACGCGGCCCTCCGATCAAAGGTCGGACGGCGCACCAGATAGCTCCGCTTTCATTCGCACATCCGAAGTTCAACACGATGTCGCCGTCTGACACGACAATCCCCACCGCTTCCCCATCCGGTGCGAGCAGCATCGCAAGCGGGCGATCTGAACTGACTTGCCAGCGGCGGGCGCCGCCATCGGCGGGCGCAGCCAACAGGGCCTCATCCGGCGCTTGGCTGTCCTGGGCCTCCACGTCGCCCCCCGAAAGTAACCATGCGCCCAGCATGACGCCTGCGATCCGCAACATGTGATGCCCCATGGTCTGGTCCCCCTTGCCCCGATGATATCCGGCCTGCGGGTCCACGCAAATCCTTTGCTTCCATCCGGCGCAACACCTCAATCTTCAAACCAGCTTCAAACAAACAGGTTAACATCGAAACTGCTGGCGGCATCGGTCAAAGGATAGCCGAATGTCGGATGTTGAAGGCGCGACGGATGTCGCAGATCGTGGCACGCACGGGGCAGATGCACGTGACGACACGTCGATTAGCGATTCCGCTCAGGGAGATTTGAACGGTGGAGGTCAGGTCGAGGCCGAAACCGAAGCCGAACTGGATCCCCATTCAGAACCGACGGACGCGGAACGCGCGGCCAGTCAGGCGCGCATCGAAGCCGAAGGCCGGACAACGCGCGATGCGTTTGAAACCCGGAACGGCCACGGCACAGCCATTGACGGGCCGGGCATTGAAACCGGTCCAACGCTGGAACTGGCCCAGGCCGCTCCCGCCGACGTCGATCTTGAGGTAGAGCCGCTTGCGGATGTAGTGACACCAGTCTCTCCGGTTGTCGGCAACACGCCCGGCGCCGATTTTGTTCTTGGCGCGCCCCTGACCGAAGCCACGCAGACCGAGATCTTGGCCGATGCGCAGGCCGACTTTGAGGCGGCCGCTGTCGGGCTGGCTGAGCTTGACGCATTGGTGGAGGCCGAGGTTTTCGCCGCGCAGGAAGCGTTCGTGCCACGCTTCGATACGGTTCCGGGTGTCTTGCCCGGCTTTACCGAACGGGTCCAAACTCAGTTTGACGCCGCCGCCGCACGGGCCGCCGCCGAAGCGGCTGTGGCTGGTGAGCGCCGCACCCTCGAATTTCAGGCTCAGAACGCGCTCAACATGGCCCATCTCGTGGGCGGGGTCGACGGCGTGGCCCAGCTCAACAACGGCGCGATCATAGCCCTTGAGGGCGCAGGCTTCGGCCGGGCTGATATTGAAGCATTGGGTGCAGAAGGCGGCGCGCTTGGCTCGGAGGCCGTCCAGCGCGCGGTCGCCTTTACCGATGCGGCCAATGCCTGGGGCAGTGGCGGGTCGGCGGACCCTGCGCACCGGGCGGCCCAGACGCCTTACGGGCGCAGTCCTGATCTGGCGACGACGGAGCTGGTTGACCATCCCGGCTTCCAGAATAACCCGCACCTGGCAGCGAACCTCGATGGCATCGTGGCCGACCTCGAAGCGCAGGGGCAGCCGGAACTCGCCGCTGAGATGCGGCTTTATGCGGTCACGCAATTGGGCGACGCGCTCCATGCCGGACGCACAGGCGATCATGCCGGTGTCCTGAGCGTTGTGTCGGGAGGTGAGCCGATCACGGATCTGGCGCGTGTGGTGCAGGGCGAGCTTGCAGCACATCCCGCCGGTCAGGCGGCCCTGCGCCAGTTTCAGGCGCTGATTGATCCGACGCAACTCGATCAGATGGATCTTAGGACTGGCGCGCACGTCGATATCCCCGGACTGCTCTCGCCTCAGCGGCCCAGCACGGCAGAGATCCCCTTTGACGGCTATCCCGATGTGATCCGCGAGACGCTGGGTGAACATATCAGCGACGCAATGGACTATCGGGGAACGATGGCTGCAGTGGGGCTGGCGAGCCTCTTTGTGCCCGGGCCTGAAGACGTTGCTATTGCCGCAGCGATAGCAGGTTGGGGGCTGCGCGGGGCGCGGGTGGCCGATGATGTGCTGGAGGCGGCAGCGGGCACGGGTGGCCGCGTCGCTGATGACATCGTCGCCGATCCGCTCGCGCAATTTACCCGCCATATGGACGGCGTTCCAACGCCTGATCCACAACCCCGCACGACCGGCGTGGTGGCGGAACGGCAGCAGGCTGCACTCGCGGGCCGCCCCGATGCCGAGATCGTGGGCAGCTACCGTGGCCCCAGCGGACAGATCGATCACTTCGTGGTCCGGAGCGGCGATCAGACCTGGCACATACCGCCCGGGCGCAGTCTGGATGACGTGCCCGCCACTGACCCGGTCGGAGATCGCATCCAGGGCTTTGCCGATGATGCCGCGGCCCGCTGGGATCCGGACCTCAACCTGACAGAAAACGAAGTGGCCGCCATCGCCCGCGCACGAGATGAAGGCAGAGGTTACCTTGCCAACATCCTCGAACAGCAGGCGCGGGGTCGCTGGGTCGAAACCGAGATCCGCGAACTGATGACCGAGGCCGGCATCGCCAACCGCCGTCCGGGGCAGGGGCTTGATTTCATTGATACCGAAACCGGATTGCAATACGACTTCATGTCAGGCACCGCGTCCAACATCGACCGGCATGCCCGGCGAGAGGGGGAAGAATTGTTCCGGATGATTACGTTCTGATGGCCTTCACAGCCAATGCGACCAAACGGGTGGGCGAAGCGATCACCCTGAGTGGCGATGACTTCAACAACCTCGGCCCCGATCTGGTGCTCGAGGATTGCGAGGTGACCGTCAGCGCGCAGTCTCGGGACATCGTCGTTGCCGGGCTGCACATGGTGGGCGGTGCATGGATTCAGAAAAAGAAGCTCACCAAGAAGGAATTCAGCCGCGCCAGTTTCGAAAACGTCCGGTTCGAAGGCCGTTTCACGGGGATCACCTGGGGTGACTGGCACAAACCGCACGAGAACCTGACGATCAACTGCGATTTCAGCAAGGCTGATCTGGATGATTGCCGGTTTCTCCACATTCGGCCCGCCCAAATCACCCTGCCGCCCTGGCCCTGCGTTGCGGTCGTCGATCCGCATCAGATCCTGCCGCATGTCGAAGGACAGGACTGGCCCGGCCAGCTCAAATACAAGCTGATTGCCAAGGGCCGCCAGAAGCCCGCCTGCACGATTTCGGTGGACAATGCGAACCAGATCGCAAAAACAGCCGAGGTCGAACTGGACACAGTCCGCGCCGTCTTCGAAAGCCTCCCGGGCGCCCTGATCCGGGACGACTGACGCGAGATCGCGCCTCTGACGCATGGATTGGCGCAGTCGTCACTAAAATTTCATGAGACCGTTATCACCCTGAAACAACTCGGGGCATTCATCCGAATGAATTTCCAACGGAGGGTATCATGAAATTCAAGTCAATGTTGATGGGCCTTGGCCTCGCGGCAATGTCCGCGTTTGCCGTCGCCGCCGAGACATGGAAGATCGCTGTCACAGATGTCGAAGGCATGGAGCGTCTGCAACTCGAATGGGGGCCTTTCAAAGAGGCGCTCGAAAAGGCAACCGGTGAGACGTTTGAGTTCTTCGCCGTGAACTCGCGCACCGCCGCGGCTGAAGCACTGCGCGGTGAAACGGTTGATTTCGTGGTCTCCGGACCTGCGGAATATGTGGTGATCAACAAGCTGACCAACGCCACACCCCTGATCGGGCTCGGCCGTCCGGACTATCACTGTGCCATCATCGTGCGCGCTGACAGCGGCATCAACACGATGCAGGACCTCAAAGGCAAGAAGGTTGCGTTTGGTGACATCGGTTCGACCTCGAACATGCTGTGCCCGATGCAGATTCTGGCCGATCACGGCATCGATCCGGTGGCCGATATCGAAAAGACCCATACCAGCCGGAACATTGCGCATGAAGCGCTCAAGGCGGGCGACGTGGATGCCATTGGCTCGAACGCCAACAGCTGGCTGAACGTGCGGGCCAAGGAAACGGATCTGCCTTACGGCTTCTTCAAAATGATCGGGCGCTCGGGCGATTTGCCAAATGACATGATCATGGTGGGTGCACATGTCCCAGCCGAAGCTGCGGAACTGGTGAAGACCTCGATCCTCGAAAACAAGGCCGACATCATCGCGGGCATCACAGCTCACGAAGAGAACGACAAATACGTCGGCATGGATCTCGTTGCGATCGAAGACAGCGCATATGACTACGTACGGTCCATGTATACGAACGCGGGCTTCCCCCAGTTCGACAAGTTCATCGGTGACTGATCTTTTGGTCAATACGCCTGATGCGCCACCTGCGCATCAGGCTCAGGCCGGAGCGGTTGACGCTCCGGCTGCGCCTGTCGATGTCGCTGCGGATGCCGTGGCCAAGACCTTCGGCACCACGCCCATTTTTTCGGATGTCAGCTTTCAGATCACCCGGGGCGAGGCGGTGGCGCTTGTCGGCGCGAATGGCACCGGCAAATCCACCTTGCTGCGTTGCGTGATGGGACTGATCCCCGTGAGCGCCGGGCGCGTTGTGTTGCTGGGCGAGGACACAAGCCAAGCCAAACCCAGTGCCCTGCGCGCGCTTCGTTCACGCGTCGGGTTGGTCTCACAGAAGCACAACTTGGTGCCCCGCTTGTCGGTTCTGTCGAATGTCATCCACGGACTTTTGGGACAACGCCCCGGCGTGCGGCACTGGAGCCATAGTCTGGCCCCCGCCACGTCGCGAACCGCCGCTATTCAGGCGCTGGAAAAGGTCGGGCTCGCAGACTTCGCCCTGCGACGGGCGGACCGGTTATCGGGCGGTCAGTCCCAGCGGGTGGCCATCGCGCGCGCGATTGTCAGCCAGCCCGAGATTCTGATTGCCGACGAGCCCTGCGCCTCGCTCGACCCCGCAGCCGGTGAAGATGTGATGGATCTCTTTTTCAAACTTGCCCGCGAAGACGGGGTCACCGTTGTCTTTACCTCGCACAATATCGACCACGCCCTGCGCTACGGTGACCGGGTGCTTGGGCTTGCCGACGGACGGCTGAAACTGAACACTGACGCCAACGCGCTGACGGCCTCGGACCTCAGGGGGCTTTATGACTGATCTCGCACCTGCACGCGTCGAACGGCCCTCGGCTGTTGCGTTCCTGGGCTATGCGGCCAGCATCGTGATCATCCTCTGGTGTTTCGCTGGCGCTGGCTTCTCAATCGAAAAGGTGGTCACCGCGCCACCCCGGTTCGCGGATTTTCTGAACCGGGCTTTCCCGCCCAATCTCGAACCGAACGTACTGGCCCGACTTGGCTGGAAGATGATCGAAACCTTGCAAATCGCGCTGGCCGGGGCGGTGCTGGGGGTCATCCTGTCGCTTCCCTTTGCGCTCTTGGCCGCGCGCGGGCTCATTGCGGGGCACTGGGTCAACCAACTTGTGCGCACGGTCCTCGGCTTTATCCGCGCCGTGCCCGACATTGCCTGGGCCCTGGTCTTCGTGGTGGCCGTCGGGCTGGGGCCCTTTGCCGGGATGCTGGCCATTGTGGTCGATACGATCGGCTTTTGTGGCCGGTTTTTCGCCGACGACATGGAGGCCGCCGACAAAGGCCCAGCGGAATCACTCACCGCCACGGGGGCCCGCAAGATCGACGTCGTGGCTTGTGCCACGATCCCCGCATCCATGCCCGCCTTTATCTCCACCTCGCTTTACGCGCTGGAAAAGGCGGTGCGGTCCTCGACCATTTTGGGACTTGTGGGTGCAGGCGGGATCGGTATCGAACTGAAGGTGGGCTTTGACCTCTTTGACTATCCGACCGCGATGACGGTGATCCTCATGATCGCCATCGTTGTGATCGGGATCGAACAGCTCAGCGGCTGGGCCAGAACCAAAATCATCGGAGAGCAACGTTGAAGTCCGACACAGCAGATCAACACTGGAACACCGAGTGGGCCAATATCGAAAAGGGCAGCAAATGGCTGACGCCCGAGCCTGACGTCATCAACTGGGCCACCGCGTTTGGCCCGGGCTCGCGGATCCTCGACCTTGGGGCAGGGGTTGGCCGTCACGCGCTGTGGCTGGCCGGGCAAGGGCATGCGGTCACCGCACTTGATGCCGCAGCCGAGGGGCTGGCCGAAATCGACAAGGTGGGCGGCGTGCAGACGGTTGAGGCGCGCATGCACGAATTGCCGTTCGACGATCACAGCTTTGACCACGTGCTCAGCTGGAACGTGATCTATCACGGCAACGAAGACATCCTGCTGCGCACCATTGCCGAGATCCGCCGGATCCTGAAACCCGGCGGCACCTTTATGGGCACGATGCTGTCCAAGCGGCGCCTTCCGTTTGAACAAGCCAAGGCCAAGGGGTCCGAGATCGGCCGCAATGCCTGGGTGTTCGACGCGCCCGGAACTGACAAGATCCATCCGCACTACTTCTGCAATGCCGCCGAACTGCTGGCCATCTTCTCGGGTTTCGAGGTACTGCGTCTTGAAGATCGCGAACACGAAAAGCCCGGGTCCTACCATTGGCACCTGACGTTGGAGCGGCTCTAAGAATGACCACCCTGACTTTTGAAGGCGCCACGGTCTACCTGCCGGGCGAGATGGCCGAGACGTCGGTCACCGTCTCGGATGGTCAGATCAGCGAGATCGGCGGGCCCTTGCAGGGCGAGGTTATCGATGCGCGGGGTCTGATCTTGGCTCCGGCGCTGATCGACGTGCATGGCGACGCGTTTGAACGGCAGTTGATGCCGCGTCCGGGCGTGTTTTTCCCGGTTGAAACGGCGGTGCTCGAAACTGATCGGCAATTGGCGGCAAACGGGATCGCGACCACCTACCATTCGATCACGCTGGGGTTCGAACCGGGGCTGCGCAGCGTCGAACGCGGGCGCGAGCTGATCGCCGCTCTGCGCGATCTTGCCCCGCGCCTGACCGTGGAAAACCGCGTGCAGCTCCGTTGGGAGACCTTTGCGCATGAGGCGCTCGACACGCTCGACTGGGCGATGGATTGGGAGCTGACCCCGGCCTTGGCCTTCAACGATCACCTGTCGATGGCCATGCGGGGTCCGGACGTGCGCATGCAGGACCGGCTTTTCGAACACGATCCGGACTTCGCTGTGATGGATCCTGACGACGATGCGCTTTTCGAACAGCGCTTTCGCAAACATGCCGAACGCTCTGGTCTGGAGTATGATCACTACCGGACGCTCGCACGCGACGTCTGGACGCGGCGACCAGACGTGCCGCAAACTATTGCAAAGGTCGCGAAAAAGGCGCGCGACAAGGGGATCCCGATGCTGAGCCACGACGACACGCAGGCCGACACCCGGGCGTTCTACCGGGATCTGGGCGCGGACGTGGCGGAATTTCCCATGACCATGGGCCCAACCCAAGCCGCGCGGGATGCAGGCGACACGCTGATTTTCGGCTCGCCCAATGCGGTGCGCGGCGGCAGCCACATCGGATCGCTGGGGGCAGGCGACATGGTCGAAGAGGGGCTTTGTGACGTGCTGGCCTCTGACTACTACTATCCGGCCATGCTCGCCGCAGTCGACCGGCTGGATCGCGAGAAGCGTGCGGACCGGTTGCGGCTCTGGTCGCTTGTCTCGGAAGGACCAGCGCGGGCCATGAAGCTCCATGACCGGGGCAGCATCGCGGTCGGCAAGCGCGCAGATCTGGTGCTGGTCGACTGGCCCGAAGGGCAGACGCCGGCGGTGCGCGGCACATGGGTCGCAGGTCGCACTGCCTATCGCGGACACCCCGCCGGGTGTTGAGGCTCGACCGCGACTACCTCCCGGCCATTGGCCTCGGGATCTCACAGATCATGGGCTATGGCACGCTCATGTATGCCTATGCGATCCTTCTGCCTGAAATGGCCAAGGACCTTGGCCTGACCCTGTCCGAAGTCTTTGGCATCCTGTCCATCGGGCTTTTCTTGGGCGGTGCAACCGCGCCGGTTGCGGGAAAACTGGTGGACCGTTTCGGCGGACGCTGGGTGATGACCGGCGGTTCGCTTGTTGCCGGGCTGGCGCTCATGGGGATGAGCCTTGTTGAGGGGCGGGGCGGGCTTTTGCTTTTCATCCTGCTGGCCGAGGGCGCGGGCATGTTTGTGCTCTACAACGTCGCCTTCGCGGCTGTTGCTCGGCTTGATCTGCGCGTGCCGCCGCAACGCTCGATCTCGGTCATCACGCTTTTTGGCGGCGTTGCCTCAACGATCTTCTGGCCACTTACGTTGGCGCTCTTCAATCGGGTGGGATGGGAGAGCACATGGATCATCCTTGGTGCCGCCTACCTTGTCATCTGCCTGCCGCTGCATCTGTTGGTCTTGAATGGCCCGGAACGGGATCCGGACAACCCCAAGACAAAGGCCGCGCAGGACTGGCCCGAGCTGACAGGTGAGGCCCGCAAACGGGGCATGCTCTGGATGGTGATCTCGTTTCTCTTTTCGGGATACTTGATGGGCGCGGTCATGACCCTTTGGGTCACCAATGTGCAGGACCTTGGTCATACCGCTGCAATGGCCGCGCTGGCGGGGGCTGTCATCGGTCCGTTCAAGACGGTCGGGCGGTTCTTCGAGATGCTGGTCAGCCGCAACATGTATCCGCTTGTCACCTACATCATGGCGATGGCGCTGATGATGTCGGGGTTTCTCACGCTCCTGATCGTGGGCTTCACGCTGCCCGGTGTGCTGCTGGCCGCCGCACTCTACGGCATGGGCGATGGGATCAAGACCATCGCCCGTGGGACCCTCCCTCTGGCGCTATTCGGGCACAAAGGCTTCGGCACGCGCCTGGGTTGGATCTCGGCGGCGTCCATGTCCATGAACGCCTCCGGCCCCTTTGTGTTTGCCTGGACCACACAGACCTTCGGCGGCTGGTGGTCCTTTGCCACGATGACGGCCGTGCTCCTGATGGCCATTCTCACCTATTTCCTCATTCCTGACCCAAGGAGACTGCCCCATGACACCGCTGAAGATCGGCGCCTGTCTGAAGAGTGACGACATCGCCGCGCATCGCGACTGGTTGTTTAGCGCAGAGCGCGACATCGAACTTCAGGATTTCATGACCCATGCCGCGCTGACGACCGAACTGGATGACCGGGTCGCGGCGGCGCAAGCCGCGCTTGACGGCCATAGCGGACGGCGCGGGATCCATGGTCCGTTTGAAGGGCTCGACATCGACAACAAGGATGCCGAACTGCGCCCGCTGATCACCAACCGGTTTCTTGCGGCGCTCGATGCCGCTGACCGGATCGGTGCCCGGCAGATGGTGATGCATTCGCCTTATACGCGTTGGTTCCAGAACAATCTGCTCTGTACCGAAGGATATGCGCAAGAGAAGCTGGAACGGATCCACGAGGTGATGACGCCGGTGGTCCGCGCTGCTGCGGAAAGAGGGATCACGCTGGTGATCGAAAACATCCAGGACGTCGATCCCGCGACCCGGCGGCACATGGTCGACAGCTTTGGATCCGATGCCATTGCGCTCTCGATTGACACAGGCCACGCCCATCTGGCCCGGCGCATGTCCGGAGCCCCGCCCGTCGATTACTTTGTCCGGGATGCAGGTGCGCAACTGGCGCATGTGCATATCCAGGACCTGGATGGGCATGCTGACCGGCATTGGGCACCGGGTGAGGGCGAGATCGAATGGCCCGCCGTCTTCCGCGCGCTTGGCGATTGCCCAAGCGCGCCGCATCTGGTGCTTGAGCTGCGCAACAAGGCCGACATCCCCAAGGGTTTCGGCTATCTGCAGGGACTTGGCCTCGCGCACTAAACTACCGCCCGGACAGAAATACGTCCGGATGACATGCGGTTGTTACGAAACCTTGATCCTTTGGCCCCTGCCAAACTGTCACGTGGGGGAAACCTATGACACTCCGTAACACCCTTGCGGCAAGCCTTGTCGCAATCTGCGCCGCCGTTCCGGCGCTTGCCGAAACCGTCACCATTGATCTCTGGTCGCGCGCTGACCGCTCAGGACCATTGCGCGCAGGCAACATCGTTGCTGCTGCCGAGCAGCTGAACCGGATGTTCGAAGCGGCAGGCTCCGAGACCCGGGTCGACGTCAACCTGATCGAAACGAATGCGAAAGGCTTTGACGCTGACGCGCTTGATCTGCTCAAGGCCCACTCGGTTGGCGACACGCCCGACATTGCCGTCGTGGCCCATGAATGGATCGGATCGTTTGTCGAAGCGGGTCTTGCCGCCAATCTCGAAGCGCATATCGCCGCCAACGACACGATGTATTCCGACATGATCCCGGCGCTCTGGACCTCGGTGATGTACAAGGGTGAACGCTACGGCATCCCGCAGGATTCCGAGATCCGGATGTTCTTTTTGAACAACGACATCCTGCGCGCCATGGGCAAGGACGAAGCCTATATCTCAAGCCTGCCCGGACTTGTGGAGAGCGGCGAATTCACCATGTTCGACTTCTGCGATCTCGCGGCCGAAGCGGTGACATCCGGCGCGGCCAAGATCGGCTGGGTGCACCGGCCCAACGTCGGCCCCGACTTCCAGATGGCCATGGCGAGCTTCGGCATCGACATCTACAACGAAGACGAAGCCAAGCTGCAGATCACCAAGTCGGGTCTGGAAAAGTACTACGGCTGGCTGAAGTACTGCGTCGACAATGGCTCGCTTCCTGCGGATATGACAACTTACAGCTGGGACAGCACGCATGCGGCCTTCCGGGGTGGCGACGCGCTGTCGAAGTTCCACGGCATCTGGAACGTGGGCGCACAGATGGAAGCGTTCGGTCTGAAAAACGCGGATGACTACTTCAACAAGATCACATGGATCCACGCGCCTGCAGGCGAAAAGGGCGGTCAGCCCAAGAACCTGAGCCACCCGATCGTCTACATCGTGGGCGAGACCGAGAACAAGGAGCTTGCTGCCATGCTCGTGGCCATGGCCTCGCAGCACGTGCCCAACACGGCACATGCGGTGACGACGAACCACACGCCGATCATGTACGGCCAGACGGCAATGCCGGAGTTTCAGGAAAAAGGCTGGGCGCTCATCGCCGGGACCCCGATGCTGGAATATGCCGAGTTCATGCCGAACCACGCCAAGATCGGTCAGTACAACGCGATCACCTACACCGGGTGTTCAGGCGGTTGAAACCGGCGAGATGAGCCCCGAAGAAGCGGCTGAGATGGTCATCGAAGAGCTCGAGGTCGAGCTTGGCGATGACGTGATCATCCTCGACTGATAGACCTCAGGCGTGACGGCCCTGGCGCATGTCGGGGCCGTCTGCATTTACGAAGACACGAGGTTTCCATGGGTTGGACCCTTTCCGCCGCTGTAACCAAGCTGCCTGCTGGCGGTTTGGAGGCGGCGGCGCAGTCCGTCTATGGCCGTGGCGCGCGACTGAAGGCGACGGACAAGACCGTTGAGCATGTGATTTCGCGCAGCGCGGCACATGCGGCAGAGTTTGGCGGCCATGCATGGCTTACAGATATCGACCGGCAGGACAGCTGGTTGGAGACGCCGCCCGCCCCATCTGGCACCTGGCTGGCCTTTGGAGTTTTGGAGACTGTGAATTTCTACGGGTTCACCCTGTATCGCGAAGGTCAGATCATCCGTCAGCGCATAGGCATGGCGGAACAGGGCATCGTGTCGGACAAGGGCGGCCTGTTACCCGCTGAAGAGGCCGCGCTGGATGCCATGGCGCCGGATGACGCCCCAGTGGCGCGGGCCGCCTGGACTGACGCGACCCGGACGGTTTACCTACCGGCTTTGGACTTTCACGCACACCATCATGAGATCGGCAGCGAGATTGCGTTTGCCGTGGCCGCTGATTTCACAGGGTTCAACCTGATGGAGTCGGGGGGATGGATCGAAACCCCGGTGCAGCGCGTCAAGACCCCGTTTTTTCGGTGGTTCAGGTGACGGGTTCGGCGCGGCGACAAGCGGGCAATGCCTTGCTCTTTCTCGGGCCGGCCTGTGTGTTTATGGTCTGTCTGCTCTTGGTGCCGATCTTTGTCGATCTGGTCGTGGCCTTCACCGACATGAGCCAGACGCTGAAGGTCGAGGAGTACTCGGGCGAGCAGTTCCGCAAGCTGGCCAAACCGTCCGAGGACAGCTGGTGGGGCTATGAGCTACGCGGGTCGTTCTATCGCGCCCTGTCGCTCTCGGCGATCTACATGTTCTTCACGCTGGCGATCTTCAACGTCACCTTCGCTCTGATCCTGGCCCTGACCACCACGGCGCTGCCGGACTGGCTGGGCGGGCTCTATCGGGCGGTCTGGCTTCTGCCGCGCATGGCGCCGTCGGTGGTCTATGGGCTTTTGTGGCTCTGGACGGTGGACCCGACCGAACGGGGGCTTCTGAACCAGATCATCAGCGTGGTGGGGCTGGACCCGATCAACATGAAGCTCGACGCGCCGGTGACGCTGATCGTACTGGCCAACGGCTTTGTGGGGGCAAGCCTCGGGATGCTGATCCTGACGAGCGCGATCCGCTCGATCCCCCAGCACCTCTTCTACGCCGCCCGCGCCGACGGGGCGGGTAGCCTGTCGATCGTGCGCCATATCGTCCTGCCCGCCCTGCGCTGGCCGCTCAGCTACATCACTGTGTTCCAGACCCTCGCCCTGTTGGTGAGCTTCGAATACATCTTCCTGATCATGGGACCCGCGCGGCAGACCATGACCATGTCGATGCTGGCCTATACCAAGACGCTGGCCCCCCAGATCGGCTCGGGCCAATACGCTTACGGCGCGGCCATCACGCTGATCCTGATCGTGATCGGGATGGCCGTAGCGCTCATCCTCTGGCGGCTGACGAATATGAAACGGCTGCTGGCCCGTCCCCGGATCGAAGTGCAATGACCGCAAGCCAGACACCCGCCCCGGATTGGGACGCGCTGGCACGGCAGTCACGCCGTGGACAACGGATCAAAACCGTGCTGCTCGTCGGGTTTCTCACGCTGGTCTCGATCCCCGTGATCCTGCCGTTCTTCTGGGTGCTGGTCATTTCGCTCTCGGCGCGCACGGGCGGGGTGGAAAGCGACGTGCTCTGGCGGGCCTGCGCCGTGCTTGTGCCTGCGACGCTGGGCTACGTGGCGCTACATCTTGCGCTGCCCCGGCACCGGCTCTGGTCCGCGCTTGGCTGCCTTGGTGCGGCGGGTCTGGGGCTTTGGCTGGCCGTGGGAACCGAACTGCACCTCAACAACTACCGCTTTCTGATCACGCCCAACCTCATCGAAGAGATCCGCGGCGCCGCCACGGCAGGCGGACAATTCCCATGGGTGTGGGAGGCTTTTGGCAATTCGCTCTGGGTCGCGGCCAGTTCGACCGCGCTCAAGGTCACCGTTGCGACGCTGGCAGGCTACTACATCAGCCGGTTCGCCTTCCCCGGACGTTCGGCGTTCCTGCAGGGGCTCTTGTTGATCGAGGTCTTTCACCCCTGGATGCTCGCCATCCCGATCTTTCTGGTGATCTTCTGGATCGGGCTCCTGAACACGCTGACGGGGCCGATCCTCGTGCTGACGGCGCTGCAGCTGCCGTTCTTCATCTTCATCATGAAAGGCTTCTTTGACGCCGTGCCATGGGACATCGAAATGTCCGCCATGACCGACGGCGCATCGCGGCGCGAAGCCTTCTGGTACGTGGTGCTGCCACAGGTGCGGGCCGGGTTGATCGCCATCGCTGTGCTGGGGTTCATTCAGGGGTGGGAGGAATACGTCTTTGTCACCGCGCTCCGCACGGGCACGTCGTACTGGGTCATGTCCACCTACCTCTACTACGTGGCCGAAGACGTGATGGGTGTGGACTACGGGCTCGTCGCGGCGGTCTCGGTCATCTACATCCTGCCGTCGCTCGCGCTCTACCTCGCCTGCCAACGGTATCTCACGCAAATGACACTCGGAGGCATCAAGGGCTGATGGCCGAAATCACCCTCAAGCACCTGCGCAAGACATGGGAAGACGTGGTCGCCGTCGACGACATCAGCCTGCAGATTGCCGATGGCGAATTCATCGCGATCCTCGGACCATCTGGCTGCGGGAAGTCGACAACGCTCTTCATGCTGGCAGGCGTCTACCTGCCCACGGCGGGCGACATCCTCTTTGATGGCGCACGGGTCAACGATGTCGAGGCGCGGCTGCGCAATGTGGGCATCGTCTTCCAGTCCTATGCGCTTTATCCCAACATGAACGTGCTCCAGAACATCCTGTTCCCGACCCGGTTCCAAAGCCTTCCGGACCCCCGGCGCAAGGCGCATGAGATGGCCGAGCTGGTGCAGGTGGACGGGCTTCTGGACCGCAAGCCGTCGGAACTGTCTGGCGGGCAACAGCAGCGCGTGGCGCTGGCGCGCGCGCTGATCAAGGCCCCGAACCTTTTGCTGCTGGACGAGCCGCTGTCGAACCTCGATGCGACACTGCGCCTGACCATGCGGGCGGAAATCCGGCGGATCACGCGCGAGCTGGGGGTCACGACGGTGCTGGTAACGCATGATCAGCTTGAGGCCACGACCATGGCCGACCGCATCGTCTGCATGAACGCAGGCCGGATCGAACAGATGGGCACGGCGCTTGATCTTTATGAACGGCCCGCCACGACCTTTGTCGCAGGCTTCATCGGCGCGCCCCCCATCAACTTGTTCGACGCGGGGCAGGGCGGGCTGCGCATCCCCGAAGGCACTGCCCGGATCGGGATCCGCCCCGAAAGCCTGAACCCGTCCGAGAAGGGCGTTTCGGCAACGGTTCAGCAAGTCGAACCCATGGGGCGCGAAACCCTGATCACCTGCGACAGCGCATGGGGTCCGTTGCGGTTTCTCGAAGCCACCCCCCATAGCCGTTGGCGCCCCGGTGCCGCGTTGAAGCTGGCGATTGCGGCAGGGGCGGGGATCTGCTTTGACGCCCAAGGACACCGGATGGAGGGTGCCGCCGTGCTGGAGATCGAGGATGCGTGACGCCCTGACAACGCCCGTGGCGGCGATCGAAACACCGGGCCTTGATGCGCGGCAGCAGGCTGCCGAAGTCCCCGCGACCCAGGCCACCCACAGCGCCTACCTGCGCAACTGGTCGTGTCTGCAGACCATCGAACTGGCGCAGCCGCCCCATACCTTGCCGGTGCCCGAGACGCTGACCATCGCCGCATGGAACATCGAACGGTGCAAACGGGTCGAAGAGAGCGCCGAGCTGCTCCGCCGGTCGGGTGCCGACATCGTGCTGGCGACCGAGATGGATCTGGGCATGGCCCGCTCGGCCCAACGGCATACAACACGTGATCTGGCGGCAGAGCTGGGTTTTGGCTATGCCTACGGCGTCGAGTTCGTCGAACTGGGCACAGGTGACCCGTATGAAACGGGGCTTTTTGCCGACGTGGCCAACGACGGCGGCCTGCACGGCAACGCGATCCTGTCCCGGTATCCCCTGATGGCGCCCACGGTCATCCCCCTGGACGATGGCGGGCTATGGTACACGGGCGCACCCAAGAAGGACGGGCAGCGGCGCGTTGGCGGGCGAATGGCGATTGCCGCACAGATCGCGCGCCCGGGCGGGCCTCTGACGGTGGTCTCGGTCCATTACGAAAGCGAATCCGATGCCGCTGGCCGGCTGGCACAGACGGGCACGATGCTGGCTGCGCTCTCTGGCGCATTCGGAGACGGGCCGATGGTGATCGGCGGGGATCTGAACACCGGCGCGCTGAAAGGACAGACCGGCTTTGACGTCCTGCACGACCCTGCCAGATTTGAACCCTGTTTCGCTGCGTTCAGCCAAGCCGGGTTCGCGTGGCAGACGGCCAACACGGGCGATCCGACCACCCGCGCAGCCCCCGGCAAGCCGGTGCGCTACCCGCTGGTGCGGCTCGATTGGCTCTTTGCGCGGGGTGTGTCATCGCGCGCGCCTGCGACATGGGCGGCGGTGTCGGAACGCGGCGCATATCTCTCGGACCACGAACTGATCACGGTCCGGATCGCGGCCCAAAGCCCAGAATGACCCCCCGGCTCGTCTGCCACCGGGGCGCGTCCCTGATCGCGCCGGAAAACACCTTTGCCGCAGCCGATGCCGCACTTGATCGCGGCGCGCAGGTGATCGAACTGGACGTGCGCGAAAGCGTCGACGGTGTTCTCTACGTGATGCACGACCGGACAGTGGACCGGACCACCGATGGCACCGGCCTGCTTGAGCTGATGACCAGCGCCGAGATCGACGCGCTCGACGCCGGACGCTGGTTCGCCCCGGAATTCGAAGGGCAGCGGGTGCCGCGGCTCGACGCCTATCTTGATCACCTGCGCACCCGCGAGGCCGGCGCCTATGTCGAGATCAAATGGTGCAACGCCGACCGCGCCGCCGCCATCCTGCGCGAAACCGGTATGACCGATCACAGCTTTAGCTTCGCCTTCAAGCCCGAGATGCGCGCGGCCATGCGGCAGGCGGCCCCCGATCTGCGCCAGATGATCACCCTGTCACTGGCCCGCAACATCTCGGTCGCACGGGACCACTTCGGGGCTGATCTGATCGAGATCGAGGCGCATGAATGCACCCCCGGCGTCATCGCCGCCGCACGGGCCGCCGGGCTCGAGATCATGGGCTACACCGAAAGCGCCGCGCCCGAGATCTTCCGGCAATACATCCAGGCCGGGCTCGATTACATCAACCACGATCATCTGGACGTGGCCCTGCGCGTCCTCGGAGAAGCGCCATGAAATGCGTATCCTACAACATCCAATACGGTCTGGGCGCAGACGGGCGGTATGACCTGAAGCGGATCGCCGAGGAAATCGCCACAGCTGACGTGATCGCCCTGCAAGAGGTTGACCGGTTCTGGGCCCGCAGCGGCATGGTCGACAGCCCCGCCGTGCTGGCCGAACACCTGCCGCAGCACCACTGGGTCTTTGGCGCCAATCTGGATATCGACGCCAGCTACCGCGACGGTGACCGCGTGATGTCGCGCCGCAAACAGTTCGGGACCATGATCCTTAGCCGCTGGCCAATCCTGTCGACCCGGAACTTCCCGCTGCCCAAATGGGGCGATCTGCGGCACCATTCGATCCAGCAGGGGATGCTTGAGGCGGTGATCGGCACGCCGCTGGGCCCCTTGCGCTTCTATTCCGTCCACCTCAGCCACCTCGCCCCCGCGACCCGCCTGCCGCAGATCGCACGCATGCGCGAGATCCTGGCGACCGCCCCCGCCGAGGGCGGCGCATGGTGTGGTGGGCATCCTGATCCGTCCTCGGGCTGGATCGAGGAAGTTGAGCCGCCCATGCCGCAGGATCTGGTGCTGATGGGGGATATGAACTTTGCCCCGGGCTCGGCCGAATATGACCAGATGATCGGTGGCATGGCCCCGGGCTATGGGCGGCTGACATCGCGCACCGGGCTTCTGGACGCCTGGACCGTGGCCGGACATGATGAGGCCGCCGGATCAACCCACCCCAATGCCAAGACGCGGATCGATCACTGCTTTGTCTCGGCCCCGCTGGCCCCCCATGTCAAAGCCGTGCGGATCGACGACAGCGCGCAAGGCTCGGACCACTGGCCGCTCTGGGTCGAGTTTGGCTAGAAAAGCAGCGCCACCGATCCCGCAAACAGAGGGATCGGGAAGGTGAACGCCACCCGCGTCAGCAGAAAGCGCGGCCCGAGAAGGGCCAGCTCTTCCGCGATCATCTTTGTCAGCGAAAAAAGCGACCACGCAGTCAGATAGGCCACCATGGCCGGTGCGGTGGCGCCCGCGCTCATCGCGCCCGCAGCCAAGGCAAAGCTCACGAAGGCCCCGCCCGGCGTCACGACGCCCAATGCCGCACCCAGCAAGACACCGCGAAAGCCTGCAGTATCACCCAGATAGGCGCGCACCAGTTCGTCCGGCAAAAGCTCGGCAAACAGACCGGCAGAGACCAGCGCAACCAGCATGCGAGGCAGATTGTTGCTGATCATGCGCCGGACACCTGCAAAGGCCTCTTGTCTGCGCGCGTCCGTTTCAAGCTTCCGGTAGACCCAACCCGCCAGCGCCATCAGCACCAATGTCCCGATCACAATGTTCATGCGGGCAAGACCCTGGACGCCACCCAGCCCGCCACAAAGGGCAGGGGCAGGCAGATCAGGACCCGCAACAGGACAAAGTCCACATGCAGAAACGACATCTCCCAGATGATGGTGCGGTTCAGGCTGTAGAGGCTCCAGGCGGTGACAAAGGAAATCAGCGTCGGCACGCTCGCACCCGCCACACGGAACCCGGCAGCGAGCGGGAAGATCATCATCGGCCCGCCGGGCACAAGGGCACCGGCAAGGCTCGCCACGGCAAGGCCGCGCAGCCCGCTCTCCTGTCCGATCCAGCGGGTCAGCACGTCGCGCGGGATCAGGATCGGGACGGACGCGGCGATAAAGAACCCACAGAGGATCTTGGGGCTGAGGATCGCCAGAAACCCCAGGTAGGTTAGCGCAATTTCGACGACGCGCATGGGGCCTTTCAGCCACGCCACAGCAACGGCAGCGGCACATGCGATGCCGAGCAGAATGAAGAACGACGTATCGAATGTCTTTTGGCGGCCCAGTGGCGGGGAGGAACGCGGCGTCTCCATCCCTCAGACCCCGCCCGCGCGCGTGGGCCAGCAGTCCATCAACACGACATGGCCCCAAGGCGTGTGGGCCTCGCGCAGGCGGCGAAAGCCCACCTTTTCATAACACCGGATCGCGGCGGCATTGTCGGGATGCGGGTCGATGCCAAGCGCTGGCACGCCTGCGTCAAACAGACGATCGCGGTGTTGCGACAGATATGCGGTGCCCAGACCTCTGTTCATATCGTCCGCCGCACCGATCAGCGTATCCATCCCGCGCGCACCCTGCGGCAGGAAGCCAAGCGGATGATCGTCCCAGCCATCAATGGCATAGTCCTGAAGGTAGGCGACCGGCCTGTCGTGCCGCATGACGATCCACTGGCGGATGCGCGGATCCGACATGTGGTCTTCGAGATCTTCCATATAGTCCGGATCGTTGAACCACGCCTTGTTGCGCGGAACCTCCAGCCAATGCACCATCACGCCCAGATCCGCCTTCTGAAAAGGACGGATCCGGAGCTCACCGGTACTTTTCGATAAAGGCATCGATCTCCAGCGCGCGAATATCGGGCAGCGCGGCCTTGTAGGCGTCGCGGGGCCAGTCCCAGACGGCGATCTCTTGCAGCGCTTCGGCCTGCGCTTCGGTGAACCGGCGCTTGATGAACTTCGCGGGAACGCCGCCCACAACGGTGTAGGGTTCGACATCGCGCGTCACCACCGCACCGGCGCCGATGACCGCGCCCGTGCCCACGGTGACACCCGCCGTCACGGTCACCCCATGGCCGATCCAGACATCGTGGCCGATGGTCACCCAGTGGTCCTTGCGCCACTGGAAAAAGTCGTGGTCATCCTCGCCCAGCCCATAGGCCGCGGCGCGGTAGACCGAATGGTGCTGCGTCGCGCGCCACGTCGGGTGATTGCCCGGATTGATGCGCGCGCCGTTGGCGATGGAACAGAACTTGCCAATCGTGGTCCAGACCACGTGGCCATGCTCGGTGATGTAGGAATAGTCACCCATCGTCACGTCGCGCATCATGGTGCCGCTGCCGACCTCGGTCCAGACGCCCAGGGTGCAATCGATGACCCGCGCACCGTCATGGATCGTGGGCGCCTCTGACAGGGCCTGCTTCGTTCCCGCACCGCTCATCTGATCACGTACCGTCCGTCACTTCGCCGCTACGTTTTCGCCGATCAGACGGGTGCGGACAAGGGCTGACAGCCAGTCGATCAGATAGACCATTGCGATGATCAGGAAAATGATCGACCACGCCTCGTCCCACCGATAGGCGCTGATCCGGTCCGACAGAAGGAAACCGATGCCGCCCGCGCCCACGATCCCCAGGATCGTGCCCGAACGGACATTCGATTCGAAGTTGTACAGCAGAACCGACAGATGCACCGGCAAGACCTGCGGCATGATCGCATAGCGGATCGTCTGCAGGCGCGACCCGCCCGAGGCCATGACGCCTTCGACCGGCTTGCGCGACGTGTTTTCAAGCGCCTCAGAGAACAGCTTGGAGAATGTCCCGATCTCGCTCACCGCAATCGCCATGATCCCGGCCAGCGGCCCAAGACCAAAGGCGCGGATGAAGATCAACGCGAGGATCAGGGTCTCGAACGCCCGGATCACGTCGTAGAACCGGCGCGACCCCTGCCGCAGCCAGAAAATCCGGTTGATGTTCTTGGCCCCAAGGAATGACAGCGGAAAGGCAATGACCGCCCCCAGAACAGTGCCCATAAAGGCCATCGACAAGGTCTCACCCAGCCCCTCAAGGATCTCGGCCCAGGCCTCCCATGTGGTCCAGATGTGGGGCGGGAACATGAACGACAGGACCCGGCCAAACCGACCCAGCCCGTTCCAGATCCGTTCAGGCGAGAAGTTGAAATCGTAAAGGCACCAGATAAAGAGACCGACGAAAAACACCCAAAGACCGATTTTGCGGGCCCGCACCATCGGCGGGTCGCGAAAGGCCAAAGGCACACGGGCGCGGGCAGCGGCAATACGATCAGGTGTCATGATGAGGCCTGCTCCAATCCGATCACGCGATGGCGCAGCTTTTCCGAGCCATAGTCAATCACGATCACGGTGACAAAGATGATGACGAATAGGGCCGAGATGTCGGTATATTCCTGCAGCGACATCGCTTCGCGGAACTCCTGCCCCAACCCGCCCGCGCCGACATAGCCGATGATGGAGGACGACCGGACGTTAATCTCAAACCGCAGCAGCGTGTAGCTGATGATATTGGGCAGCACCTGCGGGACGGCGCCATAGCGGATCTGATCGAACCACGTGCCACCTGCGGCCTTGACGCCCTCAAGGGGGCGCATGTCGATGTTCTCGTTGACCTCAGAGTAAAGCTTGCCAAGGGCGCCGCAGGCATGAAGCCCGATGGCCAGCACCCCGGCCATGGGGCCGACAGAGAAACAGAACACAAAGATCAACGCCCAGACCAGATCGGGAACGGTGCGGGCAATCTCAAGATAGCGGCGGCTGATCCACAGCACCCACGGGTTCGGGGCCAGGTTGCGCGAGGCCGGGAAGGACAGAAGAAAGCCGCCAATCACACCCAGCGTCGTGGCCATAAAGGCGATCAGGACGGTCTCAAACCACAGTCTCAGCCAGACCCGCCAGCGCCAGAACCACTCGGACAGGTCCTCGCCCAGGGTCGACCAGCTCAGATCGGGGATCGTCTTGGAAACGTACTCGCCCAGCCGCGGCAGGCCCGCAGGAATGATCCAGCGCCATTCGCGCGATCCGTCCGGCATCGTGACCTGCGTGACTTTGAAGAAATCCCCCAGCCAGGAACAGATGATAAAAAGGATCAGAAAGGCGACCGTGCCCACGGCCCATGTCAGGCGGGTGCGACGGCGCAGCGCTGCAAACGCGACCTCGAATTCTTGCACAGATCCCGGTGCGGGGCCCGTGTCATGGGAGGCGATCGCCACCATGCCGTCTTCCTTTCGGCAGATATATCTTGGAGGACGCCGGGGGAGGCGCAGCCTCCCCCGGCCGGTCGCCGCGCGCAGGCGCGGCGAAACCTCTTAGCCGGACTTGCGGCGCTCTTTTTTCAGCCAGTCACGCATGTCGACGATCCACTGGTAACGGCTGTGATCAACCTCGATCCAGCCTTTCTGGGTGCTGTCTTCGCCGCCGGTCATCTCTTTGAAGGCTTCGGGGTCCTTCGTGACGATGTCGAAGATGGCTTGCTTCATATCGTCCTTGAGGCTTTGCGGCAGGTTGCCGCGCGCCGTGAACGGACCGGACGTGATTTCCGGGGATTTCCAGATCGGGCAGGCGACGCCCTCTTCGATCATGCCCTTGGTGACCATACGCGGGATGATGCCGTTGGTTTCGTTGGTCATATAGGTTGCAGCGGCGTCAAAGGTGCCATTTACGACACCGGACACACCGGACTCGTGGCTGCCCGAGAACGGGATGGACGAGAAGAATGTCTTGGGGTCAACTTCTTTGGCGATGTTGTAGTAAGGCACCGCATAGCCGGATGTGGAGTCGGGGTCAGCGAATGCCAGGATCTTGCCTTCGAGCGAGGCCAGATCGTTCAGACCGCTGTCGCAGCGTGTCACGAGGATCGAGTAGTAGCCGGTCGATCCGTCATTCTGCAAGCGGCTCAGAAGCGGGTCAACGTTTCCGTCGGTCGCGGTGTATGCAGCCGCATAGGAGGACGAACCAAAGAAGGCGAACTCGATCTGGTCCGCGCCGATGGCCTGGATCACGCCATCATAGTTGCCAGCGGTGAAGATCTCGACTTCGACGCCCAGTTCCTTTTCAAGGTACTTCTCAAACGGCGTGTAACGCGCGATCCGGTCTTTTTCGTTCTCACCCGACAGAATGCCGAATTTCAGAACCTGATAGTCCTCTTTCCAGTCATCGGCGGCGATGGCCCCGGTGGCCATCAGCGCCACAAGCGCGGTTGTGGTCATAAATCGCATCAGTTGGTCTCCCTGGTTGATTTGGCGATTGGCAGAAAAGCGTCAAGCTGGCACGGCGACCGGGTTCTGGGTCGAGGTCACGGCCTCGTTGAATTCCCGCAGCCCCTCGGTGCCGTAAATGTCGCGGACCACGTCATCGGTCAGTTGGGTGGCGGTCCCATCGAACAGCACCCGTCCATGGCGCATCGCGATGATCCGGTCACAATAGGCGCGCGCCGTGTCCAGCGTATGCAGATTGACCAGCACGGTGATACCGTCCTGTTGGTTGATGTCGCGCAGCCCGTCCATGACCAGCGTCGCATTGGCCGGGTCGAGCGAGGCAATGGGCTCGTCCGCCAGCATGATCTTGGGGCTTTGCACAAGCGCCTTGGCGATGGCGACGCGCTGTTGCTGGCCGCCCGAAAGCGTGCCCGCCCGTTGCAGGGCTTGCGGGACCAGATCCAGCCGGTCCAGCGCTTCGATCGCCATGGTCCGCTCGGCATCGGTGAAGTTCATGGCCATCGACGACACGAACCCATGCTCGGCCAAACGACCGATCAGCACGTTGGTCAGCACGTCCAGGCGCTCGACCAGATTGAACTGCTGGAAGATCATCGCGCAATCTCGGCGCCAGGCCCGCAGGGGTTTTCCGCGCAGGGTGGTGATTTCGGTCCCGTCAAACGCAATCGACCCCTCAGAGGGGTCGATGAGCCGGTTGATGAGACGGAGGAGCGTCGATTTGCCCGCGCCCGAGCGTCCGATGACGCCCACAAACTGTCCGGGCGTGAAGGTGAGCGACACGTTGTCCACCGCCCGGGTCTGGCCAAAGTGGCGGGATACGTTCGACAGGGTCAGTGTAGCAGCCATGATGATTCATCCGAATGAATTGTAAGGCCGACCGTACCGCTTCTGCGTAACAGTTCGCTCAACAGTTTGTGACAGTTCGGTTACGATCCTCACGCCACGGTGCGCAATGCTGCCCCTTGGACGGGCAATGTGCCGTTCGCATAGATCACGTCGCCACGGACCAGGGTCAGCACCACCCGGTTGATGTCGTCAGTGACAAAAAGATCCGCCCGCTTGCCCACGGCAATGGACCCGCGGTCGTCAAGGCCAAGGGCCTTTGCCGGATGCGCGCTGGCAAGCCGGACGGCACCGGGCAGCCCGTCCCGGTCTGTATCCGCCAGCACGCGCACCGCCGTCATGATCGCGCCGGGGTGATAATCTGCGGCCAGAATATGCAAATGCCCCAGACCATGCGCCTTGCGCGCCGAAAGGTTGCCCGAATAGCTGGCACCGCGCATCGCATTCGGCGCGCCCATGGCGATAAAGAGCCCGCGTTCCGCCACGGTCCGCGCCGCCTCAAGCGTCACCGGGAATTCCGAGATGACCGCACCCAGATCCGCCATCAGATGGGCCTTCTCGACCGTATCATCATCATGGCTGGCCAGTGCCACGCCATGGGCGCGACAGAGCTCGGCCACCTGTTTCATGTTGGACAGCAACACCTCTTGCGGGCGCGAGCGTTCGGCGATCGTGGTGGTGACCATCTGGCGGGCTTCGGTCTCCGACACCCCGTGATAGGCCGCCTTGTTCTTGATGTGGATTTCGAGGTTGCGGTACTGGCCCTGTCCCGGTGTGTGATCCATCAACGAGACCAGATCGACACGGCCCTCGGCGATCAGATCCGCAATGACCTCGACCGCATTGTCGAAGGTGATGTCGAACCGGGCATGGATGCGATGATCGACGCGACATGTCTCCCGCGCCTCGGACAGCGCGCGGATCACCCCGCTGGTATGGGCAAACGACCGGCGTTCACCGTGGCGCGCGCCTTTGGAAAAGGACACGGCCGCATAGGCCGTGGTTACACCCGCTGCCGCGAGCCGGGCGTCAAGCGATGCCAGTGCCACATCCATCGGGAAATCAACATTCACACGGGGTTCGAGTTCAAGCTCGATCATGTCGCCGTGCATGTCGATGAAGCCCGGAAAGAGCATGCGGCCGTTGCCCTGAATGCCTTGGGCCACCGGGTGATCCCTGATCTCGGCGATATAGCCATCCTCGATCCGCAGCGCACCACGGGGCACGACGCGGTCTGGCAGCACCAGCGCAAAATCAGACAACCACATCGTCATACTCCTTTTCAGGGTTACGCATCAGGTCTCCTCGGACGCAAACGAAAAGGTCACACGGGACGCGGACCAGATGACTTCGCTGAAGGCAATCGGGCTGCCGTCTTTGAGCGTGTCGACCGCACGCACCACCATGACCGGTAGATCGGGGTGCTGGAGCAGCATTTTCGCTTCTTCGGGCTTGGCGGGACGCGCGTGAACCGACGTGCGCCCGCGCAGGTAATCCGCGATTCCGAAGGATTTGTAGGCCTCGGAGACCGAGCCCAGGACCACGCGCCGCTCGGGGAAATCCGCAAACCGGGCTGCATCGTGATAAAGCGCTCCAAACGCCAGCGGCAACCCGTCGGCGCGGGTGATGCGACGTGTGACAATCATTTCGTCCCCGTCACCCAGCCCCAGACGCGCGGCGGCGTCTCCGGCGGCGGGGATGCGCTCGGAACCCAGCGGATCCCCGGTGACATCCACCCCTTGCGCTGCAAGATTGCGGCGAAGGCGCGTCCTGCGCCCAATCGTGTATTCGATCTGCGGGCGCGCAAGGACAAAGGTCCCACGTCCCTGTTCGATGCTGATATGGCCGCTGCGGGCCATTTCGGCCAAGGCGCGCCGAATCGAATGGCGCCCGACCCCGAACGATTGCGCCAGTTCCTGTTCGGTCGGCAAACGCGCACCGGGTTCCAGGACACCGTTTTCGATGTCCTGCAGAAGCAGATCGCGTATATGGCTCCAACGGTCTTTGATCATGTTCTAATTCATCCGAATGTTTCCCGGGTAGCCGGGCAATGTGACAGGGACATGTCGAAATGCAGCACCGCTACGAACTGCGGCATGAGCGCGGCATATCGTCCACCATTAACCAGAGCCGCGCGGGCGATGCGCGGTCTGGACGTGGAAGGTACATCTGGGCGGCTTGCGTGTACACGTGGCGCGATTTTGGGGGATTTGGACCGGATCTGGTGGATCCGACATGTACCTTTCGGCGGGCTTTGGGTACACGAAGCCCTGCACCTGCGTTCCGCAGTGGCAGAAAAACCGCTCAAACCGATGGGTTAACGGTGCGGTCGGTGGGCTCTAGATCGCGGCTTTGCGGCTTTCATCGAGGTAGATCTCGCGCAGGCGCGGCGCGACGGACCCCGGCGTTCCGTCACCAAGCTTGACCCCATCGATTTCGACAACCGGCATCACGAAGGTCGAGGCCGAGGTGATAAAGGCTTCATCCGCCTCTTTTGCCTCGTCGATGGTGAAAAGTCGTTCTTCGACAGTCATTTGCGCTTCTTTCGCAAAACGCAGAACAGCGGCGCGCGTGATCCCGTGCAGGATGTCGTTTGAGGTGGGCCGGGTGATGATGCTGTTGCCCTTGACGATATAGGCGTTGTTCGACGTGCCCTCGGTCACGTGTCCGTCCTGCACCATCCAGGCATCATCGGCGCCCGCCTTTTTGGCCATCATCTTGCCCATCGACGGATAAAGGAGCTGCACCGTCTTGATGTCGCGACGGCCCCAGCGAATGTCCTCTATGCTGATGATTTTCATGCCTTTTTTTGCGGCGGGACTATTGGCCAGGCCGGGCTTGGATTGCGTGAAGAGCACGATGGTGGCGGGGGTTTCGTCGGGGTCGGGAAAGGCGAAATCCCGGTCGGCCGGTGCGCCGCGCGTGATCTGCAGATAGACCAGACCTTCGTCGATCTCGTTCACGCGCACCAACTCGCGGTGGACCGCGAGCAGGTCTTCGGTTGAGATCGGGGAGGCCATATCCAGTTCGTTCAGAGACCGCTCCAGCCGGACAGCATGTCCTTGAAAGTCAACGAGTTTTCCGTCCAGAACCGAGGTGACCTCGTAGACCCCATCCGCCATCAGGAACCCCCGATCAAAAATCGAAACTTTCGCGTCGTTTTCCGGCAGGTAGTCGCCGTTCACATAGACAGTCCGCATGGCTATCCCCAGAGTTCAGGCGCGGGCGGATGAACGCCCGCCGCATCAAAGGTCAAAGGTGTCGGCCTGTCTTCGGCCAAGAGAAGCGGGCCGTCAAGGTCAACCACCGCCGCATCCTGCGCCACCAGTGTCGCAGGCGCCATGGCGAGAGACGAGCCCACCATGCAGCCGACCATGATCCCGTAACCTTCTGATATCGCTTCGCTCTTCAGAGCAAGCGCCTCGGTCAGCCCGCCGGTCTTGTCCAGCTTGATATTGACCACGTCGTATTTGCCACGCAGCGTGGGAAGGCTGGCACGGTCATGGCAGCTTTCGTCGGCACAGACGGGAACCGGGCGGTCCATTTCTGCAAGCGCTGCATCCACGTCAGCGGGCAGCGGCTGTTCGACAAGCGCCACGCCCAGCCGTTTCAGGTGGGGGGCGAGATCGGCGTAGATGTCGGAGGACCAGCCTTCGTTGGCGTCCACGATGATCTTGGCCTGCGGCGCGCCGTCGCGCACAGCTTCCAGCCGGGGCATGTCGTCGGGCGTCCCGAGTTTGATCTTCAGAAGCGGACGCGCCGCGTGCTGTGCCGCCTGCGCGCGCATCTTCTCGGGGGTATCGAGCGACAGGGTATAGGCTGTAATCTCCGGCCTCGGAGCAGGCAACCCCAGCAGGTCCCAGACCCGTTTCCCTTTCTGTTTCGCCTCGAGATCCCACAGCGCGCAGTCGACTGCGTTCCGCGCGGCGCCCGCAGGCAAAAGATCCTGCAATACCATGCGGTTGAGGTCACTGGGCAGGCTCTTGATCTGCGCGGCGACGCTCTCCATCGTCTCGCCATAGCGCGCATAGGGCACACATTCGCCCCAGCCGGTCTGGCCGCCATCGGTCAGGCGCACGGTCAGGACGTGGGCCTCGGTGCGCGAGCCGCGTGATATCGTAAAGACCTGTGCGAGCGGAAAGGTGTCGAATGAAACGTCTATCTGCAAAGGATCGCCCTTCGGTGGGTCAAGTCAGAGTTTCGCAAGCGCATCAGCGAGCCGCTCCGCACCATCGCGGTACGGATCAACGGTTGGCAAGCCCATGCGTTTTTCGACCTCTTCGAGATAGGCGCGGGCTTCATCTTCGGACTGATGCTGCGTGTTCACCGAGACCCCGATGATCTCGCAGTCGGGATTGACGATCCGCGCGAGCGGAAGGGTCATGTCGCGCAAGGCCTCAAGGCTTGGTGGTGTGTAGTCAGGGAGCCCCCGCATATGGGTGCGCGTCGGTTCATGGCACAGGATCAGCGCGTCGGGCTGTCCGCCGTGGATCAGCGCCAATGTCACGCCGGAGAAGCTGACGTGGAACAGACTGCCTTGCCCTTCGATAATGTCCCAGTGGTCTTCATCGTTGTCAGGAGTGAGATGTTCGATCGAACCAGCCATGAAGTCCGCCACAACCGCGTCCAACGGCACGCCGTCGCCGGTGATCAGGATGCCGGTCTGACCAGTGGCGCGAAACGTGCTTTTCATGCCCTTCTGTTGCATCGCCGCATCGAGCGCGAGCGCGGTATACATCTTGCCTGCGCTGCAATCGGTGCCGACGCCGAGAACCCGTTTGCCACGGCGTTTTACGCCTGAAGCGATAGGATAGGTCTCGGTCGGGATGCGAACGTCGTGCAGCATGCGTCCGTTCTGCGCGGCAGCTGCGGCCAGATCTGGCTCGTCCCGCAGCAGATTGTGCAGCCCCGATGCGATATCAAAACCAAGGGTCATGGCTTCAAGAAGAACACCCTTCCAGGCCTGACTGATCACCCCACCACGGTTGGCAACACCGATGACAAGCGTCCTTGCGCCAGCATCACGTGCCTCTTGGAGGCTCAGATCTTTCAGTCCGACATCTGCCTTGCATCCCGGCATGCGCAACTGCCCAACGGCATGTTCCGGTCGCCAGTCCTTGATCCCCTGGGCGACTTTGGCGGCCAACTGATCGGGTGCGTCTCCCAGAAACAGAAGATAGGGTGTTTGGATCATGGCGGTCCTCGTTCTTCATCGGTCGCGACGAGGATACGGTTTGCATGGTGCAAAGTAATCTCAATGATCCTTTGTGAAATGCATTCTGCGCAAAATTCTTCGAAGAAAATTAAAAATGACGCAAAATTCTTCGAACGTATGGTTTTGCTGCGGCTGCAAAATGCGCTTGCGCACAATTAGGTAATTTAATAACACGAGCGAGACCGAAACTGAAATTTTGTTACTCAGAGGCCCGCTCATGTCATTCCGTCTTCAGCCTGCGCCAGTGGCGCGCCCCAACCGTTGTCAGCTTTTTGGACCTGGCTCGCGCCCAGAGCTTTTTGAGAAGATGGCGACAAGTGCTGCGGATGTCATCAACATTGACCTCGAAGATTCCGTTGCACCTTCCGACAAGGACAGCGCCCGCAAAGCAACCATCGAAGCCATTGGCGATATCGATTGGGGGAACAAGCGGTTGAGCGTTCGGATCAACGGGCTCGATTCGCCCTTTTGGTACCGCGACGTGGTTGACCTGATTGAAAAGGGCTCGGACCGCCTTGATCAGATCATGATCCCGAAAGCGGGGTGTGCCAGCGATGTCTATGCCGTCGACGCGCTGGTGTCATCGGTGGAAGCGGCCAAAGGCCGGTCGAAGCGGCTTGCCTTTGAGGTGATCATCGAGACCGCAGCCGGCATTGCGCATGTGGAAGAGATCGCGTCATCCTCGCCCCGATTGGAAGCGATGAGCCTTGGCGCAGCAGATTTTGCAGCCAGCATGGGCATGCAAACCACGGGGATCGGCGGCACGCAGGAAAACTACTACATGCATCATGAAGGGGCCAAATACTGGTCCGATCCATGGCATTGGGCGCAGGCCTCGATCGTGGCGTCCTGCCGGACACACGGGATCTTGCCGGTCGATGGTCCTTTTGGCGATTTCAGCGATGATGAAGGCTTCCGGGCGCAGGCCCGACGGTCCGCCACGCTGGGTATGGTTGGCAAATGGGCCATTCATCCGGGGCAGGTGGCGCTGGCCAACGAAGTCTTCACACCGTCGGATGAGGCCGTGAACGAGGCGCGCGAGATCCTCGCGGCTATGGAGACGGCCAAGGCCAATGGCGAAGGTGCGACCGTCTACAAAGGTCGTCTTGTTGACATCGCCAGCATCAAGCAGGCCGAAGTTATCGTGCGGCAGTCGGAGATGATCAACGCCTGAGCAAGGTGGGCGCAGGACACCTGCGCCTTACGGGGCCCGGCGGCTATCCGTTCGCGTAAAGGTCGCCGCGCAGCCCGGTTTCTTCGAGCAGTCCGAGACGCTTGGCCTCGAAGTAGTAGCCGCGGGCGTACCACATGACTGCGGCGGCTTCGTCGCCGCCCGCGACCAGCCACGCGCCGCGCAGGTAGCGTGCGCCATAGCGCAGGTTTGTGGCGGGATCGAGGAGATCGGCGGGCTGGCCGCGAAACCCCATTGAGCGCGCGGTGTCCGGCAAGATCTGCATGAGCCCATAGTAGGGCCCGTTTCGCGCAGTTGGACGATGGGTGCTCTCGCGGATGACCACGCGCTGCAGAAGCGATACGGGAATGTCATTCTCGGCCGCCGTACTTTCGATCATGGCGCGGAGGGCAGGCGTCTCGTTCGGATAGAGCGGAACGGCTGGCGCAGTGACCTCGGGCGGAGCGTCGCTGCAGCCAAGCAAGAGGAAAAGGCTGAGCAAGGCGAATGTTTGTCGTAGCGCAGTCAAGCTTGGACCCTCTGGCGGATCGATAGAGAATGGCTGACGGTGTTGTGACTGTTCATTGTCGATCTTCCGTGCTGAATGATGGTCAAGTTGCCGGGAGACATGCACATGCGTTGGATCATCCTAGTTGCGAGCCTGGTCACTGCGAACCTCGCCATTGCTGGAGACATGGCGGATCGCGACGGTTGGTCTGTCCGCCCCACAGAGAAACCCTTTGCGACACTTGTCAAAGATTTGCGCGCGGCGGTCAAATCGGGCGGGTTGATCGTTGTGACTCAGGCCGGCCCGACTAAGGCTGCCGAAAAGCGCGGCATCACGATCCCGGGCAATCTCGTCGTTGGCGCGTTCAACAATGACTTTGCTGTCCGTACCTTGGCGACATCTACGGCTGCCATGATCGAAGCCCCAATCCGCTTCTATGTGACTGAAAACGAAGATAAAACGGCGACATTGTCCTATAAGGCGCCAAGCACGGTCTTTGCGCCATACATGGATGAGGGCGGAGCGGCGCTCGCAGCGATTGCATCGGAGCTTGATCAGATCTTCGCCGGGATCTCTGACACCGCCGTGAAGTAATCATGCCCGCTCGTCCTTGCTGCTGTCGATGACGACATAGGTGGTGATGGCGTTCACATGGGGCAGGGCGCCCAGCATATCCGTATGAAACGCCTTGTATGCAGACAGTGACACACATTCGATCCGAAGGATGTATTCGATGTTGCCTGTCACGTTGTGGCACTCGCGGACCTCTGGCGCGCGGGCGATTGCAGCTTCAAAATCGCGCTGAGCGGTTTTGGAATGGTCGCTCAGCCCAACACCCAGATATGCGATAAAGCCAATACCTAACTTTTCAGGATCGAGGATGGCCCGATAGCCCGCGATGATCCCCTTGCGCTCGAGTTCTTGAACCCGTCGCAGGCAAGCGGATGGCGATAGGTTCACCCTCGCTGCCAATTCGAGATTGCTGATTCTCCCTTCTTTCAGGAGGATCTGCAATATATCATCGCTTTTTACATCCAGAGCTGCCATTTATTGCAAGATTTTACGCAAGCCTCGTTAAATTGCAATCTCTCGCTCAGAGGCATGCGCAACAATCCTCCGCATGACACCCGAACTCTTGACCGCTTTCGTCGCTTTCGCCTTCGTGACATCGATCACGCCGGGGCCCAACAATTTGATGCTCATGGCATCTGGGGCCAACTACGGCATGAGGCGAAGTCTGTCCCATATGTTGGGTGTGGTCTTTGGCTTTGTGCTTCTGATTGTGTTGGTTGGTTTCGGTGTTGTGGAGGTCCTTGATGCTTGGCCAGAAAGTCGGCTGATCCTTGGCGCCTTCTGTACGGTCTACATGCTTTGGCTGGCCTGGAAGCTGGCCCGCGCAGCAGAGCCGGGCATGGCTGGCGCGACCGCGCGGCCGATGACGTTTTTCGAAGCGGCGATGTTCCAATGGGTGAACCCGAAGTCATGGGCGATGGCTTTGACCGCGGTGACAGCCTATGCGCCAAGCAGTACCTTCTGGTCAGTTGCGCTGGTCGCCGCTGTTTTTGGTGCGATCAACCTTCCTTCTGTCGCAAGCTGGGTCATTCTTGGGGAACGCATGGCGCGGATCCTGACAAGCACGCGGCGCCGTATGATCTTCAATCGAACCATGGCGTTGTTGCTGGTGTTGTCGCTTTATCCGATGCTGACGCGGCTTTGATTGAGTTGCATTTGCGCCGTCGCGAGGTCATATCCCTCTGAAACCGGGAACAAGGGGTGTCGCGCGTGGTGCAGTATCTCGAATTCGAAAAGCCGCTTGCTGATATCGAAGGCAAGGCTGAAGAACTGCGGGCTATGGCGCGTGAGAACGATAATATGGACGTCACGCAAGAGGCCGCAGCGCTGGACGAGAAGGCCTCTGAACTGCTGCGTACGCTCTATTCGTCGCTGTCGCCCTGGCGCAAGTGTCAGGTTGCGCGCCATCCCGATCGCCCGCATTGTACTGACTATATTTCCGCGCTTTTTTCGGAGTATACGCCGCTCGCAGGGGATCGGAACTTTGCCGATGATGCGGCGGTGATGGGCGGGCTGGCCCGGTTCAACGACCGCCCCGTAGTGGTGATCGGCCACGAGAAAGGCAATGACACCAAGTCTCGGCTGGAGCGGAACTTTGGCATGGCGCGGCCCGAGGGGTATCGCAAGGCAATCCGGTTGATGGACCTTGCGGATCGCTTTGGTTTGCCGGTGATTACGCTTGTTGACACGCCGGGCGCTTACCCCGGGAAGGGGGCCGAGCAGCGTGGTCAGTCCGAGGCCATTGCCCGCGCAACCGAGAAATGCCTGCAGATCGGCGTCCCGCTGATCTCGGTCATCATTGGCGAAGGCGGTTCAGGCGGGGCGGTGGCCTTTGCCACAGCCAACCGGGTCGCGATGCTGGAACATTCGGTCTATTCGGTGATCTCGCCCGAGGGTTGCGCCTCAATCCTTTGGAAAGACGCGGAAAAAATGCGCGAGGCGGCTGAGGCGTTGCGCCTGACCGCGCAGGATCTGAAGCAACTGGACGTCATCGACCGGATCATTCCCGAGGAAATCGGTGGCGCGCATCGCCATGTGGACGCGGTGATGGATGGGGTCGGCAAGGCCATCAAGGGCATGCTGAAAGAGCTGTCGAAAATGGATGGCCCCGGCCTGATCGCTGATCGCCGCCAGAAGTTCCTGTCGCTGGGCGCGCGCGGATTGGCGGCCTGAGGCCGTCGCAGCGTTCGCCCCGTTAATCCGGGCTTTCAACTGAGTCGTCCCTCGCGCCTCCACCCGTCTGGCTGCCCAAGTGTACATGAAGGGCGCTGAAACGTACGTTTCGCCAGCCCTCTGACAGGCCCAAATCCGGCCAAATCGCCGCGCGTGTACCCTTTCCCTGTCGAAACGTACACCTCACCCCATCCCCCTGCAGCCGCAGGCGAAACGAGGTTAATTTCGCGCCATATGTCGCAGGCAAATGCGCAGGGTCGCCCCAGACCGCACACCACCCCGCCCAACAACACCGGACTTGACAGCGGGGAAGTTTCGCAAAAAACTTTACTCAGCAGTAAAGGAATTTTGCCGTGTTGCAGGAACGTGTCGAAGGCAAGTGGATTGCCTCGTTTCGCCGGGTTCTGGCCCTGAACGGGATCGGGACGGGCACGACCGTGGCGCTTGTGTCCGAGACGCAGTCGCGTCCGATCCTCGTGCATCTGGCCGAACTGGCGCTGTTTGATCTTGGGGCAGACTTTTGCATGATCACCATGCCCACCCCGCCGCAGACCGCGCCGGTGCCGGTCAAGAGCACCGGCACGTCGATGGCGATCCAGCAGAACCGCGCGGCGATTGCGGCCATGTGCCAGTGCGAGATCGTCGTCGATTGCACGGTCGAAGGCATGATCCATTCCCCCGAGTGGCCCGAGGTCGAAGCGGCGGGCGCGCGTCTGCTGGTGATCACCAACGAACACCCCGAGATCCTTGAGCGGACCGAGCCTTTTGCGGAACTTGGTCCCAAGGTCGATCTGGGCGTCGCGATGCTGCGGGCCGCGTCCGAGATGCGCGTGACGTCGCCCGCAGGCACGGATCTGGTGGTCGATCTGCGCGATGCGCCCTGTGGTGGCACGCCCGGCTTTGGCACTGATCCGGGACATGTGGCGCATTGGCCGGGGGGGCTTTGTCTGGCGTTTCCGGGCAAGGGCTGTGTGAACGGCCGGATCGTGATGGATGTGGGCGACATGAACCTGACGTTCAAATCCTACCTCACCACGCCGGTGCGTTTTGAGATCGAGAATGATTTTGTCACCGAGATCGCGGGCGACGGTTTGGATGCCATCCAGTGTCGCGACTATATCGCGGCATGGGACGATCCGCTGGCGTATGGTCTCAGCCACGTGGGCTGGGGCATGAACCCGCGCGCCCGGTGGGTATCGGGCGCGCTTTACGACAAGCGCGACATGCAGGCGGTCGAGTTTCGCGCCTTTGCCGGGAATTTTCTGTGGTCGACCGGGGCCAACCAATATGCGGGCCGCTTTACCGAGGGCCATTTTGATCTGCCGATGCGCGGCTGCACGATCACGCTGGACGGACAGGCGGTTGTCCGGGACGGCGTGGTGCAGGGCGATCTGGCGCTATAAGGAGGGACGAACATGAGCGAACCTGCGGATTACTATGACCTGAGCCGGGTCCGCCCCGAGGTTCTGGCGGTGCTGCACCGGATCAACGCCATGGGTACGGATTTCGCCGCGCGAGCCTATGCCATCGACGCCGATGCGAGCTTTCCCGTCGACAATTACCGCGATCTGGCGGCCGAGGGGTTCATGACCCTGACGATCCCGGAGGAGTTTGGCGGCAAGGGCTTTTCGCTGGGCGAATATGCCATGGTGGGGGCCGAGATCGCCAAGTACTGTGGTGCCACGGCGCTGACGTTCAACATGCACAATTCGTCGATGATGTGGTCGCGGTTCATGTACGAGATGCCTCATCTCACGCCTGCCGAACGGGCCGCCTTTGCGCCGCTGCGCGAACGTCAGTTCAAGCGCGCGGTGGCCGAACAGGGCATCTATTCGCAGCCCATTTCCGAGGCGGGCAACAACTGGACCTCAAAGCCCATTCAGACCGAATGTCACAAGGTCGAGGGTGGCTGGCGCATCAACGGGTTCAAGAAGTTCGCCTCGCTCGCGGGGTATTGCGATTACTATTCCATTGTTTGCACCGAGCGTTTCGACGGTGTCCCGCCGCGCCATGAAGACACGATGATCTTTGTGGTCCACAAGGACACGCCCGGGCTTGAGGTGCGTGGCGATTGGGATCCGCTGGGCATGCGCGGCACCAACAGTCGTGATCTGGTCCTGAAAGATGTGTTTGTGACCGAGGCGGATCTGTTGATGCCTGCGGGTATCTTCATCAAGACGCTGCCGCATTGGCCGCATATGATGGCGACCCTGTCGCCCACCTATATGGGCGTGGCGCAGGCGGCTTATGATTTCACGGTGGCCTACCTGCGCGGTGAGGTTCCGGGCCAGCCCCCTGCGGACCGCCGGATGTTTGCAACCAAGCGCATGGCGGTGGCGCAGATGTATGCGCGGCTGGCACCGGTCCGGGCGCTGTGGTGGCAGGCGTTCATGGAGGCGCGCGGCTTCCCGTCGAAGGCCGAGGTGCTGCGCATGTATGCGGCGCAGTACAACGTGATGGAGGCCGCGCAGGAGATCGCGGCCTTGGCCATCCGCACCTGCGGCGGGCAGTCGATGTTGCGGACGCTGCCTTTGGAGCGGATCTATCGCGACAGCCGGTGTGGGGCGTTGATGCTGCCCTATACCTCGGAGATCATGGAGGATTATCTGTCGGTTCTGGCCCTTTATGACGTGGACGAGCTGGATGGTGCGCCCGGCGATGAATTCGGGGCGCGCACCTCGCTGTGGCGCGGTGGGGGGGATGTGCCGCTGGCGGCCGAGTAGACCGGATGCCGCGCCGCCGGGTGGAAAGCACGGCCTGTGTAGGGTTGTCCGCCGATCAGCTCTGGGCCCATGTGCGCGACTTTTGCGCGCCGTGGCACCCGCTGGTGCGCGAGATGCGGGCCGAGATCGACAGCCGGGGCGGATTGCGCCGGGTCTTTTCGGTTGAGGGGGACGCGGGTGCGTATGTGGAACGCCTGACCTTCTACAGCGACAGTCTGCGCGAGATGGCCTATACCCATGTGTCCGGGATCGCGGGGGTCGGTCGCTATGACGGCCGGCTTCGTGTGGTGCCCGACGGCTCGGGCGCGCGGGTCACGATGGCGGCAGAGTTTGAGGCCGAAGGCGCGCGGGCGGACGCCATCGCGGACGGCACGCAGCAGGTCTTTGATCTGGGCGTTGCGGCATTGGCCCGGCTGCGCGCTGCGCCTGCATTGCCCGACCCAGAGGTCGGCCATGTGCCGACGGAAACGCGCATCCTTGATGGCCCGCCCCGCTTGGGCCTGACCGTCACGCCCACGCCTCATGATACCCTGTGCCTGTTCCTCCACGGCATCGGCGGCAATCGCAGCAACTGGGACGCCCAGCTTCCGGCTGTGGCGCATTGTGCCCGTGCTGCGGCGCTTGACCTGCGGGGCTACGGCGACAGCGCTTTGGGGGATGCGCAGACCACTGTCGATGACTATTGCGCGGACATCCTCCGGGTGGTCGGGGCCTTGGACGCCAAACGGCTGATCCTTTGCGGCCTGTCTTACGGCGCATGGATCGCGACCTCCTTTGCGGTCAGACACCCCGAGCACCTCGCGGGCCTTGTCCTGTCGGGCGGCTGCACTGGTATGTCCGAGGCGGCGCCAGAGGAACGCGCGGCCTTTCGGGCAGCACGCGAAGCGCCGCTGGATGCGGGTCAGGCCCCTGCCGATTTCGCACCGCAGGTGGTTGAGATCATCGCGGGGCCAAGTGCTGACGCGACGGTGCGGGACGCACTGCAGCGTTCCATGGCGCAGATTGCGCCGGAGACGTACCGCGATGCCGTGCGATGCTTCACCCATCCGCCAGAGACCTTCGACTTTGCCCGTCTGTCGATGCCGGTGCTCCTGATAACCGGTGCGCATGACGCGCTGGCGCCACCGGCCGAGATCCAATCGGTTGCCCGGCGGATCTGCGACGCCAGCCCCACACCGGACGTCCGGTTCGAGGTGCTGCCCGACGCGGGACATGTCTGCAATTTGGAAACACCCGCCGCTTACAATGCCATCCTGCGCGACTTTGTCGGACGCGTGGCGCAGGCGGGCTGATGTCGCGCCGGGCCGATCGCAAAACCCAAACGGAAGAGCGCATTCTGGATGCGGCGCTGCAGGTCTTTGCCCATGCGGGTTATGCGGCGGCCACGATGGATGGGATTGCCGAGGCCGCAGGGCTCAGCAAACCCACACTTTATAACTACTTCGCCAGCAAGGATCTGCTCTTTCGGGCGATGCTGCATCAGCCCCGGGACGAAATGACCCTGGCCATCGACACCGAGGCCGATGGGGATCATGTCCGGCAGCTCTGGCGCTTTGCGTGGGTCTATGCCGAGACGGTGATGCGGCCCGAGCTTCTGTCGCTGGCGCGGTTGATCATCGGTGAGGCGCAGCGGTTTCCCGATGTGGGGCGGGCCTATCAGGCGTCGGGCCCGGATCGGGTGCTGGAGCGGCTGAGTGCGTTCATGGCGCGGCAGGGGGCGTGCGGTCATCTGCGCATCGACGATCCGGAACTGGCGGCAGAGGATTTCTGGGGGCTGATCCTGTCGGCCCCGCGCAACCGCGCACTGCATGTGCCGGATGCGGCACCGGATCATGAGGCGCTTGCGCGCTTTGTTCACAACGGGTTGCGTGTATTTCTGCGGGCCTATTCCTGCAATGTTGCACAGGATTTGACGCGTCTTGATCAGGTCATTGCAAAGGGCTGAACGCGGCACCCCGGCCACGTGTTGATGGCGTCTGTGGGTCTGCCCGATTGCAGCCCGCGCCGGGGTCGGTTAGGGCTGCCCAAAGCGAAGCGGAGGGTGCGCATGGGACGCGGTGTTCTGGTGGCGGTGTTGATGTTGGCTCTGGCGGCCTGCGAAGGCGGACGGGCGGATCTGAACCAGCCGCCGCCGCCGCTGGGGGATTTTGATCTCGAACACAACATCGTCGTGGCGCCCAAGGTGAAAAAGGGGCCGCTCAGCCGACCCGCCAGCAAGGAAGAGCTGACCACCGCCGTGCGCACCGCCATTGCAGAACGGTTTGATCGCTATGACGGTGCGGGGCGCTATCACTTCGGCGTATCTGTCGAAAGCTACATTCTGGCCCAACCCGGTATCCCGCTCGTGCTGGCGCCGAAATCCGGGTTGATCCTGCTGGTGACGGTTTGGGATGACAGCACGGGCCAAAAGATGAACACCAAGCCGCATCAGGTGGTGGTCCTGGAGACCTTCGGGACGGGTGCGATCGTCGGTTCGGGCTACACGCTGACGGCTGAAGAACAGCTGAAACAACTCAGCGAGAACGCGGCCAAATCGATCGAGCGGTTTCTGGTCAAGCAGCACGAAGAGGAAGGCTGGTTTGCCCCCAAAAGCGCGCCGGAACCCGCCCGCGAAGCGCCCGCCACGCCCGAGGTGTAGCCTGCGCCTTTGAGCGCTTGATTTCCGGTGTCAGACGCAATATGTGCCCCGCGAAGTAAAACGCGGGGCCGGTGTCGGCCCTCCACCAACAAAGGGCGCCTCTGTCATGGCAAAGGAAAAGTTTGAGCGGACGAAGCCGCATGTGAACATCGGAACGATTGGTCACGTTGACCACGGGAAGACGACGCTGACGGCTGCGATCACGAAGTATTTTGGTGATTTTCAGGCCTATGACCAGATTGACGGTGCGCCTGAGGAGAAGGCGCGCGGGATCACGATCTCGACCGCGCACGTGGAATACGAGACCGACAACCGCCACTATGCCCACGTCGACTGCCCGGGCCACGCGGACTACGTCAAGAACATGATCACGGGTGCGGCGCAGATGGACGGGGCGATCCTCGTGGTGAACGCGGCCGACGGCCCGATGCCGCAGACGCGCGAGCACATCCTGCTCGGCCGTCAGGTTGGCATCCCGAAGATCGTGGTCTTCATGAACAAGGTCGACCAGGTGGACGACGAGGAACTGCTCGAACTGGTCGAGATGGAGATCCGCGAGCTCTTGGACAGCTACGAATATCCCGGCGACGACACCCCGATCATCGCGGGCTCGGCGCTGGCGGCGATGGAAGGGCGTGACGCCAATATCGGCGAAGAGAAGATCCGCGAGCTGATGGCGGCGGTTGACGACTATATCCCGACGCCCGAGCGTGCGGTGGACCAGCCGTTCCTGATGCCGATCGAAGACGTGTTCTCGATCTCGGGCCGGGGCACGGTTGTGACAGGCCGGGTCGAGCGCGGCGTGATCAACGTGGGCGACGAGATCGAGATCGTGGGCATCCGCGACACGACCAAGACGACCTGCACGGGTGTCGAGATGTTCCGCAAGCTCCTTGACCGGGGCGAGGCGGGCGACAACATCGGCGCGCTGCTGCGTGGTGTGGACCGTGAAGGGGTCGAGCGGGGGCAGGTGCTCTGCAAGCCCGGCTCGGTGACGCCGCACACGAAGTTCGAGGCCGAGGCCTATATCCTGACCAAGGAAGAGGGCGGGCGGCACACGCCGTTCTTCGCGAACTACCGGCCGCAGTTCTACTTCCGGACGACGGATGTGACGGGCACGGTGACGCTGGCGGAAGGGACCGAGATGGTCATGCCGGGCGACAATGTGAGCTTCGGGGTTGAGCTGATCGCACCGATCGCGATGGAGCAGGGCCTGCGGTTCGCGATCCGCGAAGGCGGCCGGACCGTCGGCGCCGGCGTGGTGTCGAAGATCACCGACTAAGGCAGACCATCTGCCACGACAGTGGAGGCTACCTAGTCTGAATCCTTGGCGGCATCCTGCACATATTCTCGGCAAAGCAACCTGATCCTCGAGTAACTCATGTCCCCGAACGACTTTCCGGGGTAGAATTCGTCGACGATACTATCCTTGTGCTCAAGAAACTTCATCACAAGGTCTTCTGGAACCGGATCTTTCACCTCAATCCGATCATGTTCGACCTCCAGCCAATTGTGAATCATATCCGCCGCCTTCTTCGGGTCGTCTTCGTGACAGTGAAAGTCAAAACCATTGAAGTTGCTCATGCTTTCGCGCATCTGATGGTCGTTTTTCGTGAAGCACAACGCAATTTTTTGATCGGTTTGTTCAGAACGCGCAATCGAAAGCCCGAGCGAAATCGCTGATTCAATAGCGGTATTGTATCTTGATACGCCAGCCTTTTTCGTGCGTTTGATCTTGCTCAGATGACTGGATGCTGGCCTTACACTCCCGTATCGCATGCACTATTCGGTCAAGTCGCAAACGATGGTCATTTGCGGAATCCACGGCAAGAACCGGGGTGCAGTTGAGATAGTCAGAGCGTGATGCAGAGGCTGGCCAACATCTCGGCATACGCGTCGTCGTAAGGACAATTGATATAGACCTTCATCGCGGGGCTAGCCTTTTCGACCGCCACTAATGGCAGCGCAGGAATTTTCGGCCAGAGTCCATGTCCGCGCCCGTTTGGCGATCTTGAGGGTCCGAGAGCTTCTATAGACCGTCAGCAGTTTTCTCAGATCCCTGGGCGCCCGCGTTCCAAACGTGTGTATGCTGATCAGCCATGATCTGTGGGCGCAATTCTGGTTCGCTAAACCGTTCCCGCAGTTGAGACAGGATGAGCGGGATAACTTCGACCTCGGTTCAATGACCCGATGTGGCTAATCAGCCGTCTGACTCCGGCAGCCTGAAAGAAGTAGAGGTGGTAGTCCATCCCGTCGTCCTTGCGCCGCTTGGTTCTGACCACAATCGGTTGCACCAGCCCTGAGTTGTGTTTGTCAGGGCTGGCCATCGACCATTTTGACGGCCTTGAACGCCGCCCCTGTCCGTGGCGCGCGACAGATCATCCAAGAGTTCGTCAATCCACGCGCGCTCTTCACCGTTGGGTGCGTGGCCATGACTGCGGGCAAACTCGGTGGACCATGCGCCAAGCAAGTCATCCAGAGTCGTCCCTTCACCAAAACCATCAGCAGAAAAGCCAAATCGGTCAGCGACGCGGTCTCCAGAGACTCTCTCGACCTCCAACCTGCTACGCAGGATGCTTTTGGCGGCCTTTCGCAGTTCGGCATAAACCTCTTCGCGTGATGCCACGTCCGCATCGCTGAAATCTGACAAAGTATCGGTTGCGCTGGCAACGCGGTCCGCAATGTCGTCCCGTTCGATGTTGGGATCAATCGCTTGCGCTGCGCGCCGCAGGTGCACAACCTGTTCTACGTTTTCCTTAGGCAGCGACAGGGCAAGATATTCAAGTCGCTCGTTCCATTTCACATCTGCATTCGGCAGATGTGCTTCCAATGCTTTGGAAAGGCGCTCGCCGCGATCGGGAAGCGCTTCGCCATTGCGTTCGTTCAACACCTGATAGAGGGGCTCGGCCGCCGCGCGTGTCTCTTCGTCTTTGATCAACCACGCCCGGTCGGTATGGAATGCCGTTACGAAGTCCATGATGCTTTTGCTTTCGCGCGCGTTATACGCATCGTCAGCGACCCTCACCTTGGGTTGTTTGTTCGCGCAGGAAAACACGACCACCCGGGTCGGTTTGGTGTCGGCTCCAGTGACGACGCCCAGTTCCCACATGCAAAACGACCAATCCTCATCCGCGAGGGTAAAGAGCAGAATGAAAAGGTCGGTCTCTTTCAGCTTGTCCTTCAGAAAGGCGTTCAGATCGTTGCCTGGCCGCCCCTGACCCGGCAGGCTTGAGAGATAAATCTCGGCCCGGCCATCGACCCATGTCCTCAATTCATCATGCAGCGCCTTGGCAAGATGTGCATCCTGATGCCGGTGACTGATGAAAATGTTAAACGCCATGTCTGCCTCAGATGTGTTGTCATGTTGGAGAGGCGTCGTAGGCTGATCGTGCGCATCAGCCTGCATCTGATGCGATAGCGCTATCATCCCGCTCCCCAAGCGCGAGTCTTTATGGACAATCAGATTTTTGTAACGGTTTGACGACATACGTGCAGGCGTTGGGTGACCGTCAATCGCCGCGCCGCCCGCTTGACCGCGCCCTGCGTTTGCACCGGCGCATCCGCCACGCTATGTCCATCCGCAGTTGAAAGGATGCTCCGCCATGACCCATCCCTATGACGATCTGGGCCCCGAGGGCTTCTGGCGCAGTGCTGTGGCCGACGTGGGGCCGCACGGCCTTGAGGGCCTCTGGCAACCCAAGTTCAACATCCTGCCCGAAGACCGGATTGTCACGGCCGGAAGCTGCTTTGCACAGCATTTCAGCCGTGCGCTCACAGCCCGTGGCTATGGTTGGCTTGATGCCGAACCTGCGCCGCCCTTTCTGACCGAAGACGACCGCCGCCGCTTCAACTACGGGATCTTCAGTACGCGCACCGGCAACATCTACACCTGCCGGATGCTGCGGCAGTGGCTGGATCTGGCCTTTGGCGCCGCGGATGAACCGGACGAGATCTGGGAAGATGAAGGCCGCTTCTTTGACCCGCTGCGTCCGGTGATCGAGCCGGATGGCTTCGCCTCGGCTGATGAGGTGCGCGCAGCCCGGGCGGCGACTTTTGCCGCCCTGCGCGAGGCGGTGCGAACGGCGGATGTCTTTGTCTTTACGCTCGGTCTGACGGAATCCTGGGTGAATGCGGAGACCGGATTGGAATATGCGCTCTGCCCCGGGACGGTCCGCGGCACTACGTTTGACCCGGCGCGTCATGTCTTTCGCAACCCGAGCGTCCAGCCGATCTTTCGCGACCTGCGGGCCGCCATCAAGCGGATGCAGGCCGAGAATCCGAAGATCCGGGTGCTGTTGACCGTGTCGCCTGTGCCCTTGACCGCGACCGCATCGGGCCAGCATGTGCTAACCGCCACCAGCCATTCGAAGGCGGTGTTGCGGGCGGTTGCCGGGCAGATGGCCGGGCGCAGTGCGGCGGTTGACTATTTTCCGTCCTACGAGATCATCACCCATCCGGTCTTTCGCGGCATGTTCTATGCCCCCAACATGCGCAGCGTCGAACCCGCTGGGGTCGAGACGGTGATGCGCCATTTCTTTGCCGATCTGGCGCGGACTTACGGGGCGCCAAAACCCGCGTGTACATTCCAGACCTCGCGGCAGACTGTTGCGGAGGTCGAAGACGACCTGGTCTGCGAAGAGGAACTGCTGAATGCCTTCGCAGACTAAGCGGATCTGCTTTGTTGGCGACAGTCATTTGGTGCATAATCTCGCCTTGCTTGGTCTCGAGCGCGGCATCGACCTGTTTGATAGCCGCGTCGGTCATGTCTTGCACTTCGCCTTCCCAAAGCTTCTGGTCATCTTCCGACATCCCATCCGCCTTGGCTTTCTTGATCTGATCCATCCCGTCACGCCGCACATTGCGCACCGAAACGCGTGCGTTTTCAGCGTATTGCGCGGCGACCTTGGTCAGCTCGCGCCGCCGCTCTTCGTTGAGCTCGGGAATGGGCAACATGATGATCGTGCCGTTCAGTTGCGGATTGATCCCCAGCCCGCTTTCCCGGATCGCCTTTTCGACTTTGCCGACCAGGCTTTTGTCCCAGACATTGACGGTGACCATCCTGGGCTCGGGCACATTGACCGTGCCGACCTGATTGATCGGCGTCATCGCGCCATAGGCATCGACCATCACCGGATCCAGCATCGAAGACGAGGCGCGGCCCGTTCTGAGCGAGGCAAACTCGGTCCGCAAATTCGCCAGCGCCCCGTCCATACGGCGCTGCAGATCGTCGGTATCCAGCTCGAAATCTTCGGACATCTTTTACTCCGGGGACGTCACTTATTAGGTGCTGCCTGTCTTAGGGCAGACGGTGTTGAATGTATAGTATGGTGCGCCCCTGGCCGCCCATTGCCACGAAAAGGTGTGGTTTTTCGCTTGGGGGCGACGGCGGATTTGGGGGGCCAGCCCCCCAAGCCCCCCGAGGTATTTTTGGCAAGAGGAAGGGAGGGCGGCGGCCCCTAGCCTTTGACGATGGTGCAGGTGCCCTCGCCCGCCAGAATGCCGCGAAAGCCGCCTGCGACGTCGAGCGAGAAGACGATAATGGGCAATTGGTTGTCGCGGGCGAGCGCGATGGCCGAGGCATCCATCACCCCAAGGTTCTTTTGCAGGACCTCGTCATAGGTGACTTGGGTGTAGCGTTTGGCATCGGAATGTTTGGCCGGGTCTTTGTCATAGACCCCGTCGACCTTGGTGCCTTTGAAGATCGCCTCGCAGGACATCTCATTGGCGCGGAGCGTGGCGGCGGTGTCGGTGGTGAAGTAGGGGTTGCCGGTCCCGGCGGCAAAGATGCAAACGCGGCCCTTTTCCAGGTGGCGCACGGCGCGGCGGCGGATGTAGGGCTCGCATACCTGATCCATGGGGATGGCGCTGATGACCCGGGTGAAAACGCCCAGGCTTTCCAGCGCCGATTGCATGGCCAGCGCGTTCATGACCGTGGCCAGCATCCCCATATAGTCGGGCCGTTGTCCGCTCCATCCCCTGGGCCGAGCCTTGGAGGCCGCGGAAGATGTTGCCGCCGCCGATGACCATGCAGACCTCAACCCCCAGATCGTGGACCGACTTCACCTCGCCTGCGACACACTCAACCGTGGGCGGGTGGAGGCCAAAGCCTTGGTCGCCCATCAGCGCCTCGCCCGAGATCTTCAGCATCACACGGCCATATTTGGCCCCGCCCGTGGTTGTGCCCGGGGTTTCGTTTGTGTCCGACATGGTCTACGCCCTCAGTTTGCCCGGCGCCGGTAATGGCGCAATGTGGCGCGGCTTGCAAACCTCGAAGCGAGGCCCTGGCAGATGAGCACGCGAAAATCTTTGATTGCGGCGGCCGGCGATGGGCGGCCGGTGCTGATCGCCGGGCCGACCGCGAGCGGCAAATCGGCGCTGGCGATGGAGATTGCCGCGGCCCATGGCGGGGTGATCGTGAATGCCGATGCTTTACAGGTCTTTGCCGATTGGCGGGTCCTGACGGCGCGCCCCAGCGTTGAAGATGAGGCTTTGGTGCCCCACAGGCTTTATGGCCATGTGCCGGGGGAGACCGCCTATTCTGTGGGCCAGTGGCTGCGCGCGGCTGCGCCGCTTTTGGCTGGTGCCCGGCCGATCTTTGTGGGCGGCACGGGGCTTTACTTTGCGGCGCTGACCGAGGGGCTGGCGGTCATCCCCGAGACGCCCCCGGAGGTGCGGGCTGAAGCCGATGCGTTGCGCTTGGACGGCGGCGTGGCGGCACTTTTGCCCGGGCTGGATGCCGAAACCGCCGCGCGGATCGATCGGCAGAACCCGATGCGGGTCCAGCGTGCCTGGGAGGTGCTGCGCGCCACTGGGCGGGGCCTTGCGGCCTGGCAGGACGAGACCGGACCGCCCGCCCTACCGCTGGCAGGTACTTTGCCGATCTTGCTGGAGGCTGAGCGTGACTGGCTCGCCGCGCGGATCGCGCAGCGCTTCGACCTGATGCTGGAGGGCGGCGCTTTGGACGAAGCCCGCGCCCATCTTGGGAGCTGGGATCCTGCGGCCCCGTCGTCCAAAGCCCTCGGCGCGGCCGAACTCATCGCCCAGCTGAAGGGTGAAATTGACCTTACGTCAGCCAGAGACCGCGCGGTCATCCTGACCCGCCAATACGCCAAACGCCAACGCACTTGGTTTCGGGCACGGATGAAAAGCTGGAAATCTCTGACATTGTCATCTTAGTGACGACAAGTTGGCAGGAAATGTGAAGTATGGCGGTTTTTCCTTTGACTTTAGGCATTTTTTAGGCAGCTTTCGGGCGTCTGAAGCTGCCTAAACGACGATTCTGCCTCATGCCTGCTGAACAAATCTTGCAGAAATTCGACTATCGCGTGCACCCGCTGCAGCGCCTCGCTCAAGGCGGACGCTGGCGGACCGAGGCGATGCGAAGCTATAGCCAACCCCTGTTGTACTGGTTCACCCGCGGCCAAGGGCGGATCACCGTACAAGGCGTGACGCGGGGCTATGGGCCGCACAACGCCGTCTTCTTGCCGCCCGACACGATGCACGGCTTTGACATGGCGGGCCAGGTCTTTGGGACGGCGCTCTTCTTTCCTAAGGGAACAAACCTTGACCTGCCAGAAGACGCTCTCCACCTGCGTCTGCGCGATGCGCAGCAACAGGCCGAAATGGCGCTGCAGATCGAAAGCATCCTGGAAGAGCTGGAATCCGCCGGCAGCGATGAGGAAACCCGCGCGGCGCTGCGCCACCATGTGGGCCTCCTATCGGTCTGGATGCGGCGCCAGGCGCGTAGCCAACAAGGCGAGACCGAGGCCAGCCCGGAACGGGCGGCGGACCGCCTGGCCGCGGCCTATACCGCGCTGCTTGAGCGGGATTTCCGCACCGGCAAAGGCGTGGCGGATTATGCTGCCGAACTTGGCGTAACGCCCACCCATCTGTCGCGCTCGTGCAAAGCAACCTGCGGACGGCCCGCTTCGGCGCTGCTGCAAGACCGGCTTCACTATGAAGCCCGGCGGATGCTCCGCGAAACCCGTATGCCCATTAAAGATGTGGCAACCGAATTGGGGTTCCGCTCAGCCGCCTATTTCACCCGGGCCTTCCAGCACCGCACGGGCGTCACCCCCTCGGTCTTCCGCCGCGGCAGCTGACGCCCCCCTTTTGGCAGCGCAGCTCACCAAAATGAGCGCCTGCCGGCGCACGCCTATTTTAGACATCGGCCACGCGACGCCCTGCCGCACCGCCTGTAAGATAAAAAGGGATATTGGAAATAAAAATTATATTAAATGGGAATTAAAACAAAATAAATTTATAAAATATGAGTAATTGGGAAACACAACATATAGATATAGGTACTATTAAAAGTAATAAAAGACAAACAATAAAATTTTATGCAGTTAAAAAGTTACCAAAAATAAAAGAGATTCATACTGGGTGTTCATGTTCTACAGGTAAGTTTGATGAAAAAAATAACGTATTAAGTGTACAGTATTATCCTTTTAGTGTGCCAATACATTTAAAATCTAAAGGTTTTTATACTATTAGTAAAAGAGTATATGTTATATATGAAAACGGTGATAAAGATGTTTTGTCTTTTGGTTGTAAAGTATTTTAAAATAATAATATATGAAAACAAAGGTTAAAAATTATACAGATGAACAATTATTGAATAGAGTATCTTTACTACCTTCTTTTATAGATATTCCAAAAGAATATTGGATTCTTGGAGTTCAATCTAATGAAGATATTTATAATGAATTTGATGATAAATTTTATATATACAAAGGTGAAAAGTTTATAAAAGTTACTTCTGGAACTACTAATACAGGTAAAAGTGGTTTAAAAAACTATAAAAAATATAATTCAAAAGGGGTGGCAGTAATAAAAACTGATGAATGGTATTATGAGCTTTGGAAGTATGGATTACATAGAGGTAAAATGCAGGCTTTAGTGCAAAACAAAAATATTGAATATTATAGAGATTATAATAAGAATAATAAAGCAGAAGAAATAGGGATAGCCTATAAAGGTAAGATTGGTATTAATTTTCATACAGTATCTTATGAAAAAGATTTGCATTATTCAAAGAATTTTATTGATGGTTGGTCAGTAGGTTGTCAAGTAATCAATCATGTTGGAGATTATTATGATATATTAGATATGGTAAAACATCAAGATAGTATTGATTATTGTCTAATTAAAGAGTTTTGATGTATGGCATTTTTATTTCAGGTAAATAATAAAGTAGTATTTCCTAATACAGAAACATTATTAATTTATCCATTTAAAAATATTTGGGAAAGAGATAAGTCTAAAGGTAAAGAAAGAGCTTTAGAGGATTTTGCTTATATAGAATTCATAACATCTATGAAAAAATCTAATCCTTATAGACAGTATCCAGAAAATAAAAAAGATGAAATAATAAGGAAATCTGTAATCACAAAAAAGAATTGGAGAATTGATAAATTAATTAAAGAAGGTATAAATTATTTGATTGAATTTCAAAAGAAGGCTTCTACTACGTATTCATATTATATGTCAGCAAAAAGAGCCGCAGAAAAAATGCAAGATTTTTTTAATGATGTAGATATTAATGAGAGAAATGTAAAAACAGGAAATCCTATTTATAAACCTGGCGATATTACAAGAGCATTAAATGATACAGAAAAGGTATTAGGTAATTTAAAAGCATTAGAAAAGAAAGTAGAAGAAGAACTTTATGAAGAAACAAAAAATAGAAGTGATAAAAAGATATCAATATTCTCAGACCCTTCAAGTTTAAAATAATAATGAAATTAAATTCAATAAGAAATTCAGAAGGTATATGGATAAATACACAAGTATTTAGAGAAGAGGGTCTTCATTTTAAAAAACACAATTATTATTGTGCTGACCCTTATGATAGTCCTGCTTGGTATGACTATTGGATGGAACAGAGAAGAAGATGTATTTATGGTTATGAAGTAGGAGGCGCAAAAATAACAGGAGAATATTATTTTTATTTGAATTTCTGTCCTATACAAAAAGTAGAAAATACATCTTCTAATAAATCTAAAAAGATTAAAAGTTTTCCTGACTTTTGGGATAGTGATTATAATTATTTTTGGTCAAGAGAAATAGCAAGAAATGGTGTATTAGATATATTAAAAAGAGATGAAGATAAAGATGAAATATTAAATTTACCAAGTATAGAACAAATACCGCATCTAAAAAGGCTTTATGATTCTTTAGGATTAGAAGTTAAAATTCCAACACATACTATAATTGGGAGTGATAATAATAAAAGAATAAAACATCACCTTAAGGGGGGGTATAATTTAATAGTTGGAAAATCAAGGAGACGTGGTTTTGAACAACCTTATTCTGAACCAATCATTACTCCAAAAGGAGAAACTACTATGGGTAAAATATCTGTAGGAGATATAATATCTACTCCTACAGGTAATGCTAAAGTCATTGAAAAATTTGAACAAGGAGTTAAAGATGTATATCAAATAACATTGAAAGATGGTAGAAAGGTGAGGTGTGGTAAAAATCATTTATGGAAAATAATTGATGGTAGAAATAATGAGAAGATAGTAAAAACAGAATTTTTTTTAGATAAAAAACTCAAAAGAGGAAGTAAAAGTAAAGAAAGTTATGCTTATCACTTACCTCAAACAAAAGAAGTAGAATATATTACTAAAGGTAAATTACCTATCCATCCCTATCTGTTGGGACTTCTTATTGGAGATGGCAGTATGAATAGAAATACTTGTTTATTTTCAACAATAGATTTAGAAATTTTAGAATATATAAAAGATATATTAGGAGAAGATTATAAAATAAACAAAGCAACTGACACTCAATACAGAATTGTTTATCCTAAGATAAGTACAAAAAATCCTTTAATGTATGAAATCAGAAAATTATCTTTAAATTGTACAGCAAGTTATAAATTTATTCCAGACATATATAAATATTCAAGTGTAGAAGATAGATATGAACTTGTTAAAGGATTGATGGATACTGACGGAAGTGTTTGGAAAACAGGTAGTTGCAATTTTGTTAATACATCTGAAAGATTAATTGATGATTTAGCCTATGTGTTAAGAAGTCTTGGAATAAGAGTTATAAAAACAAAATATGATAATGTAGGTAAAGGTTTTAGTAAAAAACAAGCATGGACTTTAATCATTACAACAGATAAAAAAATATTTAAATTAAAAAGAAAAAATGATAGAATTAGAAAAAGAAAATATGATATTGATAAAGTTGCAATAACAAAAGTAGAAAAACTTGATTATAAAGAAAACTCAGCTTGCATATTAATTGATACAAAAGAACAGTTATATCTTACCAAGGATTTTATAGTTACCCATAATTCTTATAAAAACAGCTCGATTTCAGCTTGTAATTTTTTTACAAAACCAAACAGTTTAACAATACAAAATGCTTATGAAAAAAAGTATCTCTATCCGAGAGGTATATTTACAATGACTCTTGATTATATCAACTTTATAAATGAAAATACAGCTTGGATTATGCCTTCTGACAGTGTTAACAAAATGGATCATATCAGAGGTTCTTACATACAATATAAAGATGGTGTTAAGATAGAAAAAGGTTTTATGTCAGAAATTATGGCATTGACTTGTAAAGATAATGCTGATGTTAATAGAGGTAAAGATGCTGTCGATATTATGATTGAAGAAGCGGGAGCTTTTGGTACTCCAGGGTTACTAAAATCAACCTATAAAGCATCAGAAGATTGTGTTATGGCAGGTGCTATAAAAACAGGACTTATTACTATCTTTGGTACAAGTGGAGATATGGAAAGTGGTACAGCAGATTATGCTGATATGTATACAAGACCTTTAGCATTTGGTTTATTACCATTCAATAATATATGGGATAAAGATAGTGAACAAAACTATGTAGGTTTCTTTCATCCCATAAATTGGAATATGGAAGGGTTTTATGATAGTAATGGTAATTCTGATAAAGAAGCGGCAAGACAATTAGAGTTAGAAATTAGAGAAAATTTAATTAAGAATGGAGCTACTTCTACAGAAATACAACAAAGGATGCAAGAAAAACCTCTTAATCCTTCCGAAGCATTTGGTATAGTTTCTGTAAATAATTTCCCAGTAATAGAATTAAAACAACAATTACAAAAAGTAAAAGCTAATGATTGGCAAAATACAAAAGGAACTCCTGTAGATATGTATTATAATGAAGGGAAGGTTGTAGCAAAACCGATACTTGATTTATCAAAAACTCCTATAACCAGTTTTTTCAATGTTCCTGCAAATAAAAAAGGATGTCCAATAATTTATGAATATCCTGTTCCTGATACTCCAAGAGGATTATATAAAATAGGATATGACCCTGTAAGACAAGATATAGGAACATCATTAGCTGCCATTATTGTATATAAAGGAGTACATGTAAATACACAATATCATGATATAATAGTAGCAGAATATATTGGAAGATTAGAATTAGCAGAAGATATAGATAGAATAGCAGAAATGTTTGCTGATTTTTATAATGCTAAAATAATGCACGAGAATGAAGTTACAGGAGTTAAAAATTTTTTTAGAAGAATAAAAAGATTGGGT
>CBDHHE010000008.1:0-6162 GCA_965263335.1 Thermohalobaculum sp. | reverse complement strand
GCCCTCTGTTGACTGATTCTCCTGCGCACTTTCTGCCTCTGAACCTCTGTTGTAACTCGGTTTCTGCGAAAGCATTCCCGCGCGGTTCTAGACGATTGCTCCGAGCCTTTATTGCCAGCCCCAGCTTCTGCTTCGAAAAGCACTTAGCCAAAAAACAAGACTTCCGCTGCGACATCTACAGATGGCTAGGCAACCAGAGATTCGCGAGGGAGAGATTCCACCCTTCGAGGACGACGCCCCAAGACAGGACGCGCCCCACGACCCCGAGCATCAAGGCCGACAGGCGAGGCAGGAAGGTGAAGGTTCACATGGTTTCGGAGCGAGGCCAGTCGTTCCTCGACGAGTCGAGGAAGTGACCCTCGAGGAATTGCAGCAACAATTGGCGCTGATTGGAAGAGAGGTACAGCGCAGGCAACAACCAGTGGGCGGGCAGGCGCCGAACGTTCCCGCGCCAGCTCCTCCACCACCATCGGCCCCCGCTTCGTCGATGGGTAGGTACCTCGGGGAGTGCTGGGCGGCCACGGGCCAAGGGTTCAGTGACTTTGGTCATTGGCTCTGGCATCTGCCGTCTAAGATGTATTCCGGGACGGCAGACTGGTACGCCCGGCGACGGGGCCGCGGACGCCCAGCCCCTTCCTCGGAGGCGGCCGAACATCCCCGCCCACGGGCCCCTGCTCGCACGTGGGGTCAGTGGTTCGCGACGTGGAGGTTTCGCATCCAGGCCCTCGCCAACCTGTTTGTCATCGGCTGGTTGCTGTATCCACGCGGAGGCCACGGACCGACCCCGAAAGAGCGATTCGCGGAATACTACGCCGCATTCAGCGACTTTGAGCATCGTCCGGACGGTTGTCCGTGGGGATCCAAAATGGTGAAGACGTGGAAGTTCAATCAAGAAGGGTGGATATCAGAGTGTCGCCCGACCACGGACTTCGCCTGGGATGAGTTGCAGCTCAACATGGCCTTCACCGCTAGCCTAAAGGCCGTGCTGGGGACGTACCTAGGCATGGACCCCAAGACTTCGTGGACGCGGCCCATTGCTGACTTGTTCATTGAATCGATAACGCATGCCCAGAGCCAGGACAAAGGCCTCGATGCGCAGCTGATCATGCACCTGAGCAAGCTGAATCACATCTACGCGCAGATGCAGGCGGAGCGCAAGCTCTATGAGAGCAAACGTTCGGCTGAACTGGAGGCCTTCGCGCTGCCCCTTACGCAGGGACAGAAGCGAATCGAGGAGACTTTGTCCGGAGCACACCGAATGATGAACCAGTTGGCTCTGGATGTCACCAAAGCGGTCCGCGACGAGGCATTGCGAAGTGGGAAGGTGTCCCAGATGCAGTTGGAAGAATTGGAGCGCCGGATTCAGGACAGTCAGGACGCGAACACGCTCTCATTGAGCAAGCAGATGCAAGGAATAGGGGAGTCGGTGACCCGCCTCAAACATCATTGCGACGACGCAAGGAAACGATGCGAGGAGGCGCTCAAGTTGGTGGAGAAGGCGAGAAAGGATGGCATTATCGAGAACACTCTCGATACCCAACATCTGACTGAGCAACTCCAGGACAAATTGGAGGACCTGCGACGCTGGGGGCTGAAAACCGGCGACAACTTGTTCCGCATCTGGCCGTGGCTCGTGAGCGGTTGGGGCCTGTTCATGGCCTTCTGCTCGTGGCTTCCCTTCTGGGGATGGAGCATCGTGCTCTTCGTGTTTCTGTGCGTGGTCGCCGTTGCTAGCGCTTTGCTGAAAAAAGCGCTGGATATGGTCCAAGGGGGACTTAGTCTCGTCGATTCTCTTAAAAAGGCGACCGAAAAGCTCATGGAGCTGTTGGCATCTGTCCTAGCTTCCCCCTTTCGGGCCATCGGTTGCGTAGGCAGCGCATTCGTATGGGCCCTCTCCACATTTATGGCGAAGCTCAAAGAAGCACTGTTTACGGCTCCGGCCGCACCAGCAGCCCCAGCTGCACCTCCAGCTCCCCCGGCTCCCAGGCCGAGAAGTCCGAGGGCGCCACGCACGGCAGCAGCACAGAGTGAAGCTACCGAAACGGCGCCGGAGGGCAGCACGGCCGCATCGGGCCCTGAGGCCGAGGCTCCAGGGGATGGAGGCGCGACCGGGACATCTGCTTCTGCTGCTAGAATAGTTGAAGAACACCCCCCGACGACCACAGAGGCGGCTGCCGAGGTTGCGCGAGCGGTACCTGTAGCGTCACCCACCCCTCCATCGGCGCCAACGCCCCCGAGCGGGGCCCCAAACCAGAACCAGCCACAAGGGCGATCCGCCGACGAGGGTCCGAGCGCACCAAGTGGGGGACCTCGACAGGCACTGTGGCACGAGCGGCCGAGCCAGGAAGACCCTTTTGCAGCCATGCAGGCACACTATCCGCTGCCAGGCACGGCACCAAGGCAGGGCGAGGCTGAGATGGGCCCTCCGAACATCCACATGTCCATTACCGCAGAGGAGCTGATGAGGCTGGTCCATGGACAAGAAGGAACGAGGAGAGGAAGCCCGGGACGAGGAAGGGGAAGGGGACCTGGAGGGTTTGGCCGAGGAGGAGGGAGGCCCGCGCCGGCCCCGAGGCCAGTGACGCCAATCTTCGCACGACCGCGCCCAGAATGGCCAAACCGTCCACACACACCCCAACACCGACAGCCGGGAAACGCAGGACCGAGCCTGCAGGCGAGTGCTCCTCCTCGGACGCTTAGCCAGGAAATATGCACAAACTGCGGGCAGAGAGGACATGGACCGAGTCAGTGTCCGGAGTTCGTAGCCAGAGTCGTCGTCCCACCGCCCGTTCCAGCCGAGGGAACCCAAAGGGCCGAAGGCAGCGGAGAGCAGCCACAGGTGCAGGTCGTGGAGCGCGCGGAACCCGGGCCAGGCGCCGCTACAAGGCCTTCTGTGTATCACGTGAAGGCCAAGCTCGGGACGCGCCTGCATCCCATGCAGATGCTGGTGGATTCTGGTTCCTCCGTCTGTCTCCTCCCCCTGACGAAGTGCACGTCGGGCGGCTGGACAGTTCGCCCTCTCGAACAGCCCATGCAGGTGAGGGCATTCAACAACAGCCTCACGGCTGTCTGCGGCACGGTAGACGTGGCGGTGGATCTCGGTGGAACCAGTCGTCCGGTCTCTTTCCTTGTGGTGGACGGAATAGACAAGCCAATCTTGGGGACGGACGCCCTCCAGAAGTTCGAGCTGGCGTTGGATTTTGCCCACGACCGGCTCGTCACCACGGACGGGGATTTCATCTCCTGTAGTGCAGTGCACCCAAACTGACCGTCCCCACCCAAAGTCATGGGTGGGGCGGCCGGGTGACACTGCACCAGCAGTGGGAAATAAAGGAGGGAACGGGCATAATAACAACGTCGAAGGGAGTACAGTTGCTCAGTGGAAAGGCCCGTTTCCTCCCGCCGCGTCAGTGGGAGAGGTGGTATCTGCCGTGGAAGCTGGAGGTCGAGGGAGGAGTCACGGTGGCGAGTTGCTTCCAGAGACCAGAAGTTGTCTCTGGGGCGCTCTTGACGACTGGGGGAATGCTGCGTCTGGATGTCTACAACGCGTCAGATAAGGTAATCCGCATCACGCCCAAAACGCCTCTCGTGTCCCTGCATGGACATGAGAAGCTCGAGGTGGTGCGGATGGCCCGAGTCAGCGCGGCAGGAGTGGAGGTGACGGCCGCGGCTTTGCGCCAGGAGTTGGCGGAAAGATTCCCGGCCGTCAGCGACCTCAGTACGCACCCAGTGCTTCCTAATGGAACCACTGAGAGTGCGGGCAGACGAGGTGTGGTGGTCGCCGCCACAGGAACAGGGTCGGAGGACGAGCTACCGGACAGAGGACGCGGCTTGCAGACTCAAGGTGGGTAAGCAGCTGGAGGAGTACGTGAAGAGAGGGTACCTGAGGATGGTGTCCTGTGGGGAGCGGGTCGCATTGAGCCCGCTCTACCCCATTCAGAAGAAGGACGGGACGTACCGCTTCACGAACGACTTCCGATGGCTGAATGCCCACTTTCGGCGAGCTGGGATGGCACAGGTGGATGTGTGGAGGAGGCTCTGGTCAGTGGACCCGTCGTGGGTCTACTTCGCCAAGTTGGATCTGAAGGACGGGTTTTTTGCCATCCCAGTCGACGAAGAACTGCAGGCTGCATTTGCCTTCACGTGGGAAGACCGACGGTATGCTTGGCTCAGGATCCCGCAGGGTTGGACCTGGAGCCCGATCCTGTTCTCTGAGCGAGTGGCGGAGATCGTAGACGGTCTGGGAACGGTGCAGTTTGTGGATGATCTGCTCGTGGGAGCAGCGACAAAGGAGGAGCTGCGGCAAAAAGTCTTGGAGGTGTTCGCCCGCTTTGCGCGTTTTGGTCTGAAGGTCAACCTGGCGAAGACAGAGCTGCTGGTCACGAAGGTGAGATTCCTTGGATTGGAGATCACGCACGGCACGTGGACGCTCGCCCAGTACTTTCGCGATCGCATGCAGCAGTTGGGAGAGGTCGAACACTGGAAGGACCTCGAGAGGCTAATCGGCGTCCTCTCCTACCTGCGCCGCACCGTGGTCGACATGGAACGCCTGCTCGCCCCTCTGCGGCAGCTCTACGCCGACGCGAGGCAGTCAACCCAGACCGGGGCATGGTGGCAGAAGGCGAAGGCGGAGGTGTGGCAGATTCTTCTGCGCGTCCTGGATCGCCAAGTGCTCTTGGCCTTGCCAGGCTCCGCTGCTCCTCAATATGTCCTCGAGACGGACTGGTCGGGGGAGCATGCTGGATATCTCCTCTGGGCGAAGGCGCAGAACGAAGAGCACCTGGTCGATCTGGGCAGCAAGCGCATCGTGGAAGCCACCTCCTCCTTCCTTGGCGAGCTGAAAGCCGTCGTATGGGCATGCCAGTCTACCAAGGCGCTCCGAGGCGACGCCCCGCTCCTGATACGCACGGACAATCAGGCCCTGGCCGAGCAGTTGGATACAAACAGGGCGGGGTGGAAGGACAAACGCGTGATGCGCCTCTGTGGGTGGCTCCTGGGCAACGAGGATTTCCAGGTGGAATTCCTCCCAGGGTCGGAGAACGCCGGTGCAGATCTCCTTTCCCGCCCGAGAAGACGGCCAGTCACGTGCTCGGCAGCCCAAGTGGAACCCACGAAGCGACAGCGCAGGGCCATTGAACAAGCCCATGCCGGTCACTGGAACTGGGAGACGACTCTCCACAACTTGAAGGCAAGAGGCTCCCAGTGGCCGGGTATGGCTGCTCACGTGAAGCAGTTCGTTCGCGACTGCGAACGCTGCCGCGCCTATGGCAAACCGGTTCAGAGGCCAACGTGGGGCCAGTGGGACTGTCCGAGCCCCAATGACACTGTGTTCTGTGATTTCCTGGGCCCTCTTCAATGGCCAGACGAAGCGGTCTCGGTGCATGTCTTGGTCATCGTGGATGGGTTCAGCCGGTACGCTGTCCTCTCCTGTGCGGACGGCCCAACAACAGATGCGGCGAAGAAAGGGCTGTGGAAGTGGTTTCGTCGTGTGGGGAAGCCCCGTCGCCTAGTCAGCGACCAAGGACCGGCCTTTGTCTCCGGAGATTTCGCGGAGTTTTGTACTAGGCACCGCATGGAATTGTGCCATGTCCCTCCCTATGCTCCGTGGAGCAACGGGTTGGCAGAGCGGACGGTGGGGACAGTGTTGGGCAGGATTCGCCGCGCAGGCCCTGGAGCCCGATGGTCTACCCTCATTGCGCAGGTGGAGCGGAACTACAACCGCTCTCGCCACTCTGGCATTGCAGCAGCTCCGGAAGTGGTCATGATGGGGAAGGGGCTGGACGGAGCGGAGCTGTCTGCCGAGGCATGGGAGGCCATCAGGGCAAGAGCAGCAAGGACGACCGAGGACCAGCGGCGCCGGCGAAGGGCGAGGCAGGAGCTGAGTGGACAAGGGCGCAGAGAACTGCGGGAAGGTGACAGGGTCGCGATTCGGGCCCACCATCCCCAGAACAAGTTGGACAGGCAGTGGATTGATGGAGGCTACCGCATTGGGGTGGCCCATGGGCCTAGGATTTTCGAGGTAGTAGATGGGGATGGTGGTTATGTCGCGACGATGCACGCCCACCAGCTCAAACTGCTGGAACCGGCGGTTGCCCGCTGAGCCCGATGATCCAGCGACAGAGGATGCACGAAGCAGACCGTCTCGCTGAACCACCGCATGAG
>CBDHHE010000007.1:0-105966 GCA_965263335.1 Thermohalobaculum sp. | reverse complement strand
AGCTTCGGGTTCAATGCATCGCGCAACCAGTCGCCCAGCAGGTTGATCGCCAGCACCAGCAGCACCAGAGCGATGCCGGGGAAGATCGTGATCCACCACTCCCCCGAGAACAGGTAATCATTGCCGATCCGGATCAGCGTGCCCAGAGACGGCGTCGTCGGCGCACCCCACGCCCAGGAACGACAGCGTCGCTTCGGTGATGATCGCGATCGCCAGATGAATGGTCGCGATCACCAGCACCGGCCCCATCACATTGGGCAGCACGTGGCGCCACAGGATCAACCCCGGCCCCATCCCTATGACACGCGCAGCCTGCACATACTCCTTCTCGCGCTCCACCATGGTCGAGCCGCGCACCGTGCGGGCATACTGCACCCAGCCCGAAATGCCGATGGCGAAGATCAAAACGTAGAAAGCCAGGTCTTGGTGCATTTCCCGCGGCATCACTGAGCGCGCGACCCCATCGATCAGCAAGGCGATCAGAATCGATGGAAAGCTCAGCTGAATGTCGGCGACGCGCATGATGAAGGCGTCGACCCTGCCGCCCACATAGCCCGAGACGAGCCCCAGACCGACCCCCATCACCAGCGAAAAGAGCACCGATGCAATGCCCACGATCAGCGAGATGCGCGCGCCGTAGATGATGGTCGACAGCACGTCCCGGCCCTGGTCATCGGTGCCGAGCCAGAAGCGCGTGTCGCCCTCGCTTTCGTCCCAGGCGGGTGGCAGCGAGCTGTCCATGATGTCGATGGACGCCAGATCGAACGGGTCATGCGGCGCCACCACCGGCGCAAACGCAGCAGCCAGGAGCGCCACGGTCAGAAAAATGGCCGAGAGCACGACCACAGGCGAACGGGTGAAACTGTACCAGATATCGCCGTCCAGAAACCGCTTTATCCTGCCGGGTGTCGCAGGTGCTGAAATCGGCGTCTCGGAAGCCTGTTCCACCACGTCAATGCCCTCCGGTGCGATCGACCCGCAGGCGCGGATCGACCACGAAGTAGAGCACATCGACAATCAGGTTGATCACCACGAACAGGAACGCGATGAGCACCAGGTACGAAGCCATGACCGGAATATCCACCTCCGAGACCGCCTGGATGAACATCAGCCCATGCCGGGCCACTGAAAAACCGACTCGGTGATGATCGCGAAGGCGATGATCGAGCCAAGCTGCAAACCCGTGATCGTGATCACCGGTACCAGCGTGTTCTTGAGGGCAATCTTGAAGTGCACATAGTTGTCGGGCAATCCACGCGCCCGGCCGAACTTCACGAAGTCCGTGCGCAGAACTTCCAGCATCTCGGCCCGCACCAGCCGCATGATCAGGGTCATCTGGAAGAGCGCGAGCGTGATCGCTGGCATGATCAGACTGCGCAACCCGACGAGGTGGTGAAGCCCGTCGTCCACCAACCGATCTCTGTGACGTCCCCCCGACCGAACGTCGGCAACCAGCGCAACATGACACCGAAGAACAGGATCAGGAGAATGCCGATGAGGAAGGTTGGCAGGCTGATCCCCACCAGCGAGAGCGTCATGAACGCCCGGCTGAGCAACCCGTATCGTCGGAGCGCGGTATAGACCCCCATCGGAATCCCAACAGCAATTGCCAGGATTGCCGAGACCAGCGCCAGTTCCAGCGTCGCCGGAAGGCGTTCCGCAATCAGCTCGCTCACGGGGCGACGGTGCTGGTAGGAGAACCCGAACTCGCCTTGCGCCGCGTTCGCGGCAAACCGTGCGAACTGCACAAAAAACGAATCGTTCAGGCCGAGCCGCTCACGCAGCGCCGCCCGCTCCTCGAGCGTCGTGTCCTGCCCGACCATGTTGTTGATCGGGTCGCCGACATAGCGAAACAGCGCGAACGCGATCAGGGCAACCGTCAGCATGACGATAACCGACTGCACAAGGCGCATGGCGACAAAGCCGAGCATCAAGCCCCCGCCGGAAACGGGCCGCCCCGGGGAGCGGCCCAACCGGTCTCAGTTGTTCACCGAGACATAGCGCAGATCGAGCACATTGTCCGGGCGCTGCACGACACTCACACGATCCGACACGCCCCAGCTCAGCGGCTGCTGGTGGAGCGGGATGTGACCGACCTCGTCGGCGTGGATCTGGAAGGCCTCGTCGATCATCGACTGGCGCTTCTCCTGATCCGTCTCTCCCTGGATCAGTTTGGTGAGTTCGGTGACACGCTCGTTGCAATAGCCGCCCAGATTGAACGCACCCAGGCCATCGCCCCGGCACGACATCATCGCTGCGAGCGGGTTGTGGCTGTCGAAGGTCGAGGGCGTCCAGCCGAGCAGGAAGAATGAGGTGTCGTAGTTGTTCTGCTCGAGCACCTTGCCGAAGTATTTCGACTTGGTCTGTGCCAGCAGGTCGACCTTCACGCCGATCTTCGCCAGCATCGAGGCAACCGCCTGGCAGATCTTCTCGTCATTGACGTAGCGGTCGTTCGGGCAATCCATCGTGACCTCGAAGCCATCGGCGTAGCCCGCCTCGGCCATCAACGCCTTTGCGGTTTCGATATCAAAGGGAAGCCGAGAATTGTTGAGGTCTGCGTTGAAGCCATTCACGGCGGGCGCGACCATCAGACCAGTCGGCTGCGAGGCACCACGCATGACCTTCTGCTGGATCGCCTCAATGTTGATGGCATGCATGAACGCTTTGCGCACGCGCACGTCCTTGAAGGGATTCTTGCCCTTGATGTTCGATGCAAGGAGTTCGTCACGGTCCTGGTCCATACCGAGGAAAATCGTCCGCGCTTCAGGCCCTGCAAGCGGCGCAACTCCGGCCGCATCCTCGAGCCGCTGCCAGTCCTGCACCGGCACCGGGTAGACCATATCGACATCGCCCGAAATCAGTGCGGCAACCCGGGTTGCGTCCTGGCTGATCGGTGTGAAGACGGCCTCGGTGACGTTGCTCGGCGCATCGCCCCAGTAGTCAGGATTGCGCACCAGAACCGTTTTTCACGCCTGTCTGGCGCTCCTTCAACATAAACGGACCCGTGCCGTTGGCATTGAGGTTGGCAAAGTTGCCTTCGTCACCACCCTTGACGTTCGTGGCCGCCAGTGCGCCGTTCGCCTCGGCCCACTCCTTGTCCATGATGTAGAAGATTTCGAGCTGGTTCACGAGGATCGGGTCAGGTGCCGGAGTGTGCAAATCGATGGTGTAGTCATCGATGATCTCCGTTTTCTCAATGAGACCGGCGACCACCTTCATGTCCGACCCTTCGGTGCGGATCCGGTCCACGCTGAATGCGACGTCCTCGGCGGTAAAGTCATTGCCGTTGTGGAACTTCACACCCTCACGGAGCTTGAAGCGCCAGACCGTCGGCTCGATGTTTCTCCCAGCTCTCCGCGAGCGCACCTGTCGTCTCCATCTTGTCATTGCGGATGACAAGACCTTCATAGACGTTGCGCTGGAAGCCCAGCGTCATTGTCTCGAACAGGCCGTGCGGATCCATCGTCTGCACATCGCCCTGAAAGCCCCACTTGAAAGTTTCCGCAGCGGCAGGTGCAGCGATGGCCGCCGAGGCGAGCAAAGCTACGGCAAGCGGTAGAGCGCGTTTCATATGAGTCTCCCTGTATCTGTCCATGCGCCCGCGGGCGCGGACTGTCCCTGGAGGCGATCATGTCGCGCCTGTGCGGTGCTGGCAAGCCCGAGACTCTGCGGCCATTCAGACGCTTTCGTCGAACATCCTCTCATGCGATCTGAGAACCGGCTCCCAAGCGTGTTCGTTGGTGGCAACCTCCCGCTGGCCAGGTCGAAGGGCGCGATGAGGCGGGCTCCGGGCGCGCATGGTGCACACCCGCCATCTATTCAAGCAATTCGTCACACTGAAGCGAAGGCTGAGACATCGGGATCGACTCGGCAGGAATATGGCTTCAGCAATGCGCCGGTGCACATGGCGAGGTTTCCCTCGCGCGCCAGTTTGCCGCCCTGATGCGGACCAAAAGGAACAACGTGTCGCGCGCACCTGCCTCAAACGGACCGAGTCGAGGGCTGGCGTCTTTTGCAATGCGGTGTCATCTTTGTTGCAATGCACTCGTGGCCAGTGACGGGGACCCAATCATGCCGAGCCGATACCGGAAGGAGAAGCATGCCGCTCAGATGCGCCCCTCTCGGCGCACCGAGCGCCACGAGAAGGCGGTCAACATTGCACTTCAGGGCGGCGGCGCCCACGGGGCATTCACCTGGGGCGTTCTGGACAAGCTCTTCGAGGACGACCGAATCTGGATCGAAGCAATCTCCGGGACATCGGCCGGTGCGATGAACGCGGTCGTCGCGGCGCAGGGCATGTACGAGAACGGTGCAGAAGGCGCTCGCGCACGGCTGCACCAGTTCTGGGAGGCCACGAGCCGGGCGGCGCGTGCAAGCCCGATCCAGCGCTCGGCCTGGGCGCATCTCACAGGTTCTTGGTCGCTCGACGACTCACCAGGCTACCTGATGCTCAACATGCTGCAGCGCGTTGCATCACCCTACGATCTGAACCTGTTCGATCACAATCCCCTGCGCGATCTGGTAGATGAGCTGATCGATTTCAAAAAGGTCCGCGCCTGCGCGGACATGGGCATTTTCATCTCTGCGACGAATGTTGAGACCGGCCGGATCCGCGTCTTCGAGCGCGATGAAATCACGCTCGACGCGGTCATGGCTTCGGCCTGCCTGCCCTTTCTCTACAAGGCTGTCGAGGTGGACGGCAGCCCTTACTGGGATGGCGGCTTCATGGGAAACCCGCCTCTGTTCCCGTTCTTCCACACAAGCCCCTCCAACGACATCGTCATCGTCCAGATCAACCCAGTTCTGCGGGAGGGCACGCCACGCAGTGCACAGGACATACAGAACCGGGTCAACGAAATCACCTTCAACAGCGCGTTGCTGCACGAACTGCGCGCCATCGATTTCGTGCGACGGTTGCTGGACAGCGGCAAACTCGATCCCGACGAGTATCGGCGTATGCACATGCATGTGATCGAGTCACGCAAGCAGATGCGCCCTCTGGACGCGTCGTCCAAGCTGAATGCCGAATGGGCGTTCCTGCGGCATCTATTCGAGATCGGACGCAACGCAGCGGACCACTGGCTCGAAGATCACTTCGACGATCTGGGCAATCGCTCCAGCGTCAGAATCCGCCAGATGTTCCAGGGTCTCGGAGCCCTGCCCCACGAGTGACCTGAGAGCCACGCTCGCAACATACTCTGTATGAAGGATTGATTATCCTTGTGTCCCTGCAAAAGTGTGGTGAACGAAAACGTTCAACCAGAGCGTGGCCTAACCGGAACCGCAAGAGGGGTGCTTGCGAGGGGCGATGGACACACGGCAACAAGATCCAACACATGGTGCAGAGCGTGACGTCACGAGGCGTGCCAATGCTCGCCAAGGCAGCGCCGTTCGTCTCGGACTGATCGGTGACAACATCGCGGAGAGCCGTGCGCCGATGCTCCACGAGGCCGCGGGGCGTCTGCTCGGTATCCCGACCCGTTATGAGCGGTTGATCCCGGCTGAGCACGAGTTGAGCGCTGACAGATTGTTCGACCATGCGCGCGCTGCAGGCTTTCGCGGCCTGAACCTGACCCATCCCTACAAGGAGACGCTGGTGGGGCGGGTCTCGATCCCGGATCCGCGCATTGCCGCGATCGGGGCCATCAACACCGTGTTGTTCGAAGCCGACGGCCCGAAGGGCCACAACACCGACTTCTCAGGATTTGTCGCGAGCTGGCGCGCGCGTTTTGGAGATGTGGTCCCTGGGCCCGTCTGCATTTTCGGTGCCGGAGGTGCGGGTCGCGCGGTGGCGCATGCACTGATCGATCTTGGGGCACGACACATTGCGCTGGTCGACCGGTTGCGCCTCAGGGCCGATTCGCTTGCCGCAAGTCTCAAGGCCGCCGCACCGAAGGCTGACATCATCGCGACGGACGACCCGGCGATCGGCATTTCGGGTGCCCGGGGAATTCTGAACTGCACGCCGGTCGGGATGACAGGACATCCGGGCTCTCCGATGCCGGCGAAGGGATTGCGGGATGCCGACTGGGTGTTCGATGCCGTCTACACACCGCGCGACACACGGTTCCTGTCGGACGCCCGCGCTGCCGGTTGTGCGACTCTGCCAGGGTTCGAGCTCTTCTTCTGGCAGGGTGTACACGCGATCGAGATATTCCACGGCCAGCCCGTCGAACCAACGACGCTGCGCCAGCTCATCGATGCGGTCGCAACGTGACCGCTCACCCATAGATTGCAGCTCAATGTGATCTTCGATACATTGTTCCCACGCGGTCGCGTCGTAACATTTCGGATCGTTAGATATTTCAGGGGCTGAGAGACATGACGCGGCATCGCGCGCAAAACCGCATCTGGGCTGCAGTGTGCTTTGGCACGCTCATGATATTTGCGACCCCCGCCGCAGCTGAGCGCAGCTGTGTGGTGACCGAGATCGAGGGCGCCGAGGCCAAGCTCTGGCACGAAGGTGAGTGGCAGGCGTTGGGGACAGACACCCTTCCGTCTGGCGCCAGCAAGGTGGTCACGGGTGCAGACACACGCCTTCGGCTCACCTGCGCGGACGGGGTCGCGGTCACCATCGGTGCTGACACTGAAGTCAATCTCGAAGCGCTTGCAGGGCCCTCCGGCTCCCGAACCGACGCCATTGTCGAGCTGATAAACGGGATCATCGGCATCGTGGCGCCAGAACGCACGTGGCGGGCCTTCGAGGTGCGCACACCGCTTGCCATCGCGTCGGTGCGCTCGACGGAGTGGCTGGTCGAGAACCGCCGAGATGCAGCGTCGATCTTTGTGCGCAAGGGGCGGGTTTCGGTCGGCACACGCTGGGGCCGGTACAGCCTGTCGCGCCGCAAAGGCATCGATGTGACCGAAGCCGGTGGGGCCGGAGACGTCAAAGAATGGAGCGAAGAGCGCATCACCGCCGCGACGACCGCCCTCGGCCCGGGCTGGCGATGAACCTGCGCATCGTCGTGCCGCCTCGATGAGCCAGTGGCCGCGCCCCCGCGTCGTCACCGGACGCGGCTTCGTGGTCGTATTCGCGCTAAGCCTTGCCTTCGGTCTTCTGCGAGCCGCACTGCCTGATCCACTGACAGACACGATCGAGAACCGGCTTCTCGATCTGCGTTTCCAGCTCAGAGGCCCACTCGATGCGCCGGAGACGGTGACAATCGTTGCGCTGGACGACCGGACGGTTGACGGCATCGGTATGCTCGCGCCGATGCGTGCAGCTCTCTCGCAGGCGATCGCAAAGATCGACGCGTCCGAGCCAGAGGCGATCGGCATCGATCTGCTCTTCTTCGACCACACAGCCGCCGACACCCGGCTCGCGACGACGCTGAGCGCGACAGACAACCTCACCCTCGCGGTCATCGCCGTTCAGGAAGCACGCGCACGCGCCACGCCGCCAGAGCTACAGCAGACCCTTCGACGCAGCGTGTATCCGGTGGTCATCGACCGACCCGCGCCGGAGAGCGTGACACCCCAAAGCCTGGCATTGCCCGTTGCCCGTCTGGCACAGGGCGCGCGACTTGGTCACGTGAACCTCAATCTCACATCGGACGCCGTGGCACGCGAGATGCCGGCAGCACTTGCGATCGCGGACGGAAACTACCTGCCTGCCCTGCCGGTGGCCCTCGCTCAGCAGGCCAAGGGGTTGACGCGCGGTGACCTTCGGCTCGAGGCAGGCCGCAAGCTGCATCTCGGAGCCGCGCGGATACCGCTCGATCCTGCGGGTCTCATGACCATCAATCATCTGGGCCCGGGCGGCACCGTACCGACAGTCAGCGTGTCGGATGTGTTGGACGGAAGCGCCGGTCCGAACCTGTTTCGCGGACGCACGGTGCTGATTGGTAGCACCGCTGAGAGCCTGCGCGACCAGTTCGCCACACCGTTCTCGGCCGATGTGGCCGGGGTTGAGATCCTTGCCACCGCAACCGCCAACCTGATTGACGGTCGCATGATCCGGCATGACCTGCTGTGCAGCATCGCCAGCCTCGCGCTGATGCTGTTGACCGGACCGGCGGCGTTCTACGCCGGTGCCGTGCGAGCCAACACGACATCCTACATCAGCAGCATCGGCATCTGGGCCGTGTCGCTCGGCACCGTGCAGGCGGCGTTTGCCTGGGGCAATCTGTGGCTCGATGCGACAAGCGTGCTTGGCGCCTTGATCATCGGAACGAGTGCGGCGGCGATACGCCGCTTCGCGGTCGAGCAGGGTCTGCGACTGCGCGTGCAGAGCGAGCGCGAGAACCTCTCGCGGTTTGTGCCGCCAGCGCTTGCCGATATGCTTGCCCGTGCGCCTCGTCCGGCCTTCCACCGCCGTCCGCAAAACGCGGCCGTGCTGTTTGCTGACGTCATCGGCTACACGACAGCTGTCGAGCTTGTCGAGCCAGTCGAGGTGGCTGCCCTTCTAAGCCAACTGCATGCCTTCTATGAGGACGTGGCCGAGCGGCACGGCGGTTTCGTCGCCGACTATCAGGGCGATGGCGCGATGATTGCCTTCGGATTGCCCGAACCTGCGCAGGAGGATGCCGCCGCAGCGCTTGCCTGCGCCCGCGAGTTGCTTGCCGAAATCGATACGATTGAGACGGCGATCTTTGCCGACGGAGGCCCGCGGCTCCGAGTGGGCCTGCATTTCGGCCGGGTGGCGGCGGCGGTGCTGGGCGGCGACCGTCACGGACAGGTGGGTGTGACCGGCGACACCGTGAATGTCACGGCGCGCCTTCTGGACGCTGCCAAGTCCTTTGAGACCGACTTCATCACAACGGCACCTTTGCTCACCGCCGCTGGCATTGACGCTGGCGATCCGCGTTCAGGGTTCGTGTTCCTCGACCGCCAGACCATGCGCGGGCGCCAGCGGGTGATTGCCATCTATGGGGTACGCGATCGTCTGCGCGGCAAGGAAGCCGGCTAGAGCGACCCCAGGCGCGAGAATGCATCCGGGGGCGTAGATGGTTGGAAGCAGGCGCGGACAAGGCAGCATCCGGGCCTTTCCGGACCTGTCTGCCGAAGCATCACTCAGGCGTCGCCGAGATCACGGAGCGGCTGTCGAAGGAAATGCTCTTGATGAGCACATAGACCTGCGCGCCTCGGGAGAGGTTGAGATCAGCCACCGCCTCGCGCGTGATCCGCGCGCGCACACGGCCGCCACCGACGTCTACCAAAGTCTCGGCAAACGCAGTGTCTGGCTCGGCTGCGAGCTCGACAATCTCGCCGCGCAAAACATTGCGGATACTGATACTTTCCGGGTAGGCGGTGGACAGCGCCACATCACGTGCCCGCACGCGCAGACGCACCTGCTCCCCAGCCGGGGCGTCGATCCAAGGCACGGAGAGCGTCTGCCCATGATGGTCGAGCCGCGTCATCCTCAGCTCTGCATCGTGCGTGCGCACCGTCGCTGTCAGAACCACACCTGCCTCGAAACGGCCCGTCGCGGGACCGAGGTCGAGCCGCTCAAGCATCTCGTCCAGCGGCCCCTCTGCCACCAGACGTCCCGCTGACATCACCACGATGCGGCGGGCAAGACGCGCGATTTCTGAGAGATCATGGCTCACGTAGACGATGGGAATTCCGGCTGCGTCACCAAGTGCGCCGATATAGGGCAGAATTTCCTCGCGGCTGGCCCTGTCGAGCGCTGCAAGCGGCTCGTCCATCAACAGGAGCCGCGGTTTGGCGAGCAAGGCACGACCGAGCGCCACACGCTGGCGCTCGCCGCCTGAAAGGCGCCCGGGCATCCGGTTCAAGAGTGGCGACAACGCAAGCAACTCGATGACGTCATCGCGTCTGACAACCTCAGGATTGCCATCGCGCCGCGCGCGCCGCTCGCCGAAGGCAAGGTTTCGCGCAACGGAGATGTGCGGGAAAAGACTCGCTTCCTGAAAGACATAGCCGACCTGGCGCAGATGGGGCTCGAGGAAAATCCCCTCTGCCTCGTCTTGCCAGACCGCACCATCCACCCGAAGCTCTCCGGGCAGGCGCGTAAGGCCCGCCATGCAGCGCAGTGTCGTCGTCTTGCCGCAACCCGAGGGACCAAAGAGCGCAGTAACGCCCTGGTCCGCGGCAGAGAACGCCAACTCCAGAGCGAACGTCCCGACCCGCCCGTTGAAACGCGCCGAGACACGTGGGCTGCCGGTCATGGGCCCGTACTTCCGACGCGCCGCCCCATCAGCATCATGGCCAGGATCACCACGAACGCGAAAATCAGCATGCCCGCCGAGAGGATGTGCGCGCTTGTCCAGTCGAGGGTTTCGACATGGTCGTAGATCGCGATGGAAAGGACCCGAGTTTCGCCCGGAATGTTCCCGCCTATCATAAGGATGACGCCGAATTCTCCGACAGTGTGAGCAAATCCAAGAACGGCACCCGTGAGGAATCCAGGTCGTGCGAGCGGAATGGCGATGCTCCAGAAGCGGTCCCAGGGACCGGCGCGCAAAGTTGCTGCGACCTCGAGCGGGCGCTCCCCCATTGCTTCGAATGCGGTGCGGATCGGTTGCACGACAAACGGCATCGAGTAGATCACCGACCCGATTACAAGGCCTTCGAAGCTGAAGGCCAGCGACCGGCCGCCCCAGAGACCGGCAATCCACCCCCCTGGCCCCTGTGGCCCCAGGGCGATCAGAAGATAGAATCCCAGAACTGTCGGCGGCAGCACCAGAGGCAACGCAACGATTGCTGCGACCGCCTCCTTCCAACGGGCTGTTGACCGAGCCAGCCACCATGCAATGGGCGTGCCCACAAGCAACAGGATCACCGTGGTCACCGCCGCCAGCATCAGCGTCAGGCGCACAGGCGGCCAGAGCGCCGCGAGTTCAGGCATCGGGTCTGCTACCCCCGCTCGTCCACGTCGATGCCATAGCCATAGCGCAGGATGACGGCCTGCGCATCCGGGCCTTTGAGAAAGTCAAGAAATGCAACGGCGGCGGTCCGGTCTTCAGCGTCGCTCAGCAAGATTGCTTGCTGTGTGATCGGAGCGTGCAGACCGGATGGCACGACCCAGCGCGAGCCATCGGCGTGCCCGGCAATCTGGGCCTGCGACACGAATCCCAGTTCGGCGTTCCCCGTCGCGACGAACGCATAGGTCTGTGCGATGTTGGTGCCGCGCACGATTTTCCCGGTGACCTCGGCGCGACGGGCTTCGGGGGCGAGCGACGCCATCGCCTCCAGCGCCGCAGCACCGTAGGGCGCCGTTGCCGGATTGGCGATTGCAATCCGGGTCACGTCGTCAGCCAGCAGTGCCTCGGGTCCCGAGATGCGCCCGGCCTCACCGCTGAAAAGAGCGAGGCGTCCAATCGCATAGGTGAAGCGCGTTTCGGGCACACCATAGCCTTCAGCCTCCGCCCGCTCCGGCCGATCAGCATCAGCAGCGAGATAGACGTCAAACGGAGCGCCCTGCGTGATCTGGGTAAAGAGCTGACCTGTGGCACCAAAGCTGAGCAGAGCCCGGTGTTCGGTCGATGCCTCGAAGAGCGCCGCGATCTCTCGCGCAGGTTGGCTGAAGTTGGCAGCGACCGCTATGCGCACCTCACCAGCGCTTGCAATGCACGGCACTCCCGAGAGCGAGACCGCCAGAAGCCAGAGGCTCCGCACAACTTTCGCTTTCATATTGCTGGCTCCGTCCCCCAAATGTCCTGTGCACACCCCTACCCGCAAAAGCGACCCAGTTGCCCTAACAACTATGTTCCGGGACACGCTTCTGCCAGTCGAACCGATCATAACGCAGCGCCTTAGGTCACGGTTCCAAAACGAAAATCCTCTTACGGTCCATGCCATCGAAAGAAGCTCAACGACTTCCGTGGGTTCCTCGAAAAGAGAACATTCCGTGAAAATATTCCTGGTCGATTCCGGGAACACATCCGAACGGGCACCCGTTTAGCGTGCACCAGAACGGATCTGGACCCGGCACGGAATGATCTGAGCCGGGTGGTGTGAGAACGGGAGAACACCATGCAAAAGCTCACAATGTACTTCTTCACGAGCGTGATCCTCGCCGGCGCCACTGCGTACGCCGCAGACGAGTTCACCGCAGTGGACACCAATGGTGATGGCGGACTGACCATCGATGAAGTTCAGGCGGCCATGCCCAATGTCGGTGTCGGGGCGTTCGTGCAGGCGGACCAGAATGCAGATGGCATTCTGTCCGAGGATGAGTTCCTCACGGCCATGAACGAGGGCGTGCTCACCAGCGGCTGATCAGTCACCCGGCCCGGCGCTCACCCTCGCCGGGCCGGACCGCACGTTCAGCTTCAGCGGTTGATCGCGCCCGAATTCACCAGCCAGCGCGCCATGCCGCGGACATTGAGTTCACGCCAGGAGTCGTACTGGCCCCAATCCTTATAGCGCTCCATCTGAATCTCGAGCACAAGCTGCTCCTCGGACTTGCCGTCCTTCAAGCCCTCGAGAACCCGGGCGCGGAGGCTTTCGATATAGGTCCGCGTTGCGGTGACATCGTCCGGCGTGCCGAGGGCGCCGTGCCCGGGCGCAAGAATATCGAAGTCAAGCGCCTCGACCTTCTCGACCTGTCCGATCCATCCATCGATGTCGGAACCTGGAAAGTCCCTGTACGGCAGTCGCTTCGCGCTGACCGCATCAACGACGAACCCCACCCGCTCGGGCCGGATCACCATTGCGATAAGGTCTTCTCCGTGGCCCGGTCCGAGGTAGGTGAGCTCGATGGTCTTGGTGCCGACTTCGATCGTCAGCTCATCATCGAACCGCGTCGTCGGCGCAACGCCATCAATTGTCTCCGGTGCGTTCGCCTGGGCAATCACCTCGGCGGTTTCGGCGAACACGGCGCCGCCCGAGGCGTGATCCGGATGGCTGTGTGAGTAGATGAGATGCGTGACCGGCTCGTCGAAACGCGACGCGAGTTCGTTCGACAGCCACTCTGCCGCTTCCGCATTGATGGGATCGGTGACAACGATTCCCTCACCCGTGACCACGAAGATCGAATAGTGAAAGTTGTTCTGGAACCGGTAGACATCACCGGTGATCGGGGTGATCTCGCGCGTCTGCTGGGCGTCAACTGAACCGGTCAGGACCGCGCCAAGAACCGCCGCAAAGGACAAAATGCGTGCCGCCTTCATCGCCGCTTCCTCCTATTTGTGCCCGTTCTCGCCCCTGTACAGCCTACCTGAGCGCCTCGTTTCAGTCACCGCCCGATGATCTTAACCTGCCTTTCACTGAGTGCGTGCATGGGTTAGCGTCGTCCGCTAACGTGCCGGAGGGTGAAGAATGCCGATCCAATTCAATGCGATGGTCCTGCTAGAGAAGCCGTGGACCATTGACATCGACCTGCTCGCCGAGAAGGTCAGCGAGGACTTCCCGGGGATCGGTGTGGTCGAGGCAATGCCGGGATTGGGCGGAGAGGGCGAGGCCGGTCTTCTGACAATCGACGGCGGCATGGTGGTCATCGACTTCATTGATCAGCCGATGCCGGCCGAGAAACTCGCCCCACCCTTGATGACGATGCAGAGCTGGGCCAGCGATACAGCAGTCCGGGCTCACACCGCGCATCTGTCGATTTCCTGCGGCGGAGATCTCGAAGGTCTTCAAGGCGCCAAGGCGTTTGCAGCCGCGACACACTTCGTCACATCGACCCTCGCGGGGCTCGCACCGGCAACGGCCGTGTTCTGGCCCGAAAGCTGGTGCTTGAGCGAGCCCGAAACGTTTCAGGCATCCAGCCAACGCCTGCTGCAGGCCACGATGCCGATCAGCGCCTGGCTGACGTTTGCCGCCGTTGTGCCCAAAGGTGCAAATCCTGAAACGGCTCTGGGAATGGTTAGCTACGGGATGCGCCCCTTCATCGGGCGCGAACTGGAACTCGCCCCGGCGCCGGTCAACGCCGAGACAGCTCTTCGGCGCATCGCCTCGATCGCCCGCAGTGCGTTGGACCATGGCCTCGAGTTGTCGGATGGCTTGCGGATCGAGGGAGTCGATGGCGAGATCGGCATAACTGCGCGCGAGCGGACCTTCTGGCTGAGACGGGAGCAATCCGCCTACGTGCTGGTCGCAGATGATGCGATCGTGGATTCCGAGGCGCTCAAACCTATGAGCGCCTGAGCGCACGCTGGCTCAGGCACTCAGACTAGAGCCATCCCAGCAGGTGCAGCGCGGCTCCTGCGACAAGACCCGCCCCTATCAGCGTCATCATTCCCAGGCGCGCCCAGAACACGAGCGGCACGGCTGCGGCGAAGAGCGCCAGCTTTACCCATTCCGGCGAGCTGAAGCCGGAGGGGAAGAAAGATGCCTCCGCGAGAAACAACGCCAGATTTGCGATCACCCCCACCACGGCGGCTGAAACACCGGCCAGCGCCCGGCGCGCCCATCGCACGGACTGGATGCGCTCGACCACGGGTGCGAAGGCAAGGATCAGCATGAAGCTGGGGGCAAACGTGTAGAACGTTGCCAGCAAAGCGGTTACCGCGCCCGCTGTGAAGGTGCTCTCGGCCGACCACCCGGCGAAGAAGCCCGCATAAGTGTTGACCAGGATCAGCGGACCAGGTGTCGCCTCGGCAATCGCGAGCCCGTTGAGCATCGCTGCAGGCGAAAGCCAGCCGTAGGCTTCCACGGCTTGCTGGGCCACATAAGGCAACAGAGCATAAGCGCCTCCGAACGAGACGAAGGCCGCTGTGGTGAAAAGGAACGCCACCCCATCAAAGGGATCGCTACCGCCCAGAAGCCGCACCATCAGCCAAACCAGCACGATGAGGCCCGCAAACGCGATGACAACTCTGGACGCATGCCGCCAGAGACCTCCGCCTGCCTCAACGGGCGCGTCCGCCGCCTCCTCTGCCGGGAGGACCAGTCCGATCAGTGCCGCCAACGCAATGACAACGGGGAACGGAGCACCAAAGACCCAGAGCGCCAAGAAGGCAGCGATGGCAACGGACAGATGCCAAGGGCCGGCGATCGAGCGTTGTCCGATTCGGACGAGGGCCGCGATCACCAAGACAATGACAAAGGGCTGAACGCCTGCAAAGAGCGCCGCAATCAGACCGACCTCGCCATAGGCCGCAGCAACCCAGGCCAGGATCGTCATGAGCGCCGCACCAGGCAGGATGAACGCCAGGCCCGCAGCGAGACCGCCCGCGAGACCGTTGAGCCGCCAGCCAAGCCATGTTGCGAGCTGTTGCGCCTCAGGGCCCGGCAGCATCATGGAAAAGGCCAGACCGCGCCCGAAGCTCTCCGAGCTGATCCAGCCCCGGCGGTTGACGACTTCTTCCTGCATGAGAGCGATCTGACCCGCCGGACCGCCAAACGACAAGAGACCGATGCGGATCCAAACAGGCAGCGCGGCCTTCATCGATGTCTGGGCGTCCTGTACCTCGATATCAGTTTTCATGACCGGCCTCCATGGGCTGCAGCCCGCCATGAGAACCAGGAATAGAACACCGAAGTTGTTGAGCGCTGTCAGGCATACGCAGCTCCCTCGCTAAAGGACCATGCGGCGATGCTTGGGCACGATTGCCTGACTGCGGGAGATCGCACCACCCCGCTGAAGCTAGATAGCGCCGGTGCCGCGTCGCTGCAAGTGAGCAGACGCCAATGTCGCCCGCTCTTTTCGAGCCGCTGCAGGCCGAAGCGCCCTGCATCGCTCAATCGCGTTGGTCAAGAAAGCGCAGCACCGTCGTCTGCGCCAACGCGCACCGATTTCAGTTCAGGGCAGGAGGACAGCCGATGTGTTGATCAAGTGATCAGAATTCTAAGCACCTCGATGCCCAGAAGCGCGACGATCGGCGTGAGATCGAGTGGACGTGTGTCCGGCATCACAGACCGGATCGGTCGATAGATTGGCTCGAACAGTCGCTCGAGTCCCGTCCAAATTGCTCGCACGAACGGCTGCTGCGGGTTCAGAACCTGAAAGCTGACCAGCAGCGAAACAATGACGTGCGCGATGATCAGGAATCGGGCAACCCCGAGCAGGAGAAGGACAATCTGTTGCAGGTCGCTCATCTTGCGCTCCCATTGTGCGCTGCACCGTGCGGCGGATTCGGGCCGCGCACTACGTAGTCTGCTGGCACGCGCGGCGCAAGGCGCTTGACAGCATCCGGAGGCACGCGTAGCAAGCTGCCGCTCGCGGCGATTGGGACGCGATGCACCCTTGGGGCCGTAGCTCAGATGGGAGAGCGCTGCGTTCGCAATGCAGAGGTCAGGGGTTCGATCCCCCTCGGCTCCACCACAGACCGCGTTTATGTGATTGAAAACGAACGATAAGCATACCTAGTTTGTCTATGGTTCCATTGTTTTTCCCCACAAGTGGAGAGTTTTCGCGTCGTCCGGGCTCCTAGAGAAAGTTTAGTGTGTTTGCTAGCCGATCATTGAGTCTAGCCGGAGACAGTGACGTCTGCGTACTTGCGCAAGTGCAGAACATCAAACACTGACGATGCTCGCAGGGATCGCTCAGTTTGAGCGTGTTCTTCTCACCGAACTTGTCAATTCTGGCCTCCCCGCAGCCCGGGCTCAAGGCAGCAAGCTCGGACGCCAACCGGGTCACGCCCAAAAGCCGATCAGCTAGACTCTCAAGTCGTTCAAGCATTCGCCGATGGACGCTCCTACCGCTGGATCGCCCGCAACCTTGGCATCTCAAAAACACCGTCACCGGCATCATGAAACGGCATCGTCAATCATCGCGATGCAGGCAACACCGGACATTCGTGCGGGATGCGGCGAACTCGTAATTTGAGCCCAAGCTAACCGAGACGGCATACCTTCTGACATGCAATCTTGGAGGCAGACCGGACCTTCGTTTGCGGTCCGCTACTGGTATCTCTGCGCGTTGTCAGACTACTGACTTTGCCGGCCAGCCGGCCGATCTGCAGGGACGCGAGGTATCGCGACAAGTCCTTGATCCGACCGCTATGGGTATCCTACCAAAATTCCGGCGGTTTGCTTTCGCTAGGATGCTAGGGTTTTGGGATCCCCAACGATCCCATCGTCGTAGAGCTGTGCGATCTCTGTGTCCGGAAGCCCCACCACCTCCGCCAGGATTTCTTCGGTGTGTTCGCCCAAACCGGGGGCGGGACGTGCGTCCAAACGTTGTGTGGCCGAGAACTTGAGCGGCGAACTTGGCGACAGATACCGCCCGATCCCTGGTTGCTCGACGGTCGAGAACATTGGGTTCTCCTCGGAGAAGTCCGGATCTTCGGCAATGGCGCGGCCGAAGCTGCGGAACTCGGACCACGTAATCCCGGCTTGGTTGAAGGCGTCGGCGAAGTCCTCGACACGGCGCGCATTGAACCAGGGCGCCAGGGCTGCGGTGATCTTGTGGCGATAGCGCCAGCGCACGCCCTCGTCGTGAAAGTTCTGCCGCAGACTTGAGGAAAGATAGTCGATCTCTCCCTCGCTCTGAGTGACTTTGAGCAGTGTACGCCACTGCCTGTGGGTCAGCCCGATGACCATCACCCGCCGGCCGTCCGCGCAGACGAAGTCGTGCCCGTAGGCGCCATAGAGCGCATTTCCCGCCTTTTCGCGGTCTCTACCGTTCACGGCGACATCGCCCAGGATCCCGAGGTTCCCGACCATCGCGGCCGCCACATCCTTCAGCGTCAGGTCCACGGCCTGCCCTTCACTGGTCCGCAGCCGGTGGCGCTCGGCCGCCAAAAGACCGGTGGCCGCCATGTTACCGGCGATGCAATCCCAGGCGGGCAATGCATGAGCCACCGGCTGGGTCGAGCCCTCGGGGCCTGTGGCGTCGGGAAAGCCGACTGCCGGATTGACCGTGTAGTCCACCTGCGGGCGCCCCATCCGGTCGCCAGATAGCGACACCATGATCAAGTCCTCGCGGTGCTGCCTCAATGTCGGATAGTCCATCCAACCGCGCACACGCAGATTCGTGAGGAACAGTCCGGCATCCTGGCCCTGAGCCGTGATGATTCCCGTGATCAGATCGCGTCCCCTGGGTGAGGTCATGTCCACTGCGATCGAGCGCTTGCCCTTGTTCAACCCCGCCCAGAAGAGGCTCTGACCGTTCGGGGCCAGCGGCCAGCGGGTGGAATCTAGGCCGCCTTGCAAACGATCGAAGCGGATGACGTCCGCACCCATCTGGGCAAGTGCCATACCTGCCAATGGAATGGCAACAAAAGCGGATCCTTCGACCACACGCATGCCCTTCAAGATGCCGTTCATCGCCGTGCCTTTTTCAAATTGCCCTTGGTGATGGCTCTAACAGGTGACAAAGCTGAGCGAAAGTTCGCGGACGGGCCGTCAGTGGCCGAACGAGCGCCCGACTCAGTACTGACCCGGCGTTTAGTTTTCTCGAATGAATGATCGCACTTGGCGCGTTGCCGACGCTGAACGGTGCGCGCCTCAGGTCAGCTTTGGAAAGGTCAAAGGTAAATTTGAACGCCGCCGCTCACGCTGTGGGATGTCCGCTCTTGCGGACCTGCCTGGCGGATCGGACCTGCAAAATCGGTGTTGCGAAGCAGCGAATGACCGCTTCCCGCCAATTCTGTCGAAAAAACAATGTGTTGCAGCGCAGCATAGTGGCTCAAGAATTCAGCTAAATGGCCCCGTCACGCCGGGGCTGGGAGCAACTTCGCCATCTTGCGCAGGTTCTGCGCCGTGGCGGCCAGTGTGAACTCGTCCTTGGCTCCATTTGGCCTTCTGAGACGGAGACGATCCAGGCCCATGATCTTCTTCATGTGGGCGAACAGCATCTCGACCTTTCATCTCGCCCGCCTGGAGGTAACGAAGGCATCCGTGGTCGCAATCTCCCGCGCCAGATCTCTGGCACCTTCGTGGATTGACCGGGTGATATGGCGGGTCGGTGTGTTCGGGCAGCATTGCTGCTTTAACGCGCAGCCCTCGCAATCCACCTTTGCTGTCCGATACCGCACCGTTTCGTCATCTTTGACCCGCGGACGGATGGTTTGAAACGGGCGGCGAGCGGGTAGTAGTTCCTTGCCGCCAGGACATAGATAGCGATCCCCATCGTAATCGAATTTGAAGTCGGTTCGTGAGAAAGTCCCATCCTGCCGGCCAGTCTTGTCCAGCACAGGAACGTGGGGTTCGATCCCTTTCTCGTGCACCAGCCATCCGAGGGTTTCGGCGTTGCCATAGGCCCCGTCGCCGACGAACTTTTCGGGGTGCATACCGAACGTCTCCTCCACGCGGTCGACCATGTCGAGCGCGGCATTGACCTCTGCCTGCCGGATCGGTGCTGTGGTCTCGACATCAACGATCGCCGCATTGTCGAGATCGACCAGATAGTTCGTCGAGTAGGCAAAGATCGAATAGGCCTTCTTCGCACCCGTGAACCGGGCCGCAGGGTCAACCGGAGAAAGCACCTTCGGCTTCACCGTCGTCGCGGCGCCAAACGCCTCATCATCCAATGTCTCGAAGTATTCCTCGGTCGCCCGCGTGATCCGCTCCGGTGTCCAGTCCTTCGCTTCGACCTTGTTCAGTCGCTTGGCGTCAGCCTGGACGATGGATGCGTCGACACCGAAGGCTTCACCGCCAACAATGCCCTCGGCGATGCAGCGCGCTAATACGCTCTCGAACAGATGCCGGAACAGATCGCAGTCGCGGAAGCGCCCGTGCCGGTTCTTCGAGAAGGTCGAGTGATCCGGGATCGGATCAGTCAGATCGAGGCGGCAGAACCACCGATACGCCAGGTTCAGATGGACCTCTTCGCACAATCGCCGTTCCGATCGAATGCCCATGGCATAACCCAGCAGCAACATGCGGATCATGAGCTCAGGATCGATCGATGGCCGACCCTGGTGGCTGTAGTAGGGCGCCATGAAACCGCGGATCTCTGAAAGATCCAGATACCGGTCGATCTTGCGCAGCAGGTGGTCCGACGGGACATGATCTTCGATGCTGAACGCGCAGAAGAGTGACCCCCGCGCAACCTGCCTTGGACCCATCATTCACTCTATCCTTCTTTTTCTTGGATCGATTGAATCAGCGCCCAATCACTTCTTCAAGGACGAGTTTTTCAACACCATTCGCCACCAACCGCTACTGTCTCAGGCTGGTTAAGTGAGTAGCTCTCAGAGCGTCGTCGTCACAAATCCTGTTGGTTTCACGCACAATATCAATCCACCCAAGAGTGTACATTCAACACACCCAATTTGACGCCGAAGTTCGAGCGTCTTGGGTGGAAATTCTGGCACGGGCGGAGTTCGGCGGTAGAGCGTTAGCTTCCCCGCTGAATGCCGTCGGTACGACCCTCGAATCGTCGACTGCACCGGAAGATGTGCGCGGTCCGCTTGGTCTGAGCAGGCAGTCCTTGAGGCGCTGCTAGATGGCTGCGTCTGCGTCGGGTGCTCGGACTTGTCTGGCGTCCCTAGCAAGGAAAACGCCGCGCCTTGGCAAACGGTTCAGGGCTTCCTGCCCGCTTGACGAACTTGCCGTGTCGCGCGGCCTTCAGACACTCAAGAAACGTTGCCATACACAGGGTCTTCGTCAGCTCCCCCCTGCCTCATCCTGCCCTCTGCCGATAGTCCGATCCGGCGATCAAGCTCGGCACAGGCTGTCCCCATATGCGGGCGCAAGGCATCAAGGGAGGGCCGGGCGTAGCGTTGGCCGGTGATCGAGACAGGTGTGTGGTTGAGAAGCCTGCCGACAAACTCTTCCATTACGCCCGCTTCGAGTGCCACGGTTGCGAAAGTACGTCGATGGGCATGAGGGCTCCACGCGATCCGCCGCGGCGACTTCAGGGGACCCGCACCAATGCCCGATCGGGGAAAGACCCAGGGCTGTCCAAGGGCCCGCATCGGCGCCAGGATTGCGTGGTGGCGCACTGTCAGCGGCAGATCGAAAGCCCGCCCGTTCTTGGTGATCGCCAGGTGCAGGTGATCCTCGCGGATGTCGACCCAGCGCAGCCCGGCGGCCTCGGACCGGCGCAGCCCGGTGTAGAGCAGGAACCAGTAGAAACAGGCATGGATCGGGTTCGGAAGAGCATCGACCGCCGCACACCAGGCCGGCAAGTCGCCGATCACCCGACCATCCGGCACATCCGGGTACCACTCGATCGACCGGGTTGGCGCCTCGGGTAGATCATGCGTGCGGCGCGCGAAGTTCCAGACTGTTCTGAAGGCGCGCAGAACATGGTTTGCGCCGGAGGGAATGTGCGCAAGCTCCGTATGGCGACGCGCCGCCATGGCCGGCGTGATCTCCGTGAGCGGCAGGCGCATCCAGTCACCGAGATGCTTCTCGAACTGGCGCGGCATCTGCGCCTTGGTGGCCTCGCAGCGCAGCTTTGGGCGCGCCAGATAGGCAGCCAGTGCCGCCTCGAGCCGCGGGGCTCCCATCTGGGCGGAGCGCCCGGCACCACGCCCCATCTCAAGCGCGAGGCCTTGGGCTGTCTCGCGCGCCGCCGCGGCGCCGATCAACGGATAGCGCCCGATCAGTACGCGCCGTGTTCGCCCGGCGACATCGCGTTGATAGTACCAGGTTTTGGTACGCTTGCCGATGAAGAGCCCGAGACCTTTTATCTCGGTATCCCAGTGCTTCTCGGATCCGTCGGGGGCAAGGGCCGCTTTCCTGGCAAACGTCTCGGTGAGCTTCGGCATAGCAGGCTTTCTGTAGGTAATGGTCTGCAACAGGGTGTGGCTGGACGACACCGGCTGCCACACATTCCTGCGTAATTCGAAACAGTTAGCAACTCCTTGCAACTCCATGAAACCCTCGTCCTCTGTCCGAGCGACATTGGCGAACGCGTCTGAAGCGGATCGTGGCGGACCTGGAACTCGACAAGCTCATCCTCAAAGAGACGCTCGATTGTCTAAGGCGCCAGGCCTGAAGCCGCTGACCTGCGCCAGGCCGTGATCCATGTGCGCCAGAAGCTCGATACTTCCGAGCGGCGCACCTGCAGGACGGTCGGCATGGCGTGCTCGACGCAGCAGTGCAAGGCTCGCAAGGCCGACGATGACGAAGCTCTGCGCCTGGCGCTGATCCGGCTGGCCAAACAGCATGGCCGCTATGGCTATCGAAAGGTGGTCAAACTGTTCAGGCTGGAAGGCTGGGTGGTGAACCACAGTTGGAGGCGACCGTGGCCCCAGTGGGGCCACGCAAGCACCGGAAACGGTGGAACGGCTGTGGCGAGAGGAAGGGTTGCAACTGCCGCAGCGCCACAGGAAACGCCGCCGCATCTACCACAAGGACAGCTCGGTCATCCGGCTCAGGCCCCTCGCCCCAAACCATATCTGGAGCGTCGACGTTCGCCGCAGCGCTCGGACCGGTGGCGCACTGCGCGGCTCACTCCATGACAAGCTGAGCTCCGGCCGACCGTACAAGATGCTCACGGTACTGGACGAGTACACGCGCGAAGCGCTGTGCGGGCATGTCCAGGCGAAGATGAGGTCGGCTGATGTCCCGGAAGCGCTCTATCCGCTTCTGCTCAAGCAGGGAAAGCCTGACCACAACCTCAAAACAACGCTCCTTCCCGACATGCTATGGCCCCGAGCTTGTCGCCCCCGGCCTGCAGAACGGGCTGGTGAGGGTCGGCATCGCGCCACGAAGGATCTCTCCTGGGAGTTCTTGGGAGAACGGACACAACGAGCGGCTCAACGGGACCCTGCGAAGGGAGATCCTGACTGCGGACTGGTTCTGCCCCGCCGAACAGGCCCAGACCGTCATCAACACCTGGCTCAGACAGGACAACCGAAGACGGCCACATCAGGCGCTGGGCACGCGCCCGCCGATCCCAGAAACCGTCATGAAAAGTGGCCCACAAAAAAGGCAGAGGGGCACGGCTTGGCCAAAAGATTGCACACCAATCAGATGCAATTCCGTCAGAAGTCGCGCCGGCGCGCGGCCCCCTGGTAGAGGACATCGGCCCAAGCCGCATTGATCTGGGCCTTCGCGGCCAGGAACGACGGGTCCATGTCCCGTTCAGGCCTGCCAATGAGCGGGTGGTTTCCATGCGGATCAGTGCCACGCGCCAGCTGCACGGCGCTTTGCTTGATCGTTTGGCGGACATGCGGCGGCATGTAAGGTTGAATCACAAAGCCGATCCGCCTGTCCTTGCTCCTGTTCGGTTGCGAGGCGTGAATGACGCGGGCGCTGTGGATCGACATCTGGCCCGGTCGCAGGGTCAACGAAACCGCTTTGGACTCGTCCACGCCCTCGACTTTCTGGCCGCGTGTGAGAATGTTCTGCTCACCGAAGGTATCCTCGTGTTCCCTGATCTGGTGATGACTGCCCGGGATCATCTGCATGCAGCCGCTTTCTTCGTTGCTGTGGGACAACGCCACCCAGACAGTGATGCCGATATGCGGCTCCAATCCCATGTAGCGCGCATCCTGGTGCCAGCTGACAAAGCCCGGATCACCGGCCTCTTTGATGAACAGAACTGTCCCAAAGTTCAGGATGTCCGGACCGATCAGGTCTTCGACCGCATCCAGAATCGTGCCGTTGTGGACGATCTCGTCCAGACACATCAGAGTTAGATGCGTGTTGCTGCGCTCGGCTCCGGCGAAAGCCTCCGGCCATCTCGCCTCTGCGGCTTCCAGTTGCGCGCGCAGCCGATCCGCCTCAGCTTCGGAGAACACGTCGACGGGCGAGACAAAGCCATCTCGGCGAAACGTCTCGACTTGGGCGTCTGTCAGCTTCTTTCCCATGTTTCCCCCTCCAGATCAGTCAATGACGTGAACATCGCGCGGGAACTGGGTCAGGCAGACCGCATCCGTTTCACGGACATGGATGGTCTCGCTGATCTCCATGCCCCAGCCGTCCATCCACATGCCGAGGATGATGTGCACGACGGCGTTCTCAGGCAGGGGTGTGTGGTCGCCGGGCCGGAAACTGATCGTATGCTCGCCCCAATCCGGCGAATAGCCGACACCGATTGAATATCCGATGCGGCTCTTCTTCTCCAATCCGTATTGGTCAAGCACCGCCTGCCAGGCCGCGTGCACGTCACAGCATTCGACACCCGACCGCATCGAGGCAAGAATCTGGTCCATACCCTCGCTGACCGCATGGGCGGTCCGTTGCAAGGCCGCGGGCGGTTTGCCGAGATGCATCGTACGGGCCAAACCGGCATTGTAGCGCTTGCGGCATCCCCCCAGCTCAAAGGCGATCGTTTGGTCGTGCACGAATGGTGCGTCGGTCCACATCGGATGCGCGGTCGTCGCGGCTTCGCCCGCCAGAACGAGCGGATGCAGGGCCGTCATGTCGCCGCCGAACTCTGGTGTCCCTCGAATTTGCGCTGCGGTGACATCGGCCATCAAGTCGCACTGACGCACGCCCGGCCTCGTCCCCTCATAGGCAGTTTCCATAACCTTGCCGGCGATCGTTGCCGCCTGGCGCAGCATGCCCAGTTCTGCCGGACTCTTGACCAAGCGGGCCCAGTTGACCAGCAATCGGCAGTCCGTCCACGTGCTGTTTGGCACACGGGATTTCAGATGGTCGACAGCGGCAGGTGTCAGGAAGTAGACGTCGCTTTCGTAGCCCACAGGCTTGCCGTCCAGTCCCTTCGACGTCATCCAATCACCCATGAACTGGGCCGGATGAACATCGACCTGCTGGACCAGCTCCTCCGGAAACGGAATCACCTGTTCCTCGGGCAAATAGGTCGTGAAAGCCGCCGCGCCCGCGTCCATCTCTCGACCGATCCAGGTCGGATCAAGCTCGAGCCCGACCACCATGATCTGGGGGGTGTAAAAGGACCACGCGTCGTACCCGGTCAACCAGTTGATGTTCGCCGGGTTGCCGATGACCAGGGCATCGAAGCCGTTGGCTACCATGGCACTCCTGACCCGGTTCAGTCGATCCGCATATTCCTGTTTCGTGAACGGAGGCGCCATCAGTGTCCCTCCTGATGCTCGAAGACCGATGAATACTCATCTGTCCAGCCCTGCAGCGTTCGGATCGCGAAGACCTCGTTTCGGGGATACCGAGCCCCCTGCCCGCCATTCGCCTGCTTGATGTCGATCATCGCCTCACGAAACCGGACGTCAGCGCCCAGTAGTTCGACGCAGTCTGTGTTCTTGGGTGCCATCTGGCGCAAGCTCGCGGGCGGGCATGCCTGCGCTTTCGAGATCCGAGTGGTGAAGATCGCGAGATCGTTGCTCGGGCACATGTTCATGAAGTCGTGTTCGGTCGCGTCGTCGTTGAAAGAACGATCAACCCGATCCGCCAACGTCCGGGCGCGTTGTCAAAGCCGATTTCCGAGCTGACCGGCGTGCTCCGGAACACTTCCAATCGTTCGGCAGTGACATCTCGAATCATATCAATACGACCTGTACACAGCTTGCATTTTTGGATAGCACCACTGTGAGGAAACCGAGTCAACGCGAAATCGACACTGCGATCACTCCGTCAATCATGAGCAACACCATCCATCTCACCAACCGCGCGGACACCACGTCGGACAACGAAACCGGCGCTGAACGGTTCGAGCGGATCCACACCGAATTGCGGGACCGCATCTGCCTGCTCGACTATCCCCCAGGTACTCTGCTCAGCGAAACCGCGATCGCAGAGGAGTTCGGTGTCAGCCGAACCCCGATCCGCAGGGTCTTGCACAGGCTGGAGTTCATGGGACTGGTTCAGATCAGAAACGGAGTCGGGACGATCGTCACCGATATCGATCTGAAGACCTTCAAGGAAACCTACGCTCTGCGCATACGCCTTGCGGAACTGATGGGAGAGCTGTCACCGGTCGAGATCTGCGCGGATCATATCAAGCGGATCAACGAACTGCTCGCACGCTCGCTCAAACTGCGAGAGAAGAGAGACCCCGACGAGTTTGCTGCAATCACAAACGATCTGCAGAAGATGCTGTCCGACCTCACCGGCAACGAACCGCTTCGCGAGACCATCGATCTGCTGTACTACCGGGTTGCGCGGATATGGTTCACCTTTCTGCCGCAGCTTGGCTGGAAGGACATGGTCTCGGGCCAGGAGGCCGAACTTCAAGAGCTGAAGTCCGCTATGGAGCGCAACGACATCCGTGGCGTCGGACGGGCCCGCAGTCTCCACCTGCACAACATGCTGACCCGCATTGGGCGTTTCCTGGCCGAACCATAGCAGCCCCGTCGCAACCCGCCGGAAGCACCAGGGCCATATTCACATCTGACAACGTGACGACTGCCTGCCCGGAGGTGGTCGAAGCACTTCTGGAGGCAAACTCCGGCACGGCTGCGGCCTATGCCGGCGATGTCGGAGATTCTTTGAACCCGATCTCGTCCCCTCTTTCTTCCTGTCACGGGAACAGCTGCAAACGCATTGTCGCCCTCGTATGGCGGGATCTATTGCCATGAGCTGCCTCACATCAACACTGACGAATGTGCAGCGCTCGAGCTTTATACGAACGGCGCGAAACTGCTCACCATCACCGGGCCAGACGGCAAACTGACGCCGGTGCTGTTGGACAACCGCGTCCGGGGCCGGGGCAACATCCACCATGCCCGGACCGCTGCTGTCAGCATCGTACAGGCCTGTGAGACCGGCGTCGTCTATCAAGTGGATCAGGTTGCGGACCTGGCGGCCATGACGCGGGATTGCGGCCTGCGGGTGCACATGGACGACGCGCGCGTTGCCAACGCGCTGGTGACCAACGGGGCGAGCCCGGCCGAGATGAAATGGAAGGTGGGCATAGACATGCTGGCCTCGTTTCCCTCGTTCAGGTCAGTCGGTTTGAGCAAGCCCATTCACGTCGCCTTCTCGTATAGCGAGGAAACCGGCGGATACGGCATGCCCGCCTTACTGAAGAGCATGTCTGCCCTCCCGTTCAGGCCGAAGATCGTGATTGTCGGTGCACCCACCAAAACGCAGATCATCACCGGCCACAAGCGCGGGTTTGAGATGCGCAGGGAAGTCACCGCGCACGAAGTGCATTCCCGCGATCCGCGCATCGGTGTCAGCGCGATCTCAGCAACCATGAACTGATTGCAAGGATCGAGGAGATCGGTGCCCAGCGCGCCGCCAATCCGATCGACGGCAGCCCCCAAGACCCACCCGATCCGACCTTCAGTGTCGGCACCATCGAAGGTGGCGCAACCAGAACTGCATCTGCCGGCTGGTGCAGTTTCGGCTGTCAGTACCGCCCGATGCCCGGAGAGAATGGCGCTGCCACAATCGCTGAATTCGAGGACTGTGCCGCCGCTGCCCTGCTGCCGGAAATGAGGGCAGTGCATCCGAGGTTCGAAATCCGCATCTTCACCGAGGCCCCGGTTCCGGGGCTAGACGACCACAACGCCGCCAGGGCCGCAGCGTCTGTGACCGAAGTTTCAGGCATCGACGGCCAAGGCGTAGGCTAGTTCGGTAAGGGTGGCGGCTATTTCAGCGATGCCGGTTTCTCCACCGTGGTGTTCGGTGCGTGAAGCATCAGCAACGCCCATGGCCTGGACCAGTTCATTGAGGCGGGCGAATTTTTCCAACGTCTGGCGTTCCGGGACAAGGTTGCCAGTCGATTGTCCACCTGAACAGGCCGGGCAAAAGGACATCACCCCGTCTTGGCGCCGGTGGAACTCGCCCGGATGCCTGACCGGGCCCGAGTGCGAGCGTCAGCCTAGATCTGCAGATCGAGTCTGGGTTTCCAAAACGGACGGAACAATTCGATCTTCGGACACCGGTTCATCACGACCTTCAGGCCGGCGTCTTCGGCCAGCTTCGCGGCCTCATCGTCATAAACCCCAATTTGCCCCCAAAGAACTTTGGCCCCAATGGCGATGGCTTTCTCGGCGATGCCGTAGAATTCTTCCTTCGGACGAAAGACTTCGACCATGTCGACGGGTCGATCGATCTCTTCCAGGGAATGGTAGACCTTGATGCCCCGAATCTCGGTGACGTTCGGATTGGGATTGACCGGCAGCATCTCGTAGCCGGTCTCAGACAGCACTCTAAGCACACCATAGCTGAACTTGGTCTTGTCGGCGCTGGCACCCACCATGGCGATCGTCTTGGTGTCCCTCAGAATCTCCGCGAGGTAACCAGGCGCGTAGTCGTAGATGTGGTCGATATCGGCGTCCGGCATGGCCTAACTCTCCTTGGGCGAGGCGATGTCCGCCTTGAGCTCATGGGGTTCGAGCGGATCGATAAACGGGTTGCGGTAGAGCTTGTCGTGGCTTTCAACCCCAATTGCCAGCGTGATGTCGGACCGCGGCCGGGCAACGCACAAAATGACATAGCCATTCGCGATCTGGCGGTTGTTCAGCGCCACCTGTCGGCGTTGATCGACCTCGCCCTTCAAGAGCTTTGCAGCGCACGTGATGCACCCGCCGTACTTGCAGCCATAGGGCAAATCAACACCCTGCTCGCGCAGACTGTCCAGCAACGGTCGTCTGTCATCCACCTCGAAGGACGCGCCGTCCCGATTGGACAAGGTCACGACGTAGCCGCTCACAACCAGATGTCCGATGTGCAGTCCCCACCCGGATATCGGGCTTCGTGACAGCGGCTCGGCCCGTTTGGCTCTTTCCCGAAGTCGACAATGAAGTCTGGATTGATCGACATGCCCCCGTTGACGGGATCGCAGTCGATCATGACCATCACCCCACCTTTCTCCCGTATCTCGGGATAGAACTGGTTGTCCCAGGTCGAGAAGAGCGAGGTCGTGACGTAAAGCCGCTTGCCGTCGAGTGACAACTGGAACATCTGCGGCCCGCCGGCGACATCGACCCCATTGACCTGTGGTGCCTTGCCCAGAAGCCCGCCCATCCAGACCTGACCGGTCAGCACGGGGTTGTGAGGGTCCGAAATGTCGTATTGGCGCATGTCGCCGTGCAACCAGTTGTTGAGATAGAGGAACTTGTCATTCATCGAGACAAGGATCGCCGACATCACCCCCGGCACCGGAATCGGCCACTCGGGATGCGGCTCGTTCTCGACATCGATGATCTTCTCCCACTCCCACGTGCCGGTGTCGTTCTTCCAGAAGTGAATGACATTCGATGCCAGAGCCGCACCGCAGAAACCATGCGTGCTGTCGGGATTGTGGTGGAACTTCACCTCCAGCGGGATCAGGCCGTCCTCGCCCAGATACATGGTCTCGACCGGCACCCGCCGTTCGAAGTCCCAGAGGTGGAGCCGGCGCCCGTACTTTAGATGCCCCACCTCTTCGAGATCGAAGCCGGGCATGAACGTGTTCGGTGCCGCCCATTCCGAGGTGACCATGACGTTGTGGCGCGGCTGGTACCAGAAATCGTAGCCGAAGGGGATGTCACCCATCGAGTTTTCCCATCGGCCGACGATCTCGAAATCCTTGTTGAGGTGCAGAAAGCCACCGGGCGCTTCGCCCATGGCATCACCGAGAAACGAGATGATGATCTCCGAACCCAGGCAATGCACGGTGTGCGGACCGGAGAGGTTCGCCTTGGATTTGATCTCGGCGCCCTCGATCACCTTGTGCAGCCGTGGCGCGCGAGGGTCCGTCGCAGTGTCGACCACATGGATGTTGTTGGAGCGCACACCGGGGACCAGCAGATAGTTGCGGCTCATGTTTGCGTCATCGTGGCAGGACGAGCAGGCGTTCCAACCCATGTGGTGCAGCTCGTCCCCGATGCCCGGCATTTCCAGCCTGTGGATCACCTGAGCATAGGTCGGGCTCTCGGGGTCAACGTCGATCGTTGCCAGATAGTCCGGCTTCTGGATGCCCGTGCCCGTGTAGATCGCGATTGTGTAGAGCAGCTTTTCGCGTGGCGCTTTGATCGCCTCCGCGGGCGATGCGTATCCCGGACCACAGCAATCCATAACTAGGCTCCCATTCGCTCGGCAATCGCGACAATCCGGTGCATGTCACGCAGCACTGGTTTTTCAATCAGTTTTCCGTCGATGACAACGAGGCCCGTATCGGCGGCTTCAAATTCGGCGATGATCCGGCGCGCGCGGGCGATCTGCTCGACCGATGGTGTGAAGACCTCGTTTATCGCTGCAATCTGCTTGGGGTGGATTGCACCTTTTCCGGCAAAGCCGAGACGGCACGCCTGTTCCGCAGCGACGCGCATGCCCTCGGGATCTTCAAGGTCCAGATACGGCACGTCGATCACGTCGAGCCCTGCGCTGGCTGCCGCATGCACAAGGCGAGAGCGGGCGTAGAGCAAGGGCTCCCAGGCGTTGTCGCACCTGAGCTCTGCCGCCATGTCGACCCCGCCGAAAAACAAGGCATCAATCCGGTCCGAACAGTGGGCGATCTCGTTGCAGGCCTCGAGACCCGCATTCGTCTCGATGATGACGTGGAGCCGGGTAAGGTGTCCGGCCTCGGACAGAAGCTGGTCCAACATGGCCACCTCATCCGGTGTCCGGACCTTCGGCATCATGAGTGCCGGGGGTGGCATGGACGCTACCAGTACGGCCTGCACGTCCTCGATTCCGAAGCGCTCGCGCATGGAGTTGATGCGCACGATCCGCTCAACACCGTCATCGGCCTGGGGTTCTTCAAAAAGCGCCAGTGCGTTGCGCCGCGCCTCGGCCTTGTCCTTGGGGGCGATACCGTCCTCTAACTCGACACAGACCATGTCGGCACCTGAGGCCAGCGCCTTGGGATACATGTCCGGGCGCAGACCTGGCGTGAAGATGAAACTGCGCCTTGGACGCACGATGCGGTTTGACATCAAAACCTCCCCCAAAATTTTTCTTTCACCACCGCCTCGCGCGGGCCGTCTGGTGTCTGCACGACGAGTGCTGTGCCAGGCTCCCAGTGACTCTCGTTGATCAGCCCAATGGCCGCGTTGCAGTCAAAGCTGTACGCGCGACAGGAGGAGGAAATCCTCCCCACCTCTTTCCCTCCGTCCAGCACTTTCCAGAAGGTGCTCTGCGATGGCAAGGGAGGGCCGTCAATTTCGATCGGGCGCAACTGTCGGGTGGGGGTCTGCTTTGCCTTCAATGCCTCCCAACCAAGGCAGCCAATGTCGCGCTCCATCTCGCAAATCTTGCCCAACCCGGCCTCGAACGGGGTCATGTCGAAGGTTATGTCGGCAAGAAAGGACAGCATGCCAGACTCGATCCTTTCGGACTGGTGCGGCACACCAGCCCGCACATCGAGATCGCGGCCGGCTTCCATGAGCTGGTCCCAAAGCGCATCCCCACCCGCGCTTCCTTCAAAGTACAGCTCAAACCCGCCTTGTGTCGAAAACCCCGACCGCGCAATCAGCATCGGTACGCCACCGACATCGACCCGCATGTGGCGGAAGAACCGCAACTCCCGGACAGCATCACCCCACATCCGTGCCGCCAAGTCATCGGCCAGGGGTCCTTGGATCCCCAGCGGCGACACCTGAGGTTCGAACACCTGCACATCAAGGCCAAGCGCGGCGGTAACTCCCTTGAAGTAAAGCAGCAAGTCGCTGTTGGAGATCGAGACCCAGAACCGGTCTTCGTCCAACCGCAGAAGCACAGGATCGTTGGTCATGCAACCCTGCGCGTCGATCGTGGGTATGTAGTAGCACATATCGTGCTGCATCCGGCTGATCTCGCGCGGTGTCGACATCTGAACCAGCCGCTCGGCATCCGGACCGGCGAGTTCGATCTGCCGCTCGCAGCCGACATCCCAGAGCTGGACGGCCGATTTGAGATGCCGGTATTGCTCTTCCGCCGATCCGAAAGTCGACGCGATGAGCGTGTGATTGTAGACCATATAGCCGTTCGGCCCATGCGCATGACTGCTTGACCAGAATGGCGAGCGCCGCTCGCGCACGGTGAACGGCATCGTCGTGGTGGTGACTTCCAAGGCTGTTGTCCTCGACCAACCCCTGGCCGACCGGTGCCGTGCAGTTTGACGAACGCCCGGCCGGCTCTCTGAGTGCGGGGAGACCAGCGAGAGGGACGCGTCCCTGCGCCGGCCATGCGCATCGGCTCGCTCAGGTCAATGACCGGCCTTCTGCCTCCAGCTTCTTGTTCAGGATCTGGCGCACGAAGATGCCTGCGCCATCCGCTCCCAGCGTCACCTCGAGATAGTCCATCCCTCGCGGATCAGCGCCGATCTGCCGCTGCATGATCTCCAGCAGATGCTTGTCCTCGTCGAAAGCTGCGACGATGCTGTGCTTGGTCTTCTCGGCGACCTCATCCGAAATCTCCGGCACATCGAAGGCAGCCCCCCAGAAGTAGTGGGTGCGTCCGCGCTGCGCCGGGGTGACGATGTGGCAGCCCCGCATCAGGAAGTCCGCACGCCGCCCCTCCTCCGGTGCCGGATCATGCACGCACCAGTCGGAGAATGAAATCGCGAGGCTGGGCATCCGTCCCTTCTGGACCCGCTTGATGGGCTTGTCCTCGGGCAGCCCCATGCCCGCGCAGAAAAGAGGTGACAGCGGTGCCAGATCGAACTCCTGCTCATAGCAAACGTCCTCGCCGTCCATGAAGCAGTCAGGCGGTGTCACCCAGTCGTTCTGCTTGAACGTGTTCTTGTGGAGGAACGCGATGTGGGTGAGATCCAACACGTTTTCGCGGATCAGAACCCAGTTCGCCCCAACCTCATAGTAGCCGTCGATGAAGGACCAGCCCGGATCCACCTGATAGGCGACATCGGGCGGGTCGCGGTCGATGGCGTCCTGATCGCCCATCCAGATCCAGATGAACGCCCCGGCTTCGCGCACGGTGTATGATGGGATCTCGGCCCTTGCGGGTTTCATGTGCTGCGTGGGCGCCTTTGTGCAGAGGCCGTCCGAATTGAACTCCATTCCATGATACGGGCAGACGATCTTGTCGCCGTCCACGTGCCCCTCGGAAAGCGGCGCCCAACGGTGCGGGCAGCGATCGTAAAGCGCTGCCGGCGTGCCATCTTTCAACCGGTACAACACCACCGGTGTTTCCAGGAGCCAACGCGACAAAGGTTTCTCGGTCACCTCCCGCGAATGCGCCGCGACCCACCACATGTTGCGAGGATAGTTGTCTTCCAGCATCCCGTTGGGGATCCGCTGGCCGTTCGGGATGATGCCCGCTTGCTTGTTCATGGCTCGCCTCCCTTGGCTTGCTTTGCGTCGTCAGCTCTTGAGCATTTGGGCCAGTCGTTCGGCCTCTTCTGGTTTCATCTTGTAGGAGTGGTCTTCATCCGGGAAGGTGCCTGCACGCACGTCTGCGGCATAGGCTGCGAAGGCTTGTGTGGCGACTTCCGCCACGTTGGCATAGCGCTTGGCGAACTTCGGCTTGAAGGTATCGAAGCTGCCGATCAGATCATACCCGTTCAACAACTGGCAGGTCCCCGCGGCCCCCGCTCCGATCGAGAACGTGAAGATGTCTACGGCTTCGTCGACAGCCTTTCCCACCTCGTATGGCATCGCTTCGATTTCGAGCCCTACGGCACCTGCTTCCTGGATCGCCCGGGCATTGTCGACAATCTTCAGCGCAGCCTCTGCCGTGCGCCCCTGCATCTTGAACCCGCCCAGCATATGGACGCGATGCGGCAGCAGACCCACGTGGCTCATCACCGGAATGCCTGCGTCGGCGACGGCTTTGATGATATCGAACATCTCGCGGCCGCCCTGCAGTTTTACGGCCTCGGCGCCACCTTCCTTCACCAGCCTGGTGGCGTTGAGTATCGCCAGATCCGGGGTGGCATAGGACCCGTAGGGCATCGAGACGAGGCAAAACGTATGGGGCGCACCACGACGTACGGCCCGACAATGGTCGATCATCTGATCGACCGTTATGGCCAAGGTGTTCTCGTGTCCGTGGAGCGTCATGCCCAGGCTGTCGCCGACGCCCAGAATGTCCACGCCGGCACGCTCGGCCCAAGCCGCCGTCATCGCCTCACCGACAGCGACCATGACAAGCCTCTCGCCGGCGGCTTTCTTTACGGCGAGATCAGGGATCGTCAGTTTGGGCCGATCAGGCATGGAACACCTCGTTAGTTCCAATTGGAACAAGCCGTAGCTGTTCTAAATCGACCTGACAAGTGATATTTGGACGCTAACAGCGACCTACAGAATTGCTGGAGGAAGAGTGCGGAGACATCTCGGATGGCGGACGAGCAGGAATCCCCCAGGTTGACTGACATCTTTGAGTCGGTCGAATTTCCAGACGCCTACAAGGTGTCTTATCTGGCAAATGCGATCGTGATTCCGACCTACGAGGACGTTCGCCGAGACCATGGTCTCGTCCGTGCAGAGTACCACCTGCTCTTGTGTCTGGCACATTTCCCGGAGCTTACTGCGCAAGACGTCGCCAACATGACCCGACGACCGCGCAACTCGATCTCACGGGCCGTGCATCGCATGCAGCGCGAGGGTTACCTGGAGCGCGTGCCCGATCCCAAAGACAAGCGCCAGGCAAAGCTGACCATCACGCCTGCGGGTCGGAAGATGCACGAAGCGATCGCAGCTTACCTTGTGAACAGAGAGGCTGAGATTCTTGACGTTCTCACATCCAGCGAAAGGCAACGTCTGCGCGAGTTGTTGCGCAAGCTGGCGGCTCATGCAGCCACTCTGCCACGATAGGTGTCGCGTGCGGTCGGAGCCCGAACCAGGCTCGGCCTCAGGCGCTGCGCAAAACGCTCAGTGGCGTTTGCCGCGGCTTGGGTCCGCACCTTCGTACAGCACGCGGCGCTTGATCTCCCTGTCCCGCCGACAAAGCTCGAAGTCCTCTTCCACCAACCGCCCCTTCGGCGACCCGGCAACAGTGAAATGGCCATAGCGGTCTTCGCCGCTCACGTGCGCCACCAACGAACGGTCACCGGTACGCTGCTTCATTGAGGGCTTGATGTATCGGATCGCCGCACCGATGCGGCGATCATTCGTCTTGTTGGGACCGGATGCGTGGAAAAGGTGACCATGATGTATCGATGCCTGTCCCGCTTGCAGCTCGACCGCAACACCGTCTTCTTCTTTCACCTCGACGGCGATCTCCTGACCGCGCGAGAGCAGATTGTTCGCATCGAATGTATCGTTGTGGGGCACGATCTTTTGCGTGTGGCTGCCAGGTACGAAACTCATGCAACCGCTCGCCGACGTGGACGGCGAAATCGCCACCCAGCATGTTACTTCCTCGGCATCATCGAGCCCCCAGTAGGTCAAGTCCTGATGCCAGGTGACCACCTTCGGCGAGTTGGCCTCCTTGATGAACAGGGAAGCGCTCCAAACCATCAGATCAGGCCCGAGCACCGCAGATGCCGCAGCAATCGCGCTTTCGTTGCGGATCAGCTTGTCGAATGACGGGAGCACGCGATCAGGGTAGGAGCGCAGCAATGCCAGCCGCTCGGGATCGTCGGCAAGCTCTGCTTCCGCAGATTCAAGATCGGCACGCAGGTCACGCACCTGCTCCGAGCTCATCACGTCGATCGGAAAGGCAAATCCATCACGGTGATAGCTCTCGGCAATCGCTTGAGGATCAGTCGGGGCTTCTTGCACCAGCGACGACATCGGGGCCTCCATATTTCCGCGACCACGATCCAAAATGGCTCGGCAGCCGCATCGTAATGTCCTGAACGTCAATGTTTACCGCAATTGATGCGGCCTGCCAAAGCATGAAAACCAGGACGCCTTCTGGCTGAGCTCATGACTCTGTCGCCGGAGGGACAACACGCGTCACATAGAAGGCGCTACGTGCCCGCGGTCTCAAGTTCAGGTGCGTGCGGTCCGGTGACCCGAAAAAAAGTGCCCCGTTTCCGGGGCAAGTCCAGGGAGAGATGCGTTGGGACCCCGGCCAATTCAGGCGGCCGGGGCTCCGATCAGTTGGCCTGACGGCGCAGGAAGGCCGGGATATCGGAAGGATCGTTCTGTTCCTCGGCTTCCTCAATCCGCTCCGGCTTCCGCTCCGGCTCACTATGGCCTGCCACGCGATGGATCAGCTTGTTGATCGTGAACAGACCGGTGCGCGAAGTGCCGCTCCCAGCAGGCCGCTCGTTGCGCACATGCGCCCGCAAGCTTTCTTCGATGCTGGGCACTGGTGCGGGCTGGGGCTGCGGTTCGGGTTCCCTCTGACGATCAAGCGAGTTCTCGTCGATCGAGAACAGCATTGATTCCGACTGTGCCGCGGAGTCGATCTGCTTCTGACGACGCGCTTCGATTGCCCGCTTGCGCACTTCTTCGGCACGCAGTCGAATCTCCTCGGGCGTCGGACGATGTGCGGCCGCAGGCGCATCGGCCACAACCGGAGCGGGCTCGGGTGCGTACTCAGGCTCGGCCGGAATGCTCTCCTCGGCCACAGCGACGTCTTCGACCATCGGCTCGGGTTCGGCCACCGGAAGCTCCTCAGGCTCCTCACGGGCGACCACCGGCTCAGGCATCTCCTCCGCCGGTCTCCGTCCTGCCCGCACAGCAGACAACAGGCCGGGATCGGTCGAGACCGGCCGGCGCCGCTGCGTCACCTGCTCGAGCGGCGGACGTTCGAGCGCATGTTCGGCATCGATGCCGGTCGCGACGACCGAGACACGCATCTTGCCTTCCATCTCGGGATCGATTGCCGAGCCGAACTTGATCATCGCGTCGGCGTCGACCTCTTCCTTGATCCGGTTCGCCGCTTCGTCCATCTCGAAGAGCGTCAGGTCGTAACCACCGGTGATGTTGATCAAGACACCGCGCGCACCTTTGAGGCTCACCTCGTCTAGCAGCGGATTGGCGATGGCCTTCTCAGCGGCGTCGATGGCGCGGGTATCGCCATCCGCCTCACCGGTGCCCATCATGGCCTTGCCCATCTCTTCCATCACCGAACGCACGTCGGCGAAATCGAGATTGATCATGCCTGGACGCACCATGAGATCGGTCACACCCTGAACGCCCTGATAGAGCACGTCATCCGCCATCTGGAACGCTTCGACGAAGGTCGTGCGCTCGGAAGCCACCTGGAAAAGGTTCTGGTTCGGGATCACGATCAAGGTATCGACCACCTGCTGCATCGCATCCACCCCCGCCTCGGCAACCGCCATGCGTCTCGTGCCCTCGAAGTGGAAGGGCTTGGTGACGACACCAACCGTCAGGATGCCCATCTCACGTGCGGCCCGTGCCACGACGGGGGCGGCCCCGGTGCCGGTGCCACCGCCCATGCCCGCTGTAATGAAGCACATGTGCGCGCCATCCAGCGCCGCGATGAGATCATCGACGGTGTCTTCTGCGGCACGCAGCCCAACCTCTGGCTTCGACCCAGCGCCAAGTCCGCGGGTCACGCCGCTGCCAAGCTGGATCGTGCGCGACGCTTTGGAATGATTGAGCGCCTGTGCATCGGTGTTTGCCGTTACGAACTCGACACCGGGTAGACGCTTTTCGATCATGTTGTTGACGGCATTGCCACCAGCACCGCCGACACCAAAAACGGTGATGCGCGCCCTGAGATCTTCTTCCGTCGGATCGGTCAGATTCAGTACCATTTCAGTCTGCCTCTTAGTTTATTGCCTGCTGCCTCGGTCTGGTCGTTATCCGGGGGCACCCCTAGGCCAACCCGGCTCTCCCTTCGTCCGCCCGCACTGGGCGCTGTCACGAACTGCACACAGGCGTCCTCACCACGCCCGCTTCACCCATCTCAACATTTCTCCCGCGCGCCCGTAGGCATCGAGACGCCGCGGCGCTTCAAAGTCCCAAAGCTCGTCATGCGGTTTGAGCGCATAGACGGCGAGCCCCACTGCGGTCGCACAATCAGGGCCGCTGAGGCTCTGCGGCAGCCCCGCCACCCGCAAAGGCCTGCCGATGCGCGGGCGCCGCCCGAACACCCGTGTCACCAACTCGTCCACACCCTGGAGCTGGCTGGCCGCTCCGGTCAGAACGAGCCCGGAGCCCGGCATCTCGTGCACGCCCAGAGCAACCAGATTGTCCTTCAGTGAACGGAACGTCTCCTCGATGCGCGGGCGGATCACACCGATCAGCATGCCACGCGAGATCTGGCGGCGGTCGGGCTGTTCTTCCTCACCCACCCTTGGCGCATCGATCATCTCCCGGTCATCTGCACCGGTGGGCACCACGCCGCCATAGAGCGTCTTTATCCGCTCGGCAGTGGCCTGGCTCATCATGAGCCCCGCGGCGATATCGCCGGTGACGTGGCTGCCGCCGAAGCTGATCCGGTCGACACACATCAGGTGATCGCGCAGGAACACCGCCGAGGATGTCCCGCCAGCGCCCATATCGATGCAAACGGCACCGGCGCGCTGCTCGTCGTCTATCAAGGCTGCGAGCGCGCTGGCATAGGGCGCTGAAACGACCCCCGCCAGATCGAGGTCGCAGCGCCGCACGCACTCGATGATGTCAGCAAGCGGTTGTCGGTCGACCGTCAGAACATGAAGGGCTGCGGAGAGCGTGCGCGCCGTCATACCGCGCGGGTCGCCGACACCTCCCTGGTGGTCCAACGCCAGTTCCACCGGTTGAGCATGAAGGATCTGTCGATCTTCACCGATGGGCGGTTCAGGACAGGCGCCCAGCACATTGGACAGATCGCGCTCGGTGACCGTCCCGGTTTCGGTTTCGATCTCTGCCTCGGTCATCGCGCTAGCCGGTCGTCCGCCCGAGAACGACACGATCACCTGGTCGACCCGTTCGACCTTCGGCGCCGCCATTCGCTCGGCGTTCAAGAGGGCGAGCCGAATGGCACGGCAGGTTTCCTCCATGTCGACGATCTCGCCGCGGCGCACGCCCCGGGACTGCACGGTGCGGGCCCCTGCCACCTCCAGCGCACCAAACAGCGAAGAGCCCAGACGGTCGCGGGCATCCGCCTCGTTCAACCGCGCGGGGTCCAAACGGATCACCAGACAGGTGATCTTGTTGGACCCGATGTCGAGCACCGCCAGCCGCCCGCGCTTGATCCCTGCGTGCAGACGCGAGCGCATTGCGCGGAACATCTCGACGCGGGAGAAGTTCATGTCCGTTCCCCGTCGCCGCTGACAGCTTTGCGCAATCTCACCCGCTCGAGCGCTCCGGGCTGCAAACCGACGGTTGGCCGCTCGGGCACACGCAGGTCCACCACGGCGATGTCGCGGTCGAGGAGCTTGTCCGAGTCCTGGAGCGTCACCAAGCCGGCCAATGCCTCTGCCGGCGCTTCCTCGGGCAGAAGTATTTTCATGTCGTTTTCGAGCACAACGTCCCAACGCCGCTCACCCACCCGAACAAGAGCGCGAACGCGGGTCTTCAGCGCCCCAAGACCTTCGAGCAGGTTGATCGCTTCACCAACAGCGCCCTGCGCCCCACGTCCAAGCAGGAGCGGGATGTACGGGTGATCGCGCCGTGCGGCGGCCTGCCCGATGACCACTCCGTCTAAACCGACCAACACAAGCTCTTCACCACGTGGGCCGCGACGCCAGAGGGCGGCAGGCTTTCGTTCGACCACGGCCACGCGCAGCGTGCCGCGGGTGTCCAGAACCACCTGCGCGGAGGCCACGGACCCCAGCGCCTCGATACGTGCCTTCAATGCCGCCACGTTCACGGTGAGCGACGAAGAGCCCTCGAGCGGCCCGACCGCATTTCGCACTTCGGCCAAAAGCGGAAGCGTCGCACCGGTGACCGAAAGACCGGTCACTGCAAACTCCGGACGGGCGGAGAACCCGTCGACCAGACGCGCACGAACCTCGCTGCCCATCCGTGCGAGATCGGTCGTCATCGCGATCTGCCAGATGACACCTGCGGCGCATGCAGCCGGCATCACGATGAGCACCACCACCCGAACCCAGGACTTCTTCCATGCCCGCGACAGCCGATACGCAATCTTCGACGGACCGGGCGCACGCGCAGACCCCGGCCGCCGCTCAGCCGGGGCTCGGCGAACTGACGGTGTTGGCCAACGGTCTGCAATCAGGCTCAGCGATCGCATGAGGCATCCTCCATGAGCCATGCACAGAGCTCGTCGAACGGTATGCCGAGATGGGCCGCCTGCTCGGGGGCAAGCGATGTCGGTGTCATGCCGGGCTGCGTGTTGGTCTCGAGCAGCGCAAGGCCGTCCGCCCCTTTGGATTCGTCCCAGCGAAAATCAGTGCGGCTGAGCCCCCGGCACCCGAGCGCCTGGTGCGCAGTGAGCGCGTGCGCCATGCAGGCCTCGGCGATCTCCGCCGGAACGTCCGCCGGAACCACGTGATCCGAGCCACCGGGCGCATACTTGGCTTGATAGTCGTACCATCCGGTGTTGGCGATGATATCGGTGACCGCGAGGGGTCGATCACCCATCACGGCCACAGTCATCTCGCGGCCGGGGATGTATTTCTCAACCATCAGCAGATCAGGTGCATCGGGCTCGAGCAGCGCAGGTCCATTGGCATGCTCGTTGACGATGTAGATGCCAACGGACGACCCCTCATTGTAGGGCTTCACGACATACGGCGGCGCCATGGGGTGACCCGACTCGACCACGCTGCGTTCGGCGAGCACTGAATGAGCGACCGGCAACCCGTTGGCGGCATAGACCGCCTTGGTGCGCGGTTTGTCCATGGCCAGAGACGAGGCGAGCACTCCGGAGTGGGTGTAGGGAATGCGCATCCATTCAAGCAGGCCCTGGACGCAGCCATCCTCGCCCCATCGGCCGTGGAGCGCATTGAACACACCGTCGGGGCGGGATTTTTCGAGCACCGACGCGAGGTCCTGACCCGCATCGACTTCGTCGACAACGTAACCTGCGCGCCGCAGCGCTGCTGCGCATTCTGCCCCGGAGACGAGGGACACTTCACGCTCGGCGGACGGACCGCCTTTGAGCACCACGACGCGGTGAAATGCCCTGCTCGACATCCGCGTCCTCAACTATATCCGTCCCCCGATTTCGGGTGGTCCGGCCGCTGCTATCAGGATGTTTCCTTCAGCTCACGATTTCGAAACCATAACGCCGACTCGGCGAATTTCCCAGCTTAAATCATGGCCTGAATGGGATTTTACCCGGGCGCGAACGGTCTCACCCAGCTCCTCCAAATCGGCCGCCGTCGCATTACCCGTATTGATCAGGAAGTTGGGATGCTTTTCTGACATTTGGGCTCCGCCAAGCACCAACCCGCGGCAGCCCGCATCGTCGATCAGTTTCCACGCCTTGAGCTCCATCGGATCGTCGTCGGCGCCCGTCGACGAGTAGCCCGCTGGGTTGCGGAAGGTCGACCCACAAGACCGCTCCTTGACCGGTTGCGAGGCCGCCCGGCGAGCGACGAACCCGTCCATTTCGGCCGCGATTGCCGCCGGATCACCGGGTTTGCCCACAAGGGTTGCGTCGATGATGATCATGTCGTCAGGCACCGACGAACTGCGATAGGCGAAGCCCAACTCCGCCTGCCCGAGCACATGGGACTGCCCCGTCCGGTCGATGACGGTCACGTTTTCGATGACATCCGCCGTGTATCCGCCATAGCAGCCAGCGTTCATTTTGACGGCGCCACCGATCGTTCCCGGGATCGTGCGCAAAAACGACAGTCCGGCGATCCCAGCGCCCGCCGCCCGCCGTGCCACATGACCATCGAGTGCTGCGGCGCCCGCGGCGATCCGATGGCCGTCTCGCACCTCGATCCAGCTGAAACCGCGGCCGAGCCGGATCGCAACACCTGGCAAGCCCCCGTCCCTGATGATGAGGTTCGAGCACACGCCGAGGGCTATGATCGGCACGTCCTCGGGGCAACCTGACAGAAACGCCACGAGATCTTCGCGATCCGCAGGCTGGTACAGCACCTCGGCCGGTCCGCCGACCCTGAGCCAGCTGAGCGGGGCCAAGGGGCGCTGCGCCACGAGAGTTCCGCGGACTGGCGGCAAGCGATCGAGCAGTTTCACGAAACGGCACCGCCAATCAGCGCAGCAATCGACAGCAGAGCACCCACCCATGGCACCCAGCCTGGTACCGAAAACTGACCGGCCGGTGCTGCCTTGCGCCAGCGCAGAACGATGAGCGCGCCATTGATCGCGGTGAATATCGTCAGAAGGACCAGCGATGTGACGCTCGCGAGCGCCACCAGCGGTGCCGTCAACGCCAGAATGATCACCAGTGCCGCACTCAGCACTGTCGCTGTAACAGGCGTTCCAAACCGCGGGTGACTGTGATGAAACATCGCGAACAATGGAGCATGCCGTCCGAGACCATAGAGCACACGGGCTGCCATCACGATCTGGGCGAGAACACCGTTCACAGCCGCAGCCACCGCGATCATCGAGAGCGCGTCGGCACTGCGACCCGTCGCTTGAGTGAAAACCAACGCCAGCGGGCTTTGGCTGTCTCCAAGTGCATTCACTGGCACAGCGCGAACCGCCGCCCATGCGACCAGAGCGTAGAGCACCGTCGTTACCGCGAGTGCCGCGATGATCGCGCGCGGCATCGTGCGAGTGGGATCGCGTGTCTCCTCGGCCATGTTCACCATGTCCTCGAACCCGATGAACGCGAAGAACGCCAGCAACACGGCACCGGAAATGGCGAGCTGTTCGGGAAACACCGCGGCCTCAGGCGGCTGTGTTGCGGGGGCTGCGATGAACGCAACCACTACGACGACAGCCAAGCCGATCACTTCGATGCAGGTCAGAACAGCTGCAACGGCGAGGGATTCGACAACACCGGCGATGGCAATTCCGGCGAGCAGCATGCCGAAGGCCGTGATCAGCACTTCGTTCGGCACGTCCAGAACAGTACGGAGGTATCCGACGCCGCCCTGGAGCACCGCTGCCGCAGAGACGATGCCGACCGCTGCCACCGCCATGCCGATCGCAGACGAGAACGTGACCGAGCCCGTGGCGGCACGCAGATAGGCCGCCTCGCCCGCGCTCTCAGGAATGCGGACAGAAAGCTCGGCGTATGAGAGCGCCGTCGGCAGGGCCACCAGACCGGCAACCAGAAAGGCCAGAGGTGCCCACGTGCCAACCGCTCCGGCAACCGTTCCGATCAACACATAGATGCCCGCGCCGACCATGACGCCCACGCCGTAGAGCGTGAGAAGCCCGAACCCCAGTCTTCGCTTCAACCCGTGCTCTGTCGCCATCGCTCCGGACCGGCTTGGCTGCCGGTTCCCCTCCTGACCACGCTATGCCCCGCCGTCGACGGGGATCTGTCACCCCAGCTCGGAAAGCGCCTCGGGCAGCTCCTGCGTCCAGGACGAAATCGTGCCTGCCCCAAGGCACACAACCATGTCACCGTCGCTGGCATGTTCCGCGACGAAGGCCGCAAGACCTTCCGGAGCCGATACCGCGTGCGCGCTCCGGTGACCATGCGCCCTGAGACCGCCCACCAGCGCATCCCGGCTCACACCCTCCATGGGTGCCTCGCCCGCGGCGTAGACGTCGGTGATAGCAACAACGTCAGCATCGTTGAAGCATGCGCAAAACTCTTCGAAGAGATCGTGCAGGCGGCTGAACCTGTGCGGCTGATGGATTGCGATCACGTTTCCCTTGGTCGCAGAGCGCGCCGCCTTCAGCACGGCGGCAATCTCGACAGGATGGTGACCGTAGTCGTCGATAATCGTGGCACCCTGCCATGTACCGACCCGCGTGAAGCGCCTGTGCACCCCGTTGAAGGCTCCGAGGCCCGAGCGGATGTGCTCGCCGGGGATCTTTAGTTCGATAGCGACCCCGACCGCGGCCAGGGCGTTCAGCACATTGTGCTCGCCCGGCATCGGCAGGATCATGCCATCCATCCTCGGGCCGTCGCGAAGCACCACGTCGAACTGCATGTGACCGTCGACATAGCCAATGTTCTCGGCCCGGATGTCTGCCTGGCGTGAGAGGCCATAGGTCACCACTCGTCTGTCGGTCACCCGGCCGATCAGCGCCTGCACCTCCGCGTGGTCGATACAGGCGACCAGAGCGCCGTAGAACGGGATGTTGGCGGCGAACGCGGCAAAGCCGTCGTGCAGCGCCTCGACCGTGCCGTAATGATCCATGTGTTCGGGATCGATATTGGTCACCACCGCAATCGTCGCCGGCAGTTTGACGAATGTGCCGTCGCTCTCATCCGCCTCTACGACCATCCAACGGCCTTCACCCATCCGAGCATTCGATCCATACGCCTGAATGATGCCGCCATTGATCACCGTGGGGTCCTGCCCGCCAGCATCCAGCAGCGCCGCGACAAGCGAGGTGGTCGTCGTCTTGCCGTGCGTGCCGGCAACAGCGACGTTCCAGCGCAGACGCATCAGCTCGCCCAGCATTTCCGCACGCCGAACAACGGGCAACGCGCGCTCCCGGGCAGAATCGAGTTCGGGATTGCCCGGCTTGATTGCCGATGAGATCACGACGACGCTCGCACCCTCGAGGTTGTCGGCGCTCTGGCCGATCGCGATCCGTGCACCAAGTTTGCGCAACCGCTCCAGGATTGCGCTCTCGCGCAGGTCGGAGCCTTGCACATCATAGCCGAGATTGAGCATCACCTCGGCAATCCCTGACATGCCGATCCCTCCGATCCCAACGAAATGAATCGGTCCGATGTCGAGCGGCAGGGCGGTGGATGCATTCATCTGGGCCTCGTTCTTTGCCTCGCGTCAGGCGTACGCAAACGCTCCAACGCTCGCGTGCCGGGTATCAGGCCCGAACCCTCTTGCCAATGGGCGACCCCAAGATCCCCCAGTTTGGTCGCGGCTTGATCACCGCATGGTCAGCTGGTGCCAAAGCCTGTTGCATAGGTCTTGCCGTCATGGCGTACGATCGTCCACCCGTCTTCACGTTCAACCCAGTCCGCAGACCTGGCGGGTCTCAACGTCATTTTCGCCTCACCCGTCTGTACTTCATCGGCATCATGCGAAAAGCCGTACCGGACGTAGGCAGCCGAGGCCGCAGCTTCCGGTACGCGCAGCCTTACGACACCGCGATGCCCGTTCTGCTCGGAGTACCGGACGGCCGCCTCGATCAGGGCACCTCCCGCACCATCCGAGAGCGGGTCCGTCGCCATGCACTCGATCTCGACGCAGTCGTCCCGGTCACTCAGGCACAGAACCCCTATGGGCTGTCCATCGAAGCGGTAGATGAAGGCCTCGACGTCACTGTCGACCGAGAAGGTCTTGATCGTCTCGAGTGCACGCTTCGTCGTAGCGATGCGATCACCGAAATAGCCTTGCGCTCCTGCATCCACACTCTGTGCAAGACTGTCCACGCTCGCTTCGATGATCCTGACCGCCTGCAGCGCCTCACGTTTGGGAAGCGGACCTTCGACCGGATTGTCGGCGCGCGACTTCATTCGCCTGGCTCAAGAGCTGAAGCATCGCCCGGAAGAGTTGCGCCCCAAGGATCGGCGGAGCTAGGCATCCGAAAGTCTCTCCACAAGATCGGCAAGCCGCGCAGCCGCATCCGCCCGCCCCTCGGCCCGTGCGGCGTCCGCCATCTCACGGGCACGTTCCGGATCGGCGAGTATCGCCGCCACGTCCGCCGACAAAGCTTCCGGTGTCAAACCCGGCTCGGGGAGCATCAGGGCAGCGCCCGCCTCGACCAGACCGCGCGCATTGGCGGTCTGTTCGTCGCGCTTGGCAATCGCCAGAGGGATCAGGATCGACGGGCGACCGACAGCAGCAATGTCCGCGACAGAGGATGCGCCGGAGCGAGAGATGACGAGTTGCGCCGAGACCAGGCGTTCCGGCACATCGGAAAAGAAGGGCTCGACGACGGCATCGATTCCGGCCTTCGCATAGGTCTCGACGACTCCGTCCCGATCAGTCGGGCGCGCTTGATGGGCCACATGCAGGCGGGCACGCATCCCTTCGGGCAACGCGGCGAGCGCGGGAGGCACCGTTCGGGACAACACGCTGGCGCCCTGGCTCCCACCGATCACAAGAACATTGAGTGGTCCCTCGCCAGGAACCGCGTAGGCAGTCCCTGCCACATCGGCGATTGCAGCACGAACCGGGTTTCCGGTGTGCTCTGCCTTGGCACCCTCAGGCAGCTCGGTCGGCCAGACCCCGCAGGCCACAACGCTGACCCGCCTCGCAAATAGCTCATTGACGCGGCCAAGCACCCCGTTCGCCTCGTGGATCAGGCGAGGACGGCCCAACAACCATGCGGCCGTCATGGCCGGCAACGCGGGGTAGCCGCCGAATCCTGCCACACATGCGGGTCGCTCGCGACGCATTCTAAGGATTGCCGAGATCACGCCGCCCGCAATCTGGAAAGGTGCTTTCAGGCTCGAGATGGGATCGCGGGCAAACGTGCCCGCGCTGACCACCTGACGCTCCACCGCGTCCGGAAAACCGCTCGAGTAACGCGCGCCCCGGTCATCGGTCGAGAGGCGCACCTGCCAGCCCCGCGCCAGCATTGCTTCGGCAAGCGCCTGAGCCGGAAACATGTGCCCGCCCGTGCCGCCCGCCGCAATCACCAGGAGCGGCATCAGTCGACGCGCTGCGGCAGAAGAGGGCCACCCGAACGGGCGCGGGTCAAGGCGAGCAACGCCCCCATCGTCAGCGCGGCCGCCAGCATCGATGAACCGCCATAGGAGACGAACGGCAAAGTCATCCCCTTGGCCGGGAGCAGCCGGATCGCCACGGCAAGGTTAACGAAGGCCTGTACGCCGAACAGCACGGCCAGCCCCACGCCGCCCAGCCGCAAGAACGGATTGCGCTCGTCCATCAGGAGAAACAGAGCCCGCAATGTGATGAAGAGGTAGACCGCGATCACAGCCAAGGTGAACACCAGACCGAACTCCTCCGCCGCGACCGCGATGATGAAATCCGTATGCGCATCCGGCAAGGTCCATTTGACTTGGCCTTGTGCGGCACCCACCCCGAAGAAGCCTCCCTCGGAGATCGCCGCGTGGGCATAGGCGAGCTGCGTGTTCGGATCGACCGCCTCCGCGAGGTATGCTGTGATGCGTCTGGCGAAGTGCTCCGACTGATGGAAGGCGACTGCGCCGCCGATCCCGACCAACGCGCCGAAACCAACCAGCAGAAGGATCGGCGCGCCGGACAGAAACAGCATCGTCGCCCAGACCGAGAGGACCAGCATCGCCTGGCCGAAATCGGGCTGTGCCGCCAGCATCAGGGCGATGCCCAGAACGATCGTACCGGTGAGCGTCCGCCCCGGGGGGCCGCCCCGATCAAACGACCCCGCCATGAGCCAGGCAGAAAGCATCACGAACCCCGGCTTGAGAAACTCGGAGGGTTGAAGGCTGATGAAGCCGAGCGAATACCAACGGGTGGCCCCTTTTCCGAAGTCCGTGCCAAGCCATGGCAACAGGGCGGTCGCGGCAAACGCAACGAGGCACATCAGGATACCCGCCCGCCGCAGGGTTTTGATCTGCATCATCGAGATTGCGCACACGGTCCCGAACGCGAGGATCATGAAGATCACATGTCGCAGCACGTAGTGATAGGTCCAGAGCCCGTTCTTGTGCGCAAGCGGGGGTGATGCGGCGAGTGCCAGAACAAGTCCCATCGCCAGCAGAACCACGACGGAGCCCAGGAGCCAGCGGTCGACGCTCTGCCACCAATCACCGATCACCGAGCCTTCCCTCGCGGGTGGCATGAAGGCACGGAAGGTTATCTCGGTCATGTCGTGGTCTCCGGCTCGAGAAACTGGGCAACCAGGGCGCGGAAGGCATCGCCTCGCGCCTCGAAACTGGGGAACTGATCGAAGCTCGCACATGCCGGAGACAGGAGGACGGTGTCTCCGCGTTCGGCCTCGGCCTGAGCAGCGCTTACTGCCGCGTCAAGGGTGGCGCAGTGGGTATGGGGCACATCGGCGAGCGTGTCTGCGAACACCTCGGCAGCCTCGCCGATCAGATAGGCATGCGCGATGCGATGGAAGAGCGGACGAAGCGCCTCGATACCGCCCGCCTTCGCCTGCCCGCCGAGAATCCAGCGAATGCGGTCATAGGACAGCAGCGCCTTCTCGGCAGCGTCGGCGTTGGTCGCCTTCGAGTCATTGACCCAAGCCACGCCACCCGCGGCACCCAAGCGCTCCATGCGGTGTGCGAGGCCGGGAAAGCTCATCAGTCCCAGTTCGATCGGACGCGGCCCGAGCCCAAGCAAACGGCAAACCGCGTAGGCGGCGGCGGCATTCTGCTGGTTGTGCCGACCCAAGAGCGTCTCGGCATCGCGCATATCGATGGCCGCAAGCTGTCGACCGCCGCGCCACTCGGTGAGATGACTTCGGTTCATAAACACCGTACGACCGTCGCCCTTGAGGCGCTGGCGCACCGAGATCAGGGTGGATCCCTCGACGCGACCGGCCAGATATCTGCCCTCGGGCTCGTCGATACCGATCACAGCGTGCTCCGGCGCGCCCGTCTCGAACAAGCGCCTCTTCGCTGCGAAGTACCCCCCCAGCCCTCCATGTCGATCCAGATGATCGGGAGAGAGGTTCAGGAACACTGCAATGTCTGGCGCCAGCATTCGCGCCAACTCGGTCTGGTACGAACTGAGCTCGAGCACCATCACCTCGCCGGCGCCGGGCGGATCGAGATCGAGCACAGCGCGCCCGATGTTCCCTCCCATCTGCACCGTTCGACCTGCCTGATCCAAGATGTGGCGCACCAGGGCCGTCGTCGTCGACTTGCCGTTCGATCCTGTAATTGCGACGATGCGATGCGGGGGACCATCATCGTCCGGTTCGAGATCGGCGACGGTTCGGAAGAAGAGCCCCACCTCGTTGTCGAGCGGCACCTCCGCGTGCTGTGCGGCGGTCACGGCCGGATGCGGCTTCGGGTAGAGGTGCGGAATGCCTGGTGAGACTATCAGGGCTGCCAGTCCCTCGACTTCTCGAGCGTCGGTGAGATCGGCCAGCTTCACGCCATCGGCGCGATCCCGGCTCGCTTCATTGTCGTCCCAGCACACCGGCTCGGCCCCACCAGCCCGCAGCGACCGAGCGGTTGCAAGTCCGGAACGTCCGAGGCCCAGCACGCCAACCCGCTGCCCTTCATATCCGTTGACCGGGATCAATCCGAGATCTCCAGCATCGGGCTTCGCTCCCGCAAGATGCCGGCTCTCGCTTGGATCATCGAGTGAACGGACCGCTTGATCTCCAAACAGAACCCGTCACAGCCCCGGCCCCTCTGGTCCTCGACCGACTTCAGACCTTCGGGAGCGTCCACGGTCGACGGCCAAATCTCACGCACAGATGTCGCGGCGAGGTGGAGCAGCGCCGCCGCCCAACCCGAGCGGGCAAACCAACCGGACTTGCAGGCGCCTGAAGTCATCACCGCACCTTCAGGGTCGCGAGCCCGATCAGCGCCAGAATCACTGCGATGATCCAGAAGCGGATGACGATGGTCGGTTCGGCCCATCCCTTCTGCTCGAAGTGATGGTGAATCGGCGCCATGCGAAAGACGCGCTTGCCGGTGAGCTTGAAGCTTGCGACCTGGACGATGACCGAGACGGCCTCGAGCACGAACAGTCCACCGATGATTGCCAGAACTATCTCGTGCTTGGCCGCCACGGCGATGGCACCCAGTGTGCCGCCGAGCGCCAGCGATCCTGTATCGCCCATGAAGACCATTGCGGGTGGTGCGTTGAACCATAGGAAGCCGAGCCCCGCACCGATGATGCTGGCGGCGATCACGGCAATCTCGCCCGTACCGGGCACGTAGTGGATGCCGAGATACTCGGTGAAGTCCGTGCGCCCCACCACGTAGGCAATGATGCCGAACGAGCCCGCAGCGATCATCACCGGCATGATCGCGAGACCGTCGAGACCGTCCGTCAGGTTCACGGCATTCGCAGCGCCGACGATCACGATCATAGCAAACGGAATGTAGAGCAGACCCGCATTGATCAGCGTGTCCTTCAGCACCGGCACCGCGATCTGGTTCTGCAGTCCCTCGGGCTGCAGCGACGTCATGTAGAGCCCCGCAGCCAATGCGATCGCAAGCCCAATCGCGAGACGGATGCGCCCGGAGACGCCGCGGTGAGAATACTTCGTCACCTTCATGTAGTCGTCAGCGAACCCGATGGCGCCGAAACCCGCCGTCACCAGCACCACGGCCCAGACGAAACCGTTGTCGAGACGCGCCCACAGGAGCGTTGAGCCGAGCAGCGCGCCGAGGATCAGAACCCCGCCCATCGTGGGCGTGCCCGCCTTCTCGATGATGTGCCGCTCGGGCCCGTCGTCCCGGATCGGCTGGCCCTTGCGCTGGAGCCGGCGCAACCAGTTGATCACGGGTCTGCCGCATAGGAAGCCGAGCACCAGGGCCGTGAAGAAGGCGCCACCCGCTCGGAAGGTGATGTAGCGGAACAGGTTGAACACGTCGCCGCCATCCGAGAGAGGGGTTAGCAGGTGGTAGAGCATCGGTCACTCCTCATCGGTGTGCGCTGGCGCGGGCCTGCCGACACGGCGGATCGCATCGACGATGGTTTTCATGCGCGCTCCCAGCGAGCCCTTGACCATGCAGACGTCACCTGCGTCAAGCTTTCGCCTGATGCTCTCGGCGAGGGCGGCGCTGTCAGGTGCCCAGAGACCGCGGCGTTCCTGAGGCAGGGCATCGTGCAACGCCCTCATGCGCGGGCCACAACAGTGCACGAGATCGACGCCCGCCATCTCTTCGGCATCTGCAAGACCGGCATGGAGGGTCGCTTCTTCGGGTCCGAGCTCAAGCATATCACCCAAAATCGCGATGCGCCGGCCACGACTGATACGGCCAATTCCATCGGTGACGGTGGCCGCTCCAAGAACGGCAAGGGCCGCACGCATCGATGCGGGGTTGGCGTTGTAGCTTTCGTCAATCAGTTCGATTTCGCCATCGTGGCCATCGGGTCCCAGCAACAGACGTACGCGGCTGCCACGCCCCGCTGGCGGCCGCCACGCAGCCAGCGCAATCGCTGCGCGTGCCAGATCAGCGCCTGCCTGGTCAACAGCAGCCAGCGCGCCGAGGGCATTCAGGGCAAAGTGCTTGCCCGGAGCGCCCAGCTTGAACGTCAGCTGCCGGCCACGCACGCAAGCCCTGACCACGGTGGAGAGGCCCGCAACCTCGACACTCTCCAGGGCGAAGGCCTCCGCATCGCGCCCGAAGTCGATCACGTCGTGCGGCGCCGCCGCCGCGGCTAGTCGATTGAAGTAGGGATTGTCGTGGTTCAGGACAGCGATACCGTCGGGTTCGAGGCCCGCGAAAATCTCGGCCTTGGCATCCGCGATCTGCCCGACGCTCTCGAACGCCTCGAGATGTACTGCTTCGACTGTTGTGATCAGCGCGACGTGCGGCGCAGCCATCCGGCTCAATGGCGTGATTTCACCGGGATGATTCATGCCGATCTCGATCACCGCATACTCTGTGGCAACCGGCATACGGGCGAGTGTGAGTGGCACACCCCAGTGGTTGTTGAAACTGCGGACAGGTGCGTGCGTCGTACCCTGCCCTGCCAGCATGCAGCGCATCATTTCCTTGGTCGAGGTCTTTCCAACCGACCCGGTGATCGCAATGACACGTGCCTGCGAACGCGCCCTGCCAGCCTGACCCAGGCGCTCTAGCCCGCTCATGGTGTTGTCCACGATGAGAAGTGGCGCATCCTCGGCCACACCGTCAGGACGATGATTGACCATCGCGGCACCCGCACCCTGCGCCAATGCGTGAGCCACGAACTCATGGCCGTCACGGGCCTCGCCAGTCAGCGCAATGAAAAGATCGCCGGGCGCCATTTCGCGGGTATCGATCGCCACCCCTGAGATGGCGTTCCAGCTGCCAGACAAGCTACCGTGCGTGGCGGATGCCGCTGCATCTGCATGCCAAAGAACTTCAGTCATCACCATTGCTCGCCAGACCGTTCAATGCGTGTCCCGCGCCGTCGAGTGCCCCGACCGCCGCACGCGCCTGGGTTGCATCGTCGAACGGAATCGTCTCGCCTGCAATCTCTTGTCCCTGTTCGTGGCCCTTTCCGGCGATCAGCAAGCAGTCACCAGGCGCTTTGAGGACATCGATGCCGGCCAGAATCGCCGCCGTCCGATCTCCGATCTCATCAGCTTGCGGACAAGCGGCAAGAACTGCGGCCCGGATCAAGGCGGGGTCCTCGGAGCGGGGATTGTCATCGGTGACAATGGCGAGATCCGCACGCTTGGCCACTGCAGCGCCCATCATCGGACGCTTACCTGGATCACGATCGCCGCCCGCGCCAAAGACCACCACAAGCCTGCCGGCACAATGGGGGCGCAAGGCGTCGATAGCAGTCGCGAGCGCTTCCGGTGTATGCGCATAGTCCACAAAGACAGCCGCACCATTGGCGCGGGTTGCCACGTGCTCCATCCGCCCGCGCACCCCTTTCAGCTTGGGCAGCGCTGCAAAGACGTCGCCGGCCCGTGACCCCGTGGCAATTGCCAGGGCAGCAGCCGTCAGCACGTTTTCGCCCTGAAAGCCGCCAACAAGGGCCAGCTCTGCCGCGTGTTCGCTGCCGCTCCAGGTGAATCGGACCTTCTGTCCCGCTGGCAGAAACTGCGTCTCGTGCAGCCGCAGATCCGCATGATCGGCGCGCCCCACGGCGATGACACGCTGCGAACGGCGCTCGGCGACGATACGTGCAGCCTCGAAGACCGGATCATCGGCGTTGATCACCGCAGTTGCCGATTCCGGCAGCACGGCATCGAAGAGACGCATCTTCGCCGCAACGTAGTCTGCGTGATCCGCGTGATAGTCCATGTGATCGCGCGTGATGTTGGTCAGTGCGCCGGCGGCCAGGCGCACGCCGTCGAGGCGATGTTGGGCCAGACCGTGGCTTGAGGCTTCCATGGCTGCGTGGGTACAACCCTTCTTCGCCAACCGGGCCAACAGTGCGTGGAGTGTCACCGGTTCGGGCGTGGTCATCGCGAGCGGCTCCTCGAAGCCACGCCCCGCCACGCCCGTCGTCCCAAGTGCTGCACCGGCAAGGCCGAGCGCCTGCCAGATCTGGCAGGTAAACTGGGCCACCGACGTCTTGCCGTTCGTCCCAGTGACCGCAATCATGTTCGCGGGCTGAGCACCGTAAAACGCCGATGCGAGCCGGGCCAGCTCCGCCCGCGGCTGTTCGTCGGTGATGAACGGCACCGGGAGCGCCCCGATATCGCGACGCGCAGTCTCGAGGCCATCTTTCGTGCACACCACCGCCACGGCGCCCTGCCTGACCGCGTACTGCGCAAATGCCGCGCCGTCGAGCCGCTCTCCTGGCACCGCGACGAAGACAAAGCCATCGCGCACGTCACGGCTGTCGACCGCGATCCCAGTGACAGGCAAGTTGCCATCCGGCACGGGTCCGTCATGCGCCCGCCCGGTCAGGGCAAGGCCACCCAGCGTGCGCTGTGCCCCAGCCACAGCGCTCAATCTCCAGAACCGATGCGGATGGCCGCGGGCGGTGCTCCCGCAGGCGTCTCCACCGGGCGCAGACCAAGGATCGGGGCGACGCGGGCGATCATCTCGGCGGCGACCGGCACAGCCGTGCGCCCGGCGGTGCGAACGGGGTAGCGTCCCGATCTGTCCACCGGTTCATCGAGGGAGACCACAAGCGCGTATTTTGGATCCGAGGACGGGAACACAGCGGCGAAGGTCGACATCACCTTGTCATTGTAGTAGCCGCCGGTGGGACGCACCTTCTCGGCGGTGCCGGTCTTGCCCGCTACTTCATAGCCCGGGACGTCGCCGCGCCGGGCCGTGCCGCGACGGACCACTTCACGCATGATGTTCAGCATCGCGCGCGCCGTCTTCGGCGTGAACACGGCCTCTCCCACGGGCCGCCCACCCTTGACCAGCGTCGGGAAGACACGCCGCCCCTCGTTGGCAAGCGTCGCATAGGCGGCCGCCAAGTGCACAGGTGTGGTCGCAAGACCATGACCGAAGGAGATCGTCGCGGTCGAAAGCTCGGTCCAGTCGCGCGGCACCAGAGGCGCGACCCCGGCCTCGGCCAACTCCAAACCCGACGGGGACATCATGCCGAGCGCGTCCAGATACTCGCGAAAGCGGCGTGTGCCGATCATCATCGACAGCTTCACCGTGCCAACATTGGACGATTTGACCACGATCTCCTCGACACTCATCCGCTCGGGCATCTTGTGAAAGTCACGGATCGAACGCCGACCCAGGACAATCCGGTTCGGTGTTTCAAGCATTGTGTTCGGTGAAGCGAGGCCAAGGTCAAGGGCCATCGCCGTGGTCAACACCTTGAACGTCGAGCCGAGCTCGTAGCGGCCCTGGGCGGCACGGTTGAACCTGGGGTCGAGACCGGGATCGGCGGCAGCGCCGTTCGGTGCATGCTTGGGGCGCCTGTTGGGATCGAAATCCGGCAGCGAAGCCATGGCGATGATCTCACCCGTCTCCACAGACATCAGAACGCCAGCCGCCCCTTTTGCAGTGAAGCGCCGGACACCATCGGCGAGCACGGATCGCATCACTTCCTGCGCCTGCAGGTCGAGCGACAACTCCAGAGGTGCGGTCACACGCGCTGGATTGCGCAAATCCTCGTCGAATCTGCTCTCGACACCGCCCGCACCCGCGAACTCGGCGAACCTTACATCCTCACGCTCCGGTTTGACACCACCCAGAACGTGGGCTGCCGTGCGTCCGGCCGGATAGATGCGCATTTCACGACTGCCGAAGAACAGCCCCGGGACGCCAAGATCGTGAACAGCCTGCTTCTGACGTGGCGTCAGCGGCCGCTTGATCCAAACGAACCGCTTTTTCGATGCCAGCTTCTCGATCAGCTCCTCCTTGCCGATCTCCGGGAAGATGTCCGCGAGTGCCGCCGCCACGGCAACCGGATGCTTGATCGCCCGGGGATGTGCATAGAGCGACCAACCCGGAAGGTTCGCGGCCATCAACGCGCCGCGACGGTCAACGATTTCGCCGCGCGCCGACAACGCCGGCTGGGACGCGCGCGCCGTCTGCGGCTCCTGCGGCTCCGCTGCGGCCAGCAGACCCATGCGCAGGGCGACGGTCAGGTAGATCGCGACGAAGCAGATCATCAGCAACACGAGCCGCCAGTCCTCGCGCAACAAGGCGAGGGCTCGGCGCGAACGCGCGGGCGTGGCCGCGAAGTCCGTCACTGGCCGCGCCAGGTGGCCGGGCGCACCGGCGGCATCGGCATGGGGAAGGCAGGCGCTGGTTGCGCGGCCGGCGTCTCGATCGAGGCGCTTGGAACAGGCGCTTCATTCGATGCGGCCCTCGGCCCGCGCTCGCCAAGCACTGCAGCGATCAGAGCGTCGATCTCGCTCGATGGGTCGTCCGTGCCGGGCTCGACCGGCGCACCGTCCGGGAACGGAGGCGTCGCGGGTGTGCCGAGAGCGACGGCCGTCATGGGCACGAGACCGAGGTGCACGTTCTGTGACCGAACGAGCGGTTCGAGACGCTCGGCCGCGTTGAGATAGGCCCATTCGACGCGCAGGACCTGCAGCCGCTCTCGTTCAGCAGCAATCTTGGTGCGCAGCCCATCGACGCGACCCAGGGCCATCTTGGTGTCGTAGTTGACGTTGTACGCCCACACAGCGACGACGATTGTCGCAATCAGCATGATTGCAATGCCCACACGGTTCATCCCGTGCTCTCCCCATACTCTGGACCCAGACCCTGCGGACGGCGCAGACCAAGCGCCCGCACATCGAGCGGGATCGATGGTGCCTCCGTGCGGCGCGCAACGCGCAGACGTGCCGATCGCGCGCGCGGGTTTTCGTCGGTTTCTCGGGTGTCAGGCACGACAGCGCGCGCCGGAGCTTCGAAGCGTGCCGGTGCGAGTGCGCGCTCGGGCGCGTGCCGCGACCCGCCCGGTGAGGTTGCCGATGTCAGTTGAAAGAACCGCTTCGCAATCCGGTCTTCCAGCGAGTGGAAGGTCACGATTGCAAGCCGGCCTCCCGGTGCCAGAACACGCTCGGCTGCCGCGAGAGCGCGAACCAACTCACCGAGTTCATCGTTCACGGCAATGCGCAATGCCTGAAAGCTGCGCGTCGCAGGATGCATCTGCCCAGGCCGCGCCGCCGGGAGCTCTCCCGCAACGATGGCGGCAAGCTGCAGGGTTGTTTCGATCGGCGCCTCTTTGCGCGACGCCACAATGGCGCGTGCAATCCGCCTGGCCGCACGCTCTTCACCATAGACCCGCAGGATGTCTGTCAGCGTCTGCTCGGCTGCGGTGTTCACGAGGTCGCTGGCGGATGCGCCGTCACGTCCCATGCGCATGTCGAGCGGTCCATCGCGCATGAACGAAAACCCGCGCACCGGCTGATCGAGCTGCATCGAAGAGACACCGATGTCCATGACCACGGCATCGAGCCTGGGCTCGCCCGCGGCAGCCGCAAGCTGGTCGAGGTCTCCGAAGACGCCCTCGACAAGACTGAGCCTCGGTTCGGCCGCAGCCCACCCGCGTGCCGCATCCAGCGCCGCCGGATCCCGGTCCACGGCAATCACCCGGCGCGCACCGGCGGCCAGAATCGCGCGGGTATAGCCACCGGCGCCGAACGTCGCATCCAGCACCGTCGCGCCATCGATCGGCGCCAAGGCCTTCAGAACGGGACGCAACAGCACGGGGACATGCGCGCCAGCGGACTGCGTGCGCGGCACCATCATCCGTGCAATCCCCGCCTGTCGATGCGTCGGCGCGGACCGCTGCGCCGCGCCGCAAGATCGGCCTCGAAGGACGCACGCTCCTGCGGCTCCCAAAGCTCGAAATGCGCGCCGAGCCCGACGAACGCCACTTCGCGGTCGAGGTTCAGCATGTCTCGCAAGTCCTGCGTCAGCACAAAACGACCGACATCGTCCACAGCGATCTGGCGCGCCTGACCCAGCAACCGGGCCTCCATATCGAGCATTTCAAGCTCGTCCTCGTACGCCTGCGCATTGTGCCGCTCGATCAACGCATCGTAGCCGCGCACCGAGAAGCCGACATGCGCACGGTCATGATCGAGCTGGGGCACGATGAAGATGTATCCGCTGGAGTCCTGAGCCTCGAGCACGCGGCGAAACTCGGATGGCAGGGAGACACGCCCCTTCTGGTCCATCCGGTGCGGGTGGGTGTTCGTAAAGTGCTTTAACACCGACCGATACGCCCCTTGTCCGACACGAGACGTCCACCTGGACGCCCTTAAACGGAAACGGGCGGACAGACCCCCTCGGTCTTTAAGTCCGCCCGCCGTCCCTCGTCTTTGGTCGCGGCCCGCTTCGCTGCTGAGCCAGTTCGATGGGGTGCCGCGCCCGTAGCCTCGTCTCGTGTGCTCTACTCAAGGGACACCCGCCGGAGCCTGTATGAAACTGCCGTTTTGTTTTTTCCCGGCGGATGTCCCTGGGGATCTTGCTATACTAGGAATTCACTCCATTCAACCCCTTTTTACGCCACTTTGCTCTTTTTCTGAGATTTCAGCATGATTTATACAGAATTCCGGGCGCCCGCAAGACGTCTGGCGCCACCCACAGATCGCTGGAGCGGCTCGATTGATGAAGGATCACGACCTCGGACGCACGCAATCAGGCGCGCGATTTCAGGGAGCGTGTGAAGATTCAGATCAGCGGATAAGAGTCAGAAAGTGACCGGTTCGGTCACAAGGCCTGCAATCGCGAGCATTCGATCCAGAGCGGCGTGGGCCTCGAGGTGCTCCGCAAGCCGGTCAAGCACGGCGTTTACCCCTGCACCGTAAGCGGTGGACGGAACGTCCGCCCCCAATGAGTTGAGCCAGGCTTGCCGAAACGCGTCGTCGCCAAAGAGGCCATGCAGGTAGACACCCGAAACGCGCCCGTCCGAGCTCTGCGCGCCTTCCGGGCGACCCTCGATCTCGATCACCGGGCGTGCACGGTCCGGTCCTTCGGTTCGGCCAATATGGATTTCATAGCCTGCAACGGCGGTTCCCGTTGCCAGATCGCGGCCCCTCACGCGGGTCAGAGTCTTCTCAGGCGTCATCACAGTTTCAACGTCCAGAAGTCCCAGACCAGGATCGGTGCCCGGCGCTCCTTCGATGCCTTCGGGATCCGAGACGGTCCGCCCCAGCATTTGGTATCCACCGCAGATACCAAGGACAGCCCCGCCGCGCCGGCGATGAGCGAACAGATCGATGTCCCAGCCCTGGGCGCGCAGAAAGGCGAGATCTCCACGTGTCGATTTTGATCCGGGCAGGATGATCACGTCTGCATCCCCCGGCAACGCCTTGCCGGCAGGTACCATCTCCACAGTGACGCCCGGCGTCTGTCGCAACGGGTCGAGATCGTCGAAATTCGCGATCCGGGACAGCAGCGGGCAGACAATCTTGATTGCCCCCTCGCGGACAACGTCCGCACGCATGTCCGCTGCATCTTCGGGTGGCAGGCAGCCGGCCTCGGCGAACCAGGGCACGACACCCAGCCCCTCCCAGCCCGTCCGCGCGGCGATCTCGCAATATCCATCGTCGAAGAGCGTCGGATCGCCGCGAAACTTGTTGATCAGAAACCCATGGATGCGGGCGCGATCCCCATCGGACAGCACCGCCGATGTCCCGACGATCTGGGCGATCACACCGCCACGATCGATGTCACCTGCCAGAATGACTGGAACATCTGCCGCCTCGGCGAAGCCCATGTTCGCGATATCGCCTGAACGCAGGTTGATCTCTGCCGGGCTGCCGGCACCTTCCACGAGCACCAGATCCGCCTTGGCCGAGAGACGGGCGAAGCTTTGCAACGTCCCCTGCAGCAGCTGTGGTTTGAGCTTTGCGTAGTCACGCGCGGCAACGGTGGTCAGCCGTTTGCCCTGCAGGATGACCTGAGCGCCCTTCTCGCTCTCCGGCTTGAGAAGAACCGGGTTCATGTCGACCACCGGCTCGACGCCGCACGCCATCGCCTGAAGCGCTTGCGCACGCCCGATTTCGCCTCCGTCAGCGGTCACGGCCGCGTTGTTCGACATGTTCTGCGGCTTGAACGGAAGAACTTTCAGACCGCGCCGGGTGAAGGCGCGGGCAAGCCCCGCCACCAGCACCGACTTCCCAACATTCGACCCGGTGCCCTGGATCATCAGCCGTGCGGTCATGACGCGCCGTCCAAACGACCACGCTTGAGCGCAATCGGGAGACCGGCGGCCACGAATTCCACGTGATCCGCGACGGCGGCGACCTGCTGGTTGAGACGGCCCTGCGCGTCGCGGAAGGCACGTGAGAGCGGCTCCATCGGTGCGAGCCCCAAGCCCAGCTCGTTCGACACCAGCACGACATCACCCGGGGCCGCGGCGAGGGCGCGCACGAGGTCCTGGGTTTCGTGTTCGGGATCACGCCCGTGATGCATCAGGTTGGAAAGCCATAACGTCAGGCAGTCAGCCACGAGAGTTGTGCGGGGCGTCGCATTCTCCGAAATCGCATCGGCCAGTCCGAGCGGCGCTTCAACCAGCGACCAGCCCGCACCACGCTCGGTCTTGTGCCGCGCAATGCGCTCTGCCATCTCGTCGTCCAGCGCTTCTGCCGTTGCGATGAACACCCGTGGCGCCTCGGGGGCGAGCGCCAGAGCGCGGGCAGACTTGCCCGATCGCGCGCCACCAAGGATGAGCGAGATCATTCACCGTTCCTCATGCCGCCCGCCGTCCCAACGGCATGGGGCATGCATATGGCACCGGCTCCGCGAAGACGGTCTCGAAACTCGCACCGTCGAGGATCATGCGGGCGGCACGAATGACACCGGCATGCGTGACGACGACCGCGGCATCTCCCGCGCGCAACGTGATCTCTTCGAGCACCGAGACGACCCGGCCATGCAACGCGGCAAAGGTCTCGCCGCCCGGTGGGGCAACCGTCCACGGGTCGGCTGCCCAGGGATCGCTCTGAGCACGTGATATCGCGCCCCACGCGCATCCCTCCCATGCGCCGAAATGAAGCTCCAGCAAGCGGGTGTCGTAGTGTGGCCCTGCGCCATCCGCAAGTGTTGCAGCCAGCCCCCGGCAGCGGCGCGCAGGGCTCGACCAAACGGATGCCTTCCGAAACTTTGTCGCGAGGGCCTCGGTCTCGACCGCCCCCGGCTCCAGTTCCACCTCAAGCCGACCATAGCAGGTGCCCGGTGGCACGCTCGTGCGGGGATGGCGCAGAAAGATCATGCCCACATGCCCGCCAGTGTGATCATCACCGCAATCTCCGCCACCTGCTGGATCGCGCCAAGGCCATCGCCGGTGTAGCCGCCGATACGCCGGACCAACACTCCAAGCATGAGCCCGGCCGCCAGCATCGCGGCCGCAAACGCCGCAAGCCCGGCGCCCGCCCCCATCAGAACCGCAATCGAGAGTGCCATCGCAATCGCAAATGCCGCCTCGGTGCCGGAGACCCCTTTGGCCACAGACGAGGCCATGCCGTAGCTGCGTGCGTAGTAGGACGAGACCAGGACTGGCGGTATCATGCCACGGCTGACCGAATGGCAGATGATCAGCGCAAACACCCCCTCGGCGGGCGTGAGCTGAGCCAGAGCGGCCCAGCGGAGCCCGATCGACAGCAGGATGGCCACCGCCCCGTAGGTCCCGATCCGGCTGTCCCGCATGATCTCGAGCGCCATCTCGCGCGTCCGCCCGCCGCCGAGACCGTCGAGCGTATCCGCCAAGCCATCTTCGTGCAGAGCGCCTGTCAGCAGCAGCCCGCCTGCGAGCGCGACGCCCGCTGCAATCGGCGGTGCCAGAACTTGCGCGGACAAAAAGAAGATGAGGGCGACAAATCCGCCGACCAGCGCACCGATAAGCGGAAAGTAACGGGCAGCGCGCGCCAATGCCCCGTCACCATGTGCGAGGCCTGCCGGGACCGGCAGTCTGGTCAAGAACATGATCCCCACGAGGAACTTCCCGATCTCGCGCGTCAGCACATCAGTCGGTCCTTGTCTGAGACACCGGCGCTCTGGAACGTCGCCATATCGCGCAACATAGCACATGCCGCACGCAGCATCGGCACCGCGAGAAGCGCGCCCGTGCCCTCGCCAAGACGCAAGTCGAGATGCAGGAGCGGCTTCACGTCGAGAGCCTCGACGATCAGACGGTGGCCGGGCTCGGCCGAGGCATGGGAGAACACGGTCGCCAAGGCGGCCTCGGGCCGCGCGCGCAGAGCCATCATGGCCGCGGCAGACGCAATGAAGCCGTCCACCAGCACCACTGCACCACGGGATGCCGCACCAATCAGTGCACCTGACATCGCAGCAATCTCGAGCCCGCCATACGCCGCAAGGGCGTCTTCCGGCGCAAGCGGGCCGGTATGCCGTGCTGCGGCGCGTGCCAGAACCGCACGCTTGTGCGTAACGCCGTCCTCATCGAGACCGGCACCGGGCCCGGTCAGCGCCTCCAAGTCGAGCCCGTCAACGGCATGCGCCAACAAACTGGCACTTGCCGTGTTGCCGATCCCCATCTCACCGAGCGCAATCACCCGGGAGCCTGCTGCCACCGCCTCGATGGCCAAGGCCGCGCCGAAATCGAGGGCCGCGGTCACTTCTTCGGGCGTGAGCGCATCTTCGACCGCGGCGTTCCGGGTGCCGCTTCGTACACCGGCACGTCTCAGCTCGGCGCTTGCCGGCAAGTCGGCGGCAACGCCTGCGTCGACCACTGTGATCTCCGCCCCCACCGAGCGTGCGAAGACATTCGCTGCGGCCCCTCCGGCAAGAAAGTTGAGCACCATCTGCGCCGTCACATCACTCGGCCAGGCGGACACACCCTCCGCAACGATCCCGTGATCTCCGGCAAACAGGAGCAACCTGGCGGGGTCCGCCTCGGGCAGGTCGGTGCCCTGCGCGAGTGCCATCTGCAAGGCGAGCGCCTCGATCCGGCCGAGCGATCCCGGCGGCTTGGTCTTCTGATCGATCGCGATCTGTACGCGGGCCGCGCGTGCCTGCTCGGCCCGGGCGATCCCCAGACCGCTCAGCATTCCTGCCGACCAATTGCGGGCAGGCGCGCGATGAAATGGCCCTTCACGCCTTGCGGCCACTGCTTGAACGGAACCTGGCCGGTTTCGGAGACCGCATGCAGCCGAGCGTAGTCCACAACCGCTTCGGCTGACTGCTCGGTCGGCTCGAACCGGCCGAGCACATAGCTGAGCTTGCCGGACGCGGTTATGGCGGTGTTGCAATGTCGCTCGCACCCCATCAGACAGGATTGGCGGCGCACCTCGAGCGCGGGGTCTTGCGCTGCCAGTCGTTCGATGCGCACGGCGAGCAGCTCACCACCCGTGCGTCCCTCGGCGTCAGCCTTTTCCGCCTCGGAGAACCGGCAGGTGTCGCAGACGAATATGATGGTCGGTGTCTCTGCCATGCGGGGAAGTCCGTCACTGAATGTCGCGGCCAGCACGTGCTCGGGCGCTTTTTGATTTGAAGCCCACATAGCGCGGGCGTATGCATGGTGCAATGAACAGCGCGCTTCTTCGGAAGCCGAGCGGAGCCGGACCGAGGCCGACCTGAAGAGGGGCCGACGTGCGGGCCTGTTCGATGGGATTGTCCCATGCGCGCATGCCCTTGGGAGAAGACCATGCGCATCATCCTTGCACTTGCCACTCTGGCCGCCACCCCCGCCTTTGCTCATCCCGGTCACGGCGATTTCAGTCACGAGATCGGCATCGTCGCGCTGATGATCCTGGTGGGAATTGGCGCTGCTGCCCTCGCCAGGCACGGCAGATGACCCGAATTGGCGTGATGGTCTGCGGGCATGGCTCCCGCAGCCAGGCCGCCGTGGACGAGTTCGCGCAGGTGGCCGAAGGGCTGCGTGCGCACTTTCCTGAGTGGCCGGTGGACTATGGGTATCTCGAGTTCGCCAATCCAGTGATCCGCGACGGGCTCGATGCGCTCCGGGCGCAAGGGTGCGACCACATCCTCGCGGTGCCTGGGATGCTGTTTGCCGCGATGCATGCGAAGAATGACATTCCGACCGTGCTCAACACCTACGCTTCCCAGCACGGCCTCACCGTCCAGTATGGTCGCGAACTCGGGGTCGATCCCAAGATGCTGGCCGCTGCGGCCGACCGGGTGCAGGCCGCGCTGGATGGCGCGGAGGACCCGGTTCCACTCGAGGAGACCTGCCTGGTGGTGATCGGGCGCGGCGCCTCCGATCCGGATGCAAACGCCAACGTGGCCAAGATCACCCGGCTGCTGTGGGAGGGGTTCGGGTTCGGCTGGGCCGAAACGGGGTACTCAGGGGTGACTTTCCCGCTTGTCGAGCCCTGCCTCGAGAAAGCCGCGCGGCTGGGGTTCAAGCGGATCGTCGTGTTCCCGTATTTTCTGTTCACCGGCATCCTGATCGACCGGATCTACGGCTTCACCGACATGGTAGCGAAAGCACATCCCGAGATCGAGTTCCTGAAGGCGGGCTATCTCAACGACCACCCGAAGGTCATCGAGACATTCGCCGAGCGGGTGACCGAAATACTCGAGGGCAGCAATCTGATGAATTGCGCGATGTGCAAGTACCGTGCGCAGGTGCTCGGCTTTGAGGCGGAAGTCGGCAGCCCGCAGGAAAGCCACCACCATCACGTCGAGGGTCAAGGTGCATCGGCACCAGGCTCGAACGTCTTGGACTGCACGCTGTGTGAGGATTTCTGCACCGGGGCATGCCGTCTGGACAGAGAGCACCACCACCACGCTCATCATGATCACGCGCATGATCATCACCACCATCCGACCTACCCGCACGCCGACCACCCGCTGGGGCCAGAGAGTGTTCGCAAACACATGAAGGCCGACGGGTGAGCGAACAGCTCTTCGACACCTACGTGACGGTGGACTGGTCGGCGGCGTCTAAGCCGGTGACCGGGCGCGATTCCATATGGATCGCGGTTGCGAACGGCTTGAATGTGACGCTGGAAAATCCCCCGACACGGGCGGAGGCGGTAACGCGCCTTGGCGACATCCTCGCGGGCGAGCACGGTGCCGGACGGCGTGTCCTCGCCGGGTTCGACTTCCCGTTCGGCTATCCGAGCGGGGCGGCCAAGCGCATCTGTGGCGAGGCCGATGCACTCGAACTTTGGGACTGGCTCAGCAACAATGTCGAAGACGCGCCCGACAACGCAAACAACCGCTTCGCCATTGCGACACACATTAACCGCAAATTCGATGGCATCGGACCGTTCTGGGGTCGACCGGAACGCTGGGCTTTTCCCGACGTGCCCACCCGCGCCAAGGTGCGTCGAGGCACCGATCATCCATCCGAGCGCCGCTGTGCAGACGCCGCCGTGCCGGGCACCAAGACGGTCTGGCAACTGGCCTATGCGGGCTCTGTCGGCAGCCAGGTCTTGCTGGGCCTTCCTGCGCTCAACCGGCTGCGCCGAGACGGGCGTCTCTCCGGCGCGCTGAAGATCTGGCCGTTCGAAACCGGTCTCACAACGCCAGATGCGCCCGTGGTGCTGGCCGAGGTATATCCTTCCATGCTCCCGCCCGATCCCGCCGAGACGGTCAAGGACGCGGGACAGGTCAGGGCTGTTGCCGAACGCCTGCGAGATCTGGACACACAGGGCAAGCTCGCCCGGATGTTCACCGGACCAGCCGACGCAGACGATGCGACACGCGATGTCATCGTCCGCGAAGAGGCCTGGATCCTCGGTGCGGGGCACGAGCATACCCTTCGTGCCAGGTCGCACCCGTCACTGCGATACGAGCGTGATCCGGCCGAAATCTACCGGCAGTCTTTCGCAACGGTCCGCGCCGAGACCCGGTTGGATCATCTGCCGCAGGACCTCCATGGCGTTGCGGTGCGCCTGGTGCATGCCTGCGGGATGCCCGAGATCACGGCCAGGCTTGCCTGGTCCGACGATGTGGCGCGCTCGGCAGAAGACGCCTTGCGGGCCGGGGCGCCTATCCTCTGTGATTGCGAAATGGTGGCAAGCGGCGTCATCCGCGCGCGACTTCCGGCGCAGAATGCCGTTGTGTGCACGCTCAACGCCGAGACCACACCAGCGCATGCCTGCTCTATCGCGAACACGCGCTCTGCGGCGGCGGTCGAGCTTTGGCGCGATCATCTGGCGGGCGCGGTCGTGGCGATCGGCAATGCGCCGACGGCTTTGTTCCATCTGCTCGAGCTGATCGATGCCGGCTGGCCCCGTCCCGCCGCCATCCTCGCCTTCCCGGTAGGCTTCGTGGGAGCCGCCGAGTCGAAGGCCGAACTCGCGGCCAACCCGCGAAACACACCGTTTCTCACATTGCGCGGTCGGCGCGGCGGCTCCGCTATGACGGCCGCCGCCGTGAATGCTGTCGCAGCCACGGCCCAGAGTGAAAGGTCCACCGGTCGATGAGCCATTGGCTCGACATTGTGGGCATCGGCGAGGACGGACTTGCCGGGTTGTCCGTGGCCGCGCGCGAGGCACTTGAACGCGCGGAGGTGATCATCGGAGGAGATCGTCATCACCATCTGGCGCCGGGCATTGATGCCGAGCGCCTGAGGTGGCCGCATCCGTTCGATGCATTGATCGACCAGCTCGAAGCGCGGCGAAACCAGAGGCTTGTGATTCTGGCGACCGGCGACCCGCTCTGGTTCTCGGTCGGCGCAAGGATCGCCCGTGCAATCGATCCGGCAGGCATTCGCTATCATCCACAGCTTTCCGCGTTTCAGTGGGCGGCCTGCCGACTTGGCTGGTCGCTGGCGGATGTCGAAACCCTGACCGCGCATGGTCGTCCCGCGGCGCAGGTGGTGCCTTACTTCTGGCCCGGGGCCTGCCTTCTGATCCTCACCGCAGGCTCGGAAACCGCGGGAGAGATCGCCCGGCTTCTGGCGGCGCGCGGCTACGGCGCTTCCAAAATGAGCGTGCTTGGCAATCTAGGCGCAGACGACGAAAGCCGGCATGACGGCATCGCCGCCGATTGGGCTGACAATGATCCGTCAGCGCGCCTGCCCGCGTTCAACACGCTGGCCGTGACCTGCGCCGGTAACCCGTGCCCCTTGCTGTCCAGGCTGCCCGGTTTGCCGGATGATGCATTTGTCCACGACGGATTGATCACCAAGCGGGCGGTGCGTGCCGTGACCCTCTCGCGCCTGATGCCGTCGCGAAACGCGCTGCTCTGGGACATCGGTTCGGGAGCGGCGTCGGTGGCCATCGAATGGATGCGCGCAGCCCCCGGCGCGCGGGCCATCGGCATCGATCCCAACATCAGACGGCACGAGATGGCCCGTCAGAACGCGATCGAACTGGGCGTGCCCAAACTTGAGCTGATCTACGGGGCAGCACCCGATGCGCTCGACGGTCTGGCGCAGCCGGATGCCGTTTTCATCGGCGGCGGACTGTCGGCAACGGTTGTTGACCGGGCACTTACGGCACTTCCAGCCGGAGGCCGACTTGTGGCAAACGCGGTTACGCTTGAACGGGACGCCGTTCTCACCGAGATGCACGCGCGTCATGGCGGCGAGCTCACCCGGCTCGAGATCAGCGCCGCTGCACCGGTGGGCGGGCTGACGGGTTGGCGCCCGGCGATGCCTGTGACGCAATGGGCGCTCGAACGATGAGCGGCACACTGATCGGCGTCGGGGTCGGGCCCGGCGATCCCGAGCTCATGACGCTCAAAGCCGCACGCCTGATCGGAGCGGCCCGCGTCATCGCCTATCCCGCACCCGATGACGGCCCGAGCCTCGCCCGTCAGATCGCATCGAGTGTGATCCCGCAGGACGCCTGCGAGATCCCGATGATTGTCCCGATGCGCGCCGAACGCTTCCCGGCGCAGGCGGTCTACGCCGATGCGGCCGCAGCCATTGCAAAGCAGCTCGATGCGGAACACGACGTCATCGTGCTCTGCGAAGGCGACCCGTTTTTCTACGGATCCTTCATGTACCTGTTCGCGCGGCTGTCAGCTGACTACCCCTCTGAGATCGTGCCTGGCGTCTCGTCGCTCGGAGGATGTGCCGCCGCACTCAGGCGACCGCTGGTCGCCCGCAACGATACGCTCTGCGTTCTGCCTGGCACCCTCCCGGACAGCACGCTCCGCGACAGGATCGAGGCATCGGATGCCGTCGCGATCATGAAGGTCGGCCGGCACCTGCCCCGCCTCAGGGCTTTGATCGACACAATGAGCCTGACGGCCCGGGCGGGTTATGTCGCGCACGCCTCGCTACCCGGAGCGCTCGCCTGTCCTCTGGCCGACGCGCCGCAGACAGCACCCTACTTCTCCATGATCCTCATCATAAAGGGGGACGATCCGTGGCTCAGCCCTGTCCGGTAGTCGTGTGTCTCTCGGCCTCGGGGCTCGCCACGGCAAAGCGGGCGGCAGAGGCCATCGGTGCCAGCCTTCACGGTCGCTCCGGGCGCGTCGACACGGAAGTGACTTTCACCGGGACGACCGATCACGTACGCACGCTGTTCGCCGCCGGGCATCCGGTGATCGGTGTGTGCGCGGCGGGCATTCTGATCCGGGCAATCGCGCCCCTTCTGCGGGACAAGAGGCGCGAGCCGCCGGTCATCGCCGTGGCCGAGGACGGATCGGCCGTGGTGCCGCTACTGGGTGGTCACCATGGCGCCAACCGCCTCGCGCGGGAGCTGGCGGGTGCGCTTGCGGCCCGTCCGGCCATCACCACCGCGGGCGATCTCGCACACGGTCTGGCACTGGACGATCCGCCACCGGGCTGGCGACTGGCCAATCCGGACGCGGCAGCCGGCACGATGGCCGCGTTGCTTGCAGGTGCCGGCATCGAGATCGAAGGACCGCTTTCCTGGGCAGAACCTGCCGCGCGGCCCGGGCCCGATCCGATCCGTCTGGTCGCCACTCAGAAGCCCGTTGCGCCCGGACCGCGCAGTTTGGTCTACACCCCACAAACCCTCGCGCTCGGCGTTGGTTGTGCGCGCAACTGCCCGCCCCAAGAGCTGCTTGATCTGGTCACCAGAACACTCTCGGCGGAAGACCTCGCCGCCGGGGCCATCGCCGGTGTCTTCTCTGTGGATCTGAAGGCAGACGAACCTGCCGTCCTGGCCTTGGCGGATCACCTTGATGTGGAAGCGCGATTCTTCTCGTCGGACCGGCTGGAGATCGAGCGTCCACGCCTTGCCAACCCATCGGACATCGTCTTTGCTGAAGTTGGTTGTCACGGCGTCGCAGAGGGCGCGGCTCTCGCCGCTGCGGGCGAACTCGGCCAACTGATCGTCGAAAAGCGGAAGTCGGCCAACGCCACGATGGCGATCGCAATGGCGCCCGAGCCGGTGCGTTCGCTGCCTGGGCAAGTGCGCGGATGTGTCAGTCTGGTTGGCATTGGCCCGGGGCAGGCCGAGTGGCGCACACCCGAAGCCTCACGGTTGATTGCCGAGGCCGACGAGCTTGTCGGATATGGCTTCTACATCGACCTGCTCGGCCCGGCGGCCGCAGGAAAGGCCCGCACCGATTTCTCCCTCGGAGACGAGGAGGCGCGATGCCGCCACGCGCTGGAGGAGGCTGGCAAGGGGCGCCACGTCGCTCTGATTTGCTCAGGGGATGCGGGCATCTACGCCATGGGCGCGCTGGTCTACGAACTGATGGCCCGCACAGAGGGCGGGGTCTCGGCCGCCGCCCGGAGGGTCGAGGTGATCACCGCCCCCGGCATATCCGCGCTCCAGGCGGCCGCGGCACGTGCGGGAGCTCCGATCGGGCACGATTTCTGCGCCATCTCACTCAGTGATCTGCTGACGCCTCGCGAAGACATCCTGCGCCGAATCCGCGCGGCTGCAGAGGGCGATTTCGTGATCGCATTCTACAATCCGGCATCAGAAAGGCGAAAAGACCTATTTGTTAACGCGATTCAAATGCTTCTTGCACACCGTCCGGTTGACACGCCTGTCATCATCGCGTCGAATTTGGGGAGGACGGGGGAACGTGTCGCGTTGCGGCTGCTGAACGAGGTCTCGGTGGATGAGATCGATATGATGACCCTTGTTCTCGTCGGTTCGAGCCAGTCTAGGCTCGTCGGTCTTGGCACCGGCTCGCGCATGTTCACACCGCGCGGCTATGCCAGAAAGACCGGATTTTGGGGAACCTGACGACTGGATTGATCATAGCCGGCGTGATTGCTTGCCCTTTGGCCCTCTACATTGCGCTCGGACCGGATGAAGATGTGCGGGAGCTCGCCGACCGCTCATTCTTTGTGCCCACGCTCAGTGTGACCGGTGACCGCGGAAAGACGGTGTTCGCGGAAAAGTGCGCCGAGTGCCATGGCAGCCACGGCGAGGGCAGCGATCACGGACCGCCCCTTCTGCACCCGATGTATGGTCGCGAGAGCCATCCGGACGCGGCGTTCCGCCGGGCGGTGATGCGCGGTGTCGAAGCCTACCGCTGGCCCTTCGGCGACATGCCGGTCAGCCATGACATGAACCAAGAGGACATTGACAGCACCCTCACCTTCGTGCGTGAGATGCAAGAGGCGAACGGCATCCGCTAGACGCCTCTCAATTCGACAGCGAAGGGCGGCGACGGGCATGCGGGTCCACTTCATCGGCGCAGGACCGGGAGATCCAGATCTCATTACGGTCAAGGGTTTACGTCTCATCAGCCAGTGTCCCGTCTGCCTCTACGCGGGGTCGCTGGTGCCCGAAGCGGTGATCGCCGCAGCCCCCCCAGGCGCGCGCGTGATCGACACGGCATCCCTCACGCTGACCGAGATCATCGCCGAGATCGAAGCCGCCCGGGACGCGGACCAGGACATCGCCCGGGTGCACTCGGGCGACCCCTCGCTCTACGGCGCCATCGCCGAGCAAATCCGCCGCCTCGACGAGCTCGGCATCGCCTGGGACATCACGCCGGGCGTCCCCGCATACGCCGCCGCCGCAGCGGCCCTCGGGCTCGAACTCACCGTGCCCGAGATCGCCCAGACCGTCATCCTGACCCGCACCGCGATGAAGTCGAGCGCCATGCCCGAGGGCGAAGACCTTGCCACCATTGGCAAAACCGGCGCCACGCTGGCCATCCACCTCTCGGTGCGCAACCTGCGCGAGATCGAACGCCAGCTCATCCCGCTCTACGGCGCCGACTGCCCCGCGATCATCGCCTACCGGGTCGGCTGGCCGGACGAGATGTTCCTGCGCGGCACGCTCTCGGACATCCGCGAGAAGGCCCGCGCAGCCAAGATCACCCGCACCGCGCTGATCCTGGTCGGCCGCGCGCTCGAGGCCACCCGCTTTCGCGACAGCGCGCTCTATGACGGCGCGCACCCCCACATCCTGCGCCCGGACCGCAAGCGCGCCTGAGGATCTGAACACATCCTCTCAACCGTCTGGGGTGGCGAGATTTTCCCGATACACAGCCCGTGCAGAAGGCATGCACAGGCCATATTCAAACCTTTTCGGTCGGGTACCACGCGGATCCTTCGCCCGGCGTCAGCCGGGCTGCGCCCGCCCGCCCGGGCGGTCGCAGCCGCTGCAACCTTGACCCGAGGCACCCCGCCATGCGGTGATGGCGATCATGCCCGAGATTTCAGATAGCGAGTCATTTGAAGCCTGGCTGAAAGATCAGCCCCGCGAGTTTGCCGTGGTGCTCGCCGCCCGCTGCGCCTTGCGCGTCCTGCCGATGCTGGGCGACGCGCGGGCGGCATTCGACGACCCGGCGGACTTTCGCGCCGCCCTTCTCCTGCCATGCTGCCGTGCCATGGCTGCGCCCTTTGCTGCCGCCACATGTCCAGCAAAGGGCGCAGAGATAAGGGACGCCGCCGACGCCGCCGCCGCCCGCCCGCCGCCGCCGCCGCCGCCGCCAACGCCCACGCCGCCGCCAACGCCGCCGCCACGCCGCCGCCGCCGCCGCCGCCCGCGCCGCCTTCGCCAACGCCGCCGCCCGCCGCTGCCGCCGCCGCCAACGCGCCGCCACGCCGCCGCCACCGCCGCCGCCCGCGCCGCCGCCCCAACGCCGCCGCCGCGCCGCCGCCCGCAACGCCGATTCAGAAGGCGCGTTCTGGGCGGCGCTGAATGTGGACATCAAGGCGCTGGAGGATCAGGTGCGGGCGGGCATGAGCCCGGAGGCGAACGCCGCGGCCATGGCGGGTGACAGGCTCTGGCAGGGCCACTCGGCCCATGGGGTCACTGAACGCTGGGAGAGCCTGAACGATCTGCTCGCCGCCGATGAGGGCTGGGAGGTCTGGACCGGCTGGTACGACGCCCGCCTGCGCGGCGATCCGGTCAACCCGGAGCTCGAGGCCGCCCGTGTCCTGACCCCAACCGAAGAGGACTGGGAGAAAGGCCCCGCCCACGTCAACGCCATCATCGCCGGTCTGATCGAGGAACATCTGGGCCGAAAGTTCCCGGCGCGCGAGATCCTGACTGTCGAAGATGGCGAGATCGCCCTCGCGCCGCAGGAGCTCAGCAATGCCGAGCGCTATCAGCGGATCTGCGATCAGCTTTCGGATACGCTTGAACAGTTCCCGGAAGAGACGCTCTCGAACTTCTATGTCGATCTGCGCGGTCCCATTGAGATGCTTTCTCATGCGCTGCGCCACCGGCGGGATCAGCCGATCATCGTGCATACGCGTGTTCGGCAAGCCGGGCGTGAGGTGGCTGTTCTCATCGAGAAGGACGCCTATCTGCGCGATGATTTCAAGGCTCAGACCCTGTTTCAGGACCTGAGCGAGGCGACAATCGCCATCCCCAGCGCCGTGCCGGCGATCGCAGAAGAGATCGCGGCGCTGAAAGAGGAAGGCATGCGTGTGCCTGCCCAGGAGGACAGGGACGCTGTGCTTTCCGCTGGGCAAGCGGTGCTCGAGGCCTCCGCCCAGGAGGTTCGCGAGCTGATCGAGCCCGGGTTGGAGGAACTCGACAGCAGCGAACCGGGCACCGAGATCACGGACGAGACCGCGAAAGAGCGGGTCTATGCGGTCGGCTGGGTGCTGTTCCGCGTCCCGAAGCTGGGTGCAATGGTGCAGCGGGTGGTCTCGGGCGCCGATCAGATGACCAAGCTCCATGGCGCGATCAATGCGGCGACAGGGCTATACCAGGTCCTGCTGCGGTTGTTCTTCTAGGCCGGTTCGATGATGTGGGCGAATGAGCCCATGGTGCGGTTCGCGCGCAGGCCGGTGGGTCCGAGGGGGCGTCCGGCGGCGTCGGTCATCTGCCAGAGGGGCGGGCCCTCGGCGCGGGTGGTGCGGGCGTAGTGGAACTCGTGTGCCGAGAGCGGGTGGCTCCAGGGTGCGCCCGTCTGCGGCATCAGGCGGCGGTAGCCAAGGTGGCGTTCGGGTGTGGCGAAGCTGGTCTCGAGCCTGAGCAGCCCGAGCATCCGGTGGCGGGTGGCGTCCGCGTCGAGGAGGCCCTCGCCCAGCACCATGTAGCCGCCGCACTCGCCGTAGATCAGCGCGCCGCGCTGTGCGGCTGCCGCCATACCGGCGCGGAACGCATCGGCGCTGGCGATGCGGCCTGCGTGGAGTTCGGGATATCCGCCCGGCAGGAAGATGGCATCGGCCGCTGCGTCGGGCGGCTCGTCGTCAAGCGGTGAGAACGGGCAGATCTCGGCACCCGCGGCGCGCCAGTCCTCGAGCATGTGCCCGTAGGAGAACCCGAAGGCCCGGTCGGAGGCGACCGCGATCCGCTGACCGAGCGGCCTGAGCCGGTTCGGCGCGCCGCCCGAGCGGACGCTCCCGGCAAGACCAAGGATGCGCGGCACGTCGCAATGCGCCTCGATCAACTGCGCTGCGCCGTCGACAAAACGCTCGATGTCGGGGGTCTCCTCGGCCTGCACCAGCCCGAGATGGCGCGAGGGCGTCTGCAGGTCCGCGCATTGTGGCAGGCACCCGAGCACCGGCACGATCTCGGAGACAGCGCGCGCCACCATCTCTCCATGGCGTTCGGAGCCTGCACGATTGAGGATGACGCCGGCGACGGTGACGTCGTCCCGGAAGCGCGCGAGACCGGCCGCAATGGCGGCGGCCCCCTGGCCCATGCGGCGGATGTCGATCACCAACACGACCGGTATCTCGAGCGCCGCGGCGATGCTGGATGCGGAGTGCGCGCCAACCGATGCCGCTGGCACATCGGCACCGTCGAAAAGCCCCATGGCGCCCTCGACCACGAGCACATGCCCGTCGAGCATCCCCGCCCGCGCCCGAAGGCCCTCCGGCGCCAGCGCCCAAGGGTCCAGTGTCAGGCAGGAACGCCGCGTGGCCGCGCGGTGAAAACCGGGATCGATGTAGTCGGGTCCGGATTTGGCCGAGACTACATCGACGTTTCGATCGGCGATCGCACGCAGCAGGCCAAGCGTGACGATGGTCTTGCCCGCGCCCGAGGCTGGTGCGCTGATCAGCAGTCCTTTCACCCGAAAGCCCGCCCGGCGCTGTTGCAGACGCGGATCACGCTGGGCTCACCCGACGATGATGAGCTGCCGCCCCCGGCGCCGGATCACCCGGCTGCCGCAACATCGCCCCGCCCGAGCGGATCGAGGTCGCGCGGCGGCTGGCCCGCCATCTGTCCGGCCCAGTCCAGCACCTGGCGCATCCGCACGACGTCACCGATCACGATCAGGGCGGGCGGCTTGATGCCCGCCGCCTGTGCATCCGCTGCCGCGGACTGCAGCGTGGTCTCGACAACCTGCATGTCGGGCAGGGAGGCATTTGCGACAACCGCCACGGGCTCGGCCGGATCCCGACCGCCCGCGATCAGAGCCGCGGAAATCGTCGGCAAGGTGCGCAGCGCCATGTAGCAGACGATCACAGGAGAAGACCGGGCCAGCGCCGCCCAGTCGACCGCACCCGGCGCCTGCCCTGACTGGTCGTGACCGGTCAGGAACGTCACTGCCTGATTGATGTCCCGGTGGGTCAGCGGAATGCCGGCATACGCCAGGCCGCCGACGCCCGCGGAGATGCCCGGGACAATGCGGATCGGCACGCCGGCGGCAACCAGGCTTTGCGCTTCCTCTCCGCCGCGCCCGAAGACGAACGGATCGCCGCCCTTGAGCCGCAGCACACGTCGTCCGGCGCGGGAAAGCTCGATCAGCCTCAGCGAGATGTCGCGCTGTCGCGGCGACGGCTTGCCGCCCCGCTTGCCCGCGAATTCAATCTCGGTGCCCGGCGTCGCCCAATCCAGAATGCGATTGTCCACCAGCGCGTCATAGACGATGACGTCCGCCTGGCGCAGAGCGCTCAGCCCGTGCAGAGACATGAGGCCCGGATCGCCGGGACCGGCACCGACCAGCCAGACCCATCCGGGGGCCAGCTCCGGCCATTCTCCGGGCAGTCCGTCGATCGGCCGGGTTTTCAGATCATCGTCCACGGGCGTTCCGCCATTTACCAAGGCGACCAGATATAGGTCTTCCGGGAACGTCCGTCAGCCCGCTGGCGACAGAAATCGCCCTTTTCGCGCCTCGGAGGGCAGCCTATCGTGCCGCGATGGCAGATGACCCTGACAAAGCGCGACCGAGCAAGCTCAGAACCGGCTGGACGACCGGTGCCTGCGCAACCGCTGCGGCCCGGGCCGCGGCCGAGGGGCTGATCGGCGGCACCGTGCCGGCGCACGTGACGATCCGGCTGCCGCGCGGAGAAACGCCGAGCTTCGAGATCGAAGGGTTCGAGCGGGGCCCGGGCTGGGTCGAAGCGGCCGTCATCAAGGATGCAGGCGATGATCCGGACGTGACCCATCTGGCCGAGATCAGGACACGCATCGCGCACGCGGGCGTCGGAGCCGGCATCGCGTTCCGGGCCGGGGACGGCGTTGGCACCGTGACCAAGCCCGGCCTGCCGATCCCGCCGGGCGAGCCTGCCATCAACCCGGTGCCCCGGCAGATGATCGCCGAGACCCTTGAGGATGTGGCCCGTCTCCATGGGGTGCCGGCCGATTTCACCGCCACGGTCTCGGTCCCCGGCGGTGCGGCGTTGGCGCGGCAGACCTGGAATCCGCGGCTCGGGATCGAGGGCGGAATCTCGATCCTCGGCACGACGGGGATCGTGCGGCCGTTCTCCTGCGCCGCCTGGATCGCCTCGATCCATCGCGGGATCGATGTGGCGCGCGCCAGCGGACTGGCGCACGTCGCGGGATGCACCGGTGCGACATCGGAGCGAACGGTGCAGGCGCACTACGGCCTGCCGGACCACGCGATGCTGGACATGGGGGACTTCGTCGGCGGCATGCTCAAGTATCTGCGCCGCCATCCGGTGCCCCGGCTGACCATCGGTGGCGGCATCGGCAAGCTGACGAAACTGGCGCAGGGGGCGATGGACCTGCACTCCGGGCGCTCACAGGTCGACTTTGCGCAGCTCGCAGAATGGGCGGGCGACGACAGGGTGGCGGATGCCAACACAGCCCTGGGAGCGTATGAGCTGGCCGGGCCCGCCCTCGCCGAGAAAGTCGCCCGGGCGGCACAATCCAGGGCGACCGCGCTGCTGGACGGCGCCGAGGATCTGCAGATCGATGTGATCCTCATCGACCGCCAGGGCACGATCATCGCGCGGGCGGGACCGTGACGCGGATCCTGCTGCTGGCCGGCACCGGCGAGGCGCGCAGCCTGGCCGGTCATCTGGCAGAGATGCCCGGTCTCGAGGTCACAGCGTCCCTGGCCGGTGCGACGACGGCGCCCGCGACCCTGCCTTGTCGCGTTCGCACGGGCGGTTTCGGAGGCCGCGCCGGGCTGGCGGACTGGCTGACAGCGCACCGCATCGACCTGCTGATCGATGCGACACATCCCTACGCCACTCAGATGCAGGCCAACGCGGCCGGCGCTTCAGCGGCGACAGGCGTGCCCCGGCTTCGCATTCAGCGCCCGCCCTGGCCGGAGGAACCGGGATGGACACGCGCGCATGACATCCCCGGGGCGGCGGCGGCGCTGCCGGCGCGTGCGCGGGTGTTTCTGACAACGGGGAGAAAGGAGATCGCACCCTTTGCCGCGCGCGCGGATGTCTGGTTCGCGCTGCGATCAATCGAGCCCGCAGCCGGGCTCCCCTCTCACATCGAACAGGTCCGCGGCAGGCCGCCTTTCTCCGTCGAGGCCGAGAAGGCCCTCTTCGCGCTGCTCGGCATCACCCATCTGGTGAGCAAGAACGCGGGCGGCGGCGCGCGCGCCAAGCTCGACGCGGCGCGCGCTCTCGGAATCAGCGTGGTGATGGTCGAACGCCCGGACACGGCTGCCGGCCCCGTGGTCGAGCGTGTTGACGAGGCTGTCGCATGGGTGGCCTCGAACGTCGCAACCCGCTAGCCGCGCATCGGTGGGGGGCATCTCCCTCGCAGGACGCTTGACAGGCCCGTGCAGTTGTCTCAAGGCTCGGTGGGCATGGTCCCGCGATCTGCCGGCACGCCAAGCCGGACGCGGGCGAAGAGGGAATGCGGTGCGCGCCAACCCAAACCGGGGGCGCAAGGCCGCAGCCGCCCCCGCGACTGTATGCGGTGCGCGCTCCCAACAGCCACTGGCCTTCACGGCCGGGAAGGCGGGAACGCTTGGACCCTAGGGTTCCGCTGCCAGCCAGGAGACCTGCCATGCACGGCGATAACCAGACCCGTCGGAGGGACGGGAGAGGAGCATGACATGACCAAGACCTTCGGCCGTCTCATCGGTGCCGCAGCCCTGCTGGCCGCCGGACCGGCAATGGCGCACCATCCGCTGGCCGGTGCCCCGATGGAGACGTTTCAGCACGGGCTGCTATCCGGCATCGGGCACCCGATCCTGGGCTTCGACCATCTGTTCTTCGTGATCGCGGTCGGCATCGCTGCCGTCTTCACCGGCCGCGCACTGACCGCCCCTCTGGGCTTCCTGGGCGGCATGGCTGCCGGGGTCGTCCTCTGTGCAAGCGGCATGGCGCTGCCCATGGTCGAACCAATGATCGCGCTGTCGCTGCTCGTGCTCGGGGCCATCGTGCTGTCCGGGCGTGCGCTTGGCTTTGGCGCGGCCATGGCTCTGTTCGCGGGAACGGGTCTCTTCCACGGCTGGGCCTTCGGCGAGAGCATTGCCGCACAGGAGAGCTTCAGCGGCATCGTGTTTGCCGGCTACATGATCGGTCTGACCGCGGTGCAGTGGCTGGTGGCGATCGCCGCCGGCGCACTGGCCACACGTCTGTGGCAGATCACGGACGCCGGAGCTCTGCGCCCCAGGCTCGCAGGCGCGATGGTGGCCGGTATCGGCTGCTTTCTGGTCCTCGAGTCTGTGGAAGGCGCAGCCTTCGCGGCCTTCGGCATAAGCTGAGCTGCCCCCCACCTATCGGCCCTGCCAGCAGCAATGCCGGCAGGGCGATTGGCGTGTGCGCACGCGCATCTTCCCAAGGAGGCCGCCATGTTCCCGGCAGCAAGCGCTCAGAAAGTCCCGGCGACGGTGATCACGGGCTTTCTCGGAGCGGGCAAGACCACTCTGATCCGCAACCTGCTTGCCCGTGCAAACGGGCGGCGCATCGCACTTGTGATCAATGAATTCGGCGACGTCGGTGTCGACGGCGGCGTGCTGCGCGGGTGTGGCGATGTCGCCTGTGCGGAAGACGACATTGTCGAGCTTTCGAACGGCTGCATCTGCTGCACGGTGGCCGAGGACTTCGTGCCGACGATACAGAAGCTGCTCGCGCGGGACACCCCGCCGGATCACATCGTCATCGAAACCTCGGGGCTGGCGTTGCCGCAGCCGCTCGTGCGCGCGTTCAACTGGCCCGAGATCCGCACGCGCATCACGGTCGACGGCGTCGTGACCGTGGTGGATGGCCCCGCCTGCGCCGCCGGGCAGTTTGCCCATGACGAGACGGCCATCGCCGATCAGCGCGCGGCAGACGACACGTTGGACCACGAGACGCCGTTGTCGGAGCTTTTCGAAGACCAGCTCACTTGCGCCGACATGGTGGTGGTGTCGAAGACGGACACGATGGAGCCAACCACACTCGACGATCTGGTCGGGCGGCTGGGCACCGGGATAAGGCCCGGTGTGCGCATGGTGTCGTCGAGCGCCGACGGTCTCTCGCCGGACATTCTTCTGGGCCTCGGCATCGGGGCAGAGGGCGATCTCGACGTGCGCTCCGAGCGGCACCATCACCATCACGACGAACACGACGACCATGAGCACGACCACGACCACGACCATGATCATGACGCGTTCGAGAGCTTCGTGATTTCGATGGACGAGATCGGTGATCCGGCTGCATTCACCGACCGTCTGCGGCAGGCCATCGCCGCCCATGGCATTCTCCGCCTCAAGGGGTTCGTCGCGGTGCAGGGCAAGCCGATGCGCCTGGTCGTGCAGGCGGTTGGACCCAGAATCGACACCTATTTCGACAAGCCGTTCGGCACCGATCCACGCCGGACACGCCTGGTCGTGATCGGACTTGAAGGGCTCGATCAGACGGCGATCAAAGATGCGATCACAGGCTAACCCGCCCGCTCGGCTGACGGATCGAGATCGCGCACGGCGCTTCGCATCAGGCAAAGCCGCAGGCGGGGGTATCGTCAGGGCAACCGATGCGCGCGCCCACAGCCTCCCCCACCGGGCAGGACGGTGCGTCTGATGCATCTTCTGCTTGCGCAGCCCGGACAGGTGTCGGACGGAACTGAGCCGGTCGATCTCGGCCAGACACCCGCGCCCCTGATCGTGATCTCGGCCGCAGACACCGAGCTGGCGGCATTGTCCGAGGCCCGCGCGAGCCTGTCCGAACCCCCGGACATGCGGCTCGCATCGCTCATGCACCTCCAGCACCCGATGTCGGTGGACCGCTATCTGGATGAGACCGCAACCCGCGCCCGCCTGGTCGTGGCGCGCGTGCTGGGGGGCGAGGGATACTGGACCTACGGCCTAGAGCAGTTTTCGGCCCGGCTGCGCGAGTCGGGCGTGGCGTTCGCGGCGCTCCCGGGCGATGACAAGCCGGACGAAGCTCTGCTGCGCGCCTCGACCATCGACGAGGCGGATTGGCGGGCGCTCTGGGGGTATCTCATCGAGGGCGGCGCCGAGAACGTCGGCAACTTCCTGCGCCTGTGTCGCGTGATGCTGCGCTCCGGCGACCGCGCGCCGCTGCCACCTGCCCGACCCTTGCTGCGTGCCGGCGTCTATTGGCCGGGCAGCGGCGTGGCGGATCTCGAGACGGTCCGGGCGGGCTGGCGCGATCCTGATGCCCCAATCGCCGTGGTGGTATTCTACAGGGCACTGGTGCAGGGCGCCGGACTGCACCCGATCAACCGGCTCATCCGCGCCCTGATCGGCGAGGGGTTGAACCCGCTCCCGGTCTTCGTGGCCTCGCTCAAGGACCCGGTGTCGGCCGCGACCCTCGCGCGGCTGATGGAGGAAGCCCCGCCCGCAGTGGTGTTGAACGCGACCGCGTTCGCCGTCTCGTCGCCACAGCAGGGTGGCGGTGCAACAGTGCTCGACCGGCCGGGCGCACCGGTCCTGCAGATCGTTCTGGCAGGCGGCACAGAAGAGGATTGGCGCGCGGGAACGGCTGGCCTCAGCGCCCGCGACATTGCGATGAACGTGGCGCTCCCCGAGGTCGACGGTCGCATCCTGACCCGGGCCATCAGCTTCAAGGGCGAGGCCTACACAGACGACGCCACCGAATGCCGGATCGCGACCTACCGCGCCGAGGGCACGCGTGTTGCCTTCTGTGCACAGTTGGCGGCAGCCTGGGCCCGTCTCGCACGCACACCGGCAGCGGACCGGCACGTCGCGATCGTGCTCGCCAACTACCCGAACCGTGACGGCCGGCTGGCGAATGGCGTGGGTCTCGACACGCCGGCGAGCGTCATGGCGATGCTGCACCGGATGGCGGACGCGGGCTATGGCGTCGCCGACCTGCCCCCCGACGCTCCGGCGCTGATGGCGCGGTTGCAGTCAGGTCCCACCAACTGGCTGACGGACAGGGCCGAGCGCGACGGCGGCGTGCGCCTGACGCTGGACGACTACAAGGCCTTCTACCGCGATCTGCACTGGGATGTCCGGCTCAAGATCGAAGAGCGCTGGGGCGCGCCCGAGGATGACCCGTTTGTCGATCGCGACGGGTTTGCTCTGTCGGTTCTGACCTTCGGCACTGTCGTCGTCGGCATTCAGCCTGCGCGGGGCTACAACATCGCGCCGGTCGAGACCTATCACAGTCCCGATCTCGTCCCGCCGCACAACTATCTCGCCTTCTACGCCTGGATCCGACGTCACTTCGGTGCCCACGCGGTCATCCACTTCGGCAAGCATGGCAATCTCGAATGGCTGCCCGGCAAGGCGGTGGCGTTGTCGGAGACGTGCTTTCCCGAGGCGGCCCTCGGGCCGTTGCCGCATCTCTATCCCTTCATCGTGAATGATCCGGGCGAGGGCACGCAGGCCAAGCGGCGCAGTGCGGCGGCGATCGTCGATCATCTGACCCCGCCTCTCACGCGGGCCGAGACCTACGGCCCCCTGAAGGATCTCGAAGCACTGGTCGACGAGTACTACGAAGCGGCCGGGACCGACCCGCGCAGGCTCGATCTGCTGCGTCGCGAGATCCGCACGCTGATGAGCGCCGAGGCGCTGGACGTGGATGCGGGCATCACGCCCGGGATGGACGAGATGGCGGCGCTCGAACGCATCGACACTTATCTTTGCGAGCTGAAGGAGAGCCAGATCCGCGATGGCCTGCACATCTTCAGCGCAAGCCCCGAGGGCGTTCAGGAACGCGATCTGGCCATCGCTCTGGCCCGTGTGCCGCGCGGTGACGGCGCAGGCGGCAACGCCTCTCTGATCCGGGCGCTGGCACAGGATTGCGGCATCGACCCGGCACAGTTCGACCCGCTCGACTGCGAGATGGGTTCGCCCTGGGACGGGCCGCGTCACAAGTTCCTGTGGGCCGCCGGCAGCGTGAGCGAACCCTGGCGCACCGCGGGAGATACGGTCGAGCGGCTGGAGAAGCTCGCACAGCTCGCGCTGCAATGGCCCGAGACCCCGAAGCATTTTCGACAGACCGCCGAGGTGCTCGAGTCGGTCCACGCCGAGATCCTGCCGGCCCTGCGCGCCTGCGGTGCGGCGGAGGCGGAGGCGCTGCTCGCCGGACTGGACGGCCGCTTCATCGAGCCGGGTCCGTCGGGGGCACCGACACGCGGGCGTCCCGATGTGCTGCCGACGGGTCGGAACTTCTTTTCGGTGGACAGCCGCGCGGTCCCGACCCCCGCGGCCTGGACGCTGGGCTGGCGCTCGGCCGAACTGCTGATCGAGCACCACCTGCAGACCCATGGCGACTGGCCGCGCGCGATGCTGGTGACCGCATGGGGCACATCGAACATGCGCACCGGAGGCGACGACATCGCCCAGGCGATGGCACTGATCGGCACGCGTCCGGTCTGGGACAAGGCCAGCCGCCGGGTGACCGGCTTCGAGATCATCCCCGCCGAGGCGCTGGCGCGTCCGCGGGTCGATGTGACGCTGCGGGTCTCGGGGTTCTTCCGCGATGCGTTTCCCGCCCAGATCAACCTCTTCGACTCGGCCGCCCGCGCGGTCATGGCGCTGGACGAGCCGGACGGGCAGAACCCCGCTGCCCACCGGTGGCAGGCGGAGGGCAGGAGCGAGCGGGCGGGCTTCCGGGTCTTCGGGTCGAAGCCCGGTGCGTACGGCGCGGGGCTGCAGGCGATGATCGACGAAAGGCTCTGGGACCGGCGCGCCGATCTGGCGGAGAGCTACCTGGAGTGGGGCGGCTACGCCTACGGCCAGGGCGCCGAGGGTGCCCGCGCGCGCGACCTGCTCGAGACCCGGCTCGGCCAGACCGACGCCGTCGTGCAGAACCAGGACAATCGCGAACACGACCTGCTCGACTCGGACGACTACTACCAGTTCGAAGGCGGTGCCGCAGCGGCGGTCGAGGCCCTGCGCGGTGCGCCACCAGCAATCTACCACAACGACCACTCACGTCCCGAGCGTCCGGTGATACGGGCCCTCGACGACGAGATCGGCCGGGTCGTCCGGTCACGCGTGGTCAACCCGAAATGGCTCGCCGGTGTCCAGCGGCATGGCTACAAGGGGGCATTCGAAATCGCCGCGACGGTGGACTACCTGTTTGCCTTTGCGGCAACCACCGGGGCCGTGCGCAGCCACCACTTTGATCTGGTGCATGCGGCTGTTCTGGAGGATGACGAGGTGCGCATGTTCATCGCCGATGCGAACCCCGCAGCCCTGCGCGAGATCGCCGAGCGCCTGCACGAAGCCATCGAGCGCGGCATGTGGCAACCGCGCGCGAATTCCGCAATGGCCCGGCTGGAGAGCTTGCTGTGACGCCGTTCCGAGCGCCGCCCTCATACCCCCGCTGGGTCGAGGTCGCGGCGCTGATCCACGACGCGTTCGCCTACATGGAAGCCGTGCTCGGGCATCCCGCACAGGCGATGTCCGTCACACCGGCCCAGTTGGCCCGGGCCGCGGAGACCGGCACCGCCTATCTGATCGAGGATCACGCGCGACCGGTGGCGTGCCTGTTCACACGGCCGTCACGCGACTTTCCCGGTGCCTTGTATCTGGGCTGGCTGGCCGTTGACGCTGGGCAGCGCGGTCAGGGCCTCGCACAGCGGCTGATGACATGCGCGATCACCGAGGCGCGTGACGCGGGTTTCGCGGCGGCAACCCTCGACACCGGCCGCGCGCTGACCGATCTCCGTGCCTTCTTCCGCCGTGCCGGCTTCGAAGAGCTCCCCGGCGACGGGGAGATCGTCAGCTTCCGCAGAGCGATCCGATGACGCTCGAGGCGCGGCTCCGCACGATCGCGCGCAGGGATCCCGTGCTCTGGCGCATGCTGACATGCGCGCGCGCCCTCGCCCTGCCCGACTGGCGTATCGTCTCGGGCGCGATCTACAACTCTGTCTGGAACGCGCTCACCTTGCGCCCTGCCGGATACGGGATCAAGGACGTCGATCTGTTCTACTTCGATCGAGACACTTCCTGGGAGGCGGAGGACAGGGAAATTCGCCGCACCGCAGCCACGTGTCCCGCCACACCGCCGTTCGAGGTGCGCAACCAGGCGCGGGTGCACCTCTGGTTCGAGCGCCATTTCGGATATCCCATCGCACCGTTTCGTTCGACCGATCACGCGATCGCCAACTTCGCGGCAATCACCCATGCGGTCGGTCTGCGCCTCGAACCGGATGGCCAGCTGGATGTCTGCGCGCCTTTCGGGCTCGAGGCGATCTTCGGGCTCAGGATGGTGCCAAATCCTGCCCACCCCAACAAAGCAACGTACGAGGCGAAGGCGCTGCGCTGCAAGTCGCTCTGGCCCGAGATCACCATCGAGCCCTGGCCCGACAGGCCCAAGATCGCCGAGGCTGGCAGCACGACCGACTGGACGGAGGTGCTGGGGCTCCTGCAGCGGGCGTTTGAGGGGATGGACGGACGGATCGATCCGCCCTCGTCGCTGCATCGGATGGACGCTGCGGACCTGCGCACGAAATCCACCGAGGAGACTTGCCTGCTGGCACATGCCGGGGATCGGCTCTCGGGCTGCATCTTCTGCAAACAGGGCGACGATCACCTCTACATCTCGAAGCTCGCTGTGGATCCGGCGCAGCAATCGCGCGGCATCGGCCGGGCCCTGATCGAGGCGGTGGCAGGGCGTGCACGCGCGCATGGTCTGGGTGCACTGGAGCTGCAGACCCGGATCGAGCTGACCGAGAACCACGCGGCCTTCGCCAGGTGCGGGTTCGAGAAGATCGCGACGACGAGCCATCCCGGCTTTGACCGTCCGACGTCTGTGACCATGCGCCGGGCGCTCTGATGCGCGCGCTCTTCATCTGCGGCAAGGCCCGCGCGCGAAGCCCGACGGCGGCCCAGATCTTCGCCGACTGGCCCGGGGTCTCGACCGACTTCGGCGGGCTCAGCCGTGACGCGGACGACCCGCTCAGCGCCGAGCAGATCGAATGGGCGGACGCGATCTTCACCATGGAGCCGCGCCACACGGTGCGGCTCTCCGAGCAGTTCGGACGTCTGGTCAGCGGGCGCCGGATCGTTTGCCTGCGCATCCGCGATCGCTACACCTATATGCAGCCCGAACTCATCGAGCTTCTGACCGCGAAGGCCGGTCCCTATCTGCGCTGAGGAGACGCGCCCATGACTGAGACGCCGGACGATCTCGCCCGCCACGCCGAGAAGATGGCCAAGAAGAAGGCGGCTCGCGACAAGATCATGGCCACGAAGAGCGACGCCAAGGGGCTGATCATCGTTCACACGGGCAAGGGCAAGGGCAAGTCCTCCGCCGCGTTCGGGATGATCTTTCGCTGCATCGCGCACGGCCTGCCCTCGGCGGTGGTGCAGTTCATCAAGGGCGGCATGTCGACGGGCGAGCGCGACCTGATCACCAGCCGCTTCTCGGACCTCTGCCAGTTTCACACCATGGGCGAGGGATTCACCTGGGAGACCCAGGACAAGGCGCGCGACACCGAGATGGCACAGGCTGCCTGGGCGAAGGCCAAGGAGCTGATCCGGGATCAGCGCCATCGCATGGTGCTGCTGGACGAGATCAACATCGCGCTGCGCTACGGCTATGTGGACGTCGACGAGGTGATCGCCTTCCTCAAGGACGAGAAACCCGAGATGACCCATGTGGTGCTGACCGGGCGCAACGCGGCGGAAGCGCTGATCGGGGCCGCGGACCTGGTCACAGAGATGGAACTCGTCAAACACCCGTTCCGCGAACAGGGCATCAAGGCCCAGATCGGCGTGGAGTACTGACGCGAAAGGAACAGCCGGCTGCCGCTCACGCCGCCTTCTCGATGCGCATGCGCAGGATGAACTCGATCAGGAAAGCGGTTGCCAGACCGAAGGAAATCATCCCGTGCGCCCCGGACAATGCCGCGAGGATGCGCCAGTCGATCGGGGCGAGCACGTCGCCGTAGCCGAGCGTTGTGAACGAGGCGAGCGAGAAGTAGAGCGATGGCTCGAACCCCTCCACCGCGCCCAGAGCATAGAGGGCCGCGGCCCAGAGCCACACGCCGATGCCCTGCCCGCCCAGCGTCCAGAGCGTGACACCCGACAAGAGCGCCATGCGCGTCAGCATGGTCCGCTGCCTCACGAGCCGCTTGAGCAGCGGCTGTGCGCGGAAAGCAATCACCATGAACACCACCTGGACACCGATCCCAAGCGAGATGATGGCGGAGCCGTAGAGCAGTTGAATGATCAGTTGTTGCATGTGCGGTTCGAGTCAGTGTGCGTGGCGTGTGAGAGGGTAGCCGTGGGTGTCTTTCGGGTCACCGGATACTTCCACAATGGCACGCCAAGGCCAACAGGCGCTCGACGCCAGGTCCCGCCGCGTGCTTAGGTGCGCCGAAACGCGTCGACAGGGAGGGACAGATGGATCTGGGCATTCGGGGACGCAAGGCAATCGTCTGTGCGGCATCCAAGGGATTGGGACGCGGCTGTGCCGAGCACCTCGCGGCGGCGGGCGTTGATCTGGTGATCGGCGCCCGGACCGCTGCCGAGATCGAGCAGACCGCAGCGGAGATCGCAGAAAGATATGGCGTCTCGGTCATGCCGGTCACCGGCGATGTGACCACCGAGGCCGGACGTGACGCCCTGCTCTCCGCCTGCCCGGCACCGGATATTCTGGTCACCAACGCCGGCGGTCCGCCACCGGGTGACTTCAAGGACTTCTCGCTGGACATGTGGCGCACCGCGGTCGAGGGCAACATGATCACGCCGGTCGCCCTGATCCAAGCCACGGTCTACGGCATGCAGGAGCGCGGGTTCGGGCGCATCATCAACATCACCTCGTACTCGGTGAAGGCACCGGTCCCGACGCTCGAGCTGTCGAACGGCGCGCGTGCAGGCCTGACCGGGGCCGTCGCGGCGCTGGCCCGCAAAGTCGCGGGCAGCAATGTCACGATCAACAACCTCTTGCCCGGGCCCTTTGCCACCGACCGCCTGGTGAACACCTCGCGCGCGATCGCCGAGAAAACCGGGAAGTCCTTCGAGGAGGTCCACGCCGGGCGTGCCGCAGAGAACCCGACCGGCCGGTTCGGCACGACCGACGAGTTCGGGGCCACCTGCGCTTTCCTCTGTTCGCAATACGCGGGCTACCTGTCTGGCCAGAACATCGTCCTGGACGGCGGCGCCATCAACACGACGCTCTGATCCTGCTGGCCGAGCGCGTCGCACGCGACCGGCGCACGCCCCACGCACAAGGGCTTGCCGCACGCCGCGGGCATCACGCCGGCCACATGCGCACGGGCAGGCGCGGCGCCCGGTCAGCTCAGGCGTCCCATGTCTCGTAGTTGGCCCGCATGTGAGCAAGGCCCGTCCGTACGATCTCCTCCAGAACCGCCATGTCCACATCGGCCAGCTTGTTGATGTAGAGACAGCTCCGGCCGGTCTTGTGTTTGCCGAGACGCGACAGCGGCTCCGAGAGATCCTGGTAGCCGGGCATGATGTAGAGGCTCAACGCGCTCTTTCGCGGACTGAACCCGGTCAGGAAAAACTCTCCCTCCCGCCCGCTCTCATAGCGATAGGCATACCGGCCATACCCGATGATGCTGCCCCCCCACATCACCGGCTCCAACCCCGTGATGTTCCCGAAGAATGCGAGCAGCGCCTCGCCATCCGCCCGCCGGCGTGGCGGCTCCACGGTCTCGAGGAAGGCCCGCGGCGACAGGTCGGTCGGACGGGTTTTCATCTCGGCCTTTGCCATCAGCGCATCCCGTGCGGTTCGTCAGGCGTCCAGGAACTGCCGTGTGATCCAGTCTGCCACAAGTGCTGGGCGTTCACCGCCCTCGACTTCGACGGTCGCAGCATAGACCAGGCTGACTTCTCCCGCGACCTGCGTGCGCGCCTCCGACAGGACGAAGCGGCCCCTGACCCGGCTCCCTGTCGGCACGGGAGAGACAAAGCGCAGCCGGTCGAACCCGTAGTTTACCCCGCGCGACGATCCTTCGAGGCGCGGCAGCACGTCGTATGCCATGGCGCTCAGCAGACTGGCGGTCAGAAATCCGTGTGCAATGGTGCCGCCATAGGGCGTCTCGGCAGCAGCCCGTTGGGGATTCGTGTGGATGAAGAACCAATCCTCGGTGGCGTCGGCGAAGGCATCGACCCTGGCCTGAGACATGGCGAACCAGCGCGACACCCCGATCTCCGCGCCGACACGCGACACAAGGTCATCCGCGGTCATCATGTTCCGGAAATTGTCGCTCACTTGACGCCTCCGAAGAGCTCGTGTCCGTGATTGACATTGATCCCGCCGGAGACCGGGATCACCGCGCCGGTCACATATGCCCCTGCCTTGCCGCTCAGGAACAGGACACAGCCTGCGATGTCGGACGGCACGCCGATCCGCCCGGCGGGCACGTCGTGGGCGATCTGCGCGCGCGTCTCGTCGCTGCGCATGAAATGCCGCGTCATGTTCGAGACAAAGGGCCCCGGTGCCAACGCATTGACCGTGATGTGATCGCGTGCGAGCTCCTTTGCCAGAATGGCGGTCAGATGGTGCACGGCCGCCTTGGATGCCGCGTAGGAATACACGAGATCGCCGGTTGGCGTGTGCCCCGCCACCGAGCCGATGTTGATGATGCGGGCGGGTTCCTCGGGCGTTGCCGTCTTCCGCAACAACGGGGTCAGGTCCCGGGTCAGACTGAAAAGACCCGCCACATTCACCGACATCACCTTGTCCCATGCATCGAACGGGAAGTCGGAATAGGGTGCGCCCCAGCTCTTGCCGGCATTGTTGATCAGGACATCGAGCCTGTCCGTGCGCCGCATGACCTCCGCCGAGAGCGCCTCCACCCCATCGGCTGTGGCGACATCACCGGCAAATCCCTCGGCGGACCCGGGCGCCCCGTGCGCATTGAGTTCTGCCGCGACCTCCTCGCAGGCGCTGCCTTTGCGCGAGGCGATCAAGACATGTGCACCTGCCGAGACAAGGGCGTCCGCCATCATTCGTCCGATACCGGTGGCCCCTCCGGTGACCAGAGCGGTCTTCCCTGACGCTCCGAACAGCCTCGCCAGATAGTCCATCGCAACCTCCAAGCCCGAGCAAGACCCTGCGTTGCGTCAGCCAGCCTGTCCAGCGGCATATGTGATGAGACCTTCAGACGCTGGCAACACGCCCAGCCCGGGCCGTTTGGGCGATGCGGCCATCAGCGCGCAACGCGCGCCGGCGCAGAGCCGGATGGCTCTGCGTGCCCGTTCTCACGGGCATGGCCGCCTCCGCGAACTGCACCCACAGCATCTGTTCTCAGCTGATCGTGACAGGCTTCGCGTCGGTCCCGAGCGCATCCCGAATGTCAACGCCGAGATCCTCCGCGACCATGAACAGACGGTCCTGACCGAAATGCATCGTCTCACCGACGAAAAATGTAGGCGCGCCGAAAACGCCCCGCGCCACGGCGTCTTCCGTGTTGTTCTTGAGCTTTGCCTTGATTGTTTCGTCCGAGACGCGCTGCATGAAAACATCCGGCGCAATTCCGACCCGGCCGAGCGCCTGCGCCAGCTCCTCGGGCTGTGCGAGATCACGTGCCTCGACCCACACCGCTGCAAACATCGCTTCCAGATACGACGAGAAGACCGGGTCGTCCGCATAGGCGATCGCGCCGCGCTGGACCGCCAGCGTGTTCACCGGGAAGTGTGGGTTGCGCTGGAACTCCAACCCGTAGTGCGCGGCCCACCGCGCCATGTCGGAGCGCATCCACCGACCCTTGTTCTCGATCGTCCCGGGCGGGCGGTTGCCCGTGGCCTGCATGACCCCTCCCAGGAAGATGGGTGTCCAGAGGATCTCCGCCCCTGCGTGCTCGACGATTTTCGGGAGCACCTTGTAGGCGATGTAGCTGGTGGGGCTCACCACATCGAAGCAGAATTCCACGGTCTTCGGCATTGCGCTCACCACGTCTCGATCCAGGGGCGGAGCTCGGTCTCGAATGTCCAGGCGCTCCGGTGCTGGGCATGAATCTGCCAATACAGATCGGCAATCCGGGCGGGCTCTACAACCCCGTCAGGCCCCTTTTCCATCCGCTCGGGAAAGTTCTCGCGGATCCATGCGGTGTCGATCGCCGCGTCGATCACCACATGGGCGACATGAATGTTCTGCGGCATCAGCTCGCGCGCCATCGCCTCTGCGACCGCCTTCAGTCCGTGTTTTCCGGCGGCAAAAGCGGCAAATCCCGATCCGCCCCGTCGGCTTGCCGTCGCGCCCGTGAAGAGGATCGTGCCTTGACCCCGCGGCACCATCACCCGTGCGGCCTCGCGACCCGCAAGAAAACCGGCGAAACAGCACATCTCCCACACTTTCGAGAACACGCGCGCGGTCGTCTCCCGGATCGGAAACCGCACATTGCCGCCGATGTTGAAGACGCAGACCTCGATGGGCCCGACATCCCGCTCGATCCGGTCAAAGAGTGCAACCGTCTCCGCCTCGCTGCGCGCGTCGACGCCGAAGGCATGCGCACTGCCACCCGCCCCGCGGATGTCCTCGGCCAACGCCTCCAGCTTGTGCAGATGTCGAGGTCTGCGGGTGATGCACGCCACATATCCCTCGCGCGCGAACCTCTTGGCGATGGCCCCTCCGGTGGCATCACCGGCGCCGATGACAAGACAGACCCGCGGGCTCAAGACGACACCGCGTGATCGGCGTAACGCTCGCGCAAGGTCTTCTTCGAGACCTTGCCGGTTGCGGTCAGCGGCAATTCGTCGACGAACACGACGTCATCGGGGACCTGCCATTTGGCGACGCTCCTGGCGATGAAGGCGCGCAGATCATCGGGTGCGGGCTGCGTGCCTGAAGCCGGTTGCACGACCAGCAGCGGGCGTTCATCCCATTTCGGGTGCGGCACCGCGATCACCGCGCAGCTTGCGACGCCCGGATGGGCCATCGCCACGTTCTCGACATCGAGCGAACTGATCCACTCGCCGCCGGATTTGATCAAATCCTTCGAGCGATCGGTGATCGTCAGGAACCCGTCCTCGTCGATCGACGCCACATCCCCGGTCGCGAACCACCCCTCGGCGTCGAAGGCATCGGCGGTGGCGTCCGCATCATCGTAGTACCCGGAGGCGATCGTGTTGCCGCGCACGTGCAGCTCACCCTGCGCCACGCCGTCATGCGCCAGCGGCGCGCCGGCAGACCCGGTGATCTTGAGGTCGAGACCGAAGATGCGCCGGCCCTGCTTTGCCTTGAGATCAATCCTCGCGTCCACCGGTCGTTCGGCCTGCGCCGGCGTGAGGCGCGACAGCGTGCCGACGGGGCTCATCTCGGTCATCCCCCAGCCATGCACGACGCGAATGCCGTAGTCGGTCTCGAACCGCTCGATCATGCGCCGGGGTGCCGCCGCGCCACCGATGATGACTTCATCCAGCATCGCAGGCTTGCGCCCATGGCGATCCATCTCGTCGAGCAGACCGAGCCAGACCGTCGGCACGCCGAAGGACGAGTGCGCCTCGGCGCGCTCCATCAGGTCGAACAGGCTCGCCCCGTCGAGGCGCGGTCCCGGCATGATCAGCGAGCCGCCCGTGAGCGGCACCGTGTAGGGCACGCCCCAGGCGTTGGCATGAAAGAGCGGGACGACAGGCAGAATGCGCCGACCCTCTCGATATGTCTGCTGCTGGCTGATGGCGACAAACAGCGCGTGCAGCACCATTGCCCGGTTCGAATAGAGAACGCCCTTCGGTCGGCCCGTCGTGCCCGAAGTGTAGCAGAGCGCGCACGCTGCGTCTTCGGACAGCTCAGGCCATGAGATTTCGGTGGGGCAGCCCTCGATCATGGCCTCGTGGCATCTGACCGGCAGCGCGGTGTCGGGCATCCTGTCAGACGAACAGAGCGCGATCAGGACCAGGTCCTTCGGAAGTTCGCTGACGAGACCCTCGAGCAGTGGCGCAAATCCGGGATCGAAGAACAGCACCCGGTCACCGGCATGATGGAGAATGTAGAGCATCTGCTCGCGCGAAAGCCGCGGGTTGATGGTGTGGCACACCGCCCCGATGCCCGCGATCGCATAGTAGAGCTCGAAATGTCGTTGATCGTTCCAGGCGAGGGTTGCGATGCGGTCGCCCGCTGAGACGCCCAGCTCACCCAGCGCATGGGCAAGCTGCACGATCCGACGGCGCGCCTCGGGGTAGGTGGCGCTGCTGATATCTCCGTCCGCCGCCGTCACGATCTCACCGTGCGGCGTGAGATCCGCTGCATAGTCGATGATGTCGCAAACGCGCAGCGGGCGGTGCTGCATCAGGCCATTCAGCATGCTGTCTCCTCCCTGAGCGCCCGAGCCTAGACCAAGTTGCAGACCAGCTGAACTGAAGATCGAGCGCGCGTCGGGCAACCTCGGCACGCAAGCTCTGCCCCCGTTGCCGTTGGATCGATTGCCCGGGATTCGGGCTTGCAGCCGGTCATTGGTCCGGGCCAGTCTGGGAGAAAATCCGGACATGGGAGATCAGGATGAGCGAAGAGCTGACACGGGTGGTGCTCGCCTCACGGCCAAGCGGAGCGCCGGTTCTCGAAAATTTCCGAGTCGAGCGGGCGCCGCTGCCGCAACCTGGCGACGGTGATGTCCTGATCCGCACACTCTGGCTTTCGCTCGACCCCTACATGCGCGGGCGGATGGACGACTCGAAATCCTATGTCCAGCCGGTGCCGATCGGCGGCACCATGGAGGGGGGCACGGTCGGCGAAGTCATGGTCTCGAACAATCCGAAGTTCGCGCCCGGTGACATAGTCGAAGGCAGGCTCGGCTGGGCCTCGCACGGGCACAGCGACGGCACCGGCCTGCGCAAGATCGACCCAACCATTGCGCCGGTTCAGACGGCCCTCGGCGTGCTCGGCATGCCGGGGCTCACGGCCTATGTCGGTCTTCTGGATCACGGACGCCCGAAGGAGGGCGAGACCCTGGTTGTCGGCGCCGCGACCGGTGCGGTCGGCTCGCTTGTGGGGCAGCTCGGCAAGCTTCGCGGCCTCAGGGTGATCGGCGTCGCCGGTGGCGCGGAGAAATGTGCCTATGCGGTGGAAACACTCGGCTTCGATGCCTGCTTCGACCACCGCGCGGCACCAGATGCCAAGTCGCTGCGCAGCCAGATCGCCGCGGCGGCCCCGGACGGTGTCGACATCTACTTCGAGAATGTGGGCGGCAAGACGCTCGAGGCGGTGCTGCCGCTCATGAACGTGTGGGGGCGCATCCCCGTCTGCGGGATGATCTCCCAGTACAACTTGGGAGGCCTGGGCGCCGATGGAGATCCCTCCGGCCCCGACAACCTGCCGAAACTGTGGCGCACCATCCTGGTCAACCGGCTGTCTGTCCGAGGGTTCATCATCCTCGATCACTACGACCGCTTCCGCGAGTTTGCCTCGGAGGTCTCCGGGCACATCAGGGAAGGCCGTATCACCTATCGCGAGAGCGTGACCGACGGGCTCGAGAACGCCCCTGCGGCCTTTCTCGAGCTGCTCCAGGGTGGGAACTTCGGCAAGCAGCTCGTGCGTGTCGCGAGCTGATGCGGCCATGGGCATCCTGATCAACCGAGCACCGAAAGCGCGCTGGCGCCGGTTGCTCGACCACCTGCCGAACAGGAGGGCCGGGCGACAAGCGCACTACGTGACCGACTACAACCGACACGTCGAACAGCTCATGGAGAGCCATCCCCTGGACGACGCCATGTCGTTGTCGGTTGGCGGACGGTTCGACAAGGTCGGGCGTGTCGAGTGCATGATCGCACGCCACGCCGGGCTTTCGGATGGTGACGCCTTGCTGGACTTCGGTTGCGGCAGCGGCAGGCTCGCCGTTGCTCTCGCCGCAGAGATGACGCTCGAGCACTACATGGGCATCGATGTCGTCGAGACCCTGCTGGGATACGCCGCGGCGCGAACGCCAGAGGGCTACACCTTCCGCCACCACACCAGCCTCGATGTTCCGGCGGAAGATGCGAGCTTCGACCACGTTGTGGCCTTCAGCGTGTTCACCCACCTCCATCTGCCCGAGATGTTCCTCTACATGACGGACATGCATCGCGTGCTAAGACCACATGGACGGCTGACGTTCTCGTTTCTCGAGCTCTCGCACGCACCGCACTGGCACACCTTTGTGCGCACGACCGAGGCCACCCGCGACGCCACCCTGCCCCACGTTAACAGCTTCATCGAGCGCTCGCAGATCGAGGTGTTCGCGGAAAAGATCGGTTATCAGATCATCGAATTCATCGATGCCGACAGGCGCTGGGACGGCACCGCACTGGGCCAATCCGTCGCCATCCTCGAGACCCGCCGGGGATGACGTCGGTCTGCGGCTTGCCGCGACCGGTCTCTAGGGCCCGGTCGATCGCGTCGGCGGCACGGTCAAATCGACGGTGTCGGGATCGTCCGGGTGGGGAGGATAGAGCTCCATCACCTGGGGATCGTGGCCCGGGACGATGTGATCCGGACTTTCGGCGAGTTCGATCATCCGCTCGTGGCTGTCGCAGTACTCGGGGATGTTCTGCAGGATCGAGAACGGATTGCGCTTCCAGACATTGTCGTAGAAGTGCGCCACATCTGATGCGAGAAAGACCCGTCCGCGCTTCGTCTCGACCTGCACCGCCATGAGCCCGTGGCTGTGCCCGGGCAAGAGATGCACCGAAACGCCGGGCGCGATGACCTTGTCGCCATCGATCCAGCGCACCCGCTCCTTGAAATTGAGCTGGATGAGCTCGCACACGTGGTCCGCCTCATACGGCCTCCGGACGGCCGGATAGCGCATGTACCGAGACGTCGCGAACGAGACTTCCTTGTCCTGGATGAGAAACTCGGCGTTGGGAAACAGACCGAAGTTGCCGGCGTGGTCATAGTGGAGGTGCGTGACGACCAGGGTGTCGATCTCCTCCGCCGGCGTTCCGATGCGCGCGAGCGCTTCATCGGGGAGTCGCTCGATCTTGCGGCCACGCTTTGCACCGCAGGCATGATCGAAACCGCAGTCGACCAGGATGTTGCGCCCGTTGCCCCGGATCAGCCAGACGAAGTAGTCGAGCTGGCGCGTCCCCGTGTGCGGATCCTTCGGATCGTCCAGGATCATCGCGTAGTGCGGTGGCAGATCCTTCACGAAGCCGTATTTGAGTGCGAAAACCTCGTAGGTTGGCGCGTCCGTCATGGTCGTCTCCCCCTTGTACTGACCCGAAGCTAGGGACCGCCTCGGCACGCTGTCAATCATGCGAATCCCCTTGCCGGTTCAACGGTCGCCTGCCAGAACCTTGGGCGACAACCGCAGGAGCCTCCCGCATGGAATTCGCCGATCCGTTCTACTTTCTCCGCCATGGGGAAACGCAATGGAACAAGGACGGTCTGACACAGGGCCAGTTGGATTCCCAGCTGAACGACACCGGTCGCGCCCAGGCCGAGCGCGCAGCCGATGCGCTGGCAACCGAGCCGATCGCACGCATCGTCGCAAGCCCGCTCAGCCGGGCGCGCCATACGGCGGAAGCCGTTGCCGCGCGCCACGGACTGGCCGTGGACTTCGACGAGGGCCTGATGGAGTGCCATCTGGGCGAGCACCAGGGCAAACCCCATGGGTCATTCCTGCCCGCCTATTTCCGCGGTGAGTACGATCCGCCGGGCGGCGAAACATTCGGGGAGTTCTGTGATCGCGTCTGGGCAGCGATGCACAGGGCCGTGTCGCGCGGTCCCAACACGCTGATCGTCGCGCATGGCGGACTTTGGATTGCCGCACGCACGTTCGTATCGGTCGAGCCCGAGCTTGCGCGCATGCCGAACGCGCTCCCGCTGCATGTGACCCCGGAGCCCGGCGCGTGGACGCACCGCGTCTGCGGAGACGTGCCCACAGGGCAAGCCGGCGTCAGCATCTGATCGAACCCTGCCTGCGGCCACTTCAAGCTCAGCAGGTTAGCTTGACGAGCCAGTCATGCGCGATCGGGCACGGCCAAAGCGGCGTGCATTGGCCTCGACCTTGAGGCTCCGCTTGCCTGCCTGACGGGTGTTCAGAAGATCGCGGCGAACAGCCCTGCGGCCGCTGCGGCACCAAGCGAGAACAGAACGAACACCGGCATGGCGCTCATGAACAAGCCCGTCCAGCCGGTCTTTGCGAACGCGCCGAAGGCGCCCGCCATGTCTCCCAGAAACTCGCCCTGGCGTTCCCGGTATTCGGCTTTCAGATCCATGCGCGCCACCGCTTTGGCAGCGTCCTCGGCATACTGTGTCTCTGCAATCTCGCGTTGGCGGTCTTTGAGTGTGGACATAACAAATTCCCTCCGTTCACAAACGTAAGATTATGAATCTAGGTGAATCTTCCGTTTCCAAGCGGCGCGTCAAACCGCCTCGCCCCCGGAGAGCGCCGGAGCGATGATTCTCAGGACGGCCCGATCGAGCCCGTCAGGCGGTCTTTCCCGCGCCGATTTCGGCAAGGACCTCGGAGGTATGCTGGCCCAACGTCGGCGCCGGCCTGCGCACGCCGCCGGGGGTTTCGGAGAACTTCACGGGCAGCCCGATGGTTTGCACCTGTCCGGCAACCGGATGCGCCGTAAACGGCACCATCTCGCGCGCAATCGTCTGCGGATCTGCATGCATCTCGCTGATCGAAAGCACCGGACCTGCGGGAAAGCCGCCTGCCTCGAGCAGCGCCAGCCAGTCGGCTGAGGGACGCATCGAGAAGATCGCGTTCAGTTCCGCTTCCAATGCCGCGCGGTTCGCCATGCGGCCCTCGTTGAGGCGAAACCGCGCGTCGTCCGCCAACTCCGGATGACCGATCAGCTCCACCAGCCGAAGCCAGTTGCGCTGGTTCGCCGCGCCGATGTTGATGTAGCCATCCGCGGTCTGCACCGCTTGATACGGTGCATTGAGCGGATGCGCCGAGCCCATCGGGCCCGGGTCTTCACCGGTGGCGAACGCGATCGCCGACTGCCAGTAGGTGTGGGTGATCGCCGCCTCGAACAGCGACGTTTCGACCAGCTGGCCCTCCCCGGTCTCGGCCCTCCGTGTCAGCGCCGCACAAACACCCATCGCGAGGAGGATGCCTGCGGTGATGTCGCTCACCGGCGCGCCGACCTTGCATGGCGGACGCCCCGCCGCCTCGCCCGTGATCGACATCAGGCCCGACATGCCCTGAGCGATCAGATCGAAGCCCGGACGCTCGGCATAGGGCCCGGTGCGCCCGAAGCCCGAGATCGCCGCATAGATCAGACCGGGATTGTCGACCTTCAGCACATCGTAGCCGAGCCCGAGCTTCTCCATCGTGCCCTTGCGGTAGTTCTCGATCAGCACGTCTGCGGAACGCAACATGCCCTTCAAGGCAGACAGATCATCGGGGTTCTTCAGATCGAGCACGATACCGCGCTTGTTGCGGTTCATCATCATGTAGGCGGCAGGTTCACCGGCGATGTCGGGCGGCACCGAGCCGCGCACGTCATCACCGCCTGGCTTCTCGACCTTGATCACGTCGGCGCCCATATCGGCGAGCATCAGGCCGCAGACCGGCCCCGCCATCACGTGGGCAAGCTCGATCACGGTGACACCTTCCAATGGTCCGCTCATCCAGATCTCCTGTCGTAGGTTTCGAACCGACCGGGTCGCGGTTGGACGATCAAGCGGTTGCCGACCGACCGGCCCAATCCGGCGCTACTCGCCGCGAAAGCTCGGTTTTCGCTTGCCGAGGAAAGCCTCCATGCCTTCCCGGAAGTCCGCGCTCATATAGGCCGTCTCGATCAGGTCGCGGTCATCCGCCCCGGGACCTTCGGTGCGCAGACGACGAAGTCCTTCCTTTGTCACGCGCAGTGTCAGCGGTGCGAACCCGGCGACACGTTCGGCAATCTCGCGCGCCCTGGCGAGAGGCTCTTCGACCACCTCCATCACCAGACCGAGCCCGAGCGCTTCGTCCGCCTCAATCAAGCGCGCCGTGAAGATCACCTCGCGCACGCGGCCCTGGCCGATCAGAGCCGACAGACGCGCCAGCGAGGAGATCGAGAGACAGTTGCCCAGCGTCCGCGCAATCGGGAAGCCGAATTTGAGCCGGTTGTCCGTCACGCGGAGATCACAGCAGGCCGCGATTGCCGCCCCCCCGCCGGTGCAGGCGCCCGTGATGGCGGCGATCGTGGGTACGGGGCAGCGCTCGACCCGGCCGAGAACAGCGTCCATGTCCTCTTCGTACTTCCACGCGTCCTCAGGTGTCGCGAACGCCCGGAACTGGCTCATGTCGGTCCCGGCGGCGAACGCCCCGCCCGCCCCCGAGATGATCAGCGCACGCACATCGCCCGGATTGTCGCAGATCTCGGCCAGCCCGTCATACATCGCGAAGGTCAGGGCGTTGCGCTGCGCCGGACGGTTGAAGGTGACATGGCCAATGCCATCGGAAACATCGTAGGTCAGCTCGCTCATGTTCAGCCCTTGATCTCGTCCCGGCCTGAAACGACCATCATCGTGGCCGTGACCGTGGCAATCATTCTTGTGGTATCGTCCTTTGCCGCGAACCCCTGACCTTCGGTGAAGATCAGGTTGCGCCCGGGTTTCACGACCCTGGCGACAAAGCGAAACCGCTCCCCGCTGGCAGGTGCGAGCAGGTTGATCTTGAATTCAACCGTCAGCACACCGGACTCGGCCGGCATCAGCGTGTAGGCCGCGAACCCGCACGCCGTGTCGAGCCCGGCCGCCGTAGCACCTCCGTGCAGGAACCCGTGTTGCTGGGTGAACCTTGCATCGAAGGGCATCGAGAGGGTGACCTCGCCCGGCGCGATCTCGTCGATCTCCATGCCGAGCGTGGCCATCATCGCCTGACGGCCGAAGCTTTCTCGCCCGCGCGCCTCGTAGTCCGGAGTCTGGGGTTCGAACGCCATCACCGAGCGGCGCCCTCCAGAACCCGCATCGCTGCATCGCAGCCGCCCTTCTGATGGGGCACGCCAGCGAGGCCAAGACCCATCTCGACGCCAGACAGCGTGCCCATCAGCATCAGGTCGTTGAAGTCACCGAGATGGCCGATGCGGAAGATCCGGTCCGCCAGCTTGTTCAGCCCCGCGCCCAGTGACATGTCGAACTTCTCGAGGATCACGGCGCGCAAGGCATCAGCCGAGTGGCCCTCGGGCATCATCACGGCCGTCAGGCTCGACGAATGGTGCCGGTCATCGGCGCACAGCACCTCGAGGCCCCAGGCCTGCACGGCCGCACGCGCGGCGGCGGCATGGCGGTCGTGCCGGGCAAAGACCTGATCGAGGCCCTCCTCCTCCAGCATGTCGATGGCTTCGGACAGGCCGTACAGAATGTTTGTCGCCGGCGTGTAGGGAAAGAAGCCCTTCGCGTTGGGACCCAGCATTTCCGTCCAGTCCCAGTAGGACCGCAGCAGACTTGCTGTCTGGTGCACCTCGAGCGCCTTGGCGGAGATCGCATTGAAGCTGAGCCCGGGCGGCAGCATCAGCCCCTTCTGGCTGCCGGCCACGACCACATCGACACCCCACTCGTCCATGCGCATGTCGATGGATGCCAGTGACGAAATCGTATCGACCATGAGGAGCGCCGGATGCCCCGCGTCATCGATTGCGGCCCGAACCTCGGGAATGAGCGACGCGCACCCTGTCGAGGTCTCGTTCTGCACGACGCAGACCGCCTTGATCTTGTGCGCACCATCCGCGCGCAGGGCATCTGCGATCTGTGCCGGATCAGCGCCCCGGCGCCAGTCGCTCTCGATCACCTGAGGCTCGAGCCCGATGCGGGCGGACAGTTTGTGCCAGAGCCACGCAAAGTGCCCGGTCTCGAACATCAGAACCCTGTCGCCGGGCGAGCAGGTGTTCACAAGTGCAGCCTCCCAGGCCCCGGTTCCGGAGGCCGGATAGATCACCACATCGCCCGAAGTGCGGAAGATGCGCCTCATGCCCTCCAGGCATGCGCGGCCCAGTTCGCCAAACTCCGGGCCACGGTGGTCGATCGTCGGATGGTCCATGGCGCGCAGCACGCGATCAGGCACATTTGTGGGCCCCGGAATCTGAAGAAAATGCCGTCCTGCCATCCCGTACTCCTCATCCGGCCGCGAACGCTCAGCTCGCTTGTGGTGTTACCGAGCGCCATCTATTCAGGGTGCGGTCAAGATGGCAACGGAAACGGTTCCGGCAGGTGGGAATGGACTGGAAACGGCTGGCAGGTGAGATCGAGGGCGACGTCCTGAACGGCCCCTTTGATCGCGGGCGCTATGCGACGGATGCCTCGATCTACCAGATACGCCCAGCAGGTGTGGTGGTGCCCCGCAGTTTCGCGGATGTCGAGGCGACACTGGACACGGCTCGCAGCGCCGGCATGAGCGTCACAGCACGCGGCGGCGGCACGTCGCAAGCCGGGCAAACGGTCAACTCCGGCGTGGTGATCGACGTCTCGAAGCACCTCAACAAGGTGCTCGAGTTCGACATTGAAAACCGGCGCGCCGTGGTCGAGCCCGGGATCGTGCTCGACGAGCTGAACCGGCAGCTGCGCCCGCATGGCCTGTGGTTTCCCGTCGACGTCTCGACGGCGTCACGCGCCACCATCGGCGGGATGGCCGCGAACAACTCGTGCGGCTCTCGCTCGATCCGCTTCGGCATGATGCGCGACAATGTCGCTGCCATTGACGGGCTTCTGGCTGACGGAACGCGGACGCGCTTTGCGGACAGCGGCCGCGAGGCCAACGATCCGCTGGTTGCAGACCTGCTTGCGCTTGGCGCACGGGAAGCGGACGAGATTGCAGCGCGGTTCCCCCCCATCCAGCGGCGGGTCGGAGGCTACAACATCGACGCGCTTGTCCCGGGCGATGCACCGCTGCGGCTCTCCGATGTGCTGGTGGGATCCGAAGGAACGCTCGCGATTTCCGAGCGCATCGAGATCAGGCTGTCGCCCGTGCTGACCCGCAAGGCGCTCGGGGTCTGTCACTTCACGACGTTCTGGGCGGCGATGGATGCGGCCCAGCACATCGTCAAGCTCGACCCGGTGGCGGTCGAACTGGTCGATCACACGATGATCCGGCTCGGTCGCGATATCCCCCAGTTCCGGCCGGTCGTCGAGGAATTCGTACGCGGCGCGCCGGCGGCCCTTCTGCTGGTCGAGTTCGCCGAGCCTGACGATGCCGAAAACCTCCGCCGTCTGGCGAGCCTGCGGGACCTGATGGCAGACCTTGGCGGCGATCTGGTCGAAGCCGTTGATCCCGCCTTTCAGGCGCGCATCTGGGGTGTGCGCACGCAGGGCCTCAACATCATGATGTCTATGCGGGAGGCGGGCAAGCCCGTGAGCTTCGTCGAGGATTGCGCGGTCGCCCTGCCCGATCTTGCGGCGTTCACCGAGCGCCTGACGGAGGTGTTCCGCAAGCACGGGACCGATGGCACCTGGTACGCCCATGCCTCCGTCGGGCTCTTGCATGTCCGGCCGGTGCTGAACCTGAAAGAGGAGCTGGGTGTCCGCCAGCTTCGGGCCATCGCCGAAGAGAGTTTCGACGTCGTGGCCGCGTACAAGGGGTCCCACTCCGGCGAGCATGGCGACGGCATCGTGCGCTCGGAGTTCCACCAGCGCATGTTCGGCGAACGGCTGGTCCGCGCCTTCGAGGAGGTCAAGGACCGCTTCGATCCCGAGGGCACGCTGAACCCCGGAAAGATTGTACGGGCACCGCGGATGGATGATCGCAGCTTGATGCGATATCCACCTGAATATGAACATGATTCCACATCGGGACGCTTCGACTGGTCAGCCTGGCCCGGCGGTCTGCACGGCGCGGTCGAGATGTGCAACAACAACGGCGCCTGTCGCAAGCTCGCGGGCGGTGCAATGTGCCCATCCTATCGCGCGACGCGGAATGAGCGCGACCTGACGCGCGGACGCGCGAACACGCTGCGCCTGGCGCTGACAGGGCAGCTCGGCACGGAGGCACTGGCGTCGCACGAGATGGCCGAAACCATGAAGCTCTGCGTCGGCTGCAAGGCGTGCAAGCGCGAATGCCCGATGTCGATCGACATGGCGAAAATGAAGATCGAGGTTGCCGCCGCACGCGCGGCCGTGCACGGGATGCCCCTGCGCGACCGCCTCGTCGCCCATCTGCCACGGTATGCGCCGGCGATGTCGCTGCTCCCGCTCTTGCCGAACCTGCGTGATCTGCTGCCCGGATTGCCGTCGATCACGGAGCGGCTGTTGGGTTTGTCGGCACGGCGCACGCTGCCAAAGTGGCAGGTGCCGTTCCGGGAACCCATCGATCTGCCGCGCCATCCGGACGTGATCTTTCTTGCCGACACCTTCAATCGCTACTTCGAGCCGGAGAACTGCCGCGCCGCCGTGCGCGTGCTCCAGGCTGCGGGCCTTACTGTGGGCTATGCGACAGATGTTGGGGCCCGTCCGCTTTGCTGCGGTCGGACGTATCTCGCGGCCGGGATGATAGAGCACGCACGGGCCGAGATGAAACGCTCGACCGCGGTGCTCCGTGAACTGATCGATGCCGGAGTGCCGGTGGTCGGGCTGGAACCTTCCTGCGTCCTGACGTTTCGTGACGAGGCCACCCGTCTGCTGCCTGATTGGTCCGAGGAAGATGGCCAGCGGATCATGCTGTTCGAAGAATTCATCGCCGATCGTGCGCTGCCCCTCGGGCGGCTGGATGGACGGGCGCTGTTGCATGGGCACTGTCACCAGAAGGCCGAGGCGGTGATGGGTCCGGTCGAGACAAGTCTGAGGAAGGTTCCGGGCTTGGCGGTGGAGACCATCGAGAGCTCGTGCTGCGGCATGGCGGGCGCCTTCGGGTACCAGGCTGAAACCATGGAGGTTTCGCGTGCCATGGGGGAGTTGAGCCTGCTGCCGGCGGTGCGCGCCGCCGACCCGCTGGATTTGATCGTCGCCGACGGCACTTCGTGCCGCCACCAGATCGCCGACGGTGCAGGTCGCGAAGCGCTCCACGTCGCGCGGGTGCTTGAGATGGCGCTTGACGCCCGCTAGGACGGTCAGCGACCACGGGAGAGATCGATGAGCAACGAAAACCTGTATGCACGCTTGGCGTTGCACTTCCCGCAAGACGCTGAACACAAACAGTTCGCCCAGCTCGAGGACGGCAGGCACTATCGCTACTCGGACATCGAGCACGTCACCGCACGGTTCGCAACGACGCTGGTGGATATGGGCGTAGTGCCGGGCGACCGCGTTGCCGTACAGGTCCAGAAGTCGATGGAAGCCTTCCTGCTCTATCTCGCAACCGTCCGGGCCGGTGCGGTGTTCCTGCCGCTCAACACGGCCTATACCCCTGCGGAGATTGAATATTTCCTGACGGATGCCAGTCCTCGGGTGTTTGTCTGCGACCCGGGCAGTGCCGATGCGCTGGCCCCCGTTGCCGGGAAGGCCGGCACCCGGCTCGAGACGATGGGCGTGTGGACCCCCGGGATCGATCCCGTTTCCGCCGGCACCTTCCTGGCGCACGTGCCGGAAGACGCGCAGTTCGAGACCGTGGCACGCGCGGGAGACGATCTCGCGGCCATTCTCTACACCTCGGGCACGACAGGGCGTTCAAAGGGCGCCATGACAACTCACAACAATCTCTATTCGAACGCCATAACGCTTTGTGATTTCTGGTCTTTCACCGACAAGGACGTCCTGCTTCACGCGCTGCCCATCTTCCATGTCCATGGGTTGTTCACATCATCCAACACTGTCCTGGCAGCTGGTGCGCAGATGATCTGGCAGCACCGGTTCAATGCCGATCAAGTGGTGGAGAAACTGCCCGAGGCAACCACGATGATGGGCGTGCCGACGTTCTACACACGGCTCCTGGACCATCCGGAGTTCACACGCGATCTGGTCGGCCACATGCGGCTTTTCGTCAGTGGCTCGGCACCGATGCTGGTGGAGACTCATGAGAGATTCCAGAAGGTTACAGGGCAAATCGTGCTCGAGCGCTACGGCATGACCGAGACGCAGATGAACACCTCGAACCCCTACGCAGGCATCCGCAAGCCCGGTACTGTCGGGGTGCCCCTCCCGGATGTCGAGGTGCGGATCACGGATCCGGAAACCGGCACGGAGCTGGCACAAGGCGAGATCGGCATGATCGAGGTGCGCGGCCCGAACGTCTTCAAGGGTTACTGGCAAATGCCCGAGAAGACCGCCGAGGAGCTGCGCACGGACGGCCACTTCATCACAGGCGATCTGGGCGTGATCGATGCGGACGGGTATGTGTCGATCGTTGGCCGCTCGAAAGATCTCATTATTTCCGGGGGTTACAACGTCTACCCGAAGGAGATCGAGAGCACCATCGACGCCCTGCCGGGGGTGCGGGAAAGCGCCGTCATCGGCGTGCCGCACCCGGACTTTGGCGAAGCTGTCGTGGCCGTGGTCGTGCCATCCGATCCCGAGCTCTCGCCTGACAGTGTGATCGCGGGCCTCGATGGCGCGCTTGCCCGCTTCAAGCAGCCCAAGCAGGTTTTTCTGACGGATGCGTTGCCTCGCAACACCATGGGCAAGGTCCAGAAGAAAGACCTCCGCGATGCCCATGCGGAGCTGTTCACCGGCTGACGCCGATCGGCGCACACCTCATGCACGGACAATGCACCGTGTGTATTCAAACCTTTGTGGTCAGGTATCGGCGGGCCGGTTCAGCCGGCTGACCTGCCGGAGGTATTCACCGCGCACAGCCGGAGGTGCCGACGCGGCCCCCGCCGAGGGGCCACGGGCGCGGTCTCAGCGCCCCTTGAATTCCGGCAGGCGGCGGTCATGGGTGGCGGCAACGCCTTCCTTGAAGTCCTCGGTCTGGCGCAGCCAGGTCTGTTCCTCAAGCTCGCGGTCGGTGGCCGCCTTGACCGCATCTGCCAACCCCTGCCGGAGTGTCTCGCGCGTGGAGGTCAGGCCCAGCGGGCTGTTCACCGCGATCTCGCGCGCGAAGTCCCAGGCCGCCGTGCGCAGATCGGCCAGAGGGACGAACCGGTCGAGCAACCCGATGCTTGCCGCCTCATCGCCGCGCACGCGCCGCGAGGTCAGAAACAGCTCGGCGGCCTTCTGGTGGCCGATGGCCCGCGGCAGGGTGTGCGTGAGCCCGAAGCCCGGATGGAACCCGAGCCGCGTGAAGTTGGCGGCGAACCGGCTCTCGGCACAGCCGATGCGGAAATCGGCGGACAGCGCCAGCCCGAGCCCTCCACCGATGGCCGCCCCCTGGATGGCGGCGACAACGGGGGTCTTGGCGGCAAAGACCCGCACTGCCTCGACATAGAGGTGATCGACGCCGACCCGGTTGAGCGAGCCCTCGACAGAGCCGTCCGCCTGCACCTGGCTGCCATCTCCGAAGTTGGCGCCCGCGCAGAACGACTTGCCGTCCGAGCAGAGCAGGATGGCGCGCACCGCCGGGTCCTCGTCCATGGCGGCATATGTGTCGGCGATCTGCCGGATGAGGGCGAAGTCGAAGAAGTTGTGCGGCGGGCGGTGAATTTCCACCGTCGCCACGAAGTCGCGGATCTCGACGCCAAGTTCCGGTGCGTCATAGGGCATGCGGTCCTCCTGTCACGAGCCGTGCGCGAGCGCGCGTCGACAGGAGTGACCGATCCGAAGGCGCAGCGCACGGGTTTTCCGTGCAGCGCCCGCGCTTATCAGATGGATACTGCCGCACTCGGTGGGCGCAGCGGCGCGCGATCACCGGGCTCGGAGGGTGCCGCAGGATGCGGAGCGCGCGTGATGATAACCCCGGGCGTCGGACGGCTCCCATGTGCGGCGCGGTCATCCCGGCTCCACCACTTGCTGAACAGCGATGGAAGGGCACGGGTCACGATGGGGGCGGCGTCTGGCACAGACGTCGGGATGTCGTCGTGATCGTCGATAGGATTGAAGAAGATCGTGTCCGTCATGGCGGCCCTTTCCGGCAGTTCTCCGGCCCGCACCATGAGAAGAGAGGTGCGACCGGGATGGCGGTAAGGGGCCAATCACTACGACTAAGTTAAAATTGACGCGTTCGCGTATCCCGAGGCCGCGAGATACTGCCGCGCAGGAGCTCGGTCGCGGATCTCGACGCCATGTTGGGGCGCAACATAGGGCATGGGGGTTGCGCCCCGAGTCTCCATCAGACCTGTCAGTCAGTGTTGCCAGCGTGCCTGTCCAACTCTTCCTGACTGATCTCGTAGCGGCCTTCGTCGAGATTGAAACGCCGGCGTGTGAGCGGGGCGGTCAGGTCCATGCGGCCATCGTTGTAGGCGCTGTTGCAAAGAGCGCAACATGTCCCAGCCTGATAGGCCAGCGCGCGGCCCAGGCGCTGATTGCGGATGTCCTGCCAGAGACTGTCGTGCTCTGCCCAGTCAACCGCGTCCTCAAGTTCGCGCCACAGCTCGCGTCCGGTGCCCAACAAGGTGACCGCATTGAGCCCGCAGTGTCGGGTCCCTTCGCACGCGATCCAGCAATGACCGAAGGCGTCCCACTCGCGCGACTCCAGAAAATCGCGATCGGGATCACCCCTGAGCGTCTGGTAGGCCCATCTTGCCGTTATCCGACGCATCGGCTGGAAAAGTTCACGCATGCAGAGCGTCGCGCCAAGCCCGCCGACCGCGCCGAGCCCGCCGAAAACGACGCCGTGAATCACATCGTTGCTGGTTGTCGCCGGTTGCGTGGATTCCCCATGCCCTACGGCGTCTTGCAAGCGTCGGCACTGAGGGCGCACGGCGTCGATCTCCTTAGGGCGAGGGATTCGCCTAAGCCCTGTTTCAGCTTACCTCAGCGCATGCCCGAGTCCGCGGGCGATGATGCCACGCAGGATCTCGGTCGTGCCGCCCTGGATGGTGAACTTCGGGGCCGACCAGCGCGGCGAAGTCCAGCAGGTCCTCGAAGTCGGCCTGATTGCCGTTGGTCGGACTCCGGCCTGGCGAAGGCGCCCAGAGACGTGCGCGCCTTCGGCGGGCAGCGTCCTGTTCCCAGACCGTGCCCGAGGTCCTTGACGATGGAGCTTTCCAGCACCGGTTCCTTGACCCGCGTGCAGCATGCCGGCGACCGAGACCGACATGCGGCGCAGTGTATGCAGCTGTGCGCGACCAGGCGGCCGAGCCCCTCGGCGCCGCGCAGCGTCCGGGGTCTCGGTCCCAGTTGACGCGCGTCAGTGCCGTCAGGACATAGAACGTCTCGAGGAACCGCTCGGGTCCCGATCGTTCATAGGCCAGTTCCGCCGTGGCCTGCTTCCACGCGCCATCGATCTCGCCCAGCATGTGGTCGGCGGGGATCATGACGTCCTCGAACAGCACCTCGTTGAAGTCGGTCATTCCGGGCATCGCCTGAGATGGGGCTGACCGAGATGCCGGGTGTGTCCATCTTGCACCAGAAACTGGGTCAGGCCATGGCGGCGGTTTTCCTCGGGTAGGCGGCGATGTACGCAGGAGCGCGATCATGTAATCGGCGCGGTGCGCGTTCGATGTCCAGATCTTGCGCCCGTTGACCCTGTAGTGAGTCGCCCTCGCGTTCACGGCCTTCGACCGAGGCGGCAAAGAGGTCGGAGCCGGAGTTCGGGCTCGGACATGCCGATGGCGAAGCAAAGCTCGCCACGGGTGATGGCGGGCAGGATTTCGGCTCCTTCAGGCGCATCGGTGCCGTATTTCAGGATCACGGGGCCGGATTGACGGTCGGCGACGAAGTGGCTCCATGTCGGGGCGGATGCGGCGCGCATCTCCTCGGTCACCACGTAGCGGTCGAGATGCGAACGCTCCTGCCCGCCATAGGCCTTTGGCCAGGTCATCCCGATCCAGCCACGTGCGCCCGCGCGCTGCGAGAAGCCCCGGTCGTAGCCCGGTCCCTTCAGCCCGACGGCGGGATCGAACGTTCCG
>CBDHHE010000006.1:0-21222 GCA_965263335.1 Thermohalobaculum sp. | reverse complement strand
CATCGAGGTGCACACGGTACTCACGTCCGGCCATCTCATCGACGGTCACGCCTTCAAGAAGCTGTTCCGTGACGTCCGGGTTGCCTGCGGCGGCCAGGAAGGTGGGCAGCCAATCCATGTGGTGGACGACTTCGTTCGTCACCGAACCAGCTTCGATTTGTCCAGGCCAGCGCACCATTGCAGGCACACGCCAGCCGCCTTCCCAGTTGGTGTTCTTCTCGCCGCGGTACGGAGTTTGTGCCGCATCGGGCCACGTGTTCATGTGCGGACCGTTGTCGGTCGAGTAGAATACGATGGTGTTGTCAGCGATCCCCAGCTCGTCAAGCAAGTCGAGGAACTTGCCGATGTGCATATCGTGTTCAACCATCCCGTCGGCATACTCGTCCTGGCCCGAGATACCACGCAGCTCCTCCTTGACGTGAGTCCGGAAGTGCATCCGGGTGCCGCTCCACCACACGAACCAAGGTGTTCCTGCCTCGTGAGCCGCCCGAATGAAGGCGATTGCTTCATCTGAAGTGTCGTCGTCAACCGTCTCCATCCGCTTCTTGGTGAGCGGACCGGTGTCCTCGATCTCCTGGGTAATCGCGTCCGCGGAATAGCTTGCACTTGAGCGGATGACGCCTCTCGGTCCGAACTTTTCGAGGAAAGTCTGCCCGTCCGGCATCACGGCATCGCCAGGATAGTCTTCGTTCTCCGGCTCTTCTTCTGCGTTGAGGTGGTAGAGATTGCCGTAGAACGCATCAAAACCGTGGTTGGTCGGCAGCATCTCGTCGCGATCGCCGAGGTGGTTCTTGCCGAACTGGCCGGTCGCGTAGCCCTGCGCCTTCAGCAGACCGGCAATTGTCGGATCTTCGATGCTCATGCCTTCCTTGGCGCCGGGCAGGCCAACTTTGGAGAGACCGGTTCGGAACACGCTCTGGCCCATGATGAAGGACGAACGACCCGCCGTGCACGATTGCTCTCCGTAGTAGTCGGTGAAAATCATTCCTTCGTTGGCAATCCGATCGATGTTCGGAGTGCGGTATCCGACCATCCCGCGCGTGTAGGCGGAAATGTTCGACTGACCGATGTCGTCCCCCCAGACAACGAGGATGTTGGGTTTCTGTTCTTGTGCGGCGGCAGAGCCGGCGACAAGCGCTGCTGCAAGCACCGCAGACAGCGCGGCGCCAGCTAGCGTGTAAGTTCTCATGAATGATCTCCCTGACCGAATGTTGCCGCACGGGACGGTTGTGCAGCCCTCCGCGCAACGGTAGATTGATGATAGTTGAACACGGCCCGGGTGAATCGATCATGTTTGCCAATTCGATCGCTGCGGGCAAATCTGTCGCACCACTCGACAACTATGGTTGGCTCGCCGAACAACCCAAAGACTTCATATGTTGGGCAAAGAGCGTTGGGTCTTGGCGTGAATACTCGGCCAATCAAGTGGTTTGTGAATCAGGAGAACCCGCGGAAGGTATCCACGGCCTGGCTCAGGGCTCGCTCGAGGTCACATTCCCGCTTCTCGCCGAAGAGACCGTGACTGTCTATCGAGCCGATGTGGGCTTCTGGATCGGAGACGATTCCGGATTTGACCGAACGCCCCGACTCGTTGGTCTGGTGGCCACAAAGCCTTCGCGCTTGCTGCATATCGCCAATCGTGACATCCGGATGTTGCTCGAGCGCAGCCCGCATTACTGGCAGGCGTTTCAGAAACTCAACGCCAGCAACCTCAAGAAAGCAGTTACGCTGCTGTCCGAGGCGTTGTCGCTTTCGGTTCGGGCGCGCGTGTGTCGTCGCCTCTACGAAATGACACGTGGCCGTCATGGTTTTGATGCGGAGATCACTCAGTCAGATCTCGCAAGGCTCGTAGGTGTCTCGCGCCCTACGATGAGACGTTGTCTGAAGGGTCTGTCCAACCTCGGCATCGTCACGTTGAAGTACGGAAAAGTGGCAATTCCAGACCACACCGCGCTCAAACTCTTCTTTGATGAGAGATAGCTTCGACTGTCGTCTACTCAGTTCTTGGGCGGTGCGAAGTCAGGTGGGAATGGACGCCAATCTGTGGCGTCAAGCCCCGCCTTGTAACCCAGATCGTAGAGCGCGCCCATGTAGACAGGGTCGAACATTTCCTCGGGCTCGCCGTCAAAATCCCGCGGAATCGCAATGACATTGAGATCGGCATTGTCGCGCTCCGTAATCGCAAAGATGCGGTAGACATCTCCTGTTCCAGAACCTCCGATCAAGCTCGAAGCCGCTTTGCCCGCAATAGAAGTCAGCCGTGGACGCACCGGATCGTACGGTTTCTCGAGCTTGTTGTTCATCACAACCCAAACGCTGCGATCAACAGTGACTCCCGAGCGCTCATCCACATCGGTCACGCGTAACTCAGGACTGAACAAGATCACCTGCTCGGTCGCGCCGCCATCGACGTGCATTTCGTCATGTTGCCGACCGTCCTGCGTTGTCACGGGGATCAACACGGGCGGGAACGCGCCTGGTATCGCGGACGATGCTTGAACAACGTCTTGAATCAACTTCTTCGCGTTCGGATCTCCGCTCACTGCGATCGCGCCGACATTCCAGATCACGGGTCGCGAGGCGTCGATGTTTGTTGTGCCTATGAGCAGGAGGCGGTTGTCGCGATACGCATCGGCGATCGCTTCTACCGTCTCATCATCGATGTATTCTTCGATCAGGCGTCGATAACCAGTGGTGTCGAACAGCGCTGTCCCTCCGGTCAGTCCGGCAAAGAACGTCGGAATCGCAAGCTGCCTAGTACGATAGGTCGTATAGATTTCACGAAGTGTCTCGTCATGCTGCGGGCCGAGGTAGGCAAACAGGGCGATAATCGCCCCTGTCGAGACGCCACTCACAACCTGGAATGTTGGCCGGTCCCCGCGCGCTGTCCAGCCGGCGAGCAGGCCCGCACCGAATGCGCCGTCTGGTCCCCCGCCAGACAGCGCAAGCAGATCGTGCTTCACGCGTTCGCCAGCGGCGATCTCCTTCGCATATCGCACACGCGCAACATCACTTCGGGTCTGGATCAGCAATTCGATCTGAGCATCGTCGAGATCGTCCCCCCAAGTGCGGGTCGGTCCGTCGATGGCATAAGGCCTCGCATCGTCGATTGCGTCTTCGGGTACCGCTGAGCGCACGAGCACTGTGGTGCAGCCTGCCATCGCACCTGTCCCCAACAGCACCACCGCAAGAGCAACGGAACGGAACAGTCGGCGACCGGGTGTTTCGATGAGCGGCATCACATGTCCAGAGTCGGGCCTAGTTGCTGGCTTGTCCGGCTGCGACACCTTCCTGGTAGGCACGCTCTTTGTCTCTTTCGACCTTGTCAACAATGAGCCCTCCTACGAGTCCCGCACCTGCACCGGCAACCGCACCCAACGCAGCGTTGCCGCCGATGGCACCTAGGAGCGCACCGCCTGCGGCGCCCGCCGTCGTGCCCGTAAGCGCCCGTTGTTGCTGATCCGTCAGGTCTGCGCACGATGCCAAGACACATGCCGCGATCGCCAACACTGTCACGTGACAGAGCGATGAACGTTTTTGATGAATCATCTCACTTCCTCGGGTCAGGAACACGGAAATCTCTCTGCGGCCCAGCGAACCACACCCTCAACCGCAGGCAGAGCTGCGTGCTCGGGAGTGTCATTCGCCCATGCCGAAAACTCCGCTGCAACTTCGTTGCGGCTCGGCGCACCGGTTTCCGGGACACAGTAAATCCCTGGTGAACCATCCGCATGCATGGCGGTGTGGAAATGGTGCACGCCCAGGAAGTAGCCGACGCACATGTGCATTGCCGCAGCGTGGCGTGGATTTTCAGGGGTGACTGAACAGAGAACCGCGAGATCACCCGCGTTCGAGACCATAAAGCGTTCATCTTCCGCTGCTTGCGCTGTCGCGCAAATGGCAAGAAAGATTGAAGAAGCCCCCAACATCAGTCTATTGAGTTTCAAGCCAGTACTCCTTCCGCGTCAGAATCTTTCGTAACTATCACGATCCACATAAATACGTTCGCACAACAATCGCAAGCTGAAAGAGCCCGCCGTCAATCTCTCGGCGTATTGAAATATGCGACCACTTGTCGAAGACGTGAGAAAACTTTCGAAGAACGTTGACAAGTCAGAAGTTCTGGGACTTAGAGATCCCGAGTTCTGACGCATTGTACCGAAGCGCTTACCCCCTCAACGACGACATAGGATCGGTTCCATGGCATCCGGCGAAGTGAAGATCACCCTCCCTCCCGACGCCTCGAGCGAGATGATCGATCGTGTGAAGGAGGCGTTTCCCGAGGCAGCACTCGACACGGCCGAACCGACAGTGGACGCCGTCTCGAAGGTTGGAGATGCGGAACTGGCCATTGCCCAGGCCGTCGAACAAGCTCCGCGGTTTGGCGAGTCCCTGTCAACTTGGTCCTCTTCGCTTCCCGGCGGCGGCTTGGTGACAATACTGAGTATACTGGCGATCATCTTGGCGGCCTATGCGGTCGAGATAGTCGTGCGTTCTGCCACGCGCCGCTGGAACACCATGCCGGTCGAGGGTGATGCTATTCCCTTCCAACAGAGACTGGTCGGGGCAGGCTCCTGGTTTGCAGCGCGCTTGCTCTCTCTGGTTGTGTTTGTCATCGCAGCGCGGATTGTCGGCAGACTGGTGCTGCCATCGGACGAGGGAATTCGAGAGATCGGGCTCGGTCTGCTGGAAGCAGTGCTGTTCGCTCGGCTCTACATCGGCCTCAACGAAGCACTGCTGGCACCAAAGACACCCAATCGACGGCTCATGGGTTTCGACGACGCAGATGCGGCATTCGTTATGCGCGCAGGGATCATTGTCGCGGTTGTCGCGGGTCTCATCCGTGCCCTGCGATCCATCATCATGTCAGCAGGCGGCGAAGGTCCGGAAGTCGCAGCCCCACTGCTCGTGCTGGTGTTCGCAAATTGTGGAATCGCCATATGGTACTTCTTGCGCATTCGCGAACCGATTGCCCGGCTTGTGGCTCGGCTGGTCAAAGATCCGATGCGTGAAGACTTCAGCTGGCGCCATTGGTTTGCCGAGCGCTGGCATTGGGCATTCATGCTTTGCATCGTTCTGGACACGCTCTTGAAGGCCATAGGCGTGCTCGGACTGCTCGGCAGCGGCGCGGCAAGCGGGGCCGGACCGGTCATTCTCGTGCTGGCGCTTACCGTTCTCATCGTCGCAGGACTCGCCGTGTGGCGCCGAGAACGCGAAGCCGAGGGCAGCGCCGACTGGACGATCGGACTGTTCGTGCTCGTGGAGGGACTGGCGATCGTTGGCGGCGCAATTTTGCTGCTGTTCCTTTGGGGCATCGACCCGCTTCATTCTCAGGCCGAGAGTGGCATCGCCCGCATGCTCCCCTCTATCGTGGAAACAGCTGTCATCATTGTTGCCGGAATTGCCCTGGCCCGCGCGGTGACCGCACTGCTTCAGCAGCGGGCATCCGATGATGGCGAGGAAGATGGCGGCGACGGTATGGGCAGCGAGGGCTCCCGACTGGAGACCGTCGTGCCGATCATCCGAGGTTTTGCCCTCGCGGCCGTCGCAATCACCACGGGGATGATGGCATTGAGTGCGCTGGGGGTCAGCGTCGCCCCGCTTATTGCCAGTGCGGGGGTGATCGGACTTGCGATCGGCTTCGGAGCGCAGAAGCTCGTCGCCGATGTGATCAGCGGCGTGTTTTATCTGTACGAGGATGCCTTCCGGCTTGGCGAATACATTGTGTCGGCTAGCGGCAAGGGCACCGTGGAGCGCATCTCGATTCGCTCAGTCACGTTGCGGCACCACCGCGGACCGATCTACACCGTCCCGTTCTCCGAGATGGGCACGATCCAGAACCATAGCCGCGATTTTGTCGTGATGAAGTTCAGCTTTGCGGTCCCCGACGACACCGACGTGGAAATGGTCAGAAAGCTGGTCAAGAAAGCCGGGCAACAATTGGCCGAAGATCCGGAGTTGAAAGACAAACTGCTCGCGCCGTTGAAGTCGCAAGGTGCCATCTCGATCCAGGGGAGAAGCTTCGAGATCGGTTGCAAGTTCACGGCGCGGCCCGGTCAACAGTTCATCGTTCGCCGCAAGGCTTACGTCATCCTGCAGCAGGCATTGCGTGAGAAAGGTGTCGAGCTCTTCGCACCCACGCTCACGCTCGAGAATGGCACCTTTTCATCATCCGGCGCCGCCAAGCAGTAGACATGAGAGGTTCGACACACGTCCAAGGCCGAATCTAGGAAGATGTTGCCGAACGAAGTCGCGGCCTTATCTGAGCGAATGCGCCGCGATTTGATATCGTTGGCCATTGGTCACAATGTTTTCGATTGCGTACAAGTAGGCCCTCGCAGGGTTTGTCGGCATGGCTCAAGCATCGATTTCGCGGGTTCTTGCACCACGATGACGTGCAATGAACCAAGGTTAAGACTGAATCTGACCAGCCTGGGTTAAACTCCGAGCGCATGAGCGATGAGCCGATTTAAGTGTGCGCTGCACCGCTAAGTTCAGCTAGGGAGGGCTAGGCTGTGAGCTATCGGCGCTACTTGTCCTATGCAGCCTTGGCATTGACTGTCGCGGGTCTTGGTGCCTTTGCAATCCACCGTGCCTCGACCATATCGCCGACGTTCGCCGACATCGCCTACGCCGATGCCAGCGACAGAAACAGGTTGGATGTTTACTTCCCGGACGCGCCAGGCGACCCGCAACCGCTCGTGATCTTGGTACATGGCGGTGGTTTTAGGATCGGCAGCAAAGAGCGACCTGAGAACCTGAGCGATCTTTTGGGTGCAGGTTTCGCCGTGGCTGCCATCAACTACAGGCTTTCGGACGAGGCAATTTGGCCTGCGCAACTCGAAGACGTCACCGCCGCGATCCGGTTCCTTCACGAAAACGCGCAGGAATTCGGCGTGGACCGGAACAGAATGGGGATCTTTGGCCGTTCGGCAGGTGCGCATTTGGCCGCCACTTCGACAATCGCATTGGCTGCGCAAGACATGCCGTTCATAGCAGCGGTCGTCGATTGGTTCGCACCGATTGATTTCACCACCATGGACCGGGATCTGGCTGCCACAGGGCTCGGGCAATCCACGACAGACTCAGCTGACTCATTCGAGTCACGCTTGGTTGGTGCGCCCGTGGGTGAGAACCCCGAGGTGGCACGCCGCGCAAGTCCACTGCACTTTCTCAATGAAATGCCTGCCGGGACAAAGCTGCCCCCGTTTCTGATCATGCATGGTGCGCTTGATGCCAACATCGCTCCGGCTCAGTCAGAGCGTCTGCGCGATGCGATCGCGGCAAGTCCCGCCAATGGCGGGGTGGAGTTCGAGCTGCTTCCCGAGGGCACGCACAACGGCGGCAGCTTCCGCGATCCCGAGGCGATTGGCACTGTTCTGACGTTCCTGACCACGACGCTGGTGCATGCCCGCTGACTGGTTTGACCGATGATCCAAACACTGGATCTGCGGTACTGGTACAGGGAGAACTGAAGAGATTGGCGGCAACTCCTCATCAATCGTTCGCGCTGGTCTACAGCACCGCCATTTTCATGCTGGTCCTGCTCGGGTTTTCAACGCGTGCTGCTCTCTATCCTGACCAGTGGCCGCCAGTGCGCCTCACGCTCATCCTACACATTGCGGTTATGGTGCTGTGGTTTGCCCTCGTGATCCATCAGTCGAAACTTATCAACCGCAAGGCCTTCAAGGCTCACATAAGGGTGGGGCAAGCCGGGATCGCTGTCGCGGTCTTGGTGGCTATCACTGGCATCATCATGATCGTCGAGTTGAACCTACGCGAGTTCATCTGGCTGCAAGTCATCGCCAACGCGCTCAACATTGTGTCGTTTTGGGTTTTTTTCGGCGCAGCGCTGGCTTGGCGCAAAGACCGGATCGCCCATAAGCGGATGATCCTGTTTGCGTCCCTGGCATTGATCACTCCAGCATTGGCGCGTCTGTTTCAACCGCTCGGTCTCGAGGCACTCTCACATCCGGTATGGCTCGTGTTGTCAGGAGCAGTTGCAGTTTTCGATCGCGTCTCTGAAGGCAAAGTCACCAGGCCCACATGGTTCGGCCTTGGTGTGAACCTTGCCTCTTTGGCCGCCCTCATCGTGGCGCTCGCGTTGGTTGCTCCGGTACCGACAAACGTCGAAGGTGCACACGACCGGTGAGACAGCACCGGATTGACGCTCGTATATCATTGCACTGCATCCAGCGAAGCCGGGGTTGATCCCGCACATTGAGAGCTGCGAAGCGGAAATTGGGCGCAAGTTTCCAAAGCGATGGCTCTACCCATCCCGGAGACACCGACTGTCATCGAGATGGCGCGAGCCTGATCAGTCTCAGCGCCCCACCGTCCCACCATTTGGCCTGAGCCGCGACTACAAGATTTGTGACAGGAACTGTTGCGTACGGTCGTATCGGGGATTCCCAAAGAACTCCTCGGTCGGCGCTACCTCCACGATTTCGCCCTGGTCCATGAAGACGATCCTGTCTGCGACCTGGCTGGCGAAACCCATTTCGTGAGTGACGACGATCATTGTTATGCCCTCCGAGGCCAGCTCGACCATCACATCCAGAACTTCCTTCACCATCTCCGGGTCAAGCGACGAGGTTGGCTCGTCGAACAGCATGATATGCGGTCGCAGACAAAGCGCTCGCGCGATCGCCACACGTTGTTGTTGCCCACCCGAGAGCTGCATCGGGTACTTGAGCGCCTGATCACCGATACCAACCCGCTCTAGATGCTGCATGGCAAGAGCCTCGGCCTTGGCCTTTGGCATCTGTTGGCGAAGCGTCAGTGCCAGCGTGCAGTTCTCGAGAACCGTAATATGCGGAAAGAGGTTGAACTGCTGAAAGACCATGCCGACGCCATCACGGATTTGCGTCGTGTTCTTGCCATCGCGTGAGACGGTAACTCCCCGAACGAAGATGTCTCCCTCCTGGTGCGCCTCGAGATGATTGATGCAGCGGATCAGGGTCGACTTGCCGGAACCGGATGGTCCGCAAACGACAATGCGCTCGCCCTCGGCAACTGTCAGATCGATGTCTTTCAGAACGTGGAATACACCGAACCATTTGTTGAGCCCGACGATTTCGATGGCTGTTTGAGCGCGACCAGACATCAGCGGTCGTGCCCCTTCGCCAGCTTCTGCTCCAGCCCGATGGAATAGGAGGACATCGCAAAGCAGAAGACAAAGTACATCAGAGACACGGTGAAGAACGGCTCGATGAATAGCCCGAGCCAGGTCGTGTCTTCTCCGATCGCACGCGCCATGTTCATCAGATCGAAAAGCCCGATGATCGAAACCAGAGTTGTGTCCTTGAAGAGCCCGATGAAGACCGAGACGATGGATGGGATCATGATCTTGAGCGCCTGCGGCAGCACGATCAGCGCGGTCGTTCTCCAGTAGCCAAGGCCGAGCGAGCCTGCCGCTTCGTACTGGCCTCGCGGGATCGCTTGGAGGCCGCCGCGAATAACCTCGGCCATGTAGGCAGACGCGAAGAGACAGACCGCGACGATCGCGCGCACGAGCTGGTTCACTTCGAAATCGGGAGGCACGAAGAGCGGGAGCATCGTATTGAACATGAAGAGGATGGTGATCAGCGGAACCGAGCGAAAGAGCTCGATGAACGCTGTCGAGAGGCCTGAGATCACCGGCAGCTTGGACCTGCGCCCAAGAGCCAGAAGAACGCCGGCAGGCAGAGAAAACGCGATCCCAAAGCCGGAGATGACCAGCGTCAGGAAGAGCCCGCCCCAGAGCTGGGTTTTCACCTGTTCGAGCGACCAGAAACTGGTGATGACAAACGCAACTGCGTAAAGCACCAGCGCTGCGACTTGCTTGGCCCGCCGCTCGGCGACCTCGCCACTGATGCCTGCGCGCCTGACGACCCACTGGGCAGCGGTCAGCCCCGTTGTGCGCTCGGCAACAACCGTCGCCCATACCCAGACGAAGGTTGCCAAGCCCAGTGCGATCAGCGCGGTCCAGATCAGGCCCTTCTCACCACCCAGGAAGAAGTAACTGGCGAGGAATGGAAAGATCACGACGGCAGTCAAGCCGATCGGGACCTTGGAGCGCACGCGCGCAATCCAAAGCGGCACCAACCATGCAATCAGGATCGCAAAGCCCAGATTGATGCGCCAGACCTTGTCCTTGGGATAAAGGCCGTAGATCAAGTTCTCGAACCACACCGCAACACCGGGCCAGCAGGCACCGCTGCGGCCGACGCGATCTAGACACTCGCGCCGGTTCTCCGCCTCCCACACGGCCGAGAACAGCGCCCAATCCAGCACCCACCATCCAACGGTTACCGCGAGATAAGCGCCAAGCAGCGTCATCAACGCGTTTGGGACATCCCGGAACAGGTTCTGCCGCACCCAGCCGACCAAACCCGCTGTATCGACCGGAGGCGGCCGGTCGGGCTTGGGGGAGAAGACTAGAGGCTCACCGCTCACCTAACGCTCCTTCAGCTGGACACGGTTGTTGTACCAGTTCAGCACCAACGAGACCGAGAGCGAAACAAGACAGTAAAACGCCATCGTCATCGCAACAATCGGAATTGCGCGACCCGACTGGTTCAGCGAGGTGTTCATCCAGACGCTGACGAGGTCCGGGAACCCGATCGCGATCGCGAGCGACGAGTTCTTTGTAATGTTAAGGTAGTTCGAAATGAGGGGTGGAATGATGACGCGCATCGCCTGCGGCAACACGATGCGCCGCATCGTCCAGCCGGACGACAGGTTCAGAGCACCCGCGGCCTCCAACTGGCCTCGCGGCACCGATTGGATACCAGCGCGCACGATCTCGGCGATAAAGCAGGACGTATAGACCGAGAGCGCCACGATCAGGGCGCAGAAGCTGGGAGGCACCTCAATGCCACCGCGATAGTTGAATCCCTTCAACTCGGGCACATCCCAGCCGAGCGGCATGCCGAGGGCGACAAAAACCGCCAGCGGCAGGACCACGACGATCAGCAGTCCCAGCGATATCGATGGAAACGTCTTGCCGGTGCTGTTCAGCCGTACAGTAGCCCAGTGCGACAGACCGATCGACGCGGCGATCGCAATTCCGACGGAAACGACCACGGTTGCGAAGCCAGGCTCAGGTAGTGGCGCGGGCATGTAGAATCCGCGATTGTTGAGAACGAAACCCTCGGCAAGCTCGATGCTCTGCTTGGGGCGCGGCAACAGGTTGAAGACACCGAAATACCACGCGATGATCTGTAGCAGCAGAGGTGTATTGCGCAGGAATTCAACATAGGTCCTGGCGATGCATGCGATGACCCAGTTTGAAGACAACCGGGCGAGCCCGACGATCAGACCCAGCACCGTGGCAATGATGATAGACACGGCTGCGACGAGCAGTGTGTTGGCGATGCCCACCCAGAAGACCCGCAGATAGGTATCGCCTTCTTGGTAAGGGATCAGTGTAAAGCCAATACCGAAGCCGGCTGAGACATCGAGAAAGTCGAACCCTGCCGACATCTTGCGGTTCGAGAGATTTGTGAGGGTGTTGCTCACCAGCCAAAACAACAGGCCGCCGATGATCACGACGGTCAGCATCTGCAGCAACATGCCGCGCGAACGCTCATCGCGCCAGATGCGCGCAAGTCCGCCACCCGAAGAGGGCTGGGTCTTATCTAGGTCCGAGAGTGCCATCGCTGCGTCACGCCGCGACCCCGAAGGAGCCGCGGCTTAGTCTCTGCGATCAGCGGAACGGTGGTGCGTACATGACGCCGCCATTCATCCACGAGGCATTCAGTGTGCCCTCACGAGGAATGCCGATGGGCGTGTTTTCACCGACGTGCTTCTCGTATATCTCGCCATAGTTGCCGACGGCCTTGATCACATCGACCATGAAGGTCGGCTTGACGCCCAAGCCCTCACCGATATTGCCCTCAGAGCCCAGCAGGCGAGCGACGTTCGGGCTCGGCGGCGCGGCGGCCATCTCCTCGACATTGGCGGCTGTGATGCCGAATTCCTCGGCTTGTATAACGCCGAAGACGGTCCAAAGGACCAAGTTGCGCCAACCATCATCACCCTGACGCACAACGGGGCCCAGAGGCTCCTTCGAGATCGTCTCAGGCAGAATCTTGTGCGCCTTTGGATCGGGGAACGCCGAGCGCCGCGCCGCGAGGCCGGACTTGTCGTTCGTGTAGGCATCGCAGCCACCACCGAGATAGCTCTCCACGAGTACGTTCACGTTCTCGTTCGTTACCGGTGTGAACTCCATTTCGTTCGCGCGGAAATAATCAGCGAGGTTCAGCTCGGTCGTTGTGCCCGTCAGCACGCAGATCGTGGCGCCGTCCAGCTCCATCGCGGAGTTGATCCCGCTGTCGGCAGGCACCAGGAAGCCCTGACCATCGTAGAAGGTGACCGTGGTGAAGTTCAGGCCGAGCTGTGTGTCGCGCACGGCGGTCCAAGTGGTGGTCCGGCTGAGCATGTCACTTTCGGCGTTGGCCAGCGCGGTGAAGCGCACCGCAGACGTGACGGACTGATATTCGATCTTGTCGGGATCTCCGAAGATTGCAGCCGAGACCGCCCGGCAAATGTCCACATCCAGTCCGGACCAGGTTCCATCATCGGCAAGCTGGTAGAAGCCCGGCGTCGGCTGACCAACCTGACAATTCATGTATCCACGCTCGGTCACGGTTTCCAAAGTCGACTGCGCCGCAGCCGGTCCTGCAATTCCAAACGCCATCGTTGCGCAGAGCAGCAGCTTCAATCTCATGTCGATCACCTCCTGTTGTCGTCTTGCGGGCGCACGGTTTGCGTCGCCTCATCTGCAAAAAACTTTAAGCGGCATCGCGGCGAAGGAAAGGTAATCTGCTTAATTTATGACGCGCCTCTCATGCTTGCCTGCAATTACGCCAAAAAGTGTCGCCAACGATGAAATTGTAGGCGAACGATCAATCCAATGGGGCTCAAGATGCTGGCAAGACGACTCACCCCAAGTCATGCCGGACGTCTTCTCCTTCGAAGCATTTATCGACAGGGCACCCTGGCGATGTCCAGAACACCATCTCCGGGCATACGGAACTCCGGATGAGCACCGGCCAGCCCAACGATCTGCCGGGGCATGTAAAGCGTCAGCCAGGGTGGATCATCCTGCAGCGTCTCAATGATCTGACCGTAGAGTGCTGCTCGCGAGACCGGATCCGTCATGCTGCATGCTCGGTCGAGAGCGGCTTCGACTTCCGGGTTCTCATACCCCTGCCACCAAGCCCCTCGCACACGCGAGTCGATCTTCTCATGCAGAACCCGAAATGTACTGAGCGGGCTTGAGTCGAAAACACACAAATCGCCGATCTCTTTGCGCCTGACCATGTGCGCATAGGCCTCGCGATCGTGATGCAGGGTAACGTCAATTGAGACGCCAATCATTGCCAGCTGTCGGCCGAGCTCCGCGGTGAGCGCCTCGGCCTCATCGGGCAGACGCGTCGGGCAGTCGAGGCGCAGAGTCAGACCATCGCCGTGACCTGCATCGTCCAGAAGCCGGCGCGCAGTCTTCAGATCCGGTGCAACCCTGCGCGTTTGCTCACTCCCCATCGAAAGCGCTGGCATGATGCCGTAGAGCGGCACGGCCGCTCCGTTTCGGACGCGCGCCACCATCGCATCACGATCAACAGCGAGGTTGATGGCCTTGCGCACCAAGGGATCGACAAATGGCCCGCGGGCAGCGTTCAAAATGTAAATGATCGCCACGGGGTTGCAGTGCTCGAGATATGTCACTCCAGAATGCACCGCACCATCCGCAGAGATCGGCGCCAGATTGGTCGCGACTTGAACCTCCCCGGATCTTAGATGCGCAAGCCGTACGTCAGGGTCGGGTTCGCCAATCCACTCAACCCGTTCCGGCCCGGCATTGGTCGAAAAATGCCCTGAGAAGCGTTCTGCAACTATGCGATCCGGACCCGCGGTTTCGATCCGGTAATGCCCGGTCCCGGAGGGTAGTGTCGCCTGCCCCGCGTCCATCGCTTCGATCATCGAAGGCGCAGCGATGAAGCCTTGCGCCAGAATGTCGGGGAGATCAGCAAGTGGGGCGGTGAGAGAGACCTTCAGCGTTCGATCATCCTCGCACTCAACTCGTGCATCGCCGATGTACTGGTGCCAGACCCCGGATGCACCAAGGGTGCATCCTTTGTCTGCCCGCGCCATGCGCCGCAGTGACTGCGCCACAGCAGCTGCAGTGCACTCGGTGCCATCGTGAAAGCGCACGCCTTCGCGCAATCGAAACCGCCAATCGCACGCATCGTGCGAAACCGACCAGTCTTGCGCCAGCCCGGGCTCAACTCGCCCGTCTTCGAGCGTGATCAGCGTGTCATAGACCGCGTGCAGGAGCGAAAGCGCATCCTTGGCATCAGTACAATCATGCGGATCGGGAAGGCTGACTTTCTCCTGAGCAAGCACGATCTCGCAGCCGGGTGTGATCATTGCAGGCATCGCGTACCTCGCGCCAGGAACTCCTAAACGAATCGGGATTGAAGAAGGCCCTTGCTATCAAGTACGCGACGTCAAACTGCTCAGACAACCTCAGAACGGGCGAGGTTCGATCAGTCCTGCGTGCCAGTCAAAGTACCGCTCCAAGGCAGCAGTGGTGTGAGTTTTAGGCCAGTCGCCGATCGCTGCACCCAATCGCTTCAAGGAGATTGGCGGACGCGAAGGCGCAAAGACGACCACACCGCGACCCCGACCACCGAACACAAGGCCTCGAGCACGCGCCATCGAAACAGCTTCATCGGCGAGGGCGCTGAGATCGATGATCTCTGTGGTTCCGATGTTCACCGGGCCCACCGCATCGCTCTCGGCAAGCCGCGCGATCATTGTCGCTGCATCCTCAGAAAAAATCAGTGGCATTGCCGCGTCGGTTGGAAGCTTCGGGACCTCACCCTCCATGATTGCCTCGAACATCTGAAATCCAGGCGAGAGCGTTTGGCGCATCGACGTCCGATACTCCCATGGACCCCAAGCCGCCAAAAGACGCGGGGTCACGACACTGAGGCCGTGCAGGGCACCTAGCCTCAGCGCAACCTTCTCCGCTGCCATCTTCGAGATCGCGTACAGCAACGCGGGGCGGCATTCTGTGACTGCCTCATCGAGTTCGGTCTCACCCTCCGGCGGGAGCCCGTAGACCGCTCCCGACGAAAAGGACACAACACGCTTGATGCCAGCCTTTGCCGCAGCCTCAAGCGCATTCGCCGTACCGGCAACATTCACCTCGAAGATCGCAGCGGTACCACCGGATCGCTCGCGATTCTCGTCCGGTGTCAGCGCTGCGCCATGCACCAGCAGATCGGGACCGGCAGCAATCAAAGAAGCCGTGAGCGCTGCCCGATCGCGTACATCAAGCTGCTGGAATTGAACCCCAGGCAGCGCTGCCCGCGCCCAGTCGGGTGGCGGTGTCTCGGCGGTCGAGACCACCTCGGCACCCTGGGCTTGCCAATGTGCCGCCAGAGCCAGTCCGATGAAACCGGTTCCACCCGTCTGAAAAATTTTCATCTCGCTGGCCTGTCCGTTCTTCTGTTTCGCTCCGATCCGCATTGAGCGGACCATGAGTTTGACCATGGCACCCGGACGGCTCGGGTGAAAGCTCAGGTTGCAAGGGTCCCGCGTGAGCATAGCGACCTTGTCGGCTATGAGACACCGGAGCGCCGCCTGCGCGCCTCACCTTCCGGCGTCGAATCCTATTCGCTCTTTGTGTAAGACGCAGGATCGAGGCGGTCCAAGCGTAGCCGCGTGACGGGGATTCAGCGAGGCTGGCGATCGAGAAGCTTCCCGACGCAATGGCGTGCCAAAGATCGAAGCACGGTGGAAACGCGGCGGCAAAGGGGCAGATTTCGACCAAGCCGGCCTATCGCGGACCTGTTCCGAGCCGTGTGGCCGGCAAAAGGCAGTGCCACAAGACTGGCGAGTGCCACGAGCCCCGACACGACGTTCCAGACACCGGGGAGACTTGCGATCCGGCATTGGGCAACTCGATGATCACCGGGGGCGAGACCGCGTCCCGACGAAATAAAACTGAGCGCACCTACCCTTCCTGCAACACCGTCCGACCCCACAGTGCTCTCGGCTACCGACCGCCGGTCCCAGAGGCAATCGTTCCGAGGCAATAACGTTCCGATCGACCACAGGCTCGTCATGCACTAACAATTCAACCGGACCACTCAATGGGGGCAGTCCAATCACGCACAAGTCCGATGTCGGCGGCGTGCTGTTGAACCTTGAAACTCCGGCTGAAGTTCGTCACGCGGCCAACGCCCTGTTGCGCCGTGTAGCTCGGGTGCGTCCTGACGCGTCAGTTCAAGGTGTGGTCGTCCAGCCAATGATCCGGCATGCGGGGGCGTGAATGAGCTGATTGCAGGCATCAATCTCGACCGGGTCTTTGGGCCGGTCATCATGTTCGGTGAAGGTGGTACTTCCGTCGAAGTCGTCGCTGACAAAGCCTTGGGCCTTCCGCCGCTGGACGAGATCCTAGCAGCCGACATGATCGACGCAACGCGGATCTCGAAGTTGCTCGATGGATATCGGGACCGGCCGCAGGCCGACAAGGCAGCGATCATCCGCATCCTCGTCTGACTATCGCAGCTTGCTGCGGACATTGCCGAGGTCGTGGAGATGGACATCAACCCGTTGCTTGCCCCCCGCAGGTCCAATAGCCCTCGATGCCCGGATCCGGGTCGCGCCTGCGCCGAAAGCGGAACCCGGTCAGAACCTTAGATTTGCCATCCGCCCCTACCCCTCGTCGTGGGATCGGCACGTCGAGCTCGACGCAGGGGCATTGAGGATCCGACCCATCCTGCCAGAAGATGAGCACCTTTGTCCCACTTTCATCGAGAAACTGGAAACGGGCGACATTCACAACCGGTTCTTCGGGGCAATTGGCAGGCCCAGCCACGCGCAGATCGCAAGGCTGACCCAGATCGACTACGCGCGGGCGATGGCATTCGTCGCGTTGGACCTCGAAGACGCGAGCCTTGTCGGTGTTTCGCGGCTCGCCGCCGATCCGGACAACGTCGCTGCGGAGTTTGCAATCCTCGTGCGCAGCGACCGCCAGGGATGCGGGATCGGCCGCGCGCTGATGCAGACCCTGATAGAGTATGCTGAAGATACCGGGATTGGAACTTTGCTTGGTGAGGTGCTTTCCGAGAACAGACGGATGCTGAAGTTCTGCGCCGATCTCGGATTCTCAGGATCCCTCGTTCCCGATGACGCAACGACCCGCACGGTCGAACTGAGGCTGACAGGGGCATAACGCCGCGCCGAAGCGGATGCTTGATAGGCGTCGAAACTTCGCCGGGAAGAACCTCGCACCCACCGGTGAGAACAGGGCTTTTGAAGACAGTCTTCGCGGGCCATCTCGAGGCATTCAGGCGCGGAGCTTCCAAAGCCGATTGCAGGTCTGCTTCTGATCCCCAAAGCTGATCGTTCTGCCGCGCAACGATTGTGAGGCTGCATTCTGGAAGGAAAGCGACATGCGCCGCCGGGATGGGACAGGATGGTCAGGATCTCAACTGAGAACCTAGTCTTGTGCAACCGACCTCCTGAACAGGAGGAGGCTCACGACCAACAGGATCGTTCCAAGCAGCGCCATCCAAACCAGCTCGGGCCACACGGTATCGATCCCGGCGCCCTTGTACGCGATCGCCTGACTGCACGAGATGTAATGTCGAGATGGCAACATCAACGTCGCCACTTGCAGCCAATCCGGCTGTCCTTCTATGGGTGTCTCGCCACCCGACAGCATCAGCATCGGCAGGATCGTGAGCATCACGAGCAACGCGAACTGCGCCATCGAGCGCGCGAGCGTTGCAAGGAAGACCCCAAGCGCTGTCGCCGTGAACAGGAAGAGCGCCGTCCCCAAGAGAAAGAGCGCTTTCGAACCGGCGATGCTGACCCCGAGAAACCCCTGCAGCACGAATGCCAAGGACAGGCTCGCGGCGATCAGGACGACCGCAGCGTTGGCCCAAATCTTGGCAACGGCTATGTCGAAAGGTGCGAGCGGCATTGCAAGCAAGTGCTCGATGGTGCCGTGTTCGCGTTCGCGGATCATTGCCGCACCGGTGAGGATTGTGGAGAGCCACATGATCTGGCCGATGAGGGCAACAATGCTTGCGAACCGAACCGTGTCGCGGTTCGGATTGAAGGCGCTCCGAATGATCAGCTCGACGGGTGTTTGATCAACAAGGTTCTCCCCGATGGCAAATCGACGGATTTCGGTGCTGAGGATGTTGCTGATGTAGCTTGCGCCGATGCCGGCTTGCTCCATCGCTGTTGCATCGATGAGAACTTGGACTTCGGGAGCACGCCCTGCGCGAAGGTCTTTCTCGAACCCAGGTGGCACAGAGACGACGAACAGGAAGCGCCCGGCATCCATCTGAGCCGCGCCGGAGCCGGGCTCGATCTGAACGGCTTGCTGGAACTCCGGTGCAAAGAACGCGGAGGCGAGGGTTCGCGAGAGCGGGGAGTTGTCCTCGTCTGCGAAGGCAATCGAGGCGTTGTTCACCGAGCTTGAGACACCGGTCGCTTCCATGACTGGCGCGAGCGTGAACGACCACAGGAGCAACGCCATCATGACCCAGTCCCGCCGCAAGCTCATGACCTCTTTCAATCCGAGCCAGAAAATGCGTCGCAGGCGTTGCACTTCACTTCTCCTGCGCGCGCAGTGACAGGACCGCGATCACCGTCAGGATCGGCCCGAAGCAAGCGAGCGCCAGTATATCGGGTGCCAGTGCCTCCCACCCCAATCCCTTGGTGAAAGCGCCCACGTTCAGGTGCAGGAAGTAGGAAGAGGGCCAAAGCGAACCGATCAACTGCGCTCCATCTTCAAGGGTCGAGACCGGCTGCAGCAGCCCCGAGAACTGGATCGTGGGAACGATCGACGCAATGGACGTTGCAAAGACGGCCGCCACCTGGCTGGAAGTCATCGTCGCAATGACGAGACCATAGGATGTCGTCGCCCAGACATAGAGCAGCGCTCCGATCGCGAGCGGCACGGGGTCGCCCTTCAACGGCACACCGAAGATCAAAGGAGTCATGCCCGCCAGAAGAATGAAGTTTGCAAATGCGATCGCGATGTACGGCAATTGCTTGCCGATCAGGAACTCGAGCCGCGTGGTGGGTGTGACGTAGAAATTGATGACCGAGCCAAGCTCGCGTTCGCGCGCGACGCTGACAGCCGTCAGGATCGCAGGCAACATGATCAGCAGGATCGCCGGCATGGCCGGTGCCATCGCAGCGATGCTCTCAAAGCTCTGATTGTAGCGAAAGCGCGGCTCGATACGAACGAACTCTGCAGGCTGAACACCGGCCTGACGCGCGGCGACTTCGAGAAAGGTCTGGTGTAGCCCGGCCATGTAGCCTTCGACCGTCTCCCCTTTGAAAGGGATGGCACCATCGACCGTTGCGAGAACTTCCGTTGGCTCACCGGCACGCAATTTGCGCCCAAACTCCGGTGGCACTTCGATGACGAGCGAAACATCGCCTGAAACCAGACGTTGGCGGCCTTGCTCTGCCGTTGAGAGAGGCAATGTCGGACTGAAATACCGGGACCCCTCGATCTCTGCGATATAGGCCCGGCTTTCAGGGCTCTTCGAAAGATCCAGGACTGCAAAGTTCAGGTCTTCGATATCGAGCGTGATGCCATAGCAGAACACAAGCATGAGCAAGGCGGACCCGACGAAGGCGAAGGCGAGCCTGATGCGGTCTCTCAAGACCTCCACGGTCTCGCGTCTCGCATAGGCCATGATCCGCTCGAGACTTGCGCTAGTCGGAGCGTCCGTCCTGTCAACGCTCACGTCCGGTGCTGTTGCTGGGGTGGCAGGTTGCGCCGCTTCCAGGATCGCGATGAAAGCTTCCTCGAGAGTTTCGACGTCTTCGGCGGCGATCAACTCGCTGGGCGTGCCTTCGGCCAGAACCCTGCCCGCGTGCATGAAAGAAACCCGGTCGCAGAGCTCCGCTTCGGCCATGAAATGAGTTGAAACAAAGATGGTGACGCCTTCCGTGCGAGACAGCTCTGTCAACAAGGCCCAGAAGCTGTCGCGTGCTTCCGGGTCCACACCTGAGGTCGGCTCATCCAGGATCAACACGCGCGGGCGGTGTATGACGGCGACTGCCAGCGACAGGCGTTGCTTGATCCCAAGCGGCAACGCCTCCGCAAGGGCATCGAGATGTGCCTCAAGGCCGAAGCGCCTCGTCAGTTCAGCGATCCGCTGTTCCTGATCAACGAGTGCAAAAATTCGTGCGTGGAGCCGGAGGTTCTGGCGCACCGTCAATTCTCGATAGAGCGAGAATGCTTGGCTCATGTACCCGATCTCACGGCGCATTGCCCTGTCACGGGCGTTGACCTGCTGTCCGAAGAGCAGTGCCTCACCGCTGCTTGCCGGCAAAAGGCCGGTCAGCATCTTCATAGTCGTCGACTTTCCGCACCCGTTCGACCCAAGAAAGCCGAAAATCTCACCTCGGCGGATGGAAAAATCGACGCCTTCAACGGCAATGAAGTCACCGAATTGACGTGTGAGGCCTCGCGCAACAATCACCGGCTCGTCGATGAACTGCCGAGGCAGACCCATCGCGACACTCTGAACGACTTTGCCGCTCTGTAATTGCCTGTAGGCTGCCTCCAGTGTCGCGGCCTCACCCTTCAACTCTGCGGGACTTCCTTCGAACAGGACTTGGCCGGCGTCCATCGCAACGATCCAGTCAAAGCGCTCCGCCTCCTCCATGTAGGCCGTGGAGACCAGCACGGAGAGTTCGGGTCTTTGATGTCTGATTGCATCGAGCAGCGTCCAGAACTGCCGGCGCGAGAGGGGATCAACACCGGTTGTTGGCTCATCGAGAATGAGCAAATCCGGATCGTGAATCAGCGCGCAACAAAGCCCGAGCTTCTGCTTCATACCGCCCGACAGTTTGCCCATCAGCCGATCGGCGAAGGGTGCCAATCCGGTCGCGGACAAGAGTGCTGCAATCCGGGTTTTTCGTTCCAGAGGTCCCTGACCAAACAGCCGCGAGAAGAACTCCAGGTTCTCGCGCACTGAGAGCTCTGCGTAGAGGTTGCGGCCAAGCCCCTGGGGCATGAACGCGATTGCCGGACCCAGTTGGCGCCTGTGGGCAGGATCGGAAAGCGTACCGCCGAGTACTTCAATCCTGCCGGTCTGCTGCATCTTCGCACCCGACAGAAGGCTGAGCAATGTCGACTTCCCGACCCCGTCAGGGCCGATCAAACCGACGAGCGAGCCGACAGGG
>CBDHHE010000005.1:0-34402 GCA_965263335.1 Thermohalobaculum sp. | reverse complement strand
CGAGAGAGATTCTCGAACGGAGAATCAGGAGGCATCGAAGGATATCGATTACGAAACCAAGGAGCGGGACGGCCTGTCTAGCGAGCCCCCGGATGATGCCCCAGCAACGGACAAGCAGATTGTCGCCCTTGTCCGCATGGGGATGGACAGGAAACTGGCCGAGAGCCTCACTTCGGCAAAGGCCGGTCGCGCGCTGCAGCGCCTGATCGATAGGAGTAGACGTGGGTTGGCCACCTACCGTCAGATGAGAATTTTGAAAAAATACAAATTCTCTGTGGACATCTCCAAGGATGAAGCTAAGCTAGTGATCACTCAGCTGGCGGCCAATAATTGGAGGCCGACCGCTGAAATGAGGGAGAAGCATGAAAAACGATAGAGTGATGTTGTGGGCGTCTTTGACCGTAGGGGCCACGTTGGCCTTTTGCGGATGCGCCGGAAACCGAGCGGCCTCTTACCGCCAATCAAGCGTGGGGCATGTGCCCTGTGCGCCATCTGAAATGCAGGTGGTGCCGGCTCACGGGTTCCGTGATGAATGGAGGGTCTATTGCGGCGGTAAGCGGTACATATGCGCGATGCCGGCGCGGGCGACCATTTACGGGTCTGCCCAGGTCTCGTGCTCGAGGGTTGGATCATGACCGTGGTCAGCATCGACCCCAAAGAGTGGGGCTGGATTTTTTTGGGGGAAAAAACCGCTGACGGAGTTGTGTGCAAGTGCGCTATGGGGCATGTCCTATCAAAGATAGGTGTAAGTGACGAAAGGTTGGTTGGACAGGTTCTCTTCAGCGATCCCGGCGGAACCACCCGGGAGCTTCCAGAAGATATGCTAACGCTCTACCCCTCTGAGCGTGAGAAGCTTCGCTCCCTTCAGATTTTACCGGTTAGCACCGGCCTCAGGGACGAGCTCATGTCCGCCAACGACTCATCGCTGAGCGCCGATCATGCGGTTGGCAGACTCAACGGCGTTCTGGAGCGTAGGGGCATGGACTGGCGATTCGAGCTCAAGGAGAAGGTCCGGTGAAAACGACGATAGTGGTGAGCCCTGTGCCTGACAGAAGGTCTCTTAGGATTATAATTAATAGCCTGAACCATCACAGCATTATTTTGGCCAATGAGGATGCTAAGGATCTAGCTAATAAGGTCGCTGCCGCGTTGAGGCAGATCGAGGCAGAGACACAGGCCAGCCTGTTTGAGGGCTGGCATTTGGAAGAGGAGGGACTGTGATGGGTGACAGGAATATGGCCCTGATTTTGGCTCAACATGAGCTGTGGGTTCACAGCGACGGCGAACGCGGCAAACGTGCTGACCTTCAAGGGGCTGAGCTCATGGGCGCCAATCTTGAGGGGATTTCACTCGTTGGCGCTAATCTTTGGCGGACGGACCTTACGGGGGCCAATCTCAAGGGGGCCGACCTAAAAAGGGCCGACTTGCGCTCAGCCTGTTTGAGGGGCGCGGATCTCCGCGGCGCTAATCTTATGGATGCTGATATAAGCGGCATCGATTTTTCTGGCGCAAATCTTGAGGGTGTCAAATTCATAACGGAGGGTACTGGCATGAAAATGAGCGACTACGCTGAAAAGGCGGCAGAGACCGCTGTGTGGCCTGATAATGTGGATGGCATGGTATACACTGCACTTGGGCTTACCTCGGAGGTGGGGGAGGTCGCTGACCTGATTAAAAAGAAAATGCGCGGCGACGCCGGCGCCGCTCAGCGCCTGAACGCCGAGATCGAGAAAGAGCTGGGGGATGTCCTCTGGTATCTCACCATGCTGGCTCGATCCTTTGGTCTAACCCTGGAGGATATCGCTAGAACCAATCTCTACAAGCTTGAGAACCGGCGAAAAAGAGGGGTCCTGAAGGGAAGCGGAGATCACCGATGAGCCACACCGACGAGGTGATTCTCGCGGCGCGGATGTCTGTGATTCAAGGCATGCTCCAAAGCCTGGTTCCGGTTGGGGTCCACGTTCAGGTGGCCGGCCTTCTGAAGGACCGGATTGTCTCAAACTACTGCGGTGTGGAGCTTCAGGCCTATCAAGACGCTTGGCTTAAGATGGCGGATTTCGATGCTGCCGAGCGAAGCCGCATCGCCAACGAAATGACGTTGGCTGAAAAGGCGAGGTGCGCCAATGAAGACATTTAGGGTTAATCGCCCGGATTGGGCGAGGGGAAGAAAGAAGTTCGTTCTTAACGAGCTGTTGAGCCGTGGCGGCAAGCGCTGCTGTCTAGGGTTTGTCTTGAGTCAGTGTGGGGTTCCGGATAAGGATATTCTTGAGCAGCCAGCCCCGGGCAGCTTAGAGCTAAGCGAGGAACTGAATAAAAAGATGCAGGAGCTTGGGCTTGTGGATGAAAACGGCTTGAATACGGTCTTATGCTGTCGACTGATGGAAATCAACGATGCGTTGCGTAACTATTTCGAACGGGGGCCCAAGAGGGAGGAGGACCTCAATGAGGCGCTTGAAGAGGTCGGGGCTGATTGGCGATTCGAGTTTGAGGGCTGAGGCATGAGGATATCTACACAACCGACTCCCAGTAATGAGTGGTACACGCCTGAGTGGCTCATAAGTGATGTGAAGCGCGTTATCCACGGTCTTGCCCTGGATCCGGCGTCATGTGAGAAAGCTAACTTCATGCACGGGTTTGAGCGGTTTTACGTTAAAGAGGAAGATGGGCTTTCCCTTCCGTGGAATATGCCCTGGTTTTGCAATCCGCCCTACTCTGCTCAAGGTGGTGTCGAGCCGTGGATTCGAAAGGCAGCTGATTCTCCATGCTCTGGCGTGATGCTGCTGAACGCCTCGACCGAGCGGCGTTGGTTTCGCATACTGTGGTACAGCTGCCCAGCGCTGTGCTTCCTGTATAAGCGAATCCGCTTTATCAGCGGTGAGACGATGGAGCCAGGCGGTGATCCCCGATACGCATCTGTGTTGGCGCTATTTAGCGAGCAGCTTGTTGAGGTGTTGAACTTCAGCCGCGTGATGTCTGACCATGGGCAGGTGGTGATGCGCACAGCGCCGGGAGGATGGGGCATGTCGAGGTCGCCCGAAATGGCGTCCAGACCCAAGAACAGCGGCCCTAAGGGTGCAGTGGAACAAGATGAGCCGGCTTGAGACCCATTGCAATCGGGAGCTTGGGCATATGCCACCGCGCCCCATCTGCGGCCAGCCGGCGGGGTCCGCCAACGGCCAAAGGCTGACCGAGCAGCCTGGGGACGTTACGTGCATGAAGTGCCTCAAACGCTTGAGGGCGCTAGGGCTGGTCAGTCCAATAGCGGGCATGGCGCAGATGGCCGACGACCTGCCGGGGTCCTATTGATGCGCGACGACTAGATGAAGAGGAGGAAAGAGTGAAACGCTTTCAGATCGACCCGGACAGATGGTGCAAGGGTAAACTTTGTAAATCTCCAAGACTAATATCGGACGACCGGCAAGTTAAGCGATGCGCGCTCGGTCACTTGCTGTCGCAGGTAGGCATCGAGGATACTCGGCTAAGGTCGGGGTCTGTCAGCTGGGATTGCTTTAAGTGCCCACTCAGCCCAGAAGAGATCGATGCCCTCGAAGGGCTAGGCTTTGATTGTTCAGCGAGCGGCTTAAGGGGGCGCCTGGCGGACTCAATCGTAAACACAAACGATAATTGCGCGACCGCACACAACGCGGTGCGTTGCATCAATCTTGTGCTGGGGGATCTTAAGGCCAACTTCCGTTTCAGCCTGAAGGCCCCCGAGGAGTAATGCCGTGTCTGAAGCGAAGGCGGAAATTATAGCGGGTTACGACGGCGTCATCGATATCCCGTATACCTACGTGGACTGCGAGCAGTCCGAATCCCTGAGTCACACCGATATCGATGAATGCATCGGTGCAAACTTAGATGAGTGTTTGTGGGGATTGCATCCCGACAGATGGCCCAAGGTTGTAGAGGTCGAGCTTTACGTTCGGAACGAGGTGACAGAAAAGGCGGTCAATCGCTTCGCCGACCGGGCGCTCGAGACGCTTCAGGAAGAACTAGACGAGGATGAGGAGTACGGCCATCCGGAAGAGCGGGTAGAGCTCGGCGACCCCGAGGCGGCTAAGGAGGCTATGCGGCAAGCGGTAAGGGTTATCATGCGGGAGCGGGATATTTGGTATTGTAGGTCCGTCAAGACTTTCGAGGTTGACGTAAGAGCATGGGTCTCAGCTAACGAGCCCACGTGGAATCGGGAGACCGGATCTAAGCCGCCTCACGATTAGGGCTGGGGTTTCCACAGAAATCGACATGGGGCTTCATTTTTTCGGTATACTTTAGCGCCGCTCAGCCGTATATATATTGTGTCAGCAGCGAGATGCTGACCCCAAGGAGATACCAAGATGGATAACGCAAACGCAGACATGATTCCCAACCTCTACAACGGACTTGAAATCACCTCTGATGGATATGACCTGATTGAGGTGTACAAAGACGGGGGAGAATGGTGGGCTGACGGAAAAAGCTGGGGAACCAACCCCATGGCAGCGGCCAGGGCCCTGATGGACGCGGGCTACACCCGAGCCTAAAGGCAAGCCAAGGGGGAGGGGCTGCGCCCCTCCCTCAAGGTTTTCACAAAAATCGACATAAGGCTTCATTTTTTCGGTATACTTCCGGGCCGTCCGGACGTATATATATTGTGTCAGCAGCGAGATGCTGACCCCAAGAAAAAACGATATGAAGACGAACAGCGATACGACAGCCACCACCCTCAAAGCAATCGCCATCACAGCCCTTTCCATCGGAAGCATTGGCGCATACGGAAGCCGCATTCTGGTGTCCGAAATGGGCGCGGGGGGCTACCTGGTAAGCATCTGCGCAGCGGTCCTGTACGCCTGGGCCTGCTGGGCCAAGGGCGTCAACAAGTCCTCAGCCCTGGCGGCGTGGGCCAGCCTCGCAGCCCTGACCGCGGGCATGGCCGGAGGTACAGTGAAGTCGGGTATCTCACACGTGGCCGAAGAGCGCGCAGCGGCACTGGAGCAATGCATTAGCCAGGCGTCAGCGCGACGCACCGCGGCGGCCGCCGAGTACAAAGCCTCAGGCGGAACCCGACCCACTAAGGCCCTGGAGGCCATCCGCGCAACAGAGCAGGCGCAAATCGCCAAATGCGAAAGCCGCCACTCAACGCAGGGCGCGAGCCTGTCGACCCTAACCCTGGCTGACTGGGTTGCCATCCTAGCCCCGGTGTTCATCGACCTGGCCGCCGGGTTCGGGGTCAAGGCTGCCATGGGTGCGGTCGCCGCAGACTATGTAGCGGGCCGACGCCGGCGGGAGGAGGAGGAGGCTGAGGAAGCAGCCGCCGCCGCTGAAGCTGAAGCGGCCAAGGAGGCCAAGCGTCTCCGACGCAATGAGCAGGCACGCAAGCGCCGCGCCATGAAGAAGGCCGAGAAGGAGCGCCTCAGCGCAGCTGAAGGATTCCGGGTCATTCACACCCAGCGCCAAAGCTGAGAGACCGAGTAAGCCCGGACCACTGCCCAGCGCATGTACGCGTAGGGCAGTGGTACCTTGGCGGCCCGGAGGATGTAGAAAAACCGCCCGTCTGAGGCCCGCCTAGACTCAAGCCCCATCCGGATGCTGTGGTCGTGAACCACGGCGGCAGCCCGCTGAGGGCCGTCGGCGCGGACGCCAAACACCCACAGCAGAACAGACGGGATCACATGGTACATCATGTAGACGGTTACCTTCACTGCCTCTTGGTCTGAGGGCGCAAACGCCCAGGTGGCCAGCGTTGCGAGCGCGCCAAGGACCGAGACCACGACCTGAGCTACCCACTCGGTCGATCCGTCAGTCAGGAACCCCTCGGGGACCGTGTAGCTGGTTGTGCGGTTCCCGATCTTGAATGCGCATATGTATTGCCTCTCGAGTCTGTAGCGAGGCCTGATGCTGTGACCGGGAATCGGTCTGATGTCGGGCTGGACAAGGCTCATACGGAGACTGTACAGCAGCGCACGTTGAAATCCAAGAGAGACCCACTTGCTGTGCGCCTGCGGCAGCCATAGGCTCTGCAGCAGCCATATGCTAAATTTGTAGGGTTAAGGTCTAACACAGGCCTCCGTAATTGCTTGTGTTTCGGGCACTGAACACCTGTGGACTATTTGATTGCCGGCTGGGTTTGACTGTATAATACGCCGGTGCTACAAAAGCACGGCCCTGAGGAAGGGTTCGGTGTTGGTCCCGCGGCTCGCCCGGTTGAGGCTTGCGTACGTTTTTAACCCCAGTGCCGCGGGACTGCCACCATACCAGTGATGGATAAGACTGACCGACCGATCTGCAACATATGCGAAACGCGGCCTGCGGCCCCGTCGATGAACTCGCAGGGACGACAGCCGACGCAGTGTCTTTCCTGTGCGGCGAAGAGCACGGGAAATCAGACTCGCATGAAGAACCGCGTCCGAAAATATGAGCAGCGCTACGGCCCTGAAGCCGCGCAGGAAATGTGTCGGGAGCAGGGTGTCGCATATCCCGGTCCGGGGCCTGGTCATTCAGCGGCCCCCACGACGCCGGGCGATTCAGGCACGCTGACAACCGCGGGGGTGTATGCAGCGGCTTTGTCGGTGGTTGGGAATCCAAAGCTGGCAGCCAGCTTGGCCGGGCTTGGTGATGACGCGCCCCTTGCTGATTTGGAGGAGGCTGCTCGAGAGCACTTCGAAGATCTGATCGACGGTGACCCTCGGTTTTTGGGTCGCCTGTCTAGGGCCGCGTTGGCTATGGCCCTGTTTCGCTTCATGCACCTGATGCCCCTGGTGAGCCCTGGGCAGCTGGGTCAGACCATGCGGCAGTTGGGCGATATGGCCGAGCGGTACGGCGGTACGGGGCTGTCAGCCGCCTCAATTGAGGTCGTGCTCTCGATGCCGGACATGAGCAAGGCAGAAGATGAAACCGACGATAGTCCGGATTCCAATAACGCCACTGGTTAAGCCGGCCCAGTGGATATTGGAGTCTGAGCGCAGGTGGGACCAGGCTGTTTCCGATGGGGATAGAGGCCCCTGGTTCGATGCGATCCTGGGTGGATGGGGGTCCGCCAAGACGACCCACGCAGCGATGCTGTTCGTCCTCAGGTGCCTAAAGCTCCCCGCTGGCTCTAACGCCACGGTAATAGCGCCTACTGTGCGCATTGTAATGAAGGCTGTGGTTCCCAAACTGGAGCAGGTCATGCCTCCCCAGCTCATCGTCAGGAAGAAGGGGGCGCCCCACCCGGAGTGGCGGCTCGTCAACGGCGTGACCGTCAGCTTTATCTCGGGAGATTCGCAGTGGGAGGGTGAAGACCAATCGCTTATTTGGGTTGACGAGGTTCATAGGCTGGCCGGGGATGACGCTAGGTGGGTCAATTTCCGAATGAGGCTTCGCGAGCAACACGACCTACCCCTTGGTATGATTGTGTCGGGACTGCCCGAGGCGGGCTGGACTCGGGAGAATTTCGACCCGGAGCGGCTGGATCCGGGGATGCGGGGCTACATGAACACTGCCCTGATTGGCACAGCCGACAACCCCTATCTGCCCGAAGGACAGGTGGCTCAAATTAAGGCGAGCTGCCCTGCCGGATACGAGTCGAGCCTAATCGGGGGCGGGTGGATGCCAATGCAGGGTGCCCTCTACCAGATGTTCAGCACCGACCGGCACATAGTCCCGGACAGCGAGGACGACGGGAGGACGCCGCTCTCGATGGGCCTAGACATCGGCGTGCACGCCGGCGCTGTGGCCGGGTACTCCAGACAGTTGGGTCACGGCAAGGGCGTCCTGATTGTAGACGATCTGGTCGGCGAAAACAGGGGCGTCCGCCAGATGTGCACAGATATGCGTGACAGACATCCCGGGCGGTGGGTCCCAGGGCTCAGCCGGATCGCGGTGGATCCGACTATCCGGTATGAAGAAGAGCAGGCTGTCCGGGAGGTATTTCAGGGGTGCGAGGTGGTGATCCGCAAGCGTACCGACCCCTTGTATTCTGTGGTTCCTGGAATTCGGCTTGTTCAAGCCACCCTGCTGAATGCAGAGGGAAAGATCTCTTGGAATGGATGCTCCCGCCTGAAGAAGACGCGTAGGGGCATCGTAGACGCCCTGCTTGGAACCAAGACCAAAAACGGCTCTAGAGGCATGGGCCGCATCAAGGACGACACCCTGGATCACGTCGAGGACGCGAATCGGTATTTGGTCAATGCCCTCCTGGGGGACCAGGGATTCGCCCCCAGGGCATGGAGTTGACACAGGTGTCAAGATAATTTATTCGGAAACCTGTGAGTGATTCACAAGACGCACCGGCACCCGAGGGCGTGACGCCTGAAGCGGAAGGCGGTGCTCAGAAACAAGAACCCGTGACCCTTGAGTCTTTGCAGAAGGCTATCCAGCAGGTTGCAGAGACAATGCAGGGCCGACATCAGGCGCTGGTTGGCGACCTGGCTAAGGTCCGCAAGAAGGTCAAGGAGGTCCAAGGCGAGGGCGGCGAACAGGCCAAGCCCGCGCCGGCAGGGCTGAGCATGGAGGACGTGAAGTCCCTTATGCAGCTAGAGCAAGCCAAGGCGGGTCTAACGAGCGAACAGCAGGCCCTGATAGATCAGGCGTCATCTGCTGGTGCGCCAGCCGGTGTGCTTGCGAGTATGGCTGAGGCCTTAAGGAAAGCGGGGAGTGCGAAACCGACCCCGAAGCGAGAAGACCGAGGATTTGGAGCGACTCCAGCCTCCCCAACTGGCGTCCCTCGAGTCACCACCATGTCGCAGTTGAAGGCACTTCTCAAAAAGGATCGTGCCGCCTACGATGCTGTGGTTGATTCCCCTGGTTTCGATTGGGATCAGATCGACCGGTCGAAATAGGCATTAGGGGGCGCCGCTTTCAGGAGATTGGAAAGTGGCAGACAATGCACGTAAGGCGGTAGAGACCGCCGTTTTGGACACTTGGACGCGAGGCTCCGGCGTTGCCGGGATTATCGCTACAGACAAAAACACCGTCACGCGTGGCGGTGACTCGGTCGACATCCCCGAATTGTCGGCAATGACGGTTAACCGTTCGCATACGGCCGCCGTCGCCAGCTCCGTCTTCACGCAGACCCTGCTGCAGGTCGTGCGGGAGCTGTTCATCAACCAGGGAGTCACCTTCAACCAGCGGCAGCAGCTGCTCAATGGTAATGACGCAGCCGCTCGGGAAATTGCCCGGCGCGCCCTCGGGGACATGGACAACGAGCGCGATAAGGACCTCATCGACTATTGCTCGATCCTTATCGGCGGCGACGCGACCAAGCATATCAATCTAGATCTGAGCAGCACGGATTATGATGACTTGGTCAACGAGGCCGAGGCTATCATGCGTGAACAGGATGGCATTCGACAGAATGACACCTCTTCCTTCGCCTGGCTCGCGTCGCCGCGCGCTAGCCGCAACATCAAGAGCACATCCTCGTACTACCCCGGTTACGAGGGGCATCTGGCTGAACGAGGCAAGGTCGGGTTCCCCAACCCCAGCATGCTGAATGAGATCCCGTATTTCCAGCATTCTGGAGTCCCCGGGGCCTTGAATGCGACTCGACTGTCGGCCACTGGTACGGCTTCGTCGGTGTCTTCCAATGTCGTTACGGTCACCGTGTCTGAGGAGGATGCGAGCAAGTTCGTCGTCGGGCAGCTCGTTTGGACGTCTGGCTTTACGGCGGACGTCGCTGTCGGTTCGCCGACGGCCATCACGGCCAAAACGAGCACCACGCTTAGCTTTGCCCTTACCGCCGGAGATGGCGCGAATGGGACCGGCACCGTGTACAGCGCCAGCTCGATGGCGTTTCTGGTTTACAAGCCCTGGTACTTCTACGCGGACACCGGTGTTCCGATGACCCGCATGGTTGAGCGTGAGGGCTCGGCTGGGCACACGCTGCAGATGGCCCAGACTATGGGTCGAATCGCCCGGGCAGGCGCGGTGGTCTGCCTCCACATGCCGGATTGATAGCCATGAGTGTTCCCGGGTTTGAGGGGCGCCGCCGTGGCGTCCGCTACTTTGTCCCCCGTCGCCATAGGATGAAATGGATTGTGACGGGTCGGGGATATAATCGGCTGACCAAGAGCTCGAGAGAGCTCACCGAGCTGGCAGAAAAGCTGGGGGTCAATAAACCGACCCGGGTAGCCGACATGATGGCGGAGCTCAAGCGCCGTGAGGCGGCTGAGGTTCGTCTTGAGACGGAGCCCAAGTTGGTTGTACCGGAAGGGGAAGCGGCGCCCGCCCCTCCGCGACGACGCAGGCGCACAGCGAAGAAAGAGGCATAGATGGCTTACCTGTTCGAGCTTGATGACTTGAGGCCCAGCATCAGTGGGGACGGAGGTACTGTTTACGTCGTCCCCAAGCTCGACGGGTCACCCATTTCGCCGACCGGGCTGAGCTCTTTGAGTTGGTCGGTAAGGCTGGATGGGGGGTCGGTGGCGTCTGGGTCAACGTCGCCGACCTCCGTCTCTTTCGGTGACGAAACTGTCGCCAGGTTTGCGGTGGCAATCCCCTCGCTTGATTTGCGAGAGAACTACGTCCTGTCTGGCGCATGGACACAGGGGGCCATTACCTCGAGTGAGGTGGTGGTTTTTGACGTGGTCCTGTACCCGTTGGGTGGCCTGGTGTCGTCTAACGACATCGTCCGAATGCACCCCGACGCAAGTGTAGACGTCGTTCGTTACGCTGAGGCTCTCGGTGTTTCCGGCACGGACGCCGAAAAGCTGGCCGCCGGCTCCCGCAACCTAGCCTCTTTGGCCAGGCAGGAGGTCGAGCGCCACTTGGTGAACAAGGCGGAAGCCGACGGTAGCCCACGGCTCTATCAGGTTTTAGACCGGAGAGCCATCTCGCAGGTCGAAGCTGCTTTTGCGCTGTCCCACCTGTTCCTCAGCACAGCCAGAAATCCCGATGACGGTGACGACGATTCGTCGGCCCGACACAGGTATTGGAGAACGAGGGCGGCGTCTTTGCTTTCGGAGATGCGTGTGCTCTACCACTCCCCAGAGTCTGAATCCGGCACGCCCGAAGACACTACGGCGTGGGGCGGCTATACGCCTATACGGAAGGTCCAGAGTCTACCCAATCACTCCGGCGTGAACGAGAATGTGTCCCCATTAGGGAGGCGGAGTGAGTAATATCAAGTTGGCCAAGAGGGAGATCAGCAGGGTCATAGAGGCTCTGGAGCCGCCCGATCGTCCCGCCCGCACCTTCAGGGACCTCACGTCCCGACCGAATGCCGACAGCGCCGTCGCCTCCGACAGGGGCTTCATATGGTCGCCTTCGACCCGATCGGAGGTCTCGGGTGAGACGGGGGCCGCGGGCCCGACTTCCTTGGTGGTGTGGGAGTGTAGTTTTGTCCTCCTGTTCACGATGGACGGCAAGTCTGTTCGGGATCTGAACGACGCGATCGAGGACGAGACCCAACTGATCATGAGCGCCCTGGAGGCCATAGAGAACTGGCCTTCGGGAGTCACGGAAATCATCACCGGTTCCACAGAGGTGGAGCTTTTAGGCGAGGATGGCGCCGCTGTCGTCTTCGAATTTACAATCACGTGTGAGGAGTCTAATCAATGAGCCGCTCAAGAAATAGGGCAATTTGGATTGCAACAGAAACGGGGGGCTACGGTGTGGACCCCAACGGGGATGGGTCTGGCTATCTTCCGGTGCCCGCAGAGGCATTGGGAGACCTCGTTGACCAGACGCAGGTCTTAGAAACGGACTACGCGAATGAGTCCGAGTTCCCTTCGGCAACAGAGCGTGGCGCAGGCGGTGCTGAGATCAGTTTTTCGCTGCCACTTTTCGGGTTGGGCACAGCCGCCGGCGACGGTACCGACGCCTCTTCTGTCACGGATGATGTGTGGGATTTGTTGTTGACCCATATTTTCGGGACGCAGGCCACAACTCCGGGTGAGGGGCTCGCTGCAGGTGGGGCGACGAACGATCTCGAGCTGGACGGTTCGGTTCTAGATGCCAACGACTTGACGCTGGTGTACGACTCCGCGGCCGATTCGGCCCGAGGCCAGCTCAGGAACATCGCCACCGATGTGGGTGGTGGTGTTTACACTGTATCCCCTGATTGGGATACTTCTCCCACAGATGCCGGCGTCAGCTATGGCATGAAGCTGTACACGCCCAATTCCCCTTTTACGGGCGGCGACACTTTATCCGTTGTCTATAGAGACTCGAATATCGGTCTGTACCGCCTGAGCGGCGGCCGGGTCACCTCCCTCTCGCTCGGGGGCGATGTCAACAGCCGTGCGATGGCTAGCATCACGATGCGGTTCGACGATATCGAGGCCTCGTCAGTAACGACGGCGGCGAAGACGGCCCTGCCTGCGGCTCTCAGCGCCGCTCCGGTGCCATCAATACACGTGCGCAGCTCCCCGGTCTATTTCAACGGGGTTAAGCTTGCTAGCTCCAAGATCAATATAGACCTCGGGCTGGCGGCGGCCGTCGTCAAGGACACGTGCCAGGCGAACGGTCGGGCCGACGACGAGTCGGTTGGCCTTGCGCCCATGTGCCAGGTTTCACTCCTCCGTACTGAGAGCGAGCGCCTCCAGTTCCGTGGCGCGCAATCCGGAGAGCTGCTTGTCCAATTCGGGTCGGGCCAGCTGTCCTCGGGTCGAGTAAACGTCTTCGCGGTGCGGTTCCCTACTGCCGAATTCAACGAGCGGTCCGCTGCAGATGATGAGGGTATTGCCAGAACGGATATCACGTTCAAGGCCTACCTATCCACATCGCCCTTTGTTGTGTTAGGGAGGGGTTAGTGAGCCGCAGAAAGAAAGGCGATGTGATCGCCATAAACGTCGTCGAGGTCAACAGCGACGCCGAAAACTACGTAGACAGCGACCTCGTCGTTTACGTTAAGTATGTGGGGCCCCGGGAGGCCCTTTCCTGGCAGCGCATGATGCAGCGCGTCAGCCTGGAGGAGCGGAAACGGATCACTGCGCTTCGAAAAGATATTTCGGCGGAGGTCAGCCCCGAGCTGTACGACACCGACGCGCACCCGTTTCAGACCCCCGAGGGGAGCCAGGCCATCATAGAGGTTTCGGAGGCAATATTTAAGGAGGCGTTCTCTCACGCTACAGGTATGGATCTGGAATCGATGGACAAGGCCCACCAGGAGGCTGAGTTGATCGAACTGGGTGTGCCCCTGTTCATCCTGCGTGCGGTACAGGAGGCACAGGCGCCAAAGCCTGTCCACTTTCCTGCTAGCCCGAGTACTGGCGACCCACAGCCCGAGTGACGGTCTGGTTGAGTGGGCCCCCGAGCTGACCGACGCTGAGCTGGCGGACTTCGGTTGGACCCAAGAGATGGAGGCGCCTTGGGCCAAGCGTTGGGACAGGGTTGAGGATTTTAAGAAGGAGGAGGACCTAGGGTGGATTGGGGAAGACGGAAAAGGCATATGGATGACCCTTCACCCGATGGCCGCCCTGCATCTCCTTCCCGAGATGGAGGGTGTTTACGACGCCTTCGCCTGGGGGTGCCAAAACGAGATTACGCAGTCGGACTGGGAGTGTTTGAGCTACTTCGAGTTCATGATGAAGAGGACCATGGTCGTCGCCCTGAACAGGGGGAGGTTAGCTGATGGCAAAGAAAGCAAGCGCGGAGATCCCGGTCAAGGTCAATTCCCGCGCAGCCAAGGCCGGACTCCGATCGCTTGAGGGGCAGTTTAAGAGCTCTGCTGGGAAGATGACGGTCTCTGCGCTTGGGCTCGGCAAGGCCATGCGCACAGGTGCTAAATATATCGCACTGGCTGGCACCGCCGCGTCTGCGGCAGCCTCGGCCATGGTGCTCCTTTCGCTTAGGGCCGCGCAAAACCTTGATCCTCTTCAAAAGCTGTCGATAAGGCTAGGGATTGCCACGGCCGAGCTCAGCCGGCTGAAGTTTGCAGCTGAGCAGTCGGGGGCTGATTTTACCCTTCTGCAGACCGGGCTAACCGCCCTAGGGCGCCGTGCCTCGGCGATGCCTCAGCTCTTTTCACGATGGGGCATTTCGATAAAAGACGCCAACGGGTCGCTAATGCCCCTGCGGGACGTTATGGCCCAGGTTGCGGATAGGATCAAGAATGCCTCCGGGTCAGCGGAGAGGCTGGCCATAGCTCAGGACCTCATGTCTGAGGCTGGCCGCAAAATGGTCCCCTTTTTGATGCAGGGCAACGAGGCCATCAAGGCGCTCGGCGATCAGGCCGATGCGCTCGGCATCTCCATAACAAACTTCGAAGCGGAAGCTGGCGCCGTCTTCGGGGACCGAATGAACATTTGGACCCAGCAAACCAACACGCTAGCGGCTGCTTTCGGAGCCTCTCTTGTCCCCGTGGTCGAGGCCTTGGGCAGGGCTTATGACAACCTGGGTGGGCCCATGGTGGGCCTGATAAGGAACAACCGAACGCTCATTCAGCAGCGAATAGCAGACGTTTTCAATGAGATCGCCATAGTGGCGATCCCCATGCTGGGTGTTGCCATCGAGTTCCTGGCCGACCTGTGGGAGGGGCTGACTAACAGCATCCGGCTCGCGATCGGCACCACCGCAGTGGCCCTCAAGACTTTTATTGATGTCTCCAACTCCATCACAGGGACAAGCTTTGAGACCCGGGGTTTGACTGAGACCATAAAAGGCATGTCCGAGGGCATGGCTCAGGCAGCTGGCCGTACAAACTCCCTTAAGAGAGCTCTGCGGGAGATGGCGCAGGTTGGCGCTGTCGTGCTCAAAAAGACCGCGCAAAACACCCAGGAGGTCGTTAGGCAGATTGAGGCCGCAGCAAGAGCGTCAGGCGCGCGGACCGCCCAAGGGGGAGGCGCTCAAATTACAGACCTTGGCCCGCGCCGGGTGCAGGGCAGGATCATTGAGGGCCAGGCCGGCGTCCGGGACCCCGGAGCCAAGCTGACCCTTGGCGAAATCGATGACAGTCTCCTCGACGATTTCCAGGAGTTGACCAAATCCCTGAGGGATGAGTGGAGCTCCTTCTCGTCTGATTTTGCAGACATGAGTAGCATATTCGTCGACTCGACAAAGACGATTATGTCTGGTCTGGCCAGCGCTATTCAGGGCGGAATAGAGGCGGCTATTACCGGCGCGGCCAACGGCCTGCAGGTGATGCGCAACATACTTGGAGATATGCTCATCACCCTCGGGCGAATGGTCTTCGAGCAGGGTGCTGCTGCATTCGCACTGGGGCTCCTGGGGCTTATTCCTGGCTTTCAGGCCAACACGCCGGGCCTGGTGCTGGGGCCTATCGTTATGGCCGCCGGTGCAGGCCTGATGGCTGTAGGCTCTGCCATCAAGGGCGGGTCGACCGACGGTGGCTCATCCGCGCCGGCAGCCGCCACGTCGGCGTCGCCCGGCTTGTCTGCCGCAGCTCCCTCGGGGGCTGACCGCACATTGGGTGTAGGCGGAGCGCAGACGGTAATCATCAACGTGGACTTCCGCGCCAACGCAGTCACCAATCCGCGGAGAACGGCGCGGGAGCTAACGGACGCCCTTTCCTCTGTTCCCGCGGTGGGAGGTTAGGCATGACGATTCGACGACTCGACTGGTCCACAAAGCTCTCTTCGGACTCCGCCACCATTAGGATTGCGGCCGGCGGATCGACAGAGACTCTCGCTGTTGACCTCAGCGGTGAGGACTACTGGTTTGTCACCAACACCGAATCGACCGGCAGCATCATCGAGGCGGTCGCGACGGCTATCGAGTCGCATACGCAGATCAGCACCTGCACTGGGTCTTATTCGTTCACGACTTTTAAGGCCCGGTTCGTCTGCAACACGGACTTCCAGTTTGTGTGGACTGACGGCCTAGCCTCCCTGCCTCCTGATTTAATCGGCTATGACGGGATTACGAACTCCTCCACGGGGTCAACGCTCGTCTCGCCGGACGGCTCCCGCGGGGTCTGGCGGCCCGGCCGCCCGCCGCGCGAGGATTCTCGGGATCGAAATAACATGGTGGGGGGGACGAGGAGCACCGTTATCGGATCCACGCGAACCGCACACTTTGGGATTACCACGGCCGAGCGAGACCTCTTTTGGCACCTGCTGCCCAAAGAGAAGGCGCTGCAGGAATATGCCGACTCAGGCAACCCTGATGGAGCTTTTGAGTCAGCCTGGCTTCGGTCCGTAGGCAAGGGGTGGCCGTTTCGGCTTTTCGATGCCGAGGATTCCGCGTCCAAATCGGGGGTAGGCGATTATGTAATCAGGAGCCTTAACAACCCCATGGACAGGGACGGGCAGTTCGGCAACCGGTGGACCGTTACGCTGGCTGCGAGGAGCGTCATCTAATGGCCTCCCCCGGCACTTTTACCGAAGATGCAGACATCCCGGAGTCTGGCCCGATAGACTGGGACACATTCATCCAGGACAGCACTCAGTCCTTGGTTTATTGGGTGTCTATCGAGGGGTTTGGGCCGGCGATTAGTGTGGCTCAAGCACAGTCCGCCAATGCGGACGGTCGGTACCGGTTCTGCAGTCAGGTGCCGAAATTCGCAGAGTCCGATGTATCGGGGCTGTGGCGGCCCATAATGTCTGTTGACCCTCCGGATATCATGTCCGAACGGATAGTCGAGCTCGGCGGCTTCGCCCAAATGGGCGGCTTGAGCTTCGGGCTGGTCGATGTCGACGACTTTGTGGCCGGAGTTTTTGCGCCTGACTCCAGGCCTGTGGCTATCCTTTCTGAGGATGTGACCTCTACCGCAGGGGTCATCAGCGTACGCGGGGTCTCCTCTGTGGATAGCTCATCCGTTCTGTACGTGAACGGCGAAGCCATGTACCAGACGACTGCGCCAGCCACTAGCAGCTGGGGTGTGTCGCGCGGGGCGATATTCACGGACGCCACAGCCCACAGCAGAGGCGACCCCGTTTACCACGTGTCGCCATACATCTCGGGTCGAGTCGTAGAGCTGTGGGTCGCACCTGCCAGGGCGACGTCCTACTCCAGCGCCCGGCTGGTGGGCTCTTTTATTGTCGAGTCGCTGTCTTGGGATGACACGACCTGTGTTTGGCAATTCAACTGCAGGTCGGAGATAGCCGCGTTTGACACCATAGTGCCCCCTGCGCCGCGTCAAACCACCTTGTCTCAAAACAGTGATGGGGTGCTTGATGACGGTCGGACCGGCACCATCCGGGGGAGTCGGTCCGACCGAGAGCCTCTTACGCACTGGGACGAGGATCCGATCGAGGTTGCGCTCCTTGTTGATAAAGAGGTCATGGGCGGCCGATACACGTCCGGTGACGATGTCGGCGTAATCGCCTATCGGGGCGTGTGTCGGACCGCGGTGGACGACCCGAAGTCTCAGATCGAAATGCGACAGGTAATGACCAGCTCGGTCATTTCGTCGTCATTTCGGTTCAGTCCCCAGCCCAACCCGAGCACGGAGCGGGATTCCGGCACGTGGGTGGAGACACGCCACCCGCTCCAGATACTGCTGTGCATCCTGCTGTCCGCCGAGGACGACGATGGTGCTGAGCTGACTAATTTCTCAACAGGGCAGAGCAATTATAGCAGCTTGTTACCTGGGTACGGGGTGGGCGTGGACTCGGATGCCATCGACTGGGATTCCTGGAATGACGTGATAGACCGGACGTCAAGCTTCGAGCTCCCCAATGTGGTCTATGGCGGTGAGATCACCACTATGCGGGACTGGGCCGACAAGAACATTCTCCGCCCTCTCGGCGTGTCAATCATCGTAGACAACGGGAAACTGTTCTGCATGCGGCCCCGGGTCCCTCTGGCTGGGGAGTCTGTGGCCTCACTCACGTTTTCAGATGTCCTGTTGAAAGAGAATACTGGCGAGGCCGGGACTCCGGGGCTCCCCGCCATGTCTCTCAGTCGTGTCTTGACCGTGCCTTCGGAGTTCGGCTTTAGCCTTGGCCCCGAGGCCGACTCTGTGGGTGTGGCTCGAGCCGCCACCAACGGCCCTGGAGGCACTGCGGTAACTGTAGAGGTGCCTGGTGCCGACCCGACGGAGACCGGGTTTTGGGCCGAGGAGGCTGCAGCGAGAGTGCGCCAGCTATACAGGCCCCGAACGCAGCTCGAAGTTGAAACGTCGCTTAAGTTTTGGAACGTGCCCCTCGGGTCGTTTATCGATATCACACTGAACGAGGTTCCTGACGGGGGCGGCATCAGGGGTGTTATCAACAAGATCGCCTGGGTCCGTTCCAGGGAAGTTCGATTCGACAACGGGGCCTACCTGAGGCTGACGCTTGACCTGTTTGTGAACGAAGCCCTGGAGACGCGCCGCATCGCCCCGGCCGCCCGGGTTACGGCGGTGATATCTAACACTGCCACGGTGCAACCGAATCGCTACACGTCAACCAACGGGTTTGGGGGTCTGCCCACGACCGACGCTTCCGCCTTTGATGTCGGGGACGTAGTGGCTTGTCGGCAGATTTCGGGAGTGCCCCGCTCAGGCACTCAGACTGTTACGGCGATCAACGGGAACGACATCACGTTGGACGGCGATTTCAGCGGAGGCCTCACCGCCGGTGATACCATTTTCACGGCCAGCATAACGAGTGCGGCGGCTTCGGACGTGGCGATATATGCGTTCACAGCGGATGACGGCCTGGCTCTGGACTCAGGTCCCCCGCATTTGTATGGTGATGGCTGATGGCGGCCAAGATTCCAAGCCAGTTCGGGGCGCTCGACGACGCAGCATTCGCGGACGGCAACGCGCTGGATGCTGGGATGCTGGACGCAATCTACCAGGCCGCGAACCGGCTAATCGCGGCGCCGGCGCAAATGTTCTCCTTTTCCATTCCCCTCAGGGAGCAGCCGACATACGGGGAGGTGCAGGATTACAGGGCGTTCGAGAACACGGTGGGGACGCAGTGGACCGTTATTATACCGCCCTTTCAGGTCGCCAAAAAGCCGGACGCGACCTTCGGTTCTTTCCGGACCTCGCAGACTCTGGCGGCCGGGAGCATCGACATCCAGATCAACACGCTGGCCACACCGTTTGATGAGCGGACAAATGCTCGAGACAACCTGGTGACGATCACCTCCACAAGTCAATCTACGTCTTCTTTTTCTGGTATTCCGCTGATACAGGGGCCCAACGAGATCATAGAGATCTGGGGTAGGGCGCGAACGAACGGTAATGCAGGCACCGTGCAGTACACCGGCGGCTCGCTTACCACTGCCGAGATCATCGGCATGACCAGGGATGCGATCGTGTGCCAGGGCGCTGGCGGCACCGGGCTGCTGTGGAACCAATCTGGGGTCGACGGGGTTGAGACCTTCGCGTCTGCCGGGTACAGCGTCGCCATCTTTTCGCCGGACGGGACGCTTTACGGATCTTACCAGATCCTCACAGTCCTCTCGCGCAACGCACAAAACGGTGGCGGCAGCACCTACACTCCCCGGATACTGACGTTGGCTGGCGCAAATTTTGATGAATACCTAATTCGCCGCGTATCCAACGCCCGCGCTGGCGCCCTTTGGACCGTCGAGATCGTGACGGGGACGAGGTTTGTGCTGGAGGCGTTCGCCGGCGCAACTGAGGAGGTGTCGCAATGACTCAGACGGATGGCGTCTACCGAGGCACAGCTAACTTTGTCGATGCCCGCTGGTCGCACCCCGATGCGGCCGCGGTCGGTGCTGGCCTTCGAGCCTCGTTGGCTGGGTGTTATTACTTCGTCCAGCACAACTGGTCTCCTATCGCGTCACAGGCTTATGCTGTGCTGGCCGGCTCTCCCGAGCTTGAAGAGGAACCGCTGTCGATTGAGTCTTCCACGATCGTCAGTACTGACAGGCGTCGGGTGTACATGGGCAGCCACTACGACTCGCTGGCTGTGTCCCTTTCGTTCCGAAAGCCTGCGCAGGACGGCGTAAGGTTGCTCATGCAGATCAAGATCGATGCCAATACGGCTTTAGCTCAGGTGTCGAAGGAGGTGCCGGGCGAGCCGGGCGATCTGGTCCGAGTTGGGGCTGAGGCTATCCTCGGCACCACACTGAAGGCCTCCCTGGACACCCTGGTGGTGCTCCAGCTCGAAACAGCGATGCTCAATGGCGATCTACCGATCCGGTATCAGCCAATGGTTGTGAGCTGGTGGGGGAAGACGGCGTAATGGCGAAGACAGCAAGCCCGACGACGGACTCGCCCGCTGAGTTTTCTGCTGGGCTTCCGATTAAAACCTACGACCCCAGGACTGTGATGCAGGCCCTCACGGATGCTCGCGCAAACATGCAGGCCACCCTGTTTTCGTTTGCCAGCATGAAGGCCACTGGGGATGACATTCGCCCCGGAGGCAGGGCGTACAGCCACAGCCTCACAGCCGAGGGAACCACGTTCGACGTCTGCAGGGGCTGGATTTACATTGACACAGACCTGTCTGGTCTCGAATGCCGACTTGAGATCGACGACATCGGCATCCTCAATAATTTCGAGGTAGACGTCACCATAGGCGGCGAAACCTCGAACACCAGTGCGGTGGAAAATGTCCGCACCCTGACTTTTGACACATCGATCACGGGCACGGGGTGGCAGGAAATCTTAGTGCAGGTCACCCGTAACGTGGGGGCGGATCCCCTTGATGCATTGATAGACGTTTGCATCTATACTCAGGCTATACCTGCGCTTTCTATAGGAGACCCGATATGACGAAATACTCTCCGTCACCTCTAGTGATGTGGAAAAATAGACGCTCTAGGATTCGGGCTCGAGGCGGCGCGGCCGCCAGCCTGCGCAACTTCGGCGAAGCGTTCGACTTCCGATCGAACGACGCGGTGCTGACGAGCGAGGGGCAGGGCTGGTCAACCAGTGACCTTTTCCAGCTGAGGGACCCCAATGTGGGCGGCACGACAATCGTGTCGGTCTCGTTCTGGCTGTGGCAGGCGGGGTCGGGGACGACCGCGTCGCCCGCTGGCAGGAATAACTACTGGGGTATCGGCGTCCCGACGACCGGCGCGGACTCCCGTGAAGTGGCCCTGTGGTTTGCGCCCCGCCAGAGCAACGGGACACAGACCGGTGCGGGGTGGGGCACATCAGACGGCAACGGCTTTTATCACGCAGTGCCATCCACCCCGGACACCCAGGAGTGGCACCATCATTTGTGGGTGTGGGACGGATCACAGGTGTCATCGAGCGACCGGATTGCGGGTTACGTCGACGGCGTGAGCGTCGCATTCAGTGTCCTGTTTGGACCAATACCGACCACCTACCTGCCTGAATCAACACACCCCCTGGTAATGGCCGGAGATGGGAATGAGCAAAACACGCAGAACGGCGCCCTCAAGGAGTTTGCCGTCTACACGGGGACAGCGCTGGGGGCGGCTGACGCGACGGCGTTCTATAACGGTGGCGCAGGTGTGGACCACCTGACGGACTCCAACAGCGGCGATTTGACCGCATACTGGCACCTGAACAGCAACGACTCAGGTGCGCTTGTCACAGATCGAACCGGCAATGGGTACAACCTGGTTGCCGGATCTGGAGACACTCCGGTATTTGGTGCGGTATGAGCAGCGACGAAATCAAGGACTACTGGCAGCCGGAAGCCGGCCCCTTCCTTCGGCAGGGCACTGGCACCGGGCCTATCCACGTGGAGGACATGCCACAAGCTCCGGACGACCGGGAGGGGGGCTGTTGGGCCGACGCTATCGAGGCAGCCGCCCGGGAGCACCTCTGGGGGCAGGAGGTCTCGACCGACCCACTTCGATTCCAGAGGGGTTGGCCTGCGACCGTTTTGCTCGGCCGTGATCAGCGCACATACCGATGTGACCGAGTCCTTAACCTGTTCAACGTCGCTCTTGAGGGTGTATCGCCAGCTGTTCAGCTCCTGTTCACTCAATCAGACGGCATCTGGATTCACTCGCCCGGGACATATGTGAACGGAAATGACGCCTTCGAGGGCTTCGGCGGCGACGTGTGGTTGAAGAACCTGCATCTGTTCGGGCCGAATGACGATCAGTCGGTTGGGATCCGCGTGCGGCGGAGGGTCCGGATGGAGGGCGTGTTTGTTCGGGCCTTCTATGGCGGCATTGAGATATCCGCCGGCGTTGACCGAGACGGGCTGGGAATGGAGGGTAAGTCCAACGCCAATCTGTCGATCCTGAGGGACGTAGAAGTGACTGGGTGCTCTGGCTGGGGTGTCCTCACCGACGGGCCGGACGCCAACCAGATTAGTTTTTACTCGTGCAATTTTGCCTCTAACGGGAGAAACCTCATTGAGGGCACGCTCCTGGGCAATCAGTACTTCGCCCTACATACGGCTCACCCGACAGGCCCCGAGCAATCGGACGTAGAGATCCAGGGACCGAATAATAATACAACCCTGTTCGGACCGTATGTTGAAGGCACTGGATTTGTGACCCTAGACAACCGCTCGATGTCGATTGGGGGCATAGGCGGGGTGTATGAGGGGACTGGTCTGCACATGGAGGCAGGCCGCTATCTGGGTGAGCTAATCGTCCGACAGGAGCCCCTGGACAAGGTGGGCGGGGTCGGCGAAGGACTGGTGCTCGCCCCCAATAACGAGGCATCTCCAGACGGCCTTACTCACACCTTCATATCGATGAAAGGGGGAGGAGATACGTGGCGCTGGGCCCAGAGCCCGGGTCGAGGCCGCGTGCTCCAGATGAATAACGCCGGCCGATTCCGACGGCTGATCCTCACCGATCGAACAACGTCTCCGACAATTGGGTCGGGGCACTTCTGGCTTCCCAGCGTGTTCCTGCTGGGCGGCTCTGCAATAAGCATAGGGACGTCCGACGGGTTCCCCACTGAAAAGGGAGCCGCTGTGGGAAGCATACGTTTCAATACGAGCTACTCCCACGGAGAGGACACACCGCTCATATATGTGATGGGCGAGAATGGATGGGTTGCACACGTATGAATACTCTTAACCTTATTGCCTACCACTTATGGTTGGCCCCGCTGACATTGTTCGCGCGAATCAACACCCGCCAAATGCTAGACATGAAATTCATGGGCTATGATGTGGCTACGTGGCGCTTTTGGTTTGGGCGTGATTACGCCTTTCACTCGGGCGACCGCATCATGCTGTCCCCCGACATGGTCCGGACGGGTGACGATGGCAAGCTTGAACCACTGGTGTCGGACCACTTGCTTGCTCACGAGGCCCTTGGGCACGGAGCACAGCAGCAGCGCTACGGCGGAATCATGTTTCTGATTCGTTACGCTCTCGACTTCCTCATCCAGTTTCTGCTTACCCCTAAGGGGTTCTTTAAGTGGAAATCCGCGTATAAGGGCATGTGGCTGGAGAAGGAGGCCGAAGATAGAGCTGAACAGCTCTCGCTGCTTGCCAAGAACCACCCCGCGGCATACGGGGAGATTATCGCCACCGATCACCGTTGGCCTTCTTCGTACATGCCTCTCGTTTACGCCCCGAACAAACCCCCTGTTGATCAGACGGAAGTCGTATAGTAGCTTTCAGGGCGCATGTTGATGCGCATCATTCTGACACTATCTCTTATTCTCTGGGCCGCGCAGGCTGAGGCGTTCAACCCCATGAAGCGGGTGGACGTCGAGCTCAAGATCGCCTCGGTTATTTCTACGCCCGGCGAGGACTGGCGAAATATGGCGACGACCTCCGCGTCGCAAGACCCAAGCAGCGGGAACATCACGCCCGCCGGCTTTAAGCTGTCCTACAGTGTCCTGGGTATTGCTGGGACGAACTTCGAGGATTACTACGAGGACGGTGAGAACATTCTCGCCTGGGTTCAGGGATACAGCGGGCAGCCGGGCACCTACCCCTGCCCCACCGACTATCTCGGTGTCGACGCCATTTTTCACACATGGGACGTCACGAATGTCGATCCGGTGTGGCTTCAGTATAGAGGCAGCGGCCGGACGGCGACCGGCGCTCTCGCGCACCTCATGGAGCCAGACAGCGCCTGCTTCATCACGGTGGACAGCGTGGGCCCTAACGGCCCCGAATGGGGAGGCCGCTTATCCATGCGTGTTCGGTCCGATGCTGTAGAGCTCCTGACCAACCGAGAAGCCCAGGCCTGCTCGGCCATGGAGGGGCAAGCTATGCTTGTCGGCGGTCACTTCGCGCCGGCGGGCACCTTCGTGGTGGACTGCACCTGTGCCGATGTCAACTCGGGGGGCAACATTCGCCTTCAATGCGACCACCGTGTCGCAGTGACCTGGGTACCCCCTGGTGTCTTTGACGATTACTATTACACCGACATCCCAGCGTCATACACCAAGCCTGCTTTGGGTTTCTCGTGTCAGGCCGAGGCCGATGCCCTGAAGGTGGATTGGCTGGACGAGCACGCTGCTGGCAATTACGGAACCGCCATGGTCGTGGAGCGCTACGGCGCATTCGAGTCCAATGACCAGACAGTTGAGGCTCATGTGAACGTGTTCTGCTCCACGGTTTACTGACGCCATAAAAACTCGAGGAGCTTGATGACCGCAGCGGTGGCGGCAACCAGGACCGCCGCCGCTGCCCAGGAGAGGCTTAGCCCTGGCTTGTTGGCCACCGCGAGGTCTCTCTTGATATCTTCTATGTCCTTTCGGGCGACTTCCAGTTTTGCGTCAATCGCAGAGAATTTTGAGTCCGAACTGTTGATTCTCTCCGTCATTGTAGCTGTGAGTGCCCTAATGTCCCCGTGCAATTCACGGAGGTTCTCAAGGATTTCCCTGTATTCTCCTCGCTCCACTCTTGCAGTCTGGCATTCAAACGTGCTCTAGTGCAAGAGGAATGATGTTCGACGTCTTTGAACAGAGGGGGATGAAGCTCGGCATGGCCGTGGGTCTCTTGGCCTGGGTTATTGCCCATGGCGCCGGGTGGCGGCCGGAGCACGAATTTCTCCCCACAGCTTTGGTGCTTGGAATCTCAGGACTCGTCGGTGTCGTACAGGAGATCGTGTTATGGAAGAAGAAGAAAGAGAAGCCGTCTCCGGTTCCGGATCCAGAGTCTGGATCCTCGGGCTGATCATCAGTGTGGCCGCCTCCCTGCTTGGTGGTGGTTTTTTCGCGGGAGGTTGCATGGAGAAGCCAGACCGAGTCCACCCGGTTCCGGATGAGCCGCTCGCTGAATTGCCCGACCTTCAACCTGAGGTCGAGGAGGCCAGCGAGAGCGCCGAGAAACAGGTGGAGGTGGCTGACGCTGTGGCTGAAAAGGCACTAGAGCGCCGGCGACGTGAAGCAGACCCCGCCGGCCCCACTGTAAAGCAGATCAAAGAAATGAGGGAGCGGCTTCGTCGAGCCAGCGAGCTCCTAAAGGACAGCCTATGAATGCCTTAGTGGTGGCGCTCGCCCTGTGCACGAGTCCGGCTACTGCCGCTGAAGTATACGACGTTGCTCTCACAGCTGAGCACCTCATGGAGCGAGCGATCGCGCGCTGGGTGGCTCAGCAGCAGCGGGCCGACGACCTGGAGCGCCTCTTCACGGTCTCCCAGAGGACGCTTCAGGCGGAGAGGCAACGCCATTTGGCTACTCGGGCGCAACTGCTCGAGGCGAATCAGGACGCGCTGGAGCACCAGGCCTACGGTGACCGGCTTGAGGGAAGAATCGATGCGATGGCCTGGGTTGTGGTCGCCGCCGCGGTGGTCGGGGCTGCCGGCGGCGCCGTTGTTACATATGGGGTGATTCGTGGATTCTAAGATCTCGATGTTCCAAAGATATCTGCAGGACCTCGCAACCCTGCTTGACATACCGTACACGGTCTATGTTAAGACCAGGGCAACGGATGACGCTTACCTCTCTATCGATTTGGATCAATTCGGCCGCAGAATGGCAACGGTTTATGTTCATCCGCCTTTTTTTGAACTGGATGAGGATGAGAGACGCATCGTATGCGTGCATGAGCTTGGCCACGTTGTGTACAGGGGCTTGGGCGTTGATCTGGATCAGGAGGAAGATATTTGCGATCGTTACGCCGTATCGCTCGCACCGCTCCTCCCTCCATTGCCGGCGGAACTCATCGAAGACGAAGGCCCTTGGGTTGCAGACGAGGAGCCCGAGGAGTGAGCTATGATGCACAGGGGCTTCGGTCTTGGGGACTGGCACTGCCCGCATGAAAGCGGCTGGGCTTTTGAGGCGATCTGTCGCTGGGCTCTAGAGCACGAGTGGGATTCCTGGTTCCAGTGTGGGGATAGTGTTGATTTCGCCCGTCTTGGGCGATTCGAACTGACGGGCGGCGAAACCAACCCCTTCGATGAGATAACAAGAGCCCGCCAACGGTTTGAGCAGGTTCACGACGCTGCCGCGCGCCGTCGGCCCGACTGTAAACTGATCTACACGCCGGGCAACCACGAAGTCAGATGGAACAAGGCGGTCTTCGCCAGCCCTCAATGGCAGGGCTTTTTTCCGCACTTGTACGAGGCCCTAGGCGTGCGTCAGCTGGGCGCCGCGATTGCCGAGCCCTATGCGCACGGCGAGGTGTCCTCTGTCCTCAGGCTGGAGAAGCAGGGGGACCCGGGTGAGCCGGGCCCTGTTGAGCTGGTATTGCGCCGTCTGGGAGACCGCGCCCGGAGGCATGGGCTTACCTTCCTCCACGGCCAGTACCACAGCCGAAATGCATCGCGCTCACATGCGGAGCGAATAGGCGCCGGCCCTGTGCTTCACGGGCACACGCATTCCCTGATGAGGATTGCGGCGGACTCATGGTTCGCCACGGACTCCGTGGGTTACGCGATCGGCTGGTTGGGCGAAGGCCGAGAGGGCTATCAAACAACGCCTGACTCATGGGAGAACGGATTCTGTGAGTACGTGTGGGATGGATTAAACTGGCACATAAGCCTGATCCCGATTTTTCTGGATGAGCGATCAGCCAGGTTTTGGTATGGCGGGAAGATGTTCGAAGCTGGTGCAAAGCTTATATCGGCGCCCCGCCTGTCGAACACCAAAACCAGGAGGAAGAAAAAATGAGAGCCAAGACCAGAAATCAACTCGAAACCAGGATGAAGAAAGATCGGTGGTACACGATTGCCGAGCTTGAGGCTTTGACCGAATACACGAGAACCTCGGTGGTCTACGCCATTAAGAAAATGCTTGAAGACCAGGTGGCCATCAAGATGGCCGGCAGGTACCGACTGCTAGATCCGAGTGAGGTCTCGGCCTTTAATGGTGTGAAGATTGCAGTCGAAAGCCGAGCCCTTAAATCGGAAGGGGTAGCTGGTAATCCTCTACGCGAGACCGCATCGGTGCCCGCCGCAGGGCGCGGTGTACGGCTTCAAGAGATTTCCGATCAGATTCGGGCGCTTCGCGAGGAGGCGGAGCGGATCTGGAGTGAGCTTCAGATTGAGGCAAAGAACCTCTGACCGCATCCGCCAGCTCGTAGACCCGCCAGAGCGGCCGGCCGGTCGCCTCAGCTATCCCCCTCAGCATAGACCTGTCCGACCATGACAGGAGCTTACCCGCCTTTGGCTCATCGTGAGATTCTCCTTCCATGTTTGGCTCTACCGCGGTCCCTTCTCTGTATCGACGACCTCGTGCTGCCAAACACGGCACTCGGCCGCGAGCTCAGCAGCGTCAGTTACTACGCGAATGGACTCTCCGCGCACCCGAGGCGAGGCGCGTTTAACATTGCGCTCCAGGTCCCGAAGACTACGCCGCAGGTCCTCAATGCGCTCAAGCACCCGAGGTTCCAAATCTTGATTGCTCAACATAACAGACCTCCCGACTCTGTGTTGGCGATTGTGGCATACTCATACCCCATGGAATGGGGAGTCTTGATAATCGCAACAATAATAGCAAGCGTTTTGTTTTTTGATTGGGTCTGGCGGACCAAGTGATGTTATGACTGGGAAATGGTATTAGAGGTTCGCCTAATGGCGCGTCGGCACGATCGTTCGCGCCACACAATCAAGGTCAACGTATGGGGAAAGCGCAAGCAGCGCGTCAATTATCGAGTGCCGGCTCGCTTTGGAGAGGTCTGCGCACAGGATTATTTGGATGCGGTTCGCACCTTTATGATCCGATTCGGCCTAGGGGAGATGGAATTCGTCGGGTCTGCCCACCGTGAGGGTTACTGGTTTTTTGTTCAGTGCGATAAGGCGGCCTGCCCGATGTCTACCGGCGGGAGTCTCGCGCTTCGCCAGAACTGACCCCGTTGGCTAGGTCAACCTCGCTGTCGGCGGACCCCTCCCCAACCGCCTGGGCCATCCTGTCGACAGCCGAAGGGGTGTCTGCCTGCTGGGCGGACGGCAAGTCGCCATCTAGCGAACGACCAAACTCCTCCTGATCTCTGTCCACCCTGAGCGCATGCTGCTTCGCCTCCTCGCGGGAGCACCGAAGAATCGTCATGATTGCGTCAATCCGGCTGGACAGCCCTATTGCTATCTTGCGGGCCTCAGACTCGACGGCTGCGCTGGGCTCTTCTGGCTCCCTGGGGGGCGGGAATGTGACCCTTATTTCGGCGTCCGGGGGGATCGGAGCTCCCTCAAAATCTCCGTTCGCAAACATCCGGATAATTTGGAAGGCCTGATCTTCTGCTGCCGCCGCCTGCTCGAGGCCCTGGGTCCGCAAAGCGTTAAGCGGGCGCTCCGCAGCGTCTAGCGCCGCGCCGGTGGGGAATTGGCCGTCTCGCTCAGTTGGCGGTATGCTATCGGCCGCGAGAGCCAGCCTCCCTAGGTGTGCGTCGATCTCCAGCACCTCCTTTATCAGGGGCGACGGGCGCTCTGTCGTGAGCGAATCATCCGTGTGAATGCTAACGGCCCCGCTGGTGCCTACAAATTCGGGCGGCCGACGGGAGGGGTCACGCGTTTGGAACACGATCCATGAGGCAATTTGCGAAAGCGCCAGCGATTGCATCTCCCCATGTAGAACCGATGCGATAAGCGCAGATGCCAGCCGACCCACCCTAGGCGTTGCCCATGCTCGACCGCCAAGGTGCCTATTGCTGAGAACGAACGCCGGCAGAACCGGGTCATCGTAAGGGAGGAAACCCTCCATGCCGTAGGGCGAATTCTCTGTGACGATTCCGTCTTTATCGAGAATCCACATCCGACGAATGCCGCTGCTCTTGTCGAATGTGTGATGCTCATAACGATCGCCTTGAAGTCGGATTGTGAAGGCCTGGTCCATCTGCGGATCGGACGGGTCCACTTCATCAGGCACGCGCAGAATGTGTTGCGGTGCCACAATGCGAACGCTGAGCTTTTTCCCTGTTGAGTAAATCCGGCCGTATGACTGCCCCATCAGGACAGACTGCCTATCCATCTCGGCTAAGCAGCTGTGCCACGACATAGGCTTAAGGATGCGATGGTAGCGCTTAACCATGGGGCTGTCTTCGTCGTACGCGCCCCCATCCGCATCTACGATCTCTCGAACCGCAGGGATATCGTACCTCGCCGCTAGCCGTTCGATTATGTTCGAGAGGCCCGACACCTGAGGTGGGTGCGGGTCGTCCTGGTGTCCTGCGCCAAGCCGTCTTTGCTGCTGACGGATGAGGGCTTGGGCGTCGCTCCCGTCTTCGTACATCGAGAAAAGCTCGATGCAGGTTCTGTCGAACCCTGCCGGCTTATTCGCTCGATCCATGTCGATGATAGCCTCCAGATCGAATCGACCTGAAGTGGGTGTCAGAATCGTCATAGAACTTTAAACTCCTTGAAAACAGCTTGCCGGATCTTTGGGCTCATGCCGCGACGACCCATGTTGCGAATCAGCAACTCGGCGGCAGCTTTTCGCTGTCTGCTGGATCTCGAGCCCATCGGATCCATATCAGGCTTTACCGTGCGCCGGCGCTTGTCCTTCCTCGACACGAGGATCTTCATGAGGCCGAAGTTGTTTCGCGCCCGGGCGCTGACGTCACGCCGCGACGTGTAGTCCGGTGCAACGGTTCTCGTTCGCCGGTTGTACTCAATCGACGACAGGAGCTCACCGGTGCGATCGAGTGTAACCCCCGGAGGCAGTGAAGACGAGTCTCCGTCTTTGCCGGACTTAATGCGGCGCCGTATCAGGTCTGCAAGCTGCTTGCCTGTTCGATGTATGGCCTCGTCAGCGACTTCCAAGCTCATCCGAGACGGCGAGCGAAAGAATATCTCAATAGGGGCAACCACTCCGCTCCCAGTTACCACACTTTCACTGCCAAACCAAACCGCCAGCCGGCTGGGGGCTACCGGAGTAAGCACAGACGTGGTAGGAGATCTGAAGCTGCTTTCCGCCAGGGCTCCAAGCGGTGATAGATTCACCCAGATATCATATCGGGGCCAAAAAGTCAACGTTTAGTGGTTTCCTCTCGCTCCAAAACGATAATCGCCTTGTCACACAAACGTCACAATCGGGCGCCCGTTTCTGTGCGAAGTTGTTTTGCGTGACGAAACTAAAGCTCCGCTCGGAACCCGATACGGCTCTGAGCACCAATCTTAAACGAGCAGAGAGAGCAGTCGACTCGGCGGTCGATTTCGATCGAGACGAAAAGCTTTGGGCCCGCCTTTTCTGTGAGGCTATGGATGTCTTGATGTTCCTCGCCACAGGGCGGGCGCAAACATCCTTGGCTCGGCTCCACCCCAAAACGACCGCGATCCTGGATTTGAGCCGCGAGGAGGAGGGCCGTGTGAGGGATTTCGCCTTGTCCTTAGGGGACACAGTGCTGGGGAACGAGGTGTATACGCCGCCGCGAATGCAAGAGGAGGGCTTCTGATGTATTTCACGAACGATGAGCTAAAGAAAATGCCGTTGAGCCAATTGATACGACTGTCGGTTTGGCACGGGGTTGCATACGACAGACTCGTTGAGGGGGACGGGTATGAATGGGATATGGGCACATGGCTGTTTCTCGATCCATCAACAGGTACCTGCAGTGCATGCGTGGCGGGTGCGGTCATGCTGGGCATGGGGGGGCGGTCTCATTTCGACCAGGACGATGTCCCTGAGTGGATGGACACGATCGATGACGTAAGAGTGGGGGCGATTGATCATAACCCTTGCATGCCTAGCCCGCTTGACTGGGCAATAGTCGAAGCCAACATTTTGATTCAAAAGCATTGGAGCCCCTGCGTCGGGAGGGCGCCATGGAACATCTATATTGAGGCTGCCGACATATTGCAGAATGGCGAGATTCGGGAGGAAGAAGCGAAGGCGGAAGGTCGATGACAGCCGCTCTCCTAGCGGTGGCCTCGGTAGGCGTAGGCCTATTGATTGCTGCTGTGATAATCATGGCAATGTCGATGAGGAGCCCGATAGTGAAGAAAAAGAGCGAAATATCAGGCGTTTTTGCGCAGCTGGACAAGGAGATCGACGACGCGTTCGTTGATGAGGTCTTCGCCAATGAGCCTAGCCCAGAGCCAGTCAAGCCGCCCACGTCTTATTCGGTGATCAGCAGATCTGAGGCCAAGGACCCAGATCTGGTTGACACAATCCAGCCGCACAGAGCGCTTAAGGCGCCCACCGCTGCAGCGCAGTGGCAAAGCGCAGTACGCCAAAGCCCCGTTAAGGTTGCAACGGATCTGTACAAAGAGATCACTGGCCATACCATTTTACCGCCAAACCTCTTGCATGGCGGATGGAATTGTGAGCTGATGAAGCTTGCCCTTCAATGCATCCAGCGCCAGAGGGATGATCTCGCGGGGCTGGGCGCGGTTATTGAGGGCCTTAACGAGGAGAACAAAAGGCTCAGGGCGAGACGACCTCAGCTCAGCGCTGAGGCAAAACGCAGATTGATTAAGGCTATCGAAAGCCTGTGAAGGAAGTGTTGAAATGAATAGTGTTAACCTGATCGGCCGGATTGGCCAAGCACTCGAGCTGCGTGCGACGCAGAGCGGAACAGCTGTCGTTAATTTTTCCCTAGCGGTAAAAGGCCGCCGCCGGCAGGGGGAAGATACCGTAGACTGGGTGCGCGTTGTCGCTTGGGGCAGAACGGCTGAGCTGCTCTGCGAGCATAAGGGCAAAGGGGATGAGATCGCCGTAAGCGGACGCATCTCGGTCCGGGATTACGAGTCGAGTGCCGGGGAAAAGAGGACCTCTGTGGAGGTCGTAGCCGAGTCGGTGACTTTCGTCGGCCCACCACGAAACGCTGATGGCTATTCGGGCTATGGGCCTCGCGCCCCTGAATCGGGCCCTGCACCCAGCTTGGACAGCTCAGAGGACATTCCATTTTAGTGGCCACCGCTGAATACATCCAAGGGCCTGGCGCTAAGAGCTGCCGGGTCCTCGGGCTCGATCCGGGCAGTTCTAAGACTGGGTGGGCCTTATTAAGCAGATCCTACACAGGGGGGCTTTCGGTGGATGGTGCGGGGGTGACGGAGAACGACGAGCTTCTGGAGCGGCTGTGTGGCCTTTCGGATAGGTCCTACGTCGTCCTCGAATTCCCGAGAAAGATTGGCAAAACCCCGGTTATGAATCAGGTCTTCGATACCGCGTTCTGGGCTGGGCGGTTCGCTCAGGAGCTCGAGAGAAAGGGCACCCGAGTGATTCGCGCTGCGAGGATTGACGTCGTTGCCGCCCTGCGGCCCCTTGTGGACTGCAGCGTCAAGACGAATGACGCCAGGGTCCGGCGAGCCGTGATGGCGCAGCCCATATCGAACAAGGGCGCCCTTGCGGGCGAAGGGGGCCACAAGTATCAGGCAGCGGGGCTGGCGCTGGCCTTTATGGCCGGCAAACTGAAGAGGAGATGGGATAAATGACAGACGAAAATGTGAGCTGGGACTGGGACAGGCAGCTAGCCATGCACAACGTTCGCCTCAGGGCGGCAGAGGCTAGCGCATGGAAGGAGGCGGTACTCAGGTCGGGGCTGCATCCATCTATGGTGCTCCCGACACACCGCAAAGGGAAGCTGACTCTGATCACCACCATTGATGGGCTCCGCACCATGGTGGCGAATGCTAGGCCTGAGTATATTCCTGCATCTGTGTACTGGTGTGGGACAGATGGCGCCTGGCTTCCGGTTTGGCCTGCTATGGCCCCTTCCGCGCCACACGCGGCACGAGCTACGACCAAATTCCGAGGGGAGGTCGTACACGCCACTGCTCACTGGGGCGACTTTGCGCCCTCGAAAAGGGATGGTTGGTGGAGATATGGGCCCCACATGCTCGGCAAGTGTGCCGAGGCGCTTCTCCTTCGCCGCATGGCGCCACATGCGACTCATGGGATCTACACTACCGAGGAAGATGAGGTTTTTAACAACGCGATCGCGTTTCGGGATCCGATTGATGAGGGGCTTCTTTTTGAGGAGAAGAGACAAGCATGGAAGACGGCGTTTCAGGCGGGGGCGTTGATTGTTGGAGGACCCGAAGAGTTCGCGAAATTGCTGAGCAAGTCACCAGGGTGTTTGGGGTCGAAGGAGTTGACCCCGGAGAATGTCGAGAATCAGACGGACCTGATCACCAAGATCGCTCAGAGGTACAAAAAAGAGGTCCAGGCGGCAAAGAGGGCGATCAAGTGGGCTCCCGACACGCCCGAGGTCGCGGCCACGCAGGAGGTGGAGGGATAAAAAAAGCCAGGCCGTACCAGGAGGAGGCGATTCGTCGGATCGAAGCCTCCTGGGCCTCGGCCCGATCGACCCTGCTGGTCATGCCCACGGGCACAGGCAAGACGTTCACCTTCATGAGGGTGGCCGCCCGTCGTCCCGGCCGTGTTCTTGTTGTGGCTCACAGGACGGAGCTCATCAAGCAAGCATATAGGGCCGCTCTTGATGCTGGCCTCACCGTGCAAATCGAGCAGGCAGAGCAACACGCCCTGCGCTACTCGATGTTCGCCGATGGCCTCAGTAAGGTCGTTGTCGCATCGGTCGCTTCCCTGAAGGGGAGGCGGCTGAAGACGTTTTCGACGAACGCCTTTGACACAATCGTCGTTGACGAAGGTCACCACACGGTTGCTGGGACCTATCGGGACATTTTGAATCACTTTCGGGATGCCAAGGTGCTTGGCGTGACCGCGACTCCCGATAGGGGCGATAAAATTGCCCTTGGGTCCGTTTATGACTCTGTGGCGTTTGAGTACTCGCTGGTTGAGGCGATCGCTCAGGGGTATTTGGCCCGCCCGATAATCCGGGAGATTTACCCGGAATCAGAAGACCCCTTTGCTGAGGCTAAGGCCATTATAGAGCAGGTCGGCGATCGCAAGACGGTGCTGTTCTGCTCGTCTGTGGACTATGCGAAAGGCCTCGCGGATGAACTGCGTCGCAGGGTTGGGAAGCACAAGGTTGCCACCGTCGACTGCATGACTCCGCCTGAGGAGAGGGAGAGGCTGCTCGGACCTCAGGGGGATTACGAAAAGGGCGACATTCAGTTCCTTCTTAACTTTAGGGTGCTGACCGAGGGGTGGGATTCACCTCAGACGAAGGCTGTCGGGTTGCTTACGGCGATGGGGCGCGCCGCTACGGTGCAGTGCGTCGGTAGAGGGCTCCGGGGCGGTGGTGACTGTCTCGTTCTCGACCTCCGTGGAGCGAACGCCCAGCACAGCCTCGTGCTTCCTGAGGGAACAGCCCTGGACGGCATCCCTCTTGACCGCGACGTGTCTGATCGGCTCGACGAGTCGTTCAGAGACAGCACCAAAACGCTTGAGGAGCTCGAATCGTTGCTCGATGAGCAGCGCAGGAGAAACAGGGAGAGGCTGCAG
>CBDHHE010000004.1:0-30797 GCA_965263335.1 Thermohalobaculum sp. | reverse complement strand
AAGGCAGAAGGCGTGGCAGCGGAGCTCTCGGCCAGCCTTAGGCTTCCAGTTTCCAGTGCAAGAGACCTTGGCAGTGCGGTCTCCCGTGCCGAGATCGTCGTAACCACGACACCCTCTGCCGAGCCGTTGATCCAGCCGGACTGGCTGCGGCCCGGCCAGCACATCACGGCGATGGGCTCGGACCAGGCGCACAAGTCGGAATTACACCCGGAATGCCTCATCCGCACGAACCTCTACGTGCCCGATCGGCGGAGCCAGACCGAGACCCTGGGCGAACTCCGCGCCGCGATCGAAGCAGGTGTGATCAATCCGGAAGCATCCTTCCCGGAGCTTGGCGACATCGTCGCCGGAGCGGCGAAGGGCCGAACATCTCCCGACGAGATCACCATCGCAGACCTTACGGGAACCGGGCTGCAAGACACGGCCATTGCCACCTTCGCCCGGGCACGGGCGCTCGTAGCCGAGGTCGGGATGGAGATGAGCACGTGAAGCCGAGCCCCATCCACCCGACCATCCCACTGGACGCCGACGGCGTGCAACACGGTTTCCTGCAGCTTCCCCACAGCCATGACGGCTCCGCTTGGGGGTCGATCATGATCCCCATTGCGGTCATCCGGAACGGAGATGGGCCCACAGCGCTTTTCACCGGCGCCAACCACGGCGACGAGTACGAAGGCCCTATCGCCCTTCAGGCTTTGGCACAGGCCCTTGATCCGGCGCAGATCCAGGGGCGGGTGATCATCGTGCCCGCCTTCAACTATCCCGCCTTCCGCGCCGGCACCCGGACGTCACCGATCGACAAGGGCAACCTGAACCGTGTCTTTCCTGGGCGACCGGACGGGACCATCACCGAAAAGATCGCCGACTACTTCCAGCGCACCCTGCTGCCCATGGCGGACCTGGTCCTGGACTTCCACTCGGGCGGAAGGACGCTCGATTTCGTGCCGTTCGCAGCGGCCCATGTACAGGACGACAGGGACGACCAGGCAGCTTGCGTGGCCGCCATGCACGCCTTCAATGCGCCTTACTCCATGATCCAGTTGGAGATCGATAGTACCGGCCTATACGATACCGCGGCCGAGGAGATGGGCAAGGTCTTCGTCTCGACCGAACTCGGCGGCGGCGGCACTGCGACAGCGCGCTCCGTTGCCATCGCCAAGAAGGGTGCCAGAAACCTGCTGATCCACGCGGGGATCCTGGATGGCGAGCCCGAGACCGGCCCCACGGTGCGACTGGACATGCCCGACGCGGACAGCTTCGTCTTCGCCGAGTACGATGGCCTGCTCGAACCTCTGGTCGATCTCGGGCAACCGGTCGCAAAGGGCGAGGCGGTGGCGAACATCTGGCCCGTGGACCGCACCAGCGAGCCGCCCCGCCCCTACACCGCCAAGCGCGCAGGCCTTTTGGCGGGCCGGCACTTCCCCGGGCTGATCAAGACAGGCGACTGCATGGCGGTGATCGCCGAAGTCGTCGAGGAGGCAGCGACATGACCGCACATCCCGCCTTGCAGAGTGCAAAGTTCCAGACGGATCCCGTTCGCACCACTGCGGAACTGGACCGCGGTCCCGGCCGTTGGCGCATCGGCACGATCGTGCTCTCGAACGACTACGCCACCGAGCGTGACTTCATGAACATGCGTCCCAGCGACGAGGTCGCGATCTTCACGTCGCGGGTGCCGAACACGGACGCCTGCACGGTTGAGACATTGCAGCTGATGGCGCCTCATCTTTCTGCTGCCGCGGCGTTGTTGGTGCCCGAGGGACGGCTGGACGTCGTTGCCTATAGCTGCACGTCCGGCAGCGTCGTCATCGGATACGACGCTGTCGCGGCCCGCATTCATGCGGTGCGCCCCGGCGTGCCCTGCGTGACGCCGATCACCGCATCACTCGCCGCATTGGACCGGTTCGGCGCGCGGCGCCTTGCCATCCTCACGCCATACGCCGACGACGTGAATGCGGCGATTGCAAGCCACATCCAGACGCAAGGCAAGGAGATCGCTGCCTTCACCTCGTTCCATATCGAGGACAACGAGACAATGGCGGCCCTGACGCCTGAGGCAATCTACCAGGGGGCGCTAGAAGCCGACCGCCCCGATGCAGACGCGCTGTTCATCTCGTGCACCGCTATCCGCGCGGTTGATGTCGTCGGCCGGATCGAGGAGACCCTCGGCAAGCCGGTCATTACCGCCAACCAGGCCATGTTCTGGCAGGCCCTGCGCGCGGCTGGCTGCGACCTGCCAGTGCCCGGCTACGGGCGCTTGTTCGATTTCCATTCCGAAACCTGAAGGGAGACGTGACGATGCGTGCAGAAACCATCTTGGCCCAACCGCCGTTGATCCTCGATCAGGTGCAGCGCCAGACCTACTTCGACGACGGCTATGCCGTTTGCGACCGGGTGATCGGCGCAGAGTGGCTGGGCCGTCTGAACGATGCGATCTCGGCGTTGGTCGAAAAGAGCCGGGCGATCACGGCATCAGACGGCACCTACGATCTCGAGCCCGGGCACACAGCCGACAATCCGCGCTTGCGCCGTGTCGCCTTTCTGGACGATTTGGATGCGGTGTTCTGGGAGTTCTGTACGCAGTCTCCCCTGGTCGATGTTGCCGCCGACCTGCTGGGTCCTGACGTCCGATTCCGTGAGTGCATGATCAACTTCAAATGGTCGGGCGGCGGACAGGAGGTGCGCTGGCACCAGGACATTCCGTTCTACCCCCACACGAACCTGTCGTCGGCCCAATTCCTGGTCTTGCTGGACGACGTTGGGATGGAGCAGGGGCCACTGCAGGTCGTACCAGGAAGCCACAAGAAGACGATTTTCGATCACTACGACGCGGACGAGAACTGGCTGGGCTACATCCCGGACGAGAAGCTGGGGGATGCCGGCATCCAACACGCGGTGCCCCTGACGGCCAAAGCCGGATCGGTTACGGTGCACCACTGCGCGACGGTGCATGGATCTGCCCAGAACCTCAGCACAAAGGGGCGGCCAACGCTGCTCGTGGGCTACAACGCTTGTGATGCACTGCCCTACACGGCGCCCGCCTATCCAAGCACGCATCATGGGCAAGTTGTGCGTGGGGAAGAGGCTCGCTTTGCCCATCACGAACCCGTTGATCTGCGCCTGCCGCCCGATTGGTCGACCGGCTACACTTCTATCTTTGCGCATCAGGCAAAGGCGGTGGCTGCCGCGGAGTAGCAACAAGGGGCGCGAGAGGTTCCTGCGCAAGGTTCTTTTGGGAAGGTGGAATGCTTACCAACGATCAACTGGCGGCCTGGGATCGGGAGGCGTTCTTCCACCCCTCAACCCATCTGGCGCAGCATGTCCGCGGCGAAACACCTTCGCGGATCATCACGGGCGGAGAGGGCGTCTACATTCACGACCGCGATGGCAAGAGGTTGCTCGATGCGTTCGCGGGTCTCTACTGCGTGAACGTCGGGTACGGGCGGCCTGAGGTCGCCGAGGCAATCGCCGCCCAGGCCCGCGAACTTGCCTACTACCACGCCTACGTCGGGCACGGGACTGAGGCGTCCATCACGCTCGCCAAGATGATCATGGACCGAGCGCCCAAAGGCATGTCCAAGGTGTACTTCGGGCTGGGCGGGTCGGACGCGAACGAGACCAACATCAAGCTGGTCTGGTACATGAACAACATCCTCGGCCGACCCGAGAAGAAGAAGATCATCTCGCGCTGGCGCGGGTACCACGGGTCCGGGCTGATGACCGGCTCGCTGACTGGACTGGAGCTGTTCCACAAGAAATTCGACCTGCCTTTGGCGCCGATCCTGCACACCGAGGCACCCTACTATCTGCGCCGCCCGAACCCCGAGATGTCCGAGGCGGAGTTCTCGGCATGGTGTGCAGAGCAACTGGAGGCCCTTGTCCTGCAGGAAGGCCCCGACACCATCGCCGCCTTAGTCGCAGAACCGGTTCTAGGTACCGGCGGGCTGGTCCCGCCCCCTGAAGGCTACTGGCCCGCGATCCAGGCCATTCTCGACAGGTACGATGTGCTGCTCATCGCGGACGAAGTCGTGACCGGCTTCGGGCGGCTCGGATCGATGTTCGGATCGGATCACTACGCGATGCGCCCCGATTTCATCACCATTGCCAAGGGGCTGACGTCTGCCTACGCACCGCTCTCGGGGTCCATCGTGTCGGACCGCGTCTGGTCGGTGCTGGCGCAGGGTACGGATGAGACGGGCCCTATCGGGCATGGCTGGACCTACTCTGCCCATCCAATCGGAGCGGCTGCCGGTGTTGCAAATCTCAAACTGATCGACGAATTGGGTTTGGTCGCCAACGCAGAAACAACCGGTGCCTATCTTCTCTCTGAGATGCGCGCTGCACTGTCAGACCATCCCCACGTCGCCGAGATCCGAGGGGAGGGCATGCTCTGTGCAGTCGAGTTCTCCGAGAATCCTGCAAAGCGGCAGTTCTATGATCCAGCAAGAAAAGTCGGTCCAGCAGTAGCGGCTGCTCTGCTTCAGCAGGGTGTCATCGCCCGCGCCATGCCGCAGGGCGACATCTTGGGCTTCGCCCCACCGCTCTGCCTGACCAGTGCAGAGGCTGACACGATCGTCGAAAGAACAATCGCCGCGATCGATATGGTCTTTGACTGATCGAAGATGTCACCGAACGCGGGAGTTCATTGGTGGTGCGAGAGCCGCCTGTCTAGACGTGCATGGTCTGGCGAGCGTCCACTTTCGCGCAGAGCTGCGAATAGACCATTGAGCATCGCTGCGCTCTGACGCCTCTTGAAGCTGGTCGTTGAATGGCAGCTAACGAGATGCTGCGCCGCAGCGAACTTTCTGCAGACGAAGGTCCGGTAATGGGATGTGCCGGCTGCTTCCTCGACCTGGGTTAGCCTCTGTATGTACAACCCAATTCAGGAGAAGCGGCTATGCCCCAGAAACGAATTGCAGAGCTTACAGATCTCTCGGTGATCGGCGTAGACATTGGCAAAGACACTTTCCACCTCGTCGGCTTTGACACTGCAGGCGAACGTATCCTCCGGCTTAAGATCAAACGACTTGCGCTCCCCCAGATTTTCGATGAGGTCCCGCGTTGCATCGTTGGAATGGAAGCTTGCCTGATCGCACATATCGTCAGCCGTACGCTGCGCCAGATGGGCTTCGAACCTAGGATTGTCCCGGCGATCTACGTGAAGCCATTCAACAAGAGGTCAGAAGAACGACTACAACGACGCAGAAGCGATCGCTGAGGTGGCGCTGCGCCCCAACCTCAAGACCGTCGACGAGAAGAGCCAGGATCAGCTTGATCTGCAAGCGCTTCATCGGGTGCGGTCGCGGCTGGTGTCTCGGCGAACGGCCACGATCAACCTGATCCAGGCCTTCTTGATCGAGCAGGGTATTGCTGTGCGTTCCGGCCTCAAGGCATTGAAGAATACGTTTCTAACGATCCTGGATGAGCGCGGAGATGAGATCTCGCCGCAGGTGCAGACGATCCTGATCGGGCTCTATGAAGATTGGCTCTGGCTGGATGAGCGGATCGAAACCGTGTCGGCCGAGATCACTGAGATTGCCAACGCAGAAGCCAATTGCAGGAACGTTATGTCGATCCCCGGCATCGGCCCGATGATCTCCGCCGCCATGGTGGCGGCGGTCGGGGTTGGCGACGGTTTTGATCGAAGCCGCGACTTCGCCGCCTGGGTCGGATTGGTTCCCCGTCAATACAGCACTGGCGGACGCACCGTGCTTGGGCGGATATCGAAGCGCTGCAGCCGTTACCTGCGCATGCTCATTGTTCAACCGGCGAAGGTTATCATGATGCGCTCACATCGATGGCTAGACTCAGCTTTGGCGAGTGGTTGACCAGGGCGGCGGAGCGGATGCATCGGAACAAGCTCGCCGTCGCACTCGCCAACAAATTGGCACGCTTGGCATAGAGTGTACTGCGCCACGGAACGCGGTTCGATGAACGAGGAGATGCGGTGATGGCGATCTGACCGCCTGGCCCAAAGGAGTTCGCTGAGACAGATGAGCTTGGAACGGAGAAAAACGCCCCCAGAATCTGACGGCTCCAATGGCCCGAGATGGCCCTTCCGCGAATGAGACCACGGAGCGAGCGTAACCCCGAAATGGCCACGGCCCGCGAGCCGACCAGTAGGCCGGATACATCTATGGACAGCCGCGCCCCTGCAAGGGAAATCTCGGCGTCTGGCGGCACGGTCGCTTGCAGTCATCTATCCGGTCTCCGTCGACCCTGATGGTTTCCGCAAGAAGACCCCCAATCATATGACGCTGTTGACTGGAGCGATGTATCCGACGGGCTTCATCCTCTCTCGGTCTGCTACCGATCTGTCATTGCACCTTGTTCACCTTCACAGCTCGTGGACGCGCAGACCAGCCTGTCAAGCGGCGTGGGCCCGCGCTTGGTCATGGGTCGTCTCTTCGGTCAGCAACGCCCAGGCGTTGCGTGCAGTCTTGTTCGCCATCGCTACGGTCGCAACGTTCACTGGGCGCCTTGCCATGAGCCTATTCACCAACCATCCACGCGCTTGGAGATCCCGCCGAGCCGTTCCTTGCCGCCGCTTTATCGCTGCTGCGGGGCCAGGCCCAGCCAGACTGCAAACTGACGCCCCGACTTGAAGTGCTGCGCATCGCCGACCGACGCCACGATGGCAGTCGCAGTGATCGGTCCGATACCTGGGATCGTCTCCAGACGCTGCCTGACGGCGCTCGATCGGCGCCAGGCAATAGCTCAGCCTCGACCGCGGCGACCCGCGCTGCAACATCACGCAACTGATCCGCGAGCACCGTGAGCATCTGACGCGCGATGTTCGGTAGATCGACTGCGTGCCGTTTGAGCAGCGCAAGCAAGCGTTCGACATTCCGGATCCTGGCCCCGACGATGACGCCGAACTCCGAGAAATGCGCGCGGATCGCGCTAGCGAGGCTGCTGCGCTGCCGGATCAGGAGATCGCGCATCCCATGCAGTAGAAGGGCCGCTTGCTGGTCGACACTCTTCACCGGCACAAACCGTATCATCGGGCACATCACCGCTTCGCAGATGGCTTCCGCATCCGCAGCATCGTTTTCTGCGACCTCACGTATGGCTTCACGAACTGCGGTGGCATCAGCCGTACCTCGTGGCCGAGCTTGGTGATCTCGCGCGCCCAGTGATGCGCTGTGACCCGTCCCCTTTGAACGCAGCCAGTCAGAATGAAAGAATGGCTTGTTCAAAGGAGATGAGCGATGGGCGCGAGCGCCACAAACCCGAGGAGAATGAGCCATGTCACGCCGATGGTGCGAGTGGCATAGGCGAATGCGAAGCTACGTGAGGCTGAGGTTGCTGGCTGAAGGCATCAGCGTAGGTGAGGTCGTACGGTGGCTTGGGGTGACTCAAGTCACGTATTTCCGCTGGCGCAAAGAGAACGGCGGCATGAAGGTGGATTAGGCGCAGCGGTTGAAGGATCTTGAGAAGGAGAACGCGCGGCTGAAGCGCCTCTTGGCCGACGCTGAGCTCGACAAAGCGATCTTGAAGCAGGCTGGCCTCGGGCACCCGAAGGGCAGCGTAGCGCTACTGGTAGGGCCCTCCCGCAAGCGTCAGTTTGTCGAGCATGCGTGTACAGAGCTTAGGGTGTCTGAACGTCGTGCGTGCCAGGTGGTTGGCCAGCACCGATCGACCCAGTGGCGAAAGCGACAACGGCTCGATGATGAAGATGCGCTCACCTCGGCGATCATCGAGCGAGCCACCAAATATGGTCGCTACGGATACCGCCGGATCGCAGCGCTGCTCCGCAGGGATGGGTGGCACGTCAACCACAAGCGTGTCGCTCGAATCGGGCGCCGGGAGGGCCTTCGTGTGCCCCATAAGCAGCCGAAGCGAGGTAGGCTGTGGCTGAACGATGGGTCGCGCGCTCGGCTCAGGCCTGAGCGCCCGAAACACGTTTGGGCTTACGACTTCGTGCAGGACCGGACCCATGACGGTCGTAAGTTCCGTATGCTCACGGTCATCGACGAGTTTACGCGGGAATGCCTGGCGATCGGCGTGGCCCGTCGCCTGAACAGTCAGAGCGTTCTGGCGGTCCTGGCTTACACGATGGTGAGACGAGGTGTGCCGGACAACATACGTTCCGACAATGGCCCTGAGTTCGCAGCTCACGCTGTCCGGGACTGGATCGCGAAGGTCGGAGCCAAGACCCTGTTCATCGAGCCCGGCAGTCCGTGGGGTCAGACCGTGAAGAAATCGATCCAGTGTATCGATTTTAGATCGAACGGTTACAACGAAAGCTTCATTGGGAGGCTTCGGGACGAGCTGCTAAATGTCGAGCTCTTCAACGACCTCAGAGAAGCCAAAGTGCTGATCGAACGCTGGCGGAGACACGAGAACACGATCCGTCCGTGCACATCCTTAGGCTGCCAGCCACCCGCTCCAGAGACTATCGTCCCGGCCAGTCTGGCCTCCGATGTATGGAGGCTCCGGCCAGATCTGCCTTCCATCAGAAGCGCTGAGATGGTTACATAGTGGATGGCTGCACCATAGGGGTCTCGTCATTACATCGCACCCGGAAAGCCAACGCAGAACACCTTCGTCGAGCGCTTCACTGGCAGCTTTCGAGACGAGTTCGCAGACGACTGCGCCCCACCACTCAGTCTCAAGAAACAATTGCCTTGAGCGCTTAATCTTAATGCAATTTAATCATCGAATTCGTCGGGGCAGCACGCAGCTGCTATAAGCCTAATATTGTAACAAAGATTGTTATCCACAACGCACCCAAACCCCTTCTTGAAATTATTAGCCTATATTATCAATTTATAGAAATTAAACCCGTAGATATTCCAATATGTAGATATTTTCAATACTTTATACCGCAGATAGAATCTAACTATATTTAAATATAATTTGCGATCAACTTAAGTTATATGCGATATCTTCAAAATTCTCGCTCAGAACGCAATGCGTATTGAATATATAGTGGCACAAAGCTGCGGATTCCGTCGCTGTTGCTATCGATACAGGCGAAGCTTCCAACAAACACTGGAGTCAAATTGCATTGAACGACGACGACTTCAGGCGGGGCGGCAAGAGAAGCTCCGAAGTTTCACGTTGCCAGATCGCTGCCCGTCCCGATGCGACTTCTCGAGAGTGGTGACTCACCTGCAGGTTCAGAGGTTTCGACCGAACTGAGGGCAATCTAAGAGGCGCGCATTCCACAACAACCACTCTAAGGTGCGACTTCGGGGCCGCCTCTTCGCCCATCGCGCCCATCGTAGCCACTACTGACCCCCCGTTTTCGCAATCCTCCGGGGGACCAACCCAGCATGGCGTGCTCGGTGCTTACATGCTTGATGTTGCGGCCCAATTCACCGAGACTGCCCGCTGCTCTAGGGAATCCAATTGAATCCACTATCACGAAGGCTGAAGAGGCGATCTGTTCGCTGCCGCGCTTCTGGGCCTGCTGACTGCCATCGAAGGGATCGGTCCTATGAAAATCGGAGCGCCGAAGGAGACTTATGAGGGTGAGGCACGGGTTGCGCTCACGCCTGACAGCGCGGGTCGGCTGCAGAAGCTCGGCTATGAGTGTGTCGTGGAGACCGGCGCCGGAGCGGCAGCATCGATCTCGGACGCGGCATATGAGGCCGCAGGCGTGACTGTTGTGCAGTCAGCCTCGGAACTCTGGGCCCAAGCGGACGTGATTGCGAAGGTGCGCGAACCATCGACCGACGAGGTGGCCTCGGCGCCCGAGGGAAAGACGCTTATTTCCTTTGTCTATCCGGGGCAGAACGAGGAACTTCTGAAAGCGCTCAACGCCAAGAAAATGACAGTGCTCGCGATGGACATGGTGCCACGCATCAGCCGCGCGCAAAAGATGGACGCGTTGAGTTCGATGGCGAATGTCGCGGGTTACCGGGCGGTCATTGAAGCCGGTAACAACTTCGGGCGTTTCTTCACGGGTCAGGTTACAGCGGCGGGAAAAGTGCCACCAGCCAAGGTGCTCGTGGTCGGCGCTGGCGTCGCAGGGCTCGCCGCGATCGGGACGTCTGTGTCGTTGGGTGCGATCACCTACGCATTCGACGTCCGTCCGGAAGTTGCGGAACAGATCGAATCCATGGGGGCCGAGTTCGTGTTCCTGGAATTCGAGGAAAGCAGTCAGGACAGTGCATCGACAGGAGGATACGCGGCCCCCTCCTCGCCCGAGTTCCGAGAGAAGCAGCTTGAAAAGTTCCGCGAGCTGGCGCCCGAGATCGACATCGTCATCACAACCGCGTTGATCCCAGGTCGTCCTGCGCCAGAACTCTGGACCGAAGACATGGTGCACGCGATGAAGCCGGGCTCGGTCATTGTCGATCTCGCCGCCGAGCGCGGCGGCAACTGCACGCTTACGGTCAAGGACGAGAAGATCGTTTCCGAGAACGGCGTAACGATCGTGGGCTACACGGATTTTCCCAGCCGGATGGCGACACAGACGTCGACCCTCTACGCCAACAACATTCGGCACATGATGGACGACCTGACGCCCCAAAAGGATGGGGTCCCGGTGGTCGATATGGAGGACGATGTGATCCGCGGGGCGCTCGTCTGCCACGAAGGCGAGATCACCTATCCGCCACCGCCACCCAAGGTTCAGGCGATCGCAGCCGCTCCCAAGAAGAAGGAGCCGGAAAAGACGCCAGAGCAAATTCGCGCCGAAGAAGAGCAGGCAGCGAAGAAAGCGCTCGACCAGACCGCCTGGATGCTCGGAATCGGTGGCGCGCTTTGCCTGCTGGTCGGGACTGTTGCGCCCGGCAGCTTCATGCAGCACTTCATCGTCTTCGTGCTGTCGGTCTTTGTGGGCTTCTATGTGATTTGGGGCGTTGCTCACGCATTGCACACACCACTCATGGCGATCACCAACGCCATCTCATCGATCATCATCGTCGGTGCCCTCTTGCAGATCGGATCGGGCTCGACCGTTGTGACCGTTCTGGCGGCACTTTCGATCCTGATGGCATCGATCAACATTTTTGGCGGCTTCCTGGTCACGCGCCGGATGCTGGCCATGTTCGAGCGTAGCTGAGAGGGGCGGAGATATGAGCATCGGTTTGGTCAATGCGGCCTATGTGGTCGCCGCTGTCCTCTTCATCCTCGCCCTTGGCGGTCTGTCGAACCAGGAGAAGGCGAAACGCGCGGTCTGGTACGGCATCATCGGAATGATCCTAGCCGTGGCTGCTACGATCGGCGCTCCAGGTGTCAGCAATTTCGGCCTCGTCGGCGTCATGATCATTGTCGGTGGCGTCGGTGGCTACATCGTCGCCAACCGCGTGCAGATGACGCAAATGCCCGAGCTGGTGGCAGGTTTTCACAGTTTGGTTGGCCTGGCGGCAGTCTTCATCGGCATCAATGCCGATCTTGAAATGACTGCGGCTCTGGCCGCCAAGGATGCGGGAACGGTCGATCAGCTTGCAGGTTTTGCGAAGACAATCGCGAAAAAGACCGGCGTGGAGATATCAATTCTCAAGGTCGAGCTGTTCCTCGGCATTCTGATCGGTGCAATCACGTTCACGGGATCGGTCGTCGCCTATGGCAAACTGGCAGGTAAAATCTCGTCTGCGGCTCTGACGCTCCCTTTTCGTCATCAGATCAACCTGGGCGCATTCATCCTCTGCTTCATCCTAGGATGGATGTACCTCGACGGTGCCGGCCTCTGGACCATGATCCTCGTCGCGATCATTGCCGGTGCCATCGGCTGGCACTTGATCATGGCGATTGGCGGCGCAGACATGCCCGTTGTCGTCTCCATGCTCAACTCTTATTCGGGATGGGCTGCGGCCGCTATCGGGTTCACGCTTGGCAACGATCTGCTGATCGTGACCGGTGCGCTTGTCGGCTCGTCCGGCGCCATCCTCTCGTACATCATGTGCAAGGGCATGAACCGGAGCTTCATCAGTGTGATTGCTGGTGGTTGGGGCGGTGAAGCATCTACCGCAGCCGCGGTCGAAGGCGAGATGATCGCCATCGATGCCGACGGCGTTGCAAGCGCACTGAACGATGCGGACAGCGTGATCATCGTGCCCGGATACGGCATGGCGGTCGCCCAGGCTCAGCAATCTGTGTCGGAACTGACCCGGAAGCTGCGCGCACGCGGGTGCATGGTTCGGTTCGCCATCCATCCCGTGGCGGGACGTTTGCCGGGCCACATGAACGTGCTGCTGGCCGAAGCGAAGGTGCCTTACGACATCGTGCTGGAAATGGATGAGATCAACGAGGACTTCCCTGAGACGGATGTTGCGATCATCATCGGCGCAAATGACATCGTGAACCCCGCAGCACAAGATGACCCCGGCAGCCCAATTGCCGGCATGCCGGTGCTTGAAGTCTGGAAGGCCCGTCAGGTGTTTGTTTCGAAACGCGGCCAGGGGACAGGCTATTCCGGCATCGAGAACCCGCTGTTCTTCAAGGAGAACACGCGGATGTTCTACGGTGATGCGAAGGTATCGATGGACAGCCTTCTGCCACAGCTTTCCTGAGGGACCTTCTCCCGCACGCCTGCAACAGGGGAGCAGGCGTGCGATCCTCGCCCTGCGATGCATTTCAACAGGCATGGCTGGCTGACGCGCCACGCTTTGGTGCATCGTCAAAGCAAGCAACAGCGCAATGGAGAGCAGTTTTCAAACAATCGTGCAAAGAGCTGTTGAAGGTTGCGTGTCAGGCACGTCCCGATGACAGGGCAACCCGGACGCCGCACGAGAGGGACTGGACCAACTAGAATCCGTCGAACTCACGATCGAGCGAGGATATGCAGCATCTTGCGTAGCGCATCCACCTTGTCTCGACCCAGCTTAACCTCGAGCTCTCTGTCGTACTCTTGAGCGACACGGACAAGATCTTCGAAAACCGCCTGGCCCGCTGCCGTTAGCGTCAGTTGTTCGCGCCGACGGTCGGTCGCCACCTCACACCGCTGGAGAAAGCGCTTGGTCTCGAGCGCTCTGACCGCACGGCTGATCTTGGTCTTGTGGGTCTTCGCAAGATCCACGATTTGGGTGGCGGTCAAGTCACCGTAGCGCCCCAGATGGAACAGGACCCGCCATTCTGACCGCAGAAGACCGTAGCGCTGCTTGTAGACGGCCTGAAAGTCCCGCCCGCAGGTTTCGGCCGCCTGGTTCAACAGATACGGGAGAAAGTCCTGCAGATCGAAGGGGCGTGCCGACGTCATGCTGCGAGGATTGTCCTTGTTAGTTACATTTTCAACCAATATGCGGGCAACAAACTGAGGAGATCGCGATGAACGTTCAGGAATCCCGCCGGATCATTCAGCAGCTCCAGTCGAACGGCACCACACCAGGTTACATGCCGGGCTTCGGGAACGATCATGAAACCGAAGCCATACCGGGTGCCCTGCCCCAACAGATGAACAGCCCGCAAAAATGCGCATATGGACTATACGCCGAACAGCTTTCGGGGACGGCGTTTACCGCCCATCCACCTGAGCGCACGTGGTGCTACCGCATTCGACCCTCGGTAAAACATTCGACGAGGTACACGAAGATCGAGGTTCCCTACTGGAAAAGTGCCCCTTGCATTGATCCCGATGTTGTGAGCCTTGGCCAATATCGATGGAACCCGGTGGATGCGAGCGAAGAAGGCCTGACCTGGGTCACCGGTATGCGCACGATGACCACCGCAGGCGACGTCCACACCCAGACCGGCATGGCGGCCCACATCTACCTGGTGACGGAATCCATGGTTGAGAGCTACTTCTACTCTGCCGACTCTGAGCTCCTGGTTGTTCCCCAACAGGGTCGCCTCAAGTTCCATACGGAGCTCGGGATAGTCGATCTTGAACCCAAGGAGATCGCGATCCTTCCCCGCGGACTTGTCTACCGTGTGGAAGTTGTCGACGGACCCGCGCGCGGCTTCGTCTGCGAGAACTACGGCCAAAAGTTTGAATTGCCCGGGCGCGGGCCGATCGGCGCAAACTGCCTTGCCAATCCACGCGATTTCAAGGCACCCGTGGCGGCGTTCGAGGATCGCGAAGTCCCATCCATCATTACCGTGAAATGGTGCGGACAGTTCCATGTCACCGAGATCGGCCAATCACCTTTGGATGTGGTGGCGTGGCATGGCAACTACGCGCCCTACAAGTACGATCTGAGGGCCTACTGCCCAGTTGGCGCGGTGCTCTTTGACCACCCAGACCCCTCGATCTTTACTGTGCTGAGCGCCCCTTCGGGCACACCCGGCACTGCCAATATCGACTTCGTGTTGTTCCGAGAACGTTGGATGGTCGCCGAGAACACTTTTCGACCGCCCTGGTATCACAAGAACATCATGTCCGAGCTCATGGGCAACATCTACGGCGTCTACGACGCCAAACCCGAAGGCTTCGTGCCGGGGGGCATGAGCCTGCACAACATGATGCTGCCGCATGGCCCCGATCGGTTGGCCTATGAGGGTGCATCGAGCGCCGATCTCAAAGCAGACAAGCTGGACAACACCATGTCATTCATGTTCGAAACCCGGTTTCCACAGCACCTCACCGCCTTCGCTGCCAATGAAGCGCCACTACAGGACGACTACATCGATTGCTGGGCGGATCTTGAGAAACACTTCGACGGAAGCGAAGAGGGCAATTGGTGAGCCCGTGCGTGTTTCGGCCGGAAGCGCCTAAGCGCCGACGAAGACGTGCCCCGCTGCAAGCTTTCTTGCCGTTCGAGTGAGGCCTGCCGAGACAACCTCAAAATCGGTCCCGTGGATCGCGAAATCAATCGCCACCTCGAGCTTGCCGCTCGGATGCTCGAGCAACAGAGTCGTGGGTGCACTGTTGGTGCGCTGCCAGATCCCATCAGCGACAGTCCCAGGCGCCAGCGCACACGCCGCGATGCACTGTGCACCTGTTACGGCAAGGCTTGGATGGGTCTGCCAAGGCATGAAGTAGCGGGCGGCGAGTGCTCCACCGTCTTGCGCCGGAGCCAGGATCGTGAACTTGGGAGTGACGGACTTCGAAACATCTCCCATCCCCATCTTTTCACCGGCTTGCAGGCGGATCGCCTCCATGCGCGCAAAGAAGTCGCGGTTTTCGTCCAGCTCGTCGCGTGTTTCGCGCCCGGTGAGGCCAAATGCATCTGCGCGAGCCATAACCACAGGCATCGCGACATCCATGCACGTCACTTCGATCCCGTCGATTTCGTCGCGGAGATTGCCGGTCGGCAACATTTTGCCGGTTGCCGAACCAGCCACCTTGCGAAAGTTCAGTTGCACTGGGGCGGCGGTCCCCGGCACACCGTCGATGGTCGAACTCCCTTGGTATTCTACAGCGCCGCCCGGTGTCTGAACGATGGCGGTCACTTCAGCGCCAGTGTTGACGGCGCGGATGCGCACCTCCGTCTCGTCGCCCGAAGGATCGATCAGCCCCATTTCCAACGCCGCAGGACCGACTGCAGTCAAGATGTTACCGCATGTTGGCTTGTAGTCGACCAACCGGTCCTCAACTGACACTTGGGCGAAGAAGTAGTCGATTTCCGCCCAAGCATCTTCAGACGGCGAAAGCATCGCAACCTTCGTGGTGACCGCAGCACCACCACCGATGCCATCAATGTTCAGCGGATGTCCTGAGCCAACGGCGGTGATCAGGACCTTTGACAGCTCATCCAGATCCTCCGGCAAGTCTGCACGGTTGAAGAAGGGGCCGCGGGAAGTCCCGCCACGCATGAACAGAAATGGGATCGCTTGCTGCGGCATCTCAACCTCACGTCAACGGCCAGGGTAGATCGATGTACGACTGCAGCAGACCGGGTGGGAAGTCGCGGTTCAAAACCCAGGCCATCAGACACATGAAGACAATGCCTGCTGTTGAGAGGAGCAACGTACGCCCCCAGTCCTCGCCAGCACGCATCCGGAAGAACACCACCAAGAATAGTGCGAGCGCGAGGATGAACCCAACCAGCGAGGTCAGCAGCAGCAATCCGACAAACCAGCTCAGTGTTCGCCAGAGTCCATGCGGCGCCTGCGCATCTTCGCCCGAGACTTCCTTGTCCGCAAACACCGCATCGGTTTCTTCCCGGCGCATCATCTGAACGATCAGCAAGACGAGCGCGACAATGGTCACGCCGCCCACGAAGATTGGAAAGACCTTGTCGGCGTGCTGGCTTGCGGGGATCGTCCAGGCGTCGGTGAATGCCACCAGCACATAGACCAGGATCGCACCGGCAAAGATCATTGGAGCGCGTTTGGATCCTGACTTCACATCCCCTTCTGCCATGATGTTCTTGGCCTGCCTCAGACCTATGAGCACCGAGATCACCGTGATGATGAGGAGGACGATGACGATCGGCGAAAAGATGAACTCGAGGCCCTCGGCCATGCCCTTCTTGAAGCGGAACGTGGCGATCTGAACGGCCTGGTTGGCAAACGTCTCGGCCGGGTCTGCCAGGACAAAGCCGATCAGGAAAGCAGGTCGGGACCAGTCAAACCGGCGCAGCAGAATGCCAATGAGCCCAATCGCAAACAGCGCCACCAGATCCATAAGGTTTTGCCCCGACTGGAAGGCGGCAAACGAGATCAGCATGAAGAGGAACGGCGCAAGCAACGTGAAGCGGATGGTAGTCAACTTTGCGATCCCGCCAGAGGCGGCAATGCACAGGAGCGTGCCAACGACATTTGCCAGCGCCAGGAGCCACACGATGGCGTACGTAATGTTCAGGTTGTCGCGAAGCATCGCTGGGCCAACTTCGATGTCACCCGAGCCAAGAAGCGCGATGGCACCGATGAAGATCGCCATCGATCCAGACCCTGGAATCCCGAACAGCAGTGTCGGGACCAGCCCACCCCCTTCTTTCGCGTTGTTCGAAGACTCAGGTCCGATGACACCGCGCACCTCGCCCTTGCCGAAGTTCTCGCGGTTCTTTGTCGACTGGACCGAATGGCCATAGGCGATCCAGTCGACGACCGAGCCTCCCAGACCAGGAATAACACCGACGACCACACCGATCACTGAGCAACGGACCGACAGCCAGATATTGGCGAACCAATCACGGACGCCAGAGGCCCATCCAGCACCCAACGTTGCCGTTCTGGAGATCGACCGATCTTGACGCAGCAACGCGACAATCTCGGGGATCGCGAAGATGCCCAGCCCGACGATGACGAGTTTCAGGCCGTCGGTCAGATAGGGCATATCATAGGTGGACATTCGCAAAGCGCCGGCACTGTCGCCCTCGCCGATGGTCCCGATCATCATCCCGAGACCAGCCGCAGCCAACCCTTTCAACGGCACGCGTCCCGCTAGGATCGCCACCATCGAGAGACCGAACACCGTGATCATCAGCATCTCGGGTGTCCGGAACTCGAGGACAATGGGCCGAGCAACAAGGATGAAGACTGTCAGAAACGTCGCACCCACCAGCCCCCCGAACAAGGACGATGCAAAGGCTGCCGAGAGCGCGCGGGCAGCTTCACCTTTCTTGGCCATCGGAAACCCGTCAAGCACGGTGGCCTGACTGGCGGACGAACCAGGAATGCCCATCAGTACCGAGGCGAAGGTGTCAGATGTCGGCACGACCGCGACCATGCCGATCATCAATGCGAGACCCAAAACCGGATCCATTCCGAACATGAACGGCAGAAGGAGCGACAGTCCGGCAATGCCACCAAGTCCCGGGAATACGCCGACGGCTAGGCCCATCACGACGCCCAGAACCAAATAGGCCAGGACCACCGGCTGCAGGATCAATCCGAACGCGTCACCAAGCGCCGGACCCGCGGTTGAGAGAATGTCCATGGAAGCCTCCCCCTCGGCCACCGGACCTGCGCCATCGGCGCAGATCCTGTTCTGAGATCAGAGTGCTTCGATCACTCGAGGACAACACCGTAGTCGTCAGCGAGCCAGGCCTTCACGAATGTTTTCGCATCGTCGTTCACGGAGATGGCTTGCTGCATTGCATTTGATGCATCCGCGCCTGTGTACATCGGATACTTGCCGAGCCGACTTGCAGAAATTTCGGCGAAGTCATCCCGCGCCTGTACTTTCGCAAAAGCATCAGCAAACGCAGCTACGACCGCCTGGTCCGTTCCCTTCGGCAGAAATGCCATCTTTTGTGCCGGGAAGCCCGCAACGAAGAATGCCTTCCACGCGTCCCAGGCTTCCCCACTGGTTTCACACCCGTCCGTGGCGTCGCAAACCTCCTTGAACGTCGGCATGTCCGGGAAGGTCGGATCGCGCACGATGTTGCCATCTGCATCGAGCGCGCCCCAGGTCATCATCGGCACCGCCGTGCCCGCTTCGACGAGCGCGGCTGACCCTTTCAGGTAGCCTGACGTGGTCTGGTAGTCGATGTTGGCTTCACCACGCTCAAACATCAGTCGGCCATCTCCGCGACCCTTGATGCCGAAGACTGGCTCGACATTCATGCCCAGCATCTTCCAGGCCAAAAGAGGGACAAGATCGAGCCGGGTTGCGCCCTGAGAGCCATAGATGAAGCTCTCATCCTTCAGACCGTTTGCCGAGCCATCGAACTTTTCAGCCATGTCCGGCGCAAGATAGGCCACCCCACCGGTGCCAGAGGCCATGACGACTTCCCAGTCGTTGTATTCGTAGCGCACGCGTGGGTCGCCGAGGAGGTACGGGAACTGCGTCGAACCCGAAGAGCCGAACAGCACAGTACCGTCGCCGTTTTCCTGCTTTTGAAACCAGTTTGCTCCCTTGGTCGAGCCCGCGCCTGGCATGAACTTGACAACCACGGTGGGAGCACCTGGAAGTGCCTCGCTCAAAAGTGGCGCGAAGAAGTTTGCCCACTTCGCCGATCCACCCTTCTCGGAGAACGGAATTGTCCATTCGACCGTCTTGCCGCTCAGATCCAGGGCGTAGGCTGGTGCTGCGACCGCCAGTGCTGCGAGCGCAGTGAGGCTCGTGAATGTCCGACGGGTCAATTTCCTGAGATTGGTCATATGTTCCTCCCGATTTTTAGCTGCACGGGAAGGTCGCGATCCGTCGATCGCATGCGTGCCTCCCCAAGTACCCGTTCCGGGACGGTGATTCCCCCGGTTAAGTTCTCTACTCTTACAGGCAAAGCTTGCATGGACCTTGCAGCAACCGCAACAAAGCCTCGGGTAAACATGCGCATCGTAGTGATTGAAGATAATCTCGACCTGGCCCGCGGTATCATGCACCGGCTCCGCGACAACGGGCACGCGGTCGACCACCTCATGGATGGGCGGGAGGCCGCCACGTTCCTCGCCCGCGATGGCGCTGACATCGTGGTTCTGGATATCAACCTCCCGGGATTGAGCGGCTTAGACGTGCTGCGCGGGCTCCGCGCGCGAGGCGATCAGTCACCTGTTCTCCTGTTGACCGCACGGGGAGATACAGCGGACCGGGTTGCCGGACTGGATGCGGGCGCTGACGACTATCTGGTCAAGCCATTCGCCATGGATGAGTTGATGGCTCGATTGCGGGCGCTCGCGCGCAGACGAGCGACTGATGCCCGATCCACGCTCCATCTGGGCCCGTTGGTGTTCGACATGACAGCACGATGTGCGAAGATCGGGGAACAAGTGCTCGATTTGCCGCGCAAGGAACTCGCAGCTCTCGAATGCCTGCTCGAGCGTCGGACCAGGCTGACGCCCAAATCGGAACTGGTGGATCATCTCTACGGGGTCGGGGCAGATGTCGACGAGAGTGTTGTCGAGGTGCACATCTCGCGACTTCGCAAGCGGTTGCGCTTGCATGGTTTCGACATCAAGACCGCACGCGGACTTGGCTACATGCTCACGGAGCCAGGATGACCTATCAAAGCTCTCTGAGAGCGCGACTGATGGTGCTCATCCTTGCCCCGCTGACGATCGTGGCACTCCTGCTCGGGTATTGGCGCTACGCCGCCGCAACGTCCACTGCCGAGGAATTGTTTGACCGATCGCTCCTGTCCGTGACGCTGGCAATTTCGAGGGACGTCACGGTCTCAGGTGGCGACGCATTATCGATCACCACACGCGATTTGATCTCGGAGGCGGCAGGCGGGCAAGTATTCTATCATGTCTCTGGCCCTGACCACACCTACATCACGGGCTACGCCTATCCTCCTGTTCCACCGAGCGGAATGGATCGCAGCGAGAGCGTTCCCACCTACTACGAGTCCCTCTATCATCGGTCGCCTGTTCGTGCGCTTCGGCTGCTTGAGCCGACCGAGATCGGGCCGTTCCAAGGTCTTTCCACGGTCACTGTCTGGCAACGAAGCGCTGACCGCGAGGCCATTGCACGCGGTCTTGCACTGCAGTCTGCCGCACTCCTGTGCATGCTGCTGTGTGCGCTGGCAGTGATCACGTGGTTTGCGATCAATCGAGGGCTTCGACCGCTCATGAGCCTGGAAGAAGCGATCGCCGCTCGTTCATCCAATGATCTGAGCCGCATACGACGCGAGGTGCCCACCGAGGTGCGCGGCATCGTATCGACGCTCAACGACCTGTTCGGTCAGGTACGTTCAACAATGCAGGCTCGCGACGCCTTCATCTCGGATGCCGCGCATCAGTTGCGCAATCCCATCGCCGGATTGCTGGCGCTCGCCGAGGCAGCCGAAACGGCAAAGTCGGACACCGAGCGGCTTCGTCGTGTTGGTGAACTGAGGCACTCCGCTGCACGCACGGCCAGACTGACAACCCAGATGCTGACCTATGAACGCTCCAAAGGACAAACAAATCGCAACAACTTCGAGTTCCTCGATCTCTGCGAATTGGCGACCCACGTGGCGACCCGCAACGCGGACCGCGCACTGACAGCAGGCATCGCCTTTGAATTCACGCCGCTTACGGATGAAAGTCGGATCCAGGGCGACCGGCTTATGCTGGAGGAAGCTGTCGAAAACCTGATTGACAATGCGATGCGGCATGGGCCGCCTGCACTGCGCGAAATCAAAGTCTCGTTGTCCCAGGCAGACGACCGGGTCATCCTGACGGTCTCCGATGACGGAACCGGCCTGTCACCGGAAGACGCGCCCATCGCATTCGAGCGCTTCTCGCAAGTCCGCGCATCGGACGGCAGCGGGCTAGGTTTGGCGATCGTTGCCGAAATCGCAAAGACACATGGCGCAGAACTGAGCATCGACCCTGTAGGAACCGGTGCGTCCGTATCGATCGCTTTCGATCTTGTGCCTGCGGGCACATGCACGAACAACGCCGCGCCTATGGTCACTCATGCCACTGTGCGAGAGTGACATGGTCCGGGCCAATGATGGACAAGTCGCTGTCTGTTCCCTTCGCGGGCCACTCGATGAGGTTTGATTGACTTGCTGTCATGCGGTCATACTCTCTCCACCGACTGGAATGTTTGAAGAGGCAGACGATGAACATCGGTGCAGTTGCGAAAGCGTCCGGGCTACCGGTCAAAACAGTGCGATACTATGCGGACATTGGACTTGTGAGACCCAGCGGTCGTGGAGAGAACGGTTATCGACAGTACACAGAACAGGAACTTTCCAAGCTCGTGTTCTCGCGACGGGCACGCGCCTTTGGCTTCTCGGTCGAAGAAACACGTGAGCTCATAAGCCTCTACGAAGACAAGAACCGCTCATCCGGGGACGTGAAACGCATTGCTTTGAAGCGGCTCGAGGACATCAAATCCAAGATGCTTGAACTGCAGGCTCTGCAGGATGATCTTGCCCATCTTGTCAACGCGTGTCGCGGCGATGATCGCCCGGACTGCCCAATCATTTCCGGCTTCGTGTCAGGAGACGCAAAGCGCTCTTGAGATGAAGCTTTGCCCGCGGCAATGCCTCCAAATTGCTCAGAACGGGCGCGGATCGGTCAATCCGGAGTACCAGTCAAAGCAGCGATCCAGAGCGTCGGCCGGGTTGGTTATCGGCCAGTCACCGATCGCGTTTGCGAGCAGATTGAGCGTCATAGGGGGACGCTTGGGCGTGTGAACGACGATCTCACGATGCGGACCATCTACATCGAAGCCGCGAGCACGCGCCAGGGAAACGGCCTGCTCTGCAAGCAGCGACAGATCGATCATCCGTGAGCTCCCGATGTTTATGGGTCCCTCGACCCGGCTGGCCGCCAGACGTGCGATCATCGTTGCCGCATCCTCCGAATAGATGAGGGGCGCCAGCGTGTGAGGTGCGACTCGCGGCACGTTCCCGGTCATCACCGCTTCAAGAATCTGGTAGCCGGGAGACAGGGTCTGCCGCATGGACGTCCTGTACTCCCAAGTTCCCCAGGCAACTGAAAGGCGCGGCGTCACAACGCTCAAACCGTGAAGTGCTCCAAGCCGCAATGCCACCTTTTCAGCCGCCAGCTTGGAAACGGCATACAGCGCAGTGGGCCGGCATTCGGTGCTGATCTCATCCAGCTCCGCGACGTCATCCAGCGTTCGGCCATAGGCAGCGCCTGATGAGAAAGCCACGACCCGTCCGACACCTGCCTGAGCTGCAGCTTCGAGGGCATTCGCTGTCCCGGCGATGTTGACCTCGAAAATCGCAGCAGTGCCACCAGCCCGCTCCCTCTCTACATCGGGCGTCAATGCCGCCCCGTGCACAAGGATGTCAGGACGGGTCGAGGTCAATGCTGCCAAGAGCGCCGAGCGATCTCGGACGTCCAAAACCTGAAACCTCACCGCCGGAAGGGCCTTTTCTGCCCAATCGGGTGGGGGCGCATCGGCTGTGGCGACCACCTCAGCACCATCGGCCGCCCACCTTGCCGCAAGCGCAAGCCCAACAAACCCTGTCCCGCCCGTCAAAAAAACCCGCATTGCGCAGACGCACCCCAGATCGCAAACCCAGCTATGACCCTAAAGTCAGTAGAGCCTGAAAGGGACCATGCCACCGAACCGGCAAGGCTGGAAGCACAGGTTGCAGCAGACATCGAGAGAACAGCCCGGCCTGCCGCGCGATGAAAGGACCCCGTACCTTCTACAGGTAGCGGCGTTGTTCGGAGTTTCGCCGATGTCAGCGCAGATCAGGGCGTATTGACCTTGGGCCATCGGGTTCCGCAACGGTCTGTTCACGGCCTTGGGCTTCGGACCTTGCGCTGCGGGGGCGCCGCCCCTGGAAGATGCCTGATGGCGTGATCATGCCGTGCACCCCAAACAGTCGCAGTCGATCTGAAGCAAACACAGGACAAGAGAACCCGGGGGATTGCGTCTGCCATCCCCCGGACTGGCGTCTAGACGAACTCGATTGTGAGTTCGGCGGCGAGGGTGTTGCCCGCCTCCTCGGGGTTGATGCGGAAGATGCCGTCGTCGGTCGCGAGCGAGAACAGCATGTCGTAGGTCTCGTCGCCGTTCGCCGCCTGCTCGTCCGCAAGGAAGGCGATCACCGTATCGGTCACATCGAACACCACGTCGTCGTTCTTGGCGAAGCTGCCGCTGACCGTCTCCGTCGAGAAGAAATCGAAGCCCGTCGTCAGCGCCCCCGCACCCGAAAGGCCCACCCCTTCCGATCCGTCGAAGAGGCCGATCTCGAAGGCCTTGTCGATGTTGTTCTGCTTGCGCTGCGCGGTCGCTGTGATGAAGGCATTCGAAACCTGCGCCCCGTCAGCGATCGCCACATCGTCGAAGAGAAGCCCCGATGTGTCGCCATTCCCGATTTCCAGATCGTTGTCGCGGCCCGCCTGCACCGTGTCGACCACGCCCTGGTTCTTCTGCTCGCCATCGATGGACGCAAGCGCTGTGACCGAGCCTCCGGTGCTGTCGCCGTTCACGGTCACCGTGGCCGTCGACGTCGCGCCGTCGAGATCCGCGATCGTGTATTCGAAGCTCGTCTGGCCCTGGAACGGGATCTGATCCGGCACGAAGACAAGGCTGTCGCCGGCCTCCGAGACGCTGCCGCCCACGGGCTGGGTGAAGCTCTGGATCGAGATCTGGTCGCCGGCATCCGGGTCGAAGTCATTGTCGAGCACGTCGATCACCGTGCTGGAGCCCTGCGAGGTCGCGGTGTCGTCCACCGCCACCGGCGGCGTGTTGCCCCCCGAGATGTCGTCCAGGATCGTGAAGTCCACGGAGATGGTCTCGAGGAAGCTCTGTGCCTTGTTCTGGGCGAAGAGATCGAAGTCGATCGAGTTGGCACCCACGGGCAGCGTGAAGCTGAGCGGGCCCGGGAAGAAGTTCGTGCCTCCCTGATTGTCGCCGAAGAGCGCGTACGGTTCGACGTTCTCGGTCCGCACGGCCTGGCCGTCGTTCAGGTCGAGCACCATGCTCTCGACGCCGCCGAAGAACGGGCTGCCCGCCGGGACCGTGGCCGCGATGGTGACGCGCTTGCCCTCGATGTCGCTCAGCGGAACCACCGTGCCGTCCTCGAGCGTCGCAATCGGCGTGTCCGTGATCGCATCGATCAGCTCGACCACAATGTCGGAGCTCCCGCCGCCCTCGTCCACATCGGTCACCGAGACGGTGAGGTCCTGCACATCTGTGAGCCCGCCCGAGTCTGTGACCGTGACCTGCACTTCGTAGTTGTTGTCGTCATTGTCGTCGCCCGGCGCCTCGAAGTCGGGAGCGGCGCTGAAGCTCAGCACTCCCGTCGCCTGGTCGAGGTTGAACAGCGCCTGGTCCGCCCCGCCCGTCAGGCTGTAGAGCAGCCCCGACCCCTCGCTGTCCGCGTCGTCCGAGGTCTGGACATCCGTCACTGCCGTCGTGTTCTCGGCCACGTTGACCTGAGCTGTGTCACCACCGCCATCCGACGTGATCACAGGAGCAGCATTCGGAGCGTCGCTTTGAAGGTCGAGACCAATGATCAGCGGATCATGATCCGATGCCCGGAACGGGTTGGCTCCGAAGAGGCCGTCCGCCTGCGCCTGCGGTTTGAATTCGAGGTTGTAGTCGAAGATGACGGACTCGTCGGCATTGATGTGCCACTCCCCAGCGCCGGTGACCTGACTGAGCAGCGAGGAATTGGCAAGCCCGTAGTCCAGCGTTCCGAAACCCTGAACCTGAGGGCTCGTGTTGAGGTCCAGCGGGAAGCCAAAAGAATAGGCGTCTGAGCCAATGAACTGCGCTGCCAGGTCAGTGTATCCCTCGCCGAGCAAGAGCTGGATCGGGTCCTCCTGCGGATAGGCGTTGAGATCACCGATGATCAGGAAATCCTCATCACCCGACCCAGTGGGATCAGTGTCGAGCCAAGCATCGAGTGCCGTGGCGGCATTGACGCGGGTTTGGTTGGCGTTGCCGACGCCATCGCCGATGTCAACGTCGCCGGTGGGCGCCGTCCCCGGCGAACCTTTGGACTTGAAGTGGTTGACCGCGACCGTGAAATCCTCACCGGATTCGAGCTCGGTGAAGGTCGCAGCGATCGGGGCCCGGCTCGTACTGGCCCCATCGAAGACCGCAGGCAGACTGCCGAGGCCCAGACCCGGAAGCAGGCTGTCATCGAGGATCTCGACGGTGGTGTTCTGAGCGATCTCGACGGTGTTGGCATCGTAGACCAGGCCCACCGATATGGCATCACCCGAGTCGCCGAACAGCTGACCGTTCGACGGAGCGGCAAACTGGTAGTCCGCAGTCGTGATGGCCGAATTGAGCTCATCAATCAGTCGTTCCACAGCGGTCTGGCCGCCCTCGTTGGATGCGTCGACAAAGCCCGGGAACTCATTCTCGATCTCGATCAGGCCGAAAATGTCGGCACCGATTTCCGTGACCGCAGCAATCAGCTTGTCGAGTTGACGGTTGAACTCGGCCAGAGGGTCGGTCTGTGCCTGGGTCGAAGGGGCCACGGAGGTCTGCGCATTCGTCAGGTCGTTGGCGCCGCGCGGTTCCAGTGGGGTGGGTCCGGCATTGAGCGGGTTGCTGTTGCGGCTCTGCTCGTCATCGATCGAGGTGAAGAAGTTGAGCACGTTGAACGAGGCGACGGTGATATCGCCACCGACATCAGGAGCGTTGGTCGGGCGCGGGTTGTCGTTCTGGAAAACCGGAGCTTCAGTGGGATTGATCCGGTAAATCTCGTCGCCCGACCCGCCGGAACCGCGGCTGAAGCGCACCACGCCGGTGAGGTCGCCCAGAGTATCACCGGAGCGGAGTTCGTCATTCGCGTCCAGCTCACCTGGCGTGTCGCCGGGGGCCGAGGCCACATCGAACGGCACTACCGCCGGGTTCTGCACGGTGCTCCCATCGTCGAGGATGACCGTGTTGCGAACGGCGAGATCCTGGAACGCCTGGAAACCACTGACACTCGGTGCATTGGTTTGCGTGAAGGGGGCAAGACGCCCGTCGGCATGCAGGCCAACGTCGCCGAAACGGCCAAGCGTGAAGAGATCCGAGACTGTCAGTTCCTCGGGGATCGTGACCAGCATTCCCTCGAAGGCTTCCAGGTCTGCAATCAGCGCGCCATCAGAATTGGTCACCGTGTTGGCAACCGGGAATGTGATCGTTGAGGCGGTGGCATCAGCCGAATTGTCGCCGGCGTCGGTGATCGATACCGTGACATTGGTAAGCTGGGTCTCGCCGAAGAATTCCGCGACTTCCCCGGTGACCTGCACCTTCTGGCCTTTTGCGACATCGACCGCAGGGCTCGAACCGTCGAAGACGAAGATCCCCTCCGATGTCGTCGAGTCGGCGTCTGCGTCGCTGTCCTCTTCCTGCAGGTAGAACCCATTCAAGTCACCGTCAGCACCGGTGCCATCCTGGAAGTCGCCAACCACGATGCCCTCTATGGTGACCGTCTGGCCAACGAGCGGGCTTACGGCGCCCGATCCCTGCACCGCACTGATCAGCGTTACAGCAGCGCCATCGTCATTTTGGATCGTGCCGACACCCTGCGCGTCGTCAATCACGACGCCCGGCATGCCCGAAATCGGTACGACGTTTGATAAATCGACCAGGAAGGTCTCGTCGAGCTCCGGATCCGGATCACCGTTGATCGTCACTTCGATGGTTTGCGTCTCACCGTCATTGCCTGCAAAATTCAGCCCGCCGAGGGCGGCGACATAGTCCGTCCCGGCTTCTGCGGTGTCGTCGGAGGTGGCAAAGTCCACCGTGAACGGATCGGAAGACGCGCCGGAGAGCGTTACGGTGAAGGTCGCCAGGGACGTGCCTGCGTCGCCCTCGCTAACAGTCACGTCGTCGATCGAGAGCGTCGGCGCCGGAGTGCCGGTGACACTCGGGTTGATCGCTCCGAACGTGCCTGCCAGGGTCGGCGCGACATCGAAGACGCCCGGGGTCACATCAACCGCATTTACATCGAAGACCTCGCCGTTGTCCGGTTCGTTGAGCGCATACAGATCGCCGACACTCGCATCGCGGAAGATCAGTCCAGGCTCGTCCCCTGTGAACGCGAAATCGGTGCCGCCCAACTGGGCCCCGTACAGCAACCCCTCGTCGCTCGCCGTGTCCGGCACGCCAATGGCATCAAGAACCGTCCCAAAGGTGGAAAGATCTTCGGCCGTACCGTCGTCGTCCGTGTCGATATCGGTAGAGGTGTCTCCTGAGAAGCTGTCCAGCAATACGAGTGTGAAAGATGGGTTCTCGATGTCATTGATGCTTACGGTGAGCAAACCGCTGGCGTCGAACGTGCCCGAAACAGCTTCGAAGTTATTGATATCGCCGGGATTGGCGGTCCCGGGGTCGCTTTCGATTGCGAGAATGACACCCGAAAAAGGATCGCCCGGTGTCCCAGATATCTCGACGCTCATGGTTGCCGGATCGGTACCCTCCGGATTGGGCTGGAATTCGCTTATCAGAGTATCGGCCGGTTGCGTGACCGCGTCGCCGGAGATTTCCAGCAGATCGACTGCGAGATCCTCATCGCCATCTTCAAGATTGAGAGTCAGGCGCAGGTCCAGAGCAGCACCGGTCTCAGCAATTGTGGCGGTTAGCGTCTGGAAGGTGTCGGTGATCTCCGGTGTGTCGCCTGTGCCGTCCGCGTTCGTGTCAACCGCAGGCGCACCATTGAAGTCCCCTTGCGCGGCGAGGCTCTCAATCGCGATCAGCGTCTGAAAACCACCACCGTCGATCTGGTACTCGACCAACGCGAAGTTGTCGTCTCCGCTGCCGCCATTGTCCCAGTCCTCATTGCCGTCGGAGCTGTCGTCCTCCGCGAACAGGCCCGAGAAAGACAGGTTGGTGAAGCCGGAGATGTCAATGCCGGAGATCGTCAGCGTCTGTTCAGGATCGGCGCCTTCACCGTCCAGGTCCTGAGCGCCGAAGAAGAACGACCCGTCCGCGCCGGTGACCTCGTAGGTGCCCGTGATGTCCGACCCGTCGGTGCGGGTGAAGAAGTCCGCGGTGCCATCTGTGAACTCTTGCGTGCTTGTGGTGTAGCGCGTTCCGTTACCGTCGGTCTCGAAGCTCTCGGACAAAATGACCGCCATGTCGTGGTGCTCCTGGCTTTTGCGTCAGCTGCGACGCGAATGAGTTTCTGTGGCTTCAGTGAAGGGTTGCGCTGTCAGGACAATTCGGCGGCAACCGGGGTCGAGGTTTATGCTCTGGTGATCTGCACCAACTGGTCGCGCTCGGTGCGACGCACTGCGTCCCGCGTTGCACGACGAACCATGATCGAATTGATGTTGTCAGCGATCTCTATCGCGAGTCTGGCAGCCATCGAACTTCCTCCCCACACGCTCTTGTGTGGTATTGTCTTTTGTGAACACGCGGCTGGCCCCGTAGCACCTCGCATCCATGTCTTGTTTCGGGCGAACTTCTAGTGTCGTTCCACGACGGCTACGTGACAGAACATCGAATTTGTGTCGTCAAACAGACGCCCAACCGTCTCCTCTCACGCGCCAAGCTTTCAACAGCCGCAAGATGCAAAGGTGGGCGCACAAACAAGATCGGGTTGACTTAGAAACATCTTGGGTCTGTCACAAAGTTTGGCATTCGCGATCAGTCATTCATCGTGTACGGTTTGATTTGGGGGCAGGAAATTAGTTGCTGGACAAGACATTATGACCTTTATCACGTCAGCTCGCCGCGCACTGAGACTCCGGCAAAGTTGCTCGCTTAACGCTAACGCAGTGATCTTCGCTGCCTTGATCGTTTGTGCGGGGATCCTGCTGCCCGCAAACGGAGATTTGCGCGCTCAAACCACAGATGAAGCGCAGTCGTCAGAAGCTGAAAGCCAGGAAGCGGTCGTAGACGAGGAAGTCATTCCCGCGGAGGAGTTGCTTTCCGAAGAAGAGCTGGACGAACTCGTCGCTCCCGTCGCGCTCTACCCGGATGCGCTGCTGGCGCAAGTCTTCGTCGCATCGACATATCCGCTCGAGATCGTGAAATCCGACCGGTGGGTCGAGGACAACAAGGACCTCGCTGAGGACAAGCGCACAGAGGCCGCCGAGGCGGAAGGCTGGGATGAAAGCGTTGCGGTGCTCGCGGCGGGCTTCCCAGGGGTCATCGAGCGAATGGCGGATGAGATCGACTGGACCGAGCAACTGGGTGACGCCATGCTTGTCCAGAGCGATGATGTGCTCGACGCAGTGCAGCGCCAGCGCGCCCGCGCCGATGCCATGGGCAATCTCGAAACGAACGAGGCGCAAACTGTCACCGTCGAAGGCGACAACATCGCCATCACCCCGACCCAACCCGAGGTCGTCTACGTCCCCGCCTATGATTCCGAGAAAGTCTACACGACCGAGGCGACGACACCCGCAGTCGTTACCCAGCCGACTGAGGAAGGTTTCTCGACGGGCTCACTCGTTGCGACCGGTCTGCTTTCCTTCGGCGCAGGCATGCTGGTCAACGAGATTTTCGATGACGACGACGACTGGCACGGCTACTGGGGACCGAGCTATGGCCGCCCACCGGTAGTTTGGGGCGGCGGGGGGTATGTCCGTCCACGCCCGATCGGTCGGGGCGGCAACGTTGGCAACAACGTGAACATCAACACCGGCACTCAGGTCAACATTGACGGTGACGGCCGTTGGAAACCCAGTGAGCGAGATCGTGCGCGTGCGCGCCGCGACATTTCGAAACGCAAGGGCGTGAGCGGCGACCGGGCCGGGCTGCGGGACGGACGTCCCCGTGCAGCGGATCGTTCCCGCTCGGATCTCAAAGCAAAGATGAATTCGCGAAGCGGCGGCGCGGACGCTCTCTCGCGTACAAAGACGAAACCCAAGCTCACTCGTAATTCCGGCGCCAAGAACAGTGCTCTGAGTTCGCGAAAAAACAGCAATCTCAGCCGAACCAAGAAGGAACAGGCCCGCGGAGCAAAGAGCACGGCAAAAAGAAATACCGGAGCACGCAAAGCAGCAGCGAAACCAAGAAAAATCTCTAAGCCCGCAGGTGGTAAGCGTGTGCAGCGGAAAGCTGGAGGACGCCAAGCAGCTCTGTCCCGCAAGGGTGGCGGCAGCAAGGCGAAACGCGCAAGTGCGCGGGGCAAGGCAAGTCGCGGCAAGGTTCGCAGACGCTGAGAGGCGTCTGTGGGCTCGTGCCTCTCCTCCCCATCGCACCGGGCAGGCGGAATGCCGACGAGCAATATGCAAAAATGCATCCGTCGACCCGGGAACTCAGACTAATCGGAGAACTGTCATGAAACGTCTGCTTTCATCCTGCGCCGTGGTCCTTGTCCTGACTTCACTCCCAGGTGCAGCGCTGTCAGAGCCCGCTCGGTTCGAGGGCGCCGAGGCAGCATTCGAAACGCTCGTTACCGCGTTGAGGTCGGGCGATCGCGATGCACTGATCGCGATCTTCGGTGCCGAGAACGAAGACCTGATCATCACCGGCGACCCCGAGCGAGACAGCACGGATCGCGAAGACTTCATCGCCGCGTTCGATGAGATGCATCGAGTGGTCGAGCAGGATGGGGTCGCGACGCTTTACATCGGGAGTGACCAATGGCCGTTCCCGATCCACGTTTCGATGTCAGAGGACACTTGGGCCTTCGACGTGGAGGCAGGACGCGACGAACTGCTTGAACGGCGCATCGGACGCAATGAGCTAGACGTCATTGACG
>CBDHHE010000003.1:0-264920 GCA_965263335.1 Thermohalobaculum sp. | reverse complement strand
CCGATGACGTCCTTGACGGGAACGATAGCATCCTTGAACCGAGCTTCGTCCCACGCGGCCTTGGCGCGGCGCTGGCTCTCGACCGAATAGGCGTCGAGCTGTTCGCGGCTGTATCCGTACTTGGTCGCGATGAGGTCCGCCGAAATGCCCTGCGGAATGAAGTATCGAGGCATGCTCACAGCCGGATCCATCATCAGCGCGCCGCCGTCCGAACCCATGGGCACTCGGCTCATCGACTCGACACCGCCGCCGATCGACAGGTCGGCCGCGCCCGCCGCCACATGGCTCGCCGCCGTGTTGATCGCCTCGAGCCCGGATGCGCAAAAGCGGTTCATCTGCACGCCCGCCGTCGACTCACCCAACCCCGAAGTCAGCACGGCCGTGCGCGCGATGCACGCGCCCTGCTCACCGACCGGCGAAACGCAGCCGAGGTAAACGTCGTCTACCGCGTTTTCTGGCAGCTTGCTGCGCTCCTGGACCGCATCGAGGGTCTGCCGGGCAAGCTCCACGGGCGTGATCTCGTTGAGACTGCCGTCGGCGCGGCCTTTGCCGCGAGGGGTTCGTACGTGATCGTAAACGAATACTTCGGTCATGATGGTCGGTCCTCAGGTAGGTAATTTCGTTGGCGGGTTCGGCGTCAAGCGCAACGTCAGCTTTCGTTCTTGATGTACAGCGAACGCTTGGGGGTGGTCAGAACGCGCTCCAGCATAGGGATGAACGTCTCGAGCGGAAGCGACTCATAGGCCGGATCGAAGGCCTTTTGGTCGTATTCGTGGCAGAACTCGGCGGTGTAGGCGTACCACGGATGATCCTTGAACTGGTCGCGAACGTTCCGGTCGAGCCCGATATGGTGAAAGAAATAATAGCCTTGAAAAATACCGTGGTGCTGCACCATCCAGTGGTTCTGCTCGCTGACGAACGGCTTCAAGATGGATGCGGCGACGTCCGGGTGATTGAGCGGGCCCAAGGTGTCCCCGATGTCGTGCAGGAGCGCGCACACGACGTATTCTTCGTCACGCCCGTCGCGATGGGCCCGGGTCGCCGTCTGCAGGCTGTGGGTGAGTCGGTCGACCGGGAAGCCGCCGAAATCGCCGTCCAATAGGCGCAAGTGGGCTATCACTCGCTCCGGCAGCTTGGCGGCAAAGGCGAACGCATTCTTCGCGATCAATTGCCAGTCTTCCGCCGAAGACTCGGTCATCTCGGTGAACTGCGCGCGGGGCGCTTGGGCGTCGCTCATAATGAGATCCATTCTCCTACTTGGGGCACGCGGCCGCATACGGTGCCCGCGCGTCAGTAACCGTTCCGCGTCCGTACGCCGCATCCCGTTGGAGGACACGCGTCAATCGCCGCGCATCCCGGTGAGGGTGCGACCACGCCGGTGAAGCATGCGCGTCCGTACACCATCGCGTTGGAGGATGCGCGTCCGTAGCCGCGCATCCCATCCCGTGGCGGGTGTCCGTCAATAGCCGCGCATCCCAGCAAACTTATCGGTATGATAGAGATGGTCACCAAACTGGTTTTCGAGGGTTCGAATCCGTTTCACGTAAAGTCCTACATCAAACTCGTCCGTCACACCTACGCCGCCATGCAGCTGAACCGCCTCGTTGGCTGCATGAATTGCAACCCGACCTGCTTTCGACTTGGCTACCGCCGCCGCCTCGGCGGCCTTTTCGGGGGCCTCCGCAAGCTGGCGCGCGGCGTACTTCACCGCGGCTTCCGCAATCTGCAGCTCCGTGTGCACGTGGGCCGCCCGATGCTGCAGCGCCTGAAAGCTGCCGATCGGCACGCCAAACTGCTTGCGGTCGCGCATGTACGCGATGGTCATGTCGAACACGCCCTTCGCTGCGCCCACCATCTCGGCGGCGACCACCGTGCGCGCCGTGTCGAGCGCCGCCGTCAAGACGGCCTCTCCGCCGCCGACGGAACCCATCACCGCAGTCGCCGGAACGCGAACGCCATCGAACTGAATCTTCGAGCTTCGTCGTATGTCGAGTCGAACCGACGTCGACACCGACACGCCCGCCGCATCTTTGGGCACAACAAATGCGGTCAGTCCGCCGTCCGTCTTCGCCGCCACCAGGAGGTTCTGCGCAGCCGGCACGTCGAGAACGTTCCGCTTCATTCCCGACAGCACGAAGTCGCTACCGTCCGCTTGCGCAGTCATCCCGATGCGCTCAAGTCCGGTGTGGCGCGGCCCTTCATCGATGGCAATGGCGAACAACGCACGGCCTTCAGCCAACGCGCCGAGGTGGGCAGCCATCTCGCTTGAGCCCCCTGCCCCGGCCGCAAGCGCCTTACTGGCCAGCACGGTCCCCGCAAAAGGCACCGACGCGATATGGGCGCCGAGCGCATCGGCGACCGCGATCGCCGCCGTCGGCCCCATGTCGTAACCGCCGAACGCCTCCGGAACCGCGATGCCTGTCCAGCCGAGCTCGGCCATTCGCTGCCAAAGGGTTATGTCGAAACCCTCGTCCGGATCTTGTTCGCGCATCTTGCGAAAAGCGCGAGCGCCCGCGTGTTCTTTGAGAAGCCCGTGGGCACTCTCCATGAGCTGCTGAAGTTCTTCGGATGAAAGCATGTCGACTCTACGCTCCCGGCAGCCGCAACACGTGCTTGGAAAGAATGTTGAGCTGAATCTCGGACGTGCCGCCCTCGATGGAGTTCGCCTTGGTCCGCAGCCACGAACGCGGCAGGCCGACGGCGGCACCGTTTTCGTCTTGCCAGTCGATCGCGTCGCCGCCGTGCATGGCCATCATGATTTCGTACTTACGTTTGTTGAGTTCGGCGCCGTAGTATTTCAGTAAAGAGGCAGTCGTCGGTGTACCGCCTCCTGAGCGATACTCGGCCTGCGCCTGCTCGACCAACGTGTCGAAGGCCGCCTTGTCGACCTCCCATTCAGCCAGGGACGTACGAAGCATCGAATCGTTGAGGCGTCCGGCCGTCACCCCAATCGCCTCGATGGCCTGCTCGGCGATCGTGCGGTTGTCGGACGATGCCAGCAACGTCGAGGCGCCGATCGACTGACGCTCATGGGCCAGAAGAGCCTTCGCCACCGTCCAGCCTTGGTTCTCCCCGGCCACGCAATGCGCCTTCGGCACTCGCACGTTGTCGAAGAACACCTCGCAGAAAGGCGACTTGCCGCTGATCAGCGTGATCGGTTTGGCGGTAATGCCCGGGTTGTCCATGTCGATCAGCACGAAGCTGATGCCCCGGTGCTTGGTGCTGCTATCGGTCCGCACCAGCGCGAAGATCCAGTCGGCGTGGTCGGCATACGACGTCCAAATTTTTTGGCCGTTGATGACGTAGTCGTCACCGTCGCTTTCGGCCTTCGTGGCCAGGCTCGCTAAGTCCGAGCCGGAGTTCGGCTCCGAGTAACCTTGGCACCAGCGGATTTCACCGCGCGCGATCGGCGGAAGGTAGGTTGCCTTTTGCTCGTCCGAGCCGAAATGCAACAAGGCCGGCCCGAGCATCGAAATGCCGAAGCTCACCAGCGGTGGGCGCGCAGAGATGGCGGCCATCTCTTCCTCGAGAACACGCGCCTGCTTCGCGTCGAGCTCGGCGCCACCGTAGGCCTTCGGCCAGGTGGGTACGGTAAAGCCGCGGGCAGTACACGCGTCGAGCCACGCTTTTTGGGCCGGCGAGCTGAAGGAGAACTTGCGGCCCCCCCAGCAAATATCGCCTTCGGCGGCCATCGGCTTGCGCATCTCCGGCGGGCAGTTTTCTTGAAGCCAAGCACGAACCTCGGAACGAAAGCCATCGAGGTCGGCGTCGCGACGTACTTCAGTGACGCTCACCCGGCGAGTTATAGCATTTAGCGCCAGGCCAGCTCGCAGAAAGTGCTTCGATTGACTCGCGCAACCTCCGACCGCTAAGAGCGGCGCATGACCGCCTTGATGGACCTACCGCCAGCCACCTGGATGACCGAAGAGCACATTTTGCTGCAGGACTCCCTGCGCGCGTTTGCCGCTCAGGAAGTAATTCCTAACGCAGTGCGCTGGCAAAAGCAGGGCGTCGTCGATCGCGATATTTGGGAGAAGGCCGGAGAGGCGGGATTCCTCGGAGCGGCCATCCCGGAAGCCTACGGCGGCTCGAACGGAGACTACGGTCACGAGTCCGTGATTTGTCTCGAGCTGGCCCGAACCGGCGATGCCTCCTGGGGCTGGGCTATCCAGAGCATCGTCGCGCACTACATCATGGCCTACGGAACCCCGGATCAAAAGGACCGGTGGCTGCCCGGCCTAGGGGCTGGCACGCTCATTCCGGCCATCGCGATGACCGAGCCGGGTACGGGGTCCGACTTGCAAGCGGTTCAAACCCGAGCCGAGCGCGACGGCGATAGCTACGTGATCAACGGTTCCAAGACGTTCATCACCAATGGGCAGCTCAGCAACCTGGTCGTGGTCGTGGCCAAGACCGACCCGGCCGCTCGGGCCAAGGGTATCTCGCTAATCATCGTGGAAACCGATAATGCCGACGGGTTCAAGCGCGGTCGCAATCTGGAAAAGATCGGTCTCAAAGGGCAAGACACGTCGGAACTGTTCTTTGAAGACGTTCGCGTTCCGGCCGACAATCTTCTCGGAAAAACGGAAGGCCAAGGCTTTTACCAACTCATGCGGGAGCTGCCGTGGGAACGTCTGCAGATCGGTCTCGGAGCCATCGGTGCATGCGACGTAATGATGCAGGAGACCCTGCAGTACACCAAAGACCGCAAGGCCTTCGGGCGACGGATCTACGACTTCCAAAACACCCGATTCAAACTCGCCGAGTGCAAAACCAAGCTGGAAGTATCCCGCGCATTCACCAACGAATGCATCGTCAAGCTTCTCGATGGAAAGCTCGATGCCGCGACGGCATCGATGGCCAAGTACTGGTGCGCGCAGATTCAGTGTGAAATCGCCGACGAATGTCTGCAGCTGTTCGGGGGCTACGGCTACACTACCGAATACCCAATCGGTCGAATGTACACCGACGCGAGGGTCCAACAGATCTACGGCGGCACCAAAGAGATCATGAAAGAACTCATCGCGCGTTCGCTCGATGACGTGCCCTCAAAGTAGCACCTATCGCCTGCAACCGCGTTGGCGCCGTCATGCGGCTCGACGATGCGCCCGTTGGAAGATCATCGGACGCGCGCTCCTCCGGACAGGCCACCAATGCCCGTCCTCACCGTGGCGTCATGACGCCGCCGCGTACCAGTTGACGCCGTTGCGCAGCTCGCGCCGAAGCTCTCCGTTGGCGACGAGGTAGTTGAGGTGCGCGACGGTCTCGCCGACCGCGAGCATCCGGTCACTGTTGCTGGAGATTTTTCGGAACATCAATCCGGCCACGTCGACCGCCCGCATCTGGCCGTCTAGGCCCGAACGAACGAGTTCCAGCTTGCGCTCATGGCCTTCGATCAATCGTCGCAATCGAGCCGGCCCACCGGTAAACGGCTCACCGTGAGCTGGACACACCAGCGTCTTATCATCGACCACGTCGAGCAACGACCGGCAGCTGCGCAGCCAATCATCGAGCGGATTCGCCTCCGGCTCGGTGGGCCATACGCTGACATTCGATGAAATCGTGGGCAGTAGCTGATCGCCCGACAAAAGGATATTGCGGGCCGGGTCGTATAGACATGCGTGCTCAGGAGAATGGCCGGAGCCCACCACTACCCGCCAGCTGTGTCCGCCGACCAAGATTTGGTCACCGTGCCGAATTCGCCGGTAGGACTCGGGCAGGGGCGCGATGATGCGGCCGAAGGCCCCGAACTCGGCGCGATAGCGGTCGAGCGCGGCTTCGTTCAGGCCGGTCGCCCGGTAAAAATCGACGCCCTCCTGCGGCGCTTCGCGGCCTGTGTCGGCCACAAGAATTCGACAGTGTAAATATTCGGTGCGCGTCATCCACAGGGGCGCCGTCAGCTCCCGCGCAAACCAGCCAGCAAGCCCGACGTGATCGGGATGAAGGTGCGTGCAAATCAACCTGCGCGCCGGCCGGCCGTTCATCACCTCTTCGCGAAATCGCAGCCAGGTTTCCTTCGAGCTGCGGCTATCGATGCCCGTATCGACCGCGGTCCAGCCTTCGTTATCGGCCAAGGCGTAGACGTTGATATGAGAGAGTTCAAACGGCAGGCGCTGTCGAAGCCAATACAGCCCGTCTTGAAGGGGGCGCCACGCGCCCGTCTCGGGCGGCGCCCCCATCGGGAAGTCCAGTCCGCGCGATGCCGCCACGCTCGTTGCCTCGGTCACGGCGAGACCGTACCTGTTTTTTCTGCGGGAGGTCACCGTTTCGTTTTGTTGTCAGGCCCGATATGGTCCGCGCATGATGTCCTTCAGAACCTGTCCCCTCTGCGAAGCCACCTGCGGGCTCGCGATCGAGCACGATGGTCAGCAGGTGCTAAAGATTCGGGGCGACGCGGAAGACGTGTTCTCCAAGGGCTTCATCTGTCCCAAAGGCGCCGCGCTCGGGGAACTCAATGCGGACCCCGATCGGTTGAACCAACCGATGATTCGCAGGGGTGAAGATTGGCAGGAAGTCGACTGGGACACGGCCTTCGCAGCCGTCGAGGCCGGAATCAACGCCGCGCTGACCGCGCACGGTCGCCAGTCACTCGGGCTTTACCTCGGCAATCCATCGGCGCACAACCTGTCCGGCACCATCTACAACCGCGGACTGATCAAGGCCTTGGCCTCGCGCAACGTGTACTCCGCCAGCACCGTCGACCAGATGCCCAAGCACGTCTCGTCGGGCTACATGTTCGGTGGTCCGCAGATCATTCCGCTGCCGGACGTCGACCGCACGGACTACATGCTTATGCTCGGCGCGAACCCTTGGGTGTCGAACGGCTCACTCGCGACCGCCCCCGACTGGCCCGGACGGCTCCGTGCGCTTCGTCAGCGCGGCGGCCGCTTGGTTGTTGTCGACCCGCTGCTGACACAGACGGCCGCGCACGCGGACGAACACGTTGCGATTCGCCCCGGCGCCGACGCGTGGTTCTTGGCCGCGATCATCACGACCCTATTCGAAGAAGGCGCAGTCGAGCCCGGGCGGCTCGCTCCGATGATGAACGGACTCCCCGGCACCGAAGGCGACGACGTGCAGGCTGCCCTGCGGCCGTTCACCCCGGAGCGGGTTGCCGACGCGTGCGGACTTCAAGCCGCGGATATCCGCCGCATCGCGATCGAATTTGCGCGGGCCCCCAAGGCCGTCTGTTACGGGCGCATCGGCACGTGCACGCAACGATTCGGAACGCTCGCAAGCTGGCTCGTCGACGTTCTCAACGCCGTAACCGGCAACCTCGATCGGCCAGGCGGCGCCATGTTCCCGTCGCCAGCCCACGAGCCGCGTCGCGACGCCCTGCCCGGCCGCGGACGCGGCTTTAAGACCGGGCGATGGACGAGCCGCGTCCGGCAGCTGCCCGAGGTGTTCGGCGAGCTGCCCGTCGCGACCCTCGCCGACGAGATCACGACGCCGGGCGATGGTCAGGTCAAGGCGCTCATCACCATCGCGGGCAACCCGGTCCTGTCGACGCCCGACGGGGCCAAGCTGGGTTCCGCGCTGAACGCCCTCGACTTCATGGTGAGTATCGACCCATACCTGAACGAGACGACCCGATTCGCCAGTGTCATCCTACCGCCGCCGCCGCCGCTATCGCGCTCTCACTACGATATCGCTTTTTACAATCTATCGATTCGCGACGTGGCCAATTACTCGCCAGCCATCTTTCCGTTGCCCGATGATCGACCGGCCGAATGGCAGATCATGACGCGCCTGATCGGTGTGCTGTCTGGTACGGGTGCCGACGCGAGCGCGGTCGACAATTTCGTGTGCCAGCAGGTCGTCAGCCGCGAGCTGCAAGACCCGGCGTCGCCGCTGCACGGGCGCGATGAGGGCGATATTATGACCGCCCTCGGCGACCGGCGAGGCCCGGACCGGATCATCGATTTCCTCCTGCGGGCCGGCCTCTACGGCGATGGGTTCGGCGAACGGCCGGAGGGGCTGAGCCTCGACCGCCTGATCGCAACGCCGCACGGCATCGACTTCGGCGCGCTGAAGCCTCGGTTACCGGATGTGCTGAAGACCGCCAGTGGCCGCGTCGAACTTGCGCCCCCGCTCTTCGTGGCCGACCTAGCTCGGCTCGAGACCGAGCTCAACGCGGAACGCCGGCCACTGGTGTTGATCGGACGCCGGCACCTTCGCTCCAATAACTCCTGGATGCACAACGTGCCCCAACTCATGACGGGACGCCCCCGGTGCACCGCGCTCGTCCATCCCGACGATGCCCGCGCCGCCGGCGTCTCCGACGGGGAGACAGTCCGCCTCCGGGCCGAAACGGGCGAAGTGACCGCGGTGATCGAAATCGACCAGAAGATTCGGCCGGGCGTGATTTCGCTGCCGCACGGGTGGGGCCATGACGACGGCAATACCCGCCTCGCCGTCGCCCGCCGCAACCCCGGTACGAACGTCAATACACTTGCTTCGACCGACGAGACCGATCCCCTCAGCGGAAATGCGATTCTCAATGGAATCCCTGTTTCACTGACCGCAGCTTCTGGCGCATCCTAGGGCACGCATGAACGCCGTTATCCGCGCCGCCGAGCAACTCGTCGAACCCATTCGCGCCCGTGCCGAAGAGATCGAGGCCGCCCGCCAGCTGCCGGCCGACTTGGCGCGCACGCTCGCCGACGCAGGCATGTTCCGAATGCTCGTGCCTGAGGACTGCCACGGGCTCGAGGTCACGCCCCAGACATTCGCGCACGCCGTCGAGACTGTCGCGACCGGCGATGCGGCGGTCGGCTGGTGCGTCATGATCGGGGCCACGGCGGGAATCAACGCCGCATATCTGCCGAAAGCGGTCGCGCAGCAGGTGCACAGCAACGCTTCGGTCATCACCGGCGGCATCTTCGCGCCGCAGGGCCGTGCGATGGTCGAAGGCGATCACTTCAAGGCCAACGGTCGCTGGCCGTGGGCCTCCGGGTCGGCCAACTGCGACTTTATGTACGGGGGCTGCGTAGTCTTCGAAGGGGAAAAGCCGCGCATGCGGGGCGAGGTTCCCGAAACCCGAATGCTGCTGTTTCGACGCGAAGACGTCGAACTCATCGACACGTGGCAGTCGTCGGGTCTGCGCGGCACGGGCTCGGGTGACATGGCCGTGCGCGACGTGGAAGTCCCCGTCGAACACTCTGTGTCATTGTTCGACGATCCGGTCGCGGACGGGCCGCTGTACACTTTTCCGGTCTTTGGACTGCTCGCCGTGGGCATCGCGAGCGTAGCCCTGGGCAATGCACGCGCGGCCCTTACCGCCCTCGCCGACCTCGCCCGCGCTAAAAAGCCTCAGTTTGGGCGGCGGTCACTCGCCGAACGAGCCGTCGTACAGTCTGACTTCGCAAAGGCGCAGGGTCGATTGCATGCGGCGCGCGCGTACTTGAACCAGGCGATCGATCAATGCTGGTCGAAAGCCAACGACAGCGGGCGATTGAGCCTCGAAGACCGGGCTGAACTGCGACTCGCCTGCACCCACGCCACACGAGAGTCCGCCGACGTGGCGACGACAGCGTACGAACTCGGGGGCGGCACGTCCGTTTACGCGACTCATCCGCTGCAACGCCACTTTCGAGACGCACACGTCGCGACGCAGCACATTATGGTCGCGCCTTCGACCTACGAGCTCATCGGACGCGTGGGCTTAGGCGTCGATACGCAAAGCGCGATGCTCTAACCTGACCCGTCGTTTGAGTGAGGTGAGCGCAAGAGCGCGGCTTGCTCCGGTGTTGCGCGGGTAGTACTAGCGGTGCGATGGCCGACAATATTCAGATCCACTTGACCGAAGCGCCCGCGGGCGCGCTCACCGTCGACAACTTTTCGCGGCGCACCGAAGCCGTGCCCACCATTGAGGACGGACAGCTCCTCACGCGGACTATCCTTATTTCGATCGACGCGGCCATGCGCGCGTGGATGCGCGGGCCGACCTATCGCCCGCAAGTGATGCCCGGCGACATCATGCCCGCCTACGTACTGGCGGAAGTCGTCGAGTCGAAAGCCGAAGGCTTCGCGCCGGGCGACCTGGTGCTCGGCGAGGGGCAGTGGGCGACGTACTCCGTCATCAAGGCACGCGGCGCTCAAAAGGCACCGCCGTACCGGCCGCTGTCCCACTTGATCTCCGTCCTCGGCATCGCCGGTCTGACCGCATATTGGGGCCTGATCGACATCGGTAAGCCCCAAGAGGGCGACATCGTCGTCGTTTCCGCCGCCGCCGGCTCCGTCGGTACGTTGGTCGGGCAGATGGCTAAGATTAAGGGCTGCCGCACCATTGGCATCGCGGGCGGCCCCGAAAAATGCCAGTGGCTGCTCGACGATCTCGGGTACGACGCCGCCGTCGACTACAAGGCCGGCAACGTCGCCGACCAACTCAAGGCGGCCTGTCCCCACGGCATCGATATGTACTTCGACAATGTCGGCGGCGACATCCTCGAGGCGTGCCTATTTCAGATGCGCAACCGCGGCCGTATCGTCTGCTGCGGGGCTCTTTCGCAGTACGATACCGACGCGCCGGACAGCCCGAAAGGTCTCCCCGGCTTGGTCGTCGTCAAACGGCTCCGCATGGAAGGCTTCGTCGTGCTCGACTACTTCAAGCGCACCCCGGAGGCCGCGCAAGATATTCTCGGCTGGGTCGGCGCTGGCAAGCTGAACGTCGTCGAAGATATCGTCGAGGGGCTCGATCAAACCCCGGCCGCCCTGGTCGGGCTATTCGAAGGCAAGAACCGCGGCAAGCGCATGGTGCGCGTCGCGCCCGATCCCGCGCCCGCGGCGAGCTGAAGAGAGCCGCCACTGTGCCGAGCCAGATGAGCAGCGCTCGGTGCTGACCAATAGCGCCTAAAAGGTGTAACCCACGACCGCAGCGAACGTCGCGTCGTCACCTTCGGTATCCACAAACGAACCGAGGAACGACAGTGAGATGCGATCCGTCCAATCGGGCGGTGATAGATAAAGCCAAAAGTCGATGCCGACCAAGAACGGGTTGCGAAGGCTGGGACCGTTGCTCCGCCGAAATGCCTGGCCGTCAATTTCGTAGTCGAGCTGCGAGATCACACCGGGAGTGAGCCACGCGTAGGGGCAAATCGAGAAGTAGTCGCTGATCGAAAGCTCGGCCATCGCACCGGCGCCGCCGGTAACCGTCAGATACTCGAGGCCGATCTGCGCGCCGCTGCCCTGACCCGAGGTGTTGTAGTAGAGCCCGCGCATGTTCACGAAGGCGGTCAATGCCGACGGGCGAGACTCCGTGATGTCCACGTCGGACTTCCAGAGCATCTGGTAGATACGAAGCTGTCCGCCGGCCCAAAAGCCGGAGGTGTCGATATGGTAGTCGATCGTTTGAAGCACCGGCGCCCCGTGAGGGTTATGCGGATCGATAGAAGCGAATACCGCGCCCAGGTCACCCCCCACATCCGCTTGGCCGACACCGAGGCCCACCTGCACACCGAAGCCGAACGACCACTGAAATTGCCCCATGTACTGAAGGCCGGTCCCCGATATGGCCAGGTCGGTCAGGTCGGACGTCCGGGCCTCGTTTGCATGGACCAAGCTGGCCGTGTGAAACGTCTCGTCCTCATCAACCCGAACCTCATTCAGGGGCGGCGTATAAGTCGCCGAAGCCACGCCAGGCGCAAGTAGCGGGATCGATGCAACCAGCGAACGGACCACGATGTTCATGCTCATAGGTCTGGCCCGCGGTCCTCTTTGTGACCAATAGCGCCTATGCATAATGCCTATGGGCCTCGCTGTGGCTTCGATCATGCCTTAATGCTCAAGTGAGTTTATGACGAGCTGGCATCTTGCGCAGATCAACATCGGAAAAATGACCGCGCCTAAAGGCGACCCGCGCGTTCAGCCCTTCTTCGACGAGCTTGACCGCATCAACGCGCTGGCCGAACAGAGCCCGGGCTTTATCTGGCGTCTTATCGGCGACATCAACGACGCGACGGACATCCAGCCGACCGTTGACCCGCTGCTCCTAGTCAACATGTCGGTCTGGGCATCCGCCGACGATCTATTCAACTACGTCTACCGAAGCGCGCACACATCGATCATGGCCCAGCGCAAAGACTGGTTCGAACGGTTCGAAGGTTCCTTCGCTGCGCTGTGGTGGATTCCGACCGGCCACGAGCCGACGATCGACGAGGGGCTGGCCAAGCTATGGCATCTGGATCGCTTCGGCCCAACGCCACTCGCGTTTACGTTTAAGAAGCGCTATCCGATGCCCGGCTCGGCCGACGCCCCCGTCGATATGAATCCGGATCCTTGGTGCGTCGGCCGGGCGTAAGCTACGCGATCGTACGCTCGCGGCCTTCCCAATACGGGGCGCGGAGGTCGCGTTTGAGGACCTTGCCGGTTGCGTTGCGCGGCAGCGCCTCGAGCCGATCGACGCTGGTCGGACACTTATAGCCAGCCAGGTGCGCACGGCAGTGTTGGATGAGCGCCTCGTCGGTGATGCTCGAATCTTCCAACACGACCACCGCCTTGGGCGTCTCCACCCACTTTTCGCTTGGAACGCCGATGACCGCGACCTCGCGAACCGCCGGATGCTCAACGAGCACGCGCTCGATCTCGGCCGGATAGATGTTCTCGCCGCCGCTGATGATCATGTCTTTGATGCGATCGCTGATGTAGACGTAGCCGTCGTCATCCATCTTGCCGGCGTCCCCCGAGCGGTACCAGTCGCCGTGGAATGCAGCGTCCGTCGCCTCGGTGCGGTTGTAGTACCCTTGCATGCGCTGCTCGGACCGCACGAGCACCTCACCAAGCGTGCCCGGCGGAACATCTTGTAGCGACACCGGGTCGACGACCCGAACCTCGCACGTCGGAATCGGCCGACCCGCGGAGACCAAACGATGGCGCACGCTTTCGTCGCGGTGGGATTCCGGATCGAGCACCGTCACCACGCCGGCCATTTCGGTCATGCCGTAGACTTGCATGAAGTCGCACGGAAAAGCCTCGAGTGACTTGAGGAGCAGCGGAAGCGGCATCGGCGAAGCGCCGTAGACCAGCTTCTCCAGCTTCGGGAACTTGCGCTCGGCCAGGTCGGGAACCATCTGAAAGGCGCCGAAGATCGCCGGAACAAAAAAGCTGTGGGTCACTTCGTAGCTCGCGAGGCTATCGAGCAACGGGCCCGGCATCGGCATGTCGATCAACACGATCTTCGAACCGAGCGAGAGCGCGGCGATCGACCACGAGAGGCCACCCACGTGGTACAGCGGCATCGCCACCATGCAGACCTTCGTGCGGTCGATGCCCACGTAGCCGCCGAGACCTTCGGAGTGCTTGGCAAGGCCTTCACGCGTAAGGACGGCGCCCTTCGGAAAGCCGGTGGTGCCCGAAGTGTATAGCTGAAACCAGCCATCCGTCGCGCCCGCGGAAGTCGCCGTCCCGATCGGGGCATGGCCCGCCAGCCAGCTTTCATAGCCCTCCGCGCCGTCGTCGTCGACCACAATGACGCGCCGCAGCTTTGGCAGGCGGGCTTTCACTTGTTCGACGATCGGGGCAAACTCTTGGGAGACGAATAGGAATTCGGCCTCCGCATCGTTGAGCGCGTAATGAATCTCTTCGGCGGCCAGTCGCCAATTAACGACGGCACACACCGTCCCGGCTAGGCCCGAGCCGTAGACGCTTTCGATGCACGCTATGTGATTCTTGCCGTAGTAAGCGATCCGGGCGCCTTTCTGCAGGCCTTCGGCCTTTTGACCTGCCGCGTTACGGCGGACCCGTTCGCGGAAAGTCTTCCACGTCGTGGGCTGATCGCGAAATACGATGGCCACATCGTCGGCCTGGTGTTCGGCGTGGTAGTCGAGGTGCTCGGAAAACGGCGGGACTGTATCGGTCATGCTGGTCTTCGACTCTAACAAGGCCCGCCGGCCGGAAGAAAGATCGGGCCCGACCTACTCGGGCTCGGGACCGGCCTAAGGTTGCGACAAAAGTAACCGGTCGTCTCCGCCGCGGCTCGCGAGAAATAGGTCGACGCGACCGTCACCGTTGAAGTCTGCCGCCTCGATATCAAACCCATTGCCGACTGCGGTCGCCGGCAAAAGGTCATCGGTCAACGTAAACGAGCCCTGTCCATCATTGAGATAGACCCGATACGGCGCATTAGCGGGGTTGCCGGATAGCGCGTCAAGGTTGGCGGTGATCAGGTCGGGGTCGCCATCGGCATCGATATCCACCGCGTCGATGTCGAATGTATTGTCCTCGTCGGCCGGCAGCCGCGGCTGCTGATTCACAACGACCTCATCGGACCGGTCCTCGAATACGAGCGGCGACGTCTGCAAAAGGATGCGATTACGGCGCGGGTGTTGGCGAAGAAACCGAATATTACCCAATGCAATGTCGAGATCACCGTCGCCATCGGCATCGAGCAGATCGATCTCTCGGGTCTCGCTGTCGACCGGAACCTGGACCACAGTGACGAAGCGGTCGGCTTCGCGCAGCAGAACGACCGAGGCGTCCTCATTGCCCACCGCCAGGTCGAGATCGCCATCGCCGTCGACGTCACCCAGCTCGAGGTCTTGCGTCTGATCGTTCCGACTCGGCAGGACCTCTGCCGTCACATCGATGAAGGCCGAGTTGACAGTCGACCATCGAATGGCCGTGTTCGGCCCTGCGTTGCCGATGAGCACGGTGGCCGGATCTGTCGTGGTATCCAAGATTGCGGCGTTGCTCGTCCCCCGAACCGGGATCCGATCGGACGCATCCGTAAACTGCCCGCCTTCGTTCAGATAGAACTCATTCGTCTGGTCGTCTTCCGAAACGATCAAGATATCGAGGTCGTCGTCACCGTCGAAGTCGTGAATGACCACGTCTTCACTGTCGCGGGTGGTCCGCGGAAGGCGATCGCTCTCGTCGGTGAACCGCCCTTGCCCATCATTGATCAGCAAGATGTTGGTTCGAAACTCGCTGGCGATGACCAAGTCGAGGTCGCCGTCGCCGTCGATGTCCGCCGGCCGCGCATCCATGCTGAAGCCACTGAGCGTGGACGGCAGATGCGTTGCGGTCACGTCCACCCAACGCGGATCTCCGGTGACCGCGGCGTCGGGTCGAGCTTCGGCGTCGGCGCCACCCTGGCCATCGGGTTCGCCAGCGTCGGCGTCGGCGTCGCGGGCGGGATCCGCCGACATCATCGCGTCGGGGCGGTTGCTCCCATCACTCGCACAGCATGTGAGCAAGGCCACCATTGAAAGGAACGTTAAGCGCGTCACGGCAGAAGCATGCCCTGCGATGCGGGCGGCGCCAATCTGCGATATGTTCGGGGCTTGAACGGTCGCAAAGATACTCTTCTTCTGGAGCTGCTGCAGCTTCCGGACCGCGCGATCGGCTACGAGGCCGGTCGTCGTCTCAAGGAAATGTATCCCGAACATGCGCTGTTCGCGACCAGCGATGGTCACTTCGACCTCAACGAATTCGTGCGGGACGGCCAGTGCACGCTCGTAGAGCCCGCAGGCATCCATACGCAACACGACCATCTGTTCGACGCCCATGAGGGCACGCGAAGAAACAGAAAAAACGGATGGTTCAGCGTGCGATGGAATGGCGTCGACTTCGATGTCATCTGGCTCGAGTGGTCCGCCGGCTACTGTCAGGAAAAGTGGGTAGGCATCGTCGCCGACGACCTCGCTTCGGCTCAACGATTCTTCGAGGCCGTCTGCGCCTACTGCAGCGAAGTTCGATCCGAGGTCCTCGTCTTTTCGGGCAGTTGGGCCAAGAGCAAGACGCTATACAACGACATTCAAAAGACTACGCTTGACAGTCTGATCATCGAACCGACGCTCGCCGAAGAGATCGAGCAAGATTTGACTCAATTTCTCGAGTCCCAGAGCTACTACGACAAATACAATGTCCCTTGGAAGCGGGGGCTGCTGCTGGTGGGGCCACCAGGAAACGGCAAGACACATTGCGTAAAGGGATTGATCAATCGGTTCCGGCTGCCGTGCCTATACGTGCGTTCATTCAACGCCCAGTTCGGTTCGCCCGAAGCGAACGTGCACACCGTCTTTCACCGCGCACGGCGCGCCGCACCGTGTTTTCTGGTGTTCGAAGATATCGACGCCTTGGTCACAAGGCGCATTCGGGCCTACTTTCTTAACGAGCTCGACGGATTCGCGACGAACCACGGATTGATCACCATTGGGACAACAAACTATCCGGAAAGACTTGACCCCGCGCTCTCCGAACGTCCGAGTCGCTTTGACGTCAAGTACGTCTTCCCGCTGCCGAGCGTGAACGAGCGCCGTCGCTATCTGCAGCGGTGGTCGGCACGTCTCGATGCCGCCATGCAGCCGTCGCCGGACACCATCGACCGCGTGGCTGCGCAGACCCAGGACTTCTCGTTTGCGTTCCTCAAGGAGCTCACGACGTCATCGATGGTCACGTGGGCGAACCAGCATGGCGCCGCGTCCATGAACGACTTGCTGGTCGGCCGCGTGCAGCGCCTTCGCCCTCAGCTCGGCGCGGAAGCACCCCTCGCATCCGTCGCCAGCCTGATCGGACCAGACCCGGACGCGGATGACCCCCAGGAGGACTGAGACACGCGCGACAGGCGCTTTGCCTCGTAAACTGCGCGGGCTCAAGCAGGTCGACGACGAGCCCCCCGCCCAAGTCGCGCCGGCCTCCGAGCTACGGACTCGCGGGCTCGATCAGGTCGACGACGAGCCCCCCGCCCAAGTCGCGCCGGCCTCCGGGCTACGGACTCGCGGGCTCGATCAGGTCGACGACGAGCCCCCCGCCCAAGTCGCGCCGGCCTCCGGGCTACGGACTCGCGGGCTCGATCAGGTCCCAGCGGGCGCCGTACAGGTCTTCGAACACCGCGACCGTTCCGTACGATTCGTGCCGCGGGGCTTCGACGAAGCGAACGCCCGCGGCGACCATGCGTTCGTGGTCGCTCTGAAAATCAGAGGTGTGCAGGAACATCGACACGCGGTCGCCGGCCTGGCGACCGACCGCGTCGCGTTGCGCCGGCGTCGTAGCGCGCGCCAGCAGCAGTGACGCACCCCCGTCCCCCGGGGAGACGACCACCCAGCGTTTGTCGACCGACAAGGCACGATCTTCGAGCAATCGAAAGCCGAGCGCCTTCACAAAAAAGGCGATGGCCTCGTCGTAGTCGCGGACCAGATAGGTCACCAAAGCAAGGGATCGGGTCATCGTCGTTGGCTGCGCGGCCGCTATTCGGCGGGTTTGAGGTCGTCGTCCAATTCGTCGGGCGTTGCGATCGGCAGGTCGTCGAGACTGTCGTCGTCGAGCGGCTCAATAAACTGCCCGTCGCGGCCGTAGACGCCGCTGCAGCGCACCTTATTGTTGCCCAGTCCCTGCTCGATGATCTGGACCTTCATCTTCTCTTCTGCCTCAGGGGCCGCCGCGACGTAGGCCTTCACCAGTTCTTCGCACGTGAGCTCGGTTCGGCGGCGCAGCTGGCACATCAGCATCGGTGATGGTCCGAACACCTCGGGCGGCTCTGTCGCATCGACAGGCGCCTCCCCCTCGGATGGCTCGTCTTCGAGGGCGCCCGCCACTTTGTTCAGCCGCGCTGTGTCGATGACCATCGCCTGGTTGCAGCCGAGTGCCCGCATCTCGTCTGTGCCCGGCGCGTTCGTCGCTTCCATCACGGCCTGCATACCTTCCTGCGCGGCCGCCCAGGCCTTTCGCACCTCGGGGTCTTGGCTCGCCCGATAGATCACCACGCCGACGGCCACGATGCAGAGGAAGAAGAGGCCGAGCACGATCAGCGCGGCGATCAGGCAGCCTTTGTTGCCACGTTTTTTGGGTCGGGCAGAGGTTTGCACGGCGCGGAGTATGCCACAGTGTCCCGCGTGCTTGCCGACCTGGTCGCCGCGATCCACACCGCGATGATTCCGTACTGCCTATTCGGGTGGGTCATTCCGTACCCGCTGTGGCTCAAGATCCACGCTGCGTTTGTCCCGCTGATGATCGTCCACTGGTGGCTGAATCGAAACGTGTGCATCCTTACCAACCTCGAGTCGTACCTCCGATATGGGCAATGGTGGCGCACTGACGACAGCAATCAGGGCGGCTGGGTCGAAAACCAAATCAAGGCCATCACCGGCTGGGACCCGCCGCCGAGGTTCGCCGAGGCCGCGACCTACGCGGCCCTGATCGCGTCCACCGCGGCGTCATTGATCCATTTGCGACGGCTCGGTTAACCGAACACGGGCCGAGGCCGTTCGGCGACACGAGCGACGGCCGAGGTCATTGTGCGGGTTGCGCCGTCGACGCCAGATGGCCCCGCTTCATCCAAAAACGGGTCTGTCCTTGCGCCTGAGGCACCAGCGTGGCTCCCGGCGGAAATCGCAGCCATGTACCGGTGGGATGGACCGTCCCGCCATCGCGAAGCGTACCTGCCAAAATCAACATCTCGGCGCCGCCCGGCAAAGTGACCGAGCCCGGGCTCGCGCCATCGGTCCAGGTCTCGTACGTGACAACCTCGCGCTTGAACACGTGCAGGAGCTTTCGCGCCATGCCGTCGCCGGGTCCGCTGCCGTCCGGCGGTCCGTCGGCCATGATCACCGTCTGTCGCTGGTCGGCTGGATCCATCTGACGCAGCTTCACGAAGATGGCGCAGCCGGACGCCGTGAACGGGGCATGGGAAGTCCCCCACGGATTCCGGACGTATGTTCCCGTCGGGTAGTCCCCGTGTTCGTCGGAGAACACGCCCTCGAGTACTAGAAACTCCTCACCGGCGCCGTGCACGTGCGGATCAAAACGGCTGTTCGGCGCGTATCGAACAATACTGGTCGCGCGGGCGACCTCGCCGCCGATACGGTCCAGCATGCGGCGCTCGACCCCCGGCGCGGGGGATGCCTGCCACGGCAGAGATTCCGTGTGCAGCACCACGGGCTCCGAAAAATCCGCATGTAGCTCAGTGATGGTCATGTCCTCAGAAGACGGACCCGTCGGATGGGGTCAACCTACGGTTCCCTCCCTGAGTTCAGGGTGGTAGGAAGCGGCGCGCGTTCGTGGAGTTCCCGACCGTCAAATTCGTCTACTTCTGTATCGTCGTGCTGACGATCAGCTGGTTACTGCACCAGCGACGCACGACGCAGAAGCTCTTTCTTCTGGGGGCCAGTTACTGGTTCGCCTGGAAGTTCGAGCCTTTGTTCCTGGCCACGCTGATCGGGTCATCGCTGCTGAACTACGGCGTGGGCCGATCCCTCGTCGCGCTCAAGGGCCATTGGCTCCGAAAACCGACCTTGGTTTTCGGGATATTGGCCAATCTCGGGATCCTCGGCTTCTTCAAGTATTACGGGTTCTTCGTCGACAACCTGCAGGCCGTGGCGACGATGCTCGACATCGAGGTTCACCTGCCCCTGCTGGAGCTGATCGTGCCTTTCGGCATCAGCTTCTACACGTTTCAGGGCATGGCCTACATCGTCGATACACATCGCGATAAGGCGGTGCAGCCTGAAAGCCTGCTCGATTTCCTGCTGTTTATCGCGTTCTTCCCCCAGCTCGGCGCGGGGCCGATCTGCCGATCGCAGCAGCTTCTGCCCCAGCTGCACGCGCCGTCGCCGCCGGGTGTGCCGCATCTGTCCGAGGCCGTCGCTCTCATCGTCACCGGCCTGTTCAAAAAAATGGTGCTCGGCACATACCTGGCTTCGCACCTCACGACCGACGCGTTTCTGTCGCCCGACGGCTATTCGAGCCTCGAGCTCGCTCTCGCGGTGTACGCGTATACAGCCCAGGTGTATCTGGACTTCTCGGGCTACACGGACCTGGCCCGCGGCATCGGACTCCTGTTTGGCTTCGATCTGCCGGAGAACTTCAACTATCCGTACGCGGCCACCAACATCGGAGACTTCTGGCGCCGTTGGCACATTACGTTTTCAACGTGGCTTCGGGAGTACATCTACTTTCCGCTTGGGGGCTCTCGCAAAGGCCGGTGGCGGACCTACTTCAACCTCATGGTGACGTTCACCGCGTGCGGCGTTTGGCACGGCGCCACATGGGGCTACATCATTTGGGGCGCACTGCACGGCATCTGCCTGAGCGTTTACAAGGCCTCTTTGGATCTCCGGCGTGACTACGGGATCGACACCGACGGGCCCAAGCCGTGGCTGTGGAGCGCAACCGGCTGGTTCGCGACGATCAGCTTCTGCGCCTTCGTACGAATCTTCTTTAAGGCCCCCGACCTCGACACCGCGTGGGCCTTTTGGGGCAAGCTGTTCGAGTTCTCGTTCACCGGCGTTGGTTTCGACCTCGGCGTGCTTTTTATCTTTCTCCTCACGATCTTCATGAACTTCTACGGCCGGACGTGTTTCAACCTGCTCGTGCGTGCCCACGAAGCCATTCCGAGCGTCGTCCGGCCCGTTGCGTGGGCTACGGCGATGCTGGCGCTCCTCACGCTGAAGCCCTACGGCATGGCCGCGACGATCTACTTCCAGTTCTGAGGCGACCGTGACCAAGAATCAGCCCTCCGTCCGCGCTGCCCGGTGGTCCCCCGCCCTTCCGATCGTCCTGACGTTATGGGGACTCATCCTGCTGTTGAGCCTCTACCAGGCCAAGGCCGTCCGCGACGAAATCGACAAAAGCGAGCTGCTGCGTGACCAGGCGTGGTTGCGCGAAGGCGTCACCGCCGCCATGCGATTTGCCGACGCGATCGGCGTATCAAAGGTCCGCGCTCACCTCGGCGAACTTCGAACGGCCGTCAACGCGCCCTACACCGTACTCGTGTCGACCGAAAGCCCGGACGGCGATGGCGGCGATGGTCTCGAAGCGATCGAGCTACCGAGCGACATGGCCCACACGACCGGCCGCCGGCCGCGGCGCGTGCTGATCATCGGCGCGTCATCGATTCAGTTTGCCATCGGTGTCGAGCTCGAAAAGTTGCTCCCGCGCGCCTACGACCAGGTCAAGGTCAAGCGATACGGACAACTCGCGACGGGGTTGAGCCGGCCGGACTTCATGAACTGGCCCGAGAAACTCCATTCGCTCGCGAAGCCGTTCAAGCCCGATCTGATCATCTGCAACTTCGGCGGCAACGACGCGCAGCCGATTCCCGACGGTGAGTACGAGCGCGTCGAGTACGGAACCGCCGAGTGGGACGACAAATATGCGGAGCGCGTCACCGAAATCATCGACATCGGTAAAGAGTACGGCGCCGATACAGTGATGATCGGCATGCCGATCATGCGCAGCCCGGCCTTCTCGAAGAAAATGCGACGCCTCAATCGCGTGATGAAGGCGGCCACCGAAAAGGCCGGCATGCTGTTCGTGCCCACGTACAACATGGCGAGCACCCCGGAAGGGGAGTACCGAACGACGATCAAGTTCAAGGGCAAGCGCGGTTTGATGCGAACCAGCGACGGCGTGCACTACACCCGCCTCGGCGCGCGCTTCGTCATCGAGCAGGTCATGCAGCACGTCGAGCGTCGATATCGACTCGAGCCCAAGTCCAAGAAGCAAGCCTCCGCGCAGCGCCATGGGTTCGAGTCGCCGACGAGCAACGGCAAGAAGATTTGGTACACGGCGTATGTCCCCCAAGGGCTCACCGCGCCGCGGCCGGCGGTGGTGCTGCTGCCGGATGCCGACGAGTGGGGCACCTGGCCCAACTTTCCCCATCGCCGGCTGCAAACCTGGGCGCAGGCGCTGCAGGTGGTGCTCGTAGTTCCGGAGAACGCCCACGAGACCGCTTACGTGGGCCCCTACGCGGCCATCCTTCGCGATGAGCTCCCGCATGATCTTAAGCAGCACCTTCCCGTCGCTTCGGTGGCGTACGCCGGTGCGGGGCGCGGCGCCCTTTCGGCGCTCGCAGTCGGCAGTAAGAGCGCCGGACTTTTCTTGTACCGACCCTGGGACGACCCCTCCCAACACGCGACAGACCCCGCGCTGATCGAAGCGCTGGGTGAGCCGGCCGCAAACACAGGGCCCTGGGGATCGAACGGCTGGGTGCGGCGCAAGGGACCGTCCGTGCTTCTGCAAGCCAATAAGCGGGCGGATCCACTGCGCAAGGCGCTCGATGCGCGCCTGCTCGACGCGGGCCCCCCGGCCGCAACGTTCGAGGCCGCGCTCGATGCGGGCTTGGCGGTTCTCGTTCCGCCCCCCGATGACGATATCGCACCCGACGACGTCGTTCCGAGGTAGCATTAATACATGCGGCTGCGGACAGCCCTCGTGCTGCTCTCGATCACCGCCTGCGGCGGCGACTCGTTTACGGAAGTCATCTCCCCACCGGCGGTGACATCTCAGATTCTGGTGAGCTGGTCGGTCCAGCGAATTGACGGCACGCCCCTCAGCTGCAGTGAAGCTCAGATCGAGACGGTACAGGTATCGGTCGGCGGGGAACCGCGTCGGGTCCCCTGCGATGGCTTCACCGAGCCCCAAAGCGTCTTCACCGGTTTACCGGCCGGCCGTTATCCGATCGTCATCCGGCTGCTCGGTATCGGTGACGCGGTGCTTCGGGAGCATTTCGCCAACGTCGATCTCGGCGACATGCCGGTGTCCTATCAGCACGATTTCATCATCGATCAGTCGGGGCTCAATCGAGGCGATCTCGACATCCGGTGGGTGCTCGCGGGCGAGCCGGCAGATTCGCAATGTGCCGTCTTCGGTGCTGATCGCGTGGTCATCGAAAGCCAACCCGGCTCCATTGCGGTGGTGCAGGCGGACTTGCCGTGCGATGTGGGCCGATTCGAAAGCGTGGACATCCTCCGCGGCGACTACGGCCTGCTGTTTCGGTTGTTGGATGCCGATCGGATTCCCCTGCCCAATGGCGCGGTCCAACGAGACTTCCGGGTCAGTCCCGGCCAGCGAACCCAAGACCTGTTCAGTTTTCCGCTGATCCGACCAGCCCCATCGAGTCTTCGCATCGACTGGACGATCAACGATGACGTGCCGGCCGATGTCTGCGCGAGCGTCGGCGGCCAATCGCTGGACTTCGAGCTCTTTCAGCAGCAGGCCCTCAACGAACAGATTTCTATTCGGACCGCGACCGCCGCGTGTGACGCCGGCACGCTCCTCGAGCGCGGCATCAACACGTCAGAGGACCCGAGTCAGCTGCGGTTCCGGGTCAGCGTGAGTCTTCGGGGCTTCGCGGGGTTGGTGCTCACGTCCACGACCGTCGCGAACGTCGAGTTCACTCGCGGGGAGACGTCGACGGTCACATTTGACCTGCGCGTGCAGTAACGCGAGTTCGTTATGGGCGTGTCCGGTGGAGTCGTGGCAGACTCCGCCTCGTGCAGGTTCGATGGACCGCCTGGTTGATCGTGGTGGCGAGCACAGGGCTCGGCGGGTGCGCGGGTCAGGCGCCTAGCGCGAAGACATCAAAGCGGTCGGACGCGGGACCGTCAGGCGCTATCGAGTCGAGACGATCGCCCGAGCCAACCCTTGCCGCCGCTCGAGGGCGGTTCATGCCGGGCATCGAACCGGGGTGCACCGAGGGTGCGCTGCCCGACTTCCCGTGGCCCATCCCTCGTCCGTCGGCGCGCATGGCGCTCCCGCTCGGCACGTTACAGCGGGCGCGCGCGCAGACCGACAGCCGGCTCCGACACGCGGCCAACGAACTCGACGCGCTATTGATGGCCGCGGGCTACTCCGAGCGCTCCTACTTTCGCCTGCGTCGGCGCGACCAAACCGTCGGCTTTACCTTGGTCACCCGAATGGAGCGGATCCGCAAGGACGGCACGCCGTATCCCCCGCGCGACCGGTTCGTTCCGGCCGGTCTCGAGGAGCGGTTCAATCTCATCGACTTCCTCAAGAGCCTTTTCATCGCGCCGGTGGGCTACTATCGAGTGCTTGTGTTTACGGTCTCGCGGGAGCCGGTCGACGCCACCGCCGATGCCATCGGCGAAGCGGTCGCCGAAGATTGGCTCAAACGCGGCGGCACTCGGCTGCTCGGCTGCGTGGCCCATATGCCGTTCACGGAAGACTTCGGCGTCGACGCATTGATTTACGAGTTTCGGCACGCACCGGAAGAGCTGGCTGTGGACCGAAGCGCGCGACGGTCATCGCAGGTGTCCCAGATGATCCCCAGCAAGATCGATCCGATGCTGCATTTACGTCGCGCGGGGATTTTGGGCAGATGACCGCGCGAGGACGCGCTGGGCAGGTGACCGCGCGAGGACGCGCTGGGCAGGTGACCGCGCGAGGACGCGCTGGGCAGGTGACCGCGCGAGGACGCGCTGGGCAGGTGACCGCGCGAGGACGCGCTGGGCAGGTGACCGCGCGAGGACGCGCTGGGCAGGTGACCGCGCGAGGACGCGCTGCGCGGGGGGGCATCTTCATGAAGATTTTCATTAGCTACCGACGCAGTGACACCCGGCATCTGGCCGGTCGCCTGTCGGACATTCTGCGGGAAGCCAAGAATGTCGACACGGTGTTTATCGATGTCGAGTCGATCGCGCCCGGGGCCGAGTTCGAGGAAGAGATGCTTCGGGAACTCAGAGAGGCCGACATCTGTCTTGCCCTCATGGGCGAAGCGTGGTCGGCAGGCGAGCGCATTCACGACGAACGGGACCCCGTTCGATTGGAGATCCGGGCCGCGCTCACGGAGGCGGAGGCCAGCAGCCTCAACCTTGCGCCGATCATGGTCGACGGTGCGCAAATGCCGCCGCCCGAAGCGCTCCCGCCCGATCTGCGGGGCCTTTCCGGCCGCAATGCGCGTCCGCTAAGCCATGCAACGTTCCGCACCGACCTCGAAGCGTTGGCCGAACAACTCGGCATCGACCTCGCGCCTGAACACACGGTCAAAGACGCGGTGATTCGCTCGACCGTTGGCGCCGCCATCGCGCTCGGCGCGTTTTTCATGTTCTCGCTAATCCATAAGGGCGCCCTTAATCGTTCGCTTGAAACGACGCTCGGTAGTCGAGCGGCGCTGGTCGCCGTGTTCCTCGCCGTCATTATCGCGGGTGCGGCGCTGCCCAACGTTCTTAGCTGGGCCCGACAGCGAAGGTAGACCGCCGACCGCGACCGCCCGCGCGAAGCCGCGAACAACAGGGCCCACTGCGTTGGGATGCGCGTACAGCACTGGGCGATGTCCGCCTTGGGCTACGCGTAACGGAGATAAACGCCGACGTCTCGGTCCGAGAAAAAATCCGCATCGACCCTCGTAAGAAATCGGCAAGTCGGCGCATATGGACAGCTGTGTCAGTTTCCCCCTTATATGCTAAGTCCCTGATTTTGTGTGTATCGCTGCTTCTGAGCAGCTTTCTGCTGGGCTGCCCCGAAGAAACGGGGCTCAACTGTGATTCCCAATCCGAACTCTGCGGCTCGCGGTGCGTGACCACGGACCGTGATCCGCTCAACTGCGGCGCCTGCGACAACGCATGCGCCACGGGCGAACGATGCGTCATGGGGGCCTGCACGCAGACGTGCCCCGCCGGCCAGACCTTGTGCAGCAGCGACTGCGTCGATCCGCTCACCGACGCGCGCCATTGCGGCGACTGTGGTCAGGCCTGCGAAACCGGCCTCATCTGCACGAGCGGACAATGCGTCACGCAGTGCGCCGCAGGCCTCACGGCATGCGACGGCACCTGCGTGAACGTCCTCGCGGACGCCGACCACTGCGGAGACTGCGGGCAAGTCTGTGCCCGCAATGAGACCTGCATGGAAGGCACTTGCACCTGCACCGCCCCGTTGACGGCTTGCGCGGGCGGCTGTGTCGATACGTCGACCGCCGTGTCCGACTGTGGCCAATGCGGCATGGGCTGCCAGCAGGCCAACGAAGTCTGCAGCGATGGCATGTGCGAGTGCCCAGAGGGTACGGCGCTGTGCCCCGGAGCGGGCTGCGTGGACGTCTTGAACGACATCTTCAACTGCGGCGGGTGCGGGCGCGTCTGCAACAACACGCAGGCGTGTGTCGATGGCACGTGCGGTCCGATCGTCCAGTGCCAACCCAACTCGGTGCCCCCGCCGGCATGCGACGTCTTCCCCGTCGACTTCGACGCCTGCGGCGTTGCTGTCGAGACGGCGACCCTCGTCCGCACCGCCACCGCGCTATCCGCCGGCGAGCTGCGCTTCGACATCCCGAACCTGGCGGCCAATCAGCGTGCGGTGGCCCGCCTAAACTACAGCGCCCGCAATACGAGCGTCCGGACGACGTTTAGGAATTTCCGAGACGAAGTCCTGCCCGACAGCGGCAACCTATTCATCCCTCCGCCCACGTCGAACCTTCTGCGCGTGGACATCGGGCGCGGTAAGCGCTTGATGTGCGCCAACCCGTCGGAGTTCGTGATCGAGCAGGGCGGCGTTCTCGACGTCGAGGGCCCCATCGAAATCGAGACTCTGAACGGAACTTACAACACTGGCGCCGTCGAGCCGCAAAATGCAACACCTGTCCCCGGCGACCCCGTTTGCAACCTCCTTTGCGGCGTGTCCGGAAACTTCTGCGAAGACCAGCGTCACGCGTACGAGGTCACCATCCCCCCAGGTGGTCGCCTCGATATCGAGTACACGTCTCGCGTTCTCACTCGGGTCAACATGGCGAGCGGGGTTTCGGTGCTGCGGGCCGGCGACGCGACGCTGCTATGTTCGGTAGTGCCCGCCACGGTTGTTGCGGGCGACTGGGTCACCCGCCGGGGCCGGGTGCTCAACAATGCGCAAACCCCACTGCCGGTGATTCTCGATGTCCTCTGCCCGGCCGGCGAATTCAAGATGGCCGTCTCCACCTCGCCAACCCGTTGAGCGTTCGCAGAATTCAAGAGAGCGGTGTCCATCTCGCCGAACCGTTGAGCGTTCACAGGCGTGCGTGGCGTGCACATCGCGCCCACGCGGCGTGACCTATGGCCGGACAACGCGAATCCGCATCACCTGCCAATCAGGAAACGCCGCGGGCGTTTGCGCGACTCGGATGGCGTCCTGCAGGTTGATCGCCGGCGACGACGATGAGCCCCGTGCGGGCCTCGACAGCACAGCCGATCGGCTTGACGAGACCGATGACCAGGATGGTCCGACAACCACGACCAACGTTTCTCGCTGCGTGCGCGCATGCCCTACGGCGATCGCCAGCTGCAGATCCGGGCCGTCGAGCGTCCGGCAGCGGCCGTCGGCCGCCATCAATTTGTCGACCCGCTCGAAAAACGAGCACACCGACACGCGAGCGGCACCATGCGCTGCCGACTCTAGTCGGAGCTGAAGCGTGCTCGTCGAGGGCGAAAGTTCGATCGTCGCTGGCTGGCCGGCGCTCGAACTGAAGGTGAGCGACAGGGAGGCCACGGCGTTCTGAATCTCATTCGACTGCGCGCGGCCCGACGTCGGATGTTGGCTGCGCCCATATCCGACGCCAGCGATGATCAGCGCGACGGCTACCCCGAAGATGAGGCCACGCCGGCCGCGGCCCCACCTTGGCCGGACCCCACGCGGAGGATTACTCAGCGCGCCAATGGCTTCCTCCACCATTCGCTCTCGTATGGCGTCGTCGAGCGAACGAAGCCACGCTCGCTGTGCAGACGCATTTCCCGGAGCCTGTGTTGGGTCCGTCACGCGCTTCTCCCAACAGACTGTTCGCGTGAACGAACGGATATTGAGCAAAGGACAGGCGACTTCGTTACGGAGATGCGGAAGAAGAGGCGCGGGTAAGACGCGCCCGGATGACTTGCCACATGGGGTGAGGCTCCGGCTGGCGAATCACCGCCCTCGCCTGCTCGGCCGACGCAGACTGAGGTGCGATTGCCAAAACGAGCGCGGCGTCCGCGGCGGCTGATGAATCTTCGACCAACCACGTCACGTCGATGTTCGTCCGTAGGACGCCGCCTTCGAACGGACGGCACGTCGGATCGAGGCCCCGCAACGTCCCTGCATCGTCGCGAAATACGCAGACCGTACCCCCGGAACGAACTTTGACTTCGGGGCGAAGCGTTAGCCGAAGCGCACGCGCGTCGGCCGGAACGCGAAGCTCCGCCGCACCGACGAGGCCTTCGCGGCCCCGTAACGCGCTTCGCATGGCCACGGCCCCTTGAAGACCGTACTGCGGCATGGCGACCCGAAACGGGAGCTTCGTTGCGTCTTCGGGAATCGCATCCGGTCGCGTGCCCGCCGCCACGACCAACAGCTCAACGTCACCAAAGTGACCACCACTGAAGTGGTGCGCGGGCGCCCGCGCCGTTAATCGATCGGCATCGACCGCCCACTCGACGGCGACCGGTCGGACTACCGTCCCCGCGCGCACGAAGAGCTGCGGATGGGCCGCCCCCTCGTCCGCCGCCGACGGCACCGCGATCGAAACCACGTCGCCCGCGGCAAAGACCCTTTCGGCAGCCGGTCCATCGAGAACGACCACCGGGGCACCGACCTGCTCGCGGCCCAATCGGACCACAAAAATCAGCGAAGCGATCGCGGCCGCCGCGGCCATGGCGTAGACCCAACGAGGCGCCAGACGCCGCCGCACTTCCGGGGTCGGCAGTGGCTCCGGCGCCGGGACGGGCGCCGATAGTTCCGCGAGGGCATCGTCGACCATCTGCCCGCGGACTGGCTCTGCTAGCGGACGGAGCCGCTCGAGCTGCGCAGCGAGCGACGGATCGGCCTCCGCCGCGCGAAGGAGGTCTTCCCGGTCGGCGGCCGACAGCGCATCCAAGGCCCAATCCTCGAGTCGAGGATCCGACGGCGCGAGCCAGCCATGCGGCGACGGCTTCGATCCGTCGGTGCTCATGATTCGACTCGCTCTTTGGCCGCTTTACGGGGTCGTTCGAGCTGTTCCGCAATGACCTGCACCAGCTGCTTGATCCGGCGTCGGTAGCTGTACAGCGAGGCGCGGGTCAGGTTCGTGCGGGCCATGGCTTCCTCGACCGAAAGGTCCTCAAGGTAAAGAACCTCGAACGCGCGCCCCCCCTTCCCGGTCAACGAAGCCCGCAGCTCCGTGAGCAAAACCTCGAGATATTGACGGTCACTGATGCGCTGCGTGAGCGCATCGGTCAGGTCTGCCAGCTGACTCAACGCCTCGGGCGGCATAATGTCCTCCGACTTATCCGTCCGCGTGCGCCGGCGAAGCTCCGTGATCATCTTGTTGCTCGCCACGACCCCCACATAGGTCACGAGGCGCACACTCCGGTTCGGGTCCCACTGTCGCAGTACGCGCCAATCGTCGCGGATCAATTCCCGCCACGCCGACTGCACGAGGTCCATCGCGTCCTCCCTCGAACCCGTTGTCCGGTCGTACGACAGCAGCGCGTTCGCGCGCAGGAGTAGGCGCGGTTCGAGATACCGAACCAACGCATGCACGGCCCGCCGATCACGCCCGAGCGCGCGCGTTAACAGCGCGTGCTCGGCGTGAATGTCACCGCCGACCGATTCTTCAGTCGACATGGCTCCTCAGGCGAACGTGCATTCGGGTGGGAGAACGGTTACGGCGTGAGCGCAGGAACCGTTGTACTGTTCACGTAAATCTCGAACCCCAAGAGGGTGGCGTCCGTATCGTTGTTGCCGATGATGCGCGCCGTTGTTGTCGCCGGATTGAACGTCACGCCCGGCGGTAAGTTGAGCGGAATCTGGTAGGTTGTCCCCGGGACAAGCATCATCGGCGATGGGAGCGCGTACAAGTGGATGCTTCCCGCCGTATTCAGCTCAACGAAGTGCATCTCGAAGTTGGTCGCCTGGCTAGGGGCCATAACGTTCGCCGTCACGGCACTGAGACTGTTCATACTCACCGTGCACGATGGGCAGGGCCCGCCGCCGCTGGATAGCGGCGTTTGATGCGTAAACGGCGCTTCGTCCGCGCTGGAGCGCGACAACAGCAGGCAATCGTTGGCACTGCCGCCGAGAATTTCGATATGCTCTCCACTGGGGAGCGTACATGGCTGCACGTTGCCCGAATTCGGTATTTGGGCCGAATCGTCGGGCTGAAGGCCAAGCTTCGTCGGATGCGGCGCGAGCCGCGCCGGCGGGGACACCACAGCCGCATAGTCTTCGAAGTGGCGTCGAACGTAGTCATACAACGAGATCGGGCCGCCCGTGGGGGCGAGGAGCTCCCGCATCATGATCGCCTTCGTCGACCCATTTCGGTGCTGCAGAATGACGGACAGTGCGCTGGCGACGATCGACGACGCCGACGTGCCGTAGAGCTGCGCCGTCGGCTGATTGCCCAACGTCTTTATAGGTGCGACGGCCGCCATCCCGTTGGCGTATACGTCGGGAAAGGAGAGTTGACGGTGCACGCCAAGCCGCTGGTTATGGTCGTTCGTGGCGCCGACGGTCATCACCAGAGGTCGCGCCCCCCCATAGCCCGCCGTAACATTGAACTGCGACGCGCACTCGGCCGCGGTGATCGTATGCGAAGCCCAATGCGCGGGCCGAATCGCCTCTTCCTCATAGCAGCGGTCATGCAGCCCAACTCGATTTCCCGTTGACCCAATGATCAGCGTCCCGACGCAGGCCGCATATTCGAAGACCTCGTGCAGCGCGCCGGCGCCTACGGTTTCCGGCACCGAACCCGCTGGAACCGCGTCAAAGATGTCCCCCAAGTGGCCACCGAGCGCCGGATGAACCCAACCCAGGGGCAAGGTGATCGTCAGGCGATCGGGCGAGGGAGCGTCTTCGATCGCCTGTTTGATGGCCATGGCCAAGTCGCCGAGCGACCCGGCCGAAGGATACGCGGGATTGCGGCCCAACGCCTGCACGGATACAACGCTCGCCAAGCAAGGGCCCAGGCTGTCGCCCTGTTCGCAGAGCATTTCCTCGGCCATCCGCGCGAGCGCGACACCATGATCTCGGTGGTCGGCAGTCAACGTCCAGCCCGGGGTCGATGACGTCGGCGCGCTGTCCAGAATCGCCAGCCGAGGAGGACGCTGGGGCGGGGGCAAAGCCGAAACGAGAGTTGACGCTTCAAAAGCGCCGATGCTCGTCATGAAGCGCCTGTAATGATAGGGCCAATAGGCATTGGACATGCCCCCGTACTCGGGGGTCGGGGCCAACAGGGCCAAGTAATCAGGCACGATGCGCGACGAGTACACCGAGTAGCCAGGCGGGCCCTCGACGCCATCGACGATCAGCAACGGATCGGGCTCCTCGACAACCCCAGCGTCGATCAACTCGGCGACCGACGGCCACTCCTCGCCCATGGTCAGCGTAAGTACACAGTACGAACCCAGCCGCCCCGTGCGATTGCCTTGGAATAGATAGTCGCGCTGGACTTGATACCAATCCCCGCGCGTCGGCACGAAGAAGGCCGGTGGATTGAGTCCGAGCTGGTCACAGTTGACAGTCGAGCTGCCGGTAAACTCGAGCATGCGCTCAAACGGATCCGTCGGCACCGGTCCGACTCCGCAAGCCTCGGCCGGCGCCGGTCGACTGAACAGAGTCCCCGCCATCGCCAATAAGGCCGTGAGAAACGCTAGCTTTCGACATATATACATGTAGAGACCTACTCGATCTTTCGATCGCCCCCGCCCGGATTAAGCAGCAAAAAGACGGTTTGCTTAAAATTCATGGCGGACTAAGGGACGAAGACGCGAAATGCCGACACATCCTCTTCGATGGTCGCGTCGAGTTGCCCGAGGACCCGCGCGGCCTCGGCCGGCGTGTACGCAGAAGACCGATGAAGGGCGTGGCCAACCTTCGCCCCGAGCCCATCGGTGACCGGTCGAGTCGTCGCCACCACCATCGACGTCCCGGACAACAGAAAAGCCTGCGCCACGCCCAGGTCAGGGCCCGGGACGCCCCGGGCGGCGTCGCGGCCGCTCTCGCAGGCCGACAAGATGACGATGCGCGGCCCCGCGGTCAGCGCGAGGACGTCGGACACGGCCAGGTGCTGACCGCGCGCCAAGTGCAGGACGGGTCCGAGGCGCGTGCCATCCGCGCGCGCATGCCCTGCAAAGTGAAATAGGTCGACATCTTCGAGGGCCTTCACCGTCGCGGCTCGAGTAGCCGCGGGCCCCGACAACAACGTGGTACGCCAGCCCTGCGCCTGCAGCCAATCTTGCGAGGTCGCCGCTTCGACGCGCGCCAGCGGGAGGGCGCCGCCCGCCTGGGGCGTTTGCGGATCGGCGACCAGCAGTGCCCGACTCGGCTTTTTGGGCCCCGGACGGCGATGACGCTGAAGGTCGAGCCCATACACAACGGGCTTCGCGTGAAACAGCGGCCGGCCGCGCCAAGAAACCTTATGAATATCGATTCGGTCGCCGTCGCCGACCGCCATCACGCGAATGCGATCTGACCGCGCGATGACATCATCGTAGCGCGCGAACGCAGCGACCAGCTGGGTCCGAAGGGCGTCCCGCTGGGCCCGAAGGGAGACGAGGGTCGAAGAACGCGCACCGTCGACGTCCGCGAGGCTTAGCTGCCAGGCGTTGCGACCCGGGTAAACAGCCAAGAACAGCTCACCGTTTTCCGGTCCGCGGGGCTTCGCTTCAACGTAGTTCGACCACAATAGGGCGCGAGCCTGCTGCAACTTAACCCGCGCTTGGTCACTGAGACGAGCCACCGCGCGCTCCCGCATCCGTACTTCCCGCATCGAATCGGGTTCGGGAAGCGCATCGATCTCCGCCCGCAACCGCTGATAGCCAGAGACCAGCGACCGCCACTGCCGTTGGCGATCGAGCGGCAAAGCCTCCAAGCGATCGTTACGCCGCGCCGCCCGCAGCGCGCGGGCCCGCGCCCATCGAAACGTCTGCAGTCCTTCCGCGACGCGGTTCTGCTGATTGAGGAAGTCCACATGCCGCTGCGCGGCCTCATGAATGCTGGATGCTAAACCACCAAACGAACGGTCGAGTTCGACAACGCCCGGCCATTCATTGACGAGCAGGACCGCTTCCTCCCACGCGGCGATCGCCCGACCGACCTTGCCCATGCGTCGATGCGCCTCCGCCCGCTTTGTGGCGAGCGTCCACGCGAGCATCGGAGACAGGTCGTCCCGTTGGGCCAGCGCGGTGGTCCGCGCAAGGGCCTTCGCGGGCCGATCCTCGGCCAGCGCCCACTCGATGCGTGCGTCCGCCAACCACGGTTGGCTGCGCAGCGCGGCCGGTCCCGTCTCGATGTCGGCTTCGGCGCGCCTCAAGTAGGCGTCGGCCTCCTGGGGACGACCCAGCAGGATCGACTCGAGTGCGAGATTCGTCAGGGCATCGACCCGAAGAATCTTGCAATCATCGAGGTTCGAGAGAATCCGGCGTCGAACCTCGGCCAGGTCGACATGGGGCAGCGAGGCCGCGATGGGTTCGTCGAGAGGGCGAAAGGGTCGCGTTCGGGCCGCCAGCGACCACCACAATATCGCGCCGAAAGCACCGTTAACCAAGCAGCCTTGCAACTCGTTGGGCACCCGCAACGCGAGCTTCGCCGCGAGCCGTTCGGCCCCGTGACCGTCGCCCAGATGCTCGAGCACAATGAGCAGGGCCCGACCGGCCCACTGCCACTGCGACGGCGCATCGAGACGCTCAGCCCAAGTCATGACAAATTGCAGGGCTCGCCGCGCGGCAGCAAACTCGGCGAGGTCGTGACTTGCAAACGCGTACGTCGTCAGCAGCGGAAGTCGCAGCCCCGCAGTGATGGACGACGTTGACGCGAGCGGCGCGATCACCGTCTGGCTTTCATCGGCGCGATTGCCTTCAAACAGGATAAAGGCCCGGGTCGCGACCACATTCACCGCCGAGCGAATCCGTCCCGCCTGCCGGAAGCTTTGATGCGCCCACTTCGTCCATCGCAGGTTTCGAGTTGTGATGCGCTGAACCGGCCGGGCCTGGGAAATGGCCCGGCGCCAGCAATCGGGCCGAACATCGGACGGCTGTTCTCTGACTTGCGCTTCGAAAGCATCGAGCGCCTTGTCCGACAGACTCGCGAAGTCGGGCATCTCGAGCGGACACGCCGGTCGATCGAACCGCCGAATGCTTAACGACTCGACCCGACGGGCCCCACCGACGACTTCGGTCAGCGTGACTTCGCCACGGTCCGCGGTCGGCGAAAAGCGCCACTGACGCCCGCCGTCGACCGTCCGACTCGACGTCATGGTCATCCCCGAAAGCTTGGGCTCAACCAAGGTACCGGTCGTCGAACGCGCCCAAATCGTGACTGTCCCTTGGCTCGGAACCTCACAGATCGGCCCTTCGAAAACCTCACGGCAGCCGAAATAGCTCCAAACGAGCGTCGACGCCTCGACATCCAATTGCGAATTCGGTCGCGCAGTCTTCGACGGCGCGCTCGGCCGGGAACACGCCAGGCCCCCGAGCAGCACAGCGAAAGCCGCGCCGACGGCCGCCCATCGCGTACGCCGCCCTCTCATGACTCGCCACTTCATGACCTGTCGTGGGATACCGTCGCACAGCCGGCTCACCCGGGAAAGGGACCCGCGCCCGACCCGTCGCTAAGGAGCGGCGTCGGTCGCTTTTATCGGAAAAGTGCAGGATCGACGGCAGTGCCGCCAAATTCGACCTGAAAATGCAGGTGAGGTCCCGTCGATCGGCCGCTGTTGCCCGACTTCGCAATAACCTTCCCGCGCGCCACGTCCTCGCCGTCTTCGACCGAAGTCGAATCGAGATGGCAGTACGTCGTGGTCAACCCGTGCCCGTGGTCGAGCCGAATGAATCGCCCGTTGACGCCGTCGGCGCCGACAAAGGCGACCTCGCCCGCCTGCGCGGCCAGCACCGGCGTGCCGATCGGCACCCCAAAATCGATGCCCTTGTGAAGGCGACGGCGCCGCAGCACCGGGTGATGGCGGTAGCCGAACGGCGAGGTGACCCGCAGTTTCCCTTCGATAGGCGGCGTCATGGAGAACGCACCGGCGAGCGCGAACGCGCCGTGCACCAGCGACGCGGCTGGCCGTCGCTCCTCGTGGGTCAGGTAGCGCTCAAACACTTCGAATCGGCCCGGATGCTCCGCCCCGCTGACCCGGGCCCGCTGCAGCGCAAACGCCAGGCTTTCGGGCTCCACGGCAAGGGCCGCCACCGCCGCCTCGTCGGCCCCCAGCTGCTGCCGCAGTCGCTTCAACCCCAGCCGCAGCGCGTCTTCGCGTTGGCGTGGCGTGGCCGCGTCGCCCGGCCACAGCACCGCGACTGATCGCAGCGCCTGCTGCGCGACCTTGGGAAGCCGCACGTCCAAGGCCTGGGCGTCTTCGTCTTCGTGTTCGGAGAACAGGAACGCGACCGCCGCCGGCAAGGGGTCTTGCGTGCGGTCAGTCTTGCGACGCCGAACGATGCGGCCCCGCTTCAGCGCCGTTTGCAGCGGTCGCAGTCGGCTCTTGGTCAGCGACGGTTGGGAGAAGTAGCTCAGCAGGGGCCGCACGTCGGCCGAGCTGTCGGTCATCCAGACCCAGCCCCGCTGGATGATCGCCCCCAGCGGCGTGCCGACTACGAGCGCGTAGATCACGATCAGGCGAACGAGCACGTCGAGGCCGACCAGCCACGACGGCGAAGGCCGCGCGGGCGGCGGCGTGTCAAAATGGCCAGCGGGCGCATGTCCACCGGTCTGCAGCGCGCGCATTTCGGCCAAGAGCTTCTCGAAGCGCTCGCGTTCCCGGCTCAACGTATGCATCGTCTCGGGCCCCAGCAGACCTCGCGCGCCCTTCTTCGGACTATCGTCGTCGCGCTTCACCATGGCCCGAGTCCCCGTAAGGTTCGCCACAGCGGCACCGGCGCCATCGCGAGCGCCGCGATGAACAAGGGCCCGGCCAACAGCCAGCCCCGCCGCCACGGCACGTCGTCGGCGTGAATGCGGCCGTACGCGAGCGCGGCGCGAATGGCCGGCAAGGTTAACCGCCACAGCACGAAGCCGAGGATCAGCAGCGCGCCCATCCCTGCCAGCCGCCCCGACCATGGGCGCCCCACGAACCGGAGGAACCAAAACAGCTGCAGCTGCGCCTGCTGCGCCACGACCACTGCCCCTGCAGTCCCCGCAAGGGCCACCGCCACCGGCGCAAAGACAGCCCCGATGTTTCGAATGCGGCGCGGCGAAGGCCAAGCCTGACGCCACGGGGTCCGATCGCCGCGATGTCGAAGAACGGGCCAGATCAACAGCCAATCCGCGGTGAGCTCGAAGGCGAGCGCAACGACCCGGGCCGCCCAGCGTTTTTCTTCGAGATCGATCAGGCTCGCGAGTGCATACGTCCACTGCCCCACGGTCTTCGCGCTCGCGCCCATGGACGGCAGCACGGCTTGCACAAGGCCCCCCAGCAGCCCATCGAAGAATCGGTCAATCGTGTTTAAGACCACATACGCGAGGTCATCGAGCCGGTCGCTGCCGGCGTGTAGACCGAGCACGACCAGCCCGAACAGTGCGAGCGGCGACAGCAGAGCCCGCAGTCTGACCAAGCCCCCGTACCCTATTGACCTCACGTTCATCGGTTCGAAATCACCGGCCGAGCCAGCCCTCAGATCGACACCGAAGGGTTCGAATGCGCGCCCTCAGGTCGTCGGCACTCGCCGACGTTCGGTCTAGGGTCTCTTGAAGAACCACGCAGGCCTCGTCCATCTGCCCTAAGCGCTGTCGAAGATCCGCAAGCAGCGCCGCGTACGCTGTTTGTTCGGGATAGCGACGGTGAAGGCGGTCGACGCGCGCCGCAGCTTCCTCGACCGAAAGGTGATAGTCCAGGGCGAGGCGAGCCCAACCGAAGTGCGCGTCGGCGAGCTCCGGCAGGGTATCGAGCGCCATGGCATAGCGCTGTCTCGCCTGCTCAACCCGGCCGAGCAGCGCGAGCTGGTCCGCGTACTCGACGTGCGCACTCGACATGCCCGCAAAGGTATCGACCACCTTGCGGCTTTGAATAAGCGCATCGGTGTCCACCAGCGTGATCGCGTTCGCCAGTCGGTCGAAGATCGGCTCGTAGGCATCGAACCATGCGACGGGCGCACTCATCACCACGGTGTACGCGTAGTAGCCGCGTTCGATGAGCAAGTTCCGCGTCATCTGTGGACCACCGCGCGACTCGAGGGCGATATCCACCACGATGGCCCGCCCCCCGTCGATAAGCATCGGGCGCTCGCGAACCACCCGAACGTCGGCGATGTCGCCCTCTCGCTCGTGGGCCTGCAGAACTTCGTCGGTGAACTGGCGCCGCAGCGCGGCCAGCAACACCGGTCCCTCCGTCGACCGTCGGTGCGTGGCCGCGATCCGGACCCCAAGGGGGTTGCTCCAGGAAGCATAGCCTAAATGGTTGGCCAAGCCCGGCCGCCAACGCGCCGGCACTGCGATCTGCAGCCCGACTTGCGTATCGGTGACCGTGCGGAGTGGCACACCGACCTGCCGCAATAGCGGGCCGGCCCCGAACACGGAGACGACGAGCAAAGTGGCGACGCCAAGCGACCGCCACTGCCGAACCCCCGGCTCGATCAACAGCCGCGGAACGAGCGGCACGGCGGCGACTAGCCCGCCTGCGAAGCCCCCCAGGTGCCCCCAGTTGTCGGTGTTTTCGCTCACAAAGCCCAGGCAGAGAATCAGGAGAACAAACGGAAGGACCGCCCCGCCGAAAAACCGCCGATACCTCGCCTCGATATCGTCCCCGTACTTATAACCGAAAACCAGCGCCGCGCCGAACATGCCGAGCACCATGCCCGAGGCGCCGACGGACGCGCTGTCGGACATGACCACCGACACCAAGGTCGTACCCAGCGCAGCGGAGACCAGGATGAGCAGATAGTCCGTCCACCGGTACGCATTCTCGATGGCGCCGCCGACGTTGAAAAGAAACAGCATGTTGAACGAAAGATGCAGGACGTCGCGGTGAAGGACGTTGGCGGTCAGTAGCCGCCACGTTTCACCGATTTCGAAGATGCTCGCGTACATCTTGGCACCGGCCGCGACGAGCACATCGAGCGGCAAGACGCGTTGCGTGCCGCCCACGGAGACGTACAACGCGACTTGCAGCGCGCAGAGCAAAAGCGTCATGGCCGGGAATCGGCTCAGCGAGAACGACCGCTTGAAGTTGATGAGCGACGGCTTGTAGTTCTCGTTGAACAGGTCGAGCTTGTTCGCCTCAACCCATCGGTCACCGGTCAACAGCGCAAAGTTCACCGGCGTGTCGGGCGCGATGAGCCCTTCTTTGGCCCGGCGCTCGAACTCGTCGAGGATCATCGTCTCCTCGCCGTGCTCCGTCCGAACCGTGATCACCCAGGCAGAATAGGCGCAACGCCCGCGTAACCGCTACGACCGAGCCTACGCCGGCTCGAGCTTAGCTACGCCCCAGCCCGAGCCCACACATGACCGCCGGCGGGCGGCGTGTCCACAGTGAGATCCACCTCACGCTCAACATGGCGAAATCGCCGATAGCCGAGCGCCTCGAGCTGTTGCAGCAGCCGGCGGCCCCGCTCGCGCTGGGCATCGGGCGTGGCCCCGTGGACCTCGATGAACAGCTGTGGCCGCGCGCTCTTCAGCGTATTCGCCGCGCCCTCGACGACCTCGCACTCAAAGCCTTCGACGTCGACTTTGATCAAGTCGGGCTTCGGCAGGCCGAACGCGTCGATGACATCATCGAGCCGTCCGACACGAACGGTCGCCCGCCGCACTTCCGCGTCACCGAAGATTTCTATCAACTCCGGCTGAAGCGTCGCGGACGCCCGGACGCGACGCGGGTCTGGAATCACGAGCTCGGCAGTGCCCGGTCCGGCCCCGAGCGCCCAGCCGTGCACCTCGACGTTGCCGAGCCGATTGAGCACCACCAGATCGAGCAGCGCGCGTCGGTAGATCGGGTCGGGCTCGAAGGCATGCACGGCCCCCGCCGGACCCACCAGCCGACGAAACAGCAGCGCGTGAGAACCGATGTTGCTGCCGACGTCGTAAACCGTGGCCCCGTTTAGACCGAGACCAGCCAAAAACTGCGTTTCGGCCTCCAGCTGAGCGCTCGGGGTCGGCTGAAACCACGGCATCCGTCCTCGCCGCAGGTAGCCCGCCATCGGCCCGCGCTGCACGCGATAGATCCACTGGGCAAAAACGCGGTCGTGGGCGGCCTTGAGCCACGAACGGTCCATCGCGATGGACGGTACCAGGGTTGCGGCCCCCTGCAGCGTACAGACTGCAAACGGCGCAGGGGTAGACCTGCAAGCGAAGGCCTTCACCGCACTTATTTCGGGGCAAAACGTTCGCTACAGGTTTGGCACGTCGCTTGGAACATACGAGGCAGGAGACTTCCCGTGGACGACATGTCGACCAGCACGCCCCGCTTACTTGTGTGGTTTTCCGCGGTGGCCCTTATCCTCGCCGTCCTGGTGACTCTCGAGCACGTGCGCCGGATGCACCCGATCCCCAGCGCCACCGTGCGGCCGATCGACGGCACCGGCGACTGGGTGTGGTCACGAAAGCCAGTGAGTCTGCACCACCGGTACGCACGTTAGTCCGGCGACTAGTTGGCCATGCCCATCATGGCCCGCGCCTCAGCCGGCGACGCCACCGACCGACCCGCGCGAGTCGCGCACGCGGCGAGCGCCTCAATGAGCTGGCCATTGCCGGTCGTCTTGTCGCCGTTCGGCAAATAGAACGTGTCCTCGACCCCCGTTCGCAGCATCCCGCCGAGCTCGGCGGCCTTTTGGTGCACATCCCAAATTTCGCCGCGGCCGATCAGCGTCGCTTGCCAGAGCGCACCTTCGGCGCGGTGGGGCAGCAGCCACGCGAGCAGGTCTGCGTCCACGGGCATCCCCGACGCGACGCCCATGACGAAGTTGTACTGCGCCTGCGGGGCCATCCCGTTCTTCAGATAGAGACCCACCGACCGAACGATGCCGACGTCGAAGCACTCGAATTCGGGGACCGCGCCCACCTCGTTCATCGCATCGAGCATCTGCTTCACCTTCTCGACCGGGTTGTCGAACAGCATCGGTGGCCACGCCCACGAGCCGTCGCGCTTCAGCTTGAGGTAGTTCAGGCTGCCGGCATTGCACGCCGCGATCTCGGGCTTCAGTGCCCGCATGCACGCGACCGGGCCCGACACGTCGGGCCCGACGACCCCCGTCGTCTGATTGATGATCACCCCGGGGCAGGCCTCGCGGATGGCCTCGCAGACGGCCACGGCGACGTCCGGCGCCCAGGACGGCAGATGGCCCAGCCCCTCGTCCTGCTGCCGAAAATGCACGTGCATCACCGACGCCCCGGCGTCGAACGCCTCTTTGGCCGAGGCAGCCATTTCGGCCACCGAGACGGGCACCGGATGGCGGCGAGGGTCGGTCAGAACGCCGTTCACGGCGCAAGTAAGGATCGCTTTATCCACGGCTGCGGCCGATTCAGGCAAACCGGGTTGCGTCAGTCAAACAGCGGCGCTTCGGTGCGGTTGCGGCCGTTGCGCTTGGCCTGGTGCAGGCGTTCGGTCGCGGCCTCGAGCAGGTCGGGCGCCCGCAGAATGCGGCCGCCGAGGCTCGCGACGCCGACCGAGGCCGTGCACGGAATCGGACGGCCGACATGATTGACTTCGAGGGCCTCAACAACCCGCCGAATGCGTTCGGCCACGACGAACGCGTGCTCCAGTCGAGTCCCGCGCAGCAAAATCGCGAAGCCATTGTTGAAGCGGCCGAAGACATCCTCTTTGCGGAGAATCTCGCCGATCCGGCGGGCGACGGCCTGCAACACCACGTCGCCGGCCTGCTGGCCGTACGTCTCATTGAGCCGGGTGAAGTGATCGAGGTCGAAAATCACCAGGGCCAGGGGCTGCTTGTGGCGGACGGCAAAGCCGACCTCCTTGTCGAGCTCCGCCCCGAAACTTTGATGATCGAGGGCCTCGGTGAGCGGATCGTGACTTCGAAAGCTCTGTACGAGCGCGTCGAACTCGACTTCCTTTTGGTCCTGATAGCGAAACTGTAAAATGGTGGCCGTGCCGAGCTGGACTAAAAGCCCGTCGCGCAGGGTCGCGACTTCTATCCGTTCGTTGTCGATGAACGTCCCGTTGGTCGAGCCGAGATCCATCAACACGCGCGCGTTGTCTTGGGCGACGATCTTGGCGTGATGACGCGATACGCCCTCATCGTCTAAAAAGATGTCGCACTCGGGGGCTCGCCCGAGGGTGGTTTCCTCTTTCGTCAACACAAAAATCTGACCGATGGACCGGCCGCTGATGCAGATCATCGCTGCGGCGTGGGGGTCGCTGGCTTCCGGCAGGGCCGAAAACACGTGTACAGCGGTCGTATCCCGCTCTATCGGGAGCACGTCCGGTTGCTCGTCCTTCGCCACCCAACGATATTAGAGTGCGGCGGACCGCAAATGCGACCCGCGGCCCGCTCGACGGTTCATGTCAGGTCGTTGGGCGTCCTCGCGCGGACGTTGACCGCGGACACGTGGCATGGCTAGGCAGGGCGTACTCATGTCCCACCGAGCTGCTTTACTCGCTGCCTTGCTGGGTGTGGCCGCCTCTGGCGCCACCTGCAAAGGCGGGGATGGTCCCCCACCCCGCGAAACGGTCCCGTCGGCGACGCCGGATCCCGAGCCGATGGTCCAGGCGCCCCCCGTGACCGAGATCGAGAGCCTCGATATGGCTTTGGTGCCCCCCGCGGCCCGCGCCGACGTGGTGCGTATCCTCAACGAGACATTCGCCTATTGCGGCTGCGCGCGGTCGGTCGCGTCGTGCCTGTCCGACCTCGACCAGTGCACGTGCCCGAAGGCCTCCCAGCGGGTCGCTGATTTCGTGGTGAATCAATTCCAAAACGGCGCGTCTACCGAAGACGTGGAGAGCCAACTCCTCGAAGGATTTTCAGAGGGCTACAACAAAAAGCCCTTCGAGCTGAACGCAACGGGGCAGCCGGTCCGCGGCACCGGGCCAGTGACCATCGCCGAGTTCGCGGACTTTCGGTGCCCCCACTGCGCCTCGACCTTCGCGGTCCTCGAGCGGGTGTTCGACAAGCGCGACGACGTGCGGTTGGTGTACTACTACTTCCCGCTCACCAGCGGGGGCGAAGTCTCGCTGATCGCGGCGGAAGCCGCCGAGGAAGCCCGTCAGCAAGGCAAATTCTGGCCCCTGGCCAGCCTGATGTACCAGAACCAAATGTCGCTTAGCTACGAGTCGATCATGCGGTTCGCCGGCGAGGTCGGGCTCGACACCGACAAACTGGCCAAGGCGCTCGAAACCCATGTTCATCGAAAGGCCGTCCTCGCGGACCGCCGCATCGGCCAAACGTTGGGCGTGATGTCGACGCCCAGCGTGTACATCAACGGCCGGCCGTACGGCCTCAACCGTACCGAAGAGGTCTTCAACACCCGCATCGACATGGAGCTCGAGCGCGGACAGTGCGATTGACGGAGGAGTCAGAATGACGTGGTGGCGATGGCCGACCGCTTTGGCGCTTGCGCTAGGGCTAACGGCCGCGGGCACAGCAGCCCGCGCACAGGGGGCCCAGCCCCCATTTGCCGGCGATCCGGACGCGAAGACGGAGGCGCCCCGCCCGGCGATCCGCAACTGGACCATCAACGCCGGGGGGCTGTCGTTCAGCCTCGAATTCAACCCGGGCATTGCGACCGCGGGTCAGCTGGTCGAAATGACCGTGGCGGTCGCCACCATTCCGAAGACCCCCCACCCACGCTTCGGCAACCGCATTCCCGAGGCTGAAGCGCGGTTTGTGCTCGAAATGCGGGACCCCCAGGGCGAATTGGTCGGTCGCTATCGCGCACATCCGCTGCCGCTGAGCAACGGTCGCTACGGCCTGCATTTTACGCCGGCTAAAGACGGCCTCTACGAAATTCTCATCACGGGCAAAACGGCGAAGGGCGTCGATATGCGCGCCACGACCAAGCTTCCCGTGAACGTCTGGCCTCTGCCGGCCGACTTGCAGGGTTCGGGCGACGATGCGGGCGCCATTCGCCGCAAGCGCCCGATCATTCTGCCGCGATGAGGGCGAAGGAGAGACCCATGAAAGCACGTAGGTTTCGAATCGCCAGCGCGATGCTGGTCGCAATCGGCGTCATGCCGGGCCTGGCGGCCGCGGAAGAGGCGAACGTCCTCGTCGGCGACCCGGTCAACGGCAAGAAGCTCTATGCAGCCCAATGCGCGGTCTGCCACGGAGACGACGGCGCCGGCGGACGGTCGGCCGTACCGCTGACCGCAGCGGACCGGCTGAATCTGGTGCGCGACGACCAGCTCTTCGCGATGATCCAGCACGGCCGTGGGCTCAAGAAGCCCGAAAAGCATGCGTTCAAAGGCAAGATCGCGTTTCTCGATATTTGGGACACGATCGCCCACATCCGCTCGCTGCATATGACGCTCGACGCGTTCTTCCCGGACAGCAGTCGGTACATCAGCAAGGTGTATTCTATCGACGCCAACGGTCTGAAACGCATCAAGGCGACGACCGGCCAAGCCCCGAAGGACATCGAGGCCGCGGTGTTCACGTTCTTCAACTTCGATAACGAAGAGGGCGCCCTGAGGTACGTACCGCAGGATCCCATCCTGCTCGACAAACTGAAAAAAGATAAGAAAGCCGGCTATCTGGTCTTCTTGCCGTTCGAGGCGAAAGGCTTTGCGGGTAACGAAGTGGGCATCGCCATGGACAAGACCGGCGTGATTACCAAGGTCGCGGTCCACGAGGGCCAGGCCGGCGCAAAAGCGGTCAACGCCCAACTGAAATCGCTCGTCGGACAGGGCCGGCTTGGTCAGAAGGCGAAGTTCAAGGTGAAGCGCAAGAGTCGGGCGATGGCCAATGCGATTTTCCCGCTCTACCAGCGCGCCATGGAGACGGTGACTCAATACGTGGTCGAAGAGCGCGAACGGACCTGGGCCGACGACGCTGTCGAATAACCCGACTTGCCGAGACGGGAACGGATCCCCACTGTGGGAACGTGGGGACCGCCGAACCCATCCCGTATTCGGGACCACACTCCGAAGATGACCTCAACCTCTTCGGGCCCTACGCCTGGCTGTACCCGGTCGCCATCGAAGACCGGACCGTATGGATGCCCGAGGACAACACTGTCCTGCGAGGCCTTCAGTATCTCGCGGTCAAATCCGGTGAAGTTCGCCTGCCCTGGCATGCCTACTGCTGGAACAATCGCGACGGCTGCTGCACGTTTCAATTTCGCTCATCGCCGGACGCTGCGGTCCGCGAGGGTCGCGCGTGTGCCACCGCGTTACGGCCGGGCATGGTGATCGTCCAGCTGCCGGAGGGCGGCGCACTCTGCCCGCCGACGAAAGAAGTGAGATGACTGCGTCCCCCCTCACCACCGAACGCGCTCGTCCGGTGAGCGGCCCACGAACCGACGACGACCGACCCTCGGCCGACCAGATCGCTCGGGTGCGCCATGCCCTCGCCCAGCGGTTCGACGAAACTCAGCTCCTCGTTGAACCCGACGCCCTCGACCGCTACGCCGAGGACTGGTCGAGCGCCGGCGCCTACCGGCCCGATCTCGTCGTGCGCGCCCGCAGCGCCGAAGACGTGCAGGCGGTGCTCGGCGCCGCGACTGAGCACCGGGTTCCGGTCACGCCCCGGGGCTTGGGTACGGGCAAATCGGGCGGCGCATTGCCCATTTTTGGCGGCATCGTTCTGTCGACCGAGCAGATGGACAAGGTTGGGGAAATCAGCCCCACCGACCTTCAAGTGACGGTCGGCGCCGGCGCAATTACCGGGACCATCATGAAGGCCGTCGAGGCCCGAGGCCTTTTCTATCCGCCCGATCCGAACAGTTACGACATCTGCTCCATCGGGGGCAACGTAGCCTGCAACGCCGGGGGGCCGCGCGCGCTCAAGTACGGGACGACGAAGCACTACGTACGGTCGATGCAGGTTGTCCTGCCGACGGGGAAGATCGTGAACCTCGGCCAGCAGACGGCCAAATCGTCGACCGGCTACGCGATGAGTGATCTGATGGTGGGGTCCGAAGGAACCCTGGGCATCATTACGAACGTCACCTTGCGCCTGATCCCGAAGCCGGTGGCCGTGCATACGGCACTCGTGGCCTTCGCGGACGCCGTGGGCGCCTCACGAGCGCTGACGGCCGTGATCGGGGCCGGGATCGTGCCGAGAACGCTTGAACTCCTCGATCACCACGCGCTGGACGCAGTGCGGGCCAAGACGCCGGGCCGCTTTCCGCCCGACGCGGGCGCGATCGTCATCTTGGAGACCGACGGTGCGAGCGAGGCGCGCGCGTTCGAGGACCTCGAGCGCGCCGCCGACATCTGTCTTCGAGAAGGCGCACTCGACGTCCAGCTGGCCCAGGACGAAGCGCAGCGCGAAAAGATTTGGGCGCCCCGCCGCATACTTTCGGTCACCCTCAAGGAAACCGCGCCCCATAAGATCTCGGAAGACATCGTCGTACCTCGAAGCCAAATTCCCGCGATGTTGGCGGCTGTGAGCCGAATCGGTGACCGCAGGCGACTTCGCGTCGCTGCGTACGGCCACGCCGGAGATGGAAACCTCCACGTCAATGTCTTGTTTGACGATTCCAGCATCGAGCGAGCGCACGCCGCGGTTCGAGACGTGATAAGTGAAACCATCCGGCTCGGGGGCACGATTTCTGGTGAACACGGCATTGGTCTGTTGAAACGAGATTTCTTGCCTCTAGAGCAGTCGGAGGATGTGTTGTCGGTGCAGCGCGCGCTCAAAGCGACGCTGGACCCGCACGGCATCCTCAACCCCGGTAAGGTACTTCCGTCGGGCCCGAGCGAAAGATGACCGAAGAAAACGCGCCATCCTCCGACGAACTGCAGGCCGTTCCGGTCTTTCCGCTGCCGGGCACGGTGCTGTTGCCGCGGACGTTCATCAGCCTCCACGTCTTCGAGCCCCGGTACCGCGCGATGATGGAGTACTGCATCGAGGGTCCCCGCCTCTTGGCGATCGCGATGCTCGACGAGCGAAAGCCGCCCGATGCGCACGCCCGTCCTGCGATCTTTCCGACGGCGGGTCTCGGCGCGCTTCGCCGCGCGGCCAAACTGCCCGATGGTCGGTATAACCTCGTGCTCGAGGGCATCGCGCGGGTCGACCTTTCGGACGAACTTCCGCCCGAGCACGTCTTCCGGCGGGCGTGTGCGCGGCTGCTCGAAGACCAGCAGACCGGCGATCTGCAGCGGGAGAGCGCATCCCTTCGCGCGCTGGCTCTTCGCGCGATCGCGCAAAGCGGTGAGGATAACAAAGAGCTGATGACCAGCATCAGCGACGTGACCGAATCGGGCGCCCTGGCCGATCTGGTCGCCGCCGCCGTGGTCGAGGGGGCCAGGGACCGCCAGCGTATTCTGGACGCCGTCGATGTTGGCCACCGGGTGGAGCTCACGGCCGGGCTGGTCGGCGCGGCGCTGCTCGACGAGGCCGATAAACCCTCAGGTACCCTGTCGTTGGGGTGGGGCATCGCGCCCGGCAAAGCGTAGGCCGTGTCGCGGTCGACGAACCGCCCTGATACGAACGCTGACTTTCGTCTTCCACCCCGCTCGGTTTGGCCGATTTGAGGCCTTGTGCGCGCGCCAAATTCACCGGACGACGCTGAGCAACGGCTCGAGCTGCAGACCTGCGACCTATCGGCGCTGATCGTCGAAGACGCCCGGCACTGGGTTTCGAACGCGGTTGTGCAGTGTATCGCGGCGACCGACGCGGGTCCGCGAATCGACCGCAACAAGCTGCAGGACCTAGTCGAGCGACATTTCGATGCGCTCGTGCGGGATAACCGGCTGGACTTCACGCCCATCCTGAACGCCCTGTGCCGGATCAAGGGCGTCAACGAGACCACCCTGTACATCGGGGTCGTCAATCTCCAGCAGCGCCTCGCGAGTCTCAACATCGAAATGGCGCTGCCGGATATGAGGCTCGACCAGTCGACGCGCGCGCAGCTGCTGCGAGAAGCGCACGAAGCGACCGAACGCGCGCGAGCCGAACGAGAGCAATTCAGGTTGCGGGGCGCGGTGCAGGATCTCCATCGCGCGAAGCTGGGCACCCTGCTCGTTAGCGAGGGCTTGATCACTGAGGCCGAGTTGGCTCAGGCGCTTGAGCTTCAGGTCCAAAGCGGCGGACGCCTAGGTTCCAACCTCGTGCAGCTCGGGTTCGTCAACGAGGCCGACCTCGCCCGATTTTTGGGCCGGCAGCTCGGACTGCCGTGCGTGACGGAGATCCGACACGTCAGCCCGGAGGCCCGCCGAGCGGTGCCGCACGAACTTCTGCTCAAGTACCGATTGGTTCCGCTCTCGATCGACGCGCGGGAGATTCAGATCGCGATGGTCGACCCCACCGACCTTGTCGCCGTCGATGAGATCGGCTTCGTGACCGATCGTCGCGTGCGAACGATCATCGCGCCCGAGTTGGTCGTGGACTTCGCGCGGGCCCGATTCTTCGGAATTCGCAGCGCGCCGCGGCTGCTCGCCGCCGAGAAAGCCCCGTCCGACGGGCCGCCCCACTTTCCGCCGTCGTTTGTCACCCGCGGTCCGACGATCGTTCCGGCGCCGGATCAGGAAAGCTACGAACTGGCGGAATTCGCCCACGACCTGATGACCTGCGAGGTCGAAGACGACGTGCAAACGCCCCTGTGGCGCCTGTGGTCCGATCGGTTTCATCTGGTCGCTCGCTTCGACGTGCAAGACGGCATGGTGTACGGCCGGCGCGTGACGGGCGTCGTCGACCGCGCGACCAACTTCACGCGTCAACAAACGCCGGCCTGCAATCAGCCCGTGATGGACGCGCTGATTCGTGAGCCGCGCCCCTACGGCGGTTCGTCCGACCCACAGGGGGAGAATCTGTGGCTCAGCGAAGCGCTCGGGCTTCCCCCGTCCGCCTTCGTTTGGCTCATGCCGGTGTGCACGGTGAAGGCGCAGACGACGAGCCTGCTGCTGGGGCACCTGCCGCGCACCGAACCGCCGGATTCCGAGTGGCTCGACGCCGTGTGGACGGCGCTTCGCGAAACGATGCGCATGGTCCAGGCTCGCCGAGCCCTCCGCCGCGTGCAGACCGCTGGCCGGCCGACCGTTCACCGGGTCGCGTCCGTCGTCTAGAGAGACTGCGCTAGGTAGCCAAGACGCGCGCTTCGCGCAGGAGCCCGGGATCGAACTGGGTGCGATTAAGCCAGGCGTCCTCGAGCGGGCATAGGATGACCCGGTTGTTACGGATGCCGGTCATCTTGCCCGTTTCGCCGGCCGCAAGCGCTTCTACGGCGTGCAGGCCGAAGCGGCTGGCGCGAATCCGGTCGATGGCCGTCGGCGCCCCGCCGCGCTGCATATGGCCGATGACCACGACCCGGGTGCCCCCGAAGTAGTCGGGCGCTTCGGCTTTGATCTTCTCGGCGACCTGAAACGCATTGCCGGCGTCGTCGCCCTCGGCGACGACGACGATGGCTGAGGCTTTACCCCGAGTTCGGTTGCGACGCGCCAGGTGCTCGAGCAGACGCGGGATATCGGTCGGCTCCTCCGGGCAAAGCACGTCTTCTGCACCACCGGCCAGGCCACTCATCATGGCGATGTAGCCGGAATGGCGGCCCATGACTTCGATGAAGAACAGGCGGTTGTGCGATTCCGCGGTGTCCCGGATCCGGTCGATGGCGTCGAGGGCGACATTCAGTGCGGTGTCGAAACCGATCGTGAAATCGGTGCCCCCGATGTCGTTGTCGATAGTGCCGGGTACCCCGATAACCTTAACGCCATGCTCGTCGTGAAGGCACTGCGCGCCGCGATAGGAGCCGTCACCGCCGATGACCACCAGGCCTTCGATGCCGCGCTCGGCAAGATTTTGGGCCGCCACAGAGCGTCCCTCGGTAGTCCGAAAAGCCTTGCACCGAGCCGTGCGGAGAATCGTCCCCCCGCGGCCGATAATACCGCCGACATCGCGGTTGGCGAGGGGATCGATCTCGTTGTCGATCAGCCCCTGGTAACCGTACCGAACGCCGAACACCTCCATCTCGTGATAGTGCGCCGTGCGGACAACCGCTCGGATCGCCGCGTTCATGCCGGGCGCATCGCCACCGCTCGTGAGAACCGCAATGCGTTTCATGGGGTGTTCATGCGCGAGGGTTACGCCGATGTCTACCGACCCCGGTCGCCTTGCTGCCCGACGGCAGGCGATCCACTCACCGCGATGACCGAATCATTCCCCTGCGCCCAGCGAACGCTGCAAAACCAAGAACTCGTCTTGAGCAGTTCTTGCCGCGGTCTTCGACCGCTCCCTCCAAACGAATCCCCCTCCGGCCCGCGTAACGTCACTGCGCCAGCGACCACGGACATCACGCGTCGATCAATGAAGGCGCAGCGCGAAGCGCGCCGTGCGCAACCTCGAGGTGGGGAGGGCAGCCCTCGCGCTCCGTCAGTCGGCCATGAAGCGCTCGAGGAAGTGCCCCATCTCTCGCTTCTTCGTGCGCAGATAACCCTCGGAATGCTCGTTCGCCTCGATCTCAATCGACTCGCGGCGCTCGACTTCAATGCCGAACGCCTCGAGGCCTTGGACCTTCTCTGGGTTATTGGTCAGCAGCCGGACGCGATGGATACCGATGTCGTGGAGCATACCGGCGGCGAAGTCGTACGTGCGCAGGTCGGTCTCGAAACCGAGCTGATGGTTCGCCTCGATAGTGTCCGCACCGTCGGCCTGCAGCCGATAGGCTCGTATTTTATTACCGAGTCCGATACCGCGACCTTCCTGACGCAAATACAAGAGAACCCCCTCACCTTCCTCGATCATGCGATCGAGCGCGGCGTCGAGCTGCTCTCGGCAATCGCACTTGAGCGAGCCGAGAACTTCGGACGTGAGGCATTCACTGTGGGCCCGCACGAGAACGGGTTTATTCTCCCGCGCAGATGATTCGGGATGGCCGACGACCACGGCCACGTGCTCTTTGAGCTCGTTGGCTTTGCCGTCGATGACCTCTTGATAGACGAACACTCGCACGTCACCACGTGCCGTGGGCAAAGGCGCTTCCGCGTAACGAACTACGCGATTGCGGGGGATATCGGGTTTCATTGAAGGAAGGATCAAGGTCCTGTGCCCTCCGTGGCCTACGGCACGAACGCAGCGAACGTAGGTACCGACGCCCGTACTGTCAACTTCGACGCGCGCTTGACGGGCGGCGTACCAAAGCGCTGTTTCGACTGGGTGAATGACATCACGGCGTATCCTGGGTCGGCGCGACGACAACGACCGCCTGATCGGGCAGCAGCGGAAGCTGCGGTCCGTTCGTTGCTGCAGGCTCTGGGCTTTGATCCCGATGAACCCGCGCTTGAAACGACCCCACGCAAAACGGCCGAAGCGTTCATCGAGGCGTTAACGTGTGGATACGAAACCGATCCAGGAACGGCGCTGGGGTCCGGGTTTCCGGTCTCAGGGCACATTCCTATTGTTGCTGCTGATATTCCCCTTCTATTTATGTGTCCACACCACTTGATGCCAGCACGGGGAAAGGGCCGGTTGGCATTTGTTGCGGCAAATCGGGCGCCTGGCCTCTCGCGAATCAACCAAACCTTCGACGTTCTATCGCGCCGTTTAATTCTGCAAGAAGATCTCACCGAACAACTCGCTTCGACTTTCTTCGAAGAACTCGACGCTGCCGCCGTCATCGTCGAGATCGACGCGCAACATACGTGTGTCGCGCTGGAAAACTTCGCCCATCGCGACACTCGATTCGTGACTCGCGCTCAGCGCGGCGACGCGGAGCACCTCCGCACGCTGCAGGGGCTGATTTAAAACCGAACCGGTCGACTTCAAGCATCATTTTTCGAAGGAATAAGAGTCGCGATGTCGTCAGACTAACGGGTCTTCGGTAGTCATCCACCGGTCGAGGTATTAACAACAAACTGTGGAGGACGTTTGTTTCAAGGCCTTTCAGCCGTCCGCGCGCCTCGAGCTGATGGTCGCCATCACCACGCGCACCTGTCAGGACGCGCAAGACGCGCACACCCTCGCGCCGACGTCCGCGGTCGCCTTTGGACGTCTTTTGACGGCCGCAGGCTTGCTGGCGCTGCATAACAATCATCCCGGAAGCTTGAGCCTGCAGGTTCTCTCCCAGGGCCGAATCGGCACTATGTACGCCGATAGCACGCACGAGGGTCACCTTCGCGGGTACGTTAAGGATCCTGCGCTCACCTTTCCGCTGAGTCGCACCGAGCGGGAGACCGGTCGTCGAAGCGTGGGCGCCGCAGTCGTGCCCGGAAGACTGTCGCTGGTCCGCATCGACGCCCAGGGTCGCTATACTCAATCGGCGACGCCGCTCGTGAGCGGAGAGATCGACGCGGACGTCGAGCACTTCATCGCCCACTCCGACCAGGTCGACAATGCGTTCTGCTGCGAGGTGCAGCTCGACGACGACGGTCGGGTGCAGCGCGCAGCCGGCGCGATGATCCGTGCCCTTCCCGACGGCAACCGCGCGCATCTGGCCCTCATGCGAGAACGGCTGGCCGCCGGCCAGTTCACCGAGCTCGTGCGGCGCGGGCTCGACGGACAAGCCATCTTGTCAAGCCTCGATGGCGAGGCCGAGCCGGTCGATGCCCCGACCCCCCTTCGATGGCAATGCCGGTGCAGCTACGACCGGGTGAAGCGGTCGCTCGCCCTGTTCGATGTCAAAGGCCTTATCGAGCTCATCGAAGAGAACGAGCCTGTCAACGTACGCTGCGATATGTGTACAAAGGCGTACGTCGTACCCGTGGACGATGTCCGCGGCCTATTGGAGCAAATGATCAAGGCCCGAGCATGAATCGCGCGATCCGGTGGATTTTGTCGGCGTTCTTCGTCGCCGTCGCCACCGCTACCATCATCGCCGGGCGCGCCGAGGCGGCGGGCCCCTACGATCCGGACGTCCCTTACCGGACGCTGACGACTCCGCACTTCTACGTCACGTTCCCGAACGGGTTTGGCGAAATCGCGCTGCGTACGGCGCGGCTTGCCGAAGACGCCTGGCCGTATTTCGCAGAGCGGTATCGATGGGAACCGCGCGGCCGCATCACGATCGTTCTGAACGACCAAAGCGATCTCGCGAACGGCAGCGCCACCGTCGTACCGAACAAAGTCATCACCTTGTTCGTCGTAGCGCCGACCCGGGTAAGCGGGCTCGAAGAGTACGACGACTGGCTCGCCGCCGTGCTGATTCACGAGATGGCGCACGTCTTCCATCTCGACATGGCGTACGGCATCACGTGGCTCGGACGCCTTGTCTTTGGAAAGTACGTCGCGCTGAACAACTACAATCCAGGTTGGGTGACCGAGGGTCTGGCCGTTTATGAAGAGACCGTGTCGAGCGGCGCGGGGCGCGGGCGCAGCACGTTCGTCGATATGGTGTTGCGCACAGCAGCCCTCGAGGACCGGTTCTTGCCGATCGATCAGGCGTACCGGGCCTTTCCTCGGTGGCCGTTCGGCAACGCCCCTTACTTTTTTGGCGGACGCTTTCACCTGTGGCTGGCGGAAAAATATGGCGAGGACAAGCTGCTGGACTATCACCGGTATTACGCGGCGAATCCGGTTCCGTTCATCACGTACCTGCCCGCCAAGCTCGCATTCGGCGAAGGGATGGAATCGCTGTGGCTCGCGTTCGAAGCCGACGTCAAAGCCGACGCCCAGCGCGTGGCGCGGCAAGTCGCGACCGCCACGATCGCCATCAGCACGCCGGCACGCTTGACCCGCCACGGCGGCCAATCGGTGGGCCCGCGCGTAACCCCGGACGGCCGCCACATCATCTACTCGACGCGCTCGCCGTATGACGGGCCGCGGGTCCGTCGGATGACCATCGACGGTGACGACGACGAGGTGCTGGTCAACGACACGCTCAGTCAGGCGATCGCGTTCACGCCCGACGGCAGCGCCTTCTATTACCAGCAGACCGAGATCAACCAGCGGTTCTACTTTCACAACAGCCTGTTTCGCTACGACCTCGAAGCCGACGAAGTGCAGAAGGTCGAGCTCGCGAAAGACGCCGATCCGTCGTTCAAGGCAACGAGCGGCTCCTTACGGCTTCGCGACCCGGATATCTCGCCTGACGGTCGGTGGCTGGTTTGCGTGCAAAGTCCCTACGGCGCCAATCGCCTCCTGCTGGCGAAACTCAACGCCGACGGTACGCGCATAAAGCCTAAGGTTCTGGTCGCCGCCGAACCTGACGTTCAGCTGGCGGGACCGCGGTTTTCACCGGACGGGCAGCGCGTGGCCGTCGGCCGATTTGCGGGCGGCCGGCGGGACGTGGTCATCTATGACCTCAAGGGCCAGTTGCTCGCCGAAGTCACCCGCGACCGCGCGCAGGACACAGATCCGACGTGGTCGGCCGACGGGCGATGGCTGGTCTTTTCCTCGGATCGAACGGGCATCTACAACCTGTACGCCTACGAGGTCGCGACGGGGATGCTCCGTCAGCTCACCAATCTCGTCACCGGCGGCTTCCAACCATCGATTTCGCCCGACGGCCGCACGATCGTGTTTCGCGGCTATTCGGCGGACGGCTTCGACGTCTACACCCTCCCCTTTCGACCCGAGGCGGGGCTCCCCGTCGATCGCACCCTCGCCGCCCCCGTCGATGTCGACGACGTCGCCCGAGACTGGCCGCCCAAACATCCTGGCGCCCCGATCATTCCGCCCGCCGCGCGATACCGGCAAGCCCCCTTGCCCGACGACCTGCCCGAGGCCTGGTCGCTCGGCGACTACGACCCGCTCGACACCCTGCTGCCGTTTCAGGACAACTGGAATCTCTTTCCGTCCCTCGGCGCCAATGAGCGCGAGGTGTTCGGGTCGCTGCTGCACTTCGGCCGCGACGCGCGCGGGACGCACTCCTACTTCATCAACGCCACGTACGGCACGCTCACCAATTTCTTCGGGGGCGTCGTCGGCTACAACCTCGACGTGCTCGAACCGACCTTCAGCCTGATCGGGGCGGCCAACGCGGTCACGTTCATCGACACGCTATTCATCGAAACCGACCCTGCTTCGGACTGCCCACTGGGCGATGTGCCGATCGATGTCGACGGCCAAAGGTTTTGTTATGGCGATGAGGAAGGCCGGTACATCGAGCGCCGACTTTCCGCACAGCTATCGATTATCTTGCCGATCAAGCAGCGCCACGTGCTCTCGATCGCGTACCGGTTTGAACATCGCGCTGCCCTCGATGACCTGCCCGACGGGACCTTTCGCCCGGCGTTGCCTCGCAATGGGCGTTTCGCGCGGGTCACCCTTGGCTACGCGTATCAAAACGTTCGGTCGTTTCCATATTCGATTTCGCTCGAACGTGGGCCCACGGTCTCGCTTGCGCTTTCCGGTCTTTCTAAAGGTTTGGGCAGCGAGTACGAACAACTCCTCCTTACGGGCCAGGCGCGCTACTACTTGGACTTGCCGTGGACCCACCGGTACTTGCGCAACCATGTGCTCGCGAGCCGGCTGGCGATCGGGTTCGGCATCGGTCCCGACCTCGCGGAAAATTTCCGGCTCGGCGGGGTCGCTGGGAGTAGCGCGCTGACTACGACGACCGAGAACTTCTTCGGGCTCCGCGGCTTTTCGACGTCGGCGCTTCAGGGAACCGCGGTGCTCTCGGGCAGCGTTGAATACCGCGCCCCGCTCTTTCGCATCGACCGGGGATTGGGCACGTGGCCTATCACCTTCCGGGTGGTCCACGCGGCGGCGTTCGTGGACTACGGACGGGTTTTTGATAAGCTGAATACCCGAGCGTTTGAGACATTCTTCGACGAACTTGCGGTCGGCGTCGGTGCGGAGCTTCGGGCGGACATCCTGTTGACGTACGGCCTACCCCTTACGTTGCGACTGGGATACGCGGCTCCGGTTGTTCGCCCCAAATCGCTGTCAAGCGTGTTTGACGAGCCTGGTTTGTACTTTCAGCTTGGCTCGACGTTCTAGCTGCATCACGGTAAGATGTCTCCTAAGGAGACGGTGCCGTATTTTTTTGAAGTACCGTCCTCATGGCGAGCGAGCTCACATCGGATCGATGATTTGGGAGTCGACAGCTTCGGTTCAATGCACCAATGCTGGCGAAGTCGGGCTGCCTGACGATAGACGATAAGAAGGACACCGCAATGATAACCGGGAAAGATCAAAACGAGGTCGTGCTGGTGCTCTCGCAGGAAGAGTACGATTACATGTACAAACTCCTGCTGGACTACGGCGCTTACGCACCGCCCGAGAACATGCGCACGAAGCTGGCCCGGAAGATCGCGATGCCCGCCCTCGTTCGCGATGACCGCGTACCGACGCTCACGTCCTGGTTGTGGTCGCTTCTGCCCATCCCGCGGTTTCGCTTCTCGAGCACGCCGTCCGAGAAAAACACCCGCTCGTCCTTCAACCCCGCCTGACCCGCGGCTCGCGCCCTGACCCGGCCGGACCGCCGTCGATTCGACATCGTCGCGGTCCGCGATCAGCCTTGGCGCCCCCCCGAAGCGAGGCACCCGGTGCCCTTTGCTTGGCCGAAGCGCCGCTTTGGTCTAGAAGGCCGGCGTGACGGATACCGCGGCCGACTCCGCCTCTCCTCTGCTTGCCATTCGAAGCGCCATCGGCGGCGTGATGATGGGCCTCGCCAACCTCGTGCCCGGCATTAGCGGCGGCACGATGCTCCTCGCGGCTGGCGTCTATCCGCGGTTCATCCAGGCGATCGCTGACTTCACCCGGCTGAGGTTCCGCCTCTCCTCGCTACTGGTTTTAGGCACGGTCGTCGCCTGCGCCGGGGCCGCGATCGTACTGCTCGCGGGTCCGGTCAAGGCGCTGGTCATCGATCATCGCTGGATCATGTACAGCCTGTTCATCGGCCTCACGCTCGGCGGGGTACCGGTAGTGTGGAATCTGATCGCCAAGGCCAAAGCCGACGATGCTTCGATGACCGGCGTATGGGCTGGTGCGGCGGTGGGCTTCATCGGCATGGCCGTCCTGGCGATCATTCAGGCCCGCGGCGGCGGCGGCAGCGCGAGCAACGACGGCTTTATGATGATGCTCCTCGCGGGCGTCGCGGGCGCGAGCGCGATGATCCTGCCTGGCGTCAGTGGGGGCTATCTGCTGCTGGTGCTCGGCGCGTACGTGCCGATTCTCGGCGGCATCGACGCTTTCAAAGAAGCCCTCAAGGCCGGCGACATCGGCGCGGCGATGGGGCCGTTCACGTCGGTGGTCCTCCCGGTCGGCATTGGCGTCGTCGTGGGCGTGGTCGTGGTGTCCAATGTCCTCGGCCGTCTGCTCGAGCGATTCGAAAAGCCGACGCTGGGCGTCTTGCTCGGACTGCTCGTCGGCGCGGTCATGGGCTTGTGGCCGTTTCAACGCGGCGTGCCCCCGGCCATCGGCTCGATGTTCAAAGGCCGCGAAGTCACCGAAACACTCCTCGCCGAAATCAAACCCGAGAAGTATCCGACCGAGTTCTTCGAGCCGACCACCATGCAGATCGGCGGCGCGATTGGCCTGGTGGTCGTCGGCTTCCTGGTTACTAGCTTGGTGGCGCGCCTCGGCCGGGACAAGGACGCGGCCTAGCACCTGACCGGCCGCGACGGCATGGCACCTGACCGGCCGCTACGGCATGGCACCTGACCGGCCGCCACGGCATGGCACCTGACCGGCCGCGACGGCATGGCACCTGACCGGCCGCCACGGCATGGCACCTGACCGGCCGCTACGGCATGGCACCTGACCGGCCGCGACGGCCTAGAGCACCGGAACGCCGTAGCCCATGACAGAGTCCTCCGAGCCGGCCACCCATCGCTCGTCGTACACTTCCAAGTCCGGGCCGTACGTGTGTCGACGGCCGGAACGCAGCAGCCACGATGAATAGACGTAGCTCACCGTCTCGTCGATGCGCTGCGGGTCGCCCACGTGGGTGAAGAATGCGTACGACGCCGCGGGCACCTCGACGTGCACCATGCCGTCGGGAACGCAGGCGGGGCGCTGCGGCACTTCGATTGCGGCCGTGTATTCGAGCAGCTCCGCATCCGGGGCGCTCTGACGAACCACGCCAAAGCAGATGCCCGGCCGCGCGCCCTCGACTTCGTCCAGGCGAGGCATGAACGCGTCCCACAGGGGCGGCAGCTTCGCGCCGATGTTGTTCCGCTCGCTGTCCACGCTGAAGAACGTCGTCGCCAGCCCCACCATGTGCCGAACGTCCAGCTGCTGAATCTGCGGCTCCAGCGATACGCCTTGGGCCAAGTTTCGAAGGTACCCTTCGTCGATACGAATCTTGTTGAGGTGGACGCGGCTGCCGCCCAAGCCGCGGTATCGGGCGGGCGGCATACCGAAGGCTCGCTTGAATGCACGGGTAAACGCAGCCTGCGATTCGAACCCGGCCTCGAGCGCGATATCGAGCACCGGTCGTTCGCTGTTGAGCAGCGCTAGTCTCGCGTGGGCGAGACGCCGAGATCGAACGTACGTCCCCAGCGTCTCGCCGGTCAGCGCTTTGAACATCCGTTGAAAGTGCCAATGACTGACCCCCGCTGCGCGAGAGACGTCCGCCAGGTTCAAGTCTTCCTGCAGATGGGCCTCGACATAGTCGACGCCCTTTTGGACCTGGCGGAGATAGTTCATGGGCTATCGCCCGAAGGCGCCGGCACTTCGAAGAAACCGGTCATGCTGCGAAGGCGACCGCTGGGGTCGAATTCTCCGTAGCTCGTCCCGACACCGTGGACTTCGCCCGCGCCGTCCCGCATCTGCCATTGGGCCAAACAGCGGCCGTGGTGGGCGCGAAATTCGGTCGTCACAAAGTGCCCGCCTGGAATCTGACGATGAAAGTCTTGCATGTACGCGAGCAGCGCGTCCCAACCACGCGCTTCCATCAACGGATCCCGGTACACGCAATCCGGCATGAGCGCCTGTTCATACAGCGCCCGCTTTTCTTCGGCCGAACTCACCTTCCAAGATTCTGCGTAGGCCAACCACGTTGTTTTTTCATCCATAGTGGGGATTCAAACCGACCCGTCGACGCGACATTTGACCGTCCGTGCGCGGAATCGCCGCCCGTGAACGGCGTGCGCCATACGCCGCACGGCCGCCCCCCCAATGGTTGATACTGTCGTCGGCCTCGGGATCGACGACCCGTGGGCGGCCTCAGTTCGGCGGTCCATCCGGGCTGTCCTGAAACCGCACGATGCCGTGCACCCCTTTGGTCGGCGTCGCCACAAACACGTGAGGACTCAGACGAAGGCTTTGCTTCACGTCCTCGTACGCTTCTTCCACCAGCCGCGCGAAGCCGACGATCAACTCCGGCTGCGCGGGCATAGCCGCGATCAACGCCAGCTGCTGACCGGGGACGGCGACCATCAACCCGTCGCTACCCAGGCTTTCCGATAAGCCCAATAAGAAGCGCTGGTCCAAGATCTTCGACGAGGCGAAGAAGTGGCCGTCGAGCACGAACATCGGCAGCTGACCGTCGACCCGTTCCGGCGTCAGGTTCAGTTGCTCGATGTGACGCATCGACACGTCGAGCAGCGCGTCGAAATCGGCCTGGGTTTCGTGGGACAGATACGCGACCGACGCCGGTCGATCCTGCACGAGGTAAATGTGTGGAATGTCTTCGTCATCCGTCGACACCAACGGCCGACTAAACAGCGGCACGTCGACCTGCACGCCCACGCCGGGACGACGCAGCACAGGAATGATCGGCCCATCTTGGGGGCCTTCGGTCACGCTGTCGAGAAGGACTGACGGCCCGTCCTCCGGTGACTCCTCGTAGTAGCGCAGGGCGCGGCCAAAGAGATTAGAGCGCGCGTCCTCACACTCGAGGGTGAACGGAAAGACCGACCCGAAGTGATGGTCGCGGACCCAATGACCGTCGTTGAGCGCGCGAATCACGACCCCCGCCGCAGCGCCCAACTCGAGCAGCGCGGTGTACCTCTGCTCGGCCGGCCAGTCGCCGAACGTCTCGCGGTCCGTGATCAGCGCCGCTTCGAGTTGCTCCAGGCCTTCCCGGGTTACCGCCTGGCCGTGGCGCTGGAGCACCGATCGCCCGAGCGCCTCGAGCGCTTGTCCCGCAAGCTCGTCGACGAGCGCATCGTCTGGCGCCTGCTCGGGCGACAGGATTTCGTCGTCGACGCGGATGCGACAGTCGGCCGCCTCCAGCGCCCGCCGCACTTCGTCGGGCGGCGTCTCGAAGAAGCCGTACTCCATGCCTACTAGACCGAGATCCGCGTTGCGGGGTGTCAGCACCCGCGACAGAGCGAAGACCATTGTGCGGTCGACGTCCGCCTCGAGCGCATCCCGCGGCCGGTGGTCGGTCTGCAACCCGATCTTGCGTCCGTCTTCACCCACGTAGATGACGTCGACTTGTTCGAGGTCCGCAAACACAACCTTGGTCATACCACTCCTCCTCTCGATTGAGCGAACGGACACGCCTGTCGGGTCACACCCTTGTGGTGACCCGCACTCAAGCTTGATGCGGAGGCTTCTCATCTTGACCGTCGCGCTCACGACGGCCTGCGTCTTCAACCCCAGGAATGAAACGCGTTACCGGTCTACCGCGAGCTCGGTCTTCGTTTCGGGCTACGGCCCCAGCGCGGGCACCCGTTTTGACGTGGTGGTCGGCAGCAGCCCGTCCGGGCCGTGGACAGTCGTTCGCACGCTCACCGCCGAACGAAGCGGCATCCCGATCAGCAACGGCGTCTACTATCCATTTTCGGGATTCATTCAGGTTCCGTCGACGGCTTGGGTCGTGGAAGGCTGCGACTACGCCGCCTATCTTCGCGTACGCCTCGAGGGCTCGACCATCAACGCGTTCTCCTTCGATAACCGGACGCCCGATGGCCGAATGCCCGAGAATTGCGTGATCGAGGAACTGAGCGCGTCCGGTAACCCGAGCACGGTGTCGGTGTGCGCCTCACCCGATAGTCCAACCATTCGCATTACGGCGCCCGGCCCCCAAACCCGGGTCACCGGCCATCTGACGCTGAATACCGCCGCACAGGTCGCCGCCCGGACGTGCCTCGAAGAAGTCACCGGGACGCTCACTATCGCGCCTAGCATCTCCCAAGACATCGCGCTGCCGAACCTTCGCACTGTCGGCCGGCTGCAGATCGACTACCCGGTCAAGCCGACACCGGGCTTCAGCATTCAGGACGAAAATTACGAGCGGGCGTTCCCTCAACTCACCACCGTTCGGGGGGACATCGAAGTGTCCGCCACCGCGTCTCCCAATAATTATCTCGATCTCAATCTGGGGATGGCGTCGGTGACCCGCGTCGACGGCGACGTGGACATCACCCTTAACGGCACCAGCAATAAGTCGGTCAGGGGGCTCGCCGCCTTAACCCAAATCGGCGGTGGACTGACCGTCGACGGGCCCGGCAACGATTTTACCGGCATCGGCTTTCTCACGGGCCTGGACCGGGTCCAGGGGAGCGTCAATCTGGACATCGGCAACCCGCAGCCGACCGCCCTGCTGGCCACGCTGACAACCGTCGACGGCGCTCTGAACCTTTCAGCGAGCAACATGGCAGCCAACACGCTGCAAAGCCTGCAGTCTGTCGGCGCCGACCTCACGATCACGCGAGTCGGCGGCGGTACGGTCAGCTTCGCGGGGAGCGGGCGCGCTCTGCCGGCGCTGCTCTCCGTCGGCGGCATGTGGACCCTAAGCAACCTGAACGGCGTCATTCGAAATTTCGACATCGGCGGCAGCAGCGTTAACGCTACGGGCCTGACCTTGCTCAACACCCAAGCCACGTCGTTCTCGAGCGCCGGCCTTCAGATCATCGGTGGGGGCACCATCCGCATCGAGAACAACCCGCAGCTTTGCACCACCGCGATCGACGCATTCCTGGCCGGCCAATCGAGCTGGACGGGTTCGTCGGTGGTCGCCGGCAACAACGCCGGCTGCTGAGCATACTTCGGCCGCCACAGAGCAACGGCGGAAAGGCAGCGGTCAGCCCGGTTGACCAACCCAGTTGCCTTGGCCGTCGTGAATAAACTCGTAGACCAAGTTGCCTTGGCGATCGACGACAGCAAGACGGTCAACACGGCCTGCTCCTGCGGCAATATTTGAACCGCCTTCGTTCAAGTCCTCAAGGTAGTTTTCGAATAGGTTGCCTCGGTTCGCCACTTCTCCGTTCGGTGTAAGGATCTCCATATCGCCGTTGGCGTGAATAATGTGCCGCGCGCCGCCCAGGTCAGCCGACGGCGGGGGCCAGTCCACGACGACCGCGGCCTCGACCGAACCTTGCGTATGTTGGCTGCGCGGGATGCTCGGGTCGTCCACGATCTTGTCTGCGGCATGGTTCAGCGCGGTGTTGAACGTGCGGTTCCGCGGGGCGCCTTCGAACGAGTAGACCTCGATATTTCGGGTTCCGTCGGCGCTCGTTATATCAAACGAAGTCAGCTGACGGCCGTCGGGCCCAAACTGCGGACGCGCGTCACCGCCCACGTCGAAGACCTCACCGGTGCGGTTGGCCTCGCTGCGCGCCGCGGCCAGCTCGGCGAGATTGTCGTTGAACTGCTCCAGCACTGCGGACTGGCTCGTCGCCTGCTGAGTTCGCGTACTGTACGTGATCCAGTCGTCGAGACCGGTGATGTTCCCGTCCGCCGCCGCCGCTTCGATCTGAGCGAAGGCCTCCGCACGCCGGCTTTCAGGAACATAGCGGTGGATGTGATCCCGAATCTCGATCACCGAGCTCGTCGGCAAGTTGTCTTCCAGCCGCCACAGCTGCTGAGTCGATGACGGGACATCGGCGAGGTACGCGTCGCGAAGCGCGTTCGGGTTGAACAGATCGCGTGCGCGCCCGGGATTCTGGCCCGCGCCGACCAAGGTCGTGACGCCAAAGAAACCAGCCGACAACGCGAGGTTGGCGCGCTGCTGCGCGTCGAGCTCGTCCCAGTCTCGAAAGAGCGTATAGGTCGCGTCGGCCGCCGCCGCCCCGTCGAGGACGGCCGACGTCGTTCCAAGATAACCAGCCGCCACCGCCGCAGGCGGTCGCAGCGCGCCGCTCACGCCTCGGCTCGCTCGGGCCGCAAAACCAGCCGTTCCGGCCGTCGCCACCGAAAACACGTTCGCGCCAAAGTTGAGCCACTCGCTGCGGGCCGCGCCGTCGCTCAACGGGTTGATCGATTGGCCGTGCTGGTGGCGGTCCAAGAGTCGCTCACCCGACCGATATGCGCCCCATGCGGCCGTCGCGCCCAATACGACCGGCGCAGCAAAGCCCCCCGAACCGACGACCAGTGCGCCGCCCGCGACGACGCCGCCGACCAGCGCGGCAGTGTCGAGGAACTGCTCGATGTGTTCACGGGGGGTGTCGACGGTTTCTGGCGTCGGGTCGGTGACCAGCGCGACTTCGCCGTCCTCGTCGGCACTGAGGTGCCCGTTGGCGGGATAGGTCATGATACCGGGCGGGAGGAGATTCTCGTCGCGCCACTTCTCAAAAGAACTGTAACTCCGACCGATGTTGTCGACGAAGTAGTCTTCGCCCGTCTCCGAGTGTTGCACACGAAATAGCGGCACCGACACCGCCACGCCGTCGTCGTAGTACTGCACCGGTAATACGGTGACGTTCGGCGGTTCACCGCCCACATTGCGAATCTGCTCGGCGACAGTATCGATAGCCTCGTTGCCTTCGTAGTAGCTGTATTCGCCCGCGGCGACCGCGGCTTCGCGTTCGGCGACCTCCGCGTCGGTTTCGTCATCGGGGACCTCCGGCGGCAGGCCAAACGCAAAGCCGATGGTGTTTTCGAGATTAGTTCCGGTCAGCGGGATCGGGTCGTCGCCCCGGCCGGCCAGAAAGCTCTCCGCGCGCGGCGCGGCGAGCGCCGGGAGGTACTCGCGTTCGAGAAAATCGTCGGACGTGAAGTCTTCGCCGGTCCAGTTTGAGCCCCGGACCAAGGCCATGGCCTCCGCGCGTCCTGCGAGAGGAACCTGATCGCCGTACAACACCTCGCGTCCAAGCTCGGTGCCGAGAACGCCGGCCATCCGGTCCGCCTCGCGCTCGGCCAGCGCGGGGGCGTTCGGATGCCAGTGCGCCCCGAACGACGCGGCGAGGTTCTCGCGCAGTTCGTCGCTTTCGGCGAGCAGGTCACCATCCAAGTCGGCGTGGACCGCGTTGAGAACCGCCGCCGAGGTGTCCGTGACTTCACCGGCCGTTGTCGCGTCGAGAACGTCACCGAGGGTTTGTAGGCGAACCGAATCGTCGGACGGACCTCCGCCATACAGCGTATGCGTGTCGATGTAATAGTCGTCGTCGTCGCGCGACGGTTCGAGCGCGAGCGCGAAAGCCGTCGCGTCTTCGGCCCCGAGCAACTCCAGCATCTCTCGACGGGCTTCGGGCGTACCCGCCAGCGCCGACGCCTGAATGGCCAGCTCCGTCGAAAGATCTCGAGCGAAGAAGTTATGGGGCTCGTCGGCAATAGGGCCGGTTTGGTACGCGGCCGCGCGCTGCGCGAAGTCAGCCTGCAGGAAATCTTGCAGCTCGGGGTCCCCCTCGTTGGCCGCGAAGTGCGACAGGGCCTGAATCTCACCAATATATCCGGTTCGCCAGTGATTGGTCGCGTGATCCAGGACCTGCGTTCGTTCAAGATCACTCAGTTCGCCGAGGTCTGAATCGCCGGCGAGGATGGCGCCGACTTCAGCGCCCGGCAGTCGCTGGCCGTAGCTATCGAGATAGTCTGCGATTTCTGGATGGCGGAGTCCACATGTCTCGCACAACTCGATATCGAAGAGGCCACCGTCGGCGTACAGGTTGCCCGCCACCTGCGAAAGCGCGGGGTCCCCGATCTCCGCGATGCGCGCGGCGCGGGCCTCGGGGGGCAGGGCCAAAACCTCCTGCACATGCTCGGCCGCCACCCGGCCCTCGACGGTATACGCAGGTTCGCCGGCGGCGGTCTCCCCCTGCGCTTCGATCCACGCATCGACATCATCATAAACCCATTCGGCCGGATCGGCGGGCGGCTCGCCATCGCTCGAATCCCATACGCGCCCCGTTTCGCGGTCCTCGACGACCGTGTGGCCGGCGCCATTGGCATTGCCCTCGTCCGCAGTCCGCTGGTCGCCGAGAAAAACGACGTTGTCTTGACCCGGCCGGGCTTGTTCCGCTGCGTGCTCGAGACAGTTTTCCTCTTCGTCGTCGAGCTCCTCTGTCAACAGGCTGGTCGGCGTAACCAGCGCGAGTTGCGCGCGCAGCGCATCAACTCCACCTTCACTGTTCAGGCGCCGCAGGTGGTCTTCCCGGCGCTCCACGTTGACTTGCCGATCTTCCGCAGTGGGACCTGTCGTGGGTTCGTCGGTAACCTCGTTCGCGGGCGTCTCTGGGCTTTCGGCCGCCTGAACCTCATCCTTCGGTTCAATGTACTCGAGACGACGTTTTGCTTGGATGCGCGCCGGAGCTACCATGGGCCAGGTCAAGCTAATACCTCCAGCCACCGGTCTCCATTACGGACGCCACGTAAGCGTCCAGTGGGGCGTCACCGACCGCCAGTCCTAGTGTTGCGAAGTCGGCACGACGGATGACGGGGTCAGCGACACGCTCGATGACCGACACTACGCCGGCTTAACCAGTGCGCGCAGCCGGCCCAGTTCTGGACGCCCCTCCGTTTGCCACGGCGACCAGGTGGTTTCGATCGTCAACACGGGGCCCGCCGGTTCGCTTTCAATCGTGACCCGCAGCGGTGGGATCCGGGCTGCGCCCGCCGCCCCGAGGGGACCAGCGACCCACAATCGCGGACCGCGTCGTACAAGCGGCGCGCCTCCGACGACGCCATTCACCTCGATGCTGGGCGCGGCGTCGACATCGACTGCCGCCAACACCGCGAAAAAGTCGATTCGATCGAGCGCGCCGGACGCTTGGTCGAGGGCACGCGCGACGGTCACGGGCCCGAGCGAATCAACAAGCTGGGTCCGAACGTCCTTCGCGCCCAGCGAGGGTTCGACACCCGGCGGAAGTACGCGCTCCTGCAGTCGCACCCAGTGTTCGGGGCGCTCGACGCGCGAAGTCAGTGGATCGATCGGCCCGGCGGCGATCTCCAGGCAGAGCGGCCGGACGATATGACCGACACGCCGCAGGAGCTCCGCAACCGCCGCCGACGACGATCGCGCTTCGCTTGAAGAGCGAACGATGAAGCGTTCCGAGCGTTCGTAGATCCGAATCGGGGCGATCATCGCTGCAGCACAGCGCCAAGCGATCAGCGGGTCAAGCCCGTCGGAGGCTCAATGGCCGTGCGTGGTCCGGCGCGCGGAGCATCACTTGCGTCGGGTGAAGCCGCGGTGAGAGCTGCGGATCGTCGGTCGACGGGTCAGGCCTCGACGGCCCGTAGCCCCCGCCACTCCAAAACGCCGGGCCAATTCACGAGTCACCGCTTGGTTTGGATCTGCACGCGGGCCACGGGCGAGCATCTCGCGAAAGCTGCGTTGCCCACTCAACTTCTGTTCGAGACGCTTTTGCACTGCCCACAGTGGGCGCTTGGCCCGCTCGAACGCCTCGAGGGCGGTGATCGCGTAGACCTCGCCGCCTTCGTTTTGGGGATCGAAGCCGAACGCGTCCTCGACGAACGGCGCCATATCAAAGTCATACATCGCGATCAGCCGACAGGTCCGCTGAAATGAAAAACGAGCGTCGCGCGTGCCCTTTCGCATTTTGCGCCGAGGGCGGGGCTCGATACCCGCACTCACGAACTCCGCAAGGTGGGTGGCCTGGCCGTGCTGAGTCAGCACGATGATGTCGCCGACAGCGGGGTCAGACAGGCTTTCGGCATCCTCGGGCGTCGAGTGCAGCTCGAAGAGATCGCCCTTACGCTTCGGTTCCCGCGCACGCACCGTGGGATCGACGCCGCCGTACGCGAGCTCGCCTTCTTCGAGCGCGACGTTCTTGGTCCACAGAATTCTTGCGAACGGCAGCATGTTCAGACCATAGCAGAAAGACGTGCGCGAACTGCCTCGGTGCCGTTGCGCACATGGCGCGCAATCTTCATAACGTTCGACCGTGGCTAACGCGATCGTTTCCCGACGAACTTTGCTTTCCTCGGCGGCGGGTGCCCTCGTCACCGCCGCCCTGCCCGGTGCGTACGCCGCGCCAGTCCGAATGACCGGCTATCCGTTCATGCTCGGCGTGGCTTCGGGTTGTCCGACGCCCAACGGTGTCGTGCTGTGGACCCGCCTCGCGCCGGAGCCGTTGCACGGCGGGGGAATGCCAGACAAACGCGTGATGGTCCGCTGGGAAGTTGCGCACGACGAAGGCTTCAAGAGAATCGCTCAGAAGGGGACGTTTTACGCGTTGCCCGAGCTCGCCCACAGCGTGCACGCCGAAGTTGGCGGGCTCGAACCGGGACGCCCCTACTTCTATAGATTCTTCGCCGAAGCCGAAGTGAGTCCCGTGGGCCGCACGATGACCCTGCCGAACTTCGACGCGAAAGTTGATCGCCTCAAGCTCGGCTACGCCTCATGCCAACACTTCGAACAGGGCTACTTCGCTGCGCACCGCTACCTCGCCGATGAGGATCTCGACGTCATGATCTTCCTCGGTGACTACATTTACGAGTCGAGCTGGGGCGAAAATAGGGTGCGCCAACACTCGGACAGCGAAGCCCTCGCCCGAACTCTGACGCAGTATCGCAACCGACACGCTCAGTATAAGACCGACCGCGACCTGCAACGACTTCACGCCGCGGTCCCCTGGATGGCCATTTGGGACGACCACGAAGTGGCCAACGACTATGCCGGTCTCAACCCGGAGCAGCTGGGGGCCGATTTTGCACGACGACGCGCCGCCGCGTATCAGGCGTATTGGGAGCACATGCCGCTTCGCATGAACCAGCGCCCAACCGGGCGCAACCTCGAACACCTGTACGGTCAACTCCGGTTCGGACAGCTCGCGGATATCTACCTGCTCGACGGTCGGCAGTACCGAAGCAAGCAGGGTTGCCCACGACCGGGCATGGGCGGCGCCAACTTTGTGCCCGTGTGCCCGGGGGTCGGCGGCGCGGATCGGTCGATGCTTGGGCAGCAGCAGGAAGCGTGGCTCGACCGCTCCCTTCGGCGCGCGCGTCGATCCTGGAATATTGTGGCGCAAACGACGCTCGTAGCGCCCGTTGACCGGCGGCCGGGCCCCGGTACGTTTGTATGGACCGATGGCTGGGACGGGTACCCCGCGGCCCGAAAGCGTCTGACCTCTCGCCTTGCGATGCGCTCCGTAAAGAACCCCCTGATCATCGGCGGGGACGTGCACATGTTTGTTGCGGCCGACGTGCGCGCCGACCCCTCACGGTCCAAGAGTCCGGTGGTCGCCGCCGAAGTATGCGGCACGTCGGTCACGTCCGGGGGCCTGCCGCAGGACCGCATCAACGCCATTCTTCCGGAGAATCCGCACATCAAGCTGGGGCGGTCGGATGTCCGCGGGTACACGACGCTGGTGGCTACGCCCCAGGGCGCAACGTTCACGCTGCGCGCGATCGACGACGTGACGAAGCCCGACGCGCGCGCTTCTACCTTGGCGACGTTTGCGGTCGAACCGGGCCGGGCCGGCCTTCAAAAAGCCTGATCCACGGTCCATCGCATCGGGGCGGAAATGGGGTATCACCGTCGTCCTGAGCCGGGTACGGAGAACCCACTTCGAAGAAATGCAAGCGTCTACAACGGCGGTTGGGTCGGCGGCTATTCCCACGAATGTGAGGTTGCATGCTGTCCATCGGTTGTCGGCGTCGTTGAGACTGCAAACGTTCGGAATGGAGGTGGGGGCCTTCTCAACCGCGACGCGACGATGTTAGTGATTAAGGTCTGTCCAGGCTGGCCGGTCCGGTCCGTAGACAGGGGAGAATGCGGTCTATGAGACATTTCTTACTAATCGACGACACTCTGGATGTTTTGGGCGTCTGGGAAGTCGAAGATGAACGGGCGCTGTCTCGCCTCAGGCTCAAGCTCAACCTCTCTTATCCGGGATGCCGCACGGTCGTAGGCAAAGCCCGCGACTTCGAAGCATTCAAAGCCCAATTCCGCGACTATGACTACACGGGCGTCGTGCCCGAACTCTTCAGCGCTGCCTGACCCACCACCTCAAAACCTGCCGACTTCGACGGACCCTTCACGACGCATGGATCTTCGCACAGACCAGGTTGGCGAGGTCGACCGCCTTACGCTCGACTTTCCGCCGGTCAACACGGTCGACCTTGAGCGCGTGAAGGCGCTCCGCGCGTTCTTCGAACGCCGCGACCAGAACCGACCGCTGATCGTCACCGGCGCAGGTAAAGCGTTCAGCGCGGGGGTCGATACCAAGGCTTTTGCTGCGTACGACGGAACGCAACGAAAGGCGCTGTTTACCGCGATCACCGACATGACCGCAGCATTGGTTGGGATGACCGCTCCAGTCATCGCGGCCATCAATGGCCACGCGCTCGGTGGCGGGCTCATCCTCACCCTCTGCGCGGACTACCGGGTTGCTATCGACGGCGATCATCGATTCGGCCTGACCGAAGCCCAAGCCGGCGTGCCCTTTCCCGAAGGTCCAGTCGAGATCATGAAGCATGAGCTGCCGGCGAGCGTGCGCAGGCATCTCACCCTTTCGAGCCAGCCCATATCCGCGCGGGCGCTCCATCAACACCTGATCTTCGACGAGCTCGTCGCAGCCGATGCGCTGGCCGACATCGCGGTTGAACGCGCCCTCGCCCTTCGAGCGCAACCTGCCTTCAGCGAGGTCAAGCATCAGGTCCGCGGCGACCTGCAGCGCAGACTCGCTGCCCTCAGGTCGTCGGCCGCAGCCTAGAATCGACGGCCGCACCACGCGTCCGTCGAACGACTCTTGCGCAAGGCGCCTATCCGAGGGCTTGATGATGAGGATGCTCTCGTGTGCTCGCTGTACACGAATAAGCCGGCGGATCGGCGATCGAAGCCTCAGTCGTCACTCGAAGGTTCGGCGTCTTCGTCGTCGCTGTCGTCCGCCGAGGCATCGTCGGTCGACTCTTCTTCGATGATGTCAGGCGCTTCGGGCTCTGGGGCGTTCGCGGCGGCCTCCGCTTTCGCCTTCGCCTCGGCGTCCGCTTTCGCCTTCGCTTCGGCTTCCGCCTCCGCGAGGGCCTCTTTGGCGTCCTCGATATTGTCTGACCCTGGGAACGACTCGGTCAGCTGCGCGGACGCTTCTTTCGCCTTTTCGAGCTCACCCAGACGTGCCCACACCTCGACAATTTCGAGGAGCAGATCATCGGTCAGGCCCACGTCGGCGAAATCTTTGCGAATGATCTCCAAGCGCCCCACGTAGGCCCGATCGCGTTCAAGGTGGCGATAGAAGTTAGCGACGTACCGCTCGTGGTCCATGAGCCGCTTGCGCACTTCTTTGAGCTTCTTATCCGCCGGCTTGGCGTATTCGTCCTTTGGGAACCGACGCAGGTACTCGCTGAGCTTTCGCTCCGTATCGCGGACCGCCGACTGATCTTTTTCGTGCGCCGGCGGCAACATGAAGAAGTCGCTTGGAATCTGCTCGTAGTAGGCCGTCCCCACCCGGTACATGGCATACGGCACCTGCTTGTGAGCCGGATGCGTCCGAACGAAGGTTTGGTAGCGATCGATCGCTTCAAGGTAGCGCTCGCGCTCGTACAGGCAGTCGGCGATGCGAACCTCGGACATTGCCGCAAACCGCGAGTACGGAAACTTCGTACGAATGTATTGAAAATACCGTTGAGCAGCGAAGAACTCGTTATCTTCGAAAGCCTCGTTGCCTCTCAGCCAGTTGCCCTCGGCCGTCCGCTGGTAGCGGACCGACACCGCGATCTCTCCCCGGTTCAGCCCGCCGGCACCGAGGCCGAGGTCGGACCCTGCGGGGTCATCCGCCGGGTCATCCGCGCTGTTGTCGGTCGCGCAACCAGCCCAACCGACGGCCGCACTGAGACAAAGTGCGAACATCGCTGCCTTTTTGGCCATCCTCTATGACCTATCATGCAGCGCGGACGCGGCGTACTAAAACCGAAGTTTGCCGCGGATCACCGTCACCGCACGTCCCGAAAGCACCACACGATCACCGTCGAGGCGGCACCCGAGGTCGCCGCCTCGGGCTGAGACCTGACAGGCGGTCATCAGCGCCCCCCGCCGTCGGAGCCGCGCGTCCCAATACGGCGTTAGAACGCAGTGCGCGGAGCCCGTGACCGGGTCCTCGGGAACTCCAACTTTGGGCCCGAAGAACCGCGAAACGAAGTCCACCGGTCGCAGCCCGCCGTCGCGAGGCGCCCCCGGCGCGGTCGCGATGACCCCCTCGCAATCGAGGGCGGCGAGAGCGCGCATGTCGGGCTTTAGGCCCAGGACGGCCGCCTCGTCGCCGAATACGGCCATCCACTTGTAATCGACCCACAGCGATTCAGGCTGGGCCCCGAGCGCGTCGCTCAACGCGGCCGGGATCGGGGCTTCCTTCGCGGGCTGGGACGGGAAGTTCATCGCGTACCCGTCTCCGTCCCGAACCACGGTCAGCGGGCCCGCCCGGCGCGTTTCGAATCGCACTTCAGGTCGGCTGAACCCGAGCTCCGTGAAGATGACGTGCGCCGTCGCGAGGGTTGCGTGCCCGCAAAGCACGACCTCTGCCGCAGGCGTGAACCAGCGAAGCATCCAGCCGTCGCCCTCAGGCACGATGAAAGCGGTCTCCGAGAGGTTGTTTTCGGCCGCGATCGCCGCCATTTCGTCATCCGACAGCCACGTCGACAGCGGCACCACCGCGGCCGGATTGCCCGCAAACGGACGATCGGTAAACGCGTCGACTTGAAAGAGGTCCAGCTCCATGGCCCCATCGTGCCTTCGCCGACGGCACGGCGCGAGGGCCAAGATACGGAACCCTCCGGGCCGCTGTGGCTGCGGCACAGTGCGACGCGAGGCCCAAGACAGAATGGACCGAACCGCGGTCGCTCCGGCACGTCATGCGGGAGGGCGCCTACACCGACGGGCGCCGGCGACCGTCGTCCGCGTGGGGCCTCATGCCTCGTTGGGCCGTGCGGCCGGTTCCTCTTCGATGGGCTGAAGACCGAGCTCGACCACCGCTTCGGTCATCCAGCAGCCCTTATATTTGCCCTCTTCTTGCAGTCCTAGCACCCATAGATAGGCATGCATTTGGCCCGCGCGGTCTTCCAAAAAAACCATCTGCTTGGCTTGAACCGCGCTGATGTCGATATCGCCCAACCGAGACCGCTTGTGGTCGAGCATGGCTGGATAGCCCGCTTTGACCATCGTATTGAAGCGGGCCAACGGCCCCGTGGCCGCCTGATTCGATGGCGACGCGAAGCGCCAGGTGATCGCGATGCCGCGGTCTTCGCCCAATGCACCATTGTGCGCGAGTGCGGCCAGCTGCACCCGCACGACGTCGGGCGGCGAAAGACTCTTGGTGGGCTTCGCGTCGAGCAGCTCCGCGGCACCGGCGCCCAGACCCGCGGCCGAACCTGAGCCCGGACCGCCGCTGACCAGGAGGAGGGGCGTCAGCAGCGTGCCCAGTAGCGCCGTCACCATGATTCATCACTAGTGATCGACCGGACCGGCGGCAAGAGCTGATACCATGCGCCTATGCGAACGTTGCCCAGGCTCGCGGTTTTGCTCGCCGCGGCCGGCTGCGAAACAACCGAAACGGTATCCGTCGACCTCCGTGGCGTAACGGCAGAGCTCGCGGTCGCGGTGTCGCTCGATGGCCTCGGCAATCCCAAGCGCGTGTCGCCCCCGTTCGGTGTTCGCAACGGCGCCCTCACGTACGGCCAGCCGCCCGATTGGGTCTTCGAAGGACCGGAAACGCGATTGGTCGTGCTCGGGTTCGAGTCCGCTGCGATCGATGCGCTCTACGGACGTTTTGCCCGCCGGGAGGGGCAGGCGGTGGTCGTTCCCGAGCCGCCGCCCATGACGCCAAGCTTCGATCCGCTTACGCCGCTCGACGCGGTGTGGCGCCGGGTGCCCGTCAGTAACGGGTTCGTGATCTCGCCAGAGGGTGCGCGCCGGTCCGTCGACGATTTCCCCGGCCTGCGCGCCGAGCTTACCTTGCGCCTACCCGTCGACCCAGAGCCATGCCCCCCCGATGGCCGACTTCGCCTTTTCCCGTTCGGCGCGGAGCTGGACGGCGCGCTCGACGCTTTGACGGCCGGTGATCGATCGTTTCAGCGGCTCCTTGACGTGGCGGCCCTCGATCGCAACACGGCGTTGATCGGCGGCCCCGGCCTCTACGTCGTCCAGCGCGGCGGTCGCGCCGCCGAGGGTCGCGCAACCCATGAATCGCCGGACATTTGGATTCCGCCCGATCGGCTTTGGCCCGGCCGGCCCAACGGCATCGTCACGGCAATCGCGTTACGGCCGAAAGATGCGGACGGGATTCGCCGCGGCGTTGTGGCCACCCAGGGCGGTGCACTCCCCGGGGACCCGCGGGACTATCCCGGCGTCGCCTTCATTCACGCGGTCAGTTTCGGGCCCGAGGGCGTTTTTCTGGACGGCCAAATCTTGGAGATTCCGGGCTATTCCATCGAAGATATCGATCTCGATGCCGACGGCACATTTATCGCGGCCGTCGATACAGAAGAGTATATTGAGACCCGCGGGCGCATCGTGCTCGGTCGTGTCGACCGAGAAGACTTCGACTGGATCGACATCACGGTTGGCGTCGTCCGCGAAAGCTTCGCCATCCGATGGACAGGCAACGAACAAAGCCCGATCGTTTTCGGGGCCGATCGCGCCGTTTACGTGTCGAACAGCACCCTTGATAGCTGGAACCAGCGTAACGTGACCCGCGTGGGCGAGCGCGCCGAGGTCAGTGAGCTGACCCGCGTTCCTGGGCGTGACGCCGTCTGGGCGGCCGGCCGCCGACTTCTCCTGCTGAAGCGGTTCGGCGCCGAAGACTGGAAGCAGGTAGACGTCACCATGCCGCCGCGCTTCAAGGAATGTGCGCTGAGAAAAGAGGGTCTCGACGACCTGGAGAGCCTATCGAACGTCGATGCGATCGCGGCGAGCGAAACCTATGTTTATGCGAGCCAAGAAAATTGCAACGCCGTGATCGCCATTCGCCTCGAAGACGAATGCGTGGCCATCCTGACCCCCGACGGCGAGCCCGCCCGCATCATCTCGAGTCCCAGCGGCGATAAGCAGCTTCGCGGGGCGAGCTACTACGACGGGCAGCTGCTGATGGTGGGAGATGACGGCCGCATTGTGACAAATCTTCCCCCTTAGCGCGCGACTCGCGCGACGGACGGATTACGCCTGCAAGCTTGCGCTGGCGTCGCGGATCCGGCCGATGGGGTCGCGCTCGGCGAGTGATGTCGGGTCTTGGTGGGCAGGTGCGGAGCAGCGCGTACCCGGCGTACGGGTCCGCGGATCGCTGCCGGCTGCGCAGCAGCCTTCAGCCCCCCTTAATGTCTTCGAACTCCTTATCGAAGGCGGCCAGGAAGTCATCAGGCTCTTTGCGACCTGACCCGCGGCCTTTGGGGGCCGTGGGGCGCGACCGGGACGGCGTGACAATCTGCGCGCCAACGTCCGTCACCTCTTCCTCTTCGCGTTCGTTGACCGGCACGGTGGCTGAACTGGCCAATGCATCGGCCGCCTTACTACTGCTCGGGACGAGCGGCCGGTTCGCGCCGGAGGCCGGCTTTGGCGGCGATAAGCCCCGGCGCCGATCGCCTCGGGGCGGGCTGTCCGCAAACTGCGCGATGAACGATTCGAAGTCCGCGCTCACGTCTGAACGCGCAGGACGCTCCGCTTCGAGCCGACGAAGTCGATCCTCTAGGCGCTGCGCCGCGAGCTGCGCAGTTTTGAGCTGACGCTTGGCATCGATGGCCGTCTTGCGAAGGTTTTCGACCTCGCGCGCGTGCTCCACGTCGGTCCCTTTCGCCTTCTGCATGTACTCATCGTGCACCTCTTCGAGCTCACGAACGTACTTGTTCTCGACCTCCTCCCGATCGCGTTTGAATTCGGTGAGCTCGCCGCTGAGTCGCCGAACGGCGTCGTTGAGTTTTTCGTTTTCGGTCTGCTGCGCGGCGATCGCATCGTCGCGCTGGCGCAGCTGCTGTTCGAGCTTTCGGACCTCATTGGCCCGCTGTTCTTCGACCGACGCTTTCTCGGTGGCCAGATTTGCCGACCGCGCCATCGCGTCGTCCAGCCGACGCGACAGCGTGCTCGCTTCGTCGCCCAGACCGTCTCGATCGGCGGACAGCGCAGCGACCTGTGACGACAGCGCGTCGATCCGCGCGCGGGCTTGATCCAGTTCAGTGGTCAGCGCGCGCCGTGTCTGGTCGGTCTCGGCCACGGCGTCGGCGTGCTGGTCGGTCATCTGCCGCACCTTGGTCTCGAGCTCGCGCAGCTGATGGTCTGCCGTCTCCGACGCCGTTCGCGACGACACGGACAGCTCGGCCAGCTCGCCGCGAAGGCGTTCGACCGTTTCCTCGGCCATCACCCGGCCCGCCCGCTCGGCTTCGAGCTCCCGATCGATGGCCGCCCCGTGTGCGACCCGCGCTTCCAAATCGATCCGGAGCTCTTCTTCCCGCTGCACCAACGCATCCCGCTGCTCTTCGAGCCGGGCCGTTTCGGACGCTAGGCCGTCTCTTGTGGACCGGGTCGCCTCGAGGTCGGATTGCACCACCTCGAGGCGCTGGTTCAACCGATGGCGCTCCGCCACCAGCTCTTCGCGCACCATGGACCACTCGCGGCGCGCCTCATCAAGCTGTCGTTCGAGCTGCTCTTTGGCCTCCGTCGACCGATCGCGCGCCCCGGTGACGTCGGCCAGCTGCGCACGAACGCCCGCGAGCTCGCCTTCCCGTTCGTCGAGTCGCCGGACGTTTTCCTGCAGCCGCACCGTCCGCTCTTCGGCGCTCGACCGGGAGACGGCGAGCTGGGCTCGCAGCTCCGCGGAGGCCTCGTGGCTCGTCGAGAGGTCCGACTGCAGGCGCGCCATTTCGTGGCGCAGGTCCTGGAGCATCTGATCTTGGCTGGCGACCTGCGCCTCCAGCCGCCCGATCTTCTCGTTGCGTGCGTCGTGTTCGACCCGCAGGTCGCCCAGCTTGGACTCTTGGTCTTGCCGGGCGGCGTGCTCGTTGCGGAGACCCTCTTGGAGCTCGACGATCCGCCCCTCTCGCGACGCCACCGTCTCGCGGAGCTGGTGGATCACGTCGTCTTTTTCGACGCCCGTTTGTTGCGCCTCGAGAAATCTTGCCCGCTCGCTCTCGAGATCTTGCTGAAGGCCCACGATGAGCCGCTCGGCCGTTTCTCGCTCACGGGTCTCATTATCGAGGCGCGAAGCCAGCGCATCGATCCGCTCGCCTCGACTGCTCACATCACTGTTGAGGCTCGCGATCTGATCCCGAAGCTGGGTTTCCCGCGTGTTGGCCGCCTCCCGAGTGCTGGCGAGCGCGTGCAGCTGGCCGTCGAGCTGCTGATTGAAGTCGGCCTCCATCTCGGTCTTGGTCTGCTCGAGCTCCTCGAGATGGTTTTGAACCTCGGCTATCTCGGCGTTAAGGCTCGCGACCTCATCGTTGGCTGACCGTAGCTCGGCCTCGAGCCGGCGCTGGGTGTCTTCGCGGGCGGCGATGGCCTCAGCATGCGACGCCTCGTTCTCGGCGAGCTCCGCCATCCGCTGGTCGACTTCGGCCTGCAGGCCTTGTCGCCTCGCTTCGAGATCCGCATTCGCCTCTTTGAGCGCGGTCTCCACTTCGCGGAAGCGGTCGCGCTGCTCTTCGAGCACATCGCGGAGCTGGGCAATGTTCGACTCGCGCTCCTCGACTTGTTCTCCGAGAACGCGGATGCGCTCGCCGCTCACCATCTCGAGGTCGGTGATCGACTCTTGCAGGTTCGTCACCTTCTGCCGCGCGGACTGCAGCTCGGCCTCGAGTTCGCCCTCGGCATCGGCGCGATCCACGCGCTCGGAATCCAGGGTATCCTTGAGTCCCTGCACTCGCCCGTGCAGCTCGGCTTCCTTCGCGGTGCTGCGCAGCTGTAGCGCCTTGAAGGCGCCTTCGAGATCGACCTGGGCGACCACGCTGCTGCGGAGACGTTCTTTGCGCGCGTTGAGGTCGGCCGACAGCTCGGCGATCTCGCTCTGCAGGCTGGTTTCGAGTCGGACGTAACTCGCCTCCGCCTCCGTCAGGTCACCCTGAAGTCCGTCGATAATTTCGTCGTAGGCCTGTGTTTCGTACTGATGCTGCGCCGACGATTCGTCGAGGGAATCGCGCGCGTCGGCGAGATCGCTGCGGAGCGCGAGCACCAACGTCTGCAGCTGAAGGACGATTTCACCGCGTTGGGTGAGCGATTCGCCCTGACTATCCGAGATCAGCTCGAGCTCGGCCACCCGCGTCTGCGTGTCGGCGAGCGCTTGCTCGAGCGACGCGAGGGTCCCATCACGCTCATCCAGCTGCGTTCGCAGTTCGGCGAACGAAGTTTGGTGCGTCTGCTCCGCTTGCTCCGCGGCGGTTTGCGTTTCAGCGAGGCTCTTGGTGAGCTTTCCGACCTCTTGCTCGACCCGCCGAAGCACTTCGCGGGTGTCGGCAAGTTCCTTCTCTTTGGTCGCGACCGCGTGAATGAGCTCGTTCTCGCGCGTAACCTTTTCTTCGAGCAGCTGCTCAAACGACGCGTTGAACTCGACGGTTCGCCGATCGAGCTCACTTTGGGTCGTCTCGACGTTGCGCTGGTAATCCTCGATGGTGACCTTGAGGGCCTGGGCCTCGACGTCTTTCTCGACGAGCTTCTCATTCCACTCGTGGTACTCACGCTCCTTCGCGCGATACATCTCCATGACCTTCGCGAGCTCGAACTCGCGCTGACGGAGTTTTTGCCGGAGCATGTCGAGCTTCGCGTCGGCGGTGGTTCGTCGGGACGTCACACTCGACGAACGGAGCGGCGGAACGGTTGTGCCTTCTTCATCCGGTGTCCCCTGCTGTAGGGAATCAAGCACGCGGTCTAAGAAGGCGTTGTCTTCATCGGTGATCGGTTGAACCGGTGCCAGGGAATCGGCGGCCGGGTCTGCGCTCGGGTTGGCGCCGGCGTCGGGCGCTAGCGCATCGTTGGGCGGGATAAGGTCTGCACTTGTCTCGTTGGTGGACAACGCATCGAGCACGCGTGCGCGAAGGTCTTCCATTGGATACGGCGGCGCGGTGGGGAATCGGATGTAGGCGTCGGCCGCCCCCTCTTGCTGACGGTGATGCTCGAAGGTCTGGTCGTCGACTTCGGCGCTGTACAGAAAGATGGGCAGACCGGCGAGTCGACGACTCGTCTTCATCCGACTGCACAGCGCGAAGCCGGACTCGCTTTCACGCGAATCCGCCCGCATGAGGATGATATCGGGTCGATCGTGACTGAGCTCTTCGAGCGGGTCGCGCCCTTCTTCGGCGATGCTGACTTTCAGACCATCGGTCCGCAGCGCGGCAGCGACCCGCGTCGCGAATTCGCGATCTTCATCGATGATGAACGCGTTCTTTTGGGGCACGGGGGTGCAAAGCTAACGTCGGCCGGCAGGCTTTTCAATGTGCAGTCGTCTTTGAAGAAACCACACGCCAGGTGACTTGCCGGATCGCGAATGACAGTGGCACATTGTGATAGGCTCGTGACGAAGCGCGGCGAACGGATCAAGTCGCGACTCCGTGCGGGCGGAGTCGTTGCTCCCAGACATCGAGTTGGGCGATCCCGGGTTCTTCGAACCCCACGGGTTCACGCACGCCTCAAGACGATTCGAATCGCTCGTCTACCGCACCGAAAAGCGATGTTGGTGAACTCCTGCTAGGTTCGAACGGGCTTGTGACCGCACGAGGACGCGCTCACTTCTGACCCCACGAGGACGCGCTCACTTCTGACCCCACGAGGACGCGCTCACTTCTGACCCCACGAGGACGCGCTCACTTCTGACCCCACGAGGACGCGCTCACTTCTGACCCCACGAGGACGCGCTCACTTCTGACCGCACGAGGACGCGCTCACTTCTGACCGCACGAGGACGCGCTCACTTCTGACCGCACGGGGACGCGCTCACTTCTGACCGCACGAGGACGCGCTCACTTCTGACCGCACGGGGACGCGCTCACTTCTGACCGCACGGGGACGCGCTCACTTCCGCACGAGGACGCGCTCACTGCTCTATGCTAACGCGCGAAGATGCGCGAGTCCCACAGCTGCCGCTTTCCCACCGACCGCTCGTGGGCGTGCTGTTCGCTTCTGAGCCCCAAGAGGATGCACTGCTCTATGCTAACGCTGCGAAGACCCGCTGTTCGCTTCTGAGCCCCAAGAGGATGCACTGCTCTATGCTAACGCTGCGAAGACCCGCTGTTCGCTTCTGAGCCCCAAGAGGATGCACTGCTCTCTGCCAACGCCGCGAAGACCCGCTGTTCCTTCTGACCGCGCGAAGACCCGCTGTTCCTTCTGACCGCGCGAGGACCCGCTGTTCCCCTCTGCCCCAACAGGACACGCTGCTCCTTTCTCCGATCGCTCGAGGACGCGCTGCTCCCTTCTTGAACAGGCGATGACACGCTGCTCTTTTGCGGCCTTGTCCGGCGGCCGGCGTTGTCGACAGCGCCGTCGCAGGCGCGGTAGGCCCACCGGCCGCGCGAGGCGCCGGACGGGTTGGAAGGATGCCCGCCCGATGCCCATACATAGACCGGCCTCGGAATTCCTTTCGGGAGCAGATGTGCGGTTCATCGCTTCGTTGCGAGCGCTTCGGTCGTCATCACCGACCTAGCGCTTGCTGCCGTCACGCTGGTCCGGGTACAGGTAGAATTCGAAAGCCATCGCTCCGCCCATGCTGGTGAATTTCGACAATCAACGCCCTCGAGGCTCGATACGCAGTCGACTGCTTCGTTTTGCCGTGTTCATCGCGCTGGTCGGCGTATTGATGGGTGGACTGGTCGGCGTAGTGGCCTACGGCTACTTTGGACAAAGCCTCCCTGACTTCGACGGCCTCGAAGACTACCGCCCCAAGACGGTGAGCCGCGTCTACGGACAGGAAGGGCAGCTGATCGGCGAATTCTATCGGGAGAAGCGAATTGTTCTGCCGTATGACCGGATTCCCCCCAAGGTCGTGCAGGCGTTCATGGCGTCCGAAGACAATCGCTTCTTCGATCACAGCGGCATCGACTACTGGGGCCTAACCCGCGCTGCCGTGGCCAATTTTAGAGCCGGCCGCGTCGTCCAGGGTGGCTCGACCATCACCCAACAGGTCGCAAAGTCCCTCCTCATCTCGGCCGAGGGCTACAAGCAAGGCACAGCGAAAAACGTATTTCGTAAGGTCAAGGAAGCCATCCTGGCCCGTCGACTCGAAGCAAACCTGTCAAAACAGGACATTCTATCGCTGTACCTGAATCAAATATTCCTCGGTAATCAGTCGTACGGCATCCAGGCGGCAGCCGAGAACTACTTCCGAAAGAACGTTGAAGACCTCAATGTCGCCGAGATCGCGCTGCTCGCCGGCTTGCCGCAGGCGCCGTCACGCTACTCGCCGTTTCGGCATCCAAAGGCCGCGCGAGATCGACGCGAGTACGTGCTCCGGCGCATGCGCGAAGAAGAGATCATCACGGACGAGGAGCTCGAGGAGGCCAAGAATCTTCCCATCGAAGTCTTTCCAGCACCCAACCTGATCCGTGAAATCACGCCGTACTTTACGGAGCAGGTTCGCCGGATCCTATTTGAGCGGTTCGACGAAAAGACCATCCTGGAAGAAGGCCTGAAGGTCTACACGACCGTCGATGTCGAGCGGTACCGCGCCGCCGAAGACGCCAGCTACGAAAAACTGCGCATGGTCGATAAGCGCCAGGGCTACCGGGGCCCGCTGAAGCGCCTAGGCAAAGACCGAAAGGCCGTTAACGACTTCCTGGCCCGTTACACCGAAGAGCTACGATATCTCAAACGCTACGTCAGCCTGGCCGAAGGTGAGCTGTATGTTGGGGTCGTCGTTCGAATCGACCGCAAGAACAAGAACATCTATCTGAAAATCGGACCGCACGACGCGGTGCTCCCGCTGGCAGCTATGCGCTGGGCGCGTGAAGTGAAGCCGACCCAGTCGTTTCTCGACGGCCTGCTCAAGAAACTGCCGTCGAGCATCGAGAAGGGCGACGTGTTGTTAGTTCGCACCACGACGCTCGACAAGATCAAAGAGATCGTGGGTAAACGGGCCCCGGTCCTGCGGACCATCCCCAAAAAACCGAATCTCAGGCTGGTCGCCCTCGAGCAGGAACCCAATCTTGAAACGGCGCTGTTAAGCGTCGAGGCCAAGAGCGGCTATGTGCTCGCGATGCTCGGCGGATACGCGTTCGACCGCTCCGAGTTTAATCGCGCGCTTCAGGCCTGCCGACAGCCGGGGTCGTCCTTCAAACCCCTCGTCTACGCGGCAGCGCTGGACCTTAAAGATTGGACCGCGTCGAAAACGGTGCTCGACGCACCGCTCGCCTTTAACGACCCAACGTCCGGCAAGCGGTGGAAACCCAACAACTTCGGCGCACGTTTCCTCGGGGACGTGACCTTGCGGCAGTCGCTTCAGAAGTCGATGAATGTGCCCTCCATTCGCACGCTGAGCGCCGTCGGGCTCAAGACCGCGATCAAGTATGCCAAACGTCTCGGCATTCGCGCGGGCACGCCGGAGTCTCCCTGTAAGGCGCTGCGAGAAGAACTCGGGCTCGCGCTCGGGTCTTCGGCCGTGACGATGGAAGATCTGGTGCGCGTCTACCAGCTGTTCGCCAACTACGGGCAGCGGGTGCCCCAGCGGTTCATCACTCGCATCGAAGACCGCGACGGTCGGGTGCTTTTCGACGACGGCCACTACGGCGACCCGTGGCAAGGCATGGACCGAAAGGTCGAGCGGGCCTTGCGCTGGACCGACAAGCCCGCAGAACAGGTCATCTCCCCGCAGGTCGCGTTCCTGATCACAAAGATGATGCGCAATGTGGTCGAAGGCGGCACCGGACGTCCGGCGCGAAAGGTCGACGTACCCGTGGCCGGCAAGACGGGCACGACCAACGACTCTTTCGACGCATGGTTTGTGGGCTTCACCACCGACCTCGTCACCGCGGCCTGGGTGGGCTACGACGATTACGACCTACCCATGGGCCGCTATGAACAGGGCGGCCGCGCCGCGCTCCCCGTTTGGGTCGCGTACATGACGCAGGCCATTAAGAAAGAAACCGACGAGTTCGACGCCCCCCCGGGCATCATTTTTGTCGATATCGATCCCAAAACCGGTCTGCGGGCCTGGCCCGAAACCGAAGGCGCCGTCTCCGAAGCGTATCGCAAAGGGACCGAACCCACCGAGTATGTCGACCAAGCGGGGCAGCAGAAGTCGGACGACTTCTTCATGCTCGACAATTGAGCCGTGAACCGCACGCGCGAAAACAGCAGCGGACGCCGCCTCGAGATGATCGAATATCCCGAGGGCGAAGATCTCGTCGACCATAAGGGGCGTTCGAAGCCAATCTACAAGCCGAGCTCGCCCCGTCCGGCCGAATGGCGACCGGGTCCTTGGGCGCGCTGGACCATGGGCCTGTTCCCTGGCCTTCGGCTCATGGCGACCAAAAACGTACCGGCGGGCCTGCCCTACGCCATATTGGGACTGCTTACCAGCTTGGGTGCCCTACTGGTGGTGCTCAACTGGAGCACCGCGATGGATACGATCCAGCAGCTGCGTATACAGCCCCGATGGATCCTGCTCCGCGCGGGGGCTGTGCTGCTGATGGTCGGGGTCTACGAGCTTCTTCGTATGGCCTCGAGTCTCGAGGAGGCGCCGCGCGGCCCGCGCGTGCCGCGAGTTTTGGCCGCGTTTGTCTTGCCCTCGTTTCTGGTCGTCCTCGCGGTGCCGGCCTTTCTGTATATCGCCCCGCAGTGGCTCGAGGCGGCCTGGGTCGCGGCCCTCGTGATCGGATTCGGCGCGCTGCCGGCTGCAGTGTCGTGTGTGCTCACGCGGTTGTCCTCGCCCAACCTGGATCGCCTACGCGGCGGCGCAGGCATTGTCTTGGCGACGCTGATCGCATTCACCATCCTTTTGCCCCTCGTAGGCGTTCCGATTTTCGGAGACCTCAAAGGGGCCATGCGCGCGGCGGGCTTTCGCGTGGTTACAGACCTGCTGCCCTGACCTGCTGCCGGGCAGATAAGGTCCAGCGCCCGGGGCAACAACGGGCGCCCATCCGGTAGATGGTTGCTCGAACGTTTTTTGTTGCTTCTGACGCCACGCGACGTTCTGTCTGCGACCGATGAAGACGAGTCTACCGGGGCCGGTGATCATAACCGGCGCCAGCGGATTCATCGGCGGCCGGCTCGTGGAGGCCCTGAGAGACGGCGAAGTCATCACGCTCCGCCGAAAAGGCTCGCCGACGCCCGAGGTCCGCAGCTTCGAAGTCGACTACAGTGATGTCGCGCAGCTCGCAGAAGTGATGCGCGAAGTGAGACCGGCATTTGTTGTTCACGCCGCCGGGGCGACGAAAGGAATCACGTACGACGACTTTCGGCGAGGCAACGTCATGCCCACCGAAAATCTCCTTGCTGCCCTCACTCAAGCCGAGGTGACGCCTCAACGATTTGTTCTGATTTCTTCGCTGACCGCGTACGGGCCATCAGCCCCCGACCGTCCGAGCGTCGAAACCGATGACCGCGCGCCGATCGAGTACTACGGGCAGAGCAAGGCCGAGGCGGAAGCGGTGGTCGAAGCGTCCTCCCTGCCCTGCACCATCCTGCGGCCAGGCGGCGTATATGGGCCCCGTGACGTCGACTTCTTTGAGCATTTCAAGATGGCCGCCAAGGGCTGGTCGCTGTTCTTTGGCAACCGGCAACGCCTGTGGTCGGCCATTTACGTCGACGACTTGATCGACGCGACGGTCGCCGCCGCTCAATCGACGTCGACCATCGGCCGGGGCTACTTCATCGACGACGGTGAGCCGGCGACTTGGGAACACTTTCAGCGCCTGATCGCCGCGAATATCGGCCGCAAGGTCACCGAGATCGATGTTCCGGAGTTCTTCGTCGGCCCCGTCGCCGTCATGGGCGAATGGATCACTGCGATCGATGGCCGGCCGCGAGTCTTGAATCGCCAAAAAGCCAAGATGGGCGCGCAAGCCGCGTGGACCTGCCGCTCGGACGCAGCGCGCCAAGACTTTGGCTTTTCTCCCCAAGTCGACCTCGCCGAAGGCGTCATCCGCAGCTTAGCGTGGTATCGCGCTCACGGATGGATCCCCGAGGCTAAAACGTCATGAACAGTAAACAATACGAAAGCCCGGAGGCGGCTCGGCGCCGCGCAGAACAACAAGGCCTCGACGTGAAAGAAGAGGCCTATCGTTTCGGACGCCCGCCGACTTTGGTGAAATACACGGACGCGCCGCCAACGCGCCGCGCCCCGCCGGATGACGTCGACCTCGAGGTTATCGACCTCAGAAATAAGCGCGACCGGACGCGCTTTCTCGATCTGGCCGCGCCGATTTATGCGGGTGACCCCAACTATATCGCCCCACTTCGGCTGGACATGATGAAGGCCCTCAACCCGGATAAGTTCGCGCCGTTCGAGCACATCGAGATGCGCGCAGTGATCGCCCATCGAGGCGGCCGTCCGGTGGGTCGCCTCACCTGCCAGATCGACGATATCTACAACGCGTACCATGAAACGAAAGCCGGCTGGTTTGGCTATTTTGAATCGATCGATGATCCGAACGTCGCGCACGCCCTGTTCGACGACGGCCTGCGGTGGCTGAAAGACAAAGGCATGGTCGAAGCATTCGGCCCGGCCAACCCGACGATGGTCTATCAGTCGGGCCTGCTCATTAAAAACTTCGACCGTCCCCCTTGCGTCGAGAACCTCTATAACCCCCCGTATTACGAGGCGCTCTTCGACAGCTTCGGATTCGGCAAGGCCAAAGACCTTTACGCGTGGTGGATCGACGTGTCTGAAGGCATGACCACCGACAAGCGTAAACGGGTCGTGCGCATCGCGGACCGGATTCGAAAGCGCGAGGGCATTACTGTTCGTCGCGCTTCCGTCGCCCGCGCCGATGAGGAAATCGCCCTGGTTCACGAACTCATGATGGCCGCATGGGAAAAGAACTGGGGCTTCGCGCCTATCCCGAAAGACGAGTTCATGGAGCTCGCGCAAGACCTCAAAAAGATCGTCATCGAAGACCTGCTGCTCTTCATTATGGTCGAGGACCGGCCGGTGGCCTTCTCGTTCACCGTCCCCGACGTCTACGAAAAGATGCCGCGCGACGGCCGGCTGTTCCCGTTCGGCTGGACCAAGCTCGCCTTCGGTCTCAAAAAGACCAAGCACGCCCGCATGTTCTTACTCGGAACGCTCCCCGAGTATCGAAAGCGTGGACTCGAATCGATCATGTTTGCCGAGACGGTCATTCGCGCCAATAAACTCGGCATCATGGGCGGCGAGATCAGCTGGACGCTCGAAGACAACGACCTCGTCAACCGCGCCATCGAGTCCATGGAAGGTCGCCTCGACCGCGTCTACCGCATCTACGGTCTCGACCTCACCGACTGACGCCTAAATGCGGCGGCTCCGACAAATGAATACGTTGTCGACGAGCCGGCGCAAACACCCCGTACTTCGCGGGCGGGCCCCTATGCGAGCTTCGTTGGGACTTCACCTTCGGGGCCGGTGATCGCGTCGATCTCGACGTCGGCCGCCGGGCCCACCGCGACGGTCGTTCGCGTTGGCACGCCGTGAAACTCCGTCTTGCCCGCGTCGGTGATGAGCGCCGTCGGCAAGCCCTGGTTCGCAGCGAGCTCGTGAATGCGAACGAGCGCGGCCTCGTCTTCCACGGAAAGTACGACCTTGCCGAACCGGCCTTTCGCCCACGCGGCCATCGGCCCGTCGAGGCCGATGCTCAGCCGGTCGATCTCGCCTTCGTCGCGGCGGAAAAAGACGGCCATCGACGCGTGCGCACACTGCGCCGCAATCTTGCCTTTACGCATCTTGAGGTCCCGTCGGTACACCAACACCTGCTTCGCCTGCGCCCGCCGATACCGCAGCGCGTGGACCTCCCCGCTTTCCAGATCGATCTCCCGAACCTCCAGCGCGTCCGCGCGCGGTCCACTGCCCAGCGCGTCCGCGCGCGGTCCAAGGAGCCGTCGCTCCACCCGCTGCAGCGTTCGTCCCTCGCGCCGGACCTCCGTCACCAGCGCGCCTTCCTCCATGTGCGTCAGCAGTTCGACACCGCCGTCATCGGTCGGTACCGGGACCGGCTGGCCCAATACTCCCTTGAATCCCATCGCGAGCGGCGCGCGGTCTGTATCGCGCCACCGACGAAAGAACCAAACCGCATCACCCGAAGGCAAGATTGTATAGACGGCCGACCGCGGCGAAGGGGAATCATCGGTCTCGGAACCGCTCGCGTCGGCATCGAGCGCCCAAATCCCAAACCATCGCTCGTCGCTCAGTCGCTGCATGTGTCTCCGATCCGGACCACACGCCCACGGCCGACGGTCCTCGTGGCGTTGTTGTTGGGTGGGCCCGAACGGTCAAGCACCGGCGGCCGACCGGCGCTCCCCTGATTGCCGGCTGGATCGACGGCCGGGTAAGACGAGCCATGCCCGTCGAGCCGCGAACCGCCGCCGCCGTCATCGTCGCCACCGCCGATGGCCAGATCTTGGTCGGGGAGCGCGCCCCGACAGTCCGCTTCATGAACGGCTATGTCACTGTACCCGGCGGAAAGGTCGACGACGTCGATCGTCGCGACGCGAGCATTCTGTGGCCCAACGCCGCGGACGGCGCTGAACGCGCCGCTGCCGTTAGAGAACTCCGTGAGGAGTGCGGCGTCCTCCTCACCGACGAAGGCCTCATCGCGGCGCCCGCGACAGACAGCGACTCGACGGTAGACGCTTTGCGTCAAGCGGGCGTTCAGCTCAGCGAAGGCGCTCTCGCGCCGGCCGGACGTTGGATCACGCCGGACTATTCGCCAGTTCGCTTCGACACGCATTTCTTCTTGGCGATCACACCGCGCACCGTTGCCCCGCGCGCGTCCCCCGAGCTGGCCTGGGCGGACTTTCGCACTGCCGACGCGCTGTGGCAGGCGTACCTCGATCTCGAAATCATGCTGCCGCCCCCGTTTCGAGCCCAACTAGAGATTCTACAGCGAGCCGGCACGGACGGTGCGGCCCGACGTCTGCGCACCGCGCCGGGAGCCCGCGGTGAATTTCACCCCGACTTTGAGCCGATCTCGGGCATTCGACAGCTTCCGCTGCGCACACCCACGCTTCCACCAGCGACCCACACCAACGCGTATATCGTCGGCCACGAACGGTTGATCGTCGTCGACCCCGCCCCATACGACGCCGACCAAAGAGCCATTCTGCAGTCGTTCCTGCAGAGTCTCATCGGCGACGGCGCCACGTTCGACTCAGTGGTGCTTACCCATCACCACCCCGATCATATGGGCGCCGCCCAGTGGATTGCGGACCGTTTCGACGTACCCATTCGCGCCCATCCGCTCACCCGTGACCTGCTGCGGGGGCAAGTGGAGGTGACGGCGCTGCTCGAAGAAGGCCACCGCGTGGACCTCGGCGCGGACCGGGCGGGCCGGCCCTTCGAACTTGACGTGCTCTTCACGCCAGGCCACGCACCCGGGCACATCGTGCTCGTGGACCGACGTCCGTCGAGCGGGTCGATGACGCCATCCATGATCGTGGGTGACATGGTGGCTTCCATCGGTTCGATCATTATCGATCCGTCCGAAGGCGACATGGCGGAGTACATCCATCAGCTTCGCCGGCTGCGCGAACGCCCCCAGAGCGTGTTGCTGCCGGCCCATGGGGCGCCGGTCGTCGACGGTCATGGCAAGCTCGACCACTATGTGAAACATAGGTTGCATCGAGAAGAGAAGGTATTTGCGGCTTTATCGAACCGGGGCTTAAGCGAACCTGTCGACCTTTTACCCGAAGCCTACGACGATACGCCGCCGCAGCTTCACCCCCTCGCCGCACGCGCTTGTCTTGCGCATCTGGAAAAACTCGTGACCGATGGGCGAGCACAACGAGATGGCGTCCGATTCGTTGCGATTGCGCCAAAAAGCGGTGCGTTGGGCTGACAGAGCGGTCGGCCTTCGTTACAAACCATCACGATGGCGGCAGCCGGTCACGTCCACATCCCCTATCCCGCGGTCATTCCATTCATCTTAGTGCTTCTCGGCATCGCGGTGCTGCCGCTCGTCGCGCACCACTGGTGGGAATCCAACCGCAACAAAGCAATCTTTGCCGGCGCCATTGGCGTACCGACCGCCATCTACCTGATGACGCTCGACTGGCACATGCTGCTGCACGCGGGCGAAGAGTATTTCTCGTTTATCGCCCTGCTGGGCAGCCTCTACATCGTGTCGGGCGGGATCGTCTTGAGGGGCGACTTGCGCAATACGCCGGTGGCGAACTCCGCGCTCCTCGCGGTCGGCTCGGTCCTCGCGAGCATCGTGGGCACCACCGGCGCATCGATGCTGTTGATCCGGCCTTTCTTGCGCGCCAACCGCGTGCGCGGCGCGGTCACCCACCTGCCGATTTTTTTTATCTTCTGCGTGTCGAACGCGGGCGGGCTCCTGACGCCCCTCGGGGACCCGCCGCTCTTCTTGGGCTTCCTACGCGGCGTCCCTTTCACGTGGACGTTCGGGCTGATCCCCGAGTGGTTCGTCGTCAACGGACTGATCATCGGGATCTTTTACGTCTTCGACCTCCGGGTGACCCGGCAGTCGGGTGTTCCCCCGGAGATGGAGCGCGCGCCGCTGTCCGTCGCGGGCACGCATAACTTTATCTTCCTCGGAGGCATCGTGGCCTCGGCCGCCCTCCTACCGCTCGGCTGGCGCGAACTCGGCATGGCCATCGCCACGGCGGCCTCGCTGTGGTCGACGAAAAAAGAACTGCGACAAGAAAACGGCTTCACGTATCACCCGATCGAAGAAGTCGCGATTTTGTTTTTGGCGATCTTCGTGTGCATGCAACCAGCACTCGCGCTGCTGCACGAGTTCGGCCCCAACATGGGCCTTCAGACCCCATTTCAGTACTATTGGGTCACCGGCCTTTTGTCGTCGTTCCTCGACAACGCCCCGACGTACGTCACGTTCTTCACCGTGGCCCAAACGATTCCCGCCGAAGCCGGCACCGCAGTGCTGCAGGTCCAAGGCGGGCCCATCGCCGAGCCGCTCCTCGCAGCGATCAGCCTTGGGGCGGTCTTCATGGGGGCGAACACGTACATCGGCAACGGGCCGAACTTCATGGTCAAGTCGATCTGTGATGAAGCCGGGTTCAAGACCCCGTCGTTCTTCGGCTACATGCTGTGGTCCGGCGCCATTCTTCTGCCGATCTGGTTCCTCGTCTCCCTGATCTTTCTTTAGCGGGCAGACAACGACCGGGCGTGCGGTCTCTTGCCGGATAGGCACGGGCGTCCGAGCACGTCACGTTCATTTCACTCGACACCAACATGATCATGCTCGGTCTATCTTGGGTACGCGAACCCACAGGCATCGTTAGCGGACAGCGGGTGCGAACATTTTTTGAAGATGAGCTCTGCGACCGAAGACGATACAACCGAGGGCTTCATGGGGTTTGAAATCGCGGACGACACCCTCACCGTCGAGATATGGGACCGAAATGGCCGCCTCAATCATGTCGGAACGACCGTTCGTCCACGCTGAACCCGCCACAGACGGCCCACAACGTGCTCCATCCGGCCGACCGAGAGTCGAGGGGTCGACCATCTCGACCGCCCGGCTTGTTCAGCGTCGTCCGCGTGCTAAGTTCGCCCCATGAACGCGGTGCTGGTCCTAGCGGCCACGGCGCTCGTGGCGCAGAACGCCCGGCCTGAGCTGGTCACCTTACCCTTGTCGGCCAAGACTTCGCGCACGCAACCGACGTTGTCGGCGTGGAACGAAGTCGTCGCGGAATTCGACAAGCGGGCGCGCGGGCTCGGGGTGAGCGTAGCTGTACAGAAGACCAAGCACGCGTTTCTGGTCGGCCCCGCGCGAGAGCAGGCGCGAGACTGTGGCCGCGACATCGACTGTCTGGCTGAGATCGGCGCGGCGCTGGGCGCTGACTACCTGGTCATCGGGGTCGTCTCGGACCGCATTGCGCTGCTGGCGATCCGGGTCGAAGACCGCGGCGTGCTCGCGAAAGCGCGCTCTCCCCGAAGCGGCCCGCTCGAACGCAAAGCCAAACGAGCCGCGCAGCGACTGGCTCGGCGCCTGAGGGCCGCGATCGGTCCCTCGCCCAAAAAAGCGGTCGCGGCCACGGTGGACAATGAGCCCCCGCCGCCCCCGCGACAGACCGCTGCCGCCCCGGCGCGCCCGGTCCCGGTGGCTAATGGGCTCCTGTATATTCATCGCGATCAGCTCGCGGGCGTCACGACCGTGACCCTCGACGACGAGCCCGTCGCGTTTACGGGGGAAGGTTTTGTATCCTGGCCGGCCGCGAGCGGCGAGCATGTGCTGCGCGCGCGGCATATTGACGGTCGCGAGCTCGTCAAGCCCATCACGCTGCAACCGGGCCAGACCACCGAGGTCGCGCTCGGGTTCGCACTGCCTCCCCAACCAGCCCTCGTCGCCGCGGCCCCGCCCGCAGCGCGGGATACGGACGACCGCGACGTGCTCAGCACGTGGTGGTTTTGGACCGCCTTGGGCACCGCCGTGGTCGCCGGCGCGGCGACCGCCGCCGTCTTGGCTGGCGGGAGCAAGGGCGGCCCCACGCCGCCGACCGAGACGGGCGTGATTCGAGGGACCTACTGATGACCGCACCTCGCTTAACCGCCCCCATGCTGACCTCGTTTAGACCGATCGCGGCGGCTGCGCGATGTGGCTGGCTGCTGGTTGCCTGCGTCGTCGGCGCCAGCTGCGCCCCCGAGCAGAGCCCAGTCGGCGCGATAACGGCGAGCATTGTGTTCGGACCGTCCACGCCCCCCGGCATGCTCCGGCAATCCCTTCGCACGGCCGCCGTCCCCGACTTTGTCGATCGACTCCAGGTCTTGGCGCTGGACACCGAGGGTTCGACGCTCGCGGAGACCAACCTTTTTGCCAGTCCGGAGGCATCGCAGCTGCAGCTCTTCCGCGAGGGCGGCACCTGGTCGCTCGACGCAGTGCCTGCGGGCGCCAATCGCCGAATCGTCGCCCGCGCCTACTGGGGCATGAGCACCGACCCCCGCCTCAACGGGGCCCTCGTGCTCCAAGGAGCTATCGACGGCATCCAGGTGAACGCAGGCCAGACCACCGACGCGGGCGAACTGATGCTCGAACTCGGACCGATGCGCATTCCGGAAGCCGACTTCGCCGTGCCGGGTCCGGCCACCAGACCGAACGTGGTTGCGGTGGCCGCAGGCGATCGCCTCGACGTGTCGTGGGACGCATCGGAGGCGGACGACGTCGCCGGCTATCTGATCGCGATGAGTACGATGACGGACGCCGTGCCGCCCACGTTGACCCGGGGCCAGTCGCTGCAACGTGGCGACATGATCGAGCAGTACCGGATCGTCGACCGAATCTTGGCGACAGCCCCGCGCACCCTGAGCATCGAGCCGCTAGTCAATGGATCCCCGATCGCGATCGTCATCTATTCGTACGACGCCGATGCCACCGGGGAACCGCTCAACTACGGTTCACCAACCCTGGTGTTCGGAACGCCGCTCGACATTGTCGCGCCCGGCGCCCCGCAGATGTTTACGGTCCGGCTCGTCGGCGACATGAACGCCGAGATCAGCTTTGTTGCCCCCGGCGAGGATGACGCCGCGCTGTCCGGTGAGCCGGAACGTTACGAGCTGCGCACCGCGGACACCCGCGAGCTGCTCGAGGACCCGACCACCTTCGTGCAGCAGGCCGGGATAGCGCCTCCACCAGTGGCCGCGCCCGGAACAACCGTCCGTTTCGTCCGGCCGCTGGCCGACCTCGATCTGCCGCCGACCGGGCCCAAGTTCGTCGGCATTCGCGCGATCGATCGCTCCGCCAACGCGGGGCTACCGGCGATCGCCGAACTCACGCTCACCAGCTCGCTCGCGCCCGCGATCACCGCCTTGCAGCCCGCCATCGCCCTCGCGGGCCGAGAACTCGTGATCCGCGGCCTGGGCTTTTCAGATCAGCCCGGGGCCATCATGCTGGCCGGAACGGAGAGCTCAACGCTCACCGTCACTCTGAACATCACAGCGTGGTCAGATACCGAAATCCTCGCACAGATACCGGCTGACGCCACGACAGGCATCCTGACGGTCATGCGCCCTGATGCGGCCGCGGCGACCGCGGTGCTGACTATCGTGGCTCAGGCGCCGACGATGTTTCCCTCTGATGATCCGCCGTTCGCCTTCGCGGCAACGAACGAAGGCCGTGTGGCCGCGCTGTACCGCGAACGCGGTTTCACCGTCGAAGCCGCAATCGAACGCTTCATTGACTTCGTGCCGGAGGACGACCCACTCGCCGTCGTCCGGCCGGGCCGCCGCTCCGACCGAATTATCGCCACGCAAAATCAGCAGCGCTTCGTGTTTGCGGCCAGCAACGCGGACGGACGCCTCGATATTGTGACAGTAGCAAGCTCGACCGTAGTGAGTCCGGACCCCTTCCGACAAACGGCATCCGTCGGCACCGAGCCGGCCGATTCGCTCAGCATTGCTGCCTTGCCCACCGAGGATATCCGCGTGCCCGTCCTGCTCGCCTTCACGCTGCAGGGTACCCTGCGGACGTCCAATATTCTCGACGCTCGCACCGACCCGCCGAACGTATTTAGTTCGATCTCATCGACCGTCGCCACCTTCGACGCCGCTGCGGTCGGCGCGGCTGGCGATGGCTCGACACTGGTCGCGCACCGAACCGTCGTCGGCACCGAGGCGCGACTGACGCTCCGTCGGGGGGCGGCGGGAACGCCGGATGCGCTCACCGAAGTGCCGGGACTCGCGCCGCTCGCCGGACCCCGAATCGTCGTTCGGGCCGCCCCTGGTCTCCCAGCTCGCTTTATCGTCGCGTATGAGCACGTCGAGGCCGACGGACGTCGAGTTCGCATATTTGATGCCGACCAAGCGCAGCAAACCGTCGGCGTCGCGCCCTTCGATATCCTCGACCTTGAGCTGCAGGACTTCGGCTGGGTCACCCGCGGCGGCGACGTCTTCTTGGCTATCGCGGCGGTTCGCGTTTCAGGCGGCGCGGAACTCTATTATACGGAGGTTCCGCTCAGCGCAGTGACCGGCCCCGACGTCCCAGATGGAGCCTGGCCCGGCACGGTGCTGGACGTCGCCTCGGCCGAAACCCGTGCACGGCTAGGTTGCGCGTTCGAATTGGGGGCTGTCTGCGCGATCGCGTGGATGAGCGACGATGCCGGCACCATCTTCTTGCGTCGATGAACAGTTTCGTGTCCATCGGTTGTCATGGTAGCCACAAGGCCCTATGGTCGCTACGGTAGTCGTGGAGCGCGAAACAGGTTCAACCATGGAAACGACCGGTACCGTTTTTGTCGTAGACGATGACCCTGCCGTTAGAAAATCGCTGACTCGGCTCATGGAGCAGGTGGAGTTGCCAGTCAAAGACTACCGCAACGCGCAAGAGTTCCTTCAGTCGTACACGCCGGAGAGCCCGGGCTGCCTGGTGCTCGACGTCCGCATGCCAGGCATGAGCGGACTCGAGCTTCACCGCGAGCTCATCCAGCGCAAGTGGCACATTCCGGTGTTGTTTTTGACGGCGCACGGTGACGTGCCGATGGCCGTCGATGCGCTGAAACGCGGCGCGTTCGACTTTATCGAAAAGCCGCTGCGCGGCCAGCTTCTGATCGATACGATTCGTCGGGCGCTGGTGTGCGACGTCGAACAGCGCGCGAACGCCGACCGCCAGGGTGCCATCGAAGAGCGCTTCGCACTGCTTACCCCCCGCGAGATGGAAGTCGTCCGGATGGTCGTCGACGGGAAAAACAACAAGGCGATCGCCGGCGAGTTGGGGGTCAGCCCGCAAGCCATCGATGCCCGCCGGTCCCGAGCAATGGCCAAGCTGAAGGTCGAGAGTATCGCTGAGCTGGTGCGCTTGGTCGTGGAGCGCGGCAAGGTCTGCGAGCCGCACTGATCGCCGGCCGCGTCTACCGTTAGTATGGTCTCTCCTCCGGCACGTTTGGCATTCGAGGCGGGTGAATTATTTCAAATATCGCCCTCGCCAATGTTTGTCGTCGGATTCGACGGCGTTCTTGTTCAGGTGAACGACGCGTTTGCTGCGCACGTCGGCGAGGCAAGCGCGGAACTTGTCGGCCAACGGATGACCGACTTCATTCATCCGGACGACGTAGAGCTGGCGTCGACCCGGATCGCCGCCGTCGCGTCCGGAGAGCGCACTCCGAGCCTCGAAATACGGATCATGAACCGCGACGGACGCGTGAGTTGGGTGGTCCTGAGCAGCGTGGCTGTCGCAGCGCGGGCACAAATATTCTTCAGCGGTGTTGACGTCACGAGCCGCCACCAGACCCATAAGGCCCTTCTCGAAACCGAGCAGCGCTTCAATGAGCTCGCCGAGAATATCTCCGAAGTATTTTGGATCGCGGACGCAGACCTGCGTCGAATTCTTTATGCGAGCCCGGCCTTCGAACCGATCTGGGGCCGCAGGCTCACGGAGCTGCTGCAAAACCGGAACATCTGGCACGACGCCATTCACTTCGATGATCGCCCTCGCGCGGAGCTAGCCTTTCGTCATCTGATCGACGAAGGCGACATGGACATCGAGTATCGCATCATGCGGCCCGACGGCTCGATGCGATGGATCCATGACCGCGCGTATCCGGTCATCACTCCGGACGGAACGGTGACCCGAGTCGCAGGCATCGCTTCCGACATCACTGACCGAAAGCAGGCGCAGCTTGTCCTGCAAGCAGTGGCCCTCGGCACGGCGGCCGCCCGAACGGGGGACCCGTTCTTTCAGAATCTGATGCGCCACGTGTCGACGGCACTCAGCGCGCACGACGCATGGTTGACCGAACCAGGGGAAGAACCCAGTCAGCTGCGGGTACTCGCCTGGTGGTCTAATGGCGGGCCCTGCAAGACGTCCGTCCTCACCGACAAGATGACCCCGTGCCACCGGGCCATCGAAAACTCCCCCATCTGGCTATCCATCGGGGCATGCCGGGTCTTTCCGCACCCGATGCTCAATAACCGCGAAGCCTACATTGCCACGTCGCTGACCGACACGAGCGGCCGCGTGCTCGGGGTCTTGTCGGTCGCTTGGAGAGAGCCTCTCGAAGACTTGGAGATGACCGAGAGTATCCTGCAGATCTTCGCGGCCCGCGCCGCCGCAGAGCTCGAACGTCAGCGGGTGGAAGCGCGCGCCCGGCGGCGCGAGGAAGAGCTGGCGCACCTCGACCGACTCCAAACAATGGGCGAAATGGCCTCGGGCATTGCCCACGAACTCAATCAGCCGCTGCTCGCGATCATGGGCCACGCGGCGGCCGCTCGGCTTGGGCTCCCGAATGACGCGCGCAATATGGTCGAGCGAGACTTGAGCGATATCGAGCTACAGGCCGAACGCGCCGCGACGATCATCCAACGGTTACGGCTGTTCGTACAGCGCCACCCACCGGTGTGGACCGAGATCAACATTAATACGGTCGTCGAAGACGTGCTGCGCCTGATCGCGCTCAACGTCAAACAGCTTCATGCGCGGGTCACGGCGGACCTGGATCCGACTGTGCCGTCGACATGGGCCGACCGCCTGCAGCTCGAGCAAGTGTTGGTCAACCTGATCAGCAATGCGCTCGAGGCAACGCAGACGATGCCCGAGGAGGAACGTGTGGTCGTTGTGCGCACTGAGACCCGGGTCGGCGAGCTCGTCGTCGCGGTGGATGACCGCGGACCAGGTCCTGCCAAAGAACTCAATCCCTTCGAGCCTTTCGTTTCTACAAAAGCCAACGGCCTCGGCATCGGGCTTTCGATCAGCCGGACGATCATCGAACGCCACCAAGGCCACCTTTGGTACGAGCCCAATTCGCCGCAAGGTTGCCGCTTCGCGTTCCGGCTGCCGCTCGAGCCGCCCGATGTGATCGCTGGGCGGCGGACGTGATCAGCCTAGACCGGTTCAAGGCGCTCGCGTTGCGCGCGGGGCGCGAGCCTCTTGTTCATTTCCTTATTCTGGGCCTGCTGATCTACGGGGTGGCGGGCCGTTGGATCCATCAGCCGCCGCGAGGCCGCATTGTCGTCGATGCTGAGGACATCTCGCGCCGACACCAGCAGCAGACCGGATCCGCCCCCTCGCCCGACACCCTTGCGAACCTGATCGCGCAAGAGACCGAGCGCGCGCTGCTGTTTCGCGAGGCGCAGGCCCTTTCGCTCGGAGACGGCGACGAGATCGTGCGCCGACGCCTCGTGCAAAAGATGACACTGATCATCGACGAAGCCGTCCGTCCGCCGAAACCCTCCGACGATGCCTTGAGGGCATTTCTTGACGCCTCCCCTCAAACCTTCGCTCGAGCCCCGCAGGTTACCTTGACCCACGCCTTCTTTCGAAAGAATACCGACGACGCCGTCGTGCAGGACGCCCTTCGCCGTCTACGCGCGGGCGACGCTCCCAAGTCTTTCGGCGACCCGTTTCCCCGCGGTCGCACGTTCGGCGCCGTCGACGAGCGAGCGCTCGCCGGCATCGTCGGACCGGCGTTCGCGCGCGCGGTCTTCGGGTCCAACGACGCGGACTGGTTCGGGCCTATCACCTCTACGTACGGCCTGCACCTGGTGCGCATCGAACGCCGCGAACCTGGTCGACCGGCGGCGCTCGAAGACGTCCGCCGCAGTGTTGAGATGGCATGGCGAGCGCGGGAGACCGAGCGACGCCGAAAACAGGCGTTGAAACTCCTGCGCGACAAATACGACGTCGAGATTCGTGGCCAATGATCGCGTCACTGCCCCATGCGGCTCTTGCCGCACTGTGGCCCCAACACTATGTAGAGGGCCGTAGCCGATGACGTATTCAGCGCCGTGCGCGACCCCCTTGCTGCGCGCAGTACGCGTGCGAACGGCAAGGGGAGGTTCACGGCTAGCATTCGCGTTGACGCTCTTCTTGCTCGCGGGGTCGTGGCCGGCCGACGCGCTAGCCCACGCTTTTTCGCCGGGTTCACTGCATATCGAGGCGTCGGGCCGGCGACAGTGGCAGGTAACCTTTCGTCGCCCCACGATCACGGCCGCGTCGCGACTTAGGCCGCAATGGCCTGACGACTGTGAAGCACAACCTCGGCCCCGCGTCGATAATGCACTTCGATGGACGCTCCACTGTAAAGAGCCGCTTCAAACGATCGGTGTCGAGGGATTCATCAGTCCGGCCGAGGAGGTCTTGGTTCGCGTCGATGCAGAGCCCCACGAACCACCGCAGATCCATCGGCTCACGATGTCGTCACCGACGGTTCAATTGTCGCCGCAAACAGCCCGGCTGGGGACGACGCTGATCGGCTACGCCCTCCTCGGCGTTGAGCACATTCTGGTCGGCTACGATCACCTGGCGTTTATCCTCCTGCTGGTTCTATTGTCGACGTCGGTCCGAGGTGTCCTGTTAGACCTCAGTCTCTTCACGCTGGCGCACAGCGTCACGCTCAGTCTGTCCGTCCTTGATGTGCTGGTTCTCGATCCACGACCGACCGAAATCGTGATTGCCTTGAGCATCGTATTTGCGGCCCGTGAAGTCCTCTGCCCGTCGTTGACGCACCGTGAGAACCTCGTTCGCCGACGCGTGCTCGCCTTCGGCTTTGGCCTGCTGCACGGCCTGGGGCTCGCAGGCGCGTTGACCGAGATCGGCCTGCCGCCGGGCCGCGCCCCCGAAGCGCTCATCGGCTTTAATCTCGGGGTCGAAGTCGGCCAGCTGATCTGCGTGGCCGTCATGCTCGCCGCATTGAGTCTAGCGAAGCAATTCGCCCCTCGGCTGCGGAATCGGCTACCATCGGCGGCCGCGTATGGCGTGGGCGGGCTCTCGGTCTTTTGGACCGTGAGCCGAATGGTGGAGATCGGCTATGGAATATAAATCGATAACTCGGGTCGCGGCAGTGGCGGTCTGCGGCGCATTCGCCTGTAGCGACAACGGAAAAGCGCCGACGACGAGCACCGAAGCGCGGCAGGCATGCGCTCGCCAAAATCCGCTGCGCGACGTCTACTTTGGCGATCTTCACGTGCACACGAGCCTGTCGTTTGACGCATGGGTCTTCGACGTGCGCAGCACGCCGGCCGACGCCTACCGGTTCGCGCAAGGCTTCGAGATTGACCATCCGCTCGGGGCGGATGGCCGAGTATCGCTGCTTCGACCGCTCGACTTCGCCGCGGTGACCGACCATGCCGAATATTTGGGCGAAGTGAACCTCTGCACGACAGAAGGGTCCGAGCGCTTCGACGCGCCGACCTGTGCAGGCTACCGACGCGCCGACGACGACGCGATCTTCGACTTCGGCGTTAATCTCACCCCGGCTGTTCCGCAGCGCTTCAGCGACATTTGCGGCACGACCGGCGAACGCTGTCGGGTCCTCGCGCGCGATATTTGGGTGCGGATTCAGGAAGCCGCAGAAGAGGCCTACGACCGCACGTCGGCGTGCCGCTTCACGTCGTTCATCGGCTATGAATGGACGGCCGCGACCGACGCGTCGAACCTTCACCGAAACCTCATCTTCAAGAATTCCCAAGTTCCCGACACCGTCGCATCGTTCTTCGAGTTCCCGACGGTCGGCGCGCTCCATCAGATATTAAAAACATCGTGCCTCGACGCCGATGATGGGTGCGACGTTATCGCCATCCCCCACAACACGAACTGGTCTAACGGCAATATGTTCTTTGTCGACTACCCGGGCGCGACATCCACTGACGAAGAACGAACCCTGGCCACCCTTCGGCAGCGCCTCGAGCCGCTGTTCGAGGTCTACCAGCATAAAGGCGGGGCCGAGTGCTTAAACGGCCTCAGCGGGGTCATCGGCGCGCCCGACGAGCTGTGCGCGTTTGAAAAGCTTCGGCTGAACCCGCCCGACTGCGGCGACGGCACCGGATTTGGCGGCAGCGGCGGGCTCGGATGTGTGTCCCGGCTCGACTTTCTGCGCGGCATCCTGCTCGAGGGGCTCAAGGAAGAGCAGCGCCTCGGCGTCAACCCGTATCGACTCGGTGTCATCGCCAGCACCGATTCACACAACGGCACCCCCGGCGAAGTGTCGGAGCGCAACTACCCGGGGCACTGGGGCAATAACGAAGACACCGTCGAGCGCCGCCTCGGGCGCGGTACGGTCACCCCCGGGGGCGTCATCTACAGCGGCGGCGGCCTGATCGCCGCGTGGGCCGAACGGAATGACCGCACCGCGCTGTTCGACGCCTTCCGACGTCGCGAGGTCTACGGCACCAGCGGACCTCGGATGACCGTCCGCCTGTTTGGCGGCTGGGACTATCCGAGCGACATGTGCACGCGCGCCGACTTCGTCGACATCGGCTACGACGCAGGCGTCCCCATGGGTACCGATCTGCCGGCGCGCCCCGCCGCGGCGAGCGCGCCGACCTTCTCGGTGTCCGCCCTCGCCGACCCTGGCACCCGGGTCACGCCGTCGGTTCCCTTGGAACGCATCCAGATCGTCAAAGGATGGCTGGACGCCCAAGGCGCGGCGAACATCAAAGTCTTCGATATCGCGGGTGGGGACGATGGATCCTCGGTCGATCTCGCGACCTGCGATCGCGACAGCCGCGGAACCTCGGAGCTTTGCTCAGTGTGGACTGACCCGGAGTTCGATCCCGCCCTGCCCGCGTTCTACTACGCCCGGGTCGTCGAGAATCCGACCTGCCGATGGAGCTGGTGGGCCTGCTTAGACATCCCGGAAGCCGACCGTCCGGAGTCATGTAGCGACGACACCATCGAGAAGAGCATCAAGGAACGCGCGTGGACCTCGCCCATCTGGTACCAGCCGCCCCGATGATCGAGCATCCCCCGCATTCATGGCGCCGGCCGGTGCCGGTTGTTGGCGCCATGGTCGTCCCTGCGGGCGTGCAAGCAGAAGCGTGTGCAGCTGCCCGGGTCATGCAGCGGCGCTGATGGCGTCTGCCCACGCGTGGGCGATGAAGTGGCAATCCACAACACTGGCCCTCGACTTGCTCTGTACCGCCCATGCACGTCACCGGCCCCACGACCTCGACTGGTCCGGACCAGCACCACCCCCCGGAACCTGAACCGGAGCCCGAGCCCCCCGTCCCGGAGCCAACGCCACCCGAGCCGCCGACGCCGCCCGATATCGCGCCCGCCCGCGCAAAGCTGGTCACCGAAGAGACCGTTGATGACGATGGGTTCGGCGTCCCCGACTGGATTCAGACCGCGGTCGACAGCATCGAGTTCCCAGATCTTCCGAGTCGAAACGACTTTCTCAACGAGGTGTTTCGCGGCTTGTTGAGCGGACCGATCACCGCAGAGATTGCGGATGAGATCGTCCGCATCGCGACAACGTATCTGTATATCGAGGGCCGCGAACACTTCGGCGGCTACGCGCATGACGACTTAGGCGGTATCAAGACGAGCGCGACGGCTGCGCTCGACGGGCTGACCGGGCTTGTCGCGCAGTTCAAAGCGGCTGGCCACGAATGGCCGTATCTCGCCGCAGTGGAGGAGCTGTTCGACGGTACGACCGTGTTCGCGGCGGCCGCGGTCGACAGCGTGGTTCCGGGAGACGCGACGCCCGCGGGCGACCTCGTCTTGCCCGTAGTGGGCCTCGGGGTGGGCAGCGCGCCCGGCCCCACCCCTAGCCCTTCGCCGGTGGTCCCCGCCAACAACGTATATGCTGACGCACAGGCCAATATCCGAGGCGTGCTGCTCGACCTCGGTCTCGACGGCGCCATTGCGAGCGATGTCCCCCTATACATCGTCGACATCGACGCGAATCACGCAGTCACGATTCTGAACTCTCTGGACGGAGAGACATCGCTCGTGCGCGGCGCGCCGGTATCGATTCATACGCCGATCCCGGAAGTATCGACGGTTCAGACATCACCCGATTTGCAGCAGCTCGTGGCTGATGGCGAGGTCCTGTCTTCCACGCCGATCGACGAAATCAGCTACGCGGACGCCGTGAAGCGAATGTTCATCGACGACGTGTTGTTCAACCTGGAAACGACGTCGGTCCTCCAGCAGATGTCCCTCTCTCACGGCGATGTGGGCCCGGGCTTCATCAATATATCGGTGGGCCGGAATCCGCTGTTGGCCATCAATGGCATCATGCAGCTGTACGACGCTAGCCCGGCGGGCTCTCCGCTTCGCACAGAGATCGACACGGCCTTCGAGCAGCGATATGGCGCGCCCCCTACCGGCAACAACGAGGACCTCATTCTGCTGCGACAGATGTTTCTCGACGACCTTCGCCTTGAGGCACAGGCCCCCCACAACGCCGCGCTGTTGGGTGAGTCCGAAGCGATCCTGTCGCAACAGATCATCGACATGCGGCAACAACAAGGGCTGATGCTCTTTGTTTCGGGGGGCAATGCAGGCGACGACGCGCTCGAATTGGTTGCCGACGTCGGCGCGAGTGTTTCTCAATGGACGTTCATCGAACCCGCGATCGTCGTGGGCGCTTTCAGCTTCGGCTCCGCGTCGAACGGCGATGAATATCGGGCCGGATTCGCGTCCGCAGGAGTGGTTGATTTCTTGGGGCCGGGCGTCGACATCCCTGTGAGTCCGGGCCCGAACGCCAACACGGCGGGCGCGAGCCTCGCGGCGCCGTACATCATGCAGATCGCGTATCTCATTTATATGGATCGCGTGAATCGAGGGCTACCGCCTCCCACACCGGACGAGATCGAAGCGATCCTCAAAAGCCCAGCGGTCAATCAGGATATCGTCTCCGGGGGCACGACGCTGTCGGCGCCCGACCCGGTCTACGCCGTCCTGGCATCGCGCGGATTCACAACGCGAGACGCAATGCAGGCGGAGCTCGACGCGCGCGGGATCCTCTATTGGCCGCACGTCGCACCGCCGCGGACGTCGCCGACCTTAGTACCGGAAGGCGCCCGTGAGGAGCCGTTCCAGTAGACCATCCGGCAGCGCGCCATCACCGCTCATAGCGGATGTCGTCCAAGTAGAAGCGAAGCTGTTCGCCCTGCCCGGCCGCGGCCCAGTAGAATCCACTCTTAATACGCCCCAGGTCTTTGCCTTGCAGATCGAAGGTGTACTGCTTCCAATCGCTCGAAAGGCGAATCGTTCGCTCGTCGCCAGCGGAATCCGGATACGGCTTGTCATCTTTGAGCAGACCGTAGCCGAACTTGACGCGCTCGCCTCCCTGCGCACCACGGGCCCAAAACGACAGGCGCGTCGCGCCGTGCAGCGCGGCCCCGCCTGCCTTATCGCCCCAGTCGTTCGGCGGGTCCTGCCACACGACCCCCGCCCAGTCCCGCGCGTTTCGGAAGGTAACTTCGAGGCAGGTGGGGCCGGCACGGGGCTCGGTCCGCGACTTAGGATCCATCGAGACGCCTTGATGCGCTCCCATGTAGCCCGACGGCGCAAATGCGCGCCCCACCCGATCGTCGCCGTAGACGATCAGCGGGAGTTCGACGTAACCGCCCACCCCCTTCGGGACTTCGCCGGCAACCCGCACCGGAACGTTCGCGGTCGCCGCGCCCCCCCGACTATCGCGCACGTAGACATAGAGGCGATAGTAACCGGGCCGCGGCGGCATCCGCAGGACGGCGTGCGCCCGATCGGCCTCGACGACGGCCTTTCGATAGCGCATGGGCGTCGGTGCGACGTCACCGCCCGTGTTGAACGTGGCCATCTCGCGCGACAACACCCATTGCACGACGAAGTGGTCGTTGTCGGGGTCTTCGACGTCGAGCCGGGCGACGATGCGGCCACCGGGACTGACCGTCGGCGACCCGTCGATCCATAGCCGGCGAATGCGTGGACTCCGATGCTCAGGGGGCCGACCCGACCAAGCTTCGGTCAGGGCGTCGACCCCTGCGAGTTGGGTGAGGTCCGGCAAAAAGAGCCCGAACCAAGTCGATGTTCCCTCTTGCTTGTGGCCCCACAAAAACGCGAACGATCCCAGGCATAGCGGGTCGGCCGCGAGGGCCTCATAGCCCGCCCGGTAAAAGGCGGCCTTCTCGGTGCTCGTCTTTTCTTGGGGCACGCCCCAGGCGTTCATCGGCTGCTCCCACGACCCGGGCGGACCATATTCGGTGACCACGTACGGTTTCGTGCCGCCGGCCGCGCGGTAGCGTTCGGGCAGCGATCGGACGCCGCCGTAGCTGTTGATGCCCATGATGTCGATCGCCGGGCACCAGCGATGCACGGCCTTGACGCGGGCCCCACCGATCTCGGCGGTTACGGTCAGGGTCGGATGGTGGGGATCGAGCGTCTTGATCATGGCTGCGATGTCGTTGACCGCACGCCACACCTTCGGGTCGTCGCCCTCCGCAAAACCTTCCATCTCATTGCCCACACCCCACGCCAGCAGAGCGGGATGATCGCGAAACAGTAAAACGGCCCGGCGCGCCTCCGCGAACTGGCGTCGAACCTGATCCCGGTTGGCGTAATCGAAGCCGTGCCGAGGATGGCCAAGCCAGATGCCCAAGACCACTTTGAGACCGTGCCGTTCAGCGTCCGCAAGGCGACCGGGCGTGTCGGCCCCAACGCCCCAGGTTCGAGTCGCGTTGCCGCCCGCCTTTTTCAACAGGTGCATCGGCGCGTCGCCTCCCGCGCCGCGAATGACGAATGGGGCTCCGTCTACGCGCAGTTGCGCCCCGCTCGAAGACGTTTCGACGGTCACCTTGGACGGCGTGGGGGGCGCCGCGACGGCGGCCGCCGAAGGGACGAGCACCGTCAGAATACAAAGCCAACGCATCTCTACGACCCACATCGCAGGAAAATCTCGCCGTCGGCGCCGGCGCGGCATTCCATCGGGTTGGTTCCGGCCGGGCAGTCGCCGCACGCGAAGCCCGGTACCGGCGTCGGCGTCGGTTCCTCATCATCTCCACAGGCCACCCCACTGACGGCCATGAGGACAACGATAGCGACGTTTGGACGAAACGTGCCGGCCGGCCGGCGCGTAAACCACGCAATCATTCAGTCCAGGGTAGACGAGTTTCGTCTGTCTTCGGACTCTGGCATGAGGAAAATCATGGTCGATCTGGCGCCGTTTCACCTGAGCCCCTCCCAACTGACCGATATCCGTGACCGGATGGCGGCGGCCATTCGCGACGGCCTGGCCGCCGACCATCAATCGGTCGCCGCGTTGGCCGCATATCTCACGCCCCCACCGAACGACCTGGCGGGCCAGGCGATCGTGGTCGATACCGGGGGCACGAACATGCGCGCGGCGTGGGTAGAGCTGACCCCTGAGGGCCGAACGCTCAAGGCTGGCCCCATCAGCAAACGCCTGGACGTCCGCGGCGACAAGCGGGTCGACCGCGACGCCTTCTTTCGCATGCAGGCCGAGCTGGTCGAGGGCCTCGATGCGCCCAAGGGTCTTCCGGTCGGCTACTGCTTCTCTTACCCCTCCGAAGTCCTGCCGAACCGCGACGCCCGCCTTATCAAATGGACGAAGGGCATCGACCTGCCGGACGTCGTCGACACTCTGGTCGGCGACGGCCTCCGACAAGCGCTCGCCGCCGCGGAGCCCGAAAACGTCACCGTTCTTAACGACACGGTCGCCGCGCTCTTGGCCGCCGCGCTCGTGAGCAAGGCCGACCCGCAGTACGGCATCGGGCTCATCGTCGGCACAGGCACCAACATGGCGTGCTACGCGAGCGCCGACCGAGCCCCGAAGCTTCAGGTCAAAGGCGTCAGCGGTACGATGGCCATAAACCTCGAAAGCGGCAACTTCACGCCGCCGCATCTGACGGCGGCCGACGACATCGTTGACCGCAACAGCCTCAACCCTGGGGAGCAACGGTTCGAAAAGGCGCTGTCGGGCTACTATCTGCCGTTTATCTTCCAGGCGGCGTTTCCCCAGATGACCGACTTCGACCCGACGATCGGCACGCAGACGCTCGTCGAATTCAGAACATCCGCGCCCGACAGCGATGCCGGCAAGCTGGCCGCGGCCATCCTCGATCGCTCCGCAGACATGATAGGCGCTGGATTGGCGGCGGCGATCGGCGAATACGGCGATGGCGTGCACGCCTCTATCCTGGCTGAGGGCAGCCTCTACTGGCGAGCGCCAGGCTACGCCCAGCGCGCAGAAGCCACCTTGCGAAGGCTGCTCCCAGCGGGCGTCGAGTTTTCGGTGCATCGAATTCCCGAGGCGAATCTGTTCGGCGCAGCGGCGGCGGCTTTGTCGCGGTAAGTGACGACGCCCCCCTCGTTTCAGCTGCAGCCCCCGCCTATCGCCCGATGGCTGACAGCTCGTCGGGACGGCAAGTGGATATTTGATACCTCAAACGCGGCATGCGTCTTCAATAGAATCCCGCTCATCCTTCTTCTCAGAAAAAAATCGATGAATCGGTTGGGTATTAGGCGCCGGATGTCGCGTTGACTGATGAACCGGCCGCTACTGAATTTCCTCGGGGAAAGGCGGTGGACGGTCGGCTTTAAACATCAGTGCCGCGGATTATCGCGCGCAAAGGAGAGTCGGATGAAAGTTCAGCATTCGTTGTCGAAGGCCATTCAGAGTTTTGCGTTTGTGGCCACCGTCATCACCAGTACCCTCGCTATGTCCAGTGTGGCCCAGGCCGCATGGTTCAGCTGCGAGCCGCGCGAAGTGCTCGAACTGAGCAATCGGGCGCACGTTGAGTGTCGAAACTCTTTTAACGCGAATGGAAGCAACATTCGCTACATCGCGATCAACAAAAACAGCAGCAGCACGCTCGACCGCTTTGTCAAACTCGCCACCGCGGCGCTGCTATCCAATAAGTACTTCCGCGTCAGCATTTCAACAAGCTCGAGCAGCAACGTCTCCGGCTGCGTCTCGTCGAATTGCCGAACGCCGACGTCCTTTGGAGTTCGTAGCCGTTCGTAACGCAAGACCAGGCGGACGTCGTCGCCGCAGTCGTGAGACTACGGTGTGCGGCGGCCCGTCTTCCGGAGGACGTATGAAGTCTGTATTGACGACGCTCGTTGTGGCGTTCACGTTGTTGGTCGGTTCGGCAACGGCTCGGGCCGAGCCCCTAAGTACCTATGTCTCGGCCTGCAAAGCCGCCTTAGATATCGACACCATCCCGGGCTATTCGTGCACCGACGGAATCTCGATTCCATCCAACGACGGATTCCAGATCAGCTCGAGCAATAACTACATTGGCACGGTGTACACCGGGAACCCTAACGTCGACGCCGTCTTTCTGTGCCGCGACGTCGATCTCGCCAACAACACGGCAAACCTCAATGGCTATATTCTGCAGAATCGAGAGAGTGGAAACATCTGCTTCTTCGACGCCCGCGACGACACGATCGCGCTCAATCTCCCCAACGTCGACAGTGCCTTTGCATCCGTCTACTGGGAAGATCCACAAGGCATGAATGGGCAGTGTCAAAATTGCCATGCCAACGACCCGTTCATCGTGACGCCGGGACTCGCCTTTGCCTTTCGCGAACTGCAGCTATTGTATGGAACGCGCCCTTACCTTGGTCCGTACCACATCACCAGCACCAACGACGCCTCGAGTTACTTCTTTCAGTGGGAGTCGGATGCGAAGGGTCGATGGTTGAGCACATCGTGTGCCGGAGGATGTCACCGGCATGCGACGGGGATTTTGACAAATATCGGTGATAGTCTCATTCAACAGGGGCTGATGCCGCCGACACCTGACTCCCTCTACGACGATGTTCCGGCGTCTTCGTTGGTGATGTCTGCCATCTGGTAACAACATTAGCGCTACGGGGCGCGTTCGTACGCGCCCCGGTCTATCGTCGCTCGATTGCGGATATTGCCGTCGAGGCCTCGTCCCCCCATGTAGAGCGTCTCGAGAAATTGAATGGTCGACGGATCAACACCGTCGTCGATACCCGGCGACCCGTCCGCCAGGCGGCTGTTGGTCGCACTCACGAACGGCGAAGCATTGAGCGCGGCGACGTCCTCAAACACAAAGCGATCTTCTTGGACGAACGGAAATCCGGTCGCCAGACCAGCCCCCATGCCGCGATAATACATTGACCGGGCCGTAAACGAGACAATGCCTTCACCGCCGACTTTGTGAAAAAGCGCTACGTTGCCACCTGACTCGGCTTGCACGACCCAGTTGACGAAATGCGCGTTGACCGCTCCGTTGACCTCAATTGCGCCTCGGCGGGCGGCGGGCCCGGGCCCCGTCAGTCGACACGTCATATTGATCAGGGCCGCGTCGGTGCGCAAAGATCCGACAATGCTGCCAAGTTCGACACAGCTTTGCCATGGACCGACGACGAGCGCATCTTGAACCCAGCTGCGCGTTCCGACGACAAAGGCCGACTGGAGCTCCGCCGCATCCGCATCGTTGCGCCGAATGATAACGTTCTCCACACGCGGCCGACCGCTATACAATCGAAGATCTTCCGGCTGGGGCCCTTCGACCAATATACCATTGGGGATCGAAGCCGAAGGCGCGGGCTCGATCGTAACCTGCTCGAGCCGTGACGATTCGTGGGCTTCCCGCGTGATGGCAACGACCGCGCCGTGCCACCAAAGCTCCGTGCGACGCCATAGTTCATCTTCGGTCGCGGCCCGCAACACCACGAGGTCAGTGCGATCGCCCATAATAGAAATCGGCCACGACACCACTGCGTTGCCTGCATAAGTCCCGGGCGCTATCTGCAACGTACCGCCGGGCCATAAACTCCAAACCGCAACCTGCATTTCGTTATCGACGTCCGCGCTCAGCGTGCATTGTTCGGGAACGCGGCAACCCGTCGGCCCCAACCGAACCACCGTGATCGGCGCCGTCGCATCGCTCATCATTTGAAACGCGCCCGGCAAAGCAGGGGTTTCGTCCTCGAGGCGACCTCGCGTCACTTCGATGCCGTCGATGCTTCGACCAGACAGGCGCAGCGAGTCGGAGACCATCGGCCGGTTCGTGCGCAGGAATTGCGGTCGATAGGGACTCAGAAGTGGCGTCTGAAGATCCGGACTCTCTTCAATATTGTTGCCGAGCCCCGAAGCGCTATCGGTGTTCACGCCCACGTCGGTGACGTCCGCCCGAGAAAAGCCATAAAACACGTTCCCCCTCATGGCGAAATTACGGGTCGCCGCATTGCCTTGAACCAACGGCGTACGCGCGACGGGCAATGCAATGAAGACGTTGTTGAGTATCTGCAGGCCGTCGACGCCCTCGACTGAAGATATGGAAGCGGGCACCGTGTCCGCGCTTGTCTTACCGCTTTCCTGATAGAAGGCGAACGTGTTGTGGGCGATGAGCGAGCCATGGGCCTGGCTCAGGTCGCCGATATCCTCCCAGTAGCCATAGAAGTGCGAAAAAGCCACCGTGGCGTTCGCGCTGAGACCAAGCGAACTTTGAATATTGTTCCGGCCATCGTGCTCCGGAAGCAGGGCCGCGATATTCATACGAACGATTTCGTGACCCTGCGTGCCGTCTGTCGGCGCTGTCGACGGCCACGTGGTGATGGCACGACAAAAACGGGCGCCGACCACCGTGAACCCTTCGACCCGAATACCATCCACCGCGAGGTGCAAAACGCCGGATAAAATGGTCTCGTCCGCGAGCTCACAGGTGTCGAGGGTGAGTGCCACCAAGCGGGGCTCGGTGTCAGGTGCGGCGCTCAACCAAGCGCGCTCATCGATGGTCACCGGGCCCTCATAGATCGCCTGCTGACCGTCATCGCTATGCAGCGTGTAGTGGTCGAACTGGCGCGACTGCGCAGTCGCCGCTCGTAACCCCTCCTCGCCAAAAAACAGCATCCATCGTCCCCGCGTCTGGACTGTCCGACGGCATCCCGAGCTCGACGATGGCGACATTGCATGCGTCCGCCGAAGCCGTCGTCTGCGCCGCGCCGGTGGCCAATGCGCCGCCATCCGCGCCGCGCAGTTCGATCGCAAACGCAAGCGCCGCCGAGCCCTGCGCCGGCAGACTGGGCAACGCGATGACCTGCGTTTCCTCCCGTTGGTCGCGGGGCGGTAGTTCGAAGGCTCGGAAAAAGACTTCCGCCCCGACGGTCAAGGTCGCCGTGTACGAGAAGGACTGCCTTCGCAGCTGAGAGTCTTCGAAGCGAAGCACAAGCTCGACTGCAGGCGCTCCGGATTCACAGGTACAAGCAGCAACGGCAGTAATCAGGCCGGCCAGAGCCGCCCAAACGGGAATCGAGAATGTGGCAGAACGACGGTTCATCTAGGGCTCAGCGGCTTCGGACAAGCATTCTCCATGACGCCGGCTTCGCACTCTTGAGTCAAGTCGCCCCCCCTGCGGACAGGCCTCAACTTCATTCTGAGGACGGCGCGCATAGCAGCGTTCGAGCTCGTCGCGGTCATGCATCCACGAGCGATTGCGATTCAGTCGGTACAGCAGCTTTGGGAGCACGGGAAGACCGCCCCAGGACACGAGCTCGTCGTCGAAATGGGAGCTCCGCAGCGCGAGCAGGCACCGCGACTGCAATCTACCAAGGAGGCACATGAGACCATCTCGGGGCCGCAACCTCACGTCTTTTCAGGTGGCCGATCGATCGACATTTGGTACAGGACAGTTTTTAAAGAGGCTGCGAAATGAGAACTCACCATATCTACGCAAATCTACGAAAGCTCGTCTCTCTATTGCCATTGACCGTGTTGGGGTGGGGGCATCTTTCCTGCTCGAACTTCAAGGCATACACGCTCACCGGCTCAAATTCGGAGCCGATTGCTGGGGTCTACTCGGGAATTGCGCAACCAGAAAACGGAAGCGACTATCGCATTATATTCCATATCGCGGAATCCGGAGTCGTCCCACGCCCCCGAGAAGGCCCCGACCATCAGTGGGTGTTCGTTAAGCTAGAAAAGTATCGAGAAACAGAACAAGAAGGTTCGCCTGATGTCGATTTGCGATTATACGTGTACCGCAAAAATTTTATCATCAAGAAAATTGATTCCGATGAATATCGCATCTTGATTCGAACTTCGAGAGGCACATGGAAACATGCCTTTCAGGTCGACTGCCGTCGACTTGAATCCAAAGTACAGGCGGGGCAAATCAAGAAGGAAGTACTCGCCGAGGTACTCAAAAGACCTGACGTGCACTTGGAGAATTCCGTTGTCGAGAAACGACAGATGCGGAGAGGCACCAATCCCTTCCTTCGAATGCCTTCGTGGGAGCTGGAGTTCATCGAAAATGATCCAGACAAATTTTTTCAGCAAGACGCGCTAACAGCCGTTATTCGACCTGGCCCTACTGAACCCGAAGGCTATGGGCATCAGTACGGACAAGATCTGAATCTACTCCGGAAACGACTCCAGGCGAAGAGGTCGATACGACTTGCACTTTTTTATCCCGAATTCAAAGACATAAAGATTATTCACAACGGAATTCCATGGTTCAATATAAATATCCGCTGGACACACCGTCCTCCTGGGCAACAGAGGTTCGCAATTACCGCCCAGAAGACTGCCGCCGGCAAGAAATACGTCGCTGACATCGCGCGCACTGAGAGAAAAAGAGTGAAGGCCACGTCTCGCGAGCGGACCAAACAGAGAGAAAAGAGGATTTCTGAGTTCGCATTGAGAATGACGGCATCACTAGCCAAACATCGCCCGGAAAACGAGAACAGCGGGCTCATATTTGTTGAACCAAGTATTTGGGGTGAAATATGGGGCCCATTCGAAGAGGATCGCCCATCCCTATTTAGCAAAAACGTCTTCGAAACCGCTGCACATATCTTCCCGAGCCTATACCGCATCTTCAATGGTGACTGCGAAGCCGTCCCGCAGCCCGTTCACGAGTTCATATTCATGGCGATGATCGGATCCGGATACGGAAATTTTGATCCAATCAAAATAGTAGCATTCGAAAAGAAAATCACAATCGAAAGGACTGACGGAATCAGTGGCGTCACGACCACAAATTCGTATAACTCGACGTACGCGAAGGTGCGCGTCAACGAACGATATCATGAAGCCTACCGATCGCATCTAAAGAATGACTCGAAGCCCTCGCCATACCTCTATGGAGAGTCGAGTCGATATAATATCATTGACCACTTAATAGAAGGTATCGACCGGAGGGTCCAACGAGCCAAGTACCGGGGAACTTCTTCGTTCACTACAACTCAATTCGCGAGACAATTGCTCGAAAACTCATTCCGATGCTTTACAGGGCTAGAATCTCTGCAGGCCCAGAAGCGCGGCCCATAGTACGGGGCACTTCAGAGCGCGCGTTCCGCTTGCTCCATGATGATGTTGATCGAGGGTCGATTCAGGTACCGCGGTCGTTCGTCGGCCGCTAGACGACCTACGACTGCGTCGATCTCATCGATGGCCCGCCGAAGGTACGCGCGACCGCGGTCGATATACTCAGTGTCGTTCATCCACAGGCGCGCCAATCCGAAGGCGATGCTCGCGGGTTCGTCACCGGACCAGGCACCCTCGCTTTCGAACTGGGCCTGCGCCCGCTCGGCGGCCGCCGCATCCGGCGCCCCAAGGGCGCGAGCGACCGTCGCCTGCGCGAGCGCCAAGCCTCCGCCCCACTCGGGTCGCACCATCGCGGCCACTTCGACCGCCGACGCCAACGCGCGCTGCAGCGGGAGCAGCCGGGCGCGTTCGCGGGCGAGGCCCTCGGTCCGGTCAGCGGGCCATCGGTACAGCTGCGACAGCGCAACGAGGGCGCGCATCCACAGCGCGTCTTCAGGGCTCTCGCGTTCGCTGACCGCGCGCTCGATCAACGCTTGCGCTTCGGTCCATCGGCCCATCTCGGCGGCGAACGCCCCCCGCAGCAGTCGCGCCCGTCCGGCGCGCGCCGAGCCTGCATCGGCCCGCACCGCCTCAGCAGCGAAGGCGCGCGCGGTGCGCAGGTCGCCGCGCTGGCGGGCCACCTCGACCAATCCCTCGTATGCCTCGACGATCTGCTCGGCGTGGTAGCGCGCGCGCGCGTGAACCAACGCGGCGCGAAAGCGATTCTCCGCCGTCGCGTAGTCGACCGCCCGCAGCGCGCTGCGGGCCAAGCCAGCGGTCGCTCGGGCCAGCGCGTCGCTCCATTCCGGCTGCCCCTCCAACCCTCGACGGGCCGAGCCAAACAGCCGAAGCGCCGCGCGCCGGTCCCCTGCCCGCTCCGCCACTTCAGCCTGATGCAGTTGAACTTGCGCCATCCACGGCCCCGACAATCCAGCCTGCTCAACGATGGCCGCCCCCTCGTCAGCGGCGGACCGGGCATCGTCGAGGCGTTGCGCCTTCAGCGCGAGTCGACACCGCCGGCACGCGAGGTCCGCCTGCACCGTCGGCTCTTCGGCTTCCTGTGCGTGAAGCGCGCCAACGCCCAGAGCCCAATCGCCGGTGGCCAAGGCCGCCTCTTCCAGCACGGAATGCAGCGCCGTCGCGATCGGTCCGTCTTCGCCGTCCTGCTGCGCCGCGCCATCCTCCGCCAACTGCGCGGCCAAGAGGGGGTCACCGAGGCGCAACGCTCGCTCCGCGCCGGCCAGATAGGTCTGCGCGCAGGAATCGCCCGCGGCCGCCCGGTGGGGCGCCAGCACCGCCGGCTCACGTTCACCGACGCCAACCAAAAACACATCGACAAGGGCCTCGAAGGATTCACGGCGCCGGCGCTTCAGTCTCGCAACCGCCACCGCAGCGATCGCGCCGTGGGTAAATTCGAACTCCTCCTGGTGCGGATAGCGCGAGGGCTTGCGGCGTCGACACCACCGATACGCGGCGAGATCGGCGAGCTCAGTCATAACCTCGTCCAAGGGCAGCCCGGTGAGGTGTGCCACCCCCTCGGCCCAAAAAATCTGTCCGAAACAGGCCGCCGCCGTGATCACCCGCTGGCTGGCCGACGAGCGCTGGCTGATCCGCGCGCTTATCGCCGATGCGACGGTCGGGTACACCGCCTCTTTTGAGGTTACCTTCCACTGCATTCGGCCCGCGCGCGCCTGCCACTGACCGCTTTCGATCAGTGCCAAGATGAGTTGCTCAAGATACAGCGCGTTGCCTGCAGAGCGCTGGATCAATCCCTCGATATCCACCTCCCGGGCGGGCGCGGGAAGCAGCGCTTCTGCGAAAGCGCGGGCGTCGGGCGGTGGCAGTGGACCGATCTGCGTGATGGCTTCGGCAGGGCCGAGGCCCGACAACGACCACCCCGACCGAACATCGGGATCGAGCAGGGTTGGTGCGCCGAACCCGGCCACGGCAAAAGCGATCGGGTGCTCGGAAGCGAGCAACGTTCGCAACACGCGACCACTCCCGCCGTCCAGCCACTGGACGTCGTCGATGACCACCACTAAGCCGTTCAACCCGGCCACTCGACGCAGGATCACCGCCAGCGCATCGGCCATCAGCTGCCCCGATCGCATCGGGTCGCCGCGCGCCGCGATCACCGGCGCGGTGTCCGGATACAGCAGGCCGAGCGCCTCGGCCACAAACCCGGCCAAGACCGCATGCTCGTGGGGATCGCGTTCGGGGTCCGCTTCGAGCCCTGCCCTCAGCGGTTGTGATTCGGCCAAGAGCCGCTGCACATCGGCCGGCGACGGCAGGCATCCGAGCACTTTGTGGGTCTGCGCCTCGGGTGAATCGGTCGAGTCAACATCGGCCAAAGCGAAGATCACCCGCCGAACGAAGTCGAACGGCACCCGCCGCCGCTCTTCCTCTGCGCGCGCCGCGAAAACCACGGGGGCCTCGCCCTGGCCTGCGATCCGATGCACGGTCTCGGCGCACAGGCGAGTCTTGCCGATGCCCCCCGGTCCGACGATCAGCTGCAAGATCGGCTGCACGCTGTCGATCGCGCCCGCCAGCCGCTGCACGATGCGATCGAGCAACCCGCGGCGTCCCACCATCGGGGTGTCTGCGTCAAAGTCTGCATAGCAACGGCCGGAAGCCGGCGGACTCCAGGGGGCGATATCCGCCGCGATGCCATCCCACGCCGCCTCCGGCGTCAGAACCGTCGCGACGGGCATGATGAGCGTTTCGCCAAAGTCGAGGTCGCCGATCGACAGCGCCGCGGTATCCGGCTCGGCCTGGATCGACGAATCCGTCGACTCGAATACACCCGACGCCAACAGCGACGCGTGTGTGCCTTCATCGGCTGAGAGCAAGTCGTCGGCGAGCGAGCCCCCAACAAAGAGCCGGCTCATCTCCACCGGGGTAGGGTCGAGATCGACCTCTTCCGCATCGTCCGTCGGGTGCGCCTCGACCAGCGGCACAGTGCCCACGGGCCGAACCACCGAACGCTCCATAAAATCGGGATCGTCGTCGGGCACGTCGACCGACGGATACACCCGATCCAAAACATCCGACGGCAGCGCGCTCAGCGACCCGCGGGCCAGGGCCGCAGCCGCCTCTGCCGTGGCAATTCGGCCATGGGCCTCACGAACCAAGAGGCCGTCGATCAACTCGGCCGCCGACGCCGGCAACTCGGGCACCACCCGCGTCGCGGGCAGCGCGTCCTCGGTCAGAATGTTGGCAAGGCGCGCCAGGTCCGTACCGGACTTGAAGGGCAGACGACGACTGATCAGCTCGAACGCGACCACGCCCAGGCTGTACAGATCTGCGCGGCCGTCGACGGTCATCGCGTAGTTCGCCTGCTCAGGCGCCATATAGTTAGGGGTGCCCAAGATGGCGCCCGTTTGCGTGATCGTTCCGCTGCCCGAAAACGGCACCTTGGCCACCCCGAAATCGAGCACTCGGCAGTCCAGCGGGTCGCCCCCCCGCATGATGAAAATGTTGGCCGGTTTGATATCCCGATGAATGATCCCTTCAGCATGGGCGGCCTGCAGGGCCTCCGCGACCTGCTCTACGACTTCGAGCACCGTGCGCAGGCTCATCGGGGCCTTCAGCATCGCCTCGGCGAGGTCTTCGCCCTCGAGCCATTCCAGGACGAGGTAGACCTTCATGGGAGACAGATCGCCCGCATCGAAGCACCGAACGATCCGGGGATGCTTCAGCTGGCGCAGGATCGCGACCTCGCGAACGAGACGCTGCCGAATGCCGCGGTCGTTCGGATCGATCGCGACGACCTTCAGCGCAACCGGGCGCCCGGTGCGCAGGTCCCGAGCCGCCAGCAAGACCGACAGCCCACCGCGACGAACCACCCGGTCTACCCGGTACCGGTCCGCTATGCGCTCACCCGCCCGCAAGAGCGGCGATGCTAAAGGCGTGACGAACATCGCGCCAGCGAGACGACAACCGCGTCGCAACGAGCCGCGACAGTTCGCGGATCTGATAGTTTACCCGGATAAAACAACCGTCCGACGGGGGCATGCGCCAGCCACGTGCTTGACTCGTTGGTAAGGCACTCCGACACTTCCCGACGTCATGGAGCCTCCGCCTCGGGAGGACATTGTTGCCCGCGCCAAGCCCAAGCTGGAGCGGCTATTGGAACTGGTAGAGGGCAAGCAAACGCTCCTCGCGCAAACTCACGACTTCCCCGACCCGGATACCATCGCCTCTGCGTTGGCCCTCGGTTGGTTACTTCACGAGTTGTGCGGGGTGGAGGCCACAATCGGATACGGCGGCATCATAGGCCGCGCAGAAAACAAAGCCATGATCCGGCAGCTGGGCATTCGAATGAAGCGCACCAGCCCTAAAGACTTCGCGAAGTACGACCTGGTCGCGCTCCTGGACACCCAACCTGAGGTCGGGAACCACTGCGTGCCGAACACGTTCACGCCGGATATCGTCTTCGATCACCACTTCCCGCGGCAGCTCGAGGGCCCGACCCCCGAGTTCCATGACGTGGGCGGTCAGTATGGCGCGACTTCGACGAAGGTCACCGAGCTGATCATCGCCGCGGAGCTCGACCCGCCGACAGAAGTCGCCACCGCGCTCTTTTACGGCGTGAAGTCCGACACGCAGAACCTCGCTCGCGAGGCTTCGCCGTCCGACATCGCGGCTTATCTGTTCTTGCTGCCGCGGGCCGACAACCGCGTCTTGCATGAGATCGAGAACCCACAGGTTCCCCTCGACTACTTCCGGGTCCTCAACAAGGCGATCCTCAGGGCCAAGCTGTACGACAACATGATCGTATCGGACCTGGGCGAGGTCTACACGCCCGACCTTTGCGCTGAGGTTGCGGACCGGCTTCTGCAGGTCGAGGGCGTCAAACATGCCCTCGCCGTCGGCTGGTACGAGGAGTCGCTATTCCTGTCGATGCGCACCCGCTCGCGCAAACAGAACGCCGGCAAGATCCTTCACAGCATCGTCGTCGGCCTCAAGCTCGGCACAGCCGGCGGTCACGGACCGATGGCCGGTGCTCGCATTCCGATGGAGGGCCGCTCAAAACGAGCGCGGGTCGACATCCGTCGGAAGGTGGTGAACCGAGTCCTGCAGGCGTTCAACCAGGACTACCGGCATTTCTCCCGGATCGTGTCCAAGAAGGATACGACCACCGCCATCGATCCACCGCCGCCCAAGGGCACCGATGAGGCCGGCAAGAAGGCCTCGCTCAAGAAGAAGGACGACACCAAGCGTCCAGAAGCGCCCATGCCGAGGGCGATTCCACCGACCGTGGATCTCGAGCCGGCCCTTCGAAAGAACGGGCGCGAAGACAACAGCGACGGCAAAGTGATCCGGAAGCCCAAGCCGACCAAGAAAAAGGCGGCGGTCGCGACCCCGCACGACATGGCGACGGCCGCGACCGCCAGCGAGCCATCCGTCCCGAGTGGGTGACCCGCGCCGACGCGGTCCGTCGTGGCCGTAACGTGGTTCGTCACGCCCAGCGCCCGACGGTCGGGTAGCGCGATGATCGGATCAGTTTTCGCGATGCGTGTTTATTTGGATTACAACGCTACGGCGCCGGTGCGGCCCGAAGTGCGCGCGGTGGTAGAGCCGCTCATGTTCGGTGCGCCCGAGACCGGCCGCTTCGGCAACGCCTCCTCGGTGCACTGGGCGGGGCAAGTCGCCCGCCGCGCCTTGGAAGATGCGCGCGCGCGGGTCGCAGAGCGCCTCGACCGTCATCCGTCCGAAGTGGTGTTCACCAGCGGAGGCTCCGAGGCCGACAACCTCGCGCTGCGCGGGATATTGCTGCATCCGACGGTCCGTCGACCGAGACTCGTTATCAGCGCCGTCGAGCATCCCGCGGTCCGTGCGCCCGCCCATGCCCTGCGCGAGGCGGGCGTCGAGGTCGTCGAGGTCGGTGTCGATGGCGACGGACGACTCGATCTCGACCAGCTCGACGCTGCGCTCGAGACCGCGACCACGCTGGTATCGGTGATGGCCGTGAACAACGAAACGGGGGTGGTTCTACCGATCGACGAAGTCGCCGCGCGTTCGCGAAAGGCCGGCGCATGGCTGCACGTGGACGCGGTGCAGGCCGCCGGCCGGCGCCCACTGCCCACCGAAGCGGATCTGATCACGCTGTCGGGCCACAAGCTCGGCGGGCTGCCCGGCGCCGGCGTCCTCGCGATCCGGCGCGATCTGCCCCTCGCCGCGCAACAGCTCGGCGGTCCCCAGGAGCGCGGGCATCGCGCGGGCACCGAGTCGGTCGCCGCCGCCGTCAGCCTCGCCGAAGCGCTCGCCGTCTCGGACGACCGACGCGGGGCCGAGGCCGAACGGCTTGGCCCGCTGCGGGACCGTCTCGAAACCGGCCTGCGAACTATCCCAGGGGTAAGGGTCCTCGGCCGAAACGCGGACCGGGTCGCGCCCGTGACCACCGCCGTTTTCTCGGACGTCGATGGCGAGGCCATTCTGCAAGGGCTCGACCTGGAGGGCATCGCGACGTCCTCAGGAAGCGCGTGCGCGAGCGGCAGCCTCGAGCCGTCGCACGTCTTGATGGCGATGGGCGTTTCCCCTGCCGCGGCGCTGTCGGCAGTTCGGTTCAGCCTCGGCTGGGCCTCCGTCCCCGCCGATATCGATCGAACGCTCGAAGTTTTACCCGCGGTCGTCGCGCGCGCACGGGACGCCGCGCTGTAAACCGCCATGAGGCGTGATAGGCCTCATGCCAGCGACAACCTGCGGATTGCGATGGCGTGCGTGATACCGTCGAATGACTTCCGAATGCGCGCATTTAGACAGCTGACGTTGGCCGGGCTGGCGATGCTCACCATCGGCGCCTGCAACTGCGATGGTGACACTCTTGTTCCGGTGCCTGAGCCGGACGTGTGCGAACCCGACTTTGTCTGCGACCAGGGACTCGAATACCGACGCGGTGAGTGTCGCGTCGCCCGATGCCTTTCCGACGCGGACTGCTGTCCGGGGCAGACGTGTAGCGTCGCGGTCGGCCTGTGCGCCGACCAAACGATCGCCTGCACGACCGACGCGGACTGCACCGAAAACCCAGGGCAGACGTGCATCGACTTTCGGGGGGGCCAGTTCTGCGGCTACCCCAACCTTGGCAGCCAGCTGACTGAAGCCGGCACGCAAGGCTGCACGTCGAACGATGACTGCGATCCCGGCCGCGCGTGCGTCGGGTCGCGGTGCGTCCTCTTCGCGCCTTGCGACGGCGGCTGCCCCGACGGCGAAGTGTGCGACGTCGACACGAACGTCTGCTTCGCCGAGCCGAGCTGCGAACTGTCCTGCGCCGCCGGGCAAATGCTGGTCGTGGCCGATCCTGACTCGATGAGCGGCCCGGCATGCTGCGCGGTGGAGTGCGCCTGCGCGGTCCTGCCGCCCGTTCAACCCGGGCAGCTCGGCTGGTTCACCGACCTCGCCGCCGACGGCCAGCGCCTGGTCGCGTCCGGCTACGATCCCGTATACGGCGACCTCGTGGTCGGTCGATACGACGGCGCCGGCTTCCAGATGGGTCTCGACTACGTAGACGGCTTCCCGGATCGCGGACCGATCGCGGGCAATCCGGCCGGCCCGCGCGGCGGGCGCGCGGATCCCGGTCCGAACGTCGGCGAGCACACCTCGGTCGCTATCGACGCGACCGGCGGGGTACACGTGGCGTATTACGATCGAGACGAAGGTCGGCTGAAATACGCCTACGGCCGCGACGGCACCTGGTCGGTGTCGGTCGTCGACGAGGGCGACAACGTGGGCCTGTACACCAGCATCGCGATCAGCCCCGGCGGACGACCGTCGATCGCGTACATGATGGCCGAGGGCACAGTCGAGCCGGACCCGCTGCCGCAGACCGGCCTCAAACTCGCGACCGCCTCGACCGACATGCCTGCCTCGGCGAGCGACTGGACGCTCTCGGTCGCCGACCGTCGGCCCGTGCCGCTCGGCCCATGTGCCGGAGGCTGCGCCGCGGGCGAAATATGTTCCGACCTCGGCACCGGCATCGAGCCCGCTTGCTTCACCGTCAGTGGGGCCGGCGAATGTCCCGCCTGCGACACCGGCGACAGCTGCGTCGAGGTCGGATCGAACGACCTGCTCTGTGCGGAACCGTTCGAAGAAGTCCCCGTCGACGATCTGATCGACGGGGTCGGCCTATTCGCGAGTCTCGCCTTTACATCAACGGGAACGCCGGTCATCGCGTACTACGACCGCATCGACGGCGACCTCAAGGTGGCCTTCGCTCAGGACGACGGAAGCTTCGTCATCCGCCTCATTGACGGCCGTGACGCCGCCGACCCGATGGGCGCCGGCCCCGACGTCGGACAGCACGCTTCCATCGCGGTCGGCCCGGGCAACGCGCTCGCGGTCGCCTACTTCGACGCGACCAATGACGACCTGGTGTACTTCGACCTTCGCGGCAACACCCGCGTCGTGGTCGACGACGGGGTTTCGCCGCCCGACCTCCGGTTCGTGGGCGCCGATGCTGACCTCGTGTTCGACAGTCGCGGCGAGCCGACGATCGCCTACCAAGACCCGACGTTCATCGACCTGCTGTTCGCGCGGCGGGTGGAAGGCGTTTGGTCTACCGAGCTCGTCCGGGGTGGCAGCAGCACGGCGCTATCCAGCGGATTTTACGCCGCACAGGCCCAGCGGGGGACCACCGCGTTCATCGGGGGGGTCGACGTCGACTTCAACGCCGAGGGCGATCTGCTTCTGAATTTGGTGATCGTGCCCAAGTCGCTCTGACGCCGGCCGCCGTCTCCGCGGCCTACCCCGCTCAACGTGCTCGGGCGATGAGATGCCCCAACGAAGCGCCGGGTTCCAACAGCTCAATTCCCATGCCGCGGGCTGCATCACTCCACGCGACCCGGCCGACCAGCGGCACTGGCATCCCCGAGGCGCTCAGCAGCACGCGAGTCTTCGTGCCCACCGGCACGATGGCGTCGGTGGCGACTTCGGCCATTCGGCGGGTCAAGCACTGTAGCCGGCCGAGCGCAGCCCCCATCGCCGCCTCGGGTTCCAGTTGGACCGGGCAGCCGCCGTGTTTACGCGCATGCCGACGGGCCTGCGAGATACCGTCAAAAAGGGTGTCGACGACGACGCCAGCCAGGTCGGCCAGGGTGGCCTCCGTGTCGAGCACGCACAACGCCCCGGCTTTGCGAAACGCCGCGCGTTCGCCCAATCGAAGCCGACGCAGCACGACGGCCACAGTGGGCCCGTCGCCCACGGGTCGAACGTTCGTCGGCGCCTCAACCTGCACGACGTTGAGACTCGCCTTCGGGTCGAGGGAACAAACCCGGTAGCCCTGGACCTCGGCCAGGGTCGCAACAAGGCTTGCGACCGTATCCCCCGATGCCCCGATGCGTCTGGCGGACGCCGCCCCCTCGGTGGTCATCGCCGCTGACGTAGCACAATCGTCGACGCTTGACAGAAAACTCGACGAAAACGTACCGACGCCGAAACGCCATGATTGAAGTCCGTGGCTTGACGAAACGCTATCGCGACAATCTGGCGGTCGAGGGCATCACGTTCGATGTCAAAGCCGGTGAAGTCGTAGGATTTCTCGGGCCTAACGGCGCGGGTAAATCCACCACTATGCGCATGCTCGCGGGCTATATGCCGGCAACAGCGGGCACGGCCAAGATCGCCGGCATCGATATTTTCGAGGACCCGATGGGCGTCAAACGCCGGATCGGCTACCTCCCGGAGATCCCACCGGTCTATCTCGACATGACCGTTCGCGGCTATCTGAAGTTCGTCGCCGCCCTCAAAGGCGCCGCGGGCGCGCAGCTCAAGCCCGAAGTGGAGCGTGTGGCGACCCTGGCTGGGGTTGAGCACATCCTCAACCGGCTGATCCGCAACATCTCGAAGGGCTACCGGCAGCGCGTAGGACTCGCGCAGGCGCTCCTGATGAGTCCGGAAGTGCTGATCCTTGACGAGCCGACGGTCGGTCTCGACCCCATTCAGATCGAGCAGGTCCGAAAACTGATCACTGACCTCGGAAAGAGTGGTCAGCACACGATCATTCTTTCTACGCACATTCTCAGCGAAGTGAAGGCGACGTGTCAGCGGATCATTATGATCGCGGGCGGTCGCATCGTGGCCGACGCCCCGATGGCCGAGCTCGAAGCCGCCCACGGTGGGTCGCTCGAGCAGGCTTTCACCGAGCTCGCCGTCTCCTGAGGTCACCGATGCGAAACATCTTCACCATCGCCCGAAAGGAGCTGGGCGTGTACTTCACGACCGTCGTCGGCTACAGCGGCTTCGGAGCGTACGCGTTCATCCTGGGTCTCATCTTTATCTCGACCCTCAATTCTTTTCAGCAGACCACGGCATTCTACCTGAGCCAGCAGCAACCGGCCCTACTCGAGCGCCTCAACTTCAACGACCAGATCATTCTGCCCACCTATTCGACCGGGATGTGGATGTTTCTGTTCTTCGTTCCGTTCCTCACGATGCGGCTGTTCGCGGAAGAGAAACAGGCGCGGACCTTCGAGCTGCTGATGACCGCCCCGGTGACGTCGCTGCAGATGGTGCTCGGCAAGTTCCTCGGGGTCGCCTTCATGATGCTGGTCATGGCGGCGATTCCGCTCGTCTTTCCGACCATCCTATCGATCTACGGGACCAGCGCCGGACCCGGCAGCCCCGTCGAGTGGGCGCCCGTGTGGGCAAGTTCGGCCACCGTGCTCCTGCTCGGTTTAACGTTTTGCTCGATCGGCCTGCTTATCTCGGCGCTCGCCGAATCCCAAATCATCGCCGCCCTGCTGACGTTTGCGGCGCTGCTGATGGCGTTCGTGCTGCCCATGATGGCCGGACGCCTCGAAGGCGACTGGCGCGAAGTCATCGAGTACGTAAGTCCCCTCGCCCACGTCAATCGAGGCCTACAGGGCCGCATTCTGCTCGCCGACCTGGTGTACTTCGCGTCGTTCATCGCCGCCTTTCTGTACCTAACACTGCGGGTCGTCGAGTCACACCGCTGGCGCTGAGGAGAACATCTTGACGGACGAAGTGACCGAACCGGCGCCCACCGAGGCCCCACCAGAGCTTGCGAGAAGCCAGGAAGGCCGACTCGAGGCTCGTTCAGCCCTGGAAACGGTCGGCCTCGTCGCCGGCGTCGTCGGCATGACCGCGCTGGTTTTTGGCGTAGTGCTGTACGCGATCGACCCGAAGGTGCTGCCCCTGGCTCTGGGCAACGTCGGTTTCGCGCTGGTGGCCATCGTTTTCTACATCGCGACGAATATGCGGACGTTCGGACGTGCGGTGGCGGGCCGATCGACCGCGTACATCGTGCTCGAAGTGGTGATCGTCGTCGGCGTGGTCGCCAGCCTCGGGGTCATCAACTATTTCGCCGCGCAAAGCCCCAAAGAGTGGGACCTAACCCGCGACGGGCTGTACACGCTCCACGAACAGTCGATCAAGGTCGCCGCCGGCCTCGACCAGAAGGTCGAAGTGATCGGTTTCTTCCGCCCGACCGAAAGCGCGCGCGGGGTCCTCAGCCAGGCGGTGGACCTGTATCGTCAATATACAGACCAGCTCGAGATCCGATTCATCAATCCCGACAACCCGCCCGCCAACCTGGTCGAAAAGTACGATCTCAAATCACAGAGCCCGCGCATCGTGGTCGCGGCCGAAAACGGTCAGTTCGCCAAGCTGCGCATTCCCACCGAGGAGCTGCTCACAAACGCGCTCATCAAAGTCGCCGAGCGTGAGCCGAGAAAGGTCTATTTTCTCACCGGCCACGGCGAGCCGTCGATCGACGCGCAAAAGACCGAGGAAGGCTTCGCCCGGGTCGCATCAAGCCTGCGTAACGAAGGATTCGTGGTCGAAGCGGTCGCCCTTGTCGATAGGGCCAACGTCCCTGATGACGCGACGGTGTTGGTCATTGCGGGCTCTCAGTCGCCCTTGCTCCCGAATGAGGTCGAGGCGCTCAAGACTTTTCTCGACCGCGGCGGCCGGGCCATGGTGCTGCTCGAACCCGGCTATCAGTACGGCCTCGACCGCGTCTTTCGGCCGTACGGCGTAGACGTCGGCGACGACGTGGTCATCGAGCCCAACCCCGCCGCGAAGGCGCAGGGCTTCGGTCCCGACGCGCCGGTGATCAAGGCGTTTGAAGCGCACCCGATCACTAACAAGCTGGCCGGCTCGGCGGCCCTATTCCCCCGCATCCGCTCGGTTCAGCCCCGCGTCAACCTCGCTCAAGTCGACGTGACGACGCTGGTTCAGACCGGGCCGACCTCGTGGGGCGAAACGGCATACCGGGGGACGGAAGGGGTCGCGCGCGACGAAAACGACGTGCCGGGACCGGTCCCCATTGCAGTTGCGGTCACCCGAAACACGGCCGCCAATCGAGCCAAGTTCGCCGATGAGGCCCGAATGGTGGTCGTCGGCGACTTCGGCTTCATCTCGAACCGGTTCATGGCCATGACCGGCAACCGGGATTTCTTTTTAAACGCGGCCAACTGGCTGGCCGGCGACGAGGACCAGATCACGATTCGGCCCCCGCAACGATATGGCGACCGGCTGCCGCTGACGGAACGCCAGCAGTACGGCATCATGTTCTTCTCGGTCAATCTGCTGCCACTGCTGATCATCGGCGTGGGCTTTTCGGTTTGGGCCATCCGTCAGCGGCAGTAGCCGAGCCAGCGAGTTCGAATGAAGCGAATCCAAAAGCAGTTCCTGACCGCGGCCGCGCTGATCATCGTTGGCGGCGGCGCGGGCCTCTACACCCTCCGCACCAAGGTCAAGACGCCGACGGTCCGACTGCGCGAGCTTCGCGAGTCCCAGCGTCTGTTCCGGTTTGGCCGCATTGACGTCAAGCGCGGCACACTCCAGTCGACCACCGCCACGCTCACCTTTGAATTCGACCGGACCACGCCCGGGGGCGTGAAGATTGTCGACCCGCTCGAGTGGCCGGGTGACCCTGCGTCGTTCACCAGCATTATCAACCACATGGCGGGGCTCGCTCCGGACCGCGTGCTCACTGAGAACGCCACCGCCGAGGAGCTCGCCCGGGCTGGGCTCGACCGACCGCCGGTCACATTCAAAGTGGAGCTTAGAGACGGCCGAACACATACCCTGTACATCGGGCCGAAGAATAAGCTCGTCGACCGCTATCCGGTCACCGACGCAAACAAGACGAAAATCAGCTTAATGGAGCCCACTGGCTATTGGAACTATGCGCGACCCCTCAATGAGTTCCGGGCCAAACAAGTATTCTTCGTCAACGACAACGACGTCACCTCGCTTCGCGTGACCGACGGCGAAGGACAGCGCCGACTGCTACTGCGGCGCGAGCAGGACGGCTGGAAAGTCGAAGGCCCCGACGGCTTTGCAGCCCGCGCCGACGATGGCTTCGTGGGCCTCTTTCTGGTCCGCGTGACCAAACACCTCGACGCCGATGAATACGTGACCGATCAGTATTCGCCCGCCCAAGCCGCCGAGTACGGGCTCGCGTCCCCCGATCTGCAGCTCGAGCTGCAGACCGAAAAACATACCTTCGGCGCAGCCGTCGCGTTCTTCTCCGAGACCGACAGCGACAAAACTTCGACCATCGTTCACCCGCGCGGCACGACGACCTTGATTCGCAATACGGACCCCACCCTCAAAGCCGACCTCATGAAGGCCCCGCAGGACTTCGCCGACCGGACCATCAGCAAGTTCGATACGCGTAAGGCGCATCGCGTCACATTCGAGGTCGCGGGCCAAGCCACGGTCAAGGCGGAACGGACGAGCGACGGATGGCGCTTGACGGCCCCCGAAGCCGTCGAGGCCAAGCCGTGGAAGCTCGACAGCATGGTCCGCATCGCGTCGCTGCTGCGCGCCACCCGGTGGTACGCGGACCGCGCAACGTCCGAGCAGCTGTCCGAGTGGCGGTTGGCCCCCTGGTCACGACGGCTCACCGTCGAAACCGAAGATGGACAAACGCTCGCGGACGTCACGTTCGGAAAATACGCGGACGACAATCATCTGTTCATCAAGCGCGTCGATGCCTCGCGGGTCGGGGTCATATCGGAAAAATTGGTTCGCGTGCTACCCGAGCGCTGGCAAGAGCTCGTACCCTAGGGCCGCAGGCGCTTCCGCCCTGCACGGGCCATGACTAACCCTTTTGCACCGCCCGAGTCCGAGCTTGACCCGGTTACCCCCGAGGGCGGCGAGGGCGCGCCGCTCGACCCAAGCCAGTGGCCGATGGTCCGCAATCGGCTCATCGTAAGCGGCCTCATCCGCGCGCCGCTGGTCATCATCCCGTTTTTCTTTTTTGCCCGAGCGTCGTCCCGCGTTCTGTGGGCGACAACCGCGCTGTTGGTCATCGTCGTGAGCGTGCGCGTCTGGCGCGCGGTCGAGCGCCAAAGACGTCTGTGGCCCCTGCTCCGCTATCATCTCACGGACGACGGCATCGAGGTCACCGGCCACCCAGACGTCGAGCGGATTCTGCGCCGTCGCGACATCGTAAGCGTTCGCGAAACCAACGGCGGCCTTATCCTGAAGGGCGCGGACCTCGGCCAGCAGATCATCATACCGAGCGCGCTCATCGGTTACCCAGACTTTCGGCAGCAGCTTATCGACTGGGGACTGCTCGACCTGCAGCCGTCCCGATGGCAAGTCCTGCGACCGACCCTCGTCAGCATTGCGGTCCTCGGCCTCATCTTCGCCGTTGTTTTGACCGACGCGCCGGGCATCATCCGCACCGGCGGGCCTATCGTCCTCGTCGTGGTGGTCTATCAAATCTTGCGAACGGTTCGAAGCAACGCCCTCACTCTTCGGACCAAGGCCATCTCCAGCTTTGCACTCATCTACATTCTTGCCGTCGTAGGATTTCGCGTCCTCCGCGCTTTTTCGCTGACATGATCGCGTACTTGCTCACGACCCATCCCGGACTCGAAGCCATCGTGGTCGAAGAGCTGACTGCGCACCTCGGACATCCGCCAGCGGCCATCAATACCGAAGCGGGCCGCGTGGCCTTTAAGGGTTCGGAAGGCGATCTCGATACACTGTTTCGACTCCGTTCCATCCACCACATTCTGCTGTGGCGGGGCCGCTATGACCTCCGGGCTCCGGTCACCCTCGAGCAGATCGAATCCGCGGTAGCTGCGACCCCGATTCCCGAACTCCAGACCGCCGCTTCGTTTCGAGTACGCTCCGTTCGACGAGGCGGCCATGACTTCAAGCATATGGCGATCGAGCGCACGGCCGGCGCGGTGCTGCACCACCGAAGCCGCGTACCGGTGAACCTCGACGCGCCGGCGGTCACCGTCCGCGTGGACCTCGACGATGAGGTCCTGTCGATCGGCATCCTGCGCACTGATAAACCGCTCAGCCGTCGGGCAAAGGTGTTCGCCCAGCGAATCGGTCTGTCCGCCGACCTCGCGTTCGCGGCGGTCCATGTCGCCGAGCTGGCTCATCCCGAACGTATCCTCGACCCATTTTGCGGGTCAGGAACCCTGCTTCTCGAGGCCGGCGCCGTCTTTCCTCGTTGCGAACTGTGGGGGAGCGACTGGATCGCCAACGCCGTCGCAGGGGCCGAACGCAATCTCGCGGCCGCCGGCTACACCGATCGCGCATATGTCCGTGAGCAGGATGCCCTGCATATGGCCGACATCTATCCGGCGAAGGCCTTCGATGCGCTCGTCACCAATCCGCCATTCGGCGTCAAGATGAGCAGGGGCGTGAACTACTATCGCTTCTATCACCGACTGCTGACCCAGGCCGACGCCGTGTTGAAGCCGCACGGACGACTGGTCCTGTGGGTTCATCGTCTCGGTCAACTCCAGGCCGCCGTGAAGCATCAGGGCCAATTCGAGTTCGACCGAACCATCCGCGTACAAGCCGGCGCCGCGCGTCCTTGCCTGGCTTCGCTGAAGCGCCGCGTTGAGCGGCAATGACGTCATCTTTACGCCCGTATTGAACGAGCGTCGCCCTTGAAAATATGGGACGATGGCGTGTGCGTACCCCACAGCAGATCGCGCTGATCGCCGGCCTCCTAGGCGCGTGCCAGCAGCCCGCGATGGCCCCTAAAATGACGTCTCCGACCCCATCATCACTGCCCGCCGCCCCCCCGGCCGTCGTCGCGAGCGACGGCGGCGGGGACCGTTTGTTCGGTGCCCCCTTTACGACACGCAGCCCCGTGTACGGCGCATCGGGCATGGCCGCGACCGCCCAGCCGCTCGCTACACAGGTTGCGCTCGATATTTTGAAGATGGGCGGCTCCGCAGTCGATGCGGCTATCGGCGCCAACGCCGCACTTGGCCTGATGGAACCTGTCGGCTGCGGCATTGGCGGCGACCTTTTTGCCATCGTGTGGGATCCCAAGTCGAAGCGACTGTACGGATACAACGGCAGCGGTCGCTCGCCGATGGGCCGTTCGCTCGCTGCCTTGCGGACTAAGCTCAAGGGCGAACAACAAATCCCACCGGTAGGCACCCTCCCAGTCACCGTTCCCGGCGCCGTCGACGGATGGTTCGCGCTGCACGGTAAGTTTGGTCGGCTGAAGATGAAAGAGGTCCTACAGCCGGCAATCCGGTACGCGGAGCAAGGCTTCCCACTGACGCCCGTCATCGCCTACTACTGGCAGCGAGGCATGAGTGCTTTCGAGCGACGCCTCGCGACCGGGTGGCTCGAAGAGTTCGACAACGCCAAGAAGCTCTTTCTCGTCAATGGACAGTCACCCAAGGCGGGTCAGATGTTCAGGAACCCGGACCTCGCACAAACTTATCGAACCCTCGCCGCGGATGGCCGGTCGGCGTTTTATGAGGGCCAGCTCGCGAAGGTGATGACCGAGTACATGAAGCGCATCGGCGGCGATCTCGGCGCCGACGACTTCGCCCAGCACAAAGGCGAATGGGTAGAGCCCGTTTCGGTTCAGTATCGCGGCTACGACGTCTTCGAGCTCCCCCCTAACACCCAAGGCATCGCCGCTCTTCAGATGCTGCAAATGCTCGAGCCGTTCGACCTATCGAAGATGTCCGCGGCGGAGCGGATTCATGTCATGGTCGAAGCGAAGCGTCTTGCGTTCGAAGACCGCGCGCGCCACTACGCCGACCCGAGCAAGGCCGACGTGCCGCTCCGCGGGCTGCTCGACCCGGCGTACGCCGAACGTCGCCGAGCTCTGATTGATTTGGACAAAGCTCGCCCCTCCGTAACCGCCGGCGCGCCCCAACTTGAGCCTGGCGATACGACCTATCTGACGGTCGCGGACGATCAAGGGATGATGATCTCGCTGATTCAGTCCAACTACCGCGGGATGGGATCCGGACTCGTTGCCGATGGCCTCGGCTTCATGTTTCAGGATCGCGGCGAGTTGTTCAGCCTCGAGGAAAGTCACAGCAATGTGTATGCACCCGGCAAGCGGCCTTTCCACACCATTATCCCTGCCTTCGTTCTCAAAGACGGCAAGCCGTGGTTGAGCTTTGGTGTCATGGGGGGCGCGATGCAGCCGCAAGGCCATGTGCAGATCTTGGTTAACGTCCTCGACCTGGGCATGGATCTTCAAGCCGCAGGCGACGCGGCGAGATGGCGACACAGCGGTTCCACTGAGCCCACGGGCGAACCCGCGAAGGGTATGGGCACCCTTATGGTGGAGTCAGGCGTCAGCCCCGAGGTCCAAAATGAGCTGAGACGCCGCGGCCATAACGTTCAAGTGAGCAAGGGCGGATTTGGCGGCTACCAAGCGATCGCGCGGGATGGTGAAGTCTACGTCGGCGCCTCCGAGATGCGGAAGGATGGCGCGGCGCAGGGTTACTGAAGCCGCCAATCTCACTAGCGCGTAGCGCGTCTTCGTGCGGGAAACAGCTAGCGCGTCTTCGTGCGGGAAACAGCCTACCCCACCCAGGCTTTACGCCTCTCAAAACCGAACTGTCCGCACATCGCGCGTTCCCGCACATTCACTACGTCGGTTCGGTGTCGATTAACTGCCCAGATGGAACGGGCGACCGAGCCGTCCCAGCGAACGCTGGACGTCGAGCATTCGAACAACTTCGCCCTCCGCGTTGCCGAGTCTCTCGTTCACAGCATGGCCGACGCCGCCGTGCTGCTCGGTTCCGATCTGACGCCCATTCTCTTTAATCGGACGTTCGCTGAAACCACGGGTCTCCGTCCGAGACGGGTCGAGGCTGAAATCGAGCGCCGCGGCTCCGTCTTCAGTCTGTTGGGCAATTCGGCCAAGACCGACCTGCAACACGCCGAAGACGCCATACAAACCGGAGCCCCGACCCATCTTCGCGAGATGGATGTTCTCAACGCCAACGGCGAGCGATTCGTAATGATGCAGTCGTTCTTGCCTATTCCCGGACGCAATGGGCATCCCGTCGCGGTCATCGCCGTGTTTCGCGACCAAAGCGACGAGGCTCGGGTTCACCTCCGGTACAAAGAGCTTTTGCGGCTCGAAAAAGCTCGGTCCGAGGAACTCGAAAACCGCGTGGCCGAACGGACTCAGCAGCTTTCGGCCGCGCTCGATGAAGTCACCCGGCTATCGACGCACGACCCGCTCACAAAACTTAGTAACCGGCGCGCGTTCGACGAACGCGCGCGGTTCGTTTGGGCCGACGCCAAAACGAACGAATCCCCGTTCGCCATCCTGTTGTGCGACCTCGACCACTTTAAGAAGGTCAATGATCAATATGGTCACCAAGCCGGCGACCGGGTGTTAATCGCGGTTGCCGAGACCCTGACGGCCTCGGTTCGCGAGCAAGATACCGTCGCGCGTTTTGGCGGCGAAGAGTTCGTCATTCTGCTCGGCAATACGAATGAAGAGACGGCGATCAACATCGCGGCCCGCTGCGCGAGCGCAGTGCGCGCCATTCCAATGGCCGACCTCGTGCCCGGCGCCGTTCGTCGACAAACCGTGAGCATCGGTGTCGCCACCCATCCGGGATGCGGCGAGTCCATCGACGATCTCATCGCCAACGCCGATCATGCGCTCTACGACGCCAAGCGATCCGGCCGCGATAAAGTCGTCTTATACTCAGACGATCGAAATGAGGCGCCGGCCCAGGCCGTCGAGGACACCCGACCGCGCCTATTGCTGATCGACCCGGACGAGCAACGCGCCCAGCGAACGTGTTCGCGAATCTCCCAACACTACGCGATCGTCACCGCCCTCAATGGCCTGCATGCCCTTCGTTGTTGTGCCCGACAGCCGTTCGACATCATACTGAGTGAAGAAGACGTTGGTACCGAAAGCGGCATCGCGTTCCTGCGAAAGACTTTTGCCTTCGCGCCATACGCCGCGCGGGTCTTGATACTCGACAACGCCGACGCGTTCCTCGCCATTCGCGCGACCAACGTCGGGCGGGTCGACCAACTCCTCCTGCGCGAAGACAGCGAGACGCACCTCGTTCAAGCGCTGCAGCACGCTCGACTTAAGCTCGACCTGGCGGGCCAGCACCGGCTGGGCGCCGAGCGACAGGAGGGCGTTGTCGACGTCAGCAAGCTCGAGGGGCTACAGTCGATCATCCGCGCGGGCCGCCTTCGCTTTGCCTACCAGCCCATCGTACAGAGCCAAGATGGTCGGATTGTCGGTTTTGAAGCGCTCGCGCGGCCCGAACCTTCCGCATTCTGCACGCCGCACTCGAACCCCAACGCGATGCTCGAAGTGGCCGAAGAGATGGGCGCACAGTGGGAACTCGGCCGGATCGGACGAGAGAGTATCGCCCGTGAGGCGATGATGGTGCCGCGGTCCATGATGCTCTTCGTCAACATTCACCCGGCCGAACTCGCCAACGAGCAGATGCTCGAAGAGACGGGCATGCTTGAGCAGGCGTCCCGAGTCGTATTGGAGATTACCGAACGGGCGGCCATTCATGATGCGGCCAAATACGGCAACCAGCTATCCCGCTTGCGGCAGTGTGGCTTCCGCCTGGCGGTGGATGACCTCGGTGCAGGCTACTCCGGCCTCAACTCCGTCGCACAGCTACAGCCAGACTTCGTGAAGGTCGACATGGCCCTGACTCGCGCCATCGACCGGTGGAAAATCAAGCAGCACCTCGTCGAAGGGGTGGTGCACTTCGCGCGCCAAGAGGGCATCGAAGTCGTGGCGGAAGGCATCGAGACCGAGGACGAAGCCAAGATGATACGAGATCTCGGCTGTGGCCTCCAGCAGGGCTTCCTGCACGGACGCCCTGAACCGCTCAGTCACTGGAGCTACAATGCAACTTGATAGCATCGCTACTTCCGCCGAAAAACTGAATATATTCCCGGACAGTGCGCTGCGCATTCGATCTATCGTTTCGCGGGCTGATACGTCCTTCAACGACCTCGAAGAAGCGGTATCCCTCGATCCAACGCTCACCGCACAGATCTTGAAGATCGCCAATTCGCCCTATTTCGGGCGATCTGGTCGGGTCTCGGACCTTCGCCGAGCGTTGGTGTTGATCGGCTACGAGGGCACCCGCGACCTGGCACTGGCCCTGGCCCTGCTCGCCTTAGCTCAGCGCGAACAGTGCACGATCGGCGGATTCATCGAGCACTCTCTCGGTGCCGCCCTCACGGCCAAGATTATCGCCAAGACGGTGGCTCCCCATCTGGTCAGTGAAGCTTTCATCGCCGGGCTGTTGCACGATATTGGCAAGCCGATCGGTCAATTTGTCATGACCGGCAACAAACTCTATCCCTGGAACCTCCGCTCGTCGCCCGAAACCCTGCAGATCGAAATCGAGGTCTGTGGCCACGACCACGCCGAGCTCGGTTCCGTATGCCTGCGGCGTTGGAATCTTCCCGAAGTAACGTGCGACGCAATCAGATATCACCACAACGTGGATGGGCTGGATGCGGACACCGACGCCGGCATTATCTGCCGAATCCTGAACGTCGCGGATGACGTCGTTCATGCGCCCAATACGCCCGCAGAGGACTGGGCGCCCAAACTCGAAGTGGCGTCGCTCGCCGACCGCATAACGCCTGAACGCCTGGCTGAAATTGCCGAAGAGACCGCCGACGCACCCGCCAAGTTAGGCTTCGATAGCTAAGGCCGAAAGACTTTAGGGTCCAGGCTATGACGCTTGAGGATCCGTCGCACGTTGGAAGGATCTACGCCGGACGCCCGAGCGACAGAGGCTACGTTGCCCGCGTGTTCTTCAAGCAACCGGCGAAAGTATTCGACCTCGAACTTTTGTCGGGCCTCGGCATAGGGAACCACCGGCGAGTCGACTTGCGCTTCGATATCCATCGATGGCGCGAGCGCTTCTCGAGCCTGCGCGATCACCTCGGGAGGAAGATCTTCGACGTCGATGGTCAGTCCACCTTGAAGGAGCGCTACTCGCTCCATCATATTCTTCAGCTCGCGAACGTTGCCCGGCCAATCATGGGAGACCAGTTGGCTGCGTGCCTCCTCGCTGAGCGGGGGGAGCGGAAGCGATAGCTTATCCGCGGACAGCTTTAAAAAGTACTCCGCGAGCTGCAATACATCGCCGCCCCGTGCTCGTAGCGGAGGAACCTCGAGCCGAAGAACATTGAGACGAAAAAACAGATCTTCTCGGAACTGCTCAGCACGAACCATCGCGGCCAGGTCGCGGTGGGTCGCAGCGACGACGCGAACGTCGACGCTAACGTCTTCGTGTCCACCCAATCGTTGAAAGATGCCTGTTTCTAGAAATCGGAGAAACTTAGCCTGTACGGCCAACGGCATCTCGCCGATCTCGTCGAGGAATAGGGTGCCGCGGTCGGCGTGCTCCAAAACGCCAATTTCACGCGTCTTGGCATCGGTGAATGCACCACGCTCGTGTCCGAACAGTGAGTTTTCCATCAGCGGTCCATCGGACAGCGCACAATTCAATGCCACGAAGGTGCCAGACTGCCCGCTGAGGCGATGGATTTGATTGGCCACCAGCTCCTTACCCGTCCCGGTCTCCCCCAAGATAAGAATTGTCGACCGCCCCGCCCGGGCGAACTGGGCAACCTGCTTGCGTAAAAACGCCATCTCGGCGCTGTCTCCGATCAGCGTATCGACCGTAAGACGGCTGTCGTCGTCTGTAGCCAAACCGTTGACCGCCTCCCGCACGACCGCATCGAGGGCATCGATCGTCGTAGACGCCGAGAGAATGGTCCCAACTTCGGTCCGCGATTTAATATCCGTCTCGGTTCCGGCCTCGGGAATCACAAAGATCGGAATACGGGTTGGCAAGCGCGACGCACGTCGCAGAAATTCGAGGCCCTCCGCCGAGTGTAAATTGAGGCGGGCCACAACAACGTCGGGCTGCTCATGCTGAAGGGCACGAATCGACGGCCGCCCAAGACCGGTCTCGATGCAGGCGTACCCTAAGGCGGAAAGCGCGCGGACCGTCTCGACGCCTCGCGTCCTATCGCCGTCGGTGACCTGAAGCCGTATTGTCGCCATTCGGAACTCACGGACGAGCGTGGGCACGCCAGCGAGCGGCTCGCTGCGGACGTACACCGCGTTCGTCCATCACGTTGACACGGTCGGCACGAAGTTCTTGTCCTTGAGCCGTCTCCGCTTAAGAAATCACCGGAGTGTTCGAAGTTATTCGTCGTTGGCACGATGGGCCGTCAGTGTATTGGCCGCTGCGTGGGCGGCGGCAACCTTCGTACCGGCGGGCGCTGCGTACGCGCAGTCCGCCGGACGCAAGGCGCGTCAGAGCTTTGACCGCGGCGCCGACCTGGAAAACGAAGCCGCCGAACTCTTGAAGAACGGCGATGCTGATGCCGCCCAAAAGCGATTAACAAGCGCCCTGGCCGCCTACCGCGCTGCGCTTCAACAGAACCCCGCGGACCCTGATCCTGCACTGCGTATCGGGGCGATTCTTCAGTATGAGAAGAAATGCGGTGAGGCGCTTCCCATTTTGGTCAAGTCGGCGAAGCTAGCATTCGGCGTCACGATTTCGGCAACAACGCCCTCAACGATCGACCGGCCCCGGTTGCGGGAACTTCTGCTTCTGATCGGTAAGTGTCGTCTCGAAGATGGCCCGGACGATACGGGCTTTCGCCTTCTGGAGCTTGTGGGAAATGTGGACGCTTCGGTGCACTTCCTGCTCGGGCGACGCTACTTGCAGGCGGAACGCCAACGCCCCGCCCTGCACCATCTTTCAAGGTACCTTGAAAGCAATCCGGATGATGTGCGAGTTCGCCGCGCTGTCGCTGACCTGCAGCTCCGGCTCGACCAACTGGACGAAGCCGCAAAAAGCTATCGCGTAGTTTTAGGACGATCGCCCGACGACCTGAATACACTGAAGAATCTCGCAGTCGTGGAGTTTCGCCTCGAGCGATACCCCCAAGCGATCCGGACCCTGCGAAAGGTCCTCAAGCACGAGCCCAATGATGTCCCTGCTCGCTTTAACCTCGGCGTGTGCTTTGCCCAATTAGGCCAGCATGAACAGGCGGGTGTACATCTGCGCAAGGCGCTTGCGCTCAAACCGGACCTGGCTCGCGCATGGTTTCGGCTCGGACAGTCCCTGGCCGCGCTGAACCGCTACGACGAAGCGCTCGATGCGTTTGCCCGCACCGTCGACGCTCAGCACGACCACGTGAAGGCCTACGCGGAAACAGCGAAGATTCAACGCATGAAGGGTCGAGGCCAGCAGTGTGTCACCGGGCTTCGTCGGGCCCTTCGTCCGACATCCCGCCACGCCCAGATTCTGCTGCCGCTCGGTGACTGCCTTCGCGACATCGGCCGACACGAGGACGCCTTGGCCGTGCATTCCGAAGCCGAACAAAAGGCGCCCTTGGACGCCGCAATTCAAGCCGCTGTCGGCGACGACCTTCGCGCCCTCGACCGGCTCGAAGAAGCGATCACGTCATACAGAAAGAGTCTCGAGGTCGCCAAGAAATCCCCCACGGTGCAAGGGTCCCTCGCTAAGACTTTGAGCACAGTAGGCGCGCGTGCGCTCCGCGCCGGCGACAGCGACAAGGCGATCGTAACCTTGACCGAGGCCGCCGACCTACGTCCAAACGACGCCGTCGATGAGGCTAACTTAGGCCTCGCCTATTTGGTCCGCGGCGAGACGAAGAAGGCATCGGCGCACTTAGCGACAGCAATTTCCCTCGATGGCCGTCGAGCGGCCATCGCCTGCGCGCTGGCGCGGCTTCAGCTCGGAAAAGGTGAATCGGCGAAAGCGATCGCCACGCTCCAGAAATTCTCCTCCCGTGCGCGAGCGCCAACTTGCGTCGCACATCTCCTTGGTCTCGCCCATCTACGGACACAGAATTTCCCTGCCGCCGCGGGGTACCTCGAACGCGCCTTCAGTGAGCGGCCCGACGACCGCGGTCTTCGAATCGCGTACGGGCAGGCGCTGACGTTGGCCGCGAAATACACCGCCGCCACGCGGATCTTTGAGAGCGTTGATCTGTCGGAACCGAATCCCGACCGCGCTGAGGCACTCAAGCTGCTGGTGGCCTACGCTGAGTATCGGGCGCAGCGGTTTGAAAAAGCTGTCGCTTTGCTGGGTGAAAAAGGGTCGCGCGAAGAGGCCGCGAATGCGCTTCGGAGCGCAGCTTGGGTGGCCCACGGGCGGTCGCTTTTTCGCCAGCGGCAGTTTCGTGAGGCGCTATCCGCGTTCGTGACCGCGCAACAGCTTAATCGAAGCGTACCGGCGCGCTCCAACGCCGCCGCGACCCTTTATCAGCTCGGAAAGCCCAAGACGGCCTACCGAACTTGGAAAGGTCTATCTAAGCGACACCGCCATCCGGAAATTTACTTCAACGTCGCTATCTATCTGGACGACGAGCGCGAAAACGAAAACGAAGCCTATCGCTGGTACCGGCGCTACGCGCGCAGCCTTCCTGCGGACCGCCGCTCAAAAGCCGACCTACTACTCGCACGCAAGCGCGCGCTTTTCGGATTCAAACCATGATGTCGATAGCTGCCACGGCTCTTCTTTGGCCTGCCGTCGCCGCGGCACCCCTGACGATCGGATTCTTCGATCCGTATGCCCCCTTCGCCTCGCCACTCGATCGCGTGCAGTTCGTAGAGCGTGTCGCGTCGACGCTGGCAACGCAATCCCGCCAACCGGTCGACGGCAAGGCGTATTCGAAGTCGACGGATGTCGCGCGCCATCTGCGTTCCGGCCAGCTCCAACTGGCCATTGTCGCCCCGCAATTCTACACCCAGCACCAAAGTACGCTTACCCCACTCTTCATCGGGACCCGCAACGGCAAATCACTTTGTCGGTACTCCCTGTACGTCAGCAAGCGTTCGCGCGCGCGGTCCCTCCGCGGGCTCAAGGGGGCAAAACTCGCGCTGGTGGGCTCGAGTCAGGATGACCGTCGCTTCGTTTTTAATGAAGTGCTCCGGGGCGAGATTCGAAGCGAGACATACTTCGCGAAGGTTATCAACGTTCCCGACCTAGCCGGCGCAGTAGGCACCGTCGAGTTTCGGGGCGCGGACGCCTTTTTTGGCCCAGAGCTCGACTACAATAAGTACTTCAAACGCGGCGTTCTCCGTCGACTCGCTGAAGTCGGCGATGCCCCGTGTACGATCGTAGTGGTCGACAAGCGACTCCCAACGCGAGAACGCCGAGATCTTCAGGCCCTCGTATCGTCATCGCTCTCCAACCTCGAGCCAACGCTCCGTCGTATAGGTCTCGATTCGTTGACCGATATCGATGGAAGCACCATCTCCGAGCTCATGAAAGCCGTGAAGAGCGATACGGCCGAGTATGCGAGAGCGGTTCCAATGCTTCTGATGCCGGTTGAACCAGACAAAGATCAGATTCTCCAGAGAATCCAAGACCTTGACTCCATGCTCCCGGAGCCGTCGCGTCTTGTGGTCGAACGGGATGGACTATGAACACAAGGCTAAATGAACCAGCGTCGGCCTCGGAGGTGCCGCCGCGCGCGTGCCTGATCACTCGGGACCGAAAGCTTGCCCGGGCGGTCAACCGAACGTTGGTGCCCCGAAGCATTCGCGTCGACCACTTCGAGGATATCCAGGGCCAGGTTGAAGATCTCGCGCGCTACGGATTCATCCTGATGGATGGGGATGATAATGACTGGGCCATACTCAGTGACCTGCGCGAAGCCGCCGCGGGCTCGACACAAGTCATCTTTTTTTCCCACGTGACCGAGAAGTCCAGGCTCGCCGACCTTTTCCGTGAGGGTCATCTGACGAACCTCATCGCGAAAAATGGCGGCATCCGGGAGGAAGAACTCCTCATCACGATGAACAAGTTGCTGACGGGCGATTATTTCGGCGTCAAGCAGTACCTCACGCACGGCACCGCCGTCGTCGAGCGACAGCTCCTCGAGCAACCCAACCGAGCCTCCGCACTGACAGAGCTTTGTACGTTCCTCGAAGAGTCATCCGTGTCCCGGCGGTTCACCGAGCTGGCCCGAACCGCCGCCGACGAGCTTCTTATGAATGCCTTGGGGCGCGCGGGCGCATCGGGCGACGAAAGCAAAGAACCGAACCCGGTCGCGTTTAATTACGCATGCGATGGTCGATATCTCGCTATCTCGGTGACGGATGGCTACGGCTCTCTGACCGGCGAACGCCTGTTTAGCTTTCTTAGGCGCTGCTTCATCATGGACGAGTATCAAATCCCCAAGGATACGACGGGTGCCGGCCTCGGGCTCTACGTCGCCTTTCGGTCTGCCGACCAGTTTATCGTCAATATCGCCAAGGGCTCGCGCACCGAAGTCATATGCCTAATCGACATTCGAGGGCACCTCAAGGACTTCGAGAAACGGTCCAAGTCGTTTCACCTATTCGTCGCGGGAGACTAAAATGTCGTATGATCTCAACTACCAAGACAATGGGGACCGCCGCTATATCTGGATTCGCGGAGACATCAACGAGGATTTCGATGCTCAGCAACTTCGCAAGGCCGTAACCGAAAACGCCGTTATCAACTTGGAAGGCGTAAAGAGCATCAGTTCTTGTGGGATCCGCGAGTGGATATCGCTCATCTCGGAGCTGCCGGAAAGCGTGCAACTCGTCTTTGAGCGGTGCTCGATCCCCATCACCCGTCAATTCGGCATGCTGTCAAACTTCGCTGGCCCGGGTCAGGTAAGTAGCTTCTATGCGCCGTACTACTGCGATAACTGCGACACGGAGACGGAGCAACTTCTTGAGGTCAACGGCGGTGACAACGCCATCGAAAAGCTCATCAATTCCGAACGCAAATGTAGCCAATGTGGCGGCGCACTAGAGTTCGATGGCGTTGAAGGTGTGTACTTCTCTTTTCTGCGTGAAACGACCCCAAAACGGTGAAGAAGAAGTTCAACATCGGCACTCGCCTTATCCTGGGTAATACGTTGGCTATCGCAGCGGTCGTCGGCAGCTATGGGTACTTCAATTCCTACCAAATCGAATCAATCTTCGCGAACGAGGCCGAACGCGCAACATCGTCGCGAATGGAGGAAGTCAAAGCCAGAGGTCTGGCCGAGGCGCGGCGAATCGCTGCTAACGCCGGCCTTGCGCTATCGAATAACGACTATGGCTTCCTCTCAAACGTCCTCGAACCGCTAGTTGAGGCGGATCCCAGCCTGGCCTTTGCATTCTTGATCGACGACAGCGATTCACTGGTCGCCAAAGCGAGCCGCAGCGGCTACACCGTGACCTCCGACATGGTCGAGTTCGAGCAAAACCGCTCGGATGCCACGGAAGACGTCCATGAGCTCACCCAGGGCAACGCACTCATCCTCAAAGTCGCGGTCCCTATCAAACTAAACGATCGCACCTGGGGACGGGTCATCCTCGGATACTCACTGGAGCACCTGACAGTGCAGCTCGCGGCGCTCGACGAATGGCGCACAGCCGAAGTACGAAAGTCACTTGCGGCCACGGTGATTTCCGCCTTTCTCCTGGCGTTTGTCGGCATCCTGGCCACCGTATTGCCGAGCATGAGCGTCACCGGGCCTATTTTGGCGCTCACCCGTGCTGCCGAACGTCTCGCCAAGGGCGAACTCGGCCTGTCGGTGAACCTTAAAGCGCGCGGCGAACTCGGGGTCCTCGGTGCAACCTTCAATCAAATGAGTCAGCAGCTGGCCGACCTCGTCGAGCGAGCCAAAGTCACCGCGACGCTCGAGAAAGAGGTCGAAGTCGCCGAAACGGTCCAAGCCGCGCTCATTCCGAAACCTGAACTGCACGAAGTCAATGAGCTCAAGATCTCCGGGCGTTATATCCCGGCCTCGCAGTGCGGCGGCGACTGGTGGTCGTTTTTTCAGGTCTCTGACGACGAAACACTCATCCTGATCGGCGACGTTACAGGCCACGGAATTCCGACCACCCTCATCACCGCATCGGTCAATGCGTGCTGCGAAGAACTTCAGGACACTACCGACGAGATGCGTCGCCTAGCAGGAACCACCGACGTCGTCGACCACTACATTGAAGAGCGCAGGTCTCTAAACTATCTACTGCGGCACCTTAATCGCAGCATTTCGCGAATCGGACGTGGCCAGTTCTTGATGACGTTCTCCGCCGCGCTCGTCAACTCGCGCGAAAATCGTCTTGCATTCGCGAGTGCTGGGCACGAACCGCCGCTGCTTCTTCCGCACGATGAAAGCAAGTCTGTCGTCCCGCTGCACGTGGGCCCCTCTCGTCGACTGGGAGAATCACCCGATGCAGAATTCAAATCGAGCGCATGCGAACTCGATCCCGGTGACACAGTCGTTTGGTACACGGACGGACTCGTAGATGTATCCAATTCGAAGCAACGGAGCTTCGGAGATGGTCGGCTCATTCGTAGTTTGAGAAAACACCGGCGCGGATCGGTCGATAGGTTGGCTGAAAACGTTCTGGACGACGTCCTAAAGTTTGCCGGTGGGGAACCTGCCGCAGACGACATGACGTTGGTGGTCGCCCGTCGGCAACCCAACCTGGAAACGCGAGCGAGACGAAACCATGACAGCACGCGGCTCAAAACGACCGAAACATCCCAATCCCTCTCAGTATAGCTTCGCCCCTCTTCCGCTGGCGCTGGCGACGACTCTCTTTTGCCCATCCGCTTTTGCCCAGGACTCCATGGACAATACGGACGGCGAAGACCAGGACGACGGACTCATTATCTCCTCGGTCGACCTTCAGGACCGGGAAAGCGTGTTCGTCGCTACCAAGATCCGCAAGACTCTTCAGGAAGCCCCGGCCATCGTCACCGTATTGACGGGCGAGGAGATGGACCGACTGGGCTTTCGTACGCTGAATGAGGCCCTTCACACGGTACCTGGATTCGAGCATTCGAACACGTCGCGGTGGGACTTTCTCTTCACCAAAGGCAACGCGTTTACGGTGTCTGTTCTGCTCAATGGGGTTCCGATCGTGAACCCCGGGGATAATCTCGTCTTCCTTGATCAGGCGTACCCAGTGAACGTGATCGATCGCGTTGAGATCAGTACGGGCCCGGGAGGCATTCTATGGGGGGCCAACGCCTTTCTCGGCGTCATCAACATCATCACTAAAAAGGGCGCCGACATTGGCGGGTTCTTTGTCGAGGGCGGCGGCGGCTCCTACAGTACCGGCCGCGGTGCGGTCGCCTATGGGAACAAGTTCGGCGACTTCGACGTCATGGTCTTTATCAATGCGCAGACGACGAACGAGGGCTCGGTCGAGGTACGCCGACGAACGATCGGACTGCCACCGGACTTTGCTTTTCCGCCGGACGACGAAGACCCGGCCAACCCGACCGTATACAACGCGGGCGGCGGCTTCATCTTTCAGGAGCCTGGCGAGACCCGACCCAAGAACGACGTCTTTTTTGACGCCATCGCGCAAATCCAGTGGAAAGATTTTACCCTATTCGGAAAGTTCGCCTATGAGCGAGACTACTATCAGGTGTCGTCGTCATCAGGTGCGCTGTTGGGAGACGAGCAGTCCTTCGACAAAGACCCGAGCCGCATCGTAAGCCTCCAATATAGTACACGACTGCTCGACGACGCCTTGGGCCTGCAGGCCAAGGCCTATTTGTGGTCGCAAGACTTCCAGGTCGACAGCGTCATCTACCGCCCCCTCCCGGAGACCATTCCTAATCAGTTTGGCGTTCGGCTCACGATCGATGAGCAGTTCAGGTACGGACTCAGCGTTGAGGCAGACCTGAAGCTGCCGCTCAACAATACCCTCCTCGCTGGCGTCGAATATTTCAGGGAAGAAATCAGTGGGGCGCGCATCGCGTTCTTCGGCCCCAATACAGGGAATGTCATCGACTCCGGGGAGCTGGTGCCCGACTCCGACTCGAACGTCGTTTCTCTGTATCTGAACGATGAGATCAATCTATTCGAGCGTGTCGCCCTTTCGGGTGGCGTTCGATACAACTATTCTGACACGTACAATTCGGCCGTCCTCTTCGCCGCGAACGTCGTTGGTCAGGTATTGGACCTCGACGCCATTCAAAGCTACGTGAAGTTCAACTACACGCAGGGCTTTCGACCACCATCTTTCGAACAGCGGTTCAGCACGTCCCCGTCGTTCCTCGGCAACCAGGGCATCAATCCGGAGCGAAGCGAGGCGTTGCAAGCCGAGCTCAACGCCAAAATTCTTCGCGACGTCTCGATCTTCGAGTTCATCCGTTTTCGGGTCAACTACGCGTACACGACGCTCGACAACCTGATTGCCCTGCGGGAGAGCGAAGACGGTATGTCGGCGCAGTTCGACAATATCGGCACGCGCAAGGTGCATTCCGTCGAGTCAGCGATTACTGCGGACTTCAAGGGCGGCCACCGCGTATCTTTAGGCTATTCGTTCAACGACGTCCGAGACGACACGGCGAATCGCGACATCCGCAATCATGCGCCCCATATTTTTAACTTGAAGGGCAACTACAAGCTCAACAAATACCTCGCCTTCACGGGATGGTATTCATGGGTAGCAGCTAAGCGAATCGATGATTATCTCGACCCCGACAGCCTCGAAACGGAGTCGTTGCGCATTGCGCCGTACCACCTGCTGTCCCTCGGGGCGGTCGTCAACGACGCCAACGACAAATACCGCCTCCTGCTGCACGTCTTTAATCTGCTCGGAGACCACTACGAAACCGTCGACGGCGATACTGTCGCCGCCCCGTTTCCCTATCCCCAGTCGAATGAGATCGGCGTACTCGCGCGGCTTCAAGCGACGTTCTAGCGTCCCCTGCGCTTGTTGTCATGTAACCTGCGGCAGGTCGTGAACCTACACGGTGGCCGGCGGCGGGCAGCAGCCCATCACGCTGAGAGCAAGCTTCTGGCGATGCCCGTACGCCGAGCTCCGATCGTATCGACCGCCACGACCGCGTGCACGTTCGGGAGCTGCTACGTCGACAGCAGCGGTACCGCGCGTCAAATCAGCCTCTACTGAAAGCGAGTCGCGATGCGCGCACCCGGTCGCCCTCCGGGGAGGCCGGTCGCCGTGCCGATATGTTAGCGTCGGCGGGCGATGCGTCCCTCTGTCAGCGGTCCAGGCATCCCCCGACGTCTCCGAGGTCGAGTCTTTCGATTCCGGCCCATTGTCTGGGGCTCGCCCCTGCTTGCGGTCCTGGCCTGCACAGCTTTAAGTTGCGCCGGGGAAGAGACCGAGGAACTGCCCGCGCTCGACGCCGGCCCCAGCAACAGCACCGACGTCGGCGATGTACCTGTCGCCGACGCGGGCTCGCGCGCCGATCTTGTCGAACGAATGGTCTCCATGATTCGGACCGACGTTGAGCCCGACTTCGTCTATGAGTATGAGGGCGCAAAGTTCGTCCCCCTGCGGGCAAGACGCTGTTGATCGTCGGTCAGACCCTCCGGGGCATCGATGAGCATGTCGAGAGTTTTCCGAATGAACCCCTACCCGGGGGTTGGGCCGCCTACTGGGGCATTCCGAGCATGGACGGCGTGGACACTACGTTTTTGAACGATACCGGCGGCCGGCAGAATCATCAGCAGCTGGTAGACCGCTTTCCTAACACCGTACTCCAGAGTGGCCTGTGGATGGTCGGCCGATGGAACGTCGCGCGGAACACCGCAGACGGGGTCTACGACGACGTCGTGCGCGCATTCAGCGCCTGGGCCAAGCAGACGAACCGCCCCATCTACCTGCGCATCGGATACGAATTCGACGGGCCGCACAACGAGCTCGAACCGGTAGAATATATTCGAGCGTATCGAAGGGTCGTCGACATCATGCGTGAAGAGGCCGTCGAGAATGTGGCGTTCGTTTGGCACTCGTACGCGTCACCCACGTATATGAGCTACCCGTTGGCCGACTGGTATCCCGGCGACGACTACGTCGACTGGGTCGCCGTATCGCTCTTCGGCCACATGTACAGCGCGGCACCCACGGCCGAGCTGGATGCGGTGTTCGAGTTTGCGAAGGTACAAAAAAAGCCGGTGATGATCGCCGAATCAAGCCCCACGAACGGCATACGGGGGAACACGGCGTGGAATGGGTGGTTCGTGAACTTCTTCTCGTTGGCGTATCAGAAGAACATCAAGGCCATCAGCTTCATCAACGAGAACTGGGAACGCTTCGACTTTCCGGGCACGAGCTGGGCGGACGCGCGGCTTCAGAACGATCAACTGGTGTCGGAGGCCTGGTTTACCGAGACCGGCAAGGACCGCTACCTCAAGCAGTCGCCGACGCTTTTTGATGAGCTTGGCTTCATCCCATAACGGATCCGCTTGAGCGGACAAGCCCCCACTGACCATGGACGAGTCAGCCCGCGAAAGCATCAACCATCGCGGATGCTTTATTTAACGACGGGAACCCTGACACCTCGAACGTCTTTAAAAACAATAGTTTACAGATATCCCAAGAAACGAATATCAACCGTCTATCCGGATGAAAGGGCAATCTGCGCCATTGACAGCGTTGGTTCTGAGCGTAAAAGACCAGCCCATGCACGAGACTGCGACCTACAAAATTCGAAATATCGAAGAGGCCGGTTTTGGCCGTAAAGAAATCGACATCGCCGAGACCGAGATGCCGGGTCTCATGGCGCTTCGCGCCGAGTACGGCAACAGCAAGCCGCTCGCAGGGGCCCGCGTCGCCGGCTGCCTCCACATGACCATTCAGACGGCAGTACTGATCGAGACGCTGACCGCGCTGGGCGCCGAGGTGACCTGGACCTCGTGCAATATCTACTCGACCCAAGATCACGCCGCGGCCGCCATCGCGAAGACCGGCGTGCCGGTGTTCGCTTGGAAAGGCGAGACCGAAGAAGAGTACTACGACTGCATCGAGCGCCAGCTCAAGGCGTTCAAAGACGGCAAGGCGCCGAATATGATCCTCGACGACGGCGGTGACCTGACCGCAGTCGTGCACGAGAAGTACCCGCAAATGTTCGAAGGCGCCGACAAGATCCGCGGTATCTCGGAAGAGACCACCACGGGCGTGCACCGCCTGTACGACATGGCCAAGAAGGGCGTCCTCAAGGCCCCGGCCATCAACGTAAACGACGCGGTGACCAAGTCGAAGTTCGACAACCTCTACGGCTGCCGCGAGTCAGGCCTCGACGGCCTCAAGCGCGCCACGGACGTCATGATCGCCGGCAAGGTCGCGGTCGTCGCGGGCTTCGGCGATGTCGGTAAGGGCGTCGCCGATTCCCTGCGCGGCCAAGGCGCGCGCGTTCTGATCACCGAAGTCGACCCCATCTGCGCGCTGCAGGCAGCGATGGAAGGCTACGAAGTCACCACGATGGACGAGGCCGCCCCGCGCGCCGACATCTTCGTGACTGCCACAGGCTGCAAGTCGGTCATCACCGCCGAGCATATGAAGGCCATGAGGCACGAGGCCATCCTGTCGAACATCGGCCACTTCGACCACGAGATCGACGTTGCCTGGCTCGAGAACAACAAAGAGATCAAGGAAGAGCCGATCAAGGAGCAGGTTGACCACTTCACCTTCCCCGACGGCAAGAAGCTGATTCTCTTGGCCCGCGGTCGCCTGATGAACCTCGGGTGCGCCACCGGCCACCCCTCGTTCGTGATGTCGGCGTCGTTCACGAACCAGGTGCTCGCTCAGATCGAGCTTTGGAATAACCCGACGAAGTACGAGAACCAGGTCTACGTCTTGCCGAAGCATCTCGACGAGAAGGTCGCCGCGCTGCACCTGGACCGACTCGGCGTGAAGCTCACCAAGCTCACGCAGGACCAGGCGGACTACCTCGGCATCTCAGCACAGGGCCCCTATAAGCCCGAGCACTACCGCTACTAAACGCTGAGCGATCGAGCCCTGGGGCGCGCGGCATCGCTTGGCGACACCAGACGGCGCGCTTCGATGACCGCGTTACAGGCGCATCGCCATTTGGCGGCGGCCGCTTCGGTCCGGCGCGCCCTGAATGATCGCTTCTATCGCGTCGGAGCGCGCCTTGCTGAGCGCGAACCCGCCCTGCAGCTGCTCGTTGAACTCGAACGCGACGAGGTCCGACAAAATCGGAATCCCGAGGCCAAGTCCCGCATTCACGCCGACCATCCATCCGTGAGCGACGCGCTCGCCGGCCGCCGTCGCTCGGAAGAAGCCGATCGACGCCACCATGACCCCCACGTCGCCGCCACGCCGTTGGGTCGGCCGCGATAGCGCATCCCGCGGGCCGTAAAGGCACGCCACGTACGCCCCGGTCGACGCGCCCATCGCCAACCGCGCGACCCTGCCGCTGATGGTGTTGACCCGAAGCTGTGCGCGCACGGGCCCATCCGGCCGCAGGTAGAAGATCTCGGTCCCCATCACCTCGGCCACGCCGATGCCCCGACGGCCCAAGTAGCCGATGGCCACCGCCTGCGCCTCGCGATCGAGCTGCTGCGCGAGTGGCTCCAGCGCACTTTGAAACCGCATCGCGAGCGCGTCTTCGTCGTCGAGGTCGTTCGGCGCGGAAGCGAGCGCGGTGATCACGATCCGGGCCGTCTCCCCCGCGTCGCGGGCGACTTCCTGCACCTCGGCCGCCGCCGATCCGAGGCGAGCGCGAGCCGCCTCCGTGGCCTCTTTGGCCCGCTGAAACACATCGGACGTCGCCGCCGCCTCCGCCAGGTCCGCCGCGTTCGCGGCCACTCGGTCCGACACCCGCTTGGCCTGATCGCGCGCCTGCGACCAAAAGCTCCGGGGACCGACCTTCGCATCGTCGTCTTCGGCCATGCCGGGCCAGCCAAACGCGCCGGGCTCATCGACGCAAGCTTCGGATCGACGGATTTGCGTCGGCCGGCTTAGCCTCCCCCTATGCGCTCTCCATTCGTCGCGATGGTCGCCCTGTGGGCGACGGCCGCCTGCGCGCCCACGGGCCCGATGACCGCCTTGGCGCCGCCCGCCCAAGCCGAACTGTTTGCGCCCGGCGTCGTTTCGACCCGGCATCATGAACTGAACGCGGCGCTGTCGCCGGACGGCCGGACGCTGGTGTTCTCCCTCGCCGATCCCGCCGACGAGGTGGCGACCCTGCTCGTGACCCAACGAACCAGGGACGGCTGGTCGACCCCAGTCGTTGCGCCGTTTTCGGGTCGTTACAGCGATGTTGATCCCGCCTTCTCGCCCGACGGTCGACGCCTCTATTTTTCGTCCCGCCGTCCGCTCAGCGGCCGTGGCGCACCGAAGGACGCCGACATCTGGGTCGTTTCAAGGACCGAAACCGGCTGGGGCACGCCCGAAAACCTCGGCCCGAGCATCAACACTGGCGCGAACGATTGGCACGCAACAGTGACCCGCGCAGGCACGCTGTACTTCTCGACGTGGAATCCCGAGGGCCGAACCGACGACATCTTTCGCGCCACACCACTCGACGGTGACCAGTGGCGGGTGGAGAACGTCGGCGCGCCGGTCAATACGCCGCAGGTCGAAGCGGACCCGTTCATCAGCGCCGACGAACGCATGCTGATCTTCGCATCGTATCGATCGACCGGACCGGGCGGCTCCGACCTGTACGTGAGCTTTCGCGACGAAGATAGCGGATGGTCAGCCCCGACTCTCTTGCCGATCAACACCCCCGGCCGCGAATACTGCCCGGCCGTCTCCACCGACGGCCGCATCTTCTTTTTCACCCGCAAGCGCCAGCTGCCGCCCCGCGCCGAACGGCCGACCCTCGACGCCCTCTTGAAAAGCTTCGACGCCGTCGATAACTCGTCGGCCAACGTGTATTGGATGCAGGCCGACTTTCTGAAAGACCTCGCCCCGGCTCGAACGTCGACGACGGCCGGATAAAGTCCTGTCGAGAAACGTCGCGAGCCTTCGGTCAGCGCTTGATGGACCATGTGGCCGGCGGAATGTCGACCGTCGACGCGGGCCGACCGACGAGGGTCACCTGCGATGCTTCGGCCTGAAGCCGGCCCGCAAACGTGGGCACTACGCGAAACGTGACCTTCGCCGCCGTGCCCGGCGGCCGCCGGGGAACATTGAACGTCACCCCTTGGGCATCGACTCGGTAGTCCGAAATTTTCGAAGAAGATGCGAGTTGGCGGAGATCGCTTTGCACCGGCTGGACCCCGGCCGGCAGCGCGTACCGAATCCGCAGGGGTGCTCCGCCTGGACCATCAGCCATCAACGTGACCGGCGCCGGCACGCCAATCTTCGCGCTGCGCGAGACATCCGCCGCCAAGGTCAATCCGGCTTTCGGGGCGGCGGGCCACGGCACGCGATAATCGAGCCGGACCGAGTATCCCAAGCCCGGCACCGGCGGGGTCGCTTCGATACGCCAGGCCGACGTCGCCTTCGGCACGCGGACCCGTACTTCGTGACGCTCGGTTCGCGTAGGCCCAGCCATCAGCGCTTCCGCGACTTTGCGATCGCCGTTGTACAGCGTAACGGTCACCCGCTCCGGAAGCGGCTCGGAGAACAGGGCCATCACCGCATCGAGCGCGATGAGATTCGTCGCACCCTTGCCCCACCCGACGCTCGGCCGATACGCCCGCAGTAGCGCGTCGCCGAGCTTCGGCAAGACCTCCTTCGACGCCGGATCGTCGATCAGCGCGACCACCGCCATCGCGATGGCTTGGGTATCGCCGGGCCGCTCTCCGTCAGCCCCAATAACGCCCCGGGGAACATCGAGCCGAATGCCCCCCTTTTCGTCGCGAAGCCCCTCGCGAACCCGGGCCCGCAACCGATCGGCCAACGCCCCCCGGACGCCGCCTGCGGCCACGATAGCGGCCGCAGAATAGGGGTCCTGCACTGCCTCCATATAGCGCTCAAATGCGCCCTCGGCCCGGATGCGCGCCCCGCGAAGCAGTCGGCGGCTGGCCTCGTCGTCTGCAACGGCGTCCAGCGACCGAAGCCCCGCCGCCGTCGCCACCACCACCCTTTGCAGCGGCCAACCGTCGCCCGCAGTAAACGTGCCGTCTGGGCGTTGAAGCTGAGCCACCGTTTGCGCCAGGCGGTCGGCGAGCCGCGCCAGCAATGGATTACGACGGTCCGTGCCCGCACCATGGGCCAACATCATGGCCACTTCAGGCGACGGCGACCGAGCCATGCGAAGGAGCCGTTGACTCGCCCGCAGCCGCAGTCTACGCAGCTGGTCCGGAGCTACTTGGCCCCCGATGCGCAGCATCAGCGCCTTCGCGGACCGAACCAGCTTGAGCGCGTAGGCCGCGTCGGCTGCGGTGGTACGCTCCGCCGCCGACAGCAGCTCGCTTTGCATCAGGCCGAGCGCGCCCGGGTAGACGGTCAACCCCACCTCGATACTGTCGGGGCGAACGTTCTTGGCGAGCGTCCAGTCGAAGGCCACCCGATCCGCGAGGGCGCCCGAACGCATCTTGTGCATCGGCTTTCCGGGCGGACGGACGGCGATCGTTTTGATCACTTGGTCGGCGCCCTCGAACGCAAAGCTCAGCGCCAAACGCCCTGGCGCCGTCGCCCGGACGGGGACGAACTGAACCCGGCTCTCGTCCGGTGCCAACGCCATCATTTTCGATGTTCCTGCGACGCCATCACCCGAAACGGTCAGCGCACGCCGCAGACGAGCGTCAGTCGTGTTGACGACCTGCACGGGCACCTCGACGAGGTCCCCCGCGATCAAGGCGTCGGGCACCACCGGGTCTACGTACACAGGCAGCGTACTATCAAACGTCGCAACAGCGCCTGCCCGACCGCCCTGCCGGTCGTGGGCGAGCGCGAGCACCCGCCAGGTCGTCAGTCGGTCGGGCACCGTAACTGTCACGTCAGCCCGTCCCTCGGCGTCCGTCGGCACAACCGGCAAGAATAGAAACGTCTCCGGGAACCACGACCGCGTGGGCGAGAGACCGGCCGCGCTATCTTCCTCGTCGGCCGCCGGCAGGGCGGCGTCGAGAACCAGGGCGCCCGCTGGCGGCGCGCCTTTAAAGTTGGCGAGTTTTCCTGCACCGCGCGCTCGTCGGGACGCCTTTTTCGCCTCCGGCCGAGGCGCCTCTTGCTGAATCTCGTCGGCAAAGGCTCCGCTCGCTCCGCTCTCCTCGGTGCGATACTCCGCAACGACCGAAGCTTGTTCGGGGTTCTGCTGGCACGACAGTAGCCCCAAAGCGATCCACACAAAGCACCACGTCCGCCTGTGCAGCCCATTCATGGCGTATTCCTCCGGACCCATCGAATCCAGTTGTCGACGTCTTCCGGCAGCCGCGTTCCGTTCGTCACGACCACTCTCGGATCGACCAGCGCGAGAAGGTCATCCGGCAACAGATTCAGGCGCATGGTCCGCCCAAACGGGTCTTCACGCATGCCCGCGGGCGCCTTCGCGACGACCTCGTTCCATAACTCGGCCATCACGCTGGGCACCATCTGGGCCTCCCTGGGCGCTTCGGCGTCCCACTGCCGGACCCGCGCCATCAGCCGAGTCAGCAGTCCGTAGAATGAATCGGTCAACGGAATCGTCGGGTCGAAACGTTCACTCGTTTCGGCCGTCACCGAACGGTCGATCGCCTCGCGCTTCGGCACCTGGCTCACGCGAAGCACCGTCGCGGCCAACGCTGCTGCCCCCTGTACGCGCCCACTGACCAGCGCGACCGCGTCGAGTGCGCCGAACGCCGACGACGATAGTTGCGGCAAGACCAGCATCTGCGACCACACCTCGGGGCCCGGCAGCGGCGCCAGCTGCTGAAGCGACTGATCGACCCCGAACAATCCCACCATCGCCGGTGTCGGCTGGCCGAGCGCCGTCGTTCGGACCGCCAACACCGCTTGCGCACCGGGCGAATACCGCGGCTGATTCGGCGTGACATCGACGGTCAGGTTGCGGCGCTCGGGGACAAATACCGCCGTCCGGGCGTCTTGTAGCTTGACCGCGTACCATCCCGACTGCCCCTCGGGCAGCGTAAAGCGGGCGACTCGGGTCTGGGGATCGAAGTCCGCCGTCATTCGCTGACCCTCGTGGGTCATCACGAGTTTCTTCGGCAGCTTCCCCGAAAAGTCCGGTCCGCGCAGGACCTTGATGTCGACGGTCGCCCCCGGTTCAGCCACCACCTGCGACGGCCGCAGCCGCAGCGGCGGAATTCGGCCCGGACGCAATCTTACTTTCGTTTTGCCAATTCGCTCGTCGCCCGCGATGGCCTCGACCAAAAGCTCGTACCCGAGGTACGTACGATCTTCTTTGCGATCTGCGCGCTGGCTCGGCGCGGGCTTGAGCGACATCCGAACCAAACCGTTGGCGGGCGCAACCGGGTCGCCATCCCGGCCCAGCCGAAAAGCTTCGCCGCCCATCAGGCGGCGAACCAAGCACGTGGTGACCGATGCCGGCTGGCGCGCGGTTCCCCGCGGTTCCGGAATCGCGCGCAGATCAACGCGCCCTGCGGCGTCGATGGACCACGCCAACAGCTGACTCGGTACGCCCGCGCTCACTTTGGCCGGCAGGCACGTTCGCGCCTGTACGGACAGCGCCTCCATTTGGGCCCGCCACGGCTCGGGCGGCGAATCAGGCCCGGTGAACGACAAGCTAACCGTCGGCCCCGACCAATGAAAGCGATGCTGCAGTTCGAACAGCCGCGATGCCCCGGGCGAGAACTTCAGCCGCTCAAGACGCCCCTGAACGCAGGCCGCCAGCGCGCCCTCGCCGACCGTTACTCGGTCGACCCGGCCGCGCGCGGAGACCCACAGAACGCTGCGAACCTCTGGCTCTTGGCTGACAAAGCGAGCGCACGAGGCGAGCGGCGCACGATCGAACACCATCTGGTCGGCCAGGGTCGGGCCGGCATCACGCAGATAATCACGCAGCATCTGTCGCCGCACCGGCGGCAGCGGCAGCGGCGGTCGGACGGGGACACCGGGCTCGACGACGGTCACCGCCGGTCCCGGGTCGATCTGCAGCGCGGCCACGCCGTCCACATCGGTTTCGACGGTCTCGCCAGGGTCGGTCGGGTCCCACGCTCGCCTGACGTGCAGCTTGGTCTCCCGCAACACGCGACCGGAGGACGTCGTCGCCCGTAGGTAAAGACGATTGTTGAAGCCCTCGACCAAGCCATCAGCCAACTCGGTCACCGTCGAGACCGCAATGTCGTCTTTAGCAAGCAGAATTGTCGCCGCCCCGGACTCGCGGTCGCCGGTCGCGTCGGTTGCCGCGATCGTGGCTTTTAACGTCGCTTGACCGACAAGGTCGGCGGGCACCGCTGGCAACCTCAGCTCGAAGCGCCCCTGAGCATCGGCAACCGTCTGCTTCGGCAATCCGCCTTGCAGCCATTGGGGCGGCGGGGGCCACTGGCCGTCGACGCGCCAGTCGAAGGTCACCGCGGCCGCGGCCACCGGCGCTCCGGACGCATAGCGAATCGTTCCGCGCAGCACCGGTATCGCCCGACGCCCGTAGTGCGGACGCACCGGCGCCGCTTCGATCGAAAAGCGCGGTAGCTGAAACGGTTCGACCCGAAACGTAGTCCGCCCCACGTCGGCGCCGGAGCGCCATTCGACCGTCCACGTGCCGGTTCGCGCGCTCTGATCAAGCGGCACGTCACCGGCCACGACACCGTACGCGCCCGCCGCCGTGCGTTCCTCGAGAATCTCAAGACCGCCGGGATCGCGCACCACCCAACGCCCCGGACGACCGTCCAGCGGGGCCTGATCGCGCGCGCGGAGGACGACCGCACGAAACTGCACGAGGTTACCGGGCTCATACAGCGGCCGGTCGGTCAGGACCAAAATGCGCGCCGGCGCGTGCACGTCGAGCGGCAAGACGGCCTGCGTCCGACCCAAGGGGGTCTCGACCGTGGCGACGAGTCGATGGCGCCCATCGGGAAGGTCGGCGGGTAGAGTGACCCGACCGACGAGCACGCCCTCGGCATCTCGGGACCAGCCATCCGTCGGCGTGAGCGCGACAGTGCTCGATCCAGTTTGAAGCGCCAGCTCAGCGTCCCCCCGACGGAGCATCTCCCGCCCCACGCCGGTCGACCACCCGGTGGTAAAGACTGCTTGCGCGCGAAGTCTCACCAACCCGGAGGTCCCTCGGCGCAGGCCTCGAACTTCGATGTTGAGTTCCGGCACCATACGCCCCACAGGGCACGTCTTCAGCCGTACGCCGTAACGCAGCCGTGCAGACCAGCACTGGCTTTGCGCTACGGCTACGCCGATCCCCAACACCGTCACGGCCAGAAGGCCGGCGACTACCCTGCCTAACGTCATCGCCGCGAGGGTACGGGCAAGTCGAGCCTTCACGAAACCGTACGAAGGTCGTTTCGAGCGAGGGTGTGCGGAGGCGAGCCGCATCGCGCCGGCGACCGACGTCGGTGAATCATACGATCTCGTAGCCCGTAATGCAGATGACGATCGTCAGGCCGTCAGGTCCGGCCTTAAAGTGATGCGCTGTGCCGTCCTCGTATTCGATCACCGAACCTGGCCCATACGACCGACCATCGTGATCGATCATCGCGCCCTCAAGAACGATCGTCACTTCGAATCCTCGGTGACGATGCTTCGGAAAAGCAAAGTCCGGCGGATAACGAATGAAGCCGGTGTCCGCGAAGGCTGCGGCCGGGCCATGGTCAAAATGCTGCAGCGCCATGCCGGGCAGCGGACCCGCCTCCCACTTCGAAGAATCGTCGAGCTGGCGCAGCACGGCGCGTACGCCGTCGAGGGCAAGGTCGCAGTACCGCGCGATGTCGTGCATGACCGCAGAAAAACGGTCCGGCCCCGTCGCCGACGCCATGAGGCGGGCGCGAACGTCGGCTGACGGCATGACCGGCTCCGAGGGCGTGAGGGCGGCCGCAAAGTCGGTCAAGCCCTCACGCATCGCGTCCAGCTCGGTGCGCAGCTCGGTGTCCTGAAGCCATGCTTCCACGGCGGTCCGAGTCTCGGGCGGAAGAATATCGAGCGCGTATTCGGGCAGGAGCGCTCGGGCCTCTTCGCGGTTCATGGGACGGCTCCTGCCGCCGGCGCCATCGAACTGCGTAGCTTGGCGAGCGCCCGGGCGAGCCGACTCTTGACCGTCCCGAGCGGCAATCCGAGCTTCTGCGACACCTCTGCGCCGGTCATGCCTTGAAAATAGACCAGCTCGAGCACCGGCCGCTCGTCGTCGGAGAGCGCGCCCACCGCCTCCCGGACACGACGGCCGTCGGACGTCGCCTCGGGCCCGGGATCCGGCGCGACCCGGTCTGGGGTCTCGCCGTCTGGGTTGAGAACGACCTTCGCGCGCTGACTGGCGCGGACGCGATCGAGGGCCCGGCTGCGCATGCGCATCACCAGCCAGGAGCGCACGGAGCCCCGCTGGGGGTCAAAGTCTTTGGCGCAGCGCCACGCTTCAAGAAAAACGTCGTGCAGAAGGTCTTCGGCCTCCCGCGGACCACCGAGTATCTTTTGACCGACGGCCATCATCAGCGGCGCGTAGCGATCATACAGGTCGGCGAGGGCGGTCTGCTCGCCGCGGATCAGCGCCTCGATGCATCGAAGATCGTCGTCGTTCACAAGCTGTGCCCCGGCGGCGGGTGCCGACGGAAACCGTCCCGGCACTGTAGAACGGTAGCAGCGAGCCCGGATCGACGCCACCCAACGGAAATGAAGGGTCCCCAGCGCAACTGAAGACTTCGCGGCATCCGGTACTGCCAGGCATTCGACCGAACGGCACACAATCCTGATACGTCGGCCGGTCCGAATTGGATCGTGGGTGCCCCGACGGCCGAATTCAAGCGGACGCTTCCGCGAAGAAACCCTCAGCCAAGGTGTCGATCCAGGCCTGCACCTCGGGGGCCTCGAGGGCGTGGCGAACGATCGGCCACGTCGCGGTGGCCCAGGCATCCAGCGGGGGATCGTCGGGCGCGCCGATCGTCTGGAGCACTTCGCCGACGGTCTTGCCTTGGGTCGCCGCTCGAACCTCCGCGATGGTCCGGTCGATCACGGTTTGCGTTTCCTCTAGGCCGGCGATGTGACGCGCCGTTTCAGTGGCGATGGCCTCGATCTCCGCGACGCGCTCGTCCGTGAGCGGCTCGACGTGAAACTGACCGCTCTTCGACAGCACGAAGCGAACCATGTTCTTCCGCCCTTCGATCGCGGTCGGGCCATCCATGTTTTGCGCTGCGAATCGCGCCGCCCGGTCGAGCGCCCGGCGGGTCCCCTTTTCGAGGAACCGCTTGATTTCCCCGTCCAGCACGCGCTCAACCTCATCGAACACCTTGCCACCCGCGTTGGCGGCGAAGCCCGCCAGTCGCCCGAGCCCGGACGGGAGCACTTTTTCAAGAATGCGCGGGACGAGGGTCGAGAAGTCCTTCAGCGATTGATATAGGGTTTCTGCAAGGAGTTCTTCGGCGGCCTCCTGTTTGAAGAGCTCTTGCACCCAGACGTCGCGAACGAGCCCCGGCTGACCGACCAGCGCGGCAAGCCGCGTCTGGGCCCCCTCGGGCATCCAACGGCCGACCGCCTCGGCGTCCGCCCGCCCTCCGGCGACCGCCGGCCGCACGCCGGCTTCGAACGCGATCCGGATCAACGCTTCGAGCCGAGCCGCATCAACGTGCGCACGAACAAGCGCGCGAACCTGCCCTTCGTCGACGACGGCGTCGAAGGGCTGTTTCATCAGATGGGCGTACATGGCGCCGACCAGTCGGCGCCAATCGCCCTCCGCCGACGCGAGGCGGTTTTTGAGCCATTCGGCCAGTTGCGGGGCATCCATGCCGCCGTCTTAGATTCGCAGGCGGTTCGGCGGCAAGCGCAAGCCTGACTCGGCGCGTTGCCGGATTCGGGTTCTTTCCCATCGTCCCGAACTGGGTTAGGGAGACCGATCTTGTCGCTCGTTGCGCTTGGGAGCTGCGGCGACCCTCTTGGTCGAGGTACAATCTTCGGTTATGGGGGCTCAGTCGACCGCTGATGTTGAGCAGTTTGTCCGTAGCTTGACGGAACTGCACCAAGTGGTCGACGGCGGCGCCGAGACGGACGATCTGCTGCGGACCGTCGTCGACGAGGCGGCCCGGATCCTCGAGGCGGACTCGGTCCTCCTTCTGCTGTTGGACGACGACCGACAGCGGCTGGTGCTCAGTGCGGCGCACGGGCTGACCGAAGCGCAGCGCAAACAGGTGAGCTTTCGGCCGGGCGAGGGCATCGCGGGCTGGGTGGTTCAGCACGGTGAGCCTGCGGTTATCCCGAATACCGCGGCCGATGACCGATTTATCCCACTGATATCACCGTCCCGTCCAATGCAATCGGTGCTCGCGGTGCCGCTGCAAATCCGCGGCCGGACCATCGGGGCCATATGCGCGGCCCACGAAAGAACCAGCTGGTTCACCGAAGCCCAGCGAATACTTCTCACGTGTTTGGCGAGCTCCGCCGTGCTCGCGCTCGAGAACGCCCGCCTCTATCGTCTGGCTCTCACCGACCCCCTAACCGGACTGCACAGCCGTCAGCACCTATCGGAACGTCTCCGCGAGGAAGTCGATCGCGCACACCGCTACGGACAGCCCCTCTCGGTGCTCATGATCGACCTCGATCGGTTCGCGACGATCAACGGCACGCACGGCCACCGGGTGGGCGACGCCATTTTGCGGCAGCTGTCGCAGCGCCTGCAGGCGTCGCTGCGGGAGGTCGACCTCCTCGGCCGGTACGACGGCCAGATCTTTGTGGCCGTTCTCCCGAATACGAACCGCCCCGGCGCCGAGCGGGCCGCGGACCGCATGCTGCAAACCGTGCGTTCGGGCACCATCGAAACCGAAGTGGGACCGGTCACCGTGACCGCCAGCGTTGGGGGGGCCGTCCTCGGGCCGCGCGAGGAAGCGCGCGATTTGCTCGTCCGCGCCGACGCGGCGCTGTATCAAGCTAAGAGCCAGGGACGAGATCGCGCGGTCTTCAACTGGCTTTGCTTTGCCAGCGTTTCTTGATTCGAATCCACTCATGACAGTATCGGCCTGCTGCCGTTGGGTGGGGTCTTGCGTTCTCGCCGCGACCCTCGCGTGCGTAGGATCGATCCTCGCTCCTGCGACCGCATCTGAATCGACAGCGCCATCCCCGGCGATCATTAAGGATCTCTCCGTCACCATGAATCACACGCTCGGCCGGCCGTTCTCGTTCAAGTTCACGCCCGATGGCCGCACGCTCCTGTATCTGCGCAGCGCCGCCCGCGACCGAAACACGAAGCTCTACGCGCTCGACGTGGGCACGCATAAAGAACGCCTCGTCGCATCGACCGATACCCTGCTGGGCAGCAGCGAAGCTCAAGAAACGGCGGCCGAACGCGCGGCGCGGGAGCGCAAGCGCAACAAGTTGTCCGGCCTCGCTGACTATCAGCTATCGAGCGACGGGAAGAAAGTTCTGCTCACGAGCAGCGGGCGAGTCTTCGTGCATGACCTCGCGGGCAACCGCACCGAACGCATCCAACTGCCCGATGGCGAGCTCGCCGACCCACGCCTGTCGCCGGACGCGAGCAAGCTCGCTTTCGTCCTCGACCACGACCTGTACGTGGCCCGTTTCGGCGCATCGGGTAAAAAAGGAATCAAGACCCGCATCACTCGGCTTACGCGAAACGGGTCGGCGGCGAAGCCGAACGGCATAGCTGAATTCGTCGCCCAGGAAGAAATGAGTCGGCACGAGGGCTTTTGGTGGTCGCCCGACAGTAAGCGAATCCTTTACCAATCCACGGACCAGTCCAAGCTCGACCGGTTTACCATCGCCGACGCGGCGGCTCCGGAAAAGGCGGCCGAGGTGTTCCCGTACCCGCGCGCGGGTGCAAAGAATGCGGACGTTCGGTTATTCGTGGTCTCCGCGGGCGGTCGAGGTCGAGTCGAGGTCAAGTGGAACCACACGACCTGGCCGTACGTCGCCAAGGTCGAATGGCCCACCGGACGCGACCCGACGGTGCTTCTTCAGGCTCGGGACCAACGTTCGCAGGCCTACTTGCGTATCGACCCCCGGTCCGGATCGACAACGAAACTTCACGACGAAGAAGATCCCGCATGGCTCAATATTCACGACACGACCCCGTGGTGGCTCCAAGACGGCAGCTACCTGTGGGCCGCGGAACATGACGGCGCGTGGGCTTTGTATCGGCACGTGCCTCGCGGCCGGCGCGCGGGTCTGAAGAAGAAGACGACGGTCATCCCGCCTGAAGCCGGATTTCACGCGCTGCTGCACGTCGACGAGACCCAGGGATGGGTGTGGTTCACAGGAGGGACCGACCCGACCGAGCTGCACGTGTGGCGCGCCCCCCTCGATGGCGCTTCCGCGCCCGAGGTGATCAGTCCGCCGGGTGGCCATCATGACGCAACGTTCAGCGCTGACAACCACCGGTTCGTCATCGTTCGCGCGTCGCTCGAGCAGCTCCCCGAGGCTCGCCTCTACTCAACGGAGAACGCGCCGTCGATTCGCGCCGGCAATACGACGGGCAAGGCCATCCCCGCGACGACGTCGACGCCCAAATCGATGCCGTCGGTCGAACGGGTATCGCCCGACAAAGCAGGCGGCTTTCACGCGGCGATCATCCGGCCGCGCAAATTCAAGGCGAACGAGAAGTATCCGGTCATTCTCTACGTCTACGGAGGCCCCGGAGTGCAGGTGGTCAAGTCGATGGCCCACCAGTATCTGCTGCACCAATGGATGGCTGACCATGGCTTCGTCGTCGTCACCCTCGACGGCCGCGGCACGCCGCGGCGCGGCCGGGCGCACGAACGCGCGTTACGACTGCGCTTCGGTGACGTTCCGCTGGAAGATCAGGTCAAGGGATTGACCGCCCTCGCCGAGGCATACGACGAGATCGACCTCGACCGGGTAGGCATCTACGGTTGGTCGTATGGCGGGTTCCTCTCCGCGCTCGCCGCGCTGAAGCGTCCGGACATATTCAAGGTCGCGGTGGCCGGTGCCCCGGTCGTTGACTGGACCTACTATGACACCCACTACACGGAGCGGTTTCTCGGCCTTCCGCAGGAAGAGCCGGAGGCGTATCGGCAAGCTAACCTGCTGACGTACGCGAAGAACCTGAAAATCCCGCTGATGTTGGTGCACGGTATCGCGGACGACAACGTGTATTTCGCCCATACCTTGCTGCTGGCCGACGCGCTCTTTCGCGCCGACCGCCGGTTTGAACTCGTCCCGTTGGTGGGCCTGACCCACCAAGTTTCGGATCCTAAAGTCCGCGAAGTGCTGTACGGACGGATCGTCAATTTCATGGGAGATGTCTTGTGGTAGCCGGACCAACCGATCTTCTTCCCCATTGGGGGTTCGTTGGGGCCGATGTCAGCCCGGTGAAGGTGGGACTCATCAACGAGACCTGGTGCGTCGCGCCCCACGGCGCCGGCCGGTTCACCTTGCAGCGACTCAACCGCATCTTTGATCCGGTGGTGCACGAGGACATTCACGCCGTCACCGAGCATTTACGCGCACGCGACGTGCACACGCCGCGGCTCGTGCCCGCGCTGGATGGCCGGCTGTGGATCATGCGTGACGACGAGGCGTGGCGTCTGCAGACCTGGGTCGAGGGCGAGGTCTTCGATAAGGTCACCCGACCCGGACTCGCGCGAGAGGCGGGGACACTGCTGGGCCGCTTTCACCGCGCCCTGAGCGATCTCGACCACCAATTCAAGAGCCGCCGCCTCGGCGTGCACGACACCCCCAAGCATCTGGCCAAGCTTGAAAACGCCCTTCGCGACGAGCGCCATCGGCCTCAGTTCGACGACGTGGCGCCGGTGGGGCAGGCTATCCTGCAGGCGGCAAGGCAGCTGGCACCGCTCCCCGACACGCCGCAGCGGGTTGTGCATGGCGATCCGAAGCTGGCCAACATGGTCTTCCATCCGGACGGATCCGGCTGCTGCATGATCGACCTCGATACGCTCGCCCGAATGGCGCTGCCCCTCGAAATGGGCGACGCGCTTCGGTCGTGGTGCAACCCGGGTGGCGAAGACGACGAGGCCGCCCGCTTTGATCTGTCGCTCTTTTCGGCCGCGATCGAGGGCTATGCGAAGGCCACGGGCGCGTGGCTTTCGGTCGAAGAGCGGTCGTGCTTGTTCTTGGGGGCCCGAACCATCGCTCTGGAGCTCGCGTCCCGGTTCGCAGCCGACGCCCTGCTCGACTGCTACTTCGGGTGGGACGCGACCCGATTCCCCAGTCGGTCAGCGCACAACCTCACCCGCGCGAAGAGCCAGCTGCGGCTCGCCGCGTCGATGGGCGAACAGGCCGCAGAGGCTGAGCAGGTGCTGCAAACCGCCTGGCGATAGCCTACGCCTCACACGCCCGACGGGTCACGTCGTGCCGAAACGCGAAGAGCCGGTCGAGCTCGCGCCGGGCAAACCACCCGCCGAACAGGGCACCGACGGGGCCCATCGGGAGCGTATAGGTGATGTCGTCGATCAAGGTGCATTCGTCGGGGCCCGCAGGCTCAACAATATGACGATGATACCAGCTGGCGAACGGGCCCTCGAGCATACGGTCCGCAAACAGGGTGCCGGGCTCGTACTCGACATGCTCGGCGACGACCTTCTGCCAGACGGGCCCCAGTTTCACGCGCAGAACGACACGGGTCCCAACTTCGAGCGACGTGGGCGGCTGTAGGATTTCCGTGGTCTGCCATGGCGGCTGCAGCCGCTCAAACGCGTCGGCCGCTTCATGAAAGCCAAACACGGTCGCGGCGCTGGCGCGAATACGGGACGACTTTTTGAAGTTCGCCATTGCGTGTCGCCGTAGGGACGACACTGCCGCATGTCCAGCAGGATTCGTACTTTTGGATCTACCCGAGCCGCGCGTTCCGCGTTACGCCGCCTTCGATGACCGGCCTGACCTTGCTTATCGCCAACAAAAATTACTCCTCGTGGTCGTTCCGGGCTTGGCTGGGGCTAAAGGCCCACAACATCGCGTTCGAGGAGCGGCTCGAGCCGCTCGACCCGGACAGCCTGCAATCGAACTTCACCACCCAGTCGCCCTCCGGCAAGGTCCCGGTATTGGTCGACGGGTCGATCACCGTTTGGGAGTCGCTGGCCATTCTCGAGTACGTGGCCGAAAAGTATCCCGACCGCAAAATGTGGCCGGCGCTCAGGGAAGAGCGGGCGGTCGCGCGGGCGGTCGCGCACGAGATGCACGCAGGCTTTCTTGCCCTGCGGCAGGCCTGCCCAATGAACATGCGACGGAACCCGAGCCGTCTCGAGATTGACGAAGACGTGCAGCAAGACGTCGAGCGCATCGAGCGCTTATGGTCCGACTGCTTGATCGCTTCGGGCGGCCCCTTCTTGTTCGGTTCGTTTTGCAACGCGGACGCCATGTATGCTCCTGTCGTCAACCGCTTCCTCATCTACCAGCTGAGCGACCATCCCGCGGTCCGAGACTACACTGAAGCGATGACCGCCCTGCCCGCCTGGAACGAATGGCTCGAAGCGGCCCAACGAGAAACGTGGGTCATCGGCGACGTGGAAGTATAGTCCCGCGCTCAGCGCCAAAGGGCCCGTGGGTCCTACGGCTTCACCGCGGCCGCAAAGGCGTCGGGGTCGAGGGCGTTGAGGACTTCGGACGCGCCGACGCCACCGGCGCGAGCCGCGTCGACGGCGGTGTCCGTCATCCGTAAGCCGCGGGCCGAGTGGGCGTCCGCAGACAGAACGAGAGGGATGCCCCGCTTTCGGGCTTCGCGGATCCACTCGGGTGGCAGATCCATCCGGTGGGGGTCGCCGTTGATCTCGATGATGTGGCCGCGGTCGGCGATTCGATCGAGAATACGGTCGAGGTCGGCTTCGATCGGCGCGCGGGTGAGCACGAGGCGGCCGAGCGGATGGCCCCAGATGACGCGAACCGGCAGGTCGAACGTCTTGAGGAGACGTTCGGTCATCGCGTCGGCATCCATTCGAAACTGACCGTGAATGCTCGCGATGACCACGTCGAGGTCTTGGAGAACCTCGATGGGATGGTCGAGCCCGCCGTCCGGATGAATGTCGCTTTCGGTCCCTCGGAGGATACGCAGGCCGACTTCCGCTTCGACGTCGCGAATCACCGCTGCCTGTTGAGCCAGCGCGTTGAGGTCGAGTCCGTGCGCGTACCGCGCGCTCGGCGAATGATCGGTGACCGTCATGTATGCGTAGCCGAGCGCCTTGGCCTCGCGGGCCAAGGTTCGCAGGTCGTCGCGACCATCCGAGTCGGTGGTGTGCGCGTGCACGAGCCCCTGTAGCTGCCCCCGGTCGACGAGGTCCGGCGACGGCGTATCCGCCGAAAAAGCGTGACGAACCTCGGGCGGCCAAACCGCAAAGCCAGCGCTCTTGATGCATTGCGCCTCGTCGTTGAGTACTTCAGCCCTCGGCAAGATGTCCTGCACAAAGCGCTCCGGCCCCGTCGTTGCGACCAGCGCGGCGCCAAAAACCGCGGGCGGAGCGAGCCACAGACGGACCGGCAAGCCTTCGGCCAGCATGCCTTGCCACGCGCGCACGTCGCGCAATCGCTCGTATGCGCGCATCATGGCGCCGTCCGCTGTGGGGCCTCGAGTCCCGGTCAATACTGGGGGCGCGACGGGCTTCAAGGTCCCGACGCGCGGCAGTTCATCGATCGTCGTGCGAACATGGGCACCGATGAGGTCGATGCCGTCGATGGCAACCTCTCGTCGTCGGATGGCCCCCGTGACGACAAGGTCGCATCCGAGCAACGGCGACCATCGTTCGATCAGGTCGTCGGCCATCGTTCGCGCGTGGGGAAGCAAGATGCGATGGGGCGCGTCGTCGACCCCGTCGAGCGACTTTTGAATACGGCCGATGAGCGCCGGGCCGAAGCCCTTCACGCCGGCAAGGGCGCCCGATGCGGCCGCCTTGCGGAGGTCCTGCACGGTCTCGATGCCCAAGGCCTTGTGCAAAGCCTGCAGCCGCACCAGACCGAGACCAGGAACTCTCGCGAGGCGTCCGACCTCGCGCGGAAAGTCGCGGCGCAGATCGGACAGCACGCGGCACCGCCCAGTCTGGTGAAGCTCACCGACGATGAGCGCGGTGCTCTTGCCCACGCCAGGCAGGCTGGCTACCTTGCCGTCGTCGATCAAGGTGCCCAGATCACCGTCGTATCGCACGATCGCGTCGGCGGCTTTGCCGTAGGCGCGGCTTCGAAAAAAGTCCTCGTTGCGCAGGGTCAGCAGCCAGGACAGCTCGCGTAGACTCGCCACAATATGCGCACTCGATTCGGACATGGGCCTTCGGAGCCTGCCCGGCCAGTCGCCCGATGAAAAGCCCCGTGTCGCGCCGCGTCCTCAGATATGAGACGCTCCCGCATCGGCTGCATGCGGCCATGAAAGCCGCCGAGCGGCTCAGGACGACAAGATGGTGCTCCCGTTTGCTCCCCCTCTCAAACCGATGCTCGCCAAACTAGTGCGCGAAATGCCGGGTGAAGGCGCCTACGTGTACGAGCCGAAGTGGGATGGGTTCCGCGCCGTCGTCTTTCGGGATGGCGACGAGGTCTACCTTCAAAGTCGTGAACTCAAGCCGCTGGCCCGGTACTTTCCGGAGCTCGTCGAGGCTTTGAAAGTCAACCTGCCCCCTCGCGTCATTCTCGATGGGGAGATCGTCATCGCACAAAACGAGGGCCTCGATTTCAGTGCGCTGCAGCTTCGCCTGCACCCGGCCGCATCGCGGGTTAAAAAGCTGTCCGTCGAGATCCCGTCGAGCTTTGTGGCCTTCGATATCCTCGCGATCGACGGCGAGGATCTGCGCGCGCAACCGGTCATCGACCGACGTCAGCGGCTCGAAGCCGTGATGGCCAACGCCCAAAAACCGGTGTTCATCACGCCGGTCACCACCGAAGTCGACACGGCCCAGGACTGGTTCAAAAGATTCGAGGGTGCCGGCCTGGACGGTGTCATGGCCAAACCGGTCGACCAACCCTACGCGCCCGGCAAACGCACGATGCTGAAGGTCAAACATCGGCGAACCGCGGATTGCGTCGTCGCCGGACTGCGTTGGCATAAGGATGGCCCCGGCACTCTCGTCGGCTCGCTGTTGCTCGGGGTGTACGACGACGAAGGTCGCCTTCAACACGTTGGCATCACTTCTTCCTTCAAGAAAGTGCAGCGCGCAGAGCTGGTCGATGAACTCGCGCCCCTTCGGGACAATGCGCTGGACGGTCATCCGTGGGCGTCATGGGCGGAGGCCGAGGCCACCGAAGCGAGCCGAAAGCCCGGCATGATGAGCCGCTGGAGTCAGGGCAAGGACCTCAGCTGGGTCCCCCTTCGCATCGAGCGCGTCGTGGAAGTCGCCTATGACCACCTCCAAGACGGACGCTTTCGACACGCGACGACCTTCGTCCGATGGCGACCGGACCGTGAGACGGATAGCTGTCAGTACGCTCAGTTCGAGGTGACGCCCCCATACGAGCTGTCGAAGATCTTCGGTCAGACCTGACTACGCGTCGCCATCTGATGATTCTTCCGACGCGGCGCGCCTCCGCCATTCGGTCCACGGATCGTAATCGGGATCGAGTGGGCCTTGGGGCGGACGAATGTCTTCGGGAACATGCTGCAGGTTGACGCGAACGCGATACCACAGCGAATGCCGACCGCGCATGCCGTCGACGAGCACGTCAGGCGGCAACAAGTGAGGCACGACGGTGGGGTGTTGGTCCTTCCAGCGCTCGAGTCCCGCCAGCGCGTCGTCTTTCTTCTTGGCGCGTGCGATCTCGATCAGCGGCATGGTCGAGCGCCGTCGAGACTTACGGCCGCCCCGGGCACCGGAGTCTCGCGGTCCGCCTTCTTCGCCCGCGCCGGCACTGCCCCCGAGGGCGCGCTGGGGTTCGGCTTCGTCGAGGCCGTCCGCTTTTTGCTCAGCCGCCAACGCGAGCGCCGCGTCGAGGCGGCCAACGTGGGCGTCCATATCCGCGTGCACCGAACCGGCGTCGAGCCAGCGCGCGGGCGCGCTCATCAACGTGTACTCGGCGGGGTCCACCGTCGGGACCTCGTCCCAGGTCAGCGGCATCGATACGCGCGCGTCCGCGGTCGGTCGCACCGAAAACGCGCTGGCGGTGGTCCGGTCCTTGGCGTTTTGGTTGTAGTCGATAAAGACGCCCTGCCGCTCTTCCTTCCACCACCGGGCCGTTGCAATCTTGGGTGCCCGCCGTTCGACCTCGCGGGCAATGGCTTGTCCCGCCCGCCGCACGTCGCTGAACGACCACTCTGGCGCGATGCGCGCATTGACGTGCAGCCCGCGGGAGCCGGACGTCTTTGGCCATCCGACCAAGCCGAGGTCGGTCAAGACCCCTTTGACCACGAGCGCGACATCGCGGACTTGAGCCCATTGCACCCCCGGCACCGGATCGAGGTCGACCCGCAGCTCGTCGGGGCGATCAAGGTCATCGGTCCGCACAGCGTGGGTATGCAGCTCAATGCAGCCTAAATTGACGATCCACAGCAGCTGCGCCGCGTCGCGCAACACAACTTCCTCGGCCGAACGACCCGACGGGAACTTCAGAGTCGCGGTTTCGATCCAAGGTGGCCGAGTCTTCGGCGCGCGTTTCTGAAAGAACGCTTCTTCGCCGATACCGTTGACATACCGCTTGAGAACCAAGGGGCGCCCGGCCGCAGACAAGAGCGCGCCTTCGGCCACCGTCTGGTAGTAGCGAACAACGTCGAGCTTGGTGAAGCCCGCCTCCGGAAAGTAGATCTTGTCCGGACTCGATATCGACACCTCGCGGCCCGCGATCTCGATGCTGATCCGCTTCTTCATGGGCCTGTCCATTCTACCATCCGCCGCGCCGCGTCGCGCGGCTGACTGTGGCCTTCGCGCCTCACCTGAGGCAGCCATACCGCGGTGGGGCACCCGTTCACGGAGCGCTGGGATCGGGTACACTCCGTGCTGAGGTAGCCTCCCGATGAAGACCGAAGCCCGTCAGCCCTCATTTTTGCGTCGACTCGATCCGATCGATACGGCCGATACGGCCGACCCGACGCCGACCGCTCGCCGTTCGGTCGAAAGCTCCGGTCCGCGCCTCACCTTCGACCCCGACGCGTCCATGATAGACCGGGTCGATATGCCGGACCGGGTCGAAACGGTGCAGGCCACGCGCACCGTCGACGCAACCCGCACTCCATCGAGCATCCAACGCGACCCGTCGCTCAAACCGATCATCGACGGGATGCTCGCTCGGCTCGACGCAAGCGATCTGATCATCGATGGTGATACGCCGCGCAGCCTCTTCGAGCGGGAGATTTTGAATAACCCCAAGGTGACCGACGACCAGATCCGAAGGATGGGCGAAGTGTCGATCGACCAAATCAGCGACAGCCCCTCTGCCCGGCGCCGGACGCTTCGTCGCTTTCCGGACGTGCAGTCATCGATCAACCACCGCTTCACGCGCGATCTGATCGCGGGCATCACGGGCCTGTCCCCCGACGCGATCTCGAACGCCAAGCCGAGCCTCGGCCTGACGGGGTCGGCTCGCTTCGGTCCCCTGTGGAAATCAGAGGTCCCGGAAGTTCAGAAGTTCACGGCCCTTCACGATACCACGTCGGTGCTACAGGACGCCGGCGTACGCGGCCTGAACAAGGCCGTGTGGGGCCAAAGTTCATCGGTCGTATCTGCGGTCCTGAACTTTCCCCTCGGCGCGCAGCTGCGCCGCATCTTCACTGGACGCTAACGACCTTCTTTCGGAACAGCTGCAACGCGGCGCGACGACTGGCCTCGCCTCACCAAAACGAGTCGATATTCGTCCCCACTTTTTTCAGCCACGTCGAATGACCCCAATGAAGCGGTTCGCTTCCTGATCGGCGAGCGCAACGCTCAGTGGTGACATCCATATGGGTCCGTGGCCGAGGGCTGCGGCGTATGCTCGTCGACTGCGTCGACGCAGGCCAACTTGCGTCTGGAGGACATGGCTAAGTGTTAAGACATCTGAAACTTCCGAGCATAATTTTTGTGGGAATCTCGTGGATGGCATGTGGCGGCGAGCTGTCCGAAGACCAGCGGCAATCCGAAGAGAAGACGGCCACCGGGGCGGCCGCATTGGGCCAGACGCCGTTTAATGTCACCCGTCGCCGGCCCGAAGTCGGGACGATCGGCAACTGCACGGGAATCCTCATTCACCCAAGATGGGTGATCTCTGCGTCCCACTGTCGCGACTTCTTCGAGTCGCATGGCGGCGTCGGACGGGCCCTGGGCACATTTCGGATCGACGACGGTACGGCCGTGCGTAAGACCTTCAATATCATCCGGCAGATCCCGTTGGGCGACGACTATGGCGACGAAGACATCCTGTTGCTGCAGCTCGAGACCCCCGTTCCGGCATCCGTCGCAACGCCCGCGACCATCGCAACGTCGCGGCCTGGGCCCGGAAGCCCGGGCTTCGTCACGTATATGGGCTACGGGTGTTACTACGTGCCCGATCCCAGCGCCCCTGACGGCTTTGACACCGTTCAGGATGGCCAAAAGCGCTTCCTGACCATTCGAAGCAATGCAACGCCGAATCGAATCACCTGTGCCGGTGATTCCGGAGGTCCCATTTTCTGGGGCAACCTTTTCTCCAACGGAGCGCTGATCGGCGTGCACAGCAGCTGGTTTGCCAACAACGATGACATGATGGCCGACGTCACCCGCTCGCGGAGTCGAATTCTTGCGCTGATCGCCCAATGGGAATTCTTTGGCGGCCTCGATGTGTCGGCGACCGGGTTTTGTTCGTCACCGACGGCCCAGCAGTATTGGGGAGACTTCGACGCGGACGGCGACATCGATACATATTGCAAAGACGGCCGCTCGTTGGACCTCGCGGTCCGGATGAACGACGTCCTCATCGACGCGTTTGGCGACGCCTCGGATCTATTCTGTACACACGCAGGGGCCGAAATGCATATGGGTGACTTCAACGGCGACGACATCTCCGACCGCCTGTGCTTCGACACCAATAATTCCACCACATGGGTCGAGGTCGGCCAGCCGAACACCGCCGACCCCTTCGGCGCGACGCTCTTTGCGGCGCGAACCCACTTTTGCATCAACGAGGGAGACGAGCTGCGGACCGGAGACTTTGACGGCGATGGTCTGACTGACATGCTCTGTCACAATCGAACCCGCGGTACGAAGGCTATTCGCTTTGCGAGCACCACGCCCGGTCGAATGTTCACCAGCTCATCATGGTTTGGATCCGGTAATTGGTGCACCCACCGCGGAACGAGTTTGCTCGTGGGTGATGTCAACGGCGACGGCGATACCGATCTCATCTGCCACACTGAAACCAATGGAGCGCTCAGCGTTATGGAATCTCGAGGTAATAGGTCGTCAACCTTTCCGATGTACAGCACCTGGACCGGGCATGACTTCCAATTTTGTATCGGCGCAGGCGCAACGGTGTTCTCGCAGGAGGCCGATGATACGAAGAGCGCGGATTTGTACTGTGGACGAAACCGGTTCGGCCATCGCGGACACCTGAGCGATGAACGCCGTCGCTTCGTCAATTCAGTATATTCGACCCATGGGTTCCAATGGCATCGCAACGCCACGCCGCGCGTGTACTCGATGCAGGTGGCGACCAATCCCACCCAGCTTCCGCGCCCCGTGCAACACTGACGGCTAGGGCACCCAAACCCGATACGCAGACCAGTCTTCCTTTTCGGCGGCCAATACCTGCTGTGCTTGGCGCAAGGCCTCAGGAAGGCGGTTGGGACGCAGGGCCCCTGCCGCAACAGTCTCGTACAGTTTTTCGGTAAGCCGGCGCGCGGTGCGATCCGCGACGCGACGACTCGTCGCGACGACGGCTTCGGCCCCGGCGACGACGAATGCTTGCGCCAGCCCCGCCCCGAGTTCCTGTCGAGGCAACTTCCCTGAACCGCACGCGGAAAGAACGATGCCCGCAGGCACAGACGGCAAGGTCAAAATTTCGCCCGCGACCCACCGGTCCCGCCCCGCCAGAATGAGGGCACTGCCCAACGCCGCGTCACCGGCCTCCGCGTGCCCGGCGAAATGCAGCCAAGCGGCTTTCGGCAAGTCGACCAGCATCCGTTGTCTGGAGGCAGCCTCGCCGAGCCAAGCCGTCGTGTTGAGCCGCCGTGCCGCCGCCTGCGCTTCGACTCGGGCTTCTGAAAGGTCGCCTAATGAGTCGCCGAGCACCAGCGCCGGACCTGACGATGTGCCGCCGGTAGGCGGAATATCGAGGGCGTACACGATGGGTTTGGCGAAGCCGAGCGGTCGTCCTCGCCACGGCAGGGCGTGGACGTCGACTCGACCGAGCAGACCGAAGGGCAGCACTCGAATTCGTCGCGCCCGGTCGAGCTCTTGGCCAAACGGCGTTAGCAGCCAATCGGCCATCGCTTCGGGCCGTGCGGAAGGGACAGCATCCAGCCGTCGCCCCAGGGTTACTGACGAGGTGACAGCAAAACCGAACCATGCGCGTTCGCCAGGGAAAGCCATCAGCACAAGTTCGCCCGGATCAACGGCGAGTTCGCTCGTAGCATGAAGCGGCAAGATGTCGATTTTGCGAAACGCGGCATCGACCTGCTCATCCCGCTCTGCGCGTAAGACCGACAAGCGTGCTTGCAACCCTCTCGCTTGTCGGCCCGGCACAGTGCGCTGCTTTTGCTCGACCGCCGCGATGGCCGAAGACAAAGCGCGGATGCGGGCCACGCCCGCCCGCCACGATTCGCGGATAGACGGAGGCAGATGGGCAATCTTGTCAGCCCGCCGCAGGCCACTCAGCGTTCGCGCCCGGGCATGTCGAGCGACGGCGAATGCGGCTTCGATTCGCCCTTGCTCGACAAGAAGCTCCACCAAGCTTCGAGCGGGCGCCAACATGCGAGCCGCGAACGAACCGCGACCCGCTTCCAGTCCGACCCATCGCACGGCCTGGTCAACGGCGCGGTCCGCTTTGCGCCACGCGTGCTCGGCGCGTTTGAACCGACCGGCAGCCCGCCAAATGGCACCCTCGAGATTGAGCGCCCGGACTTGGGCATCGGGCGACAATCCAGCGGAGACCATTTGATGAAGCGCGCTCCGGGCGGCGTCGACCTTTCCCGATCGCAACGCATACCTCGCTTCGAGTTCGTAAAGCCAAGGCGCGATGTCGGGCACGGGTTGGGCCTGGCGGGCCGATGTCAGCCAACGCCCCAAGCCCGCATCGTCACCGCGAAGCCAGGCGAGCAAAGCTAGATTGACGCGGGCATTGGCGGGCCCTCGTTCGCACTCGCGTTTGAGGCGCTCCGCCTCTTCGAGGATGGCTTTGATGTCTAGCCCCGACGGTACTGGCGTCGGACACACCACCCCGCGGCAGGCCAACGAAGGCTCCTGGGACAGGGACAAAGGCGCCGACCGAACACCGAACGGTCTTGCGAGCCATTCCTCCGCCAGCAGCGCCCAGCCGATATTGGTCAGCACGCGGCCTCGCTCGCAGCCCTCGAGCGAACGTGCGGCGACGTTGAGTTGGCTGAGGCGCGCGGTCAGGTTCGCCACATCGCCGAGCTGTGCAAGTAAGGGAACGAGCACCTCATGGGCGACCCTTTCCTGCGAGAGGCCGAGTCGCCCTGCGTCGACCGAAGCTGCTTTCAGATGCCGTACAGCTCCGCGCAGATTTGCAGTCTGCGCCTCGATGACACCGCGATAAAAAGAAATGCCGGCCGTGAGATCCGAGGAAAAGTAGGTCTGCGCCTCGGCTGAGGACAGCAAGGCAAGCGCCGTATCAAAACGATCGGCGCCCAGTATGGATGCCGCCGTTGACGTTGGGCTCAACCGCAGGTGCACCCGCATGAGCTGATCCTTGAGCACCTTGTGGCGCCGACCGCACCGCGCCCATGCGGCGACGGCCTCCGCGAGCGCCTGGTCTGCGGAGGTGATATCGGCCGCCCGGTAGGCTTTGTAGCCTGCAGCAGATGCCGCAGCTGCGGTTGGACACGGACGAGAGGTCTTCGCAATGCGGAGACTAAACAAGCGCGTGGGTCCCTCGCCCCGTGCCGTCACCTGCACCCGGCCATTTCTTCGTGCTGCAGCCGCGTCGATGCGAATTCGCTGCCCCCCCGCAACTTCGACGATGCGCTCCGGCGGAGGCTCGACGCTGATTCGTCCGATCGGGGTGGCGACCCACAGATCCAAGGGCTGCTCGAGAAGGCACTCGGGACCATCTCGAACCTCCGCACATCCGGCGAAGGCGACCTGCAGAGGCGCAGCGTCTTCCTCGCCCCGGCGGCATCCAGCCCACAGCACGAGAAAGGCGATGATCCAGCGAGAAACTTTTTTTCCCAAAACTAGGGACGGACGTCGAACAACAGATCGAGACATGCAATGGCCGGCTCGCCAGCCCGACGGACCAGAGCACGGCGCCATCAGCGAGAGGACACCGAGTGAAGAGAACTGTTTGGACAAGGGCGTGGCATCTCGTCCTGGTGATATCCGCATCGTGCGGCACGGTCGAGGGTGAACCTGTCGCCCGGAGCGCCGACAAAAGAAATGCGCTCCGGAGCGGCCCGCAGTGCGGCGCAACGACCGCAGTTGGCTATGACGCAGGCGGCGTTGGATGTGCAAACCTTCCCGTTCGGCCGGCTACGTTTTCGACGACCAACCTCTTTCCCCCGATGGCGTGGGGCGCACCCGCGCCTGGGAAACTGGCTAACTATTGCGTATTCGAGTGGATCGGCGGAGGTGCGGGGCCTACGGACGCGGACTTCGGCCGCCTTCAGGAGGACGTCGGACCCGCCGTCTCCGTGGGCCCAGATTGCCCGCAACTCGTGCCTCACGGCGGCAGCTCGCTGACCGAGCAGAACTGGGCCGCGCTACGGACGAGCTTTCGAGAGCGGACGGGCGCGCTCGGACCGCTCGTTCCTGGTTCACCACACGCGAACCGGCCGCGTATCGCGGTGATCGATTCGTGGCCGACGGCGACGGCGCCGGGTTGGACGACAGCGGCGGCAGGGCTGTCCGCAGCCTCCCGTGATCACGGCTTCACCATCGCTCGGCTCATGCAAGAGCTCCTCTGTCACGGGGGCATATGCGTTGCCGACGTACATTCGTTTCAAGCGCTCAGTCTCGACTCGACGAAGCTGATCGCCAACGGCCCGGGTGCCTACGGCCGCCTCAGTGATCTAGCCACCGCGATCTACAAAGCGGCGCGCCACGAAGATCAGCCCACCGGTGACTCTGCCCGATGGGCTATTCTGAATCTCAGCGTCGCCTGGTCACCGGGCACGCCCGCAGGGGGCGCCCTCGGTGCGATCGAAGCCGGCGAGTCTGCGCCCGCGGCCGCTGTCCACGAGGTCCTCGAGTACGCCGCATGTCGCGGCATGCTCGCGGTCGCCGCCACAGGTAACGATCTCGGGGGAACCGCAGATGACGAGGACCCCGCCTTTCCGGCGGCCTGGAACGGGATGACCGCGCCATCGGCGTCGGAATGCTGGCAGCAGTTCCAGATCACGGCGACATCGGCCGGTGGACCGTTGATTCAGGCGGTAGGGGGCGTCACGCCCTCCGGAAGCCCGCTGGGTATCAGTCGCGCCCATGCCGAACCTGCACTCGTCGCCGACGCGATCCACGCGGTGGCACATCGGGACCCCAACGGAACAACGCATACGCGCGTCATGACCGGTACCTCTGTCGCGGCCGCGGTCGTGTCGGCAGCGGCCGCCGCCGCCGCGTACAATACCCCCGGCCTCGACAGACGCAACCTGATCGACGAACTCTACAATACCGGTCGAGACCTCGGTCGCAGTTCTCAACTGCAGTTTGGCGGCTATACGGCCGTGCGGCAAGTCAGCGTATGCCGTGCCTACGGCGCGAGCTGTGCGGTCTGTCCGGCGGCCTGCGGCACCCCGGCCAGCGTGCCCGCGATGGTCGCGGCCGGCGTGACTCGGGTACCGGGTGGCACGATGTCGCAATGCCTCGCGCCCGATACGACCGGTGGGCCGATGGCCATATGCGGATCAGCGTCAACAAGCATTGACGAAATGCCGATCAATTTCCCGCAGCCAGGAGAGATCGGCTGCTGGGTCTGCTATGCCGACCTAAACGGCACCGAGATATATCTCGATGTTGCGGTGTCAGGAACGATGCGACTCGACTGGGTCACCTTCCACGACGATACCGGAAGTACGGAATCCCTTGACCTCAGTGCGGGCAACTACACCTTTTCATCAACGATCGCCGGCGCCACGACAGTCCAGACCGTACACGTGTCCGGACTCCCTGCCCCGGCCAGTCTGACCCCGACCCGGGGCACGGTATTCTTCGTTTTAGAAGACGACCTCGGTCATCCGATCGGCACAACCTCGGGTGAGCTCGCCGTGTACTGATAATGCACACGAGTTCAAAACTAGAGCGGGCGCGCATCGAAGCGGCAGCCCGGGGCGATCGTGCAGCGCAGCGCTGGCTGGTAGCGCGACTCACCCCGCTTATTCACAGCCGAGTCGCGGCGACCCTCGAGCGGAGCGGACTCAACATCACCCGTTCGACCGTGGAAGACGTCGTGCAAGATGTCTGGGCCGGGCTCTGTGCCCACCGATTTCGCGATTTGATGCGCTGGCAGCCGTCACGCGAGGCGACCCTGACGACGTTCGTCTCGGTCTGTGCGGAGCGACGCGCGATCGACTTTATTCGGAGCGGCCGACGAAACGCGTCGGCTGAGGAGCCGGTCGCGCCCGAAACGCTGGCTCAAGAGGTCGATGTGGTGTCGAACCTCGAAGGGAGGGTCGCGGCCAAGCATCTCGCCGCACGGCTGGTGGCGACCTTGCGCGCCGAACTCTCCCCGCGCGGGAACGAAGCACTGCAAGCGCTGTATTTGGAAGGGATGGCTGTCGATGAAGCCGCAAAGCAACTCCGCACAACAAAGGCTGCGCTGTATAGTTGGCGGAGGGATATCCGACGCCTCGCCGAACGATTGCTCGAGGACTGGGCCGTCCCGCACGACGCTTGATATGGAAGACGACCGCCCCATCGAAAGTGCACTGATGAATGCGTCGATAGACCCTCGAGACGATCTACTTCGTCGTCTGGCCGAGGGAGGGTTGACCGACGATGAACGCCATCGCCTCGAGACGGAGGCCGCGCAAGATCCAGAATTTGCCGGTCGTTTAGCGCTTTATGCCCCCCTTGGCCCGTCCGCTGTCACCCAACTCGAATCCATCGCCCACACCGCGGCCGCCAAGCGGGGGTGGCGCTGGGCGGGCGCGACCGGAGCGTTGGCCGCGGCGGCAGCGATCGCGTTCATGATGATCATGCCCCGGAGCACGCCCTTGCCACCGCACAGCGTCTACCTAGAGGGTGGGCAACAAGCGGACTACAGAGCGGTCAACGCGTCGGCGGGGCCTACGACCCTCAATAACGGACCGACACCCGTCGTTTGGCGAGTGGTCCCGGAAGAGGCGCCCGACGGCGACACAGCCTTGAGCGTTGCTGTTTTGGGCGACATCGGTTGGCAAGAACTTACCGTTCCCAGTAGGCGCACGCGGCAGGGTGTCTTTCTCATCGAAGGTACCGTTGCGAACATCTTTGACGGGCATGGGGATGCCCGCCGGCTGCGATTCATCGTCGTGCCCGGGTCTCGGCCGGCCAATCCCATCGAACCTCTCCCGAACAACGCTTGGGTCCACGAGACCGATCTCAGTCTCCGATCCTCGAACGAGCCGGGCTAAGTCCGGAGCGCTCATTAGGTCAACACCCGCCGTCGACGCCCGGTTGCGGCCGGCGCCCGGATTCGCGATGGTCACTGGGCGCTCATGCGAGTTCGACACTCTTGGCTTCTGATCGTTGTCGCAGGCTGTTTGGATCAGCCCGGCGTGCCGTGCGGCAACGCGACCTGCGCGCCGGGCCGCGCGTGCGATGCGGTGCACGTACAATGCGTGGCTCCCGAGCAGCTGTCGTCCTGTGAAGGGCAAGAGCCGTTTGCGACCTGTCAGTTTCCGGGACAAAACAACGGCCGCTGCTTCGACGGCACGTGTTTTGCCAGGGGCTGCGGCAATGGCTTCGTCGAGCCCGAAGAAGTATGCGACGACGGCAACAACGAGAGCGCTGACGGGTGTTCCGCCGACTGCCGCTCCGACGAGACCTGCGGTAACCGCGTGGTCGATAACGCCCGCGGCGAGGGGTGCGACGACGGCAACACGATCGATGGCGACGGATGCCAGTCGAACTGCATCGTCCCGACCTGCGGCGATGGGGTCGTCGATACCGAATTCAACGAGGTTTGCGACTGTGGCCAAGATCCCGCTTCACTTCCGACCGGGTGCACTGCCACGAACGGCTCGACGCCCGACGCACCCTGTCGAAACAACTGCCAGCCCCGCGCGTGCGGCGACGGGATCATCGATCCGGGGGCCGGCGAAACGTGCGACGACGGCAATACGCTCCCGGGCGATGGGTGCGCCGGAACCTGCCAAGCGGAAGTCTGCGGCAATGGCCGTATCGACGTTCAGCAGGTCGAAGGCGGATTCGTCCCGGCTGAGGATTGCGATGACGCCAACACCATCGAGCTCGATGGGTGCGACAGCCGATGTAGGCAGGCCCCGCGGACATGGGCGCGGGTGACGCAGCCCGACAGCCGGGGCGCGCCGAGGCTCGTCTATGACGCCAGTCGCGCAGTCACAGTCCTGTTCGGCGCGACAGATGCTGTTTGGGAGTGGGATGGATATGCCTGGCGTCGCATCGAAACCCGGGTTGGGCCCTCGGCGAACCCGCTTCCGGCCGCGTACGACCACGCACGCCGAACGACGGTGGCGATCGACAACGGCGTCACATGGGGCTGGAACGGACGCATGTGGCAGCGTCTCGACGTCGGCGATGGCCCTCCGCTGGAGGCACGGCTGGTCTATGACCCGGTCCGGCAGCAGGTCGTCAGCATTGGCGGATTCCGCGTCTTCGGGGACGCCGTCGCCATCACCGGCGAGATTTGGACCTGGGACGGCGTCATGTGGACCGAGGTCGATCGCATCGGCGAGCAGCCCGATCCCTTCGACATCGGTGTCATCGCCTACGACATAGCCCGCCAGAAAATTGTCATGGCGGGCTTCGACGACAAAGTTTGGGAATGGAACGGTGAGGGGTGGGCAAGCGTCACGCCGGACGGCGAGCGTCCGAGCGGGGCGGAGTCCAGCTTTGCGATGCTCTACGACCCCGTTCGCGAACATGTGACGCTTCACGTCGGTGGCAGCAACATGTCCCCGTCTACGGTTTGGGACTGGCTCGGAACCCGCTGGGCGCAGAGGTCAACCGCGGGCGGCCCGCCCCCCGCCCGCTTGCGGCCGGCGGTGGCATACGACACCGCGCGCAACAGCACCGTCATGTTTGGCGGAGAGCAACCCGATGGCCGCGTTCGGACCGACACCTGGTTACTCCGCGGAGATCGATGGCGGATCAGGGTGCAAAGAGCCACGCCCGCTCCGTCGTTGGGACCGGCGATGGCGTATGATGCTCGACGTGGACGTGCCGTGATCTTCAGCGAACCGAGCCGGACGCTTTGGGAATGGGACGGCAGCACTTGGAAGAACTTCACGCCGACCGAGAACCTCCTGACGGGCAACAACTATCGTGTAGCGTATCATGAGACCCGCGAGCGCATCGTGCTGGTCGGCACCGTCAATGGTACCCTCGATCATTGGGAGTGGGATGGCGCCACCATGCGCGCCGTGCCGACGTCGGCGCAACCGCAAGCGGCCGACTGCCTGTCGCTCGGCTACGATCGGGCCCGAGATACGTTGGTCCTGTTGACCGGTGGTCCGGTTGAAGACTGCTTCGGCGACGCGGCCACGTGGCTCTGGGACGGAACGGACTGGCGCGACAGCGGTGAATCGGGCGTATCGCCGGGCGCGCCCGTCGCGTATGACCCGAACGCCGAGCACCTGATCCTCTTCGGCGGTCCAGGCAATTCGATGGGCGGGAACGTCCCGCGCCAAACCTGGCGTTGGGATGGCACGACCTGGGCGGATATCTCACCCGAGGGGCTCACGCCGCCGGCCGGCAGCCACGCGCTTGCCTTCGACGGCGCGCGCGGACGTATCACCCTGCTCGCTGATAACTTCGGCGGGACCTGGGAATGGCTCGGCGATGCGTGGCGCCAAGTGACGGTCGCTGATGACGACGGCCTCAGCGCCGTCGAAGGGGCGCGGTCGATGACCTACGACGCACTCCGCGGGCGGATGATCTTCGTCGACACCGGCGCCACAAGAACGTGGCTTTCGGCCCACTACACCGTTGGCGCCGCGGCGTGCCAAGGCGGTTTCGACCCCGACGGCGACGGACTCACGGGCTGCGACGACCCGGACTGCTGGGGCTTCTGTACGCCGAACTGTCCGCCAGGCACGCCGTGCGACGAATCGAACGCCCGTTGCGGCGACGCCATGTGCGATCAGACCCTCGAAAACTGCCGTCTTTGTCCGACGGATTGCGGCGCGTGCACGCCGGTCTGCGGAGACTTTCTGTGCGATGCGGATGAAACATCCGAAAGCTGCCCCGCCGATTGCCGCTGACCGCTCCCTTCAGAATCGAGCGTGGGCGCGCCCAGAAGCCCAAACCAACAAGCCATACGGAATTGATCGATACCGTTCGACGCCCCAACGGGAATTACCGCGTCGTTTAGAGCAGTCAACGCCTGACTATGAGCCGGTAAGTCTGCTTCTGCGCCGAGTTGCAGCATGCGCACGGTTTCGCGATGGTGCCGCCAACGTTCATGCGAGTTCGAAGCTTTTGGCTCCTGATCGTGGTCACCGGATGCTTGGACCAGCCGGGCGTGCCGTGCGGCAACGCGACCTGCGCGCCGGGCCGCGCCTGCGATGCGATACACGGTCGCTGCGTGGCCCCCGAGCAGCTGTCGTCCTGCGAGGGGCAAGACGCGTTTACGGCGTGCCGATTTCCGGGACAAGACAACGGCCGGTGCTTCGAGGGCACATGTTTCGCCGCCGGCTGCGGCAACGGATTCGTTGAGCCCGATGAGGTTTGCGACGACGGCAACAACGCCAGCGCCGACGGTTGTTCGGCCGACTGCCAATCCGACGAGACCTGCGGCAACGGCGTGGTCGACAGCGCCCGCGGCGAAGGATGCGACGACGGCAACACGCTCGATGGCGACGGATGCCAGTCAACCTGCATCGTCCCGACCTGCGGCGATGGCGTGATTGACACCGCCTTCAACGAAGTCTGTGACTGTGGCCAGGACCCTACAGCGCTTCCGGCCGGGTGCAGCGATACCAACGGACCGGCGCCGGACGCGACCTGCCGAGACAACTGTCAGCCCCGCGCGTGCGGCGACGGGATCGTCGATCCGATGGTGGGCGAAGAATGCGACGACGGCAATACCGTCCGGGGTGACGGCTGCGCCGCGACCTGCCGCAAGGAAGTCTGCGGCAATGGTCGCATCGACGTGGTCCAGGTCGAGGGCGGATTCGACCCCGTCGAAGACTGCGATGACGCCAACGATGTCGAGCGCGACGGATGCGACAGTCACTGCGCGCAAGCCCCGCGAACGTGGGCCCGAGTGATGCCGCCCTCGGTCCGGAACTTGCCAACCCTGGTCTATGACGCCGGTCGCGCGGTCACCGTCCTGCTGGACTCCACCGATGCCGTTTGGGAGTGGGAAGGATACACCTGGCGTCGCATCGAAGCTCCGGTCGGGCCTTTCTCGATTCCGCTCCCAGCCGCGTACGACCACGCCCGTCGAATGACCGTGGCGATCGACGACGACGGCGGCACATGGGGGTGGGATGGACACATCTGGCGGCTGCTCACGATCGCCGGCGATGGCCCTCCACCGCGCGGGCAGCTGGTTTATGATCCGATTCACCAACAAATCATCAGCATCGGCGGGACACGCGCCATACCTAACAACCTACTGGCGACGACGGAGATTTGGACATGGGACGGCGTTCTGTGGACGCAGGTTGTCCCCGTCGGCGACGAGCCCTCCGCCATCGGCACGATCGCCTACGACCTGGCTCGCCAGAAAGTCGTCATGGCGGGTGTCGACGACCAAGTTTGGCAATGGGACGGGGAGCGCTGGGCAGGCATCAGACCGCAAGGCGAACGCCCGACCGGATCTGCAGCGATGATCTACGACCCCTCACGCGAACACGTGATGCTTCTAGCGGGCACCGGCGAGGTCTGGGAATGGCTCGGCACGCGCTGGAACCGAATCCCCACGTTGGGAGGCCTGCCGAATGATCGCGTAGGGCACTCGGCGGTGTACGAAACAGCGCGTCATGCGCCCCTTCTGTTTGGCGGTCGACGGGAGACAAATGGACGCATGCGCACCGATTCCTGGTCCCTGGTGGGAAATACGTGGCGACGGAACAATGTGCGCAATCAGCCGGACCAGCCGTTAGGGCCCGCCCTCGCGTATGACGCCCGACGTGGGCGAGCGGTGCTCTTCAGCGAAGCGACCCGAGCGCTGTGGGAGTGGAACGGCCGCGAATGGGTACATGTCACGCCCGGCGGGGACTTGCCAGCCGGCGGAGGCTATCATCTCACTTACCACGCCGCCCGCGAACGCATCGTTTTGGTCGGAACGATCGACGGCGTGATTGACCACTGGGAGTGGGATGGCGCCGAGCTTCGCTCCATCCCGACGACCGCCCGGCCCAAGGAGGCCGACTGCCGTTCGTTGGGCTACGACCTCGCCCGCAACACGTTGGTCCTCCTGACGGGCGGCCCGGCCGGAGACTGCTTCGGGGCCGCAACAACCTGGCTGTGGGACGGAACGGCCTGGCGCGATAGTGGCCAAGCCGGCATGGCGCCAGGCGCCCCGCTCGCCTACGATCCGACCGACGAGCAACTGGTCCTTTTTGGCGGTCTGCTCGATCCCACGACAGGAAGAGGACCGCGCAAGACCTGGAGCTGGAATGGCGCAACCTGGGTAGACATTTCGCCTCGTGGCCCGACGCCTCCGTTTGGGCCCTACGCGCTCGCTTTCGACGGAGCACGCCGTCGACTGATCCTGCTTGCAGGCAGATTCGGCGGTACCTGGGAATGGCTCGGCCATGGGTGGCGCCAAGTGACGGTGGCCAACGACGACGGTCTTAGCGCCATCCCCGAACCGAATGCAATGACCTACGATGCGCTCCGCGGGCAGATGGTCTTCGTCGACCCCAACGCTTCCGCAACGTGGCTTTCGGCCCACTACGCGGTCGGCGCCGGGGCATGCCAAGCCGGCATGGACCCTGACGGCGACGGGCTTACGGGCTGTGACGACCCGGATTGCTGGGGTTTCTGCAATCCAAGCTGCCCGCCCGGCGCGGAGTGCAACAACGTGGGTCCGCATTGCGGCGACGCGACGTGTGATCCTGTCCTCGAGAGCTGCCGACTGTGCTCCGCGGACTGCGGCGAGTGCGCGCCCGTATGCGGAGACTATCTGTGCGAGGCGGACGAGACGCCCGAAAGTTGCCCCGCTGACTGCCGCCGATCGTAACCATCGGAGGCGGTGCGCGACCGCGCCATCGCTGGGGCGCGAAGGTTGCCCGGCCCACCGCAGCGGCCGGTTAGAACCGGTGCACGACCGCGCCTCCACAGGGGGGATATACGGATGCGGCCTCGCTGACGTTCTCGCCGTCCTGCCGCAGAACCGCGCGCGGCCGATTCAAGATGACCAGCACCAAGCCCGTGACAACGGCCGCGCCGCCGACCGCGAGCCCCCCAATGCCCACGCCATTTTCAACCTGCGCCCGCGCCCATGTCGAGTTGAGCGAACCGACGTCGGCGCACGGTGTAACGCTACAGTTGTCGCTCAATCGCGCCGCGTAATCGTCTCGCGTCGACCGCGCCTGCTGAAAGAAGACGGCGCCGAGCCCCCCGAGTACCAACCCGCTCCCGACGACGGCCCACGGCTTCCAGGTCTCCCAACGACGGACCGTCACGGTCGCGTCCGCAATGCTCATCAACGATACGTCGACCGGTTGAGCGGCGCCGGGCAAAGCGACGACATCTCGGGTCAGCGTGATGTAGCCGTCGCGCCGACCGACCACTTGATGCGTCCCGGGCGTGACCCGGAGGACTCGGTCGCCCGGGCAGTCGAGGACCGCCGCACCGTCGACGGTCACCGCAACCGAAGGCTGCTCACACGTTAGGTTGAGCTCGGCGATCTGCCCCGCAAGAAGCCGCCGATAGTTCTTCGCTTCATCATAGAGCCCTTTTAGGGGCGCACGTCCGTACCGGAGTGCCGCCTCGATGTTATCAAACGCATCGGTCGGCCGGTCGAGGTTGATCAACGCCCGCGCGATATTAAATCGAATCGCCGGATGGTCGTACACAGTGACCGCCTGCTCGTATTTGGTGAGCGCTTCCCGATGTCGAGACTCGATGAACAGGCGATTGCCCTCAGCTAAAAGCGCTTGCGCGCGCGCCCGGTCGGCCTTCGAAACCCCCTGCGCCCACGGTCTATCGGTCGCGGCGGCGGTCGAGGGCGCCCAGATCAGCAAGATGAGGCTGACGGCCAATACGGCGAGGCGCGTAAGCATCGGTGCAAGCATACCTTCAGCATGGCACAATGTGCTAGGGTCGCAGCACTACGTCCGAGCCGTCGTGAGTTCAACAGGCAGCACGAGGAAAGATGCGTCGCCCCGTCCGGGCATGCGGGTCGAGCAGTTCGAGCTTATCCGTGAGATCGGGCGCGGCGGAATGGGACAAGTTTTTCTCGCCCGAGATACTAGGCTCGGTCGACGGGTTGCCTTGAAGTTTCTGACGCTGCGGTCAAAGGGACTCCTCGAACGATTCCTTCTCGAGGCCCGAACGACGGCGCAATGCCACCATGAGAACATCGTGGTCATTCACCAGGTCGGCGACACTGGCGGGCTCGCCTACCTAGCGCTGGAGTATCTCGACGGTGAACCACTATCGACGTGGTTACACAACCGGACGGTATCTGCCCCACGCGCGATCGAGCTGATGCTGCCGGTCGCGCGCGCGCTGGTCTGCGCGCACGCGACCGGAATCGTTCACCGTGATCTTAAGCCGGCCAATATCTTTCTGACCAAGACCGGCCTCATCAAGGTCCTCGACTTCGGTATCGCTAAGTTGGTGGGCACGCCCGAAGAGGTACCGACGAGCCAAGACGACAGTCCGACCGAGCAAACACACCCCGAGTCGATTCTAGGGACGCGCCCCTATATGGCGCCCGAACAGTGGCGCCGCGAAGCCGTCGATCATCGCGCTGACCTGTGGTCGTTTGGAATCATTCTTTGGCGCATGTTGGCGGGCCGACACCCGCTGCACCCCCTGACCCCCGTGGGGCTGCGAAAGGCGGCGCTGCAGCTCGAAGTCCCCATGCCCAAATTGCTGTCCGCAGTCCGAACGGTGCCGCCGGATCTGGCCGAAATCGTCGACACTTGTTTGATCAAGCCGGTCGAGGACCGAATAGGGTCGGCGGAAGAACTCGTCCACCGGTTGGAACTCGCCTCACCGGCACGGCGGCGACAGCGCAAAAACGACGAGAGCTCCCCGTACCCGGGTATGACCGCGTTTCAGGAGGCGGATGCGGACCGATTCTTCGGACGCGGCCAAGACGTCGAGCGGGTCGTCCGCAGACTCGAGGCATCACCGATGCTAGCGGTTGTCGGCCTCTCGGGCGCCGGCAAGTCGTCCTTCGTTAGGGCGGGGATAGGCCCCGCTTTGCGGTCCCAGCAATACCCGTGGGAAGTTGTGGTCACTCGACCGGGCCGAGCGCCCTTGGCCAGCCTCGCCGCCCTCATTCGGTGGGCCGTGAACGACCGTCCGTCCGGGCGCGCGTTGTTGCCCGGTCGTGGGAGCAACGCCGTCCTGACCGAACGGCTCCGCAGCGAGCCCGGCTACCTTGGACGGGTGTTGCGAACGCGTGCATTCGGGTCCTCAGCTGGCCGAGGCCATCGCATCCTGCTGTTCGTCGACCAGTTCGAAGAACTCTATACGTTGACCGACGACGACGGTGAGCAACAGGCGGTGACTCGCTGTCTGATGGCATTGGCCGACGACGTCACTTCGCCGCTTCGTCTAATCATCGCCGTTCGGGCCGACCACCTGGGCCGCATCACACTGGATCGCGAGTTTGCGGAACGCGTGTCGTCGGGCTTGGTGTTCCTCGCTCCACTCGACCGAAACGGGATGTGGGAAGCGCTCACTGCGCCGCTCGAGGACATCAACTATCGCTTCGAAAGCGATGGTGTACCTGAGCGCATTCTCGACGCGCTCGACACTCATCCGGGCGCCTTACCGCTGCTTCAGTTCACCGCTGCGGCTCTATGGGCCCGACGCGACGTCGTCAAGCGTGTGCTCACCGATAGTAGCTATGCCGAACTCGGCGGTGTGGAGGGAACCTTGGCCGCCCACGCCGACGCGATGCTCGCATCGTTGGCCCCAAGCGCACGGGACCTCGCTCGACGGCTCTTTCGTCGTTTGGTCACTGCAGAGCGGACGCGCGTGCTCGTCGACGTTCACGATCTCGAAGGGCTGTCCGATGAGCCCGGGCGCGTCGCCCGCGTTATCGAGACTTTTGTCGCCGGCCGGCTGCTGATCATGCACCCGGGTAGCGATCAGAGTCCAATGGTCGAGCTCGTCCACGAAGCACTGATCACCGGCTGGCCGACGCTTCGCCGATGGACTGAAGAAAATGCCGAGGACACGGCCTTCCTTGATCAGTTGAGGAGCGCGAGCAAGCAGTGGTTCGCCAAGGGGCGCTCCGAAGGGCTCCTTTGGACCGGCGAAGCGGCCGAGGAAGCGAAGGCGTTCCATCGACGAAACGCCCATGACCTTGCCGCGACCGAGCGCGCCTACCTCGACGCCGTAGAGGCGCTCCGCGTGCGGGGCACGCGGAGTCGGCGTCGCGGGGTCGTCGCCGCGTTCATCGTAATGGCCGCGATCATAGTGGCCGCCCTGGCATCCGTTGCGTGGATACGAAGTGCCGAGCGCATCGCACAGGCCGAACGACGCCGCGCGGAAGATGAGGCCACGCGGGCGGTCGCGGCCGAGCGTCGGGTTCGCGCCCAGCTCGAAACGATTCAAATCCAACGCAAGACCATTCGGGTTCGAGAGCAAGAAAGCGCGCAAGCCAATCGAACAGCGGCCGCTGCCGAGGCCAAGCGCCGGCTGACGTACGATCAACTCGAAACGGCGTTACGACGCGTGCAGAAGCTAGCAAAGTCGGAGAAGTCGGCACGGCAGCGCGCCGAAGCACTCAACCGCGAGCGTCAGGCGAGAATCAAAAAACTCGAGCGCGAGCTGAGGTCGCTGGCCACCGAGCTCGACTAGCTCTCGGCCAGCGCTTCGTTTGAAGCGTGCGGCTGTCGCGCTGGAGTTGCCCGCTTCTCGGCACCGGGCGAGGACAGCGTGTCCGGCATACGCAACCGACGAGAGGCGAAGCCGCCCCGGCCCCCAGAAGCGGCGAGAACCAGCGGCAGCGGCGCGAATCAAACGGTTCGCTACTCCATCGCGCTCGTTAGTTCATCGTGTGGCCGATATCGATTACAACTGAATGTAAGCATCCGATTGCAGGTCGCGCGTGAATGGTGCGCGCAGCCCTTGCATCTGGCGCCCCGGCGGCCGCTCTATGGCGCACTGGAGTCTTGAATGTATCGGTGGCATGGCGCTTGCTCGGTAAGGCAGCATGCGCCTACCCCCCCAAGACCGAGAGCGGTTCATTCGAACCCACGCCGGTGGCTTCTCGTTTAACAACGTCTCCCCGTCGACGCGAAATACACTCAAGAGCTACGGGGTCGACCTGGATGTTGTGCAAAAGCGGGTCGGCGACGGCGACGACCTGGTGTTCGGTGAGAAGGAAGCCAAGGACTTCCTGAAAGAGCTCTTCTCACGGAAAAACGGGCGGGATGAACGCAACCTCGCGCTCGAAAATGCGCCAGAGATTATCGACCTCCTGGAGCGCGAAAAGAACATCCAGACTCGGCCGTACATAGAGCGGGCGTACCGGGCACCCGCTGACATCAACGCGCACGGTCCAGCCCAACCGACGACCGGGATTAACGGTACGCCAAAAACCACCGAGATCGAGCCTCCCACCGCCGTGTCGATCGTCTGGCGGCCGGAAACCTCGTCGCCGCTGGCCGATCAAATCGAGGAGATAGGTAAACAGATCGACAGTCGATACGACCGCCTGGTGGTTGAGTTTCCTGGGCGAGCCGAAGGCCTCGAAGAGTCGCGGCGAGCGGAGCTTCGTCAGATCATCGACGTCGCACTTCAATATTCCCAGCAGGCCTATGTCGACGGGCGCTACGACGAAGGACTCGAGATTTCTGGCGCAGCGCTGCATACGCTGGAGCGTCTGCAAAGAGCCGCGACGAATCCCAAAATGGAAGCGCAGATCGTCGAGACCAAGCGAGCGGTGCGGTTCGCGACGATCGACGCCATGCTCATCCAGCGGTCGAAGGAACACCGCGTCGATCAGAATACTTCGCTCATCGAGCGGAGCCATCCGCTCGACCAAGACACGCGGGCACGGGAGATTCGGCAGCAATTCGCCGCGCTGGAGCAGTCGTATATCAGCTCGAGCGATCCTCAGGGCTTGCTCGATGCGATGCGCTACAAGGCGTCGGCGTTGGCGGGGCTACACGCGCAGTACTTTGATAGAGACGCGGCGTACGCAGCGTACGAGTCCGTCATTGAGGAAATGATCGACTTTTCAGTCAATACGGGCACCGTCGATCTGCCGCCACCGTCGGAGATCAGGTTCAACTTTTCGATTCGGGACAATAAAAGCATCCAAGAGCTTCTTCACCGCGATCCGCCCGACGGCGTATCGATCATCGGACCAGCGGAAGTCGAGGGTCTACTTAGTCGGCTTCAGCCGCTCACCCCGGATCACCGCTTCGCCGTTTTCCAGGTGATGAACGACCTACAGCAGTTCGAATTGGACCATGACGACAATCTGATGTCGGGATTTCTTACCGTCGCCTACCGGCAAGCAGAGACGCGGTTTAACGAACCACTGTTTGGCGTTGAGTCACTGCTTTCGGCCGCGAATGTGCACCTGCACAACAACAAACTGGAAAGTGCCGCGATCTCGTACGAGCTCGCGCTCGAAAGGGCCCAGCAAATTACCGGATCGGGTGCGGCAGACAAGCAGCTCGAAATCATGGGCTTGCTTGCGCAAACGAGACTGCATCAGCTGCATAGTACGCCCACGCGCAAGCGCGGAGAGGTCCTGGCGAAGATCACGCAGATCGCGGAAAGCGCCGAAGCCCTCTCGCTCAGTCCGGGGACGGACGCGCAGCGGGGCCTTCAGGCCGCGATTCGCCTCGCCGAGCTAACAGGCGCCGCGCTCGCATCTGAAGGCGAAAAGGCGCTCACCATCGCTGAGCACATTCGAGCCCAATATGGCGATCTACCTAATGTAGAAAAAGCCGTCGATGCCTTCTTTCAAAAGTATCAGCAAGGCAGCTTGACCGCCGCGGCTGAGACATTGCTCGCAGAGCTAAACAGCGAGAGCCTCGGTGAGGCGGTGGGCTACCAGGGCGGAGGCGCCCTCGTCGGCGCAGCCATCGGTACGTGGGTCTTTCCAGGCGTCGGCACCGCGGCCGGCGCCCTCGTCGGATGGCTGGTCGGTCTGGGTAGTTTGAAGACCAAGAACCTCGTGCAGGGGCGGCACCGCATCGGCCAGGCGTGGAACTCAGGTATCGACGCGCATACGAGCCAAGAGACCATGATGAACGCGGCATTCACGCTGCTGGACGTCGTGGACGTCGGGGTGCCGATCAAGGCCGGGATGAAGCTCGGCAGCAAGATGGTCGGTCGTCGGTTGCTCGGTCACTGGGGTCTCAGCGAAAGCGGTCAACAGGTGCTCGAAGCGACCGGCCGGCGACTGGCCCGAAATCTTGCCGAAGTCGGCGTGACCGACGTTTCGGAGCGGCAGCTCAAGGTCATGGCCAAGCGTGTGCTCATGGACGAGTGGGCGCGTGCGGCGCGTGAAGTGGGTCAACCGGTCGTCTGGGCCAACCTGGGTGTTCAGGCCGCGGTCTTCGCGCCCATGGCAGACGAGCTTGTCGAGGCCATGAAGAACGGCGACCAGGCAAAACTCGAAGAACTCGCCACGCAGGCAGTTCGCCTGGCGACCTTCGTGGCGGTCGTGGGTTTTGGCCCCCAGGCGCTTACCCGATTCAACTCGTCCAAGACCGGCCGGGAAGCCGCCATTCAGACCGCGATGCTGCGCGCGCGCCCCACGCCGTCAACCGTCAGGTTGCTCGACGGGTCTGAGTTCCGGTCGCGACTCAATCAACTGGCCGAAATAACGGAAGGCGTCGATGCACAGCGTTTCGCTGACGCGCGCACCAAGGCTGCGTTCGTCGATCCGACGTCCGGCAAGATCTATATCAATCGCGATGTGGCTGATGGCTTGAGTGATACGCAGCTGCGCGACCTCTTGGGACATGAGATTACCCATACGCGCATTCATCGGCTCGAGCCCGAAGTCTGGAATCGGGTGGTATCGGAGGTCACAAGTCACCCTCAGTATGTAAGCCTCAAGCAATCGCTGCTTAACCGCAATCCGCGGATGCGCAATTACAACGAGGCGCAGATTATCGACGAACTTATTTCGGAGGGATATCGACCGCGCTCATCGTCGTCTGTCCTACTCTCCGGACCCGAAGTTCGCGCGGCCGGTCTGACACGACCGCTGCCGCAGGTCGACCTCACAAGCGTGCGACGCGGCGACCCGATTTCCCTGGACTCCGAAGGACTCTACTTCGGCCGCAGTGGAGAGGCCGCGCCCCTCACCGCGACGAATCGCTACATTCAGCAGGCGCTCGACTCCGGCATTATCAAATCGAGCGAGCGCAAGTCGTTTACCGACCTCTACGCGCACATCGGACGGGAAGCGACCGGCATCCAGCGACGGGGCAATATGGTCGAGGTAGAGCTCGATAACGGCGGAAAAATCCGTGCGATGGAGAGCCCCAACAGAGTTGACCTGGTCTACATCGATCCGGGCGAAAAACTCATTCTGTGGGAAGTGAAGGGCGCCGAGGAATGGACCAAACTCGGCGGCAACGCCGCGGCTAAGCAGCTTGGCGAGACGCTGATGAGCATGCAGGGGCAGACCCTCCCCGCCCATGGGTACCAATGGTCGCTCGGTGGCTTTCTAGAAACAACAACCCTGTGGGACGACGTCCGAGCCGGCGGGCTCACGCTCGTGAGCGGTAACGTCAAGAGTAGCGACGAAGCGTTCTTGGCTGTGGTCCTCAGGGATGGAGAACCGTCACCACAAATCGTCGGCTACCACCCCCTCGAGCGGTCCGATCTGAATAAGGCCGGGCTGACAAATACGCCTCCGTTCCGCCTGGAGGACGAATATACGCGTCTTCTTCGCGACACCGACGATTTCAGCATCCGTAACCGCGTCCCGGTACCGCGATTGACGAGCAACGAGCGGGTGATGTTGATTCCGGTCAAAGGAAGCCTCGGTCAGTAGTGGCCACGTCCGACCAAGAAGAATCACCGCACCTCACGGAACGCCTGAAGCATCTTCTGATCGGCGAGCGCTACGGCTATACTTCTGCGCGTCACCGCACCGACGGCACGCCGATATGCTTCGCGGCGCGCTCTGTCCGGCAGCTCTTCGGGCGGGCACACGAGGTCGACGACGCGACTCTCACTCGGCTGTCTTGGTGGTCGGAGCTTCCTGTGGCGCCCACCGCCGTCCCCGCCTTGGGTCCTCTATTTGAGGAGCCCCTGGTTGACGACGATGCCGCACACCTGGTGCGGCGGCTTGTCTATCTATGGAGAGAGGAAGACTTGCGAGACGAACTTGTCGCGGCGAAGGCGATGCACGCGCTGCGTCTGATCGAGCCTCCGAAGTTACTCGAGGCCGTGCTCGACCACCGCGACTCGCCAGCCGACCATATTCTGCGCCGGGCGCTGGTCCTCTTTGGTTGGCTACCCCAGCAGGCCGACGATGCTCCTCTCATCGCGCAGCTCGCCGCGTTGATTTCGAAATACCCAGCGCTTATAGCCGGCATCGACCATGCGCGACGCGAGCGATTTGAGGCCGAAGGCTTGATCAGCCGGACGCCCTAGCGCCCAGCGTTCGACGGCTTGATCATCCGAACGCCCCAGCGTTCGACGGCTTCATGCCAACAGGACGCGCAGCGCCGAGCGCTCGACAATCGATCCGGCGGTCTTCTTACTGACCCCGAACCACTAGCGCCGCAGCCGGGTCAGACGCTGAAACAGACGCAGCCCCTATCTTCACGTCGTCAAGCGTTCGATTCTGATGGCGCCAGGCTTCGCATCGCCCGCATGATGAGAAGCCAGGATGCGAACCATAGCGGAATCATGATCATGACCGCGACGGACTTGCTCTCGTCGGCATCCGCGACCATCCACGCGGTGGCAAGTTGTGCTGCCGCCCATAGAATCGCGTGGCCGATAAGCAACCGACGCGCAACGCGCTGGATTTCCGGCGCCTTCGGAAGCCGGCTCACGCCGCGATCGAAGGCACATAACCGCGACCATAGGCTTCGATTCTTTTCAAACTCTTGGTTCAACATTTGGCTTTCTCCCAGGCGCTGTTTGGCCATTTGAAAAGCGACGTTCGCGTCGATGCCTTCGTTCTCGTTCATCAAGGCAGCAACGGTCACGTGCAAGTGGTCAGCTAGCTCGGCCGCGAGGTCTGACTGCATCGGCGCACCGGCAGTGACGCGTGCGCACCACCGGTCGATCGCATCGTCGAGGTCGAACATCGCTAGGCCCCCTCCAAGCTCTGGAGCAGATCGTTGATCTGCTGCCAGTGTGTACGTTGCTCGGCGAGGACCGCAGCCCCGCGTGGCTTCAGGCGGTAGTACTTACGCCGGCGACCATTGTCGGCCCGGCCCCAATACCCCTCGATGAGACGGCGCTGCTCGAGACGATGCAGAATCGGATAAAGCATGCCTTCCGCCCATTCGAGCTCTCCGTGGGAGAGTGTCTTGACCGTCTGAATGATGCCGTAGCCATAGCTATCGCCTTGTTGCAGCACCGACAGCACAAGCGGAGTGGCGGAAGCAGCCACCAGATCTTTTGTGAGCGCCATCTCTAACCCTAGAGCTCCTAGGCATGAGCATGCCTAGATATTCTAGGGTTCGTCAAGCCCCGTAAACGAAAGCGTAGCGACAGTGACGGTTACACTTCGAGTGCGGTGAACGTCTCGGTGGTGCTCGGATCGCTGCCGCCGCCTTCCGGATTGTCGTAGGCCGCACCAAATCGTTCGACGGGGATGCCCGCGGCCCGAAGCACCGTCAAGCCGGCCTTCGACACCTTCTCGCGATCGCCGTGATACCACTGTCCGCCGCGCAATCGCCCACCGGCCAGACCGGCGATCACGACGGGTATATCGTCGGTGACATGACTCATCGGTTCGGTGTGCTCCGTCGTCGCGACGATGGCGCTATTGGACAGAACACTCCCGTCCCCTTCGGGGATGTCGGCGAGCTTCTTCAGGAGGTACGCAAAGTTATCGAAGGTGAAGTTCGTAACGATGCGAACGGCGTCCTGAAACTCCGGAAAATGCGCCGCCTCGTGGAACGAAGTCTCTATCGTAAGGCGGTTACTCGGGTCGACGCTATCCACGGTGCCGTTGAGTTCGGGCTCCTGAGCAAAGTCGTGCCCGGTCTGAAAAACCGTGAATTGATAGCTAAAGGCCCGGGTCTTGTCGCAGGCGAGCGCGAGGGCGAGGACGTCGGACATGGCCTGGCTTCGATCCCGCAGACGCTGAATGCCGTCGATGGTCGGATAGTCGCCCGGCGCAACGCCGATCTCGCACGCCCCGTTTCCGGATTCAGCGCGCAGACTATTCGCGATCCGCTGCTCGAGCGCCCGGACGCTGGTCAGGTGCTGATCGAGGCACGCGCGGTCGCTCGCCCCAAGGCGCTGATTGAGGCTCTGGAGATCTGTCGATACCGCGTCGAGGATACTCCGCCGAGCAAGCAGAAGCCGCCGCGTTGCGGGGTCGCCGCCGCCCGACATCCCGTCCGTGGTAAATACTCGGTTAAACACAGTGAGCGGCGAGTACTCAGGTCGAATGTAGCGGTTGCGGCCGCTCGATGACGTAAAGTGCCCGGCGTTGCCGGGTTCGTTGTTCGCCGCACCCTCCTGAACCCCCAACACAAGCGACGCAAAGTCGGTGTTGGCTCGGTGATGATCGGCCGCGATCTGATCGAATGAAGGCGTGATCGGTCCGGCGTAGCCGCGATCCGCATCGCCTTCAAACCACTCGTACGAGCCCGTAAGCACCGCATTCTTGCCATCGTGGTGCGCTTGCTCGGGCTCGGCAAAGGGCGCCGTTCCCGACACTAGGGAAACATAGGGTCCGAGATTCATCGCCGCGAGCGGTGCCGTGTGCTGCCGCCCCGACGGGTCCCAAGACTGGAGGGTGCCGGGCGTCCCGCGCGCACGGACCCCTTCGTCGTCCGCCCCTTCGGGAAAGAAGTGCTCGGGCCGAACGCCGTTGCCCCAAAACCACACGCCGACCCGCACGGGCAGCGCCGCGCCTTGCGCAAGTGCCGTTGCATTGTCATTCAACATGGCGTCAAGGATCGGCAAGCTCAGGCTCGTAGCGACCCCGAAACGGCCCGCGCCGCGTAACATCGTGCGACGACTCATCGTGTACTTATTCATGACGACCTCAGTTGCTCCCGCCGGCGAGACCACGGGCATAGCGGAAGGTGTCGCTGGCGACCGCCTCCACGACGAGCGAACGAAACTCTCGGCCGGACGCCTCAAACTCCGCGACGCGTTCATTGATTTGGCCGTCGCTCCCGGTTCTTTCGAGATGCCCCGTCAGAAAACGCAGGGTCTGTCGCACGAGACAGCGGTTGATTTCCGGATCACCGCGCACGATGTCGATGAGACCACGCGCATCGTTGAACGGCTGGTCCCGAAAGACGCCGGATGCATCGATGGGCAGACCGTTATCGAGCACCCGGGCTCGGCCCAACTGATCAAAATGCTCAAACGAGAAGCCGATCGGGTCCATTTCGTTGTGGCACCCGCGACAAGACGGATTGCTCACATGCTCCGAAAGCTGTTCCCGCAAGGTGAACTGCCCCTCCTGGATCGGCGGCAGCGCGACGTCGACATCGGCCGGCGGTGACGGAATCGGCAGGCAAAGCAGCCGGTCGAGCACGAAACGCCCACGGCGTACCGGTGAGTTCTTGCTCGGGTGGCTCATGGTCGCCAAAAATAGCCCGCTGGTAAGGAATCCCCGTCGTTGGGCCGGAAGCGCCACTTCGCCGGGACCACCGCTGAGGGTGATGTCGTAGAGCTCCGCCAAAGACGCATCGACGTAGGCCCGATCGCTCGTCAAGAACAGCAGCGCATCCGCTCCGGGCGATATCGCCCGGTCAATCAGCTTCTCAGCCTCTTGTCGCATCGCGCGGTACAGCGCCTCAGACGCGCCGCTCTTTGGAAAGTCCGTCAGCGTGAGTCGATCGACATTGAGATGTTCTCGCCAAAACCGGGCCAGTTCTCCGTCGGCGCGCGGATCGTCGAGCATGCGACGAGCCTGTGCCCGCACCTGTTCAGCGGTCGACAGGTCCCCGGACGTCCCCAGCGCGAGCAACGCAGCATCCGGCGCCCGCCCCCACAGCGTGAACGCCAACCGGGACGCCATCTCGACCGACGTGTACAGACGGTCTTCGCCGCTATCCACGACCGGCACCCCGAGTTCGACTCGATACAAAAAGTGGGGCGACGTCAGCAGCGCCGCGACCGTCAGTTCGGCCGCTTTGACCGGGTCGTCTTCGTATAGACCGGCGAGCGTCCCCAGCAGCGTCGAGTACTTATCAACTTCCGCAGCGGTGAGCGAACGGCGCCACGCGCGAGCGCCGAACGCTTCGATAAATGCGCGCAGGCACGGGTCGGTCGAGGACGACGGCCGACAGCTCATCGCATCGAGCGGCGTCGGCGGCTGCGAAAACGCCGATGCCGACAGTTCACGCGCGAGCCGCTCGCGCGTCTCGATCGCAATGTCGTCATAGCAGTCGGCGGCCGCGCTCACCGCGCTGAACTGGGCCCGAACGAGGTCAGAGCGCAGGGCGATCGGCGTTTCCTCGGGCAAACCCAATAGGTCGGTAATGCTGCGACGGTACTCCCACGTTCGCAGAAGCTTCACCGTCGCCGGTCCCGGGGCGGCCGTGGGCGCCGGCGACCGCTCATCCGAAGGCGAGGGATCGTCAGCGAGCGGACTTCCCACCTGCCCGGTACAGCCGATGCAGGCCAGCCCACCGCTCAAGAGGGCGGAGGTAATGCTATTGCGCATGGTGCTTCTCTAGAGAGCGACGTATCGAGCTGAGCTGTAAACCGGCGTCGGCATTTTTGCTCTGCGCGCCCGGCAGCAGCGCCCGCCCTGAAACGCACCGTCGCGGCGCCTTCGGGTCGGCGAGGCAAAGGGAGTAGCTCGCGGCCGTTCCGTGATCTGCGGCATCGTCTCAGAGCCATTCTAAGCGTTGGCTTGCTTCGTAGCCCGCTGCAGCTGCTCGACGACCTCGGGCCAGACGCCACGCGGCATATGATGGCCCAATCCCTCGATCTCGTGGAACCGAGCCCCCGGGATGGCGCGCGCCGTGGCTCGCCCAGCAGCCACCGGAATGAGCGGGTCATGGCTTCCATGCATGACCAGGACAGGCAACCGGACCTCGCGCAAGGCGCGCGTTCGATCGCCGGACGCGATGACGGCCAGCATCTGTCGCTTGAAGCCCGCCGGATAGTAGCAACGTCGAAACGACGTCGCCGCCGCGGTCCGCAGGATCTCCTCATCGACCTCGTAGCCCGGACCACGGAACACCTGAAATAACGCCACGGAGTTTTCGGCCGCTTCTTCAGGTGTAGTGGGCACGGGCCGGCGCAGCAGCGCCATCATCGCGCGCGGCTGACCAACGTGACGCAGGGCCCCCGGCGTCGACATCATAGAGGTCATAGAACGGACGCGGTGGGGATGCTCGATAGCCAACGTTTGCGCCACCATACCCCCCAGCGACACCCCGAAGACATGCGCCGATGGCAGCCCCAAGGCCTCAATCAGGCCAGCCGCGTCGGCCGCCATATCGCTGAGCGTGTAGGGCGCGTGGACGCGAAGTCCCAACAGCCGTTGTGTCCAAGCGGCCATGACGCCCGGCGTGCCTTGGTCTTCCATCTTCTGCGAAAGGCCAACGTCGCGGTTGTCAAAGCGAATGACGTAGTACCCGGCGGCCACCAGCGACTCGATAAAGCCCGCCGGCCACATGACCATCTGGCTCCCAATGCCCATTATGAGCAGAAGCGGTTGGCCGGTCCGCGGACCCGACGTTTCGTAACAGAGCTCGATTCCGTTGCTCGTGATACTCGGCATGCTAGCTGCCATCTACGATGCTTGCTGTGCTTCCGTCGACGATAGATCGACGGCCCGCGCAAACAAGCGCTATGCTCTCGCAAGCCCCTATATTGGTGTTCCACCACTCGGAATTCGCGAGCTCTCCGTCTACGGGGAGCTCCCCTCCGCCGAACGCGGCGACGCTCTGTCCGGCCTCCGACCTCGTTTCGACCGAGAACAGCACGTCCGCGGATCTCTTCGAGACGACCGACGTGCAGTCAGCCATCACCATACTGCGAGTGCAGGCTGCCTTTCGAGAGCGGTGACCAGGTCGCTCCGAACCGCAAGCTCGACGACTGCTTCCCCGACATGGCTGACGAGATCACGGGGGACGGGTGTCTCGAGCGTGGCCCAGCGAAAGGGCCGCCCCAATGATGAGTGCGGATGTCGAGAACTGTGGGGCCAGCAGATAGCCCAAAGCGCCTCGACCTGCGGGATAGTGGACAAAGTATCGACGTGCGCCAGGAAGGTCAGATAGACTTTCGGGCCCGATGGGCTCGTCATGCTTCGACGCTTATTGATCCTGGCAGATGATTTTCTTCCGGCCTGGATGCATGAGGCTGGACCGGAGGCCGTGCGCCGAGGTCGAACGGCCGTTCTCATCGCATGGTTGATGGGAACCATGTTCGGCGGCGTCCTGGTGATGCGGTTATGGGCCGCAGAGTGGGCTTCGGCCGCCGTGGACGTCGGGCTCGTGGTCTGCTGCTACCTAGGACCGCATCTCCTTCGCTGGACGGGGCGATACGACCTGATCGTCACTATTGTACTCGGCGCGGTGTTCGCCCTGCTGTGCTGGCTTGGATGGATGAACCCCAATCCAGGACTCAACGCAGCGACGATGGCGCTCGCCGAGATTCCTCTGTTCGCCATTATTTTATTCGGACCTCGCGTGGGATACGTATGGAGCGCCGCGTGCGCGTTCGCCGTCCTATGTATTGGTCTGTCGGACTTCCAAATACCATTCACGCCTACGCCCGAAGAGAGAGCCGCTTTCAATGAGTACTGGGCCGTTGTAATTATGTCGATCACGCTCGTTTCGGTAGGTGTATTCTACTCACGGGGAAAGGACGAGAGCCTTCGGCGCATACGGGAGCTGGAAACAGACCGTCGCGAATCCGAACTCACGGCCGTCCGTGCCGAAGCCGAGACGAAGTTGCAGCAGGCGGAACGTTTCGCGTCGCTGGGCCGCCTTGCTGCGGCTGTTGCCCATGAAATAAATAATCCCCTCTCATACGTGAAAGGTAACTTGACGTATGCCGCACAGTTCGGAGCGGCGAGAAGCAGCGTTGAAGTACGGGAAGCATTGAGCGAAGCGCTTGGCGGCGTCGAACGGATCCGTCTTATCGTCGACGACCTTCGTGGCTTGATTCGGTCCTCGAACGCCGCGACACCTGAGGCCGACGTGGCGCGGGCCGCCCAATCCGCGGCGGCCATCGCGGAATCACATACGCGCGCGAAGGCGAACGTTCACATCGACGTGGCCCCTCGTTGTTATGCCCAGTGTGACGAGCCGCGGCTATCGCAGGCCATTTTGAACTTGATGATCAACAGCGCGCAGGCGCTTCGCGACGGACACAGAGACGAACACCTAATTTCTATTCGGGCATTCCGGCGCAGCGCGGTCGTTCACATCGAAGTCGAGGACAACGGTCCCGGGATCCCCGCCTCCATAGTTCAGCGTGTGCGCGAACCTCTCTTCACAACGAAGCCCGTGGGTCAGGGCACCGGTCTCGGTCTGGCATTAGTGGAAGGCACTCTGCGTAGCTACGGCGGCACGGTCGAGATAGAAAGTCGAGTGGGCCGCACCGTCGTGACGCTGACCTTGCCGGCACTCGATGAAATTCGTGATCGATCGTCGCCCAAAGTCCACGATGAGGACCCGAATGTAGCGCTGCGGATTCTGATTTGCGACGACGAGCCGCTGGTCGCTCGCGCCATGAAACGTCATCTCGGGGCCCATGACGTCGTCCTAGTATCCGGGGGGCGTCAGCTTCTCGATCGAATCGCTGAAGACCACAGCTTCGACCTAGTCTTTTGCGACCTAATGATGCCCGAGGTATCGGGTATGGACGTCTACGATCGCATCATGACCGGTTCACCGCAGTGGGCGGCACGGTTCGTCTTTATGTCCGGCGGAACATTCACGGACCGCGCCCAAGCGCTCCGAGCCACACCTGGTATTCAGTTCATCGAAAAGCCCGTCAGCGTCGACGATTTGAAGGCGGCCGTGCGGGCTGCGATGCAACGGGTCGCCCGCGAACAAGGCAGCACGAACGGGACGACACGGGCCTGAACAACGAAGTTGCGAGCGGCGTCGCGGCCTGGCCGAACGCTCGGCGCGTCGAGCCGGCGTCTCACAATATGGCCAAAGCGTGGCGAGTGAGGAGAAAACCCTCAGACGGATCGTCCGCATCGAGGAACTCGAGATGCCCGGCGTTGAGTTAAACAAGGAGCGGCCCGGCCGCCTCATGCTTTGTAGCTGCTGCCGCACGCGGTGCACGACCTTTGAATGCTATCGCCATTCGATCGCCGATGCCGACAGCCCCCTGGCCAAGCCGATGCAGACCCAAACCGGTTTCCTCGCGCACCGTGCTCCGGTATGCCTGTCGTGCCATGAGCGAAAAGACGATCTTCGCCAAGATCATCGACCGGGAAATACCAGCCGACATCGTGTACGAGGACGACCGCGCGCTCGCGTTTCGCGATATCGCGCCGCAGGCCCCGACCCACGTCCTGATCATTCCGAAGAAGGCAATCGACATGATCGAGAACCTCGACGACACCGACGAAGCTCTGGTCGGCCATCTGGTGGTCGTGGCCCGCAAAGTCGCCCAGCAAGAAGGCCTGACCGACGGCTATCGACTCGTCTTCAACAATGGTCAGAACGCGGGGCAATCTGTCTTTCATATTCACTTGCACCTGCTCGGTGGCCGCGCACTCGGCTGGCCGCCCGGTTGATCGCGCCGTGCGAATCCTTCGCCGACTCACCATCGTACTCGGCAGCAGTATCGCGCTGCTGGCCATGCTCATCATCTGGATGGCCGGGGGCGTTCAGGGGCCGAGGACCTTCGACGGCACCGTCCGCAAGATTCCGTCTCGTCCGGCCGGGCCCGATGGGTATGTGCCGGACCCCGAAGTGCTGACCGTCGTAGTTTGGAACCTGTCGTGGGCCTACGGCTGGATGAGCGACGGACGAGGCGGCGCAAAGCCTCTCGCGCACTTCGAACGCAACCTCGACACGATGGGACGAGTGCTCGCCGCAGCTAAGCCGGACCTTGTGTTGCTGCAAGAAGCCGACTTCGCAAGCACGCGCAGCCACAATATGGACCAGGCCGAGCGACTCGCCCGGCAGTGTGGACTCAGCTACATCGCCCCCGCCGAGACTTGGTCGGCCAACTACATCCCTTTTCCGTATTGGCCACCCGCCAACCAATTTGGCCGCATGTCGTCGGGCGGCGCGGTCCTGAGTCGCTATCCGCTTCACCACCCGGTGGTCGAACTCCTCCCCAAGCCCACCGACAATCCATGGTGGTACAACCTGTTCTATCTTTTTCGCTACTTGCAGCGTGTCGAGGTCGAGCATCCGGCCGGCGTCATTCAGGTCGTCAATGCGCACCTCGAAGCATGGGACGAAGCGAACCGGCTCAATCAGGCGTACCGCGCCCGCGCGTTACTCGACGACTTCTCGTCGACGCGCGTAATCTTCGGGGGTGATATGAACGCAGTGCCGCCTGAGTCCCCGCAGCGACACGGCTATGCAGATCAGCCCCAGACCGACAATCGACACGACGAAACCATCAAGGTCCTGCGAAGTGCCAACAACGTCACAGACACCGTTGCGCCCAACACCCTGACGTCGACACCGAGCGCTTGGTTCACGTTCCCCTCGCATGCCCCAAACCGCAAGCTCGACTACATCTTTACCGGCGATAGCTTCACCGTAGAATCCATCCGCGTCATGACCGAAGCGGGCGACGTGAGTGACCACTTGCCGCTGATCGCCAAGCTGCGGATCAAGCCGTAGCGTGATTCATAACGAAGGGTATCGAAATGAGTCGATGAATAGTGCTTCAGGCCGCTAGACGCAGGGCAGTAATGCATTAACCAGAAACGCCTACTGCGAAGAATCAGACGGTGCCGGCGCTGCAGTAAAAGGCGCGGATGTCCTCCGCGCCACCCGTCGGTCACGTAACATCGAGGCGGGTCAGCCGTGCTGCAGCCGTGAATTCCACGCGGCCTTATGGGCGCCTCGCTTCCGCGAGTCGTACCGACTCGAAATCGAATGTAACCTCATCAACGGTTGCCGCCGAATCGTTCAACCGTCTAATTGGTCTGCACCCTGGCTTGCATCGACTCGTTGAGCCGCAGTTAGCGTAGGTCAGTCATCGACCGATGGGCTCGGCATGGAAAAACCCACGAGCCATTGCAAACAATATTGCGGGTGCAATTTCGCTTTTGCAACCGACTCGAGGACAGTTAAACCATCCTTTGACATCGTTCCAATATATTCAAGCGTGCCAAGAATCCCGCTATACCCGCTTCATGACGGAGTCCTGGGCAAGATTAATCTTTGGTATGGGGATGGCCACAGCCGCCGGAATGCGTGGTGCCTTTCATTCGCGCGCCGCATCGACGTCGGAGCGAATACCCGCCTGGGAGGGCCCATGGCTAAAACGATTACGCTTCTTCGCAGGGCCAGCCTTTCTAGTTTTTGCGCTGCTGTATCTCATTGCTCCGGACCGGGTAGCGTTCGCACACATCCCTATTCCGCCTTCCATTCGATGGCTGGGCGCCGGTCTTTTTGCGACGGGCCTTCTTCTTCTTATGTGGGTTCACGTAACTTTGGATCGCCACTTCAGCGGCGCCCTGAGCCTGCGAAATGACCACCTGCTCATCGAGCACGGACCCTATCGACGCGTGCGTCACCCCATGTATTTTGCATTCCTGGTCATGATCCTGGGTATCGGCATACTCACTGCCAACTGGGGAATCGGCATCCCCCCTCTCTTCGAGGTCCTGGCCATCATGCTGTGGCGGACGCCTGTCGAAGAGGAGATGCTGACAGAACGATTCGGCGACGCCTATCGACAATATATCCGCCGGACGCACCGTTTCTTTCCAATCTGACCCGAACAAGTCGGGTATAGATGCGCCGCAGTTGGGCAATTCTACTGGAACCTTAGGCGTGCTCTTTGGGTAAGAACGCTCGCATCAGCGGCGTCCGACCACCGACGCAGATCCATGGACGCTTGACCCGGGACGGACAGCTCGAAGCGGGTTCCCGTCTCACGGCACGACGATACGCGAACTTCGCCGCCGAGAGCCTGCATGCTCTGCCGAACGGCCGCGAGCCCGACCCCCCGGCCAGCAAGTACGTCAGCCGAGTTGCGTCGGGATACGCCAGGCAGAAAAACAAGGTCGAGCTTGGCTTGAGGCTCGGCGGTTTCGGCCCAAGCGGGTGTCCGCAGACCATCCTGCACCGCGCGGGCGACGACGGAGGCCTCGTCGATGCCGGTCCCGTTGTCATGGACAGTCCACGTCAGCCCGCCATCTTCCCCGCGCACTGCGCTTACGGTCACGCGAACCGATGCCCCAACGGGCGCGGCGTGGGCGACAACGTTGTTGAGCAACTGAATGAGCACTCCGTCCATCCGCTGGACTTCGTGGTAGGCCACCTCGCTCGCCTCAGCATCAGCGATGAACCGGACCTGCTTGCCCGCCCGCGCCGAGCGAGCCGCTACGTAGCGCGCGTACCGCGCCATGACCCGTGGCAGTGGGTGGCACCGTAGGTCGCAAGCCGCCCGACGCGCCGCTTCGAGGTCAGCCTGGCCTAACGCGTAGCGCAGCGCCATCAAGCGCTTCGGATCGACCGGTACGAGGCGAGTCTGGTCGATCCCTAGCGCCTTCGCGACGTCGCTAGACTGCTGCCGCCAGGTCCGCCGCAGCGTTGTCCAAAGCGCGTCGGTCGGATCGCCAACCGCGTACGCGTGCTCGAGGCGATGGCAGACGGCAGCGACCTCCGTGTAACCGAATAGGCCTAGAATCCCCTTAAGGGTATGCAAAGAGGCCGTTTCCTCGGCCCGCTCGCGCTGCGCTCGGCGCGCGGCGTCGAGACGGTCGTTCACTTCGTCGACAAAGCCCCCGTACGCTTCGATATCGGTTGCCGCGGCGACCAGCCGCGCAATTCGGGCCTTTGTTTCATCGTGCGCTTCGCGGGCCCGACCGAGGGAAGTCTGGTCCTCGACAACCATCAGTACCTTCGCAAGGGCCCCGTTTTCGTCGTGGACCGGCCGGTAATGAAAGGTCAGGTGTCGCGTAGCCCCGGCGATGACGGTGGACCAATGCTGCGGCAGCATGGCGACGGTCGCTTCGAAGGGGCTCTCGAAGCTATCCCCGTCGAACAGGAGGAGCCGGACGATGGCCACCGTCTCGGTTTCTGCACCGCACAGCTCGAGCAGCCGGTCGACGGTGTCCACTTCCGCCGCATGCGGGATCAGAGCTTCGAAGGCCGGGGATCGCGCGGACGACAGCCGCCCCTCGGCGTCGAAGGTCGCGAACCCCTCGCGAAGGCCATCCATAAGACTGGCCCGGTCTGAGGCGGCCGTCTGTAGGGCGCGGTTTGCTGCCGCCAGCTTAGCCGCGCGCGCACCTAGCTCCGCGGCGAGCTCCTCGGTGTATTCGAGCAGCTCGCGATGCTTTTGACCGGCTCGATGGCCAAGCGCGGCCATCAGCATCGGTGCGGCCATGACCACCCACATCACCGGATCGGTCATGATCGAGCTCATGGCCGCGCTGACGTCGGTATGTAGCGCCCGCACCGAAATCGCGGCCACTGCGAAAAGGGCACCGGCGAACGCGCCAGGTCCAGCCCAGGAAGGCCGAGTTTCGGTCGGATCGGCCGCGGAGACCACGTTTGAGAGGTCGGCTATCGCGGGCCGAATCGCGGGACCTTTTCGGCGTTTTGCTTCGGGATGTCGCGGCCTAAAACAGTCCCGCGGAGGGACGGCTCGCCTTGACTTGCCCGTCCCATCGTCGGACCTCACCCGAAGTGGCTGAAACGCGAGAGTTTCCCAAACGGTTCGATTTCCGGGACGCGGAGCCGCAGATCTACCAGCAGTGGGTCGATGCGGACGCCTTTCGGACCGCCTGGTCGCCGGACGGCAAGGTCGTCGATGAGGCGCGCAAGGATGCCGAGACGTTCGTCATCGTTATCCCGCCGCCCAACATCACCGGCCGGCTGCACATGGGACATGCGCTCAACAACACCGTCCAGGACATCCTGACTCGCCAAAAGCGGATGGACGGGTTCGACGCGCTTTGGATTCCCGGCACCGACCACGCCGGTATCGCCACCCAAACCGTCGTCAAGAAGCAGCTCGACGCCGAGGGCCTCGATTACCGTGAACTCGGCCGCGACAAGATGATCGAGCGTATCTGGGCGTGGCGCAACAAATACGGCGACGCGATCATCCACCAGCTTCGCAAGATGGGCTGCAGCTGTGATTGGTCCCGGACCCGCTTCACCATGGACGACGGCCTGAACAAAGCGGTCCGCCATAGCTTCGTCACCCTATACGAAAAGGGTCTGATCTACCGCGGCAAGCGCATCGTTAACTGGTGCCCGGTCGATCGCACTGCCCTGTCCGACGACGAAGTCGAAAAAGAAGAAGAGAAGGGAAAGATGTACCACATCCGGTACCCCTTCGCGGACGCGCCCGAGGGGTACCTGGAGGTCGCGACGACCCGTCCTGAGACCTTGTTCGGCGACACTGCGGTGGCCGTTCATCCCGAACATCCAACACTCGCCAAACACATCGGGCGCACCATCAAGCTGCCGCTTCAGGGCCGGCTGATCCCGGTTGTCGGCGATGAACACGCGGACCCCGAAAAAGGTACCGGCGTCGTCAAAATTACGCCGGCGCACGACCCGAACGACTTCGAAGTCGGCCAGCGCCACGGCCTTGAGGCGATCAACGTCATGAACGAGGACGCGTCGTTGAATGACGTAGTGCCCGAGGCCTACCGCGGCCTCGATCGCTACGCCGCGCGCAAAAAAATGCTGAAAGAGCTCGAGGCCCTCGAGCTCCTCGAGGACATCAAGGACCACAACTTGGCCATTGGCCGCAGCTACCGATCGAAGGTCCCGATCGAGTACCGGTTGTCTGATCAGTGGTTCGTGAAGATGGCCCCGCTGGCGGAACAAGCCCTCGAGGCTTCGGGATATACAAAGACAGACGACGGCTGGAACAAGCCGGCCGACGCCGACAGCAAGCTCGCCTTCCACCCGGCACGGATGGAGAAGATCTACTTTCACTGGCTGAGCAACATCCGCGATTGGTGCATCAGCCGGCAGATTTGGTGGGGCCACCGCATTCCGGCTTGGTACCACCGCGAAACCGGTGAGTGCATCGTCGCGATGGAAGCACCCGAGGCAGTGAAGACGGCGCCTAACGAGTGGTACCAAGACGAAGACGTGCTCGACACATGGTTCAGTTCCTGGCTGTGGCCACTGAGCACGCTCGGCTGGCCCGATCGCACGCCAGACTTTGAACGGTACTACGCGACATCGGTCCTTTCGACCGCCAAGGATATCCTCTTCTTCTGGGTTGCCCGGATGAACTTTGCCGGCCTGACCTTCGAGAACAAGCTGCCGTACCGCGACGTTTACCTGCACTCGACGATCGCCGACGAGCAGGGCGTGACCATGTCGAAGTCAAAGGGTAACGGCATCGACCCCCTCACGCTGATCGAAGGAGCGACCGTCGACGACCTCAAGCGGCCGGTGATGGACGCGCGGCCAAGCAACATGAAGGCGTTGCTCAACCGCATCGAGAAGAACTATCCGAACGGGTTCGAGGCGGTCGGCGCCGACGCCATGCGGTGGACGCTCATCTACAGCATCACCGAGGGCGAACACGTCCGGCTATCCTTGGCACGATTCACAGAGGGCCGTAACTTCGTCACAAAGCTATGGAACGGCTCGGGTCGCGTGATCACCACCCTCGACACCGAACTCGCCCAAGGCGGCAAGGCCGGCGATTTCGCGCCCGAGACCGACGAGGACCAGTGGCTCCTCGCGCGACTCGATACCGTCATCCGCGAAACGCGCAAGGCGTTGGACACCTTCGACTTCGGCGCGATGGCGCAATCGCTGTACCACTTCGTGTGGAACGACTACTGCTCCTGGGCCCTCGAACTTTCGAAGACTCGGCTCAATAGCAAAGACGGCCGCACCCGACGGGGAGCGCTGCGAGTCATGGGATCCGTGCTTGCGGACATGCTGCGGCTGCTGCACCCCATCATGCCGTTCGTCACCGAAGCGCTATGGGCACGACTGGTCCCATCGATGACCAAGCTGGGCTTGTGGTACGACGGAGAGCCCACGAGCGAATTGTTGGTGCGCGATACCTATCCGCATCCGCGAAACACCCCGCAGCCGGACATCGAAGCCCGCTTCGAAATTTTGCAGCGGTTCGTCGTCGCGGTTCGGCAGTTGCGGTCGGTGTCGAACATCAAGGACAACGTCAAAGTCGAGGTGCAGGTCAAATCGCTCAACCCATCGACGCAGCCCATGCTCGAGCAGGCGCAGGACGCAGTCATGTTCCTCGCCAAACTCGACGGCATCGGCTTCGTGGATGACCGTGAAAAAGGCATGGCCGCCCAGTTCGACCCGGACTTCGAGCTGTACATCGACCTCGGTAAATACATCGACCTCAAAGAAGAGGTCGCCCGCCTCGACAAAGAGATCGCCCGGGCAGAAAAGGAAGCGGAGTCCGCGGCCAAGACGCTGGCCAACCCCAACTTCGTCAACAAGGCGCCGCCGGACAAGGTCGCCTTTACCCGCGACAAACAAGCCCAGGCCGAGGCGCGCCTCGAAAAGCTGCGGGCCACCCGAGATGAGCTCGCCGAAACCGCCGGCGTTTAATCCGCATCCTTGAAACAATGGCGCCCATCTGGTCGTTTACCATGTATGCGATCGGTTGGTTTTGCTGCCCTAGGTTTCGTGCTCGCGACCGCACCGTGGTCTTCGGCCTTCGCGGAGCGGGTCATCGTCAAAGCCACCGATGTGGCCGGGGACGACCGGGGTCCCGGCAGCTACTCGTATCCGCTCAGAAACGACTACCGGCGCGGTGACCTCGACCTGCGGCGCTTCGAGATGGTCGACGAAGGGGACTACATCCGCTTTGAGGTGACTCTGGGACGCCTCCGCCCGTTGCTCGAGCCGCGCCGCAGTCGGATGTTCATCGTCCCGCTCGACAACCGCCTAACGGTGCAAAATATCGATATTTATCTTCAGCGGCCGGACGCGCCCACCCGGGTTAAGACCGGCGTACCGGGTCGGCAGCTCGCGTTCGACGCCGACAACGGCTGGACGCGCGCTGTGGTCTTCACCCCGCAACCCGGTTACGCCCGCCACCTGCTGAAGCCGTGGGCGCACGCCGACCGCGTCATCGTGCCGGGCGGACTGCAGAGCATCGGCCGACGCGTTTGGGCGCGCATCCCCGTCCGCGACCTCGGCGGGCGACCTGGCCCCGGCTGGGGGTACGCGGTCGTGGTGTCGGGTGCCTTGTGGGAGAACCGATTCCGCTTTTACCGCGATCGCGACGCACCGGACGTGGTCAACGTCTTCACCATGCCGGTCAACGTCGTGCCCGACTGGCGCCGATTCGGAGGTGGCGACCTATCGGGTGCGCACCCGAACGTGCTCGACATCCTCGACACAGGGGCTCAGAAGACCATTTTGAGCAGCTACGAGCCGAAGACCGGCGCTTGGGCCCACCTCCCGATGACGCGTATTGGTCAAGGTCCCTCTTCGAGCAGATAGGGCCCCGCCGCGTCCATAATTTTGGGGCCATCGTTCGGGCCTGACATGTCCCACGGGCTCGGCTCCGGCAAAATGAAACGGTACCGAGAGTCGATGCCGTCGAAGTCCCACGTCGTCATGTAGACCCGAACGCCATCCCATGAGGTCAAACCGAAAGCCTCGAGGGAATAGGTGAACGAGATAGTTCGCGTGCCGAGATCGCTTTCGATCAGCGGGGCCGGATTTATCGGCGTCCCCGTCGCCGATTCGCTAGCGCCCTCTGTGGACCGCATCTCGTTGCTCCAGCCATACGCAAAATGGGTCCGGTCCCACAAAAAGCCGTCCGGCGTGCTGCCATTGAGCAGCGGCATGACGGAGATACCTTCGCGGTCCGGCAGGTCGAAGAAGATCGTGAACGAGACATGGTCGAACTGATTGGGCGGCGACCAGGTTCGCGTCAGCGAAGCCATCTCGAACCTGAGCGTCAGCTCCGAACCGATCTCCGCCTGAATATTCGTTATGTCCATCTGCGTCGTGAAGGTGCTGTCTTGAGGGTAGACGTAATCCATCGTGGGCCCAACGTCGTCGCCGACCGGATCCGACCAGCTCAGCAGCGTGCCGTCGAACGGGCGGTCGACCGTGAACGAGACTTGCGGCGTCGCTACGGCCCCCTCCGGCGCGTAGATCTCGAGCGTATGTGTACTTACGCCGAAACTAAAATTGCTCAACGAGAGCGTGCTTGTCCACGTGCCGTCGGCATTGACCTCGATGCGCGCGGCCCGCGCGAGATCGTCATCGAGCACCAGCCGCAGTTCGCTCTGGCCTTCAAGTCGTCCCGTCAACAAAACGTCGCCCGTCAACGTCGACGTCGACACGTCAGTGTCGAGAGTGACCGTAGCTCCGGGCTGGGGAACCGTCCGAGACTCGCCCGTCGTCTGCAGGACCCACGCCTCGCCGGGATCCATCTCGAAGATCAGCCGACCGGACTGCGGCACCACCACGGTGGTCAGCGACTCGGGCCCCTGCAGCGCTTCGAGCTCCGTCCCTGGCGAAAGATCGGCGTCGACCTGCATCAGCACGCGGCTCGCGGCCGTGTTCATCAAGACGATCGCCGTCTGCTCGCCCATTCGACGCGCAAACCCGAGCGCTCCGGCCCGAGCCACGTTGCTGCGCAGGACCCGCACATCGCCCTTCGTGAAGGCTGGGTTGCTCCGCCGCATCTGGGCTAGCGACGCGATGAACGTATACAGCGATGAATCCGTGTCGTAATGATCGCGCCCCCCAGATTCCCACCCCGCCGCGAACAACGATGCCCGCGTCTCTTCAAATCCCTGCTCCGTCCCCTGAAAAAGCACCGGAATGCCGGGGAGAGTCATCAGTAGCGTGATGCCTTGCCGAAGCGCTTCCTCGGAACCGCGCGACAAGAAACGCTGCACATCGTGATTATCGAGGAACGTCGGATTCATCGATGGGTTCGGGAAAAACGTCGGATCAACCATCTTCTCGATGCGATAGCCAAGCTCCGCCGTGGGTCGGCCTTCGGTCAGCACCCGCTGAATCGAACCGAATAACGGGAACTGAAGTTGCCCGTCGAGTCCCGGCCCCTCGGGCGTATTGATGTACTTCGCAAGCTTCTGTTCCCCATCGGTCTCGAAGGGCCGAGATAGATCGAAGACTTCCCCGAACGTGAGAAAGTCGGTGCGACCGGTCTGCTCCGCGACCCGCTCCAACCCCGGCGCATCACTGTCGTTTGAAAAGAGGAAGTCGTTCCAAAACGGAACTTCGATGAACTTCACCGTATCGATGCGAACCCCGTCGATACCGACCTCCCGAATCCAATACCCGTACGCATCGCGAAGCGCATCGCGCACCACAGGGTTGGCCGTATTGAGGTCGTCAAGATTCGAAAGCTGATAATTGGTCTCCTGAAAACCGTCTTGGAAGTCGGAGATCGACGGCGTGAAGTGGTAGATGGCCGCATCCCGGTGCGCGGGATTGTTAACATCAATCTGGTCAAACGGTGGCAAGGTCGGCGCAGTCGTCGGCACGCTGTTCGGGTTGAGAACGAAGTTTTGCGTCGGGTCGTTCGGGTCGTACGGGCCGTTGTAGGAATAGAAGTTCCCCATATGGTTCGGCACGATATCCTGGATGAGGTACATGCCGCGGTCGTGCAGGGCAGCCGACAGCCGCTGGTAGGTCTCCAGATCGCCCTGATGCTCATCGACCGACTTTAAATCTCGCGCCCAATACCCGTGAAAGCCACCAAAGTTCTCGATGGGATCCCACCACTGATTTGCCACGGGCGGCGTAATCCAGACCGCCGTCGCGCCGAGCCCTTGAATGTAATCGAGCTGATCAATGATGCCTTGCAGGTCACCACCGCTGTACTTTCGAAAGTTAGACGGTTCGAACTCCCCCTGCCCCTGGTCGTCGTTGCTCGGATCTCCGTTCGCAAAGCGGTCCGTAAACACAAAATAAACGACCTGTTCGCTCCAGTCGGGTGAAGGGACGTGCAGATTCAGTTGCGGCGGATTACCCGCATCGGGCGAATCCGATGAGTCACTGCAGGCATACACCGCCGCTACACTTAAGAGCAGGGACGGAAGGCGGAGACCACTACGCATTCCTTACTCTATGCGCCCTGCCCTCCGCGTGCCTAGGGGCTTGCTCGGCGAGAAACGCCCCCCTCATGATACGAACCATGAAGTTACTCTCGTCGGCGCGATGCGCTGCGGCGTTGTTCGCCGTCTTGGCCGGCTGCGACAACGAATGCCCGCGTTTCAACGTGATATTGGCGATCATGGACGCACCCAGCGCATCGCCGCCCGATGATACACCGTGGATTGGCGGCGCGCGTGGCGACCTCCGTTACGACATCGAAGATTCTCCGCCTGCAGACTTCGAACTTATGCTCGACGCACTGCTCAGCAGCACCTCGACGCCTAGCGTCGTACGCTGGACCGCGTTTACCCGAGACGAGCGAATGTTCCTCATCGACCTCCCCATCGCGCAACCTCCGGGGACCGTCGTTCCTATTCAAGGCGTCGCCGACGATGTCGAATTCACCGGCGGCTACGATACCTTTGGGTGGTGGCAGCCCCGCTGGTCCATCGAGCCTTCGATGGCCAACGTAGCCCGCGCCAACCTGATCCGCGCCTTCTCACGAACACAGGACATGATCGCCGCCGAAGGCACCGCCGAGATCATTCAAGTCGATCCCCTGGAAATGCGCATCGACGTCATCTTCACTGAGGAAGACGGCGACCAAATCCGCATCTTCAGCGACGCCCGATTCGAACGACGAAGCAACGTGGAGATTTGCAGTCCCTAGCGAGCAAAGGCGCCTACGGTCTCCAGCTGGCAAAACGGGAGATTTACAGTGCGTAGCAGCCCCAAGCGAAGCAGCGAAGGGAGGCCCTAAAGCTTACGTGCCTCAGTGCAATCGGTCGAACAGCACTTCCATCACGGTCAGCGACCGGTCCGCGATCGCTACGGGACCTATAACCGTTCGCTGTCGTTCGCGGCCGCGCAATAGGTACGGCCGCGCTTCGAAGTCGGCAAAGTCAGCTTCCGGCACGGCAAAGAACAGCCGCGCCGGCTGGTCTTCCAGGTACGTGCCCACCAAATACATCATCAGCGCGTGCTCCATGGAATGGTACCCGCTCTTCCACAGGTTGCACTTCGCCGCGTCGTCGACCGACCAGGGCCACCCCGGTGTCCCATTGCGCTGGACGTTGGGGATGACTTCGCCGTAGCGTTCATCGACATAGTCATCGAGCCATGCCGCTTGCGTACTCTCCAGGACCTCATTGTAACTGGCATCGCTGAGCGATAGCGTTGCGGCAATCTGGTCTGCCTCCGCATATATCCACCAGTCGGACCCGAATTCGAGATTGGTATCGGACAGGGGCCGCTTCGCCCATCGGCCGATCATCGAATCGTACGCTCGCATAACCTGCGTATCGACGTTTTCCGCCAAGCGATCGAAGTACGGCGCGTCCCTTAGACGCTTGTCCACCTCGCGAATCATCCAAAACGCCTTCAGATTATGTCCAAAGTCCACGTGTCGCGTTCCGTACCGGCCTTTGTTCTGGGCGATGCCCCAGAAGATACCGTCCTCAAAAAACTCGGTCCACATCACATCGGACAACTGCCGAAGGTCGGCCAGGAACTGGTCTCGGCGCTGCTCGCTCGTCAAGACAGGTTGTACGAGCAGCATAAACGCATTGATGGGATCGAGCTGTGCCACAAGTTCCCAACCCGCCGCGTCCTGATCGACCTCGGTGGTCATGTCCGCGCTCAGCCCGTCCTTGATCCGCCCGGTGTCCGGTTCGAAGTACGCCCGTTCGTCGAAGAGAAGGTCACGGGTGCGCAGAATCGCCGCCTCCGCTTCCTGATCCCTCGTCACAAAGAAATAGGCAGACAGTCCGAGGACCGCGTAGGCCGCGTCTTGCGCGTACTTGGGATGCGTCCCGGACGGCGTCCCGTCGGCATTGAGCTGCTGATACCAGCCGCCATTATCCGCGTCCCACCCATGGTCCAGAATCCACTGCGCGCCGGCGTCGGCGAGCCGAAGAAGCTCAGCGTCACCCGTCACCAAGAAACCGATGGCATACGCATAGGTCTGTCGAGACATCATGCGAAGGTACCGATTCGAATCGCCCAGAACTCGCCCGTCCATCCCGCGATAAGTCGGAAAGTTGCCTTGCGGGGCACCCTTCGCCGAATCCATCATCCAGTACGGCAACAGGTCGTTCTCCATATGGGCGACCCAGGTGGCCGACTGCCGCGCAACGGGCACGGCCTCACCGTTCGGGGGCACATAGGGATACAGGGCGTTGTCGTCAGACAACGTCGGCGAAGCGCTCGACGAACACCCGACGATGGCCAGCGTCGCGGCCAAGAGCCATCTGCCGCCACCCGCTCCCCGTCCATGGAGGCCTGCCTGCAAACCGTATCTCATTGTCACTAGCCCTTAACGCCGCCCGCGGTGAGCCCGCCGACCAGCTGTTTTTGAAGCGCGAAGAACAACACGACCACTGGAATGCTGACCAAGATTGCCCCCGCCGCGAAGTGGCCCCATTCCGTGGAGTGCTGGCCGACCATCGTTTGCAAGCCAACCGGCAGCGTGTAGGACTCCTCCGAGTTCATAAATACCGCGGCCAAAATAAACTCGTTCCAGGCGGTCATGAACGAGAACAACGCCGTCACGGCCACGGCCGGAAGGCTTAAAGGGAGCATGATTCGCCAGAAGATCATGCTGCGCGTGGCCCCGTCCATGAGGGCGGCCTCTTCGAGGTCCTTCGGAATGGTGTCGAAGTACCCCTTGAGCATCCACACACAAAAAGGAATCGCGGTGGTGGCGTAGACCAACGTCAAACCCATCAATTGGTCCAGAAGGCCCAACGCATCGACGATGATAAACAGCGGCACCATCATCAGCACGCCCGGGAACATCTGCTGAATCAGAAAACTCAGCATCGCCGTGGCTCGTCCGGGGAATCGGAAGCGAGACAGAGCGTATGCGGCCGTGCACGCTAAGAACACGCCCAGTACCGTCGTCGTCACGCTCACAACGATGCTGTTAAACAGCCACTGGAGGAATGGCTTCTCGTACAGCAGGTACTGAAAGTTGGACAGGTCAGGATTCTCCGGAATCGGACTCGCCGAACCTTCAAAACCCTGCGACGGCGTGAACGCCATCTTGAACACCCACAGCACGGGATACAGCGTCGCCAAACACGCGAAGCCCAAAAAGGCCATCTTGGCCAGGCGCCCCCCGCTGTACGGGTTCTTGTCGTTCATCATTCGAACGCTCCCTTCGTCGCGCCGGTCACGCGGTTCGTGATCGTTGTGAAGATGGCGAGAATCAGGAAGATGACCGTCGAGTACGCGGCGGCGTAGCCATAGCGGTCACGCTCGAACGCCCATCGAAACGCGTCGGTGATCAAGATATCTGTCGCGCCGTTCGGTGCGCCGCCGCTGACGAGATAGATGATGTTGAACATATTGAATGTCCACACCGTCCCTACGATCACCGCCGGAACGAGGGCGGGCATGAGCAGCGGCATCGTAATATTCCGAAAGCGCTGCCAGCGGCTCGCTCCGTCGACTATTGCCGCTTCATACAGATCGGTGGGAATCGATTGAAGAGCCCCCAACGACACCACCATCATGAACGGGAACCCAAGCCATGTATTGGTTGCAACGTTGGCTGAAAACGCTGGCCAGAAGCTTTGAAACCACGCGACGCCCTCGAGCCCCATTCCTTCGAGCATCTGATTGATGGCTCCGAACTGCTTGTGGAACATCCCTTTCCAGATCAACGCCGTGATGTAGTTGGGCACGGCCCACGGCAAAATCAGAATAACGCGAAAAGCGCCCCGCGCCTTAAGGAACTGATCGTTCAGCAGGAGCGCCAAGAACAGCCCGATGCTCACCGCCAGCGCGACGTTGATAAACGTCCACATGATCGTGACAACGAGCGTGAAATAGAAGTTCGTGGGCTCGCCAATGTTGAAGTCGGTGAGAATCTCGAAGTAATTCGCGAGCCCCACAAAGTTAAACTCGTTGTAGGTCCGCTTTTGAAAGCCCAGCGAAATACCGTAGACCACCGGTACAAATACGAGAACAAGCATCCCGATCATGGCCGACGCCATGTAGGCGTAGGCCTCGCGGTGACCCCATAGAATCTTCACATCTCGGTCGATTCGACCGAGCGCTCCCAGCAGCAGAATACCGCACCCCAGCAACGTGAATGCGATTATCCATAGCGTCAGCGTCGTTCTGTCGTTCGATGCGGCGATGGCCGAACCGTCATACGTCGTTCGATAGCCGTCGTATGTATGCACCAAGCGCGTTGACGCCGATTCGGTGTCCGCCGGCGCGATCGTCGAAAGCCTGAGATCGCGATCACCTTTGGCATTCTCTTGAAGCGCGGATACAGCGGAAGCGTCTTCCGTCTGGGCCTCCAGTAGCCCAGACGCCGATAGTGCACCGTAGGTCTTCGCCATCCGCGCTCGGTACACGTCGTCGACCGCGTCGCTCCAAGCAACATACATGCTCGATTGCGCGGCAATGGTCCCCGCCATGGCGACCGTACCGACGACGAGCGAAACGGGCCCCCGGAGGACGGTCATCAACAGCGTCGTCAGGGCGAAGCCGAGCACGCCCACGACGATGACCCAAACCGGCCAGGGCGTAGTGACCGGTGCGGCTTGACCTGTGACTCGAACCACCGACCGCGCTTCGCCGTCTCGCTTGACCGGCACCATCACGGAGAAGGTGCTCCCCTCATGAATGATGCGATTCTCTTTAAACGCGTTTCCCGTTAGCTCAGGATTGCTCTCTCTCTCCTCTATGTTCTTTTTGACATCCGCAATGAGCTTTCTCGACTCATCGTACAGCAGTTTGTCGGAGAGGCTGTCTTTGTCGAGCCGCTTGCCCACTCGGTCTTCGTCGCTATGAGCCAAGTATTTCGTTCGCTTTAATAGCGATATTTCGTTGACCGCCTCAGTCTTTTGTCGGGCGCCGACGACGAATCTTTGGGCTGAGCCTTCGGCCGCATCATCCTCGCGGACGTCCTCCTGCGCGGCTACAAACGCCACGGCGCGGGCGATCGTCTCGAGGCGCCCCTCTTGGAAGATTCGGCGTGCTGCGCGGTCATGAAAGTGAGCGACAATGAGGAGGCCGAGCGTCGCAATGAACACCGCCAATGCGGCGTAGCGAGCTACGATGTTCATGCTGCAGCCTTTGTTGTCAGCGCGCGAACGGAAGCGCCCGTCGTTTTATCAAACACGTGGACGTGCTCCAACTCGACGCCCAGTCTGACGTTGCCGCCCACCGCAACCCCAGTGTCAGGCTTCAAGGTTGCCGTAAACGGCTGCTCGTCGACGTGGCCGAGCGCGTTGACCACCGAGCCCAGTGGTTCCAGTACGTCGACCTTCCCCGTCATCGCTGTTTGCTCTTCGGCGGCCGCCTCGAACATGTGCTCAGGACGAATGCCAAACACGAGGTCGGGCCCCGCCCGCTCGAGTCGAGCGCGGATGCTGTCGGGCAGCGGACACCGAACCCCGCGGCCCTCGAGAAAACGACCGTCCGCGCTCACCGTAACGTCAAAGAGGTTCATCGACGGGCTTCCGATGAACCCCGCAACGAACGTATTGGCCGGGTCTCTATACAGCTCCAACGGGGCCCCAACCTGCTGCACAACGCCCTTATTCATGACCACGATGTGCTTGGCCAAGGTCATCGCTTCGACCTGGTCGTGGGTGACATAAACGGTGGTCGTACCGAGTCGCTGATGCAGCTGAGCGATCTCCGCGCGCATCTGCACGCGTAGCTTGGCGTCCAGATTGGACAGGGGCTCATCAAACAGAAAGACCGCGGGCTGCCGAACGATCGCCCGCCCCATCGCTACGCGCTGTCGCTGACCACCCGACAATTGCTTCGGCTTACGGTCGAGTAGGTCGTCGAGCCCAAGAATGCGTGCGGCGTCATCGACACGTGCGTCAATTTCACTCTTAGGCATCTTACGAAGCTTCAGCCCGAAACTGATATTGTCGCGAACCGTCATGTGCGGATACAGCGCGTAGCTTTGAAAGACCATCGCAACGTCTCGGTCGCGAGGCGATAGATCGTTGACCACGTTCTCGCCGATACGAAGCGTGCCCGCGCTAATGTCTTCAAGGCCGGCGATCATTCGAAGTGTCGTCGACTTTCCGCAGCCACTGGGCCCCACCAAGACGACAAAGTCACCGTCTTCAATGTCGAGATTGACGTCGCGAACAACTTCGTTGTCGCCGAATCGCTTGTAGACATTTTCGAGCAGAAGCGATGCCATTGTTACCTCCGCGCGCCCTTGACGAGCTCCTTGACCTCGGACTGCGCCTTGGTCATCGAAGCCTTCGGGTCCTTCTTGCCGTTGATGATCTTGTTCATCGCCGTCGTCGCCGGCGACCAAACCATGCGCATCGCCGGGGTATTGGGCATCGGGACTGAGTTCTTGAGCTGCTGCCGAAAAACCGCGAGCTGAGGATCTTTCGCAACTCGAGCATCTTCGTAAACTTCTTTACGGGCCACCGGGAGCCGGCCCTCGAGGGCCAGGGTCAAGCCGACGTCCACCGACGTCAGGTACTTCATCACTTCGAACGACGCCTTTTTCGACTTCGAGTTAGCGCTCATGATGATGCCTTCAGACGTCAAAAAGGGCATGGCCGGCTTACCATCTGCATCATCGATTGTAGGAAGCACGGCCACGCCGAAATCGACCGACGACGCGAGCTCGCCCATGAACCAAGGACCGTTGATCACGAAGGCCGCCTTGCCGCTATTAAAGAGACTCGTCACCAAGGTCGAACCAACCTCTTCGGGCATGATGCCCTCGGCGTGCGCCAACTTCTGCGCGAACTTCATCGACTTGACCACAGCATCGGTGTCGAGGGTTGGCCGTCCTTTTCGATCAAACACTCGGCCGCCAAACCCCTGTAACCAAGCCCCGTGGTGATAAAAATTGGCGTTCTCGTAGACCAAGCCGAAACGCTTTTCGCCCGGATTCGTGTTCGCCTTCGCCATCTTGATGAGTTCAGCCGTAGTCTTGGGCGGCGTCTTCACGAGCTTCTTATTGTAGAAGAGAGCCAGCATCTTGTAGGCGATAGGAAGGCCATAGAGCGCGTCGTCATACTCGAGCGCAGACAACGTCGGATCAACAAACGCCTCGAGCAGCGCATCGTCGACCCAAAATCCGAGAGGCTCAATCAATTCACTGGCCGCCCAGTCACCCACCCGGTCCTGCGCGAAGATAAACAGGTCAGGTCCTTTGCCACGCGGAACGGCCGCAGTGATTTTATCGGCGAAGGCATCGTACGGAATGGCCAGGAGCTTGATCGAGACCTCAGACTGCTTCGTATTGTAGGTCTTGGCCACTTTCTCAAGCGCCGCCCGTTCCTTACCGCGATATGCGTGCCAGACAACGACGGTCGTCGCGGCCTGCACAGGCGCCGCGACGAGCATAAAGGCAAGCAAAGACAAATAGGTTAAGACTCGCATCACTTCTCCGAGGTTCCTCGAAACCGAACCTTGAGGCCCGACCGAATGCGCTCCCGGCCGTCGACCGGAGTCGCGACCACGAAGCTCTTGTAAAGTTGACTTGTCACCACGCGCGCCACGACCTGGCCCTCTTCATCGAGAACGTCGCCCAGCCGAAAGGCCGCCACCGACGACGGGTCGATATCCAAAACGACCAGATCGCCAGAGAAGTCCTTAATCGTTCCATAGACGTAGTCACCGACGGCGCCCATATCCGCTTGGGCTTCGACCACCGCGTCGACCGGCACTGCCGCGTCCAACGCCTTTTTATGCGCGGCCGGATCCGGATAGACCATGGGGACCGTCGCAAATTGTCGGTGGTCGTCGCTGAACCCTTTGAGTGCACGACGCTGAGATTGCGTCGGGGGCATCAGGAGGTCGACAACCCACGGGTGATAGTTGGAAAGCTCTCCGCCCCCGAAGGCGAGCTGCTCCGCAACGGTCGCGACGGGCATGGTGTACACGTTTACGACGTGGTTCCCGAGCAATCGATTCACGGCATCGAAACTATTTTGCCATTGGGTGCCCGTGATCAGGACTTGGTAACCCCAGCTGGCGTCTGGAGGACCACCGAGCTCGACGTCGGGTATGCGGATGATCACGCGACGGTCCTGCGCACGTACGTTGGCCGGAATGAGCACTCGCCCCTTCGCATTCCACCCGTCGATGACTGAGCGGGCTCGATGCGGCAGCGGAGTCGCTACAATGCACACATCCCACGCTTCCTCGCGCTTGAAACGAACACGCCGGCCCGGAATGGCTCGGGTCTCGCCCTGCCCTTTCGTGGTGTCGATGCAGATATCGACGTTCTGAACATATACGCCGTTTTCGAGCGTGAGCTCGAAAGCGTCACTGAACCGCGCGATGTTCGGCTTTCGAATGGCGGAATCGAGCTCGACTTCGAAGATGACGACGCTGCCTTGGTGTCGAACGCGAAGCCTGCGCAGGTCAAATTGCCCCGGGCGGTAGTTAGCATCGCTGGGATAAATATAGGTGCCTGGTCCTTTGTCATCGTGCCGCGGGTCGTCCAAATCGACCAGCGCTTTACTCGATGACCGCGTCTGTGCCGTCGATGACAGGGGCGACAAAGCAAACGTTGCCCCGAGGGTCAGCAACCCGACGCGAAGACCAAGTCTAATGCAAAACATAAAGAGAACTTTGGTTAGATGCGGACGGCCCGCGCGAATGCGAGCCGCCCACATCAGGATTCATCGATCAGGGCGCAGTGATGGCCGTGTTGCCACCCAAGGCACCCTGAAGCACTTCGACGGTCACCGGCATGAATGCGCCGCCGTCAACGCTGATTTCAGCGGTGATGCCTTCTGGACGCGCTTCACCGTCCGCCTTGTACTCAACGCCCGTGCCGTCTTCGTTGAGGAGAACGAGGACGAACTGCAGAACCGTACCCGAGCTCAGCAGGCCGGTCTTGAGCGCGGTGTCAGCCGCGAGCTCCGACACGTTGAGCGTGAACTGCGTGTTGTCCGCGTTCGGGGTCATCGGGACCTCGATCCAATCGATCCACGAGCTCTTCAAGCGAATGCCGTTGGCGGGATCCCAGCTTGGGAAGTTCACCATGCCGTCGCTGTCGGTATCGAGCGCCTGAATCGCGGCCGCGTCGATGGTGAAGCGAACGTCGATGTTCCCGAAGGTCGGAATGACCAAGTCTTCGAACTCATCGGCATCACTATCGCCGGCATCGATCGTCGCGCCATCGTCGGCGGTGCCGACGGTGAACGAACCGTTGTTCGCGCGGAACCGGTTCCAGATCCACTGACCGTCGTCGCCGGCATCGTTCGAGCCGCGAATCGCGCCGTAGCCAAAGGTCTGGTCGGCCGAAGTCAAGGTGCTCAGGTCGAAGAAGCCCGTAATGCCCCAGATGCCATCGTCCGCGGTCGCACCGGCGGGCTCATGGCCGCCTTCGTTCCAAGGACCATCGTCAAACACGAGGGGGAACGGCGCGGTCCACGCATTGGGCACCTGCATGATGCGGGTCGCTGGATCGTAGCCGAACTCACCCTTCCACGCGAGAAAGTCGCTCGCTTCGAAGAAGTTGTTCGCACTGTCGTCGATGCGGAAGTTGATCGCCGCAAAGCCCGAGCAGACGGTTGCGCTGGCCGCGTCGAACGGCGTCCCCGCTGTATCGCAGGCCGACGTCGTCGTGTTGTTGTTATTGTTGTTGGTCGTCGTGTTGTTGTTGTTCGTCGTGTTGTTGTTGTTCGTCGGGTTCGTATCGCCGTCGTCGTCATCGCCACAAGCGGCAGCGACGCCAAACGCGAGAACGGCTCCGAGCGCCCAGATTCCGTGCTTCCGAAACATGATATTTCCTCTCTTGGAGTTAGTGCTGCTGGTCATCCTGCCAGCGCTCAAATTGGGGCTACATGCCCTCTTCGCACTCGATGGTGGCGGGAGCCACCGACGAGGGAGTCACAAAGTCTTCAAACGCGCAGTCGTTGTCTTGGTCGAGCGGGAGCTCTCGCGCATCGAGGAAACCATCCTCGTTCGCGTCCGTGTTCCACGTGACCGCGCCACTGCCGTTGGCGTACAGGTTGATTTGGTCCTTATTGGTCGACTCGTCGCCAAAGTTGTCGCGGCGGCGGACGAAGTTATCGCCGTTGACATCGATCGCTTCCACGACCCGCTGGTTGCCCGGCCATTCTTCGGTGCCCGTCCATGAGTCTCCTTGGAAGCCCCAAGTAAACTTGTAGCCCATGCGCGTACCGCGCGGGACCGTGAAGGTGACCGTCCAGATATTGTCGCCGGCTGACGCGTCGCCGTTGGTTCCGTCGTCGAACATCGGCACTGAGTTCGGCGTCCAGCTGCCGCGGTTGCCAAGCTGAGCGTTGAGCTCGGCTCGAACGGCTTGATCCGTAGGTTCAACCGAGTCTTCATGTACGCCGCCGACAAAGAACATCCGCTTGCCCGCGTCACCGACGCCGCGCAGCCATTTGTCGCGAACGATCGCCGAGCAGTTTTGGTCCAGCTGCCCTTGGTTGAAGTTCACCTCGAAGACAATCTTGATGTTGTCTGGGTCGGAGCAGCCTTCCAGCTGGCTATCAAAGGCCGCCAAGGCAAGGTCCTGGTCAAACGCAGTCGTTGTGGTCGCCACGTCCAGACCTGACGGGCCGGACCGGGTAAGCCAAACAACATTGATGGTGCTTTCATTGGCGACCGGCAGCTGCACGACCGCGCTCGGGTCGTTCGGATCCGGCGCCGATTCGAGTCCGAAATCTGGCGCCCTGAAAATATCACGCTCCACGTCAGGGTCTGCGAGGGCGTAGAACTCGGCAATGCGATCGCGAACCCGCCGAGCCGGCGTATCGCTCGCGAATCCGGCTTGAAGCCGCTCGATCGTCGCCTGCACGTTCTCTCCCGACAGCACCTGCAGGTTCGTATCGAAGGCCGATAGATACGTGTCGATGATCATGGCGATCGCCGTCGAGTCGATATCGACATCCGCCGCGGTCACTTCGACCGTATCGAACTCGTCACCCACATCTCCGAAATACCGCGCCAGCTTCACCTGGTTACGTTCCGCCACTAAACGGCCGACGGAATACACGCCCACCGGAAGGTCGATCCGATAGCGGTCTTCGAACAGGTCGTCCGCGACGGGCTCAACGACTTCACCCGTCGAGTCCGTGAACGCGAGCGTCGGTGCCGCCTCCATCTCGTCACCGGAGGGCAAAAGATTGAACTCCACCCCACCCGACAGGGAGATGACCGGACGCGAAAAGTCGTCGCCGGAACCGTTGGACACGAGTCCTTCTAGCCCGCAACCCGTCCAGCCGACGGCCGCCATAAGCAGCACGGACGTCTTACCGACGATGGTCGATTGGCGACCGACGACGGTCGAATGCAAGTGAAATTGTCGACGTAGAGAACTCATGCTCTTCACCATCAAAAGCCTACTTCGACCGTCGCCTTCGAGCGCCACACGCGCCAGGCCTGGTCAGGCGTACCCGGTCGGTCCCGTTCCTGGTCCTTATGGAAGTACTCTAGCAAGTAGTTGAAAGACAAGCCGCCAAAGTTGTAGCCCATGGTGAAACGTCCGGTGTGCTTCGTTGTCTGATAGTCGAAGTATCCATCTTCTTGCGAACCGGACCGCTTCTCCTCATCCCAGTACTGATACTCGTACGCTACGCCCGTCTTCAGCTCGTCCGTCCACTGGTAGTTGATTTGACCGAATCCGAGAAACATATTCCCACGATAGTTGTCGTCGTCGCGCTCGAAGTTACGGTTGTCCTGATCGTAGATCCACTTAAACTTGCCGCGCAAAACCATGCCGGTCAGGAAAGGCACCAGGTACTCACCGTTCCATACAACCAAGTGCGTCACGCGGTCCTGAAAGTCCTTGTACACGCTGCGTGGGTCGCGGCCTCGGTCGAACACGTTGGGGTAGTCGAAGTCTGCCGTGAACGCCTGAACGTCGGTGAAGCCGTCCGTATACAAGAAGTCGGGATACTGACGGTCCACGTCCCGGTCCTGCATGTTGGTGTTATAAGTAATTAGGGTATACTCAGCGCTAGTATTCAGGCCACCGAGCGCGAGCTCGGCGAGGAACGTTCCGCCGTGCCAGCCGATGATCGACTCGTACCAAGGTTCATCGAAGTCGACGAACTCGTTCGCCAAGTTGAGCGTCGGGAGCTGTCCGCCAGAGATAAAGCCGGTCGTAATCAGGCCGTCGGTTAGCAAAACGTCCGCTTCACGACGGGAACCGAAGTGTGCGTTGAACTCCGAGCCGATGTTGAAGTACTCGGCTTTGAACGACAGTCCGATATCGAATGGGTCGAACAGCTCGATGCGGGCGACGCCCGCAAAGTCGTTCGCCGCGCGTGACGTCCGATTACCGTCCTCATCCTCGTCGAAGAGGAAGATCACCGGCGAGAACCCCTGGTCGTTTTCCACCGAATTCGTGGCGTAATCGAGATCAGCGCGATTCGAAGAGAACGCAAAGAGTCCGGAAACGACTAAGTTATCGAAGACCGGCGGCGAATACGTGGCGTCGAGCGTCGCATTGATGGCGCGAAAGCGCTCTGCCCATTCGATCGCTCTGTCGGTACCACGCGATGCGTCAGAAGGCCCCGTCTGGTCAGGGTCGAAGCGGTCTGCTTCCCAATCGTGAATGTACGACCCGATCGCGCGAACCGTAAGGTTCTCAATGGGGTCGGCTTCGAGCTTCAGCGCGTACCCCCAGTCAGCGCCCCAGAAACCCGCCAGCGGCTCAGCGTTACGAAGACCGGTTGTCCATCGCGGCCCTACGAACAGCTTCGGAAGCGCAATGGCGCCGGCGTGATAGCGAACGACGTCGGCGATATCGCCTTCGAAAAAGACACCGTTACCGTTGTCCCTATCGATGTAGCGGATCTTGCCGATCGTCCACTCGTTGAACATTCCGAAGTCAGACGCACCAATGTGCACCCAATTCACCGTGGGTATCGGCAAAGCCGCCCGGATAAACGCGCCGCGCAGTTTCATGTACTGCGCGTGGTTCATGCCGAGCGCCTCGCCGGACGTGTTCTCGTAGAACAACGCGTCGTTCGGGAAGTCCCAGCGTGTATCGCCATTTTCCCACCAGCCCTGCCACAGTGCGCCGAAACGGCTCTTGATACGGACGCCGGCGGTGACGTATCGGCTGACGCGCCCCTGAATATTGAGCTCGAACTCGGTACAAACGCCGTTGCTACCGCCGATGTTGTCCGGCCAAAAGGGGTTCGAGAGTGACAGACAGCCACGGCTGTCGTCGTTTTTGTAGAGCCACTTCGTGTAGATCTTCCCGTTGAGATCGAAGTTGGCGATATCGGCGACGGCGGGGCGAGCCGTCGACAACACCGCTATCGCGACGAGAACCGCGATTGAGCGCGTGCGACTGAGCATGTTGGTCCCTCCCGAAGTCCTGAGATCAGCTTTCCGGGTAGATCATCGGGACGACGGCGAGGTCTTCGGCCTTCGGTTCGGTGTTCTCGCGGTTGTACTTGCTGAGGATGTCGTGCTGCGCCTTCTTTTCGCTCGCAGCGCCCTTCGCTTCGCCGGCGAAGATGTCCATGACGTGTGGATCGTTGTCGTAGTCGGTGCCGCCACCGAAGCGATGCTGACCTTCGTACTCATTGACCTTGCGGGTCAGCAAGTCGGTACGGGCCGGAAAGCCTTCGTTCGACTGCATCAGCACTTGGTAGCCCCACTTCGCGGAGGGCATACCGCCGAGGTCAGCCACGTCGACGATCGCGATAAGCTTCTTTCCGACCGCGCGGGTAATCTTCGGAACGACGATCTTGGCCTTACGCTCCGGCGCCTTTTGGTCGACTTCACTATTCACGCGAGTCGGGCCCTGCGGGCTGATGACTACGACCCGGTCCCAGGCTTCAGCTGGATTAAAGCGAACGTTGGTGCCGGGCAGGCCCGCCAGCTCGCCCGAACCCTCGGTGTGGTCCATATCGATGTGAATGAACGCCATCTGCACCGAAAAGCCATTGCCGCCCCACGCCTTCGAGTCCCAGGGATCTTCGATGGGTGAGCCGACGGAGAGCTCGAATTCAACTTTATCGCCGGAGGGCGAAACGCGAAGGCGGCGCAGGTCGAACGCGCCCGCCTTGTAGACCTTGTCGGTCGGATAAACGTAGTTGCCGGGGCCGTTGTCATCTCCGGATGGGTCGGACAGCACGATTTCGCCGGAACCTCCACCTCCGGCTTTGCCCGTAGCGCAGCCGACTGCGCTAGCAGAGAGAGTGAGAACGAAGAGCGTCTTGAAGGTATTCACGGCGTGTTTCTTTCATCGAGACGCGTGGATGCGCGCCTGAGTTGCGCCCCTGAATAGACAATTTCTGACTTTCGGTCGAGCCTGTCTGCGCAAGCTTTCTTGCTGCACCTGCGTAATCGCGATCCGGGGCATAGCCATCAATTCGTGGGGGTGTATTCGGACGAACGACTACATATCGCTACTTTCGCCCAAGACAGCGACGACCACGGCGTCGTCGCCGAGCTGTCGACTAAACACGTACTGATCGTCCACCGAAATCATCGAGTGCATGCCGGCGCCAATCGCAGGATGACGCTTGCGGAACTGCCCTAGCTTTTGCCAGTGCGCCAGCACCTCGGCGTCGATCGAATCCCAGTTCATCGGCGCTCGGGTGCCCTGCTGGTCATCGCTGATTCCATCACCCCAAGCACGCCGCGCCGTCTCGTCACCGTAGAATATCTGAACGGCGCCCGGGAGCATCATGAACGCGGTCGCGACGTCTCGCAGGACCTCGGTGTCGCCGTCGATCCGCTCGATGAGCAGCGCGGTATCGTGGGACGAAATGTAAGTCAGCACGTTAAACGTGGCGTCGCTATTAATGGTCGATGCATACGTTGAGTACAGCATGTCGAGGTCGTTGGGCGACGTCGCGACGTTCGCGGCAACCCGCTGAAAGTCGAAGTTAATGAGCGAGTCGAATCCGTTATCGAAGTACTCGTCCCGGACGACACCGTGCGGAAAGACCTCGCCGGTCATCCAAAACGGCGTGTCGTCAAGGGCCAACGTCGGGTTGGTCGCCTTCCATTCAGCAAGCTTGCGGGTTGCTTCAGACTTGAGCAAAGACCACGTTTCGAATTCGACGTGCTTCGCGGTATCGACACGAAAGCCGTCCACGCCAAAGCGAGCGACCCAATCGGTAACCCACTTCACGAGGTACTCACGCACCGTGAAGTCCGCGATGGTCTCGACCCCGGTGTCCGATTTGTTGGCGAAAAACGGTGGCGCGTCGACGATCGACGTATTCTCTGTCCGAAAGTCCGGCAAGAAATCGAGCTCTCGAGTGCGGTCGTCCATGCCGGGAACAATGTGATTACTGAAGGTCGCCGATCGGATGAAGTCCGCCCCCCACCACTGCTGCCACTGTGCGCTGCCAAAGTTGATGAAGAGATCATTGAAATCGTGCCAGCTTCCACTCGCGCCGGGTGTCCAACCGACCCACTGCTCGTCGAGCACATCGGGCAGATAGTCCGACAAGTCCTGCATCGTCGCGTATCCGGCGTGGTTCAGGACAACGTCGAAGATCACGCGCAACCCCCGACTGTGGGCAGCATTGACCAAGGCCTCGAGCTCGGCCTCGGTCCCGTAATTCGCATCGATCCGCGTGAAGTCGAGCGGCCAGTACCCGTGGTAGGCGAAGTGCTGAAAGTCGCCGTTACCGCCGCCGACCCAACCGTGCACCTGCTCGACGGGGAACGATAGCCAAATTGCGTCCACGCCGAGGTCGACGAGATGGTCGAGCCGAGAGGTGAGACCGACGAAGTCCCCCCCATACCAGGACCCAATCCGGCCGGTATCCGAGCTCTCGCGTCCGGGGTAGCCGACGTCGTTGGTCGTGTCGCCGTTCTCAAATCTGTCGGTCATCAGGAAGTAGACGGTCGCGTTGTCCCAAGTGAAGGCCGGCGTCGACTGCGCGTCTGCAGCGCGCTCGATGAGGACGACCGACTCCGGGCCAGGAACGAAGAACGCATTGCCATCGTCGTCCACTGTCGCGGTGACGCCTGTGTACGCATCCCGAACCTCGGTCCCCGCCGGGAATACGGAGGCAACATTGATCCCGACAGTGCCGTCGGGCATGGGGTCTGTACTGTCATCGCTACCACATGCTATGAAAGCGCTTGCAGCCGCCGCGAGCGTCATCGGGGCGTAGCGCACACCGAGCCGGTCGGTTCGGAACGTCATTCGGAGAGCCTACCCCCGAGCAAGATAAAAGCAAGCGTGTTCATGAACCTAGCTTTTACGGTCAACAAGTTAAGGTTACCTTTAGAAGTTAAGCCTATTAGCTTACCCTAATCTTTACTGCAGTAGGTTAGGTCACGCATGCTGGCGTGAATGGTCCGATTCTCAATACCGCTTTTCGTGATCGTTGGATTCGCAGCGGCGACAGCGTGCAGTGACAACAGCGATCCTGATCCGGGACCGGCGAGTCCTGAACCCTTCGGGCTCCACTACCATCGCGCGGGACCGCTCACCGAACAGACCTACGCCGGCTGGACGGTATCTTTGACCGGCGACGTCGACGAGGCGTCGGTCTCCGTTGCGCGCATCGATGAATTCGGCGCCGTCTTCGAAATCCCCCTTGCAGAAGGTGCGCAGTCCTTCACGTACCAACTGACCGATGGCTCCGCCGTCGAGCCCAACACACCCATTGCAGTTGACCTGTCGATGGTTGCCGACAACGGCGTTTGGCATTGGCAAAATGCACGGACGGGTCGGTTAACACCGCCGCCGGTTATCCCGACTGCCGACCAGCTGGTCATGTACTACCTGCGCGACGACGGGATGTACGGCGAATACGGCGTGTACACCTGGGGAACGGCCGCGCCTCTCTTTTCATGGCCGGATCGCGTCATGGCGACCGGTATCGACCCAGAACTCGGCGCCTACTACGTCATCGACTTGGCCGGCACGAGCCAAGACTCGTGCCCCTTCGGCGACTTCTGCTTCATCATGCAAGCCGGCGACGATGCCTCAAAGGATCCGGCCGTGGACCGAGGCCTATCGACCGACGAAGACGGCAACCAGTTCTTTATCGAGACGCAAGACGACGGCGTCTATACCTGCCCGGAACGCAGGTCTGGTTGCATCCTCGGCGCCGGCCAAACAACAATCACGGACGCGCGCGCGCACCTCGTGGCGACGGGAACGATCGCTTGGAACGTTCGCGCCGACGACGCGGAGACATTCGAGCTACGTTACTCGGCCTCGGCGGACATCGCCCTCAGCGGAACCGAGGTCACCGGCGGAGAAGTCATCGCGCTTACCGAAATCGAGACGTTGTCCGATGAAGTGCAAACGCAGAAGCCGCACCTACGTGATTTTCGGGCGTTCGTTCTCGACGCAACGAAGATTGCCGATGTGCCGACCGCACTCCGCGGACAGATCGTCGCACTCGCCTATGACGTCAATGGCGCCGTGGTGGAGGCCACGCAGGTTCAGACGCCCGGCGCGCTCGATGCGCTCTATTCGTATGACGGGCCCCTCGGACTCGACTTTTCAAGCGCCACCGCTGCGGTCCGCGTGTGGGCGCCGACCGCGCAGAATGTTCGCCTACAGATCTTCGACGCCAGTTTGGCCGAGACAACGACCGTCGACATGACTCGCGACGACAGTACGGGCGTTTGGTCGCGCGACCTCGACGCGGCATGGACCGGCGGCTACTACCGTTATGAAGTCACCGTTTATCATCCGACAACGCGAAACGTTGAGACTTTCTCCGTCACGGACCCGTACTCCACGAGCCTGTCGACGAACTCGACACATACGCAGATCATCGACGTAATGACCGACCCGGCCACGAAGCCCGCCGGCTGGGATTCGCTTCAAAAGCCGCAGCTTGATGCCCCTGAAGACATCTCGATCTACGAACTTCACGTTCGCGACTTCAGCATCGGCGACAGCACGGTAGGCGAGACTGACAGAGGTAAGTTTACGGCGTTTCAGTATAACGGGACTGCCGGCCGGCAATTATCGGCGGGTATGAACCACCTCATTGAGTTAGGCAACGCGGGCCTGACGCACATCCACTTGCTGCCCGCGTTTGATATCGCCACCATCGACGAAGATCCGACAAACCGCGTTGAAATTTCGGACGGCTTCGACCGGTTGTGCATGCTCGCGACCGTGCCTCAGGCGCTCTGCGACGAGCACGGGACGACGACCATTCGCGACGTTCTCGCTTCCTACGGCCCCGCCGCCGAGGCTCCGCAAGAGATCATCGGCTATATGCGTGACCTCGATGGCTTCAACTGGGGCTACGATCCGTTCCACTATTCGGCGCCCGAAGGCAGCTATTCGACCGAACCGATGGGTGCGCAGCGCGTCCTCGAGTTCCGGCAGATGGTTCAGTCACTGGCCGACGTCGGTCTTCGAAGCGCGCTCGATGTCGTCTACAACCATACGAATGCGTCCGGCACGGGCCCGCGTTCGGTCCTCGATAAGGTTGTCCCGTGGTACTACCACCGCCTCGATGCGGTGACCGGATTTGTTGTCAAGGAAACGTGCTGCGAAGACACGGCGACCGAGAACCGCATGATGGAGAAGCTTATGATCGACTCCGTCGTTTTTTGGGCGAAGGCGTACAAGCTCGATGCGTTTCGATTCGACCTCATGGGCTACCACCTCAAGTCGCATATGGTCGCCCTCCGCGCGGCCCTCGATTCGCTCACGCCGGCTGTCGACGGCATCGATGGCACCGAGGTCTACGTCTATGGCGAAGGCTGGAACCCGGGCGGACAGGGTGCCAGTCGCGGCGTTAACGCAACTCAGCTGACGCTCGATAACACCGGCATCGGGACGTTCTCGGACCGACTGCGCGACGCCGCTCGGGGCGGTGGGCCTTTTGACAGCGGCATTGCGCACGTCACCGAGCAGGGATGGCTCAATGGTCTCGCGTATGCGCCCAACGATCCCAAGGCCTTCGAAGAAGGCGTGGCCAGCCGCAATCCGGCCGCGGACGAAACGGACGCCGCGCAGCTCGGGGACGCGATGCGTGTCGGCCTGGCGGGCGCCTTGCGCCGGTACCGTTTCTTGGATCGCACCGGCTTTGTGCGCACCGGCGAAACGATTCCGTACGGCGGCGCGCCCGCGGGCTACACGAGCGATCCGGAAGAAGTCGTGACATACGTAGAAAAGCACGACAACGAGACGCTGTTCGACATCAGCAACTACAAGAACCCGCTCGACCTTTCGATGGCCGACCGAGCGCGGGTGCAGAACATGGGCATCAGTGTGGTGGCGCTATCGCAAGGCGTGCCGTTCTTTCACGCCGGGATGGACTTGCTGCGGTCGAAGTCGATGGACCGAAACAGCTACAACTCGGGTGATTGGCACAACACCATCGACTGGACGGGCATGACGAGCAACTTCGCCCGCGGCCTGCCGCAGGTCGGCGACAACCGAAACAACTGGCCGTACCAAACCGTGGTCCTCGAAAGCAGCGTCATCCGCCCGAGCGCGGACGACATCAACGCCGTGTCGCAGCACATGCGCGAGCTCCTCGCGGTCCGGCGCAGCAGCGTGCTGTTCCGCCTGCGAACGGAGGCCGACGTTCAGCGACGGCTGACGTTCTTTGCGGGCGGCGCCGAGCAGGTTCCAGGCCTGATCGCCATGGGCATCACGGACGGCAGCAACTGTCCGAACCCGGTCAGCGATATCGACCCGACGTACGACGCCGTCTTGGCGATCTTTAATGCAAACGACGAGGCGCAGACGGTGACCATCGAGGGCGCGTCCGGCTTCGCGCTGCACCCGGCCCTCGCCGGCTCCGCCGACGCGGTGGTGCAGACCGCGTCCTTCGACGAAGCGACCGCCACCTTCTCGGTGCCGGCCCGCACGACCGCTGTCTTCGTCGACGCTCAAGAAGGCGCCCAAGGCGCTGGCCTGCCGTGTAATCCGTACGAGCAGCAGTAGCCATCCGCGATCCGTCGGCGGTGCATGCCGCGCCGCCGCCACCCCCCAAGCCCTGACCGCCCACGACAAGCTCTTGAGGGCGCGTTGGGGTAGTCAAGTGTTCAGGAAGCCCCGTAGCCATTCAGCCTTGGGCCTAGATGAAGCGCAGCGCGCTTATCGACAAGGACCGAACGGTGGACGCCGCTTCGATCGTGGGCGGGGAATGATTCCCATGGCAGAGTACCGCCGTGGTTCATCCGCGTGCCCGACTTATCTTCTCTTTGGCCCGATGGGCCGTCTTCGCCGCGATCACGCTCGCGGCTTGCTCGATGCAGCAAGGTCCCACCGCCGACCCCCCGCCTGCCCCCGACCCCACCGTGGCATCGCCTGCGAAGACCGAAACGAGTCCCGGCCGGACCGTCGACGGCGAAGCTGAGAGCATGGCGCCGTCGAGCCCCCGCCGGCGGCCGCGAAAAGGGCCGAGAGACAGCGTCCGCGGCAGCAAGTCATCGAGTCGATGCAAGGTAGGCGTCCTACCCGACTTTCCGTGGCCAGTGCCCAGCCCCTCGGCGCGAATGGCACTGCCCCGAGGCATGCTTGCCAAATCTGCGGCAGCGCCCAAAGCGCGCCTCAAGACTGCGGCCAACGAGCTGGATGCCCTCCTCGTCGCGGCGGGCTATTCGGAGCGCTCGTACTTTCGTTTGCGCGCCGAAGGCCAGACGATCGGCTTCGCGCTGGTCACCCGCATGGAGCGGATCCGCAGCGACGGGTCGCCCTACCCGCCTGAGGAACGATTCCTGCCTGCGAGTGCGCCGGACCAGTTCAGCGTCGTGGACTTCCTGAAGAGCCTCTTCGTCGCGCCGGTCGGCTACTACCGAGTGCTCGTGTTCACCGTATCGAAGGCACCGGTAAAGGCCACCGGTCCCGCGGTGAACGAAGATGTCGCCCGCAAGTGGCTCGCCACCGGTGGCACCCGACTGCTCGGCTGCGTCGCGGAAATGTCGTTCACCGACGATTACGCCATTGACGCGCTCGTGTACGAGTTCAGGCACGCGCCCGAGGAAGCGAGCCAAGACCCGTCCAAGACCGTCTCGCAGTTAACGCCAAGCCAGCTCGACCCCGCGATTCATCTCAAGCGCGCCGGCATCCTCAGTCCCTGACGCATTGTCGATTCGCGACCGGGCAACGCGTCAGGCTTGGGCAATCACACACATAAACCAGGGGGGCCACGCCGAAATGGCGTTCGCATGAGAGGACCCCACCCGTGAAATTTCTTAATTCAATGAGGATCATGGCCCTTGTTGGCCTCGCCACCACGCTCGCCGCGTGCGGCGACACAGAAACCGATGCCGAGACGAACGACATCGCGCAGGCAACGCAAGGTGCCTCCCCCCTCGCCACAGGACGCGCACTGGTCGACGACGCGGCTCAGACCATTCGCGACTACCACGCGAGCGGAAACGCCGAGTTCGAACCGCTCATCGAACAGCTCGACGCCCAAGTCGAAATCATCGAAAATCTCAACCTCACCCCGCCCGAACAGCAAGAGCTCGAGCAATACCAGATGTCCGTCGGTCAGCAACTGCAGCCGATTCTCACGGCCATGATGGCCGCGAATCCCGTCCAGTCCGCGGCGTTTGAAGGGGAGACCTGCTACAGCCGGTGCCGCTTGTTCCTCCGCTTCGCTTGCGAAAACAACCGCTTCCGCGGCCTTTGCGCGGGAACCTGGGGCTGCGGCGCGCAACGCGATCCCCACCCGTGCCTGCAACCCAACAGCGAATGGTGTGGCGACGACCTCTGCGTCGCGCCGGAACGCTGCGCGCGCCTCGCGTTTGCACCGGACCGCTGCGTGCTGACCTGCACCACGGACAACGATTGTCCTGGCAATCAGCGCTGCCGTCAGCCTTTCGGCACCGCCTTCCGACGCTGCCGATAGCCTGAGTTGTATTGGATGGTTCGAGGCGATTGCCGAGATAAGTGGGCGCATCGGAAGATGCACCACTCAAATGAATCTATCTAGTAGCACATGCAGCAATTGCTGCTGAGGTTGCAGAACCCCTCGAAGCCGCAGGCCGGATCGCGTCGACTCGTGCAGTACGCGCCCTGATTACACGGCGAAAAACCTTCCGACGACGGCTCGGTCAGTGCCATATTCGGTGCCGCTTTCGTGCTGATCGCGTCGATGATCATTGTTTTGACCCTGGCCGAGGCTGCGTCGTCAGTACCGGTGTTGACCTGTACAGCGAACGCGGCCGCCGCGGCGAAGGCGCAGATAGCGAAGAAACGAATCACATTTTTGATGTTCTTGAGCATTCTTGTTCCCTTGGATGTATTCCGAATGATGAATCGCTCATCGCGAGCGACCTCAGAACGTATAAAGACGCGCGAGGACGATCACAATCCTGCGTGTAACCTTGATCTCTAATAAATAGTTCTCAACGAATATCCGCGCTATTTTATCGAGGAATCCATCTCTATTTCCTTATTCTTGCACCAATGAGACAATTTCGGAATAGACTCGGATTTTACGGCGAATAAATCTACGGAGATGATATCGGTCTTCGTCTCCAACGGCCGCACGCATAACCACAACATGCGCATTTCTTGTTCGTGCTGACGTCTGCAAAGCGGGCGTTTCGCCCTCCGCTGCGCTGGCGACGGCAACGCCCGTGTTACGCGCTCGCCGACGAAGCCGAGTCTGGGCGGACGGCGCGCCGCCCGGCCAAGAAAGCAGCGCCGTGGTAAGCGGCCAAGACTGCGAACCCCATCGCTTCGCCAAGGACGCCCGGACTGCCAAGCGCGACCGTGACGAACGCCGCCGGCGGCGGCACGAAGAAGAGTAAAGCAAGCCAACGGGCACGCCGCCAGGTCGCCACACCCAGAACGGCCAGCGCCGCCCCGAGGGCGAACCACTTGGCCCACGTCGCGATGAATAGGATATGCAACAATCGCGCAGATCGCCGTCCTCAGCGAGCGCGCGCGCAAGCCCTCGGAACCCAACGCGAATGCGTCCGGGCATTGAAAGGAAGACGCTCAAACACGGTGGGAAGGCTACACGGTGGCGGGCAGCACCGGAAGACAAGTCGCGCCCGCCGGGCGACCACCTCGAACTCGGTGAAGCGGCGTAGCCGTATCCCCACCGAGTTCGAGGCAAACGCGGTCGATTCGCGCCGCGCGCTTCTATTCTAAAGCGTGACCCGAACGACGGCGCGGTCTCCGTTACGGAAGTTCACCCCAATGGCCAGCTGTCCGGCGTCGTTCAGACCACTCGTACCGAGCCGAATCGTACTCACCTCTGCCGTGGCCCCATCGCCGAGGTCCAAGCGGTCGCCTTTGCGCAGAACAACCGTGACCAGCCCGCCGGCATCGGCCACCAGCAGGTGACTGTCTCGGTCGATGGAAGCCGTGAAAGCAATCTGACGGCGGGCATTGATGCTCATCGTCAGATCCACCTCGGTCACCACGCCGATGCCCGCGAGCTCTTCTCCTTGTCGCACCACCGCACTCTGCGGGCCGACGATGACCTTCTTGATGCCATCGGCCGTGACCGTCTCGTCGAAGAATGCGACCTCATCCGCCGACCTGATCGACGTATTGGCAAAGTGGCCGCGAAACGCGTCGCCGTCGGTCCCCGGGACTTCGTTCCCTTGCGGGCGACGACATTGCTGTTGGTGAAGACGGCGCGGTTATTATCTTCGCGAACGCCGATCCCGACCGAAGCCAGCGCGGCAACAAAGCTCACGTTGCCACTGTTACTGACGCCAAGCGCCCCTTGGAGGGTGCCAATGGGCGCCCGAATAACCCGGGCGCGTCACCGCGGCGTTCACCGACCTTCCGCAGCCCCCCCACAAAAATGGCGTCGTCGACGCCGGGCCTCACACCAGACTCGTCTGCCGACAGGAACAAGCCGCCGAGTTCGAAATTGGCCCATGCCCGCGTCCACGCGTCGGTCGAAGTTTTGGCCCGGTCCAGTAATGGCCGTAGTGTGTCCCTATCGCCGCTTGTCTTTCGAAGCGACTTCCACTGAGGCGCGGTTCGCCATCGAGCGGCCCAACTCCTTACGACCTGGCCGGGCCCTTCCAGAACTAATCGGCCTGCGGGTAGGAATGTCGGCGGAACCGATTGAACTCGGACAAAGGTAAAGCCAGCTTGGCGGTCTACTTCAATGGGTAGCGGGTCGCTGCCCCAGCGGACTTTCCAATCGGTAAGCCGCTCTTCTTGTATGCGAATATACGGAAGGTGGCGCCGACCAAACGTATAGCTATTCTCACCGCCGGCATCAGCATGGACGATCGTTGAGTAGCCGAGAATATCCGTTTGACCCCGTCTTCGCGAAGACTGATCGCATGACAACACTATCAGGCACACGATCGTCAGGAACGCGTTCGCACAGAAGCGCCTTTTCCCCTCGCAGCAACGCACCACGATCATTGATCGGGGCAGCTTTTGATTTCTTCCAAAAGACAAAAATTCAAAATTCACTGCCGGGCATTGAACCATAGATCGAGGCCACCGGATGTCAGGCACGCGAACTCAAGGGACCGTCTAACTAACCGGCTTTACGACATTTACGAAATTCTTGGGAGCGTCGGTTTGGAAACCACGGCCGCTTGCCTCGACTCCAATGAACGACACGGACGGCGGCGGGCTTAGTTCGGTGGTCGTAAAGGGCGTCCGTCAGCGTTCAACAACGAACGGATAACATCCGCTGCACCTTGCACTATGCGTTAAGCACGCGAAGGGCGACCGCGGACGATGAGGAGCATCGCTGAGTCATGCCATGCGCAACGAATCTAATACTCGAAATGAACCTTTTGCTGGGCGGGCACCACTTGCCCTTTAGTACAGCACTGGTTGGCGCGGAGGGCGCACCATGACGCCTTCGCCACTCTCTCTGAATGTGCTGTCGGTACTCCGTCGCGCGATTCAGCGCCTATGCCCTCGCTATTTGCGGCAGGAGGTTGAGGACCTCGAGCAGGTCGCTATGGTACGTGCGCTTGAAACCTCTCGCCGCCGCGGCGACGGCATCGCTTGGACGAAGGCGTATGTGTATTGCTTAGCTCGGTCCGTCATCGTCGATCGAATGCGCCGACAGTCGCGGCGGCCTACAGAACTTTCCAAAGAAGAAGCCGGCGTCGATGCTACAGAATTAGCAGCCGTCGAATGGACCGCGAATCCAGAGTATTTGGCCTATCGGCAGTCTATGCGGGAAGTGCTGATGGAATGCATCGATCGAATCAAAGCCGATCGTCGGTCGGCGGTCGTTCTCGTCGCCATCCAGGGGCATTCTATTGCCGAGGCGGCGCAAATGCTCGGATGGAGCAACCGCAAGGTGGAGAACTGCCTGTATCGCGGTAGAAAGGACCTTCGGCGACTGTGTGCCGCCCGCAATATGCAAATTGGCTGACGCGCGCCGACCCGTTGCCCCCAACCGAAGGGACATGTTGTCTCGCTAGCGGTCCTTGATGCGGTTCGGCAAACCTGTGAACGCGATGCCGCGGGCCGGGGAAGCTAACGGTCTTTGCCGCGATTGGCGTTTGGCGAGTTTGGCGAGATTGGCGAGTTTGGCGGGCGCCGGACGATCGCCAAGCAATGACACGACCGTGCATTCTCGGCGCGCTTCGGCTTCGAAGTTGCGAATGGTCTCTTCGTCGCAGGCGACAACCTCGGCCACCGTAGTCGCGGTACCTTCACAACGCGGCACCCGACATCCCAAGCCATAGTTAATGTGAAAGCGGCGTCGAAGGCCGAAGGGTCATCGAGACACTGGGCCCGGCTCATCGTCGCCGCACCCACGGCGCCGCGGGGACGGCGGTGGGCCAAAGATTCCACGTGTTTGACCTACGCAGGCAGATTGAACGAACGCGACTGATCCACTCACGTCCCGCCTGCAGGGACCGGCGGCACTGCCAAGGGCCGCGCGCATGCGATGCGCGCGACACCCAACGTTCGCGCTCGGGGGCTAGCGGTCTTTGCTGCGGCTGGCGAGAGCGCGGATTTCGGCGTCGGAGACTTGGCGGGTGTTCATGACCGAGCGCTGGGCGTCGAACAGGGTCACGTCGCCATCGGCGAGCTGGAAGAACTCGCCGGTGCCCGCGGTCGCGAGTTTGGCCGAGACGTTGGAGCGGGCTTCGTTGAGCAGCGGCTTCATCTTGTCGACGGCCGTCTTTTCGGCCACCCGGCCCACGAACCAGGTGCGCACTTGGTCGCGGGCCTTGTAGTCGAAGTCGCCGGGGCTCTGGCTCGCCAAGAAGACGCCGAGGCCCGCCGACCGGCCGCGCCGGAGCAGGTCGAGAATCGGCTCCTTGGTGGCCGGCTTTCGGTTCGCCGGCAGGTACAGGTCGGCCTCGTCGAGGAACAGCACCGACTGCAGGCTGTCCGACGGGCGATGGGACACGGCCCGGACGATCTCGACGAGCAGGCGCGAGACCCAAAACTCGATCGCGTCGTTGTCCGGCAGGAACTTCGTGCTGACGATCGTGAACGGCGTTCGGCCGCCCGCGTCGCGTTCGCCGGTCAGGCCCAGCAGCTTGGCTGCGTCGAGTCGCTCGCCTTCGCGCGCCTCGAGCAGCGGGCCGGCCTGCAGCCGCAGCGTCTCGAGGTGCTCGACCAGCTTCTGGAAGTGCCGCGGGTCGAGATGGCCGACCGCGTTCACCAGATTCGGGTCTTCGTCCGCGATGAACTCGATGACCTCGTTCAGGCCCACGGTCTCCGGCGTATCGCTCATCTCGCCCATCAGCAGGATGGCCCGGCCGAGGATTGCGAGATAGGTCTTATCGCGCTGCGAGTTTTTGTAGTTCATCATCGCGCCGAGCGCCGCGGCCGCGTGGCGCGCGATGTTCGGTCGCTCGTGCGCGGGCGCGTCGCGCAGGCCCGACGGAATGATCGGCAGGGCCAGGGCCCGGCCGCCCGGCTCGCCCGGCGTGAACACCGAAACGTCGAGCCGCTCCCGCAAGGTGGCCTTGCGGGCATCCGCAGTCGGCGAGCCCGCCGAATGGAGCCAAAAGCCGTCGTCCGCGTACGTCGCGAGGTCGCCCTTGCGGTCGAGCAGCAGCACCGGAATCCCGCGCATCGCGAGCTGCTCGAGCAGGTTCAGCGCGAGGGTCGTTTTGCCGCTGCCCGTCGACCCCATAAACGCCGCGTGGCGCTTCAGGTCGTGCAGTTCGATGGTCACCGCTTCCGAGCTGAGCGCCCGGGTCCGGCCGAGCACGAGGCCGCCCGCGGTCATCTTCAGCGGGTCGGGCTCCTGCGGATACGGCGCCGTCGTCGGCACCTTGGATGAAGCGGCGCCCCGTGCCGCGCTCACCGCCCGCGTTGTCGGGCCCCAGGGCATCGCCGGTTCGGGCGGCGGTGGCGACGGCTCTTCCGCGGCCGCTGGCGGCTCGGGCTCGTCGGCCTGCGCTGCCGTGGGCAGTTCGAAGATCGTGCGCAGCGTCTCGACCCGTCGGATCGGATGGCGCGCCTTGATCCACGCGTAAAAGCCGGGCCGTGCCTGATGGCTCGCGCTGAAGCTCTGAAATGCCTGCACCACTCGCCAGTCGGCCGCTTCCATCACTGCGCGGCGCCCCCCGGCCGCGACGACTGCGCCCAGCTTTTCGTAGATCGCCGACCCGGGCCGCGACGGAAACTCCGTCGAGCGCACCAAGACCGCGATGCGGCCCTGCGCCTGATCGAGGACTTCGTCGATCTCTTTGGCCAACGCACCCCCGTGCGGCCGCTTGTTGCAGACGCCGACCAAGAGGCCCTTGTCGATCGTCACCATGCGACCCGACTGCTCGGCCGGCAGTCGGAAACACTCGGCGGCGTATCGAAGCAGGGCGGCTTGCGCCTCTTCGTCGTCCGGCGTGCTCGTATCGAAGTCGGTGACGAAGTCGTTCCAGACTTGCTCCATGGACACCGAGGTGCCCTCGACGACTTCCGGCTTGTCGGTGACGCTGTCCGGCTTGTCGACGAGACGGCCGGCCGCCCGGCACATGTCCTGAAAGCCGCGGCACCAGTTCAATACGTCGCGCGTTCTCAGATGCGATAGCCGGGAGACATCGTCGTGCGTAAACGGGAACAGGGGCTCCGTCTCGCGCACCTGCACGTCTTGCCGCTCGAACAGGACCTTCAACCGCTGCCGTATCAGGGCCTCGATCTCGTGCGGCTCGAGCGCCGCGCGCAACCGCGTCGGGGCCGGATCGTGCTCGAGTCGGTCGAGCAGCGACCGCGCGACCAGCGGTTTCATCTGCGAGTAGTAATCGTCGAGGCATGCGACCACAACGAGGACGTTGGGCACGTGTTCGATGATATTCCGGACCGCAAACAGCGCCCGACGGAACCGATCTTCGGCGTCTTCGACCACGAAGACGTCCTCGAGCTGGTCGATCATCAGCACCAGCGCGCCGTCATGGGTCGCACGAATGACCTGGCCGATGCCCTGAATGACCCGCAGCGGATCTTCGCCATCGGTACGCGGCGTGATCTCGAACAGCATGCGGCGGTCATACGGGCTCATGTCCTCGCACCGCAGGTACTTCAGGACCCGTTGCTTGATCGCCGCATCGGAGCGCTGCAGATACAAAAACGCCCGCAGCAAGTCGACGTCGACGTGTTCCAGCCCCGGCCGACCCACAAAGCGGTCAGCCGACTCGGCGACCAGCATGCCGAGCGCCTCCGGATCGAGGTCCGCTTCCCGCAGAGACTGGAGCTTATCGGGCGGAATGGCGCCGCTTTCGACCAGCGCCGACGACAAGCGGATCAGGCCGCTTTCCGGGCTGAGCTCCTTGGCGTACGGCTGTTCGAGGCTATCGAGCAGATTGCGCAGGACGTACCGCGCGTAGTTGTCGGTCGACGACGACATCTGCATGTAGCCGGCGTAGCCCCGACCATTCTCGTGGGTCATCGCGCGGAACGTCCGCATCAGGTGCGTCTTGCCGCTGCCGCCGTCGCCGAGCACGAGCAGCACGCGCCCGTGGGACTGCGTGTCACCGGTCGAGTCGAGGGTCCGCGAGAACGCGCGGCGGGCATCTTCGTGGATGCTCTCGACGTCGACCTCGTCGCGGGTGTGCACCTCATGCGCGTTCGCGACGGCGTGAAAGACTTCGGGACCCTTATCGGCGAGAAAGGCGTCGACTCGGTCGTCTCGATTGGCCCGCTGGTACCGCCCGCGCTCGCGAATCTCGGCCAGCAGGGTCATGCGGCGCAGCTGTACGCTTTCGTTCTGTCCATCGATGCGGGTGATCTCGTCGAACACCCGGAGCATCAGCTGCTCGTAGTTCGACCGCACCGACTCGTCGCCGGTGGTGCCCGCGAGGCGGTCGCACAGCTCGTAGCCGACCCACGACGTGCTGAGATCTTTGCCGCCGAACAAAGTCTGTTCCGACTGGTGATGGCTGAAGAACTTCTCGATCTCGTTCGGATCCGCTTTTTCGAACTGCCGGTAGGTCGGCAGCAGGCGGGCCATGCGTCGAGCGATGCGCGCGACGAGCGGGCCGATAAGCGCCTTTTCGTTGGGCGTAATGACCCCGTCGGCCTGCGCCGCGACGTAGACGACGGTCACCGCATCTTTCAAGAAACCGAGACGAATGAACGCCGGGGTGTGGCGAGCGCGGTCACCGGCCAGGAAGGTACTGAATCGCGGTCCAAGGATCGCGTCTCGACCGTGCCGGTCGAGCGCCCCGTCGACCGACCGTTCGAGGTCCATCAGGCCGTCCAGGACGAGCAGCGCCAGTGCGTCGGGTGGGGTCGGTTGGGCAGATTCCATCAGTCAGCCTCCACGAAGTGAAAAGTCGAGTTGAGGTAGTGCGTTTCGGAGGCGGCCACTCTCTCGGGATCCATCGCTTCTACCAGATCCGCACGCGCAAGGGTGAGCAGTCCTTTTCGGTGGGCAGCAACCAGTTTTTTCTTGAATTGCGCCAGCGCCATCGACGGCTGCCCGTTTCCGCGGACGTACCGTTCGAAGACCGAATCGATGAACGCTTTGTGATCGCCAAAACGAATCGTCTCAGGATCGCGCGCCGCGTGGAGGGCGGCTTCCGCAAACGATTCGATCTTCATCGTTTCAGCGCGTGTCAACGAATCAGCCGCGGCCGGCTTGTCGGCCTCCGGCTTTCGCTTCGTTCCCCCGCTGAGCCAGTCCCGCAGGATGGCCTGACGGGCGGGATTCGCGCCGGCCGACCGCGAACCGCTGATCTTCGACGCCAGCATTCGCGCGAGCCGTTCGGGCTCCTTGACCCGGCTCCCGGACAAATGCTGCTGGAGGATCGCGCGCTGCAGCGCCCCCCCGTTCAGCTTTTCGTCTGAGTCGACCCCGATCGCCTTCCAGACCAGCGCATTGAGGACCTTGGTCAACGTCGCCTTGCCTTTGACCTGCAGCCGAAACTCGCGAGCGAGAAGCGCCGCGACGAGGTCGTCGGCGTCGTTGAGTCTCGCGGTCTCCGGATTGAGCCCCATTGCGGCGGGCACGACGGCCTCGGCCATGAACGCCTGCCAGTTCGCATGGGTCGGTGGCTTCACCAGCGATAGCCGCAGAAGAATCTCCGCCTTGCCCGCGTCGGTGAGGTTCAAATTCCTGGGATCGACCAGCTTCGCCTCGCGAAGCTGGGCCACGATCGCCGACAGCCGTTTACGCCAGTCGGCGTTGCTCAACATGTGCGAAACGAAAGGCCATAACTGACGCCGAACGTCGCGAAGACCGAGACCTGTCTTCGGCCGGATCAACAGCCGGGCCAAAATGAACGTCTCGAGTCGCCTCGTATCGAGCGATGCCACCACTTGCTCCCAGCCCTTACCTCGAATGGACCTCAATCGTCGGCATCGTCTTTAGGTCCGAGCGGGTTCTCAGTGGGATCTGTGTCGAAACTGACCTGTCGAGAAATGCTCGACGCGTCCTCTAGAATCGTCGCTTCGTAGGTCTCGCCATAGAGCGCCAGGTCGACCCCCTCATCGACGGTCGGGACCTCGTTAGGATCGGAGGCCGCAGCGCCATGCGTCGGCGCGCGGTCTGACGGCCGGGCGATGACCGTGGCGAGTTTTGCATCGACATCGGTCGAAACGGCAGGCACCCGCCGGTCGATGGGCGCAGTAATCACCGCTGAGCCATCGAAGGCCATGGCCTTTCCGGCCGGGTTCGTCGGGTCCTCGTCCGACAGCGGGGTCCAGGGCTCACCGCCCTCGACGACCGGCGTCTCGTCCATGTGGTCTTCGAGCGTGTGCAGGTCTTCGGCGCTGGCTCGAAAGACCACCACGGCCCCTGGGGGTTCGTGACAGACGAACGAGACTTCGCCGTACAGCGTCAAGGCCCCGAGCTCCATCGTGACCGACTGCCTGAACCGGAGATCGCACGGGGCCCTCAGGAACAGACTCGACGGCGTCAGGTTGGTGATCGTCGCGTCGAAACTCGTCGCTCCGTCCGGCGTTACGCGAGCGGTCAAGGGTTGCGGCATCAGTCCTCCGGGGTCGGACTATGGCATACTTCGCCCGTGCGCATCACGGCCGTTCGCGCTTGGTTTCATCAGGCAATGCACCGAGGACTCGGGGCCGCGCGCCGCGCCACCCGAGCCATAAGTCACCGAATTCGCGGGGACGCGGACGGCGTGGCGCGGGGCGTCGGCGTGGGCGACGACGAATCGAGTTTCGGCGGGCAGCGCGCCCGGGTCTGGTTCGAAGAATGGATGGAAGAGGCCCGCGAACGCCTCTTGGCGCTGTTCGAACACAGCGTATTCGAACGGGTCCCTGGCCTGCAGAAGTGGGCTCGGCGTTTTCTAGGCCGGACTTCAGCCCCTACGGCGCCACCGATGCTGCCGCCGAAACGCCCCACCGGACCGTTGGGCGCGCATACGCCTGGCGGCCAAGACGCGGACCGAGCCTACATTCGCCGCCGCATGCTCGACGCCCACATGAGCGAGCATGCCGGACTACGGGACGCCATGGCCAAAGCCCGGGCGGCCGATGAGGACCCCGATCCGAATTAACCTGCGGGGCGCGCAGTCAACGGGACAACCCGAGCGCGCCTAAGGCCCGACGCGGTCATCCCGCGACGCGCGTTCGCCGCGTGTTCGTATTCGCCGGCGGATGATCGGGACGCGGACACGCCGTCCTTGACGGTTTCATGATCCGTCGGCCGTCGTCTCGATCGGCGCATAGCTCAGCTTCACGACGATCATCTCGAGCTCGCCCGCCGGTCGCTGAACCAATACTTCGTCGCCGACCTTGTGCTTGAGCAGCGCCTTGCCCACCGGCGAGTGCATCGAGATCCGACCTTTTTTGGCGTTCACCTCGTCCTCGCCGACAATGTGGTAGGTGCGGACCCGGCCCTCTTCGTCTTCAACCGTGACCGTCGCGCCGAAATCGACCCGATCGCTCGCGTTCTTTACCGGATCGATAACCGTGAGCTTCTTAAGCAGCTCTGTGAGGAACTTCATACGCCGGTCGATCTCGCGAAGCCGCTTTTTGCCGTAGATGTATTCCGCATTTTCGGACCGATCGCCCAGTGCGGCCGCTTCAGAGACCTCATTCACGACCTTGGGTCGCTCCTGGTGCCACAGGTCCTGCAGCTCGCGTTCGAGCCGCGCGTAACCATCCGGGGTGATCGGCCGCCGCGCCATAGGGGCCGGGTTTGGCACAGAGGCCTGGCGGCGGCAACGCCGTCTGTGTCATACCGTCGCTTCGGTGAGGCCAGACGGACGGGCTTTGGACATCGCGGCGATCGGCCTGGGGCAGGCCGGCGGCAATCTCGCGGCCGAATTCAATCGTCGGGGCTACCGGGCCTTGGCGCTGAATACGGCGCAGACCGATCTTGCAGCCCTGGAGCCTGGCGGACTCGTTCCGGCCATCGGATCCGAGCGGCGGCTATACATCGGGCTCGACGGCTACGACGGGGCCGGTGCGGACCCCACGTACGGCCGCGACTGCATTCGCGCGCATGCCGACCGGATTCGATCGCAGGCCCAAAAACTCGGTAAGGACGCCGACGCCGTTTTGATTTGTGCCGGACTCGGCGGGGGTACAGGCTCGGCGATGGCCACTCTCGTGGAGATCCTTGAGGAGGAAGACCTGCCGCTGGTCGGTCTCATGACGTTGCCGTCCGAATCCGAAAGCGGTCTCGCCAAGGTCAACGCGGTGCGCTCGGTGAACGAGGCGGTCGATTCGGGACTGCTCGGCTGGATCTTTGTCGACAACGGCCGGCTGGCGTCGGTGAACGCCGATGTATCGGTCGCCGATTACTACGCCCGCATCAACGGTCAGGTCATCGAGCCCCTCGACGCGTTTAACCGACTGAACGCCCGCGATAACGTGCGGCCGATCCGCTCCTTCGACGGCGAGGACTTTCGAAAACTCCTGCTCGCGGGCGGCATCCTCAACTACGCGACGGCCGAAATCCGAGCGCTCACCATGGACGATGTACTCGCGACCGTTCGCGACTGCATCGAAGACAGCACGCTGATGCCCGGCGGGTTCGACATCACGCGCTTTTCATATCTCGGCCTCGTCCTCGAAGCCCCTGCCGACATTCTCGCCCAGACGTCGATATCGACGTTCGAACTCATGCATGACGCGCTCAAAAAAGAGACCGAGGGCGCGGCGGTCTATCAGGGCATGTATCGCAACGATGCCGATAACCGCATCGTTCTTCGGCTCCTCGGCGTGACGCAGTCCCTGCCGAACCGGATTCAGCAGCTGCTCGGCGACGCCAAGCGCGAGGGCCGGGTCATCGGCAGCAAGATCCAAGAAGACCTCTCGGAGCTCGACTTGGGCGAAGTTCAAGAACTCGATTTGTTTCGAACGCACGCGCGCCCTTCCGAGCGCCCACCGCCGTCCTCGGGGCGGACGCAGAACCGCGCGTCCTGCGCCCGCAGTCGAGCCGCCCCCACGCGGCCTGAAAGGGCGCGGGGGCTTGGACGAAATGGCCGCGGCGATCGATACCTCCGGGGCCCCCCTGGGCGTCGACCCGGCCACGGACGGCGCGACACCCGCGAGCATGGCCGCAACGGCAGACGCGGGCACTGCGTCGGCGGAGGACCGATGGCCTGCTCAGGCGCCGTCCTCGCCGCTTCGGCCGACGTCTTCAGCCGCGCCGATGCCGTCGGCCGCCACGGCCGACCCCGTGCATCTGGCCGCGCCCTCCGAATCGCTGACCAGCCCGCAGCCGCCTTCGGACAGGCAGCACGGTCAGCGAGCCATGAGCGTCGCGGAGGAAGCCGCCTTACGGGCAGCCTTCGGCGCCCCTCAACAGGAGTCGTTCGACGACAAGGACCCGAGCGGTATCACGCCGGTGCCGGCGTCCATGCCCCCAGCCGCGGTGGAGCCCCCTCGACGGACGGCGCCGCCGGACGCCCAGACCGAAACCGGCATGCCCCTCTTCTCGACCCCGCCCGTTCATCGACGCCCCGGCGGTCGACGGCGCCCCGGCGCGGGCCGCCAAAGCGCGGCCCCTCGCCCCATGAAGCCCAGTCCAGCCAAGTCGGCATCCAGCACGCCGAGCCCTGCGAATCCGGCCGAGCCGAGCGCACCACCCCCGACGGCCGGGCGAGCCGAGCCGGCCGCACCGAGGTCCGGCCGGCCGAGCCGAACCGAGCGCACCACCCCCGACGGCCGGGCGAGCCGAGCCGGCCGCACCGAGGCCGGCCGGCCGAGCCGAACCGAGCGCACCACCCCCGACGGCCGGGCGAGCCGAACCGACCGCACCGAGGCCGGCCGGGCGAGCCGAACCGGCCGCACCGAGGTCGGCCGGGCGAGGCGAGCCGAGCGCACCGAGGTCGGCCACGCCGATGGCTGCCGCACCGAGCGGTCTTCCCCCCGCGAGGACGAGCGATGCGCGCGACAACGCCGACAGCCGTCCGACCGAGAGAGTCGTATCGAACGGACATGTCGACCCGACGAACGATCAAATTGACGACTCGGCGCCTTGGGATGAGCCGCGCCCCGACTTCGACTTCAGCGCCCACTGGGCCTCCGCCGACGCCGCACTCAACGCGCAGACCATCGACGGCATTCGCGAGGATGCATCGCTGGCCGATGAACTATCGGCGCTGTCGCCAGACGACTCGGCCGACTCCGAGCGTGAGAGCCCGGACGGTCCCCCGGACATCGACCTGTTAGCGGAGCTCTTCGATGCACCGGAGCCGCCGTCACCACCCGGGGAAGTCGACGGCAACGTGGATGAGACCATGTACGGCGACCTTGACGCCCGCGACATCGTGGCGGCGAGTGGGAGCGATCTCGGCACGGTCGAACTCAACCTCATCGACGAAGTTGCCGCGCTCCGACCGAACGTTGAAGACGAAAACGAAGAGGAACCACGCACGGTGACCGGTGCTCGCCGCCCATCTGCGCCTGATCCCGATGCCGACACCGGTGACCTGCCAAGCCCAGCGATCTATCGGCGGCTCGTGCAAGACTACCTCGGCACCGATGATGTCGACCGTCGGCGAAGCATCCAACGACGGCTCGAGGAAGACTCCCTCTCCGAAAACGCCGTCGTTCGATACTACGCCATTGAAGCGATGGCTCACCTCGGCCGCAGCACCTTCGGCAACGCATTGCTGGCCGCCACGGACGACGAAGACGAGGCCGTCCGCAACTTGGCCATCCAGGCCCTCAACAACCACTCGTAATCAACGTTGCGGCGGCCACCGGAATAGACGTCGGGCGGGCTGCGCCTCGCACGCCCAGCCGTCTTGGAGCAATGCGAGCGCGCCGCCGTCCGTGGGCGCAACCTCGATGCTCAGGGCGTGTCTTCAACCGTTATGGTAAATCCACCCCGCGTGCCGCCGTTCGGCGTAGTGACGACGATAACGATGCGATACCCGCTGTTGAGCGCGACGAAGCTGACGCGTTCCTCGCCGCCGGCCCCGTTGCGGTTGGACGCCTCACAGGTCCGCACGCCAATGTCCCGGATGGGCGCGCACCCGTTCACGTCATCTTGCCAAGCGACCAACGAGACGTCGACCCCAGAGTCGGGGGTCACCACGACATCCCATTGCGCGGGCGACACGATGTCGATGGTGTACACTTGGTACGGCCCGCGGTACTGGTCGCCCTGGAACGTCACGTAGCAAGCCACGTTGCCGTTATCCGCCCAGTCCTGAAGATCGAAGTCCCTCCAGCCGGCGACCGCCGTCGAGCCGACCTCCGCCCGATCGAAATTCACCGGCGTTTCGGTCGGACACGCGATGTAGAAGCAGGCGCCGGTCCCGTTGCAGGTTTGCTCGTCCGCGCATTCGTCGTTGCGCTCCAGGCCGACCTGGACCGGGCGGCACTGACCGGTCGTGCCCGCCGTAAAGCTGTTGAGGCATGATTCGCACTCGCCGCCGCAGGCCTGGTCGCAACAGACGCCCTCGGTACAGTGGTTACTTTCGCACGCGTCGTTGTCCGTGCACGCCGCGCCATTGCGCAGCAGCGCCGGCCTCGCGTCGGCCAATCCACCCGTATCGGCGGCGGGCATCCCTGAATCGAAGGCGCTCGGAACACCGGTATCCGCCGAATCCTGGCCGGTGTCCCGTAGGTCGTCGGTCTGCCCCGTATCGGCGACGGGGTTCGTGCCGGCGTCCGCCCCGCAGAGCATTGCGTTTTCGGGTCGGCAGCAGAGGCCGTTGACACAATCGAAACCGCTTACGCAGTCCGTGGCCGATTCGCACGCGAACCGCGCATCTTCGCCCTCGTCCGGAAGATTCAAACACCCGACCGCCGCGAAGCCGATCAACCATCCCCAGCGAAACACCATGTCCCCTACCCCCCTCTTTCGCACCGGGCCCACTTAGAACCGCCCTACGATGCCCACGCCCGAGGCGCCGTTCGGCCCGGGCGTCACCGCGATCGAACCCGACGGTGCGTCGTCGTCGAGAATCCAGAGCAGTAGCGCGGTCACCCCCGCCGCGCCGGCCACGCCGTAGCCAAAAAACGAAATCAGTTCCGCCGTTTCGGCGGCCGACACTTCCTGTTGCGCCCCGACAAAATTGGGGTCGTTCGCGTTGGACTCATGACCGATCGCTTTGAGGGTGAAGCCGACGCCCACGCCCAAGCCGGCCACCGCCAAGGCCGTACTGGTCCATGCCCCCACGTTAGGACCGCCTTCCGACGGCGGCGCCTCGGCGGCCACGGACGCGGTCGGACGCGCGTCGCGCCCCCCCACGGACCGCGCCTTCAACGACGTAGCCACTTGCTCGAGCGCGGTGACCAGCGCATCGCGATCGCAGTTTGTCTTTTGGCTGACGGCTTGCTCGCTCGCTTCCGTACCGAGGTCGAACAACGCCGCGGTGACCGCGCACCGCGAGCCGATCGAGATGATGCGGGTTAGCAAGCTCTTTTGCGCCGCCAGCGCCCGGCCAATCTCAATCTGGCAGCGATCGTCGTAACAGTCTTTGTAGGACTCCCGCTTCGCGTCGGCCATCGCCGCCCGCACCTGAGCCCGCGGCACGACCCGAAACGCGGGCCCGTCGGCCACCTGAATGGCCAAATACGCAGTCAGCTGATCGACCTCTTCCGACCGAAAGCGTCCCGAGCGATCGTCAATATCAAAGACGGCTACGACCACCGGACTGGCCGCGGCCCAAGCCGGCGCCATCCCCATTATGAGTAGGGCAGTGAGCCCGGCTACACGTGCTGCGTTCACGTTCAAAACCTCCGCGTATCCGTATGCCGCCACCCCTAAGAATCTGACGCCGCATCGGGATCATTTCCGCGGAGGCTTCCGTGCCTCGCGGTCGGGCCCGTCAGGCCCGTCAGGCCCGTCGACCCGGTCGGGCCCGTCAGGCCCGTCGACCCGGTCGGGCCCGTCAGGCCCGTCGACCCGGTCGGGCCCGTCAGGCCCGTCGACCCGGTCGGGCCCGTCAGGCCCGTCGACCCGGTCGGGCCCGTCAGGCCCGTCGACCCGGTCGGGCCCGTCAGGCCCGTCGACCCGGTCGGGCCCGTCAGGCCCGTCGACCCGGTCGGGCGGCCGGCGGACGTCGAGCAGCTCTTGGAGAATGACCGCCGCGGCGTAGGCATCGACCAGCGCCTTTTGATCGCGGCCGGTGATGCCGCGGTCCCGCAGAATTTGCTCGGCCTCCCAGCTCGTCAACGCTTCATCGCGAGTCGTGATCGGCATGTCGGGCCATGCTTCTTGAAGCGCCGCGACGAATCGCAGCGCCATCTCCGTGGACGAACTCGACGAGCCGTCGAGCCGGTACGGAACGCCCACCACAAGTTCGACGACCTCGTGCTCCGCGATGAGGGCCGAGATTCGCGCGATGACCGGATCGAGCCCTTTATTGACCTTGCGAATGACCTCGAGCGGCCGCGCCATCCACTGCATATCGTCGGACAGCGCGACCCCGATGCGCCGGGTGCCCGGGTCGAACCCGAGAATCCGCCCTTCGGCCATCAGCGGAAATTCTTGGCCAGATAGGCCTCAATGGGGATGATGCGGTCGGGGTCGAGGCTGCGAGGGTTTTTCTGGCGAATCCGGCCGTATGCCTCGGCGACCATCACCGGGTCGTCGATCTTCATGCCGTACTCGGCGCGACTCACGAGCCACGCGTTGATCTCCGAGCGCTCCTCCTCGAGCCGCTCGATCAAATCGCTGGCCAGGCGCTTCGCGAGCTTCTTCGAGGCGTTGACTCCCGCCGCATCTTGCTCTTCGCGGAGCACGAGCCCCTTCGGCAGGGTCGTCTTAAACGAACCCTTGGCGACTTCGCCACCTCGACGGGGCGACAGAATGTCCCACGTGTAACTGACTTCGCCGCTGCCGGAGTCGACCCGACACTTATCGAGCCGCACGCGCAACCCGCCGTTCACCACGGGCGCGCGGGTGTCCTTCTTCTCATACAGCTTCGTCCAGGCCGGACTCAGCACGTATGCGCCGAGGTTCGCCTGCTCCGACAACTCAGACTGCAGCGTCTCGCGAAGAATTGCGTCGAAGCCCGAGCACGGACGCGTGCCCAACCGGGTGTCGCGCTGCACGGGCTCGACGACCATGATCAGTGCGGAGCTCTTCTGGAGTTTGGCCTCGACATCCTTAAGCTCCGCCTGGGCGGCGCGATCTTTTTCGTTCAGGGCCAGCGAGCGGACCAAGTACAGATGCGCCAAACCGAGCTTGCCCTGCGCCTTTTGGGTGCGCGCCGCGGCGAGACGCTCCCGCTGCACGGAGACCACCAGCTTGCGCTTCGCGGTCAGGGCCATCCGATCGCGCGGCTCCACCTCGAGGATGCGCTGGACGATGTCCGCCTGCTGCAGGATATCCTTCGACTTTCCAGCCGCGGCGAACTGTTTTTTCAGCTCGGTCAACTGGCGAGATCGCGCGATGCGCGCCCCCGCGTCCGCGACCTTGCTCATCGCGGACCGCTCCTGGTCGGCATTGGCCAGCGCAAAGCCCTTTCGCGCCTCCGAGAATGCGCCCTTACCAAGCTCGACGGACGCCTCGGAGATCGTTTGCACCTGCTCCGCCGACTTGTTCTCCAGGACAGCCGCGGCCTCGAGCGACTGCGCAGCGTCGGTGTCGTTGGCCTTTTTCGCAGACCGGTCGGCCCTCGCCAGCAGCGCGGCCAAGCCCTTCGTGACGGCCGGGCTCTTCGGGTCGACCTTCAGCGAAGCGAACAGTCCCGTCGCGTGCGGCCGCGGATCGCCGCTCGACGCGAAGGCCCGCAGTTTCTCTTGCTCAAATCGCTTGCGGCTGGACCCCGCGATCTCCAGTCCCGCCTTCACGACGGCCGAATCGGCGTTGACGTCGCGCGCCGCCCGAAATGCGAGTTCGGACAGCGCGTACCGCCCTTCTTTGAGCTGCGCGGTCGCGTTTCGGATCGCCTGGTCCAGGGCCCGCGGGGACGCGGCCGCGACGCTCGCCTGGTTCAGAACATCGGCTGCCTTCTTGTCGTCGCCGGTCCTCGCGGCCGTCGTGGCCTTCGTCAGCATCCCCGCGAACGCCTTTTTCGCCTCCGGGCTATTCGGGTCGGCCTGAAGAAGCCGACGAATCGACAGCGCCGCGGAGGTCCCTGCGCCCGACAGCCCCGCCTTGAGCGAAAACAGCTTGCGGCTTCGCGCAATGCTCGCACCTGTGCGACCCACTTCGGAGGTCGCATCTTTACCGAACGCCGCTTCGGCTTCGGCGTATTTTCCGCGCGCCAAAAGGTCGATGGCCGGCCGCATCGCCGCCGGCGTCCCCAACGCCGTGGCCACCGCCTGTAGATTGCGGGCCGCCCCCGCATCGTCGCCTCGACCCGCGGCGTCCTGCGCCCGTTGCAATCCCGCACGCACCGCCGCGCGGGCGGCCGCGTTGTTGGCATCGGCCCTTAGCAGCGACCGCGCCGCAGCCGCGCCCCGAACCAAGTCGTTGCCGGTCTCGAGCCCCTTGACCGCCGTGGCCAGGGTTGTGGACGCGCCCGACCGCGCGATCTTTTGCCCGGCCGCGGCCACCGCCGACGACCCAGACTGCAGAATCTGGCTGTACGCCGCGTCCGCTTGGGCGAAGTCCCCTGACTGCAGGTGACGTTGCGCCGCCTTGAGCGCGGACCGTCGGCTCGCCGGCTCGGCGACGGTCGCGGCATCGAGCAGCTGCGCCGCCCGAGCCACCTGCCCCGCGGCCGCTTGCGTGTGGGCCTCGGTAACGAGGGTATCGAAAGCGACCTTGCCCTCATCACTGGTCGGCGCCGCGGCCATCGTCGCCTTCAGCTGCGTCTCGACGGCCTTCAAGTCGCCCCCCGACTGTGCAGCCGACAGCGCGCTTTTGAGCGCCGACACCCGCGCCTCCTTCGCGATTGCGTAGCCGGTCCGACCCGCGGCGCTGTTCGCGTCAATGGAAACAGCTTCCGCATACGCCTTTTCGGCCGCAACGAGATTGCCCACCTTCAACGCGGCCGTGCCTTTGTCCAAGGCGACCTTCAGCTGAGGCCCTGGACGCTGCGCGATGGTCGCCAATCCTATAAAGCGCGCCGCTTCGGCGTCGTTTTGGGTCGCCGCGAAGCTTTTTGCCTTGTCCAGTAGCGCCTGAAGCTGCCGCCGCGCGTCGCGGTCATTCGGATTCTTTTCCAGCAGCTCGGCGAGCGCTTCGGCCGCCGCCGTATCCCCGGTCGTGGCCGCACGGGCCTCGCCCTTCAGAGAGGCGAGCGCGCGCGTATTGGCCATAGCCTGCCCGAGCTTCGCGAGTTCGGCCCCGGGCGCCGCGTCGAGCGCGGCCGAGAACGCAGCCCCCGCCCCGGTCAAATCACCTTCGGCGAGCCGCTGGGCACCGGTCGCCACCTCGGATTGCGCAGCGCCCGGCGTCACCCCCAAGCGATTCGCATATCCGATCAGCGAACCCGCCTGGGCGTCGGTGAGGCCCTTTTTCGACAGGCGGGCCATCAGCGCCTTCGCCCCCGCCTTCGCCGTGGCGTTGCTCGGGTCGAGCCGAAGCCCGGCTTCGAGCACATCAGTCGCTGCGAGATCGTTGCCCTTGCCAGTCTTCAACAGCGCGACGGCCTCGGCCTCCGCCTGCAGGCGACGGCTGCGGGTCAGCGCGATCGCCGTCTGCGCGAGCTTCGATCTCGGCGCCGCAGCCAGCGCGTCGCGAAACGCGCCTTCCGCCCCGGCGAACCGCCCGACCTTGAGCGCATCGGTCCCTTCGGTCACCTGGGCCCGAATGACGTCTTTGCCCTCGGACGCATTGAGCGCGGCCATGAGGAGGGACGCCGCTTCACCATCCCGCTTGCGCTTCGCGGCCCGCTGCGCTTCATCGAGCAGCGCCAAGAAGGAACCCGCGCGCAGCGAACGCCGCAGCTGAGCGACCTGGGGCAGATCGTCCTCGAACGGCTCGAGGTCGGCCAAGAGGCCGAGGGCCTTGGCCTTATTGCTCTTTCGATATCGCCGGGCCCGCGCGTACACCACCTTTGCGCTCGCGAGCGCGACCGAAAGCGATGCATCGTACAGCGGCGAATTCTCGGGGAGCCCCGCGTTGTCGAACGCGTCGAGCGCTTCCGCCGGCCGATAGCCTCGAGCCGCTTTGAGCCCCGCCTTCACCTTATCGCTGATGGCCTTGTCGGCCTTCGCATGGCGCAGCCCGACTTCGATGGTCCGCTGGGCCCGACGCAAGTCACCTTTACCGGCATACCGAGTCGCCCGGGCGGCGTCTTGCTTCACCAGCGCGCCACGAGTCTGGTCGACCTCTTCTTGGACCGACGCGGGGACCCCGCCCATCTTGAGGGCCTTTTCGTACAGCGCGAGCGATTGCGAAAGACGACCGCGTTTGCTCTGGCTGCGGGCCTGTTCGAGCATGGCCAGAATCCGGCCAGCTTTGACTTTGCTTTGGGCACGCTTGGTCTTGATCTCGGGCAGCGCGAGCTTGGCGTAGGCAGCCTGATATTTTTCGTACGCCGCAATGTGCTCGCCGTCCTTGGCCAGCGCGTCCCCTTCTTCGCTGAGCGCGAGGGCTTCGGCCTTGGTCATCAAGTCGACCCGAAGTCCCGGCGCGTCCGGATCGATGGCCTTCGCGGACTCGAAGTTTTTGAGCGCCTCGGTGCCGCGCCCGGCCGCCAGCAGGTCTTCGCCGAGCCCGAGCTGGTAGCGATAGGCCGTCTCGCGCGCCGTGCTCAGCGTCTGCTCGGCGTACGCATCGCCCGGATACCGGTCTGCGACCCCCTTCGCCGCCTCGAACCACTTCACCTCGTCGGGGTCGCCGGCCCGCGCGGTCGCCAGGTCGCGGCGGGCGGCGTATGAAGTTTCGTCCGCGACGAGTTCGGCCGCCTCGGCCCAGGCGACCGAAGCGTCGGACCACTGGCCCTGTTCCTCGAGGCCCGCCGCTTCGGTGGCCGACTTTTCCGCCAGCTCACCGGCGATCTTGGTTTTCGCCGCTTTAAAGGACGCATTGGCCGGATCGGCGGTCACCGCGGCCGTGTACTGCTTGTACGCTTCGGCGAGGTCACCGCCCGCGTAGGCGGCGTGGCCCGCCTGAAACTGCTGGGCGCCACTCGCCGCGCATCCGGCGACAAAAAGAAGAACGGTAAGGATCCAGACCGGCCGTACGGCCCTCGGCGGCTCGCGCATCGCGTTTGCCATACCGAGCCCGCCTCCGCAGAGCCAACCTGAAGTGATCGCGGTTGCGCGTTAAACCCTGCACCAACGCAACGACGGAGGCGGAGTCAACGCATCGGCCGGGAACGGGATGGGGCGGCGAAATGCAATGCCACCGCCCCATGCGCCACAGGCGCGTATAGTCATGGCCATGAAACAGTGGGCTTGGCTGCTCGCCTTCACCGGCTCGGGATGCTTGTCATCGCCGGACACCGAACCGACCGCCACCGCAGACGAAGCACCGATCCGCAGCGAGGGGCCCGACTTTAAGTCGGCCTTAAAAACTCGGTTTGACTTTGATCCGGGCCAACAGGCGCTGGTCGTCCATCTAGATATCGCGCCTGGCTTTCACGCCTATACGGTTGGAGAATCCACCGGACGGCCGCTGCAGGTCTCGGTTCCCCAAGATGGTCCGTTCACCCTCGGAAATGTCCAGTATCCGAAGGGCATCGCGAAGAACTTACCCATCGGCCCGTCGGTCATCGTTGAGGGCAAGGCGAAAATCGTCGCGCCGGTGGCGTCCAAAGCGGCCGTAGACACAAAAGCGCCCCCTCGAGCGAAGGGCACTCTGCACTACCAGATCTGCACCGACGAAGCCTGCGATCGGCCGCGCAAGCTCGCTTTCGACGTCGAAACGCCGGCGCCGAGCCGCTGAAACGAAGCGCCGCGCGGATCGTCGTGTGCGCTATCGGTTGATCTTTCGAATGACGAGTTTCAGCGCCGACCAGGTTTCGTCGACCGCGCAGACTTTGACGTCGACGAGCCCCAGCGGAAACGCCAGCGCTCGAACCACATCTTCGGTGACGTCGGTCTGCACTTTCGATGATTTCTTGGGCCAGGAGACCCAGATCATGCCGTCGCGCTGAATCTCTTCCAGGCACTTCGGCAGCTGGGTCGCGAGTTCGCTGCGGCGCCGGGTAAAGAAATGCCACAGGTCGATCGTGCCGCGAATCCGGTGCGAGATGACCACCGGCTCGGGCAGCGGGCCCAGCAGCGCCTCATAATCGGGCGGCGCATTTTTGACCTTCACGCGAAAGCCCGTCTTGATCCCGAGCTTGGCGCCCAGCGGCTTTCCGGAGTAGCCCGCAGTCTTCATGCGCCGAGAGTCACTCGGCGCCCGGCCGAGCGCAACGCCAACGCGGCATCAGGCGAATGCTCGACCGCGCGTGCGCCAAGACTCACTCGGCGTCCGGCCGAGCGCAACGCCAACGCGGCATCAAGCGAATGCTCGACGGCGCGTGCGCCGTGCCGGCCGCATTCGCGAAGACAACGCCAACGCGGCATCAAGCGAATGCTCGACGGCGCGTGCGCCGTGCCGGCCGCATTCGTCGAAGACAACGCCAACGCGGCATCAAGCGAATGCTCGACGGCGCGTGGCCGAGACTCACTCGGCGCCCGGCCGAGCCGGCCGCATTCAGCGAAGACAACGCCACGCGGCCGTGAGGCGACGACGGGCATACACCGGAGACGCCGCGTAGGTCCGCAGTCCTTTTCTGCGCACGCGGCCCTCTATTTTGTGACGGTCGAAGCGGCGCGCGCCTCTAAGCTCCGTATGAATCCTTGGCGCGTTCTGTCTTTTCTCATTCTTGGCGCCCTCGCGCTCCTGCCACGGCCGGGGGTTGCCGCCGAGATCGCGTACGCTTGGGCCGAACGTGCAACCACGCCTTCGTACACGCCCTCAACGCTGTATTCGTACAATGACGGTCATCCGGTCTCGATCACCCGATTGGAGGTCGGCCGATACGAAGTCAACTTCGGTCGCGTCGCCACGGTCGGCGCGAATGTGCAGGCGTCGATGTACGGCGCCGTCCAAGGGCACTGTGCGCTGCAGAGCTGGGCGTCGGGACGAGTTTTCGTGCGATGCTACGACCAACAAGGCCAACCCGCCGACCGCCAATTCAGCGTTCTCGCCTTGGCCGCCGACCCAACGGACGCCGCAACGGTGATGTACGGCTGGCTTCATCAAGCCCGTCCGACGGCCCCCTACGCCCCCGCGCCATACTATCGATTCGACAACGGAAGCCTGATGATCGAACCGGATGTCTCGACCGGCCGCTATCTGCCGACCTGGACGGGCAGTGCGGGAAGTCCGGCCCCGATGGCCACGGCGTACGGAAGCGCAGCGAGCTGTCACATCATCATGCACACGTATAATCGCTCGTGGCTCGGCTGCCGCGCCGCGCTCGGCGGCGGCGTCGATACCCGGGCCTCGCTCGTGCTGTTTGACCGGAGTTTTCCGGGCTTGAGCTATGCGGCGCGTACAACCGGGCCGGGCGTCGGCGGCTGGTCGAGCGACGGTTCTCCCCAGTCGATGCGTCGGATCAGCACGGGCGTCTACAGTGTCGACCTCGGACCCGAGGCGAATCGCGGCGGTCACGTTCAGGCCATCGCGTACTTGAGCACAGCGGAGTGCCACGTCGGCAACTGGGGCGGTGGTCGAGCGACGATTTACTGTCACAACCGCGGCGTGCGGGTGGACTCCGGCTTCCACGTCGTCGCCCTCAAACGAGACTGAGGCGCACGCCATCCCGAAGCGCCCCAGCGCCGAGGGACACGAGGCTCAGTTCAATCGCACGAGACGGTCGACGTCGAAACGACCACGTCGTCAACGTAGATTTCGCGGGTCTCGTCAAGTCGGCCGTCGCGCCAGTCGACAAAGCCTGCGTTGATTCTAAACGCCGGGATATCGGTCGCAATGTCGGCATCCACCTCGAGGTCGTCGACGCGGACCCCGTTGATGTACAGCGCCGTCCGGCCGCGGGCGTCGAGCCGCATATGCATCTGTACGCACAGCCATCGATTGGGCGAGAAAAGTGCGGTCGAAAAGCCAAAGATATCGCCGTCCTCGCGAAAATGCGTGTGCAAGTCCGGCGTCGTCTGGCGAATGGCCGCGACGACCGACTGCCGATAGACCGGATCGCTGATGGCGAAGAACTCGACGTTGCTGACGTCGTCGACGATATAGAAGTACCCGCGGAGCCAAATCTCGTTGGCCGGCGTTTCGAACGTGCCGGCAAAGACGGAGGCGGACCGAGCACCGCCCGATACCCGGGTACGAAGCGCGCCGCGTCCGCGATACACGCGCTCCGTTTGGCGCTCGACGATCGCTTGCCCCGCGAGTCCGGTGTCGGCGCGGATATTCCAAACGTCGAGGTTCTCCGATTCGAACCCATCGCAGAAGAGCCAGTCCGCCGCTTCCGGGCTGTCGCAGATCGACGAAGTCGGCGCCGGCGCGACTTGGCCAGCGTCGACGAACCCTTGGTCTGGCGTTCCGGACATCCCGGCGTCGAGGTCCGGATCCGGCGACGTACCGCTATCCTCGGGCATCGAGAAGCCGCGAACGCAGCGGTTTAAGGTCGTGTCGCACACAAACCCCTCCGCACAGGGACAGGGACGATCGATGGGGTCGAAGTCGCCGACAACGCAACCTGCCAGCGACAGAAGTCCCGCCGAGACCATCAAGCACGTACTGCGCATGCGCTGCACTCTACATCATGACCAGACTGCCAGATCGTGAATAGATGGCAACGGGCCATTCGCGTGGCGTGGATGACTCGAGAGCCGCAGGCGGTGCGAAGGAGCCGGCAAGAGCGGCCCCATAAGTCGGATCCTGTGCGCTAGGTCCACCCTAGCTTGGCCCCGTGGGTCTCCCATGCAGGGCGAGCCCGACGAGGCCCGAATCGGGGCGGCTTCGTACCGGATTCCAGCATCAGGCGAATCACTCGAAAACGGTGACCCGCGAACGGCGCTAGCAGCGCGAGCATGCGCGCATCATCCGCCCGCGGCTGGCCGGTAAGTACGACCGAGACCAAGCGCGGCAGATCGTAGTCCTGCGCCTGCACCGCGTCCGGCGCCCCGAGCGCGTAACCCAGCACGCCTTGTGCGGTCCACACGCCGATGCCCCTGAACGCGCGAAGACGCGCGTTGGCCGCGTCGAAGGTCATGCCGCGGGTCTCTTCGATGCGGCGGGCGGACACCGCGGCGTCCCGAAGGGGCCGCGCGCGCTTGGCCTCGACGCCGCGGGCGTTGAACTCGGGCGGCGGAATCCGGCGCCACGTGGCGGGCCCTAGCGCCGTGGTGATGCTCGGAAACGGACCCGGCGCGGGCTGTCCGTAGGCTTGGGTCAGCAGACGGAACGACCGGGCCGCGTCGCGCCAAGCCACGCGCTGCTGGAGAATGAGGCGGGTCAGCATGTCGAACACCGACGGGCTTTGCACTAGGCGCAGGCCCGCGAGGTCGCGCCGAAGTTTGATAATTTTGGGATGGGATGGCGCAAACGTGCTGTCGTCGTCATCGACCCCCAGCCACGCCGGCGCGTGGGCCAGCGCCCATTCTGCGTCGGGTCCCCACGCTTGCACCCGAACCTTGGCCCTATCTTCAGGATTGGCCATGGCCACGGTGAGTGGCCCCGTCGGTCCTTCGAACGCGCGGACGACGCGCCGCGGCTCGACGATCATGGTGGGGTCAGACGGACCAAACCGCTGCAGACGATAGCTCAGCAGCAGATCGATCGGCTTCGACAGCTCGACGGTCCGTTGGGCAGTCGACACGCCCCTGACCTACCGCGACGAGGCCTCCCTACTCGAGCTCGAACTTCCGCCGGAGGTTACCGCGACGCAGCAGCACACTCGGTTCGTTGCCGGGACTGAAGCCATAGGTGGCAACTCCTACCTTCTCACCGTACGCACGGAAATATTCGTTAAGGGCCGCCGAAAACCGCATGTAGTAGTTCAACGGCGGCTCACCGAGCTGACGGGGGGGCGCCTGAAAGGTGCCCGGTCCAGACTGAGGCGCGCGATGTTCCGCTAAATAAGGCGCAGTCGGCTCGCTGCCGTCCGACGTGCCGAGACCGAAGCGATTCGAACCGCTGAAGCCCGACCACTTCTGGCGACGCTTGAGGCCAACTTCATGTTGGTCGTACGTCTCGTCTGCTGCTTCCCAGCCCGTCGTTTCGACCGTTTCGGTCGACTCCGCGGTACTGTCGGTCCGCGGGAGAGACTGCGGGTTAACCGTAGGGTTCGGAACCCCAACGGGCTGCACAGACGGCGCGACGTTCGGCGGAACTACTCCATCTACTCTCGGCGCAGCCATGGTGTGCCTATTATCGGGACGCGGCTCGGAGGGGTTGCTAAGAAATGCTCGGTCACCTGGCGCTTTTCATCCGCCGCTCACCGTGTACTGAGGTGTATGGGTCTTACAGAAACCGCGGTGGAGGAGCACGACACAAGAATCGAGAGCAACCCGCGCGAGGGTCTGAAGCTCATCGACCGGATCCGCGAAATCGGTCCCTACGAGGAATGGTACGCGAAGCCCGTTAACCGGAACGACCTCCCCGAGATCGTCATCGCGCGCCGCCCCGACCCCGACCGCCATGACAGCGACTTGCTTCGGCGCCGCCTCGAGCTCGCCTCTGCCCGCGCCCAGCACGTCGAACACCACCTGACTGTGCAGTGCTTCGGCATTCTCGAAGCGGGTGACGAAATCGTGCAGGTGCTCGAGCGGATCGAGGGCGCGGATCTCGAAGCGGTGCTCCGGCCCGGCGAACCCGCCGGCAAGCAGATGGGCGTCATCGGCGCACTGTGGCTCGCTCGCCAGGTGCTCGACGCGATCTGTCACGCGCACGCGCTCAGCGTCGTGCACGGCGTCCTGACCCCCGCCCATGTCGTGATCAGTGATAAGGGCGCGGTCAAAATCGACTTCGCGCTGTCGGTGGGCAAGACCGAAGACTCGACGCTGACCGAGTACGTCGATCTGCGCTACGTGCGGGCGGGTCGCGCCCCCGAAACAACCCATCCGCGTCTAGACGTCTTCGCCGTCGCGGCGATTCTATTCGAGCTACTCACCGGGCGACAGGCGCTGACCGTCGGGCGACCTTGGGCGATCCGACCCTTCGCCCCCGACGTGCCCGGTTCGCTTGAAAGCGAAATTGCCAAGTGCCTGGAAAGCAACGAGCGATCGCCCGACGCGCGGAGCCTCATCGCTTTCCTCGACCAAGTGTACTACGCCGAGCTCGAGGCCCTAGACGAGGACGATGGACAGAACCGCGTCCGCGCGTGGCTCGAAAAGCGAATGAGGGACCCGGAGACGATTCGAACTTCGCGCGGCGAGACGCCTACGCGCCGTCCCGACGCGCCGACGGCGATGATGCAGGGCCACTTCACCCGGGCAATGCGCGCGCGCGAGCAACCGGTCGAGCCGCAAGATTTCTCACGCGACGACTACTTCACCAACAGCGCGAGTGACCTGTGGTCCGTCGCCCGCCCGGGCGAAGCGCCCACGGAGGCCGTCCCGTTCGGCCTGGGCGCACCGTCGGAAACGAGTACGGTCCCCGTCGTTGCGACCGAGACGCCGCTCGTGACCACTGCGACGCCGGTCGAAGTCCCGATGCGGGGCGCGCTCGAAGACCCGTACAGCGTCTCTGTGCCGCCGTCGGTCAGTCTCGTCCGTCCAGCCTCAGGGCCCGCCTCGCTGGTGTGGACCCTGCTGGGTTTCATCGTCACCCTTTCTCTCATTTTCGTTTGGAGTTGGGTGCAATAGCTACAGTGCCGGCCGCGACCGACATGGGGGCCGTAGACACGACCATCGAACCAGCGGCACACTCACGTCACATTGGGTCCGTTTGTGTTGTTCATGACCGTCGGCACCGCCCTCCTCGGGCTGGTGCTGTCGCGCGACAAATGGGTACAGCATCGATGGCGCCGAGCCGCGCACCGGCTCAATATGCGCTTTCTGCCGGGCAATTTACTCGAGGGTGACCGGATCTGCGGACACCGAAGCGGCTATCCCGTCGAAGTCAACAACCTCCAGCGCAAGCACACGTCGATCGTTCTCGACGCGCAGGGTCTGCCGCCCGGCATTCACTGCTGCACTCGAACCTGGAACTATCTGTCGACGGCCGACCGGCTGTTGGCGGGCGACGAGTCCTTCGATCGACTAGTGCGCGTGTCCGGCCCCATCGCCGAGCTTCGCGCGCGCTTGGGCGGGCACGCGCGAACAGTACTGAGCCGGGTGATCGGCGACCCGGACCGCGGAACCGCCAGCGTCCTCGTAACCGGCGGGCGCATCATTTACGAGGCCGAGTATCACGTCGAGTCGCCGGGCCGCATCGAACAAGTCATCGACCGCCTCGCCTCGGTCGCCGACGCGCTGTCGCTCGATCGAACCGTGCCGCACCAGCTCGCTGCGCATGCGCTCAATCCCGACGAGCCGAAAGACGTTCGGCGCCGCAACCTCGAAGCGCTGGTCGACCACTATCCCGATGACCCCGCAACCCGAGACGCCTGCGACGCCCTGACCTCCGCTGGCGACCCGGCCCTGCGGGTCATTGCGGCCGGCCATCGGGTGAACACAGCCCCCGGCCGCCGCGCCCTGCGCGCGGTGATCGAAGATCGCTCGCTGGGCGACGCAGTGCGGGTGGATGCCCTGCGCGCCATCGATCGCGCGAACGGCCCTGCCGCGTCGCACGAACCGATGCAATCGCTGCTCGCGGACATCACGCGCGACCCATCCCCGGCCGTCCGCTCTGCGGTGGCCCGTTCGTTGGCCGTCCGGCTCGACGCCGGACACGCGTCGATGGCCCCCGCCGGCGCGCTGTTGACCCTGGCGCAGGACACCGACGCGGAGGTCGCCACCGCGGCCCTGCGTGGTCTCGCCCGTACCTTCGACGTGCCGCCGCCCCAGCTGCAAGCCGTGCTGCGGCAGGCCCTGCGCCGACGGGCGTACGACGTCCGCCTTGCGGCCGTCGACGCCTTGGCCGTCGTCGGTACGCTATCCGCGGTCGAACCGCTGCATACACTCCTTCGGAACAGCTTCTTCGATCAGCGTCTTCGCCACGCCGCCCGGGGCGCAATTCGGGCGATACAGGTGCGCGCGGGAACCGGTGACACGGGCCAGCTGAGCTTGGTTCGCTCTGTCGACGACGGTGGTCTCAGCGAGTCGAACATCGGTCAAGTCAGTGAAGCCTCGCCATGAGCGCTGGTTGTCTATTGTGGACGACCGACAATCGCGGATTGGGCGACAGCTATGAGCGCTTCGGCGGCCGGGCGGTGGCTTGCGGCGAATCATTCAGCACAGCGGCAAGGTCTGACAGCGCGACCTTTCGGTCGGTGACGTCGGGTTCGTCGCGCCGCCAAACGTTCACCTGATCGGTGTCGCGCTGGATGAGGACGAGGACGGCGACGCCGCGCTCGTCGGCCATCTTGCGAAGCTTACCGGCCTTATCGGCCTTGGGTCGCATTTCGACCCGCCACCCTTCGTTTCGAAGGAGGTAGGCGGCTTGGAGGAGCTCGGCGTCTCTCTTCTTCTCGGTCGTGGCGACAATGACGTCGGGGGCGCCGAGGTCGGCCGGGAACAGGTTGCGCTGCTCCATGACGAACAGAACCCGATCGAAGCCGATCGAAAAGCCGCAGGCCGGAATTTCGCGTCCGGAGAACATCCCGATCAGGCCGTCGTACCGGCCCCCGCCTCCGAGCGAACTGCCGAGGTCGGGCACGCGAATCTCGAAAATGCACCCCGTGTAGTAGCCCAAGCCACGCGCAAGGGTCGGGTCGAACACGAGGTGACCACCGGCCGGGGTATCGTTGGCCAGCGCGAACACCGTCTTGAGGTCTTGCACCGCGGCCGACCCTTCGTCGCTGTCGGCCATCGCGGCCTCGATGCGGTCGAGGTCGGCGTCGCCGGTCACGAGCCCCATCAACTGCTCCGCCGCGGCTGAGGGCACCCCCTTGTCGGCGAGCTCCTTTTGCACGCCTTCCCGGCCCACCTTGTCGAGTTTGTCGATGGCCACGATGGCCTCTGAACCCAGTTCGGGCGGAATCTGCGCGTGCGCGATCAGCGCGCGCAACAGCGCCCGGTGGTTCACCCGAATCTCGTGGTCCGCAATGCCGAGACGGTCGAAGCACATCGATACCGCGCCGCTCACTTCGGCCTCGACGGTCAACGACGTCGAACCCACGACGTCGACGTCGCACTGCATGAACTCCCGGTACCGCGCCTTGCCGGGGTTGTCGGCCCGCCACACGGGCTGGATTTGGTACCGCTTAAACAGCGGCGGGAGCTTGCCCGAGTATTCCGCCGCGACCCGAGCAAGGGGCACGGTCAGGTCGTACCGAAGCCCGAGATCGCTCAGCAGCGACTCCGCGCCGGGCGCGGTCTCGCCGCTACGCCCGACGATGATGTTGTCGGGATTTTGCAAGTGTTCCTGCGCAGCGCGAATGCCGTCGACCAGCGTCTGACCCCGGTGCAGGATCTTGAACATCAGCTGGTCGCCCTCTTCGCCGTACTTGCCCGTCAGCGTATCGAGGCGTTCGAAAGTGGGCGTTTCAAGGGGCTGAAAGCCGTGCGCGCTGTACACCTCGGAGAATCCCCTACCAATATCTCATCGCTAAACATAAGTTGATTAATAGCACCAGGGATAGGATAAATTTTTGCGCCCTTATATAAAACCAACACTTCTACAATAACCCTTACCAAACTGCCGTAAAACCGTGTTCCTGTTTTATCTATATCTTCGTGATTGATATACCATTTGTTTCTAACTCTAGGCATCCCCAGCGATTCGCAATTGCTTTTAGGCGAACTTTCGATCTTAAATAGATTTTCACATACATCAAATAGTCCCATAATTTTTTTATTTTTTTTATTTTTTTGTTAAATAGCTGCCGTAAAAAGAAACGGATTAATTTTTGGTTCTATGAGCGCCTCCCGCAGAGGAGGTTGATGTAACAAAAGGCAATTCTGAAGAGTTTGATTTTTCTTCAACTAATCAAACCCGCCTACATGTATTCTCCCTATGGTATTACTTTCTGATTTGTTTTTGCTGCACGTTTCGTTACAGCTCCAAAGAGGATAAAGTTCATGGTTTCTTTCTGCATATTGTTTCACTCCTTCAAAATAATAATAAGCATCTTTTCTATAACTATGATAAGCAGTTATCCGCTCTTTTGAATCCACAGGTTTAGAATAAGGCGTGTCATTTATTGTGAAGCCGTGAGAAGTGCTTACTAAATTAGACTTGAGTATAAAACGGGCATACGCAAAGTAACTCAGCACTGTTGCTAATCCTTCAAAATATACTTTTTTTCCTTCTACCTCATAAACCCCGCCCTCGATTAAAAGCGCATATTTTTTTTGTTCTATATTATTCGTGCAATCATAATAAAGTTCTTCGCAAAGCAAAGGTTTTACATCTATTTCCTGCGCCTCCCTGATATAGAGCTTTTCAAAATCTTCTTTTAAATAGCCTCTTGCTACTGGCAGTTTTTCCTCAACTTTCGCCTTATTTATCCACAATGGAATCATCATTTTCTGTTTTTTCTTCAATCGTTCCATCTTCAAGCAGCGCATAGGGCTTAATCAAAAAATTATCCCCTAATTCTTCTTTAAAATTCCTAAAAAGCTCTGTAAACAACCGCTCTATTTTATTTCGGTCTTTCGCCGTTATCGCATTATATATTGCCTGTGCCCTGATTAAATCTTCCCCAGAGCTATTTCCTAATTTCCCCTCTACATAATCTACAATTTGAGGAGGAATATTTTTAAAGCATTTTCTTATGAAATTCGCCGCAGAACGTTTAATTTCAATGTATTGATCTGCTTTTGTTTCATCAGGCGCATTTTCAAACATAAAAGAATCTTTCCCTACCTTGTCATATTCCGATTTTGAATATTCTAAAAGCACATACGACGCTGTGCCTTCTACATCATTTGCAAGTTCAAACGTCTTTTTAATTGCTCGTCTCTGCTCGTCATCTTTACACTCAGGCAAATAAATAAAAGTAACATTTTTAAATCCCTTTTTTACCGTGCGATTATGATAAACCGCTAAACGATGTTCGGTATCTGCGTATAAATAAGCAGGTTCAATAGGACTGCTTGGATACGTGTATTTATCCTCAAGTTTAAAAAAGAAAACTTGCCCTTTATAATTTTTCCATCCACCTGCCGAAGCTACTTGCGCCTCAATGATCTCAGCGTGAGGATTGTATGCGTTAAAAATATCTAAGTCTTGTTTCCTTACATATCTGCCCCATCCTTTTTGTGAAACAACTATTCTGCCTGAATACTGTTTGCTGTCTTTTTCCCCTACTCTGCATAAAGGATACGGAATTACTTTAAAACTTTCTTTCTCGTAATTCGCATTATATCGTACATGTATAAAAGCGCCCCCATGACGAGAAACCGACTCGCAGACTTGTGTTAAAAAGTCATTTATTGTTTCTTGTTTCCAAAAATCACTGCTTAAATTAATGCCCGAAAAATCCTCTTTAAAACCGCTTCCATTTAAAAAACTGGCGTAAATATTAGCACATTGATAAGCCGTAGGGCTTTGGTCTATCAAGTTTTCAATTATTGTCGGTTTTAAATTGTATTCGCCATTGAAAATAATCCCAAGTCGCTTGTTAAAAACTTCTCTTTTTTCCTCTCTATAAGAGTTAATAACACTCAGCTTCATTTATGATTATTTTTCCTCTTTCTGCTTTTTTTCTTTTGGCTGTTCTTCTTCTTTTAAACGCTCCTCTTCTTTTAAACGCTCCTCTTCTTTTAAGCGCTCCTCTTCTTCTTTTAATTGTTCTTCTTCTTTTAATTGCGTTTCTAATTCCTTTAAGCGAGTCGTTATATGAGCGATTGACCCTTTTCGAGGTATCTCAGCCGCTTTTTCCTCTTCTAACCAGCGCTGCAACTCTTCTGTATCCGTGCACGCCTTTACCTTTTCTTCTAATTCAACGATTTTAAATTCCGTGATGTTTTTTAATACATCCTTCCAGTTTTTTGGGTATTTTTTAAATAAAACGATTCTGTTTGGGTTTCCCCTTAAAAGTTCTATCGCTTTTTTGTCCGTTAAATTTTTGTTGTTATAAGGTGTATTTGTCCCAAAAGGGGTAATAACTACTTTATCTCTAAACAAATATTTTCTATCGACTGAGTTCTTGATGTTTTTTTCTTCTTTTTTCATTGCATACGATTTTATTTTTTTTATGTAGTGCGGAATGTTTCCCGCGCAAAAATAGCATGGCTGGTTATAAATTTTCTTATAAAGGGCAAAAACCGTTTTTAGCCAAGGAACTCCATCACTATCGTTTTCTTTTATCAATACCTCAACAGAAGATTTTTTAATAAAAGATATTTGTTCTTTTTCTTTTAAAGTCCAATTCATTTTTTACATATGGGCAAGAATCCATTTACGGGTTTCTTCTGATGTTGATTTTATTCTAAAAATTTTAATTATTGTAGATTCTGGTTCTCCTTCTGGTGACCGAAGGGTAATTAAACGTCCTCCGTTATTCTCTGGCGGGTTTAATCCCCCTTCAGTAAGCACCAATCCGTTATCATAGCCTAACAATACAAATACTCCGTTCATCAATTCATTAATCGTTGCAATGCGTGTACCTTCCAATAATCTCTGTACAAAGCTTACATTAGCCGTTAATGTAGGGTTTCTTAATAAGAATTGGTCTTGATGAATTGCTTGATTGGTATAATCCCCTACCAATATCTCATCGCTAAACATAAGTTGATTAATAGCACCAGGGATAGGATAAATTTTTGCGCCCTTATATAAAACCAACTCCTCTATTAAAATCCTTTCATTATTGTCGTTAAACACTGTTCCTGTTTTATCGATATCTTCATGGTTTATATACCATTTATTTCTAGCTCTAGGCATCCCCAGCGATTCGCAATTGCTTTTAGGCGAACTTTCGATCTTAAATAGATTTTCACATACATCAAATAGTCCCATAATTTTTTTATTTTTTTTAATTTTTGTTAAATAGCTGCCGTAAAAAGAAACGGATTAATTTTAAAATCAGCTTCATATTTTGATTGAAAATACAAATTTCTGTCGGGGCCTCCCAGATAAGTTAACTCTAGAATTTCCGATGAAGAATATAAATCAAAAGCTGCTTTGAGAGCCTCCTTTTTAGTGTAAACAGCAAAATGCGGCAGGTGTTTTTTCGTAGTTGTTTCCTCGTCTGTCGTTGTTGTTTTGGTAAAGTAATTTTTTACAAATTCATCATATAAAGGCATGGCAATGATAGGAACACCATCTAATTTTAAATTTGGTATTCCGTTAATAACTTCGTCTTTAGAAGATTGAATTCCCCAAGTATTTTTTTGCCAGTCCTCTAAATTCAAATACGAAGCTCTATCAGTTAAAATAAAACCCCCTGCACGATCAAAATCAGACATCCTAATCAATTTTGTAAATAAATCCTTTACATAATTTTCTGATGGAAACTTATCTTGGTCAGCAGCAGAATTTAACTCATAATCTATTACATTTTTACCAAATGTTGTATCTGCTTTGTACTGTATCAAAGTAGGGATTAATCCCTTATCAATGATGTTGAAAAAGCCCAAATCGTCTTCTGTTGTTAAAATGTCCGACGTCATATCTTTATCAGAAAGCAAAAACAGTTTTAAACGATCTCTAAGCATAGATTCTACTATATGATCTACGATGAAATTGCTAAAATCACTAGCGCGCAAATCAGCTCTTTGAAGACCATTTCCTAATCCCCATTCGGTAAAATAATTTTCAAATTCTGTGTAACACTCTCTAATGTTTACTTCACAGCCTTGGGGGTTAAACTGATCTTCATAAGCTGGAATTTTGTAATCCGTAAAAGTAGGTTTACACCCAGTTGATTTTGTCGTTACTTGTTTTCCTCCTTTTGTCCAATAGATTTTTTGTCCTGCTTTAACACCATTAATGATGGTAAATATTTCAGAGAAATTCGTTTGTTTTAAACGAATTCTTATCATATCTCGAATGGAGTCGATCTCTCTAACATCGTTTTTTACTTGTTGAAATAATTCTATTGTATCAGTCATCTTCTAATTTTTTAAAGTTTTTTGTATTCTTCTTGTCTTGCTTGTAATTCGGCAATACGAGACTCTTTTGTTTTTTCTTCTTCGTTTTTTGAAGACAAATTTTTACTTGCTTTTGTAGGAAGATCGTAGTTTTTTGACGTAATTAACTTTTTAACGTTCAATATTTTCTGTTCATTAACATCAATATTAGCCGCCAGTTCTTTTAAAACTTTATTTTGCGTTTTAACTAAATCTTCTAATGCCGACATTCTGGTTTCCATTTCAGACAAATCCGAATTTTGTTTGTCAGGTTCAGGCGGTGTAATCTTTTCAATCTTTCCGCTTTTTACTTCAAACTTTGTTCGGTCTGCAAGCGCATAATTTTTATTTTCTTTAAAAAGATACGTGCCGTCTGACAGCTTGTTGCCGTCTTTATCTTTTACTTCATCTCCTTCCTTTGGTTCTTCTGTGTCAGAAATTACGGTAATCATTTCACCATCAGCGAGGGTTAATGAAATTTCTTTTTCATTTTCACCCAGCATATTCTTTATTTTGTTTAAAAGGTTCATTATCCCTGTTTTTTGATTTTTAGTTTTTATCGTTTTTTTATCGTTTTGAAATAACTGTTTTTCTGGAGCAAATAATGCTACTGCTCTCATGGTTTCCTCAATTTTTGTAATAAAGCCTTTTTCTAAAGCATCTTCGCTGCTAAGCGTAGTTTCTTCCTTCATTAAGGATAACGCTTCTTCTTTGCTGATATGAGTTTTAGAGGCATAAAAACCAGCAATTTGATTTTCTAATTTTTCTAATTCCTCGCCATATTTTTTAATATCTTCTTGATCTCCGATGGCTACTCCCCAAGGGTTATGAACAAAAAAAGAAGCGTTAGAAGTCATCAAGCGAGTGTCCCCAGCTAGAGCCACTACTGTGGCAATAGAGGCGCAAGTTCCTTCAATAATGGTCGCAATAGGTTTATCGAGACTTCTTAAATAGTCGTGAATAGCAAAACCTTCGCTGACAAATCCCCCTGGCGAATGAATATGAACAATAATGTTTTCTGCTTCTTTCTGCCGATCATATTGATTTTTTACATCCTTTAAATTGACAATGCCCCATTCACTGGCGTGAGAAGTTTGCTCATAATTAATCTCCCCGTACACATAAATATGTGCGTTTTGTTTGTCATCATTGCGTGCTATTATATTTCTTACGATTTTCATTTATGCAAAGGTATAAAAAATAAAGTGTACGACGTATGTAAATTTCACTACTTATCTTTCGTAAAAAATATTACGTGTTCTTTACCTTGTTTTCATTCTTAAAATAATCTTTTGTATGCTGTCGTAGGAAAGGTTAAATTCTTTACTTAATTTGGTATATCTGCAACATACGCAATCAAGCGTCATTTTATGATAAGCCTCATAAATTTTCATGTTTCTCAAAACTCGATAATCAATTAAGCCGAGTTCGATAAAATATTCTAATGTTTCTTGCTTTTCCTTTAAATCTTCATATAATATTTTTCGCATTTTTGTTATTATTTATGAGTAATTTTAAAAAAATTACCATTTATTTTCTGGACAATCAGATCCCATGCTTCTCACCTTTGGCGAAAGCGGGCATTTACAGACCCCGCAATACATTCCCTGTATCTCTTTTATTTTCATATCAGGCAGGATAGCTGCATGTGCCCCATGTTTTGCGTGCTCACACAAAGCACAGATTTGTGCTCGTCTTTTGGCTTCTTTTTCCGTTACCTCGTCTTCACCAATAAAATAATTTTTGTACCCTTCTAAGATATTGCTTAGTAAACTCATCTAATATCGAATTTGTACATTGTTTGTTTCTTCTGATTTTGTGCTAATATTTTGCACGCTTACCACAGGGGTTGGTAAAGATGTTTCGTTGGCTTCTGCTGTGCTCTCGCCTATAAGTTGTGGTAATAATTCCGCATTTGCCGACGCTATTTTTTGAGCTAATGTATCATAATCAAGCTGCATTATGCCGCCTTCTTTATTAAAGTAAGAAGGTTGAGGAACAACAGTTGAGCGCTTAAGATAATCCCCATAATTAATAAATTTAAACAAATCCATTACGGGGATATTTCCTTTCATGGCTTTTTTGTTAATAATCCCTTCCTGCCCTTCTGCGAGAATAGCAACCCCTCCTTGTTCATGGCTTTTCCCTTTCACTACGCCTCCTTTTTCTGCATACCCGCCGATATTTACGCTTGTGCTCTTTAGTTCATCCGCTTTTTGATCAACGTCATTGGTCTTTACTGAAAGAATTTTTTGAATATTAGCCAGCCCTGCTGCAATTGCTGCCGCCGCTGCCGCTGCCCCTAAAGCAGGTCCCACTATTGGAATGCCTGCTAATGCTGCGTAAGCCGAATTTGCAGCCTGATAAGTGTCAATTGTTGCCACTACAACAGCAGCGGCTTTATGTACAGCCGTATTTTCTTTTGTAGCACTTGCAACATCGCTAAATGCCTTTCTAGCTCCATTTGCAAGAGCTTCCCACATTGCACGGTCTAATTCTTTCTTTGCTTTTGCATGCTTTTTATTATTCTCTTCTTCTAACGCATTATATTTAGCTATAATTTTTTGTCTGTCCGCTCCTGTTTTTTCTGTCTCAGCAAGTTCTAGTTCTCTTTCATTTTCTAAAGAAGCCGCTTTTTGCTCATATTCTAAATCAATTTGACCCTGACGCACTTCATAAAGATTTTCCCCTTTTATTTCTTCTTCGAGAAGTTCCGCATTAGTCTGAGCTCGTTTTGTTTCTAACGCATTATTAAAATTAAGCAATCTTTG
>CBDHHE010000002.1:0-36864 GCA_965263335.1 Thermohalobaculum sp. | reverse complement strand
CCGGTCTGGGTGTTGGCCGACGAGCCACTGGCCTGCGAATCGGCGCCTATGTCGATCGTGGCCTCCATCGATCCATCGCACGTGAAAACCCAGTTGAGGGTCTCAAGGTCGGCGTCGATGTAGATGATCCCCCGGAAGATAGTCAGCTCAGCCCCAGCGGCCTGATCGCCATTGCTGTACGGCGTGCCCGCGGGGGCGATACTGCCGGCGACTGTCCCCGCCGAGGCCAGCAAGGGGCCTATGCGATTGCATCGGGCGTCGTTCTGCGCTTGGTGGACCTGCTCGACATGATTCGACTCGATGGGCAGCCCCGGGGCCATCGTGAGCGGAGAGCGGGTTGAGGGGGCTGCATTCTTGGCCATTAGGTAGTCTCCGTGGCAATCGCCTCGGCGAACACCGTGCACATCGTCAGCCGGATGGGGACGGGCGCGCCGTTACTATCGTAGCACCGGGCGGCCAATGAAGCCGAGATCACCGCATCGAAAGATGATGAATAGGAGGCCGCGAAGTAGGTGCAGCGGGCCCGTTCGTGTGAGCCGGCCGCCGCGCCCTGAAATGTATTCATCTCCTCGACGCCGGCATCGAGGCCCAGGGTGGCGCGCATCCCGAAAGTGAAGTCGCCAACCGCCGGCGTGACGAAACCCAGCTCGAAAGTGAATCGGTCCATGTTCGCCGGCCACAGAGACACGATAGGCGCCACCTCGACCAGCGTCGCCGAAGACAGGATCGGGGTCTCCTGAGTCGACAGCTCGAAGTGGTCAGCATACGGCTGCGCGAAAACCATCGTGAACCCATGCTGGTTGTGCACGTAGGCCGATCGCAGGCCGTCCGCGACGACCAACGCATTCGCAACCGCCTCGGGGTGCGAGAGGCGCCGCTCCATGAGCACGACGCCCTCGTTGTATGCGACGCCGTCAGTCGTGGTCATGTTACGCCGTCCTCGCTGAAGTGATGCCCGCGAACGCCTCCAGAGTCACCGTCGAGCCCTCCACGATCGTCACTGTCCAGGGGGAAAGATTGGAGACCGCCTGAATGGCCCAGGCCGCCGCCGGGTCGATCCTGGGCAGCACAGACAGAGTTCGCGCATTGTAGGCCGTCCCGCCCGACGCGAAGTAAGCCCAGCCCACACCGGTGATCCGGAATAGCCCGAACTGCGCGCCCAGGTCCGATTTCACCTGAGCAAGGTAGCCGGCAGTGGCAAAGTTCGCCGCGCCGGACCCGCCGACGACCCAGTCGAGATCCGCAAACGTGCTCGCTGTGCCTCCTCGGCATACGATATTGTACGGGCCAACAGCAGTGATGTAGGCGGTCGAGCTCGACCCGCCCGTATACAGCACCGACCCGGCTGCGACCCCCCGCGTCTTGGTCCACACCTCGACAACCTCTTCTTCACCAGGCTGCACCGGCACGGCGTCGAAGCCGAGAGTTCGGCCCGTCCCTGCTGTCGAGTCGAAATTGTACCCCGGCCGAGCCCTTGAGGACGCCTCAAATCGCTGGGCTAGCGTGTTGACCTGAAATTCAGCGCCCACGCCCTCCAGGGTGTATCTCAGACGGAAGTCCATTGTTGGGGAACCGGGCTTTTTCCGGATGCGGAACGGCGGGATCAGCAGGCTCCACTCCGCCCCCAGCGGCTTCACATGCGCTCTATATGACTGGTTCTCCCCGACGGATTGCACCTTGAGCGGCACGGCCATAGAGAAGGCCTGCGCAGGCATCGCCGCAAGGCGGTTGGCCGCCCGGCGTATCCCGTCCAGGACCTGGGCGTCATACGGCTCGTAATCGATCAGCGCGTTCGAGTCCAATGCCGGATATACGGCTGGGATGTCGACCGTCATAGGTCACCGTATACGTAGGGCGCCAGGCCTTTGACCAGCAGATTGATGTCGGCGGTGAACGCATATCGCTCCCTCTCCTCGGACCCCGCATCCCCATGGGGCGCGATCGTCAGCACCGTGCCCGCGGCAAGGCTGCCCGAAAAGTTGCCGTCGAGAGTGATGTCGTCGCCAGATACCGCCGTCACGTCCTGCACCCCGGCGAAGGGGTTGCCTGCCGCCGACCGCAGCTGGACCGTGTAGCCCACCAAGAAGGCGGCCGCGTCGGTCGTCGGTAGACCGCCTGTCGCCGCGGCGTCGGTGTAGCGGTTCGACTCAACAGTCGCGACATTGCCGGAGACGGATGAAACCTTTGCGGCCGGGGCTATGCGGTAGGCCTCCTGTTGCTCGGTCGCGTACACGTCGAGGACCAGCGCCAGGTATGGCCCCTCTGCGGTGATCCGCAGCTCCTTTTCCCGAAGGAATGCAGCCCCATTGATGTCGCGCTGGCCCTTCAAAGTCGGAACCTCGGGCATGGTGAAGTTGAAGAACTCGCCGACCAGCAGCCCCCACGTTTCGCTGGTCAGCAGCACAGAGGCATGAACCCTCAATTTTGGCCTATGCACCTCTCGCAGCCTGGCGGCCGCTTCAGCGGCCCAAAAGCTCGCTTGCGCCGTCGATGCGCCCGGCACGGGGATCAGGACCGACGAGCCGGATGGGCCGTTGGTGGCCGCCTCAGCGATGCCGAGCGACTGGGCGCCGGGGCCCTGGGAGAAACCGAACTGCGAGGGCACCTGAAGCGTCATTGACACCTGCATGTCCGGCAGCCGGCTATCCCCCGCGCCACCGGAATCCAACAAGACCGATGACGTGCCCACGCTGACCGCCGCCTCTCCCGCTAGGGGCAGCCGAGGCCGTACACAGTGCAGCTGGCCAGCCTGCATCACTATGGTGACATTCAGGGGGCGTAGGATGTTCTCGTCGACCCACTCCCGCAGCGGCTGATCCTCTCGGCCGAATACGATGTTTGGGAAGTTGAATTGACTGGTGCGGCTGATCATGTCGCGCCAGCTGTCCCAATTGATGAAACTCGCATCGATCCCCATCCCGAACCCGGGGATCAGGCTGCTGTAGTTGTTCTCGCCGGCCTCGAAGTTCGTCCCCTCGAAGCCGTCGCCGATCTCTCGGCTCGACAGCAGGATGCAGAGCAGTATCTCAAGCGGGTGTCTGGTCTCGGTCCAAGTCCCGCTCAGGCGGCTGGTACTGGGGGAGGGGCCGGGCGAAAACTGGAAAGACGACGTAATGATCGACGAGGTCATCACCTGCCGGATCGCGTCTCCTTTGCGCGGATCCTCAACCGAGGACTCGCAGACGCCGCGGGCGTAAGTCGTCCACCGCCGGATCGCTGGAGAGTAGGTGCCCGCCATGACCTCGTCGCCGACGGCGATGTACATAGGGGCATTCGCCGAAGCCCATTGCGGGTACATCCACTCCAGGGTGTCGCCCAGGTTGGTCAGTGGGGCCTCACCAAGAGCAGCATCAGCCATCGCCGTCGCGAACTCGTCGGTGGCCTTGGCCATTCGAGGTAGTGCGGGCGAGATCTGGTCGAAGGCGTCAAGCTCCGACCTGCAGTTGAGCGTCCACACGTTGAGATCCTGCGACCACTGGATGGACTCGATCGTGTACGTCGATACGAGCTCGCGCCCGTCGTACCCGGAGGCCGACGCCGGCGCGATGTAGAACTCTACCCGCCGGCCGAGCAAAAAGGGCGTCACCTGGTAGACCGGGTCACCGACAGCGTGGGCCTCGGCCACCGTGCCCATGGCCCCGCGACGAACAGTCATGGACGCCGCCGGCGCCGAGTCCAGGTACATAGCTTCTTCGCCGACGTAGAGCGGCGTGTCGGCCGCGATCGCCGTCGACCCCTGAACCGTCATCGTCGTAGACGAGTCAGTCATCGCGGCGGAGAGCACTGCCACCGGCGGGGATTCCGTCGCCACGGCCTGGGTGACGATGTCGTCTATGTCCACCACCGCAAAGGACACCGCCCCCAGCTCCGCCACCCCGCCCAGCTCCTTCATCCGCTGGGCCAGTGCGTCCGGATAATCATGCAGGATGGGTCGCCACAGGCCTGCCGCATTGCCCTCCCCAAAAGCGGGGACATCGCTGCAAAAGCGATAGCTCCCGTCGTCGCCGGCCGCTGTGAGCTGTCCGACCGAAAGATGCGGGCCCACGCCCTCGATAGAAAACCACCAGACGTAGCCGCCCGAATAGTTCGAGAGGCTGGCTGGAAAACTGGTTGAGGCCGTGGTCGGCATTCAGACTCTCCGCAGCCGAAGCTGAACGCCCCAGCGAACGAACCATTGGGCTGATCGATCATAGCCGCGCCCAAGCTCCCGCACGCGGTACGTACCGACCGGCGATGAGTCGGTCACCGAGTCGAACAGCCTCATCGGGTACCCGCGCCCGATACTTTCCTCCCAGGCGACCTGGAAACAGTCGTAAGCCCTTTGCGAAGCCGCGTATTCCGTCAGCACCCGATCGCGCGTGAGGATATCCCAGGCAACGTCACGGTGGGCCTTGCTGAGACCGAAATGGCTGACTCGAGACTCCCCCAAGAGAGTCGACCGAGCACCGCCGATGACCGCGACCCGATCGCGTGAGTCCTCGTTCGGGGGCCTACCCGGCCGCCAGACACCCGACACCGAATTGGGCGACACGATTGAGGTCGTCGCCAGCCCGGTATCAGCCGAGCTGCTCCAGCCGAAGGGCTCCGCCGGCAGCGTCGTCGACGCGTCATCCCACTCGATAACCGTCGAGGCGTTGACCGCGATCGTCGACCGAAAATCCGAGGTCGACACGGTGATGGTGGCGATCGAAAGCTCCGAGTGTGTCGTCAGGGCCGCATCGAGCGCGGCGATCAGGTCGCCGGTCGACTCGGAGCTTGGCCCCACATACCACCAGTCCGACCCGGACAGGTCCACCGATAGAGTCTCCGTGACGCTATTGGCGGTCACCACAACCGAGGCCGAGGCCGCCGGGAAGTAGTGGGCCCAATCAATCCTCTGGATGCTCATGAGCCGATTCCCCCGGCCACTGCCGACACGACTTCTCGAGCGGTTCGGCGCGGGTTGACCACCGGCCCGCGGAAATCGACCTGGACCGTGATATTCTGGACGGTGCCGCCGCCCAGGTCTCTATTCGCCGCCCCAGGCGCTGCCGCCCCCGCAGACGGCGAAGCGGTCGCCGCGCCCCCACCCCCGCCGGGGTTTTCTGCGCCACCCTTGAAAGCATGTCCGACGCCCATGAGGGCCGTGCCCGCAGCCATCACCGCCGGCCCCAGCACCAGACCCGGCGTGTTCGCTTGGAAGCCCGGGATCGTGCCCAGCAACCCCAGCGCGAAGGCGGCTGCGCCCTGCTCGAACACCATCCGGCCGAGGCTGATGAGCATCGAACCGAATACGTCCCTCATGATGTCGAGCGCCGCACCGCCCTGGGTGATCGCCCGCTCCAGGGTCTCGCCGAATGCGGCCGATATGCCACCTATCATCGACGATGTGGCGTTGAGCAACATGTCCGCGCTCGACATGAAGGCCTCAGAGAAATGGGCAAACCCGATCTCCAAGTCCTCGAATGTGCGGCGGAATTCCTCGCGCATTCGCTCTAGAGGGCTGAGATCCGGCTCCGGAAGCTCAAGCTTGCCAGTAATCTTGAACTTCGACTCGGGTCGTCCGGCTGCGCCCTCGATGATGCGGCCCTGCACCCTCCGGATCTGACCCTCGACGCTCTCAGCCAGGCCGGTTTCGCCCGATCGGCTGGCCAGGTCCTCCAGCTGACGGAATACGCGACGTGTCTCGATGGCCATCTTGCGCAGGCCTTTGGACCCGACGTCGACCATCTGATCGATGGTCCGCCGAAAGACCTTCGCCTGACCATCGGCCTTAAGCAGGCCGTCCTGCATCGACAGCGAGAGGCTCCGGTATGAGTCGGCAGCTTGGTCAAGGCCAACCTTGTCGGCGATCGCAGCAACGACGTCCGATGCAATCGCTATGGTTGCCCGGGCCGACTGCGCCAGCGCGTGATAGGCCTCCCCCACCACCAAAACGCTCGTTGCTACCGCCGGAAGGGCTGTCTGAGCCATGAAGAGGAAGTGCTCAGACATCTTCAGGGCCAAGTATTCGCGATTTCGCACGACGTACTCGGCCATGACATTCCCGCTCTCGCCCAGAACTCGGGTGAAGGCCTCGATTGCCGGGGCCAGAGTCGCGCCGATCGCCACCCGCAATTTCAGCGTCTGGTCCTGCAGGATCTTGAACCGATCCGTCAGGAGAGCTCCGGCCTCGGCTTCGAAATTCGATATTGTGAGGCCTAGCTCATCGACCTGATCGCCCATGGCCTTCAGGCCTTCCGCGCCCGCCTGCAGGAAGGGGACGAGCTTCCTACCAGCCTCGGACATCACATCCTGAGCGATTGCTAGCCGGGTGCCCTGGTCGGCCGTCCTGCTGATCCTGTCCGCCACGCGATCCAGTACGGTCCGGACCGACGCAAGGCGGCCGTCGAGGCCTCTGACCGAGATACCCCACTTATCGAACAGGGCCGGCTGCGCAGCCAGCCGTCGGGCTAGAGCCGTCAGGGCGATGTCCAGCGTCTGGACCGACGCGCCGGAGAACTCCGCGCCATGACGCAGCCGCGACAGCTCTTCGGCCGCAACGCCGACCCGCAAAGACATTTTCTGGAGGCTGTCTTGAGCGACTACCGACTCGACCGATATTTTGGCGATAGCGCCCGCCAGTGCAACGCCGCCTGCAGCCATGCCGCCCAGCGCAATGGCGCCCGCCCTAGCGACCTCGGCAAAGCCCACCGCGACTCGCGTCAGGACTGCGCGAGTCGCCCTGAAGCTGCCTTCGAGGCTTTTTAGCCCCCGCTCAGCCTGGGTCGTGTTTACCTTAATCGGTATTTCTGCGCTGGCCTTTCGCGTGGGCATGCATCAGTCCCCTGTTGTGGGCCGCCAAGAGAGCCATCTTGGCTTGATAGTGGACGCTTGAAAGCGTTTCCCAATCATGCTCTGTAAGCTCCCTCTGCCCCATATGGAACGCGTTGACCACGTCCCACAGATCTGGCTGATCAAGGAAGGCCGCCTGAGGGTGGACCGCAATCCACACCCCCTGAGTATCCTCGCCAATCCAGCCGTAGTCTTGACCCTTCGCTCCCTCCATCCTGTCCCATCGGGACGCAAAGGGGGACGGCATCGGCTCCGTCACCCCATAGTCCGCCAGGTCCTCAGGACCCAGAATCTCCAGAGGCGGGATCTTGTCCCGCTGCAGATCCAGCGTGGCGAGGATCCGCAGGAGTAGGAAACTGCTGCGGCGTCAACGCCTGAGCCTCCTGACATGCCTCAAGCAGCCATGGGGCCGCCCCCCAGCGAATTAGCTCCTCAAGGGTTTCCTCGTCATCACCCGCATCAACGCCCTCTGCCAGCGAGAAGCATTCACGCAGCACCCTCTCCGCGAACTCCGTCATCATCCGGACGCCCTCAGACGTACAGATCCCCTCGCCGTAGAGCTCTGGCCAGTCGATCTCGGTGAATTCCTTCTTGAGCTCTCTCTTGCGCACCATCTCCTGGAGACGGAGTGATTGCGCGTCGGTCGCCCAATCCTGAGCCCTACCTGGACCGATATGCCTCACGAATACCCTAACGCCAGTGAATTCAAGGGGGAATTCTCGCACCATATCCCCCTCGCGGTGATCGATACTATCCCTCGCCCCAGGCTTCATCCTGTCGAGATCGATCACCACCAGCTCATCCTTTTTTCGCCTGTTCCTCTTCATCCTCTTCATCTTATGCCCTTCCGATCTGTATAAACGGCGTCGCCGTTTTGGCCATAATCGCCACTTCGTTGCGGGCATGTCCAGCGTCGTCTGAAAAATTAGTTGGCTGGACCTGGGCGCTTTTGAACCTGACCGCCACGCAGTTGATCCGGCCGGAGGCCGGCGTTCCGCGGCCGAACTGGACCAGGAAATCGCCGGTCGTGAGCGCTTCGCCCAGCGACCGAAGTGCGTCGGTACGCAGAGGCGTAATAGTGGCCACCGGAGCCATCGTGATCATCTCGTCGTCGGCGCGGCCATTGGTAGCCTCCGTCGCGTGGACGGGCGCAGCGTTGACGCCCAGGTCGATCCGGACAGAAGAGACGCCATACTTGACCCCGCCGAAGTAGACCGGCGATCCCCGCATCTGGACGGGGAGGTACGGAGGGGCCGACAGGGCGGCGGGAAGGCCGGTCTTGCCGGCATCTGCGGTCACCGAGTCAAACCGGATGGACCCCTCAAGCATGACCCGCTCATTGACGTTTGCGGTGATCGAGAGCGCGGTAATCCGGCCGCCCAGGCACGTATACGTGGCGATGTCCGAGTCGACATACACCATCGCGAGCGTGTCGCCGCCGGTGAAGGGGCTGTTTGGGGTGTAGATCTTCATTCCGTAGGCCACGCCGTTGGCTGTCGGATCGGTATCCCAATCGGGCTGGACAACATAGGTGCCCGGGGAGGTTTCGGAGAAGACCGACCGGACCTGACCGCCCGCCGAAGCAATCGCCGAGTCGTACACCACGGTCAGGTCATCCACGGCCAGGGCATCCGTGTCCAAGACCAAGGCATTCGTCGATCCCGTCCCGGTGTCACACCCCTCGCCAGAGGTGGTCGACTGCGTGCCGAACACGTGAGACAGGAGCAGGTCGAGGACGTCGTCGGTGTTGTCCCCCGCCGAGCCGCCGTCGCCCGCCAGCGACGCCATGCCCAACAGGGGGATGCTGAACGTCAGCTCTCCGCCGGCTGCACCGGGCTCAGACGCCGTCGGCCAGTCCGTGTTGTCTGCATAGGCCGTCTCGAGGACCATGCGGCCGGGCTGAATATCGCCCAAGGGGTCCGCATAGAAGGGGAGATAGGAGGACCCATCAGAGTCCGGGTCCACCGCATACCCCCCGGTCTCCAGTGCAATGTAGACTGCGCGTTTCCTGGTGCGAGACATGGCTATTCCTCCGTCCGTAAGTCGAAGGCGATCGTGATTACCGCGCCCTCTCTGTCAGCCGTGACCCTCGCCGGCTGTGTGATGTATTCAGCGACGCCTGCAGGCCACGTTGTCGCCGTCTCAAACGCGTTGTACAAAACCTGGGTCTCTTCGGCGATCGCCTTCAGGAAAGCCGACCGGGCGCGGCCGGCCCGGGACAAATAAAGCTCAACCTGCACGCTCCACCGCACGAGGACGTTGTCCTCGGTTTCGCCTGTGACCTCTTCGCGGATGGGCGGCAGCAAAACAAAGCCGCGATCGATCGCGTCGAAGCTGTCCACCTCCTCGAGATCGCCCAGGTCGCGGTACGGCTTCGCCAGCCGGTCCGGCGGGACGGCCAACACCATCTGCGAGACGATGTAGTCCATGGCGGTTGCGATCGTCACGCCTGACCCCTCCTGATAGCGTAGGAGTTGCCGGCCCAGTCGTTACCGACCGACTCAACCTCTTCGGTGTCGACCGCCATATAGGTGATCACCATCTCCTCGAAAGAGGAAGAGAAGAGGTCGCGGTAATGCCTGTAGCGGGACGAATACGAGTCCTCACCCTCCTCAGGGTTCGGGCTCAGCTGCCGATACAGCTCCCGGAGCGCCGCGATGGTCTCCAGGTGACTCAGCGTCCGCCGGTCGATCACCTGATAGGCCCGCGGATATCCGTCTCGGGCAGCCCGGTTGCGCAACGAAAAGGTCATCGCCTGCCGCGCCTGCTGGGCGGCCAGCTTGGCGCCGAGCGCCTGCAGCTCCTGCTCGGTCTCCGACCCCGATGCTGCCTGCCGGCCGAGAGACTCCAGATCTTCGGCCGCGGGCGTACGCATACCCACGATGTCGTTGACGGTGACGCCCTGGCCTAGCGGACTGCGGACCGCGTCAAAAGCGATCAGCTCCTGGCGGGTCACGCCGTCGATCGTGTAGACCACCTCCAGTGAGTAATCGCTGTCGGCGGGAAGGGCGGGGACCGGCACGGTGTAGCGTCCGACAGCGCGTGAGCCGTGGGTGAGAGTCGACACAGTGACTGCACCGGTCCCCTTGATCGTTCCGCCGGAATCGCGGATTGTGTAGGTCGCTGAGGACAGACCCGCCGCGAGCGCAACCTCTCCATCGTCAGCTGGGTACACGCTGATGGAGCCCCCGAGCTGATAATCGATGTCGGGACGGATCTGATCCGCTTCGTGAAGGTATGCCATCAGCTGTCCTCAGTCTTTCTCCGACGACGACGACGGGGCTCAGGGGAGGGCTCCTGCACCATCGGCGGAGAAACCCACCTCTGAATGCGGTTACCCGTATGGCGAGCGTCCTCCTCGGGCGTGCACCGCTTGACGATGCGGCACCCCTGGAGAGCCAACCGCCTACGCAGGCGGGCCGGCAACCATATCCGCCTACCGTTGTAGACGCCCTGATACCCCGTCATCTATTGCCTCACGCGTCGTCGACGTGGAGAATCTTGACGGCTCCACTCCGCCCAATCCTGCCAATGTACTGGAAGAATTGCTGGGCAAAGCCGGCGTTGTCATCGCGCTTGACGCTGTAGCTGCGGGGAAATCCATCGTCCCCGTAGAACAGCCAATCAGTGTTGACCAGGACCACCATAGCCGAGGCGCTGTAGAGCGTCCCGGTGCCGTTGTCCGCGGCGTTCGAGGACGTGAGGGCCATCGTGATGTCGCCGCCCGAAATACCCGTGATCGTCGAGGGGCTTCCGACTGCGACGTCGGCGGTCAGGCCGTCCGTCCAGACCTGCTGGCCGACCACAAAGAGCGAGGCCGCGTCGCTGCCGACGGTCACCGTGAGCACATTGCTCGCGATGGCCGAGGCCGTGATCGACGCCTGGAGGCGGGTCGCCGTAGCGCCGCCGGGCATGGCACTATGAGTGCGGTACGTGATGTCGTTGAGCTGGCCGGGGTTGGGCATACCCAGGGAGCCCTGGTCCGCGCCATTGTTCTGCGCCGGAAAGTAGTCCGACGCGCCCTTAATGAATCCGCTCGCCCGGGGAGATCCGAGCCAACGAAGCGGTGGATTCATTCCGCAGCCATCTTGCTCGCGCATGGCCGCTTCAACCTTGTTGACCGTGCCATCGACGTCGGTCGCGCTCAGGTCCAGATTGAAATGATCGTCGACCGTCGCCAGGCTGAACAGGTACTCGATCAGGTCGCGGTCCACTGCGTTTTGATGGTCCGCCAGACCCCGGCGGACCACCTGAGCGACAGCTGCGCCACCATTCATCAACTGGGTCTGCTGCTGCTGCGTGACGCCTTGGTTGATGAATTTTGGTCGGTTGACCACGAGCTGCGGCCCAGTGAAAGTGCTGGCCGCGATGGAAGCCGACTCGCTCGTGTTTACGGTAAACCCTGAGAGCTCAGGGATGTCCAGCGAATCGCCCCCGCGGGTGACCGCCCCGCGGTCCGAAAACAGATAACCGATGAGGCTCTGACCCCGGGACCAGGTGTCCAGGATCTGAGACTCTACATTTTTACGCGCGTTCTGAACCATTGCATGCCCTCCAGGGCATGCGGTCAGGCCCTACTGATCGCATCCCAGCTGAATCCCGGAGAGGAGACCAGGCGCTCGTATGCGTCCGAATCTTTCCGCTTCAGGGCTTGCAGCTCGGACATCGTCCTTGGCGTCGGCCTGCCCGCTTTTTGGGGTGCAGGCGTCACGCCAGTCACAGGATCAGGTTTAGCACCCGTCTCGGGCGCCGTGCTTTTGAGTAACTGGGCGAATTTCAAGGCCTGCTCAACCGGCAAGCCCTCCAGCGCACCCATGGCCTCATCAGACAGGCCGTCGGTCGCTTCGAAAAACGCTCTCATCTGCAGGGGCGTCATGGTGGCCACCTCGGCGGACTTAGGCTTCCCGCCCCCGTCCGACTTGGGCTCACCTGGCTTCGCGTCGGCCGCGTCCGCTGAGCCGTCACGGCTCTTGCGGCGAAGCGTCACGAAATCGTCTTTGAGCTTTGCGTAACGGCCCTCGATCGCCTCCAGCCGCTTCAGCAGGTCCGTTTCGGCAGCCTGCTGCTGGCTCGACTCGCTCTGTTCCCCCTCGCCGAGCATCTCGCCCGGAGCGTTGGAGCTTTCGTCACTCATCAGCCCCCGGTTACCCTCATGAGGATCTTATGTCAACACAAACGTTCAGTGATGCTGTATAAGCATGCTCGGGCCATAGCCCAAATTCCAAACCAGAAAGGCCATAGAGCAATGAGGTACCTCGCGCATGATGAATGAACCACAGCCAAGCCCGAGCACGGACAGCAACGGGCAAGACCATGACAACCCCTCAGCCGTGTGAGTCAACTGATCGAGGGATCGAATCCCTGATCGCCTAGTAGCTCATTCACCAGATATCGGTTGCCGTCCTCGACATGGTCCAAGGTGTTGCCCTTTTTTCGGTGACCCGTGGCCGTGTCCTTTTTAGTGCCCAGCAAGGCATCGATTATGCCCCTTTTGGTTCCCCGGCAGCGATCACACACATGCCAAGACACCTGTTGATGCATGTTTAGCAGGGCAGCTTGCACCATGCGGATACCCGGCGTAGTCGCGTAAAACGGGTCGGTCCGCTTTCTGATCACGACCTCCAGGCCAGGGAAGACGCTATAAATGGCCTCCAGCTCGTCCGCTCGAATCGTGGGGTCGACGCAGATTTTCGAGTGACCCGGCACCCATCGCCCGGGATTGTCCTCCCGCACCCGCGTCGCCAGGCTCCGGACCGATTCGCGCTCGCCGACGTAGTCTTTGGTGATCAGCACGCCTTTGCCGTGCTGAAGAGCGCGCCTGTAGCCCGTGACAGCTCCGCTCGAGACGCCGATGTCCATCCCCATCGACAAGGGTATGGACCTGTCCTCCTCGGAGTCCGGGACGCAATGCAACTCGGTATTGAACATGGAGTAGAGTGCATCCGCCATCGGCATCCAGCCGCCGGCCAAAAGGCTTTCTTCATAGCCGCTTGGGCATGCGGCCATGATCTGCCTCACCAGGGCGGGAGGGAGGTACGGATTGTCTCGAGTACCGATGATCGTCGTGCTGCGAAATGGCCGGTCCGCTGGCTCAAACCGACTGAGATCGAAATGCTCCCGCACCCACCCGGCCTCGGGCAGGCCGGTCGCGATCATTGACAGGGTGGGCTGACCCTTCTGCCTCAGGCGGGCCATATAGTTGGTCCACCGGGTGTCGTCGCCGGCCATTTTGTGGACTTCGTCCACCCAGATCAAAAACTGATCTTCCCCCTCGAACATCGCATCTCCGGACACGAAGGCGATGGTGACACCGTTGACCAGCGTCCATTCTGGATGCGGGCGGCCCCGCCTGCTGCGGACCAGCTGGCTGGGGATCACGTCATTGAGCTTTGGGATGATCGCCTTTTGCAGAACCCGAGATGTCGGCGCGATGATGCTCGCATTGCCGCCCGGCCTCGCCTGCAGGCACCGGATCAGGAACTTGACAGCCGCGTGAGAGGTCTTGCCCGAGCCCCACCCGCCTAGCAGCGCCTCGGTGAAGGGCCCGCGCTGATCACTCGGGCCGCGCCACGTTAGCCAGTCACGCGCTTTCGGCAGTGGGCGGAATGGGACTGGGATCCGAACCGACATCGAAAACAACCTCGATACTGGTCTCGATCGTGCCCGAGCCTCCGAAGCGGTCGTGCATATCGTTGAGGTATTTGATCGACTGCGCGACCTGCCCGGGCTGCAGCTCTCCGGACGAGACAGCCCTGAGCACCTGCCCGACGGCCAGGACCATTGCGGCGTATGCCATGCGGGCTAGGTACGCCGGCTCCGCCGCAAGGATCTCCCTGAAATGCTGCCTGGCCAGGTCTCTCAGCCGGTCGTAATTGATATCGCCTTCGAGCCCGACCGCTGCCGCTGCCGTCTCCGGGTCGTTGTCCCCGGAGATCAGCAGCCCGACGGCCATCCGGAGAGCGGCCGCCTTTTCTCCAGGGGCTCCGCCGCGCCCTGCCCGGGCGCTATCCAAGTCAAGCACCTCGGCCGGTGGGCCCGCCGGCGATGGGGCTGGCTGGACAGTCCTCGGCATCGGGTAGCCCTGCTCTTCGCAGGCCCGACGCGTTAGCTCGGGGCCGTTGATTTCCAGGTATCGCTCCACCCGCCGCCGGGTCAGCGTTGAGTTGGCCTTCCGCGCGCAGGCCCAGCACTTGGTCGGAGGCCGCCCACCGCAGTCCCCCGTAGGGGTCGGAGCAACCGGGCGGCCTCCGCACGCGCATTTCGGCCGCTCAGCATCTAACGTCGTCACCTACAGGCGCATTAATAACCCTGTTATTTGGTCCGGTCAACCCAATCCGCAAACCAGGCGACCAGAATGACGGCGCAAACGATGGCGATGAGCGCCTCTATGGACGCCAGACGTACGAGCAATGCACGCCGCAGGCCTGCTCGGAGCAGTTGCCCGTCGTGTCGGGGGTCGAAACGAAGGGCGGGAACCTCTTGCCGATGTGGTCATACCCCACATTCATCACCGCCTCCCAGTCGGATTGCATCCACGCTGGCGTTGAGGCCTGGGCACATTGCTCGTACGTCAGGGGCACCTCGGTAGCCTTCATGTTGCTGCCCAAGAATCGATGACCGCTGCCCTCGGGCCAGGTCAAGATGATCCCCTCGCCGCAGTCGATATCAACGACCGACGTCGACGGGGCGGCATCACGACACGCCACGTCGCATTTGTAGGTCGTGTTTCTTGGCACGCCGGAGGTCCGGGACCACGTGGTCAGGTATGCCTGCTTGTGGTAAGATGAAAACACATTGGAGACGGTGGCCGGGCAGCCATCGACCACCTCATCGGCGTACAGCTCCGCCGCGTTGGCCTTAACGTTGATTTTGAACCGGCCGCTAAAAGTGGCGATCGGCGTGATGGTGTCGAACTGCACGTAACATACGGACCCATTCACGTCCGCCTCCACCAGGCCATACTGGGCATAGGAGGCGTAATCGCCTTGCCCAAAGTCGGCAAAGATGCCGGCGACCTCCTCGCTGAAAGTCGGGGTCTGAAGGCAGGGGTACTGCGTGCCCACGACAAGTGGGCCGTTAACCGCTTCGAGCTCAAGCTTTAGGCGGACAGCCGCCGTAGCGTATACGGGCGGAGCCATCTGCATCTGAAGTTCAGATGCAGACACATACGCGCCACCATTGAGGGAAGAGGACGCCGACACAGCTGGGAGATCAACCGCCGGCGGAAATACGCTGTGGTCGATCACATTGTCCTGCACGCTGCAGACTCGGGCGCATGCGGACGGAGGGACTTGGGCGTCGTTCTCGAGGTAGTCCACTACCTCGGCAACGGTCCATCCGGGGAAGTGGGGCGTCATGAATGGATCGACCCAGGATTGGGCGTAGGCGGGGGTTGCAACCGCTAGGGCTGCCAATACGATAGAAATTCTCATTGTGTTTCCTTTCAAAGGACCTTTTTCGCTGCCCGGCGAGCCGCAGCGTCATTCGACGCGCGCCGGGCCCTGACCTCAAGCCATAGGTCCAGGTAGGCTTGATGCCAATCGAGAAAGCTTCGGGGCACGAAAAGGAAGCGGATCAGCCACTCCAAGCCGTACCAGATCAGCCAGCCCACGCCGCTGAATCGCTTCTGGTCGCGTATGTGCTGCATCTCGTGGTCCAGCAGGCGCTGCGACGGGTTCCGCTTATGCGGTGGATGTAGGATAACAGTACCGCATGCTACATGGTAGCCGCGGAATGGCCACCATCGGTAGGTGAACCTCGGGACGCCCTCGTATGTGCCGAGCGGCTCCTTGCGCAGGATGGCCGCGACGATCGGCAGCGGCATCAGCCGCACCAGATCGATAGACCACAGGACGTTGGCGATCAGCGCCTTAAGCATCGTCCTTTTCCCTCTGGGCTCGCAGGTTGCGCGTTAGGGGATCTTCGCCCTCCATGAGGACGCTCCGACCCTCAAGAACGTCGCCCGGCTGCAGCGAAGGCCCGCCCCAGGCGCTTTTCTTTGGTCGCTCCGACCTGTCCCTTGGCGGCCGGCTTTCAACTGTCGTCTTCTCTTCAGTCACGCTGGATAACCCCACTGTAAAACCGGACGGTCGCCCAGCGTATCCACGCATGGAACACGCTGAACCCACCCCTCCGGAGCATGATATACATCACTTTGTCGGCTTTCGGTGCCGACACGACCCGGGTCCTGCGTAGGTAGTCGTGCAGCAGGAAAGCGGCCCGCCCGGAGCTGTCCGGCCGGATGGCCAGCACCCACAGGATGATCGCGGGGATGAAAAACCCCAGTAGCGACACCACCCACTCCGTCGAACCGTCCGACCTGAACCCCCTGGGCACCGACGGCACGCCCTCCAGTCCGAGACCCTCGGGGATGGGGTAGTGCTCCATGAGCACGTATTGAGGCCTCAGCCAGCGACCCGGCAGAGGGCGCATGTCCGGCTGTTCTTCGGGTGGAATCATTGTCCCTCCATTACCCGCTCAGGGGCCTCCAGTCACGGCAAATCATCTGGGCTGTCCCCCGCGGTCCGCAGCGCCCTGGTGATGACGCCGTGCGCTTCGTGGCGCGTCAGTCCCTCTGGAAGCTCGCGCCCCACGATCGCCGCCGCCCACAGCTGGATCGGCAGCACATCGCCCTCAGGGTCCGCCTCGGACTCCCTCTGCGACTCAGCGATTGCGGTTAGTAGACTCATTTGACCCCGTAAAATACCGCCTCTCGCCCGAGTCCCACCTATCTCCCAGGGCGCGCATATCTTCTTTGAAGCTCTTGCGCCAGACGGGGATGCCGTACTTATTGGCATTTCGAACGCAGTTCTCGGTTCCGGCCCCGCCAGGCAGCGCCAGCAGGCGGGCACCCGCCGCGCCCTCGTCAGCCTCGCTGTAGGCGGTCACGATCATCTCCTCGTTGCGGATGGGTCCGGCGGCCTTCCCGTGCCTTTGCCAGTCCGCCACGAACACGGTCACTGGGATGCATCGGACGGACGCCCATGCCCGAGCGATCTTATCGGCGCCGAGCGCGTCTCCCACATACATGTGGGTGGCGCCCAGCTCCCTCCATGCCTCAGAGATTGCGTGGGACGCATAGAGAATCTCGAGAAGAGCAGGACGGCCCAAGTGCATGCCGAGCGTCCGGCCGCCCGTCACGATGAGTACCCTCATTTGAGGAGGTCCTCTCCGGCGCCCGCCCGCCGCTGAACCGCGCCGTCCCACGTCCCTGCCCGCTGCCGCAGGCCGGTGGCCTCCTCGATCGCCTCCTCTACATCCTGAAGGCTGGTTGGGGTGATGTGCTGCCCGAACACGCGCAGCTGCTCTTCGCGGCTCATCTCGAGCAGGGCTCTGGCGCCATGCCACTCATTCAGCCGACTCGGCCGGGTGCGGCCTACGCCTTCGCAGCACGCGCAGTCGACCGCGGAGCGCTCTCGGCCGGTGCCATTGCAGAAAGTGCAGCGGACCAGCCCGTCCTCCGGCTCTTTCTTTTTCCGCCGTTGCGATGTCAGTCTAGCCATAGATTTTCTATAAAAGAACCAGGCCCGGCTGTCAAGCCCTCCGTAAGCCTGCGGAATGACAGGCGAACCACAAGTCTCCCGTGTGGGCTGATGTAAGAATGACGCGCTGCTCTAGACATGTAGGTGGTGCTGCCCTCCTACAGCAAGGAGCGGATGGCGGTAGTACAATGTAAGAATGACGCGCTGCTCTAGACATGTAGGCGGAGCTGCGCACCTACTGCAAGGAGCTAATGGCACTGACAATATTGTCGTGAATCGCCTCGTTACAGGAGGCGCTGTGGGCGCTGACGCTAGCGATGTAGGTGAAGCTGCGCACCTACTGCAAGTAGAAATTGCAGCAACAGATGTTCAGCAGTGTGGGCAAAAAAATACCCCGGCTACCCAAGTGGGCGGCCGGGGCATCTGTCGGTTAGGCTGCCATCCGGATGTAGTGCATCGGGGTGACGCCCGGGGTGATGGCCGCCTCATGCTCGGCTGGGGTGATGGAGCACCCGTCTTCGTTGCACGTCAGGCTGGCGACACCGGCGTCGTCCATGGCCACGATGGCCATGTCGACCTCTGAGCGGCTCCAGTCCGTCAGGCGGCCCCGAAGGTCAGCCAGGCTGACCCACTCGCCAGCCTTAGGGGCGAGCCCCTGGTAGGCCGCCACGACTGCGCTGTGAACGGTGGACACGTCGCGGTCGCGGTTTTGCCGGCTGCTGCAGATCGTGCTCAACGTGGGCAGCTGCGCCTGCACTTCTTCCACGTTGGTGACGCTCCACTGGTAAACCCGCGGAACATCCGCGTGGCGCATCATGATGGCGCCCTTAGCCCAGAGGAGGTATTCCTTCCCGCTCGAGCTAACGAGGATGAGTCCTCGGGGGGCAACTCGCGAGACCGTCATGTTCCAGCTGCGCTTTCCGGTCTTGATGGTGACTTTCTTCATCTTCTTCGCTTCCTCCTGGGCGGTCTCTGTCCCGCCCTCCTTATATATACAATATAGGCGCAGGAGGCATTCCCGTCAAGTCTTTTTTTCAAAAAAATAAACGGGTGCGACCTCCTGCACCAAAGTAGGTGTAGGTACCAGGAGGTAGGGTAGCCACCACCGTGATGAGTGGCGGTGGTGGCCTGTGGTGGGCGATGCTACTCTAGCAACAAGAGCTTACGTACGTGCTTACGTGCGCGCTTCTGCTCTTCTGTGCGCCGATTCTCCCATCGGCGCCGCTGACCCGCTGATCTGTTCGCTCGTGCGATGGCGGCCTTCTCTTCTGCCGCTTTGGCTACAAGATGCGCCTCCCTCGCCTTGAGGCGCTCTCTTACGTACATGCGCTCATTGAAGCGCACGATATCCGACTGCGTGCGTCTTGTGGGGGCGGTCTCCCACTGTTCGTACATGAACGCCAACGCGCCCATGATTCCCGCCACCAGGGCGCCAATCACAGGGAAGCCTACAGCAGCTCCGATGAAGGCACCGCCCGCCGCAAACATACATGCGATGCAAAGTGCTTCTTTGCTCACATATGCCTCCTCTCAAAGAAAAAGGGGGCGGGGTGTGACCCCCGCCCCCGCTCTCTCACCCTGCGGTGTAGCCTTCCTCTTCCAGGAGCCGGGCCACTTTGGGGTAGCTCATGACCCCGATTTCCTCTACCCGGCTCCCGTCTGCCCGCCGGCGGTACCAGACTCCCGAGTATCTCACCAACTCCCAGGGGTATTCTTGGGGGTCGTCCATGGGCACCGGGTGCTTGAGGGTCAGGCGCCCGTCCTCATCGTCAATCTCGACTGCCTGGTAAATCGCTTCGCTCAAGTTCATCTTCTTCGCTTCCTCCTGGGCGGGCTCTTCCCCCGCCCTCTCTGTAATATATATATCGGCACGAGCCTGCGCTCGTCCAGTCTTTTTTTAAAAAAAAATGCAGGGTGGCTGGTGGGGTGGGATGAGGTGGGGCGGGGTGTGGCCCCGCCCCTTGTGTGGTTAGATGTCTTCTGGCATCGGGTCCGCTTTCACGGAGTGATTAACCCATTGGGTTTCGACTTTGAAGTAGCGGAAACGCTTCGGGTCAGTCCAGCTCACGGTCTGGTCCTCGATGCGCCGAAAGCTCGCGTCGGGGCCAGGCTCTGCCGTCTCGTCGGGGGCCATCCAGTAGGCCCGCTGAACGATCTGGCCTTGCCACTTCTGGGGAACATACCATCGTCCCCCCCGGGGAGCCTTGTTCGGCGGAAGCTCCGTGATCTTCCGGACCTTCTTCATCGGGGTGGTGTGTTCGTACTTCGTTGCCATTCATCTTCCTCCTGTGGGGCGGGCTCTGTTCCCGCCCCCTTATATATACGGACGGATCTTGATTTCGTCCAGCTTTTTTTCTATTTTCAGACCCAAGCAAATGGGTCCGTCTCATTGTACGGGGCCCACAGCGACCATGTGGGGAACAGTGCTTTCAGCTCGGACTCGTTGGTCACCCGCCATTGGCGGTGGTCTGAAGCCAGGGTGGCTTGCCTGATGTTCAGGCTGTATGACTTGCCGCTGAACGAAACGCACAGCAGGTCCTCTCCCGCCTGAGCGACGACAAGCAGGTTCCATCGCCGTCGGCCTGTGGCGACCGACACCTTCTTGGGTTTCACGCTTACGCTACCTCCTCCTATATATATAGTGCCCGGAGAGGGCTTTTTGTTTCAACTTTTTTTGGGCGAGTGTCTTTTTTTGTGGAAACCCCGATATTACTTGAGCTGAATCGTCCGTTGACCACCCACAATTCGGGGCTCTACTCTCCCGCTCGCATGAAGAGACTTGCAATTGCGTGCGCTCTGCTCGCAATCCCGACCTATGTTTTGGCGTCTCCTATCTGGATCGACGCCGTTATCGACGAAGTCTACGGACCATTCGAGAATACCGAATTCGAACTGTCCAACCCATTGGGGCACTTTGAGTCGATCGCGCCCTCCGGCGACTGCGTGGCTTCGTATGTGGTGCAGGACACGGTCCGCTTAAGCGGCCCCGTCGACCTCGCACCCATTCCTTCAGGGGGTTTACGCAATTTCGAGCACGGCATTCCGGCCAATGCCGAGGCGCAGTTCCCCACGGTGAACGACTACCTTGCGATATCGCAAGACATGTACGACATTGTAGAGATCGCCTTTGGCGGGTCTGTTCCGGCTGGGATCATCCCCTGCAGCAGTGTGGCGCAAGACATTTTGCGGTTTTGGCAGGAGGCCGATTTGATCCCCTACGATTTTCAGGCGGCGTCGTACTCATCTGTCACGGCAGCGCAGCTCCAAAAGTGGTTCGATGCAGGTCACCTTGCGGTGGATCTTTCTCAGTGCGAGCTAAGCTTCACGCTTAACGGCTCTGGTGAGCCTCAGGCTCACGGAGACTTCGTGCTGCAGCTGAATACGGACATCCTGCAGGCGCACCAGGCATACGATTGCCCGGCGCAGGTGAGCGGCTGGGGCGTCACGACATCGTCCACCACGCGGGCCGCCTCGAAGCTCGTTCGCGCAGGCATGGAGCACCTGTGTTGGAATGAGTGTATTGAGGTTACGACTGCTGAGATCGAAGGCGTCGCGGATGCGACCATCGCTTTCGACTGCGAAGGGCCTGTTGCCTATGCCTGGTTCCCCGGCGAAGACTGGGGCGACGCATACGGCTCGACCTATTTCGACGACGTGCAGGTCACGTCGTCCAACTGCTACGGGATTCCAGTGGAGAGCTCTGGCGATCAGGGTGAATGGGAAACCGTCATGAGCGGAGCGGGGCGGTTTACGGCTCCGCCGGTCGGATTCACCCAGGATAAGAACCTGCCGACTCGGCTGTGCTCCGGCCAAGAGGACGGCTCATGCCTCAGCCGGACTGATCCTCGCCCTTAGAGTCGGACACCTCGCGCGCCTCGACTATATAGTCGGCCACCCCCTCCAGCTCAGTAGTCACAAAACTCTCGACGGCCTCTAGAGAGGCAAAGACCCCCTCAATCTGGTAGGCTGCATCGCTCCGAAAGGAGTCCGCCACCAGAACGATGTACACGATTGGCTTCATGTGTGCCTCTCTCTACCATCGAGCGCGCCGGCCCCGGTAGTCGTAATGCACAAAATTTTGACTTACGTAGCCCGAGAGCCCGCCCTGCGGTATCTTGCCCTTTTCGATCAGCTCCTCGATGAACCACGCCAGCGACCCCGGGTGGAGCCGTGTGACCAGGTCCGCGGCCTTGCCCAAAAGGTGCTGGCTGTATATTCCGCCGTCCTCCTTTCGGTTGTGCGTCGGGCAGCGATAGCCGCTTGACACCGTGATCGGTTGGCGGATCCTCTCTCGGATGATCTCCAGGTAGCCCGCCAGCTCCCTCAGATTCTCGGCGATGTGCGGCGGCGTGTCGCACCCACACCCGCAATCAAGCTCGGATTTCTTGAAGTGAGGACTGTAATGGCTGTCCATGCCCCACCGTATCCCATCGAGGCAGTATTTTGGGATTGAAAAAATGTTCAGGTGCGTGATAATCTGGAAAAATGACACGTAGACCGAACGATTTTTACGAAACGCCCGAATGGGCAACGCATCGCCTCCTCGAGGCCTTATCGGCCAGCGTAACCCATCGCAACCTGATCTCCGGCAATCAACGCTGGCTCGAGCCCAGCGCCGGCACGGGGGCGATTACAAGGGCCGTCAATAGCTGGGTGGGCGATGACTGGATTGACTGGTCGGCGATCGAAAAAGACCCGGAACTGGCCGATCGCCTTGCGCAGTCGCCTGCGGGTCGCAATTACGAGATTTGCGACTTTCTGTCAGCCGAAAGCAACAGGATCGGATCAAATTTCGACCTGGTCATAGGGAATCCGCCCTATAAGCAGGCTGAGCAGTTCGTTTCCCGTGCCGCGGATTTTGCCCCGCACGGTTTGTTTCTGCTCCGATGCGGTTTTCTCGAATCGACGAGACGGGCAAGCATGTTTCAGCGATGGGCCCCCGATGTGTTCATCCTGCCGGAGCGGCCATGCTTTACGGGGGATGGCAAAACGGACATGTCCAGCTACGCCTGGTGCCTATTCCACTACCGAGAGGAGCGGCACCAGGGCACCATCCGATGGTGCCGGACCACGCCGCGCTATGTAAGGCATGGCTTCGAAAGCGAGAGGGAATACAAAGAGAACAAGGCCAACACCCTCCGCCTCAACGGCGAGCGTCGGACCCGCCGGGTACGGCCGGTCCCCTCGCGAGATCAGCCATAGAGTCGGCCGTTTCGACCTCTTCCTCACCCGCCGCAGCCATCACATCTACGGATGCCTGTGGCAGCTCGGTCGGCTCGTAGAGCTGCCGGTCGGCCTCCACCCGGTCGAAAATGTCTAACGCCTCGGCTCGAGTCACGCCCCAAAGCTCCGCGATGGTGTCAATCCGGCTCTGCGCGCCCAAGACCTCCGCCCTGCCTGCGGCATCCAGCATGGTCGCCTTGTCCAGCGGGCGCTGAGCTAGCCCGAAGGTGACCGACAGCTCCGCATCTGCGGGGAAAGTCCCGCCGTAACCCACGTTTTGGAGCCGCGAGATAATCTCGTATGCGCGCCGCTCGGCGTGTAGAGCCGCTGGCAAGCCCTCTTTCCGCAAAGCCTCCAGTGGCCTCTCAGCGACCAGCAAGGCCGCGCCCGTCAGTGGTGCACTCCCCTGAATTTCGGCGGTCGGGATCGCCTCACTGGCAAGCCAACGGCCATGAACGCGCTCCTCGATGCTCAGCGTCCCGGTGATGTCCGGGGCGGGGTGAGCAAAGCTCAGCGCATCGTCCGAGTGGATCTTCAGAGCGTGTCCGGGCCCGACCTCCGCCGGCGGGGAACGCTCTGGATTCCGAGTCTGAAAGATCATCTGGCTGTGGGCCTGCGTTACCGCCGTGACCTGCAGGTCCGCCATGATCGCGGCAGACATGCACGCTGAGGCGAACCGGGAGGTCGAGGGCTGCAGCCACGCGTGACCGGCCAGAGGCCCCGACGGCAGCTGGAGGACGGGGAGAATGTTGCCGTAGGGCTCAAGTTGCTGCTCGGACAGCACGCGACCCTCGTCGTCAACGCGCCACATAGTCCGCTGGGGCTCCGACTCGTCTTCCGGTAGCGGGCCGCGGCCGAAAATCGTCAGCCCGCCGCGACCCTTGATTCCGATCAGCAGGTCGTCCCGAAGCTCCGATGGGTTGTCCTCGTCGGTGACCCTCATTACCTGGTCGGGGGAGAAGATGCGGAGCTGAATGCCGTGCCGCGTCATAGCGACAAGCATGAACGCCGTCGTGCAGAGGATGCTCAGCCGGTCCAACTGCTTCAAGACGGCGTCAAAGCCGATGTCCTCGTACAGAGCGTGCAGCTCCTCGTCTGCTGAGTCCGACCCCAGCGTCCGAGTGGCGGCCGAGTCGTACCGCCCGGCCACCCGGTGAACGACGTACCGCAATTGCGAGGGCTGCGGCGGGGCCGAATTGCTGGCCAGCCCAACGCCGATCGCTTCGTTGTAATGGCGGACCACCTGGCCGGCTTCGACGCCGTCCTCATACAGTGCGCGCAGGTCCGAGGTCACCCGATCGAAGTCGGCGGGCTTGGTTTCTGCGTCGATTTTCTCGATACGATCGAGGTCGATCACACCATCACGGCGGAAAAATTCTTCCAGGGTCGTCACGCAGCCTCCATTCGGTCGCTTACGATGCTCATCAGCCTTTTCTCAAGTTGATAATTCAGCGCGTCCTGGACGAAGTCCGCCAGCTGGGCCTGCTGAAGCGGATCGCCTGCGCCCATCGGGTTGATGGCGGGGTCGTGCCGGCGGCGGTTCTTGTCCTTCCGCGACACCAGGATCGCCATAAGACCATAGTTGTTTCGGGCTCTTGGAGACACGTCCTGCCGACTCCGGAAGTTGGGGGCCACCGCCTGGAGCTTGCGGTGAAATTGTATCGAGTCGACCAGAACTTCTGTGCGTCTAAGTGTGATACCCGCCGGCAAGGCGGACCGATCACCGTCTAATCCGCTCCGGATTCTCCGCTTGATCAGCTTTGCAAGCCTGTTTCCGGCTGTTGCAACTGCTTTCCGCTCATCATATTGCAACTCCATGTCCACCGAAAACACGAACCCGACCTCGATCTCCACCATGTCGGGTTCCCCTGTAACCCCGACGGCCTCCCACCGTCAACAGCTCTCCCTAACCAGCCATCTTACAGCCGTCGGGCAGACGGCGGCGGCCACCGGTGGAGTCTGATTCTTGAGATAGCACGTTTTGCGGCAAAAGCCAATTGTACGATTTCTTTCGTAGCGTCGATTCGGTTTTTCCTTACGAATTCCTTCGTACTTCGAGAATCTCGAATCGGCAAAACGGTCATTGATTTTCTGCAAAAGATGGGGCACCTATGTCGCTCATGAGCGATTCACTGAAAGAGCAGCCGCCGGTGCTGCAACAGGACGAGATGGAGATGTCAGCGCGATGGACCGCGCTGGGAAACACTTTGCTACGAACGGCCAATCTGCTGAATGCCGCCTTTGGCGGCATGGGGATTAGGCTGCAGGCAGTCAAGACGGCTCGATGGGTCATCGACACCCTTTCGGCCGACTGGGAGGGCGTCTCCTGCTCTTTCCAGGAGTTTGATAAAAGCATCAACGCACTGTTCGATTTGTGCCTTGCGCGGATGTCGCAGCTCGAGGACGCGATGAGTCTGAGACTAGATCTCGTCACGGACGACCAGGTTTTGATCGGTGAGATCCTGTGCTCCGTTGATGCCCAGCAGAGCAGGGTGGCCGCCTCGCTCGCGCGGGAGCTGAGAGAAAGAGCGGCCGATTGCGAGCTCTACGCCGCGAACGAGTGTCTTCGTGTCATTTCCGACCACCAGGCCGAGCAGGATCTCCTGGCCGAGGAGGGGGCATGAAAATGAAATACGTCAACGAAGTCCACATCGTCGGCACGCTGTCTGATACGCCAGTCCTGCGCGCCGCTGGGGCGTCCGACGTGGTCAACATGAGAATCAAGACCGTCCGCACCTTCAAGGGCCGCGACGGGGAGGTTCAAACGCCGACATGGCATAGCGTGGTGGCTTGGAATGAAGCCGCGCGAGCCATCGACGACGCCGGCCTGTCACCGGGCGATTGGATTGAGATTCGTGGCACCCTGCAGACCCGCCGCTGGGAAGGGTCAGACGGAAAGGCCCGTTACAAAACTGAGGTGCGTGCGGACCACGTGCACTTCGAGTCCGACGGGGCTGGGCCCGCGAAACGGGCTAAGTCAGACGCGGGAGCGGAAGGGTACGAATACGGCTCTCGCGATTGCGACGTGCCATTCTGATGGCCACCTCGGCCTTTTCAGCGCAGCCCTATTACCTAGTGGCGTGGCTGAACCTCCCTCCCAAAGGGGGCGTCCGCCCCAGGGTGTCGGGCCGTAGGGCATACATGCCGAAGTCGTACACCGACTGGACGGAGGCCGCGGCCGTGACGTTCCGGGCGGCTCGTCGCCGATGCGCCTGGGAAGGCCCCATCGGGGTCAAGATCAAGGCATTCCACAAATGGCCCAAGTCGGGCCCATCGGTGAACAGCCGATGGCACATCGCTACGCCAGATGTGGACAATTTAGCCAAGCCGGTTTTGGACGCACTCCAGTCGGCGGAGGTGATCCCGGACGACAAGTTCGTGGTCGACTTACAAGTGCAGGCGTTGAGGACAAGGCTGATCCCGTGTGTCTGGGTCCACGTCTGGGAGATAACGGACGACGATGAGTATTACGAAGGCGGAATTTGACTGGGGGGCCGTGAGGGCTCTCCCGGAGAACCGAGACCTGAGCGCAGAGGATTTTGAGGCGCTCAAGGCCATGATGATCGGCTTGGGCCTAAACCCGTTCAGCCGGCACCTCACTCCGATGCGGCGTGCGGGCCGAACCCAGATTGTTACGACGATCGACGGCTTGCGGGCCATGGCCGCTCAGACTGGGGAATTTGAGGGATCAGAACCGACCCTATGGGCGGGGCCGGATGGTGGCTGGCGGGATCTGTGGACCGAGCGGGCACCGCCGTTCGCCGCAAAATGCGCGGTGTGGCGTAGAGGGTTTCGCACGGCATGCGAGGGCGTTGCGCTGTGGAGCGCCTACGCTCCGGATAGGCCGAGTGGGTGGTGGGGGAAAGGCCCCGCCCATATGCTGGCGAAGTGCGCAGAGGCCCTCGCCCTGCGCCGGGCGTTCCCCGACGTGGCTGGGCTCTATACCCGTGAGGAGATGGAGCACCAAGAAGAGGCCCCTGTGCCTCAACAACAGAAGAAGCCGGCAGCGGATGAGGCCCGCGAGGCGAGCAGGAGGGCGCTATGGAAACAACACCGGGATCTATTCGACCAGGCGGCGGCTCTGGCGAAGGGGGGATCGAGCGAGGTCGCGAAGTACTTGAGCGAATTGCCCAAATCCTTGCCCCCGAAGGAGATCCGGGACAAGGACCTGCCGGAGCAGGTGAGGGTGATGCGAGAAGTGGTCCAGCACTTTCGGAGCCTGCAGAAGTAATCGTCAGAGGGGCTGGGCACACCGATCCCCAGCCTTTGCGCCCCTATCAAGTCCAGGCCGTTGAGACCGTCACTGCTGACCTGGATGCCGGCGAGTCGCCCCTGCTGGTCATGGCGACGGGCACCGGCAAAACACGGGTGTTCACCGAGGTGATGCGACGCCGGAAGGATCGGGGCCGTATTCTGGTTGTAGCGCATAGGCGCTTTCTGCTGGACCAGATCGGCAGAGCTCTCGGCCTCCGGGGGATGACCTCGGAGATCGAGCAGGCGGAAAACTGGGCGGTTCGAAACACCGATCTTTTCGGTGAGAGGACAGATGCCGTGCTCGCTATGGTGCAAACCATGCGCGGCAGCCGGCTGAAAAACTGGCCCAAGGACGCGTTCAGCCTGATCGTGGTCGACGAGACCCACCGAGCGGCCGCGCAGTCCTACCGACAGATCTTCGATCACTTCGACTGCGCTCAGCGCATGGGCGTCACAGCCACCCCGGACCGAGGCGACGGCGTTGGCCTGGGCGGTGTATTCAGTAAGACGTCTTTCAGGTACCCGATCTCCGCGGCGATCAGAGAGGGATATCTGAAGGGCATCGATATGAAAACCGTCACTGTCGAGAGCATAGACCTCAGCGCGGTGAGGTTGAGCGGCGGTGATCTCGACGAAGGTCAGGTCGCGAAGGCCATGATGGGGGCGGAGGCGCTCCACGGCATCATCGCGCCACTGATCGAGCTGGCCGGGGACCGCCCGACGGCGGTCTTCGCGCCCGGCGTCCAGATGGCTATCGCGCTCTGCGAGACGGGGGCCAGTTACGTGGACCCCTCGATTCTAGCTGTCATACATCAGGGGACGAGCGAGGCAGATCGTCGGCGTATTTTCGACGATTTCGCCAACGGGCGAGTGCAATTCATTTTCAATGACAGCGTACTCACCGAGGGGTGGGACTCTCCGAATTGCGCCTGCATCGCCATGGTCAAGCAGACCAAGGTGAGGGCTCGATACGAGCAGTGCATCGGGCGCGGGCTTCGGCTCGACCCTAAGTATGATCGGTGTCTGGTCCTGAACTTTCGTGGGGCAGCCGGGGGACATCGGCTGATCACCCCGGCTGACTGCCTGGCAGGCAGGCCGCTGCCCGACGACGTCGCCGCCGAGGTCGATGCGCTTCAGGAACAGGGCGCCCGCAACCTCGAGGAGATACTTGAGGAGGCCAAGAAGAGGGCTGCCGAAAAGGCGGCCGCCGAAGAGAGGGCCAGAATACTGGCCGCCGCCGCGTCGGCGAAGGCCGAGGTCACTTACTCGGCGACCAAGGACGATCCGTTCGCCGTGGACGACGAGCTGACCGAGGCCGAGGACGCCTACAGGCCGCGAGCCAGTGATCTGCAGGTCGCCACGCTGGTCAGTCTCGGCGTCGACAAGGTCGAGGCGGCAACCCTGTCGGAGGCCCGGGCGGGTCAGCTGATCGGTAAGCTGCAGCGCAGGCTGCGAGCCGGCGGCGCGACATGGCGGCAGATGAAGGTCCTTCGACGATACGGGCTTCGAACGGACCTGAAAAGAGAGGAGGCCTCGCAGGCGCTCTCTGCCTTGGCGGAAAATAAATGGAAAATAACCGCTGGAATTAGAGAGAGATTTGGTGTAAAAAAGGAGTCATGATGTATGTCCTTATTCGTGGGGGATCATGGGGATATGGCCCTTCTCTCACTTCTGCGATCTGGGTGGGCTGCCAAAGTGCAGATCTTAGGACCGGAAGCACGGGATTCCGCTGCCTAAAGATGGGCACGCGACCCTTAGTCGGCCTGCGCGGCGGCTCGTGGCTCAACTTCCCCAGGCTCGCGCGCGCGTCGACCCGGCTCTACTACGATCCGGCGCACCGGAGCCGCTTCGTTGGATTTCGCTGCGTAAGCGTCGGAAAATTGTGATGATGACGATCTATGTTTATGTCCGAGGGGGCTCGTGGTGGCGCGATGACAGCTCACCACCTAGTTTCGCAAGCCGGCTAAGTAGCCAGCCTACAACATTCCGAGCCGAGAGCTCTGGATTTCGTTGCGCGAAGAGTCGAACCTCTTGGGCGCACGGAGGCTGTCACTTCACGCCTGATTACTCCACGCGCGCGTCGCACGAGTACTACCTTGCTCCGGATTGGCGGAGCATCCGCGTCAGCTTTCGCTGCTCAAGGAGACCTGCATGAGGCACATGAACAGCATTCGCGGCGGCGTGTGGTACAACAAGCCGCATTTCGTGCGGGCGTCGCACCAGGATTACGAATACACGACGTTTCGCTTGCCCAATGGTGGCTTTCGATGTGTGCGGGGAGGGCCGTACCGAGAGGGCCTGCGCGGTGGCGCGTGGTACGTCGAACCCAGGAGCGCGCGCGCGTCGTTCCGGAGCAACTACGATCCGGCGAACCGGATCTTCAGCGTTGGATTTCGATGCTGCGTCAGGAGGGGTTATGACTCTTAATGTCAGGCTTCGAGGTGGCTCGTGGTTTGAAGCGAGCCCGGTGAACGCTTCGGACCTAGACTTTGGCCGTTTTGACTTCGGCTTCAATGACGTCGGCTTTCGCTGCGTGCAGAGAGTCGCGCATCCCTTGGTCGGCTTGCGCGGCGGCTCGTGGGGCATCAAGCCCAGGTACGCGCGCGCGTCGAACCGGTACTACAACGATCCGGCGAACCGGTGCGACTTCGTTGGATTTCGCTGCTGCGTCAGGAGGGGTTATGGCGCTTAATGTCAGGCTTCGAGGGGGTTCGTGGTTTGAAGCGAGCCCGGTGGACGCTTCGGGCTTCGGCCTCGGTGTTCAGACATACGGTTATAGCGATGTTGGCTTCCGGTGTGTGGAAGGGTGTAGAGGCCTTTGGGGGCGAGGGGGGTCAGGGCTCAGTAGATCCGCATCGACCCGCGCGCGTAACCGACGGGGCCAGACTACTTCGAACCGGAATCCTAGTGATGGATTGCGGTGCGTGAGAAGGACAGAATAATGGATCAGTATTACCAGTCTCAGCGCGGCGGCTCGTGGCTTCACTTACCCTGGTACGCGCGCGCGTCGTACCGTAGCAACTACGATCCGTCGCTCCGGTACAACATCGCCGGCTTTCGCTGCGTAAAGAGAGACACGCGCCCTTTAGTCGGTCTGCGTGGTGGCTCGTGGTACTTCCTGAGAGCGCGCGCGTCGTTCCGGCTCAACGCCGTTCCGGCGAGCCGGGGCGACAGCGTTGGATTTCGATGCTGCGTCAGAAGGGAACGACCATGAAAATTGACTTGAACGGAGGCTCTTGGGACTATCTTCCCAGGTACGCGCGCGCGTCGACCCGGTGCAGCTACGCTCCGGCGAACCGGTACCCCAACGTTGGATTTCGGTGCCTGACGGGCTGGGGCAGCCTTGTTCTCCTCAGGGGTGTGACATACTTCTACCCCAAAAGGGACGTCCGGGGCGAAAGCCGAATTGGCCGCCGGCCACATGAACCATCGCCTGCCGCTGGATTCCGCTGCGTCCGCAGCGCACGGAGGCGATCATGAAGATTGCATTGCGTGGCGGCTCGTGGCTCAACGAGCCTTGGTTTATGCACGCGATGAGCCGGGTTTGCAGCGCTCCGTCGTTCCGGGACAGCTACGCTGGATTTCGCTGCGCACAGAGGGGCGCGCGCCCCTTGGTCGGTCTGCGCGGCGGCTCGTGGAGCCTCGGACCCGGGCACGCGCGAGCGGCGCACCCGCACCTGACCGATCCGAAGTACCGGAGCAGCAACGTCGGGTTCCGCTGCTGCGTCAGGAGGGAACGATCATGAAGATTGCATTGCGCGGCGGCTCGTGGCGCAGCGGACCCAGGTACGACGCGCGCGCGTCGAACCAGGGCGACCTCGATCCGGCGGACCGCCGCCACGTTGGATTTCGCTGCTGCGTGAAGAGATGCACTCGCCCCTTGATCGGTCTGCGCGGCGGCTCGTGGCCCCGCAGACCCAGGTACGCGCGCGCGTCGCTCCGGTACGACTCCGCTCCGGCGAACCGGCTCAGCTTCGTTGGATTTCGCTGCTGTGTGTATTTTTAGGCGTTGACTTCCTTCTGAATTGTTTTTAAATTTGTGCACATGGGCTGTAAGCCCGAGAAAGGTGAGAAAATGAAAGAGTTGAAAGAGTTGAAAAAGCTGGCCGAAATGACCAAAGAAGAGCTTATTGAAGAGCTGGCCCAAGTTCGCCTGGCAAATGAGGAGATCCCGCCGCGGGAACTTATTCCTATGGATGGAGGATTTCAGGTCGAAAACCTCATGGTTACCGTTCAGCTTTACTATGAGGTGCTGGGTCGACCGGTGCCTCAGGAGAAGCTGGAGAAGCTCAACCACCCCATGACAGGGGTCTCCTTTGAGGAGGCCTGCGAGTGGATGAATCAGCGATCAACGCTCGAAGGGCTTGAACCCGTCTACAAGTGGGTCGACGACGGAGAAGGAGGGGAGAGGATCCTCTGTGCTCGAGTCTTTGCGAACGGGTACCGGCACCCGAGTGGGGCCGAGTACTTGCAGTATGCAAGAGGACCCGGAAACGAAGACCCCTACGGCCCCGTCAATGAGGTCGCCCACTGTGGCGCTTCCGGGACCTGCCCCGTCGGCCAGAAAAAGTCCACCGAAGAGGGGGTCTTCGACCCGCTCGGCAACGCCTGGGAAATGACGGTGTGAGGTGAGCCGATCGAGGACGCAGATGGACCGGCAGCACAGCGCTGACTGGCCGCACCTCCCCCCGGCACCGGGCGCGGGTACGGGGGCAAAACCTCCGCCCGCCGTACCCGTGCCTGGGAACCGCACAGAGCTTGCGGTCTCCAGGGGGCACGTCGACTTCACGTCGGGTCGGATCGATGCGGCTACTCAACTTGCGTACCTGGTGTACGGACGGCCGCCGACCCAAGAGGAGTTGATCGGCGGGGCGAACGCCCCACTGATCAGGGCGGCCGTAGAGCAGTTGAGGGGGGCGCACGACGCCCTGCGCAACGTTGAGCGCCTGCTTGACATCGAGCGCAAGAGCACCAAGAAGGCGTGCGCCGAGGCGGCTTACAGAGCCGCCTGGCATGCAGAGGTCTCCCCACCGGCTAGCAGAGGTACTTCATCCATTCAAGGATCTCTCGTCGCTCCGCATGCAGCGCCGCAACGGCGTCGCTGATTTCCACCAACCTCTGAGCCTTCTGATGGGCCTCGCTGGCCGCCGCAGGTGGCGAGGCGGGGGGGCAAAGGGGGCTAGGCTCCACCGTCTTAGGCTCCTGATTACCCGCCAGATAGTAGAGGGTGCCATCCTTGGCGACCTCGCCCTGCTCGACCAGCCGCGCCAGCGCAGCCGCCACCGTAGAGCGATTTGCGCCTAAGGCGTATGCGATGCTCGTGCAATTCCGGTCGATTCGGTCAAGGTTGTTGCCCAGGCGTGAAATGATGTTTTTTTGAAGTTCGGTCATGCATATAATATGCGGACGAAATTACGGAAAATCAAGAATTGCACCAGGAAGCTACACGGCGGCGGGTGGAGCGATACTCCTTGTCGTCAAGGCGGAACCATGCCTCGTGGCCGTCCCAGTGAATTTGATGCAGTGCAATGTGCCAACGGCGACCATCCCAGGTGTACGTGCAGAACCCCAACCGCCATGCATCCGGTCGGTTCTGCCAGGTCTCCCGGTTGAGGCCAAGCCAGCCTACTGAGTAGGCGGCGATTTTATCCCCCTGCCATGAGTCCGCGGCGATCTCCATCAGCTGGTGCGTGTGCCCATGCAGCGTCGGGCCGAAAAACATGCGCTCGGCGTGGGTCCTGGCGGCGTTGCGATTATGCCAGGCGCCGTGCGTCAGACAGAGGCCGTAGCGCCGTGTGGGCTCGCCCAGGCGACGAATGACCGGCTTTACCGGGCCGGTTCGGTCCGGGTCGCCCTGCAGCTCGAGCCGAATTGAGGAGGACACCGACCCGAACGCATAGGGCTCGGCGATCACAGAGTTGTCGCCGCGAACACCCATGGCATCCCATAGGGGAGGGAACAGGCCGTGATATTTAGGGTTGGCGAAAATCTCCCGCCACCATCGGCGCTCATGATTGCCGGGCGTGAACAGTAACTTGGCGTCCTCGTTTTTCCTCCGCCCAGCGTCGCAAAGGGACGTGAACACGTCCTTGGCCGCCTCGATTTCATCGAACGTCGTCGGGTCGGAGCTGTCTGGGGCGTGAGTCGAGAAGTCGCCAAGATCTACGGCGTCGCCGAGCTGAGCAAACGACTCCCACTCGCGCTCTGAAATGTACCTGAGTAGCGGCTCCAGCGCCCACGGGTTGTGGTTGCTGCAGTGTAGGTCACCTAGCGCAACCCCTCGGTGCAGGTGGCTCACACAGTCCCCCAGGGCGTCATCTTGTTGGCCAGAGCTGCGCCGATGATATTACACATCCGCTCTTCGGCGGCTGCCAGCAAGCGCCCGGCGTCCGAGTCGGGCTCGATCACAGCCTCAACCATCGAGGCGTAAATGTCGGTCAGGATGTGAGCGAGCTCGTGCCCCACGACCAACGCCTTGTCCTCGTCGCTGAGGCCATCCCATTCGCGGCCTACGAATACGGTCACCCGAAGGCGGTCGAAATCATCCATCCTGACCGACAGGCACACCCCTGGTTCGGGGCTGTCGGGGCGGATCACGGTGAATTCGTGAGGCAAACCAAGCGCCGCCGCCTCCCTCTGGAAGTAAGCGGCCAACGACGCGACCATAGCCCTACCTCGATGCCATCACGCCGACAAGCAAGCCGCCGACGAATGATGCAACAGCGGCTCCGCCGATCACCCAGGGCGCCCATCCTAGGCGCCCCTCCAGTCTCTCCAGCCTGTCCATGCCCTCAAGCCTCAAATCGCGCTCGTGAATCAGCGCAGCACGGGTCGACTCAATGACCTCCCGCTCGGCGTCGAGGTCCAGGACCATCTCCGAGATCAGAGCTCTCATTCTCGCTGCTTTCCGCCGTTCGACGTCTCTCTGGGCAAGGGCGGTTTCAGCTATATGCTCGAACTCTAAGGCCAGGTCATACACTTCGTGTACGGTAGGCGCAAGCGCTGGCTCCTGTGGTGATGGCTCCGCCGCCGCCAGCAAAAGAGGGAGGACCGCCGAGATCATCGCTCAAGCCGCTCCCTGAGCGCGGCCGCTCTTTGGCGGAGCTCGGTCAAGTCCCTGCGCTGGAGCTGCCGGGTGCGCATCCGGCGTCGCCGGTCCTCAAGCCGCCTTCGGGCCGCTACCTCTGCCTCTTTGGCTTCCGATGCCGACGCCTCCTCAATGCCCTCGAGCTTACGCTCGAATTCGGGCACGCGTGAGGGCGCTGGAACCGGAGGCAATGGCATCACTTGCCTTTCGGGCTTTCGCCCGCAGGAGGGCGGGTTGAGGGCGAGCCCCGTCGCGGCGAGTGTGAGCAGTCCTCCGATAACGGCGGGGCGCCCGAGGAGCCTCGCAGCCGCTCTAATCGACGAAAATACCATTGCACACCTCCCGCCACATAGGCGCAGCCTATGATCAAGAACCCGACTTCATCAGAGGATAGCTCGACGCCGTAGGCCTTCAATGCGAAGTACATCACAAACCCGAGCCCGGCGAACGTCTTCACTCCCTCGCTCATGAAATGGTTGAAGATCATGGCTTTAGCCAGTACCCTACAATGGTTACCAGGGCAACCAGCACTGCCCATGCGCCACGCAGTTGCCACAGAGCTCGATCAAACCGCCGCTCGAGGTCTGAAACCCTTTGCTCAGTCCGCTCGAGCCGTCTAAGATCCTCGCCCAAGGACTTGACCTCCTGCTCTACACGGGCAACCTCAACCCGGAGGTTGGCCATCATGTCCGACACAGCGCCAAGCTTGGTGAGCATCTGGCTCAGCATCTGGGCTTCCAGATCTCTGGGGTCATCGCTCACGGATGCACCTCACGCCCCAATTCCACAATTGATACATATCACTTCACATGCAGAATGTAAAGCCGTGTTTTACCGATCATCCCAACCGAACGGGTTTGGGATAACGTCAAGCCACGTGGGGTCTCTTGAGCTTTTCGTCAGGTCGAGCCGGAATAGGTAGTGCCGGCTGGCTAGCCCGTACTCAACTTCCCAGGTGCCCAGTGAATCGACCGGACGGAGCCGGAATTCGGCGCGAGCGCTGGACCCAAGGGCGCTCGAGAAAAGCCCGACGAACGGCGATCCTGTTGAGTCGCACTCGCCGAAGCACAGGGAGGCCGTTGGGTAATTGGGCAGCTGCACGCCCTTAAAATTCAGCGCATTGACGCTGCCGCGCTCACGAAAGCGAGTGGCGCCCGCGACAGCCTCGATGCCGTTGATGCCGCCGACGGCGTAGTGCCCCTGGCCCCGAAGCCGGGAGGGGCCATTCCCGGTCCCCCAGGTGCCATTTTCGGTGTAGGCGCCGAGCCACGTTGTCCTGCCGTTCGACGTGTCGGAACGCACCTGGAAAAACCTTTCCTGGGTGGTCCGGTCCAGGCTCGACGCGGTGTGGGGGGCGACGTAAGTGTTCCCCAGGAAGCTCTGGTCGTGGATCTGTGCGCATGAGGGCGCCGACTTGTCGTGGTCGACGGTAGGCTCGTCGTAGAGCCGTGAGGCCGCCGCACAGTTTGTCTGCGCGTTCAAGCCTGCCGCTAAGCCCGCATTTGCGTCGGAGCCGCGTACATGAAGCCCGTCAAGGAGATTGCCCGACGTCGTGACGCTGTAGAGCTGCCACATATTGCAGTGCGCGGGCTCGTAGCCATCGCCACACCAGATCTTGATTCCAACGCCGTAGAAGTACACCCCGACATCGCGCAGGACGACAGAGCCCTGAATCGTGATACCGGTCGGCGCCGTCGAGGTATTCGTCCCTCGAAACACGCCCCCCTCCCAGACGCTTCCCTCGGCCTCTTTCCTGAAGATCAGCCCATCATTCAAGCCGGTCGACTGAAACTCGGCCCCGTAAGCCACCACCTTCACGCGCTCGCGGCGCAGCTCCAGAGGCTCACTCAGCGTATAATGACCCGGCGGAATCTCGCAGACCCCGGTGCACGTATCGAGCTGAACCTGCAGGTGCTGTTCAGGGGTTGCAATCGACGCGCCCGTCAGCAGTGATGCTGATACAGCGCCCACTGCGATCGCTGACGTCCATACCGCAATCATTGCCGCGGCAACATAGTTTCTGTTCACCATGAGCGGCATGGTGAACAAACTTTCAGGGCGTGTACAGACCTAAAGCCTCGGCATCGGACTGGTGTTGCGATAGACCCAGGTCGCCGTTGAAGATGCCGAGGCCGAGGATTGTGTTGTTTGGGATGGGAGACTGCCCGTTCGCTCCGGCGCCGATGTACACATGACCGGTATCGCCGTTCGTCAACAGCGACGCAATATCGGCTCCCGTGTCCGTCTGGAGCGAATCGCCATTCCACCTCGAGGTCACCGTCCCAGGGGTGGTGTAGATATCGATCAGCACCCATCCTTCAGTGGCGAACAGACCCCCGACGACATGGTCGTCGATCGTCGATCCCTGCTCATTCCAGACTTGGGTAAACCCCCCGGACGAGGAGTAGCGCCACATAAAATAGTAATCCAGGCCACTACCGAAGAAGTTCTCATAAAAGAAGATGCGGCCGTTATTCACCGCTGTCATATCGATCAGGCAGCGGAAGGTGATCGAGTTGCTCGGCAGCGTGATCTTCGTGTCGGTCTTCCAGCCCCCCACCGAGCTGCCGTCTGCGACCGGAACCGCGCCATGGCCTACCTGCCCCGGCCGAAGCGCGCTCTCAGTGAGTCCGGTGGTCGACCCGTTGACGAGCTGGGCGGCCGAACCTGAGCGGCTCATGTCCACGCCACCGATACGCCCAGGCCACGTCGTCGCCGTCGCATCGTCCGACGTCCACAGGTAGGACCAGTTGATCCCTCCCCAGATAGACGTATCCGGCGCCGCACCGCCGCGGAGGGCCCTCCGATGCCGCTTATAGTAGGCCATTTGGCGAAAGTTTACACTCATGGGTCCCCCAGGTTGCCGACCGTGATCTTGGCAGGGTAAATCACAAATGCCAAGTGTTCATCTGCGGTCGATGTGCCGCCGCTTGTGTTTTCCACCGACACGACGACCTCCTGCCACCCCGTTCCCGTGTCCGACACGGAGTGCGACCCGGTCTGGGT
>CBDHHE010000001.1:3142500-5229488 GCA_965263335.1 Thermohalobaculum sp. | reverse complement strand
CGTTGCCGTACAGGTCCAGAAGTCGATGGAAGCCTTCCTGCTCTATCTCGCAACCGTCCGGGCCGGTGCGGTGTTCCTGCCGCTCAACACGGCCTATACCCCTGCGGAGATTGAATATTTCCTGACGGATGCCAGTCCTCGGGTGTTTGTCTGCGACCCGGGCAGTGCCGATGCGCTGGCCCCCATTGCCGGGAAGGCCGGCACCCGGCTCGAGACGATGGGCGTGTGGACCCCCGGGATCGATCCCGTTTCCGCCGGCACCTTCCTGGCGCACGTGCCGGAAGACGCGCAGTTCGAGACCGTGGCACGCGCGGGAGACGATCTCGCGGCCATTCTCTACACCTCGGGCACGACAGGGCGTTCAAAGGGCGCCATGACAACTCACAACAATCTCTATTCGAACGCCATAACGCTTTGTGATTTCTGGTCTTTCACCGACAAGGACGTCCTGCTTCACGCGCTGCCCATCTTCCATGTCCATGGGTTGTTCACATCATCCAACACTGTCCTGGCAGCTGGTGCGCAGATGATCTGGCAGCACCGGTTCAATGCCGATCAGGTGGTGGAGAAACTGCCCGAGGCAACCACGATGATGGGCGTGCCGACGTTCTACACACGGCTCCTGGACCATCCGGAGTTCACATGCGATCTGGTCGGCCACATGCGGCTTTTCGTCAGTGGCTCGGCACCGATGCTGGTGGAGACTCATGAGAGATTCCAGAAGGTTACAGGGCAAATCGTGCTCGAGCGCTACGGCATGACCGAGACGCAGATGAACACCTCGAACCCCTACGCAGGCATCCGCAAGCCCGGTACTGTCGGGGTGCCCCTCCCGGATGTCGAGGTGCGGATCACGGATCCGGAATCCGGCACGGAGCTGGCACAAGGCGAGATCGGCATGATCGAGGTGCGCGGCCCGAACGTCTTCAAGGGTTACTGGCAAATGCCCGAGAAAACCGCCGAGGAGCTGCGCACGGACGGCCACTTCATCACAGGCGATCTGGGCGTGATCGATGCGGACGGGTATGTGTCGATCGTTGGCCGTTCGAAAGATCTCATTATTTCCGGGGGTTACAACGTCTACCCGAAGGAGATCGAGAGCGCCATCGACGCCCTGCCGGGGGTGCGGGAAAGCGCCGTCATCGGCGTGCCGCACCCGGACTTTGGCGAAGCTGTCGTGGCCGTGGTCGTGCCATCCGATCCCGAGCTCTCGCCTGACAGTGTGATCGCGGGCCTCGATGGCGCGCTTGCCCGCTTCAAGCAGCCCAAGCAGGTCTTTCTGACGGATGCGTTGCCTCGCAACACCATGGGCAAGGTCCAGAAGAAAGACCTCCGCGATGCCCATGCGGAGCTGTTCACCGGCTGACGCCGATCGGCGCACACCTCATGCACGGACAATGCACCGTGTGTATTCAAACGTTTGTGGTCAGGTATCGGCGGGCCGGTTCAGCCGGCTGACCTGCCGGAGGTATTCACCGCGCACAGCCGGGGGTGCCGACGCGGCCCCCGCCGAGGGGCCACGGGCGCGGTCTCAGCGCCCCTTGAATTCCGGCAGGCGGCGGTCATGGGTGGCGGCAACGCCTTCCTTGAAGTCCTCGGTCTGGCGCAGCCAGGTCTGTTCCTCAAGCTCGCGGTCGGTGGCCGCCTTGACCGCATCTGCCAACCCCTTCCGGAGTGTCTCGCGCGTGGAGGTCAGGCCCAGCGGGCTGTTCACCGCGATCTCGCGCGCGAAGTCCCAGGCCGCCGTGCGCAGATCGGCCAGAGGGACGAACCGGTCGAGCAACCCGATGCTTGCCGCCTCATCGCCGCGCACGCGCCGCGAGGTCAGAAACAGCTCGGCGGCCTTCTGGTGGCCGATGGCCCGCGGCAGGGTGTGCGTGAGCCCGAAGCCCGGATGGAACCCGAGCCGCGTGAAGTTGGCGGCGAACCGGCTCTCGGCACAGCCGATGCGGAAATCGGCGGACAGCGCCAGCCCGAGCCCTCCACCGATGGCCGCCCCCTGGATGGCGGCGACAACGGGGGTCTTGGCGGCAAAGACCCGCACTGCCTCGACATAGAGGTGATCGACGCCGACCCGGTTGAGCGAGCCCTCGACAGAGCCGTCCGCCTGCACCTGGCTGCCATCTCCGAAGTTGGCGCCCGCGCAGAACGACTTGCCGTCCGAGCAGAGCAGGATGGCGCGCACCGCCGGGTCCTCGTCCATGGCGGCATATGTGTCGGCGATCTGCCGGATGAGGGCGAAGTCGAAGAAGTTGTGCGGCGGGCGGTGAATTTCCACCGTCGCCACGAAGTCGCGGATCTCGACGCCAAGTTCCGGTGCGTCATAGAGCATGCGGTCCTCCTGTCACGAGCCGTGCGCGAGCGCGCGTCGACAGGAGTGACCGATCCGAAGGCGCAGCGCACGGGTTTTCCGTGCAGCGCCCGCGCTTATCAGATGGATACTGCCGCACTCGGTGGGCGCAGCGGCGCGCGATCACCGGGCTCGGAGGGTGCCGCAGGATGCGGAGCGCGCGTGATGATAACCCCGGGCGTCGGACGGCTCCCATGTGCGGCGCGGTCATCCCGGCTCCACCACTTGCTGAACAGCGATGGAAGGGCGCGGGTCACGATGGGGGCGGCGTCTGGCACAGACGTCGGGATGTCGTCGTGATCGTCGATAGGATTGAAGAAGATCGTGTCCGTCATGGCGGCCCTTTCCGGCAGTTCTCCGGCCCGCACCATGAGAAGAGAGGTGCGACCGGGATGGCGGTAAGGGGCCAATCACTACGACTAAGTTAAAATTGACGCGTTCGCGTATCCCGAGGCCGCGAGATACTGCCGCGCAGGAGCTCGGTCGCGGATCTCGACGCCATGTTGGGGCGCATCATAGGGCATGGGGGTTGCGCCCCAAGTCTCCATCAGACCTGTCAGTCAGTGTTGCCGGCGTGCCTGTCCAACTCTTCCTGACTGATCTCGTAGCGGCCTTCGTCGAGATTGAAACGCCGGCGTGTGAGCGGGGCGGTCAGGTCCATGCGGCCATCGTTGTAGGCGCTGTTGCAAAGAGCGCAACATGTCCCAGCCTGATAGGCCAGCGCGCGGCCCAGGCGCTGATTGCGGATGTCCTGCCAGAGACTGTCGTGCTCTGCCCAGTCAACCGCGTCCTCAAGCTCGCGCCACAGCTCGCGTCCGGTGCCCAACAAGGTGACCGCATTGAGCCCGCAGTGTCGGGTCCCTTCGCACGCGATCCAGCAATGACCGAAGGCGTCCCACTCGCGCGACTCCAGAAAATCGCGATCGGGATCACCCCTGAGCGTCTGGTAGGCCCATCTTGCCGTTATCCGACGCATCGGCTGGAAAAGTTCACGCATGCAGAGCGTCGCGCCAAGCCCGCCGACCGCGCCGAGCCCGCCGAAAACGACGCCGTGAATCACATCGTTGCTGGTTGTCGCCGGTTGCGTGGATTCGACATGCTCGCGGCTGCGATGTCTCCGATTGCACAAGAGTGATCTCCTTAGGTCATGAAATGTCTAAGGCATCAGTCTAGCGCATCCCGAGGCCGCGGGCGATGATGCCGCGCAGTATTTCCGTGGTGCCGCCCTGGATGGTGAACTTCGGCGCCGTCAGGGCCGCGAACTCCAGCAGGTCCTCGAAGTCGGCCTGATTGCCGGGGTCGGACTCGGTGAACGCCGAGAGACGGCGTGCCTCGGCGGGCAGCGCCTGTTCCCAGAGGGTGCCCACATCCTTGACGATCGAGCTTTCCAGCACCGGCTCGTGACCCGCATGCAGCATGCCCGCGACCGAGACCGACATGCGCCGGAGCGTATGGAGCTGTGCCGTCAGCCGCCCGAGCCCCTCGGCCCCACGGGCGTCCGGGGTCTCGCCCAGCTGGCGCACGAGGGCGGTCAGCACGTAGAACGTCTCGAGAAAGCGCTCCGGTCCCGAGCGCTCATAGGCCAGCTCGGCTGTGGCCTGTTTCCATGCCCCGTCGATCTCGCCGAGAACGTGGTCGGCGGGGATCATCACGTCCTCGAACAGCACCTCGTTGAAATCGCTCATCCCCGGCATGGCGGAGATCGGGCTGACCGTGATGCCGGCCGTGTCCATCGGCACGAGGAACTGGGTCAACCCGTGACGGCGGTTGTCCTCGGTCGGCGGCGAGGTGCGCAGGAGGGCGATCATGTATTCGGCACGATGCGCGTTCGAGGTCCAGATCTTGCGCCCGTTGACCCGGTAGTGATCGCCCTCGAGCACGGCCTTCGTCGACGCCGCAAACAGATCCGAGCCGGAACCGGGCTCGGACATGCCGATGGCGAAACACAGGTCGCCCCGGCAGATCGCGGGCAGGATTTCGGCTTTCAGGCGGTCCGAGCCGTATTTCAGGATCACCGGCCCGGATTGACGGTCGGCGACGAAGTGGCTCCATGTCGGGGCGGATGCGGCGCGCATCTCCTCGGTCACCACGTAGCGGTCGAGATGCGAACGCTCCTGCCCGCCATAGGCCTTTGGCCAGGTCATCCCGATCCAGCCACGCGCGCCCGCGCGCTGCGAGAAGCCCCGGTCGTAGCCCGGTCCCTTCAGCCCGACGGCGGGATCGAACGTTCCGCGCGCGACCTCCTCGTCGAGAAATGCCCGCACCTCGGCACGCAGCTCCTCGGTCCCGGATGGCAGGCGCATGGGGTCGAAACGGATCGCGGTTTGCATGTGCTTCAGTTGACCTCTTTCAGCGGGTGGTGAGCCATGGCCAGAGTTCGTCGGCACCCTGGGCCGCGACGCGCGCACCGAGACGCACCGCCCAGTCGGCTTCCGAGCCAAAGTCATCGCGCCAGCCCATCAGGCGCCGCGTGAAGCGTTGCAGGACATAGTCCTGTGTCCAGCCGATGGCGCCGTGGGCTTGGTGCGCCAGGGCAACCCCGGCTTCTGCTGCCTCGCCGACACGGATCTTGGCCGATGCCACTTCGAGGAAAACCGATGCGGCATCCGTCTCTTGCGCCAGCGTGTCCGCAGCGGATCCGCTCGCCGTCAATGCGGCCGCCACCTCGCCCGCAAGCTCTGCGAGGTTCTGCTGCACGGCCTGAAACTTGGCAATCTTGCGCCCGAAGGCCGTGCGCTCCCCGGTGTAGTCCACCGTGATCTTCAAGGCCGTCTCCAGGGCTCCCGCCATCTGGCAGGCGCGCGCTGTGGCCCCGAGCGCTTCCAGGCGTTCCCAGCCGCCTGGGCAGGGGTCCGCGGACAATGCCTCGGCGCCATCAAAGACCACGTCCGCGCGGGCGTCCCCCATATCGGTCTGCCGCATCGACACCTGGCACGCTGCGGGATCGACGGTGACGAGCCCGGGCACATCGCCGCTGACCAGAGCAACGATGCGGGAGGCCTGCGACGCATAGGGAACCCCGCGCGCCCGCCCGGCGAGCCGCCCGTCTGCGCCCAGCGTCAGCGCGTCGCCACGGCGCACCGGTGCGAGTGTCAGCATGCCCTCCGGCACCGCGCGACCCGCGTCCGCCAGCATGCGCCCCGCGAGCAGGGTCTCGGCAAGCGCGACCGGACAGGCGTACTGTCCCGCGACGCGCAGGATCGCGAAGCCGGCATCCAGCCCCGCACCTGCGCCCCCCAGAGGCTCGGACACCCAGGCGCGGGTCAGTCCCGCATCTTCCAGCGCCGCCCAAAGCGGTGCGCTCCAGACATCGTCCGGCGCTGCGTTCACGGCTTGCGGATCGGCGAGATCGGCCAGGATCCGGGCCGTCGCCTCTGCAATCTCGGTGGTCAGTTCCGCGCTCTCGGACGCCATTGCATGCTCCCGTTTCGCGGAACCCCTATCGCAGTTCAGGCCCACGCGCAAAGCCGGGCCTGCGCAGGAACGGGCTTCCATCAGAAGGGCGATGCGCGCCGCTTGCCCGGGCGTCTGCCGGGGTTGGAGCGAACCGTGTGATGCTGGATGATCGGCTTGGAGCGGGCGGCGGGAATCGAACCCGCGTCATCAGCTTGGAAGTGTGTGGGGCTAAATGCAATTTTCGTATAAAGATCAACACACACTTACACGCCTCACTACATCTTTGTCGGCAATTTGTCGGGGAGAATTTTCTGGAGCGGGCGGCGGGAATCGAACCCGCGTCATCAGCTTGGAAGGCTGAGGTCTTACCACTACACAACGCCCGCACTGGGCGTCGCCTAAGCCATGACGACGCATTTTTCAAGTTCATTTGCACCGAGCTTGAAGCGCAAGCAAGCCGACGCCAGAGCACCGACAGCAGGTGATCCCGTTGCGCAGCGCGGGCCAATACCGCTATGAAACAAGCTGATTGTTCTTCTAGAATTGCAACCCAACGTGCTGCCAAGAATTGATTGCCGCCCGGAGACGAAAATTGAATACGCGCCGCGAAGGACCGGCCCGAGAACCCAGGCACTGGCGACATGCTTGATCTGTCGCCTGACCGGATAGCCGAACTCCGTGACCAGATCATGCCGTCGGTGTTTCGCACCCGGCACAATTTCGCGCCCTTCCTGCGGGACATCTTCGACCTGGCGATCAGCGCCCTCCAGAAACCGCCGCAGGAGTGGACCCGTTCGGATGCGCTCAAACTCTTCCGCCTCGACATTCAGCTGCGCGACTGCCTGAGGACGGACGACCACGAACCCGGCATTCCGATACCGGCCGACATCGCCGGATTGCTCCTCGAGATTCAAAACGCGCTGACAGAGCTTGGCAAAGGGCACGATCTGTCCGCAGGCGAGATTGAGGTCGATTCCCAGATGGGCGGGCACATGACCAACGCCAAGGAGATTGCCGGCAGGCTGCTCTCGAACGAGGGGCTGTCAGACGAGCCGCGAGAAGCACTGCAGGGACTGCAACTGACGCTTGTCTGTGCGGAGCAGACACGCCGTGTCAGGCTCTCCCTGCTATCGGAGGAACGCGAGACTGCCCTCGACACGGTGGGAAGCGCGTTCGCAACCGGTGGACGTGAGATCGCCCGGGCGGTCGGTGTCGCCGTCCGGCGCTACCCGGAGCACGCCCCGGACGGGATCGTGTTTGTCGATGACCACGTCGTGTGGGCGCCGGAGATGGTCGTGATCCCGGCCTGCCCGAACGGCTTCCTGATGGGAACGCCAGAGGGACAGGAGGGGCGCATGGACCATGAACAGCAACATCGGGTGACCATCCCGCAGAAGTTCGCGCTGGCCCGCTATGCGCTGACCTTCGGCGAATACGATGCCTATTGCGCCGAGGCTGCAGTAAAACAACCTGATGACGAAGACTGGGGCCGTGACCGGCGCCCGGTGATCAATGTGAGCTGGGACGAGGCCACGGCCTACTGTACCTGGTTGAGCGAGCGGACGGGGGCGGAGCTATCGCCTGCCGTCCCGAGGCGGAGTGGGAGTATGCCTGCCGCGGCGATGCCTCGGGGCGCAACGAGACACCGTTCTGTCCAGAGGTCGCACGCGCGGGCGAGGGCGCCTACATCACGTCGGACGAGGCAAACTTCGACGGAACCGTACACCTACAATGGCTCTCCGGAGGGCGTGTATCGGGAGAAGAGCCTGCCGGTGGATCATGCGGATTTTCGGCCGAACGGGTTCGGTCTCTGGCAGATGCATGGCAATGTCTGGGAGTGGTGCGCGGACGTCTACGAAGAAGACTACCTCAGTACACCAGCGGATGGTGTTGCGCATGCTCCACGGCAGTTGCCCGAAGGCCACAGTCCGGGTGGTCCGCGGCGGTTCCTGGAACAACAGATCCTCAGGACCTCCGTTCCGCCGATCCGCAACTGGTTCGGTCCCGCCCTCCGGTTCAACGGCAGCATCGGGTTTCGTCCCGCGAGGACGCTCATCATGTCCTGAACGTCGCGAGCGATCTGGTGAGGAACTTTATGCGAACATCCCTGCGGATTCGCTGGGGGGCACAGCCCCCCAGACCCCCCAAAGAGGTAAAGGGGTAAAGATTCAAGGGGTAAGGAGCGTCCTCGCGGGACGAAACCCGACGTAAAGAGGTCCCCGTTGTTAGGCACGGGCTCGATCCCGACGCGGTAGGCGGAACGGAGCGCCCTGCAGGATCGTAGTCCCAGGAACCGCTCGCGGATCAACCCGACGCAGAGCAGTCACCATCATCTGCTCAGAAAGCCAGGCAGAGCCGTCCGTCGGTGCGCCCAATGATAGGTGTCGTGCCAGCAGTCCTCCACCCACTCGAAAACATTGCCATGCATGTCACGAAGGTTGAACCCATTGGCCGGAAAGCTGCCCACAGGGGACTGTATTCAGCCACTCGTCCGCCCCTTCCGCATGCCCGTCACAACAGTTCATCGGTGCCATAGTTGGCGTGATCGCGCGACGCCGTCTCACCCCAAGGATAAGGAACTGGTGGATGCCAGCCCGCGCCGCGTACTCCCACTCGGCCTCAGCTCGGCAGACGGTAGCGCACACTCTAGGGTAGCCGCCATTGAGGGCTGCAGAATTCGCTGTGGCCAGCGCAGCCTGTGTCGCGACGAGCCTCGGATCGGGTGCAAGTGTCGGCGCATACACTGTCTGCAACTGAGCCAGTTGCTTGCTTCAACAACGCTCGCTGCGCCCTGAGAACATCTAGTTTCATTTGTTGGGTAGCGACTTGTTCGGCCCGCCCACGCTGGGCTTCTGACTCACCGATCTTTGTGTTCAGCCAGTCGATATACTCCTGAGCTTGGTCCCAGGATACGTTAATCACAGGTCGTTCACCTCGTCCAAATCCTCGATCATCAGGCTCCGGATTGCTCTGACAGCCACCGTCCGCTGCGCAAGCAGACCATTGATTGAATGTCACCTCAGTATCTGCAAGCGCAAATGCTCGTATAACTACCTGTCTTTGTGGTCCTTCGTGTTGTTTGCGCCCCGCTTCACCTTCTGGCGAGCCCATCGTGTAAACACCGCCAGGTAAGGCGATCATGATGGGGCAAACCTGGCAGTCACGAAACCTCTCGAAGTGTTGGCGTGGGATGGTCGAGTCATTCTGTGTCAAGACCGACACCGGAGGCTCATCCCAACCAGACATCCAGACGCTACCCGCAACCGCTATGCTGACCAGTAGAAGAGAGATGAGGACAGGCGTTGCCATGCGGCTCAGAGCGTTTACAGCGCCGCGGGCGAAAGCTGACAGATCAGCCGGGGCCTCATGCATCAACAGCCGCAGGTCACGCCCGAGCCTTTCCCAAGCACGCCGCTGCCGCAGGCGACGGAGCCTGCGCCACACGGATCTGTCCGGCGGTATCTCGAGTGGCCGATCACCCTCGAGCGCTTTGCCCTGCACATCAGCGCCGTAGAATTCGGGCGGGGTTTGCTGCGGCATCCGCTCGCGCCCCATGCCGACGGCTGCGCCGTAGGTCGCAATGCCGGTCGGTGATGCGGTGGAGACAAAGAAGCCGCGGCGCTCGAGCTCCTCCTCGCGATAGGACCAGTTTTCGGGACGACGAGCTGTCAAAAGTGCTTTTGAAAGGAACACATCTTCTGCCTCGCTCCATTGCAGGAAGTCACCTGTTCTCGGGTGGAAGAAGCCGTCAGTTGCGCCCACTACGAGAAACCGGTGTCTTCCGAAGGTGCGTGCAAGGTCCTGAAATGGTATGGGCCGTGGCGTGTCTAGTGCGGGCGTACACTGTCGCGGATCTGTCTGGTAGTAATAGCGACGGATCAGCACTCCACTCGCCTCAATACGGTCCAGGATGATTTCGGTGATACGAGCAAGATGGTCGTTCGGTCCGATGCGCTGGATAAGAACAACGTAGTCCGCATCCTTGCCGCCCTCGACCTCAACCGTCGTCAAGAACCCGGCGTTGCGCGCAGTCTCGATCACGGTACGCCGCACATCTAGTTCGGTGTAGTCCTCCATTGCGTTCGAGTTCATTTGTGCTGCCGCTCGGCCAAGCTGGTTGGAAATAGGAAGGTTTGCCTCCCCAAACCGACGCGCGAGATATCGGGGCATGTCGTAGTCGTGGCCGGCGAGCCGCATGTAGCGGCGGCGGTTCTGCAATCGCAATATCCACCACAGAAAGGTGATAGTGATTGGGACTGCTGTAGCGCCTCCGATCAGGATTTCCGCTCTCAATGATCGATTGGATTCGTAGCTGATGAACTTGTACGTTGGGACTTCAACGACTTTAGAATCCTTGGGAATGTAAGGATAGTCTTTTGCCTCCTCAGAAAGGAATGGTGCGGAACGAACGTCTTGCTGTAGGCTATGCGGCGTGGGTGGTGCTTCGAGCGACGGAATGCCCCGCGGGACAAGGAATACAGCCACAACGAAAAGCAGAACGACAGTGCCGGCCGCGATCCACCCACCGCGGTTCGTACTCGTTCGGACGCCATCGCCAGCAGATGGGGATGTCTCGTCCGGCTCGGGTTCAAACCGGCGCATCCGTTCGGATACAAACCAGTCGATCCGTTGTGCGATGTCCTTCTGTGACCATGCATTTTTTGCGAACAGCGGTGTCAGGCGGTATTTTAGATCACTCAAATCATCTGGAGAGCGAGCAAACTCGTCAAGAAAAATACCCGTAGCCGCGGCGAGCGTATCGATTGGGACAGGGTAACCATCACGCCGCAGGTTGTTGACTAAGCCCGTGAGAGCATCATCGAGCTCTTCAGCACGAAGAGAAGTTTGCCGTGTCTTTCGCCGGAGTTTCTCAGCAGATTCAGTCACTCTTCTGGTGCTCGAGACGGCAGAAGCTTTCGAATTTTGTCCTCGTCACCTCGTGTCTTCGCAAACACCGCAGTAGCCGCAGACAACACTTTTTCACGCACGTCAATATCATCGGTAAAGATATCTTGCTGGTCGGACATCTCAAGCGCGCGCAGCTCCTGCAAGAAGTCGAGCAACTCTGCTGTTGTTGGCCGCTTTGATAATTTGGTTGCTCCCTGTCTCAGCTGATGGACAAAGCTAATTGAACTTCCTGCAAGGTTTCTCTCGGCCCATGTTATCCCAAGGCGGGTCTCTACGATCCGACGCAGCTCCTTATCTTGCCCCGGCTTTGGGAACGGAATGTGAAGAAAACAACAGCGTCGTAAAAACGCATCCGGCAATGCGCGTTCATCATTTGTCGTGATAATTACGATGGGACGAAAATCATACCTCGGCGGGAGAAGGCTAGCTGAAGGGCCTAGTTCAGGAATTCTAGCAGACATCTTGTCAATCTCAGTCAAAAGGTCGTTTGGAACATCCCTTGGCGCTTTATCAATTTCATCGATTAGTACAACACAAACACGCGGCTCAGTTACCTTAGGGCGTTTCTCCAACGCACTCGACACAACATGATGCAATCCCGAGCGTTCATATTCTTTTCGAATGCCGCCGCCCACTGCGATCGCCGTTCCGAGTGCATCTAACTCGATATAGTTGCGATAGGAGGTTGATCGAACTCCGTCTGTGTGCATGTTACTTACGGAAGCATCTCTTTCTCTTTCCGTGATCTGCTGAAACTGTGCATCGCGGAAGTGTCGTATCGCATCATAGCGATAGATCAAATCTGCGCCTTTAGTATTAGACTTTACAACGAAACGAAGAACTTCAGGTGTTTTACCGTCCTCCTCAAACAGCCCAAAGCGAGTAGCCACATACTCCGCGAGCGCTGTCTTGCCCACACCTGGCTCACCAGATACGAGCAATGGTTTTCCAAGCGATACTGCTGTGTTTATCGCTCCGATGACTTGACGCGAGGCATGATAGGTAAGTATCTTATCTTCGTCTCGCAGCACACGTCGGATCAACTTGTAACGACTTGAGTCCCTTTGTTCGCTTTCTGCGCCGCTCAAACGCCATGACGATTGCTCGTTCATTGACGGGAGCTCCTCAGGTACCTAATGAGTTCATCGCGAAGGTTTGACATCGGAACCCTATCCTGTTTTTCAAAGTAATTTATCAAGTTGTTCCTCAGAGTTTCTATTTCCCCCTCGATTCCCCTATTCCTCCTTTTCATATACTGCATAAATTCCTCAAACTCATCAAATAATATTCCGTTCCATCGAGAAATCCCCCAGAAAAATGAAGTATTTCGTATTGGATAATCTTTCTTATTGTCGACTAAAATTTTTGGACTCTTATCAAATCTACATTTATCTAGATCATCTCCGCTCAAATCAACGTTTATTTCATTACTTTTACTTCCATCAACCACAATGCAGAATAGAAATATGACTCTGCCTTTGCCATAGCCCTCCTCACTCCCTATTTCCTGAAGGAAACATTCAAATTCTTGAACAACCAAAGATGCAGGACGAGCAAAAGTACGAGGACGCCGTATTCGCAACGGAACAAAAATGAGTCGCTTTGCGTTGTCTTCTTGTGCAGCACGGTAGGCATCTATGAGCTGAACATATTGACCCTGTGGTATGCCATCCAGAACCCCTTTCTCAATGAGATAGTTGACTACACCTATTAGATAGGGACGCTTGAGATCACTCTGGTGAGGAAGATCGAACTCTCTCACGTAATCGCTTCCGATCGAGACCCAATTGGGCCAGCACAGATTGACGCCATCAAGGTCTTTCACTGCATCTCTTACGTCTGTGCCTCCGTTGGACGCGAGGCGTTTTGCAAAGTAGTGAGGATAGTGGATGCTTTCACCGCACAAAAACATTAGACCTGCCGGCTGGTCTGTATAGATGAGATTGTATATGAATCGCCATACGAGGAATAGCTCATAGTGGCGATTGAGCTGGATGAGCTCTACGTCCACCCTCTCCTGGCTAAGGCCGAAATTATCGGGATCAAAACTAGATGGATCGGTCATGAGATGAATCTATCGCGTACTATCAGTTCAAAGCCAACAATGGTTTCGCGGTTTCACTACGAGTTGAAGTGTTAACCATTTGGGCACCGGTGTGACAACATCCAACGTTTCAGATCAAGCCGGCGCAGCGAGAAAGTCGGAGTTTTCTGACTTCGAGCGGCTCTGGATCGCCGCCTGCGCGGTGTATCCGGTGCTGCGCTGGCCGCTCACCGTGCAACTCGGGCGCGCGCTGGCACAAGCCGAAGGGCGTCCCAAGCCGGACCTGGATGCGCATGTCCCGCTGGCCCGACATCCGTGGTTTCGGAGCGGCGTCATTCCGGCCGATTTGCGCCAATCCCTTCTGGATGGCCTGAAGGCGCGGGACCGCAGGCGCATCAGGCAAGCCTACCGCGCCATACTCGACGGGCACGCCGAGACGGAAGATGACAAACCCACGCTGATCAGCCCGCACGATGATCCGGTTTTCACGCGCTTCATGCAGGGGGAGAGCCCGGGGCCGAGGGAACAGGCGATCGATCGCTATCTGTGGCGCTATCTTCCGCGCAGCAAGGACCTCTTCGATCTGCGCACGGCCATTGCTGTGTCCCTCGCGATCGCGGGAGCGGCCGGCGCCTTCCTGACCGCAGACTGGCTCACCCGCGACTGGCGCGAGGCCGGTGAGCCGATCAGCGACCCGATCCAGCTGCCCGAGATGGTTTGGCTGCCGGGCGGCACGTTTCAGATGGGCTCGCCCGAGGGCGTGGGTTTTCCTGACGAAGAACCTCAGCACGCGGTGACGGTGCAACCCTTTGCCATCTCGAAGTACGAAGTGACGAAGGAACAGTACGACGCGTTTCTCGAGGACACCGACCACAGGCCGACAGGAAATTGCATTGTCTGGGACCTGGAGGAGCGGACGGCTACCGAGATCGCGCCGAACGCGGCAGGACGCTACGACATCCCGTCCAGCGACGCCGCACCCTACGGGCAGACCCATCCGGCAGTCTGCGTTTCCTGGCACGACGCACAGGCCTATATTGCCTGGCTCAATGAGCTTGCGGACACCAGCGAGACCAACGTCTATCGCCTGCCGACGGAGGCCGAGTGGGAATATGCAGCCCGTGCCGGTAGCACAGGTGACTGGTACTGGAGTGGGGTCTCGCCAACCCCGGCGCAGGACGGGTGTGGTTATGCGAATGGCGCAGACCAGACGCTGAACGAAGCCGGTCTGGGTGACAAAGACTGGGACTATTCCGGCTGCACCGACGGTTCGACCCTGACGTCGCCCGTCGGCATCTATCGCGCGAATGCCTTCGGCTTGCATGACTTGAGCGGCAATGTTTGGGAGTGGGTAGAGGACTGCTGGCACGAGAACTATGAGGGCGCGCCGATGGACGGCTCTGCCTGGCTTTCTCAGCAGGATGGCGATTGCTCTCGCCGGGTGGTCCGCGGCGGTTCCTGGAGCAACAATCCGCGAGATCCTCCGTTCCGCCTCCGCAGCAGGGACGAGCCCGACAACCGGTTCAACGGCATCGGGTTTCGTCCCGCGAGGACGCGCCTTACCCCTTGAATCTTTACCCCTTTACCTCTTTGGGGGGTCTGGGGGGCTTTGCCCCCCAGCGAAATTTTTATTTTTGTTCGATTTTCGTTCCTGCTGACTGTCAATCAGGATGGTCTTGCGGTGATCTGGGTCTGTGCCACCAGCATCAGCAAAGCGGGATCGCTCATTTCGCCGAAGTCCGGCTCGAGCCGGAACGCCGCCTCGAGCCTTGGATCCAGCTTCATCCCCTTGACCTGCGTGACCTTCCCTATTGCCAGCTCCTCCATCGATTTGAGCAGTTCGGGTGACGTGACCACCCGGTCGTAGTCTTCGTCATAGAGCACCTGCAGCACGACCACCTTGGCAAGGCGCCGTGCCTGTTGACGCGTGTCGGCCTCGTCGAGCGGCAGCAGCAGGCTGAGCACGTTGAGGAGACGTTTGACCGCACGGGGGTTGCTCGGCGCCGCTGCCTCGATCAGGTCGCGACAGTCCGCGAGCTTCGGATGAACCTGCGGATGGTCGAGGAGATCGTCGAGGAATACCCCGATCTGGCCACGGGTGAGCGGTGGCAGCGACAGCGGCAGCTGGATGATCTTGTCGAGATAGTCGCGCGGGTCGACGCGGTTGTCCGGACGCGGATCGCCCTCGATGGGCGGGTAGCGCACGATGATGCCGCGTTCGACCACATCGCGGTCCATGCCGAGCAGGAAGACACATCCCTCGAGGTCGAAGAAGAGTTTGACGGCTTCAAGTGCTGCGATCGCGTCTTCGGGCAGGCAACGGTCGAGATCGTCGATGAAGATGTAGAGGCGAAGGCCCCGATCGACGATCTCGGTTTTCACGAGGTCCTTGAGCGTGGCCTGGAACTGCTCCAGCGATGTCACCTGTTCGCGGTGGCGTTTGATCTCGTCCTGCTCGATCAGTGCGACGGCCTTCTCGGCGTCCTCACCGGAAAGACTGCCGACGATGTCCTTGAAGCCCAGCTTGTCCAGCCCCACGAAGCGGAGGGCGAGGTCGGCGGCAAAGGGCAGCGTGTTGCGCCAGTTGACCTGTGCCGGTCCCTTCTCGGTCCACGACTGGCTGCGGTAGAGGCTGGTTCGCAGGCTCTCGAGCTTCTCGGCGATCTTTTCCTTGCGTTTGGCGGCGTTTGCTCTGTTGCCGACCCGCTTGGGCAAACCGGTCTTTTCATCTCCGAGCGCCTCGGCGACCTCGAGCAGAAGGGCACGCCAGAGGGATTCCTCGGATCGCGCATACTTCCAGGCGTCGAACCAGAGCGTGATCGGACCCTTCGCCGGATCCGGCGCGAGCTCGTGGCGCAGCATCTTCATCATGCTGGTCTTGCCGGTGCCCCAGCCGCCATAGATGCCGACGGTCATGGGCGTCATCAGGCCTTCACCGGAGAGCATCGTGCTGAGCGCCTCGAGCAGCCGCCCCCGGTCGAGCTTGTCTTGCCCGGCGTTCTCGATTGCGTTGTCGCTATAGGCTGCCATGCACTCCTCCCCCGAGTGATTGGGCTCTCAAACTGTTCAATCAGTTCACCGAGACATCTCCGAGCATCCACGTGATTGGGGTCTTCACAAAAGGTGTCACGAACAGGGTAGTTCGGCTTGTAGCGCTTCAGCGCATAGGTGGGTTTGTCGTCAATCGTCGGCCCTTTCCAAAGCTCGAACGGATCTCGTAGATTCTTCAGCCTTTTGATTGCCACACCAACCTGATCGACTGACAGCTCCGACGCTTTGGCGAGGCCATCGCAGGTCCTCAGATCCGCCCCCGGCTTGCAGAGCTCAGAAAGCACCTTTCGCGCGTCATCCGAGAGATCACTGGTTTCTTCGATCTGGTCACGCCCGACCAGATCGGCGAGAGCGCTTCTCTGGAAAAGCTCGTTCAGACGCTTGCGTCCGATCAAGTCCCACGCAGCGGACACAAACCGTCGCTGCACCCACCCCTTCACTTCGACGTCGATGGTTCGGGACTTCACCGCATTCAACCGTGTGTTGACGGCCTCGAAGACCTCTTGGATCTTCGCCACAGGGAGCCTTGGCCATTCGGGTTCTTCGACCGTGACACCTTCACCGAGAACCTTGTTGCTGACCAGAATCGGGACATCCTTCCCAGTTCCACTATCTGTTTGGACGGATGTGCCCTCGAAGAGCCGATTTGAGCTAGAGAGCTGAAAATGCTTCTTCAGGAAGGACTGCGCGTTGTGGCGCCCGAGATCGTAGTCGTGCTGGCGGAAATCGCGGTGAAAGAAGCCGCCAAACCCGCCCAAGAACCCGCTCGCCAAGGCGTTCGCGCCACGCTGGCGCTCGACACCCCTCTTGCGCGAGGGAGCGATCAGAAAGCGCGATCGACCATCCTTCTCGGCTGCTGCGATCAACTCACTGGGCTTGAACCTCGCCTGATTTACGAGGGCGTTCTTCAACCCTCCTAGGATTGCGCTCATCGCCCGATCGGCATCCGTTGGAACAGAGGCTGCGAGCGCTTCCGGGCCTTCAGGAAACGGATCGATCATGATCACAGCACGGTCAGCTTGATCGGGTTCGCGCGGATTGGCCTCTAGGGACCAATCCGTTCCGCTCTGGACTCCTCCGCGTATGGCAAAGCGCGCCAGTTCAAACGGTTCATTGTTGCAGACGCCCCCGTCCACCCCAACAAAGCCAACACGATCCGAAAACGTGAGTTTGCCGTGTTCACAAATCACCTTCTGATTGATTGGATCAATGTCGATCGGAAACGCGCCGCCCGCACATCCGTTTGAGCCACTGGGATCGGGCACGCCGACAGCACCCGGTGTCGTCTCGACGATGCGTGCTGCGAGACCAAACGGAAACGCTCCCGTCACCAATCCCATGTCAACCAAGTGTTTGAGGTTACCTCCGAAGAAGTCGACCGTTTCGCCTGATTGATAGCTCATTGTGAGCTTCTGACCGTCATCGTTCCAGCGCTTCAACCAGGCAGACTCGATGCCGTTCTTGCCGCCCAGCTCCGTTACTCGGAAGTGCGCAACGAATGCGTGGTTCGCCATTCGGTGGCCATCATCCGTCTGGGTGGCGTTGAAAGGCACTCTATAGGGCACACCGTCCAGATTGGTGCACGTGATGAACAGCTCGAGGTCTGAAGACACCCAGCCAAGTTTTTGCCCGCTCGCCGTAATCGAACTCACCACCCGCTTTGCGCCGGATTCAATCGCCTGACTGTCAAGTGCCGAGAACGCCGGAAGCGTTCGATCGGAGCTCTCGGAGTTCAAGTCGGTTTGAGATGTCAAGCCGGGACGCCGCGTGCCCGATGATGGATCCACACTCTCCAGCATGTCGATTTCTTCGACCCAAAGACGGTGAAAGATCGGCAACGAAGGCACATTCTTCGAAAACGGTGAAATGGGCGAAAGCAATGCAGGCACCGTCATAGCGGTGCAGACCCCGCCCGCTGAAGTGCCGCTCATCGCCTTGAGAATGACCGGCAAAGCGTCTTCTTCGTCCTCTTGGGCCGCCATTGCGGCAAGAAGCACATCCAGAACGCCTGCCGTGTAGGCACCTGCCGACACAGCGCCTGCCATTGTAACGCCTAACGTGAAAAACTGGTTTTCATTGTCACTCATAAAATGTCCTTTTCATGATTTTACTTGGATTCTGAAATATTCAGACGGTGCTCCGTGAACGCTTCGAATATCACCCGCTCGCAGAAACTAACAATCGGGTTTGGTGGTGATCGAAACCGGTGACGTTCAGAACCTCACTCCAGTGTCGCGAAACTTCAACAACCAGACACTCGATCTCGCACCAGTCCGCAAATTGATCATGGTCGAAATCTCACACAAGCGCACAACCAATCCCAGTCAATCAGCAATCTCAAGCTTTGTCGACCTTGCAAATTTCACCTAAAAGTGAAACTCTGACTCGTCTATTCATTGCTATCGATTTCAGCACAAAGAGATTTCAGGAGGTCCTATGTTTCGAGCACTGACTAGCAGCCTATCAAATATCAAGAAAGTCCCGATTGTCGCGATACTTGTGTTGAACTTGATCGGCGGCTGCGGCGCGCACTTGAACGAAGGACAAGTGCGTGTCGGAACCGGCAATCTCGCTGACTCGGGCAAATCTGTGCAAGCAGCAACGGATGTGGTGTTTCTGAGTTCAGATGCGAGTAGCGACTCATTCATCAATCCGGGTGATGACTTCCAGATCACACTCGTCTCTGCGCACATCTGTGACTTTCGGGAGATCGGGAGTCTGGGGAACGCGTTTGCCTCTACCAACATCGGGACAGAGAATTGCGCGGGCGGACTAACACAGGGGCGCGCCTCACGTGGTGAGATCGTGATCCTTGGTGGATTTCATTTTCGGGGAAGCGAGTCGGGCCAGGCTGATGAGCCAGTGGAACGAGTGATTTTCTTTTCTGATGACGTAAGGGAAACAGGACAGCTTCTGAACTTCATCAACCTTCCCCTCTACGGACCAACTGCCGCAAAGTTTGCGGCAGGCCGGATGAAACTCAGCATTCTCGAACTCGATCAGGCCGAAGCCGAGCAACAAGCGGCATTCCTCGGACAGCTCGCTCAAGTCGGTGCGACATTCAGCTCGCCGGCGCAAGGCCCGGTCATAGGCGCTCTCGCCAGCATCGGTGAGGCATTTCTGAAGTCGAACAAGGACGATCGTGAGCTCGCCTTCTCGATGGGGTTCGATCCGACAAATGCAAGGAGCTCATTCTACGACAAATCGATCGTTCATCGGCTACCCTTGAAGGAAGGGTACCTGGCAGTCGTTCGGCGAGAAAGCAGATCCAGTGTCGATCACTTCAATCCTGGCGATGAAGCGATCAATATCTGCCCTGAACGGGGATTGCTTGTGACAGGCAGTGATTGCAGCAATGACCAATATTATGCCGATAGCACCTGGCTTTTGTTGCGGATCAGCCGCGAGGATCCCGAGGTCGTGAACGCACAACTCACCAAGACCGCGAAAGACCTCATCGCGGCGCTGAGCAGTGACGACCAGATCACTCAACAAGCCACCGCAGTACAGAACCTTGCGTCGGCCATAAAGTCCCTCAGAGCGAACACTGGTGCGGCGAGCGGTTCCACAGGCGACGGCTGAGAGCTGAATACATCACTCAATTCGTCCGGCGCTGCCAGATGCAGCTGCATTGGAGAGCTCTCAGATGTGACTTGAGTTGGAGATGAACGAGGAGGATTTCAGAATGACCGTGTTCAAAGCTGACCTTGACAATGCGCTCGGCAGCTCAATCGTCGGAATATGCGATGGCAGGTTTCATTCGGCATCTTCAAATCACTGCGCGCATTTTGTGAGTCACATCATCGGGATGGATTTCCCGTTCAACTGCAAACAGTTCAAGGGTGGCTCTGGCACAGCAGCAAACGTTCGAGTTCATGAGATTTTTGCCGAGTGCCCGCTCGTTGGGGCTTGGGAAGATGCCGACACAGATCGTGAATTGCTAGTCTTTGTAACAAAGACCTCAAACGTTGATCTTCCGAACAAAAAAATGCGAAACGTACCACAAAAGCACGTGGGGATTTACTCCGATGGGCACATCTATCACTATTCAAACTCAAGAAATGAAGTGGTAAAGTGGACGCCCGACTTTTTTCTTCAAGAATTTGATCGGATATACGCAGGAGCACAAGGCCTGTTCTTTGGTACCTTCCCAGGTTCTGATCTTGAATTGGTCATCCAGGCCACAGCATCGGCGACGGAGCGGGGAATCGGATTTGATCTGATGCAGGATGGAAGGCAGTGGTTTGCCACGCCGGACGGCAACGCTGCCTCCCGTTTCTACGTGGGCAGGGAGACGAGCAATGGGAGCTATATCGGGCTCTTCATGCGGGGCAGCGAGTACTATGGGCCGGTTTATCGGGCCGTCGACTATGTCGACAAGTATGATCACTGGGCCCAGCTTCTCGAGCTGAGCGGTTACTGCGAGAGCAAGAACTTCTTCAATCTCATCAATACCTACGACAGCGCCAAATTTACGTTTGGCTTCTATCAGCTCGCTGCGCACACAGCCAACGACAATCTTATCTTACTCTTTCGATCGCTTCTCGCGCTTCCTGAGGCCACCGACTATTTTCCTGAGCTCGCGATTGAGCATGGTCGACTGCACCGTTTGGATGAAGATGGCGGCTTGACCGACCTCGAGGTGGAAACTCCAACAGGACCGGGTGAACCTCCCCAGAAGAGTTGGTCCACCGTTATTGATAGGAAAACGGAGGATCAGAGATGGCGAACAAGCGAGCCAAGCCGGAAGAGATCGTCAGCAAGCTTCGGCAAGTTGAGGTTCTTGTCGGCCAAGGGATGCCGAGAGCGGATGCGATCCGGCAGATCGGTGTGACCGAGCAGACCTACTACCGTTGGCGGAAGAAGTACGGCGGTATGGGTGCAGAGCAGCTCAAGGAGTTGAAGCGTCTTCAGAAAGAGAACGAGCGGCTTCGACGTGCAGTTTCCGATCTCACCCTCGACAAACTCATCCTGACCGAGGCAGCAAGGGGAAACTTCTGAGCCCCGCTCGCCGTCGGGCCTGTATCGACCGTGTCCGTAGAGAACTGAATGTCTCGGAGCGCCGAGCTTGCCGTGTTCGTGGTCAGCACCGTTCCACACAACGACGCGTGCCGCATGGCCGTGCTGATGAAGACAGGTTGGTCGCGGACATGATCGAACTGACCCGACAATACGGTCGGTATGGCTATCGGAGGATCGCAGCGTTGCTGCGGGATGCCGGGTGGTCTGTGAGTGACGGCCGCGTCGAACGGCTCTGGCGACGAGAGGGGCTGAAAGTACCAATGAAGCAACCAAAGAAGGGACGCCTGTGGTTGGCGGACGGTTCTTGCATTCGGCTGCGACCGGAGTACCGGAACCACGTCTGGTCGTACGACTTCGTCCACTGTCGAACGGACGATGGCAAGGCGTTCAGGACGTTGAACATACTGGATGAGTTTACGCGCGAATGCCTGGCAATCCGGGTGAAGAGAAAGCTGAACTCGATCGAGGTGATCGACGCGCTGTCGGATCTGTTCATCCTGCGCGGCGTGCCTCGGTTCATCAGGTCGGACAACGGGCCGGAGTTTGTCGCCGAGGCCGTCCGTAAGTGGATCAGCGCTGTCGGCGCAAAAACCGCGTTCATCGAGCCAGGCAGTCCGTGGGAGAATGGGTACTGCGAAAGCTTCAACGGCAGGATGCGCGACGAGCTGCTGAACGGCGAGATTTTCTACAGTCTGCGAGAAGCACAGATCGTCATCGAAGAATGGAGGAGGCACTACAACACCAAGAGACCGCACAGTGCGCTGGGCTATCGCCCACCGGCTCCCGAAACTCTGGTCCTGATGGACCAGGTGCCGGTTATGCAATAACAATCAGGTCGGACCACTCAGACGAGGCTGCTCAGGCGTGTCGGGTCCGAGGTGGAGAATCTGCGACCGAGGGCTGAACCTCCTGTTGGGCAGGCATCCCAAGAGGCTGTCTCAGCCGATATCGGGCCGGACCATGAAGCGGATTTCGTCGGTGCGAAAGCCGATGGCCATGGGACGTATGACGCCGGGCAAGACTGCAACGTCGTAGAGCTCCTCGACCACGCCCTCGATGGTCAGCCGGTGCTCGATATCACCGGTGACGAGATTGACGACGGCGAGATGGCAGACCGGGCCGACGCCCTCGCGTGCCAGCCGGTCGTTCAGCTCGAGCCCTTCGAAGGTGCGGTTCTCACGTGGCCGCGAGACCCCGATGATCGCATGCTCCCCGATGAAGGCCGCCCCGCGGGCAAAGCCCTGCAGGAAGCACATCGGCTCAAAGCGCCCGGTGGCGAGATCGATGCGCCCGAACTCGCCGGTGCCGGATTGGATGAGATAGAGCGTGTCGCGATACAACCTTGGCGAGTGGGGCATCGAGAGGCCGGTGGCCACGGCCTCGCCGCTCTCCACATCGAGAACCACGCCGCCGGTCCGCCGGTGCTCGCGCCAACCCTCGGCGACGTTGGTGCGGGCCACGCAGGTGACGAAGGCGGGGCGTCCGTCGCGCACGGCCAGGCCGTTCAGATGGCACCGGTCTTCGGCAGCGATGCGGTCGATGAAGGGCGGGCGCCAGACGGGCCGGAAGCTGCCGCGGGTCGCCAGTGTCGCCAGGCAATTGAAGCGGGTCGCGACGAAGACAGGCGCGCCGTCGGAGCCCGGGTGCACGTCGTGAATGTCGATGTCGCCGGTGGTGTGTCCCACCAGCGGCATGTAGACCGCGTCATAGCCGTCCTGTGTGGCGCCGGGATCGAGGAAATTCTCGAACCGCCAGAGCTGAAAGAGCGAGGACATCCAGAGGTTGCCATCGACGCCAACGCCGAGCCCCATGCAGCGCGAGAACGTGCGTTCGAAGACCGAGAGCCGTCCGGCTTCGCCGCTGCCGATCAGAAAGAGCTTGCCCGCCTGATAGGTGGTGAATGCAAGGCTCGCCTTCTGCCCGGCGAGCCAGGATGCAAATAGGCGCGATCCGGTGAGCGCCAAGCCTGTAGCTTTTTCATTCATCAATCGAATCCTTCTCTTCAATCCGGTGACGTTGCCAATCATTGCGTGCATGGGCAAGGTGGAAGCTGATGAGTTCACGCGGATCGCACGCGGTGGCAACAGTTCAAGATCAGTTTCGGGCAGCGGCGGCGGCACAAGCACGCGGGGCCCTTGGCGAGGCCGAGGCAGCCTATCGGGCGCTGCTCGGTGAGGCCGATGCGCCCCATGCCTCGATCGAAGCAAATCTTGCAGCGATCGCAATTGCACGCGGTGATGCAGTCAGCGCGGAGGCCGCAGCACGCCGGGCGCTGTCGCTTGATGCGGGCTCAGCCAATGCACACAACAATCTGGGCCTCGCGCTCAAAGCGCGTGGCCTCGGCGATGACGCTATCGCCGCCTTTCGGCAGGCCGTCCACGCGGACCCCGCCCACGCCGAGGCCTGGGCCAATCTTGCTGGACTTCTGGCAAACGCCAGGCAGATTGCCGCGGCGCTGGAGGCCATCGATCGCGCCCTCGAAGCTGATCCCAACAGTTGGTCTGCTGTCGAGCTCGCACTCTACCTTCACGCGGATGCAGCATCCTGGGTGCGCATGGATGCGCTCATCGCGAAGGCACAAGGCCTGATTGCGGCCGGTGCGCCGATCAATCCCTATGCGCTGATCACTTTCTGCGTTGATCCAGAAGAGATCCGTCGTGCCGCCCGAAACCGCGCACGGACAGTGATGCGTGGTGTAACGCCCTTGCCCCCACCTCCGACGCCGGTCCGCGGCAGACTGCGGCTCGGCTACTTCAGCTCGACAATGCGGGCGCACGCAACCGGGTACCTGCTGCGCCAAGTGCTGGAGTCGCATGACCGCGAAAAGTTCTCGATTGCGGCTTACGTCTACAACGAGCCGCAGATGAGCGCCGAGGATGCCGCGTTCACGAAGACACTCAGGGCGTCCTTTGATCGGGTTATCGATCTCACCGGACAGTCGGATGAAGACGCGGCGGCGACGATCCGGGCCGATCAACCTGACGTGCTGCTCGACATCGACGGTTTTGCCAACGGCGGGCGGCCAGGGGTGCTCGCCCACCGGCCGGCGCAGATGCAGATCGCCTGGCTCGGCTGCCTCACGGGTATGGGCGCGCCTTTCATAGACGCGATGTTTGCGGACAAACTGACCATCCCGCCAGCACTAGAAGGTGCCTACGACGAGCGCATCCTGTGCCCGGCGGCCGGCTTCTTTCCAGGTGACGGACAACGCGCAGTTTCGAACAGGTTTCGCACGCGCGCCGATCTCGGCCTGCCCGAGCAAGCTGTGGTCTTCTGCGCCTTCAATCAGGCACGCAAGATCACGCCACCGATCGTCAATGCTTGGGCTGAGGTCCTGCAGCGCACACCCGGCGGCGTGCTCTGGCTCTGGGATTTGAACCCGGTGGCGACCGCCAACATCCGGCGGGCTCTCGAGGCGCGGCGAGTCGCGCCCGAGCAGCTCGTCTTCGCGCCGTCGCTGCCTTCGCCGGATCATCTCTGCCGCTATCGCTTCGCGGATCTGGTGCTCGACACCTGGCCCTGTAACGGCCACACCATGACCTCGGATGCACTCTACATGGGCGTGCCGGTCGTCACGCTGACCGGCCGGACCTTCCCTTCCCGCGTGGCGGCAAGCCTGATCGCGCGCCTCGGGCTGGCGGAAGAACTCGTGGCCAACGAAATCCAAGGCTACATTGACCGCGCTATCAAGCTCGCTTCAGATCAGAATCTTCGCCAGACCCTCTCCCGCATAATCCTATCGCGCACACCCACAGCCCTGTTCGATCCAATCGCCACGACCCGGGGTGTAGAAAGTGTGATCGCGGACGTCATGGACGGACTTTCCCCCTGAAATGATTGGGTTTCTTTACGCAAAGACCAGAAGATCAAAATTTATTTGATTTCTTTGGACGAATCAGGCGTTTCTATTTCTACGCGAATTTGAGTATGCATTTCACTATTGGTTTGGCGCCTGACGAATTTTGAACGGAGCACATTATGACCCTCGACCTCAGCACACTTGACGGTTCAATCGGCTTCCGCATTGACGGAATAGATATCTACGACAACAGCGGCACTTCCGTATCCGCTGCGGGCGACATCAATGGCGACGGCATTGGCGACGTGATCATCGGAGCGCCTTCGGCCAAATTCTACACTGGTGAAAGCTATGTTGTGTTCGGAACGGGCTCGGGCTTCGGTGCCAGTCTGGATCTCTCGACACTCGATGGCGCGAACGGCTTCCGGCTCGTCGGGGACGATACGTATGACGCCAGCGGGCGCGCCGTATCCAGCGCTGGCGACGTGAACGGCGACGGTGTCGACGATCTGATCATCGGTGCACCAGGCGGTGGTTCCTTTGACGCCGGCGAGAGCTATGTGGTCTTCGGCACGAACACGGGCTTCAATGCTGAGCTCGACCTGTCCTCGCTCGATGGCACCAATGGTTTCCGCATCGATGGGGCCCAGAACGGGGATAGCAGCGGCAGCGCCGTCTCCAGTGCCGGTGATGTGAACGGAGACGGCTTCGACGATGTGATTATCGGCGCGCCAGACATCGGTGGAGGCTACTACTCCAACGGCCCCGGCGAGAGCTACATCTTGTTTGGGACCGACACGGGCTTCGCCTCCAGCATCGATCTTGCGACACTGGACGGGACAAACGGATTTCGTGTCGACGGGATCGGCGGCTACGACAGCAGCGGCAATTCGGTCTCGGGCGCTGGCGACATCAACGGCGACGGCTTGGATGACCTCATCATCGGCGCGTCGCGCGCAGGCAGCTTCTATACCTACGACGCCTATTCCGGCGAGAGCTATGTGCTCTTTGGTGCAGTCGCGTTCGCGCCCAGCATCGACCCGGCGGCGCTCGACGGTATGGACGGCTTCCGAGTGACGGGCGTTGAGGAATTCGATTCTCTCGGGAACTCCGTCTCCGGTGCAGGCGACGTGAACGGCGACGGTATCGACGATCTGATCATCGGTGCGCCGGGCGGTGGTTCCTTTGACGCCGGTGAGAGCTATGTGGTCTTCGGCACGAACACGGGCTTCAATGCTGAGCTCGACCTGTCCTCGCTCGACGGCACCAATGGTTTCCGCATCGATGGGGCCCAGAACGGGGATAGCAGCGGCAGCGCCGTCTCCAGTGCCGGTGACGTGAACGGAGATGGCTTCGGTGACATCGTCATTGGCGCGCCAGATGCTGGTGCAAACTACAGTTCGACAGGAGAAAGCTATCTGATCTTTGGCGGCGCCAACTTCGCGCCCAGTCTGGCGCTCTCTGAACTCGATGGCAGCGATGGGCTGCGTATTGCAGGCATAGAGTCGTTTGATCAGTCGGGGGCGTCAGTATCCGGCGCCGGCGATGTCAACGGGGACGGCGTCGACGATCTGATCATTGGCGCACCTAACGCGGGCGCAGATTATTCCGGCCCGGGTGAGAGTTACGTCGTGTTCGGCTCCACATTCCTCGGTGGAGCGAACGACGCACCAGTGGCACAGGATGACGCGATAGTCACCGGTGTGGGCGAAATAGATGTCGCGCTCGACAACGGCAATGGCATCGACTCGGACCCAGACTTCAATGAAATCACCATTGTCGAAGTCGACGGGCAACCCGTGAGCGCGGGTGACATCGTCACCCTGGCGAGCGGTCTGGAACTCAACTTCTTGGGCGGCACACGGCTCTTCGTTGACGCACCGGCTGAAACGATTGGAGAGATCCTCTCCGAGACCTTCACCTATGTCATCTCCGATACCGGAGGCCTGACCGATCAGGCGAGCGTGGATCTCAGCCTCACAAAGGACGCGATTTTCCTGGAGACGCTCAACGGCGACGTCGGCTTCCGGATTGATGGCATCAACGACTTCGACCGAAGTGGTGTTGCCGTCTCCGACGCTGGCGACATCAATGGCGACGGCATCGCCGACGTGCTCATCGGTGCACCCGATGCCTACGGCGACGGATCCTTTTCGGGCGCAGGCTATGTCGTTTTCGGAACCATCTCGGGCTTCGCCGCAAACATCAATCTCTCGGCGCTTGACGGCTCGAACGGCTTCCGCATCGACGGCGTCGATGACTTCGATGGAATCGGCGAGTCCGTCTCGGCTGCGGGCGATATCAATGGCGACGGGATCGATGATCTTATCCTGGGCGCGCCATCTGCGGGCTCGACAGGCTACTATGGCGGCGCTCCAGGCGAGACCTATGTCGTCTTCGGCTCGGCGGGAGGGTTCGCATCGAGCCTGGACGTCGCTGCACTCGATGGCAGCAACGGGTTCAGCATCGTCGGCATTGACGCGTACGACCAAAGTGGCGCCGCGGTTTCCAGCGCCGGCGATGTAAATGGCGACGGGTTCGATGACGTGATCATCGGCGCGCCCAATGCAGGGAGCAACTACAACACCTATGGTGAGAGCTATCTCGTCTTTGGCACCGATGCGGGTTTCGCACCCAGCATCGAGCTCTCCGCGCTCGATGGCACGAATGGGTTTCGCATCGAAGGGGTCGACGATAACGATCTCAGCGGCACTGCGGTCTCTGGCGCCGGCGATGTCAATGGTGACGGCATCGATGATGTGGTGATAGGGGCGCCCTACGCCGGCCAATACAATTCCGGCGAGAGCTATGTCGTCTTCGGCACAAACGCAGGCTTTGCCGCCAACCTTGCCCTCTCAGACCTCGACGGCACGAACGGCTTTCGCATCGACGGCGCCGACGCCTATGAGAGCAGCGGTGTCTCCGTCTCGGCTGCGGGCGACATCAATGGCGACGGCATCGGCGATGTGATCATCGGTGCCGACGGTAACAGCTATTTCTCCTACTCGGCGGGTGAAGCGTACATTGTGTTCGGCACAGACACGGGCTTTGGCGCAAGCCTCGATCTTTCGGCGCTCGACGGCATCAACGGCTTCCGCATAGGCGGGATGTTCCGGGCGGATCGCGCAGGTGCTTCCGTATCTGCCGCCGGTGATGTCAACGGAGACGGCTTCGACGACGTGATCATCGGCGCCCCTCGAGCTTACGCGGATGGGCGAGATTCAGGCGAAAGCTATGTCGTCTTTGGCGGCGATGGCGGATTTGTACCGAGCATCGATGTCTCGGATCTCGATGGAACCAACGGCTTTCGCATTGTCGGAGTTGACGACTACGACCAGAGCGGTGCAGCGGTTTCGACTGCCGGTGATATCAATGGCGATGGGATCGATGATGTCATCATCGGCGCTCCGGGCACCGGCTCTGACTATTCCAGCCCAGGCGCAAGCTTCGTGGTGTTCGGCTTCGACAGCGATCCGGGAATCCTGGTCGAGCTGATCGATGCGGACACCGACGAAGTGATCCAGGTCCTTGAGGACGGCTCTGCGCTGAAGGAGGGCACGCTCGAAGGGCGGAACGTGACGATAGCGGCAACCGTCCTCGAGGACAGCGACCTGAGCGGTCAGGTCGAAAGCATGGTCCTCGATCTCAACGATGGCCAGCTGACACGTACCGAGAATGTGGAACCATATGCTCTTTTCGGCGACATCGTGAGCACCGGAGATTTCTTCTCCGGCCCCGCACGGTTCGCGCTGCCGACGGGCGAGAACACGATCAGCTTCGATCTTTTTGTGAAGAACGGCGGCAGGGACTTGATTGAGACGATTGAGATCGAATTCACCGTCGCACCAACGCCCGACCCGGTCACAGCGCTGGTCGATGTCGATGGTGCGCAGTCTTCCGACGGCGTCGTTGATACATTGCAGATCGGTTCGGACAATGATCTCGAAATTGGTGGCAACTTCACCACTGGTCTCCTCTTTGACGATGTGCTCATTGCGGAGGCGGTCGAAGTTTCGAGTGCCCTCCTCTCGATGACCTCGCAGCGCGCGCAGAACGATGTCGATCTGGAAATCGACATTGGGCTCTTTGACGACTCAGAGGGTGTCGGGCTTGCCAGCGCCGGTGCGTTGACGGATGGGTTCGACTTTTTCTCAACCGACACGCTGACCGGCAACTTCGCTGAAGACGAGGAAATCACGCTCGACGTCACGTCATCGGTCGCGGGCTTTCTCGCTGATCAGCAGGGTGCAAACACTGATGGCACCTTCGACTTCCTGTTCTCGTTGACGAGCGCAGATGGCATCTTCCGCGTCAACCCTGAAGAAGCCGGCGCCGATCTCGCAGCTCAACTCTCCATCGAGTTCGCCTGAACACCAGCCGGAGGAATGGCGAGCGCCATCCCTCCGGCTCTCTTGTCGAGTTAGTGCTAGCGCGGAGCCAGCTCTGCGACTTTCTACATCTATGGAAGCCTCTCCCGTTGCAAGGATCCATTGATGGTGAACTGACCCCATGCCGCCGGCACACCTCTGAAGTCGCCATGCCGCGCTCCTTCTCGGCGAGGATCGCGATGACCTGTTCCTCGGTGACTCTGCTTTTGCGCATCGTCCTTCTCCTTGTTTACGGACTTTCCGATCAGATGAGGGAGCCTCAAGGGCTCAGATCAGTGTGATTTTACACATTCGCTCACCCGATACTTCGATATCATCTCTTCGAGCACCGAATTAGACGAGCAGACCAGCAAGGAAGATGTGAAGTAATGTCTCGAGAGATTCAAAGTTCCCATCTTGTCGATTGCAGTGTCTTCTGCAGCCGCCTATCAGCGCGGAGGCATGATCGCGACCCGGTCGACGCCGAACGCGGAGCAATGATTTCGAGCGCCGTCAAACGTGCTGTGAACAATTGCTGATGACGAGATCTATTAGGGTAAGGCTACCTCACCGACTGACCAGTTTCCGCGCCACTTAACCTTTGCCGGAGTGATTGGCACACAGCGCCGAGCGGTGACGTGCATTTCGAACTCTCGCTCTCGGAAAGGCGCAACACAAAGAACTAGAGGAGTACAAGAGATCGTGATCCGATTACACATTCCTAATATTCTTCTTCTGCAAAATATAATTCATATATTTTATGGGATATATTTGATTCTCCAGCAAACAATGTGGAATTATCATCGCACAACATCCCAAAATTGGCGTTATTGAGTAGTGAGATATCCGTGTGGCAATAAAAACAATGGCTTGCTCGAAACAAAGAATCACATTAATAAAATTAGAAAGAAGAGTGCGATATTTGGATTGGTACCCACCAGATGATTATAAGCCGATACGGGGGGTCTCTGCATACCTTCTTCGAATGGACGCTCCCACACCAGAGAGTGCGGAGGGAAAGCTGCTGGAAATGATCCGGGGTTCGAAATCCGCCAATGAGGTTGGAATGACATCCAAGATGGCTCGTTCTCTGATCGATCGCCGTTTAGTGCCATCGGGAATGTACCCTAGTGTGCTCTATCTTGCTCTAATCAAAAGTTGAACATAAGGAGATAACGTAAATGTCTGTTAGAACTACAGGCGCAACTGCCGCTATTATTCTTCAAACAATATGCTTCCAATATACGCAATCTCATGCTGCCGGCCTTGAGTTCACTTGCCCCAAAGATGATGTTCAGTGTTTTGCAGTTGGAGACGACGGTCGAGTCTCGGTTGGCTTGAACCCATATGGTAAAATTGCAAAGGCGAGTCGGCCTGGATTGGGTCTTCGGAGCTCCAGTGGCGGATCTGCCCATGCTGCCCCGCTATCGATAGGCCCTGCTCTAACCAAACAACAAATCAAAGAACTACCCGAGAAAGAACGTATCTACCTTCAGCGAAAGCTAATAAGTTCAAGTTTTAAAGAAGAAATTGCTGCGCAGTTGCGGGCGGGTGGCGTGAGCGCACTCAGCGCGGCTGTATTGAGCATTCCTTCACCTGATGGAGGTGACGGTAATCCTAATACAAAGATGAAGCTAAAGTGGAATAAAATCGAAGTCGACATAAATGAGACAATGAGGTCGGCCGTTCTTGAGGTAACGACCGTCAAAACAGTTGAGACAACGCACCCAGATGGATCTATGACTTCTCAGAATTATATATACTACTGGGTGATCGCCGTAGAGCGGGGAGGGTTATTTTTCGCAAAGCTAAAGAATCAAGACCCTGAAGAATATGATGGATGGTTCAGGTATTTCGCCAGGGGCGAAAAGATCAAGGTCATCACGTTTGCGGCCGGTAAAGGAGATACAGAGAATGACCTGCGGCCAGTAGACTACTTCGACGAGGACGGCAACTTGAATGATCTCGCTCGAGTGTATTACCACTCTAATAGTGATTGCATTGAGATTCTGACTAAAGACCGCTTCGCACATGGTGGCACGTATGGAACTAACAATGGGAATGACATTCGTCTCTGTGCGGGTTCATGTAGCGGCTACTTGCTAGCTGCGTCCAACGGGGGATGAAAATTTCAGCGGGCGCCCGTTGAAGGGCGCCCTCCACTCACACTTGCGCTGAATGAACCGCAAACGGACGTAGATGCAGTTCAGAGCACATGTCATCCTCAGCTAGTTCTTCTAAGATCATGCTAGTCTGTTCGTCGTACCCAGCAGACCGAAGGCATTCTGCCAACAGAGACCGCGCATACGGAAGAAAGAGAGTTGAACTTGTAGCGGCATACCGGGTTATTCCCTCTCTCATTCGCTCGCAGCCGACATCAGGATCAGATAGCTTTGCGGTCGCCCAGCCATGAAGCACCAGACACCAACTCATCCAATATTCAAATCCGTGCTCTTCAGAGATATCGAGGACGATAGATGACAACTTCAAGCATGCCCCTGCATCACCCAGATTCTGGAGTGCCGCTGCCATCAAGCTATAGCCGTATGCCTTGTCCCAAGGATCTGAAGGCTCAATTGCACGCTCTGCTGCGTCGAGTTCGCGCGTCATCTTTGCCGATGGCCCTGCGAACGAGAGTATCCAGCAGAGCATGCCCCGTGAGATGATCTCGGTGTCCGCGTGATAGAACTTCGCAATTTCTTGCTTGTCGCAGTGCTGGCATAGTTCGATCGTTTCCTCAAAGGCTCTTTGTGCGCCTGACAGATCAGCCGACCAGAATCGACATATCCCCTTGAGCCGCAATCCCAAGAGTCGCGGTTCTTTTCGCTCGGTTTCGTAACGGTCGAGCATCTCGTCGGCGATTTTCTCTGCGGCCGAGATCTTCGCCAGAATGACATAGTATGACGACAATCCATGCATCACATCGAGGAGGTCCTCGCCATCGCCTCGGCGCTCTCTCAGGGCGCGCAAACAAAGAAGATTGTCTTCGATTTCCGCTGAGCCAAACTTTGACTTCACCAACGGGACTCGCAGTGTGTCTCTCAGCTCGATCTCTCGGTTCAGTTTTTCTCGATCGTTTTCCAGTTGATCAATACAGCCCAAGGCAGACTTAACATACCCGACCGCTTCCGTATCCGCGGCAGCCTTGTGAGCAGCTAGGGCTGCATCCTTCCAGTACTCACAGGCCTTTGAGTGTTGGCCAGCCTCAGAAAAATGCCAGGCCAAAGTGTCTTTTTCAGTTGTTTCGGAACGCTCAAGTATATTTGCGATCAGCTGATGGACGCGCCTACGTCGACTCTTGGGCATTGTGCTATAGGCCGCATCGCGGACCAAGGCGTGCTTGAAGGAGTAACGAGCGATTGCTCCATCTCCGAACTGCATAAGGAGACCGGACGCGATTAGGCCGTCCAGTATTGGCTGAACCACCTCTGCCTCCATTCCGGAGACCGAAAGTAGCAGGTCATGAGGGAAGGTGCGCCCGATTGCTGCGCCAATTGGCGCGACCTGTGACACTCCTGGTACACGATCCAGCCTTGCCAGCAGCGACCCGTGCAACGTTGTCGGCAAGTTACGGATGCGCTTTGCGGCGCTTTTTTCTTGCTCATCGGATCCAATCTCGATGGCTGATTTCGCTAGCTCCTCGATGAAGAACGGTATGCCATCCGCACGGGTAACAATCTCTGACGCAACATCTGGTGGCAAAGCGTGCTCTCGGAGGACGGAGACCATCAACTCAGCCGACTGCTCGTCGTCCAATCGGGACAGGCTAATCAGCGATACGCGCGGTTGGCCGATGAAGTTTGGTTGGTGATCAGGGCGATAGGTGCACACAAACATCGCCTTCATCGAAGCGACACGCTCCACAAGGTGATCGAGGAATTCTTGAGTGGTTGGATCGATCCAATGAATATCCTCTATTACAAATAGATTTGGGCCGTCGATGCCCAGCCGGTCGATCAGAAGCGTCAACGTCTCGAAGACCTGGGCTTTCCTTTCCCGTGGAGATCCGGACGTATCCGTCGGTGCGTCCTGATCCGCACCGGTAAGGCGCGTCAAGATCTCAGCTGTTTTGGGCGAAAGCTTCATCGTCCCGACGATCCAATTGGTAAGTTTCTCTGTGCGGGACCGCGGGTCCGATTCCTGGTCACTTCCAAACAGAGAATCCAGCAATGCAGTTATTGGTTGGAGAGGGCGTAGTTGCTCATTCTTGCCGCATTCCATGCGAAGCACCCGGTTCGTCGGTATATCCGACCGAGTGACAAACTCGTTTACGGTGCGGGTTTTGCCGATCCCCGCCTCGCCCACGATCAGAACGAACGATCCCTTATGCTCGCTTTCTTGCCAGTGCCGGTCAAGCGTCGCCAATTCCGGCGCCCGCCCAACTAGTGGGACAACGTCGTTGTGAAGGACCGACTCCGCTGATGCCGCGGCGTGGGCTCGATCATCGAGTCTCCAGATCGGTTGTGATTCGGCGAATCCCTTTAGGTCGCGCGCACCCACAAACGCACACGGTGCATTAGCTGCCAAAAGTCGCCTAGTCGTTTGGTCAATTAGAACGGTGTCTGGCGCTGCCAGGGCTTGCAATCGAGCCGCAAGGTTCAGCGTTGCGCCGGTGGCGGGCCCGAAGAGTTCCTGCCCCTCCCCCATCAGATCGCCGGTCATAGCTAGGCCGGTAGCGACCCCGACGCGGGCATGGAGTGTATAGTCGATACCAACATGAATCTTCGGCACCTCTTTAGCTATTTGCTCAGCTGCCTGAACGGCTTGCGTCGCATCATCTTCGGTCGCCTGTGGAACTCCGAAACATGCAAGCAAAGCGTCACCAATAAAACGCGCGGGCAGTCCTCCGTGTGCCCGAACAATCTCACTGCATCGCTTGCGAAAACTTGCCAGCACATTGTAGTTTTCTTCGACGTCGACGCTGGTGGCGAGTTCAGTAGAACCAACGATATCGGCAAACAGCACCGTGATTTGACGAATTTCGGAGGAATTTTTACGTATCTTATTCTTTGGATCAATTGGGTGTACTGTCTGAGAATTAGACTGGTCAATGCGGGTCAGGTTTTTAATCCTAATCCGATCGCCAACAGGTATCCCCATTTCTTTCAGATGATCGTCGGTTATGTGTTCCAATACATCAAGATCGATCCGGTTTTTCGCCAAGATCGACACATAGTCTGCAAGTCCAGCTTGGCGAAGTAATTTTTCAAGTTCAGTCACTTACGACTCAAATACAGTCATGTTCAGCGGCACCTTTCGGGAGTCTGTTAAACCGCATACAGTGTCAAGTGTCAGCCTTGCGCTAGGACAATGCGGCAATGCGGCTGCAGCATCAAGAGCGGGAGAGTTTCCCGGGGCGGTGTGTAGAAACTTCGTCCCTTCGCATTGTGAAGGCGACGCGCCGATCAGAAGTATTCCAAGTACAACACCAAGGTTTTCTTTTTTTCCTCCGCGACGCACGCGACGAAGGCGTCCACCATCATTTGAGCCGAAGCTTCGATTGGGCCAGGTGCATCGCCGTCGGGCGTGGCGCTCGATGCCGTGCCAGATATCGCTACCAGAAGAGATTTCCAAATCACTGCTGGTGTATAACACGTTCTCAAACCGGTATGACGTCTGCCTTTGCCCCGGCGACGATGAATTCTTGATCTAAGATTTTCATCTTCTTTCCGATTTTTTGAATAACACCCCGCTCCACGAGAGAGCTAAGAATGCGTGTCACGGCCTCGCGCTGCGCTCCTATCGTTCCTGCAATGTCAACATGACGCGGAAACGGGTCGATAATCGACTTTGATTCACCAGCGTAGTAGCCAGACATCCTCAATATCTCTGCATACAAACGCTCTTCCACACGCTGCGTACTAAGCTCATAGACTCGATTTGCAAGATACCGAGCGCGCTTGGTGACCTGCTTCAGCAGCTTCAATGCGACAGAAGGATGCTGCTCGACCATCTCCAAAAAATTGTTCTGAGATTGATACAAGAGCTTTCCTGGTGTCAGGGAAACGATTGTCGCTGTACGCGGACCGTCATCAATTGCGGCGAATTCTCCGAAAAATTCGCCAACGGTCGTATCACGGTAGATGGTTTCTCGCCCGTTTTCTGAAAATGAAGTTACGCGAAAAATGCCATCAACAATATAGAATACACCGTTTTCCTGATCTAATCGCTGCATGATCGTTTCGTCACGCTCGACGTCGCGACACTCCATGCGATCGAATATCGAATTCAGATTGTCTTCTGACACTTCGTCCAGAAGTGGGAACATCCTTAGAACTTGCGAGCGCTCAAATCGAAACATCTCGACGTTCTCCTCACCGATATGACTCCACGCAGACACAAAGGTTTGCTTTGGTATATTACAGATGTCACGAAATTCAAAGTATCGTCAAATTTTCATGGGTTAAAAACACGTGCTTTGAGTGACGTGTATCGCTTTTCTTCCGCTGTCAGGCCGGTGACATGTGATAGTTTGTCGCCTCGGATGCGCATTCCATCAAAGTCTGCTTTCGTTCAACGCTCACAGTTCAATATGCCAGACACCAATTGCAAACTGCATGGATGGCTTGATCACAGCTAGTGCTGGTTCATCGGGGCAGCTGAGACCTTTCTGCTCTATTGTTTGGCAGACAAATTTGCCAAGTTTGAATAAAGCCAATCAGCCAATGCGCCACATGCGGAGTGTGATCCACGAAAAACCAATGTGGATAGGCAGCCTCCGCTGTGAGGCTGCCAGATCGTCAAATCACGATTTCTGCGACAAGCGCCACGTCATCGTGGTCGACGGGGTAAACGCTTAGCTGAGCCCCTGAAAGGCTTGGTTCTTGGGGGCCATTTACACGAACCGAAAGTGTTGTGCCGTTTCGCATGATAATAACATCGAAGTCTTCGTACTTGATGCGATCATCTTGGGGTGGCACAATTTTACCGGCAAAGGCATGCTCCGCTGAAAGTTCGTCGCTTGTGAACTGGATCTCGCCGACATAGCCGCCATCCTTCGCGAGCATCTTGATGTGCGCCGCGCCAAGGGACCAATCTGGAGAGTCTTCTTCCCCCACCGGCGTGGTCGGCAACACAGGAGATTGTCCGGTGGCAGGGTGGTTGCCCATTGCTGGGACTTGTGATCGAGTGCCGAAGTAAAACCCGATAATGGAGCTGGCCATACTGAATATGGCGATCGCTATCTGATTAATTAGTTCCGCCACATGATCGCTGGGCACACTAACGCGGTCAAATTTGACCTCGGTCATGGCAACAGGTGTGTCTTTTCCCTGAGTCCTCGGCTCTGTCGGAAGGATCGAGGTTACTTCAATGCTATCTCCAATTTGTTTGATTATCTCAACGACATCACTACCCGGCACGATGATCTGGCCGGCTTCCCGCTTCTGACTGATACTGTCCACAGAGAAGAACACGAAAACACCCAGCAGAGTGAAGACCAGGAACATCAGCAAGGATCTGACTGACCCCTTGGGCATACCAAGCGCTTGTTCACGATCATGTACGTCCATAGCGCGATAGACCATGGAAACCATGATCATGATGGTTACTATGACTATAAAACCACCCCCAGCATAGGTCATCCAAGCGAGACCAGCAGCTTTCTTGGTCCACAGGAATTGGGCCCCCTCACCAACGAGAAACACAAGGATCAGGAACGACGCGGCGCCAACCAAAATGTACCCCAACATGCTGGGCCCTCTGATAAAATTCGATAAAGCACTAAGCATCACTTATCTCCTTATAGTATCCGATAAACAGAATCGACGATCGCGCGACCCAGTTTAAACTGGTTGCTCTTAAGTAGGCTGGCGTCAGAGGCGCTACTCCCAAAGGCGGGCTCTGTAATGATTGCAGGTGCCGCGCCGGAAACGAGGCTGAACCAACCGCGTTGTTGGTTACTTCGATTTCGGATTTTCACACCACGCGATGTGCCAGTCCGGCCAAGGATCGCGCAATAGCGCTCCTGAACTTCGTTCGCGAACAGCAGGCTGCTATTGGTGCCGGAACTGAGTGTTTCAGTCCCTCGCACATTGGTGTTGCTGAACGAGTTATAGTGAAGCTCAGCGGTGAAGTCGGCGCCCCACGCGTCGGCTCGACCATAGGCGCCTGGTACACCACCAATGTCACGAAAAAAGATCTCAACCTCGATGGTTTTCGCACCAGTGTTGTAGGTGCTGATAGCGTACGAACGGAGATCCTCAGCCATTCTCTTGTTGAAGGCGTACTCTTGGTCGATTCCGATTCCCTTAGCCCCGCCGCTGGATGCAGTATGGCCGACTACAATTCCTAACTTGGTTGGCATTTGGTCCTCCAGATCGTTTTTGGTTTGCAATTAAAGACGGCAAAATTTAATCCTCTATTGGTGAGCTAGGCCTGATAGCGGTTCGGGATCTTTAGTTTTCCGGGCCACTGGCCGGGACATGACCTTTTATACCGGCAGAGCCTTGTTAAAATCGCCTGGAGCTAATGGCTCCAGGCGGGTCGTCATGAAATCGTCTCGTCATTATTCTTGTAACCGCTATTTCGGTGAAAAAAATTGGCTATAAAATCTCCTTACGGAAGGGCTTCAACGACAGGCTTCAACTCAGCAAGCTTGATCTGGGCCGAGTTCTGGCCGTCACCGTCGTAGTGCGACTTGCCGGACGTATTTGGCAGGCCGGCCCATTCCTTTGCTATCTCGTCGATGAAGGCATCCACGGTGATCGTTCTTAGGAGATATCCCTCCAGTCCGCGCCGATTCAGAAGCGCAAGCGCCATCTTGTCCTGAAGCGTCGCATCGTAGGTCTCCGTCCCGTTCAGCCTCATTTTGGCCTTCAGGTCCTTCAGCGTGCCGCGGATGATCTGATACCGGCCAACGGCGCTTGATGGCTTGCCCGAGCGCACGAAGTCTTTTTGCCAGGCGAGGACCTGGTCCACGCTCATCTGCGTGAAGCGGGGATTGGTATTGTTCGTCTCGCCATAGTGAGCATCATAACTCCCTTGGCTTTCGGCCTTCGCGATCAGGTCCAGCAACGGCTTGACGTGCCCGACGGTGGCCTTGGCGTGAGTGACTTGGTCCGCCTCCAAACGCTTCGGTTTTGAAGTTCCACCGTCACCGGCCCCTGCCGGCGGGGTGGCAAGCACCGTGAACTTGCCGCCAGGTTGTTCGATAACCTCAACTTTCCATCCCGGTTTCGTAATACCCAGCATGCGGGCGCGCAGGTCGGCCGCTTCGCGCGTGTCGATGTTTGCAATCTTGATCGGGTTTTCCATAACTTACTCCAATTACTCGATGCCCAACTCGCCAACCATTGCGAGGTGTTTCCGGGCGAACTTGCAGTCGCTGATGAATACGGCGGGATCCAAGTCGATCTTCTGTGCTGACAAGAATTTTTGGATGGCACCCACCCGCGCGATCAGAACTTCCTGATCATCGACGTCGAGCCAAGCATCAATCCGATCCGTATACGCCGACTTGCAGAACTCAGTCGTCCGGACCTCGTTCTCCCTTTTTTCGGCCTTATCACGGTCATCCTTCGCGTCCTTCGCCAGGGCTTGAACTGCTGTTTCGATGTTCACAACCGCACTGAGATTCAGCACATCTGCACGTGCGGCAGACAATGGATAGGCTTCGGTCGACTGGGACAGCCGCGTGAAGATTTTTGTGACCTCGGTGGTTTGGGCCGCGCGCATCTTGTCCAGCAGCACGGGGATCGTATTGCCCAACAGCACTTCCTTCTCATAACCGTCGTCGAGCCCGATTACACCCACAGCAAGGGCGTTCAGTATCCGCGACGTTTCTTGCACGCGCGAGATACCCGCGGCCACGTTCAGACCTAACTCGCCGAGGTGGGCTAGGAAGCTGGACGTTGCGCCTTCGACGGTCAGCGCGCGGGCATAGTCCTCTAGGGCCAGTTTGTGCGCCAACACCATCGCGTTGACGTAGTCGTTGCGAAGTTCGACCAGCGCGGCTTTCTCCGGCACAGACGCGACGCTCGGCAGGACCGGGCGCCGGCCAAAGACGTCCTCGCCGCATACCCAGGGTTTTGCGGCACAGTAATAGGCCTCGGCCTGTGCGGCGTCGCGCAGCGCCTGTTCGATAAGCGCCGCATATTCAGATTTAACTACGCTTTGGGTCGCAATCTGGCTGGGCGGATCGGAGCGCCCCTTGAAGCCCGCCGAACAACCCGCTGTGGCGAGCGCACAGAGCATGATGGCCACCCCTGCACTCGGTCGTCGCAGAAGAGGTAGGGTACTTTGAAACTTAAACTCATAACTCATTGCAATTTCCTTCGGTTGGCCAGCAGCGGCCAGCGACACAGCCGACGGGAAAGTCTCTTTGCGCTGGCATGCGGAGCCGGACGGTTGCTCTTCTGAATCGGCACCTCGGAAATTGCGCAAGTTGAAGTCGCACGTATGTGCAAAAATGCACCATGACTTGGATTGATTGAACTTCTCATGCCTCGCAAAACATTGGCGAACTTTGCAATGCAATTTCGTGCTATTCACTGAGCATGCTGCTTTGAATGAAAGTTTAGCGCAGATTTCCTCGACCAGAGTTTGTGCAGGCGGGTCGAGTTAGTTGATTTTTCTAGATCTCAGGGAGACCCTGCCATTCGAGGACTTGGATCGCGTGAGTTTCTTGCGGCATGGCTTGATGTGAAGATGTTTGCTAGTGGCACGACACGGGTGACAATCTGCGCGCAACATCTAAGGCAGATTTCGAGAAGATCGGAGTGAGCCTGGAGTGTCCTGTTCCGCGCAGGCCTGCGAATAGCCAACAGTTCTCGGGGGTTTGGTGTTCCCTCAGCTTCGGCTGTACGGGCTATGCGGAACTCGCGCGAAGATCGGCCGTTTCAGTCGACGAACCGGGAGCCATGCTTCTCCGAACTCAGACAAACATGAAGGCGGTACGGTCGGGTGCCGCCTTCAGAATTGGATGACTAGATGAACCACGGAAGTTTCGGTTTGCGTCCGGTCATCCTGCTTGACGGTGGTGAGTTTCCTGGCACGTATTAGCCAGTGGATAGGTCCAGGTGTCACGCCCTCTTTCGAAGAGCGCAGGACGACACGACAGCGCATTTGCTTGCGTTAAGTTGCCTCATGCAATCCGACAAATGACCTGCAAAGACAGACAGAAAGTATTCGTATCACTCCGTTCTTAAAGGATTATTTGTCATCATAGCGCAGGTCGCTCGGACCATTGGCGCGACAATGGCTCATCCCGCAGCAGAACGGCATGATGGAGCGCCTCATCCGATCGCTCAAAGAGCAGTGCGTTCATCGGCAGCGTTTCGAAAGTCTGGCTCACGCCAGCCGCGCAATCGGTGACTGGATGGCTTTCTACAACAACCGCCGACCGCACCAGGCGCTCGGAATGAGGACACCCGCCGCAACATTCAAGTTAGCGGCCTAACCTGAGCAGATGCCGCTGGGTCGATACATGTTTGCCTGGGGCTCCCCTGTTTGTGGCCGCTTGCGCTGCAATGGCCGACAACACGGTCATAAAGCTGATACCCCCGTGAGGCTTGAGTCCCAATCTTACGAGTGATCGGACTGGCGTCTAGACGAACTCGATTGTGAGTTCGGCGGCGAGGGTGTTGCCCGCCTCCTCGGGGTTGATGCGGAAGATGCCGTCGTCGGTCGCGAGCGAGAACAGCATGTCGTAGGTCTCGTCGCCGTTCGCCGCCTGCTCGTCCGCAAGGAAGGCGATCACCGTATCGGTCACATCGAACACCACGTCGTCGTTCTTGGCGAAGCTGCCGCTGACCGTCTCCGTCGAGAAGAAATCGAAGCCCGTCGTCAGCGCCCCCGCACCCGAAAGGCCCACCCCTTCCGATCCGTCGAAGAGGCCGATCTCGAAGGTCTTGTCGATGTTGTTCTGCTTGCGCTGCGCGGTCGCTGTGATGAAGGCATTCGAAACCTGCGCCCCGTCAGCGATCGCCACATCGTCGAAGAGAAGCCCCGATGTGTCGCCATTCCCGATTTCCAGATCGTTGTCGCGGCCCGCCTGCACCGTGTCGACCACGCCCTGGTTCTTCTGCTCGCCATCGATGGACGCAAGCGCTGTGACCGAGCCTCCGGTGCTGTCGCCGTTCACGGTCACCGTGGCCGTCGACGTCGCGCCGTCGAGATCCGCGATCGTGTATTCGAAGCTCGTCTGGCCCTGGAACGGGATCTGATCCGGCACGAAGACAAGGCTGTCGCCGGCCTCCGAGACGCTGCCGCCCACGGGCTGGGTGAAGCTCTGGATCGAGATCTGGTCGCCGGCATCCGGGTCGAAGTCATTGTCGAGCACGTCGATCACCGTGCTGGAGCCCTGCGAGGTCGCGGTGTCGTCCACCGCCACCGGCGGCGTGTTGCCCCCCGAGATGTCGTCCAGGATCGTGAAGTCCACGGAGATGGTCTCGAGGAAGCTCTGTGCCTTGTTCTGGGCGAAGAGATCGAAGTCGATCGAGTTGGCACCCACGGGCAGCGTGAAGCTGAGCGGGCCCGGGAAGAAGTTCGTGCCTCCCTGATTGTCGCCGAAGAGCGCGTACGGTTCGACGTTCTCGGTCCGCACGGCCTGGCCGTCGTTCAGGTCGAGCACCATGCTCTCGACGCCGCCGAAGAACGGGCTGCCCGCCGGGACCGTGGCCGCGATGGTGACGCGCTTGCCCTCGATGTCGCTCAGCGGGACCACCGTGCCGTCCTCGAGCGTCGCAATCGGCGTGTCCGTGATCGCATCGATCAGCTCGACCACAATGTCGGAGCTCCCGCCGCCCGATTCCCCAAAAACCACATAGCTTGCCCCGGAGTTTGCAGCTCCGTTAGGGTCTGCGCCGAAGGCTCCGATGATCAGGTCATCAATGCCGTCCCCGTTGACATCGCCCGCACTGGAAACCGAGCTGCCACTACGGTCACCCGGAGCTGCGCCATCGATACGGAAGCCTGTGGAATCGTCGAGCGCGCGAAGATCCAAGCTGGCTGGGAATCCGGACATTGAACCGAACACCACATAGCTCTCGCCAGCATAGCTGCCGCTCGAGTTCGGATCCGTTCTCGGGAAATCGGCGTTTGCATAGTCCGCACCAATGATCACATCGTCGATGCCGTCACCATTGACATCGCCAGCACCGGAGACCGAAACGCCACTGTTGTCATAGACAAATCTGCCATCGATACGAAAACCGTTGTCGCCGTCGAGAGTCGCGAGGTCCAGGCTGGCTGAGAAGCCCCCTGGGGCGCCAAAAACTACATAGCTCTCGCCAGCATCGAAGCGCTGGCCCGACCCGGCACCGTCTGCTCCGATGATCACATCACCGAAGCCGTCGCCGTTCACATCGCCGGCGGCCGAGACCGAGCGGCCGCTGAAGTCGCTCGAATCGATCCCGTCGATTCGGAATCCATTGGTACCGTCGAGTGTGGAGAGATCGAGGCTCGCCGGAAACGCACCCGCACCACCAAAGACGACATAGCTCTCACCTGAATTTGTGCCCCCGGCGTCAGCCAGCCGCGCACCGATGATCACATCATCGAAGCCGTCACCGTTTACGTCGCCGGCACCGGAGACCGCGTGGCCGCTCTCGTCGAAGGCATCGACCCCGTCGATGCGAAAACCATTTGATCCGTCGATTGTCGCCGGACGGGGTATGGGGTCAAAGCCGCTAGACGAGCCGAAGATGACAAAGCTGCTGCCGGCATAGTCGTCTTCGTAGAAGTTTCCAGCGGCACCAATGACAATGTCACCCAAGCCGTCTCCGTTGAAATCGCCCGCGCTGGAGACTGATTTACCGACGAGATCAAACGAGTCGCCGATGATGGTAAATCCATCGCCGCCATCGAGTGAACCAATGTCTATTGTCGCTCCAACGCTGGGACCGCCAAAGACAACATGGCTTGCGCCGGGAGAGTCCTTCGCTGCGTAGCCGAGCGAATCCCCAATGATCACGTCATCAAAGCCGTCGCCGTTGATGTCTCCTGCGCTTGAGATCGACTCTCCAAACGCGTAGCTGTAGCCGGAGCCAATGATGCGAACACCGTTCGAGCCATCCAGCGTCGAGAGATCGAGGTTCGGTGCGAATCCATCAGACGAGCCGAAAACCACATAGCATTCGCCAGCTCCGACGTTCGCTTGGAAGGCTCCGATGATCACGTCATCGAATCCATCCCCGTTAAAGTCGCCGGCGTTGGATACCGAGCTACCGCTGAAGTCGCCTTCGTCAATTCCATCTATGCGGAAACCATTCGTGCCGTCGAGCGTGCTGAGATCGATGTCCACACCTTCCTCCAAGTCCATCGAACGTCATGTGCCACATCCGGTTTGGACGACGGCTTGTTGACGATTCCAGATTGGTTTGCAGGCTATGCTCGGTCGCTGTCTGCGACATTGATGCACGTCAATCTGTTGGCACCGGAGGACAGCAGGATTGCACCTCAGCGATCGCCTACACGAATTCGATGATGAGCTCGGCTGCCAGCGGGTCGCCTGCTTCCTCGGGGTTAACGCGGAAGATGCCATCGGCGCTCGTCAACGAGAACAGAAAGTCGAAGGTGCCATCAGTGTTCGCACCCTCCTGATCAGCGAGGAAGTCCGCGACCGAGGAGGTGACGTCGAGCTTGATTTCCTCGTCTTCGGCAAAATTGCCCGCGAGCTGATCCGTCGAGAAGAAGTCGAAACCGCTGGTAAGTTTGCTGGGCCTAGCAAGCTCCACGCCTTCCGAGCCATCAAATAGCCCGATCTCGACGTCGAGATCGACACCAGACTGCGTTCGCTCCGAGGTTAGGGCGAGCGTGGCTCCGGCGACTTGCGCATAGTCCGCGACTAGAACGTTTTCAAAGAGCAATCCGGTGGTGAAACGGAGGCCAAGCTCAAGGTCAGTGTCCGGGCCGCTCTGCGCTGTGTCAACGGGCCCTCGACCGCGTTGGACTCCATCGACGTCGACTATCGCTGTGACTGGGTCAGGTGTGACCGTGAACCCGAACTCGACAGTCTCGATCAAGTCTCTGCCGCCGTTCTTCGCGAAGAGATCGAAGCTGATCGTGTTTTCACCCCTGGCTAGTTCGAAGCCCGCGGGGCCGGCGAAGAAATTGCCGGAGTTTGGATTGTCGCCGAAAAGCGCATAGGGGTCGAAGTTCTCCTTTCGAACTGCTTGACCGTCGTTAAGGTTGAGGACGATGCTCTCAACCTGACCGCCGAGCGGGCCGTCTTCTGGTACGGTTGCTGCGATGGTGACATTGCGCCCGATCAATGCGCCTTCGGCCAGCACATCGCCATTGCTGAGGGATTGGATCACCTCGTCCGAGTCCGCGTCGATCAAAGCAACCTCGAGTGCATCAGGTGACGGGTCGTCGCCGGCAAAGCCGAAGACGACATAGCTTTCTCCGGAGGAGGACCCGCCCTCGTCACCGCCGAGTGCGCCTATGATCAGGTCATCAAGTCCGTCGCCGTTGACGTCGCCGGCACCGGATACGGAGAAGCCGCTCTGATCATCTGCATCTACACCGTTGATGGGGAACCCATTTGTGCCATCGAGCGCAGAAAGATCGAGGACAGCCGGAAACCCTCCCGATGTACCGAAGATGATGTAGCTTTCACCGGAATCGTTTCCTGCGGGGTCCGCACCTGGTGCGCCGATGATCAGATCATCGAGGTCATCTCCATTGACGTCGCCCGCGCCAGAGATCGAAGTGCCGCTTCCATCGCCGACGTCCGTTCCAACGATCCGGAAGCCACTAGAGCCATCCAGTGTACTCAGCGCAATGCTGGTCTGGAAACCATTGGCTGCACCGAAAATGACGTAGCTCTCACCTGCCGAGCCGGCTGCTTCATCCGAACTGACAATCACGTCGTCGAAGCCATCGCCGTTCACATCGCCAGCGCCAGAAACGTCGTTGCCGACGTTGTCGAAATCGTTGATACCGTCGATCCGGAAGCCGTTAGCGCCATCAATTGATGAGAGCTCAAAGCGCGCCTCGAAACCGGTCGCCCGGCCAAACACCACAAAGCTCCCGCCCGCATAGTAGGCGCTGTAGCTGAGGCCAGGTGCACCGATGATCACATCGTCGATGCCGTCGCCATTTACATCGCCCGCTCCGGAGACCGAGGCTCCAGCGTAATCGTTGTCAGTGCGCCCGACAAAGGTCACGCCATTGCTGCCATCAAGAGCTGCGAGATCGATCCTGGAGGCAAACCCTCCGGATGTACCGAAGATCACATAGCTCTCACCGACGCTGTTGTAGTTTGCGCCAGCGTTGGGGGCTCCGATGATCAGATCGTCGATGCCGTCGCCGTTGAAATCACCAGCACCCGAAACTGACGCGCCACTATCATCATAAAAACGTGGTTCCGGCCCCGTCGATGCGGAACCCATTCGCGCCATCGAGCGATGAAAGATCTAGGCTCTCTGAGAAGCCAGACGATGTCCCGAAGATGACAAAGCTCGCGTCGGGACCAGGATAGTACCGATCTGCGTCGACATCGGGTACTCCGATAATTAAATCGTCGAACCCATCGCCATTGATGTCGCCTGCGCCAGAAACTGCGGTACCATTTCCGTCGTAACTGCTATCCGCTCCATCAATGCGGAAGCCGTTGGTGCCATCGAGTTCGGAAAGGTCAATGCTGGCATCGAAGCCCGAGGCGGCGCCGAAGACGACGTAATTTTCACCGGTCCCGAGATAGTAGTACGAGGCACCCGCGCCGGGGGCGCCAATGACCACATCATCAAAACCGTCGCCGTTGATGTCTCCCGCTCCCGACACGGCAAAGCCGCTTGCGTCGCCCGCGTCGATACCGTCGATGCGGAAGCCGTTTGTGCCGTCGAGTGTGCTGAGGTCGAGTGCCATAATGTGCTCCGTCTGAAAGTTCTTCTAGTGAAAAACTCTTCAATCGACGGGATACAAAGCTAAGCAGTCAACTGCATGTCAGATTCTCATCTGCAGATCAAATGAACCTTTTCTGTGCAGCTGATGACGCTGACGAGCGAATGTTCGCGAGTACATGATGCACATGCTGGCAAGTCCCGGTGAGGAACAGGTGATCAGGAGAACAGATGCTCCCAACCAGGACACAAGTGCCGGCGGCGGGCGTCGTTCGTCATTGAAGCTTGCCCAGAGGTTCTCTTTCTCTCAGCAATTGATATTCTGCCCTCCATGTTCCGGGCGATATGTGCAAGAAGCTGCACCCACCCTCATGTCGAACTAGCTCAATCCGAACCGTATCCGCGTACCGAGAACGTCCGCCCGCGTCCGGCGAAGACGTTCGCGAGCGAAGGTGCCTCGACGCCAACGCCCTGATAGACTGCATGCATGAAGCGGTGTGCCACGATCGGGTCCCTTGAGAACGGGTAAGAACGGAGGTCACCTCTGCGCTCCTCCTCTGCCGCCTGGTAGATGATCTCGCCGTCCTTGACCGTTAACATGACCTCCAGTTCAGACAGCTTCTCAGGATCAACTGCTGTCGGATCGTCGGACAGGATCACGAAGTCGGCGATCTTTCCCACTTCGATGGAGCCCTTGTCATCCTCTTCGAAATGTTGCCAGGCCGGCCAGATCGTCATCGCCTTCAACGCGGTCATGACATCGACGCGTTGATGCGGCCCTAGAATGTCGCCTGATCGTGTCCGGCGCGTCACGGTGGCCGCAAGCACCCTCATACTGTCCGGAAAAGCCACCGGCGCATCATGATGGGTTCCGAACATCATGCCGCGCTTGTGGATCCAGCCAGTGGGCGAGATGTTCTCGCCGTTCAGGGGGCCAACCGTGTGATCCCGGTGCCAGTCTCCCCAATAGAATGTGTGCATTGGGAAAACCGATGGAAATACGCCCAGGCGCTTGTAGCTGTCGACCTGATCCTCACGCAGAAACTGGCCGTGGATCAGGACGGGTCTGATGTCCTCGTTTCCATGCTTGACCTGGGCCGCGCCAATCGCGGCGATCAGCATGTCAGAGGCGCCCTCTCCGTTCGCGTGGGTGATGATCTGGATGCCGTTCTCATAACACCAGTCCACCGCGCCCTGAAGCTGCTCCATCGTGATGGTAGCATACCCTGCGTAGCCCGGCGGATAGTCCCCGACCGGGTCGTAGTAGGGCCGGTCCCTGAGAGCAGTGAAGCCTTGTGGCGAACCGTCGATCGTCAACTTGCAGCCACCGACACGAACGCGGTCCGTGTACTCTCTAGAGACGCTGGAGGCGATGAATTCGCGTGCCTCCAGAACATCGGGGTATGCCACGACGTCAATGGGAAGATCGCCTGCCGCACCAACCTTCAGTGCGGCGTCTACGATCGCGGGAGACGAGCGTCCTTCTTGCGCAGTCGTGTATCCATAGCTGGCCCATAACTCACTGCCCGCCCTTGCGAAGGCAAGCAGTCCTTCTTCTCCCAACCCCCCGAGCATCGGCATCAAGGCGGCAAGGAACGCGTACTCCTCCAGCACCCCGTTCGGTTCACCAGCGTCGTCCCTGCGGATCACGCCACCCGGTGGCGCAACGGATTCGGCCGTTATGCCGACCATTTCCAGTGCCTTGGAGTTCGCAACGCCTAGATGTCCGGACTGGTGGACGATGATGATCGGGAACTCGTCCGATACAGCATCCAACTCGTCTCTTGTCGGGTGCCGCAATTCGGCGAGTTGAGCATTGTCGTAGCCGAAGCCGACAATCATGCCCACCTTGGTGACGGCATTTGCGTTGTCCGAAGCCCACTGCCTGAGCGTCGCTTGGAGGCTAGTGATGTCCGTAACCTCGCCATCTGGCGGGGCCAGCAGATTCGCTGACAGTGCCTGCAGTCCGCCAAGCACGACATGGCCGTGGCTGTCGACAAAACCCGGCAACATGGCTCGGCCTCCGAGATCAAATAGCTCAGTGCTGTCGCCCCGATGCGCTTGCAGCTCGGCCTGTCGGCCGATCGCAATAATGCGCCCGTTCTTGACAGCAACGGCCTCGACTGTCGGCAGTTCGTCCGTAATGGTCAGGATCGGTCCGCCAGAGTAGATCGTGTCGGCGATCTCCTGAGATGAGAATGCAGCCGCTGGAAGCAGCGTGACGGCAACGATAGAACCAAGCATCAATGGGATGTTCATAGCGTGTTCCCTAGTGTTCTCTGAGTCGCAGAAGCTCCTGCAGAAGATGACACAGGATTGAGCCGCGCATAACCTCAACGGCTTCTTTCTCCACGCGGATGTGGCTAGACGCCATGTTCATATTGGCTAAACCGCAGAAGTTCTGTTTCCTCTCCGCGACCAGGTCAGGAGTGAATCTTCGTCCTATCGAACGCCAAAGGCTGCTTTGTCCCGACAGCGACCGAAACTTGAGAAGTGCCTTCGCACTTGCCGCGAATGACCGCTCTGACGTCCCGCGACCGCGGAGCTGGATGCTTCCAGCAAAGTCCGCTCAGGGCCGGAACTGCCAGCAGCATTCTATACCGCCGTGAACAGCGGAGTGGAAGCCGCAATCGACCAAGCCAGGACTACTCCTGACGCACTGCCCACAGCCAATATCCCACCATCGCGTGACGCCCACGCTGCCATTGTCCCGTACACGATGAAGAACAAGACCAAGACCGGCACCACCGTGAACAGCATACCGATCCCGTCTTGTCCGAAGATCATTGCGCCAAGCAGTGCCGCCAGGAATGGAAAGCGGAGCAGTACTCTGACCAACGGGTGTCGTCCATGTACTATCGCTCTATCGGCGAGTGCGAAGACAATCATCGGCATCATCAGCAGAGCCATCAGCGACACCCTGATCCCGGTGGGAACAAAGGCTGCCGCATAGCGGTCCATGGCGAGTGCAAAGACACCGATCCCCCACACAAGCAGTGCAAGTCCTACCCAGGCATCTGCTGAGGAAAAACGAAAATGCGGACGCAATATGGCCAGTACAACCACGCCCCAAGCGCCAAAGCAGAGTGCCAGTGCCCCAAAGCCGGACAGCCCAATCGCAGACAATCCGCTGAGACCGGCCAGAAATGCTATGGGCGCAGAAAGGATCGAAGCCAGACAGGCGCTGCGCACGTTCGGTTTGGGGGCCGGGGTCGCTTTGGGAAACCGCTGGGACAATGCCCAGAAGAGTGTACAGATAGAGAGGAGCAGAATAGCGATCCAGGGTCCAGTTGCTTGCGGATGCGCGGCCGAACCCAACCACTCAGCAACTTCTGAAAACGTGGTTGCGGACCATAACACGCCCACATGCCCGACCCACGGTGCAGCGACCGCTCGACGTTCGATCCCGTGTTTCGTCACCGTCCGAGCCTCGTCCCGTGGGCCGATCTGGGCAATTGCATCTAGGGCAACTTCGCGTAGTCGCGCCTCGTGTGCCCCAGAGACGATCAACAACCTTCCCGGGTGTTCCGACGTCACGGCTTCCGAATACATCGATATCGCAACAACGTTCCGAACACTTGCAAGTCTTGCCGCAGCGCGTACGACCACGTCCGTTGCCATGGAATGTCCAACTAAGGAGATTTCCTCTGCATCGATGAGTTGGCGCGCCTGCTCGACCACCTCCATCGTCTGTTCGATCAGATCCTCGGTCGTTCCGGTCAGCGCGTGAATGTCGGGCGACAACGGAACACTATGCCGTCCATGGCCGAGGTAATCGAATGAGACGACCACATGACCTGAATGGGCGAGGGTCAGCGATATTGCCTCCATCATTTGGCGAGATCCGGCAAAGCCATGTGAGACGACGACCAGGGACTTTTCCGGGGCCTGCCCCCGGTAGATGGTCACGGGTGTTTGGTCAAAGTACATGCGCTTGATGTCTATCGAACCTCGCGCACCCTCCACCTGAACCGCTGCAAGAATGGCAAGGGCAAGCGCCGCAATCGCAACCAGCGGTGTGAGGTGAGCGAACTTCATTTCCCAGATATGGCACGCTGCCATGCGGCGGCCAGGCTATAGTGCGTCTGTGCCTTCCCCTTGGCTTAGGCCTTCAACTCGTCGTCGGAAGTCAGACTCTCCGAGGTGCAGATGAAAGAAGCGACTAAGCCTCGTTTGGCAAGGTTAGACGTCCACAATGGAGATACTGCACTGCAGCGCCAGCAAAGTTTGGAGACGGCGGCTGTGGGCCGGTCCTCGTTCCCAGTGCACGCTGCGGATGCGAAAGGCGTCGGTGACAGAGCAGTCAGTGTGGGGACGAAACTGACGCTCCCGGAACATTAGACCAATGACAACAAGCGGCACACCTTGGGCACAATGGTTCATAGGGATCGATGTGTCGGCATCCCCTGACTTCGGACATTCCAACCAATGCCGAGGAACATCAGGGCATCAGGCCGACACTCCAGTTAACACCTCTGATCCCGCGCTGGGCCAGACGTCCAGTTCGCACTTCAAGAACGTTGGGATCGAACTCATCGCTGAGAGTGAACAGAAGGTTGCAATTTCGGGCAATGTTGGCTGAAAGTTGTTGTCGATGGCTTGGCTTGATCAAAGAAGTCGCTGCACAAACATATTCGCACTGAGTTCGCTGCTCCATCGCAGACTGCACACCCAGAACTTTTCAGCGCACGCGCCTTTCGATCTCCATGCAAACCTTCTCCATTGCAGGTCTGAGGCGTCGAGCGACGGCTTGGCGTAGCGTTGACCGGTGATCGAAAGCGGTGTGTGATTGAGAAGGCGTGCAACAATCTCCTCGAGCACGCCCGCTTCAACGGCGACGGTCGCGAAGGTGCGCCTGTGGGCATGCAGTGGCCATGGAAGCCGCGCAGGTGATGTGAGGTGGCCGTCCGGCGCTTTGGGCGAGGGGAACACCCACCGGCGATCAAGGCCGCGAACAGGCTCAAGGATCTCGTGGTGGAGTTGCAGGATTGGCAAATCGAACGGGCGCCCGTTCTTGGTCATGGGAATGTGCAGCTTTTCCGTGTGGACGTGCTGCCATTCCAGCTTGAGGGCTTCGCTCTTCCGCAGGCCAGTGAACAGAAGCAAGCGATAGTAAGCACTGTGGATCGGGTTGAAGAGGTCACCGACCACTCTGGCCCACTCCGAGAGATCCGGGATGACTTCTCCGCTCGGCGGCTCCGGATACCACTCGATCGCCGAAGTCGGCGACTCCGGCAAATCATGAGTACGCCGCGCGTGGTTCCAGATCGCTCGAAGCCGGCGAAGCGTATGATTTGCCGTAGACGGCACATGTGCCAGCTCTCGATGGCGCGCCACAACCATCGCCTTCGTGATCTCGTCGAGAGGCAAGCGCAGCCAGCCCTTGAGCTGCTTGTCGAGCTGGGCGCGCGTGTCGTCCTTGTAAACTTCAGAGCGCAGCTTCGGTCGCGCCAGGTAGGCTTCCATTGCTGTCTCGAGGGTTGGCGCACCAATCTGCACGACCTTGCCTGACCCACGAGACATCTCAAGTGCCAGCCCCATGGCCGTCTGGCGCGCGCCCTCTGCTGAGATCGTCGGATACCGGCCAATCAGCCTGCGCGTGGTGTGTCCGCCAACATCCTTCTGGAAATACCAGGTCTTCGATCGCTTGCCGACAAAGAGCACGAAGCCTTTGATCTCCGTGTCCCAGTGCTTCTTCGTGCCCGCACTCGCATGCGGTGTCTTCCTGGCAAACGTCTCTGTGAGCTTTGGCATTTTTGTCGGTATTTTGTCGGAAACTGCATGCAAGCGAGCGCAACTCGGTGTGCCCGGGTGCGAGATATTATCAAATAAAATGAGATAGATAGCAACCCAATGCGACTACATGAAATTCAAGTCATCAGCTTGGAAGGCTGAGGTCTTACCACTACACAACGCCCGCGCCGAGCGGTCCACCTACGATTTTGCCGTCAGTTCGTCAAGTATGGGTGCGATGTCGAACGGCCGACAATGGCCCGAGGAACGTGATGTCCTCCTCTCGGAGAGCGCGCTCGGGCACGCATCGCGTGACAACGCCTGGTTTTGACATTTGGCCAGCCCTTTTGCTGGATTTGCGTTCGGATTTGTGCCCGCCCGGCGACAGAAGGTCGGTTCATGCCGAACAGGTGTCCGACGTCTGCGCCCAGCCGAAGACAACGGGTTGCAGGCGCTCCCTGAGGCAGGTCCTGCACCTATGGGGAACGCTGAACCCTCCTTGCCTCATAGAAGTGCCTCAAACCAGTTTCAGTGAATGATCGCAGCCTGCTATGCGACTTCTGATAGAGCCATGTCCTGTAGGGTCCTCAAGACTGCGATGTTGCGTTTGCTGCTGCTGACCCGACCGGTCTCGAACGTCTCCTCAGAGCCGAAACACTTTGCAGGCAAGCTGTGTTGCTCTCAGGCAAAGCTCAGGTCATTCTGAGTTTCTTCATGCGCTTCGCGACCCAATGAGGCTCTCCCGTCTGATGCCTTTCGCAGATCATGTCTTTCGTCATGCACCTTCGTTGAAGGGCCTCGTCACGCCTCCGGACGCATCCCAAATGCGGTTCGGCCATCAACGCTTCGCCGAGCTGGATGCTCAAGCCGAAGAAGAAAACTGGCCAGCGGGCTGGCGCATGGAGCATGACGCTCGCGAAGCGAACCGCCGTAAGGTTCTGCACGATCGATTGTCAGACGATCTGTGGGTGTTCGCCTACGGCTCTTTGATCTGGGATCCCGCCGTATACGTTGAAGAGTATCGCTTCGGCAGCCTGCAGGGCTGGCGTCGAACGTTTTGCATGCGGATTGAAGGCGGACGCGGGAGCCGCGAACTGCCTGGTTTGATGGTGGCGCTGGAAGACGGAGGGCAGTGCGAGGGTGTCGTCTTTCGATTGTCCGCCGCGCTTGTCGATCAGGAAACGGAGTACATGTGGCGGCGCGAGATGTTTGCAGGGGCGTATCGCCCGATCTTTCAGGAAGTTGCGACACCTCAAGGGCGCGTCGATGCATTGGTGTTCGTCATGGATCAGAACAATTACAGATACGCACCAGGTATCCCGCACACTGAGGCTGCCAAGATCATCGCCACGGCCCACGGCCGGCTCGGGACAAACTTCGAGTACCTGGATTCACTGGTGCGCCATTTCGGTGAGCTGGGCATCGAGGACGTTGAGATGCGCCGGCTTCATGCCCTCGCGACAAAGTTCATAAACGAGGACGATTGATCGGCACACGAGCATCGAGCGCTGCCCCGATTGCAGGCTTATCGGCGCGAACGTGTCATTCGGCCATGGCACATGGAAAGTCCGGTCTCCGGATGCTGCATCGCGACAACCCGAAACTTCCCTTGGTCCGCTCAAGACCGTCCACTTTTCCCCAGTCTATGGACGTGCGCCTGAACCTGAGCGGGCAGCCGCCCTGCGCCAGTTTAAGTCTTTCGCGGAACTGGGGCGGACGACCGAAGTGTACCAGCGAGGCATCGCTGGATGTCCTGCGCACCAACAACCTTCCCCGTGAACCACAGCCGAGCTTCAACTGAACGGCATGACGACGTTCCAGCCAGACTCGATGGCGCTCGTTGCATTCGCAGGCGAGCCCGCCGGCTGACAAGCTCGCCTCCATCGCCAGTCACCTGTGGGATTGCAGGCCGATATAGTGCCGAACGCTTGTTGTGTGATCGGGTAAGAGCAGCCCGGCGATCTGCTCCTGCAGCTTCTGGTCCTCGCGGCTGACACGTTGATGCTGGCGCTGATGGTCAAGCCACGAAGCTTCCCACCACGTCTCGACAAACACTTCAGGCGCCTCAGCATCCTGCATCACCGACCAACGGTATCCGCCGCCACGCCGGCGGCTGGCCGATAGCTGTTTGATCAGCGCGAAGAAGGTCGCCTGATTGCCAAGTCCGACCCGATAGCTGACCTGTATCATCACAGGGCCGTCGGGGGTGGTATCGCCGGACAAAATGGGCTCGGGCCAATGCATCGACGGGACGAGGTCCTGTGTCGCTCCCAGACCGAGATGCGCCGACCGGACCAACGGGATCATCAGAACCGCACCTGCCGCCGCTGCCAACAGAGCGAGGGGTACGCCCCAAAGCGACGCGACTTGACCCCAGGCAAGGCTGCCAATCGACATCGCCCCGAAGAACACCGTCAGAAAGACCGACAGACCACGGGCGCGCACCCAGTCCGGCAGGGCCGTCTGTGCGGAAACGTTGAGGCTGGAGAGAACTGCGATCCACGAAAGGCCAGCCATGACCGAGGCCGAGATGGCCAGGACCTGATTGGGCGCAACAGCCATCAGCACCATGACCACCGCCGTACCGGCTGTGCCCGCCGCCACCGTGCCGTCTGCGCCCAACCGCGCCTTGATCTTCGGCAGGACCAATGCGCCCCCGACCGCGCCTGCACCAACGCCCGCCAGCATCAGACCATAAAGCGTCGGCCCACCCTGCAAGACCTCTCGCGCGATCAGCGGCAACATCGCCCAGAAAGCGCTCGCGAACAGGAAGAATGCCAAGGCCCGTACGAGCGTCGCCTTCAAGGCAGGGCTGTTCCACGCGTACCGCAGGCCCGCGACGATGGCTCCGCCGACGCGCTCTGCAGGCAGAGCCGGTTTGTGCTCGAGCTCGGGGCGCCACCACCATAGCGCCGCGACAATGCCGATGACGCTGATGGCGTTGACCAGGAAGGGTGCGGCAAGTCCCGCTGCCACAATCAGGAACCCCGCCAGCGCAGGGCCGATCGCGCGGCTGATGTTGATTCCCATGGAGTTCAGGGCGATGGCCCCGGAAAGTTCCGAGCGCGGCACCAGCTTGGGCACAATGGCCTGCCACGCCGGCGCGATGAAAGCAGCGCCGGTGCCAAACAGAAAGGTAAAGCCCAGCAGCATCCAGGGCGTCACCATGTCCAGATGCACCAGGGCAGCCATGGCAAGCGCCGCGACGCCCATGGCGACGTTGACCCCGATCAGCAGATGACGGCGGTCGACGATGTCGGCCACCGCGCCAGCCAGCAGCGCGAACAGAAAGATCGGCAGGGTCGTCGCCGCCTGCACCGCAGCCACCATGAGCGGTGAGGGTGCCAGCTCCGTCATCAGCCATCCAGCGCCGACATCGTGCATCCAGGTCCCGATGTTCGACGCGACGGTGGCGATCCAAAGCACAGTAAAGGCGCGGTTGCGGAAGGGGGCCATCGGTCCGCTGGCGACGGCTGCAGGAGCAACGGTCGAGGTCATTGTGTGGCGTCTCCGTTTGCGAGGATCTCGGACGTGACCGAGACCGCGAGTCCGGGCCTAAGCAGGCCCTTTGGGTTGGGAATCGCGGCCCAGACCGTCAGCAGGCCGGTCTCGGCATCAATGGTGGCCGAGGCGAAGTCGGGCTTTGCAGGATGTGGATAAACTTCGCCACCAGGCAAACGGACCGTCAACTGAATGCGCTTGAACAACTCTTGCAGATCCGGCGCGTTGCTGATCCGCATTGCCGCGATCCGGGTGGCATATGGCACTTGGTAAGCGATCAACGCCGGGTCGATCCGGACAATCTCTCCCAGCGGCGCGCCGGATTCCGCCTCGACATACGCGCCCTTGGAGATCCTGGGCCGGTCGACGATCCCCGAGATGCCGGCCTCGATCGTGGTTCGCGCCAAGTCCAGGTCCGCGCGCCGGATCGCCACACGAGCGCTGGCCAGTCGGGCTTCGGCCACGCTCAGCGTCTGCTGGGCCGCCTGCTGTTGCGCTTGTGTTGCAATACCCCGCCGCACCAATGTTCGAACCCGCTCGGCCTCTTGGCGCGCATGGGTGACGTCCGCCTCGACCTGGGTCATCAAGGCGGCGGCCTCGGCCTTTGCCAGATCGGCATCGTCCGCGTCGAGGCGAATCAGAACCTGACCCTTCGAGACCATCTCGCCGCCCACGAACAGGATCTCGGCCACCACACCATCCAGTTGGCTGGAGAGTTCTGCCCGCTCGTAGGCTTCGACTCGACCTTCAAAGACCAGGGTCTCAGCCTGCGCGGGCTGGTGCACGCCAAACGCCGCCAGAACCATGGCAATCGCTGCGAGCGCTGTGGCGAGGATCCGCGCCGTCGGACCATCCCGCCGAGGATAGGGGCGCATGAATTCTCTGGTCATGCGCTCTCCCCCCGCTGTTGGGACGTTGCAGACGCAAAGTCCTTCTTGTGCAGACAGTGCTCTGTCGCCTGGGCCAATGTCATTTTCTGCTTTGCCCACGACGCCAGGCTCTCGCCGATCAGCATGCCCAGGAGGCCCAGTAAAGCGATGACCGGCGGCGCGGGTGAACGCGTGTTCAGCAGTGCATAGATACCCCCCACCAGCAGGCCGACAGCCAGAGAAATTGCGTACGCTCTCCAGTCCATGGTTTCTTCCTCCAGTTTCTCGCAGCACTATTCCGCGGCCATTGCCGTGCCGCGCCTGCCCGGCGCTCCGGGGGCGCCGAAGACGGGCACGGGCGACCAGTCCGGCAGCTCCGGCAGTGGCGCTGGTGCGTGAGCTGCGAAGGCGCCCTTGGCGTGTGCGATCCTTCCGCCCGACAGCGTCAGGTCGGCGGTGATGTCCGCGATTTCTTCTTCAGGGATCGAGAAGTAGTCTCTGTCGAGGACAGCAATGTCCGCCAGCTGGCCGGGTTTGATCTGACCCTTCTGCCCTTCTTCCCGGCTGAACCAAGCCCCGGCTGCCGTCCAGTGGCGCAACGCCTCTTCGCGGCTCAGCCTGTTCTCGGGCGACCAGATCACATCGCCCCCTCGTCCCTTGCCCGAGACCGCCCAGTGAATCGCAAGCCAAGGATTGTAGGAAGACACGCGCGTCGCATCGGTGCCTGCGGCGAGAGGCACGCCCGAGGCCATCATCTTGCGCACAGGCATGACCTCGCGCAGCGCCGCCTCCCCATACCGATCACGATAGGCCGTCGCCTGGAAGGCGATGCGGTTCTGATAGGAGATCCCGCCGCCGAGACGGGCGACCCATTCCATCGTGGCCTCGCTGATGGTCTCGCCATGGTCGAAGATCCAGTTCAGCTCCTCGAGCCCCTTGTCGCGGCCGACCTCCTCGAGCACGGTCAGCAGCCGGTGCGCGCTTTCCTCGTAGGTGCAGTGAAAGCGGATCGGCCAGCGGTTCTTCAGCAAAAACTCAAGCACCGGCCTCAGATCGCTCTCCATGCGTTTGGGCAGATCCGGTCGGGGAAAGGAAAAGTCCTCGAAGTCGTAGGCCGAGGCCACCAACATCTCACCGGCACCGATGCATTTCAGATAGGCGTTTCCCTCGTCCGGCTTCACCAGATCATTCCAGCGCTTGAAATCATCCAGTTCGAACAGCGGGCGCTGAGCGAACAGCTGGTAGCCAATGCGCACGGTCTGTTCGCCCCGGCGGTTCAGCTCGGTGATGACACCGTAGTCGTCCGGGTAGTTCAGGAACCCGCCCGCACAATCGAGCGCCGAGGTCAGGCCCAGCCCGTTCAGAGCCCGGAAGTAGTGCTTCGTCGACAGAAGCTGTTGTTCGAACTCCAGCTTCGGCGCCATGTCCAGCAGCGCATAGAGAGGCTGCGCATTGGGCCGGGCAAGCGCCAAGCCGGTAGGCAGGCCGTTGTCATCCCTCTCCAGACGGCCCGAGACGAAGGGCTCGTAGAAATGTTCGTCAATCCCAAGTGCCCGCAACGCGGCCCGATTGAGCCAGCACCGGTCATAGAGGTGGAGCACATAAACAGGCACGTCCGGAGCAACGGCATTGATCTCATCGATCGTGGGCAGACGTTTCTCGGCGAACTGGTCGGCTGACCAGCCGCCCACCACCCGGATCCATTGGCCTGCAGGCGTGCGTTGAGCCTGTGCCTTGAGCATTGCGAGCCCGTCGGCCAGCGATGGCACATGGTCCCAGCGCAGCTCCATGGCGAAATTGTTGCCCTGACGAATGATATGCGTGTGGCTGTCGATAAGCCCTGGAATCACCAGTTGACCGCCCAGGTCGATCGTTTCTGTTTCCCCGGCAATCGCCATGATCTCCGCGTTCGTTCCGATGGCCTCGATCTTGTCGCCTTTGATCGCGATGGCCTCAGCCTGGGGACAATCCGCGTCGAACGTGCAGACATGGCCGTTGAACAGGATCAGGTCCGTCATTCTCTATCTCCTTCGCAAATGGTGGGAGACGCGCGGGAGAGCCTCCCGCACGCGCTCAGATCTCGCGGCCTTGCAAGAGCACCGGCGACCACTCCGGGCTGACCGGAGGCACGTGACTGAGATCCTGACGTGCGAAGGCTCCCGCGCCGAAGACCACCTTGCCGCCCACGACGGTCAGGTCCGACTTCAGCTTGGCGATTTCGGCATCGGTTACTGCGAAGTAGTCCCGGTCCAGCACTGCGAAATCCGCCATCTGGCCGGGCGTGATCGCACCCTTGCGCCCCGCATCGCCCGTGAACCACGCCGAGCCAGTGGTCCAGAGGCGAAGCGCCTCTTCCCGGCTGAGCAGATTGGCATCGTCGTACATTGCAAGACCGCCACGGCTCAGACCTGTCGTCATCCATTGGATCGAGAACCAGGGATTGAAAGAAGTCACCCGTGTCGCATCGGTCCCGCCCCCGACTGGCACACCCAGGTCTAGGATCGCGCGAAAGTTCGGCGTCTTCTTCAACGCCTCGACCCCGTAGTTGGCAACGAAGTCTTCCGCCTGGAACTGGATGCGGTTCTGCAACGCGATGCCCCCGCCGAGCTTGGCAATGCGTTCCAGATTTTGCGGCGTGAACGTCTCGACATGATCGATGAACCAGCCCGGCACCAGACCTGCACCTCTGGCGACGGCCTCATAGACCGGCAGCAGACGCTCACCCGTCTCGTTGTAGGTGATGTGTTGGCGGAACGGCCAGCCACCCTCGCCCAGAACGGTCATGACCTTGGTCTGGTAGTCTTCCGCATCAGCATCGATCTCGGGCCGGTCATCGGCGAAGATCTCGTAGTCATAGGCCGCCCAGCCCAGGTTCTCGCCTGCACCGACGAATTTCAGCATATCGTCGCCACTGCCCGCACGGGTCTCGGCGGTCCATCTCGTGTAGTCGGCAAGCTCCTGCCCCTTGTGCTGCGGGAATGAGTGGTAGCCGATCCGCGTGCTCAGCAGATCGCGTTCATGCAGCCAGCGGATAACTTTGTACGGATCGGCGTCGGGGAACTCCATGCCGCCACCGCCCGCATCCGACACCGAGGTCACACCCAACCCGTTCAGTACGTCGAAGTACTGTAGCGATGAGTTGATCTGATCGCGGATCGACAGCTTTGGCGCGGCGGCCAAGGTCTTGTACATGACCAGCCCCGACGGTGCCGCCAGCACACGACCTGTGGCGTTACCGCCGGCATCCTTCTCGATGATGCCGCCAGGAAACGTCGGGTGTCCCGGCTGGTCATAGCCGAAGAACTCAACCGCTTTCGTATTGAGAAGCGTGAGTTTGTAGAGATGGTGGATCAGCACTGGGTGGTCGGGAGCAACCGCATCGAGCTCTGAAACCGTGGGCAGGCGCTTTTCCTTGAACTGAAACTCGCTGAAGCCGCCCGCGACGCGGATGAATTGGCCCTGGGGTGTGCGATCGGCTTGCGCGCGCAAGAGCGTCAAGGCCTCTTCGAGGCTGTCCACCCCGTCCCAGCGGACTTCCAGGTTGTAGTTCACAGCGCCGCGGATCGCGTGGGTGTGACTGTCGTTCAGACCGGGGATGACGCGCTGTCCGTTCGCATCGATCACTTGGGTGAACGGTCCGATCATGCCCTGCATTTCGGCGTCGGTGCCCACAGCTGTGAAATGGCCGTCACGGACTGCCAAGGCTGTCGCCGCGGGCTTGGCCGGGTCCATGGTGGCAATGCGCCCGTTCAAGAGAACGATATCAGCGCCTCCGCTCGCGCGGGCATACCCGGTGCCGGTTGCAGCGATCAGTGCGGTGGTCCCGGCCAGTACTTGCCGGCGGTCGAGGATCATGGGCATGTCAAGGGCTCCTACATCAGGCCGCACGGATTCCGCCGCGTGGCTGCAGGCCACACGCCAAGCCGGGCGATTGGGGGGTGCAGGGCGCGGTGTTCCGCACCCTGCAGATTGCTGGCTATTCGGCCGCGATTGGGGCCGCGACGGGATCGATCCGGGGCCCGTGGGTCACGCGCTCGGGCTGCTTGTGCACAAGCGTGTAGGCGTAATCCACGCCCATGCCGAACGCGCCGGAATGCTCTTTCACGATGTTCATCAGCGCGTCATAGCGTTCGCGGCGCGCCCAGTCGCGTTGCCACTCCAGTGCGACCTGCTGCCAGGTCACCGGGACGACGCCGGCCTGCACCATCCGGTCCATGGCGAAGGTGTGCGCGTCTACCGACGTGCCGCCGGAGGCGTCGGCCACCATGTAGATCTCGTAGCCTGCGTCATGCATGGCCGAGAGCGCGAAGGTGGTGTTGCAGACCTCGGTCCACAGACCCGACACGATGACCTTGTTGCGGCCGTTCTCGGCAAGGGCGTCGCGCACCTTCTGGTCGTCCCACGAGTTCATGGACGTCCGCTCGAGGATCGGATGCTCTGGGAAGACGCCCAGCAGTTCCGGGAACGTATGACCCGAGAAGCTTTCCGTCTCGACCGTGGTGATGATCGTCGGAATGTCGAATAGCTTCGCCGACTTGGCGAGGGCCACGACATTGTTCTTCAGCGTCTGGCGGTCAATCGACTGCACACCGAACGCCATTTGCGGCTGGTGATCAATGAAGATCAGCTGACTGTTCTGGGGCGTCAGCACTTCCAGTTTCGAGTTGGGCATTTCTAGGCTCCTTTCCTGCATTGGGCGGCACATTCGGCCGGGGGACCCGCGTCACGCCAACGCTGCGATGACACGGGGGATTTGGGGTGGGCGCATCCGCAGCTCTTCCGGATTTCGGAGTTTCTTTTCCGAATTTCTGGATTCCCGCGCGGGCTGCGACCTTGCTGATGCGGGCTCTGAGGCTAAAACTAGAATGAGCGAAATGGGGGTTCGCTGGAGGCCGACATGTACGCATTCGATGACTACATGCAGCTGCCGAGGTTTCGGAGTTCGATGCAGTGGCAGACGAGACTTGGATCGGGAAAGGTCTGCGTGCGCCACAGCATCTTCGAGCCGGGTTCGATCCAGACGCCGGCAGCGCACTACTCCGCGTTCATCCTCTACCAACGGCCAGCGACGATTCAGCACGAGATCGGCGGTGCCACGAGGCCGGTGCGAAAATTTCTGCCCGGCGATATGGTTGTGCGCCCGAAGGGGCTGTCCTATTCGGCGGACTATGCAACGCCCGTCGAAGTGACGGTTTTCTGCCTCGAGGATGCTCTGGTGCAAAGCGCGACCACTGCGTTCGGCAGCAATGTGGCCGAGGTCTTTGGAAACCTCGATGTTCGCCCGTTTCGCTCGCCGCTCGTCCAGGCGCTGGCCATGCAACTGGCCAAGTTGGGAGAGACCGGTGGCGATCGACTGCATGCCGACGCGCTCATTCAGGCGATGATCCATGAGCTTTGGCGGCTCGCCGATGGTGCGATAGCGCCTGCTGAGACCGCGCCGGGAACACTGTGCCCACGGATCCTGCAACGGATTGATCGGGCCATCGCCGAGGCGCCGCGCGGTCACATCTCGCTGGAGCAGCTGGCGGAGGCTGCCAACATGTCCACCACAGCGCTGTCGGTCGCCATGAAGAAGACCAATGGACTGACACCGTACCGATATGTGCTGTCGCGACGGGTCGAAGCGGCCCGCACCATGATCGAGACGACGCGTGTATCCCTCGCAGAGATCGCGTTTCATTGCGGGTTCTCCTCCCAAAGTCACATGACAGACGTCTTCCGCGCCAAGCTTGGTGTCTCACCGGGGCGGTTGCGTTCGGATTCTGCCATCGCGTGACGCGCAAACTGGCGGCAGCACAGGTGCCGCCGCCATGCCGGGTGCCCCTAGAGAGCCATGTCGAAGAGAAGGAACTCGGCTTCTTCTTGGGCCTCGATGCGGATGTCAGGTTCCCGGATCAGAGCAAGCCCGTCGCCTGCACCGATCTCATCACCATTGGCCGTTGCCGCACCCCGGATCATTTGCATCCAGACACCGCGATCGGGCCCGATCTGGTGGGTCAGGTTACCGCCTGCAGCCAGGACTGACCCATAGAGATCGACATCCCGGTGGATGGTGATGGAGCCCTCTCGCCCGTCACGGGAACCCAACAGCCGAAGCTTGCCACGACGGTCCTCGATCGGGATCGTTCTTTGCTCGTAGCTGGGCGTCAGATCGTTGATCTCCGGCACGATCCAGATTTGTAGAAAGTGCACGGGATCGCTCTGCGATGCGTTGTATTCGGAGTGTTGAACACCGGTTCCCGCACTCATGCGCTGGACGTCACCGGGGCTGATCACCGCGGCCTCACCCATCGAGTCTTTGTGCTCCAGCGCTCCAGCCAGAACAATCGACAGGATCTCCATGTTCGCATGTCCATGGGTGCCGAAGCCTGCGCCCGGCGCGACCTTGTCCTCGTTGATCACACGGAGCGGTCCAAATCCCATGTGCTCTGGGTCGAGATACTGTCCGAACGAGAAGGAATGTCTCGAATCCAGCCAGCCAAAATCGGCCTTGCCGCGCGCCTCTGAAGGTCTGATCGTTTGCATGTTCGCCTCCATTGCCAGGAAGTTTTACTCTGCCGGCAATGTGGCCTATTCATTTTCTGCAACAATAATGGCAAAGCAGGACAGACTGTCCTGAAAAATGAACATATGCGCCATGGATCGATTTGCAGAACTGCGAGCGTTTGCCGCTGTGATCGAGGCGGGAGGCTTCTCCTCTGCCGCACGCGAGATGGGACAGTCGCGTTCCTCGGTGAACCGGCTTGTGATCGCCCTGGAGGCACGGCTGGGCGTGCAGCTTTTGAACCGAACAACCCGGTCGGTTGCGCCGACCAGCACCGGGCGCGCAGTCTATGACCGGGCCCGCCAGCTTCTCGACGATCTCGACGAGATGGAGCATGCGGTCGGCGCCAGCCGGACCGAGGCCGTGGGACGGCTACGGATCAGTGCCCCGTTGTCCTTCGGCGATCTGGACTTCGCGAGCCTCGTGGCCTCGTTCCTGAAGCAACATGACCGGCTAGAGATCGAACTGCATCTGGAGAGCCGCCTCGTCGATCCGGTGGCCGAAGGCTATGACGTCGTCATCCGCATCGCTGAGCCGGATGAAGAGACCAATCTGGTCGACCACCGGATCCTGCTGCTGGAGTATCTGCTCTGCGCGTCGCCCGCCTACCTGGCCGCCCGAGGCACCCCTCAGACCGCGCGCGATCTGCGCGAGCATGCGGTGCTGGACATGGGGTCGTTCTCAATCAACCCGTCGTGGACGTTGACCGGTCCGGAGGGGACGATCTCGGTTCCGGTGCACCCGGTGCTGATGGCCAACACCTTGGATGCGCTGCTGTCAGCGGCGTGCGCAGGCCTCGGCATCGCGATCCTGCCGGAATATGCCGTACGCTCCGACCTGGCGGCCAACAGATTGTGCCCGGTGCTGCCGGATCACACCCTTCCAGCCCGCATGCTGCAGGTGATCTGTCCGCCAGCGCGCCATCTCTCAACAAAAGTCAGCGTGTTCATCGACTTTGTCGAGACCTGGTGCAGTGCGGGCAATCTAACCAAATGAATGACGGTGCGCGTGACTGGCGATGTGAAAACCGACGCATACCACAGCCAGATCAAGTGTGCTGCGGTCACCGATGCAGCATCGAAGGCAGACTATTCGGACAGGCCCGCCATTTTCACGCCCTCGATCAAGTATGAGAGCGCAGCTTCGCTCATCGTTGACGGCTCCGTACCGGTTGAGGTCAAAAAACTGTGCAGCGTGAAGTCCGGCACGTCTTCCAAAATACCCGCAACTATACGCTGGGCGTCGTCTTCTCGGTCGAGACGCGCATAGCTCGCAGCCAGAAGAACCCGGTGCCAAGTGTTCGGGTAGTCAACGGTATGAAAGGTTGCAATTGCATCCTCAGGCCTCTGCGCAAAAAAGTATGCAACCATCAGCGAGCTGTCGTACCAGTCGGAGTGTCGTGGACTGAGGCGCATGGCTCTTTTGACCAGCTCGACACCCTCGTCGGCGCGGTCGAGAAACATTGGCAACACGTTCCCACCCCAATCGGCCAGGATGTCGGGATGGTTGGGGTTCAAGGCACGCGCGCGTTGGATCGATGCGATCCCTTTCTCTGGTTGGCCCAAGATGTAGAGCAAGATGTCGCCCATGACCCAATGGGCATCGGCGAAGTTCTCATCAATCTGGGTTGCTCGTTTTGCAGCTTCCAGTGCTCCGTCGGCAGACCTGTCAAAAGAATCCGTCCATCCATTCCAAATGTCCTGGGCATGGGTCCAGGCCAAACCGACATACGCCTGCGCATAGACCGGATCCAAAGCAATCGCCTGCTCAAGAAGTTCATGGGACTTCTCATTGTCGTCTTTGTTGAAGCGGTGCCTATGAGACCGCGCCAGCATGACCAGCTCATAGGCCGTCAGACTGTCGGTCTGCTTTCGCTTGGCAGCCGCCAGTGTCGCGGCGACCAACGGGCTCTCGTACGAACCGACGAGGGATGCGATTGCGCCGGCAATTTCGTCGCGGATTTCGAAGATGTGTGTCCAGTCGTTCTCGTATCGCTCAGCCCAGACCTGTGCACCGCTGATCGCGTTGACCAACTTCGCCGAGATGCGCAGCCGATCCTCTTCTTTCTGAACTTCGCCGTGCAGAACGTACTGAACGCCAAGCTCCTTTGCAGCTTCCCGAATGCTACCCTTTTCGCCCTTGAAGTAAGTCGCAGAGTTGCTTGCGATAACTGTCAGCTCGTTGAACCGGGTGAGATCGTCGGTTATGTCACTTGCGATACCTTCGCCGAGCAGCGTGCGATGCTGATCAGAGCCGATGTACTGAAACGGCAAAACGGCGATCGATGGACCTGACGGCAAGGGTAGAACCATCTCATCGACCTGCAGCGGATCTACAACCGAAGGCCGTCCCGGACCGATGGAGGTTTGCCACAGAACAACACCCGCCACGACAGCGACCAAGCTCGTGGCGACCGCAAAGACAACACGCTTCTTGCCAGTTTGCGGGCCCGGCATGCGCACCGGCACCTGACCATCCTTGACAATCTGAAATGCTCGTACCGGTCTGCGGATGTTCTTGATGGGCACATCCCCAAGATCACCCAGCTTGAATTCCAGCTTTCCGTCGATCTGGTCGCGAACGGTTCCGCTCAGGATGATGCCGCCCGGGGGCGCGAGTGCCTCTAGCCGAGCTGCGATATTTACACCGTCACCCAACAGGTCCATCCCGTCAGCAACAACGTCGCCGACGTTTACACCGATGCGATACTCGATCCGCTGATCCACAGGAATGTTGGCGTTTCGAACAGCCATGCCATCCTGCCAAGCAACCGAGCATCTTATCGCTTCGATGGTGCTCGTGAATTCGATCAGCAGGCTGTCGCCGGCAGTGTTGGCGATCCTGCCACCATGCCTCTTGATTGCAGGGTCGATCAGCGCCTCGCGATGACCGCGCTGAGCGATCAGCGTGCCTTCCTCATCCAGGTTGGTAAGTCGAGAAAACTCGGCAATGTCCGCGGCGACAATTGTCGTTAGCCGACGCTGCATACAGTTCCCTCCCACGCTCACGTTAGATGATAGTAGGCCCGGGCATCTCAGCCGCTTTTGGAGACAACTTACTCAATCCGAATAGAATTGTAACGATTGAAGTCCGCCGATCGGGTGACAGGCTCAAGCACGCTGCCGCACAGGGACCACCGACGAGTTTGCCAGCGGTTCGTCAAGTATGGGCGCGTACCGTAAACACATCGGTCGCGCACTGAACAACGCGGACATCGTCACATGGGCAAGCCCTGATCAGGTGTCGCGGTATGCATGCTTGAAATACTCGACGAGAGGTCGCGTCACATATGCAAAGGGCGTTTGCGTTTCTGTCGTGAAGTAGGCCTCGACCGGCATGCCCGGCACCACGTCCGAGCCGATGAGGCGCATCAGTTCCTCCTTCGAAAACGCAACGCGGACTTCGTAGTAGCTCGTGCGCGTGCTTGGCTCGAGGATAGCGTCCGCCGAGATTGTCAGCGTGCGTCCCGTCACCAACGGCGTTGCACGATGATTGAACGAACTGAAGCGCAGCATGGTGTCCTGCCCGGGGTAGACTTGCTCGATGTCGCCGGCGTCGATGCGGACGACGGCCACGGCGGGCTGGGCAACCGGGACAATCCACATGATCGGTTTGCCGGCTTCGATCACCGACTGCCGGCCCCAAACCTGAGACTCGTGCACGGAACCGGACACCGGCGCCTTGATCTCGAGATCGGCCAGTCGCGACAGGGTGTCGATGCGCTTCTCCGCCAGCCTGATCTTGATCGGCTGCAACTTGCTCAGTTCCTCTACCGCCCGACTTCGACGATCCACCTCGATCGAGAGCAGTTCCAGTTCCAGTTCGATCGATTTCTCTGCAAGTTCGGCGCGGCGCGCTTCGAGCCGACCGGCCTCGCCCTTCAGTTTGGCACTTTCCTGCTGGACACTGGAGAAGTGCGCCGCCTTGACGAGGTTCTGGGTGATCATGCGTTCTGCGTTCGCAAGATCGATGTTCACAACCGAGATCTGCTCCTCGACAGCCGCCATCTGAGCATCGACAGCGGCAGTCTGAGCGGCGACCTGTCCGATCTTCTTGCGGAGCAGATCTGCCTTGCGCGCGGCTTCCTCGTAGCCTGCTTCCAGCAGCCGCTGTTCGCGCGAGATCGCCGTTCGGGTGGCAGCGTTCGATGCAGCCTGTTCCCCGAGCAGCGCTGAAATGTCCAGCTCGTGCCGTTCATCGACCTGCGCCTCGAGCCGCGCCTCCTTGGCAAGCAAGGCAAACAGCTCGCCCTCGACGGCATTCAGCTCCGTGCGCAGCGTCGTGCCATCCAGTCGAACGAGCACCCCACCCGCCTCGACGGGATCGCCATTGCGAACACCGATCTCTTCGACAACTCCGCCAAAGAGATGCTGAATGAGCACCTTGTTGCTTTCGACCTCGACCTGACCGGAACCCAAGACAGCGCCTGCGATCTCGACTTGGGTGCTCCAGGTTCCAACGCCGGCCACAAGAAACGTCAGTGCCGTCCAGCCGATGAGAACAGGCTTGCGGATTGTCCAGCTGCGATCGCCTGACATTGAAGTTATCCTTTCGCAATTTTCTGCTGTGCGGTCGCCAGACGGGTTGTGAGAGCGCCCAATGCGGGAATGTCGGGCTTGTTGGTCAGTTGCCCGTGCTCCAGGCACAAATGACGGCTTCCCACGGCAAACCTGCGCGGCGACCGGCAGAGCAGAACAATCGCAGGTCCGTTCTGGTTCAGCACGCCGGACTTCGCGGGCAAGACTTCGGCGTTCTCGTCAAGCACCAGGATCGGAGGCTGGCGGAACAGGGCCCGGGCCAGCGCAATTCTCTGCCGCTCCCCCCGAGACAGCCCAGAACCGACCGCATCGAGCTGCGTTCCGTAACCATGGGTCAGTCCGAGGATCATGGCATGGGCACCCGCTTGACGGGCGGCAGAGACGACGTCGCGTTCCTTCACGTTTGCACGCATCTGAGAAATGTTCTGAAACACTGTCCCGGAGACAAATCCGATGTCTTCCGGCACGTAGCCGATGATCCGGGACAACTCACGAGCTTCGAACTGCTCGATGTTTCGCCCGTCGATGCAAATCGAGCCGGTTCGCAGCGGGACCTGGCCGGCAAGGGCACGGGCCAGGACGCTCTTCCCGCTCCCGATCCCTCCGCTGATTTGCAGCACCTCACCTTGCGTGACAGAGAAGCTCACCCCGCCCAGTGGAAACAACAGCCTCGTGCCGCACTCAGGCTGAACATTGCTGGCCGAGATGGTGCCGGCAGAAAGCGTGATGGGAGCGGCATCATCGTCGTCACGGTCCGCCTGCAGCGTCATGGACAGCTGCTGCCAGTGATGAAGCACCGACCGAATTGTTGCGAGGCTCTTCAAGAATGTCTCGACCGGGGCGAACACGCGTCCGATCAGGATGAAACAAGCGACCATGCCGCCGATCGTCAGCTCGTTCTCGAGGTTGAGGTAGGCACCGAGCGCCAGGATCAGCGCCTGGAAGAACAGCCGTACCAGCATGCTGCCCGATTTGAACCAGGTGACCCGGTCTGCGAGCACAATGGACATGTCGCGGGTGCGGCCGCGCACGGCTCGCCACCTCTCAACCATCGCATCCGCCATGCGCTGGCTGCCGAGCGTCTCCTGTGCATCGCGCAGCCGACGCCCGAGGGCATTCATCTTGCCGGAGGCCAAGTCGGCCTCCTCACCGAGATGAGCGGAGCCTATGACACGCAGGCACGAAACACAGATCAGCAGGAGCACGCCGAGACTGGCCACCCAGCCGAGCAGCGGGTGAAACAGAAAAACCGCACCCAGGAAGATCGGCGCCCAGAAGATGTCAAGGACTGCGATCAGAGCACCGGAGTGAAAGAAGCTCCGCAATCGGTCGAGGTCCCTGGTCCCGCTCACCAAGGCCGCGCCCAGCGCCGAGCGTGGTCCACGCTCGTCCAAGGCGCCCAGGACCTTGAGCTCAAGTTGCTCCTGAAGGCGGGCCCCGAACCTGGCCAGGATGCGCCGGCGTGAGTAGTCGAGCAACGCCAGCAGGATCAGCAAGACCACGACAAGCCCGAACAGAGCCGCCAGCGTTTCTTCCGACCGGGCGCTGAGCACCCGGTCGTAGATCAGCAGCAGGAACATCGGGGTCGCCAGCATCAGCATCGTCGTGAAGAAGCTGAAGACGAAGGCCAGGGCGAGCATCCAGGCTCCCGACCAGAACACCGCATGGAGCGGATTGTGCGTGAAATGGCCCTGCATGGGACTCTCCCGACGTTCAGTGTCGCAGACTAGGCGGCACGTGCGTCGCCTTGCGGCTGTGCCTGCTGAGCGGTGGCTTTCTCCTGCTTCAGATTGAAGCTTATGATGACCCGCTCGGCGTCACGGCCCTCGGCCTCGCTCAGGTTCGGGGCTACCGAATGATAGAGCCAGCTCGGGAAGATCAGCATCTTGCCGGGCTTGGGGGTCACGTTCACCTTCGTCCAGCAGTGCCGCGGGCGTCTCTTGTTCGGCACGTAGCGCGGCTGGTGCATGAGGTTCTCGGTGCGCGGGTCGATGAACTCGATGTTGCCGCATCCATCGGGCACCTGGATGTAATAGACCCCGCTCCAGGTACAGCCGGGATGCACGTGGGCACGATTGGCACTGCCGGGCACGTTGATGATCGACCACATCGTCCCGATCCGAAGCTGAAAGCCCTTGTGATATCCGAGGTCGTCAGAGATCAGCGCGCTGGCCGCATGAATGCTGTCGGTCAACTCGTCATAACCCGCATCCTTGTGGAGATCGTTGTGGCTGTGCCAGCCGCCAAGCTTCCTGAAGTTCGAGCGCTGAATGCCCTCGCGGTCGCGCTCCTGCTCGGTATGGATCAACCCGATGAGACTGCGGTTCAGCCGCTCCGCGTCGTCGAGCTGGAAAGAGTAGACGAGCGTCGGGAAGTAGACTTGCCGGTTCATGTTAAGGTTCTGGGATTGCATGAATTTGTTCTCCTATTTGCACGTGCGGATAGCAGATGAATGTCTTTGCCTGGGCGGGGAGCCTCGCGGACTCCCCGCATGTGTCATGCTGCGCATGCAGCTTGAGCTGACGGTTCAGGGCGCCAAGCCAATATCCTCGTTGCCTTCGTTGTTCTCGTTGTCCTCGTTGCCTTCGTTGTCTTCACCGCCTTCGTTGCCTTCGTTGTCCTCGTTGCCTTCGTTGTTCTCGTTGCCTTCGTTGAACTCCTGGCCGTTGCCTTCGCTGCCTTCGCCAAATCCACCATCGTTTTCGTCACCTTCATCGGCTTCGTTGCCTTCCTGACGAGAGCCTGTGTCTTCGTCCCCTTCATTGCCTTCGTTGTCTTCATTCCCTTCGTTAGCGCCGTTACTTACCTCGTTACCTTCGTCATCTTCGTTGCCTTCGTTGTCTTCGTTGCCTTCGTTTCCTTCGTCGCCTTCGTTCCCTTCGTCCTGCTCGTCACCCTCATTGGCTTCGTCGCCTTCGTTGCCTTCGTCGTCTTCGTTGTCTTCGTTGCCTTCGTCGCCCTCGTTGTTTTCGTCGCCTTCGTTGTGATTATCAGGATTGTTGGGGCCACCTTCGTTGCCCTCATCACCTTCATTGCCTTCGTTGAAGCTGAAGCCGAAGGTCTCGTTGCCTTCATCTCCTTCGTCGCTTTCGTTGCCTTCGTCGTTTTCGTTGCCCTCGTCGCCTTCGTCGCCTTCGTTTCCTTCGTCGCCTTCGTTGCCTCTCGTCGTTTTCGTTTCCTTCGTTGGCCTCGTCGCCTTCGTTGCCCTCGTCGTGCTCGTCGCCTTCGTTGTCTTCGTTGCCTTCGTTGAATTCGTTGCCTTCGTTGCCCTCGTTCCCGTCGAGACTGTCTGGGGACACGATGACGTCGATTGCGAAGCTCACGGGCGAGAACAGATCGGCGAGCAATTCATTGAGAGTTGCGTTGTCTTCGGGGTGCATTTTCTTCTCCATTCAATATGTTGCGCCCGGAAACCGGGCTTGAGATCAGCCCGCCGCTTCGGGGATTTACCCCTCGGATGCGGGTGGTCACCGGTCTCCCGGTGCGGTGAAATGCATGTGCGTCTCAAAGCTTGTTTTGGCCGGGCGAGGCCGTCCGGCAGCAGGTGGAATTTGCGGAGAATCCGCCTCGGGTTGCGGGACCGGTGCAAGCACCAGACACGCCCCATCACATGATGGGCTGGTTCTCTTCGCGCAGCCGAGAAAGCACACAAGGCCTGCGAGAGAAACTTCGTTGAAGAACATCCGGGAGGTGACCGCCGCCGCGATCTGCCGATCTGCCTGCCAGGCGAGCACGCGCGCTATCGGATAGTTCCAGTCATAGTGATACACGGCGTCGGGATGCAGCAGCGCGTGGCGAAGCGTGCGCGCGCAGGTTTCCAGATACTGCGCGTTGGACCTCGTCCATTCACGAACGCATGCCACGTGAAGAGCAGCGTCCCATTCCTGAAGCGCATCGAGCAGCGCCAGCTCGGCAAGGAACGCACAGATCTCTCGATTGACCGGTGGCATGAACGTCCTGGGGTTGGCTGTGAGGTGCACCGCGTGGCCGAACTCATGGGCAACCGTCAGCAGATCAGACGCCCGCTCGCGGTAGGCCAGCTCGACGCGGGGCCCTCCGGCATCGGCGCCGGGTATGGTTCTTGCCCGACCGTTCGCGGAGTCGAAGTCGCACGTCGTACGCGCCTGCGAGGTGTCGATGCACTCACCCAACGATGGGAACCGGCGCCGCAGTGCATTCCCGGCCAGTTTCCAGGCCGCCTGCCCAGAGACACCCGTCCCGGAGACCGCCGCCCCTCCGCCGAGAGGCAAATGCTCAGCCTGATCGAGCAACTGCTGGCAGATATCGCGCGACAAACCGTGCAATTGCAGCCAGTCCGTGAGTGCGAAAGACCTGCGGGACGTCCCTGCCTCTAGCGCCGGATTTGCCGGAGGCGCAGCAATGGCCTCATCGCGAACCCTGGTGGCGCTGGATTTGGCGTGTGCCCCAGCAGGCCCCCGGTTCATGTCCCTTCGATGGGGTGGTTCCTTGCCTGCGGCGCGCAATCTCATACATCCCCCTCCCGCCGTGAGAGACCGCAAGCACTGGGGAACGGTCAGCCAAACGGCCGTGAGCATTGAATGCGCAGGGTTTAGCAAATGGGGCGTTTGACAAACGTTTGACGGCCGGCAGGAGCGGGACGACTAGGTGAGTCCAAGGGCTTGCAGCGCGTGCAGCCGTGCGGCGGCAGGAGAGGCGAAGCTGGTCCCGCGCACCTTGATACGCGAGCCGCTCTTCGCGCCGGCAGCGGAGAGGCCAGGCGATGTGTGCGGGCCCGCGGCCGTCGCGCTCGTGTCGGCTGATGCGCGCAGACCGTCGACGGCATCAGCAAAACCGAGACCGGAGAACTCGGCATCCAACAGCTTGGAACTGGTCAGTTCACCGCCGATTTCCCGAACGCCAGCCACCAGCGTCACTTCCGGTCCCGAGGCGAGGGCGTTGTAGGTGCCTGCACGCCTGATCGTGCCAGGAGATGGCGGGTCGGCTGCGATCACCCGACCACGATCGTCCACGGTGCGGTAGGTTGAATCGCCGAGACGTGTCTGACGTCCGCGCCGGCGATAACCAGGCAAGGCATCATCGCGCTGAACGTAGACATCGACGGGCCATGATTGATCATCCCCATCGGAAAGCACGGACACGGGCCAGTTGCCCGGCCGAACAAACGGACCTCCGGGTTCTTCGGGCCGCGTCGGCTGCACAACAAGAGCGACGTGCTCGCGTCCGGGCCCATGCGGCTGGTCGAGCTCAGTGGGCACCCAGAAGAAGTAGGCCCGTGCCGCCGGCGGCAGTCCCTCGTCCAGAGACAAGTCTACGAACTGGTCGAAATCAGGCGGGGCCGGGGCGGGGAGATCCAGTCGCCGCTGAGGTGTCGAGAGCGACGGACGCAGAGTCGGGCGCTCCGGGCGGGCTTCGCGCTTTGCGCCCCAGATCTCGAGAAAACTCGGGGAAGGATCGTCCGGCAAAAGCCGCCAGGAGAGATCAGTGCCCGACCCGGGCGCCTCAAGACGCGCATGGGTCCGGGTCAGCCGGTGGTTTCCCATCGGGGCGAAAACGCTCAGTGATGCATCACCATGCTCCGCTCGCCATTTTGAAATTCGGTCCGAAAGGAAACGCTCCAGCAGACCCGAGCCGTCTTTCGGTCCCGCAGTCAGACCATAGCTCAAGTTGACCACCACCGGGATCTGGAAGCTTGAGCGCAATCGCGATTGCGTCGCTTCGATCATTCGCCGGGCACGGTTGAGCACAGCCTCAAACGCCCACATCACAAACAACGCAATGAACGAACCGGACGTATCGTGTGTGACGCGCGGCGGAAGGCTTACCCAGAGCGGATGCAAACGAACAGCCGCGAGGTCGCCGATCTCGGACCCCGCAAGAAGGTCCATCACCGCCATGCCGTGGCTCGAGTTCAGCGCCGCACTCTGGGGTTGCTGCCGCAACAGATCGATCAGGCCGGCGGCGCGGTAGAGCGCGTCTTCGTCGACACCGCCGGGATGCGAAAAGTCACTCAGAAGCTGGTCGATGTCGTCGCGGTAGAATTCGCGTCCGAACGGTAGATCATTCCCGAGCTGATCATCCCCGTCTGGTGCTGGCGCACCCTGCAACCAGGCCCATGCGACACGCGTGCGCCGGGCATCTCTCCACAGACGCTGGTGTGCGAAGAATGCACCGTCGTCGATCACCGCGACGATCGCATCACCGCTTTCGAGCCCTGCGTCGATTGGCGTCGTCTCGAACGCCATCACTGTGTTGACGGCACCACGCTCGACAACGCCATCCGGATCGAGGAACAAGTTTGCGGCTGAGCTGAATCTGACGTTTTGCCTGATCAGATCTTCCCGTGTGGTCGGGCTCGGATCTTCAACATCAGGATCGCCGCGGGTCTGTCCGGGCGCAAGTTCATCAAGGCCGAAGTGCTGCTTTGACAACTGCTCTAGGCGAGCCTCGATGGTGGACGGTTCGGTGTCGCTGATCGCCGTGAGCTGATCAAGCCACCAATGCGTGTATGGGAAGCGTGGATCGCCGTCTCCGATGCTGACCGGATCCCCCCAACTCAGCGCCATCGCGCATCCCACTCGGCGCGCGCTTGATCCCAGAGCCAGGCAAGCCCGGCATCCGGTTCAGGCGTGGCAGTGTCCAGGGACCGAAGCGCACTGGGGTCCGGGTCAACGTCTCCCAACATCGGTGACAGAACACCGAGGTGAAAGTCCTGATCGCCCCAAGAATTGCTGTCGAACATCCATCCCGCTGGCACGCCACCAGTTGCTCGTGCAGCCAGATGATTGCCAAGCGACATCCCAAGGGCGGCGCCCGCCGCGCTGTCGACGGGGAAGTGCACCCCCGCAACCGTGCGGTTGATTGCGATCCGGGCAGCCAGACGGAAACGCTGTGAGTGCGCAGCGATCTCTTCCTGAACCTGCTCACCGGCAAGGTGGGTCAGGATCGTCGCCAGCAGAAACGCCTCGGTGGCATGTCCGCTTGGCAGCGTGCCATGGGTCGGGGTTTCGATGACAGGCTGCACCTTGGGTGAGAACAAGACCGGGCGTGGCGCGCCAAGGATGTGCTTAACCTGCGCCTCGACCACATGCGCAAACCTGAGCGCAGTCCCCAACAGTTGCAGTGTCCACTGTGCGCGTTCGATCCGGAAGTCATCGAGCGCGCCAAAGAAGCTGACGAGATCGTTGATCTGGACCAGAATTTCTGGCAGCCGCTCAGTGCGGAGATCAGCATAGCCGTGAACCAGGTCCAGTTGGCTTGCCAACGACTCTCGGCTCGGTTGTCGGATCTCGCAAACGGGTCGAAGTGTCCTTGTGACGGTACCGGGCTCTGAGGCTTCATTCACGCACTGCAGGACCTGCGCAGCGCCTGTGCCATCTACCGATGTGCTTACGACAGATACCCCGCTGAGAAGCCCGCCATCGATGGTCGCGGCGCGCCAATCAGAAGAGAGGGAACGGAGCCGTTCGGGATCATCCAGGACGGACTCGGGCAGCTCGGCTGGCAGTTCGGCGTCGATTTCGTCTGCGCCGATGATGCCGTCCCGGCTGATCGCCAGTGCCTGAGAGAGCAGTCCCAGATCGGCGTGGGCGCCTGCTTGCGCGCCCATCTGCCCCATTTGACCCATCTGGCCAGCCGATCCCATCTGGCCCATTTGGCCCAGAGACGCCATCTGGCCGGTGAGACTCATCAAGGGCATAAAAGTTTCCGCAATAGGTTGAACTGGGGTATAGTTTAATAGGTACGACTTTAGGTAAACTAGTTTGATTATCAAGCTCGATTGATCGCATTCGTTCATTCAACGTGGAATTTTCAGAATGATGGAGCGCAGCAAGCTCGTTCTCCAGCTCGCCGGCCCTCTTTGCGTGACCGATGGCGCAGGTGTCGACAGGACGCCGCGCCTCCAAAAGGCCCGTGCAATTCTCGCCATGCTCGCCGTTGCACCGCGCCACCGCCGCAGCCGGATTTGGCTGCAAGATCATTTGTGGAGCGATGCGGCGCCGGCGCGCGCGTCCGCCGGTCTTCGGTATGCTCTGTGGGAGTTACGACGCGATCTCGGCCCGTTCGCAGATGCCGTGACACGTGGTTCCGGTTGGATCGGGCTGGACACCGCCCAGATAGACATTTGCCTGCCGCAGCAAGGCCAAGAGGCAGAGGACCAGACAGACTTCGCCGAATTCGCCGAAGGCCTCGACGTGTGTGACGAGGAGTTCGATACATGGCTCCGGGATCAGCGGCTCTCAAACGAAGGCCGAGTGCCCTGTCCACCTCCGGTGAGCGGTCCCAATCTGGGTCACAGCGAGCGAACGCCGCCACTTGCCGTCCTGGAGCTTCGGCCCGTCGAATGCCACAACGACAAACTCCTGCTGAGTGGCAACATGCTTTTGACATCGATCGCAACAAGGGTCGCACGCAACTGTGGCGCATCCGTTCGGGTTGCGGGATCCGACAGCGCACAGAACTCTGAGCACTGTCGGCATCTTCGCCTCAATCTCAGGCTGAGCAAGAACGGCAAAGGACGGGTTGCACAATTCTTTGCTCAGGACATGAAACGCGACGAACTTGTGTGGAGTATAGTCCGGCCATTCCAGGACAATCTGATCCCGCTCGATCCAACCGATGCGTTTGTCAACATTGCATCCAGTCAGATCTGCCATGCCCTGACGGCTCCCCCTCTGGATGCGAGCGAAGCCGAACTTGAGGCCGCCGCACGGTGTCGCGCCCTGATGCACCCCTCGAACTTTCGGGTGACAGATCTGGCCCGAAAGAATGCGGAACTGCAGGGCATCGAGTTTCCGCATTTGCAAGGGGTCGCTGCGGCGCGCCGAGCGCTTGTCCTCGCCTGGCTGGTGATTGAGCGTGGGGTGTCATGCGCGGACGCAGCACTGGAGGAAGCGGGGTCCCTGTCTCGCCTTGCACTGGAAAGCGATCCATCCAACCCCGAAGCTCTAGCCGTGGCCTCTGAGCTGGCGGACTTCTGGCGCAAACCAGATCTTGCGCTTGATTTCGCGCGGCGCGCGGTTGCGATCGATCCGCAAAATCCAATCGCAAACGCGTCGCTCGCCAAGGCGCTCGCCCGTTGCGATGCCGGGGCCGAGGCCTACCGTGTGGCGGTTCGAGCCGAGCAGTTGGCATCCGGGTCAGCCAATGCAGCCTGGTGGTCCATGGCGTCCAGCGTTGCCGCAGTGGGCTGTGGCGACATGGCAGCAGCCATCCGACATGCGAATCTCGCAAGCCAGCTCGATCCGCATTTTTCTGCGCCGTTCCGCTTCTTGAGCGTCTTGGCTTACGGCCTCGGAGATGTTCCAGGCAGCGTCCAAGCACTGAAAAAGCTGAAAGACCTCGAGCCCGACTTCACCCCGGAGTTTCTGTCAGAACCGGGTTACCCTCTTCGTTCATTCGAGCATGGCTTGCTCAAGCGCGTGGCACGGGCAGCGAGAGCCGCCTGACAGTTCCGCGCGGTTCGATGAAGCCGTTGCGCCGAGTTCTTTGCCGGGCTCGACGCGCACCGACATGCAACCGGAAGAACCGGGTCGTCCGGTGCTTTCGGACGAGAGGTGGCGGACGGAGTCACTGACGCCAAGGCCGGGACCTTTGACCTGCTCGCTCCCGGCGCGATAAACTCGCCGTGCAAACCGGGAGACAACCATGGCTGGTGGCTGGGCACGCGACGGCGCGGTGCAAGATCAGATCGACGCATCGATCGAGGACGAACTCAGGCGCATGCAGGCGCGGCCCATGCCTAGAGGCGATAGCCTGAGCCACTGTGCCGAGTGCGACGAGCCGATTCCCGAAGCCCGCCGCGTGGCCATCCCAGGGGTCAAGCTCTGCGTCGAGTGCCAGGAGGAGCGGGACAAGCAGCCGGTCTTCCGCGGCGGGATCAATCGGCGCGGCTCGAAGGACAGCCAGCTTAAGTGACACGGCAGCGGAGAGAGTGGAATGGCAGAGGCATGGCACCAACCAGAAGCCATCGTCGGAGGTGACTGGCTCGAGGCGCAGTTTGGCGATCCCGATCTGCGCATATACGACTGCACCACCTATCTGCGCTACGAAGAAGGAACAGGCAGGCCCTATCGCGTCGAGAGCGGGCGCAGTGACTGGGAGGCAGGGCACATTCCGGGATCCATGCATCTCGACCTGCAGGCGGAGTTCTCGGAAGACAATGCACCCACCCGGTTCATGCGCCTCTCGCCCGAAGCAACCGCTGCGGCCTTCGCGCGTCATGGGGTCGGTGAGACCGCACGCGTCGTTCTCTATGCGCGGACGAACCCGCAATGGGCGACGCGCTTCTGGTGGATGCTGCGATGGATCGGGTTCGACAATGCCGCCGTGCTCGACGGCGGGTGGGAATCCTGGACAGCCGAAAACCGGCCTGTGTCGACCGACGCAGTCAGCTATCCGCCAAGTGTGCTCACGGCACGTCCGCGTCACGGACTGTTCGTCGGCAAGGAGGAGATGTCTGCTGCAATCGGGGATGATGCAATCTGCTCACTGAACGCGCTGTCCGCCGAACTGCACAGCGGTGCCAATCCGCGGTATGGTCGAGCGGGACGCATCCCGGGATCGACCAACGTCCCTGCGGCAACCTTGATCGATCCGGAAACCAAAACGTTCTTGCCACCGGAAACCGCCGCCGAACACTTCCGCGCCGCGGGCGCGACACCGATGAAGCGCATTCTCAACTACTGCGGCGGCGGCATCGCCGCGACGCTGGATGCCTTCCTGCAGCACCAGCTCGGCTACACCGACATCGCGGTGTACGACGCATCCATGTCGGAGTGGGCGATGGACGAGAACCTGCCGATCGAAACAGGCTAGGTCTCTGCGCGGGCGACGTGGCTGAGGCAGCCGCAGGCTTTGACCGCGCTCGAAGTCGCGGTCCCGGCGGTTGCCAGCCGTTGCGGACGCAGAGTAGGCGCGGATCGGAATCGATTTGACGAGCATGCCCCGACTGCGCCATGCGCGCTGGTGCCGCGACCATCCATGCACCGATGATTTCGTGCAAACCGATCGCGTCGATGTGGTAGGCGGTCTGGGAACACTCAACTTGTGGAATTGCCATCGTGCTGTGCGTGGTTTGCCGTGGAACGTCAACTCACCCCTTCATGAGTATTGGTCCTCAGGACTACTGGCGCTGCCCCGCATGCAAGGCAACATTCCTGGATCCGAGCCAGAGGCTCGGCTCGTCCGACGAACTCGCCCACTACATGCACCACGAGAACTCGCCGGATGACCCACGCTATCGGCAGTTTCTGGCGCGATTGTCCGACCCGCTGCAGGAACGGCTCGGCGCGAAGATGACAGGCCTCGATTTTGGTTGCGGCCCAGGTCCCGCACTGGCGGCGGTGCTGAGCGAGGCCGGACATACCATGGCGCTCTATGACCCGTTCTTCTATCCGGACAGGACTGTTCTCGAGCGCGACTACGATTTCGTCACCTGCACCGAGACGGCTGAGCACTTCTTTGATCCGGCAGGCGAGTTCGACCGCCTTGACAAGATGCTCAGACCCGGTGGCTGGCTGGCGGTGATGACGTGCTTTCAGACGGATGATGATCGGTTTGCAGACTGGCACTATCGCAAGGATCCGACGCATGTCGTTTTCTATCGCGTGACTACCTTCGTCGTGCTTGCCGAGCAGCGCGGGTGGCGGTTCGAGACTCCGGCGAAGAATGTCGCCCTGTTGCAGAAGTGTGCGTGATTGTCGTGTCCGTCCGTGACGTCGATGCCAGGGGCGGCAATCGCGCCCCGCGGCGATGACTGATATCAGGGTCCTCGTCCTTTTCCGGGTAGTTTGGCTACGCTGAGTTTTACTGATCACGGCACAATCGCGCAGCATCTGTGGTGCTGCACTCCAAAATCGGTTAAGGTAGTGAAATTGAGTTCACCTGATTGGAGAGCAAAGGAATTGCCCGAGCTCTCCCATATCGAAGTACTTTGAATCGGATCTTGTGAAAGAGAGTTAGATTGATCAAAGAAAAATTCTCTAAGTACGAAATGGTGCCGCCGGATGAGTTCCGCGACCGCCTGGAAGTTGCAGAGCTCACCGTCAAGCTGCAGGAGAAGCGCCGAAGCGTCCCTTCCAACAAAGGCGAGCTGTTGCGCGGTGTGCACCCGAAATCTCACGGATGCGTGGACGCCGAGTTCGCGGTTCACAGGCGCTTGCCACGCCATCTGCGGGTCGGGTTGTTTCGGGAGCCCGGGCGCGTGTTTCACGCCAGAATCCGATTCTCGAACGCGGATGTCTTGATCCTTCCCGACGTGATCGACGGCGAAAATCGCAGCCGCGGCATGGCGATAAAGGTGCTTGACGCGGGCAACCGCGCCATCGTGCCGGATCGGGGTGCCGTCAACCAGGATTTCCTGCTGATCAACACCGCCGAATTCGCGTTCGCCAATGTGAGGGACTATCTGCGCCTGACGCGGGCGTTGATGCAGGATGAGCACGGTGCGAACCCGGATCTCTTCTTTCTGCCGCTCAAGCTGGCCGAACTGGGGGTATTGAACCCGGCCACCGGAGCACTCGTTCCGCCGACGGGAGACGAGCCGCCCGAACTTGCAGGGCTCCGCCAGGCATTCCAGCACAGCGGCGTGTTCGAGGACTTCGGCCCCGTGGATTTCGCGAACACCCTGCAGTCATTCCAGGTTGTGCAGAAAATCCAGTCCGAGACGGTGCGCAACCCCGTCGATGTGGCCTACTTCAGTGCATCTGTGCTGAGATTTGGCCGCAACCGTGTCATGCGCGTCTCGGTGGTCCCGCTCGATGCGCCCGAACAAACCCCATTCTCGGCGGAGGAGCTCAACGGCCTAGATCCGGACTTCCTCGCCAACGCGCTCGAGGCAAAGCTCAGGCGGGGGGATGTGAAATTCAGCGTCCGGCTGCAGATTGCCCATGCTGACCAAATCGCCGACCACATCCCGGACATGATCGAAAACGCGTCGAAGTCCTGGGATGAGACCGAGTTCCCGCCGGTCGAAGTCGCCCGGATCAGGATACCGAAACTCGAGGCGCCCGGGTCGCCGGTGGATGCCTGCAAGGGACAGTTCTTTACCCCTTGGCACAGCCTCCCTGCACATCGGCCATTGGGCGGCATCAACCGTCTGCGCCGCGGCGTCTACAATCAATCGGCGGCGACCCGTCTTCAAACCGTTCTGCGCACTCTGCGCATGCCCAACTGAGGCCCTCATGACCCGGTTTCTGTTTGCCGTTCTCGCCACCGCCACCCTGTCCGGATGCGCAAAGGCGACCTTTGTGAACACCCTAGAAGGCCCCTGCGACACCGGGACGTTCGTCGGCGCGTTCGACGGGGAGGTCGTCATCCCCCAGAACTGGACCTGTCAGGAACGTCAGGAGTTCTGGTTCACGGATCAGGGCTCGCAGATCATCCCCTACAGCTGGTTCCTGCACCTCGAGCAGCCGAACAGCACAGAGAAATTCGCCGATGCCACCAATCTAGATGGCTACCGGTATCTGCCGCAGAAGCGAACGCCACTGAACCCGGATGCGCTCCCCATCGGCTTCACAAAGGGCACGGCGCGAAACAACCCGGGTTTCGCCCGGATCTCGGAAGACTGGCTGGGGTTGACCTGCGCGGCGTGTCACACAGGTCAGGTCGAATTCGGGGAGCGCAGCTACCTGATCGACGGCGCGCCGGCCATGGCGGACTTCGAACTGATGTTCGTCGATCTGGCGACGGCGCTGCAACGAACCGCCGGTGACGACCGCAAGTTCGAGCGCTTCTCAAGCCTCGTGATCGCCGAGACCAAACTGCGGGGCGATGGCGGGACGACCGATCCGGCAGAGTTGCGCGCCCAGCTGAGCGAAATCGCAGAGCTCCGGGCAGCGTGGAACGCGCGCAACCGTGGCACGGACGAAAGCGGGCCCTACGGTCATGCCCGGCTGGACGCGATTGGCGCGATCTTCAACGAGGTCGCTGTGACGGGCCTCGGCGTGCCGCAGAACGTCCGCTCAGCAGACGCGCCGGTCAGCTACCCCTTCATCTGGGACACGCCACAGCACGACAAGGTGCAGTGGAACGGTTCGGTCGCGAACGAGGGGCTGGGGTCGCTGGCGCGCAACGTCGGTGAGGTTCTGGGCGTCTTCGGCAACCTGAAGATCCGTGGCCGACGGCTGCTGCCGAAGGGGCACGCCACGTCGGTGGATATCCAGGGTCTCGGGCGGCTCGAGGAGCTGGCATGGAAGCTGCAATCGCCGCGGTGGGAAGACACCGACCTGCCGGAGATCGATGCAGAGAAGGCTGCCCTCGGCAAGCTGGAGTACGACCGGTTCTGCGTCGAATGCCACCAGCCCATTGACCGCGCCGACCCGACCCGGCGCATCGAGGCCGTGATGGTCCCGATCATTGACCCGCGCAATCCGGATGATCCGAATGCCTTGGGAACAGATCCGGCGATGGCGCTGAACTTCATCGAGCCCGATCCCGCGCAGCGGCGCAACGGGCGTTCGCTGACCGGGCGTTACAAGCGCTATCTCAAGGCGCTCAGCGACGGGAAAAAGTTCCGGCGGGCCGAGCGTGATGCGACGCCGGCAGCCTCCATGCTCGGCTTTGCCGTGTCAGGCGCGATCGTGAACCTGCTGGTCACGAACCCGCGTGACACGATCCGGGCGCTCAAAGTCGGCCAGCCCGCCGAGGGCGCAGCAACCATCGAACGGGCCAGCCGGCATCTCGAGGGCGATGTCGATCCTGGCGAGGCAGAAGCCTATCTCGAGGAGGTCGCGGGAGAGGCACCGGCTGCCTTTGCCGTCGCCGATGGCGAGGCGTGCGTGCCGAGCGGCAAGCTCATCTGCTACAAAGCGCGCCCATTGAACGGCATCTGGTCCACCGCGCCCTATCTCCACAACGGCTCGGTGAGAACGATGCGCGAGCTGCTGCTCCCTCCGGAGAAGCGCGCGACCAGCTTCCGGGTCGGCTCGCGGGTCTTCGATCCTGTCGAAATCGGCTTTGTCGACGAGGGCGCGAGCGTGCTGGACACCGCGCGGCCCGGCAACTCGAACGCGGGTCACAGCGGCCCGATTTATGGCAATCGTGAACTCGCGGACAATCCCGACCGACTGGAGGCACTTCTCGAGTATCTCAAGACGCTCTGAAATCCCGGCCACCGCAATTCAACGGGGCATTATTGGTGCACGGTGTCGGTGCGGTGCATCTTGCAGCCATCCTCGAGCTCGGGCAAATCGCTCTGAGAGCCCGAGTTGCAAGCCTCCAGCGCCCGGCGCTCGGCGTTCCGCGCATTGCGATAGGCCGACGCCCAGCCAAAGCGGCCGTCCGGCCCGGTGGCGAAGGCACGGGTGACCTCGGAGCCGAGGAACTCCCGCCAGGCTGCGAGGCCGGTTTCGGTCAACCCGTCGGGCGGCGGCAGGTCGAGGTCGGTCGGATCGTCGGGCGGCACCTCCCAGGTCGGCATGCCGATGTCGCGCAGGAAGGCGTCGATCGCCGGACGCCAAAGCGCGGTGTTGCCGCGCTGGAAGAGACGGTGTCCGTCCGCAGCATGCAGGATCGGGCCGGTCATCACCAGCCGCGCCGGTCCGCCGAAGGCGTCGAAGTGCCCGTGCACCATCTCGGGCCAGAAGAAGCGGTCGGTGGTTGAGTAGAGCCAAAGCGAGGGGCTGGCACTGCCCGCACCGAAGCGCGCGAAGGCCTCACTCAGAGCCTCGGCGTTGCAGTTCTCGCCGTCGCGCAGAGAGCCGCGGCCAGGAGCGAAGGCAATCACACCTCTCGGGGCATCGGGCTCGGCGGCCAGCGCGAGCGCTGCAAAACCACCGCCAGAGACGCCGAGCACGAGCATCTGATCCGGATCAACCCTTGGGTCCCTGGCCAGCGCCGCGAGGGCCGCCCGCAAGTCCTGCGCCCCCGTTCTGCCGGCTCGCTCATATCCCTCGCTGTCGACCGTATCGCACTGTCCGTACCAGCCGACATAGTGCCCCGATGACCGCGCGAAGCCCCGTCGCGCGACCACGGCGGCAATGTAGCCACGGCGGGCGAACTCTTCGGCGAGATGGCCGTGGCGATGCAGGCGGATCGAGCGCTGGTCGCGCGTGTCGCGGGGATTGCCGTGGGTGATGACGATGGCCGGACGACGAAGCCCCTGAGGGGTCTCCACCGGCGCGTAGACAAGCGCGTCGAGTGCGTGCGCCCCCCCGTCGGGTGGATCGGTCGGGATGGTGACGGCAAGCTGGGTCCGGTGGCTCTCGATCTGATCCAATCCGAGCGGTGCCGCGGGTTTGGGTGCCGCAGATGCCTGATCAAGATCAGTAAAAGCGGCGGTCTCAAAGGTGCCGATCCGCTCATCGGCCGAGGCCGAAGCCGAAGCGAAACACCAAACAACCAGCAGACCAGCCGAAGAGATCTTCATGCAGGCCTCCCCCATTCATACCGCACCGCGGCGGTCTACGATCGCCCCCGATCCCGATCAAGCGATGTCCCGCCGTCTGTCACGGTCGAGGCGGCACACCGCACCAGCGCTTGGACACGATCTACATGCGCGGAGGACCACCCTTGACAAAGTCGGCCCGAAACGAAACTTGGGCAGATCACGAAGACGTCCTGTGTAGCGCCGGTCAACGTTCTCCGGTCAAGCGGCGCGTGTAGGATAGTGCCTTCTCGCCGTCGTAGCCGTCCTCGGCGATCTGAGCGGCCCAGCGTTCTTCGTAGCTGGCAGCCTTGACCTCAATCTCCGACAACAGCTCGGGGTTGGCTGGTTCGATCGCGATACCTTGCGCCTTCATCGTCTCCTTGCCGAGGAAGTCAGCATAGTCAAACGCCTTGGCGGCCAGCACGTGCACGACTTGTGAGGAGTGTTTTTCCACGAGGTCGAAATCGCTGGGAGCCATGCGCTGCTTGGCCTGTTCGCTCATGGCCAGGAACCATGACGCATTGTAGTAACCGCCCGGCACTTCCGACACGAAACTGATCTGATCGACGATGTTGAAGGCTGGACCTGCCTCGTACGGAAAGGCGACACCATCGATCGTTCCGGCCTCGAGGGCTTCGCGAACTTTGGTCGGTGGCATCGGCACGCTCTCGACCCCGAATTCCTGCAGCATCCCGCTGATGTATCCACCCGACGTCCGAAGCCGCAGACCTTTGAGGTCATCGGGCGAGCGGATCACTTTATCCTTCAGCATCAGAACGCCGGGCCCGTGCTGGAACAGGCCCAGCAAGTGGATGTTTTCGTGCTCCTGTTCGGCCTTGAGCAGCTTTCCATAGACCTTGGAAAAGGCGTGAGACGCGCCAAAGGCGTCACCCAGAAACGAGAACTGACCGATCTTCGCACGCTCGAAGGCCTCGTCTCCCGAGTATCCGTGCAGGCTGTAGGCGACGTCCGTCTCGCCTGACTGCAGCAACCCCAAATGGGCCGGAGGCGGGCCGAGGGGCGGAAACTGTATCTCGACCGTCACCCGTCCTTCGGTCACCTGCGCGACCCCATCAGCCCAAGCAACCAGCAGGTTTTCGGGAATGAGGCTGCTGGGTGGCAACCAAGATGACATCCGCAATGCAACCGTTTGAGCGCGGAGTATCGTCGGTGCGGCCAGGGTCAACCCGGCCGCAAGTCCGGTTTCCCGCAAGAAACGCCGTCGTCCCCAAAGAACCCGTTTCTGAGGCATTCTGGTCTCCACCGGCGTCGAGTTTGACGATAAGAACTTTGCGCTGACCGGGAACCTGCGGCCTGTGCTTCTCAGCTTCATCTTCAGCGCACCCACACTTCTACGCGCCGGTTCAGCTGGCGTTCCAGATCGGTGTCGTTGCAAGCAACAGGCGAAGAAGCACCGAAGCCCAGGATCTGGAATGCACTCAGGTCCAGTCGGCCATCTGATGCCGCGGCAATTTCATCGAGAACCTGCTGAGCGCGCCGTGTCGAAAGGACTTTGTTGACCGAGGACTGGCCAATCGAATCCGTGAAGCCAATCAGGAGGATCTCGCGTCCAACGTACGCATCGGACCCCAACTCTTCCACGAGACGCTCGACGTCAAGCTGCGCCTTGTTGTCGAGCCGGCTCGATCCCACCGAGAACCGGAACGTCACCGACAAACGTTTTGCCTTTAGCGTCTCGCCAACAAACTCACGAAGGTTCGCCAACTCGACCGACTGCGCGGGATCGCTGAGCGAGTAGGCAAGGCGGTTGCCGTGCGAATTCAGCGTTGTGACCTCGGCATCCAGGCTCGTCAGACCGGTTGTCTGGACAACCTGCTGGCCTCGTTTGCTCTGAATCAGTTGGACCAGTTGCTTTGTTCGGCTCGGGAGTTGGCGGTTCGTCGTGTAGGCGTATAGGCGCCGCGACAGCGGATAGTCTTCGGACTTGATCGCAAATGAGTTCGGAGAGACCACGATGCCACAGGCGGAGCCGATCGGAACGACCCGTGCGGTCCGAACCGCTGCGCTGGAGGTCAGTCCGATCCCGTCAGGATCCGCTGCAACACGATCCGCAACCGAGTTTAGGTCGTCGAAGTGTTGCACAGCCGTCGAAAAATCCGAGAACTCTGGCTCGAGCACGGTTTCGAAGAAGTACTCCGCCTCCCCTGAGGCCAGTGCAGGCGCATAGACGTTGATCGGGGCATTCGGCCCACCCAGCTCAGACCAGTTGTTGATCCGCCCCGAGAAGATGCCCTCGATCTGCGCGATGCTCAGACTGCCGAGCCGGTTGCCCTGCGATGAGACAATGACCAGCGCGTCCTGAGCGACGATTTGCTCGAAATCGAGGCTGGCGAGATTACCAAGACCTGCGTCGAGAAACGCGTCAATCTCCAAGTTGTTGATTCGTCTTGACATCAACGCCATCTCGGCGTCGTCGCGCAGAAGCGCCTGCAACGAGTCCCGTGGCGCGCGCCCCGCCACATCGAACGTCGCGAGGGTTTCGCTGGCACCGTTCTCCACAACAAACGACATCCTCTTTTCGCTGCCGACGATCCCGATCATCTCGGCATCGTTCTGCACGGAAAACTCATCGATCGCTTCTGGAAGCAGCTTCGCCAGCAACAGATCCGACCCGACGGACCGAATTTTCTGATTGAGCGGATCAATCTGCGGACAGTCCTCGCCAACACAGTCCGCCAACTTCGCAAGGATGTTCACATCACCAATGATCGAACGGATCGTATAGGTCTCACCGTCAAAGGATATCAAATCGCCGGTTATCGCAGTCCCTCCGTCTTTCGACGTGACCGTCACTGTGCCTGCTTGAGACGGCAAGATCGCAACAACTGCAAGCATGGCCCCGATCCACACTGATCTCAGTGTGCAACCAAGTGAAAATTTCCGAGATAGCAGGTGCATGAACACCTTCCTTCCAAGTTCAGACCACCCCATAAGCGCATCAATCGGCGCTTGGGCATTACTTTTGGACAAGCGGCGCAGCAAGGCAAGACAGCATTCGCCGCTGCAGCGTACGACCGTTTCGGTCTGGTGCAACTGCAAAGTCCACCTCTCGAGGTATTGTATCCGACGGCGCGCGTCGGCCTCGCCACTTGCACAACCCACATGACTGGTCTGCCGCTGAGCGGTCAGCTCACGGAACTGGGAGCCTAGTTTGTCAGAATGGCACAACCTTCTGTGCGGGAACGGTTCTACGGCCTGGCTGGAGAGCCTCCCTCTCCGCGTCCGCTCAGTCGAGCTCTCTAGCGGAATGTGGATCAAGGGGCATCATTGTGAGGCCTGCAGTACGCACAGCGCGGCGGATATCTCGGATGTCGAGGCCAGGCGACCCTCTCCGGCGGGAGCCAGCTTGACCTCTGACGGAAATCGCGTTGACTGCGCCAAGGAGGTGCGCTTGTCCAAGGTTGAGCAGAAGCTGAAGAAGTTGGGGTTGGAGCTTCCACCGGATTGGACCCCGATGGGGCAGTTCTTGCCGTTTCGGCGCGACGGGACGACTGTCTATCTGTCAGGGCAAGTCTGCGAATGGAACGGAGAGGTCACTCACACCGGCCCCATTCCGGACACCGAAGAAGGCATCGAGACAGGTCGGCAAGCCGCTAAAATCTGCGCGCTGAACCTGCTCTACCAACTGCGTGCGGCCTGCGAGGGCGATCTTGACAGAGTCGACTGTGTTTTGCGGCTCGGCGGTTTCGTGAACTGTCATTCGGGTTTTCCCAGCAGTCCGCTTGTCATCAACGGTGCAACAGAGCTTTTTGTCCAATTGTTCGGCGACAACGGTTGGCATGCACGCACGGCCGTCGGCGTCGCAGGTCTGCCGGGCAATGCCTCGGTCGAGGTGGATGCAATCGTTCGGCTGCACGCTTGATGGACCCCGCCAGATCAATCCTTTCCGCACGCAGAATGCTCCAGCACCGGCACATGAGGCACATTCAAGTACCGCCTGTCATTCAATGCCGGTTGCTCACGCGAGTTCGATTGTGAGTTGTGCGGCGAGGGTGTTGCCTTGTTCCTCGGGGTTGATGCGGAAGATGCCGTCCTCGGTGGCGATGGAGAACAGCAGGTCGTAGGTCCCGTCGGTGTTGGCGCCGGCCTCGTCGGCCAGGAAGGCCGTCACCGTATCCGTGACGTCGAAGACGACGTCTGCGTCCGTGGCGAAGCTGCCCGTCACCTGGTCCGTCGAGAAGAAGTCGAAGCCCGTCGTCAGCGCGCCGGCGCCTGAGAGCCCGATGCCCTCGGAGCCGTCGAAGAGGCCGATCTCGAAGGCCTTGTCGATGTTGTTCTGGGTGCGCTGCGCGGTTGCCGTGATGAAGGCGTTCGCCACCACGGCGCCGCTCACGATCGCCACATCGTCGAACAGCAGCCCCGCCCGGTCGCCATTGCCGATCTCCAGGTCGTTGTCGCCGCCTGCCTGCACCGTGTCGACGACGCCCGCGTTCGTCTGCTCGCCGTCGATGTCGACGAGCGCCGTGACCACATCGGGCGCGGGCGGCTCCTCCGTGATGGTCACGGTCGCCGTCGCGGTCTCGCCGTCGAGATCGGCGATCGTGTAATCGAAGCTGGTCTCGCCCTGAAACGGCACCGTGTCCGGCGTGAAGACCAGGCTGTCGCCCGCCTCCGCGACCGCGCCGCCCACGGGCTGGGTGAAGCTCACAATCGAGATCTGGTCGCCCGCATCCGGGTCGAAGTCGTTCGCCAGCACGTCGATCACCGTGCTCGAGCCTTGCGAGACAGCTGCATCATCGACCGCCGTCGGTGCGGTGTTGCCGGCAGGCGGCGCACCGATGTCCTCGAAGGCCAGCGTGCCGTTGCCGAAGAGCACCTCGCGCGGGCCCACCGGGGTGCCGTTGGCGCGGGTGAAGAAGCCGTCCACCTCGGATTCCAGCACCAGTCCGTTGAGCGAGATGTTGTCGATGACCAGATCGCGCACCTGCCCGCCGGAGGCGCCGTTGTTGAAGTAGACGATCTCGATGGTCGTCGGCGTGGGCCCGACGATCTGGAAGGCGTCGGTCTGGAAGTTGGCGTCGTCGTCGACGTCGAAATTGCCGTTGACCGTGCCGGCGACGGGGTCTCGATCGAGCGCACACCCAGCGAGACGCCGTCCGCGAAGACCTCGTACTGCGGCGTGTTGCCCGGCAGGCTGCCGACGCCGCCGGCCTTCACCAGAAGCGTGTTCGCGCCGCTCTCGTCCACATCCGTCACGCTGACGGTGAGGTCCTGCACATCCGTCAGCCCGCCCGTATCGGTGACCGTGACCTGGACCTCGTAGTCGTTGTCGCCATCCGCATCCCCCGGCGCCTCGAAGTCGGGCAGATCGACGAAGTTGAGCGCACCCGTCAGGCTGTCGACCTCGAAGAGACCCGCATCCGCCCCGCCGGTGAGTATGCAGGTCAGTCTTGCCCCCTCGCTATAGAAGTCGTCCTAGCTTTCTAAGTCGATCGCTGCTGTTTGGTTCTCGGCCGCGCTCACTGCCGCGGGCGAGATGGTCACGGGAGCAGTTTTCATGCGTATTCCTGAACTCTTGGACATGGAGCGGGACTTCGAATGAAGTCACACAATTTGATGAAAAATCTTATTTGAATAATGTTTTCATATTTTAATTATGATTGTAAAAAATAAATCGCGCGCATGCAAATTACTGCCAAAAATTGATGTTTTTTATTTTGTTTGATGGGAGAGTATTCGAATTCGATGTATGAAACAGCGAACAGTCGCCCATCCGCCGCAAAAACCGAACGCTTCCGGAGCAACGATGCTGGTCGGTTGCGACAACGGTGCAGAACCCACCGAACACACCGCAAATTGCGGGATCGCAGTCGTCTTGTGCTGATGCAGGGATCACGGCAGTGGGCCACACAACGGGTCGGCGCTCTCGCACGTCGCTCGCGCGTCAATCAGGCACCGATGAAATTTGCTTCTCGCCCCGCGAGACGCTCCGATTGCCTCAGCATCCGCCGTCGCTGTTTGCGGAGAACATTCGCGCGCGCGCATGATCGCGACGAAGCAGGCCAGTCAAAATAGGCGGCAAAGCAAAACTTTGCTTGCACCTATTGGCCCAACAAGACGGGAAACTCTTCGGCCACCAGAGCATCTCCGTGTTTGAGAGTGATCTGCTCGAACGGAGGAGAGGTCACGATCCCGTCGCGCCGCGCGAACCTCACGTCATCGCCAAGAAGGCGCAGCGAGAACGCGCGGCGCTGATTGTTCGGGCTGCTGTTTGCAGGCGCGCCATGGATCGTGCGGTAATCAAATGCAATGGCATCTCCGGGAGAAACCGCCCAGCCGATAATCGTGTAGGCGTCCCGTTCGGCATTGATGTCCGGAATGTCCTCTAGGCCGTCATTCTCGTTCAGGGGCTGGCCATTAAACCTTTGCGGGCGATAGTACTTCCCCCACTTGTGCGAGCCTGCGAGAAACTCAAGCGTCGTCTCCCTCGGGACTTCGTCCAAAGGAATCCACAAACTCAGGGTCTTGGGCCCCTCGACACAGTAGTAGGGCATGTCCTGGTGCCAGGGTGTGGGCACGCCTGCCGCGGCTTCCTTGACAAGGACATGCTCGTGAAAGAGCTGGACCGAGCGGCTGTCCATCAGTTCGGCGCCGATCTCAGCGGCGGGCGAGTTGAAGATGAAATCCTTGTATTGGGGAATGCGCTGCCAGTTGCAGTAATCGACGAAAAACCGGCCGCCGCCATTCTCGCCACGATAGATCCGGGCATTGGGGTCAGGATCGCGCATGTTCTCGTCGACGCCGGCCCGCAATACCTCAACCCAATCCGCGAACACTCCACGCAAGACCGCAGCGCCATCATTGCGAAACTGATCGATGGTCTGCTGGTCAAGATGCTGGGGCATGGATCGCTCCTGATCGTGATGTGAGGTGTCCACTTATCTACAGGCTCGGGACAATCAAGGAAATCAGTTTTGAAAGATGCGCGGCGGCCTCCTCCGAAAATTCCGGAGGTTTTCGGTCCTGGCATGGGTGCGCTTTGCATCGCCGCGGATGCGTCCGGAACAGCCAACCGCTCCCGAGGGTGGCATGCCGACGGCGCAGCAACCTTCAAGCGATCACACGGACCTGCCACACGTCGTCGGAGGGCGATACGCTCAAACAATAGGCGCGGTTGATCATCTTCTAGGCGCACATTTCCACTCACCTGGCAATTTTTGCCTGTTGGATGCCCTATCGTTTTGCTAACACTTAAAATTGTCGCAAGATTTGCACGGTGACAGATGCAAGTCATTGCGTTGAAGCGAGACAGATCGCTGTGGAGATTGGGCACCGGACAGCTGAGGTGCCGTCAGAGTTCCAGGGTCGGGTATCGCAAAGTGGCGGGGGCATGGTGTCAGAAGGGCGTGTCGACTTCGACGCTTTGATTGGCGAGCGCACAGCGCTCGACGTGTTTCGCTTACATGCTCCGCACCCGCTGATGGCGGCAAAACACCCTGAAGTCGACGACAGCTCGAACTAGAATACGAACCATACGACCTTGGGAACTCAAGGCGCGACAGACAGGAGTATCAAGATGACGCAACACGGGAATTCGAATGATTTCAGGCGGCTGAAGTCGCAATGGGATGAGGCGCACGACTTCGATCCGGCCGACCCTCTGGTCGGATTGACGCGTTCGGAACTGTCCGGTCCGCAACTGGGCCGTCGCACGGTTTTGCGTCTGCTCGCCGCTTCAGGCGCCTTGACCGCGGCCCATCTCATGCCAGGGGCCGTGACGCCCGCACGAGCGGCATCGGGCGGCACGCTCGAGGCAGGCTGGTCGGGCACTGGTGAGTTTCGCACGCTCGATCCAGCGCAAATCCCACAAGTGATTTTGTTCCAGATCACATCCAACGTTCTGAGCGGGCTGACCCACATCAACCCGTCGCTGGTGGCAGAGGGCGATCTCGCGATCGATTGGGAAGTGAATGACGCGGGCACGGAGTACCTCTTCAATCTGCGCGAAGGCGTCACCTTCCACAATGGCGATGCTTTCACCGCCGATGACGTGTTGTTCACCTATGAACGCTCGAAAGACCCGGAGAAATCCATCCATTCCCGCGTTCTCAACAACGTCGCCTCGGTCGAGAAAGTGTCCGACCACAAGGTCAAGATCACGCTCGCAGCACCACAGGCGTCGTTCCTGGTGAAAACCCTCGAGCGTTCCTCCGGGCGCGCGATGACCATCGTCTCGCGCGGTGCGTTGGAGAGCATGGGCACGTCGCAATACGGTCTGATGCCGGTCGGCACGGGCCCGTTCAAAGTCACCGAGCACCAGCTGGGGCAATCGATCACTCTGGAACGCAACGAAAACTTCTGGGATCCCGAGCGTCCGAAGCTGGACAAGGTGGTCATCACGCCGATCCTCGACCCGGAACCGTTTGCAGCAGCGATCGAAGCTGGCGACATCCAGATCTCCGGCGGCAACCCGATTCCGCCTGAACTGATCGACCGGTTCGAACAGAACCCCGACCTGACCACCTCGATCGTGCCCGGACCGGGCTTCCAGTGCCTCTGGCTCAACCCGAACCGCGATCCGTTCAAGGTGTCGGACTTCTCCAAGCCTGTCGAAGAGCTGATCACAGAGCCCGGCTTCAAGGTGCGCATGGCGATCGCCAAGGCGATGGATCGGGACCTCTACATCAAGCAGGGGCATTTCGGACGCGCCGTACCGGCGTACGGGTCGGTCAACCCGGCGATGGGCTTCTACTACGATGAGGACATTGCGGAAAAATCAGCGCAAACCTTTGATCTGGAAGCGGCGCAGAAACTTCTTGCCGAGGCCGGTTTCCCGGGTGGCGAAGGCTTTCCCAAGCTGAAACTGGCCGGAACGCCTTCAAATCGCCGGGACAGTCTCGTCGTGGCCAACATCCTGAAGCGCAATCTCGGGATCGAAGTCGAAGTCGAGACCAAGGAGCCCGCTGTACTGCTCGACGAGTTCCGTGCCATGGAGTTCGACATGCAGCGGATCGGCTCCGGGGGAGATTTCGACCCCGACGACGCGCTCGTCGACTGGATGCAGACCAGCTCGAAGTTCAATGGCACGATGCGGGATAAGGCAAAGAACCCTCTCGGCTATTTCTCGGATCCGGTCGTCGACGAGCTGATCGACAAGCAATCCGCAACAGCGGATCCAGAGACGCGCAAGGCCCTGGTTCAGGAAGCAGACCTCATCACGTCGAACAAGGTGGCAGCGGTCTTCATCTATCACCCGATCGACGCGATGGTCTGGCGCAAGGAGGTCAACTTCCCAGCCGAGAGCCGCATCCCCGGACTGGTCGATCTCGATCGCGTCACTGTCTCGAGCTGATCACGCACCGCCCGGGCGGCGACGCTGCCCGGGTGGCCCGCGACGAGCACGCCTTAGGTACTCGTCTCAATTGAATCGGGGTCACGGCTTATGACGGCGTACATCCTTCGTCGGACTATTGGCGCTGTTATTGTCATGTGGGCGGTTGCAACGCTTGTTTTCTTCATGCTGCGCATCCTGCCTGGCGATCCCTTGGCGGCCATGCTGTTCGAGGCGGATCCGACGGCCGCCGAAGAACTGCGCATCAAGTTCGGTCTCGATAGACCCCTGATCGTTCAGTATTGGAACTGGTTCAGCCTGCTTCTGCAGGGGGATATGGGCGCGTCGATCTATGGCTCTCGCGTGCCGGTCAGCCAGATCCTTCTCGAAGCCGCGCCGCGCACTCTTTCTCTGGCGATCCTGGCGTTCTTCGTCGCGATGATCATCGCAGTTCCCGCGGGGATCATCTCGGCGCTGAGGCGAGGCAGGCCGGTGGATCATGGGGTCACGGTCATCGCGTTTCTCGGTCTGTCGATGCCCGACTTTTGGCTCGGAATCCTCCTGATCATCCTGTTCGCCGCCAATCTCGGCTGGCTGCCCGCAATCGGGTACGCGCCAATGTCCGAAGGACTTTGGGAGTGGTTCAAGCATCTGATCATGCCTGCGATCGCCGCCGGATCCGCGTTCTCGGCCGTGATTGCGCGCATGATCCGCTCATCCATGCTGGAGGTGCTCAAGACCGAGTACGTCCGGGTGGCCAACGCGAAAGGTCTGAAGCCTCGTTCGGTCATCATGCGTCACGCACTTCCGAATGCGCTGATTCCGGTCATCACGGTTGTGGGGATCGCGTTCGGTCTGCTGATGGCCTCCGCCGTGGTGGTTGAGACGGTGTTCGCGATCAAGGGACTGGGCCGCGTGTTGATCGAAGGCATTCTCAACCGCGATTACCCCGTGGTGCAGGGCGCGATCCTGGCCGTATCGTTCATCTTCGTTTTCGTGAACCTGCTCGTTGACATTCTCTATGGGGTAATTGATCCGCGGATCAGGGTGCACGGATGATCGGGGCCGTTCGAGCGCGGCCGTCTTTTGCGCAAGTGGTCGTTCGCGACCCGCGGGCTCTTGCCGGTGCGGTGTGTCTCGCCCTGCTGACGTTTGCTGCCGTCTTCGCGCCTTGGATCGCACCGCATGATCCGAACGGCATGGACTTCATGATGATGGAGGAGCCTTCGGCCGGACACCCGCTCGGTGTTGACGATCTCGGTCGCGATCTGCTCTCGCGCATCATACACGGTGCCCGCATTTCCTTGTTTGTCGGGGTGGTAACCGTTGGAATCGCGCTTGTCCTCGGGGTGGGGTTGGGGATTCTGGCGGGCTACTATCGCGGGTGGGTCGATACGGTGATCATGCGCTACATCGATCTCCAGTGGGCGTTTCCCAACATTCTGATTGCCGTCTATCTGGTTGCGATCTTCGGCACCGGTTTGCTGAACGTCATCGTTGCGATCACGCTGGCCTATCTGGATGACTTCGCGCGGGTTGCCCGCGGGATGACCATGCAGGTCAAGCAGGAGCTGTATGTCCAGGCAGCGCTCAGCTACGGGGCATCGGATCTGCTGATCATGATCCGTCATATTCTGCCGAATATCGCGGCACCGATCATCGTGCTAGCGACCGTCAGCGTATCGAACGCGATCCTTGCGGAGGCCGTCCTGTCTTTCCTCGGGCTCGGCGTCAGCGCGGACACGCCGACATGGGGGTTGATCCTCGCGGATGCCCGCAGCTTCATCAGCCGTGCGTGGTGGCTGGGCGTGTACCCGGGGCTTGCGATCATGTTGACGGTTCTTTCGATCAACTTCCTTGGCGATGCCTTGCGTGACCATCTGGACGTGCGCGAAAGCGCCGGAGCGCGCTAGGAGGCCCGAATGACCTACTCGATCCTGGCCCTTGATGCCGAGCAGGGCCTCTTTGGCATGGCGGTGGCCTCGAGGTTCTTCGCGGTCGGCGCCGTCTGCCCGTGGAGTGGCGGACCGCAGGGAGCCGCCATGAGCCAGGCCCTTGCCAACCCGGAGTTGGGTCACCGCGCCCTCGGACTGCTCAACGAAGGCCACCGTCCAACACACATTGCGGCGATGCTCTGCGCAATGGATCAGGGCAGAGCGCAGCGCCAGTTCCATCTGATCGACAGGCATGGCGATACGGCGGCGCATACCGGCGAGGCGTGTGTCGACTGGTGTGGGCACGTGTCGGCCCCTGGCGTTTCGGTCGCTGGCAACATGCTCGCTGGCGCGAGTGTGGTGAGCGATACATTGAGCTGCTGGCAGGAGCGCACGGATCTGCCGATAGTCGAGCGGTTGATCGCAGCGATGCAGGCCGGTGAGGATGCCGGTGGCGACAAGCGCGGCAAGCAGTCCATCGCCCTCCGCATCCAAGGCCCTGAGGTGTTCCCGCGGCTCGACATGCGCGTTGATGACCACGAGGACCCGATCGCAGAGTTGCGCCGCCTCAATACCGTTGCACAAGAGCGCTTCATACCGTTCTCTACAGGCATGCCGCGGGCCGCGCGTCCCTTCGGCATCCTGGACCGTGGCGTGCTCGACAAGATCATCGAACGCGACGCCGGCAAACCCCTGATCGCCGATCCCGACATTCCGGCGGATTGAGCCTTGCGATCGCTCGGAGCTTCAGGCCAGTGCGGCCAGCTCCGCATCAAGGCTTTCGGTAGGCGAAAGCGCGCTCGAAGCGTTGGATCAGGTAGTCGCCGCAGGTGACCGGAGGCTCGGTCGCGAGATGATCGGCCCCCAGAACGTCACGTGCATCAATTATTGTCTCCGGGTCGGGGTCATATGCCAGCACGAGCGAAAGTCTCTCGCGTCCCGAGCTGTTCACCACCCGGTGCGGGGTCGACTTGTAGGCGTTGCCCGTCCATCGAGCCAGCAGATCGGCGACGTTGACGATCAGAGTGCCGGGAATGGGCGGGGCCTGGATCCATTCACCGGAGACGTCCTGCACCTGCAAGCCACCCACGTCATCCTGTGCCAAGACCGTGAGCACGCCAAAATCCGTGTGCGGCCCGACGCCGAACTGGTCAGCTCCGGCGTCCTCTGGCTGGGACGGATAGTAGACGAAAGACGCACGGCTGAGCGGACGTTGCGCACTTTTCAGGAAGAACTGTTCGTCAAGCCCCAGCCCCAGGGCGAAGCCGCGCATCAGTGTGTGGGCAACGTCCTGCGCCACCTCGAAGTATGCCATTGCGGCAGCTTGAAAACCCGGTTGCCCGTCCGGCCAGCGATTTGCGCCGCGCAGGGGATGATCCTCGACCGTGGCACCCGTCTCGTTCTGCCAGCCCCAGATGAAACTTTCCTTCAAATCGGCCTTGGCATCATCGTCCATCTTGGCCCCGCCCATCGCAATCCAGCCGCGGTGGCGCGCAGAGACACTCACTTTCTTCTTTACGGCGGCAGGGCTGCGAAAGAACTCGAGAGCGGCGCGGCGCGCATCGTCGATCACGCCGTCAGGAATGCCGTGCCCCGAGATGTAGATAAATCCGAGCCCCGTGCTGGCGGCGTGCAGGGCCCGCGCCACACCCAGCGGATCGCTGCGATCCCGAAGTCCCGCAACATCGACCACCGGAATTTGTCCCGCATCGGTCCGTCGGGCCTGTGCGTAAGCCATGATGGGTATCCTATGGGCTCAATCGTCCGATTTCGTGTAGTACCCGACAATATCGCCTTCGGTCGTCACGCCAAGGCCATTGAGGCAGCGGTTCACATAGTTGAAGTAGCCGATGATCTGGTTGGCTTCGAGAATTTGCCCGTCATCCAGCCCTGCCTCGCGGAGTTTAACCACATCGGCCTCGATCATTCCGCTTGGCTCTAGCGTGAGTTTCGCCGCATAGACCATCAGCTCGAGTTCGGCACCCTCGAACACATCCTCCGGCGCGCGGGCCTGTAGCGCGGCCCAGATCGCGTCGGCTCTGGCATCATCGCCGATCAGGTGGCGGGCATTGGCCCAGTGATTGGCCAGCGAGTAGTCGCAATCATTGAGAAGCGACACGTAGGACGCGATCGTCTCCTGCAGCCATGTGGGCAACGTGTTGGCCGGATCATGCAGTGCTGCCTTGTAGAGCATCATATGCCCGCGCATCGAGTTTGGCCGCAGTGAGTGAACGCGCAGAACATTGTCGACAGTGCCGTGCGGTGTGCGGGCCGTGCTGAGCGCGCTCGACAGATCGGCATCGGCGTCGGCGTCCGCGATCATCCTGATCCAAGCGCTCATCGCGAGAGGCTCCCGGCCATCCGGTCAGTCCTCGACATAGGCGGTGACCTCGACCTCGACTTCGATCAGCGGATCGAAGAAGCCGCTCACGCCGACGAAAGAGAGGGCCGGCGCGGTGTCCCCCAAGAACTCAGCGTGCGCCCGACCGGCATCTGCCCATTTGGTCGTGTCCAGCATCATGATGTTTGTCTTGACCACGTCGTCGAACGACGCCCCAACCTCTGAAAGTGCGGCGCCGATGATCTCGAGTGACAGGCGGGTCTGAGCGTAGACATCCCCGGCATGCAGAATCGTGCCATCCGGCGCACTGGGCGACGTGAGCCCGATTTCAACATGCGGGCCTACTCGCACGGCTCGGGAGTAGCCCGCTTTCGCCTCCCACGGCCGACCGCTAGAAACAGTTTTGCGCATGATGATCCTGTGTTGGGCAGTTGCTGCAAAGGTAAGCACAGCGTCCCTGCCCTTCTCCACAAAAATCGACCTTCCTCTGGCCGGCATTCGTCGCAGGCTTGCGGCAATGGCCGCGCCATCTATAGTCGATCATGGCCAACGGGCCGCGGGGAGTTCGCGCCAGGCTGCAGTCACGGGCGTGTCGTGCGCGACAATCATGAGGGTACGATCTATGAAATTCTGGAACACACTGGCGGCGGGACTTCTTGCCGTTGCCATGGCTGCCGGTTCGGGCGGCGCGGCGAAGGCGCAAAGCGTCATCGATGACATTCTCCAGCGCGGCAAGATCGTTGTCGGCCTCTCAACCTTCGTTCCCTGGGCGATGCGAGACAAGGAGGGCAATCTCATCGGGTTCGAGATCGATGTGGCCAACCAGCTCGCGACGGATATGGGCGTCGAGGTCGAATTCGTGCCGACAGCCTTTGATGGCATCATCCCGGCACTGCTTGCGAAGAAGTTCGACGTGATCATCACCGGAATGGTGCACAAGCCATCGCGGAACCTCACCGTGAACTTCTCCAAGCCCTATGCCTATCTTACGGTGGGCATGGCCGCGAACACCGCGCTGGCCGAGAAGGATGGCCTCAAGACCATGGAAGACTGGAATGATCCCAAGGTGACACTGACCATCAAGCGCGGCACCGCACCGGGCGAGACCGCTGCACGGTTGTTCCCGAAGGCCCGCGTGCGCCAGTTCGACGATGACGCACAGGCCCTTCAGGACGTGCTGAACGGCAATGCACATGCGTTCCTGACGTCTGAGCCGAAGCCGACCCACTATGTGATCGACAATCCCGATGTGCTCTACCATCCCTTTGGCCGCGGCCCGTTCGATCCGTCCGCATCCGCCTTTGCCGTGCGCAAAGGCGATCCCGACGCGTTGAATTTCTTCGACAACTGGATCCAGTACCGCACGCTGGACGGCTGGCTGGAGGCGACCCACGACAAGTGGTTCAAGGGCCGCGATTGGAAGGATCAGGTGAACTGACGCGCTGAAGCGTCGGTTCCGGCAGCGTGACCCGGCGCCCCCCATCTCGGGCGGTGCAGCAGCGCCCCTGGTGGCGTGCGCCATCGGTTGAGATCCTGCAGTTCCTGGTGCTCGCGGGCCTGCTGTTCTGGCTGGCCTGGCGCGGGGCGGCGGCGATGGACTATCGCTGGCAGTGGTACCGTGTCCCGCAATTCTTCTATCGCGAGATCGATGGCGAGATCATCTGGGGCCCGCTGGTCTGGGGGCTGCAGGTCACGCTCTACATCGCCGGCTGGGGATTGGTCCTCACCCTGGCGATCGGTCTGGTCACCGCGATCCTGCGGCTGTCGGATTCACTCTCGGGACGGATCCTTGCGCGCGTCTATCTCGAGACGATCCGCAACACCCCCCTTCTGGTACAGGTGTCGATCTTCTACTTCGTGCTGCAGCCCATCCTCGGCATCAACAATCCGCTCTGGACGGGCATTCTGTGCCTCGCATTCTTCGAGGGCTCCTTCGCCTCCGAGATCATCCGCGCCGGCATCAATGCAGTCCCGCGGGGGCAATGGGAGGCCGCGCGCACCATAGGCCTCGGCCGCGCTGCCGCGTACCGGTACATCATCCTGCCGCAGGCGGTTCCCCTCATGCTGCCGCCGCTCACGGGCATCCTCGTCAACCTGATCAAGCACTCGGCGATCCTCAGTTTTGTCGCTGTGTTCGAATTGACGACCGAGGCACGCAATCTGATCGGCGACACCTTCATGAGCTTCGAGATCTGGTTCGTGGTGGGTGCGATGTATCTCGTGATCACCATGTCCCTCTCGGCCCTGGTCGGGCTGCTCGAGCGTCGTGTCAGTGCGCGGGGCTGAGATGAAACCGGGCTCTGCCAAACTCAGGTTTCATTGGCTCGACGTCGTGGTCCTGGCCACCGTTCTGGCTGCCTTGGCCTATGTCGGCTACAGGGTCGAGTCGGTGCTGGTCTACTCATGGGACTGGTCGGTGATTCCGGGCTATCTGTTCCGCTGGGACGAGGAGACCGGGCAGATCGTGCCCAATCTTCTGATCAAGGGATTGATCACGACCGTCCGGATTTCAATCTGGGCGCTGGTGCTTGCCTCGATACTGGGCGTCCTCCTCGGCATCGCCCGCACCAGCAAACGGCTCCTGCCGCGCCTGATCGGCTGGGCCTACGTCGAATTCATCCGCAACATCCCGCCGGTGCCGTTTCTGTTCCTGTTCTACTTCTTCATCTCCAGCCAGATCATCCCGGTTCTTGGCGTGCGCGATGGGGTCGAGGCGCTCGGCCCTTCCGGCCAAGGCGTCGTCGAAGTGCTGTTCGGACCGGTCAACCTGATCGAGAATTTCCTCTCCGGCCTGATCAGTCTTGCCATGATGTCGGCGGCCTACATCGCCGAAATCGTCCGTGCGGGCATTCAGTCCATCCCCAAGGGTCAGTATGAAGCCGGCCACAGCGTCGGATTGAGCCACGTCGCGGTGTTGCGCTACGTCGTGCTTCCGCAGGCGATACAGCGCGTCGTGCCTCCGCTCGCCGGACAGTTCATCACGCTGATCAAGGACAGCTCGCTCGTCGCGCTCATCTCGATTCAGGAGCTGTCGTTTCTGGCGATGGAGATCGCCATATCCGAGCAGAGGTTCTTCGAGGTCTGGCTGTTCGTGGGGCTGATGTACTTCGTCGTGTGCTATGCGTGTGCACTCACGTTTGGCTGGCTCGAAAAGCGCATGGGGCGACATCTGCGATGAATGTTGGCGGACGATGACGAAAAGCAATGAAACGATCATCGAGATGCGCAGCGTCGAGAAGTGGTTCGGCGACTACCACGCCCTGCGCAGCATCGATCTGGAGATCACCCGGGGCGAGCGGGTCGTCATTTGCGGCCCGTCGGGCTCCGGGAAGTCCACGCTGATCCGTTGCATCAACCGGCTCGAGCATCACGAGGCGGGTGAAATCATCGTGGATGGCGTTCTGATGGATGACGCCCCCGACAAGGGTCGCGACATCGGCATGGTGTTTCAGCAGTTCAACCTCTTCCCGCATCTCACGGTTCTGCAGAACTGCACACTGGGTCCGATGAAGTCTCGCGGGATGCCCCGTGCCGAAGCCAACGAACTGGCCGCGTCCTTCCTTGAAAAGGTGCGCATTCCGGAACAGGCGGACAAGTATCCCTCGCAGCTGTCGGGTGGCCAGCAGCAGCGTGTGGCCATCGCCCGCTCCCTCTGCCTGGCTCCGAAGATCATGCTGTTCGACGAGCCGACTTCGGCTCTCGATCCCGAGATGATCAAGGAAGTGCTCGACGTGATGATCGACCTCGCGGGCTCGGGAATGACCATGATCTGCGTCACCCACGAAATGGGCTTCGCGCGTACCGTCGCGGACACGATGATCTTCATGGACGAGGGCAGCATCATCGAGCGCGCGCCGCCAGAGCGGTTTTTCACAGCGCCTGAAAGTCCGCGAACGAAACTGTTCCTGAGCCAGATCCTGTCGCACTGAGCGGGCCCTGCATAGGCGTTGAGGCGCGGACCTCACGACGCCGAGCCGATCACGTACAGAGGCGCAACGCACAAAACCATTCGCGTCGGGTCGAGCCCGCTTCGACGAAGACGAGGGTGCTCCAGCGCGTCCGGCTCATTGCGGGGCGCCACGCGCGCGCCAGATGAGGAGCATGATTTCGTAGGTCACTGCGGCGGCGAGGAACGCGGTCATGCCCTGCACGTCCTGTGGCGGGCTGACGGTGTTGACATCCGCACCGACGATGTCCAGCCCCTCGAGCGCATGCAGAAGCTCAAGCCCTTCCCGCGCCGAGAAGCCGCCCCACACGGGCGTGCAGACACCAGGCGCACAGGACGGGTCGAACACATCCATGTCCCATGAGAGATAGACCGGCCGGCCTTGCAGGCTCTCGCGCACCTCGGCCAGCGCGTCGGCCGGGCCGCGCTGCTGGAATTCGCCCATCGTCATGGTGTTGTAGCCAAGTGCCCGGGTGTGTTCGTGAACGCCGGCAATCATGGTGGTGCCGCGCAGTCCAAGATGCCAGGACGCGCCGGGGCTCACCCGCTGTTCGAGGGCGGCATGGGTGAACTGGGTTGCGGCATCGTAGCGGTGGACTGGGTCGATGCCGTAGGCGTCCGTGTGGCTGTCGATATGAAGCACCGCGAGATCCGGATACTCGCGCGACGTGGCCCGGAGCAGTGGCAGCGAGATACTGCCGTCTCCGCCAAACCCGACGACAGCGGCACCTGCCGCAACCAGCGCGTGGGCCGCATACTCGATGGCGTCGAACGCTTCCTCGGCCCGCGATGGCACAAGCGCCACATCGCCCGCATCGATCGCGCCCAGCGCTTCAAGCACGTCCGTGTCGCCCCGCTCCGGGTGGTACCGGCGCACAAGACCGGATTGTTCGCGAATGGCCTGCGGCCCCTGTCGCGCCCCGACGCGAAACGGATGGGTTCCGCAATCGAACGGGCACCCTAGAATCGCAGCGCCAGCCCCCGAGGCATCGGTTCTTGAAGGCAGGCCCATGAAGGTGAGAGGCGCCCGGTACACGTTGTCTTTCTCGATCATGGTTCCCCCTCTGCATCAGATGCCATCGCGCCCACGTTTCTCAGAGAATGACAAGGTTCGGGCGGATCCGAAACAGTTGGGTGTCGATGCAGGCCATGCTCTCCGTTTGGCGTCTGACAGGGCAAGCAGTCGATTGCCTGTGGGCGCACTGTCACCGCGGGGAACAATCTCATCCGGGCCAGGACACTCTCCGCTCTTGCCAACGCAGCAGCCGTTCGCACAACCAGGCCAGTACGAGGTAAATCACTGCGGCTGCGAGAAAGACCTCGTAGGGCGCGAATGTCTGAGCCGCGATGGTCTCGGCGATACCGGTGACTTCAGCCAGGGTAACGGTGCTGGCCAGAGCGGTGGTTTTGAGCATGCCGACCACCTCGTTTGAGTAAGGCGGCAAGGCGAGACGGATCGCCTGTGGCCATGTCACGCGACGAAACACCTGTGACGGCCTCAGGCCCAGCGCGCGGGCAGCCTCTCGCTGACCCGCATCGACACCGTTGATCGCGCCGCGGAGAATCTCAGCGGTGTAGGCGCCCGAGTTCAGCGAGAACGCAAGCACGCAGCACCAGAACGGCTCGCGCAAGACCGTCCAAGCAGCCGTCTCTCGAAGCCACTCAAACTGCGCGAGGCCGTAGTAGATGACGAACAGCTGCACCAGCGCGGGCGTGCCTCGGAACATCCAGACATAGACCCGCGCCGGCGCGTTGACAGCCTGTCGCGGCTGCAACAGCAACCAGGTCACGGGGCCGGCCAGCAGAGCGCCGCCAAACAGGGACGCAGCCAGCAGGAGCAATGTGAGCCAGAGGCCCTCGATCAGCAGAGGGACCGTCTCGAAGATGAGGGCGACATCGAAGCTCACCGCACGAGATGCCGGTTGGCGCGGCGCTCCAGAAAGTCCACTCCTGCGGTCAATGCTGTGGTAAATGCCAGATAGATCACGGCAACGACGGCGAACATCGTGAACGGTGCCTGCGTGACCGAAGTCGCCATCTTGGCCGTGAACATGATCTCGTTCAGCCCGATCACCGAAACCAGCGCCGTGTCCTTCATCAGACTGACCAGGTGGTTGCCGAAGCTTGGCAGCGCGATCCGCCATGCCTGAGGCAGACGGACGAAAATCAGAACCGCCCATGGTCTGAGCCCAAGCGCACGGGCCGCATCGAGCTGTCCGGGGTCAACGCCGAGGAAGGCGCCGCGGAAACTTTCGGTGGCGTAAGCGCCCGCAATCAACGCGAGCGCGAGCGAGCCCGCCCAGAAGGGTGGTATGTCGACGAAGCCCGCGCCTGGATCAAGCCAGCGGGCGATCGCGGTCAGCGTCACCGCGCTGCCGAAATAGAAGAGCAGCAGGATCAGGAGCTCTGGCGTTCCGCGAAAGAACGTGACGTAAGCCCCTGCGATCCTCGATGGCCACCCGCCCGCTAGGCGTGCGGCGGCACCGATCACGCCGAAGACAACGGTCAGTACAGCAGCAACGCAAAACACGCGCAGGATGACCCACGCGCCCCAGGCATACTCGTCGAGCCAGCCGACGATGTCAGACATGGGAACAGGCGCCCGGGTGTCCGGGCGCCATCACCGCAAGCGGGCTCAGTTGGTGCCCTTCCACTCCTGCGGATGGATCGTGAAGGGGAAGTAGCGCAGGCCAAACTCGGCCAGCGTGCCGTCCTCGGTCATGCCCTTCAGCGCATCGTTCAAACGGCCCTTGAGCTCGGCCTGGTCCTGGCGCAGGCCGATGCCGACACCGATGCCGAAGTACTCCTGTTCCTCGATCTGCGGGCCGAGGACGGCGAACTTGTCGTTGCCCTCCTTGGACAGGAACGCGAGATAGGCCTTCATCGGGTTCGTCATGATGGCATCCACCCGACCGGCCGCCAGATCAAGATACATCGCTTCGTTGTTGTCGTAGTAGGCGACGTCGGCCGCCGGCACCTTCGCCTTGATCCACTCTTCGTAGGTGGTTGCGCGCTCGAGACCGATCTTGATCCCCTCGAATCCCTCAGGATTGACAGCGTCACCCTTGAAAAGCGCGAGATCGGGCTTTCCGACAAACTGACCGATGGAGACGCGGTAGGGAGCCGAGAAGTCGATCTGCTCGAGGCGCTTCTCGGTGATCGACATCGATGCGACAATCAGGTCGAACTTCCCAGCCAGCAGCGCCGGGATCATGCCTTTCCATTCCTGGCAGACGAATTCGATTTCTGCGCCGATGCGCGTGCCCACTTCGTTCGCGACGTCGACGTCATAGCCGGTCAGCTTGCCGTCATCGGTACGGTAGTTGAACGGATGGTAGGTGCACTCGGTGCCGACCTTCAGGGTCTCCGCAGAGACGGCTGTGGCAGACAGCATCGCAGCAGCAGCGATTGCCAGAATGGTGCGCATTTGTACTCTCCCCGTGTGTATGCGTGGGCTGATCGCCCATCAAGGCGCCTACAGCGTAGCTCCAATCTCAACGCGACGGTTAAGCGAAGAATTTGTGACGGTTGTTGGCAGCCAAATCGGACAATCCCGTCACCCTCCTGCAACTTGTCGGACATGTGCTGACCAGGACCGCCGCGGGAGCCGGGCCCCTGCACAGACGCAGAGCAGGGGACTAGGGCCCTCTCGCGCTTTCGAGGATCGTGAGCACCGCCTCATGCAGCGCCGGGTTGGCCGTTGCCACGATAGCCCCGGCCGAGGTCGCATCGAGACCGCCACCACGCCAATCCGAAATTGCCCCCCCGGCCCCTTCGATCACCGGGATCAGAGCTGCGATGTCAAAGGGCTCGAGATTGGGTGCATTCAGCGCAATGCCGATCCGTCCTTCAGCCAAGGCTGCATAACCCAGACACCCTCCGTCATAGACGTTCCAGAGGCTCGCCTCTTGGATGGCTCGGTAGCCGGGGCGGGTGGCTGCGTCGAAGGAATCCGGATCCGAAAGACACGCGATCACCGCTCCCGGATCGCCGGCATCCGTCGTGCGCACGGTTTGACCGTTCAGCCTGGTCCCGACGCCCGCCACTCCGACACACAGGAACCCCATCCAAGGTTGTGCGATCACACCGACAACCGGACGCTGATGCCGGCACAGCGCGATCAGCGTGCCAAAGTTCGGCAAGCCTGCCGAGAACTGGCGCGTGCCATCGATCGGATCGAGAATCCAGACCCACTCGCGGTCGGCATTCTCGGGGCCGTACTCTTCCCCAATGATGCCGTGTTCGGGCTGAGCCCGCTTGATCTCTGCCCGCAGTGCCGCCTCCACGGCACGGTCGAAGTTGGTGACAGGACTGCCATCGTCCTTTGCTTCGAAGCCTGATGCACGCTGACCGGCAAGAACCTCGCCAGCCAGCCGCGCCAGCCGTTCGGCGAGTGCAATGTAGGTCGGTTGGATATCGGCTGACATCTGGTTCTCCGTCGGGGCCCGTCTGCAGAAACGCCGAATGCGCGCGCCTGTCCAGCCGATTGTGCAGGCAGATGCCAGAGCGCATCCTGAATTGCGCACCAATCGGAAACCCCGCTACAGTCGATGTTCGCGCATGCCTGCACCGCGGCGGCTGTTTCTGATGGGGGGACATCGTGAGAATCGGTTTCATCGGTCTCGGCACCATGGGGCTGCCAATGGCACATCGTCTCGCCGCAAAGTTTGATGTTGCGGGCTGGGATGTGTCCGAGACCGCGCGCCTCCGGTTCGAAGGCGCTGCCCACACCATCGACGATGCTCTGGGATCGGCGAAAGCGGTGATCTCCATGCTGCCCGAAGGAACCCATGTGGCGCAGGTGTATCGAGAGAGTGTGTTTCGCTTGGTGTCACCGGGCACTCTGCTGATCGATTGCTCGACGATTGACATCGAGACGACCCGCACCCTCGCCGACGAGGCCGCAGGAATCGGCCTCAGCATGCTGGACGCGCCCGTGTCCGGCGGGCCGGAAGGAGCCGAGGCCGGTGCGCTGAGTTTCATGGTCGGCGGCAGTGAAGACACGTTCGCCCGCGCCCGACCTCTGCTCGATGCGATGGGATCAAAGATCACCCACTTCGGCGCCTGCGGAACAGGACAGGCGGCGAAGGCCTGCCACAACATGATCTGCGGCATCACTGCGTTGGGTGTGTGCGAGGCGTTCGCCCTTGCCGAAGGGTTGGAGCTGCGGGCCGAGCAGTTCTTTTCACTGTGTCAGGGCGCCGCCGCCCAGAGCTGGATACTGGAAAACCGGTGTCCGGTTCCGGGTCCCGCCGCGAATGCGCCCGCATCGAACGGATATGCGCCCGGCTTCGCGGCCCGGCTGATGGCCAAGGATCTCCGGCTGGCGCAGGCAGCGGCAACAGCATGCGGGCAGGAGACACCGTTCGGGGCCGAAGCCGCTCGCCGGTTCACAGCATTCTCGAACGCAGGAGGCGGAGATCTCGACTTCTCCGCGATTTACCGTGAGATCCTGAAGACGGGCGATTAGGACCGGACCGCACGCCTTACCCGCGAAGCTTGTCATCGTCCGGGTCGTAGACCTTGGGAGGATGACGCACGGCCTTGCGGCACTGTCCGAATGACAGAACGCCACACTCCGCCCCCATGCCCAGCGAACCGTGCCGCACGTACCCCAGCACGAGAAGCTTGCCGGTGCGAAAGCCCTGGGCCGCGGACGTCACATATCCGATCAGCTCATCGTCGCGCAGGATGGGGTCAGACGGCAGCGGATCAGGTCCCGGGTCGAGCACCTCCAGCCCGATGAACTGCCATTCCGGTGTCGCAGCGGACTGCGCCTCCAGAGCATCCCTGCCGGTGAACGGCCCCTTGTCCAGTCTGGCGAATTTCTCGAGGCCCGCATCATAGAGTGTGTAGTCAGTCCCGAAGTCGCTGCCCCACCCATGATACCCCTTCTCGATGCGCATGGAATTGAGCGCATATGAGCCGAAGTCGCAGACACCATGCACTGCCCCGGCCGCCATCACAGCACTGTACAATTGCTGAAGATCGTCTGACGCGACGTGCAGCTCCCAACCCAACTCGCCCACATAGCTCACGCGGAGTGCTGTTGCAGAGACGCCGCCGATCACCAGTTCGGTCACGCTCATCCAAGGTGCCTCCCCCGTCGACAGATCGTCGTCCGACAGTGTGATCAGCAGGTCGCGGGATCCGGGGCCCATAACCAACAGTGCCCCATCGTGCCGGTAGCCCTTCTCCAGTCTCACGCCTGCCGGTGGCAGCTGAGCCAACAGCCAGTCATGGTCCCGGTCGGCCGCCACGGTCGGCCCGCACAGCAGGAACCGATCATCTGCGAGGCGCGCAATCGTCGCCTCGGACCAGACGCGACCATTCGGTGTCAGAAGATATGACAACCGCACACGCCCGACCGCAGGCAGTGCGCCGCAGAACGCCCTGTCGAGGAAGCTCGCGGCGTCCGGGCCTTCGATCACACATTTCGCAAATCCGCCATGGTCCATGACGCCAACACCGTCACGCACGGCCTCACACTCAGCGTGGACGGCGCGCCGCCAAGCCTCGTCGTGAAAGCTGAGCGCACCCGAACCTTGCGCCCTGCCGCGCCGGAACCACATCGCACGCTCCCAGCCACCGATCTGCCCCATGACGGCCCCCTTGCCCGTCAACGTCTCGTAGAGCGGTGTCCGCTGCACAGGCCGGCCAGCCGTCATCAGCCGATGCGGATACGGTATCGCGTACTGCAATCCATAGTGCTCGGCCGCGCGGGCACGCGCATAGTCCGGCGTGGCCCACGCGCCAAAACGGCGCGGGTCCCAGGCGGACAGGTCCCATTCCGTTTCGCCCTCGGTCAACCATTCGGCCATCGCCTTGCCGATCGCCGCGGAATGAGTGATCCCGATCTGAACGCCCGTCGCATGGTAGAAATTGCGCGCCCCTGCAGCAGGTCCAACCAAGGGGAGCGCATCCGGAGCGTAGGGAATCGGCCCGTTGACGAACCGCCGGGCACCGGCCTCGGCGAGGACCGGAATGTGAGGCAGAGCTGCCTCGAAGACCGTCATCATGCTCTCGACGTCATCAGGGAACAACTGATGATCGAAGTCCGCGGGGATCCCGTCCTGCCAAACCGCCCGTCCCTCATGTGCATAGGACCCGAGCAGAAAGGCATCCCGCTCGCGGCGCAGATAGAAGCGCAGCTCCGGGTCGCGGATCAGGGGGAAGACACGCTCGTCATCCGCCAGTGCCCGCACTGTATCGGTCACCATGTACTGATGCATGAGCGTTGCAACGGGCGCATGCAGACCTGCCATCGCCGCGATCGTGCCACCACTCGATCCGGCCGCGTTGACCACGACACCTGCGGTGATCTTTCCGCCCGTGGTTGTGACCTCCCACTCACCTGAGGGCCGCTGCGACAGGGCCGTCACGCGGGTGTGACGGGCGACCTCTGCACCCTTCACCCGGGCATGGTGCGCCAGGGCCTGGGTGAGCTGACTGGGATCGATGTCACCCTCGTATCGGTCGTAGATCCCGCCCAGCACCGTCTCGTCGCTCTGCCAGTGGGGATGCATCAGCTCGATGTCCTGCGGTGTGAGCATCTCGAGCTCGAACCCCGCTGAGCGCGCGACGCCCGACAGATGATGAAACAGCTCCATTCGTTCGGGCGTATGCGCCGGCCAGATCGCTCCCGTGTGGCGATAGGTGATCGGCGCGTCAGGATGCGCCGCCAGCTCCTTGTAGAGCGCCCACGCATAGTTGCCCGCGCGCATCCCGAGCCAGGAATTGGCATAGGTCGGGATGTTTCCCGCGGCATGCCAGGTCGAGCCCGCGGTCAGTTCGGCTTTCTCGACCAGGAGGGTGTCAGTGATCCCTGCCTCGGCAAGATGCCAAAGGATGGCAGCGCCAACCGCACCGCCACCGATGATCACAACCTCGGCGTGCTCGCGCATTCAGTGCGCGGCCAGCAGGCGGCCAAATCCTGGGATCGGATCGGTGATCCCGATTGCCCTCAATGTCTGCCAGTAGACGGCCGCGTTGCAGGCGACGATCGGCTTGCCGAGTTCAGATTCCAGATCGTCGATCATCGCGACGACCGGCAGCGCCGTACCGACTTGAAGAATGGCATCGCAGTCCGACTCGGCCACATCGCGAAACACACGATGAATGTCGGCCAGCGGCGTCTCGCAGATTGCGGGCAGAGATGGCGCTTCCGTGCCCTTGATTGCGACCACATCGAAACCGGCATCTTCCGTGTTCGCTTTCACGATCTCGTCCGTCTTTGCGGTGAAAGGCGTGACAACCGCCACACGTTGCGCACCGAGGGTCCGCAGACCCGCATAGTCGGCCGCAGAAGCACCGAGAACAGGCACACCTGTTTGCGCCGCGAGCTGCTCGCAGCGGGCAGTGAGCTTGGCAGGTCCGCCAGGCCCGGCATCCGTCGTCAGTCCGATGGCGATGGCCTTCGGGGCGCAATCCATAAGCTTTGCGGCTTCCGCATCCAGGTCATCGGACACCGCATCACCACCGAGCCGAAAGCGCTGCATCTGGTTGGTGACGCCCGCTGGCCTGAGCAGCTCCAGCTCGGGCTGCACGACGGTGTTCATGGCCGGGGTCATCACCCCGACAACGGCACGAGGCGCCAGCGTGTCGGCCATCTCAGCCCTCCTTCAGAAAATCGTTCAGACCGATCATGCCACCAATGTAGATCGCGTCGCCGATCACTCTGTCCATTTCATCTGCGACAGCCTCGTCGCATTCGAACCAGCTCTCCCAGATGCCGAGCGTCTGGTGCGTGTGCGTGATCGCGACGAACCGGTGGGTCGAGACATATCCGACCACGGGCAGCGGGCTTTCGAGGATGTCGTAGGTGTAGAAGTGCTCGGCATCAGAATGCGCGAGCAACGTCTCTCGGAACACCGTCCCGTCCGCGATATCGAGATGGCGGACTGCGCCCACGGATGTTGGCAGACCTGTTTCCATCCGTGCGCCCGTGACGGCCGGGTTCCAGGCAACCACGCCGTCAAAGCCTCGCACCGCACTCCAAACATCAGCGAGCGGCGCATCAATGATCATCGAGCGAAAGACGTGCATGTCAGCTCCTCAGTGACCTGGTCGAACGGGAAACGACTGGCGGATCCGGTTTTCCGCCTCGCGTGTCAGGTGCGTGGGCGGGTCGTCGAGGATCTCGCGCACGCGTCCCCGCGCGCGGTCCCAGATCGAGGGGCACCCGGCGTCCTGCCACGCCCCGACGCTCCGACGATCCGCAAGCTCGGGATAGACATAGTCGGACTTCATTCTGGCAAGGGTCTCCGCCTCACCCAGGTAGTGACCGTCTCCGGTCACCACGCGCTCGATGCTCTCGATGTCCAAGGTATCGCTGCTCACCTCGATACCACGGACCGCGCGGAGGATCGCACCGCACATGTCGTCGTCGATCACCATTGCCTCGGGCGACGCCACCATGATCGACCCGAGCATACCTACGGAGAGGTTGATCATGTCGGCGCCTGCATGTGCGGACAGCGCAATCGTGTGCCCCTTCTCGTAGCCCGCTTGTGCGTCTGCGGTCTTTGCGTCCGTCATCCCCGCCGACACGGTCGAGGGCAACGACAGATGCGCCAGAAGCTGTGCTGCCGCCGCATTGGCCACGGCACTTTCCCCCCCGCCACCGGTCATCGCCCCCGTCCTCAAATCCGAAACGAACGGCATGAACGCATAGATGCACGGAGCCCCTGCTCTGAAGTGATCGACCAGCATCAATCCCGCCAGACACTCAGCAAGGCCCTGGGCCAGGGCGCCCGCGAGGGTGACCGGACTGGTTGCACCCGCCTGCCCGGCAGAGCAAATCTGCGGCACCATCCCTGCCCGGACACACGCCTCGAGCGTTTCGACACCTTCTGGTGCATACCGCAATGGCGGCACGACATGCACGATCACGCCAAGACAGAAGGGCTGGCGCCGAAATCCGCCCGGCTGCCCGAGCGCACAGTCGAACAGATCGACCACGACATCCAGATTGGCGGCCGACTGAAAGCTGACGCCTATGGGTTTGGAGGTGCCCTTCAGACAGGCGAAGGCCGTGTTCACGTCCAGCTCCAGAGGGTCGGGCACATCGCGCGCAACCAGAGGCCGGACCCCGTAGTGAATGTTTGCGCAGCGATCGAGGACGCGCATCATGCACAACAGATCGGCCAGCTTGGCGTCGTGAAACCCAAGCGTCTCGGCCTCCAGAACCTGCACCGCAGCGCCGCCCGTGCCGATATGCACATGTCCCCCGCCAACCGAGATCCCACGGTCGGGCAGGAACCCAGGCAGGTCGATAGAATTTGGCGCGCGCGCGATCGCATCCTCGACCATGGATCTCGCGAAGCACACACGCCCGTCTGTGCGGATCACCGCTCCCGTCTCGCGCAGAGCCTGCGCGATCGGGAGCGGAAGACCTGCCATCCCGATCATCTCGAGGATCCGGAATGCGGTGTCAGTTACCTGGCGAACCTCCGCCTCCAGAAGCGGACGAAAACGCCCGCCCCGCGCCAACTGGATCTGGCTTGAACAGGCGCTCTGCGAAACCCGGTGCTTCCCGCGTCTTGCCATTTGCTTGCACCCTCGATGACGTGGGCGAGATGCTAGGTTGCGATGAACGGCTTTGCCAAGACAATCTGCGCCAGCGTGCAGGGATTTATGCGCGTCCAGCATCTCTGGCAGAGGGACACTTCTGTTCACAGGCAACGCCGTTGCAGAGCTTGCGGATCGGAGAATCGAGGGGAATGAGCGCCCGAAGGTCGTACCCCCGGTCCATGCCCGGCTTACCCCGCCACTGCGTCCGGAACCACGTCGCAGACATAGGCCCGCAGGGGGACCGACCCGCTCACCTCGTCCACATCGTCGTGGCTGATCAACAGATTGAAGTTGGCCGTCTGCGGGCCTGTCGCGGGATAGGCCGGGGCTTCGAGTTCCGCGCAGGCTTGCCACCACCCGTGCTGACCGCAGACAACATCACGCGCAAGCGCATCGTCGAAGCGCGCGCGGGCGCGCGCCTGACCGTTCGGCGTGACGATCTGCACCCAATCACCTTCGTCTATGCCGCGTGCGACCGCTGCCGTCGGATGCAGGTCCACCTGGGGGTCCATCGCGCGCCGGCGCAGGCTCGGCAGTCCCCTGTGCTGGCTCTCGCAGTAGAGCGTGTCCTTGGTGCAGGTCAGGATGAGGGGAAAGCGCGCCGCGAGGGAGGGCTGCGCGCGCTGACTGACCTTCGGCTCCTCGTAGTCCGGCATCGGGTCATAGCCGTGATCAAGCAACGTCTCCGAGAAGAACTCGATGCGGCGAGACGGGGTGTTGAAGCCGCGATGGCTGCCGTCGTGCGCCTCGGCAAACTTGCGATACCGTGTCTCGAGCGGCACGCGCAGCCCTTCCGGCCTCTCGCGCAATGCCTCGAGCGTGAGGCCGCTCGGTCCCAGCATCGCGCGGTGGGCCTCATCCACATCTCCCTCCCAAAACTTGTCGCCCAGTCCCAGCCGCACGGCGAGATCGAAGATGATCTCGGTGTCGGATCTGCTCTCGCCCTGCGCTTCGACGAGCGGCTTGCGCAGCTGGACCAGCGAACAGGCGTCCTCGCTGATCTCGAAGCCCATCTTGAGCCCCTCTGACTCGAACGGCGTGGTCGCCGGCAAGACAATGTCCGCGTAGCTGGCGCTGGGATTCACGAACAGATCCACGTGCACATGGAACTCGAGCGACTGCAGGGCCTTGGCAGCGACTTCACCATCTGCGTGAGCCATGATCAGGTTCGACCCGAAGCTGATGAGCCCGCGCACCTGATAGGGATCACGATCCAAGATCGCCCGGTAAATATCGGCGGACCCGATCTCGTCCAGATGCGCCGGGCCAAGCGGACGTCGATCGAGGCCGAGGGTCTTTGCGCGCTGCTCAACCGACAGGAACTCGGTGCCACCTATGTCGCCAACCGGCACGTTCGGAAGCTCGACATTGCCGCCCTTCCGATCGTAGCTCCCCGTCAGCGCGTAGAGAAGCCCGATGGCCCGCGCCATCTGCGTGGCGTTCGATTGTTGCTCGAGCCCGCTCCAGGCCATGTAGCTCACCGGGCGGGCCTCCCAGAGCAATGCCGCCGTTCGCTCGATCTGTTCCGCCGGGACACCCGTGAGTGCCGCAACTGCCGCCGGGTCATGACGGGCGCAGGTCTCGCGCCAAAGCTGCAGAACCGTCCTGCACCTCACCGCGCCGGACGGTGTCGAAACGTCAACTTCGCTCAACAGGTCTATCGAGGGGTTCGCATCACCAGGCGTGCTGACCTGCGGCGCTCCGGCCCAGACCACATAGGCATCACCGGGCCCGTCCAGGCCGATGTCTGCGGCGCGCAGCAGGCGTCCGGTATCCTCCCGCACGAGGAAGGGCGCGTTGGTCCAGGTCCGCAGGAATTCCGCGTCATACCAGCCCCGCTCGATCATCACATGTGACAGGCCCAAAGCAAGCGCACCATCCGAGCCGGGGCGCACCTGCAGCCATTCATGCGCGCGGCGCGCCAACCCGGCGTTGCGTGGATCGACAACGATCAGCTTGGCGCCGCGGTTTAGGGCAGCGACGGTCTCGGTGGCGTGCGCGATGCGAGAGACGGACGGATTGTAGCCCCAGAACAGAATGCATCCCGCGTTGTCGAGGTCGGGCATCACGCCCCCGGGGAGAGCGCTGCCATACGAGAACAGGTTCGCCATGTAGCGTCCCCAGCCGCACAGCTCATAGGAAACGGCCTGGTTTGGACTGCCGAAGGCGCGCCGCAGCCTCTGCACCCAATGGCGGGCGTCCACCAGCGCGGAGGTCGACGGCGAGGCGGTGTTGAACACGACAGTTTCAGGCCCGTGCGCTTCTGCCAGCCGGGTCATCCGTGCCGCGATGGTGTCGAGCGCGTCTTCCCACGAGATGCGTTCCCAGCCGGGATCATCTGACCCCTTGGATCGGGTACGCTTCATCGGGTGAAGCAACCGGTCCTTGCTGTAGACCAGCTCCGGCGCGACCTTGCCCTTGATGCAGAGCGCCTTTCCTGTCGGGTGAGCGGGATCGGCCGAAAGAGCCGTAAGCCTGCCTGCGTCGACGGTCGCGATCGCACCACAGCGTGATGTGCACAGCGCACAGTATGTCGGCACATTCTCGATACGTGAGTTCACATCCGCCATGCTGAGGCCCCCATCAAAACTCGGCGCGAAATTCAGATGGAACGCTATCACAGGATCCGATTCGCCCATGTCCGAGCAGACCCGGCCTTGGATGGTGCAACGGCTCCGTCACGGCCCGAAGTGGAACCGATCAGTCAGCGGACGATCAATTCGCGGCTCACCGCACAAAGGCGTTCTCCCCCGTCAGGGGTCACCACGAACGGTTCGGAGATTGCCGCTCCGTAGTCCTCGAGCCACATTCCCGACTGAAAGTGAAAACACATGCCTGCCTGCAGCACCGTCTGATCGCCCGGGCGCAGGCTCGCGGTGCGCTCCCCCCAGTCGGGCGGAAAGTTCAGACCGATCGAGTAGCCGACCCGGCTTTTCTTCTCGTAGCCGTGCTTTGCGAGGACGGCTTGCCATACGGCCTCGACCTCCTCGCAGGTCGCCCCTGGCCTGGCCGCCTCGAGGGCGCGGTCCCCGCCTTCGACGATCACGTCGCAAAGCCGGCGCAGCCCGTCCGGCGGCGCTCCGATGTGGGCGGTCCGGGTCAACGGCGCGTGGTAGTGACGCCGGGCCGCCCCCAGTTCCATCATGACGATGCCATTGTCGGGCAGCGGCTCATCGGTCCAGGTCAGGTGCGGTGTGCTGGTGCCCTCGCCCACCTGGATCAGCGGACAGAGGCTTGTGTAGTCGCCGTACCGCCCGTCGATGCCGCTGATCTTGTCGTGGTACACGTCTGCAATCACCTCGTACTGCGGACGCCCGGGTTGAAGATTGTCCAGCGCGTGGTTCATGGTCCGGGTCATGATCTCGCCGGCTTCGCGCATGTAGGCGATCTCGGCCCGGGACTTGATCAGGCGCGCCCAGTTCACCAGCTCGCGGTTGTCCGAGACGGTCGCGTCGGGAAGCCCCGCGACGATGTGCTGGTGTGCACGGGCGGTGTAGTAGTGGGCGTCCATGTCGACGCCGATCCGGGCGGCGTACCAGCCGCGCCCCTTGATCAAGTCGCACAGCTCGTCGAACGGATGCGCGGTTGGATGGTGCACCAGCGGCTCCGAGAAGCCGATGATGTTCGCATCTGGCAGATCCGTGGTGATGCGCGCCGACTTTGCGTCCTGTGCACGGCCGAACCAGATCGGATCGGCCTCGTCCTGATGGATGAGAACTGCCTGAGGCGTGTAGAACGACCAGCCATCGAAGCCCGTCAGCCAGCACATGTTCGCGGGGTCCTGACAGATCAGCAGGTCAAATCCAGCCGCCTGCATCCGGGCCCTCACGTCATCGCGGCGCCGGCGATACTCAGCCGTGTCGAATGCCTGTCGGTATGCCATGCCACGGCCTCTCAGACGTCTTCGGACATGTAGCGGCTGACGTTCTGCAGCATCCAGCGCATGTAATCCGCGCGCACCCGGCCGACGCCTGCTACATCGTTCTTTGCCATCGCATCAGCCCTTTTGATCCATCTGAATGGGGCAATGCCACGCCGACCATTCCCCCTTCAGCTAGTACCCGATCGTGTTTGGCAGCCACATCGCGATCTGAGGGAAGGCGATCACAATCGAGATGGCCAGGATCTGCAGCATGATGAAAGGCCACAGCGCCCGGTAGATGTCTTGCAGACTGATTTCCGGTGGGGCGACACCCTTCAGGTAGAACGCCGCAGGACCGAAGGGCGGCGACAGGTACGACACCTGCATGTTCATGCAGAACAGAATGCCGAACCAGACAGGATCATACCCGAGCGTTTTTATGATGGGCACAAAGATCGGCATGGTCAGGAGCAGGATCCCGACCCAGTCCATCACGAAACCCAGAACCAGCAGCACCGCCATCATGATCAGCAGGATCACCAGCGGAGAGAACGGCAGCCCGGTGATCAGGTTGTTGATGAAGTTGACACCGCCCATGAGGTTGTAGACGCCGATCAGCGCCGTTGCGCCAAAGGTCAGCCACAGCAAAAGCCCGCAGGCCGACATCGTCTGCTGCAGCGCCTCCTGCAACATCGTCCACGTCAACCGGCCCCGGGCCCAGGCCGCGAGCATGGCGCCTGCGACACCGACTGAGGCAGCCTCGGACACGGCCGCGATGCCCGCATAGATGCTGATCAGAACGCCGAACGCGATGCCCATGGGCAGCAGCAGGTTCTTCAGCAGTCCCAGTTTCTCGGACAGCGGCATCTGGCGTTGTTCCAACGGCAGAGGCGGCGCTATGTCGGGATCGAACTGGCACCGGATCGCGATGTAGGCGATGTAAATCCCCGCCAGCATAAGCCCCGGGAAGATGACGGCGAGGAACAGATCGCCGATCGGAACATTCGCGGTCAGACCATAGAAGATCAGCACGATCGAGGGCGGGATCATCGTGCCCAGTGACCCACCCGCGCAAATCGTTCCGATCGCCAGGTTCTTGTCGTATCCCAACCGCAGCATCTGCGGGAGCGCGACCAGGCCAAGCAGAATGATCTCGCCGCCAATGATCCCGGTGGTTGACGCCATCAGAACAGCGACGATCAGGGTCATGTGGGCAACACCGCCGCGAAGTCCGCCTGCCCAAACGCTGATGGCGTCGTACAGGTCTTTGGCCACGCCCGATCGATCCATGATGGTGGCCATCAACAGGAACATGGGCACAGCGATCAGCACGTAGGTGTTCACGAAGCCGTAGATGCGGCTGTAGATCAGTTGCAACGCATCGAAGCCAAACAGGGCCAGCGTGAAGCCGATGGCCACTGTCCCCAACGCGAAGGCCATGGGCATGCCCATCAGCAGCAAGATGGCCAGGCTGCCCAGCATCAGCAAAGATAGAACTTCGATGCCCATGCTCAGACGCTCTTGCTGTTTTCTGGTTCAGGGATCGCCCGCCCCCGGATGCGTTCGTAGAGATGCGCGGCGATCTGGATGGTGAGCAGAAGACTGCCCAGGCAGAAGGAGATGCGCACCACCATGGGCATCGGGAAGTCCCAGGCGCGGCCGCTGCGTTCGACCAGCCCAATGCTCTCGATCGCGGCGGTGGTCGTGAAGTAGCTGAGGAGCGCCATGTACAGGAGGGCCAGCGCAAGGCCCAGGACATCTGCCCAACGCTTCACACTTTCGGGAAACAGATCGTAGACGACCGTGATCCGGATGTGCTCGCGCCGCTGCATGGCGTACGCACCACCCAGCAAAAAGCAGGCCGAGCACAGCATGATCGTGGCGTCGTGGACCCAGACCGTCGGCGTGCCAAAGGCTGAATCCACAAACACCTCATAGACGCTGACGATCACGGCGATCATGTACAGCCAGCAAAGGCGTCTGCCGACGAACCGGCTGAACCTGTCGATGGGCGGAAGGTCGGACATTGGGATCACCCCGTCAGATCGTCGTCACGGGATGGAACGGCAAGGTGGTCTGACCCACGATGCCGATCCCGGTGAGCAAGCGCTCCGCCCCGTGCCGCTGTGTCAGAGCAAGCCGATGCTGGTCATGAACTCGATGTGGCTGTCGTAGATCTTCTTCGCCATCGGGCTCTTCGTTGCCCAGTCGGCCCAGACCTCCTGCGCCACGGCACGCAGTTTCTTGCGCTCCTCTGAGCTCCAGTCGATCAGCGTGCTGGGGTCACGCGCTGCAACGAACTTGGCATCCAGCATGGCGTTGACCATCAGGCTGTCGCGGTTCAACTCGCGCGCTGCGATCACCAAGATGGCCTTCAAGTCATCCGGCAGGTCGTTCCAGACATCCATGTTGATCGAGATGTCCGCAGCACCCAGCGAGTGGATGCCAGGGTAGATGGCGTAGGGCGCGATCTTGTCGTACCCCAGTTCATCGTTCATCCCCAGCGTGCCCCAGTCGGTGGCTTCGATCTTTCCGCGCTCCAGCGCTGTGTAGACTTCCGATCCCGGCAGCGTCGAGACACCGACACCGACCTTGCGCCAGAGAGCGGCGCCAATGCCTTCGGGCGAGCGCATCTTGACACCGTTGAACTCCTCGACGGTGCGGATCGGCTCTTTGGTCGGAATGCTCTCTGCGCCCCACATCACAGGGCCGAGGTAGTAGACGCCATGTTGTCCATAGATCTCGCGGGCGAGCTCCACGCCACCTCCGGTCCAGAACCAGGCCGTGAACTGCTCGGGCGTCTCGTAGCCTGCATTAATATCGGCAACCAGCGTAAAGCCCGGATCCTTGCCGACGAAGTACGCACCCGTACCGTTCATGCCGGTCAGGATGCCGGCTTTGACCGCGTCCAGCAGTTCGCCCGGCGGGACGATCGACCCACCCGCATGAACTTCGATCGCAATTCGGCCACCGGACATTTCCTCGACATTGCGGGCAAAGCGTTCAAAGGCCGCCTGGTTGGTCGAGCCGGCTGCCCAGAATGACTGGAACTTCCAGTTGTAGTCTGCCGCAGACACCCCGGCAGTGCTTGCGCCGACCAATGCCACGGCACCCGCTGCCGCGTGGAAGAAGCGTCTCGTAATGGTCATCATGACCTCCCTTGGTGCTTCGTTTCTTTTTCTGGCCACTCGATTGATGGCGACCATCCCAGTTGCTTGGAGAGCGGATCAAAATTGACCCTCACTCTCGTGGGGCGAAAGCGTAGAGTAGGCACGGACACTCGTGCAACACCATTTGTTCCAACTGGAACTGAACACCCGCATTGAATCTCTCGGGTCGCGTCAGGCGCCGCTGACCTGCACCAGGCTCGTATGTGCCGAAGCACCCTGACCGAGGCGCGACGTGCCGATATCGCGCGTCAACACATTGGGATTGCCATGGGCGTCGTCGCCGATTCCCGGATCGCTGCGCCACGCCCCGGTCGGCAGCGCGACAACGCGTCGAAGTATGTCGGGCGTGATCCGTGCCCGGGCCTTGCAAGCGCCGCGCGCGTTGTGCACGCGGACGATCTGCCCGTCGACGATCCCGCGGGCTTCGGCATCGTCGGGATGCATCAGGATCGTCTCGGGCCGCGCGCCGTCGGCATCTGCGAGAGCGCACTCCATCTGGCTGTGCAGCTTGTCACCTGGTTGTGGCGAGACCAGGTGCAGAGGGGTCTCAGGTGTCGCCGCCCCCAGCCATTCGTCGGGCGCCAACCAGACCGGGTGTCCGGGACAATCCGCATAGCCGAAGCCCGCTATACGTTCCGAGAAGATCTCGATCCGGCCGGACGGCGTTCCCAGCGGTGCCGAGGCGGGATCCGATCTGAACGCCTCGAACGGTGTCTGCGCATGTTGCGGGCCGGCGATCGGCAGTTCAACCCAGTTCTTCTCGCGCAGTTCGTCAAAGTCAGGTGTCTCGACCCCCTCACTCAAGGCGGCCTGCCGGAACTCCCCGTACAGATGGCGCTGCCAGGCTTCCGCATCACGGCCCTCCGTGAAGACCTCGCCTGCGTCCAGGCGTTCGGCGAGGGCCGCAAAGATCGAATAGTCATCGCGAGACTGGCCCTGCGGCTCAATCAACCTCGGCATGTTGAAGAGAAACGGATCGATGTTGGATCTGCCGATGTCCTCGCGTTCGTAGGGTGTGGTCGCCGGAAACACGATATCCGCACGCTTTGCGGTCGGGGTCCACCATGGTTCGTTGACGATGATCGTCTCGGGCCGCGACCATGCATCTTCCAGCCGGTTCAGGTCCTGGTGGTGATGGAACGGATTGCCACCGGCCCAATAGATCAGACGGATGTCGGGATATTTCCGCTGTTCACCGTTGAAGTCGTAGGGCTGACCTGGATTCAGCAACATATCCGCGATCCGCGCCACGGGGATGACGTCAGCAACCGGGTTCTCGCCTTGTGGCAGGGCCAGTCCGCTCAGACGCTTGATGGCCACGCCGATGCCTCCGATGGCGCCGTAGCCATACCCGACACCACCGCCGGGCAGGCCAATCTGCCCCAGCATCGCGGCCAGGACGGTTGCCATCCAGAATGGTTGTTCGCCGTGCTGAGCGCGCTGCAACGACCACGCGGCCGTGATCAGCGTCCGTGTTTCAGCCATGCGCCGGGCGAGGCTTCTGATCGTGTCCGGATCGATGCCACAAATGGCAGCGGCCCAGTCCGGCGTTTTCGGCCGACCGTCCGTTTCGCCAAGCAGGTAACTGCGGAACCGATCGTACCCGACCGCATGCGTTGACAGGAATTTGCGGTCCGCCAGTCCCTCGGACTCGAGGACATGGGCCAGTCCCAGCATCAGCGCCGTATCAGTGCCAGGGATCAGCGCCAGCCATTCGCAGCCATCAGGGGCGTCCGTGCGCTGAGGCCCGATGTTTATGCGGCGCATGCCGCGCTGTTCGAAAGCGTCGAACCAACTGTCAGTCACGTGACGGGTCACACCGCCCATGCTGACCTGGCTGTTCTTGGGGTTGATGCCGCCGAACATGACGAGGGTCTCGGTGTGATCGGCAATGGCGTCCCACGACGCCTGGTGCCCGTACATCAGTTTGAGGAAATTCACCCCGAGCACGTGGGGCATGATCGCCTGGGCCGCCCCGGTGGAGTAGCTGCCGAAGGACGCCACATACCCGCCGATGGCGTTGAGGAAACGGTGGATCTGGCTCAAAGCGTGGTGAAACCGCCCGGCCGAGGCCCAGCCGTAGGAGCCGCCGAAAATCGCTGCGTTGCCATGGGTGTTCCGGACGCGGTGAAGCTCCGCGGCCGCGATGTCCAGCGCCTCGTCCCATGGCAGCTCGACGAAGGTATCCGTCCCGCGACCCGACCGGTCGCGGCGGTCCAGCCAGCTCTTGCGAACCGAGGGCCGTGTTGTCCGCAACCTGTGATGGACGGCGTCCGGCACGACCTTTGGAATCTGCGGCGGATTGGGATCGGCTGCGAACGGGCCCACATCAACAATGCGGCCGTTCTCGACGGTGACGTCGAAAGCGCCCCAGTGGCTCGTCGTTGTCTTCGTGAAACGCATGCGATCTGCTTTGTCTTCTTGTGTCGATCAACCGAAGCGGTGGACTTTGCAAGTGCTCTTCGCCGGGCAGCCCAGTGCCGCAAGTCCTTTGCCTCGGCTCCAGGTCTGCCAGCACATCAAAACCTTGCAGATCAAGCTGGCGCGCCGCAAGCCTGATCTCTCGGGCCGGCGCCCACGGGCCGAGGCGGGCAATCGACAGAACTTTGCGCGGCTCTGGCGAGTTCTCACCGAAGCTGCAGTTTCAGGCACTTGATGTGGAACTGCCGACGGGCCTCGACTTCGAATGCATACGAAACGGATGCTACCCAAAGACGCAGTACATGAACCGCAAGGACAACACCTGCGGAGCGGACCTTAAGGGATTTCTACGAGACAAAGCCGCAGGATCCCGCAGTGTCGCCGCACAATCCTCGCGATCTTGCTGGTTGCGAAGTTCGCCACCTGCTGAGTTTTGATTTGATTGGGTTTTTTGGCGCACCCGATAGGATTCGAACCTATGGCCTCTGCCTTCGGAGGGCAGCGCTCTATCCAGCTGAGCTACGGGTGCGTGCAGGCGCGTATACCGTGCCCGAGAGATGGACGCAATCCGCGACGTGCCCTTACCGTACGAGAGGATGGCGCATGACTCGACTCGGCAACGGGAGCGCAGTAAAACAGAACAAAGAAAGAACATCTGTTCTGGGCGACCCTCGGCAATGCAACGGCGTATCGTCTCTCTCTGGTTTCCGCGATTGCCCAGCGACCGCGTGCTGCGCGCTGATCCGCATGACGGTCCGTTCGCCCTGACCATCCGGCAAAGCAACACCGAGCGTCTCTATTGCCTCAACCCGCAGGCCGAGACCGAGGGCCTCAGCCGGGACATGGCTCTCTCGGATGCCCGTGCGCTCTGTCCCAATCTGCGCACGACCTGGGCCGATCCAAAGGCCGACCAGCACTTTCTGCGCGGACTTGCGCGCTGGGCCGGGCGCTATTGCCCCTGGATCGGGCTTGATGGACCTGACGGGCTGGTGCTGGACATCACAGGATCGGCGCACCTCATGGGGGGTGAGGCCGCGCTTCTCAGCGATCTGCGCACACGTTTCCGCCGTGCCCACATGCACGTGCAGGCCGGGCTGGCCGATACGCGCGGGGCCGCCTGGGCGCTTGCGCATTTCCGCGAGGGCCGTGCGCCGGTGGGCGCGGCATGGGACCAGCTTGCACCATTGCCTGTCACGGCACTCCGCCTTGGGCCACAACTCTGCACCACGCTGGAACGGCTGGGCATCCGCACCATCGCCGAGCTTGCCGCGCTGCCCCGGGCCGCGGCCACGCGGCGCTTCGGAGCCGAGCCTCTTCTGCGGCTTGACCAGGCCCTCGGCCGCCAACCCGAGCAGGTCACGCCGCTCGCCGAGCCCGAGCCCTTCTCCGCCACGCTCACCCTGCCCGAGCCGGTCGGGCTGACATCGGATGTCGCAGCCGCCCTTGCGCGCCTGCTGGGCGAGGTCTGCGCGAAGCTCGAGAAGCGCCAGAAAGGCGCCCGGGTGCTCGAGTTGACGCTGCGCCGGGTCGACCAGGCCTCGACCCAGATCGAGCTGCGCCTCGCCCGGGCCATGCGCGATGCGGAGCGCATGCAAGAGCTGTTTGCAAAGCACCTCGACGGCATCGATGCGGGCTTCGGCATCGACCGCCTCCGGCTCGAGGCAACGGATGTCGAGGACTTGCGCGCCACGCAGCTCAGCCAGCACACGGCGCGCCGCGACGACCGGCTCGCCGATCTGATCACGCGCATGGGCAACCGCATCGGGCTCGACAACATCCACCGCTTTCTGCCCGCCGAGAGCCACATCCCCGAGCGCGGCTACCTCACCGCCCCCGCAGCCTACAGCGCACCGGCAGAGGCATGGTGGCCCGGCGCGCCCCGCCCGATCCACCTGTTCCCGCCCGAGCCGATCGCCGCACACGGGGCCGAGCCGCCGACACGCTTCCGCTGGCGCTCGGTCGGCTTCACCACGGCGCGCGCAACGGGCCCCGAACGCATCGCGCCCGAGTGGTGGCTGGACGATCCGGCATGGCGCGAAGGCCTGCGCGACTACTGGCGCATCGAGACCCGGCAGGGCCGCAGGCTCTGGCTCTTCCACACCCCGCAGAACCCCGCCTGGTTCGTCCATGGCGAGTTCGCCTGAGGGGTGCTAGGCTGGGCCCACAGATTGACGAGATTGCCCATGCCCAACCAAACCTACCGCGTCTACAGGCACCGCCCGCCCGGACCGCCCGACGCCAAAACCCAGATCGCCCGCATCAACGAGATCTCGCAGATGGCGCGCGCCACCTGGTTCGGCCTGCTCGCCTACTTCACCTTCGTCGGCATCACCCTGCTGGGCGTCGAGGATGCGGACTTCTTCATCCCCAGCCGCCAGACCCGCCTGCCGCTGGTCAATGTCGACATCCCCACCGCCGACTTCTTCCTCTTCGCGCCGATCCTGGGGGCCGCCCTCTTCATCTACCTGCACCTGCAGCTCCTCAAGCTCTGGGACGCGCTCGCCGCGCCGCCGCCCGAGATCGCGGGCCGCCCGCTGGCCGAGCACGTCATGCCCTGGCTGATCAACGACCTCGCGCTCGCCATCCGCGGCAAGGGGGCGGCGGCCCCCAGACCGATGAGCTGGCTCTCCTATCTCGTCACCTTCGCGCTGGTCTTCGCCGCGGGCCCCATTCTGCTGGGCTGGATCTGGGTGCGCTACTGGCCCTCGCACGACGAGCGGACGACCCTGATCATCGGTTTCGCCCTGGCGCTGACGGCGGTGGTCTGTCTGACGAGCCTGCTGGCCGCCGTGCGCCGGTTGCGCTTTGGCGCGGGCTTCCGGCGCCAGTTCCTGACGCTGGCGTGACCTTCGGGCTCTACCTGCCCATCGCCCTGGTGGGCTGGCTGAAGACCGAGGGGACGGACCTGCAGGAGGACGGCACCCCCGGCACCACCATCCAAGGCGTCACGGTGCCAGCGATGCTCAGGGCGTGGTTTCCGCTGGCCGCCACGGATCTGGTCTCCGAGAACCTGACCCCGCGCCCGGCGGACTGGAAACCCTTCGAGCTCTGGCTGCGCGACCTGCGCCGGGCGCAGAAGAAGGACGGCCGCGAGACCGACCCCGAGCAGGACCCGCTGATCCCGACCGCCGAGGAGATCGAACGCTGGCGCCTGCGCATCGCCGCCCTCGACGCGCCTGTCCTCGGTGACCGTGACCTGCGCGGCGCCGACATGGGCAAACCTTCCTGCCCGGCACCAACTTGCAGAACGCGCAGATGCAGGGGGCGACCTCAGCGAGGCGCAGATGCAGGGGGCAACCTCGCTGGGCGCAGATGCAGGGGCGAACCTCAGCAGCGCGCAGATGCAGGGGGCGAACCTCAGCGGCGCGCAGATGCAGGGGGCGAACCTCAGCAGCGCGCAGATGCAGGGGGCGAACCTCTTGGCGCAGATGCAGGGGGCGACCTCCGCGGTGCGCTCAGGGGGCGCTGACCTCAGGGGCGCAGATGCAGGGGGCGGACCTCGCGCAGATGCAGGGGCGAACCTCCGCGGGCGCAGATGCAGGGGGCGCGAACTGCACGCGAGATTGCACGTACAGGCGAGTTTCCTGCCGCGCTGGTGCACTCTGCCGATCTGACATGCGCTGATGGAACGCTGAACAATGGCAACTCGAGTACACGGTCGGCGACGACGACACGCTGCTGCCCGAAGGGCTGAAGGTGTGGTCCTGCCTCGACCGGCAGCGGCTGGAGACCGAAGAGCCCGAAGTCTTCGAACAGATCAGGGCCGCGATAGCCGGGCGGGGCAGATTGGTTCGAAAAGCGCTCTTCTGCGATCCGGATGCGATCCCAAGCGGCGATCGCCCCATCCGGTCGGGCGGCATCCCGAGCCGGATGCGGAGACCGGCGGGCAGGAGTGACGCCGACACAGCAGAACGGATCGTGCCCGGCCGGGCGGGGGTGACGCAGTCGCACCCGCCGTGCGGCGGGCGGGTGCGATCCGGTGCTGACGCACCGGAAAAAACGCTCCGAGCGCCAAGTACCCGACGAAAACAGTTTGAATACGGGGTGTGCATGCGGTGTGCAGGCTCCGTGCAGTGCGGCGATGGGGCTCTTGCCGGGCAGGCGAGAAAGAACATAATAGGAACATGCCCTATGCCGAGCTCTGCGTCACGTCGAACTTCACCTTCCTGACCGGCGCCTCCCATCCGGAGGAGCTGGTCACCCGCGCGGCCGAGCTGGGGCTCGAGGCCGTGGCGATCACCGACCGCAATTCGCTGGCCGGTGTGGTGCGCGCCTACTCGGCGCTCAGGGAGCTGGCGCGCGAGCCGCTGGTCCGCAGACCGCCCAATATCGGCGGCAAGGAGGTGCGCGAGCATGCGCTGAAGATCCGCTCGCAGGTGCAGATCGACCCGTCGAGCCGGCAGGATCTGGGCAATGGGCAGCCGCTGGCGGCGGCTTTGCCGCAAAAGCTGCCGCGCCTGATCATCGGCAGCCGTCTGGTGCTGCGCGACAGCGCGGTGGACTGGATAGCGCTGCCCCGGGACCGGGCGGCCTATGCGCGGCTGACGCGGCTGCTGACCCTGGGCAAGCGGCGGGCGGAGAAGGGGGGCTGTGCGCTCGACCGGCGCAATCTTCTCAATGGTTGCAAGGGGATGGTGCTGATCGCGCTGCCCCGGGCCTCTCTCGGCGAGCGCCCGGTGCGCCGGCACATCGCCGAGATGGCGGGGCGGTTTCCGGGCGACGTCTTCCTCGGCGCCTGTCCCAGATATGACGGCAACGATCAGGCCCATTTCAACGCCTGTGCCCGGCTTGCGGACACGCTGGCGACCCCGATGGTGGCCGTGGGCGACGTGCTGATGCACCGGGGCGCGCGGCGCCAGATGGCGGATGTGCTGACCTGCCTGCGCGAGCGCATCACCATCGACGAGATCGGGACCCGTGCGCTGCCCAATGCCGAGCGCCGGCTGAAGGGAGCGGCCGACATGGCAAGGCTGTTCCGCCACCACCCCGGCGCCCTCAAGCGCACGCTCGAGATTGCCAACCGCTGCACCTTCTGCCTGAGCGAGCTGTCCTATGAATACCCCGACGAAGTGTCGGACGGCGAGGCCCCGCAGGCCCGCCTCGCCCGCCTGACCGAGGAGGGCCTGAAGCAGCGGTATCCTCAGGGCGTCCCCGAGCGCACCCGCGAGCTGGTCCGCAAGGAACTGGCCGTTGTCGAGAAGCTCCGGTTCGCCGCCTATTTCCTGACCGTCCACGACATCATGAGGTTCGCCCGGGGCGAGGGCATCCTCTGTCAGGGGCGCGGGTCTGCGGGCAACTCGATCCTGTGCTACGCGCTCGGCATCACCGAGGTGGGCCCCGAGATGATCACCATGGTGTTCGAGCGCTTCATGTCCGAGCAACGTGGCGAACCGCCCGACATCGACGTCGACTTCGAGCACGAACGCCGCGAGGAGGTGATCCAGCACATCTACCGCCGCTACAGCCGTCAGCGCACCGGGCTCTGCGCCACCGTCGTGCACTTCCGCTCGCGCGCGGCAATCCGCGAGGTCGGCAAAGTCATGGGGCTGAGCGAGGACGTGACCGCCGCGATCTCGAGCCAGATCTGGGGCTGGTCCGAGAACCCGGCCAAGGAGGCGCAGCTGCGTGAGATCGGCCTCGACCCGAACGATCCGCGCCTTGCTCGAACGCTGACACTGATCCAGGAGATCATCGGCTTTCCCCGCCATCTCAGCCAGCATGTGGGCGGTTTCGTGATCACCAAGGGACGGCTGAACGAGCTCTGCCCCATCGAGAACGCGGCCATGGCAGACCGCACGGTGATCGAATGGGACAAGGACGACATCGACGCGCTGGGGATCCTGAAGGTCGATGTTCTGTCGCTGGGAATGCTCACCTGCATCCGCAAATGCTTCGACCTGATCGCGGGCCACGGCGGCAAGCGGTTGACGCTGGCGAGTGTCCCGCAGGAGGATTCGCAGACCTACGACATGCTCTGCCGGGCCGATGCCGTCGGCGTCTTCCAGGTGGAAAGCCGGGCGCAGATGAACTTCCTGCCGCGCATGAAGCCCCGCACGCTCTATGATCTGGTGATCGAGGTCGCCATTGTCCGCCCCGGCCCCATCCAGGGGGGGATGGTGCACCCCTACATCAATCGCAGGCGCGGGCTGGAGATGGCGGAGCTTCCCTCGGAGGAGCTGCGCGGCGTGCTCGGCAAGACCCTGGGCGTGCCGCTGTTCCAGGAACAGGCCATGCAGATTGCCGTGGTTGCCGCAGGCTTCACACCCGAGGAGGCGGACCGGCTGCGCCGCTCGCTCGCAACCTTCCGGCGCATGGGCACCATCGGCACCTTTCGCGACCGCTTCGTCGAGGGCATGCTGGCGCGCGGCTACGCGGAAGACTTCGCCGAGCGCTGTTTCTCCCAGATCGAAGGCTTCGGCGAGTACGGCTTCCCCGAGAGCCATGCCGCCAGTTTCGCCATGCTCGCCTATGTGTCCTCTTGGCTCAAATGCCACCACCCTGCGGCGTTTGCCTGCGCGCTCCTGAACTCCCAGCCCATGGGCTTCTATGCGCCGGCTCAGATCGTGCGCGACGTCCGCGAGCACCAGGTCGAGGTCCGGCCGATCTGCGTCAACGCCAGCCAGTGGGACAACACGCTCGAGCCGCGCACCGATGGCACGTTGGCGCTGCGCCTCGGCTTTCGCCAGATCAAGGGCTTCCGCGAGGAGGACGCCGAGTGGATCGTGGCGGCCCGGGGCAATGGCTACACCAGCACCGAGAGCCTGTGGCTCAAGGCCGGCATCGGACCGCCCGCGCTGGAAAAGCTCGCCGAGGCGGATGCCTTCACGGCGCTGGGTCTCTCGCGGCGCAAAGCGCTCTGGCAGGTCAAGGCCATTCGCGCGCAGACCGCCCTGCCCCTCTTCAACGACCGCATCGATGGCGAGGGCATCCGCGAGCCCGAGGTCGCGCTGCCCGCGATGCAGCTGGGCGAGGAGGTGGTCGAGGACTATGTCTCGATCCGCCTCAGCCTGCGCGCCCACCCCATGGAGCTGTTGCGCCCATCGGTCGCGGGTCTGACGCCACATGCCGAGCTTGCGCACATTCCTCTCGGGCGTGTCAGTGTTTGCGGCCTTGTGATCACACGCCAGCGCCCGGGGACCGCCTCCGGCGTCATTTTCATCACGCTCGAGGACGAGACCGGCGTCAGCAATGTGGTCGTCTGGCCAAAGGCTTACGAGCGCTTTCGCCGGGCGGTTATCGCCGGGCGCCTGCTGCGGGTCACCGGATATCTGCAGCGCGAGGGCATCGTCGTGCACCTGATCGCCCAGAAGATCGAAGATCTCTCCCACCATCTGTCACTGCTTGGTCACCCGCGCAGCAGCGCCATTGCCGAAACCGACCCGCGCGCGGATGAGGCACGTCGTCCGGTCCAGTCCAGGGCCTCAAGTGCCCGTCATCCACGCGAACAAGCAAAGAAGCTGTTTCCCAGCCGTGACTTCCATTGATCCGTGAGCGCACCATCTCTTTAACGGCGAATTCACCAAGAGATGCGAGCGTGCGCGCGCCGGATCACCGTCCGGCTGGGAGCTGCTTGATGATGCTGGGCATTCGCACGATTCTCGCGATCACCTTTCTCGTTGCGACGGGTGCGCCCCTAGCAATTTTCTGGTTCTGGCCGCACAGTTCAGCCCTCGACAACAAGGTTGCCGAGGTACACGAACGCCACCTGCTGCTTGCCCGCAATCTCGGCTCTGCACTGGAGACCTATCATCGCGACCTGAACGCCGCCTTCCAGAGCTTTGCGCCCGAAATCGCCGCCGGCCGCGGCGACGTGGCGCGCGAGATCTTCGAGAACCTCTACTTCCGCCACATCTGTGTCGCCGACAGACAGACCGGCAAGATCACAGTCTCGTACCTGGACGACGAGGTGCCGTGCCCGGAACAGGTGCCCGAGTCGCTCTTCACGATGTTCCTCGAAATCTCTGAAAGCACCGGCGCGGGCATGTCCGGTGTGATGATCCCCGGCGGGGGTGAGCCACGCATCTATGTGGTGCGCAGGGTCGATGATGCCATTGTTGTGGGCGCCATACGGACCACGTTCTTCATCCAGCTGCAGAAGAGCATCAGCTTCGGCAGGCTCGGACATGCGGCCATCGTGGATCAGCACGGCCGGGCCATCGCGCATCCGCTCGATGACTGGGCAAGATCGGCAAAGGACCTCTCGAAGGTTTCGGCGGTCCGTCGCATGCTCGCTGGCGAAAGTGGTGTGGAGACATTCTTCTCGCCCGCACTCAAGGGCGACATGATCGCAGGCTTTACCGCGGTCCGCGGGCCTGGCTGGGGCGTCATGGTCCCCCAGCCGATCATCGAGCTGGAAGAGGTCGCCGACGCCATCAACCGCGACGCCTTCACGGTGTTTGCGATCGGGCTCCTGCTGTCGGCGGCGATCGCCTGGTTTGTCTCGTCACAGATCGCCGATCGGCTCTACGGCATCCAGTCCGCAACCATGCGGATGGCGAGCGGCGACGCGCACGCCCGTGTCGCACCTCGCCGGTCCCTCGTGCGCATCAGCGAGCTTGCCAACCTGCGAAGAAGCTTCAATCTGATGGCGGATCAGCTCGAAAGCGCACGCTCCGAACTCATCGACCGCTCCTATCGGTCGGGACACGCCGAAGTGGCGGCAAGCACCCTTCACAATCTCCGCAACGCCATGAACCCGCTGATCAACCGGGTCGCGGAGGCGCGCGAGCTTCTCGTTCATGCGCCGGGCAGCAAGATGTCGATTGCGCTTGATGAGCTGGCCGAGCTCGACACCACTGACGAACGGCGCGACAAGCTCATCAGGTACTGCACCCTCAGCGCCGCCGAGATCGAGGCCTGGCGCGGGCGTTTGGCCGACACGCTGGATGTGACGTCGAGCCAGTTCACGCGGATCAAGGAAATTCTCGTTGCGGAAGAGCAGTATGCGAACGAACCGCCGGTGATCACACGCCTCAGGTTGCGCACCATCGTGGAGGAAGCACTGAGCCTCGTGCCGCTGGATCGGCGAGAAGACGTCTGCATCACGATCGACCCATCCATCGACCGCTCGCCCGAAGTCGAGGCCTCCCGGCTCCTGTTGCTGCAGGTCATTCAGAACCTGATCACCAACGCCATCGAGGCCATCGAGCGGACCGAGGACAGCGTCAGGACGGTCACCATCACCTGCACGCCGGAACATGCCGGCAACGCTCAGATGATCCGCATCATCGTCCAGGACACGGGCGTCGGCCTCGAACACACGCAACTCGAGGCGATCTTTGCGTCCGGATACACCACCAAGAGCGATGGCCGCGGTGGTCTCGGGCTCCACTGGTGCGCCAACACCGTCAAGCGAATGCAAGGCAAGATCTTCGCCGAAAGCGACGGGCCTGGGCAGGGCGCCAGCCTGAACGTCCTTCTCCCGGCGGCGGCATGAGCTGGGAGCAGATGATGACCGGTCGAGAAGCCCCCATTCGTGTTCTGATCGCCGATGACGATCCGGCCGTGCTCGACGACTATGCCAAGGCGCTCGCCGATCCGATCGCGGACACCAGCCAGACCAAGAACGCGCTGGACGCACTGGAAGCCGATCTTTTCGGAGAGGCAGACCCGACCCCCGCCCCCGCTGAGCCGTGCTTCGAAACCGTGATCTGCAAGCAGGGTGAAGCGGCCCTTGCCGCCCACGAAGAAGCAGCAACCACCGCCCACGCCTTCCATGTGGCGCTGATCGATGTCCGCATGCCGCCGGGCATCGACGGCATCGAGACCGCCATGCGCATGCGCGCAAGCGATGATCGCATTCTCATCGGGATCGTCACCGGACAGGCGGATGTCGACTTCCGCGAAATCGCGCGTCGGGTGCTGCCAAGCGACAAGGTGTTCTTCGTGCGCAAACCCTTCCTCTCCTCCGAAATGCGCGCGAACGTGATCGATGAGGTTCGACGCCTCCGCGGCTCTCTTCCGGCGGGACAATGAGATCATGCCGGATTTGTCACCCAGAACCTGCGCTACGCCGATCCTCCCGAGCCATCGGTCAGGCGGGAAGCCGGCACGATGAACCTTCCTCCAAAAATCGAGGCGGGGCAGTTGCCATACAGGATACTCGTCGCCGACGATGACGAGGCGATCCTGGAAGCCTATCACCGCCGCCTGAACCCGAAGTCCGATGCGCCGCGGTACGGGGCGCTCAGGGACCTGGAGGCAGAGCTTTTCGGCAGCGAGCGTCAGGTCGTCCAGGCACCGTTGTTCGAGATCACGTCACGCTCGTCCGGAGATGCCGCGATCGACGCCGCAAGGGCCGCTGCAAAGTCCGGGACGCCATTCGCGGCAATCATTCTGGACCAGAACATGCCGCCCGGGATGGACGGCATCAATGCCGCGCGCCGCATCCGATCCGAGGATCCGGACGTTGTGATCGTTCTGGTGACCGGCGATCAGAACGAAGCCACGGTCGAGCGCGTGGCCGAGTTCGCCGAAGACAAGCGCTTCTTCGTCTTCTTCAAGCCCATCGAAGCGATCGAGTTGCGACAGTTCCTGTCGGCGATTTGCGACAATGTGCGGATGGAAGCGCAATTGCGTTCAGTCAACGAGCGGCTCGAACACAATGTTCTCAAGAAGACAGCCCTGCTCTCGAGCGCGCGAGATCGTGCAGAAGAGTCGCTGCGGGCGAAATCTGCCTTTCTCGCGAACATGAGCCACGAACTGCGCACGCCACTGAACGGGATTCTCGGCATGACGCAGTTGCTGGAATTGTCGGATGTCGACGAGCGCCAACTGGCCAAGCTCAAGGCGATCCGGACGTCGGGTGAATGTCTTCTGGAAGTCTTGGAGAACGTTCTCGACATGTCGGCGATCGACGCGGAGAAACTCGAAATCCGCCGGGAGCGCGTTGATGCGAGCGTGATCGTCGAACGGGCGTGCTCGATGCTGGGCGGTGCCGCCGCGCACAAGGGTCTCAAACTGACAACCGCAGCGGCCGATCAGACCCCGCCTGCGTTCATGGGCGACAGGCAGCGCATCCTGCAGGTGCTCCTCAACCTGGTCGGAAACGCGGTCAAGTTCACAAGCAGCGGCAGCGTTCACATCCGGGTGGAGTCCGTCCCGTCGGATCAGATCAGGTTCACCGTGACGGACACCGGGCCCGGGATCGACAATCGCGTGCTGCCGGTCATTTTTGACCGGTTTCAGCGCGGAGAGCACTGCTCGATGAGTGTGCTCGAAGGGACAGGACTTGGACTGGCGATCTCGAAGGAGCTCATCGAGTTGATGGGAGGCCGGATCGGCGTCTCCAGCAAGCTTGGCCAGGGGTCCGAATTCTGGTTCGAGGTCCCCGCGCCTGCGAGTCCAGACTAGTCCGATTGCCGCCGTCTCCGGGCGACATCCTTCAACTCGGACTGCGGCCTCAGTATTTCGGCGCACATGGACTGTGATCCACGGTATACTGCCGTCATGGCAGCTTTCGCACAGACAGCGAACATCCTCGAACGCATGCGCCGGGATGCGCGGCATTTTCAGATCGTGGCACTCACGGGGCTGATCATCATCCTGCAGACAGGCTTTGAGGCAGCCGTTCCGCCCGAGCACGCCATGGTCGCGATCCTGGCTGCCGTGGGCACGCAACGGCTGATCGCCCACGTTCAGGGATGGCCCTTCGACTGGCGCAGCCCCGTGATCACCGCGCTCTCGCTCACATTGTTGCTGCGCACCGACGGGCCCGCGCTGATTGCCGTCGCTGCCGCGCTTGCGATTGGCTCGAAAGCGGTGCTGCGCATGAACGGGCGCCACATACTCAATCCGGCAGCGGCCGGAATAGCGATCACGATAAGCCTCTTCGACGGCGCCTGGGTCTCGCCCGGCCAGTGGGGCACATCGGGCTGGCTTATGGTCTTCGCAGTTGGGGCAGGACTTGCGGTAACCCACGGTGCGAAGCGTCTGGAGGTGCCGTTCTGCTTTCTCGCGGCCTGGGGTGTCTGCGCCATCGCCCGAGCACTCTGGCTCGGTGATCCCATGGCGATCGCCGTTCACCAGATGAGTTCGGGTGCGCTCCTGATCTTTGCCTTCTTCATGATCTCCGATCCCATGACGGCGCCCGGACATCAGATGGCTCGGGTTGGTTGGGTTTGCCTCGCCGCTGCAACCGGTTATGCCCTGCAGTCCGCCTGGATCGTCGATGCGGGACCGATCTTTGGGCTTGTGGCCGTGGCCTGGCTGGTCCCGCTGCTCAACCGTCTCCTCCCGGTGCCAAAATATGATTGGCGTCAGGACGCCGACTCGGCGATACCCGCAGGCCCCGAACGAAAAGGAGCGCCCCGATGCACGCCATCCTGAAAACAACACTCACAGCCCTTGCGCTCTGGGGTGTGGCGAGCCAGTCCGCCTCTGCATTCTGCGGGTTTTACGTCTCGAGCGGCGACGCCAAGCTTTTCAACGAAGCCTCCAAGGTCGTGATGGTCCGCGACGGCAACCGGACCGTGCTGACGATGGCCAACGATTTTCACGGCGACGTCACCGATTTCGCGATGGTTGTGCCAGCGCCGACGGTGCTCGAGCGCGAACAGATCAATGTGGCGGAAAACGCCGTCATTGATCATCTCGATGCCTACACCGCGCCTCGCCTGGTCGAGTATCATGACCCGGACCCGTGCCGCCAGCTCTCGCGGGAACTGAGCCTGTCGGTCGCCACCAGTACACAGGCCGTGCCGGAGGCGGCGCGCACGAACCAGGCGCTCGGCGTCACCGTCGAGGCCGAGTACACGGTCGGCGAGTATGACATCGTGATCCTGTCGGCGACCGAGTCCGACGGACTTGCCACCTGGTTGACCACGAACGGCTACAGGATCCCGGAAGGCGCCGCACCGGTGCTCGGCTCCTACATCGCGCAGGACATGAAGTTCTTCGTCGCACGTGTGAACCTGGACGAACATGCAAAGAGCGGTGGCGGCTTTCTGAGGCCGTTGCAGATTGCCTTTGAAAGCCCGAAGTTCATGCTTCCGATCCGACTTGGCACCGTGAACGCCAAAGGCATGCAGGACCTCATCCTGTATACGCTGACACGCCAGGGCCGGGTCGAGACTGCCAACTACCGCACGATTCGCATGCCCACCGGCAACGAGATCCCGACCTATGTCCGAGACGACTTCGGTCCGGTCTACAAGGCGATCTATGCCCATTCCATCGAGCGCGCCGGCGGTGCCGGGATCATGCTGGAATATGCCTGGGACATGAGCTGGTGCGATCCGTGCGCCGCAGACCCGCTGAGCCGGGAGGAGCTTGCAGCCCTGGGTGTCTACTGGCTTGGCGAGGACGACCGGCGCGTCGAGCAAGGGGCAACGCCGAACATCCAGCCTCAGCCGCAACCGATCGACGTCTTCGTCACCCGCCTGCATGCCCGCTACGACGCAGAGAGCTTTCCCGAAGACCTGCGTCTGATCGAAACCGGGGACAGGCAGAACTTCCAGGGCCGGTACGTGCTGCGCCACCCCTGGACGGGTGCCGTCGACTGCAAGGCCGGAGAGGACTACACGGCCAGCCTGCCCGAAAGGTTCGATCGCGAAGCGAAAATGCTTGCGAGTCTGACCGGCTGGAGCCTCGAAGACATCCGCGCGACGATGGAACAACCCACACGGAGCGTGACACCCGCGGAGGGGGGCACCTCCTGGTGGCAGCGCCTCTGGAAGAACTAACCACCACCCAAACCGCACGCGTCGGTTTTGGGCGGCCAACCGCTCATGATGCATTGCTTTAAGCAGGCTGGATTTTGCATATTTATCAAATGCTTTGGGTAAATTTCTGAATCCCTATCGAGGCCAAATCGGCCCTGCAATCACTACATGTGGTGTTTACGCTCCCTTAACAATACAAATCCATGTTTTGCGGCGAGGCAGACGTTAAGGCAAAAAATGCCACCCACCAGGAGATTGGTATGACCGGTCAGCAGATTGGCGTATCCCCAAAAAATGAGCACGGGGATGTTCTCACTACACTCAGCATGCCGCTACAGAACGTGGAGTACACGATCGAGCGATACCTGCTCGAGAATGGCACCAGGCTCGACACAGAGACACGGTGCCTGCTTGCCGGCGTACGGGACTGCGTCAGCCGCGTCGCCGGTGCTGCACGTCATCTCGATCCGATGAGGAGCGCCGGTCAGGGCGGCGCTTGATCCCCTGATCGCGCGGCTCGCACACCGCTCAGGCACTGGTCAAAACGGGATTGGTGCTCCACGGTAGTCCTCGAAGACACCGGTGCTTTCCAGCGAGAGCACGTCGAAGCGGGCAATCAGCCCGCTCGCACTCTCCTCGGCCGAGATATCCGCGGCCGAGCCCCCCATGTCGGTGCGTACCCAGCCGGGATGATAGGACCCAACGGCAACGCCGCGGGTCCGGAGATCGGCGGCGAGATTGCGGGCGAGGTTGGTCGCGGCCGCCTTCGAGGCGCGATAGATGTAGGACCCGCCGGGCGCAAGTTCGGACGATGCCATCTTTGAGGAGATGATCGCGACCTTGCCACCCGCCCGTTCGAGATGGGGAAGAAAAGCGCGCACAGTGAAGAACGGCCCCGCGACGTTCGTCATCAGCGTCTCGTGCCAGGCATCGGGCTCGAAATCCGGGTCCGCAAGGCTGCCGCGCCCGCGATAGACGCCCGCATTGCAGATCAACAGATCGAGATCCGTGTCGACCTGCGCTGCAGCGGCGGCCAGATCGCCCGAGACGTCAAACTCGATGATGCGCACGCGAGGGTTCTTGTCGGTCAGGCTTTGCAGCGCTGGCGGCACGCCGGAGCGAACCGACGCAATGACTTTGTCGCCTTTCGCTGCGTACTGACTGGCAAGCTCGAGGCCGATCCCCCGCCCGGCACCTGTGATCAGAATTGTTTGGGCCATCCCCGTCCTCCGTGCATATCTTGTGCATGCGTTGTGCATGACTTGCGCAAGCCTAGGCGGCCTGCAGGCCGCAGGACAAGGAGGCGGTAGTGACACCGACATATTCCCGAGCTCTCATCATCGGTGCCGGCAGCGGTTTGTCGGCCTCGCTCGCCCGCCTGCTGTCCGCCAAGGGCCTCGAGGTTGCGCTGGCTGCGCGCACACCGGACGGACTGAGCAACCTGGCTGCCGAGACCGGCGCGAGCGTGCACCGATGCGACGCCAGCGATCACGTCGACGTCGCCGCTCTCTTTTCGGAGCTGGAGGGAAAGGCCGCGCCGGATGTGGTTGTCTACAACCCGTCAATGCGCACCCGCGGACCGTTCATCGAGCAAGACCCCGCAGCTGTGAAGAAGGCCGTGGAAGTGACTGCGCTCGGAGCTTTTTACGCGGCTCACCAGGCCGCGCTCCGCATGGTTCCCGCAGGGCACGGCGCGATTCTCTTCACCGGCGCTTCCGCGGGTGTGAAGGGATACCCGCGTTCGGCCAGCTTCGCGATGGGCAAGTTTGCGCTGCGCGGCCTCGCCCAGTCGCTGGCGCGGGAGCTGCATCCGAAAGGCATTCACATTGGTCACTTCGTGATCGATGGCGGCATTCGAAACACGGCGCGTCCCGAGCGGATCGATGCAGCGGACAATCCCGATTCGATGCTCGACCCTGACGCCATTGCAATGAGTTACTGGCATTTCTTGCAGCAAGATCGCTCGAGCTGGGCCTGGGAGATCGAGCTGCGCCCCTGGGTGGAGACCTTCTAGAGGGGCTCGACCGCGTCGCCCAGGCTGATCTCTCCCGCGTCGAGCACGCACGCCGTGATGCCGCCATGACCGCGCATGGCATTGAAGCCGCCGGGACCGAGGGCAGCCTCCATGCGCGCACAAGGCGCACAGAGCCCCGTCCCTTCGAGAATGGCACCCCCGATTCGGAAACGCCGCTTGCGCAGCGCCAGCAGATTGACGTCCGAGACCGCCAGATTGCGCCTGAGCGTCTCGGGCGCCAAATCTTCCAGGCCGGCCAGCGCTGCAATCACGGGAATGTGCTCCCACTGAATGAGCGTCACGGCGCGTTTGCCGGGCTTGGTGCGGTGATCGCCCTCAAGCCCCGGGAGGCCCAGGGAAACTCTGTCTGTCACCGACATGGGCGCCCGGCGACCGGGACGTTGCCCGATCCAGCGCACCACACCCGGCTGTGCGAACCGAGACGTCAGGGTATCGAGCTCGAGGCTCACGTCATGATGGCGCCGACCATCAGCAGGCCGAGCCCCAGGAACGCAACCCCCACCGATGCCATGTGGGCGAAGATCAGCCGATTGAGCTCTGAGCGCACCTGCCCGGCTTCCAGCTCCGTGCGCTTCAACCAGGTCGCCTTCCGAATGCACCAGATGACACCTGCAAGCCCCGCGACGCTCATCACCACGCCAATCCAAACCATTGTCTGCATTGCAAACCCCTCAACAGCGACATGGTCTCGATACCCGAGCGAACCGGTCCTGACCAGCGCAACGCGGCGATGCATCGAACTCAGCGCCAAATTGTCGTGATCTTGACTCGACGCAGCCACCTCGACGTCCTATTATAAGGTGGGGTATCTCGGAGGACTTTAATGCTTCTGGTTGTGCTAGCTGTGTGCCTTGTTGGCATCGCAATCGCCACTTTGTCTCGCACCGAAACGCGTCAAGAGCGCATTCCCGTGCGCGTACGGGTCCGGGATCGCCGGCGCTGAGTGGCTGATCAGAGACGCCAGGGAACGTGATCTTCCGGCGCTCTGCGAAATACTAAATCATGAAATCGAAACCGGGACGTCCAGCTGGACAACCCGGCAGAAATCTTTGGACGACATGGCGAGCTGGTATGCCAGCCGTATCCAAGGCGGGTATCCGGTGATCGTCGCCGAGCAGACTGGCGCTGTCGTCGGCTATGCGTCCTATGGCCCGTTTCGGTCCGGCGAAGGATACGCCGCAACAGTCGAGCATACCGCCTATGTGCGGCGCGAGGCCCGACGCCAGGGCATCGCACGCGGCTTGCTCGAACGTCTGATCGGGATCGCGAAATCGCAAGACCGCCACCTGATGATCGGCGGCGTGTCGGCGGATCAAGAGGCGAGCTTGTCGCTCCATCGTGCGCTCGGATTTCGCGAGGCAGGAAGACTGCCGGGCGCCGGTAGAAAGTTCGGGCGCTGGCTCGATCTCACGTTCATGGTTCGCGAGATTGACGGCTAGAGAACGTAGCGGCTGACATCTGCCGTCCGTGCGAGCTCACCCAGTTGTGCCTCGACCATAGCGCCATCGACGACAACTTTGTCCCCGGACCGGTCCGGCGCCGTGAACGAAAGCTCTTCGAACACGCGCTCCAGAACGGTGTACAGACGCCGCGCCCCGATGTTCTCGACCTGTGCGTTGACCTCGGCGGCGATCCGGGCAAGGGCCTCGATGCCGTCATCGGCAAAGCTCACCTCCACCCCTTCCGTCTGCATCAGCGCCGCATACTGAGTGGTCAGCGCATTGTCGGTCTCGGTGAGGATGCGTCGGAAATCGGCTTCCGTCAGCGCACGCAGTTCGACACGGATCGGGAGCCGGCCCTGCAGTTCCGGCAGCAGGTCCGAGGGCTTGGCCACGTGGAAGGCACCGCTCGCGATGAACAGAATATGATCCGTCGCCACTGCGCCGTGCTTGGTGGTGACGGTGGTGCCCTCGATCAGAGGCAGAAGATCGCGCTGGACGCCCTCGCGAGAGACGTCGGCTCCGCGATTCTCGGCCCGCGCGCAGACCTTGTCGATCTCGTCGAGGAACACGATCCCGTTCTGCTCTACGGCCTGGATGGCCTCGCGTGTGATCTGTTCCTGATCGATGAGTTTGTCCGCCTCCTCGTCGACGAGAATCTTGTAGCTGTCCTCGACAGATGTGCGGATTTTCTTGGTACGCCCAGAGAATGCCTTTCCGAACAAGTCGCCCAGATTGGCCATACCGAGCTGTCCCGAGCCGCCGGGCAGCTCCATGAACGGCAGCGGGTTCGAACTGTCCGCCACGTCGAGCTCGATTTCCGTATCGTCCAGTTGGTTTTCACGGAGTTTCCGGCGAAATGCGTTTCGTGTGGTCTCAGATGCATTCGCACCGACCAGGGCGGTGATCACCCGCTCCTCTGCCGCCTTGTGGGCCTGCGCACGCATCTCGGCTCGCTTGCCCTCGCGCACCATGACGATTGCGCTTTCAACCAGATCACGCACGATCTGCTCGACATCGCGCCCGACATAGCCGACCTCGGTGAACTTTGTGGCCTCGACCTTGAGAAACGGTGCGTGGGCCAGCTTGGCGAGCCGGCGCGAAATCTCTGTCTTGCCGACCCCTGTCGGCCCGATCATCAGGATGTTCTTGGGATATATCTCTTCCTGAAGCTCGGACGGCAGCTGCTGCCGCCGCCAGCGGTTGCGCAGCGCGACGGCGACCGCGCGCTTGGCATCCTGTTGTCCAATGATGAAACGATCGAGTTCCGAGACGATCTCGCGCGGCGTCAAGTCAGTCATGTGGTCCTTGGTTCTGGCCCGGTCTCCGCAACGGGCGGGTCGGCAGACACATAAGGCCAATATCGCCAAACCCAACCCTTGCGCTCGCGCGGGATACGCCCGCCGGGCCCAAGTGTCCAGCCATGTCGCAACGACAGTTTGTGGCACAACGGCCAGATCGCGAGGTCAAAGATCAGCATTGTGGTCAGCAACAGCGACCAGTCGCTCACGCTGAGCGAGAGGCCCAAGGGCTCGGCCACTGCGAGAACCGCCGGACGCGCAATCGCGAAATGAATGGTGCACACAACCGCGACGCGGTTGATCCTGAGCGCCCAGATCAACGCGCCGATCCAGGCCGTCCCAAGCGCCACGATATCGAGCGGCACTGGCAGTGCGCCCAGCATTCGCCCAATCACCAGTGCCGCAATCCCAGCACCTATCAGGTGGAGTGGCCGCGCCGTTGCGAGGCCGAAATCATCGCCCTTGAGATCGAGACGGCGCGCAAACCCGACGACGATCAATGCCGCTGAACCGACCACGCCCGCGAGGAAAGGATTGTCGAGAAGGGCCGCAAGTATGCCGCGCGGACTGAACCCCTCGATCTTCGCCACGCTTTCCGGATCTGTGCCGTGCAATCCAAGAAAGACGGCGACCACCGTGAATGTGACGACGGGGGACACCAGCCCTGGCAGCCGGAACCGGAACAGGTAGATCGCCATGCTGATCGCCGAGACCGCCGAGATGATCGCGATGCCATCCCCTGTCGGCGCGGTGCGGAGCTCGGGCGTTGCGATGCTGGCGCCCAGACCCAGCGACAGCGAGCCAACGATCCCGAATGCACTGGCGGGCCAGACGAGACCGCGCTTGCGGCCAGCCTCCTCGGCGGCGAACCAGCAGCCGAATGCGATCGCTGCAAGGCACCAGGCCGGCGCAGAGGACGTGCCGTCGCCGCCCGTGAGCCACAGCACGAACCCCAGCAATGCGAGCCATCCGGTGACGACCCCGAGTGCCATGATGGCCTGCTCTCGCCGCCGTTCGAGCGGGCGTCCCGCCGGATCCACCATCGCCCGGCTCATGACGCCACCCGGAATCTACACTTCACAGACTGTACGTGCACACTTGCCCTCGCGCATCGGTTGAGCGCCAAACATGCGGGGCAATCACGGCAAAAGCGTGAACACCCTGGATGCGCACAGTGGTTCAGGATGTGGCGATAGCGCTGGCCGTGTTCGTCGTCAGGTCTAGGAACGCGCTCACGCGCCGATGACTTCCACCATAGCATTGCCGTTCGTGTAGACGCAGATCGACGCGGCGATCTCGAGGGAACGGCGTGCGGCCGTCTCGGCATCGATATCCTGATCCGACATCGCACGGGCAGCGGCCAGCGCATAGTTCCCGCCAGATCCGATGGCCGCGATCCCGCCTTCGGGCTCGAGAACATCGCCCGCGCCCGTCACGACCAGAAGCGTCGCGCCATCGGTGACAATCAGCATGGCCTCCAGATTTCGCAGGTACTTGTCGGTGCGCCAGTCCTTTGCCAGGTCGACACAGGCGCGCATGAGCTGGCCAGGGGCCGATTCGAGTTTGCGCTCGAGCCGCTCCAGCAACGTGAACGCATCTGCCGTTGCTCCGGCAAATCCGCAGATCACGTCGTGCCCGCCCGGCGACAGCCTGCGCACCTTGCGGGCATTGCCCTTGATCACGGTCTGTCCAAGGCTCACCTGACCATCGCCGGCAACCGCCACTTGATCGCCTTTCTTGACAGCCACGATCGTGGTGCCGTGCCAGCCGGGATATGCGTCGTTCATCTCAGTCTCCTTGTCGCCGCGCTCACATAAGCCCGCATGCTGGCAATTGCTACGCTCTTCACTCGGGCGTATAGACCCGGGACGACAGGAGACTCCCATGCGACAGGCGCAGCTCACCCGCAAAACAGCCGAAACCGAGATCACGGTCGAGATCAATCTCGACGGGTCCGGGCGGTACGATTGTCAGACAGGCGTGGGCTTTTTCGACCACATGCTGGACCAGCTCGCACGCCATGCACTGATCGATCTGACCGTCAGGGCTGATGGTGACCGGCACATCGACGATCACCATACGGTCGAGGACACCGGCATAACGCTCGGGAAGGCGCTGGCCCAGGCACTGGGCGAGAAGACCGGGATCAGACGCTATGGCGCCTGCCTGCTGCCGATGGACGACACGCTTGTGCGCGCAGCCCTCGATCTGTCCGGCAGACCGTATCTGGTCTGGAAGGTCGACTTCACGGCACCGAAGATCGGCACTTTTGACACCGAGCTCGTGCGGGAATTCTTCACCGCCTTCTCCACCCATGGCGGCATCACGCTGCACGTCGAGCGGATCGATGGCATCAACAGCCATCACATTGCCGAAGCCGCCTTCAAGGCCGTCGCGCGCAGCCTCCGCGATGCGGTCGAAACGGACCCGAGACGCGCGGACGCCGTGCCCTCCACCAAAGGAGCGCTCTGAACCCATGGAGATGAGTGTCTACACGATCCATCATCGCGCCGGCGAAGAGCTGCGCGCCGTGCCGGACCGTCTCGACCGGCTCGCGTTGGCATTGCCGCCCATCTGGGCGCTCTGGCACCGCCTCTGGATCATCACCGGTCTCATGATCGCCCTCCTCGTGGCAGCGGCCCTTTGGTCGCCCTTTGCCATCGGACCGGTCTATGCAGGGATTGCAGCGATCGCAGGGTTTGAAGGCGGCACGCTTCGGAGGCTCGAGCTGCGCCTGAGCGGCTGGATGGAAACCGGTGCGGTCGTCGCCGCCAGCGAAGAGGGCGCGGAAGAGCTGTTTCTCACCGGGCGCATCCAATGACGACGGCGATCATCGACTACGGATCGGGCAATTTGCGCTCGGCGGCCAAGGCGTTCGAGCGCATGAGCGCCGATGCGGGTGGCGGCCCGATCGTTGTGACCGGTGATGCGGATACCGTTGCGCGAGCCGACCGCGTGGTCTTGCCGGGTGTCGGCGCGTTCGTTGACTGCCGCACCGGTCTCTTGGCCGTGCCGGGCATGGCCGAAGCGCTGACCGAGTGCGTAGACGCGGGAACCCCCATCCTGGGGATTTGCGTTGGAATGCAGCTCATGGCGACGCGCGGGCTCGAGCACGGCGAAACCCCGGGCTTTGACTGGATCCACGGTGACGTCGTGCGCCTGTCGCCGAATGACCCGGAGCTGAAAGTGCCGCACATCGGCTGGAACGAGCTCACGATCACATCTGACCATCCGGTTCTCTCGGGGATCGAGGCCGGCGCCCACGCCTACTTCGTGCACTCCTACCACCTGCACACCCGCCTGCCAGAGCACAGGCTGGCGCATGCGGCTTATGGTGAGATGGTCACGGCGGTTGTGGGGCGCGGCAGCGTCATCGGCACGCAGTTCCACCCCGAGAAAAGCCAGGAAACCGGGCTGCGCTTGATCGCCAACTTCCTCGCCTGGGCACCTTGATGCGCAGGCCCTTCACAATGTCCGCCGCTCAGGTATCCTGCGGCGGCACCTGCAACGGGGAGAACGCCCGATGATCAGCCACACCCTACGTGCCATTCTCGGCCTTGCCGCCCTGCTCGCCACCAGTGTGCATGCCGATGAGCTGCGCTCGCCGGAAGTGTACGCAGATTTCGAAGGCAAAGCCCTGAAGGGTTATGACACGGTGGCTTATCATCTCGAGCGGAAGGCGCTGAAAGGCACGCCGCAGCACACCGCTGAGTGGAAAGGCGCCACCTGGTGGTTCACAAGTGCGGCCAATCGCGACCGCTTCATCGCGGAGCCCGAACGCTGGGCCCCTCAGTTTGGCGGCTACTGTGCGTGGGCAATTGCCCGCGATCGCACGGCGCCCATCGACCCCACGATCTTCCGCGTCTTCGATGACAAGCTCTATCTCAATCTGAACATGAAGGTGCACAAGGACTGGCTCGAGAACCGCCAGGTGATGATCGTGAACGCCAACGAGAACTGGCCGGAGGTGCTGGTTCTGGCCCGCTGAGCGAAGCCAACGAGGATGGAATGAACGGCGCAGAACCGGGACTGAAGCAAACGCCGCTGCACGCGCTTCATCTTGAACTTGGTGCCAAGATGGTTGAGTTCGCCGGCTGGGACATGCCGGTGCAGTATCCTGAAGGGATCATTGCCGAGCACCGGCAGTGCCGAGAAAGTGCCGCGCTCTTCGATGTGAGCCATATGGGTCAGGTCTTGCTGGCCGATGACGGACAGGCGCTCGAGAACCTCGTTCCCGGTGCGATCACCTCGCTGAAGCCGGGCAAGGCACGCTACACCGTTTTCACAAATGAACGCGGCGGCATCTTGGACGATCTCATCGTCTCAATGATGAGCGACGGCCTGTTTCTGGTGGTGAATGCCTCGATGCGCGAACAAGACCTGGCCCATCTGCGCAAGCACCTGGGCGACGCGAGGGTGCACGAGATCACCGACCGTGCCCTGCTCGCCGTCCAGGGTCCCGGTGCCGAGGCGATTGTAGCCACACTCGCCCCAGACGCGGTCACGCTCGGCTTCATGGAAACAGGTCTTTTCGAGCTTTGCGGTGCTGAATGCAGGGTATCGCGTCTGGGCTACACCGGGGAGGATGGCTTCGAGATATCGACACCTGCCGGCAGCGCCATCGACGTCGCGGGTGCATTGCTGGCGCAGCCCGGCTGCAAACCGGCAGGGCTCGGTGCACGCGACACGCTGAGGCTGGAGGCGGGCCTTTGCCTTTATGGAAACGACATCGATCAGGACACGTCGCCCATCGAGGCGGGCCTTCAGTGGACGATCCCGAAGCGCAGGCGCGAGACCGGCGGATTTCCCGGGGCGACGCGCATTCTCGGAGAACTCAGCGACGGTCCGGGCCGCAAGCTGGTCGGTCTGAAACCTGAGGGACGCGCGCCCGCACGGCGCGGCACCGAGATCGCGGCGCGTAGCGGCGAGAGTGTCGGCACGGTCACGAGCGGTGGATTTGCCCCTTCAGTCGGAGGGCCGATCGCGATGGGATACGTGGCGGCGGATCAGGCCGCGCCGGCAACGCCGCTCGACCTGATCGTGCGCGGCAAATCCATGCCGGCCACGGTCGTCGACCTGCCCTTCGTTGCCCACAACTACCGACGCTGAGCCCGACGCATCGACAAAGAGAACAGGCGAGGACCCTGCGATGAGCTTCGAACTGACGGACTACCAGCCCTATGACTTTGCGAACCGCCGCCATATCGGCCCCTCGCCCACCGAGATGGACGAGATGCTGGCGGTCATCGGGGTTGAAAGTCTCGACGCGCTGATCACTGAGACGATCCCCGCGGCGATCCGTCAGGAAAGCCCGCTCGATTGGGGTGCGCCGATGTCGGAACGTGACGTCCTGCATCACATTCGGCAGGTCGCCGACAAGAACAAGGTGCTGACATCGCTCATCGGACAGGGATACTACGGCACCACGACCCCGGCGGTGATCCTGCGCAACATTCTCGAAAACCCGGCCTGGTACACGGCCTACACCCCATACCAGCCCGAGATCAGCCAGGGCCGGCTGGAAGCGCTGTTGAACTACCAGACGATGATTGCCGATCTGACAGGTCTCGAGATCGCCAACGCATCTTTGCTTGACGAAGCGACGGCCGCTGCCGAGGCGATGGCGATGGCAAAGCGGATCGCCAAAACCAAAGCGACCGGTTTTTTCGTCGACGAAAATTGCCACCCGCAAACCATTGCCGTTGTACGCACGCGTGCGGCCCCGATCGGTGTTGAGGTCATCGTGGGAGCACCTGAGGAGCTCGATGCCGACACGGTCTTTGGTTCGCTGTTTCAGTATCCGGGCACGTATGGTCATGTGCGCGACTTCTCGGACGTGATCGGGCGGCTCCACGCGGCACGGGCGATATCTGTGATCGCCGCCGACCCGCTGGCACTCTGTCTTCTGAAATCGCCAGGTGAGATGGGCGCGGACATCGCGATCGGCTCGACCCAGCGCTTTGGCGTGCCCATCGGCTATGGCGGCCCGCATGCGGCCTATATGTCGACGCGCGATGCGCACAAGCGCGCGATGCCGGGGCGCATCATCGGCGTCTCGATCGACAGCCGCGGCAACAAGGCCTACCGGCTCGCCCTCCAGACCCGCGAGCAGCACATCCGCCGCGAGAAGGCCAACTCGAACGTCTGCACTGCGCAGGCGCTGCTGGCCGTGATGGCGTCGATGTATGCAGTCTTCCACGGACCGGACGGACTTAAGGCGATCGCGCAGAGCGTGCACCGCAAGACCGTGCGCCTGGCGATCGGGCTCGAGGAGCTCGGCTTCGCCGTCGAGCCCGCGGCGTTTTTCGACACGATCACCGTCGACGTCGGTGCTCTGCAAGGCGTGATCCTGAACGCCGCCGTCGCGAATGGCGTGAACCTGCGCAAGGTTGGTGACAACAGGATCGGGATCAGCCTCGACGAGAAGACCTACCCCGAAACCATCGAAGCTGTCTGGCGGGCCTTCGGCGGCAACATGAAGGACGACAGCACCGCGGTGCGCGCGTATCGCCTGCCCGATGCGGCGTTGCGCGACAGCCCGTATCTCACCCACCCGATCTTCCACATGAACCGCGCTGAGGCTCAGTTCACACGCTATATGCGCCGCCTGGCAGACCGTGACCTGGCGCTCGATCGCGCGATGATCCCGCTCGGTTCCTGCACGATGAAGCTGAACGCCACAGTCGAGATGATCCCCGTCACATGGCCCGAGTTCAGCGACGTGCACCCCTTCGCGCCCGCCGACCAGGCCGAAGGATACCGCGAGCTGATCGAGGATCTCTCGGACAAGCTCTGCCAGATCACCGGCTACGATGCGATGTCGATGCAGCCCAACTCCGGCGCGCAGGGCGAGTATGCAGGTCTGCTCGCGATCCGCGGCTATCACGCCTCGCGCGGGGAGGCGCATCGCAATGTCTGCCTGATCCCGACCTCGGCACATGGCACGAACCCCGCCTCCGCCCAGATGGTGGGATGGAAGGTGGTCGTCGTGAAGTCTGCCGACAATGGCGACATCGATCTCGAAGACTTCCGGCAGAAAGCCGAACAGCACTCCGCGAACCTCGCCGCCTGCATGATCACCTATCCGTCAACGCACGGTGTGTTCGAGGAGACGGTCTACGAAGTCTGCGGCATCACCCATGCGCATGGCGGGCAGGTCTATATCGACGGCGCCAACATGAACGCGATGGTGGGTCTCGTGCAACCCGGTCGCATCGGCGGAGACGTAAGTCACCTCAACCTGCACAAGACGTTTTGCATTCCGCACGGTGGCGGTGGGCCCGGCATGGGGCCAATCGGGGTGCGCGCGCACCTGGCCCCTTTCCTGCCCGGAAACCCGACCGAAGACGGCGATGCGGTCTCGGCCGCTGAGCACGGATCAGCGTCGATCCTGCCGATCTCCTGGGCGTACTGCCTGCTCATGGGAGGCCAGGGACTGACCCAGGCAACCCGGGTCGCCATCCTGAACGCCAACTACATCGCCAAGCGGCTCGAGGGTGCCTACGAGGTTCTCTACACCTCCGCCAGCGGGCGGGTGGCGCATGAGTGCATCCTCGACACACGACCGCTCAGTGAGACCGCGAACGTCATGGTCGACGACATTGCGAAACGTTTGATCGACTGTGGCTTCCATGCGCCTACAATGAGCTGGCCCGTTGCAGGCACGTTGATGGTGGAGCCGACGGAATCGGAGCCCAAGGCCGAGCTTGACCGGTTCTGCGACGCGATGCTTGCCATCCGCGCAGAAGCTGCAGCCATCGAGCGCGGAGATCTGCCGGCGGACGACAATCCGCTCAAGAACGCCCCGCACACGGTCGAGGATCTGGTGGGCGACTGGCACCGCCCGTACTCGCGCGAACAGGGCTGCTTCCCGCCCGGTGCATTCCGGATCGACAAGTACTGGCCACCGGTCAACAGGGTCGACAACGTCTACGGCGACCGGAACCTCGTCTGCTCGTGCCCGCCGCCCGAGAGCTATGCCGAAGCCGCGGAGTAGCGTCGCGGTCGCGGCCCCGACGAGATCACAGCCGTGATCCCGGACCGTGCGGAAGCACAGGTTGGCTTTAGAGATTGCGCAGGCAGCGCCCATCCGTAAGACTCGTGCATGTCCGCACACAGATGAACGCAGACAGGAGTGGATGGCATGGCGCATATCCCCGCCTCGGCGGCGCTTGATCATATCCGCGTGCTCGACCTGACGCGCGTGCGCTCGGGTCCGACCTGTGTGCGCCAACTCGCCGACTGGGGAGCTGATGTGGTCAAGGTCGAGATGCCGGCCAGCCTCGAGGCAGACGGCGCGCTGGGTGCCGGTCGCGCGACATCCGACTTCCAGAACCTGCACCGCAACAAGCGCTCGTTGACCCTGAACCTAAAGGAGCCGGATGGGCACGCCTTGCTGCTGCGCCTCGTCGAGCGCTGCGACGTCGTGGTCGAGAACTTCCGGCCCGATGTGAAGACGCGGCTGGGCGTTGACTACGAGACGCTGGCCGAGCGCAATCCGCGCATAGTCCTCGCGTCGATCTCGGGCTTCGGTCAGGATGGTCCGTATGCCAAGCGGCCGGGTTTTGACCAGATCGCCCAGGGCATGGGCGGATTGATGTCGATCACCGGCGAGCCGGGGCGCGGTCCGATGCGCGTCGGCATTCCGGTGGCGGATCTCACGGCCGGGCTGTTCGCCGCCATGGGCATCCTGACCGCGCTCATCGAGCGCGAGAAGTCCGGGCGTGGTCAGTGGCTCCACACCTCGCTGCTACAGGCCCAGATCTTCATGCTGGATTTCCAGGCAGCGCGCTATCTCGTTTCAGGGGATGTCGCGCCGCAGGTCGGCAATGATCACCCGACTTCGATTCCCACGGGGCTCTTTCCCACATCGGACGGCGCGGTGAACATCGCAGTTTCGGGCGATGTGATCTGGCGCCGGTTTGCCGAGGCGATGGGACATCCCGAATGGGTCGATGAACCCGCCTATGCCACTCAGGACAAGCGCAAGGAGAACCGTGACCGATTGAACGCCGCGATTTCCGAGGTGACGAAGACGTTTGCGATGAGCGAACTGGATGGCCTGCTGACAGAGGCCGGTGTGCCCTGTGGCCCGGCCAATCGGATCGACGAAGTTTTCGCCGATCCTCAGGTCTCGCATCTCGGGATCGCCACGGACATCGAGACAGTCCCTTTCGGTGCGACCCGGCTTGTCGGGCAGCCCGTCTCACTGACTCGCACCCCTTCCTCAATGGCGCGCCATCCGCCCGAGCGCGGTGAGCACACGGCTGAAATTCTGGGCGAGCTCGGACTGGACGCTGAAGCGATCGAAGCACTGGCGGCCCGTGACATCATCTGATGGGATCAACAACGACATGACGGAAAAGATGCTCAGCCGGCGCGAAGGCGCGATCGGTCACATGATCTTCAACCAGCCGGAAAAGCGAAACGCCGTCAGCCTCGACATGTGGGTGGCCGCGCAGGCGATTCTGGATGACTTCGAAGCGGATCCCGAGGTGCGCGTCGTCGTGCTGTCGGGCGCGGGCGGCAAGAGCTTCGTCTCCGGCGCGGACATCTCCGAGTTCGAGAAGATGCGCGGCACCGAAGACGCTCAGCAGCACTACAACGCCCAGACCGCCCTCGTCTACGAGCGCATCGAGCGGTTCCCGAAACCCACCATCGCCATGATCGACGGATTCTGTATCGGCGGAGGGCTCAACCTCGCCTGTGTCTGCGACATTCGCATCTGCTCCGAGCAATCGCAGTTCGGCATGCCTGCGGCAAAGCTCGCCCTGGGCTATCCGTTCTCGGCGATCCGGCGTCTCGCAAGCATTGTCGGCATCGCCAACGCCCGCGATCTGATGTTCACCGCACGCCGCATCGATGCCGCCCATGCCCGACAGATCGGACTGGCGCAGCAGGTGGTCGCGCAGGATGTACTGGAATCCACCGTTGCGGAGTATGCCGGGTCGATTGCAGCGAATGCACCGTTGACGATCGCGGCGATGAAGTTCATCTCGATCCAGGTCCTTGCGGATCCGTCGGATCGCGATCTCGACCGCTGTCAGGCAATGGTTGCCGACTGTTTCGCGAGCGAAGATTACAAAGAAGGCCGCCAGGCGTTTCTCGAGAAGCGCCGGCCTGTGTTCAAAGGCTGCTAGGCCGCGCCTGCCGCTGCCCTAGATCCACACTCAAGTTGTGACCGGTTCATCAGGGAGAAGCTGAAACATGCTGAGAAACGCCGAGTTTCAGGGCCGGATCGAAGACGCCCGCATGGTCACAGGTCAAGGGCAGTATGCGAGCGATTTGACGGCCCCCGGCATGGCCCATGCCGCTATCGTAAGGTCAGATGTGGCCCATGGCCTGATCCGTTCGATTGACGTTGCCGCGGCCCGGGCACATCCAGACGTTCTGGCTGTCTATACCGCGGCGGACCTGGCGGCCTCGGGGCCAACGCACATGCCCTGCGGACCCAACCTTCCCATGACCAACGGCGAGCCCGCTTTCCAGGCCGCTCGCCCGGTTCTGGCGGGCGAGCGGGTACGTTTCGTCGGCGAGGGAATCGCCTTCGTGGTCGCCGAAACCGAGGCCGCAGCGCGCGATGCCGCAGCGCTCGTTGCCGCAGACATCGACGACCTGCCGCTCGTGACCGATGCGCTGGCAGCCCGCTCGGGGGGGCCGGCGGTCTGGGCCGAAGTGCCGGACAACGTCGCATATGTCTGGCAGCGCGGTGATACGGATGCGGCCAAGGCCGCCATCGACAGCGCGCCGCGCAAGGTCAGTCTGGCCTCCCATGTCTCACGTGTTGGCGTGCACCCGATGGAACCGCGCGCCGGTCTTGCGGAGATCGGCGATGACGGCCGGCTGATCCTTCATTCTTGTTCGCAGAGCCCGCATGCGATCAAGGGAATGCTGGCGAAGATTTTCGATGTGGACCCGTCCGGCGTTCACGTCATCACCCGGGATGTGGGCGGCAGCTTCGGCATGAAGATCACCGCCTATGTCGAGGACGTGCTCTGCCTCGTCGCGGCAAGAGATCTCGGCCGTCCGGTGCGCTGGATCGGCGGGCGCCCGGACAGCGCGCTGGCAGACGATCACGGTCGGGATCTGCGGTTTGACGCAACGCTCGGCTTTGATGACGACGGCAACCTGCTCGGGTTGACCGCGCACTTCGACCTCAACATCGGCGCCTACCTGCAGGGTCGCTCACTGGGTTCGCTGGGCAATCTCGGCGGGATATCAGGCGTCTATCGGATCGGTCCGACCGCAGCGGAAGCCTACGGTGTCTACACGAACACGAACACAACCGGCCCCTATCGAGGTGCAGGCCGGCCGGAGGCGACGTTCCTGATCGAGCGCCTGATTGATCTTGCGGCGGCCGAACTGGGACGCGACCCGTTCGAGCTGCGCGAGCAGAACCTGGTGCCCTCGGACGCCATGCCCTACCACACAGGCTTTCTGTTCGAGTACGACTGCGGCGAGTTCGCCGAGAACATGTCCACAGCTCAGGCCAGGGCCGATCTTGCGGGGTTTGCCGCTCGTCGTGCAGAATCCGAGGCACAGGGTCTGCTGCGCGGGATCGGTGTGTCCAACCCCATCGAGGTGGCGGGAGGTCCGTTCGTCAAGCCCGGCGCCGATCACTGCCGTGTCACCATGCGCGGAGATGGCACCGCGGTTGTGCACGCGGGCGCCATGTCGGTGGGCCAGGGGCTGGAGACGGCATTCTCGGAGATGGCTGCAGATGCCCTGGGTCTCACGCGGGACGACGTGATCTACCGTCAAGGTGACACCGACGACCTGCCGGGCGGCAGAGGATCGGGTGGCTCGGCTTCGGCACCGACCGCCGGTTCCTCCCTCACGCTCTCGCTCGAGACGGTGATTGAGAAGGGCCGCGAGATCGCCGCTGGGATGCTCGAGGTGGCCACGGGCGACATCGAGTACTCCGGCGGGCATTTCCGGGTGGCCGGCACAGACCGCACGGTGACGCTGGCTGCGGCTGCGAAACACGTCGAGGACCAGGGAGAAACGCTCGAGGGACAGACCCACTTCGAGCCATCCAAAGTCACCTTTCCGAACGGGTGTCACATCTGCGAGGTCGTGATCGATCCCGAGACAGGTGCCCTAGACGTAGACCGCTACACCGTCGTCGAAGATGTCGGGCGGGCACTTAACCGCACGCTGCTGACGGGCCAGATGCATGGCGGCGTCTGCCAGGGTGTCGGACAGTCCCTCCTCGAACAGATGCTCTACGATCCCGAAAGCGGCCAGCCGCTGACGGCAAGCTTCATGGACTACGCGATGCCGCGGGCGGACATGATGCCGGAGATCGATTTCACGATCCGGGAGGTGGTCACCAAGGTCAACCCGGTTGGCGCCAAGGGCGTTGGCGAGGCGGGCTCCGTCGGCTCGATGGTGTGCGCCGTCAACGCGGTCTGCGACGCGCTGGCGCCTCTCGGCGTGCGCCATTTCGAAATGCCGGCGACGCCCGCGCGAATCTGGGCCGCAATCCAGGCGGCGAAGACCTAACCGGAGACGATTGAACGAGGATGCGGGTTGCGTGCTCGCATCCAAGGCAGACCACACTCAGTTGCCACTCACCAAATGGCGGGATCAGAGGAGAAACCCAATGCTGCTCGACGTGCGCACCTACACCTGCAAACCCGGCACGATCAACGCCCATCTGAAGCTCTACGAGGAGCACGGTTTTGCCCCGCAGAGCCGGTGTTTGGGAACCCCATTCGCTTACATGAAGACCGAGACCGGCGATCCGAACGAATACGTGCACATCTGGGCATACGAGAACGCCGGCGACCGCGAAGCCAAACGGGCGGCATTGTGGTCCGATCCCGAGTGGCTCGCCTACACCAAGAAGAGCGCCGAACTGGGTGCCCTGATCAAGCAAACCAACAAGCTGATGACACCGGTGGGCTTCGTTTCACACAACATGCCGACCTGAACCAAAGGATCCGGAGAACGCCGGAGGGGCGTGCACCCCGCCCCCTTTCGGCGCTCGCGGTCAGACGATCATCCTGCCGTCCGGGCCGGTCCCCGCAATGTGAGAGCGATCGACGCGAGCACCAGCCCGAGTGCGCAGAGTTTCTGCCATGTCAGCGCATCGCCCAGAAGAGCGACAGCCGAGAAGACGCCGACAATCGGGACCAGCAGCGTCCCGAGTGCGGCGACAGATGCCGGCAGACGACCGACCAGTTCCACCCAGGCTGCATGGCAAAACACCATCGGTCCGGCAACATGATAGACGAACGTCCAGACTGTCTTCGTTGAGGGCATGGACAGCTCCCAGGGTCGGTCGACCACAAGCGCCACGGCAATCACCGGAACGGCCGAGGAACCGAGCAGCCAGGCCGAACGCGCAATGGCCGGGATCGACCATGTCCGCGACTTGAGCGCCACCGTGCCCGCGGCCCAGGAAATCGCGGCACCGAGCATGAACAACGGGCCGAGCGGTGCAGCGATCAAGCCTGCCAAGTCCTCGGACGCGAGAACGCCGACCCCGCTCATCCCGATCGCGAGCGCCAGGAGCCCGCGCATACCAAGCCGCTCTCCCAGCACGATCGCCGAAAACAGAGCGGCCCAGGCCGGCATCGTGAAGGCGATGATCGCGGCGCGTGCCGTCTCGGTGAGCAACTGCCCGAACGCGGTGAAAACATTGAAGCCGAATGTGCTCAGGAGTCCGGCCGCGACAAGCATCGCGAGTTCATCGCGCCGCGGTACAATCCGCTGCCCGAGGGCGACGGCCAATCCGGCCAGCAGCATCGTACCTGTACCGAGGCCGATCGCGCGCATCGTCCAGGGCGGCATCTCGCCGAGGATCACCTTCACAGCGGGCCAGTTCAGACCCCACAGAATGCCGATCAGGACAACGAGCGCCAGTTCCGGATAGCCATACCCTTTCACGGCGAGGCACCCGGCCGTCCTGCGCATGCACCGCGAGACATCATACTCTCAATCCTCCGGACAGCACCGCGGACTTGACCGTCGACGGCGCGCCGCTCAGCCTTGCACAGCCCAACAACCAAGAGCCAGACATGTCCGTGATCGATTTGTATGCAGATTTTGCAGCGAGCCTCCCACACCGTTCTGTGCCGGACGTGGCCCGCCAGGAGGCCTTGCGCTGCTTGCTGGACTACGCCGGCGCGGTGGTCTCGGGCGCGGATGCACCGCCGGCGGAGATCCTCAGGACAAGCCTTGCCCCACTGCAGGGGCCAGCACGGCTGTGGCCAGACGGCGCGCCCTGCGATCCGCGCACGGCTGCTCTGATCAATGCCACCGCATCGCACACCATCGAGGTGGACGACATCTACAGCCCGGGGCTCTACCATCCGGGCGTCTGCGTGGTGCCCGCCGCAATCGCCGTCGGCGAGGCCGAGGGCGTCTCAGGCACGCGACTGCTCACTGCGATCATTGCCGGGTACGAGGTCTCCAACCGGATCGCCGAGACACTCAATCCAGCCCACTACCGCTTCTGGCATACGACCGCCACGGTCGGCCACTTTGGCGCCGCAGCCGCGGCTGCTTCGGTGCTGAGCCTCGACGCCGCCCAGACCGCGCATGCACTTGCGACAACCGCCAGCATGGCAGCCGGGCTGCGTCATGCCTTTTCCTCCGATGCGATGACCAAACCGCTGCACGCGGGACGGGCTGCCGAGGCGGGTGTTCTGGCGGCGCTGGGCGCTCGCTCGGGTCTCACCGGCGTGCCTGACATGCTGGAGGCCGAGCGCGGCTTTGGCACGGCCTTCTCGGAGACGCCCGACTGGCGCACAGCCACGCAAGACCTGGGCCAGCGCTGGACGATCTGTGAGATGACCCGCAAACCGCACGCATGCTGCGGTCACACCTTCCCGGCAATCGATGCGATCTCAGATCTGCGCGCCAGCCATGCGTTTGACCCTGAGATGATCCGCTCGATCGAGATCGCCACCTATCGCGCGGCCATCGAGATCTGCGGTAACCGGGAACCCCGCACGCCCTACGAAGCCAAGTTCAGCCTTCCGTACTGCGCCGCGCTTGCCGCGGGCGGCCGTGCGGCCACGCCGGATGCATTCGACGAGGCCGTCGACGATAACAAGGAGCGGAACGCACTGATGGAACGTGTCAAGCTGCGGGAAAGCGCAGACGCGGAAGCCGTCTTTCCGGGCAAGCGCGCCGCAGGCGTACGGATCACCATGACGGACGGGCGCATGCTCGAGGCCACCTGCCCGAACCGGCGCGGCGCCCCGGATGCACCACTTTCTGACACTGCGTTGGAGGCGAAGTTCAATGCGCTCGCGGGTCCTGTCCTCGGCGCCGAGCGGGCCGGGGAGCTGGCCAGATGCCTCTGGCACGTCGATCAGATGGACGATATTCGCGCGCTGCCCATCGGCTGACACCAGTCGCGTCATCACACTGCTATAAGCGCTTCTCCTGAGAAAGGCGGCAAGCGCGTGCCAGACCCCACCGTCGACCAAACGCCCGGCGAACCGCCTACCACGACAAGGTTGGCAGGTGCCGTCCGATGGTGGGATGCCCTTGCCCCGAACGTTCGGGGCGGGATCATGTTTGTCATCGGCACCCTGTGCTTTTCCGTGATGATCGCCCTCATCAAGCTTGCCGGACAGCGCCTGCACGTCACGCAGATCCTGTTCGTGCGGCAAGCCGTGATGATGCTGCTGGCGATGCCGGTGATCATCAGCGGCTATCCGGGAAGTCTGCGCTCGGCCCGCCCGTTGCTGCAAGTCGGGCGCATCGGCGTTGCCTTCGCGGCGATGATGCTTGGATTTACCGCCGTCGTGCATCTACCGCTGGCCGAGGCCACGACCATCTCGTTCTCGAAGACATTCTTCATGACCTTGCTCGCGATCTTCCTGCTTGGAGAGACGGTCCGCGCGCCCCGCTGGACCGCTGTCGCCATCGGGTTCGCCGGCGTGCTTCTGATCGTCTGGCCCGACGATCTGTCGCGACTTGACGTCTACCATCTCATGGCGCTCGGCAGCGCCATGTGCGTGGGGTTCGTCATGATACTGGTGCGCATGCTCAGCCAGGTGGACCGGCCAGTGACCATCCTGAGCTTCCAGGCGATCGGGGTCGGTCTCCTGATGCTCGTGCCGATGATGTTCCACTGGCAGACGCCAACCGTGAACGAGTGGCTGATCCTCGGCGCTATCGGAGCGATCTCGGCAGTCGGGCAGACGATCACGATCTATGCCCTGCGCGCGGGCGAGGCGAGTGCCATGGCGCCGTTGGATTACACCCGGCTGGTGTTCACCACCCTGCTCGGGCTCTGGTTGTTCGCAGAGTGGCCCGAGCCCCGTGTGGGGCTCGGCGCACTGATCATCGTGGGCGCTGCCCTCTACACCATGCATCGTGAACGGCAAGCCGCTCAGCGCAATCGCGCGGAGAACATCTAGCCGGGGTGTCGCTTACCGTGTGGCAATCGCTCACGCAGCCGGGGTCGCCGTAAAGATCTCCCACGTGATGCCGAGGGTCGCGATCAGTCCCACGGCAAAGACAAGCGTGCGCACATACGGGATCCCCGTCCAGTAGACGGCAGCATGGGCGAGGCGGGCGAAGAAAAAGACCATGGCCCACAGCGCGGTCGTCTCGTTGGCAACCCCCGCGACATGCGCCACCAGAACGACCACCGCGAACGGCGCAATCGTCTCGACCGCATTGAGATGTGCCCGGTTACAGCGCTTGACCCAGGCCGGAACCTCGGGTGGCGTCGGATCACGATAGGTCTCGGTGTTCGGCATGCCTGCCACCGAAATTTGACCCAGGATGAACGGAACCCACAAAAGCGCGGTCAGGGCCGCAGTCAGAGAAAGATACATAAGGTCGGGTGTCATATCACGTGCCCCCATCGGATTTCACTTTGGCACACTGTAGATAAGGCGTCTTCGACCGGGCTAACAGCCGAGCGCATCGGCGATGCCGCCAATGTGATCTGTCACGATGTCCCAATCTCCCGTGGCGTCGAAGTCGGCAGTCTGATCGACGCCATACTCATAGGGCCGGTTGATGTAGGCGGTTCGCATGCCGTGGCTTGCCGCGGCTTCCAGATCATCGTTGTGGGCCGCGCACATCATCACCTGATGCGTCTCGAGACCCAGCGCGGCACATGCACCGAGATAGGCTTGCGGGTGTCGCTTGTAGGCGCGGGTCACGTCGGACGAGATGATCAGGTCCCAGGGGATCCCGGCCCTTTTTGCCATCGACGCGAGCAGCACGGTCGACCCGTTCGACAGCGGCCCGATCAGATAGCCTTGCGCCAGACGGCGAAGACCGGGCACCGAGTCGGGCCAGGGATCGAGGCGATGCCACCAGAGCGTCATGTCCCTGCGCTCTGCCTCGTTGATCTGGGCCGCGATGCCGTGTTCTTCGAGGATGACGTCGAGCCGCTCGCGATGGATCGTGTCAATCGGCGTCCAAGGCCGCTCGCCCGAGATGACCGGCGCCATGCCAGGACGATATCCCGCCCGCCAGGATCGCGCGAACACCTCCCAGTCGACACCTTCGATGCCCTTCGCTCGGGCCAGACGTTCGCCCATGCGCGTGACGGACCCCCGCCAGTCAACGACCGTTCCGAAGGTATCGAACACAAGCGCCTGGATCTGATCCATGTCGTTCACTCCGTTGGCGGGGTGGCTCACAACTGCCAGACCCAGGGACGAGCGTCCCGGTCGCGCGTCTGAAATGCCTCGATCTCAGGCATATGCGCGGCTGTGATGCCGAGGTCATCCAATCCCTCCGCCAGGCCGCGCTTTCGCATCGCATCGATCTCGAACGGCACCGGTGCACCGTTGGGAGGCACCACGACCTGTCGCGCAAGGTCGACGGCAAAGGGCGCTTCGGGTTGTGTGCGGGAGATCTCGGCGAACGCCGCAACCGTCTCGGCGGGGAGCACCACCGGCAGCACACCGTTCTGATAGCAGTTGTTGCGGAAGATGCCGCCGAAGCTCGGGGCGATGACCACCCGTACTCCGCTGCCCTGCAACGCCCAGACCGCGCCCTCGCGGGAAGATCCGCAGCCGAAGTTGTTGCCTGCGAGCAGGATCGGCGCGCCGCGCCAAGGGGCCTGATTGAGCACGAAGTCCGGCGCTTCACCACCCGCCGCATCATAGCGCCACGCCTCGAAGGCATACGGTCCCAGCTCCGCGCGCGGCAGGTCCGACAAGCGCTCGATGCGGATGATGACGTCCGTGTTCACGTTGTCCGCCATGAGGGGTGCCGCAGGTCCGTTCACAGTCGAGAACGGTTCCATCACGCATCCTCCATCGTGCGCACGTCGATCAGGCAACCCGCGACGGCGGCGGCGGCGGCCATGACCGGACTGACAAGATGCGTCCGCGCCCGTGGCCCCTGTCGCCCCTCGAAGTTGCGGTTGGTGGTCGAAACAGCACGCGCGCCAGGCGCCACGACCTCGCCATTGGCCGCCACGCATTGCGAGCAACCGGGCGCCCGCCAGGAAAACCCCGCCTCGCGGAACACCGCATCAATGCCAAGCGCTTCGGCTTGCGCACGCACGGATTGGCTGCCCGGAACGACCCAGGCACTGACGCCCCCGGCAATCCTGCGTCCCCGCAGAACCGAGGCCGCGGCTTCGAGGTCGGACAGGCGCGCATTCGTGCACGACCCGATGAAGACATGGTCGATGGGCGTTCCCGCAATCGGTGTTCCCGGCGAAAGGCCGATGTAATCCAGTGCCTCGGACCAAGCGGCCTTGCGCCCGTCATCAGGCGCATCCGCCGGATTCGGAACGCGACCGGTGATCGGCAACACGTGCTCGGGGCTGGTGCCCCAGGTCACCTGCGGCTCGATGCTCGAGGCATCGATCACGATGTCCCGGTCGAACACGGCATCTGCATCGGAAGCCAGCCCCCGCCAGTGCGCGACCGCCGCATCCCAATGCGCACCTGTCGGGCTCAGCGGACGCCCGGCGAGGTAGGCGAAAGTCTCGTCATCCGGCGCGATCATCCCGACCTTGGCCCCAAACTCGATCGACATGTTACAGACGGTGAGCCGCCCTTCGATCCCCATCGCCTCGATCGCGGTACCCGCGTACTCGACTGCATGACCGTCGCCACCGCCCGCGCCGACCTGCCCTATCAAGGCGAGGATCAAGTCCTTCGGACCAACCCAGAGCCCCGGGGTCCCATCGAACCGCACCCGCATCACCCTCGGTCGCTTCTGGACGATCGTCTGCGTCGCCAGCACATGCGCCACTTCGGTCGAGCCGACACCGAACGCCAGCGCACCCAGCCCACCATGGGTCGAGGTGTGGCTGTCGCCGCAGGTGATCAGCGTACCGGGCAGCGTGAGCCCCAGCTCGGGTCCGATCACGTGGACGATCCCCTGCTCCGGATCATTGACGTCGATGTGCCGGATCCCGGCGGCTGCGGCGCGTTCTCGCAACAGCGACGTCAGACGGGCACTGATCGGCGTGGTTTCGGCATCGCGCCCCGGCGCGCTCGAAACCGCGTGATCCGGCACCGCCACATGCAGCGACGGTGTGTGCACGGCGAGGCCGCGACGCGCGACCTCGACGAGACCTTTGCCTCCCGAAAGATCGTGCAGCAGATTCCGGTCCACGTGCAGGAGATCGTAGCCGTCACCGAGATCGGTAACGACGTGCATGTCCCAGACCTTGTCGAAGAGCGTGCGTCCCATGGCGTCTCAGGTGAACAGCGTTTCGCGCGCACGGATGATCGCGCTCACGGCGGCATTGACCGGTGTTTCCCGTCCGAGCTTCTGCGCCTCGCGCGGGATCGCACCGTTGATCACGTCGATCTCACCCCGACGACCGGCCGCGTGGTCCTGTGCCATCGAGGGCCGTGCATGCGGGATCTTGCTTCCAAACGTGCGCACATAGTCGACCGGATCGTCGATTTCGACGGCGATGTCGTGGCCACGCGCCGTCTCCCAGGCTTCGACCGCACAGGCCGAGGCCACCGACCAGGCATCCGGCGTCTCCATCACGCCTCCAACCGTGAGGCCAGTGACCGTGCACGTCCCGGAATACGTGCAGTTGCAGATCAGCTTCTCCCAGATCATCTTGTGGATATCGTCGAAAGTCAGCACCTGAAACCCGCCCGAACGCCAAACATCAGCGACCCAGTCCAGCCCTGCTCCCGCACCCGGCTGGTGCGCGCCAAGCCGCACGAACTCCATGCCGTTGTGGTGCGCGTGTCCCGGTCCCTTCATCGATGCACCGAAGCCGCCGACAACCCCGAGCAGCAGACGATCACCTCCGAGAATCTGCGCCACCATCTCGCCCGATCCGAGCCCGTTCTGGATCGCGAGCACCGGGGTCTCGTCTGTGACGATACCGCGCACCGCTTCTGCCGCCGAAGCGACCCCGTCATGTTTCGTCGCGATGATCACCAGATCGGCTTCCCCGACCTCGGCCACGTCGCCGGTTGCGTTGAGGCGCACCGTGCGGTCACCGCTAGCCCCTTCGACCCGCAGCCCTTGGTCGCGCATGGCGCAGACATGCTCGGGCCAGGCATCGACAGCCCAGACGTCATGACCCGCATCGGCCAGGAGCGCGGCATAGATGGACCCCATCGCACCGGTGCCGACCACCGCGATGCGTACCCGGTTGTCCACCCGTGCCGTCATCCGATCCTCCCAATCTTTTGCGCTACTGTCGGGCAACGACCCGCAATGTCAACGCGGATGCCATCGCCCACAGGATGTCGCCCTAGACGCCAAGGCGTGCGGCCTCGGCGGCACAGGCCTCCCTTGCCGGACAACCGGCAAGATGATCGTTCACCATCCCCACCGCCTGGGAGAACGCATAGACAATGGTCGGACCACAGAACCGAAATCCTTCAGCTTTGAGTGCCTTAGACATGGCGCGTGAAACATCGGTCTCGGCTGGCACCTGGGACAATTCGGTGGGCGCGTTCTGCAGCGCCTTGTGGTCATAGAACGCCCAAAGGAACCGGTCGAAGCCTTCACGCCCCTCGATCTCGATCCAGGCGCGGGCATTCTGGATGGTCGCCTCTATCTTGCCCCGATGGCGCACGATCCCGGCGTTGCCGAGCAAGCGCGTCACCTCCTCGTCGCCGTAGCGCGCGATCTTCTCAGGGTCGAACCCGTCGAAGGCCTCGCGGAAATGCTCACGCTTGCGCAGTATCGTCAGCCAGCTGAGACCGGCCTGAAAGCCGTCCAGAATGAGCTTCTCGAACAGCGCCCGGCTGTCCAGTTCAGGCCGGCCCCATTCATTGTCGTGATACGCCACATAGTCAGGCGCATCTCCACACCAGCCGCACCTGCCATCCATCACCTCGAATTCGGACATCGGCGTTCCCCCATTAACGTGATCTTAGCGGATCGATTGAAGAGTTGCACAGTCCCGTGTGACGCCTGTTCGAAGACAGTGGTTGGGTAAAATTGAGTATGGCAGACGATCTACAACCGGGGCCGAAAAGCGCCGCCGAGCAAGAGCCAAACACGACGGTTGTGATGATCGGCGTGGACAATCTAGCCACCCTAGAAGAGTTGCTGGGAGCCAATGTCGGCGATGACGTGTGCGCCGCCTTGCTGCCAATCATGGATCGGGTGATCGGCACATCGGGCGCGGTCTCCGAGGTGGGTCACCGCAAGTTCCGGCTTTTTCTTCAGGACACCAGCCGTGAAGCGGTGGAAACCCTGATCGGCGATATCCAGGCCGAAATCAGCAACAAGGCGATCAAGACCTGCGCGGGACCGGTGGCGGTCACTGCGTCGGCGGGCGCTGTGAACGTCAATGCGCAATTGCTCGAGGCTGATGACATCAACATCATCGCGTCCCACGCGCTCAGCCGTGCCGCGAAACGCGGTGTCAACGGATTTCATTTCGCGGTCGGCGAGTCTGCGCTTCGCCGTGAGCAGGACGAGGCGATGCACGCCGCGCATGCCGCCATCGGCGCTCTGTTGAAGAACGAAATCAAGATTGCCTTCCAGCCGGTTGTGCGGTCCGACGGTGGCAACACGATCAGTTTCCACGAATGCCTCGCACGTGTGAGCGATGACGATGGCCGCCTGATCAGCGCAGCCGCCTTCATGCCGGCGATCGAGAAACTCGGCCTGGCAGCGCAGATCGACCGCCAAATCCTCGGCATGGCGTTTGAAACCATGAGGAACCACCCGCGAGCACGCTTGTCGGTGAACATCCACCCGCACACGATGGCCGACCGGCAGTGGATCGAGATCCTTCAAAGCGTCGTGAACGCCGACCCCTCGCTCGGGGAGCGCCTGATCGTCGAGGTCACCGAATCGGCGGCAATGATTGATCGCGACCGGACGACCGGCTTCATGGACATGCTCCGCGAGCACGGCGTTTCCTTCGCGCTCGATGACTTTGGCGCAGGTCACACGGCATTGCGTTACCTGCGTGAATTCCACTTCGACATGATCAAGATTGACGGCTTCTTCGTGCGCGGGATCCGTGCCAATCCGGACAACGCGTTCTTCGTCGAGAAACTGGTCGAAATAGCGGACCGCTTCGAGATGATGACAATCGCGGAGTTCGTGCAGAATGCGGCCGATGCACGTTTGCTCGCCGGTCTTGGCGTCGAGTTCTTTCAGGGCTTTTTCTTCGGGTCTCCGAGCCTGATGCTCGAGCCGACCCCGATCCCGATGCCGAACGTGGCCGCCCAGGCCTAGTCTAGGTTTCGCGGTCGCCGCTCATGCGCTCGAGCTGCGTCTGAACGTCCCGCAACTGACGGCGAAGAGCATCCAGATCTTCGTCGACTGCCGTATTGCGCTCCCCGCCTTCCTCCGCGGGTGCTGGCGAGCCCGTGCCGTCCTGTGATGTCGCGCCTGCAAACGGCGAAAACATCTGCATGGACTTCTCGAACCACTCCATGTTCGAGCGGGCGATGGATTCGAAGTTGTTCATCGGACTGCCACTGCCGAAGGCGCTGCGCATCTGGTCCTGGTTGCGCTGGAACGCCTCCATCGTGGCCTCCAGATAACTCGGGACCAAACCCTGGATGGGATCGCCGTAGAGCCGGATCAGCTGCCGCAGGAAATTCGTCGGCAACATGTTCTGATCTTTGGCTTCCTCTTCGACGATGATCTGCGTCAGCACCGTGCGGGTGATGTCTTCGCCGGACTTTGCGTCCTTGACGGTAAAGTCCTGACCGGCCCGAACCATCTTCGCCAGGTCGTCAAGCGTGACGTAACTGCTCTTCGCAGTGTTGTAGAGCCGCCGATTGGCGTACTTCTTGATGACAACTTTGTCGGTAGACACATCAGGCTTCGCTGCGGCCACGCTCACTCTCCTGCAGATCCCTAGGAACTGTCATCGAATATTCGCACTGGGCCCGCAAAGGCGCAATCGAAATTGTTGCGAGTGCGAATAACACTTTTGCTGCGCTCCGCGGAGGTTGATTGTGCAGTGCAGCATAAATGTCGCATTGCGCCGCCCATCCCCAAGTGCCATGTACGCTCAAAACAATGAATACGCCCGGGAAAGGAGACTGCATCACCATGACGAATGTTGTTATCGCCTCGGCCGCTCGTACGGCGGTCGGCAGCTTCAACGGAGCCTTCGCGAACACCCCTGCACACGATCTTGGCGCTGTGGCGATCAAGGCCGCGCTCGAGCGCGCCGGCGTCGATGCGGCGGACGTGTCGGAAACCATCCTGGGACAGGTGCTCGGTGCCGGGCAAGGTCAGAACCCCGCGCGACAGGCGCACATCAATGCCGGACTCCCGCAGGAATCCGCGGCCTGGGGCATCAACCAGGTGTGTGGCTCTGGCCTGCGCGCTGTCGCGATCGGCGCCCAGCACATCCAGCTTGGTGATGCGGATGTTGTCGTGGCCGGCGGCCAGGAGAGCATGAGTCTCTCGCCACATGTCGCGCACATGCGCGCGGGAACCAAGATGGGCGACGTGAAGTTCGTCGACTCGATGATCAAGGACGGTTTGTGGGACGCCTTCAACGGATACCACATGGGCACCACCGCTGAGAACGTCGCCGAAAAGTGGCAGATCAGCCGTGACCAGCAGGATGAGTTCGCGGTCAAGAGCCAGAACAAGGCCGAAGCGGCCCAGCTCGCCGGTAAGTTCGCTGACGAGATCGCCCCGTTCACCGTTAAGACCCGCAAGGGCGATATCGTCGTCGACAAGGACGAGTACATCCGCCACGGTGCCACAATCGAAGGCATGCAAAAGCTGCGGCCCGCCTTCTCGAAGGACGGCACCGTGACGGCTGCCAACGCGTCCGGCATCAATGACGGCGCGGCCGTGACCCTGCTGATGTCGGCCGAAGAGGCCGAAAAACGCGGCATCACACCCCTGGCCCGCATCGTAAGCTACGCCACCACCGGTCTCGATCCGGCAATCATGGGCGTCGGCCCGATCTATGCGTCCCGCAAAGCGCTTGAGAAGGCCGGCTGGTCGACAAGCGATCTCGACCTCGTCGAGGCGAACGAAGCCTTTGCCGCCCAGGCGTGCGCGGTGAACAAGGACATGGGCTGGGATCCCGAGATCGTGAACGTCAACGGCGGCGCGATCGCGATCGGCCATCCGATCGGCGCATCCGGGTGCCGCGTGCTCAACACACTGCTGTTCGAGATGAAGCGGCGCGATGCGAAGAAGGGTCTCGCAACGCTCTGCATCGGCGGCGGCATGGGTGTCGCCATGTGCGTCGAGCGTTCCTGATAGGCACGCGAACTTGGGCGGAGCCGTCTCGGCTCCGCTGCTCCAACCAGAACAAGGCAGAGACGAGGAGACGGACATGGCACGGGTTGCCCTGGTCACAGGTGGATCGCGCGGCATTGGCGCATCGATCTCGAAGGCACTGAAGGAAAGCGGCTACAGCGTCGCGGCGAACTATGCCGGCAACGACGAGGCCGCAAGCAAGTTCAAGGACGAGACCGGCATCCCGGTCTACAAGTGGTCGGTCGCCGACTACGACGCCTGCGCTGCCGGAATCGCTCAGGTCGAGGCAGAGCTGGGCCCGATCGATGTCCTGGTCAACAACGCCGGCATCACACGCGACGGCATGTTCCACAAGCTGACACCGCAACAGTGGAAAGAGGTGATCGACACCAACCTCACCGGTCTCTTCAACATGACCCATCCGGTCTGGCCCGGCATGCGCGAGCGCGGTTTCGGCCGGGTGATCAACATCTCCTCGATCAACGGACAGAAGGGCCAGATGGGCCAGGCCAACTACTCGGCCGCGAAAGCCGGTGACATCGGCTTCACCCGTGCCCTCGCCCAGGAAGGCGCTTTCAAAGGCGTGACGGTCAATGCGATCTGCCCCGGATACATCGGTACCGACATGGTCATGGCGGTGCCCGAGAAAGTGCGGGAGGCAATCATCGGACAGATCCCTGTCGGACGGCTCGGAACGCCCGAGGAAATTGCGCGCTGCGTCACGTTCCTTGCTTCGGATGACGCGGGCTTCATCACCGGCTCGACGATCTCGGCGAACGGCGGCCAGTTCTTCAGCTGACGCGGTGGAGCGCGGGGGCACGTCGCCCCCCATGGAATGAAAACGGGCCGCGCTGGCACTGGCGCGGCCCGATTTCGTCAGGACGATGCTGTGGGCTCAGGCCGCAGCAGTGGTCCGGTTCGTCCGACGCGACCCTGCTGCGGGAGCAGATTTTGCAAACAGGCTGCGCAACAGTGCAACGACGGTGCGGGAGCGCTCGCGCTGAGCTTTCGCGACATAGTGGTTGATGGTGGCCTGATCAACGACGGTCGGGTTGAATGCGGACTTGGTCATTGGTTAACTCCTCTTTAACCGTTTCAACGTGCAAGTTTCCGTTGCTGACGTATATGCGCCTCTGCTACAGGCTTTACAAACGAGTCTTTCTCCACCTCAGTTCAAATCAGCTTAACTGAAATGCCTGATCGCCTGCCCCCTCTGACAGCCCTGCGCGCCTTCGAGGCGGCCGCCCGGCACATGAGCTTCGCGAAAGCGGCAGAGGAGCTCTTCGTGACGCCTGCGGCGCTGAGCTATCAGATCAAGCAGCTCGAGGAGCATCTCGGCACGCAGGTGTTTCACCGGCTCAACCGGGCGGTCGAACTGACCGACGCGGGACGGGCGCTGCGCCCCGGGGTTGAGGATGGTTTCGACAATCTGCGCCAGGCCGTCCGGGCCGTGGCGCAGTTGATCAACGACGAGGGTCTCACGATCACCGCGGGGCCTGCCTTCACCGCGAAGTGGTTCGCGCCGCGCTTCTTCCGGTTTGCCGAAGACCACCCCGAGATCGAGCTGCGTTTCGTCGCGACCCTGAAGATCATGGACTTCCAGCGAGACGGCGTGGACGCGGCGATCCGCTTCGGCACGAGCGAGTACAGCGGCCTCTACAATGAGGTGCTGGCCGATGAGTGGCTGACGCCGGTTTGCACGCCCGCCGTTGCCGAACGCATTCGCGAACAGGGCTCGCTGGAGGGCATCCAGCTCCTGCATGACGAGAGCGTGGATTTCCTTGATCCCCGGCCGAATTGGCAAGCGTGGGGACGCCTGACCGATACCGAGGGCGATTGGGTGCACGGCGCGCATTTCACCAATGCGGATCACTCGATCGACGTGGCGCTGGAGGGCGCGGGCATCACGCTGGGCCGCATCGTTCTGGTCGAGCGCTACCTCGCCACGGGCAGGCTCGTCGCACCGTACTCCACCGCGATGCGGGCAAATGCGCAGTTTCGCTTCGTCTGTCCCCTGGGTGCCGAGCATCAACCCAAGATCGCGACATTCCTGACCTGGATGCGCGAGGAGATGGTCTCCGTCCAGGAAGCGTGCCGCGGCATGACGTTCCTCGACCTTTAAACGGTCTTTCCGTCTTGCGGTCGCAACGCTACGATGACGCCGATCGCACAAACGGAGAGGGCGATGAAGATCGGGTTGCTCGAGGCCGGACAGATTCCGGATGAACTGGTGCCGGTGCACGGCGACTATCCGACGATGTTTCACCGCCTGCTGACACAGGCACTGCCCAATGCAGAGCTGCACCGGGTGGCGGTCCTGGACGGCGAGATCCCGGAGCGGCCGGACATGTGCGCCGCATGGATTGTGACCGGCTCGCGCCACGGGGTCTATGATCCGTTGCCCTGGATCGACCCCCTGAAGGCATTTCTCCGCGATGTGCGCACGGCACATGTTCCTTCGATCGGTGTCTGCTTCGGCCATCAGATCATGGCCGAGGCCTTTGGCGGGCGGGCCGAGAAGTCAGTGCGCGGATGGGGGCTTGGCGTGCAGGACTATGCGCTCTTGCGCCGTCCGGGTTGGCTTCCCACCACGGCGGAAACCTTTTCGCTGCACGCAATGCATCAGGATCAGGTGACGGCGCTCCCAGAGGATGCGACGGTCCTCGCGGAGAGTGCGCACTGTCCCTATGCCATGCTCAGCTACGGCGATCCCGAAGCGCCCGACGCCATCTCGATCCAGCCGCACCCCGAGTTCGATGCCGGCATCATGGGAGCGCTGATGGGCCTTCCGTCCAGAAGCTATCCGGAAGAGCGGCGCGCCCCGGCTCTCGAAAGTCTCGGTCGGCCCGTCATCAATCGAGATGTGGCGCACTGGATGGCGAGTTATCTCGATCAGAGGCTGGCCAAACGGCCAGCCGCCTGACCGGAAGCGCTACTCCGACGTTGCTGCGGTGGTGAGCTTCTTCAGTGCGCCTGCCATCACGTCCAGTTTGGGGTGGTTCGAGGGCAGACCGTGCTGTGCCGCGAACTCCTTCGGATCGCGATAGACCAACCAGGTCTTGCCGCCTTCCCGATAGGAGACCACACGGATGGGCAGATCGAGCCCGGCAGCCGGATCGGCGACGATCAGGTCCGTACCGATCTTGGGATTGCCGAAAATCAGTGCCTGGTTCGCCGGCATCGCAACGCCCACCGTCTGGGCACCCTTCGCATGATCGATGCGGGCAAACACCGTGGCACCGGCTTTCTCCAATGCGGCTTCAAGGCGATCGAGCGTCACGCTTACGCTATGAGCGCTTTGGACGCGGACGAGCCCATCGTCCGCACCGCCAGCCGCGGCCGAAACGTTAACACACATGACCGCCGCGATCGGGAGTGCGATCTGGCGGACGCGTCGGAATGAAATGGCCATGGTCTTCCCTGCTTTTCGTTGCGACCTGCGTCGCACTATAAACTTTTCTGCGGAAACTCTCGTGGCGCTTCAAGCCAGAACATCGGGTTTGAAGGCAAATTTTCGCGAGCTGGACGCCGCAAAACAGCGTCCGCGCGTCGCCACACGGCCCTAAAATGCAAAAAAGCCGGCGATGCCGGCTCCGTGGCTCAGTGCGCTGCGGGCTCAGTGTCTCGCGTGAGCCGCGCGATCTCTTCCTTGATGTGAAGTTTGTCGAGCTTCATCGCCTTGATGTCTAGATCGTTCGATCCGGGACTTCGCTGCTCTTCCTTGATCTTCTGCTTCAGACTGTCGTGTTTCATTCGCAGCTGATCAAGGTGAGACGAAACGCTCATAGGCAAACCTCCTATTTCACCGCTCCTGGTGTTCACAGTAGACCAGTGTTTGAACCAGATGTCACGAAATCGTTAACTGAAGCGCCAGACGGCGCTCATCTCGCGGGCAGAGCCGCCTCGACCAGCCGGGTCCAGAGCGCAACGCCAAGTGGAGAAATATCGTCATTGAAATCATAGGTTGGGGCGTGCAGCGGCGCGCTCTCGCCATTGCCGATGAAGAAAAAGCAGCCCGGTTTGCGCTCTGCCATGAATGCAAAATCCTCACCGCCCATGGTCGGTTGCACATCGCGATCAACGTCGTCCGAGCCCACGAGTGATTCGATCACGTCTCCGACAAAGGCCGCCTCGGCGGCATCGTTGACGGTCGCCGGAAAGGGTTTGTCGGCAAACCCGATCGAAACTTCCAAGTCGAACGCAGCAGCCACCTGCGCACAGATCCGCTCCATTTCGGCGCGGATCAGCGTGATCACCTCGTCAGAGAAGGCCCGCGTCGTTCCGCTGAGCAAGGCCTCCCTGGCGATCACATTGGTGGTCGAACCGGCATGAAAGGTCGTGACCGAGACCACGGCCGCCTCATTGGGATCGACACGGCGGGACACGATGCTCTGCACGGCCGAGACGATCTGTGCGCCGGCCAGTACCGGATCCCGGGTCAGATGCGGCATCGCCCCGTGCCCGCCCGCGCCTCGAACGGTGATGGTGAAATCGTCACAGGAGGCCATCAGCCCTCCCGGGCGCAGTCCAAAGCGGCCCGCAGGCATGCCCGGCCAGTTGTGCAAGCCATAAACCGCGCGGGCCGGGTAACGCTCGAAGAGCCCGTCGTCGATCATCGCCCGTGCGCCGGCACCCCCCTCCTCAGCGGGCTGAAAGCAAAAATAGACCGTCCCTGAAAAGTTGCGCGTCTCCGCGAGATGCCGGGCAGCGCCGAGCAACATGGTTGTGTGCCCGTCATGGCCGCAGGCATGCATCTTGCCAACTTCGACCGATGCGTGCTCAAGCGCCGTCTCTTCGTGAATCGGCAGCGCGTCCATGTCCGCGCGAAGGAGAATCGCCTCGCCCTGCGGCCCTGTCTGCCCATGCAGGACGCCGACAACACCTGTGCCGCCGATGCCCGTCTCGACGGCATCGAACCCCCAGTCGCGGAGCTTGTCAGCGACAATGCCAGCCGTTCGATGCTCTTCGAACCGCAACTCCGGGTGCCTGTGCAGATCCCGTCGCCACGCCGCGAGGTCCGGAGCCATTGCTGCGATGGAGTTGGGAACTGGCTGCATGAGGTCCTCCGGGAAAGGTTTTTCAGAAATCGAGAGGGGCTGCATCGCGCAGGATCGCCTGGGCGTGCGGTGTGAAGTCGTCGCTGTCAGACAGATGCGCGGGACCGGCGTGCAGCACCAGCGGCGCTGCGAGGCGAAACGGACCGCGCACGGCCTTGCGCGCGCGGACAATCGCACGCTTTGCCGCGCGCCCGTCGCGCGCCGCGAGGGGCAGAACGGCAATCTCTCCGGCGCGTCCCGCCAGAGCCGTCAGGATCTCCGGCAGCCGCTCGATGCGCTGGATGACCGCGATCCAGCCCTGCGGTTTCAGCCGCTGCAGTCCCGTATCGATCCAAACGCCAAGCGGCACACGCTCGCGGTGAGCCTTGTCGCGGCCGGGAATCGGTCCGGCCTGCACGGACGCGGGGTGGTAGGGCGGGTTCATCATGACCCCGTCAAAGGTCTGTGCCCGAAGGGCGGCAGGCGGATCCGCGACATCGCCCTCGAGCACATCGAAGCTCGCCTCGTTCAGCACAGCATTCTGGCGTGCGAACGCTGCATACTCCGGCTGCAGCTCGAGGCCCGACAGCGCCACATCAGGCACCCGCGCGGCAAGGCAGAGCGCTGCGGCACCCGCACCACAGCCCAGATCGAGCACCCGCTCACCGCTCCTGGACGGCATCGCCGCGGCAAGAAGGACCGGATCTGTTGCGGCGCGGTATCCGTGGCGCGGCTGCATGAGTCTGACGCGTCCGCCCAGCAGCCGGTCCTCGGTCGCGGTGTCGGCGCTTGCCGCCGCGGCATTCATTCCAGCCAGGCCTCCGGTTCGTACGGATCGATGCCGTTGTCCCGCAGCACGATCCGTGCGCGATGCAGATCCTGCCGGCGCACCATCATCCGGCGCGGCAGCACGCCGATCGACCCCTCGAGAATGCTCATGTTTACGTCGAGGATGAAGCACTCTATATCCTCGGCACGGAGCAGCGCCGATGCAAAGGGCACGAGTGTGGGATCGTTGGTGCGTAAGATTTCTTCCATCGGCAGGCTGATAAGCGATCGCGGCCTTCCAGTCGAGAGTGAGCAATGAGCGCCGAACCAGCGCCGGCGGGGGCCGGTCCTTTCGAGCGCCTGAGCGCGCTTGTGGCCGACGACATGGGCGCGGTGAACGAGCTGATCCGCGAGCGGATGTCGTCGGAGCACGCGCCACGGATCCCCGAGATCTCGGCGCATCTCTTTGATGCGGGCGGCAAACGGCTGCGACCGATCCTGACGCTCGCGACCAGCCAACTCTGCGGCTATCAGGGCCGTGACCACGTAAAACTGGCCGCCACCGTCGAGTTCATCCACACAGCGACCCTGCTGCATGACGACGTGGTGGACGAGAGCCGTCAGCGCCGGGGCCGCGAGACCGCGAACATTCTCTGGGACAACAAGTCCAGCGTTCTGGTCGGTGATTATCTCTTCAGCCGCGCCTTCCAGCTGATGGTCGAGACCGGTTCGATTCGCGTGCTGGGCATCCTCAGCGAGGCGTCCGCCGTGATTGCCGAGGGCGAGGTGCTGCAACTCACCACCGCCCACGATCTGGGCACGGATGAGCAGCGCTATGACCAGGTGATCCGCGGCAAGACGGCGGCTCTGTTCGAGGCGGCCGCCGAAGTCGGCGGGGTCGTCGCCGGCGTCGACGATGAACGGGTCGCGGCACTTGCCCGTTTCGGAGGCGGTCTCGGCGTGGCGTTCCAGCTCGCTGACGACTTCCTCGACTACGGGGGCAGTTCCGCCGTCCTGGGCAAGAATGTCGGCGACGATTTCCGCGAGGGCAAGGTGACCTACCCGGTGATCCTCGCTCATGCACGCGGCGACGAGACCGCCCGGGCTTTCTGGCATCGCACCATCGTCGAAGGCCAGCAAACACCGGAAGATCTCTCGACCGCCATGGACTATCTTGCGGCGACGGATGCGCTGATGGCGACACGCGCACGGGCACGGCGCGAAGCGGATGAGGCGATTGCCGCTCTGGCGCTTTTCCCGACGGGGCCCATGCGCACGGCGCTTGAGGACATCGCCGAATTCGTGGTCGCCCGGACGGTGTAATCCGTCTCAGGACCCTGTGTGCGCTGGCATCTCCGCAACCGCCGTCCACCATTCGGGGCGCGCTGTACGAAGCCGCTCGGCCAGGGCGTCCGCCCCGGCGTGGTCCCGGAAAAGCGCGAAGCACGTGGCGCCCGAGCCCGACATCCGGCAGAACGGCGCGTCCGCCAGCGCCTGGAGCACATCGTCGATCGGCGGGCAAAGCGCGGCAGCGGGCGCCTGCAGATCGTTGCGCTGGCCTGCGAGCCAGTCTGCGAAGGCGTCGAACCCGGAGAACCCGCCATCCGGCAGAGCCGGACCGGGCGGCATCTCTCGGCAGGCAAGACCGGCAAACACCGCACCCGTCGAGACCTGAACCAGGGGATTGACCAGCACCATCCAGCAGCGCGGCAGGCGTGGTGCTGTCTGCACATGCTCCCCGACGCCGGCCATCAGGCAGGGATCGGGTGCCCTCAGGCACACCGGAACGTCGGCGCCCAGCCTGATCGCCAGCCCATCGGGTATCTCACAGGCCCACAGGCGCGAGAGCAGCCTGAGCGTCGCCGCTGCATCGCTCGACCCGCCGCCGATCCCCGATGCAATGGGCAGATTCTTGTGAAGCCGCAACGCCGCACCGTGGTGCGCCGCCAGGCCGGTCGCGGCGCGCAGCACGAGATTGTCGGCCCCGGTGCCAAGCCCCTGACCGAACGGTCCGTCCATTGTCAGAGAAAGTCCCTCGGCGGGCTCGGCCTCAAGCACGTCGCCCAGCGCGGGAAAGACCGCAAGCGACTCGAGGAGATGATAGCCGTCCGAGCGCCGCCCACGCACGTGCAGGAAGAGATTGACCTTGGCGGGCGCGAATTCGGAAAGAACGCCCGTCGCGGCCTTAGCCACCATTGCTGGTGTTTGACTCGTTCGCCGCGTTGTTCTCTTCGCCGCGCCCGATGATCGCCGGATTGCCGGCGGCCTCTTCCTCGGCGAGCACTGCGTCGAGACCATCTGCGAGTTTGCGGCGGATGCGTTTGGCGTCCTTTTCCTCAGGCTCGAAGGAAAGCGACCGCTTCCACTGAAAACGCGCTTCCGTCTGCCGTCCGACCATCCAAAGAGCGTCGCCATAGTGATCGTTGATCACGGGATCGACCGGTCGCAGCTCGACGGCTCGTTCGAGATGCTCCACCGCGCCGTCGAAGTCGCCGAACCTGAAGAGAACCCAGCCGAGGCTGTCGACGATGTAGCCGTCGTCGGGGCGTTGTTCGACGGCCTTCTCGATCATTTCTTCCGCTTCATCGAGGTTGAGGCGCAACTCGACCATCGAGTAGCCGAGATAATTCAGCACCAATGGCTGATCCGGCTCGAGCTCGAGCGCCTTGCGGAAGTCCGACTCGGCGGCGTCCCACTGATCCGAACGCTCGAGCGTGATGCCGCGCTGATAGAACAGCACCCAGTGCTGTTGCTCGGGCTCACCGATCAGCTCGATCGCGCCATTGTAGGCGTCTCCCGCAGCCTCGAAGCGCTTCTCGCGGCGCAACAAATCGCCCAGTGAGGTGTGCGCCTCGATCGCGTCGGGGAAACGCTCGATGGTCATGTCCATCGCCGCCACGGCTTCGTCGACCTGACCGGCCGCGTGCATGGCCTCGGCCTTGCCGATGCTGGCCGTCAACGCCTCGGGCGCGGTGTCGGGGACTGCATCATACGCGGCGATCGCGAGGTCGTACTGTTCATCCTGATCGAGGATTTGCGCGATCAGCAGCTGCGCTTCCACGAGCCGTGGATCGAGGAATGTGGCCAGCCGCGAATATGCCAGGGCGATAAGCCGGTTCCGACCGCGCGCCAGCAGGCCCGAGACGCCGAACAGCACCTCGGCGGCGCCTTGTGACGCTGTTGTCGCAAGCGGCTCGGGCACCACGCCCTCTTCGATCGAGGCACGCACCGCCGCCAGACCCGGATCGCCGTATGTGCCGTCGAGGCGCTCATCGATCACGCCGATGGCTTCCTCCGTGCGCCCGAGGCGCGTCAGAGCGCCCGCCCTGAGCCGCGCCAGACGGAGGGTCCCGCCATCCGACATCTCGGCAGCGCGCGCCAGGGCGGCAACGGCTGCTTCATCCTGACCGGCGGCGGCTTCCAGCAAGCCAAGGTGGTAGGCGGCCACGATCTGGCCGGGCTTGCCGTTTTCTTCCGAGGCTTCGAGATCTGTCAGCAAACCGCGCGCGGCCTCGACGTCACCGGTCCCGAACGTCGCCCAGGCATTCATGATCTGACCCACGAAGGGGCCGGAGTCACTGCCGTCCGCGCGCAAAATGTCGTGCGCCGCCTGTGCCTCGTCCCGGTTGAGGGATTCTGCGGCGATGGCAAGCACGCCCAGATGATGTCCAGGCCGCAGCGTCTCGTGCTTGCGGGCCAGCGCAATCCCCTCGGATACATTGCCCGCCGCGATCTGGTGGAGCATCGCACGCTCCATGACCTGGGCATTGTTCTGGTCGCGCGACAGCGTCTTGGCATAGAACCGTGCCGCCTCGGATATGTCGCCGCGTCGTTCCGCCTGCTGGGCCGCCAGATAAGGCCCCGCGACACCATCCGCAGAAGCCGTGACCGGTATGCCCAGCGCTGTGATCGCGATCAGGGCGACCGCCATCCGGCGGAGAGGCGTCGATGCTGTTGCTGGCATGCCAAACTGCTCCTTCGGGCGCTTTTTAGCCCCGCGCGAAAAATAGGCTCAGTAACCGGTGAGCCCTAACAGCCCAGCGCCAATACCACCATAGTGCGCGGTGCGGTGATTGCAATCAAGCTCCGAGCGTTGCCCGACGGCTTCATAAGGCAGACCCTTGCGCTCATCCGGAGCTGTAGGCTTTCGTTTCCGCAAGCCAGCCAAGGATGGCCGGCGCCAGTCGCGTCTGGGACTTGGCGCTGACGAAGACCCCGATGTGTCCGGTGGGCAGCGACAGCTCGCGATACCGCTCAGGCGGCAGATGATGCCCCAGTGCCCGGCTGCACGGAGGCGGGATGATGTGATCGCCGCTTGCATAGATGTTCAGCACGGGCAAGTTGATGTTGCCGAGTGTAACCGGTTGACCCAAAACGCAGAACTCCCCCGAGACCAGACGATTCTTCAGGTAGAGATCGCTCAGCCACGCATGTGCCAGAGCACCCGGAAGATCAGGTCGATCGGCCAGCCAGCGCTCCATTGCAAGGAACGTCGTGCGCGCCGCGGGGTCGTCGGCGATCTCGAGAAACTCGGTGGTGTACTTGGCCAGGGTGCGAATCGGGTTGAGCTGGCCAAACGCGAGCCCCAGCACATCGCCCGGCACCCGATCCTCAAGCGCAATCAAGTCGCGTATGTCCTCATCCGTCAAGCTGCGAATCCAGAGGTTTAAAATCCCATGCGTCGGATCGGCATCGTGCACATCTGCGTGAAAGTCGATCGGCGTCACGGCCAGGATCAGGCCCGCCAGCGCATCCCGGTTCAGCGCCGCGTGGCAGGTGGCGAACACACCACCCTGGCAAATGCCGAACAGAACGGGTCGCTGCCCGGTGATCCGGCGCACCTCGGCAATCGCCGCCCCCAGCCGGTCCTGCGCATAGTGACCGAAGTCGTTCGCTGCATCCTCGGGACCCGCATTTCCCCAGTCGATCGTGAAGACATCGACCCCGCCTGCGAGTAAATGGCGCACCAGCGACCGGTCGGGACGCAAGTCCGTCATGGTCTGCCGCCCGATCAGGCCATAGCTGATCAGAAGCGGCCCTTGGGAGGGCGCGCGACCCGCGAGCGGCAGAAAGCGCAGGAGACGCATCTTGTCGGCTTGCCAGACCGTCTCGGCCGGGGTCGTCGCGATATCGACGCCTTCAAGACCCAGCGCCCGGAGCAATTGTTGACCCTCGCGCACAGTCTCGGTTGCGGTTGTGATCTGAGCCTCCGCCGCGGCCGGAATCTCCGCGCGCCAATCGATGACGGCGCGGATCGCGTCGCGCTGTGCTGAGAGAAAGCGCGTTTCGCGGTGGAGCGCGATGAACTCGGCCTCGGCGATGTCGAACCAGCGGTCGCGCAGCACCTGCCAATCCGGAGGGGGTGCGCCGGGTGACGGATCCGAGATCGCCAGACGGTGGGCATCGAAGGCCTCGGCAATGCGCTGCCAAGTCTGTGCGACGAGACCGGCGTAGCGTGCCGCCGCGGCAGCCACCGCACCGCCTTCGCCGCCCGCCTGTTCAGGGGACCGCGCCAGCTTGGCCCAGAATCCGTTTTCGTCGAGCCAGGCATCGAGGCCGAGCCCGGGCGGAAACGCCCCCAGGGGTGTCCCGATCGGCGCTGTCGCTGCCGCCTGCCAGAAGGCCTGTTCAGCTGCACGGAGTGCCACGAACGGTTCCGGGCCCCAGCTTTGCGTCTCGGTCATTTGCCCGTCCTCAGCCGGCGCCCGCGCGCACGGAGATGTCGTGCCATCGGTACGGGATCAGAGCGAAGGGGCCAAGCCCGGCGATATGCTGGTGCACGATGGCGCCGGGCACGCCGCCGTGGCGCTTGTAGAAGCAGCATGCCCGGCTGTTGCCCTGGAAGACGTAAAGCACCACCTGCTTGCGGCCAGCGGAGACGAGACGCGCCGCGCCGTCACGAAAGAGCCGGGCGCCGATGCCGCCGGAACGCCGCGCCCCGACCACGTGCAGGTTGTCGAGCTTCTCCCAATCGGCGTCTGCGTCCGGACAGCTGTAGAAGAACCCTGTGAACGCTCCCTGCATCTCGGCAATCAGCAGAGTTGCGTCCGCACGCGCCTGGTCGAGGATGTCGCGCCAGTGAGCCAGCCTGTCCTCGAACACAGGCCCGTCGAGATAGGCGTCAGGCATCATCCCGCGATAGCTCTCGCGCCAGCTTTCCGCATGAAGCCGGGCGATCGCCTCGCAATCAGCCGGCACGCCCGCCCGGATGCGGAGTGTCATGGCGCACCAGCGCAGCTCGGGCGGGCTCCGGTCCACATCATCCGAACGTCCCGGGCAGGACGGTTGGGTTTCGTGTGCGCGTGATCGGCATTGACCATCCCCGCGGGCCCACTGATCGACTGCCCGTCGTCAATGACCCGGTCGAGCGGTCGGGGATGCGGGAGCGTCATGGCCTCACAGCATCGATGGCAGCACCTGATCCGGCGGACGGTGACCGTCGGCGAAGGTCTTGATGTTGATGATCACCTTCTCGCCCATCTCCAGACGGCCTTCCTCGGTGGCGGACGCCATATGCGGAAGCAGCACGACGTTCGGCAGACCCTTGAGGCGTGGATTGATCCCGGGCTCGTGCTCGAACACATCGAGCCCGGCCCCTGCCAGTTCGCCCTTGACCAGCATTCGGGTGAGGGCGTTTTCATCGATCACCTCGCCGCGCGCGGTGTTGACGATGTAGGTGGTGGGCTTCATCAGCGCGAGCCGGCGCGCGGAAAGCAGATGGTATGTCGCCGGGGTGTGCGGACAGTTGACCGACACGATGTCCATGCGTGCCAGCATCTGGTCGAGGCTCTCCCAGTAGGTTGCCTCGAGCGCATCCTCCACGTCCTCGTGCAGGCGCCGCCGGTTGTGATAGTGGATCTGGATGCCGAAGGCCCGCGCCCGCCGGGCGACCGCCTGGCCGATGCGTCCCATGCCGAGTATGCCAAGCCGCTTGCCCCAGATGCGGTGACCCATGATTGCGGTCGGGCTCCAGCCCTGCCACTCGCCCGAGTCCATGAGCTGGATGCCCTCGGAGAGCCGCCGCGGCACCGCGAGCATCAGCGCCAACGTCATGTCGGCCGTGTCTTCGGTCAGCACCCCCGGGGTCGCCGAGACGAGAATCCCGCGGCGGCGCGCGGTCTCCACATCGATGTGGTCGAACCCCGCGCCGTAACTCGCGATGAGTTTCAGCCGTTCGCCCGCCTGCGCCAGAATGCGCTGATCGATCACATCCGTGACCGTGGGCACCAGCACGTCTGCCGCGTGCACTGCCTGTGCCAACGCTTCCGCGCTCATCGGCGCGTCGGTCTCGTTCAGCGTCACATCGAACAGCTCCCGCATCCGGGTCTCGACCGGCTCGGGCAGCTTTCGGGTGACGATCACGCGCGGGCGCACTCGACTCATGGCGCAATTTCCTTTCGTGCCAACCGTGCTTCGTGATAGAACTCCACGCGTCCAGGGTGAAGGCAAAAATGCGCCCCCGGACCGGCGGCGAAGCGGTTGCCGCTGCAAAGGCGAGCAGACGCATCGGGTTATGCCGGTGCTGTACAGGACGAAGACATGACCTCCAAGACACGACCGCGGCGCACGGCGCACCGCTCTCTGATCTGTGCGGCACTGGCTGTGGCGCTCGCGTCACCAATCGCAACCAGCGCCGAAACGGAGACATCCATAGGCCCGATCACGAAACTGCCGCTGCCGCGCTATGTCTCGCTCAGGTCAGGCGAGATCAACGTACGCCGCGGCCCGGGCCTCGATTACCGGAAGGACTGGGTTTTCCGCCGCGCCGGCCTGCCGGTTCAGGTGGTTGACGAGTATGGCGACTGGCGCCGGATCGTCGATCAGGATTCAGCCGGCGGCTGGGTCTATCACGCGCTGATCACCGGGCGGCGCACGGCGCTGGTCACCGCCGATCGCGTGACCCTGCTGCAAGACCCTGATGATGCGGCCGATCCCGTCGCCGAGGCGGAACAGGGCGTCGTCGCACGGCTGATCGAATGCACGCCCGCCTGGTGCGAGATCGAACGCGAAGGCCACAGAGGGTGGGTGCGCAAGGCAACGATCTGGGGTGTCGACAGCGACGAAACGATCGAGCGCTGAGGCAGCACTAGAACCTGAAGGGCCCCACCTCGGACGCCCGTGATCGCGGGACGCCGACCGGTGAGATGTCGTAGGGTGACGCCGCGAAGCCCGTGGGCACCATGGACTGAATGGTGCCGGCCGACGCCGTATCTTCCTCACGTCCGATCTCGATCAGCGCTTCGGCCCGCAGAATCTCTGCATCGATGAGCAACGGATCGGCCTCCAGCGCCGCATCGAAATCCTCGACCGCCAACTGGAGGCGCTCTGCCTCCAGGTGCATCAGGCCGCGCAGCTTCAAGGCGGCTCCACCGGAATGTCCGAGCCGGATGGCCTGATCAACCGCTGCAAAAGCAGACTTGGTCTTGCCCACCGAATGAAGCGCGCGCGCCAGACCGTAGTGCGGCCGGGCGTCCAGCGGGCTCCAGTCCATCGCCTCGAGAAACTCGGCGATCGATTCGTCGATGCGTCCCGCATCGTAGAGGATCCATCCCCGAACGCGGTGGATGTCCGAATTGCCGGGATCAAGATCGCGCGCCCGGTCGAGCGCTGCCAGCGCCTCGTCGCTGAGGCCCAATCCGCGCAGAACATGCGCCCGCAGCCAATGGAAGCTCGCAACCTCGGGATCGAGGGCGATCGCCTGGTCAAACGCGGCGAGGGCATCCTCGAACTGCACGAGATCGTCCAGCGCCCAGCCCAGCGCAAAATACGCCCACGCATCATCCGGCGCGAGCAGCGCTGCCTGTTCGAGCCAGACGAGGGCTTCTTCTGCCTGCTCGAGTTCGAGCAGCACCCAGCCGATCTCGCGCGTGATCCAGTCGTCGTCTGTAAGCACGCCCTGTGCGTGGAGCAACGTCTCGAGGGCCCCCTGGTAATCCCCGGCTGTGCGCAATGCGCTGGCCTTGCCGGACAGGGCGGTGCGGTTGTCCGGCACGATCGCCAGGGCCCGTTCGAACGAGACAAGCGCCTGATCAATGCGCATCAGCCTGAGCTGCGCCCATCCGAGCGCACCGAGATGCGCTGCCGAGTAGGGATCGAATGCAACCGCCCCCGCATGATCCTCGAGCGCCTTTGCATGCTCCTCGAGACGGGTGTACGCCGCGCCCCGTGCGCTCAGCAGGGCCGCATGACGCGCCGAGCCGATGTCCCGTTTCGAAAGCGCCAGCGTGCAGTTGCGTGCGATGGATGCGGGATCGCCTTTGCTCGACAGGCAGTTGCCCGCCGCAGCCTGCACCGATGTGGCCTGCTCGATGCGCGTCGCGGCATCTGTGGTGAAGGTGACGATCCCAGTGATCGCGAACGCGGAGACGATGGGCGCAGCGAGGTACAATTGGAGAGTGCGCATCCCGAGGTCAGAGCGTTCGCAGCCGGATCACCACATCTACCTTCGAAATCTCGGCACCGTCTGGCGGTTCGGGCAGCTGCTCGAACGCGACTGAGCCGTGCGGCGCATCCGAGAGACGGCCTTCATCTTCCCAATAGAAGTGCGCGTGATCGCTGACATTGGTGTCGAAGTAGGAGCGGGTGCCGTCGACGGTGATTTCCATCATGAGGCCCGCATCCGTGAAACTCCGCAGGGTGTTGTATACGGTTGCGAGGCTGACCGATGCGCCAGCGGCGCCAGCGGCTTCATAGAGGCTTTCGGCGGTGACATGACGGTTCCGCCCGTCTCCGACAAGCAATTCCGCCAGCGCCATGCGTTGGCGCGTCGGACGCAAGCCCACCTCCGCCAGCCACGTGGCCGCGCGGCGAACCGCTTCATCCGTACCCCTGCCCCCTGCAACCTGGTCGGTCATCGATTTGAACATCCATCTGCGCCGGATCTGATCTCTGACCCAGCATATACGAAAAAACCGTCGCAAAACAAAGCCCCGGATGCGAATTCCCCGCTCGCTGGCCACGCGCGGGTTCTTGTATGGTGGCAGGGCCAATGCTAGGTGTCGGGCGGCGACGCCTAGGCTGGAGACGAACTGTATGTCCGAAAGACCAGACAGTTATGATTTTGAGGCACTTATGAAGTGCGCGCGCGGAGAGCTGTTTGGTCCCGGGAACGCCCAACTGCCTGCCCCACCCATGCTGATGTTCGACAGGATCACCTCGATCACCGCAGATGGCGGACCAGACGGCAAGGGTCAGGTTGTCGCAGAATTCGAGGTGCAGCCCGACCAGTGGTTCTTCAAATGCCACTTTCTGGGCGACCCGGTGATGCCGGGCTGTCTCGGGCTCGATGCGCTCTGGCAGCTCACGGGATTCTTTCTGGGTTGGCTCGGCATGCCAGGACGCGGACGGGCCCTCGGCGTCGGCGAAGTGAAGTTCCAGGGCATGGTCACGCCAACCGCCAAGCTCGTGCGCTACACCGTCAACCTGAAGCGCATTATTGACCGCAAACTCAAGATGGGCATTGCCGATGGCGTCATGGAGATGGACGGCAATGTCATCTACACGACCAAGGACATGAAGGTCGGCCTGTTCAGCGACGCGGTCCCGGCCTGACACCGGGACCTAATCCAGGAGAACCCCGCATGCGCCGCGTCGTCATCACCGGAATCGGGATCATCTCGTCCATCGGCACGAATGCGGCCCAGGTCGAGGCGTCACTGCGCGAGGGCCGCTCCGGCATCTCGTTCGCATCGGACTACGCCGAACATGGCTTTCGATGCCAGGTGCACGGCGCGCCCGACATCGATGTCACCCAGCACATCGACAAACGCCAGATGCGGTTCATGGGCGACGGTGCGGCGTACAACTATCTCGCGATGGAACAGGCGATCGCCGACAGCGGCCTCGAGCAGGGTGAGATTTCGCACGAGCGTACCGGCCTGATCATGGGCTCGGGCGGTCCGTCGACCAAGAACCTCTTCAATGCCCACAAGATCACCGTCGAGAAGGGCTCGCCGAAACGGATGGGCCCGTTCATGGTCACCCGCGGCATGTCGTCGACCAACTCGGCCTGCCTGGCGACGCCGTTCAAGATCAAGGGCGTCAACTACTCGATCACCTCGGCCTGCTCGACATCCGCGCACTGCATCGGCAACGGGGTCGAACAGATCCAGTGGGGCAAACAGGACATCGTTTTCGCCGGCGGCGGGGAGGAGCTCGACTGGACGCTGTCGTGCCTGTTCGACGCAATGGGGGCGATGAGCTCGAAGTACAACGACACGCCCGAGACCGCATCGCGTGCGTTCGATGCCACCCGGGACGGGTTTGTGATCGCCGGCGGCGGCGGCGTCGTGGTGCTGGAGGAGCTCGAGCACGCAAAGGCCCGCGGCGCGAAGATCTACGCCGAAGTGACAGGCTATGGTGCGACCTCGGACGGGTACGACATGGTTGCCCCGTCGGGCGAAGGCGCCGAGCGCTGCATGAAGCTGGCGCTCGCGACCATCGGCAACCGCAAAGTCGGCTACATCAACGCGCACGGCACCTCGACCCCGGCGGGCGACGTGACCGAGGTCGAGGCCTGCCGCAAGGTGTTCGGCGAGACAATGCCGCCCATCAGCTCGACCAAATCGCTCACGGGCCACTCGCTGGGGGCGACCGGCGTGCAGGAGGCGATCTACTGTCTCCTCATGCTCGAAGGCGACTTCGTCGCGGCCTCTGCCAATGTGACCGAGCTGGACCCGGCACTTCAGCCGCACGAGATCGCAACCAAGCGCGTCGACGGTGCGGAACTCGACACGGTCCTGTCCAACAGCTTCGGCTTCGGCGGCACCAATGCGACACTCGCACTCAGCCGGTACCACGGCTGATGCACATTTCAATGTCAGGCACAGCGCCGTCACTCTCGAAAAAATCTGGCCCCGGAACGCGCAGTTTTGATCGCAAGTCGAATTGCGCTTTGGCCGACACGACCCAAGTTGCATGCGTGAGTTCTCAATTGGCTGAGGCAGCCAAGGTTTCAGACGGACGAAACCATATTGCGGCCATGCGGGAGGGCCGGAAATGAGCGGATTGATGCAAGGCAAGCGCGGGCTGGTCATGGGGGTTGCCAACGACCATTCCATTGCGTGGGGCTGCGCCAAAGCGCTCGCGGCACAAGGTGCCGAGCTTGCGTTCACCTACCAGGGCGAGGCCTTCGAGCGCCGCGTCCGGCCGCTTGCGGAAAGTGTCGGCGCCGGGCATGTGATGAACGCGGACGTGCAGGATGACGCGAGCCTCGATGCGGTGTTTGCCGCGCTCTCGGACACATGGGGCAGCCTCGACTTCGTCGTGCACGCCATCGCCTACTCTGACAAGGCCGAGCTCAACGGGCGTTTCGCCGACACGACGCGGGCGAACTTCGTGAACTCGATGGACATCTCCTGCTACTCCTTCGTCGATGTCTCGCGGCGCGCCGCAGCGATGATGCCCGACGGTGGCAGCCTCGTGACGATGACGTATCTCGGGGCGCAGCGCGTGATGCCGAACTACAACGTGATGGGTGTGGCGAAGGCAGCGCTCGAGGCGAGCGTTCGCTATCTGGCAAACGACCTCGGCCCGCAGGGCGTGCGGGTGAACGGCATCAGCCCCGGACCCATGCGGACACTGGCCGGATCGGCAATCGGCGGTGCGCGGCGGGTCTTCAAGGCAACCGAAGAGAACGCGCCTCTGCGGCGCAATGCGAGCCTCGAGCATGTCGGCGGGGCCGCGGTCTACCTGCTCTCCGATCTCGGCGCATCGACGACCGGCGAGGTTCTGTTCGTCGACGGCGGCTATCACGCGCTTGGCATGGCGCAGCTCGAGCACCTCGCGCGTCCCGCAGGCTAGACGCCCTCACACCACCCCGCTGCAAGCGCAGTCAATCAGCACGCCCGCACACCGGGACAGACGACCGTGCCGGTGAACTTTGGCCCGGTCCGCGCGCGAGCGTGGCGTCACCGGACGCATGCGCCTCGAACTACACGGCGTGCGTGTAGAAAAGACTTTCGACATGGTCTCGCTCTGCTAGAGTGCCCGCATGAAAAAGACTTGAGGGAGTTCAGCATGGCGAAGTCAAACGGCAAGGATTGCTGCGGTCCGGGGTACGCATCTCCGCAAGCGGCGATCAAGGGCCCGAAGGAAAAACTGCTCTATACGATCGCGATCTACACGGGCACTGGAATTGAGAAGCCGGACTATTTGGCAACCATCGACAACGACCCGAAATCGCGCACCTATTCGAAAGTCATCCATCGCCTCGAGATGCCGGGGATCGGTGACGAGCTGCACCACATGGGCTGGAATGCCTGCTCGTCCTGCCACGGTGATGCCGGCATGGAGCGCAAATACCTGATCCTGCCAGGCGTGCGGACAAGCAACCTGCACATCGTGGACGTCGGGACGGACCCGCGCAATCCAACGCTGCACAAGGTGATCAAGGGCTCGAAGATCAAGAAGGAGACCAACCTCTCCGCGCCGCACACCGTGCATTGCCTGGGCTCGGACATCATCATCTCGATGCTGGGTGACGCGAAAGGCAACGGCCCGGGCGGCTTCCTGCACCTCGACAAGGACTTCAAGATTGTCGGGCGGTGGGAATCTGATCTCGGCAAGATGAAGTACAACTACGACTTCTGGTACCAGCCCCGCCACAACATGATGGTCTCCTCCGAGTGGGGCTCGCCGAACACGTTCATGCCGGGTTTCGATCTCGAGGACGTGAGCAAGGGCAACTACGGCCAGCAGATCCACTTCTGGAACTTCAAGGACAAGAAGGTCACGAAGACCGTCGATCTCGGCGCCGACGGCATGATCCCGCTCGAGGTGCGCTTCATGCACGATCCCGACCGGCCGGAGGGCTATGTCGGCGCGACGCTGTCCTCGAACATGATTCACTTCAAGAAGGACGGCCGCAAGATCGAGACCAAGAAGGTCATCGACATTCCACCGGTGGACGTCGTCGGCTGGCCGATCCAGGTGCCGAGCCTGATCACAGACTGGCTGATCTCGATGGACGACAAGTGGATGTATCTCGCCAACTGGCTGCATGGCGATGTGCGTCAGTACAACATCGAGGACTCGGAGAACCCGAAGTTCACCGGCCAGGTCTGGATCGGCGGGCTTCTGGGACGTGCGCCCAAGGTCAACGACAAGGCCGTGGCAGGCGGACCTCAGATGATCCAGCTCTCGCTCGATGGCAAGCGGCTCTATGTGACGACCTCGCTGTTCTCGACCTGGGACAACCAGTTCTACCCGGACATGAAGAAGACCGGCGGCTGCATGGTCCAGGTGAACTGCAACACCAAGGACGGCGGCATGAAGATCGACCCGAAGTTCTTCGTCGACTTCAAGCGCGAGCCGAACGGGCCCGCACGCGCGCACGAGACCCGCTACCCGGGCGGCGACTGCACGTCGGACATCTGGGTCTGAGGCCGGTATGGCCGGCGTGGTGGAGCGCTTTGCCATCACGCTCGCCAACCGGGATGGCGCGGTTGTCGACTGCCGCGCCGACGAAGCCATTCTCGATGCCTGCGAGCGGGCCGGGATCATCCTGCCCGTCGCCTGCAGATATGGCGGCTGCATCACCTGTGCGGCGCGCCTGATCTCGGGCAAGGTCCGGCAACCCGGCGGAACCGCGCTGAACAAGCGCCAGTCCCGCGAAGGCTATGTCCTGCTCTGCGTTGCCCAACCCAAAACGGATTGTGTCGTCGAGGCGGGCGTCGAGAGCCACACCACCCTCTATCGCAACCCCTTCTCCACCGGGCCCTGAACCCCGCGTTCGGGCCGCGCGCCTGCGGCCAGATGCGTTGTGCCTAGGCGGTGCGCCGGTGCCGGGGTTGCACCGAAGACAGATCGAGCACCTCATCCACATCGCCGGCTTCGGCTGTGCGGACCCGGTCGATGATCTCGTCGCGCTTTCGAACATTGGTCAGCAGCTCCTGCTGAAGCCGCACGATCTCGGGCCGCACGGCGGGCTGAGGAGAGGTGGCGGTCAGCGTGCTGGGCGGCGTCACCGTTTTCACGGCGGGACGGGCCGCGACCACGGCCGATGGCGCCTCTCCACGGTCTTCGGGCGGCGTGTAGGGCTTGAGCTCGATCGCCTCACCGGCATTGTCGGCGGCGAGGTCGCTGTAGACATCGACATAGGTCGTCGTGTTCTCGGCGACCGCCTTTCCGATGGTGGCGAACCGCTCGACGTCGGCGGCGTAGTCCTGACGTATCTGCGCGAGCCGGCCCTCGGCTGTGGCTTGGTCGAGGCGACCAGCGCTCACATCGCCGCGCACCGCTGCGGCTGCTGCCCGCCGGCACGCTTCAAGATCGTCGAATGCATCGATGGTCCAGCCGATCCAGCGGTTCTCGGTTTCGACATCTGTCAGAACCCGTCGCAGCATTTCGAGGACCGCCACACCGGTGGCCTGCAGGCGGGCGATGTAGCCTGCGGCAGCGCTCGTGGAGGCACTGGGCAGGGGACGCAGGTTCGCCTCGATGCGTGTGCCCTGCCGCTCGAGCTCGGCCCGTTCGGCGGTGCAGATGCCATCCGGGCTGTTGGCAAAGCTGCGGAACGCCGGACCCGGCTCGTCGCCGTAGGTCCGCGCGCCGGGCGCACACCCCTGAACAAGCAGGGCTCCGCATACAATCGCGCACAACGCTCTGGTTCGATGCCTCGTCAACATGACCCAACCTACCTCGCTATAAACAAAACTGGTGCAGGACGCACCATGACCAAATCCCGGCCGGCGTCGCTGTACACCACGCGCACCGAGCCGGGTCTGTGAGCATCGCTACACCTCGCGGCCCGACATGGTCTTCCAAGGCTCTCACAGCCTCACCTCCGGGACGTAGCCCGACCGGAACACTTCGACCACTGGCACAGGCGTCAAAAGCGTGGCTCGGGGTGGTGGCGGTCCCGCCGAGAAGTAGCGTCCATCCGGCAACGACAGGTGATGCAGTGCCCCGTGCCACAACAGCATCGGCAGGTGGCGGGTCTCGGGCACCGTCACAAACACGCCGTCGGGCAGGTCCGCGGTGTCGACGTCAACCCGCACCTGAAGGCGCTTGCGCGTGACCCGATGCCGATGCAGGTGCTTGTCGACCAGCCGCGGGCCGCCCTGCCCCGGTCCTCCCGGCAAAGCGGCAGCCCGCCAGGCCGACATGAACCGGCGATAATCGGCGTACCGGCATTCTCCACACGGACGATGCCCCGCCGCCAGCGCTGCCGCCTCGTCCCAGAAGAACAGCGCCGTCCAGCGCCCCGGCGGCATCGGCGCCCGCACGCGCCCCCGGAACGACGTGACGCAGCACACCCAGTTCTGATGGCGCCAGCGGCGCACGCCCAGCCGCCCCGCATCATCATGCAGGCAGCCTCGATTGCCCATCAGGCTTCCCCGCCAGGAGGCCGCCTCGATCTCACCGAACGGCGTCACACGGTTTTGGAGCGCCATCGCCCTCCCCTATACTTCGGACCGCCGACCTAGCGCTGTGCGCCGCGCAACACAAGGAGCCTCGCCATGCCCCCTGCCCGCCCCGTCCGGATCCGCGCGCTCGGAGAGATCGCGCTGCGCTGCCGTGACCTCGACACCATGGAGAGTTTCTACCGCGACATCATCGGGCTCGAACCGCTGCCCGGCCCGTACCGGCGCTCGATCCGCTTCTTCCAGCTCGGCGAGAGCTATGGCGGGCACACGGCGGTCCTGGCGCTCTTTGCCGAGGGCGCGCCACCCGCCGCGGGCTCCTCGCTCCACCATCTGGCGTTGACGATTGATGCCGCCGATCAGGAGGCCGCCGTCGCCTGGCTGGGCGCCAACGGCTGCGACGTCCGGGTCGAGGACTTCCCCTGGATCGGCTGGCGCGGGGTCTTCACCTCGGACCCCGAGGGCAACACCGTCGAGCTGGTCGCCAAGGTGGCCGCACCCTCGGGCTAGAACTTGCGCGGTCGATGGATCGTGCCCGCCCGGGCGGGGCAATCCGGGGCTGCGCCCCGGGTACAGCCCCGATCAGTCAACATTTCCTTAAACAACCACTTAAGGGAAAATTAGCTGAGAATTGTCATGAAACGGATCACGCATCCTCGGCGGATGCCGAGACGGAGTTTCATGACATGACCGACCACCCCGCGCCCGTCGCCGGCGCCATCGAGACCCTTGTGACCGAGCTCGAACGCGAACATGCCTGGCTCGCCGACCTGAAAGCCGATGCCGAGCGGACAACCCGCACCTGCCAGCGCCTGATGACCGCCATCGACGCAGGGCTCGCGACGCTGCCCGTGGCCGAGCGCCGACCGCTCTATGCCCGCATCAAGCGCCTGCAGGTCGAGACGCGCCGGATCGGCCGCCCACCCAAGGACGGCCGCCAGCGCGCGGTGATGGAGGCGATCGCCGAGCGCGGCGAGGGGGTGATCCGCAACGCCGACATCCGCGCCCACCTCGAACGGCTGGGGCTCGACGGCAATCCGGCCTATGTCGGCAATCTGCTGGGCTCACTGGTGGACGACGGCATGATCTTCCGCACCAGCCATGGCTGCTACGAGATCAATGCCACCCACCCGCGCCTGCGCGCGCTGAGAATGCGCGCCACCTCTCGCGAGGGGCAACGGGCAGAACCGACCATGTAGCGGCTGTGTGGCGTGTCGGATGAGCAAAGGTTCCAACACGACATTCTGACCCAGCTAAGCCATTGATTTAGAGAGACCTATCATGAACGCTCAATGATCATCATTGTGGGCGCATGGGTGTTGGCAAAAGGTGCTCCGCCAGGCCCATATGCTCCGTGATAGCCATGCGACCCGCAGTTTCTTGCAGAAATTTTTGCGCTATAGGTGAAGCATGCTGAAGTTCGACGAAGCGACGACCAAGCTCCTCGAGATCGCCTATCAGGGCGGCGATGTCAGTCGTCGTAGACGAATGGCGTTTGACGCGCTGCGTCTGTCCGAGGGAGATGTCGTCGTAGATATCGGTTGCGGCAATGGACTTCTGACTGAAGAGATCGCGCGTGCTGTGGGTTCGTCAGGACGGGTCATAGGGATCGACCCCAGTGCGGATATGCGTACGCCAGCGTCCAGTCGGTGCGCGGCGTTCCCGAACGCTCAGATCGTCGATGGCTTGGCGGATGCGCTCCCACTTCAAGACGGTGAAGTGGACAAAGCCGTTGCCGTTCAGGTGCTTGAGTACCTCTCTGACATACCAGCCGCCATTGGTGAGGCGCATCGCGTTCTAAGGACTGGTGGGCGGTTCGTTGCAGTCGATACTGGCTGCAAGACACTCGACTGGTTCTCCGACGATGCAGACAGGATGCGCCGAGTTCAAGAGGCTTGGGATCATCACTACGTTGAACCACGGGTCGCGGCGCTGTGGCCGCGCCTGGTAAGAAATGCCGGGTTCGTCGCTGCTGAAGTTGAACCCTTCACATTTGCAGATACCACCCTCCGTCCGGACGGCATCGCGTTCATGCTTTTGCATCTGATGTCGCGATACGCCGCGGAGAATGGACACGTGAGCGCTCCGGAGACCAAAGCTTGGTTCGATGAGCAGGTTGACCTCGCACGGCAAGGACGGTTCTTCTTCTCGCTGACATATTACCGGATGAGTGCAATCAAGGCGTAGTCGGCCAAACCTCATACTTTCTGTCACAAGCGAAAAAGACCACTCTGTACACTATCACTGCAGAGACGCACACGCTTGGATTGCCACTGAGCACCTGCATTGACCGTCGGTACCGAGCCCAAATTGACCGATGCTGTGCTTTGCACGAACGTCGGCTTCCGCTATCTTGGTTGTGTCGGCTGATCAGTTTTGGCCTTCTTTAGTGGAGGAACTTTGTGCACGCTGACCACTTCATCGACCAATTGCGTGTTCTTGCGGCGCTGGATGACAACCCGGCGACAAACCGCACCTTGGCTGCATTCAAATCGGTCGTGCGCGAGGACTTTGCAGGCAATGGGCCGTGGAAACTTCGTTCTGTCTTGGCCGACGTCACCTTTCCGCCTCGCCTGACGCCAGATGCTGACCCAAAGTGGCTTTATCATAGTGTCCTTATCGTTCTGGATGAGGAAAAGGGAATAAATATAGGCGACCCTTCTCTGTGGGCTAGTCTTATTGCGCGCGCGGATGTTCAGCCCGGAGCGCGCGTTTTGCAGGTTGGCGCAGGTGTCGGATACTACACCGCGATCCTCAGCAAACTCGTAGGCCCGACCGGTCACATCTTTGCTTATGAAGTCGAGGAGGCTTTGGCAGGACGCGCTGCGCGCAACCTTGCTGAGTACGAGAATGTCGAGGTTCGTCACGGGAACGCTGCGACCGACCTGACCGATATGGATCAGATAAATCTCGTCGTCGCCTTTGCCGGGGTTACACATGTCCCCGATCTCTGGACAGCACAGCTGGCTTCAGATGCGCGATTGTTGCTGCCTCTCACGGGAGAAGACTGGTGGGGCGCGATGATCCTGGCAGAGCAAACAAATTATGGCTTCAGCGCCATGACGCTTGGGCGATGTGGCTTCTATCCTTGCACCGGAGCTCGGCGTGATGATCTTGCCGCTAAGGTCTCGGCCTTGTTCGCTAGACCGGAGCGTCTGAGAGACTGGCCTCTCCGGATCATTGGCCGGGGTGATGATATTCGATTGGAAGCAGCTGCAGCGTAGCCAAAGCGGACCTTCGCGCAGCGCTGGCTGACGGCGGTTTCGTACCGCTCAGCCGACCTAGACATCTGAGCCTGCCCGGTGCCCAATTTCGCTGCGAGCTCGCGCTACGGCTTAGGGCGTTCTAGCGCTCGCAAGCGAGCGTATTGGGCAGGTCCACATTGATGAACCGTGCACTTGATCGGTCCGGCTATTCCGCCGCGACGGCCTCTCCGAGTGCGGGTTCGACGCGGCATGCCGAGAACTTGAATTCCGGGATTTTGCCGAAGGGGTCGAGCTGCGGGTTGGTCAGCGTGTTCGCCGCCGCCTCGACATAGGCGAAGGGGACGAAAACCATGTCCTCGGCAATGGCGCGGTCGGCGCGGGCCATGATCTCGATCTCGCCGCGCCGCGTGGTGATGCGGATGCGCCCGCCCGGCGCGACACCCAGCGCGCGCAGCGTCTTCGGGTGCAGCGAGGCGTTGGCCTCGGGCTCGGCCCAGTCCAGCACGCTCGCCCGGCGTGTCATCGAGCCGGTGTGCCAATGCTCGAGCTGGCGGCCTGTGGTGAGGATCATCGGAAAACGCTCGTCCGGCACCTCCGCCGGCGGGGTGACGCGGGCGGGCGTGAACTTGGCGCGGCCGGCCCGGCGCGGGAAGCCGTCGCCGAAGACCACGGGCTGGCCCGGATCGTCGTTCGAGGTGCAGGGGTAGGTCACCGCGTTCTCGTTCTCGAGCCTCTGCCAGGTGATGTGGTGGAGACTGCGCATCGACATCTTCATTTCGTTGAACACCATGCGCGGCGTGTCGTAGTCCCAGTCTAGCCCGAGACGGTTGGCGATCTCGACAATGATCCACCAGTCCTCACGCGCGTCCCCCGGAGGGCTCAGCGCCTTGCGGCCCATCTGGACCTGGCGGTTTGTGTTGGTCACGGTGCCGGTCTTCTCGGGCCAGGCCGACGCCGGCAGAACCACATCCGCATAATTCGCTGTTTCGGTTAAGAAAATGTCTTGCACGACGAGGTGATCGAGATGGGAAAGCGCTTTGCGGGCGTGTTCGACATCCGGGTCGGACATCGCCGGGTTCTCGCCGAGGACATACATGCCCTTGATCTCGCCGCGGTACATCGCGTCCACAATCTCGACAACGGTGAGCCCGGGCTTCGCGTCGATTTCAGTGCCTTTCCAGATGTGACGGAAAAGCTCGCGCACCTCGGGATCGGTCACAGACTGGTAGTCCGGCAGCACCTGCGGGATCAGGCCCGCGTCGGACGCCCCTTGAACATTGTTCTGGCCCCGCAGAGGGTGGAGACCGGTGCCGGAGCGCCCGACATGGCCGCACAAGAGCGCCAGCGAGATCAGGCACCGGGAGTTGTCGGTGCCGTGAATGTGCTGACTGACGCCCATCCCCCAGAAGATCATGCCGTTTCGTGCACCTGCGAACTTGCGGGCGACGGCGCGAATCTCGTCAGCCTCGATGCCACAGAGCTGGGCCATGCGCTCCGGCTTGAAGGCGCGGATGTGGTCGCGAAACTCGAAGAAGCCCTCGGTGAAGCCCTCTATGTAATTGCGATCATAGAGTTTTTCCTCGACAATGACGTTCATGATGCCGTTCAAAAGCGCCACGTCCGTGCCCGGGCGGAACTGCAGCATGTGGCTCGCGTGACGCTTCAGCCCCTGGCCGCGCGGATCCATGACGATGAGCTCACCGCCGCGCTTGGCGAATTGCTTGAAGTAGGTCGCGGCGACCGGGTGGTTCTCGGTCGGGTTGGCGCCGATGACAATCGCAACTTCCGCGTTTTCGATCTCGTTGAACGTGGCCGTGACCGCGCCCGAGCCGACATTCTCCATGAGCGCTGCCACGGATGACGCATGGCAGAGCCGCGTGCAGTGATCGACATTGTTGTGCTTGAAGCCCTGGCGGATCAGCTTCTGGAACAGATACGCCTCTTCGTTCGAGCATTTGGCCGAGCCAAAACCCGCAACAGCCTGCCCGCCATAGTAGCTGCGCAGGTCGGCAAGGCCGCTGGCGGCAACGTCGAGCGCCTCCTCCCAGCTCGCTTCCCGGAAGTGCGTCCAGGGGTTGGCGGGATCAACGTTCAGGCCCTTCTCCGGGGCGTCGTCGCGCCGGATCAGCGGCTTGGTCAGTCGATGCGGGTGGGTGACATAGTCAAAGCCGAAGCGACCTTTCACGCAGAGCCTGTTCTCATTCGCCGGTCCGCCAATGCCGTCGACATACTTGATCTTGTCGTCCTTGATCTTGAAGGACAGCTGGCAACCGACCCCGCAATAGGGGCACACAGAGTCGACCTCGCGGTCATAGTCGCGGCTGTCACCGTTCTGAGCTGAATCAAGAACGCTGGCTTCCATGAGTGCACCGGTCGGGCAAGCCTGAACGCACTCGCCGCAGGCAACACAGGTCGAGGCGCCCATGGGATCGTTCATGTCGAACACAATCTGCGCATCGTGCCCGCGGCCGGCCATACCGATCACGTCATTGACCTGCACCTCACGGCAGGCGCGCACACACAGATTGCAGTGGATGCAGGCGTCCAGATTGACGCGCATCGCCACGTGGCTGTCGTCCAGAAGCGGCACGCGTTCCTTTTCGATTGCCGGGAACCGGCTCTCGGCGACGCCCTGCATTTCGGCCATATCCCAAAGATGGCTGGACGAATCGTGGGCCGTCTCGGGCGCGGGCTGATCGGCGACCAGCATTTCCATCACCATGCGGCGTGCCTTGACGGAACGATCGTTCTGGCTGTTGACGACCATGCCTTCGCTGGGTGTGCGGATGCACGACGCAGCCAGCACCCGCTCACCTTCGATCTCGACCATGCAGGCCCGGCAATTCCCGTCGGATCGGTAGCCGGGTTCGTCACGGTGACAGAGATGCGGAATCGTGGTGCCGAGACGCTTGGCGACTTCCCAGATCGTCTCTCCCGCCTTGGCTTCGACCTCCCCGCCATCCAGGGTAAACTTGATCTTTTCCGCCATTTTCGCGATCCCTGCATGCGCCGCTGTAGCCTTGGCCTGTGGTATACCACAGCGTTCCAGACCCCACCACCCTACTTCTCCGGAGCAGCGTGTCACGCCGGAAATCCGACGCGACAGTCACCAAATCCGCCACAAGTCGAGGACTTGAGATCTCAGCCGAAGAGACGCGGCTTCAGCTTGAGAATCGTCTCGCCCATCTCCCGGCTGATCCGCTGTGCAGCGGCGAGTGCTTCACCATGGGCGGTCTGCCCGGCCTCGACCGCCGCGTTGATCGCAGAGGCCTGGATCAGGCTCGCCAACAGTTCCGGGTGTTCGCGCGCATAGCCTTCGCCGAACAGCTCATCCACCGCCGCTGTCGCGTGCCTGAGATGGTCCAGTGCCATCTGCGATGCTTTGCTCTCATGCGCCTCAGTTTGCGGCGAGGCCGGTCTGATAGGTGTCGGCTGGGTCATCGGACGCTCCTCCTGCTTGAGACTGAGTTAGCGGGCGCGATCAGATTGACCAGAAACACCGCGCTCAACTCGGTATTGTCGCCTGCATGGACGGGCGCGCCGAAAAGGTCTCGTACCAATCGCTCAGGGCGGGGCAAGACGACCGCCAACCGAGGTCGGGCACGCGGAAATCAATGTAGCCCAGCGCGCATCCGAGCGCGATCTGGTCCGCGCGCACAGGGCCCGTCATCTCGGCGATACGCGCCTCGAACGCCTCGGCACCTCGACGCACCTTGTCCTTTTGGCCTTCGACCCATGGCGCGAAGCGCAGCTCCTCCGGCCTCAGGCGGCCTTCGTAGGCAACCATGAGGGCCGCATCGATCATGCCCTCCGCCAGCGCCTCCCGCGTCTGCACCGCAATGCCCAGCTCGCCCGCGGGGTAGAGGCCCGCTCCGGATCGGATGTCGAGGTAGCGGCAGATCACACGGCTGTCGAAGATGGCCTCGCCAGAATCGGTGATCAGACACGGGATCTTCCCAAGCGGATTGACTGACAAGGTCTCCGTGTTGGGATCGAGCGGCGTGCCCGAGCCGTTCACCTGTTCGATGTCCCCGAGCTGCCCGGTCTCCTGCGCTGTGACCACGACCTTGCGCACATATGGCGAGAGTGGCGAATGATAGAGTATCATGGGTCTTTCTCCTTGATGTCAGCAGCGTCTTCAGAACTCCGCCGCCAAAGCCGTGCGAGCAACAGAGACGTCCGAGGCAGGTAGCGGTAGGGTGTCACGGGTGGTCCGGCACGACGACGTGTCATGCGGTAGCCCGAATACAGGATCAGGAACAAGTGAACTGCGGCGATGAAGATGAACAGCCCGCGTGCGCCGAGCTGATCGATCAGCTCGGCCGACAGAAGCGGACTGACGATGGCGCCAACGCTGAAAAAGAAGATCAGCGACGCGTTGAGCTCCACGACATAGTCATCGGGACAAAAGTCGTTGGCATGCGCTGCGGCGACCGAATAGATCGTGATGGAACTTGCACCGAACCCTGCGGACAGCAGATAAAGCCAGAACACATCGGCATCGGGACGCATCATGACCACTGGCGCGCAGACCGCAATGGCAGCGAGCGACAGTCCAACCAGCACCTGACGGCGATCGACTTTGTCGGCGAGCCAGCCAATCGGGTATTGCGCCAGTGCGGCACCGATGACGGCAGAGACGAGGAAAAGGGCAACCTCGGTCTGGTTTAGACCACGTTCGCTCCCGAAGAGCGGCCCGACCATGCGGAATGCCGAAGATGTCGCGCCGCCAACGATAATTCCGACACAGGCGAGCGGGGAAACACCGAAGGCCCAGACCGGGGCGAGGCGAGGCGGGTGATCGATTGCCGGCGGCACCTGCCGGGTCAGCGCAAGCGGCACAAGGCTGAGGCAGACGAAGATCGCGATGATGTTGTAGGACACATAAGATGCCGGCTCGATCACCGCGATCACCGCCTGCGCAAAAATGCTGCCGGTGAGGTCCACACCGCGGTAGATGCCGAAAACGCGCCCTCGGTTGTGCCGTTCAATCTTCGCCTGCAACCAGCTTTCGATGGCCGAGTAGGCCCCGGAAATCGAGATGCCGGAAAGCACGCGCAAACCCGCCCAGGCAAGCGGGCCTTCCAGCACGGGATGCAAGATTACGCCGACAGCACCGATGGCCGCAGCCGCGGCAAATGCCCGGCTGTGCCCCACCTCACCGATCAGGCGCGGCATCAACCAGCATCCGATGAAGAAGCCCGCAAAATGCGCCGACCCCATCAATCCGATGTCGGCGGTCGACCAGCCAAGCGCCACGCCCGACAGTGCATCGAGCGGTCCGAGCGATCCCGATCCCAACTGCACCAGCAGAATTGACAGGAAAAGTGCGGCGAAGGAGATAAACGTGCGCATCGACGGCGACTCGCGTGAGGGCCAGGAGACACTGCGACTGTCACGCGCCCACGGCAACCCAAATCTCGTAAACCGGGTCGACACCACCACCTACTCGTTGGCTTGCAGGCTGAGCGTAGCGTTGTTATCTCCTGCAAAACCGAGCGAGATGGACCGTCCCCTTTGCGATCACCTCAAGCACAGGCGTTCTCCCCAAATCGGCCTGAAGATCGTGCCAAATCAGCGCGCCTCGGGCCGATCCGCGGACTCGCGCCGTTCCTCAGGCCGTATCGGACGCGCATTGTCATGGTGGCGATTGCTCTGGTCTTGGCCGCAGCGCTCACACTTTCGCTACCGGTGGCGTTGCAGCGCATCATCGATGCCTTCGGCGAGAACGACTTCGATCTGATCGACAACTACTTCCTTGCGTTCATCGGCGTGGCAGCGGCCCTGGCAGGTGCCACGGCACTGCGCTTCTACCTCGTCTCGAGCCTTGGCGAGCGGGTGGTCGCGGACGTGCGCAATGCGGTCTTCGCCCATGTCGCGCGCATGAGCCCGCCGTTCTACGATCGCCTCATGACCGCAGAGGTACTGACGCGTCTGACCACCGACACGTCTGTCGTGCAGGGCGTGGTGGGCTCCACCGCATCCATTGCCCTGCGCAACATCCTGCTGCTACTGGGCGGGCTGACACTGCTTTTCGTGACATCAGCCAAGCTGACAGCGATGGTCCTGTTGCTGGTACCGGTCGTGATCGGTCCGATCCTCGTGCTGGGTCGACGGGTGCGCAAACTCTCGCGTCTGAGCCAGGACCTTCTTGCCGACAGCGCATCGCTCGCGGGAGAAGTCTTGCAGGCGGCACAGACGGTACAGTCGATGACCCATGAGACCCGGTCGATCGGCCAGTTCTCCGAGCGCGTCGAATCGGCCTTCACCGCAGCCATCGACCGCATCAAGGCCCGCTCGTGGCTGACGGTCATCGTGATCTTTCTGGTTTTCTCCGGTGTCATCGGCATCGTCTGGTTGGGCGCCCGCGACGTGATGGCCGACAGGATGAGCCCGGGCGAAATGGCGCAATTCGTTGTCTATGCGATCATTACGGCAGGCGCGGTCGCCGCACTCTCCGAGGTCTGGGGCGAGCTTCAGCGCGCGGCAGGCGCGACCGAGCGTCTGATCGAGTTGCTTGCGCTCGAGGATCCGATCGCCGAAGTCGAGAACCCGTTGCCCCCCGCCCAACCGGCGCAAGGCGCGGTGTCATTGCGGGATGTGCACTTCTCATACGAAACCCGGCCAGATGAATCGGCGCTGTCAGGTGTCAGCTTCGAGGTGTCGCCCGGCGAGACGGTCGCCCTCGTCGGGCCATCAGGTGCCGGCAAAACCACCGTTCTGCAGATGCTGATGCGGTTCTATGACCCGGGAGAGGGCGAGATTCGCCTGGATGGCGTGCCGATCGATCAAATGCAGCTCGAAGACCTCAGAGGCCTCATTTCACTCGTGCCGCAAGAGCCTGTGATCTTCGCGACATCGGTACGCGAGAACATCCTGTTCGGCCGACCCGAAGCCACGACACAAGAGCTCGAGGCAGCAGCGCACGCCGCGGCCGCCCACGAGTTCATCTCGGCGCTTCCGGATGGGTATGACACCTTTCTGGGCGAGCGCGGTGTCCTGCTGTCGGGCGGGCAGAAGCAGCGCATCGCGATCGCGCGCGCGATCCTGAGGGATGCGCCGCTCCTCCTGCTCGACGAGGCGACCTCGGCCCTCGATGCACAGAGCGAGCGCGCCGTGCAGCAGGCCGTTGAAAGGCTGAGCCGGGATCGCACCACGCTGGTTGTGGCACACCGGCTTGCAACTGTGAAACGGGCAGACCGCATCATCGTGCTCGATGGCGGCCGTGTCGTGGCCCAGGGCAGCCATGACGAGCTTGTGTCGCAATCGGGCCTCTACGCACGACTGGCGCGCCTCCAGTTCACGGAGGGAGCAGCGGCCTGAGCGCCGACGCGCGAAAGAACGGGAAACTTCTTGACCTGACGACGCCGGACCGCTTCAACCCGGCGGACATGTCACTAGAGGCGCATGGCGCGCCCGGGAGACCAGCTGTATGGGCAGCGACGACAGCAGAAACCTCATTGTGGCCGCCGTGCTCTCGATGGCGGTCGTGTTCGGCTGGTATGCGCTCTTCCCGCCAGCCCCGCCCCCGCCGCCCGAGGCCCCTCCGAGCCAGTCTGTGGACGGAACGGCTCCGGCAGGACAGACCACCGTGGTCACGCAGGGCGCCGATGGGGAGGCAGCGCCCGCGATCGCCCAGACCCGAGAAGGGGCACTCACCTCGAATGCGCGCGTGATGATCGAAAGCGACGCGATCACGGGCTCCATCTCGCTCAAAGGTGGACGCCTCGACGATCTCCACCTGACCGATTACCGCGAGACGCTCGATCCCGGTGCCGATACGGTGATCCTGCTCAATCCAACCGGCGGGCCGACGCCCTATTACTCGGTTTGGGGCTGGTTGCGGACTGCCGACGGTGATCCGGGCCCGTTGCCAGGGGCGAACACACCGTGGCAGGTGCCCGATGGTGCGACGCTGACGCCAGAGTCACCTGTGACAATGGTCTGGGACAATGGTGAGGGACTGAGGTTCAGCCGCACGTTCGCCGTGGACGAGCGCTACATGTTCACGGTCACACAGGCAATCGAGAACACCACTGGCGAGACGGTGACCCTTGCGCCCTACGGCTACATCGCACGCCGCGGACTGCCGGATTTGACCGGCTTTTACATTCTCCACGAGGGCGCCGTCGCCACCATCGACGGCGAGCTCGTCGAGATCGACTACGACGACATGGAAGAACTGCCGCCCAATGCGCTCGAGGGCGGGCGTGCGGAAGCGCGTGAGGTTGCCGAAGGCGGGTGGCTCGGCTTCACGGACAAGTACTGGATGGCAACGCTCGTCGGACAGCCGGGTCAGGTGTTCGACGCTGTCTTTAAGTCGATCCAGAACGGCGGTCAGGTCGAGTACCGCACCGAGATGCGGATGCCGGTGATGACCATCGAGCCGGGCCAGACAAGTTCCGTCGATTCCCTGCTGTTCGCCGGGGCCAAGGAGGTCAGCACGATCAAGGACTACCAGTCATCGCTCGGCATCGCGGGTTTCGAGGACTCGGTCGACTGGGGCTGGTTCTATTTCCTGACCAAACCGATCTTTTCGCTGCTTGCCTGGATCAACGGCATCATCGGCAACATGGGCTGGTCGATCATCATGCTGACGCTGATCATCAAGGCCGTGCTCTTTCCGCTGGCCTACAAGTCCTACGTCTCGATGGGCAAGATGAAGCAGCTCCAGCCCGAGATGGAAAAGATCAAGGAGCGTGTGGGCGACGACAAGCAGAAAATGCAGCAGGAGATGCTGGCCCTCTACAAGCGCGAGAAGGTCAATCCGGCATCGGGCTGTCTGCCGATCCTGCTGCAAATCCCTATCTTTTTCGCACTCTACAAGGTGATTTTCGTCACCATCGAGATGCGTCACGCGCCTTTCATCGGCTGGATCGAGGATCTGTCGGCGCCGGATCCGACATCGTTCATCAACCTCTTCGGGCTGATGCCCTGGGATGCGCCGGACCCAACCTCGATTTTTGCCATATTCTCGATCGGCTTCTACCCGATCCTGATGGGCGTTACGATGTGGCTGCAGCAGAAGCTGAACCCCGCACCCACCGACCCGACTCAGGCCATGATCTTCGCCTGGATGCCCTGGGTCTTCATGTTCATGCTGGGACAGTTCGACAGCGGGCTCGTGATCTACTGGTGCGCCAACAACATCATCACGTTCGTGCAGCAGTACGCCATCATGCGCAGCCAGGGAGTCGAGGTGGATCTGCTTGGCAACATCCGTTCGAGCTTCAAACGATTGCGAGGATCCGACGAGAAGAAGGACGCCGCCAACACGCCGTCGAAACCTGCTGAGATCGATGAGGATGAAGATGACGCGCCGGAAGAGGCACCGCGCGCCAAGTCCACCCCGCGCAAGCGCTCGCGCAAGCGGTAGGAGGGGCGCAAATGGCAAAGCTCGATGCGCTCTACCGTCACCCGGTCAAAAGCCTTGGTGAGGAAGCCCTGGCACAGACGACGCTCACACCAGGTCGCGGACTGCCGTTCGACCGTTCCTGGGCCGTGGCGCTGCCCAAGGCAGAGTGGGATCCGCAAGCGCCGGGCTGGTTGCACTGCCGAAACTTCGTCACACAGCGCCATGTACCGGCACTCGCACAGCTGAAAGCCGCCTACAACGACCAGAGCCGGCGGCTCCGGCTGACACATCCCGACCTGCCAAATCTCGATGTCGATCCGGACGACCCGTCAGGCGCCAACGCCTTGACGGAGTGGCTGACACCACTGTCCGGTGAGCGCCAACCGGGGCCCTACCGGCTCTGCCGTTTGCTGGATGGCGCATTCACCGATGGCGAGGATGCCCATGTCTCGATTGGCCTGGTCTCCAGCCGCGACGCACTTGGTGAAATCGCCGGAGTGGTGCTTGCGCCCATCCGCTTCCGCATGAACCTATGGGTCGAAGGTTTGGAACCCTGGGCGGAGTTCGACCTGGTGGACCGCGAAATGCGCGTGGGCAGCGCACGCCTCAAGATCATCGAGCGATGCGAGCGTTGCAACTCCACAACCGCCAACCCGCTCACGGGCGAAAGCGATGTGCAGGTCCCAAGTTTCCTGCGCGCGCATCTTGGGCATCTGGATTTCGGCGTGCTTGCTCAGGTGGTCGAGGGCGGCACGATCCAGCCGGGCGATCCGGTCGAGATCGTCTGACAGATCATGATCTCCGCTCCTTTCGCGGTTGATGGCGATCGCACGCAGGATGAAATCGAAGCCGGGCGCTTGCTGTTTGCCGGGCAGTGCCGATTTCTCAAAGGTGTGGTGGCGATCGACGGCCTGCCTCCCGGCGACCGCGCCGAGGTTTGTTTTGCGGGCCGTTCGAACGTCGGCAAGTCCACGCTCATCAATGCGCTGACGGGAACGAAGGGGCTTGCGCGCGCTTCCGGCACGCCTGGGCGTACGCAGGAGATCAACTATTTCGCCTTGGGCGAGCGCTGTTACCTGGTCGACTTGCCCGGCTATGGATTCGCAAAGGCGCCGCTCAGCAAGGTCTCCGCCTGGCAGGTTCTGCTGAAGGACTATCTCGCAGGACGCGCCAGCCTGGCACGGACGTTCGTGCTGATCGACAGCCGACACGGGATAAAACCGGTTGATCAAGAGATCATGGAACTGCTGGACCGTTCCGCAGTTTCGTTCCAGGTGGTGCTGACCAAGGCAGACAAGCCAAAGGCCGGTGCTCTGGACGCCGTTGTCTCAGGGGTTCAACGCGACCTGGCGCGTCACCCGGCGGCGTATCCAGAGCTGCTTGTAACCGCATCGGAAAAAGGTATCGGCATCGAGCGTCTGCGTGCCACGATCGCCGAGCTTGCCGGGCGCTGAGCCAGTAGGCCGATGTTCGGGGACTGCCTTGGTTCGATTGGAAACCGGGGTTAACCTCCGCCGATGTCGACGACGCCGGGTAATATCGTTGAGCTCAAGCGCCGCCATCTGACGGCGATCCTTGCGTTGCGCGCCACGACGCTTGACGAACACCACGCGCGTCAGCCTCACCTCTTCAAGCAAACCTCCGCCAAACGCGCAGTGATTGCATCGATCCGGCCACATCTTCGCGGTTGGCGCGCCAGAATTGCGTCCATGAGGAAGCGACGCACCCACTACGGCATCGGGATCGAATTACACGAGGAGCTTGTTGCCTATGCCCTCTATCGTTTTGCGCGGTATCCGGTTGGGCTCGTGCACCTCGGACGCGATGTTTGCTTCGTGGATGACATCGCCGTGGCCGCGGCACATCAGCGCCAAGGCTATACACGGTGGTTGCTTCGTGAGGTGGCGACAAGAGCACGTGCGTCTGGATCGGACGATCTGCTTGCCGTGATCTGGGCCGGCAACGATGCGTCTGCAACGGCCTTCGAACAGGCGGGTTTCCGTCCCGAGTTCACACAGTATGGCCAACGTCTGGATGAGGGTGGCGCAAGCTGACCCGCACGCTCACTCGGCGGCATCGAGACTGATCTGCTCCCCCGCCTGGCGCTGCCAGAACTGAGCATACAGCCCGTCCTCGGCCAGGAGCGCATCGTGAGCTCCCTCCTCGGCGATCCGGCCCGCATCCAGAACAACAATGCGATCCATCCGGCGAATGGTCGAAAGCCGGTGCGCGATCGCAAGCACGGTTTTGCCCTCCATCAATCGGCCAAGTGCCCGCTGGATCGCCGCTTCTGCCTCGGAGTCGAGCGCCGACGTTGCCTCATCAAGCACGAGGATCGGCGCGTCCTTCAGGATCGCCCGTGCGAGCGCAATGCGCTGGCGTTGCCCGCCCGAGAGCTTGACACCGCGCTCGCCGAGATAGGCGTCGTAGCTCTCCCGACCACGATAGTCACGCAGACCCGTGATGAAGTCATGCGCCTCCGCAGCCTTCGCCGCGGCAATCGCGGCCTCACGTCCCGCGTCCGGCTGGCCGTACAGAATATTGTCCAGCGCCGAGCGGTTGAACATTGCCGTCTCTTGCGTCACCACCGCGATCTGCCGGCGCAGATCGTTCTGTGCAAGCTCCCTGAGATCGACGCCATCGAGAAGAATGCGACCCTCCTCGACATCGTGCAGCCGAGCAAGCAGGCGGATGACTGTCGACTTGCCTGCGCCCGAGCGTCCGACCAGCGCCACGCGCTCGCCAGGTTCAATATCAAGCGAGAGACCGTGCAGTCCGCCACCACCCGGACGGCCATAGCGAAAGTGCACAGCCTCGAACCGAAGAGCTCCTGCGGACTGGAGCGGACGTACGGCATCGGGTGCATCGACGATGCCGTGTGCCGGGCTGAGGGTCCGCATGCCATCCTCGGCCACGCCAAGATTGGCGAATATCCCCATCGCCGTGAACGAGATCCAACCGGACATCTGACTGAGCCTTGTCGACAGCATCGCCGCCATCGCGATTGTGCCGGGCCCCGCGTCCCCGATCGCCCACAACCAGATGCCAAGTGCGATCAGGCCGGCCGGCAGGATGCCTGCGAGGATCGAAAGTCCGCTGCGAAACACCCATGCCTGTCGGCCGAAAGCCAGCGATGCCACCCTGTAGCGGGATAGCGAGTCGTGTGCGGCTTCCTCTTCCCGTTCGGCATGCGCGAAGAGCTTCACCGTTGTGATGTTGGTGATTGAGTCGACCAGCTGTCCCGAGACCGCCGCTCGCGCCTCGGCCCGTGCTGCAGCCAGAACGCGCAGGCGCGGCAGGTGCCAGACGATCCACACCAGATAGGCCGCAAACCAGAGCGCAAGGGCCGCTGCGAGCCGCGCGTCGGCACCTGCCAGCACCACCATCGCACCGATCAGGGAGGCCGCACCAAAACTGATGGAATTGAGGAACTCGACCACGACATCATTGATTGCGACCGCGCTCTGCATCTGCTTCTGGCTGATGCGTCCTGCGAAATCGTTCTCGAAGAACTCGAGGCTCTGGCCCAGCGTATGTCGATGCAGCCGCCAAATCCCCAGCTGAGGGAGTGCCGGCACCATGCCGCGTGAGACGAGACCACTCGAGACGATCATCAGCGCGGGACGCACGGCGAGGAAAAAGACGAGGATCAGGCCGAGCTCAAGCCCATGCTCTGACAGCATTTCGGAGGGTTGCAGCACCGCTGCCTGATCGACCACCCAGCCGATCAGCACTGCGCCGACGGCCTCCGAGAAGCCCAGCACCAAAGCGAGCGCAAGCACCCAGGCCATTGCGCGTTCTGTGCCCCTTAGAGACCAGCGGAGAAACGCCCAAAGCGTCTGTGGCGGCGGCGTGCGATCCGTCGGGAAGGGATCTATGAGGCGTTCGAACCAACTCATCAGCCTGCGGCCTCCGTGCCCCGGCCATCAGGGGCGTCGACGCAAATCAGCCCGCCGGACTGCCGCTCCCAGAACCGTGCATAGAGACGACCGGCAGCCAGCAGTTCTTCGTGTCGTCCCTCCTCGACGATGCGGCCTTCGTCAAGCACCACGATGCGGTCCATCCTTTGAATGGTGGACAGCCGGTGCGCGATGGCGATCACCGTCTTGCCCTCCATAAATTCATAGAGAGCCTGCTGAATTTCGGCCTCCACCTCCGAATCTAGGGCAGATGTCGCCTCGTCCAGAATCAGAATTGGCGCGTCCTTGAGCACGGCGCGGGCCAATGCGATCCGCTGACGCTGACCGCCGGAGAGGCGCACGCCGCGCTCCCCCACATGCGCCTCCATACCACGCCGACCGTCGCGATCCACGAGACCTTCTATAAAACTGTCCGCGCGTACTTTCCGGGCCGCCTCCCAAAGCATCTCTTCATCAGCATCCGGTCGGCCATATCGGATGTTCTCCGCAATCGAGCGGTGCAGGAGAGCCGTGTCCTGGGTCACCATCGAGATCGCGGCACGCACGGAATCCTGAGTGGTGCCCGCCAGATCTTGCCCATCGATCAGCACCTTTCCCTTGTCCGGATCGAAGAACCTGAGCGCCAGATTGACCAAAGTGGATTTTCCGGCGCCCGACCGCCCGACAAGACCCACACGCTCGCCGCCGGCAACCTGCAGGTCGATTTCGACCACGCCCCCCGCTTGTTGGCCATAGAGATGAGTAACCCGCTGAAAGGCGATCCGGCCTTCGCTCAGCGCAAGGTTTGGGGCGTTCTCCGTGTCGGCTAGGCGCAGCGGCTGAGACACGGTCTGTATGCCCTCCTGAGCGGTGCCAATGTTTTGGAAAAGCATGGACAGCGTCCACATGATCCAGTCCATCATGCCGAGCATTCGCAGAACGAGCGCCACCGTCGCAGCGACCGCGCCGACCGTGATTGCGCTCACCGACCAAAGATACACCGCGTACCCGATGACCCCACCCAGCAGGATTGCCTGCAGCCCCATCAGCAGGATCACGAGCCAGGTGAAAACCCGCGTCTGCTTGTGAAAGGTCCAGCGGAAGTCCTCCATCGCTGCGCGGGCGTAGTCTTCCTCCTCGCGCCCGTGTGCAAAGAGTTTGACGGTCTGGATGTTGGTGTAGCTGTCGACGATGCGGCCAGCGAGCATCGAGCGTGCCTCCGCCACCTGTTTGCCGCTGCGGGTCACCGCGGGAAGAAACCACGCCGAGACGGCGAGGAAGCCAAGAAACCAGAGCCCGAACGGGATCAGGAGACGCGTGTCTGCTTCCGCCAGCACGATCGCCACGCCGACACAATAGACAAGCGCGTGCCAGCACACCTCGATCATCTGATGCACCGAGTCATTCATCGCCGGGGCGAGCTGGATCTGCTTGTTCGCGATCCGGCCTGCAAAGTCATCGGTGAAGAACGAGAGCGACTGGCGAAGCATCTTTCGGTGCGTTCGCCACCGGATCAGCGCGCCCATGGGCGCGTAAAATCCCTGGCTCATGATCAAATTGTCCAAGATCAGCACCGCAGGTCGGATCAGAAGCGCCACAGCGATCATCCACATCAGGAGTGCGCTGTGTTCAGCCCAGAGCTTGTCCGGCGGGGTCTCGCTCAGCACATCCACAAGCTGCCCCGCGTAGCGGATCAGAGCCGCCTCAGCGAGTGCGAAGACGAGCCCCAGCAGCATCGAGGCCAGGATCAGTTTGCGCGCCGGCCACAACATGGTGGCGTAGAACGGCAGCAACCGGTTCGGAAGCTCGGCACGCTCATCGTAGGGCTGATAAGGATCAATCAGATTTTCAAAGAATCGAAACATGACACCATCCGGGGCCTGGACTGCTGGGAAGCTTCACTGCGCACCGCGAGGTTGAGCGGTTGTCACAGGCGGAGCGCTGCCGGATAGCGCCGCTCAGCTTGGTGTGCAGTGATCGAACATCCGTAGCATCGGGAACCTCCCGCGTATGTCCGGCAGGGTCTTAACGCGATTCCGTCGAAGGGTCGAGCAAGCATTTGTTGCATCGCCTCAGCCTCCCCCGCTATTCCGGCCCAAACTGGTTCCGAGGGTGGGAAGACGGCAGATGGCTGAAATGATGCAGGAAGAGCGTGCACGCGCCAGCACATGGTTTGCAAAACTTCGCGACGACATTTGCGCGGCGTTCGAGGATCTCGAGGATCGCCAGACTGAAGGGCCGTTTGCCGACCTCAGCGCAGGACGGTTCGAACGCACCGAGACCAAACGCGCCGGCGAGGGTGAAGGCGATCATGGCGGCGGCGTGATGAGTGTCATGCGCGGGGGTCGTTGCTTTGAAAAGGTCGGCGTGAACGTCTCGACCGTCCAGGGACAACTGGGTGAGCGGGCGCAGAAGAGCTTGACCGCGCGACGCGAGATCAATGGGCTTGCAGAGGACCCGCGCTTCTGGGCGTCAGGCATCTCTCTGGTGGCGCATATGCGCTCACCCAAGTGCCCTGCGGTTCACATGAACACGCGCATGTTCTGGACCCCCGGTGCCTGGTGGTTCGGGGGCGGTTCGGATCTCAACCCGATGGTGCCCGTCGACGAGGACACGACATTCTTCCACGCGCAACTTCAAGAGGCGTGCGAGGCACACGACGCTGACTACTACCCGCGGTTCAAGGCATGGGCGGATGATTACTTCATGATCCGCCACAGAGGTGAAGCGCGCGGTGTCGGCGGCATATTCTATGATGATCTCTGCAACGGTGACTGGGAGGCGGATTTCGCCTTCACGCAAGACGTCGGCCGTGCCTTCTTGAAGGCCTTCGTGCCGATCACAGTCAAGCGGATGTTCGAGACTTGGACCGACGCGGACCGGGCCCATCAGCTGTTCCGCCGTGGGCGATATGCAGAGTTCAACCTAGTCTATGACCGCGGCACCCGCTTTGGTCTTGAGACCGGGCACAACATCGAGGCGGTGCTGATGAGCATGCCGCCGCTGGCGAGCTGGCCCTGAGCGCTGGTGTCTGGCGGGCTCCGCTCTGCTGCCGCAGATCGGAGACGATTTCGCCTCGCGCTCAGCGCCTCCGGCTCGATCGCTCGTGTGGTCCTGATTGCAAACGGCGGTCTTCCCACTCCGACGGGACATCCGAAGGGGCTGCCAGAGAACCCGGACCGCTTGAGTGTGCTCGCCGAAATGTCGTGGTATTCATGCGGTCGCGAGCACGCTAAAGAGTCAACCGGAATGCGGTTGCGGACGCAATCCCTGCGCGATGCACAAAGATCGCGAGTTGCGGTTCCGCGCCGAGCCTGAAAGGAAATTGATGGCTGGGCAACCTTATGAGACGGCACTTGTCACTGGCGGATCAAGCGGGATCGGTGCTGCAACAGTACGCGCTCTGTGCGCCGAGGGCCTGAAGGTCTGGGCAACCGCGCGCCGTGCCGAGAAGCTGGACGCTCTCGCCGCGGAAACCGGGTGCGTACCCGTCGTCGTGGACCTGATGGACGGACCGGCAACAGAGGCGGCCCTGTCGGTTCTGAAGCCGGACGTGATCGTGAACAATGCGGGTCTCGGCGCCGGGATGGGAGGGCTCGCGGCGGCTAGCCGCGAAGACCTTGAGCGAACCATCGGAACCAACGTCACAGCACTGCTCGACGTGTTGCGCATCCTCCTGCCCGGCATGATCGCCCGCGGCCGCGGGCATGTCGTGAACATTGGCTCGGTCGCGGGGCTCTATCCTATAAATTCAGCGGTTTATGGCGGTTCGAAAGGTGCGGTGCACCTGATCTCGCAGAACCTCCGAATCGAGTTGCGAGGGACCGGCATCCGGGTCACAGAGATTTGTCCCGGCCGCGTCGCGACGGAATTCTTCGATGTCGCCTTTCCCGATGAGCAGACACGGGCAACTGTGACTGACGTGCCCGCAAGAATCCTGCAATCAGAGGACATCGCCGCATCGATCGCTTTCGCGGTCAAAGCGCCACCCCATGTGAATGTGCAAATGATCGAACTCCAGCCGACGGAACAGAGCTTTGGCGCGACCCGCTTTGATCCCGTCGATTGGTCCGACGAGCACACCTGATCGTGGAACCGTCACGTGTGCTGGTGACTGGTGCCTCGAGCGGCATTGGTCGCGGCGTGGTGACAATGCTCTGCGATGCCGGTTACGAAGTCCACGCGATGGCCCGTCGTGCGGAGCGTCTTGCAGATTTGGTGCGACTGCCGGGTTGCCGGACTCATGTGGCCGATATGACGGACATCGCCAGCCTGGCGGAAGTCGTGCAGATCGCACAGCCCGGCGTTCTGATCAACAATGCCGGCCGCGGAACCGGGCTCGACGGGCTTGCCAATCAGTCGCGCAAGGACGTGGCCGAGACCGTCGAGACGAATGTGCTCGGCCTGCTCCACCTCACGGGGCTTGTATTGACCGGCATGTCCGCCCGCAGACGCGGTCACATCGTCAACATCGGCTCGGTGGCAGCGCTCTATCCTTCGCAGATGTCGGTCTACGGCGGGACGAAGGCTGCGGTCCGCTTGCTGGGCGAGAACTTGCGCCTTGAACTCAGGGGCACGGGGATCCGCGTAACTGACATCAGGCCGGGCCGCGTGCGCACGGAGTTCTACAACATCGCGATCAGCGACGCTGTCGAGGCTGCTCGTGTGAAAGAAACCGGCATTCGGGACCTCTCTGCCGAGGATGTGGGCGCAGCGGTTCTCTACGCGATCTCAGCGCCCCAGCATGTGAACGTATCGACAATCGAACTGCAGCCAACCGAGCAGAGTTATGGCGGGACTCAGTTCGATCCGGTCTGATCTTTGAGCGCCGGTTTTCGGCCCGGCGCAAACGTCATCAGGAATGCCGAGCGTCCCGGCTCCGTGAATCTCACGGCGCGGCTGTCACCAACGCGTTCGGCCCATCCAACTGCTCCGATGTGCTTCCAGAGCGCGGCCCCAAGCGCACCGGCCAGGTGATCTCGACGCATCGACCAGTCCAGACATCCGCGGCAAAGCTTGCGACGACCGCTCTCGAGAGTTGAAATGTCTATGCCGAGACCGCTCAGCGCACGGCGCCCGCGATGTGTCATCGAGATCTCGCCATCCTCGGTCGTGACGATGCCCTTCGCCAACAGACCGTCGAGCATGTAGACGCCCATTTCACCCGCGAGGTGGTCGTAGCACAACCGTGCCTCGCGGAGCGCCGGATCTCGCGGTCCGGTCCGCGTCCGCACCGCACCTGTCTGCTGCGCCAGACCCATCAGTGACTCGAGCACGCCCGCCACCTCGGACCCAGCCAACGCGAAATATCTGTGCCGTCCTTGTCGCGTTCGGCGCACAAGGTTGCCAGCCTCAAGCTTTGCGAGGTGAATTGATGTTGTCGAACGCGTGACCCCGGCCGACTCTGCGAGTTCGGTGGCGGTGAGGGCCTGTCCGCTCATCAACGCAGAGAGAATGTTTGCGCGCGCGGGATCACCAATGAGGGCCGCAACGCGAGCGATATCAGGACCGTCTTTCATGGTTTGATGTTAGCCAAACCATCTCTGCGCCACAAGCGGGTATGTTCGGACCATCACAACATCAATCGAGGATACGACCATGGCCATCACCTGCTTCATACGCTACGAGATCGACCCGTGGAAGCGAGAAGAGTTCGAAAAGTACGCCCGTGTCTGGGGCCAGGCCATACCTGCCGCTGGTGCGACTCTGATCGGCTACTTCGCACCGCACGAAGGCTCGGCAACCACCGCCTACGGTGTGTACACCGTCAAAGACCTCGCGGCCTACGAAAGCTATCGCACCCGCCTCGCCTCATCCAAGCTTGGCCGGGAGAACTATGCGTTCGCAAAGGCCGAGAAGTTCATCCTGCGTGAGGACCGCATCTTTCTCAAATGCGCCTCGCTGCCCCATGCCAAAGGAGTGGAGTGATGATCGCCGTCATATTTGAAGTCGAGCCGGCAGCCGGCAAGCTCGATGCCTATCTGGACCTCGCCGCAGAACTGAAGGCCGATCTTGAACGCATCGACGGCTTCCTGTCGGTGGAGCGGTTCACCAGCCTCACGACGCCCGGCAAGTATCTCTCGCTCAGCTTCTGGCGCGACGAACAAGCGATCGCCACATGGCGAAACCAGGCCCACCATCGTGTGGCACAGCGGGCAGGCCGCGAGAAACTTTTCGCGGATTATCGTTTGCGTGTTGCGGGAGTTATCCGAGACTATGGTATGATGGAGCGTGCGCAGGCACCTGCTGACGCGCTCAACGTGATTTAACGACCGCATAAGTTCGAGGAGACTGCGATGTTCAAACCCGGGACCGTGATGTATGCGCGCGCGGCAAAGAACATCGTGCGGTACAATTGCGAGTTCTGTGGCCGGGAGTTGACGCCCCAACAGGGCATCACCTCGGGCATTTGCGACAACCCGGAATGCCATGCATTGAAGATCGAGAAGGTCGGCGCCGAGCTGATCGAACGCAAGCGGCAAGAAAATGCACAGGCATTGGACAAGGCATTTGCTGAGTCAGCGCCGCAGGTCGCGAAAGCCATCGAAGCGATTGCGGCAACGCCCGAAACCATCGCGCGGACAAAGCTGCCGTACCAGGAAAATTCCCTGCAGGCGCTCCCCTCGGAGCGTCGCGAAGCCTTCGAGAAGCATCTGCGCTGGATCGCTGCGCGAGCCTTTACCGAAGCCGTCCCGGACGCCGACCTCACCTATCGCGATGCCATCGAACTCGATCAACCCGACGTCATGGATGCGGCCTGCGCACGGTGCAAAGGCGGGTGCTGTGCGCTCGGCGGGGACACTGGCTTTCTGCAGGATGAAGACGTGGGACGGATGCGCCAGCGCAATCCGGAGGTCAGCGAGGAAGAGGTGGTCGACGCCTATCTTGCGCTTGTGCCGGAAGAGGCGATCAGCGAATCCTGCGTCTACCACGGAGCCGAGGGGTGCGCACTGCCTCGGGCGATGCGCAACAATCAATGTAACACCTTCTACTGCAAGCCGTTGCGCACGCTGAGGGATTTGCTCTCTGAGGGCAGCACAGACAAAGTCGTGATGATCGCCGTAGATGAGGCCGGCGCGGCGAGATCCGTCACGGGCTGGAGCCCCGAAACAGGCGCGGTCGACATGGAAGCTGTCGATGCACGCCCCACACCCGAGAGCCCCGGACCCATTGTCTTCTCGTCCGACGATTTCTGAGCCGGCCGCCAACGTGCAGCCAACACTCCATCGTCATCCGAACACGCCAACCTGCAAAATCTGTGGGACGGCGCTTGATCCCCACCAGGCGGCGCGGGGTGGCATCTGCGGTGCCGTGCGCTGTCAGATGAGCCGGGTACAGGAAGCCTCTCGTGCCGTGTTCCAGCGCGATTGGGATGCCTATGTGGTGCGTCAGCATCGGATCGTCGAACTTTCAGCGCCGGAAATTGCATGCGCCATCAAGGAACTCGATACACCTGCCGAGGACGTGGCGATCGGCGTCGTGCCCCATCAGAACCGCGCCGTGGTGCCCCTTCCCGATGATCGCCGGACGGAGTTCGCAACCTATTTGAATGAGATCGCTGCGAAGGCAATGGCGGACCCATCGCCGCCCGCGGAACCCGACGCCGGGCGCGATGAGGAGGCGGATGAGCATCCACTCATTGGGGCCACCTGTGCCACGTGCCAGGGCAAGTGCTGTATACTCGGCGGCCCTTCTCACGCCTTCCTCACTGCGAAAGACGTGCATCGGTTTCTGCACAAACATCCCGGCGCTGGAGCGGATGATTTCCGCGCGCACTACCTGTCACGGTTGCCAGAACGATCCGTCGAGTTCTCCTGCGTCTATCACACCGAAACCGGTTGCGCGCTGACACGTGCCGAACGCGCAGACGTCTGCAACCGCTATCACTGCAATCCGCAGACGCAGTTGCTCCTCAAATCGCGCGAGATGAAGACAGACAAGATGATCATCATCGCCGCCGAAGGAGAGGCCGGCCCGGTGGTGGCGGCACTGGATATGGCGTCGCCTGGCGCACCACGCCGGATTGCCCCCGACCTGGAAGGCGCGTCCGACCCGGATGACGTTGCGGGGCTGTTGCCATTGATCGATCTTGCAAAAACGCGATTGCCTCCAGAGCACCACGCCAAAGATCAGACCCGTCCCGGCTGCGCATGGTGTGGTGCGGATATCGACAGGCATGCAGCCGCGACGACGCGTTCCTGCGGACGAGAAGCCTGTGAGACCGCACGCCGAAAGGATCTCGCGCGAGACGTTGCCGAGGCACGGCGCAAGCGCCACCAGGGTCTCGTCTCCGCACTTTCGACAGAGCTTCAGAACGAGATTGCAGGAGCTGCGGAGCTGCTCGGCGCATCATCCGAGGCGCTGCACATCGGTGCAGTACCTTATCAAAGTGCGCCATTGCGCCCTGCGACACCGGAACAGCGCGAGGCGATGACTGCGCACCTGAGGTCCATTGCGAAGGATGGCTTCGCACGGCCGAACGCGGATGCAGTGGCGGCGTCCGCATCTGGCGCCGCGGAAGCAGTAGAGGCCGCATGTTCGACGTGCCGCGGGGCATGCTGCGCACGCGGTGGACCGAACATGGCGTTTCTCGGGACCGACGAGGTTGCGCGATTCCGCCAGGCGCACCCGAGTGCAACGGTCGAGGACTTTGTTGAACACTATTTGGCTCATTTGCCCGCGGCCTCGGTCTCAGATGCCTGCCTTTATCAATCCAGCCAGGGATGCACGATCCCGCGAGAGGAACGTTCCGACACCTGCAACTCGTTTCGATGCACGGGCTTGAGCGCTCTAATTGAAGCGCTCAATGCAGGCGAAAACGCACCTGCCGTGATCATTGCGCAATCCGATGGCCGCGCGCGCGCAATGGGGGCATTTGCACCCGGGCTAGGTTGTACGGATGTCCCGATCGACAAAGGTGTCGGAGTGCCCGGGACATGAGATCGGTCCGGGCGCAAATGAACCACACTTCCGGTTCACCACAAACGCCGCATGCATCAGATGTGGATCAAATGGTCGGCGACGCACTCGCCAGGCTGAGTGACGCAGGCGAGATACCGACGCAGGTGGAGGTGCCATATCAGAGCAGACCCATAGCCCCTCTTCCTGAAAGCCGCAGAACGGCGTTCGGCGCACACCTTGCCGAGCTTGTCCAGAATGCACTCGAATTATACGCGGACGCTGAAGCCAAGGAGGCGTCGGGCGAAACCGCTCCTGCCCCTGTCTTGGGTCAGACCTGTGCCGCATGCCGCGGATTTTGCTGCCTTTCAGGCCGCGAGAGCAACGCATTCATCGACGCTGCAACCATCGCCCGCGTGAAGCGGGCTAACCCGGAGCTGGACGCCGACGAGATCACGGCGCTCTATCTGAACCACCTTCCGGTGACATCAGTTTTGCTGAGTTGCGTCTACCATGGCGAGGCCGGCTGCACGTTGCCGCGCGCCATGCGTTCCGCCATCTGCAACAAAACAATCTGCTCTGGGCAACGCGCGCTCGTCGAGGCCATGGCCGCAGCAGAGCCCGGCAGCAAGGCGGCGAGAGGTCTTTCTGTTATCGTCACAATGTTCAAGGACCGCTCCGTGAGCGTGACCATACACGAACCCGAAGACCTGACCTAAGGCCAGGTCGCGCGCACCCCCGGGATCTGCGCCGCCTGATGGTTCATGATCCGCCAGCGTCCGTCCTCGCGCACGAAGGCGTTGGACGCCATCAGAACGTGCCCGTTGAGCTCTTCGACGCACAGCACCATCGCACTCGGTCCGAACACCAGCACCTTCGTGTCCTGCGGATAGAGCGCCGGCAGTTCCGGCTGCGTCAGGATCATCCGCCAGCTCGCCATCACTGCATCGCGGCCCACCAGGGTCTTCCAGTTCGGATGGGTGCAGGTGACACTCCGGTCGCGTGCCCAAAGACGCTCCATCACGTCTAGATCGCCATCGCGCACAGCACGATAGAAGCGATCATTCACAGCTGCGATGCGACGCGATTCTGTCATGGATACATGCTGCGTGCAGGCAGGACGGCTTGTCAATTCTTGCCGTCTGCAGCTCCCACAGCAATCTGGTCCGCCACCATAGCGCGCAAGGCGTCTACCTTGACTTTTCCCAGAGCATTCCGCGGCAACTTATTGAAAAACAATATCTCCTTAGGGCGCTTGAAGCGCGCCAACTGCCCTTCGAATGCGTCCTGAACATCTGTCTTCTGCAGCTCTCGATCGCACACCACCGCAGCGATCGGGACTGCACCCCATCGCTCATCGGGCGTACCGACGACCGCCGCTTCACGGATACCGGGAATTTGTGCGAGAATCCGCTCGAGCTCTGCCGGGTAAATATTCTCTCCTCCAGAGATAATCACGTTCTTTAGTCGATCTGCAAACCACAAAAATCCATCTTCGTCGCATCGGGCCATATCGCCCGTGCGGAACCATCCGTCGGCATAGGCCTCGGCCGTGCCGCGATCGTTCCAGTACCCTGCCGCGAGGGTGGGAGAGCGCACATGAATCTCACCAACCTCGTTGAGAGCAACGGGGGTGCCTGCCCGATCGACCAATCGAACATCCACCCCGGGCCCGGGTCGACCGATCGAGCCCACATGCGAGAACGCCTCCTCGCCGTGTTGATAGACAATCACCGGACCGGTTTCAGTTGCACCATAGATTTGAATGACTGGTACGCCGCGCGCATGCACGGCCTCGATCAGAGCCACCGGCACATCCGTCGACCCTGTCGCGATCAGGCGCAGGCAAGACAGGTCGGTCTTCGCCCACATCTGATGCGAGATCATTGCCGCCAGCGTTGCGGGTACTTGCAGGGTCAACGTGGGCCGCAGCCGCGTGATCGCCTCCAGGCAAGACCCCGGCTCGAAGCGATCAAGGATTGTGACCGAAGCACCATACAAGAGCGCAGGGAGTGTCTGAATGTTCAGCCCACCCACGTGAAACATGGGTAAGGTGGTGAGCACGTGATCGCTGGCTTTCAGGGCATGCATGTCCTGCGACATCGCTGCGTTGGCAACGAGTGCTCGCTGGCTCAGCACGGCACCCTTTGGTCGACCGGTAGCGCCGGATGTATAGGCGAGCAGAACCGGACACTCCGGGTCTGTTTCAGTTGCGTCACGGCAGTCAGCTTCTTCGCCTGCCCATAGATCTGCGCCGGCAGGCACGACCGGCCTCTCTCCCGCGATGGCGTTCGCCAACTGCGCAAACTGCTCATCAGCTACGATCAAGGACGGTGCAGCGTCCGCGATGATCCAGGAGAGTTCCTCTTCTGCCAGGCGCCAGTTCAAGGGCGAGAGCATCCAGCCCGCTCGGGCGGCAGCAAACAACAGTACAATCTGGGATGCCCCGTTGAGCCCGAGAAACGCTATGCGATCGCCAGCCTCGACCATATGTTCGCGCGCCAGTCGGTGCGACGCCTGAACAGCGGCATCACAAAGCCCGGCGTAGGTCAAAGTCGCATCCGGTGCTGCGACCGCCAACTTGTCCGGCGTCGTTTCGGCCTGCGCCAGCAGCGCGCTCCAAAGCGTCATTCGTCGCTCTCACCTTGTTCGTAGAGCGCCTCGCGGCCGATGCGGTCGAGACAGATCTCTGCAGTCCACGGCAACATAAGCGAGCCGCAACGACTGTCGCGATAGAGCCGCTCGAGCGGGAGCGTCTTGAGCATCGACTGCCCACCACAGGTGCGTATGGCCAAGCGGCAAAGATCGTTCGCCGTCTCCATCACCACATGTTGCGCGGAGTAGGCACGAAGGACCTGCTCTTTGGTCGGGTCGAGACATGCCTCGCTTCCCGCCTGGAACCAGAGACATTTTGCCTGTTCGAGTTTGACCCGCATTTCTGCCACGGCAAGTTGCTTGGTGGGGTACATCCGCCGCTTGACCGGCGGCAAGCCAAGCACCTCTCCGCGCAGATACGCTACGGTGAAATCATAGGCCGCCTGCGCAATGCCGAGATAGGTCGGGCTCAGCGTCATGAACATGTGCGGCCAGCGCGTCGCTGCCTGATAGTAGATGCCCCGCGGCATGAGGGCGTTTTCCTGCGGCACGAAGACATCCTCGAATATGAGGGTGCGGCTGACCGTTCCGCGCATACCCAGCGGATCCCAGTCGCCCACGACCTTCACACCCGGCGCATCCGCGGGCACCGCCAGATACATCGTGTCCTTCCGCGAGGGGCGGCCTTCACTTGTCAACCCACACAGAACGCCATAGTAGTTTGCGTGCCCGGACAGCGACGCGAAGATTTTCTTGCCGCTGATCCGCCAACCGCCATCAACAGGTTCAGCGCTGGTTGAGAACGGCACAACACCTGCAGCAGCAGCCCCCCCTTCCGAAAAGGGCTGGGCGTAGACAGCGCCATCCTCGACGATCCGCCTGTAGTGCTGTGCGCGGTGCCTGGCGTGCATCGCGCGTTCTTCAGGCGTCATGTCCAGATCGTCAGCCAGAGGCCCCGTCCAGAGACAGGAACAAACGTGCATGTTCCATGTCAGTGCCGTCGCGCCGCAGTATCGACCAATCTCGGCGCCCGCGAGCATGTAGGCACGAAAGTCAGCCCCAAACCCGCCATTCTCCTCTGGCACACACACCGCCAGCAGTCCTGCCGCACGCATGTCCTCGTAGTTGGAGGTTGGAAAGACGGCGTCCCGGTCAAAATCGGCGGCGCGGTCAGCAAACAGGCCCTTCCCCAGGCGGCGTGCCAGGTCGGTGAGTTCTTGCTCCTGATCGGTAAGCCGGAACGCAACTGTATCGAAGATCGGCGCGTCAAGATCGATGTGATCGAGATCCTTCATCCTGCCTCCACCTGGTTCAGAAAGTCGGTGATCAGTGCATTCGTCCGCCTGGCCTGCTCGACCGGCGTCATGTGTCCACCGGGCAGTATGTGACAGTCTGCACCGGCCACTTTGTCTGCCATCCGCTGCATGGTCTTCGCAGGCGCGGCCTGGTCGTCCTCACCGGCGATCATGAGGGCAGGCAGGTTCAATGCGCCAAGTGCGGATCGTCTGTCGAAGGTCACAAGGCAGTCGATGGCGGCCCGATAGGCGGCTTCAGGGGTCTCGGCCATCAATCCGGCCATCATGTCGATGTCTTGGGCACTGGTCCCCTGCCCGCACATCGCGGCAATCGTTGCAGGCGCGATCTCGGCCATCGTGCGCCCGGCATCAAGCGGTGCCAGTCTCGCGCTGACAAAGGCCTGTTTGAAACTGTCGTCCCGGCCACCAAAGGCGGGTGTGGTGTTGCAGAAGATAAGCGATCGCACGAGTTCAGGGCGTGTCGCCGCGAGCTCCAATGCAACCATTCCGCCCATTGAATGCCCCATCACGTGTGCCGGATCACCGGTCTCGGCGATCGCGCGCGCCACCGCATCTGCAAGTGCGGGAAAGGTCATGGTACCGCTGAACGGCGCACCACCAAACCCCGGCATGTTGATCCCCATCACCGGGCGGGGCGCCAGACCGGATTGCTGGTGCGCAAAGAACCGTGCATCCAGGCCAATCCCGTGGAGGCAGAACAGTGGCGTCTTATGCGCATCCTGGTTCACTGAATCACCCCGCCTTTCACCACGGCCTCGCCGTCGAGCAAGATGTCGCAGCCGCGCACCGGCAGATCGAAGTGACCCCGTGTGAACCTCCCAGCGAACTCGTTCGCACCGGTCGAGAACAGGAAGTTGCCGGCGAAGCACCGCAGTTCGGTGCCGTTGGTGTCACGCTGGTCGTACATGCTCAGCGCCTCGTACCGTGCCGCTTCGTTGAGACCCCACCCGACATGGGAGACGGCATAGGCTTCACGTTCGCCCCAAGCCGAGAGATACCGGCGCATGAGTTCCGCATCCGTGCCGTCGCCCTCGATGCTCGAGATGTGATCATCCTCGATATGAAGGACGACTGGCCTCTCAAGGTAGCGCTTGAAGGTCAGGTTCACGTCGCCTGCATCAAGGACCAGCGTCCCGTTCACCGCGCCCGCCTTGGGAAAGCTCACAACCACGCCGCCCGGCCAATGCGCGATCGTTCCGGGACGGTCCGTCCAGCCCCAGACACCGGCGGTTGGAGCCTCCGCCATGTCCACCGTGAGAGACGTGCCGGCAGCCGAATGCACTTTCATCTCCGAGGCGGCACGGCAGGCAGACACCGCCAATTTCACGCGGTCCTTCATGTCGGGCAGCGGAACTAGGCGTTCGAGACAGTCCGGGTGCTCGTTGGAGATCATTTGAACGCGGGTACCGGCACGCAGGATCTCCGGCAGCTCTGGCGCGTGGAGCAATCCCTCCACCGTGCAGTCGATGACGAGCTCTGCAGCTTTCAGCGCCTCGATCGCCGCGCCATGCCCCGTCAACGCTCCCGAGGCTCCGGTCGAACGCACCGGAACCGGCACATCCTGTGGCGGTGTCGGCACGGTGACATGAAAGATTGTTGCACCCAGGCGCAGGAGCGCAAGCTCGGAAACGTGCACGTTGAGAGATCGCGACTGGCTTTCGGACAAGACAGCGCAATCGACGCCAGAGGCCACGTTGCACATCTCGAACACGCGGGCGAACGCATCAATCCAGCGCGACTCGATCCGATCGTTGAGCATGGGCACTCTCCCTCTGACCAAGACGCTAGCGCAGGGCAGGAAACATGAAAAGTAGAAATATGATTTTTCATGTAGTAGCCTGAGACATGGCCAAAGATCATGCCCCGTCAGACGGGCGATTTATCGACGATTATCTGCTCTATCTGCTTGCGCGCGCGAGCGCACTTGCAAGCAGTCAGTTCCATGCCGAACTCGCCGAGCGCGGCGTTTCCGTCCCGACCTGGCGCGTGCTCGCAGTTCTTGCTGACGGACCGGCGACCGTCGGGCGGTTGGCGAGGGCCGTGATGCTGAAGCAGGCCACCCTGAGCAAAGCCATCGACCGCATGGAACGCGATGGCCTCGTCACACGGGAGCGCACCGGCAGAGACAGGCGCGAGGTCACGGTATCGCTCACCGATGCAGGTTCAGAAATGGTGGGAGCGTTGATCCCCGCAGCCGCAGAACATCAGGAGAAGCTCTTGACACCGTATGACGCAAAGCAGCGAGACGCTCTGATGACTGTGCTGCGAGACTTCGTCGAAATGGCTGAACGCGGCTAGCCTGACATTTCGCGGGCGTCAATCACCGCCTGAGCCCATTCCGAGGGCCGCTCCTGGGGTAAATTGTGACCGGTCAGCGCCCAAATGCGATGCTCGTGCGGTCCGCTGAAGCGGTCGCGTTGTCCGTCGCCGGCAGCGTTCACCCCATTGGACTCGCCATCGATCGATATCGTCGGCACGGCAATGACAGGTTGCGCTGTGAGCCTTGTCTCGATGTGCGAGAAGGCCGGATCGCCGGGGACAAGGCCGAACCGGTGACGATAGGAATGGATCACGACCTCGACAAAATCGGGATTGTCGAACGCCTCCGCACTCCGGTCGAACGTCGCGTCGTCAAAGTCCCAGTCCGGTGACCACATGCGCCAGAGCAGCCTTGCGATTCCACGCCTGTCACGTGCAAGCCCACGCCGACCGCGCTCGGTGCCGAAGTACCACTGGTACCAAAAGCTCGCCTCTTCGGCCGGGGTTGCCGGTTCCCAGGACCGCGCAATGTTCTGAATGTTATAGGCGTTTCCCGTGACCAAGGCGGTGACGCGATCAGGCCAAAGCGCGGACACGATGCACGCCGCACGCCCACCCCAATCATAGCCGCCCAGGACTGCGCGATCGATCTCCAGCGCATCCATGAGCGCCAGCAAATCCGCGGCCAACGCTGCCTGCTCGCCAGAGCGTGGCGTATCAGCTGAAACAAACCTGGTAGCGCCATACCCCCGCAGCCACGGCGTTATCACCCTGGCGCCCGCAGCTGCGAGACGAGGTGCGGTCTCGGCATAGGTGTGCACGTCGTAAGGAAAGCCGTGACAGAGAATGCAAGGCCACCCGTCGGGCGCGCCGTACTCGAGAAAAGCAACGTCGAGAACGCCCGCGCGGAGGATGCGAACTGTCATCCGACAACCACACGCTGCTCAATCGAACCGAAGACCGAATGCCCATCCTCTCCGCGTATGCCAATCTGAATCTCGTCACCATCAGACAAGAACGGTGTGCGTGGTTCACCGTGGAGGATTTGCTCGACCATGCGCTGCTCGACGAGGCAGGAGTAGCCGCGACCGCCTTCGTCGACAGGACGGCCGGGCCCACCCTCCGAATCTCGGTTCGACACGGTGCCCGAGCCAATGATGGTGCCGGGCCCCAACGCGCGCGTCTTCGCAGCATGCGCAACCAGCGCGGGAAAGCTGAAGGTCATGTCTTCTCCCGCTTGGGCGCGGCCCAGTTGCCGTCCGTTGACATGAACCTCGACCTCGCCGTGCAAACGTCCGTCGCGCCACAGGTCTCCGAGTGAATCCGGCGTTACCGCCACAGGAGAAAAACTGCCTGCCGGCTTCGAGTGAACAAACCCAAACCCCTTCGAGAGCTCAGGGGCCGCGAGGGCACGCAGCGAGATATCGTTCGCCAGCATCACCAGTCGAATGGCGGACGCGGCAACGTCGAGTGATGCCCCCATCGGCACTGAATCGGTGATCACCGCAATTTCGGCCTCTAGATCGATACCCCAAGCGGCATCGCTCAGTTCAATGTCACCACGCGGTGCGAGAAAACCATCGGAGAGTCCCTGGTACATAAGCGGATCGGTCCAGAAGCTCTCGGGCATCGGTGTGCCGCGCGCCTTTCTCACGAGAGCCACGTGGTTCACATAAGCCGAGCCATCGAGCCACTGATAGGCACGCGGGAGCGGGCTGAGCGCATTGCGTTCACGAAACCGCTCCGCGGGGACCGACCCTGATTCCAGGCCGCGCGCAAGGCTTTGAAGTTCGGGCTCCAGCGCGGACCAGTGATCGAGCGCATGTTGCATCGTCGGCGCAACACGCTCGGCATCGGTGCATCTCGTCAGATCACGAGAGACCACGACCAGTCTGCCGTCGCGCGTGCCGTCCTTGACACTGGCGAGCTTCATATGATCCTCCCTTTGGACCCGTCTTAATGGCTCAGACCCACACTCAACTCTAATTTACCGGTCATGCAACGATTGAAACACATCTCGGGGTTGGCTCGCGCTTGAAATTGAGCAATGCCAGTCTCTGAACGAATTGAATGAGGACCCGCGTGGCAAAACGCTTCGATCTTGCAGATCAGGTAGCAGGCCAGACAGCGTTGCGTCCGGCTAATGTGCGGGAGATGAGATGGAAGAGGTGAGTTCTACGTCGGGTGTGCTTGCGATCTGGAACAACTCGGCGCTTGGTCAGGAAGCAATCTACGAGGCCTGGTACAGAACCGAGCATCTGGCTGAACGGGTGAACCTCCCCGGGTTTCAGGCTGGACGGCGATATCGGGCGCTCGATGCCGAACCCGCCTACCTGACAGTTTACGAGACAGACAGCCCGGATGTGATGCTCTCCGAGAGCTATCTCGAGCGCGTCGACAATCCAACCGCGATGACCCGTGAAGTGGCATCCGGAATAATGACTGACGTGATCCGCACTGTCTTTCGCAAGGCCGATCAGACCGGTGAGATGCGCGGAAGCCTTCTGGTGACAGCCCGCTTCGAGGAGTTGCCGCCGGTGCTTCCCGAAATCGACGTGCTGGTGAAGGACCTGGAGCGCACTCAGTTTCTCAGAATCGAGCGTTGGGACGCCTTCCCTGCAGGAGCATCACCAAAGTCGGTCGAGGAGCTGCTGCGTGGCGGCGATGCCAAGCTTGCGGCCTGCTGCACTGTTGATACAATTTATGAAGCTGATGCCCGGCGCATAGCCGAAGTCCTGATGCGTCGTTTCGGGACGCGTGCGCAGATCGGGATATACAGCTATCTCTGCGCACTCGAGGCGCGCGATACGCAGGCTGTTTCAGTCTGAAGTCGCCGTTGCACAGCACTGAACGGTCAGGACACACGGCTTTGCGATCACTGTCCTGCCAAGTTTCTGTGGTATAGTCGCCTGGTAAGGACCTGAGAGAGGCTTGCATGCATCTGGATGTGGTGGAACTCCGCCGGTTTTACTACGCGACGCAGCTTGGCCGCATGGCGCAGCGATCGATTCGCCAGCGCCTGCGCGCCCTGTGGCCCGACGTAAAGGGCCTGTCCGTTGTCGGTTTTGGATTCGCTGCGCCGTTTCTGAGGCCGTTCACCGAAGAGGCCAGCCGCACAATCTGCCTGATGCCTGCGCAACAGGGGGTCTGCACCTGGCCGCCGGAAGGTCCGAACGTTGCGACTCTCGTCGAGGAAACGCTTTGGCCGCTTCCTGGCGGGTTTGCGGACAGACTGATTGTCGGGCACGGGCTCGAGACGTGCGAGCGGCCGACAGCATTGCTTGATGAGATTTGGCGGGTTCTTGCACCGGGCGGTCGCGCGATTTTCCTCGTGCCCAATCGTGCGGGTCTCTGGGCCCGGCGGGACGCGACCCCGTTTGGGTTCGGACGCCCATATACCGTCGGGCAGCTCGAACAGACACTCTCGGCACATCGCTTTTCCGCCAAGCGGCATGATGCAGCACTTTACATGCCGCCCAGCCATCGCCGCTTCTGGCTGAAGGTAGGGTCAGGGCTCGAGCGCATCGGCCAGAAGCTCGATGCGCAGCGACTTGCCGGGTTGGCAATCGTTGAGGTGGAAAAGCTCGTCTACATCACACCGAAGTCGGGGGCGGTTGCGCCATCGCCGGCCATTCGGGTGCTTGGCGGCATCGGCGTGCCCGTGCCCAAACCGGCAGGACGCACGGCGCGCGGTTGAGCGGTCGACGGAGCCGTTCGAGGTCTAGCCCTGTGGCGTGATTGTCGGACGGGCCTTACCGCGCTCCAAACCGAGTTTGCGCTCGCGAAAGATGATCAGAAGACCCGCGAGGACGACGAGTCCCGCTCCGGCCAGCGTCTGCTCCGTGGGCACGTCGGAGAAAACAAACCATCCGGCCGCAAGAGCAAGCAGCATCGAGACATACTCGAACGGCGCGATCACCGCGGCTTCGGCGTGACGGTAGCTCTCGGTAAGCAGGATCTGGGCAAGACCGCCAACCAAGCCGGCTCCGACCAACATGGCCATCTCGCTCAGGGTCGGAACCACCCACCCAAAGGGCACGGTGAACAGTGACAGGACTGTGCAGGTCAGGGAGAAGTAGAACACGATCGCGGGGGTTTTCTCGGTCTGCACGAGTTTCCGGACAAACACTGTGGCCAATGCCATGAAAACTGCGGCGAGCAACATTGCCATGGCACCGACAGTTTCCGTCTTTGATGCACTGTCCAGGGACATCACGGTCAGGCGCGGTGCCAGAACCACCAACACGCCTGCAAGCCCAATCAGCACGGCTCCAAGCCGGTACACCCTGACGGTCTCACCCAGAAACATCGCGGCGAACACGGTCACCATCAGGGGTGCTGCGTACCCAATCGCGGTCACTTCGGGCAATGGAAGCAATCCCAATGCCGTGAAGCTCAGCGCCATGGCCGAACATCCGATCAAGCCGCGCCAAAGATGGCCGAGCGGGTTGGCCGTTCGCAGCCCATCGTGCAAATGGTGCGCATACCAGAGCCAGACCAAGATCACCGGCATCGCAAACGCTGAACGGAAGAAGACGATTTGCCCTGGCGGCGCATGCTCGGACACGATCTTGACCATCACGGCCATAGCCATGAAGAGACAGATCGATCCCACCTTCAAAAGAATGCCACGGAGCGGGTTCATTGCGAGGCTCGCACGGGAAGCGTGCCCCGGACCTATGGCATTTCAATCCTGCGGGCAAGCATCGTAGCTCACCCGCACGGCAACCGACACCTCAGTTGAGAAGCTCGCCCGGGTAGAACAATCGGCCTTCGCGGGACATGTTCCCATCCTTGAACACACGCCGCTGGCCGCCACTGCAGCGATCGCGCACATGACCGACCACGCGTGCAGAGCCCCAGTATCCCCAGTAGCCATTGACCAGGTTGATCCAATAGGCACCGGCCGGGATCGGTCCACATGAATAGTTGGACAACCAGGCGACTTCCGAGGACGTGAGCTGCTTTCCGTTGACCCAGACTTGGGCGGAGGCAGCAGAGGCGGTGAAGAGAACGGCGAGCAACACAAATCCCGCCACAACACGGTTCATCATGAGTTCGGCTCCAATCAGCTAATCTAAGATGATCGAAGTCTTTCATTGATCGCGAACTTGGTCTGTAGCGGGCGCTACAATCCGGTGCCGTCGGGCTCAGGGGATGAAGCGCGCGGGATCACTTTTTCTCGGTCACGAAGTTTGCGCGGATCCAGACAAGTCCCGCGATCGCTCCGACCAGCGCGAGCATGAGGATGGCTTCGCGCCAGCCCACATTGCCCGACTGGACATGACCAAGAACTCCCAGAAGCGCCGCGCTGACTGCAAGGATCATCGGGCTTATTGCTTGGTCAATCCCCTCCCGAAAGAAGCGGTACGCGAGATCGAAGGCTGCCGAGAGCGCCAAGGCATACGCCATCAACATGAGCGAAGGCGTGCAACGAATCGCGTTGCCGAGACTCGAGGCGTCGGCTGTGCAGGCGTGATCCGTCAGCACCACCATGTAGACCTTTAGGATCAGTGCAACCGCCAGCCCCGCGCCGAGGATCATCTGGCAAATCGTGCGCACCAGGCGCGCGGGCCGCTCTGCGCCTGATTGCAGTCTTCCGGCCGGAGACGGATCGGGGGCACTCATGGGCGACCGTCCTTGATCGCTGCAATCACCTGATCGACCGTTGAGATGATGGCGACATTGGACATGGCATACTCGATGGACGCACGGTGCCAATCGGCGTTCATCGTCGAGCAGGCGTCCTCGGGCACGATCACCCGGAAGCCCTTGTCCGCCGCGGTCCGAGCCGTGTGCTCGACTGACATGTTGGTCCAGGCGCCCGTATTGATGATGGTGTCCACACCCCCTCGCCGCAAATAGGCTTCGAGACGTGACGTTTCCCACGCACTCATCGACATTTTCTCCACGATCAGATCACGCTGCGCAGGCTCGAGCCCTTTGGCAGGCTGTACGCCCCAGGTGCCCCGCACAAGCGCATTTGCATCCTTCAACCCCTCGAAGAGCGGTGCATTGGGTGCAAGGTTCGGATGCCCTGGCTCACAGACAAACCAGATATGAATGACCGATATGCCACTGGCCCGGCATGCCGCCGCAAGCCGCGCTGAGTTTGCAATGACGTTCTGCTGGCGCGCATGCTCGGGCGATCCGGTCTCTGCGAACGCGCCGCCATCGAGAATGACGTCGTTCTGCATGTCCTGGATCAGGAGTGCTGTGCGCGAGGATACGATAGAGAGCGCTGGCGATACATCTGCAGGCGCGGGCGTTGAGGCTTCGACTGCTTGAGACGCGGTCCGTGCGTCCATGAAGGGCTCACGCCGGCCACGCGCCTTGGTCTGCACTCTGTATACTGATGTGCAGGCGGCGATGTAGAGCGCCGACCAATCGTCACCCCCCCAGTGCAGATTTGCGGCCATCTCGGGCACCTCGATTTCGCCGAGCTTCATGCCGTGAAAGTCGTAGACCCAGATGCCCCCTGGCGCTGTCACGTACACATTGCCATTGGCGTCGGCCTTCATGCCATCCGGCAAGCCGGCACGACCGGGCTCAGAGATGCCACTCGCGAACACCCGGCCATTCACCAGCCGTCCGTCATCGGCGACGTCGAACATCCGGATGTTGGCCTGCTCGGTATCGTTGACCCACATCCAACGTTCGCACGGGCTGAAACAGAGACCGTTGGGTTGCGTGAATGTATACCGATCAACGACAAGCTGGGGCTCCTCACCCGGCCTGTGCCCGGGTGGAATCCGGTAGACGCCGCGAAAGCTCTGTTCAAGCTCGCGCGGCACACCGAAGTGCTCCATGCGCCCAAAGGTCGGATCGGTAAAATAGATTGCGCCGTCGGATCGGACACAGAGGTCATTTGGCGAATTGAGCTCTTTGCCCTCGAAGTGGGATGCGAGAACGTCCCGTGTCCCGTCTGGCCGAAAACGGGCCACCGAGGATGTGGCGTGCTCGCAGACCAGCAGGTTCAGGCCGGCATCGTACGTCATGCCATTGCCCTTGTGCGACGGGCGCATCACCTCTTCAACACCACCGGACGCGGACCAGCGCCGACGGACATCGCCCGGCATGTCCGAAAACAGCAAATGGTTTTCAGCCGGATGCCAGATCGGACCTTCGGTGAAGATGAAGCCTGTCCCGAGCCGTTCGACAGGCGCACTCGCGTCAATGATGTCGTTGAAGCGGCTGTCGATCGCGAGATGTGGCATTATGCAATACTCCTCATCCGACAGATCTCACCCAGTGATCCATCAGCGGACCGTCCTTGCCATGGATCGGGTCGCTTTCCGGAAGCGGCACAGCCGCAATTCGTTCGATGTAAGCAGCCAAGTCATCCGCCGCTGCTCGCTGGATGGTGTAGTCCTCCTGGCCCTTCGGATAGGCACCACAAACTGAGAAGTCCGGAGAGGCTCTCAGACGGCAATGTCCCGTACCTGCCGGCAGCACCAGAACATCGCCCGGAACAACGGCAAGAACCTCTCCGTTCGGGCCGCCGAGCTGCAGGTCGGCCGTGCCCGTCGCGACTGCCAGGACTTCGTGAGCGTCGGGATGAAAGTGATGAAAGTCGAAGACCGTATACGTCCAGGTCCCGCCCCAGCCACAGTCCACGAAACGCTCACAAATCGCGGCTGCACCGGCAGTGGCGGGCAAAGCTGTGCGCATGACAACCACCGCCAGCTCGGAATTGTTGGGCACACCGCCATCTGCGTCGAAGCGCCATGTCAGCACATCGGGCGGCCCCACCTCGACGCCACTTTTGGCCTGAACGGACATCTCAGGCCGGGAACCACTGGCGTGCGGGCAGCGTCTCGGTGATCGGCCCCGGGCAGGTCATTCCCAGGCGGCCCACCACCTGACCGTTCTGGATCTTCGCTCCACGGTCGTGGACCGGCAGAAGGAAGGTGAAATTGTTCAGGAGCTTCTTGATCTGCGCCTTTTCATTGCGCTTCGAGCCTGCGTGATTTCCCGTCACCTGGGGTTCCATGAAGTTGTTCACGCGCACGTGATTCACGATCTGGTCGTTGAAATCGTAGATCACATCGCCACAAAGACAGGCGAGGCCTTCCGCCGTCTCGACAATGACGTTCATCGAGCCCTCGGTGTGAGCATAGGCGGGCTCACACCAGACACCGGGAATGATTTCTTCGGCACCGGTGATCTCGAGATCGAGGAACCGCATCGCCTCGGGTTCGTATATCCGTTCGACCAGATGCATGATGTCGGGCTTCGGGTATTGCGGATACATGATGCCCGACACCGAGAACTCCATCTCGCGCCGGTTCAGCACGACGGTGGTGTTCATGGGGAAGTGATCATCTTTACCGGCATGATCGATGTGCAAATGGGTGTGAAGAATGTAGCGCACGTCGCCGAGCTTGACGCCGTGGCGCGCCAACTGCTGCTCGATCATGTTGTCATGGTACTGATGCCCGCGCATGCCGAGCGTTTCCATGATCGCGTTGTCGCGATACCCGGTGTCGACCAGCACGGGATACTGACCGCCCAGGATCAGAAAGCCGTAAACGGGCACGCGCCGGACGCGCCCGCATTCATGGCCGAGTACGAGGAAACTCGTCTCGAGCTCGATGTCCCCGTAGTCGAGAACATGGATCGTCAGGGCCATTGTCGTCTCCCTCAGTTGAGCCGGTAGACCCGGGCTGCGGTGTCGTTGAAGATGTCATGTCGCTCGGTCTCGGACATGCCTGCAGTCGCCTCCTCGAAGGCGTCGAACATCGCCCGATAGCTGGTCCAGATCTTCTCGATCGGAAAGTTCGAGCCAAACATGCAGCGGCTCGAGCCAAAGTTCTCAACCGTCTCGCCGACCACATCGGCGATGAACGCCGGGTCGTTTCGGTGGATGAAAGTCCCGAACGCCGAAAGCTTCGTGACCACGTTCGAACGTTTGGCGAGCGCCTTCATTCCGGTTCGCCAGGCGGCACGTCCCTCATCGCTCGGGTCTTCCAGCATTCCGGCATGCTGCAGCACGAACGTCACTTCCGGGCATGCCTTCGCGAGCTTTCGCGGCGTCGGCCATCTGGGGCGCAAAGACCTGAAGGTCGAACGACCAGCCATACGCGGCCAGATGCGCAATGTTCCTCTGCACGGTCTTGTCAGCAGGCAAGTCAGGACGCGCTGCGAAGCGGTAGAGCGGGTTGGCATGCCAGTGCAGCTGCTGCCGGATTCCCCGCATCAGGGGGTACTTCGCGAGCTTATCGAGCTGTGGGCGCACATCCTGCTGAGTGAAGTCGGCATAGCCCACGATGGCGTGCGGCCACCCAGATCTGTCGGCGACGCTTTGGACCCAGGCCGCCTCGTCCGCTGCCCAGTTCGGGGCCCAGTTCGCCTGGACATAGACAGATTTCTCGATCCCTGTCCCCGCCAGATCGTCAAGATACTCTTCGATCAGATAGTCCCGCTTGATCGGTGCATACGCCCCGAAGATCCGCGGCTGTTCTGGTCCCAGCAGCCACGGCAAATCTTTTTGCCGCCAGATATGGTGGTGGGCATCGATCATCGCCGGGCCATCGTCAGGAGGTGTTCGCAGATCGCCTCGACCGTGAGGCCATCGCCGAGATGATCCAGATAGGGGAGTATGGCGCGCAAGGCACCGGTTTGCGGATTGCCCCCGATCGGCAGCGGCGTGAGCCAATCAAGCCGCCAGGCGAGCCGCGAAAGACGCAAGGTTGCACCCACAAGGGCCTCCGGGCCGCCACGTTCCAGGCCATCCGAAAGCACAACCACAGCGGCGCCGCGGGCAAATCCCGCAAACCGCGGCACCGCGAGAAACGTCTCCAGCGCCTCACCGATGCGCGTACCGCCATCGATGTCGGCAATCAGCCGCGAGGCGCGCCCGAGCGCTTGTTCGGCGCTTCGGTGACGCAGAGCGGATGTGACCCGCGTCAGTCGGGTGCCCAGTGTAAACACCTCCAGCGGCTCGGCGATCCTCGAAAGCTCATGGGCAAGTCTCAGGGAGTCCGCGGTCCGCTCTTTCATCGATCCCGATACATCGATCAGCAACACGATCCGGCGCAGCCGTTCGCGGCGTCGACGTGTTGGCAGCGTCAGAAGTTCGCCGTCCCGGCGGCTCGCATCACGGAGCGCGCGGCGCATGTCCGGCAACGGACCCGATCTTGCGGAGATGTAACGCCGCGACCGGCGTCTCGGCAGCGACGCTGCACCATGATGCCTCAACCGAGAAAGCGCCTCATCCGTGCGGTCCTGAAGACTGCGGTGCCCAAGGCGTTCTGCGCGCGCCGCCTCGCGCCCTGCATCGCTCTCGTCGCCGATTTCGGTTCGTTCTTCGATCCCGCCCGTCGGATCATGTGCCGCCACATCGTCTTCATCCGCCGGGAGGGTGACCGGCAGCGCCAAACCGAGAAAATGCGCATCGAAGAGTGCGTCGAACTCCGCCTGACGCTCATGCGGTATGGCAAGGAGTGCTGTCGCTGCCTGGCGAATGTCCCCGATGCTTCTGGGACCCAGCAGGTCAACGCCCGCCATGAAGTCCACGGTCTGGTCGGGTGACACTGCGAACCCGTTCTGGCGCAACAGGGGCGGGAAGCTAACGAAGGGGCGCGCGGCGGCAGGCAGCATCAGGCAGCCTCCCCGGGCAGGATCTGTGCGAGACGGGGCGCGAGATGCTCCAGGTCATCCTGGTCCTTGAGCACGACCCCGATTGCACGGCGAAAAGCCTCGGGCCAGGCAGAGCCCTGCGTATTGAGCAATGTCGCGGCTTCGGCCCACTCGATCGTCTCGGCAATGCCTGGTGGCTTTGCCAATGCTTCGCCGCGCATGAGCCCCACAGACGCCACAACCGCCTCGGCGGTGGCGTGCACGACAGATGAGGCACGAGCCATCACGATTTCCGCCTCGAGCGCCGGATCAGGATACTCGATCCAATGATAGACGCAGCGCCGCCGGAGCGCTTCGTGCAAGTCGCGTGTGCGGTTCGATGTCAGAACCACCGTCGGCGCCACCGAGGCGCGAACGGTACCGGTCTCGGGAATCGAAATCGTGAAGTCCGAGAGGAACTCCAGCAGAAACGCCTCGAACTCATGATCAGAGCGATCGATCTCATCGATCAGCAACACGGTTCCACCCGGATCACGCAGCACTTGCAGCAGCGGACGCGCCAGCAGGAAATCGTCGACGTAAATGTTGACGTAGGCCTCGCCGGCCTGGCGGATCGCAAGCATCTGGCGCGGGTAGTTCCACTCGTAGAGCGCCGACGCCACATCGATCCCTTCATAGCACTGCAACCGGATCACCTGGCGGCCGAGGATCGCACCGATAGCCTTCGCGGCTTCGGTTTTGCCAACGCCGGGCGCGCCTTCCAGCAACAGCGGCTTGCCAAGCGCCAAGGCCAGATAGGACGCGGTCGAAAGCCCCTCGCCCGCAAGGTACTGAGCGCCCCGGAGAGCTTGTCTCAGCGCATCTGGAGAGCCGATCCCCGCTATGGTGGGACGAACTGTCATCGCAGCAGACCTGGATCCGCGCCGTGCGCGGGCGGGTGGGCATGCGCTCCCGGTGAACAATGTGCCACATCCAAGGGGAGCGCGCGGTGCGGATCACATGGCGTCATGACCGGCGTCCCTGCGGCCGGGCGCCGCCGTTGGAGCGCATGCCGCGCAACACTTTCTCCGGAGTGATGGGCAGGCTGTCGCACCGCACACCGACGGCGTTGTAGACCGCATTGGCAATCGCAGGCAGGACCGGGTTGGCGCACATCTCGCCTGGTCCCTTTCCACCATAGGGCGCGTCAGGCGCGGGCCGCTCGAGGATCGAGATGTGGTGAGGTGCAATGTCACCGGGTCCCGGCATGAGATACGCATTGAAATCCTCGGGCCCATGCGAACGGTCGGGATAGTAGGGCTCGGTCGTCTCGTAGAGCGCATGGGCGACACCCATCCAGGCGCCCCCGATCAACTGCTGCTCCACCAGCCGCGGGTTCAGTGCGCGGCCGACTTCGTAGGACGAGTTGATCTGCGTCACCTCGATTTCACCGGTCTCGTCATCCACTTCCAGATCGACGATCAAAGCCGCGTGCGCAAAGCACGAAACCGGCGTCATCTCGCCGGTCTGCGCATCCACATCCGACATCGGCACCAGGAAAATTCCACGGCCTGCCAGTGTGCGGCCCTGCTTGAACTGTGCCGCAACAGACGTCTGTTCGACCGTGATTGACCGAGACGGTGCACCTTTCACGTGGATCGAACCCTTACCGTCCGTGGTCAGGTCGGCGGCGTCGACTTCGAGTTCTTCAGCCGCCGCTTCAAGGAGTTGCCGGCGCGCCTCGGTCGCAGCTCGGATGACGGCATTTCCCATCCGATGCGTGCCGCGTGAAGCAAACGAGCCCATATCATGGGGCCCCGTGTCACTGTCGGCTGTGTCCACATAGACATCCGCGATCGGAACGCCCAGGGCCTCGGCTGCAATCTGACGCGTGACAGACTTCATTCCCTGTCCGAGATCGATTGCAGACAACGCGACCATGAACTTCCCATCAGGTGTGGCATGCACCAGCGCCTGCGACGGGTCGCCACCGAGATTCATCCCGATGGGATAGTTGATGCATGCGAAGCCGCGGCCGGGGTGTATGGTCATCGCCGCCCCCTTGGTCCTGAAATGAACCTCGACACACCCGGGCGCCGGGGCGGTCGGGTGGAGCCAGAGCCCGTGTCGGATGGAGAAGTCGCCGCAGTTGGCGCTGAAGGCGCGACAGCGGGACCCGTGGGGACATACCGCTCATGAGACGGAGCGTTGGGTGTGGTCGCCGCGGCAGGCGGTGCGGCAATCCCCGAGCGTGCCCGGGGTGGCGGAGGCGCGGCCGCGTAGTCTGGCTGAGGCGTTCGTGTCTGCGCAGGACTCCCGGACGGCGGGTCTTGAGACATGCCTTTGAAACCGAGCCGCTCCGCCTCGATGATCATTTCCTCATCCTGCGGCGGCGCCCCGAGCGCCGAGGTGCCGGATGCGGTGCCGGCCGGTACACTCCCGCGCGCCGTTGCGCCGGAGAAAGGATCTGGATCGTGCCAGTTTGCACGCCGCTGCCCGATCGCACCCATCTCATCCGTCACAGTCTCCGGGATATCGCCCCGCCACCCAATGCCTCCGTCAGACATGCTGGATGCCGCCAGTGCCTCTGCGCCAAGCCGCCAACCGGATTTCTGGGCCACCACCTGACAGCTTTCGATGAGCGCACAGTTTTTCGCCTCGCGCCGGTGCGCTTTCATGTCGCCGTCGCGATAGGCATTGAGGATGCGCAGTTCGATCGGGTCCATGCCGACGGCTTCGGCAACTTTGTCCATATGGCACTCGATGGCGAAGTCGACGGCGGTGATGCCAAAGCCCCTCATCGCGGTGGACGGTGTCCGGTTCGTATAGACGCAGAACACGTTCGAGGCGACGTTCGGGATCGTGTATGGCCCTGGAAGGTGGCCCGTTGACTTTTGCACGGCATAGGATGACAGGCGGGTGTAGGCGCCCGCGTCGAAGAAGCCGGTGAACTGACGCGCAACGATCCGACCGTCCCGCATCACGCCATCCTTTATCCGCCAGCGCTCACCGCCACGCGGCGCACCGACCTGCATCTCCTCCGCGCGATCCCATTGGTACTTGACGGGGCGCCCCGTCAGCATCGCGCCCAGCACCGCAAGCGGTTCGTGGTGGCTGTCCACCTTGCCGCCGAAGCCGCCGCCGACGGTGCCGCCGACGAAGTGCAGCCGCGAGGATGGAATGTCGAGCTGCTTGGCGGTCGTGCCGAGAGAGAAGAACAGCCCCTGCGTGGACGTGTGACACACGAAGCGGTCATTCGTCTCGGGCGCAGCGATCGCACCGCAGGTCTCCATGGGCGCCTGCTCGATCGGCGACATCTGATAGGTGCCCTCGACAACATGATCGGCACCGCGAAGCGCCGCCTCGACATCGCCGAACCGCAATTTTTGATGATCGTAGCGGTCGTGATAGTCGAAAGTGTTGTTCGGATACGTCTCGTTGACAACAGGCGCATCGGGACGGAGCGCGTCTTCCACATCCATCACGTAGGGCAGTTCTTGCCACTCCACACGCACCCGGGCCACCGCCTCAAGCGCCGCACGTTCCGAGGTTGCAATGATCGCGAGGATGGGCTCACCGCGGTAGGCGACTTTGTCGGGCGAAAGCAAAGGCTCATCGTCGCGTCCGAAGTTCAGCAGACTGAGCAGCGTGTTCAGGTTTGCCGGGACGTCAGCTGGCCGGACGATCCGCACAACGCCATCCGCATGTTCCGCCGCCGACGTGTCGACGGACAGGATTCGTGCGTGATGGTGCGGTGAACGCACGCACCGCATGTGAAGCAACCCCTCGAATGTGTGATCGGCGTAGAAGCGGGTGCGACCCGTAACGTGGCCAAGGATGTCCTGGCGCACCACGGGCTGGCCGATTTCGGAGAGGTTGTCATCACGCTCGTCGGCAAACAGGTCCTTGCGAAACTCGACAGTCATCGGCTTGCCCCCCTCGGTGCGCGGGCCGCCTGCAGAACGGCGTCGACGATCGGTTCGTAACCGGTGCATCTGCAGAGGTTGCCCGAGATCGCTTCGATGACTTCCTCCCGCGACGGATTGGGGCTGCGGTCGAGCAGGGCTTTCGCGGCCATAAGCATGCCCGGAGTGCAGTATCCGCACTGAGCGGCAAACCCCTCGATGAAGGCTGTTTGCAAGGCGTGCAGGTTGGGTCCGGCTGCGAGACTTGCGGCCGTCTGGACGTCGCGACCTTCAACCGCCTCCGCGAGCACAAGACAACTCACATGGGGCTGGCCGTCGATGAGCACGGTGCACGAGCCGCAGGTGCCTTGGCCACACCCATACTTCGCGGTCAGATCGCCGAGGCCGAAGCGCAGCACATCAAGCAGGTTCTGGCCCGGATCGACAAACGTCGCCGCATCCGTTCCGTTGAGCGTGAACGTGACGGGTGTTTTCGTCATCGGGTTTCTCCGAGCAGCAACCGTCTCAGGTGCACAGGAGCGACTTCGCGGCGGTACCAGGTCGAGGCAAGGGCATCGGTCGGCGGATCGAGACCATCCGTGGCCACGGCCAGTGCCGGTTGGATACCGGCCAGATCGAGCGTGCGCCCTTCCAGAGCCTGCTCCGCCCTCAAGGCGCGCTGCGGCGCCGGCCCCATCGCGCCATAGGCTATCCTCACGCCGGATAAGCGCCCCGCCCCGCGGTTTAGACATGCAGCGATGCACATTACCGAGACACCCTTGGGTTTGACGCGGCTCACCTTTCGAAACCGGAACACATCTCCCGCTGGGCGCTGAACCGCGACCGCCTCGATGAGACCACGCCGGTTCAAGAGGAACTGGTCCAGCGGCTGCTCGCCACCCCCCACGATCCGAACATGGGCATCGAGTGCCAAAAGCGCCGTCGCGAGGTCTCCGTACGGATGCGGCGCACACAGATTGCCCCCAACAGTCGCCATGTTGCGGATGGCCGGTCCCCCCACCGCGCGCGCGGCGGGCGCGAGAAAGTCAGTCTCTCGAGAAAGCATAACATCGGTCATCGTGGCACCGGCACCGATCACCACGCGTCCACCCTCGGTCCGGATACGGCGGAACTCCCGGTCGGTCACGCGGATGATCGCCGCAAAATCCTGCGAGCCGTAGTTCACATCGCGCATCACCAGTGTCCCACCGCCCATGAACCGCGCGCTGGCATCCATCGCCCCCGCGGCCTCTGCGAGTGTGGCGTAGGTTCGCACCTCAAGCATCGCCCAGACCCATGTGGCTGCGGATTGCGTCAAAACCGGCGACGTAAATTTGCTCTCCCACCAACTCGGCCAGTGCCTCTTGCTGACCGCTCGGCGTGTCGAACCGGCTCTCCCATTCCCAGAATGTGCCGTCAGTATCCGTGATCGGGGCCAACCGAACGTGGGCCACGTAGTTGAAGAGCGGTACCGGTGTATCCAGAAGACAGTAGGTGAAGGTCTGCTCGAGATCCGACAGCGTGAGAAGCTGCTCACGCAGGTTCGAGCCGTCTTCGAGCTTGAAGTTGCGCACACACCCGACCCTGTCCGCCGGCTGGCTGCGCTCGACATGGCTCTCGGCAACGGCCGGATGCCACTGATCGTGACCATTGAAATCGCGCAAAACATCCCAGACCGCCTCGACGGGCGCATCCAGAACTGTGCTGCGAATGACCTTGACCATCTCGATCCGCGCTATTTGAATTTCATGTCTTCCGGGTCGAACGTGGTGACCTGCACATACATGAGCCCGTCCTTGGTCACGTAGGCGTCGGCACCCTTGTAAGGCTCTGCCAGCCAGTCCGCCTCTATGCGCCACGAGACGTTCACCGTATCGCCCACCGTCTTCACCTTCTCAGCGATGAAGGTCGCTCCTTTGAAGCCGCCTTCCTCACGAGGCTGGCAGAACCCCTCGAAAACATTGCCGATTTCAGTTCGCCCCTCGATCCAGACTCCGTTTGGAAGGATGATGAGGACCTCTTCCGGATACTGCGCCATCAGCCTGTTCCAGTCACAGGCGTTCAACGCGTCGATGTGTTCAAACGTCACCATCTCGGCGTTGGCTTGAGTCTGCAGCGGCGGCAAATCCGCCGCCAGTGCGTGAGGCGCGCACAACAGCGCGATTGGAATAGCGATGTTTTTCATTCCGTCCCCCCATTCGTCATCATTCAAGAACCGCCGAAGTGGCGCTTGAGCGCGTCAAACCCTGTCTGAAAAACATTGGTGCCGATCCCCTCGACGAGATCGCCCTCCTCTGCAGCGTCACAATCGAACTCCGCAGACCACTCGACGAACGTGCGGTCACCTTCGGTCACCGGCGTAAGCCTGAGGGTGGCGACGTAGTCGGTGATCGGCATCGGGCTTTCGAGGATCGCATAGGTGCAGAACATGTCGTAGTCGGAGAGCCCGAGCAGGCGTTCTCGAATGTTGTCGCCGTTCTGCAGGTTGAAGTTCCGAATGCAGCCGACCTTGTCAGACGGCAACGCATCTTCGATGCGACTGTCTCGAATACGCGGATGCCAGCGCGGCAAGGCGTTGAAGTCGCGCACACGCTCCCACACACGAGCCGCCGGTGCATCAATCACCGAGGAGACGTAGACCCGTGCCATTATTTATCGCCCTTCTTCTCGTCTTCCGCCTTCTTGGCCTGAGCCAGCTTGTGAGACTCGTTCGCAGCGCGCGCCATGTCGTTGGCATCCCTGAAGATGGCCGCCTTCGCTAGGTTTGAGCCATCGATGCCGATGTCGTTCATCAAGCTGTCGATCATGGGCCCTTGCACACGATACCGCAGCGCCGAGTTGATCACCTCGTCGGTTGGGCTGCCCCCGGGGCCGACCGAGGCCCCGCCCCCGCCGCCACCCGAGCCGTCCGCCCAGTCGAGCCCGGTGGCACCGGAGCCACCCAGTTGCATGATCTTGATCTCCTGGATTTTCTCCAGTGGCTTGACCTGGGCCGCGATGATGCCCTCGAGCCGGTTCAGCATATTGCGCTTGAACAAGGACCGCCGCGCGCCATCGGTGAGGATGTTCTCGGCCTCGTTGATGAGCTTCTGGGCTTCGGCCTCGACCGCCGCGCGAATGCGCTGGGCTTCCGATGCCAGACGGGACTCCTCTGCCTCTTTCTCGGCATGGGTCAGATCGACCGATTTCTGCCGATTGGCTTGTTCCATGGCACTCGCGGTGTCGACTTTCGCGGCCGCTTCGGCTGCTTCCGCCCGTGCGGCATCGGCCTTGATTGAGGCCGCAGACTCTTCGAGCGATTTCTCGGCGAGCGCGATGGCCTTCTCCATCGACGCCTCCTCGACCTGCTTCTCGCGGTCGATCTCAAGTCGACGACGTTCGGTCTGATGTTCGATCCTGACATCGTCGAGCCCACGCTCGGACGCCACCCGCGCCCGTTCGATCACCTCCTGGCTTGCGATCTCGACCTCGCGCAACGCCTGGGTGCGCTCGATCTCCAGCTGCTCAAGTGCCTTGCGGCGTTCTATGTTGCGTGCCTCGATTGCCTCTTCCTTTGCGATTTCGGCTGCCCGCGTCTTTGCCTCCTCCTCGATGCGCGCGGCGTTGATCATCTGCTGCGCTGCAATGTTGGCCTGGTCCACGGTGCGGTTGCGGGCGATCTCGCGCTCGCGCATGTCCTGCTCGTAGGCGATGCGCTCGGCGGCGAGTTTCTTCTCCTTGGCAATCCGGGCGGCTTCAACCGCCTCCGCCTTGAGCTGCTCGCGTTCCTCGACACTCTCCTGGGTCTCGATACGCTCGAAAGAAAGCACCTTGTCCTGTGCGATGCGCGCGCGTTCGACGGCCTCGCGCGCTGAGATTTCTGCTTCGTCCACAGCCTGGTTTTGCGAGATTTCGAGAGCACGGGTCTCGCGGCTCGAGCTGATCCGGATCGAAGCAACCGCCTTTTCCTGCATGATGCGCAGCTTCTCCGCAGCCTCGCGCGCGGAGATCTCGGCTTCCTGAATCGACAGATCTCGGGCCACCTCGCGTTCTCGCGTGGTCTGTTCATACTCGATCCGGGCTTCGGTGACCGCGCGCTCCTGGGAAATGCGCGCCTTCTCGACTTCCTCGCGCGCGGTGATTCCGGCCTCGTCGATTGAGCGCTGACGGTCGATCTCTTCCGACTGTGTCGTGCGGTCTCGCGCTATCCGCGCCTGTTCGACAGCCTGCTCCTGAGCGATCCGCGCTTTTTCGATTGCTTCGCGGGCGGCGATCTCGGCAGCATCCGTTTCTTGCTGAGTCCGGATACGTTCTTCCGTTACCGCCTGCTCCTGCGCAATTCGTGCCTTCTCCACCGTTTCGCGCATCGCGATCTCGGCCTGATCGATGGTACGTTGGCGTTCGATTTCTCGCTGCCTGATCTCACGTTCTGATGCGATGCGAGCCTCAGCGATCTGGCGCTCGTTCTCGATCCGAGCGGTTTCGATTGCCTCTCGCGACAGCAGCGTCGCCTGCTCCCCCTCTTTCTCCCGCTCCGATCGCTCGCGCGCCAGCTGCGCACGCTGCTGGGCCCGCCGGAACTCGATCTCGCGTTCTTGCTCGAGGCGCGCCTCCTCACTCTCGCGCTCGATGTCCAGCGCTTCCTTCTCGGCCTGCAGATTGCGCGTGCGAATCTGGATCATCGCGTCCTGCTCGATATCGTTGCGGAGTTTTCGCCGGCTTTCGATCGCTTCGATCACGCTGGTCAGGCCCTCTGCATCGAACCGGTTCGAAGGATTGAAGAATTCGATGTCGGTCTGATCGATGTCAGTGATCGCGACGGCTTCGAGTTCCAACCCGTTCGTATCGAGCCCCTGCTGCGCCATCTCCTTCACCCGTGCCACATAGGCGTTGCGATCCTCATGGACCTCTTCGAGCGACATTTGAGAGGCGACCGTCCTCAGAGCAGAGATAAACTTCCCGGACAGCAGCGAGTGAATCCGCTCGGGCTCGAGGGTGCGCCGCCCGAGAGTAGAGGCCGCGAGCGACACAGCCTCGCGCGTCTGATGCACGCGGACATAGAACTCGGCATCCACGTCGATCCGCATGCGATCCCGCGTGATCAGTGCCTCGTCGCGCTCGCGGGTCACGGCGAGCTGCATCGAGTTCATGTTGACAGGCGTGATGTCGTGAATGATCGGCCAGACAAACGCGCCGCCGTTGATGACCACCTTCTCGCCCAGGAACCCGGTGCGCACGAAGGCGACCTCCTTTGTCGAGCGGCGATAGAGCCAGTGCATCACCCAGTAGAGGATGAAGATGACGATGACGGCAACGATGAGCCAGAGGATCAGATTTCCTATCAACTCCCCAGTCATGGCGTTTCCTCCTCAGCGTCCGATTTGCTTGAACTTGCGGGTCTGTTCGGTCAGCGCGACTTCCGTAGGCAGGCGCTCCATCGAGGATGCGCCATAGAAACCGTGGCAATTCTTGGTGTTCTTGAGCACGAATTCCGCATCTTCCGGCATGGCAACGGGTCCGCCATGAACGAGCACCAGTGCCTCCGGGTTCACCGCGAGCGCCGCGGCGGCCCAAGCATCAACGGCTTCCGGACATTGCTCGAGTGTCAATGCGGTCTCTGCCCCGATCGCGCCGCCGGTCGTCAGGCCAAGATGGCACACGATGATGTCGGCGCCCGCCGCGGCCATTGCCGTAGCGCTCTCCGCATCAAAGACATAAGGCGTGGTCAGCATGTCCTTGTGCGCTGCAAGCGCCACAAGATCGATCTCATGCTGGTATCCCATCCCGGTCTCTTCGAGGTTCGCCCGGAACGTACCGTCGATCAGCCCGACCGTCGGGAAGTTCTGGATACCCGAGAACCCGGTGGCTTTCACTTCATCGAGAAAACGGTCCATGAGCCGAAACGGGTCGGACGCACAAACCCCTGCCAGGACAGGTGTGTTCTTGATCACGGGCAACACCTCACCCGCCATCTCCATCACGACACCATTGGCATCGCCGTATGGCATGAGCCCTGCGAGCGAGCCCCGACCAGCCATCCGGTACCGGCCCGAGTTGTAGATCACGATAAGATCAATCCCGCCAGCTTCCTCGCATTTGGCAGAAAGCCCGGTCCCTGCACCACCGCCAATGACCGGCTCGCCGCGATCGCGCATCGCACGGTACCTTGTCATCAGATCGGATCGCTCGAACATGTTATCCTCCTGCCGCGCGGGCGCGTGGTTGCCCATGGAGCGCGCGGAAGGTCTGGACGACCAGCTTCGCAAACTCGGGGTCGTTTACATTGTGTGGAGTGCGTAGGAGCTGGCGCGAGGACGTCTGGTGCACAGTTTCCTCAAGCGCCCTGAACAAAGCCGCATCAGCCGCGGGGTCGTAAAATGCCATGCCCGGCGCGTCCAAGAGGCTCACCCCGCCTTCGGGCAAGAAGAACCGCACCGGACCAGTCATCTGATTGAGGCGCTCCCCAATCCAGCGCCCCATACGATCGTTCTCCTCAACCGTCGTCCGCATCAAGGTGATCTGGGGATTGTGCTCGTAGAGCAGACGACCGCGATAGCGCTCGGGCACCGTCTCGGGGGCATTGAAGTTGACCATATCGAGTGCGCCGCAAGCGCCGATATACGGCAGTCCGGAACGGATGGCAGCGCCGAACCGGTCTTCGTCAGCCGCAAAAACACCCCCCGCGATCATATCGCAGATCTCGGTGGTCGTGAGATCCAGAACACCAGAGAGCATACCGCTGTCCAGGAGCTTCTCCATGGCCCGGCCACCGGTGCCTGTTGCGTGGAACACCAGGCAATCATAGTCGGACGCCAGCGCTTCGCTGACCATTTGCACGCAGGGCGTGGTCACACCGAACATCGTCAGGCCAATCGCGGGTTTCTCTCCCTGAACCGGCCGCGCTTCGGCCCGAGCCCTCACCATTCCCGCGAGCGCATGGGCACCGTTTCCGAGCACCTGGCGGGTAATCGAGTTCAAACCCTGAACATCAGCGACCGAGTGAAGCATCAGTATGTCGGCCGGACCGACATACTGCTCGACATTGCCAGAAGCGACCGTGGAGACCATCACCTTCGGCACACCAACGGGCAGCGCACGCATTGCTGGGCTGACCAACGCGGTGGCCCCGGACCCGCCAGCCGAAATGACACCATCGATGCCCTCCTGCCCGCCCATCCAGCGTTCGAACGCCAACGTCATTCCGGCCACGGCAGATCCGCGATCCCCGGTGAACACGCCCGATGCGCCCCGGGGATGAAAAGCCGCGACGGCGTGCGGCGGCACCTCTGCCCCGGACGGCTTCCCGCTTGTCGACAGGTCAACGACCTGCACAGCAAGACCTGCAGCCTTGAGAAGATCTCGCATGTAGTGCAGTTCTTCGCCCTTCGTATCCAGCGTTCCGGCAACAAGAACACGTGTGCCGGCACGCGCCACGGATGCCTGCCGCGCGGCAGGTGCAGCGCGTGGGACAGAGGCTTCGGTCACCGTGCGTGCAGCACCTTCAATCACACGCACCGGCACTGCGGGCGTCCAGCGCGTGGGCACGGTCGGATTGGACACATAGATGCGGGTTGGCCGGTTCGACGCAGGTGCACCCTCTTCCGTTTCTCGCTGTGTGGCAGGAGCAGGCGTTTCGTCGTGAGCATGCCGTCCGACGCCAAGGAGTGCCTGCTGGAGATCACGGTCTCCGGCAAGCACACTTGAGGCCATGAGCCGGTTGATCTGGCCGTTCACCATGATTGCGACGTCTTCGGCGACAGCGCACGCCACGCCGATGTTCTGCTCGATCACCAGAACATCGACGTCGCCGTCCTGACCCAGGCGGATCAACATCTCCTCGACCTGCGCCACAATCACCGGGGCCAAGCCCTCGGTCGGCTCGTCCATCACCAGCAGACGAGGGTTCAGCAGGAGCGCCCGGCTGATTGCCAGCATCTGCTGTTCTCCACCAGATAGCTGACCACCGCCATTGTTGCGCCGTTCGGCAAGACGCGGGAACGTCCCGTAGATCCGCTCGATCGTCCAAGCGCCGCCGCGCTTTTCCACCAGACGCAGATGCTCGTCCACGGTAAGTGAGCGCCACAAGCGACGACCCTGCGGCACGTAGCCGATGCCCATCCGGGCGATCTCAGCGGGGGTGCGCCCATTGAGCACCTGACCGGCAAACGCAATGGTCCCGGAAGCCACAGGCTCGAGCCCCATGATCGTCTTGCACAGGGTCGTCTTGCCCATCCCATTGCGCCCGACGACCGAGAGCACGCCGGACCGCAGTGCTAGGTCGACCCCTTGCAGCGCATGCGACTGGCCATAGTAGACGTTGAGGTCTCTGACCTCGAGGACGGGGGTGCCGCGATCAACCATGGCCATCCCCAAGGTAAAGCGCCTGTACTTCTTCGTCCTCTTCAATCTCGGCAGGCTTGCCCTCTTTGAAAACCCGCCCGTTGTGCATCATGGTGACGCTCTCAGCCACGCGCAGCGCCACATCCATGTCGTGCTCGATGATGATGAAACCCATGTGCTCGGGCAGCCCCATCAGAATCTCGATAAGCTCGGCACGCTCCGCCGGGGAGAGGCCGGCTGCAGGCTCATCAAACAGGATGAAGCGAGGGGCGCCTGCAAGCGCCATGGCGATCTCCAGCTGGCGTTGCTGCCCGTAGGACAACTCGGAGACCACCGTGTCCCGCACAGCATCAAGGTGCACGACACTCACCAGATTCTCCGCGCTCGTCATCAGCGCGTCGCGGCGCTTGGTGCGCAGGAACGAAAACCGCGAGCGCGAGACGCCACAGCACGCCAGGTAGATATTGTCGAGCACCGACAGTCCGTTGAACAGAAGGCTGATCTGGTATGTACGGCGAAGACCGCGCCGAATTCGCTCATGCGGCGGGAATGCGGTTATGTCCTCGCCGAAGAAGCGGATCGTACCCGTGGTGATTGGAAAGTCCCCGGTGACGCAGTTGAACAGCGTGGTCTTGCCGGCACCGTTCGAACCCAGCACTGCCCGACGCTCGCCCGGCAGGACCGTCATGCTGACATCCTCCATGGCTGCAAGCGCACCGAAGAACTTGCTCACCCCGCGCAACTCGAGCGCGTTGGCCGTGCCCGTTGCGTCCAGCCGGTCGGATATTCTGGTTGCGGTGGGAGCGTTCATGGCGCGTCTCCCCCCCGGTCCCGCAGCGGATCCCGGTCGCGGACAGATCGCAGCTTCTCCCAAAGCCCGAGGATCCCATCTGGGGACCAGAACACGATCACGAGGAAGCCAACGCCGATCAGAAGCTGAAAGCGCTCACCCGACAGTCCGACCGCGATCAGCGCGTCGATCGCGAATGTCTTGAGCAGCACGTAGATGAACGCACCGATGAACGGGCCAATTGGATGGCGCAGTCCTCCGATAACGGCGATCACCAGCACATCGATGACGGGTCCGATGCCGGCGGTTCCAGGCGAGATTTGTGCCGACTGCCATGTCAGCAGAATACCTCCGAACCCCGCCAGAAGGGCGGCGAACGAGTAGGCAGCCACCCGGTGCGCCGTGACGTTGAACCCGAGGGCTGCCATGCGTCTCGGATTGTCGCGAATGCCCTGCAGCGCAAGACCGAACGGTGCGCGTGCAACATAGAGCACCAACAGAAACGCCATCACCGCCCAGAAGAGCGTGAGATAGTAGAACGCCACGGGCTGACGCCAATCGACGCCGAACAATTGCGGGGGCAAGACCCCGTTGAAGCCGGAGAAACCATTGAAAATGACGTAGTTCTGGCGTGTGAAGTAGAAGAACGCCGCCGCGATCGCCAGCGTGATCATGATCGTGTAGATGCCTTCGGTGCGCACGGCGAGCCAACCAGCTATCGTACCGAACAGCACAGCAATGATCAGCGCCAGCGGGATCGAGACGAACCACGGCCATCCCAACGAAATGGTTTCGATGGCCGAGGGACCGAAGATGGCCGTCATGTAGCCCCCGACCCCCGCGATCGTCATCTGCACAAGGCTGACCATCCCGCCATAGCCCGCCAGAAACATCAGGCTGAGGGCGATGATCCCGAGGATGAAGGTCCACCCGAAGATCTGGAAAAGAATGAAGTCACCGGCGATCGCGGGCATGATCAGCAGCAGCACCGCCAGCACCCAGTAAGCCGCCGGAATGCGCTCCAGCCAAGTGGGGGTCGCGTCGGAAACGCCCGTTGCCGGATCAACCACTGCCATGGTCAGGACCTCCCCATAAGGCCCTGCGGGCGAAACGCCAGCACGACCACCATGATGAGGAAGGTCAACACCACCGCATAGGTGGGCATGTATACGGAACCAAACTGGTCCGCGAGCCCGATCAACAACGCTCCAAGAGCGGCCCCCGTGATCGATCCCATGCCGCCAACGATGACCACGATGAGCGAGTAAAGAAGGAAGCGCACGTCTTCGCCCGGAGCGAGTGCCTGGAACGTACCGCCAACCACGCCTGCAAGCCCAGCGAGACCTGCACCAAAGGCGAACACCCCAACAAACACGAGCTGAATGCGAACACCTGTGGCGGAGAGCATATCTCGATCATCCACGCCTGCCCTGATCAGCATGCCGACGCGCGTGCGGTTCAACAGCAACCACATGCCAATCCCGATAACGACCGCCGCGAGGAAGATCACGATGCGCACCACAGGGTACTTCAGGAAAATCAGATCGCCCGATGAACGTTTGACCCCCGTCACGAGAAAGGTCTCGATGGGACCGCTCAACCAGCTCGGCGCAAGAACTTGATAGAAGTCACCGCCCCAAATCCAGAGCATGAGGTCTGCGATGACGATCGAGAGCCCGATCGTGACCAATGTCTGCCTGAGGTCCTGACCTTCCATACGCCTGAAAACGAGCCACTGCATCAGCACACCAAGGGCGCCAACAATCGCAAAGGCAAAGGGGAAGGCGAGGAGCCAGTAGCCAGTCAATTCGGCAAACTCGTATCCAATGTATCCGCCGAGCAGATAGAGTGAGCCGTGGGCGAGATTGACGTTTCGCATCAGCCCGAAAATCAGCGTGAAACCAGAGGCGACCAGGAAATACAGCCCACCCAACGTTATCCCGTTGAACAACGCGTTCAGGAACACCTTCTTCTTTCCGATCAATTCGATCAGCCATGACGGCCACAGCGCGAAGATCAGCCAAAGAAGAATGGCCGCCAGGATCACGATGATCGCGGTCCAGACCGGGTGGTTCCTGGCAAATGCGCTCATCGGCAGGTCCCGGTCGCGAAGGAGTGTTCAGCGTCCTGCAAAGATCCTAGGTTCCATCAATCCCTTGTGATTGCCGAGCCTAGTTCGGCTGCGCGGTCTAGGTCATACCGCGCAGTCTCTTTGGTTCGCCGGCCATCGTATATTCACGGTCAAACGAAGTGCGCGACGCGGCGATAGTCCGTCGGCGGTATCCCCACGTTCGAGGTGAAGAAGCGCGTGAAGCTCGCCTGGCTTGCAAAGCCCAGTTCAAGCCCGATGTCGGTCACCGATTTCGATGTGACCATGAGCTCGTCAATCGCGTGTTCGGCGCGCAATGTGTTGAGGTACAGGTTCGGCGTGAGACCCATCTGCATCTTGAACAGCTTGAAGAAGTGCGGTCGAGACAGACCGACTTCCCGCGCCAGAACGTCCATGCTGGATTCCTCGGCGTAAGTTTCCTGCATGATGCGCAGGGATCTTCTGACGCGAAAGTCGTTGAAGCGCTTCTGCACGTTGTGCAGCCGCGAACTCTGCTGAACGCCACGCCAGGACTGATCGAAGCATTGCCGGGTGGTCTCGAAGAGGAAGCCGTCGAAGCGCTCGGAGGGACGATCGTCGAGCAAAAGGGAGGTGAGCCGGCCGACCCACATCTCGACCGTGTCGCTCATCTGGACGCCGGGCGTACCGAAGCTCAGCGCACACTCGGCGGATCGGCTGTTTTCCAGGAACCACATCGGCTTGATGTAGAGCGTCAGAACATAACTGTTCTCGCCCTCTTCCATCGGAGCAAAACTGTGCGGCTCCCACGGGCTTACAGCGACACCCTGTGTCTGGTCGAGGATGAGTTCTGTGTCCCCAACCTTCACGTGTCCCTTTGCACCGCCGAGATAGAAAATCAGATGACCTTCCCGGTGCGCGTGCGTTATCAATGGCTTGTCCAGTTCGTAGAGCGTTGCTCTGCCGAACGATCCGTGATGGACCGAGATTGCTCTGGCCATGCACGTTCCTCCTTGTTCGTCACCGCTTCTGCCGACGTTTGCGGCTTATTGCCCTGATTTTGGACCCGATTCGCACAAATAAGCAACACGAGCGACCAGTCGTTCGGGCCAGACAAGTACCCTACATGTTAGCGACGTGCTCACGCGTTGGCGGCTGCCAGAGGCTCTTCGCCGTGAGCCGAGGTCAACAACGCCATCAGATCGGACCTGCTGAAGTGTACGGGCCCGTTGTTGATCGCCCGATCCTGCATAGCCAGTGAGACCGCGACCGGGAGATCAGAACTTTGGACCCCAAGCTCGCACAACGTCGTCTTCAGCGGCAATCGGCCGATCAGTTCCGCGAGGCCTTCACCCAGCGTCTTGTCGGAGGATATCTGCAGGCTCGACTTGAGCGCACGCACTCTCGCTGCTCCCACGTCTCCGTATGCAGATGCGAGAACGGGAATCAGAACCGCGCCGAGCGCACTTGGATCAATTGGAGCCCGCGCCGTTGCTGCCAACGCGTTGCAGATCGCATGCACCGCGCACAAACCCTTTTGAAGCGCAAGCGAACTGTTCAAGCCGCTCGCCATCATCTCGCGACGCCCTTGCAGATCATCTTCCTCGAGAACATGAAAGATGTTTGCGACGACACGGGACAGCGCATCCAGCGCCATCGCATCTGCAGGGGGATTGTAGCCCGTCGAAAGATAGGCATCCACGCCGCGTGCGAAAACACCGGCGGCCGCGATCGACGTTTCGACCTTGTCGGCACCGAGTGTCAGCGTTGGATCACAAATCGTGACCGCAGGGATGAGGTGTCGCGAAGACAGCAGGACCTGCCCCCCCGACTCGAGGCGCGTTCTCGTGTAGTCTGTTATCGCCGAGGCGAAGCCCAGGACTCCCGGAACCGAATAGAGATCCGGCAAAGCGTCTGAAATACGTTGCGTCCCGCCCTCCTCGCTCGACAGTCCGATGATTGGTTCATCATAGGCGATCGCAAGTCGCGCGACCTTGGCGAGATCCATCGCCCTGTTGGATCCAAAGGCGATGAGGACGTCGCAATCCGTGTCCAAGTAGAGTTCAGCAATCTGTCGCCCGGCATGCTCGCTGGCCCGGTAAGGCACAGCGCTGAAGGTCTCGACTCGCATCCGCATCGGAAAACCCGAGAAGAAGCGCTCGGCCGTTGTTCCGGCAAGATCCTTGGCCTCGGCGATGACCAGCGGGCGGCGCTTTCCGTGATACTCAAGTTCTGAACGAAGCGCTTCTTCGAGCACGCCGTCTGCGAAATGAACGCGCGTCAGATAGTTGATGAGCGCCATAATCCTCTCCCGCTCATCGGGCTGGCGGCCGTCAACCGCCGGGACGAAACCGCCCGGGCCGTGTGGTCCGGGCGGCGGTGCTCAGATCAATAGCTTGCCTTGCAGGTGGGGTTTTCACGACTTGGCAGGCCAATGCTCGCGAACGCTTCGCTGTCGATGCCCATCGTCTGATTGACGTTCTCAATCACCTTGATCAGCTTGTTGGACAGCGTGCCGTCTTCGTTCTCGACCACTTCTGTAAGGAAGTTCGTGCCAATCGCCTGGCGATTTTCGTCGAGCGTGATCTTGCCGTTTGGCGCATCCAACTCAAGCCCCGCGAGACATTGGCGGAATGCGGCGTGGCCATCCGAGAGATCGCCCCCGACCTCACCAACGCAGCTGGCCATCGCCATGGTCGCGTTGTAATAGCCCGTCGCCATCAACGCAGGGCTTGGGAAACGCTCCTCCGGCGGGAACAAGTCCTGATAGGATTTGACGAACTTGAGCCAGTTCGGGTTGTCCCAGTCGTCAGCCTGAGGGCCGGAAGAAGGAACGCCCACGAGCGCTTCCTTGGCCGATCCCTTCGAGTTCAGGACGGTCCCGTCGACCATGATCGTACCGCCGATGAGGTTGGCCTCACCGCCAGCCTGCTGGTACTGGTTGAGAAAGTTGACGGCGTCTCCACCACCCAGGCCGAGATAGATCGCATCGACATCGTCCGGCAGAGCCGCAATGATCGAGCCGAAATCCTTGGTTCCCAGCGGCACCCAGAAACGTTCAGTGATTTCACCACCGGCCTGGCAATACTCCAGCGCAAAGCCAAACACCTGCGTGTAGATGAACGAGTAGTCCTCGCCGACGGTGGCGACGGTCTCGTACCCCTTCTCGTTGAAAACGTAGGATCCCAAGCCCGCGGACCACTGCGCTCCATCCATGTTGAAACGGAAGAAATTGTCCGATGGCGTCACATAGGTCGTTTCCTGAGCGCCGGAAATTCCATTGATAAAAGTCACCTGCGGCTGCGTCTTCGAGTAGTCACGCAGCGCAATGCCTTCCGAGCCCGAGAGCGGGCCGATCACGATGTCGACCTTGTCCTGCTCAACAACTTTTCGAGCCGCGCGCACGGCGCTGTCCGGGCTCGCATCGGTGGCAGCAATGACGACCTCGATCGGGCGGCCGGCAGCTTCATTGTTCAACTCGTCCAGCGCAACTTTGAAGCCGCGCAGACCATCTTCACCCAGCACGGTGTACGTGCCTTCCAGCGTGGCCAGGAAGCCGATCTTCAGCGGATCAGCGGCGTTGGCCTGTCCAGTTGCTGCCATAACCGCAATCATCGAAGCGGCCGCAAGAAGCTTCTTGCTCATCTCGTCCTCCCATTGTGACTTCGAGCATCCGGTGCCACATTTTTCACCAACACCGCGACTGCAGTAGATTGCGGCGGCGAGGCCGTATCGGCGATCTCAGACGATGCACCCGATATACCGGCAAGTCTGTTTTTCCAGCAGATGCTGGGTGCGCGCCGCACCAGCGTACGTCATGTTACCGAAAGCTTGGCCAGCAGCGGAACCCTTGACGATGCCCTGTCGCGATTGTAGGAGTACGCCACTTTCTCCTGAGACGTCGTCTCAAGATGAATTGGTACGGCTAATCAATGGCTTAGTGGGGAATAGGTTAACGGTAGACCCACGGACTCTGACTCCGTTAGTCCTGGTTCGAATCCAGGTTCCCCAGCCAACTGATTCATAACGATTTTCCCTTCTCAAAGATCCGACTCATCCGACCGTTTGGGAAAGCGTATGGGAGTTCTTGTTCTGGTTTCGAGCCTGCGGATGGCCTCGCGCGCCAAGATCGAACGGCGTGCGAGGTAGTGTCGATCGAGGATCGCGTTGACTTCGGCGTTGGTGTGCCCGGATATCCCGGCGATCATCGGGAGCGTACGTTCCGCCGCCTTGAGTCGGCTCACGGCGGTGCCGCGCAAATCTGTGAAGGCTTTGCCGGTGATGCCGGCGCGCTTCATGGTCTCGCGCCCGACCGTGCGAAACCCGTCTGCTGTCCAAGGCGTACCGCTCAGATTGGTGAGGATAACCGGCAAGCGGCGCGGCGCCTGATCAAGGGCCTGGCGCAACGGTGCGCCGCAAGGGATTGTGAGCGGGCGCCCCGTCTTCGACTCCTGCATGCGGATCACCTGGCCATCATAGAGCCGCCACGCATTCCGACAGACATTGCGCTCGACAAGGCTGCGATTCTCCGCCCATGAGAGCACGCGAGACAGCGCCGTGAAGGCATAGCCAGCCTGGCGCTGCCTTCGGATGAGCGGCCTAAACTGAGCAGATTCCGCTGGGTCGATACAAGTTGCGCGTCCGGGGGCATCACCTGTCGCGCAAGCTTGTCACCAAGCTAATGACACAGAACGGTATTCGCCCGCCAAGGCGCAAACGGCGGATGCCGATGACGACGGACAGCCGCCTTGGTTATGGCATCGCGCCGAACCTTCTGGATCGAAACTTTGAGACTACGGCACCCGATACCGTCTGGATGGCTGATATCTCGCTCGCCAATGTCGCTCGGAGTTGCCCATCATGGGCGCCACCGGTTCGAGCCCGATGGGCACCGGCGCAACATGGCTCGCTCCTGACCGATGAGGGGTGGCTCTATCTCGCTGCCGTCAAAGGTTCGCCATGAAGGCCGCCATTGATGGGGTGGTTGGCTCCCTCTGGTGGATCGTTCAACAACACCCACCGTGGCACATAACGATGCCAGGAGTAGGAGCCTCCACCCCATCAATGGCGGGCGACGGTCCTCACTCCATCACAGCGATAGGAGTGTCCAATACGCCTGCGGGGCGTATCAGAAGCTGCTCGGCCCGCATGGGATGATCGCGTCCATGAGCCGCAAAGGAAATTGCCTCGACAACGCCGCAATGGAAAGCTTCTTCGGCACCTTGAAGACCGAGATGGTGCACCGCACCCGGTTCAGCACGCGCCGAGAAGCACGGGCCTTGCTCTTCGAATACATTGACATCTTCTACAACCGGCAGCGAAGCCACTCGAGCATCGGATACCGAACGCCGGCGCAGGCGAGGGTCGACATGGTCACAGCAAGGGCTGCATAGATGAACAGCGCCATGGTCCGGGATCAGGGAGCAAGGTCACCTTGTTGCTGCGCGTCAAGTTCCACTTGTTGGGAGCGACACGATGTGGCCCTGAGAATTCCACGTCAACTGAGTCTAGTTGTGACTTCTGGGCGAAACAACGAAGGACGTCTGTAGGGCGGCGCATTGCGCGCCGCCCCTGGCCTATCCTCAGACCAGAATGTTTGCGAAGTCGAGTTGGTCGACATCGATATCGAGCAAAGTGACCTGGCTGTCCGAACCGAGATCGATCACGGTGTTCGCACCATCCTGAGACGCAGCGCCCAGAACATCTTCGACGCTCTCGAACCCGAGCCCATCTGCAGACAGATCGAGCACGTCCACCCCGTTCTCGAAGTCGACGATCTCATCGATGCCGGCATAGACCCCGAAGATGAAGGTATCTACGCCTGTCCCGCCTTCGAGCGTATCGTTGCCACCGCCGCCGTCGAGCGTGTCGTCGCCAGCGCCACCAACAAGGGTATCATTCGCACCGGCAATACGATCGACGACGATCCTGAGGAGTTGCTCCTCGCCACCGTTTCGCGTGAAATCACCTTCGATCGGGTCGATCACGCCACCCGGTGTGGTGCCCCCGAGAACGTTGACCGGTGCGCCGTCAGGATTGCCCTGCGAGCCATTGAACCCGGGATGGTCACCGACGACGCCATTTTCAGCCACTCCTTGATCGCGCGCGGTCTGGTTGAGGAAGGCAGCACCCTCTTCGTCGTTCACCTCCGTGCCGGCATCCAGGACATCGCTGCCGAAGCGTTCGATCACCAATGGTCCCAGGAAGTTGCCATCGCTGTCAAAGATCGGATCTGCGAACGGGTCATCAGGTGCGGACAAGAAGGCGTCGTTGGACGGGATCACCATGGTCGCCCAGGTGAAGAAGCCTTGGCCCACATCGTCGAAGTTGACGTTGAGCGTGAAGCTCGCCGTTTCCCCGGGATCGATCGGGCCCGGCACGCCGTTCGCACCGATGATGGTGGCGTCTTCGCCGTTCTCGCCGGTCTGAGCATTGAACTCCGCGGCAATGCCCTCGACCGATCCGTCCTCGGCCAGACGCTCCAGCCCAAGGCTGGCCGCCTCGCCAACATCGAACAGATCGAACGTCGAGCCGTCGTGGAATCCAAACCAAAGCGGGGTCAGGAACGTGCCGCCTTCACCAAGCGTGTTGGTCACCGTGACAGTGATCGCCTCACCGTCGCCGACCGCGTCACCGCGCAGCACGTCGTCGCCGGCACCGCCGATCAGCACGTCCGATCCAGCGCCACCTGCAAGCAGGTTCCCGTTCGAGTCTCCCACCAATGTGTCATCATTGGCCGAACCGGTCAGGTTCTCGATGCTGATCAGCTGGTCCTGAACGGCGGTGCCGTTGACGACATAGTTCGTGGTTCCGCTGTTCAGGTTCGCGCTGACCGAGACCCCGATATCCGAGAAATCAGCAGTGTCGATACCTTCTCCGCCATCGGTCACGTCGTTGCCGCCCCCGCCGCGCAGGATGTCATCACCCAGCCCGCCTTCGAGCACGTCATCTCCGCCGCGTCCGGCCAACAGGTCATCGCCGTCGCCACCCGTCAGCGTGTTCGCGCCGCCGTCGCCGAAGAGCTGATCGTCGTTGTCTGAACCGTCCAGGTTCTCGAAGTTCGAGAAGTTTTCGAAGACGGTGACACCTGATCCGGTTTGGTAGGAGGCGCTGCCGCTCACGAGATCGGCAACCACCTCGGCCCCGATATCCTGGAAGGAGTTGGTGTCATTGCCTTCACCACCGTCAAGGCTGTCGACACCGCCGCCGCCGGCGATGAAATCATCGCCATCGCCACCCAGCAGCGTGTCGTTGCCGCCAAACCCTTCCAGCGTGTTCGCACCGTCATCGCCGACGAGTTCGTCGCCATCGTTCGAGCCCACGAGGTTCTCGATGTTGAGCAACCGGTCGAACTCTGCGTTCTCGACGAACACGTTGCCGTCACCTGTATCGACCGCATCCAGCTTTGCGTTGCCGTCGACGTCGCCGCCAGCGTCCTGCACGATGTCGGTGATCACTGGTCCGTTTGTGCCAGCGGGTGCGTTGTGCAGATGGATTGGACTGACACCCGCCACAGGCAACAGATCGGCCACCGACAGACCCGAAACACTGAGCGATGAGGAGTAAGTGATCACGCCGTTGGCTTCGACGATCGTCACAACACCCTCGCCCGTTGCCTCTGAGTCCGAAGTCGGGCCCGGTTCCTGCGCGGCGTCCAGCGAGGCTCGCAGCGTCACGGTGCGTACACCACCATCAGTGACCTCCGATTCAACCAGAAGCTGGCCGCGGATTTCCCCGCCCGGAAAGTCATTGGTGTGGATGTTGTAGTACAGGTTGTTGGCAAGCGCTTCGGCGAGAAGATCCTCCGGCGACTGATCAGTGGTCAACGACACGAGCGGCTGGTCGATCACCTTGATGGAGAAGCCCGTCTCCCGCGAAGCCGAGCGCGACCCGAGGTTGGCGGAAACCGAAACGTCAACGTCGTCGAAGCGTGCGGTATCGATGCCGTCGCCCCCATTCACAAGATCGTTGCCCAATCCGCCGGTCAGCTCATCGTGACCCGCGCCGGTCAGAAGGATGTCGTCGCCTTTGCCGCCATCGACCTCAGTCTCGAAGCTGCTGCGCGCTCCGAAGAACCGGTCGTCGCCATCGGAAAGCACGACCGCACCATCGATCTCGCCCGAGTTCGTCACGGTGACAGACCCGCCGGCATCGCTGGCGTCGATCGCCGTTTCGTTCGCCGACAAGCGGCCTTGGTTCGCAATGATGCCATCGAGCGTCACACCATCTTCGAGACGAATGGCGACCGCAGCATCTGACTCCGCCGATGCTTCGATCGTCCCGGTGTTGACGATGCGCCCGCTGAGCGTTGCATCGTCAACGCTGCTGAAGACACGAATGCCATCACCGATGGTGTTGCCGCTTTCGGCATCACCACGGCCGCGCACTTCGCCGGCGTTGATCACGACCGCAGAGACCGCGTCTCCATCAACGTCACCGGTCTGAAGCGAGATGCCCGAGCCATTGTTGCCCTCACCGGCATCGACTAGCCCATCGCGCGCATTCAGAATGCGGTACGCATCGGCCGTCGAGTCCGCATAGATCGTACCGTTGCGCTGATCGCCAGTGCCGAGCACCTCACCGGCGTTGATCAGATCAACCCCTGATCCATCGATGTTGATGGCGCGGCTGCCGGACTGGATCGTACCGAAGTTCCGAACCTGTGCATCATGTTCCCCGGTGCCAAAGTAGAGACCATTGTTGGCACCATCGATCAGGCCATTGCGGCTGTTGATCACGGACCCATCAAAGTTGACACCATCGGCCACCCGAACCGCGCTGACCGCACCTTGCTCGCTCTCGGACGTGATCGTGCCCGAGTTGACGATGTCGCCTTGATAGGTCGGGGTATCGGCGCCAGCGAACACACGGACCCCGTCGCCCGCTGTTCCGCCATCGGCTGCGGCCTGCCCACGACCAGCGACGTCGCCGCGGTTCACGAAGCGGGCTTCGACCACATCGTTTTCGATGTCGCCAGTCTGAAGTGCAACACCGGCACCATCATTGCCTTCGCCCGCATCAACGATCCCGCTGCTCTGGTTGACGATGTCGAAGTTGTCGGCCGTCCCGTCCGAGTAGATCGTGCCGTTGCGCTGGTCACCGGTGCCCTCGATGGTCCCGAAGTTCGAGACTCTTGTGTCGTTTCCACCGATGTTCACGGCGCGGCTGTCGGAGCTTACCGTTCCAAAGTTGCGCAATGAGCCGGAGGACTCGCCGCCGTTGGCAAAGTTGACGCCGTTCACATCGCCGCTGATAGCGCCCCGATTGAGGATTTCAGCGCTGCCCTCGCTCGTCACCTCAACCCCAGTGCCTTCCGCCGTAATCGATCCGGACGTGGCATTGAATATCTCGGCATCTTCGCCCGATACGCGTACGGTTGCAGTGTCGCCGGTCGTAGCCGCAGTGCCCTCGTTGACAAATCTCACGTCGTCGTCGTCGATCTCCAGAACGGGCGCGTCTGCGACGACGGTCTGATCCCCTTCTCCCAAAACAAATGTCTGGCCATCGACGTCGCTGCTCCGAGGCTGGTTGTCCTGATCCGGAATGAGTGTTGTCGGTCCGTTTGCCATTTTCCGTGCTCCTAAAATACCGCCGGCGTTCACAAGACGGCGAAGTTGCGAGGCGGCGACCCAGAGACTGGAAACCGCCGGGATGTGGCTTGCTTCCAGTGTTGAAGGCCGGCGTCTGTTGACGGATAGGCAACTAGCGGATCAGAAAGAGATTCGTGGATAGCAAATAATGAAGAGGTGCAGTTCAATATTTTTCGCGTCCAACTTCAGAATATACCTTGATCTACATCGCGAATTTTATTCATTCACGTTTTTGTTTACTCATTTGAAAAATCTTTAAAGACGCTTCGATCGATTCAGCGCTAGAAATTCGTCGTCGGGGATCGGCTCACATTCCGACATGCTTTGCTCGGAGGCAATACAATGCCGGATGGAGTTTCGACCCGAAGTGCGATCTGCGAAAACTGGGATACGTTTCGCTACTTTCTCACCGTCGCACGGTGCGGCAGCATTTCCGCCGCCGCCAAGATTCTGAACGAAAGCCATCCGACCATCGGGCGAAAGATCAAGGATCTTGAAGCCTGCCTGGCCACCCAACTACTGGATCGCAATAGCGGTGGCGTCAGTCTGACACCTTCCGGAAAGAAGGTCTTTGCCCATGTCGAGCGCATCGAGCATGAGACCAAGGTCGTGCGCCACACGCTGCTCGGACTTGACGACAAGCTGGAGGGTCGCGTGGTCGTCGCCGCGCCGGAAGGATTTGGCACGGCATTCCTGTTGCCTCGTCTCGGCATCCTCAGAGAACGCTTCCCGGCGATAGATGTTGATCTTCTGCTCGGCTCAACAAAGCTCAACCTTGTGAACCGTGACGCGGACATCGCGGTTCGGGTGGGTGATCCGGTGCATCCATCACTGGTCGGCCGGCGGATTGGTGAGGCAACTTTCGCACTCTATGCCCGCAAGGACTATCTCGCCCGGCGTGGACAGCCCCATTCCATCGCCGATCTGATCGAGCACGACATCATCGATGGGGCAAAGGAACTGCGTGGCCTGGCACAATCATTGCGGCTACGCACGATCGCCGGAGATGCGCGCCGGGCGTTCCGGTCCGATAGCGTCGTTGCCCAGCTCGAGGCCGCAAAGAACGGGTTGGGGATCGCGGCGCTCCCACGCTATCTCGCAATCGAGCAGAACGACCTGCAGGAAGTCTTGCCGGGCGCACTGGATGTTCAGGAAGATCTCTGGGTGCTCACGCACAGGGATTTGAAGGAAGTGGCTCGCATTCGAGCCGTCACAGACTTCCTCGTCGGGTGTGCCAAGCAGGCACTCTCTGCGCAAGGGTTCGAAAAGTTGGAGAGGGGTGTTCAAGACGCCGCATGCCCGCACCACCTCCGCGAGGATCCGGTCTCGACCATACACCTGAAGAGCTGCAGCGATCACCTCACACGAAGCGAAGCCAAGGCGGTCTAAGTCGAACGACGCCTCTTATCCATCACGCATCACATGGCGATGTCCCGGAAAACCGCGCGACACTTCTAGGACGCCAGTTCGCGGACCACAGGAAACAGCGGGCAATCAATCGGACCACCAGGAGCAATCCCTGGATCGTGCAGCATCGGCTGCAGATTGGGTCGCGGGTAATAGGTCACGTCCTCGCCCGCCCAGCGCATAACATAGGCGCGGCGTGGGCGTGAGAGGGTGGAGTTGCCGGGCGCTCCGTGCACGGTCAGCCCGTGGTGAACTGTGCAATCCCCGGGCTCCAGCTCAAACTGCCTCATCCTGTAGTGGTCGCGCGTCGCCTCGATGTCAGGGACGGGCGGCAAGTCTTCCTTGTAGAGATTGTCGTCCTTGAACGAGACCGCCTTGAACCGCTTGCCCCAACGGTGTGAACCGCAAACGTACTCGACGGCACCGCTCTCCTTGGTTACTGGATCGAGAGCCAGCCAGAGCGTGCACACCTGATCGCCCGCCACCGGCCAGTATGTCTGGTCATGGTGCCACAACGTCGGGGTCGATGTTCCGGGCTCCTTCACGAGGAACTGGTCAAAAATCAGATTGACCTTGCGCGAGCGCAGCATCGCAGCAGCGATGTCGGCCGCAGGGGACTGGAATACGAACTCTTCCAGCTCCGGGAAGTGCTTCCAGACGAAGGTGTCGCCGAAGAACCGGCCTTCACCGTCACGAGTCGCATCGACCGCCATCGGACTGGGATCAGCCATGTCGCGGGCAACGACGTCTCGCAGCATTTCCACCGCGGCGGCATCGAAGGCCTGCCGGACACAGGTGATGCCATCATCATGGTAGGCCCGGATCTCTTCTTCCGAAATTTGTGTGCCTGGCATACGGATGTCTCCTGCTGAGCGGTTGCGAAACACGGTATCCTTTGAAGGTGTCGTGGCATAGAGGCCTTGCGCATGGCTGCGGTCGCCCAGCCCACCGCGACGGGCGCAAGGAGTTGGAGCCGACGTTCTTTGCACTACCCTCCGCCTGACCACGGGCGAGCGGTGAGGAAAAATGCTTCGTGCAATCGGTCTTTTGGCCATCCTACTGGCGTTGGGGTTTGCTTTGCTCAACTCGACCCGAGCGAAGCTCGCCATCGCGAACGCACCGGCGTTGTGGTTCAGTGGCGAGATTCTCCGCAACGTGACATTCGCTTCAGACCGGGATCTGTCGCTCGACATCTATCTCCCCGGCACAGCCGAGGAACGTCAGAGGCCGGTCGTGCTGTTCTTCCACGGCGGAAGCTGGCAGTGGGGTGCAAAGGAAGACTACCGGTTTGTGGGCATGCGGCTTGCCGAAGCGGGCTTCATCGCGGTACTCCCCGACTACCGGAAATATCCCAGCGTACGTCATCCAGCCTTCGTCGAGGACGCAGCCGCAAGTCTGGCGTGGGTCCACAAAACCATCTCCGACCACGGTGGGGACCCGTCCGCGATATTCGTGAGCGGGCATTCGGCAGGCGCACATCTCGGTGCGTTGCTGTCAACGGATCCCAGCTACTTGGCCGCGCATAACCTCGAGCGCAGCGCAATCCGAGGGTTCGCGGGCCTAGCAGGTCCCTATCACTTCTTTCCCGAATCCGAGGTCATGAAAGCCATCTTCGGTCCTGAAGATCAGTACCCCTCGATGCAGGCCGGGACGTTCGTCGACGGAGGCGAACCACCGATATTGATGCTCTATGGAAAGAACGACACCACCGTCAGTATGGCCAACATCGAGCGGATGGAGGCGGCACTGGATGCGGCGGGATCTTGCCACCGGATCCAGCTCTACGATGATCTCGACCACATCTCGATTCTCAGCAGTTTCAGCTGGATACTGCGGGGGGCAAACACTGTTCCGGACGACCTGTATGCCTTCATGCACGACGTCCTGGCGGGATCGTTCTGTGCAAAATGAAGCGAGCTCCGATGAAACGCGTCTTTCAACGTCTCACAAGCGACACCGAGAGATCAATTGCCAGCGCCGTCTTCGTCCCGGCAAATGACGCCCGCATCATACAATGCTTCAACGTCAGCACCTAGGAGGCCGACTTCCGCGAGAAGCGCTTCATTGTGCTGACCGAGCGCGGGCGCCGGCGTCCGGACACTCGCGGGGGTAGATGCAAGGCGCGGAACCGGATGATGCATCGGGAGCGCACCGAGATCGTCGTCGGGGTAGTCCGCAATCACCGCCCGCTCGATAAAGTGAGGGTCCCGCAAGATTTGCGTGGTGTCGTAGATCGGACCGATGGTCACCTCGGCCTCTTCGAAGAATGCAACGTTCTCGCTTTGTGATCGAAGCGCAATGAAGTCGCCAACGATGGTGTCCAGCTCTTTCGCGTGCTGCAAACGGTCGGCATTCGTGCGAAATCGCTCATCCTCGATCAGCTCGGGCCGCCCGATCGCGCGGAAGAGCCGATCGGCCATCTTCTCCGTTGATGCAGAGAGGCTGACATATGACCCGTCCTTGCATCGATAGGCATTGCGGGGCGCCGAATTGGTCGACCGGCTGCCTGTGCGTTGCTTCACCTCACCGGTGATCCGGTAGTTCGCGGCGTGCGGACCGAGCATCGAAAACAGTGGGTCGAGCAGAGGCAGATCGATCACCTGGCCCACGCCTCCGTTGATCTCCACTTCGCGCAAAGCGATCATCGCTGAAGACGCCCCATAGAGGCCTGCCATGCCATCTGCGAGATACATCGGCGGCAAGACCGGCTCGCGGTCGGCAAAACCATTCATTGCGGCAAACCCGGAGATGCCCTCGATCACGGTTCCGAACCCCGGGCGCTGGGCATATGGCCCGTCCTGGCCCCAGCCGGAGATGCGCAGAATGATCAGTTCGGGATTCAGATGGTGCAGAACGTCGGGGGCAAAGCCCATGTCTTCGAGCACGCCCGGACGGAAGCTTTCGATGAAGAACTTTGCCGACGGCACGAGCTTGCGAATGATTTCCTTCGCGCGCGCGTCACGGAGTTGCAGGCACAGGCTCTTCTTGTTCCGGGCATAGATTTTCCAGTGCGTGCTGACGCCGTTGGTCTTCCACGCGCGCAATGTGTCACCGGCTGGCGGCTCGACCTTGATCACCTCCGCACCAAAGTCACCTAGGACTTGAGTCAGGACGTTGCCTGCGAAGAGCCGCGAGAGATCGAGCACCCGCACGCCTTCGAGAGGACCCTTCGATCCGGGGGCATAGTCTCGTTTCTGAAGGCGGCTCAATGATCCGATCCTTCAGGGTCAATCCCGGCGCGGGACAAAAGCCGACGATAGCGCGTCAGGACGGGCGCATCGACGAACTCGCCATCGATCATGAAGGCCCCCCTGCCCTCGGCTTCGGCAGCAAGGCCCTCGTGAATGACTTTCCGTGCGTGGGCGATACGCGCCGCATCCGGTGTGAACGCTCCGTTCAGGACAGGGACGACCTTGGGATGGATGCAGGTCGCGCCATCGAATCCATGGCGTGCGGCTTCATTGGCAGCAGCGCTGAGCCCGTCCGGGTCGTCAAACTGTGCGACTGAACGAAAGAGGCCGAGCGACATCTTACTCTCTGCCTTGGCTGCATAGTGCACCAACAGAATGGGCACGCGCAGCACATCTGGCTCGGCCAAGGCGTCAGTGTCTGTCGCAAAGTCCTCCGCACCGAAGTTCAGCGCGAGAACTCGCGGGTGCGCCGCCACATCGCGGGCCGAAAGAATGCCTGCCGCACTCTCGATCAGCGCGATGATCGGGAGCGTTCCTGGCACCGCATCAACGTCTTCGGGACACTCTACCTTGGGCAGGACGACACCATCAACACCAGCGCGTGATGCAGCCTCGGAATCCGGGACCAACCGATCGGTTGCATTCACCCTCACGAAGACCTTGGCGCCGGACGTGCCGGCACGACGGCCTGCTTCCGCCAATGCGTCTCGTGCAAGGTCCTTGCAATCCTCAGGTACGGCATCTTCAAGATCGAGGATCACCGCATCGGCGCCGCACTCAGGCGATTTGAACACAAACCGCTCGTTGTGCGCCGGTACGTACAGCATCGACCTCAGCCTCATGTCGCTCTCCGCTTCTGGCTGGTTGACCAGCACCACCGCATAGAAGCCGAGCACACCACCGAACGGCAAGCACGTTTCCAGTTCACGCATCCCGGCTTCGATTTCGCCGCAGGGCAAAAGATTGCGACTCTCTCGTCCGGACTGCTACTTCACGCAGCATGAGACAGCGTCGTCATCCAAATCGTGTCGTGTTCGCCCTGCGCGCGATCCCAGTAGTGCTGTGGCTTGTCGCGCAATCAGCGATGGCGTCGGCGCATAGTGTGACGCCACCAGACGCCCGATTGGCCGAGCTGACATCAATGATCGGCGAGCCAGTCGAAATTTGCGGTGCTACGGGCGACAACCCGGTTGAGCACACTGGACAGTCTGCATGCTGGTGGTGTCTGGCGCTCTCGGCGGCCACACCGCCACATCCTCCGTCCTGGCACGAGAGACGGCGGCCTGTCCTCGATCCAGGGATTGTTCATGCAGCTCGACCGGCTGCGACTGGCGAGGCTCCCGCGTCGCGGTTTCGGAGCCGTGCCCCGCCTGACGCTTAACGCCTGATCTGCAGCAGGTGCCCTTGAATCGCGCACCGGCTGACAGCACGCCAAACCACCCAGTTTTCCACGCTCGGATGCCGCCCCTGCGGGCCCGAACGCTTATCCAGGAACAATCGAATGAGACGAATTCTTCCTTCCCTCGCGACTGCACTGTGTCTGTCGCTCATCACGCCAACGCTTGCGAGCGAGACAAGCAAAGGCGATCTGCTGGTGTCGCATCCGCAGGCACGGCCAAACTTGCCGAACAGGCCAACGGCGGCATACATGACGATCTCAAACAGCGGCGAGACTGCCGACGCGCTGGTCTCTGCCAGCTCACCGGCCTTTGGCTCGATCGAACTGCATGTGACGGTCAAGGATGGCGACGTCATGAAGATGCAGCAGATAGACGAGTTGGAAGTCCCTGCGGGCGAAACAGTCGCTCTCGAACCCGGTGGCTTGCACCTCATGCTGTTCGATTCCACGAAGCTGCATAAGGCGGGCGATCAGTTTCCTCTGACGCTGAACTTCGAGGAAGCCGGTGAAATGACGGTAGATGTCATGGTTGGAAAGATCGAAGCAGCCGATCATGGGCACCACGGCCACGGGTCTTCGGGGAACTGAGGACGACCGTTGTCGAACTGTCTCCACGCCTGAAATAAAAGCGCCCGGGCACAAGGCCCGGGCAAAGGTCGGAGCCAGATGGCCCCGCTGGGGGATACCTCTCCTCAGACGAACTGCGAGCCTTTGCCGAACTCGGGATAGGCCTCCATGCCGAGTTCCGTGCTGTCGAGACCTTCGCGCTCTTCTTCTTCGCTGACCCGAATGCCCATGACAGCCTTCAGGATGAACCAGACGACCAGGCTCACGAAGAACACGAAGACGCCGACCACGACGATCGAGATGATCTGCCCGCTGATCGTCGCGTCTGAATTCGTGAAAACGACGGCAATCGTGCCCCAGATACCGGCGAACAGGTGTACCGGGATCGCGCCCACGACGTCGTCGATCTTGAACTTGTCGAGAAGTGGCACCGTGAAGACCACGATCACACCTCCGACGGCGCCAATCAGCGTTGCGCCTCCAAGGCTCGGCTGCAGAGGTTCTGCCGTGATCGACACCAGACCTGCGAGAGCGCCGTTGAGCACCATCGTGAGATCAGCCTTGCCGTAGAGTATTGCGCTGACGATCAGAGCTGCGACGGCGCCGCCGGCTGCCGCTGTGTTCGTGTTGGCGAATATCCGGCTCACATCGGCAATGTCGCCGAGCGAACCCATCGCAAGTTGCGACCCGCCGTTGAACCCAAACCAGCCCAGCCACAGGATGAACATGCCAAGCGTTGCCAGCGGCAGGTTCGAACCGGGCATCGGCTGGACTTTGCCGTCCTTGAACTTGCCGAGGCGCGATCCGAGCACGATTGCACCCGCAAGCGCTGCCCACCCGCCGACCGAGTGCACGACTGTCGAGCCTGCGAAATCCTGAAAACCGAACTGGGTGTCAAGGAAGCCGCCACCCCATTTCCAGGATGCCTGGATCGGGTAGATCACAGCGGTCAGGATGAAGGTGAAGACCAGGAACGGCCAGAGCTTGATGCGCTCGGCGAGTGCACCGGAGACGATGGACGCCGTCGCCGCGCAGAACATCAGCTGGAAGAAGTAGTCCGATCCGGTCGATGCGTATCCCGCATCGTCCACGACCGTGATGTAGTCGACACCTTCCTCAAGCGAGCCGCTTACGGCTTCGAGCACGGCCACACCGAACGCACCGAGATAGCCACCTGTCTCGTCGGTACCGATGCTCCAGTTGCCGAGCGGATACATCAGGTTGTAGCCGATCACATAGTAGCCGATGGCAGCAATCGAGAAGAGCGCCACGTTCTTCGTGCACTGCATGGCGACGTTCTTGGAACGGACCAGCCCGGCTTCAAGCATGCAGAAGCCTGCTGCCATGAACATGACCAGAAAACCTCCGATCAGGAACAGCAGCGTGTTGAGAATCCAGACCTCCCTTGCGCCCACTTCGGCCGGCGCCGCGTCCTGCGCGAGCGCTGGCCCGGCAGCCATCAGCACGGCTGCGCCGAGCGCGTATACAATCAGTCTATTCATATTGTTTACCCTCGTTCTTCCAGACAGAGATTGACGCTCAGAGCGCATCCAGATCTCGCTCGCCAGTGCGCACGCGCATGGCCTGTTCCACATCGACGACGAAGATCTTCCCGTCTCCGACCTTGCCGGTCTTTGCGGTGGTCGAGACCGTCTCCATGACGGCGTCGACGCGATCGTCAGCAACGACGATTTCGAGCTTGAGTTTCGGCACGAAACTCACTGTGTATTCTGCGCCGCGGTAGATCTCCGTGTGACCGGATTGGCGTCCGAATCCCTTTATCTCCGAGACCATGAGACCCTGTACGCCCAGCTCGACGAGCGCTGCTTGCACTTCCTCGAGCTTGAACGGCCTAATGATTGCTGTGACGAGCTTCATCCACACTCCTCCGGAACCACTCCCAACGTTTTTGCGTGAGGTACGCAATCCCCATGCCAGCCCAGCGGCCTGGGTTTTTCTGCTTTTGAATCAGAAGGTTATAGTGGATGGGGTCAAACCAGCCTCTGCCCGCCGGACAAATTATGCCGAAAACTTGTGCAAAACTCGACTATTGCTTATGATTTGCCCACATAGCGCCACAAGCAAATTTCTCGGCAATCTCCGGAGCGGCACCGCTGTTCGGTCTGCGCACGGAGGCACGTTCCTCACGCCTGTTGCCGAGGCAGTTCTCGCAGCCTCATCAGCCAGCTCACATGAGAGGAGAACTCAACGCTGGGGCTGTTCGTAGTAGGGCAGTTTGTCGATACGCGGCGAGAACGTACCGGACGCGCGCAAGCCATCGAGATGGTCGGCGATGTCACGCAATGGCGCGAACCAGACATTGTGGCTGGACAGTATCTCTTCCAGTTTACGCTCCACCGCGCGCCATCTCGCTAGCCGCCCCGTCAGGAATGGGTGCACGATCAGCATCCAGAATCCGCCAGCCTCGTACTGAGCGTCGAACTCCTCCCAGAACCCTTCGAGACCAGCCGACGGCCCGCGCACGGGCATCATGTACCCGATCTCGTCATAGTGCGCGAACGGAGGCCAATCATCGGTCCCCCAGTGAACAGGCATCTCGTAGAGCTCACCTGCAGCCGTCTCCATGACGTACGGGACGTCATCCGCCATCAACGAGCTGTCGTATCGAAACTCATGCGTCACAAGGAGATCAATCACCTGTTGGGTGACGTTGTAGACGGGCGCTCGATATCCTTGCGGTTTGGCGCCGCAGCGTTTGACGTGAGCATCAAGTGCGCGCTCGAACGCCTCCTGTTGATCGCGCCCGCGGGTCGCGATCGGGTCTTCATGGATCCAGCCGTGATGCCCGATTTCGTGGCCACCCTCGAGGATCGCTTCGACGGTTGCCGGGTAGGTTTCCAGGCACCAGCCGGGAATGAAGAACGACTGCTTCAGGCCCAGTCGCCGATATGTCTCGAGGATGCGGGGCAACGCCACGGATGGCCCGTAGCGCCCCATGCTGATGGGATAGAGCCTGTCATGAGAGTCGTCCGGACGCGCGACATGGATCAGGCTGTCTGCATCCATGTCGAAGGTGATCGCACAGGCGCAGCGTGCGCCGTTGGGCCAGGGAACCGGGTTTTGAATCATCGGAGGCTCTCTCAATCGCTCGGCGTCCATTGGGGCAGTTCAGTGGGTGTCATCGCATGTGCTCCCCGGGCAGCAGGTGAACTGCTTCCGGGTCCCAGCTCAAATGGAGCAGCCCCCCGGCGCTTAGGTCCAACTCACCCAGGGCACGCTCCTGGAGCTGAACCATGAACTCGCTGCCGTCTGATGCCTCGAGATAGAGCGTCACGATCGAGCCGATGAACTCCTCTGAGATCAACGTACAGGGGATCGAGGCAGGTGCGGGCTCCCGCGCCACATTCATGAGGTCGGCCGAGACAACCAGACTTGCGGGACCGGCAGGCGCAGACACCGGGAACGTGCCGAGCGATGTCTCGATGACGTTCCCGTCCGCGCGCACAACTCCCGCTATAATGTTGTTGCGACCGACAAACTCGGCGACGAAGCGGTTTGCAGGTGCTCTGTAGATGTCACGCGGAAGCCCGGACTGGGCGATTTCACCTTCGGACATGATGACGACGCGATCGGCCATCGCGAACGCCTCCGATTGTGAGTGCGTCACGTAGACGAAAGTGATGCCAAGCTTGCGCTGCAAGCGGGTCAGAACGGACTGCATCCGGATCACCAGATGCGCATCAAGGGCCGAAAGAGGCTCATCGAGCAAGAGCATCTGCGGCTCGGTGACCAGCGAGCGGGCAAGTGCGACCCGCTGACGCTGACCACCTGAAAGCGTTTCCACACTACGCTCGGCAAAATCGGCGATACCGAGCTGGTCGAGCCATTCCAGCGCCCGGCGCCGGCGTTCGGCCTTGGAGACCTGGCGCATCTTGAGACCGAACTCGACGTTTTCGCGGGCGTTCAGGAACGGGAACAGGGCCAGCGACTGCCAGACCATCGGTGTGTCACGCTCGTGCGGCGGCACATTGTTCACGATCCGCCCACCTATGCGGATCTGCCCTTCCGAGGGCCTCTCAAGCCCGGCGAGCATGCGCAACGTCGTAGTCTTTCCACAGCCAGACGGTCCCATGATGGCCATAAACTCACCCTGACCGATCTCGAGGCTCATCTGCTTCACCGCCACGAAATCCCCGTAGCGCTTCACAACCTTGTCCAAGACCACCAGCGGATCGCTCATGACTCCAACCGCCGGTTCAAACGCGTGATGAACAGAAGCTGCGCCAGCACGACCAAGGTAATCGAGACAAGGAAGACGAGTGTCCCGATCGCATTCACCTGCGGATCGATGTTGCCTTGCACGATCTCCAGAATGACCACCGGCACCGTCTTGTTGAGGCCGGAGACGAACCAGGCTACGGCAAACTCATCGAACGAAATCGCTGCTGTGAGACAAGCCGCCGACACGATCGCGGGTCGGCAGAACGGAAGGATAACCTCGCGCATCGCGCGCCACTCCGACGCTCCGAGGTTCCATGCCGCGGCCTCGAGACTGGCGTCGATCTGGTTCAGCCTGAGCCTGATGATTGCCATCGCAAACGGTGCTGTCAGCACGGTGTGCGCCGCCACCACCGACCAGAGGGTGCCCGAGGCACCGATCTTCGAAAGCCACGCCAGCATCGCAAGCGCCATAATGATCAGCGGGATCGTCGGGGGCAGCAGCACCAGCGCGAGATAGGCGCCCTTCCAGCGAAAATTGAAGCGGTAATCCGAGTAGGCCGTGCAGAACCCAAGTGTCGTGGCGAGAACGGCGGTCGCCACCGACACGATGATGGAGTTGCGCGCCGCCTCCCAAATCTCGGGGTCCGCGAAAATCGTTTCGTACCAGTGGGTGGTGAAGGAGCCGAGCGGGATGGTTGGGAAGCGGTCCGAATTGAAGGAGAAGATCATCGAAAAGACGATGGGCGCGAAGACGAAGATAAACACCGCACCTACATAGGCCCGCAGGATCCAGGTGAATGCACGCGACCACGTCATCGGCTCACCCGCTTCCGGTAGGCGATCACGATTGCGGTGAAGGCAATTGTGAACAGCGTGAGCATCATCATCACCGCGACGACCGCAGCACGTGGCCACTGCTGGCCGGATTTTGTCGTGTCAATGATCAGGATGGGCAGCGTTGGAGGTTTAGATCCGCCGAGATAGTAGGGCGCAACGAAATCGCCAAAACTGAGAATGAAACAGAACAGCGCCGCAACAATCAGCCCGGTTTTCGCCGCAGGCACGATGACCGTCCAAACCGTTCGCGCGGGCGGACAGCCCAAGTTGTGCGCCGCCTGGATCAGGGACCTGTCGACGCTGGCAAGCGACACCGTCTGTATGATCACCACAAGTGGCAGCGTCAGTGTGAGATAGCCCACAACTGTGCCGAACATGGTGTTCAGCATCGTGTAGGGGCCGAGACCGACAGTCCCGATCACGCCGTTGATCACACCGGATTCCGCCAGGATCGTGTACCAAGAGAAGGTACGCACCAGATAAGACGTAAAGAATGGGATGATCAGGAAGAAGATCGCCCACCGGCGGGTGGTCTCCGAAACCCGGTAGGCCAGTGCAAATGCCGCCGGGAAGGCGACAAGCGATGCGATGATGGTGGCGATCGCTGCAAGACCGAGCGTGAAGAAATAGCTGTCCCACACATAGTCACGGCTCAGCATCCGCGCCCAGTTCTTGAGCTCGAAGGCCTCGGTCATTCGGTAGTTCTTCACCAGGAAGAACGACATCGCGATCATGAAGATCAACGGACCGACGAAGAAAAGCAGCTGCCAGATGATTATCGGCAGTCGGAAGGTGAGCGCAAAACGGCTCAACTGATCCGCTCACGGCGCGGCCTGTGCGCACCATCTGACTTCAGATTGCAGGAATGGAACGGGCGGATGGGCGCGTCATCTCGGAGAACGGGCGCTCTGGATACCAGGACTCGCGAGACCGGCATGATGATCCTGAAAGAGACGCCCACGATACGATGCCAACGTCAGGCGTTCTTGTACTCAGACCAGAAGTCATTCCAGTCTTCGAGCGACTGCTGTACCGGAATATCGCGATAGTGGATCCGGCCGTCCTTGATCAGCGTGATCGGATCATTTGTCATCCCATCGACCTGTCCGGTGCGTTCAGCTTCCTTCGGATCAGCCGCATTCAACGCAGCCCGTCCGGCCGCGGTGATACAGAAGCCAGGATAAGCCGCCATCTGAGCCGATTTCACCTGACCTTCGGGCGATAGCATGTACTGCATGAAGGACTTGACGATATCGGCCTTCGCCGATCCCTTGCCGATGCAGTAGCTCTCGGTCCACTGGATTCCGCCCTCATCCGGCACGACAGACGCAACCGTCGCACCATCCTTCTCGAGCACGCCTGTGATCCAGTCTCCGATGCCGCACATGGCAAGCATCTCGCCGTTCTTGAGGCTGTTGAAGGTTCCGCCATAGTCGAAGTAGCCACCAACCTGCGGGCGCAGGCTCATCGTGGTTTCTTGCACTGCTTCCCACTTGGCGTCATCGAGATCCCACAACCCGGCGCCGTTCCCGTTGTAGAGGCTCATCATGCCAAGCGATGGCAGATGCCAATCGAAGTGGCCGACCTTTCCGGCAACCTCCGGTTTCCAGAAGCACTTGTAGCTCTTGGCCTCCTCGGCGCTGATCGCCGTCGTGTTGTAGCTGACACCCAGGTGGCCGAACCGCACCATCATCGAATAGAGCGTGTCACCATCCCAGTGCCCGGGAAACTTCGCGAAGTCTTCGTGGAGCATGTCGTCGAACGGATAATCGGCGGCATCCAGTGGCTCGATGTAGCCGGCGGCGTTGAGTTGCTGCACAAACTCGGCGTCCGAAAGGATCACGTCATAGGTACCAGGAGGGGACTGGGCGATGAGGGCCAGCATGTTGTCGCCGCCGGCATAGTACTTCGGCTTGAACTTGACGTTGTTGGCCTCTTCGAAAGCGCCAACGATGTCAGGCTCGCCGTGACCGTACCATGCCAGCATGTTGATCTCGGTCGTCTCGGCCCAGGCGCGCCCGACGAACGGCGCGCAAAGCGCGGTTGCACCTGTCAGCGCGAGCAACTCGCGCCGTGAAGGTTTCAGCAGTTTCGCCATTTTTTGCTCCCGTCACCTGTCGCTCGGCGCATCCAATCGCGAATGATGCACTGCGGCAAGAATTTTCTTTGACCAGCCGGTCAAGCTCTGGATAGGCTCGTTTCATGACGCGCGCGGAGTTTCATGCGATCTTCGGATGCTCGGGTCCGGTGGTGCTCCCGGTGATCCACGTGCTCGATACAAAGCGCACCCTCAACAACATTCGAATTCTGGAAAGCGCAGGCGCTGCCGGCTGTTTTCTGATCAATCACGACTTTGACGTGGACACTTTCCTGCCGATCATCCGCGAGGTGCGAACCCACTGCCCTGATCTGTGGCTCGGCGTGAACTTCCTGGCCGTCACGGGCCGCGATGCCTTTCCTGTGCTGGGAAGTCTCGAAGCCGACGGCGTACGGATCGATGCCTACTGGGCAGATGACGCCCGGATCGATGAACATGGCCCGCCGCAACGCGAGGCCGAAGCCATCGCCGACGTGCGCGCTCTGAGCGGCTGGAACGGGCTTTACTTCGGAGGAACCGCCTTCAAGAAGCAGCGCCCCGTGGCACCCGAGCATCATCAGCTGGCTGCAGCGCAGGCGATCCATCACATGGACGTGGTGACCACCTCCGGGACCGCCACAGGACGGGAGGCAGATCAGTCGAAGATGTCGGCATTCCGTGTGGGGGCGGGCGATCGCCCACTCGCGCTTGCCTCGGGCGTCACCCCGGAGAACGCAAGGCACTATGCGAACGTCGACTGCTTCATGGTCGCGACCGGGATAAACGCGCCGGGAAACTTCTACGACATTGCGCCCGAGCGGCTTGCAGCCTTGCTGTCGGTGTGCCGGGCACTCAGCGAAGAGAGAATTCAGTGACCGTGCGCGACAAGGGTCCGCGGGATGATCGATGGTATCTGTCGATCATGGCTCCGAACACGAAAGGCGCAAAGTTCGCGTGGCTCGATCCCACATCGATCTACATCAATGATGCGGCGTTCAGCGATCTGCTGGACGACCTCGAGGCCGATCTCAGTGAGATTGCGGTGGATGTCGTCGCTGGCCTGGACGCCATGGGGTTCGTGCTCGGCGCGGCCCTGGCAGCACGCCGCGGCGTCGGCTTCCTGCCCATCCGCAAGGCAGACAAGCTTTGCGTCGACACCGACAGGGTCAGCTTCACGAACTACTCCGGACGCACACAGCACATGGAGATGCGGGCACCGGCCTTCCGCCCCAAAACCCGGGTGCTGCTGGTTGACCAGTGGATCGAAACGGGCGGCACGATGGACGGCGCAATCAGGCTCATCGAGCGTCAGAACGGCATCGTCGCGGGACTGGTGGCCATCGCGATTGAGGAGAATGCGCAAACGCTGGAGTTCCGCAATCGCTACCCCTGCATCGCTGCGGTCGTGCCAGGCTCGCGCTGGCAGTCTGAATGCAACGCACAGCGTCTGAACAGCTTCGAAACCTACCGGCCCGAGCTGGCCTTCCCGTCTCCCGGCTGAGCCAGGACCATTCAGAAGTCGAGCGGAGCGTTGTCGACGACCTCCTTCATCACAAAGAATGTTCGTGTTTGACGCACGCCCGGCAACCCGATCAGCGTCTCTCCATGCAAACGGTTGAAGTCCGAGATGTCGCGAACGCGGATTTTGAGAAAGTAGTCGAAATCTCCTGCAACTAGGTGGCAATCCAGAACTGCCGGCAGCTCGAGAATTGCCGCTTCGAATGCAGCAAAGCTTTCCGGTGTTGAACGGTCGAGCACGACACCCACCATCACCAGCGCCCCGAGATCAACACCCGCGGGCGCCACATCTGCCCGCACGCCACGGAGGTAGCCGTCGTTGAACAGGCGGTGCGTTCGGCGATGGCATGTTGCGGGGCTGACGGCCACCTCCTGGGCCAGATCTGCGTTGCTGAGGCGCCCGTCAGTCTGCAGGTTGCGCAAAATCTTGCGGTCTATCTCGTCCAGCACTCCTCGCATGCTCATCTCTTTCACTAGCATTGATTTTTCTGCTGTTATCGTTCGCTCATAAGATATATTATAAACAATAATTGCAGTATGCTGCAAATTCTGAAAACACCTTCCACAACGACCGCTCTAGAATGCCTCCGAATCGCGAGAGGAGACGGTGATGCTTGAGACGTTCGAACGCTATCCATTGACGTTCGGGCCAAGCCCGATCGAGCGGCTGGATCGATTGAGCGAAGCGCTGGGTGGGAAAGTCGAGATCTGGGCCAAGCGGGACGACTGCAATTCCGGGCTGGCCATGGGCGGCAACAAGCTCCGGAAGCTTGAATACATCGTGCCCGACATTCTGAAGTCGAACGCCGATACACTGGTGTCCATCGGGGGCGTTCAATCGAACCACACACGCATGGTTGCCGCTGTGGCGGCGAAGCTCGGCCTGAAGTGTCTTGTCGTGCAGGAGAGTTGGGTGCCCCATGAAGACGCGGTGTATGACCGGGTGGGCAACATTCTCATGACCCGTCTCATGGGAGCGGAGAGCCGGATCACGCCTGACGGGTTCGACATCGGCATTCGCAAGTCGTGGGAAGATGCCATCCAGTCCGTCAAGGATGCGGGCGGCAAGCCCTACCCCATTCCTGCTGGAGCGTCAGTGCATCCGCTCGGTGGTCTTGGATATGTCGGGTTTGCCGAAGAAGTCCGCGCGCAGGAGGCGGATCTCGGAATTCGCTTCGACCATGTCATCGTCTGCGTGGTCACCGGATCGACCCAAGCCGGGATGATCGTCGGGTTCGCCGCCGACGGTCGCGCAGAGAACGTGATCGGGATCGATGCGTCCGGCACCCCCGAGCAGACGCGTGCGCAAGTGCGCCAGATCGTGGATTCGACAGCTGAGCTGATCGGGCTCGGCCGCGAGATCACGGAGGACGAAATCCACATCAATCCCGACTATGCCTACCCGGCCTACGGCGTCCCGAGCCCGGAAACCAACGACGCGATCCGCCTGGCCGCACGCACCGAAGCCATGATCACCGACCCGGTGTACGAAGGCAAATCCATGCAGGGACTGATCGACCTTGTCGGCAAGGGGTTCTTTCCGGATGGCGCAAAGGTGCTCTACGCCCATCTGGGAGGGGCACCGGCCCTCAACGGGTATGCCTACACCTACCGCAACGGCTGAGGCTTCCAGATGGATCGGACCGGGCCTGAAGCCTCCGAGCGCCCAAACGTCATTCTGGTCCTGGTTGATGACATGGGGTTTGCGGACCTCGGGTTCATGGGCTCGGAGATCCGCACGCCGAACATCGATGCGCTTGCCCATGGCGGCACCGTGCTCAGCTCGATGTACAATTGCGCCCGCTGCTGTCCGACACGGGCGGCGCTCCTGACGGGGCTCTATCCACACAATGCCGGGATCGGGCATATGGGCGCGGATCTGGGAACGCCCGCGTATCAAGGGTTCCTGCGCAATGACAGCGTTACGATCGCAGAGGTCCTGCGTGCCAGCGGATACCGCACCTGCATGGCGGGCAAATGGCATGTGGCCGGAGACTTCATGGCCCGAGACATCGACTCCTGGCGGGTGGGCGACGTTGATCACCCGACGCCGCGTCAGCGCGGCTTCGATCGCTTCTACGGGATCGTGGACGGGGTCACGAACTTTTTCTCCCCGCATTTCATTCTCGAGGATGACAGGCGGGTCGAGGTCTTCCCGGACGATTTCTATTTCACCGATACAATCACGGACAAATCGATCGGGATGATCGAAGAGGCGGTGGAGGGGGATCTGCCCTTCTTCCTCTATCTGGCGCATGCCGCACCGCACTGGCCACTCCATGCGCCGCCGCAAGACATCGCGCGATACGACGGTGTCTACGCACACGGCTGGGATGCGGTTCGCACGGCGCGCCATGAGGAGATGAATGCCCGCGGCATCTTGCGGGCAGTTTGGGACATATCCCCACGCGATCATGCGGTACCGGCTTGGGAGGACATCGCGCTTCCGGACTGGGAGGCATCGAAGATGGCCGCCTACGCCGCAATGATCGATCGGATGGACCAGTCGATTGGCAGGCTGGTGTCGGCGCTGCGCGCGCTCGGGCAACTCGAGAACACGCTCATTCTGTTTCTGTCGGACAATGGCGGCTGCGCAGAGTTCATGGCCGAAGACGGATGGGCGCAGTTCTACCCGGACAAGACACTGGACGGCCGGCAAATCACCATGGGAAACGTGCCGGGCCTGCGGCCTGGCGGCGCGCTGACCTACCAAAGCTATGACCGCCCGTGGGCCAATGTCTCGAACGCGCCATTCCGGCTGTACAAGCACTATGTGCACGAAGGCGGCATCTCGACCCCGCTGATCGCGCACTGGCCCGGGCACATTGCGACGCAGATCACCCATGAACCTGCCCACGTGGTAGACATCCTGCCCACGGTTCTGGAGGTCACCGGCGCACCGTACCTCACCGAACTGGGCGGGCACGAGATCCAACCTCTTGCGGGGGAGTCCTTGCTCTCACTGCTCGAGGGCAAAGACTGGCACCGTGACGCGCCAATCTTCTTCGAGCACGAGGGCAACGCTGCCATCCGGTTGGGTGCTTTCAAGCTCGTGCGACAGCATGGGCAGCGCTGGGAGCTCTATGACATGGATGCTGACCGGACCGAGCTACAAGACCTCGCAGGATGCCACGAACCGCTCGAGACCGAACTCCTGGCGCAGTATGAGGACTGGGCGGCGAAAGCCGGGGTCATGGACTGGAACGCCGCCTTGCCTCTGCTGCTGCGTGCCTGGAACCTCGGCTCGACCGAGGGCTAAGGGCAAAGCGACCGCTGCGCCCTGACGCTAAGCGGCCATCAGGCACTCGGCCCTGGCCCGGGCCCGCTTCTCCTGATCGCGGTTTCCAAGCCCGGAGAACGCGCGCGCCACGAAGGTCCAGTTCTGCGCACTGGTGGGCTTGAGAGCGCAACGTTCGTTGGCCAGCGCAAGCGCCAGCTCATAGCGTTTCCCGCGCAACGCCGCTTCGAGAAGTGTCCATCCAATGATGTCGCGCTGTGCAAAGCTGCCACCCAGCTTGTGCGTCATGTACCGCACAGGCACCAGCCGGTCGATGCAAGCTTCGTAAGCGCCGTTCTGGAAGTCCCGCATGGCGAGGCAGAACGGCAGACCGATCTCCCGGCTCATTGCCGCGTTCGCATCGGACGCGCTTTCGAGATAGCGCTCGTTTGCGGAGAGAAGGGCCTCCTGCGCATCGACGCGGTCATCGGCAACAAACGCCATCATCGCGTGAACGTCGTTGAAGGCGTAGAGCGTGTCTTGCGCCGATGGCTCCCACTTGCTTGCAAGCTCGCGCCAGCGGTTCCCCGTATCGACGCCCATGAGCTTCAAGCGCCAGAGCAGCGCCGACGAGTCGAGCTCCTCATAGCGCTCGCCCTCGCCACTGCCGCGCAGATGATTGTCAAATATATCAAGAACCTGCGGAACCTCTCCAATGTCGAGATGGAAGAGCGCAGTGTGCCACCACAGGTGATTTGCGAAGTTCGAAGTGCCCCAGTGACCGAGGTGATCCTCCATGAAGCGGATGCCACCGTGCTGGCGTCCCTTCATTTCCATCACATGACCGACGGCGTGCACGGCGTAGGGGTTGTCAGGGCGCATGGCGAGGGCTTCGCGACCCAATTCCTCGGCCCTGAAATAATCGCCGTTCTCCTCCAGACCGAAGGAGTAGAAGCCGAGCACGAACTCGTAGCCGGGCACCGTCTCGTCCCAGAGTGGAAAGACGCGCGCGACCGTGTCGCGCTGACCCACGATGTCACCGAGCAGCACATGGCTGAGATGGGCGAGCTGGAGGGCAATCAGATCACGCGGGTAGCGCGTGAGCACATCCTCCCAAACCTGTACGGCGCCGTAGAAATCTCCGTTGACCCACTTGCGGATAGCAGCCAGATGACCCAGCTCGCGATTGTTCGCGCGCCCCGACACTTTGCCGCAATTTTCCAGCGCGGTGACCATCTCGCCGTAGATGCGGGTTTCCATCGCCTGTGTGAGCCAGCCGGCCTTGAACAGATGCGCCATGATGAAACCGGGATGCTCCGCAAGCACCTTGTCGATCTCGGCGATGGCGTCTCCACGAAACGACAAGGCACAGAACATCGCGCGCTCGAGCCCCTCAATCGCCTGCGGATCCCCATAGGAAATCGGGTTTCCGCGGCAGTCGACGCCGCGTGGCTGGGTCATGTTCTTATTCATCGCACTCATCTCCTCAAGGCACCAACTCGCCGCGCTGAGTTTCTACACTTGAATTTAGCACATTTTGCGAGTTGGACACACACGACTGCGTGTGCGCGACAGTTGGCTTTTCCGCTCAGCCGGTCATCTGATCGAGCTTACGCGCCATGGCGTAACTCGTTCCAAGCATTGCTGCCGAACATGCGAGGCATAATGTCAAACCGCCCACCTGGTAGCTCAAACCTGACAACAGTGTGCCCACGAGCCGCCCGGCCGCGTTGGACATGTAGTAGAATCCCACGTCCATCGTGACACGGCCAGCGCTCGAAAACGCCAAAATGAGGTACGAATGAAGGGCCGAGTTGAGGGCAAACACGACCCCGAATGCCAAGAGTCCAACGACCAGTGTGCTCGTTAACCAGATCGGTGGCTCACCGCTGTCAGCGATCCAAACGAAACCGGCCAGCACGAGTGGAATCGCCGTCAACACGCCAACCCAGAATCGTGCAAGCGATACAGTCTCGGCAACGGACTTGCCTTCCGCCTTCAGAAGGCTGGGCGCCTTTGCCTGGACGAAGCCATAGCCGATGATCCAGATCGCCATGAAGCTGCCGATGAGAAAGAACGCGGAACGGTTTCCCGCCTCGGTGCCGTCGGAAAGAACGGCATAGAAGTAGATCGGGATCCCGACCACGAACCAGGTGTCGCGGGCGCCGAACAAGAACAGGCGCGCCGCACTCAGATGGTTCACATTCGGGTCCTTTGAAAAGGCCTCCCGGAACTTGGCGGATTTCCTGCCGGAAGGCAGCCCGCTCGGCATCAGAGCCACCACGGCAGCCAGGATCAACGCCAATGCCACGGCCATCCCGAGCACCGAGGCATGAAAGCCGACAGTGCCCAGAAGCACCGCGCCCAGCAGGAAGCCAAGCCCTTTCACGGCGTTCTTTGATCCCGTGAGCAGCGCCACCCACCGGAACAATGCGCCTTCTTGCTCGGGAGGCGCGAGGATCTTGACCGCGCTCTTCGAGCTCATCTTGGCGAGGTCCTTGGCAACGCCGGAGGCGCCTTGCACGGCCATCACGAACACCACCGAGCCGATCAGCGTCCAGCCCGGATCGAGCTGAGCCAGCGCCCAGAGCGCGGCCACCTGAATGGCCAGGCCTGCGTAGAGAGTGCGGGTCAATCCGAAGCGCGCTGCGATCCAACCGGCCGAGAGGTTCGTGATCACCCCCATCAGCTCGTAGAGCAAAAACAGATAGGCGAGCTGAACCGGAGAGAAGCCAAGGGTGTGGAAGTGGAGCAGGACCAGCATGCGCAGCGCGCCGTCTGTCAGCATGAACGCCCAGTATGCTGCTGTAACAGCAACATAGGCGCCGAAGCCGTCAGGGCGCGGGCGCGATGTCTCAGCCATCACATGTGCTCCGCCACCATTCGAACGATGTCGGCGAGTCGACGCGCATAACCCCATTCGTTGTCGTACCAGGCGAAGACCTTCACCTGCGTGCCATTGGTGACCATCGTCATGGGGCCGTCGACGATGCTCGAGCGCGGGTCGTTCAGATAGTCCGCAGAGACCAGCGGTCGCGTCTCGTACCCGAGAATGCCCTTGAGCTCACCTTCCGCATATCGCCGGAAGAGTGCATTGACTTCCTCGGCTGAGGTCTGGCGCTTCACCTCAAAGACGCAATCGGTCAACGACGCATTCAGAACGGGCACCCGAACCGCATGCCCGTTCAGCCGGCCCGTCAGCTCGGGATAGATGAGCGTGATGGCTGTGGCGGACCCCGTGGTCGTGGGGATCAGCGAGTTGAGCGCCGAGCGTGCACGGCGGGGATCCTTCGCGGGGCGATCGACGATGGTCTGCGTGTTCGTGACATCGTGGATGGTGGTGATCATCCCGTGCTCGATGCCGAGCTCCGTGTGGATGACCTTGACGACCGGTGCCAGGCAATTGGTCGTGCAGCTCGCCGCGGTCACCAAATGATGCTCCGCCGGGTCGTAGAGATCGTGGTTCACGCCGTAGACGAGGTTGAGCGCCGGCGCATCCTTGATAGGTGCCGAGACAACAACCTTGCGCGCACCTGCATCGTAGTAGGGCTGGACTTTGGCGGGCGTCTTGAAGACGCCGGTGCAGTCGACGACGAGGTCAATTCCCAGCGAACCGAGCTCCAGCTCGTCGATCGTGGAGGCCTTGGCGAGCTTCATGTGGTGACTGTCGACCGAAACGCTCTCGTCATCCCACCCGAACGTCGCGGGCCAGCGGCCGTGGATCGTGTCGAACTCGAGAAGCTGGGCGTGCTGCGCAGGGTCACCAGAGACATCGTTCAGGAGAACGAGTTCGCCGCGCACGCCATCCTCGATCAACGCCCGCAGCACCAGCTTGCCGATGCGTCCCAGTCCGTTGATCGCAATCCTGGCCATGCCTTGCCGTCCCCGCTTGCGAAGGGCCCGAGCTGTCGCTGCGGTACCTCTTCTCAACGTGCGGCACGAATTCACAAAACTCAGATTCGAGCAATGCCGAGCACCCGGCGTCACAAAATCTTTGCAAACGGCAGATCGGCGATGGTCGTTGACCGGGCCGCATGTCCGACGGCCCGGTCGAGGATCGATCAGGTGTTGGGCCCCGTCGGGGTCTGCACCAGATGGCCAAGCTTCATCCAGACCGTGGCCCCTTCAGGCCCAGCCACAGCCTCCAGCGCCGACCCCTTCGGAAGACGCAACCAGGACCAGTCTGCGAAGTCCTCGCCTGCTTCACGAAACCCGCCGCTCGTCACGAACACCTCGAGCCCGTCCTGCGCCGGCAGCGTTACCCGCGCATTCGGCGCCCAGCGTTCCATCCGCACTTCTTCGTTGTCGTCCCGATGCAGCAGTGCCGCCTCCACACCATCCCGCGATGGCGCGAACTCCATCTCATCCGCATCAACACGGAACTGATTGCGGTCTTCAGGATCGAACTGCCAGAGCTTCACGAGGATGACGCAGCCATCCTTGGACGCCGGCGTATGACGTGTCGTCGGAGGATTGCGCACGTATGTGCCAGCGGGAAAATCCCCATGCTCGTCCTGAAACACGCCATCGAGCACCAGAAACTCCTCGCCACCCGTGTGCACATGCGCCGAGAAGGCGCTGCCCGGCGCATATCGCACGATGGTGGTCGCTCGGGCGACCTCACCGCCGATCCGGTCCAGCGGCTTGCGGTCGACGCCTGCCATCGGCGATGGGATCCACTCGGCATGCGCCGCATGCACCGCCGCACGTTGCGTGAAGTCTTCATGGATCGTTGAGACTGACATGGGGCTTCTCCTGTTCAGAACAGTCCTAGCTGGCGAAGCTCGGACGGGCCATGACCCGCTGGCGCCAGGCCTGCAGATTGGTGAGATGGCCAGGAACCTCGATCTTTGCAAAATCGGCAAAGACGAGACCAGCCGCAAGGGTGATGTCCGCCACCGAGAAATCTCCGGCAACATAGTCGCGCTCGCTCAGGAGGGCATCGAACTGTTCGAACGCAGCTTCTGCGCGCCGACGCTGGGCATTCCCGAAGTCCTGAAACTGCTCGCCTTCGATATCAGGCCCCAGTCCGGGCGTTGCATGGTGGAAGTAAGCGCCGACCGCATCCATCACATCCGCTTCTGCCTTTCGCTGGCGCATCGCGATCTCACCGCGTTCCTGCGCCGTGCGTCCGGTGAGCGTCGGCTGACCGTCGACGTGATCGAGATACTCCGTAATGGCCGAACACTCGGACAGGCACGTCCCATCCGCCAGTTCGAGAACGGGCACGGCGCCCGACGGATTCTTTTCTCGAAACGCCGGTGTCCGGTGTTCGCCGCCCATCACATCCACCGGCACAAACTCGACATGGTCGGTCAACCCCTTCTCGGCAAGGGCCACCCGCACGCGCAGCGGGTTCGGGAAGCCGGGAACATCATAGATCTTCATCTTGGCGTCGGTCATCAGGCTCTCCTGAGTGTGAATTTCTATCTATCGATAGGTAGATATTTGAGCATTGCCTGCCCGATGTCAATCCCCTATCTACTGATAGGGAGTTTAGTGATGAGCATACGCGAGAAAATCCTCGATGCTGCAGAAGCCCGGATGCGGGCGGTCGGCTACAACGCGACGTCGTTTCGAGACGTGGCGAGCGATGTCGGCGTAAAGAGCGCCTCGGTCCACTACCACTTTCCCCAGAAGGAGGATTTGGGCGCGGCACTCATGGAGCGCTACACCAAACGACAGTTCGAGACGCTCGAGGCGGCAACCGACGGAATCTCGGATCCAGCCGCCCGTGTCGAGGCACTGATCACACTCCATTCGGATGCCTTCGCTGAAGGGGAGCGAATTTGTCTCTGCGCCATGCTGTCGGCCGAATCGATCAGCCTTCCGAACAAGGTCGCTGAGGCAACACAGCGCTTCCTGGACGGCAGTCTCGCCTGGCTGCGTAACAGCTTTTCCGGAGACCCGCGTGCGGACACACGGGCCGAGTCAATCCTTGCGATCCTGCAAGGCGCGTTGATCATCTCAGGGGCAACTCGCGACGGCAGTCACTTCGCGCGGGCCGCCGCAGGCGCTCGCGCCCTCTCGACCGCAACGATCTAGTCGAGCCGCAGCCCGTCGGCATTGAAGTACATCACACGAGATGGATCAGGCTGCAGAACGATCTCGCTGCCGGGCCCGATGTCGGTGCTGCCGATCTGGCGCACCGTGAGCGTGCCGAACCCGCCGCAGTCGACATAGTGGATGGTGTCTGCACCGACATACTCGCTGACCTCCACGCGACCAGGCAGGCCCGGCTCGTTCGGCATTGCTATACCGATGTGCTCCGGACGCATGCCGGCCAGATCCGCCGCGCCGGGCACGCCGGGCAACGGAAGCTGGGCACCATCCGCCCTGACCGGGAGCACGTTCATTTTCGGACTGCCAATGAACTGTGCGACAAAGCGGTTCACCGGTCGCTCGTAAAGCGCGCGAGGGCTGCCTGCCTGCTCGATCTGTCCCGCATTCAGCACGACGATCTTGTCGGCCAGTGTCATCGCCTCGACCTGATCATGGGTGACATAGACCATCGTCGCCGCAAGCGACTGGTGCAGCTTGGCGATTTCGAAGCGCATGTCCACGCGCAGCGCCGCATCGAGATTTGACAGGGGCTCGTCGAACAGGAACGCAGACGGTTCGCGCACGATCGAGCGACCGATCGCAACGCGCTGACGCTGCCCGCCGGACAGATCCTTTGGCCGACGGTCTAGCAACGCCTCGAGCTTCAGTATCCTGGCGGCATCACCGACCTTCGCGGCAATTTCAGTCCTCGGCGCCCCCGCGGTCTTGAGGGCGAATCCCATGTTCTCCGCCACGGTCATATGCGGATAGAGCGCATAGGACTGGAACACCATGGCCAGACCGCGCCCCGACGGCGGCTCGGCTGTCACATCCCGCCCATCGATGCTGATCGTGCCGCGGCTTGCCTCCTCGAGGCCAGAAATCAGGCGCAGCAAGGTCGACTTCCCACATCCAGAGGGACCGACGAAGATCACGAACTCCCCATCATCGATGTCGAGATCGATCCCCTTGATGACCTGAACCTGTCCGAACCACTTCTCGACCGCCTGTAGCCGGATCGCTCCCATCGCTCCCCCTCAGCCCGCAGCCCCGCCTGCCCAAGACAGCCAGACTGCAGCCGTCCACGAAAAGTCGCCCCCGCCGCAACCCGCACCGTCGGAGGGGTCGTAGTACTCCTGAAAACCGGCGTTCTCGATCAACCGCCGCGTGTCGGTGCGGACACGTTCGGCACGTTTCTCGTGCCCGCACTCCTCGAGCCCGCGCCCGATGAGATAGTTCACCACACCCCACACCGGGCCGCGCCAGTAGCGCTTGGGATCGTATCCCTGAGCGCCCGGATCATAGCTCGGCACCATGTAGCGCGCTGAGGCGACAATCCGGTCAAGCGTCGCAAGCAACGGGCCTTCCGTCCGGCTGTCCAGCAGACCCGCATAGAATGACAGGAAGGCCACACTGGACACGCCTTGCCCAAATGCCCCTGTACGCACGTCCCGCGCCACATAGGCCCCCAGGTCGCCCGACCAGAGATACTCTGATCCGGCTTCAGCCGCGTCGATCCAGGCGGCAATGCGGTTCGCCTGGACGTTCGCGCCAAGCAAGGTGGCGATGGTCTGGAGATCCCTGTCAGCGCGCAGGAGAATGAAGGTGAGCCCGGGGTCCGCGACGGCAAAGGGCCCTTCCCGGGTGATCTGCTCATGCGCCCATCCGGTGCGCCGCCCCCACTCGACCATGTAGAGGAAGCGGTCATAGTCTTCCTGTGTCGGCCGCATCTCGGCGTCGACATGTGCCGTATCGCGGCGCACGTAGGGCTGGACGCCCGTCGGCACGATCGCCGCCATCGCCGCATCCCAGTCCGGTGAGTTGTCCCGACCTGTCTCCCAGGGATGCGTCGCGATGATGACGCCCAACCCGTCGGGATCGCGCGCCCGGTGGAACCAGTCGTGCCAGGCGAACAGCTTGGGGAAAAGCGCGCGCAACCGCGGCTCCCCGGCCTTGGGGTCCTTGCGATAGAGATCAAGCGCCACGGTTGTCGCGACGGCCGGCTGCGAGTGCCCCGAGCTCGGCGGTTCCGTCCCCGATCCCCAAACTGTGGGACCCGGGAAGTAGTCGGGATCGTCACTGCGGAAGATGATGTGCGGCACCATACCGTTCGGCCACTGACCTTCGAACAATGTCTCGAGTTCACGCCATGCCCGGTCGAGGTCAAACTCGGCGAAGCCCAAGGCGGACAGGGCGCTGTCCCAGTTCCACTGATAGGGATAGAGCCGCGCCGTGGGCTGGGTGTACCCGCCCCTGTCATTGGCAAGCAGGATTTCGACAGCCATCTGATCGAGGTCGAGCACTTTCATCCTTTCACCGCTCCCGCTGCCAGCCCTTGGACCATGAACCGCTCGAGCCAGAGGAACATCGCCATGATTGGCAAGGTGGCGATCACCGCGCCCGCCATCATCATTTCGCGCGGCAGCTCTGACGAATTCAGCGATGCGACACCGCGCGGCAATGTGAAGATTCCCGGATCATCGAGGAACATGAAAGCGAACAGGAACTCGTTCCAGGCAATCATGAAGACGTAGAGCGCCACCGAGGCCATCGCCGGCAGGCTCAAGGGAACGGTGATCTTCCAGATCACGCCAAGCCGGGAGAGCCCGTCCATCAGACCCGCCTCCTCCATCTCCGCCGGCAGACCGCGGAAATACCCCTGGAGCATGTAGAGCGCGACGGGAATGGTGGTTGCCGGATACACGATCAGCAGGCCAAGCATGGAGTTCCGCAGCTCGAGCTGGCTGAAGACGGCATAGAGCGGCAAGACCAGCACGATCGCAGGCACCATGTAGATCAGCAGGATCGACTGACTGAGAAACGCGCGTCCCTGAAAGCGCAGGCGCGCCACGGCATAGGCCCCCGGGACCGCAATCAGCAATGTCAGAACAACGGTGGAGACCGAAACGATGGCCGAGTTCAGGATGTAGGTCCCGAAATTGAACTCCGTGAACAATGTCTGGTAGCTGGCGAACAGGTTCTCTCGACCGAGGTCGATGGAAAAGTCGAGCGGATTGGCCAGCAAAGCGGCCTGGCTTTTGAAACTCGTCATCACCATCACGTAGAAGGGCAGCGCCACGAAGACCGTGAAGACGATGAAGCCCACGCCGGTCGCGATGCGAATGAGGAGTTTCTCGAAGTCGTACCGGCGCACGAGGCCGAAAGGCGCATCGTGCAGGCAGAGCCAGTTGGCATGGGTCACCGACGCGATGAACGCCGCGAAGGCCAGGAGCTGCCAGATCATGCCACCAGAAAGGGGTAGACCGAACGGCGTTGCGACCGTGAGCACCAGATGCGCAAAGAGCATCGCGGCTGCCGATATCAGGCGCCGGCTCAGCGCATCGCCGCGCGTCATCATCATCGCCACCGCCCCCGCAAGCCCGGACAGAGCCGCCGGCACCACCGGCGGACGGGTCGGCAGTCCTGACACAAGCGCCAGCGCGACCCCGATCACGATCATGCCGAGCGCTCCGAACACCAGACCCGACAGCAGCCCCGCAGTGCCGCCCGAGCGCAGACCGAACCCACCTGTCTGAACGATCGCCGCCATCTAGGCCTCCTTCGGCGAGAAGCGGAAGAAGACCAGCGCGAAGCTGAGCAGCACAGCGAACACCACCACCGCCACCGCAGCACCCGCCCCGATGTTCGACAGCCCGATGGCCTGCTCGTAGACATTGACGGTCAGCGTGCGCGTGCCCGCAGCACCGCCGGTCAGCAGAAAGACATCGTCGAATTTGTTGAACGTCCAGATGAAGCGCAGCAGGAAGAGGATCGCCAGGATTGTCGCGAGCTGAGGCAACGACAGATACCAGAACTGCTGGAACGGCGTCGCACCGTCGATCTCGGCCGCCTCGTACATATCGGTGTTGATCGACTGCATCCGCGCGAGGATGAACAGGAACGACAGGGGAAAGTAGCGCCACGCCTCGAAGACGATGACCGTCGTGAGCGCGAGCGGGAAGTCGATCGTCACGCCGAGGATCTCAATCGACCCCGCTGTGCGCTGCCCCAGGAAATTGATCGGCGCATCCACCGCGCCCATCTGTGCGAGGATCGCGTTCAGCGCACCCGAGTTCGGATCGAGCAGCGTGATCCAGGTGTAGGCGACGGCAATCACAGGCGCGACGTAGGGAAACAGGAACATGCCCCGCAGAAACGCACGGCCGCGAAAGGCATTGTTGAGCAGGAGCGCTGCGAACAGCCCGAGGAGCAGCGCGCCGCCCGTCCCACCGATGGTGTAGACGATGGAGGTCCAGAGCACCTCCCAGAATTCGGTCGCGTCGAAGACCTTGCGGAAGTTCTCACCGGTGAAGTTCAGGTTGGTCAGTGGGTTCTCTCCCGCCCCCGTCACGACCGGCTCGATGTCTTCCATCAGCGTCTCGGCATCCTCAAGATCGGCCAGCGCGGTTGCGGTCAGCTTCAGCCGCTCGCGGGCCTTGGGTTCCAGATCGCCCAGCTCGCAGCGGATCGCGCGGCCGTCGACGCTGCAGCGCGGATCATCGACGCCGAGCGCGACCTCCGCCGGGAGACGGTCCTCGAACACCACATTGCGCAAGGGCAGATTCGGCGACGCATTGCGCACCGTGTAGGTCACCTGAAAGGTCTCGCTCTCGGCGACCGTGTCACCTTTCACCCGCTCCGAGATCGTCGGCGCTGCCGCGCGCAGATCCGCGAGCCCCACGGGCTTGGCGCTTATCCAGAAGTTCGCAAGGAGGGGCAACACCACGATCGCCGCGACGATCAGAAACGTGGGCGCCAGCATCGCCCACGCAAGTCGCGCTTCACGCCGCTGCAGCGGCCCCGTTCCTCTCGGCGGTTCGGCAATCACCGTTCGGTTCTCCGAGACGGGGCTGAGCACCCCGCCCTTTCAGGCTCAGAGCTTCGACAGCTCGGCGTTGATGGCCTTTGCCGCCTCTTCGGCGGAGAGCTCGTCATCGATGTGCTGGCGCACGATGCGATTGACGACCTGGCTGTTCACCACCTTCGAGGCCGCGGAAAGCTGGCCTTCCGCAGCACCCCAGCGCTTGGCCGCATCGAGGCCTGAGACGATCTCGCTGATGACATCTGCCGGATAGAGCTCGGTCAGCGGCGCCTTGCGGTCGACACCGACCGGCAAGCCGGACCAGATCTTGATGAACTTGTCCGGGTCATCGTCATCGCCACGGCGCACGGGAAACTTGCCCTCCGGCGCGATGCCAAGCGTCTGAGCATACCCGTCCTGAAGCGAGAACTCGATGAAGGCCGCGGCGGCGTCCGCGTTCGCGCCATTGGTCACGCCCATGTAGCGGATGTCGGCCCATGCGGCGCCCTCGGGGTTCGAGGGTCCGGCGAAGGTCGTGACGATGCCGGTCTTGGAGGCAAGTTCGGCCGATGTCGGATCCTCGTTGATCGTCGGCGGCGCGCTGTCGCGCAGTCCTGCCAGCTCATCGAGGATGAACGGCGACCAGATGATCATCGCGGCTTTGCCCGCGAAGTAGAGCTCCCGCGACTGCTTCCAGAACAACTCGCCCGCCGGCGAAGCCTTGGCGATCGTCTTATAGAAGTCGAGGCTCTCGGCGAGCTTGGTCTCGTCAAAGCCCGTGATGCCGTCGGCCGAAACCGGTGTCGCGCCGTTGGCCAGCAGGACGTGCTCGAGCACCTGGCTCATGAAGTTCTCGTCCACCTTCGTCGCGGCGACGAACCCGAACATCTCGGGCGGGTTGTGAAGCGCCTCCACGGCGGCCTGGATGGCGGCATACGTGGTGGGCGGGGCGAGGCCCGCCGCATCGAACAGGTCCTTGCGATAGACGACCATCTGCGTCCAGCCATCCACCGGCACGGCGACATAGTCGCCGTCCTGCTCGGCCATCCCCAAGGCACCCGGTGCAAAGGTCTCGGTGCCGAGATCCTCGACGATCTCGGAGTTTGCATCGATGTCGAGAATGCCCGCGTCCGCCCAGGGCTGGACGTACTGCAGCGTGTGGTAGATCACGTCAGGCAAATCGTTCGCGGCGTAGGCGGCGGTTGCCCGCTTGCCGAGTTCGGTCTCGGTGATCGGAATGACCTCGACCGCCGTGCCGGTGGCGGCCTCGAACTCCGCGGCAAGCGCTTCTTGCTTGGCCAGACGGTCAGGCTGCTCCTCGGTCGTCCAAAACCGGATGCCGTCTGCCAGGACCGGACCCGAAGCGAGGACAACCGCCACACTGGCGATCTGCCCAATTCCACATAGCCGCATCATGTTTCTCCCTCAGTGCATACGTCTTCTGGTGTTGTCGAGTCTGCGACGGAGCGCTTCCGGCGACAGGCCAGCAGGGCCGTCCGAGCCGCGCACGATCAGCTGCGGCGTGCGCAGTTCCTGCAGCGCACGGGCGCTTCCTCCCGCGATCAGCGATGCCGCCATCTCGGCGACGCGGTGCCCTGCGCTTTCGCTGTCCTGCTGAAAGGTCGTAAGCGGCGGGTCGACCAGCGCCGCGTGGGGCGCATCGTCGTAGCCGATGATCGAAATGTCCTCGCCAATCCTGAGGCCACGCGCAACACAGGCACCATGGGCGCCGATGGCAACCTCGTCGCGCACGCACAACAGGGCGGTCGGGGGGCGACCGAGCCCGAGCAACCGCTCGGCAGCCGCCCGTCCATGTGCGGCCTGCAGCCCGGACGGCTGCAACAGAGCGGGGTCCGCCTCGAGCCCAAGCTCATCCCGGGCGGCAAGATGCCCCGCGAGCCGGTCGACCGCAAAGTTGATGCGCTTGTCGACCCCGATGTATCCAATCCGCCGGTGGCCGAAGGCTGCCAGACGCGCCGTCGCCTCGTAAAACGCCTGGCGATTGTCCATGTCGATCCAGGCGATCTGGCTCGGGTTCGCTGTCCGCCCGTGCACCACGAAGGGCACACCGCGCTCACGCAGATAGTCGACCCGCGCGTCGCGCGACAATGTGCGTGTCAGGACGAAACCGTCCACCTTTCGCGACGCGATCAGCCGCTGATAGGTCATCTGCCAGCGCTCGCCGCCCCTGGGCGCGGCCAGCATCAGATCGAACCCGTTGCGATCGAGCGCCGATGTGAGCCCTCGCAAGAACAACATGAAGAACGGGTTGGCGAGATCGGGACCGTCATCCGAAAGAACCACACCGATCGTGTTCACCCGCCCGCGTTTGAGGTTCTGCGCCACGCTCGACGCGCGATACCCCGAGCGCTGTGCAGCACGGCGAACGCGCTCCTGCGTCTCTTTGGCGATATCGGGATACCCGTTCAGCGCACGCGAGACTGTGCTCTTTGCGAGCCCCAACTCACGAGCAAGACCACTCAATGTAACGTTTTCAGGCGCGCCCTCCGGCACAGGGCCCTCCCTCTGGGGTTGAATTTGATGATGATAAGCACACGCAGGCAGCGCAACGAAACATTTTCGAAACCGGTTTCGTTAAATGCATCCGATCGATTGGTGCGCCGCCGTCATCCTTTGGGCTTCTGCCGGAGATCCGGCCGTGCCTTCGCGATCTCGAGAAAGCTCTGGATGATGCGCAAATGCGCCTTGTCGCCGGGCGCGATCAGGCAGTGCCCGTATGTTTCCGGCATTTCCCTGATCGGAATGGCCGCCAGCAGGCTCGACTCGAAGAGGCTGTTCTCGAGCATGATCCCGATCCCAAGGCCGTGCAGCACCGCTTCCTTCACCTCAGGAAAGGTGGAGGTGCGGATGATGCGAGGAAACTCCACGTCGCAGGCCGCGGTCTTTGCCGTCACCACGCGCTCGGTGAACGAGCCATCCTCCGGCAGGATCACCTGATTGGGCGCAATTTGTGCAAGCGACACGGAGCGTTTCGCTGCAAACGGATGATCCTGTCGCACATAGGCGCGATACGCGGTGCGGTCGAGCTCGAGGACCTCTGCGCCCTCCATCTCCTCCGGTTCCGTGATGACGCCCACATCCACCTCGCGGCGGTGCAGCAGACGCATCGCGCGGGTCCAGCCATAGAGGCTGAAGTCAATCTGCACCTTGGGGTAGCGCTCGGTATACTCCGCCAGCACAGGCATCACAGGTCGCGGTGCATTGGCGATGACGGTCAGATGGCCATCAGAGAGGTCCGAATAGGACGCAATCTTCTCCTCGACGAGTTGCTCGAGCGTGCGCAACCGGTCCGAGATCTCGAACAGCTCCCGCGCCGACTGGGTCAGCTCGACTCCGTCGCGGCGACGGATGAACAACAGCGTGCCCATCAGACGTTCGAGTTTCGCGATGTGTTGCGTCACCGACGACTGGGTGACGCCAAGGGCCAACGCGGCTTTCGAGAAACTGCGCTCGCGCGCCACGTGCGTGAAGGCTGCGACCTGATGCGGGCTTGGTTTCATGCTCCCTCCTGGGTGTGGATGCGCCGATAGGTCATATTAGCACGACTAATATAACGTCACATGCGCTTTAACATCGCTTGCTATGCCATGCACATGGAAACATCGCGGGCTGAGTCGGAGCGCACTTTATGGCTGGCATAACGCTGACGCGTATTATGAAGTCATTCGGCGCCACACCGATCCTGATGGGGATCGACCTCGACATCCGCGATGGCGAGTTCCTGACGCTGGTCGGCCCGTCCGGATGCGGCAAGTCCACCCTGCTCCGGATCATTGCGGGACTTGAACAGCAGAGCTCGGGCGATGTGCGGATCGGAGAGCGGCTGGTGAATGCCGTGCGCCCTGCCGAGCGCAATCTCGCGATGGTCTTTCAGTCCTATGCGCTCTATCCGCATCTGACGGTCGCGCAGAACATGGCCGTACCGCTCCGGCTGCGTGAGCTCAGCTTCTTCGAGCGGTTTCCGCTGATCGGGCGCATGCTGGCGAGCGGTAAACACCGCGGTGTTGCCGATCGGGTCCGCGAGACGGCCGAAAGCCTGCGCATCGAAAGCCTGCTGGACCGCAAACCCGGTCAGCTCTCCGGCGGACAGCGCCAACGCGCCGCCCTTGGCCGGGCGATGGTGCGAAAGCCCGTGGCCTTCCTGATGGATGAGCCGCTGTCGAATCTTGATGCCGCGCTCCGCGTCCACATGCGCGCCGAACTTGCCGAGCTCCATCGCGAGCTTGGCGCGACGTTCGTCTATGTCACCCATGATCAGGCCGAGGCGCTGACCATGTCGGACCGCATGGCCGTGATGATGGGCGGCGAGATCCTACAGCTCGATCAGCCGTCGGTGATCTACGATGATCCCGCCGACTTGCGGGTGGCGGAATTCGTAGGCTCGCCCAAGATCAACGTCCTCGAGGCGACGGTTTCCCACGAGGGCGAGATCACGACATTCGGCGCAACACTCGCGCGTCGACTCGAGACGACCCCTGGATCGGTGAAGGTCGGCCTGCGCCCCGAACATGTGGACATCGTTCCCGAGCAATCCAATGGCGCCATCTCGGGCCGGATCGTGCATCGCGAGAACCTGGGCGCCGACATCTTCCTGCACCTCGATCTTGGCCCGCAACGCATGGTGATCCGCGCGGCCCCCGAGACCGCGGCGACCCTCTCCATCGGCGATAGGGTGCATGTCACGCCACAGCGCAACCGTGCGCTCGTGTTCGGCAGCGACGGCCAACGCCTGCGGTTCGCCGGCGGCTCCGAGCAGCTCCCCGAAGCGGCCGTCGCCTGAATGCGCAAGTCAAACGTCCATATCTGGTTCGTCGCGCCGGCCATCACGCTGATGGTGCTGATCCTGATTCTGCCCATCGTGATCGCCGCGACCCTCAGCTTTACCGACTATTCGCTGGGCGGTGAGAGCTTCAACTGGGTCGAGCTGAAGAATTACGACCGGATCGTCTCGCGCTCTTCCTTCCAAAAGATGTTCACGGCAACATTCACTTACGTGCTGGTGGTCGTGCCGCTCGCCGTCGGCCTGGGACTGGGCGCGGCGCTGCTGATCAACTCGGTGACCCGCTTCGGGGATGTCTACAAGACCATCTACTTCCTGCCGGTGATGGCTGCACTGCTGGCCATGGCAATCGTCTGGGAATTCGCGCTCCACCCGTCGGTGGGGATCGTGAACAGCACGCTCGCACTGGGGTGCGGGACCTGGCTCGAGAGCCTGGAGTTCTTCCGCAACGGCTGTGAGCGCACCTTCCCGCTCTGGCTCGGCGACAAGGAGTACGCGATCTGGACCGTGGCCTTCATCGGCGTCTGGCAGGGCTTCGGCTTCAACATGGTGCTCTATCTGGCCGGACTGACGAGCGTGCCGCGCGAGCTTTACCACGCCGCCGAAATGGACGGCGCCAAGTCGGGATGGGAGCGCTTTCGCCTGGTCACCTGGCCGATGCTGGGACCCACCACCGTCTTCGTCGTGACCATCACCTGCATCCGCTCGTTCCAGGTCTTCGACACGGTCGAGGCATTCTACCCGCAGGGCGGCGGCCCGTCGAAGTCCGTCTACGTGATGATGTTCGCGATCTTCGAGAAGGGCATCCAGCAGAACCTGATCGGGCTCGGCTCGGCCGTGACGATGATTTTCCTCGTCTTCGTGCTGGCGCTGACCCTGACCCAACGCTGGCTGGTTGAAAGAAGGGTGCACTACTCATGAGCGCATCCGTCGACATGGGCGCCTCACGGCCGGAGCGGGTGACGGACACCTCGCGCCTCAGCTGGTCCTGGTCCGAGGCGCTCAAGCACGCGGTGCTGATCGTGGGCGCGATCATTGTGATCCTGCCCTTCTACGTGATGCTGAGCTACTCGCTGAAGGCGCCGAACGAAATCGAACGCAATGTCGGCGGGTTCTTCGGCTCACAGGAGATGATGGTCAACGAGCGTTGCGCCAAACGTGCAGAGCCCGACCGGACAGCCATCGAGGCCGCGCGCCCGGACTTCCCGGGCAAGACCGAGCGCGAGATCAAAAGCCTGATGATGGAGCAGATCGAGGCCGACTGCTCGATGCGGCCCGTCGTGTTCAACTACACCATGGCGTTCTCGGAGGCGCCTTTGCTGCGCTATCTGCTGAACGGCGTGATCGTGACCGCCTCGATCTTCTTCATCCAGGTGCTGGTCGCCCTGCCCTGCGCCTATGCGCTGGCAAAGCTGCGCTGGCGCGGCCGCGAGGCGGTCTTCACGATGGTGCTGTTCTGCCTGCTGATCCCGGTCCACGCGATCGCGCTGCCGCTCTACATCATGCTCTCCAAATTCGGGCTGACGAACACCTATGCCGCGTTGATCATCCCATGGACCATATCGGTCTTCGGGATATTCCTCATGCGCCAGTTCTTCATGACGGTGCCGGACGACCTGATCGACGCGGCCCGCATGGACGGCATGTCCGAATTCGGAATCATCTGGAAAGTGATGCTGCCGACGGCGATCCCCGCCCTTCTGGCGTTTGCGATCTTCTCGGTGGTCGCGCACTGGAACGACTATTTCTGGCCGCGCATCGTGGTCACGGGCAATCGCGAGCTGTTCACACCGCCACTGGGCCTGCGCGAGTTCAAGGGCGATGCCGACGGCTCGTTCTTCGGGCCGATGATGGCGACCGCGACGGTGATCGTGGTGCCGCTGATCGTGGCCTTCCTGCTGGCCCAGCGCCGCTTCATCGAGGGGATCACGCTGACCGGCATGAAGTGACCGGACTGAAACGATGAGGGCCGCGCGTGAACGCGGCCCCCGACAGAGCGCCCGCCAAAGCGGGACACAACCGGCGGCCGGGGACAGGATTGGCATCTCACCCCGCTCCGCCCTGACAGGGAGAAGGAGTATCCCATGAAACGCATGTTGGCCACAGCCGCGGTCCTGGCCGCGCTGGCGGGACAGGCGGCAGCCGAAGACAAGATCGTCGTCGAGTTCGCCTATCCCTACAGCCACCTCTTCGACGTGACCTACGAAAAGATCCTGCCGAAGTTCTACGCCGAGAACCCGGGCATCGAAATCAAGATGCGCGCCGCATACGAGTCCTATGAAGACGGCACCAACACGATCCTGCGCGAGGCCGTTGCCGGCAACCTGCCCGACGTGACCATGCAGGGTCTGAACCGCCAGCAGCCGCTGGTCGAGAAGGGCATCGCCAAGTCGCTCGAGCCGTTCATCGCCAACGAGGCCGATTTCGCCAAGGACGGCTATCACCAGGCGATGCTGGACCTCGGCACCTTCAATGGAGAAGTGCACGGTCTGCCGTTCTCGGTCTCGCTCCCGGTGGGCTACTACAACATGGACCTGATGGCTCAGGCGGGGATCACCGAGCAAAGCCAGCTGCCCAAGACCTGGGACGAGGTCGTGGCAACATGCGTCAAGCTCCGCGAAGGTGGCGTGAAGAACCCGATCTTCTGGGGCTGGAACATCACAGGCAACTGGTTCCTGCAGGCGCTGATGTGGTCGCAGGATCAGGCAACCGTCGACAAGGCGAGCGTCCTGATCGACAGCCCGCAAGCCCTGACCGCGCTTGAGACCATGAAGAAAATCTTCCGTGGCTGCGAGATGCAGAACCTCGAGTGGAAGGGCGCTCTGGCATCGTTTGCCGCCGGCGAGATCGGCATGATGTTCTGGTCGACCTCGGCTCTGGGGGCCGTCGAGCGCGCCCAGGGTGAGTTCCAGCTCATGACCAACGAGTTTCCGGGACTGCTCCCCGACGGTCCGAAGGGTCTGCCGGCGGGCGGCAACTCGGCCATGATGGTCTCGACATCGGAAGATCCCGCGGAACTGGACGCAGCCTGGAAATGGCTGAAGTTCATCACCTCGGGCGAAGGTGCCGCGGACGTTGCGCGCACAACCGGCTACATGCCGCCGAACAAGGCCGCCAACGAGATCATCCTGGCGGACTTCTACACCGAGAACCCGAACAAGGAGACCGCCGTTCGCCAGCTGCCGCTGCTGCGCGACTGGCAGGCCTATCCCGGGGACAACGGCCTCGCGATCACGCAGGTGATCTACGACGGCATCGAGGGTATCGTGACCGGTGAGTACGACGACATGCAGGAACTGCAGGAAGAAATGACCGACGAGGTCAAAGACCTGCTGCCTGACAGCTGATCCTCCCAGGCAGGGTGCGGGCGCGCACCCTGCCGCTTTTTCAAGTCGTCATGAAGCTCATCCAGCTCACCGATATTCACCTGACCACGCCGGGCCAGACCATTGGCGGGCGCGATCCGAACGCCAACTTCGAGCGTGCGCTGTCGCATGCGCTCACCAACCACCCGGATGCCGAGGCGCTGATCATCACAGGCGATCTCTCGGACTGGGGCGATGCGGCGGACTACACCCGCCTGCGCGACCGCCTGACGCAATGTCCGGTTCCGGTGCACCTCTGCATCGGCAATCACGACGACCGGGCGACGTTCCTCGAGGTATTTCCCTACCTCGCTGACGAGAACGGCTTCGTCCAGCGGGCCGTGCCGCTGTCCGAGGGGACGGCGCTGATGCTGGACAGCTGGGGACCGGACACCCATGCAGGCCACTTCTGCGAGACCCGGGCCACGTGGCTCGACCGGCAGCTGACCCATGCGCCGGATCCCGTCTGGATTTTCCTGCACCACAACCCCGTGCCGACGCATGTGGCACCGGTCGACATGATCATGCTGCTCGACGCGGATCGCCTCGGGCGCGTGCTCGGCGCGCACCGCGAAAAGGTGCGCCACATCTTCTTCGGCCATTGCCACGTGCCGATTTCGGGGTCCTTCCACGGCATCCCGCTCAGCGCGCCGCGCGGCACCAACCATGCAGGCTGGATGAGCTTCGGCGAGCGTGATCTCCTGACGGCGTCCGATCTGCCGGAGGCCTATGCGGTGATCCTGATCGACGGCCCATCCGTGACCGTTCACATGGTCGAGTACGGCTATGGCGGCGAGCTGAGAGTGGAAGGCTCGCCGGACTACGCGGCGTGGAACCGCGCGGCGATGGCCCGCTGATCAGCGCGGGCGCTGCACCCGGGCAAGGAAGTCAAGCACCGGCCCGGTGAAGAGCTCTGGGGCCTCCATCAGCCCGAGATGCTGCAGGCGCGGTACGATGTGTATCTCGGCACCGGCAATCTCGGCGGCGATGGCACGGCTCATTGCAGGGGTGCTGCCGCTGTCATGCTCGCAGGTCAGAACCAGCGCCGGCACGACTATGGGCGGCTCCGGGCGCACAAGCTCCCGCACGCCATGCGCCAGAACCCAGGCGGCCTGGGCATAGCTCTCGGGCTCTACGCTTGCCCGCCAGTCCCGCACCTGTTGCATCACGTCCGGACGGGCGGTCCGGAACTCGGGTGTGAACCAGCGCTCGAGTGCGGCGTCAAGGGTCGCCATCGCGCCGTCGTTGCGCACCGTGGCTGCGCGCGCTTCGACGGCCTCCTGCGCCTCCGGCCCCCGGTCATGCGGCGAGTTCAGAATGGCCAGCGCCGCGACCCGGTCACCATGATCCATGACAAGTCGCCGGTTGATCATGCCACCGATCGAGAACCCGACGATCGCGGCACGGTCCAGCCCGACCTCGTCCATGAGCCGGACGATCTGACCGGCATAGAGGGCCAGACAGGCCGTGGCCGGCGCAGGCGCGCTCTCGCCATGGCCATAGAGATCGTAGGTCAGTACCCTGTGGGTCGCGGCCAATGCCGGCAGATGCGCCGCCCAAAGCCCGCGGCACAACCCGAGGCCGTGGATCAGCACAACCGCCGGGGCGCCCTCCGGTCCGTGCACCTCGTAGGCGGTCCCGTCAGGCGCGCGCTTCATGCCGAGAAGGCGGGCATAACGCGCTCGATGAACAGCCGCAGCGACCGCTTCTGCGCCTCCATCCCCAGCCCCATCGAGGCATAGTAGATGAACGCATCGACCCCCAACGCTTCGTAGCGCCTGAGTTTCTCGACCACCACGTCGGGCGTGCCGAACAAGAGGTTCTCCTCGAGCATCCCGGGCTCGACACGGACATTGCCATCGAGTTCCTCCAGCGGCACCCGTTCGGGAAACCCGTTCACGACGTCGCCCTTCTTCATCATCAGGTTGCCGAACTGGCCGAGCACGTTGCGCACGGCCGAAAGTGCTTCGGCCCGACCGTCATCGTCATCATAGACCGCCGCATGGCGCATCATGGCGAACCGACCAGTGTAGGGCGCGCCGCTCTTCGCCGCCGCGTCGTCCAGTTGTGCGCGGTATTTCTCGGCTTCGGCGAACGGCATTGTCAGCGGCCAGCTCATCACGTGGCAATCGTTTGCCACCGCATAGTCGAAGGTGACCGGCGAACGGGCCGCGACCCAGAACGGCACCTCGGCCTGCACGGGCTTCGGGCAGGAGGTCGCCTTCGGGAACTGCCAATGGGTTCCGTCATGTTCCACATCGCCCTGCCAGAGGGCGCGGACGAGCGGCAGCATCTCCTGCATGTAGCGCCAGCCATCCTTTTGATCGACGCCCGGGCGCATGCGGTCGAATTCGCGCTGATAGGCGCCGGACCCGAGACCAAGCTCGAGCCGGCCTCCCGAAATCAGATCCAGGAGCGCCGCCTCCCCCGCAAGGTTGATCGGGTGCCAATACGCCGCATTCGCCACAGCGCATCCGAGACGGATCCGCGATGTTGCACCGGCCCACCAGGTGAGAATCTGGAACGGGTTGGGCGCAATCGTCATCTCCAAGGCGTGATGCTCGGCCGCCCAGGCGACTTCGAAACCCGCATCATCTGCCAGACGCACCATGGCAAGCGTGTGATCGCGCACCGCGGCCATGTCGGTGGCGGGATCCATGCGCTCGAGATTTACGGCGAGATGAAACTTCATCCTGTCCCCCTGAAATGCCTCGGCAGGGTAGGCAGAATCGCTGCTTCATAAAATCGAATATTTCTGCATGATATATTCGCCAAAACCGAATTTTCAGTCATGAACCTCGCAGCGCTGCAAACCTTCCTCACGATCCTCGACGCCGGCAGCCTTGTGCGGGCCTCCGAACGGCTGCACGTCACGCAATCCACCGTTACCGCCCGGCTGCGCGCCCTCGAGGACGAGCTCGGACAGACGCTGATCAACCGGCACAAATCGGGGGTTACGCCGACGGGCTCGGGCCAGCGCCTGAAGCGCTATGCCGAGACGATGCTCGAGCTCTGGCAGCAGGCCCGCCAGGAGACGGCGCTGCCGACCTCGATCCGCACTGTCTGCAACATCGGCTGTCATGCGGATCTATGGCCTGCGCTCGGTCGCCGGCTGTTCGAGAACATCCGCGTGAACCAGCCCGATGTCGCGCTGTCGGTCTGGCATGGCGGGCAGACCGAACTGGCCGCGTGGCTTTCCAGCGGGCTCACGGACATTTCGCTGACCTACTGGCCCATGGCACGGGCCCGCCAGTCGGTGCAGTCGCTGCCGACGGACCGGCTGATCCTGGTGTCGACCGATCCCGATGCACCCGCCGGGTTTGACCCCGGCTATATCTTCGTCGAGGCGGGCGAGGATTTCGGTCGCCAGCACGCGGCAACATTCGCCGACGCGGTCTCCGCCCGGCTCAGCTTCGGCTCTGCGGTTCTGGGTCTCGAGCACATCCTGACCCATGGCGGCCGGGCCTATCTGCCGGAGCGGATCGCCGCACCGCTCGTGGCGTCTGGCAGGCTCTTCTGCGTGCCGGGGGCGCCCGAGTTCGAGCGCCCCGCCTATCTCGCCCTGAACGACAGCGCCGCCCGAGACTGGACGTGGCTTGCGGACAGCCTCGCGGACATTTGCGAGGCCTGACCGGGGCCTACTCTGCCGCCTCGATGCCGATCATCCCGCCGGACTGCCTGTGCCAGAAGCTCGCGTAGAGCCCGTCGCGCGCCAGCAGTTCGGTGTGGGTGCCCTGCTCCACGACCCGGCCCTCGTCGAGGACGATGATCCGGTCCATCCGGCTGATGGTGCTGAGCCGGTGCGCGATGGCCATCACCGTCTTGCCCTCCATCACATCATAGAGCGTCGACTGGATCGCCGCCTCGACCTCCGAATCGAGCGCCGACGTCGCCTCGTCCAGCACCAGGATCGGTGCGTTCTTGAGGATCACACGCGCCAGCGCGATCCGCTGGCGTTGCCCGCCCGAGAGCTTGACCCCGCGTTCGCCCACCTGAGCGTCATAGCCCCGCCGGCCATGCGGATCCCGCAAGTCCTGGATGAACTCGTGCGCCTCGGCCCGCTCGGCCGCCGCAATCATCTCGGCCTCGGTGGCATCGGGGCGACCGTAGAGAATGTTGGCCCTGATCGAGCGGTGCAGCAGAGAGCTGTCCTGGGTGACCATGCCAATCGCGCCGCGCAGGCTGTCCTGCGTGACCTTGGCGATGTCCTGGCCGTCGATCAGGATGCGCCCCTGTTCGGTGTCGCGGAACCGGAGCAGCAGGTTCACGAGGGACGATTTGCCCGCCCCCGAACGCCCGACCAGCCCCACCCGCTCGCCACCGGCGACCTCCAGCGTCACGTTGTCCAGCCCGCCCGAGCCCTTGCCGTAGTGATGGGTCAATCCCTCGAACCGGATGGCAGCGTCGGTGACACCAAGCCGCGTGGCTTCGGGGTCGTCGACGACGGTGTGTTCGACCGAGACCGAACGCAGACCCTCGCGGATCACGCCGAAGTGCTCGAACAGGCGGATCGTCACCCACATGATCCAGCCGCTCATGCCGTTCAGCCGGATGGTGAGCGCAGAAGCCGCCGCGACCTCGCCGATCGAGACGATGCCGTGCTGCCAAAGCCAGATCGCGGGCGTCAGAACGCCGATGATCAGCAAGCCATTGATCGCGGTCAGTCCCAGCGACAGCTCGGTCATCAGGCGCAGGAACCGCTGAAAGCGCAGGCGCAGTCGGCGCATGGCACTCAGCACATAGGCCTCCTCGCGGCCATCCTGCGCAAAGAGCTTGACCGTCTCGATGTTGGCATAGGCATCGACGACCCGGCCCGTGACCATGGAACGCGCATCCGACCACTTCTCGGACGCCGAGGCCACGCGCACGGCAATGCTGCGCACATAGAGCACGTAGATGCCGAGCCAGATCACCAGCGGGATCGCCAGGCGCACGTCGATCTGCGCCAGCACGATCGTCGCGCCCAGCGCATAGGTGGCGGCGTACCAGAGCCCCTCGAACGCCATGTAGCTCGAATCCTCGACCGCCGGACCGAGCTGCATCACACGGTTCGAGAGCCGTCCCGCATAGTCGGACTGGAAAAACCCCACCGACTGGCCCAGCAGGTGGCGATGCGCCCGCCATCTGACCTGCTCCTGCATGTTGCTGGCGAGGGTCTGCTCGAGGAACAGGTGGTTGATGCCGATGGCCATTGGTCGGACGAACAGGATGAACAGCGCGGCCAGAACCACCTCGACGCCGTGCTGCGCCCAGAACGCCTCGACACCTGCCTCGGTCATCAGGTCGACCAGACGGCCGGAATAGAAGATCAGGCCGCTCTCGATGATCGCCGCGAGCATGCCGGTGACGGCGATCCACGGGATCCAGCGGCGCATCGCTGCGAGCTGGCTGCGGTAATAGCGCCAAAGGCTCTGCGGCGGCGCCCCAACGGGCACGGAGCCGAACGGGTCGACAAGATTCTCAAAATAACGAAACATGATGACATCCGGGAGATCAGGAAGACGAAGGGTTCACACCACAGTCGCGCCAGCCTCTGGCGGGGCGCGGGGGTCGCAGGTGACGCTGGAGTCGCGTCAGCTCGACAGGTAGCGGGTGAGCCTCATCATGTTCGTCTCCTCAATGCCGGGGGTGCATACAGCGAATCAGGGTGAAATGTCGAGGGCGGATCCCGCTCCGCGGGCAGATTGCTGACGCATGCGGACACAGCGTCCGCACCAGAGATCGCGATCGGCCAACAGACGCCCCGGCTAACCCCCTGAAAACGCGAAGAGCCGCGGCGTGCCGCGGCTCTTGTGGTAGGTGGGACGACAGACCGCCGGCACGCGAGCATGCCGGCGGTCACGTCTCGGGATCAGCAGTACCAGCTGCAGTGATCGCGGCAGACCTGGAGCTCGAGGTCATCCAGCGCGCCCGATCCGTCAAACGTCACACGCAGCTCATCGACGCTGTCGAAAGCGCTGAGATCGATGGTCTGGGTCTCGGCATTGCCGATCTCCGGGATGTCGACCGAACCGATCAGCGCGCCATTGTCGAAGACTTCGATCTCGCCGCCTTCCTCGGTGTCGAGAAGCTCGAGGGAATCGAGGTTCACATCACGAGAGAAGTTGAAGATCAGCGTGCCACCGTTCTCCTCGTCATCCGGCGTCGTGCCCGGACCGTCATCGGCGATGATCAGCACATTGCCGCCACCGGTCAGATCGGTGTCACCGCCGGTCGGATTGTCGGTGTCGAAGATCATCGCCGAGTTGGCGATGGCGAACTCGGCATTCTCGCCGGTCACGTCGATGGTCAGCCCGCGGACACCGGTGTTGATCGACGAGACGGTGTCGCCTGCGTCCAGATCCTCGAAGTCGATGGTGACTTCCTTGCACTTCTTGTCACAGGTCTTGATCTTCTGCTTCAGGCACTTCAGCACCTTCGAGGCCGGCCAGCATTTGGGCGCCGGCTTGTCCGGGCACGCTTCGAGAGCGAGATCGTCGATGGCGCCCGATCCGTCGAGGGTCACGCGCAGCTCGTCGACATTGTCGAACATGCTGAGATCGACGGTCTGGATTTCGCCGTTGGCAACCTCGGGAATGTCGATCATGCCCAGGCTGACACCGTCGGCGAAGGCCTCGATCTGGCCGCCCTCTTCAGTGTCGACGATGTTGATCGAGGTGAGGTTCACTTCATCCGAGAAGGTGAAGTTCAGCTGACCGCCGTTCTCCTCGTCGTCGGGCGCAACGTCACCCGGATCGCCGTCGTTGATGATCAGCACGTTGCCCGTACCCGTCAGGTCGACATCGCCGCCGGTGGGATTGTCGGTATCGAAGATCGTCGCGGCGTTGACCTCCGGACGTTCGCCGTTCAGGCCGCTGACCGCAATCGTCAGTCCGGCAATACCGGTCTGGATGGTCGAGACGACGTCGCCCGCCTTGAAGTTCTCGAAATCAACGACGGTCTCTTCGCACTCGTCTTCGCACTCTTTCTTCTTCTTTTTCTTCTTCCAGCCCCAGTGGGCCTTCTTGCTGTATCCGTCGCGATCATGCGACCAGCCGAACTTTTTCCGCCCGCCATCGTCGTCGCAGTCGCGCGACCAGCTCCAGGATTTCTTGTGACCACCGTCGTCGTCTCGCGACCAGTGGGCTTTCTTCTTGGACCAAGCAGAAGCTTTGAGCTTCGAGGCAAAGCCCCACTTCGAGGCCCAGCCACTCTTCCAATGATACGACATACAAAACTCCTCACTCGACGCCGTACACAACACGCCCCATCGACAACTGCGATGGACGGCACGTCCCGATGCACCAGGGCGCGAGACCCCGAATCCAGTCCGTGCTGGCGGGACCATACGCCTGATTTTGACGAAAATGTGAGCTAAAACTGCCCAATATTTACGCTTTTCGCGCGTTAGTTGTTGGCGTTTCCTTGCCCTAAACTGACGGCAGAAGTTCTGTTGAGAACAAGCAACATGACAGAAATTTTAATACTTGGAGTCTTCCGCTCCTGTAGGCGCATCATGCGCCTCAGGGGCCGCGGCCGCCTCGGGTTGCCGCAATCCACGCCTGCGTGCGGCCCTCGGGATCCGCATTGCGCGTGATGTCCGTGACCACCGAGACGACGTCGGCACCCGCTGCAAAGGCACCGGCGGCGCGCTCGACCGTGAAGCCGCCGATCGCCACCAGGGGAATGTCACCCACCAGCCGGCGCCACTCGGCCAGACGGTCCAGCCCCTGCTCCTGCCACCGCATCTTCTTCAGGATGGTGGGGTAGATCGGGCCCAACGCCACATAGTCCGGCGAGAGCGACAGCGCGCGGTCAAGCTCGGCATGATCGTGCGTCGAGATGCCAAGCCGGATCCCGGCGCGCCGGATCGCGGGCACATCGGCGTCATCGAGGTCTTCCTGGCCGAGGTGCACATAGTCGCAGCCAAGATCGATCGCTTCGCGCCAGTAGTCGTTGAGGATGAGCTGCGCATCATGCGCGGCACAGAGATCCCGCACCGCCTCGATCTCCGCATCCAGCGCCGGCCCCGACAGGTTCTTGATCCGCAACTGCACCAGCTTGACGCCGAGCGGCAGCAGCGTGCGAAACCACTCGGCGGAATCCCAGATCGGGTAGAACCGGTCGAGGCTCATGAGAGAAACGCCTTGCCCATCACGGGCGTGGACGGGCTTGCCATGTCCCTGGGTGTCATCGGGTCCGCCTCATAGGCCGCGCGACCCGCGACCACCGCATCCCGCATCGCCGCCGCCATCAGGGCAGGATCGCCCGCCTTGGCGACTGCGGTGTTCAGAAGCACCGCATCATAGCCCATCTCCATCGCCGCGGCGGCATGGCTGGGCAGGCCGATGCCCGCATCGACGACAAGCGGCACATCGGGGAAGTGTCCCCGCAGGCGTTCGAGACCCTGGCGGTTCGTCAGTCCCAACCCCGAGCCGATCGGGGCGCCCCACGGCATCAGGACCTTGCACCCCGCCTCGATCAGGCGCTCCGCAGCGACCAGATCCTCGGTGGTGTAGGGAAAGACCTCGAAGCCGTCATCGGCAAGAACCCGTGCCGCCTCGACCAGACCGAACAGGTCAGGCTGCAGCGTGTCCTCCTCGCCGATCACCTCGAGCTTGATCCAGGGGGTGGCGAAGACCTCGCGCGCCATCTGCGCGGTGGTGACGGCCTCCTTGACCGTGTGGCACCCGGCGGTGTTGGGCAGGACGCGCACGCCGAGATCGCGAACGATCTGCCAGAACGCCTGCCCGGCCCGGGCGTCGGCGGATTCGCGCCGGAGCGAGACGGTCACGATGTCGGTGCCCGACGCCCGCACCGCCTCTGCCATGACGTGCGGCGAGGGATAGAGTGCGGTGCCCAGCATCAGCCGGCTTTCGACCTCGACGTCATAGAAGCGGACCATCATCCCCCCTTCAGCGGTGCGACAACTTCCAGGCGATCCGCTTCATCGAGCTGCGTGCACGACCGCGCATCCTTGGGCACGAAATCGCCGTTCACCGCAGTGGCGACCAGCGCACCACCGTAGCCAAGCTCGTCGAGCGCCTGGTCAAGGCGTCGCGACGCGATCTCGGTTTCGGTCCCGTTGAGACGGATCTTCATGCCGAGCGCTCCACCGGCTGCTGCGCCATCTCGACCGCCCGGCGTGCCATGGCGGGGGCAAGCAGGAAGCCGTGCCGGAAGAGACCGTTGATGCAGATGCGGCCGCCCGCAACGCGCACATCCGGCAGGTTGTCGGGGAAGGCGGGCCGGACATCGACACCGGTCTCGAGGATCTCGGCCTCGGCGAATGCCGGATGCAGGGCATAGGCGGCCCCCAGCAGCTCGAGCATCGAGCGCGCGGTGATCCGCGTCCGGTCATCGGACTCCACCATCGTGGCCCCGAGCATGAAGACCCCGTCCCCGCGGGGCACAATGTAGAGCGGGTGGCGCGGGTGCAGCAGGCGCACCGGGCGCGACAGGCCGATGTCCGGCGCGCGCACCAGGAGCATCTCGCCCTTCACGCCGCGCAAGCCCGGCAACAGCGCCCGCGCGGCAAGCCCACGGCAGTCGAACACGATGTCGGCATCCGGCACGCGTTCGGTGCCGAACTGCAGTGCCGCGCCCCGCTCTGTTACCCGCGAAGCCAGCGAAGCCAGTGCCCGGCGCGGATCGAGATGCGCCTCGGCGTCGAAATAGAGGCCCGTCCGGAACCGCCCTGCAAGATCGGGCTCGAGCTCCGACAGCTCATCGGCGTCGAGTTTTCGATGCGCCTCGGTGCGCCGGGCAAAGCGGTCAAGCTCGGCGCGGTCGCGCGCGGGTGCGACGACCAGCGTGCCGCGCCGCTCGACACCGGGCACGCGCGCGGCCCACCACGCGGCCGCCGATGCGCCCAGATCCACCACTGCAGGCTCGGCACTCTCGCGTTCGCACCAGGGGGCAAGCATGCCGCCCGCCCACCATGAGCACTGCGCCGGGCCCAGCTCCTCCGAGCGGTCGATGACGGTGACCGAATGGCCCGCCTCGACCAGCTCTGTCGCCAGCGTGAGCCCGGCAACTCCGGCACCGATGACCACCGAGCGCGTCATTGCGCCCACATCGCATGGAAGTGATGCACCGGGCCATGCCCGGACCCGATGCCGAGCCCGTCGGCCGCCTTGATCGCGCCCTGGAGATAGCCGTGCGCGCGCCCGACCGCCTCGGGCAGCGCGAGCCCGCATGCCAGTCCCGCAGCGATCGCGGCAGCGTAGGTGCAGCCCGTGCCATGGGTGTTGCGCGTCACCTGACGCGGCGCTTCGAAGCGGAGCATGCCGTCGCCCGTCAACAGGAGATCGGTGCAGACCGGTCCATCGGCGTGACCGCCCTTCAGGAGCACCGCCCCCGCACCGAGCGCCAGCAACGCGCGCGCCTGCGCCTCGGCATCGCCCGGCGACGTGGCCGGAGCTGTCTCCAGCAGGCGCGCCGCCTCCGGCAGGTTGGGGGTCACGACATCGACCAGACGCACCAGTTCTCTCAGACGGTCCACCGCTGCATCGGCGAGCAGCGCATCCCCGGATTTGGCGATCATCACGGGATCGAGCACCACGGGCGCCACGACCTCGTCAAGCGCACCTGCCACCGCATCGATGATCGCGACCGAGGACAGCATGCCGATCTTCACCGCACCAACGGGCAGATCGTCGAACACGGCGTCGATCTGGGCGGTCACGATCTCGGGCGGCGCTTCGTGCACCGCCGTTACCGCACGGGTGTTCTGGGCGGTGAGGGCAGTGATCACGCTGGCCCCGTAGACGCCGAGCGCCGAGAACGTCTTCAGGTCCGCCTGCACGCCGGCACCGCCGCCGCTGTCCGAGCCGGCAATGGTCAGCGCCACCGGAACGGTGCGCTGATGCGATGTCGGTCCTTCGGCCACGCGGCTCTCCCTTCCATTCGGCGGAGGGCGGCGCATCTTCAGCATCTCGGCTGCGATCCCGTTCCCTTCGCCGGCATGATCCGGATCAGGTTCGATGGGTTGGCCCCGCCCATGGCGGCACGCCTCTCAGCCACTTGGCACCCCAACGGTCAACCCCGAGTTAGCCAAACCGGCAGCGATTGGCAAGGGCGGGGTCAGGGCACGGCGTCGCCAAGACGGTCGAGGCGCAGCCTGTGGCGATGATCAGTGAGCCGCCATGCGCTCGCCAGCACCGCACCGAGCACGCCCAGACCGGTGGCCCCGGCGATCAGGAACATGATCAGGAGCTGGTACTTCACCGCCTCCTGCGGATCGACGCCCGAGAGAATTTGCCCCGTCATCATTCCCGGGAGCGAGACCACCCCGGTTGCCGCCATCGAGTTGATGATCGGCGTGAAGCCGCTTCTGAGGGCACGGCGCAGCGCTGGCAGCAAGGCCGTCCTGCGCGGGTACCCCAGCAGGAGCTGTGCCTCGATGGCGCGTCGCTCACGATCGAGCACCGTGTGCAGGGTGTCGAGCCCGAGGCTCACACCGGTCATCGTGTTGCCGAGGATCATCCCGAACAGCGGCAGCGCGAACTGGGGCGACCACCAGGGCGCGGGCTGGATCTGGCTCGTCAGCGCCACCACCGTCACGAGCGTCCCGGCCAGCATCATCGCCGTGGCCCCGAGCGTCACACCCCAGAGCCCCTTCAAGCGCCGTTCCTGCCGCGCCCAGATTTCGCGCCCGGCAAACGCCACCATCGCCGCCGCCACCAGCGCCGTGATCCAGGGCGATCCGGCATCGAATACCGCCTTCAGCAACAGCCCCACCATCAGGAGCTGAACCACCATGCGCACCGCGGCAACGGCAAGCTGGCGGGCCAACCCGAGGCGCAGGACAATCGAACATCCGGCGTTCAGCACCAGAAACAGCGACGCCAGGATCAGGTCCCCGGCCGAGAGCGGGATGTAGCCGCTCATGCCACGCCCTCGCCCTCGGCTTGGAGCCTGCCCGCAGCCAGATGGAACCGGCGCTGCGCCAGCCGTTCGGCCTGCGCGCGGTCGTGGGTGACCAGCAGAACGCAGGCGCCCCGTTCGGCCTCGGCCCGGATCAGCGCCTCGACCGCCGCGGTCGCCGCGTCGTCCAATGCGGCGGTTGGCTCGTCGAGCAGCAGCGCCCCGGGGGCGCCACAGAGCGCCCGCACGATGGCAATGCGGTGGCGTTCCCCCGACGAGAGGCGCGCCACCTCCCAGTCCAGCGCTTCGGGCAGGCCCATAGCCTCGAGCACCGGCCTCGGGGTGTCCCCGGCGCGGAAGTGCTCCCCGACGCGATCGGCCCACCAGCCGCTTTCGGCGGGCACCATCGCAACCAGACGCCGCCACCGGTCCGCAGGTACCCGCTCACGCTGCGTGTCGCCAAGGCGCACCCGCCCCTCGTTTGGGTCGAGATCGACAATCGCCCGCAAGAGCAGCGATTTGCCCGCGCCCGAGGCCCCCATCACAGCCACGATCTCGCCCGCACCGATGCTCAACGACACCGGTCCGATCAGCGTGGTCCTCAGGTCGGTGATCTCGAGCACGAGTGGGTCCCGGTTTGCCGCGCCTCTGAACCTTAGCGCAACGAGGCCGTCACCGCCCGAAACATGTAAAATTTTTCCAATTGATAAAATTTTTGAATCGGACGAGACTGAGCCTCTGTCTACGACCAACGATGAGGCTCCCATGCCGCTCGCCGCCGGTCGATTGTCGGCCGACCAACTTGCCGAGAACTTCGCGGACCTGCACGCACCGCTGTCGGCGCACGAAGCCCTGGTGGCAGCCGACCGCTGTTACTTCTGCCATGACGCACCCTGTGTCACGGCCTGCCCGACGGACATCGACATCCCGATGTTCATCCGCCAGATCGCCGCAGGTCAGCCGAAGGCGGCCGGCATCACCATCCTCGACCAGAACATCCTGGGCGGCATGTGCGCCCGGGTCTGCCCGACCGAGACGCTCTGCGAGGAGGCCTGCGTGCGCGAAACCGCCGAGGGAGAACCGGTGCTCATCGGCCGTTTGCAGCGCTTTGCAACGGATGCGGTGATGGCCGAGCGCGCGCACCCCTACACGCGGGCGCCCGCAAGCGGCAAGACGGTGGGGATCGTGGGCGCCGGTCCCGCGGGGCTCGCCTGCGCGCACCGGCTGGCGATGCACGGCCATCTCGTCACGCTCTACGACGCCCGGCCAAAGGGCGGAGGGCTCAACGAGTACGGCATCGCGGCCTACAAGACCGTCGCCGAATTCGCCGCGCGTGAACTCGACTGGCTCATGGGCATCGGCGGCATCACGTTGCAGACCGGGCAGCGGCTGGGCGGCAATCTGAACCTCGACACCTTGCTGCGGACGCACGACGCGGTCCTCCTGGCCATCGGGCTCGACGGGGTGAACACGCTCGGCATCGACGGGCACCAGTTCGCGGGCGTGGAAGACGCGGTCGCCTTCATCGCCCGCGTGCGCCAGGAGCCGCACGGGCAGATCCCGATCGGCCGCGATGTCGTGGTCATCGGCGGCGGCATGACGGCCATCGACGCCGCCGTGCAGTCCAAGCTGCTGGGCGCCGAGACGGTGACAATCGCCTACCGACGCTCACGCGGCGAGATGCCGGCCAGTCGCTGGGAACAGGATCTCGCTGCCTCGAAGGGCGTGACCATTCGCGAGCACCTCACCCCGGTCAGGATCCTCGGCCAGGAAAGTGTCAGCGGGATCGAGCTCGCCTACACGCGCGCCGCAGCGGCCGGACTCCAGACCACGGACGAGACCGTGGCCCTGAACGCCGATCACATTCTGCTGGCCATCGGCCAGACGCTCATCATGCCGCTGGAGATCGATCACGGCAGCAAGATCGCCGTGGATGCCGAAGGCCGCACGTCGCTGCCCGGCGTCTGGGCCGCGGGAGACTGTGCGGCCGGTGGCGACGATCTTACCGTCACGGCCGTCGCCGAAGGGCGTGACTGCGCCGAATCCATTCACCGCGCGTTGAGTCCCTGACAACCTGAATCAGCGGGGGCGCCGGAGACCGCAGATGACACTCGAGACCCAGGTTCAAGAACACTACGCCTCCGGCGCATTGCTTGCGCGCATTCGCAGCGCCCTCGAAGCGTCCGGTGTCGATCCCGACAGCGCCCGCCCCGAAGACCTGAAACCCGTCGATGAGTTCCACATCGGCGGTGTCGCGGCCACGCGCGCGCTTCTCGAGCAGCTCGACATCGGCCCGGACACGCAGGTGCTGGACATCGGCTCGGGGATCGGCGGGACGCCACGTTTCGTTGCCTCCGCGACAGGTGCCACGGTGACGGGCCTCGACCTCACGCCGGAGTTCGTCGAGACCGCGACGGCGCTCAGCCAGATGGTCGGGATGGACCGCTCGACCCAGTTCCGCCAGGGCAGCGCGCTCGACATGCCGTTCGAGGATGAGAGCTTCGATCTGGCCCTGCTGCTCCATGTCGGCATGAACCTGCCCGACAAGGCCCGGCTGATGTCCGAGGCTGCGCGCGTCCTCAAGCCGGGCGCGACATTCGCGGTCTACGACGTGATGAAAACCGGCCCCGAGGAGATCGACTTTCCCGTGCCCTGGGCCGAAACACCAGAGACGTCCTTTCTCGCCACATTGGACGACTACCGCGCCGGCGCGTCGGCCGCGGGCTTCACCGAGATCGCGTCACGCGGCCGCCGGGAGGCGGCACTCGGGTTCTTTGCCGAACAACGCGCGCGGATCGAGGCCGATGGCCCGCCGGTGATCGGGATCCACCTGCTCATGGGCGATACCCGGGCCGAGAAAGTCGCGAACATGGTCTCCAGCATCGGCGCCGGACGCATCGAGCCGACCGAGCTGATCCTGCGCACCCCTGGATAGGAGGAATGCCATGAGTTACGTCGAGTGCTTCGCCGCCCCCGTGCCGACCGCAAACCGCGCGGCCTATGAGGCGATGTCATCGATCATGGCCGCCATCCACAAGGACAACGGCGCCCTTTCGATCACCGAGTGCTGGGGCACCCATGTGCCGGATGGCGACGTGACCTCGCTGCCTAAGGCGGTCCAGCTCGATGAAGGCGAGACGGTTGTCATGGGCTGGATCAGGTGGCCCTCCAAGGAAGTCCGCGATGTGGCAGCCCGGAACATGCGTTCGGATCCCCGCATGGCCGAGGCCATGTCCGGCGGCATGCCCTTCGACGCCAAGCGCATGATCATGGGCGGCTTCGAAGTGATCCACGAGATGTGAGGGCGAACCATGAGCGATCTCGACGGTTTCCAGCCGATCCCAGAGACACATTAGGAGGTCCTGATGGCCGACATTCGAAACGACTTCGTAGGCATCAAATCACCGAACCCGTTCTGGCTGGCCTCGGCGCCGCCCACGGACAAGGCCTACAATGTGCGCCGTGCCTTCGATGCCGGCTGGGGCGGGGTCGTGTGGAAGACCCTCGGGATGGATGGCCCGCCCGTCGTGAACGTCAACGGTCCGCGCTACGGTGCCGTCTATGGTGCCGACCGGCGTCTGCTGGGGCTCAACAACATCGAGCTGATCACCGACCGCCCGCTCGAGATCAACCTGCGCGAGATCAAGCAGGTCAAGCGCGACTACCCGGATCGCGCCATGGTGGTCTCGCTGATGGTGCCTTGCGAGGAGCCCTGCTGGCGCGACATCCTCGCCCGCGTCGAGGAGACCGGAGCCGACGGGGTCGAGCTCAACTTCGGCTGTCCGCACGGCATGTCCGAACGCGGCATGGGCTCGGCGGTCGGCCAGGTGCCGGAGTACATCGAGATGGTCACCCGCTGGTGCAAGACCCATACCCGGATGCCGGTGATCGTGAAGCTCACGCCCAACATCACGGATGTGCGCTACCCCGCCCGGGCGGCGCATGCGGGCGGCGCCGATGCGGTCAGCCTGATCAACACGGTCTCGTCGATCACCTCGGTCAACCTTGATGATTTTTCGCCCGAACCCTCGATCGACGGCAAGGGCAGCCACGGCGGCTACTGCGGGCCGGCGGTGAAACCGATCGCCCTCAACATGGTGGCCGAGATCGCCCGCGATCCCGAGACCGCCGATCTGCCGATCTCGGGCATTGGCGGCGTCACGACATGGCGCGACGCGGCCGAGTTCCTGGCACTTGGCGCCGGCAATGTGCAGGTCTGCACCGCGGCCATGACCTACGGCTTCCGGATCGTCACCGAGATGATCGAGGGCTTGAAGGCGTGGATGGACGAGAAGGGCCACGCCGATCTGTCCGCCGTCACGGGGCGCGCCGTGCCGAACGTGACCGACTGGCAGTACCTCAACCTGAACTACGTGACCAAGGCGCGCATCGATCAGGACCTCTGCATCAAGTGCGGGCGCTGCTTCGCCGCCTGCGAGGACACCTCGCACCAGGCGATCGCGATGCGCGAGGGCCGTGTCTTCGAGGTGATCGACGCCGAATGCGTGGCCTGCAATCTCTGCGTCAATGTCTGCCCGGTCGAGACCTGCATCACGATGGAGCGCCTCGCCCCCGGTGTCATCGACAAACGCACAGGCCAGCCGGTGTCCTCGACGCACGGCGACTGGACGACACACCCGAACAACCCCTCGAAGGTCGCGGCGGAATAGGCCGCGACCCCTGGGTGGCGGGCGCGTGTGCGCCGTCTGGGCGGGGTGTCGCTAGACCCCGACCACTTCTCCGGCCATGTTCTCCCAGTAAGTCACCAGGTTGCCGACGGAGTTGGGTGCATTCAGGCCGTAACGCGCGACGATCTCGTCGAACGAAAGCGAGTGATACTTCTTCATGTCCTGGAAGTTCGCGATTGCCTGGGTCAGCAAAGCCTGCTGACCTGCATTCAGGCCGGCCATCGGCACGAAAAGCGACCGGCTGTAGTGGAAGATGTTGTTGCCCCGCTTCTCGACCGCGCGCATGCCGTTGTGGTTCTCGTTCTGAATCACATACTGCGGGTGGCTGTTCAGCTTCTCCCGGCCGATGTTGTCAGCGATGTTGTGATGCTGGGTGATGTGTCCGTAGAGAATACCGTCGGCAAGCTGCTTGCTAAAGTACACAGTGGGGTTGTTGTTGAGCTGCCCGGTGTAGCCGACGATGTTGGCGGCAATATAGAAGTCGTCGCGGTAGGCCATGTGGGTTCTCCTGGCTCCGTATCCTGGGGATCTGCGGCGGGAATCAGCTTCGAGCTGTAAGCACGTGCCACCGAGCCTATCGAGCAGGATGATAACAATTCGTTCACCGTTGGGCGCTGGTGCCATATTCGCGAACGACCGGAACGCGCCCGCGGGAAACTCTCACGACATCAGAACAGGAAAACCCGACAAGAACCGTTTGAATACGGTTTGTGCATGGAAATCACACGGCCCGTGCAGGCGTTCAGCGGGGTTTGAGACCGTCGAGAAAGATTCGTTTCAGCGCGGTGGCGGCATCGTGGAACCGGCCCTCGCCCTCATCGCCGAGAACGGATCTGACCTGTACATCGAAATCGGCATAGTGCTGGGTCACCGCCCAGATCGCGAAGATCAGATGGTAGGGGTCGATCGATGTCAGACGACCCTGCGCGGACCAGTCCTTGATGATGGCCGCCTTCTCATCGACCAGCGCCTTCAGTTCCCCTTCGATCACGTCACTCAGAATCGGCGCGCCCCGCAGCATCTCATTCGCAAACAGCTTTGATTCCATTGGATAATCTCGCGCCAACTCGATCTTGCGCTCGATGTAGGCGGCGATTTCGCGTGCCGGATCGCCGTCGGCGTCGATCTCCTGCAGCGGCGCCAGCCAGGCGTCCAGCAGCCCCTCCAGCACCGTCCGGTAAATCCCGTCCTTGCTGGGGTAGTAGTATAGCAGGTTCGGCTTCGACATCCCGGCTGCCGTTGCGATGGCGTCAACTGTCGCACCGCGAAATCCATCGCGCGCGAAGACATTCAGCGCCGCTGACAGGATTTTTTGCCTGTTTTCCAACTGGATACGGGTTGGCTTCTTCGTCTGCTCCTGCATGCCTCAGGTTTTCCTTGACCCGACCCACGGGCTTGGTAGCGTCAAATTTACCATCTGGTCAAGACAGCGAGAGGCCCGCCCATGTCCGCTCCCGGCGCAAACCTGCACATCAACGGCAACAGGCTCTGGGACAGCTTGATGGAGATGGCGAAAATCGGTCCCGGCATTGCCGGTGGCAACAACCGCCAGACCCTGACCGACGACGACGCGAAAGGCCGCGCACTTTTCAAAAAGTGGTGTGATTCCGAGGGCTTGACCACGGGCGTGGATCAGATGGGCAACATGTTTGCCCGCCGCGAGGGCACGGATCCCGAAGCGTTGCCGGTCTATGTGGGCAGTCATCTCGACACGCAGCCCACAGGTGGCAAATACGATGGGGTCCTGGGGGTGCTCGGCGGGCTCGAGATCATCCGCACTCTCAACGAGACCGGCATCAGAACACGCCACCCGATCGTCGTCACCAACTGGACCAATGAAGAAGGCGCCCGCTATGCGCCGCCGATGCTCGCCTCTGGCGTCTTCGCCGGGGTGCACACCCAGGACTGGGCGTACAATCTCACGGATGCAGAGGGAAAGAAGTTCGGTGATGAACTGCAGCGCATCGGCTGGCGTGGCGAAGAAGACGTCGGCGCACGCAAGATGCATGCCTTCTTCGAACTGCACATCGAGCAGGGGCCGATCCTCGAGGCAGAAGCGGTCGATATTGGCGTCGTCACCCACGGGCAGGGACTGCGCTGGATCGAATGCACGGTCACCGGCAAGGAGAGCCATACGGGCTCGACCCCTATGAACATGCGCAGAAACGCCGGCAGAGGCCTCGCTCAAATCACTGAGCTGGTTCATGAAATCGCGATGTCTGAGCAGCCCAATGCGGTCGGCGCGATCGGACATATCGACGTCTATCCAAACTCTCGCAACATCATCCCGGGCCGCACTGTCTTCACCGTGGACTTTCGCAGCCACGTGCTCGAGACGCTCGAGGCGATGACGTCCCGGTTGATGGAGGAAGCCCCGAAAATCTGTGAAGCTCTCGGGATATCGTTTGAATCCAGGATCGTCGGCGCCTTCGATCCGCCCGAGTTCGACCATGGCTGCGTCGGTGCCATTCGTGATGCCGCGGAACGGCTGGGCTACTCGCACCGGAACATCGTCAGCGGCGCGGGCCACGATGCATGCTGGATCAACAAGGTCGCCCCGACTGCTATGATCATGTGCCCCTGCGTCGACGGGCTCAGCCACAACGAGGCCGAGGAGATCACGCCGGAGTGGGCCGAAAAAGGCGCAAACGTTCTATTCCACGCGGTGGTCGAAACAGCCCAGATTGTCGAATAGAGGGGCGGGGATCGTGCGCGCTTGTGTTGCAGCCGTGACCTGTGCCGGTTTGCTGGCCTGCAAGGACTTCCGCACTCCACCAGCACCGCGCGGACCTGAGGTCGGCGCCGGCGCATGGGAGACGGTGGTGAGATACGGCAAGCGCTATGCCGCCATCGGCAGCCGCGGCGGACTTGCCCTGCTTGTCGGATGTGACGCCGCGAGCCCATCCGGTCATGTGATCGCCATCGACCGCGCAGCTCCGGAGCCCGCAGTGATCTCTGATGCCTTTGAAATTAGCGTCTTTTCTGGTCTGGATCACGTACATTCAGAGAAAACCGAACTGCGTGAGCGCCCGGGCACCGACACCATCGCCGGCGGGGCAAGCGATGTATCCGACACCCTGATCTCGGCGCTCAAACAGGGCAGCGACGTGCAGGTGGGCTCCGAGACACTGCGCTACAGCGACTACACGCTCAACGGTTCTCGCAGGGCGCTGGATGAGCTCGGCTGTTCGGCTGGCTGACCAGATGAGAAGGATGGAGGATCCCAGCTTTGACCCGTTCTGAAAGACCTGACGTCCTGAGAGACCGGGCGACGTGAGCCGGATGAGATTGCTGCAGATGCTCTTGGCGGTTGTGATCCTCGCGGGCTCGGTGGATCCGCTGGCGGCAGCCCAGAAACCGTGGCGGGGTTTTCTGTGGCCGGTGAAGACCGAGCAGAGCTTCGAGCTCAGTCTCGGCGCGTTCGCCACGCTCGCAGCGTGTCGCAAGACCGCGGTGATACACGTGCTTGCCGCCGGCTGGGCAGACGATGCATTCTGGGAATGCGGCCTGAACTGTGTTCGTCGCGAGTATCCCAAGGTTTCGTGGAAGTGTGAGGACCGGACGCAATAGCCGCCGCGGGCGGCGGGGAGAGATGAGATGAGCAAGGTGATCAAGGGCGGCACCGTCTGCACCGCCGACCGCACATGGAAATCCGATGTGCTGATCGAGGGCGAGACCATCGCTGCAATCGGCGAGAACCTTTCAGGCGACGAGGTGGTGGACGCCTCCGACGCCTATGTCATCCCGGGCGGTATCGACCCGCACACGCATTTGGAGATGCCCTTCATGGGCACCACCGCCGCCGAGACCTTCGAGAGCGGCACCTGGGCTGCGGCAACGGGCGGCACGACCATGCTGGTCGATTTCGTTTTGCCGGGCGAGGATGGCTCGCTGATGAACGCGGTGAAGTCCTGGGACGAGAAGTCGAAGGACCAGATTTGCGTCGACATTGGTTACCATTGCGCGATCGTGGGCTGGAACGAACAGATCCACGCCGAAATGGCCGAGGTGGTCAAACGGGGAATCAACACCTTCAAGCACTTCATGGCCTACAAGGGCGCGCTGATGATCGAGGACGACGAGATGTTCGCCTCTTTCCAGCGTTGCGCCTCGCTGGGCGCCATGCCACTGGTCCATGCCGAGAACGGTGACGTTGTCGCGGCGCTGCAGGAAAAGTACATGTCCGAGGGCGTCACCGGACCTGAAGGTCACGCCTTTTCACGCCCGCCCGAGGTCGAAGGTGAGGCCGCCAATCGCGCGATCATGATTGCCGATGCGGCGGGCGTTCCGCTCTACATCGTGCACGTGTCCTGCGAACAGGCACATGAAGCCATCCGCCGGGCCCGTCAAAAGGGCATGCGGGTTTACGGCGAACCCTTGGTCCAGCATCTGGTGCTCGACGAGAGCGAGTACTTCGACAAGGAATGGGACTATGCGGCGCGCCGGGTGATGTCCCCGCCCTTCCGCGGCAAGGAACATCAGGACGGGCTCTGGGCCGGGCTCGCGGCCGGGTCGCTCCAGGTGGTGGCCACCGACCATGCCGCCTTCTCGACCGAACAGAAGCGCATGGGTCTGGCGGGCTTCCCAGCCATCCCGAACGGGACTGGCGGGCTCGAGGACCGGATGCCCGTTCTCTGGACGAAGGGGGTCGAGACAGGCCGCCTGACCCCCAACGAGTTCGTCGCCTGCACCTCGACCAACATCGCGAAGATCCTGAACGTCTACCCGAAGAAGGGCGCGATCGTCGAAGGGGCGGATGCGGATGTGGTGGTGTGGGATCCGAAGATCTCGAAGACGATCTCGGCCACAACGCAGAAGTCGATCATCGACTACAATGTCTTCGAAGGTATCGAGGTGACGGCTCAGGCGCGGTATACGCTAAGTCGCGGCGAGGTGATCTGGGAGCATGGCAAGAACTCTCAGCCGCGCCCTGGCCGGGGACGGTTCGTTCCCCGTCCGGCCTTCCACGCAGTCAACCAGGCACTCGCCCGCTGGAAGGAGCTGACAGCGCCCCGCAAGGTCCAGCGCGATCCAATGAACATTCCAAGCGGGGTGTAGTTTGCGATGGATCGTCCTCTTGCGGAAGGTCGCGGCCAAATCGATGGTGTCACCTTGTCGATCCGAGCTGCGATCGACCGGACCCGGATGAACGCGTCGAGTCTGATTGCGATCTTTGACAGGATGCCATTTCTCGGGTGGACGTTCATCGGACGCAAAAAAGGTCTGGCGACTTTGCCGGCGTGGCGCTCGGGGGCGCTTGAAACAACCGAGAGCCACGAGCCTTTGGGCCAACAGGTCCTCCGGCACACGTTCGCAAACCAGGAACGTTCATCCAGCGGCGGATTTGGCCGAACCAAGCCGAGCCCATGGATGAATGGCAAGACCAGCGAAGGAACACTCACATGACAGCTTCACAGTCCTTCGTCGTCCGCGAGTTCAAGCACATGCTGCCGCCGACGGTGTTCTTCGTCATCAGCTTCAATGTGATTGCGCTGACGGTCGCCTTGCTGTCGAGAGGGCATGCTGCAGACGTGTCGGTTCACGTGGCGGCGACCCTGGCGGGCATGGTGTGCGGCAAGGCCGTGCTGGTTGCCGACAAGCTCCCGTTTTTCAATCGCTATCCGGAGAAGCCGCTGATCTGGAACACCGCCTGGAAGACTGCGCTCTACATGGTGGTGACCCTCTGTTTCCGGCTGATCGAGAAGCTGGTTGCGGCAGCCACCAGCGACTATGGGTTCTCCGCCGGTCTCGAAGAAGAAGCCGCCCATTTCGAGTGGGCACGGTTTTGGGCGGTTCAGCTCTGGCTCGCAATTTTGTTCTTTGCCTATTCCGGCTTCGGGGAATTCATCGGGGCCGTTGGACGGGACAAGGTGCTGCGCATGTTCCTCGGCCCCATCGACCGATCAGTGGGCGCGCAGCGCAGTTCTTGAGCATCGCCGTGAAGCCAGACACAGACCACGTCTCCAGCGCACCCGGATCGGTCATCAAGGCGCAGGGCCTCGATCTTGTCTTCGAGACCAATGACGGACCGGTACATGCGCTGTCGGATGTAAGTCTGGAGCTGCGCTCGGGAGATTTCGTCAGCTTCATCGGACCATCTGGTTGCGGGAAGACCACCTTTCTCAGGGTGGTCGCTGATCTTGAGAAGCCGACCGGAGGTTCGATCACGGTCAACGGCATGTCGCCCGAACAGGCACGGCTCGCGCGCAGCTACGGATATGTCTTTCAGGCATCCGGGCTCTACCCTTGGCGGACGATCGAGCGCAATGTGCGCCTGCCGCTCGAGGTCATGGGCTATCCCCAAGCAGATCGTCGCGAGCGGGTGGCGCAAGTGCTCGATCTGGTCGGGCTCTCGGACTTCGGACGAAAGTATCCCTGGCAGCTTTCCGGGGGCATGCAGCAACGCGCCTCGATTGCGCGGGCGCTCACCTTTGACGCCGATCTTCTGTTGATGGACGAGCCCTTCGGCGCGTTGGATGAAATCGTGCGCGATCATCTGAACGAGCAACTCAGAGATCTCTGGGCGAAGACGGGCAAGACAATTTGCTTCGTCACGCACTCGATCCCCGAGGCCGTCTACCTTTCCACCAAGATCGTGGTGATGAGCCCGCGGCCCGGCAAAATCATCGACGTGATCGAAAGTCCGCTTCCGACGGAACGTCCCCTCGAGATCCGCGACTCGCCCGAGTTTCTTGAAGTGGCCGCCCGCGTTCGCGAGGGCCTGCGCGCAGGGCACAGCTATGATGACTAGGCCGACATGAAAATCAGACTGAGACCGATCACGGCGCCCTTTGCGCGGTTCCTTGTGCAGGCCAAGGGCGTGCTCGGGCTGTGGCTGCGGGTCGTCGGCGGGATCGCCGTGCTCAGCCTGATATTCGGGCCTTACGCGCCGCTCGGGTTCATCGCGATTGTCTTCACGCTCGCTCTGCCGATCCTGTTGCTCGCGCTGTGGGGCAAATCGTTAGATCAGGAACTCGGCTGGACTGACATCGACGAGGGACCGTGGTGATCGGCGTCACACTCCGGCACGCCGTTGCGTCGGATGCCCCCGCATGCGCCCGGATCCGCATCGCATGGAGCAACGATACAGCATGGTTGCCAAACTGCCCGGATCCGGCGGCGATCGAGGAGAACTACCGCAACTCGGTCTTCGTAAAGCGCGACATGACTGTTGCAGAACATCACGGGCGGTTGGTCGGATACGTGGCGGTGGACTGGGACGAGGACGAGGTCGTCTCGCTGTTCGTCGAGGGTGCATCGCGCAGCATGGGCGTGGGTTGGCGACTCCTCGACCATGCCAAGCGGCAAGCGCCGCGAACACTGCAGCTGTGGACCTTTGTTGCGAATGTCGATGCTCAGCGGTTCTATCTGAGCGAGGGATTTCGGGAGATCCGCCGCGCCGAAGATGAGAACGAGGAGCACCTCCCCGATATCCTCTATCGTTGGGAGCGACCCACATGACCCGCTCGGTTCTTCCTGTCGCGACCGTGTGCCTGGTGCTCATCGCACTCTGGTATGTCGCCGCGGTGTTCCTGAATGCGCAGTGGGAGCGGGACCAGGCAGCGCGGGCCGGCACCGAAATCGGCTGGGCCGATATCATTCCGAAGACCATGGCGCAGGAACGCCCGGTGCTGCCGGCCCCCCACCAGGTCGCCGGTGAGATCTGGGCAACGACCATCGAGAAGAAAGTCACCTCCAAGAGATCGCTCGTCTACCATGCCTGGATCACGCTGTCGGCGACGCTGCTTGGCTTTGCGATGGGCGTCGCACTGGGAACTCTTCTGGCAGTCGGGATCGTGCACAACCGGGCGATGGATCTCTCGGTGATGCCCTGGGTTATCGCATCGCAGACGGTACCAATCCTCGCAATTGCGCCGATGATCATCGTGGTGCTCTACAACATCGGCATCTCCGGACTGATCGCGAAGGCCGCGATCTCTGCATACCTGTCCTTCTTCCCGGTCGTCGTGGGCATGGTGAAGGGCCTGCGCGCGCCCGACCGGATGCAGCTCGATCTGATGCGCACCTACAATGCCTCTGCCGCGCAGGTGTTCTGGAAGCTGCGTTGGCCGACCGCCCTGCCCTACTTTTTCACCAGCCTGAAAATCGCCATCGCAATCGCCCTGGTCGGCGCCATCATCGGTGAGTTGCCGACCGGCGCTCAGGGTGGCTTCGGCGCACGGATGCTGAACGGCAGCTACTATGGCCAGGTGCTGATCATCTGGTCCGCGTTGATCGGCGCCGCCGTCTGCGCAGGGCTGATGGTCGGCCTGATCGGGCTGACGCAGCGGATCATCGTCAGGACGCAGCCGTGAACGAGGACTGGGGTCGTGCGTTCTCGCTGATTGCGGCGGTGGGACTGGCGACCCTGCTCGTGATGATGATGATCGCGCAGTACACGCAAGGCGACCTTACATTGCGGTCATTGTTCCTGCTGGCCCTGGCAGGCGCTGTGGTTCTCGCGATCCAAGTGCATCGGTTCACACGCGCTGGCGTTCGGGGCGCTGCGGTTCTGATCCCGCCATTGGCATTCGGGGCGACGGTGCTCGGGCTTTGGGAGCTCGGGGTACGCGCCTACGAGGTGCCGCAGGTGATTCTTCCTGCGCCGAGCGCAATCTGGGCCGCACTGATCGCCAACGTCCCGACATTGTGGGCCGACTTCGTGCAAACCGTGATCCGCTCGGTCCTGCCGGGCTATGCCATGGGCTGCGGGGCCGCGTTCCTGACGGCACTTGCCATCGATCGCTCGCCATTCCTGCAACGCGGGCTCCTGCCCATCGGCAATCTGGCCGCGGCTCTGCCAATCGTGGGGATCGCCCCGATCATGGTGATGTGGTTCGGCTTCGATTGGCACTCGAAGGCCGCGGTTGTCGTGCTGATGTGCTTCTTCCCAATGCTGGTCAACACGATGCAGGGGCTGCAAGCCAGCGAGCGCATGCAACGCGATCTGATGCGCACCTATGCGGCGAGCTACATGCAGACGCTCATCAAGCTTCGGTTGCCGGCAGCCTCGCCATTCATTTTCAACGGGTTGAAGCTCTGCACGACACTTGCGCTGATCGGCGCAATTGTCGCAGAGTTCTTCGGCACACCCATCGTCGGCATGGGCTTCCGCATTTCAACCGAGATCGGACGAATGGCGCTCGACATGGTGTGGGCGGAGATCACGGTGGCTGCCCTCGCCGGCTCCGCGTTTTACGGGGTGGTCGCGCTTCTCGAGAAAGCGACGACGTTCTGGCATCCATCGAACCGAAGTTGATGGAACCTTGAGAATGGGAGAACAAAAATGAAGATGCTCATACCAGCCGCGATCGCAGGGGCAATGGCCCTCGCCGCCGGCGCCGCATCCGCCGCCGATACGGTGACCCTGCAACTCAAGTGGGTCACTCAGGCACAGTTTGCAGGCTACTACGTCGCGCAAGACAAGGGTTTCTATGAGGAGGAAAACCTCGACGTTGAAATCAAGGCCGGTGGCCCGGACATCTCGCCGCCGCAGGTGATTGCGGGCGGCGGTGCCGACGTCATCCTCGACTGGATGCCCTCGGCGCTCGCATCGCGCGAGAAAGGCCTGCCGCTCGTCAACATCGCGCAACCGTTCAAATCGTCCGGCATGATGCTCACCTGCCGCAAGGACACAGGCATCACCTCGCCCGCCGACTTCAAGGGCAAGACGCTGGGGGTCTGGTTCTTCGGCAACGAGTATCCGTTCCTCAGCTGGATGAGCCAGCTCGGCATTCCTACCGAAGGCGGAGCCGACGGCGTCACAGTCCTCAAGCAGGGCTTCAACGTCGATCCGATCCTGCAAAAGCAGGCGGACTGCGTCTCGACGATGACCTACAACGAGTACTGGCAGATCATTGATGCGGGTCTCACACCGGACGACCTCGTGGTGTTCAAGTACGAGGACCAGGGTGTGAGCACGCTCGAGGACGGCATGTATGTGCACGAGGACAGCCTCAAGGACGAGGCCTTCGTCGACAAGATGGTCCGCTTCGTGCGTGCGTCGATGAAGGGCTGGAAGTACGCCGAGGAAAACCCGGACGAGGCCGCCGAAATCGTGCTGGAGAACGACGCCACAGGAGCGCAGACGGAGAAACATCAGAAGCGGATGATGGGCGAAATCGCCAAGCTGACTGCAGGCAGCAATGGTGCGCTCGACCCCGCAGACTACGAACGCACGGTCGAGACGCTTCTCAAAGGCGGCTCGGACCCGGTGATCACCAAGGCCCCGGAAGGCGCTTGGACACATGCCATCACGGACAAAGCACTGTGATTGAGTAAAGGCTGGCAACGGCTGCAGCCGGTTCGAGGGTGGGGGCGATCGCATCAACCTTCAGTGCGGGATGGGCGCTGTCCAGTTTGACAACGGCGAGAAAAGAGCCGCATGCTTCGCGACCGGTTCTGGATGGTCCATTTCGAGCCGGTGGCAGCTGCGGCACCAACGCGCTCGGACCGGAGCACAGCGTGAACGGCGCTTCTTCGGAAGGCGGATCAAAGCGTTCCGGCGTGGCGCGGCTACACCTTGGTCAGGTTCACCAGACGGTCTGCCGGTGCGACCGGCGGTCCCGGACGGTTGGCGGCCATCCCGGCTCCGGGCGACACGGCGATCAAGCGTTCGCATCGATCGAGGCGAGCCTCGGGCGGGAGAAGCGGCAACAGCTCCAAGATTGCACGACGCAACTCGTCGACCCGGCGCTGAGCAGCCGCGCGCTCATCCTCCAGCTCACCAAGCCAGTGTGTTGCCCGTTCCGTCTGGTCGAGCAGATTGTCGAGCGCCGCCTCGAGACGGGCCGCGTCGGTGGTCATAAGGTCACCTCTTCTGAGCAGTCTGTCGTGCCCGCAGGTTGACTGCCGGAACGAGGCGAAAGGGTGACCAAAAGGGACCAAGAATTGGTTAAGTGATTGCGTTAACGAGCATCGGCCGGCGTTGGCGAAATCAGACCTGCTTCGATCGCTTTGATCTGGAGCGCGAGAAACTTCGAGTTGATGCGGCACTGCGCGAGCGAGCCGGCAATGAAGAACAGACCAGGCTGAGGCGTGCGCACATACATGTTGCGCAACTCGATGCCTTCGCCGAAGCCCCAAACCGGACCGATCCGCGCCGCCATGTCGTCGCCGAACAAGCGTGCGATCAGCGCCTCCTGTCCCTTGTAGCCGGTGGCGAGCACAATGAGGTCCGCATCTCGGCTGGACCCGTCCCGCAAATCTGCACCCGTCGCGGTGAAGTGAGAGATCTGATCGAACGCGATCAGGTCGATCAAGCCATCCGCGATCATATCCGAGCAGCCCACATTGAAGTAGTAGCCTCCACCGCGGGTGAGATACTTGAACTGCCAGCCAGTGCCATCCTCACCGAAGTCGAGCCGAAACCCGCGTGCTTCGAGCCGTTCGAGCAAAGCGCTGTCGATGTCTCGCGCGCGCTCGGTGAAACGGATGTGGGCTCGACGGGTGAGCGGCACCGGCATCGAGACGGTGATGAGGTCGCAATCCTCGAGGCACGGCCCCTCATCATACAGCGTGTAGGGGAGCTGCGCGCTCGGCTCTATGTTGACGATCAGGGTCGGACGCCGCTGCACGAGTGTGACGGCCGCCCCGCTCGAATGGAGATCCTGAGCGATGTCGTGTCCGGAATTGCCGGTGCCGATGACAATCGCGCGCTTCCCGCTCCAGTCCTCGCCATCGGTATAGGCACCGGAATGGAGCACCGTGCCGCCAAATGCGTCAAGGGTGGGAATGTCTGGGAGATTGGGGATGCCGCTCACGCCTGTCGCCATTACGAGGTGGCGCGGGCGAAGCGTCCGCTCCATGCCATCACGCTGAACACTCAATGTCCAACACCCGGCACCCTCGTCGTAACGTCCACCGCCAAGCGTGGTGCTGGTCCAGATATTGAGCTCCATCGCCTCGGCATAGGCCTCGAACCATCCCGCCAGCTTGTCCTTCGGAATGTAGGTCGGCCAATTCGGCGGGAAGGGCATATAGGGCAGATGATTGACCTGCACCTGATTGTGGAGCGTCAACGCATGGTACCGAAGCCGCCAGTTGTCTCCGACCCGGGAATGACGGTCGACGACCAACGTGTCGACTCCCAACTGGGTCAGCCGGGCCGCGATCGACAGGCCGGCCTGACCCGCCCCGACGACCACAACAGCGGGCTCGCGATCCTCGAAGGCTGTCGCGGCCCGGCGCTGATCCAGCCAGTTCGGTCCTCGAAAGTCGCGCGCGTTGGCTTGTCCCGTTGGCCGGTTGGCGCCTGTGGTCTCGGTGAAGTCCGAAAGCCCCTCGAGAGACGTGAGCAGTGTCCACGCCCTTAGGGCCCCACTATCAGCACCCTCGGGGACAAGCCTGACGATGCCGCGCCCGTGGCCTGTCTCGGTGCGGAAGAGGAAGAATGCCTCCAGCGTCTCGGTTTCCACACGCGTGACCCGGCGCGGTGCGGGCGCTTCCGGATCGAGACGCAATTCTGACAGCCCGGCTGAACGCGCCGCATGCGCCAGAGCCTCGACAATCGAGCCTGCACCAGTCACCGTCTGCAGCTGCCACGAGAGCGCCACCGCATCGCGCCAGTAGCTCTCCTCCACGAACAGCGTGCGGAGCGTCTTCGCATCGTCGCTTGAGATCGCGCGCTCAAGTCGGTTCAGCCAATCCTGCACCAACCCTGCAAGCGCTGATTCGGCAGTGTCCAGCATGACCCGGGTCCTCCCTGATTCGCGCATGTGGCGCTCGGAACACTTGCACTCTCGCCGCTCCATACAAATGCATCAAGCCCACCCGAATCAAACATGGCCTCAATGCGGCACCGGTAGCGAAAATCAGGCGAGAAATGCGTTCATGATGTGGTTGTTTCATATGTACTAAACTCTTCTATTTGTTGAGCTTGGCAAGTTTCCGGAATGTGCGTACTTTCCTCGCTGTGGGGGCCGTTTTAGAGTGTGGAGGGTGGTATGAGCCCCAGACGGTTGCTCATTGGGGTGGGGATTTTTTTAGTGCTTCTCATGACGCCGGCGCTGGCCGAGCGACGCGTGGCACTGGTCATCGGAAACGCCGACTATCAATCCGTATCTCCGCTGGATAATCCGAAACGTGATGCCGAAGCGATCGCGACGTCGCTGACCAATCTGGGGTTTGACGTGGTCACCGGCATCGACCTGGATCAGCGCGGGATGCAAAAGGCGCTGCGCCGCTTCTCGCAAGCGCTCGTCGGGTCCGATGTGGCGTTGTTCTACTATGCAGGTCACGGCATCCAGGTGGATGGCCAGAACTACCTCATTCCGGTCGATGCAGAATTGCAGGACGAGACAGATCTACCCTTCGCGACCGTGGAGATGAACCTGATCCTCGATCAGATGGAACGTGAGCCGCGCGTCAAGCTGGTGTTCCTGGACGCCTGCCGTGACAATCCCTTCAAGGAGCAGCTCGCAAGCCGCGTGAGCCGCACCCGGTCGACAGGCCAGGTTGCGGATGGGCTGGCGCAAATGAGCGTAACTTCATCGGGCGGGACGCTCATTGCCTACGCCACCGACCCGGGCGCTCTCGCAATCGACGGCAATCCGAACGAGCGGCACAGCCCGTTCACTCAGGCGCTGCTGAACCACATCGAACGGCCCGGGCTCGAGATTCACTCGATGATGATCGATGTCCGCAGCGAGGTCTGGGACACGACAAGCGAGCAGCAACGGCCGTGGTCCAACTCGTCTCTCACGGGGAAGTTCTACTTCAGCGCCCCCGAGCCCGCGACAATTGCTCCCGTCGCCTATGTACCCCGTGACGCGGAACCGCGCGCCGCCCTTCCCGAGATCGAGCGCGAGCTTTGGCGTGCGGCGGCGATCGGCGACACGGTCGAGGACTATCAGGTCTATCTGAACAGCTTTCCGAACGGCCGGTTCTCACCGCTCGCCGAGGCCCGGCTTGAACATCTGAGCCGTGATGCGCAGGCCAGCCCACAATCGCCACCGGATGCGCCACTTGCCCCCGTCGAACGTGAAGCACTGATTGGCATGACACCACGCAACATGCGCGAACTGCAGCGCAGGTTGACGCTCGCCGGTTTCAACACAGGAGGGGCCGATGGTGTCCTGGGGCCGCAGAGCCGTGCAGCCATCAGCGCATGGCAGCAGAGCATTAACGCAACACCCACCGGCTTCGTCACCGGCCCCCAGATGCGTCGGCTGAGCGAGGACACCAACAGGGCCTACCGAGCCTACGTGGCGGCCCAGTCCAAGCGTCGAGACGAACGGCGGCGGTTGGCGGCGAAGCAGGCAGAACCGCCAGAGGAAGTGCCTCAGCAGCGCGTGGTGACTGCAGAGCCGGCCGCCCCGGCCTCGTTCTTCCAGCCTGTCGAACGCTGACGGGTCGTCCAGCAAGGATCCAGCCTGGGTTGACCACACGTAAAGCGTGCGCCTGCGCACCCGTTCACGCTGCTCGTCCGTAATGTTCACAAGCGGCAACATCCGCCTGAACAAAACTGGATGCAACGGAGACGGACGCTGAGCGATACATCTTGGACCGCCGGGGAGCAGGCGATCGGGGTGCGGGCATATGATGTGCCGGGATACGGTGGCGATCCGTGGCTGGCCAACCCCTTGGACACCCGGATTTCAGCCATGCTCGAGACGATCCGGCCGGTCGAACCACCGCCCGGGCTGTTGAGCCGGATCGAGGCCAGTCTAGATGCGACGGATCAAGTCATGCGCCCGCATCGCTGGCCGCGAATTCGCCGCCGTGCCGGCCCTGCGATCTCCGGCATGTTGGGCAGCATCAGCGGTATGGCCGCAAGCATTGCCTTTCTGGTCTGGGCTGGCAGCAGCGTGCCGCACCCTGCGCCAAGCTTCAGCGCTCACATTGTTGCCGAGCAAGGCGGGGCATGGGTGGATGCCACGCTCCTCGATGCGAGCGAGCTCGCCCTGCGCTACGATGGGTTCGCAGCCCCGGAAGGCAGATCGCTCGAAATCTGGTTGGTAACAGGCGAGGGTGCTGCACCGGTCTCGATGGGGTTGATCGGTCCCGGAGAAGGCAGCCGTCGCCTACACATGGCGCCCGCGCTTCGCGCCGCATTCGGACCGGGTGCGGCGCTCGCTGTCAGTGAAGAGCCCGTCGGTGGCGCGTCCGAGGGGCGCCCGACAGGCCCCATTCTTCTGCACGGCACGCTCCGGTCACCAGATGGCTGAAGAGGGATGCGATGGCGCTCGGCTAGCACGGAACCGGTGTTTCCCCCGAACCTGGTGGTGACCCGGAACCGCGCCCATTCCATGCCAGCACCTGGTAGCTCGGGGCAGGACGGCGCGTGAGAGCCACCACGGCTGCTCGCCCAGTTTGCGCGTCGCCAGACCGGGCATGCACCCGGATCGTGTAGAGTCGCGACGCCGTCTCCTGTGTCGCCTCCGAGCCGAGGACAAGCTGCCCGAGCACCGTCTGTACCGGCGCCGAAGCCACAACAGGATCGACAGCGCGCCGCCCGGAATGCACGGTGAGATGGGGCGAGAGCGCAGCGATATCCTGTTCCTGCCAACCGATGACATGTGCAAGCTCTCCGAGCGCGATCAGCGGTCCGTTGCGCGGCCCACGCACGAGACCCGCTTGCGCGTATGCAGATGCTTCGGCGCCGTTCAGGCGGGTGAGATCATCGGCGTCTACGAAATCGGCGACCGCATCAGCCATGCGAACGGCACGCGTTGTCTCGACACCTGTTGCCTGAAGCAGAGACGCAACTGTGCCTGGCGAGACCACGTTCACGTCGACTTTCCCATGCTCATCCTCGATCTCGACCCACAGGGTCACGTCGTCCAGGCGGCATGCAAAACGGGTCTCCTCCACCGCACCTGGCGGCTGCGCCAACAGGACATTCACAGCAAGCGGTATCCCCGCGTCTGCTATCGCGCGGAGGCGGGATTTCTCTTCGCGGGTTACGACAGCCAGCGCCGCATCCCGTGTGCGTGCGGCCTGTGTCGCAGCGACCATCGAAACCAGGATCAGCACCCAGAGAACAAAGACGAGCACAAACCCGCGCTCGGATCGTTCTGCCCCGTCTCTCTTTGTCATGGCTGGATCGCCGGACGTGCCACGATGTCATGCCTGTGCGCACCTGCGGTGACCGACATCACGATGAGCGCCGGAGGAACAGGTCCTGGCTCCCACCGGCTCTGGCGCTGGTCGGCCGCAACGTCCGAAATGTAGCTGAACTCGACACCGCTCAGTCCATCGAGGACGAGCAACGGTGCAGGCCAGTCGACCTTTTCGAAGATCACTGCGGGGCTCGAGACGGGCAGACGGCGCACGATCAACGCAAGCTCCTTGTCAAAGCGCTCGGACGACAGATGCCACGCCGTCAGTCCCCCACCCGCCGGGCCGCCCGGCTCGACCGTGAGAAACCGCAATTGTCGACTGTCGCCCAAGAGCGGAACGCGCACCGCGAAGTTTGAACCCTGGATCGGAGGCAGGACCGCGCGTTGGATCAAACTGACAAGCCGCGCGCCCACAGCGTCGATGCGCACCAACGTCTCGGCAGGCGCTGAGCGATCCCACACTCGTGCTCCAAAACGCAGGGAGCTGAACGCAAGTGTCGAGACCATGGCAAGAATGGCAACCGTCACCATCACCTCGACCAATGAGAAGCCACCATCTCGGGCTGGTTTTCCGTGACGCGTCATACCGCCCCGCGGAGGATGAGCGTGCTCAAGTGCACGGGGCGGCCACGTGGTGGAGTCGCCACAACATCCACCTGCCAGAGGAGCGGCACCGAACTGTCGGCAGACGTGCGGAATGGAGCGGATGTTCGAGTCCAGGAAACTCCGTTGAGCGCTGTCCCTCGACGGGTGCCTGGCTCCAAGGGCAGGCTGCGCGCGCGGGCAAGTTCGGCCTCCGCCACCCAAAGGGCCGCCGAGATCTGTTGTGCGCCAAAGCCCGTGCGAGCGGAGTCTGCGTGGATGCGTTGCACGATGACCAACCCACCCGCGAGAATCGAAACGGCGACCACCGCTTCGACGAGCGAGAAACCCGCGTCTCGCCGTGGCCGGTCAGATCGCGATGTCATTGACGCTGACGATGGCGGAGAGGATGATTGCCGACACCCCGCCGACAAGCCCCCCCAGCACAAGGGTCATGATCGGCGGCAACACCGCTATGATCCGCTGGGTCGCAAGATCGACATCGCGCTCAAGCGCGACGGCGCCGGCGAGCATCATCTCCGAGAGCCGACCGGTTCGGGTACCGATTTCCAGCATACCGCCGACGCTTTGATCGAGCACGCTCTCCAGTTGATACGCAGCGGCGAACTCCCTCCCTTCACGAACATCATCCGCCACCGCCGAGAGTGCGTCCTTCACGGGAAGTGTCTGCGCAGCCCTGGCGGCGATCGAAAGTGCATCCGGCAGCGGGGTCCGGCTCGCAACCAGGCCGGCGACACTGCGAAAGGCGTTTGCCGTTTCGGCTGCCCGGAGGACGCGCCCCATCACCGGGAGCTGCATCAGAAGCAGTTGTGCCTGGCGAGGCGCCGCATGCGCGAGACGGAACGCCCCCAGGAACACAAGCAGCACCACGACTCCGACCAGCGGCCCATGATCGCCGAGCCCCTCGGAGAGCGTGACCAGAAGGCGCGCGCTTGTGGGTGCAGTTCCCCCGGCACCTGCGATCAACGGCGCAAGGCCCGGCACGACGCCGAGCAGGATCACGCCAAGCGAGAGTATCGTGACAACAAGGAGAATTGCGGGATAAATCAGGGCGCCTGTCAACGCACGACGGACCGTTTCACGGCGCTGGTGTGCCGTGGCGAGCCTGCAGAGCGCACCGGACAGGTCACCGCTTTGCTCACCCGCCGCGATCGATGCGGTGACCTCCGCCGGGGCGCCGAGCGCGCCCTCGAACGCTTCAGACAGCGACACACCTCCGCGGATCTCTGCATCGAGCAGTCCGGCAGCACGGCAGAGGGAGCGCCGCCGCGCGGATTTCTCGATGGTTGCCAGGGCTTCGGGGAGGGGAACATGCGCCATCGTCAGCGCTGAGAGATCGTCGATCAGCAGGCCGAGATCGCGCCGCTTGAGAGCAGCCTTTTTGCGCACTCGGCCTTCTGTCGCATCGAAGGGCGTCACGCCCGGCTTTGCTGCGGCAAGAGCGAGCGCCTCGTCGCGGCCCGGCGCATCGATCAGAGCGACCTCCGTGCGCCCATCCCCGGCGATCAGGCTCACACGCCAGGTCCCCATTCAGATGCCCCCACAGACGGCCAGCACCTCTTCGATCGACGTGAGGCCACGGGCCGCCTTTCTGAGCCCGTCCCGAGCAAGAGAGGTCATGCCACCCTGAACCGCCGCTGCCGAGAGGGCTGTCTCGTCGGCCTCGGCGATGATCAATTCGCGAACCTGTGCATCAACCATCAGGAGCTCATTAATGGCGACGCGCCCGCGATACCCCTCGCCAGAGCATGCAGGACAACCAACGTGACGGCGAAGCCCTGCAGCATCTTGCAGCCCCAGTCTGCTCAGTTCCGTGCGAGACAGCGTCGCAGGTGCGGCGCAGTCAGGGCACAGGCGTCGCACGAGGCGTTGTGCGACCACGCCACGCAGAGAGTCGGCCAGCAGATAGGACGCCAGCCCCATCTCGCGCAATCGGGTCAAGGTCGCTGCTGCGCAGTTCGTATGGAGCGTGCTGAGCACGAGATGGCCCGTGAGCGCCGCCTCCACGGCAACTTCACCGGTTTCGCGGTTGCGGATCTCTCCCACCATCACGACGTCGGGATCGTGCCGCAGGATCGATTGCAGGGCGGCCGCGAAGTCGAGCCCGATGGCGTGCGAGGCCTGGATCTGTGCGACGCCCGGCAGCGCATACTCGACGGGGTCTTCGACGGTCATCAGCTTGCGCGATCCGGAGATCGTTGCCTGAAGGGCGGCATACAGCGTCGTCGTCTTTCCGGCGCCGGTCGGCCCGGTGACGAGAACAATGCCGTTGGGGTGCGCAAGAAGCGTCCGCAGCTGCGCCAATACATCTGTCTCGAAGCCAAGCTCATCGAGGTCAAGCAACGCGTTCCGTGGATCGAGAATGCGGATCACGATGGTCTCGCCAAGTGGTGTCGGCGCGGTCGCGATACGCAGATCCACGCGGCGACCACGCACCGTCGCTGTGGTGCGTCCGTCCTGCGGAAGGCGGCGCTCGGAGATGTCAAGCCCCGCGAGCAGTTTGATCCGCGAAACCGCTGCGAGCCGCATCTCTTCGGGTGGGGATTGGGCGGCCCGAAGTGCTCCGTCGACGCGCAGGCGCACATTGCAGGCCGTCTCGTCCGGTTCGAGGTGGATGTCCGACGCGCCCGCAGTGACCGCCCGATCAATCAGGGCGTTCACCCACTGAACCACGGGTGCATCGCTTGCCAGATCGCGCAGTCGCTCGATGTCGCGTGCGCCCCCCTCGCCCGTTGTCGCATCGACTGGATCGGTATCCGCCGCAGAGAGCTCTGCGAGACGCGCGAGGATCGCAGCCCGCGGGGCAATTGCTTCGTGCATGCCGCCCCCCAAGGCATATCGAAGGCTTTCACGACCATCGGTGCTCAGCGGATCGACTCTGACGACGATTGGAGCTGTCTCACCCTCTACGCGCAGGGGCAGGATGCCGTGTGTGGACAGGAAGACGCTCCGCAGGTTTTCGCTCGCGATGTCGGCTTGTGCTACCGTCGTGGACCCGATGAGCGGCCGGTTCAGGCACTCCGCCCAACAGGCAGCCATCATATCCTCTGAAACCAGACCGAGGCGGACAAGGACGACATCGATCCGCTCGGAGGAACCTTCGGCGGCGTTTATGCCCCGGGCAAGAGCAGATTTTTCAAGCACCTCACGCGCACTCAACACTTCGACAAGCCGATCAAGTGCTGCGCTGTCTGCAGACCGGTTTCCAGGAGTTGGGGCAACTGATGCAGGCAATACTCGGGTCCGATCGCGATGGTCGTCTAGTCTGAATTCTTGAACGACGGTACGGCGGCCCTCGCTGCCCGGATGCATCCAAAAGCGCCGGACATCCGAACTGGCTTGGCATGCGACAATCACATCCCCGGGCACGAACGTGACGGCGCCATTCATCCCAGCAGTATCGGCGGTGGCCGCCTGGTGGCGGCGCGAGCTCGCGAGCATCGGCTATGCAGAACGTCTTCCCGCCATAAGGGCAGGCGAAGGACTGCCCCATGCGAAACGTCAGGGAACGAGGTGCATCGTACTCCTGCACCCGGGACACGCCATCGTCGAGCGCCTGATGCTACCGGCCTCGGCGCGACCGCGCCTGGATGCGATTGCCAAAGTGCGGGCCGAACGTCTCTGGCCACTCGACGGACCTCCGCCGTGTCATGCCTGGTGCATAGACGAGCTTTCCTCGAGTTGGCGCAAAATGTCCGTGGCGATCGTCCTGGTCGCCGAAACCGACGTGCGGGGCGCGGTCAGTCAAGCGCGTGCGCGGGGCTATGTGCCGTGCGCGGTCGACGTCGATGACCGAACGGGCCGGGGACACCGGCTCGGCACCAATCTCTTGCCGGCGGCACTGCGGCCGAGACAATCAGCCTTCAGACGACTGGGCGGGTCTGCACTCGGCCTGATGCTCGTGCTTGGCGTCGGCGCGGTGATTGCAGCGGATCAGGCCGAGACCAGTCAGGCGCTCGGGACGGCGGCGGCATCGCTGGCGATCGCTCGCAACCAATCCGGTCCGGCGCTCGAGGCGCGGCAGGTCGCGACTGCGCTCCGTCAGCAGGTCGCAGCCTTGAAGGCGAATGTTGAGCGGGCGGGGCGTGCGAGCACCTTGATCGAGCAACTCACCCGCGCTGTGCCCGACAGCGCGTACCTGACAAGCATCGATATCTCCGAGGGCACAGTCCGTGTGGGCGGTGAGGCGGAATCTGCCGCGGCTGTCCTGGCAGCATTGGACAGAGACGCAACGCTGGGCACCGTGCGGTTCGCTGCACCTGTGATCCGGGCATCGAACCGCAATCGGGACCGTTTCGAGATCGAGATCACTCGCCAAGCCAATGACGCGAACGGGGCTAGCCCATGAGCCCGCTGGCTCGAAGACGACTGCGACGGTTCGTGGCTGTGCTGCTGGCGGGTCTCCTCGGCGGTCTCACAGTTTTCGCGGGAGCGCAGGTTCTGAAAGATCGGCTCCAGGCCCGGCAGACGGAACTCGATCGGCTCGCGTCAGAGACCCAGCGGCTGCGTGCGCTCATCAGAGACAAGCAAACGTTTGAGGACGAAATCTCCACCCTCGAGACCGCAATCGAACGCGCCGGAGTGTTCGCAAGCGCCCCGACACGACAGCAAGCCTTCGCCCAAGTGCAAGGCTACATCGACCGAACCGTGACCGCGGCGGGCGGTACCGTGTTGCGCCTCGATAGCGAAGCAGCGCGCAACTCCGAGGCAGGAGAGATCCTGCCGGTCGGTATTCAGTACACCGCGGCTGCCAGTGCGGCTTTGGACATCCTCGCAGAACTCGAAAACGGACGCCCGATGTTGATGACCCAAAACCTTTCGATCCGCGCGCTCCAAGTGGTGGGCGCGCGCGCCGCATCGGCAGAACCAAGACTGGAAGTGGATGCCCGCATGGAGGCGCTGTTTCGCGCACCGACAGAATGAGCCCTGCCGCACTGTTTCGCATCGTGCCCGTCGCAGCAACACTTGCTCTCGCCTCGCTTGCGTTGGCCAAGCTGCCCGGCACCGTGAACTCCAGACCTTTGCCCGCCAATGCACGAAGCGAGGTGTCGGCGGTGGTCACAGATCTTGCCTGGCTCACGTCGCGACGGGACCTGACCGAGACCCGCACCCGTCCCCCGTTCAACCAGAGCCGCCGCCCGATAGAAGTGCCCGCCCCTGAAACGCCAATGACGACGATCGTCGGGAATGTGGAGAGGCCGGGCGTTGCCCCCCCGCCCGTCCTTCGAGGTGTGTTCCTGCTGGGCAATGAGCGTTCCGTGCTTCTGGACAATCAGCTGGCCGAAGCCCCGCGCTGGGCACGTATCGGCGAGAAAGTGGCGGGCGCAATCATCGCACGGATCGAGGCAGACGGCGCTGAGATCATTCGCAACGGGCAACCGGTCTGGTTGCCATTGACTCCGGCCGACGGGGCCGCTGGCACACAAGGAGAGCAGGCCCAATGATCAGATCAAACACTGCCAGAACGCTCCGGGCCTGCCTGATGGGTGCCGGTTCCCTGATCGCTCTCGTGGTCGCCGGTTGCGCTGAAAACCGCATCTTGCCGCCTCTGTCGGCACCCTCAGCGCTGAGCTCGCCGTTGCCGCCCGCCAGCGCAGCACGGCCCGCCGCACGCAAGGCCCGACAGATCGGCCCTGCCCCGGCAGACAGCGAGGTGCGCGCGTTGTTGCGCTATGGCGCGACACCGGGCGGCGGTCTGCTGGGGGGAGCGGCTGGCGCGCTCGATGCAGGTCCTCCGGTCACGCTGAACATTCAGGATGCCAGCATAGAGGAGATTGCGGAGAAAGTTCTGGGCGATCTGCTGGGTGCGAGTTACGTGATCGAGACCGAGCTTGCAGACGTGGCAACATTGCGCACCAACGGACCATCGACGACGCGCGAGATCGTCGGGCTGTTCGAGGATCTTCTGGCCGCGCGTGGTGCCGTGTTGCTGCGCTCTGGCAACGTCTTCAGGATCGTTCCTGCGGACCCTGAGTCCCGGGCACAACGGAGCGCACCTCTCGACAGCGACATGATCCCGGCAGGTCTCGGGTATGCGACAAGGGTTCTTACACTGGGCAACATCAAACCCAGCCGGATGGCCGAAATTCTGGCGCCGGTTGTTGCAGATGGTGCCGTCCGCAGCACCGACGATGAACGCCGCCTCATTGCGATCTCGGGCACACAGCGCGAGCTCGACGAGACCGAACGCATGATCCAGCTGTTCGACGTCGACTGGCTCGCCGGGATGTCCATTGCCTTGCTTCCGCTGCGCCGCGCGGCCCCGGCGGACGTGGCACGGGAACTCCTGTTCACCATCTCCGATGAAAATGCAGAAGGCGCGCGCGAGACCCGAGTATTGCCGATCGAGCGCGCGCGGGCTGTGCTGGTGGTATCTCCAAGTGCAAATTTAGTGTCCACCATCAGAGACCTGGTGCCTTATCTAGATGTGACAGGTGTGGATTCCCGCTCGGTCTTTCTCTACGACGTCCAGAACCGCTCGGCAGCAGAGCTGGCCGAACTGGTGGGCCGTGTCTTTTCCGCAAACCCGCGGCCCGGCGGCGCTCCCCAGACAGGAGTGGCGGACGGCGAAGCCATCCTCGTCGCCGCCGCGTCGTCCCCCGCAGCTGGAGGCGATACTGTCAGTCCTGTGTCCGTCGTGGCCGACGACGAAGGAAACGCGCTCATTGTTCGATCCCCTCCAGACGCTTACCCGCAAATCCTCGCGCTGATCGAGAGCCTTGACACACTTCCAAGCCAGGTGCTGATGGAGGTCATGATCGCCGAGATCACGCTGGCGGACGAGTTGCGCTATGGGGTCGAGTGGTTTCTGCGGTTCGGCGACTTCTCGGGCCAGTTCTCGGCTGATCTGGTCGACCTGTTCAACCCGGCGCAAGCGGGATTGTCTCTGCTCCTGTCAGGCTCGAATGCGGGCATAGTCGTAAACGCGCTCAGCGGCATCACCGATGTCAACGTCGTCTCGAGCCCGTCGCTCATGGTGCTCGACAACCGCCCCGCAACGCTCCAGATCGGCGATCAGGTGCCTGTGGTTATCCAGTCGGCGGTGAGTGTGAACGACCCTGACGCACCCATCGTAAACACCGTCCAGTATCGGGATACGGGCGTCACACTCGACATCACGCCACGGATTTCGGATGCGGGATTGGTGGTGCTGGAGATCGAACAGAACGTGAGCGATGTGGTCGAGACCACCACCTCCGGCATTGACTCACCGACCATTCAGCAACGCCGCATCGCAACAACGGTGGCGGTCAACGACGGCGAGAGCCTCGCGCTCGGCGGTCTGATCCGCGACGAAACCGGCAAAGTTCTGAGCGGGGTTCCCGTGCTGAAAGACATCCCGTTCGCAGGGGAGCTGTTCAAGAACACGGAAGATGTCCGCCAGCGCACCGAGCTGATCATCGTGATCACACCGCGCGTCGTGCGCAACCCGGCTGAGGCGCGTCAGGTAACCGAGGAGTTGCGGAGCCGGTTGATCTCGCTGCGCCCGCCCGAGCCGATGGCGGAGCTTTAAACCCTGCTGACAGAGCGCCGCAACCAACTCAGGCGCAGCGCTCCTTCAATTTGGCCTCTAGCGTCCAAGATCCGCCGCATCCCCTTCGCCACCCGGTGCTCCATCCGAGCCCAGGGAAAAGACCAGTGGCTCCCCGACTTTGGTCAGCTCATACCCATAGGCATTGCCCCATGGATCGGCAGGCACCGCCGGCTCTCGCAGATATGGTCCGTTCCAACCAGGACTGCGGCCATCGTCGCTGAGAAGCGCACCGAGGCCGGCCCGTGTCTCGGGATAGCGCCCCACATCGAGCAGGTAGAGATCGAGCGCTCCCCGCAAGCCTTCGATTTGCGACGTCGCGGTCTGAGCTTTGGCACGTCCGAGATACCCAATCACCTTTGGGGCGACGAGGCCTGCAAGCAGCGCCATGATTGCGAGCACAACAAGAAGCTCGATCAGACTGAACCCAGACGTCGGGTGTGGTTTCGGACGAGACTCTGGCGTCACGGGCATGGGCGTAGCTCCTTCACTTCGGTGATGCTCGACGGTACGTGTGCGCCGCTGCCGCCGGATGCGAAGCACAGCTCAGGTGTTCCCCATGGTGCACGTACCAAGAACACGGGCCGTAGGGCCGCCGGAGCGCACATGTCTCACAACACCGCCAGCAGAGACAGGTCGAGTGTGCGCTCCGCCGTCCAGACTGCGCCGATCAGTGCCGCACAGACCGACAAGCCGGGCATCAAGACGCGCTGGTAGAGCGCCCATCTGCGAATGAGGAACAACACCGGCACGATCAGCAGCACGATCGCGAGCTGGCCGATTTCAACGCCCAGGTTGAAGCTTAGCATTCCCGTCAAGAAGCTCGCATCGGACAGCGCCAACTCTTCGAGCGCGCCTGCGAAGCCAAAGCCGTGAAGCAATCCGAAGGCGAAGGCGAGGCACCAGACGCGCTCTCGGATCACCGGCCAGATGTTGTTGAAGGCACCGACGACGATGGAGCCTGCGATGACCACCTCAATCAGTTTAGATGGCAAGGAGATGAACCCCGACGCAGCAGCGCCGAGCGTGATCGAATGCGCCAGCGTGAACGCGGTGACGACGCTGGCAATGCCGAGCATGGTCGGACCGAGACCGGATCGGGCACGCCAGCCGCCAGCGTCTCGCAGCAACACGCTTGGAAGCAACAGCACTGCCAGAAACAACAGGTGATCCGGTCCGTCGAGAATGTGCGCGATGCCTTCTGCGACAAAGCTCTGGATACCCACCATGTCTGCACCGCCAAGCTCCAGAGTCCGTTGATCATCTGACAGAACAGACACCGCCGCGTCAGCGGTGCCACCCAGCGAGACGAGCACCTTGTGGCGGGTGTCGACATCGAAGATCAGATCGTAGGTCAAACTCAGGGGCGAAGGTTGTTCGGGGCAAGCGGCAGTGAACGCAATCACCACGTATGCACCGTCCGAGCGATCGCGCAGGGCCAGCGGTCCCGCCTCGAGTGCGCACGAAGTCAAGTTCGAGTCGAACTGCATGCCGTCGCGGAAGTACCTGAGTATATCGGCTTGAGAGGCGGTTGTATCGGTCCAGCTGAGAGCGCCGTCGCCATCCGCGTCAAGCCCGATCGCAGCGTCGAGATCCTCGATATGGAGATCAAGCGTGCCACGAACCGACAGCCCCTCGCCTTCGAGAACAAGGTAACCAGAACTTGCCTCGTGCGCGTCCGCGACTGAGAATGTGAATGCAAATGCCAGCAGCACCAGCACAGCCGCGTTGATCCGTGCCCGCGTCATCGTTGAGCCTCCCCAGCGAGACGCCGCTGAAACCACGCATCTTCAAGCCCGAAGGTCTTGCAATGCGACAAAGCTGGTGCCGCGCGTTCCGGTTGACCGGCCGCGTCTGCCGCTTCGACAAGAAGTCGAAGATCTTCGGGCTCTTTCTGTTGCGCCCAGTTTTCCTCTGCGATCTCGAGTGCGTCTGCCGGTCGGTCGGCAAGGGAAAGCAGAAAGCGCGCCTCTTCCCTCAGATGCTGCATGTCTCCACGCGAACGGGCGGCGCCGAAGCTTTCCCTCAGGACCGCCAGTTCGTCCGAATGGTCCAGAGCGAGCATCTGTTTTGCAAGCGCGCGCACGAGGAGCGCATCATCGGACGCAAGCTCCGGACCCAGAACTGTCAGCGCGCGCGCCGCATCTCCTCGCGCGACGAGGTGATCAGCATAGCGCACCCTGAGTTGAGGAGCATCACCTGAGAGCGTCAGGGCCTGCTGGAAGTGCGCATCTGCCGCCGGGTCTTCTATCCGTGCCGCGATCTGGGCGAGGATCCCGTGCGCCCAAGACCTGAGCATTGCATCAGCGTGGGGTGCGGCCGCCAAAGTACCCGAGAGGAGAGCATAACCACCGGCGGCATTCCCGGTCAGACTGCTCAGCCAGGCGAAACACGCAGACCGTGCGATCGCACCAGCAATGCGCGGAAGCGAGCGGCAGTCACCGAGCGCAGCGGGATACTGACCGCGTGTCATCTGGATAAAGGCGCGCGAGATCAATGCCTGCGGATCTGTCGGACTGGCAGCCAGAACGCGATCGAGATCAGCCAGGGCGCCCGAGAAGTCATGCATTGCTTGACGGACAGTCGCGCGCAGCACCAGAAGCCGGTTCGAAGGGCTCTCTGAAAGCGCTCTCTCGATCAGAGCTTCCGCGCGTCCATATCCTCTGGGGTCCGCCGTCAACCGCGCCTCGCGGATCAGTGCGGTGGCGTCCCTTTCCGCAGACATCCCCGCGAGTGATGATGCGCGCGCCGCACCGAGGGCTGCCGCGGCATCTCGTGGCACGTAAGCCTCGTCTGAATTCGCTGAGCTCTTGATCAGCACAAGCACGATGCAGATGGATGCGGACAGAATACGTCTCGGTGCCATGAGAGATCTCCAGGTCGTGAAATGAAAGGCCGCGGATGCGTCAAGCGCACCCGCGGAGAGCAGTGATCACAGCCCCGAACCTGTGGCGTCACGCACGCCATCGGGACGATTCCGACCGTTCTGCGGAGTTGCCGCATAGGGAAACACGTCGTTGTAGGTGATGTCGTTCTCATCGACACGGTCACCTGCGAAGCCCGAGAAGTCCGGACCTGCCCCAGCAACGCCGAGCGCAATCAGCGCAATATCGATCACGTCATCGCCAAAACGGCGTCCGTTGGGCCACCCACCAGGGATGAAGCCGCCATTGCCGAACGGATCCTGCACAGTGCTCTGCAGAACGTCTCCGCCGAACACACCACGAGGATCGAAGTCCGGGTCATTTGGCGTGCGCGCCGGGCCGGTTGTCAGATCAACCTTGATCAGATCGGGAATGTAGATTGACCTGAGGAGCCCGGGGATCAGCTCGCTTGTTCCAAGGACGCGGGCAAGTTCGGGGTCGTCCACGAAGCGTCCGAATCGAGCGTCGTCGGCGAAGGGCAGCGTGCGGTTGTAGAGGTCCTTCACGCGATTGGGGTTGAGCGCCTCGTTCAGGAGAGGGTTGCCCTGGCGTCCAACCTGTTTGAACGGCCCACCCGGCGTGTCGGGTCGGCTGGTCGTTGCAAACACACCGGCGATTTTCGCGTCACCGAGTTCGGACAGCGGGATGTCCAGAGCAATCGTGTGAACATTGAACCCCCCTTGGCTATCAAAGGGCTTGGTCGCCGTGCCGGTCTGTGCTCCGAACGAAAAGTCAAGATCGAAAATCGACTGGATGTCCGCGTAAAAGCCGTCATCACGCTGCCCTGCGAACACACGATACCCGTCGCGAAGCTCGGCGATTGCGTTTCGCGTGTATCCATCGAGCTCCGCTATGGCATCGACACCCCCCTTCGCGGGCCGGTCTCCGTCATTGCCCTGATTGTAGAACGGCGTGACGAGCCCCTGATTGTTGGGTGGCACGATCAGACCCTGTTTGGCCCCCTGCCCCAGAAGCCGGGCAACGCTTCGCCGGCCCGGGTTGCGGCGATCGATCCGCACCACGCGGTAGGACTGGCGCATGTTCTGATTGGCGAAGAAGCCATCGGCGTCCTTTGCCGCCGGGTCAATGACGCCAGTGAAGTTCTGCAGGATCGTGTTGCGGTTCTGAAACTCGGTGTCGAAGGTGAACCGATATGTCAGATCGCGTCTGCCTGCCGGGATGCTGTCGTCGAGTGCAACATGCAACTCGTAGCGCACCCGGTCGTCGAACCTGTAGTTGTTCGGGCCGATACCGGGCTCTTCGAACGGATAGACAGAGAGCGCGACGGACAGATAGTCCTCTCCCGTGGTCTCGTCCTTGCTGAGGAATGCATAGACATCCGTGGTGTTGGCGGCATCATCGAACGTGATGAGTGGCGCATCCATGTGGCTGGACGCGCCCGCTGGAGGAGCCACAATGGCCGCAGAGACTGCGACGAGTGCGGCTAAGCTGGATCTAAAGTTCATATGTTGCAGGGCCTCCGAATTGCGATTGACGATGTCGCACGACCGATCGCACTCGGCGGGACCGCCCGACATGCACAGAGGAACGGGGCGATGCGTGTTGCCGGATGCGGCGGGGGCGCAGAAAAAAGTTTCGCCGCTTCTGCATCCGTTTCCGGTGCGCCTTCGTATGGGTAGACAAAGAAACACCAAGGCATTCGACATGAGGGAGGAGCCCAATTGCACGCACCGGGCCTGAATTTAAGCCTTCGCTGGCCGAATGATGTCGCGGGACGCTGACGTGAGTTCGGTCACGCCCCTGCGAACACGGGCAAAGCGGCCAACCGCACCGGCGGAATCCTCGCGGACGCCCGCAGTCGATTGCGCGCAGCGCCGCGAGATCGCGGAGGATCTCGTACTCACCGGGCAGGGCGACAGGGCAGCATTCCGGCGGCTCTACAGCGCTGTTTCACGCTTCGTGTTCGGGATCTTGCTCACGGTCCTCAGAGACCGGGCAATCGCGGACGACGTGGCACAGGAGGTCTTCGTTGCGATCTGGCGGCGCGCATCTTCTTTCGATCCCGAGAAAGGCAACCCGCAGGCATGGATCGCTTCGATCACGCGCAACCGGGCAATAGACAGGCTGCGCGCCGATCGGGCGCGAGGCTTCGTGACCTTCACCGACGAGTTGCCCGAGCTCGGGGATGACCGTGCGGACCCGGCACTTTCCATGGACGCCTTGGCGCTGCGTCGGGCAATGGCGGACCTCAAACCCGAGTACAGAAAGGCGCTCGTTCTGGCCTACTTCAATGGGTACACCCACTCCGAACTCGCCGCGGTCCTCGACGTACCAGTGGGAACAGCGAAGAGCTGGGTCAGGCGTGGGCTTTCGGCAATGCGTGAGGCGCTGGAATGACCGGTACGCCTGAAAACACTCTCCCGTCGGTGGAGGCGCTCATCGATGCACTCGATGCAGTGGAAACCGTGACCGACAGTTTGCCGGGATCGGAGCCGCGTACCGATCATGATGCGGCACAAGAAGCTCTGGCCACCCTTGCCTCCCTGGCGCCGGAGGCGGATCCCGAGGATGGGCTGCTGGAACGCATCGAGGCTCGACTCGAGGTCGAGCAGATGCCCGGGACGCGCACGCTGCGTGCCGAAGAAGGCACATGGGCCGAGTTCGTTCCCGGAGTCTGGAACAAGTTGCTTGATCGCGATCCCGAGACGGGCAGCAAGACCTATCTGCTCCGCTGTCTGCCGAATGCGGTCATCCCACGCCATCGCCACGCGCGCGATGAGCGGTTGTTGGTCCTTGAAGGCGAGATCTCGCTTGGCGATCTACCGCTTCGTGCAGGCGACTTTCATGTGGCCGGCGGCGGCACCGACCATCCGCCCGCCCACACCCGCGAAGGCTGTCTTATTCTGATCACCTGCTGACGCCATGTGGCTTGGTTGGTATCGATCACCGGCCGTCAGGCGATCATGGAGACATCGTTCTCATGTGTTGGTGGGAGCCATCCTTCTCTCGGGGGTCGTCGCACCATCCGCACATGCACGACCTGACGCGGACTGGCGGCTCTGCATTCGCGCAGGCGACACCGCAGCCGCCGCAGCCGCCATCCCTGCCGATCTGATCCGGGCCATAGGTCTCGTTGAGACCGGACGCGGCGTAGGCGGGCAGCACGTTCCCTGGCCTTGGGCGATCAATCACCGCGGTCAAGGGCACTGGTTCGAAACCCGCGCTGCCGCTCAACGAATGATTTCGGAACTGCTGGCCCGAGGTGACCGGCACTTTGATGTCGGCTGCTTCCAGATCAGCTACCTCCACCACGGGCACAATTTCCCTTCTGCGTCGGCTATGCTCTCACCCGACGCTAATGCGACCTACGCCGCGCGGTTTCTCGCGTCACTGCAGAGGGAGGCCGATTGCTGGGGCACAGCGATTTCACGCTACCACTCGCGCACGGCGTCGCACGGAACACGCTACCTCGAGGCCGTGCGGCGGGTGCTCGCAAAAACAAATGGCACTGACGACCGCGTCCTGAACGGCATGCTGGACACACTCGATTGCAGTGGCCCCGGAGCGCAGGATCGGATGGAACATGCAAAGCATGAGGCGCCGGTCAGGGGTCCAGCAAAACCGCCTGCATCAGGGGACCTAGGCCGCATCTTTCGCATTCTTGCGGCACAGCCCCGGTGACGTCTCTGACCGGCGAAGTGACAGCCAGCTGACCCGGCACTAGGCGGCAAGCGCCTTCTGCAGAGCGGGACGCGCCTTCAGCCGATCAACATAGGCGCGTACGCGCGGTGCTGCACTCAGATCGCCACCCAGCCGGTCTGCGGCGACACAGGCATGGCCGGTCATGATGTCGGCTGCCGAGAATCCCCCCGCCAGATAGTCGCGTGCTTCCAAACCCTGCTCGACGACCCCGATCATGCGCGCGAGGAGTTTCTGCGCGCGCGCCAGGATGACCGGATTTTGCTTCTCTGGCGGCAGGAACAACGTCTCGACGACAATGACGTTGATCTGCGGCATCATCATTCCCTCGGCATAGTGGAACCACTGCAGATAGTCCGGAAATGCGGGAGAGGCCACGTCGGGCACCAGCCCACCATCCCCGTGGCGCGCAAGCACGTACTGCACGATCGCACCTGATTCGAAGATCGTGACGTCGGCGTCCTCAAGCGCAGGGACGCGACCCGCCGGATGCACCTTGAGATAGTCGGGTGCCCGCATTTTCGGATCGCCGAGCGGGATTGTCTCGAGCGTGTAAGGTAAGCCCAGTTCTTCGAGTAGCCAGATGATGCGTCCCGAACGCGACCCTGGAGCGTGATAGAGCTTCATTTGGAATGTCCCCGGCTTCCACAAAAACCTAGCGATGCAGATCGTTCTGGTCGAGCACCCTCGATACACTATCCCTCAGGTAGATCACCCCCCACTCCAGCAACCATAAGGTGTTTTTGCCTGAAAAGTCAGCAGTATGCGTTGTCTTCCTCACTCATCGGTGACATCTTTGTCGCTCGCTGGAATGTATACATCGCCTTGCATGTGGCAAAACCAAAATGACGGAGTGGGAACATGCGACACCTTGCTCTTTGGGGCCTGCTGGTAACCTTCGCGGCTGTTTTGCCGCTAACAGCGCAGGCTCAGGCAAGCATCGAGTGCGGGCAACCTTACACGGTGAAAGCGGGAGACTCACTGAGTCTCATCGCCAAGAATGCCTATGGCGACGGCGCAACAGATGAGCTGTATCGACAGAACGCTGATCGGATAGGCCCCAATCCGGACATCATCCGCTTGGGGATGCAGCTTCGCATGCCGTGCGGCCTGGAGCGCAACATCACGATCGACGGCGCCAATTTCCAACCTGCGCCGGAGATCGTTGCATCCCGTGCGATCGCCATTTCGGACAACACTGTAAACATCGTCTTCAACAAGGCTTCTGCTCCGAAGTTCATACTCAACGTTGGAATTATCGATCCGTTCCTCGAAGACATCGAGCGGGTGACCGAAGGCCGCGTGCAGTTCCTTGAGCCTGCAGTTGTGGATCGCGACCCGCAAAACCAGCTTGATCTCGTCCAGAGCGGAGATGTCGATGGAGCGTATGTGTTCAACGGATATCTCGCGGACACACATCCCCTTGTGCAGATAACGATGCAGCCAATGGTGGGCGGCACAGCTTTGCAGACGGCGATTGCGCTCTGGCGGGTGCAGGAGCAGCATTTCTACAAGGCGAACAACTTTGATGGTGTGAAACTTCTCGGATTCATCGGCGCGCCACCGGCACACATCTGGCGTGTCTCGGACGTGCCCGTGACCGAGCAGGAACAATTGCAGGACAACAACGCGTGGGCGGTACCCTATTTCGAGGGGCTCGACACCAAGGGGGCGCAGGTGATGCGCACCGAGAATGCTGACCGGATCCGGCTTCTCGATCAGACCCCTGGATTGCCCCCCGCAACCTTCGCCCTGGCCCATGGTGCTGCGCGCGCGGTTGGCGTTTGGACGCAAGCGCGAACGGTGACCGAAATCGATGGCGGGGTCTACGCACCTACCTTCTCCGTGGTGATCTCGGAAGAGAAATGGAACGAGATCTCACCTCGGGACCAGGCGGCGATCGAACGTCTCTCGGGCGAGACGCTGGCGCTTCGGTCCGCGGCATGGGACAGCTTCGACAATGGCCACAAGGAGATCATGCTGCGCGAAGGCCTCAACATTGTCCAAGCCGACGTCAAGCTGATGGCCGAGCTGCAGGACCGCGCCAGGGTCGGTTGGGAAGCATGGATGGCCACCGCCGAAACGGAAGGCGTGTCGGGTTTCGAAGCGCTCGAGGCCTTCTTCGCTGAGATGGAGCGTTTGCGCCGTCAGTACCCGGGATAAACCTCCGGATCAGTCCTGAAGAAAACGACCGAGCTCACCGATCTCACGGCAGCCGATCTGGCACAGCGTGTTGCGGAACTCCTCGGTGAGAATGTGGAGGGCATGGTCGGGGCCCTGTGCGCCCAGAGCCGCCACCGACATCACGACCGCGCGGCCGAGAAGCACGAAGTCCGCACCGATCGCAAGCATGCGTGCAATGTCGAGTCCTGTGCGCACACCGCCATCGGCAAGTATTGCCATCCGGTCGCCGACAGCCTGACGGATCGCGGGCAGAACCTCCGGCGAGGTCGGTGCCGCATCAAGCTGGCGCCCGCCATGGTTCGAGACGATGATCCCGTCCGCGCCGCATTCCGCTGCCAGTCTTGCATCCTCGAGGCTGAGCACTCCCTTGATCACCAGCTTGCCGGGCCACTGTTTGCGCAACCGCTCGAGTTTCTCGCGAGTCGTATGGCCACCTGAGATCGATGTGAGAAAATCGAGCGCACTCTTCGAGCCGTCGTTAGGAACGTAGCGCTCGATTGTTTTGAAGTGCGGCAAGCCGCTCTTGAGCGTCTCCAAGGCCCAACGTGGCCGCATTGCACCCTGCAAGTAGGTGCGCCAGTCCTGCCGCGGTGGAACCGTCAGGCCATTTCTGATGTCCCGCGCCCGCCGGGTCGGACCCGGAATATCCACGGTCACCATCAGCACTTCGCCGCCAACCGCCGCAAAGCGCGCCAGCAGGTCATCTTCGACCCCGTGATCTGCGATAGGATACAGCTGAAACCATAGGTTCTTGCCCATGATGGCGCCCACCTCCTCGATCGAGGAGGTCGCGTAAGTGGAAAGCCCACATGCCAGGCCGCGCTTTGCAGCGGCCCTCGCGACGTGAAGCGGCGCATCGGGCCACATCAAACCGGTCAATCCGATGGGGCCAGGTGCAAAGGGTGCCGGAAGCGTCTGGCCAAGAACCTTCGTCTCCAGGACCGGATCGTCGGCGCTTGTCAAATAACGTGGCGTAAACCGGATCGAGCTCATGACATCGACGTTGCGGCGCAGCCCATCCTCCCGGTCGATGCCACCCAGCAGATAATCAGCGGCGAACTTCGGGACTTTGCGCCTGACCCCCGCTTCGATCGCATCAATGTTGGGGTAGCGCTGATCAAGCGTTCGACGTGCAAAGAACCCGGACATCTCAGAGCAACTCCCGAACCGCGCCGGCCTGCGCCCGTGCGCCTGCCATCAAGAAGGAAAGATCCGATCCAGCGAGGATCAGCCGCATCCCCATATCAACATAGCGCTGCATCAGCTCAGGTTTGTAAACACCGCCCATGCCGGGGATTTTGCCGTGCTTTTGGCAGGCTGCGATCACGGTTTCATAGGCAGACACGACATCCGGATGGTCCAGCTGCCCGGGAACTCCCATCTCGGCGGTGAGATCCGATGTCCCGATCAGCAACGCATCCACCCCGGGGAGCGCGGCGATCGCCTCGGCGTTGGCCACACCCTCGGGGCTTTCGATCATCAGCACCAGCAGGGTCGCGGCGTTGAGCGCATCAGCCAGTTCACCCTGCGGGTGGGCCTGAAAGTCCACCTGTGGCAGGAGCCCATAGATCGAACGGTGTCCGACCGGCGGATAGCGACAGTTCGAGACCAGACGCGCTGCTGTCTCGGGATCATCGACATGTGGCACGATGATGCCCTGTGCGCCGCAATCGAGCGCGCGAGTCGCATGATGATGCTCAAACCCAGGCACCCGCACCACTGGGGTGATGCCGGCATCCTGGGCCGCAACCGAGATCCCGGTCGCGTCATCGAGGCTCATCGCATTGTGTTCCATATCGATGAAAAGCCAGTCGAACCCGGCGGTCTTCATTGCTTTGGCGATATCCGGCGTGCGCGCCTGCCTGAGCCCGACCCCAATCGCGAGACCGCCAGCATCCAACTTCTCCCGCGCCGTGTTCGCAATTTGAATCATGCTGCTTCCCCTCATACCTCAAGCCATTCCTTGCGGATGTCGTCGCGCGCCGCAAGCTCCGCGGGCGTACCCTCGAACACGATCCGTCCGTGACCCATGACATAAACGCGTGCGGAGACCTCGAGCGCAATCGCCAGCTTCTGCTCAACAAGGAGGATCGAGACCCCTCGCCCGGCAATTTCCCGCAAGAGTCCGCCCACGCGTGCCGTCATCTGCGGCGAAAGACCCTCGGTTGGCTCGTCGATCATCACGAAATCCGGGTCACCCATCAAAGTACGGCACATGGTGAGCATCTGCTGCTCGCCGCCCGAGAGCGCCGAGGCTTCGACATCGGCGCGGTTGCGCAGGTTCTCGAACAGGTCGAACATGTCGGACATTGACCAACGTCCATCACCATCCCGCTGCCCCGGCTTGAGACCCAACACCAGGTTCTGCCGGGTCGTCAGGCCAGGAAATATGTCGCGGTTTTCCGGCACATAGCCGACACCGAGACGGGCGATCTCGAACGGCTTCATGCCGGCGATCTCGCGCCCAGCAAACGTGATCGAGCCTTGTGGCGCAACCTCACCGGTCACAGTCTTGCAGGTCGTCGAGCGTCCGACGCCGTTGCGCCCAAGCAAGGCCACGATTTCGCCGTCGCCGACTTCGAGCGACACGCCCTGAAGGATGTGGCTTTTGCCGTAATAGGCATGCAGATCCGTGATCTTGAGCATGCAATCAGTACTGGGGAGACAGAGCAGTTTGGCGCATGGCGTGCACACTCGCGCCAGCAACCGCAGAATTCAAGACTGAGATCAGCCCTTTCGAGATCAATCGCCACGCAATCCGCTTGCCCTCAACCCGGATCGTCGGGCGAGAAGATGTAGCCGAGCCCGCGCACAGTGCGCAAAACCTCCGGCTTCGACGGATTGGTCTCGATCTTGCGCCGCAGCCGGGAAATGCGGATGTCGATGCTGCGATCGAACGGATCCCAGCTCCTATCGTGAGCTTTTTCCAGGAGTTGATCTCGGTTCAGCACGCGCCCCTTGTTCTCGGCGAAAACCTTCAGAAGCGAGAACTCCATCGAGGTGATCGGGATTTCATCCCCATCGCCGCCGAAGAGCTTCGCCGCATCGATGTCCAGCGTGCAGCGTCCGAAACGAACCCGATCATCCGAGACCTCGGGCGCAGGGGGACGCCCGCGGCGACGGATGACTGCCTTGATGCGGGCCTCGAGCTCCCGCAGATCGACGGGTTTGCCCAAGTAGTCATCGGCGCCCATCTCGAGCCCGACAATTCTGTCAACCACTTCAGACGCTGCGGTCAGCATCAGCACCGGCAGATCATTGTCGACGCGAAGACGACGCAGGGCCGAAAGGCCATCTTCCTCAGGCATGTTTATATCCAACACCACGGCATCGAAGCGCTCGGCACCGAGCCGAGTGCGGAGCTCTTCCGCATTCGCTGCGGTCACCACTTCGAAGCCGCGGCGCTCGAGATACTCGCCGACCATCTCGCGCACGTCCGGCTCGTCATCGCAGATCAGAATACGTCGTACTTCTTCGCTCATATCGAAGACACTCCGGCGGTGTTGGCAGTTGAGACAAGATCACGAATAAGCGCCCTGAGCTCGGTGGGTGAGACAGGTTTTTCAAGCGATGTGCGGCCTGTGCGCTCAAGCGACTCAGCGACACCCGGGCTGATCGTGTCACCGGTCACAAAGGCAACACGTTCCGCGAGTTCCGGCGCGCGTTCGCGGATCGCCGCGAGCAGATCAAGGCCGCTCATCTCCGGCATGTTCAGATCCGTCAGAACTGCATGAAACGTCGTCTCGGAAATGCGCTCGAGCGCTTCCTGAGCCGTGCCAGCGACAATCACTTCATAGCGATCGCGTGCCAGGATGTCGGCGATCAGGTCGACAACGTCCGGCTCGTCATCCACGACCAGAACACGTTTGGCCTGTGGGATCTTCCCGTTCGCGTCCGAACAATCGCCGTCTTCGCCTTGGCCTGTCGCCACGGGTAAGCGAACGAAGAAGCTCGCTCCCGCGTCCTGGGAGGACTTCAGATAAATCCGACCGTTGTGGGATTCGACGATCCGGTGGCTGAAGGCAAGTCCGATGCCCGTGCCGGCCCCGACCTCCTTCGTCGTGAAGAACGGCTCGAAGATGCGCGCCCGGAGATGCTCCGGCACACCGGGGCCGTTGTCCTGGAACTTGATCACCACCTCGTTCGAGGTCGCGTCAAAGCGGGTCGTGATGACGAGGCGCGCCTTCTCGCCCATTTCGACGAGAACATGCTCGGCGTTGACGACGATGTTGGTGAAGACCTGAGCGATCTGGTCCTGATCGGCCATGACTCGCGGCAGGTTCGGCAGCAATCGTTTGACGACGGTTCCGCCCGCGCTACGAAGCCTGTAGCCCGCAACATCCAACGCTGTCTCGACAATCTCGTTGACAGATACGGCTTCGATCCTGGCCGGTCGCTGACGCGCCATCGCCAGAAACGTCTTCACGATCTTTGCACAACGTTCTGCCGCGCCCGCAATCTTCTCGATCCGCGCCCGGCTTGCAGGCTCCCTGATCTCCTCCTGCATCATCAGCGCATGTCCGACGACTACGGACAGAGGATTGTTCAGCTCGTGCGCGACACCCGCGAGCAGCTCGCCGAGCGCTGAAAGTTTCTCCGACTGGTGCAGGGTCTCGCGCTGGCGGGCCATCATACCCTCCATCGCGACCCGCTCGGTCAGGTCGAAGAAATGCGTCACCACCACAGGATATCCCTTGAACTCAACCACACGGGCCGAGGCAAGTACCTGCATTTGCTGCCCGTCAGCCCGGCAAACCGTCATCTCGTAGCCGTCGAGCGCTTCCGTCTCGACCAGCCGTGCGAGGAGTTTGCCCTTGGTCTTGTCGCACTCCAGATCGGAAAGTCTCGCAGGCTCGCCAAACGTCTCGATCGCATACCGACTGGAATAGATGACCTCACCGTCCTCGAGCGTCGCCATGATGATCATCACCGGGCAGGCGTCCAGAACCCGGCGAATCATCTGATCGGCTTCGCGCTCGAGTTCTTCGGCACGCTTCTGTTCAGTGATGTCGAGACGGGTGATGACAAAACCACCATCACTGGTCGGGTTCCGGCCCACCGAGTACCAGCGTCCATCTTTGTGCTGCAGCTCAACCCGCGATGGCTTGCGGCTGCGATAGCGGGAAATCATCTCCTCGAGAGTCCGCGGCCCACCCTGCAGCAAATTCAACACTCGAGCCTCGAACATCGCCCGCAACACATCCTCATAGGCGGCACCGGTGTGAATGTGTTCGCTGACGAAGCTGTGGAGTTCTTTGTACTTGCGGTTGAAGAGCTTCAGATAGCCATCCGCATCATAGTAGGCAAAGCCTTCATCCAGGGACTCGATCGCATCCCGCATCCGTCGGTTGGCATCCGCCAGTCCGGCGCGTGTGTGATCGATCTCGGTCATGTCCACGATGTGACTGACAATCACGTCCTCGCCCTTGTAGTCGACCAGCCGCGCAGACAGCGCGACCGACACTTTCTGCCCGTCGGCGCGTATCGCATCGGTGCGAAGTGCGTCGATCCTTCCGGTGGGAAGCAACTCGGTCAGGAAGTCAGCACGCGTCTCGGGATTGGCATAGAACGCGCGCGCGTCGGATCGAGAGCCGAAGAACTGTGTCGCCGCCGGAGAGCGATAGATCACCTCGCCGTCGCCGATCGTCGTCATCACGATGTTTGCCGGACACGCATCCAGCACTTTGCGCAACAGTTCGTCGCCCTCGAGTTCGGCCTCTGCCGCCTTCTTTGCCTCTGTAATGTCGCCGGCAGCGACACTGAATCCACCGCTCGGTGTGGGGTTTAGCGAGAGGCGGTACCAACGCCCGTCCGATCGGGTGATCTCGGCATCACGTGAAAAGTTGTAAGTGATCTCGAGCATGTGGTCGAGCCAACGCACCCCGCTTGGGAGGTCTTGCCAAAGTCCGCGTCGTGCACTTTCGCGCAGCAGGAGCTCCCACTGCATACCCGGCTGTGCAAAGTCGTTCGCATGCACAAACATGTCTCGGAAGGCATCGTTGCAGTAGCGAAGCCGATTGTCCTGGTCGTAGACGGCGAACGATTCCGTCAAAGACTGGATCGCGTCCTGTACAGCCTGATTCAGCGCGGTCTCGTCGTTCTCCGGATCCACGCAGTCCGTGGCGGACGTGACAACCGACAAAGCGATCTGGCGACCGTGCTGCGACACCTTGCGGATAGCGCCGTCCAGGCGGAGTTGCTGACCGCTCATCGTTTGGGCTTGAAAGCCCCTGCTCTCGACTGTCCGGTTGCGATTGATGCCAATGGCGGTCTCGCGGCGCGCAATCGGATCGACCATGATGTCGCTGACGGCAACAGAGCCGTGGTCGAACTCGATTTCGAAGAGCGCCCGTGCGGCGCCATTGTGGTACACGACTTCGCCAGTTTCCATGTCGTTGGCGATGATCGGAACCGGGCATTGCTGCCCCAGGATGCCCGCCAGGCTGTCCGATTGCTTGCGCGCCGAGATATCTGTGCAGACATAGCAGCGCCCGCCGGCGGGACGCTCATGCGAGGTCATCAGCAGCCATCCATAAGCCGTGGCATAGGCTTCGACGGTTGCACCGGGGCGCGACCACGCCGTCATGGCGTTTTCAACGATTTGCGGTTGCCCCGCAACAGGTTGCGCATCGATCAGATCAAGAGACTCGAGGAACGCGCGCAGGCGCGGATCGATCAGCGTCCCGGCCAGGCCGTCGATGGTTTCCCCAACCCCGAGCAGCGCGCCGGCGCCGTCAAGCAACAGACCCTCGGCATCGACGAGAGCATATCCTGAGCCCGACGGGGCGGTTATCGGCGCGTCGCTGGCGCTGATCGGTCTGGTCCTTCTGTTGTTGCATCGAGAATAGGTTGGATTTGTTTCAAGTGGTTTTCACACCCTTCCCCGAATGTTTCAATTGTTTCCACCGCACGGGATGAGAAGCCTACCTGCCAGGCGCATCCGCTCTGAAATGAAACGACAATTCTCGACGCCGACCCGGCGCTCGCCTCATCAACAATCGAAACACGATCAGCCGCGCACTGACGTCGGCCTGAAACTTGCGCCCGGCACATTTGCGCCATCGAAACGAACAAGTTGCCGGAGTGAGTCTTATGACCAGCATCGCAAAACACGCCTTGGACGGAGCCATGGAATTCTCGATCGCATCGGCGCTCGGCACGGCGCTGGAGCGTGTGCGTGAGCGTCGGGCCCGCCGGGCATCTCTTCGCGCCCTGGAGGCGGTGGACACCGCAACCCTGCGCGACATCGGCATGAGCCGGGCCGAAATCACGTCGGTTTGCTACGGCGACCCGGCGGGACGCCGGCGCCACCACCAGTGAGGAGAGTGACGATGACCTATGCACCTGTCTACGCACTGCACGCCTCTGCCTCGACCGGCAGACAATGGCAGCAACTCGCAGCCGATATGTCCGCGCACCATCCGGTGCGCATGCCTGACCTGCCGGGATACGGCACGGCACGTGATGTCGCCGATGGCAGCACGCAGGGCCTGGCGGCCGTCGCCGGCCCGATCATCGCCCGCATCGAGAGCGAAGGCCAACCGGTTCATCTGGTTGGCCACTCGTTCGGTGCATCGGTAGCGCTGAAGATCGCAGCCTTGCGGCCGGAACTGATCCTGAGCCTCACGCTCTATGAACCTGTGTTGTTCCGGCTGATGGCCGAGAGCGACCAGCCGGGTGATCGCGAGCTGCACAGCGAGATCCGAACGCTCGCCTCGCGTCTGACCGCTGCAATCGCCTGCGGAGCGCCGGACATCGGCATGCGCGATTTCATCGACTTCTGGAATGGCGCTGGCACGTGGGATCGGTCCGATCCGGCGCGCAAACAGCGCTTGGCCGACGATGCTGTGACGGTCTCACGCGATTTCGCTGCAGGCGAAACGGAGGCCGATCTGATCAACGACATGCAGACCCTCGATGTGCCAGCCATGGTGCTGATGGGCATGGACTCGCCGACCCTGACCCAGCGGATCGCTGAAATCGTCGCAGCGCGCTTGCCGAATGCAACCTTGGCAATGCTGCCCGAGTCCGGACACATGGCGCCGATGACCGACCCAGACTGGGTCAATCAACGCATCGCCTCGCATATCGGCCTCGCAGAACGTGGTTTCGGCGGCCAAGCCCGCCCCGGCCTGCTCATGCCGGCCGCAGCCTGAATTCCTCCCACCTTGCCGGCAGGTTTTCCCCACCCCTGCCGGCACTTTTTTAACTCAAGCCAACTTCAACAGAGAGCGCGATAATGGGCACGACCTCCAACAATCCGGAGACCATTGCATTGCACGCCGGCTGGCGCGCCGATCCCACGACCGGCTCGGTCGCGGTGCCTGTTCATCAGACAACAGCATTTCAATTCCCAGATGTGGCAACGGCATGCGCACGTTTCTCCCTGGCCGAAATTGGCCCGGTCTACACACGCATCGGCAACCCGACCACCGACGTGCTCGAGACCCGCATGGCGACCCTGGAGGGCGGCGCAGCCGCCCTGGCCCTGAGTTCGGGTCAGGCAGCAAGCTTCGTTGCGGTGCAGAACATCGCCCACGCGGGCGACAATATCGTCAGCTCGACAGATGTGTATGGCGGAACGTGGAGCCTGTTCGCCAACACATTCAGGACGATGGGGATCGAAGTCAGGTTCGTCGATCCCGCCGATCCCGAGAACTTCCGCAGAGCAACGGATGGACGCACCCGCGCATACTATGCCGAGTCCCTGCCGAACCCGAAGCTCCAGATGTTCCCGATCGCAGAGGTCGCACAGATCGGCCTGGAGACCGGAGTTCCACTGATCGTCGACAACACGGCCGCCCCGATCATCTGCCGGCCGATAGATCACGGCGCTCATATCGTGCTCTACTCAACCACGAAGTACGTCGGCGGACACGGAACCTCGATCGGTGGCGTGATCATCGACTCGGGCCGCTTCGACTGGGAGGCACACGCGGAACGGTTCCCGATGTTGACGACCCCGGACGCCGCCTACCACGGCGCGATCTGGACGGAAGCCGTTAAGCCGATGGGTCCGATCGCCTACATCGTCAAGGCCCGAGTCACCATGCTGCGCGACACCGGTGCGGCCATGAGCCCCTACAACGCCGCTCAGTTCATTCAGGGCATCGAAACGTTGCCGCTCCGGATGCGTGAGCACTGCCGCAACGCCTCGAAAGTGGCGACGTTCCTGGCGAGCCGGAGCGATGTCACCTCAGTGATCCATCCCACCTTGCAGACAGGAGAGATGCGACGCCGTGCGGATGCGCACCTTCAAGGCGGATATGGCGGGCTTGTGGGCTTCGAAGTTGCAGGTGGCCGCGCAGCAGGGCTCAGTTTTATCGATGCCCTCCAGATGATCTACCATGTGGCCAACATCGGCGACACGAGAACGCTCGCGATCCATCCTGCCTCATCGACACATCAGCAGCTGAGCCCAGAAGAGCAGGTCGCGGCGGGAGTGACCCCTGGCTACATCAGACTTTCGATCGGCATTGAACATATTGAAGACATTCTCGCCGATGTTTCCCAGGCGCTGGATGCGGCGCAAGACGCACAACCTGTGTTGGCCGCCGAGTGAGATCGAGCCGGGAGAAAACCGATGACCCTGTATTTGCCCAAAGACCTGCCTTGTCTGAGAACCCTTGCAGCCGAAGGGATTCCGATCGCGCACGGAGCGCCAACCGCCGCACTCAAGATCGGCCTGGTCAATCTAATGCCCAACAAGCGCTCGACCGAACGTCAGATCGCGCGGGTGCTCGGCACGTGCGGGCGGGATCTCGCGCTGCATCTGATCCGCCTCACCAGCCGGTCACCTCGACCGAGCTATGTCTCCCATCTGGCGCGCTTCTACGCACCGGCAGATCCGACCGTAATGAACGCCATGGACGGGCTGATCATCACCGGAGCCCCGGTGGAACACTTGGACTTCGAGGATGTCGACTATTGGCGTGAGCTGACATGCCTTCTTGACACGGCACGCGCCCGCGCGCTGCCACGCGTCTTCATCTGCTGGGGCGCGCAGGCAGCGCTCTACCACCATCACGGGATCGCAAAACACATGCTGCCGAGAAAAGCATCGGGCATCGTCGGTCACGACGTGATCGATCCCAAGAGTCGGATCACGAAAGGCCTGACCTCCCGGTTCGACATGCCGGTCTCTCGCCACTCTACCGTCTGCCGGCACGCGATCGATGCAAGTCCCGATTTGCAGCTCGCCGCTGACGGCGGTCACGCAGGGCCTGCAATTGTCGAGGAGCCGGATGCAAACGCGGTCTATGTGTTCAACCATCTCGAATATGAGGGCGACACCCTGGCCTGTGAGTATCGCCGGGACTGCGCACGGGACCCGAGCACGCCGCCACCGACAGGCGCGGTGCTGTCTCCGCTTCCGAAGCGCACGGATCGTCCTTGGGCGCATGCGGCAGGCCGGCTCTTCGGAAACTGGGTCGATTTGGTGGCGGCGCAAGCACACTGCACACCCTGCAGGCGTGCGGCATGACTGGCTGTCTACTCCCGTGAGATCTGTGCAGCAGACAATGGCACTGAACCATTGTGATCACAGTGTATCCATGTACGGTCAGCGCGGCGGATCTACGAGGGAAATACGCGATGTCCGGACAGACTCTGTTTGATAAGTACGGCGGCTTCAGTTCGATCAGCAAAGTGATTATGAGCTTCTACGACACGTTGCTTGACTCTGATGAGCTCGGCCCGTTCTTCGACGAGGTCGACATGAAACGACTGATCGATCATCAGATCAAGTTCGTCGCCAGTCTCCTCGGTGGCCCCGCTGACTACACGGGCGAACGCCTGCAACAACTCCATGCCCACCTCTCGATCCAGGATCAGCACTTCGATGAGATGAAACGTGTTTTGAACACAACGCTCGAGCAGCACGGCTTCACCGAAGACGATCGGGAGACAGTCCTCGTTGCCTTCGAAGAGCGACGCAGGCTGATCGTTGCCTGAACCATGAGCATTGCCGCGATTAATGAGCAGCTTCTGCGCGCCATAGGGGTCGGTGTCGTGCTGGTGGATCGCTCAACTCTCGAGATCGGCTTCCACAATGACATCTTCGCAGAATGGTTCGGGATACCTGTCGCAGGAGCGACGCTGACCGACGTGTTCCCGGAGATCACGGTGGATGCACTGCGCGCGGAGCTTGCGGATGGTGGCGCGCTGCGCACCGAGATCGGCGTGCGCAAGAACCGGCGCCAGCTTCGGATTGCGCTGAAAGTCAATCCGGCCCGCAACACGGGCGGTGAACTGCTCGTCGCGGAATGTCAGAACATCACCCGGATCCGCGAACTCGAGTCGATGATCGACAGTTACTCAACAATCGTCGAGCGCAACACACGTGATCTCAAGCGCGAAAAGGAACGGGTCGAGAAACTGCTGCTCAACATGATGCCGCGCCCGGTCTACGAGGAATACAAGACCTTTGGGGTCGTGACACCGCAGCTCTACCGGCCGGTCACTGTTCTGAGCCTGGAGATCGCAGGTTTCTCGGACATGATCGACAACACCGATCCCGCGGTGCTGATCGCGGAGTTGAACGACATCTACACCTCGTTCGACCAAATCGGCGAGCAAATCGGATGCGAACGCATCAAGACGACGGGCGAGGACTACCTGGCAATCGCCGGGATGCCCGAACCCACCGCAGATCATGCGCGCGCCGCTGCCGGGTCGGCCGTGCGTTTTGTGCGGTACCTCAAGCGGCGCAACGAAACGCATCCCAACAAGTGGAATTGCCGGATCGGGCTTGCGACGGGTGCTGTCGTGGGCTCGGTCGTCGGCGTTCAGAAGTACTTCTACGATGTCTTCGGGCCCGCCGTGAACATTGCATCCCGCATACGCGCACACAGCGAGCCGATGGAGATCATTCTGCACGAACCCGCAGCTCAGGCCCTCGAGAGCGCGTTCCCGCTGTCGCCCAGAGGTCGTCGGGAAATTCGCGGCTATGGTGAGCAGGAACTGCTTGTCTTGAACGACTTCGAGTAACCCAACAACAAAATTCAGATCGTAATCCGCATACAGTTTGCAACGTATGCGCACTGCCCTTCTGCAGTCCCCTCACACTGCGATCGAGAGCCGAGGCCAGGTGAGAACCTGCCACCGCTCGGCCTGTTCTGCCAAGGGTCACACCGGATCATGTCGCGCCAATCAACGCAAAGGGCAGACTTCGCAGACCCGAAGGCGTATGCTGCGCGAGGGACTCTGGGCACTGTTTATGCACTGCGCTTCGGTCCAGAGATTCGGGGAATGCCAGGTGCGAAAACGTCTCGCCGCCGCTCTTCTCTATGTCGTGGGGCCAGCTGTGCTCTCTGCGAGCGCGGCGGTTGGGGAGACAGCCATGGAGCAGCAAATCAAGCAGGCTTTTGCAGCGGGCGAGCTGGACGGGCTCCATAGTGTTCTTGTGATGCGCGAACGCAAGATCCTAGCCGAGTCGCACTTCAAGGGCGAAGACGAGAGCTGGGGCACGCCATTGGGTGAGCGGACACACAGCGGTGACACCCTCCACGACGTGCGCTCGGTGACGAAAAGCATCGTGGGTCTTCTTTATGGCATCGCGTTGGCGGACGGACTTGTGCCGGGACTCGACGAAAGCCTCACGGCGCAGTTTCCGGACTACACGGATCTCGCGTCGGACCCGGACCGTCAGTCCATCCGGATCCGGCATGCGCTCACAATGCAAATGGGCACGGAATGGGATGAGACGCTGCCTTACAGCGATCCGCGCAACAGCGAGATTGCGATGGAGCATGCGGAAGATCGCATCCGTTTCGTGCTCGACCGCCCGATCCTCGAAGCACCCGGAACATCGTGGGTGTACAATGGTGGCGCGACCGCGGTGATCGCTCGGCTGATCGCCGAAGGAACCGGCGTGTCGATCGATGCCTACGCAAAGGAAAAGCTCTTCGATCCGCTGGGCATCGAGACATTCGAGTGGACGCGTGGCTTCGATGGCACCCCATCGGCGGCATCGGGATTGAGATTGAACATCCACGATCTCGCGAAAATCGGACAGCTCATGCTCGAGAACGGCGTCTGGAATGGTGAGCAGATCGTGCCGTCCCGTTGGATCGATGACCTGAGATTCCCTCACGCGGTTACCTCAGAGGGCCCGCGTTACGGGTTCTTCTGGTGGGTGGCGCCCGATGGAGACCCACCCTACTGGTATGCAGGTTTCGGAAACGGCGGCCAGAGACTGATGGTGAACCCGTTCCACAGGCTGGTGTTCGTCGTGTTCGCCGGCAACTACAACCAGCAGGATGCCTGGCAGCTGCCCGTGAAAATCTTCACCGAGGTTGTGCTGCCCGCAGTGCAGTCCGATTGAGCGGAGTCAGCTTTCAAGCGCCGCGCGTTTGGCCGCAACTCCTTTCGCGAGCTTTTCCACCGAAACGACCGCACGGGTATGAGAGGCAGTTGCGACTTCTTCCAGTGCATCGCGCACCGACACAGAGACGGTGACCATCCTGCCCTCGACCGATGTGACTTCGAGATGATGGATCACCGGAAACCCGATCGGCGTCGGCTTGAGATGACGGATCTCGACATGCGCCCCAACCGTGCTCTCTCCCGCATCGAGATGAGCAGCGATGAGCTCGAGGGCTGCGTACTCAAGATCGTTGACGATCGCCGGAGTCGCGTAGACGCGAAGCTCATCGCCCATGAAGGCAATGGCCCGCGCGTCATCAACCATGATCTCGACGGTGCTCTTGACACCGGGTTGCAGGCTTTCCTTCACGACATCTCCTCCCGCGCCTTGCGTCAGTGGCTCATTCATGGTGCAGTCCAAGCCAAACGTCCAGAGACGGGATGGCGGGAATGAGGACGATCCGGTGAGTGCTCGACGGGGCGGCAAACCGAAGCCCTTGAAGAAGCCGGTCTACTGCTATCAGTGCGTTGCCGGACCAGACCTGCTGACTGTCGAGGAGGCGGACGGCCTGGCCCTGCGTGTCGAGTCTAACTTCTCGCTTGAAGGCACGCATCCGGCGGACGGTCGGGTCTGCGTAAAAGCCTACGGCCTGGTGCAGAAGACCTACAATCCAAATCGCGTTCAGCAGCCGATGAAGCGCACTAACCTGAAGAAGGGGCGTGAGCAGGATCCGGGCTGGGAGCCCATCTCCTGGGAGGAAGCGCTGGACACGGTGGCCGCCAAGCTCAACGAGATCCGCGCGAAGGGGTTGCTGGACGAGTCGGGATACCCCCGTGTGGCCGCGAGCTTCGGCGGCGGCGGCACACCCACGCAATACATGGGCACGTTCCCTGCCTTCATGTCGGCCTGGGGTCCGATGGACCTCGGCTTCGGTGCCGGCCAGGGAGTGAAATGCTACCACTCGGAGCATCTCTACGGCGAGCTTTGGCACCGGGCCTTTATCGTCTCGCCCGACACACCACGCTGCAACTTCGTGATCAACTGCGGCTCGAACGTCGAGGCATCAGGCGGCGTTATGGGGGTCTGGCGCGAAGCCGATGCGCGTGCGGCGGGGCTCAGACGAATCCAGGTCGAGCCCCACCTCTCGATCACCGGCGCGATGGCAGGCGAGTGGGTCCCGATCCGCCCGAAGACAGACGCCGCCTTCCTCTTTGCCCTGATCCACCGGATCCTGATTGAGCGTGAGTGGCAAAGCGTCTGTGACCTACCCTATCTGAAGCATCTGACCAACTCTCCCTATCTTGTTGGCCCAAATGGCTATTTTCTCCGCGACCTCGAGACGCTCGAGCCGTTGATCTGGGACGCGGCGCAAGATCGTGCCCTGCCGTTTTCTGCACCCATCGACGACCCGGCCCTGACCGGCGCGGGCACCGTGTCCGGCATCGAGAGAGGCCCGGACGGCCAGGAGTGGGTACATGAGGCGATCCAGGGCGAAACGGCGCACGAGCGGCTGATCGAGCATGTAACGCCCTTCTCACCCGAATGGGCTGCGCGCGAAACCGATGTTCCAGCCGATACGATCCGGCGGATCGCAGACGAATTCCTCGCGCATGCCTGCGTTGGCGAAACCATAGAGATTGACGGCCAAATGTTCCCGCATCGCCCGGTTGCCGTGATGCTGGGCAAGGGCGTCAACAACGGCTGGGGCGGCTACCAGTGCTGCTGGGCGCGCACGGTTCTCTCTACCCTTGTCGGCGCGCTCGAGGTCCCCGGCGGCGTTCTGGGCACCAATGTGAAGCTGGTGCGGCCCGCCCACAACCGGGCCGACAGTGTGCGCCACGGGGAAGACGGATTCATGCACTTCCCCTTCAACGACACATCCCAGAACGGCTGGGCGCCCAGTCCGAAAATCCGCAACGGGTTCAATTCACTGGTGCCGCTGGTGGGTTCAGGACCATGGTCACCGGCGCTCGGTCCTGCGCACCTTCCCTGGCTTTTCCAGAAGGAGCAACCCGAGAACTGGCCAACCCACACCACGCCCGAGCTCTGGTTCTGCTATCGCACAAATCCCGCGATCTCTTCCTGGAACGCCCCCGAGATTGCCGAGCGTGTTGCCGAGTTCCCGTTCACAGTTGCATTCGCCTACACCCAGGACGAGACCAACTGGATGGCGGACATCCTGTTGCCCGAGGCGACCGACCTCGAGAGCCTGCAGCTGATCCGTATCGGCAATACCAAGTTCATGCAGAGCTTCTGGAAGAAGGAGGGCTGGGGCATTCGCCAGCCGGTCGGCGAGCCGGCCGTCGACTGCATGGACATGACCCAGATCGCAACCGAGCTGGCCCAGCGCACGGGGCTTTTGACGGACTACAATGCCGCGATCAACCGGGGTGCTGCCGGGATTGCGTTGAAGTCAGATGGCTATGACTTTGCGCTCGATACCGAAGCGCCGCACGATGTCGAGACGATCTGGGACCGGGTCGCGCAAGCCGCGAGCCACGAGGTGTCGGACGGCACCGAAATCCACGGCATCGACTGGTTCAAGCGGGAAGGCTTCATGCTCCGCGACTTTCCAGAAGATGCGTGGTTTCTTGCGCAAACGCTGCGCGAACGCCAGTTGCGCTTCGAATTGCCGTATCAGGAGCGCGTGTTCCGGCACGGCAAACAGCTTGCCAATCGGTTGCGCGAGGCAGGCATCAACTGGTGGGACACCCAGCTCACTGAATACGAGCCCATGCCGAGCTACGAAGCCTTCCCCGAGATCTGGACCAATCATGTCCTCGAGCTCGGCAAGGATCCGGCCGACTTTCCGCTCTGGGGCCTGACCGCCAGATCAATGCAGTATTCCTGGGGGGCCAATGTCGGCTTGCCAATGATCCGCGAGGTGGCATCCAACATTGCGGGGCACCGGGGCGTGATCATCAACGCCAGGACCGCCGAGGCGCTCGGGATAGCGAACAATGACTGGGTCAGGATCACCTCGCCCACAGGACAGACCCGCGGGCGCGCGGTGCTGCGCGCCGGGATTCGTCCCGATACGATCCTGATGATCGGTCAGTTCGACCATTGGGCGACCCCGGTTGCGAAGGACTTCGAAACCCCTAGTCTGAATACGCTCACCGCGTTGGCGTTGTCGCTGACAGACTCGACGGGCTCCGGCTCCGATCTGACGCGCTGCCGCGTCGAGCGTGATCCGGATCAGTCGCGCCGGAGACGCGCTGCATGACCACGCCAATCTACGGTATGACAATCGACGTCAACCGGTGTGTGGGCTGCCAGACCTGCACGATTGCGTGCAAGCACGCCAATGACACAAGTCCGGACGTTCAGTGGCGCAAGGTCCTGGACGTCGAACGTGGAAACTTCCCGGACGTCTCCCGATTCTTTCTCGTCACGGGATGCCAGCATTGCGCCGAGCCGCCATGCGTTCCGGTCTGCCCGACCGGAGCGACGTTCCAGCGTGAAGACGGGCTGGTTGTCATGGACTACGATCAGTGCATCGGTTGTGCCTACTGCGCGGTGGCCTGCCCATACGAAGCCCGCACCATCGTTCACGAAGACGCCGGCTACTTCGGTGGGCCAACGGCACAGGAAGCAGCCACGGCGCATCCTGAGCGCATTGGCGTCGCGCAGAAGTGCACATTTTGCATCGAGCGAATAGACGAGGCGCATGCCGAAGGCCTGACGCCTGGCAAGGACTGGGACGTCACGCCAGCCTGTGCCGCGTCTTGCATTGCAAAGGCCATCACGTTCGGCGACTTCAACGATCCGCGGAGCGAGGTTTCTCAGCAAGTTGAGAGCAGGAAAAGCCTCCAGATCAATGACTTCCTCGGCACCAACCCGCAGATCCGCTACCTCTACGAAGTTCCCGACGCCATCCCTGCACCGACTTTGCAATCGGCCGAAACATCAGCCGAGGACCCGCTTGCAGGCTCGCTTCAAAGCTTCTGGGACTGGCGCGCGGCGATGAACTTTGTGCTTGGAGGGATGGGGTCGGGCCTGTTGGCCGTTGCCGCGCTCCTCGCGCTGACCGGCGGCATTGCGCCCGAAGCAATCTCCGTTCTGCTGGTGATGGGGGGCGTGTTCATCTCATCGGGTCTCGCGTTCGTCTTCTGGAAGATCGGCCGACCGTCACGCGCGCTGAAATCACTCAATCGTCCCGGCACGTCCTGGATGACCCGCGAGATCTATTCCGTCGTCGTGCTGTTCGCGCTTATGGCACTGGTGTTCTTCGGAGCTTCGTGGTTGACCCTCGCGGTCGGAATCGCTGCAGTGGCGTTTCTGTTCTGCCAGGCGCAGATACTTCGAGCCGCCAAGGGCATTCCGGTTTGGCGGCACCCGGCGATCACGATGCTCATCGTGGCGACCGGGATTGCAGAAGGCACAGGAGGCGCACTGATCCTGTCTTCCGCATACGGACACCAGGACCCTTTGCTGTTGCAGACACTGGCGCTTGTCGCCTCGATCGGCACGGTCAGCGCATTCACCGCATTGATCCGAGAACCCGAGCGTCATCACCTCCCCAAATCTGTGCAGGAAGGTCTGAATGATGCGGCGAAACTCTACCTGCCCGGCTGCCTTCTCGCGGTGATCGTCACCACGCTTTTGCCTCTGGTGGGCGGTTTGATGCTGATTGCCGCTGGCGCCGCCATGAAACTTTGGCTGATCACGCGTGCGAGCTTCTTCCAGGGCCTTTCGCTGCAAACGACACCCGGACGTGGCTCGGGCGACCGGGCAGCGCCGCCAAGACTGACCGGATTTACCCGCTCCCGGGGCATGGGATGAGCGAGAGGCCGACCCCGTCCAACCGCGCCGAGTTTCAACACTTCGAGACGCTGACCACCCGTTGGATGGACAACGACGTCTACCAGCACGTGAACAATGTGGTCTACTACTCGTTCTTCGACACGGTGGTGAACAAGTATCTCGTCGACTGCGGCGTGCTCGATATCGCCGAAAGTGAAGTGATCGGTCTGGTTGTCGAAACCCAGTGCCGGTACTTCAAACCCATCGCATTTCCGGACGCCGTGCATGGCGGCATGAGAGTTTCACGCATCGGCACCTCCAGCGTGCGCTACGAGATCGGTCTGTTCCGCAACGATGAGAACATCGCCGCCGCCGAGGGACACTTCATTCACGTGTATGTAAATCGGAACACGAACCGACCGACGCCTTTGCCGGCTTCTTTGCGTGCGGTCCTGGAGCCGCTTCTCGTCCCGTCGCCCTGACGTGGCATCTCAGGCGCGAGATCAAAAGCTTCAAATTTCATATCATTGCCACGATTGAGCCCAGATGCGGACGCGCTTCGTGGAGATAACGAACCCATCGGACAGTTTCCGATCTCCTCCCTGTCGAACTGGCCTCGCCGCAAGGCGGGGCTCTTTTTTTGCCAGATGTGCTCGCGCAGGCTGACACGGACCGGCTGAGCTGTTGTATTCGGCAACGTGTCAGAGGAGGAGACGCGACATGGCGAATGCAATGCTGGTGACGGGTGGAAGCCGAGGGATCGGAGCGGCGGTCTGTCGACTCGCAGCGAAATCCGGCTGGGCCGTGGCTGTGAACTTCACAAGTGACGAGGCTGCCGCGAACGAGGTAGTGCGGGACATCACGTCAGCGGGCGGCACGGCCATCGCCGTTAGAGGCGACGTTTCGATCGAGGCCGATGTACTGGCGCTCTATGATGCGGCCGAACAGCTCGGGCCGGTGACGGCAGTGATCAACAATGCTGGCATCGTGGCGCCCATAGCCACGCTCGCCGATATGGATGCAGCCCGGCTGAAGCGGGTCTTCGATGTAAATGTGCTGGGCGCTTACTTGGTGGCCCGAGAGGTCGCACGCCGCATGCCGACCGACCGAGGTGGACCAGGCGGCGCAATGGTGATCTCGTCTTCAGCGGCGGCCCGGCTCGGTTCGCCCGGAGAATTCATCGACTATGCCGGCTCCAAAGGCGCGATGGACACACTCACGCTTGGTCTGTGCAAGGAATTGGGCGCGACGGGCGTGCGCGTGAATGCGGTGCGCCCCGGCCTGATCGAAACCGACATCCATGCCTCCGCCGGAGCGCCCGACCGCATCGAACGGCTTGTCGGCAATGTACCGATGCAGCGCAGCGGCTCGGCGGAAGAAGTGGCTGAGGTAATTCTTTGGCTGGCGGGGCCGCAGTCCTCCTACGTCACGGGCGCACTGATCGACGTCGCGGGTGGTCGCTGATCGGCGCACGGGCGGGCGCGGCCCATCCGAACGCGTCCCGCTGGCCGTTCTGGCTGCAAAATGGTATCGTCTGCGATGTGCGACCGGCATGGTTGCGGCTGAAGGATGGACGGAGATGATGCGTTGGGTGGCGAGAGTGGGCGCGGTTGCGGGAGTTGCGGTGCTGTCAGCCTGTGCGACGGTACCGCCGGAGCAAAGGGCAGCGACGTGCGCGGCAACGGACTGGCGCGCCTACGGCTCGACGGATGGTGAGCTGGGTGTGCCGACCTCGGAACGTGCGGACTACTTTCAGGATTGTGCGGATCTCGGCTCACCGGTTGATCTGGTCGCCTATCAGGAGGGACGCGCCGTCGGACTCGAGAAGTTCTGCACGGCAGAAGAAGGCTACGACCAAGGCCGCTCGGGCAAGCGCAACGAGAATGTCTGCCCGCCGGCTCTCGCAGCGGCATTCCAGCAGGGGTATGACCGCGGCCGCGAGGATCGGCCGAATTACGTCGTCTATCCCAGCTTCGGCTTCGGCTTCGGGTTTGGCCACTATGGTTTCCGGCCCCGATTTGGTCTCGGCGTCGGCATCGGGCACTATGGTGGCTGCAGGTACGGACCCGGGCGCTGCTGGTAAGGGCCGCTTTCAAGCCCCTTTAGCGCGCCAACCCCATCTTGGCGCGCATCAAGGCAGTGTTGGAAATCAATGTAGTCTGGGGGCGAGCCCGCATTCACTCAGCCGCTTGAGCCGCTTCGGTTGAATTCTCGGCGAGAAACCGCTCTGCCTCAAGAGCCGCCATGCAACCCATTCCGGCAGACGTAACAGCCTGACGATAGACATAGTCAGTCACATCGCCCGCCGCAAAAACGCCCGGGATAGACGTCGCAGTCGAGTCCGCTGCTGTCACCACATAGCCACCCATATGGGTCTCGAGCTGTTCTGCAACCAGCGCCGACGCTGGTGAATGCCCAATCGCGATGAAGACTCCGGCCGCATCCACGTGCCGGGCCTCGCCGGTCTCAGCGTGCGCAAGGTGTGCGCCGGTCACCCCATCGTCATCGGTGCCAAGAACCTCCTCGAGCACGTGATCCCAGATGATCTCGACCTTGGGATGCTCGAACAGACGTTTCTGCAGGATTGCTTCGGCACGCAGGCTGTCGCGTCGGTGCACCAGCGTCACTTTCGACGCAAGATTGGCAAGATAGAGCGCCTCTTCGACAGCCGTGTTTCCGCCTCCGATGACAAGCACGTCCTTTCCACGATAGAAAAAGCCGTCGCATGTCGCACAGGCTGACACGCCAAATCCTTTGAACTTTTCTTCGGATGGAAGACCCAGCCACTTCGCCTGAGCACCGGTTGCCAGGATCACGCTGTCCGCAAGCCAAACGTCGCCGCTGTCGCACTCCGCCCTGAAGGGTCGCTGTGCCAGATCGAGCGTCATCACATGATCTGCAACGATCTCGGTGCCGACCGCCTTCGCATGGGCTTCGAACGCCTGCATGAGTTCGGGGCCCTGCGTCTCGATCACGGAAGGCCAGTTCTCGACTTCCGTTGTGATCGTGAGCTGGCCACCGGGCTGGATGCCTTGGATCAGCACAGGCTCCAGAAGCGCGCGCGAGGCATAAACCGCAGCCGTGTATCCAGCCGGACCGGATCCGATGATCAGAACGCGGGTGGATCGGGTTTCTGCCATAGTGCGCATCTCCTGTCAGGTGAGCCCCTAGATACGTGCTGCTCGCCGGTGTGCCAAGAGGCGGTCACCCAAGTAATGCCCGATCAATCACCATACGCGCCACCCGATCAGCTTCGGCTAGTGGTTCGTAGCTCCAGCTCTCCAGCTTGCCATCGAACTTGCGCGCGATGCCCCGAGTTTCGAGGGCAGCGTGGAAGGCTTTGAGTTTTGGGGCGACATGAGCGATTCGGAACACATGCACCGGCACCCCCGTGCTGGCGGCTTCGGATGCCATGTTGACTGAGTCTTCCGTAACGACGATCGCGTCCGCTAGACCCAGAATGCCTGGATAGGGATTGTCCCCTTGCCCGCCCCAGAGATAGGTGCTCTCCGGATCGCAGGCGTCACGCAATGCTGCGGCAACAGCGGGATCCGTCCGCCGAGAGGGCGTGATCATCAGCCCATGCCCCGCGCGGGACAACTCCGCGAGCTGTTCGACGAAACGATCGGCGTCCCTGACCGCCCAGCGCGCACTCTTGCTCGGACCACCGAGCAGAACGGCGATGCGCGACATCGGCAGGTAATCGAGACGCGCCTGCCAGATCTGCGCAGCATTGGTGATCCGAGCAGGCGTCAAGCGCCCGATAGCACCAAGCGTCTGGATCAGGTTTGGCGCACGCGTGGCGTCGTGGCTCGGGCTCACAAGCAGGTCGAAGGCGCGCGGCGGCATCTTCGGGTCGAGCACCTGGACTGTGCGCACGTTGTAAAGACGTCCGAGAGCTGCAGTGATCGGCGCCACGCGCCGTCCCGTTCCGATGACGAGGCTGGGCCAGGGAGGGACCAGAGTTTCACGCCCAGCAGTCAGACCACTGAACGGCCATCCCCCGTCGCGCACGCCCGCGGCATGCCACAGCGCAGCCGGGAGATGCCGCGCCCAGGACTTCAGTTCGACCCGCCTGGTCTCAATTCGAACCGGCGTGAGACGACCCAACGCCTCCGCCAACGCCAATGACTGAGCCTCATTCCCGGCCCGACCATCGCTCAGTGCCCAAATCAACGGCAGACTGCTCATCGATTCCTTTCACAAACCAGCACCAAGGCGCAATTTTATTGCTTTTAGAGGGGCGTGTTCATAGGTAGTCTGCAAATGCGCGCGTCAATCGCAACCGGCTGGCGCCGTTGCAGGGAAGTTCTGCGCGAGACGCTCGAAACGGAAACTCATGGCAGGCATCAAGCTCGACCACATCGACCGCAAGATTCTCGCTGAACTGCAGGCTGACGGTCGCATGACGAATGTGGAGCTGAGCCGGCGGGTCGGCATCTCCGCCCCGCCCTGCCTGCGACGGGTCAGGTCGCTGGAAGAGGCGGGACTGATCGACGGCTACCACGCCCGCGTCAATGCCCGAGAGCTCGGGTATGAAGTGACCGTCTTCGCAATGGTAAGCCTGCACCATCAGGCGGGGAGCGACCTTGACGCATTCGAGGAACGTGCACGCGGCTGGCCGCTGGTCCGCGAGTGCCACATGCTGAACGGGGAAATCGACTTCCTCTTGAAATGCGTGGCCCCCAATCTGCTGATGTTTCAAAGCTTCCTGACAGACGAGTTGACCTCCGCGGAGAACGTCGCCGGTGTCAAAACGTCGCTTGTCATCCGAACCGCCAAGGACGCGCCCGGCGTGCCGTTCGAGGTCTCGGACCATCTGGCCGCTGAAAATGTCTGAGCCGACAGCATCCCTCACGGACAGGCTTCAAGACTGCTACACGGCAGTTGTGCACGATGTGATGCGCGCGAAGGGGCTGCGCGACTTCACCCTGCCGCCGCGCCTGCGTCCGCTGATGCCGGAGCGCCGCTTGGCCGGACCGGCGTTCACGATACTGGGCCGTGTTGATCCCACCGCTGATCCACACGAGACGCTGCTTGCCTGGACGGGGCTGCTGTCGCAGTGCCCATCGGGACATGTCTGGGTCAACCAGCCGAACGATGGCACGGTTGCGCACATGGGCGAGCTTTCCGCGGAAACATTGCGCGACAAGGGTGTGCGCGGTGCGGTGGCAGATGGGATGATCCGGGATGCCGATTTCCTGATCGAACTGGGCTTTCAGACCTGGGCAAGCGGTTTCACCCCGCGTGATATCGTCGGCTGGTGGCTCCCGGCCGCGGTCAATGTCGAAATCCGGATCGGCGAGGTGGATATCATGCCGGGCGACTACATGCTCGGCGACCGCGACGGCCTGATCAGGATCCCCGCGGCACACGCGGAAGAGATTGTCGCCGAGGCCGAGAAAGCGATCAGCACGGAAAGCGCCATTCGCACCGCGATCAAGGCCGGCATGGATCCGCAGAAGGCCTATCTCGAATACGGGAAATTCTGAGGATGGCGGAAGATCCGAGATTGCTCCTCATGGCACAGGACGACAACGTGCTCGTGGCCAGAATGTCGATCAGCGCCGGCACCCAGGTCTCGATCGACGGAGCACCGGCCAGCATTGCTCAGGGCATCGCCATGGGCCACAAGATCGCGCGGCATGATATTGAACGAGGCGAGATCGTGCTCAAATACGGCGCGCCCATCGGCAAGGCCACCGCGCCGATTGCTCGTGGCGCTCATGTGCATGTTCACAACCTAACCAGCGACTACACTCCCACTTATGCGTTGAGCGAGACGCAGGAGGGTTGAGATGCAGGGATATCTGCGCGCCGACGGCCGAAAGGGCATCCGAAACACCGTCCTGGTGGGCTACCTGGTCGAGTGCGCACATCATGTGGCCCGCGAGATCGTATTGCCTCACCGCGACAGCGGGGCCCAGCTGATCGGCTTTCCCGGATGCTTTCCCAACGACTACGCGCAGCGGATGATGGAAACCTTGTGCACGCATCCGAATGTGGGGGCCGTGCTGCTGGTCTCACTCGGTTGCGAAAGTTTCAACCGCTTTCGGCTCGAGCAGGCGATTGCCGCCTCCGGTCGCCCGGTGAAGACCATCGTGATCCAGAAGACCGGGGGGACGCGTGCATCCCTGAACGAGGGGCGCGCATGGGTCTCCGAAACCATCGCCGAGCTGCAAACCACACAAACCGTTCCGATGGGTCTGGATGAGTTGATCGTCGGAACGGTGTGCGGCGGCTCGGACGCAACCTCGGGCATTACGGGCAATCCTGCCGTCGGGCGTGCCTTCGACCGACTGGTCGCGCGTGGGACCGCCTGCATCTTCGAAGAAACCGGCGAACTCATCGGTTGCGAAGAGATCATGGCGGCACGGGCGGTCACACCCGAGTTGGCGGACGAGTTGCGCGGCGCAGTCGCGAAGGCCGCACGCTACTACGCGACGCTGGGCTTTGGCAGTTTTGCCGCCGGGAACGCCGAGGGCGGTCTCACAACAATCGAAGAGAAGTCGATGGGAGCCTATGCGAAATCGGGCGCATCGCCGATTTCAGGCCTGATAAAACCCGGAGATCGACCGCCCGGACCGGGCCTTTATCTTATGGACGTCGTCCCCGACGGCGAGGTCCGCTATGGCTTTCCAAACATCAACGACAATGCCGAGATCGTCGAGATGATGGCGTGTGGCGCGCACATGACTCTGTTCGTGACCGGGCGCGGCTCGGTCGTGGGCTCCGCCATCTCACCTGTGATCAAGGTCTGTGCCAATCCCGAAACCTACCGCAAGATGGCCGACGACATGGACGTGAACGCCGGACGCATTCTCGACGAAGGGACCGGGCTCGACGAAGTGGGCGACGAGATATTCGATCTGGTCTGCGCCGTCGCCAACGGTCAGGAAACCGCCTCAGAAATGCTTGGCCACACGGAGTTCATCCTGACCTATAAGAGCTTCGACCCCATCGGGCCTGCCTGTCTGCCCACGAGATCAGCCGATGTTCATCTGACGGCCCACTAGACGGGTGCTGCGATGGCCGAGGAAGACTTCGAAATCATCCACGACAGTTTCCGACCCTGCGTCAAGACGAGTGCCCACGTCGAGAAACTCTGGACCGGTGCCCGCTGGACCGAGGGACCTGCCTACTTTCCGGCGAGCATGTCGCTGATCTTCTCGGACATCCCCAACGATCGCTTGATGCGGTGGGATGAAACCACAGGCAATGTTGGCATCTTCCGCCAATGCGAACGGCGCTACACCAACGGCAACTCAGTTGACCGCACCGGCCGGCTGGTGAGCTGCGAGCATGGCACACGATCGATCACGCGCACCGAACACGACGGCACCGTCACGGTTCTTGCCGATCGCTTCGAAGGCAAGCGCTTCAACAGCCCGAACGATCTCGTGGTGCGTTCCGACGGCACAATCTGGTTCACCGACCCCGCCTACGGGATAGATTCCGACTACGAGGGATTTGCGGCCGATCCCGAGCTTGACGGCGATTTCGTGTTTTGCCTGGATCCCGCAACCGGCGATCTGGCAAAGGTCGCCGACGACTTCGTCCGTCCGAACGGTCTTGCCTTCTCGCCCGACGAGAAACGGCTGTTCATCGTCGACTCCGGCGGCACAACCGTCGTCGGTGGGCCTAGGCATCTTCGCGTCTTCGACGTTGACGAAGGTGGCAAGCTCACCGGTGGCGCCGTGTTCGCCGAATGTACATCAGGCGTTTTCGACGGTTTCCGTTTCGACACGCGCGGGCGCATATGGACCAGTGCCGCTGATGGCGTTCACTGCCTGAACGCTGATGGTGAGCTGATCGGCAAGGTGCTTGTCCCGGAGCGTGTCTCCAACCTTGTCTTCGGCGGGTTGAAGCGCAATCGAATGTTCATCACGGGCACAAGCTCAGTTTACTCAGTGATGCTGCCCGTGAACGGTGCGAAGACCTTTTGAAGAGTCTGGGCATCATCGACCCGCCATCCTCGATGGATCGTGCGGTCTTTGTCCGCAACTTCGGGGGTGTCGTGGAAGACAGTCCGTGGATTGCGGAGCGCGCCTTTGACACGGGGTTGGGGCCGTCAGACGATTCCGCGAGTGGCCTGTGCGCCAAGTTCGTGAAGGTGTTCCGAGGCGCCACACGACATGAGCGCCACGCAGTCCTGTGCGCGCATCCCGATCTTGCCGGAAAACTTGCACAGGCAAATCGGCTGACCGATGCGTCGGCAGCCGAGCAACGCGGGGCGGGTCTGGCGGCTCTGACAGACGATGAACTGCAAGAGTTCGAGCGTCTCAACACCGGCTATCTTGCCCGCTTCGGATTTCCGTTCATTGTCGCAGTGAAAGGGCTCGACGCAACGACGATCCTCGCAGAGTTTCGTCGCCGCATTGATCAGCCGGAGGACACAGAGTTCGCCGAGGCTTGCGCGCAGGTCGAGCGGATTGCGAAGCTGCGGCTGGCAGAGATGCTGCCGGATTGAGCGGAGGACTGCCATGTCAGACGAACCCTATCATGTCCCAAGGGGCGGTCTGCCCGGACAAGACGCGTTGCACACGGGCCGTGCCGTCTTCACTGAAGCGTACGCCGTTCTTCCGGGCGGCACCTTGCGGGACATCACTGTCAGTTTTCTTCCGGACTGGAACGCAACCCGGTGCTGGATCATCGCGCGCCCGCTCTCAGGATTCGCCGAGACGTTCGCGCACTACGTGATGGAAAGCGAAGCGGGTGGCGGCTCGGATCGACCCGAGCCTGTGAGCGATGCAGAAGTGGCGATCTTCGTGACCTCCGGCGCTCTGAGCATATCGGTTGCCGGAAGCAGCCACCGGCTCGAGGCTGGGGGCTTCGCGTACCTGCCTCCGCGCACTCGATGGACGTTGGAGAATCCGGGCCCTGCGACCGCGCACTATCACCTCATCCGCAAGCTTTACGATCGTGTCGAGGGTATGGGCGCCCCCGATCCAATCTTCACCTCCGATGCGGAGATCCCGCTGAGTGCAATGCCAGACACGGATGGCCGCTGGGCGACGACCCGGTTCATGGACCCAAGCGACATGCGCCACGACATGCACATCACGATCGTGACCCTGCAGACCGGAGGCGTGATCCCGTTCGAAGAGACACACGTGATGGAGCATGGGCTCTATGTGCTTGAGGGCAAGGGGGTTTACCGGCTCAACCGCGATTGGGTCGAGGTCGAGGCGGGTGACTACATGTGGCTCCGCGCCTTTTGTCCACAGGCCTGCTATGCAGGCGGCCCGGGTCCGTTCCGCTATCTGCTCTATAAGGACGTCAACCGCCATCCGCGGCTCAGCACATGACCGCATCGCCCCCCATCCGTGTTGTGGTCGAGCCCCTTACGCCCGAAGGATTCGCGCTCTATGGCGATGTGATCGATGCCCGAGGCACCCCGGACAAATGGATCAACGCTGGACGGTGCGCGCGCTACCACGACCTGGCGAGGCTCGATATCGATTCCGAGAACGCTCGCCTGGGCATCAGCCTCTTTGCCTCAGAGCCCGTCGCCCTGCCCCATCATCTCGAGATGGTCGAACGCCACCCTTTGGGTAGCCAGTCTTTCGTGCCGATGTCGACAGCTCCGTTCCTGGTAGTCGTGGCTGGCGATGACGCGGGCCAGCCAACCCGACCGCGGGCCTTCCTCACCGCGCCGGGCCAAGGCATCAGCTACCTGCGCGGAACATGGCACGGCGTGCTCACCCCGCTCGGTCAGCCCGCGCAGTTTGCGGTGATCGACCGGATTGGCGAAGATGCCAACCTCGAGGAGCACTGGTTTGACCAGCCCTATCTCGTCGAGATGGCCAACTGAAACCGGCGGAACGAGCAGCGCTTGCTCGTCCCCTTTGCGTCATGCATATTCCGGCGTCGGGGGATTTGAGCGAATGGGTGCAAGTGAATGTTTCTCAAGTCTTGCGGCGTGATCGTCATGGCAGGTGTGCTCGCTTCCTGCGCGGGCATCGAGCATCTGGATGCAAATCGCCTCAGCAAATCAACCAAGAAGTCCGACGAAGTCGAACTGGCTCACTGGGCCTACTGGGATGACAACTGCGCTGGTGAGGAATTCAGCGTGGCGATCCTTCAGCCTCCGGCGCATGGCACGACCGAGGTGCGCGAGTCGGTCTTCGCAATCCCAGAGCGCACAAGCTCCGGTGCCTCGACCGGTTGCGTCGACCAGATCGTCGAGTCCAAGAAGGTGTTCTACATACCAAACGGCACCTATGTGGGCGACGACACCGCGCTGGTCGAGTTCTCGGGCTCGACGGGATCAGTGAAGAACCTCTACACCATCACGGTGCGTTGAGGCGGACGCGTGTCACTCCGCACAGTTCCGATTGTCTGCTTCACCCTGCTTGCCAGTCTTCTTGCCTTCAGCACTGCGCACGCAGCCAAGCGGGTTGCCCTGGTGATCGGCAATGCGAGCTATCAGGCAGCGACCAACTTGCGAAATCCCGTAAACGATGCCACGGCCATTTCAGGTTCGCTCAAGCGGCTTGGCTTCGAGGTGCTGCAGGGCACTGATCTCGATATTGCAGCCATGCGGCAACTCATCCGTGATTTCGGGCGCTCCGCGAATGGCGCCGAGATCGCCCTGTTCTTCTATGCCGGGCATGGCGTGCAGGTCGACGGACGCAACTATCTGCTGCCGGTCGACGCCGCACTCAGCAGCGAAAGCGATCTGGACTTCGCGGCGATCGAAGCCGATCTGGTGATGCGCCAGATGGATCAGGGTTCGACAACCAAACTGGTGTTGCTCGATGCCTGCCGCGACAACCCCTTCGAGCAGGCGCTCAGCCGATCGATGGGCAGCACACGCTCGGCGACGGCGCTCGGACGAGGATTGGCACGGATCAACGCGCCCGGAGGCTCGCTGATCGCGTTTGCCACGGATCCCGGCGCCGTCGCCTACGATGGTGAGGGCATCAACAGTCCGTTCACCGAAGCATTGCTCCGCCATATCGAGACACCAGGGCTCGAAATAAACGTGCTGCTCACGAGAGTTCGTGCCGAGGTCTATCAGTCCACGAATGCGCTCCAGCGCCCCTGGACGAGTTCTTCGCTGATCGGAGAAGTCTATCTTGCCGAGGAAGCCGCAATCGCTGACACGCAAGCGGTGTCCGCGGATGCCACTCTGGAGATCGCGCTCTGGAACGCCGCCTCCAGCGGGGGAACCACGGCAGACTACCAAGCCTATCTCGAGCGCTTTCCTGAAGGGACATTTGCCGCGCTCGCCGCGAACCGGATTGCGGCGCTGAGCGACACTGATGACCAAGCGATCCGGAAACCGGATGAACCCCTCGCAGCACCGGCAGCACCCGAGCCCCAGCCAGATGCAACGCCGGCCCCAGCGGTCACGGCATCCACGGCTCCGGAGGCCGAGGAGGCAGCACTCGCGCTCGATCGCGCCTCGCGACGCGAGATACAGGAAAGACTGACCGTTCTGGGCTTCGATCCAAAGGGCATCGATGGTGTGTTCGGAAACGGGACGCGTGCTGCAATTCGCGGCTGGCAGACCACGATCAAAGCCCCTGAGACCGGTTATCTGAACCGCTCGCAACTCTCGGTGCTTCGGACGCAATCAGAAGATGGGTTGTCGGCTTACCGGGCAAAGCGAAAGCAGGAACAGGCACAAGGGACACCGAGTGCTTCGAGCAAGAACCGGAGCAACTCGGGTTACCGCGCCGTTGCACACTGCAAAGCAGCTGGTGTGCGGACGTCCGCCAGTCACGCTGACCGCCAACAGGCAATGCTGCTCGCCGCCAAGGCATGCGCCGCACGAGGCGCGAGCCCGCAGTGCTGCACCGCCGGGGTGACCGTTTCTCAGTAGCCGACAGTGTCAGGCGCTGGGCGTCAGTCTCTGATGGCGGGCACGCGCGCCACGTTCGATTGCGGCAGCCGCCAGTCGACCGACCCGCAACTCATGACGGAGTTCTTCCAGCATGCGAAGCTCGGTCATAGCGACATTCCCATCTGCCGCTGCAACATCGCAAGCCAGTGCATATGCGGTTTCACGGAGGTGATCGGGCAGAGCCGCCTCAACCAGTCCCAAGAGCGCATCGAGCCCGTCTTCCTCCGAAAACAGGTCTCCGACCAGTCCGGACACCTGAGCAATCCGGTCCTTGTCATATCCGGCAAACACCGGAAGCAGGTCCACAATGGACGAGATCGAGCGGAACTCGAGCGCGGTCATGTTCTCATCGGCCGCCGATGTGGCGACCATCACGGCCAACAACGCGTCTTCCGGGCTCAGCGCGTCGGTTGTCATGGCGCCCTCCTGTCCTGCTGCTCGCGGCGGAACATATGGCCGAGCCGCGGCCGCTACAAGTGAGCGTTGCGTGATGTCGCATCATTCCGGGAAAATCTGAAAGAACATGCCTTGGAAACCGAAGGTGTGAACCGACATGCGCGAACGCGGGCCGGACCGCTTGCGCAACGCCAGACGTAGATCAATTCTCAGAGTTTGCACGATGCGTTCATCCGACGTTTAGATACGAGGCGCATTCAAGACCTCTGCTTTCCTTGAGGGTCCGAATCCTGATGTTCAAATCTGCTCTCCTCACATCGGTGATTGTGGGGACAACTTTGACGTTGCTCAACCAATGGCACGCATTCCACGGGACGGTTGCGTTTTCGTTCGTGGAAGCTGGATGCGCGTTCGCTGTTCCGCTTTTCGCAATATTCGCAGTTGGTTGGCTCCAACCAAACGCTTCAGGTACCACGCACTCGCCAGTTTCCAGCCGGCGACCGAGCTATCCGACCCATGCAGGTCGTGGGGTGGCGGCGAGCGGCAGACTGGTGCAGAGAGCCCGTCCGGCCAGCAAGACCCACGGCGGGATGCTGGTGCAACTGATATCAAAGTCAGACCATATGCAGCAGTCGATGCGCGATGCCGGCAAGAAAACCCAACTCAGCAGTGATGCGATCAGGACTGCAGCACGAACGTTGGGCCCGATTGCAAACCAACCTGCGCAGGGCACTTCGATGCGCGAGAAAGATGTCGAAGCGCTGAACCGGCTGACCGAGTCAGTGGAGGCGCTCACAACACTCTCGAAGAAGATCGGTTCGGTTGCGCAGCACATCAAATCGATCGCGGGCAAGACCCGCATGCTCGCGACGAACGCAATGATCGAGGCGCATCGGTCAGGCGCGGCAGGCAAAGGCTTTGCCATAGTTGCCAACCAGGTCGGCGAGCTGAGCGAAACGACCGACGATGCCGTTGCATCAATCGCCGATGCAGCCAACGAACTGACGAACCGACTGTCGCAAACCCAGAAGAACGTTTGTGAAATCAGCAGCACACTTGGCAGTTCTCAGGCCTCAGATGGCCACGGCGCCAACCCGATCCACGACGCGAGTGCAAATCTCGAGAAGGCGCTGGATGTGTCGGAGGAAACAGATTCGCTCATCCGTGCACAGGTGGCGATGGCAGACGAAATCTCCAAGCTGCTCAAGCAAGTCCAAAGAGAATCGGCAGCTTAGGAGCGCGGGGAACAGGATTGATCTTCAGCCTCCGTTTCTCAGCCAGCGTGACATGCGCCGTCGCCAACGGCCCGGATTGTTGACGCAGCACGCCAGTTGGGCCTAAGACCCGCCGCATCGCGGAACGGAGTGCCCGGCATGACACAAAGCGCATTGTTCGACGCAGCGCTCAGCTCGAAGGCATGGCCCTTCGAGGAAGCGCGCAAGCTCGCCAAGCGGTTTGAAAAATCGCCGCCCCAGAAGGGTTACGTGCTGTTCGAGACCGGGTACGGACCGTCTGGCCTGCCGCATATCGGAACGTTCGGCGAAGTGGCCCGCACGACGATGGTGCAACGTGCCTTCGAGGTGATCTCCGACCTGCCAACCAAGCTGATCTGTTTTTCAGACGACATGGACGGCATGCGGAAGGTCCCGGAGAACGTACCCAATCCGGAAGCGCTCGCTGAGCATCTGCAGAAGCCACTGTCCGAGGTGCCTGACCCATTCGGCACGCATGAGAGTTTCGGCGCGCACAACAATGCACGCCTGAACGCCTTTCTCGATCAGTTCGGCTTCGAGTACGAGTTCATCTCTGCGACGTCCTTCTACAGATCTGGTCAGTTTGACGAAGTGCTCCTGCGTGCGGCCGAGCGCTATGACGCGATCATGGAGGTTATGCTCAAAACGCTCGGCGAAGAGCGGCAGCAAACCTACTCGCTGTTCTTGCCGATCTCTCCCAAGACGGGGCGCGTCCTCTACGTGCCGATGAAGCACATTGATGCCAAGCGCGGCGAGATCACCTTCGACGATGAAGACGGCCTAGAGACAACGCTGCCGGTCACCGGCGGGAACGTGAAGCTTCAGTGGAAGCCCGATTTTGGGGCCCGGTGGGCAGCCCTTGGTGTCGACTTCGAGATGTTCGGAAAGGATCACTCGACCAATGCGCCAATCTACGATCGGATCTGCGAGATCCTCGGAGCAAAGGCGCCAGCGCACTATGTCTACGAGATGTTTCTCGACGGCGAAGGACAAAAGATATCGAAGTCGAAGGGCAATGGGCTCTCGATCGAGGAGTGGCTGACCTACGCGTCACCGGAGAGCCTGTCGTACTTCATGTTCCAGAAACCAAGGGCGGCCAAGCGGTTGCACTGGGATGTGATCCCGAAAGCACTGGACGAGTACCATCAGCAACTCGATGCGTATCCGGAGCTGCCGATCGAACGCCAGGTGGCGAACCCCGTCTGGCATATCCACGGCGGAGAACCGCCAAAGTCCGATCTGGCGGTCACGTTCTCGATGTTGTTGAACCTCTCAGCGGCGGCCTCGGCGGAAGATAAGGACACGCTTTGGGGATTCATCCAGCGCTATGCGCCTGGAACGAGCCCCGAGTCGAACCCGGCGCTCGATGAGGCGGCGGCGAATGCGGTGCGCTACTTCCAAGATCATGTGCGGCCCACCCGAATCTTCAGGGCACCGACCGATGTCGAGCGAAACGCACTCGTGGACTTGCGCGACAAGCTTGCAGCCCTGGATGGTCCGGCGGACGCGGAGACGCTGCAGACCCTCATATTCGAAACCGGCAAAGCGCATGGTTTTGAACCGCTCCGCGACTGGTTCCGTGCCATCTATGAAGTTTTGATGGGGGCGTCACAAGGGCCGCGTTTCGGCAGTTTTGTCGCGCTCTACGGTGTACCGGAGACGGTTGAGTTGATTGACAAAGGGCTTGCCGGCCAACTGGCAGCCTGAGCTTCAGTCGCAGCCCCCGCCGTCCGATTCACCGCCATCGTGGTGCAACATGTGAGCTGCATATATCCCTCCTCTAGAGCGATCATGCCGAGAAACGCCCCGGCGGCGTTCATGCACGATACCGTAGGCGAAGATGCAAACAGCAACCGCAGCCACATACCAGGCCTCTTGCGGGATGGCCGCCGTCGTCTCGGAAAGCGATTGCAGAATGTCTCCCGGACCAGCAGCAGCATCCGACTGGCGCTCAGGCACCCCTTTAAAGACAGCCATGGTTTCCTCCAACGCAGGCTTGGATCATCAGCCCCAAGTGCCTAAGCCATGATGAATGCAGTGCAGAAATCGTCATCCTCTCTAAGCAAACCAGGGTCGCGTGGCGGGAGCGCGGCGAGATCTTGCGTGAAGATGGGCTGTTGGCAGGTCGCAAATCTGCGACATGATGGCGGGTCTCGGCCTGTGGTCACGCGTTGGCTGTGGCATCTACACTCGCGATTGGACCGGGGCCGGAGGTGATGGATGCTGACGCTGCGATGCCCATACTGCGGCGCGGATTGCGAAGAGACTGAACTTGCCGCAGGCGGCGAGGCTCACATCGAGCGATTTGGGCCCGGGTCCTCGGATGACGAGTTCGAAAACTATCTCTTCACCCGGAAGAACCCCAAGGGCGTGCACTTCGAGCGCTGGCGGCACGTCTATGGCTGCGGCAAGTGGTTTCACGCAGCTCGGTGCACCGTGACGCTCGAAGTCTTCGGCACGTACAGTTCTCAGCTCTCGTCCCCGCCGGCGGACATCATTGACGCGATCCGGGCACGCAGACCGGAGTGGCAACCTTGAGCCAGGCGCACCGACACCCCGAACTGGGCCGACTGATCGACCGTGAGAGACCACTCAAGTTCTCTTTCAACGGCCGGGAGATGCGGGGCTATGCCGGCGACACTCTCGCGTCGGCCCTGCTTGCGAACGACCAGCTCCTTGTGGGACGTTCCTTCAAGTACCACAGACCCCGCGGGATCATGGCAAGCGGCGCCGAAGAACCAAACGCGCTGATGGGTCTGGGCAACGGCGCAAGCTTTGAACCGAACCAGCGGGCGACGACGACCGAGCTCTTCGACGGGCTAGTCGCGGCATCGCAAAATCATTGGCCAAGCCTCGAGTTCGATGTGGGTGCGCTGAACGCTGCGATTGCTGGCGTCGCGCCGGTCTTCTCTGCGGGCTTCTACTACAAGACCTTTCTGTTTCCGCGGATGGCGTGGAAGCATCTGTACGAGCCGGTGATACGCTCGGCAGCCGGGCTTGGCCGCGCACCAGACAAGCCCGACCTCGATGTCTACGAACACTTCCACGCCCATACCGATGTGCTGATCATCGGCGGAGGAATCGCCGGGATCGCAGCCGCTCAAGCTGCGGCGGCATCTGGTGCCAGGGTCCTTCTGGTCGAGCAGACAGCACATTGGGGTGGGCGCCAGACCTCGGAAACCGACACCGAAATCGACGGCACTCAGGCCTCTGACTGGGTTACCGAGCGTCTCAAGGGCTTGTCGGACAATGCCCGGGTCACCTGCCGGCTGCGCACAATGGGCGCCGGATTGTACGATCACGGCTATGCACTGCTCTATGAGCGCGTGGCAGACCATGATCCTGCGCGCGCTGGAGCGCCACGCCACCGTCTGTGGAAAGTGCGCACGAAGCAGATCATCGTCGCCACCGGTGCGATTGAGCGCCCCCTCGCCTTTGCCAACAACGATGTTCCAGGGGTGATGCTGGCCAGCGCCGTTCGAGACTACATCAACCTTTGGGGCGTCGTGCCTGGTTCGCGCGCGGTGGTTGTTGCCAACAATGACGATGCGTACCGCACAGCACTGACGCTCCACGAGGCCGGCGCAACGGTCGCTGCCGTCGTCGATGTCCGCGATGAGGCAGATGGCCCGCTTCCCCAACAGGTCCGCGAGCTGCAAATCCCACTGCACGTCGGCCATGGCATCGCGAGTGTGGTTGGAAGCCAGCGGGTCACATCCGCCAAAATTGGCAAACTCACCGGCACAGGTCAGATGAGCGGCCGCGTGACAGACGTTCCCTGCGATCTGATTGCTGTATCCGGCGGGTGGTCGCCGGTTGTCCACCTTTACAGCCATTGTGGCGGGAAGCTCGTCTGGGATGCCGAAGGCTCGATGTTCCGGCCAGATCCTGAGCGAGCCCCGATCGGTGCTGACGGGCAGGTCAACACCCGTGCAACCGGCACGGCGAACGGGATGCTCTCGACAAGCTCCGTCCTGCAGGACGCGTGGACCACCGGGCAAGCTGCGGCGGTCGCTGCAGGGTTTGAGGCATCTAGCGCGCCGGAGTTTGCGGTTTCAGAACCGGATGAGACTTCGCTGCAGCCGCACTGGTTCACGCCATCGCTCGGCAAAGCAACCCTCGGCACCAAGCACTTCATCGACTTCCAGAACGATGTCACCGCCGCGGATGTCCGCCTGGCCGCGCGCGAAGGCTACGAAAGCGTCGAGCACACAAAGCGCTATACCACGCTGGGCATGGCGACGGACCAGGGCAAGACCTCGAACATCAATGGCCTCGCGATCCTCGCAGACGAACTGGGCGTGACGATCCCCGAAGTTGGCACCACCACCTTTCGCCCGCCGTACACGCCGATCTCGATGGGAGCGATCACCGGCAGGGCGGTCGGTCCCCTTTTCAAAGCGGTGCGTCAGACACCTCTGCACGGTTGGTCCGAGGCAAATGGTGCCGACTGGGAACCAGTCGCCGACTGGTACCGCCCATACTGCTATCTCCGCCATGGCGAGAACCGAGACGCCGCCGTGACCCGCGAGGTGCTGAACACCCGCGAAAAGGTGGGGATGCTTGATGCATCGACGCTCGGCAAGATTGTGGTGAAGGGACCGGACGCGGGCACGTTTCTCGATCTCATCTACACCAACATGATGTCGACCCTGAAAGTCGGTCGTTGCCGCTACGGGCTCATGTGCAACGAGAACGGCTTCCTCTTCGACGATGGCGTGGTCGTACGCACGGGTGAAGATACCTTTCTCTGTCACACCACCTCGGGCGGCTCGGACCGGGTGCATGCCTGGATGGAGGAGTGGCTGCAGACCGAGTGGTGGGACCTCAGGGTCCACACCCTCAATATCACGGACCAATGGGGTCAGATCGCACTGGCGGGGCCCAACGCGCGCGTGGTCCTCGAGGCCACTGGAACCGACATCGACGTTGCGGCCGGCGCCCTGCCCTTCATGTCGTTTTCGACCGGGCAGATCGCAGGGTGTCCCGTTCGACTTTTCCGGATTTCGTTCTCAGGCGAGCTCAGCTATGAACTTGCAACACCGGCGTCTTACACGATGGCGCTCTGGCAGTCGCTCTTGGAAGCAGGCGACGCGCACGGGATCATGCCGTATGGCACTGAGGCTCTGCACATCATGCGCGCTGAAAAGGGCTTCGTGATGATCGGCGACGAGACGGACGGGACGGTGACCCCGCAGGATCTTGGCCTCCACTGGGCCGTTTCGAAGAAAAAGACCGACTTCATCGGCAAGCGGGCACAGGAGCGTGCCGATCTGATCAGACCGGATCGAAAGCAATTGGTGGGCTTGCTCACCGAGCGCCCGTCGCAGGTGCTGCCGGATGGCGCGCACGCGGTCGATGCAGTGCGAGAGGGTCCGATGCGCACGATCGGGCATGTCACATCAACGTACTTTTCCCCGACACTTGGCCGCTCGATTGCGATGGCGCTGATCGAGAGCGGCCACGATCGGATGGGGGAGACGCTGCAGTTCCCGATCGATCGGCACGCGACCGTCATGCGCGCCCAGATTGTCGATCCGGTATTCTATGACAAGAAAGGGGAGAAGCAGAATGTCTGACGCCCCCATCCCGCAGCCGATCACAGCCCTTCAGGGCCGCGCCCCGCAAAATGGGCTGACGATCGCAATTGAGGACACCGGGCTGCGCGGCATGATCGCGTTGAAAGGTGATCTCGCTACACCCGAGATCGCGCAAGCCATCAAGACAGCAACCGGCGCTCCGGTGCCCAAGCCATTGTCGATCTCGATTGATGGGATGCAGGGCGCTGTTTGGATGGCCCCTGACGAGGTTTTGCTCTTTGTCGAATATGCGCATGTGGAGGACAGAATTGCCTCGTTGGAGGCGGCCCTCAGGGATGAGCATCATCTCGCGGCCAATGTCTCGGACGCGCGCATTGTCCTGAAGCTTTCTGGCACGCGTGTGCAGGAGGTTCTGGCGAAGTGCACACCGGTAGATCTTTCGGACGAAACCTTCCCCGTTGGACACGCGCGGCGGACGCATCTGGGTGGGATCGCGACGGCTTTCTGGCGATTAACCAAGGATGAGTGGGAAATTGTTGCACTGCGGAGCGTGGCCACACATCTCTACGACTGGCTCGCCGCATCGGCGGTTTCCGGCAGCGAAGTTCACTAAGGTTCTTTATTTTGCAATTAGTTAGATAGATTCCGGGGAAATTCTGGTTGGTTCGGAAGCTATGGCGTCGTTCGCGTTCTGCGGTAAATTAAATGGAAAAGATCAATCACAGCCATACGAGTTAACCTCTCATTTACGATATTTGCAGTAACGATTATCCACTCTCCGGCGGTTGGCGGACGGATGCGGATCACCCCCCCGTTCTCACACCCATCCCCCGCCTCCGCCCGAGAGCAGCCCCAATACCCTCAAACGGGTATCACCGCCCCGGCTAAAATGGCCGGGGCGGTTTCTTCTGCATGCCACTCCTGCCTGAACGCTGGCCGCGCACAGACGTCTCCGCTATGATTCTCGGTGAAAGAGATGGAGGAGAGGCATGACCGGACGTCCGGCTGACCTGTTGCGAAGTTGGGTTCTGAGACAAGCCGGTGATGCTGCCGACTGGTGCGCGGAAAGCCTCGACAAGCTGTCGACCAGCGCAGAAGAGCGAGATCTGCACATCGTTCTCGGTATGGCGCCCCGCAAGCTCGGCAAGGCGGATCTGGCGTTGAGCGCCGCAGATCTCGAACATGCCGACGCTACCTATTCGGGATGGACGCCAGACGGGTGGAGTGTCGATGGCGCACTCAGGGTCGCCGCCCTTCTGGTGTTTCGCGGAAAGCGGCCGTTTGCCGAGACCTTCAAGGACCTGCGTCGCACGTCCGATGTCGCTGAGATGATCGCGCTCTATCGGGGCCTGCCGCTCTATCCGGAACCGGAAAGCCTGTTCTTCGAGGTCGGAGAAGGACTGCGTTCGAACCTGAAGCCGGTGTTCGAGTCGATTGCGCATTGCAACCCCTTCCCCCGCGACCACTTCGATGAGCATCGATGGAACCACATGGTGCTGAAGGCGCTGTTTGTCGGCTCGGAGCTCTCTCCGATAACCGGGCTCGACGCGCGGGCGAACCCAGAACTCGCACGGATCCTGATCGATTATGCGCGTGAACGCTGGGCTGCGGACCGACCCGTCACCGATGAGTTGTGGCGCCCTGTGCTGCCTTTTGCGGACACGCCCGAAATTCGAGCGGAGCTTGACCGGGCCCGCGCCGAAGGTCGTCTCGAGGAGATACCGGCATGATGTTCATCGATCCCCACGCCCACATGATCAGCCGCACCACCGACGACTACGAGGCGATGGCGGCAGCAGGCGTTGTCGCCCTGATCGAACCCGCCTTCTGGGTGGGGCAGCCACGAACGTTCGTCGGCACCTATGTCGACTATCTCTCCACGATCGTCGGCTGGGAGCGTTTCCGAGCGGGCCAGTTCGGCATCCGGCACTACTGCACCGTCGGCCTCAATTCGAAGGAGGCCAACAACGAGGAGCTTGCCGAAGGCGTGATGGAGTGGCTGCCCCGCTTTGCGCTGAAGGAGGGCGTCGTGGCGATCGGTGAAATCGGCTACGACGAGCAGACACCGCTCGAGGACAAGTACTTCCGGCTGCAGCTCGAACTTGCAAAGGAACTTGATCTTCCGGTGATGGTGCATACCCCGCACCGGGACAAGAAGCGCGGAACGTCCCGCTCGATGGATGTCTGCGACGAGATGGGCATGGATCCCGGCAAGGTGGTGATCGATCACAACAACGAGGAGACCGTCGCCGAGACACTCCAGCGCGGCTACTGGGCTGGCTTTTCGATCTATCCCTCCACGAAAATGGGAAACGCCCGAATGGTCGAGATCCTGCGCCAGTACGGCGCCGAGCGGATCATCGTCGACTCGGCCTGCGATTGGGGCATTTCAGACTGCCTAGGCGTGCCCAAGACGGCCAAACTTGCCCTGGAGAACGGTATTCCCGAGCAGGTCGTGCGCAAGGCCTGCTACGAGAACGCGCTGGCGGCCTACGGTCAATCCGGACAAATGAATGAGGCTGACTGGCTGGACCCGCCGGCGATCGATCAGCGCACCGTCTACGAGGGCAACTCGATCCTTCGCGGCGGCCGAGAGCCGCTGATCGAGGCACCGGGAGAGCGGCGTGCGGCAAACCTGCTGATCGAATAGCATCCCCGCAGAACGACGCATCGCCCGTGGTTGAGCCGGGACCCCGCGGCCATGCCCGTTCCATGAACGGGCCTCAAGACCGAATGGTCTCTTGCCGCGCCGCCCTCGCGGCGCGGATGGCCGCTTTGACCACCGCTTGCGCTTTCGTCGGCTTTGTCGATAGGCTGCACCGACATCTCAACAGAATGCCGCAATGCTGCGCCTCATATTGATCGTGATCGTACTGGCCGCCGCGGTGGCATTGCCCTTCGTGTTCTTCGGCGATCGTCTCGATGCCGTTCTCACCATAGACGGCGCCACCGAATGGATGCGCGGATTTGCCGGCTGGGCCTGGGTGGCAGGCATCGCACTGATCGCCTCCGATGTTGTATTGCCTGTTCCATCGACTGCAGTGATGGCAGCCCTCGGGATCATCTACGGCCCGGTGCTGGGAGGGCTGATTTCGGCGGCCGGCTCAATGACAGCGGGGATGCTCGGCTACGGCCTCTGCCGCGCCATAGGTCCCGGGGTCGCCACGCGCCTCGCCGGTCAGGACGGCATGAACGCCGCGCAGGCGCTTTTCGACCGCTGGGGGCTCTGGCTGATTGCCTTTTCGCGATGGCTGCCGGTTCTGCCCGAGACGGTCGCGTTTCTCGCCGGCCTGATCCGGGTGCCTGTACGGCGCTTCTCGTTTGCGCTCGCGGTCGGATGTGTGCCGCTTGGGTTCCTGTTCGCCTCCGCCGGGCATCTCGGACAGGACACCCCCGTGCTCATCATGTTCCTCTGTGCCGCGGCCCCCGTTATTCTGTTCAGCCTCGGGAGAGCGATCTTTCGGAACTGAGCCGACGGATGCACATGGGCTTGAATGACATCACCGACTGTCGCATTCAAAGAGCAAAGCCAATCGGGAGGGTCGCTTGGACAGCTTCGACTATGTGATTGTGGGTGCAGGTTCGGCCGGCTGCGTGCTGGCCAATCGTCTGAGCGCCGATCCGTCTGTGAGCGTTTGCGTGCTCGAAGCCGGAGGCCGCGACTGGCATCCCTACATCCACCTCCCGGCGGGTTTCATCAAAACCTACCACATGGCCTCGGTGAACTGGCTCTACACGATGGACCCCTCCGAAGGCACGGCGGGACGCCGAATAGCCGCCCCGCGGGGCAAGACGCTGGGTGGCTCCTCGTCGATCAACGGCCACATCTACAACCGCGGTCAGGCCGCTGACTATGATCACTGGGCACAGCGGGGAAACCGCGGCTGGGGCTACCGGGATGTGCTGCCCTACTTCAAGCGGCTCGAGCAGCGCACCGGCGGCGAGGACACCTACAGAGGTCGCAGCGGCGCGCTGACCGTCACCGACAAGACTTGGACCCACCCCTTGTGCGATGCCTTTATCGAGGGCTGCGTGGAGGAAGGCATCCCGCACAATCCGGACTACAACGGCGCCATACAGGAGGGGGTTTCCTATTCCCAACGCACCATCGCGGATGGTCGGCGGATGAGTGCCGCACGGGCGTTTCTCCATCCGGCGAAGCGCCGCCCAAATCTCGAGGTGCGCACCCACGCACACGCGACCGGTCTGATGATCGAGGGCAAGCGGGTGACCGGCGTGCGCTACCGCCGGGGCGGGCGCCACGGTGATCGCATGTCCGTGCAGGCCCGCCGCGAAGTCATCCTGTCAGGCGGCACCTACAACTCCCCGCAACTGCTTGAATTGTCAGGCATAGGCGATCCCGAGCACCTGCGTTCGGTGGGCATTGAGTGCACGCAGGCGCTGACCGGCGTGGGGGCAAATCTGCGTGATCACTACGCGCCTCGCTTCGCCGCGCGCGTAAAGAACATCGAGACGGTGAACGAGCGGGTGCGCGGCGTGAACCTTTTCAAGGAGGCCGCCAGATGGGCACTCTTCCGGGACGGCGTTCTGGCCCAGTCACCGACCATGGTCTACTGCTTCTGGCGCTCGGCACCGGAAGTCGAGATCTCTGATCTGCAGCTCACGTTCACGCCTGCGAGTTATGACGACGGGGTCCAGGGCAAGCTTGAGGACGAGCCGGGCATGACCTGCGGCGCTTGGCAGCAGCGTCCCGAGAGCTGGGGCTACTGCCGGGTAAAATCGGCCGATCCGTTCGAAGCACCGTCGATCAATCCCAACTACCTCGCCGAGGAGAGAGACCGTCAGGTCCTCTTGGGCGGCATGAAGCTGACCCGCCGGCTCCTCGCCTCAAACCCGCTGGCTCCCTACAACGCCGGCGAAAGCTATCCCGGCCCCGACATTCAGACCGACGATGAACTGCTCCAGGTGGCCCGTGAGCGCGGCACCACGACCTTCCATCCGGCGGGAACCTGCCGCATGGGGCCGGACACCGATCCGGGCGCCGTCGTGGATGACCAGCTGAGAGTTCACGGAATGGACGGTCTGCGCATCGCCGATGCGTCGATCATGCCGATGATGATCTCGGCCAATCTCAACGCCGCCGCCATGATGATCGGCGACAAGGCGTCGGACATGATCCTTGGCAAGGCACCTCCGGAACCAGAGGTCTTGCCGGTCTGACCCTGCGCACAGACAATGCACAACGCATGCACGGTGCATGCACAGAACATGCACGCAATCGGCGTGGTCGCGGGAGTTTCCGGGCTGCCCGAAAGTCGCGCGTCAGGCGGTCGCCTCGGCCACGAGCGTCTTGTAGTGTTCGCGGATTCTTCGGGTGACGGGCCCCGGGCCGTCCGAGATCGGCCGCCCGTCGATCTCCGTCACAGGTGTCTGTGCGCCGAATGTGCCCGTGATGAACGCCTCCTCGGCGCCATAGGTCTCGACGAGCGAAAAGTTCTTCTCGTACACTGGTATCTCGTGGTCCCGGCAAAGGTCGATCACCTTCTGCCGCGTTATTCCGGGCATGCAGTAGTCTCCCGTCGAGGTCCACACCTCTCCCCGGCGCACGATGAAGAAGTTGCACGAATTCGTGGTGTTCACGAACCCGTGGACGTCGAGCATGAGCGCCTCGTCCGCACCCGCCTTCTGGGCCGCGATGCCCGCGAGGATGCAGTTGAGCTTGGAATGCGAGTTGAGCTTCGGGTCCTGCGTCATCGGCAATCCGCGCAGATGCGGCACCGTGGCCAGCCGGATGCCGCGCCGGAACGTATCCTCCGACGGCACGGAATGTTCCATGATGATCACCATCGTGGGTCCGGTTTTCGACAGCCTGGGATCCTGGAACGGTTTGGCCTTGACCCCGCGCGTGACCATGAGACGGGCGTGCACATCGCGCGTCATCCCGTTGGCCTCGGCTGTCGCATCGAGTGCGGCAGCGACACCGGCCCGGTCGAGACCGATGTCCAGATCGATCGCCTTCGCCGCCTCGAACAGCCTGTCCAGATGGGCCTCCAGGAACGCCCATCTGCCGTTGTAGAGCCTGATCCCCTCCCAAACGCCGTCGCCCAGCAGAAAACCCGAATCGTAGACCGAGACCACCGCATCCGCGCGCGGCACAATGCGCCCGTTCACATAGATCAGAAGGCGCGCGTTTCGCTCATCCGCCTCGGCGTCATGGGTTGAATGCTGATCTTGTTCTGACATTCCGGCATCCTCAAAGAGAGGCTTTCACCCCCACGAAAACTCCGGTTATATGGCCGCACGACACGGGCGATGTCGAGATGGGGAGCCGTCTTTGCTGCAGGTCGAGAACCTATCCAAGCGGTTTGGCGGGCTCACCGCTGTGGCGGGCTGTTCATTTGACATCGCCGAGGGGTCGATCACCGGGCTGATCGGCCCGAACGGCGCGGGCAAGACCACGACCTTCAACATGATCGCGGGCGCCATGGCGGCATCAGGTGGCCGGATCCTCTTCGAAGGCAAGGAAATCACCGGACTGAAGCCCCACGAACTCTACGAACTCGGTATTCTGCGCACGTTCCAGATCCCGAAGGAGTTCGGGAAACTCACCGTGCTCGAGAACCTGATGGCCGCCGCCCCGCATCAGCCCGGCGAGCAGATCTTTCTCAATTGGCTGGCGCCGAGCCGGGTGCGGGCCCGCGAAGCCGAGGTGCTGGCGCGCGCCGAGGACAGCCTGACCTTTCTGGGCCTCACGCATGTGCGCGATACACTGGCGCAGAACCTTTCGGGCGGTCAGAAGAAGCTGGTCGAGCTCGGGCGCACGATGATGACCGACGCACGCCTGGTTCTGCTCGACGAGCCGGGCGCTGGCGTGAATCCCACTCTGATGCGCAAGATCATGGAGATGATCCAGCGCCTGAACGCCGAGCGCAACTACACGTTCTGCATCATTGAACATGACATGGACCTGATCGCCGAGCTTTGTAACCCGGTGATCGTCCTCGCCGAGGGACGGGTGCTCACCCGCGGCACGATGGACGAGGTGCGCGCCGACGAGCGTGTGATCGACGCATACTTCGGAGGCGAGCTCGCGTGACCGTCCTGGCGCTCGAGAGGATCGATGCGGGGTATGGCGAAACCTCGATCCTGCACGGGGTCTCGCTGAGCGTGGACCGTGGCGAGATCGTCGTCATCATCGGCCCGAACGGTGCCGGCAAGTCGACCGCGATGAAGGCGATCTTCGGCATGCTCAACATCACGGCAGGCAGGATTTTGCTGGACGGACAGGACATCACGAACATGCCGCCCGACGAGGTTGTCGGCGAAGGCGTCTGCTACGTTCCCCAGGTCGGGAACGTGTTCGTCAGCCTGAGCGTGCAGGAAAACCTCGAGATGGGGGCCTACCTGCGCCGCGACGGCGTGAGAGAGCGGATGGACGAGATTTTCGCGATGTTCCCCGATCTCGCCGAGAAACGCCGCCAGCCCGCCGGGTCGCTGTCGGGCGGGCAGCGCCAGATGGTCGCCATGGGCCGGGCACTCATGCTCGAGCCCAAGATCCTCATGCTGGACGAGCCGACGGCGGGACTGAGCCCGAAGTATCGCGGCGGCATCTTCGAGACGGTCACGCGGATCAATGCCAGCGGCGTTCCGATCCTGATGGTCGAGCAGAACGCCAAGCAGGCGCTCGGGATCGCACACCGCGCCTATGTCCTGGTGGACGGCGCGAACCGGCTGGAAGGAAACGGCGCCGATCTCCTCGCCGACCGAGAGGTCGCGCGCATGTTCCTGGGAGCGAAAGGATGACCCGCCACACCTCTGCGCAGGCGATCACATCGCGCGGCAACGCGCTCACACCCCTGCGCGAGCACCGGTCCGGAACGAGACCCCGCGTGCCGGCTGCCATGCGCGGGCGGGTGGGCAGGCCCGCGGGCTGTCCATCAGCGCTCCGCGCGCATGGGAGCGCATGGCAGCATCGGGACATCGCGCCTTGATGGAGTTCATCAACTTCTACCTCGTGCCGGGCCTCGTGCTGGGCTGCATCTATGCGTTGGGGGCGATCGGGATCTCCCTGACCTTCGGCATCCTGCGGTTCTCGAACTTCGCCCACGGCGCGATGATGACGTTCGGCGTCTATGTGACGCTGACTGCCGTGACCATATCGGGGCTGCACCCCCTTGTCCTCGCACCGATTGCCATGGTCGCCACGGCAGGACTGGCGGTCGGAATCGACAAGGTGTTCTACAAACCTTTCCGGCAGGCGCCCGCCATCATGCTCGTGATCGCAAGCTTCGGCCTGATGCTCATGATCCGCTCGATCGTCCAGTTTTTCTGGGGCGTGCAGCTTCAGCCGATGGTCAAGGGCATCCAGCGTCCGGTCGAGTGGCTCGATCCGCTGCGCATCCCGCCCAAGCATCTGCTCATCATCGGCGGCACGCTCCTGCTGATGGTGGCCGTGCACTTTCTGCTCACCCGGACACGTATCGGCAAGGCGATGCGCGCGACATCCGACAGTCCCGAGCTTGCGCGCATCACCGGCATCAACACCGAGCGCGTCGTCCGGATGACATGGATCACCGGCTCGGTGCTTGCGGTCGCGGCCGGCGTCTTTCTCGCCATCGACACCCATGTCGAGACGCTTATGGGGTTCAAGCTCCTGCTGCCGATGTTTGCCGCGGCGATCCTGGGCGGCATCGGCAAGCCTTACGGTGCGGTCGTCGGCGGCATCGTGATCGGTGTTGCCGAGGAGCTGTCCGCCTATCCATGGATCGGCACGACGCCATTGCTGAACCCCGGCTACAAGGCGGGTGTCGCCTTCGCGATCATGGTCGCCATGCTGATCTGGCGCCCGCAGGGCCTGTTGCGCGGGAGGCAGTTTTGATGAGGAGCGCGGTCACCCAATGGCCAACCATGCCGCGGCGCGTCCGGATGCTCGTTGCGACGGGCCTCGCCGGCGCGGCCTGCTTCGCTGTGAGTGAAGCCCTGTTCGGATCCTGGCCCGCCCTTCCGTTGCAAGGCTTGCTCCTGGTGGCCGGGCTGTTTCTTGCGCCGACGGCCATCCTCTGGCACCTCGCCTTTCTGCTCGCGTCGGCGATAGGCGGATGGCTGATCTGGCGGGCAGTGCACCGGCAGCGCGCCGTGCCGAACATACAAAAACCGGCCATCGTTCTGGCCGGCGCAATGGTTTTTGGCTGGACGCTGGTTGCGGTGGTGGCGACGGCGAGCCGTCATGTTGCGATCATCGATCTCGACCCGGAACATATCGAGACCCGCACCTTCCTCTACTCGATGCACCGCCGCGGAAAGAGCGCCCTGCCCCAAGCGGCCGCCGTCAAGGATTGCGCGCCGTATCTCTGGAGCTGGCGCCGGATGGCGTTCGTTGATGTCTCGCAGGACCGGCGGGCGCGGCGCATGATCCCGGATGACTGGCTCGAAGGCTGCGGGCCGGCTGCAACGGAGCGCGGCTGATGGAGCAGTATTGCGGCTATCCCATCCATCTGGTCACGCTCCTGACTTTGGTCGGGATCTGTCTGATCCCGATCTTGGAGCAGAACATCCAGTCTTGCTTCGCGGAGCATTTCCGCGGGAGGCAGTTTTGAGCCTCTTCGCCCGCAAGCGCCGGGAGAGCCCGGCAGACGCCGAGCTCGTCTCGGGGCACTACGTGACCGATGCGCCGTCCGCGCAAACCGCCGTGGACGCGGTGCCCGGCTGGTCCACGGCGCTGCCCGCGCATCTCGGTGTGACGGCCGGGCGTCTGCCGCTCTTCAACGATCCACGGATCAAGTGGCTGAGCGAGCGGGCCGGCGATCTGACACAAGCGGATCTGGTCGAGCTGGGGCCGCTGGACGGTGCCCACACCTACATGCTCCACCAGCTGGGGCCCCGGCGCATCGACGCCATCGAGGCGAACCGCCAGGCGTTTCTGCGATGCCTCGTCACCAAGGAGCTTCTCGCGCTCGACCGCGCACGCTTTCACCTCGGCGACTTCTCCAAGTGGCTGGAGGCCCGAAGCACGCCTGCCGACCTGATCGTTGCCTCGGGCGTGTTGTATCACTCGAGCGATCCGGTCCGCCTGCTCGAGCGTCTGGCAGCGCAAACTCCGCGTCTCTATCTCTGGACGCACGCCATCGACCATCAGGCCATGCCCGCGGGCGATCCGCGCTGGGGCGCTTTCTCGTCCGGGACGGAAGAGCGCACGACGGCGGGCATCGTCTTGCGCCTCTATCCGCGTTCATATCACGGCGCGTCTGCCGACGAGACATTCTGCGGCGGGCCGCACGATCTGCACCGCTGGATGGAACGCGACCAGATCATCGCCCTGCTCGGCGCACTCGGCTACGGGCACATCGAGACCGCGCATGAGCAGATGGACGGCGCGAACGGTCCGAGCCTCTCGATCTATGCGGAGCGCGGCTGATGGAGCAGTACTACGGCTACTTCATCTACCTGATCACCCTGCTGACAATGGGCGGGATCTACGCGATCCTCACGCTTGGGCTGAACATTCAGTGGGGGTTCGCGGGGCTTTTCAACGTGGGCGTCGCGGGCTTCGTCGCGGTCGGTGCCTATACGCAGGCCCTGCTGACGACCCCGGTCTTCGAGCGCCATATCGGCGGGATCAACCTGCCCATCCCGCTGGCCATGGTGCTGGCGATGATCTTCTCCGCAGGCGTCGGCTGGGCGATCGCCAAGGTCTGTATCCGGCTCAGATCCGACTATCTGGCAATCGCGACCATCGGGATCGCCGAGATCATCCGGCTTGCCTTCAAGAACGAGCTCTGGGCGACCAACGGTCCGCGCGGTGTCAGCCAGATCCCCAAGGCCTTCGAGGGACTGCCCCAGCCGTGGAACCAGATTGCCTTCCTGATCTTCGTGCTGATCATCGTCGCCGTGATCTATGTGCTGCTCGAGCGCGCCCGCACATCGCCCTGGGGCCGGGTGATGACGGCGATCCGGGAAAACGAGGAAGCCGCGAGCGCGGTTGGCAAGAACGTCGAGGCTTTCCGCCTGCAGGCCTTCGTGCTTGGTGCTGCCCTGATGGGACTTGGCGGTGCGGTGCTGGCCCAGTACCTCAAGCAGATCGATCCCAATGTGTTCGAACCGGCAAGCATGACCTTTCTGGTGTGGGTGATGCTGATCGCGGGCGGGTCCGCCAACAACCGCGGGGCAATCCTCGGCGCCTTTCTGCTCTGGGGGGTCTGGTCGGCCACGCAGATTTTGTCAGGCTGGCTGCCCGACGAGATGATTGTATTCGGATACGAGATCGGGAATCTTCAGGTCCGGTCGGCCTATGTCAGGATTTTCCTGATCGGCCTGATTCTGCAGTTCATCCTGCAGCAGCGCCCGGAAGGCCTGCTGCCGGAGAAGCGGCCTCGGCCGCATCCAGCCCGCAAGGCGCGGGCCTGAACAGGGAGAAGAAAATGAGAACACTTCTGGGTGCCGCCAGCGTGCTGGCCCTGATGAGCGCGCCTGCTCTGGCCGACGAGATCAAGGTTGGTTCCGTTGCGGGCATCACCGGCCCGATCGCCGAGCTGGTGGCGCCGATCATGGATGGCCGCAAGCTCGCGGCCGATCACATCAACGCATCTGGTGGCCTGCTGGGCGGCGACACCATGGTGATGGTCCCCGCCGACAGCCAGTGCGATCCCAAGGCCGGCGTTGATGCCGGGAACAAGGTGGTCAACGTCGATCAGGTTGTGGCGATCGTCGGCGCGTCGTGCTCGGGGGCGACCAACGGCATGGTGCAGTCGGTGACCATCCCGGCGGGCGTGCCCTCGATTTCGGACTCGGCGACCGCACCCTCGATCTCCGAGCTCGATGACAAGGGGCTCGTGTTCCGCACGGCACCGTCCGATGCCTACCAAGGCGCCGCACTCGCTCAGGTGGCCTGGGGCGAAGGCTTCCGCAAGCTTGCGATGACCTACGCCAACGACGACTACAACGCCGGCATCGCGACGGTCTTCGAGAGCATCTTCAAGGAGCTTGGCGGCGAGATCACCGCGAACCAGGTGCACGAGCCCAACAAGGCGAGCTACCGCGCCGAGGTGACGACACTTTCGGGCGGCGATCCGGAAGGTCTGGCGATCTTTGCCTACTACGGCGGCTCGGGGATCACCATCATCCGCAACAGCCTCGAGGCCGGCGCTTTCGGCAAGTTCCTCGGAGCCGACGGCATGTTCGACCAGTCTGTGATCGACCAGATCGGTCTGGAGAACCTCAAGGGCAACATCTGGCTGACGCAATCGGCATCAGACCCGGACCTGCCCTCGTACAAGGCCTTCGCCGAGGCCTATGCGAGTACGGGCAACGACCCGCAGGCGCCCTATGCCGCCCATGGCTACGACGCCACCTTCATGGTCGCGCTCGCCATCGAGAAAGCCGGCTCGACGGACAAGGCGGCCATCGCTCAGGCGCTGGGCGAGATCAACGATCCGAACGGAGAAGTCGTCGGGCCGGGTGATTGGGCCAAAGCCAAGGAGCTTCTCGCCGCGGGCACGGCCATCAACTACCAGGGCGCCTCTGGCTCGGTCGACTTCGACGCCAACGGGGATGTGCCGGGCTTCTACGGCGTGAACACGCCGAGCGACGACGGGTCGTGGCAGACCACACTGCTTCGCTGAACCTCGCCGCATGAGCTTTGGGCCGGTGCCGATGGTGCCGGCCCTTTTCGTGGGCGCAGACCTCCGATCAGCCCGGTCGGGTCAAGAACGACCCGGGCAGCGAGACCTCGAGGAACTCGGTTCCGTCTGCGATGTCCGAGAGCCCGTAGGCGAGCCCCGCCGGTACCACGAAGCTGTCGCCCGCCGTGAGAACCCGCGCCGGTTCATCCCCGGCGCTCAGACGGGCGCCGCCTTCGAGCAGGAAGACAAACAGAAACTCGGCGTCATGCACGCTCGGCGGGATCTCGTGTGACCGGGGGCGCACCACCTGAGCACCCGCGATGCCGAAACTTGCCGCCGATATGCCGATGTCGCGCGCCTCGTGGCCGGGGAACCTCCAGGGGGTCCAGGGGGCGCCGTCCGCCACGTGCCGCAGAAATCGCTGTCCACCATAGAGACGGTCCAGGTCCAGGGCGTCCTGAGGCAGCGCGATGTCGTGATCTATTCCCGTGATGTGCTCGGCGGGCGAGCCGAGTTCGATCACCTCAAGCCCTGGCGATGCCTCCAGAACCTGGTGGCGGATGCCGGGAGGTTGCATCACGCAATCACCGGCGTTCAGGACGAAGGGCGGCCCGTTGTCCTCATAGACCACGCGGACCCAGCCCCGATAACAGTAGATCATCTGGAAGTGGATCTGGTGAAAGTGGACATGGTCGGGGACAGGGCCCCCGTCGGGAATGCGGATGTGGCTCGCGATCATGTAGCCGCCCAGCCGGTCCGGAATGAGATCGCGGTACCCCATCCCGGCGCGTCCGTCGACCCAGCTCCCGTCGGCCTGACGCGAGACAACGAGGGCCGGCCGGATCGGCGGCACGTCCATCCCCGGCGTCGCCTCGGACAGCTGCACGACCGTTCCGTTGGGCGCGGTCAGCCTTTCCGCTCCCCCGGAAAAGGCCATGGGGTCATCGACCAGCAGGCGGAGCATGCCCGGTGACAGATCGGCACCACGTTCGAGGCGCATGCGATGACCGTGGCCCGAAAGCACGGCGACACTCGGATCGTCGGCCGGAAAAATCTGCTCCATCCGGAAGCCCAGACGCTCGATGAAGAACGCGGCGGTCGCCTGTACATCCTGGCAGGGCAGTACCGTCTCGGCGGCCCGGATCATCGTGCTGTCGCCCATGGGAAGGTCCTCCGGCAGTGTGCCGACCGTCTTGTGACACGATCGCCGTGTTGTCCAGAGCCGGGACCACCGCAAAAAGCCGGGACACCGTGCTCGGCGTTTTCAAGTGGCTGTGAAATTTCCCTTGATAACCTGCAGGAGAAATTTAGCATTCCTTCAAGATGAACTCGCGGGGCATCACCCTCAAACAGTTGCGTGCACTGAGTGCTGTTGTTGAGACGGGCTCCGTGACAGCAGCCGCGCGACAGCTTTTCGTCACGCCCCCGGCGGTTTCGATCCAGTTGCGGACGCTCGAGGAGAATCTCGGGACCGAAGTGATCGGACGCGGCCCGGGCGGCATCACCGCACCGACCGCTGCGGGCGAGGCGGCGCTGGCGGCGGCAAATCAGATCGAATCGACGCTCACTGAATGCCTGCGCCGGGTTGATGCGCTGCGCGAAGGCCGCGAGGGCTTCGTGTCCGTGGGGGTCGTCTCGACGGGCAAGTACTTCGCACCGGGTCTCGTCGCACAAATGCGCCGATCGTTTCCGGAGGTCGAAGTGGGCCTGAAAGTCGGCAATCGGGGCGACATCATCCACGCGCTGTCGCAGCACGAGATCGATCTGGCGATCATGGGCCGGGCCCCGGTCGATCTGGATGTTGAGGCCGACGTTCTCGGAGACCATCCCTACATCGTCATCGCGCCGCCGAACCACAGACTGGCTCGAGAACGTAAGGTCGGCATCGACGAGCTCTTCGGCGAAACCTTCCTGATGCGTGAGCAGGGATCGGGCACCCGGATCGTGATGATCCGCGTTCTCGACCGGCTCGCCGAGGGCCGATCCTATCGCTCCGTCGTGATGGGCACCAACGAGACCATCAAGCAGGCGGTGATGGCGGGGCTCGGCATCGCGTTCATCTCGGCGCACACGGTGATTTCGGAGCTTGAAAGCCGGCGGCTCACCTCGCTCCCGGTCGATGGGCTGCCGTTCCTGCGCCAGTGGTTCCTGATCCGGCGCACCGAGCCCGAGCCGTCGCCCGTGGCCGCGCGGTTCCGGCAGTTCGTGCTGGAGCTGAACGGGACATTTCTGCCCCGGCCCAACGCGCCAGACGAAGAGTTCTCGGAGCTTGGTTTCGAGCACAAGATGAGCCAGCGCTAGAATGCCCTTGTGTAACAAAAGAGTTAGTTCCAGCATCAAGAAGCGCGGATTCGTGGTATTGCTGTCAGGAGCACCTATTTCTAGGTGGTCCGCGTGAATGTGAGTTCAGCCAAAATGTCGAGCCTGCGCAACGCCGTCCTGTTTCTCGCAGTTCTTGCCGCCGGGCCGGAAACCACCGCATTTGCGCAAGATCGCGCGGCCAGTGTGCAGGTCGCGCACGCAGAGATGCAGACGATTTCCGACACCGTACCGTTGCTGGCCCGTATCGTTGCCGGGGTGGAAAGCCAGATCGCGGCCCGGGCGCCCGGCATCGTGGCTTCAGTCGCCGTTCGGGTTGGCGACCACGTCGAGGCCGGCGATGAACTCGTGCGGCTCGACGACACGGTCTACGGGATCGAGCTCGACGCGGCCCAGGCGGCACTGCGCCGTGCGGAGGCCGGCGTGCAGACGGCGCTCGCACGGGTGCGCCTGACGGATCAGTCGCTCGCCCGCGCAAGCAGGTTGCGAGGATCGACGGCGTTTTCCAGCGGGCAGTTCGAAGACCGCGTTCAGGAAAAGGCCGAAGCGGAAAGCGAAGTCCTCCGGGCGAAAGCGGACGTGGAGAATGCGAAGGCCGACCTCGCGCGTGCCGAGTACAATTTCTCGCACACCAGCATCGTCGCGCCCTACGCCGGGATCGTGCTCGCCCGCACGGCGCAGCCCGGGCAGTACATGACGCTTGCCGACACCGCGGCGACGCTGCTTGATGTCTCGAGCCTCGAGATCGAAGCCGACGTGCCCGCAGACCTGATCGCGGGACTGGCGCCCGGCTCCGAGGTTGCAGCGGTTTTCGATGAAGGCAAGCCAAGCGCGCTGTCGACCCCGGTCAGGGTTCGGACAATCGTGCCGCGGGAGACCACATCGACACGGACACGACCTGTCCGCTTCTCGCTCGGCACGGCCGAGATCGACACCTCATACCTCGCCGCCGGCGCATCGGTCACTCTGCGTGTGCCGGTTGGCGCGGAACGCCGCGTTGTTGCCGTTCCCAAGGATGCACTGGTCCAGAGCCGCGGCGGCTGGATCGTCTTCGTCGCCGAGGACGACAAGGCAAGCCCGCGGCAGGTCGAAATCGGCACCGCCGTCTCGGGCATGATCGAGATCCGCACGGGCGTGGCTGAAGGCGAGCCGGTGGTCGTCCGCGGCAACGAGCGCCTGCGTCCCGGCCAGGCGATACAGGCCATGCCCGTTGAGCAGGCCAAGGGCAGCAGCGGCGGACAGGGATAGTCTGCATGGACCTGATCCGCGCCGCAATTGACCGACCGGTTGCAGTGGTGGCCGTGGTCCTGATGGCGGTACTCTTCGGCGCACTGGCGCTGGCCCGCATTCCGATCCAGCTGATCCCGGACGTCCGCAAACCCGTCATCGAGGTCACGACGCAGTGGGGCGGCGCCTCTCCGCTCGAGGTCGAGCGCGAGATCGTCAACCCTCAGGAAGATGAACTGAAGGGACTGGACGGGCTCGAGACCATGATCTCGCGCTCGGAGACCGGGCGCGCGCGGGTGACCCTCGAGTTTGCCATCGGCACCAACATGGACCGCGCGCTGCTGCTGGTGTCGAACCGGCTCGACCGCGTGTCCGACTATCCCGAGGAGGCCGATGAGCCGACCCTCGACACCTCGGGCTCGGACGACAACCCGATCGCCTGGATGATCGTGAAGCGCGTGGAGGGCAACGACCGCCCGATCCAGGAGTACGGCGACTTCATGAACGATGTCGTCAAGGAACGCGTCGAGCGCGTCGAGGGCGTCGCCACGGTCCGGGTGTTCGGCGGCGTCGAGCGTGAGCTCCAGATCGTCGTCGACCATCAGCGCATGGCCCGCTACGGCCTGATCATCCCCGATCTGATCAACACGCTGCGCCGCGAGGGTGTCTCGCTGTCGGCTGGCGACGTGGACGAGGGCAAGCGGCGCTATGTCGTGCGCGCGGAAGGCCAGCTGAACACCATCGAGAAGGTCGGCAATGTGGTGATCCGCTCGGGCGCGCTGCGCGGTGCGGATGACACCGGAAGCTTCGGGCGGGTGTTTCTGCGCGACGTTGCGGACATCCGCTTCGGCTACAAGGAGCCGACGGCGCGCATACGCCAAAACGGCGAGCGTGCCATCGCGTTCAACGCCGTGCGCGAGACCGGCGCCAACGTGATCGAGACCATGGGTGGGCTGCGTGCCGCCCTCGAGGAGTTGCGGGCCAACGAGTTCGGGCCAGCGGGGCTCACCGTAACCCAGGTCTACGACGAGACCGTCTACATCGACGGCGCGATCGATCTGGTCATCCAGAACATCTGGATCGGGGGGCTGCTCGCGGCGGCTGTTCTGCTGCTCTTCCTGCGCTCACCGCGGGCGACCCTCGTGATCAGCTGCGCCATCCCGGTTTCGATCATCGCGTCGTTTGTGGCCATGGCGGCCTTGGGCCGGACGCTGAACGTGATCTCGCTCGCCGGCATCGCGTTTGCCGTCGGCATGGTCGTCGATGCCGCGATCGTGGTGCTCGAGAACATCTACCGTCTGCGTCAGAAGGGCCTGCCCCCGGCGGAAGCCGCCTTTCAGGGTGCGCGTCAGGTCTGGGGGGCGATCCTCGTGTCCGCACTGACGACGGTGATGGTCTTCATTCCGATTCTGGTGATGGAGCTCGAGGCCGGACAGTTGTTCCGAGACATCGCGGTGGCGATTTCCGTGTCTGTGATGCTGTCGCTGCTGGTTGCCGTGACCGTCGTGCCCGCGCTCTGCCGAAAGCTTCTTGGCGGCGGCGCGGACCGGCTGACCGTTCTGCCTGTCCCGGGCATCGACCACTTCGGGCGGCTCTTCTCGTGGGCGGTGACGCAGTATGCACGGCTCGCGGCGCGGGTCCGGATTCTGGGGATCCTGTTTGTCGCGGGCATCAGCGGAACAGCAATCCTGGCAGCCGCCGAGTTTCTGCCGAAGCTCGAGTATCTGCCGGACGGCAACCGCAACCTCGTGTTCGGCATCATCTCCCCGCCGCCGGGATACAATCTCGACACCACGACCGGCATCGCGGAGAAAATCGAGTCGGTGGCCCGGCCGCTCTGGGAGCAGGAAGAGACCGGCGACGCGGAAAAGCCGCCAGCGCTGAAGCACTTCTTCTTCGTCGCCGTGCGCGGAACGACGTTTCTCGGAGGCGCGGCCAAGGACGGCAACCGGGTGTCCGAACTTGTCCCGGTGCTGTCGCGGCCGATCTTCTCGGAGCCCGGAACCTTCGGTTTCATCAACCAGCGCTCGCTGTTCGGACGCGGGATCGGCGGCGGCCGGGTGATCGAGCTCAACGTGTCCGGAAACGATCTGAACGACATCCTCGGCGTCGCCCAGCAGGCAGCCGGCCTGGTCGCTCGGCACTTCCCGCGCACCGAGGGCAATCAGTTCCGCCCGCTGCCCGGTCTCGAGCTCGGCGCGCCCGAACTGCAGATCGTCCCGAACCGGGTGCGCCTGGCCGATGCCGGGGTCGATGCTGTGGCGCTGGCACTGACCGTCGATGCCTACAATGACGGCATCCGGGTCTCGGAAATCACGGTGGGGGCCGAGCGGCTGGACCTCACGCTGATCGGCAGCGCCGCCTTCGAGGGCAGCCGACGCACCCAGGACATCGGAGCGTATCCACTGGTGGCCCCCAACGGGCGCATTGTGCCGATCTCGGCGCTTTCGGAGGTGGTTCTCACCGCCGGACCAACGGAAATTCGCCATCGCGAGCGGCTGCGTACCGTGACCCTCGAGATCCGCCCTTCGACCGACATCGCCCTGGAAACCGCGCTCGAGACCATGCGCACCGAGGTCCTCGAGCCCCTGGAGGCGCAGGGACTGCCGCCGGGGACGCGTCTCAGCTTGTCGGGCGCCGCTGACCAGTTGACCCAGACCTGGGAGGCGCTGCAGGTCAACCTGCTGCTGGCGATCCTCATTGTCTATCTTGTGATGGCGATCCTGTTCGAGAGCTTCTTGCTGCCGCTCGTGATCCTCATATCGGTCCCGGTGGCCGGTGCCGGCGGGGTTGCGGGTCTTTGGCTGCTCAATCAGTACCAGACCCAGCCGCTGGACATGCTCACGCTGCTCGGCTTCGTGATCCTGATCGGGATTGTGGTGAACAATGCGATCCTGCTGGTGCACCAATCCTTGCACCACATCCGCGTCGAAACCATGCCCGTGGTCGATGCAATCGTTGAAGCGACCCGCAACAGGGTCCGTCCGATTTTCATGTCGACGCTGACTTCCGTATTCGGCATGCTGCCGCTGGTGCTCTTTCCGGGTGCCGGGTCCGAGCTCTATCGCGGACTGGGTTCGGTGGTGCTTGGCGGGTTGTCACTTTCCGCCATTCTGACACTCCTGCTGGTGCCGCCGCTCCTGCGTCTGGCGCTCAGTGTGATGCCAGAGACCGTGGATGAAGCGCCGCTGCAACTGCGCCCCGGCCCCGCAGAGTAAAGAGCGTTCGAACCCTGCTACTTTGGATGGTCTCGCGCGATCACAGTGCCTTCGGCACATGATCTTCCGACCCGGCCCCGCCCCCGCCCCCGGACACCACCGCGCTGCGCGCGGTGGTGTCCGGGGGCGGGGGCGGGGCCGGGTCGTCATAAGCGACCGCACGCGTCAGCGGGCGGGGCGCGATGGCGAAACGTTCCGAACAATGGAGTGGTGCGGATTTGATGCCTTGATGACCGCAGCTCTCAGATGCCCCAGGCTTGGGATCGCAGTCGAAAGTCATTTGCGCCCGATCGATCCGTGCCGCGCATCAAAAAAATCGAATGGTGCGACATGTCGAGCCCGCCGCGCACGCGGTGCATCTCGCCGGCAAGGTCGCGATCGTACACCGAGCTTGTCGGCATCATCCGCATGGTCATCCCGCGGCGCGGATGCGGCGACCTGTTTTCTTCGGAGCCATGCGCAATGTAGACGTCGTGCAGCGCCATCTGGCCCGCTTCAAGGATCAGGTCCTCGGCATCGGCCTCGTCATACTCCTCGGCCCGCAATTCCTGGTTCAGGGTGTGGTTCGGGTCGTCGTTCTGATCATGGCCCATCAGACGATTGCTCTTGTGCGAACCTGGAATGTAGCGCAGCGGCCCGTTCTCGGGAGTGCAGTCATCGACCGCGATCCAGACCGTGCATGTCGCGAGCGGCCGGATTGGCCAGTACTGCCCGTCCTGGTGCCAGGGCGTCTTTTTGCCATTCAATGCGGGTTTCGCGAAAAAGCTCATGTTCCAGAGGCAAATGTCCGGTCCGATGAGCTGTTCGACCATGTCGAGAATGCTCGGGTCACGCGCATAGTTCAAAAAACCCAGATCGTAGGTTAGCAAGACCGACGCGTTGTCGCGAAACTCGGGATGGCGCTCGAGCAGACGGGCGTGACGCGTCCGGATGTCCTCGAGTTCGGCCTCTCCCAGCCGGTGGTCCGGAACCACGTAGCCTTTGCTGTGGTACGCGGCAATCTGGGCATCTGACAGCATGTTGACCTCCCGTTTTGAGCGATCATGCCCGAGCTGCGGGCCGCGGTCCATGGCTCAGGACACGGAAGGTCGCGCCGGAATGCGTTCGGGGCGCTCTATCATCACGACCGCGAGGCCGATCAGCACGATGCCGCCGCCGAGGCCAAGCTGCCATGTCAGCGCCTCGCCGAGGACAACCACGGCGCCTGCCACCGTGAACACTGGCAGAAGCAGAAGGAACGGCGCGACACGCGATACCGGATGGCGCCGAATGAGCGCATTCCAGAACCCGTATCCGACCGCGTTCATCACAAGCCCCAGATAGATGACAGTAGCCCACGGAACCCACCCCGCCGACTGAAGCGCCGAGACCTGCCCCGTCTCGAAGACAAGCGACATGATCAAGAGCTGAGGTGCTGCGAAAACGCTGATCCAGGCCGTGACCGTGGGGCCGTCGATGTCTCGCAACCGCCGGATCAACGCCTGTCCGAGCGCCCACATGAACGCGCCGCCGATGACAAGACCGAGCGACAGCCAGGCCCCCTGAACGCTGGGTTCGCCGGCGATCACCGCGACCCCCGCCAGCGCGACGGCGATGCCAATGTACTTCCTGAGGCCGACAGTCTCGCCGAGCAGGACCGCGCCCAGAAGAACGAGGAACGGGACTTCGAGCTGAACCGCCAGCACCGCCACGGACGCATCGAGACCCTTCAGCCCGGTGAAGGTCAGCGAATACTGGATCGCAGCGGAAATGACGGCAATCCCGCAGAGTGCCGCCAGATGCCGCTTCGGGACGCGCACCGCCCAAACGAACACAACGGCAGTGAGCGCGAAGCGCAGCGACATCAGGAAGATCGGCGGAAAATGGTCGATCGCAGCTTTCGCGAAGACGAACCCCATGCCCCAGATCAGTGGCACCGCTGCCGCCATCGCGGCGTCCCGGACACCCAGTGTCATGACACGCGGCCGGTCGGCCGCCTCGCGGATGCACCCATTCCCATGCCGCGAAAGTGGTCACGCCATGCACATGAAAACAACCAGCCGATGCGGAACGCTCGGGATATCACGGCTATGATCGATGCGGGGTCGGTCGGGATGCCGTGCCTGTTGCCGATACAGCAGCCGTTTGGGTCACCGATCCGCAGGAGAGGCCCGCGCAAGAAACCGCCCGCCCCGGCGTCGATCAATCAGCCGGGCGCTTGCATCTGCCCGAACGCCGGGTAAGCTTTGCCGCAACGAGGTCAGAAGGCCCGTGAGGAAACGCCTAAGGGAGACTGAACATGGGAATCAGACAGATCATCTCAGCGGGGACCGCGGCTGCCGTCGCCGTCACGCTGAGCATGTCCGCCGTTGATGCTGACGCAAAGACACTGAAACTCCAGGCAAGCTCGAAGTCGGGCGACTGGGCCCACCGCTTCATGACCGACACCTGGGCGCCGAAGCTGGGCGAGATGACCGGCGGCACCGTGGGCATCGAAGTTCTGGCGACCAAGGCCGTGGTCCCGCACCGCGAAACGATCGACGCCGTGGCCAACGGCATTCTCGACGGCGATCTGAACGCCGTGTCCTATTTCTCGGGCCGCGACGCGGCGTTCGCGATCATCGGTGATCTGATCGCCGGCTATGACACTGTCGATCAGGTGCGCACCTTCTGCATGCACGGCGGCGGCAAGGAGATCCTCCAGAAGCTCTACGACAAGTACACCAACGGCAAGGTGCACGTGGTCGGCTGCGGCCCCTATGCCAAGGAGGCCTTCGTCTCGACCATCCCGATCAACACAGTCGCCGACATGGCAGGCGTGAAGGTGCGCTCGCCGGAAGGACTGGCTGCGGAAGTGTTCAAGCGCGCAGGCGCCTCGCCGGTCTCGCTGCCGTTCTCCGAGGTCTACACGGCGCTCGAGAAGGGCCTGATCGATGCGGCGGATGCGTCGGCACACGTGAACAACAACGCCTCCGGCATGTACAAGGTCGCGAAGTATCCGATCTATCCCGGCATTCACTCGATGGCGGTGCTGCAGTTCATCGTCAACAAGAAGGTCTGGGATGGTCTGACGGATGGCGAGCGGACGGCCCTCGAGGTCTGGTACTCCGCAGCCTATGACGCCATGCGCCGCGAGGCCGATCTCCAGGACCGCGCCATCGCTGCCGAACAGCGTGCGGGCACTGACATCACGGTGGTCGACTGGTCAACGGAGGAACGCGCCAAGTTCCGCGAAATCGCGGTCGAGGCCTGGTACGATTTCGCCGAGAAATCGCCGCTGGCGAAAGAAGCGCTGGACGCGCACATCAACTACATGAAGCAGATCGGTCTGCTGAGAGAATAAGGTCTGCGCTGCCGCAGGAGCACCTGCGGCAGCTTCCCTTTCAGCAAAGGCGAGGCGCATCATGGTCGCCATTGGTGACAGCATTCCTGCACGCGATCAGGGTTCCACGTTCACGCGCACTGTCGATCACGTCAGCCGGTTCACCGGGCTCGCGGTCGGCAATCTGTACATTCTGGCAGCACTGGCGACGCTCTGGGAAGTGATCGCACGATATGTGTTCAATGCGCCGACCCAGTGGGCATTCGAGGTGGTCATGGTGCTTTGCGCCACGGCCTGGATGCTCTCGGCAGGGTTCGTCACCCTGCAGAAACGCCACATCGGGATCACGGTTTTCTATCTGATGGCGCCCGAGCGCGTGCGCTGGTGGCTCGATCTTTTTGCCATGGTCGTGGGCGTCATCGCGCTGCACATGCTGATCTCGGACACGCTGATCCGCGCGCTGGAGTCGATCGATCTGATCGAGCGGTACGGCTCGGCTTTCAACTCGCCACAGCCCATGGTCTTGAAGACCGTCCTCGTGGTGGGGCTTTTCATCTATCTCGTGCAGCTTCTGGTGAACCTGAGCCGGCACTTCCGCTCACGCTTCCTCGAGGCGGCAGCCCTCGCGGTGCTGGCACTGGCGGTTGGTCGCTACGCGCTTCAGATCATCGGCCACTACTTCGGGCAGGAAAGCGGCCTCGGCGCGCTCGATGCGGGCATCGCCTCGTCGGGCGGGGCCGTGCTGGACAGCATGCAGATCGACCGCGATGCGATCGGGATTGCCTCGATCTCGACGGGAATCGTGATCGCCCTGCTCGCGCTCATGATGACCGGCATGCCGCTTGGCATCGTCACGCTCATCATCTCGGTGGTCTGCGCCTTCCTGTTCTTCGGCTCGAGCGGCATGTACCTGGTCTCGACCAATGCGTTCGGTCTGCTGGAGAAGTACCCGCTGGTCGCCGTGCCGCTCTTCGTGCTGATGGCCTCCATCCTGGAACGGGCCGGAATCGCCGAGGACCTGTTCGACGCCATGTCGATTTTCGCCGGCAACCTGCGCGGCGGCGTTGCGCTGCAAACCACGGTCGTGGCGGTCATTCTGGCGGCCATGTCCGGGGTTATGGGCGGCGAGATCGTCATGCTGGGCCTTGTGGCGCTGCCGCAGATGCTGCGTCTTGGCTACGACCGCAAGCTCACGATCGGCCTGATCTGTGCTGCGGGCGCTCTGGCGACCCTCATCCCGCCCTCGATCGTGATGATCGTCTACGGGCTTTCCGCTGATGTGGCGATCGGGGACCTCTTCGCGGCAGGGTTTGTGCCCGGTCTGATGCTGGCGCTCTTCTACGTCACCTTCGTGCTGATCCGCTGCAACATCAATCCGAAGCTGGCACCGACCGCACGTGAGATCGCGGAGATCACCGGCTCGGACACGTCGCTCGGCGGGAACAGGATCGCGGCGGTCGTGCTCTGCGTCCTCCTCATCGCTTGTGTGATGGGCTCGATCTATGCCGGCATCGCCAGCGTGACCGAGGCGGCAGCGGTCGGGGTCTTCGGCGCCATTCTGGTCTCGGCGGTGCGCAACCGGTTCAGCTACTCGCTGCTGCGCGACAGCCTTGCCAACACGATGACCGTGGTCGGCACGATCATCTGGCTGATCCTCGGCGCGGTTGCCTTCGTTGGACTCTACAACCTGATCGGCGGCGCCGACTTCATGCGGTCGCTCTTCTCGGGGCTGGGTCTGTCGGCGCTGGGCACGATCTTCGTGATGATGCTGATCCTCGTGATCCTCGGCACGTTCATGGAGTGGATCGCCATCATCTTCATCACCGTGCCGGTCTTCGCCCCCGTCGTGCGCGACATGGCACCCGAGCTGGGCATGTCGCCCGACTGGGCCGCGGTCTGGTTCGGCGTCCTCTTCGTGATGAACATCCAGATCTACTTCCTCAGCCCGCCGTTCGGCCCGGCATGCTTCTGGTTGAAATCGGTGGTGCCGCCCGCAGAGAAAATGCCGGACGGACGCGAGATCACGCTTCAGGAGATCTTCCTGAGCGTGCTCCCCTTCATCGCGCTCCAGATCACGGGCATGCTGCTGGTGATGTTCATCCCGCAGATCGCGCTTTGGTTGCCTCAGTGGCTGAGCGGGTAACGACGCCCGCCAAGACCCGGTTGGCAAGACGAAAGGTCGGACATGCATAGCGAAGACGGCGACGAAGACGTCCATGAAATCAGCAACTACTACGGGATGTGGACCGGCCTCGCCGGGCTGCTCTTCGGCGCGGGACTGATCTGGTTCATGTTCGCCTTCGCCGACGGTTTTGCCTAAGCGGGACATGCCTTGCGCCACCGGGCAGAAAGGTGCCTCTTCCGCATTGGCAGAGCCTGGGCAGTGTGCTGACATCACGGTTCACGCCCCCGGACGCGGCTGTAGTGTCGCACTGGCGCGCGTTGGGACTTCAACCCTGTGAGGCAGCGCATCACAATCTGATCCGTCTGTCGTCACCGTCTTAGGAACGTGCCATGAAAGACCCCAAGACCTTCCGCTCCGCCCGCTGGTTTGCACCAGACGACCTGCGTTCGTCTTCGCATCGGTCGCGTTTCATGCAGATGGGCTATGGCCCGGACGACTGGGTCGGCAAGCCGGTCATCGCCATTCTGAACACCTGGTCGGACATGAACCAGTGTCATGCCCATTTCAGGCACCGGGTCGAGGACGTCAAACGCGGTGTGCTTCAGGCAGGCGGCTTCCCGCTGGAGCTTCCGGCGATCTCGCTCTCCGAACCGATCGTGAAGCCCACGACCATGCTCTACCGCAATCTGCTCGCCATCGAGGCAGAAGAGCTGCTGCGTTCGCATCCCGTTGATGGAGCCGTCCTCATGGGTGGCTGTGACAAGACCACCCCCGGCCTGATCATGGGGGCGGTCTCCATGGGGCTGCCATTCGTCTTTCTTCCGGCCGGGCCGATGCTCAACGGGCGCTGGCGCGGACAGACACTGGGCAGCGGCTCGGATGGCTGGAAGTATTGGGACGAACGCCGCGCGGGCACCATTTCGGAGCAGGACTGGACAGATGTCGAGGGAGGGATCGCGCGATCCTACGGGCACTGCATGACCATGGGCACCGCCTCGACAATGACATCCATCGCGGAAGCGCTTGGACTGACCTTGCCGGGGGCTGCGTCCATTCCGGCCGCCGATGCGAACCATATCCGGATGTCGTCGGCGTGCGGCAGGCGGGCGGTCGAGATGGTGCACGAGGATCTGACGCCGGACCGCGTGCTCACAGTGGCGGCGGTCAAGAACGCGGTGATCGTCGCGATGGCGACAGGATGCTCGACGAACGCGATCATCCACCTCGTCGCCATGGCGCGCCGGGGCGGGATCGATCTGACCATGGATGATCTGGACCGCGCCGGGCGCGAGGTTCCGGTGATCGCGAACATCCGCCCGTCCGGCTCCACCTATCTGATGGAAGACTTCTACTACGCGGGCGGGTTGCGCGGGCTGATGTCCCGCCTGACCGAACGGCTGGATCTGAGCGCGATGACAGTCTCCGGAGATCCGTTGGGCGAAACGCTCAAGGGCGCCGAGGTCTGGAACGACGACGTGATCCGGCCGATGGACAATCCGATCTATCCGGAGGGCTCGCTGGCCGTGCTGCGCGGCAACATCGCACCCGATGGCTGTGTCATCAAACCGGCCGCCATGGAGCAGCGCCTGCAGGTGCACGAAGGCCCGGCGCTGGTGTTCGACAGCTACCCGGAAATGCGCGCCGCCGCCTATGACGAAAATCTGGACGTCACGCCGGATCACGTCATGGTCTTTCGCGGTGCAGGTCCCATCGGTGCACCCGGCATGCCCGAGTGGGGCATGCTCCCGATCCCGACCAAGCTGCTGAAGCAAGGCGTCCGGGACATGATCCGGATCTCGGATGCGCGGATGTCCGGAACCTCCTACGGCGCTTGTGTGCTGCATGTGGCGCCGGAGGCGGCGATCGGTGGGCCGCTTGCCCTTGTGCAGACCGGCGACCGGATCAGGGTGGATGTGCCCAGCCGCACGATCGACATGCTGGTCGAGGACGAAGAGATTGCCCGGCGGCGCGCGGCCTGGACACCACCTGAACCGAAGGCCACCCGCGGCTACAACTGGATGTTCACCCAACACATCCAGCAGGCCGACAAGGGGTGCGACTTCGACTATCTCGAGACATCGTTTGGCCGAACGGCGCCGGAGCCGGACATCTTCTGAGTTAGCCGCGCGTCTCGTTCGGTCACGCCATCTACGTGGATGCCGCAACGCCCCGTGCCGACACGGGGCATGCGGGCCCGGATGTTGGTCAGGCCGTGCCCTGCGTTGCCAGGTGGAGATCGTTCAGTTCCTGCCAGCGTGCCAGCGCCTCGCTCTCGAAATCTGCACACGCCGGCCTGTCCACGCCAAAGTGGCGATACCGATCTTCTCCGCGCACCAGCATGGCTGAGTCCTTGTCGTGCTTGGTCTGACGCACATGCGGCGCGAGGTACTGGGCATTCAACCCGATGCGGCGGTCATCGCTCAGGTTCGGCATCGAGGCGTGGAGCGTCCAGCCGTGATGAAACGACGCCTGACCGGGTTGAAGCGGACACATGTTCGCAGCCGCCTCGTCCACACCGTCGACAGTCTGGCCCTGGAGCAGAACGTTGTTCTGGTCGTCGGTCGTCCGGTGGTTGATGCGCCCGGACAGGTGACTTCCCGGGATCATGCGCATGCACCCGCTTTGGGCCGTCGCCGGAGACAGCGCCAGCCAGAGCGAGACCTGTGCGTCGTCGTCGAGGCCCCAGAAGGTCAGATCCTGATGCCAACTCACATGGCTCTCGGTGCGGGGTTCCTTGATGATGTACTCGACATCATAGAGCAAAATGTCCGGACCGATCAGCGCCTCGACCACGTCCAACACGTTCGGGTGGGTTGCCAGCGCCAAAGGCGAGCGCATGATTGTGTGCACTTTCGCCTTGTAGTGCATCGGCCCGCGGGCCATCTCGGCCTGCTCGAGCGCGGCCCGGTGCTCAGCCGCTTCAGTGGCGCTCAGAATGTCAACACCGGAGACGTACCCGTCCCGTTCGTAGGATGCCGCGAGATCCCGGAGGTTCATGACGCTCTCCCTGCCAATCGGCGCGAGCCTCGGGCAGATGTGCGGCGTCGTCTTTCCTCCAAGCGACATGCGTTGTCGCGCGCTGCGCATTTGCGTCAAGTTCAGATCCGGCTGAGGCATCGCCTCGGAAGCTGAGCCGGCACGTCCCCAGGTCCCATCGGTCGGGGACGGGTCAGTTCGATGCGAGCGCGTTCCAGCCCTCGAGCGATTCCGAGTAGAGTCTGACGTTGTCGATGCCGGCGACTTCCGAGGCCATGAACCAGGTCGCCGCCCCCTGCAGACCGTTGTTGCAGAAGCTGATCACGCTCTCGCTTTCCCAGTTTGCATCCAGCTCCTTGAGGCGGATGAGCGTCTCCAGCGGGCTGAGGGCATGCGTGCGCTCCGATCCCATGAGGCGCGTCATCGCGTAGGACGTCGCGCCGGCGATCGAGCTGCCGGGCTCGACCTTCTGCGCGCGGGCGTCCAGCAACGTGCCATAGGCCGAACCTTCCGAGATGCGCGCGACTTCCGCCGTCGTGGCGAGCCATCGGTCCGAGAAATGCACGACGGTGTTGGTGCGCCGGAAGTTTCGGGCGATCCGGGTGACCGCATAACCCTCGTTCTTCCAGGCGCGGATGCCGCCGTCGAGAATGTAGATGTCCGAGAATCCCGCGGACTTCATCACCCAGTAGACCCATGCCGCCGACGCGAACGACATCTCGTCGAGACCGCTGTGCACGAGAAGGATGCTGTCACTGGTCTCGAGCCCTGCGGCGCGCACCATCCGCGTCAGTTTTCGACTGCTCGGCGGGCGCCCGGAGATGCCGGCATGCCCGCGCCAGGACCAGAGCGGCATCGACACCGACCCGGGAACATGACCGCGCTGGAACCCGAGCTCTCGGTGGCGTATGTCAACCACACGGACTTGTTTCTCCGAGATCATGTTTGATGCTGCAACGGGCCCGATCAGACGTTCCCAAGAGTCTCCCGCCCAGCTGGCGACCGGGAGCAGAACCACAATGGCAGCCGCTGCGAACGTACGGATGATACTCATGCCTCGATCCTTCTTCGTTTTGCATGTAGTCGCTTATAAAAATGGCGAACTAGTGACAGGATTGGGCCTTGAGTATTTCGTGTCTGCTGATGCAATCTTGAGTACCACCAACAACGGTTCTTCTAATTACACGGGAATTTCCTGATGGCCGAGATTCTGAGCCAGACCCAGATCGACCACTACAATGAGAATGGCTATTTGGTACTTGAACGCCATGTCGCGGCAGGCGTGATGGAACAGGTCCGCGCTGAAATCGCAGGGTTCAACCAGAAGGCCCGCGGCATGACGGTCTCGGACGACAAGATCGATCTCGAGGACAGCCATCGCCCCGATGCCCCACGCATCCGCCGCGTGAAGCTGCCCAACACCCAGTCAAAGGTGATCGACGATCTGATGCGGTCGGATCAGATCCTGGCACCGGTGCGGGACCTGATCGGCCCGAACCTCCGGCTTCAGACGTCGAAGCTGAACATGAAGTCCGCAGGCTATGGCGCGGCGGTAGAGTGGCACCAGGACTGGGCGTTCTATCCGTACACGAACGACGACGTGCTTGCGGTTGGCCTGATCATCGACGACATGGTCGAGGAGAACGGACCATTGATGGTGTTTCCGGGCTCGCACAAGGGACCTGTCCACAACCATCATCACAACGGACACTTCGCCGGCGCCATGGACCTTCGCGCCTGCGGTCTGGACATGACGGACGCGGTGCCGCTCATGGGCCCTGCGGGCTCGATTTCGATCCATCACGCGCGGGCCGTGCACGGCTCGGCGCTCAACACCTCGACCCGGGACAGGCGCATCATGTTCTTCGAGATGATGGCCGCCGATGCCTTTCCGATCGCCGGATCGCGGCAACGCTTTGAATCGCTCGAGAGCTTCGACGAGCGCATGCTGTGCGGCACGCCAACTCTGGAGCCGCGCGTGACCCCCTGCCCCGTGCGCGTGCCCTACCCGGACGCACCAAATCAAGGCTCGATCTACGAAGTGCAGAAGCAGATGGATCCCTCGAAGCGCAGTTTTGCGGTGGCACCGTGAGATTGCGCGACGCAACACGGGCAAGCCTTGCCACCGTCTCGACGGCCACGCTCTGCACGGCGCTGTTCAAGCGGGGACTTCGGAACCAGTTCATACAGAACGTGCATCCCGTCAGCCGTGCCGGCCCCATGGTGGGTCAGGCCTTCACGCTGCGCTACATCCCCGCACGAGAGGACCTCAACCCGATCTCGGTGTTCGAAGATCCCAAGCACCCGCAGCGCGACGCCATCGAGCGTTGCCCGCCGGGCGCAGTGCTCGTGATCGACACCCGCGGCGATGCAAAGGCGGCATCGGCCGGGTCGATCCTCGTCACCCGCCTGAAGGTGCGGGGCTGCGCGGGCATTGTGACAGACGGAGGATTCCGCGACAGTCCCGAGATGGCTGAAATGGACTTTCCCATCTACCACAGCCGCCCGTCGCCGCCCACCAACCTGACCCGCCTGCAGGCGGTGGATGTGGATGTTCCGATCGGGTGCGCCGACACGCCCGTCTGGCCGGGGGATGTGGTTGTCGGGGATGGCGAAGGCGTGGTCGTGATCCCCGCCAACCTGGCCGACGAGATCGCAAGCGAGGCGGTGGAAATGACCTCGTTCGAAGACTTCGTCACCGAGCGCGTGCTGGCGGGTCAGTCGATCATCGGGCTCTACCCGCCGACCCGCGAAGACACGCGCGCCGCATTCGCTGCATGGCGCGCCGAGCGCGGACGCTGAGATGACGCTCTGGCCAGAGGGGCTCGACGGCGTGCTCGCTCTGATCCTCGTTGCGGCGAGCGCCGGCACATCGTTCATCACGGCCGCGTTCGGCATCGGTGGCGGGATCGTCCTGCTGGCTGTTCTGGCATCCGTGCTGCCGCCGGCAGCGCTGATCCCGGTGCACGGGCTGGTGCAGTTCGGGTCGAACGCCGGACGCACGGCGATCATGCTCAAGGATGTCGACCGCAGCGTCCTGCCAGCATTCCTGATCGGCTCGCTGCTCGGCGTCGCAGCCGGGGGTGCAGTGGCGGTCGAGCTGCCCGGCGATGTGCTGCGCATCGGCATTGGCTGCTTCATTCTGTGGGCAGCCCTGACGACGCCACCAAAGGTTCTTCGGGCATCCGCCGCGGTCGCGGGGGCATTCTCGAGCTTCCTGACAATGTTCTTCGGCGGCACCGGACCGTTCATTTCCGCCTATGTGAAGACGCTTGGTTTCGAACGCCTCGGCCATGTCGCGACCCACTCCGCGCTCATGACGGCTCAGCATCTCTTGAAGACGATTGCCTTCGGGCTGTTCGGATTTGCCTTCGGCCCCTGGCTCTGGCTGATCCTGGCAATGATCGCGTCGGGGTTTATCGGAACCCTGCTGGGCAAACGCGTCCTGATGCGCATCGACGAGAAGGTGTTCAAGCGTGTGCTGACCGCGATTCTGGTGCTGCTCGCGCTGCGCCTCATCTGGCAGGGAGGCGCCGGACTGTACGGCTATTGAGCCCATCGGGGCGGTCTGCTAGGCGATCCTCATGCTGACGATTCAGAACATGTCCTTTGCCATGGCAGGCGTGCCACTCTTTGAGGGTGCCGCTGCGCAAATTCCGTCCGGCGCACACCTTGGCGTGGTCGGTCGCAACGGCACGGGCAAGACGACGCTCTTTCGCCTCATCACCGGCGAGATCACGCCCGATCAGGGTTCGATAAGCCTACCGCCGCGCGCCCGCATCGGCGGGGTGGCCCAGGAGGCACCCGGCGATGACCGCACGCTCATCGAAACCGTGCTTGCAGCGGACACCGAGCGCGCGTCGCTGATGGCCGAGGCCGACAGTGCAACGGATCCGGCCCGCATCGCCGAAATCCAGACGAGGCTCGTCGACATCGACGCCCATTCCGCCGAGGCGCGCGCGGCAACCATCCTCGCCGGTCTCGGGTTCAACCATCAGGCCCAAGCACGCGCCAGCCACGAGTTCTCGGGCGGGTGGCGGATGCGCGTCGCCCTGGCCGCCGTGCTGTTCTCGGCGCCCGATCTACTGCTGTTGGACGAGCCGACGAACTACCTCGATCTCGAAGGCGCGGTCTGGCTCGAAGGCTATCTTGCCCGCTACCCGCATACGACGCTGGTGATCAGTCACGATCGCGGCCTGCTGAACCGCGCGGTGGGTGGCATTCTCCATCTGCACCAGCGCCGCCTCACGACCTACTCGGGTGGATATGACAGTTTCGATCGTGTCCGCCGTGAGAAGCTTGCGCTGCAGGCGGCGGCGGCCAAGAAACAATCCGCAGCCAGGGCGCACATGCAGGCGTTCGTTGACAGGTTCCGCTACAAGGCCTCCAAGGCGCGTCAGGCGCAGAGCCGTCTCAAGATGCTCGAGAAGATGGAACCCATCGCGGCAGACCTTGAATCCGCGGTCGCTCCCATAAGGTTTCCCGAGCCGGGGGAGCTTGCGCCGCCCTTGATGCAGATCGACAAGGCGTCGGTCGGCTACGATGGGCAGGCGGTGTTGCGGGACGTCGCCCTGCGCATCGATCAGGATGACCGGATCGCACTGCTGGGCGCCAACGGGCAGGGCAAGTCGACGCTGGCCAAGCTGATCGCAGGGCGTCTGGAGCCGCTCCAGGGAACCTGCCGGCGTTCGCCCAAGCTCAGGATCGGGTACTTCGCCCAGCACCAGCAGGACGAGTTGGTGGCCTCGGAGACACCGATCGAGCACATGCGGCGGCTGTTTCCCGGAGAGCCGCCCGCCAGGCTGCGTGCACGGCTGGCGGCTGGCGGGATCGGCGCAGACATAGCCGAGACGAAGGTGGGAGATCTCTCAGGCGGCCAGAAAGCGCGTCTCCTGCTGATCCTCGCGGCAATTGAACAGCCGCACCTTATGATCCTGGACGAGCCCACGAACCACCTCGACATCGAGAGCCGCCAGGCGCTGGTGACCGGGCTCAACGAGTACCAGGGTGCCGTCATCCTCATCACGCACGACGCTCACCTGATCGAGCTGGTCGCGGATCGGCTCTGGCGCGTGGATGCCGGACGGGTCTTGCCCTACGAGGCGGATCTGGACGCCTACCGCTCGGATTTGCTGGGTCACGCACCGCCCCGCACGCCGGCGAAGAAGATCAAGCGCGCCGCGCCTGCCGACCAGCTTGCGGCGCTCAGAGCCGAAGTGAAGACCTGCGAAGCGCGGATCGAGAAGATCGCGGACATGCTGGAGCGGATCGATGCCCGGCTGGCGGACCCTGCGCTATACAACGGTCCGGGAGACCAGATCGAGACGCTCCAGATCAAGCGCGCCGAAATTGTCGAGGCCGAATCGCGTGCCGAGGCACTTTGGTTCGCGGCGCAGAACCGGCTTGATGCCGCCGAGGCCCGAAACGCCGGTTGATGCCGGCCGCTCTGGCAGAGACGCCCGCTCGACCCCATATACCTTCGGCGAGACACCGGAGTATGCGTGATGTTGCCGGACCATCCAGACGACCAGGCACAGCTGTTCTATCTTGTGTTGCTTGGGCTTTTCATCGCCAGCGGCATGTTCTGGCGCTATCGCGACCGGCTCGGTCAGGCGCTTCAGCACGCGGCGATCTGGGGTCTGATTTTCATGGGCGTGATGATCGTCTACGGCTTCAAGGATCAGCTCGGCCAACAGCTTTTCACTGGCGCGCCGCGTCAGGTCAGCGAAGACACCATCGCGTTCGCACAGGCCCGCGACGGACATTTTCACGCGATTCTGGACATCAACGGCGTGGATGTTCCGATGCTCGTCGACACCGGCGCGTCGGCAATGGTGCTGACGGCCCGCGACGCCGAGCGGGTTGGCATTGATGTGGATCAGCTTCGGTACTCGGAACCGGTGATGACCGCCAACGGACAGGTGCTCTCGGCCCCGGTGCGCTTGGACAGCGTTGAACTGGGACCTTTCGCCGATCGCAATGTGCCCGCCATCGTGACGTCAGGCGCTCTCGACGTCTCGCTGCTCGGCATGTCCTATCTGGATCGGTTCCGCAGCTGGTCCGTAGAAGACGGCGAATTGCGTCTCAGCCGCTGACCGCTCTCGGGAATGCGCTGGAAGCTTCCCGTCGAAAAGGTGCCCTACGAGCGGCTTGCCGCTGTGGTCATTTCTCGCGGGCGGCGCTCTCGGACTTCTTCTGCCAGCGGCCACTGTCGTCCTGAGCCCAGTAGACGGCAGCAAGGCCTGCACCCGTCACCTGACGCCACTGCGAACGCGCGCGCTCGACCGCGGCTTCGTCGTGACCGTCGAACAGGATCGCCGTGATCTCCATTTCCGCAGCTTCGTCGGAACTCGTCTCGGCGCCGTCGACAAGGAAGAGCGTGCGGGCCTTGTTTGGGATTTCCCGTGCCGTCGTCAGAACAACGGGCTGATGCTGCGCATCGTGGGCGTCGGCGCGCCCGTGCGGCAGAAAACTGTCATCGGCATAGGTCCAGAGATGGGTATCCAGATGTCCGAGCCGATCCGGTGACCCAGCGCGGATCACGGCCCGACCACCCCGGTCGAGCGTGCGCTCCAGCATCTGGGGCAGCGCCCACTCGAGCGGACGCGTCGTCAGGTGATAGAACCGGACTTCCCCCACAGGCGCCTCAGCGCTCACGTCCGGCGACCAGAGCGTCCAGTGCTGCCACGCCCCACCCGGTGGCACCTTTCGGGGCGAGCGTTGTCGCTGCCGTGGCGGTTGTCACGCCCGCGATGTCGATGTGGATCCACGGCATCTCGTCCGCCACGAATTTCTCCAGGAACGCCGCCGCTGTGCACGCCCCGCCATTTCGACCGCCCGTGTTCTTCACGTCCGCAAGGCGCGACTTGATCTGATCGTGGTAATCCTTGCCGAGCGGCATTCTCCAGGTGGCCTCGCCGACCGTCTTGCAGGCGGCTTCGTACTCGGCGTTGAACGCGTCATCATTGGCGAAGTGCCCGGCCATGTGCTTGGAGAGCGAGACGATGATCGCCCCGGTCAGCGTGGCCAGATCGATGATGCCGGAGGGCTTGAACGTCTCCTGCACGTACCAGAGCGCATCGGCGAGCACGAGACGGCCTTCCGCATCGGTGTTGATCACCTCGATGGTGTCGCCCTTCATCGAGCGCACGATGTCGCCGGGACGTTGCGCGCGCGCATCCGGCATGTTCTCGACAAGTCCGACCACGCCCACAACGTTTGTCTTGGCCTTGCGCAGCGCCAGCGTGCGCATCACGCCGGAGACGACGCCGGCGCCCCCCATGTCCATGGTCATGTCTTCCATGCCGCCAGCGGGTTTGAGCGAGATGCCGCCGGTGTCGAACACGACACCCTTCCCGACCAGGGCGAGTGGCGGCTCATCTCCGCCGCCCATCCACTTCATGACGACGAGCTTGGATTCGCAATCTGAGCCCTGCCCCACCGCAAGCAGCGCCCGTGCGCCCATCTCGAGCAGTTCCGGCTCGCCGAGAATCTCGACCTCGAGGCCCAGTTCGCTCATGGCGGCAAGACGCGCGGCGAACTCGTCGGTCGTCAGGGTATTGGCCGGCTCGTTGACGAGGTCGCGGGTGAAGAAGACACCCTCGGCGAGTGCCGCAAACGGTGCGGAGGCTGCGGCGAGTGCCTCGGGTGCGGCGCTCATCACCGAGATGTCGCGCGGGGCAGAGTCTCCCTCGCTTGAAGACTTGTAGTCGCTGAAGTCATAGAGCTTGAGCACGATCGCCCAGACGAGTTCGGCCATCAGGGGCGCCGCGACGACGTCGCCCCCCGCAACGGTGATCGCCCCCTTGCCGAGTGCCGTCGCGATGGCCCCGCCGCACTTGCGCACGTCCGCGCGGTCCGGCGCATCGCCCACGGCTGCAAGAAGCACCCGGTCAGCGGCCAGCGCGCCCGGGTAGCCGAAGGTGACGATCTTGCCCGGCTTGGCCTTGAAGTCATCGGCCCCCGTGGCGCGCGAGAGCGCGCCACCCATTGCCGCATCCAGCGCGGCCGCCGGCGCGGACAGCGTGCCATCGGCCCCTAGGAACACGACCACCGTGCCGGAACGCTCGGAAAGACCGGCAATATCCTCGGCAATGAAATCGACGGTGTTGGGTGTTGTCATGGGAGAAACTCCGAAAGGCGGGAGACGATTCGCCCGATAGCCTATCTCGGAATGTTGTCTCGTGTCGCGCGACCTATAGGCGCCTAAAGCGAACCGGGCTAAAAGGTTGCATGGAAAGGATCACTGCGACCGGCTCGCATGCCAAAAGCTATCCTGACCCGATTGCCGTTCGGGCCGGAGAAGCGCTACACTTGTCGGGACGCACCGACGTCTGGGAGGGTCACACTTGGCTCTGGGCGATCGCCGCTGACGGACGGGAAGGCTGGGTGCCGGACAATATCCTCACCTCCGAGCCGAGCGGCGCACGGGCGCGAACGGACTACGCAGCGGTTGAATTGAGTTGCGAGCCGGGCGATGTATTCGATGTGATCGAGCGAAACCACGGCTGGGTCAGATGTCGTGCCGCAGACGGCGGCGAAGGCTGGCTTCCTGCGTCGGTCTTTCGTTCGGGACAGCCGGCATGAGGCACATGCAGGCCTCAGCCGCAAGATGAAAGGGCCAGCGTGCGCCGTCTGGACAGCTATATCTTCCGGCTGATCGTTGCGCCATTCTTCTTCTTCGCGCTGATCTTCACCGGTGTCATCTGGCTCACTCAGTCGCTCAGGGTCATCGATACGGTTGTGAACAACGGGCAGTCCGCATGGGTGTTTCTGGAGTTCACGCTGCTCTTGCTGCCTCTGGTTCTCTCGATCGTGCTGCCGATCAGTGCCTTCGCCGCGGTGCTCTACGCCTCGAACCGATTGTTCACCGACAGCGAGATCGTGGTCATGTTCGCGGCCGGCCTCAGTGGCACGGCACTGCTGCGATCCGTCCTCATGTTCGCAAGCCTCGTGCTGATCGCCGTCTACATGCTGACCCTCTACTTGATGCCTATGGCTCAGCGTGAGCTCCGCGAACGTGTCACACAGGTGCGCAGCGACATCGTCGCCGCGTTCATCCGGGAAGGGGCGTTTCTCAACCCGATGAAGGGTGTCACGGTCTATCTTCGCGAGACCGGTGGACCGGGAGAGATGTTTGGCATCTTCGTGCATGACGAGCGCGACCCGGATGAAGTCGTCACCTACACCGCAGAACGCGCGCTGTTGCTGCGCGACGAGGCAAGCACGCGACTCGTGATGTTCGATGGTATCGCTCAGAGCTCGCGCGGACAGCTTTCGCCCAATCTCTCGACCCTGCGCTTCACGCAGTTCGCCTACGACCTCACCCAGTTCGACGATGAACGAACCGAGCGGGCCAGGAAACCCTCCGAGCTGTTTCTGCCAGAGCTCCTGTCGATCACGGCGGAAGAAGCCGCACCCCGACCGCTTGGCGATTTTCGTGCGGAGGCGCACGAGGCGCTGAGTGGTCCGCTCTATGTCATCGCCCTGCCGGTGATCGCTGTCGCCTTCGTGGTCAGCGCCGGATTCCGCAGGCAGGGATTCGCAGGACGCATCATCGCGGCGGTCGGTGTGGGACTGTGCCTGCGCCTGTTGGGACTGGCTGCAAAGAGCGCCACCACGGCCGCGGTGGCCGCATGGCCGTTGATGTATCTGCCGCCACTGTTTGGCACGGTGCTCGCGCTCTGGCTTCTGTCGGGCTACCGCATGTCGCCGCGCCAACCCCAGCGAGCTGCCTGATGCGCTGGACCCTTGCCCTCTACATCGCGCGGCGGTTCCTCTCGATCACGATCGCGACTTTCCTGGCGGTTTTCATGCTGGTGGTGATCGTCGATCTGGTCGAGCTCATGCGGGCCAACCGGCGCGGTGGTGCCGATTTCGGCGACTTGATCGGTATGGCGCTGCTGCATGCCCCGTCTGTGACGATCACGGCGGCCCCCTTCACGGTGCTCCTGTCGGCCATGATGTGCTTTGCGCTGCTTGCAAGATCGAGCGAGCTAGTGGTCACGCGGGCCGCCGGCGTCTCTGCCTGGCGGCTCCTCACCCCGGCTGTGGTCGCAGCGGGGGCGTTGGGGGTCTTTGCGTTCGCGGTCTACAATCCGGCCGCCTCGGCCTTCGCCAGCCGCTTCGAGTTGCTGGAGCAACGCTATTTCGACCGAACGTCGTCAAGTCTTGCGGTTTCAGCCGGCGGGCTCTGGCTTCGTCAGGGCGGCGAGGATGGTCAGACCGTGATCCGCGCCAAGCGGGCCAGTGGCAACATCGACCGGCTCTGGGACGTATCGATCTTCCAGTTCGACCCCGACGATGAGCTCTACCGGCGGATCAATGCGCGCACGGCGGTGCTTCAGCATCGGGCCTGGCGGCTCAACGGCGTGCACTTCTGGGAACTGGAAGAGCTGCCGTCGTCTGAGACATCAGCGAAGGCGCAAACCCTGGCAAGTCAGGTCGATGAGATGTCGATCGGCACCGATCTGACGGTCGAGCGCATTCAGGACAGTTTTGCCGCGCCTCAGACGATTTCCTTTTGGGACCTTCCGGGCTTCATCGGCCTGCTCGAGGATTCAGGGTTCGCCTCAAACCGTCACCGCATGCACTGGCACAGTCTGCTCGCGTCGCCGGTTGTGTTCATCGCGATGGTTCTCATCGGGGCGGCGTTCTCCATGCGCCATGCCCGCTTCGGCGGATTGGGGATCATGGCGCTTGGCTGCGTCATGGCTGGCTTTGGGTTCTTCATCCTGTCCGATATCGCGACCGCACTGGGCGCGTCGGGCACTGTTCCGGTGATTGTGGCTGCCTGGGCACCGCCGATATCCGCGATCCTGTTCGCTCTGGGCTTGCTGCTGCATCTCGAGGATGGCTAAAAGGGTTACGGCGATCAGGCCGGGGGCCGGGTAAATGACAGTAGAGGCGGGAAAACGCCTTCGAATGGGTTGGGTGGTCTTGCTCCTAGGGGTGCTCTGCGCAGCATTTGGCGCGCAGGTGTACGCGCAATCCGCGATCGAAAGCGCCGGTCTGGAGTTTGACAGAGAGCAGCCAGTGGCTCTTGTTGCCGACCAGATCGACTATGATTCAACGACAGGCGTCGTGACGGCGAGCGGCAATGTCGAAGTGTTCTACGGAGAGCGTACGCTGACCGCGGAGCAGATCGTCTATGACCACAACACAGGTCGCATCTCGGCCACCGGCGAGATCACGCTGCGCGACCCGTCGGGTACAACGGTCTTCGCCAACGCCGCCGAGCTCGACGCGGACCTCACCAACGGGCTCGTCGAAGGCGCACGCGCGGTCATGGGCGAGAACATTCGCCTTTCGGCGGTAGAGGCCCGCAGGATCGACCAGCGCTACAACTCCCTCTCGAAGGTCGTCTACAGTGCCTGCAAGGTCTGCGCGGACGACCCCACGCCGCTATGGCGCATCCGTGCCGAGCGCGTCATCCACGACGAGACCGAGCGTGTCATCCACTACGAGAACGCGACGCTGGATGTTCTCGGGATCCCGATCGCCTGGCTGCCCTATTTCCGGCACCCTGATCCAACGATCGACAGGGCCAGCGGACTGCTCGTGCCAACCCCCCTCCACGACACCAATTTCGGGTACGGCATTCAGCTCCCCTACTACTTCGTGATCGACGAGCAGTCGGACGCCACGATCACGCCGTTCTTCACGACCAATGACGGGTTGATCCTGCAAGGCGAGTACAGGCGGCTGTTCGAGAGTGGCGCCATGCGTCTCGCGGGCAGTGCCGCGCACAATGACTTCGACGGTGAGGGGCGGTTCCGTGGACACATTGACTCGGAGGGCCGGTTCGATCTGGCCTATGGCGCCGAGTGGGGCTTTGACATCAACATCACCTCGGATGATGGCTACCTGCGGCGCTACGACATTTCTCCCGTCGACACGTTGACCAGCGAGCTGTTCGTCGAGCGCTATCGTCAGGACAGCTTCTTCGATGCCGGTGCGCTCTACTTCCAGAGCTTGCGGGATGATGAGCCCGCAGGACAGGTGCCGCGGGTATTCCCCTCGCTCGATGCGCGCTACGACATGAACGAGCCCTATCTGGGCGGCACGCTGGGCTTTTTCACATCGGCCAACGTGCTCAGCCGCAACAATGGACGGGACACGGCGCGACTGAGCTTGGGGGCGGACTGGGAACGCAGCGTGACGCTTCCGATCGGACTGGGCCTGCGCGGTTTCGCCGAAGTCCGGGGCGACTTGTTCGGCATTCAGGAAGACAACGCGGTCGAGGACCAGACCAGCTTGCGTCTTTCGCCGCATGTTGGGGTGGAGGCGCGCTACCCGTTGGTCTGGGATGTCCAGGACGGCACAGCCCACATCGTCGAGCCAATCGTACAGGCGATTATGGCCCCTTATGGCGGCAATGACGCGGACATCCCGATCGAGGACAGCATCAACGTCGAATTCGACGAGACAAATGTCATCGACGAGAACCATTTTTCCGGCCTCGACAATTTCGAAGAAGGCCCGCGCATCAACCTCGCCCTGCGCTACGAGTACCTGAATGATCTCGGTCTGCGACTGGATGCCAGCGCGGGACGTGTCTACCGCTTCCGTGACGTCACGGCGTTCTCCGAGGATTCCGGTCTCTCGGATCAGGACTCGGACTTCGTCGCTGCGTGGTCGGCGGCCTACGATCCTTACGTGTCCGTCCGTCACCGGATGCGGCTTGGCGATGATCTGAGCGTCAACCGCAACGAGTTCTTCGGCGCGTTCAGGGTGGATCCGGTTTTGCTCGAAGTCGGTTATGTTTTCTTCGAGGCGGATCCGGCAAGCGGCGTGCTTCTGGACCGGGAGGAGCTGACCGCGCGATCGCAACTGCAGATCGACCAGAACTGGTCAGTGGGCGGGTTCTTGCGGCGGGACCTCGAACAGAGCGAATTCGTGCAGATCGGAGGCGAGATCGGGTTTCAGAACGAGTGCTGCTCGATTGACCTGTTCCTCAAGCGCCGTTTCACGGACTCTGACGACGTGCCGGCCTCGACCTCAGTGGGGGTTCGTGTAAGCCTGCTGACGCTCGGCACCAACAACAATGAAGCTGACAGGTAACGCCGCCGTCAGTGAAAACGGGGAATTGAGCAATGTTAATCCGGCTTCTCGTCATGGCATGCGTTGCACTGGCGATCGCACCTTCGAGCGAAGCGCAAACGCTGTTTCGCCCGGTCGCCGTGGTCGACGACTCTGTGATCACGGGCTACGACCTCGCGCAGCGCACGCAGATCCTCGAGGCGCTCGGCGCTCCCGCGGACAGCCCGGAAGCGCTCCGCAACGCCGCCCTCGACCAGCTTGTGAATGACAGGCTGAAGCTGAAAGCCGGAAAGCGTCTTGGCTTTGAACCCAGCGACGATGTCGTCAAGACTGGCATTGAAGAGTTCGCATCCCGCTTGAACGTGACGCCCGATGAATTCACCGCGCTGATGCGTACGCGCGGCATCTCGGACCAGGCGGTCGCAGATCTGACCTCCGCCGAAGTGATCTGGATCCAGGTGGTGCGGAACCGTTTCGCAGGGCGCATCGAGCCAAGCCAGGCCGAGATTGACGCCGAGCTCGATCTGCTTCGCAATCGCCAGGGCGCCAGCTATCTGGTGCAGGAGATCGGCTTGCCGCTCGAGGTGGACGGCCGTTCCGCAGAGGAAACGCGGGCCCTAGCCGCCGATCTTTCCCGGACGCTCAACGCAGGTGGCGACTTCGAAGCTGCGGTGAAACAGTACTCACGCGCACCGAGCGCTCAGAGTGGGGGACAACTCGGTTGGATCTCTGCGACCCGCATGCCGCCTGAGCTCGCCTTGGCGCTGGCCCGGGTCGATGTGGGTCAAGTGACCGAACCGCTCAGCGTGTCCGCCGGCATTTCGCTGCTGAAGGTCTTGGACAAGCGCGTGGACGGCAACGCTGGCGCCGATGACCCGGCTTTGCGAGAGCGGGTGCGGATCGCGCTGATCAACCGGCAGAGCAATCGCCTCGCCGAAGGTCTGCTGCAGGAGATGCGACGAGATGCGTTGATCGAGATCAGATGATCGATCCCGTCTCAAGCCTTCGCCCAGGCGCGCTTCCTGTTGCATGACAAGCCATGCCGAGGACGCTCTGCCGCCGCTCAGGGAGGTAATCGCCGCGCACGGGATCAGTGCTCGCAAGTCGCTTGGCCAGAACTTTCTCCTCGACCTGAACCTAACCAGGCGCATTGCCCGCAGCGCAGGTGCGATCTGTGACCACGATGTGGTCGAGATCGGTCCCGGGCCCGGCGGCCTGACGCGCGCACTCCTGCTGGAAGGTGCGCGGCGCGTGATCGCTATCGAACGCGACCGGCGCTGTCTGGCGGCACTGGCCGAAATCGCCGATCACTATCCTGACAGGCTGATCGTCATCGAGGGCGATGCCCAGGATATCGATCCGATCCGCCACATTGAAGCCCCGGCAAAGATCGTTGCCAACCTGCCCTACAATGTGGGCACTGCGCTTCTTGTCGGCTGGTTGTCCCTTCGCGACTGGCCACCGTGGTGGGACTCGCTGACGCTGATGTTCCAGCGTGAGGTTGCCGAACGGATCGTGGCCGCGCCGGGCTCGAAAGCCTACGGCCGTCTGTCCGTGCTGGCCCAATGGCGCAGCAGCGCCCAAATTCGGTTCGACGTTTCCCGCGAAGCCTTCACTCCAGCGCCGAAAGTGACCTCATCGATTGTGCACATTGCGCCCGGGTCGCAACCCGCGGACATCGATCCCGCGGTCCTGGAGCGTGTGACGGGAGCGGCCTTTTCCCAGCGGCGGAAGATGCTGCGCCAGTCGCTCAAGGGATTGGGACACGACCCGCAAACGGTGCTGGGCACCGCAGGCATCGATCCGACACGCCGCGCCGAGACCCTCTCGCTTGCCGAGTTCCTCGCCGTCGCGCGTGCAGTCCAGGAACTGCGGTCAACCAAGAGCTAGTCCTGGTCCTGCCAGCGATCAGGGGTCGGGTTGTGCTTCGGGTTCCGTCGGCGCTTCTTCTTCCGGAGCCTTGCGCTTGCGACGGCCATCGCCATTGCGGCGACGCGGCTGGCTCTTGGTGAGGTCTTCCTCGCCCACCAACAAGCTCTCGCTGCCCGTCTCGCCGTCTATCATTGCCATACCGCCGATCTCGGCGGTCGGCGCGTCCGCACTCTCGGCTGCACCGTTCGGCTGATCAGTCGGCGAACCGTCCACCGCTTCGCTGACAACGACGGGCTGTTCGGCAGCGGCAGGATCCTCACGGGGCTGCTCGTCGGCGTCCCCACGTCCATTGCTTCCGGCAGCTTGCACCGCATCGGAGTCATCTTCTGTGTCGGGCTGCTCTCGGCGCTGCTGCTCCTGAGCACCCATCGCCTGGATGAGCAGACGCTGATAGTGTTCCGCGTGCTGAAGGAAGTTCTCGGCCGCAACACGATCACCTGATGTCTGCGCGTCACGTGCGAGCGAAACATACTTGTCTATGATCTGCTGCGGCGTGCCGCGAACTTTGCCTTCCGGACCCGCGCTGTCGTAGACGCGGTTCAGGGTATTCCCGCCACCCTTGCGGTTTCCACGACCGCGGGCGCGGTTAGACTTTTGCGATGATCTCATTCTTCTACGATCTCTGCTGATCTAACGTTATCAGCGGAACACTCGGTGTCCGTGGTCACAACCATGACGCCAGTTTTCTGGCCAGCACGTCTATGACGCATTGCTGATGCAGCACCCCGGCACTCCCATGCGATGCATCAAAAGCGATGTCTCGCCACCGAGGTCCTCCCGATATACCCGGTTTTCAGAAGCGCTCAAGCCCTAACCCCACTATCTTGAGAAATTTCCGTCGGCCGTGCAGCAATGACACGATCGCGACCATCCATATCGCGGATTGGTTGTGCGACATCGAACGCGGCTGCGGCAAACAAGCTGGTCACATCTTCGGCCTGATCCGGACCGATCTCGACCAGCAGCAAACCGGATCGCGCAAGAACCCGGCCAGCACCGCTGGCGATCGCCCGGTACGCATCCAGGCCATCCTGGCCTCCGTCAAGTGCCAAAAATGGCTCGTGAAGCCGAACCTCTGGCGCGAGGGCGTCAATGTCGCCGCGCCTGATGTAGGGTGGGTTGGAAATCACAAGATCAAACTCCCCGTCGACGGTGCCGAACCAGCGACCAGTTCTCAATGTCAGGCGCGCGTCCACGCCCAAGGACGCTGCATTCTCGCCTGCGAGTGCCAAAGCCTCCTGCGAGACATCCACCGCAACGCCGCGGGCGTCGGGCCACTCTGCCAAGAGCGTGATGGCGATGCAGCCGCTGCCCGTTCCAAGATCGAGCAGCGTGCCAGTGGGTCCAAGCTCGAGCGCTGTCGCGATCAGCGTCTCCGTTTCCGGCCTCGGGTCGAGCACATCCGAGGTCACCCGGAACGATCGCCCCCAAAACTCGCGCACTCCCGTGATCTGGCTGACGGGCACGCGTTCGCATCGTCGATCGACTGCCGAACGGAAGCGTTGCATCTCGTCCACCGATGGTTCGACCGCGAGTTTGCTGGCCAAACCTGCGGCATCCAGCCCGGCAGCCCAGCGCAGGAGCACGCGCGCATCACGCTGTGCGGAAGGCACATGCGCGCGCGCGAGCCTTGCCGCGCCCTGCTTCAGCAACTCCTGGCGGGTCACCCTTCCAGCTCGGCCAACCGGGCTGCCTGATCCGCAGCCACGAGCGCATCGACCACCTCGCCCAGGTCTCCAGCCATCACTTGGTCCAGCTTGTAGAGGGTCAGTCCGATCCTGTGATCGGTCAGACGACCTTGAGGGAAGTTGTAGGTCCTGATGCGCTCGGATCTGTCGCCCGAGCCAATCTGGCCGCGCCGGTCGGCAGCTCTCGCGGCGTCAGCTTCGTGGCGTCGCATGTCAAAGAGCTTGGCGCGCAGCACGGCCATGGCACGGGCCCGGTTCTGGTGCTGCGACTTCTCGGAAGACGTGACCACCATCCCTGTGGGCAGGTGCGTGATGCGGACCGCCGAGTCGGTGGTGTTCACATGCTGGCCGCCCGCGCCGCTGGCGCGCATCGTGTCAATCCGGACGTCCTCAGCGGGTATCTCGATGTCGATTTCTTCCGCCTCAGGCAGCACGGCGACTGTGGCAGCCGAGGTGTGGATCCGGCCCTGACTTTCGGTCTCCGGCACCCTTTGTACCCTGTGCACGCCGCTTTCGAATTTGAGCTTTGCGAAGACGCCAGCGCCGCGGATCGCGGCGGTGACTTCCTTCAACCCTCCGACTTCAGTGGCGCTTTCTTCCAGCACGTCGACCTGCCAGCCCTCGGCCTCGGCGTAGCGCTGATACATCCGGAAAAGGTCGCCCGCGAACAGGGAAGCCTCGTCGCCGCCGGTGCCTGGCCGGATCTCGAGGATCGCCGGACGGGCATCCGCGGCATCCTTGGGCAGCAGCGCCAGCTTGAGCGCGTGCTCGATCCCGGGCAGACGTGCGCGTATCAGATCGGCCTCGTCCTTGGCCAGAGGCGCCATCTCCGGATCTGCCAACATTTCCTCGGCGGCGGCGAGATCGGCCGTCGCTCCCTGCCAGTCATGGATGATGGCGACCACGTCCCGCAAGCTCGCATAGTCCTTGCTGAGGCGGGCAATTTCGTCGGGCTGGGTCACGTCGGCCATCTTCGCCTCGATGAAGGCAAAGCGATCGAGGATCTCCTGCAGGCGCTCGGTCGGGATCATCTGCTTCATCTGAAGGGCGCGCCCAGCCCCGTCAAGTCATCATGCTGGGTTGAGGAGGCGCGGCAGATTGAGTTCTGCCATCCGACTCGGTAGGATAGCCATATGAAAACACTCACCCTCGTCATTGCGGTTTTCACCTGCCTGGGCGCTGCGATCGTGCCGGCCGCGGCTGACAACGTGATCTCGACCCAGGGAACCTACAATCCGCCGCCACCCAAGAAAGGTTTCAGCTATCCGGATTGCTTCTGCACTGACAGCAAAGGCAAGCGGATCGAGCTTGGTCAGTCGAGCTGTCTTCAGATCGGGTCCAAGCAGGTGCTGGCGCGATGCTCGATGTCGTTGAACAATCCGACCTGGCGACACGTGCAGGAAGGCTGCCCGAGCGTCTGAGACCAGACCGAGCGCAAGCCTTCGTTCAGGCCGGATCCCAGTCCGGTGAAAACTCAAAGTCGCAGATGCGGTGATTGCGCGGTCGAAGCGCGCTGAGTGCCGCCATTTCTGCATCGTCTAGCGCAAAGTCGAAAACGCTCAGGTTCTCGGCGCAGCGGCCCGAATTCTTCGAGCGCGGAATTGCAATCACGCCTTCCTGCTGCACATGCCAACGCAGCACAATCTGCGCCGGGGTCCGGCCATGACGCTCGGCGGCCGCCTGGACGGCGGGTTCCGGGAACAACTCGCTGCCGCGCGCCAGCGGACAGTAGGAGACCATCGCCATGCCGTGATTTCGGCATGCGGCCATCACCCGGTCCTGATTGAGAAACGGATGGTACTCGACCTGATTGCAGACAAGCGGGTTTCTGGTCAGTGCGTTCGCCTCGTCCAGCAAGGCCACCGTGAAGTTTGAAACGCCGATGTGACGTGCAAGCCCACGTTCACGCACGTCGTTCAGGGCTCGGATCGAGTCCGCGAGCGGCACCGAGCGCGACGGCCAATGGATCAGCGCAAGATCGACGGCATCGAGTTGCAGGCGCTCGAGGCTGGCTTCAACGGATCGCTGCAGATCTCCATCGGCAATATCCGTGTGCCAGACTTTGGTGGTCACAAAGACATCGTCCCGCGGAACTCCGGCCTGACGAAGTCCGGCACCGACGGCCGCCTCGTTGCCGTACATTGCGGCGGTATCGATGTGGCGGTACCCGGTGCCGATTGCGGCGGCGACCACATCACGGGCGGTGTCGCCCTCGAGCGTCCAGGTCCCCAGACCGATCGCCGGGATCCGGGCGCCATGCGCTTCTACATGATCCATCACACACTCCTCCGGGCCAACGGTTTGTCATGGTTGCAGATCGCAGTAACTGGCTTGGTGCGATCGAGAAGATGGTCGGGGCGCCCAGATTCGAACTGAGGACCTTCGGTTCCCAAAACCGACGCGCTACCAGCCTGCGCCACGCCCCGAGCATTGTGTGTCTGATCTGCGTATGAGCCATAGGATGGCCACGGCGCATGCTCTACCTCAGTCTCGGGCATACGGCAATAGATCACCCCGGGAGCATGTGACCGGAGATCGCCGTAGAATTACTCGGAGGCGGTTTCCCAGAGCCGAAGTTCGGCAACCATCAGACCGCGTGGGCCGCGAAACGTGCGCACTGCCATTCCTTCGCCACTCGACAGGTCTTGAAACCCACAGCGCCGCACCGTCTCCATGTGGACGAACACGTCTTCGGAATTGCCGAAGATGTTAACGAAGCCGAAGCCCTTCTGCTTGTCGAACCACTTCACGCGAGCGGCTTGCAAAGGGCCTGCCTCGACCTCCGGGCCCAGAAACTCGGTCGGGCGCGCGGCCTCCGCGAAGCCCTCGACCAACGCTTCCGTGTCTTCGGTCAGTTCGGGCTCTGAAATCTCTAGAATTTTTTGCGCCTGCCATCCACGCGCTCCGCGTGTTGAGACCAAGGTGATCTCAGCACCCTCGACCAGCGCAACCTTGCCAAACGCGCGCACGCATGAAGCATGCACCATGATATCGGAACCACCGGTGTCCGGCACCACGAACCCATACCCTTTGACTGCGTCGTACCACTTCACATGACCCGATACGACAGCACCTTCCGCCTCGCCGTCCTTCACACCAGTTCCCCCAGACATCAACCGAACCAATTCCTTCATAACACTATGTTTTCCTTCTGCTAAGTCATTTATTATTGATTGGGCAAGCAAATGAAGCAATTTGTTGATGCAGATAGAGGTCTTTTCTCGTTCAGGAGGCCAGATGAACCGAGGGCTGATTTGGCGGATTTGTACTGTTTCGGGGGCGCTGGCGCTCGCAAGTGGTTGCTCAGAGGTCGGGGGGCGCTCGATTTCTGAACCACTCACCGCCGATGAGAGGTTGAGCACTCAACGTATGGTTGTGCTCGAACGCCCTCCAATCGTAATTTCGCAGAGCACAAAACAGGTTGCCAGCGCTCGACGCGCCGTGACCCGACTTTCGCTGGACGATCTGGCGACACGACGCGGCGCGCGCGAGATTGATGCGAATGCGCTCCCGTTCCTGTCGGGAACGGATGTCGGGCGCGACTTTCTGGCGAGTGGACCAGGCCGCGTTTTGGTCCGCGGCACTCCGGTTCAGTCGTGTCCCGCGACAATTGGACGCGCCCCTGCCCCGGGCGAAACTTTGGCCGATACAGCGGCGCGCGCACTCACAACTTGCCATGCAGCACTCGCGGGCAGTTCCAGTCCCGAGGGCACTGAATGTGGCTGCCGGTTGATCGCGCTGGACTCGGTGCTTTTGGTTCCGCGCGAAGAAATGACCTATGCCACGGGGACCACCGCGCGCCTGCGCGTACAGTCCCTCGACCTCGACGCGATGCTTGTCGCAACAAACGGCGCCGAGAACGGCGTCCTGCTGCGCGATGTGTCCGGGCCCGTGGGAAAGGTGGAGCGGCTGGAAAACGATCGGGTCCGGATCACGCTAAAGGACACCGAGCAGACGTTCGAGGGCAGTGCGCGACGCGTTGGGTATCGCCGCGGCTGGCTCGCCGAACGCATCTATGCAATCAGCGCCACCGGTGAGCGTCTCAGCTTGTTGATCGGTTTCGCGCCTGATGAGCTCGCCGAACTCGCGGGTGCCTGGCTTGCATGGCCGCCGGATGCCTGACGTCTGCGGACTGCGTCAGCACCCGCCGCGATCATCCTCCACGCGCGTCCAAGTCTGGCTTTTGCCAAGCAGCTTGATCCCGACATAGCCGCGGACCTGCAGCACATCCACGTCAGCCGCCTCGATGCTCGCGGAGTACGTCGCACCATCGCGCGGATTGTAGACCCAGCCATCCGACCATGCGCCGTGCCCGGATTGCGTGAAATCTCCGAACAGCTGAAGACCGCAGACCCGTCTGATGCGCTTCAGTTCATCGACGTTCTTCGCGTCAAGCCTAGGTCGGCCATCCTCGTCATAAGGCTGAACCATCCAGGCCAACCGGCCGCATAACTGTGCCCCGCACGACTGCAGATGGATGATTGCCTTGCCGTTCTCGGTCAGCCAGAACCCGTGCGCGGGATCGACCGATGCCGGAGCTGATGCCGACGCGAGAGCGCCGGACAGCATGGCAAACCACATCAGGACCGCTCGCGCGACTTGTTTGGGCTTCGAAAACATCGCGGACTTGTTCACCGCGCGGGAAGCGGTTTCAATGGCAGTTGGATCGCCGCTGGTTCTTTCGCGGACACGGTAGCAAAAATGTGACGCTCCCACGCCAGGCGCACATATCTCAGGGTCGACGGAGGCAGTTATGTTCCAGAACTTCGAGAACCAGTCCGATGGGGCCAGCGGTGCCGCTCGACTGAAGATGCTGAGAACCGAGCTCGCAGCGCGCGGCCTCGACGGCTTCCTCGTGCCCAGAGCCGATGCCCATCAGGGCGAGAATGTCGCCGCCTGCGACGAACGGCTTCGCTGGATCTGCGGGTTCACGGGTTCAGCAGGCCTCGTGATTGTGTTGAAGGATCGGGCGGCGCTGTTCGTGGACGGGCGCTACACGCTGCAGGCAGCCGATCAGGCAGACACCGAAAGCTTCGAGATCGTCGCCATCCATAAAACGCGGCCAGAGGCCTGGCTTCGCGACGCGGCCCCTGAGGGCGCGCGCATCGGCTACGATCCGTGGCTGCATGGCAAGGCTGAAATCGACCGCATTCGAACAGCACTCGGCAATACGAAAGCCGAGCTGGTCGCGCTCGAGGGCAACCCTCTCGACGCCTGCTGGACCGATCGCCCGCCACCCCCTGCAGGTGCGGTGCGCATCCATCCGGTGGACACGGCGGGAGAGGCGGCGGCTGACAAGCGCGCAAGACTGGCCACGTCGCTCAAAGCCGAAGGGGTCGCCACCGCTGTGCTCAGCAAGCCCGACAGCATCGCCTGGCTCCTCAACATTCGTGGATCAGACATCGCGCGCTCTCCGGTGGCCCTGGGATTTGCCATCCTCAGAGACGACGGACTGGTGCGGTTGTTCATGGATCCCGACAAGATCGATGGCGCTGTGCACGCTCATCTCGGCAATGGGGTCGAAGTGCAGACCCCTGACAGGCTCGCGGCCGAAGTCTCGCAGCTTGAGGGTCCGGTGCTGCTCGATACATCCAGCTGTCCGCTATGGTTTGCAGAGCGTCTCGAAGCTGCCGGAACCGCCATCCATTGGGGAGACGATCCGTGCCTTTTGCCGAAAGCACGCAAGAACCTGTCCGAGCTCGCCGGCATGCATGCAGCCCACCTCCGCGACGGGGCGGCGATGGCGAGGTTTCTCTCGGGCCTAGACGCGGCACTTGCAGCTGGCGAACCTCTCAGCGAAATCGACGTCGCGCAGCGCCTCGAGGCAGAACGCAGCGCCGATCGGCTGCTGCAGGATATCTCGTTCGACACGATCTCCGGTGCAGGCCCCAATGGCGCCATCGTCCACTACCGGGTGACCACGGAGACAAACCGCTCGATCACACCGGGCGACATTCTGCTGATCGACAGTGGCGGGCAGTATCTCGATGGCACCACGGACGTCACGCGCACGCTTGCAACCGGACCGACGTCTCCCGAACAGCGCCGCCACTTCACGCTGGTGCTCAAGGGCATGATCGCGGTGAGCCGTCTGCGCTGGCCCGCGGGATTGAAAGGCCGCGAGATCGATCCGTTCGCCCGGGCTGCGCTCTGGCAAGCGGGTTTGGATTTCGACCACGGCACGGGGCACGGTGTCGGGGCGTACCTGAATGTGCACGAGGGCCCGCAGAACCTGTCTCGTCGCGGCGATCGCGCGCTCGAGCCGGGCATGATCCTGTCGAATGAGCCAGGGTGCTATGTCGAGGGCGCCTACGGAATCCGGATCGAGAATCTTCTGATCGTCACCGAACCCAGCGTGCCGGAAGGCGGCAACAGGCCGATGTTGGGCTTCGAGACGCTGACATGGGCGCCCATCGACCGGCGACTGATCGAGCCCGAACTTCTGGAGCCGTCAGAACGTGGCTGGCTCGACGCCTATCATGCGGGCGTGTTATCACGCATTGGCCCGGCGCTTGAGACGCCGGTGCGCGAGTGGCTCGCCGCGGCCTGCGCGCCGCTCTGACATCTGGAGAATCCAATGGCAAAATTCACAGTCGAGGCAGCCCCGGGTGTGGTCGTCATACGCGCTGGCGATGCTGTTCTTGCGGAAAGCCCAAATGCGCTGATCCTGCGCGAGGGAGACTACGCGCCTGTCTTTTATCTGCCGCGCGCCGATGTCGGCACAGAGTTCCTCGACCGCTCGGACAAGACATCCGTATGCCCTGACAAGGGCACGGCGAGCTACTATCACATCGCCGGCAATTCAGGGCGCATCGAGAACGCCGCCTGGTCGTACGAGACCCCGGTAAGCGGGGCGGAAGCGATCGCAGAGCATCTCGCCTTCTATTCCGACAAAACAACCATCGAGACGCTCTGAGGCCAATGATCATGAGCGATGCGAGTGCCGGAAGCCCTTCCGATCCGGGCGAGATGAATGCGGTCGAACTTGGTGCTGCCTATGCCGCTGGCACGCTGTCACCGGTCGATGCGGCGACAGCGATGCTCGAGCGGATCGAGCGCTTCAATCCCAACGTCAACGCCTTCGCCCATGTGGCGGCCGAAAGCGCGCTGACGCAGGCCCGCGCGGCCGAGGAACGCTGGGGCAAGGGCACACCGCTTGGACCGCTCGATGGAGTTCCCGGTACCATAAAGGAGCTGACGCCGGTCGCCGGCATGCCGCTGCGGCGCGGCTCGCGCACCACGGGCACCGAGCTTTGCGATCATGATGCCGTCGTGGTTCAGCGGCTGCGCGCAGCCGGGGTGGTCATCCTCGGCACGACCACATCTCCCGAGTTCGGTTGGAAGGGTGTCACCGACAATCTGGTCCACGGGATCACCCGCAACCCCTGGAACACGAACCGCACGCCCGGCGGCTCGTCAGGCGGGGCAGCGGTCGCTGCGGCGCTCAACATGGGGGTTCTGCACCAAGGCACCGATGGCGGTGGATCGGTGCGAATTCCCGCCGGTTTCACAGGCGTCTTCGGGATTAAACCCACGTTCGGCTGGATCGCTCAGGTGCCGCCGTCAGTGATGACCTGGCTGAGCCATCTCGGGCCGCTGACCCGCACGGTGGGCGATGCCGTATCCATGATGCAGGTGATCGCCGGACCGCATGCCGAAGACTGGTACTCGGTTCCGCCGACACCCACACCGGATTGGGCGACTGGTCTGGACCAGGGGATCGAAGGGCTGAAGATCGCGTTCAGCCCGAGGCTCGGCTACGCCAACGTAGAAACAGAGGTCGAGGCCGCTCTCCGCGAGGCCGTCGCAGTCCTTGCATCGCTGGGCGCAGAGATCGAGGAAGAGGATCCGGGATTCGAGATCCCGCTCGAAGCCTTCAATGTGCTCTGGTGGTCGGGCGCTGCGAAGTATGTGCAGGGCATGAACGCAGAAACGCTGGAGAAGCTCGACCCGGGCTTTCGCGAGTTTGCCGAGCGAGGATCGAGGCTTTCTGCTGCTGAATACCTGATTGCAGACAGCGCACGGGCCAGCCTCGGAAACCACATGGCGCGGTTCCACGAGCGGTATGACCTGCTGCTGACGCCGACGCTGCCGCTGCCCGCGTTTGAGGCCGGCCATACGGTTCCGCCAGGCGGGCCCCACAAGGACTGGCCGGACTGGACGCCCTTCAGCTATCCGTTCAACATGACCCAGCAGCCTGCTTGCACGATCCCATGCGGATTGACCTCGGACCGACTGCCCGTCGGCCTTCAGATCGTCGGCGCAAAGTTTCGGGATGATCTGGTTCTGCGCGCCGCCAGGGCCTACGAGGACACGCGCGTCTGGTCGTGGCCGGACAGTCCCGTCATCGGATGAGACACTCCGCTTTCGCGGCGCGGTGATCAGGCATGTTCCTCACGCAATTCATCCTCGAGGGCGCGATTGTATGCCTTGAGCGCATCCACCTCGTAGATCGCGCCGACAAGCTCGCCCTCACTCTCTCCTTTCGCCGGTTCCGCGACCACGGGCAGATAGGAACCTGGCAATCGGTCCAGCATCGGCAGTGCCCGTTCCAGCGTATCGCCCGGACGCAGCATTGCACCCTGGCGCACAAGCTCCCAACACGCCGTGTCGGGCGCGCCGTTCTCGGCGCCGCGCGGACGCATCAAGTGTCCGACCTTCATGGTCGCCGCCAGATATCCCTGTGGGCCGACCGAGAGATGCAGACCGCGTCGCTCGAGCTGCGTCAGGAAGAAGGAACGCGCGACCAGACGACCCGACACCACTGACGCGAGCGAGACCGATACCATCACGGCGATCGCCGCCTGGTAGTCACCGGTCAGCTCGAATGCGATGAGCGTCGACGAGATCGGAGCGCCCAGCACGGCCCCGGCGACCGCAGCCATTCCCGCCAGCGCGTAGATCGACTCGACACCCGAGATCATCGGAAACACCCCGGTCGCGAGATCGCCAAAGGCCGCACCGGTGAGAGCGCCCACCATGATCGACGGCGAGAACACGCCACCTCCCATGCGCCCGGCGAATGTGATCGCCACCGCCACGACCTTTATGATCGCAAACACCACCGCGGTCAGAAACGTGACCTCCGAGGTCAATGCGCGAAACGTCGTCTCGTAGCCGACGCCGATGATGTGCGGAAACTGGATTGCCAGAAGACCGAGCAGCAGCCCGGCAAACGCCGGACGCAGCGAATCCGGCAAAGAGAGAGCGCGCTGCACGCGGTCCGCCACTTGATCCCCGAAGAACAGGAGCCGCATCATGACGACGGCCACCACGCCACAGACCAGACCGAGGATCATGAAGGCCGGCATCTCCCAGTAGAATGCCACTGTGTGCCGGGGCAGATCGAACTGAACCACGTCACCCAGATGAATGCGGCTGACCACCGCTGCCGAAACGGACGCCACAACCGTCGGCGCGAAGGAGTGCAGGGCGTAATGGCGCAGCACGACCTCAAGGGCGAACAGCGCGCCCGCGATTGGCGCATTGAACGATGCCGAAACAGCCGCCGCGGCCGCGCACCCCAAAATGTCGCGCCCGGTGATTGCAGGAGCCTTGAGGCGTTCGGACACCCAACTGGCGATGACGGCACCGATGTGAACCGCGGGCCCCTCGCGCCCGGTGCTGCCACCGCAGGACAGGGTGATGAGGGCAACGGCCGAGGAGACAAGTCCTTCGCGCCGGTTCACTCGCCCGCCCGAGAGGGCGGCTGCATGGATGACCTGATCGATCCCGCGGGGCCTGCTGGATTGCAGGAATCGGGTGAGAATCTGACCCACCACCAGACCACCGAAGATCGGGATGATCAGGACGTGCCACCATGCCAACGACGCTGCGTGGCTGTGCAGGAACACGAAAGAGTCGACGCCGTAGAACAAGCGCTCGAGTGCCGCGATCGAGAGGCGAAACAGGATGACCGCATAACCGGTCGCAACACCCACCAACAACGCGATAGGCCAAAGTGTCAGTTGGCTGGTGATATCCGCGTTGCCGGCACGTCGCCGGACTGAGCCTAGGCCTCTGAGCAGAAGGATGCGGATCCGTCGGAGCAGAGAAATCGGCATTTGGCGCCTAGCAAAGCAACAGAGGAGGAAACCCTAGGCGGCCAAGCAACCTCCCGCAAGATGCCTGATCCATCTATCTGCGCCGTATTCCCAGAGACGCGCCGGCACGTGCGGGACGCGGCAGTCTGCGATGCTCGGCAAGCAGGCGATCCAGTTTGGCTCGAGCCTCCTCCGGGTAGGGCGCGGACCGGCGTGCTGTGAGATCAACGTTGATGGAAATGGATTCGTAGGTCGCGGCTTCGGTGCCCTTCTCGAGGTGCAGCATCGTGACGAAGAAATGCATTCTCTTATGATCTGCGTCCAGAAGCTGAAACTCGCACGCGAAGCGCTGCCCTTCGAGAAGCTCGTCGAGATAGTGGATCTGCGATTGCAGCGCCATCGGTCCCATTCCCGCCGATCGCACCAACTGCTCGCCAAGGCCTAGCGTGTCGAAAACCTCGTCCAGGGATCGATCGAATGCGAGCGTGTAGTAGGCGACATTCATGTGGCCGTTGTAGTCAATCCACTCCGCGGGAACGGTTTGGATCGATGTGCGCACCGGACGGACCTCGCTTACGTCTGACATAAAGATCTCCGTCTAGTTGCATTTTTCTAGCGTGGTTGATTGGCACCCTAGTTCAGCTATTCTCCATTCGAAATTGCGCGCAATCGCGCACCCCAGTCCGCGTGTGTGTGGACACGAGGAGATGCACAGTTGAGTATTGAGAGCGCGATCGCCGCGTTGGAGCCCGAGTTCGGTGAACGCCTGAGCCGCGCGGACGCTGTGCGAGAACAGCACAGCCATGACGAGGCGTGGCACAAGGCCCATATGCCCGATGCTGTGATCTGGCCTCGGTCAACGGAGGAAGTGAGCCTCATTGCACGCACGTGCAACGAACACGGATGCCCGATCATCGCCTGGGGCGCTGGCACATCACTCGAAGGGCATGTGATACCTGTCAGAGGTGGCATTACGCTTGATTTCACGCAGATGGACAAGGTGCTCGCCATCAACCCCGAAGACATGGACGTGGTTGTCCAGCCCGGCATCACCCGCAAGCGACTGAACGAGGAGCTGCGTGAAACAGGTCTGTTCTTCCCGATCGATCCCGGGGCGGACGCAACGATTGGTGGTATGACCGCGACGCGCGCTTCGGGAACCTGTGCCGTGCGCTATGGCACGATGCGCGAGGCCGTTCTGGCTCTTGAGGTCGTCCTCGCGGACGGGCGTGTCATCCGCACTGGTTCTCGGGCAAAGAAGTCCGCGGCCGGCTACGATCTGACCAAGCTGTTGGTGGGCTCGGAGGGCACGCTCGGGATTGTCACGGAAATCACATTGCGGCTGCATGGGGTGCCTGAGCAGATCTCGGCAGCTATCTGCACGTTCCCGAGCACCGAGGACGCGGTCAACACTGTCATTCAGACGATCCAGATGGGCGTGCCAGTGGCACGGATGGAGTACCTCGACGGCCTCTCGATCCGGGCGGTGAACTTCTACTCGAACTATTCCATGCAGGAGAAGCCCACCCTTTTCATGGAGTTCCACGGTACCGAAAACGGTGTCGCCGAGCAGGTCGAGCTTGTGGGTGCATTAGCAGAAGAGCACGGCGGCTCAGATTTTCAGTGGGCAACCAAAGCGGAAGAGCGTAACCGCCTGTGGGCCGCGCGCCACAATTTCTACTATGGCCTGAAGGCCATGTTGCCGGGGAAGGAAGGGTTCACGACGGACGCCTGTGTACCGATCTCGCGGCTTGCGGAGTGCATCGACGAAACCGAGAAGGACAGCGCCGACTCACCCCTCTTCTGTTCGATCATCGGGCATGTCGGCGACGGGAACTTCCATGCGTCGATCATGATCGACCCCGAGAGTGAAGACGACCAGATCGAAGCGCTGCGTCTGTCCGAGCGGTTGACCGAGCGCACCCTGAAAATGGGTGGTACGATCTCGGGTGAGCACGGGGTTGGTGTCGGCAAGCGCAAGTTCATGGCGCTCGAGCACGGACAGGATGCCTGGGGCCTGATGGGTTCGATCAAGCAGACCCTCGATCCGAGTGGCATTCTGAATCCCGGCAAGATGTTGCCCGGCAACTGAAGTCGTCCGACAGCCCATTGAGCAAGCCCCTGCGGCGTATCGCCAATTCTAGCGGGCGGCGTTGATGAGAGAACGCGCGGCCGATCGGGCCTCGTCCGTGATCTGATCTCCCGCGAGCATTCGGGCAATCTCGTCGTCCCGCGCCGAGTCCCGCAGAAGCTCGACATCCGTGCGGGTTGTGCCGCCCTGACTGGCCTTTGCGATGCGGAAATGCCGATCCCCCTGCGCCGCGACCTGAGGCGAGTGCGTGACCACGAGCACCTGGCCGTTGTCCGCCAACCGCGCGAGCCTGCGACCGACCGCGTCTGCGGTTGCACCACCAACACCGCGGTCGATTTCGTCAAAGATCAGCGTGAGCCCAGCGGAGCGCGCGGCAAGCTGGACCTTCATGGCGAGCAGGAACCGGGACAGTTCACCGCCCGACGCGATGCGATCGATCAGCCCCTCCGGCGTGCCGGGATTGATCTGGGCCGCGAAACTGACGCGATCAGTTCCATCCGAACCGGGTTCTGCGGCCTCCAGCACCGTGCGGAAACGGGCAGCCTCCATTCTGAGCGGCGCAAGCTCGGCCGTGACGGCCGCGTCCAGACGCACCGCAGCCTCGGCGCGCTGCTTACTCAGAGCCTTGGCATCCGCTTGATACCGGACATCCGCATCGCCCACCGCTGACTCGAGCCTCGGAAGATCATCCTCCCGCGCCGTGATCTCGGCAAGGCGGGCGGCCAGCGCCTTTGCATGATCTGCAAGCTCGTCCGGTTGCACCTGGTGCTTCCGAGCTTGGGCGCGAATGGCGAAGAGACGCTCTTCCACCGTTTCCAGTCGGTGCGGATCGGCGTCCAGCGCATCGCGCGCTTCGCCGAGACGGGCCTGTGCCTCCGAAAGCTCGGCCATCACCCGGTCAAGCGCCTCGATCACCGGTTCCAAGCGGCCTTCTGCACGATCCGCAATGTGACCCAACCGGGACAGGGCATCGAGAAGCGCCCCCTCGGCCCCATCATGTCCAATGAGCCCATCAGCACGTGCGATCTCCTCGCCAAGCTGGCCGGCGTTGCGAATGAGGCGTCTTTCGGCGTCGAGTACCGCGTCTTCCCCTGCTTCGGGCGCCAATCGCTCGAGTTCGTCCACGGCATGGCGCAGGTACTCTGCATCTCGTGCGTCCGTCTCGATCGAGGCACGAGCTGCATCCAGTGCCGCCCGCGCGTCACGCAGAGCCGCCCAGGACACCCGCACCTTGCTGACCTGGGTGTCCAGCCCGCCGAACGCGTCGAGTAACGGACGGTGCGCCCGTTGGTCCAGCAGGCTCCGGTCGTCATGTTGCCCGTGCACTTCGACCAGCAGCGCGCCGATCCGGGCAAGTGTATCTGCGTTGACCCGCTGATCATTCACGAAGGCACGGGAAGGGCCATCAATCGCGGTGGTGCGCCGAAGGATCAACGCCTCCTCCACGCCGTCCAAACCATGATCCTCTAGGAGTGGGCGCACCGGATGATCACCGCCCAACTCGAAAGTCGCGTTCACGCTGGCCGAGTCAGCGCCCGGACGCACCAGATCCCGGCGGACCTTCCGTCCCAAAACAAACCCAAGCGCATCCAGCAGGATTGTCTTGCCTGCTCCGGTCTCACCCGTGAGCACCGTCAGGCCTCGACCGAACTCGAGATCAAGTGCCTCGATCAGCACCAGGTTGCGGATCGAGAGCGCGCTCAACATGATGGACTGCAGGCTCCCGGATCAGAGCCAGCTGCCTTGGATCACCCGGCGGTAAACTTCCGCCATCCAGCTGTCCTCGCGAAGCTCCGGATTGAGGTCACGCCCTGTCAGCAATGCGTAACTGGCGCTGTACCATTCGGACCCGACAAAGTTCTCGCCGAGGACGGCAGCCGCGGATTGTGCCTCGCCATTCAGCCCGAGCGCCAGATACGCCTCGACAAGACGGTGCAACGCCTCGGGCGTCTGGCTGGTGGTCTGATACTCTTCGATGACAATGCGAAACCGGTTGACGGCCGCCAAGTAGTGCCCGCGCTTGAGATAGTAGCGTCCGATCTGCATTTCCTTTCCCGCCAGGTGGTCCCTGGTCAGGTCGATCTTGAGCTGCGCCTCTCGCGCGTAGTCCGAGCCGGGATAGCGACGCGTCACCTCTGTCAGTGCCTGCAGCGCCTGGCGCGTCTGGTTCTGGTCGCGTCCGACATCGGCGATATTGTCATAGTAGGTGAGGCCGATCAGGTACTGGGCATAGGCCGCATCTTCGTCTGAGGGATACAGGTCGAGATAGCGCCTGGCGGACGTCCGCGCAGCCGGAAAATCCCGCGCCTCGTAGTAGGAGAACGACGACATAATGAGTGCCCGCTTGGCAAGCTGGGAAAACGGGTAAAGTCGCTCGACCTCGTCGAACGACTTGGCTGCTGTCTCAGGCTCTCCGTCGTTGAGCTGGGTCTCAGCGAGCTCGAAGATCTCCAGCGCCGAACGGTTGTCGACCGCCACCTCTTCATCGTCATCGCCGAAGGTTGAACACCCCGAGATGAGCGCCACAAATATCAATGCACCCCAGGTTCGCGTCACAAGCCTCGCCATTCCAGTCCTCGCCCCTACTTTTGGTCGTGCGCCACGCCGATGCGCCATAAGACGTATCCGACAGGCCGCTCGGGCACAATAATGTCACGCGGCACCGAGGAAAAGCACCGACGACTGGCTGACATTTCCTTGAGGAGCGGCCTCAGACCGCGATTGGTGTCGGGTGGTCCACCGGCTGGGAGAACTGATGAGGCGCAGCCAGACACTGCCCGGGCCGCAAAGCGCCCCATGACCAGGCACTGCGATCCGCAAACAGCGCACGGAGCAAGAGATTTGTCATCTCGTGACCGGCCCGCTCACCTTCGTATCGCGCGACAATCGGAGCACCGGCAAGTGCGAGATCACCGATGGCATCCAGCATCTTGTGACGCACGAACTCATCCGCGTGGCGCAACCCTTCGGAGTTCAGCACTCTGCCGCGATCAATCACGATCGCATTGTCAAGCGATCCTCCGCGGGCGAGGCCCATCTGACGGAGCTGCTCGACCTCAGCGAGATTTCCGAAGGTGCGGCACTCTGCGAGCTCGCGCACGAAGGCGTCTCCCGAAAGGGTCATCGTCTTGGATTGATCACCAATCGCCGGATCGGCGAAGCTTATCGAGAACGCCATCTCAAACTGCGATGCGGGCAAGAGGGCTGCGCGCTTGCCGTCGCGCTCGACCTCGACGGGAGCGTTCACCCGGATGGCACGGCATGTCTTGCTGATGACCGTGATGCCAGCCTCGAGAAAGGCCTGAACGAACAAATCCGAACTGCCATCCATGATCGGCACTTCCGGTCCGTTCAGGTGAACGACTGCATCCGTTATCCCGCACCCCGCGAGCGCTGCCATGATGTGTTCAACCGTACCGACAGATACCGCATGCTCGTTCGTAAGGCGGGTGCAAAGCCTGGTGTCGCTAACAAGATCATAGCGTGCCGGGATGCGCCCCGTTTGCGGTGCAACATCGGTGCGGTTGAACACGATGCCTGTATAAACCTGCGCGGGGGACACAGTAATCTGGACGGGTTGTCCGCCATGAAGACCTACGCCTGAGAAAGTCGCGGCAATCCTAAGTGTTTTCCGCATGACCGATACTGCCCATCAACTTGGAACTGAGAGCAACGCCCCGCGCGCGCTTCGTCCCTTTTCATTGATGGAGAGGGTAGTGTTGCGCTGCGGTGGTCTCAAGTCACTCTTTATGACGCTTTGCAACATAACCCGCCGAACGCTCAGCAACGCCGTCTGAAACAGATGTGTTCCGCCGCCGGCAGCCACGGCAGCCGGGCCATGCCGATGGCGAAGTCACGCGCTTCGCTCGCACCATCGTGGGTCTGCGGCATGCCCGATTCACTCGCCTCGCCGCGCGAATTTACCATGCTCGGAAATCGTTCTTTTACGCAATGCTGCGACAACTTTTTTGCAGCCCGAGTTTCAGGCCTTTCGGGATGTCTTTTGGTTTCATGGTGAGTAACACAATGAAGATTTCGCAAGTCGTCGTCACAGCGCTCGCCATAATCGGTGCGTTCGCCGCGTTCAATTCAATCACGTCGCTCTACAGCGCGTGGCAGGACTACAGAAACGTCGCTCGGATGGCGGAGGTCAGTGTCACGAACACTGATTGGGCCGATGGCACGATCGCGCTGTCGCTCGAGCGCAGCGTCACACAGGTGGCTCTATCTCTCGAGACGCCTGTCCCAGCGAACTTGCGCGGCCTGATTGATCAGCAGCGGGGCGAAGCACAACGCTTGTTCGACCAAGCGATCAAGCAGGTGCGCAGCGGCACCCCATCGCAATCCCACAGCAATTTTCTGCAAGGCGTGGACAAAACCGTTGCCGCCGTCAACAAGCTGCGTGCCGAAACGGACAGCATGCTCTCCAAGCCCGCGGTCGAGCGGGACGCCAAGCGCGCGAAGGAAATCCCGTTCGAGTTGAAACGTGAAATTTCCCGCCTGAAAAACTATGCGGCCTTCCTCATTCCGGCTGACGGGATCAGTTCGCAGACCTCGAATGCCCTGACCGTCGTTCAGGACCGGGCCTGGGAAGTTCGCGAGTTCGGCGGCAGGGTTCGAACCTACTTCGCCATTGCCGTGCTAAACCAAAAACCCGTGCCCGAAGACGTGCTCGGACTGATGCTGGCCGATGGTCGTCGTGCGGAGACAGCGTGGGAACTGCTGGGCAACAACGCAGCAACGAACGACCTTCCCGCATCGGTGAACAGCGAGATCGAAACAGGCGAAACGCTGTACTTCAGGGACTACATTGCCCTGACCGATCAGATCTCCAAAGCATCGGCGGCTGCGAAGGAGGGTGCTCCTGAATACCCTGTCGACTTCCCCACCTTCTTCGAGCGCTCCAATGAGGCTCTCGATCACATGACCGCCCTCTCAAACCTTGCGGGTCGCGAACTCAACGCCTACTGGGAAGATCGGAGGTCAGGCGCTCTGCTGACAGTGCTATTCGACACTCTCGTTGTTCTGGCGCTCGCTGCTGCCATCGTCTTTACGACGCTGTTCATGAAGCAACGGCTCGTGAGACGGCTCGAGGATACGTCCGAAGCACTGGACAAACTGTCCTCCGGGAACCTGTCGGTCAAAATAGACCAACGGAAAAACGATCTCGTCGAAGTCGCCAGGTTGAACACCACGTTGGAGGCCTTCCGCGACAGCATGCGCCAGGCGGATGCCATGAAGGTTTCCATGCAAGAAGTTCTGTCGAACGCGCTGAAGAGCTCGCGGTCGGTTGCAGCGGTCTCCACCGAACTTGAGGGGTCGTCGGCGACGATCAGCCAAGGGGCAAGGTCCCAAGCGGCATCAGCCCAGCAAGCCACCGCGGCCGTGCACCAGATGACTGCAAACATGAAGCAGTCGGCAGACAATGCAGCGCAAACTGAAAAGATTGCGGTTCAGGCTGCCGACCGTGCGCAATCGTCAAGCACTGCCGTCTCCAGCGCCATCGAAGCGATGCGGACGATCGCTGAACAAATCAGCGTTGTGCAGGAGATCGCCCGTCAGACCGATCTGCTCGCGTTGAACGCGGCGGTTGAGGCGGCCCGGGCAGGAGAGCACGGAAAGGGATTTGCGGTCGTGGCCTCCGAGGTGCGAAAGCTCGCTGAACGAAGCCAGCAAACCGCGTCCGAAATTTCCGAGCTTTCCGCGCAAACCGTCGACGCGGCCGGCAAGGCCGGAGAAACGCTCGATGAACTCGTGCCTGACATTCAGCGTACAGCGGAACTCGTGCAGGAAATCTCGGCGTCGACCCGCGAGCAGAACATCGGTGCGGAGCAGATCAACGATGCAATCAGATCACTCGACGAAGTGATCAGGCAGAACTCGGCTGCATCGGATCAAGCCAAGGAGCGCGCGCAAGACCTCTCGATGCAGGCGGAGGAGCTGAAGCAGATCATCAGCGCATTCGACAGCAATGATGAGCCCAGCTCCTCGGGACGCGCGCGGTCCGTCGCTCGGGCCGCGTAACGCCCGCAGTGCGTGGCCAGCCTATGCGACCTTGCGATTGAGAGCGCACTGCGACCAGAGCTCTGACAGCGCGGCGATGAGATGCTCGATGTCAGCTTCGGTGTGCAGCGGTCCGGGCGTGAAGCGCAACCGTTCAGTACCCTTCGGCACCGTCGGGTAGTTGATCGGTTGGACGTAAATGCCGTACTGCTCCAGCAACAGGTCGGAGATCCATTTGCACTTCACCGGATCTCCGACCATCACCGGGATGATGTGGCTCGGATTGTCGAGATGCGGGATCCCCAGCGCATCCAGACGCCGACGCAACATTGCCACTGCCGTGCGCTGGCGCTTGCGCTCGTGGCAAGACCATTTGAGGTGACGCACGGCGACACGGGCACCGGCCGCCACTGCCGGCGGCAATGCGGTCGTGAAGATGAACCCGCTGGAGAAAGACCGCACGTAGTCGCAAAGTGCGGATGAGCCAGCGATGTAGCCGCCCAGCGTGCCGTAAGCTTTCGCCAAGGTGCCTTCGATCACCGTCAGCCGATGCATCGCGCCGACCTGCTCGGCGATCCCTCCGCCGCGAGGTCCGTACATGCCAACCGCGTGCACTTCATCCAGATAGGTCATTGCGTTGTAGCGATCGGCCAGATCGCAAATCTCATGGATCGGAGCAATGTCACCGTCCATTGAGTAGACCGACTCGAAGGCAATCAGCTTCGGACGCGCCGGATCGATCCCGGCCAGATGACGCTCCAGATCTTCCAGATCGTTGTGCTTCCATATGCGTTTCTCGGCGCGCGAGTGGCGGATGCCCTCGATCATCGAGGCATGGTTGAGGGCGTCCGAAAGAATGACACAGCCTGGCAGGGTCGCCCCCAGCGTGCCGAGCGCTGCAAAGTTCGAGACATATCCGGAGGTGAACAGCAACGCCGCTTCCTTGCCGTGCAGGTCGGCGAGCTCTTCTTCCAACAGCACGTGAAAATGGTTCGTGCCGGAAATGTTGCGCGTCCCACCCGCACCGGCGCCGCACGATTCGATCGCGCGGATCATTTCCTCACGCACGGCCGTGTTCTGGCCCATCCCGAGATAGTCGTTCGAGCACCACACGGTCACATCCTGCGTGCGGCTCGCATCTTCCGGATCGCCATGCCATGACGCGCGCGGGAACTCGCCCACACGGCGTTCGAGATCAGCAAAGACACGATAGTTGCCTTCTTCCCTCAGGTCGTCCAAGCGGCCCTGGAAATGCCCTTCATAGTCCATGCTAATCTCCCTTATCCATCAGCTGGGTTGGCGACCGATCCTTCGGCGGTCTGCCTGCGTGTCATCCATTGCCAAAGGGCAGCGTCGCGTATCGGCAGCACCATCAGCCAGTGCTCGAGAAGCGCGAGCGTGGTGAGGGTGGCCAAGAGAACGAAACCCGTCTCGGCGCCGGAACCGGGCGCCGCCGCATAGGCCCGCTCGATCCAGCACGCGACCGCGAAGGTCAGCGCAGACACCGAGACTGGAAAAAGCCAGTTCATCCGGCGCTTCGCGAAATAGCTCTTCAGGTGCGTAACGGGCCCAGGCAGCATCTCGTGGCTGAGATTGGGCACACCGAGATAGACGTTCAGCTTCGCCGATATGCGGGCGAAAAACAGGATCAGAAACGTCCAGAGCCCGGTGTGCTCGGGGGCGTTCCAGGTGAAAACACCGATGCCGATCACTGTCAGCAGAAGCGAAAGCTCGTGGTGCGCAAGCGTGCCCCAGGCGAGCAAGAAGTGCCGCCAGCCCCGCGCATCCGGCGGGCAGGGCTGGTTGTTCGGCCCGGTGAGAACACCGGTGAGGAAGGCCAGCTCGAACCATCCCCAGACCAGGATGGCGGCGCCGAAACCCGCATAGGCTCCGACGGCGCCGTCCACCTCGGCAGCCCATATGACCCCGACCACGGCAAGCATCGCCCACGGCGCCGATGCCCAGACCGCGAGCCGGCCCGCACCGCGGCTGACCGCCCAAAGGATTGCGCCCGTGGAAAACCACCAGACGAAGAGCGCAATCAGGATGGCAACCGTCACCTCGCACTACCAGACGGGAACGAGACGCGAAGTTTCAGGCAGCTCGTTCTTCTTCGTTGGCAGGAAATAGATCCGCGCGAAGGTCAGACCGGCACGGGCACCCAGCCCCATCCGGCGCAACCAGCCAATCGCACCGCCCTGTTGCTTCGCCTCTTCGATGCCCGCGTTGATCCGATACATCCGGTCGCAAAGCTGCCAGAAGCGCGGATCGTCCAGGTCGAGTTCGACGGGGAAGCACTGCCGCGAGATTTCGGAGGTGAGTTTGATCACTTCGCGGTCGTACCAGTCAATGTCGACACCCAGCGCATCGTGGAACACCTGGCGCTGGTGATCCCGGATGTACATGGTCACGAAGACCGCAACCAGGAAGAAGCGGATCCAGAGCTTGTTCCAACCCTCGAGAGTCTTGCGATCCGCCCGCATCAGCAGGCTGAAAGCCTCACCGTGGCGGAACTCGTCATTGCACCACTCCTCGAACCACTTGAAGATCGGGTGGAAGCGCTTGTCCGGGTTGCGCTGCAGGTGGCGGAAGATCGTGATGTAGCGCGCATAGCCGATCTTCTCGGACAGGTAGGTCGCGTAGTAGATGAACTTGGGCCGGAAGTAGGTGTACTTCTTCTTCTGGGTCAGGAAGCCCAGGTTCACGGCGATCCCGGCCTCGCGCAACGCGTCGTTGATGAAGCCGGCATGGCGGGCCTCGTCACGTGCCATGTACTGAAAGAGCTTCACGACATCGTTGTTCGACCCGCGCCGCTTCATCTCCTTGTAGAGCACGCAGCCCGAGAACTCGGCCGTGCAGGAGGAGACGAGGAAGTCGATGAGCTCTTTCTTGAGCGCCGGGTCCATGCCTTCCCAGTCGACCTTGTCCCAGTCCTCATTCTTCTTGAAGTGGCCCTTGTTCGGATCGGCCTCCATCTCGGCAATCAGCGCGTCCCATTCCTCGCGGACCGGCTCAACATCCAGCGCGTCGAGCGCTTCGAAGTCGGTGGTGTAGAAGCGCGGTGTCAGCAGGGTGTTCTGCATCGCCAGCGCGGTGGCGTCATCGCTGTCGAACTGGGCCATCTCCTCGGCGATGGCGAGACCTTCCTCGACCGTGGTCGCATCGGCGGTGTGCCTTGTGCGCTGAACGTTCATAGCCGAACCTCCTCGGAGAAGCTGAATTCACAGAGCTCCATGACCTCGAAGTCGCCGGTCCAGCGCGTCCAGAGCCGCTCGAGCCAGTTCGCGCGGGTGATCACTGCGGTGCGGTCCTCGCGCACGATTTCGCCGAACGGCGCCATGATCTCAGGACCCTGTACATGCACCTCGTCGCCCGGATAGACGACCGCGCCATTGTTGAAGCGCACATGGGCATGCAGGCTCTCGAACTTGTGGCTGATTTCGACCGTGCAGGGAGCGGTCTCTCGCCTTCGGTTGAAAAGTCCCATAGAATCCTCCGTTTATCAGTACCGCGCTTTATTTGTCTTCCAGCAGTCGCGCGAAGGCTGCTGTGTTGTCTTTGCCGAAGCCGATGAGTTCGGCTCGCCATTGGGTGAAGTCGTCACGCAGACCGAGATGGCCATCCGCAAAGCGCACAAGGCGCACAGGCGCGGCCGGGTCGACGCCTGCCTGGTTGCGCTTGAGTGCGAGCGACCGTGCGACGCCCGCGATGAAACCACCCTCATCGGGCCCGAGATCGGCAACCAAAGTGCCGTTGGCGTCCAAAACGCGCGCCGCACCGGTCATCTCACCGAAAATGTGGAGCACGCGCTCCTGCACCACGGGGATATCCGGCGGCATCGCGGCAGGGGTCTGCCCGGTGATGCGCGCCCAGCTCACGATGGCAACGCAGACGATGATCAAGACGGCGATCGCCCGCAGCAGGATACGTGGAACTTTCTCGCGGTCCTGGGGGAGCGTGTGTGCTGACATCTCCGGCTCCTATTCTGCCGCGATCGCGGCGGGCAGCCGCTCTTCAGCGCCGCTGGTGACGGCCGCGCGGGCGTGCTCGGAGATGAGGCGGGCCACCTTCTCGGCGTCTGGGATGCAGCGCAGCGACGGTTGGGTCTTCTTCATGTGCCAGGCACGGACATGCGGCCAGCAGATCAGATATGAGAACCGGGTGGTGCCCATCAGATCGAGCGCTATGGTGCCGGTGCCGCGTCGCTGGAGTTTCAGGTCTGCCGAGCCGATCCAGCGATAAGGCAGGTTGAGCGTGACCGTAAGCGCCGCACCGATGCGCATGGCGATGCGCCGGTTGGTCACCGTGTAGACGGTGGCGCGGGCCTGCACCCAAGCCACCAACATCAAGAGGCCGCACGCCAGCGCCCCCATAACAAGCAGGACGATCACCGCCTCGACGCCTCTTCCGACGCCGACATCGAGCGTCGCGGCAACACCACGCCAGACAGCCAGCAGCACGAAGTAGGCCGCCACCCACTTGAGCGCCAATGCCTCGACCGCGAGCGCCCACCAGTTGGGTGCGCCTTGCCACAGAACCCGTTCCCCTTCGGGCGGCATCTCTGGCAGGCCCTTGATCGGCTCGCGCGGCTGGAAGTCATCGTGGTCCATCGACAGTCTCCTCAGGCGATCGGCTCGAGACGGTCCTCGGCGGCATAAAGCTTGCCACCACAATAGTAGGCACAGACCTTTTCCTCTTCGAGCATGGTGATCTGCTCGGACGACGCGATCTTCGGCACACCAGCGAAGTGCTTGGCGTAGAGCGAGTGCACTTTCACATGGTTGAACCAGTAGAAGTTGGCGAGCTGGATCGGGATCAGCCGCTTGCCGCCGCCTCCGGCGAGATCGTATTCAAGGTAGCGCACCAGCTGTTCGGGAACATCGACCCACATGTCGGTGACCGTGCCCACAACCTCGCCGTCATGCGACATCACCGGCATGCCACGCGCATCCTTGCCCGCAGAGACCGAGAACTCGTCGAGCGACGACATCGGCCGGATCTTCACATGGCCGTGGCCATCAAGCTCCGGGATGTCCCGGCGCATCGCCCAGGCTGCCGGCCCAATGCCATCCGCAAGCGGATCGCCGGTCGGCACGTAAGGCGAACCGGCCGACATCGAGACCCGCTCCATCGCGAGCGGTCTGTCGTCCTGCTTCTCGTTGTTGGGCACCGACACCGACCCGCGACCATGCGGCAGGTTAAACGTCTTGGCATCCGGCAGCGGAAACGGCCCCTGGTTCAGCGAAACCGAGCCGTCGTCATTCTCGAGCGGGTAGCCCTCGCGCATGTTCTCGCGCTGCAGATAGATCACCAACCCGGCAAAGAACAACCAAAACAGGTAGAGGCACACCTGCGCCAGATCGATGTTCCCGATAATTGTGCCGTACATAGGTCGTCTCCTTCTTCGACGATCTCAGGTCGGGAACTCGGCCAGCCCGAGCTTGGCCTTGTTCTCGATGTCTGATTGGGTCCGGCGCAGCCGCACCAGCGGTCCCAGCGCCACGAGGGTCACGAAAAGCAGAGCGATCTCTGCGTGGTAGACAAAGGAGTATCCGGTGGCGGGGCCGTCCAGCGCCGGGCCAAGCGCACCGGAGACCGCCGCCTGGCCCACGATTTCTCGCAGCCCACCGCCAAGCGCGATGCCGAGACCCGCTGCCGTGGCTTGCGCAGCCCCCCAAGCGCCGAGCGCTAGGCCGCGGCCCGCAACGCCCCTGACGCTCAGCGTCATCGCGGAGATGAGTGTCGAGATGGCGAAAAGACCGCCGCCGAGCCCGATGGCCGTCGCCCCGGCGAAGAACAGCGTCTGCGATCCCATCGGTGCTGCCAGAATGACGGCGGAGAACGCAGCAATACCGATCAGGACGCCCCAGGCGCTGATCCTGTAGGGATTCACCGACAGGGCGAGCCAGCGTGCGGCGAGACCGAAGCCCGCCAACACACCAGCAGCCCAGCACGCTGTCAAAAGCGTGGTTGCAGCCACAGACAGCCCGAGAATCTCACCCCCGTAAGGCTCGAGCAGCACATCCTGCATCTGAAACGCCATGGTACCAAGGAAGACCACTGCCAGCAACCGGCCTGCCTGCCCGCCAGCGGCGAAGTCGGCCCAGGCATCGCGGAACCGCGGCCGCGGCGCTGCCCGCTCGGCCTTCGACATCGGTCGCACACGCTCCTGCTTCCAGAGAGCGATCAGGTTGAGCAGCAGCGTCGCGAGGGCCGTGCCCTGCACCACCCGGATCAACCTAAGTTGTGAGAAATCCGCGAGGAGCCAGCCGACGATGATGGCCGAAATGGCCATGCCCACCAGAAGCATGACATAAAGCAACGCCACCACCCGCGGTCGCGTCTCGTCATCGGCCAGATCAGAGGCGAGTGCCAGACCCGCAGTCTGGGTCATGTGCAACCCGAGACCGGTCATCAGGAACGCGAGCGCTGCCAGTGCCTCACCCGCCCAGGCCGGACCCACGGTCTGATCCCCCGAGAGCACGATCAGCGCGAAGGGCATGATGGCGAGCCCACCCATCTGCCAGAGCGAGCCGAACCAAAGATAGGGCACCCGCTTCCAGCCAATGGCCGAGCGGTAGGTGTCCGAACGGAAGCCCAGCAAGGCGCGGAACGGCGCAATCAGCACCGGCAGCGCGACCATCGCGGCCACCAGCGCGGCCGAAACGCCCAGCTCGACGATCATCACGCGGTTCAGTGTGCCAAGCAGCATGACCGTGGCCATACCGACCGAGACCTGGAACAACGAAAGGCGCAGGATCTGGCTCAGCGGGAAACCCGTACTGCCCGCATCCGCAAACGGCATGTACCGCTGCGACAGCTGAGACAGGAGCCTGCGCGAAACGATCATCTGCAGAGCCTCATGGCCTGGCTGATGTAGAAACCGCTGCGGATGCGCTCGGACGAGGGTAGGCTCCAGCGGCGCAGTCGGACATTCTCGGCACAGAGGCGCCGCAGACGACCTTCGCTGATCGGCTGGATTGCCGGCGACCTGTCGCCACGCGGGAAGAGCTTGCCCGACGCATGCATCAGCGTCAGCAAAGGCGTGCGCGGCGCAACCGTGAAGAGGATCGAATGCTCGGTCCGCCCGGCGAGGTCGCTGAGCGCACCGACAATGTCGGTGGGAGCATAGTGGATCAGACTGTCCATCGCCACGACGTGATCGAAGAGGCCCAGTTCCGGATCCAGCATGTCACCCGGACGATAGTCGATGCGGTGCGCAAGCTCCTCCGGGGTCCGAGCCGACGCAACTTCGAGCAGGCTGGCCGATATGTCGACGGCAACCACGTCCGCACCGCGAGCTGCAAGCTCGACCGCCATCTGACCGGCACCGCAGCCAGCATCGAGCACCCGGCGTCCATGCAGGTTTCGCGGAAGCCGTGCAAGCAATGTGGCGCGCATCTGATCCCGGCCCGCCCGTACAGTCTGTCGGATCCGGCTGACCGGTGCGTCCGAGGTCAGCCGGGCCCAGGTATCTGCTGCGGTACGATCGAAGTATTCCTCGAGCCTGCCACGTGTGTGCGAGTAGGTTTCAGTCATCAGTCGAATCCCAGAAGTTCGAAGATGTCGCGGTCAGCCATTGGTGCGGGTGCAAGCGGATCGGTCCCGGCCCAGAGCGTCTCCGCGAGCCGGATGTATTCTTTCTGGACGTGAACCACGTCCTCGTCGTCAGGCATCTCGAACAGCGTGCACTTCTTGAGGCGCGAGCGACGGATCGCGTCGATGTCCGGCAGGTGCGCGATCCGCTTGAAGCCCACTTCCCCACAGTAGCGGTCGATCTCGTTGGTGTCCTTCGAGCGGTTGGCCACGCAGCCCGCAAGCCGCACCGGATAGTTCTTCGACTTGGCCTGCACGGCTGCGATGATCCGGTTCATCGCATAGATCGAGTCGAAGTCGTTGGCGGTGACGACCACGGCGCGATCGGCATGCTGAAGAGGCGCTGCAAATCCACCGCAGACCACGTCGCCCAGCACGTCGAAGATCACCACGTCGGTCTCTTCGAGGAGGTGATGTTCCTTGAGAAGCTTGACGGTCTGCCCCACCACATAGCCACCGCACCCGGTCCCGGCGGGCGGGCCGCCGGCCTCGACGCACATCACGCCATTGTAGCCTTCGTAGACGAAGTCCTCAGGACGCAGCTCCTCCGGGTGGAAATCGACCTCCTTCAGCGTGTCGATCACGGTCGGCACGAGGCACTTGGTCAGCGTGAACGTGGAATCGTGCTTCGGATCACAGCCGATCTGCAGCACGCGCTTGCCGAGTTTGGAGAAGGCCGCGGAGAGGTTCGACGAGGTGGTCGACTTGCCGATCCCTCCCTTTCCATAGACCGAAAAGACCTTGGCGGTATCGATCTGCATGGTCGGGTCCAGACGGACCTGCACGCTGCCCTCGCCGTCCTCGCCGCGCAGGACCGGGGCCTTGTTGTCTAGCGGGCTCATGGCTTTCTCCTCATTCCGCGGCGATCTCGGCAGCCGGCAGGCCTTCCAGCCGGTCTTCCAGCTCGTCGCCCGCATCATGCAGGGCTGCGAGCGTTTCGTCGTCGGGGTTCCAATAGGCGCGTTCCTGCGCTTCGATCAGTCGGTTTGCGAGACGCGATGACGCCTGCGGGTTCAGGTCCGCCAGCCGCTTGCGCATCTCGGGATCCAGAACAAAGGTCTCTGTCAGGCGCTGATAGACCCAGGGCTCGACCTGGCCCGTCGTAGCTGACCAGCCGACCGAGTTGGTCACATGCGCCTCGATCTGGCGCACACCCTCATGGCCATGCTGAAGCATGCCTTCGTACCAGTTCGGATTGAGCGCGCGGGTGCGGGTCTCGAGCGCCACCTGCTCGGAAAGCGTGCGCACCTTGCCGTCGCCCCGCGTCTGATCGGAGATGTAGACCGCGGCATCCGAGCCCTTTGCCCGTCGCACGGCGCGGCTGATGCCACCCAGCGTATCGAAGTAGTGATCGATGGTGGTGACGCCGAGTTCGACGGACTCGAGGTTCTGGTAGGCGAGATCGACCCGGCCGAGCACCGCCTGCATCAGTTCGGGTTGTGCTGCCGGGTCACCCTCGCGTCCGTAGGCAAAGCATTTGCGCTTCTGGAATGTGTCGGCGAGCTCGTCCTCGTCGCCCCATGCACCAGAATCGACCAGGAGATTGACATTCGACCCATAAGCGCCGTCGGCGTTCGAGAAGACCCGCAGCGCGGCCGTCTCGAGATCACAGCCGGTCTCTTCGGCATGGGCGAGCGCGTGGGCGCGCACCAGATTGCTCTCGGCCGGCTCGTCGGCGGTGGCGGCCAGCCAAGCGGCCTCGGCAAGCATCCGCGTTTGCAACGGCAGGAGATCGCGGAAAATGCCGGACAGGGTCATCACCACATCGATGCGCGGACGGCCCAGTTCTTCCAGTTCCAGCAATTCGGCGCCACACAAGCGGCCATAGCTGTCGAAGCGCGGCTTGGCCCCCATCAGCGCCATGGCCTGCGCGATCGGACCACCTTCGGTCTTGAGGTTGTCGGCACCCCAGAGCACCATCGCAACCGAGCGCGGCAGCGAATTGCCCTCGGCAAGATGGCGCTGCAGCAGGCGTTCGGCCTGTCTGGCGCCTTCGGCCAGTGCGAAACTGGACGGCATGCGGAACGGATCGAAGGCGTGCAGGTTGCGTCCCGTCGGGAGCGCCTGCGGCGCACGGATCAGGTCGGCGCCGGGCACCGGTCGGATGAACCGGCCATCCAGGGCCCGCAGCAACGCCGGCACTTCGTGGTCTTCGCGCAGATGCCGTTCGGCCTCGGACAGATCATGCTCCGGCAACGCCTCGGCCATGCACGCCAGAAGATCGGCACGGGCGGCATCAGATGGAGGCTGCCCGACGACGTGCAACCCATGCGGGATCAGAGAGTGCTCGAGCTCGACAATTTCGCGCCAGAGCGCGTCGACCCCCGCCTCTCCGGCGGCAACGCTCAGATCGAGCTCACCCGCCTGGGCGCGGATCATCTCGGCCAGTTCCTCCCGGTCGGCAGCATCGGGGGTGCTTGTGCGCCACCGGTCGAGCGAAGCCTTGAGCTCGACCAGCCCCTTGTAGAGCCCGGCCTTGCCCACAGGTGGTGTCAGGTGGGTTACGATCGTGGCCGTGCCCCGGCGCTTGGCGAGCGCGCCCTCCGAGGGGTTGTTCATCGCATAGAGGTAGACGTTCGGCAGGTCTCCGATCAGCCTGTCTGGCCAGCAATCCGGCCCGAGGCCGCACTGCTTGCCCGGCATGAACTCGAGCGCCCCGTGCATGCCGAAATGCAGGGCGACGTGGGCTCCGAAATCCTCGCGGAGCCAGCGGTAGAAGGTCGAGAAGGCATGCGTCGGTGCGAACCCCTTCTCGAAGAGGAGCCGCATCGGGTCGCCCTCGTAGCCGAAAGCGGGCTGCACGCCGACAAAAACATTGCCGAACCGGGCGCCCAGCACGAAGACGTGGCGCCCATCTGTCTGGTGTTTGCCCGGAGCGGGCCCCCAGGCGGCTTCGATCTCGCCGAGATGCGGCTCGCGGGCCACCAGATCGTCGGCCGGTACTTTTGCCGCGACGTTCGCCTGCTGGCCGTGCGCCTCGGCGTTGCCCTTGAGGATCGCATCGCGCAGCGCATCGACACTGTCCGGCAGCGCGATGTCGTAGCCCTCGGCTGCCATCGCCGTGAGTGTGTTGAAGAGCGACTCGAAGACGGCAAGATGCGCCGCTGTTCCCACCGATCCGGCGTTTGGCGGGAAGCCATAGAGGACAACGGCCACCTTTCGCTCTGCCAGTCCCGTCCGGCGCAACGAGACGAGTTTCGCCACTCGGTCGGCGAGACGGGCGGCCCGCTCGCCTTCGCCCTGCATGGCACGCGCACCTTCGGCACGCCCGCCATAGACGATCGGACCAGTGGCACCGTCGATCTCGGGAATGGCCACCATCATCGTGGCCTCGACCGGTGACAGCCCTCGCGCTCCGGCTCGCCATTCGTCGAGGGTCTGGAATTCGAGCGCGTGTGCCGCGACGTAGGGCACATCCAGATCGGTCAGTGCTTCTTCCGCAGCCTTGGTGTCATTGTAGGCAGGGCCGCCGACGAGACTGAAGCCCGTGAGCGACACCAGCGCCTCGATCCGCGTGCGCCCGTCCTGTTTCAGGAACGCATCGATGGCCGGACGCGCGTCAAGACCCGCGGCAAAGATGGGAATGACGTTCAGACCGCGCGCCTCCAGCGCCCGGATCGCCATGTCGTAATGCGCCGTGTCGCCGGCCAGAACATAGGCGCGCATCAGCAGCACACCGACTGTGGGACCGTCGGTGCAGGGCATGTCGGCCATGTTCTCGGTCACCCGGCGGCCGGGCAGATCGGGGTGGTAGAGGCCAACCTCCGGGTACTCGACGGGTGCCTTGGCCTTGCACTTGCCTTTGAGATGCGCGCGCGCACCGGTGGCGTAGCGGTCGATCAGAAAGCGCACGAGCGCAGCCACGTTGTCATCGGAGCCCGCCATCCAGTACTGCATGGCCAGGAAGTAGGCACGGACATCCTGGGCGGTCCCGGGAATGTAGCGCAGTATTTTCGGGAGGCGCTTGAGCATGCGCATCTGATGCGCCCCGGACGAGACTTTCTTCTTTCCCGAACCGCGCAGGCGCTTGAGAAGCGCGATGGTTGCGCTCTCCTTTGCGCCCATGTTGAACCGGCCCATGCGGGTGAGACGGATGATCTCGCCTGCCGCCATGCAGCCAACGAAGGCGTCGCAGTGCGGCGCCCGCGCCTGCAGGTCCGGCAGGATGGCCTGGATGTGCTCATCGAGGAACAGCATGGTCGCGATGATGACGTCGGCCTCGGCCACATCCGCTTTCGCGCGGGCAAGCGCGTCAGGGTCGGACCCCCATTCGGCGGCGGCATGCAGGTCGAGACGCAGACCGGGGATGTCGCGCGTCAGGTCCGCGCGGGCACGTTCCACCGGCTGGGCCAGATGGCTGTCCAGCGTTACGATCACCACCCGCACGGGTGGCGCGTCAGCGAGCGAAGTGCGCTTTGGCATCATAAAGTGTCTCGATATCGATCACGGCGCGGCCCTGTTCGGCCGCGAATTTTTCGGTGTTCCGGCGCGCTTTGCCGCGCACGAAAAACGGGATCTTCCTCAACTCCTTCTCGGCATCCGGCGCCCAATGAGGGGAACCGGGGTCGTTGGCGGGCGCGGTCTCGGGCGGCATCGAGCCCCCCTCGTCCGCGGCCGGCTGATGCCGGCCGGCGCCTGGTCCTGCGGCGTGGAGGTGGCTGGGACCGGCGGCATCGTGGAACTCGAAGTCCTCGCGGAACATTGCCAGCAGATGCTCTTCCAGCCCCATCACCAGCGGATGCACCAGGGTGTCGAAGAGGACGTTCGCGCCTTCCCAGCCCATGACGGGCGAGTACCGGGCCGGAAAGTCCTGCACGTGCACCGGCGCCGAGATCACCGCGCACGGGATGCCGAGGCGTTTGCCGATGTGGCGTTCCATCTGGGTGCCGAGGATCATCTCGGGTTGCGCCGCCTCGATGGCGGCCTCGACATCGAGGTAGTCGTCGGTGATCAGAGGCTCGACCCCGTGGACCTTGCCGGCGGCGCGCAGATCACGTGCGAATTCGCGATTGTAGCAGCCGAGCCCGACAACCTCGAACCCCATCTCCTCGGCCGAGACGCGCGCCGCGGCGATCGCGTGTGTGGCATCGCCGAACACGAAGACACGCTTGCCCGTGAGATACGTCGAATCGACCGAGCGCGACCACCAGGGAAGACGTGTCGACGGCGCCGGCGCTTGGATCCCCGTGATGTGGGCAACCTCGGCCAGGAAGTCCCCGGTTGCCCCGACGCCGATCGGGACGACGGTGGTGCGCGGCTGGCCATGGGTTTTCTCGAGCCACCGGGCCGCGGTGTCCCCGACCTCCGGGTAGAGCACAACGTTGAAGTGGGCGGCCCCCATGCGCGCAATGTCAGCGGGCGTCGCCGCCATCGGCGCACAGACGTTGATGGCGATGCCCATCTCACCCAGCAACCGGGTGATCTCGGTGACATCATCGCGGTGGCGGAACCCGAGCGCGGTTGGGCCGAGCAGATTGCAGGTGACCTCGGGCGTCTTCTCGCACGGCCCCGCGAGGTGGCGCACGATCTGATAGAATGTCTCGCCCGCACCCCAGTTTTCCTTGCGCTGGTAGGACGGCAGTTCCAGCGGGATCACCGGGACGGGCAGCTCCAGCGCCCGCGCCAGTCCGCCCGGATCGTCCTGGATCAGTTCGGCCGTGCAGGACGCGCCGACAATCAGCGCCTGGGGATCGAATCGCTCATAGGCCTCCTGGCAGGCGTCCTTGAAAAGCGTCGCCGTATCCGAGCCGAGATCGCGGGCCTGGAAGGTGGTGTAAGTCACCGGCGGGCGATGGTCGCGCCGCTCGATCATTGTGAAGAGCAAATCGGCGTAGGTGTCGCCCTGCGGCGCATGGAGCACGTAGTGCAGGCCCTTCATGCCGGTGGCGACCCGCATCGCTCCCACATGGGGTGGCCCTTCATATGTCCAGACCGAGAGCTTCATACCGCCAGCCTTTCCACCCGCCGGAGGGGACGGGCGAAGAGCTCGGCGAGATCCGCCGCCTGCTCGTAGCCGTGCACAGGGGTGAACACGAGTTCGATGGCCCACTTCGTCCGCAGCCCCTCGGCCTCCAGCGGGTTCGCGAGACCGAGACCGCAGACCGTGAGGTCCGGCCTGCCCGCCCTGCAGCGATCGAGTTGCAGGTCGACATCCTGGCCTTCCGAGATCACGGGCCCCTGGGGCAGGAGCGCCAGATCGGGCGCCATCAGATCGGCATGGATATAGGGTGCGCCGACCTCGAGAGGCTGCATACCGCACTCACGGGCGAGAAAGCGGGCAAGCGGTATCTCGAGCTGGCTGTCAGGGAAGAAGAAGATCGACCGGCCCGAGAGCGTCTCCGCCACCCGGGCAACCGCTTCGCGTGCCCGCGTGCTTGGGGCGGCAACCACGCGCTCGACCTGCTGCGCCGAGATCCCGAAAGCGGCGGCAGCGGCGGTCAGCCAGGCTGTCGTCCCTTCGACGCCAAATGGGAAAGGCGCGGAAATGCGCTGCGCCCCGCGGCGATCGAGAGCGCTGGCCGTGCCACCGAGAAACGGTTGCGCCAGCAGATACTTGGTGCCCGGCCCGATGGCCGGTGCGTCGTCGGCACGGCGCGCAGGCAGACAGCGCACGCGTTCGATGCCAATCTCGCGCAGAAGTCGCAGGAACTGGTCCTCAACCACGTCGGGCAGAGCGCCAACCATCAGAAGCTGCGCGTCATCCGACGCGGCCAAGCTCGGCACCATCGCCGCAAGGCAGGCGTCCTCACCTTCGGTGAACGTCGTCTCGATGCCCGAGCCTGAATAGCTCAGCACCCGGACATGCGGCGCGTGAGCCTTGGTCAGTCGCTCGGCTGCGCGAGACAGATCCAGCTTGATCACCTCGGAGGGACAGGACCCGACCAGGAAGAGCTGGCGGATGTCGGGGCGACGCGACAACAGACGGGCGACCTCGCGGTCGAGCTCCTCGTTGGCGTCCACCAGGCCTGCGAGGTCCTTCTCCTCCATGATCGCAGTGCCGAAGCGGGGCTCTGCAAAGATCATCACCCCGGCCGCCGATTGCAGGAGGTGAGCGCAGGTGCGCGATCCGACGACCAGGAAGAAGGCATCCTGCAGTTTCCGGTGCAGCCAGATGATTCCCGTGAGCCCGCAAAAGACTTCGCGCTGGCCGCGTTCCTTGAGGATCGGGGTCGACCCGCAACCCGATGGTGCGAACGGGCGGTTCATGCGGGCACCGCCTCGAGCCGTGCGGCCCTGAGCTTGAGGAGGAACTGCGTCGCGTTGACGACGTAGGCCGCGTAGGCTGCGAGCGCGATCCAGATCTGGCCTTCAGGTGTCACGACCCCCGAGAAGAGCGCCCAGAGGTACAGGGTGTGGAGGGCGATGACGACGAAGCTGAAGACATCTTCCCAGAAGAAGGCGGGCGCCAGAAGGTACTGGCCGAACACGACTTTCTCCCAGATCGCTCCGGTGACCATGATGGTGTAGAGGCAGGCGGTCTTTGCCACGATCGAGACGGTGGTCACGAACAGTCCCTCACCTGTCGCGAGGAACCGGATCACGAGACCCAGTGAAATGGCGAAGATCACGAACTGCACCGGGGCCAGAATCCCCTGTACCAGCGTCCACCTAGTCGCATCACGACGCCGACGCTGAGCGGGCGTGTAGAGCGGACCAGAGCGGCGCTTGTTTTTCGCCTGCCCAAGCATGACGCCTCCCTGTTTGTGTCATGCGAATGCGACAGAGGGTGTGCCGGATTCAGAAATGTGTCAATTAAAACTTACGTCCATTCCGAGTTACGAAATCACGGAATTTCCCGCAATACGCGAATCACATCGCCCAAAAATTGATCTGAACGGGCATAACGGCCCGGTTCGGGGCGCCAATCTGCCTTAAAAAGCTGACAATTTGATATTTCTGTCAGCTATATTTGACGATCTGCAATTTCCGTGGTTCTCTGAAACTGACGGTTCCGCACTCAACACGACGGGCCCGCGCGAAAGACAGTTTCCGTGACGTGCATGGCCTAGCAGCCTCTGGGCATGTGTACGGAAGGGAGGGCGGATGGACATTCGAGACGCAGACGTTCTGCGCAATGTAGATCCAAGCACCTATGGCGGCCTGAGCGATCCGAGGCGGGCGGTTCGGGCGATTCCCGAAAGCATCACACGCGCCTTCGCACAAGACCTCGTTGCCCAACTTGCCCGTCAATCCTCCAAGATCGCGGACCGCGATGTCAGCGACATCCCATCCGAGAATCATGCGCCCACCGAGCTGGAAATTGCCGGTCTTTGCGATGCGCTTGTCTCGGAGGACCCCGAGCGCGCCGCGGTTCTCATCGACGACGTCCGCCGCAAAGGGCGCACGCCGGACACCATCTATCTGCGCTACATCGCAGCCGCAGCCCGGCAGCTCGGTGAGCGCTGGGTCACCGACGAGGCGAGCTTTCTCGAGGTAACCCTCGGGCTCGCGCGGCTTCACGGCGTGCTGCGAGAGCTGGGCCCGAACTTCTTCTCGGATCAGCCCGTGCGCCCGCTTGGCCTGAGCGCGCTGTTTGCGCCGGCCCCGGAAGAGACGCATATGCTGGGCGTCACCATGGCGACCGACTTCTTCCGCCGGGCGGGGTGGACCGTCGACCTGCAGCTGACCCCGAGCCTGCATGCACTCCGCAGTCACGCCTCCGAGCGCAACTACGCGCTCATCGGCCTTTCCGCTGGCTGCCGCGCAGTGATACCGTCGCTTCAGGACGCGGTCCGCGCGGTCAGAAAAGTGCGCCCAGAGGCCACAATCGCCATCGGCGGTTATCTCACTGAGCTGGAGCCGGACATCGCGCGGATGACCGGCGCGGACGTGATTGCAAACGATGTGTCTATCGCACCAGTGTCGCTGGAGACCGTCGTCAAACAGGCGCAGGGCCATTGACACGCCCGCCTGACTGTTGAATTTGGCCTTGCTCAGTGAAGGGCGATGCGAGATCCGGGACAAATGACGTCACACTTCCTCAAGGACGACAACCTGTCTATTGTTGTGCCAGAAGCTTTTGTCTCGCTGCTTTCCACCGTATCTGATCTCGCGTTCATCACCGACCGTGACGGCCAGATCCTCGATCTTGTCTGGAACCTCGAGCACCCCGAAAGCTTCGAGCCCCGCAAGCTGGTCGGCGCCAAGCTGGTTGATATCGTCACCGAGGAATGCCGCGCGAAGATCGAATCGATGCTGGAGACCGATGGCGCGGACGGGCACCAGAAGCACCGTGAGATCAATCACGACATCGACGGGCTCGAACAGTTCCCGATGCGGTACCACGCACTTCCGGCGGGCGACTCGGTGGTGTTCCTGGGTCAGGAGATGCAAGCGATTGCAGCGCTGCAGTCTCGTCTGGTCGAAGCCCAGCGCGCACTCGACGAGGACTACGGCCAGCTCCGCCAGCTAGAGACGCGCTACCGCGTTCTCTTCCAGACGTCCACCGAAGCGCTTCTGATCGTCGATGCGACACGGCGACGGGTGCACGACGTGAATTCGGCAGCAGCCAATCTGATCGGTGAAAGCGCGGGCGAGTTGAGCGGACGCCGGCTCGAGAAGCTGTTCGATTCGTCGGACATCAAGGGCGTGCTCGATGCAATCGAGCAGGCTGTCTCGTCCGGTCAGCAGGCCGTTTTTCACGCCTGCCTCGCCGAGAATCCGACCGAGGTCGACGTGCGACTTTCGGTGTTTCGTGCCGGCGACGACACCATGATGTTGTGCAGCATCAAGTCGGGCGAGCGGCGCAACGCCGCGGAGCTCGCGATCGAGGACATGTTGGTCGGCATGGTGAGGCGCATCCCGGATGCGATGGTCCTCTCGGACCAGCAGGGGATGATCCGCTGGTGCAACGATGCCTTCCTGGGCATGGCGGAGATTGCACTTCCGCAGCAGGCCATTGGTGAGCCGCTGGAGCGCTTCCTCGGCCGCCCCGGCGTCGACATGGAGATCATCATCGCCAACGCCCGCGAGCACGGACGGCTCAGAGCCTTCGTCTCGGTACTGACCGGTACGTTCGGCTCGGAGACGCGGGTCGAGATCTCGGTGGCGGCGCTTGCGGATGCCGAAGCACCGGCGATCGGCTTCGTGATGCGCGACATCAGCCGCTACGGCCAGCTGCCGGCGCGCAGTTCGCCCCGGGTCGACAAGTCCAATGATGACCTCATGAACCTCGTCGGCTCGGTGCCGCTAAAGGAGCTCGTGCGCGCGTCGACCGAAGAGATCGAGAAGATGTGCATCGAGACCGCGCTCAAGAAAACGGGCAACAACCGCGCCTCCGCCGCCGAGATGCTCGGCCTGAGCCGGCAGAGCCTCTACGTGAAGCTTCGCCGCTTCGGGCTTGTCGACAGCAACGGTCTCTGAGCCGCCTCACGCAGCTGAAATCTCCAGAATGAGCTTTGCGATCTCGCCCGGTGCCTCTTCGTGCATGAGATGGCCGAGGCGGGGCACCTCGTGCAGCGTGATGTTGGCGATCGAACGAGCGAGCGCAGCTGCATCATCACCCGGCACCGTCCGGTCACCCTCTCCGACAACCAGATGGATCGGCACATCGATGCCGGGCAGCGCTCGCAGCAAGGGGTCCAGATCCCAGAGCGCCATCATCGTGAGCGCATTGCCCACATGCTCCGATCGCCCGAGCAGGCGCGCATAGAGCTCGATGCCGCGATCGTCGAGCGCCGAGCCCGTGCCCTCGATCAGACGGCGCGTGGAGGATGGATTTCCTGTCATGCTGGAAAACAGCCATGGCACGCCGGGGCTGAGCGCGAGAAGGCGCGCCATGGGCGGAAAGAGCACGCCCGCCAGTCCGCGAAAGCCACTCAGTGCCGCGTTGAGCCCGATCACAGTGCGCGGCGCAGGGCAACCTGTGTGCACCGCCTCAAGGGCAACCGCAGCCCCCGCCGAGTGTCCGACGATCAGATCCGGGACCACATCGAGGTGATCGAGCAACGCCCTCACCGCAACGGACATCCCGCTCAACGAGACCTGTTGCGACCGGGCAATGCGGGTAAACCCGTGACCGGGAAGATCGGGCGCGATCACATCATGGCGCTCACGCAGCAAAGGCATCAGGTCGCGCCAGCTGTGGGTGGAGGAGCCCGCACCGTGCAACAGAAGCAGCACCGGCCCGCTGCCCATGCGTTGATAGTGCCAGCGGATCTCGCCTGCGGTCGCGAACTGGCTGCATTCGCGGTTCGGCCAGTCAGCGCCCGCATCCTCCCAATCCGGATGAACGACCCCGGTCATGGCGCGGTGCTTGCACGCACCGCCTTGCTGATCCCGGCGGCATCTGCCCGCGGCAGCGGCAGATATCGGGCTGCCATCTCCCGGGCGAGCGCGGCGGCGGCGGCCTGCGGACGATTGGCCGTGTCGATCAGGATCGAAACGGCACCCTCCGCGGCGAGGACGCGCGCCGCCATCTTCTGATCCTCGGCGGCTTGTGCCCGGCCCGGCTCGCCGGAAAGGGCGATGTTGCCCCGGCCATCCGTCAGCATGACAACAAAAGGAGCGGCACCGCGCCGGCGCACTTGCCGCGCGAGTTCAGCCCCCGTGATGAGGGCGGATGCGAGTGGTGTGCCACCTCCACCTGGCAGCACGGCGAGCCGACGTTTGGCCTGCAGCAACGAGCGCGTCGGGGGCAAGAGCAACTCGGCGCGCGCGCCCCGAAACGAGATGAGCGCGACCTTCTCCCGACGGCGATAGGCCTCGGCGAGCATAAGCTCGACCGCGCCTTTCGCCTCCGCCATGCGAGACGCCGCAGCGGACCCGGACGCATCGACCAGAAAGATCATCACGCTCTCCGAGGGCCGCTCGAAACGACGCACGCGGAAATCGCCCGGCTCGACGATCACCCCTCCCGCCGCGGGACGGGACCGACGGCGCAGATTCTGCCAAGGCGCAGCCGTGCGTAGCGTGGCATAGACATCGAGACGCCGACCCGCTTCCGGCTTTGCCGCATACGTGCCGACAACACGCCCCCGCGCTGTCGTCCTCTGGCGTGCCCCTGCCCCGCTTGAGACTTGACCACCCCGGGCCCGTGCGGGATCGGCGAAGGCGAGCGAAGGCAGCAGGGCCGCCGCAGCCTCGAGCACCCGGTCCTCCAGCGCACCGGTCGTCTCTTCGCTCTGCGCCTCGGGCGGTTCCGAAGGCGCCTGCTCCGGCGGTTCGTCCCGTGGTGCGCTTTCATCGGCTGGTTCGGGGATCACCGTTGCGCGCGGGACCAGAGCCAACGCCGCGGCCCGCGCGATGTGGGTTTCCAAGGGCGCCGCCTCGCCATCGAGCGCTGCAAGCACCCGTGCGACCCGCAAAGCCTGCGCGGGTGCGCGCATCGAGGATATCCCCATCGCCGCCGCCAGACGGGTGAGTGTCTCGAGTGCCACTGTTTGCGCGCCAGCGTTCGCGAGGATCTCCTGCGCAAGAACGATCGTCTCACGCGTCACCGCATCATGCGAGAGGTCGCCAATCGCGATGTCCTCGAGCGTCAGGTGCAAGGCAAGCCGGTCGGCGAGGCCCGCCGGTGCGCGCTCGTCCGCCTCGACCCCTTCGTCCAGCAGCACGAGGATCGGGGCCGCAGCACGATCAAGCGCCGCACCCAGCTCTGCCGCACGACCTGCTTCCATACATTCCGCCATAGGCACAACAAGTAGGCCGCCAGCCGCTTCCTCCAACACCCCGACCGAGGAGACCGGGCGCCCCGCCTTCAGGGTTGCCGCGAGATCGAGCCCACCATGCAAGCGGTCGGAAGACACCGACGGCGGCAGTCGCCGCTCGGGCAAATCGGAAAGCTGGGACAGGAGCTTGAGCCAGGCATCCCGGACGGGCCCCGCACGGGCGCGCAGGACCACGCCTGCCATCATCTGCGGCGCGGTCGCCAGCGCTGACGCTGCATCCACGGCCAACTGCCAGCGCAGTGCCGCGTCGCTCACACCCCCAGAACCTCTGTCACGGCGCGGGCGATCCGTGCACTGGAACCGGTTTCATCGAGCGGGTCGCGGCGGAGCCGGTGGCGCAGCGCAGGCGCCGCGACCTCTGCGATATCGGCGATCGACACCGCACGCCGGCCTTCCAGCGCCGCCGTGGCGCGCGCGGTGCGGATCAGGGTCAACTCGCCACGAAGCCCGTCAGAGCCCACCGCCTGGCAGAGCCTGGCCGCCGCCTCGATCGCCTCGTCCGGGGTCTTCACGCGGGCCAATGCTTTGCGCGCCTTGACGATCCGGGCGCGTTCACGGCGCTCGGAGACGGCCCATCGCTTGAGAAAACGCACCGGATCGCGGTCGAAGTCATCGCGGCGGCGGATCACCTCGATCCGGTCTTCGATCACGTCAGGCGAGCCGATCTCGACCGACAGCCCGAAGCGATCGAGCAACTGCGGGCGCAGTTCGCCTTCTTCGGGGTTGCCCGAACCGATGAGCACGAACCGTGCGGGATGGCGGATCGAAAGGCCCTCACGCTCGACCACGTTCTCTCCGGACGCCGCCACATCCAGCAGCAGGTCCACAAGGTGGTCCTCGAGCAGGTTGACCTCGTCAATGTAGAGAAACCCGCGATTGGCCCGCGCGAGCAATCCCGGCTCGAACCGCTTCTCTCCACTTGCCAGTGCGCGTTCGAGATCCAATGTGCCGACGACACGATCCTCGGTCGCACCCAGCGGCAAATCCACGACAGGGGTCGGAATCTCGACAAGCGCCTCCTCCGGATCATCCGCGCCACGCCCGGGAATGGCGTCACCCGGCACGCTGTTGTAGGCGCAGTCACGCCGCGCCTCGATGGGCGGCAGGAGGGCTGCAAGCGCGCGCACGGCGGTCGACTTTCCGGTGCCTCGGTCGCCAAATACCAGCACCCCGCCGACCGTCGGGTCGACGGCAGCAATCATCAGCGCGCGTTTCATTTCGTCCTGACCGACGATGGCCGAGAACGGAAAGGGAGAGGTCATGCCGGGGCAGTCTCGCAAGCGATCGTCATGGGGGAACCACCTTCCCACGATCCGTGCTGGTCGACAACACGGAAGCGTGCATAGAGTTCCTCCGCGAACCAATTGCCGTCGCGCACGGCCCGGATGGCGCGGGCATGTGGCCCGTCGCGCCGCGCAAACGCCGCCATGCTATCGCTGTCGGGCCAGATCGAGAACGTCACCTGCTGGAACCAAGGCACTTCGCCGAGGCCGATCTTGAACATGACGTTCGGATCCGCGCCGATCGCAGCCGAAATGTCAGGCACGCGGCCCCAGAAGCGCAGCAGAATGCGGGGCCGGATCGTCGCGCGGGTCAGCGCGACAATGGGACCGGCGCCAGCATCGACGGATGGCGCGAACGGCGCCTGCCCGTCCCATTGACCACGCGCGGACGTCGGAGAGAGATAGACCGTCCAGTTCTCGGCGGCATGGTCACGATAGCGCTGGAACACCGCCGCCGTTTCGATGGCATCGCGGGCCGCGCCCGGTGACTGCCAGGTGGCCAGGATGGCGTAGACTGCGGTGTTGGGCACCGGGGTGAAGCCCTCGCCCGATCCCGAACCGAAAAGCTTCCAGAACCCGATACCCGGCACGCGCGCCAAGGGAGCGCGCGCAAACATCATCTGCGTGAACGCCCACAAGCGCGAACCCGGCCCGTGGAACCGGAAGAAGCTGAGGCTGACGATCTGTCTCTGCGCGCCCATGACCATGCTGCGGGTTCGATTGCGATAACTTGTCGGGGCTCCAGAAGGAATTGTCAATTCTGCTGGACACATCTATTGTCTAAATATGCTTACACGAACAGAGCCTTTGATTCGCGCCCCAGAGACCCCCGACAACCGGCCGGTTGCCGTGGTGATCGGAGCCGGCTTCGGCGGTCTGGCCGCGGGCATCCGTCTGACAGCGCGCGGCTATCGGGTTGAACTTCTCGATCGCCTCGACAGTCCCGGTGGTCGCGGGACGGCGATCGTGCAGGACGGCCACCGCTTCGACATGGGACCCACGATCGTCACGGCACCAAAGGTGTTCCGTGAGCTCTGGGCGGTTGCTGGCGAGGATTTCGACCGCGATGTCGACCTCAGGGCGCTCGATCCGTTCTACGAGATCCGCTTCCCTGACGGCTCGGCGCTTGCCGCCCACCGCGACCCCGCAGAGATGCGCGCCGAGGTCGCCCGCCTGTCGCCCGGCGATCTTGCCGGCTTCGATCGGTTGCTCGTCGGTGCGAAGCGGCGCTATGAGTTCGGCTTCGAGCAGCTTGGCCGGGCGCCGATGCACAAGCTCTGGGACCTGATCAAGGTGCTGCCGATCTTCGCATGGCTGCGCGCCGACAGGTCGATCTACGGCCACGTCGCCCGACAGGTGCGGGACGAAAGACTGCGCATGGCGCTGTCGTTCCACCCACTGTTCATTGGCGGCGATCCTTTCAAGGTCACCTCGATGTACGCGCTCGTCTCGCATCTCGAGAGCACCTACGGCGTCCACTACGCCATGGGCGGCGCCGCAGCGCTGGCCCAGGCGATGGCCGACCTGATCGAGCGCAAGGGCGGACGGCTGACATTCGGCATCGAGGTCGATGAGATCTTGTGCGAGCGCGGGCGCGCAACCGGCGTGCGCACGGTCGGCGGTCAGGAAATCCCGGCTGCAATCGTCGTCTCCAACGCCGACAGCGGGCACACCTACACACGACTGCTCAAGAAACCCGCACCACGGCGCTGGACCCCACGCCGGCTGTCGCGAAGCCGCTGGTCGATGGGCCTTTTCCTCTGGCATTTCGGCACCAAGGGCACCCGGAACATGTGGCCCGATGTCGGGCACCACACGATCCTGAACGGACCGCGCTATCGTGGGCTCGTCGAGGACATTTTCCTGAAAGGGCATCTGGCCGAGGACATGAGCCTCTACGTCCATCGACCCACCGTCACCGACCCGGGTGCCGCCCCGGATGGCGACGACACGTTCTATGCGCTCTCGCCGGTGCCGCATCTCGGTTTCGACGATCCGGTCGACTGGGCGCGCGAGGCCGAGCCCTATCGGCGCCGCGTCGAGGCCGTCCTCGAAGAGAAACTTCTGCCGGGTCTGGGGTCCCGCGTGAGCACCAGCCTCGTGATGACTCCGGTGGATTTCCAGGAGCGCTACCTGTCGCCCCATGGCTGCGGTTTCTCGATCGAGCCGCGGATTCTGCAAAGCGCCTGGTTCCGCCCGCACAATGTCTCGGAAGAACTGCCCGGCCTGTTCCTCGCCGGTGCAGGCACCCATCCGGGCGCCGGGCTGCCGGGGGTGGTCGTCTCCGCCGAAGTGCTTGCCCAACTCGTGCCCGACCCTCAGTCCGCGATGGAGGACATCCAACGATGACGCCAGAACAGGACCTCGCCCATTGCCGCGAAGCGATCAAGCACGGATCGCGGTCGTTCTATGCGGCGTCAAAGCTGCTCCCGCCACAGACGCGTGACGCGGCGCTTGCGCTCTATGCGTTCTGCCGCCTCGCTGATGACGCCGTCGATCTGACCGAAGCCAAACGCAAGGCGGTCGCCTCTCTGCGCACGCGGCTTGGCCGCGCCTATGCCGGCCGGCCGCACAATGACCCGGTCGAGCGGGCCTTCACGCGCATGATCGAGGACACGGACATGCCGCGTGCCCTGCCGGAAGCTCTGATCGAGGGGCTTGACTGGGATGCCGAAGGCCGGCGCTACGAGACGCTTTCGGGCGTGCGGGACTACTCGGCGCGTGTGGCGGCTGCTGTCGGTGTGATGATGTCAGTGCTGATGGGTGTGCGCGATCGCGATGCGCTTGCCCGCGCAACCGATCTCGGCGTCGCCATGCAGCTCACCAACATCGCGCGCGATGTGGGCGAGGACGCCCGGGCGGGACGCCTTTACCTGCCGCTGGAGTGGCTGGCCGAGGCCAAGCTCGAGCCAGAGAACTTTCTTGCAGATCCGATGCCCGGCCCGAAGGTCGCGCACATGGTGCGTCGACTGCTGACCGAGGCCGATCGGCTTTATACGCGGGCCCAGGTCGGCATCGTGACCCTGCCGCGTGCCTGCAGGCCCGGTATATTCGCGGCACGTTACATCTATGCCAGGATCGGGCGGCATATCGCCGCCGCCGACTACGATTCGGTGTCGCGTCGCGCGCGCACCGGAAACTCAGAAAAGGTCGGGCTGATCATGGCGGCGCTCGGGGCGGCCGCGATCAGCAGCGTGATGCCACGCTCCGCCGTCCTGCATGCCCCACCGCTGGAGGAGACGGCATTCCTCGTGGATGCGGCGACCGCGAACCAGCGCCAGGCCGCGCCATGGGGCGAGGGCCGCACAGGTGCGCTGGTCTCGGTTCTGGCGCAGCTCAAGGCGCGCGATCTTGCCCGCCAGCAGATGCTTGACGACAGCGCCCCGTCACCTACGTGACGTCCATGGACTTCGGCGTCTTTGTGATCTGTATCTGTGCCTGCTGCGCAGCGGCGACGACGGGAGCAATGTTCCCGCCGGGGCAATGGTATCTGACGCTGAACCGCCCGAGCTGGACCCCACCCAACTGGCTGTTTCCCGTGGCCTGGACAACGCTCTACATCGCGATGTCCGCAGCCGCCGCCTTGGCCGCCCCGCTACCGGACAGCGGCACCGCAATGGCCCTGTGGGGTCTTCAGATCGCACTCAACACGCTCTGGTCACCGATCTTTTTCGGGCTGCGCCGCTTTGGGATGGCCTTCGTCGTGGTCATCGGGCTCTGGCTCGCAGTGGCGGGCGCGATGCTCGCGCTGTGGCAACTCGAACCGCTCGCGGGCTGGCTGTTCGTGCCCTACCTCGTGTGGTGCACGATCGCCGCCGCGCTGAACTATGCGATGTGGAAGCTGAACCCCGACGTACAGCCGATCGACACCGCCGCCTGAGACGGTTCGCACATGCGCGGATGCGCGCCCCAGCGCCACGTCCATCCGCGCAACCTCTAGCGCCGCAGGAACGCCGCCCAGTCCGGAACACGGGGCACACGGACCGCGAGCATCGGCTTGAGCAGCGGTGAGGCGAACCGGTCGAGATCCAGCGCCTCGTGCACGCCCAGCGTCTCGTGTCCATCGATCTTCGTGCGCACCGCCGCGCGCGAATAGAACGGCGCGTGCAGCATCGGGGTCACCTCGCGCGGTCGGTAGCCCGGATCTGCACGGGTTTCACGCCGTACCAGCCAGAGGTTCCGGGAGAATCTGGTCTTGGGCGGTGGTGTCTCGATGATCCGCGCCGTGCCGTCATCACCAAACATCAACCCGGTGGCCAACGTGCTCCCGTCGCGCCGGTCCGCATCGTAGAACGCCATGGTGCCCCCCGGCACCGGGAAGCGCCCCCAGGTCCAGTAGGAGAAATCCGCCTCGAGCGCGCGCGTGCCGAAATTCGCATCGAAATAGCCGTGGCCGGTCCACTGCCAGCCGCGCCGGTCGATGTCGACTTCGATCCTGGCGGTCGGCGCGAACGGGCGCCAAACATGACCGCCATCCGGTGTCAGGGGCATCTCGACCGTGGTCACGCCCGCGGGCCTCAAACGGATCTGACCGCACACCCGGGAGATGATCGGGTTCGATATCTCGTCGACATCGATCACCAGAGCGCCCTGTTCCCAGCGCATCGAGGACGGCCCGACGCGGAACCCGTGCCGCGACAGGCCAAGCGCGCCCCGGCCGCGCTCGGTCATCGTGAACCGGCCACCGGGACCATAGAGCGCCACGTTGATGCAGACATGGTTCTCGGGCCGCCTGCGCCCTGCCCAGCGATACCAGGGCGAGAAGACCGATCCTATGAACCCTATGACCGAGATGCCGCGCCGGCCGTCGTCCGAGAGCCCGTCGACATACCACCAAGCATAGCCATCCGGCGGGACGTCGAGGTCGAAGCACGGTCCGTCAAGATCGCCTCGGCCGCGTGCCTCCCGGAGCTCAACGCCATCGGCAGACCCGCCCCGGGATGCACGCCGCCGCCCGCCAGATAGAGGCCCGGGATCCGGCTCCGCGCCGTCGGCCGCAGGAAGCTTGCCATCAGCCCATGCGGGCTCCGCCCGTAGAGGGAACCGGCCGACCCGGGGAAGAGCGCCGCGAAGTCGTGCGGCGTCGTCAGCGAGGGGCGCTCCGGCAGTGGATCGAAGTCCAGCCCCAGCCGGGAGAGCGCCGTGAATGTCCGGTCTCTGCATGTCTCGAAGTCCTCCTCGCGTGGCCCTTGGCCCGGCACCACCGGCGCCCCGTTCATGATGATCTCGAAGCGCTCGTGCCCATGCGGCGCCAGACCCGTGCCGCGGTCCTGCGCGCAGACATAGAGGGTCGCGCTGTCCGGCATCGCGCCGCCCGCGATGGCGTCGAACTCGCGGCGGTAGTCGGCATTGAAGAACACGTTGTGATGCGCAAGTTCGCGACCGCTGGGCCGTGCGGCAAAGCTCCAGACCCATGCCGAAAGCGCCCGCGGCGTCACACCTGGCCGGCGAACCGCAGCGCGCACCGTCTCGCCGAGCATGCCGTCCGCCAGCGCCGACGGATCCCCGTTGAAGACAACACTGCGTGCCTTGATCTTGTCTCCACCGGCGCAACGGACCACAAACCCGTCGTCCAACGCATCGATTTCCTCGACCGGACTTCCGTATCGGAACGCCGCACCCTTGCGTTCGGCCAACGCTGCGATCCCGCTTGCGAGTTTCGACATGCCGCCCTCGACACGCCAGACGCCCGCCTCCTCGGCGCTCCAGATCAGGGCCAGCAAGGCAGGCGACAGAAACGGCGACCCGCCGACATAGGTCGCATAGCGGGCAAACAGCTGGCGCAACCGGCAATCCGAGAACTGCGCCGACAGCGAGCGCCACAGCGACCGCCCCGGCATCAGTTCCGGCAACAGCCCAGGGTTCGTCAGCGCAGCCGTCACGATGCCGGCGGGTTCCGGCTTGGCTGCGTCCATGACCGGCCCGCTGAACGCGCTGAACAGGCGTCGCGCGCGCCCGCAGAAGGCCTCGAACTCTCGGGCCGAGCGGGCATCGGCAAAGTCGTGCACCGCACGCGCGCTGGCAGCGCGGTCAGCATGCAGGTCGAGCTCCGACCCATCCGGCCACCAGTGGCGCGCGAGCACGGACTCGGCTGTCGTTGGCACGTGGTCCGAGAACGTCTCGCCGACGCTCTCGAACAACGACTCGAAGACCGGGCGCATGGTGAGAACCGTTGGACCGGCATCGACCGGTCCGGCATCGCTTGGCACGGTGCGCAGCTTGCCGCCGGGCCGGAGTGCTCCCTCAAATACCAGCACCTCTTGGCCGGCTCCCGCGAGGCGCAGCGCAGCCGCCAATCCGCCGATCCCGGCGCCGATCACGATGGTTCCGGCGGTCTCTGTCATCTCAGCTCTACCTTGCAGGCCATGTTGACAGCCGGCCGGAGCTGTGTCCATTCTAATTTACAACTAGCCGTCAATCAGACGCGACACTTGGGAGGCCGCCATGTCACCGCAGGACCGCATCGAGGCGGCTGTTTCAGGAGCGCTCCGTCGCGCACAACGCCGTCCCGCCCCTCCGAAGCTGGCAGCAGCACTTGAATATGCCGTGCTCCCGGGCGGTGCGCGCGTGCGTCCGCTGCTGTGCCTCTCGGTTGCCAATGCCTGCGGCAACGACACCCCCACCCTTGCGGATGCGGCCGGCGCGGCACTCGAACTGATTCACTGCGCATCACTGGTGCACGACGATCTGCCCTGCTTTGACGATGCGGACCTGAGACGCGGAAAGCCCTCGGTTCATTGCGCTTTTGGCGAAGCGCTCGCCGTGCTCGCCGGAGACACGCTGATCATTGCGGCTTTCGAGACCCTGGCGCTCAACGCGTCGGGCAGCACCGACCGCGCGGCGGCCCTGATCGCCGGCCTCGCCGAAGCCACCGGCTCGCCGGATGGCATCTGCGCGGGCCAGGCATGGGAAAGCGAGGCAAAGGTTGATCTCGCCGCCTACCACCGGGCGAAAACCGGGGCGCTTTTCACGGCGGCAACCCGCATGGGTGCGATCGCCGCGGGCGAGGACCCCGACGAATGGACCGAGCTCGGTGCGCGAATCGGCGAGGCCTATCAGGTCGCAGACGATCTGCGCGACGCCCTGCTCGACGAGACGGAACTCGGCAAGCCCGCGGGCCAGGATGCGGTACATGACCGCCCGAACGCCGTCGAGGCCTATGGCGTCGATGGCGCCGTCCGCAAGCTCAACGATTCGCTTTCGGCGGCGATCACATCGATCCCCGCCTGCGAGGGCGAGGCGGCGCTTTGTGCGCTCGTGCGCAGTCAGGCAGACAGGTTGATGCCGGTCGCATTCGCGCCGCACGCGGTCTGAGCCCGTGACGGATTTCGGGCATCAGGTCAGCGCACCGCTCTGGCAGCGGATGGCAGCACGTTTCGATGCCTGGCGCCTGTCGCGCATTGCATCGGCAGAGTTTCAACGCAAGGCCGCGCGATTCTGGCTGACACGTGCCTTTGCACGGCGGGATGCCGCACGGCTCTACGACCTGGTCGCGGGGTTCGTTTACTCGCAGACGCTGTTGGCCGCCGTGGAGCTGGGCGTTCTGCGCAAACTGCAGCGCGGTCCGTCCACGCCCGAGGCATTGGCGCAATCGCTTGGACTTAGCGCGGATCGTGCGATCGCCTTGTGTCAGGCGGCCGCCGCGATCGGCCTCCTCACACGGCTTCGCGACGGCAGCTATCGGCTGGGACGACTTGGCGCCGCAGCCCTTGGGGTGCCTGGTCTCGAGGACATGATCCGGCACCACCGGACGTTCTATCGCGACCTCCGCGACCCTGTCGGCCTTCTGCGCGGCGAGACCGAGACCGAACTCAGCCGGTTCTGGCCTTACGTTCTGGGTACGGCCGATCAGATCGATCCCGAAACGGCCGAGACATACTCGGAGCTGATGGCGACATCTCAGCATCTGGTCGCCGAGGAAACCCTCGACGCGATCAACCTGGGCCGGGTCGGAGCGCTCGCGGACATCGGCGGCGGAACAGGCGTTTTCCTCGAGCATGTGGCCCGGCGTTACCCGGAGATGGCACTGACCCTGTTTGACCTGACGGCAGTGGCAGAGGCCGCAGCCCGACGTCTTGTGAGCGTGGATCTCGACCGGCGCATCCGGGTCATCGGCGGCCATTTCCTCGAGGATCCGCTGCCCACCGAATGCGACGGGATCAGCCTGATTCGCGTGCTTTATGATCACGACGACGCAACAGTTCAGTCCCTGCTCTCGAGGGTCTATGCCCAGCTTCCGGTGGGCGGCCAGGTGATCGTGTCCGAGCCGATGTCCGGCGGAGATCGGCCCTGCCGCGCCGGGGACGCCTATTTCGGCTTCTACACCATGGCGATGACGAGCGGGCGGCCGCGCGCGCCCGAGACGCACATCGAACTGCTGCGCCGCGCCGGGTTCCGGAACGTCCGGGAGCGCCCGACGCGCCGGCCTTTCCTGACCCGGGTCGTGACCGGACGAAAAACCGAACACTAGCCCGAACATCGAGTGTCCAAAATTATTGACATTTAGAAACGTCAATTTAGTCTGACAGTAGGCCAATCTGCCGCAGCTGGTTCACACGAATCTCAGCAAGGCAGCGAGAAACGAGAACCAAGAATGGAAACGACCGCCGTCGTATTCAGAGGACCGAAGGACCTGGCTGTTCGCCCGGTGCCCTTGGTGTCAGGCGAAAGTGACGTGGTCGTCGGCATTCGCCACTCCGGAATCTCGACTGGTACGGAAAAGCTGCTCTGGTCCGGTGACATGCCCCCCTTCCCGGGAATGGGCTATCCGCTCGTGCCCGGCTACGAAGCGATGGGAGAGGTGCTGGAGGCACCGAAGGACGCGGGCGTCAAGGCCGGCGACATGGTGTTCGTACCGGGTGCTTCGTGCTTCGGTTCGGTGCGCGGTCTGTTCGGCGCCGCGGCACGCGAGGTGGCAACGCACCCCGATCGGCTCGTGGCGCTCGATGCCGCGACAGGGCCCGAAGGTGCTCTGCTCGCGCTGGCGGCCACCGCGCATCATGCGATTGCGGCGCCGCACGCCCACGCTCCGGATCTGATCATCGGGCATGGCGTTCTCGGTCGGCTGCTGGCCCGTCTCAGCATTCTCCGGGGCGGTCCGCCCCCGGTGGTCTGGGAAAAGGATCTCTCACGGCTGGGCCGCGGCGACGACTACCCTGTCGTGCACCCTGATGACGACGATCGCCGCGACTACCGCAGCATCTATGACGCAAGCGGCGATGCGGCACTTCTCGACACACTTATCGGTCGTCTGGCAAAGGGCGGCGAGATCGTGCTTGCCGGCTTCTACGCGCAGCCCATCAGCTTCGCGTTCCCGATGGCCTTCATCAAGGAGGCCCGCCTCAGGGTCGCCGCCGAGTGGGCCCGCGATGACATCGAGGCGGTGCGCGCCCTGCTCGACGGCGGGAAACTGGCACTGGCCGATCTGATCACACACACCGTGCCGGCGAGCGATGCGCCCTACGCCTATCGCACCGCCTTCACAGATTCCAACTGCCTCAAGATGATCCTAGACTGGAGGGCTTCCGCATGACCCCCGACGGCACCGACGCCCCGATCATCGTCGACAAGGGCTACGCCCGTCTCAAGGCCGAGGCTGCGATCGATCCCGATCCGGTCCCGACGGAGGCGACCAAGGACACGCAGATCATCGCGATCTATGGCAAGGGCGGGATCGGCAAGTCGTTCACGCTGGCCAACCTCAGCCACATGATGGCCGAGCAGGGCAAGCGCGTCCTGCTGATCGGGTGCGATCCGAAGTCCGACACCACCTCGCTGCTGTTCGGCGGGAAAGCCTGCCCGACGATCATCGAGACCTCGACCGCCAAGAAACTCGCCGGTGAAGAAGTCAAGATCGGCGACGTCTGCTTCAAGCGCGGCGGCGTCTTTGCCATGGAGCTCGGCGGCCCGGAGGTCGGGCGCGGCTGTGGCGGGCGCGGCATCATCCACGGCTTCGAGCTGCTCGAGAAGCTGGGCTTCCACGACTGGGACTTCGACTATGTGCTGCTCGACTTTCTGGGCGACGTGGTCTGCGGCGGCTTCGGACTGCCGATCGCACGGGACATGGCGCAGAAGGTGATCGTGGTCGCCTCGAACGACCTGCAGTCGCTTTACGTGGCCAACAATGTCTGCTCGGCGGTGAAGTACTTCCAGGGGCTTGGCGGCAATGTCGGCGTGGCCGGCATGGTCATCAACAAGGACGACGGCACCGGCCAGGCGCAGGCGTTTGCCGAGAAGGTCGAGATCCCCGTTCTTGCTGCAATCCCGCAGGACGACGACCTGCGCCGCAAGTCGGCCTCGTATCAGATCGTCGGCACCGATGCGACGCAGTGGGGCAGGCTGTTCGCCGAGCTTGCGGAGAACGTCGCCGAAGCGCCGCCCACCCATCCGACGCCGCTCGATCAGGATGGCTTGCTCGGCCTCTTCGACGGCAAGGACACCGGCGCTGATTTCGTTCTCGAGCCAGCCACGGATGAGGACATGCGCGGCAAGAACGCGATGCCCAAGCTCAGCCTCGAGGTGATCTATGACAACGTCTGACGACAATCTCACGAACGGGGCCGATGTCGCGCATATGGCGCGCCTCAACCATGCGCTGGCCCCGACCAAGACCAAGACTGTCGAGACGGAGAATCTCGCCGCTCGGCTTTGGGGCGAACCGGAGGATGACGATGCTTGATCTCGATTGCCTCGAAGAACTGGACCGCGCACTGCATGACGCGCCTCTGCGTGCGCCCGAGCCGGTGACCGCACCGGCACGCGTCATGGATATGGCGGATGCATCCCGCTGTCCGCATCTGGCGGGGATGGCCGCCAAATGACCGACGATGCCTGCCATAGCAGAGCCGCCCAGGTGGAGATGGGGTCGGGAGCCGACGCTCCGGAGGCCCTCACCGATGGCATGGGCTGCCACGCAGGCGCCGAACAAATGACCGCAGCCGCGCGCGCGGCCGGCAAGACGGAAATCCTCGACAAGTATGCCCGCGACTACCCGCAGGGCCCACACGACAAGCCGCAGTCGATGTGCCCTGCCTTCGGCTCGTTGCGGGTCGGTCTCCGGATGCGCCGTGTGGCGACGGTCCTGAGCGGGTCCGCATGCTGTGTCTATGGCCTGACCTTCGTGAGCCATTTCTACGGCGCACGCCGATCGGTGGGCTATGTGCCCTTCAGCTCGGAGACGCTCGTCACTGGCAAGCTCTTCGAAGACATTCGTGAGGCCGTCCACAAGATGGCGGATCCCGAGCGCTACGACGCGATCGTGGTGACAAACCTGTGCGTGCCCACCGCGTCGGGTGTGCCGCTCAGGCTGCTGCCCGACGAGATCAACGGGGTGCGCATCATCGGCATCGATGTGCCCGGGTTCGGCGTGCCGACCCATGCCGAGGCGAAGGACGTGCTCGCAGGTGCGATGCTCAACTACGCGCGCCAGGAGATCGAAGCAGGCCCCGTGCAGGCACCGGTCGCCGGGCGGTCGGATCGGCCGACGGTAACCCTGCTCGGTGAGATGTTCCCCGCCGATCCGATGATGATCGGACAGATGCTGGCCCCCATGGAGCTCGCTGCGGGTCCCGTGGTGCCGTGCCGTGAGTGGCGAGAGCTCTATGCGGCGCTGGATGGCGGCGCGGTTGCGGCGATCCATCCGTTCTACACTGCGGCAATCCGCGAGTTCGAAGCGGCCGGCCGGCCAATAGTCGGGTCAGCCCCGGTGGGGCTGGACGGCACCGCCGGATGGTTGTCAGGCATCGGCGAGGCCTTCGGTGTCTCTGCAGAGAAGATTGCATCGGCGCAAAACGCGGTGCTGCCGGCGATCAAGGGGGCCCTTGCCGGCGCTAAGGTAAATGGCACAATAACCTTAAGCGGATATGAAGGCTCGGAGCTCCTGGTGGCCCGCCTCCTGATCGAGAGCGGAGCCGACGTGCCCTATGTCGGCACGGCCTGCCCGCGCAATGCACACTCGAACGCCGATCGTGAATGGCTCGAGGCCAAGGGCGTGAAGGTCCAGTACCGCGCCTCGCTCGAGAACGATCTCGCGGCAATGGAGGCCATCAAGCCGGATCTGGCCGTCGGCACGACCCCGGTGGTGCAGAAAGGCAAGGAACTCGGCATCCCGTCGCTCTACTTCACCAACCTCATCTCGGCGCGTCCGCTGATGGGCCCCGCAGGTGCAGGCTCGCTGGCTCAGGTGGTCAACAGCGCGATGGAGAACCGCGACCGCATGGCCACAATGAAAGCCTTTTTCGAAGGCGTCGGCCACGACGACACATCCGGTGTCTGGGAAGGCGCGCCGAACCTCCATCCGGAGTTCCGCGCCGCCCAGCAGAAGAAGCTCGAGAAGCAGGCCAGAGCGGCCAAGGCCGCGGAGATGATCTGATGCTGATCCAGGACCATGACAGGGCCGGCGGCTACTGGGGCGCGATCTACGCATTTTGCGCCACGAAGGGCCTGCAGGTGGTCATTGACGGCCCGGTGGGGTGCGAGAACCTCCCGGTCACATCGGTCCTGCACTACACCGATGCCCTGCCCCCGCATGAGCTGCCCATCGTCGTCACGGGTCTCGGCGAGGAGGAACTTGGCCGCGACGGCACCGAAGGCGCCATGAGACGGGCCTGGAAGGTGATGGACCCGGCCCTGCCCGCGGTCGTCGTCACGGGTTCGATCGCCGAGATGATCGGCGGTGGCGTTACCCCGCAGGGCACCAATATCCAGCGCTTTCTGCCCCGGACCATCGACGAGGACCAGTGGCAGTGCGCCGACCGCGCCATGACCTGGCTCTTTACCGAATACGGCATGACCAAAGGCCGGATGCCGAAAGAGAAGCGCGACCCGGATGGCAAGCCGCGGGTCAACATTCTTGGCCCGATGTACGGCACCTTCAACATGCCTTCGGACCTCGCGGAGATCCGGCGGCTGATCGAAGGCATCGGCGCCGAGGTCAACATGGTGATGCCGCTCGGCGCACATTTGGCCGAGATGCGCAATCTGGTGAACGCCGACGCCAATGTGGTGATGTATCGCGAATTTGGACGGGGCCTCGCAGAGTTGCTCGGCAAGCCCTATCTGCAGGCACCCTTCGGCATCGACTCGACCACGAAGTTCCTGCGCTCGCTGGGGCATCTGCTCGATCTCGACCCGGAACCGTTCATCGAACGCGAGAAGCACTCCACCATCAAGCCGGTCTGGGATCTCTGGCGCTCGGTCACTCAGGATTTCTTTGCAACCGCGAGCTTCGGGATTGTCGCAAACGACACCTACACCCGTGGCATCCGTAACTTCCTGGAGACCGATCTCGGCCTGCCCTGTGCCTTTGCAGTGGCCCGCAAGGCCGGGTCGAAGACCGACAATGAAGAGGTCCGCTCGCTGATCCATGAAAAGCGCCCGCTGTTGGTCATGGGCTCGATCAACGAGAAAATGTACATGGCCGAGATGTCCGCGGGCCACGGACCCAAGCCTGCGTTCATCCCTGCGAGCTTCCCCGGCGCCGCGATCCGGCGCGCGACGGGCACACCGTTCATGGGCTTCGCGGGCGCTACCTACGTGCTGCAGGAAGTTTGTAACGGGCTGTTCGACGCGCTCTTCCACGTGCTGCCACTGGGCACGCAGATGGATGGCCCGGACGCCTCGCCCACGACGCTGAAACGCGACCTGCCATGGGACGCGGATGCGCAGTCTCTGCTGGACAGGCTCGTCGGCCAACACCCTGTCCTGACGAGAATTTCGACTGCGAAGACACTGCGCGACGCCGCCGAGCGGGCGGCCCACGCAGAAGGCGCCCAGCGCGTCACCACCACGATCGTCGAGACCCTTGATCCCGGCGCGCGCCACAAACTTGAAAATGAACTGGAAGGGAGCTCCGCATGACCGACCAAGCCGCAAATGGCCTTATGCCTTCACGGGCACGGACGCCCAGCATCGAGTACCGGTTCTACTTTGGCATCATCTTTCTGATGGCGCTGCCCTGGGCCTTCCTGAGCTGGGTGCTCGGATTGGCCCACCCCGAATCCGAGGATGCCAGCCGCGGCTTCATTGGACGTGCATGGCGGCGGGCATCGATCATCACGCCCCTGATCTTCTCTGCATGATCAGGGATACCGAAATCCTCTCCGTCGACGTGCGGAAGGATCGCCGTACGGGTGCTCTGCCCGTGCGGTGCCTTGCTGCGGGGAACCGCGGCCTCAGTCTAGCGATCCGGAGGAGAGTCTATGGCTGAAAATAGTGGCCTGTCGTTCACAGGCCTCACCGACGAACAGGCGCAAGAATTACACGAAGTCTACATGAGCGGGCTCTGGCTGTTTGCAGCCGTTGCCATCGTCGCCCATTTGGCTGTGTTTGTCTGGCGCCCGTGGTTCTACATGTGAGGGGGAACGAAGCATGAGCAAGTTCTACAAGATCTGGCTGATCTTCGACCCGCGCCGCGTCTTCGTGGCTCAGGGCGTGTTCCTCTTCCTGCTGGCAGCGATGATCCACCTCGTCCTGCTCAGCACGGACCACTTTAACTGGTTCGAAGCCGCGAAAGTTGCTGCCGCTGCAGGTCAGTGAGACCACAGCGGCGGGCGTCCAAGCGCCTTCGATCAGCCGTCGACAATCGCTGCGGGCGGGGCCTGTCTTCGCCCGCAGCAACTGACAAAGACGGGGCCCGGCCGACCGAGCGGTCCCTCTCCACCGCGGGGATGAGACGATGGCACTGCTGAGTTTTGAAAGAAAATACCGTGTCAGGGGCGGCACGCTGATCGGCGGGGACCTTTTCGATTTTTGGGTGGGTCCGTTCTTTGTGGGCTTCTTCGGAGTCACAACGATCTTCTTTTCCGCCCTCGGGACGATCCTGATTTTCTGGGGTGCGGCGCTGCAAGGCACCTTCAACCCCTGGACCATAAACATCGCGCCGCCTGATCTGAGCTATGGGCTTGGGCTGGCACCGCTGGCCGAGGGCGGTCTTTGGCAGATCATCACGATATGCGCGCTCGGGGCCTTCATCTCGTGGGCGCTGCGCGAGGTCGAGATCTGCCGCAAGCTGGGAATGGGGTACCATGTGCCCTTCGCCTTCAGCGTCGCGATCTTCGCCTATGCCACGCTGGTGGTGTTCCGCCCGCTTCTGCTGGGTGCATGGGGCCACGGGTTTCCCTACGGCATCTTCAGTCACCTCGACTGGGTGTCGAACGTCGGATACTCGTACCTGCACTTCCACTACAATCCGGCGCATATGCTGGCGGTGACCTTCTTCTTCACCACCTGTCTTGCCCTGGCGTTGCATGGCGGTCTGATCCTCTCGGCCGCCAACCCCGAAAAGGGGGAAGAGATGAAGACGCCGGATCACGAGGACACCTTCTTCCGCGACTTCATCGGCTATTCTGTCGGCACGCTCGGCATTCACCGCCTCGGGCTTCTGCTCGCGCTGAATGCAGGCTTCTGGTCGGCAGTCTGCATCATCATATCCGGCCCGCTTTGGACAGAGAGCTGGCCGAGTTGGTGGAACTGGTGGCTCGACCTGCCGATCTGGCCGAGCCGGGAGATCTGACAGATGCCCGAGTATCAGAACATCTTCAATCAGGTCCAGGTCCAGGGGGTGCCCGAGATGGGCATCGACAACGGACGCGGCCTGGCCTCGGAGCGCGGCGGGGATCCGCGCTTCTGGTCCCTGATCGGCTGGCTTGGCAACGCCCAGCTCGGACCGATCCATCTCGGCTGGTTCGGTGTGATCTCGATCATCACCGGCACCATCGCGATCAACATCGTCGGCATGAACATGCTGGCCCAGGTCGGCTGGAACATCGGCGAGTTTCTGCGGCAGGGCTTCTGGCTGGCTCTCGAGCCGCCGGGACCCGAGTACGGGCTGTCGATTCCGCCGCTGAACGAAGGCGGCTGGTACATCATCGCCTCGTTCTTCCTTTTGATCTCGGTGATGAGCTGGTGGGTGCGCACCTATCTCCGTGCCGAGGCACTCGGCATGGGCAAGCACGTGTGCTGGGCATTCCTGGCGGCGATCTGGCTCTTCCTGGTGCTGGGTCTGATCCGGCCGGTGCTGATGGGCTCGTGGGCCGAGGCCGTTCCCTACGGCATCTTCCCGCATCTGGACTGGACCACCGCATTCTCGATCCGCTACGGGAACCTCTACTACAACCCCTTCCACGCGCTCTCGATCGTCTTCCTCTACGGCTCGGCGCTGCTCTTCGCCATGCATGGCGCGACGATCCTCGCGGTCACCCGGCTGGGTGGCGACCGTGAGCTCGAACAGATCGTCGACCGCGGCACCGCCTCGGAGCGCGCGGCACTCTTCTGGCGCTGGACAATGGGCTTCAACGCCACGATGGAGGGCATCCACCGCTGGGCCTTCTGGTTCGCGATCCTGACTCCGATCACCGGCGGGATCGGCATCCTGCTCACCGGCACCGTTGTCGACAACTGGTACCTCTGGGCCGTCGAGCACAACTTCGCCCCCGAATACACGGGCGACTATGGCTACGACGCATATGCGGGAGGGAAATGACCATGCCGAACTGGAACCTCCCTTGGTTCTCGGAGTGGAACAAGAAGAACCCGACCAACATCTACGGGCCGGCGATCCTCGTCGGCGCGGGGGTCGGCGCGATCGCCTTCGCAGCGATCGTCATAAGTTACACCGAGAAGCCCGACATCACGCAGACCGGTCCGCAAGGCAACGGTCTCTATGTGCACAACCTGCCGCTCTCGGAAGAGGCGACGGCAAGCCTGCCCGGCGTGGCGGACTACTACACCGAAGAGGTCTTCCCGCCCGAGGAAGACGAGCCACTGGCGAAAGACGTCTACGAGAACGTGCAGGTGCTTGGTGATCTGACCGAGGGCAACTTCACGCGCCTGATGGTGGCAATCACCGAATGGGTCTCGCCCGAACAGGGCTGTGCCTACTGCCACAACGAAGAGAACCTTGCCTCGGACGATGTCTACACCAAGATCGTTTCGCGCCGCATGATCCAGATGACCCAGAACATCAACGAGAACTGGGACGGTCATGTCGGCGAGACCGGGGTGAACTGCTACACCTGCCACCGTGGCCAGAACGTGCCGTCGGATATCTGGTTCAAGATCGCTCCGGGCCTTGAATCCGCCGAAGGCTGGAGCGCGAACCAGAACCTGGCCACGATGCAGTCGGTGTCGACATCTCTGCCGCACGATGCACTCGAGAAGCTTTTGGGCGAAGAAGGCGTGATCAAAGTCCACGATCTCGAGCCGCGCGTACCTGGGGTGCCGGGCATGGACGGGCTTGCCTCGATCCAGGACACCGAGCGGACCTACAGCCTGATGAACTACTTCGCCAACTCGCTCGGCGTGAACTGCGGATTCTGCCACAACAGCCGGGCGTTCTATGACGGTGCCCAGGTCACCCCGCAATGGGCGACCGCCTACCAGGGCATCGACATGGTGCGCGAGATGAACGCCGAGTATCTCGTGCCGCTCAAGGACACTTACCCCGAGCATCGCCTGGGACCCAAACATGCAGATGCGCCGAAGGCTGGCTGCAAAACCTGCCACAAGGGTGTCTACAAGCCGCTCGGCGGCACTCCGATGCTGACGGACTGGCCCGAACTGGCCGCCGAAGGCGCACCTGACTACGGAGAGTAGGTTCTCCCTTGGGCCGGCCCAGTAAGGGGCTGGCCCGCAAATCCGGCCGGCGCCTCCGTTCGGCCGAACTCGGCGCCGCTCGGTCCCACCCGAGCGGCGCCTTTTTTGTGTGCCGGGCATTCCGGACCCGCCTGGCGTGCTTTGGCGCGATCTGGCCTGATCCGCGGCAGGTCGAGCTCTTGGAGACGCCTGCCCTGTGGCGTAGAATTATCCCAGACAAACTGGCGAAGGCACACGGATTTGCCATGTGTGAAAGTCTCGCAGAGATGCTGCAGACCCTGCGGCAGAGCAATGAAACCGACAGGGGCTCGGTGCTCGCCGCAATCCAGGAGATACTGCAGGACACCGACCGCACATCGGCGCTCTGGTATGCGGGTCCTGGGCTCTACCGATCGGATTTGCGCACCAGCGACAGACGCCGGCGTGCACACGGGCACAGCGAGTTTCGTCCTGCCTTCAGAGACCGCTGGATCGCCCGCGACCTCGGCAATCGAAGAATACCGTCGGCGAAATCGTCAAACGTAACCGAATGGAGACTTCGCAATGACAGTCGTTGTCCGCAAAATGGATCAAGCTGATAGCGTATCGTGGGCAGAGATGCGCTATCGCATGTGGGACAACCTGTCCATTGATGAGCACTTGGGGGACATCAAGAAGATGCTCGAGAGTGGCATCAGACGCACCGGATACATCGCCTTGCTTGATGACAACCGAGTTGCCGGGTTTGCCGAAGTTTGCATCCGCGAATACGCCAACGGCTGCACGGCCCAACCCGTTCCGTTTCTCGAAGGTATCTGGGTCGAGCCGGAACATCAGCAGCGCAGCGTCGGGCGAGAACTGGTTGCAATGATCGAGCGCGATCTTGTCGGCCAAGGCTTTCACGAACTGTGCTCAGACGCCCATATCGAAAACACGATCTCGCATCATGCCCATGGCAGATGGGGCTTCGATGAAACCGACCGCGTCGTATACTTCCGGAAATCACTAGACAGGGACGCCCAACCGGGATCGAGCTGACCTTAAGGTGTCATTCTGCCCCCAGCCGGAACAGACCCCGTTCTGGGCGACCGGCGGCCTGTCGACACTGGGCGATATCGACGATGGACTGCGGCTCGATCTCGGGCACGAATTCGCTACGGACCCAGACATGATGCCCTGGGGAGACCGCCCCGACATGATCAACCCTTTCAGCGGCTGGTCAGGCTTCCGCAATCAGTTTCTTGCCGCACGGCCGCGTGACCTGAACGAGTTCCGCGCAGCCTTGGGTCGGATGAACGCCGATCCCGAGGGGACCGTCGATCCCGACCAGCTCAGGGACGATCTCGCAACCATCATTCGCAGACGGTCGATACCCAGACCGCCGGTGCGGCGGGACCGCGAGCCAAGCATCGCGCCCCGTCGCTACGGCAACAGCGTGCAGGACCTACTGCTCACTGCAATGGGATGGCACTTCGCCCAGATGCTGAAGGACGGACGCTTCGAGACGACCGGACAGGCCGCAGACTGGCTCGAGCGGAACCTCACGCCCGAGAACCGAGCCGGGCTTGAGGCAGCCGGCTGCCGCCAGATGTCTAGGAACCCTCGTGACGCGCCGAAAACTCGGTTTCGCCGCCGGCGGCGAGGATCTTGGCCTGTGCGACCCAGTCGTCGCGGCTCACGCGGCCCTTGAACCCTTCGAGGTTCTCATCGACCCAAGCCACCTCGTCAGCGGTCCAGGCGGCAATCTGGTCGAAGTGATAGAAGCCAAGCGAGTTGCAGAGCTCTGAAAGCTTCGGCCCGACACCCTTGATCTTGGTCAGGTCGTCGCCTTTGCCATCCCGTGCCGCCGTGAGCGCTTCCGGGCGCGTGCCCACAACGGTCGCGGCCGGAGCGGCAGCGGGAGGCGCTGCCGGTGCTGGCGCCGGTGCCGGGCTGGGGGCGCGGGGAGCGGGCGCGGGTTTGGCCGGGGTGGCGGGCTTCTTCTGTTCCCAGCGCGCTACGCAGCTCGAGCGCGCGGTCAGCAAAATCGCTATGAACGTGATCAGCGCAAGCAGCAAACGCGTCTCGTCGGTGAGCCAGGTCTTGCCGAGCGCCGCGCCGACGAAGAGCGCACCGATGACGGCAGCGCCAATGCTCATGAGAAGGCAGTCGCGGCCTTCGCTTTCCGGATCTTTCGTACCGAGCCCCTGGGTCATATAAGCCCAGCGCTTCTGGTCTTGCGGATTCTCGGCCACCATGTTCAGCAATCTCCCCGGCGGTTCGTTCAAGCGTCTATCGATAAGTCTGGCCCGTCTGGGCGATCTTGGCTGTCATTGTGACAGGACCTGCCCATGGTGTCACGGTGCTGTCTGCACAGCCGGGATGAGGCGCAGTAGGTGGGCAACGTTCTTGGCGAAGATGCGCATGTGAGCCAGTGGGCGGGCGTGCACCAGCTTCTTGTTCATGTAGGCCTCGAAGGTCAGCCGTTGAACATCGATGTCATGGCAGATCGAGACGAAACGCTCGCGTCTGTCATCTGACTTGTACCAGGTCTTCTGCATCATGCCGAGCACGCGGAACACCTGACCATGCTCGCGCATGAACCGCTTGCGTGCGGTGGCGAGCGCCTTCGCACGGCCGGTCGAAAGTGCAAGTTCGGCAGCCTCGGCAGCGAACTCGCCACCGATCATCGCGTAGTAGATGCCCTCACCCGAAGCGGGCGCAACGACGCCCGCCGCATCGCCCGCGAGCACGACATCACGACCGTTGTCCCAGCGCTTGAGCGGCTGGAGCGGGATCGGTGCGCCTTCCTTGCGGATGGTCCGGCACCCGGCGAGCCCGGACGCCTCGCGCAGCTTCGCCGTGGCGCCCTTGAGGTCCACTCCCTTGATGCCCGAGCCCATGCCGACTGACGCGCTGCGCCCGTGCGGGAAGACCCAGCCATAGAAGTCCGGCGAGACCTCGCCATCATAGACCACGTCGCAGCGGGTGGGGTGATAGCTGGGATGGTCCTCGGGCGCTTCGATGATCTCGTGATAGGCGATGACGTAGGGGATGGTGTCTCCCCCGTCGACCTCGGCGCGAGCGACATTGGAGCGTGCCCCGTCGGCGCCGATGATCAGCCGCGTTTTCAGCGCGCGGATCTCACCCGACTTGTCGCGGTAGCGGATGCTCGGTCGGCCTTCGCTGTCACGCTCGATGCCCGTGTAGGTGCCGGTGTGGCGCTCGGCCCCGTGGCGCGCGGCGCGCTCGCGGAGATACTCGTCGAAGTGTTCGCGGTCGACCATGCCGACAAAACCGTTCTCGATGGCGATGTCCACGGTGTTCGCGGTCGGCGAGATCATGCGCGCAGTCGAAATCTTTGCGACCAACTGCTCGTCGGGGATCGTGAAGTCGCGGATGAGACGCGGCGGCACCGCACCTCCGCAGGGCTTTATGCGCCCGGCACGGTCCAGAAGTGCCACACGCCGTCCGGCCTTCGCCAGATGCTCTGCAGCCGTCGCGCCGGCTGGCCCTCCACCAACGACGACGGCATCATAGATGGTCTCCATAGCCTCACTCCCCGGCGATCTGCATGGCGTAGGTAACCGAGCGTTCGCGGCGGACGTCGAGTGCGCGCCATGCGAGAGCTGCGGCGATGAGGAACAGGAGCCCCTCAAAGGCGAAAACGGTCGAATAGGATTCTGCGAGCAGCCCGGTGGCCGCACGCAGGGCATCGAGCGATGCCGCCCCCAGCGACGCGCCGATCGCAAAACCGAGCGACTGGGCAGCGCCGAAGATGCCCATGCGCGTGCCTTCTCGCGCATCGACCCCCTCGGAGGCGAGCCCCATCATCATGCCGATGGCAGCGACGGCGAAGATGCCGTTGCAAAGTCCCAGCGCCATGACATTCGCGGTCAGCGGCCAGCCAGGTCCGGCGACGCCGCCAGCGCCGAGCAACAGCAGGCAGAACCCCGATCCGATGCACCCGCCGATCATGAACAGCCTGGTGAGGCGCCCGCGCCAGATCAGCCCGGCCCCGAACACGACCAGCATGCCCAGAAGCGCGCCCGCGTGCAGCTTGCCACCAAAGGCCGTCGACTCGCCCGGTGTCATGCCGAACACGTGCCCGGCGAATGGCTCGAGGATCAGATCCTGCGTGTTGTAGGCCAGCATGGCAACGAAAACGAAGATCGCGAAGGCACGTGCCTGGGTGTCGCGCCAGACCTCGCCTGCGGCGGTGCGGAAATCCACACGCGCGCGGTTCTCGTCGGGAGTGGCCACGCGACGCTCGACGCCCCAGAGCGATAGCACGGTGACCGTCAGCGAGATGGCCGCGACACAGAGGCTCACGATGACCAGACGCTCGCCGGAATACGGATCGAGCACCTGCCCAATGGTGATGCCTGACGCTGCCAGGCCCGCGATCATCAGGATCCACACGAGGCTTCCAGCCGCAGCCTTCCGGCCCGGCGCCACATGTGCACCGAGCATCGCCAGCAGGTTCGTCGCCGACGCACCGAGCCCGAGGCCCACCAATGCGAAAGAGGCCACCGCCAGCGCCAGCGCCGGCCAGAACGCGGTCTCCATCCATGCGGTCGCCATCGCTGCACCCACGGTCCCCGCCGCAAGCACCGACATGCCGCCGATCACCCAGGGCGTGCGCATGACGCCGTTGTCCGCACCATGGCCCCATTTCGGGCGCAACAACTGGAAGCCGTGATAAAGGCCCACCAACGCCGCCGGGATCATCGCAAGGAGCGACAGCTCGACGATCATCACCCGGTTGATGGTCGCCGTGCACAGCACCACCACAGCCCCGAGCGCGGTCTGCACCAACCCCAAACGCACGATCGACAACCAGGAAAACGTCATGTCGCACCTCCAGTCAGCGAGCCGAGGGCAAGGGCTGCGACCAGCATGCCGAGAACGTAAAGCAGGATGCCGGTCGCATTGTACCAGGGCGCAAACTTGCGCGGATCGCGCAGGAGACGCCGCATGAGGAAAAGTTGCGCGCCAAGTGCTGCGACGATGACGAGCGCATGCCAGGGCCGGTCCAGCGCCATCAGCATTGCGATCACCACCGCTTGCGGCACCGCCATCACCCAGCAGGCGAGCCGGGCGGCGCGCTCGGGGCCAAGCTGCACGGGCAGGGAGTGGAGTCCCATGCGCCGGTCACCCTCGATGGACTTGAAATCGTTGAGCGTCATGATGCCGTGCGCACCGCTCGCATAGAGGAGCGCGACAGCGATGATCTCGATCGAAGGCAGCGTGCCCATGACCACCGCTGCCGCCGTGAACCACGGCACACCTTCATAGCACAGGGCACACACCGTGTTCGACCACCAGCCGTTGCGCTTCAGCCGCAGAGGCTCGGCCGAATAGGCCCATGCGCACGCGATCGCGAAGACGGTGGCCGAAAATCCCCAGGGTCCCAGGAACGCACCCACACAGAGCGACAGGCCGGTCCAGATGAGGGCAACCCAAAGCCCCCAGCGGCCCGGCATCCGACCCGAAGGAATTGGGCGGTGGGGCTCGTTGATCGCATCGACGTGCCGGTCGCACCAGTCGTTCGCCGCCTGGCTCATGGCGCAGACCAGAGGTCCCGCGAGCAGCACCCCGAGGATCACGTCGTCCCATCGCCCGGCCGCCGGCAGGCCAACCGAGACCACGCCGCAGAGATAGGCCCACATCGGTGGGAACCAGGTGACCGGCTTCAACAGCTCCAGCACTGTGGCAGGCTCTGGGTAGGCTCGCTGAGAGTGTGTAATCCTGACAGCCATGCTGTCAGTTAAACATGACGCCCGCGCTGTGCAAAGTGTAAATCACACGAGACAGTCCGTGGCGCTGCAGTAGAGCGCCCCAAGGTGCTAGTTTTCGGGCGCACCGTCATCTGAAGCGCCTCTATAGGTCCGTGCGATCTCTGAAAGCAGGCCAAGGCGGAGCAATTCCCGGCTTGCCTGCTCGATGGAGGCATAGCGATTCGCCTTCCGCCATCCTTCAACGGCAGCCAACTCCTCGTCCGTCAGATCAATGCTGATCTGCGAGTCGTAAGAAAGTGAGGTATCCCCTTCCATGGCGCGCTCCCGATCCCTCGTCGGTGTGACTGTGCGTCAGTCATCTCTGACACAAATATGGTGAGGAGGAGTGGTGTGCTGCCATCTCGGAAAACTACGTATACGCACCATGATCGTACCTGCTGAATCAGTGGTTTGAGCTCAGTGCAGCATCATGATCAGGTCCGAGATGCCCCGCGCGCGCATCTTCTCGCGCACTCTGGCGCGATGTATCTCGACCGTGCGCTGTGAGATTCCCAGCGTCTCGGCAATCTCCTTGTTGATCCGCCCGAGCACGAGATGATTGAGCACCTCCCGCTCGCGGCTCGTCAACTGCTCGAGACGCTTCTGCACTTCGACCCTCGGCACGGTCCGTCGCGGCTTGTTGTCCAGCGCATCCCGGGCCTCTTTCAGAGCAGCCAGAAACTGCTCCTCATCGGCGGGTTTCTCGATGAAGTCGATGGCCCCGTTCTTGATCGCCTTCACCGCCGCCGGCACGTCTCCGTGACCGGTGAGGATGATGATCGGCGCCGTTACACCCTCGGCTGCCAGCTTGGCCTGCAGTTCGAGCCCGTTCATGCCCGGCATCCTGATGTCCAGCACGATGCAGGCAATGTCGTCGCGATCGAATGTCTCGAGAAACGCTTCTGCCGAGTTGCAGGGCACCACTTCGAACCCGTGCGTCTCCAGTAGTATCCTGCACGAGCGTAAGACCGACGCATCGTCGTCGACCACATAGACCCGCATGTCTTCAGTCTCCGTATTCAGTGGGCCGAACAGGCAATGTGAACTCGATCAAACAGCCGTCCGGGCACTCTGGAGCCCAGATCCGCCCGCCATGCGCCTCGACGATCGAGCGGCAAAGCGACAGCCCGATTCCCATACCGCTGGTTGTGGTTGAATGGAATGGCTCGAATAAATTCTCGCGCATTTCGCGCGCGATCCCGGGACCGGTGTCCTGGACCGAAACCCGGATGCGCTCGCCGTCCCGACAGGCGCGGATGGTCAGCAGGCGCTCCTCGCGCCCGCGCATCGCCGTGATGGCATTCATTGCGAGATTGAGCACCACCTGGCCGATCTGGATGCCGTCTATCCAGAGCCTGGGCAGGTCTTCGGGCATGTCGATCACAAGCTCGGGCCGATCCGTTCCATGCGCCAGCATCGCAAGATCCGCGCCTTGCCGGACCGCCGCGTGAAGATCGGACTCCTCGATCTGCAACGCACCGCCAGCGATGAAGTCTCGCAGCCGGCGCACCAGATCAGACGCCCGTGCGGCCTCCGAGACAGCGTCGAGCATGAGGGCATCAAAGCCCGACGGCAGGCTGGCATCGAACGACTTGAGCTGTTGGCGGCAGGCATTGATGTAGTTTGCCACTGCGGCCAGCGGCTGGTTGAGCTCATGCGCCAGCGCCGATGCAAGCTCCCCCATGGAATTGGTGCGCGCGGCATCGAGCAAGGCGAGACGCAGCCGCTCCTCCTCTGCTTCGGCCTGTCGGCGGGCCTGGACCGCTGCATGCTCACGTTCCAGCGAATTGAGCGCAAACAGGGCACGCCGGACAATCCTGAGCGCTTCGAGGTCAGTGGTGTCAAACGGACGCGAGCGGCCCGCCCGCTCCTCGGTCCAATGAGCGAAGGACGCCCGCGGATTGAGGCGGGTCGAGCCGTCGGCCAGCATCTCCTCGACAGTCTCGGGCTTTCCGGCCCACGTCACGACATGCTCGAACTGCTCCCGCAGCAACACCAGATAGTCCTGCCCCGTCCCGGACAGTTCCATGTAGCCCGCACCGGCTGCGACGCTGCGCTGTGCATCGTCCATGTCGAGGAGCGTCTCGAGGCGGTCAGTGGCCGCCACCCCTTCGACAAGGTGGCTTCGAAGCGGGGCATAGCGCAGAGGCTGGGATGGCGTGCTGCCGTACTGTTCGACCGCCCCTGATTGCCGAAGCACCAGCCCCTGGGCGTCGAGAAGCCTGAGAAGCTCAGGCGCCCACTCGCGCACAACCTCTCGCAAAGGCACGCCATTGCGCCCCTGCTTTTCCATCGCGAAGGCAACTTTCTCGGCCTCGATGGCGCGGCTGAGCTGTGTCCGGTTCTCGATGCCCTGCAACAGCGCCGAGATCGTCCCGGCGAGCAGCTCTGCAAAACGCAGCACCCGTACCGAGACTTGACGCGGCGTGTAGTGATGGCACGCAATCAGCCCCCAGAGCTTGTCGTTCGCGACCAGCGAGATCGACATCGACCCCACCACGCCCATGTTGCGCAGATACTGCAGGTGCGTCTCCGGCACCGCGCGCAACAATGTGTAGGTCATGTCCAGCGGCCCGGCGGTCTCATCGTGCGCCAGCACGGGAACGGCGTCGGCATAAATGTCGGGGATCGCACGCACCACGTTCAGCTGAAAGTGTCTGCGCGCCGGTTCCGGCAGGTCCGAGGCTGGATAGTGCAGACCAAGATAGCTGTCCGGGCGGTTGGTCTGCTCGGCAATCACCTCGCCATGTCCGTCATCGGCGAAACGGTAGATCATCACGCGGTCAAACCCGTTCACACGCCGGACGATGTCAGCGGAGAGTTCGGCGAGATCAGCAAGGGATGTCGGACGCACAAGATCCGAGATGATCTGGCGGCGAAGGTCATCCTCTTCCCATGTGTCACCCGAAGGCGACAGTGAGGAGACGAACTCGAGGATGATCTGGTCGCCGTGTCGATGCGGCAGGCAGTCGAGTGTGGGCGCTTCTCGCCCTCGCAGGGTCAGCACCAGGGGCTTGAGCACCTTGCGCGGCTGCGCGCCCAAAGACTCGGACGCCAGAACCGACACATCCTCGGTGGAAAAGATGTCGGACAATGTCCGCCCGAACAGGTCAGTCGCCGAAAAACCCAGATAGTCCTGAATGTTGGCGCTCGCGTGGGTGATCCGGCCTGCGCTTTGCGATGCCACAAGCAGAGCGCCATAAGGCTGCACGCTTCCGATCAGATGGATTGCCTCGACATCACATGGAGACGCTTCTGTCTGCGCACCGATCATGTGCGGTGCCCACGAATCCACAACGCCAAAACAGCCCTCCCGTTCAACGACTTCCTCTAGGTTTAGCCCCCATGTTCCGAGATAAAAGGGCACGTATGTACAATTATGTCCACTTGGAAAGTCAAAACAGTTGTAAGGTAAGCTTGTCACCGTGTATGATTCGGTGCGTCGCATGGTTGGGATTAGGCTTATGAACTCGCCAACCAGTTTTCGATCGCTAAGCCCATCTGTGATTGAAAACTCGTCAAAGGCCATTCTCTGGTTTTCCGATGTCACGATCGCAGTGGGAACGGATGGCCTGATCCGCGAAATATCGCTTGGGGCGTCTCTGGGAAACGAGGCGGCACCCGAAGGGCTGCGCAATCGTCCTGTGCTCGACTGTGTCGACGCGGCGGACCGGCCTGCGCTTTCCGCACTGATCGAGGCCGCGCGGACCGGGCCGTCGATCACCACTGCGAAAGTCCGTCACAAAGCGTCATCCGGACTTCCGGCGCGTGCGCGGTACGCAGCCTACATCTCCGGTGACCACAAGACAGTCATGCTGCTCGGTCGTGCGCTCGATCCCGGATCGACACCCTTCGGAACACGCGTTGAAGCGGAGCTCGCGCGCGCCAGCCACAGTCCCGACCGCGGATCCCTCGAGGCGCGATATCATCTGCTGTTCCGTTCGGCGGCGGAGGCGATCCTGTTCGTCGATCCTGTGACGACCCGCATCGAGGAGGCCAACCCGAATGCCGGCCGCTTGTTCGGACGCACGCCGGAACAGTTGATCGGCGCACGTCTGGAACATCTGTTCATGGCGCAGGATCGTGAGGAAATCGAGAACCTGATCGCCGCCGCAGGAAACGATGGCGGGCGGCACGAACGGTCGGTCCAGATCGCCGAGAACGGCCGTGCGGCCAACCTCAGCAGCCAGATTGTGCGCAGCTTCGAGCGGCCAGCGCTGATGGTGCGGATCACGCCCGAGCGTTCCATGTCATCCGACAGGGGCGGGAACTACTCGGCGTTGGCGGGAGAGCTGATCCGACAGTCGAACGTACCGGCTGCAATGACCGATCTCAGCCGAGACATCATGTGGGCGAACGAAGCCTTCCGCAACTTCGTGACTCAGAAAGACGTCATGGGTCGGAATGTGACCGACCTGCTCGGCCTGTCGACCCACGTCCTCACGGTGGCGCTGCGCGATGTCGAAAGCCGCGGGCGCCTTTTGGTGCCGCTGGCGGGTCTGACGGAAACTCCCACGGACAATGACGGGATCGAAGTCGCGATCCTTTGGGTCTCGGATGAATCGCAAGTAGGCTATGGCTTCGTCCTCAATCCACCCGCCATCCTGCGCCCGGAAGGCGAAGACGTTGTCTCGCCAGACCACGATGCGCTCACCCGGATGGTGGGACGCGCACCAATGCGCGATCTGGTGCGCGAGACCACCGAGGTGATCGAGCGTGATTGCATCAAGGCCGCGCTGCGGTTGACGGACAACAATCGCGCGGCAGCGGCGACCGTGCTGGGCCTGAGCCGGCAAAGCCTCTACATCAAGCTGCGTCAGTTCGATCTGCTCTGAGCGCGAACTCCACCAGACAGACCGTCTAGGGCGATGGCGCTGCTGACCTTGCCTGCTCTCCCGCGGCCTTGCCAGCGATGTAGCCAAGCGCCACGGCGGTGAGAAGGCCATTGCCCGAAAGGTAGCCTTCGACCCGGGCACCGGAGACACCGCACGCTGCGCCGCCACCCGCATAGAGATTGCCTAGGGGTGCGCCACTGTCGCTGAGCACGCGCGCCGCGCTGTCGATCACAAGCCCGCCCTGGGTGTGAAAAAGCGCGCCGGTCACCTTGATCGCCCGCAGTCTGCCCGCGAGCGCCGGGCTGCCGGAGAACACCCGGCCAAACGGATCCGTCGCGGACCCGGCACAGTAGGCGGCGGCATCATCAAGTGTTCCCACCAGCGCCCCCTCTGGAACGCCGATCGACCTCGCGAGTGCTGCTGCGTCATCGCCGGAGTGCACAGCCCCCGCAGCCACCGCGTCGCGGTAGTCCGGGAACTCCATCCCCAGCCTGTGCAACCGCTCATCATAGACATTCCATGCAATCGAGCCCGGCTGTGCCAGGACCTTCACCGCTTGCTCGGAATACCCCACATGCTCGTTCGAGAACCGCACGCCGTCGGTATTGACCTGGATCGCGCCCTCCATCATCAGCGCCCAAGTGATCAGGATGCCGTGCGGGTAGGCAAGTGAGCCGTGGCCCTGATAGGCTGTGAGATCTTTGGTTGCAGCACCGATCTCCTGGCCCCAGATCACGGCATCGCCAGTGTTGCCCGCATGTCCGAAGTACGGCGCATCGGCGATCTCCGGAATGTGTTGGCGCACCAGATCGCGGTTCCCGCCATACCCATTGCACGCAAGAATGATCGCCCGGCAGGCGATGGTCTCCGCCCCGCCATCGGGACGGCTGACGCTTACGCCCGTCACGTGATCGTCTGTGCGGTAAAGCGTGTCGACGCGGGCGCTTGTGGCGAGCGTCAGCCCCGCGCTCTCTGCAGCCGCCACGAGGCGTGTGATCAGGGCAGCCCCTGTCCTCTCTGGCACCGCATGCATGCGATGAAAGCTGTGTCCCGGATAAAGGAAATCGTTGAGCACCAGCCACTCGAGCCCGTGCGCATCGGCAAGCCACTCCAGCGCCGGACTGATCTCCTCGGCGACCGCACGCAGAACGTCCGGATCGGCGCCATGTGCGGCCTTCTTCTGCACATCACGCATGAAATCCTCGGGCGTTTCCTCAACACCGATGGCGCGCTGGAACCGCGTGCCGGGTGCCGGAATGAAGCCCGATGAAAGCGACGTCGAGCCAGACGGGCTCGGGTCGCGCTCGAGCACGATCACATCAGCACCGGTCTCGAGCGTGCGCAGTCCGGCCACCAGCCCGCAAGCACCGGCCCCGACAACGATGACGTCGGTTTCGAGATCCCACGTGCCGGGAGATGGCGCAACCTTCACCATGTCATGCACCTTCAATCCAGGTTTGCGCTTCGGCGCAGCTCATCACTGTGGAGATGCTCGACAAGTCGGCGATCGCCGCCGCATGGGTCTCGGGCTTGAACGCCGCGCATCCGTCGGACAGCACCACGGTGCGGAAGTCCCGCACATGAGCGTCGCGCACGGTTGAGGCAACACCCCCGTTCGTGACGATCCCGCCGAAGACGAGCGTTTCAATTCCGGCGCGCCGGAGCACGAACTCGAGTCGGCTCATGTAAAACGCCGAATAGGCGACCTTCTCGACGGACAGATCGGCGGGTTGAAGCTCGTCCACCAGGGCGTGTCCCCAGCCTCCCGGAACAAAGTCGCCCTTGGCCAGAAAGGGTCTCAGCCTGCTCAGATGCTCGAGAATGAACGGCTCGCCGCCCTTTCCGGGAACCAGCGTAAAGTGTGTGGAGACGATCCAGCCGCCCACGGATCGCATCGCGCTGGTGAGCGGTCTGAGCCGGGCTGGCAGGGCTGCAATCGCATCGGATGCCTGACCGGCGCGCCCATAAGCGCCATCAGCATGCAGAAAGTCGTTCTGAAGATCGACCAGAACGAGTGCGGTCGTCGCGGCATCAAGTCGTGTCATCGCTGTCCTCCCGCCTGATCACAATGTTGCCGAAGCGATCGACGCGCCCGCGCAAACCCGGATCGATGAAGATCGTGGCGTCTGGCTGCTCGAGAAGCGCGGGCCCCGGGATCTCGGCACCATCCGGCAGATCGAGACGCTCATAGACCGGTGCCATGTGGTCAGCGCCGGCGACACGCACAGTCCGCGTTCCGCGTTGGCAGTCTGCAAGCTGTGTCTGGGGCGGTGCAAAGACCGCCATGTCGAAGGCCGGGCGCCGCCCGGTCACAGCGACCCGGTAGTTCAGAACGCGCATCGCGATCCCGTCGAGAAGCCGTCCGTAGGCGCGCAGATAGCTCGTCTCGAACGCAGCGCGGATCGCCTCCCGTGTCAACGCCGTGTCCATGTCCAGCGCCACCGCCACCGTGTGCGTCTGGCCCAGATAGAGCATGTCGAGTTCGGCCTGCCCGTCCACGTGGTCAAACCTGACGCCCGCCTGTGAAAGCAGGTCTGTGAGTTCATCCGCCGCTGCACGAATCTCGACCTCGAGCGCTTCGCACTCCAGTTCGTCGAGCAGTTGGTTGACCGTGCGCACCCGGTCATGGCGCATGTCGGCAACGACGCATCCCAAGGCTGAGGTCACGCCGGGATAACGCGGCACAAGCGCGGCCCCGAGCCCGACATCGTGGATGAGCGCACCGGCATGAAGCGCACCGCCGCCGCCGAAAGGCATGGCTGCAAACTTGGCCGGGTCGTGCCCGCGTTCGATCGAAACCAGCCGGATCGCGCCTGCCATCTTCGCATTGGCAACTCTCAGGATCGCCTCGGCCGCGTCCATCGGGTCGAGCCCGAGAGGATCGCCGACATGCGCCGCGATTGCCGCGCGCGAGGCCGCTTCATCGAGCCTGTCCAGCTTGCCACCGATCGGGCGTTCGGCGTTGATCCGGCCGAGGATTAGGTTCGCGTCCGTCACCGTGGGACGCGTGTTACCCAGCCCATAGCACGCAGGTCCCGGGTTCGAGCCCGCCGATTCCGGTCCGACCTGCAGCATGCCCCCCGCATCGACCGAGGCGATCGAGCCGCCTCCGGCGCCGATGGTGGTGATCTCGATCATCGGCGTCCGGATCACCAGACCGAAGTCGATCGATGTCTGCGGCGCGAGAGCGGCCTCCCCATCGGCGATCAACGACACATCGAACGAGGTCCCGCCCATATCGCAGGTGATGACGTTCTCGAAGCCCGCCGCCCCGGCGATCGCGCGGGCTGCAATCACACCCGCCGCCGGACCGGAGAGGGCGGTGCGTACCGGGAAGCGCTTCGCGGTATCGACGCTCATCACGCCGCCATTCGACTGCACGATCAGCACATCGCCGGATGCGCCCCGCTCGGCCAGCGCGATCTGGAGCCTGTCGAGATAGCTCGCGACCGCTGGCTGCAGGTAGGCGTTGAGCGCCGCGGTAGAGCAGCGCTCGAACTCACGGATCTCGGGGATGATTTCGGTCGCCGCCGTCACGTAGGGGTTTGGCCAGACGGAACGGACCGCCTCGACCGCGGCGCGTTCGTTCGTGTCGTTGGCATAGCCGTTGATGAAGAAGACGCAAACCGCCTCGGCGCCCTGGTCCGAAAGCCGCGTGGCCAACTCACGGGCATGTGCCGGATCGACAGGCGTGTGCACAGTTCCGTCGGCATGGGTGCGCTCGGCGATCTCGAGGCGCAGGTTGCGTGCGATCACGGGCTCGAACTGACCCCACAGTCCCCAGGTGCGCGGTCTGTCGCGTCGGCGCATCTCAAGCACATCCGCAAATCCCTCGGACGTGATCAGGCCGGTCACGGCTCCTTTGCGTTCCAGGAGAGCATTGGTGCCGACCGTCGTCCCGTGCACGATGGTCGCGATCTGATCGAAGGCTGCCCCCTGCCCGATCCCGTCGATAAACCCTCGCGACTGATCGCCCTTGGTTGACGGCACCTTGGCGGCACGCACGGTGCCGGCGGCCTCGTCCCAGAAGAACACATCCGTGAACGTGCCGCCCACATCGACGCCGACAATCAGACTCATGGTTTTGGCTCACAGGGACTGGAGGGGTGCGGTGGCACAGTCTCGATCCAGGCGGCAAGGCGCTCCAACGTCTCCGTCGACGGTGACGGTCCGGTTGCGCTCAACGGCCGCCCGGGGGCCGTGCGCTGAAAGAGATGATTGTGTGCCGGAAGCGTATCGGTTGTCAGACGGGGCAACCCGAAGTCTTCGAGTGCTGTGCGATTGGCGCTGGCGTCAACCTGCCAGTCGACCTCACCGAACAGGGCCAGCACGGGTGTGGTCAGGGTCTGATAGGCCGCCGGGTCGTACCGGAGAAAGGACCGCGCCATCCGAGACGCGAAGAACGCAACCTGCCCGCGTGTCCACTCCGGGGCCGCGCCCATTTCCGCGGCGATCCTGTCGGCCTCTGCGTTGAGCGCCTCGTCACCTTGAAGCGTCGCCTCGATGAACGCGCGCACCAGCGTGTCGTTGGCCTCGACCCGGGCAGCAGGTGCGTGGTTGAGACGCAGTTTCTGGGCGATCTGATCGCGCAGGACCCGCGGGCCATCCAGGGCAGGTGCCGCCAAGAGGACTGTGAATGCCGGCAACGCTTCCGATGCAGCCCGCGCGATGATCAAACCGCCGGCGCTGTGTCCAAGCGCTCCGACGCGCCGCGGGTCGATGTCAGGAATGGTGCACAGAAACCGGATGGCCCGGATCAGATCAGCCGCCTCTTCTGCAAGCGTCACGTCTGGATCGCCGGTCGAGCCGCCAACGCCGCGGTCGTCATAGCGAAGCGTGGCAATGCCATGCTGTTCGAGATAGCGGGCAATCCGCAGGAAGGGCTTCTGGCCATGGATGGTCTCGTCGCGATCTTGCGCACCTGACCCGCTGACGAGAACAAGGGCCGATGCACCTTCAGCCCCGTCGGGCACCTGCAGTGCCCCCGCGTGTGTCACGCCATCGCCCGCGAAGGTCACGTCCCGCGAACCCGCATTGGCGGTGCATCCCATCGCAATGACAACGAGCAGGGCGAGGCGGATCAAGAGGCATCCCCGGTATAGCCGAGCCTGCGGTCCCGCTCGATCGCTGCCGGATTTCGTTTGCCAGGCGCGCCGTATCCGCCGCCGCCCGGGGTCTCGAGACGCACACGTTCTCCGTGCCGGAGCGGCACGCCGACGATCTTGGAGGCCATGGGCGGATGTGCAGGCCCGTCCTGCGTTGGAAAGGTGAACCGTGTCATCGCGGCATCTCCGCCGCCTGCCACGCCTCGCGGCGGAAACTTTCCACGGTCGCCGAACAGAAAGCAGGTCGCCTCCTGCTCGAGAAGTTCGATTTCGTAGACCGCGCCCAAACCGCCGCGATGCTGCCCGACCCCGCCGGATCCCGCCCGCAACGCCCACTGCGTGAACTTGACAGGATAGGCGGCCTCGAGAATCTCCAGAGGCGGGATGGTCGCGGTAGAAATCGGCGCATTGCCGTGGTTCAATCCGTCGCCCTCGGGATGGCCACCATGTCCACCCCCGAAAAAGGAAAACATCACCCAACGCCGACCATCGGCCCGGTGTCCCGCCAGCGAGAGCGCATTGATCGTCCCGTAGGCGCAACCATTCGTGCGTTCCGGCGCGATCTGGGCGACCGCCTGGAACACCAGATCGATAAGCCGCAAGATCGTCTCGGTGTAGCCGCCGACAGGCGCGGGCACCTCGGCCGCCAGGATCGAGCGTTCGGCGATGCGGAATTCGATGGGCTCAAGAACACCCGCATTCGCAGGAACATCCCCGAAGACGTGTTTCAGAGCGACATAGCATGCGGCGATCGTTGTCGAACGCGAGATGTTCACCGGCCCGCGACAAGCTGGTGCCGACCGGGAAAAATCCATGACCATGCGCTCGCCGTCGATTGTGAGGTCCAGCGCAACCTTCAGGGGCACGTCCTCGGTCCCGTCATTGTCGAGCCAGTCTTCGGCGGACACGCGTCCGTCGGGAAGGGCTGCAATCTCGGCACGCATAAGCTGGGCGGCGCGCACTTTCAGGGCCTGCATCGCCTCGGCAACCGTGGCATCCCCATACTCGCCAAGCAGCGCCTCCATGCGCCGGATGCCCAGAGCCAACGCATTGATCTGACCGTTCAGGTCGCCATAAGCCGAGCCCGGCAACCGCGAGTTGGCAAGCAGGATGTCCACCACGTCCTGGCGGAGCTCTCCACGGTCGAACAGTTTGACGGGCGGGATCAGCACGCCTTCCTGAAAGCACTCGGTGGCTGCCGGATTGTAGTTGCCGGGCACATTGCCCCCGACATCATGCCAGTGGCCGACCGAGGCCAGCCAGCAAAACACCTCGCCATTTCGGAAGTAGGGTCGCACCAGGCGGATGTCGCTCAGATGCGTGCCGCCGTCATAGGGGTCGTTGAAGACCCAGACATCACCGTCTGCCGGCCCGCCGGAGCGATTGGCCTTGTCGATCACCGCCTTCACGCCAAACGCCATCACGCCGACAAAGATCGGCAGTCCGGACTTGCCCTGAACGAGGGTCTCTCCCGTGGCGGCCTCGTAGATCCCGTGGCTCGCGTCGTGCGCCTCGGCGATGATCGGGTTGAAGGCCGAGCGGAAGAGTGTCGCGTCCATCTCGTCGGCGATCTGCTCGAGGCGGCCCTTGAGGATCGCAAGCGTGACCGGGTCCAGCGCCATCACCCCGCCTCCGGATCGTACTTGCGCCCCGCGTCCAGCATCTCGCCCGTGCCGATCAGGTCCTGCAGGCCACCGAAGTCGAACATGTCGCCGCCAAGCGCTGCATTCGAGCCTGTCGCCAGCAGACTGGTGTAGTATCTCTGCGCATGGGCCGCCAGGGCACGCACCGCGCCACCCGGAAAGATCACCAGCGCATACCCCAGGGCCTGCAGCTGTTCGGCCGGCATGATAGGCGTCTTGCCACCTTCGACCATGTTGGCCATCAGCGGGGCCTTGCCCTTCAACCGCGACATGATCAGATCGATGTGCTCGGCCGACTGAGGCGCTTCGACGAACAGTACATCGGCCCCCGCCTCCGCATAGCTCTCGGCGCGATCCAGGGCTGCGTCGATCCCCTCGACCGCGATCGCGTCAGTGCGCGCAATGATCAGCGTGCTCTCGGACGCACGGGCGTCGAGTGCTGCATGAAGCTTGCCGCACATCTCGGCACGAGACACAAGCGACTTGCCCGCGAGGTGCCCGCAGCGCTTTGGCAATGTCTGGTCCTCGAGCTGCAGCGCTCCGGCGCCCATCCGCTCAAACAGACGCACCGTGCGCTGCACGTTCAGGGCGTTGCCGAAGCCTGTATCGGCATCGACAATCATCGGCACGTCGATGCGGTCCCGGATCGCTGCGATGGTCTCTGCGACCTCTGACATCGAGACGAGACCGATGTCGGGCCGGCCAAAGCGCGTGTAGGCAATCGAGGCACCCGACAGGTACACGCCCTCGGCGCCTGCCTGCTGGGCAATCAGCCCGGTCAACGCATCGAAGATGCCTGGCGCCACCAGTATGCGCTCTTCGCCCAACCGTTCCCGCAGACCCATGGCCGCCCCGCCGTTTGCCCCGCCTCGCACGCTTGTAAGCGCGTTGACCGGCAAAGGTCCACTAGAGCGTTTTCGGATCGTTCCGCATCGGCGGCTGTCACGAAATGCACTAGCAATCTGAGCTTGCAGCCGCCGCAGCCATCGCGTGCAGAACATCGTGCTTCGGCGCCGGGGATTTGGGGTAGGCCTTGCGGCTGTGCGTCAGCCCAAGCCCAAGCGCAGCCTCGGCCAGCTTGTAGCTGAGCGGCCCGGGGTTGATCACCGGCACCGGCAGATGCTCTGTCAGATACCCGTGGGCCTGATGCATCGTGGTCGAGCCGAGCAGGATCACGTCCGCGCCATCATCGTCGATACAGCTCTGCGCGCAGGACAACAGTCTCGGAAATATGTCGTCCTCCTTCCCGACGAGCAGCGCCTGGTTGTCGGGCGCGGCATCGATGGACCGGATCGATGCGCAATGGGACCCGAAGCCGAGCTCTTTGAGATGCTTCTCATAAAGGTGACGCCAGTGGGGCCACATCGCGATGATGGAAAAGCTGTTGCCGAGCATCATCGCCATCAACATCGAGGCACGCCCCGGACCGATCACAGGAATGTCCAGTTCGGCCCTGAGCGCCGCGAGGCCCGAGTCGCTCATGGTGTCGATGCACACGGCATCATAGCCGCGACGCTCAGCCTCAAGTCCGGCCTCGAGCGCTCCGGCCTCGGCCAGAACCATGTCCGATGCGCTCACATAGTTCTTCGGTGCGATGCGGACGGACTCGAAGTCGAACTGTATCGCCGCGCCCAATTCGACCGCGTCAAGCTGCGCTCTTCGCTGGTCACGGTTCTCTTCGCTCATCGGGAAGGGGACAATCACCAGAACCTTCTTCATCGCACGCACCCTCGGTCTTGCTGCCTTGCCAGACAAGAGCATAGCTTCGGCAGATTGCAAACCGGAGGGTGTGGATGGACTATCTGACAGAGGTTGCCGAGTTTGCCGCCCGGTTCCCGGCCAGTGAGCTGCCAGCGGATGCAGTCTCGCGCACACGGCTTATCCTGGCCGACAGCATCGGTGCCATCGTGGGTGGCGCGGCCGAGCCCGAAATGGAAGCGCTCTCGGCGCGCCAGGCGAGCGGCCCTGCACTCGTGATCGGGACGGGCCTACGGGTGGCACCGGGTGCGGCAGCACTCGTCAACGGCACCGCAGGTACATGGCTCGAAATGGACGAGGGCAACCAGTTCTGCAAGGGCCATCCGGGCATGCACACCATCCCGGCCGCTCTGGCGTTTGCAGAGAGCGAAGGCGCGAGCGGCGCAGAGCTGCTGGCTGCGCTGACGATCGGCTACGAGATCGGCGCACGTCTGGGGATCGCCTGCACTCTGCGCCCCAGCATGCACCCGCACGGTACGTGGGGCGCCGTCTGCGCAGCCGTCGCCGTTCAGCGCCTCGCCGGTGCGGATGGCGCGCGCATGCGGGAGGCGCTGAACATCGCCGCCAATCTCGGGTTGGGCACCAGCCGGCGCACGATGCTCGAGGGCGGCACCGTGCGCAATGCCTTCACGGGCGTCTCGGGCCAGATGGGTCTCATGACCCACGACATGCTGGAAGCGGGTTTCTGCGGAGAGCTCGACGGGGTTGCGCATGTCTTCGGGCATGTGTTGTCCGAGCGGTTCGATCCCACGGCGATGACCGATGGTCTGGGCGAACGCTGGGAAGTCTGTCGCAACTATTTCAAGATGCACTCGTGCTGCCGCTACAATCACGCAGCACTCGATGCGCTGGCCGGGATCTCGTCGCAGACACCGATCGATCCGGCACAGATCGAAGCGGTCGACGTCGAAAGCTATGCTTTGGCGGCTGAGCTCGACGATGCCCGTCCGCGCAATGTTCTGGCGGGGAAGTTCTCCCTGCCCTTCGCAATTGCGACGACGCTGGTCCACGGCTCGTCTGGAGTTTCAAGCTTCACCGCAGACAAGATCGGCGATGCCCGCATTCTCGAGATCGCAGCACGGGTCGCTGTGCGGGAAGATCCTGCGATGACAGCGCGTCTGCCCGACCGGCGCCCGGCCCGGGTCACGGTCCGGCTGCAAGGCGGCCAGACACTCAGCGCTGCAACGGAGACAAACCGCGGGGACTGGGCCGATCCCTATGCGCCCGAGGAGATCCGACAGAAGTACCTGTCCCTAACCGCGCGCCTCTGGCCCGAGCAAGCAGCGATCAGCGTTTGGGACACCGTCATGCAACTGACGACAGACGCAGATGCACCAAACGCGCACCACCTTTCAGCACTCATGGAAGCAGCGGCCGAGGCGTGATCTCAGCTATTGTGGCTCGCATCGATCTTGGCGCGGATGTGGCCGCCGGCGGTGATCGGCCCGAACTTTGGCAGCTCACCCGACGCCACGCAGGAGGGGATGCAGGCGATCTCGGCATCGTAGTTGGGGTGCATGAAGTAGCCCACGGACAGGCGCCGGCTGGCCGTGTCGTCAAGCCGATCGGGCAGCGCCACCCGGTGCAGGGTCGAGACCCAAGCGTCATTCGTCCAGCGCTGCATCATGTCACCCAGATTGACCACCAGCTCGCCGGGAGCGGGTTGCACCTTGATCCATTGCCCGTCGGCGCGGCGCGCCTCAAGACCGCCCCGCGCTTGCGTGGTCGCCAGGATGGTCAGTGCGCCGTAGTCCGTGTGCTCGCCCGTACGCAACTGTCCGGGCTCGGGTGGTGCCTGCAAGGCCGGATAGTGGTGCACGCTCATGATCGAGAAGTGCCGGTCGATCAGCGGCGCGAAGTGATCCTCGGGCATGTCGAGCGCCACGGCAAAGATGCGGAGCATGTCCGCGGCCAATCGCTCGAACCCCCTGTACATCGCGATCAGCGCGTGATCCATCCCCTCGGGCTGATCCGGCAGCAGGTTTGGGGCGTATGCGGCCGTCGCATCCGGAATGTGCGCATACGCGTGAGCGTGGTCGTCCACAGGGCCCAGGAACAGGCTTTCGCGCAGGTCCTTCGGGGCATCATTGCCAAGGGTTGCCGAGAGGCTGCGCGTCGCCACACCGTGATAGCCGCGCTGGCGTGCAGCCCCCGTGGGACTCCAGCGTGCCTTCGCAGCGTTCGGCTGGTCGAAGAACGCAAAGCTGCGCGTCACCAGGTCCTCGGTGGTCTCCACGGGCAGGCCATGGCCGGAAACGATGAGAAACCCGATCTCCTCACAGGCTTTGCGCACTGCAGCAGCAACGGCCAGCTTGTCCGCGGCCGTCCCGGAGAGGAATGGGTCTATGTCAATAGCAGGCACTTGTTCCGTCATGGGGTTCCCACTCCTTCAGCCTCGCGCCAGATACGGTCATCGACGATCGCATCAAAGGGCACATCACGCGAGATCAGGCCACCCGACAAAAGTGCAGCCTTCAACGCGACCACCGCCGATGGGGGCAGTTCAGTGCTGCGCGCCCAGAGTGCCGAAGCGCGATAGCCTCGCACAGCGCGCATCAGCACCTGACGCGGCAGATCGGGAAAGTAGGGCTGCACTGCGGACACCGTCTGCGCAGTCGGCTGCGCATAGAGCGCCAAAAGCGCCCGGCGGATACCACGCAGGAGCGCCACGCATGTCTCCGGGTTCCCCTCGACAAAGCCGCGCGGTGCATAGAACGATGTGTAACCGAGGTCCCCCCGGCGGGCGAACCGGTGCCAAATGTGTCCCAGCCCGTCTTCAATCGCCTGAGAGGCATATGGCTCGAAGACCTGCACCGCATCGATCTCGCCTCGTCCGAGACGGGCAAGGTTTTCCGACATCGGCGCATCAGGGGCGCGTTCGATCTCGGCGGGATCGAGACCGGCCCGACGCAAATCGTCCTGAAAGCACATCCACGGCGTCGGCACTTCGCTGGCCGCAGCAATCCTGAGCGATGCAAGATCGGCCATCCGGAATCGCCGCTTGGGGTGCCGGCCCAGCAAGATGAACGGATCGCGCGCCACGACCTGCCCGAAACAGATCAACGGACAGGCCCGATCGCGGTCGTGGTGCAGCATCACCCGCATCGGGCCACCCCACGAGACATCCGCCCGGCCATCCAGAAGCCCCTGCGCCGTCTCGACCGGCTCCGGCGAGAGCCGCACGTCGACGTCAAGACCTTCCGATGCCCAGTCACCCCGCTCGATGGCAAGATAGAACGGCGTGTAGGCGACGGTCCGAAGGTTCTCGTAGAGGATGATGGGGCGGGTCATCCGCCATGCTGAGCCGTGTCGGCCCCCGTCTGTCAACCGTGCACGGGACTTGACCGGGCATCGCCGGGGCATCTCAATGCCCGAAACGAGGGAGACCGCATGAACGAGATCGATCTCATACTGACCGGGGGGCGCGTGCTGCTCCCCGGCATTGGCCTGACGGAAGCGGATCTTCTGCTGTCCGGGGGACGGATCGCCTCCATCACCGTCCCCGGCGGGGAGACGTCCGCGCGCGAGATCGTGCACCTCGACGGCCTCACCGTGGTGCCGGGCGCCATCGACGCCCATCTTCATCTCGGTCACGGCAGCGATATCTCTCGTCCCCGGGTGCCGGCTGATGCCGCAACCGAGACCGCCGCCGCTGCCCTGGGCGGGGTCACGTGCTTCATCCCGTATGTGATGAGTGGCGAGCCATACGGCCCGGTCTTTCCAGAGCTTGTGCGCATCACTGAGGCCGGCGCCCGGATCGACTTCGGTCTGCACCTGGTGATCGCCACCGATGCACAACTGGCAGAGCTGCCGGACTACATCGAACGAGGCGTGCCGACGGCGAAGCTTTTCATGAACATCCGCGGTGACGAAGGGATGCGGCTTGGTCTGCCGGGCACGGATGATGGCTTCCTGTTTCGCCTGCTCGAAGCGTTGTCGCGGCATGGCGGCATGCTTTGTCCGCACCCTGAGAACATCGAGGTGGCCTGGGTGCTCCGCGACCGGGTTCTTGCAGACGACCCGGAAGGGAGCGGCGGCCTCGCCAGCTGGAACGCGACCCGTCCGCCCTTCGTCGAGGCGGATGCCCTGTCGCGCGCCTGCTACTTTGGGCGCATCGCAGATGCCCCGGTGCATGCCGTGCACACCTCCTCGGCCGAGGCGTTGGATGCGGCCCTCCGTCAGCGCGCGGCGGGAACGCGCGTGTCGATTGAGACCTGCCTCCATTACCTCACCCACGACGAGACCAGCGATCTGGGGGCAGTGGCCAAGGTCAATCCTCCGCTGCGCGCACCGTCGGATCGCGAAGCCCTCTGGCGCGCCATCGAAGCGGGTCACATCGACACCATCGGTACTGATCACATTCACAGGCCGAAGTCTTCGAAGGAGGGAGGTATCTGGAAAGCCCAACCAGGATTTCCGGGACTTGACACCTTCTTGCCGGCATTGATCACCGAAGGCTGTATGCGGCGCGGCGTTCCGCTCGCGCATCTGATCGATCTTGTCACTTCGAATCCGGCGCGCATCATGGGCCTGTCGCCAGCCAAAGGCGTGATCCAACCAGGCGCAGACGCCGATCTGACCGTGCTCGACCTCGAGGCGCGCTGGACAGTAGAGAAGGCAGCGCTTGGAACCGACGCGGGGTACTCGATCTATGAAGGCACCGAAATGTCCTGCCGCGTGGTCCATACGTTGAGCCGTGGGCGCTTTGTTCTACGCGAGGGGGATCTCGTCGATGAGATGATCGGGCAAGGCCGCTTTGTGCACCGCCGACTCTGATCCGTCGCATCGGGCCGTGTCGTTGACACCGGGCGAAAGGCTCGCAAGAGTGACCGAGGAAGTCCGGTGCGGCAACCTCTTGTGTAGGAAGGCAGACGTCCGCCGGCGTACCAAGACATGGGAGTGAGTTTATGATCAAGACAACACTGAAGGTCGCGGCTGCGCTGGGCGTGCTGGCCATCAGCGCGGGCGCGGCTCAGGCGGAAGCCGAGTTCAAGCTGCGCTGGGGTCACTACCTGCCGAACACGCCGTTCGTTCAGGTCGAGAAAGACTTCGCCGAGGCCGTGAAGGAGCGCACCGACGGACGGGTCGAGATCGAGATCACCTTCGCGGGTGGGCTTGGCAAGGGCAACGAGCTGATGACCCTCGCAGGTCGCGGCGCCATCGACATGGCGGCCGTGGTGCCGGGCTACTATCCGGATCAGCTGCTGTTCTGGAAGGCCTATCAGGTGCCGTTCATCTTCAGCTCGCCGCGCCAGGCGATGGAGGTGTCTGCTGCTGCCTACAAGGACCTGCCGGTGTTCCAGGAAGAACTCGACCAGTTCGGCGTGAAGTTCCTGTTCCACCAGCCGCTCGGCTCCTACTACATGACCGGACCGGATGGCAGCTGCGACACGGTCGAGGGCCTGAAGGACAAGAAAATCCGCAGCTTCGGCGCCGATATCCCGAAGATCTTCGAGGCGATCGGCGCAGTGCCTGTGTCGGTGGGCTTCGGTGACATCTATGAAGCTGTGCAGCGCGGCACGCTGGATTACTCCTTCATCAACCGCGGCAACATCAACGCGATCAAGGTCTATGAGGTCGGCAAGTACTCCTGCGGACCGGCCATGTCGATCACGGGCCACCTGCTGGTGATCAGCCAGAAGACATGGGACGGATTGCCGGAAGACATCCAGCAGATCATGCAGGAAGAAGCCGAGAAGGCGGGTCTCGCCTACATCACGGACATCGAAGCCGCCGAAAAGGCAGCCGGCGAAGCCATGACCGCGGCCGGCGCCGAGATCAAGCCGATGCAGGCAGGTGAGATGGACAAGTGGCTCGCCGCAGCGCCGGACATGCTGCAGACCTGGATCGACGCCCGTGCCGCCGAAGGTGAAGGCGAACGCGCCCAGGAGGTTGCCGACTACTGGCGCAAGATGATTGGCGAGTAGCACGCCAAACCAGTGACTGGCGCGGCGGCCGGAGTGTGCCGCCGCGCTTTCTTTTTGCCCCGAAGCCGCGGACGGTTGTCTGCACCATGAAGATGCTCTCGACGCTCACCGAGCGGATCGCCCTGGTCGTGCTGCTTGTCGGCGGCATCGGTATGCTGCTCTCGATGTTTCTGGGCGTTGCCGACGTGGTGGGCACTCAGGTCCTGCTGACCCCCGTGCCGGGGCCCTACGAAATCACCGAATCCACGATGGTGCTCATCGTCTTCGGCGCGCTGACCTATGCGCAAATCCGCAGAGCCCACATTCGCGTGGAACTCGTCTATGTGCGCATGGGGCCAAGGGTGCAGGCAGGAATGGACGTCTTCGCCGACATCGCGGCTCTTGTGTTCTTCGGTCTGCTGTTCTGGCAGGCGATCAATGAAGCGCAGTACAGCTACCAGATCAACGAGCGCACGGTCGGACTGGTGCGATTTCCGCTCTATCCGGCGAGGTTCGTGCTGGCTGGCGGAACGGGACTGTTGATCCTGCGCCTCGTTTTGGACCTTCTGGTCGATCTGCGCAGGATTTCGACTGGAGAACCGTTGGCGACCCCTGACACCACAACGCCGGAACGCGACTGATGCTGGATCCGGGCACCACGGGCGTGATCGTGCTCGCCATGATGGCCTTCATGCTGGCAGCGGGCGTGCACATCGGCGTGGCCCTCGGGCTTGGCGGGCTCACGGGCATGTACCTGACCATCGGGCCGAACGCGGCCTGGGCTCAGCTAGCCACCCTGCCCTTCTCGACGACGAACAATTTCGATCTTGCGGTCATCCCGCTCTTTATCCTCATGGGCGCGCTGGCGACCCAGGCAGGCTTGACCACGGATCTCTACAAGGCCGCCTACAACTGGCTCGGGCGCTTCCGAGGCGGTCTGGCCATGGCGACGACGGTAGCCTCTGCAGCCTTCGGCGCAGCCTGCGGCTCGACCATCGTGAACGCCGCCGTGTTCACCAAGATGGCGATGCCGGAGATGACCCGCTTCGGCTATGACAAACGCCTCAGCGCTGGTTGTATTGCAGCCTCCGGCACGCTCGCCTCGCTGATCCCGCCCTCGATCCTGATGGTGATCTACGCCGTGATCACGGAGCAGTCCGTGGCGCCTCTGCTGGTGGCCGGTCTGATTCCTGGCCTGCTGTCGGCCGCCGTGTATCTTGGCGGCATCTATGTGCGCGCCCGACGCAATCCCGAGATCGCGCCGATCCCGGACATCAAAGTGACCAGTGCCGAGAAATGGCGCTCGCTGCGGGGTGTCTGGGGCATCAGCGTGCTGTTCTGCCTGGTGATCGGAGGCATCTATCTCGGCTGGTTCGTGCCGACCTATGCCGGTGCCGTCGGAGCCTTCGGCGCGTTCCTGATCGTGATCGCCAAGCGCCGTTTCAACCGGACGACACTGGTCGAAACCTTCAAGGATGCGGGGATCACGACATCGACGATCTTCATCATCGTCATCGGCGGCATGCTGTTCGCCCGGTTCCTCACATACACCGGACTTGTGACGGACATTTCGGACTGGCTGCTGGCGCTCCAGCTCGCGCCGATCCTGTATCTCCTGGCCTTTGCCCTGATCTATCTGATCCTGGGTATGCTGATCGATCCCATCGCAATCATGGTGATGACGCTGCCAGTGATGTATCCGATCATGACGGGCGTCGGCTACGATCCGATCTGGCTCGGTGTCATCGCAATCAAGCTAGCCGAGATTTCGCTGATCACGCCCCCGGTCGGCCTGAATGTCTATGTGGTGCGATCGGCGTCCCCCGTGCCGCTGTCGCTCGAGGATGTCTTCAAGGGCGTCATGCCCTTCCTGTTCTTGGATGTGATCACGCTCGCCTTGCTGATCGCCTTTCCCGAGATTGTGCTCTTCCTGCCCGAACTCATGCTCTAGGGCGCACGGATCGGAGCGCTGAGGTCAGCGCATTCAAATCTCCAGCCGTGTCGAGCGAGCAGCACGCATTCCAGACGCTCTCCACTGCCTCGGAGCGGAGGGCGCGCCCGGCGTTCGCTGCGAACTTTGCCTCGATATCGCCGGCAGGAATCGGCCGTGCAGGGCCACCCCGAACGTCATCGACTTGCTGTCGCCGCGTCGCGCCATCGGCCAGAGTGACGTCAACCATCGCATCAAAGCGATCCGGAAACGCATGGGTTTCCATCGGTGTCCATTCGACCCGGCGCGCCCACGCGGCGATCTCGGGATCAGGCGGCGCCGAGAACGTGGCCACATCGACCCGACCGTTCAACAGCAGCGCCGCGATGCAGTAGGCGAGCCCCCACTTGCCGTCGTAGCCGCTTGCAGGGTTCTGGCGCCGCTCCCACGGCTCGCAGATGAGCGGCGCCATCGGTGTCGGCACGTGGCAGGTGATCGCGGCGACCACGTCGGGACGCAGTCCCTGGACGGCAAGGGCAACTGCCTCGAGAAACGGATGGATGTAGTGGCAGCACGGGTAGAGCTTGAATGCCGCCTGAGGCAGATGCCAGACGCTGCCAAGACTGTCGAGCTGGCCTGCCAGCCGGTCCGCCGCGCCATCCGCCCGCGCAAACGCCGCCAGAAATCCGAAGCGGCCTTCGATCACGCGTTCCGGCCCCGTCATACCGGCGGCGGCGAGCGCCGCGGCGGTGACACCGGTATGCGCCGCCCACCCGGGATTGAGCGCCTTCGCCGTCGCGCCGTCGCTCAGAAACTCCATCAGTCCCGATGCCTGGCTTCCGGCGAGACCCAGTGCCGCAACGGTCGCGTCCTCGCCCATGCCGCCAATCGAGGCTGCAGTGGCAGCCGCGCCGACCGCGCCAGCCACCGCGGTAACCTGAAATCCGTTTGCCTGATAGGTGCCGGGTGCTGCCAGCCCAAGACGGATCATGATCTCCCAGCACACCAGATAGCCCCTCAGCAGTGCAGCGCCGGTGGCGCCTTCCTCCTCCGCAACGGCGAGCGCGATTGGTGCGGCGACCGAACTGCCGTGAACGACCGAGGGAACGTGCGTGTCATCGAACTCGAGGGCGTGGATCAGGGCGCCGTTCACCAGTGCGGCGGCAAGGGGTGTGCTGCCCCGCGTTCGACCCAGCACCGTCGATGGACCGTCACCACCAATTTTTCTCCCGGCCACAGACCAGGCATCGGAGGGCGGAACGGTCGCGGCTGCAAGCCCCACGCCAAGTGCATCGACGAAGTGCAGCTTTGCTGATGCCACAACCGAGTTCGGCACATCCTCGAGGCGAAGACCACAGCCAAATCGTGCGATCTGGCGCGCAAGTCTCATCCACTGCCCAGCTCTGCAGCGGCGGCGAGCCCGGCAATCCGGCCGAGACCCAAAGCCGTCAGCAGCCCGTTGCCCGAAGCATATCCGGAGGCTCCCGACCGACCGCTGATGCCGACCGCCGTGCCCCCGCCGGCAAAGAGGTTCGCAACCACCCCGCCATCTGTCCGCCGAACGCGCGCCTCCCGATCAACCAGCAGCCCGCCCTGGGTGTGGAACAGACCTGGCTTGACCGTCACGATGGCGAAGGGAGGCACAAGCGGGGCGAGCGCGAATGCCGTGCGCTCGAATTCATCCAACCCATCGCCCCGTGCGGCAGTGTTGTAGGCGGCGACCGTTTCGGTCAGCCCCGTGGGATCAATGCCTGCGAGCTGAGCCAGCGCAGCTGCATCATCTGCCCAGCGGATGGCGCCCATGGACGACATCTCGGCATACTCCTCTTCGAGCAATGCCACGTCATGCACCTGTTTGTCGAAAACCGCCCAAGCGGTTGCTCCCTGTTGCATGACCGCCGGTGCGAATCCCGAATAGCCCGCGCTTTCATCGCCGAACCGGCGACCGTCGAGACCAACGAGGATCCCGCCTTTCTCGATCGTCGTCCAGCTGAGCAGCTGGCCCTGGGGATACACCACGGCAGCGTAGCCCTGGTAGGCGCCCATGTTGCCCACCAGCGCGCCGAGCTGTTGCGCCCAGACGATCGCCTCGCCCGTACTGCCAAGCGCGCCGAAATAGTCCGCCTCGGCAATCTCAGGGCAGTGGCGCCGGACCATCTCGGGGTTCGCGGCAAAGCCGTTGCTTGCGAGCAGTGTCTTGCGCGCGGCCATTCGCTCACCGCCGATGATGGCTCCGGTCACTGCCCCATCGCGCTCGATCAGCCCGTCCACGGGGTTGCGCAGCGCCATCGGAATGTTGCGATCGGACACCAAGGCCAGCAGATCATCGACCAGGTCCTGCCCCCGGCGCGAGCGCGGGGCGTGCAGACGCTCGACCGAATGACCCACGTGACGATAGGCGGTGATCAGCTCCATGCGCACGCCGAGACCATCGATAAGCCACTCGCAGAGCGGCGCCGAGGTCTCGGCCATCAATCGGGTCAGATCGTCGGCATCATGGCTGTCGCTGACCTTCATCAGATCGGCGACCATCTGCTCGGGACTGTCGGCGATCCCTGCCGCACGCTGATATTTGGTCCCCGCACCAGGAATGGATCCTGTCGACAGCGCGGAGTTGCCGCCTGGTCGGTCCCGTTTCTCGACAATGGCAACGCTCAGCCCTGCGTCATGAGCGGCAATCGCACCAGCAAGTCCGCACGCACCAGCGCCTATGACCAGCAGATCCACCTCGCTCATCTGGTCATGTTCCGCACTGTCTCGTCCCAGGGAGATTGTAGCACGACCGGGTCGAGCGACACGACCGCGCGCAACACATGCGCCATCTCCGGATAGGGCTCAGCGACAATTCCCAGCGCCTTCGAGACAATCTCGTCGCTCGAGAACGGGCGGTCCGGACCACCGCGCGCGCTGAGACATTCGGCAACCTGCCGCCGGCCGTCCGCCAGCGTGCAGATGATCCGCGCCGGCCGGTCATTGGGCCAGACCGGTTCAGGCTCCCAGGCACCGATGGTTGTTTTGTCCCGCAGCTCTGCGATTCGGGGATCGGTCAACGTCGTCGCCGCAAATGCCTGGGCACCCGCATGACCATGAACCAAAGTCGTGGCCAGCACATGCTGCATCGAGAACTTTGCCGCCAGGGTTGTTGCCGGACTTGCATTGTCGAGTGTCTGGCCGCGCCAGTGCGTCTCGACGTGGATGCTCTCGATGGCGTCAGCACCGATTTCGGGCAAAACCTCGAGCATCGCTTCGATGGCGGAGTGCGCGTACTGGCAGCAGGCATGAACCTTGTGATAGCCATCGGCGAGGGCCCATTCGACCCCCAGCTCCGCTGACAAAGCATCTGGCGCGCAGGTCCCGCCGAATCCAGTTGCAAAGACGTCGTGCAGGCTCTGGGGGCGACCGGTGATGCCCGACAGGCACCAATCGACGGCACGCATTCCCGTCCACGCCCCGACACCGGGCCAGACATTGCGCACAAGCGCGCCTTCGATCGCATGATTGAAGGGGCCCGGCAGAACCATCGTGGCCGCGGTGTTCACCACGGCTGCATATTCCTGATCGGACAGGCGCCGAAGTGCAGCGACGGCTGATGCAGCACCGATGGCTGCGAGGCTGCCATGGGGATGCAGCGAGAGGCTCTTCCACGAAAAGCAGCGCGCGATTCTGGCCACGGTCTCATAGCCGACGACAAGTGCGCGCAGCACCGCCTCACCGGTCGCATTCGTGGCTTCGGCCTCGGCCAAAAGCGCGGGAAGGCAGTAGATCCCGGCATGGCCCACGGCGCGACGATACCCGCTGTCGAGCTCGCACCAGTCGGAAGCGCCGCCATTGGCCAGTGCGGCCGAGTAGCGGTCAAGCCTGAGGGCGGACGCATTGAAAACCGTTGCTTCGGGCGCGCCTGAAGACTTTTCGATTCCGGCCTGAAAGGCGATCAGCTCCGGCTCGGCGCGTGCAGCCACGATCGCGGCAAGGTCATCGGCCAGCACCAGGGCGGCACGCTCGCGGATCGGAACGGGCACAGCATCCCACTCCAGCGCCATCGCCCAGGACGCCAGCGCGGCGACGCCGGAACCGACGCGCTCTCCCTCCGATACTTCTGTGTGCAGCATGCCGCTCTCAGGCTGCCGCGCGCTCGACCAGCGCCATGGCTTCCGACAGCGGCATCACGTCGGCGTACTTCGCATTCATGTCCCAGAGGTTCACCGCGTGCGAGGTCTGGCTCCGATCGTAGACGCATTCCTCCGGCAGGACGACCTTGAAGTTGTAGGAGAATGCATCCGTCACCGAAGAGCGCACACAGCCGCTCGTCGTGCATCCCGTCACGAACAGGGTGTCGACGCCCAGATCAATCAGGTGACTGGCCAGCGGCGTCCCGAAGAAAGCCGAGGGATGTTTCTTGGGCACAAGCACGTCATCCGCGGCGGGCGCCACCTCTTCGACAAAGCGATAGCCGGCCTCGTCGATCCCCATGATCTTTGTGATTTTCTGAGCCAACCGTCCCGAGTCCGTTGCGAGGTTCTTGGGAGCCACATACGGGAAGAGAACGGGAAAGCCCTGGCGGCGGAACGCGGCAAGAAGCGGTGCGATGTGATCAACCGCCCGCCAGCCAACCTCTCCACATGCCGTGGGGTATTCCTCGATCGCCTCACTGTAGGGCACCCGCTTCGTGCCGACCGTCCGGTATTGCACGTCAATGATCAGCAGACCGGGATGTTTACCAACCCCGCCGGTGCCGCCGAACCCTGCGGCAGCATAGCGACTTTCTTCCTCGTCCGAGACGACGTTTGACCATGGGCGCATTGGCAGCTTTCGAATTGCAACTGTATGAAGGAAGTTGATGAGCCCGGAGCGCAGTTGTCAAGCAGAGCGATCCGCGTCTGTTCGCGCGCAATTGGGTGCCCTAGAGTGCGCTCTTGCGCGTTTTTCAAGCTGGAGCTCCACATGGACTTGCCCAGGCATGACCGCTACGACCACTCCGACCTGCCTGCCCGCCCCGACTACAGCTGGCCGGACGGGAAGCGCCTGGCCGTCTGCATCTGCAACAATGTCGAGCAGTTTGCCTTCCTTTCAGGTCTCGGCAGCGACTCGACTGTCGTCGGCGCAGCACAAAGCACACGAAACTATGCCTGGCGCGACTACGGCAACCGGGTCGGCCAGTGGTACCTCTTCGATCTGCTGGACGAGCTCGACCTGCCTGCCTCGCACAATGTGAATGCCGCGGCTCTCGATCACTGCCCCGGCATTGTCGAGCGCATCATCGCGCGTGGTGACGAGGTGATCGGTCATGGCCGCACCAACGCGGAGCGCCAGGACGCGCTGAGCGAACCCGAGGAGGCGCGGCTGATCGCCGAAAGCACAGATAGCATTGTGCACCACTTTGGCGCACCGCCCCGGGGTTGGCTCGGCCCCTACTTTGCCCAGTCGGCGGTCACCCTCGATCTGCTGAAGGAGGCGGGGTACGACTACGTGATGGATTGGCCGGCAGATGACCAACCGTTCTGGATGCGCACCCGTGCCGGCCCGATCCTTTCGGTTCCCTACTCCGTCGAGATCAACGATTCACCCGCGCTCGTCTTTCGCCAGCATTCAGGCCGTGAGTTCGAGGACATGGTGATCGATCAGTTCGACGAAATGCTGCTCCAGTCCAAACGCCGTCCGTTGGTGTTCACGCTCGTGCTGCATCCGTTCATCATCGGCCAACCGTTTCGGCTGCGCAGCCTGCGGCGCGCTCTGCGTCACATCCTGCGCCAACGCCGGGATCTCTGGCTGACGACCCCTGGCGCTGTCGCTGCCCACTGCATGGCACTGCCGACCGGGACCATACCCTGATGCCGAGCTGAGCGCGCCCGGACACGGCTGCTCTCACACAGCCCATTACTTTCGCCCGACTCACCCCAACTGATAGGCCGAACTATCCGTACGGATAGCGCTCTTATTCGTCTTACATTTTGATTTAATTTTCCGAAAACATCATGTTCCTGATCAAGTCAGTTGTTGCTTTTTCAGGCGGTGGTGGTGCGTGTGTCGGTAAATTCCTGTGTGGTCGTGATGTGTGTAGTGGGGTTTTCGCTCACCCTGAGCACTCCCGGGGCGAAGGCCGACGCCCAGTTGCGGGAGTTCGAGGCTCCCGCAACGATGACCCGGGATCGGGATTTCAACCGCATCATGCGTCGCAGCCCAGTCGCAGGCATGACGACCGCCTCTGCTCAAGCCAACTTCGTTTCGGTGAACCAGGACGGCCGCGGCAATACGGTCATCCTGAACCTTGAACAGACCAACACGGGTGCTGTCTCCGCGAGCGCCGCCCTGAACGGGAGGCTGAACCTTGACTGAGCGCGCGCCCCTGCGCGTGGCGATCGTGATCGCGGTTGCCGTGTTCGCGACCGGTTGCGCCGTATCGCCGGTTGCCGGACCGAGCGGGCGGTATGCCGAGCCGATCGGGACCGCGCCGGTGATCGACAACGACACGCCCTACACACCGATGCTCGACTGTCTGGCCGGCAAGATCGCAGAAACTGAAAAGCCGCGGATCGCGGTGGGTGAGATCCGCGACCACACCGGAAAATACTCGGAGTACGGCGGCGCGAAGGTCACGCAGGGTGCGGCGTTGATGGCGGTGTCGGCTCTCGCCCGCCTTGGCGTGCCTCTCGTGGAGCGCCTCGATACCGGCGTGGCAGACCGCGAACTGAAGCTCGCGAACAACAACCTGATCTCTGACGCCGACAATGTGCGCCTGATCTATCCAGGCGCGATCCCAGGCAGCGACTTCTATCTCGTCGGGGGGATCACCGAGCTGAACTACAATTTACGGTCTGTCGCCGCGGATGCCTTCTATTCATCCGGTGGCGTTGGCGCGCGTCTCTACGTGCTCAATCTCGCGCTTGACCTCCGCCTCGTCGAGACCCAATCGCTGCGCATCGTCGATGTCGTCAGCTACCAAAAGCAGATTCTCGGCCGCGAAGTCCGGGCCGGGATCTTCGAATTCTTCGGCAACAATCTCTTCGACGTTTCCATAGAGGAACGCGCGCTCGAGCCAATGCAGTTGGCCGTGCGGGCGATGATCGAGAAGGCCACCGGAGAACTGGCACGCAGGCGGTTTGGACTGGACCCCGCCGACTGTGTGCGATCCCAAGCACGCGAGGAATGGTCTTCGCGGCACAACCAACAGGAGCCTATCAAATGAAAGCCCTTCTGATCACGACGAGCGCGGTTGCCTTGCTGGCCTCACAGGCCCTCGCCAACGGCAATGGCAATGGCCCCTCGAACGGCGGCACCGAGACCACCAATCGGGTGCTCAACGGTCAGCTGAACCTGACCGAGCCCTATGTCGAGGGCGACGTCGACCTGCAGAAGATCAATGGTCAGGCGAATGTGGACGTGAGCGACCAGATCGACAGCGTGAATGGCAAGGTCATGTCGACATCGTCACATGTCACACGTCAGATCAACAATGGCACTGTGCGGGCCGCCGCGTCGGTCGGCAACAATGCCCACAATCGCGCCGCGGACGTGACCGCCGCCGCCATCGGCAACACGCTCACGATCGTCAACGGCATCAGCCAGTAAGGCCGGGCAACGGGCCGTCCGAACCCGTTCGGATGGCCTACATCCGCGCTCAGTATCCGCTGCGGCCACCATGTGCCACATCTCGCCAGACATTCGTCGAACGACGCCTCGATACAACTCGATGAGATGTGATGGAGTTGGTCGGAGAAAGTGGACGCTACTAGAACAAATCCTGAATTGAGGTTGCTTATTTTGCGGTTATCCCGTCTCTGGAAACTCAGGAAGGAGTTTCTTTTTTTGAGTGGCGAGAATGCACTTAGTCATGTATTTCTCACAAGCTCTAAACTCCGCAAGTTTTTAGTGACAAATTGTCACTAGCGTAGCCAACATGTTGGTTCTAATATTTTGAACATCAGTGGTGATATTGCTCACCCGTCACTGCAGTTTCAGCGAAACCCAATTTTCCTGAACAACGCCCCGATGAAGCAGCCGACGGAAACCAACGTGGCAAAGGAGCGCCTTGGCGGCTTCCGCAGACCGTCGCTGCATTGCAGCAAATTCACACTTCCCGCCACCAACCGCTACCAAGAATTCAGCGTGCCGTACTCTGCCTTAACCGAACTCGCGATGCGCACAAAATGAGCATAGAACTCTGTCTCTAGGCGCTAAATTATTGAAATCATTGGTCGGAGTGGCAGGATTTGAACCTGCGGCCCCTGCCTCCCGAAGACAGTGCTCTACCAAGCTGAGCTACACTCCGCCGAAGGCTTCGGGATATATCCCCCGTCCGAGGGGAGCGCAAGCGGATTTCCCGACCTGTCATCAAGGCTTCTTGCGGGCTTGCAGCAGGCCCGGGGCGGGACTATTGTCGCGCGCGCTCTTGGGACGTAGCTCAATTGGTAGAGCACCGGTTTTTGGTACCGTAGGTTGGAGGTTCGAGTCCTCCCGTCCCAGCGCAACTTTCCGCAGCACCCGAAGCTGGCCTGTGCCCGGAACGCATGATCATGAGCGATGTTCTCTGGCGGGAAGCGCCGCGGAGATCATGCCACCGCATTCGTGACGTAGAGCGTGCCAATATGATTGCCGGCCGTGGGTTCGACCCGCGCAGATCATCGCTGGTGAGACGACGGACCGCGGACAGATTCACACGGGCACGGCCAGCCCAGAGATCGCCCGCAACGCCCGGCGCCTCCGAGCGCATGGCTCTGGCGCCCGCGAGCGCCGCAGCACGGTGTCAGCCCGCAGCAGCGGTCTCCGTGCTCAGCGCATGATGCACCTTGGGCGCCAGCGCTTTCGCAATCACCTGGGATGCCGCAACGGTCCCCGATCCGCCCAGCGGTGCCTCCATCGCGATCAGCGCTGCCTCGATGGTTGCAAGGGTGCCCAGCACCATGGGCGGATTGAGGTGCCCCATATGGCCGATCCGAAAGGCACGGCCATCGAAATCCCCGAGACCGACGCCGAGGGTCAGCCCGGCCTCGTGCTCGCAGAGCCGCCGCAGCTCCTCCGGGTCGATCACACCTGCCAGAACGGTGGTCGTCGAGTCCGATCGCTGAGCCGGGTCGAGAACGTTGAAGGAAAGACCTTCCGGGCACGACCAGGCCTCGACCGCGCTGCGCACCGCTTCGGCGAACACCCGGTGACGGGCCCAGACCGCGTCGAGCCCTTCGTCGAACAGCATGTCCAGTGCCGTGCGCATGGCGTAGATGTGCTGGATCGGCGCCGTACCGCAGTACCGCAGATAGTGCGCCCCTTCGGACATGCGCGCGGTCCAGTCCCAGTAGGCGGTGCTGAGGTCGGCCTGCTTGTGCGCGGCCAGCGCTTTCTCGGAGGCCCAGACGAGACCGAGCCCCGGGGGCACCATGAGGCCCTTTTGCGCGCCACCGACCGTCACATCGACCCCCCAGGCGTCCATGTGGTAGGGCACACATCCCAGCGACGCGATCCCGTCGACCATCAAGAGCGCGGGGTGCCCGGCCGCGTCCATCGCCCGCCGAATGGCTTGAATGTCGTTCCAAACACTCGATGCGGTGTCGACCTGCACGACCAGCACAGCCTTGATCTTGTGCTCGCGGTCAGCGCGCAGGCGCTCCTCGACCGCCGCCGGATCGACCGCCGCACGCTCCGGGGCGTGCATGATCTCGGCCTCGCAGCCAAGCTTCCGCGCCATCTCGGCCCAACCGGTGGCGAAGCGCCCGCACTCGAGCGCAAGCACCGTTTCGCCCCGGCTGAGAATGTTCGTCAGCGACATCTCCCAGGCACCATGCCCGTTCGAGATTGCGACAAAAACCTGACCTTCGGTGTCCACCACCTTGGGGAGATCCTCAAACAGGCTGGCGCTCATGTCGACCAGGGCACCCTCGTAGATGTTGGGCATCGCGGTGTGCATAGCGCTCAGAACCTGATCCGGAATCACGGAAGGTCCGGGAATCGACGTCAGCGGGCGACCGCGGTTGAGGGACATCTCACCACCTGTGTGCAAGGAATCAAAACTCTCTCAAGTTAGGTTGTATGGGCGCGTGGTGCACTCTTCAAATTTTGATCGCGCAAATCACCCGAACTGATGGCTGTCACTCCCGGCGGAGCAGGCGATCCGCGAGAAAGCTGCCGAGAGCGCCCGCATGAAACGCCTCAGTGATCGCCTGCTGATCATACTTGGTCTCGGCCCACTCCATGAGCGACTGTTCCCCATTGGGATTGTCGGCCTCATAGGCGTCGAAGAAGGCATCGAGCACGCCGGTCTTGCCCGTGCGAAAATGGCCATATCTGAGAGAAAGCTGCTTGCGGGCCTCGGCGACCGGCGCGCCCTCTGCCAAGGCGAGGAACAGCGCCGACATCATACCCGCGCGATCCGCCCCCGACTTGCAATGGAACAGGACCGGATACTCCAGCCGCTCGAACAGGGCTTGCGCCGCACGCAACTCCTCTCGCGAGGGAATGGCGCGCGACTTCAGGACGAACGTCTCGAAGTGGAGACCTGCCGCGACGCACGCCTCGCGTTCCAGCGGCAGCGATCCGTAGCTTTGCCCGCCGCGCAAGCTCACAATTGTGCGAATGCCCTGATGCGCGAGACGGCGAATCTGGTACGGTGTCGGTTGGGCCGCGCGCCAGGCGCGGTGGGATACGCGGTGGAGGTTTAGATAAACCATCCGGAAGAAGCCGTGATCAACGAAGATCATGTTTGCCCAGGCGCGCAGCCTGTCCCAGGGCGTCTCAAGCGGACGCCGCCAACGCGCAAGTCGAGCCTCACGAGCTGCAAGTGCTGCTTCTCTTTTCGCAGGATCAGGGGGGTGCGTCATCGGGCGCGCGGTGTAGCAGAGGGGGCACGCTCCGGCAAGAACCACAGCTCGATCGCTGCATCGGGACAAGTTTGTGACACTTTTGTGTATGATTAAGGGATTGTTGATCTGTTGGTTTCACGGTGAGTTTATGAAAATCATATCTATATTCCTTCTTCTCCTCGCCCTTGTCTCGCCGATCGGGGGAGCTCATGCTCACGCCTCAGAGATAACGGCCTCCCAGGCGCTTACAAAGCTCTGTAATCACTACCAGAACCGAACGCGCTTCATGCCGCGTGACGGAAATGTGGTCCTTGCCATCGATCTCGCGGACTCCTGTGTGGCGGCCGTGGAGAGCTCGCATACCGGGACCGATCTCGAAAAACAGGCAGCGACAGCGTTTCTGGATCGTCTCGCCAAATTGCGTGACATCGTCATCAGCATGAACATGGACAAGGTGTTCGGGCGCAACTACACCCGTTTTACCCGGATCGCGACGGACGAGACCCAACTCGGCACCATCGGCCGTGTCACCGACTCGGGCGAGTTCCTTATTGCCCGCCACCTCGGTGTGATTGCGCTGATGAATGCCTGGCAGCAGGCCGTCGGAATTCCGCAGCTGACCTACCGGACGCGGTTCTGATGACACAACCCGCGTGCGACGCTCCGGCGCCGCATGCGCTCACCCCCAGGGCATCGAGAACGTCTTGACGTTCGTGTAGCTCTTCATCGCCTCGATCACGCCTTCCTTGTAGCCAAGGCCAGAATCCTTGATGCCCCCGAAGGGCGACATCTCGATGCGGTATCCCGGGACTTCCCAGATGTTCACCGTGCCAACATTCAGTCCGGCGATGTAGGCCCGCATCCGGCGAAAATCATTGGTGCAGACGCCAGACGACAGGCCAAACGCGGTGCTGTTGGCGATGCGCATGGTCTCGGAATCGTCGTCCGGCACACGGATCACCGGGACGACGGGGCCAAAGGTCTCCTCAAGCACCAGTTCGGATTGCGGATCGACCCGGTCAACGACAATGGGCGGCAACAACGCGCCCGTGCGACCAGGATTGTAGAGCACGTCGGCGCCCGCCTCGGCGGCCGCGGTCACACGCGCCTCGAACAGGCGTGCAGCCTCCTCGTGCACCACGGTGCCGAGGTCGGTCTCCGGGTCCATCGGATCACCGAAGCGGATCGCCTTGGCGCGCTCGAGCACCATCGGCACGAACCGGTCCGCCACACTTTCCTGACACAGAATGCGCTTCACCGCCGTGCAGCGTTGGCCCGAGTTCTTGGTTGCCCCTGCAATCGCCAGATCAGCAGCCTTCGCCAGATCCGCATCCGAAAGGTCGGAGCACACGATCAGCGGATCATTGCCGCCAAGCTCGAGCACGGTGCGCCGATACCCGGCCCGCTCGGCGATCATCTTGCCCACCGGCACACCGCCCGTGAAGGTGATCAGGTCGATGTTCGGATTGGTGATCATTTCGGGCCCGATCTCGGTGGGCCAACCGGTGACGACCGAAAACATCTCGGGCGGCAATCCAGCCTCGTAAAGCACATCTGCCAGCACAAGGGCCGTGAGCGGCGTGAGTTCGGTTTGCTTGCAGACCATGCAATTGTTGGTGGCGATCGAGGGCGCCACCTTGTGCGCCACCATGTTCAGCGGATGATTGAAGGGTGTGATGGCCGAGATCGTCCGCAGGGGCTCACGCACCGTGAAAATCTTGCGCGCCTTGCCGTGGGGCGTGAGATCGCACGAGAACATCTCGCCGTCGTCCCGGATGCAGAGCTGGCCGGCCAGGGTGAAGACATCATACGCCCGACCGACCTCATAGTCCGAATCCTTGCGCGAGATGCCCAGTTCCAGCGTCAGCAACTCCCCGATCTCGGTGCGCCGCGCGATCAGAGCGTCCGCCGTGCGAAACAGGATCTGCTGGCGTTCATACCGCGTGAGCACGGGCGTATAGCCAGCCGCGATCTCGAAGGCCTCACGCGCATGATGCGCCTGACCCGCAGGCACGGTGCCGATCACCTGGCCCGTGTAGGGATACGTGACTTCGATGACGCCGTCGGCCTCGACGCGCCGCCCGGCAATGCGCATCGGCTCGTGGCGGACAGGCAGATCAGCCTTGTTCATGGCTCAGGCTCCTTCAGGTACGAGAGCGGCGGCCCTCGTCGCCACTTCGAGCAGGTCATAGTTGCGCAAGACCGGTGCCTCGGGCAGATCGATCGGGCGGTTGACGATGAAGGGCACCGCCTGTTCGGTGAGCCCGCCGTGAGAGCGCAGCGGTTCGGACAGCGCGGCGAGATCGTGGCGGCTTTCCGACGTGCCGAGGGTCATGTTCTCGCCTGAAATCAACACGATGTCGCCGATCCGGTCGGCGGGCAGATCATACCGGGCAACCGCCTCGTCGCGACCGATGGCCTCGATGATGCCGTCAACGGACGAAAGACGTGCCAGAAGGTCCGTGCGGTCTGCGTTCTCCGGCAGATAAGCCGTCGCGAACGAGCCAAGCGCGCCGTGATGCACGACGTAAGGGTCCGTGATCGGCAGGATGACGCGGGCGGCGGCTGTGCCCAGCCACCCGTCTAGCAGGTCCTGCACGTAGACCACCGCGGGCGTGCCGTCGGCAAGATGCTTGGGCTTCATGCCGTGATCGGCGGTGATCACGATTGCAGCGCCCCGGGCATCAAGCTCGGCCAGGTACCGGTCGAACATTGCATAGAATGCATTTGCCTCTGGCTCGCCCGGTGCATGCTTGTGCTGAACGTAGTCGGTCGTGGTGAGATACATCAGATCGGGCTTGAACGTGTCCAGCAGCCTGACCCCGGCCGCGAACACGAACTCCGAGAGTTCGGCCGAGTAGACATCAGGCACCCCGCGTCCCAGCCACGCCGAGGCGTCATCGACCCCGTTCTCGGTCATCGTCGTCCGATCCGCCCGCTCGGATGAAAAACAGATCGCCCTGCCCTCGTCGAAAGCGAGTCCATGACCCAGCAAGGCCCTGAGCTTGTCCTTTGCGGTGACAACGGCCACACGATGCCCTGCCGCGTAAAAGGCCGAGAACACCGTGGGCGCGCGCAGGAAGCGCACGTCGTTCATCATCACCTCTTCGCCTGTCTCGGGATCATAGAGGTAATTGCCGCAGATGCCGTGCACGCTCGGCGGACGACCGGTGGCGATCGAGAGATTGTTCGGGTTGGTGAAGCTCGGGATCACGGAATGCGCCGTGCGTGCCGTGCCGCGTTCGAGGATCCGCTCGAGCGCCGGCATCAAGCCCGCAGCACGCGCTTCGTCGAGATAGGCCGGCTCGCACCCGTCGAGGCAGATCGCGATCGCCGGGACCGAGGGCCGGGCATAGTCCCGCCCGTTTACAGTCAGCGGCAGGGGTGTCTGGATGTTCATCGCTGGGTCCTCTGATCAGGCGCTGAGCTTCTGGCGGTCGGCAAGCGCTTCGGCGGTCGGTGCGGCGTCATCCACGCCCATCTCGGACAACGCCTCGCCCGCAGCCGCAACCACGCGGCGCATCACAGCCGCATCCATACGACCGATGCAGCCGATACGGAAGCTGTCGACCACGGTCAGTTTGCCGGGATAAATGATGAAGCCGCGCGCTTTCATGGCCTCATAGAAGCGTTCGAAGCAGAAGGCGGGGTGCGCTGGCGCGAAGAACGTGACGATGATGGGCGAAAGCCAGCGATCCGGGAGCAGTGTCTCGAAGCCGAGTGCGCGCATCCCCGTCACCAGAGCATCCCGATTGTCCGCGTAGCGCGTGTGCCGACCCGCAACACCACCCTCGGCCCGATGCATCGACAGCGCCTCGAGGAACGCCGCAACCGCATGGGTGGGCGGTGTAAAGCGCCACTGTCCTGTGGCTTCCATGTAGGCCCACTGCGCGTGCACATCGAGGCTCAGCGAGGGGCTGTTGCCGGCGGCGGCTTCGATTTCCGCTTTGGGGGCGACGACGAAGCCGAAACCGGGCACGCCTTCGATGCACTTGTTGGCCGACGACACGAGTGCCGAGAACCGGCAGTTCACATCGATCGCCCCGAAGGCGCTCATCGCATCGATCAAAAGCTTGCGGCCGTGGGCCTGCACCGCATCCGCAATCTCGGCGACCGGATTGAGAATGCCGGACGACGTCTCGCACTGCACGACGACCACATGGCTGAGCGCCGGGTCAGCCTGCAGCGCGGCGGCGACCTCTGCCCCGTTGGGCGGCAGGTAGTCGCCCTTGTCGATCATCGTCAGACGGCGGCCCATATAGCGCAGGCTCTCGGCGATCCGCAGCCCGTAGGCGCCGTTCGCCAGCACCAGGGTCTTGGCATCCGTTGGAATGAAGCTGCCCAGCATCGCCTCGACCGCAAAAGTGCCTGACCCTTGAAGCGGCACGCAGTCGAGCCCCTCCCCGTTCGCAATCTCGAGCACGCCCCGTCGGAGCGCTGCGGTCATCTCCCGGAAGTCGCCGTCCCAGGATCCCCAGTCCCGCAGCATTGCCCGCTTCACGATGGACGCCGTCGTCAACGGCCCCGGGGTGAGCAGAAACGGTTCTCCGAGTTCGGGATCGGAGACGTCGATGTGGGCGTGTTCTGCGCGTTCGAGCATGGCGGCCTCCGGCATTGGACGTCCATCATGCGCAATGCCTGTTCATTTGAAAAATCGATATTCTAAATGCTATCATTAGTTAAATTTATGGAATGATCATGCGCCATACCCAGCTCAAAGCCTTCCATCATGTCGCCATTTGCGGTGGGTTTTCGCGTGCCGCAGATGTCTTGGGGCTGACTCAGCCCGCCGTCTCCGAGCAGGTCCGAAAGCTCGAGGAACACTACGATGTTCTGCTCTTCGACCGACGGCGGAAGCGCGTGAGCCTCACCGAGCGGGGCACGCATTTGCTCGCGATCACCCGGCGCCTGTTCGAGGCGGAGGCCGATGCCGGTGCGTTTCTTGCCGAGACGCTTGCGCTCAGCCACGGCACGCTCAGGATCATCGCCGATTCCGCGTTTCATGTGCTGCCGGCGCTCGGTCGCTTCCGTGCCCAGTACCCGCGCGTGCAGGTGACGCTTGCGACCGGAAACTCCGCCGACGTTCTGGCGCGCCTTCAGGCCTATGAGGCGGACATTGGCGTGCTCGGAGCCATCCCCGAGACCAGCGATGTCGACGTGCTGCACCTCGGGGCGTCGCCGCTGATCGCCTTTGCAGCGCGAGGACACCCGTTTGCGGAGCGCGAAACCGTTACGCTCGCTGAGCTGGAAGCCGCCCCGCTGGTGATGCGCGAAATGGGCTCGAAGACCCGTCAGGGCATCGAACGCGCCTTCGCCGAGGCGGACCTCACACCCGCCATCGATCTGGTTGCGACGGGTCGCGAGGCGGTCCGAGAGCTGGTGGCCGCAGGTGCGGGCATCGGCATCGTCTCGGAGGCGGAATTCGGCGAGGACCGCAGGCTCGTCCCGATCCCGATCTCGGACTGCAGCGAGGTCATGCAGGAAGCCCTGGTCTGGCTGCACGCCCGCGCCGAGGGGCCTCTGATACGTGCGTTTCGAACCGTCGCCTCCACCGGGCGATAGGTCATTGCAGGACGAAATAGCCCAGCGAGGTCTTCATGTCATAGTGGCGCGAAGTGTTGCCGCTGCGCAGATTCTCCAGAATGCCGTCGACCTGCCCCGCAGTCAGGAAATCAGTCCGCACCAGCGGGAAAGACGTGTCCACGGCCACCAGAAGCATCGGCCCCTTGCCCGGAACGATGAGGTTGAAGAAAAGCGTGTCGCCACGCCGCTCGAGATAGTCGGAGAGGTCGATGATCCGCCCCGAGGGCTTGACCAGCAACAACGTGATGTAGCGCACCGCCTCGCCGGTGATCCGACCGGACACAGGGCTCTCTTCCGCAAGTACGACAGTGTCCATGGTGATGACGGGCTTGCCCTCGCCATTGTGGCGAAAGGCGCGCACGAAGCGCACGGCTTCGCACTGGGCGGGCGCAACCAGCCGCCCACCGATGCGGGCCTCGAATCCGATCGCCGCCTTGAACGCGTCATCGAAGGTGAAGAACGGCGCAGGCCGGTCCGAGAAAGCCTCGACATCGGAGCTGTTGGCGGCGATCCGTACCGGGTTTGCGTAGAAACACTCGTCGCCCGAGAAGTTCGCCATGAAGTCCTCGATCTGGTAGGCGAGCGACTTCTCGCGGCTCAGCTCTTCGGTCGGCTGGCCCGCCTGAATGTTGAGCGCATCGATTGCAAGCGAGACGGTGAGCCGTCCCTGATCCTCTCCGCGCCGGTCGGCGACCAGATCGAAAATGTAGACGCCCTCCGCTTGCGGCGTGCCGCGGACCAACGCCGCGCCGTCGCCACGGTCGACGAACTCAAGCCCGGGCGGCAGGTCACCCTCGATTTCGAGCGACACCTGACGTTGTTCCGCGGCGTTCAGATCAATCGGCGGCGTCCAGTAGTAGTCTGTGCCGATGAACCCGTTGTGGGCGTGAACGGCGTCCTCGAAGAACAGGGGTGCCGCGTTCACAGCGCCCGCGCCGATCCCAAGCGCGGCAAGATCGGCCAATGCCGCACCATCATCTGTCAGCACTGCCTGGCAGGCCTTGGGCAGATCGGCCAGCACCAGTTCACGCCTCACCGAGCGGGTCGGCACGACGGGCAAAGTCGCCTCCTCCGAGGTTTTCCCGCTGGGCACGTCGGCCACCTTCTTGCCCTTCGGAAACCACGCGGCCAGTTCCGCACCGCACCCGTCCCCCGGCGGCGGGGGTTCCTGTTCGCGGCAGATCGGGGCGCCGGGCGGACAATGCAGGCGCACATGGAAGTGGGCATTGTGCCCCTTCCATGGACGGATCTTCCGCAGCCAAGGCGCGTCGATCGCGCCGTTCGCATCGCGCTCGCCTTCACAGAGCGCGCGCTTGATCGCGGGGTTGACGAACACGCGCGCGACAGCCTCATCCTCGGCGGCCGCCCTGAGAACATCGTGATGGGACGGCGTCCAGTGCTCGTTCATCGAAATGCCGTCCGCCGCCACGACCACGTGGGAGGAAATCGACTCGCGATCCTGAGCGCTGAGATCCTTCCAGTCAGGGATGCGCAGCCAGATATCCGCATCCAGTCCGATCTGGTGCGAGCGATGGCCCGATCGCATCGGTCCGCCCCGCGGCTGGCTGATATCGCCGACGTAAAGCCTCGGCCAGCCGGTCTCGCGCGCCTTGAACGACAGCCGCTCGATGAACGAGATCATGTCCGGATGACCCCAAAACCGATTGCGCCGCAATCGCATCGCCTGCCAGCCCGGCGCCGTTTCGCTCAATGGACGCCCGCCTGCCAGACATCCGCGTGCATAAGCTCCCAGAGATGCCGGATCACTGGTTGTCGGGGTGTCGTGGGCGCCGAAGAGAGCTTTGGCCAAAGGACCCGAAGGTTGCGCTTCAGCCGGGGTCTCCACTTTCTCTTGTGTCGATCCTGCATCTGATTGTTGCGCCAATGCCACAGAGACGCCACACAACCCTGCAAAGCCGGCGAGTATGCAGAGCAAAGGATGTTTGGTGCGCATCATTCGAGGTCAGTTGTCACGATCGCATGGTATACTGCCATAACGGGGTCGCCGGTTCGAGTGTGTCGCCTTCTTGGCGGCTCGCCATGTTGACCGGACCGGGCGCGGCTCCCATATGTGTGCACAGGGTTAAGAGGCTTGGTAAGATCATGGATTTGAAAACACTGCACATTGCAAGCGGGCTTGTCGCCTGCATTCTTCTCGCCGCGCCGACCGCCGGAGCACAGACCGGAGTGCGTGCAGCGGACATCATCAAGCACTTCGAGGAGCAAAAGCAGATTGCCGGTGGACGGACACGCGGCGGTCTCGACATCGACCTCGATGCTCAGGACACACAGGACGAAGACGGCACGCGCGCCGTCTTTGTCGGGCCAAGCGGCTTTGGCGACCCGAATTCCGAGACCGGCGTTCTGCCGGCAACCGGAAGCAGCGCCGGGTCGACCGCGGGCTCTGCCACCACCGTTGGCACGACGGGCACCACCGTTGGCACGACGGCCACCACAGCAACGGCGCCCGTCACAACGGCGGGATACGACCTGCTGATCACGTTCGAGCTGAATTCGGATCGATTGACGCCGGAGGCGAAACGCAACCTCGAAGAGTTCGTGAAGGCGCTCGACGCGCCCAGTCTGAATGACTCTCGGTTCTTGGTCGAGGGGCACACGGACGCGACAGGCTCCGCGGACTACAATCTCGATCTTGCGAACCGGCGTGCTGCCGCGGTTGTGCGGTACCTCACAGCACGCGGGGTCGACCAGCGCCGCCTGAAGCCACAAGGATTTGGCGAGCTCAAGCCGCTGGTCGACAACCCGAGGGATCCGCGCAACCGGCGGGTCGAGGCACGGCTGATCTCCGAGTAGCCGTCAACCGAGGGCGTCGAGTTTGAGCCGCGTCGTGTAGGCGTTCGAGATATGGCGCTCGGCCGCGGCCTGCGCCGCGTCCGGGTCCCGCGCCTCGATCGCCGACACAATCGCATCGTGCTCGGCGAGGGCCTCCTCACCGCGTCCCGGCCGGCCGAGCACCGTGGGGGACAGCAGCGCCACCGAGCGACGCATGCCGATCAGCATTTCGCTGAGATAGCGGTTGTGCGAGGCGCGGTGGAGCTGGCGATGAAAGCGCCGGTTGGCCTGGCTCAGGGCCAGCGCATCGCCCAGCAGTGCCCGGTCTGCGTCGACCATTTCCCGCAGCACGACGATCTCTTCCGGGGCCGCGTGCCGTGCGGCGAGCCGCGCCGCCAATCCCTCGACGACCCCGCGCACCTCGTAGAGCTCCCCCAGCTGATCGTGATCCAGCGAGGCGATCCGCAGGCTTCGCCCCTCACGCGTGACCAGCCCCTGTGCCTCGAGACGCTGCAGCGCTTCGCGCACAGGGGTTCGCGAGACCCCGAGCCGTTCGGCCAGTTCCGTTTCAACAAGCCGCTGCCCGGGTGCGAAGTCACCGCGATCGATCGCCTCGATGATCAACGAATGGGCATCGCCCGGTGTGCTGTCGCTCTCATCGATCACCGGAACTCCGGAAGTTGATAGCCCTCGGCATCCAGCATCTGACGGATCTTGAGCTTCGAGATCTTGCCTGTTGCGGTGTGCGGGATGTCTTCGACGAAGACAACATCGTCCGGCAACTGCCATTTGGCGAAATGCGGGCGCAGCAGGTCGACAATCGCGTCCGGCTCCGGCGTCTTGCCAGGCTGGCGCACCACCAAGAGCACCGGGCGTTCGTCCCATTTCGGGTGCGGAATGCCGACCGCGGCCGCCTCGAAGACATCCGGATGTTTCAACGCCGCGTTCTCAAGCTCGATCGAGCTGATCCACTCTCCACCCGATTTGATCACGTCCTTGAAGCGGTCGGTGATCCGCACATACCCGTTGGCATCGATGGTCGCCGCATCGCCGGTGTCGAACCAGTCGGCGGCATCCACCGCATCCGCGTCCTGCTTGAGATAGCGCTTCACGACGCCGGGCCCGGTGATCAGCAGGCGCCCCTGCGTGACGCCGTCCCAGGGCAACTCGTTGTCGTCATCGTCGCGCAGCTCGAGATCGATGCTGAAGGGCGGGTGGCCCACCTTCTCCTGCACGTCCAAGCGCTCCGACGCCGCGAGTCCGGCCACCTCCGGCTTGAACGAGCAAATCGTGCCCAACGGCGAGGTCTCGGTCATCCCCCACGCATGCAGGACCTGAACGCCGTAGATCTCCTGGAACGCCTCGATCACCGCGCGCGGACAGGACGAGCCGCCGATCACGACCCGGTTCAGGGACGGCAGTTCCTGCCCGGTGTCCCTCAGATGCTTGAGCAGCGGCAGCCACACAGTGGGCACCGCCGCGGTGATCGTGACGCCGTGGCCCAGCATCTCGTAGAGGCTCGCCGGGTCCAGATGACGCCCCGGCATCACCATCGCCGATCCTGACAGCGGCCCGCCGAACCCGGTCGACCACCCGTTGGCATGGAACAGCGGCACAACCGGCATCAGCACATCGTTCGACGACAGGGCCAGCATGTCGGGCTGGACCATGACCATGGCATGCAGAACATTCGAGCGGTGCGAGTAGACCACGCCCTTCGGGTTTCCGGTCGTCCCCGAGGTGAAGCAGACGCCGCAGGCATCGGTCTCTTCGCCCTCGACCCACGCAAAGTCACCATCCTGTTCGGCAACCAGCTCGGCATAGCAGTGCACATTGGGCAACCGCGTCTCAGGCATGTGCGCCCGATCGGTCATGACGATATAGCCTTCGACACAGGTCAGCTGGTCGGCGATGCCCTCGAGGATCGGCACGAGATCGAGGTCGCAGAAAATCCATCGATCTTCGGCATGGGTGATGATGTAGACCAGTTGCTCGGCCGACAGCCGCGGATTGAGCGAGTGCAGGACACCCCCGGCGCCCGGCACGCCGTACCACACTTCCAGATGGCGGGCCGTGTTCCAGGCCATCGCACCGATCATGTCGCCGCGCTTCGCACCGAGATGCACGAGCGCCTGCGACAGCTTCAGCGCCTGTGTGCGTATCTCGGCCCACGTGGCGTGGGTGATCTCTCCTTCCACCGATCGCGACACGATGGGCCGGTTGGCATGATAGCGCGCCGCGTGATCAATGATCCGCGACACCCGCAGCGGCCAGTCCTGCATCAGTCCCTGCATGGGTGCCTCCCTGTCTTTTGTTCCGGAAACCTAGCATCTTGCCCCGTCCTGTGAAGTGTTCTTGCAGAGGTGACAGCCGGCATCTAGGAGGTTGCGAGGAGGGTCGGATGCGCCAGAGCCTGATCGCACCGCTATCGATCACGACCGGCATGCTGATCTTTGCATTCGCCGACAACTTCGTGATCCTGATCGCCGAACGGATGGGTGTGTGGCAATACCTCGCCACGCGCTCGGCTCTGGTGGTGCCACTGATGGCTGCGGCCTACCTCGTGCTGGGACACGGGCGACTGCTGCGCACCACCCGCTCGGCTGCGGTGGCGGCCCGGGTGACCTTCTCGGTGCTGGCACTGCTGTTGTATTTTGCTGCCATCCCGGTGGTGGGCGTGTCGATGGCAGCGGCGGGGCTGTTCACGTCGCCGGTGTTCGTCATGGTGTTCTCGGTGGTCTTCTTTGGCGAACGACTGGGCCCGAGACGCATCCTCGCAGCCATTCTTGGGTTCGCAGGCGTGTGCCTGGTCCTGGGCATCGGCAAGGCACCGGTCAGCGTACTCGCCATTGCGCCGGCGCTCGGAGGAGCGAGCTACGCGCTCAACGTGATCTGGACGCGGCGCTACTGCCGCAACGAGACCACATCGGCGCTGGCGTTCTGGAACCTCGTGGGGTTTCTGGTGCTCGGCGCCATCGGGATGGCGTTCATGCCCGTGATCGGCGCCGCGCTCGGCGGGCTCGAGGGATCGGGTTTCGCAACGATGGGGTGGCAGACACCGCACCTCTCGGACCTGCTGCTCATTTTCTGCATGGGAGTCGGTGCCGTCGGCGGTGTGGTCTTTCTGGTCATCGGCTACCAGAGCGCTGCCTCGACCTATGCAGCACTGTTCGACTTCAGTTTCCTCTTCTGGGCCACGCTCTTCTCGTGGATGCTCTGGGGCGCGCAGGTCGAGACACTCCAGGCCGCGGGCATGGCGATGATCGTTGCCGCAGGCGTCCTGGCTTTGATCGGCAGCCAAAGTCAGGATGCCGCCGAGACCGGAACCTAGCCCTCGCGCAGCGCGTGGTAGCGTGCGAGCAGCGCCGCGGTCGACGCATCCGCCCCCTCCGGCATGCCCGTGCCCTCCACCGCGGGCAGCAAGTCTCCGGCGAGGACCTTGCCCAGTTCGACGCCCCACTGATCAAACGAGTTCACGTTCCAGATCACGCCCTGCACAAACACCTTGTGCTCGAAAAGCGCGATCAGACGGCCAAGCATGGCAGGATCGAGACGCCGGAACAGCATCATCGTCGACGGCCGGTTGCCGGGGAAGGTGCGGTGCGGGGCCAATCGGTCGATCTCGTCGGCGTGCGCGCCCTTGGCGGCCATCTCCTCACGAACCTCGGCCTCGGAACGCCCGAACGCCAGAGCGCTCGCCTGCGCCAGCGCATTCGCGACGAGCTTTTCGTGGTGCCCCGCAAGCTGGTGATCGGGTTCAGCGGCCAGGATGAAGTCCACCGGCACGATGTCTGTTCCCTGGTGGATCAGCTGGAAGAACGAGTGCTGCGAGTTCGTCCCCGGCTCGCCCCAGACGATGGGCCCGGACGCGCGTGCAACCGGGGTGCCGTCGCGCTGCACGCCCTTGCCATTCGATTCCATGTCGAGCTGCTGGACATAGGCCGGGAACCGCGACAGCCGCTGGTCGTAGGGCATCAGACCCGCGCTCGGCCAACCCATGGCATTGCGCCGCCAGACCCCGATCAGGGCCAGCAGCACGGGCAGGTTCTCGGCCAGCGGGGCCTCGCGGAAATGCCGGTCGATCTCGGCCGCGCCCTCGAGAAAGGCGCGGAACGCCTGTCCGCCGATCGCGAGGGCAACCGGCAACCCGATCGCCGACCAGATGGAGTAGCGCCCGCCCACCCAGTCCCAGAACCCGAAGACGCGCGCATCATCGATCCCGAACGCCCGCGTGGCTTCGAGGTTGGTTGAACATGCCGCCAGGTGCGCGCCCGCCCGCTCACCGACAGCCGCCTCGAGCCAGGCCCGCGCCGAATGCGCATTCGTCATGGTCTCGAGCGTCGTGAAAGTCTTCGAGGCAATGATCACCAGTGTCCGGCGCGCATCGAGCCCGGCCAGCACCCGGTCCAGATGTGCGCCGTCGACGTTCGAGACGAAATGCACCCGAGGCCCGTTCGCATGCGGCATCAGCGCCTCGACGGCCATCGCCGGGCCCAGGTCCGAGCCTCCGATGCCGATGTTCACCACATCGGTGAACGAGCCGTCGGGGGTGGCGTACCTGCCGCTTCGCAGATCATCGGCAAATTCCAGCATGGCGTCGCGCACGCGGTGCACCTCGGGCATCACGTCAGCACCGTCCACCAGCACGCGCTTGCCTGCCCCATCGCGCAATGCCATGTGCAGCACGGCGCGGCCCTCGGTCAGGTTGATGGGCGCGCCCGCAACCATGGCATCGCGCATCGTCTCGACCCCGGCGGCGCGGGCCAGGAAGATCAGCGCATCCAGCGCTTGCGCGTCCAGCCGTTCCTTCGAGAAATCAATGTGCAGGCCGCTGCAGTCTGCCGACAATGTGCTGGCACGCGCAGGATCGCTCGCGAACAAGTCGCGCAGATGGGCATCGCGCAGCCGGACGGCATGGGCCTCGACCGCAGCCCAGGCGTCTTCGGTGGTCATGATGGCACTACTCCGTTGGGTCAGTGGGCGGGACTCGGGCCTCAGGGGAGAGTGCCCAAACTCCGCCGCAACATCCAGTGCCCGCGCCCCGGGAACGGGTCTTCCTGTTTCGTTTTGCGCTTTCTCCGGCACACCCGGTCTGCGCCCGCCCGACCCTGGCGCATGCCGGCCTCAGCGCAGTTCAGAGAACACGGCGGCGGCAGCGAAACCTCGACTCCCAAACCACGCCGCAGACCCGTGCGAAACTCAGCCGGTCATCCCGATGCCCGCGCGGGCTGACCCGTGCCGAACGTCACCATCTCGGGCGTGCCGCGTCCGTCATTCCACCAACGGTTCGGGTTGTCGTTTTGGGGATTGTAGAGGGCACGACTTGCCCATGCCTCGGTGAGGTGGATGATCGGTTCCTCGTACTGATGAGCGTGGAGAACGGCGTCCATGATTTTCTCAAGGACAACGATGTCTCGTTCAAACGACACCTTCAGCTCGACGGACGGATACACCTCGGTGCCATCTGCCTCGAAATCGGCCTGGTGAATTCTGGTGACGGACTGCTCTCCGGGCCGTCCTGTCTCGGCGCCGACAGCGGTGACCGTGGCATTGCGCTGATAGCGCCCGACCACGAGAGGATGCACGCTCATGATGGCGTCCAGCAGGCGCTCCGCGTCATCGGGGCGCGTGTTGATCTCGAGCCGCCACACGGCAACCAGCCTGCCAGACTTCGACTTGTAGTTCTCGAGCACAGTCATCTCCCGATCTCCCTGTTGATCCTTTCGGAGTTTGAACGGCGACTGCTGACAACCTGTGTCAGGAGCAGCCGCACCGGTCTCGTGTTTCTGCGCAGGGATCGCCGAGGACCTGGGAGCATCGCCGTCGATCAACCGGGCTCAGACCGTATGCGAAATCGTTCTGGGCCGGGCTGGATTGCTGGACATGCTGCCGAACATCGCACGCGATCACCGGTCAGGTGACTTGCGACGCCAGCTCGATGGGAGAGAGACGTCGTCGCGAGAGTTCGGCGCGAGGCTCAGACGCATCTGATCTGAAGTCATGCGCTTTGGCGCGGCGAGCGAAATCGGACAATGCCGCGGACCTCGCTGAGTTCCAGCTTGAGGTTGGCTTCCTTTTCCGTCGTGATCTCGCTCGTCGAGCCGTGAGAGCCCGCGAGTGCGCCTGCGTCGTCGAAGCAAGGCACTCCGTTTGAGCGCCACCTTGTCGGCATGCCATCGCGCAAAAGACCCTCGAAGACAGAGTTCCAAAACTGCCGTCGCGCTTGCATGTCGTCACGGTGGCGTCCCCAGTCGGCGGTCTCATCGGGGTTGATCCCGACGGCCTCCCATCGGGTCTTGCCGATCATCTCTTCGCTCGGAACGAGCGCCTGCCCTTGTCGGACTTTACCCACCTGACCCGCAGATCGGCATCGGTCTCCCAAAGGATATCAGTCGCGACTTCCGCGAAGTTTCGGAACCGGTCCCCGCCTTCGAGAAAATCGGAAAGGTCGAGACGCGCAACCAGACCAATATCCTCCGATCGGGACGGCTGAGGTGAAACTCGCAATCGCGATAGGGACGATGGGCCCGATGATCGGCGATGTGGCGCTGCCAGCGGGTTCCGAGCGGCCGGGCGCCTTGAGTTCCCAGCGCCGCAGCCCCAGAAGCGAGTCTGCGAAGTCCGGGTCCATGCTGTCCGGCACCTTCAACGTGGTGAACCGGAACTCTGCATCCAGTTCGACGAGAATTTCGGCGCTTGCATCGGCGAATGCATCGAACCGCGCGTCGACGTCGTGGCGCAACTCGTGCGCTTCGCGTTCGGCGGTGACATCTCGCACGATACCGCGGCATCCGGCGAAGTGGCGTCATCCATCAAAGGGTCGGCGCTCACCCGCCGCCAGGTGCGCGTGCCCCGTTCCGGATACGTGGCCTTCAGATCGACGTTCCGGTCGGGTCGGCCAGCCTCCTGATCGGCCTGATGAGCGCGCAGCTCCGGGATTGAAGCCGGGTCCAGCTCGAGAACTTCCCAGCGCGTGCGCCCCAGAATTTCCGAAGGCGGCTTTTGCAGGTTTCCGTTCGGAACTTGCACCCAGGTAAACCTCAGGTCCGGGCCCATCTCGAACAGGATGTCGGCTCCGATCTCCGCGAAGTGCCGAAATCGCGCGGCATCGTCATGTGGGCATCGGACCATTGTTTTGACTGTCGGCGATCCTGTGCGCAGCACGCCGCGCAATCTCTCGGCGAAGCCAGCACGCGAGCGAGCGTCGTCCAGACGAACAGATGCCCCTTGGGCGGGAGCGGTCCGATCTCTTGTCCGGTCAGATTGCACGCGTTGAGGCTTGAACCGGCCTTGGTTGAATTGCTCCATGCCCCGAGCGGATTCAGGGGATCCTGCCCACCGATGCATTCGTCGCCTCCAAGCCCACCGGAACCCCGCGCAACGGTGCAGAGTTCATCACACCCGGTGGCTTCCTCGCCTTGTCGGGAGGATCAGAGCCACAAGGTGCGCCTTGAACGGGGCAGCGGCGATCTGGGGTCTTGCGCTGCCAAGGTCAACTATGTCCCGGGGATGGTACGAAACCCGGGAAAGGGACGGCCCGGGCGGCTCCCTGTCCTCTGGCCGCCCGCACCGAACGCGATGCCACGTCCCGGCATGTTGACCAAGGATCGACAGCCACGTGCATCATCCCCGCCAGAGAGGCGAGCGCCCTGGAAGAGCGCCGCATGGTCACCCTGTCGGGGGCGCGCCCTGAAGGACCGGATAGCCCCACGTGTAGATCCAGTCGGTGTCCTTCGCCGACACATGGCAGGCCAGGCACTCCTCGGCATGGTCCGTGGTGGTCGTCTTGCCCGGTTCGTCCGTGGTGAAGTAGGCCCAATCCCAGAGCTTGCCGTTCGGTCCGGCGGCAAAGCGCCCGGTGGCGTCTCTCACCCTGACAAACCAGCCCTCGTCATCGGTCGCATGGCTGACCACGCCGGTTGTCATGGATTGTGTCCCCGCCCCGCGCAATTCCTTCACGAGACCGGTTCCGTTCGGAAAGCGGCCAGTCACCCGAAAGACGGCAACGGCTTCTGGCTGGGCGTAGGTTGCATGAATGCCCGCAGCACCCTGGACGTCATCGACTTCGTCACCGCCGCCGACAATCCAGGCGCCCATAAGCGTCCACGCCATGCGGAAGTCGACATCAGGCACCCGGATCGCGCCGTACGAATCAACCGCAGCGGCAAACCGATCCGGGGTTTCCTCTCCGATGCACGGGGATGCAATTGCAACTCCGAGCAAGGCTCCCGCAAGACGTCTGCGCATCCGCCTCACTCCGGCTTCGAGGCACGCAGCACGGGGTAGGATTGCGTGAACACAAAGTCGGTCTCGGCACTGCTCTCATGGCAAGCATCGTAGTTCTCTGTCGGGAACGCGGTGGCTGTGGCGTTGTCTGGCGGGCGCTGGTGGCCGAAGCTGAATTACGCCCAGTTGCCAGGCACTTCGGCGAAACGGTCGGCGTCCTTCACCTTCGGCTCAAGGCCCGAAAACTCGCGCTGAAGTACCCCAGACCGGAGCTTTCGTAGCAGGCGCCGGTGGCATCCTCGCAACCGGCGCCCTTGCGGATACAGGTCAGTTCCTCGGCGAACTGCGTCCCGCCAGCCCAGGTACCGGACGCCTTCCAGTGCTCATAGGCCGACGGCTCGATATAGATGTTGTGGTACTCTAGGAACGCGGCCTCGCCGTCGTTCAGAGCATTGGGCGCAAGCGGGGCTCCGACGCAGACCCACTCGCGCCAGTTCTCCGGCATGTTGACAGAGCCGTCGTCGTTGAAGCTCGCACGGTTGATGTCCCGTGAGAACGCCGACACCGGAGCGCCCAGCAGAAGTGCTGTCAGTGCAACTGACCCAATACGGGTGATCGAAGCCGTTCGCTATCTCCTCGATTTCGAGACTGCGTCGCAGCAGCCGGAGGAGATTCTCTGCTCGGACCGGAGATGCCCAATCGGTTCTGTCTATGGTTTCAATTGGTGCCCGCAATCTTCGAGGGCGGCTCTCGCCATGCTCGGCAAGTCACCCTGAGAGCGAGGCACTGCGGGGTACCGGTCCTCGAGAGTGGCACCCGGTTCCGCCGAGGCGCGCAGCCGGGGCCCGAAGGCCCCGGCATTGTCTTGGCCAGACCGGCTTACTGCCAGCGCTTGATGATTTCCTCATAGGCGATGGTCTCGCCCTGAGGCTTTTCGTTCTCGAGCTTGGCTTTCGGGCCGTCCGGCTTGCCGAGCCACTCGGAGGGGTCCTTCTCCTCGTTCAGGCGCGGACCGCAACCGCCGTAGACATTGGCCTGCTCATCGGCCGCCTGCATCCGGGCCATGATGGTGTCCATCTCGCCGGCGAGGCGATCCATGGCTTCCTGCGGTGTGAACGCACCCGAGTTCACGTCACCGATCTGCTGCCACCAGAGCTGTGCGAGCTTCGGATAGTCCGGCACGTTGATGCCCGTGGGCGACCAGCGCACCCGGTCCGGCGAGCGGTAGAACTCGATCAGCCCGCCGAGCTTCGGTGCCCGGTCCGTGAAGTGCTGGTGACGCACGGTGCTGTCGCGGATGAAGGTGAGCCCCACGTCCGACTTCTTCACGTCGACCGTCTTCGAGACCACGAACTGGGCATAGAGCCATGCCGCCTGGGCCCGATCCGAGGGGGTCGACTTCAGGAACGTCCAGGAACCCGCGTCCTGGTAGCCCACCTTCTGGCCGTCTTCCCAGTAGGGACCGTGCGGGCTGGGCGCCATCCGCCAGAGCGGTGCACCGCTGTCGTCGACGGTGTTGTTGCCGTCCGACTTCGGCGCCACCATCGAGGCGGTGAAGGCCGTGTACCAGAAGATCTGCTGGGCCACGTTGCCCTGGCTGAGCGCCGGCAGCGACTGATAGAAGTCATAGCTCGCAGCCCCCGGAGGCGCGTACTGGCGAAGCCACTCGTCCCATTTGCGGATCGCATAGACCGCCGCCGGGCCGTTGGCACCACCACCACGGCTCACCGACGCACCGCTCGGGTTGCACGAGCCCGCGTCCATGCGGATGCCCCACTCATCGATCGGCACGCCGTTCGGCTCACCCTTCGAGCCGGCGCCCGCCATCGAGAGCCAGGCATCCGTCATGCGCCAGCCCAGATCAGGCGCGCGCTTGCCGTAGTCCATGTGGCCATAGACCGTGACGCCGTCGATCTCCTTGACGTGCACCGAGAAGAACTCGGCGATGTCCTCATAGGCCGACCAGTTGACCGGCACACCGAGATCGTAGCCGTAGATCTCCTTGAACTGGGCCTGAAGCTCGGGCTTGTCGAACCAGTCCTTCCGGAACCAGTAGAGGTTCGCGAACTGCTGGTCGGGCAGCTGGTAGAGCTTGCCGTCCGGGCCCGTGGTGAAGGTGATCCCCATGAAGTCTTCGAGATCGAGCCCCGGGTTCGTCGTCGCCGCCCAGTCGCCCGCCATCTGGTCCGAGAGGTTGTAGGCCAGCTGCAGGCGCGAGTGCGTGCCGATCAGGTCCGAGTCGTTGATGTAGCCGTCATAGAGGTTCCGGCTGGTCTGCATCTGTGTCTGGACCGCCTGCACCACCTCGCCCTCGCCGAGCAGCTGGTGGTTCACCTTGATGCCGGTGATCTCCTCGAACGCCTTGGTCAGCGTTTCGGATTCGTAGGTGTGCGTCGGGATGGTCTCCGACAGAACGTTGATCTCCATGCCCGCATAGGGCGCGGCCGCATCAATGAACCATTGCATCTCGGCAACCTGCTCATCGCGCGACAACACCGAGGGCTGGAACTCCTCATCGATCCATTTTTCCGCCGCGGCCATATCGGCAAAGGCATGATTTGCCCCCAACATCAGCCCGACAGCGGCAACGGATGCCAACAATCGATTTCTCACGTGGTTTCCTCCCTTGAGGTTATGGCCCTTAGGGCCGGTTCACGGTGCGCCCTCAGACCCAGCGAAAGATCGCAAGGGCCAGGACGCCCGATAGGATTGTCGCCCACCAGAGTGGTGCCGGCGTGATCGCAAGCCAGGCGAGATGGATATACGCAGCACTCAGAAGCGAAATGAAGAGCCTGTCGCCCCGGGTCGTGTCGATGCCCAGAATCCCGGGCGTGCGCGGATTGCCGCCAGGGCGTGCCATCTCCCAGACCGTCATGCCGACCAGCATCGCGGCGATGACGGTGAAGAAGACGGCTGTGTGCCAGGTCCACGCCATCCACGAGAGGTTCCAGTTCCAAGGCAGCCACCAGAGCTCCATAATCCGTCTCCCTCAACCCGCCTTCACCGCGGTCAGGTTCATCGTCAGCCTGAGGCCCGGCTTCGGCAGATTTGCAACCTCGAATGCCGTGCGCGCCGGACGGTGTGCGCCAAGCGCCTCGGCATAGGCTGCATTCATGGCGTCGAACTCGGCCATGTCCTTCATGAAGATGTTGACGTGGACGGCGTGCGCCAGATCCGAGCCGACCGACGACAGCATGTCCGAGAAGGAACGCAGGATCCGTCTGGTCTGACTGGCCACATCCGGCCCCGCGAGCTGGCCTGTCTCGGGGTCGAAGCCCGCAACCCCGCCGATCGTGATCCAGTCGCCCACGATGGCGATATGGTTGTATGGCCCGATCGGCGTCACGGTGCCGGGCGGGGTGAGCGTCTGCACCGCTGGCATCACACCCTCCCCATGGCGAAGCCCTTGGCGATGTAGTTGCGCACAAACCAGATCACGATCGCACCGGGAATGATCGTCAGTACGCCCGCGGCGGCCAAGAGCCCGAGCTCGTATCCGCTCGTCGAAGAGGTCTTGGTCATCACCGCGGCGATCGGCTTTGCCGCGACCGACGTCAGCGACTTCGCAAGCAGCATCTCGACCCAGGAGAACATGAAACAGAAAAACGCGGTCACCCCGATGCCGCTTGCGATCAGCGGCATGAAGATCTTGGTGAAGAAGCGCGGGAAGGAATAGCCGTCGATATAGGCGGTCTCGTCGATCTCCTTCGGAACGCCGGACATGAAGCCTTCGAGAATCCAGACCGCCAGCGGAATGTTGAACAGACAATGCGCCAGCGCCACCGCCAGCGTGGTGTCGAAGAGCCCCATCGAGGAGTAGAGCTGCAGGAACGGCAGCGCGAAGACCGCCGGCGGCGCCATGCGGTTGGTCAAGAGCCAGAAGAACAGGTGCTTGTCCCCGAGGAAGCGGTAGCGGGAGAAGGCGTAGGCCGCCGGCAAGGCGAAGCTGACGGAGATGACCGTGTTCAGGACCACATAGATGATCGAGTTGATGTACCCGTTGTACCAGCTCGGGTCCGTCAGGATCTTGACATAGCTCTCGGTGGTGAAATCCGCCGGGAACATCGAGAAGCCGCCCAGAATCTCGTTCGTCGTCTTGAAGGACATGTTGATGAGCCAGTAGATCGGCAGCATCAGGAAGATGATGTAGAGCGTTGGAACCAGCCAGCGAAGCCTCATGCCCGGCACCTCCCGTCGCCAGAGGGGCCGCGCGCGGGCGGGTGGGACATCCCGACGGTACCAATGGGCGCGGCCTCACAAGGGAGCGCGCGGCCCCGGACGGGCTCCTGGCTCATTCCTTCTCTCCCTGCATGGTCAGCGTGTAGAAGAGCCAGCAGACCAGCAGCGTCATCAGGAAGTAGATGATGCTCATCGCCGCCGCGACCCCGAGGTTAAACTCGCCAAGCGCTGCCTTCACCAGGTCGATCGACAGGAGGGTCGTTGAATTGCCCGGCCCGCCGCCGGTCAGCACAAACGGCTCCGTGTAGATCATGAAGCTGTCCATGAACCTCAGCAGGATGGCAATCGTCAGGACACGCTTCATTTTCGGCAGCTGGATGTAGCGAAACACCGCCCAGCGGCTCGCCCCGTCGATCTGTGCGGCCCGGTAGTAGTTCTCGTCGATCGACTGCAGTCCCGCATAGGCCAGCAGCACGACAAGCGAGGTCCAGTGCCAGACATCCATCAGCACGATGGTGAACCAGGCCGAAACGGGCTGCTGCGTGTAGTCGAAGTTGATCCCGATCGCATTCAGCGTATAGCCCAGCAGACCGATGTCGGGCAGCGCATAGATGTTCCACATCGCACCGACGACGTTCCAGGGGATCAGCAGCGGCAACGCCATCAGCACAAGGCACACCGACGCCCAGATCCCCGACTTCGGCATGCTCAGGGCAATCGCCACACCCAACGGCACTTCGATGGCCAGGATCAGGAAGGTGAAGCTGAACTGGCGCACGAGCGAATCGTGGAACCGCTCGGAGGCCAGAACCTCGCGGAACCATCGCGGCCCTTCGAAGAAAAAGACGTTGTCGCCGAATGTTTCCTGAACCGAGTAGTTCACCACCGTCATGAGCGGGATCACCGCGTTCATCGCGACGATGATCAAAACCGGCAGCACCATCCACCAGGCGCGTTGGTTGAGGGTCTTCTCCATCAGTGCCCGCCCCCCATGCCATGTGCCGCGCTGTCGACGATCCAGCCGTCCTTGTAGATGTGGCAGGCCTCGGGTGCGAAGCTGAGCTGCGTCTCGTCCGTGCCGAGAACGGCACCCTCCTGCAGAATGGCGTTGACCTCGGCGCCGTCATGTTCCGCCCGCACGATCTTGTGTCGCCCGACATCCTCGATGCGGGTGATGCTGACCGGCAGACCACCGTGCGCGACCAGGCGCGTGAACTCCGGCCGGCAGCCCAGCGACACGGCACCGGACGTCTCGGGAAACGGCCGGCCCAGCGCGATTTCGTGGCTGCCCACCCAGGCGCTCGCACCTTCGACTCGGGCCGGCAGCACGTTCATTCCGGGCGAGCCGATGAAGTAGCCGACAAACGTGTGCTCGGGCCGCTCGAACAGGCTCTGCGGCGTCCCAAGCTGCACCACCTCGCCATCCAGCATCACCACCACCTTGTCGGCGAAGCTGAGCGCTTCGGTCTGATCGTGCGTGACGTAGATCATCGTGTGGCCGAACTGACGGTGGAGCGCCTTGAGCTGTGTCCGGAGCTCCCACTTCATATGCGGGTCGATCACGGTCAGCGGCTCGTCGAACAGGATCGCCGCCACGTCTTCCCGCACCATGCCGCGCCCGAGCGAGATCTTCTGCTTTGCGTCCGCCGTCAAACCGCGCGCCCGCTTGTCCAGATCCGCGGCAAGCCCGGTCATCGTCGCGATCTCGCGCACGCGCTTGTCGATATAGTTCTGATCCGCCCCGCGATTGCGCAGGGGAAAGGCGAGGTTGTCGTAGACCGTCATCGTGTCGTAGACGACCGGGAACTGGAACACCTGAGCGATGTTGCGCGCGGCGGTCGGGGCCGCGGTCATGTCGGCCTCGTCGAAGAAAATCTTGCCCTTGCTCGGGACCAGCAGCCCGGAGATGATGTTGAGAAGCGTGGTCTTGCCGCAGCCCGAGGGACCGAGCAGCGCATAGGCCCCGCCATCCTCCCACTCGTGGTCGATGGTCGGCTTGATCTGGAAGTCATGGCGCTCCCGAGGGTTCGGACTGTAGGAGTGCGCAAGGCCGCTCAGCGTGATCTTCGCCATGGCTCAGGCCGCCTCCGCGTAAGCCGCCGGTGCGACCAAGCGGTCGTCCTGCCCGAAGACATAGATGTGCTCCGGGGCGACATAAACCTGCTGCTGCGTGCCCGCCTGAAGATCATGAACCCCGTGCAGCAACGCCGTCCAGCGCGCGCCTTCATGCTCGAGATGCACATAGCTTTCCGAGCCCGTGATTTCCGTGCCGTCCACCGCGCAGGAGAAGCCCAGCGCGCTTTCTCCGGGGGCATGGATGGCAAGATGGTTCGCCCGGAAGCCAGCCTGATAGGTGCCATCGCGGAGATCGGCGAGACGGCCGGTGGCCGGTGCCGCAGTGCCGTCCGCGATGTTGAGCTCGCTGCCGGACTTGGTGAAGTTCAGAAAGTTCATGGGCGGATCCGAGAAGACCCGCGCCGTGATCGCATCGGCGGGTTTGCGGTACACCTCCGTTGTCGGCCCGAACTGTGTGACACGCCCCTCCCACAGGCAGGCCGAGTTGCCGCCCAGAAGGAGCGCTTCGTGCGGCTCGGTCGTGGCGTAGACGAAGATCGCGCCCGACTCCGAGAAGATGCGGGGGATCTCGGCACGCAGTTCCTCGCGCAGCTTGTAATCGAGGTTCGCCAGCGGCTCGTCCAGCAGCACCAGACCCGCCTCCTTTACCAGCGCACGCGCAAGGGCACAGCGTTGCTGCTGACCGCCCGAGAGTTCAAGCGGGCGGCGGCTGAGCTGGCGGTCATCGAGCTTCATCAGCCCTGCGGCTTCGCGCACCCGCTTGTCGATCTCGGCCTTCGCCACGCCACGCAGCCTCAGCGGGGAGGCGATGTTGTCGTAGACCGTCATCGTCGGGTAGTTGATGAACTGCTGGTAGACCATGGCGATGTCCCGGTCCTGGACCCGCACACCGGTGACGTCCGAGCCGTTCCAGCGCACCTCTCCGGCGGTCGGCTGATCAAGCCCGGCCATCAACCGCATCAGTGTCGTCTTGCCGGAGAGTGTCGGACCCAGCAGCACATTCATCGTCCCACGCTCGAGCACCAGATCCGTCGGATGGATGTGCACCGATCCGTTGGCCGTCTTGGCCACCCCGTTGAACTCAAGCGTCATTCACGCCCCCCTCGTGGGTTGAAGCAGCCTCAGGCCGCATCCCCCGTTTTTGTCTCGCGCCGGGCGCCCATCCAGTCCCCGAGCGCCGCGGTTTCGGCGGCGCTGAACTTTAGCCCCAGCTTGGAGCGGCGCCACAGCACATCTTCTGCGGTACGCGCCCACTCGCGTTCCATCAGCCAGCGAACCTCCGCCTCCGTCAAGTCGTGCCCGAAGTGCTGGCCGAGATCGGACCGCGTGCCAGCGCTCCCGAGAACCGTGAAGCTGTCACGTCCATAGGCCTGCACCAACCTTTTCGCCCACGTTTTGTCGAGGAACGCATATCGCGCACAGAGCTCATCCTCGAGGGCCGAGACACCATCGACCGGGAATTCGCCGCCGGGCAGAGCGGCACCTGCGGTCCAGGATGCCCCCATGGCAGGGAAGTAGGGTGCAAGCTTTGCCAGCGCTGCTTCGGCCAGCCGCCGGTAGGTGGTGATCTTGCCGCCGAAGATGTTCAGGAGCGGTGCCTTGCCGTCCTCGTCCAGCACCCCGAGCACATAGTCCCGCGTCGCGGCCGTGGCAGATTTTGCGCCATCGTCGTAGAGCGGACGCACGCCCGCATAGGTCCACACCACATCATCGGTGCTCAGCGGATCCCGAAAGTACTCGGAAGCGGCCGACAGCAGGTAGTCCCGCTCCTCCGGGGTGCAGACAGCGGCATCGGGTGCCTCGTCGTGATCGCGATCAGTGGTGCCGATCAGTGTGTAGTCACTCTCGTACGGGATCGCGAAGATGATCCGCCCATCCGCATTCTGGAAGATGTAGGCCCGGTCATGTTCGTAGATCCGGCGCACCACGATGTGCGAGCCCCGCACAAGACGGATCCGGTCTGGCGTGTTCAGCCGAACCACGCCGCCGATCACCTTGTCCACCCAGGGTCCGCCCGCATTCACCAGCCCGCGTGCCCGGATCGTCTGGCGCGCGCCGCTGTCGCCATCCTCCATCACCACGGACCAGAGACCGTTCTCGCGTTGCGCCGAGACGCAGCGCGTGCGCACGTGCACCTCGGCACCGCGGTTGGCCGCATCTCGGGCGTTCAGCACCACGAGACGCGAGTCCTGCACCCAGCAATCCGAGTACTCGAACCCCTTGCGGAAGCTCTCTTTCAGCGGCGCGCCGACCGCATGTGAGCGCAAATCGAGCGTGCGCGTGCCGGGCAGAATCTTCCGCCCACCCAGGTGATCGTAGATGAACAGTCCGAGACGCAGCAGCCAGGCTGGTCTCAGCCCTGCGTGGTGCGGGAGCACGAAGCGCAGCGGCCAGGCGATGTGCGGCATGGCACGCAAGAGCAGCTCGCGCTCGATCAGTGCCTCCCGCACCAGCCGGAACTCGTAGTACTCGAGATAGCGCAGTCCGCCGTGGAAAAGCTTTGTCGACGCCGACGACGTTGCCTGAGCGAGATCCGCCATCTCGCACAGCACCACCGAGAGCCCTCGCCCTGCGGCATCTCGGGCAATCCCGCAGCCGTTCACCCCTCCGCCGATGATGGCGAGATCGTATGTCGTGTCGCTGGGCAAGCCCCCTCCCGTGATTCTCGTTCTCGAGAAGCATTTTCGCTTTTGTGCACTTATGTTCGTTTGGAGTCAATATCGCTCGGTTGCTACCTTGATCCGCGAAGGTCTCTCCCGTAGGCTCAACCCAACCGATCTGGGGGGCGGAGATGGCTTATTCGTTCCGAAATCAGGAAATTCTCGACGTTGCGCGCGTCGAAGGACGCGTCACGGTCGATGATCTTGCGGCGCGCTTCAACGTCACACCGCAAACGATCCGACGCGATCTGGGGGAGCTGTGCGAGGATGGACTTCTGGCCCGCGTGCATGGCGGTGCCGTCCTGGCGTCTGGCGTCGCCAACCTCGGCTACGATGCGCGGCGCGGCATGGCCTCGGAGGAAAAGGCGGCAATTGGCCGTCTCTGTGCGGGGGAAATTCCAGACAACTGCTCGCTCTTCATCAACATCGGCACAACGACAGAGGCCGTGGCGCAGGCTCTGGCCGGCCGGCGCGATCTGATGGCGATCACCAACAACATGAACGTTGCGAACATTCTGGCTGGCAACCCGCATTGCGAGGTGATCGTGGCGGGCGGTGTGCTGCGCAGGTCGGATGGCGGGCTGGTGGGAGAGGCGACGGTCGACTTCATCCGGCAGTTCAAGGTCGACTACGCGATCATCGGCGCATCGGCGATCGATGAAGATGGCGGGCTCATGGACTTCGATTACCGCGAGGTCCGGGTCAGCCAGGCGATCATCGAGAATGCGCGGCGCGTCTACCTCGTGGCGGACGCGTCCAAGTTCACGCGCTCGGCGCCCGTCCGGATCGGATCGCTGGCCGATGTCCACAGCTTCTTCACGGACCTGCCCCTGCCCGAGACCGTCGCGACACGCTGTGCCGAGGACGGTGTGAGGGTCGTGACACTGGCCGAACAGACCGACGAGCCTGACACGTCCGTCTGACGGGGTGACACCCTCGCATGCCCGTGGCGACCGCTCTGTCGCCGGACGCTATGGGATTGCCCGGCTGAGATACCTGATCGAATAAGTTTGAATACGCTCGGTGCATGGCCGGTGCACATCCCGTGCATCGGCAGATCACCGCATCAGTGCGGATCGCTCAACCGCCGGTGACACTCATGTGGCGGCCGACCTGACCATCGATCTGCTGGCGGGAATAGTCGAAGTCGTGTCCCTTGGGCTTGCGGGTGATCGCCTCACGGATCGCCGCTTCCAGCGGTTCGTCGTCCGCATGGTCACGCAGCACCTGGCGCAAATCGGCATCGTCGTCCTGCCCCAGGCACATGTAAAGCTGGCCCGTGCAGGTCAGACGCACGCGGTTGCAGCTTTCACAGAAATTGTGCGTGAGCGGTGTGATGAACCCGATGCGCTGGCCGGTTTCCTCGACGCGGAAATAGCGGGCGGGGCCGCCGGTGCGGTAGTCGATTTCGCTGAGGCGCCAACGGGTTGACAGGTCACGACGCAGCTGATCGAGCGCGTAGTACTGTTCCAGCCGGTCCTCACCGCCAAGATCACCCATCGGCATGACCTCGATGAACGTGAGGTCCATGCCCCAGTCGTTGCACCACTCGACAAGCTGGTGGATCTCGCTGTCGTTCACGCCCTTCAGCGCGACGACATTGATCTTCACGCGCAGTCCGGCAGCCTGGGCTGCCTCGATGCCCGCGAGCACCTGGTCGAGCCTGCCCCACCGGGTGATCTCCTGGAATTTGGCCTTGTCCAGCGTGTCCAGCGACACGTTCACGCGCTTCACGCCGATCTCGGCCAAGCTCTTGGCATGTTTGGCCAATTGCGAGCCGTTGGTCGTCACGGTCAGCTCGTCCAGGCCGTCGCCGAGGTGACGCCCCATGCGCTCGAAGAACCACATGATGTTCTTGCGCACCAGCGGCTCACCGCCTGTCACACGGAGCTTGCGCACACCGAGACGCACGAACACCGAGCAAAGCCGGTCGAGTTCCTCGAGCGTCAGGAGCTCCTTCTTCGGCAGGAACGTCATGTGCTCGGCCATGCAGTAGACACAGCGGAAGTCACAGCGGTCGGTGACGGAGACGCGCAGATAGTTTATCGCGCGCGCAAACGGATCGATCAGCGGTGCGGGCCCTGTCGCCATGTCACCTCCCCTTTTGCGTTTAACTTAAGGCCGAAGACGCAACCGGACAAGTGACTGCTGCCGGTCGCCCTCTGGGTCTTTTGGCACGCGGCCTTTCGGGATAGGTCTCAACGCAAGGAGATCGGAGGAAACGGATCATGATTCTCTATGGACGCAATCTCTCGCCCTTTGTGCGGCGGATCGCAATCTGGTGCGCGCTGCAAGATCGTGAGGTCGAACGCCGCGAGCTGATGGTCACCGGGGACGACTTCGAAGTGGTGAAGCAGAAGAACCCGGTGGCCCGGGTGCCGGTGCTCGAATTGCAGGACGGCACGCAGCTGATCGAGACCTTCGCGATCTGCGACTGGCTTGAGGACACGGCCACCGAGGGGAAACGACTGCTGCCCGAAACCGGCGCACCGCGGCGCGATGCCTTGCAGCGGCTTGCGGTCGCGAACTCGACGGCCGAGAAAGCCGTGGCCCTCGTCTATGACCGCAACCGCCGTCCCGAGCAGTTTCACTGGAAGGACTGGCAGGACCGGCTGGCCGGGCAGATCAAAGGCGGGATCGCCGCAATGGAGGCCAATGCCCCCGCCGAGGGATGGCATGGCGGTGATGCGCCCGATGGCAGCGACGCGGCGATCGTCAGTACATACCAGTTCGTCGAGGCAACGAACGATTGGCTGCTCGAGCCCGCCTGTCCGCGCCTCGCGGCCTTTTGCGAGCGGGCCATGGACAGCGCTGCATTCGCCGCTTCGAAGCCGCAGGCCTAGGCCAACAGCGTCCGGAGCAACGGCACATGACGGAAATCACCCGCGCCGATACTTGGGATGAGGTTCGCGCCGCACACCGTTGGGATCTCCCGGCGGACTACAATCTCGCCTGGGACATGTGCGAGAAGTGGGCTCGCGCCGATCCCGACCGGCTCGCGCTGATCAATGTCGGCCCGGAAAGCATCCGAGAGTGGACGTTCCGAGATCTGTCCCGAGCGTCTGCCCGGCTCGCGAACGTGTTCGCCGCACACGGGGTGACGCGTGGCGAGCGGGTCGGCATTCTTCTGCCGCAGGTCCCCGAGACCATCCTGTGCCATCTCGCTTGCTACAGGCTGGGGGCAGTTGCTCTGCCCCTCTTCACATTGTTCGGCGAAGACGGGCTATCGTTCCGGATAGGCGATTCTGGCGCCCGTGCGGTCGTCACGAATGCGGCGAACCTGCCCAAGCTCTCGGGCATTCGCGATGGGTTGCCGTCGCTGAAGAGCGTCTTCTCGGCCGATGGCCCGTGCGACGGCGCACTTGGGTTGCCCGATGAAATGGCGCGCGCGAAAGACACGGGCGAGATCGCACGGACCGGCCCGGATGATCCCGCTTTCATCTGCTATACGTCTGGGACCACAGGGCCACCGAAAGGCGCGCTCCATGGCCATCGGGTGCTGCTCGGGCACGTGCCTGGTGTACAGCTTTTCTATGACTTCTGGCCACAACCGGGCGACCGGATCTGGACACCGTCTGACTGGGCCTGGCTCGGTGGCCTTGGCAATGTGGCAATGCCTGCGTTGCGATTTGGTGTTCCTCTGATCGCACATGCGCCGGCGCGGTTCGACCCCGAGCGGGCGTTCGCGCTGATCCGCGAGCAAAACGTGACCAATGCGTTCCTGGCGCCGACCGCACTGAAACTGATGCGTCAGGCAAAGGTTCCGAGCGATCTGCCATTGCGCTCGATCGGTTCGGGTGGCGAAAGCCTCGGAGCCGCGATGCTCGACTGGGGACGCGATACGCTCGGCCTGACCATCAACGAGTTCTATGGCCAGACGGAGTGCAACCTCGTGCTGGGCAACAATGCGCGCATTCTGCCCGTCAAGCATGGCTCGATGGGAAAACCCATTCCCGGCTCGCGCGTGACGATCCTTGACGAAGCCGGTGCCGAGGTGCCGCCAGGGACTGTCGGCGAGATCGCGATACACCGCGAAGACGCGGCGATGTTCCTGACCTACTGGAATCAGCCCGAGAAGGCCGCCGAGAAGTTTGTAGGCGACTGGATGCGCACCGGTGACGAGGGAAGCATGGATGAAGATGGATATTTCCACTTCGCCAGCCGCACCGATGACGTGATCACGTCATCGGGCTATCGCATCGGACCGGTCGAGATCGAGGAGTGCCTCGCACGCCATCCCGCTGTTGCAATGGCCGCGTGCATCGGGGTGCCTGACCCGGTTCGCACGGAAACGGTGAAAGCGTTCGTCGTCCTTGCCGATGGCCGAAACGGTGCGCCGGAGCTGGCCGACGAGCTCAAGGCACATGTCAAAACCCGGCTCAGCCCTCATGTCACGCCGCGCGAGATCGTTTGGATCGATGAGATGCCCGTGACGGCCACAGGAAAGATCTTGCGCCGCACTCTGCGCGATCAGGGCTGACTGTCCCGACGAAGCATTCGCGGGAGCTCGGCTGTACTAGCTCCCCGTTGCGCCGAAACTCAACGCGAGAAGTTCACCGCGCAGCGATGATGGATCGCCGTGCGGCAACTGCCGATCTACCTCTTCGTGGGTCGCGCGCCAGATGGGAACAGCGCGCACCAGCAAGTCTCGCCCGGCGTCTGTAAGTCCCAAGCGGCGACTGCGTCTGTCTTGCTCGTCGGGCGCTGCCGTCACCAGCCCCCTGCGCTCCAAAGGTTTGAGCTTGGCGGTCAGTGTCGTACGATCCATGGCAAGCAGCCAGGCGACATCACCGATCTTGGGCGGGTCGGGCCGATTGAGAGCAATCATCATCGAGTACTGCCCGTTCGTCAGGTCGAGCGGCTTTAGCGCCTGATCGAAGCGCCGTGCGATCGCACGTGCCGCGCGCTGCAGGTGCAGGCACAGGCATCGGTCACGGACCTCGTGGGTCACCGACAGAGGGAGATCTTCGCGCATCTGTTCTCATTTATGTTGACATCAACGTATATTTTGCGACCATTCTTGGCAAGGGGACTCAGCAGCATATGAGCGGAAGGCGATGAAGTTCGAGGCAAAGGTGAGGACCTGTCTGTTCTTCAGCGACACCGCTGAAGAGGCCGCGCGCTTCTATGTCTCTCTCCTGCCCGACAGCCACATCCAGGAGATCGTGCGCCCTGACCCGTCAGGCCCCGCTCTGGTGGTGGAGTTCACGCTGGCGGGCGCCCCCTACATGGCATTGAACGGCAATCCGGAGGTCGTGCCGAGCCACGTGATCTCGATATCAACGCTCACGGAGGATCAGACCGAAACCGATCGGCTCTGGAATGCGTTGATCGCGGACAAAGGCGCACCCGGTCGTTGCGGGTGGCTGCAGGACAAGTTCGGAGTTCATTGGCAGATCGTCCCGAAGACCCTGCCCCGGCTCATGAGCGGTGATGATCCATCGGCGAGCAAACGGGTCTCGGATGCGCTCATGAGCATGCAGAAGATCGACATCGCAGCATTGGAGGCCGCAGCACGCGGCAGTTAAGGGAGAATATCATGAGCTATGTAGACGGGTGCATCATTCCTGTGCCCACAGCGCAGAAGGAAGCTTATCTCGAGCACGCGAAAATGGCGTGGCAGGTGTTCAAAGATCATGGCGCAACTTCGCTGGTCGAATGCTGGGGGGATGATGTGCCGGACGGCGAAGTCACCTCGTTTCCGATGTCCGTGAAGTGCGGCCCCGACGAAACGGTTGTCCTCTCATGGATCCTGTGGCCTTCCAAAGAAGCGCGCAATGCCGGCATGGCCAAGGTGATGGAGGACGAACGCATGCACGCGCCGATGCCATTTGACGGCAAACGCATGATCTTCGGCGGGTTCGAGATGATGATGGAGACCTGATCCACAACGGTTCTCCACGTCTCAGAACCGATGCTGTCCCGCGAAGACATTCACCCGCCGGTTCCTGTGAACACAACGTTGTCAGGCGGCTCACCTCGACCGATACGCGCGAGGTTCTCGGCCACGAACTGCCAGCGGCGGGTGTGCATCTCTTCGGTAACGGCGCTCTGGTGGCCGGACAGGATCACGTTGTCGAGGTCCTGGAACGGGTGGTTTGACGGCCAGACATCCGGCTCTCCAGGCCGATTGTAGTTGTACCAGACATCCAGCACTGCGCCCCCAATGCGGCGCTCAGACAGAACCTTGAACAGGGCGTCTTCATCGATCACGCCCCCACGCGCGACGTTGATGATCACACCCGTGGACTTCATCGCGCCGAGGCGGTCCGCATTGATCATGCCGCGGGTTTCCTCGTTCATGTCGCACGCCACCAAGACGAAATCACTCTCGCTCAACAGCTCATCGAGGCGGTCTGTTTGACCGAGCCAATCCAGCTCTGGCGGGCATGGACGTTCGGAGCGGCGCACACCAATGCACCGCATGCCGAAGGCACGGGCACGCACGGCAGCCTCGTGACCGATATGACCATAACCCACCACACCGAGCGTGCGCCCCATCACCTCGCCATGACTTGGCGCCTTGCCGGGACCACGCCCGTTCCAGCCATGCGCACGAAACTCGGCGTCCATGCGGCGCAGCCCGATCTGCCACTCGAGCATGCCCAGCAGCACATACTCTGCGATGCAGGTCTCGTGCTCATAGGTGTTGGCGACAGGAACGCCGTCAGGCATGCGGTCGGGGGAGGTGAAGTCGAACCCGGCCCAGGGGATCTGAAAGAGCTTGAGCCTGGGCACAGGTGGCCATGCGTTCAGCGGAATTCCGCCACCAACGATGACGTCGGCCTCGGCTGCAAGCTGCGCAAATCGCTCGACTGGATCGGTGTCCGGATCCCAAACCGTGACCTCCCAATCCGGCGGAGCAAAACGGCGCATCAAATCAGCCTTGGGCACGGCTATGCGGCCCTGAATGAGGACGGTGGGCATCAACTGGCTCCTTTGATGGTCTCAACTCGGCAGGTCAGATAGCGCAGACTCAGGATCACCACAGGCCGCTTGCGCGCGCGTTCCGGTTCTTTCGGGGATCGCGTGGCGGGCCGTCCCAGATTGAGGTGTCCGCCGGGGCTGCGGGTGGCGTCCAGTCCACGCGCACGATGGCAGCGGGCCGCGTGTCCTCGGCGGCGAAGTAGAGCCCGCCATGGGGCAGAAAATGCGAGCTGTTGAGCTCGGTCGTTTCACGGTCGGCGCGCGTTCGTTCACGCACTGCGTAGAAGTATACCAGCAGCGACCCCGGCAGCACACACAACATCACCGCAATGCCGGTGAACCCGATGAGATCGCGCACAGCCACAAACCAGCCATACGGCAGGGCAAGGATCACCGATCCGGCAACGAACAGAACGCCGCCCAGGACCCACCACGGCCAGAAGCGCCGCTCGATCCCCTGACAGGCAGCGCCGATCCGGGCGAGCTCGTCGATCCTTGCCGCGGCCACGCGTGCCCGCGCTGCAGGCTCTGCATCGAGCGCCGCGCAAAAGGCATCAAGCGACAGTTTCTCTGCGGAGCCGTTCATGGGGCCACGGAGACCTTGCCTGTTACCAAGCCTGCATCGAAGCGGCCTGCCGCCACTCGCCCGTCGATACACGGACAGACTTCGGGAATGCTGCGCTCGAATTCATCCCCCTCGCCGCACAGGCACATCATCGGTCCTCCAGGTAGGCCCGTGTCAGCCACCGGGCAGCCAGAGCGGGACGTTGCCCGCCCTCGATCTCGACCGTGACGTCATGATGAAAGCTGACTTCTCCGGGCGTGGTCTCGTCCATCTCCACCAGCACGAAACGTGCCCGGATGCGAGCACCGGACGGCACCGGTGCCACGAAGCGCACCCGGTCGAAGCCATAGTTCAGCGAGTGGCGCACCGCGTCGAGCCGTGGCCGTACGCCCGTCGCGAGATAGGTCAGCAGTGAAAGCGTGTAGAACCCATGTGCGATGGTCCCGCCCATCGGGGTGCTTGCGGCTCGCTCAGGATCGACGTGGATGAACTGGTGATCTCCGCAAAGATCCGCGAACGCATCGATGCGCGCCTGATCTATGGTGATCCACTGCGAGACGCCTGTCTCGCGACCGACGAGACCGCGCATCTCGTCCATCGTGACGTACTTGTGGGGTCCGGGGTCGGGCAGGGTCATAGCAGCGTCTGGCATCAGTGCAGCCTAGGTCAGCCCGCACCCGCCGCGCAACCGCGACTGCACTCGACAGGGACAAAGGATGTGGGCGCGCAACCCGCCGAAATCCACTCCTGCTGGCGCGCGCGCTGCAAGACAACCCAGGATTTTATGTTGCGTCGCCGCATCTTCGCTTTGCGAACTGCCTTGTCGCTCATGTCATCGGCAAATGACCCGTCTATAATTTCGGGCCATAGCGAGATCCGATTCCGAACAGTCATTTTCATCGAGCGCGAGACAGTCATGCGCACGCCACCAAGACGCTACGATTACACCAAACCGCTGCAGGGTCAGCAAATCGCGCCCGTGCTCAAAGCGACCGCGCCCGATCTCGACCGCGTCATGCGTCCTGTCGATCAGAAGGCGTTCGCCTACACGGCCTGGTGGTTCAACGTTTACATTCTGGTGCGCCGATCGAACGAAGCGACGGTGCCCTACATCGGCCGGGCAGGTTTTACGCCGAAGGGTCCCGATACGAAGGCGAAGACCGCGCAGCAGGATTTTGTCAATCCGCACACGGGCCGACCCTGCAATGTCGGCGGGCTGGTCTGCAACCCGCGTGCTCCGGGCATGGCAGGTGCCTATGTCGCGCACAAGTACCCCGGTGCCCTGAAGGAATGGGACAAGTTCGTACGGACCGGGCGGCTAGACCAGGTCGACTTCGCCAGCGACGGCACACCGTCCAAGCATCATCTGCGCGAGTGCTTCTTCGTCGATTTGCGACCGGACTCCGAGCGATTCGGCGCGCTCATGTACAGCCGGAACAAGATGACCCTGAACGCCTGCTATATCCATGGCGACTACGATCTCTTCGCGATTGTGCCGGCGGACAATCCACGTGTGAACATCGTGGTCGAAGAACAGCACCCGCTCAGCCCCTGGCATCCGTTGAACCGGCGTCCGGGCATGCCACCCACCGAAACCGATCCCGCGAGGAAAAGCGCCGATCAAAAAGCCCAGGAGATCCTCAACTTCCGGGGCCGGAAGTTCATCGACGTACAGAACATGCTGAACCGGATGATGGGGGTCTCGATGATCCTGCATGGCAGTCAGGAGAAGGCGGTGAACAGTTTCGACGAGGCGGTCGATGTGTTCTTTCCGGATGGCGAGCGCTCGTGCTGCATCAGCCAGGAAGCGGATCTCCGACGCTTCTACGAGGGTCAGCTGCAGGGACGTCAACTCTTCAACTTCATGGGCGGCGGGCAACAGGAGAAGGGTGCACCGATCCCGGGCGCACAGTGGCGGCGGATCGGTTGAGGTGACCAACCCGGCGTTGAAACCCGCGCTCGGAAACCGCACACTGCGCCGCGAGGAGACGCCATGAACACCACAGCCACTTATCCAAGTCTCAGCGGCGGACCGTCGTCGTCACAGGCGGCGCATCGGGAATTGGGGCCGCCATCGTCCAAGCATTCGCAGGCCAAGGTGCCCGCGTTGGATTTCTTGATCTCGACGACACACGTGGGCAGGCGTTGGCCGAACACCTTGGCGCGCAGGTCGCTGCCTTCGAGCACTGTGATCTGCGGGATGCCCATGCGCTGCGTGCAGCGATCGGACGGGTGCGGGAGCGGTTCGGCCCGGTGACCGTCCTCATCAACAATGCCGCCCGCGATGACCGCCACAAGATGGAAGATGTGACGCCCGAGTACTGGGACGAGCGCTTCGCAACCAACCTCAAGCACCAGTTCTTTTCGGCGCAGGCCGTGGCACCTGACATGATTGCAGCGGGCGGAGGTTCGATCGTCAACATGGGGTCGGTCAGCTGGGTGATCGGACAAGGCGGCATGCCCTGCTACACGACCGCCAAGTCAGCGGTGCAGGGGTTGACCCGCTCGCTCGCCCGCGATCTCGGAGCGCACAACATCCGCGTCAACTCGGTTCTGCCCGGCTGGATCATGACAGAGCGCCAGATCGAGATGTGGCTCAACGAGGATAGTGAGGCCGAACTGATGGCGCGCCAGTGCCTCAAGCGCAAGCTGGTCCCGGATGACATCGCCCGCGTGGTGCTGTTCTTCGCCTCTGACGACAGCGGTGCCTGCACAAACCAGAGCTACATCGCCGATGGCGGCTGGGTCTGATCAACCGCGCGTCAGCCGATCTCGTCGACCCTGACCAGACGGCGCTCCGCCACGGAAACATATGCCGCCTCGGCAAGACGCAGCGCCGCCCAACCATCCTCGAAGCCGACCTCGCACCGCCCCCCAGCCGCAACCGCATCGGCAAAAGCGTCGAGCTGTGCTGCGAATGCCTCACGGTAACGCTCGATGAAAAAGTGGAGATAGGGCGTTGCAACCTCCACCTCCGCAGCGCCGTAGCGCGTCATTTCATGGGGTTTTCGGTTGCCCGAGATCAGCATCCCATCCGTGCCGAGCAGCTCGATTCTCTGGTCGTAGCCATAGACCGCCGTGCGCGAGTTGTTGATATGGCACATCTTGCCGTCCGCCGTGCGCATCACAATCATTGCCGTGTCGACTTCGTTCAGCGCAGCCCCGAGCGCCGGATCGATCAGGGCGTCTGCGACGGCAAAAACCTCGACCGGCTCATCATCGAGCATGAAGCGCGCGAGATCGAAATCATGGATCGTCATGTCGCGCAGCAGCCCGCCCGCCGCCTCGAGATAGCTGCGTGGCGGCAGTTCGGGGTCTCGCGAGGTGATGATCACCTGATGCAAACTGCCGATTTCGCCTGCACGGGTGGCGTCACGCGCCGCCCTATGGCCCGGGTCGAACCGTCGGTTGAAGCCGATCTGAATGGGCACATCGGCGTTTGCAATCGCATCGGCACAGCGGTTGACCCGTTCGAGACTGATGTCGATGGGTTTCTCGCAGAAGATCGCCTTCCCGGCGGTGGCGACCTGTTCGATGAGATCGGCGTGGGTGTCCGTCGCAGATGCGATCAGAACCGCATCGACGCCCGGGTTCGACAACAGCGCTGCAACCGACGCAGGACGGCTGCATCCGTACCTCTCTGCAATCTCCGTGGCCGAGGGGCGGTGCACATCGAACACCGCCACAAGCTCCAGACGCGCATGGCGGTCAATATTGAGCGCATGCATGGCACCGATGCGTCCACATCCGATCAGTCCGACGCCGATCATCCCGCATTCCCCCTTAGCGATAGTCCGAGAAGAACATTGCACGCCAACCGCCCTGTCAATATTCATTCTCTGAAAGAAAAACGAAGGGGGGAGTGCCAATGACCAAGGCACCCATCAGACTGACGATGGCGCAGGCTCTGGTGCGCTACCTGTGCAGTCAGTTCACTGAAATTGACGGCGTGCGCGTGCCGTTGTTCGCGGGCGTTTTCGGCATTTTCGGGCATGGCAATGTCACCTGCCTCGCCGAGGCACTCGAAGCGGTGCAGGATCAGTTGCCAACCTGGCGTGGCCAGAACGAACAGTCGATGGCCCTCGCAGCGATTGCCTTCGCCAAGGCAAAACGGCGGCGCCAGATCATGGTGGCGACCTCCTCTATCGGTCCTGGCGCCACGAACATGGTGACCGCCGCTTCGGTCGCGCACTCCAATCGGCTACCGGTCCTGTTGCTCGCCGGTGACGTGTTCGCCAACCGCCGTCCAGACCCGGTGCTGCAACAGATCGAGACCTTTCGCGATCCGACCGTCACGGTGAATGACGCGTTCCGGCCGGTGACGCGGTACTGGGACCGGGTCACGCACCCGGAACAAATCATCTCCTCACTGCCGCAAGCGGTGGCGACGATGCTGGACCCGGCAGAATGCGGACCTGCCTTTCTCGCGTTGTGCCAGGACACTCAGGAGATCGCCTTCGACTATCCGGCCGCGATGTTTGAACCGGTTGTCCATCACATTCCGCGCCAGCGCCCGGATGTGGGCCAGGTTGCACGCGCCGCCGAGGCCATACGCACCGCCAGGCGACCACTCATCATAGCGGGCGGCGGCGTGCGCTACTCACAGGCCGAAGAAGCCCTGGCATCGTTTGCAACGGTACATGGCGTTCCTGTTGTCGAAACAATCGCCGGAAAAGGGGCTCTGACGCACGAGCATCCTGCCCATGTCGGTCCGGTCGGCGTGATTGGATCGTCCTCGGCCAATGAAGTGGCAGGACAAGCGGACGTCATCCTTGCGGTTGGGACCCGGCTCCAGGATTTCACCACGGGCTCCTGGACAGCATTTTCTCACGACGCGCAGATCGTAACAATCAACGCGGCGCGTTTCGATGCCGTCAAGCATCGCGCCGTGCCGGTTGTGGGCGATGCGCGGGAGTGCCTGCACGAGCTTGATGCAGCATTGTCCGGCTGGTCCGCGGATCAAGCCTGGCTTGCTCAGGGAAAGCAGGGATTTGCAGCGTGGAATGCGGTGCTGGACGAGCGGCAATCCCCCACCAATGCGCCACTACCGACATATGCACAGGTGGTTGGGGCCGTACATCGTGCGGCGGAGCCGGAGGACCTTGCATTGACCGCCGCCGGTGGTCTGCCCGGCGAGCTCACGAAGGGCTGGCGGATAAAGTCGCCCGGCACGTTTGACTGCGAGTTCGGATTCTCCTGCATGGGCTATGAGATCGCCGGCGGCTGGGGCGCGGCCATGGCCGATCCTGACCGCACGGTCTGGGTGATGGCTGGCGACGGCTCTTATCTGATGATGAATTCCGACATCTATTCTTCTGTACTGACTGGCCACAAAATGGTGGTCGTGGTCTGCGACAATGGTGGTTTTGCCGTCATCAACAGATTGCAGAACTTCAAGGGCGGCGCGTCGTTCAACAATCTGATCAAGGACAGTCGAGTAAAAGCGCCAGTGTCTGTCGATTTTGCTGCCCATGCCCGGGCCATGGGCGCCGAAGCTCGCAAGGTCGAGAGCATCGCCGATCTCGATACGGCGCTGGCTTGGGCGAAGACAACCGACCGCACGACCGTGATCGTGATCGCGACGGACGCTCATGACTGGACGGGCGGCGATGCCTCATGGGACGTCGGCGTACCTGAGATTTCATCACGCCAAGAAGTGGCGGACGCACGCGAAGCTCACGATTTGATCCGCGCCAAACAACGGATAGGTGTCTGAAATGAAGGCAAGATTGGGCATCGCACCAATCGCCTGGTCGAACGACGACCTCCCGGAGCTGGGCGGCGAGACGCCGCTGGAAACCTGTCTGTCCGAGAGCCGGGCAGCTGGATTCTCCGGCGTCGAGACCGGGGGCAAGTTCCCAAGGCGCGCGCCCGAGCTTCGGGCTGCCCTCGAGGTGCACAGTCTCGACCTCGCATCGGGTTGGTACTCGGGCACATTGCTGGACAACGATCTCGAAGCTGAAAAAGACAAGGTAACGCCGCAGCTTACGCTCTTTCGCGAAGTCGGTGCGGCCTGCCTTGCATATGGAGAAACCGCAGGAACGATCCAAAACGTGCGCCATGCACCGCTCAACACCCGTCGAAGGCTCGATGAAAGCCAGATCAGATCCTATGGGCGCAAGCTAACGGAATTCGCCGAGCACTGCGCGGACGAAGGCATGCCGATCGCCTTCCATCATCACATGGGAACAGCGATCGAAACCGAGGAAGACCTTGATCTGCTTATGCAAAACACCGGGCAGGCCCTCGGACTTTTGCACGATGCAGGGCACATGGCATTTGCCCGCGGAGATGTTTTGGGCACGATCGAAAAGCATGGTCACCGCATCGCTCACGTCCACACGAAGGATGTGCGGGGCAAGGTGATTGACGCTCTGGACCGCGAACACGAGTCATTTCTGGACGCGGTGCTCAAGGGGGCGTTCACGGTTCCGGGCGATGGATCTCTGAATTTCCGAAGCATTGTCAGTCGGTTGGCAGATGTTGGCTACGAAGGATGGTTCATTGTCGAGGCCGAGCAGGACCCGGCCAAAGCGCCACCATTTGAGTATGCCAAGATTGGACATGCCGCACTGGTCGCTGCATTGACCGCTGCCGGGTACGAAATCACGGAGTAGACGATGGGACGCCTCGATGGAAAAATTGCTGTTGTTACAGGAGGTTCACAAGGCCTCGGCGCCGCCATCGCAACCCTGTTCGCCGAGCGTGGTGCCGCCGGCATCATCATCTGCGGGCGCAGCACAGAGAAGGGCAACGCTGTCGCCGCCCGCATCAGTGACGCGCACGGAACCGATGTCCGCTTCGTTCCCACAGACCTCGAGAAAACCGATGATTGTCAGCGCCTTATTGATGCAGCCGACCATGGTTTTGGCCGCATCGATGTGTTGGTGAACGCCGCCGGAATGACGGATCGGGGAGATATCCTGGACACGTCCCCCGAGCGGTTCGATGCAATCTTCGCGACAAACGTCCGTGCGCCCTTCTTTCTGATGCAGGGCGCCGCTAAGATAATGATAAAAAAGAATATTTCAGGGCGCATCGTAAACATCGGATCGGTGTCAGCACAAGCCGGCCAGCCCTTCATTTCTGCCTATTGCGCTTCGAAGGGCGCCCTGGCGACGCTCACCCGCAACACCGGATACGCTTTGATGCGCAACAAAATACGCGTGAACCAGCTCAATATCGGCTGGATGGCGACCGAGGGAGAAGACAGAATTCAGAAGGAATATCATGGCGCTAGCGACGACTGGCTCGCTCAGGCGGGCGCAGGATTGCCCGAGGGTCGCTTGCTGGACCCGGTCGAGGTCGCACGTGCGGTCGCGTTCCTGGCGTCAGAAGAGGCGGGCATGATGACCGGCGCCTGCATCAACTTCGACCAATCGGTCTGGGGCGCCTATGACGGGGCACCGCCGACGCCAGCCGAGCCGATGACCCTCTGAGCCCATACACCGCCGATGCACAAACCATGCACCGCGCGTATTCAAACCGTTTTGGTCGGATACACGCCTTGACGGATGCCCCGGCCCGCACGGTGCACGGGCCGGGAAAACAGTTTTACTGCGCGAGGCAGCTGTCCGCGTTGTCGACCGTGCAGACGTCAAGCCCGGTGAAGATCGGATCATCGACCGAGTTGCCCGCCGCGAGGTCCTTCAAGATGAACATCGCCTTGTAGCCCATCTCGAACGGGCGCTGGCCAACCTGGCCGTTCGAAAGACCTTCCTTGAGCTGCGCCATCTGCATCGGCAGCGTGTCAGCGACAATGATCGAGAGATCGCCCGCGTCCATCTTGGACTTGTAGGGCGCGACGGCCTGACGGTAGGCGTTGTCGAACCACTGGGTGAACGCGCCGGTCGAGACGAACGCCGCCAGATCAGGCTCCTTGGCGAGGATGTCGGTCATGCCCTGGACCGCCTTGTTGCCGTCGTCATCCGTGATCAGCGGACAGCCCGAAACCTCGGTCCATCCGTTGTCGCCGCGCAGCGGATCGCCGGGCGGCGTGGTGTCCGAGCGGCCGCCGAGCGTGTCCCTGATGCCTTGCAGACGCTCATTGTGATTGGCCGCCGCGGCACCGCCGGTCTGCAGACAGATCTTGCCGCCATCGGGTTGCTGCGCCATCGCGATCTTCGCGAGGTTGACGCCGATGTCATAGTTCTTGGTGCCGACATAGGTTGCACGGATGTCCTTGTCCTCGGCCAGCAGATCCGAATCCCACGTCATCACCGGAATGCCGGCTGCCACCGCCGAGCGCAGCGCCTTGCCCATGGCAGGCGCGTTCGAGGGCGAAACAGCGATCCCGTCGACGCCCTGGCTGATCAGGTCCTGCACGATCTGGATCTGTTCGAGCTCGGTGTGCTCGCCCGGGCCGATGTAGACACACTCGATGCCCGGGTCCTCGGCCTGTGCCTTGAAGCATCCGTCACGCGCGAGATCGAAGAACGGGTTGTTCATCGCCTTGGGCACGAGCGCGAGCTTGAGCGGATCGTCGGCATTCGCCGTGCCCCCGATGGCAAACGCCGCGAGCGCGGCGGTCAGGATTGTCTTTCTCATGGTTGTATCTCCCTTGGTTTGATCGGAGCCCGGATGCGCGCCGGGTCTTATTGCGCTCCCCGATTGCGGAGCCGCTCCAGCAGAACGGCGAGAATGATGAAGAGGCCGACGAAGAACTGCTGCCAGAGCGCGTCGATGCCGGCCAACAGCAGCGAATTGCGGATGAGCTCCATCAGGGCCGCACCGATCGGCGCGCCGAGGGCGTAGCCGATGCCGCCCATCAGGTTCGCCCCCCCGATGACCGAGGCAGCGATCACATTGAGCTCATAGGTCTGCCCGAGTGCGTTGGTGACCGACCCGAACCAGCCCACCATCAGGAAGGCCGCGAGACCGGCGCAACAGGACGAGACCACGTAGACCGAGACGATCACACGCTCGACGGGGATGCCGGTCAGGCGCGCGGCATCGGCATTGCCGCCAACGGCGAAGACCCAGCGTCCCCATGTGGTGTAGCGAAACGCAACCCAGAAGACGAATGTCAGGATGATCAGCACCCAGACCGGGTTCGGCACGCCCCCCACGGACTGCCCGCCGATCCACTCGAAGAGCTCCTGATCGGGTCCGAACTCGTAGATCATCTTGTTGTTCGAGGCGACCATGGCAATTGAGCGGGTGATCGCCAGCATGCCGAGGGTCACCACGAAGGGCTGCAGCTTGAGATAGGCGATCAGCACGCCGTTCGTGAGACCCACCAGTGCCGCGATCCCCATGCAGGCCATGAACCCGAGCCCGATCGAGAATCCCGCCTGCATGACCAGTCCCGCGACGATCCCCGCAAGCCCCATGAGAGAGCCGACCGAGAGATCGATCCCCGCGGTGACGATCACCGCCGTCATCCCCAGCGCCATAATCCCGAAAAAGGCGAAGTTCCGGGTGATGTTGTAGAGATTGCGCTCGGACAGAAAGACGTCAGAGACATAGGACATCACGAGCCCGATCGCGAGAATGGCCACCAGCACCCAGAACGGCTGGGTCCGGATGATCCCGCCGATGGCCGTGGTTTCGCGCCGGTCCGTGACCGCGGCATCGATCGCTGCGTGGCTTTGGGCTTGATCTGTCATGCGGCCTCGATCGCACCGGTGATGAGACCGGTCACTTCTTCGGGTGACGTGTTGGCAACCGCCTTGTCGGCAACCTTGCGGCCACGGCGCAGCACGACCACCCGGTCGCAGACCGCAAACACATCCGGCATCCGGTGCGAGATCAGCACCACCGCGTGATCCGTCTCCTTCAGCCGCCGGATCAGGTCCAGGACCTCGGCCACCTGGCGCACGGAAATCGCCGCTGTCGGCTCGTCCATGAGCACGATCTTCGGATCGGAGAGCCGTGTTCGAGCGATCGCCACGGCCTGGCGCTGGCCGCCCGACATCTGGCGCACCAGATCACGGGGCCGGGTCTCGGATTTCAGCTCGGCGAACAGCGCCCCGGCACGTTCGGTCATCGCGCCGTGGTCGAGCACCCGGAACGGTCCGATCCGGCGCTTGAGCTCGCGGCCCAGAAAGACGTTCGCCGCCGCCGTCAGATTGTCGCACAGCGCGAGGTCCTGGTAGACGATCTCGATTCCCTGCTCGCGCGCATCGAGCGGACGGGTGAGCCGGATCGGTTCGCCCTGGAGAAGAATTTCACCGTTCGAGGGCGGGAAGTTCCCGGCAACGATCTTGACCAGGGTGGATTTGCCCGCCCCGTTGTCCCCCATCAGCCCGACCGCCGTGCCGCGCTCGATCGACAGATCCACACCGCCAAGGGCCTGGATCGCACCAAAGTTCTTCGAAATGCCGCGAAGCTCCAGCACGGGCATGGGCTCGCATTCCCCCCTTGTGTCCCGAGATTCTGGACGGGCACGTTGTTTTGGTTACGGAAAGTAGATATCAGCCGCTCCCGTGAATCAAGCGCTTGTGGTTGAGCGGCCGCCGTTGCAAACCGTGGAACGTGCAGAGCGGGGCGTGGCGAATCCGGAGGACAAATGGCCAGATTGACCCATCGCGGCCCGGTAGAGATCGGCCGAACCGGTGTTTTCGTGCCCCCGCTCGGCTTTGGCACATCGGCGCTTGGCAGCATGCCGGACACCTACGGCTATCCCGTCGATGAAGCGCAAGCGCGCGAAACCGTACACGCCATCCTCGACGGCCCGTGCCCGTTCATCGACACATCGCGCAACTACGGGCTTGGGCAGTCCGAGATCCGCATCGGGGCCGCCCTGGCCGAGCGCGGCGGCCTGCCGCAAGGTGCGGTGATTTCGACCAAGCTCGACCGCGATATGGAAACCGGGCGCTTTGATGCGGATCGGGCGCGCCGGTCGCTTGAGGAAAGTCTCGAAGCGCTGGGGCTCAGCCGCGTGGATATCCTGCACCTGCACGATCCCGAGCACGCGATCGACCTCAACGAGATCACCCGGCCCGGCGGCGCGCTCGACATGCTGTTTCATCTCCGCGAGGAGGGCTTGACGATCGCGGTCGGGCTGGCGGCGGGACGCATCGATCTGATGATGCCGATCCTGCGCGACTGGGACTTCGATGCCGTCATCACGCACAACCGGTTCTCGCTGGTCAACCGCAATGCCGAGCCGCTGATGGACCTCGCGAGAAGCCGGTTCATCACGGTGCTGCTGGCCGCCCCCTATGCGGGCGGTGTGCTGGCCAAGGGCAGCGCGGAGTATCCGCGATATGTCTATCAGGATGCGGCTGACGACATGCTTGAACCGGTCCGCGCGGTCGAGCGGCTCTGCCTGCGCCACAAGGTGCCGCTGGGTGCCGCGGCGCTCCAGTTTGCCATGCGCGACGGACGTGTCGGGTCGACGATCTGCGGCGTCACACGGCCCGAGCGCGTACAGCAGTCGCTCGAATGGGCGGCGGTGTCGATTCCGGACGAGTTCTGGGACGAGCTGGCGATGCTGGCGTTCTCGATCGACGATCCGGAAGCCACCCGCGTCTACCGGCCGGGTTGATCCGGCGCGCTGTCTGACCGGCGTCTGGGTCGCGGCAAAGAGACATCCGTTCTGGCGATGGCCGGATGGTGCGAAGGTCTAAGCCTCCTCGGGGTCCTCGACCGCCGTCTGTTCGAACACCGGGCTCAGATGAATATCGGTGGTCTCGAGCGGCCCCGGCCCAAGGTTCTTGAACTTGTGCGGCACATGCGCGGGCCCCATCAGGATGTCACCCGCCGCCGCCTCGACCTTCTGCTCCCCGACGGTGAAGAGCGCCCGCCCCTTCCTGACCACGAACACCTCGTCATAGGTGTGCACGTGCAGTTTCGGACCCGCGCCGATCTCATCCGTCGTGTAGAACAGCACCGTCAGATCCGTGCCCGTCTTCGCGCCGTCGACAATGCCGTTCCAGGTGTCCGGGGCATCAGCCCAGTCGGACCATTTGAGTGTCACAGGGGATTTCGCCATCGGGTTGCCCTCACTCTGTTTGCCCCCGGCAGGTGGGCGGTGTGGCGCTGCATCGCAAGCCGCCGGCGCGGCATACCCGGTTTGCGGTCACACCGTGCCGCCGAGGGAGCTTTCGAGTTCCACCATCTCCTGCCCGCCGGCCATCAGGTCCTGCAAATCCTCGGCGGTGATCTCGCCGCGGGTCGCTGTGCCCAGGGTCTTGCCACGGTTGAGCACCGTGAAGCGGTCGCCGACGGCCATCGCATGGCGCACGTTGTGGGTGATGAAGACCACGCCGATCCCGCCCTTGCGCACCCGGTCAACGGTCGCCAGCACGTTCGCGGTCTGGCGGACACCGAGCGCAGAGGTCGGCTCGTCGAGGATCAGCACCTTGGCCCCGAAATAGACGGCGCGGGCAATCGCCACGGTCTGGCGCTCGCCGCCGGACAGCGTCCCGACCGCCTGATCCGGTCCGCGGAGGTTGATGCCCATCTTGCGCATCTGCTCCATCGTCACGCTGTTCGCGCGCGCGGTGTCCAGAAGCTTGAGCGGACCGAAGCGCCGCACGGGCTCGCGTCCCATCCAGAAATTGCGCGTCACCGACATCAGCGGGATCATCGCAAGATCCTGATAGACCGTCGCAATGCCCGCATTCATCGCGTCGCGCGGCGAGTTGAAGTGCATCTCCCGTCCATCCACATGGATGCTGCCCGCCGTCGGCTGATGCACCCCCGACATGGTCTTGATAAAGGTGGACTTTCCCGCGCCGTTGTCGCCGAGGAGGCAGTGGCATTCGCCCGGCTTCACGTCGAAGCTCACGCCCGCCAGCGCGATCACGTTGCCAAAATGCTTCTCGATCCCGCGCATCTCGACGCCGCCGTTCATGAGCGCTCTCCCGTCACGCGCCGCCGGATCATGTTGTTGAAGAGCACGGCCACCAGCAGCATGCCGCCCAGAAACACCAGGTACCAATCCTGATCGATGGCGGTGTAGCTGAGCCCGATGAGCACCATGCCGAAGATGATCGCGCCGATGAAGGCTCCAATTGCGGACCCGTAGCCGCCCGTCAGCAGACAGCCGCCGATCACCGCCGCGATGATCGCCTCGAATTCCTTCTGGAAGCCGCGCCGCGCGTCGGTCGATCCCGAATCGAGCACCGTGATGATCGCGACCAGCGCCGCACAGCACGCGGTCAGCATGAAGAGGCCGGTTTTCACCCGCCTGACCGGCACACCGGAATTGGTCGCAGCGACCCGGTCGCCGCCGGCCGCGAAGATCCAGTTGCCGACCGGCGTGCGCAACAGCACCACCGTCGCGATCACGGCGAGCGCAATGAACCAGATCACCTCAACAGGTACGCCGGTCACCTTGGGTTTGCCGTTCTTGAAGGTGTCGATCATCCCCTGCTCGGCGAGCCAGAAGAACAGCCCCGTGAAGACCTCGCCCGAGAAGAAGCCCGCGACCACGCTGCCCTCGACCGCATCGCGCACCCCGCGGAGCTGGGTGGACCCGCCGGTGGCAAGCTTGAGCCCGACCAGAGACAGCCCGCGCAGGATGAACAGGAAGGCCAGCGTGACGATGAAGCTTGGAAGCCCCGTGCGGATCACGATGGTGGCGTTGATTGTGCCCACGGCCGCGGCACAGGCCAGCGTGATCGGTATGGCCAGCACAAGCGGGATCTGGAAGGTGACGACCGCCGCGCCGAAGATCAGCCCGGCAAACGCCACCATGGATCCGAGCGAGAGATCGAACTCTCCCCCGATCATCAGGAGTGCGGCGCCGATCGCCAGGATGCCGAGCTGAGCGGCAGGCGACATGAAGTTCATGAAGCCCGCCAGCGTGAACATGGTGGCATCTGCGGTGAACAGGAAGAAGGTCGTCACGAGGATCAACCCGGCGATGGCGCCAAGCTCGGGGCGTTTCATCAGCCGGGCCATCAGCGAGACCCGCTTGATCCGTTCGTCCTGGAGGCTCTCTGTCATGGGCAATCCGGGAGGGGTCGCGCCCCTCCCCCAAGCGTCAGCGGATGCCCTGGGCCGAGAGCTCGACCACCTGCGAGGCCTTCTCCTGTGTGATCAGGTTCGGACCGGACGGCACATCCCCGCCCGGCACCAGCCCGAAGTCGGCATGCAGCGCCAGGAACGAGACCGGCAGATAGCCCTGCAGGTACTGCTGCTGATCGATGGCGAAGGCCGCCTCTCCGGCTGCGACCGACTCGAGGAAGCTCGCCGAGAGATCGAACGAGGCGATCCGGACGGGCGCGCCCATGTCCTTGACGGCGGAGACCGCGGGCTCGCCTGCCAGCGATGCGCCCAGCGTCATGATCGTGTCGATGTCACCATCGGAGTCGAGTGCGGCCTTCACCTTCGCCTCGATCTCGGCGGGGTCGTTGCCGGTGGGCAGTACGGTGACGCTGTTCCCGAAGCCTTCCTCGAAGCCTGCGCAGCGCAGATCGAGCGCGACGTTGCCGACTTCGTGGTTCACGCACAGCCCCTTGGTGCCCCCCATTGCGGCAAGCTTGGCGCCCGCGATCTTGCCGGCGGTGAACTCGTCCTGGCCCACATGCAGCAGCGCGCCAAGCTCGGCCGCCACGTCCGAGCCCGAATTCATCGAGATCACCGGAATGCCGGCCTCGACGGCTTTGCGGATCGACGGGCCGAGCGCGTCGGCATCCGGGATCGAGACCACGATGCCATCCGGCTCCTGATTGACGGCCGCATCGATAAGCTGGCTCATGGCGACCATGTCGAAGGTCTCGGGCGCGCGGTAGCTGACGGTCGCCCCGGTGTGCTCGGCCGCCTTGTCGACGCCGTTCTTCACGACGGACCAGAACGGATCATTCGCCTGTCCGTGGCTGACGACGATGATGTCGGCGGCTTGTGCGCTCACCGATAGGGCGACGGCTGCGGTGACGGCCGCGAGGGTCATTCTCATGTCGATTCCTCCCAAGGGTGTTTCTTGTGCGAACATATCCCAATAAGAAGAGTTTGCAGATCAACTCGCGCAAGTCGAGGGGGGAGTATGGCGGAACTCGGCGTGGGCCTCATCGGCACGGGCTTCATGGGCAAGTGTCATGCTATGGCCTGGCGAACCGTGCGCGCCACCTTTGGCGGACTGCCGTCTGCGCGGTTGGAGATGCTCTGCGACGTGCCCGGCGACAAGGCTGTGGCGATGGCCGATCAGCTGGGGTTCGCCCGGCACACCGACGACTGGCGCGACCTTGTGAGCGATCCGCGGGTCGACGTGGTCTCGATCACCGCACCGAACGCGCTGCATCACGACGTGGCCGTGGCGGCCCTTGCGGCGGGCAAGCATGTCTGGTGCGAGAAGCCGATGGCGCTGACCCTCGCGCAGGCCGAGGCGATGGCGGCGGCCGCCCAAAGCGCTGCCGGGCGCACCATGGTGGGCTACAACTACACCTGGAACCCTGCCTTCCTGAACGCGAAACGCCTGATCGCCGAAGGGGCAATCGGACGGCCCATCCATTTCCGCGGCTGGTTCGACGAGGATTATCAGGCCGATGCCGGACTGCCCTGGAGCTGGCGCTGTGTGACGGCCGATGCGGGGCTCGGAGCGCTCGGTGACATGTGCTGCCATCTCGTCTCCTGTGCCGTGGGTCTGATGGGCCCGGTCGACAGCCTGATCGCCGATATGCAGACCGTGCATGCGACCCGCCGCAAGCCCGACGGTCCGGGCGAAGCCACGGTCGAGAACGAGGATCTGGCAACCGCCCTGATCCGCTTCGCCTCCGGGGCGCAGGGCAGCCTGAGCTCGTCCCGCGTTGCCTGGGGGCGCAAGAACCACCTTGCCTGGGAAGTGCATGGCGACCGGGGCATGCTCACCTTCACGCAGGAGCGCATGAACGAGCTTCAGCTTTTTCGTGCCGATGATGCACCGGGCGAGTGGGGATTTCGCACGATACTCACCGGACCGCAGCATCCGCCGTTTGCCGAGTTCTGCCCGGCACCCGGCCACAATCTGGGCTTCAACGAGCTGAAGATCATCGAGCTCGCGGAATTTCTCCGGGCGATCACCGAAGGCCGGGAGGCCCTGCAGGGCTTCGCAGACGCCATCGCATATGAAAGAGTGATCCATGCGATTGCCGAGGCGGCACGAACCGGTGCCCGCCAGCACATCGAGGGAGGGAGCGCCCCATGAAGGACATCCAGCCGCAAGAGCGTCGTGTCGCCAACATGCGCACGGGCGCCTACGAGCCCTGGCTGAACAGCGACGGCTCCGACTCGGGCACCTCGATCCTGCAGGTCAATCCGAACCGGGCGTTCGGGACCGGGTTTCATGTCTACCGGATGGCGCCCGGCGCCCGCTCGGAGGCGCACGAGCACATGGGCGACGAAGAATTCCTGGTGCTCGAAGGCCGGCTGATCGACAATGACGGCACGGTCTACGGTCCGGGCGACCTGGTGTGGCTGGCGAAGGGCACGCAGCACTACTCCGATGCGCCCGAGGGCTGCCTGCTGGCGGTCTACATCGAGGCGGCGGAGACCCCGGTCGATCCCGGCTAGGCGGGCTTGCGACCGCGCAGGTGGTGCGGACAGTGTTCGCCCGTGAGCACGACCGGCAACATCGCCTCCCAGATCTGGACCTGCTCGGCGATCAGCGCCGAGCCGAACGCCGCTTCGAACGCCGGGCGTTCAGGACCGCGCAGCCGCTCGAGCTCGGCACGTGCCTGGGTCTGGTACCAGTCGTTGCGATTGACGAGCTGGATGTCGCCGAAGCCTGCTTCCTCGAGGGCCCTGCGGTAGCGTTCGGGCGAGGCCATGGCGAAGTCGAGATCCTCGGCGGCGATGTAGCGGGCCATCTCGGGCGAGGGTTCGCCATCATGCGAGATCAACCAGTCGGAGGCCGCGAACCATCCTCCCGGGCGCAGCACACGCATGACCTCGCGCGCAAGCCAGGACTTGTCGGGGATGTGAATGATCGAATCCTTCGAGAACACCAGGTCGATGCTTGCGTCCTCCAGCGGGAACGGACCCGGCGACACCTGACGGATCTCGACGCGATCGCTCAACCCGGCCGCGGAGGCACGCTCGCGGGCATACCGGCAGACGTCATCCTCGACGTCGATGCCGATCACCTGCGCGGCCCCGAAGCGCCGCACGAGATCGACAGCAATGCCGCCCGAGCCGGACCCGATGTCGAGCACGGTCATTCCCGCAAGATCGATCCCCTCGAGGACCCGACCGACCTCCTCCGCGCCGCCGGGCGACATGTAGCCCTCGCCCCACAGCATGCCGAGAAAGCGGATCGTCGTGTCGTCGTAGTGCACATCGCCCGTCATGATGCGTCCCCGGTCAAGCCCGCCTCGATTGCCGCCGCGTGCTCCGGGAACAGCGCCGAGAGGACCTGTGTGACGATGCCGAGCGCCGCCTCACGGGTCATCGCGCCGGTCGAGAGGTAGATGCGCAGCCATAGACCGTCGGTCAGGGCGTCGATGGCGGTGGCCATGGCAGCGGCCTCCGATGCCGGACGGCCCGTTCCCGCAGTCAGGTCCGCGCACACCGCCTGCATCGCCCGGAAACGTGCCGCGTCAAAACCGTCGGCAGTCTCTGCAAAATGCGGGCGGGCGCCGGACTCCCCCCAGAACGCGTGCCAGATCACAAGCTGTTCCGGATTGCAGATCGCCGGGTCGAAATCGGCGCGCACCATGGCGAGCAGACGGTGAATTGGGGCCGCATCGGAGGCGGCAAGCGCGGCCTCCCAACCCTGCTGGTAGAGCTCGTACTGATGGCGCATCACCGCGCCCAGAAGCGCCTGCTTGTTCTTGAAGTAGAAAACCGCAACGCCCTGGGAGAGCCCCGCCTCGGTGGCGACGGTCGCAAGCGTCGTCCCGCCCAGCCCGTTCTTCACGATCGAACGGATGGTGGCATCGATGATCTGGCGCCGGCGTCGTGCGGCGTTTTCGGGTCGCTCCTTGCGCGGGCGCTGTTTGGTCTGCACGACGGCGGTCATTCCCGTCCTCATTGAGATGCCTCTGAACTATAGCCAAAATTTGTTTGAGCGCTCAAATTAATCTTTACCGCCCAGAGGCGCCCGGCTAGCTTTCGCGCCCGTACCTGCATCCGTCCGGATGCGCCAACAGAAGCGCAAGCAATGCTTTATCAGGTGAGCGGCGAGACGCCCGATCGCGCCAACGAACCCTCTGCGGAGACCATCGGACGCTGGGACAGCCGGCACTGGCTTCACCCTTGGCAGCCCATGGACGCCGAGGGTGCCCCGCGTGAGATCGTCGCCCGGGCCGAGGGCATCCATCTCTACGATCCCGAGGGGCGGCGCTACATCGACGGGCCCGGCGGCATGTGGTGCATGCAGCTCGGCTATGGTCGCGCCGAGATTGGGGCGGCGATGGCCGAGCAGGCAAGCGCCGTCGCCTACAACAGCCCGTGGACGTTCACGTCCGAGCCCTCCGCCATGCTGGCCCGGGCGGTAGCCGAGCGTGCGCCGGGCGATCTCAACACCGTGTTCTTCACCACAGGCGGCTCGACTGCCGTGGACAGCGCGCTGAGGTTCAGCCATTTCTACAACAACCTGCTGGGCCGGCCGGAGAAAAAGCTGATCCTGGCCCGCGAGAAAGGGTATCACGGCTCGACCTATCTGGCCGCCACGGTCTCGGGCAAGGAGCGTGACAAGAGCGCGCTCGACACGGCAGGGGCGCTTGTCCACATCCTGCCCAACGTCAACCCGCACATCCGCCCCGAAGGCATGAGCGTCGATGACTGGTGCGACGCCAAAGTGGCCGATCTCGAGCACGCCATCGCCGAAATCGGCGCAGATCGCATCGCTGCCTTCATCGCCGAACCGGTCCTGGCGTCAGGTGGCGTCATTGTCCCTGCACCCGGGTATCACAAGCGCACATGGGAGCTCTGCCGCCAGCACGACATCCTCTACATCTCGGACGAGGTTGTCACAGGGTTCGGACGGCTCGGCCACTGGTTCGCCTCGGAGGCGGTCTTCGACATCGTCCCGGACATCATCACCTGCGCCAAGGGCCTGACATCCGGCTACGCCGCTCTGGGCGCAATGATCGTGTCGGACCGGCTTCTGGACCAGATCCGAACGGACGAGAACAATCAGGTTCTGTTCGCCAACGGCTATACCTACTCGGGCCACCCGATCTCGTGCGCGGCCGCGCTGAAGTCGATCGAGATCTTCGAGCGGGAGGGCGTGCTCGCGCATGTCCGCACCGTGGCACCCCGGTTTCAGGAACGGCTTGCCGCCATGGCACGGTTCAGGATCATCGGTGATGCGCGCGGGCTCGGCCTGCTTGGCTGTCTCGAAGGGACCGCAGCACCGGATCTGCCCGAGGCGAAACGGCTCGCCATCGACAAGGAGTTCGGCGCCCGGATCGACGCTGCCTGCGATGCGCGCGGCCTGATTGTGCGGCCGCTGATCAACATGTGCGTCTTCTCGCCTCCGCTGATCATCACCCCAGCGCAGATCGACGAGATGTTTGATATCCTCGAGGACGCGGTCGCGGAAGTCGAGCGCGAAATGCTCTGAGGGGGTGACATGCCAAGCGACTGGAAGATGGACCGGGCCTTCACGGCGGAGAGCCCCTACGGCATCGGCATGCAGAACACGTTCTCCGGTGCGCTCAGCCTGTTTCGACGCACCTACAGCAAGTCGCCCGAGGGGGCGGACGTTGCGATACTGGGCATCCCCTACGATCTGGCCGTGACCAACAGGCCGGGAACGCGCTTCGGGCCGCGGGCGATCCGGGCGGCGTCCTCCCATCTTTCGTGGTCGGGCGGTCCGTGGCGCTGGGAATTCGATCCGTTCGACAGGCTCGCGGTGGTGGATACCGGCGACATCGAGATCGACTTCGGCCGGCCCCAGACCTTCCCGGCGGCTCTTGAGGCGCATGTGCGCGGCCTCATCGAGACCGGCGTGCGGCTTCTCAGCCTGGGCGGCGATCACTTCACCACCTACCCGGTTCTGCGCGCCCATGCCGACCGGCACGGTCCATTGGCGCTGATCCAGTTCGACTCGCATTCGGACACCTGGCGTGAAGACGAGCAGACCATCGATCACGGCACCATGTTCTTTCATGCGGTGCAGGAAGGCATCATCGACCCGGGGCGCTCGGTGCAGGTGGGCATCCGCTCCGGCAACGCCGAGACCCACGGGATCACGATCCTCGACGCCGATCATGTGGCAGATCACCCGCCCGCGGCGATCGCCCAGCAGATCCGTGAGATCGTGGGCGACGGTCCGGCCTATCTCACATTCGACATCGACTTCCTGGACCCGGCCTATGCACCTGGAACGGGGACACCGGTCTGCGGCGGACCGTCGACCAACACGGCCGAGCGCATCTTGTGCGGTCTCGCGGGGCTCGATCTTGTCGGCATGGATGTGGTCGAAGTGTCGCCGCCCTACGACTCGGGCGATGTGACGGCACTGGCCGGCGCCACGATGGCGCTGAACATGCTGTGCCTCTGGGCGGCGGCAAAGGGCTGATCTCAGTCGCGCCCTTCTGCCGCGCGAGGTTCAGGCGGGGGGCTGCTCGCGCCGCACCTGAAGGGCGTCAGCGTCGCCGGTTGCATCGCCAAGCTCCATCGCCGCGCGGTAGCCGCTGTAGACCGCACCGGCGATCAGGGATGGCGCCTCGCAATCACCGATCCTGCGCACCGAGCGGATCCCTGCCGCGTCGAGAGCGTCCCTGTCGCGCGTCAGTTCGACGAAAAGATCGTCATTGGGCAGCCGCCGGGTGAGCGGCACGACCCAGTCGGCCTCCAGCTCCCGCGGGCGCGCGGTGAAAACACAGGCAAGATGGGCGCCTGCCTCCTGAACGCCCACGAGCCGGTGATTGGTGACAAGCTCGACGCCCGCGCTGATGAGTGCGGCCGCAGTCTGGTGCTGCTCCTCGGTGTGCTCGCACCAACTGGCGACCCGGCCGAGCGGCGTGACGAGCTGCACCGCGCGGCCAGCGGCGCTGAGCGCCAGCGCCAGCACCGACCCGAGCAGATAGTGATCGTCGTCGTAGATCAGAACGCGGTGCCCGTCTGGCAGCGCCGCGTCGTCCCGGGTCAACGCCCCGATGACGCGGTCCGCCGACACCAGTCCGGGCGAAGCGGCAATCCCGGACGGCGTGTGGCGTCCGATGCCATCCAGGCTCCAGTGCGCACCGGTCGCCAGCAGCACATGCGTGACATCGAGTTCCCGGATGTCCTGAGTGCTCAGCATGCTTTCGCGGTAGATGGCGACCGTCGAGAGCTTGGCGAGCTGAGAGATGCGCCAGTCGGCAACGCGGCGCCACGCGCTGAGCCCCGGCAGGGCAGCCTCGCGCACCGCGCGACCGCCAAGCGTTCGGCCTGCCTCGGCGAGCAGCACGTCATGCCCGCGTGCGCCCAGCACCCGCGCCGCCTCGAGCCCGGCTGGCCCTGCCCCGACCACCAGAACGCGATCCGGTCCGCTTGCCGGCGCGACCCGCTCGGGATGCCAGCCAAGCCGCCACTCCTCGCCCATGGTCGGGTTCTGGGTGCACCGGATCGGCACGCCAAGGGTGTTGTGCGCATAGCAGATGTTGCATCCGATGCACTCACGAATGTCGTCCTCGCGCCCTTCGGCGATCTTCTTCGGCAGGAACGGATCGGCGATCGATGGGCGGGCGGCGCCGATGAGATCCTGCACACCGCTCCGGATCACCTGCGCCATGGTGTCCGGCGAGGTGAACCGCCCGACAGCGACAACCGGTCTGCTGGTCAGAGCTCTGGCGCGTGCCACCGCATCCGACAGCGCCGCCTCGCCAATGAAGCGCGAGGTGCCCATCTCGATGTCATAGCTGTGCACGGTCAGGTCCCAGAGATCGGGGAGGTCCGCAAGCATCCCGAACGCCTCGTAGCTTTCGGGCACATCCGCCGAGACCGAGAAGCGCACCGCCACCGCAGCGCGTCCACGGGTGGCCTCGAGGGTTTCCTCGATCAGCTCACGAACCAGCCGGATCCGGTTCACCAACGGGCCGCCGTACTCATCTGTGCGGTCGTTGATTTCCGGGTCGAGGAACTCGGACAGAAGATAGCCGTGGGTGGCATAGACATAGACAATGTCGAACCCGGCGAGCAGCGCGCGGTCCGCGGCCGCACGATGCCAGCGGCGGAGCGCCCGGATATCTGCGCGATCCAGCCGGCGCGACTGCACCGGATGGGGCACGCGCCCTTCGGTCGGGGGCTGTGTCCGCACGGACAGGGGCGGCAGGCGGGTCGACAGATTGGCCGAATAGGCCCCACCGAGCCAGAGCTCGACGCCGGCAAGCGCGCCGTGTGCATGCACCGCGTCGGTCATCAGCGCATGCGCGCGGATGTCGTCGTCTGACCAGAGGGCCGCGAACGGGTAGCCGAGATCGTCGCTGCTCGGATGCACCGAGCAATACTCGGTGCACACCACGCCCCAGCCGCCCTCCGCCTTGATGCCGCGCATGGCGGCGAGCGCCTTCGGTCGCTGCCATCCCATGCCGGTGCAATGCGGCACCTGATAGAAGCGGTTCGGCGCCGTGACCGGCCCGATCCTCACCGGCTCGAACAGGACGTCAAAGCGTGGATCACGCATGTTCAGTATCTCGGTGTGGATGCCGAACGGTGCGGGTCATGAATTTATGTGAAGACTCAAATTTCTTGAGTCAAGTGCACGCGCTCGATACGGTTTTTCCTTTGAACCGGCGCCCGCAGAAAACGAAGGCTCCGGCAAGGAGACCGAGATATCGCCTGCGCTTGCACGCGTTCTGAGGAGAGAGAAATGAAAGCACCGACAATCTTGTCCGCGGCGCTGGCCGTCGCCGTGATGGGGATTGCCAGTCAGCCGCTGGCGGCCGATCCCGATCTCATCGTCTTCGATTGGGCGGGATACGAGGATCCCAACTTCTTCCCGGCTTATCGGGAAAAGCACGGCACCGATCCGACGTTCACGTATTTCGGAGACGAGGAAGAGGCATTCCAGAAGCTGCGCACCGGGTTTCAGGCCGATCTGGCACATCCCTGTTCGCAATCGGTGAACAAGTGGCGTGAGGCGGGTCTGATCGAACCGCTCGACACGTCGCGGATAGCGCACTGGGACGGGATGATGGCGGCGTTCCGCGACATGCCGGGCTTCAACCACGAGGGCGAACAATACGTGATGCCCATCGACTGGGGTGGCACCTTCCTCACCTATCGCACGGATCTGGTTGAAGAAGCCGACATCAAGTCTCTGAAATCGTTCGCGGACCCGAAGTTCCAGGGCCGGATCTCGATCCCCGACAACATTGACGACGCCTACGCGCTGGGCTTCCTCGCGGTCGGTGTTACCGACTGGACGACGGCCACCGAAGACGAGCTCGACGCCGCCTCGGCCTTCCTGCGCGAAGTCCACAAGAATGTCCGCGCCTACTGGCAGGACGGCGCATCGCTCGCGCAGCTCATGGCAAGCGGCGAAGTGGTGATGTCGTGGGCGTGGAACGAGACCGCGACCACCATGCAGGCCGAGAACCATCCGGTCGAGCTGACCCGCGACACCGAGGAGGGGTACTCCACGTGGGTCTGCGGGTACGTGAACCTCGCCAACGGCCAGGGGTCCGAAGACAAGGTCTATGACTTCCTCAGCGCCTGGAACCAGGACAGCGTCGCCGAGTACCTCGTCACCGCCTGGGGCTACGGCCACGCAAACGAAGCGGCGATGAACAAGATCGACGGCGAAACGCTGGAGAGCATGAAGTTCGACAACCTCGACGCCTATGTCGACAAGACGCTCTGGCAGTCGCCGCAACCGGCCTGGCTCCGCGAGAAAATGATTGCGGAGTTCGAACGCATCAAGGCCGGATTCTGATACGCACACTGCGCCGGGGCCCCGGCCCCGGTACGCACCCTTCGCGCGACACGCGATGAAAGATCGGATCTGGCGCGTCAGGTCTTGGTGTCTTGCAGCACCACAAGTGACTCGGCGCTCCAGCCGACGCGCGCTGTCATGCCCGGACTGAGAATGTGCCGCCCGGCGGTGTTGCGCATCGAGATTGTCGCGGGCGTCTCGACCCCCGGCATGCGCACATCGTAGTAGGTCATGTCGCCGTAATAGCTGGTGTCGACAATCTCACCCACCACCTCGCGCTCGGCGCGCTCGGCCTCGTCGAACAGGATCGTCATCATTTCGGGACGCACGCCAACCGTGAGTGGCGCCCCGTTCAGCCAGCCCGGTGCTTGAGCGCGGTCGATCTCGACCTGACCGAGCGCAGCCACGTCGAGCGCCAGCCGTTCGCCCCGGTCCTCCACCAGCGACGCGTCGAGAAAGTTCATCACGCCGATGAAGGAGGCAACTTCGCGGCTCACCGGACGGCGATAGAGTGCCTCGGGCGTTGCAAGCTGGGCGATCCGGCCTCGGAACATGACCGCAATGCGGTCCGACATCGTAAGCGCCTCCTCCTGGTCGTGGGTGACCAGAATGAAGGTGATGCCGACGGCGCGCTGAAGATGGCGCAGCTCGACCTGCATCTGCTCGCGCAGCTTCTTGTCCAGCGCCGAGAGCGGCTCGTCCAGCAGCAGCACTTTGGGCCGCATCACCAGTGCCCTCGCCAGTGCCACGCGCTGGCGCTGGCCGCCGGACATGGCGTGGGAGGCGCGCTGCTCGTAGCCGGCGAGATCAACCATCTCCAGCGCATCACTGACCCGCCGGCGCATCTCGGACTTGTCGAGGCCCAGCTTCTTGAGCCCGTAGGACACGTTGTCTGCGACGTTCAGATGCGGAAAGATCGCGTAGGACTGGAAGACCATGTTGGTCGGGCGATGGTTCGGCGGCACTCCGGCCATCGGGTTCCCATCGATGCGGATCGTGCCGCTGGACGGCTCGTCGAAGCCGGCAATCATCCGCAGCAGAGTGGTTTTCCCGCAACCCGACGGGCCCAGGAGCGAAAAGAACTCTCCCGCACGAATTTCGGTCGTGACCCCGTCCAGCGCGGCAAGCGTGCCGAAGCGCTTCGTCACGGCCTCGATTTCAATGATCGGTGCTGGCGGCATCACATGAACCCTCCCGTCCCGCCACCCGAACGCCGCTGTGCCCACCGGCGGAAGTACTCGGCCGCGAACAGCAGCGCCAGCGAGAGGATCAGCAGGATGAACCCGAGCGCCACGACGCTGGGCAGCTTCGCCGGGAACCGCAGCTGGCTCCAGATGTAGACCGGCAGGGTCGGCTCCGTACCGGTCAGGAAGAACGCGATGATGAACTCGTCCAGCGAGATGGTGAATGAGATCAGCAGGCTCGAGACAATGCCGGGCGCCACCATAGGCAAGGTCACTCGGATGAACGTGCCGAGCCTGGTCTCGCCCAGATCCAGCGACGCCTCCTCGAGGCTGCGGTCCAGATTGCCGAAGGCCGAACTCAGGATCGCGATCGAGAACGGCGTGCAGATCAGCACGTGCCCGAGAATGACGCTCCAGAGCGACAGCGTCATGCCAAGCTGCACGATCACCACCAAGAGCGATACGCCGATGATGATCTCCGGGAGCACGAGCGGCACCATGATGAAGCCCATGATGCTCTTCTTGCCCGGGAACTCGAAGCGCGCCGCAGCCCGCGCCGCGCAGATACCAAGGACCGTCGCGAGCACCGCCGATGTGATGCCGACAAAGAGGCTGTTTCCGACCGCCACATGCAGGGTTGTCGCGGTGTACAGCTCTTCGAACCACTTGGTGCTGAAGCCGGTCAGCGGAAAGGCGACGATCGCGCTTTCGTTGAACGCGAAGAGCGGCAGCAAAAGCACGGGCGCATAGAGGAAAACCAGATAGACGACCGCGTAGGTGCGCAACCAGCTGCCGGTCGAGCGGGCGTTCATCGCACGCCTCCGCCATAGCGCCGGCTGAGCCAGACGAAGAAGAGCGATATGGCGCCGACGATGAGCATGGCCGAGATTGCCAGCGCAGCCCCGAGCGGGGCGTTGTTGGCCTTGCCGAACTGCACCTGGATCATGTTTGCGATCATCAGCCCGTCGGTGCCGCCCACCAGCCGCGGTGTCACATAGTCGCCGACCGTCGGGATGAACACGATCAGCGCCGCCGCGATCACCCCCGGCATCGCCAGCGGCAGGGTCACCCTCATGAAGCGGCGCACTGCCCCGTCACCGAGATCCTGGGCGGCTTCCAGCAGGCTGCGGTCGATCTTCTCGAGTGCCACAAAGATCGGCAAGATCGCGAACGGCGCCCAGGCATGTGCCAGAGTGATGACGACCGCATTCGCATTGAAGAGAAGGAACTTCACCGGCTCCTCGATCAGACCCGCGCCGATCAGTCCACTGTTCAGCACCCCGTTGTAGCCCAGGATCACCTTCCATAGAAAAACCCGCAGCAGATAGCTCGTCCAGAACGGGATGGTGATGAGGAACAGCCAGATCGCCTTGCGTTCGGGCCGCACATAAAAGGACACGAAGTAAGCGATTGGAAAGGCGAGGATCACCGTCGCCACGGTCACCACGCCCGAGATCGCCAGCGAGCGCAGCATCAGCAGCCGGTAGAGCGGGTCGGTCCAGGCCTCGTTGTAGTTCTCAACGGTGAGGGTGCGGTCGAACTCGAGATAGTCCTGGGACCAGAAGCTGATCAGCACGACCATCAGCAGCGGTGCGCCGAGCAGAAGGATCGCGTAGAGCAGTGGCGGGCTGACCAGCGAGAGGCCGTTGGCGGCGTCCGATCGGAACCACCGGCGCAAACCGTTCACTTTGGGCTGCGCCGCGATCACGCGATCGGCCTCGGCGACCGTCATGCGCCCCGGGTTCTCTCAGCGCCAGAACTCAGCATGCAGGTCTCGTCATCCACCCCCACCATCGAGTAACGCGGCATTGCGTGCAGCAAGTGTGCCAGCCGCAGGTTCCTCTGCCAGATTGACCACAGGAAGGATGGCGCGCAAGTGGTCATGGTAGGTTTTCACACCGTATTCCAAGTCACTGAGAAGAATACCGTCATAGCCGCTCGAACGGGTGGCCTCGCAGGACCAGATCGTGAGCATCTGATCTTCCGCCGCGGTCAGCGCGTCGATGCGCCCACTCAGATACCGTGCGGCGCGCAGCTCACGGCTCTCGTCCGCGTGGCGGTAGACGGCGCCGCGCAGCCGGGTGTTGCCGACGCCGTCCGGAAACTCCTGATAGAACATGATCGAGTCCGGGTAGAACGCCATGACCGCATTGGGAAACAGACCGATGTAGAGCCAGAGCGACCGGTGGCTTTCGGGCAGCCATGTGGCCTCGGGCAACACGGATCGGTAGGCGCGCACGCTCCAGAGACTGCCCGTCCCCGGGTTGAACTGGCCAACCGTGCGCGACGCGCCGTCGATGTAGGGCTCGTCCCGATATCCGCGGCCGTAGAGATCCTGCAGGCCCGGGTGGGCCATCGGAACGTGATAGCCCTCGTTGTCCACGTCGCGGACCGACTTCCAGTTGACCGCCGTTTCATCGCCCCACTGCACCGGCTGCGCGGGGCGCATGTCCTCCGGCCGATAGAGCGCCACCTCCGGTTCGAACCGGGCGAGGATCTCGGCGACCGAGGGCTGATCGCTGGGCTTGAAGCGAACGAAAACAAAGCCCTGCCAAATCTCCATCTCGATCGGCTTCAACCCCCACTCGACCGGATCGAGGGGTGGAAAGCTCTGCGGCTGCGCGGCGCCCCGGAGCGTGCCGTCGAGATTGTAGGCCCAACCGTGATACGGGCACAGCAGAGCGCCCGTGCAGCTGCCCCGTTCGTCCGCCACGACACGCGATCCGCGGTGGCGGCACAGATTGTGGAAAGCCCTCAGAACCCCGTCACGCCCGCGCAAGATCAGCGCGCGCTCTTCGGCCACGTCGAAGGTGATGTAGTCGCCAGGCTGCGGCACGTCGCCGACATGACAGGCGAGCTGCCAGCGGCGCCGGAACAGAGCCTCCTTCTCGAGTTCGAGCAACTCCGGATTGAAATATGTCCAGCCGGGCAGACCACGGCGATCCCATCCCGGCGGCGGCTGGGTGTTGGCCACATCGAGCGACATTGCTCTCTCCAATTTTATTTGAGCGCTCAGATAAATTACGCTCTCGTTGCCGGTACGCAACCACAATCTTGCCCGCCCGCGATCCCGGTGCCACAGTGACGCGAAAGCTGATCGACGGAGCACGCAGATGAGCGCCGACGACACGACACCCGACCCTCAGGCGTCGAGCGGATTTTCGCGCCAGTGGCATCATCGCCCGCCGGTGCCGATCCAGGTCTCGCCGGTGTTTCGCTGGCCGCTCGAGCCGCGGGCCATCCTGCGCTGGTTCGCCGAGCGCTGGTTCCAGCTTGCCGAGAACTCGGTTCTGCTGGTTCTGGCAACGATCTCGTGGGTCTGGTTCCAACCTCCGCTCGCCGAAATGCGAACGCTGGAGATCGGCTGGATTGCGGAGCTATACATCCGCAACTTCGTTTTGCTCTGCTTGGTGGCCGGCGGGTTGCATCTCTACTTCTTCACCTGGCGCCAGCAGGGAGACCGTCTCAAATACGATGCCCGTGCGCTGACCGGTCGCGGGCGCACCTTCACCTTCCGCAACCAGGTTGCCGACAACATGTTCTGGTCTCTGGCCAGCGGTGTCGCCTTCTGGACCGCCTACGAGGTCCTGATGTTCTGGGCGATGGCGAACGGCTATGCGCCGGTGCTGTTGTGGTCCGAGAATCCGGTCTGGTTCGTGGCGCTGTTTCTGCTCACACCCATCTGGATCTCGTTTCACTTCTACTGGATCCACCGGCTGCTGCACTGGCCGCCGCTCTACCGCGCGGCACACGCGCTCCATCACCGCAACACGAATGTCGGGCCGTGGTCCGGGCTGTCGATGCACCCGGCTGAGCACCTGCTGTTCTTCTCGTCGATCCTGGTCCACTGGCTGGTCGCGGCACACCCGATCCACATCCTGTTCCACATGCAGCATCAGGCACTGACCGCGGCGACCTCCCACACCGGTTTCGAGGGCATGCTGGTGCGCGACCGCAAGCGTCTGGCGCTCGGCACGTTCCACCACCAGATGCATCACCGCTATTTCGAGTGCAACTACGGGAATCTCGAAATGCCCTGGGACAAGTGGTTCGGTTCGTTCCATGACGGCACCGAGGACTCGCACGAGCGCATGAAGGCCCGCCGGCGTCAGGAAACGGCGGGCATCCAGCACTCCTGACCGCGGCCACCAACTGCCGAAATATAGCGCAGTCAAATCACTGGCTGGCACATTTAACGTGCTGATTTGGCGCTATTGCATTGCAGTCGCGCAGTCGAGGTTGACAGCACGTGGCCTCTGCTCTCTGGTCGACAGGGACACTTGTGCCGCAGAGCACAGCCATGCAATCGACAGGAGGATACAATGAAGAAAACGATGACCGCGCTGCTCGCCAGCACAGTCATGGCGCTCTCGGCGCCGGTGGCACACGCCCTCGATGAAATCACCGTCGCCTACTTCCTGGAATGGCCGATGCCGTTCCAGTACGCGAAAGTCCAAGGCACCTATGACGAAGCCATGGGCGTCAAGGTCAACTGGGTCAGCTTCGACACCGGCACCGCGATGTCAGCCGCGATGGCCTCGGGAGACGTGCAGATCGCCGTGAGCCAGGGCGTGCCGCCGTTTGTGGTCGCCACCTCGGCCGGGCAGGATCTGCAGATCGTCGATGTCGCCGTGTCGTATGCCGACAACGACAACTGCGTCGTTCAGTCCGAGCTGGAGATCGACAAGGACTCGGCAGGTGAGCTCGCCGGCAAGAAGGTCGGCGTTCCGATCGGCACCGCCGCGCACTATGGCTTCCTGAAGCAGATGTCGCACTTCGGTGTCGATATCTCGACCATGGAAATCGTGGACATGGCCCCGCCCGACGGCGCAGCCGCGTTCGCCCAGGACAACCTGGACATGGTCTGCGGCTGGGGCGGTTCGCTGCGGCGCATGCTGGAGCACGGCAACGTGCTGCTGACCGGTGCAGAGAAATCCGAGCTCGGCATTCTCGTGTTCGACGTGACCTCTGCGCCGGCGAGCTTCGTGGCGGAAGAGCCCGAGCTTCTGGCCAAGTTCCTCAAGGTCACTGCCGAGGCCAATGAGTCGTGGAACAGCGGCGCCGGCGTCGAGGAGATGCTGCCGGTCATCGCCAAGGATGCCGGTATGGACGTCGATGCGACCAAGCAGACGATGGACACCTTCGAGTTTCCGGGCGTCAGTGACCAGCTCTCGGCAAAATGGCTGGGCGGCGGTGCGCAGGAATTCATGAAGGGTGTCGCCGATGTCTTCGTTGAAGCAGGCTCGATCGACAAGGCGCTCGACACCTATGAGGGCGCCGTGAACACGGGCCCGCTCACCAGCGTCAAGTAGTCCGGCACGCCGGACCGCGGTCCCCACCGGGGGCCGCGCACCTCCCCGCCAAAGGGGGAGGACCACGCAGGGGGCACCCCTGCCAAGCTCGGGGGAGCCGCATGTCCAGCCTTCTTATCGACGATGTCTCGATGCGCTTCGATCTGCCGAACGGCGATGCGGTGCAGGCCCTGAAGAATGTCTCGCTCGACATCAAGGAAGGCGAGATCATGGCCGTCCTCGGCCCATCGGGGTGCGGGAAGACCACGCTTCTGAACATCGTCGCGGGCTTCCTGGCGCCGACCGAGGGCAAGGTGACCCTTGGCGGCGAGACAGTGTCCGGCCCGGGCGCCGAGCGCGGCATGGTCTTTCAGCAGGGGGCGCTTTTCGAGTGGATGAACGTCCGCGAGAACATCGGCTTCGGACCGATGATGAAAGGTGCGCCCAAGAGCGAGACGCAACAGCGGGTCACCGAGCTTCTGGGGATCGTCGGGCTCCAGGACTTCGCCGAGAAGATGGTCTACGAACTTTCGGGCGGCATGCAGCAACGCGTGGCGCTTGCCCGGTGCCTGGCCAACGAACCCGAGGTGATCCTGATGGACGAGCCGCTCGGGGCGCTGGACGCACTGACGCGCGAGAAGATGCAGGGCCTCGTGCTCAAGCTCTGGAAGGAGACGGGCAAGACCATCATCCTGATCACCCACTCGGTCGAGGAAGCCCTCTTGCTGGGTGAGCGCCTGCTCGTCATGGCCCCGCGGCCGGGACGCATTCACAAGGAATACCGCCTGCCATTCGCCGATATGGGCGTCGGCGCGGATCTCCGCGAGGTCAAGAAGCACGATGAGTTCGGCCCCACGCGCGAGGAGATACTCAGCATGATCTGGGACATGGAAGAGGAGATTATGGGCCGTTCGGAGTCGGCGGCATGATCATTCTCCTCATCTATATCGCGATCTTCGTCGCCGCCTTCTTCATTGTCCGCCTGATCGTTGGCCAACTGGCCAAGGCGCGCGATTTCACCTCGCTGAAGACCGTCACCTTCGGCGATGAAAGCGCCGTCACGGCAGATCGCTCGGCCTCGGTCATCTCGGTGCTGGCGATCTTTCTGATCTGGGGCGCATTCACCGGTTCAAGCTGGTCGCCCGTGCACGCGCCAGGCCCCTTCATCGGCGATGCGAGCTTCACCTACACCGCAGAAGCACCAGACGGTACGCGCGACGATGCGACCGTCAGTGTCGTGGTCTTCAAGGTCGGCGATGAAGCGGCCGAGCCAGAAGTCGAACCCGGTGACGGTTTCGCCAAGAGCACCTCGGCCACCGTGGGCGCGTGGCGCAGCAAGCTGATCAACGTTCAGGACAATGACGAGATCACGAAGAAGGACGGTGCCAAGGTCGTCGCCATCAACGGCGAACCCATCGAGCCCGGCGGCACGGTCGAGGTCCCGTCCGGCGAGGTGACCCTCTCGGGCAAGGGCACTCCGAACTACAAGCCCGCGCGCGGCTGGCAGATGGAGCCGATCTGGCTGCCCTCCCCCGAGGCTGTCGTCGATCGCATCGCCGAGATCGCCAGCCAGGGCTACCAGAACTCCACGCTGTGGGAGCATCTGGGCTATTCGCTGTTCCGTGTCATCGCAGGCTTTCTCTGCGGCGCCCTGGTGGGAATCCCGCTCGGCTATGCAATGGGTCTCTCGTCCTGGTTCCGCGGCTGGTTCGACCCGATCGTCGAGTTCATGCGGCCCGTGCCGCCCCTCGCGCTGATCCCTCTGGTGATCATCTGGGCGGGCATCGGCGAGGTCGGCAAGGTGATCCTGCTGTTCCTGGCCGCGCTCTGGATCATGACGATCGCGGCGCGATCGGGCGTCTCTGGTGTGCGCATCTCGAAAATCCATGCGGCCTATTCGCTGGGCGCCTCGAAATGGCAGATCATGCGCTACGTGATCATGCCCAACTCGCTGCCCGAGATCTTCACCGGCGCCAGGGTCGCCATGGGGGTGTGCTGGGGCACGGTGGTCGCAGCCGAGCTGGTCGCCGCCGAAAAGGGTGCCGGCATGATGATCATGGTGGCCTCGAAGTTCCAGCTCACCGACATCGTGATCATGGGCATCATTCTGATCGGCGTGATCGGCTATGGCATCGATATCCTGATGCGCATGGCCGAGAACTGGCTGATCCCCTGGAAGGGCCGCGGCTGATCTGGACGATCTCTCGTTCGGCTAACCCTTTGGTAACCACGTCTGGCCTCTACTGGTACCGCACTGGGGAGACCGCACTTGAGTCGAAAGACTTTACCAAGGGAAGGCGTGCCCGCCGGGTTTTCGGAGCAACCTGGGCTCGCCTTCCCCACCGACCCGGCACTCGGCAGTGCTTCGTCGCGGCGCAACACGCCTGACCGACCGCACTACCACGATCACCGCACGCGACTGCGAACCCGCTTCATGGCGGGAGGTCCGACCGGAATGGCCGACTACGAGTTGCTCGAACTCGTGCTGTTCCGCGCCATTCCACGGCGCGACGTGAAGCCGATCGCCAAAGCGCTGCTCGCCCAGTTCGGTGATTTCAATGGTGTCATCTCCGCGCCCGCCGTGCGCCTTGCCGAAGTGTCCGGCGTCGGACAGGCGGTGGTGGTCGAACTCAAGATCGTCGAGGCCGCCGCCCACAGACTGGCACGCGCCCGGGTCCTGCACCGCCACGCACTGTCGAGCTGGGATCAGCTCATGGCCTACTGCAAGACCACGATGGCGCACCGCGACACCGAGCAGTTCCGGATCCTGTTCCTCGACCGCAAGAACATACTGATCGAGGATGAGGAACAGGCGAAGGGCACCGTCGATCACGTTCCGGTCTACCCGCGCGAAGTTGTCAAGCGCGGGCTCGAGCTGAACGCCTCGGCGCTGATCCTGGTACACAATCACCCCTCGGGTGATCCGACCCCCAGCCGCGCCGATGTCGATATGACCCGTCAGATCGAAAAGGCCGCGCGTGCCGTCGGCATCAGCATCCACGACCATGTGATCATCGGCAAGGAACACGACACCAGCTTCCGCGCCCAGGGTCTGCTCTGAGGGCCTTGGGCGACGCGGATCGTCCTAGCGCGCTGTCAGAGCGTCGGCCACGCCCTCGGCCAGACGGGTCAGTGCAATGCCGTGGGCGTCGGCGAGATCGGCATGATCCGCGCCCGCAACATCAACCGAGATTGCGAAGGGCGTGCTTTCGATCTGGCGACGACGATCGAGCCGGGTGACGCGGATCTCCCCTTCGAGGCGCAACACCCCCGGCAACTCGCCAATCAGCACGTCGACCTGCACCTGCACATGAACATCCGGCCTGACGCCGGTGGGCCAGGGCTCGACGGCGACCGTGCGTCCGGTGATCGTGCCCAGTGTGCGCGCCACTGTCCGGGTGACGGCGCGCGGCGGTTCGTCGGCCCAGCGGCGATCCTCGGACTGCAGTACCTCACCGGCCGGGCTGAGCACAGCCATTTGCTGACGACGGGCGTAGAGCGGCAAGGCAACTTCACGCAGACCGATGGTTTGCGCCGACACTTCGACCCGCGCAGCGCTTGGGGGTGCTTCGAGCAGATAGAATGTGGGCCCGGCGGTCGGCGCACAGGCCGTAAGCAGCAGGGCGAGGGGAATTGCGTGCCGGAAGGCCATGGTCATTTCCCGAGGATCAACGAATTCGGTTTCTGCTCGACCGCCTCGGCGAGATCCGAGACCGCGCGGGCCGCGTCCCGGACCTCACGCAGAGCCGAAACGGCTTCGTAGTTCAGCTCCGAGCCGACATCGAGACCTGCAAGCACCCCATCCGCCCGCGATGCGACCTGGCTGAACCGCGCAATTAGTCGCGGCAGATCGGCAACCGCCGCTTCCACCGCACTTGTGGCGCGTTCGACCCCGGCGAGCGCACCGACGGCAGCACTGCCGAGGTTTTCCCGCTCGAACTGCTCGATCAGCGTTGTGGCCGCCGCAAGCGCGCGGGACGCCTCGATCGGCAGGTCCTCGGCGCCGGGTGCATCCAGAATGGCGCGAAGTGCCGCGAGAGTGGCAGAAAGCTCACCCGCCGCGCGGCGCAACGACGGATCAGCCGCCAAATCCTTGGCCGCCGCCAAGGCATCGGCCAGATTGCCCGCGGCGTTCTCCTGTTCGAGATCGTCGAGCATGGTGCGCGCGGCAGCGAGGGTCGCCGTCAGTTCTTCAGGTGCGGCCTGTGTGGCAGGCAGATCCAGCAGCCTCCTGAGGGCACTCAATGCGCCGACCGCCTCGTTGATCGCGGTTCGCAGACCCTGCTCCTCCATAAGGGTGCGGGCCGATGCCAGCGTCGCCTGCAGCTCGGCGGGCGCCGCCTTGAGCGCCGGATCCTCAAGGACCCCGCGCAATGCACCGAGCGTTTCAGTCGCCTCGGCCGTGAGTGTCACGGTCAGGCTCTCGACTTCGGCCACGAGGGCATCGAGCCTGCCGATGGCACCGACCAGCGCCGGGTCGTTGAGACGCGCCTGCATTGACAGGAGCGCTTCGTTTGCGCTGCCAGGTGCAGCGCGCAACGCCGGATCGTCGAGGATCTGGCGCAGCGCCTCCAGGGTCGCTACCGCCTCGTCCGGCAGTTGCGTCAGCGCCGGGGACGCCATCAGGCTGCGGATTGCCGCGAGCGTCTCCTGCGCCTCGCCCGCAAGGCCCGCCACCGCCGGATCCTCGAGCCGCGCCGTGAGCGCCTCGAGCGTCTGGGTGGCGCTGGCCGGAGCTGCCCTGAGCGCCGGATCGTCCAGCAGGGCGCGCAGGCTTGCGATGGCGGCCGCCGCCTCGCCCGAAAGCGCTGCAAGCGCCGGATCCTCCAGCCGCGCGCGAAGTGCTGCGATCGCGGCCTGCGCCTCGCCGGGCATCGCAGCCAGCGCCGGATCAGCCAGAATGGCGCTCAGGTTTTCCGCCGCAGCGCCCAGCTGTCCCGGCAGGGCTGCGAGTGCTGGATCATCGACGACCTCCCGCAGCCGCGCCACCGTGTCGCCCATATCGCTCGCAAGCCGGGCGAGCGCGGGGTCTTCCAGCCTTGTGCGGGCAGCAGCCACCGTTGCCGTCAGCTCTTCGGGAAGCCCGCCTGCCTCGAGGGCCTCCACCAGTGCCTGCACGGACGCGATCAGTCCGTTCAGGCGCGCGGGCGCGTCCCTGAGGTCCGGCGATTCCGCAAGCGCCCGCAACGCAGCAACTGCAGCACCCGCGTCGCCGGGGATCCCCTGCAGGCCAGGCGACGCCAGCAGGGCATCGACATCGCCCAGAATCGCCCGTGCCTCGGTCGAGAGCGCGCGCATGTCCTCGGACGCGATCAGGACGTTGATGTTGTCGAGCATCGTGTTGGCATTGTTGAGCAGCGCCTCGATCGGCAGCTGGTCGACACGGTCGAGCAGGCCTTCAACCGAGCCCGCGAGCTCACCCAGGTCGGACTCGATGCTGGGCAGTTCCGGAAACGGCCGGACGTCGGTATCGATCGCCGCCGCATCGGCATCGGGCGCATCCACGAGGTTCACGTAGAGCGCACCGGTCAGAAGGTTTCCCATCGCCAGCTTCGCCCTGAGCCCGCGCGTCACCGCGCGCTCGAAATAGGCAAGCGCGCCGTCACTGTCTTCCGGATCAAGCCCCAGCCGCCCGGGCTGAATGCCGATCGTGGTCAGCGTCGTGAAGACCCCGGTGTCCGGATCGACCGATGCGCTCACATCCGTCACCTGACCGATCCGGATGCCACGGTATTCCACCGAGGCACCAACGGCGAGACCGCGCACGGATTCTTCGAAGGCGACCGTCAGACGCAGACGTGTTCGAGGATCGTCCGAGACCGTCTCGTCCTCGGCATCCTGCTGCGAGCTGTACAGTCTGTAGACATGGCCGGCGCGCACCGGCTGCGCGGGCAAGTCCACATCGACCTCGGCAAACGCCGCCCCGCCCTGCAGCAGCGCGGCAAACGAATCTATTCGCAGGCGTGCACCGCCGGCCCCAACCCTCAGATCAACCCCCGAGACATCCCAGAACCGGGTTGCCGTGGTCAGCCGCCGATGGTGCGGTGCGTTGACAAAGACATCGAACTCGACTGTGGAGCCGTCGTCGCTGAGCTCCTTGCTCTCGATCCGTCCCACTGGCACACGGCGGTAGAGCACCGGCGCGCCGACGACAAGCGATCCACCATCCGAGGCACGGAGCCGCACCCGCAGTCCAGGCGTGCCCTCCGGGGTCAGCGGCGGTGCGGGCAGCGCAGTGAACAGGCGCTTGGCTTCCCCGGGCACGGCATCCCACGACCCCTCGACATAGGCCCCCGACAGCACCGTATCGAGCCCCGTTATCCCCTGCACCGAGACCTGCGGCTGCACGATCCAGAACCGCGCCGTGTCATCAACATACGGCGCGATTTGCGGATTGATCCGCGCATCGGCGATCACGCTGGCGAGTTCGGACGAGAACCGCAGCCGCTCGATGCGGCCGACGATCACATTGCGAAACCGCACGGTGGTCTCGCCGGCGACAAGCCCGTTGGCGGTTGCGAACTCGATCTGGACCACCGGCCCGCGTTCGGCGATGGCTCGCCCGAGCAGGATCACCGCGATCGCGACGGCCGCGATCGGCACCAGCCAAACAAGGGAAGGCCAGCGCCGCTTTGTCTCGACCTTCGGGGCAGCCGGTTCGGACTGTTCGCTCATCCGGCTTCCTCGACACGATCCCAGATCAAGCGCGGATCGAAGGCGCGCGCGGCGAGCATGGTGAACGCGACCGAGAGCGCGAAGCAAACAGCGGCAGGTCCGGGCGCCAGCGACACCACAAACCCGAGCTGCACCAACGCCGAGAGAATGGCCACGACAAAAATGTCGATCATCGACCAGCGCCCGATGAATTCGACCACTTCATAGAGCATCAGCGTCCGGTGCCCATCGGTGCGGATGTCTCGATGCACGATCAACGCGAGCAGGATGATTGCCGCGAACTTTGCCAGCGGAATGCCAATCGAGGCGATGGCGACAATCGCAGCAATGCCCCATGCGCCATGCGCCGCCAGATCAATGACACCGCCGATGATGGTGCTCGCCTCCTCACGCCCCAAGGTTCGAGTGACCAGCATGGGCCAGAGATTGGCTGGAATGTAAAGCAGAACGCCCGCCACCAGCCAGGCGATCACGGGCTCGAGCGGCGCGCGGCTGATGAGCTGGGCGCCACATCGCGGGCAACGCGCGGTCTCGCGTTCGGAGGCAGCCCCGCAGCGGACGCAGCCCACCAGTCCTGCCGCCCTTGCCGAGGGTATCGTCATTCGAGCAGCCGCCAGATCGATCGGCGGCAGATGAGCATGTCTTCCGCGATCGCCATCACCGAGAGGACCACGAAGAGCCAGAACGCAGGGCCAAGAGACAGTGTCGCGAGGTCTGCAATCTTGACCAACGCCACAGCCACGCCGATCAGGAATATCTCCGCCATCGACCAGGGCCGCAGTTCGAGCGCCATCCGAAAGACCCAGCGTGCCTGGCGAGGCGGGCCGAACCCGAGCCGGAGCGGCACCAGAACATAGGCGAGCGCCAAGGCGCGCAGCACGGGGACGGCGAAGATCAGCGCGCCAACCGCGACCGCGAAGGGCCAGAACCGGTTGTCCGCGATTGCGGCCGCGGCATCGATCACGCTTGCATCCTTGCTCAGCCCACCGCCGCTCAAGGACAGGAAGGGCAAGGAGAGCGCGACCCCCATCAGCACCACCATCGAGATCGACAGCGCGATCAGGCTGTCCAGCGCCGAGCGATGTCCGGTCTGCAGCACCGTCCCGCAGCGCGGACAGCGCACGCGCTCTCCCGCACGCGGCTTGACGTCCCGGCACAGGGCATCGCAATGGTGGCAGACAGTTAGATCGTCTCGTATCGTCACGGGCACTCCGCGAGAACTGCGCGGCCGGGACACAGGCCGGTCTGCCATCGCCCACCACGCCGCGACATCAAAGACCAGAAATCGGCGCAGATCAATGCGCAGGCGACCGGGTGCGGCGTGCACCAGCCGCCCTGCCTTCGAGCACACCCGACGCCATGATGATCTCCGAGACCTGGTGTTCGCGGCGATACGCCATCACATGTATGCCGGCCACGCCCTCGATCTCCCGAATGCGCTGGATCAGCTCGATACAGAGCCGCTTGCCCTCCTCGCCGGGCTTCTCGGCACCCTCGAGACGCGCGATGATCTCGTCCGGGATGTGAATGCCCGGCACGTTCGTGCGCATCCAGCGCGCGGCCTTGTGCGAGGCGAGCGGCCCGACACCTGCGAGGATGTACACCCGCTCGTGCAGGCCGAGATCGCGGACCCGCGCCATGAAGGCCTCGAATCTGGGCACGTCGAAGATGTAGTTCGTCTGGATGAACTCTGCTCCGGCGGCGACCTTCTTTGCCAACCGTTCGGGGCGCCACTCGAGCGGATCGATGCATGGGTTCTCGGCAGCGCCCAGGAACATGCGCGGCGGGCGCACGATCTTGCGCCCGGAGAGAAACGTGCCCTCATCGCGCATGGTCCGGATCGTGCGCAAAAGCGACAGCGAGTCGAAATCGAAAACCGGTTTTGCCCCTGGCTGATCGCCGACACCGACCCCGTCGCCGGTGAGGCAGAGCACGTTGCGCACACCCATCGCGGCCGCGCCGAGCACATCGCCCTGAATTGCGATGCGATTCCGGTCGCGGCACGAGATCTGGTAAACCGACCCATAGCCCGCGCGTATCAGGAGCGCGCAGATCCCGATCGAGGACATGTGGCAGTTGGCACCCGACGCGTCAGTGGCGTTCAGCGCATCCGCCACTTCGCCGAGGGGCCGCGCGGCGTCGAACACGTCCGCGGGGTCTGCGCTGTCGGGCGGGTTCAGTTCTGCCGTCACCGCAAATCGCCCGGCGCGCAGGACGCGCTCGAGACGAGACCCCGACACGTGGCCCGGTGGCGGGTCCTCGTAGGCCGGCGCCATGTTTGCCAGATCGAGCGGATCGCTCACCGTCCGCCCTCGCCGCGCTGCGCCCGCGCAGGCTCGTCTGCCAGCGGTGCGGTGGCGGGCTCGATGCTGCGGGCGCCGTCGAACGCGGTTGCCAACGTGGTGCGCGCCGCATCGCGGGCTGCCCTGAGGGCCGCGGCCTTCTCGCGGCTCACCCGCAACCAGCTCGATGAACCATCGAGACTGCGGTCGACGGGCGGAAGCACCTCGTGAATGCGCGCCCCGCCGGCCATGCGGCTCGCGCCCTCCCACGCCTCGACCCAGACGCAGCGCATCTCGGGATGGACCTCGCAGAAGCCACCTGGACGAACGCCGCCGCACGGACCGTTGCGCAACTGTTTCGGACAGTTCATCGGGCATGCCATGCCGGTGGAGGAGAGCACGCACTGCCCGCACATCCGGCAGTCGAACAACAGCCCCTTCACACCGCGTTCGATGAGGGCGACCGGGCGCTCCACCCGGTTGTAGCCAATCCGACTGAGCACGGGATCGAGGCGGATCATCATCCGCTCGAACAGCCCATAGAGCCGTTCGAAGGCTCGGGCATGACGCACGGCAAACAGTCTCAGCCTGTACATGACGAGAGCATAGCACTCCGATCCAGTGCGCGCATCGACTTCAGGACGGCCTTCTCGGCGGGCGCGGTGCCAACCAGCCTCGTGCCGACTGCTGGGCGGGCAAGCGCGTATGGAACGCATCCCGGCCATGAACAGTCCAGACCACGTCATCCGCCAGATCGAGCACGGCGAAGGCGCCCGCAGGATCGGGCGCGGTGGTGAAGGTCTCGGTGAGCGACTGCAGGGTCAGATGCGGTTGGCCATCGACGATCGTGAGGCTGTTCCAATGCACATGACCGGCAACGCAGACCACCGGCACCTTAGCCTCGGCGAGCACCGCCCGGGCCTGATCCGCTTCCGGATAGGTGGCGGCCGCCGGCGCGTTGTGAAAGTAGTGGTTGCTGATTTGCGAATGACCCGAAACCGGCACATGGCTGCAGACCAACAGAGGCTGCGTTGCCGAGCCGATGACGCCCGCCAGCCAGTCGAGATCGCTCGCGGGCAGCGAGAAGCCGCCGGCTCTGTGGTACTCGGCATCCGCACGCCAGAGAACGAGCGTCCAGCCTCCCAGGTCGATGGCCTCGTTCTCCATCGGCTGGCCGAGGATCTCGGCATTGTCCGCGGTGCTCAGAAAGGCGCGATCGTGATTGCCGCAGATATGATGGATGGGCGCATCGATCGGTGAAAACATGTCCGCGGCCTCGCGCTCGAGGTGCAGATCCGTCTCGCGATCCAGGTCGAGAATGCGATCACCAAGGTCGACGACGGCATCCGGCGCCATCTCGCGGCAGAACGCACCGAATCCGTCCATGAGACGCCCGGCCGCACTGCCCTGTTTCGGCGGCTTGTCCACGCCGTGATGGATGTCGGTCACCAGACAAAGCCTTGGCAAACTGTGTTCCTCCGAGCCCGGACATCAGGTGGTGCACGAAACGAACCCTGAGCGACGGCGATTCGGGAGAACCGCGGGGCGATGTCACGCAGTGTCGGGGCGGTCGAGGTCAGATTGCTGCCTTTAGCTCGCTCATAAGCTTTGCCAGCGCCTCGGCCTTTGCAGTGTCGATCAGCTGGCCGTTTTCGTCGAACTGCGCGCTTGCATTGCCCAGATTGACCTCCGGCTGGAACACGAGGTTGACCTTGAACGGCACCAGGAACAGGTACATCGCCGATTTCGCGCGCTCGCCTCCGGCTATCCCGGCAGAGGCAGAGACCACGGCCACCGGCTTGCCGACCAGCGGCGCAGGGCGCGGGCGCGACACCCAATCGAGCGCGTTCTTGATCACGCCGGAGGGCCCCTTGTTGTACTCGGTGGTCGAGAACACAATCGCATCCGCAGCCTGGATCTGATCGCAGAGCCGGGTCACCGCCTCGGGCATCCCCTCCGCCTCGACGTCTTCGTTGAAGAGCGGAAGGTTCAGATCGGCGAACGTGAACGCGTCGGGCGCAAAGACCCGGGCGGCTTCGCGCACCAGCATCGAGTTGTAGCTGCCCTTCCGGAGCGAGCCCGAAATTCCAAGTAGATGCGCCATTTCGCACTCCCCCTGACCTGCGAAAGGTTTTTAACGTACCCGGGACACGCGTACGAGCCCCCTGGCAATCACATCTTGCCTTCAGGCGTGAATCGGACCGTCGCCACAGGCCATTGCCGCCTCGCGCATGGCTTCCGAGTACGTCGGGTGGGCGTGACAAGTCAGCGCCAGATCTTCGGCAGATGCACCAAACTCCATCGCAACGCAGACCTCGTGGATCAGGTCACCCGCCGCGGGCCCGACGACGTGGCACCCAAGAATGCGGTCCGTCTCGGCGTCGGCGAGGATCTTGACGAACCCCTCGGTGACGAAATTCGCCTTCGCCCGGCCGTTTGCCATGAACGGAAACTTCCCGGTCTTGTACTTGCGACCCTCCGCCTTGAGCTCCTGCTCGGTCGCGCCCACTGCCGCAACTTCAGGGGCGGTGTAGATCACCGAAGGGATCACGCCGTAGTTCACGTGCCCATGCTTGCCCGCGATCTGCTCGGCGACCGCCACACCCTCATCCTCGGCCTTATGCGCGAGCATCGGGCCCGCTATCACATCGCCGATTGCCCAGATGCCCGGCACATTGGTCTGCCAGGTGTTGTTGGTCTTCACCATCCCCCGATCGGTCTCGACCCCGACCTTGTCCAGTTCAAGCCCCTCGGTGTAGGGCCGCCGCCCCGTCGCCACGAGGACGACATCGGCATCGATGCTATGGTCAGCCTCGTCCTTGCGCGTCTTGTAGGCCACCTTCAACTTGGTCTTCATCGCCTCGACGCCCTGAACGGCAGCGCCCAGAACAAACGTCATGCCTTGCTTGGTGAGGATGCGCTGGAAGCTCTTCTGCACCTCGGCGTCCTGACCCGGCGTGATGTGATCGAGATATTCGATCACTGTCACTTCGGCGCCCAGCCGCCCCCAGACCGACCCGAGCTCGAGCCCGATCACGCCAGCACCGATGATCACGAGGCTTTTCGGGATCTTCGTGAGCTCGAGCGCACCTGTCGACGTCACGATCCGCTTCTCGTCGACCTCGACGCCGGGCAGGCTGGCAGGCTCGGATCCGGTCGCGATGACGATATTCTTGGTCGTGAGCGTTTTGCGGCCCACCTTGACTTCGGTCGGCGAGGCGATTTTTCCCCAGCCCTTCACGTATTCGACCTTGTTCTTCTTGAAGAGAAACTCGATCCCGTCCGTGTTCGACTTGATCACGCCATCCTTGTAGGCGCGCATCTTCTTGACATCGACTTTCGGCGTGCCGACCGATATGCCCATCTTGTCGAAGGTGTGGGCACTTTCATGCACCAGTTCCGAGGCGTGCAGCAAAGCCTTGGACGGGATGCAGCCAACGTTGAGGCACGTACCCCCAAGCGCGCCCCGCCCTTCGACGCACGCAACCTTGAGCCCAAGCTGAGCCGCCCGGATCGCACAGACATATCCGCCGGGGCCGCCCCCGATCACCACCACGTCATAGTCGGACATATGGCATCTCCTTTGTCCCGATTGTCGTGGTGACGATCAGGCTTTGATCTGAAAGTTTCGCCCAGTCGCGAGCACGGTTCCGCAAAGGATTGAATCATCTGTGTCTATCATGAGATTTCGGTTCGGGCGACCGAGGTGGTCTTGCCGCTCTGCAGCACCTGTTCCACAGCGCGCGCCAAGCCACCTCGGGCCGGTCCGCACATCTTCACTGTGAAGTCCAGGGTTGCGGTCGCCCAGCCTTTCGGCAGACACGAAATCATCGAGCAGATTGCCGCCATGTCGCCGATCGCCCCGACGGCGCTTGCCGCAATCGTCCCGGGCGCCGCTTCGTGCACCTCGGACAGTCCGGCCTCCAGGGTCACCGTTCCCGGATGAACTCTGACCACCGACGTACCGGCCGTCCGTGCGAACGGCAGCGACCTCAAGAACGAACGGATATCCGCCTCGGCTTCCGGGTTCTGAAACTCCATCCGGGGCCCTCCGTCCGACAAGCCGTCCTCACAGATCCATCAGCAGACGCCGCGGATCCTCCAGCGCCTCCTTCACGCGCACAAGGAAAGTCACCGCTTCCTTGCCGTCGATGATCCGGTGGTCATAGCTCAACGCAAGATACATCATCGGGCGCGCGACGATCTGCCCCCCGACGACCATGGGCCGTTCCTGGATCTTGTGCATGCCGAGAATACCGGACTGGGGCGGGTTGAGGATCGGTGCCGACATCAGCGAGCCATAGACCCCGCCGTTCGAGATCGTGAACGTGCCGCCCTGCATGTCCGCCATCGACAGCTTGCCGTCGCGGGCGCGCACACCAAGCTCGGCGATGGTCTTCTCGACCCCAGCGAAACTCAAAGTGTCCGCATCGCGCACCACCGGCACCACGAGCCCCGTCGGGGTGCCGACCGCGACACCGACATGATAGTAGTTCTTGTAGACCAGCTCATCGCCGTCGATCTCGGCATTGACCGCCGGGACTTCCTTCAGCGCATGGCAGCAGGCTTTCACGAAGAAGCCCATGAAGCCGAGCTTGACGTCATGCTTCTTCAGAAACAAATCCTTGTAGTCGGCCCGGATGGCCATGACCTCGGTCAGATCCACCTCGTTGAAGGTGGTGAGCATCGCGGCCGTGTTCTGCGCATCTTTCAGCCGGCGCGCGATCGTCTGGCGCAGCCGCGTCATGCGCACCCGCTTCTCGCGCGCGCCATCCTCCGCCGCGGGCGCAGGTGACGGCGCCTTTGCCGCCGGAGCCGTTGCAGCCCGGACCACGTCTTCCTTCATCGCCCGTCCGTCGCGCCCGGTGCCGGTGACCTGATCGCGGCCGATGCCCTTTTCCGCCATCATCTTCTTGGCGGACGGTGCATCTTCGACAGCGCCACCATTGGCCTTGGCTGCCGCGGGCGGGGGGGTGGGCGGCGCTGCGGTTTCAGCCGGCGCTGCGGGCGCCGGGGAGCTCGCGGCAGCGCCTTCCTCCACCGTGGCGAGGAGCGCATCGACACCGACAGTATCGCCCTCGCTCGCAACATGCTCGACGACGACGCCGGCGACCGGAGAGGGCACTTCGAGACTGACCTTGTCCGTCTCGAGCTCACAGATCATCTCGTCTGCGCCAACCGCCTCGCCCGGCTGCTTGAACCAGGTGGCCACCGTTGCCTCGGTGACCGATTCACCCAGCACCGGGACACGGACTTCTACTGCCATGCTGCTCTTCCTTCTCTGTGCCTCAGGGTGCGAGCGCGGCGTCGATTAGCGCCGCCTGCTCTGCCTTGTGCTGGGATGCGAGACCCGTCGCTGGTGATGCGGATGCGGGCCGGCCCGCGTAGATTGCACGCGTCACCTTCGCGCCGATCCGGCTCAGCACCCATTCGATATTGGGCTCGACGAAGAACCAGGCGCCCTGGTTCTTGGGCTCTTCCTGGCACCAGACCATGTCCGCGTTGCGGAACCGCGCCAGCTCACGCGTCAAGCTGAGCGCCGGGAACGGATAGAACTGTTCGAGGCGCATCAGATAGACGTCGTTCAGACCAGCCTCGTCGCGCGCCTCGAGCAGATCGAAGTAGACCTTGCCTGAACACATCACCACACGCCGGATCTTGTCGTCCTTCGCCAGCTTGGTCTTCGAGATGCCGACCTCGGCGTCGTCCCAGAGAACCCGGTGAAAACTCGACCCTTCCGCCATCTCGTCGAGTTTCGACACGCACATCTTGTGGCGCAGCAACGATTTGGGCGTGAACAGCACCAGCGGCTTGCGGAAGCTCCGGTGCAGCTGGCGGCGCAGGATGTGAAAGTAGTTGGCCGGAGTGGTACAGTTGGCGACGATCCAGTTGTCCTCGGCCGACAGTTGCAGGAACCGCTCGATCCTTGCAGAGGAGTGCTCGGGCCCCTGCCCCTCGTAGCCGTGCGGCAGCAGCAGCACGAGGCCGGACATTCTGAGCCACTTCCGCTCGCCGCAGCACACGAACTGGTCGATCATGATCTGAGCACCGTTGGCAAAGTCGCCGAACTGTGCCTCCCAGAGCACCAGCGCATTGGGCTCGGACAGCGAGTAGCCATACTCGTAACCCAGCACCGCATACTCCGAGAGCATCGAGTCGATGACCTCATACTGCGCCTGTCCCTCGCGAATGTGGTTCAGCGGGTAGTAGCGCTCCTCGGTGTTCTGCTCGGTGATGCCCGAATGTCGCTGGCTGAAGGTCCCGCGGGTGCAGTCCTGTCCAGACAGGCGAACCTTGTAGCCCTCGAGCATCAGCGAGCCGAACGCGAGCGCTTCCGCGGTCGCCCAGTCAATGCCCTCGCCCGCCTCGATCATTTTCTGTTTGGTCTCGAGCAGCCGAGCGACCGTGCGATGCGCCTTGAACTCCGCAGGCAGGCGGCTGAGCGCACCGCCGACCTCCTCGAGCATCTCCATCGGAACGGCGGTCTGGCCGCGCTGGTACTCACCTTCGGAAGTTTCGAAGCCGGACCACCGCCCGTCGAGCCAGTCGGCCTTGTTCGGGCGGTATTCCTTGCCCGCCTCGAACTCATCGTTCAAATACTTCTGGAAGTCCTCGATGCCCTGCTCGATGTCGCCGGCATCCATCAGTTTCTCGGCCGCCAGCCGCTCGGAGTAGAGCTGCAGGGTTGTCTTCTGCTTCTTGATCGCCTTGTACATCTTCGGCTGGGTGAACATCGGCTCGTCACCCTCGTTGTGGCCGAAGCGGCGGTAGCAGAAGATATCGATCACCACATCGCGCTGGAACTGCTGGCGGAACTCGGTCGCGACCTTTGCCGCGTGGACCACCGCTTCCGGATCGTCCCCGTTCACGTGGAAAATCGGGCAGTCGACCATCTTGGCGATGTCGGTGGGATAGGGGCTCGAGCGGCTGTGGTGCGGCGCCGTGGTGAACCCGATCTGGTTGTTGACCACGATGTGAATGGTACCGCCGGTTTTGTGGCCTTTGAGCCCCGACAAACCGAAACACTCGGCGACGACGCCCTGCCCTGCAAAGGCCGCATCACCATGCAGCAGCACGGGGATCACCGCGGTCCGGTCGTCGTCATACTGAGCCTGCTTTGCGCGCACCTTGCCCAGGACAACCGGATTGACGGCCTCGAGATGGCTGGGGTTCGCGGTCAGGCTCAGGTGCACCGAGTTGCCGTCGAACACACGGTCCGACGAGGCGCCGAGATGGTACTTCACATCGCCCGAGCCATCGACATCCTCGGGTTTGAAGCTGCCGCCCTGGAACTCGTTGAAGATCGCCCGGAAGGGCTTGCCCATCACGTTCGCGAGGATGTTGAGACGCCCGCGGTGCGGCATCCCGAAGATGATCTCCTTCGCGCCCAGCGCACCGCCACGCTTGATGATCTGCTCCATGGCCGGGATCAGGCTCTCGCCGCCGTCGAGCCCGAAGCGCTTGGTGCCCATGTATTTGACGTGCAGGAACTTCTCGAAGCCCTCTGCTTCGATCATTTTCTGCAGGATTGCGCGGCGGCCTTCCTTGGTGAAGCTGATTTCCTTGCCGAAGCCCTCGATGCGCTGCTGCAGCCAGCTCTTCGGGCCCGGATCCTGCAGATGCATGAACTGCAGCGCAAATGTGCCCTGATAGGTGCGCTTCAGAATGCTCTCGATCTCGCGCATCGTGGCGCTCTCGAGCCCGAGCACATTGTCGATGAAGATCGGTCGGTCGAGATCCGCGTCGGAGAAACCGAAAAAGCGCGGATCGAACTCCGGATGCGCCACGGCACCCTGCAATCCCAGCGGATCAAGATTGGCGCCAAGGTGCGCACGCGAGCGGAACGAGCGGATGTACATGATCGCCCGGATCGAATCGAGCACGGCCGCACGCATCTGGCCTTCGTCCATCACGCCGTTGGCCTTGGTGGCGATCTTTTGCTTCAGCTTCTTCGGATCGGGAACAGCGTCCCAGTTGCTGTCGAGCGCCGCCGTCAGTTCATCCCCGGGTGCGGGAGGCCAATCGGTGCGCTCCCAAGGCGCACCCGCGGCCTCCGATGCAATATCGCCTGCATCGTCCGCGAGATCCGAGAAGAACCTGGACCATGTCGGGTCAACGGAGGCCGGATCGCGCACCCAGCGCGCATGCAGCTGCTCGATGTATTCGGCGTTGTGACCCTGAAGGAAAGAAGACGTGTGAAACTGCTCGTTCGAGCTCTGGTCGTTCATGCCTGCTCAGGAGCCGCGTTTCTGCGGCCCTTCCTCTGGCTAGGGTGGAGACGCAAAGGCGCCCCCAGGTGGCGAGGCCGGCCCGATTCAGGCCGTTAGCATCATTCAACCACTTATAGCGTTAAGCAAGGCTTGACCGAGCCCAGCCGGGCTGTCCGCGACAGTTATTCCCGCCGCGCGCATCGCTTCGATCTTGTCGTCGGCCCCGCCTTTGCCGCCCGAGATGATCGCGCCCGCATGGCCCATGCGCCGCCCCGGCGGTGCGGTGCGCCCCGCAATGAAGCCTGCGGTCGGTTTTTTACGGCCTTTCTTGGCCTCGTCGATCAGGAACTGGGCCGCGTCTTCTTCGGCCGATCCGCCGATCTCACCGATCATGATGATGCTCTCGGTCTCGGGATCTCCGAGGAAGAGCTCGAGGCAGTCGATGAACTCGGTGCCCTTGATCGGGTCGCCGCCGATGCCGATACAGGTCGACTGGCCAAGCCCCGCCGCCGTCGTCTGACCCACCGCCTCGTAGGTCAGTGTACCAGAGCGCGAGACCACGCCGACAGAACCACGCTTGTGAATATGGCCCGGCATGATGCCGATCTTGCAGGCGTCCGGCGTGATGACGCCAGGACAGTTCGGCCCGATCAGACGCGAAGACGCGCCATCCAGCATCCGCTTCACACGCATCATGTCGAGCACCGGGATGCCCTCGGTGATACAGCAGATCAGAGGAACCTCGGCATCGATCGCTTCCATGATCGCGTCAGCCGCGAACGGCGGAGGCACGTAGATCGCACTTGCCGTCGCTCCGGTCTTCTCCACCGCCTCGGAGACGGTATCGAACACCGGCAGACCCAGATGCTCCGTACCGCCCTTGCCCGGCGTCACACCACCGACCATGCCGGTTCCGTATGCGATGGCCTGTTCGGTGTGGAAGGTCCCCTGCGCGCCCGTCAGGCCCTGGCAGATCACCTTGGTGTGTTCATCGACGAGTACGGCCATTCGTCACCTATTTTTCAATGTCGTTTCTAGTCTGCCAAAACAATGAATCCCGACAGTATATTCGTCAGGACACCGCATCCGGCACCAACGCCGAACATCATCACGACCACACCGCGCGCAATGTCGCCGCTGCCGGCAACACCAATCCAAACCTCCCACCACAGCGCCGAAACGAGCGCCGCGTGCGTCACTGTAGCGATAGCGACGTATCGTACTCGTCGCGTCACAAGCAGTTGAAGGACAAAACCTGTACCCGCGACCAGAACCCAGGAAATGAGTATGTAGATTAGCCATTTAATCTCCAATTTCGGGAAGCCGCCTACCCTTTGACCGCCTTCACGATCTTCTCGGCGGCGTCGGCGAGGTTGTCGGCGGCGATCACATCGACATCGGATTCATTGAGGATCTTCTTGCCGAGCTCGACGTTGGTGCCCTCGAGGCGCACGACCAGCGGCACTTTGAGACCCACCTCCTTGACGGCGGCGACCACACCCTCGGCAATCACGTCACAGCGCATGATACCGCCGAAAATGTTGACCAGGATGCCCTTCACCTTGGGGTCCGAGGTGATGATCTTGAACGCCTCGGTCACCTTGTCCTTGGTCGCCCCGCCGCCCACATCGAGGAAGTTGGCAGGCTCCGATCCGTAGAGCTTGATGATGTCCATCGTCGCCATCGCGAGACCGGCGCCGTTCACCATGCACCCGATCTCGCCATCGAGCGCGATGTAGTTGAGATCGAACTTCGAGGCTTCCAGCTCCTTCGGATCCTCCTCGGTCTCGTCGCGCATTTCCATCAGGTCGGGGTGACGGTAGAGCGCGTTCGAGTCGAAGTTCATCTTGGCATCGAGGCAGATCAGATTGCCGTCCTCGGTCAGGATCAGCGGGTTGATCTCGAGCAGCGACGCATCGGTCTCGAGGAACATCTTGAAGAGGGTCGCAACCAGCTTGCCGCACTGCTTGAAGGCATTGCCCGTGAGGCCGAGCCCGGCCGCCACCCTGCGGCCGTGATAGGGCTGAATGCCCGTCGCCGGATCGACTGAGAACGTGAGAATTTTCTCGGGCGTGCTCGCCGCCACTTCCTCGATGTCCATGCCGCCTTCGGTCGAGGCAATGAACGAGACCCGGCTGGTTTCGCGATCGACGAGAAGCGCGAGGTAGAACTCGCTCGCAATCGCCGCGCCATCCTCGACATAGACGCGGCCGACCTGTTTTCCCGCCGGACCGGTCTGCTTCGTGACCAGCGTGTTGCCGAGCATCGCCTGGGCGTGCGCCACGGCCTCCTCGGGATCACTTGTGACTCGGACGCCGCCCTTCTCTCCGGCCTCGGCCTCCTTGAACGTGCCCTTGCCCCGGCCGCCCGCGTGGATTTGCGCCTTCACGACCCAGACGGGACCGCCGAGTTCCTCCACCGCTTCTCGCGCGTGATCGGCTTGCAGGACCGCATGGCCCTTCGACACCGGAGCGCCATAGCGCCGCAGGAGCTCCTTGGCTTGGTATTCGTGAATGTTCATGCGCGTGGTCTCCCCACTTGCGCCGCAGGTCTCAGAAGCTGCGCACGGCGCCGGTTTTTCGCCAATATGTTGTGCACGCTCGTCGGTGTGTAGCCCTCGCCCGCGTCCGCTGCAACCGCGACCAAGCGGCGCGGCTATGCGACTGCAGCCGTATCACTGGCATCTGGTATACCAGAGTTTTTGAAAAGAACCAGCACGGCGCGATTTGATTGTGAATGCAGGTGTGGCAGGGATCAGCTGAGATTGCCGTCTATTCCCTTGCAGGCCTCGACGAGCCCGCGCACAGCATCGACAGATTTCTGCAGCATGACTTTCTCGGACTTGTCGAGCTCGATCTCCACGATCTTTTCGATGCCGCCCGAACCGATCACAACGGGCACGCCGACATACAGACCTTCAAGACCGTACCCGCCTTCGACCCACGCCGCGCACGGCAACACCCGGCGCTGATCCTTCAGGTAGCTCTCGGCCATGGCGATTGCGGACGCCGCCGGCGCGTAGAAGGCCGAGCCTGTCTTCAGCAACCCGACGATCTCGGCACCTCCGTCGCGCGTGCGCTGGACAATCGCGTCGAGTTTCTCCTGCGTGGTCCACCCCATCTTCACAAGATCTGGAAGCGGAATGCCCGCGACGGTCGAGTACCGGGTCAGCGGCACCATCGTGTCCCCATGTCCGCCCAGAACGAAGGCGGTCACGTCTTTCACGGACACATTGAACTCATCCGCGAGGAAATGGCGAAAGCGCGCCGAGTCGAGCACACCCGCCATGCCGACCACTTTTTGCTTCGGCAAACCGGAGTACTGCTGCAGTGCCCACACCATGGCGTCGAGCGGGTTCGTGATGCAGATCACGAAGGCGTCCGGCGCATGCGCCTTGATGCCCTCTCCCACGGATTTCATGACCTTGAGGTTGATGCCGAGAAGATCGTCGCGGCTCATGCCGGGCTTTCGCGGAACGCCCGCGGTGACAATGATCACGTCCGACCCGCTGATCGGTGCATAACTGTCGGCGCCAGAGGGGTCCGTCGTCACGCCACTGAGACTGGCGTCGAAGCCGTCCACAGGCGCGCTCTCCGCAATATCGAGCGCTTTGCCCTGCGGTGTGCCGTCCGCGATATCGCAGAGCACGACATCGCCGAGCTCCTTCAGTCCGATAAGATGCGCGAGCGTGCCGCCGATCTGGCCTGCGCCGATGAGCGCGACTTTGCTTCTGGACATCATCCGTCTCCCAGGTTTGCCGTGATCGTCAGGACTGCGCGATCTCGTCGCTCAACGAAACCGCAGTCGCAGTGGCAAATTTCCGGGCCAAACGCAATGGAAAGTTCGGTCGCGGTGACAACCGCCGCAAGGGCGGCGCTTGTGCGTGCATACTGCTGACGCGGCGGCACAACGAACCGCGTCAGCGCGAAGACCTTCGATAAGGTCTTGTCAGGCCGGCGTTTCGATTTCGGTCGTCGCTTCGATCTGGAAGGCCTCACCTGCGGCCATCAAGCAAGACGTGCCGCGCGTATCCGTCACGAGAATGGTCCACGTACCGCCTTCGGAGGCAAAAACCTCAACGACACCGCGGCCTTGCTGCAGGCCAACGGACCGGCGCGTTTCCTTGTACTTCGACTCAAGCTGAGCAATAATCGACTCACGCTTGCCACAAATCATCTGCGCTTCAGCCGACGATGTCATGGCGGTTGCCGCGGCAATTGCGGCGAGGGGCAGGGTGTGTTTCAGAAGTTTCTTCATCGCATTTTACCTTTCCGGGCACTCGGCCGTTGATCCGGTCGAGAGGCTGCGTTGAGGCCATGTCGATTCCGACGGCTATGCCTCACATTCACATCGAACTGTCGCAGTCCCGGGGTCGGATTCCTCCCTGGCGGGGCGGGTGCGATTCTGAAATATGATACTCAGGTAACAAGATTAAGGGGTCGTAAATGCAAGCAGGACTACCTGTAGATTGATCGACGCACAGCCGGGCTTGTCGCCCACATCCGCTGAGGGTAGTTTGCGCCCGCAAATCTGAAATCGCTCTGAACAATGAGGCCCCATGAAGGATATGTCGCTGCCTGCAACGGACCGCCCGCGCCGCTCGGTTCTCTACATGCCGGGCTCCAAGGCGCGCGCGCTCGAGAAGGCCAAAACGCTTGCGGCCGATGCGCTGATCCTCGACCTCGAAGATGCGGTGACGCCGGCGGAGAAGCCCGCCGCACGCGAGATGGTCGCCGATGCCGTGCGCGGCGGCGGATATGGCGGGCGCGAAATCATTATTCGCATCAACGGCTTCGACACCGAGTGGGGCGATGACGATCTCGCTGCCGTAGCGGCGACCGGACCCGATGCCATTCTGGTCCCAAAGGTCGAGAGCGCCGCGATGGTGCTCGACGCCGCCGAGCGCATGACCAAGGCTGGCGCCCCAGACACGACGGCACTCTGGGCGATGATGGAAACGCCGCTCGGCATGCTGAACGCCGCGGATATCGCTGCTGCCTCGCCAAGGCTCACCTGCCTGATCATGGGCACGAACGACCTCGTCAAGGAACTTGGGGCCGCCCACACGCCTGACCGGGCACCGGTGGCCGCCGCCCTCGGTCATTGCATGCTTGCTGCGCGCGCCCACGGCCTTGCGATCATCGATGGCGTCTACAATGCCTTCAAAGACGACGACGGTCTGAGACGCGAGTGCGAGCAAGGGCTTGCCATGGGCTTCGACGGCAAGACCCTCATCCATCCGGCGCAGCTCGACGTCACCAACGACGTCTTTGCACCATCGGAAGACGACATCGCATCCGCGCGCAGGCAGGTCGAGGCGTTCTCGGAAGTCGAGGCCGCGGGCCAGGGTGTTGCCGTGGTCGACGGCCGCATCGTCGAGAACCTCCACGTCGCAGCCGCTCGCCAGCTTCTGGCGCGGGCAGAGGCGATTGCGGCCCTGGAATTGGAGCTAAGAGGCTGATGCTGCTTTATCTGGGCTTGATCCTCTGGTCGGTCGTTCACCTCTTTCCGATGATGGCTCCCGGGATGCGGGCAAGCGCGATCGCGCGTCTCGGCGAAGGGCCCTACAAAGGGCTCTACGCGCTCGCGTCCGTGGGCACCGTTGTCATGATGGTGCTGGGATACCAGGCGGCCCCCTTTGTCGCCGTTTGGACGCCGCCCGGATGGGCCGTTCACCTCAACAATCTTCTGATGCTGGTCGCGGTGCTGCTGTTCGGCGCCAAACACGCGAAAAGCTCGGTTCGCCACCACCTGCGCCACCCGATGCTGCTGAGCGCCATTGTCTGGGCAGTCGCGCACCTTCTGGTGAACGGCGATCTCGCATCGCTCTTCCTGTTTGGCGGCATCCTTGTCTGGGCTCTGGCAGCGATCGCCGCCACGAACCGGCGCGATCCGGAATGGTCGCGACCGCCACCGGGCACCACGGCGGGGCTCGTGCGGCACATTCTCATCACACTGGTCGTGTTCGCCGTGATGACGGGGATTCACGGACCGCTTCTGGGTGTCTGGCCGTTTCCCGGGTAACACAGCCGGGACCGGGGCGGCACTGCCGTCCCGTCAGAGCGGCGGAAAGTAGCAGTCTCCCGGCGAGAGGGTGAACACCTCGCAGCCCTCCTCGGTCACGCCGATGGAGTGCTCAAACTGTGCCGAGAGAGACTTGTCGCGGGTCACGGCCGTCCAGCCGTCCGGCAACGTCTTGGTCTGGTGCCCGCCCAGGTTCACCATCGGCTCGATCGTGAAGAACATCCCCGGGCGCAGCTCGGCCCCCTCACCGCGACGGCCATAGTGCAGCACATTGGGCGCATCATGGAACACCCGGCCCAGCCCATGACCGCAGAAATCACGCACGACAGAGCAGCGTTCGCCTTCGGCGTAGGACTGGATCGCGTGACCGATGTCGCCAAAGCGCCCACCGGGCTTGACCGCCGCAATGCCGCGCATCAGCGCCTCATGGGTCACCTCGATCAGCCGCGCGGATTTGCGATTGGCCTGGCCCGCCACATACATCCGGCTCGAGTCGCCATACCAGCCGTCGACGATCGCGGTGACATCGATGTTGAGAATATCGCCGTCGCGCAGAGCCTTGGGGCCCGGAATGCCGTGGCACACGACGTGGTTGATCGAAATGCAGCTTGCATGACGATAACCGCGGTAGCCGATCGTCGCCGAGACCGCACCGTTCGCCTTCACGAAATCATGGATCAGGGTATCGAGTTCTTCCGTCCGCACACCGGGTCGCACATGCGCACCGATCATGTCGAGGCAGCGCGCGGTCAACGCACCGGCGCGCCGCATGCCTTCGAAATCCTCAGGCGCATGAATGCGAATCCCCTCGGGGGTTCGCTGTTCTCGTGTCTTCATTTGCCTGTTCGCGTTTTCCATACGTCCTCCGTCCCGATCATCCGGCGATCCGGATCGGGCGGTCAAGAGTGATTCGTTCGGGCGAAATTCTACAACCATAGGCAATCATGCCGACACCCCCACGACGTGCGCGGGAGACAGCGTCCGCGTAGTTGGGATCGATGTCTCCCGCAAAATCGAGCGCGTCACAATCCGTCCGTTGCACACAGTAAAGCATCATGGCGCGGTTGCCGCGCGCGACCTCCGCCGCAAGATCATCCAGGTGCCTCGCGCCACGCGCCGTGACCGAGTCCGGAAACTCCGCCAAACCGGCCGTCCTCATCAGATGGACATTCTTGACCTCGAGATAGAGATCTGGGGCACCATCGGTGCTCAACAGGAAGTCGACCCGGCTCCGTTCGGCATAGCGCACTTCGGCACGCACCGAACTGTAGTCTGCGAGCTCGGCGATCCTGCCCTCCCGCAATGCCTCTCCGACCACGCGGTTGGGCACGCCCGTGTCGATCCCCGCCCAGTGGCCATTCGCGAGCTCGACCAGCCGCCAGGCGAACTTGAGTTTGCGTTTGGGGTCGTCGTTGGGTTCGAGCCACACCCGTTCTCCCGGCGCGTTGAGGCCCAGCATGGCCCCGGGATTGGCGCAATGCGCCGTCACCGAGCGTCCGTCGTCCAACTCGACATCGGCAAGGAAGCGCTTATACCTCTGGACCAGGCGGCCGGGGATCAGGGAACGAGTGAACTCCATGGCCGCGTCTCATAGGACGAAGTGACAGGAACCTGCAATATGGACCAGCCGACTGCGGCGATGCTGGTGATCGGCGACGAAATTCTCTCTGGCCGGACACGCGATGCCAACGCGCACCATCTCGCCGGACGGATGACCGAGTTGGGCGTGCGTCTGATCGAGATCAGGGTCGTGCCGGATGAGCGCGCCACGATCGTCGACGCGGTGAACGATCTGAGAGCCCGCGCAGATCACGTCTTTACGTCAGGCGGCATCGGGCCGACCCATGACGACATCACGGCAGACTGCATCGCGGAAGCCTTTGGCGTGCCCATTGGCGTGCGTGACGATGCGCGCGCCATCCTCGAGGAGCACTACAAGCGCTCGGACCGTGAGCTGAACGAAGCGCGCCTGCGCATGGCCCGGATTCCTGACGGCGCCCGGCTGATCGACAACCCCGTCAGTGCCGCTCCGGGCTTCAGCATCGGAAACGTCCACGTGATGGCGGGCGTGCCGCAGATTTTCACCGCCATGCTCGAGGGCGTGACCCGCGAGATCGAGGGTGGCCCGCCCCTGCTGAGCCAGAGCTTCCGTTGCGAGATCGGAGAGGGCGACCTGGCGGGGCCTCTCGGGGAAATTGCCGCGGCTTTCCCGGATGTCGCAATGGGAAGCTACCCGTTCGGCGGTGGTCAGGGCTCGATCCTCGTGCTGCGCACGGCGGATGCAGGGCGCCTCGACGAAGCGGCGGACAAGCTCAGATCGGCACTGGCGAACCTCGACGGACCCGTCACCGAATTGCCCCGCGGGGCAATGACCTCGAGCGCCTGACCGGCGACACGGCTGCGCGGTTCAGGCGTCCAGGCTGCTGCGCACCGTACGGGCGAGCTGCTCGCGGTGGAAGGGCTTGCGCAGCAACGGACCCAGCACGACATCCCGGGTTGCTGCCTGATCCTCCGCATCAAGTCCCGACATGAACACAGTGCGCAGGACCCCGTAGCGCTGCGCGAGCCGGTCCGCAAAGGCCGGACCGCTTGTGCCACCGGGCAGCACGACGTCGGTCAGAACCAGATTCGGCATCAGACCCTCTGCCAGCAGACGCTCCGCCTCCGCCACATCCCGGGCGACGTGCACCGTATACCCAAGGCCGGTGAGCATTTCGCGAACCAGATGCCTGACATCGTCGTAGTCCTCGATGATCAGAAGGTCTTCGCCCTGCCCTCTGGGGGCTGCGTCTGGTGTGTCCGTCGCGGCGCAGTTGCTCTCCTCGCAGTCTCTCCCGGGTGCGCGCGGCAGGAAGATCGACACGGTCGTGCCAACACCCGCTTCGCTTTCAATCCAGAGCTGGCCACCCGACTGGCGAACGAAACCGTAAACACTGGAGAGCCCGAGCCCGGCACCCTGCACCCGCGGTTTCGTGGTGAAAAAGGGATCCAGCGCGCGCTCGCGAACGGAGGGCGGCATGCCCTCACCAGAATCGGACACCGAGAGCATCGCGAACTCACCCGATGACACACCGAGGCGGCGCAGCGCCACGCAGTTCTCCGGCACGACATTGCGCCCCTCGATCCGCAGATCGCCACCATCCGGCATCGCGTCCCGCGCGTTCAGGGCCAGGTTGACGATTGCGGCCTCGAGCTGGCCCGGATCGGCGTGCACATGCCAGATGGACGGCTCGAGATTCGGCTTGATGGCGATTTCCGCGCCCAGCGTTCGACAGAGCATCGCGGTCACGCCGTCGATCACTTGCTGAAGGCACAAACACTCTGGGCGCAGATGCTGTCGCCGTGAAAAGGCGAGCAACCGGTTGACAAGTTCGGAGCCGCGCGCCGTTGCCTGCAGGATTGGCGAGATCAGCGTCTGATCGGTGTTCTTGTCGAGCCCGAGCAGCTCGGCATTTCCCTGGATCGCCGCAAGTAAGTTGTTGAAATCATGAGCAACGCCGCCCGAGAGCTTCCCGATCGACTCGATCTTCTGGGCGTGCAGCGAGCTCTCCAAGGTGCGTTGCTTTTCAGCTTCCGCTTCGCATCGGGCCTCCACCAAGAGCTGCTCAAACAGAGCTTTCTGGCGATCGAGCTTGAGCCGACCAACGAACTCCGCGACGAAGATCTCCGCATGGCGCTTTATCATTTGTGCCACCACCGCCAGAAACGAGATGGTGACCATCGTAAATCCCACCAAGGTCGGGTCTCCGGTGGATGCCATGCCAGCGAGTCCGCCGATCGCGATGAGCCCACCGTAGAGCACCGCGGCCGCCGGGATCGGATAGAGCGCCAACGACCCTCCGGACACGGTCCCGGCCGCGACCGCAATGAGAAATCCCTGCGAAAATCCTGTGGCATGCGGCAGCAGAAACAGACCCGGGATCGCCCACAATGCCCCCAGCGCACCCGCGTTCACCACAACGCGCCGCGTTGTCTTCCGCTTCAGGGATATGGGGAACGGCTTGGAACGGCGAACATACCAGGAACCGAGAATGATCAGCGATGCAAGGGACGCAGCCACTGCCCAGATCACCGCCACAAGGTTCAATTGCGATTCGAGCCAAAGCACCAACACCAGCGCCAGAGCGTTTACCAAGCTTGCCAGCATCACCGTCGGGGTGACACGCACGATCGCCTGAACCTGGCGTGCGCGAACCTTGCAACGCAGCTCGGCGTCGATTTCTTCACTCTCACAAGGGTTGTCAATGAGGGCACGAGCCCAGGCAATCCCGGTCCAGGCTTCGAAACTCACACTTGCGGACATGCTCGGCAATCCCCGTAAGAACCGACACCGGGCGGGACGAAACCACCGAACCGCCCAACATTCAGCACGACGCGAACGACCTTGCGCCTTCTCGTCCGAGTGAATGCGTTAATGGTTGCTGTATCGAGTTAACAGTTGATTAATCAATGGGGTGGGCTCAGGGGCCATTTTGGACATTCGAGGATTCACAGATGCCGCATCCAGCCATCGCACCCGGAAACGTCGCCGTCATCACCGGCGCGGCGCTCGGAATTGGCCAGGCGCTCGCGCGCCGATGCGCCGCAGAAGGCATGCGAGTCGCGATGATCGACAACGACCATGCGCGTCTCGAGGATGCGCGGGCCGACATTGGCGAGGCGGCGATAGGTATCGCGTGTGACGTGTCGGACATTGATGCGCTCGAGGCTGCTCGCGCGCAGGTGGACGCGGCGTGGGGCAAAGCTGCGTCACTGCTTGTGAACAACGCCGTCACCAGAATTGGCGGCGACATCTGGGGGCCGATGAAGGACTGGCGTCGCGCCTTGGAGGTCAATACCCTCGGGGTCGTAAACGGCGTGCGCATTTTTGCGCCTGCGATGCTCGACGCGGGCCATTCTGCAGCGATCGTCAATGTCGGATCGAAACAGGGCATCACCAATCCACCCGGACGCACAGTGTACAACATGGCGAAGGCCGCTGTCCGTACGTATACCGAAGCCCTCGAACATGATTTGCGCGAACGCGATGAGGCGCGCGTTTCAGCGCACCTGCTGGTTCCCGGGTGGACCACCACCGGAACAGCCGAGCACAAGGCTGGCGCGTGGCGTCCCGATCAGGTGGTCGACTACCTGTTCGCCGCGCTCGATCGCGGCAGCTTCTATGTGATTTGCCCGGATGATGAAGTCACCTCCGAAATGGACCGAAAAAGAATTCTCTGGGCTGCAGAGGACATCACCGAGGACAGACCGCCGCTGTCCCGATGGCATCCGGACTGGCGCGACGCATTCGTCGAGCAAGAACGGAAATGAATGCCGATCACGCAAAACTGACGCGAAGGTCAACTCGATTGTTTTGTCGTTGCTGGATGGCTTGCCATATGAGTGTCATCAACAGGACACACAAGGAACAAGCGATGCGCCTCTTCAGCAACATCACCAGCGCCCTTGCGCTCGGAGCAATGACACTGGCAAGCAATCCCGTTCTCGCACGCGGCGGCGCCGATCAGGATGAACTGCGCGCAAAGTTGAAAGCCACGCTTGCGGAGGCAAGGGCAGATGATGCCGCGCACGACTGCCGCGGCTCGATGCTCGGGTTTCTGTTCGGCGACCGGAACGAAACCATTTCCGAAGCTTCGCAAGAAGCCGAACCAAAGATCCGGTAGCAACGGAGAGATGGAGAGCCGTTTGCCGCCCAACTCGCCGACACCGTGGCTTGAACCAGCTAGTTCTTCGCGATTGACGGCATCTTAGATCGAAAGCCTGTCGAGCGTTGCTTTGTGGGCGGCCCGCTCTTCATCCGTGGAGTAAAGATCAACGAAAGCAGCGATGTCTGCCTGTTCAACCAGCTCCGCAGTAACAGGTTGGCCCACCTGGTCATTTGCTGACTCTGCAAAGAACAGCATTGCCTGAGCATCACGATCAAGACCCGTAAACTCCCGGCGCAACCGCGCGAGCTTGCTGTGGATATCGATCAGACGAGACCTTCCCGTCGTGACCGGCGCCCCAGGTTCGAGCGAACCGGACTTCTCGATCACGCCAACTTCACCCAGCAGCAAGGCCACACGCTCCCAAGGCGCACTCAGGAGAGAGGCCATACCGTTTTGGGTTCCGTCATCGTTGCAAGGCGCATCTTTCACACCAGTGAAAAGTTCGGCGATCAGCGAAGCGACGTCGTCGGCTGCTGACTTCAGCCGGCTGTATGCATCAGCCACAACGCCAGGTGCGCTGAGTGCGAGATCATTCAGCGCTTCATGAGCCATGGCGATTCGGGTTGCGTCCAGGTCGCCCGAGGCGGCTTGCAGCGTTGTAGCAAGACCATCAAGCTCCTCTTCGGTTTGGACGCGCGTACTGATGATGCAATCCGAAAGACCCCGAAGCTGCACAGCGACAAGTGTCATGATGACGTCCCGCTCGCGGGGCTGGCAAGAGGCCGCCATTTCGATACCTGCAAGCAGGTGGTCCAGTCTTTGGTCAAACGAGTCGCGCGCCTGCATGAGCGCTGCAACGCGACCGAGCGGCGCCCCTGTGCGCCGCTCGAGACGCTTTGCAACCTGTGCCCAAGCACCGCCTTCAGTTGCGGTCGCATCTGCAGCGCGCTGCAACGCTTGGGATGATGCCGAGATCTCGCGGTCCACGGTTGTGACGGCGAATTCGAATGCCGCAAGACGTTCTTCGCACACATCCAACGCTGCGGTTGTGCGACGGGCTGTTTCAGGCGCATCTGCAACAGCGGACTGCACCATTTCGCGCGCGTATGTTATCCATACAAACGCAGAGGAGACGGCACTCTCGTAAGCAATCGATTCAAGCAGAGCCGAAAGCTCGACGACGCGCTGCGAGGGAGCGACCCCAGAGAACTCGTCGCCCCATGGCAAGTTGCCTAGTCCACGAAACGCGCCGCGAAGCGCCTGCAGAGTTGCTGATGACTGATCCAGTCGTGCTCCGAGCAACTGTCGCGCACCAGACAGTTCTTCAGCCAGCGGCGCCGGCGCGTGCCGGCTTGATTGAGCTAACGCCATTTTGCCCTCCAAACGATTGAGGGTGTCATAGCCCCGAAAGATTTCGAATTTCTAACGACCAATACTTTTGAGTGATTAATCAGCTTTTCACCTGCGTTCCGTATGACCCGGACATCCATTCACCTGGAGGAGCCTGGGACGTGACGGAATCCGCAGCGGAAAATCCAGTTAAGACTGGGGAAATCATCATCCCCGCATCGCTGACGCCCGCAGACGCGGGAACGGTGCTTGAGGAACTGCGCGCTGCGCTCGCGAGCGCGCAGGAAAGCGGCGGTGAAATGCAAATCGGGCTGTCGGAAGAGCATCCCAATCTGATCGCTCTTCAATTGATGATCGCCGCGAAACGATCAGCCGATGCAGCAGGCATCCGAATGGTGGCTTCCGCCGAGGCTGACGCATCGCTGAACAGCATAAGTTTGAAGTAGGAAGGATCGCAGTCCCATGAGCAAGACAATCCTCACGGTTGACGATTCAAAGAGCATTCGTCAGGCAGTCCGTTTTGCCCTCGAACCAATGGGTTACAACATCATTGAGGCGGAAGACGGTGTCGAAGGCCTGGAGCAGCTCGATGCTGCGGAGGCTGTCGACCTGGTGATCACCGACCTCAACATGCCGCGATTGGACGGACTCGAGTTCATCGCAAAAGTCCGCGAGAGCGGTAACTTCGATGGCCTTCCGCTGGTCATGCTGACCACAGAGGGACAGGCAGAAAAGATGCGTGCCGGCAAGAAAGCGGGCGCTTCGGGCTGGATCGTCAAGCCCTTCAACGAGCTCCAACTCGAGCTCACCGTCAAGAAATTCATTGGCTGAAGAGGGAACCACACCATGAGCGCAGACAACTTGACCGACGAGCAGTTGCTGGAGCGGCTGAAAATCGGATTGGAACGCGATTTCATCGCGCCCTGGTTCCAGCCAGCTATGGACCGTGCCGGTGTCAACATGCTGTCGGCAGAGGCTCTGCCCCGCTTTATCGACCCGGAGTACGGCATCATTTCGCCGATGTCCTTTCTCGATGTCGCAGACAAGAACGGGCTACTGGCACCTATCGGTGAAGTGCTGCTGATCAAGACCTGTACTGCGTTTGCTTCATGGGCTGAGCGGGGCATTGCGCCCGAGCTCGTGTCGATAAACCTCACTGGCTTGGAACTGCAGGCAGATGGGGTGGTTGATCGGATCAAACTGGCTCTCGACAATGCCGCGATCAGCCCGTCCAACCTTGCCATCGAGGTTGCTGAAAACGTGGCATCCGAGCCCGGCGCTGAAAGTGCGCTCGCCAACATAGATCGCCTGCACGAACACGGCGTCAAGCTGATCGTCGACGATCTTGGAGTGACCCCGGTCTCACCCGAGACGCTCAAGCGGCTCCGGACCAACTCTGCCAAGATCGACCGTAAGACCGTCAGCGAACTGGGAGAATCGGACGCCGCCGAAGACCAGGTGAGCGCGCTCGCGGAAGTCACTGACAGTCTTGGCATTCCGCTGATCGCAAAGGGCGTGGAGACACGCATCCAGATCGACATTCTTGCCGAAATCGGGGTGGGAGGTCAGCAAGGATTTGCGATTGCGAGGCCAATGCCTGAGGACAGCTTCACCGAGTGGCTCGATCTCAACACAGGTTGGGATGTACCGAGCGTAGCCTAACAGGCCGGGTCCTTCACCGGCTTGCATTAAGGGAGCGCACGCGCTCCCTTCTTTGTGCCTCGGCGAACCGACCTCCACCAACGTGATCCAGGTCGCTCGGCGCCTCTCTTCTTGTCGGCCCCGCAAGAGCGCAGTAAGTACACCCTGTCTGACGCAGCGGGCATATGGTTGGCCGGTGCAAAGCTGACAGGGGAACCGCATGCTCGACAGCTTGCGCAAGGGCGCCAAGTCCTGGGTTGCGAAAATTCTGATTCTGCTGCTTATCGCCAGCTTCGCGGTCTGGGGCATCGGCGACATTTTCAGCTTCCGCCTGGAGAGCATGATTGCACGCGTCGGGCAGACCGAAGTCTCTGCCGAGCGCTTTGCAAACGCGATGAACCGCCAACGCAACCTGATCTCACGTCAGCAGGGACAACTGGTGCCCTATGATACCCTGAGAGCCGCCAATGTTGACGGCATGGTGCTCGCCGGATTGATGCGGGATGCGGCGTTCGCAGAGGAACTGAGCACACTCGGAATTGCCATCCCGCCGGAGGCAGTACGCGATACGATCAGCACAAACCCTGAGTTTCTCGATGGGCAGGGCGGTTTCTCGCAGTTCACCTATCAGACCCGTCTGGCAAATGCCGGGTTCGAGACATACGAATTCGAGGACCTGACACGCACCCTGCTCGGTCAACAAATTCTGCGCGACGTGCTTGAACCTGGAATGGTCTCACCACCTGGCATCTCGGAGAAAGTCGCCGGCTACCGGGGCGAATCACGCGGGATCACCGTGCTCAGTCTGCCGCTTGAGCTCGGCACCGATCCGGGCGAGCCGGGTGAGGAAGCCCTTGAGGCACATTTTTCCGCGAACGAAAGTGCGTTCGTCGAACCGGAGCGACGTGCCGGCGAGTTCCTGCACGTCGACGTTGCTGCCATGGCGGACACGATGGCGCCATCGGAGGATGAGGCCCGCGCCTATTATGACGAAAATCAGGAGCGGTATTCGGTGGAGTCAGCGCGTACGGTCGAGCAGATCGTGTTCGAGGACAGGACCGCTGCCGAGGCAGCGCTCACCCGACTGACCGAAGAGACCGCAACGTTTGCCGACATTGCCGCCGAGGAAGGGGTTGCGGCGAGCGATCTTTCGCTCGGCACGGTGCGGCAAGGGGACCTGGCGCCCGAGACCGACGAGGCGGTGTTCGCGTTGTCCGATCCTGGGATTGCAGGCCCCGTGACGACACCCTTCGGCCATGCGCTCCTCAACGTCATCGCGGTTCAGGAGGGCGGTGCCGCACCGTTCGAGGATGTTGCGAGTGCAATCCAGATCGTGCTTGCGCGTGAACGTGCCCTGGACCGTGCGCCAGAAATTGCCAATCAGATTGAAGACCTGCGCGCCGCCAATGCTGGCCTGGACGAGATCGCCACGGAGACCGGCTTGACCCTCGGCCTGTTCGATGGCCTTGCCCGCGACGGCAGTTCGAATGGCTCATCTCGACCCGCGATCGCAGACAATCCGGAGTTTCTTGACGAGGTGTTCGACGCCCTCGACGGCGAGGAACGCGACATGATCCCCCTGGAGAATGGCGGCTTCCTGCTCGTCAACGTGATCGAAATCGTCGAAAGCCATCTGCCGGACCTCGGCGACATTCGCGGACGGGTGGTCGAGGCCTGGCAGCGCGAGAAAAAACTCCAGTCACTGGATGAGCGTGCGGAACAACTGGCCAAGCGCGCTGCGGGAGGCGTCGAGCTGGCCGAGATCGCTACAGAACTCGGTCAAGTGACCCGGGATTTGCCGGCGTTTACCCGATCATCGCCGCCCCCTGAGCTGACACCTGATCTGGTCACGTCGATCTTTGAAGGCGAGAAGGACGCGGTGGTGCATGGGCGGGGCGCCGGCAATGACTCGGTCAATCTGATCAGGGTCGGCGAGATCGTACCGCTGGACGACGAGCGGCGCACCTCCGACACCGAGCAGATCGAGACCGCGCTGAACCAAAGTCTCGCGCGTGATACGTTCGAGTACTTCGGCCGCGCGATCGAAGCCCGGCATGGTACGGTGGTCGACGAGACAGCTCTCGAAGAGGTGTTCGGATACCTCGGCCAGTCGACCACGCCGCGCTGAAGACGGCGAACCAGCAATCTTGATGGACATTTTCCCCACCTTCGATGCCTTCGCGAGCGCCTGGCACGATGGGCAGAACGGTCTGCTCTGGACCGATCTGGTCGCGGATCAGGACACTGCGGTGTCGCTGATGCTGAAGTTGGCGGGCGGCGAGCGCGACTGTTTCATGCTCGAGTCAGTCACTGGCGGCGAGATCCGCGGACGCTACAGCGTGATCGGTCTCAGACCCGATCTGGTCTGGCAGTGCCGGGGCGACAGGGCCGAAATCAACCGTACACCGGCAATGTCGCGCGAACACTTTCAGCCCGAGCCGACGGGAAGCCTCGAGAGCCTGCGCGCCCTTCTCGCCGAGAGCGCCATCGAGATGCCCGAGGGCATGCCCCCGATGGCTGCAGGTCTGTTCGGCTATCTGGGATACGACATGATCCGGCTGGTCGAACGGTTGCCTGATGTGAACCCCGACCCCCTCGGATTGCCGGATGCGATCCTGCTCAGGCCGTCTCTCACCGCGATCGTCGACAACATCCGCGACACGGTTCGTCTTTGCGCGCCGGTCTGGCACGATCCGGAGGCAGAGGCGGAGGCGGTCTATGCCGCCGCCCGCGCCCGGCTTGAAGCGGCGGTCGAGGCCATAGACCGGGCGGCGGGCTCGACACCCGTCACGGCGTTGCCGACGGATGCGGTTCGGGCGGTCAACCCGGTTTCGAACACCACGCATGGCGAGTACCTGGAGATGGTCGAGCGCGCCAAGGAGTACATTCGCGCGGGCGATGTTTTCCAGGTCGTGCCCTCCCAGCGCTGGGCCCTGCCCCTCGAGGTGTCCGCCTTTGCACTGTACCGCGCGCTCAGGCGGCTCAATCCCTCGCCCTACATGTTCTTTTTCGATTTCGGCGGGTTCCAGGTGACGGGCGCGAGCCCCGAGATCCTTGTGCGCGTGCGCGGCGACACGGTGACCGTTCGGCCCATCGCGGGCACCCGGCCTCGCGGCAAGGACGCCACCGAGGATGCCAGGCTCGAGAGCGAACTCCTCGCCGATCCGAAGGAATGCGCGGAACATCTGATGCTGCTCGACCTCGGGCGCAACGATGTCGGCCGTGTTTCCAAGATCGGCACGGTTGATCCCAACGAGCAGTTCACCGTCGAGCGTTACTCTCACGTCATGCACATCGTCTCGAACGTGGATGGCGTGCTGAGCGATGAGCACGATGCGCTTTCCGCGCTTCTGGCCGGCCTGCCGGCGGGCACGGTGTCCGGTGCGCCGAAAATCCGCGCCATGGAGATCATCGACGAGCTCGAGAAGGAAAAGCGCGGTGTCTATGCGGGGGGTGTCGGCTATTTCTCCGCGGCGGGCGATATGGACACCTGCATCGCGCTGCGCACGGGTGTCGTGAAGGACGGCACGCTCTACGTTCAGGCAGGCGGCGGCGTGGTGTATGACAGCGATCCGGAAGCCGAATTCCAGGAAACCGTCTCGAAGTCGAAGGCTTTGATTGCGGCGGCCACAATGGCGCGCAGCTTCAACTGAGGCCGCTCAGCCCGAGAGCCGCTTGTCGATGACCGCAGACAGGGGCGCCATCCGCAAGGGTGTCTCGTCGCGTGTCAGCGCCCACTGCAAGAGCGTGCCCAGAACCTGCGGCGTCGGCGGCACGACCACGATCACGCTGCCGCGCTGCGTGGCGATGAGAGCCCCTCGGTCAAGGAGTTCGATGATCTGGCCAGGGTTGGCGCTCGCCGTGATCCGAACGTTTCCGGTGGCGAACGCGACACCGAGCATTTTCGGGACCGTTTCGGCCAGCGAGCCCAGTCCGCGTCCCGAGTCGAGAAACGCGAACCCGTGCGCGGCCAGAATTGACATCATGCGATGGAAGGCAACGGGATCGTGGGGGGCCGCCCGGTCGAGCCGCCCTGCAGCGCCGATCGCCATGTCGAGCGAGGCAAGCTGGTGAAGGGTGTCCTTCACCACGTCGGGCGGGCGCGCATCAGCGGCGGTCGCAACCGGCTCGGTCGACAGCATGATCGAGGAGAGATCGAGGCCCGCCAGCACCTCGTGCCCCATGGCGCGGGTACGCTCGGCGACGTCGCGGGCATCGGCGTCATTCGCGGGAACCTTCACCGTGAGGGGCATTCCCAGCGTGCGCAACGTTTCGACTTCGAAAGACTCTGCCTCGCGTTCATTGAGGTCGATGACGATTGACATCAGCGGCGTGCCGCGCGGCACCGCGAAGCCGCGCCTGTTCACGTCGAAGGCCGGTCCGGCGAGCGTCAAGGACGGACGGGACCTCGGCGACAGAGCGGGCGTCCCGAGACCGGCGTCTCCCTGTACGCTGGACACCAAGTCGCTGGTCGCGGCAGCCAGCGGTCCCTTGATCGCACTGAGCCCGCCTGTCTCTGTTCCCGACGGCGCGAGCTGCGCCTCCACCTTGTTGTCCAGCGACGCGCTCTGGTCGGGCGCTTCCCCAACGTCGGTGGACGTGCTCGGATCGGCGATCCGGGCCGGGGTCTGGCGCAATTCCGCGAAACGCTCGGAGCGTTCCTGGCGGATGCGCTCACGCGTGTTCTGCGGGCTCGGTTGCGTGGCGGCAGTCACCTCATCCGATGGCTGGAGCTGGGACGAAACCAGCGCCGAAACACCGACGATGACGAGCGCCCACGCGAGCGTACCCGCGACGATACCGCGGGCGAAGAGGGTCCACCGGAATCTTCTCCGATGTTCCGACCTTCCGGAGTCCCAACCGCCCAAGGGCCGGTTGCCGTGCTCCATCCGCCTGTCCTTTCGGGCTCCCCGTGGCTGCCTCTCCGACGGGTCCGTTTCTGCCGCTTGACGCCAGCTTCTGTCTCGTCGCATCTATACTGCCATGACGCGGCGCGCGCCAAGCGCGAAAGCATGCGAGAGTCGGGGCTGGGACAGCAGAAATGTTTCTACTGATCGATAATTACGACAGTTTTACCTACAACCTCGTGCATTTTTTAGGCGAACTTGGCGTTGAAGCAACAGTCGTGCGCAACAATGAGTTGACCGTTGAGGAGGCGTTTTCAACCCAGGCCAACGCAATTGTTTTGTCTCCGGGCCCGTGCCACCCCTCGCAAGCGGGCATCTGCGTCGATCTGATCCGCAGAGCGCCGGAGGATTTGCCCATACTCGGCGTCTGCCTGGGCCATCAGGCGATCGGCGAGGCATTCGGCGGGCGCGTGGATCGGTGCCACGAAGTGCTGCACGGAAAGCTGTCCTCGGTGACCCATGAAGGCGAAGGTGTGTTCGCGGGGCTGCCGCAGGGCTTTTCGGTCACGCGCTATCACTCGCTCGTCATCGAACCCGAGACGGTCCCCGATTGTCTCAAGGTGACCGCGCGCTCTCAGTCCGGTGTGATCATGGGCGTGTCACACCGCAGCCGTCCCGTTCACGGCGTGCAGTTCCACCCGGAATCGATCCGCACCGAGCACGGACACGCGCTGCTTCAGAACTTCGTCGACGTTGCGAACACACGCGCGGTGCCGGCGTGAGCGACAGCCTGAAGGCGCTGATCGGCAAGGCCGCACGGGCACCGCTGGGCCGTGCCGAGGCCGAGGCCGCCTTCGAGACGATCATGTCGGGCGAGGCGACGCCCGCTCAGATCGGCGGCTTCCTGATGACGCTCGCCGTGCGCGGCGAGACCGTGGACGAGATCGCCGGCGCCACCTCGGTGATGCGGGCCAAGGCGGCGGCAGTAAACGCACCGGAAGGTGCGATGGACATCGTCGGCACGGGCGGCGACGGCAAGGGCACGCTCAACATTTCGACGGCAACCGCGTTCGTGGTCGCAGGCTGCGGCGTGCCGATCGCAAAGCACGGGAACCGGGCGCTGTCCTCGCGCTCCGGTGCGGCGGACGCGCTGGGACAGCTGGGCATCGAGGTGATGGTCGGCCCCGAGATCGCCCAGCGGGCGCTGGACGAAACCGGCATGTGTTTCATGATGGCCCCGATGCACCATGCCGCCATGCGCCACGTGGGTCCGGCGCGCGTCGAGCTCGGCACGCGCACCGTCTTCAACATCCTCGGCCCGCTGACAAATCCGGCGGGCGTGAAGCATCAGCTCACCGGGGCTTTCTCCGCCGACTTGCTGCGGCCGATGGCCGAAACACTTGCCACCCTCGGATCGAAGACCGCCTGGCTGGTCCATGGCGCTGACGGAACCGATGAGGTTTCGATCTGCGGGCCGACGAAGCTGGTCTCGATGTGTGAGGGAGCGATCACCGAACACGAGCTGCATCCCGAGCAGGCGGGTCTGCCGGTGCATCCGTTCGACTCCATCCTGGGCGGCACGCCTGAGGCCAATGCGAATGCGCTCCGCGGGTTGCTCGACGGTGCGCAGAACGCCTACAGGGATGCGGTTCTCCTGAACGCGGCGGCGGCGTTGATGGTGGTCGGGCGTGCAGAGAACCTCCCCGGCGGCGTGGCGAAGGCGGCGGAAAGCATCGACAGCGGGGCCGCCTGGGGCAAGGTCCGGGCGCTCGCGGCAGCCACGTCCCGCTGACGCTGGCACGCGGTGTCCAATCCCGAGCAAATCCGTTTGAATACGCTCCGTGCATCGCCTGTGCATGGAGAACATACGCGCGGAATACGACTGGAATCCCGCTCGTGGCCGGGGTAATCAGCGAACCATGACCAACGTGCTCGATCGGATCAAAGCCTACAAGCTCGAGGAAGTTGCGGCGCGCAAGGCGGCGCGACCGATCGCCGAAATCGAGGCTGCAGCCCGGTCCGCGCCCGACGTTCGGCCATTCGGGGCGGCATTGCAACGCGCGCAGGCGACAGGCTACGGGCTGATCGCCGAGATCAAGAAGGCAAGCCCCTCGAAGGGGCTGATCCGTGAAGATTTCAATCCGCCCGAACTGGCGCGCGCGTATGCGGCCGGTGGTGCCAGTTGCCTCTCGGTGCTGACGGATGGGCCGAGCTTTCAGGGCGCGGACAGCTACCTGACCGAGGCCCGTGCCTCCTCCGGGTTGCCGGTGCTGCGCAAGGACTTCCTCTACGACACCTATCAGGTGGCGGAGGCGCGGGCGCTAGGCGCCGACTGCATCCTCGTGATCCTTGCCAGCGTGTCGGATCAGCAGGCGCAAGAGCTTGAACAAGCAGCGTTTTCCTGGGGAATGGATGTGCTGGTGGAGGTCCACGACCGGGCGGAGCTCGATCGTGCGCTCGGACTTGCCTCGCCCCTGCTCGGGATCAACAACCGCAATCTGAAGACCTTCGAGGTATCGCTCGCGACCACCGAAGCCCTGGCACCGCATGTCCCGGAAGACCGGCTTCTTGTGGCGGAAAGCGGCTTGTTCCGGCCCGCAGATCTGGCGCGTCTGGCAGCAGCGGGGGCGCGCAGCTTCTTGATCGGCGAAAGCCTGATGCGGGCCGACGATGTGACGGCTGCGACGCGCACGCTCCTCGCCGACCCGGTGCCGGTTGCCGCGGAATGAGCGGCCTGACCCACTTCGACGGCGACGGCAACGCGGTCATGGTCGATGTCGGTGACAAGCCCGTGACCCAGCGCACGGCCACCGCACGGGGCGCGGTCGTGATGGCGCCCGAGACGCTTTCGATGATCATCGAGAACCGCGCCAAGAAGGGGGATGTGCTGGCCGTCGCGCAGCTTGCCGGGATCATGGCTGCGAAGCGCACGTCCGAGCTCATCCCGCTGTGTCATCCCCTTGCTTTATCAAAGGTCGCGGTCGAACTGAGCGCCATCGCGCCCGACCGCGTCGAGATCGAAGCCACCGTGCGCACAACAGGCCAGACCGGCGTGGAGATGGAAGCGCTCACCGCCGTTTCGACCGCCGCCCTGACCGTCTACGACATGTGCAAGGCCGTCGACAGGGCAATGCAGCTCACAGACATTCGGCTGACGCACAAGGATGGCGGCAAGTCTGGCGCTTACCGGGCCGAGTGATGCTTTCGGTTGCCGAGGCCCTCGACAGGCTCTTCAAGCTCGTCCAGCCCGTGGGGACCGAACAGGTCTCGCTGGCCGAAGGAGCGGGACGGGTGCTGCGCGAAGATGTCGAGGCGGCGAGGACGCAGCCTCCGTTCGACACGACCGCGATGGACGGTTACGCGGTCCGCCTGACCGACGCGCAGGTGGGCGCTCAACTCGCACTGATCGGAGAAGCCGCAGCCGGTCGGCGATTTCACGAGCCCGTTGCCGAGCGCACCTGCGTGCGCATCTTCACCGGCGCCCCCCTGCCCAGCGGGACTGACGCAATCCTGATACAGGAGAACGCAGAGCGCCGCGACGACAGGGTCACGGTGCTCGAGGCGCCCCGGGCTGGGGAGTTCATTCGCCCGGCCGGAGGTGATTTTTCAGCGGGCGAACACCTGTCGTCGCCCAGGCTTCTCACAGCGCGTGATATCGCATTGATTGCCGCGATGAACGTACCGCAGATCACCGTGAGCCGACGGCCAGTGATCGCGCTCATCCCGACCGGCGATGAACTGGTGATGCCGGGCAACGAACCCGGTCCCGATCAGATCGTGACGTCCAACAATTTCGGATTGGCGGCAATGCTCACCGCGATTGGCGCAGAGCCCCGGTTGTGCCCGATCGCTGCAGACACGCCTGAGAGCCTGCTCAACGCGCTCGGAGCCGCGCGAGGCTCCGATGTGATCGTGACCCTTGGCGGCGCTTCGGTCGGTGATCACGACCTTGTTGCCAGTGTGCTCGGAGACGCAGGACTCTCGCTCGACTTTCATCGGATCGCGATGCGGCCGGGCAAACCGCTGATGTCCGGCAGAATAGACGACACGCTGATGCTGGGCCTGCCGGGCAACCCCGTGTCGGCGATGGTCTGCGGAGAGATTTTCCTGCGTCCCGCCATCGAGGCGATCATGGGACTGGAGGCGCGCCCTCGAATGCGCCAGACCGCCCGACTGACCCACGACCTGGGCGCAAATGGAGGTCGAGAGCACTACATGCGCGCGCGGGTCGATCCCGGTCCGGACGGGCTCGTCTGCTCGGTCTTCGAAAATCAGGACTCTTCGCTTCTGGGCGTCCTCTCGAAAGCGAACGCGTTGGTGATCCGTGACCCGAATGCACCACCGGCACCTATCAGTACGGTTGTAGAGTGCATATTACTCGACAAATAGGCGAAAACTCGCCCTGATCTTGCTCGGTTGACACAAACCAAGAACACTTGTAGAACAGGCCAGCTAATCGCCAGCTGTGGGGTCCTTCGATGCTGACAAAGAAGCAATACGATCTGCTGTTGTTCATCCATGGTAGAGTGCAGCGTGACGGCGTATCGCCTTCCTTTGACGAAATGAAGGAGGCGCTTGATTTACGGTCTAAATCCGGCATTCACAGGCTGATCACGGCATTGGAGGAACGCGGGTTCATCCGGCGGCTTGCGCATCGCGCACGGGCGATCGAGGTGATCCGGTTGCCGGAGAACATGGAAGCGGCGCCCAAGCCGACTGGTTTCACACCATCGGTCATTGAAGGCGATCTTTCCAAAGAAGACCGGTTCAAGGACACGATGAGCGCGCTTGGCGGCCAGGCAGTGGTCGAGAACGCGGATGCCGAGGCGGTGCCGCTGGTTGGCCGGATCGCGGCCGGTCTTCCGATCGAGGCGATGGAACATCCCGGCATGCGAGTCGGCGTGCCCTCGATGATGCTCTCCTCATCGGGGGAACATTATGCGCTCGAGGTCAAAGGTGACTCGATGATCGAAGCGGGCATCTTCGAGGGGGATATCGTCGTCGTCAAGCGTCAGGCCACGGCCGACAATGGGGACATCGTCGTGGCCCTCGTCGACGATCATGAGGCGACGCTGAAACGCCTGCGCCGCAAGGGTGGGGCGATCGCGCTCGAGGCGGCCAATCCGGCATATGAGACTCGGCTTTTCCACAACGATCAGGTAAAGATCCAGGGAAAGATGGTGGGTCTTATCCGGAGTTACTGATCTCCGGAGACCGTCTCTGCGGAGAGCAAGAATGCCAGTCCGGGGTCGCGTTCTCAGAACGCTTGGGTTCTTCTGTGGGCTGTTGGTGATGACGAGCGCTCCGGCAGGCCCGGCCGCAGCCTGCGGCGTAGAGAGCGACTGCCCGATCGGCGACCGGGACTACCGTATCCAGCTGCCGCCGAACGCGGGCGGAGAGCCGGTAGGTGCGCTCATCTTCGCACATGGCTATCGCGGGTCCTCGCAGGGCACCATGCGCAACAAGGCGCTGCGTGCACTCACGGATGAGCTCGGTATCGCGTTCATCGCGGTCAATGCCGCGGGCGACGACTGGGACATCCCAGGGGTTCCCAACAACATGCAGGCCACCGGAGAAACCGAACTCGCCTACTTCGATGCGCTGATTGATGACGTGGTCGAGACGCACAACATCGATCGCACGCGCATCGTCATGTCGGGCTTTTCCGCAGGCGGGATGATCACATGGCATCTCGCGTGCCATCGTGGTGAGACCTTCGCAGGATACATTCCGATTGCCGGGACCCATTGGGCGCCGGTGCCAGAGACCTGTCCGGCCTCCGTGCAAAGCCTTGTGCACATCCACGGGCTCAGTGATCGCATCGTCCCGCTCGAGGGCCGCCCAATTCAAAAAACCCATCAGGGAAGCGTTCCGAGAACACTGGCGCGCCATCGTGAGGCGGGCCAGTTTGGCGCGCCTGTCTCGGAGAGCGGCGCCGGGCTTGATTGCGAAACGGCAACGAACTCCCAAGACAAGATCATGGCTTTCTGCACGCACCCGGGCGGGCATGCGATCCGCTCGGACTTTCTGCGCTTTGCGTGGGCCATGCTGACCCGCGAGGGAGGCTTCTGAGCGCAGGTTCAACGCTCAGCGTTGATGTTGCCACAGCCGTCCCCTGCCCCTCGGGCGAGAGCTTACGATGCGCAGATCAGCGCCGTCTGACCAGATTGCGACTGCCCCGGCACGCCGAAGCTCGCGCTCACCCATAAAGTAGCAAGGTCCGTCGACCGCATCGCTGTCCCGGGCGATCAGCAGCACGCGAGGTTTGCACAGCTGCTCGAGATCAGCAGGCTCGACTTTCCGACCGTATCGCGCCTCGAACGTCCAGCCATTGGCCAGCGTGCCGCTCGTCCACCCGGGCCCGTGCTCGAGGCCGATGCGGGAGGCCGCTTCCGCCTGTTCAGCGCCATCGCCGTCGCGCCTGAGCCAGGATTTCGCGGCAAAGCTTTGCGCCCGATCCTTGTCGAGGGCACGCCCCTCGGGCCCCAGAAACCCGATCAGCTTGCCGCCGGGTGCGATCAGCAACTCAGGTCGCGGCGGCGCGCCGATCCAGAGCGCAAGCGCAAGCCCCAGCACCGGAACAGCGGCAAAGCGCATCCGCCCGCGCCAGATCATCAGCCACAATCCGCCGACACAGAAGAGACCGAGCACAGCAACGGGAGCAGCAGCGACGTACTCGGAGGCACCGGGCAGTCGGGCGACCGCATGGGCAACGGTGAGGACCCACTCGATGCCCGCACCCATCCCTGCGAGCGCAGGGCCCGCAATGCCGAACGGCGCAAGGACGGCAGCGATGCACGCCATCGGGGCGATCAGCATTCCCATCGCCGGGACCGCGGCAAGGTTCGCGATGAGGCCGTAGGGAGCCGTACGGTTGAAGTGGAACGCCGAAATCGGGGCCGTGGCCAACCCTGCCAGCAAGCTCGCGGCGAGCAGACCGCCCACATAGAGTGCAACGATCCGGGCACACCGCAGCAGAATCGGGCCCTTGGAGGTGTCGATCCGCTCTCGTCCGGCCTGCCAGCGGCGCAGCGCATCAAAGCCGCTGACGAGGGCGGCGGTCGCGGCAAAGCTCATCTGAAATCCCGCCTCGAGCAGGCTGATCGGCCGCAGGAGCAGAATGATCGTTGCCGCGAGCGCAAGCGCTCGGAGGGTGATCGCAGGCCGATCAAGCAGGACGGCAGTCAGCGCAACGGCCACCATCACGAACGCGCGCTGGGTGGCGACAGTGGCCCCGCTGAGCGCGAGATAGGCGAGCCCCACCGCAATTGCCGCGACCGCGGCGAGCTTCTTCGTGGGCCATCGAAGTGCAATCGCCGGAACCGCCGCCAGGCCGAACCGGACGATCGCAAAGATGAGCCCCGTCAGAATCCCCATGTGCAGGCCTGAAATCGCCAGAAGATGCGCGAGATTGGAGATCCTGAGTGCTTCGGCATCTGCCTCCTGAATGTCGGCGCGGTCACCGACAACGATCGCAGCAGCAAAGGCGCCGGTCCGTCCCGGCATGGCGCTTCGCAACCCGTCCGAAAGCCGCGCCCGCGCATCGGCCACAAAGATCCGGAACCGGTCAAACAGACCGCGGCCCGACTGCTCAGGAAGCTCAATGATGTGGCCGCGCACGAGGCCGGTCCCGCCGAGACGGTCAAAGAAGGCGCGGCGGCGAAAGTCGAAGCCACCGGGCTCAACCGGTTCGCCGGGCGGCAACAGTGTCGCATAGGTGCGCACACGTGTGCCCGGCAGCGGCATGTCAGCGAGCTCGCGGTCGATCACCGTTAGGCGCACCCGCATCGGGGTCTGCGACCGCTCGACGCCGTAGATGGTTACGTCGTCGAGCAAAATACGTGGCGCACCCGAGGCCGAACGCGAGCGCTCGAGAACCCGCCCCTCCACGGTCTCGCCCAATGGGTAGGGGATCACGGGTGCATCGGCTGCGCGGGCAGCGAGCAGGGCGACAGAGAACCCAAGGGCTGGCAGAAGCATCAGACCCAACAGCACCCGGGCCCGCCAGTCTCCCCACCACCTGCGCCCGATCACGCCGAGCGCGAGCGGCCCGATAGGCAGCAGCGCCCAAGCAGGATCAGGTTCGACCCGCAGCTCGAAATACATCCATATCCCGACTCCAAGCAAAACCGGGATCCAGAGCGCGAAGCGACGGCTTTCCTGCGCATAAAGGTCGGGGAACTCGAGGCTGAGGCGCACCTTGTCCTGACTGCCCTGCTGGCCCATAAAGGCCGCGACTTTGACCGGTCCCCGCTCGCCGATCAGACTCCAACGTTCCGCAAGCCCCTGCAAGCAGAAAGTTCACCATCCCCATGAGCTCCGTCGTCACACGTTTCGCCCCCTCACCCACCGGCTTCCTGCACATTGGTGGCGCGCGAACGGCCCTCTTCAACTGGCTGTTCTCCCGCCACCACCAGGGGCAGTTCCTCCTGAGGATAGAAGACACCGATCGCGCACGGTCGACGCCTGAGGCCACCGAGGCCATTTTCGAAGGGCTCAAATGGCTCGGGTTGCACTGGGACGGCGACGCCATCAGCCAGCATTCGCGTGTCGATCGCCACGCCGAAGTAGCCCGTCAGATGCTGGACGCCGGCACGGCCTATCGCTGCTATGCCACGAAGGAGGAGATCGACGCCTTCCGGGAGGAAGCGAAGGCAGCGGGCCGGCCTCCGCTGTTTCTGAGCCCCTGGCGCGACAAGGGACCGTCAGACTGGCCCGAGGGAGACTACACCGTCCGGCTCAAGGCCCCGCGCGACGGGCAAGTGGTTGTGGAAGACGCCGTGCAGGGCGCTGTGACTTGGGATGCCTCTACGCTCGACGACCTGATCCTGCTGCGCTCGGACGGCACACCCACCTACATGCACGCGGTCGTGGTCGACGATCATGACATGGGGGTCACACACGTCATCCGTGGCGACGACCACCTCACCAACGCGGCACGCCAGAGCCTGATCTACCGGGCGAACGGCTGGTCGGTTCCGGTGTTCGCGCACATCCCGCTCATACACGGCCCGGACGGCGCCAAAATGTCGAAGCGCCATGGCGCGACCAGTGTGATCGAGTACCGCGATATGGGCTACCTGCCGTCCGCGATGCGCAACTATCTGGCGCGACTCGGCTGGAGCCATGGCGACGACGAGTTCTTCACGACCGAACAGGCGATCGAGTGGTTTGGTCTGGAGGCGATCGGGAAATCTGCCGCACGCTTCGATTTCGCCAAGCTCGAGAACCTGAATGCCCAGCACATCAGGGCCGCGGACGACACGGAGCTGGTCGCAGAAATGACCGCGCTTTTTGCGCTGCAACATGGCAATCAGATCAATTGTGATCAACAATCGCGTCTTCTGCAGGCCATGCCCGGCCTGAAAGAACGCGCCAAGACAGTCAACGAACTTTCTGATATCGCTTACTATATTCTTGCGAGCCGGCCGCTGGTGCCGGACGAAAAGGCGTCTCGCCTGATCGACGATCCCGACAACCGCAAGATGTTGGCACAATTGACCAAGCACCTGCAAAATGCTAGCGAGTGGTCAGCAAGTTCCGTTGAAACGATCGTGCGCTCCTTCGCGGAGGAAGAGCACTTAAAGCTTGGCAAAGTCGCGCAACCGCTGCGCGCCGCACTAACCGCTCGTGCCGTCAGCCCAGGGTCTTTGACGTTTTGGAAACCCTTGGGAGGGACGAAAGTCTTGCGCGGCTCGGCGATGTGGGCGCCGCACCCTGAAGACGGCCAACCCACATCACCGGAACAGTCACACCTCGCGGGGCGCTCCCGCGCCGAGAGAAGGACGAACAGAATGACGGATTCCCCAACACGCACCGCGACACTGACGTATGACAACCGTTCGATGGACTTGCCGGTCTATGACGCGGTTCACGGTCCTTCAGTGCTCGACATCCGCAAGCTCTATTCCGAGATGGGGGTCTTCACTTACGATCCCGGGTTCACCTCGACCGGGTCGTGCCAATCAGCCATCACATTCATCGACGGCGACAAGGGTGAGCTGCTCTACCGTGGCTACCCGATCGACCAGCTTGCCCAGAAGAGCCACTATCTCGAGGTCTGCTACCTGCTGCTCTACGGCGAGCTGCCGTCGGCGCGCGAACTGGAAGACTTCGAGAACCGGGTGACCAACCACACCATGCTGCACGAGCAGATGGTGAACTTCTTCCGGGGGTTCCGGCGGGACGCGCACCCGATGGCCATCGTGTGCGGGGTCGTCGGCGCAATGTCCGCGTTCTACCACGACTCGACCGATATCAACGATGTCTGGCAGCGCGAGGTCGCCTCGATCCGGATGATTGCCAAGCTGCCAACGATCTGCGCCTGGGCGTACAAGTACTCGATCGGTCAGCCCTTCATCTATCCGAGGAACAACCTCGACTACGCAACAAACTTCCTTCACATGTGCTTCGCGGTTCCCTGCGAGGACTACGTCGTCGACCCGATCCTGGCCCGCGCCATGGACCGCATCATGACGTTGCATGCGGATCATGAGCAGAACGCCTCGACCTCGACCGTTCGGCTCGCGGGTTCCTCGCAGGCCAACCCGTTCGCCTGCATCGCGGCAGGGGTCGCCAGCCTCTGGGGACCGGCTCACGGCGGCGCGAACCAGGCCTGCCTGGAGATGCTGAAGGAGATCGGGACCCCGGACCGGGTCGACGAGTACGTCAAGAAGGCGCAGGACAAGAACGACAGCTTCCGGCTCATGGGCTTTGGCCACCGGGTCTACAAGAACTACGACCCCCGCGCCAAGGTGATGCAGGAGACCGCGAAGGAGGTGCTCGAGCTTCTTGGCGTCGAAGACAATCCGATCCTGCAGGTCGCCCAGGCTCTGGAAAAACGCGCCCTGGAAGATGAGTACTTCATCTCCAAGAAGCTCTACCCGAACGTCGACTTCTACTCGGGTATCATTCTCGAGGCCATGGGCTTCCCGACCTCGATGTTCACACCGATCTTCGCGTTGTCGCGCACGGTCGGGTGGATCGCTCAGTGGAAAGAGATGATCGAGGACGGCCACCAGAAGATCGGCCGCCCGCGTCAGCTCTACATCGGTGCCGCAGCCCGCAACTACATCGACGTCGAAAGCCGCTAGCTCGGGTCCGGGCGGGGCATCCTGTAAAACGGTTCCTCATCCGGGCCACTCGCTCCTTGGACGGCGCGCAGCACCGAGCGCGCCGCCCGTTGCGCAGGCGGCATCCCACCGCGACCCAGCGCGTCCAGGGCTTCGGTGAACGCTCGACGCTGCGCCGCACGCGCACTGTTCTCCTCGACGAGCTTTGCCAGCACGGGCGCCATGAACTCTGCTTTGCACCGCTCCTGCAAAAACTCCGGCACGTCATTGCGCCCCGTGACCAGGTTTACGAGGTTCGCTGTACCGACCCTGACCAAGCGACGCACGATTGCCGCTGTCAGCCAGTTCGTCCGGTAGGCCGCCACCATCGGCGTTCCGGCAGCGGCGAGTTCCAGCGTAACCGTGCCGGACGTGCACAAAGCGACATCCGACGCGGCGAACGCCCGTCGCTTCACGACTTCTCCGGCGACAGGCAGAACCAGATACGCAGGCGGCAGCAGTGGCGCAAGAGCGGCGCGCACCTCGGCTTCAACCGTCTCGGCCACAGGGCAGACAATTGCGAGATCTGGCCGGTCGCGTCGCAGGGCAGCGATCGTCTCGATGAAAATCGGGATGAGGCGGCGCACCTCGCCCCGCCGTGAACCCGGCGCCAGCAGCAGCACAGGCTGCTCTGGATGAATGCCGCGATCGGTCCGGAACGCCAAGGCATCAGCGGCGTCCGGTGACGGCACTCCGGCAATCGGGTGGCCCACGAAATCGCAGGTCATGCCCGCCGCCTCCATGTAGGGCGGCTCGAACGGCAGCAGGGCCAGGACGTGATCGACATATCGCGCCATCTTTGCCGCGCGGCCCGGACGCCAGGCCCAGACACTGGGTGCCACGTAATGGATAACGCGCAAATCTCCCAGTTCCCGGCGTGCGAGGCGCGCGACGCGGAGAGTGAAATCCGGGCTGTCGATCGTGATCAGTGCGTCGGGACGCTCCGCGACGACGTTCGAGCCTGTCTCGCGGATGCGGCGGAGCAAAGACGGCAAGCGGGGAACGACCTCGGCGAGCCCCATCACCGTCAGCTCCGACATGTCGAACCAGGGACGCAGACCTGCAGCAGTCATTGTGCGGCCGCCCACGCCCACAAACTGCACCGGCGTGATGGCGGACAAGGCTTCCATCAGGCTACCGCCGAGCCGATCACCAGACGGTTCACCCGCAAGAATGGCGATTTTCAGCATCCGCTCTTGCCCGCGATTTTCCAGCGCAATTGTGGAGGGTCTTTGACGCCACGCGCAGGGTACGATTTGAGCCAATCAGTCATCGCAACCGGCCAGCCGTTCCTCTGCGGTCAGCCCATGGACAAACAATCCAGCCGCGTCCGCGAGGCGACGGGTGCCGGCAGCATCGATCAGCACGGTCTCTTCCGCTGCAGCCGTGATACCGGCGAGTGATGCGGCGATGGCAGCCCGGACGGTGTCCGGCCCGATTGCTGGTCGGTCGAGGCGTCGATCCTGTCCGGGTTTGGGCCCCTTGTAGAGGACACCGCGTCCCACAGGCACCTGGCGCCTCTCGGGCGACAGTTCGCCGATGCGTTGCAACATCAGATCGGTGCCCTCGACCGTTTCGATCCCAAGGCACAGGCCACCTGCCACCACCGCCCCCTGTCCGATGTCGAGTGGTCCAAGCACTTCGACAATCCGTGCAGCTTGGCGGGCATCCGCAAGATCGCGATGCGACGGAGAGACTTTCCCGAGGGACCCGGCACTCAGGAACATCTCTCCTCCGAGAGCGACCTCGGGGCCCACCAGGGCAATCCCACGCTTCTCGAAGAATTCACCCAGACCGCGCAGCATGGCGTCGTCTCCCTGACGCAACAAGGCGAGTACACGAAGCGCAATACGCACCCCGGTGAAATCGAGCCGCCAGAGCTTGAGTTGCGGCCGCACCATGGCACCGGCAAACACCACCTGGCGAGCACCGGCCCGCTCCAGCGCCGTGAAGAGACGCCCCGGCTTCTCGAACAGATGATGCTCGTGCGGGTGCTCTGCCATCCAAGGCTCCTCCGAGCCCGGAAAGATGATCAGCAAATACGGAAGCCCCGCCGAAGCCCGGGCTTCGGCTATGCGCCGTGGCAAGGCCCCTCTCCCGGCCACGACCGCAAGAAGACCCTCGGGGTCGGCGCCATCAGGCATCGCGCGGTGTGCAGAAAGATCGTGCCGTGTCCGCCAGAACAAAATCGATCAACTCGCGCACCGCACCCACATCGGGATGCGCCTCGGCCACCCCGGGCGCACGCTGCTGCAGGGATCCCTCACCGTAGAACAGCTCGCGATAAGCCGTCCTGAGCGCGTGGATCGTGTCACGATCGAACCCGCGGCGTTTCAACCCGACGAGGTTGAGGCCGCCCAAGTCCGCGCGATTGCCGATTGCCATGCCAAATGGGATCACGTCCTTTTCGACGCCCGTCATGCCGCCGATCATTGCGCTTGTGCCTATGCGCACGAACTGATGCACGGCAGACAGGCCGCCCAGAAACGCATGGTCTCCCACCTCGACATGTCCGGCGAGGGTGGCGTTGTTCGCCATGATCACATGATCACCAAGCATGCAGTCGTGCCCCACATGCGCGCCCATCATAAAGAGCCCGCCATTCCCAACACGGGTCAGCATGCCGCCCCCGCTGGTACCGGGGTTCATTGTGACGTGCTCGCGGATCATGTTGCCGCTGCCGATCTCGAGCGAGGACGCCTCGCCCGCATATTTGAGGTCCTGTGGCTGGTGTCCGATCGATGCGAATGGCCACACCTTCGTGCCCGGTCCGATGGTGGTGCGCCCGGCCACTGCGACATGGCTCACAAGCTCCACGCCATCGTCGAGGACAACTTCTGCGCCGACAACACAGAACGGTCCGACCGTGGCACCTGGTGCAATCGCAGCACCGTCCTCGACCACGGCGGTCGGATGGATGGTCACGTACCCTTGCCCCTTCGACGTTCGTCGTCCTGTGTGATGATCATCGCGGAGTACTCCGCCTCTGCGACCACTTCACCAGCGACCTTGCCCTCGGCCCAGAACTTCCAAATCTTACCGCGCCCACGCAGAATCTTCACGTGCAATTCTAGCACATCTCCCGGCTCCACCAGTTTCCGGAAACGGGTTTTGTCCAGCGTCATGAAGTAGACCAGCAGGCCCTGATCAATCATGCCCAGGGTCTCGACGACGAGCACACCTGCGGTCTGTGCCATCGCCTCGACGATCAGCACGCCTGGCATGATCGGCTTGTCCGGGAAGTGACCTTCGAAATGCGGCTCGTTCGCCGTGACATTCTTGATCCCGATGGCACGTTTGCCCGAGACGACTTCTTCGACGCGGTCGATGAACAAGAATGGATAGCGGTGCGGAATCATGCGCTTGATCTGAGCCAGATCAATCGTCTTCCCCGTGGTTTCGCTCTCAACTGCGATGTCTTCAGACACAGCCGCACCTCAACCGATCGCCGTACCGTTTCGTCTTCTGCATACCTTTGGGCCCGTTTAGGTCAAGTCGTATCCACGCCCGACACCGCCAAGCGCGCGTTGGTCTCATTCCTGCTCGAAGATCGAGCCGGAGGTCTCGAATTCTGGGATTGGGGGGATCGGCACCACCGCATCATAGCGCTCGATCACAATATCGGTCATGTCCACGCTGGCATCCGCCGAGAGCACCAGGTCTGCATTGAGGATCATGTCTGCACCCAGTTCCGCACGGATCTCGTTGATCAGCCTTGGCAGAGCGCTCACGACTTCGGCGCGTGCCCTCTGGAATGCCCGCTGCAATTCGGCCGCGCGCTCCTGTGTGATCCGCCGTGCCGATCGCATGCGTCCGTCGAAGGCCTGTACGCGCGCCTCGAACTCTTCCTGCTGCATCGAGCCCCTCAGCGCTGCGAGTTCTTTCTCCTCTTCGGCCAGCATCTCCTTCGTCCGGTCAACCTGTGACTGCAACTCGGTCGTGAGACGACGCTCTGCCACCTGCAGCTCGCGTGCGGCCCGCACCTCGTTCAGCACCCGCTCGCGTGAGACCACGTACACGGGATTGCCGGGCGCTTGGTCAGCAACGGCCATCGGCGACAAAAGCACCGCAAAGGTCAGGATTGCAGCAGAAAGCGTTCGCATGCTGCGCATGGAGCCACCACTCCTGGCGAACTCGTTAGAAACGGGTTCCAACCGACAAACGGAAGAACTCCGAGTTATCGAAGTCTTCACGGATGAGAGGTGTACCGAAACTGAGTTCAAGAGGCCCGAACGGTGTCGCGATGAAAAGAAGCGCGCCGACAGAGAGCCGGAAAGATGCACCATCATCAACGACGAATTGCTGTCCATTGTCTACGATCACCGTCCTGTCGAGCCCGAACAGCGTGCCGGCATCGACAAAGGCGCCGCCAAAGATTCCCAACTCTTCCGGCAGCCCGATCGGGAACGAGGCTTCCAGCCGCGAAGCAAAGAGGATGTTGCCACCAAGCGAGTCATCGGTCACCACATCGCGCGGCCCGACGCCCTCGTCCGCGAAACCGCGCAGTGTGCTGCCGCCGAGGAAAAAGCGCTCGTTGATCGTGATGTCATCCCCGATGCCGTTGATCGCGCCGCCCTCGAGTTCAAGGCTGAACACGATCTGATCGTTCAGGAAGCCCTGCCAGCCCTTCGCCCGTCCGCGTGAGCGGATGTACCGGGCATCTCCGCCCAGACCCGCAAAGTCCTGATCCAGAGACAGCACGAACCCACCGGTCGGCTCGATCGGATCGTTGCGTCGGTCATAGGTCAGTGAGTACCCGACGCTGGACGTGATCCGGACGCCGTCATCCTCCTGGATGAACGGGGAGGCGTTCACCCCTGCCTTCACATCCTCGCGGCGGAACTCGTAGCGGCCCTCAAAGCGGGTGTCCCGGCCGAGCGGGAAGCCGATGGTCGGGCCAAAGCCGAGGCGCTGGATCTCGAAGTTCGATTCATCGGTCCGGTTGTCATCGACGAAGAAGGCACGGAAACCGGCAGACAAGTCACGGTCCAGGAAGGCGGGCTCGTTGAATTCGAAGTCATAGATTTGCGTATCACCCGCCGCGGTGACCTGCAGTGTGAGTTCTTGTCCGCGACCCAGGAAGTTCCTCTCACGGAGCGCGACGTTTCCGATCGGCCCAGCACTGGTCGAGAAGCCGAGACCGAATGACAGCGAGCCAGTGGACTGTTCCTCCACCTTCACGCGGAGCACCGCCCGGTCGTCGGCGGATCCCTGCTCGCTTTCGATCTCGACGCGGCTGAAGTATCCGAGACCCCGGATGCGCGAGCGTGCATCGCGGATCCGGCGGGCATCGAAAGCATCGCCCTCGACAAGCTCGATGTTGCGCCGGATCACGCGATCGAGCGTTTGCGTGTTGCCCTCGATGTCGATGCGCTCGACGAAGACCCGAGGCCCTTCGATCAGCTCGAACGTCAGATCGATCGCCAGCTCGTCGGTGCGTTTTCTTGGCTGCGGGCGGACCTGCACGAATGCGAAACCCTGTTGTCCGGCGAAATCCGTCAGCTCGTTGGCGATTTCGTCGACCAGGCTCGCATCGTAGGTGTCCCCGGTCAGGTCATCTGGGATGAGCGCGACAAAGTCTTCCTGCACCAGACCTTTCGCGGTTACGACCACGTCGAGTTCACCGAACTCGTACTGCTCGCCTTCCTCGACGGTGAACGTGATGAAGAACCCATCACGGTCGGGTGCGAGTTCGGCGGTCGCAGACAGCACGGTGAAGTCCGCATAACCGCGCGAGAAGTAGTATTGACGCAGCAGTTCCTTATCAAGCTCGAGGCGGTCCGGATCGTAGACATCCGAGCTGATGAACTGCGAGAGAAAGCCTGTCTCGCTGGTCTCGATCGCATTGCGCAAGCGGCGGTCCGAGAACACCTGGTTGCCGACGAAATCGATCGAGCTCACGCCCGTGAGCTCTCCTTCGATGATCTCGAAGACCAGATCCACGCGGTTGTCAGAGCGTTCGATGATCACCGGCTCGACTTCTGCGCCATAGCGCCCGGTGCGCCGGTAGACCTCGATGATCGCCTGGGCGTCTGCTTCCGCCGCTGAAGTTGTGAACGGCAGACGTGAGCGAAGACTGACGATCTGCTCGAGATCCTCGTCCGTCAGCGCGTCGTTGCCCTCGAAGGCAATCTCGTTGATCGAGGGGTTCTCGACCACCTCAACGATCACCTGAGAGTCGCCGGGCACAATGCGCACGTCACTGAACAGCCCGGTATCGAAGAGACGTCGAACCGCGAGGTTGAGATCGTCTCCTGTGACCGTCTGACCTTCGCCAAGGTTCATGTACGAAAGGATTGTGCCGGATTCGATCCGCTGGTTGCCACGAATGACAACCGATTGGCCGGCTTCCCCTTGCGATTGTGCGTCTTGACCGGTGAGCGGTGCTTGAGCTTGCGCGCTTGGCGTCGTCCCGAATGTCGCACACAGGCCGATCCCGAGCGCAATCGCAGCGGCAGCCAGGATCGACTTCGCGTCTGGCAGGACCGCACGCTTCCCGTCATCAAGCCCGGCACACGGACTTTGCGCGACCGTGGCGTGTCTCATGACCCCTCCATGCCGGGTCTCGCGCCCGGTTGAATGGGCTGCGCGAACCGACCTGTCCCAACGTTTTGCCGAGCTCTAAAGCCCGGTTGGGCCTCAGAGCTTCATGAAATCATTATAGGTGACGAAGACCATTAGCAACAGCACAACCGAAAGGCCCACCATGGTGCCCATGCGCATCCAGGCTTCGCCGACCGGGCGGCCACGCAATGCCTCCGCAATGTAGAACATCAGATGTCCCCCATCGAGGACGGGAATCGGGAAGAGATTGAAGAGCCCGATGGCGGTCGAAAGAAAGGCCACGAAGTGCAGGAGAGACGTGGCCCCGCGCTCGGCTGCCTCACCGGAGAATTTGGCAATCCCGATCGGACCCGACAGATTGCTGGTGTCAGCGCCCCGGAAGATGATCTGGTTCACGAACTCGATCGTGTCGGTGATGATCTGCCAGACCCGCTGCACACCGTAGAGCAGCGCCTCGTCCGGCCTTGCGAACACGAGTTCGGGCGCGATCCGGAAGTCGCCAAGGCGAATACCGATCATCGGCCAGTGACCTTGCTCGCCCGTGATCGGGTGTTCGCGGTAGCGCGACGTGGGCTGGAAGTCGAATTCGATGCGCTGATCTTCACGCTCGACGACAATCGGCACCGTATCGCCCGGCGTGAGCTCGATCCCTATCAGCTGCACGTCACGTGCGCTCGAAACGGGCTTTCCATCCAACTCGACGATCAGATCGCCAGGAAGGATGCCGACATTTGCAGCCCCACCCGATGCGTCGAGCCCGGTGACCAATGACCGCCAGGTGTAGCGGCTGGTGACCTCCATCCGCTCGCCGTCCCGCTCGATCCGCACCGGCGTCGGTGCGCCGCCGGTTTTCCTGAGCGCCAGGTGCGCTTGATCGTAGGTTTGCATGGACACGCCATCGATCGCGAGGATGCGATCACCGGGCATCAGGCCGATCTCGTCTTCGTACCCTTCGGCGACCGCACCAACGATGGGTTCTTCCGACGGCTTTCCAACGGAGAACCCGATGGCCGCAAAGATCAGGATGGACAGCAGGAAATTTGCCACAGGCCCGGCCAGAACCGTAAGCGTCCGGCTCCTCAGGCTCGCATTGTGGAAGGCGCGGTGCCGGTCATGGGCGGGTATGTCATTGTCATCCGCCTTGCCAGCGCTCGCCGGGTCCATGTCACCCAGGAACTTGACGAACCCGCCAAGCGGAAGCGCCGCCACCTGCCATACCGTGCCGTGCCTGTCGGTTCTCGACCAGATCACCTTGCCGAAACCGATGGAGTACACTTCGGCCTTGATCCCGCACCACCGACCGACCAGCAGATGCCCCAGCTCGTGCACCGCAACCACAATCGACAAGACGAGCAGAAAGGGAATGACAACCGCTAGAAACGGCCCGACGAGCGGGATTGCGTTGATGATCTCCATGCGTTCGTTCCAGAATCCGCTATACCGCGCGCTTGACGGTCAGACCTTGTGCCGTGCGGCGCGCCCACTCATCTGCGGCAAAGATATCCTCTAGGGAGGTTGCCTGTTGGTTGACATCTAGTCGCTCGAGTGTGTCTTCAACAAGGCAGGCCATATCCAGAAATCCGATCTCACCAGCAATAAATGCATCGAGTGCGACTTCATGGGCACCATTTAGCACACATGGCGCAACACCACCGGCGTGCATCGCTTCACGCGCAAGCCGCAGCGCTGGAAACCGATCAGGATCGGGCGGTTCGAAATCCAGTCGTGCCAGCTTGGCGAAGTCCAACCGGTCCACGGGCAACTTGGCGCGCTCGGGCCAGGCCAATGTGTGGCCGATCGCGACCCGCATGTCAGACGGCCCGAGATGTGCCAGGATCGAGCCATCCTCATAGCCGATCATCGAGTGAATGATCGACTGCGGATGAACGACGACTTCGATCTGGTCCGGGTTCACTCGAAACAAGTGCCCGGCCTCGATCATCTCGAGCGCCTTGTTGAACATTGAGGCGCTGTCAATCGAGATGCGCGCACCCATCGACCAGTTTGGGTGTGCCACCGCCTGTTTCGGGCTGGCGGCTGCCATCTGGGCACGGCTCCACGTCCGGAACGGCCCACCCGACGCTGTAAGCAGAAGCCGTTCGATCAGTGAATCGGGCTCGCCGGCCACCAGCTGGAAGATTGCGTTGTGCTCGCTGTCGACCGGCAGAAGCCGCGCTTTGTGTTGTTCGATCTCGGCGAGGAACACCGAGCCGGCGGCAACAAGGCACTCCTTGTTGGCAAGTGCGATCGTCGCGCCCTGACGCACCGCTGCCATGGTTGGTCTCAGGCCCGCGGCACCAACAATGGCGGACATTACCCAGTCTGCGGGACGCGCAGCGGCCTCCTCCAGCGCTGTCGGGCCTGCAGCAGCCTCAACACCGGTGCCCTCGAGCGCCGTGCGCAATGCCTCGAGCCGCGCGGGGTCGGCTGTGACAGCGATCTCTGCACCGAGCCGCTTCGCAGAATCTGCCAGTCCGTTGATGTTGGCGTGCCCGGTGACGGCAACCACATCGAAGTGCTCCCGGCCGAGCGCCTCGACGACACTCACCGTATTCACTCCGATCGAGCCGGTCACTCCGAGAATGCTGATCCGACGACCCATCGCCCAGTCCTTAGCCTGCCTCACCAGATAAAGACAGTCTGCCCTCGTGCGAAGGTGACTGCCGAGGCAACGAGGGTCGCTGCCATATGACCGTCGAGGCGGTCAAGCACCCCTCCATGCCCGGGTATCAGTGTACCGGAGTCCTTGACACTGAAGTGACGTTTCAACGCCGATTCGGCCAGATCTCCACCCTGTGCGAGGAGTGCGGCGAGGGAAGAGACCGTACAGACCTGGTAGAAATACGTTCCTGTCGTTGCCCAGCTGAAAAGCCCGCCGACGATGAAAGCCAGTCCCACCCCGCCTGCAAGGCCGGCCCAGGTCTTTTTCGGACTGACCACTGGCCACAGCTTGGGTCCTCCAATCATCCGACCCGCGAAGTAGCCGCCGACGTCCGCCGCCACAACGGTCAGGGCGACCCAGACGATGCTGAGAAAACCGAACGGCTCGTAGCCGCGCAGCGCCACGAATGCCACACCCGCAACACCGATGTAGAGCACGCCTGCGCAACCCCACAAGGGTCCGACGCGCGATGATCGGAGATCGACGACGGCTGCGACAACTGCCAGTGCGCCGAGCCAGAGCAATGCCGTGCCGGGGTCCGCGAAATGCGCAAGGAGAACGGCACCAGACACACCGATTGCAGGGGTCAGTGCATCTCGCCCCGGCGGCGCACCAGCGTGCGCCGTGATCGAACGCCACTCGTAGGCCATTGCACCGCAGGCAACGACAGCAAGAAGAGTGGACCACACGCCGCCAGCGTAGACGCAGACGAAGGCGAGCGCTGCAATTGCGAGAGCGGATGCGGTGCGTACCCGCAAATCAGTAAAACGGCCTGCTCGGGACGCGCTGTTGGATCGCATCCCGCTCCACCGCTCAGGAGGACGCGACGGCCCCGTACCGCCGCTCGCGCTTTCCGAAGCGCGATACAATCTCGGTCAGATGCTCGGCAGTGAAGTCGGGCCAGCACACGTCCACAAACTCGAACTCTGCGTAGGCGGCCTGCCAGAGCAGGAAGTTCGACACACGGAATTCGCCCGAAGTGCGGATCACAAGGTCCGGATCGGGAACGCCACCTGTGTCTAGCGATGCCGAGATCAGCTCTTCGTCGATCGCTTCGGCGCTGCGTTCGCCCGATGCGATCTCAGCGGCAATACGACGCACCGCACCGGTGATCTCGGCGCGTGAACCGTAGGAGAGCGCGACCTGGAGCGTGATCAGATCATTTTCCGCTGTCCGCTCTTCAAGCTGCGTCATCATGCGCTGCAAATCTGATGGCAAGCGCTCTCGTTGACCGATGAAGCGCACACGGACCCCTGCCGAATCGAGTTCGTCGATTTCGCGCACCGCGTAGCGGCGGAACAAGCCCATCAGGACCTTGACTTCGTATTCCGGGCGGCGCCAGTTCTCGGTGGAGAACGCGAACAATGTCAGGACCTTGATGCCCAAGGTCGGCGCGGTCTTGAGCACTTCACGAACGCGCTCCGCACCACGGTGATGCCCAAACGTACGCGGGCGCCCCAGTCGAGTGGCCCAACGGCCATTTCCATCCATAATGATGGCGACATGATGCGGAGATTGACCGGTCTCAGTCGTCATACGCTTTCCTCAGACCAAACAAACGTCTGCCATACTGGCGCGCCGCTCCCCGAGGGTGCCGCGAACCAGAACAAATGGTTAGACCTGCATGATCTCCTGCTGCTTGACCTCGAGCGCCTCATCCGCCTGGGTGATGGCACTGTCGGTCAGTTCCTGTATTTCATCATGATACAGCTTCTGCTCGTCCTCGGACATCCCCTCGGACTTGGCCTTCTTGATCTGGTCCATTCCGTCGCGGCGCACATTTCGGATTGCCACGCGTGCATTCTCTGCATACTGCCCCGCAACTTTGGTCAATTCGCGGCGCCGCTCCTCGTTCAACTCAGGAATCGGAAGGCGCAGCAGGGTGCCATCCATCACTGGGTTGATGCCGAGCCCCGAACTCCTGATGGCCTTGTCGACAGTGTTGACCAGCGACTTGTCCCACACGCTGACCGTCACCATCCGTGGTTCGGGAACATTCACGGTGCCCACCTGATTGATCGGAGTCATCTGGCCATAGGCTTCGACTTGGATGGCATCCAGCATCGACGCGGAAGCCCGCCCCGTTCGCAGGGTCGCGAAGTCGGATTTCAATGCTGTGATCGCGCCTTCCATCCGCCGTTCAATATCGTCCAGATCAATCTCGATGTCGTCCGCCATGGCTCAGTTCTCTCATTCCCCCGCCGCAACGGGCTCGGCCGGAGAGCCTTTGTCGACGCGAGTGAACCGTCCGCCCTTCTGCAGCACAACGGTCATCGCCCCAGGTTCCTGCAACGAGAAAACCACGATCGGCAGGTCGTTGTCACGCGCCAAGGCAATCGCGGAGGCATCCATCACCCTGAGATTCTTAGTCAACACCTCGTCGTAGGTCACATGATCGTAGCGCCGCGCCTCGGGGTTGGTCTTGGGATCACTGTCGTAGACCCCGTCGACCTGAGTGCCCTTGAAGATCGCATCGCAGTTCATTTCCATCGCACGCAGGGTCGCCGCGGTATCGGTGGTAAAGTAGGGATTTCCCGTACCGGCCGCGAAGATCACCACGCGCCCCTTTTCGAGGTGGCGCACCGCCCGGCGGCGAATGTAAGGCTCGCAGACCGTATCCATGGGGATCGCTGACAGGACCCGCGTGTGCACGCCGATCTCCTCGAGCGCGGACTGCATGCCCAGGGCGTTCATGACCGTGGCGAGCATGCCCATGTAGTCGGCCTGGGCGCGCTCCATCCCCTGAGCCGCCCCGGACAGGCCGCGGAAGATGTTGCCGCCACCGATCACGAGGCAAAGCTCGAATTCGTGATCGTGGGCGCGCTTGACCTCGGATGCCACACGCTGAAGGGTGGGAGGGTGCAAACCGAAGCTCTGGTCACCCATAAGCGCTTCACCGGACAGTTTCAGCAGGACCCGGCGATAGGCCGGCGATTCGCCATCCGACTGGATAGATTCTGTCATACGCTGATTCTCCCCGTCGGCACGCAGGGCGGAAAATGTCCGAAAGCCCGCTGGGTTGCAAGGTGCAGGAATACAGCCTGAGGGCGAGCCTCGCCTATGCGCTCAACTCTTGTTGCAGGGAATCAGCGATAGACAATCGCATCGCGGTGTGTGTCTCGCTCGAGCCATTCGAAGTAGAGGGTCCGCAAACGGCTTGAAACCGGTCCAGGCGCGCCGTTGCTGAATGTCCGGTCATCAACCCTAACGATGGGCACGACCCCTCCGCCGGAGGTCGAGATAAAGACTTCATCAGCCTCGAGAAACTCGGCAAGGGGCACGGCGCGGGACTGTGTCTCCAGCCCCACCTCGGCGCACATCTCGAGCACCGTGCGCCGGGTGATCCCGCCAAGAACGCCTCTTTCGGGTGTCGAGACGCGGTTGCCTTTGACCGCGAAGACGTTGAAACCCGGACCTTCCGTCAGGTTGTCGGCGTGATCGAGCAGAACCACCGTCTCGAAGCCGGCGTCCTTCGCCTCGAACAGCCCCGCCGTGAAATCCCCCCAGTGATAATTCTTCGCCCGGGGGTTCACGCTGTCCTCGGGGATCCGCCTGACGGTCTTCGCGATCCAAAGGCTCGCCCCCGCTTGCGCGACATCGGGCTTGATCACGTGCACGTAAGGCACGCACCAGCCATAGAAGTGGTTTGCACAGTGCCGGGGGTCACGGGTGCCCGGCACCAACGGCGTCCCGCGGGAGCAAACCATCGCAACATAAGCCGCCTCTAGTCCGCTCCGCGCGACGATCTGATGCAGGGCATCGCGGATCCCTGCCTCATCCATGCCCGGATCGAGCCGCATCGAGTCGCACGATGCCAGGAACCGCTCAATATAGTCGCCGAGCCGGAAGAATGCGCCATTCCAGACAGGGACCACATCATACGTGATGTCTGAGCGCGTGACGCCCCAGTCGGTGACACCGATCTTGGCGTCCGCGATCGGCACGACGGCGCCCGCCATCCATGCCGCGCCGTCATCCCACTTGCTCACGACCGGGATCCCGAACGATCGCGCCGCCAAACATACCGAACATCGGGCAGACCTTCGTCATTGCCTGCACCATCTGTGAACTCGACCGCCCTGAAGCCGTTGTTCTCGTAGAACCTGCGGGCGCCCTCGTTGGCCTGAAAGCACCACAGCTCGAGGTCCGTGCGCCCTTCCCTCGCCTGATCCAGCAGGCGCGCACCAAGCCCGAGGTTCTGTCGGCTCGGATGAACGTAGAGCGTGGGCACGACGCCTTTGGCGACCGCGATGAACCCGGCCAGTTCATCACCGCGGACCGCCACCCAGGCGTCGGCGCCCCACAGCAGTCCAGCCAAAAACGCCCGGTCCTCGGCCGGTTCATGCAGACGCGGGATATAGTCGGTCTCGTCCAAACCCGCGCGCATGACATCCGCCATGGCCGGGACATCCGCCGATACCGCCACACGCAAGTTGAATTCAGCGCTCACGGGTCTAGGGGCTCGGGCACCATTTCCAGATGAAGCTCCGCGCCTGAGTAAGGATTCGCGCGGGCGAGATCCTCGTTTAACGTTATGCCCAGCCCCGGCTCGGTCGGCGGGATGACATATCCGTTCTGCCAATCTATTCCGGAGATAATCTCTCCGTGGAACCCATCCCATCGCTCAATACTCTCGAGAATAAGAAAGTTCGGACTGCACGCTGCCAAGTGCACATTCGCCGCACCCTCGACCGGACCACAATACAGGTGTGGCGCCATCTGCGCATAGTGTGTTTCAGCCATTGCAGCGATCTTTTTCGCCTCCAAAAGGCCACCAACCCGCCCCAAAGCAGGCTGGAGGATCGATGCAGCGCCACAGGTCAGGACCCGCTGGAACTCGTATTTCGTGGTCAGTCTTTCGCCCGTCGCGATGGGGGTGGAGGTGGATCGTGCAACCTCTGCCATCTGCTCGGGCATCTCGGCGGCCACAGGTTCTTCGAACCAGAGCGGCTCGTAGGGCTCGATCCGCCTCGCCATTCGTTTGGCGCCCGAGGTCGTGAATTGCCCATGCGTCCCAAAGAGGAGATCCGCCTTCGTGCCGACTGCCTCGCGCAGCTTTCTGCAGAACTCCTCGGACCGCTCCAGGTCTTCAAGACGCGGCTGGTGCGGATCATAGACCGTGTAGGGCCCTGCCGGGTCAAACTTCAGCGCGTTGAACCCCATGGCGAGGTAGTCGAGCGCGCGCTCCGCCGCCATATCCGGGTTCGTGTAGATCGTGTCCGCGTCACATTCGGGATACACATCTCCCTCCGCCGGATAGAGGTAGGTGTAGCTGCGCACGGCATCCCGACAGCGCCCACCCAAAAGATTGTAGACGGGCTGTCCCGCTGCTTTGCCGACAATGTCCCAACACGCGATCTCGAGGCCGGACAGAACTCCAACCAGCGATGCGTCCGGACGTGCCGTGTAGCCCGAGCCGTAGGTCAGCCGCCAGAGATGCTCGATGCGGTGCGGGTCCGTGTTCTCGAAATGGCGGGCGAAGACATCCAGCACCATCGCCTTCACCACCTCCGGTCCGAAGGTCGCGGCATAGACTTCGCCGATACCGGTGACGCCACAGGCTGTGGTCAGCTTGACAAAGATGAAGTATCGCCCGCCCTTGCGCGGCGGCGGATTGCCAACCACAAAGACCTCGCAGTCCTGAAGATGCATGAGCTGTCCCTCCGCACACTCGTTTCGCGCACCATTGGCATGAAGCCGGCACTCGCGCTATGGCAAAGTTCTGAGCAATGGAGACGAAGATGATCAAGCTTGCCGAGAGCATGGAACGGCTCGGAACCGAGACGGCGTTCGACGTGCTGGCACGGGCTTCAGCTCTCGAACGCGAAGGGCGCGAGATCATCAACCTGGGCATCGGCCAACCGGATTTTCGCACGCCCGATCACATCGTGGAGGCCGGGATCCGGGCGCTCCGCGACGGGCATCACGGATACACCCCCGCACAGGGCATCCTGGCGCTGCGCGAAGCCGTGGCATCCGACATCGCTTTGCGCCGCGGCGCCGAAGTCAGCCCGGAGAACATCGTCATCATGCCCGGTGGCAAGCCCACCATGTTCTTCGCGATCCTGATGTTCGGTGTTCCCGGCGCTGAGATCCTCTATCCGGATCCGGGGTTTCCGATCTATCGGTCAATGATCGAGTACACAGGAGCACGCGCAATCCCGATTGTCCTGCGCGAAGAGAACGGCTTCGGGTTCTCAGCGGACGAGGTGCTGGCACAGATCACCCCGTCGACACGGTTGATCATCATCAACTCGCCGGGCAATCCCACCGGTGGCGTGACGCCCCGCCACGAGATCGAGCGCCTCATCCGGGGCCTCGAGGCGCACCCCCACGTCGCGGTGTTGTCGGATGAGATCTACAGCCGCCTGCTCTACGACAATCAAGAGCACGTCTCGTTTCTGTCCTACCCGGAACTTCGGGACCGGGTCATCGTACTGGATGGGTGGTCAAAGACCTACGCGATGACCGGCTGGCGGCTCGGCTGGTCGGTCTGGCCGACAGCTTGGGCTGAGGCGGTTGTGCGTCTCTGCGTCAACAGCCATTCATGTGTCAACGCTGCAGCTCAGCACGCAGGCATTGCCGCACTGAACGGACCACAGGATGCGGTTGACGATATGCGTGGGGCATTTTCGGCGCGGCGTGAGGTAATCGTCCCCCTCCTCAACGGGTTGCCGGGGATCAGCTGTGCAGCGCCCGGAGGTGCGTTCTACGCGTTTGCCAATGCCACGGGCACGGGCATGGACGCAAAGTCGCTCCAGGACCGCATGCTTGAGGAAGCCGGCGTCGCAGCGATTGCAGGCCCGAGCTTCGGCCAGCACGCGGACGGCTATATCCGTTTCTCATATGCGAACTCGGTCGAGAACATCCGAACGGCAATCTCCCGTCTCGCGATGCTCCTGAACTGACCCGGCGACCTTCGTCACGCGATTAACCGGCTTTTCATAAAATTTGAACAGTATCCGCGGCTGAAGCAGGCGGCCGCACCGCGGTCCGAAGGCCTCGCGCTCGCACTGTCCGCGCATCGCCGCGGGGTCGAACACTCACCCAAGAGAGGTTATATCGATGGTCAACGACCATTCCCCCGACCCTTCGGTCGGGACCACCTCCTGCGCACCAGACGATGTGCGCACCACGTCGGTCAACGCCGGAAACGGAACCGCGCTTCTGGCGCTGTCTTCACCCACGGCCACATTGGAATGTGGGGTTGCGCGGACCATCGCCCGTGGCCGATCACGCAGCAGACCACCCGTGCAAAACAGTCCAGATGCTGGAGTGCGTTGAGAGTGCGACGTCAGCGATCAGCCATATCCCTCGGGATTGGCTGATTGCCAGGCCCAGTGGTCTCGACACATGGCCGCGAAATCCAGTTCCGCACGCCAGTCGAGCAGGCGGCCTGCAAGACCGGGGTCAGCGTAACAAACCGCGATATCACCGTCTCGCCGGGCAGCAATCTCGCACGGAACCTCACGTCCGGATGCGGCCTGAAACGCCGCAACCGCTTCGCGCACGCTGATCCCGACCCCCGTCCCGAGATTGATCGCAACGTTCGCGCCCTGAGCGCCTCCGTTGAAGAGATGAGCGAGCGCCGCCACATGACCGCGTGCCAGGTCCACCACGTGGATGTAGTCGCGCACACCGGTGCCGTCCGACGTGGGCCAATCGTCTCCAAAAATCGACAGCTTCTCCCGGCGTCCGATGGCCACCTGGGCGATGAACGGAAACAAGTTGTTTGGGATCCCTTTGGGGTCCTCACCAATCGTGCCTGTGGGATGCGCTCCGACGGGATTGAAATACCTCAGCGAAATCATCTGCATCCACGGCTCGGCCGCGATCGTGTCCGTCATGATCTGCTCGATCAGCGCCTTGGTACGGCCGTAGGGATTGGTGGGCTTTATGGCGGCATCCTCGCGGATCGGCACCTGGTCGGGATCACCATACACAGTGGCCGAGGACGAGAAGACCAGGCGTGCGACCTTGTGATGGATCATCGCCTTCAAGAGCTCGACGGTCGTGCCGATGTTCACGTCATAATACAGGGCAGGTTTGGCGACGGACTCACCGACAGCCTTGAGTCCGGCCAGATGGATCACGCCTGTAGGCTTGTACTCGGTGAAAACGCGGTCCAGGAGCGCGGCATCACGCCCGTCCCCTTCGATCAGCACCGCCTCGCGGTTGCTGAGCGCGTTCACCCGGTCCACCGCCTCGGCTCTGGCATTGGAAAGATCATCGAGGACGACTACGCGATGTCCCGCAGTCATCAGTTCGACAACGACGTGGCTGCCGATGTAGCCCGCGCCGCCTGTCGCCAAAATCGTTTCAGTCATTGGCGTGCCGCCCTCCAGAAATCTACGGAGGGCGGTTTACCACAACGGTGTGACGAGTTCTGCAGTTCTTAGAGGAAATCCAACACGTCGGAGAATTCCCACTCGCCGTTCACGAACGCTTTCTCGACCGCACCTTCGAACCGCTTGTCACCATTCTTGGCACTGAACTCGGCATGCTTCTCGGTTTCCAGCCGAACGCCCTGGATCTCGGCCCAGTCGAACCCGATATCCCGGTTCGTGCCCTGGTCGGTCCCGTCGTTGACAAAGGCAATCTTGATCTTGTCCGGCGCCCCCTTCGACAACTTGTAGCTGTAGGTGTCGTAGAGCGACTCATTCTGCGTGTCGAAGCGCACGTAACTGCTTGATCCAGTTGCCTCGAGCGGATTGTCGATCGTCTCTGTGGCGATCACCTTGCCATCGACGATCACGTTGAATTTCGGTGGGAAGAGGTCCGTGCCCGTACCGCCCATCTTGAGCGTCAGCACAACATCGCCATCGTCGCTCGATTTGCTGGGTGTGGGATCAGCGACCTGCTTGGCCGGCTCCGGTGCCTTCACTGGCTCAGGGGCCTTCGAAGGGGCCGGTTCGGCGACCTTGGGTTGCTCCTCCGTCACTGAACCCGGTGCCTTCGGTGTCGAACTGTTGCCGCCCGTGGATCCGGCCCCGTAGCTGAAGTCGACATCCTTGAGGCTGCCGGGCTTGTTGTTCGCAACGATCGTACCTTTGCCTTGGCCTTCGACGACACCGTGAACCTTGTTCACGTCGAGAAGAATGTTGTCGATGATCTTGTTGTTGCCGCTGTTGGACTCGTTGTTCTTGGACGGCGCGAACGCTGACTTCGTCGCCGTACCACCGGTGGCACCGAGCAAGTTGTCCCTGACCACGGAATTGATGCCGCCCTGAAACATCACCCCGGCGTCCGTGTGGCTCAGGATCACGTTCTGGACGACAAGAATATCCTTCGCCTCGAAGCCATCGAAGTTGCTTGGCAATGGGTCCCGGCCAAGACGTGAGTGTCCCACACCGCCGACAAGAACGGCTGCCTGGCCCTCACCACCACCGCCTGTGGCAAAATCGAAGAAGTTCTTCTGGACCAGATTGTCCTGAGAACCGGCCTTCATCGTGATGCCGACGCGCGCCGTGCCGGTGAAGTCGTTCCCGGCGATTTTCGAGTCCCAGACAGTCACCATGTCGATGAAGTTCAGACTGGCATTGCCGCGGAACGAGTTGCCCTCGATCTCGACATCCCGGGTCATGCTGATCTTGATCATCGACACACCTTTCCCGGAGAAGGTGTTGTCAGTGATCTCGATGTCTTTGGACGGATTGCCCTTGGCGCCGGAGGGGTTGCCGATCACCTTAATGCCGCCGCCGTCCTTCGTACTCCGCGGGTTGCTGACGATATGAAAGCCATCGATCGTCACGTGGCTCATCTCGTTCATCGTGACCGTCGAGTCGCTATCATTGGCCTTGCTGCCATCGATGACGGCGGCGCCCTTCCCATCGACCGACACGATCTTCAGATCTTTCGCGTCGGTGAGGTTCTTCAGGTCGCCATTGACGCCGCGATTGATCTCGATGGTCTCGCGATACGTCCCGGCCTTCACTTTAATGACGGTCCCGGGATCGGCGTTGTTGATTGCCTGCTGGATGGTCTTGTAGGGGGATGCCTTGGTCCCCGCCCCGGAGTTGCTTCCATTGGGCGAGACCCAGATCTCTTTAGTTGCCATCGGTCGTGTCTACCTCGTCTCTTTCGAGAAGCCTTCGTGTTTCCATGCTCACGGGCCGCCCCGGGGACACGTCCAAGACGGCCTCCGTCACAACCCACTTCGTCCGCGCGCACTTAAAACCGACGGAGTCACCCGCCAGACTTGCACTGGGATCAGCTTCGGCTGGATGGTTCGCAAGCTTCGGTCAAATGACCGACGAGAGAGCGTACGCTAGCAACATACCTGTATGGGCAACAGGTCGCCCAACTTCTAGATGTGCGTCTGGCAAAGCGACGTAAGACCCCCGCTTGCCGGCATCAGCCGACTGCACGGGCCCGCTTACCAGAAAGACCGTAGTGTCCCCTCGTCGATCGGGCACTTGACGGTTTGATTCCCACCCCTCGAATCCGCACAACCATCAGGTCCTTAACAGTTCAGTAGTTCGCGTTTTTGCTTCAGTGGCGCTGACTTTTTTCGGTTTGTGGCATGCACGGCTAACAAACGATTAAAGTCCGCGAGCAGTTCCGCAGTTTCCGAAATTTTTCGACAAGTTTGGTGATAAGTTCGTGCTTTGGATCGCACGCACACTCGTTGAGTTAAAGCTCTCATACGAATCGGCTTGCCGCAATAAAAAATCCCGCCCGCGGAACCGCGGACGGGTCTTGTCTCGCTTGATCGGAACGCCGCGCTTCTTCAGCGCGGCGCAACCCCAGCTTACGACGCTGCGCTAGAAATCTCGTCGTCAGCGTAGTTTGCATGGTAGTAGGCAATCGTCTCGCGCAAGATTTCATCCACACCGCGCGACGGGTTCCAGCCAAGACGCGTCCGGGCCAGCTGAGAATTCACGACACGACGGTCGCAATCCTCGTATCCGCCCGGTCCGTAGAACTCCTCGGCCGTGACGTCGACGATCGGATGCTCATGCTTGGACTGATCGCCCGACACTTCAGCGTAGATGTCGCGCATTTTGTGCGCGAGCTCGCGGATGGTGAGCTCGTTGTTGTCCATGCCGATATTGAAGATATGGCCGTTTGCAGCGGCAGGGTTCTTGAACATCAGCATCACGGCATCGATAGCATCGTGGATCGACGTGATCGTGCGCCGGGCCTCACCACCGTCAACAAGCTGCAGCGGCTCATTGTCGAGAAGACCCTTCATGAAGCAAGCGAGCACACGCGGCGTGCCGGCACCGTCACGACCCGGGATGAAATCCATCCGCGGACCGAAGAAGTTGTAAGGCCGGATCACCGAGAACGGCATCCCTTCTTCGTAGTGCAGGGCGTAGGTGTAACGCTCGAGCGTCTGCTTCGCGGAAGCGTAGGTCCAGCGCTGGTTTGTGACCGGGCCCATGACCAGCGGCGTGGTCGCCTCGGTCTGCACGTAGAGGTCGGGGTTGGTGTAGCCCTCGTCCGGCACATAGCTCGAAAGCGTGCGGCCGTAGACCTCGCAGGTCGAGAACTGGATGGTCCAGGTTTTGGACTCTGCGCACAGATCGACGATCGGCAGAGCGTCGAAAAGGCTGGATTTGATGACCGCCGACGGACGAGTTGCATACTCGTACGGGTTGCAGATCGCGGCGAGGTTGATCACCACGTCGGCCCATTCGACCGACTCGCGCATGCTGCCGTCAGCCATCGCCTGGTCGATCGACTTGCGATGGACCGTGATGTTCTTGTTGCTGAGCAGGCCTGTGATCTTGCTGATCTCGATGTCGTAACCGACAACGGAGTTCGCCGGGTCTTCGAGCAGCCGCTCCAACAGGTGGCTACCGATAAATCCGGCACAGCCAATAATCGTGAACTTTCTCGGGGTAGTGATCAACACGCGTCCTCTCCTCTGTGACGCACCCGTCATACGAACGACGGCTGACAGCGACAACATTAACAGTACTTAGGTCTCGCGACCTTTTGGTCCATGGGTAGATTCATGTGCCGGACCCGGAAAAGCCAGAAAAGCTCGCTCCCCGGTTGATATCCGGCCCCCGCCAGACATCGATGTACAACGCGCGATCCACTTCGCCATTGCTTCCAACCCATTCCGGTAACTCGTCCTTCGAACCCGCTCGGCTGGCAGGTTTAAAGTAGAGCCCCCGTCTCTTACGCGACCCCGAAGGGAGGTCGCACAAAAATTCGCCCCAGCCGAAACCACCCGAACGCGGCACAATGCCGAATGTCGATCTGGGCAGCACTCACTCGCCTGACGCGGTAAATCTGGGAATGATTATACCTTCTTTCACCGGTGATCGGGCAATGCGTCGATCTGCCCTGCCCTACTTGAGGTATTGATTGGTGCCAATCCGCAACGGTGACCACTTCTGGCCACCCGCATTAACCATATCTTGGAACTTCAACATGGTTGCCTCAACGATGACACATCGCTGCCCCGGCAATGTGCCCCTAGTGATTTTTGCCTGAGAGCACCCGGTCGAAATAGGCGATCGTGTGCGTCAGGCCCTCGCGCAGTTCAATGCCCGCCTCCCAGCCGAGAATGTTGCTGGCCCGGGTGGTGTCGGGTTTGCGTTGCGCCGGGTCGTCCTCGGGCAGCGGCGCCATGATCAGCTCCGATTTCGAACCGGTCAGCTCCAGCACCGTCTCGGCCAGCGCCCGGATCGTAAATTCCGACGGATTGCCGAGATTGATCGGGCCGGTGACTTCGGTGGGCGTCGCCATCATCCGGATCATGCCCTCGATCAGATCGTCCACATAGCAGAAGCTGCGCGTCTGGCTGCCATCGCCATAAAGCGTGATCGGCTCGCCGCGGAGAGCCTGGACCACGAAGTTCGAGACCACGCGGCCATCTGCGAGGTGCATGCGCGGACCGTAGGTGTTGAAGATCCGGATGACCTTGATCTCGAGATTGTGCTGGCGGTGGTAGTCGAAGAAGAGTGTCTCGGCGCAGCGCTTGCCCTCGTCATAGCAGGACCGCGCGCCGATGGGGTTCACGTTGCCCCAGTAGTCCTCGGTCTGCGGATGCTGGGTCGGGTCGCCATAGACCTCGGAGGTCGAGGCTTGCAGGATGCGTGCCCGTGTCCGTTTGGCGAGGCCGAGCATGTTGATCGCGCCATGCACCGAGGTCTTGGTCGTCTGCACCGGATCGTACTGGTAGTGCACGGGAGAGGCCGGGCAGGCGAGATTGTAGATCTGGTCGACCTCGACATAGAACGGGAACGTCACGTCGTGGCGCATCAATTCGAAGTTCGGATGATCGAGCAGGTGGGCGACATTGCCGCGCCGCCCGGTGAAGTAGTTGTCGACGCAAAGCACCTCGTGGCCCGCCGCCACAAGCCGGTCGCAAAGATGGCTGCCGAGAAACCCTGCGCCGCCCGTGACGAGGATGCGCTGCGCGCTTTCAGTGATCATGCATGGCTCCAATCAATGACAGACCCAGAGGGCCGAGGTTTCCCCGGCCCGCGATGTGCCCGGCCGATTTCCCGTTGCGTTCGAACGAACCTGAACGGGGCTCATTTACTCATTTGGGCAGTAGGCGCCCAACCCTGATTCGCGCAACGCACTGACGACGTCATCATAGTTCTCGATAATTTCACGGTAGGGGCGCGCGACACGGCGGGTCAGTTCACTTGCGACAACCTCCGGTGGGCCTGTCACAGCGAGCGTTGCCAGCACCGGCGCCATCGCCGCAGCCTGGTCGCGGACGAGTTCATCATAGTCGACTTCAACCGACGGCCAAGGCCAGAGGCGCTGCGCGATCTGCATCACCCGAATGCCGCGCCGTCGCTGGCGGATGCGCCGGACGAGTTCCGGCGGATCAAGCCGAAGCGTCTTCTGGGAGCCGGATGGAGCCTTGCCGTGGGGATTGTTCGTCGCCAGGGCAATCATCTCGGACACCGTGCTTTCAAACACGTTATCACGCACAAGCAGGATCAGCCGGTAGCGTCGCGCGAGCAGCAGCACTGCGAGTTCTGGTACCTTGCGCAGGTGCGATATGATCAGCTTGAAGCCGCCAGCTGTGTTCCCATCCAGAACGACTTCCACTTCGTCGAGATAGCGCGAAAGTTGCCTGGGGCGGAACAGTCCGAGGGCGCTGCGCCGGGAATAAAAACGCTCCGGATCTCCTTCCGCGACCCACTGCATCTCAGGACGGACATGGCGCCACAGGAAAATTTCGCCGAACGCCCGCACCCCTGGCTGACCGTTGAGCAGGGTCAGGAACCACGTGGAGCCGCTGCGCGTGGAGGTCAGAACGAAGTATCGGGTCACCATGCCATCCCCCAATCTTCAACCGGGCTTCGGAGCGCGCAGCCGCGCCTGATCATCCCGGCCGATCAACCTGAACATCACCAGCATGTTTATTGCGTACACGCCGGCAGCCGCCAACGCGACCAAGGCGACAGTCGATTCGAGATCTCCCAACCATACGCCGATGGCCAGCGCGCTTGCGATCGCCACCAGTTGACCGATCTGTGTGTACAGCATCGCACGCTGAAACTTCAGCAGTGTAGACAGCGCCGAGAGCGGCAGGTGGGTCACCGAGACCGCGTAGAAGAACCCGAGCCATTTCGCGATCATCCCCGCCTCATCCCACCTGTCCCCGAAAACAAGCGGCAAGAGTTCCTCGGCAGTAAAAAACAGCACCAGTGCTCCGCCGAACGTCGCGACGGCCACGAGTGCCGTGAACTTTATCACGAAAGGACGGATCGGGCGGCCGCTGGATCGTAGCTCCTGCCCTTGCTTCGCCATCAGCGAGGTGAGCGATTTGCGGAACACCGCCAGAAGCGCGTTGGCGAGCGACTGGGTGAAGAAGTAGGCTCCCGAGGCGGCTGTGCCGTATGTAGCGGCAATCACGAAGACTGGCAGCTGCATCGCGACGGTGTTGATCAGACCGGCAGGTGCCAGCAACAGCGCCTGACCACGATAGCTCCAGGCGACCCTGCGCATGACACGCTTTCGGCTGGCTCGCAGCATGGGTATGATCAGCCGCCTCGACAATGGTACGAGCATTGTTATCAACGCGAGCGCCAATCCGACAGCGCGCCCCGCGAGCAGGCCTATGGCGCCGGTTCCGATCAGTCCAAAGCCAATCTGCGACAACGCGCCGAGAGCGCCGTTCAACATGTTGCCAAGAGAAACAAGCCGAAAGTAGCTGTGCTGGATCAGCAGCGGCGGCATCACGCGCACCTGCGTCACGCTCAGCAAAAGGATCAGCGGCGCAAAGAGGTAGATCGGCCCCACAGCCCCCTCGGGCAAGACGCCCTGCTCGCTCAGCATCCAGAAGAAACAGACACCGAGCGCGAGCAGTGCAGCCACGCAAAAGAGGATTATCATGGCCAGGACGAATGCATTGCTCCGGGACGTGTCGGTTTTGCCCGAAACAATCACTGCCTCGTAGCGCATGGTGCTGACGAAGACCATGATCATCGCAATCGATGACACAAGACCGGTCACCCCGTAGTCCTCGGGCGTGAACAATCGAGACAGAATGGGTGCAGCAGCCGCGGCCGCAACCTGACCGAGCGCACTGCCGAACATCATCGTGAAGAGCTTGCTCAGAAAAGCCTTCATGATACGCACGCCTTAATCTGAACATGCCCGGAGAACCCGGTTACAAGCGGGACCCATGTGCGGCGTCTGGAGTCTCCGGTCAAGTGCTGCAATGCAGCGCGATCACAGGGTGTGCTTCGAGGACCACAGCCCAAACTCACTATACCGCAGTTGCGAAAAAGAATTTGTCACAGATTGAGCGCTTTGATATCCCCTCGCCTGCTGCGCGTGTAGAGTATGAGCGAGGTTTGGGTAAGTGTTTTCATGTGAAGCTCCCGTCGACCGGTCCAGTGCACCGATGTCCAGATCTGTCGCAATCTCGCAGAGCCTCCAACGGGCGACCCTCGGGTCGGCAAGTTTGGTATGGGCCGCGGTCACGACGATCTTGATGCTTGCGCTTCTGGTGCCCGCCGCGGTGCGCGCAGACGACTACCGTATATTCCCGGGAGACTCCATCGCGGTCTACGTCAACGGCGAACTTGGTCTTGGCGGACCGCAAGTCGTGACAGCCGGCGGTCTGGTGCCGGTGCCATTCGTGGGTCATCTCCCGGTGAACGGAATGACGGCCTCGGAAGCACAGGAAGTCATCCGCGCAGCTCTGGTCGATGAAGAACTCTATACTGATGCCGATGTCCTCGTGGTGGTCACGGACAGCCAACCGATTTACGTGTCGGGACTGGTCGAGAACCCCGGCGCTTACCCGTTGCGCGGCGCCATGACGGTGGCGAAAGCGCTGGCACTCGCTGGCGGCGCCCGCACGCTCGCGGATGAAGGCGGCTCGCCTGCGGCAATTTTCCAGTATTTCAACGCGGTTGCCTCAATCGAGGAAGACCGTCGCGCAATGCTTCGTGCCTCACTCGCGCTGCAGCGTCTGGATGCGCAGCTTGCCCGTGAACCCCAAGCACCTGACTTCGAGGTGCCCGACTCGCTGGACTTGTCTGGGGAGGTGATCTCCGGAGCCATCGAAGAGGAGCGCGAACGCTTCGAGCTTCTTGAAGGCGAGGCACGCGAGGCGAGAACGATGCTGGAGAAGAACATCCAGCTCGTTCAGACGGAGATAAAGACGGTTATCGACCGCCGAGCCGAACTCGAGGCGCTGGTGGCGGTTCTCGATGAGGACGTCGCCAAGGCGCGCGAGTTGGTGCAGCGTGGACTTGGCAAGTCATCGAGTGTTGTCGCCGCACAACGCACACTGAGCCTTGCGCGCGTCGACATGCTCGAAATGGACCGCTCTCTCACCCTCGCGCAGCAGCGGCTTGCGGCAGAGGAAGCCGAGCTTCGCGGCCTTGCAAGCACACGCACCCTGGCGCTGAGCGCCGAACGGACGACGCAGGCTGACCAGTTGGCCAGCGCCGCGGCCCGGCTCAGTGCGCGGCGCCAGCAGGTCGCGATGTCGCCTGGACTGTTTTCGATGACCGCGACCGAAGACGCTGTGTCGCTTTTGCAATATATTATTGAGCGACAAATCGACGGAGTGCCCGAGCGCCAGAGCGTTGGAGAGAGTTTCGTAATGCTACCGGGTGATCTTCTGATCGTCAGCGCAGCGCAGGTCGCCAACTAAAGCGACCTCAAATTGCCACAAGTCGCTGGCATCATGATGCCCGCGCGATCAATGACCGATCGTAAAACACAGAGTCGACCAGTCTTAGAGGCTTACTATGCAAGCAATCGTTGAGCCGGCCACGGCGGTGGCACCCGACGCCACCGGAACCAAAACCGACACGAAGATTCATATCCTCTATGATTTCGATCCTGAGGGCGACTTCTTCGCGAGCAAGATGCGCGAGCATATCGCAGAGGCCTCCGGGCGCGAAGTTCTCAATCATGGTGAGCTTTGCGTACAACCGAACAACTTCATCAACAAATGGCGCCGTGCGCTGCACAATCTGACGTTCGGCATCCGGACGCGGCATGAAATCGGGCCCGATGACCATGTGATCTGCTGGAACCAGAACATCGGGATCGCGCTGGCGCTGTGGTGGCGTCTGACGGGCACCGGGAAGAATCAGAGCATCTACATCACTTGCACGACCAATACGCCGATTCGTCAGCGTTTTCCGTTCAAGCAAATCCTGAACTATGCGTTCGGATCCAAGAATTTCCGGTACTACGTCGCGAACAACGTCAAGGATATTACCGGAACGCCTGAGCTTTACAGCAATATTGCCAAGGGCGATAAAGTCACTCTGATCTTCTTTTCCAGCGACATCGACTTCGAAGGGAAGAGTGCTGAACTCCCCGAGCTGGCAGGCCAAGATTATTTCATCTCGACAGGCCGGAGCAATCGGAAGTACTCGTTCTTCATCGACTTTTTCGAGAAGAACCCGCAGTACGACTACAAGATCATCTGCGACAATCTCAAGCAGTCAACGGACGCGAAGAACATCGACATCCTGCGCACTGTGTACGGGGCCGAGAACTATGCGTACGTGCGCGGCGCCCGGGCCGTGTTGCTGGACCTGAAAGACAAGAATGCCGCTGCCGGCAACACTGTCTTTGTGCAGACCATGGAACTTGGCATTCCGATCGTGATGACCCGATGCAAGGTGCTCGAGGACTACGCGATCGATGGCAAGAACTGCATCCTGATCGATGCAGATGATCACGACCAGCTCAAGGCCGCGCTCGAGAAGCTTCAGGACGATGCCTTCTGCGCCGAGATGAGCGCGTTTCAGAAGCAGGACCATGCCGAGCGGTTCTCGATGCGCGGTGTTGCCAGAAAATTTGCAGAAGCCACATTGACCTGAGATCCGGGTTCGCGGTTCGGGTGTTCGTGAGAAGGATGTCGAGATGGCCGAAGGACTTGCGGTGATGGAACCATCCGGGGCCGTGGAGACGCCTGATCAGCGTGCGCTGCGGGTGCTCGCGGTTACCAATGGCTGGCCGACTGAACGCCATCCGGAGTATTGCGTCTTCACCAAGCGTCAGGTCGACGATATCCGCAAACTCGGCGTCGAAATCGATGTCGAGTTCATAAACGCGCGTGAGGAAGGCAAGAGTGCCTACCTGAAGGCGATACCGAAGATCATGCGCCGCGCGAGAGACTATGATCTGGTGCATTGCTTCCACGGGCTGACCTTCCTGCTCGCGCGGATGGTTGGCGTGCGAAAACCGACGGTGGTCTCGTTTCTCAACGCCATCGACAACGAGTACATCGACATGCCGGGTCTTGTGCGACCGCACGTTATCCGGCTCACCAAGCGCATCGTCGAACGCCCGCAAGCGCCGTACGGTGTCATCGTGAAGGACGGTATCCCGCCCGCGCTGGAGGGGCGTCCGCTCGTACACTATGTCCCGAACGGCATTAACGCGGACCTGTTTCGCCCGGGCGATCAAGCCGCCGCCCGCGAAGCCTTGGGGCTCGACCCGAACGCGCTGTATCTGCTGTTCGTGAGTTCGAAGGATTTGCATCGCAAGCAGAAGCGCTATGACCGGTTCTGCGAGGTGATCTCCGCCTATCGGGCGGCACACCCCGGCAAGCGGATCGAGGAACTCACGCTCGTCGCGGCACCCGAGGACCACGTGGTGCTGACCTATCAGGCGGCGGACGTGCATGTCATGACATCGGATTTCGAAGGCTCGCCGAACTCGGTGAAAGAAGCGCTTGCAACGGGCCTTCCCGTGGTTTCGACGGATGTCGGCAACGTTCGGAAGATGATTGAGGGGCTCGCGGGGTCCCGCGTGCTCGATGCCTTCTCGACCGATGCGTTTGTCAAGGCGATCGATGCTGTGCTCGATGAGCCGGAGGCGCGGCCCGGACTGCGCCAGGCCGTCCTGGATCAGGGCCTCGATGCAAAATCTGCGGCGGGACGGGTCATTGATCTGTATCGTGCCGTTTTGGCTGAAAGCGCCTAGGTCTTGGTTCGGTGTACCGGTCGACTGGTTGCCAAGGGTATCCGGGACAACGTTCACCATAGGGTTGCGGAAAGGCCGCAGACACGTGGGAAGTGCGTGGAGCGGCTTTTCTTCTCGAGGTGACGGTCTTATCAGCGGGTGTTTAATGCCCGGGTTATTCGGTAGGATGCAGACTGAGTGCTGACATCCTGCCTCGGTTGGTGGGTTCGATAGAACGGTCGTGCGATGAATGTAAAAGTAAGTCCGGAGCAGACCGCACAGCGGATCACGCGGAACGATTGGGCGCCTGAGAAGCCTGTCGGGGAAGACGTAAACTTTCGTGTCCTCCTGGGGCGGCTGAGCTACAAGCGCTGGCCGATCATTGTGCCCGCTTTCGTGCTGAGCTTCATCGCCGCGATCATCGCGCTGCAGATGCCCGACCGCTATACGTCGACGGGGCAGTTGATGCTGAACGCCGGCGAAACAAACATTGTCGACATCGACAAGGTCATCACAAACCTTCCAGGCGACACGAGATTGATCGAGGGCGAGATCTCGGTCATGCGCTCGAACGAAGTGCTGCACGAGGTTCTGACCGAGCTGAATCTGTATGAAGATCCCGAGTTCAACACGCTGCTGCGTGAACAGTCGTTTAGCCTGGTCAAGACAATACGCGGTGCGATCAGAGCCATTATCGGTGGCGGCGACAGTGGCGGACCCACGAAAGTCGCTCCTGAAGGCTTCACGCCCGCGCAGATCGAGACGATCAAGAACCTGCGGGCGGTTCTGGAGACAAAGCAGGTCGGGCTGTCGCTGGTCATTTCGATCTCGGTGAGCTCGGAAAGCCCGGTGAAGGCTGCGAGGATCGCAAACGAAATCGCCAATCAGTACATCGCAAACCAGGTCGCGGTGAAGCTCGACGTGACGCGAGAAGCGGCAGCCTGGCTGCGCGAACGCTCCGAGGGGCTGCGGCAGCGCCTGGAAGATTCCGAAGCGGCGGTTGAATCGTTCAAGGCAACCATGCTCAGCAGCGGTCAGACCGCAGGCGTCACGGAACAGCAACTCGGCGAAATCAACAGCCAGCTCGTGCTCGCCCGAGCTGATCGTGCGGCGTCTGAAGCGCGGTACACCGAAGTGACCCGCAGACTGAACAAAGACGGGCCGGCGACGGCTGAATTGCTGGTCAACTCTGATATCGTCACCAGTCTGCGCGCGGAAATCGTGACGCTGACCGCGCAGCGCAGCAATCTGGCGTCCCAGTTCGGCGCCTCAAACCCGCAGCTTCAGAAACTCGATGCCCAGCTGGAAAAACTCGAGCGCCGGCTCGATCTTGAAATTCAGCGCGCCGCCGATGCAATGGCCGGTGAGGCGGCAACCGCGCTGGCCCGCGAGCGCTCGCTGCGCCAGAGCCTGTCCGAGCTGGAGCGACAGCTTTCGGTTCAGTCGACCCGTGCGCTGCGCCTGCGCCAACTCGATCGCGTCGCCGAAGCCGACCGGAACATCTATCAGACCTTCCTCTTGCGCCTGAACGAGCTGACCGAGCAGGTCGGTATCCAGCAAGCGGATGCAAGGGTGATCTCCTCCGGTGTTCCGGCGGATCAACCCTCGAGCCCGAACCGCAAATTGATCGTTGTCGCCGCAGGCTTTTTCGGCGTGCTGCTCGGCGGTGCATTCGTCTTCATCTCGGAGGCTTTTACCTCCTCCTTCCGCACCGATGTGGAGGTGCGTGAACGGATTGGTCTGCGGACCTTGGCACGCATTCCCAACGCGGGTGCACGGATGACGCCTCTGCAGCTCATCGCACACACGCGCAACAACCCGCTCAGCGCACTCTCGCGTGCGGCGCGAAACATGATCGTCACTCTGATCGGCGGCAGTACGGGCATGTACCGCACGATCCTGGTGACCTCCGCCAACGGTGGCGAGGGGCGCACCACAATGTGCCTGCTGCTTGCAGACTTCCTCGCGCGCATCGGCATGACCGCTGTGATCGTGGACTGCGACTTCCGCAATCCGACGCTGTCACGAACCTTTGCCGCCAAGAAGGGTGCCGATCTGGTCGACGCGATCGCAGGCCGGACATCGGCCGAGCAGATCGTCCGCCGCGACGCCACCACCGGAATCGAGTTCGTACCGATCGTTGATCACAAGGGTTACGGACCTGAGATCCTCTACACCGAGGCCTATGAAGACCTGCTGGCCGAGCTTCGCAAGAGCTACCAATTCGTCATTCTCGACGCCGCCCCGATGAGCATGACGCCAGACGCCTGCGCACTGAGCCGTCACGCGGACTTCGTGATCTTCGCGATCCACTGGCATAAAACGACCGAGCAGGTCGTGGACAGCGCGGTGACGCGCCTGTTCCAGTTCGGTGCGCACCGGGTTGGCGCAGTGCTGACGCTTGTCAACACGCGCAAGGAGCGGCGCTACCGCAAGCGGGTGCACAACCTCGACGAGACCTGAGCCCCGGAGCTCTGAAGCCGTCCTCCGCGCCTGGACACGCAACGTCTGAGTGTCGTCCAGTTCGGGCCAGCCTTCTGGGCCCGGCCACCTTCGTTCAATTCGCACGGTTTGACTGGCAGGGTTCGGGTCATCTGCACCCGTCCTGTCTGCCGGTGCCCAACATCGAAATTTGAATCGATTCGCACTTGCCGTGAATTCACGTGCAGAATCACACGGAATGCGAGCCACAGTTCGCTAAAATTTGCCTTGATTTTGCCACCATCCGGCACAATTCGAACGACCTTTTTCCCAACACAACTCTGAGTTTATGAATATAATTAATAAAAGTTAGCTCAGTTGTTTAAGATGTGTCTTTGCCACCACAAGTTTTGCACTGGTTACGAAATTCTTACCCGCAGATGAAGACGAGGCTCCGCGCAAACTTATAGTCGCAGCACGAGCTTGAAGCTTTCTTCGTCGTCCGTCTGCGTGGTGTGGTGAGTGATTGATGTTCCGTGTTCTGCCGGCCTTCGCGCCGTCATTCCACAGTCTCCTTCCAGCACATCGCGGCTTGACTTCATTGGGTCCGGGAAACGGCGCTCCCGGAACCAGACGTTTGCGCTTCGACCACACGACGGGACCGGTACGGGTCCCTGCCGGTCGTCGCGCTGTTTCGTGTAAGCGCCGCGAGCAAGGTGAGTAGGCAATGGCTATTGCGTTCAATGGTGCTGGGTCAATTTCCGGCGTGCAGGGTGGACAGAGTATTCTGAGCAATCCGACCACGGTCGAGTTCGGCCCTGACGGACGGCTCTACGTCACCGAGCAGAACGGCACAATCAACGCATTCACGGTTGAGATCCAGTCGGGCGAGTACGTCGCCACGGCGGTCGAAGAGATCAACCTCGTCAAGAACATCCAGAACCACAATGACGATGGTTCGCTCCACTCACCGGCCTCGCAATCGCGTCAGGTCACCGGGTTGCTGATGTCGGGCACTGACGAGAACCCGGTGATGTACGTGACCTCCAGCGACCCACGCATCTCGACCGATGAGGATGTGGGGCTGGACACGAACTCCGGCGTGCTCACCCGGCTCACCTGGACCGGCACCGAATGGGACGCCGTCGATCTTGTACGCGGCCTCCCCCGCTCGGAAGAGAACCACGCAGTCAACGGGATGGTGCTCTCGCCCGACGGCACCAAGCTGTACCTGTCCGTCGGCGGCAACACGAACAACGGTGCACCGTCGAGCTTCTTCGCGAACACCGCCGAATACGCACTTTCCGGGTCGATCCTCGAGATCGACCTTGATGCCGTGGACGCGCTGCCGGTCCAGACAGTCTCGGGCGACGGGCTGAACGACGGTCGCAAGTTTGTCTACGACCTGCCCACCCTCGACGATCCCAACACTGCAAACAACGGCGTGCGCGAGGATGCGAACGGGCTCGATACCGCAGGTCCGTGGGGCGGCAACGATGGTCTCAACCAAACCATCCTGCCCGCGGACGCACCACTCAGCGTCTATGCAAGCGGATTTCGCAACGCCTACGATCTGGTGATGACCGCTGACGGCCGCCTCTACACGGTCGACAATGGCTCGAACAACAACCTGGGGGGTGACCCGGTCGTCGTGAACGGCGAGGCCACCAACCAGATCAACAATGGCGGCACAGGCGGTGGCGAGCCGCTGTTCCTGGTCGAGCAAGGTGGCTACTACGGTCACGCCAACCCGACCCGGTCGAACCAGGATCAGTCCTGGACAGTCTTTGACGACAACGGCAATCCGGATGCGTCGCTGAGCGTCAACACGGTCAGCGACATTTCCGACCTGGTCCCGACCGGCGTCGACATCGACGACGGGTTCCTGATTGATCCGTCGAAGTTCACTGGTGATGCAGACCGCCTTGCGCAAGACGGTGAGCGCATCGTTCACCCGAGCGCCGAAAGCAATGCCCTGGTTGTGATCGGATCGTCCTCGAACGGTCTGCTCGAGTACACCTCCGACAACTTCGATGGAGAGCTCCAAGGCGATCTGATCGTCGCTCAGTTCAATGGCAATGTCGCCCGCCTGAACCTGAACGAGGATGGCACAGAGGCGACATACGAAACCATCCCGGGGCTCTCCGGCCTGGCGCTGCCGCTCGACGTGGCTCTTGGTCCGGACGGCACGCTCTGGGTCGCGGAGATCGCCAGCGGTCAGATCAAGGTATTCGCCCCTTCGGACGTGATCGTGCCGGGCAACCCGGACACAGACGGGGACGGACTTGTCAACGCAATCGATCCCTTCCACCGCGATGCATCCAATGGCGGCCAGGCGTTCATCCTGCCGGGTCGTGAGCTGCAGTACGACTTCGACGCCAACCAGGACGGCAACCGGCCAGGGCCGGGCGGCTTTGGCGGCGGCCTGACCGGTGTGATGATCGACGGCGTCACCGACTTCGACGAGTTCTTCAACGGCGAGGCTGACTTCCCGCTGCAGAACATCCGTCTCGACAACGTCAAGTTCACCACCGCCGCCGGTGGCGGCACCACGGTGATCGAGAACGCCGCGACCGGACTGCCCGATGGTGCGGAGAACGGCGGGTCGTATCTCTTCCACACCGGGGCAACCGTTGCCAACACCACCAGCGCCTTCACGGTGCGCCTCGAGACGATCAACCCGTTTGCCGAAATCGGTGCCAATGGCGGCCCGAGCCAGCAGATCGGTGGCTATATCGGCACAGGCGACCAGAGCAACTTCCTGAAGCTGGTTGCCGTCAACGATGGTGCGGACGGTCAGATCGTCTTCTCGCTCGAGAATGAGGACGCGACGGTCGACACGGTGACGATCGACGCGCCGGGCCTGCTCTCCGCGGACAACGGCGACAGCATCGTCTTCGAAGTCCGGATCGATCGCTCGGCACAGACGGCCACTCCGACAGTGACCTACGATCTTGCCGGCGGTGGCCAGAACACCGTGACGGGCGATGCCATCAATATCTCCGGCTCGAACGTCGAGCAGGTGATCGACGGAGACTGGCTGGTCGACGGACAGCAGACAGGCCTCGCCACGGGTCTTTTCGTCTCCAACACCGGGCAGACGGACAACAACACCTTCCAGGGGATCTTCACCGATCTGCAGATCATCGGGGAAGGCAACGCCGAAGGCACCATCCTGCACCGCGTCAACGCGGGCGGTGTCGAGATCGCCGCCAACGATGGCGGCCCGGTTTGGACCGCGAACCTCGGGCCGGACTATGGACCTTACATGGATCAGCAGCCTGATCCCGACAGCCGCGCCATCGGGAGCTTCCAGAACCAGCGTCACGAGTCTCTGCCCGACCATGTGCCGACCGCGATCATCCAGCGCGAGCGCAACGACGGCCCGAACGATCCTGCCTGGTCCTACTCGTTCGATGTGCCCGAGCCCGGTCTCTACGAGGTTCGTCTGATCATCGGCAACCACTTCACCGGCACGGATGAAATCGGCGACCGGATCTTCGATGCCCGTGTCGAAGGTGTGATTGCCTCGGCATTCGACAACATCGACCCGGTGGCCCTGTTCGGTCATCGCAACGCCGGCATGATCTCTGAGGTCTTCGAAGTCCGCGACGGGACGCTGAACCTCGAGATGGTCCACGATGTCGTCGAGAACCCTCTGCTGAACGGCATCGAGATTGTGCAGCTCGCAACACTCGAGGCACCTCTCGCGACCGTCTCGATCGCAAACCCGTCGCCATCATCCGTGCAGGAGATCGCGAACGACGGCGCCACGACGCTGATCTTCCCGGTGAACATCGACCGCAGTCCGGTCAGCCCGGTGACCGTCAGCTACCAGGTCACCGTGAACGGCGTGGTGACCGAAGCGAACGGATCGCTCGAGCTCGGGTTCAACGATGGCCAGATCGCGGTCGACGTGCCCAATGACGGCGTCGACAACGGCACCGAGACCGTGCAGGTGGTGCTGACCGGGATCACTGCCGGCGACAATGGAGCTGATCTCGGCCAGGTATCGGCAACAGGCACGATCACTGAGGACGACGATGGTTCCAGCGGCGGGGGCACCGGTGCGGTGTACCGTGTCAATGTCGGTGGTGCCGAACTCGCGGCGGCCGATGGCAGCTCGCTTGCCTGGTCCGAGGACACGGTCGGCAACCCGAGCGAATTCCTGGTCGCTACGTCGAAGATCAACCAGGTATTCAACAACTTCGGTGCGGGCGCCTACCAGCCGATCAACGCCTCCAACCCGTCGATATCGGCGGCGGCGCCCGTCGGCATGTTCCGGACAGAGCGTTTCGATGGCGGGAGCGAGCCGGAAATGGCCTGGGAGTTCCCGGTGGCGGCGGGCTTCTACACCGTCAACCTGTTCTTCGCGGAGCTCTTCAGCGGCATCACGGGTGCGGGCCAGCGCGTCTTCGATGTGACTGTCGAGGGGACGGTTCCGGCCGCCTTCGACGACATCGACCCGTTCGGCATCGGCGGTCCTGCGGGCGCGTTCATGCTATCGCACACACTCGAAGTCACGGACGGCTCACTCAGCCTCGAGTTCCTGCACGGGATTGAGAACCCGGACGTGAACGGCATCGAGATCATTTCGGTCGACGATCCGGGTTCGGGCCTCGAGACCAGCGCGTTCGTCGAGGTCACACCGGACACGGCGAACTTTGACCGCTCGACCTTCAATGACAACTCGTTCATCATCGAGAACACCGGCGCGGTGAAGATCACCTCTGTGTCGTTCGACCTGTCGACCGCGATCCTGCCCGACATCGTCTTTGACCCGACAGGCGCTGCCGGTGATCCGGCGGCGCGCGGCGTCCGCGTCTCGGACACCTCCGACGATGTGGGCTATGTCGAGCCGGGCAACCCGGACGCCGATCCGTTCAGCGTGCCGCACAACGGCGCGGGCGGCGACCAGGGCTTCGATGTGGTGACGCTCGACTTCACCGACTTCGATCCGGGCGAGACCGTTCTCTTCGGCGCGGATACCGATCCGACCACGATCAAGGGTGTGGGCTTCCAGACCGAAGTCGGCTCGGTTTCAGGCCTCGAGATGATCGGCAGCCGCGTCACGATCACGTTCGAAGACGGCACTCAGATCACCTCCAGCCTGTTCGACGAAGGCTCGAACGGTGGTGCCCAGGCAGTGGTCAACAAGTCGGCTCCACCGCCGCCCACTCTCTCCTTTGTCGGTGTCGAGGCGCCTCGCCTGGTTGGCGATGAGGCGCAGACCCTCGAGGTTCGCGGCACCCCGGGCGCCGCAGTGACCATCCTGCAGGTGGACGCCCGACTCGGGCTGCCGGAGGCCGGGTTCACACCCTTCGATCTCGATGACTTCGAGGCGAACATGGCGCTGGCCCGCTCGACCTACACGGCGACCATCGGCGCAAACGGCATCGTCGAGGTTCCGGTGACTCTGCTGCGTACGCTCGATCCGGACACCAATGACGAGATCATCGGTGATGGTGGTCTCAACCACTTCGTCGCAGCGATCGCAGGCTCGAATGGTCAGACCAGTGTGACCAGCAATGTCATCGTCGTCGAGTTCGACCCGGACTTCGTCAACACGGCGCCGACGGTCGACCCGATCGCCGATGTCGAGGTGACGGAAGGTGCGGTCGCAACATTCCAGGTCCAGGGCAGCGATGCCGATGGGGACAACGTGACGTTCAGCGTCGAAGTCCGGGATGATGCGGACGACTCCCTCGTCAACCCGGCCCTGTTCGCCTTCCAGGACAGTGGCAACGGCACGGCCGCGTTCTCGTGGACCACAGGCGGCGATGACCAGGGCACCTACACCGCCACCATCACCGCCAGTGACGGTCTCGACACCAGCACCCAGACTGTGAGCCTGACCATCAACGACACGGCCGCGCCGATCGTCGGCACCAACAATGGTGAGACACTGCGCGGCACCTCCGACAACGATGTCATCCAGGCTCTGGGCGGCAGCGACACCCTGCTCGGCCTTGCCGGGGACGACATCCTCGAGGGCGGCGAAGGCGACGACTTCCTTGTTGGCGGTCTCGGCGCCGACTTCCAGGACGGTGGCCCGGGTATCGACCGTGTGCAGTACGCCTCGGCGACAACGGGTGTGCGGGCCGATCTCCAGGCACCGGGGACGAACACCGGGGAAGCCGCGGGTGACACCTATGCCAACATCGAGAACATCTTCGGCTCGAACTTCAACGACACCCTGCTTGGGAATGCCGCGGACAACATTCTCCTCGGTGTCAATGGCAACGATTCGCTGTTCGGACGGGATGGTGATGATGCCCTGCGCGGCCAGAACGGCGACGATCTGCTCATCGGCGGACTGGGTGCTGACCGTCTGATCGGTGGTGCCGGGATCGACCGGGCGCAGTACAGCCAGGCAACGGAAGGTGTGCGGGCCGATATGATCTTCTTCGGCACCAACACCGGCGAGGCTGCGGGTGACATCTACAACTCGGTCGAGAACCTCTACGGATCAGCGCACCGTGACTTCCTGCTCGGAACGAATGGGGCCAACACCATCTGGGGAGGCGCTGGCGGTAACGACCAGCTTTTCGGCAAGGGCGGGAATGACGTGCTGTTCGGTCTCGATGGCAACGACATCCTGTTTGGCGGGACGGGTGCGGACCGTCTTGTCGGCGGCGATGGCACCGACAGGGCACAGTACGACCGTTCGACGAGCGGCCTGCGCGTTGACCTCGGCGACTCCAGCACAAACACCGGAGAAGCCGCAGGTGACACCTTTGTCGAGATCGAGAACCTCTTCGGATCGCGGTTTGGCGATGAGTTGCTCGGTGACGACAACGGCAACGCCCTCTTCGGTGCCGCCGGCAATGACTGGCTGAACGGACGCGCCGGCAACGACGTGCTGTTCGGGAATGCTGGTGCAGACACGTTCCACTACGAGCAGGGCAACGATGAGGACCGGGTCAACGACTTCCAGGACGACGTGGACACGCTGGAAATCGACGCGGCGCTCGCAGGCGGAGCGACGGACGGTGCAGGACTTCTTGCAGCGTTCGCCAGCCAGGACGGCGCGGACGTGGTCTTCGACTTCGGCGCCGGCGACACGCTCACCGTGCGAAACACCACAGTCGCAGCGCTGGAGGACGACATCGACATCGTCTGACGCGATGCACATCAAATGACACAGGGTCCGGCTGCACCTGCGTAGCCGGACCTCATTCTTTTCGACGGCTTTCAAGGAATGGTGACGACCGCTCCCTACACTGACGGGAACGGGAGGTTGCAGCAGAGCGACACTCATCCGCGGACCGGGCGGCGTGACTTGACGGCACAGGGGACGACAACGATGATTATGCCCTCCAATCAAACGTCTGATGGCATTGACGCACCGCTGCAGGGGGCGGCAGATGGCCGCGGCGATGCCGGCAACCTTCTGCGCAGTGGATCGCTTTTCAAGCGCGGCTTCATTGTCGACACATTGTTTTCGGAGATGCGACGTGCACAGGGCCACAAAGCTTCCAGGAAAGCTTCATCGATGAAGAAGAGCGTCCAAATTCTTGGCATTCGCGGCGTCCCAGGAAGCCATGGGGGGTTCGAGACATTTGCCGAACATCTCGCCCCTTATCTAGTCGAGCGCGGCTGGGATGTGACCGTCTACTGCCAAGTCTCCGATGCCGAGAGTTTCGAGATCACCGAGGATCACTGGCAGGGCGTGCATCGGGTCAACATCCCGGTGCGCGGCGACAGCGCTTATTCGAGCCTTGTCTTCGACCGCAAATCGATCCAGATGGCAGCGCGCAGACCAGACCTCTGTCTCGTGCTGGGCTACAACACCGCGATCCTGACGCTTCTGTTGCGTCTGCGCGGCCACACCTTCGTGACGAACATGGACGGTCTGGAGTGGAAACGCGCGAAGTGGGCGTTGCCCTTCAGGGCGTGGTTCTACATGAACGACTGGATCGGCTGTCTCGCCTCAAGCCACCTGATCGCGGACCATCCGGTGATCGCGGACCATCTGGCAACCCGGACCAAACGCAAGAAAATCACCATGATCTCCTACGGCGCCGATCCGATCACCGCGCCAGACCCCGCGCCGCTCTCCAAACTGGGGCTCGAGCCGAACGGGTTCATGGTCTCGATCTGCCGACCGGAGCCGGAAAACTCGGTGCTCGAGAAGGTGCGCGCCTTCTCACGCAAGCCCCGCGGCAAGAAACTTGTGGTCCTCGGCAAGTTTCTGGATGAAATGCCCTACCATCAGGCTGTGCTCGAGGCCGCGAGCAGCGAAGTGCTGTTCCCCGGCGCCATCTACGACAAGGACATGGTGCATGCGCTGCGCGGCCACGCGCTTGCGTACTGTCACGGGCACACGGTCGGCGGCACCAATCCATCGCTGGTGGAGGCGATGGGGGCCGGCAACGCCGTGATCGCACACGACAATCCGTTCAACCGCTGGGTTGCCGGTGACGACCAGTTCTTCTTTGCCGACGAAGACAGTTGTGCGGCTCAGATCGAGCTCGCGCTGTCGGATCCCGAACGCCTAGCAGCGGCGCAATCCGCATCAATCGCGCGCTTCCAGTCACACTTCACCTGGGACAACATCCTCGGCCAGTACGAAGCATTGCTTGAGCAGTTCACATATCCGAACATAGCCTCTCAGGCAGGTACGGCGCTTTAACAAGAAACGGCTGGCAGATTTATGGCAGAACCCCTCGATTGGCCCGGTGCCTATTTGATCGGTGCCCCAAAGTGCGGAACCACCGCGCTCGCACGCTACCTGTCCGAACATCCGGGTGTCTGCGTCTCGGCGCCGAAGGAGCCGCACTACCTGGCAACGGACCTGCCCGGTCTGTCCCTGGTCAACAATGACGCTGACTATCTGAACCTCTACACGAAGCCTGCGGGCAAGGTGAGGGTCGACGCATCGATCTGGTATCTCTACTCGGAAAGTGCGGTAGCCAACATCCTCGAACGCCGGCCGGATGCGCGATTTGTCGTCATGCTCCGCAATCCCGTGAAGATGGTGCCGTCGCTGCATCGCCAGTTGCGCAATGCGCTCGATGAAGACGTGGAAGACTTCGCCACTGCCTGGAACTTGTCCGAAGCACGCGCGCGCGGTCAGCAGGTCCCCGCTCAGTGTCGTGCCCCCTCGACGCTGATCTACACGAAAACCGCAGCGTTCGGCGAGCAGATCGACCGCCTGCTGTCCCTGACAGGGCGCGAGCGGACGCTTGTCCTCTTTCAGGAAGAGCTGCAGCGGGACGCCAGAAAGGTCTACTGCCGCGTGCTGGAGTTTCTCGAGCTGGCGGACGACGGACGGACCAGCTTCGAGGTCGTGAACGAGGCCGTCGAGTACAAGTACGGCAAGATTCAGAACTTCATCAAGCGTGACACGCCTTTCGTGCAGGCTTTGACCGCACCGGTGAAGAAGGCACTTGGCGTGCGCAGTCTTGGTCTGCGGAAAGCGCTGCACAATGTGAACAGCCGCCCGCCGGCGAATACCAACATTGCACCTGAGCTGGCGGAAGAAATCGCGCGGAGCTATCAGGACGACATGCGTCGTTTGGCGACGCTTCTCGATCGCGATCTCGGAGCGGAATTTGGTTGGCGGGTCTAGCGAATGGACCGGCGGGCGCGCGGAGGCGACGCGATGTCCTGTGATCTTTTGCTGTACACGCACTCCTTCGACGGCGGTGGCGCCGAGCGGGTGATGGTGCAGCTTGCCAACCACTGGGCGGCTCAAGGTGCACAGGTTGCCCTTGTGGTCAATCTCGCCGACGGCCCGCTGCAAGGTGATCTCGATGACAACGTGACAAAGGTGTCGCTCGATCGAAAGCGCGGCCTGCTGGCGGCACCTGCTCTGGCTTCGGCAATTCGCAAGATGAAACCGGCCGGTGTGTTTTCCGGCATGACCGAGCAGAACATCACTGCCTGTTTCGCGCGTCGTCTCGCAGGTTATCGGGACCCGGTTGTCACGGTCGAACACAACTTCATGTCGACAGCTCTTGCAGGCATGTCGTGGGGCCGGCGCACATTGTTGACCAGACTGATGCGGCTCAGTTACCCGCTGGCCGACAAGGTCACAGCGGTGTCTGCTGAATCGGCCCGCGATCTCGAAGCTCTCTGCGGGTTGCCACAGGACAGCGTGGGCGTGCTCTACAATCCGATTTGGCCCATGGATCCGAACCTCGACGCCGCCCCAGGTGACATCCATCCCTGGTTCGGCGGACCCGATCCTGTCCTTTTGTGCGTGGGGCGACTGGTCGGGCAGAAAAATCACGCCAACCTGCTGGATGCCCTCGCGCGCGCGCGGCAGACACGACCGCTGAGGCTGATCCTGCTCGGAGAGGGGCCACTGCTGCCCGATCTGGCGAAGCAGGCAGCTGAGCTCGGCGTGACTGACGCTGTAGACTTCGCAGGCTTCCGTCGAAACGTTGCAGACTTTCTGCATCACGCCGATCTCTTCGTGCTCTCTTCAGATCGAGAAGGGCTGCCCCTCTCGTTGATGGAGGCACTGAAAGCCGGCACGCCGGTTGTCTCGACGGATTGCCGTTCGGGTCCGCGGGAATTGCTCGAGGACGGTCGCCACGGCAAACTGGTCCCCGTGCGAGACCCCGACGCCCTGGCAGCCGCGGTTCTCGAAACGCTGGACACACCGCCCGACCGAAACGCATTGAAGGCGCGGGCTGCGAACTTTGCGACGGACACTGTGGCCCGGAAGTACGAGGAGCTCGTGTTTGCCGGTGGAGCGGCCCCTTGGCGCACGCCGGACGCCGCATGAGGAACTCATGAACGCCATCTCGCAAGCATCGCTCTATGTCGACGAAGGCCCGGGCCCGATCCGGCGCTGGAAGGGGCTGTACACGGTCGAGGTGTTGTTCACGCTCTTCGCGCTGATGTTCATGACTGGTGGCTTGACGCGCACACTAACTGGCAACCTACCGGAAGACGTCGCAATCTCCACATCGTCGCCCCTGGTGCAGGCGAGCGGTGCCGGCATCTATGTCCTAACGATCGGGTTCATAGCGCTGCGTGCTCAGAGGTTTCTGCCTCTGATCATCCGGAATCTCATTCTCTTCCTGCCCGTGATTATGGCGCTTGCCTCGACCGCATGGTCGGCAGACCCGGATATGACAATGCGCCGGTCGATCTCATTGTTCGGAACTTCGGCACTCGGGCTCTATGTCGGGCTGCGCTTCGGGCTGAAGGAGATTGCCAATCTGCTCTTCACCTCGCTCACCATTATCGTCGGCTTGAGTTTTCTCGCCGCGGTTCTGGTGCCGACCTACGGCGTGCACCAGCCAAGCGACCCGCTGACGGGTCACCATGCGGGGCTCTGGCGCGGCCTTTACTGGCACAAGAACGTGCTCGGGCCCTGCGCGAGCATCCTTGTTCTGATCACGCTATCGCTTTGGCGACAGATCGTGTTCTGGCGCCTGATCAAACTGGCTGTTTTCGGCATCGCCAGCATCGTTGTCCTGAAGGCCGGATCGTCCCAGGCGATGTTCCAATTCACGATCTTCACCGCGCTGATCCTCGCCCATCTGCGCTTCAGCAAGAGCCGCGCCAGTTTGCGGGTCGCCCTCTTCTCGATCGGCCTCACAGTCGCGTTCCCGGTCTTCATGTTCCGCGAAGAGATCACCGCATTCGGTCTCGAACTGCTGAACCGGGACGCCACGCTCTCCTCGAGGATCTACATCTGGCACGCAGCAATCTTGGGCGGGCTGAAAGCGCCCATCATCGGCATAGGCTACGAAGTGGGCTGGAGGTTTGGTGCGGCGCACATCTATGCGCTCCAACTCTATTACATTGACGTGGGACACGCTCACAATGGCTTCCTGCAGACTTGGCTCGATCTGGGCTTTGTTGGCATCGGGCTTGTTGTCTGCGTCTGGGTGGTGTTTCTCTATCGCACGTTTGCCGTCGCCAAATACTCGTATGAAGCCTATATGCTGTCGCTCTATTTTTTGCTCTATTATTTCATGACAAATTATGTAACTTCGTTCCTGATGAAGTATCAGGATATTTATTGGCTTGTAATATCCATTATGTTTGTGTGCATGTCGAAGATCATGCTTGAGATCCGACGAAACACTGAAGCTGCGACAGGGCAACTGCACACGCAGCCAGCATAGCGGTCCAGGCCTCTGGCACGCGAATGCGCGCGTCAGAGGCGTTCCAAGGTTCTGGAGGGCATCAGAAGGCGAGTTCGTCGAAGCTCAGCGTTCCATTGACGAACAGCTTCTCGCGCGCGCCTTCAAACAGTGCATTGCCGTTGTTCGCGTCGAAGTTCCCGTGTTGCTCCGCCTCCAGCTTGTTCCCGTCCACCTCGACATAGTCGACCACCAAATCTCGGTTGACGCCTTGCGAGGTACCGTCATTGGCAAAGACGATCGCGATCTGGTTCAGCTTGCTGTCCGCGATGTCATATTCGAAGATCTCGAACAGGCTGTCATCGCGTGTGTTGAAGGACACATAGCTTCGGCCACCGTCGCTCTCGAGGGGATCGTCGATCGTCTCGGAGGCAACAAGCTTGCCATCCACGATGACCTTGAACTTCGGCGGGAAGAGATCCGTACCAGTGCCACCGACCTTGAGCTTAATTGTTGTTTGACCATCGGGTGGCGTGATCGGGGCGACCTCAGGCGCGGTCTCTGGCGCGGATGCGGCTTCTGCAACAATGCCCGAGGCAGATCTGGGCTGCGCGGCTGCCGGCTCCACCAGTTCAAGAGAGTTGCTGTCGACACCGTAGTCGAAACCGACATCCTGGAGGGTGCCTTCGGCGTTCCTGGCGACCATGGTTCCGTCCGCTTGACCTTCAACGTAGCCGTGCAGCTTCTTGACGTTGAGCAGGGTGTTCTCGACGATTGCATTGTCGCCGCTGCTGGATTCATTGCCTTTGGACGGTGCATAGGACGACTTCACGCCGATCCCGCCGGAAGCACCAAGCAGATTCCCCTTCACCAGCGATTCGACCCCCCCTTGAAACATCACCCCGGATTCGGTGTGGCTTGTGATGACGTTGTTGACCACCGAGACGTCTTTCGCCTCGAAGCCGCTGAATTCGTCCGGCAGCGGGTCACGATTGAGGCGCGAATGTCCCACGCCGCCAACAAGCACGGCGGTCTGACCCATGCCGCCTCCTGCTGTCGTGAAGTCGAAAAAGTTCTGCTGAACCAAGTTGTCCTGCGAGCCGGCTTTCATTGTGATGCCCACTCTCGCGGTGCCCGTGAAGTCGTTCGACACGATTTCGGACGACCAAACCGTCACCATGTCTATGAAGTTCAGGCTGGCACTGCCGCGAAAGCTATTGTCCTCGATCCTTACATCCTCGGTCATCGTGACCTTGATCATCGACACGCCGCGGCCCGAGAAGGTGTTGTTGATGATCTCGATATCGTGCGAGGGAGATCGGTTCGGCCCGTCGGGATTGCCGATCACCTTGATCGCACCGCCGTCATTGGCGTTGTAGACATTTCCAACGATGTGAAATCCGTCGATTGTCACATGGCTCATTGCGGTCGTCGTGATCGTGGAAACCTTCCCGGACGTGTCGGCACCGGTGATCACCGCGGCTCCCGGTCCATCTGCCGACACAATCTTCAGATCGTTGGTCTGGGTCAGGTTGCGCAACTCTCCATTGACGCCCCGATTGATCTCGATGTTTTCGCGATAGGTCCCGGCCTTCACCTTGATCACGGTCCCAGGTTCAGCGGCGTTGATCGCATGCTGGATGGTTTTGTAAGGCGATGCCTTCGTCCCAGCACCAGAATTGCTGCCATTGGGCGCGACCCAGATTTCATTGATGGCCATCAGCGGTCCTTACCTCGTCTCTCTCGAGGGCCTTGCTGCTTCCACTTGTCAGATCGCACCCGCCCCCCCGAGTACCGCGATCTGCCAGTCAGGCGCACGAGCCGGTTGCTGGACACAACTGGACGAGCCTGGTTCATATCCGGTCCTGTGGCGGTGCCGTTGGCCATGCAGCCTGTGAGAGAGAAGAAATACACGCGGCGAGATGCCGGCGAAGTCTAGCGCCCGGCGAAAAGTGAAATTCCCGTCCTTGCTTGTCCTGCAGACAACGGCGCGTCCTCACACGCACAGAACCTGCGCAAAGATGGGCCATCTCACTCCAACAGATCTGTGTCGCTTGCGTCCCTCAACATCAGCACCCCCAGCAGCTAATTAACTATTCGAGAGGCCGCGTGATGATTTCGCGGCTCCGCTGTGGTGAAAATGTGGCGGGCATGGTTTGCAAGCGGCAGGGTCACTGTCTGTTCTTGGATCCGAGAACTGATGCTCTCTCGTTACGCGAGTAAATATCGACCCATGCCGTCCTGAGCCGACTTCGACTCAGTGTCATGTTGCCCGGCGAACTTAATCCTCGCGAAGTCGCGTGTTCTTGGGAGCGTAGAACGACGACACTCTATCGCTTTGCAGAAGCTTCCATTCTTAGGCACTGCGCAGAGGCAGACTTCCCCCACGCAGTGCCCGCACCGACTAGGACTGATGCTCGGGCGGTGTCGTACCCGTCGCGGCAGACACACCGCGAAGCATTGTGTCCAGGCCAGCGTAGATCGACGCGCCATTTACCCCAGCAACAAGACTGTTGGCATTGGCACCGGAGCCCATGACATTCCCGATTTCCTGCGCAGAGAAGTTGTTGTCGAGCGTCTTCTTGGTCGCATCGCCGGTCTTCTCGTTGACCGTGTTGCGCAGAAAGGTATTGGACCCGCTGTCCCAGTCGAAGGCACCCGAGCTGTCCTGAGACGGCGAGGAGGCATGATGCCAAGCGCGCTGGGTGTTGGAGCCATCGGAAAGAAAGTGGTTGTCGCGCAAGACGCACTCACGTGCACCCTGCAGCAGGAGGTCACGCTGCGCCGTGCCTCTGATCACGCAGTTCTCAACTGTGCCGCGTTTGACGGACGCATCCCGGTACGGTGTCGGCAAGGGTGGCCTGCCGGTGGCCGAATTCCCCACGCCACCGCAACTGATCGCCGGGCGCGCCGTATCGTTGGGTCGCCAGTCGATGTCCAGTCCGCGCCATACGATGTCGACCGAGCCTGTCTTCGCGGTGAACCCGTCGAGCATACCGCGGCTGTTGCATACTGCATTGCAGTACTCGTAGACGTGGTTGATCGCCGAGACAGCATCGCAGAAGCTCTCGTCGAAGTTCGCGTCCGCAGGAAAAGTGCACCCGTGGACAAGCAGGTTTCGCGCACGAGCCGTCTTGACGCCGTCGATGCCTGTCCCTCTGAGTCTGCAATTGACGATCCGCAGGCCGTCAAGGGTGTTCCACCATTCAACGCCGATCTGGGTGCCGCTGCTGATCCGATTGCCCTGGGCGCTAACGGTGTTATCTGAGCCAAATGCGGAGATCGCTCCACCATCGTTGTGTGAGTGAGACGTGTTGGCCACGACATCAAGTCCGAACAGTGTGACGTAGTCGGTGCCCACAGTGATCGCCGACTGGCCGCTGTTGAGGGCGACACCAGGCTGAATTGTCACCGAGTGATCACCGTCCACCGCGACGAGGGCGATCCGGTCGTGCTCGTTCGTCAGCGTCTTGCCGCCGAGGTTGAGCACCCCGCCTGTCGAGTAAGTGCCGGCTTTGATCTCAATGCGGTCGCCCGCCTGAGCCGCAGACCACGCGGCAGCGATTGTCTTGAAAGGTTTCGATTGGTTGTTGCGGGCCGCTGTCGCGTTGTTTCCGGTCGAGGCGCTCACATAGACGCGCCCTGTGCCGCCAGACTCCGCAAGCGCTGTACCTTCTCCGCCTGGTGACCCGCCACCACCGCTTGCTTCGGAGAGCCTCGCAAGCGCCACCGAGTGGTAGATCATCCCCAAACTGGAGTTGGTGGAGTTGCCGTTCACGCCAAATCGAAAGTTTGCCGACGCATCATTGCAGACGAAGTCGAACTCCAGGCGTGTGCGATTGATCGAAAGCGGGAGCACCTTGAGATTGGAAGGTGCCGCGATCAAGCCAGGGCTCTTGTGCGTGAGCGTGCCAGTCGAGGGAACGAAATCCACATAGTCCTCCTGACCGCCCTTGAACGTGCTGCGTAGGAGATCGACACTGTCGGCGGATGGCTCTTCGAACACGATGCTGGCACGCAACTCGTCACCTGCATTGACGGAGATGTTTGACATCTCGGGACGTGCGAAAACTTCCGAGGTTGCGAGGTGAACCGGCACGTTGCCCTCGAGGCTTCCCCCTTGTGCGGTCAGGACCGGTGTGCCGGATGCAGGCCAGGTCAGCAGATTTCGGGGATCCTCCGTTGTTGGGATCAGCGTTAGCGCCGGGTCATCGAACAGGGCAAGGTCCTCAGCCGTGATGCTGAGCATAAAGCTGACGGTGGCGTGACCCGCAGCATTTGAGGCGCGAACGACGATCGTATGGTTGCCACTCGCAGTCGGTATGCCCTGGATTGCGCCAGTGTCGGTGTCGATGCTGACGCCGGAAGGGAGAGCGTCGGAGGTCGGATCAAGTGACCAGGACACCGTGCTCAGATCGGTGTCGTTTTCGACGCTGATTGCGAGACGCGGTTCGATCGTCGGCATTGCGACATCCGCATCAACCAGGACGTCGGGCAATGTGCCTGCAATGCTGGGAGCACCATAGACAACAAGCTGAAAGAGGCTGTCGGCAAACCCGCCAGAATTTATCGCCCGTACAACAATGGTCGCGTCGCTTGCCAGACCAGGCGTTCCAGAAAGCAATCCTGAGTTGGGATCCACCGAAAGACCGTCGGGAAGCATCGCGTCCCGATCCGAAAGAGTGGTGCTCAGAAGTGTGGGATCGCCGGGGACGGCAAAACCAGCGGAAAGGTCAATCGGGTTCATCGGCAGCCCGATCGGAAGATCAAGTGCTGTCAATGTGCCGGCAACAACAGGTGCACTCCATGTGGGTGTAACCGCCTTGCCGTTGCTCGGCACACCCGCCCCGCCGGCGCCAACCGCGCGCACCTGTACGACGACCTCCACGCCGTCGGTCAAGCCAGTGATCGGCACAACACCCGACGTAGCGCCGACTGACGTCCAGGCACCACCGTTGATCGAGCGCTCGACATCGAGGACGGGTGCGCCTTCAGCATGGGGCACATTGATCAGATCGAGATCAATTCGATCGCCGGTGAACGCATTCGATACCGTCCACATGTTCAGGTTGAAGGGCCCGGGGACTGCCGATCTGTTTCTCTTCTCGTGAAGCTGCACACCACCAAGACCAAGTCCAATGGGGGCTCGGACGTAATCGGATCGGCTCATCTCGCGGCCTCCCAAAATGCCGGGAGGCGCACCGGGTTTTTCAAGTCGGAGACGAGATCGGGCGACTGCCGGTCTGTGCACGGCAATCGAAAACAACAAGGCGCACAGGCATTGTGCGCCCTGCCCAGATGGAACAGTGCCATTTTTCACCTAGCGAATTTGTGGATGTTTGTTGTTTAGGTCAGGCGCTTCGGTCGCTGCCGCTTGCGCGCAGTTCATGATCGTAATTGTCGAGATTGCACCCCTGGCATGGCTCGCGCACTGTTCGTGTCAAACTGGCAGTTCCCAGCAGGGACATGCGCTGAACGAGGGCGCGGCCGGTCTCAGGCTGGCGCTGAGCCTCGGGCGCTGGACACAAAAAAGCGCCCAGAGTCGAGCTCAGGGCGCACCTTTCACATCCTGTACAGCTACCACGGACCAGCGTGAAAGTCCATCCCTCGATTCCGCCGCAAGAAGACCGGCGTGCCAAGACCAACGCTTCATGAGCTAAACCGGAAATTGTCAACGCATCAGTTTCACGCGATACACTTGCTTCTCGCCGTCCTGAAATCGATGCTATGAACCCCGCTCTGGAACAGGCGTGAGATGTAAGCGCATGACGACAACACCTTCGGGATGGATAGTGGTCTCACCCCGCGGCGACGACACGGTCGCTCAGGCGGCACCGCACAGCGAGCTATCAGGAGCCAAAGCGCAACCGCTCGCGACCGTTCAGGCAGCGATCCGCCGGAGCGGACCAGGCGCCGTTGTTCTGGTTGAGGCAGGTGTCTATCGAGAAAACGTATCCATCGCGCAGCGCGAAACACCAGACGGCTGGCGCGGCGGCCTTGGCGCCGTCACCGCGAAGTCCCCTCTCCTCATCGTTGGCGCTGACGGGTTCGGGGAAGACGGCAAACCGAAGGCGCGGATCGTGGGCGCAGACACGACGTCGACGGTGTTCGTGAACGGCATCAGTCATGTGAAGCTGCACAACCTTTGGATCAGTGGCCATGGCGAGGCGAATGGCGAGGAAGACGAGGCGCCCATCAAGTTCGTCGGTGGGGGCGAAGCGCTACCTCCCTCCAAGTCGGCCGGTTGGTTCACCGTGAGCGGCTGCCGCGTCGACGGCCGAGGCCGCGACGCCATGAAGGTCGCAAAGGGGCGCCACTTGGAGGTCATCGGGTGCCACTTCGATGTGACCGTGCCCGAATCTATGATCGATTTCGTATCGGTGCGGGAATCTCGTGTCCAAAACTGCTTGTTTCTCGGACAAGCAAAGGATGGCGCCTCGGCCAAAGCGGCCTCGGGAAAGATCCTGTGGGAAGGCAATGTCTTCCGATACACGGGCCTGTATTGCTGCGCCATCGGCTGGCAGGACCCGGCCATCATGATCGGCGGGATTGGATGGTCCCGAGAGCGACGCGCGATGCCGCCCGATCACTGGAACGTGGAGTGCTTTGACAGTGTGGCCCGGCGCAATCTGATTGCCGGCGCTTTCGAGCATGCAGTTATACTTTGGGGCGCGCGGGATTGTCGTGTCGAAGGAAACTTCGTAGCACACACCGGCGCACCCGGTCGCTTTGTCAGCCCCCAGTTTGCGTGGCGGTCCGAAACGGCACCTTCATATCCGTGGCGCAATCAGTGGCAAGAGCATGCCAGTGAGGCGCATGAAACCTGGGCGCAAACTCGAGAAGCGCATACGCCCAAGCTCGACCAGTTGGGCTTCGCTATCAGTGCGGGCAACCTGATCAGGGGAAACGTCCTGAGCGCAGACCGAGGCTTCAAAACAGGTTTCAGCAAGCGAAGCGAAGACCCCGCCAACCCCAATCGCATTGTCGATGAACGCCGCGGGACCGAAGCAGAGTGGTTGGCAAGCGTGGGGCCGATCGGACCGTCCGCACATGACGCGCAGGCGATCTACCGGAAACTGGGGTTGCGCGACTGAGTTCAGCCCAGCCAAGCCGCGCTGGCCCATATACATCGACCGGACGGGAAGTTATATCGGGCGGCGGCGCTGAGGTGGTGCCAAATCCCTTACCCCGGACACCGTCGGAACTGTTGATGAAAGCTCTGTGTGATCTCGTCCAAGTGGGTGGTGATGTCTGGCAGCTCACCGGACCCAGTCCACAGTTCGAGCTCTCAGCACTGACCGGTCACGCCCTGGTCGAGATCGAGGGGGTCGATGCACCAGTGGGCGTGCGCGTCTACCCTGCCGGGCGCCGAGGCTATCGAGAAGACACGGCTGTCGAGATCGCACCCGCTCCCATGGTCCGTCTCTGCATCAGCTTCGCTCGGCTTGGCTGGCATCGACGGGTGAGGATCGATCCCGGTGACGGGCCGGGCGCAGAGGGCAGAAAGATTCAAGTCCGTCACCAACGGTTCTCAACACAGCAAAACCTCGACGCGCTGTGTGAAACCTCTCCGGGACCGGTGCCAATCTGCGTCCCAAACGCGCCGCGAAAGCACACGTCTCGTGTCTTCGCGCGTCAGAGGTTTCCGATCACACCGCGCGCCTTCCTTGATCGCCGCGAGGCCGCTCGCATCGAACGCATTTGGGCGTTGGCGGATGGCCTGTCGGTCCCGGTCGGACACGACAAAGATCCGCACATCAGCTTCGTCGTTCCCGTCTACAACACGGCACCACAGTTCCTCGCCGACCTCCTCGATTCATTCCAAGGACAAGCACCCGGCGCAGAGCTTATCCTGTCCGACGACGGCTCGGATCGCTTGGACACAATGAGCTGGCTTGAGCGCAACGACACCCTGCCCGATGTGACCGTCCTTAGAAACGGCGTGAACCGGGGGATCGCTGCTGCAACGAATACCGGGATCCGCGCCGCGACGGGCGACTGGATCGGCCTTCTGGACCACGATGATCTTCTAGCACCCAATGCGGTCGCGATGGTTCGCAAGGCATTGATCGACAGCCCGCTGACCGAGTTTCTGTACACCGATGAAGCGATCGCGGGACCAGCTCTCGAAGCACGCGGGTTGTTTCTCAAGCCCGCTTTCGACCCCGTTCTGCTCTCGGGCGTCAACTATGTGAACCACCTCTCGATTTACCGCCGCGACCGTCTGATGGCATGTGGTCTGCTCAATGAAGGATTTGAAGGATCGCAGGACTACGAGCTCCTGCTGCGCTATTGCCGCGGGCTTGCTCCCGAACAGATCACCCACCTCCCCTACCCGGCATATGTCTGGCGTCAGCACGAAGGTTCAGTTTCGCACAGCCGGTTGGACGAGGCGACAGCGCAAGCGCGGCGCGCACTGGAGATGCACTTTTCACACTCTGGGCAAAGTGCGGTCGCCCGTTCTGCACCTCTTCTCCCGAACCTTCACAAGGTCGAGTTCCCACGCCCGGACGCCGCTTGGCCGATGGTCTCGATCATCATTCCCAATCGCAACAGTCCGAGGCTTATCGAAACAGTCCTCGATGGCGTTCTCGCACATACGGACTATCCATCGCTCGATGTGATCGTCGTCGACAACGGCACGACGGATCATGAGACCTTGGGCATCTACAAGAAGTACGAAGCCGACCAGCGCGTTCGCGTCGACATCAGAGAAGCGCCCTTCAATTTCTCGGCCATGATCAATCGTGGTGTCGAACTCGCCCGCAGTGACCATTTCCTTCTCTTGAACAACGACATCGAGATCGAGGACCCGGGCTGGCTCAAGGAAATGGTCGGCTGCCTGGCCCATGCCGGGACGGGCATCGTCGGTGCCAAGTTGCTCTACCCAGATCGGACGATCCAGCATGCAGGCGTCATCCTCGGGCTTGGCAATCTCGCGGGGCACTGGTTCTACAAGCAGCCCGAACGTACGACGGGACCGATGGGACGGCTGGCGGTTCGAAACTCGATGACCATCGTGACCGCGGCCGCCATGTTGATCACAAGTGCCTGCTGGCGCGCCGCGGGGCGGTTCGATGAAGAGAGGTTTCAAGTCGCCTACAACGACGTCGATTTTTGTGCCCGTGCCCGCGCAAAGGGCTTCGGTGTGATCTGGACTCCGCATGCCCAGTTGATCCATCACGAAAGTGCCAGTCGAGGTTCGGACAAGACAGCGCGCAATCTCAAGCGCTTCCGCGCGGAGCAAGCGGCCCTGCGCACGGCCCATGACACCGAAACCTTCGAGGATCCGGCTCACAACCCGTGGCTCTCGCGGTTTCAGTCGCGGCCGAAGCTGCGGATGCGCACGGCGCTTCCCGGTCCGCGCCATTTCATGGGTTTTCCCGAGGCGCCCGACGAGTAGAACTGTGCTGATGGAACAGGATTATCGTAATCCGGGGATGTACGTCCTCAACGAAGCCCCGCCAGGTGAGACCGTTACGCTGGTTGTTGCCGGCCTGCCGCGCAGTGGGACGTCAATGGTTGCCGCCAGTCTGCTGAATCTTGGCGTCTTCATGGGGCGGCGGACAGGCAAAGTCGTCTTCGAGGATGCCCACCTCAGCGGCTTGATCGAACGCGGCGAGTGGGCTCGAGTCGACAAGCTGATTTCAGAGACCAATGCGGCCCAGGCGGTTTGGGGCTGGAAGCGACCGGAAGCCTGGCAACACTTCGAAAAGGTGCTGCCCCGATTGCGGAACCCGCGCGTGATTTTCACATTCCGGGATATTCTGGCCATCGCGATGCGCAATCATGTCTCAGTTCAGACCGATCTGGCGCACATGCTGAAGCGGCATGCGGGAGAGTACGTGGCGCTGGTCGACTGCGTTCGGCGTCTTGAAGTGCCAACGCTGCTGATCAGCTATGAGAAGGGGCTGTTGTCGCCGGATGCGATGGTTGATCGCATCTCCTCTTTTGCAGGTTTGTTGCCTGATCCCGAGGCACGTGCGGCAGCCATCTCGGTGATCGAACCCGAACCTGAAATCTATCGCACGCGCGCCCGCCTCGACTACATCGGGGCCGTCGACGGGCTGGACGGAAGGGTGCTCACCGGTTGGGCCGCGGTCCGCGGACGCCCGGCACAACGCGTTTACCTCGTGCTGACGATCGACGATCGGCCCGTTGCGGAGGTCTGTGCAGATCGGCCGCACGCGCCAGAGGAAGGCATGCCAGGTGAGGTCAGTGACTTCGGCTTTTCGTTCACGCTGCCTCGCTTCACCCGGAAGGGTGCACGGATCGAGGTTCTGGTCCGGAACTCAACCATGCGCCTCGCGGGCAGCGGGTTGCTCTATCGCACGGATGCGACGGAAACCGGCACGTGATGCGCTTGAGATTGCGCATCTGAGTCCGAGGGCATGCTGTGCTGCGACGGTTGTGCGATGGCCTCGAGTACCTGCGTGCCGAACGAAAGCGACCGATCGAAGAACGAAATCCGCTGGCGCTCAGCCGCACGCGACATTTCCGACAGCAACTCGGGCTTCCTGATCAGAGCGTCGATGCCTTCGATCAGCGCCTCGCTGCTGTCGGACGCCACGATCCGAGCGGCATTCCCTAGCAAGGCCGCAGCCGGCACGTTTGCGCTCAGCACGGCCGGCACGCCAGCCAGCATCGCCTCGATCGGAGTCTTGGCAAGCCCTTCGGCAAACTCCGACGTGGTCGGACAGACCAGCAGGTCTGCACGTGCGAGCTCAGAGAACACGTCCGAACCGTTTGCAGGGCCCGCGATCCGCACTCGATGGCGCAGAGAAGTCGGAAGCTCGGCCACGGCCCTTTGCAAGTCTGGCACTGCACCGCCGTCGCCAACGATGCGCATCTGCAAGTCCGGATGGGCCGATGCAAGCGTCCGAAAGGCCTCCAGCAAGAGCATCACCCCCTTGTTCACCTCGACCCGGCCAAGGAACAGCACCTGGCGCAGTGGACGATCAGGCATCCTGCGACTGTAAAGCTGAAGCACGGGATCATCATATTGAGGGATGTGGACTGATGTTCGATCGAAACCTTCGCCTGCCACCGAGCGGACCTGCATCGCAACGGCTTCACTCACGCATATCACGCGAGCGCACCGCCGAAATGTCAGAGCGTTGAACCTGTCGAGGACACGCGACAGACCTGTGCGCGGCTTTTCCGGAACCCACAACGTGTTGTGCAGCGAGACGATCAGCTTGATCCTGAAAAGCTTTGCCACGGCGAGCGGCCAGAAATGCACGAACTGTCGTTGCACGAGAAGTGTATCGGCGCGCCAAGCGACTGCGCGGCGAATGATGCCCAGGGCGTGGGCAATCTCGCTCAGATGGTATCGAATGCCGTGTCCTTTGGGCGCTTCCATTCCGACAAACCGGACGGCCTCATCCAAAGGGTTGGAGTGATTGGCCTCGGTGATCACACAGAGGTCGGCATCTAGCTGCGCGGCGACATCATAAACTTGCGCAGAATAGGCGATCGATGGGATTGACGGATCGCTGCGCCCTGCCTGCCAATGGGTGTAGGTGCCCTGAACGTCACCCGGTCCAGGCACATAGAGGATCCGTGGTCGCACTGAGGATTGTGAGCTCAGTCCCCTGCCGAGCCCGGCGCTGCGCAGAGCTTGCAGGACGGTCCGAAGCACCAGCCCTATCCGGCGCCTGGATCGCGTAACGACGAATGCCATGTGGTTGCGCAACCTCTCCAGACCCGTGAACCACGGCAGACTGGAGAGCTAGGTTTAACGAAAACCTAATGCGTGATGCCGACCCGCGCCGCGCGTGTTCTCAGAGCACGGTGCGGCGGCGGGGTTGCTGAATCGCCTTTGCTGGCTGCTCGACGGGCGCAGTTTGTCGCCGCTCGGCATAGCCGAGCACTGCACCGGCGATGAGCCACGACCAGGGCGGCAGAGTGGCATTCGGCAGAAGCTCTATCATGTTGATCGCCAGCAGGAGGCAAAGACCCGTCGTCGGCAATCCCGGCACTGCTCCGCCGGGACGTCGCGCCTGGGCACGCACGGCCAGAACCGGCAACGCCAGAAGTCCGAAAAACGCCAGGAAGCCTGTCCAGCCATATGACCCGATCCGTATGATCCAGTAGCCATCCGTGACGCTCTTGTCCTTGCCGGACCATTCGTCGTAGACGCGGTTGCGCCCCCAGGTCCCCCAGCCGAAGATCGGACGCTCGGCTGCGCGCGCCAGCAGCGCATCTTCGTTGTCGAGGCGAAACCGCAATGATTGCGCGCGTTCACTGTCAAGAGACTCTGCAGCGGCGTGGATGGTTTCCACAGGCACCAGACCGGCGCCACGCAAGGCAGGGTAGGCGATGGCCGCCAGTACCAGCAGGCTTGCCACCGCAATCTGAGTCTTTGGCCGCGCCAGCGCCACCAAGGGAAGCAGCAGAACCGCATAGAGCAAGCTCGCGAGGCTCTTGCAGAGCACCAGCACCACGGAAAAGTACCCCGTAGACCACCCATACTTCGCACGTCTGCGTGCAACCTCGTTGCGGCTGGACGTCAGATCCTCGCGCGCGTCGCGCCACAACACCGCCGCGGCGATGAAGATGGTCATCGCAAAGAATGCGGTCCAGAGACCATGCTCGAGAAACACGACAGGGCGGAAGCCGCCGAAGCGGATCTGCTGCCCGAAGCTGTGCGGGAAATAGCCGTAGAGCCAAGTGTGAAGCTGCGGGCTCATGCGCACCTCGAACAACATGAGCAAAGAATACCCAAGCCCCGCCACGACGAGCGCCCGCAGGATCTCGCGATGCGCATTCGGCGTGGCCAGATACGCATACCCTACCAGGAATGGCACCAGCATCAGCAGCGCTGCCACAATGTTCGAAAGCGCGTCGTAGGAGGTCATGCCGCGCAGTGCACGTTCCCCCACCCAGAAGCCGTCCGGATTGAACATCGCCGTGAAGAACGGGCCGACGAGCAGCGCCACCAAAAGCAACCGCGCCATGTGGCTCTTTGGCACCATCGTGCCGGGCCGATTGGGGATCAGCACCACCAAGAGCAGCAGCATCGCGTTTGGTACCGTGACCTTGTCGAGTGGCGGCACGCCCGGAAGATCGATGCTGAACGACGAGGGGAGCAACAGAAAGGACGCCACCACCGACCAGATGATCGCACGTTCGAGATTTCGCTGAACCACGAACAGGCACAGGGCTGCAAATGGCCAAAGCAGCAGTGCAGCGTAGGCGACCGTGTTTGGCATTCAGGGCCCCTTCTTGCGGCGACGCGCATTCACGATGCCGAGCTGTCTTGTGCTCTTCATCGTGCGAAGCCATCCGCTTGCGCCGCAACAATCATGCACAGCGCAGTGATGCCGGCGATGACCAGCAATTGTGGAACAGGCTCGATATGGCGCCGCAAATCGCGTTGCGGCAGGATCAATGCGAACATCGGGCCGGCGCCTACGGCAAAAACGGCCACCGACCAGAGAAATCCAAGTGTCTGAAAGACCAAGTATCCGATCGACAAGCTGATGATCCCGCCGACGAGGCTCGCAAAGGCGGAGTGGCGGGAATCTCCGGCAGCCACGATGAACTGCCGCAACACCATGTATCGCTGCATCACGACGCGGAATGCGAGCAGCACGATCATCCCGACGGCTTCGTGATAGCGCGGATCATACAGCCACTCGATAACCAGGATGGAGCCGAGCGCCGTCGCAACCGCAACCGCCGCGGCCAGCAGACCGAAGCGCCGGTTGGCACTCTCCAGCACCTCGCCGATGCGGGCGGGCGATGAGTTCATCACAGCGCTGAAGGACGGGACGAAGATGGCGTTGCCCACCCGTTCAAGCACTTGGGTGCCAATCTGCACCCAGAGGACAGCGATGGCATAGATCCCAAAGAGGGTCTTGTCGATCAGGGCTGCCAGCAGCAACCGGTCTCCATGCGAAACCAGAAACCCGCCCAGCGACGCCCCGATCAGCCATTTGCCGAACGACCAGATTTCGGACATGTGCGCCCGCTCCCAGGCGATGCGCATCCGCGGACCGGAGAGCATGACATGACTGAGGATCAGTGTGACTGCGCTGCTCATGACCAGCCCGGCCACCAGCGCCCAGACCGACTTGAACACGAGCGCCAGCGCAATCATCACAACGAAGCCCGCAAGCTGCGAAAGTATCTCGAGCCGCACAATTCCTTTCAGCCGCATCCGGCGTCGCTCGAGAAGCAGAGAGGTGGAGTTGAACCCTGCCAGTAAGAGGGCGACCGCCGAGAAACAGATCAGCCCCGGCAGACGTGGATCGGCATAGACGGTCTCCGCACCCGCCAGGCTTGGCCCGACCAAGAACACACCGCCCGCAAGTGCCAGAAGCAGACCCGTGATCACCAGCCCGCGAAGGATCTGGGCGGTCCAGGCTGTGCGCAAGAACCGCGGCGTGTCGCCCTGCCGATGACGCATCACGCTTTGCGTGATCCCGACATCAGAGAGCAGCGACAGCCCCATGTGGAGCGTGACGATCGTTGCCATCAGGCCGAACGCCTCCGGCGCCAGCAACCGTGTCATGATGAGGTTGCCGATCAGGCGCAGAGGATACTGCACGCCCATTGCGCCAACGCTCCACAGGCTGGCGTTGACCGCGCGCTCCCCCAGCGACGTCGGGTTCCGCACGGCGCCGCGGAGGATCGCTAGCATGCGATGCTCCGCCTCTGACGGATGCCGCATCGATTGATCATTTGTACTCGATCAGGTCGGATGGGCGCCGACTGAGACGTCCAAAGACGTACTCAAAGACGCCGAGCACTTCCGGAAATTTCCCGAAGGTGAAGAAGAAGGCGGCCTCCCAGGCCTCACGGCTGCGCCATCCCTCGCGCGCAGCGAGCCGGACAATCTGTGCCGGATACGCCAGTGCGGACATCAACGCCCATGGAAAGGCGAACGCTCCCAAGACTGTCGCGACCGGCAACCCGGCACCCCAAACCAGAGCCCGCACGGTCTCTCGCACCCCATGGCGTTCCGGCGCGCTCCCATGCAGCGCTGCTCCTTCCGCAAAGGCATGCCCGGCACGGCGTGCCCGGTTCCACCATTGCCCCAGCCGTGTCATGGCGGCATCGTGCAAGACCATTTCCCGATCCAGACGCCAGACCTCCCACCCGGCGGCACGCAGGCGCACGCAGAGCTCAGGCTCCTCGCCAGCTATGAGTGCAGGATTGAAGCCGCCCACAGCCGAAAGTGCCGAGGAACGCACGAGCGCATCACCCCCACATGCCAAGGTCCGACCAATCGGAGTGTCCCACTCGCGGTCGCAGATCCGATTGTAGACCGAGGCATCGGGCGAGCGCTCGCGCCGCCGCCCACATGCAACAGCGGCGCGAGGGTTCGACACGAGAAACTCGACAGAGGCGCGCACCCAGTCCGGTTGCAGTTCGCAGTCACCATCGATGAACTGTACGTAGCTGGCACGTGCGGTTCGCCATGAGTTCGGCAAATCCTGCATTGCGTGCGCGTGCTGCAGTGAACGGTTCGTTCAGGTCGAGTTCGACCACTTGAGCGCCAGCAGCGCGCGCCACGAAAACGCTGCCATCCTTAGAGCCGGAGTCTACGTAGATGATGTCCGAGACCTGGGGGGCAACAGACTTGAGGCAACGCACCAGCCGCTCGCCTTCGTTTCGTCCAATGATGACTGCGCCGATCGTCTGTTCAGCCATCGGAACACCCCGCATCGCGACCCCGCAGAACGCGGGCAGGCACACCGACCGCCACCACACCGGCCGGAACCGAACACGTCACAACAGCGTTCGCGCCGATGATCGCACCATCCCCGACGTGCACGGCACCGATGATCACGACGCCCGCGCCGATCTCCACTCGATTTCCGATGACAGGCCGAGCATGAGGCTCATCAAGACTTGCGATACCAAAGGTCGTGTTCTGTCGGATGATGACGTCGTCACCGATGGCTTGCGCGACAAGGATCATGCCTCCGAAGTGGTCGATGCGAACCCGCCTCCCGACCCGGACCGTATAGGGAAGCATGATGCCGCCAGCCCATTGGCATAGCTTGAACATCACCTGGTAGAGCAAGCTGAGCGGTGCGCGCAGCACCTTTGGCCGAACCGACATGCGCCAGTTGCCGAAGCGATGCCAGAACAGCGCCCAGAACCCCTGTGAAAAGAAGTCGTTGTCATTGGTCTCGAAGTCCTCGGCGACGAGGGACCAGAACCCGATGGAAGCCGGGTTGGCGTTTTCGGCTCCATCATTCGGTATGAACAACCCTGCCTCGGATGCCGGCCCATGCACGGAGACCTCAGTCATGCCGGTCTCCCCCAAGCCCGATCAAAGAGCGTCCTGCAAAGGCCCAGAAGTCTTCGAAGACGTGAGGTGCTGCCGCAGGCAGACGTCCGCGGAGCCTGGCGAGACCGTGGTTCAGCAACGCACCCAGCATCCACGCCGCACCTGCTGCGAGTGCCCCTGCCCGACCATGTGTCTTTCGGAAGTAGTGGCACCAGGAGCGATACCAGTATGCGGGACGTCGCCGAGGGGACACTTCCGTGCTCCGTACGCCGGTCGACGCACCCTCGATATGAACCACCTCCGCCTCGCTCACGTGCCAGCACGTCCACCCCGCGCGATTGAGGCGATGCATGAGCTCAACCTCCTCAAAGTACAGGAAGAAATCCGGATCGAAGGGCCCCACGTCGGCGAGCGCTTCCAGACGCAACATCACAGCGGCGCCGGCCACCCAATCGACCGGTCGGCTCGCAATTTCAGGCGGAAGCGCAACCTGCCAGCGCGCGAACAGCCGGGCAAAGGGACCAAAGGCGAGGGCTCCGGAAAACTCGCTGATCACACCTGGAAACCGAAACGCTGCAGTCACATGCGCCCCGCATGGCTTCTCGATCCGTGCGCCCGCCGCGGCAGCCCGCGGATGTGCATCCAGAAACGCCGAAAGCACCGCGATCGTGTCATTCTTCAACCGCGCGTCCGGGTTCAACAGGAATATCTTCTGAGGGGGTGTGGCGCGCCGGGCAAGCCGGTCAATCACCAGATTGTTGCCGCGCCCGAAGCCGTGGTTCACCGTCTCTGCGTGTATCGTGCAGCGCCCGGCCCAACCGCGCTCCCGGGCCGCAGCAAGAAGCATTGCGGCATCGTCGCCGGGTGAGGCGTTCTCGACGACATGCACTTCAACCGTGCGGCCGCCATGATCCCTTGCGAGGACGCTCTCGACCGCCTCGATCGCCAGCGCAGCAGATGCATAGTTCACGATGATCACCGCGATCTCGCTCATGCGGTCTCCATCGTCTGGAGTATCCGGCCGTTGCGCATCACAAACTTCATGCGAGTGTCCGCGATCATTGCGTCGAGAGGCTGTCAAGCGCCGCTCGGATCTCGTCGCGCGGCGGAAATGGACGATCGCCCGCCGTGACGAGCGCCCGTTCCAATGCCATGCGTGTATCTTCCGGACGATCGAGGGCTCGGTAAATCTGGCCCAGGTGATAGTGCACCCACGGGTTTTCTGGCAGGGCAGAAGCCACCGGCTCGATCCGCTCGAGTGCGACCTCGTATTCGCCCTTCAGGTATCGGGTCCAGCCATAGGTGTCTCGGTACTGAGGGATATCCGAAGGACGCAACCGCCCCGCAATCGCATAAGCTCGCTCGAGGGCTTCGGTGTCGCCGGCACGGTGATCCGACAGCAGGCTCGCTAGATTGTTTGCCACCAGCAGCGAGTCCGGCACGCGTTCATAGAGCTGATCATAGACTTCAATCGCGGCGTCAAAATTGCCCTCGATCTCGTAGAGCTGGGCGAGCCGCGCCAGCAGGACCAGATTGTCCGGTGCAAGCTTCAGCCCCTCCTGCAATTGAACCCTGGCTGCCTCTGCGTTGCCCGTCAGCGCATGGAGGCGTGCAATTGCCGAGTGCGCGCCGCCATTGGCAGGATCCAGTGCCAAGACTTCGCGATACTTGGCCTCCGCGGCGGAAGTTTCGCCTGCCGCGAGATGGAGATTGCCTCTGATGCCGAGTGCCTGCAGATTCTTCGGGTTCTCGGCGAGCATGCCTTCCAGGAACGTCACCGCCCGGTCAACCTCACCGTTCTGCACATAGGTTTGGACAAGGGCAGCAACCGACGCCGCTCGTTGGCGTTCATCGCCCGGCAAGTTGCGCAACATCGAGGCCCCCTCCTCGAAGCGCTCTTGTCCGATCAGGATCGCACCACGAAGCTGGCGCGCGCGATCCGGATTGAACTCGGCGAGCGCACTCGCGGCGGCATTCGCACCTTGCCAGTCACCCAGCCGCATGCGTGTGAAGCCGAGCAGGTCGATGAGCTCCGCCTCCTGCGGATTGCGGTAGATCGCATCCGAGAGAACCGTTTCTGCGGCAGTGAACCGCTCCGAGCGCATGAGGAAGTCGACGTAGGACCGGACGGTCTCTGGCCGGTACTCATCCGCCCGTACCGCCTTCGCCAGTCGATCATTGGCAAGGTCCAGGTTTCCCGACCGCTCCTGTGCCCGACCAGCAAGCTGGAGCAGCGTGACATTGTCTGGATCCTCGCCCAGTCCGCGCCGGACGGATTGAACGGCTTGATCCAGAGCCTCATCGTCGATCAGTCGGGCAACACGGAAGCTCAGGGCGTCCACATGGTTTGGATCGGACTCCAACACTGCATCGACCAGCGCTACAGCCTCGTCCTCGTTGCCATCTGTCCACCGGAGGCGTGCCAAAGCAATCCGCACATCATCGGACTTTTTTCCTGCGCGATCGACAAGTCCCTCCAGGTTCCCTATCGCCGCGGACCGATTTCCCGTTTCCACGTCAAACTGCGCCCGCATCAGCTCGAGCGGCACCGGGTCGGTTGCCGTTTCGATCAGTGCGTCAAGCTCCGATCTGGCCGCGGAATCACCATCAACGCGGCGCACGAATCGGGTGAGGTTGACAACCATATCGAGATCGTCAGGCGCGGCCGCAACCAGCGCCCGCATCTCGTTCAGTGCCGTGGTGTCATCTCCTGCAGCGAGTGCCCAGCGGATCAGCGCTTCCCGGAAGCGCCGCTCGTCGGGGAAGCGTGCGATCATCGTCACCAGCTGGTCCCGCACAGCAAGGGGTTCTGCCAACAGCTCGAGGACCTGAAGCTTGATCACATTCAGCGCAAGGTTCTCAGGTGCATCATCCAACGCGAGGTCCGCACGTGCCAGAGCCGCCGGCAGACCCTGGGTGCGCATCAGCAGACCAATTTCGACAAGCACGGCATCGGCATTGTCAGGATCAAACGAGAATGCCAGATCAACGGCGGACCGTGCCGCATCCACATCTCCTCGGGCCAGAGCCAGTGTCGCAACAGCCGCCTGCACATCCGCGCGGTCGGGCTCGAGCGCCTTAGCGGCATTCAATTCAGCCGAAGCCTGTTCAAGCTCACCAGCAAGCAACCGCAGCCGGGCCATTTTCAGCCGGGCTTCTATGTGCGCCGGCTCAATCTCGATGACCTTTCTGTAGCGCGCGAACGCCGGACGCAAATCTCCGCGGCTCTCCAGCAGTTTGCCAATCGCAAAATGAGAAGGTGCGTGCTGGTCATCCAGCTGCAACGCGTTGCGGAACTCGAGGATCGCCTTCACCGGCACCCCTTCGTTCAGCAGCGCTTGACCGCGCTCAAAATGCTTGGCCACGCGCTCTTCGACACTGTCGCATCCAGCCAACACCAGCGCAAAAATGAGAACAGCTCCAGCCCTTCGGCGGCCGGAGCAAAGGATCGCGCAGAGTCGGTCAAGCATGGGCAACCCCGTTCACCATTTCAACGCAGGAACTATGTGGACATCACACGTGCGCTCGGTTCTTCGGTGCACAGACCCACACCGCCCGGATACGCATCGGGACCACTCGCACGCACGAAAGGCAGCGGTTTCCCGCTGCCTCAATCGCCTGAGATGTTGACGGTTTGAAGGCAGGAATGCCCTCAGACGTGCGCCAACCGTCTACGTAAGGCGACAAATCGGACGCCAAGCAGACCGGCCAGACCAGTGAGCAGCAGCGCAAAACCCGCGGGCAATGGCACTGTGCTCACGTTGGAGAACTCGAAGGCGTCACTCGTCGAGATGAAGTGGACTTCATCGAAGACCAGATCGCTAATCTTGACCAGCGACGCGTTCTTGGCAACCGGATTGGCCGAAACGAAATCCGAGTTCGTGACCGTTTGTGCGAGCGTATTGTCGAGATAGAACTCGATCGAATTGTAGGTATCGATGGATCCCCAGAGCAATGTGAGGAACGTCCGATCAGTGTCGAACGTCATTTCCGCGGTGACGCCGTTCGCCGGTGTCGTCGGATTGTCGGTCCCGATCGAATAGTAGGGAATGCTTTCGAAACCCGGGAAGGAACCACCCGGCAGAAAGCGGCCATCGAAGGGCGACAGAAAGTCGGCGCGCTTGTTCCCTTGCCGGATGCTTGGCTGGAAAGTCCAGGTCCCGTCGACAGCGAGGGTTCGGGTCGTATCAACCAACGCCCACGCATTCGGCGCCGTTGCGAGCTCAGAGATAACCACTGCCTGCGCAGGTGTGCCTAAAAGTAGGCTACCCAGCAGCGCGGTCGCTAATCGATTGAAGTGCATTTTTCGGCGATGCCTCACGACAGACGTTGCGAACTAATGCCTGGCACCGGATGCGACCTCGGCACCGATTTGCCAGTGCTAACTTCCTTAAAAAACGCCCGGAATGCTTAATCAAACGTGAACGCCCTGAGGGTCCCGTATCGCAAACACTAGCATAAGTCTTTGTTTTTTATAGAATTCAGGGATTGAAAAGACCTGTACTAAGTTGAAACAGCGCTGCGGCGTCGTACCGACGCGGTCGCTACTCCGCACTATCTGAGTAGCCCCATTTGAGAGAGCGAGGTGCGGCAGCCGATAACTCGCGAATCAGTTGAGTGAAAAATTTTACTCAACCCCAAATTTTCGATCCAGCGACATGAACACCTTGTGCCCGAATGCAGCGCTTTCATCGTCGCTGTCCCGACCTATCCGGAACAGGTAGCCCATTGTCACACTGGTCTGCCGATCGAGCAGCAAACGATATCTCGGTCCCAGACTGAATATCTGGCGGGTGGCCTCGTCGCTGTCACCGAGCGGCGCGCGCCGCGTATATGCCAGACTGGCCCCCAGGCTCTGCCGCGCCGTAACGTCGTAGGCGAGATCACCGGTCAACCGCGTGAACGCCTGCAACTCACCAACCGAGCTTGGTTCGACCGACTGGCCAAGATCCACCCCCGCCCTCAGGCGCGCAAGACGGTAGTCGAACCCAGCGCCCCCGGAAAACCCGACATCGAGATCCGCGCCGCCACCGGCATCATCCGACGTGCGCACGCCCGTGGCTCCGACCCGCAGGTTCATTGTGTGGCGCGATGTGCGCTGATGGTTGAGACCCGTCTCGACGTCGATTGCTTGGCTACGGGTGTTCACCGCGTCATCGGCAACAAAGTGGCGAAGGCCGGTCGTGAACCCGATGGCAGTGGTCTGGTTGAGCCGGTGTTCCCAGCCTGCGGTCCCCCCGATTGTTCGTGTCGGTGTCAGCCCCTGTCCGTCCTCGGAGAAGTCAGTGACTTCACCGGTCAGGCCCAGGCTTAACCTGTCGCGTGCATTGAAATCGTGATCGAGAGTGAGGCTAACCGTGCTGTTGAACTCCGTCGCATCATCATCGGAGAGCCCCGTGTCATCGACCTGAGTGAACGAAGTGGAACGGGCGTCGAACCTGCCGAGCGCACCAAGTGTCGTGTTTTTTGCGCGATACCTACCGGCGAAGGCAACGCGCGGGTCGATGCGTCCAGTTCCCGCGAGAGCGTCGTCTTCCCCCTCAAAGGCCGCTGCTGTCGCTGCAGCCGTGATTTCAAGCAGCAGCCGCTCGCTCTCGGCATCAAGGCGGATGCCCGCATCGAGAGCCGCTTGAAAGAGCATGCCGTCTGATGGATCGTTCAGCCCGCGGTTGGTCTCAACCTCAACTCGCTGGGAGATCTGTGCGCCCGTGCGCCAGTCCACACCTTCGGCGCCGCAACCTGAAAGCAAGACAAGCAACACCGCCTGCAACAACGACACCAGCTTCGGTTGCACAGGCACGCTGGGCGCCGACACCGGCGGGGCGCCTATTCGAAGAGTCCCCGCTCCGGCACCACGATGACCGCCCCGCTTGGCAGAGGTGCGAGGTCTCGCGCCGTGTTGATCTGCCCATCCTCGACCGCGTCATAGTCGAACAGTCGGAGGGTTTCGGTGCCCTGAACCGTTTCACGTACCTGAATGCGCGCGCGCGCTGCAAACGGACCGATCCCGCCTGCAAGTGACAGGGCCTTCAGGACCGTGATCGGCGTATCGGCTTCATACTCGTAGCGGCCTGGCCGGACGACTTCGCCCAGAACGAAGACCTCGGCCTCGTCTTCCTCGTCTTCATCGCCAAGCGAGATCACGGCAACCGTGACCGTCGGAGGTTCGACGAAACTCGTACGAAGGCGCGAGCGGATGGTTCGGGACAACTCGTCGGGGGTGCGCCCCGCAGCGACAAGCGTGCCGGCAATCGGCATCGAGACCCGACCGTCGGGCAGCACGAGGACCTGCCTGTCGAGCTCGGGATCCTCGAGCACACTGATCGCAATCACATCCGATGGCGCAAGACGATACGCATCGCTTGTGGCCGACTGCGCGAAGACCGCACCCGAATTCAGAAAAGCGATCAGTAGAACCGCGACAATGCGCATACAAGGTGTCGCGTCTATCGGTGCGCGCATGATCTCTCCCCAAAGACATCTGCCCGTTCTCAAATGACAGATAGAACAAAGTCTCTGGGTATTTGCATCTATATTTGGCTGAGTTTTCGGTCTGAGTAACTAATGGTGGCGCTCACGCCACAGATGCGGGCACTTCGCTCAGGTGCGATCATACTCACCGTAACGGGTCATGTTCGCATCTTCGGCGCGGTTCAGCAACACGCCGAGAAGGGGGGTCTGATCAGCAAGAAGCCGTTCGCATTCCTTGACTTCCTGTGGTCGCACCGTTCCCGCACCGACGACGAGCAGCACGCAGTCGAGCTGCGGGAGCAGACCAAGCACGTCGTCGCAGGCCAGCATCGGCGGCAGATCGTAGATCATCACGTTTGGGGAAAGTTGTGCTTGTAGAGACGCCAGGGTCTCGGCTGTGCGCGCCGACAAAAGTGTTTCGGCCGCATCCGCAATCTTCGTGCCGTTCAATGCGAGGGCAAGATTGGAGCCCACCCGCCGGAGGAAAGTTTCAGCCGGGACATCCCCAGACAGGAACCATCTGATAGGCTCCGTCTGCTCGACCCCGAGGACGTCCGAGACCGTGGGAGACCGCAGATCCAGGTCTACGAGAACCGTCCGACTATCGGCCTGGCGCGACAGGCTCATCGCCAGATTGGTGGCGACAAATGTTTTGCCACATCCTTTAGCAGGGGAGGTCACGCCCAGCCTGACCCACTCATTCTTGCCGAACACCCTCAGAAGTCTCGTCCGAAGCACATCAAAGGCTACGTGCGCCGAGTCTTTCTTGGTGTAGGCAATCACGCGCTTGCGTTCGAGATGAGCGGGATCGAGCGAAACCTGCTCAAGTGACTCCCAAAGCCCGTTCGTTCGAGCCACCGGATCGACGGGCGGCGGGCCGTCGCCGACGTGGATTTGCTCCGGTACGCGCGCGGGCACGATCTGCGCACGTTTTTGCCGGGCTTTGGCAACGGCTAACTTTAAACGTTCGACCACACGCGCTCCTTTCAGATCGGCGTCGATCTCATATCGCAGAATTTGATGAACGGACAACCCGAGTAAGCACGCAGAGCGCTATTTGCGGGCGTTGGGGGCTTCACCCGCTTTCTCGTCTTCCGTTGGCACAAGCGTGGGTGAACCGCTGAGCGGCTTGAACTGCGCGAAGATGCCATTGCGTTCGATCCCGGACATCAGTTCGCGGAGAATATCCTCGTCGATCACCGCACGTTCGCCGGAAAAGCCGTAGACCAGACACAGATCACAGAGCACGTTGATCAATCGTGGCACGCCACCGGTTGCGTGATGGATCAACTCGCATGTCGCCTCTGGAAAAATCTCGCTGCTGCCGCCGGCAACCTCGAGCCGGCGCTGCACGTAGCCCTGAACCTCATGCGCCGCGAGCGAGGCAATGTGGAAGTCAGATGTGATGCGTTGCGCGAACTGTCGCAGCTCGGGTCGTGCGAGGAGTTCCCGCAACTCCGGCTGCCCGACCAGAATGATCTGCAGAAGCTGATCACGATCGGCATTGATGTTCGAGAGCATCCGAAGTTCTTCGAGTTGCTCGACCCCAAGATTCTGCGCCTCGTCGACGATCAAGGCGACCTGCTTGCCCTCGGCATAGGTGCGGACGACGAAATCCTGAAAACGCTTGAAGCGCGCGACATGGCTGCCGTCGTAGGGCTGATCGAACGCCATCAGCGCCCACTCGAGCAACTCCCCTTGCCAGCCTGGATGTTCGAAACCAGCCCGGCGTCGAGCTCGGCCGGGAAGTTGTCGAGCAAATGCCGCAACAGTGTGGTCTTGCCTGCGCCCACATCTCCAGTGATCACCGTCAAGGGTGATCCACTGAGAATCCCGTATTGCAGCATGGTCGACGCCATCAGATGGGCCTCGGACCAGAACAAGAAGCTCGGGTCCGGAACCATCTGAAAAGGCTTGGCTTTCAGACCGTAGAAATCTTCATACATCGCTCAGCACCAGTTACACACCCTGAGCACCCTCGGGTCGCAGGGACTACCTTTGTCGAGATGCCAGCAGGGGTTCACCCAGATCACCCTGGGACCGGAGTTTATCTTGTTGCGACAGGTAAGCAAGTGTGTGACGACCAGCGAGCACGATGATCCGCAAACAGGGCCGATTCCCACGGTGGATCACAGGCGCGCCTCGATCACGCGGATCAGCTCATCAAGCCCGGATTTCTCTGCAAGTTTCGCCCCGATGAGCTCCATCGGCATCACGTACTGATCCACCCCGTAGAGCAGCGCTGGCACGCCAACGACGACGATGAGTGTCACAAGGAACAGTCGCGCGATGCGCCGCCGCCTTTCAGCCTTCGTCTGAATTGCCGGGATCATCACGACCGGGCGGAGCTGGAGCTGCCGTTCCATCTGCGCCGCCGACCGGATTGCGGGGCGCATAAGCTCGACAAGCATCGCAAGACCAAACGCCAGTGCGAGCGAAGCCGCGCTTCCGAGAGCCGCGATCTTGGTGCGGTTGGGCGACACCGGTTTCTCGGGCACGAGCGCGTTTTCTATCACCTCGAACCGCTCAGCTTGCTGATTTATTTCAAGCTTTTCTCCGGTCGCCGCCTCGGCGCGCTTGCGCACAATCAGCTCGTACTGGTCCTGCAGTTCCGAGTGCCGGCGGTCAAGACCGTTGAGAGCCATCTCGACTTCCGGGGTGCGCTCGATCGACGCTTCGAGCGCCGCCCGCCGTTCGGCAGTGGCCACCTTGTTGTCCTTCAGAAGCGTGATCTGCGTTTCGACAAGCGAGATTTGGCGCTGGAGCGCCGCTTCGCGCATGGCTTGCGCCCCATTGGGGGCATCCCCACTGATGGATGCGGTCCGCGGCAGAGTTGCCTCTACAGCGGCGATCTGCGCCTTGAGCGCGCGGACCTCCCGGTGACCCTCTGCGTACACTGTGCGCTTCTGAGCAATCTGAGATTGAAGCCGGCGCAGTTCGCGTTCTTCAGGGCTCGGCTCGCTGGCAGGAGCGAGCGCCGTCTGGCTCAGCGCAGTCTCGAGCGCACCGCGTTCCTCTTCGAGCTCGAGGATGCGGCGGTCGATCTCTAGATCGTTCTCGGCCAGTCGCGAAATCTCTGCGCGTCGAAACTCGAGGCTTTCGGGCAGCGCGGCTTCATGCTCTCCCTTGTACTCGGTAATGCGGCTCTCGATGGCCGCAAGCGCTTTGGTCAGCCGTTCTTCTTCTTTCGTGAAGAAGGAAAGGGTCTCAGCCGCGCGTTCGGAACGCGCACGCAGGTTCTGCTCCAGCACGGTGGTGACGAACTCGTTCACGATTTGCGCTGTTTTTTCGGGCAGATCGTAGGCCACCTTGATTGTGAATGCCGAGATCGCTGTATCGCTGCGCCGCCCCCGCTGGCCGGTGAGCGCGATCGGCTCGATCTCGGTGGCATCTCGCAGACGATCAATCTTTTCAGCCACCGTGAGGTCAGGCCGATTGGCGTACAGTCCGTTCTCCTCGATCAGTGCGAAGAGATTGTCGCGCGTCATCAGCCGTTGTTCGATAAGCTGGAGCCGCTCCGCCGCACTCGCTGTGACGGTCGAACGGGCAAGCTCATCAGGTATCTGCTGGCTCTCAACGAGAATCTTTGCCTCGGCCTCGAACACCGGCGGCAGGATGTACGCGACGAAAACCGTGGCCGCGACGCCCAAAAGGCCAACCGCTGCAATGATGGCAAAGCGCCGGCGAACCATCCGCCAGAGCTCGAGGATCATTTGCGCCTGTTCCATCTGTGTCTCTGTCTTTGTCTCGATCGCCTCGCCGGGAAGCCGCTAGCGGCGAAACCCAGCCTCGAACGTCAATTGAGCGGGTCGTAAACTCGGTGATCGTCTCTCACGCGCACCTGAACCGGGTCGGTCGAAATAAAACGCGGCAACACGGGCAAGCTTGCTGCCATCATGTCGGCCATCCGAGCCTCGGCGGCTGCCTCGGGCTCACCGGGCCGAATCGGTGTAACCAAACGGACCAACGCGCCATCCGTCCGCCCGGTTTCAAGCGCATCCCATATTAACCAAACCTTAACGGCGTAGTCGGATGTGAGCCGTCGTCCGCTCTGGTCGAACCAATAGTAGACCAGCTGACGTGCAAGCCCCTTCTGGATGACGGCACGGTTGACCGGGATCTTGATGCTTTGTTGCCCCGCACCGATTGCCACCTCGGTTTCCGTGATCTGTGACATCTCCCAACCGCCTGCCGGGATGCAGACCTCGGGCGTGTGAATCTCCGCACGCGTTTGATCTCGGTACCAAGCGATGAACAGATCAACCGGCGCATCGTGCTCGTTTGATGTGTAGGCAATCGAAAGGTAGTCATCAGCGGCAAGCACATCAGCAACTGCGGCAGGCAACTCGGGATGAACCGCACCGCTCCACTGGTCAATCTGGCGAGGGAACAGCAGAAACGGGTCTCGCTCGATCTCCGGCGCGTCGGGACGGGTGAGTGGGTTCCAGAGAACGGCAGCGCCGAGAAACACCAGGCCGGTGCTCATGAGCGCAATCGACGGCTGCACATCGCGCACCCGCGCAAGCTGGGCGCCCAGGCCTGAGAAATCGACGTCGAGAACCTCTGCGAGGCTCCGCCTGTCATCAGCCGTCCATTGCAGAAATCGCGCCAGCCCGACCAGCGCAGCGATGCACAGCAGGAAGACAACCCACCCTTCGAAGAAGTGCATGAAGCCCTGCGCGTGCTCGATGCCGTAGCTGTCCACGATGACACCGATCAGCCCGATCCGCAGCGCGTTCATGACGATCGCAATGGGCACCGCAGCCAGCAACAGCGCCGCCTTGTGCCAGAGCGCACCACGATAGAGCACCGCGAAGATGTAGGTGAAACTGAGGATCGGAAAGAGATACCTCAGCCCAGAGCAGGCTTCAGCGACATGCAGCTTGTAGATCCCGAGGTCGATGACGTTGCCGTCGAGATAGACGGGAATCGCCATCATCCGGATCACGCTCACACCCAGTTCGGACGAGATGAATTGCAGTGCGATTGAGGTTTTCCAGTAGAGGAAAAAGGGCAAGGGCAGCATGAACGCGAGATGAAGAACGGGTGGCCAGAAATGACGGCCGCGCGCCCAGCCAAAACTGATCAGCACGATTCCGCCGACCCAGATGATCAGGGCGAGTGCGGTGATCTTCTCGATCTGCGCCACATTTCCCGCCAGTCCGAGCAGCAGCGCCAGGGTCACTATGACGACACCGGGCCATCGGTCGGCCACCGGACCCGAATGTGCCGGTAAACCTTTGAGCTGACGAAGAAATAAGTAGCCGGAGATCAGCGGGATCAGTGGCCCGTGACTGTACTCCGGCGCCTGCCAGGCCTGCCAGAGATCCACGATGCCCGCCTGAAAGAACAGGATGGCTGCAAGGCAGGACAACACCAGCCACAGAGCACCGGGCGACAGCACCAGTGTTCCGAGGCCTGCCACAAAGGTGGCCGGATCATGTCCGCGGTTATGGGTATCCATCGAGGATTTACCTTTTTTATACCCATGGGGAGCCATCTTCGCACCCACTTTTAAGGCGAGTTTGGAGCTGACCGAAGCCTGTTCGTGAAGGGCATTCAGCTTCGCTCTTTTGGGTGAGTAGATACCAGCGTTCCCAGTTCAGTTTCGCGTATGTGCCGCAGCCAAAATCCTGCAACCAACTGACACCAAAACACATTTTGCAGCGAAACGCACCATGCAGCTGCAAGATGACCTACTTTGGCGTCCGATCACGGCAGGATTTGGGCAGATCGGCGAGATGCAACCCCTGGTTGGCATCCCGCTTGAGCTTGCAGGGGCCGACCGGCGGGGCACCGGCTCCCACCAGAGGGTGAGGGAACTGATGAAGGACGTGGTTTTCGATGGCGATCTCGTGCGCGCAGTTGGCGAGCCTGTGGATCTTTCTTTCCAGCGAATCACCTCGACGAAAGATGCTCACGGAACTCGCCAGCGCTATCTTGGCATTCCGTTCGACGCCGTCTCGCAGGACGAAGTGATCAGCCTGCTCAAAGCTCGCACGCCGTCCTCATCGTTCGGTTTTGTGGCAACTCCAAATGTCCAACACGTTGTGCAGTGCGAGCGCGACGCTGAGGTCGTGGCCAATTTCGATGCCGCTTGGCTCAGCGTTTGCGACAGCCGCCCGCTCCGCGCGCTCGGATGGCTCTCGGGACGCGAACTGCCACTGGTAACAGGCTCAGACCTGACCGCCGTGTTGTTTCGCGATGTGATCGAGAGCGGTGACCGCATCAGCGTGATCTGCGCATCGGAGCGATTGGGCGACGCCCTACGCCGGCATCGGCCCGACATCGAGTGGGACGTCATGATCCCGCCCATGGGATGCAAACCCGGCACCGCAGCCTTCGCAGGCTGCGTCGACTTTATCGCCAACAGCCATGCGAGGTTCATCTTCGTGTGCCTTGGTGCGCCGAAATCCGAGGCCATGTGTGCCGCAGCATGCAAGCGTCCTGGCATCATGGGCACAGCGCTGTGCACCGGTGCTGCCCTCGAATTCATGCTGGGCCTGAAGCGTCGTGCACCGAAGGTGCTGCAGGTGCTGGCACTCGAATGGCTGCATCGAATGTTGAGCGAACCGCGACGCCTGTTCGGTCGCTACCTTTTCGCTGTGCTGCCGCTGGCTCGTCTCTGGATCAGGGAAACGCTCCGCGATGTCGCTCAACGAGAACAGACGACAGCACTTCCCACCGAGTATCCGCGCTCGATCGGCTAAGGTTTCTCGCGCGTCGCCCGAGGCGCAGATTCGTTCTTGCCGATGATCTCGGCGCCCTCCAAAGCGGCAGCCGGAACCGGACGTCCGACCAGATCGTCTGAATCTTCGTAGATGTAGCGAAACCGCCGATCCGTTGGCATTTCACGGACTCGCAAGTCTCCCGCACGCACCACCTCGATCGGATACCTCACCTGGCGTGCAAGCAGGGCCCGACCGAGGGGATCCTGTTCCACAACTTCATGCCCATAAGCGGTAAACTTCCGAGCATATCCCCGACCTGAGCGGATCCAGCCAAGCAGACGCCCGTCCGGGTCATAGCGAAAGTGATCCTCCCATCGGCGCGTTGGCCAAATGAGTGGATCGGCATAAGGCCGCTCGCCGGACGGCGCATAGGCAATCTTCACCGGTCGACCTTGCGTGTCATAGCGCCGGAGTTGATGTGCAGGAAGCAAGACACTGAAGTATGCAGGCGCAGAAAGGTGCGCCCCATTGTCGGCAAAGACCGCAATGTCGATCCGCGAGGACGAGAGTTCAGGCGTCCCCTCGACAGGCCGGGGATCATCCCAGCCGATGCGCACACGAGCACGCCGGCCAGACTCGTCCAGAGGCTCGATCGTGATCCGCTCGGGGTCGCCCCGCATCAGCACCCATCGGTAAGTCACCGGTCGACCGTTTGGATCTGTCGCACCGGCGGACAGCTCATACTCCCGCTCAGCACCAGGAGCGCGCCAGACCCGTGCGATGGCACCGGGCGTGTCAAAAAGGACCTCGCTTAACCCATCTCCGAAAACGCTCAACTCATTTGAGCTTTCACGCGTCATGGCGATTTTGACCATCGGCGGAATGACGTCGGCTTCTAGAGATTGGGCAAATGCAATCATTGCCCCGAGATCAATGTCCTCAGACCGAAACGCGGTGGCATGCGCACGTGGCGTCAGATACCCCCGTTCCCCAACTCCATGCAGCCCGCGTCGGAAAACCTGCTGGATCATGGGGGCGATCAAGCGTTCCTCGGTAAGACGGGCTTTCACCTCTGGCTTGAATGCTGCGAGAATGGCCTGCACAGCGCGCAGTAGCGGCTTGTCCGAACCCGATGATCCTTGACTGATCAGCATGTAAGGCGTGTTGGCTGGGATTACATCGCCATGCCCGCCCTCACCTACAGGGTCGTGATCCCGATGCTCCGGAAACACATAAAGATGGTTGTTGGCATAGAGGTCCCACAGCCGGCGTGGCTGACCTGGGGCAGTCATTGCGAAACGTGGCTGTGAGCGCCACAGCCGTCCCGTCAGCGCGGTCGATGAGTTCCCGAACGTGGGAGAATCAAACAGAATGCCTGTGTTGAGACCATAGTGAATCCCGGCAGCTCGAGCTTCCTCATCATAAGAAACACGGCTTAGCTTCGTCCACGCCATATGCTCGAGACTGGAATGCCCGTCGTCCCGGTTGTCGTACAGGTCACCTGAGTTTCCAGCAGCTTTCCCCGACGCGATCAAGTGCCTCAAGTGCGCGAACGCCCCATCCGGCGCATTGACATCAAGACTGCGCGTGGCTGTCGCCGGCGGGAACGTGAAGCGGCTAACAACCCTCCCCAAACCCGCATTCCATCCGGAGTTTTCGCCGGTCACCACAGCATCGCTGCCACGCACAGGCCTGGGCCGACTGTTCACCGTCTCGGGCTGAGTATTTATGCTCAGCATGCTGAGACGCGGATCATCGGCAATCATTGCAAACTGGGGCTCAGACAGGATCTGCGGAAGATTCGTTGACCCCAACCGCTCGGCCATGAGCAGAGCCGCAATTGCTGCATCGGTGTCGCCGTCCTGAAGCGCGAGCTCGGCCTGAAAAACGCGCAACTGAGCTGCATCAGGGAAGCGGTTTATGACCCGCGTCAGCGCGTCAATCGCTTCAGTCGTGTGACCGGCGCGGATACGGGCTCGGACACCCGCCTCCGCAGACGCCAGTGCCGGCATCTCGAAGATGCCCACACCGCCATAGCCGGGGACGACGACGTTGCTCGAAGCTTGAGGCGAGAACAGAAGGAGGAATCCCATCGCGATTCCAGCCACGTGAGAAGCGCGAAGCGGTCGTGCACCCTTATGGCACCGAACTTGTCCCAAAATCGTCACCGCAACTCACATGGCCAATCGCCGGATGGATTTCATTTGCAACACATTTATCACGCCCGACCCTAGCGCAATGCCGAAGGGCGGAAAAGCTGCTCTGCACATTGTTGGAAAATAATCCGAAGATCCATGGGCTTAGGTGTCGCGTCGGTTTGGACAACAGTTTTTTAACCTCACGATACTTAAGAGGCAATAAACACCTTACCGGAGGTTGTGCCTCATGCAGATTGCGCCGCTCGGCTTCTCACTTCTGGCGTTGCTCGCGTCCCTGGTCGGAGCCTATTCCGCCGCTGATGCTGCAACTCTAGGTGAAAGCAACGAGCGACAATTCTGGGCGCCCGCATTCTTTGCAGCGCCCACGCGACATGCCCATTGCGACGTCCCAGATCAGGGATATGAACTCTTCCGAACAAGCGAAATCGCAGGTGCTGCCGACCCTGAACCAGCAGCGACACCAGGTGCGGAGGCCAGACCCTACAATGAGCGCGCCGCAGCCGCGGCGGCGCATGCCAGGGCGCGAGGCAAAGAGCACAACAACCGCGGCGAGCTGCGGATTGCGCATGCTTCCGAACGCCCTAACCTAGTTACTGAGCTGGTGCTCGCTGGTCTCGCGGAGACCAGGTTCGACAACACTCTGCGTACACGATCGCAGCGCCGATCAATCAGCGAACGTGCAGACCCGAACTTCACGTTCCGCGTTGTCCCTCTCCCATCAACCCTGCCCTTGCTGATGGCGGCCCTTGCTTTCGCAGGTCTTGTCGTCCTGCGGCGCCGACGGGTCTTTTTCCCACTCTGATCCGGCGCAACCGGCGCGCGGTCAGCACGTCCTACCGGCAACACCGCACCATCCACCGCTAGCCTTCGCAGCGCCAGGCCTCACGGCCTGATGATTCGCCCTGCCGGCAAGACGATCGGCCCAAGCAGCAGAAGGACGCAGCCATGCACGACTACCACGCGGACCTTGACCCCGGTCGCGCGCTTCCACTCGATCGCTGTGTCTGCACACGCCCAGCAACGCCCAGGACGCATGAATTCGCGTGGCGTACGGAAGCGCATCGGGGAGACGCGTAAACATGATCGACCTTGGTCTCGCCTTAGTCCCGCAGCGTCGTGCGGGAGGCGCCACGTCCCCTTTCGGTCCCGGTAGCACAATGGTGTTCGCGCTCATGGGCCAATCAAACATGGTCGGCCGCGCGATGTATGATGGCGCGGGCGAACACCCTCCCGGTGTCCTGCAGTGGGGCCGCTCTGGCGCCGATGACGGCGAGCTGATTCCCGCCTCCGTGCCGCTTCAGCATGTGGATGCCGCACCAGGACAGATGGGGCTGGACATCACCTTCGCGGATGCAGCGCTGGCCTCATACCCGGACTCTGCGCTTGTCGTCGTGCCGCTCGCCGAGGGCGGAACAGGTTTTGCGAACAACGATTGGAACCCGGGCGATGTGCGGTTCCAGGACTCTGTCACTCGGATCAATGCCGTGATGGCCGCAAATCCCGGCTTCACGTTCGCGGGATTCCTCTGGCACCAGGGTGAATCGGACACCGGCAACGCGACATACCAAACGGCCCTCGACACAATGATCGCAGCCCTGCGTGCGGATGTCGATGCGGCAGGGCCGACGACACCGTTCATCCTCGGGGGCCTGTCGCCTGACTGGATCGCCCAGGACCCCGCACGCGAGACCATACAGTCCGTCATTGAGACCACCACAGCCCGTGTGTCACGCACCGCTGTCGCCGACAGCTCAGATCTCGCAGGCAGCCCGACCGATCCCCATTTCTCGGCGGCGAACCTTCGCATGCTGGGCACCAGGTATTGGGAGGCGTGGCAGGCAGTGTTCAACGGTCAGACGGGCGGCGGGCCGCTCACTGTCGGCACAATACCCGATCAGTCAGATCCGTTGGCGCTGGCGGCGCCGCAGACGATCGGCGTCATCCCGGATCAGACGGATTTACTTGATTTCTCCGCCCCTCAGGCGATCGGCACAATTCCCAATCAGGAGGATGCACTGGCATGACCCTGCCCCTCGACACCGCGCCGTTCTTCAGCGGCACTGATCTCAGCTTCACCGCCGACGGGCTTCCCGCCGGTCTGGCGATCGCACCTGAGACCGGCATCATCACCGGCGCACCTCTCCAGGTGGAGACCCGCCCCGTCACCATCACCGCCAGCAACGCCGCCGGGTCTGCCCAGCAAAACTTCAGTTGGACGATCACCGCGCCGATGACCGTGCCTGAGCAGGTAACCGGGATGAGCGCCGTTTCTGGTGATGGCCAGGCTGCACTTTCTTGGAATGTGCCCGCGGACAACGGCGCCGCGATAACAGACTACATCATCGAGCGGAGCATCGCGGGTGGCGCGTTTTCCACACTCGCGGACGGCACCGGGTCCACCCCCAGCTTCACCGACACGGGGCTGACGAACGGAACCGAATACAGCTACAGAGTGTCGGCACTGAACGGCGTCGGGACAGGACCGGTGTCGACCCCGGTCAGTGCGACACCGTCTGCAGGTGGCGCCGCACTTTCGATCCTTGCGTTTGCGCACGGCGAGACTGGATCCGTCAACCAATCTGTCTCGACCTTCCCGGCGCTTTCGGTTGCGCCGGGCGAAGTGATCGTTGCGGTCAGCCATCGTGGCAGCGCCGACAACAACCAGGTCACAGGTGTCACGGTCGGCGGTCAGGCCGCAACCCTCGTCGGGCGGCAGTTCGTGTTCAATCAGACGAAGCAGGAGCAGTCGGTCTGGCGGTCGCCCGTAACAGGCACAAGTGCGGACGTGGAGGTGACGACAACAGCCGCAACATCACGCTGCGGTGTGGCCATCTGGTCGGTCGGATCAATCGATACCACAAGTGTCGGGTTCGCCGCCGAGACAGCAACCGGCACGCCTGGTCTCGCGAGCAGCATCGATGTTGCCAGCGGCGGGCTCGTGCTGGCGCATGCCACTCTGATCGGGTCGGGGGCGGTCTTCTCCTGGACAGGACTTGACGCAATTTTCCAGACGGAAGCCTCGCCGACCTACTGGCACGCGGGCGCGGATCGCGAGTTTGTCTCGCCCGTAAGCGGCCATGCCGTAGGCGCCGATTTCGGTGGAACCTTCAACAATGCAATCTTGACACTGGTTTCTGTAGCACCTGCGTAAAATCACGGTAATTCAAAGTTAACCGCAATTTCGTTCAAGTGCGCGCGGGAGGTCCAGCCTTCCGCGCGTTTGCGTTGCAACCCATGTGCAGCCCCGCAGCTCCCGCAGTGCGAACAGATGCCTGCAAGAGGACTCATGCGCCACCGGAACGAGATCGATGGATTGCGCGCGATCGCGGTCGCTGCCGTGATCCTGACCCACGCCGGCGCGCCCCTGCGCGGTGGCTTTCTGGGCGTCGACATCTTCTTTGTTATCAGCGGGTACCTGATCACCCTGATCCTTGTGCGCGAGATCAACGAGCAACGGTTCACGTTTGCCGGATTCTATGCACGCCGGGCGCGGCGCATCTTGCCCGCTCTGGTCTTGGTCAGTGTGTGCACCGTCCCGGTGGCCTGGATGGTCATGCCGCCGACTGAACTCCAGCAATACGGGCAGAGCCTTGTCGCCCTGGCCTTCTTCGCAACGAACCTGCTGTTTTGGCACCAGAGCGGCTACTTCGCTCCGGCGACCGAAGAAATGCCGCTGATCCACACGTGGAGCCTCGCGGTGGAGGAGCAGTTCTATCTGCTGTTTCCAGTTGTGCTTGTGATGCTCTGGCGGCTTGGTCCGCGCGCGGTTTTCATCTGGCTTGGGCTCGCGGCCCTTGCAAGTCTTGCACTTGCCGAAGTGGCTGCCCGCGCCATACCCAACGCAGCCTTCTACCTGCTGCCGTTCCGGGCTTGGGAGCTGCTCGCCGGGGCATTGGCAGCCCTCGCTGTGGCGCGACACGGATTGCCGGGCAGCAGGACGGTTGGCCTATGGCACGCAATGGGCCGCCACGCAAACGTCCTTGCGCTGAGCGGATTGGGCATGATCGTGCTCAGCCTCGCCTGGCATCATCCTTGGCTGCCCATTCCCGGGCTTTGGCTCGTCCCACCCATCGCTGGGACGGTGATGGTGCTGTTGTTTGCGACCCGAGGCACGCTGGCGCACTGGTTGCTGAGCCGTCCGCCAATGATCGGGCTGGGCTTGATCAGCTACAGCGCGTATCTCTGGCATCAACCGCTCTTCGCCTTTGCGCGCATCGGGCAGTTCGATCCGCCACAGGCTTGGCAAATGGTAGGGCTGACAGCGTTGACGCTGGTCCTCGCCTGGGCGAGCTGGCGGTGGGTGGAAGGCCCGTTCCGCAATCCCGCACAGATGTCTGCGCGCCAAACCGCGGCCGCGATCACTGCCGGCGGCGCGCTCGCCGCAGGCATCGGTCTGGCGGTCCATCTGGGTGAGGGACTGCCGGGACTGCGGTTCTCACCCACACAAACCGCAATTCTCGCCTCGGCCACCCCGAGCCCGCTGCGAGCGGAGTGCCATGTGGCGCCCGCAACCCCGTTCGAACCCGAGCGCGCCTGCGTCTTCCCAGTCGGCAGCAAACCGGGCTGGGCCGTGCTCGGGGACAGTCATGGCGTAGAGATTGCGCACACCCTCGGCGATGCGCTTGTGCCCCGAGGCGAAAGCCTGGTGCAGCTGACGGTGAGCGGGTGTCCGCCCGCGCTTGGCTTCGACCCGGGCCTGCCGGGTTGCGCCGAGTGGATCTCGAATGCCATCGCCTGGCTCGAGGACAATCCGGGAATACACACCATCCTTCTCGCCTGGCGTCACAGCGCCTACCTCTATGGCCCGAACAGCGAGAGCTTTCCGGCGTTGCCGAACGACCCCTACCGCATCGCGAACCCCGGCACGCCTGAGGAGAAGCGTGCCCTCTACTGGGCAGCGGTCAGCACACTGATCGAACGGCTGGCCACCGGCGAGCGGCGTGTCGTGTTCGTCGAACCGATCCCCGAGATCGCGCGCTCCATCGGAAAGTACGCGCTGCACCGGCCAACCGCAGATGTCCTGCTGCCAACCGTCAGCCGCCGCTACTACGCAACCCGCAACAAAGACATTCTGTCCTGGTTCAAACGGATGCAGGTCGAAACCCTGCCCGTTGCCGATCAGCTCTGTGACGAGACACAGTGCTATGGCGCGATCGCGGGAACGGCTCTCTACTTCGATGACGATCATCTCAGCATGGCCGGCGCGCGGCGGGTCATCGCACCGCTTTTCACCGAGACCCAGGTCGCAGGCTCGAAGGCGATGCCATGAGCACAGGAGACGCCTTGCTCGGCAACCGGCGTGCCGTCCGCACCATCGTGTTGCCGGACTTCATCGTCATCGGTGCGATGAAATGCGCGACTTCCACGGTGTCTGCCTATCTCGAAACACATCCCGAGATCTTCATGCTTCCGGATCAGGACCCGGAGTTCTTCAGCAATGACAATCAGTGGTCCCGAGGGATTGACTGGTACGCCGGGCTGTTCGCCGACGGTCAAAGCGCCCGCCTCCGGGGTGAAGGCAGCAACAACTACACATCAGATACGCTTTACCCGCATGCCGCCGAGCGGATGGCCGCTCTGTGCCCCCATGCCAAGCTCATCTACATCGTGCGTGATCCGATCGCGCGCATTGTATCGCATTGGGTTCAAAGCCGCGCGGACTCCAGAGATGACGTACCGGCCTGCCCGGACCGGGCGGTGCTCGAGTGGCCCGAACGCTTCGTTGCACCCAGCTTCTACTGGCGCCAACTCAACCGCTACAGGAAGCACTATCCAGACCACCGCATCTGGATCGGTTTCATGGAGGAGCTCGAAGCGCATCCCGAGCGGTTCTTTGCAAATCTCTGCACCTTTCTTGATGTCGCGCCTTGCCCATTTGTGCCGATCGAGCATCGAAATCCCAGCGCAGAGAAACGGCTGCCCTCCCCGCTTTACTCGCGTCTGCGGCAGCTGCCCGGCCTGCGCCACGCAGCCCGGCAGGCACCCGAAGGTCTCCGATCCTGGATGCGCGGGCAGTTCACCATGCCGGCCACCGAGGGCCCGACGCTGTCTGCCGCGGTCGACGCACAGCTTCGGGCAGAACTCGCAGACGATACCCGACAGTTTCTGGCCCATTGTGGACGACCGCCGGATCACTGGCAGCCGTCCTAGGACAGCCCCGCACGCGCAGCTCACGGACAAACGCACGCAATCGTGGTCATGGCGCTGGTGCTACGCCTTGCCGAGCGGTCTTCTCCAGCGCTAAGAGGAGCTTGCGTGCCAATGTTGCGACAGTCTCTTGGCGTCGTGCGTGCGGGAGGATCGATCGATGGGCGTGCCGCTGCGACTTGTCCGGTGTGGGCTTGCGCTGGTGTTCTTGCTGGCGGCGATACCTGTCATGGCGCAGTCGCCCTTGCTGGAAGCGCCCGACAGCGAAACCCGGGTAGAGCTGCCCGAAGAACTCACTCCCGCAGTCATCAGCGATCTCCTGTCTAGGCTGACCGACGACGACGTGCGCGCGGTGCTGCGAGCAGAGTTGCTGCGCCAGGCCGAGGCCCAGGCCGCAGAGGACGATGGCGAGACGGCGTTCACCGCGTTCGAGGCACGCATCAGCGAAATGGCGATGCGCATCCGGACGAGGGTCGAAAGATGGACCATCGCCATCGCCGATCTGGGCGCGCGCCGAGAGCGGGTGCAGGAGCGGCTGAGCACGGCTGAAGCCGGCGTGCCGGGCATGCTCGTCGCGGCCGGCATTCTGGTGCTGTCCGGTCTGGGAGCAGGGGTCGCGCTTGTCCTCTTGACGCGGCGATGGCGGCGGTGGCTCTGCGCGGTCGAGGCGGCAGGCTACTGGGAACGCGTGGTGCGTACGATCCTTCTTGCCGTGCTCGAGTTTCTTCCGGTCTTTGCCTTCGTGGCGGCGACGCGTTTGCTCGCACCCGTGCTGGCCGCACGGCTCGGGCCATTGACGGATATGGTCTGGATCTACTGGGCCGGCGTTGCCTGGAGCTGGGGCTTCATCGTTCTGGCCCGGCGCGCCTTTGCACCGGACGCGCCGCAAATCCGAATCGCGCCGTTGGCCGACGAGGCAGCACAGCGGTTGCACCGCCTGCTGGTCCGATGTGTGGTGCTCGGGGCTGCGGGCTGGCTGGTGGCGGGCATGTTCCCCACGCTCGGCTACGGGTTTCCGCCCGCGATGGTCACTGTTGCAATCGCCGGCACCGGAGTGGCCTTGCTGTTGCTGTTCATGGTGCTGCGCAACATCCCGACGATCCGGGCCGCCATCGCCGATGCCCTGGGAGACACCGCATCGACCGGCGCACTTGGCCGCGTGGCGGTTGCCACGGCACCCTGGCTCTTGACCGCATACCTCGTCGGCGCAGGCGCCTACTGGGTGGCCCACTGGCTCGAGCGCGGCCAGCACCGCCTCGATGGTCCGATAGGGACACTGCTCGTCCTCCTGGTTCTGCCGATCTTCGACCGGCTGGGGGGTGAGGTGATCCGCTCGTGCATTCCTGCCCGCAGCGACATGTCCGAGCGCTTCCGGAAGGTGTTCTGGGGGGCATGGCGCGTGCTGATCGGTTTTGGCGCCGGGTTGATCGTTCTCAAGCTTTGGGGGCTCGATCTGCTGACGCTGGCCATGGGCGAAGACGCCTCTCCGACGGTCAGCGCGCTGCTGCAGATCATGGCAACGCTTGCCATCGGCTACCTGATCTGGCGTCTGATTGCAGCGGCCCTCTACACCGAGATGCGCGTCAGCGATGCCGCCGAAGACGCCAGCCCCGAGGATGTGCCCGCGGCAACGAGGCTGCACACGCTGACGCCGCTGTTTCGGAACTTCCTGCTCGGCGTGCTGGCGATTGTGGTGGTGATGGTCGTGCTCTCGGATATGGGCGTCGACATCGGGCCGCTGATCGCCTCGGCCGGGGTTGTTGGGATCGCGATCGGTTTCGGTGCACAGGCGCTGGTCCGAGACATCTTCTCCGGCATCTTCTTCCTGATCGACGATGCCTTCCGGGTGGGTGAGTACATCGAGCTGGAGACGGATCTGAGGGGAGAGGTTGAATCGATCTCAATTCGCTCCTTGCAGCTGCGCCATCATCGCGGCCCGGTGATCACCATTCCCTTCGGTGAGCTCAAGAAGATCACCAACCACAATCGTGACTGGGTGATCTACAAAATGTCATTCCGGATGGAGCCCGAAACCGACCCGCAACGCTTCAAGAAGCTGGTCAAGGAAGTGGGCAAGGAGTTTCTGGCTCATCCGGAACACGGACCGAAGTTTCTGGAACCGCTGAAGAGCCAGGGGGTCTACTATGTGGACGACGATTCAGCTCTGGTGATGCGCGTCAAGTTCAAGTGCAAACCAAGGGCGCAATTCGTCCTCAGACGAGAGATCTACCACCGCCTCCGTGCTGTCTTTGCCGAAAACGAATTGTATCTCGCCAGACGCAAGGTCGAGGTCGTGGGCGCGGGCGAGGGGGATGCGCAGGCCAAGGCCGTGGGCGAGGCGATTGGCGGTGCAGCAGCAGGTGCGCTCGAGGCGGCCACGCCGCAATCGGGATGACGGCCGGGCAGCCCGACGCGGTTTTCGCGCCCACCGCCGGTCGACTTACCTTCCGGACAATGGAGGTGTGCGCAAGCGGCCATCTGCGCTCTGCCAAGCGCAGACGGAGAGCGTACACGCTCTCCGGGCCCGTGCCAGGCACGGGCATGGCCGCACTGGACCCAACTCAAACGGAAACACAGGCGTCACCGTTTGGTGCGGATGGAACAACACTCGTCGGCAACCCTAGCGATCCAGCACAGCCTCAATTTCGGCGAGATCCGGCATCGATGCCGCTGTCCCCGGCCGTGTCACGGAGAGACCCGCTGTGGCACTTCCGAACCGTGCGGCCGCGTCCGGTGCCAGACCACGTGCCAAGGCGGCCACAAAGCCGCCGTTGAACGCATCCCCGGCACCGGTCGTCTCGATCACAGAACCGCAATTGTAGGCCGGAATATGCGTCGAGCCATCACGCGTGTGAAGCAGCGCGCCTGCCTCCCCCAACGTGATCAAGGCCGCTCCGACGCCGCGTTCGATCAACGCGTCCCCGGCTGCGCCGGCATCCGCTGGTCCGGTTACAGCACACCCGGTGATCTCGCTGGCCTCGGTTTCGTTCGGTGTGACATAGTCGCAAAGGGGCCAGATCTCGTCCGGCAACGCCGCCGCCGGCGCCGGATTGAGCACGGTCGTGACACCGGCCGCCCGGGCGATCTCGAGTGCACGAATTGCCGCGTCGATGGGCTGCTCCAGTTGGGTCACAAAGATCGCCGCATCGCGGATCGTCGTGGCAGAACTTTCAATGTCGGCCGGAGATATCGTGCGCGCAATGCCGGGTGCGATGATGATCGCGTTGTCACCTGTCCGATCGTCAACATAGATGTATGCAGCCCCCGTGTAGCTCTCGGCGCTGCGCAGGACCGCAGGGCGCACACCCGCCGCCTGCCACGTCGCCAGCGCCATGTCGCCGAACGCGTCCTCCCCGATCTTCGAGATAAAACGCGTGTCGGCACCGGCCTTGGCTGCGGCCACGGCCTGGTTCGACCCCTTACCGCCGGGTCCCAGCGCAAAGCTCTTGCCGAGAACCGTCTCACCCATCCGTGGCGGCCGTTCCGCACGGAACGTGCAATCCGCCACGAAGACACCCAGAATGACGACACCCTGCCCTGCCATCGCTCAAACCTCCGGCGGGATCACGCCCTTGCGAAAGGCAAAGCAGCCATAGAAACGCCGTTCTGCCGTCTGGATCACCGCGTAGGCGCTGCGGGCCCGATCGTAAAATGCAAAGCGCTCGACCCCGATCATCGGACGTGCTTTCCCCTCGGCGAGATCGACCGCCACCTGCACCTCGGCCTGGACGGGCGCCACCTCGTCCGGCGCGCCCACGATCTCCATCCGCGCCGCCGCATCATCGACGAACGTGTCGATGGGATAGACCGAAAGGACGGCCGCGATGACTTCGGGTGCGCTCGCATCGATCCTGAGCAGCCGCCCCAGCACCGTCTGGCGCGCCACCGAATCAGACGGAAAGTTCGTATCCGCGATGATCAGGTCGTCACCGTGCCCCATCGCACGCAAGGCAAACAGCACATCCGCATTCAAGCGCGGATCGATCCCCTTGAGCATGGACCTTCCTCCCCGTTCCGTTGCATTGTTCTGCTTCAGAAAAGCATAGGACGGGGTGCGTCGGCTGTGCAAGCGCACCGGGGAGAAGACGCGATGCGGGAGACAGTGTTCACCTGTCCTTCAGGGGCCGAGCTGAAAACCACAGAACTCGGATGCGGGGGAGCGCCCCTGGGCAACCTTTTCACAGAGATCCCGGAGGACGATGCGGCTGGTGCTCTCGAGACCGCATGGGACCTCGGCATGCGCTGGTTCGACACGGCGCCGCTCTATGGTCTTGGCCTCAGCGAGCGGCGGTTCGGGCGCTGCCTTGCAGGAAAGCCGCGCGATGCGTTCGTGATCTCCACCAAGGTCGGGCGGTACATCGAGCCCTGTGCGCCGGAAGAGGCCGCCACCGACAAGTTTGTCGTGCCGAAGACCCATCGCTTCGTGTTCGACTACGGCTATGACGGCACCATGAGGTCCTTCGAGCAGAGCCTGGACCGGCTCGGGCTCGACCGGATCGATGTTCTATTCTGTCACGATGCAGATGTCTGGACGCACGGCACGCATGAGGCTGCGGACGCGGCGATCCGGTCCTTCATGTCAGGGGGCTACCGCGCCATTCACGAGCTGCGCACCCAGGGAGTGATCAAGGCAATCGGTGCCGGACTGAACAACTGGGAACCCTGCGAGCGCATGGCGCGTGAGGGCGATTTCGATCTCTTCCTGCTGGCCGGCCGGTACACCCTTCTCGAACAGGATGCGCTCGAGACGTTCCTGCCGCTCTGCGAAGAGCGCGGGATAGGCATTCTGCTCGGCGGACCGTTCAACTCGGGCATTCTCGCCACCGGCCCGGTCGACGGTGCGATCTATAATTACGGACCGGCCAAGCCGGAGATTCTCGATCGCGTCCGCCGGATCGAGCGGGTCTGCCAGGCCCATGGCGTGGCCCTGCCGGCAGCGGCGCTTCGCTTTCCACTCGGGCACCCGTGCGTGTTCTCGATCATCCCCGGCCCCAGAACGCCGGCGGAAACCCGCCAGGCTGTCGAGACCCTTGAGGTCGACATCCCCGCCCGCCTTTGGTCGGACTTGCGCACCGAGCGCCTGATCCGCGAAGATGCGCCGGTCCCCGGATGAGAGTTGACGCGCATTTCCACCTCTGGTCGATCGCACGCGGCGACTATGGGTGGATGCAGGACAACCCGGTCATTGCACCGATCCGTCGGGACTACGGTCCCCGGGACTTCCCGGGCCTGGCATGTGGTGTAGACCGTGCGGTGATCGTACAGGCCGCGCCGACGGTTGCCGAGACGCACTACTTGCTCGGCCTCGCCGATGCGACCGATTGGATCGCCAAGGTCGTGGGCTGGATCGACTTTGAAGACCAAGCCTCCTTGCGCGAACTCGAACGGCTGGCACGACACCCCAAATTTGCTGGCGTGCGCCCGATGATTCAGGACATCCCGGACGTGAACTGGATGCACCGCGCGGACGTGCAGTGGGGGTTTGATGCGGTCCGGGACCTGGACCTGACATTCGATGCCCTCGGGTTCCCCCGCCACATCGAGAACTTCCACCGCTTGTTCGAGCGGTATCCAGACATGCGCACCGTCATCGATCATTGCTTCAAGCCGCAGATCCGGGACGGCGCCTTCGCCGACTGGGCGGCCGGCATCGAGCGCCTGGCGGAGGACACGCCGGTCTTGTGCAAGCTCTCCGCTCTTCTGACCGAGGCAAAACCAGGCGCCCCGGTGCTGGACTGCGCGCCCTATGTGCACCACGTTCTGTCGACGTTCGGTGCGGAGCGCGTGATGTGGGGCTCCGACTGGCCGGTCCTGACGCTCAACGGCGAGTATCAGACCTGGCATGACGGCGTGCAGGGATTTGTGCCGGTCGCGGATCAGGAGAAGGTTTTTGGCGCCAACGCCGCGCGCTTCTATCGGCTCTCCTGACGCTGATCAGCCCTGCTGTGCCAAGGCGCATCACAGCTCGCAGGCGCAGCGCTTCTCGGGCCGGCTGGGGACCAACTTTCGTTCCGCTTCGACCAACGATCGCAGCCGGGACCGAAGCGGCCATGCCCGTGGAAACACGGGCTCGGAAAGCCTGTCAGGCTTTCCGGCTGCGCTCCCCGAAGCGCAGATGGCCGCTGGGCGTCAGTTCTGCCACGACGGCACACCTGGTCAGCGTGTCGGAACGGGGGTCTCGCCACGGTAGTCGTAGAATCCGCGATTGGCCTTGCGGCCGAGCCAACCCGCCTCGACATACTTCACCAAAAGCGGACACGGGCGGTACTTGGTGTCGGCCAGTCCTTCGTGCAGCACGTTCATGATCGCCAGACAGGTGTCGAGACCAATGAAGTCCGCAAGCTCCAGCGGCCCCATCGGATGGCGCGTGCCAAGTTTCATCGCCGTGTCGATGCTCTCGACCGAACCCACACCTTCATAGAGCGTGTAGACCGCCTCGTTGATCATCGGGAGAAGAATGCGGTTGACGATGAAGGCCGGAAAATCCTCGGCCACCGCAGCAGTCTTGCCAAGGCTTGCCACCACGCCGCGCATTTCCTGAAACGTCTCGTCCGAAGTCGCGATGCCGCGGATCAGCTCCACCAGCTGCATCACCGGCACCGGATTCATGAAGTGCAGTCCCATGAACCGCTCGGGCCGGTCCGTCGTCGAGGCAAGACGCGTGATCGAGATCGACGAGGTGTTGGTCGTCAGCAAGGTCTGCTCACCCAGATGCGATGACAGGTCCTGGAAGATCTTCACCTTCACCTTCTCGTTCTCGGTCGCCGACTCGATGACCAGATCGACGGCACCAAGCCGGGCAAGATCCGTCTCGGGCACCAGATTTTCCAACGCCTCGGCACGCTGGGCCGCGGTGATGCGGTCGCGCTCGACAAGACGCATGAGTTGCTGATCCACGAACTCTCTGGCATCGGTGAGCCGCGCTGTATCGACGTCGTTGAGCAGGACGTGATAGCCCGACTGTGCGAAGACCTGCGCGATCCCCACGCCCATTTGACCGGCGCCGATCACGCCAACCGTTCGGATTCCCATGATCCGCTATCCCCGTTCTGCCGAGTGATCCGGCAGGTTATTGTTGTTCGACAACGGTACACAGGTCTTGATTGTGCGCCGCAGCACGCAAACTTACGCTGCACGATGACAGAATTTCAACCACCGGCTCGGCGAATAATGGGGGCGTGCCGCAAATGCCGCGTCACATAGGACTGGTGTGCTGTTCGGCTGAGGGGGCATCTCTCTGTTATCGAACGATCTGCGCAGAGGGCGCCAAGTTCCTCGGACAGCACGGCCACCCTGAGATCACCATGCACACGCCGCCTTTGTCGGCCTACACCGACTGCCTCCAGCGCGGCGATTGGGAAGGCGTGGGCGAACTGATGCTCGCGTCATCGAACGTGCTCGAGCGCGCCGGCGCCGACTTTCTGATCTGCCCTGACAACACGATCCACGCGGCACTGGTGCATGTCATGCCCCGCTCGCCCTTGCCTTGGCTTCACATCGCCGAGGTCGTTGCCGATGCCGCAATCGCACGCGGGTTTCACAGGCTTGGTTTGCTTGGAACGCGCTGGCTTGTGGAGAGCGAGGTCTATCCCGACGTGCTGAACGCGCGTGGTGTCGCCGTCGAACGCCCTGAGCCCGACGAGCGGGCAGAGCTCAACCGCATCATCATGGACGAACTGGTGATGGGGGAATTCCGTCCTGAAGCGATCGCATTTCACCAGCGCGTCATCGCCCGAATGGCAGCGCTTGGCTGTGACGCGGTCGTGTTGGGCTGCACCGAGATTCCGCTGATCCTCACCGACGCGAACGCAGGTCTGCCGACCCTCGACTCAACCCGGCTGCTGGCACGGGCCGCGCTGCACCACGCCTGCGACACGCTCTTCAGCGAGAACTGAAGCTTGCCAAACGAAAAGGGGCCGGCACAGTGCCGGCCCCGGACAATGCTGATGAGGCGAAAACTCAGCCGAGCGCTTCTTCAAGCTCGGGCAGCACCTTGAAGAGATCGCCGACGAGACCGTAGTCGGCGACCTGGAAGATCGGCGCTTCCTCGTCCTTGTTGATCGCGACAATCACCTTCGAGTCCTTCATACCCGCAAGGTGCTGGATCGCACCTGAAATGCCGACCGCAATGTAGAGCTCAGGGGCCACCACTTTGCCGGTCTGACCCACCTGCCAGTCGTTCGGCGCATAGCCCGAGTCAACCGCCGCCCGGCTTGCGCCCGTGGCAGCTCCGAGCTTGTCGGCAAGTTTTTCGATCAGCTCGAAGTTCTCTTTCGATCCCATGCCGCGCCCGCCGGAGATCACGATCTTCGCGGAGGTCAGCTCGGGGCGGTCCGAGGACTCGGTCTTGTCCTCGACCCAGGTCGAGAGCGACGGGTCATCGCCGGTCGCAATGCTCTCGACCGGCGCCGAGCCGCCCGTGCCTGCCGCATCGAATGTCGCTGTCCGGATGGTGACGACCTTGGTCGGGTCCGATGATTTCACCTTAGCGATCGCGTTGCCAGCATAGATCGGGCGCACGAACGTCTCAGCGTCGACGATCTCCTGCACGTCCGAGATCACCATGACATCGAGCAATGCGGCAACGCGGGGCATGATGTTCTTGGCGTCCGTCGTTGCCGGTGCGACCACATGTGAGTAGTCGCCGGCCAACGAAGCGATCAGGGCCGCCGCAGGTTCGGCGAGGCGATGGCCATATAGCACATCCTCGGCCAAGAGCACCTTGGAGACGCCATCGATGGTTGCGGCCTCGTTGGCCGCATCGGCCGCCGAGGCGCCGCAGCAGAGCACGGTCAGATCACCTAGCGCGGACACAGCGCTGACAGCCTTGGCGGTTGCGTCCATGGAGAGTGCACCGTCAGTGATCTCCGCGAGCATTAGAACGGCCATCTCAGATCACCCCCGCTTCGTCTTTCAGCTTGGCCACGAGTTCGGCCACAGACTCGACCTTGACACCTGCCTTGCGGGCGGGCGGCTCGGTCACTTCCACAACCGCCAGGCGCGGCGCCACATCGACACCGAGATCAGCCGGTGACTTGACGTCCAGCGGCTTCTTCTTGGCCTTCATGATGTTCGGGAGCGAGGCATAGCGCGGTTCGTTCAAGCGCAGGTCCACCGAGATGATCGCCGGCATCTTGACCTCGATCACCTGCAGTCCGCCGTCGACCTCGCGCGTCACCTTGGCGGTACCGTCACCGAGCTCGATCGCTGAGGCAAACGTTGCCTGCGACCAGCCCATGAGGGCTGCCAGCATCTGGCCGGTGGCATTCATGTCATTGTCGATGGCCTGCTTGCCGAGGATCACGAGGCCGGGCGCCTCCGCCTCGATCACGGCCTTAAGCACCTTGGCCACCGCAAGGGGTTCGACGTCCGTATCGACCGTCTCGGCAGCCTCGACGAGGATGGCGCGGTCCGCACCCATCGCCAGCGCGGTTCGCAGCGTCTCCTGCGCTTTGGCGACGCCGATCGAGACGACGATGATCTCGTCCACCTCGCCTGCTTCCTTCATGCGGATCGCCTGCTCGACGGCAATTTCGTCGAACGGGTTCATCGACATCTTCACATTCGCAAGATCAACTCCGCTCTTGTCCGCCTTGACCCGGACCTTGACGTTGTAGTCGATCACGCGCTTGACGGGCACGAGCACCTTCATCGCACGTTTCTCCTCCGATCGCGGACCGGCCTCAAATGCCGCCGCTTCGTCCATTTGACCAGCACTTAGCGATTCCCGGCGCTCGACCCTAGTGAAAAAACGACGCGGTTGTTCACCTATCCGCCAAACGTTGCGTCAGGTGGCGCGAATATCGTTGGGTCCGCGCATCTGGCACGGGAAAGAAAATGGGCAACATCCAGATCGCCACGCGGTCCGGTTGCACTGCCCTCACGAGCGAACGGCACTCAGAGAACGTGGCCAGACTATGCGTCTGGCAAGGCGCTAGAAATTAAAGCGTCAAAGCGCTGGATTGTAGAGCGGCGCGACCGAGAAGACCCCGGACGATTCCGGGTCTACGGTCACCTCGACCGCATGCATGTCGCGCGCCCCGAACACCTCGAGCGCCGTGATGTTTGGCGCGGTTTCGGGGAAGGGTCGGAAGATCACATGCTTGTGGCTGTCGCCATAGACCAAGAGGACCGGCTTGCCGAACGCGACGGCCGCTTCCTTCAGAGCGGTCCCGAAGTTCGAGAAGCCCGAGTGGCGCAACCAACGCTCGTTGCCGAACTCGTTGAAGTCGAACTCGAACATGTCCGCGTGGATCGCCACCACGATGGCTTTCGCATCCGCGTGGGCCTCGAAGCTCTCCATCAGCCAGGAGGTGCTGGCCGGATCGCGGGCGAAAAACTCGGCCGCTGCCTTCGGATCGCGAACCTCGAAGTTGTTGTTCGAACCGACGACATGCGCGGTGATGAACGCAACTTCCTCATGCACCATCCGCGCATTCTCGGGATAGCCCGCCTCACCCTGATGCTCGAGCGCCGTTTCGACTCCGAAGGTCGTCGACGGATCGGGGAAATAGGTGCGCCGGATGTAGTCCAGCCGTTCGATGGGGTCGAAGCGACCGGCTTTCTTGCGGTGGCAGTCCGTCCACTCGTTGTCGCCGGGCGTGTAAAGCGTCGGTGCGGTAAACCGATTCAGGAAACCGAGCTGGTCGTCGAGCATCTCGTCCGAGCATGGTGTGCCACCGGATTTCGTGTCTCCGATGTGCAGGACCAGAGCGGGCCTTGCCTCGTTGATGGTCTCGATCAGCGTCTCGAAGGGCGGATAGGATTTTTCCGGATCGCCATAAGGCATGTCGCCGAGCGCCACGAACGTGAAGGGGGCTGCGAGCGCAGGACCTGCGACAAGCGTTGCGAGAGCGGCGAGCAGAGCTTTCATGACATTCACCAATGGGCTGACCGGTTGCCTTGAACTCGTACGCGCGCAGCTTATCACGGATGTCGCAGTGAGATGACGCAACTGTGTCGCGTGCGCGTCAGGCCGCCTCGCGGCTTGCGTCTCCGACCAGTGCCACGATGTCGGACATGATCAGCGTCAACTCGAAGTCCTTGGGCGTATAGACACGGGCGACCCCCATCGCGCGCAGCGCCGCCGCGTCCTCATCCGGGATGATCCCGCCGGCCACGACGGGGATGTCCTCGAGACCGGCCGTGCGCATCTGCGACATCACCTCACCGATCAGATCCATGTGGCTGCCGGAGAGCACCGAGAGCCCGACCACATGCACGGATTCTTCCAGTGCCGCATTGACGATCTGGGCCGGCGTCAGACGGATGCCCTCATAGACAACCTCCATGCCGCAGTCGCGGGCGCGCACGGCAATCTGCTCGGCCCCGTTCGAGTGTCCATCGAGACCGGGCTTGCCGACCAGGAACTTGAGGCGGCGTCCGAGCCGGGCCGACAATCCGTCCACGGCGGCGCGGACGTCCTCAAGCCCATCGATGGAAGACCCGCCCGCGGCGCCGATGCCGGTGGGCGCCCGAAATTCGCCGAAGACCGCCCGCATGACGCGGCCCCACTCTCCGGTCGTGACCCCCGCCTTCGCGGCCGCGATCGAGGCCGGCATGACGTTGGCGCCCTCGCGCGCATCGCGCGTGAGCGTGGCGAGAGCGGCCTCGACGGCCCTCTCGTCGCGCCCCTGGCGCCAAGCCTGCAGGTTGGCGACCTGATCGGCCTCGACCGCCGGATCGACCGTCAAGATGCCGCCGTCACCGGTCGTGAGCGGGCTCGGCTCGCTCTCGGTGTACTTGTTGACGCCGACAACCACTGTCTCGCCGCGCTCGATCCGCGCCAGCCGCGCCGAGTTCGCGGCCACCAGCTCGCCCTTCATGTAGTCGATGGACGCCACGGCACCGCCGAAGTCGTCGATCTTTGCGAGCTCTTCCCGCGCGCCTGCCTTCAGCGCCTCGACCTTGGCGTCGATGGCCGGGTTCCCGTCAAAGAGGTCTGGATACTCCAAGAGATCGGTCTCGAGCGCCAGGATCTGCTGCAGCCGCAACGACCACTGCTGGTCCCAGGGACGCGGCAGTCCCAGCGCTTCGTTCCAGGCGGGCAGCTGCACCGCCCGTGCCCGCGCCTTCTTCGAGAGCGTGACGGCAAGCGTCTCGAGCAGAATACGGTAGACGTTGTTCTCCGGTTGCTGCTCGGTCAACCCGAGGGAGTTGACCTGCACCCCATACCGGAACCGGCGCAGTTTCGGGTCCGTGACCCCATAGCGATCGGCGCAAATCTCGTCCCACAGGTCGACAAATGCGCGCATCTTGCACATCTCGGCGATGAAGCGCATGCCCGCGTTGACGAAGAACGAGATGCGCCCGACCACCGTCGGGAAGTCCTCGGCGGGCACTTGTCCGCGGATCTGATCAAGAACCGCGCAGGCGGTTGCCAGCGCGAATGCGAGTTCCTGCTCCGGCGTCGCGCCTGCCTCCTGCAGATGGTAGGAGCAGACGTTCATCGGGTTCCACTTCGGCACATTCCCGTAGCAGTAGGCCGCGACATCCCCGATCAGCCGCAGGCTCGGCTCGGGCGGGAACACGTAGGTGCCGCGCGAAAGATACTCCTTCACGATGTCGTTCTGAACCGTGCCCTGCAGCTTGGCGATATCGGCACCCTGCTCCTCGGCCACCGCGATATAGAGCGCCAGAAGCCAGGCGGCCGTCGCGTTGATCGTCATCGAGGTGTTCATCGTCTCGAGCGGGATGTCCTGAAACAGACGGCGCATGTCTCCGATGTGCGAGATCGGAACGCCGACCTTCCCGACTTCCCCCTTTGCGAGCAGATCGTCGCTGTCATAGCCCGTCTGAGTCGGCAGATCGAAGGCGACCGAGAGCCCGGTCTGGCCCTTTGCCAGGTTCTGACGGTAGAGCGCGTTCGACGCCGCGGCGGTCGAATGGCCGGCATAGGTTCTGAACAGCCAGGGTCGGTCTGCTGGGCGGGGTCCGGTCTCACTCATCACGCGGCTCCTTGCTGCCCGACGGCCCGGGCATGCTGCACTGCGGCAAATCTACTGAGCAAAGATTGATGCGCAAGAAAGAATCTCTGCGAAATATTGTTTCGCAAAAAAATGTGCACTGGCGTGGCCAAACGCCCTCACTTGCGGATACGCCGCCATGGATTGAAACAATGTAAAAAAGCACGACGGAAGACCAAACCCCACGTGCCACTGCGCCTGACCCGCTGCCCGAGCCAGTTTTGGAGCGTCAGAGCATCACGGCACCACCGCTGGGGCAGATGGTCTGACCGGTCATCAACGGACCGCCCGCCCCGTTCAGGAAGAAGATCGCCGATGCGATCTCTGACGGCCGATCTTGCGTTCTCGGCGAAGGTCGCGGAGCCAAAGCTCGAAGGGTTTCCAGTCGGCAGGACGGGGTGTGAGTTCGGCCTCGGCCAGAATGGCGTGGACGGGCGAATCTCGTTGAAGGGCGACAGCACAGCGTGCCGTTCATGTTGATCGGGCAATCTGTCGAAGTGCGCGGGATCGCAGGTGCGGTCCAGGTTCTCAAAGCCTGCGAAGTGGTCGCTGAGCACCCCGGAAAGACAGACACCCACCTGCTGACCGACCAGGCCCACTATGATGGCGAGTCCGATGATCGCGTGATCGCCCCGCCGCCACTCGGCAAGATGGGCAAGAAGGTTCAGGAACTGATCGATGCCCCCGTCACACACCGAGCCATCGAGACGTGCCACATGCTGGCTGAGGTCGCGCGATGAGTGGAGCAGTGAAGACGACAGCCATACCAAAGCTGGATATCGACCGGACCCGCGAACAACTGATGGCGCTTGGTTGTGGCCACGCCGTTGATCAACTCGGCGACGTCCTGAACGGCGCAGTCGCGAAGGAAATAGCCCCGGATGTCTTTCTCGACCGGTTGCTGGACATCGACCTGGCAGGCCGGGAAGAACGGCGCATTCGTACCGCGCTGAAGCTATCCAATTTGCCGACCCTTTGCCCGACAGACGATGCACAGCATCGTCGAAAGGGCGCCAGACGCTGGAAAACTTCGACTTCGCGTTCCAGCCCGCCATCGAATGCTCCCGCATCGAAACGCTCGCGACCGGCACCTGGGTCCGGGGCAACGAGACCGTCCTGCTGCAGGGGACGCCCGGCGTGGGCAAGACGCACCCGGCGGTCAGCCTGGGCGTAAAAACCGTCCAACTCGGCTTCTCCGCCCAGTACTATCGCTTCGACGAGTTGATGACCGCGCTGCGCACCGATGCCGAGATGCCGCCAAACCGATTGAAGCGGCGCAAGTACATGTCCACCGAGCTCCTGATCATCGACGAACTCGGCTTCGAGGCTATGTGCCGCGAAGAAGCCAGCCTGTTCTTCCGCCTCGTGACCTACAGGTATGGCCGCGGCGCCATCCTGATCACCACCAAAAAGAGCGTGCGCGACTGCACCGAGTTGCTGGCGGGTGACGAGGTTCTGGCCGCCGCAATCCTCGACCGGCTCCTGCACCGGTCCCACGTCCTGAACATCAAGGGCCGCTCATACCGCCTCCGCGATCTCGAGGACATCCTCAAGAAAGAAAGCGCATGAACTGACATTCAGCGCGAAGCCGGGCGCACCCAGGCTCTAGCGATCCGCCCGCCCGGTCGGCCAACCTTGCGCGACACCAATCGTAAGACTGGATGTTTCCCTATCCCGTAAATCTCGCTGTCGCTTGACAGGTATTCACCAGAATGTTTCGGCATGTTCAGCAGGAGATGAAAGACATTGGTGAGAATCAGCAGTTTAGAGCTGATATGCCATCCAATGAAAAGAGAAACTGGAGCGGGCGATGGGATTCGAACCCACGACCCCAACCTTGGCAAGGTTGTGCTCTACCCCTGAGCTACACCCGCGTCCACGTGAGGCGCGTCGTATGGCAGATTTTCCACCCCCCTGCAAGTGGGTATCGACGCCGCCGCCCGCCCCGTCTGCCAAGCGTATGGAACCCGGCCCGCAGGCGTCTGACATCGGTATGGCAGCCGTGTGGCCCACGACTCGACCCGCGGGGTTTGAGGAAAATTTAACGCAAAACTGCGACAACCCGAGGCCGTGACGAACGGAGGACCCGATGCCCAACACCAAACGCACCAAGACCGAAGCCCGCCACCTGGGCGGCATGATCACCGAACTCGAGGACATGCAGGTCGAGATGGCGCTCCTGCGCCGCACCCGCGATCTGGTGCCTTCGGGCTGGCAGGGGCTCGACCGCGAGGTCCCCTGCACGCCGAAGAAGGCCAAGATGACCATGCGCCTCGATGCGGACGTGCTCGAGTGGTACCGCAGTCTCGGCCACGGGTATCAGGCCCGCATGAACCGGGTGCTGCGCGCCTACATGCACGCGATCATCTCGAAGCACATCGAGTGCGAAAGTGGCCGCGACTGGCTGAATCTGCCAGGCTGAAAGGCGCTTCTTCACCCCGCTCGGCGGCCGAACAGCGTCAGCACTGTTTCGCTCAGGTGTTCTGACACCGCCAAACCATTGATACGCTGCGCTCATCAGAACGACGCCAAAAACAACCGTTTTTGACACAAGCCACGGACACGCCTGCATCTTTTGGTTGTGACGCAGCTTTATGATGAAGGTCAGCTCCGAGCCCAATTGAACGGACGCTGCGCAGCGTACGAATGGCGGTTTTAGAAACTGCTTGATCTCAACTTGGGTTGAGGTGCTACGCATGACATTGTTCGTCCTGTCGAGGACCACCCCGATGAAGATCATTTCGGACAAAGACCTATGGAACATAGACGTTCGGCTGGCGGCGGACGCCATTCTCCGGTTTCTTTTGCAAAGCGATACTGGTGCAGACAACGCGCCACCCAGGACAGTCGTTGCGCTCGACAACGACGCTTTGGCAATCACCGCTGGGGCCGGTCCAAATGAATTTGGCTTCCGTGCTTACACCTACCGCGCCGGGTTGGAGAGAGATCGCGAGGACCAGATTGTTGCATGCTGGGATCGCAAAACGCATCGCTTGAAGGCGTTGGCTGTGGGCGAGCGACTTGGCGCATGGCGGACAGGTATTTTGGGCGGAATCGCGTTCGACACACTGAAGCGACAAGAAATTGAAACGTGCTGTGTCATTGGCACAGGCTTACAGGCCTTCACGCAGGTTCGAGCCATTGCGGCACTCGCAAGACCGGAACGTTTCTTGGTTTTCTCAAGAAATGAGAAACGCAGAGCCGCATTTGCAGTGAAGTTAGAAGAAGACACTGGAATTCCCGCGATCTCGTCGGCGAGGATTGAGGCCCTTGTGCGAGCGGCAGACGCACTGGTTGTAGCGACTAGCGCGTCAGAACCTGTGTTTGACATTGCGTGGCTCGAGCGATGCAAACACATTTCGACCATCGGCCCGAAAAGTAAGCGCCGGCACGAAACACCAGTCGACGTAGCGATATGGGCGGATCAGATCGTTAGTGACAGTCCGCAGCAGATTGCGCAGCAAGGCGGCGATCACTTTTTGGCTGACGTACTGTCTCTAGATCAAATTGATGGCTTAAGCACTGCACTGAGGTCTGACCACACCGTCAACGCGGATAGGCGCACATTATATCTTTCGGCCGGGTTGGCTGGCACAGAAGTTGCGTTGCTGGATGCGTTGGCGGGTAGCTTGGCTCGACCCTTGGACATCTTCGCCGCCAGTGCCAGGTCAGACTAGACAGACGTTGATATGCGGCATTCCTGTGACCGCTTTGTCCGCACTGCCGACCTAGACATCACGTCGACTTGGTGCTCACATCCGACCAGGTGCTCGCGCCACGGTTGAGGCGATGTTGGCGCTCACAAGCGATCGTTTTGCCACAACGCTCGCAGCGCCACGCAGCTTATGCTCGTGCGGGTTTGTCGACATGAGGGTCAGCACTGAGCCCAACATGAGAAGCGTGCTGCAATCGGGAATTGACCGGTTCTTTCCGCATCACGGACGTTCTCGACCGTCGAAGCTCAGACTTTTCACGCTCAGTGGGCATTCAATGCCAAAGTGCGCCGCACCCGTTCGGAAGAACCGAACGCACTTACTTTTCCTTTTCATTGCCATGAGTTAGATTCGCGAGAACAGGGGCCGGCCCCGTCAAATTGCACATTCGAAGGAAGCAGAATGCTCACGGGTGCCGCCATCATACTCGCAACCGTGTTGACTGTTCTGGCCGTTCATTTCGGCGCACGAAAAGTCATGCGCACAGAGCCTGAAGAGCGGACAAGAGACCTCGCGGGCTCCGTGCTGTTTCGGATTTCCGCGTTGCACGGACTGGTTCTGGCCCTTGTCTTCGCCTCAGAGATTGTAGAGTACAACCAAATCGCCTTCGAGAGCGCTGCCGAAGTGAACGCCATCTCCGATGTCTACTACGATGCGGACCGCTACGGCGAGGACGCTCAGGCGGTGCGCGACGCATTGCGCGAGTACCTGAGGATTGTGCCTACAGAGGAATGGTCAAGCCTCGGAAATGGTGGCGGGCTTTCGCCCCAAGCTTGGGCACACTGGGACACGGCCTACACTGCGACCCTGAATCTGGAGCCGTCGACCGCGAGACAAACCGCCTTGCGGGCGAACATGCTACAGAAGACCCACGCGATCGCGGAAAACCGGGACCTGCGAGAGCATCATGCCAAGTCCTCGCTCGGGTCGCTGTTCTGGGCCGCGGCGCTGGTGGGCGTTCTGTTGCTGTCGATCGGCTACTATCCGTTTCCGCCCAATCGAGACAACCTTGTCCTGCTTTCGGTTTTCGCGGCGTACACTGGCTTCATCCTCTATACGATTTTCGCGATGTCGAATCCCTACAGCGCCCCGGCTACAGTACAGCGCTGCCTTGGAGCCTGTCCTGTTCCTTGAACTCTTGGATGAGCTGGAAGGCTGACGATGTTGACGTGGGCGAGCGTGTTCGCGTTTGAGATGAGTTTCCGTTTGCGGTCAAAAACGACCGTTTCTGACGCCCCTCACATGACAGCGCCGATCTGCCAGGGGACGAATTCGTAGTCGCCGAGGCCCTGGGCCTCGGAGAGGGATTGTTGGCCCGAGGCCACCGCGAGGACGCGCTGGTAGATCTCGCGTCCGACCTCTTCCACCGAGGCGCCGGCGGACAGGATGGTCCCGGCGTCGATGTCCATGTCCTCGGGCATTTTCCGCGCCAGCTCCGAGTTCGTCGCGATCTTGATCGTGGGCGCCGGTTTCGAGCCGAACGCGGATCCGCGCCCTGTGGTGAACACCACCATGTTGCAGCCCGCTGCGATCTGTCCGGTGACGGATGCCGGGTCGTAGCCAGGGCTGTCCATGAAGGCGAAACCGGGCGTCGTGACCCGTTCGGCGTATTTGTAGACGCCGGTGAGCGGCGAGGTGCCGCCCTTGGCAGCGGCCCCCAGCGACTTCTCGAGAATGGTGGTGAGGCCGCCCTGCTTGTTTCCGGGGGATGGATTGTTGTCCATCGAGCCCTTGTTGCGCGCGCAATAGTCCTCCCACCAGCGGATCAGGCCGATGAGTTTCTCGCCCGTGGCGGTGTCGACGGCGCGCCGTGTCAGAAGGTGCTCGGCACCGTAGATCTCGGGTGTCTCGGCCAGCACCGTTGCCGCCCCCTGCCCGACCAGCAGATCGGAGGCATGTCCCAGCGCGGGGTTTGCGGTGATCCCGGACCAGGCGTCGGACCCGCCGCACTGCAACGCCAGCTTGATCTCCGAAACCGGACAGGGCGTGCGCACCGCTTCGTTGGCCAGCGGCAGCATGGCGCGCACTTTTTCGACGCCGACCTCGACCGTGCGGCGCAGGCCTGCCACGTCCTGAATGTTCATCGTCTGGAACAGCGGCCCGCGCTCGAGCCCATGGGCTTCGAGAAGCCAGTCGATCTGGTTCATCTCGCATCCGAGGCCCACCATCACGACGCCCGCATGGTTCGGGTGGCGCGCATAGCCCCACATCACCCGCTGGAGTGCCTCGAACCCGTCGCCATCGCCGGCCATCCCGCAGCCCGTTCCGTGCACGAACGCCACCACCCCATCGACATTGGGATAGGCTGCGAGTTCCTCCGGGCCGAACGCGGCCGCGATCTTGCGCGCCGCCGTTGCCGAACAGTTCACGGATGTCAGGACCGCGATGTAGTTGCGCGTGCCCACGGTGCCGTTGGCGCGCCGAAACCCCATGAACGTGTCTCGCCCGGCCTCAGAGACCAGCGGCACAGGCCGCAAATCCGTCCCGAACTCGTACTCCTGATCAGTCGCCCGGAAGGCGACGTTCTGCGTGTGCACGTGATCGCCCGGAGCAATGTCGCCCGCGGCATAGCCGATGATCTGGTTGTACTTGACGACCTTCTCACCCGCCGGAATCGCGCGGGTGGCGATCTTGTGGCCGCGGGGGATGAGACCTGTCGTGGCCACCCCCTCGACCGGCGCGCCCATTTCGAGCGGGCGGATCGCTGTCACCACATTGTCGGCAGGATCGAGGCGGACGGTGTCGGTACTCATCGGCGGTCTCCTCTCAAACGGCAGCGGTCACACCGCGACGCGGGCCAGCGCGTCCCAGTCGAATGCCACGCCGTGGCCGGGACGTTCGGGCGCGGTGGCACGGCCCTCTCGGATCTTCAGTGGTTCGGCGATGTAGGCATCGAGGCCAAACCCGTGCGCCTCCAGCATCGTGCCGTTTGGCGCCGCCGCCAGCAGGTGCACGGTGACGTCATGGGCGCCGTGCGAGGTCACGGGCAGATTGAACGCCTCGGCGAGGTGGGCGATCTTCATGAAGGGCGTTATGCCGCCGCAATTCGTCACATCGGGCTCGGGAAAGGTGACGCCGCCCGAGGCGATCATGTGGCGAAACTCGCCCAGCGTCCGGAGGTTCTCACCGGCGGCGACAGGCAGACCGCCATCGGTGACGACACGGGCATGGCCAGCGACATCCTCGGGCTCGATGGGCTCCTCCAACCAATAGAGGTCGTAGGGCGCAAACGCGCGGGCGCGCCGGATCGCCTCATCCGCGCTCCACGCCATGTTCGCATCCACCATCAGCGGCGTGTCGGGACCGAGAAAATCGCGGAGCGCCTCGATGCGGGCGATGTCTTCGGACAAGCGGGGCCGGCCGACCTTCATCTTGATCGCGCGGTGGCCATGGGCGAGGTTGCCCTCGGTCTGGGCGACCAGCGCTTCGGGCGAGAGATGCAGATCGATGCCGCCTGCGTAGCAGCTCACCGACGGATCGTGCCCGCCCAGAAGACGCCAGAGCGGCAAGCCCGCCCGGCGGGCCTTCAGATCCCACAGCGCCATGTCGAAAGCGGAAAGTGCCAGAACCGTCGGACCGCCCCGTCCGCCGTAGTGGAGCGCCCACCAGAGCTTGCGCCAGAGATGCTCGATCCGGCCGGCGTCCTCGCCCACGACAAGATCGGGCACCTCGCGGCGCAGGATGTCTGCAATCGCACCACCATTGTGCCCGCAGGTATAGGTCCAGCCAACGCCCTCGGCACCGTCACGATCCGTCACCCGCGCGGTGACCACTTCGAAGGCCAGCATCTCGCCGTGCATGCTGTCCGCGAGCGGCACCTCCAGCGGGATGCGGTAGAAGCCCGTGTCGATCCGCTCGACGATGCTCTCGGGCGCGCTCACGGCTTTTGCCCCGCGACGCAGGCGGCTCCAAGTGTCGCGCTGGCGCAGCCGGTCGTCTCCGCGGCTTCGAAGAGCGCCGGGACGCACTCGGTCGGTGCCGATCCGAGATCGAGCACGATCCGCCAGTCTGCGCCGCGCTGAAACGGTCCTTCCAGCGCGTGCAGCACCGCTGATAGCTCGGGGCTGAGACCGGTCACGCGCGGCTGGAACCATTCGAGGAACCAGAGCCTCATCGGCTCCCAGTTCAACTCGCGCTGACCGCCGCTGAGGCTGAGCACCGCGGCCTCCCAGCGGAACGGGCGAATGATCCCGGTGACGTCGTCGAGCGGCACGATGATCGGATCGAACGCGTCAGGTTCGGGTCCCTCGACGCGCTGGATCAGGGTGCGCCCATCGAGGGTCACCGACAGATCTCCGCGAGAGGGCAGCGCTAGGCTTCCGTTGCGTGCGACATCGCCGGCGGGATCGCGGCGCACGGGTTCGGTCTCCACCTCTGCGCCGGCATCGATGGCACGGGTAAGCGCGGCGAGGATCACCTGCACGGTGCCATCACGCAGCGGCGTCAGCGTGTCCAGGAGAGTCGCGTTCGAGATGCTCATACAGATCGTCCTACCACACCGAGCGTGTCGAGCACGCTCTCGAGTTCCGGCGGCAGCGCACGGCCCGCCGTGCGGCCGGCCCCGAGATCACGCGGCGCGTCCGTGGCGCTGAGATACCTCCAGCCCTGAAACGGTCTGCGCGGACGGGTCTCGGTCAGCACCGCCTGAGGTGAGAGGATGATTGCGCACCGGGTGATCCCGTCTTCCCCGAGCGCCTCCTCCAGCGCCTCGATCGGCTGACGCACGAGGACAAGCCCGCGTATCACCCAGTAGAGCGAGCCGCCCTGCAACAGCTCCTCCGCCCGTCGCGGCCACATCCGCGTCACATGGCGCGGACGCGGATCGAGACCGGCCGCTGCACGCTCGGCCGAGCGTTGCGCCTGCCAGGCAAGCAACCCCTCGACGCTTTCGCTGCCGACGCTGAGCTTGAGCAGATGCAGTGTGGCTTCGGCCATCAGGACAGCCCCAGAACGTCGGTCATGGTGTACTCGCCCGGCTTGCGGCCACGCCCCCACAGGGCGGCGCGGACCGCGCCCCTCGCGAACAGCATCCGGTCCGTCGCGATGTGGCGCAACACGATCCGCTCGCCAGCGCCTGCAAAGACGACGTCGTGCTCGCCGACGACATCTCCGCCACGAAGAGCTGCGAAGCCGATGTTGCCCTTTTCGCGCGCTCCCGTCTGGCCGTCACGCCCGCGATCGGCTGTCTGTGCAAGCGCCACCCCGCGTCCGTCGGCGGCGGCTTCGCCAAGCATCAACGCCGTGCCCGACGGTGCGTCAACCTTGCGGTTATGGTGCATCTCGACAATTTCGATGTCGAAGCTCTCGTCAAGCGCCTCGGCAACCTTTCGGGTAAGCACGGTCAGGAGATTCACCCCAAGCGACATGTTGCCGGCACGGACGACCACCGCGTGTCTGGCCGCAGCGGAGAGACGCTCGAGATGGGCGTCTTCCATGCCGGTGGTGCCGATCACGTGCACAAGACGTGCCTGTGCTGCGATGACGGAGTGCGCCACGGTGGACTCGGGAGACGTGAAGTCCAACACCGCCTCGGCCGCCGCGAAAACCGGCAGCGCATCGTCGGCCACCTCGATGCCGCGCGCGGCACCGCCCATGGCCTCGCCGAGATCGCGCCCGACCCAGTCATGGCCGGGACGTTCGGTGGCGCCTGCGAGCACACACGCATCATGTTCGTCGATCGCATGGATGAGCATCTGGCCCATGCGCCCGGCGCATCCGGTGACAGCTATGGCGAATGGTGCGGTCATGCTCCCTCCCCGACACAGACCCCCTACCTAACAGGTGGCGAGGCGGGCTGTCACGCCGTGCGGTGCATCAAGGTCCGGAAGTGCCGGAGCGCGATGCTCCGGCGGGCAGCCTGCCGGTCGCTCAGCCGCGCATCCGGTCCCAGAAGTCCTTCACCTTCGAGAAGAAATCCTGGTTTTCGGGACTGTTGTCGACGGCCTCGTGTTCGAACTCGCGCAACAGCTCTTCCTGGCGCCTTGTGAGGTTGACGGGCGTCTCGACCACCAGTTCGAGATACATGTCGCCGACCTGACCCGGCCGCTGGAGTGCCGGCATTCCCTTGCCCCGCAAACGCAGCTGTTTGCCTGATTGCACACCCGAGGGCACCTTCACGCGGGTTCGTCCGCCATCGAGTGTCGGGGCCTCGATCTCGCCGCCCAGGGCCGCCGTCGTCATCGGCACGGGGATGCGGCAGTAGAGGTTGATCCCGTCACGGTCGAAGATCGCATGGCGCTCGACATCGATGAAGATGTAGAGATCGCCCGCCGGGCCACCGCGCGGACCGCTTTCACCTTCGCCCGCAAGCCGGATCCGTGTCCCGGTTTCGACCCCGGGCGGCACCTGAACATTGAGGGCACGTTCCTTGCGCACCTGTCCGGCACCGGCGCAATGGGTGCACGGATCCTTGATGATCTGGCCTTGCCCCTTGCAGGTCGGGCAGGTGCGCTCGATGGTGAAGAAGCCCTGCTGAGCGCGCACCTTGCCGTGTCCCTGACATGTGGGGCATGTCTGCGGCTGGGCGCCGCCCTCGGCGCCGGTACCGTTGCACTTCTCGCAGCTCATCGATCCGGGCACCGAGATCGAGGCCTGCTTGCCCGCCAGCGCTTCTTCCAGCGTGACTTCAAGATTGTAGCGCAGATCGGCGCCGCGCCGGGCGCGCTGTCCACGCGAACGTCCGCCGCCGCCACCGCCCATGAAGTCGCCGAAGAGATCCTCGAAGACATCCGAGAACGCGCCGAAATCGGCACCGCCCGTGCGCGCGCCACCACCCATCGAGCCGTCGACCGCGGCATGGCCAAACTGGTCATATGCGGCTTTCTTGTCGGCATCCTTCAGGACGTCGTAGGCTTCGTTCACCTCTTTGAACTTGCCTTCGCTGCTCGGGTCATCCTTGTTGCGGTCGGGATGCAGTTCCTTCGCCTTTCGGCGGTAGGCCTTCTTGATCTCGTCCGCTGATGCACTGCGCGAAACACCGAGCAGGTCGTAGTAGTCACGCTTAGACATATGGTTTGCCTGTGGTTCGGGCTGGCCGGTCTGGTGCAGGGGCGCTGAGTACAACGTTCAGCCGGCTGCGTTGCTCGACGTGGTAGCCCTTTTCAAGGAGGAGCGCGAGTGCTTCCGTCATTTCTCCGTGGCGAGCCTCGACGATCATCATCTTCGGCCAAAGACGCCGCTCTGCGGTATCGAAATAGGTCGCGAGCACGCGTTCTTCCATCCCTTCGATGTCGATCTTGAGGGCATCAATGCGCGTGAAGCCAGCCTCGCGCACAATGTCCAGCAGCGGCGCCATCTCGACTGCGACATCCCCGTCGTCAGACACCGCGAGCTCGCCGCGATTGGCGTGCGATGTCGTGATCCTGGCGGCACCCCTTGTGTCAGACAACGCAAGTGCCGCCACGGTCACATGATCTGTCGCACCCGACGCTGCAAGGTTGAAACGCAGCCGTCTGAGGTTCTCCGGATCGGGTTCGATCGCAATCGCCCGGACCGCCCGTCCGTCCGCCGCACTGCGAACTGCCAGCGTGTAGAGCCCGGCGTTTGCACCGGCATCCACGAAATGAAACGGCGGTTCCGCCTGCTTGATGCTCTCGGCCAGTGCCGCTCGTTCGGTCCAGTCCCAGAATTGCGCTGCGGCAAAGACCCGCTTGTCCGAGAGGTTCTCGGCTGGATAAAGCCGCGCCATCTGACCTGGAAACGCCTCGACATCGAACGGGCCCGCGCGTCCGAGGCTGACGATACGCCTGATCAGCGAACATGCCCGGCGTGCCAACGCCCCGCGCCCAAGCACAAGCCCGAATCGCCGCAGTCGCTCGAGCGGCTGGGGCAGCGCATAAGTGCCGAAGGCGGCCACGTCCTCAGACATGGCCGCCCCCCGAGCCCTGAACGGCGCTGTGGCGCATGATCAGGAGGCCTTCTTGTCTTCGTCCTTCACTTCCTCGAACTCGGCATCGACGACGCCGTCATCCTCGGGTTTGCTGGTGTTCTCGGCGAACTCCTCTGCATCACCGTCGGGCTGGGCGGTCTCGGCCTGCTCCTTGTAGATCGCCTCGCCGAGCTTCATCGAGGCTTCCATCAAGGCTTGCGACTTTTGCTGGATCGCATCCTTGTCTTCACCTTCGAGAGCCGTCTTCAGGGCAGTGATCGCATCGGCGATCGCCGTGCGCGTGGCCTCGTCGACCTTCTCGCCATGCTCCGACAGCGACTTCTCGGTCGCATGGATCATGCTCTCGCCCTGGTTCTTGGCCTCGACGAGCTCACGCCGGCGCTTGTCGTCTTCGGCGTTCTCTTCGGCTTCCCTGACCATGCGGTCGATATCGTCATCCGAAAGACCGCCCGACGCCTGGATGGTGATCTGCATCTGTTTGCCCGTGCCCTTGTCCTGGGCCGAGACGTTCACGATGCCGTTCGCGTCGATGTCGAAGGTCACCTCGATCTGGGGCATGCCCATGGGCGCCGGCGGAATACCCTCGAGATTGAACTGACCGAGAAGCTTGTTGGCCTCGGCCATGTCGCGCTCGCCCTGGAAGACGCGGATCGTTACGGCCGACTGATTGTCATCTGCCGTGGAGTAGACCTTGGACTTCTTGGTCGGGATGGTCGTGTTGCGGTCGATGAGGCGATCGAAGATGCCGCCCTTGGTCTCGATACCCAGCGACAGCGGCGTCACGTCAAGCAGCACCACATCCTTCACGTCGCCCTGCAGAACACCGGCCTGGATCGCGGCACCCATGGCCACGACCTCATCCGGGTTCACGCCTTTGTGCGGCTCCTTGCCGAAGAACTTCTTCACCTCTTCGATGACTTTCGGCATCCGGGTCATGCCGCCGACCAGCACAACCTCGTCGATGTCTGCCGCCGACAGCCCGGCATCCTTGAGCGCGGACTTGCAGGGATCGATCGTGCGCTTGACCAGATCCTCTACCAGGCTTTCGAACTTCGCCCGGCTCAACTTCATGGTCAGGTGCTTTGGACCGCTCGCATCCGCGGTGATGTAAGGCAGGTTGATCTCGGTCTGGGCCGAGGACGACAGCTCGATCTTCGCTTTCTCTGCGGCCTCTTTCAGGCGCTGGAGCGCGAGCTTGTCGTTGCGCAGGTCCATGCCCTGCTCTTTCTTGAACTCGTCGGCAAGGTACTCGACGAGACGCATGTCGAAGTCTTCGCCGCCGAGGAACGTGTCACCGTTCGTCGACTTGACCTCGAAGAGGCCTTCGTCGATTTCGAGGATCGAGATATCGAACGTGCCGCCGCCAAGGTCATAAACCGCGATCGTCTTGGCCGCGTCCTTCTCGAGACCATAGGCCAGCGCGGCCGCCGTCGGCTCGTTGATGATCCGCAGGACCTCGAGACCGGCGATCTTGCCGGCGTCCTTGGTGGCCTGGCGCTGCTGGTCGTTGAAGTAGGCAGGCACGGTGATCACCGCCTGCTCAACCGTCTCGCCGAGATAGCTCTCGGCGGTTTCCTTCATCTTCTGCAGGATGAAGGCCGAGATCTGGCTGGGCGAATACTTCTCGTCTCGCGCCTCGACCCAGGCGTCGCCGTTCTTGCCCTCCACAATCTTGAAGGGGACCATGTTCTTGTCTTTTTCGACCGTCGGGTCGCTCATCGGACGTCCGATCAGGCGCTTGACCGCGAAGAGCGTGTTCTCGGGGTTCGTCACTGCCTGACGCTTTGCCGGCTGACCGACCAGACGCTCGCCGTCTTCCGTGAACGCCACCATTGAGGGCGTGGTGCGCGCGCCTTCGGCATTCTCGACGACTTTCGGTGTCGCACCATCCATGATCGCGACGCAGGAGTTTGTTGTTCCCAGGTCGATTCCGATGACTTTGGCCATTTGCTTTTGTTCCTTCTGGCGATGTTGGTCCCCGGATCCGTGCGCGGCACCCGGCAGACCATCCCATGTAAGCGCACATCGCTGTAACAGCGCTGTGAAGTGCCTCAGGCGCGCTATATAGGTGGCAGCGGAGGGTGTTACAAGCGTCCCGCCTCGCAAACCAAGAGGCCTCGTCGAGACCTGATTTAGTGTGTCTGCGATCAAATGCGATGCAAAATGCCATCGAATTTCCAGGCTGAGCCGGAAGGGCGCGGATGAACACGCAACATCTGGCACCGCCCGAGCTCATTGCGGGTTTTCGAATCCACCGCGGCATGCTCTCCGCTCAGATGCAGGCCGGAATCGCCGACGAGGTCCGTGAGGTGGTCGAGCGGGCACCTCTGGTTCGCCCGCTCACCGCCTGGGGCAAGGAGATGAGCGTAAGGATGACCTCAGCCGGGCGATGCGGCTGGGTGATCGAACGTGGACGCTACAAGTACACCACGTGCCATCCAAGGACGCAGGTACCCTGGCCGCCGATCCCGGAAAACGTGCTGTCGGTCTGGCGCGCCGTTTCCGACTGGCCGGAGGATCCCGACAGTTGCCTGATCAACTGGTATGGCGATGGGGCAAGAATGGGGCTGCACCAGGACAAGGATGAGGGCACCTTCGATGCGCCGGTCGTGTCGATCTCGCTCGGAGATCCCGCACGCTTCCGCATGGGCGGCACCGAGCGCAGCCAACCGACGGTGTCGACCATTCTCGAGTCGGGCGACGTCGTGGTGATGGGCGGCGCGGCACGGCTTGCCTTTCATGGCATCGACCGGGTTCTGTCCGACGGTCTGCCCAACCCGCTGTTCGAGCGCGGACGGATCAATCTGACGCTGCGGGTTGTGGACGAGCGCGCGTTCAGTTGAGGGTGACCATCGCCATCACGGGCTCGCCATCTCGCAACACCGGCATGTCGAGCTTTTCCTGAGCTCCGTTGGCGAACTCGAACACGCGTGCAGCACCGGTGTCGAGATGGAGCATCACCGCGACAGCCTCACCAGGCGAAGCAGGCCGGTCGAGCGGCACCGTGATGTCCTCGGTCGGTCCTGCGGGCACCTGGATATGCCCAATGGATCCGGTCAAATCCGGCACGCCGTCCTGCACCGCATGGACGACGACCCAGCCCGTCGACGGCATGCCGATCTCGTCCACGAACACCGAGCTGCCTGCCGCCTGCGGGGACACAGATATCTGCCCCTTCTCACCCGCGGCGAGTGTCGATTGGGGGTTCTGATAACAGGCCGAAAGCCCCATCAAAGCTGCGGCGGATGCGAGCATCACCGATATCGAACGACGACCTCGCGACCGAAATATCTTCGCCATTCGTCGATCCTCTTCCTCGTCCAATGATGTCAATCGGGATCGATTGTGACAACATGCCCAAAGCGTTTCAAGCATCTCGGGGGGACATCGATGGGAGTTTTGAGCGTCTTGCTGGCAACCGCCGCCGGCTTTGCATCTGGTGCTGCATGGTACATGAGCTTCGGCAAGCAGTGGATGAAGGCGGTTGGCCGGACGGAAGAGGAAATCAAGGCCGACCGATCGCCATTGCCCTTCATCGTCGCGGGCATCTGCAGCTTGCTGACTGCGGGCATGATGCGCCATGTCTTCGTGATGAGCGGCATCGACACCGCGGGCGGAGGGCTCATCAGCGGCTTCGGCATTGGTGCGTTCATGGTGGCGCCCTGGATCTGCACAAACTATGCGTTCGCGGCACGTCCGAGATCGCTCTGGTGGATCGATGCGGGCCACGTGATCCTCGCCTGCACCGCAATCGGTCTGGTGCTCGGCCTCACTGCCTGAGCCGGAGGCGGCGTCAGTACAGCACCTTCGCGTATCGTGCGACCATCGCCTCGTCAGTTTCGAGGGCGGTGTCACGGCCCGTGTGATCGCGCAGCATCTCGCCCATCGTCGGCACCGGCCGCTGCTCAGGCCATGTCTCCGGTTGCCAGAGCGCCGATCGAATGAGCGCCTTCGCGCAATGCAGATAGGCCTCCTCGACCCGGATGCGGGTCACCGTGATCGGCAGACGGTCCTTCACCCGGCAACGCTCCAGCAGTTCCGGCTCGTTGTGAATGGTGGCATGCCCGTTGACACGCAGCGTCTCGCGGACGCCGGGTATCAGAAAGAGCGTTGCGATCTTCGGGTGTTTGAGGATGTTGACCAGACCGTCGATCCGGTTGTTGCCCGGGCGGTCGGCGAGCAGCAGGTGACGCCCGTCCTCCTCGACCACGACGCTCCCCGCCGGATCGCCCTTTGGCGACACGTCGAGCCGGCTGCCATCCGAAGTCGCCAGCATGAAGAACGGCGCGTTGGCGATGAACGACCGGCAATGCGCGTCGAGGTGATCCAGCACCTTCTCCGCCGCACGGACTGTGATCTCACCGTAGAGCGCACGCAGATCCGTTTCCGTCTCGATGGCCATTCCCGTTCTCCTCGGTCCGCGCGCCTTGCTGCGCGCTCTAGCGTTGGTCCTGCTCAGCCGCCTCGGACGATTGATCCGGGCTGTCCGCCTCTTCGACGGCCTCCTCCGGCACCGGTTCGTCCTCCGCCGGCGCGGTAGCAGGCTCGGGCACGGCCTTTGCGACGCCGACCAGTGCCGGGCGCAGCAGACGATCGGCGATGACGAAGCCCGTTTGCATGACCTCGATGACCGTGCCGGGCTTCGTTCCCGGGATCGGCGCCTCGAACATCGCCTGATGCCTGTTCGGGTCGAACTTCTCGCCGGCCTCGGGGACCAGGGCCTCGATCTTGTGCTTGGCAAAGGCGTTCAGAAGCTCACGGCGGGTCAACTCGACACCCTCGATGAACGCCGCCGCCTGCTCGCGAACGGCATCATCCGCGGCTCCGAGGGCCCGGTCGAGATTGTCATGCACCGACAGAATGTCGCGAGCGAGCTTTGTCCCGCCATAGGTTTCGGCATCGCGGCGGTCCCGATCGGCCCGACGTCTGACGTTCTCGGCTTCGGCGAGCGCACGCATCAGACGATCCTTGAGCTCGGCATTCTCGGCAAGCAACGAGGCGATCAGCTCCTCGGGATCATCTGGGTCGACGTCCTCGGGACCCGCCTCTTCCTCCGGCTCAGACTGGGGCTCGAGAGTCTCCGCAGCGGTTTCCACTGCCGCCGTTTCGGCGTCCAGCTCCGCATCGTCCGTTTCGGCAGTCTTTTTCTTCGCCATTCTCTGACCTTCAGTTTCGCGGCGGCTTGCGGGCCGAGACCACATGCCCGACCATCCGCGCGGTGTAGTCGACGATCGGAACGATCCGTCCGTAGTTGAGGCGCGTCGGGCCTATCACGCCAATCGCTCCGATGATTCGGCTGTTCTCGTCGCGATACGACGAAATCACCAGCGACGATCCTGACATCGAAAACAACTTGTTCTCGGAGCCGATAAAAACGCTCACGCCTTCTCCTGCCTCGGCGAGATCCAGTAATTGGACAAGATCGCGCTTGCGTTCAAGGTCATCGAACAGCATCCGCATGCGATCAAGTGCGTCAATATCCGTCGTCTGATCGAGCAGATTCGAGCGCCCGCGCACAATAAGTCGCTCCGGCGCGTTCTTGTCGCCTTCGTCCCAAAGCGCGACGCCACGCTCGACCAGCTCGGCCGCGAGCCGGTTGAGCTCGGCCCGGCGGGCCTCGATCCCCTCGGCGATCACGCGCTGTGCTTCGCCCAGGGTCCGTCCCCGCAGATGCGCGTTGAGAAAGTTCGCGGCCTCGCGCATCGAAGACGGGGTCAGGCCCGCGGGCGCGTCCAGCAGCCGGTTTTCCACCGTTCCGTCGTCGAGGACCAGAATGGCCAGCGCCTGCGCCTCGGACACCGAGACGAATTCGAGATGACGCACCGGCGCTTCCGTCTTTGGTGCGAACACCAGACTGGCGCAGCGGCTCAGGCCCGAGAGCATGGAACCCGCGCTGTCGAGGACTTCCGCCATGTCGTTGTCGGCAAGCGACATCGACTGCTCGATCGAGCGGCGCTCTTCGCTCGACACGTCGCCGATCTCGAGCACGCCGTCGACGAAAAGCCTCAGACCGCGCTCGGTCGGAACGCGCCCTGCGCTCACATGAGGGCTGTCCAAAAGTCCCAGCAATTCGAGGTCCTGCATCACATTGCGGATGGATGCCGGTGAAAGACCCAGATCGACCAGCCTCGACAACGTGCGCGACCCGACCGGCTCGCCCGTTTCCAGATAGGTCTCGACGAGACGCGCGAAGATCGAGCGGCTGCGCTGGTTCAGGTCATCAAGTGTGGCGGTGTTCTCGGGCATCCTTACAGCGTGGACGATCGACCCAATCGCGTCGAGGCGCACAAGTAGGGGTGATCGACGGCCGGGTCAATCTCGCACGCACCTGACTGAGCCTCAGCCGGTGCTGGACGCCCGTAAGTCAAGACGTTAAGGAATGGCCGCTCTGACCCGAAAGGATACCCCAATGCGTCCATCTGGCCGCGCGGCGGACGCGCTGCGCGACGTGACTATCGAAACCGGTGTCACCCGTCACGCCGAGGGGTCCTGTCTGATCAGGGCCGGCGACACCCATGTGCTCGTCACCGCATCCATCGACGAGAAAGCGCCGCCTTTCCTGCGCAACACGGGTCTCGGCTGGGTGACGGCCGAGTACGGGATGCTGCCTCGTGCCACGAACACCCGGAACCGGCGCGAAGCAAAGAACGGTCAGACCGGGCGGACGCAGGAGATCCAGCGCCTGATCGGGCGGGCACTGCGGGCCGGAACCGACCGGGTGATCCTTGGCGAGCGCCAGATCATCATCGACTGCGACGTCATACAGGCCGACGGCGGCACCCGGACCGCTGCCATCACGGGCGGGTGGGTCGCACTTCATCTCGCAGCCGACACGCTCGTGAAAGCCAAGGAGTGCATCGAGAACCCGATCCGCGAGCACATCGCCGCGGTGTCCTGCGGCGTCCACAACGGACAGGTGGTCCTTGACCTAGACTATGCCGAGGACTCGGAGGCCGGAACCGACGCCAATTTCGTGGTGACCGGCAGCGGCGGTCTGGTTGAGCTGCAGGCCTCGGCCGAGGGGGCCACATTCTCGGAAGAAGAGTTCGGCGCGATGCTGGCGCTCGCCCGCAAGGGGTGCTCCGAGTTGGTGCAAATCCAGCAAGCAGCGATTTCCGGATGAGCCAGCATGGTGAGCGCTACGTCTTCGGGCCGTATCAGCTGATCCTGCCGAGCGGTTGGTCGGCGGTCGCGGAAGACGGGATCCATGAACTGCTGCCGCACGATGATGCGTTCGCGGTCCACATCAGCGGTTACGAGAAGGACACGCCCGTCACGGATGCGGACATCGTGGAGTTCGCCGACGAGAACGACGCCGACGCAACCGAGAGCCTGGCGCTGACATCGGGGCTCGAAGGGCGCTACTTCGACCTGGAGGACGACGGCGATGTCTTCCGGTACTGGGTGATCCGCGACGCCAACAACATGATCGTGATCACGCTGACCACGCAGCCCCAGGCATTTGCCGAAGCCACAGTCTCGGCCACAGCCGTCGTTGAAACGATCTGCGCGACCGCGAGCGCCTAGCCTTGCGCCGTCTCGTGGAACCGAAGCTCGTGGTCGCCTCACACAACGAGGGCAAGGTAGCCGAGATCCGCGCGCTTCTGGCGCCGAAAGGGATCGAGACGGTGTCGGCCGCCGAGCTGGATCTTCCTGTTCCGGCCGAGACCGAAACGACGTTCGCGGGCAACGCCGGGATCAAGGCGAAGGCTGCCGCTGACGCGTCAGGACTTCCCGCTCTCGCAGACGACTCCGGGATCGAGATCGATGCCCTTGACGGCGCGCCCGGCATCCACACGGCGGATTGGGCGGAAACGGGCGGGGGGCGCGATTTCATGATGGCGATGACGCGCGCCTGGAACGAAGTCTCGGCCTCTGGCGCCAAGCCCCCGCACAAGGCGCGTTTCATATCGTGCCTCTGCCTGGCCTGGCCCGACGGTCACAGCGAAGTCTTTCTCGGCGCGGCGCCTGGCAGTTTGACATGGCCGCCAAGGGGCAAAAACGGGTTCGGCTACGACCCGATGTTCATCCCGGACGGAGACCCGACGGGCCGCACCTTCGGCGAGATGCCCTACGCCGACAAGGAAGCGCTGAGCCACCGCACCGATGCCTTTCGGAAGCTGCAGGCCTGCCTGGGAGAGGAAACATGACCGCGTATCTCATCGTCCGCGCCGAGGTGACCGAGCCTGATCGAGGCTCTTTCGAGACATGGTACCAGACCGAGCATCTGCCCGAAGCAAAGCAAGCCTTTCAGGCGAAAGCCGCGATGCGTGGCTGGAGCGACGATGATGCCTCGGTTCATGTGGCGATGTATGAGTTCGAGAATGTCGAACTTGCCCGCGCGGTCATCGTGTCCGACGAGATGAAGGCGTTCATTGCCGAGTTCGATCGGAAATGGCAGGGCCGCGTCCGGCGCACGCGCGAGATCCTTTCGTCAGCCCAGATGATTTGACACATCGCAACTGGAGACCCCCATGCGCAAGCTCATCTCAACCGGATCGCCCTTCGAGGAGAAGTTCGCCTATTCCCGCGCCGTGGTGCAGGGCGACTGGTGCTTCTGCGCCGGCACGACGGGCTTCGACTACACCACGATGACGATGCCCGAGGCGCCTGCCGATCAGACCCGGAACATCTTCACGACGATCGGGCGAGCGCTCGACGAGGCCGGTTTCTCGATGAAGGACATCGTACGCATTCAGGCAACGGTCACCGATCCCGCCCATTGGGACGCCTCGGCCGAGGTGGTGCGCGAGTTCCTCGCCGACATCCGTCCGGCGAACACCACGGTAGTCTCGGGTCTCGTTGCACCCGAGATGAAGATCGAGATCGAGGCAACCGCCTATCGCGGCGGCTAGCGGCCAGATGACCGAACCCACCAAGCGCGACCCCAAGGCCTATGCACTGCGCAATCTGCGCTGGCTGTCGATCATTTTTGGCGTCGCTTTGCTCTTTGGTCTCGTGCGCGGAAATGCACTCGCAATGATTGGCGGCATGGGCGGCATCGGCTGGCTCATGTGGGCTCACTGGTCGGCGGGGAGATGAGCGCCGACTGGCAGGCCGCAGGGTTCGGGGTCTACATCCACTGGCCGTTCTGCCTCGCCAAATGTCCCTACTGCGACTTCAACAGTCATGTGAGCCGGTCCGTCGATCATGGGAACTGGTGCACGGCGCTGATCGCGGAAGCGCGTGCAGCGCGTGCGCTTTCGGGACCCCGGCGGGCTGACACGATCTTTTTCGGGGGCGGCACGCCGAGCCTGATGGCGCCATCGACGGTGGCGGCCCTCATTGAAGAAGTCGACCGGCTCTGGGGGCTAGCGCCCGACGCAGAAATCACGCTGGAGGCCAACCCGACGAGCGTCGAGGCGATCAAGTTCCGTGCCTATGCCGATTCTGGCGTGAACCGGGTCTCGCTGGGTGTGCAAGCGCTGGACGATACGGCATTGCGCGCGCTGGGGCGCATGCACACCGCTGACGAGGCGCTCGCAGCGCTCGGGACCGCGCGTGAAGTCTTCGACAGGGTCAGCTTCGATCTGATCTACGCCAGAAGCGGCCAGACACTGCCCAAGTGGCGAACGGAGCTTGAGCAGGCAGTTGCGCTTGGCCCTGACCACCTGTCCCTCTACCAGCTGACGATCGAGCCCGGCACGCGCTTTGCCGAACTGCACGCTGCCGGCAAACTTGTCGTGCCCGGTGAACATCCGGCCGCCGAGATGTACTCGATGACGCAGGAGATGACGTCCGCGGTCGGTTTGCCCGCCTATGAGGTCTCCAACCATGCCCGACCAGGAGCCGAGAGCCGCCACAACCTGATCTACTGGCGATATGGCGACTATGCAGGGATCGGCCCCGGCGCGCACGGCCGGTTGACACGCCCGGACGGGGCGCGTGTCGCAACCGAGACCCATCGAGACCCGGCGCGCTGGCTGGATGCCGTGACGACGACGGGGAGCGGACTTGTCAGCGCGACACCGCTGTCCGGCAGTGATCAGGCCGCTGAATACATGCTCATGTCCATGCGCCTAAGCGAAGGAGCAGATGCGAGACGCTACCACACCCTGGCCGGAGTCCCATTGCCTGATGCTGCCCTCGACAGACTGGCCGCATCGGGCCATATCATCCGCAAGGACGCACGGGTCAGGACAACTCCGCCGGGTCGCCTGGTGCTGAACCGGGTTTTGGAGGAGCTTCTCGTCTGAAGGTCGCCGCGTCGCTCGCACCACAACAGGAGTTGAGCCTGCGCGCGATATGGACAGCTTTGGGGTGTCTTGCCGTCGCCCTTGGATTTGCCGGCGTCTGGTTGCCCTTGCTGCCGACAGTGCCGTTCATGCTGCTCGCCGCATTCTGTTTCGCGCGCGGATCGGAGCGGTTTCACGACTGGCTGATCAATCATCCGACCTTCGGACCGGCAATCCGGGACTGGCGCGAGAACGGCGCGATTTCACGCCGCGGCAAGAGAGCCGCTGTCATCGCGATTGCGGCAAGCTTTGCGATCTCGGTGCTGATCGGTGTCGCCACGACCGTCCTGATCATTCAGGCGGTGGTGCTCTCCTGCGTGGCGGTGTTCGTGCTGACACGCCCGACCGCTCCCGCAGGCAGCGGCTAGCCTTCGTCCAAAAGCGCCCGCAACTCGTAGATCAAGTCGAGCGCAGATCGCGGACTGAGCAAGTCCGGCTGCGCGTCGCGCAACCGTGCCTCAATCGCCGAGGGTTTCGCTGCGGGCGTCGGTGACGGCATGTGCACGGCGAACAGCGGCAGCTCTTCCGCAAGGGCCGCGGCAGCCCCTCCGCCTTCACGCGCGCGCGCTTCCAGCTTCTCGAGCACATCTCGGGCGCGGGCAACCACGCTTTCAGGCAGCCCCGCCAGGCGTGCGACCTGCACACCGTAGGAACGGTCCGCGGCGCCTGGGCGGACTTCGTGCAGGAAAACGACCTCCCCCTCCCACTCGCGCACCGCAACGGTCGCCGGCGCAAGGGCGTCCAGCTTGTCGCACAGGCTCACCAGCTCGTGGTAGTGCGTCGCGAACAGTCCCCGGCATCGGTTGACCTCGTGGAGATGCTCGAGCGTCGCCCAGGCGATCGAAAGTCCGTCCCAGGTGGCTGTGCCGCGGCCGATCTCATCGAGAATGACAAGCGCCCGAGGGCCGGCCTGGTTCAGGATCGCCGCTGTCTCGACCATCTCCACCATGAACGTGGAGCGCCCGCGCGCAAGATCGTCGGCGGCACCCACACGGCTGAAGAGCTGGGCCACGACACCGATATGTGCCCGCTCTGCAGGCACAAAGAGACCCGCCTGGGCAAGGACCGCAATCAGCGCGTTCTGGCGCAGGAATGTTGACTTGCCCGCCATGTTGGGTCCGGTCACGAGCCAGATCGGCGCCGATCCCGCAGGCTCGGCCGAGAGATCGCAGTCGTTCGCCACGAAGCGGTTCTGCGCTTGGCGGGCGAGCGCCTGTTCAACAACCGGGTGCCGCCCCCCTTCAATCGCAAAGGCACGCGATCCGTCGACCAGCGGTCGCGACCAGCGCGCTTCCACCGCAAGCCGTGCGGAGGCGACCGCGACGTCGATCTGGGCGAGCGCCCGCGCGGCCGCACCGATCTCGGCTTGCCGTGCGGTCACTGCCTCACGCAGCTGGCGGAACACGTCCTTCTCGATCTCGAGCGCGCGCGCACCGGCGTTGACGATCCGGCTCTCCAGATCGCTCAGCGCGACCGTCGTGAAGCGCACGGCGTTCGCGAGCGTCTGACGGTGAATGAAACCCTGCTCTGCCGTCATCTTCTCGGCATGCAGCGGTGTCACTTCGATGAAGTAGCCCAGCACATTGTTGTGCTTGACCTTCAGCGAGGGAATGCCGGTCTGGCTGGCGTAGTCACCCTGCAGGCCGGCGATCACTCCCCGACCCTCGTCGCGCAGACGTCGCGCGTCGTCGAGCACCTCATGGTAGCCCTCGCCCACAAATCCTCCGTCGCGGGCGAGCAGCGGCGGCTCTGCCACCAAAGCGGCTTCGAGAAGGCTGACCGTTGCTTCGTGCCCATCGAGACTGGCGCTCGCCGAGCGGAAACCGGCAGGCGCGTCATCCAGCGCCTCGAGCACACGGCCCACCTCGGCACCACCGAGAAGCCCCGCGCGGATCGCCGCCAAGTCCCGCGGACCACCACGGTCGAGGCTGAGCCGCGTCAGTGCCCGCTCGATCTCCGGAATCCGTGTCAGAGCGGTGTCGAGCGCTTCCCGCAGCGCCGGGTCCGCCACCAACGCATCGACCATGTCATGACGCCCCCGGATCTCATCGACTGAGGTAAGCGGCGCGGAGAGGCGCATCTCCAGGAGCCGGGCGCCGGCCCCCGTGCGCGTCCGGTCCACCGCGCCGATAAGGGTGCTGTCGCGCCCGCCCGACATAGCCTGAACGAGCTCGAGATTGCGCCGCGTGGCGGCGTCGATGCGCATCACGCCCTCGGCAGGTTCGCGCGCCGGAGGCTTCAGCAGGGGCAGTTGCCCCTTCTGGGTGATCTCGAGGTAGTCCACCAGCGCCCCGAGCGCCGAAAGCTCAGCCCGTTCGAAGGCCCCGAAGGCATCCAGAGCCGCAACTCTGAACATCGTGCACAGGCGCCCGTTTGCTGCCGTCGAATCGAAGCTCGCAGACCCCAGCCGGGTTGCGACCGCGCCCGCCTCCTCGATCTGAGCAGAAAGCGCCACGTCCTCCTCGATCTGATCGAGCACCAGCACCTCACGCGGGGCGATGCGTGCCAGGAGCGGGCCGAGCGCACTGCGCGCGCCGGGCACAACCGCCAGATCACCGGTCGAGACATCCGCCCACGCAAGCGCCCCCTCGCCCCTAACCTCTGCCCACGCCGCAAGAAAGTTGTGCCGCCGCGCGTCCAGCAGAGATTCTTCGGTGAGAGTGCCCGGAGTCACGACGCGGGTGACCGCACGCTTCACAACCGCTTTTGACCCGCGCTTTTTGGCTTCGGAGGGAGCCTCGACCTGCTCGCAAATCGCCACGCGAAAGCCCTTGCGGATCAGGGTCAGAAGATATCCGTTCGCTGCATGCACCGGCACACCGCACATCTGGATATCCGCGCCGAGATGCTTGCCGCGTTTGGTGAGTGCGATGTCGAGGGCAGCGGCGGCGGACACCGCATCGTCGAAGAACAACTCGTAGAAATCGCCCATCTGGAAGAACAGGAGCGCGTCCGGATGCGCCTCCTTGATCTCGAAGAACTGTGCCATGGAAGGCGTCACGCCGGTCGGGGCGGTCATCGCGTTGTTAGGTATCCCTGCTCACGTATCTGAGGGACCTACACGCGAAGCCGCGGCAGGAGAAGCCTCTCTGCCGCGGCAATGGGTGAGATTTTTAGCGCCGCTCGGCAGGGGCGGCGGCCTTCATTGTCAGTTGCTTGCCTTTTTCTTGGTCTCTGCCTCGGCGGTCTCGGTGCTCGGCAACAGCAGCTCGATCAGTGCGGAGATCGGATCCTGCTGCGCACCATCGCGATCAAGCTTGGACCACTCGGCCTTCAGTTTCGCGCGAGATTGGGCGACGGCGTTGTCACCACCTTGGGCGAATGCCGCGGTGCCGGTCAGAGCGGTGGCGGCGACGAGAAGTGTTGCGATCGTGCGGGTCATGTCAGGTCTCCATCTCTGGCGTCAGGGTGACGTTCGTGCGTCCTATGGCCGTCAGATGGGGAGCGAAGACGGAGCTGCAACACACCGCCAGATGCCAAAAGTTGACGTTTACGTTAGAACTACGACAGCAGGCGGTTTCTGTCGTTCGCAACCTTCAGGGCCGCATCGGTTTCCGGGCTTCGTCGCGCAGTCTTCAGGGCACCAGCAACAGCTTTCCACGAAGCCCGCCTGCTTCCATTGCCTGGTGTGCAGCGCGAACCTCCGCGAATGGATAGACCTGCTGGGTCACCGCACGCAGCTTGCCCGCCGCAAACAGCGGCCAGACACGTTCGCGCAAGTCGCTGGCGACCGCGGTTTTGAAGGCGGAGGGACGCGATCGCAGCGTCGCTCCCGTATAGGTCAGACGCTTGAGCATGATCGGCATCAGATTGACCTCGACTTTCGCCCCCCGGTCGAAGGCGAGTTGAATGATCCTGGCGTCGTGCCGCGTGGCCTTGATGTTGCGCGCAAGATAGTCGCCGCCGAGGAAATCCAGGATCAAGTCCGCGCCGCCAGCCTCTCGCACGATATCGACGAAGTCTTCGTCACGGTAACTGATCGCCCGCTCTGCACCGAGACCCGTGCAGAACGCTTGGGCGTCTGCGCTTCCGACGGTTGTGAAGACGCGAAGCCCGAACGCGGCACCGAGCTGCACGGCGGTCGAACCGATGCCGCCGCTTCCGCCGTGGACCAGGAACAGGCTTCCATTCGGCACTTCATGACCATGAAACACGTTCGACCAGACGGTGAAGAAGGTCTCACACAACCCGCCGGCATCAACGGGATCGACGCCCTCGGGGACCGGCAGACAATGACCGGCTTCGACTGCAACATACTCCGCGTAACCGCCGCCGTTCGTCAGCGCGCATATGCGGTCGCCCGCCTTCCAGCCGGTCACGTCAGATCCAGTGGCCACGACTTCTCCCGAGACCTCAAGCCCCAGCAGGTCTGACGCACCGGGTGGCGGCGGATAGTTTCCCGCCCGCTGCTTCAGGTCGGGTCCGTTGACCCCCGCCGCGGTCACCTTGACCAGCACCTCGGTGCTGCCGGGTTCAGGTCTTGGGCGCCGGCTCTCGACCAGCACGTCTGCGCCGCCACTGCCCGCCATCTCGATAACACGCATATCCGCCATGCCGTGTCCTCCCTGTCCATCGCAGGACCTCTATGCCAGTCGAGACGCCACGGCAATCGGTCCTGCGACACTTTGCGTTTGCACGTGCGCGCCACTTGAAGTGCGGCGGGTGACACCATTTCTGTCCTCCAACATCAAAAGTAAGGCACCATGTCCGACATCTTTGCGCTTGCCGGGGCGAACCTGATCTCTCCGATGGTCTTGTTCTTCGCGCTCGGCTTCGCTGCGGCGCTTGCACGCTCGGACCTCTCGTTTCCCGAGGCAGCGGCGAAGACCCTTTCGCTCTACCTGCTGTTCGCAATCGGCTTCAAGGGCGGGGCGGGCGTGGCCGAACACGGCATTGACGTCACGCTCGGCCTGACGCTCGTTGCCGGAGCGATCCTGTCCGCGCTGATCCCCTACATCGCATTCACCGCATTGAGGGCCATCACGCGGCTGAGCCTCGTCGATGCCGCCGCCGTGGCAGCGCACTATGGCTCGATCTCGATCGTGACGTTCGTCGCCGCCACCTCCGCGTTGACGAGCCGCGGGCTTGAGCACGAAGGCTACATGGTTGCCGTGGCCGCGATCATGGAGACGCCCGCAATCCTGGTGGCACTCTGGCTCGCGCGCTCAGTGATTGCCGAACGCCCGACAACCGAGGCCGAGGGCGGGCTGATGCGGGAGATTGCGCTGAACGGCTCGATCGTGATGCTCACGGGCGCATTCGTTATCGGCTGGGTCACAGGACCCGCCGGTTTGGCCGAAGTCTCGGGCCTGATCAGCGATCCATTCAAGGGCGTGCTTTGCCTCTTCCTGCTCGACATGGGTCTTGTTGCCGGCCGGGGCATGCGCAACAGCGCGCACAACCTCACACCGCCACTGGTCGGATTTGGCCTCGTGATGCCCGTGGTCGGCGGCGCACTCGGTGGGCTTACAGGGGCGCTGATCGGGCTGAGCCCGGGCGGGGTTGCTCTGCTCGCCACGCTCTCCGCCTCGGCCTCCTACATCGCCGTGCCGGCCGCCATGCGCGTGGCCTTGCCCGAAGCCAATCCGTCGATCTATCTGACCTTGTCGCTCGGGGTGACGTTCCCGTTCAATCTGGTGATCGGGATCCCGCTCTACATCGCGCTGGCGAATGCGCTCATTGGAGGTTGAGCCATGCAGACCTATCGGAAGAAGCGTGTCGAAATCATCGTCGAAGCGCCTGCCCTCAATCGGGTTTTGCGCTTTCTGCAGGATCACGAGGTCTCGGGCTATACGGTTCTGCCAGCATTGGCAGGCAGCGGTGACTCGGGGCGCATCTGGTCCCGCGAGGGCCAGGTCGGCGATGCGGGCAGGATGGTCGCCCTCATCATGATCATCGACGATGCGCGGCTCGCACCGCTGTTCGACCGGCTGTATTCGCTGGTCAGCAGGCAGATCGGGATCATCGCGATCAGTGATTGCGAAGTGGTCCGCGACGAGCGCTTCTGAGCACAACCGAGCAGCCAACGCAGGCATCGACAAGCGGGATCGATCGAGCCAGTTCCTCTGCCGCCGAGATGCACCAACGCACGTGGATGCCGGGACAGCGTCGCGAACCGACCCTCTCCCGAGCTGTCTGATCAAACACCGAACCAGCGTCATCAGCCCCCGACCCGATATCCGTGCCCGGGCTGTGAGCGCGCCACCGTGACCCTCTGCGACGGAGCCGCAGTCCGGGTGGCGCTCGCGCTTGAGGCCGGATTTGGCTCGCTGCGGAACCCCGGCACCGTACACCTTGTGACCAAGGCCAGAATGCCCAGCCTGCTCACACTTCATATTCCCTGGTTTCATATCGCCACGCAGGGACTTCACGTCCATACTCCCGCGCGGGGAATCGCACCAATGTGAGGGTGACGCCAATGCGCACGGTGACGGTCTGGGATTTGCCAACGCGGCTCTTTCACTGGGCGTTCGCCTTTTCGGTGGCCGGTGCCATCATCTCCGTCCAGATCGAGGAAATGGAGCGCCACGAGAGCTTTGCGTTCGCTGCCTGCGCATTGCTGATCTTCCGGTTGATCTGGGGTGTCGTCGGCTCCGCACCTTCGCGGTTCGCCGAATTCGTGAAAGGCCCCGGCGCAGTCATAGCTTATCTCAGCGGACGCGGCGCGGCACGCCTGGGTCACAACCCGCTCGGCGCACTGTCGGTGATTGCGATGCTTGTGCTCTTTGCGGTGCAGATCGGAACGGGGCTGGTCGCCAATGACGACGTGCTGTTCGACGGACCATGGTCAGGCGCAATCGGCAAATCCACGTCGGACACCATGACGGCGCGCCACCACCTTCTCTCAAACATCGTTTATGCCCTGATCGCCCTGCATCTGTGCGCGATCCTGTTCTACGCCGTGCGCAAACGTCAAAACCTTGTCAGGCCAATGGTTACCGGCCGGACGAGCGTTGAGGAGGCGACGACCCAGCCCAAGATGACGCCGAGCTGGGTCGCTTTGCCGGTGCTCGGCGTCTCCGTACTGATCGCGGGCGCGCTTTTTCGCTACTGGATTTTCTGATACACCCTTGGGCGTTATCAGCCCTTCTTCAGGCAGCGACGCCCCAGAAGCTCGGCAATCTGCACGGCGTTCAGCGCCGCGCCCTTGCGCAGATTGTCCGAGACACACCAAAGCGAGATTGCATTGTCCACCGTAGGATCATCCCGTAAGCGACTGATGTATGTCGCATACTCGCCCACACACTCGACTGGCGTGACATAGCCTCCATCGGTGCGCTCATCGACCACAACGATGCCTGGCGCGGTGCGCAGGATCTCGCGGGCCTCTTCTGCAGGCAACGGTTCTTCGAACTCGATGTTAACTGACTCTGCATGGCCGACGAAGGTGGGCACGCGGACACATGTTGCGTGGACCTTGATCTTGGGGTCGACGATTTTCTTCGTCTCGACCACCATCTTCCATTCTTCCTTGCACGACCCGTCATCCATGAAGACGTCAATCTGCGGGATGACGTTGAACGCGATCTGTTTCTGGAACTTCTCGGGCTTAACCTCCTGACCCGGAACGAAAAGCCCCTTGGTCTGATTCCAGAGCTCATCCATCCCGTCCTTTCCAGCGCCCGAGGTCGACTGGTAGGTCGAGACCACCACCCGCTTGATCGGCGCCCGGTCGTGGAGCGGTTTCAGTGCCACCACCATCTGCGCGGTGGAGCAGTTTGGGTTGGCAATGATGTTGCGTCGGCTGAACTTTTCGATCTCGTCCGGATTGACCTCCGGCACGATGAGCGGAATGTCGGGCTCGTAGCGGTACAGCGAGGAATTGTCGATCACCACGCAACCGGCTTTTGCCGCACGTGGTGCGTATGTTTTCGTGGGCCCCGACCCGATGGCGAAGAGTGCGATGTCCGTGCCCTCGAACTCGAACGTGTCGATGTCCTTCGTCTTCAATGTCTTGTCGCCAAATCCGCATTCCGTTCCCAAAGACCTGCGCGAGGCAAGTGCGATGACCTCGTCTGCGGGAAACTCCCGCTCGGCCAGGATGTTCAGCATTTCGCGGCCCACGTTTCCGGTGGCGCCCGCGACGGCGACTCGGTAACCCATCTCTCCATTCCTTGTGGTCAGTCCCCGGCTCGGGACGGGGCCGTGTACCCGAACTTGGACGTGCTGGAAAGAGTATGCGGGCAGAGATGGCGACCCCGATGGAGATCGTTGTGCGTTTCCCGCGTGTGCCAGGCCGGCGCGAAGCGCCGCTCTGCCCCGCTGAAGCCCCTGGGTGCCACCGGGGCGCCAGAGATCACCGAACCATGGAGTCGGCTGCGGCATCGATTCGCCGGAGCGTGTCGCTCTGATCTGCAAACAAGTCCGCGACACCGTTGGTTCGCACCCGGCCGCCGACCTTCAACGCATCGAGCCAGGGCAGATCCGAGCAGCGCCGCCTCAGGTGGTCCGCCCAGACCAGTTGCATCCCGGCCATCGCAGAAGAAACGGTCTCCGGGTTTTCATCGATCACACGCTGAAGATCGCCCAGCGTGACTCCGGCCACCTCGAGCTTGGAGCGCACACGGGTATGCATGCCAAACACATGGCGCGTGCCCGAGCGCAGGGCTTCCGCCATCACGCGCGAGGTGGTGGAAACGTCGGCATCGAATCTCTTCACATGCGCCTCGGAGCCGTCAATCCGTGCCCCTTCGCGGTATTCGATCGCGGCCAGGTGATTTGCCGTGGCAACCAGCATCGCATCGGCGGCCGCGACGCCGACCGAACAGTCAGGGTCGATCGCACCGCCGCACATCGCATAGGCCATTTCGTCGAGCTCGGCGATGCTCGCAGTGCCGCAATATGCCGGCGTCCGGTAGTTTGACCGCGGCGGATCGGCAAAGATGTATCGCACCACGAAACCCGCGCCCTTGAACCCGGCGCCCGCGGCCGCCAACCCGGCCCCGGCTCCGGCCATCGCGGCGCCTGCGATTCCGCCAATACCGGTCCACCCCGTGGTTGCGCCGGTGACCATGCCGGCACCGCCGAGCGCCGCACCAGCCCCTAATGCCACACCACCGGCATCATCGAGAAAGTCGTCAAGTGGAAAGACCTCTTCCTGCTGCAAAGCCATTGAAATTCCTTTCCATTGCAGATCGGGCCGGATTGGCACCCATCACTTGAATTCACCAAACAATCCGCGCCCGCCGGGCCGCGGTGCGCATTGCAGCATCGTCCCGACGGTTCAGGCGGTGAGGATTGTCACACTTTGGAAAAGGGCTTAGCCCAGACGGCGGTAGCTCACGGCTTCGGCCACGTGGACCTTTCGCACGGCTGTCGAACCTTCGAGATCGGCAAGCGTACGGGCCAAGCGCAACACCCGGTGGTAGCCGCGCGCGGTGAACCGGAAGCGTTCGGCAGCGGCTTGCAGGAACTGACGGCCGGGGTCGTCCGGGGAGGCGACACGCTCCAGCAGCTCACCCTCGAGCTCGGCATTGGTGCATCTCGCAGCAGGATCGCGATCCAATTGCGCGTGACGCGCTTCGCCAACCCGGCGTCCGACTGCGGCCGAGCTCTCGCCATGCTTGGGCAGCGCCATCACGTCAGCCGAAACCGGGGGGACTTCGATGCGGATGTCGAAGCGATCCATCAGCGGCCCGGAGATACGGCTCTGGTAGTCGGCGCCGCAGCGTGGCGCGCGCGAACATGCCCGCGAGGCATCTGCCAGAAATCCGCATCGGCACGGGTTCATGGCGGCAGCGAGGAGGAAGCGCGCCGGATAGGTCACATGTGCGGTCGCCCGCGCCACGATCGCCTCACCCGTCTCGATCGGTTGCCTGAGCGCTTCCAGCACCTGTCGTGAGAACTCCGGCAGTTCGTCCAGGAACAGCACACCGCGATGAGCGAGGCTGATCTCGCCGGGCTTCGCATTCTTGCCGCCACCGATCATCGCCGCCATCGAGGCGGAATGATGCGGATCGCGGTAGGGCCTCTCGCGGCAGATCGATCCGTCGGTGGTGACATCCGCGAGCGAGCGGATCATCGATGTCTCGAGCGCTTCTTCCGGCGTCAGCCGTGGCATGATCCCGGTAAGCCTGCGCGCAAGCATGGACTTGCCCGCACCGGGTTCGCCGATCATCAGGATGTGATGGTTGCCCGCAGCCGCGACTTCCAGTGCCCGTCGTGCTGTCTCCTGTCCCTTGATGTCGACCAGATCGGCAGCGTTGCGACGGACCGAGACCGGTCCCGGTTCAGGGCTCATCAGAGGGGCGTGACCGGCAAAATGGTTCACGAGCGCGATCAGGCTTGCCGGTGCGACGATCTCGGCGGCCCCAACCCAGGCAGCCTCGCAGCCGCATGCCTCGGGACAAATCAACCCCTTGTCGGCCGCCGCTGCGGCAACTGCCGCTGGCAGTACGCCACCCACCGGCCGAAGCGAGCCATCGAGCGAAAGCTCACCCATCGCGACGTGACCGTCCACTTCTTCGGCCGGGATCAGATCGAGCGCCGCCATCAGCGCAAGCGCGATCGGCAGATCATAGTGCGAGCCCGCCTTGGGAAGATCGGCCGGCGATAGGTTGATGGTGATGCGCTGCGGCGGTAGCGCAAGCCCGATTGCATTCAGTGCGGAACGCACGCGCTCTTTCGATTCCGAGACGGCCTTGTCGGGCAGCCCGACAAGATTGAATGCTGGCAGGCCCGGCGCAAGAGCGCACTCGACTTCAACCAGCTTTGCCTCGACGCCGAGGAACGTAACGGTGTGCGAGCGCGTGATCACAGCAGTGCGAGCCTCGCTGTTTTCGGGTTGTCAAGACCTGCGGGACCGAGGTTAAGGTCGGGTTAACCAAGCTGTAGACCTCAGGAGGGTCACGACATGATTGCGCGAAGCTCAGCAGCGTTGCTGATTGCGGCCCTCGCGGGCAACGCTTTGGCGGGTCCTGCAGACGTGATCGAGGCAAAGGCCACCAAGTCCGGCGATGGCTGGCGCTTTGACGTCACGGTCCAGCACGCGGATGAGGGATGGGAGCACTATGCGGACGCGTGGCGCGTGGTTGGCCCAGACGGCACCGTTTACGGCACGCGGACGCTCTATCATCCGCACGTCAATGAACAACCCTTCACGCGCTCGCTCTCCGGCGTGGTCGTACCCGATGGGATCGACACGGTGACGGTCGAGTCCCACGACAGCGTCCATGGCTGGGGCGGCGCACAGGTCAAGGTATCTCTCGAGTAGTCTCCTCGCGAGCATGCTGGAGCCAATGAGGCGTGGCCAGTCATGCGCCCTCCAGCGGGAGGGGCATTGGTGCAAATGTGATCTAGAGCCGATCGCGCAGCCGGTACCAGGCGAGCGCCATTGACAACAGCGGCACGCGAAGATGCTCGGATGGCAATGCGGGCGCCCGCTGGCGCGACAGGACTTCCCACGCAGCGCTCTCACCAGCGATCAGGTCTGCTGCAATCTTACCACCCATGGTCGCCATGTGGACGCCGGAGCCGGACCAGCCGCCGATCGACAGCACTCGGGGCCCGGTCCTCTGAAACACCGGCATGCGGGTCGCTGTTATCCCGAGCGTACCGCCCCAGGCATACTCGATCGCCACGTCTTCCAGCTGCGGGAAAACCGCTAGCATCCGTGGCCGCACCACGCCGGCAATGTTGTCGGGGAAGCGGCGCTTCGCACTCTCTCCCCCACCCCAGATCATCCGGTGATCTGCGCTCAGACGGAAATAGTTCAGAACATTCAGCGTGTCGCAGGCGGCAACATTGTCACGAATGATCTGACGCGCCCGCACCTCACCCAGCGGTTCGGTTGCTGCAATGAAGGCGTTAAGAGGCAGCACTTTCGCCGGCTTAGCTCCAAGCCCATCAATGTATCCGTTGCAGGCGAGAATGCGGCTCTCTGCCCGCACCGTGCCGCGACAGGTCTCCAGCCCCGTCGGGGTGAGCCGCATGACCGGGCTTCGCTCGAAGATGCGAACGCCGGACCGAACGCATACACGGGCAAGACCCAGGGCAAGGCGCAGTGGATGCAGATGCGCCGCAACACCGTCAAGCGCACCGCCGTGATAGTGCTCCGTGCCCAGAAAGTCGGCCATTTCAGATCGCGAGACGGGGCGGATCGAAGGATGGCCGTAGCGCTGGGTGCAGTGCTCGGCGAACCGGTGAAGGTCCTCTGCATCTTCGGCGGAGCTGCCGCAGTCGAGGTAGCCGTCCGTCAGCTCGCAATCGATGTTGTGCGTTGCCACCAGATCGCGGACCAATCGGTTCGCGGCCATCGCGATGTCCCAGATCTTCGCGGCATCATCGGCATCCGCCATCCGTTCGATGTGCCGGATGTCCGCACGCGGTCCCGACCCCAACTGTCCGCCATTGCGCCCCGATGCGCCCCAGCCGACCCTGTGTGCCTCGACCAGGGCCACATCGAGACCTCGTTCCGCCAGATGCAATGCCGCCGAGAGGCCGGCAAAACCGCCGCCCACCACACAGACATCCGCCGTGACATGGCCCATGAGCGGCGGGTGCTCGGGTAGTGGGCCTGCAGTCGCCGCATACAGGCTTGGTGCGTGGCGTCCGGGTGTTCCATTGGCGGTGAGATATCCCGTCATATCCGGGAACTGCCCAAAGAGGCCGTTTGCGGCATACCCTCAGCTCAACGTCGCGAAAGCCGGAGCATAGCGCAGCCTCTGATCGGCCTCCGCCAGAGCGCCAGGCTTGAGCTCTCGGGCAAGCATAAACTCCGCAGGGTACACGGTTTCGAAAGGCGCCGCCGCCTCTTGCGAGAAGCCCATCCGCTGATAGGTCGCGGGTTTGCCAAGCACGAAGACGGCGTGCCAACCCTCTTTCTCCGCCCAGTCGAGGGAGGCCGTGCCCAAGCGGTGGCCAATCCTCCGGTTGCGTGCGGTCTCGGCCACGGCAAGCGGGCCGAGCGCGAGCGCACGTCCCGGGCTCTTGAGCGCGCTGAGGACCGAGACACCCACGATTTGGGTCTGCCACTCAGCGACATGAACACATGCAAGATCGCCACCGGATGCGAGTGCTGTCACCAGTCGCGCTTCATCCGGTCGACCGAAGGCCGCCTCAAGGAGGCCGGCGACCGGTTCGTCGTCATCGCTGTTTGCTTCGCGGACAATGGGAGCGTCGGACATGGCGCCTCTGGCAAGGGACGATGATTGCCAACGTGATCGCGCAGGCAAAGGCGCGATGCAAGCCGGGTGTGGAGCCCGTCCATGAAACTCGCCACAAACGACGGACTGCCGAGGGTTACCCGATGATCAGGATGCGGAACATGATCCGTACTTTGGGGAGCGGTTGCCCCTGACCGCAGCTTTTGCCTCTTCCTCAGGCGCTAGTGGAACAGGAAACAACCCTATTGAGCTTCAGGTCCGCGTGATACGGAGCGACTGGCGGGCTGTGGCTGCGCTGTTTTCGTTTGCAGCGCCGAGCTCGGTTCGGGGACGGTAGCGTGGGACGCCCTGCATCCGCTCGCGTACACTGAGATGCAGCGTCTCCCCATCAGCCCCACCCAACCGCCGGTTTTCACGCAAGATGAAGAAGCGCCCGACCCCGCGCCGACTGCCGATCAGCGGTGCGCAGGGATCCTCGGGATAGCGCTGGTCCCAATCATCAGGCAGCATGATCCCATGACGAGCGGCACGCCGCAGCATCCAGTTGAACGAGACATTGCCGAGCGGTCTTGCCGCACCGAGGGCACGCACATCTCCTCCGACATCCGCATGCGCCCCGGGAAACCAGACTTGCTCGAGCCGGCCTTCCCAATGCGGGCTTTGACGCCAGAGGATCGGCCGGAAAGACTGACGGTCCTCGTCGATTGCAAGGGCGTGGTAGCCGTGCGCGATGTGATCGGCCAGCTGATGGTCGTGGAACTCAGTCGCCATAGGCGCCAGTCGGTTGATCAAAGGATATGGCAGGCCGAGCGATTTGACGGTGTCCCAGACGCCGAGCATCTCGATCGGCACCTGAGCGTAGCAGCGGCGCTTGGTAAACTCGCGCCGGGCGTTGGACTGCGAGTCGATCTCATAGAACCGAAAGGCGAGGTTCACGTGGCGCGCGGTTGCATAGTTCCGGCGCAGAAGACCGATCCCGCCGATCATGCCTGCCAGCGAGCGCACGGCATACGCACCCCGCGAATAGCCGAACAGGAAAATGCGATCGCCCGGCCGGTAGTGCGTCGCAAGGAAGGCATATCCGCGACATATTGAGAGGTTCACCCCCAGACCCGAGGCGGCGTTCAACCAGCGTCGCCAGCCGGTACCCTGCACGCCGCGATCATACTCATAGCGCTGGCGCGCGTCCTGCCCCCGCTCGGAAAGAAGCCGATAGAGCTGACCGGCATTGGTCTCCTCGCCTGCCGTGATCGAGGACAGCGTCCCGTCGCAGACGAAGATCAGGTTTCGCGGCGGGCGCGCTCCGGAGATATCGCTCATCCGATGCGGATCACTGGATTGACTGCATGCAAGCTCTCGGCTCGCCTGAAGATACGCGTCCCGCGCGCAGGTGCAATCATAAGGATGCGCAATCGTGTCAAATTACAGTTAACAAACACATTTGTCCGGAATTTTGCCAAAGTCCGAACAAATGCCGGGCACAGACTTCCTGCATGTCAATGCGTCAGTAGCAGTAAATCGAGTTCCTGTGGAGGTAGACATGCGTGAGACCCTGGTTCTGAGCACCACCGAAGCGGATGCGGAACGGGTCCGAGCCTGGTTGGGCGAACGACTGATCTTCGCGGGATGCAAACGAAACGCCGCCATGCGCCTGGCAGATCAGATCGCCTGCTTCTGGGGAGATCTGGGTGTGAACCTCTACCCGATCGACCGCAAGCGCCAGAGCCTCATGCTGACGTTGCGCGGTGTCTCGGGACGGATTCGCATTGAGCTTCTCGGCGAGGCGACGGGAGATCAATGTCGGGCACTGTTGAGCACTGCGAACAGCCATGGTCTCGACGGGTCTGCTGACAAACCCGCCATCGAAGGCCTGGTGAGATTCAGCCTGACCGCGGATGCTGCGGACGCATCGCACGCGCAACCTTGTTGCAAACAGCGGGCCCGCGTCAGTCACAACCAGAAAGTTGTGCCCGGCAATGTTTGAAATTTTCAATCCGCGGCGTTACGAAGGAACCGTGGGTTGCAGTTATCGTTCACTTCTATGGGCGGAAGCTGCAGGGGGTTCAGGATATTATGTTATCTCTAACTGAATCTGCCTTACGAAGGTGTCGTGGCCCGATTTGCGTGTCGCTGATCGTGTATCGGTTTACTTTGTCGGTCGAAACATTCGGAATAGAAGGCAGGTCGGGTGTTTAAAGACGACTCGATGATCTCAATCCTGAGCGGAATTGTGCTGCTGATCGCAGTCGGCACCATTATCCAGCGCGCAGACGGGATTGCTGAGATGTTCGGCGCGGAACCGGTCGAGATCGTGCTGGTCGAGGACGCGGTCAGCACGGCAGATCCCACATTGCTTCAGATCGATGTGCTGGCGAACGACACCGGGGTGACCCGCAGACACCGCGACATGCTCGTCATCGTCGATGGTCCGGACTGCGGGCAGGTATTCATCCAGGACGGAACGCTGCAGTATCTGCCGACAGCCGGATGCGCCGCAGAACAAACGCTGCGCTACAGCATCAAGGAAGAGGAAATTGCCGAGCCCGGCACCGTTCGCGTCAACCTGACCTATGTGCCGCCCGAAGTTGAGGATGTGATTGCCGCAGCGCCGATCACAGCTGATGTCAGCGAGACAACCGATCTGAATGTCGCCACGACCGCAACTGGCACACCTGCAACCAGCGCCGCGGTGCAAGGTGCCGCTCCGTCCGCCTCGGCGAATCCACTCAGTGATGACTACGACATTGCTAACGATGCAGATGCGGAGTTCTATCCGCCTGTCGAGCCGCAGGTACCGGCAAGCGACTATGCGTCATCCTATGAGGAAATTGCAGGCACTGATGACGAACCCACGGCATCAGAGCCGAATGACACGGCAATCGCCGCGTCCCAACCCGCTCCGGCGGAGAGCACGGCCGCGTCTTCCGTGGAACCGGTTCCGACAAACTTCCCGACTCTGGCAAGCAATTTGCTGACTGGACCAACTCCCGAAGCAGCGATCGACCGGTCGCGCGACGATGCCCTGGCGCCGGGCGGTGCATCTGAGAGTACCCGCGACGGTGATCCTGGCGGCCTGCCGGTTGGAGATTTGGCGCGGGAGTCGGTCAGCGACGATGACACATCGGCTGACTTGCCGAGCACGACCGCGCCCTCCGCACCCGGGGCCGACACTTCCACCCCTGAAAGACTCGCGGCGACGTCGCAGTCGACCGGCGAGCCCCTCGGCACCGTGCCGACACCAGACGACGAGGGAGAAGCGCTTGTATCTCTAGACACTGGCGCAACGCCCAACGGAAGTTTGGAAGTGACGGCTTCGGCGCCTCCGGTCGGGATCGAAACCCGCGCACCGCTCGGTGCCGTACCTGGACGACCGTCTGCACCAACGGTTGAGGGCGACAGCGATGGCGGCATCCGTACGGCTGGACTGGCCAGTGACGGCGGTGCACCGAGCACCAACGACCAGCCGGTTTCGTTTGGAGAGTTTTCTGCGAGCGTGGTCGAGCGCCCCGAACCTGCAACTGTCGCTCCCGCACGTCCGCGTTTGAGCGACCTCGGTGGCACACTGCCTGCCAGCCCGGGATCTGGCACGCCGCCGACACTGACGCCTGAGCAGGATGCTGAAGTGGCCTTGGTCACGCCGGGTGGCGCAACCGAGCAGACCCCGGTTCCAGATCAGACCCTCGCATTGGCCCCGACCGACAGTGCGGAGACACCGCCGCCTCCACCACCGTCGCAAGGCACCCCGTCAGAGCCCGAGCCGATCCGGGTCACCAGCCGCGACATCACGATCAGTCTCGCACCGAACGAGGGTTCACAGTCGGTTCCTCTGGTGGATACTCCTGAAGCCCTCACCGAGTCCGAAGCGGGCGAACGTCTCGCAGCGCTCACGCCGCCCGATGCATCCTGCGTCCAACCGCCGTCGATGACGCTGAACGTCAAACGCGCCGCAGAGACCGAAATTTATGTCACTGCGCCATGCCACGCGAACACTTCGGCGGAGCTGACCTACTCCGGGCTCAATCTTGCCATTCCCCTCGACCGGGAGGGCAAAGGTGCTTTGTTGGCACTGGGCTTCGATCCCAGCGCTGCCGCACAAATTACATTCAATGGTGGCGAGAAGCTCGACTTCGACTTGCCATTTAAGGATGCAGACCGCGTGTCACGCATCGCTCTGGTCTGGGGCATGCCCGTCGCGCTTGAGCTAAATGCTCTCGAGTTTGGCGCTGGTTCGGGATCACAGGACCACGTCAATCCCGAGAATCCACGCGACTTTGACGCGGTGCGCCGCGCAGGCGGTGGCTATCTCCGGACCTACCGCGCCTATGCCGGTGTCGGCCAGAACGCCCAGATATATACGCATTGGCACAAGCGTGGCGGCAAATCCGGGATCGTCCGCCTGATGATCGATTTCGCAAGCCGCAATCGTGACCGCCTGATCGAAACATGCGGCTCAGGCCGTTATGCAGCGCCCGAATTCAGCATCATCCGAGCCGAGAACGGGCAACTTGAACGTCCGACGACACGGCGGCTGGCGGCGCTTGCGTGTGAACTGGTGCCGGAAGAAATAGGCGACAATCGCTTGATCTCCGGCGCGGTAGAAGATCTAGTAGTTGTCGAGCGGTAGGCTAATCCGTTAAACAACTTTCGAGTCTCAAGCCTAAGTGGGGGTGGCACAGAGATGAGAATTCGAGCTGCTTTGTCGGTCTGCGCGACGACGTTGGCATTGGCGATGCCGCTTTCGTCCTATGCACAGACGCAAGAAATCGTGACGTTGAAATCCTACGATGGCTTCACGCAACTCCGTGGCGTGCTTCAGAATTTTGACGGATCAACATTCACGATCGAAACCGCTCTCGGGGTGATTACCGTCGATGGTTCGATCGTCACCTGCGAGGGCGATGCTTGTCCGCAGAATCAGCTCTTCGGAGCAGAGTTCGGAATCGAGGGTTCGATCACGATCGGCGCTGAACTCATGCCGGCCCTCATCGAGGGATACTCCGATTCGCTTGAGGCGCGCCTTATCAGCGAAGTCGGGCAGGACCCGCTTGATCGTACGCTCCGGGTGATCCACGAGGACGGCCGCGAGATGGCCGCCATCAGGCTCAGCTCACGTGGTTCAACCTCTTCCTACGACGGATTGGCGCTCGGCAATGCCGCGATCGGAATGTCTGCACGGCGGGCGCGTGATCGCGACATGGATGTGCTGGCGCGCGCGGGGTTCGAAGATCTGCGCGATACGCCGAATGAGCACGTGCTGGGCCTCGATGCGCTGGTTGTTGTCGTGCACCAGAGCAATCCGATCCGTTCGATCTCCATGAGCGATCTTGCCGCGGTATTCAGCGGCCAGATCACCCGCTGGTCGGAGCTCGGCGGCACGGACGACCCGATCAATGTCTATAGTCGCGGAGAGGACTCCAGCACGCTTCAGACCTTCGGCTCGCTTGTGCTCGCGCCCTTCAACGTCGATCTGTCGCCAAGTGCACGCCTTGCCAACAGCAACGCCGAAGTCTCCGACATCGTCTCAAATGACCCGGCAGGCATTGGTGTCACGTCGTTGTCGAGCCAACGTGCAACGAAGTCCCTCGCCATTCGTCAGGATTGCGGCTTGCTGACCGAACCGACATCGTTCGCGATGAAGGCCGAGGAGTACCCGCTGTCCCGCCGTCTCTATCTCTACACGCTTGGCGACAGCGCACCGGCGCACGCACGCCAGCTTGTGGAGTATGCGCAAACCCGCGAGGCGCAGGGAATAATCGCCGACACCGGGTTCGTGAACAACGAGATCGAGCGCATTTCACTGGCCGGCCAAGGTGAACGCCTGATCCACGCGATCGTGGGCGAAAATGAGCTCCAGATCGAAGCACTGCAGCAGCTTCTTCGCCAGTTGCAGGATGCCGAGCGCATGTCGATCACGTTCCGTTTTGCAGCAGGTGGCGGCACGCTGACCCAGAAATCTTTGCGCGAAGCCGAGGCCTTCGCTGCCGCGCTCGCCAACGGCGCCTATGACGGCAAGGAAGTGCTTCTGGTTGGTTTCACTGACTCAGTGGGGCAGTTCGCGCTCAATCAGGCTCTGTCCGAAGCCCGGGCGGCCACTGTCGAGCAGCTCCTGCTTGATGTCGCCGGGCCGGAAGCGCTTTCTGGGGTCGCTCTCAGCACCAGTGGGTTCGGAGAGCTCACACCGGTTGGCTGCAACACCACTCCGCAAGGTCGCTCGGCCAACCGTCGCGTCGAGGTCTGGATCCGCGATCTGAGCTGAGCAACGCCCCAACCGTTGCGGCTTCGGGCGTTCAGACCCGCCAGCTTCATTGATGCGCAGCGTCATTGCGTGCTAGCGCTAGGGCGGTTTTCACTGTTGGAGAGCGACTCATGACCCGTGACATTGTGGTTCTCGATGGCGCGCGGACTGCGATCGGGACCTTTGGCGGCACGCTCGCCGGGACGACACCGATCGACTTGGCCGCCCATGTTGCGAAAGCCGCCCTGGAGCGCTCGAACATCGAAGGCCCGGACATCGGGCATGTTGTATTTGGTCATGTGATCAACACCGAGCCACGGGACATGTATTTGAGCAGGGTCGCGTCGATCGATGCAGGGATCCCAGAAACCACACCAGCAATGAACGTCAACCGGCTGTGCGGATCCGGCGCACAGGCGATCGTCTCCTGCGTGCAGGCAGTTGCCATGGGGGATGCGGACTTCGCTTTGGCCGGCGGCGCGGAAAGCATGTCCCGGGGACCTCACGCGGTGCAGACGGCAAGGTTTGGGCAAAAGATGGGCGACACGAAGATCGTCGACATGATGATCGGCGCCTTGAACTGCCCCTTCGGCACAGGCCATATGGGTGTCACAGCAGAGAATGTCGCCGCCGAACATCAGATCACACGTGAAGAGCAGGACGCATTTGCCCTTGAGAGCCAGCGACGCGCCGGGGCCGCGCAGGATGCGGGACATTTCGACGGACAAATCGTGCCGGTTACGATCCGGTCGCGCAAAGGCGACATCGTCTTTGATCGCGACGAACACCCGAAACCCGCGACCACCGCCGACGACCTGGCAAGGTTGCGGCCAGCCTTCAAGAAAGACGGCTCAGTCACTGCCGGCAATGCCTCGGGTATCAATGACGGCGCGGCTGCTTTGGTGCTGGCCGATGCCGATTCGGCAGCCAGTCGGGGACTGAAACCCCGGGCCCGGCTCCTGGGGTACGCCCATGCGGGCGTCCGGCCCGAAGTCATGGGGCTTGGCCCGATTCCGGCGGTTCAGAAACTGCTCGAGAAGACCGGACTGGGTCCTGACGATTTCGACGTGATCGAATCCAACGAGGCCTTTGCCGCGCAGGCATGCGCCGTCAACAAGGGCCTCGGCTTAGACACAGACAGGGTGAACCCGAACGGCGGTGCCATCGCTCTCGGACACCCGGTCGGCGCTACGGGAGCCATCATTGCGCTGAAATGCCTTGCCGAGCTCGAGCGAACGGGCGGCAAGCGCGGACTCGTGACCATGTGCATCGGCGGCGGACAAGGAATCGCACTCGCTTTCGAGCGGATGTGAGGGACTAGCCGGAACCCACTGAGGAGCTACTCGGCAGGCTCCTGACGGGTCGCGGGGCGTGTGCCGGTGGTCTGGGCCTCGACATCCAGGCCATAGACCTCGAGACGCCGGTCGAAATCGGGAATGTCGAAATCTCCGACGAGGTTCCATGCGCCGGGCGCGGCCGATGCAAACTCGGCGGTCGCAAGCACAGGACTTCCCAGCGTCTTGGTTGCGGCCTCGATGCGTTGCACGGTATTGACGGCCTTGCCGATGCCCGAAAACGCCAGACGCGATGGCACGCCTATGTTGCCGAACATGACTTCGCCCACAGTCAGACCGATCCCGAATCGCAGCGGCGCACCACCCGGAGTGCCATCACGTTCGGCATCGGCGCGCTGTTGCAGCGCTTCGCGTACTGCGCGTTCGGCCTGCTCCGCCGCGTGGACGGGGCATTGTGACTCCATCGGGAAGATCGCGAGGACACCATCGCCGATAAAGTTTAGGATTTCTCCGCCATGCTTGATGACCGACCCGGCGGTACACTCGAAATATCGGTTGAGCAGTGCGAGATAGCTGTCCGGGTCCATGGTGTCGGAGAACCGCGTCGAGCCACGCAGGTCAGAGTACCAGACGACGGCCTGCAGACGCGCACCATCGCCAAGCTTGATGTCACCCGATAGCACTTCCCTGCCTGCGGTCTTTCCAAGATAGGCCGTGGCCAGGTTCGTCATCACTCGTTTCTGGATTGCTGCCCTGCAGGCAACCGCGAACACCTTCTGGATGCGCTTGAGGCCATCGAGATCGTCGTCGCTGAACCCTTGTCGGCGCTTGGTCGCCCAGCTCGCGATGAAGCCGGTCTTTCCGCCTTCGAAAGTGTCGACATCGGCGATGCGAAACCCCGAACTCGTGATCAAGTAGTCAGTGAAACCCTGATCTCGGAAATCTTCCAGCACGTCGAAATCAAGCAGCGCGCTCGGGCCCGTCAACGAGCGTCGGAAGCTCGAGAGATCATGCTTCTGAACATGATGAAGCGGACTGCGAAGCCATGCATCGCTGCGAGTGCTGGAGTGATTGTACTGTTGGAACTCAGTGCCTCTGCCGAGCCACCAGAAGACCTGCTCGGACCGGAACAGCGGATGAAGCGTGGGCCACGACAGCGAGGCCCGCTCCAGCGGGATGCCCGAGGCGTGAAGGCGCTCGCAGAGCTTCTCGAACATCGTCGTGATGTCCGGGTCGAACAGCGCCTTGCTGATCAGCCAGTCCTCAATCTCGGCCGTGAATGTGGCATGCGACATCGCTGTGACATAGTCGATCCAGCGGCAGGTTTCCAGAGCGGCGGCGCACCCAGACGCACCGCCACGCTACACGCGGCGGCAACAATGTGCGCACCGTGGTCTACTGTGCCGCTTGCACCACGTCGACGCGGCGTGCCCGGCCAGAGCTGTCAGGCGGGCTTGTCTGCACCTGCGAAGCGGGCCGCCATGTCCGCTCGGGCATCGTCGGTGATCTTGTCGAAGAGATTCTCGGGGACCACAAACGGATGCCCAGGTGCCAGCGCTTGCAGGGCAGTTGCGACGTCGGAGGGCCAGTCCTCCGCCGTCTCCGACGCGCCCAGAGCTGACAGCATCCGATCGGATGCATCCGGGATGAATGGACGCGACAGCACCGCATAAAGCCGAACCAGATTGAGGGCAAAGCGAATCGTTGTGCCCGCTGCCGCCGGGTCTGTCTTCACCACGGCCCAAGGTTCGGCTGATTGCAGGTACTCGTTGCCCGCAACCCAGATGGCCCTGAGCTCGGCAGCAGCCTTGCGAATCTCGATGTCCGCCCAGTGCTGAGTGTAGGCCGCGAACCGGCGCTGAAGTTCTTCCGTCAGCGCGGTTTCGGTCGCGCCGTAGTCGCCTTCGGGCACCTCTTCGCCGAACCTCGAGCGGCAGAATTTCGTCACCCGGCTCACGAAGTTTCCAAGCACGTCGGCGAGGTCCTTGTTCACCCCTGACTGAAAGCTCTCCCAGGTAAAGTCGGCATCCGAGCCTTCAGGTGCGTTCGACAATAGCCACCAGCGCCAGTAGTCCGACGGCAACAGCTCCAGCGCGTTGTCCATGAAGACCCCGCGCCCCTCCGAGGTCGAGAACTTTCCGCCCTCGTAATTCAACCAGTTAAAGCTCTTGATGAAGTCGACCAGTTTCCACGGCTCCGCGCCATCGTGGTTGCACCCCATCACGGTGGCGGGGAACGACAGAGTGTGGAAAGGCACGTTGTCCTTGCCCATGATCTGCACATAGCGGACGTCGTCTGCACCCTTGTCCTCGCGCCACCAGCGGTGCCACGCCGCATCTTCCAGCCCGTTGGCATCTGCCCACTCTGCCGTGGCCGAGATGTACTCGATGGGGGCGTCGAACCAGACATAGAAGACCTTGCCCTCCATCCCGGGCCAGTCGTCATCACCGCGTTTCACCGGCACACCCCAGTCCAGATCACGGGTGATGCCGCGGTCTTGCAGGCCCTCGCCATCGTCGAGCCATTTCCTCGCGATGGAGGTCGAAAGCACCGGCCAGTCCGTCTTGCTGTCGATCCAGGAGCGCAATCGGTCCCTGAGCGCGGACTGGCGCAGATAGAGATGTTTTGTTTCGCGCACCTCAAGCTTGTTCGATCCCGATATCGCCGAACGCGGATCGATGAGGTCAACCGGGTCGAGCTGCTTCGTGCAGTTTTCGCACTGATCACCGCGCGCCCGGTCATAGCCACAGTTGGGGCACGTGCCGATGATGTAGCGATCCGGCAGGAACCGCCCATCGGCATGACTGTAGACCTGCCTCTCGGTGACCTCCTCGACCAGGCCCGCCTCTGCCAGCCGCCCTGCAAAGTGCTGTGTCAGTCGATGGTTCTGAGGGCTCGACGATCGCCCGAAGTAGTCGAATGAAAGCCGGAATCCATCCGCCAGATCCTTCTGGATGCGCCAGTACTTCTCGCAATAGTCTGCCACGGGCATGCCTTCGGCGGCCGCCGCCAGTTCGGCCGGTGTGCCGTGTTCATCGGTTGCGCAGATCAGCATGACCTCATCCCCCCGGGCGCGGCAGAAGCGCGCATAGGCATCCGAGGGTAGCTGGCTGCCGATCAGCGTCCCGAGATGCTTGATCCCGTTGATATACGGCAGTGCCGAGGTGATCAGAATGCGCGCCATCAGGCTCTCCTTCGGTGGTCGCGCCCTCTATAGCCCCTGCCCCGCCTCGGTCAACGCCCGCTGCACTCTTGCGATTTAGGGGCGACGCGGCCACGATCGGGTTATCGCACTCGGGAGCCAGAATGGCCGCAACCGCCTCGCTTGATCCATTCCTCGTGGACGCAGCAACCTATCTTTGCGCGGCCGTGATCACCGTTCCGATTTTCAAACGCCTCAAGCTCGGCTCGGTGGTCGGTTATCTGGTCGCAGGCGCGATCATCGGACCCTACGGTCTCGGACTGATCGAAGACACACAGTCGGTGTTGCACTTTGCCGAATTCGGCGTGGTGCTTCTGCTTTTTGTGATCGGGCTAGAGCTCGAACCAACTCGTCTCTGGCGGCTCCGATCCGAGATCTTCGGGCTCGGATTGTTGCAGGTGGTCGTGACGGCTGCAGCATTGTTCGGGCTGATCTGGTGGTCTCAGTGGGTCGTCTGGCAGTCCGCGGTTGTGATCGGCGGCGCGTTGGCACTCTCATCAACCGCCTTTGCGGTTCAGTTTCTGCGTGAGCGCGGTGATCTGGCAAAGCCGTACGGTGACCGCGCGTTCTCGATCCTACTGTTTCAAGACCTGGCGATTGTGCCCATGCTGGCGCTCGTTGCGATCCTCTCGCCTTGGCAGAGCGGAACGGGCGATCCTCTGAACCAGGCGCTGATCGCTGTTGGGGCGATCTGCGGTGTCATCGTTGTCGGCCACTACGGCCTCCGCCCGCTCTTTCGGTTGATCGCTGCAACAAGGGCCAACGAGATCTTCACTGCGGCGGCCCTCCTAGTGGTCATCGGTGCTGCGCTGGCGATGCAGATGGCAGGTCTGTCGATGGCGATGGGAGCGTTTCTCGCCGGCGTCCTACTCGCCGAGAGCGAGTTCAAACATCAGTTGGAGAGCGACATCGAGCCGTTCCGCGGACTGCTCCTGGGTCTGCTGTTCATCGCCGTGGGAATGAGCGTCGCCTGGCCCTTGATCGCGAAGCACTGGATGACTGTGGTGTTTGGTGCGTTAGATCCTCTTCGGGCTGAAGGCGCTGGTCATTTATGGACTGACCCGACTGTTCGGTTCACCGCACAGCGATTCGATCCGGATCTCAACCGTGCTGGGCCAGGGTGGCGAGTTCGGCTTCGTGCTTTTCACGGTTGCGACGACGGCTGGGTTGCTGACCCAGCGAAACGCATTCATCCTGACGGCTTTGGTCACGCTCACGATGGCGTTGACACCGGTCGCGGTTGCCGCGGTGGATTGGTGGCGCCGGCGCAATGCGAAGAAGACCGACATGTCAGAAGTCGACCACGTGTCGACGGCGGAAGCCGGCGAAGTGATCATTGTCGGGTTTGGCCGGTTCGGCCAGATCGTGGCGCGCGTTCTGGACCTCCGCGGCTACTCGGTCACGCTGATCGACAACAGCCCTGAACGCATCAGAATCGCGCGGACGTTCGGCAACAAGGTGTTCTTCGGTGACGTGCGCCGAGGCGATGTGCTCAGTGTCGCAGGTGCCGGAGACGCGCGTGCGGTGTTTCTGTGCGCCGACGACGTCTCGGCCACCGTGGCAGCGGCACAGACCATGCGCGAGCGATTTCCCGACCTGCTCATCTTTGCCCGCGCAAGCGACCGCGTGGCCGAGCTGGAGCTGCGCAAGGTAGGGGTCAATGTTGTCGTGCGCGAGATGCTAGAGTCGAGTGTCAGCATGGCCCGCCGCGCGCTCGAAACCTTCGGCGATGGTGAGATCGCCGACGAGATCATCGAGGAGTTCCGCCGCAGAGATTCCGAACTTCTGCGTCTGCAAGGTGAATTCGGCGCACAGTTGGGGTACGAGAAGCTGCGCAAGGAGTTCTCGCTGAAGGAGAACAATACCTAGCTATGTGGCGTCGTCGTCCACCGTGGCCTGCATAAGAGACCGCAATACCTCTATGTCCTGACCGATGACCGAGGTCTCGAGATGGGCAACGGCGGAAGATCGGGCCGCCCTCTCCTTGTTCTGACCCAGCTTGTAGGTGCTCTGAACGTCGTCGATCGTCATCTCAACCGGCACGATCATCCGCATCATGCGTTCGAGCACACCCTCAGACATTTTGTGGTGTGTCCACGGTCGTTTGGGCTCAAGACGTGCCTCAAACTTGGCGGACAATGCCTCCAGATGCCCGAGAAGTGTGGTCGCGGGGCGTTCGCGCAGCAGCCCTCGCAGATGGATTGCGACATAGTTCCAGGTGGGGACCTGATCCGGTTGTCCATACCAGTCAGGAGAAATGTAGGCATCCGGACCTGTGACAGTGATGAGCGCCGTGCCCTCGTCCGCCCGAAGCTGGCGCAGGATCGGATTGGACCGGGTCAGGTGCGCGGCAACCACACCGTTCTCGATCACGAACGGGATATGGCTTGCAAGCGGACCATCCGGCCCCGCGAGGATCAGGGTGCCGAACCCGCGATCGCTTGCCGCGGTGATGGCTGCCTCCTTCGAGGTCTTCCGAAAAGCTGGATTGGTGTGCATGACCTGTCCCCGGCACGTCTGCTGAACCCGAACGCTTGCCTCGGGCTCTCGCCGGGCCGACTGGACATACCCGATAGAGTGCGCCACTGCCAGATGACACGTGAGTGGGTCACTTTTGCCGGCGCGAAACCGGCGAAGATAAGACGTGGTGGAGACACCGCGCCGTGCGCAGCACCGGCCCAAGTGTGCACGGCTTGGAGTGGTGCGATGCGGCCATCTGCGCCGAGGCGCAGGTGGAGAGCCGGAGGCTCTCCTCGCCCGTGCATACACGGGCATGGCCGCCCCCGCAGCTTAACCGACTATGCTGAGCCTGGCGAACGTTCAGATTTCGTCTGGGAAGTGCTTCATCGTCATCAAGATCGGGTTCGGAGCGGCCTGCCCGAGCCCGCAGATCGAGGCATCAACCATCGCCTCACAGAGCTCGCCCAGCAGTGCCTGATCCCAGCGGTCTGCCTGCATCAACTTCACCGCTTTCTCGCAACCGACCCGGCATGGCGTGCACTGTCCGCAGCTCTCATCCTCGAAGAAGCGCAGCATGTTCAGCGCCGCATCACGCGCACTGTCCTGATCCGAAAGAACGACCACCGCATGACTGCCTATAAAGCTGCCATGCGGTTGCAAGGTGTCAAAGTCGAGCGGGATATCATCCATCGTTGCCGGCAGAATGCCCGAGGACGGTCCTCCGGGCTGGTAGGCCTTGAACTCATGACCCGATGCCATGCCTCCGCAGTGCTCCTCGATCAGCTCGCGGATCGTGATGCCGGCCGGTGCAAGCTTCACCCCAGGTTCACGCACGCGACCGGACACGGAGAAGGAGCGCAGCCCCGTGCGGCCATTGCGGCCATGCTGGTTCAAGATTTCCGGCCCGTGGCGGGACACCTTGCAGACCCAGTAGAGCGTCTCGACGTTGTGTACCAGCGTCGGACGGTCGAAGATCCCGACCTGCGCTACATAGGGCGGGCGATGGCGGGGCAAGCCGCGCTTGCCCTCGATTGACTCGATCATGGCGCTTTCTTCGCCGCAGATATAGGCACCGGCCCCACGCCGCAAATCGATGTAACCCGGCGCAACGATGCATGCCGTCTCGAGCGAAGCGATCTCGCGGCGCAGGATTTCTAGAACAGCCGGATACTCATCTCGCATGTAGATGAAGCAGGTGTCCGCCTCGACGGCCCAGGCAGCAATCAGCATGCCTTCGAGGAACACATGCGGTTCGCGCTCGAGATAGTAGCGGTCCTTGAAGGTACCCGGCTCTCCCTCGTCGCCATTCACGGCGAGATAGCGCGGCCCCTTCTCGGCACGGACGAACGACCATTTTCGCCCCGACGGAAACCCAGCGCCGCCCAAGCCGCGCAAACCCGAATCCATGACGGTTTGCTGGACTTCATCAGGCGTGCGCCCACCTTGGCGCAGGGCCTCGAGCGTGTGATAGCCGCCATCGCCGCGATACTCATCCAGCGTCTCGTAGACCGGGATGACCGCGTGAGTGAGGTCGCCCGAGATCGCATCGGCAACCTTCTCAGGCGTCGCATGATCAATGTGGTTGTGCCCGAGTTCGAGGGTTGGCGCGGTGTCGCACCGCCCCATGCAAGGCGCTCGCACCACACGCACTTCACCGCCGCCGTTGTATTTGGTCGCAAGTGTTTTCAGCAACTCTTGCGCGCCGGCAAGTTCACATGAGAGCGAGTCGCACACCCGTATCGTGAGCGCCGGTGGGGCTTCGTCGCCCTCTTTCACCACATCGAAGTGGGCATAGAAGGTGGCCACCTCATAGACCTCGGCCTGCGCCAGGCGCATTTCCTCGGCAAGCGCCCTCAGATGAGATGCCGACAAGTGGCCGAACTTGTCCTGGATGAGATGCAGAAACTCGATCAGAAGGTCCCGCCGACGTGGCCGCTCACCAAGAAGCGCGCGCACATCGGAGAGTGCTTCATCATCGAGCTGGCGCCCCTTGGGTGTCCGGCGGCCTTTGCCAGTCCCTGACTTCCAGACGCCCTTGCGTTCGCCGTGCTTGCTGTCGAGCGGGCTCATCGCACGTCTCCCTCGGCATTTGATGCTGTTGTATCTGGTATACCAGAGCCGCGCAACAGCATACAGCCGTCAGTCGGACGAGCGTTGCTACGGAAGCGACTTCGGCGAAGCATTCGCGACATCTGTTTCCGCATCGAGACGGGTCGGATCGTCCGCCCCGACCGTGCTGGGCACGATCGCAAGCACGGTTCGCGTGGCCGGCTCGATCAGGAGCACATCGCGGCCGACGCGTGCATAGGCCTGTCCCGGTGCGGGCTCCGGCAGATCATAGCGCCGCCAGTCAAGAGCGACGTGCGGGCGGCTCAGTGGCAGCGTACCGCCAACGACAGGGGCACGGCGGGCACTCAGACGTGTGCGTGCCGGCAAAAACCGCACCGAGCCTTTCGGGTCGAGAGCCACGGGTTCCGCCGGAGGCGTCACCGAGACCTGGGGCTGGGTCACGATGACCACCTGAGGTTCGGGATCAACATCGCGTTCGCGCACACTGTAGACGAACGGGTACGATCCGAAGCGATTGCGCTTCTTGTGGTAGTACTTCTTGTGATGATGTCTGCGCTTCGCCTTGCCGTGGAAGCCTCTTCGCGATTTCAGCCCGTGCTTGCCGATTGCGACTTTGGCCCGCACGCCACCTCCGCTCACGGCAAGCTTGGCCCCGGCGCGTGCGCCGCCCAGACCACCCGCCGATGCTGGCTCCGGCACCGCGAGAAACGGCAACGCCAGCAAGGCAATCACACCGAACAGTCGCATAACAAGCTCCTCCACTTGGGACAAAGGTACCACAACACAAATTCTCATGCAGCCGAACCACACCCAATCAACGTGAAGTCAGGTGCAAAGGCTCCCCAACGATGTTCGAGGAGAGACTCCCGACCGGAAGAAGTTGCGATGGTTTTGTCCGCGCTGAGGAAGGTACGGGCAGCACTAACGAGACGGGTAAGCTCAAGAAACGTGTCATCAATTTGTGTGCCGCCCGCACCGGATATCCGACGCGATTGCCGATTCACAGGCCGTGACAACCTCGCCTGGGCTTCGCGAAGAGCCCACGGCATCCGATCTCTTGTGAGGTCGACACACCATGCTCTCGCTGGTGAAGCGGAGCGCATGGAAATTCCTCTTTGCAACACGCTTGGCAGAATCATCCTAAGCGTGCAGGCGAGCTCGGAAGTTGTCTGTCTGGAGACAGACACGACCGTTTTCTGGTTGCCATAACCCCGGTTTCTGCGCCAGCCTAGGCGCATGATACGTCTTTTGCTCTTACTTCTCCTTGTCTCGCCTGCAGCACGGGCGGAGACACCTGTGTCGCCGCACGAGTTCAGTGAATTCGCTGAAGGCTGGACCCTCGTTTTCGAGCGGGACGGGGAGCCCTTCGGCTCCGAGCGGTTCGACGCCAACGGTCGCACCACATGGCGCTATCGGGATGGCAGTTGTACCGAGGGCACATGGCGCCCGCACGGCGCACAGCTCTGTTTCCTGTACCGTCAGGATCCGGAGATCCAGTGCTGGCGGGTACTCCGTGATGACGAAGGGTTGATGGTGCGACTTCTCACCGGGGACTCGGCTGGGCTCGAACTCCGCGTCGCCGGGCGAAATCGCAACCCGCTTCTCTGCGGCGATCCTGGCGAGAAAACCTGACCGGGACCAATGTTTAACCAATCGTCGGCGGAACGATGCGCCAGGACAGAGCTCAGAAGAGAGAGCCCTGCCCCCCTGATCCGGGTCCCTTCTTGCGTGGTCGATCCAATTTGCGCGTCGGCTTTGGTCTGACCTCCTTCGAGGTTGCCACAGCGAGACGCCCGTCAGCGAACTCGATTTCAAGCTCCGCAGATGACTTGGCTGCGTCCAACCGCGGCACGACCGAGCCATCTGTGTCGCGAACAACGGCATAACCACGCGCAAGCGTCGCTTGGTAGCCGAGTGTCGCCAGTAAGCGCCCCGCCGCCTCCAACCTGTCAGCGGCAGCGATCCGAGGCCGTGCGGCGGCAGGTGCAAGTCGATCGACCGCCTGCGAGAGCCGTTCCCGCGATCGTCTGGTCTGCGCGGTAAGCAGGCGGGACGACAATGCGGCGGTCTTCGGCGCAAGTCGCAGCCTTGCGGAGTTTGCAACCGCGTGAAGGGCTGGGTGCAGGCGGGCGGAAAGCGTGCCAAGGGCGCCGGACGGGCCGACCAAAAGATCATTGAGCCGTGGCAACCGGGCCTGAAGAACTTGCAGCCTTTGACGCGCATCGGAGATCAGGGCTGATGGTCGCGGCAGTCCGGCGGAGGCAAGATCGAGCCGCTGTCGACGTTCGGCAATGATTTGCGGTGCGCGCGGCATGGCACGCGCGAGATCGCGCAGACGCTGGCGACGCAACGTCACCCCCTGCTGCAACGCTCTCAACCGGCGGCTTTGCAAATCGGCGAGCAAGGCTGCCAGTTCCGCCCGCACCGGCACGGCCATTTCCGCAGCCGCAGAGGGTGTGGGCGCGCGACGATCGGCTGCGAAATCTATCAGAGTGGTGTCGGTCTCGTGCCCCACCGCCGATATCAACGGAATCGGGCACTCGGCGGCGGCGCGCACGACCGCCTCTTCGTTGAAGCCCCAAAGGTCTTCGATCGAGCCACCACCCCTTGCAACGATCAGCACATCCGGTCGTGGCACCGGACCTTCCGGCGGCAGTGCTGCAAAGCCCTGAATGGCTGCCGTGACCTCGGGGGCACAACGCGTCCCCTGCACCGCTACAGGCCAGACGATGACCCGCACGGGAAACCGTTCGCCGAGCCGATGAAGGATGTCCCGGATAACCGCACCTGACGGCGAGGTGACCACGCCGATCACGCGAGGCAGAAACGGCAAAGCTTTCTTGCGCTCAGCGCTGAACAGCCCCTCCGCCGCCAGCGCCTTGCGGCGCTTCTCGAGCATCGCCATCAGTGCACCGATGCCTGCGGGCTCGAGCGCCTCGATGACAAGCTGATAGCGCGACTGCCCGGCGAACGTGGTCAGACGTCCGGTGGCAATGACCTCCATGCCCTCTTCAGGCTGGGTGGCGAGACTGGCCGCAACCCCTTTCCAGCAAACCGCGGCGAGGACGGAGCGGTCGTCCTTGAGATCGAGATACATGTGCCCGGAACGCGGCCGCGACACCCGTCCAACCTCGCCGCGCACCCTGACATGGCTGAACGCCCCCTCAACGGTGCGCTTGACCGCGCCTGACAGCTCGGAGACCGAGAATTCGGGCGTGTTGACGCCCTCCGGTGTCTCATCGATAAGGCTGCTCACACTCGCCCTGCTCGAACGTTGCTTCAGGGCAAGAGTGACGCAAGCGTACCCGTAGGTGCAAGTGTTGCGTTTCGGCGCGCGATGAGGGAGGGAGCACATGCATATCCTGATCCTTGGGGGCGGTGGGCGCGAACACGCGCTCGCCTGGAAGATCGCGCAAAGCCCGCGTGTCAGTCGCCTGAGCGCAGCACCCGGCAGCGATGCCATGGCATCGCTCGCGGCATGCATCTCGATCGACATTCTGGACGGCAATGCGGTCACCGACTGGGCCCGCAGGGAGGGTGTCGGCCTTGTGGTCATCGGCCCTGAGGCCCCCCTCGAGGCCGGTGTTTCGGACACCTTGCGCGCAGCGAACATCCCGGTGTTTGGCCCGTCACGCGAAGCGGCCGCACTCGAAACCTCGAAGACATTCACCAAGCAGGTTTGCGATGCCTGCGCCGTACCGACCGCCGCGTGGGCACGCTTTGACGAACCAGCGGGTGCCCGCGCCCACATCGAAGCGACAGGAGCGCCCATCGTCGTCAAGGCGGACGGACTTGCGGCGGGCAAAGGCGTCGTGGTGGCCAGCACCGTGGAAGAGGCCTGTTCAGCCGTCGATGCGATGTTCGCGGGCAGCCTGGGCACCGCGGGCGCATCCGTCGTAGTCGAGGAATTCATGCCGGGCGAAGAGGCATCCCTGTTCGTCTTGACCGACGGGAGCAGCGTTCTGGCGCTCGCGAGTGCTCAGGACCACAAGCGCGCCTATGACGGCGACGAAGGCCCGAACACAGGCGGCATGGGTGCCTATTCTCCCGCGCCCGTGATGACGCCGGAAGTCGAGCAGCGGGTGATGGACGAAATCATCCGACCGACGATCTCTGAGATGGCCCGGCGCGGCACGCCATACTCCGGCGTGCTCTATGCTGGTCTGATGATCGCCGACGGCGAGCCCCGTCTGGTCGAATACAACGCGCGTTTTGGCGATCCTGAGTGCCAAGCCTTGATGCTGCGCCTCAAGAGCGATCTCGTGCCGGCGCTGCTGGCGACTGCCGCAGGAGAACTCGCCACCATCTCGCTGGACTGGCACGATCAGCCTGCGCTGACCGTGGTGATGGCCACGAAGGGCTATCCAGGCGCCTATCAGAAAGGTTCGTTGATCCGTGGAATCGGCGCTGCTGAGGCGGTCGAGGGCGTGACGGTTTTCCATGCCGGTACGCGCGCAGGTCCATCAGGGCTCGAGGCACATGGAGGGCGAGTCTTGAACGTCTCTGCGACGGGTGAGGACTTGGCCATGGCTCGGGCGCGCGCCTACTCGGCGGTCGATCAGATCGACTGGCCAGCGGGCTTTGTTCGGCGTGACATCGGCTGGCGGGCGCTTGGATAGCCAGCCCATCAGATCGGGATCGGCCTAGCCGCGGGTGCCGAAGAATGATCGCACGCTCTCGCGCAGCACCGAGACATCGCACCCGAAGCTCTGGTTCTCGATGATTGCACCGTTTCTGTCACGCGCACACACTTGCGGCGGGCGCCCATCGGGCAATCTGGCCATGCTCGGCTCAGGCTTTTTCTTGGTTTCACGCAGATTTCGCCGCCAATCCACATATGCGAGCTGCGAACGATCCCAGAGACGATCCTTGGTCCTCTGGTCCAGAAAGCCTGTGACCGGAAGCTCCTCGTCGCGCTGCAGAGCGCTGATCGCAACCCGCGTCCTAGGACCAAATATTCCATCGATACCGTTGGGGCTGAAGCCGAGCAGGCGCAGCCTTATCTGAGCGCGTCGCCGGTCTGAAGCGCTCAGACGAAGGCTCTCCTCACGCTCGCTCGCCAACGAGTTTCCAATCGCCGCCGCCAAGGGCCCGGTCGCGCGGGGGCGTGCGCCCGCGATGAGGATGCTCGCCGGGTCCGTGTCGGACTTGTAGAGCGGCACCCCAAGAGCAACGTTCTCCTCGATCTTGCGGCCTGCCCTACCGGGACGCACCGCATGCCGCGGTGGTGTTGCTCCTGGTGCCAGCTTGGGAAGCACGACGCCACCCGCGTCGACACTGGCAAGCCGCGGCTCAGCGCCCGGAGTAAACGGCGCATCAGTGGCCGTCGCACTGGGGTGGGTCGCCACATCGTCACCAGTGGCACGCGCGCTCGGCACGAACCTACCGGCTTCTGCGATCAAAGGCTCGGCCATCTCTGGCTCATCGGGCATGTCGACCACCGCGATCTTCTGGACGAGCATGGTCTCCGGGCAATAGGTCAGTTCGAGCCCCGGGTGAGTTTGCTTCAGCGGCTGCTGAACGGGACCCGGGATTGCCGCGACCGGTGTGCCGGAGACAGGTTCACCATAAACGCCTATCACCCGAGAGATATGTGATCCGATTGAGATCCCGTTCTCCAGACTTGGGCTGCCGTCCTGACGGGTCTGAAAATACATCAGATCAGCGCAGTTCTTCGCGGTGATGGAAATCGCTCCGAGCTTGTCGGTCAGAACATCACTGATCAGTTCGAGACTGAAGGCACCGAAATCATAGCGGTGAAGCGTGTGGTTCTCTTCCTTGAAGAGCTGCAAAGCGATCGACGTGGGCGGCGGCAGAACGTCGGCGAACGAGGTTGCCCGCTGGCCGATCGTCAGATGCGCGATACCCTCGCCCGGCACAATCGTACCCTCGGCGATCAACGATGCAGCCGATGCTTTGTTGATGTCCGGCATGCCTCCTTCGCCGCGCATCACAAGTTCGGCATCCGTTGGCACGTCCTCTGTCTGCCCGTGCTGGGCATGGCTGCGGGTGACCGTTCTCAGCGTGGTTGCCAGCACGTCGCCTCGATCGTCGGCGCGGGCGGTTGCGCTGACACGTGCCTCGGACCAGTTTGCCTCGATCGGACGATATTCGGCGGGCACCAGCCCCAGTGCGAGAAAAGGCACGCTGAGCGACAGGGCAAGCAGGCTGCCACCGAACAGCTTCCACTGCGTCGGAAGGTCCGATGTCGTCTGTGAGTTTTTGGAGTCCAGTCGCATCACAGGGTCACCCCGATCACCCTCACGCCCGATTGGACGCATTCGAGATTAACGTAAAGTAAACGCGAAACCGAAGCCGGAGGTTCCCCACCGCAACGCACTGTACTGACTGCTGGATTAGTTTAAAATTCAGGCAAAATAGTGTCGAATTGACGTGGTCATCGTGGCCAATGAGACGTGAATCTTCGCAATGATTCGAATCACACATCCACGGCGATGCTAACCCAAAGCTGTCTTGCGCACCCACACGCTTTCTGACAGATCGTTTGGCGAGAAGGACTTGACGGGGAGAATGGGGAAGTGCGCGGGACACACAAAATACCGATCATTGCGATCTGCCTGCTGTTCATATTCGGGCCTGCCGTCTCGGCGGCCGAACGTGAAGGCTACTATTATCCGCCAGTCACGTCAGAAGAAGCGTTCTCGCGGTCGCTCGGCGACACGCCCCCGGCAAATCGAGATGTGCGGACGAACTTCATCACCGAGGTCACGAAAGCCCAGCTTGCGGCCCCAGAAACACCCCGCTTCGCCATCTTTGCCAAAGGTTCCGGTGCCGAGCACATGATCATCATGGCCCTGGACGATGAAGTCTTCCGCACGCTTTTCCGTGCGCGCGCCGTGCTGGCTCAGCTGACGGCAAATGCGCGCACAACGGCGTTCTTCCAGGACAACAACCTGCAGTTCGTTGCCACATGGTTCGATCTCGCGAAGCTGCTCGGCTTCGAAGACATCGTGATCAGCAACGGGGAAACCTGGTCGCACAAAGTTGTGCTCGAATGAACATCTGCAAGGCTGTCCGTCCTTGAGCGATGAGCTTTCTCACACGGCGCTGGGAAAATCGGTTGCACAACCCGATCATCCTGATGACGCCTCGCTGGACCCGGTGCCGAACCCGCACCCGGACGCCCTCTACGTTGCGCGCTTCACCTGTCCCGAGTTCACATCGCTCTGTCCCGTGACCGGACAGCCTGACTTCGCGCATCTGGTGATCGACTATGTCCCCGATCAGTGGCTGGTGGAATCCAAGTCGCTGAAGCTCTTCCTCACCAGCTTTCGCAATCATGGTGCGTTCCACGAGGGCTGCACGCTCGACGTGGCGAAGCGAATTGCCGACGCGGTCAAGCCCAGATGGCTCCGTATCGCCGGCTACTGGTACCCTCGCGGCGGCATTCCGATTGACGTTTTCTGGCAGACGGGTGACGTGCCAGAGGGGGTCTGGCTGCCACCAACAGGCGTAGAACCCTATCGCGGGCGTGGCTGAACACGCCATCATCGGGCAGGAGGGAACCGAATGACCGCCGACATCATCGACGGGAAAGCCTTCGCGGCGACAGTGCGGGCAAAAGTGACCGAGCACGTGGCCAGCTTGAAGGCTGAGCACGCGATCACCCCGGGTCTTGCGGTTGTCCTTGTGGGCGAGGATCCCGCCAGCCAGGTCTATGTGCGCAACAAGGGCAAGCAGACAGTCGAGAGCGGAATGGCATCGTTCGAGCACAAGCTCGATGTCTCCACGCCGGAGGCCGATCTGCTGGCGCTCGTCGGCAAGCTCAATGCCGATCCGGCGGTTCACGGCATTCTCGTTCAACTGCCGCTGCCGGAACACATCAACTCCGAGCTCGTGCTGGACGCGATCGATCCGGCGAAGGATGTGGACGGCTTTCACATCTCGAATGTCGGATTGCTCGGGACCGGTCAGAAAGCGATGGTGCCCTGTACGCCGCTTGGCAGTCTGATGATGCTTCGTGACCGCCATGGCAGCCTCTCGGGCATGAATGCGGTGGTGATCGGGAGGTCGAACATCGTCGGGAAGCCGATGTTCAATCTGCTGCTGCGCGACAGTTGCACGGTCACCGTCACTCACTCGCGCACGCGTGACATCGAAGCACTTTGCCGGACAGCGGACATCCTTGTTGCCGCGGTGGGACGCGCGGAGATGGTCACCGGGGACTGGATCAAGCCGGGTGCCACAGTGATCGACGTGGGCATAAATCGCGTACCCGCGCCCGAGAAGGGCGAGGGCAAGACCAAGATCGTGGGCGATTGCCATTTCGAGAGCTGCGCCGCGGTTGCGGGTGCCATCACCCCGGTTCCAGGAGGGGTCGGCCCGATGACGATCGCCTGCCTTCTGGCAAACACGCTCACGGCCTGCTGCCGGGCCAATGGTTTGCCTGAGCCGGAAGGGCTTACGGCCTGACGAGGCCTCTCAGCTGATCGGCGCGCGATTGTGCGGATGATAGGCCCGGATCGAACCGTTGTCTCTCGCGAACGGCACTGTTTCGGTCACCGTGGCGATCAGCCCACCAAGGGGGATGGGCTTGGTGATCTTCCATTGCGGGATCATCGTCGATCCCGGCGGGTAGTACTGAGCCACCGGCGTGTGCGAGCGTTCGTTCAGCTTGCGCCCGGCGAGGAAATCATCTCGTGCATCGAGCACCTGTCTGAAATGCCGATCTTCAAAGACTTCACCATCCGGAAAGGCCGTTGAGAACTTGAATTCGAACTCGCCCAGCTTTGGCAAGCGGGCAAGCGAGAACATGTAGCAGAGATTGCGCAGCTCGAACGGCCTCAGCCCCAGCAACCCCTCGATCTCGCGTGATGTCTTGCCGTAGAGATACTTCTCCTGAGTCACGTACCCCATGACTGAGTTATACTTCTCAACGGTCTGGGCAGCGGCGGGCGAGCACACCTTCACGAGCCGATCCCTGCCCTCGGCTTTCCAGCTTTGCATGGAACTTGCCGTGGCGATTTGCATGAAACTCATTCGAGCACCCCGTTTCGTAAGTTCACCTCTACATGGTCAGACCGGGACCGATTCCCGTCAAGATTGTTGCCTCGCGGCCCGTCAGCGGGATGTCATGAAACGGCAGATCGGATCGCGTCGATCGCGGGTGAGGTGAGAAGCGGTGCGGCGGTCGCAACCATGCCGCTGAAAGCTTCGCGCGGGGCCAGCACGAGGTCATGGAGTTTGCGCCACTTGGCTTGGCGCGCAGGCAGCTTGGAGTGCTCACGCGCCGTGGCGTCGATGTCGAGGTGAAGCGCAATCACAGTCGGGACGGCGGCGGAAAACAGGATGAGGGTGTAGAGCGTTCCCCAGAATCCGGCCGCGGCGGAAGAAACCTCACCGTACTTCTTGGCGAACTCTGGTTCCAGAAACGCCAGCGGCCAGTGATAGAAGGCGTGGTTCGCTGCGACGGAGAGCGTCAGGATCAACGCACTCAGCAACAGGATCGTCCGGAAGACCCGCCAGCGCCGCCTCAGTTTTTCTGGCGAACCGGTGTTGGACGGACCGCGCCAGGCAATTTCGGCAAACATCAGCGCCAGCGCCGTCACCCCGGCGACGCCTACGGAACCTCCAAGCGCTGCAAGGACCAGAAGATTGTCGATGAGTTGCCCCTCGGGCAACTGGTCTCCTGATGCATCCAGAACGGCGGTGACCGCCACGTGGCGCATCGTTTCTCCGATCGAGTCACTCGGGGCATTGAACAGCGAAGCAAACGCTTGGACGGCCCACCAGTCGTGACCCTCCAACTGCGCGGCGATGTGCTCGTCTGCCGCAAACACCGCCAAACCTGTCAGACACGAGGTCGCCAGCACCAGAAGTCCGATCACCCGACCGTGGCGGTGCCAGAAGGCAATGCTGGCATAGAGCAGGGCAACCGTTGCGACCACCATGAGGACGACAGTGCCCATCGCATAATCCATCCGGCTCGGAAACTCGACCAACAGATCCGAGCGGATCTTGTCTTCGGGGATCGCCGCGGTGAACGAAGCGATGTGCGGCCCGACACCTCCGAGGGCGATCTGAAAGACGAGCAGGAACAACAGGATCGGCACTGCAAGACAGAGCAGACTGAAGCTGCCCCAGCGCAGAAGCACTCTCAAGCCCGCATCGCTTGATCTCAGGCCGGCCTCTTCCATGTGCTTCCCCCTTTGATGCGCCGCCACCGTCGCGCGACCGGCGCAACACAACTCAAGAGGCTGCGCCAGGCTTCGTCAATCCCTCCACGCCCGTCAGGACCCGCCAAGCTCCGAGCGGCGCACGGCAACAAGCTTGCGTCCGGTCAGCAATGCCAAGGCCTCACCAGCAAAGAGCCGGTCGAACGCGGCACTCTTCACATCCAGACCGCCGGTGTAGGTGCCAAATGCCGGCAGCAAAACCCGGCGCCTGTCGGCGAGGAAGCACTTGCGCGATATCCGCTGCCCGCCCCGGCAAAGAACGGCTTTGGGGTGATAGTGTGCCGAGACCTCGCCATGCTGCACCTGCGTGTCGGCGATGTGGCGCAACTCGAGGCCCGCAAGGGTCAGCGCAGCAATGTGGCTTCCCGGCATGTTGAGCGGTCCCGGATCGTGATTGCCGGCGACCCATATCCAGCGCCGCCCCGCGGTCAACCGACCGATCCGCTCGGCCGCCTCTTCCGCCAGCGTCTCGGCCGCGCCCAGATCGTCGAAACTGTCGCCCAGACACACCACCAGCTGCGGTCGGGTTTCGGTGATGGCAGCCTCGAGCCGATCAAGCGTATCCCTGCTGTCATAGGGTGGAAGAAGGCTCATGCCATCCCGTGCCGTGCGCTCGGCCCGGCCCAGATGCAGGTCGCCGACAACCAGTGCGCGCTCCCGGGGCACAAGCAGTACACCGTCTGCACGCGCCACGAGCCTTGCGTCTCCCAAGCAGAGTTCGGCTTCGAACATGCGCACTTGCTAGAAGCTTGAGAGTTGATGTTCAAGCTTTGTTCGCACCCAAAAGCAAGAAGCCCGGCAGCGCTCTGCCGGGCTCGCGTTCAGCGATGAGTTTTGCGTCAAGCAGCAGCGGCAACGGCCCGCTTTGTCATCACGCCGACGATATGGGCTCGGTACTCCGGTGTCCCATGGATATCGCCGATGATCCCGTCCGAGCCGAGGCTCACATTTGCAAGTGCATCCGCCGAGAAGTTCGATGCGAGAGCTTGCTCGGCATCGCCCCAGCGGAACACGCCACCTTCGGAGGCACCTGTCACCGCGACACGCACACCGTCAGCGTACTTCGCCACGAAGACGCCCACGAGAGCAAAGCGCGATGCCGGCTGAAGGAACTTCTGGTAGTTTGCCGACTGCGGAATCGGGAAGCTCACACCAGTGACGATCTCGCCTTCCTCCAGCGCGGTATCGAACATGCCCTGAAAGAAGTCGTCCGCCGCGATCTGGCGCGCATTGGTGTGGATCGTGGCACCGGTTCCGAGACAAGCAGCGGGATAGCACGCCGCCGGGTCGTTGTTGGCGACCGACCCGCCAATGGTTCCGCGGTTGCGCACTTGCGGATCACCGATCCCGCCCGCGAGGGCCGCGAGCGCGGGAAACGCCGATTTGACATCCGCCGAGGTTTCGACCTCGACGTGCCGGGTCGCGCCTTTCACGGTCACGGTTGCACCATCCACCGAGATGCCCTTGAGCTCGGCAATGCCCGTCAAGTCCACAAGCTTGGACGGCTGGGCAAGCCTGGCCTTCAGAGTGGGAATGAGCGTCTGGCCACCGGAGATCGCCTCAGCGTCCTCGGTCGCCAGAGCCGAGACCGCATCCGCGACCGAGGCGGGTTTCACATAGTCGAAATTGTACATGGCTCAGTTCCTCAGTTCGCGTTGAGCGCCGCCCAGACGCGCGAAGGCGTGAGCGGCATATCGATGTTGGTGATCCCGTCGCCCTTCAGGGCGTCGACGACGGCGTTGACAACGGCTGGCGGCGAGCCGATGGCACCTGCTTCCCCACATCCCTTGATCCCAAGCGGATTGCCCGGGCAGAGTGTCTCGTGGGTCGAAACCGTGAAGGACGGCAGATCGTCGGCACGCGGCATGCAGTAGTCCATGTAGGACGCGCTCAGCGGCTGCCCGTCACTGTCGTACACGGATTGCTCCATGAGGGCCTGGCCGATTCCCTGAGCAAGACCGCCATGCACCTGTCCGCCGACAATCAGCGGGTTGATCACCCGGCCAAAGTCGTCCGCCGCCGTGAAATTCTCGACCGATATGACACCCGTTTCCGGATCGATTTCGACTTCGCAGATGTAGCACCCGGACGGGAATGTGAAGTTCGTCGGATCGTAGAAGGCGCCTTCCTTCAAACCCGGCTCCATGCCCTCTGGCAGATTGTGCGCGACATAGGCCGCAAGCCCGATCTCGTGCCAGAGCAGCTGCTTGTCGGTACCTTGCACCTTCGCCACGCCGTCCTCGATGACGATGTCCGCCTCGGAGGCCTCGAGAAGGTGAGCCGCAAGTTTCTTTGCCTTGGTTTCCACCTTGTCGAGCGCCTTGTGGATCGCAGAAATGCCCACCGCGCCGGACCGCGAGCCATAGGTGCCCATGCCAAACTGCACCTTGTCGGTGTCGCCGTGCACGATCTTGATCGAGTCGATCGGCAGGCCGAACCGGTCGGAAACCACCTGCGCGAATGTCGTCTCGTGGCCTTGACCGTGGCTGTGCGAGCCGGTGAGAACCTCGATCGTTCCAACCGGGTTGACGCGGACCTCGGCAGACTCCCACAGCCCCACACCGGCACCGAGCGAACCGACCGCCGCCGAAGGCGCGATGCCGCAGGCCTCGATGTAGCAGGAGTATCCGATACCGCGGCGTTTGCCTGCTGCCTCAGACGCCGCCTTGCGTGCAGGGAAACCCGCAACATCCGCCGCTGCCTGTGCTGCATCCATGATCGCGTCGAAGTCGCCGGCATCATAAGCCATGATCACAGGCGTCTGGTAGGGGAACTCCCTGATGAAGTTGTTCCGGCGCAGATCGGCCGGATCGACGCCCAGCTCATTCGCCGCCTTCTCCATCAGCCGTTCGACCACCAGCGAGGCTTCCGGCCGTCCGGCGCCGCGATAGGCATCGACCGGCACGGTGTTGGTGTAGATCCCCTTCACCTCGCAGTAGATGTTAGGGATCACGTACTGGCCACTTAGTAGCGTCGCGTAGAGATAGGTCGGCACACAGGATGAGAAGAGCGACATGTAAGCGCCGAAATTGGCCTTCGTCTCCACCTTGATCGCGGTGATCTTGTTGTTGGCATCAAAGGCGATTTTCGCACCGGTCAGGTGATCGCGTGCATGTGCATCGGTGACGAAACTCTCCGAACGATCCGCCGTCCACTTCACCGGAACACCGGCCTTCCGGCAGGCCCAGACACAGACGGTCTCCTCGGGGTAGATGTAGATTTTCGAGCCGAACCCACCGCCCACGTCGGGTGCGATCACGCGCAGCTTGTGCTCGGGTGCAATCTGGAAAAACGCCGACATGACGAGCCGCGCCACATGCGGGTTCTGACTGGTCGACCAAAGCGTCAGCTGCTCGTCCATCTCGTCATACTTGGCGAGCGCGGCGCGCGGCTCCATCGCGTTGGGGATCAGCCGGTTGTTGGTGAGATCCACTTCGACAACCCGTGCAGCAGACGCAATTGCGGCATCTGTTGCGCTCAGGTCTCCAAGCTCCCAGTCGAAGATCAGATTGCCTTCGGCTTCGGGATGGATTTGCGGTGCGCCCGGCGCCAGGGCGGCGTCCATGGTGACCGCAGCGGGCAACACTTCGTAGTCGACTTCGACCGCCTCGGCCGCGTCGCGCGCATGGGCCTGTGTATCAGCGATGACCACTGCGACCGAGTCGCCGACATAGCGCGCATGGCTGGTCGCAAGCGCCGACCATGCGCCCATCTTCATGGGAGTGCCGTCCTTGGAGTTGACCGCCCAGCCGCAGAACAGGTTTCCGATCCCGTCACCGACAAGATCATGACCGTTGTAGATCGCAACCACGCCGGGCATTGCACTTGCGGCAGATGTGTCGATGCCGTTGATCTTCGCATGGGCATGCGGGCTGCGCACAAAGGCCGCGTAGTGCTGGCCGGGCGTGTTGAAGTCATCGGTGTACCGGCCCTTGCCGGTGATGAACCGCTTGTCTTCGAGCCGCGTGACAGGTGCGCCAATTCCCATATCGTTTGGCATGTTTCCTCCCGCTTATTCTGCCGGTCCGTGATAGGCCGACTGGTGTCTGTCAGTTGTCGCCGAACCCAGCATCGGGTCCGTGCATGTGCGTTGCGTCGTCGTTGGTGGCTTTGCCTGCAAGTGCAGAGCATCGTCCGGCTCGGGCACACGATGGGCGTGAGCGCCCTCGCAGTGCGACCTGAACGCGATCGCACATGGCAGATCATGAGCCGTCGAACACGCCGAACGAGCCGTGTCTGAAAATCCGTTGAACGCAACCAGGGATGCACAGACCAACATGGGGTTGTCTCAACCTGCCGCAGCGGCGGCCTGGATCGACTTGACGATGTTGTGGTAGCCGGTGCAACGGCAAAGGTTGCCCTCGAGCCACTCGCGGATCTCGGTCTCGCTCGGGTTCGAGTTCTTTTGCAGGAGATCCGCCGCCGACATGATCATGCCCGGCGTGCAGAAGCCGCACTGCAGACCATGGTTCTCTTGAAACGCCTGCTGCAACGTGCCCAGCGAGCCATCAGGGTTCGCCATGCCCTCGATCGTCGTGACATCGGCGCCCTCGCATGCCGAGGCGAAGACGGTGCATGCCTTCACGCTTTCGCCGTTCACATGCACAACGCAGGCGCCGCACTGCGAGGTGTCGCAACCGACATGGGTGCCTGTCAGGCCGAGACCCTCGCGCAGGTACTGCACGAGCAGGGTGCGGCCCTCGACCTCGCCCGAAACCGCCTTGCCGTTTACGGTCATAGAAATGGATGGCATGGATCTTCTCCCTTGGATCGTCTGTCGGTAAGTCCGGTGTGGCGTTGGCGTCAGCTGCCCAGCAGTTTCTTCCACCAGCTCTTCTTCGTGGGTTCGGCCGTGGCGATGGTCTCACGCGCCTCGTCGACGGCATCGCTGATCGCGTCGTGCGCGCTGTCGATCGCTTCGCTCAGATTCGCCGCAACTTCCTTGGATTTTTCTTCGACGGTCTCGACGATCTCGTCGACCGTGATGTCATCGCTCTCCGCATCGTCCGGTGCAGGCGGCCCCTCGACTTGCTCCTTGAAGCGATCGAAGAACTGATCGGCCATCTTCTTTGCGAACCCGTCGATCAGCCGCGCGCCAAGCTGCGCGATCTTGCCGCCAACCTTGGCATCCGCCTCATAGCTCAGGAGCGTCCCGCCTTCTGCATCAGCGAGCCGGACCTTGGCACCGCCCTTTGCAAAACCGGCAGCGCCGCCCTTGCCTTCGCCCGAGATCGTGTAGCTCTCACCCTCGACGATATCGCTGAGCTCCACCGCGCCCTTGAACGTGGCGCTGACCGGGCCGACCTTCTGTTTGACAGTCGCTTCGAAGCCGGTGTCGGAGGTCTTCTCCATTGTCTGGCATCCGGGGATGCACGCCTTCAGCACCTCGGCATCGTTCAGCGCGTTCCAGACGGCATCTCGCGGCGCCGCGATCGTCCGTTCGCCCTGCATTTCCATCAAGATACCCCCTGCCGGCCCGTACTCGTTCGGTTGTAGCGGGATTCTCTCGCGCACGGCAACACGCGAGTGCATGATTTGCTGGGCCTTGACGGCGACGCACGGCGCGGCGAGGTTGCGGCTCCAAGCATCAGCGCATGGGAGAACGGGCATGCTGACGGTCTGGGGGCGCGCGACCTCGTCGAACGTGCAGGTGGTGATGTGGGCGATCGCCGAACTCGGCCTCGAACACGAGCGGATCGACTGGGGCGGCAGCTTTGGCGGCAATGACGACCCAGCGTATCGGGTGATGAACCCCAGCGGACTTGTTCCCACCCTGAAGGACGGCGAAACCGTGGTTTGGGAGAGCCCCGCGATCCTTCGCTATCTCGGTGCCACGTATGGCAACGAAGACTTCTGGCCGTCAGATCCGCGCAAGCGGGCCGTGCTCGACATCTGGGCCGAGTGGACGAAGACAACCGTCTGTCCACCGCTGATCTATCAGGTTTTCTGGCAGCTTGTGCGGACCCGCGCAGCGGACCGCAACATGGATGCCATCGCGGACGGTGCCGCCAAATTGCGCACACTGATGCCGATGCTCGAGGCGCGGCTCGGCGACGCCCCCTATCTCGGCGGCGAGCACCTCAGCTTTGCGGACGTCATGGCGGGGCATGTGCTTTATCGCTACATGACGCTCGACTTTGACAAGGCATCGACACCGCGCGTCGATGCCTACTATGCGCGCCTCTGTGACCGTCCAGCCTATGCCGAGCATGTGATGGTAAGCTATGATTCCCTGAGGGCGGTTTGACAGCGCGGCAAACACCCGAAGAGGTTCACCACTTCTTCGGCTGGTCGATCGAACCAATCGGAGACCGCCATTTCGTCATTCTCGCCGATGCCGGTGAAGGGAGCGCCCGCCTTTCTCGCTACGAGATTTCGGCCGGAGACCTTAAGCGGGCGAAGGCTGGCAAGCTCTCGCTCAAGGAGATCGGCCGGAAGTACGATGTCGTGACCTACGCCTTTCTCGCCGGAATCGCTGAACCTTCACCGGCCGCAAAGGCCCTCCTGCTTGGCACTGCGGTGCTTCTTATCGAAGTCGCAGTGGCCTGGCGCATGGGCTGGCTCTGATGCGGGCGGACTTCGTCATCGTGGGCGCGGGCTCTGCCGGATGCGCGATGGCGGCAAGGCTCTCCGAGGCGGGTGCGTCGGTCATCGTGCTCGAGCATGGTGGCTCGGACCGCGGCCCGCTGATCCAGATGCCGGCGGCGCTCAGCTACCCGATGAACATGCAGCGGTACGACTGGGGGTATCGGACCGAGCCCGAACCGCATTTGGGCGGGCGCCGGCTGGCCTGTCCGCGGGGCAAAGTCATCGGCGGGTCGTCTTCGATCAATGGGATGGTCTATGTCCGGGGCCATGCCCGCGACTATGATCACTGGGCCGAGAGTGGGGCCGCCGGTTGGGCTTATGCCGACGTGGCGCCCTACTTCGACCGCATGGAGCAATGGCACGATGGCGGGCACGGCGGGGATCGTGACTGGCGCGGCAAGAACGGCCCGCTGCACGTCACCCGCGGGCCGAGGCAGAACCCGCTCTACCACGCCTTTGTCGAGGCGGGCCGGCAGGCAGGCTTCGAGCTGACACCGGACTACAATGGCGAGAAGCAGGAAGGCTTCGGCCCGATGGAACAGACCGTCTGGCGCGGACAGCGCTGGTCCGCCGCGAACGCCTATCTGAAACCCGCGCTCGCTCGGGCGAACTGCACTCTCGAACGTGGCCTAGCCCGACGTGTGATCGTGGAGAATGGCCGCGCTGTCGGCGTCGAATTCGAGAAGGGCGGCACTGCGCGAACCGTGCGGGCAGAGCGCGAAGTGATCATCGCCGCGTCATCGATCAATTCGCCGAAACTCCTGATGTTGTCCGGCATCGGCCCGGCAACCCACCTGAGCGAGCTCGGGATCGAGGTGATCGCGGATCGCGCCGGGGTCGGCCAGAACCTGCAAGACCACCTCGAGCTTTACATCCAGCAGGCCTGCATCCAGCCGATCTCGCTCTACAAGCACTGGAACATGTTCTCGAAGGCGCTCATCGGTGCGCAGTGGCTCTTCACGAAAACCGGCCTGGGCGCGTCCAATCAGTTCGAGAGCGCGGCTTTCCTGCGCTCTGCACCCGGCGTCGAGTACCCGGACATTCAGTACCACTTCCTGCCTTTCGCTGTGCGTTACGACGGACAAGCCGCCGCCGAGGGGCACGGCTTTCAGGCCCATGTGGGCCCGATGCGCTCACCGTCGCGCGGGCACGTTACCCTTCGGTCCTCCGATCCCAATGATGCACCACGGATCCTGTTCAACTACATGAGCCATGAGAAAGACTGGGCCGACTTCCGCCACTGCATCCGCCTCACACGCGAGATTTTCGCCCAACCCGCCTTCGATCCGTTTCGCGGCAAGGAAATCCAGCCTGGAGACGCGCTGCAGTCGGATGACGCTCTCGACGACTTCATTCGTGATCATGTGGAGAGCGCGTATCATCCTTCCGGCACATGCAGGATGGGCGCACCAGACGATCCCATGGCGGTCGTGGATCCCGAGTGCCGGGTGATCGGCGTCGAAGGCCTCCGTGTCGCCGACAGCTCGATCTTCCCGCGCATTCCGAACGGCAATCTGAACGGGCCCAGCATTATGGTGGGCGAGAAAGCCTCCGACCACATTCTTGCACGTGCCCCTCTGCCCCGGTCGAATCGGCAGCCCTGGATCAATCCACGATGGAAAGCGAGCGATCGCTGACATCCCGGGTAACCAAGCCGTCCGCTCGGCGTTTGCTGTTCAGATGCCCCAACCACCGAGGTGCCGAGATGTCCGATGAGCTGACCCTGTACACCAACCCCATGTCACGTGGCCGGATCGCGCGATGGATGCTCGAGGAGGTTGGTGTGCCTTATCAGGTGTCCTATCTGAGCTACGACGACGGAAGCCTGACCGCGCCGGAGTACCGGGCGATCAACCCGATGGGCAAGGTCCCGTCGCTTGTCCACGGATCGCACGTCGTGACCGAATGCGCCGCGATCTGCGCTTATCTCGCGGATGCGTTTCCAGACGCCGGTCTGGCACCGCCACCCGACCAGCGGAGCAGCTACTATCGCTGGTTCTTTTTTGCCGCCGGCCCGATGGAGGCGGCTGTGGTGAACAGGGCGCTCGGCGTCGAGGTGCCCCCCGAGCGCCAGGGAATGGCGGGGTACGGGACGTTCCAGCGCGCACAGGATACGCTTGCGGCTGCATTGTCGAACGAGGCGTACATTGCCGGTCCAGAATTCACCGCCGCAGATGTCTACATCGGTGCACAGGTGAGTTGGGGACTGAACTTCGGCACAATCGACCCACTGCCTGCCTTCAAGTCTTATGCTGAGCGCGTGACCGCCCGGGAGGCGCATGAGCGCGCAAAGGCACTCGACGATGCAGCGATGCAGGAAGCGTCGAGCGATGCCTGAGGCCGCTCACGCAAGCCTGTAGGGAAGCACGTCCCGACGGTTGGGGTCGATCTCCAACGCTTTCTCGAGGGGGGGCACCGAGCGTTGGTGGCAGTCCTGTCGTTCGCAGATTCTGCAGCTCACACCGACGGGCTCGAAAGCCTCGGAGCGACCAAGGTCCAGTCCGTCGGCGTAGATCAGCCTGCCCGCGAAGCGTATCTCGCAGCCAAGCGCGATCGCGTATCGCCGCGTCGGTGCCCGATAGTGCCCGCCAGGTTTGGTCACGTCGCGGGCGAGGCAAAGGTAGCGCACACCGTCAGGCGTCTCCGCGAGTTGGCGCAGGATGCGCCCCGGCGTCTCGAACGCCTGATAGACATTCCATAGGGGGCACGCGCCGCCGAACCGTGCAAACTGCAGCTTCGCCGCCGAATGGCGCTTGGTGATGGTTCCCGATTGGTCGACGCGTGCAAAGAAAAAGGGAATGCCGCGTGCCTCCGGGCGCTGAAGGGTCGAAAGCCGGTGGCAGACCTGTTCGGCCGAGGCACCAAATGCCAGGGCAAGGGCATCGATGTCGTGACGACACGCCTCTGCTGCCGCGAGAAAGGTCCGATATGGCAGGAGGGCAGCACCCGCAAAGTAGTTTGCGATGCCGATCTTGGCGATGGTCCGCGCCTCCGCGGTCTGAAAGCGCGCCAGATCGAGCGTCGCCTCGATGAGCCCGTCATGCGCCAATAGCGCCACCTGATGCGCCAGTTGAAAGGCTTGCGTCTCGGGCGGCGCGGCCTCTGAAAGCGTGAGACGGCGCGTTGTGGCATCAAAGTGTCTCACCGCGCCAGCCTCGCGGAAAGTCTTCACGCCGTGGGTCTCCTCGAGCCACCGCGCACCGCGCTCGAGCTTATCGCGCCCTTGAAATCCTGCCGCGTCGGCAAAGCGTTCGGCTGCCCTGTCCACCGCATCGATGTAGTTGTCACAATAGTGGAAAAAGTCGCGAACCTCTTCCCAAGGCCATGGGGTCGCCGATCGCCGTTCCAACGCTTCGTCGAGACTTGCAAGCCGCTCCTGCCCTTGCCGATAGGCGTGATAAAGCGCCAGAAACGCCCGCGCGAGCCCCGGGGCATTGCCGGCGACCAGCTGCAGATCGGCAAGCTCCGGCGGGATGTTGAAGACCCGGTCGGCAAGCGCTTCGCGCATCTCCGCGATCAACCGCTCCGTCTCGCCGACGGACAGCGAAGTCACATCGAAGCCAAATCGGTCAGCCAGCGCCAGCACCACCGCGGCCGAGATTGGGCGGTGGTTGTTCTCCATCTGATTGAGGTAGCTCAGAGATATGCCAAGCCGCTCGGCAAATACCGCCTGCGTCAGTCCGGCATTGCGCCGGACTTCGCGCAGTTGCGTGCCAGCATAGAGTTTCCGCACCGCCATCGGGGTCTGCAAACCATACTTCGCAATTTCACATTTTGCAAAACTCACGATATATCAGCTTCGCAACTCCACACAAGAAGTGTTTCCTCACCTCCCCGCCACCGTTAAAGGAGAAGGAAAGGGTAGTTGCCCCACCGCGCCGGGAGGTCCAAATGAAGCAAATTCTCGACGAGCTCGAGTCTCGTCGTGCTGAAGCGCGCATCGGGGGCGGTCAGCGTCGTATCGACGCCCAGCACGCGAAGGGCAAGCTGACGGCGCGGGAGCGGATCGAGCTGTTGCTCGACGAAGACTCGTTCGAAGAGTTCGACATGTTCGTGGCCCATCGCTGCACGGACTTCGGCATGGCCGAGAGCCGCATGCCGGGCGATGGCGTGATCACCGGCTGGGGGACCGTGAACGGGCGCCAAGTGTATGTTTTCAGCCAGGACTTCACGGTCTTCGGCGGCTCTCTGTCTGAAACCCATGCTCAAAAGATCTGCAAGATCATGGACATGGCCATGAAGGTCGGTGCGCCAGTGATCGGGCTCAATGACTCGGGCGGTGCGCGCATCCAAGAAGGCGTGGCGTCACTCGCAGGCTACGCGGATGTTTTCCAGCGCAACATCCTCGCATCTGGCGTGATCCCGCAGATTTCGGTGATCATGGGACCATGTGCCGGGGGCGCGGTCTATTCACCGGCGATGACCGACTTCATCTTCATGGTGCGCGACTCGAGCTACATGTTCGTCACCGGCCCGGATGTTGTGAAAACCGTGACCAATGAGATCGTCACGGCGGAGGAGCTGGGTGGCGCAAAAACCCACACCTCGAAGTCCTCGGTCGCGGATGGCGCGTTCGAGAACGACGTCGAAGCGCTGGCCGAGATCAGGCGGCTGATCGACTTCCTGCCGCTCTCGAACCGGGCCGGACTGCCGGTCCGCCCGTTCTTCGACGATGCCGACCGCGTCGAGACAAGCCTCGATACGCTGGTGCCCGAGAACCCGAACCAACCCTACGACATGCACGAGCTGATCGTGAAAGTTGCCGATGAAGGCGACTTCTATGAGATCCAGGCCGACTTCGCGAAGAACATCCTGACCGGGTTCATCCGCCTCGAGGGCCGCCCGGTTGGCGTCGTGGCCAACCAGCCGATGGTGCTTGCGGGATGCCTCGACATCGACACATCACGCAAGGCGGCGCGGTTCGTCCGCTTCTGCGACTGCTTCTCGATCCCGATCCTTACGTTTGTCGACGTGCCCGGTTTCCTGCCTGGAACGGGACAGGAATACAGCGGCGTCATCAAGCATGGCGCCAAGCTGCTCTATGCTTACGGCGAGGCGACGGTGCCCAAGGTCACCGTGATCACCCGCAAGGCCTATGGCGGAGCCTATGACGTCATGTCCTCGAAGCACTTGCGCGGCGACATCAACTATGCTTGGCCGACAGCGGAAATCGCGGTGATGGGCGCGAAGGGGGCGACCGAGATCCTCTACCGCTCGGAACTCGGCGATCCCGAGAAGATCGCCCAACGCACGAAGGACTACGAGGACCGCTTCGCCAACCCGTTCGTCGCCGCCGAGAAGGGATTCATCGACGAGGTGATCATGCCGCGTAACACGCGGAGGCGCATTTCACGGGCGTTCGCAGCGCTGCGCGGCAAGACGCTGGAAAACCCCTGGAAGAAGCACGGAAACATTCCGTTGTGAGACGGTATCGCAACAGATGAGCAGATCAGCAAATTGTGAGCAACGGAGATCCGGTACCAAAGCGTTTCATGGTATCACCTGCGTAAGCTGGAAGGGATCGCTATGCGTCTCAGGTCGATCGGAATGGGGGTGGCATTGGTGCTCGCGCTGTCGGGCTGCCATTATCACGGGTACGGCAACAATGTCTTCGGCGGTGCGGCGGTCGGTGCAGCTGCAGGCGCCATCGGCGGTGCGATCGTCGGACGACCGGGCGTGGGTGCGGCGGTTGGCGCCGCTGCAGGTGCCATCGTTGGCGGCTCCGGGCATTACCGCGGCTACAAGCCCCGGCGCTATGCCTACGGATACCCGCACCGGCGCCACAGACGGCACAAGCACTACTACTGGTAAATCGCTGCGCATCGGAGCCACTCACCCCCCGGTTGACGCCAGGGGTACAGGCCGATTGTTCCGCAGCACGAACGGGGCTGACCGCGTCCACGCAAACATCCCATGCGTGAAAGCCAACATCCGATTTCGCAATACGACAAAGCGGTGGTACAATACTGGTCAAACACCGCGCGTTCGAAAGGACGCGAGAGGCAGAACAGACTCGAGCGAAGGCCAGCGCAATGAAGCACACCCTAGCTGTCGCCATGGGACTTCTTTTGGTCTGCCCGATTTCGGGCTGCGACGAGGCGGAAAGCCGTCCGTTCGAAGCGGGCGACGGCCGCACGATGACACTCCTGTCACTCGAAGCCGAAACCAAGGAAGTCGCCAACGGGCGGATTGTCGGCTTCCTGATTGCGACCTTCGAGCACCCGCGCGACATGGGCAGCAAGGAACGCCGCCCCCTCGCCGAGAAGCTCTGCCCGCTCATTCTTGCCGACATGGGCACGCCCGAGGAAATCAACGGCGCACCGCTCGAGACCGTGCTCATCAAGTACCGGGAAACGGACTTCGAGGTGCTCGGCATCACCTGGGGTCACTCATCGAACTATTGGGTCGAGATGAGTCGCGGGGAGTGCATCTCGCGGGGCTGACACCGTGAGCGGCCCGTTGTTTCACATGATCAAGGCGGGCCCGCGGCCCGTTGCGCCGTTCAGCCACGCCGTTGAATGCGACGGATGGGTCATGCTGACGGGGCAGATGCCCACCGATCCCGATGCGCCCGATGCGCGCCTGACGCACCGCTGCCGGTGGGAATTGAAGCGCAGACCCGCCGCGTCATGGACAACTTGGTGATCGTGCTTGGCGGGCTCAGGCTGGGGCTCGGCCAGGTCCTGAGTTTCAATGTCGAACGGCCCTCGGCCCGTGCTATCTGACCGAGTTCGAGCGCCTGACTAATTGAAGCGCCGCCTTCAACGCGGTCTATGAAAGTTACTTCGTGCCCAGTCGGCGGCCTGCGCGAACAACAATTGGGGTCACGGCTTTGGCTGTCGGGGCACTCGTCGAGATCGACATGCTGGCCAAGCGCCCCGAAAGGGAGGAAAGATGAACAAGCTTTGGCAGGGGCAGGCTTTCACGATCTGCCACGCAGACGATGGAAAGTTCGAGGGGAAGGGCCTGCGCGCGTTCTTCGAGTATCGCGGGCTGGGGATTGCGGAAGCCACGCAGGGCAAGTACGGCGCCCATGTGATCAGGGCCGTGCCGGGCCGGCATTCCGAGGCTCAGTGGCACACCCATGATCTGGAGTTTCAGATGGTCTATGTGACCAAGGGCTGGGTGGTCTTCGAGTACGAGGGCCAAGGTGAGCACATCCTTCGGGAGGGCTCCTGCGTGCTGCAGCCTCCGGGGATCCGGCACCGCGAAGTGCGTCACTCGGACGATCTCGAGCTCGTCGAGATCACCTCTCCTGCCGAGTTTGCCACTGCCGAGGCCGACGCACCGTGACGAAGTGGGCGCTCATCGAGGACGGCACCGAAACCGTTCTGGTCCCGCAGGGCATCGCACCGGCCTGGGACGTCGCGGTCGACCGGGCATGGCCCGGCCCAGTGACCGCACGGGCGCGCCGGCGGATCGCACGGCAGGTGCGCCAGGATGTTTGGCGTGCGGCACGCGGGGTGCGCGGCTTCGTGCCCGTCATCCGAGTTGCCGGTGAGGACATGCTGGAGATCCGGGCGGGAGGACGCCTGCTCGCCGGTGGGAACGCACCCGAGCGGCTCACCGGAGCAATCACGGCGATTGTCGACGATACCAAAAACCGCCGGCGCTGGATGGGACATGCCCGGCGGGGGCAGAGCTAGGGACAGGGACGATGTTCAAGAAGATCCTGATCGCCAACCGCGGCGAGATTGCCTGCCGGGTCATCAAGACCGCTCGACGGCTCGGCATCGCCACTGTGGCCGTCTACTCGGACGCGGACAAGAATGCGCTTCACGTCGAGATGGCGGATGAGGCGGTGCACATCGGCCCACCGCCTGCAGCGCAATCCTACATCGTCATCGAAAACATCATGGAGGCCATCCGCGCGACCGGGGCCGAAGCGGTGCATCCGGGGTACGGGTTTCTGTCGGAGCGGGCCGAGTTCGCGCAGGCGCTCGACGCGGCAGGTATAGCCTTCATCGGTCCGCCGGTGGGTGCGATCGAGAAGATGGGCGACAAGATCACGTCGAAGAAGCTGGCCGCGGACGCCGGGGTCTCGACAGTGCCGGGCTTCATGGGGTTGATCGAGAACGCCGACGAAGCCGTGAAGATCGCCGGCGAGATCGGTTATCCGGTGATGATCAAGGCCTCGGCGGGCGGCGGCGGCAAGGGCATGCGCATCGCCTTTTCCGACGACGAGACCCGCGAGGGCTTTCAGTCCTCGAAGAACGAAGCGGCGGCAAGTTTCGGCGACGATCGCATCTTCATCGAGAAGTTCGTCACCCAGCCGCGCCACATCGAGATTCAGGTCCTCGGCGACAAGCACGGCAACTGCATCTATCTCGGTGAACGCGAGTGCTCGATCCAGCGCCGGAACCAGAAGGTGATCGAGGAGGCGCCCTCGCCCTTCCTGGATGGCGCAACGCGCAAGGCCATGGGCGAACAGGCGGTGGCCCTTGCGAAAGCGGTGGACTATTCCTCGGCCGGCACGGTCGAGTTCATCGTCGATGGCCAGCGCAACTTCTACTTTCTCGAAATGAACACCCGCCTCCAGGTCGAACATCCGGTGACAGAGTTGATCACCGGCCAGGATCTGGTCGAGCACATGATCCGGGTCGCTGCCGGTGAGCCGCTCTCGCTGGCCCAGGACGACGTCAAGCTGCACGGCTGGGCCATGGAATCGCGGCTCTACGCCGAAGACCCCTACCGCAACTTCCTGCCGTCGATCGGCCGGCTCACACGCTATCGCCCCCCCGAGGAAACCCCGGATTACCTGCCGGGCAAACTGCCAAACACCCCTGTCGTGCGCAATGACACGGGCGTTTTCGAAGGCGGCGAGATCTCGATGTACTACGACCCGATGATCGCCAAGCTCTGCACCTGGGGGCCGGACCGCGCCGCCTCGATTGATGGAATGCGCACCGCGCTCGATCAGTTCGAGATCGAGGGGATCGGTCACAACCTGCCCTTTCTCTCGGCGGTGATGGACCATCCAAAGTTCTGTTCGGGCGATATGACAACCGCCTTCATCGCCGAGGAGTATCCCGATGGCTTTGCGGGCGCCACGCTCGACGATGCCACGCTGAAGCGGATCGCGGCGGGTGCTGCGGCCATGCGGCTGGTGACGGCCCGACGCGAAGGCCGGATCAGCGGGACGGTCGCAGGCAGCGACAGAGTGCCGGGCACCGACTGGGTGGTGACAGCGCAGGGCCAGACGTTTCACGTGACCACGAAACGCTCGGTCACGGGGCATGTGCGCACGGAAGAAGGCACCGAGCTCAGCCTCACCTCGAAAGGTGCCGATCCGCGCAAGCCGCAGATCCTTATCCACGGCCAGGGTGCGGTGGAGGTCATGTTCGACGATGGCCAGGTCATGCCTGTCGAAGGCAACTGGACGCCAGGCGACACGCTGACAACCGCGTTGATCGACGGTGAACGCGTCTCGGTCAAGGTCGAGATGATCACCGACGGGTTCCGTATCCGCCATCGCGGCGCGGATCTGGTGGTGAAGGTGCGCAGCCCGCGCGGGGCCGAGCTGGCGGCGATCATGCCTGAAAAACTGCCGCCCGACACATCGAAGATGCTGCTCTGCCCGATGCCGGGACTGGTGGTCTCGATCGCCGTCGCTGAAGGTCAAGAGGTGCAGGACGGTCAGGTGCTGTGCACCGTCGAGGCGATGAAGATGGAGAACGTGCTGCGCGCCGAAAGGACCGCGGTGATCAAGAAGATCAATGCAGCGCCGGGGGCAAGCCTTGCCGTTGACGACGTGATCATGGAGTTCGAGTGAGCGCCGATGACCGATTGCTGGCAGCGCTGGTCGGTCTTCTGGGCCTTGCCCTTGGCTGGTTCATCAGCCATCGGCGCGAGCGGGCGCTGGAGGCACGCCGGCGCCGCGAACGCATTCTCGACGTGCAGCGCGCGCTTCATGCCGAAATCAGCGCTCACCTGCACCAGCTCGAGATGGATGACCTCCGCAGTCACAAGACCGCGATGGTGCGCCGAATCGCCGACGATGGCGCTTTCATCCCTCTGGTCCCGAAGCAGACCCACGCCATGATCTTCGAAGCGATCATCACCGAGATACAGATTCTGCCGCAGGCAACGGTGGCGGCCGTGACGCTCTACTACGGCCAGATTCTGGGCGTTGCGAACTTCGCAGAGGAGTTTCGTTCGGACACCTACCGGGACCTCGATCCGCACCGGCGTGCGGATATGTACGGCGATTTCATGGACATGAAGATGTTGTCACTCGATCTGGGCCGCAAGGCTCAGCGAGAAATCGAGCGGTCCTACGCGCAGATCAGCGGCGCGCAGATTGGCGTCAGTAACCGGGTTTCGGTCCTGTACGACCGTCGAGAGGGGGTGTAAGCGGTGGCAGTTTGTCGTCCATCACCGGGCCTCCTTCCGCATTCAGGCACCACCCCAATGGTGGCCGCCGACAATGAAAATATAGTGTCTGAGGCCGCGACACGCAAGCAAGCCCTATTCGAGACCCAACTCCTGGCGCCGCATCGGCATGGTGTCGATCAGCGCATAGAAGACCTGTGGATCGGTCACCTCGGACACGCGCATCTTCTCTCCGCCGTCTTTGCCGACGAGAATGATGGTGAACTCGCTCTCGCTGACACCGTAGAGCTCGCGCATCGCCGGAGCGTGCGGGACGCCTTGACCATCCGCGCGCATGAACGGCCCTCCAATCTCGACGACCACGACGTCTCGGTCGCGGAATTCACGCCGATGCATCGAGAATCGGCCCATTTGTTGAGCGAGTCGACGGTCGTAGCGATCCGGCGCAAAAATCAGGATGGGTCTGGAATTCCCAACGTACTTCTGCATGAGATTGGCATCGGCCACCCCATCCGAAACGCTGATGACGCCTGCGGCCACCGCTGTGAGCAAACAACGCGATATCATGATACGGGGTCCCATTCCGTTCTCTTCCAAAGGGAGAATGACTCATGAACGACAAGATTCAAGAGTGGAAGACGCTCGCCGAGCGCGAACTCAAGGGCAGAGACCCGGGTGACCTGGCCTGGCAAACGCCGGAAGGGATTGGCGTGAAGCCGCTCTACACGGCCGATGATCTCGACGGGCTCGCTCATCTCGGCACGGTTCCTGGCGCTGCACCTTTCGTGCGTGGCCCGCGCGCCACGATGTATGCGGGCAGGCCCTGGACGATCCGCCAGTATGCAGGGTTTTCGACGGCCGAGGAATCGAACGCGTTCTATCGGCGCGGTCTGGCGGCAGGCCAGCAAGGCTGCTCTGTGGCTTTCGATCTGGCAACCCACCGGGGCTATGACAGCGATCACGGGCGCGTCGTCGGCGATGTCGGCAAGGCAGGTGTCGCGATCGACTCGGTCGAGGACATGAAGATCCTGTTCGACGGCATCCCGCTCGACCAGGTGTCGGTTTCGATGACAATGAACGGTGCCGTGATCCCGGTGCTGGCCAGCTTCATCGTCGCCGGCGAGGAACAGGGCGTCAGCCGCGCCCAGCTCTCGGGGACCATTCAGAACGACATTCTCAAGGAGTTCATGGTCCGCAACACCTATATCTACCCGCCCGAGCCCTCGATGCGGATTGTCGCCGACATCATCCAGTACACCGCCGCGGAAATGCCGCGCTTCAATTCGATCTCGATTTCCGGCTACCACATGCAGGAGGCAGGCGCGAACCTGGTGCAGGAGCTCGCCTTCACGCTCGCCGATGGCCGGGAGTATGTCCGCGCCGCCATCGACCGCGGCATGGACGTGGACGCCTTCGCGGGACGTCTGAGCTTCTTCTTCTGCATCGGCATGAACTTCTTCATGGAGGCGGCGAAGCTGCGCGCCGCACGCCTGCTCTGGCACCGGATCATGTCTGAGTTCGGGCCGAAGAAGCCGCAGTCCTCCATGCTGCGCACGCACTGCCAGACCTCGGGCGTGTCGCTGCAGGAGCAGGACCCCTATAACAACGTCGTGCGCACGGCATTCGAGGCAATGTCGGCGGTGCTGGGCGGAACGCAGTCGCTGCACACCAACTCGTTCGACGAGGCGATCGGCCTGCCCACGGACTTTTCCGCCCGGATCGCGCGCAACACCCAGCTGATCCTGCAGAACGAGACCGGCGTGACCAATGTCGTCGATCCGCTCGCTGGCTCCTACTATGTGGAAGCGCTGACGGATCAGCTCGCAACCGAGGCCTGGACGCTGATCGAGGAAGTCGAGGCGCTGGGCGGCATGACCAAGGCCGTTCAGTCCGGCATGCCCAAGCTCAGGATCGAGGAGGCGGCCGCGCGGCGCCAGGCCGCCATCGACCGTGGCGAGGAGGTCATCGTCGGCGTGAACAAGTTCCGCCTGGACGAAGAGGCACCCATCGACATCCTCGACATCGACAATCACAAGGTCCGCGATGCACAGATCGCACGGCTCGAGAGCATCCGGTCGTCACGCGATCAGGTTGCATGCGATGCGGCGTTGGCGGCCCTCGAGGAGGGCGCGAAAGCTGACGGCAATCTGCTCGGACTTGCCGTCGAGGCGGCGCGGGCGCGGGCAACAGTCGGGGAGATCTCATTGGCGATGGAACGCGTGTTCGGCCGTCACAGCGCCGAGGTGAAAACGCTTGCCGGGGTCTATGGCGCCGCCTACGAGGGCGACGAGAGCTTTGCTGCGATCCAGAAGGACGTCGAGACCTTCGCCGAAGCGGAAGGCCGCCGCCCGCGCATGCTGGTGGTCAAGATGGGTCAGGACGGACATGACCGCGGCGCCAAGGTGATCGCCACAGCCTTTGCCGATATCGGCTTCGATGTGGATGTGGGCCCGCTCTTCCAGACGCCGGAGGAGGCGGCCCAGGACGCCATCGACAACGACGTCCATGTGATCGGCATCTCGTCTCAGGCGGCAGGCCACCGCACGCTCGCCCCCAAGCTGGTCGAGGCGTTGGCAGCCCAGGGGGCAGACGACATCATCGTGATCTGCGGCGGCGTGATCCCGCAGCAGGACTACGCATTCCTCTACGATGCGGGCGTCAAGGCGATCTTTGGCCCAGGCACGAACATCCCCGAGGCAGCCGCGAACATCCTCGGCCTGATCCGTTCGGCCCGCCGCCCCGAGGCCGCGGAGTAGACACGGTGAACTGGGCCCTTGGACGCGACGGCACGCATGAGGTGGTCTCGGAGACGGACCGCCACGGCAAACCGTTGCGCACGGTGGTCTGCATGGAGACGGGGCTCGTGCGCAACGACCCGATCCCGGACGATGACGAGCTCGCCAAGTTCTATTCGGACGACTACCGCACCGCCTACAAGGGGGCCGCGCGGCCGCGCCGGCGCCAGATCCTGCGCAATTTCCGGCGGGTGGCCGAGCACATCCGCACCTATCGCGATGTGCTGATCCCGGCACGCAAGGTGCTCGATGTCGGCGCGGGCTCGGGCGAGTTCGCCTGCCTGATGCGCGAGCTCGGCAAGGAGGTCACCGGCATCGAACCGAACGCCGGGTACGCCGCCTACTGCCGGGACGATCTCGGGCTCGACGTGCGCACCGCCCATCTGGCACCGCACCTGTTCGATGCCGCTGAGTTCGATCTGATCCGCCTGAACCACGTGCTCGAGCACCTGAACGATCCGGTGAAGTATCTGGCCATGATCGCGGGCTGGCTGAAACCGGGGGGCGTGCTCTATGTCGAAGTGCCGAACATCGAGGTCTACTGTCGCACCAAGTCGCGCGGAAACATGTTCCACTACGGGCACATCTTCAACTTCAACCCATGGACGCTGCGCACCGCTGCAGGGCTTGCGGGGCTCGAGGAAACAGCCGAAACCGCCGCACGGTCCGCCAACACGACGGGCGTGTTCCTGAGCGCAAGCGACCTGCTGGACGAGCAATCCGCGCTCGATCCCGAAAACGGCGCACATGTGTTGAACCTGATCCGCCAGCACTATGACGGTGCCTTCACGGCGGGCAAGGCGACGAAGCCGTTTGCCAAGCTCGCCGCCCGGATCGAGGAAACCGTTTCCGGTCTGGCTGCAGGCACACCGCTGGCCATCGGAAGAAAGGTGGCACGCACGCTCTAGCCGGTGCAGAGTGCCGGGGACTGATCGCGGGAGAAGCACCGCACCGGGGGACCGAAAGAGGGAGAGGTCGCATATGACCGACAGGGCCGCCGCCGAGCAGGCAATGAACGAAGCCGCACTGCGGTATCACGCGCAGCCGACACCCGGAAAACTCTCGATCCGGGTCACCAAGCCGATGACCACCCAGCGAGACCTCAGCCTCGCCTACTCCCCTGGGGTGGCGGAGGCGTGCATGGAGATCCATCGCAATCCGGCGGACGCCTTTCGCTACACCGGCAAGGGCAACCGGGTGGCGGTGATCTCGAATGGCACGGCGGTGCTGGGGCTCGGCAACATCGGTGCCGCCGCATCGAAGCCGGTGATGGAGGGCAAGGTCGCGCTCTTCAAGAAGTTTGCCGAGATCGACGGCTTCGACATCGAGGTCGACGAGACCGACCCGGAAAAGCTGGCCGAGATCGTCATCGCGCTCGAGCCCACCTTCGGTGCCGTGAACCTCGAGGACATCAAGGCACCCGAATGCTTCGAGGTCGAGCGGATCTGCAAGGAGCGGATGGGCATTCCGGTCTTTCATGACGACCAGCACGGCACGGCGATCGTGGTCGCGGCAGGCGCCATCAACGGGATGCAAATCGCAGGCAAGAAGTTCGAGGACATCAAGCTCGTCTCGACCGGCGGCGGAGCGGCGGGGATCGCGTGCCTGACGCTCCTGATGGACCTGGGCGTCAAGCGCGAGAGCATCTGGATGCTTGACCGCGAGGGCCTCTGCCACGAGGGCCGCAACGATCTCGATTCGACCAAGCGCCGGTTCGCGCAACCCGATCAGGGCCGCAAGGTCACGCTGGACGAGGTGATCGGGGATGCGGACCTGTTTCTCGGCGTGTCGGGCCCGGGTGTCCTGACCGGCGACATGGTTGCGAAGATGGCCAAGGATCCGGTGATCATGGCCCTCGCCAACCCGACACCGGAGATCATGCCGGACGAAGCGACCGCCGCACGGCCGGATGCCATCGTCTGCACGGGGCGCTCGGACTATCCGAACCAGATCAACAACGTGCTCTGCTTCCCATTCATTTTCCGGGGTGCGCTGGACGTGGGTGCCACGCAGATCAACGAGCCGATGAAGGTGGCCTGCGCCCACGCGCTGGCCGAGCTTGCGCGGCGCACGTCCTCGGCCGAGGCCGCGGCTGCCTATCAGGGCGAGCGCATGGTCTTCGGACGCGACTACCTGATCCCAAAACCCTTCGATCCCCGCCTTCTTGCGATCGTTGCAAGCGCGGTCGCCAAGGCCGCCATCGACACCGGTGTCGCGACACGGCCGATTGACGTGGACGAGTACCGCCAGCGTCTCGAGGGCAATGTCTACAAGACCGCGCTTCTGATGCGGCCGGTCTTCGATGCTGCCCGCGCCGCGAGCCGGAAGATCATCTTTGCCGAAGGCGAGGACCCGCGTGTGCTGCGCGCCGCGCAATCAATGATCGAGGAGGGCGTCGACAACCCCATCCTGATCGGGCGTCCGGATGTCATACAGTCCCGGATCGAGCGCGATGCACTGCCCATCGTCAAGGGCGAGCACTTCGATGTCGTCGATCCGAACGATGATCCGCGATACCGGGAGTACTGGGAGACGCTCCATACGCAGCTTCAGCGCAAAGGGGTCACGCCCGACACGGCGCGGACGATCATGCGCACCAACACCACTGCAATCGCCGCCGTGGCGGTTCGGCTCGGGCACGCGGACAGCATGATCTGCGGCACCTCTGGCCAGTATCGCTGGCATCTCGGCTATGTCGAGCAAGTCCTTGGCGGCATGGACGATGGCGATGGCGGAAAGCTTCACCCCGTCGGCGCTCTGTCGCCGGTGATCCTCGAACAGGGCGGCGTCATCTTCATTGGCGACAGCCAGGTGAACATCGATCCGACCCCGGATCAGGTCGCAGAAACGGTGATGGCCGCGGCACGACACATCAACCGCTTCGGTGTCGAGCCGAAGATTGCGCTTCTCAGCCATTCGGTTTTCGGCAGCCTCGATACGGACTCGGGCCGCAAGATGCGCACGGCACTGGAGATTCTCGACGCCGCCAATGTCGACTTCGAGTACGAGGGCGAAATGCACGCCGATCACGCCCTGAACCCGGAACTGCGCCAGCGGGTGTTCCCGAACTCGCGCCTGACCGGGGCCGCCAACTGTCTGATCTTCGCGAACGTGGATGCAGCCTCGGGCTCGCGCAACATTCTGAAGCAGCTCACCGGCGGGCTCGAGATCGGGCCCATCCTGATGGGCATGGGGAACAAGGCGCATATCGTGAGCCCCTCGGTCACGCCGCGGGGTCTTCTGAACATCGCGGCCCTCGCCGGGACCGCGGTGGCCACATACGCCTGACAAACGGAGAGCGGGGAACGGGAATGGGCTATCGTGAGGTCTATGGGGCGTGGCGCGCCGATCCTGAGGCGTTCTGGATGGAAGCCGCTCAGGCGATCGACTGGGTGACACCTCCGACAAGGGCGCTGGATGACAGCAACCCGCCATTCTACCGCTGGTTCGCCGATGCCACCTGCAACACCTGCTGGAACGCCGTCGACCGGCACGTCGCCGCCGGTCACGGCGACCGCAATGCAATCATCCACGACAGCCCGATCACCGGCACCAAACGCACCCTGACCTACGCCGAGTTGCAGGCCGAGGTTGCTGTCTTCGCAGGCGCCCTCGCAGCCCATGGCATCGCGAAGGGTGACCGGGTGATCATCTACATGCCGATGGTGCCCGAGGCGGCGATTGCCATGCTCGCCTGCGCACGCATCGGCGCCGTCCACTCGGTGGTGTTCGGCGGCTTCGCGGCAAACGAACTTGCCGTGCGGATCGATGATGCGACACCTAAAGCCATCGTAGCCGCATCCTGCGGGATCGAGCCCGGGCGCATCGTGCCCTACAAACCATTGCTTGACGGCGCGATCGAACAGGCGACCCACAAGCCCGATTTTTGCGTGATGCTGCAACGCGAGCAGAATCCGGCGGAGCTGGTAGCAGGGCGAGACCACGACTGGGCGGCGTTCATTGACGGGGCTGCCCCGGCCGAGTGCGTGCCAGTCGGAGGCGCCGATCCACTCTACATCCTCTATACATCCGGCACCACGGGACAGCCCAAGGGCGTGATCCGGCCCAATGGCGGGCACATGGTGGCGCTCCACTGGACCATGAAGAACATCTACGACACCGATCCGGGCGATGTGTTCTGGGCGGCCTCGGATGTGGGCTGGGTCGTCGGACACTCCTACATCGTCTATGCGCCGCTGCTCGCAGGCTCCACCACCATCCTGTTCGAGGGCAAGCCGGTCGGCACCCCTGATGCAGGCACCTTCTGGCGGGTGATCTCGGAGCATGGGGTCAAGGCGCTCTTCACCGCGCCGACCGCGTTCCGTGCGATCAAGCGCGAGGACCCGGCCGGCGAACACCTGAAGCGCTATGACCTCAGCCGGTTCAAGATCCTTTTCCTGGCAGGTGAGCGCGCGGACCCAGACACGATCCACTGGGCGGAAGAGCAACTCAAAGTCCCGGTGATCGACCATTGGTGGCAAACCGAAACGGGCTGGACGATCGCAGGCAATCCGATGGGGATCGAGCATATGCCGGTCAAGATCGGGTCTGCAACCGTAGCGATGCCTGGCTACGACATCCAGGTGCTCGACGATGGCGGCCACCCGCAGCCAGCGGGCACGCTTGGCGCGATCGCCGTGAAACTGCCGCTGCCGCCCGGGACCCTGCCCACCCTGTGGGGCGCGGACGACCGCTACCGCAAGAGCTATCTGGACACCTTCCCCGGCTACTACGAAACCGGAGATGCGGGGATGATGGATGAAGATGGCTATCTGTACATCATGGCGCGCACCGATGACGTGATCAACGTGGCGGGGCACAGGCTCTCGACCGGCGCCATGGAGGAGGTGCTGGCGGGGCACCCGGACGTGGCGGAGTGCGCGGTGATCGGAGTCGCTGATCAGCTGAAGGGCCAGCTCCCGATGGGGTTCTTGTGCCTGAACGCCGGCTGCAACCGCGAGCACGGGGAGATCGTGGGCGAGTGCGTCACGCGCATGCGGACCGAAATCGGACCCGTCGCTGCGTTCAAGCTGGCCACGGTTGTGGACCGGTTGCCGAAGACGCGATCCGGGAAGATCCTGCGCGCGACGATGGCCAAGATAGCCGACGGCGAAAGCTACAAGATGCCCGCGACCATCGATGATCCGGCGATCCTTGACGAGATCAAAGCCGCGCTGCAAGGGCTTGGATACCCGGCCAAAGAGTAAAGCGCGTCTTGCGCGCAACAGAAGAATGTGCTCAATTAGAACGTGTGCTCTACGGGCACGAAGTGCCTTGATCACTCCCCTCTGTTGAGATGAAACTTCCGGGAACCGCAGCAACCTCTTCGCTGCGCTCCCCTTTTTCATCCAATGCTCGCATTTATAATGAATTAACGTTAGGTTGAAATATCTGGGGTGTTCGCGGGAGGTGCTCCGAGCGCGAGCGAGCCGCACGGATCGCAAGACTGTTGCGTTGCGCGCGGTTGGGATGGGGACGCGGAACGCTGTGGGCAGAATCGTCAACCAGTTGCTGGGTGCGATTGCGCTGGGATTGATCATCTCGGCAAGCATCCCGAATGCGTTGCACGCCCAGCAGATCCTGACGCTGATCAACAAGCGACTGTCGAACGGCGGCAGCGAGGTCTCCTTCACCCGCAAGGAGCTCGCTGAACTGGAACAGCACGAAATCACCACGAGCACAGAGTTCACCGATGGCGCGTCCACGTTCCGTGGGCCGCGGGCCTTCGAGGTGGTCGATATGATCGGCCACGCAGGGGCGACACGGCTTCGGATGATCGCCGCCAACGAATTCTCGGTGGAGCTCGACATCGCCGAACTCAAGAGATTCGGCGCGATCCTTGCGCTGGAAATGGACGGCAAGCGGCTGACGATGCGCGACAAGGGACCGATCTGGATGATCTACCCGATGGATGACTACGATGAACTGCAGGACCCGTTCTACAACAGCCGCCTGATATGGCAGCTCGAGCGGATCGAGTTCCAATGAGCCGCTCGTTCAGCATTTCGCGGGTCATGCTTCTGGCGGCGATGGCCGGACTGATGATCCTCGCGGCCCTGGGCTTTCGCGCGCAGGAAAAGGACCGGGAAGGGTTCAAGCAATCCAGCAAAGAAAACATTCACTGGGCATCTGCGCAGGTCGAAGTTGAACTGGCCCGGTTTGTCGCCACGCTGTCGCTCTATTCGGCCGGGGATCCCAATGTCACGGCGGATGACGTGAACCGGAGGTTTGACATCTTCTGGAGCCGGACCGGTGTGTTTCGAAGCGGTGAGGTGGGCGAGCGGCTGCGTGCGTTCGACTCCGACATTCAGGTGATCCCGGATGTCACGGCGCTGCTGGAGAAGCACGAGCCGGCCGTGGTGAACATCAGACGCGGCAACACGGCCGCGCACTTGCGCATCGTCAACGATTTTCTCGCGGTCGACGATCGCTTGCGGCGCCTCTCGGTGCGCGTGCTCTCGGGTGAGGAACTGCGGTTCGCCCGCGTGCGCGAGAACATGCGGGCGAGCGGCCTGCTGACGTGGTTTGTGTCGACGGCGGCACTGGTGCTCACGTCTATTCTTGTGGCGGTGATGCTCATCGAGAACCGGCGATACAAGCGCACGGCGGACGAGGCGTCCAAGCTCGCCGAACGTGCCGAGACGGCCAACCAGGCCAAGTCGCGCTTCCTGACGATGATGAGCCATGAACTCAGGACCCCGATGAACGGCGTGCTCGGGCTGATGGCGCTCGCGAAGCAGAGCGGCCTCAACGAACGCCAGAGGCGGCTGATCGAGCAAGCCGAGCGCTCGGGCGAGCAAATGACCGCGCTGCTCGCGGACATTCTCGACTTCTCCGACCTGCAGGCCGAGACGCTGGAGATCGACCGCAAGCCCTTCGATCCAGCCGAGCTCGGCCGGGCGGTCGCCGACGCAATCAAGCCCAGCGTCCAGCGCACGGCCCGCAACTTCCGCGTTCAGCCAACCCTGCCGGCCAAGGAGTGGGTCGTCGGCGACATGATGCGCCTGCGCCAGGCGCTCAATCACTTCTGCACCTACATGATCGAGATTGTCGGCTCCGAAGACATCTCGCTCACCATCTCGCACCGCAACGATCGGCTGGCCTGCGTCATCGACATCGCGGTGCACGGCCACGAGCATCCGGGCTGGCAACCGGAGGCGATGTTCGGCGGCGATGACACCGCCTTCGACAGCTTCGGTTCCGACGCTCTCGGGCCCACGATCGCCCGCGGGCTGATTGCGTTGATGGGGGGCTCAGTCGTGTTGACGAGAACCGAGCCCGGCCGTGCCTGCCTGACTGTCAGCGTTCCGGCCGAAGCCGTGCCGCCGATAACCCGCGTGGTGCGCATCGAGGCCCAGTCGGACACGAGCGGCATGATGCTCCGCGCTGTCATCAACAGCAGCAAGCTGAAGGTCTGGGAACCCGACGATGAGCGCGAAGCGGTTTCCGCCGTTCTGATCGAAACTGAATCGAGCGATGAGGCGGCGATCGTGGCCCGCCTGCGCGCCGAGCACCCAGGCGCCCTGGTCATCGGCCTCGGGTCGACGAATCTGGTCGAGCTCTATGATCGCATCCTGCCGGTACCGCTCACCGAGTCGGCACTGCGCAGCGCATTGTCCAATGACCTGGCGAGCGCAATCGCCTGAGGCTTGCGGCAGCCTAGTAGATTACACGTATTGCGGTTCCGCCGTGCCCGCTTGTGGTGTAACGAAACTTTATGGTGGCTCGATAACGATACGATGTGCGATTCGCTCCACCGCAGACGAGGATGAGATGACACTCGCGGGTCTCAGTGTGTTGCTGGCAGAAGACAACCCGACCAACCAGATGGTCGCCACTCAGATGCTGGAAAGCCTCGGAGCTGATGTAACGTTGGCGATCGACGGCGCCGAGGCGCTGGAGATTCTGGACAAGGACAGCTTCGACGTCGCGCTCATCGATATCCAGATGCCCCGTGTTTCGGGAATCGAGGTGATCAGCCGGTTGCGCAAAAAGAATGGGCCCCATGCGAGCATGCCGCTGATCGCGCTGACGGCCTACGTGATGCGCGAGCACCGTGCGGCCATAGACGACGCCGGCGCCGACGGCGTGATCCCCAAGCCGATCCTGTCGATCGAACAGCTGGGTGACGACATCATTTCGATCGTCAATGCGCGCCGTCAGAAAAATCAGTCAAGCACGGCATGTGCAGCGACAACGGCCATTCAGGACGACCGGTTCGACCTGGCAACCTTCGAGAACCTGCGCACGATGTTCGCGGGCCCTGCGATGGAGGAACTTCTCGACAAGGTCATGGGTGACATCGGTGCCGCGCGAACCCGCGTGGAAGCCGGGCTGGCGAGCCAGGATGTGGCGGAACTGCGTGGCGCCAGCCACGTTCTTATCTCAGTCGGTGGCGCGATCGGGGCGACCGGTCTACAAAAGTCATCGCAAAGCCTAAATTCCGCCGCGCACGGTGCCGACAACGCAGCCATCGCAAGAGATGGCCAGGCCCTGCTGGTCGAGATTGACGGCGCACTGGACTTTGTTCGGGGACGATTGAAGGAGTAGGCTAGGATGGAGCTCGGATACCCCGACCCGCTTCTCCTGGTCGAGGATACCCCCTCCCTCTCGATGATGTACCAGGCGGTGCTCAAGCGCGCCGGTCTGAACGTCAGAACAGCCGCAACGTCCGCCGAAGCCCACGCAGTCTACCAGGCTCAACCCAGCAGGATCATCCTGCTGGATCTGGTTCTGCCGGATGGCGACGGGATCGACTTCCTGCGCGAGATCCGGCGTGTCGATCCCTCTGCCAAGGTGCTGGTGATCACGGCAAACGGCTCGATCAACCGTGCTGTCGACGCGATGCGCAACGGTGCCTTTGACTTTCTGGTAAAGCCGTTCGACGACCGCCGCCTGCTTGCCGCGGTGCAGAACGCCATCGCCTCACTGGAGCTCGAGGCCAACGAGGACCTTGCGGATACGCCGCCGATCGAGGAGATCGCCGGCTTCCACGGCTTCGTCGGTTCTTCGCCGCAGATGCGCCAAATCTACGAGATGATGCGCAACATCGGGCGTTCGACCGCTACCGTCTTCATCACCGGGGAAAGCGGCACCGGCAAGGAGATTGCGGCTCAGACCATCCACCGTCTCTCGACACGACGCAGCGGCCCCTTCGTGCCGATCAACTGCGGCGCCATTCCGCGCGATCTGCTGGAATCCGAGGTGTTCGGGCATCTCAAGGGGTCGTTCACCGGTGCGATCTCCGACAAGATCGGTGCCGCCGCCGCCGCCGATGGCGGCACGCTGTTTCTCGACGAGATCTGCGAGATGGACCAGGCCTTGCAGACAAAGCTGCTGCGCTTCCTGCAGACGTCGATGATCCAACCCGTAGGGGCGATCGAGGCCCGAAAGATTGATGTGCGCATCGTCTGCGCGACGAACCGGGACCCGGCCGCTGAAGTGCGCGCAGGCCGGTTCCGCGAAGACCTCTACTATCGCCTCCACGTCGTGCCGATCGCGATGCCGCCACTGCGCGAGCGCGCCGACGACGTGATCGAGATCGCCGAGAACCTGCTCGCCCGCTTTGCGCGTGAGGAAGGCAAGCGCTTCCGGCATCTGGGCGAACCCACCAGGCACATCTTCCGCACCTATCCCTGGCCGGGCAATGTCCGCCAGCTGCAGAACGTCCTGCGCAATGTCGTGGTGCTCTACGACGGTGAAGCGATCACGCCGGAGATGCTGCCGCGTGAAATTGTCCTGGGCGTCGAGGATACCGGGCAGATCCCCGCGCCCGAGGGCGTAACGATCGACTTCCCGGACCGACCGGTCGCCAGACAGATACAAACGTCGGATGCCAAGAGCTCGTACAGCATTCGATCCGCCCTCGAGGCATTGGTGGGCACATCGCTGGCCGACCTGGAACGCGAGTTCATCGAGGCAACGATCCGCAAGTGCGACGGATCGATTCCGCGCGCGGCGCGGCTGTTGGATCTGAGCCCGTCAACGCTCTATCGCAAGCGGGATGCATGGTCGCGGGATGACGAGCCCCTGGGCACGCAAGCAGCCATGCGGGACTGACGCCCGGACAGCCGATCTGATGACTTGCGTAATGCCCTCGGCTGCGCAATGAAGATGCATGCACCGCACGCTTGTCATACTGGTGGTCGGGCTCGCGCCCAACCTGGTCGGCGCGCATACGCCGAATCTCGCCCGCCTCGCATCCCGCGGCGCAATGCGCCCGCTCGAGACGGTGACACCGGCCGTCACATGCACCGTGCAGTCAACGCTGGTCACAGGCTTGCCGCCGTCTGGGCATGGTGCGGTGGCCAACGGCTGGTACTTCCGGGATCTCTCGGAGGTGCTGCTGTGGCGTCAACCGAATCAGCTCGTCGCGGGAGAAAAGATCTGGGACGCGGCCAAGTCCCGTGACAAGGACTTCACCTGCGCCAAGATGTTCTGGTGGTACAACATGTACGCCAGCGCCGACTGGTCGGCGACTCCGCGTCCGATGTATCCTGCGGACGGGCGCAAGATTCCGGATCACTACACCTATCCGGTCGAGCTGCGCGACGAACTCGACGCCAAGCTCGGGCAGTTCCCGCTTTTCAAGTTCTGGGGACCGGTGGCGGATATCACCTCGTCGGACTGGATCGCCAAGGCCACACTGCACGTGATGGAGACACGCCAGCCGACGCTGACGCTGACCTATCTGCCGCATCTCGACTACAATCTGCAGCGCCTCGGTCCGGACCTTGCGCATCCGCGGTTGCAGCAGGACCTCGGGGAGATCGATGCCCTCTGCGGCGATCTGATCGACCATGCGGACGCCACCGGACAGCGGGTCATCGTGGTCTCCGAGTACGGCATCACCAAGGTCCGGGACGCCGTGCACATCAATCGCGCCTTGCGCGAGGCGGGGCTGATTGCCTACCGCATGGAACTCGGCCGCGAAGTGTTCGATGCCGGTGCCTCGGCCGCATTCGCCATGGCGGATCACCAGGTCGCTCATGTCTACGTGAAGGACGAGACGAGGACCGGCGAGGTCCGTGCGCTGATCGAGGCGCTTGACGGGGTCGATGCTGTCTGGGGCCCCGATGAGATGAACGCGAACGGACTTGCCCATGAGCGCTCGGGCACACTGGTGGCCATCGCAAAACCGGACCGCTGGTTCAGCTACTACTACTGGCTCGACGACGACAAGGCGCCAGACTATGCGCGCACGGTCGACATACACCGCAAGCCGGGCTATGACCCGGTCGAGCTGTTTTTCGATCCGGCGCTCTCGATGCCGAAGCTGACCGCCGCCTGGAAGGTCGCACGGCGCAAGCTGGGTCTGCGCGGCTTGATGGACGTGATCTCCCTGAAGGACACGCAGCTCGTGCAGGGCAGCCACGGCCGCCTGACGGACGATCCGGGCGACGGGCCGCTGGTGATCTCGTCGGAGCCGGAGCTCCTGCCCGAGGGCGCTGTGGCGGCGGTGGATTTCAAGGCGTTGACGCTCGCGCATCTCTTCCAGGACTGAACACAACGGTGTCCGGACGGCCTGATGGCCGAACCGGACAAAGTCATGCGCCGCCCAGCGGCGTGCCGCCTCGGGCCGGCAATTGGCGCCCGGATCAGCATGCGTCGCTCCGGGGCTCAGGTGCCCGGCGCCACCCGCTGCAGGAGAAGCGTCGCAGCGAAGCCCGCCACCGCGATGAGTGCCAGCACCGGCTGACCGACGGCGGCGATCAGCACCGCGTCGTAGAGGGCGATGCCGGCGATCAGACCCACCACGGCGACGGGCACATCCCCGGGCGCGCGGCGGAACAGCCGCAAGAGGCAGCGCACGCCCCAAACGAGATAGCCGGCCAGCAGCAGCCAGCCCAGGACGCCCGACGCGACCCACGCCCCGATCAGCGCCGGCACCGCCAGCACGGCGAGCGGCCAGGCATTGCCGATCCGGTCATAGGCTTCCTGCTTGGCGGCGTAGGTGAGGCCGACCACATGGGCGAAGAGGCCCGCGGCACCGATGATGAGCGCCGCGTTGATCCCCCCGGCTGCAAACCCCGCCATCGCGTAGGTGAGCATCCGGCAGGCCCCCATGATCACCGGGCTCAGAACGGTGTGCTTGTGGCTCCAGTCGTAGAGGATGACCGCACCCGCAAGCGCCAGCCCGGCGATCCCCGCGCCGGGCGAAAGTGCAAAGCCCAGCACGGCCCCGACCCCGAGATAGCCGAACCCGAGCGCATACACCGTCTGGCGCGAAATGGCGCCGGACGGGATGGGACGGGCGGATCGTTCCCGGGCATCGATCTCGGCATCGAAGGCATCGTTCAGGTACATGCCGCCGACATAGAAGAGCGAGAGCGCCAGCAGCAGCAACACCATGGGTCCCGGCCCGGGCATGGCGCCCGAAAGCGCGGCGCCTGCGAGGGCGTTGGTCCAGACCGTCGGCAGATTCGACACCCGTCCGAGCACCAGGTGGGTGCGCAGGTTCATGCGAGCCGCTCCGCCACCCACTGCAATTCGCGGGCGATGTCTGCGGAGATGTCCGCGCCACGCAGCCCGTCGGGCAGAACACCCCATGTGTACGTCTCGACCTCGAGATGCGGGGACAGAGGCGCGGCGCGATGAAGCGCCAGAACGTCCTCGAGAAACACCTGGGTGGACGTGAAGGGCGGGATGTCGCGCACGAACAGCGGCACGTGGAAATGGATGCGCCATTCCTCGCCATCGGATGCATCGCCCCGGGCCAGGGCGTCCGGCAGATCGGGGAAGGCTTCATAGGCCTCGCCGCGCCGGCTGATGACCTGGTGGAGATATGTGGGCTCGTCGAAGGCCGCCAGCACGGCGCGTGCCTCGGGCGTGACGTGCGCCACCTGCAGGGCCGCAGAGAGCTGCAGCTTGTGAACGGGGATGCCGGCCTCGCCGAGGGCGGTGAAGGAGCGGGCGGCCTCCTCGAACTCGACCGCGGCATGGCACACATCATAACAGAGGCCGAGATGGCGGGGCAGCGCCTCAGACGCCTCGGCATGCCCAAGGCCGGTCAAGGCGGCCATGCGGGCGATCGCCCGATCACTGTAGAGGTGATCGCTGAAAAAGCGCACGGTCTCGTCGATGGTCTCCAAGAAACAGAACGGCTCGGGCTCGATGGCGATGGCCACCGTGCGCCCGGTCCGTTCGGCCAGCGCATGGCAGTGCGCGGCGGCCCGGATGTAGGCCTCGGCCATGTCGCCCTCGCGCCCGGCTGCGAGCGGTTTGAACGTGCCCGGAACCGTCGACAGGCTGATCCATGCGCCTTCCGGGTTTATCTCGGCCATCAGGTCGGCGAGCGCGCAGGTGTAGGCAAGCCGCTCCGGCCGCGTCCAGTCGGGCTGATAGACCTCCTCCTTCACGCGCGTGCCGTGAAACGGGCCGTAGGGAAAGCCGTTCACCGTCAGCGGACGGTAATCGTGTTCGGCAATGACGGCTTTCAGGTCAGCGCGCGCAGCGGGATCGCCCAGCGCCTCGACGGCAACCCCCGAGAAGCGCAACCCGACGGTGAAGGGCGCATCGGGAGAGACACGCTGCTTGACGGCTGCAACCGGTCCCACGAGCGCCGCATGGCATTCCTGCCAGCTCTCGGCCGGATGAATGTTCAGGCAGTATGTGAGGTGCCCGAGCCCGTCAGGCAGCTTCATTCGCCACCCTCGCGCGCGGACAGCCAATCCGCCGCCTGCATCATCAGCGCGGTGTCGATCTCGTGCACCTCGCGGCCTTCGCCGATCCCGGCCAGCAGCGTGACGGTGAGCTCGCCGCCCAGATGTTCGCGGAACTCGGTCAGGCCGCGCAGGATCGCGGGCGTGCCATCCTGGCCCGGACGCTTGAGAGCCGGATGCCAGATGCGAAAGCCCAGATGCTCGAGCAGCGCGGTGATGCGTTCGTCCTCGCCCTCGGGCAAGAGCCCGCGCAGCACCGAGTAGCGCGAGTCGAGCGCGATCCCGATCGCCACCGCCTCGCCATGACGCACATGGTGATGGGTGAGCGCCTCGAGCTTGTGGGCCGACCAATGCCCGAAGTCCAGCGGCCGGGCCGAGCCCATCTCGAAGGGGTCGCCACCATGGGCGATCTGGCGCATGTGAAGTTCAGCACACCGACGGATCATGTACTCCTCGGCCTCGCGCTCGAAGAGCACAAGCCGGTCGGCACTTTGCTCGAGCCACTCGAAGAACGCCCGGTCGCGGATCAGCGCCACCTTCACCGCCTCGGATATTCCCGCGATCCGCTCTCGCTGCGGCAGCCGGTCCAGAAAATCCAGGTCGTTCAGCACCGCCCAGGGCGGCGCGAAACTGCCGATGAAGTTCTTGTAGCCCTTCAGGTTGACCGCATTCTTCACACCGACGCCGGAGTCGTTCTGCGCCAGAACGGTGGTGGGCATCCGGACATGCCGCACACCGCGGTGCGCGGTCGACGCCGCGAGGCCGACAGCGTCCAGGACTGCGCCGCCGCCGATGCCGATCACGTAGGAGTGCCGGTCGATGCCGAGGCGATGCACGGCGTCCTGAATGCCTTCGATGTAGGTGAGCTCGGTCTTGATCTTCTCACCACCAGGCACCGTCTCGACGGGGGCAACCAGGCACATTCTGTCAGCGTGCGCCGCCACATAGGCCTCGATCCGGGCGACAAGACCCGGATCGGTGCGGGCCACGCCATCATCAACGATGACAAGGCAACGGTGGCAGATCTCCGGTTCGCGGCGACCCAGCATGTCGACCAGCAACGTGTTCCCGGGGGCGAATGCCTCCCGCGTGAACGCGACCGGATAATCGTAAGGTACTGAGAACCGCTGCCAATAGACATCGTCAGCCGTCAGTGCCACCTGGCGCTGAGAAGTGTCAGTCATTACCCCCTCCGACCCCTAGAAGTTTATCTTGTGTCCGGGTCGACTTCGGAGCGACAACCATAAGCACAAACCGCACACGCGCAAAACACCAACTCGGCGGGAGGAACGAAAACAATGCGACTAATCTGTGGTGTGATGAGTGTCCTGATGCTGGTTTTCGCGGTGGTCCAGTACAATGATCCGGACGCGTTGTTCTGGGGCATCACCTATGGGGCAGCGGGCGTCTGGGCGGGTCTGGCAACGCTCTGGCCGAAGATTTTCTTCTACGGCGCCGTGCGTATTCTGCTCGGGCTCTCGCTCGGCGCAGCCGGGTACGGGCTCTGGTACTTCTTCCCTACGGCCGAGAACTGGTGGCAGATCCAGGTCTGGTGGGAGACAGAGACGGCGCGCGAGGGCATGGGCTTCATGTTCGTGTTGCTGGCACTGATCAGCACGGTCTCCGTGGCCTTCGGACGCCATAGCTGAGGTGGCAGCCTCGGACGACGACGCGCTGGCCGAGGCCTACAACCGCGCCCTCGATCTCGAGAAGGCGGGACGGCTGGACGCAGCAGCGGACGCTTACCGCGAGGTACTGAGCATCGATCCCGCGGATCACGGCGGTGCCGCCGTGCGGCTGGCAGCGATCGGGCGCGGCGCGACACCTGACAAGGCGCCCGATGCCTATGTGGCCACACTGTTCGATCAGAATGCCGAGGCCTTTGATGACATTCTGGTCGAGCAGCTCGGCTACTCGGTGCCCATGCTTGTGCGCGAAAAACTCCAGGCGCTCGCGCCCGGACCCTATGCGCGGGCCTTGGATCTGGGCTGCGGCACCGGACTGTCAGGAGCGTCCGTTGCCGATATGTCAGCGCACCTGACGGGGGTGGACCTGTCTGAGAACATGATCGAGATCGCGGCCGAGCGAGATGTCTACCACGATCTCTATGTCGGTGAGGCGGTTGATTTTCTGACCAGTGTGGACGAGCCGCCATGGGATCTGATCACCGCCACGGACGTTCTGCCCTATGTGGGAGCTCTCGAGGCGCTGATGAACGGATTTGCCTCACGGCTCAACCCGGAGGGCGTCCTGGCGTTCTCGGCAGAGACCCGGCCCGACGACGGCACCCCCTATCAGGTCGGGCGGAAATGCCGCTTTGCCCACGCGCGCCCCTATCTCGAGGAGATGCTGGCCGCACGCCGCCTGACGTCGATCGTTTTCGATCCGATCACCGTGCGTTCAGAAGACGGTGCGCCGGTCCCCGGATACCTGGTCATCGCACGCGCCCCGGGGTGAGCCTCAGGGAGAGAACTTGCGGGACAGGATGTAGGCCGTGATCTGCATGCGCTCGTCGTCGGTATAGACATCCTTCCACGGCGGCATCTTGCGGAAGCCATCGGTCACACGACGATAGACGAAGTCCGGTTTGTACTTGCTCGGCTTCAGCTTCGGCGCCTTGCCCGGGTAAGCCTTCGCGCCGTGGCAGTGCCGGCACTGCTCGGCCCAGATCTCGCCACCCGTGGTGATGTTGGTCTCGTCCGAGAGGAACTCCTCGGTGAACGGCACCGGCGGCTTGCTCTTGACGCTTGCGGCACTCACGGGCACCGCGGCCGCCAGCATCAGTCCAACCGAAATCATCAGGATCTGTCGCATCTACACCTCCCCTACACGATCAGAAACGCGCCCCCGTGCTTGACGGAGGCGCGCGCAACGATAGTCACTCGAGAGGTCGGATCACTCCGCCGGGGTGATCTTGTAGATCGTGTCCAGCGAGCCGACCGGGCCCGTCGTCGGCGACGTCAGGGCATAGACCTCGCCGGCGTTGTCCTGACCGAAGGCGAGGATGTAGGGCAGATTGCCTTCCATGTTCGCCACCTCGGCCATCTCGCGGGTGTAGCCGCCATTGCCGTCCGGCACGCCGATCATGATCTGGCCGTCCATCACGCCGAACTGCTTGGACCAGTCACCGTAGATGTAGGCACCATCCCAGGCCGCGTGGCTGCCGCGGTAGATGTAGCCACCGGTGACCGAGATGCCGTCGCAGCCTTCCGGCTGGGCGGTGCAGTTGTTGTAGGTCATGACCGGCATCTCGAGCCCGGTCTTGTCGCAGTCCGCCGGGTGCTCGTCGGGCTTGGTGTAGTCGAAGCACTGGTCGGCTTCCATCTTGCGCCAGCCATAGTTCAGACCGGCTTTGATGATGTTGACCTCTTCAAAGGAGTTCTGCTGAACATCCGCGCAGAAGAGATCGTTGCTGCCGCCCATGTCGAACGAACAGCGCCACGGGTTGCGCAGGCCTGACGCGTAGATGCGCGGCTCGATGTCCTCGTCATCCAGGAACGGGTTGCCGGCAGCGGCCTCGCCGGTCTCCGGGTCGACGCGCAGCATCTTGCCCAGAACGGTGGTCATATCCTGACCGTTGCCCTCGAGCACGTTGTGTCCGATGCCCCAGTCATTGGCATAGCCGCCATCGCCCATCGAGATGTAGAGCATGCCGTCCGGACCAAAACCGATCCAGTGGCCGTTGTGGTTGAACTGCGGCCACGGTGTGGACGAGATCACCCGGCCCGAGAAGCGATCGGCAACGTTCGGGTCGTCTTGCGAGACGGTGTACTCGGCCACGACGTTGTTGTGGCTGTACCAGAGCAGCTGCCCCAGATCGCCCTGCCAGTCGAGCTCGCCGGAGTACGAGACATAGAACTTGCCGTTGCTCGCAAAGTCGGGATGGAGCGCGATGCCGAGCAGGCCACGCTCGTCGAAGTCCGGATGGCGGTCGACGATCAGGTTGCGGATGTCGAGAAACGGTGTCGGGTTGAGCTCGCCATTCTCGACGATCATCACGCGGCCCCACTGCTCGACCACGAAGATCCGCCCGTCTGCGGCCTGTGCCATGGCCAGAGGCTGGTTCAGCCCGCTCACCAATGGCTCCATGTTCACCTTCGGCCCGGCCAGCGCCGTCGATCCCATCAACGCCACAGCCCCAGCTGCCGCCAGTGTCACGAAACTCTTGATCATTATCATTACCTCCCAGTTCGCCCCAGTCGGACGCATATCGCTACAAAGACCTCGACGAGATCGATCGCGCAACTTCAACGTTAATCGCGGTCAGAAAAACTGTCCACATCGGTCTTGCAGCACCATCCGCGAAAATCACGTAGGGGAATGCACGGACGTTTCTCGATCCGGAGAACTACGAACTGGACGCAAACAGCGCACTTCTTATCATCGCGAAACACCGGGTGCTCTGACGCAGGACCGGCCATCTGAGAGGTTCGAGATGACGAAGCTGATCATCGACACCGACCCGGGCATCGACGATGCAATGGCCATCCACATGGCCTTCGCCCACCCCCAGATCGAGGTCGTGGGGCTCACGTCGATCTTCGGCAATGTCCACGTGCCGGTCGCCACGCGCAACGCCCTCCGGCTGGTCGAGATGGCAGGCGCAGACTGCCCTGTCGCCGGCGGGGCCGCGGCGCCCTTGGTCCAGCCCTTGCAGCCACCGGGCTATTTCGTGCACGGCGACGCGGGCTTCGGTGATGTCCCCGCAACCGAGCCTGCCGGAAAACCCGACACACGAGACGCAGCCCAGTTCATCGTCGACACCGTCAATGCAGCCCCGGGTGAAATCGTGCTCTGCCCCGTCGGGCCGCTGACCAACATCGCACTGGCGCTGAGGCTCGACCCCTCGATCACACAGAAGGTCGCAAACGTCGTCATCATGGGGGGCGCGGTCGAGGCCGCGGGCAACGTCACCGAGTGGGCGGAGGCCAACATCTGGAACGACCCGCACGCAGCAGCCGAAGTGCTGTCTGCCGACTGGCCAATGACCCTGGTCGGCCTCGATGTGACGGAGAAAAGCCGCTGCACGCCGCAGGATTTCGCTGAGCTGGCCCGGGCAGCCCCCTCCATCGGCGGCTTTCTGAACGACGCGGTGCAATTCTATTTCGAATGGCATCGCAAGAAGGACGTGCTCGACGGCTGCTTCCTGCACGATCCGTCCGCTGTCCTGGCCTGTGTCGAACCCGGACTCTTCGAGACCCGCGAGGTGCCGGTTTCGGTGACGACGGAGGGGCAGGAAATCGGACGCACACGGGCCAGTCCGGATGCCGCAACCCGCCCCGTCCACGTTTGTCTCGGAGTTGATTCCGCTGGCGTGCGTCAGCGGTTTCTGGAAACGCTCGCCGGTGCGGACGCTTGCCGCGACGCGCGGAAGGCGTAAGGTTGCTCGGAACGGGAGGCATGCCATGTTCGAGATCCAGACGGTCAGCTACACTAGCCCGGAGGCTCCCGCAGCCTTCACCCGATCCCTGCGTGAGACCGGCTTTGCGGTCCTGACCGATCACCCGATCACCTCGGACCGGATCGAAGCCGCGTACGGCGCCTGGGGCGTGTTCTTCAACTCGGAAACCAAGCACGACTGGCTCGCGGACCCACAGCGCCAGGACGGCTACTTCCCCTTCCGGTCCGAAAACGCCAAGGGCGCGGCGGCCAAGGACCTCAAGGAATTCTATCACGTCTATCCGGATGGCCGCGTGCCCGGCGATCTCGAGGGGCTGACCCGGTCGCTTCACGCCGACCTGACACAGATCGGTGCCACGCTGTTGAGCTGGGTGCAGGACAACGCACCCGATGACGTGCGCGCGCGCCTATCGGAGCCGCTGCCGGAGATGCTCGCAGGCTCGCAGCAAAACCTTCTGCGCATCCTGCACTATCCGCCGCTTGACGAGGCACCCGAGCCCGGCGCCGTGCGCGCGGCGGCTCATGGTGACATCAACCTGATCACGGTGTTGCTCGCGGGTTCCGCGCCCGGCCTCGAGGCACAGGACACATACGGCAACTGGCACGCCGTGCCCTGCGATCCCGGCATGATCGCGATCAACTGCGGCGACATGCTGGAGATGGCGTCCGACGGCTACTTTCCGTCGACGGTGCACCGCGTGGTGAACCCCCAGAAGACAGACACCGGCGCGCGGTTCTCGATGCCGATGTTCCTGCATCCGCGTCCGGAGGTGGTTCTGCAGCCGGGCACCACGGCCGATGACTTCCTCCAGCGACGCTTGCGGGAGATTGGCCTGAAATCATAGGGCAGCCGGTGCGCCGACAGACGGGACAGATGCGCTCCAGGTCTTGTCAGCGCCGGGGTCGTCCTTCCCGAGCAGTCGAGTGGTTCGACTGACAGCATCCGCCGAAACATGGTCGAACGCTCTTCAACGCCGCTTCACAAGGTACTCTTTCCATGGCCGACCCCGTCTGCACCCCCAAAAGCCGCGCCGAGCTTGAAGCCAGCCTGCCCGACATCCAGGCGGCCCCGAAAGACGTGGGCACGCTCGATCTGATCGTGGTGCGACCAAACCACGGTGAACGCGAGACCCCGGACAGCGCGCACCTGAGCCTCTCCGGCGGGGTCGAGGGTGACCACTGGGCCAAAGGCTGCTGGTTGACGCTCGAAGACGGCAGCCCCCACCCGGACGTGCAGATCTGCATGATGCCGTCCCGGATGATCCGCGCGATCGCCGGTGACAAGGAGAACTGGCCCGCGGCCGGTGACAACCTCTTCATCGACATGGATCTTTCTCCGGCCAATCTGCCGCCGGGAACGCAGCTCGCCATCGGCTCCGTCGAGCTCGAGATAACCGCCGAGCCGCACAAGGGCTGCCAGAGCTTCATCGACCGCTACGGCCGCGACGCCTGCGTGTTCGTGAACACGCGGATCGGAGACGAGCTGAAGCTTCGCGGCATCTATGCCAGGGTCATCCAGGACGGCACGCTCGCGGTGGGAGACGCGGTGCGCAAGCTCAATTGACGCAGCGGCCGCACAGTTAGGGCTTAACCCGCCTGCCGCCCTGTGCTTAAGCTTCCTCAGAACATCCGCAGGGAGACAAGCACATGCTGAAGTCGCTTATCGTCGGGGCCGCCGCTGCCCTCATCGCCTCCGCCAGCTGGGCGGCTGATTTCAAACCCGCCGTGGTCTTCGACATGGGCGGCAAGTTCGACAAGTCATTCAACGAGGGCGTCTGGAACGGGGTCGAGAAGTTCATCGAAGAGACCGGGGTCGAGGTGATGGAGTTCGAAGTCACCAACGAGACCCAGCGCGAACAAGCGATGCGCCGGATGGTGCAGCGCGGCGCCACCATCGTGCTCGGCGTGGGCTTCGCACAGGCCGATGCGATCGACAAGGTCGCCGCCGACAATCCGGATCGCCAGTTCGCCATCATCGACGTCTCGTGGCTGGATCGGCCGAACCTGCGCCAATACGCGTTCAAGGAACATGAAGGCAGCTACCTTGTGGGTGTCGCCGCGGCACTCTCCAGCGAATCCGGCAAGGTCGGCTTCATCGGCGGCATGGACATTCCGCTGATCCGAAAGTTCGCCTGCGGCTACGTCCAGGGCGCAAAGGAAGCGAGGGACGGCACCGAGGTGTTGCAGAACATGACGGGCACGACACCTTCGGCCTGGAATGACCCGACCAAGGGCGCCGAACTTGCCCAGGGCCAGATCGATCGCGGTGCAGATGTCATCTATCACGCCGCTGGTGGCACCGGGCTCGGAGTGATCCGGGCCGCGGCGGACGCCGGAAAGTTCGCGATCGGGGTGGACTCGAATCAGAACGGTCTGGCGCCCGGCTCCGTGCTGACCTCGATGCTCAAGCGCGTCGACGTCGCCGCCTACGAGACGCTGAAGAGCGCCATGGACGGCAGCTTCACGCCGGGCGTCGTGACACTCGGGCTCGCCGAGGAAGGGGTCGACTGGGCGCTCGACGAGAACAACGCGGAGATCGTCAGCGACGACGTCAAGGCGGCCATCGATCAGGCCAAGGCCGACATCATTGCGGGCAAGATCACCGTCCACAACTACGAAACCGATCAGGCCTGTCCGCACTGAACCGCGGCGGCTGGATGTGCCCTGCATCTCCATCGGCGTCTGCATGGTTTGTGCATGATCTGTGCATGAACCGTGCATCGCCAGTGACGGCAGGTCCGGCATGAGTGTGCCTGCGGTCAGATTGCGCGGGATCACAAAGCGCTTCGGCGCGGTGCTCGCCAACGACGCCATCGATCTCGACGTCGCCCCGGCCACCATCCACGGCATCATCGGAGAGAACGGGGCCGGGAAGTCGACGCTGGTCTCCATTCTCTACGGCTTCTACACCGCAAACGAAGGCACCATCGAGATCGACGGCAAGGCGGTGCGTATCTCCGGGCCGTCCGAAGCCATCTCGCACGGAATTGGCATGGTGCATCAGCACTTTATGCTGGTCCCGACCTTCACGGTCCTCGAGAATGTGATGCTCGGCTCCGAGGGCGGGCCGCTTCTCAAGCAGGGGGTGGCCGAGGTCAGGGCCGAACTTCTGCGGCTCGAAGACACCTACGGCCTTCAGGTCGATCCGGACGCCTTTGTGGGTGACTTGCCGGTGGGGCTTCAGCAGCGGGTCGAAATCCTGAAGGCTCTCCGGCGCGGGGCACGCATTCTGATTCTGGACGAGCCCACCGGGGTGCTGACCCCGGATGAGACGGACCGGCTGTTCGAGATTCTGAAAGGCTTGAAAGAACAGGGGGTTACGATCCTTCTGATCACCCACAAGCTGCGCGAGATCATGGAGGGCTGCGACGCCGTCTCGGTGATGCGCCGGGGTCGGATGGTGGGTCACAGAACACCGGAACAGAGCTCCCGCGAGGAACTTGCAGAGCTGATGGTGGGGCGCAAGGTCCTCCTCGAGGCACATCCCAGCAAGGCCACCCCCGGCGCAAGTGCGCTCATCGCCGAGAATCTGAGCTGGCGCGACGCGGGCGGCGCGTTGCGGCTTCAGGATGTGTCGCTCGAGCTCCGGAGCGGCGAAATCCTGGGGGTCGCAGGGGTTTCAGGGAATGGCCAGTCGGAGCTTCTGGACGTTCTGTCGGGCATCGCACCGGTTCAGGAAGGGACAATCCGGATCGGTGAAGAGGTGCTGGATCGGCGCAACCAGATCGACCCCGCGGGCATGCGCCGTCTCGGCCTCGCACACGTGCCGGAGGACCGGCACCGGAGGGGTCTGGTCCTGCCGTTCGAGGCCCGTGAGAATGCGGTGCTCGGCTATCATCAGGACGATCGGGCCGGGCGGGGGCTTTGGTTCGATGGGCGTTCGATCCAGGAGATCACAAAACGGCTGATCGAGCGATTCGACGTACGGCCTCCGGCACCGCGCCTGGCGGCACGCGGCTTCTCCGGCGGCAACCAGCAAAAGATTGTTCTAGCTCGAGAAATCGACGCCGCGCCCAAGGTTCTTTTGGTCGGCCAACCGACGCGCGGCGTGGACATCGGAGCCATCGAGTTCATCCATGCGCAGCTTGTCGGGCTCAAGGAAGCGGGCTGCGCCCTCCTGCTGGTCTCGGTCGAACTCGACGAGATTCTCGCACTCTCGGATCGCATCTTGGTGATGAATGCAGGGCGTGTGGTGGGCATCCTTCCGCGCGCGGAAGCCGACCGCCAGACCCTTGGCCTGATGATGGGTGGCGTCGATCGTGGGGCGGCAGCATGACATCAACGCTGCCGCGCTGGGTCGAAATCGGCCTGATCCCCTTGATGAACCTCGCACTCGCCTTCGCCGTCTCCGGCGTCGTGGTGGCCATGATCGGCGAGGACCCGATTTCGGCACTGGTCGTGATGGTGAAGGGGGCGTTCGTCTACCCGGGCTCGCTCGGCTACACGCTCTACTACACCACAAACTTCATCTTCACAGGGCTCGCGGTCTCGGTGGCCTTTCATGCGATGCTCTTCAACATCGGCGGTGAAGGGCAGGCCAGCCTTGGTGGCCTCGGCATCGCGCTGGTTTGCATTGCCTTGGACGGACTGCTGCCCGGGATAATGGTGATCGGCGTGGCGATCCTGGCATCGGCTGCATTCGGCGCTGCGTGGGCCTTCGTTCCAGGTTGGCTGCAAGCCTATCGCGGCAGTCACATCGTCATCACCACCATCATGTTCAATTTCATCGCCGCAGGGCTGATGGTGGGCCTGCTTTCCGGACCGCTGATGCGCGCGGGACAAAGCTCGCCGCAGACCCGCGAGTTCGCCGAGAGCGCACATCTCCCCTACATCCACGACATCCTCCGTGCCGTCGGGCTCCAGGCCGAGACATCGCCGCTCAACCTCTCCTTCGTGATCGCAATTCTGGCCTGCATCGGCGTCTGGGTGCTGATCTGGCGAACCAAGTTTGGCTATGCGTTGCGAGCGCTTGGCCACTCAGAGCAAGCCGCGGTCTATGCTGGCATTCCGGTCCGGCGCATGGTTGTTGTCGCGATGGCGATCTCTGGTGGGTTGGCGGGCATGATGGCCCTCAACGAGATCATGGGCGTGCAGCACAAGCTCATCTTGAACTTTACCTCCGGCTATGGCTTCACGGGCATCGCAGTCGCGCTGATGGGCAGGAACCATCCGGTCGGGATCGTGCTCGCGAGCCTGCTCTTTGGCGCGCTGTTCCAGGGAGGCGCCGAGCTCGACTTCGAATTCCAGACCATCACCCGCGAGATGGTGCTCTTGATCCAAGGACTGATCATCCTGTTTTCCGGGGCCTTGGCGCTCATGTTCGTGCCATGGCTGAGCCGCGTTTTTGCCGCCCGCCAGCGGGAGGCATCGGATGCTTGAAACCTGGGTCGACCTGCTGCGTATACTTGACGGGTCACTGCGCCTTGCCGTTCCTCTTCTGCTCTGTGCAATGGCCGGGCTGATCTCGGAACGATCCGGCGTCATCGACATCGGGCTCGAGGGCAAGATGCTGCTCGGTGCTTTCGCGGCAGCGGCCGTCGCATCACTCACCGGTTCGGCCTGGCTCGGGCTTTCCGCGGCAATCGTCGCCGGCATCATGTTCGCGGCGATCCACGGCTTCGCCTGCATCACCCACAAGGGCGAACAAATCATCTCAGGCGTCGCCGTGAACATCCTGGCCGCCGGGCTCACTGTTGTGCTGGGCATTGCGCTGTTCCGCCAGGGCGGCCAGACCCCGCCCCTTGGCGCTGGCGAGCGCTTTTCCCCCATCACGTTGCCGCTGGCGGAGAGCCTCTCTTCCGTACCGGTGGTTGGCCCGCTCTATGCCGAGCTGATCAGCGGGCACAACCTGCTGGTCTACATCGCACTCGCCAGCGTTCCTCTGGTCTGGTGGGGACTTTACCGCACTACTTTCGGACTGCGCCTGCGTGCCGTCGGAGAGTCGCCCGCGGCGGTCGACAGCGCCGGCATCTCAGTCACGCTCCTGCGCTATCGCGGGGTGCTGATCGCAGGCATGCTGTGCGGAATTGCGGGTGCCTATCTCTCCATTGCCCATGGTGCGGGGTTCGTGCGTGAAATGAGTGCCGGCAAGGGCTTCATCGCGCTCGCAGCAATGATCTTTGGCAAATGGCGCCCTTGGACCGCCGCGTTCGCCTGTCTTCTGTTCGGCTTCCTCGAGACGGCAGCGGCCCGGCTTCAAGGGGTTGAGCTGCCTCTGATCGGTCAGGCGCCAGTCGAGATCATCCTGATACTGCCCTATCTCGCGACAGTCCTGTTGCTGGCCGGCTTCTTTGGACGAGCAACACCTCCGCGCGCCTTGGGAACGCCCTATGTCAAGGAACACTGAGGTCGACGAAAGGGCACTCGCTGCTGCGGCCATCGCCGTGCGCGCGCGGGCCTACGCGCCTTACTCGGGCTTTTCGGTTGGCGCTGCGCTCATCGACGAGCACGGCAAACTGCATACCGGAGCGAATGTCGAGAACGCCGCCTATCCGCAATGTCTTTGCGCCGAGGCGGCCGCGATCGGGGCGATGGTGGCGAGTGGCGGGCGTCGTATCCAGGCCGTGGCCATCGCAGGTCCGAACGAAACGCCCTGCACGCCCTGTGGAGGTTGCCGCCAAAGACTGCGCGAGTTCGCACCCCCCGAGCTGCCCGTAATCATCGTTGGTGTGCGGGATGTGTTTGCGCGCTACACGCTGGGTGAACTCTTGCCTTCTTCTTTCGGTCCCGAAAACCTCTAGGAGCGGCGGAACCAGAGACGTTAGCGCGTGGCGAGCGGAAGTTGCCGGTGCTCTCCCTGGCGTCCCAGTTGCAATGCCTCCGGCTCGATATCAACTACACTCCAGCCCTCGAGCGCGTCGCCCGCAGACACTGTGCGGAACCGTCCGTTCGGCAGGCGCACGAGCGCTTGCAACTTTTCCGGAACGCCAATCACACCAATCAGGGTCATAGCGCTCAATTCGAGACCCTTTTGCGTCGCGGCTGTGCGCATCGGACCCACAGCTCCAAGACCAAATCGCTCCGACAGGCTTAGACCGGCGATCTTCGATGGCACGCTTTTCACGACGTGTCGCGTGAACGCATCAGAACCGTCCATGCCGTTTCCGGACTGAGACCGCGTTCGCAATGTGGAGCTCAGTCGCTCCGGATCCATCCTTCCGCCAATCGCGGAGACTTGTTCTGACTGAGAGCTCTTCGCGAGGGACACCTGCGTGACCAACGGATGTGCAGCAAGCTCAAGCGGCGCCACCGGATCACGCGTTCCACGCTCAAGCACGGGGCGCGGCGCGAGGGAACGAGGTTCCAACGCCGCAGGCGCTGGTCGCGCAAAGCGATGCGAGATCGATATGCGGCGCAAAGGAACGCGGTCCCAGATCGCCGCCATGAAGCTGGGCGCGTCGATGTGGGCTGCGGCGGCAACTGGCGGCACGCCCGGAAAGGCTTGATCATTCACATCCAGTGATCGCAACGGCGCGGGCAGGTCCGATTGATGAGGTCCGGTCTGGGCGTACTCGGCCCGATCGGTTTCGGCCGGAACACCTGTCAATGCAACGTCCGCGGACGTCTCCCGTGGCGCACTGGCGGCAGATAGCGCAGCGACACGCGGCGGCGCGATTGGCGACACTGTGCGGCCCCACGCAAGTACAACGTTGCTGAGGGCGTCACGCAACCCGCTCGTTGCCGGCAATCGTCGGCGCTGCGGCGGCTGATCGAGCCGGTCGTTCACAGCAAATGCAGGTGCCGCGCCTCGCGCCTCGATCGGCGTTCCCCACGCAACCGGGACCGTTGGAGAAACATCAGACGGCGGCACAATGCCGAACTGCTGCGACGCGGCAAACGCCACTCCGAGCGCGACGCAAATTGCGCCGACCGCGGGCGCCAGCATCGCTCCGACGCCCCGACTCGTGATCGGCTTGGCCTTCCAGAATACCGGTGGGGTTGCAGAGAGTCCGGCGGGATGTTTGCGCGTAGAGACACATCCGGGCACGAATCCCCACCGTGCCGCAAAGTCCCTGGCTTCCACGACCGAGTGTTTGAACGTCGCATAGCGAGGCGGCGGTGCGGTTTTCGCGTCGTCTGGCGGCAGATCGAGACAAAGGATCGACGGCTTGTGGTTGTGCTGCGTGGCAATCAAGCTCAGCAGTTCATCGTCAGTTGCCTTGATCGGCAGATCCTTGCCCGACAGGATCTGGTCCGGCGGCAGCCAGATCAACGCAGGTTTTTCGAGAACGCCCCGAGATTTCGCCACCGCCTTCAGGACATCCAGGCGGCGGGAAAAGCTCATCGATGCGCCGTTGGCGGTGCCCAACCACTCCCAGCCACCATCGTCACGCTCGACGAAAAGGGTGAGCACGCCTGGCGCCAGCTCCAAAGCGATCCGGTATCCCTGAACGCTCGGGCCAGCTTCCCAATCAGCGCGCCAAGCCTTGTTCACTGAAGCACCCGCTTCGCAGGCGCGTGAGCGCTGACCTTGATTGGGTCGACTTCGCCACTGTCACGGCGCAAGGCGCACCGCACGTGCGTGACTGCTGAAGGTGCCATGGGGCGTTCCCTCACTAACTCGTTGCCGGCATTGTAGCCCCAACCCTACCGGCGACTTCTCACTCTGAAAGATTGGACTAGATTCGGGTTCTTGTCCAGTTTGACCCGACTTGGGGCGATTTGATGCGATTGGCTCTGACATCAGGCTGAGCTGCACGATAGAATTGTAAACGCTGGTCAAACCTTTTGCTGTTCCGGCCGCAAAGTCTACATGCTGCATAAGTTAAGCGCACATCGCTGCGTTTCTTGCTGGACTTCTGAGGCAAACGTGCCACTGCCAATCGTGTTCCACCCAGACTATCAGATCCCTCTCAGACCCGGGCACAGGTTCCCGATGTCAAAGTACGGCTATCTCAGGAACGTTCTGCTTGAGAGAGGCGTGCTGCAGGCTGGCGGATATGCTGCGCCGGTGCCGGCGGGCATGGAAACCATCGCACTCGCGCACGACCTCGACTATGTCCAGCGGGTCTTCTCGCTCGAACTCAGACCGGACGAAACCCGGCGGATCGGGCTGCCCCATGACGAACGACTGCTGCGGCGCACCCGTCTCTCTTCGGCCGGAACCACGCTGGCGGCATGGCTTGCACTGGAGCAAGGCATCGCCTGCAACATGGCAGGCGGCTCACATCATGCCGCGCACGCGGGCGGTGCCGGTTTCTGCGTGTTCAACGATGTGGCTGTTGCAGCGCTGTCACTGTTGCATCAGGGGGTTGCCGGACCTTTCGCGGTAGTCGACGCCGATGTGCATCAGGGCGATGGAACCGCTGACATCTTCGACCGAGACGGTCGAGTTTTCACGTTGTCAATACATGCCGAGAAGAATTTCCCCGCCCGGAAGGCTCAGTCGAACATCGACATCGGCCTTCCCGACGGTCTAGGGGACACCCCTTATCTCGAAGCGCTGAAGTCTGGTCTGGACCAGCTCTTTGAGACGATCAGTCCGCGGCTCGTGTTCTACAATGCCGGCGTCGACGTACACATCGACGATCGTCTCGGTCGATTGGGGCTGAGCACAGAAGGGGTTAGGGCGCGTGACGCGCTGGTCATATCCGAGACGCGTCGGCGCCAGGTGCCTCTGGTAGGGGTGCTCGGCGGAGGCTATTCAGATGACGTCGAAGCGCTGGCCATCCGCCATGCGATTCTGTTCGAGGAAGCAGCCAAGTTTCACAGCCAGACCTAAGTTGAGCCTGTCGCAAGCTGATGCCTTCCCACACGCGGTCGCACACCCCGACACGGTGCTATTCATCGAGTTCGACAAGCTTGAGCTCACCCGCCCGTTCCATCGTCCGAATAGCCTTGATGACGGCAGTCTGGGCTTCCTCCGCATCCTTGGTGCGCACGTTCTCATAGTCGGCCAGCTCTTCGCGCAGCTGCTCGGCTACCCTGGAAGAAATGCTGCTGAGAATGAACTCTCTCGACGCTTGGCCATGCTCGCGCGCCCCGCCGAGGGCTTTGAGAAGTGTGTCCTGCTCGACGGCTCGGACAACCGCAGAAATGTCGCGGCGCTCCACCCGCTCGTGGATGTCTTCGAAGGTGAACATCCGCTTTTTGACTTCTTCGGAGAACTCGGGCTGCGTGCTGTCAAGATGGCCCAGGACGTCCGTGCGGATTTCCGTGGTCACGTAGTTCATGATGGCCCCGATGCGATCCACGGGCTTCTGACCGTTGGCATCCCCGGCTTGGGTCGCGAGGAAGTCCTTGCTGACGGAATCGCCGATGGCCTCGATGACGTTGCCGTCGAGACTTGATGTCTTGGTGATGCCCAGAACAATTTCGCGCGCACGGTCCGGTGCAACGCGGCCAAGAATTCGCGCTGCCTGTTCAGCGGTGAGTTTCGAGAGCACGACCGCCGCAGTCTGGGGATGCTCTCTGGACAGAAACTCGGCCAGCGCCTGATCGTCGACGGTTGCCAGTTTGCGCCAGACATTGTGCACCGAGGGCATGTCCACATCGTCCATGATGCGTGACAGCGTTTCGTTGTTGACGAACTGCTCGAGCATGTCACGGGCTTCGTTGATACCGCCACGCACAGTGGAGTCGGCTTGCTCGAGCTCGTGAACGAATTCCCTTATCGTGGCTTCGACCGTTTCAGGCTTGACCTTGCGCAGCTTCGACATCGCCCCGGCAAAGTTTCTCAGCGCTGTCTCGTCGAGCATCTCCAGAATCGGTCCGGCCGCATCGACACCAAGAGCGCCGATGATCACAGCAGCCTTCTGACGCTGATCGAGTGTTGCTACGAGCTCTCCGGGCGGAGGGGCCGGGGTCAGTTCGGTCATTGTGCGTATCCTCGAACAAGAGCGCCGGCCAGCAAACTCCAGCCATCAGCGATCACGAAAAAGGCAAGCTTCATCGGAAGAGAGACGACGACGGGGGGCACCATCATCATGCCCATCGACATCAGGATGGATGCCACCACCAGATCGATGATCAGAAACGGCAGGAAGATCACGAAACCGATCTCGAAGGCACGTTCGATTTCAGACAGCATGAAGGCAGGCACAAGAAGGGACAGCGGCGCACCATCGTCCCCACTGGCCGCTCCACGTGCCGGCACCGCATCCGCAAGGGTTTGGATAACATCGGGGCGAACACGCGCCTCCATGAAGGCACGAAACGGCGCTATCGTGCGCTCGAACCCCTGTGCCTCGGTGATGTCACCATCCATAAGAGGCCGAAGCCCCGTCGTCCACGCCTCCCAAAACACAGGCTCCATCACGAAGAAGGTGAGAAACAGCGCAAGCGCGATAATCATCATGTTGGGAGGTGCGGCTTGAAGCCCGATACCCTGGCGCAGAAGCGAGAGCACCGTCACCATAAACGGAAAGCACGTCACCATCACAGCAATGCCTGGGGCGAGGCTGAGGAGCGTGACGATCAGAAACAGAGGGATGACTTGGCCTGACAGTCCCCCTTCACCACCCAGGTCGATCGATACCGATTGCGCCAGCACCGGCACAGGCAGCGCGATCAAGATGCCGACAACCGCGGCGATCAGGCAAGTGCGCAACACAACTCCGAAACTAAAAGAGGTCCGTGACATCGACCACTTCGGTGAGGCGCACACCAAGCCGGCCTGATTCCTCCCCCATCTCCTCGAGTTCGCCGCGTGCGATCACCCGGTTGCCCACCATGATCTGAACGGGATCATCGACCCGGCTGGACAGCGGCAGCACCATGTCGCGACGCATTGCGAGAAGTTCTCCGATGACGGGTTGTGCCTGTCCGACGCTGACGACGACATCGACGGGCACCGAGAAGATTGCTCTGCGGTGCTTCCCGTCACTGCTGTTGTCCCGAAGATCGTGGGTCGGTGGCTCTCCGGCCTCCTCGACGTCCACCACCTGTTGCTCGCCTTCATTTTCAACCATCAGACAAACTCCTCACGCTCGAATTTTCGAGACAGGCGCTCAGTTGCGCAAATGTATCGGCTGCAAAACGCGCAGCATCGATCGCGGCCCCGCCGCAAGGCCATTCCAACCGAGCCTGCCCGGCTATCAGATCTCCGGCAGAACGCACGGTAAAACACGTCTCGACATCTGCCTCGCAGTGCTCGAACGCCTGCGCTACGTCGCCATAGTCCTCGTCGGAGACGCAGAGCGTTGCCTTCGGATGCCCTGCGCGACGCATCAGATCGGCAACGAGCTCCTCCAGCCGCTGGCGAAACACCGTCCCGGCTAGTCGTGGCAGCAGCTCGGTTGACATCTCGACAAATACCGCGCAGGCGCGCTGATGGGCTTCTTGCTCTGCCGCGGAGCGGTGCTTACTCAAGTCCGACAAGTAAGACGCAATCCCGGCGAGCGCCTCTGCTTTTCTGGCTTCGACCGCGCGATCCTCATCTTCACCGTCTGGCTCGGAAGGGTCGATCAATGTCTCCTCAGGCACCTGTTCCTGGCTTATCGAATCGGGTCCGCAAAGCTCAACGTCGGAGACTTCAGCCTCCACGACGATGGCGGATGCTGCCCCTGAGTCGAAGCGTTCGAGGACGAACGGGGCCGTTGTCATGCGGCTTCCTCGCTCAATTCTTCATCTTCGAGCCACTCCCGCAAGGCAATCAGCGCCTGCTCGGGACGATCGGCGACAATGGCACGGAGTGCTTCAATTGGTGATGTCTCGGTGGTCAGGTAGTCAGATTCGAATTCTGCATCTTCCTCGGACTCTCGCTCCGAGCCTGACCCGCCCTCTGGGTTCGGCAGCGCACCTTGCTCGGCGGCGCCGAGGGTCTGCAGTTCAGCCCCTCCGTCCGCGGCAAGTGCCATGCCATCGAAGGCATTTGGCTCAGGCCGTGCGTTCAGCATCGGGCGGATCACGGTCAGGGCCAGAATGATCGCGACAACCGCAAGAACGACGAGTTGGACCAGCGTGAGAGCGTTGCGCTCGATAAAGCGCGAAATCGGCGAGGACTCAACCAGTGCGCCAGGCGTCGCATCCGGTTGGAAAGGCATGCTTTCGACGGTCACCACATCGCCCCGGGATTCGTCGAAGCCCACCGCAGCAGCGACAAGTTCCCGGAGCGTATCCAGTTCCTCGGGCGTTCGCGGCTGCCACGAACTCTCGCCGGCCGCGTTCTCGGCAACGATTCCATCCACGAGGACGGCAACACTGATTCGACGGATTGCACCGGCGGCACGAACAGTTTCACGACGGACTTCTGAGTAATCGTAGTTGACCCGCTCCCGACTTTCGGTTCGCGCGCTCGAACGCGTGTTCTGTGCGTTCGCATCCCCGTCAGGTAGATTGCTCGCAACCGTCACATTGCCGTTTGCCCCTTGCGAGTCGTCGGTGATCTCCTCGGTGTCCGAGTGAATTGTGACACGCGTGTCGGGCTTGATGACCCGTTCGGTCAATGTTTCGGCTTCTCGATCGGTCTCAACCGTCACGCTCACGCGTGCTTTGTCGCGCCCGACCCGCGCGGCCAGGAGCTGCTCGATTTCCGCTTTCAGCTTTGTCTCGCGTTCGTGAGCGCGGCTGCTGGCGTTCGTCAAGGGGTTGTTGGTTCCAGGCGCAAGCACCATGCCCGCGCGGCTGTCAATCACGGCAACCTGATCCGGGCTCAGATCAGCGACTGCGAGCGCCACAACATAGCGAAGCGCCGTTGCCTGTTCTGGTGTGAGGGCGCCACCAGACATCGTGACCGTGATCGCCGCCGTCGTGCCCGATCCGCTGCGCGCAAATGGTCGACGCGATGGAACAGCAATATGAACACGTGCCGCGCGCACACCGGGCGATGCCAGAATCGTCCGCGCGAGCTCACCTTCCTTTGCACGCCAGTAGGCCGCGTCGAACATGTCGGAGGTGGCGCTGAAACCAGAGATCTGGTCGAGCAGCTCGTACCCCGCCTGTCCCTGTCTGGGCAGCCCTTCGCGCGCAAGTGCCAACCGCACGCGGTCACGCGCATCCTCGGTTACGTAGATCGCGTCGCCGCGCACTTCCGAGACCACACCCATTTGTTCAAGAGAACCGACGACTTCACCTGCGGCTGCGGGGTCCAAACCAGAGTATAGAAGCGACATACCGGGACGGGTCGCAATGTTGGCAAGAGACAACACTGCGGCAATTGTCAGAATCACCGCTCCCGCAAGAACGATGCGTCGACGCAGATCCAAAGCCTGCCAGGTCTCGAACAATTGGCTCATTCTTGGCCTTCAACACAAACGCTGCTGCGCCGAGAGCTTCTGCTCAGCGCCACATCAACTGATCCGAACAGACTTAAGAATCGGTTTAGGGAAATAGGCTTAGTTTAGCGCAGTGATCCCGTAAAAATTGGGGAGTGCGAGTCGATGAGCGACGCGCAGAAAGACGCGCCCGAGGCCGATACCGAGGCTGAGGAGACGCCCAAGAAGGGCGGCAAAGGACTGCTGTTCGGACTGATCGGCGCTGTGGTGCTCGGCGGCGTGACTTTCTTTGGCGTGTTCTCAGGCATGATTCCTGTACCGTCGGCGATTGCCGGCATGTTCGGCGCAGCGCCTGAGGAAGGCGACGAATATGCGAAAGACGATAAGGGTGATGAAGGCGAGAAGAAAGACTACTCGACGGCGGAAATACCAACCTTCATTCCAGTCGAACCCATCATCATATCGTTGGGCCCGCAATCTCGCTCGACGCACCTGAAACTGCGGGTCGACATTGAAGTGGATCCCGCCGCAAAAGCCCAAGTCGAAAGTGTCACGCCGCGCGTCACCGATGTACTGAACACCTACCTGCGCGCAGTTGATGAACGCGACTTCGAGCAACCCCGGGCAATGATGCGATTGCGCGCGCAAATGCTGCGTCGCGTTCAGCTAGTAGCACCAGAGGGATCAGTGCGTGACTTGCTGATCCAAGAATTTGTTTTGAATTGAGGAGTGCGGCATGTCGTTGATTGCCGATGGCTTGCTGGTCGCGACTTGTCTGACCGCTGCCATCTATTGTTTCGTGCTCAGTCGGCGCCTGCGCCGATTGACCAGCACCGAGGATGGGCTGGGGCAGCAGTTGCTTCAGTTCAACGCCGCCCTGGCGGAGACACGCGCTGCGGTGAAGGAAATGCGCGGATCGGCCAAGTCCGCATCGGAAAGGCTCGCGCGCGAGATAGCACAGTCCAAAAAAGTCGCCGCATCGCTTGAGCGTATCGTAGTAGAGGCCGAGAAGCTGCTCGATCGCCGAGACGACTATGACCTTCCTCCCCGAGAGGAGGCTGACGAGCCCAAAGAAGACACGTCCAGGGCAGAAATGGACCCGCCTCAAGTGGTCGAAGAAGTCAACGCACCTGACGAAAACACTGACCTGCCAGACGTGGATGATCTCGAGATTGATGAATCAGAGCTAGAGCTGGACGACAAACCCGACGTGGAATCCGCCGGTGAAGAACGCCTTGGTTTCATTCCTGGACAGGAAAGTGACAAGAGCGCCTCGCAATCTGATGACAACCTCCTCAAGGTCGAGAGGATGGCGCTGTGAGCACTCCCAAAAAGTCAGCCCAGCTTGGGCGCGTAAGCGCATTGATTGTACTATCAGCTTGTTTTGCCGTATCAGCGGTGCTGCGTGCAGGGGATGTCATCGCGGCACTCCCTGTCGGACAAGACGATGGCTACGGGAACCCGGTCGTGACTCCTCAGGTGGTCGACGTTGTCACCGCAGAAGACAATGCGACGCCCGTCGAGCCTGACCAAGCCGAGCCTTCCGTTCTTGTTGCCGAATTGAGACGCGTTCGCAGCTCGCTGGATGAACGAGAATCTGAGTTGGATGCGCGTGAAGAAAAGCTGCAGACCATTGAGAAGCGGTTACGTGAGCGACTCACCGAAATCGAAGCTGCCCGTGAACGGCTCTCACGCACCGCAGCTCTCGTTGACGACGCCGCTGCAAAAGATGTTCGTCGACTAGCTGAAATGTACGAGAAGATGAAGCCCAAGCAGGCGGGGCAGATTTTCAACGAGATGGCGCCTTCCTTTGCCGCCGGGTTCCTCGGAGAAATGCGTCCCGATGTTGCGGCCCTCATAATGGCGAGCATGGACGCGGATAAGGCCTATGCGGTCAGCCTGCTCCTAGCCGGACGAAATGTAGGCCGGGAAGATCGCCAGAAACCCTGAGCTCTTCAGCCTTCCTCAATTGTTGACCGCTAAGGTCTTCAATCAAGGCTGAGAAACAGACCAGGATCGCGAGAACCGTCATGGGCAGCATAATCGGCATCGTTGTGGTGTTCGTCATGGTCTTCGGCGGCTATCTCGCTGCCGGTGGCAAACTTGGGATTATCATCAAGGCACTCCCGTTCGAGATGATGATGATCGGCGGTGCAGCCGTTGGCGCGTTCGTCATTGCAAATGACGGCCCGACAATGAAGCACACACTTCATGATCTCAAGAAAGTCTTCTCCGGCCCCAAGTGGAAGCGCGATGACTTTCAGGACCTGCTGTGCCTGTTGTTCAATCTCATCAAAATTGCGCGCAAGGATCCCGTATCAATCGAAGCCCATATCGAGGATCCGAACGGATCACCAATATTCCAAGCATACCCTAGGATTTTGGCCGATCACGATGCCGTCGACATGATTTGTGACGCCATCCGCATGGGCATGATGAACTATGACGACCCTCACCAGCTGGAAGACGTGTTTCAGAAACAGCTTGATGGAAAGCTGCATCACGCGATGCATTCTTCGCACGCGATCCAGACAATGGCAGATGGACTTCCGGCTCTTGGAATCGTTGCTGCGGTTCTTGGCGTGATTAAAACTATGGGATCAATCGATCAGCCGCCGGAAGTTCTCGGGCGCCTGATCGGCGGCGCGCTCGTGGGAACCTTTCTTGGTGTTTTCCTTGCCTATGGTTTGACAGGGCCTTTCGCAAATAAAATCAAAGCGTTGACCGAAGCAGATCATAAGTTTTACGAGCTTATCCGGGATACTCTGGTCGCAAACCTGCACAAACACTCGCCACAAATATGTGTCGAGGTTGCCCGTCAGAACCTGCCCCATGACATTCGCCCATCGTTCAATGAGCTCGATGAAGCGCTCAAGAATGTGAAAACCGCGGCGTGAGCAAGATGCCGCAAATCTTCACTCGAATTGGCAGTTTGACAGCGCTCGGCGTACTGGTGGCAGCAGCAGTTCAAGCTCAGGGATCTGAGGCGCTCAAACTGAGGTTCGAAGGAGCGCGCGGTTTGGCGTTGGAGCACTGGCCGACCGAAGGTTGGACGCAGGCCCAAGACGGGAGAGGAATCGAGCTCCGGTTTCCGGGGTTAGCCCAAACCATCGATATCGAGAGCGTGGAGCCGTCAGCAACCGACGGATGGCTAGATGCGATTGAGACTAGGAGCGAAGGATCAGATCAAATCCTGTCGCTGACACTCGGTTGTGACTGCAGTGTTTTGCTTCGAGGCGATGGCCAAACTGAACTTGGAATTCGTGCCATCCAAATGACATCGGGTGCAAGACCACAGAAAGCGCAAAGCTCGATCAAGCAAGGACCTTCAAAGACTCGCTCCCCAAGCAACTCACCAATCCCAGTTAAACGCACAACGCGCATTGAAGCTGACCTACAGGGTGATGCAACGATAGCTGCACAGGAGCCAGTAGGTATGGATGAGGCGCGGGAGAGGTTGATTGCGCAACTTCGACGCGCCGCAGATGCCGGATTGATTGACCTGAAGCCGGATGCGAGGGCAGAGCTGCTTCCAGCGAAACGTGAAGAAGCAGTCGTGACGGACCCTACAGTCGATCATTCACACACTGGTTCTGACCATACGAAGAATGGTCGGCTGCAAAGACAAGTATTGCCAGATGACGAAGAGGATTCGAGACCGCCGAAAGAAGAGCTTGGCAATCCTCAACCCTTCGAATGGCTTCATCCTGATTTGTCTTCTCAGCTGTCGACGCTGGACGCTCCGGGCGCTTTGTCAGAAGCCCGTATGAACTACGGTCTCACCAGAACTCAAAATCACGTTTGCCAGGACAACGAAGCTCTGAGGTTACCCGCTCCGACCGCAGAGCGGAACACAAGTTCTCAAATCGCTGAGCTGCGCAGTCGAATTGCAGGAGAATTTGACCGGGCAGATAGCGACGTAGCAATTGAATTGACTCGACTTTACCTTGCCCATCGCATGACGGATGAAGCTCGCTCCGTTTTAGCGACTTTCGTTCCGAAACATGAGCTCCGCGATCTTCTCGAAGAAGTCGCCACAGTCTTGGACGGTCGTGCACTTGGTCCAAGTGCAATCTTGATGCGATCTGACTGCACTGGAGACCATGCTCTATGGCACGCTCTGGCACAGGCATCTGCCGGCAATGCAAGAGGAGCGCTATTGGCTGAAGCCAATGCAGGTAGGGCCATCGAACGAATCCCTGTTCAACTACGAGATCGAGTGGCCTCTCTTATCGGCCTTGCGGCAGCCGATGCCGGGGCGTGGGATACCGCTCGAAGAATGCAGTCTTATGCGCAACGTGACAATTCCAGGCGGGTAAGTCGCGATCCTGCCACACATTTGCTCGATGCACGCATTGCGCGTTGGGACGAAGATACTCTCTCTGCCATCGACTCGCTTCGTAGCGCGAGGCTCATCCCAACCGAAGAGGCTACCGCGGCAACTGTGATGCTCGCAGACATGTTGCTTAGCGGAGAAGCAGTCGGGCGCCTAGACGCAGCGAGGCTGGAGGCAGATCTCGGAATACTGGCGCGTCAGGAACGCGGCACCAAACTCGGCCAACGCGCATTCGAGCAAGAAGTACAATTGCTCCAACGACACGACAGCAAGGACGCTGTGATTGATTTGCTTTCGTATGGCGTAGAGGCTGGCTTGATAAGCGAATACGATCACTTGTCACTGCTGACGAATGTCGTGTCTGAACCTGAGCAAACCGGAGCATCCCGACCTCTGGCGCTCATATATCTAGATGATCCAAATCGCTTTGCTGATGCATTGGCACGGAGTGGCTTCCGGCAAGCTCTTGCATACTCATTGCTGGAGACCGGGGCTCCACGTCTCGCCGCCGATGTTTTGCGTGAGGGAGATCTCACAGACCCAGAGTTGTCTAAGAAACTTGCAGAGGCGCATCTTGAGGTAGGCGATCTTCGGGAAGTTATCGAGATTGCCGGAGCTTTGGCGAACGGTCCCATCAGAGATAGCCTCACTGGGCGAGCGATGCTTGCGGGTGGGCAGCCAGAGCAAGCACTCGGACACCTAAATCGCAGCGTGGCGGCAATGTCCGATGATGACGAACAACGGCCGGTGGTTTTGAAGGCACTCGCTCGTGCCGCTTCGCAGTTGGATCAGACTGCCACCGCGCGTACAGCGCTCGAGAAAAAGCTCGACGCAGCGCCAAGTACTGGTGAAGCAGCCAGGCTGGCAATGATGGCAGTTGACGGCGATTCAAGTGCCATCCCTGACCAAGCGCGTGAGATCCTCTCAGATCATGATCCTACATTTCTTGAAACCGTCGATACATTGCTACTTGCACCCGAGCCTCCTGACGAGAACGCCACCGCGCAAGAGGTCAACACTTATCTGAAAAATCTGGAAGCAGAAGCAGAAGCGATCCGGGAGCTGCTTGAAGATGGATAACTCACTGTACTACCTCACGCTAAACCGCCAAATCGGTCTTTCGGCGGAACTTGACTTGATAGCCAACAACATCGCGAACTTGGATACCGTGGGTTACAGACGAGAAGGCTTAGCATTCACGGAGTTTGTGCTCGCCGCAGAGAGCGGAGATAGCGTTTCGATGGCCGACATGGGCGCACGGTTCGCCGATGAAAACCCTGGTGTACAAACCAGTACAGGTGCGGTTCGCTCGATATCGCGATTGAAGGTTCTGGGTATTTTGTTGTCGAGGGTCAAGATGGCCCAGTTCTGACCCGAGCAGGTGTATTTCAGCTCTCCGAAATCGGCAATGTGGTCAACTCATCGGGCCAAGCCCTTCTAGACACTGGACAAGCGCCCATAACTGTACCCCCAGGGACGAGCCAGATCCTGGTTGGCAATGATGGCACACTCTCTGCGGATGGCGAGCCGGTCGCGCAGATCGCTGTGGTTGACGCTCCGCGGGAAACTCTCAGTCGCGTTGGCGACACCGCCTTCACTGCTGATGAAGGATTCGATCAAATCGTGAGCCCGCGCGTTCGGCAAGGAGCGGTCGAAGCCTCCAACGTCGACCCCGTGATCGAAATAGCACGCATGATCGAAGTAACGCGCGCCTATGAGACGGCGCAGACCTTAATCGAGGACGAAGACGAACGCCTTCGCGATGCAGTCCGCACACTTGGACAGGCGGTCTGACAAAGCGACACCTCAATCATGACGCAAAGGAAGAAAAGATGCAGGCTCTGAAGATCGCTGCAACTGGTATGACCGCACAGCAGACACGTGTGGACGTGACCGCGCACAATATTGCTAACATGTCGACCACTGGCTACAGCGCACGAAGAGCTGAGTTTGCAGACCTACACTACCAGCAAATCAGAACACCAGGTGCAGTAACTGCAGCGAACGGCCAAGTTCTGCCATCTGGGGTACAAATTGGTCTCGGCGCGAGAACGGCGTCGGTTTCGATGGAAGTACGCCAGGGAACTTTGCGTCAAACAGGCGGTGAACTCGACATCGCTATAGAAGGAGATGGGTATGTCGAGGTGACACTTCCATCTGGCGAGACCGCATACACACGTGATGGCGCATTCAAACTCACTGGCGAAGGCGAGGTTGTCACTACCGAAGGCTTCCCTTTGGTTGCGGGTGTCACCGTTCCGATTGACGCCAAGCAAGTCGCGATCAGCAGTACCGGCGAAGTCTTCGCCTTGTTCGAGGGCCAGCCGGAGGGTCAACAGATCGGAGACATTGAGCTTGCCACGTTCATAAACGACAAAGGTCTTGAATCAATAGGTGACAATCTTTTTCGAGAAACCGCCGCTTCAGGCCCCCCGGAGGTCGGAGAGCCCGGAACAGACGGCCGCGGGACCATTCGCCAAGGTTTCGTTGAAGAAAGCTCGGTAGATGCAGTTGCGGAAATCACCGAACTGATCGAGGCGCAACGTGGCTACGAACTCAACTCGAAAGTTCTTAGCGCCGCCGACGAGATGCTCTCAACAACGTCTAGAATTCGCTGATGCGATTAATTGCCCTATTTATCGCTAGCACTGTTTTTTCGCCGGTATCCAGCGGTGCTCAGGCGGACGACGTTTACGCCGCGCGAACACTTCGCGCAGGCACGATTGTCGCCGCCTCCGACCTATCTCCTTCACCCGAGACGTCTAGTGCCTCGGCTGAGATGGTTGGGCTAGAGGTGCGGCGCTCAGTCTACATAGGCGGGCTGATCCAGCCCGAGTATGTTGGTCCACGCACCTTGGTGCAGCGCAATGACATTGTTGACATGCGCTATGCCATTGGGCGTCTCGGCATTCGCACAGAGGGGCGTGCTCTCAGTGCTGGAGGCGACGGTGAGACGATCCGCGTTATGAACTTGGATTCACGCTTGACTGTAAGTGCAGTGGTGACAGGAGTTCGCAGCGTTGAGGTGTACCGATGAAGTATGCGAGATTTGCCGTCTTTGCTTTGGCCTTGGCAGGCTGCAATAGTCAGTTTGACCACGTCGGTCGCCCGCCCCCGATGACCGCCCCTGGAGCGGCAGCTCCCGTGATCGAGCCTTCTGTACCGCAACGTGTTGCCCTTGCACCTCCACCTCCGCCCCCATCCTCAGCGTCACAAACAGGCTCGCTCTGGCAGTCTGGGCCGAAGTCTCTCTTCGGCGATCGGCGTGCCCGAACGATTGGAGATATTTTGACAGTTGTGATCGAGATTCAGGATGAAGCAGAAATCACCAACAGTACGTCACGCACTCGTGCCGGCACTGACGAAGCCTCGGTCGCTGCACTCTACGGGCTCACCGCTATTGCGGATACGATCTTGCCGGGAGGCAACACATTAGCACCGGCTGTTTCACTCGACAGCACGCAAAACTCCACGGGTGACGGACAAATCACCCGGGAAGAAGAGATCACGTTGCGTCTTGCTGCAACGGTGGTGAATGTTCTACCGAATGGGCATCTCGAAATACGAGGAAGTCAAGAGGTCCGCGTAAACTTCGAACTCCGCGATCTCCAAGTGGCTGGCATTGTGCGGCCTGAGGACATCTCTCGAGACAACAGAATAACTTATGACAAAATCGCAGACGCACGAATTGCATATGGCGGGCGAGGTCAGCTCACAGATGTACAACAGCCACGCTACGGCCAGCAGATTGTAGACGCCATTTCGCCGTTCTGAGGAGTGTACCGATGAAGTTGATTGTAATCATTGTAGTCGTTGTCGTCGGAATCGTAGGAGGCGGCATCGGCGGGCTGATGATGAAGCCTGCTCCAACTCCTGATCAAGAGAAGTCCAGCGAAATTGTGACAGATGAGGAGAATGGAGAAACACCAATCGACACAGCTCGCAAGCCGGATGAAAGTGACAGGGAAGCCGAAGTGTCTGAGACTCTTGAGCATGACTATGTAAAGATCGGCAAGCAAACGATCGTTCCAGTTGTAGAGGGTGGAGAAACTCGTGCTCTGATGATGTTTGAACTTGCGGTAGACGTTGCACTATCTCGCCGCGCAGATGTGGTAGCAATGGAGCCTCGTTTGCGGGACGTATTTCTGAGAGAACTGTTTAAAATGTCATACACTGGAGCCTTCACTGACAACTTCACGAACGAAAGGGTTATCAACGAGCTCCGGCAAAATCTTTACGGGGCCGCAAAGAAATATCTTGGCGATGATCTAAATGAAATTCTTATACTTGACGTAATCCGACAAGAACTATGAAATTATTTAGATTAATCGTTTGTTTTTATATTTTGCTTAACCATGAATTCATCGTGCTAATTGCTCTCCGTTGGAGCCACCTCCAAACGGCTAACTAGATCAGAAGCCAGGGTTCCTCCATCTTCAAGATCGAGGACCAAGCCATCTTCCGAGCTACGGATTCCAGAAACCAGCCGCAGAACCTCTGCCGGTCGCTCCAGCAATGCTGAGCCACCCTCAAAGTACGTAAGTTCAATGCTGAGTTCCCGGCCTGAGAGCAGGTTGCCACTTGCATCCAATCCATCCCATTGGGCTTGGCCAGTCTCATCGGACACGACAGTAAAGCTGTGCAACGCAAGGCCGCCAGCATCACGAACGATCGCCTCCACGCGCTCTGCGCCTTCAACTTCAGGAACCGGAAAAGAGACTGGTTCACCGGTCGCCCTGAAGCTCCCGTCTGTCGCTGCGACTTCCCGACCTATCCAGCTTGCGAAGCTCGCAATCTCTGTGGTCAGTGCCTGCTTTGAAAGAGTGTCTAGTCTCTCATTTGTACCTATCTGCTGCTCAACTGAGGAAAAGCTTGCAAGCTGAGCAATGAACTCGGTCGAGTCAATTGGCTGCAGCGGATCCTGGTTCTGGAGCTGCGCCGTCAACAACGTGAGAAAGCTTTCGAAGTCTGCGTCTGCTGCATCTCGTGCGGCATCTACGGAGCCATCCTGTTGACTTTCAGCTCGCACGGGTGCCGGCAAAAGCGGTGTGATCTCTGAGAGGTCCATTTGGGCTATCCTTGCTGAGTGGCGGATAAGTTAAAGGCGCATGTCGATTCGGCCAGACACAGTGAGACCGCGAGACGAAGTGCTGGCTTCCGGAGAGGAGGTCTCATCATTCGACAAACCGAATCCAGACGCGTCGCCCTCATGCGCGAATGCCCGGCCATCGCCATCGTTCTGTTGTTCGGAGAAGTTCAAGTCTATGTCGGCGAAGCCGGCGTCTTCAAACTGCTGGCTCAGAATTTCTGAGTGGCGTCGCATCAGATCACCAGTCGCCGGGCGCTCTGCCGCCAGCGTCGCGCGTACGCCATTCTCGCTGATTTCCAGCACAATCTCGATGCGACCGAGCTCGGGAGGATCCAACCTCACTCCAATTGCGCCTTCGACGGGTCGTGCTGCGACCGCATTGACAATTTGAGGTGCAATCGCGCGTTCGAAGCTCCCACTAGGCATCGATTGGGGCGACATCGCATTGGAGACAGATGCGCTGCTCCCCGGCTGCGTGCTGAGCGCCTGACCAGCCAAAGCCGATCCCAGGTCTTCACCTCTGTTGCCATAAGCTCCGGTTGCCTGAACAGAATATCGCGAATGGACAATGCCGGCGTCAGCGACCTGCCTGCGTGGCGAGACCACGTGCTCTGGCTCGGAACCATCCGCAAAGGCGACTGCTTCTTTGGACTCAAGAACAGCATGCGGGGCAGTCGGCTCTGCGTCACGTCGAACGGGTGCGGTTTCATGCCTTCCCGACTGCACAACGGCAGCCTGAAGTGAAGCCGATCCGATCGCAGGCTGGAGAGGAAGGCGAGCCTCCTTCACAGCGGTGTCGGTTGTCTTCGCGCTGAGCTCCGAATGCTTGCTGGGCTCGGCGCGGCCTGGGAGCAGATCTTCAGCTATCTGAGCGACGTCTCGAGCCGATTTCTTTTCGCTCGCGGCGGACTCTACTCGAGGTGTCGCAGTCATCACATCAGGCTCTACCGCGGGCTTGTCTTCAGCGTCTGCAGTTGAGGAATGCCCCTCCTCGCCCAGCAACACCTTTGGGAGAGCTGGTGCCTCGTCAACAACAGCGTCCGCCGAAGCTGAAGTCTCACTTGCAGTTGGTGATCCCAATGTCCCGAGATGAACGGCAGCAGCCCTTTGAGGGCTGGCCTCGACATCAGACTGAGGAACAGAGTTCACAGGAGCCGCGAGGCTCGGAAGCAAGACCTTGGGATTGGTCGGCCGATTTTGATCTGCGCGCAGCGCCGTCAAACCAACGCCCGTTGCAACCTCACCTTCCGGAGCCGGAAGAGGAGTGCCAGGCAAGTCATCACCACCGGAAGCGTCCGGCGCAAGGGCGAGCGCTTGAGACGGTTCCGCTGCCTTTTGAGTTGGCATTGCGTCCGTCTCGGCGCGCGCTGGAACCTGTCCTTCCTCGGGGCGCTCATTGGGGGTGGCTTGTCGCTCTTTGGGTGAGGGCTCGGCACCATCGTCAGCCGAAGCAGCAGCGAACTCGCCGGCAAAGGCTGACGCTTCCTGTTCGTCGGGAGGCGTGCCTTCGGCGGAGTTGCGTCCGACCGCACGCGGCGCCGGCGGTGCCGGCTTAAAAATCTCGTTCAGGTCCATTCTGAGCCTCGAGGCGCACTGATTGCTTTGGCGAAGCTACGCAGGAATGCCTACGGAATCGTGAAGCAGCTGCGCGCCGCTTCTTCAGTTTTTCTTGTAATTTTAGTTAGTTATAGACAATTCGCGCTGCATGGCCCGCAGTGCTTGTTGCACGCCGCATCGAGCAAATGCCAACCACGATCGCGATCTATACGCAGTCAAAGTTCATAAGCCGTGCAACGCTTCTCAGCGGGTTACGGCCCCTTTCGGCCCTTCTGACGCCGATACTTCGAGCCCCGCGTGCCTGGTTTGCCGGAGGAGGAGCGAGGGCGGGCGGCGGACACCTCTTCCACGCTGGACTGTCGGGCCAGCGGGTCGTCGGCCACGGCAAGGTCGACTGCTTCCAGGCGCTTGATCTCGTCGCGGAGCCGGGCCGCTTCTTCAAACTCCAGGTTTTCGGCTGCCTTCATCATGTCCTTGCGCATGCCCTCGAGCACAGTGGCAAGGTTCGCCCCAACCTTTGCACGGTCGACCTTGGCGGTAACGCGCTCCATGTCGGTGGAGCCTTCGTATGTCCCTTCCAGAATGTCCTCGATGTTCTTGCGAACAGTCGCCGGGGTGATGCCGTGCTCCTCGTTGTAGGCTTCCTGCTTTGTCCGTCTGCGACTGGTCTCGGCAATCGCCCGCTCCATAGAGCCCGTAATCCTGTCGGCGTACATGATCACCTTGCCGTCGGCGTTGCGAGCGGCACGACCTGTGGTCTGGATGAGCGACGTTTCGGAACGCAGAAAGCCTTCTTTGTCCGCATCTAGAATAGCGACAAGCGCACATTCCGGAATGTCGAGCCCCTCGCGCAGCAGGTTGATACCGATCAGCACATCAAACGCGCCCAGGCGAAGATCCCGCAGAATCTCGATCCGCTCGAGGGTATCGATGTCGCTGTGCATGTAGCGCACACGGATGCCTTGCTCGTGCATGTACTCCGTGAGGTCTTCAGCCATACGCTTTGTCAACGTGGTGACCAGGGCCCGGTTGCCCTGGCTGGCGATCTGTTTGCATTCGTCCACCAGATCGTCGACCTGGCTCTCTACGGGGCGCACCTCGATGGGCGGATCGATGAGCCCGGTGGGTCGGATCACCTGCTCGGCGAAGACACCTCCCGCGCGCTCGATCTCCCATCCGCTGGGCGTGGCCGAGACAAAGATGGACTGGGGGCGCATGGCATCCCACTCCTCGAACTTCAACGGTCGATTGTCCATGCAGGACGGCAGGCGGAACCCATGTTCGGCGAGCGTGAACTTGCGCCGGTAATCTCCTCGGTACATCCCGCCGAGCTGGGGCACCGTGACATGGCTTTCGTCGGCGAACACGATCGCGTTGTCGGGGATGTATTCAAACAGCGTTGGCGGAGGCTCGCCTGGTTTGCGACCCGTGAGGTAGCGAGAGTAGTTCTCGATCCCGTTGCAGACGCCGGTGGCCTCGATCATCTCGAGATCGAAGTTGGTGCGCTGCTCGAGCCGCTGCGCTTCCAGCAGCCGACCGTCCTTGATCAACTGGTCGAGGCGTTCGCTCAGCTCCGACTTGATACCCTTCATCGCCTGGTTCAGCGTCGGCCGGGGTGTTACATAGTGCGAATTCGCGTAGACTCGGATGCGATCGAGCTCGTCGGTGCGTTCCCCCGTCAGCGGATCAAACTCATGAATTGATTCGAGCTCCTCGCCGAAGAAGCTGAGCCGCCAAGCGCGATCCTCGAGGTGCGCAGGCCAGAGCTCGAGCGAATCGCCGCGAACCCTGAACGCGCCCCTGGCAAAGCCCTGGTCGTTGCGGCGGTACTGCTGAGTGATCAGTTCGCGCATGATCGTCTGCTGATCATATGCCTCGCCGACGACGAGATTTTGCGTCATCGCACCATACGTCTCGACGGCGCCGATACCATAGATGCAGCTGACCGAGGCGACGATGATGACGTCGTCTCGCTCGAGCAGGGCGCGCGTCGCCGAATGTCGCATCCGGTCGATCTGCTCGTTGATCTGAGCTTCTTTCTCGATGTAGGTGTCCGAGCGCGGCACATAGGCTTCGGGCTGGTAGTAGTCGTAGTACGAAACGAAGTACTCCACCGCATTGTCCGGAAAGAAAGATTTGAACTCGCCATAAAGTTGTGCGGCAAGCGTCTTGTTCGGAGCCAGCACGATGGCGGGGCGTTGCGTCGCCTCGATCACCTTGGCCATCGTGTAGGTCTTTCCGGTGCCTGTCGCGCCCAGCAGAACCTGATCTCGTTCCCCCGAGGTGATTCCCTCGGCAAGTTCCAAGATTGCCGTTGGCTGGTCCCCGGCGGGTGAAAAAGGTGACTGCATCACCAGACGCTTGCCACCTTCGAGCTTGCCTTCGGCCACCCGGCCCGGCCGTTCATCGGTCGTTTGCATCGCTCAGCCCCTGCGCATTTTCCGATTGAGATATCACCCGATTCCCGGCACGGCGCAAATGCAAGCGCGAGGGTCCGGGCGCAAATCTGAACGCAAGGGCTCGGCGCTTCAATAAACGCGCATGGGTCGAGGGGTGTTGACCAACTCGCGTTATAGGTGTATTAAGAATTTGCAAGCAGCAGATCGCCGCCGGCCAGATGCAACATCCACCCCACCCTCGCTCCCTGCATCTGGTTGGCGGCGTGATTTTCCCCAAAGAACACCGGAACACCTGCCCTTAAGGCGGGCGAAACGCCACGGTGCTACCCCTTGCACGTGCGCGGCAATCGCGCGATATGAACACGTAAGCGAAACATCAGCGAACGGAGCGCGAGGATGGAGGCACGGATTTTTCAGCCACCCAAGAGCGCGATGACATCCGGTCAGAGAAACACGCGAGGGTGGGTGCTCGAGTATGTCGCCGAGAACAAGCCATCGGCGCAACGCCGAATCGATCCCCTCATGGGATGGACGGGCTCCGGAGACATGAACTCCCAGGTACGCCTGCGCTTCGACACCAAAGACGCCGCGATCGACTACGCCCGGCGGCATGGTCTGGCCTATGTCGTGCAGACCAGCGAACCCCGCAGGCAGAATGTCCGGCCACGCGGGTATGGCGGCAACTTCGCCTATGACCGGCGGAGCGCATGGACCCATTGAACTGCTGCCGTGCCGCATCCACTGCCTCGCCGATCCCTTGGACAACCAATGCAGGATGATCTCGACCTTGCCACACGGCTGATCGAGCTGGCCCAGCGCGCAGGCGCCGACGCCGCTGACGTTCTGGTGATCCGCGACACCAGCCTCAATGTCGGCGTGGCGGACGGGGCACTCGAGGAAATCGAACGCGCCGAGTCCCGTGAGTTCGGACTGCGTGTCCTGATCGGCAAGCGTCAAGCCTGCGTGTCATCCTCCGATCCGCGGCCACAGAGCTTGGGCACCGTGGTCGAGCGTGCGGTGGCAATTGCCGAGGCCGCACCGGACGACCCGTGGTGCGGACTGGCTGATCCCGCGCAGATCGCGTCGTCAGGTGACGTGCCCGACCTCGACCTCACCGACACCGGAGAACCGCCAGCGCCCGAAGCGCTCGAGGAGGCAGCTCGAACGGGTGAGGCCGCAGCAGCAGCGGTGCCTGGCATCACTCAGGTCGAACAATCCCATGCAAGCTGGTCTTATGATGCCCTGACGCTGGCAGCATCGAACGGTTTCTCGGGCGCCTACGACCGGACCCGCTGGGGGGTCGGGGTCTCGGCAATTGCTGGTCACGGACTTGGTCGTGAGCGGGACTACGCCAGCGAGTCGCGGCGCTATCTGTCCGACCTGCCGGATGTCGACGGGATTGGCCGGCTGGCAGGCGAGCGTGCTGTCGAGCGCCTCGACCCCAAGCGTCCGCCGAAGGGCGCATATCCCGTGTTGTTCGACCAGCGCGTCGCCAGCAGCCTCATCAGCCATTTGATCTCAGCCCTGAACGGGACCAGCGTTGCGCGCGGTGCAAGCTGGCTCCGAGAATCGTTGGGCACGCATGTCTTACCCGAAGGCCTGGATGTGACCGAAGACCCGCTGATCCCGCGCGGCCCCGCATCGCGGCCCTTCGATGCCGAAGGTCTGGCAGCACGCAAACGCCACATCGTCGAGGACGGCATCCTGAGCGGCTGGACACTCGACTGTGCAACGGCGCGTCAGTTGGGTCTCAGCAGCACAGCGAACGCCCGGCGCGGAACCGGCGGGCCGCCGAGTCCCGGCGTCACCAACGTCTATCTGAGCGCTGGACAGCGCTCGCGTCAGGAATTGATATCTGACATGGGCAAGGGGCTTATCGTCACCTCGATGATCGGCGCCTCGATCAATCCGACCACGGGTTCATATAGCCGCGGCGCCTCGGGCTTCTGGGTTGAGAACGGCGCTCCGGCCTACCCCGTCAACGAAATCACAATCGCCGGAAGCCTGCCGGAGTTCATGCGCAGCATCATACCCGCCAACGACGCGGATCCGAACCGCGCGATATCCGTACCCTCCTTGCTGGTCGAGGGGATCACAATTGGTGCTTGACCATGAGCCGTCCACAGACCTGACATTGTTGCAGGAGGCGGCAGAGGCAGCTGGCAACATCGCACTGCGGCACTTGCGGGACGGCGTCACGGCCACGGAAAAGCCAGACAACTTGGGGCCGGTGACGGACGCGGACCTCGAGATCGATGCAATGCTTTGCGAGCGGCTTCGGGGTGACAGGCCGAGCTATGGCTGGATGTCCGAAGAAAGTCCCCCGGATCCCGCCCGCCTCGATGCCGAGAGGGTCTTCATTATCGATCCCATTGACGGGACCAGGGCATTCATCAAGGGAGAGCAAGGCTTCTCGATCGCCCTGGCCGTCGTTGAGCGCGGGAAACCCATTGCCGCGGCGGTCCACCTGCCGGCCCGCGGCGAGACCTACACCGCAGCGCGTGGGCAAGGCGCTTGTCTCAACGGTGCATCCCTGTCGGTGTCGAAGCAGGCAGCACTCGACGAGGCGACGGTTCTGACGTCGCGCCAGCAAATGGCCCCCAAGCATTGGCCCGGTGGCGTGCCGCCGCTGACCCAACACTTTCGCTCGTCCCTAGCCTGGCGCATGTGTCTGGTGGCCGCCGCGAACTTCGACACGATGCTCACCTTTAGAGACGCCTTCGAGTGGGACATTGCTGCGGGTGCGCTGATCGCCGAGGAGGCGGGAGCGATGGTCACCGACGGGCAGGGCACACCGTTGATCCTCAACAGCCAGGCAGGGATGCAACCGGGGTTGATCGTGGCGCCGCCCACGCTTCATGCCCGGATCATGACCCATAGGGGGGGTGCAGTGTAGCGCGGAGAACACCTTTCACCGCGCAGCGCCTCCCTGTAGAGTATGCAGCAACACCAAGAGCACAGGACGAACAACAGATGACAACGCTTCTGCACCTCGTCTTCGGCGGCGAGCTGATCGACCCGCAACGCTCCGAGTTCCGCGATCCCGACAATCTCGATGTCGTCGGCATCTATCCCTCCTATGCAAAGGCTTACGAGGCTTGGAAGGCCAAAGCGCAGAGCTCGGTCGACAACGCCCACATGCGTTACTTCATCGCTCATCTCCATAGGCTGCGCGACGAGGAGATGGAGGACAGCGCAGAGCCAGAAGCAGCGGGTTCGTGATCTCGCCATGCCGGGCCTGATCGATCGGCTCGGCCGATGGTTTCGCCACTCCGAAACCGGGCAAGCGATCGCCGCACGGATCGGTGCGGGCTACATCCGATTGGTGACCAGAACCACCCGATGGCAGATCATCGGCGAGGAACACCGCGAAGCTGTGCTTGCGGACGGGCGTGGCTTCATCGCAGCGATCTGGCATGGACGGCTTTTCATGTCGGCATCTGTGGCGCCACCGGGACGGTACAACGTCGCGATGATCTCGAACAACCGGGACGGTGACCTGATCAGTGCCGTGGTGAGGCGTTTCGGCGTCATCTCGATCCGCGGCTCGACCTACGACCGGATCAAGCAGGTCAACAAAGGCGGCGTCGAAGCGTTGAAAGCCGCCCAGCAGAAAATCATCGACCGGCATGCGATCATCGCGATCACACCGGATGGCCCTCGCGGTCCGAGGATGCGGGCGTTGCCTGGTGTCTCCGGCATCTCGGCGATAACGCAGTGCGCCGTGGTGCCAGTTGCGTTCTCGACCAGGCGCGGTCGGGTGATGAAGAGTTGGGACCGGTTCCTGCTGCCCTGGCCTCTGGGACGCGGGGTGATCATCTACGGAAAGCCCTTGGCCCCTCCGTCCTCAACGGATGACACGGCAATCGCCGAACATGCACGCGAAGTGGAAGAACGGATCAACGACATCACCCATCAGGCCGATGATCTCTGCGGTCGTGCGCGGGTTTTGCCCGATCCCGCCACAGCGGCGTGATGTCTTCCTCGCTGGCTCTCGCCACCTATCTCGGTCTGTCGCGGATACTCGAACCGATCACGCCGTTCATCCTAGAGCGCCGTGTTGCGCGCGGAAAGGAGGACCCGGCACGTCTCGACGAGCGGCTGGGGCGCGCCCGCCATCCGCGCCCGTTTGGCCGGCTTGTCTGGCTGCATGGCGCCAGCGTCGGCGAGGCGATGTCGATGCTGCCCCTCATCGATGGCATCCTGTCGACAGCACCCGATCTGCGCATTCTCGTCACCACAGGCACGGTCACCTCAGCACAGCGAATGGCAGCCGTGCTGCCCGATGAAGCGTTGCATCAGTTTGTGCCGGTAGACACGGCAGCCGCAGTCAATCGGTTCCTTGATCACTGGAAGCCGGACCTCGCGATCTGGATCGAGAGCGAAATCTGGCCTCGCCTGATCGTCGAGACCGCGAAGCGCCGTGTGCCGATGGCGCTGGTCAATGCGCGCCTTTCCGCGCGCAGCGCCGAACGCTGGCAACGATTGCCCGGCATGGCGCGGCGGCTCTTCGACTGCTTCCGGCTCATCTCTGCGCAGGACAACGAAACATTCGAGAGGCTCGTCCGCCTCGGTGTCGCGCCGGAGCGCATGCACGTCTTCGGAAATCTCAAGGCGCTGATAGACGCACCCTGCGATCCGCACGAACTCGCTGCGACACGTGCAGCGTTGGGCGATCGTCCGGTGTGGCTCGCCGCCTCGACACACCCCGGCGAGGAGATGGCCGTCACCGAGGCTCATCAGACGATCACGACCACGGTGCCCGAGGTTCTGACGATCCTCGCACCACGGCATCCGGAACGGGGCTCCGAGGTCGCGGAGCTCATGCGCACACAAGGGTTGGAGGCGGTCAAGCGGTCCGAGGGCAAAGCGCCCGGGCCCTCTACGTCGGTCTGGATCGCCGATACGCTGGGGGAAATGGGTCTTTGGTATGGTCTCGCCGATGCTTGCTTTGTCGGCGCGTCGCTGGTCAACAAAGGTGGACACACGCCGTTCGAACCGATCGCTGCAGGCACTCCGGTGCTGCACGGACCGCATGTCGATAACTTTGCCCCGGCCTATGCGGCGTTGACCGACGGCGGCGCAACCATCGCCGTGCAGAACGGCGACACGTTGGGCAATGAGATTGCGAGGCTGCTTGTGGATCGTGCAGCCGCTCGTGCCTTGATAGAACGTGCGGCCAGTATCCGGCGGACCCTGCTTCCCGACGCAGCGGCCCTCACCGCGGCGCTCCTGGCACTTTTGGAGCACCCGGAATGATCGCACCCGGCTTTTGGTCGAACCCACCTGGCAGCCCGGGATGGCAATCACGTGTGCTGTATCCTTTCAGCCTGATCTGGCAAGCAGCCACCCGTCTGCGCAGGCGCCGGGCCTCACCGACGTCATGCGGGTGTCCGGTGATCTGCGTGGGGAACCTCACCGCCGGTGGTGCGGGGAAGTCACCCATGGTCGCGGCCCTCGTGGCGCGTTTGTCGGAACAGGGCTTTGCGCCACACATTCTGAGCCGCGGTCATGGTGGACGCCTCACCGGCCCGCATCTTGTCGATCCCGAGCGCGACAGCGCGGCAGATGTCGGAGACGAGCCACTCATGCTTGCTGCGCGGGCACCTGTCTGGATCGCCCGGGATCGCGTTGCCGGTGCCCATGCCGCGGTCGATGCCGGGGCAAAGCTGCTGATCATGGATGATGGCTATCAGAACCCGCATTTGGAGAAGAATGTCTCAATTGTGATGGTCGACGCGGTGCAGGGCTTCGGCAATGCCCGGGTCATCCCGGCGGGCCCGCTGCGAGAGCCAGTGTCAGAGGGCCTCGCCCGCGCCGATCTCGTGGTGCTCACGGGCACGCCGGATACGCGGCAAGCCGCGATCTCGACCTGGCAGGCGCTACGGGACGTCAAGCTTGTCGGCGCCACTCTCGTGCCGCTGCGCACCGGTCTCGATCTCGCAGGCGAGCGCGTGGTCGCCTTCGCGGGCATTGGGCGCCCCGAGAAGTTCTTCTCGACCCTGAGGGCACTAGGTGCAGAAGTGATCGCTGCCCATCCCTTCGCCGATCACGCACCTTACACCACCCGTGTGCTTCGCCGCCTGCTGTCGGAGGCCCGCGGGCAGGACGCGCTGCTCGTGACAACCGAGAAGGATGCTGTTCGGCTTCCGAACGAGTTCCGTCGCGAAGTGCTCACCCTCCAAATCGCTCTCGAACCAGAAGACTGGGGACCGATCGATGCGCTGATTAAGCATCTCGTGGAAATGCCGTGATCGCTCCCCGAATTGGACAAGATCCGATGCGAATGTGCGATCGTCCCTCGGCAGGTCACTGCCATACTGGGTGCCCGCGCGCGGGCACCCTTTTTTTGTGTCCGATGATGATGGCCTAGAGCGGCACGTCCACCAGCATGGGGGCGTTAGCGGGCGCCTGGTCCAACGTTTCCGCGTATTCTCTTCCGGCGTAGACTGCGTGGGCAACTGTACCTGGCGCGCGTGCATCGCCAATCCCCCGCACGGAAAGAATGCCTGCATCACGCCATTCCGCCTCGCGGAGCAACAGGGCCTGCAAGACCGAATCCTCGGGTCTTCGCTGCCCCACCACGACCAGGGCATCTGCCTCGATCCGGTCCTTCTCCCCGGAAAAATGATGCGCAAGCACGGCGTGATCTCCGTGCAGCGACAAGACGCGCTGGCTCGTGTGAATCGCCACCTGGCGTTCTCGCAGGCGCTGATGCACCGGCACGACTTCGTTCGATTGGATGGACCATGCGGCGGCCGAGCCCGTGGGTGTCACGTAGGAGACTTGTGCGCCTCGGTCCGCAAGGGCTTCAGCGACCACGCTGCCCATGTAGTAGTTGTCATAGTCGAAGACCACAACGCGACCGTCGGGCCAGTGCCCGGCCGCGAGGTCGGAGGGGGTGAAAACATTGGCACCGGCAAATTCAGCCGAGGGCAGCTCGTCATCGCTCAAACCCGCGGCTGTCCAGCGGCATCCGGTGGCGATGGCAACATGTGAAAACCCGAACTCGAGGATTTCTTCCACCGTCAATCTGCTGTCGTAGTAGACTTCGACATTTGCCATGTTTGCGATGCGACCGGCACGATAGTCCCGCACGCGCATCCACGCGGAAAGCCCTGGCAACCGCGCCTCGAAGATCAGACGACCGCCAAGCTCGGTTCCCGCCTCAGCCAGCGCCACATCATAGCCTCGCGCGCCGAGTGTCATCGCACAGTCGAGGCCTGCAGGCCCTGCCCCGACGACCAACACGTTCGCATCCGATCCTTTCGGCCGGGCGCGTTCGGGATGCCAGCCCCGGCGCCACTCCTCGCCAACAGTGGGGTTCTGGGTACACCGGATCGGCGCGCAGTCGTGCCAGGAGGCGATGCAGATGTTGCACCCGATGCACTCGCGGATCTCGTCCTCGCGCCCTTCTTCGAGTTTCTTCGGCAGGAACGGATCGGCGATCGAGGGACGCGCGGCACCGATCAGATCCAGCACGCCGCGCCGGATCTGGCCGACCATGGCATCGGGTGACGTGAACCGGCCAACACCGACCACCGGCTTGTCGGTCACCTGTTTGGCGATGGCAGCGACAGGTTCGTGGCTGCCCTCCGGCGAGAAGCGTGACACGCCGCAATCGGTGTGAGGGAAGTCCATCTTTACATCGAACAGATCGGCGTGATCCGACAGGAGTGCCAGCACTTCGTGGGCCTCGGTGGCGGCAGTCTCGCCCGGACGCCGGGCAAGAAGTTCGATGCTGATCCTCAGAGCCACGCCGCACCGGTCACCGGCAGCCTCACGCGTCGCGTCCAGCATTTCACGGACGATCCTGACGCGGTTCTCGACGGAACCGCCATACGCATCCGTGCGTCGGTTATGCTCGGTCAGCAGAAACTGATGCGGCAGATACCCCATGCCCGCGTAGACATAGAGGATGTCGTATCCCGCCGTTCGAGCCCTCTCGGCAGCCTCACGCTGCCAGGCGATGACGTTGCGGATGTCCTCGCGATCCATGGCGCGCGGATGAAGGTTGTGCATGAAGTGCAGATGCGTCGGCGCCCATCGGACCCCCGAGGGTGAGAGCGGCGGCGTGCGGCTCACGCGGTTCATGGTCACCGCCCCGCCATGCCAGAGCTCGACGCCGGCGAGCGACCCGTGTTCGTGGATCGCATCGACCGTGAGAGCATGGCCACGGATATCCGCATCACTCCAGAGCCTGCCATAGGGCAGCGGCGTGTCATCGGCGGACATGTCGATCGAGCAGTACCCCGAGCAGACGACACCCCAGCCGCCTTCGGCCTTCATCCCGCGGAACCCCGCACGCATGTTGGGTTGGGCGTGCGGCGTCATCCCACTTGCATGCGGCACCTGGTAGAAACGGTTGGGCGCGGTCACCGGCCCGATTGCGACAGGCTCGAACAGCGGATCAAAGCGGGGATTGCGGGTCATCGTTCAGTTTTCCTCGTTGGTGCCGGCACACGACCGGATCCGTCCGTGAAGTGCTGCGGTACATGTTGAGACAACGCGGCTGTCCCGACGCGGCATCGCAGGACGACGCACATGCAAGCGATGCGCCCTCCTTCGACACAGACGCCTGGCGAAAAGGCGGTTGGGAGTTTTCCCTTGCTCGTGAGGATGCCCACAGATGCAGCCCTCATCCACTGCCTTTGTCATGACGTGCAATCTGTCTGAACATGCCGTTAGGCTTGCTCTGCACCGACACCGGTCTGGGCGCTGGCTCCATGAATCTCACGCTTGCGCCGTGCAACGTAGTCACGGAGCTCCTCCTCGACGTCGCCATCCAGCGGAGGCTGCTCGTACTCGGCCAGCAGGCGCTCGGCGATCGCCCCTGCCCGCTCAACCAGCGACGGCGTGCCGCTTTCGATCCAGTTCTCGTAATTGTCCCAGTAGCTGACCAACGGTGTGTAGAAAGCCGTCTTGAAGCGCTCCATGGTGTGGGCGGTGCCGAAGAAGTGCCCCGCGGGCCCGACCTCGGCGATTGCATCCAAGGCGAGCGACGCCTCGCTGATTTCCGGTGGAGACAATGTGGCCGCCAGCATCTGGAGCATCTCGGCATCAAGGATGATCTTTTCCTTCGATGCCGTCAGCCCGCCCGAGAGCCATCCCGCGCAGTGCTTGATCAGATGCGCCCCGCCGGTCATCGCACCCCAGAGCGCCATCTCGCTCTCATAGGCGGCCTGCGCACCGACCCGGTGCGCCGCAGTCACGTTCGATGAGCGGAAGGGCACACAGTAGTGGCGCGCCATTTGGCCCGATATCTGGGCGGCCTGCACATACTCCGGCGTACCAAAAACCGGCGAACCGGTGCGCATGTCGACATTCGATGTAAAGCCGCCGTAGATCACTGGACAGCCCGGGTTCACACATTGCACCAGCACGATGGCCCCCAGCGCTTCCGCCGTCTGCTGGGCCAGCGCACCGGCCAAGGTCACCGGCGCCATAGCGCCGGACAGCGTGAACGGTGTGACCGTGATGCACTGGCCGAAGCGGGCCATCTCGATCAGGCCGTCAGACATCGGCTGGTCAAGCTGCAAAGGCGAGTTTGTGTTGATGATACAGGAGAACAGCGGATCACGTTCGGTGAGGGTCTCGACATCTTCACCCATGGCGATGCACATCATCTCGAGGGCGTCGCGCGAGCGCTCCGCGCCAAGACACCACGGTGTCCACGTCTTGTCCGTGTAGACGATCTCGGCGAAGTAGAGGTCGAGATGACGAGACGCGTCCGGTAAATCGAGAGCTTCGAACGCACCCCCACCCTCCTGATGTACGATGTTGAGTGACTGGATGAGACGGAGATATTCGCACTGCTCGGCATAGGTACCGGCGCGCCGACGCCCGGATGCATCGGCCACGAAGGCCGGCCCGCCGACCGAGCAGAACAACAGATCCGGGCCACCGATCCGCACGTCCCGGACGGGATTGCGTGCGCGAAATCTGAACCGCTCCGGCGCCAACGCCAATCGCCCCATCACGAGCCCGCGGTCGAAGCGCACACGCTGGTCTGCCTCATCCACGTCGGCGCCCGCTTCGGCGAGGATGCGGCGTGCCTCTGCACTCAGCACCTTCATGCCGACATCCTCGAGGATGCGCAGCGCGGTGCGGTGGATCATGTCGACCTGATCAGCGCTTATCGGCTCGACCGGTGCCGTGCGGTGCGAGAGTTGTTGCCAGGGCGGTTGGGGCACGCCCTCGGCGCTGACCCCGCGCTGACGGGCAGCTCGGCCAGACCGTCGATCAGCCATACGCGTCTCCCAAGCCTGAGCCGAATGAACCTCGATTCAGTGGAACCACGCGCCGCCAGTACAGTCAATCGTCGCCGGGACGGTCGCTCTCGAGTTCGTAGATCGACTGGGTTGTGCGCGGCGAGGGTATGTAACGTGTGGGAAAAGCGCGGATGCGTCGGCCGGTGAGCGACATGCGGACCGCGATCATGGCGCCGAAGGCGACCAGAACCACCGAGATGAACACGAACAGACCGCCCGGACCGGTGTACTCCATCACCGGAGCGGCCAGCAGCGGCCCCAGTGTCGCCCCGATGGAGTACACAAGCAAGAGACCGCCACTGACCTGTACAAGGCGCTCGGAGGGCGCGCTGTCGTTCACATGCGCGAGGCAGAGCGGATAAAGCGGGATCATCAGCGCTCCGTGCGCCATCGCCAGCAGGAGCATGGGTACCAGCCCAAGACCGTCGAGCAATGCGATGGACAGTCCTGTGACACCGGTGGCCAGCGCCACTGGCAGAATGACCACCCGGCGGTCCCGGCTGTCCGAGAGCCGCCCCACAGGCCATTGCGACAGCGTTCCACCGAGCACGAACGCGCCCATCAACAGCGATACCTCAAAGACCTCGAGCCCACGGAGCTGACCGAACAGCGGCCCGAGCGACCAGAACGCGCCTTCCGCCGTGCCGATCAGGAAGCATCCCATGGTTCCGACAGGCGACAATATGAAGAGGTTGCCCAGTTGCAGCCCTGCATCAGGCACGGGGCTCGGCTCGCTCGAGGGGGTGAGTGCGATCGGCGCGGCCGAAAGACAGATCAGGACGGTGATGCCGATGAAGAGGGTCGGCGAGACAATATCTGCCAAATTTATGCCGAGCTGCCCGACAATCCAGCCGCCATTGGTGATGATGATGTAGAGCGACAGCATCCGCCCGCGATTTTCATTGCTCGCCTGATCGTTCAGCCAGCTTTCCACGGCCATGATGACGATGGCGAGGCAGATCCCGGTGAGAAACCTCAGCCAGATCCAGAGGACGGCATCGACCCACAGCGGGAACAGCAGCACGATGGCGGCCAGAACCGAGACAACACCTGCGAAGGCGCGCACGTGCCCCACTGCCTTGATCAAGCCGGGGCCAATCACGCATCCCCCAACGAAGCCCGCGAAGTACGCGGCACCCAGAAGGCCGATCAGGCTGGTCGAGAACGCTTCGAGCTCGGCCCGGATCGGCAGCATGGTCTGAAAGAGCCCGCTGCCCGCAAAGATCAGGCCGGCGCTGAGCAGGATGACAAAGACCGTCCGCAAGGAAGTGCTGGTGCCCATTCTCGGGCCTCGCTGATCTTCATCCCGAAACGAGCGTGGGCAAGGTCACGGCGGGCGGTGTTCGCCCGCCGCCATGTCGATTGAGATCAGGTGTCGAGCCAGACCTCTTCCATGTGGAACTCGATCGCCTGGTGCGCTTCGAAGTTGCGGACCTGCTCGGTCATGTGGCGGAACGTCGAGCGCCAGTAGGGCTGGATGATGGTGCCGGATTCCTGCAGGACCTTCTGTACCGTCTCCATGATCGCACGGCGTTCTTCAACGTCCGGCGTGCCGAGAGCTTGTTCGAGAGCGGCATCGAACTCGGGACTGGCAAACGCGGATTCGTTCCACGCCTCGCCGGAACGATAAGCCAGCGCCAGAACCTGCACGCCGAGCGGACGCGGGTTCCAGTTCGTGGTCGACGCCGGATACTTCGTCCAGTCATTCCAGAATGTGGCGCCGGGGATCACCGTGCGCTTCACATTCAGCCCGGCATCACGCATCTGCGCAGCGATGGCGTCCGTGGTGTTGCGCCGCCAGTCGTCATCGATCGAGATCAGATCGAACTCGTGATCCGACTGCCCCGCCTCTTCGAGCAATGCGACGGCCTGCGCGGCATCGCGTCCCGATGGCGGCAATTTGAAGTACTCGGCGTGCATCGGACCGACGTGGTGGTTTTCCGCAGGCACGCCAAGCCCGTCATAACCGAGCGCAAGCACCGCCGAGTTGTCGACCGCGAGCTGTGCCGCACGCCGCACGCGGACATCGTCATAAGGTGCAACGCCATTGTTGAACCGGCAAACGATGGTCGCGGCCGTTGCGATCTCCGACTTCACGAGGCCCACGGAATCGAGCTGATCAATCTGGTCTGCCAGCGTCTGCTCGTTCGCGTCCACGTCTCCAGCTTCCATCGCGGCAATGGTTGCCGCAGCATCGGTGCCGAAATCCAGGAACTCGATGGCGTCGAGATGGGCGTCACCACGCCAGTACCCTTCGCGACGGACCACCTTGGCGCGCACACCAATTTCCCACTCGACGATCTCGAATGCGCCGGTGCCGATGTTGAACTGTGCGACCAGATCCCCCTCGGGATCGAAGCTGCGGTGCACGATCAGCGCCGGGTAGTCGGTCATGCCCGCGATCAGGGTGATGTCGGAGACCCGCGGTTTCAGCTTGACGGTGTGCTCATCAACGATCTCGATCGCGCCATCCGCCGCCACATTGCTGTCCGGATCGATAAGCGTTGTGAACCGGCCGGCCATCGAGTTGCCGTCTACGTTCTTGTCGCACCAACGGGTGATGTTGAACGCCACGTCTTCCGATGTGAAATCGTCGCCGTTCGACCATTTGATGCCTTTGCGTAAATTCAGCGTGTACTCGGTCGCATCGTCATTGATCTCCCAGCTCTCCAGCAGCCAAGGTGTGAAGGTTCCATCACGCTCCCAACGCACCAGATACTCACAGGACTGCCGCGAGACGTGGGCATCCCAGTCGAAGGTGCGAGGATCCTTGAGACCCGCTTCGCGCACGGGTGTCCCGATCCGTAGCGTGCCGCCCTTCTTCGGCTCGTCTGCTGCGCGCGCTGGCGTTGGGGCCAACCCGCCGAGCGACAACGCCCCGGCCGCGGTCACGCCCGCGGACATCATCGACGCGAGATACTCGCGCCGGCTCATCTTTCCCTCCTTGAGAGAACGTACGAACCCAGACGCCAACGGGTGCAGCGACCGATCCGTGATCATGAATTTCGACATCTACCTCTCCTCTGTCATCACCGGTTGGTTCTTGGTGTCCGGCGAGTTCGTTGCTTCGGCGCCTTGCGGGCCGACTACGCAGAATTGACCACATCGGACGGCCGGTATCCACCCATAGTGGAAAAGGTTCATCGCCGGATCGCGCTTGCAATGATGCGCCTGCATTGATATTGTTGAGCATGCATCAATTTTAGACTCGGGCCGTGCCTTGCAAACGTGCCGGCCGACCGACAGGAGCAACGCCAGATGGGTCCCTATCCCCACGACGCCCCGAAAGCAGTGATCGATGACACCAACGTTGCCGGCACGGACGGCTTCGAGTTCGTCGAGTTCGCCCATCCGGAAGCCGGAGAGCTCGAAGCGCTGTTCTGGCAGATGGGCTACACGGAAGTGGCCCGGCACAAGACCAAGGACATCTCGCTGTATCGCCAGGGCCGTGTGAACTATGTCGTCAACCGCGAGCCCGGATGCCATGCAGCACGTTTTGTCGAAGCGCACGGACCCTGCGCGCCCTCGATGGCGTGGCGTGTGGTGGATGCCCGGCATGCCTTGAAGTGTGCGCTGGAATACGGCGCGGAAGAGTACACCGGCGCCGACAAGACCCTCGATGTGCCTGCGGTGATCGGGATCGGCGGGTCCCTGCTCTACTTCGTCGAGGACTACGACGGGGGACGCAACCCCTACGACACCGAGTTCGACTGGTTGGGAACGCGCGACCCGCAGCCTGCCGGCGCAGGATTCTACTACCTTGACCACCTGACCCACAACGTCATGCGCGGTAACATGACGACATGGTACGACTTCTACGCCAAGGCCTTCAATTTCCGCGAGATCCGGTTCTTCGACATCGAAGGCAAGGTGACGGGGCTGACCTCGCGCGCGCTGACATCGCCTGCGGCAAAATCCGGATCCCGATCAACGAGAGCTCGGACGATCACAGTCAGATCGAGGAGTACCTGAAGGAATACAAGGGCGAGGGCATTCAGCACATCGCGGTCGGAACCGAGGACATCTACGCCGCCACAGATCGCATTGCCGCCAATGGCGTTCAGTTCATGCCGGGACCTCCTGAAACCTACTATGCGCGCTCGCATGAGCGGGTGACAGGTCACGAAGAACCCATCGACCGCATGAAGGAGCACGGCATCCTGATCGATGGCGAGGGCGTGCTCGGCGGTGGCGAGACACGCATTCTGCTGCAAATCTTCTCGAAAACCGTGATCGGTCCGATTTTCTTCGAGTTCATCCAGCGCAAGGGAGATGACGGCTTCGGTGAGGGCAACTTCAAGGCGCTATTCGAGTCGATCGAAGAAGACCAGATCCGTCGTGGCGTCCTGAAGGCATCATGATGAGCGACGAGGACACGCGCAACCGCTACGCCAATGCACCCCGCAACCCGGACCACACGATCGACCAGCAGTGGGCGTCGTACACCGCTCATGAGCATGACCGCTGGAACCGGCTCTACGCGCGCTCGCTGAAGGTGCTGCAGGGACGTGCCTGCGACGCCTTCCTCGACGCGATCGAGAAGCTGGAACTGTCGCGCGGCGGCATTCCCGACATGGCCGAGCTCAGCGGTCGACTGGCAAGGTTTACCGGCTGGAGCGTCGTGCCGGTGCATGGGCTGGTGCCGGACGATGTGTTCTTCGACCACCTGGCCAACCGGCGCTTTCCCGCGGGCGCCTTCATCCGCTCCGAAGCCGAAATGGAGTACCTTGAGGAACCCGACATCTTCCATGACATCTTCGGGCACGTGCCACTGCTGGCTGATCCCACATATGCGGCCTATCTCGAGGCATATGGCAAAGGCGGTGCGCGGGCGATGGCGGAAGGACGTCTCAAGAACCTTGCCCGGCTCTACTGGTACACGGTCGAGTTCGGGTTGATCGATACACCAGACGGTCTGCGCCTCTTCGGCGCCGGGATCATGTCATCGACGGCAGAAAGCGTCTTCGCGCTGGACGACCCCTCGCCGCACCGCATCCGCTTCGACCTCGAGCGTGTCATGCGCACCGACTACATCATCGATGACTTCCAGCAGACCTACTTTGTCATCGACAGCTTCGAGTCGCTCCTGGACGCGTGCTATCAGGACTTCGGTCCACTCTACGCCCGTCTGAAGGACGCCACACCGATTGCGCCAGATCGTATCGAGGAACCCGACGTGATCTTGAACCGGGGCACGCTCGGCTATTTCCAAAGGCGTGCCAGCTGAGACGGCACGCTATTCGCGGCCAATACGCTCCTGCAGAAACTCGGTCAGCTTGTCGATCGCGCCCGAGAGACCGGACAATTCGTCGGCGCTGAGGCGTTTCTCCATCGCCGGCTGGCGGTCATCGAACAGCGCCCAGAGCGACGCGAACTTCTCGCGTCCAGCCTCGGTCAGCGTCAACAGCTTCTTCAGCTTGCTCGAAGGATCCGGCTTGGCGCTCAGGTAACCTTCCTCGATGAGCACGGTCGCGGCACGACTGATCTGTGCACGGTCGATGACAACGATGCGGCTGATGTCGGAGATCGTGATCTCGTCGAAGATGTCGACGACAAGGAGGATGCGGTAGCTCGTCAGGTTCACGCCCGATCCCTCGAGACGCAGCGCTGACTCAACGTCGAGAAGCTTGCTGAGCCGGGCAATACGAAAGCTGAGATGCTCCTCGAGACGCGCGATGTTTCGCATCTGCATCGCCAGACGCTCGGTCGACAGGTCCATGCCGCTCCTCCTAGGCCACGTGCAATCGCAACTTTCTTGTTGAGCGCGCATCATACGAAGGCGCGCAAAGCAAGCAACGTCGGGCTTTCGTCCGATCCATTTGGCGCTTAGCGTGCGCATCCGATGACCGAGGGACACGTTTCGCTGGAGCTTCTGGTTGGCGCGCAAATCCGCGCTCTGCGCCAGATCCTTGGCATGACGCTGTCGGAGCTCGCCTCGGCTGCCGCCATATCGACGGGCATGCTTTCGAAGATCGAGAACGGTCAAACCTCTCCGTCTCTCGCAACGCTGCAGGCGCTCGCAGGCGCACTCAACATGCCGCTCGGAAGCTTCTTCGCCACATTCGATGAGAAGCGCGATGCGACCTTCGTCAAGGCAGGCCGCGGCCTGACGATCGAGCGACGGGGTTCGGCCAAAGGCCATCGCTATCAGCTGCTCGGGCACAGCCTGCGCAGCCCGGTCCAGGTCGAACCCTTCCTGATCACGCTGGACAAGGATTCGGACGCCTTCCCGATCTTCCGGCATGAAGGCACCGAGTTTCTCTACATGCTGCAAGGCGAAATTGCGTATGCCCACGGTGACCAGACCTACGTGCTGACTCCGGGCGACTCGCTCTTCTTCGACGCAGGCGCGACCCATGGGCCGCTCGAATTGCGAACGCTGCCGGCCGTGTATCTTTCGGTGATTGTGACGCCGCCCGGATAATTTCCCCACAGTGAATTTTTCTTCTTGAAAGTGAAAAGCGCCGCCTGCAGTTTGAGTGCGCGCAACGGAGAGCTGTCATGTGCGGAATTGTCGGTCTGTTTCTGAAGACGTCGGCGCTCGAACCCGAGCTGGGGCGTCTGACGGCGTTGATGTTGCATGAGATGTCCTCGCGCGGACCGGACTCAGCAGGGTTCGCGATCTACGGAGCGGGCGGCATCACAAAGGTCTCGGCCTTGTCACTGACCGGCGAGACCGATTGGGGCGCCTACCAAAACGCACTCAGCACTGCACTGGGTGTGCCGGTCGATTTGACGACCCTCTCGGACCACGCCCTGATCAGAGTTCCCGGGGACGGCCAGGCCGCGCGCAACTGGCTGATCGAGAACGCGACCGATGTCAGCGTGCTCGGCGTTGGCGAGGCAATGGAGCTCTGCAAGGGCATCGGCGACCCGGACGCGGTGGCAGAGCGGCTGGACCTGCAGGCCCGGACGGGCACGCACGCCATCGCTCACACCCGCATGGCAACCGAAAGCGCTGTCACGACCGAAGGCTCGCACCCTTTTTCCACCGGCGCAGACACCTGCCTCGTGCACAATGGGTCCCTCTCGAACCACAATTCGCTCCGCGAAGAGCTCCGCAAGCAAGGCGAGACGTTCCAGACAGAGAACGACTCGGAAGTCGCCGCCGGCTATCTCGCCTGGCGCATGCGTCAGGGCGACAGCATCGATGGTGCGATCGAGCACGCGATCCAGGATTTCGATGGCTTCTACACCTTCGCAATCGGAACCCGCGATGGTTTCGCCGTGGTGCGGGACCCGATCGCGTGCAAGCCCGCCGTGATTGCAGAGACCGACGACTGGGCGGCGATGTCCTCCGAGTTCCGAGCCATCGCGCGCCTGCCCGGCGTCGAGCATGCCGAGATCTGGGAACCCGAACCCAGCAGGGTTTACAGTTGGAGCCGAGCCGCATGACCCAGAGATCCGGACACTGTCTGTGCGGCTCGGTTACGTTCACCTACACCGAACCCGCGAAGTTTCGCGGCCATTGCCATTGCGAGAGCTGCAGGCGTGCCTGCTCGGCGCCCGTCACGACATTCTTCGGTGTCGTCAACGGCAAGTGGGAATGGACCGGCGCGGCGCCAAGGCTTTTCGAATCCTCGCCCGGCGTGCGCCGATACTTCTGCGCCACATGCGGATCCCCGATGGCATACGCATGGGACGGGCTGCCGGACGAGACGCACTTCTATGCGGCGTCGCTCGATGACCCCGCGGACTTTTCGCCAGAAGAGCATCACTTCCACGACGAGAAGCTGCCCTGGTTCGACATGAGCGATGATCTGGAGCGCCACGGCGGTGCAGGGCTATGACCGCGAACACCGAACTGGATCTCGCTCGGCTTGACCGGCGAGCAATCAACCAAACACTGCAGAGTGCGGACGCGGGGACATTCTCGGTGCTGAACCCGGGCGGCGCCCATGCGCTGGCATGCGGGCTGAGGCATCCGGTCGAGGTCACCCTGCGCGGACACTGCGGCTACTACGCCGCCGGAATGAACCAGCAGGCTGCAGTCACAATCGAGGGCAACGCCGGAACCGGTGTTGCCGAGAACATGATGTCGGGGACGGTGCGCGTCGCCGGCGACGCCTCGCAGTCGGCAGGTGCGACCGGGCATGGCGGGCTTCTGGTGATCGAGGGCAGCACGTCGGCGCGCTGCGGGATCTCGATGAAAGGCATCGACATCGTGGTCGGCGGTTCCGTCGGGCACATGTCGGCGTTCATGGCGCAGGCAGGTCGGCTTGTGGTGTTGGGAGATGCCGGCGCTGACCTGGGCGACTCGATCTATGAAGCCAGGCTCTATGTTCGGGGCCGTGTCGCCTCGCTCGGTGCGGACTGCGAGGAGAAGGAGATGGCGCCCGAACACATCGAAGAGCTCGCCGGTCTCTTGGCCCGCGCGGGCATCGACGCCGAGCCGGGCGACTTTCGCCGATATGGCTCGGCGCGCACGCTCTACAACTTCAACATCGACAATCTGGACGCCTACTGATGGCCGACTACGGAGATGCACCACAGACGACCCCGCGCAAGGCCGCAAGCTTTGACGACTACACGATCTCCGAAATTCGTCGGGCCGCAGCCACGGGCATCTACGATATCCGCGGCGGGGGTGCGAAACGTCGCGTCCCCTGCTTCGATGATCTGGTGTTTCTCGGTGCCTCGATGTCGCGGTACCCCTTGGAGGGCTATCGCGAGGCCTGCGGCACGGATGTGGTGCTCGGGGACAGGTTCGCCTCGAAGCCGCTGCACCTGAAAACGCCGATCACGATTGCCGGCATGTCCTTCGGGTCTCTCAGTGCGCAGGCGAAGGAGGCACTGGGACGTGGTGCGTCGGCCATGGGCACCTCAACCACCACGGGCGATGGCGGCATGACCGACGAGGAGCGCGGGCACTCCAGTCTTCTGGTCTATCAGTACCTGCCGAGCCGCTACGGGATGAATCCCGACGATCTGCGCCGTGCCGATGCCATCGAGGTCGTGGTCGGCCAGGGCGCAAAGCCGGGCGGCGGCGGCATGCTCCTCGGTCAGAAGATCTCGGAGCGGGTGGCCGAGATGCGGACCCTGCCCCAGGGTGTCGATCAGCGCTCGGCGTGCCGGCACCCAGACTGGACCGGCCCGGACGATCTCGAGATCAAGATCCAGGAGCTTCGTGAGATCACGGCATGGGAAAAGCCGATCTACATCAAGGTGGGTGCTGCCCGGCCCTACTACGACACGGCGCTCAGCGTGAAAGCGGGGGCAGACGTGGTGGTGGTCGACGGCATGCAGGGCGGCACCGCGGCAACCCAGGAGGTCTTCATCGAGCACGTCGGGATCCCGACGCTGCCCGCGGTGCGCGAGGCGGTTCGGGCCCTCAAAGACCTCGATGCACACCGCAAGGTGCAACTTGTCGTCTCGGGCGGCATCCGCTCGGGCGCCGACGTGGCCAAGGCGCTCGCCATGGGCGCGGATGCGGTCTCGATCGGCACGGCCGCGCTGATCGCGCTTGGGGACAATGACCCGGCGCTGGAGGCGGAGTATGCCAAGCTCGGCACCACGGCAGGTGCTTATGATGATTGGCACGAGGGCCGGGATCCGGCGGGCATCACCACACAGGACCCCCAGCTGGCCGCGCGGCTGGATCCAATAAGGGCCGGGCGAAGGCTGTCGAACTATCTGGCTGTGATGACCATGGAGCTGCAAACCTTGGCGCGTGCCAACGGCAAAAGCCATGTGCGCAACCTCGAGCCCGAGGATCTGGCTGCCCTAACGGTCGAGGCCGCCGCCATGGCAGGCGTGCCCCTGGCCGGCACGAGCTGGGTGCCGGGAGCCTGAGTTTGAGGGTTCACCATCCGCGCTTCGTCGAACGATCCAGTTTCGAGCTTGCCCTGTGCAGCGAACGCGGATGACAATCACACTCGAAAAGCAGTGCGGAGGGACACATGGCAATTGATCTCGCGAAGGAAGCGAAGGCGCGCGGTATTGAATACTTCCTGATCTCGTTCGTTGATCTCTTCGGGGTGATGCGGGCCAAGCTGGTGCCCGCCTCGGCGATCAAGGACATGGCGAAGGAAGGCGCCGGGTTCGCGGGATTTGCCGCCTGGCTCGACATGACACCGGCGCATCCGGACATGTTTGCCGTGCCGGATCCGGACAGCCTCATCCAGCTGCCATGGAAGCCAGAGGTCGGCTGGCTCGCCGCCGATCTCTGGATGGACGGTGCCGAGGTCGATCAGGGGCCACGCAACACGCTGAAGCGGATCCTCGCCGCCGCTGCCGCCAAGGGCTGGTACATGAAGCACGGCGTCGAGTGCGAGTACCACATCGTCAACCCCGACGGCTCGGCGATTGCCGACGAGCGCGATATCCAGCCCAAGCCCTGCTATGACGTCTCGGCCCTGATGCGCCGCTATGACGTGATCCGCGAGATCTGCGACGCGATGCAGGCGCTCGGCTGGGGGCCCTATCAGAACGATCACGAGGACGCGAATGGCCAGTTCGAGATGAACTGGGACTTCGCGGATGCGCTGGTGACGGCCGACCGGCACGCGTTCTTCAAGTACATGGTCAAGTCGATCGCCGAGAAGCACGGACTGCGCGCGACCTTCATGCCGAAACCCTTCGCCAACCTGACCGGCAATGGTTGCCACGCCCACGTCTCGATCTGGGACAAGGCAGGCAAGAAGAACCTCTTCGCGGACAAGAAGGGCGAACTTGGTGTCTCTGCGCTGGGATACAACTTCATGGGCGGGCTGATGGCGCATGGGACGGCGCTGACCGCGATCTCGAACCCGACGGTCAACAGCTACAAGCGCATCAATGCCCCGCGGACCATGTCGGGGGCCACGTGGTCACCCAACACGCTGACCTATGGCGGCAACAACAGGACCCACATGATCCGCATACCTGACGCCGGACGCTTTGAACTGCGTCTCGCGGATGGGGCGGCAAACCCCTATCTCTATCCGGCAGCGGTTCTGGCCGCGGGTATGGACGGGATGGAGAACGAGAGAGACCCCGGCAAGCGGCTTGATATCGACATGTACGCCGAGGGCCACAAGGTGCGCGGTGCGAAGAAGCTGCCGCTGAACCTGCTCGATGCGCTGCGGGAGCTGGACCGAAACAGTGTGCTGAAAGCCGCACTCGGCCCGGCCGCAGCCGCCTTCATCAAGCTCAAGACCGAGGAGTGGAACGACTATTCGCGCGAGCTCACGCAATGGGAGCGGGACCACACGCTCGACATTTGAACCGGGGCTTGGTTCAGGCTGACGGGCCCAGCAGACGATATGCGGCGACTTGGCCCTTCTGCGGAATCGTCAGCTCGCCGATCCGCTCCGCGTCGAAGGTATTCGATGCCCGCACATGTGTCGTCTCGGAGAGGGTGATCTGACCGGGTTCGGACAACTGGCACATCATGCTGGCGCCGGTCACGCCATCTCCCCATACGTCATAGGCTTGCCGCGCATCCCCAATCACCGCGGCAACCACCGTGCCGGAGTGCAGGCCGATGCGAAGCGGCTGCACCCGGTGTCCGGTCGAGGCGTCCTGCGAAAGCATGTCCTGCAATTCTCGAGCGATATCGGATGCCGCGGCGCAAGCACGCTCGGCATGATCGGTCCAGGCCCGCCCGAGCCCCGCTGCGGCCAGATAAACACCGCCTGCAAGCCGCAGCTTGTCGAGGCCGTGGCGATCGAGGATCGCGTCGATCTGCGCGCTCATGCGGTTAATCCGTGCAACCAAGGCACTTGCAACCTCGGGGTCCGAGTGGTTGGGCATATCGGCCATCGCCACCTGCACGACTGTGACGTCGTTCTGCACGCGCGGTGCAACATCCGCGCTGGAGAGCATCCGCGCCGCAACCGCCGGCGGCAGAAGCCGATGAGCCACGCCCTCGGCACGCTCCATCGCGGTGAGGCCACGGGTGAGCTTTTCTTCGGCCACATCACAGGCACGCCGAAGCTCGAGCACATCACGGCGTTGTTCAAGCCTGTCGAGGACAAGCCGGGCCAACCGGCGCATCGCCTGTTGCTGATCCTCGCTGAGTTCCTTCGTCTCCGGGTCCCAGACACAGAGTGTTCCGAGCGCGAACGCATCCCGATTGATCAGCGGCATCGAACAGTAGAACCGCGCATTCGGCGGATTGATGACCGCCGGCAGGTTCGCATAACGCGGATTCTGCGACAGGTCCGGCACGATCACCAGCTCGTTCTGGCAGATGGTGGGGGCGCACATGCTGAGCTCGCGCGGCCGGGGTGGCCGGTTCTCAGGCAGACCATAGCTCGACTTCAGCCAGGACCGCTCGTCATCGAAGATCGAGATATAGGCAACCGGGCACCCCGTGATCAGCGCCGCAAGCTCCGTGATATCGTCATAGATTTGCTCGCGCGGGGTTTCGAGAATCTCGTAGGACCGCACCGCTTCGACACGAGCGGCATCGTTTTCCGGAACCTCCACTCCCTTGAACGTGCGCACTTTTTCCTCCGCGCCCCAAATGGCAGTCTAGTCGTGGCGTCGGCGGACCGTGTCACCACGGCTCCGATCAAACTTGCCTCACAAGTACCAGGTCGAGCTGGCCCACACCCCTCTGCGAGCCTACAGGCGCCTGTCGATTTGGACAATACAAGCGCACGAGCCGGTTCCTGGATCACGCGTTCGCACGCACCTCGCCCATCATGCGCGCCGCAAGCTGGCGCACATCCGACGGCGTTACTGGCTTCTCGAGGTACGGCCGGTTCGCGAGCTGAAGAAATTGCTCTGCATCGGGGCTCATGGTGTCGCCGGTTATGAAGCCGATGCGTTTTTCCAGCCCCGGCCAGCGGTCCTTGATCTCGGCGATGAACGCCCGGCCACCCAGACCTGGCATGTTCAAATCACTCAGGATCAGGTCAAACTTGCCCGGCAACTGCGAAAGCCCCTCCTCGGCAGAGCCCGCCCGCACGACCTCGTACCCATCTGCGATCAGGATTTGTGCGATGAGTTCGGCAACGTCACGTTCGTCATCGACCACCAGCACGCGCCCATTGGCAACCAGGACCCCGTCTGCGGAAACCGATTGCGTCATCGCCGAGCGGGTCGCAGAGAGCGCGATGGTGAACCGGGCCCCACCCTCGGGCGCTTCGTCGACCGAGATGCGCCCGCCATGCGTGGCGATGATCCGATGGCAGAATGCCAGTCCGATCCCGGTGCCCTCGCCAACGGTCTTGGTGGTGAAGAACGGCTCGAAAATGCGCGCCCGGATGGGTTCCGGTATACCCGGCCCGTTGTCGCTGATCTCGATCACAACTTCGTCGCCCTTTTTCGAGAGCCTGGTCGCGAGCGTCAGACACCCCTCTGAGCCCTTGCCGACGAGGACGTGTTCCGCATTGACGATCAGGTTCGCGAAGACCTGAGCCAGCTGGTCGAGGTCTCCGGTCACCGGGGGCAAGTCTGGCGCAAACTGCCGCTCGATGCGCACACCCGCCGATCGCAACCTGTAGCCCGCAACATCCAGCGCCGTGTCGATCACCGTGTTGATCTGCATGCGCTCCGACTTGGACGGGCGCTGACGTGCCATTGCGAGGAAGGCTTTTACGATCCGGGAGCAACGTTCCGCTGCCGACGAGATCTTGCGCGTGCGCTTGAGAAGATGCGCATCCTCGATCTCCTCCTCCAGCATCAAAGCATGGCCGACGACAACCGAGAGCGGATTGTTGAGTTCATGCGCGACGCCCGCAAGGAGCTCACCCAGTGCGGAGAGCTTCTCGGACTGGTGCAGCATTTCCTTCTGCCGCGCGAGTTCCTGCTCCATCGCGATGCGTTCGGAAAGGTCAACCGTGTAGGTCGCGCGATACGACTTGCCGCGGAACTCGATGGAGCGCGCCGACATGAGCGCCGGGAACGGCGTGTCGTCACCCCGGAGCATCGTGACCTGCATTTCATCGACGCGTCCGGTCTCGCTGAACCGGCGCATGAACTCCGCGCGCTCGGAAAGATCTGCCCAAGAGCTGCCTTCGGCACGGTTGCCTCCGAGCAACTCATGATCTTCCATGTTGCTGAAGATCCGCTCGCCGGTGTCAGGCTCACTCATCACCAAAGCCACGGGGCAGGCGTCAAGCACGCGCTGCGGCAGCATGTAGGCCTCGCGATCCGCTTGCTCGGCTTGCATGCGGTCGGTGATGTCTGCCCGGGTGATGACAAAGCCATCCTCGGACGTGGGATGGCGCGACACCGCGAACCAGCGGCCTTCCTGGTCCTGAAACTCGAAGCGTCGGCGGTAGTTGCCGTTCTCGCGACTGCCACTCTCGCGGACCCGTGCCACCTCTTCGGGCGGCAGATCGTGGGTCTGAATGGCCGTCTCGAGAATCTCGCCATAGGTGACTCCGGCCCTGATCACCTCACTGATCTCGGAGTTCAGGCGCTCGTACCGATCGTTCCACATCACGAGCCGATCGTCGGCATCGTAGAGCGCAAAGCCCTCGTCCAACGATTCGATGGCGTCACGCATACGGTCGTTCAGGCGGGTCAATTCCTCGGCAGCACGCTTCTGATCGGTGATGTCGAGGCGGGTGACCACAAAGCCGCCCTCGATGGTTGGCCGACGCGAAACGAGGTACCACTTGCCGCTTTTCTGCGCGAACTCGGTGCGCATCGGGCTGCGCCAGTCGCCTTTCTCGATCAGCTGCCGGATGCGGTCCGCCGACTCGTTCTCGAACCCGCCACTCTCGAGCGCCGCTTCTAGTATCTCTTCCTGCGTGATTCCGACCCGGAGATGGCCGGCGGGCAGCATGCTCAGCTCTTCATATCTGCGGTTCCAGGCGATCAGCCGCGCGTCCGCATCGAAGATCCCGAAAGCCTCATCAATCGAATCTATGGCATCCCGCAACCGGTCGTTCGCGCGCGCGAGTTCTTCGGAGGCGCGTTTGCGCTCGGTGACATCCAGCCACGTGATGACGAACCCGCCTTCCCGTGTGGGACGCCGGACCGAATTGACCCAGGATCCATCGGCAAGCTGGAACTCGAAGGCCCGCTGCGAACCCTGCTCGCCGCGTTCACGTTCGGCGTCATAGTCCGCGAGCCACCGTTCGGCGTCGACGAACTGCTGGGTATCGACCGCCGCACACAGGAGATCTCGGGTGTGGGTGCCCGGCACGATCAGATTGGCGTAGGGCGCATTCATTTCCAGAAAGCGGCGGTTGGCCATCACGACCCGCTCATCCGCATCGTAGAGAATGAACCCCTCGGACAACGCCTCTATCGCGTCACGGAGCCGGATCGATGCCTCTTCGATCGTGCGCTCGGCCGACACGCGCTCGGTGAGATCGGTCACGGCACAGACCATGACCTCCTCTCCGCGATGCTCGATGACCCGGGCCGAGAACAGGGCCGGAAACACGCTGCCAGACGCACCTGCAGCATCTGTGCGGAAATGGTCGACCCGACCGTTCTGCAACAATGCGGCCATGAAATCCGCTCGGTCGAGCGGGTCCGCGAAGTGATCGCTGGCAGTGCCGGCCGTGCCGAACAGAGCGATGAAGCCCGGAGAGCTGTAGACGATCTCGCCATCACCGATGCGCGACATGCTCAGATTGGCAGGGCTTGCCTCGAGGATCTTCGACAGCAGTTCTTGCGACAGCCGGTCCGACTGCTCGGCCACACGCTGCGCTGAAATGTCGATCTGCGTCACGACGAAGCCGCCCAGAGGGGTCGGACGCACCGAGACAGAGTACGAGGTTCCGTCGCCGTCTTCGATCTCGAATGTCTTGTAGGCCCTTGCCGCTGCAAGCATCTCCTCTGCCGCAGCATCCGTGCCACCATCGACGTCGTCCAACACACTGCGCCGGGCGAGTTGATGCACCAGATCGCTCCATCCGGAGCCCGGATCCAGCAGATCCGGCACCGCGGCATGCATCTCGCTGAAACGGTCGTTGCAGAAGATCAGACGCTCATTTTCTCCGTAAAGGGCGAACCCTTCAGACAGCGGCCGGATTGCGTCGCGCAGAAGATCGAGGCTTCGGGTGACCTCGGCCTTGTGCTGCTCGGCCGCGTGCACCTCCTTGATCACGAATTGCACCAAGCTGCGACCGTCATGCCGGATCAGTCCCGCAGCGGCCACGAGCCAGATTGTCCGGCCCGTTGCCGTCTGGGCGCGGGCAACCACGTTGTCGACGGCGCCGTGACGCCTGAGCTCCCGCAGCAGCCAGCGGTTCTGGTTGTGATCGGGCAAGATGTCGACGATGTTGTGCGGACGTCCGGCCTCCAGCTCGAAGAGAGCGCAGGCACGTTCATTGGCATACCGGATCGCGCCTGAGCGGATCTCGTTGGCGAAAACAGGCATCGGGCTCGCATCCGAGATCGCGCCCGTCAGGGATCGGTCCTTCTGGCTCGCGCCACCACCGATGGAGAGGAGCGTGACACCGCCGCTCGCATTGGGATGAGCCATGAGGATACGCGTGTCGCCCGAAGGCAGCCGCCCTTCGATCACGGTGCCCCTGCGCCATTGAAAAGCGATTTCGGCACAGTGCTCGACGGTTGCGGGCGCACCATTCAGCTCCGAGAAGCCTGCAAGATAGACCGCAATCGCAGGCCTTCCTTCTTCAAGAAAGCCCGCGCTGCCCGCGAGTAGCTGTCCGTCCGCGTCGAACTCTGCGTGACAGGTGGAGCCGTCCATGCCCATACACGCAGTGGTACCTGTCTGATGTTTCAGCTGCTTTTCAGCCTGGCCCCGAGTTGTTTCAATTGTTTCAACGCCTGGGCGCACGGTGCGGCAAAACAAGGGAGTAGCTCCCTGGCACAGCTGGGTTTTCACCGCTGCCAGCCGAGTTTTCCCCGCAGCTACCACTGAAACAGAATACGCCGGGCCGGGACATAAGGCTGAAAACTCTCCGGGCGAGAATCCCCGCCATCCCAGATCGAGCGTGCACCGCCGGCGCGACAGCGTGCGGCACGTGCGGGGCATCGATCTCGGGCACTGGGCGGCATGAAGGAGAGCAAAATGGGCGAGCCCCTGATCAATCTCGAACGCATATTCGAGGTCGGCAAGCGCTTTATGACTGAGTTCACGATCGAGGCCGCGGTTGGTGATTGGTCTCGCGGAGCCAAGAACCGGCCCGCGGACGTGCGCACGCTGCAGATGCTGCTGGAGTACGCCTCCAAGAAGCTCAAGAATGCAAAGTTCGATCCGAACGGGATCGATGGCAAGATCGCGCGCAACGCGGGGCGATCTTCCACGGTGAAGGCGATCCACGCCTTCCAGCGCACGCTGATGAGCCGCACCGATGGTGTGGTTGACCCCGATGGCCGCACGATCACCGCGCTCTGGGAAACCGTGACCGGCACGCGTCCGGTCTCGAAGGACGCTGCAAGATCGGTCATGCGCACCCCGCATCCGGGCGAAGGCAAGCCGCCCTGGCTGCGCCCCGCCCGTCCTGAAGGGATCGCGCAGGAGAAGACCGTGTCGATCCTGCCGGGAGCGCCGGTGCTGCAGCCGAGCTGGATCGGCGTGGCCGAGGAAGAGCTGGGCATCGCCGAGATCAAGGGCGACGAACACAACGAACGGGTACAGGCATATCACTGGGCAACGGACCAGCTGAAGCACAAGGAGAAGATGACCGACGAGCGTCCCTGGTGCGCGAGTTTCGTTGGTTGGGTGCTTGAGCAGGCGGGCTTTGAGAGCGCCGAGAGTTCATGGTCCCACAGCTACAAGAGATGGGGCAAAGGTGTTGCCAAACCCTGCATCGGCGCGGTGGCCTTCATGGACTGGGGAAAGGTCTATCCCGACAAGCCGAAGCGTCGCGGGAAAGGCCATGTCGGCTTCGTCGTCGGAAAGACGGCCGCGGGCCGGATTGTCCTTCTGGGCGGCAATCAGAGTGGTCGGGTGCGCTACTCGGCCTACAGGCGGTCCCACATCGACCGCTTCCGGATGCCGAAGGACTTCGAGATCACGCCCGACCTCTACAACCTGCCGATCATGAAGGTGAAACGTGGCGGCGGCAGCTTCGAGGCAACGCGGTAGCGACGTGCCCATTCCCCCGAAGAAGAGGCTTCGGGCCCGCCACGGCGGTGCCCGAAGTTTGTCTGCAATCCGGGATCAGGATGCCGGCTGGACGTTTCCGCCATCCCGCCGCTCGGCCATGAACTGATCGAATTCGGCCTGATCCTTGGCCTGCCGCAGCCGGCCGAGGAAATCCCGGAACGCGGTCTGCTCGTCCTCGAGACGGCGCAGGGTTTCATCGCGGTAGGCATCAAACGCGGTGTTACCGGTGCCGTGCCGCTCCTTTTTCCCGCGCCCGAAAGACCAGCCGCTGCTCTTACATCCCATTCTTCCACTCCATATCATGTATCCGAGGATGAACAGGCCAATCGGCCACGCCAGGATAAACCCAAGGACCATGGCGATGAGCCATGCGGGCTTTCCCCACTCATCCAGTTGTGCTTCGGCTCGACGAAGCCATTCTGCGACCCTCGTCATCGGCTTGACTCGACCTCCATCTTTCATGTGAATGTTTATAACATTAACATAGATGGAAACCCCGACGGGCCGGTCAAGACCCTTCTCGTGAAAAATTCAGCCCGCGTGGTTGGGTGCAAGAATCCCGAGGCCCTGGAAGTAGATAATCAGGTGCGCTTCCAGAAGTTCCTCGGGTGCAATGGGCGATCGCGCCGTTGCGGGGTCCCCGTAGAGACAGGCGAGGCCATGCACGAGCGCCCAAAAATGATGCGCCACCATCGCCGCCGGTGGTCGCCGATCGGCGGGTGCGAGACGGGCAACTGCCTCGGCGGCATCCCGGAGCGTGTCGAACGAGCGCGCACGCGCCTGCCTAAGGGACGGATCGTCGGGCGTGCCGAGATTTGGCTGGAACATCGTCGCGAAGAAGGACCGCTCGGTTCGCGCAAACTCCAGATAGGCCCGCCCCATCGTCTCGAACGCTTGAAGCGGCGACGGTCGACCGTCATTCCAGGCCGCCGCGAGCTGTTCGGTAAACAACTCGAACCCTTGGCGCGCCACCTCGGCGATCAACTCATCACGATCGCGAAAGTGACGGTACGGAGCTGCCGCACTGACGCCAGCACGGCGCGCCGCCTCGGAGAAGCTGAAGCCCGCCGGACCGCTTTCCTCGATCAGCTCGAGTGCCGCGGCGACCAGCGCTTCCTTCAACGAGCCGTGGTGATACCGTTTGCGTTTTCCCGAACCAACCATGGGGCAGCCTATAGCAGCATTTGGCGACGCCGCGATGCACCATGTTGAAGACTGAACTCTGGGCGCATGCCATTCATCGCCGGACGCTCGGCCCGTCCGTGCGAACTTCGCGTGAACTCATTTCCAGAAGATAGCTATGTATTCAGATGGGCGTTTTCATCCCGCAAGCAGGCGCTCGCCGGGTCGTGACAAACGCCATCAGCCGCGGATCGAAGGCTAGCCAGCGGAACTCTGTCCTGCGGCACCGGCCGCACGAGGCGCGGGAGACGTGCCAAGGCGGCCAGCCATATAGGTGAGGAAGTCCCAGATCGTGCCTTCGTAGTCGTCCGGTGCCAGCGGGCCCGGCGTGTAGAACCGCGTGTTCTGGGCGCGCTGCAGAGTTTCAAGCTTCTCGCGGTCCTCTGCATTGAAAGCCTTGCAGAGATCCACAAATCCCCGCACCTCCGGGTCATCGGGATCTTCCTTGAATCCCGTAGCACCCCAGCGGATCGCAACCTGATCGGGCCCAGCCGGACGCAGGCAGAGATAGAGCGTGTAGTTCGGCGCAAACGAGCAGACGAAACTGGGAAAGATGTTGAAGAGCACCGAGTTGCGCTTCTCGTCGTCGGTGAGGTCCTCATGATAGGGACCGCGCTCTGGCCAGTCAGGCGTGTAGTAGGCGCGATAGGCCGTCCACGCCCCGTTTCCCTCTACCTTCACGCAGCCCGACGTGGGTGTCATCGGCTCGAGCGTCTTCGGGTGTGTCGAGGCGAGGTGATAGCCCTCCATGAAGTTCTCGTTGAGGTTCTTCCAGTTCGTGCCCCACACGTCCTCTTCTTCGAAAAGATGCGTGCGCAATTCGTTGTGGTAGTTGTGCACGACCCCATCAAGGCTGCGCAATCGCTCGGACAGGGGTGCTGCTTCGCCATCCAGATTGACGAAAATGAAGTTGCTCCAGAGTTCGGATTTGATCCGAGGCAGTCGACACGACGCCACATCGAAACCGGAGCGCGCCTTCATGAGCGGCGCGGTCTTCAGTTGGCCGCCAAGGTCATACGTCCAGGCATGATACTGGCAGACAAAGCTGCGTCGGTTGCCGCGGCCCTCGGCCACAAGGTTGCCGCGATGGCGGCAGACATTGGACAGAACATTGATCTCGCCGTCCGCGTCTCGCGCAACGAGCAGCTGCTCTCCCACAAGCTCGGTGGTGAAATAGTCGCCGGGCTTCGGCACTTCGCCCGCATGGCCGATACAAATCCACTCGCGGCGGAACAGCTCTTCCTTCTCGACCTCCAGAAACTCGGCCGAGGTGTAAAAGCTCGACGGCATGGTCCGGGCATCGTCCCGGTGCAGTGCGCCGAGATGACGAAGCTCGCGACGGAGCATATCGACGGTGTTGGACGTGGACATCGCGCGGACCTCCGGGCACAAAAACAGCTCCGAATTCGGTACCACGCCAACCCGACAGAACGCCAGAGCTAGTGCCCCTTGCGCCTGATCTCTTCCTTGCGCCGGGCCATGTAGGCAAGAAGCTCCTCCTCTATCGCGGCATCCAGCGGAGGTTTCTCGTAGGTGCGCAGGAGCTCCTTCCAAATCTCGTGCGCCCGCTGCGTGGCGGTCTTGGCGTCATCGTCGCGCCAGGTCTCGTAGTTGCGCCAGTCCGAAAGCATCGGCTGGTAGAACGCTGTCTCGTAGCGTGCCAGCGTGTGAGCGGCCCCGAAGAAGTGCCCGCCCGGGCCCACTTCGGCCATGGCCTCGACGCCAATCGAATCGGTATCGACCGTGACAGGGTCGAGGAAGGCAGCCTGCATCTGCAGCAGTTCCGCATCGAGGATCAACTTCTCGAACGAGCAGGTGAGCCCGCCCTCTAGCCATCCGCCCGCATGCATCAGATTGTTGACATGCGCCTGGACGCAGGCGTTGACCGACATCGCGCTTTCATAGGTCGCCTGCAGGTCAACGCATGACGAAGCCGTGGCATTGGAGGACCGCAGCGGCAAGCCATAGCGACGCGCGAGCTGACCCGACATGATCAGCGACTGGGCGTACTCGGGCGTCCCGAAGGCCGGGGCCCCCGTGCGCATGTCGACGTTCGACGTGAAGTGACCATAGAAGGTCAATGCACCTCGAGCCGCCGCCTGCGTGATGGCGATGCATCCCAGCGCCTCGGCGTTCTGCTGGGCGACCGCACCTGCGACCGTCGCAGGCGCCATCGAGCCTGCCAGCGTGAAGGGCGTAATGTGCACAGGCTGGCCGGCCTCGGCGAAAACCCGCATGCCATCGCACTGCCCTTCGTCGAAGAGCAGCGGTGAGTTGGTGTTCAGCCCGCCGACAATGCCGGGGCGTGACTTGAACCCGTCGTCGTCCACTTGCAATGCGATCTTCGCCATCTCAATGCAGTCCTGCGCCCGCGGCCCTGTGTTCAACCAGTTGGGCTGCCAGCCTTTGTCCGTCAGCGTGATCTGGGCGAACATCATCTCGAGATGCCGGGTCTCGGGCGGCAAATCGAGCGGCTCGACGCCGCTGCCGCCTTCATGGTGGAAGATGTTGAGCGCACCCGACAGGCGGACAAAGTCCTCCATATCCTGCTTGGTTCCGGCGCGCCGCCCACGCTCGATGTCCGAGACGAACGATGGGCCGCAGACTGTCGCGAATACCATCGAATTGCCACCCATGCGCACCGACTTCGCCGGGTTTCGAGCGTGGATCGTGAATTCCGAAGGGATACCGGAGAGCAGATCCTCGACCAGCGCCGGGTCAAGGCGCACCCGGTTCGTTGCATCGACGTCTGCCCCGAGCCTGCGCATCAGCTGGCAGGCGCCAGCGTTGTCGACCTGCAGACCGATCTCCTTGAGGATCGTCAGACTGGCGTGATGGATCGTCTCGACCTGATCCGACGACAGGATCTCCATGGGCGGATAGGGATTGCGCACTTCGCCGAATGGACGCTGCACCAGACCGGCTCGGCGATCGGGGCGAGCCCGTCTGCGCACCATCTCAGGATGACCGGTTGCCGAGACGGCAACAGACGGGTCCGCCAGGGCCGATGTGGATCGCAGGACCCTCGCAGGATAGATGGTCTCGCGGCACCCACGAGATATCCGCATGATATTGAAATACCGAAGAAATAGCGCCTCACCCTCGCAAAACACCTGTGCTCTCGCCAGCTTTGGCGACGGCCTTTCAGTTGTCAATGGCAGGACTGCGGGATAACGTGGAAGTATGCTTGCGGATGACGGCGTCCCGTTTCTGGACCTCGCGAACCCAACCTTTTCGGTGCGTTCCGAGAGCGTTCGTGCGGCTCGGGCGGCAGGATGGCACGCCCGCACGCCCTTCGGGCTCGCCGTGCTGCGATATGACGAGATGAAAGCGATGCTGCATCACCCGTCGCTGCGTCAGGGGTCTTATCGCTGGCCCGACCACAACAATGCGAGCGGCGTTTGGGCCGGCTGGTGGAAGCGCATCATGCTCAATCTCGAGGGACCCGATCACGCCCGCCTCCGCCGCCTTGCACAACCAGCCTTTGCACCGCGCCACGCGAGCAAACTGATGCCGGATTTCCGGAAACTGGCCGATGAACTCATCGATGGATTTGCACCGGCTGGCACCTGCGAGTTCATGGCAGCGTTCGCAGAACCCTACGCCGCCCGTGTGGTGTGTCGCCTGATCGGGCTCGAGCCCGATGAGTGGCGTCCTCTCACCGATCTCGTGGTGGAGATGGGCCTCGCGCTCGGGGTCAACTATGCCCGCGACGAGGCGCGGATTGATGCGGCGACGACCAGGATGCTCGAGTATGCGCGGGCTCTGGTGAAGGCGCGCCGCACCGCGCCGCGCGATGACTTCATCGGAGCACTGATCTCGGCCAACAAAGAAAAAGACCGGCTGAGCGACGGCGAGCTCGACGACATGATCGTGCTCACGATCTTCGGCGGCATCGACACGACGCGCAATCAGCTCGGTTTGGCGATTGCGATGTTCCTGACCCACCCCGAGCAGTGGCAGAAGCTCGGCGATCAGCCTGATCTTGCGCGCGCCGCTCTCGAAGAAGTGATGCGGACACGACCCACGATCACATGGGTGACCCGCGAGGCGATCGAGGACTTCGAGTTTCAGGGTGTATCGATCCCGCGCGGCACCACGATTCATCTGTTCTCCGAATCTGCCGGGACGGACCCAGAACACTTTGCGCAGGACTTCGATATCACCGCGCCCCGCAAGGCGCACTTCGGCTTTGGCGGCGGCGTACATCATTGCATCGGATCGCCGATCGCACGCGGCGATATGACAGAAGCACTGAAGGGGCTCGCGTCCCGCTTGAGAAACCTGGCGCCGGACGGGGCTGCCGCGTGGTTGCCCGACAGCGGAAACACCGGTCCCGTCTCGCTGCCGATCCGCTTTGATCCCGCGTGAGCCAGGGATCAGGCGACCCTGTCTCCCTTCTTGACCTGCACCGCGCGGTTGTCGACCGCAGGCAACATCCGAGCGGGATCGCGGGTCACCATGACGTCGATGACGCTGGGACGATCCCGTTCAGCGAAGGCGATCTTGAGGGCGGGTTCGAGCGCAGCCGGTTCGTCGACGCGGATGCCGTGGCAGCCCATCGCCGTGGCCACGGCTGCATAATCGGTTTCGGCCAGATCGGAGGACTGATAGGCACCCTCGCCGTACATCAGGTGCTGGAGCGCCTTCACATAGCCTGACGCTGCGTTGTTGACCACGATGATGGTGACACCCAGACCCATGCGCCGGGCTGTCTCGAGCTCGCCCAGCACCATGTTGAAGCCGCCATCACCGGTGAGCCCGACAACCGTTGCATCCGGAGCCGCAAGCTGGGCGCCCATGGCGCCGGGCAGGCCGTAGCCGATCGAGGCAAAGCCCCGGTCCGGAACAAAACTGCGGCGCGCGGCACGGGTGTTGAACAGCAAACCGCCCCAGTGAGCCGCGAAGCCCCCATCCGCGATCAGATACCCATTCTCGGGAAGATGGCGGTTCAGCTCGGTGATCAGCCGCGCCATGTGGACCGGGCTCTCGTCCGAGTACAGCCGTTCTGCGGCGACGTCATCGTGCCAGGCCTGCATTTTGCCGGGCAACTCGGCCAGGTACGCCGCGCGCGCCGATCTTTGCGCTTCGGCGCGAGCGGCCAGCGCGGCAGTCAGATCCTCGAGCCCCGCGCGCGCATCGCCCCAAAGCTTCAGCGCGGGCTCGAAGGTGCGGCCCATTTCCTCGGCCACGATATCGAGATGGATGACCGCCTGACCCGGCTTCGGGATCGTGAAGCGCTTTGTGGCGATCTCGCCAAGCTTGCAGCCCACCACAAGGATGCAGTCCGAGTCCAGAATGAGCGCGTTGGCAATGCGATCGTATCGTCCGAACAAGCCAGCGGAGAGCGCAGAGGTGCAGGCGACTGCTCCCTTTCCGGACATGGTGTGAGCGACCGGCACGCCATTGGCCTCGGCAAACGCGGTGACAGCTTGTGCAGCCCCCGAGATGTGCACCCCGCCCCCGCAAAGCATGATCGGTCGTTTGGCGGCGGCGATCATGTCCGCCGCACGCATCACGGCACCCGCATCGGGGCGGCAGCGAAGTGCCGGTGCCGCCTCATGGGCAGGATCGGTGTCGAAATCGCCCTCTTCAAAGCCGTGCAACCCGTGAGCCACGTCCTCGGGCACGTCGACCACCACCGGACCGGGACGGCCCGACGTCGCAATGGCGAAGGCCCGGCGCATGATCTCAGGCACACGGTGCACCGCTTCGACCCGCAGAAGCGCCTTGCAGGCAGGGCGCAGGATCGAGACCTGATCGGTCTCCTGAGTCATGTTCTTGCCTGCATGATCGCGCTGTGCATCGCCCACGATCGCCACCATCGGGGAGCCTGCGTTGAGTGCCTCGACCAAACCGGTCACGAGGTTCGTGGCACCCGGACCCAGCGTTGCATCGACCAGCCCCACCCGTCCCGACACCTTGGCATAGGCATCCGCCGCGAAGACCGCGCATCGTTCGTCGTTGATCAGATTGTGGCGAAGACCCAGACGCCGCGCCGCATCGTAGAATGGAAGCAGCTGGAACCCGCCCATCCCGAACATCGGGCCCGCGCCATGCGCCAGCAGCATGCGCACCAGAGCCTCGCCGCCGGTCATCTCATTGGTCGTCATCACGTGCTCCTGATTGCCCAGGGAAGAACGAGACCTCAGCATTCCGGGGGGCGATCACGACATCAACTCACGCGCAGCTTCGGCGATCATCTCGTCGGTGACACGGAGCTGGTCCTCCAGATTGGGTGCATAGGCGATCAACGCGCGCGGCGACCCGAGGCGCTTGATCCGCGCCGGCACAGCCTCGGCCACTGTCGCGGCGACCTCGGCCCCAAACCCGCCCACCTGCACGGACTCGTGGGCGATCACCAGCCGCCCGGTGCGCCCGACGCTTTCGATCACCGCCGCCCTGTCCCATGGCCAGAGATCGCGCAAATCGAGAACGTCCGCGCCGATCCCGTCCACACTGAGCATCTCGGCAGCCGACACCGCCAGGTTCGCGGTGTTGGACCAGCTCACGATGGTCACATCATCGCCCTCGTGCCGGCGCGATGCGGTTCCAAATGCGTGCGAGACGCTTGGATCGACCTGGCCTTCCGTTGCCCAGATGTCCTTGTGCTCGAGATACACGACCGGATCGTCTGCGGCGATGGCGGCCTTCATCATCGCGTAGTTGTCCTGCGGTGTTGCCGGACAACAGACCACCAGTCCCGGAATGTGCACGTACCAGCTTTCGAGCGACTGGCTGTGCTGGGCTGCCGAAGAGCGCCACATGCCCATGGGCTTGCGAATGACCATGGGCGCACGGGACTGCCCCCCGAACATGAAGCGCGCCTTGGCGATCTGGTTCACCAACTCATCGGTTGCACAGAGCGCGAAGTCGGCAAAACGCATCTCGACGATCGGGCGCGTGCCGACGAGCGCCGCTCCGAACGCCGCCCCCATGATAGCCGCCTCCGAGATCGGTGCGTCGGAGATGCGCTCGGGTCCGAACTCATCCACGAGCCCGGCATACTGACGAAACACGCCCCCCCGACCCAGATCCTCGCCAACGCACCAAACGCTCGGGTCGGCGCGCATTGCCTCGGCAATCGCGGTGCGAGCTGCGTCCGCATACGTCATCACCGCCATCAACGGGCCTCCAAAGCGGGCGAGCCGACATCCTGAACGTCATCGAAGACCGTTTCGTCGTCCGGCCAGGGGGCTGCCCTCGCCAGATCCAGAGCCCGGCTCATCTCTGTCGTGGCCTCGGCATGCAGACGGTCCAGCTCGGCACTCGAGACGCCCGCCTCCGCAAGGAGTTGGCGTTGACGCACGATCGGGCAGTTCGTCGCCATGCCTGCGGCTTCTCCGTCAGGCCGGTAGGCTGCCGGATCAAAGTAGGTGTGACCGTCCAGCCGATAGGTGACAACGTGCAGAAACTCCGGCTGGCACGTGGCCCTGATCCGTTCGCAGACCTCTGTCGCCGTGTCGGCCACAACGGAGACGTCGTTTCCATCGACTTGCGTGCTTCGAAGACCCAATGCGCGGGCGCGATCCGCGACCCCGGGCCCCGACGTCATCTCGGATGTCAGGGTTGAGGCCGAGTAGCGGTTGTCCTCGCAGACGAACAGGATGGGCAGCCCGAAGACGCCCGCCCAGTTGAGCCCTTCCAGAAACGGCCCGCGGTTGGCAGCTCCGTCACCGAAGAAGCACACCACGACCTGCTTACCGCCCAGCAGCTTCACCCCGTGTGCCGCGCCCGCAGCGATGGTGATGTTCGCCGCGACAACTCCGTTTGCGCCCAGCATCCCGACGTCGAAATCTGCAACATGCATCGAGCCGCCCTTGCCGCCGCAGCAGCCCCCCGCACGACCGAGCAGCTCCTTCATCATCGCCACAGGATCCGCACCCTTGGCAAGCGTGTGGCCGTGCCCGCGGTGGGTCGACGTGATGTAGTCCGCGTCTCCCAGCGGCTCCATCACGCCCGCGGCGACGGCTTCCTGCCCGATCGAAAGGTGGATCGCGCCGAGCACCAGTCCCTCGTCAACCGCTGCTGTCCGCGCCGCCTCTTCGAACGCGCGGATGCGCTCCATCATTGCAAGGCGCGCAAGCCCCTTGTCGACATCGAGATTTCGCAAAGTCACCAGCGCGCCTCCGCCTGCCGTCCCGTCTGAGTGGCGCGTCGATCGCCTGGCCATCGGACGTCGCTCCGCGGGTCAGATGGGGACAGCTTGCACCCCTCTGTCAAGAGACCTAGCCTCATGGACATGCCGGACGCACCCATCCTTCTGGATTCGATCACAGACGTCGACCCCGCCCATCGCGGGCGCGTTGCGGTGTCGGGGTCGCATGGCGGATTGTATCCCGCGGCTGTCGCTTCGCGCGCAGGACTGCGCGCCGTCGCCTTCAACGACGCAGGGCTGGGGCGCGAGGACGCTGGCGTGGCGGGCGTCCGCGCCCTCGAACGCATCGGGGTGGCCGCTGTGGCCGTCGACGCCATGACGGCCGAGATCGGCTCGGCGCGTGACATGATTGAGAACGGCATCATCAGCCTCGCCAATGTACATGCGCATGCCCTGGGGCTCACGTCGGGAGATCAACTCGGCGCCGTGATTACCCGCCTCGACGAGGCCCTCATGTCGGCCACCTCGCTCGATCCCGTCGATGAGGCCCGGTGGGACGAGCGTGTGTCCAACGAACTCGCGGTGCTCTGCGTCGACAGTGCCTCGCTGATCAAACCCGAAGACGCGGGGCGCATCATCGTCACGGGATCGCATGGCGGTCTGATCGGCGGAGATCCGTCACGGGCGTGCAAGGCGCGCGCGCGCCTCGTCACATTCAATGATGCAGGCTTCGGCAAGAACGCGGTCGGCGTATCACGTCTGCCGGCCCTCGACAGGCAGGACGTCGCCGCGGTCACCCTGGCTTGCGCAACCTGCCGCATCGGCGACGCGGCGTCCGCGCTCGCAGACGGCGTGGTGTCCAGGGTGAACGTCAAGGCGTCCGAGATGGGTCTGCGCGAAGGTGACCGCATCGGAGAGGCAATCGCGCGCCTCGGATGAGAGTGGAGGCGACGGCCGGAATCGAACCGGCGTTCACGGATTTGCAGTCCGCTGCGTAACCACTCCGCCACGTCGCCTTCGGCTCTCTGCCCGGAGCCTGAGGGCCGGTCACCCGGCTGAGGCCGCGTCTTACGACCACGAACCGCAGATGTCACGCGGATTCAGGCGAGTTGGTTCCGAACATGCGTCCCCGGTGGGCACGCATCGGGGCGCACAGGCAAGTCCGGTGACAGGACCCGGCAAAGCCAGATGGGGGTCAATGGTTTGAAAAAGTGATCTCGCGCGCTGCTGCACCCGAAACCAGGTCTCGTAGCACCCCGTCTCGGGTGCTACTTTTTGAGGAAGCAATGCTGCTTCGCAGCGCGGCGAAACTCCGTCAGCCCCGTCCCAGAGGAAACAGATGGAACCCAACGTCGTGCAGGTCGTGGACTTCCTCGCCTATACAGCGGGCATCGTCGTCTATCTCACCGGAATGATGATCACCCAGCACAGCGGCTTCCTGCGCAACTACAACATTCCCGAAGCCGTGACGGGCGGCCTGCTGGCGGCCTTGGTCGTGCTCGCGATAAAGCTGTCGCTCGATGTCGCGCTCGAGTTCGACCTCACGACCCGCGACCGCCTGCTGGTCTACTTCTTCACCGCCATCGGTCTGAATGCCCGGCTGTCGGATCTGATTGCGGGCGGGCGGCCGCTCGCCGTGCTCCTGGCTTTGACGCTGTTCTACATCGTGCTGCAGAACGTGGTCGGCGTGGGGATGACATTCGCGATCGACCAACCCACCGGCGTCGGCGTGCTGGTCGGTTCGGCGTCGCTTATCGGAGGGCATGGCACATCGATTGCCTGGGCCCCCGACATTGCGGCAAGCCACGGGGTGCCCAATGCCCTCGAGATCGGCGTGGCGTCGGCCACGTTCGGGCTTGTCATCGCAAGCCTGCTGGGCGGCCCGATCGCGAAGTGGCTGATCTGGAGGAACGCCATCCAGGGCAGCTCGGAAGAGAAAGCGGTCGTCGGCATTTCGCACGAGCGCTTCGATGATGAGAAAATCAATCACATCAGCATCATGCGGGCGCTTCTGGCTCTGCATGTGGCGATCATCCTTGGCCATGGGCTCAACGAGGCACTGAACCAGGCCGGTCTGAAACTGCCGCTGTTCGTCGCCTGTCTGATGGTGGCGATCGTGATGTCCAACACCGTGCCCAGGATCCTGACGAAGATCGCCTGGCCGGCCCGGACGAAAGCGCTCGCGCTGATCTCGGATTTCGCGCTCGGACTGTTCATCGCAATGTCGCTGATGAGCATGCAGCTTTGGGAGGTGGCGGATCTCGCGGGCCCCTTGTTCGTGCTGCTGACGGCGCAGGTCGTGGCCACGATCGTGTTCGTCATCTTCGTGCTGTTTCCGCTGATGGGCCGGGACTATCTCGCCGTCGTTCTGAGCGCCGGATTTGCCGGGTTCGCCCTGGGCGCCACGCCGACCGCCATCGCCAACATGACGGCCGTGACCAAATCTCACGGCCCCGCGCCGACGGCGTTCGTCATCCTGCCCCTCGTCGGCGCGTTCTTTGTCGACATCACGAACGCGTTCGTGATCCAGGCATTTCTGGCGCTTTAGACCGCCTCAAGCGTCCAGTCAGGCGTTGCATGCCTTGTGCAGGACGCGCCACAGTCCGCGGCGGGAGGACCGCACATGCTGACCGCAGAACTCTACTATTCATTCCGCAGCCCGTACTCCTACCTAGGGTCGTGGCGGTATCTCGCACTGACCCGGGAGTTTGACCTCGAGATCCGACTGCGCCCGGTCTACCCCGCAGCGATCCGGTTCCCCGGCTTCTTCAAGCAGCGCAATCCGCTGTTCGGGCCCTACCTGCTGCGGGATGTGGCCCGCGTGGCCGAGATGACGGGCATTCCCTGTCAGCGGCCCGACCCGGACCCGGTGCAGTTCTCGGCGCCGGGGGAGGCCGCGGCGGAACAGCCCTACATCCACCGGCTGACCTATCTGGGGCTCGAGGCGGCGCGCCGGGGCCGCGGACTGGAATGGGCCGCGGAGGTCGGCAAGACCCTTTGGGGAGACCACGTCAAGGACTGGCACCTGGGCGATCATCTGGCCGCCGCCACCGCCCGCGCCGGGCTGGATCTGGCGGAGATGGACGCCGCGATTGCGGGGAACGAAGCGGCGCTGGAGGCCGAGATCGCCGAGAACCAAGCCACCGAGGAAGCCGCCGGGCATTGGGGTACGCCGTGCCTCGTCTTCGAGAACGAACCGTTCTTCGGTCAGGACCGTATCGACATGGCGGTCTGGCGAATGCAGCAGAAGGGGATGGTGGGGCGGTAGGGCGGGTTCTGCTTTACGGTCTTGGTAAGAGAGTAAAACCCGAGGTGCGCAGATGGCCGCCTTCGAGACGCATTAGCCGGACTTCGAGTTGAAATGGGCGAATTCAGTAACTAATATTTCCGAGTTTGAGTTATGGACTCCGAAAAGCGCTACCAAATCCGCGCAACATGGACACTTCCAATACTTGTACTGCCAAGCCAAGGCTTCAAACCCGTTGCGATTCTACTCGTTGATCGTGCGAAAAGCGCGCTACTCTTGCCAAACGCAAGCTCTTGGCGTCTAAACTATGTGCTAAGCAGTATCGGAAGGTGTCTGAAAGAGCATCCCAAAAAGAGGACCTCGATTAACCTCCATTGATCCAGTGTATTGTGAGAATGACACTGCTCCCCGGAGAAGGCTCCGTGTTGACTGGTTTAAAGCCCGATTTCAAGAATCTATGGAAAAACGCAAAGTCTCGAGATCGATGAAATTTGGACGATGGAGCAGCTCCTTCGGGATAAGGTCTAAAGAGACTTGGCGCCTTCATCTCCAACCTATTAACACAGATGGAAACTTGGTGCCGACAGAATACCCTGGGGCCGGCGGATGGAGAGCGCGAGAACATGAAGCGTTGAAGAATCAGAAGTTTGCGAAATCCATCTTTAGCTGGCCTCTCAAAAAAAATAAAAACTGGCGAAATTGAAAAGCCTTGCCTTCTCGCAGTGTTAACGTTTCATGAAAAACGTGAACATATGGTGTGCTGTAGAGGTAAAATCGCAAATTCAAATGAAGGTGATTTGAGGGATATTTCAATGCATCAAGTACGCTGCCGTTATGCAGGCAGTACAAAAAACCTGTCAAGATTACGGCCATTCTAGTGACTCCACAATGTCAAACGAGTCCTTGTAAAAGTCGACGACGATCGGGCGACGGGAACTCGCAAATAAAAACAGTGATCGCGTTCCCGGTTTAGGGACGAGATTGAACACTTCTCGAGAGAAGTGTTCAATTGTGCGGGAGCGTCGGAGTTCGTTGTCCAAGAACGAGCGCAGCTTGCGCGACCGGAGCGGTTGCTTCAGTTTGCGGAGCGCCGTCGCTTCGATCTGGCGGATACGTTCGCGGATGACCCAGAACTGCTGACTGATTTCAGTCAGCAGATGCGAACAGTCATGGTGGAGTTGCGCCCGAACCGCCCATAAGCGGCGGGCGCGGTTTCGGGCCCACCGGACATGTCATCGGCTCGGTATCATCATCATCGCTGTCCCGACGCTTCCGCCGATGCAGCTAATTGTCGAGGAAGCTCCGCAGCTTGCGAGACCGGCTGGGGTGTTTCAGCTTGCGCAGGGCCTTGGCTTCGATCTGGCGGATACGCTCGCGGGTGACCGAGAACTGCTGCCCGACCTCTTCCAGCGTGTGGTCGGTGTTCATCCCGATGCCGAAGCGCATGCGCAGCACGCGTTCCTCGCGCGGCGTGAGGCTGGCCAGCACCCGTGTCGTCGTATCCTTGAGGTTCGACTGGATCGCCGAATCCAACGGCAGCACCGCGTTCTTGTCCTCGATGAAATCGCCAAGCTGCGAGTCCTCCTCGTCGCCGATCGGCGTCTCCAGAGAAATCGGCTCCTTGGCGATCTTCATGACCTTGCGCACTTTCTCGAGCGGCATCTGGAGCTTGTGCGCCAGCTCTTCCGGCGTCGGCTCGCGCCCGATCTCGTGCAGCATCTGGCGCCCCGTGCGGACCAGCTTGTTGATCGTTTCGATCATGTGGACCGGGATACGGATCGTGCGGGCCTGGTCGGCAATCGATCGCGTGATCGCCTGGCGGATCCACCACGTGGCATAGGTCGAGAACTTGTAGCCGCGGCGATACTCGAACTTGTCCACCGCCTTCATCAGACCGATGTTGCCCTCCTGGATCAGATCGAGGAACTGCAACCCGCGGTTGGTATACTTCTTTGCGATCGAGATCACGAGACGCAGGTTCGCCTCGACCATCTCTTTCTTGGCGACGCGGGCTTCTTTCTCACCCTTCTGCACGGTGTGCACGATGCGGCGAAACTCGGGGATGTCGACGCCCACGAGCTGACCAACCTCACCGATTTCGGCGCGGACAGCCTCGATGCGGTCGCGCTCACGCTCGACCATCTGTGCCCAGCCTTTGCCCGTCAGCGTGGCGATGTGGTCGACCCAGCCCGGATCGAGCTCCGAGCCGCGGTACTCCTCGACGAACTTGCGACGATCAACCCGGTGCCGGTCGGCCATCTTCACAAGCTGGCCCTCCAGCGTCATCAGACGGCGATTGATCCCGTAGAGCTGGTCGACGAGGGTTTCGATGCGGTTGTTGTGGAGATGAAGCTCGTTGACCTTCTCGACGATCTGGTTGCGCAACCGCTGATAGTCGCGCTCCTGACCCGCCGTGAAGCTGAACTTCTCGGACAACGCGGCACCGATACGGGCCTCCTGCATGGCACGCAGGTGGTCATAAGTGGCAGCAATCTCGTCCAGCGTTTCGAGTACGGCGGGCTTGAGAGCCGCTTCCATCGCCGCCAGAGAAAGATTGGCCTGCTCATCGGGATCTTCACCGTCGGTTTCGTCGTCGGTCTGATCCTCATCGCCCGCGGCATCTTCCGAGCCTTCGTCTTCGGACTTGCGGGGCGCCTCTTTGACCGGCGCTTCCTCCTTTGCGGGCGCCTCCTCCGCAGGGGCCGCAGCAGCGGCAGCAGCCGGCGGTGTGGCGCCGTTCACGCCTTCAGGCGACATCACATTGATCTCGTCGCCATCGGTCGCACGACCGAACGTGGTTTCAAGATCGATCACGTCGCGCAGGAGGATCTTCTCCTCCAGCAACTCATCGCGCCAAACGGTGATGGCCTGGAAGGTCAGCGGGCTCTCGCAGAGGCCGCCGATCATCGTGGCCCGCCCCGCCTCGATGCGCTTGGCGATTGCAATCTCGCCTTCGCGGCTCAGCAGCTCGACGGTGCCCATCTCGCGCAGATACATGCGCACGGGATCGTCGGTGCGATCGACCTCGGCGGTGGTGCTCTCGGCCTTGACGACTTCCTTGCCGTCGCCCTTGGCGGACGCGTCCGCATCGTCGCCGTCGGCGTCGTTCTCGTCCTCGACGACGTTGACCCCCATCTCGGAGAGAAGGCTCATCACGTCTTCGATCTGCTCAGAAGAGAACTGGTCCGAGGGAAGGACGCGGTTCAGCTCATCATACGTGATGTAGCCCCGCGTCTTGGCCTTGGCGATCATCTTCTTGACGTCCGCCTGGCTCATGTCGAGCATCGGGCTCGCGGCCTCGGTGGTTTCACCGTCAGTCTGGTCTTCGTCTTTGGGGGCCATTCAAAACCTCGGTCTGCGCGCGCATCTTAAAGTGGACGGCAGTGTAACGGGATACTCCGGATATGGTTGAGGCGCCCTCATGATCAAGGCCTGACCCATACCGATGCTCTTCACCTTCTCCGACTGATTCGACCTTGAGATACAGAAAACACTGAAACGAATCACTGATTCGTGGATCCTTTGTGTCGTTTTTTCTTCAGATAGACCTTTTCATCCAACATTCTCTGGATCATGCCGGCCGCATCGTCAGGTTCGCGGGCCGCGCGCTCGACAACCGCCGCATCGGCGGCAGCGCGTTCGACACCCGCTTGACGGACCCGGACCGTCCAGTCCTCAGTCTCTGCCGTCGCGATCTCCCGAGTGGCCTCCGAGAGCTCGTCGGCAAAGCCGAGCTGCGCCTGATGGCGTGCAATGGCTTCCTCGAGGACCATGGCGACCTTGGTTGCATCGGAGCCGGGCCGTGCCATCGGATGCGCACGGGCCTGGGGAACGGAGGACAGAACGCCAATCGGATCGAGCGAGAGAACCGTGCTGATATGGGCAACCGGCTCATCACCGGCTGCAAGGGCGTCGATGAGCGCGTCCCGGATGGCCGCGATCTCCGACGTCAAACAGGTCATTGTCTCCAGCGCGCCCTCGACGCGGCCCAGCGCTTCGGGATTTCGGCAAGCGATCAGCAAGATGGCACTTTCGCGGATGCGTGCTTCGGCGTTGCGCGCGGCGCCGCGTCGCGCAAGCTCCGAGCCCAGCGTTTCGCGCATCGGCCCGCTTGCGCCCTGACGAGCATGTGATCGCGCGCCGGGCCGGCCGCGGCCCCCCGCGTGGGGCTGCGCTGTCCGTGCTGGCTTGAAAAGTGCCGCCCGACGATCTCGCAGAGCTTCGCCGTAGTGGGATTTGACGCCGCGATCGGCAATCTGGGAGATCGCCGCACGCAATCTTGCATCCAGAGCTGCCCGCCGTTCCGGCGTGTCCAGCGGCTCACGTCCGCTCTCGCGGCGCCACAACATCTCGACCAGCGGCACGGCATCGTCGAGCGCGGCCTGCATCGCTGAGGGCCCCTCGGCCTGGATCAGGTCATCGGGATCGCGACCCTCCGGCAACAGGCAGAACCGCAACGAGCGGCCCGGGCCGATCATCGGAAGCGCCAGATCGATCAGCCGGTTCGCCGCGCGCAGCCCGGCGGCATCCCCGTCAAGGGCGATGACGGGTTCGGGGGCGATGCGCCAGAGGAGCCCGAGCTGCTCCTCCGTGATCGCCGTGCCGAGGGGGGCAACCGAATGATCAAAGCCCGCCATGGCGAGCGCGATCACGTCCATGTAGCCCTCGGCGACGATCAAACTCCCGGTCTTGCCGGCAGCATCCCGGGCCGGACCGGAATTGAACAGCGTTCGCCCCTTGTGAAACAGCTCGGTTTCCGGCGAGTTCAGGTACTTGGCGGTCTGTCCATCGGACAATGCCCGCCCACCGAACGCGATGCACCGGCCACGCGGATCGCGGATCGGAAACATCAACCGGCCCCGGAAACGGTCGTAGGGTGTCCCGCCCCCGTCGGGCTCGATCACAAGCCCGGCAGCGATTGCTTCGGCAAGCAGACCCTTCTCGCGGAAATGACCTGCCAGATGGTTGCGGCTGTCCGGCGCATAGCCGATCTCAAAGCGGGCCAGCGTCTCATCCGAGAGGCGCCGCTGTCGTGCGTAGTCGCGCGCGCCCTGCCCCGCGCCCGAGCGAAAGGCCAGCCCGAAGAGCCGGATCGCCTGTTCCATGACGTCGACCAGCCGCTCGTGACGGGACCGGCGCTCGGCCGCCTGCGGATCACGGGTCTCGGCGGGCATCTCGACGCCAGCCTCGCGCGCGAGCAGCTCGACCGACTCGATGAAGGACAGATTCTCGGTCTCCTTGACGAAGGTGATCATGTCACCCTTCACGTGGCAGCCGAAACAGTAGTAAAATCCTTTGCGATCATCCACATGGAACGAGGGGGTCTTCTCCTGGTGGAAGGGGCACGGCGCCCAGAAGTCCCCCTTGGCCGGGTTCGACTTGCGACGGTCCCACGTGACCTTGCGTCCAACCACATCCGAGAGGGTCAGCCGGTCACGCAGCTCATCGAGAAATGCCGGGGGCAAGGACATCGTGCATTATCCGCCGGGCGATCTGCGGGTGCAAGCGATGACCGACTTATCCACCGATCCATCCCCACTTCACACAGGTTTGTCTGGAAGGTCGTGGTCAGTCCCAGCATGGTGCGTCGATGGATCAAGAACCTGTAACGTCGACTTCATGGCTAGATCGCGAGCCACCTTCGGCTGCGCGACCGCATGCGACAGTGGCCGATACGAATGGCGATCTCGACTGGGACAAGGCCGTGCGGCTCGCGTGGCGGCCCGCATGGTCGATCCGAAGCCGTCGAGGATGGCTGAAGCCTTTCCTTGCGCTCCTGCGATGGCGACGCTGATCAGCGGACCTGTGCATGGTTTGTGCATCGTCCGTGCACAAGTTGAGACTCACGCAGTTGAGCTCAGCAAGCGCTGGCGAATGGCGTCGACAGCATCCCCCCAGTTATGGGCCTGGATGTCCGCAGCCGCACAGCTGGGAAAGATGCGGCGGATAAAATCCGCCTCGGCGAAGTGCACGCGAAACACGTCCGGGGCATGGCGCTGCACGCTCTCGATCTGCGTGACAGAATCGTCGATGAATGCCGTCGGCGCTGCAGCAGAGCTGGCGAGCCACCGCACAACCCGACCCTTGCCCCCCCTGTTGGCGATCACGGGAAAGTCCATCCCAAGACCGGACAGATTGCGGATGCGCGCCGAACGCGCGCTCTGAGGCGCGTTTGTCAGAACGACGATCTGGGCGAATTCGGCGACGGATTGCAGCGCCGCCGACGCACCTTCGACCGCCGCCTGGTGTTCGGTCTCTGCGTCAAAGAACTGGTTGATCAGATCAATGCAGGCATCGAAGGGCAGTGGCGTGTCGGAACCGATGGGAAACATCGTGCCTTCAAGCTGATAGGTGACCAGGCGCATCTCAAAACCAAGCTCCCGGATGAAGCGCTTGAGATGCGGCACGAAGGCCACCAGCACCTCGTCCGCATCTGCGATCAGCAACGGGCGGCCTTGCCGGATCTGCAGTTCGCCAAGCTGGCTGCTGACCACATCCGGGATGTCGTCGGGCAACGGGAACAAGCTCTGTGACATGGCGTTCAGGTCCAGTGCGGCAGGTCGCCACCGGGCAATGCTGCACGCGCACGCGCCGGTCGGTCAGGTTTGATCCCAAGCTCCGTACAGAACTCCAACAAAGCGCTCTCGTCGGCCAGCAGAAAATCGAGCAAGAAACCCAGAAACTCCGGGTCTGCAGCGCGGTCGCGCACATCGGACGCGCTGGCCCCCGCAGCGCCGAGAAACGCTGCCAGCTGCTCCTCTTGCCCGGCGATCCACGAAAGCGCGTGAACGGCGAGCGTCTCAGCTTCTGCGAGGCCAAGTGGTTGCATCTCTGTGAGATTGCGCATGTTTCCAGTTTTCCCTTCGATGCCAATCACGTCACTGCTCCGCTGAATTCGCAATCGAACGTTAAGGTTTGCGGAACAAACTGAAACTTTGTCGCAAACATGCACGTGGCTCTGTCGGCTGATCGACCACGAACCTCACGCGGCATCCCGAGCGTAGAGTAGAGTCTGGGCAGAACGCGCCAATGAGACAATCCAGTTTACTCGACGCCGCCACCAGAACACACAACCTGCTCGCAACTCGTGTGTTCTTTACCAATCATTCAGCGCTTGCGCCTATTGGTTTTGCCATGACGGGCCATTCGCGAAATCAGACCGAACAGGTGCACCTCAAGACGCACCCGGGCGTCGCGCGAACCGGTCTTGCTGGGCAGAAACGGTGCGTATCGGACTGCTGTGTTTGTGCGGGGGATCCTTGGTGATGCCAGGGCGAGTTCTGATCGTTGAAGACGTCGCGACGAACAGGCTGATCCTGAGGTCGCGACTGATGCAGGCATACTACGATGTCATTGAGGCCGAGAACGGTCAGCAAGCGCTCGAGATGGCGCAGACCGAGGGACCGGATCTCATTCTTCTCGACGTCATGATGCCGGGCATCGATGGGTTCGAAGTCTGCGAACGTCTGAAATCTGATCCGCGCACACTCCACGTGCCCGTCGTTATGCTCACGGCGCTCGACAACCGCGACGACAAGGTGCGCGGTCTCGAAGTGGGCGCAGATGACTTCGTTTCGAAGCCCTTCGAGGACGTCGCTCTCATGAGCAGAGTGTCGTCTCTCATCCGCATGAAGATGATGGTCGACGAACTGGTTCTGCGCGAGGAAAACGCAAGCCGTCTCAATACACCGCAAATGGTGGAAGCCGCACGCGCAACTGCCTTTCCGGGTTGTGCTGCCCTCCTCGTTAGTCCGAGCGCAGATACCGTGCGGACGATCTCCGAGGCGCTGGAACGAGAGACGCAGTGCCGGGTCGACACCGCCGTTTCAATTGCCCAAGCGCAGGACATGCTTGGCGAGAACAACTATGACGCAATCCTGATCGATGATGATCAGCAGGACGAAGATCCTTTGCGGTTCGGCTCGATGGTGCGAGCGCGACCGGAAACCCGTCAGGCAGCAACACTACTGATCTCAGCAGCAGGCGATCTCTCAACTGCCTCCAAGGCGCTCGAACTGGGGTTCAGCGACTACATCACCCGACCGCTCGATTTGGTCGAACTGATAACACGGGTCAGATCGCAGCTTCGCCGCAAACTCTACGCCGACAAGTTGCGCGAGAACATGCGCAACACGATTGTGCAAGCGGTCACGGACTCGCTGACAGGCACATACAATCGGCGCTACGCGAACACGCATCTCGATGCACTGATCGATCGTTGCCGAGAAAGCGGATCAGATCTTGCGATCATGATCCTCGACATCGATCGCTTCAAGCTGGTGAACGACACGCACGGGCACGCAGCTGGCGATGCGGTGCTGAAGGAATTCGCCCAACGATTGCAGAACAACGTCAGAGGCATGGACCTTGTCGCGCGCATGGGCGGCGAGGAGTTCATGGTGATCATGCCTGAAGTCAGCCAGTCCCTGGTCAACGAAGTTGCAGAGCGTGTACGCAAAGCCACCGAGGATGCGCCGTTCGAGCTCACACCGGGTGATGGCACACGCAAGGTGACGGTCTCAATCGGGGTCGCTGTTCTCAAATCCACCGAGTCGGTATTCGAGCTGATTAAGCGTGCCGACGATGCGCTCTACGCGTCGAAGAACAACGGCCGAAACATGGTGACATTCGCCGCCGACGCCGCCTGAGCTCAGCACCTAGCCCACGATCTCCCGGAACCCACCTAAAAACAAGTCAACGGCGTTGCGACTTTTTCAGACGCTCGCCAAGCCTTGTAGCGAAGTAGGCTCGATCTTGGTCGTCTAGCCGGGTGATCAAAACGACCAATTGCTCGTCGAAGATCAACCGCCGCTGCACCGCCACGGAACGACGTTGTTCGAGCGCAACGTTCAGCTTGTCGGGCGTAAAGGGTGTTGCGGTCACCGCCCCCAGGATCAGGCCGTGGCTTGCACGCATCGCCTCCTGGATCGAGGCAAACTCAGTCTCACGCGCTTTCAGGACCTCCATCGCCATTGCATGCCGATGCTCAGGCAGCATGGCCAGCATACGCTTCATCCGGCGTTCATGTCGGCTGGTCGATCGCTTTGAACCGTCAGCAAGTTCCGCAGAAGCTTCGTGGTCGCGCAACCATTGCCCGCCATACTTGCCGATCACTCCGACGTTGATCGCCAACGACAGGATCAGCACGATCTTGATCCAGCGCGGGCAGCCTGCCCGCACCGACGTCTCGCTCATGTTCGTCTCCGCAAAGGTCGATGTGTGGTCAAAATGGATCCTCCGCAAAGAACGTGTCGCCGAGCGCATCTCCCGCATCGGCGAGCGTCAATTCAGCGCCACGGTCGGAGGACCATTCAGGGGTTTCTACGAGCTCGTAGCCAAAGCCGAAGCCCAGGCAAAGGCAAAGCAAGAGTGTTGCCGCGGCTGCACCGCCCCAGTCGAGCAACTGTTCGGCAATCCAGCGTCCAATTGGCGGTCGTGGCGCCGCCGGTGCGGACCCCGCCGGCAACGAGGGAGCCTGCGCCGCGGCATCTGACAGAACACGGGCGGTCAGGGCATCCGTCGGAACCGGCGCGCCGGCGTGCACGTCGTCGACAAGCTGGCGCAGCGCCGCGTCCACATCGATCGAATGTTTAACCATGGCTCTCGGCCTCGCTGTCTTCCATGACCCGTTTCGCCAGCTGTCGGCGCGCACGGGCGAGCAAACTTTCCACTGCTTCAACTGAACAATCGAGCAGATCTCCGATCTCGGGGTTCGAAAGCCCCTCGAAATGACGCAACACAACTGCTTGACGCTGCCGTTCTGGCAGTGCGCCGATGGCGCGGGCGATCGCGCGGCTCTCCTCGGTCTGAGCCATGCGCTCCATAACGCTCGGCGCGGGATCGGCCGGCTCAGGCGCATCCTCGACCGCAACCTGCGGGCGGCGACGTCGGATGCGGTCGATGCAAAGGTTGCGCGTCACACGATACAGCCACGTCGACACCTGAGCCTCTCCGGCCCGCCAATCCGAGGCTTGCCGCCACAGCCGCAACATCGCTTCCTGTGCCACGTCCTCGGCCTCCGCTTCATCGCCTAGAACACGCCATGCATGGCGCAACACTGCTGGGAGCAAACGCTCCGTCAGCGCACGAGCAGCACTCTGATCACCCACCGCAAACTGCGCCAACAGTGCTGCATCAGGATCAGCGTCGGTTTCGCCTCCGGCAGTGGGCGTTCGCCCCATGATCGATGTACCACTCCCTCATCGCGCCGCCAGCGCCTCGCACACATCAGTCGGCCTGGCGCCACCTCACGGCCCGCGCTTCCTCGATCGTGATGGCCCCGTCGCCATTTTGGTCGGCGCGCGCGAACCGATCAGTCGCGTGAGCCTCAAACTCACCGCGATCAATCCGACCATCGCCGTTCGCATCAAGACGATCAAATCTTTTTGCACTGCGCATCTCTCGGCGGCGCTCCCGCGCATCCCGCAATTCGGTACGTGTAACCGCCCCGTCGCCATCGTCGTCCAGAAAAGAGAAATGCGCCTTCAGCGCACCTCGCGCTTCGGCTTCAGTGATCCGGCCGTCTCGGTCGGTGTCGAGCCGCTTGAATGCATGTGCGCCAAACCTCCCTTCCCCGCCTTGCGCCATCGCGATGCCACCTGCGGCGACGGCGAGAATGGCGACGATCCAGACCGTATTCTTGCGCATGTCATACTCCCCATTTTGCGCCGCTGGGCCCATCAGGCCAACTTCAGCAGTATGAACGCATCGCAGCGATGACTCCGTCGCATGGTTCCGCATTTCTTTGCACGGCACTTCGGCTTGGCCCAACTTCGCGACATGGTGCCGCAAGACAGAATGCGCAGTGCCGGAGCGCCTGCCGCATGCCTACGCTCGCTCAATGATGCACGACCGTGATATCTCAGCGCCAAAGGCAGAAGAGCGCAGTCTACGCCGCTCTTTGCTGCGCGGTTGGCGGAGGCGTTGTCCGAACTGCGGCGGCGGACCGTTGCTCGAGGGGTATCTCACCGTGCGCAAGAGATGCGTCACGTGTGGCGAACCCCTCCACCATCATCGCGCGGACGACATGCCGGCCTGGGCGACAATCCTGATCGTCGGCCACATACTCGTGTTCGGCCTTGTGACGGTCGAGTTTACTTGGGCTCCACCCGTCTGGGTTCACTGGGCTATCTGGCCCGCGGCAACGGTTGGGCTCAGCCTTTGGCTTCTCCCGCGCATCAAAGGGATGGTGGTCGCTATGCAGTGGGCATGGCGGATGCACGGGTTTGGTGATCCGGACGAGTAGACGGCCGCTGGACAGCAGGCAGCGCCTCGCTCATAGTCGCCAGAGCCTGAAGAGACCTCGTGTATGACCGAAGCCCCCCCGCCGAAGACCGCAATCCGCAATGCAGCGACCATTGTGCTTGTACGCCGCGATGCAGACGCTGCGCGTGTACTGATGGGGCAACGCGGTAAGCAAGCCGCATTCATGCCCTCGAAGTTTGTGTTTCCAGGCGGCGCGATCGACGAGGATGATCATCGGGTCACACCGTCCCGACCGTTGGCTGAGGGATGCCTTTCGCGCCTTGCCAGCCGCGCGGATGCCGATCTCGGCCCCATCCTCGCACTGACAGCGATCCGGGAGCTTTGGGAAGAAGCCGGTCTCGCACTGGCCGATCCTGGCGAGGATGACGGGTCGCCACCTCCCGAGTGGCAGGATTTTTATGCGGCCGGACATCGACCCGCTTCGGGTGCGCTGACGTTCGTGTTCCGGGCAATCACGCCACCCGGACGGCCGCGACGCTTCGATGCCCGGTTCTTCATGGCGGAAGCTGCCGATCTGCGCGGAGACCCGGATGATTTCTCGCGTGCCGAGGACGAGCTCAGTCACCTGAGCTGGCTCACGCTCGCCGAGGCGCGGGCGCTCGATCTGCCGTTCATCACCGAGGTTGTGCTGGCAGAAATCGAAGCGCGTCTGCGACTGAAGGAGCCTGACCGGGCAGTCCCGTTTTTCCACCAGCGAGATGGTGAGTCCGTCATAGACCGGCTCTGACGCCTATGCGGCGCGGCGTCCTTGCGGGAGCGCGCGCCTGGGCGGCGCCGATCGCAGTCATCACGATCGTCGGCATCTCTCTGTCGTTGTCGTATCCATTGTTTGCGCTGCTGCTCGAGCGCCTCGGCGCATCAGGCTTTGCGATCGGCATGACCAGCACCGTGGCCGCTGTGGCGATGGTTGCCTCCGCACCTGTCATGCCCATAGTGCTCGACCGCATCGGTCTCGTGCGCCTGCTGGTGATCTCGACAGTCGGGATGGCGGTGCTGATCCTGCTGATCCCGATCTGGCACAACATCTGGTGGTGGACACTTTTGCGTTTGCTCTCAGGCGCTTTCGGTACGGCGCTGTTCTTTGCGTCGGAGTTCTGGATCATCGCGGCCGCGCCTCCGGCGCGACGCGGCCGGATTGTTGCTGTCTACGCGATCGCGCTCTCGGGCAGCTATTGGTTGGGTCCGGAATTGCTGCGCGCAACGGGCATCGACGGCTGGCTGCCATTCCTGACCGCAGCAGGTGTCGTCTTGCTTGGACTTCCCGCGCTCTGGTGGGGACGCAACGATGCACCGGAAGCCGTGACCGAAACCCGCCCCAAGTTCAGCGACTCGGTCAAGTTCTTCAAAAGCGATCCCGCGGTGCTCTATGGCGTTCTCCTGTTCGGTATCATCGAATTCGGCGCAATGGCTCTGATCTCGGTCTGGTCGGTGCGGGTCGGATTGGACGAAGACGCCGCACTGCTGTTGATGGCGCGACTTGCCCTCGGAGCCATGTTGTTCCAGCTGCCGATCGGTTGGGCGGCCGATCGCTTCGACCGTCGCGGTGTGTTGGCGCTGGCTGGCTTCTGCTCGGTGCTCGCGCCACTGGCGATGATTGCGGTGGCACCGCTTCTGCCTGCGTTGATCGCATGCGTCGTGGTATGGGGCGGCATGGCCGTCGCGCTCTATTCGGTTGCACTGGTGGAATTGGGCGCGCGTTATTCGGGCGCCGAGCTTGCCCGCGCCAATGCGGCCGTCATGCTCGCCTATGGCCTGGGCGCGTTTCTGGCACCCGCCCTGATGGGGATCGCCATGGATCTCGTCCCTCCGCACGGGCTGCTCTGGCTCGCGGCCTTGTTTGCGAGTGCATACACCGTGCTGGTCGTGGTGCGCCGGCAACGTGCGCGGCGTGATCTCGAAATTGCGCTTGACAGCAACGCCGGGGACGGTAGGTAACGACGCTGAGAACGCTGGCACCACGTGCCGGCGCCGTTTCGTTTTCCGGACGCGGAAGCGCCGCAGCCGGGCCCCGCAGGAGCAAACCGATGGCCAAGCCGACCACCGTCAAGATCCGGCTGAACTCGACCGCAGGGACCGGGTTCTTCTATGTCGCGAAGAAAAACTCGCGGACCATGACCGACAAGATGACCGTGCGCAAATACGATCCCGTCGCGCGCAAGCATGTCGAGTTCAAGGAAGGCAAGATCAAGTAAGCCTCCCCAGAGGATGATATTCCTCGAATCAGCTTGCCCGTAGATTGAGCGGCTGAAACGCTCGGTGCTCCCGACAGATGAGGAGCACTCAAATGAAAAACCTGAAACCTTTTTCCGGTCTGACCCGGCGGTCCTTCTTCAGTGCCGCCGGCGCTGCTGGGCTTGGTGGTGTCGCGACTGCGCTGACCTCCGCAGGACCGGCGGCGGCCAACTCAACCGACTGGATGCAGCCCGGCAACAACAACCACGTCATCGGGCTGCAAGAGACAACCAGCTTCGCCGACGGTGCGGTTGGGATCGATTTCTACGGCCACTGCGCGCTGAAGATCACCTCGCCCGGCGGCGTCACCCTGATGTTTGATCCGTGGCGCGACGATCCCTCGGGCGCTTGGGGGCTCTGGTTCAAGAACGAGTTCCCCGAGACGCTGGTGGACATCACCCTCTCGACCCACACCCACTTCGACCATGACGCGATCCACCGACCACAGTCGACGATGGTGCTGGACCGCATGGTGGGGACGTTCCAGTTTGCAGACGTCTCGATCACCGGGTTTGCAGACAAGCACGCCTGCAAGGCACCCGGTTGGTACAACTGGACCCGGGCCATTGCCGAGTTCGGTGCCGAAGCCTGCCCGCCGAACAATCCGGGCCACATGGACATGGTGACCTACGTGGTGGAAACGGGCGGTGTGCGCACCCTGATCTGGGGGGACAACAGGCACGATCCTGCAGACGGCTTCTGGGATGCGATCGGTCGGATCGACGTCCTTACGCTCCCGGTCGACGGCTCACAGCACATTCTCAGCTATGAGCAAGCAGACGCGATCGTTGCGCGCCTCAAGCCCAAGGTGGTGATCCCGACGCACTATCTGAGCGAGACGACGACGTACACCCTGTCGACGCTCGACCCTGCGGATGAATGGGTGAAGAGCCAGAAGAGTTTCAAGATGCTGGATGGGTCTTCGTTGAGCCTCGCCGCCGCAGAGATCGCGGGTATGGAAAGCGAGTTCCACTACTTCGGGCACAACGCCGCAACGGCCTGACCCTACAAAAGAAAAGGGCCGGCGCGATGGCCGGCCCTTGATCCGTCAGATGTGTTCGGGTCACTCGCGATTGCCGAACAAGCTCAGCAGCATCATGAACATGTTCAGGAAGTTGATGTAGAGGCTGAGCGCGCCCATGATCGCGCCCTTCTCGAGGTAGGCCTCACCGCCAGGCTGGGTGCGCATGGCAAGATACTCGTTCTTGATGCGCTGCGTGTCATAGGCCGTCAGACCGCCGAAGATCAGCACGCCGAGCGCATTGACAGCGAACATCAGTGCCGACGATGCCAGGAACAGGTTCACGATCGAGGCCACGATCAGACCAATCACGCCCATGAACAGGAAGGTCCCCATCGGTCCGAGGTCCTTCTTGGTGGTGTATCCCCAGATCGACAGGCTGCCGAACGCGATCGCCGTCACGAAGAAGATCTGGGCGATCGACATGCCCGTGAAGACCGCAAATATCCACGAGATGGACAGACCCATCAGCGCGCCGAAGCCCCAGAACATCATCTGAGCCGTGCCGACCGAAATGCGATTGATCATCGCCCCGAACAGAAACACGAAGGCCAGAGGCGCGAACATGATGATGTAGCGACCTGGGCTCTGGAACATTGCCTCGAGCATCGCAACCGGAATCAGGGTCGTTTCGAGACCCTGGCTCGCGGCTTTGAAATCCATGCCGACGATGTAAGCGACCAGTCCAGTCAGGACCATCGCGCCCGCCATGAGCGCGTAGACCTTGCCCATATGGGCGCGCAGACCTTCGTCGATCGCAGCAGAAGTCTCCCGCGAGACCGTCCTTACCTGCGCGAAGTCACGTTGAGCCATAGTTCTCCCCTTGGATCGGCTGAGTTCCGCTACGTAAGCTGTGGTGTGGACCTCCACACCGCTCGGGGGTGAATATCGTAGCAGAAAGGTCAGGTTTCAAGTTTTTCCGCAACGAAATCGCCATTCATCCGGCAGCGGCGCGCAAGACTGTTGCGGGGCTGCTCGCAAGCGGCCTGCGGGCGAAGAACAACCCAGCCAGTAGGCTTACGCCAGCACCTCCCGCGACAATTGCAAGCGCATCAAGCGGCTGGAAGACGAAAGGCGCGTCAAACACGTACCGCGTCACGGCCCAGGCGGCGATCAGTCCCCACAGCAGCGCCACCAGCCCCGCAAGCGCACCCGTCATTGCCGAGCGCAGCGCAAAACTCGACAGCACAGTACGCCGTGTGGCGCCCAGAACCTTTAGGAGGGCCGCTTCGGATGTCCGGCGTTGCTCGCCGGCCGCGGCGGTCCCGATCAGCACCGCAAGACCCGTCAGAAGCACCGCGAGTGCACCCCATCGGGTGGCCGCACCGAGCTTTCCAAGAGAATCCGAGACACGGCTGATCTGCTCGCGCACGAGGACCGGTGTCACGTTTGGCATTTCCCGACCAAGCTCGCGCATCACGGGCGCTTCGGCCTTCCGGTCCGCATAGAGCGTTGCAATGTGGGTGTGCGGCGCGCCGGCGAGCGCGCCGGGAGACAACACCATGATGAAGTTGATGCCCATCCCGCGCCACTCGACTTTGCGCAAGTTGGCAATCTCGGCGGTGATCGGCCGCCCGAGAATGTTGACTGTGATCTTGGAGCCAATGTCGAGCCCGAGCTCGCGGCCTTCTTCCTCGGCGAAGCTCACGAGAGGCGGGCCTTGGTAGTCAGCGTCCCACCAAGCGCCGTCGGTGATCACCGCACCGGGCGGAGGCTCGGCCGCATAGCTCACACCGCGATCGCCGCGAAGCACCCAAGCCGCGGCGGGATCGATCTGCGCCTCCGCCGCCGGCACATCGTCGAGCCGCGTGATAATGCCGCGCAACATGGGCGCGGTTTCCAGCTTGCCTGCCCCTTCCGTGCCAACGGCGATCTCGCGGAAACGCTCGAGCTGGTGGTTCTGGATGTCCACAAAGAAGAAGGCCGGGCTGTTTTCGGGCAGCTGCTCCTTGATCAGGCGCTGCATGTTCGCATCGATCTGAGCGATTCCGGCCAGAACGCCGAGACCGAGACCGAGCGCGAGGACAACGCCCGGAGTACCTGCGCCCGGCGCGCCCACAGCGCCGAGCGCGAGGCGCAGCACAGGCCGTCGGCGCACCAAGCCGCTGTGCGAGAGCCGTCGCGCTGACCAGGCAAGCCCCGCGCCGAGGCCACGCAACACGACGAACGCGATGGCAAGCCCCCCGATGCACCACAGCGCCAGCTCAGGCGCAGCCGACAACCCGACGATCGCGCCAACGAAGGCCACCACGAGCCCCAGAAGCACAGCGATCATGGCGGGCGAGGGTATGCGGCGTGGCGCATCCGCGCCCAAACGAAACAGTTCGGCCGGGCGCACATCGCGCACCCAGGCGAGTGGCCACAAGGTGAACACCGCCGCCGCCAGCATCCCGAAGAGTGCCGCGACAAGCAGCGGAATCGGGTACAGCGCAAAGTCTGCAGGGATCGGCAGGTCAGCTGCCAGCCACGGGCCGAGCAGTGCCACCAAGCCTCCCCCGAGCAGCAAGCCGATGAGAGTGCCGAGGATAGCGATCAATCCAATCTGGATCACGTAGGCAGCAAACACTGTCCCAGCGGTCGCACCCAGCGTCCGCAGCGCCGCAATGACCGGCACTTTCCTGTCCAGATAACCGCGAACCGCGGCGGCGATCCCGACGCCGCCCACCGCCAGCGAGGCAAGGCCGACAAGCGTCAGGAAAGCGCCCAGCCGCTCCACAAACCGGCTGACGCCCGGCGCGGCGTTCCTGCGATCGTCCCAGCGCGCCCCACTTTCTGGAAAGGCCGCCTGGAACGCTTGCTCCATCGTGTCGAGGTCCGCGTCCGGAGCCACCCGCAAGCGGTGAAACACCCTGAACAGAGTGCCCGGCTGGGTGAGCCCCGCCGCCTTGAGCCCCTCGAGCGACACCATCACCCGCGGCCCCATCGCAAAGCCTCCGGAGGCTCGGTCCGGCTCACTGGTCAGCGTGCCGCGAAACTCGAAGGTGCCGCCGCCCAGCAGGACCGTGTCCCCGATCGCGAGACCCAATCGCTCTGCCAGCACGGGCTCGCTGATCAACCCATGGACTTCATCGCGCTCAGCCAGCAGATCGTGCAGCTCGGCATCCGGTTCCCCGAGTTCAACCTCGCCATACTGCGGATAGGAACCATCGACGGCTTTCACCTGTGTGAGGGCGCGCTCCTCGCCCAGGCTCAGCATGGACCGCATGTCGACAATCGTGCCGAGCGTGCCGCGTGCCTCCAGCCAAGCCCGTTCCTCGTTGTCTGCGAAGCGATAGGGGAAGCGCAACGATACGTCACCACCGAGGATCGCCTGCCCTTCCGCCTGCAGTCCCCTCTCGATCGCCGTGGTGATCGAACCAACCGCCGCGATCCCGGCAACCCCGAGCGCGAGGCAGACAAGAAACACCCGAAAGCCCGCCAGTCCGCCGCGCAATTCGCGCAGGGCAAGGCGCAGGGCAAACCCGCTCACGCAGCCAGTCCCGGGTCCTGGCTCAGACGCCCGCCGGCCATCGTCACGACGCGGCTGCAGCGTTGTGCCAGCGAAGGAGCGTGGGTGACGAGCACAAGCGTGACATCATGAGCATCTGCCTGCGCAAACAACATGTCGGTGATCTGAGCACCGGTCGTCTGGTCCAGATTGCCCGTCGGTTCGTCGGCGAGCAGCAGCCGCGGGCCTGGTGCCAGTGCGCGCGCAAGTGCGACGCGTTGCTGCTCGCCGCCAGAAAGCTGCGCTGGATAGTGCGAGGCACGGTCGGCTAGCCCCACATCGCGCAACAGATCGGTGGCGCGGTCGAACGCGTCCCGTCGTCCTGCAATTTCGAGCGGGGTCGCGACGTTCTCGAGTGCAGTCATGGTCGGGATCAAGTGAAAACTCTGAAAAACAACGCCGATGCCCGAGCGCCGCAAACCCGCAAGGGCGTCCTCATCCGCCTGCCCGACATTGGTGCCAAGGACTTCGACCGTGCCGGATGTCGGCCGCTCGAGCCCGCCAATCACCATCAACAAGGAAGACTTGCCGGACCCGGATGGCCCGATCACCGCCATGCGCTCTCCGGCAGTGACGTCGAGAGAGACGCTGCGAAGTATCTCGACATCGCCAGCTTGGCTTGGCAATGTCAGACCTGCATTGTCGAGTTTGATGACCGGGTCTGCCATGGTCCTCGCCCGCTTTTCGTTCCCGGGCACATATGATCTCAGAGCGGCGTTCTGCAAGGCCGCCCTTGTGATGCTGCTTCTGGGAGGCACCATCGTTCCGGCATCTGCCGAGACGTTTCGCATCGTCGCGATCGGCGACAGCCTGACCCACGGCTTCGGTCTGCCCGAAGATGAGGGATTCGTGCCACAGCTCGAGCGTTGGCTCGTGGCGAACGGAGAACCCGACGCCGAGGTCATCAACATGGGCGTGTCCGGCGACACCACGGCGGGGGGCCTGGCACGCCTCGACTGGGCGCTGTCCGACGGGGCCGATGCCGTGATCATCGCCCTCGGGGGAAATGACCTTTTGCGTGGTATCGACCCTGCCTCGAGCCGCAGCAATCTGGATGCGATGATGCGTGCGCTCGATGCCCGCGATATACCGGTGCTGCTGGCTGGGATGCAGGCGCCGCTCAACTACGGGCCCGATTACAAGGATGCGTTCGACCGCATGTATCCGGAACTTGCCGAAACCCACGGCGCAGTACTGTACCCGTTTTTTCTGGAAGGGATCGCGACCGACCCTGCATTGAACCAGGCGGATGGCATTCACCCGAACGCGGAAGGAACATCCCGGATGGCCGCGCAGATCGGACCATCCGTTCTGCGCCTGATCAACGGGACAGAGCAATGATCCGCGGGTTTGTCGCCATCGCCATCCCCGCTCGGATTGCCGGGCCACTGGAGCTGGCGCAGGCAGGATTGCCCGCCGGTCGACCGGTGCCGTTGGAGAACCTGCACCTGACACTCGCGTTTCTCGGCAAGCAGCCAGAACCGGTGCTCGAGGATGTGCACTACGCGCTAGAGGGCATCCGCGCGCCCTCTTTCGACGTTTCTATCGTTGGCACAGGTCTGTTCGGCTCGCCGCCACGAGCGCTGTACGCCGGGATCGCCGTCAATCCGCTTCTGTCCCGCCTGCGCGACAAGGTTGTCAACGCGGCCCGCGGCGCAGGTGTCGAGATGCCGCGCAGCCGGTTCCATCCGCACGTCACACTGGCCCGCTTTGGCCAGGGCCTCCGCGGTGAGGACATCGCTGACATCGAGGCTTTCGCTGCCCGGCGCATGGGATTGTCGGTCGGACCATTCCCGGTCGAGGCCTACTCGCTGTTTCGCTCCACCCTCGGCCGCCATGGTCCGACCTACGACGAACTTGCATCCTATCCGCTGCAGTCTATCGCAGCCGCTTAGAACGCTGTCCGGCCACGCGGCAGATCCCAGAACGGACGAGCAGCCTCCAGTCGGGCGTCGGTCTCGTTGATCCCCATATCTGCGAGGTCGTCGTTGCTAAGCTGCGCAAGACGGCGGCGCTCCGCTGCGATCTGACCCCAGGCCCACAGAAGCGAGAGCGCGTTCTGGATCCGCGGCGCGATCGTGAGCCGTGCCGGAGTAGCGTTCGATGCCAGTGCTTTCATGTCAGCCTCCATCATTCTGTGTGATGCAACTCGATTTTGCATCTTCAACGTTGATGAAGATGGGGGCCTGTGGCATATAAGTGAAATGAATGTTTCTTCTGATCAGCATCACGGGAATTGATTTAATGCCCCGCAACCTCGATCTCACAGCATTGCGCAGCTTCGTGACCGTTCTGGAGGCCGGCGGAGTCACCCGTGCCGCACAACAGCTACACCTCACGCAGTCCGCCGTCTCCATGCAGCTCAAGCGCCTCGAAGAAGCGCTTGGCCAGCCCCTCCTCGACCGAGCAGGGCGCGGTGTCGCGGCGACTTCGCAGGGCGAGCAGCTTCTCGCCTATGGGCGGCGCATGCTCGCGCTCAACGACGAAATCTGGTCACGCATGACGGACACCGAGTTTGAAGGCGAGATCGCGTTCGGCGTGCCACATGACATCGTGTATCCTAACATTCCGGGGATATTGCGACGGATGGATCGCGAGTTTCCGAGGGTCCGCGTCAAGCTGATCTCGTCCTACACCAAGAAGCTGCGCAGTCTCTTTTCAACCGGTGACATCGACCTGATCCTCACGACCGAGGATGACACAGCACCCGACGGCGAGATGCTGCTGCAGGAGCGCCTGGTCTGGGTGGGCGCTCCGAACGGCATGGCGTGGCGTTCTCGTCCGCTGCGCCTCGCATTCGAGCGGCAATGCCTGTTCCGGCCCTGGGCGCTCGAAGCTCTCGATCATGCGGGTATCCCTTGGGAAATGACTGTCGACACCGGCTCCACGCGCACTGTCGAGGCCACGATCGCTGCGGACCTGGCGGTGCATGCCATGCTGGAGAGCGTCATCAGCCCGATGATGGAGCAGGTGAACCATGCCGGTCAGCTACCGGAGCTGCCATCCAGCCGGATCAACATGTACATCGCGCCCCGCTGCACGGGCGAGCCGATCACGGCCCTTGCCGACATGATCCGCCAAGCCTATCGCGGAATCGCGGTGGCTGCGTGATGATGCTACAAGAGCGCTCCATATTTTAGGGAGGAGCCAGAATGGCTGAGCATTCCAACATCGAGAGACTGCGCACCGCATATCAGGAGTGGAACGACAGCAAAGGCGCCAGCGTCGACACCTGGCTGGCGCTCTGTGCAGAGAACATTCAGTTCATCTCTTCGGCCATGGGGCGCCAGGGCATGTCGTTCACCAAGCCCTGCAACTGCATGAATGATGTGCGTGCCTACTTTGAAGGATTGGCGAAAGATTGGGAAATGGACCATTTCTCCTTCAACAACTTCATCGGTGAAGGCGATATGATCGTGGCCCATGGTTCATGCGGCTGGACCCATCGCCGGAGCGGACGAAAGTTCGACATTTTGAAAGCCGATGTCTGGACCTTCAGGGACGGCAAAGCCATCCGCATCATCGAGCACTACGACAGCGCACCGATCCTGGAGGCCGTGGCGGAGTACGACCAGGCGTGAGCCTGCGTCCCTTTCGCCACTGACGTCCGGACGCGGGCGTGATATGGCGCGCCCCGAGTACGGAGTGCGCCATGGACCTCAGAAACATCGCTATCATCGCCCACGTTGATCACGGCAAGACAACGCTGGTCGACTCGCTGCTGCACCAATCGGGGGCCGTGCGCGCCGGACAACAGGTTGCCGAGCGGGTTATGGACTCGAACGATCTCGAGCGGGAGCGCGGGATCACGATTCTCGCCAAGTGCACGTCGGTCGACTGGAAAGACGCGCGGATCAACATCGTGGATACGCCCGGACACGCAGACTTTGGCGGGGAGGTCGAGCGGATCCTCTCGATGGTGGATGGGGTTGTGCTGTTGGTCGATGCGGCCGAAGGGCCGATGCCGCAAACCAAGTTCGTGACCGCGAAAGCGCTGGCGCTTGGTCTGCGCCCAATCGTGGTGCTGAACAAGGCGGACAAGGCAGATGCCGAACCCGATCGCGCCCTGGACGAAGTGTTCGATCTCTTCGCAGCGCTGGATGCCGACGAAGAACAGTTAGACTTTCCCGTGCTCTATGCATCCGGGCGGGACGGCTGGGCGGCGGCAGATCTCGAAGATGAACACAAGGATCTCGCACCACTGTTTGATCTCGTGCTGAAACATGTGCCGCCGCCCAGCCAGATCAGCGCGGGTGACAGTCCATTCTGCTTGCTTGCCACCACGCTTGAGCGCGATCCTTATCTGGGGCGGGTGCTCACCGGACGCATTGAGTCAGGTACCTTGCAGGCGGGCGCCGCGCTCAAGGCGCTCAGCCGTGAGGGTGAAGAAATCGAGCGGTTTCGGGTGTCGAAGCTTCTCGCGTTCCGCGGGCTGGCCCGTGAGCCCGTCGAAAGCGCATCGGCTGGGGAAATCGTGGCGCTCGCCGGTATGACCAAAGCGACGGTGGCAGACACACTCTGCGATCCGGGCGTTGATGTCCCTCTGCCCTCACAACCGATCGACCCGCCGACAATCTCCGTCACGTTCGCGATCAACGACAGCCCCCTGGCGGGGCGGGATGGTTCCAAGGTTCAGAGCCGCGTGATCCGCGAACGCCTTCTGCGCGAGACCGAATCCAATGTTGCAATCCGGGTGACCGAGACCGCCGGATCGGACGCCTTCGACGTGGCTGGCCGCGGCGAGCTGCAGCTCGGAGTGCTGATCGAGAACATGCGCCGGGAAGGCTTCGAGCTTTCGGTTTCACGCCCGCGCGTGTTGTTCCGCCAGGAAGACGGTCAACGGCTCGAGCCGATCGAAGAGGTCACGATCGACGTGGATGACGAGTACTCGGGCGCCGTGGTCGAAAAACTGGGCCAGCGCAAGGGAGAGCTTGCTGAGATGCGCCCGTCGGGGGTCGGCAAGACGCGCCTGATCGCCCATGTGCCGTCGCGTGGCCTGATCGGCTATCACGGCGAGTTCCTGACCGACACGCGAGGCACCGGCGTGTTGAACCGCGTGTTCCACGAATGGTCACCTTATCGAGGTGCAATCCCGGGGCGCAGGCGCGGCGTTCTGATCTCGATGGATGACGGTGACGCGGTGGCCTATGCCCTGTTCAATCTCGAGGAGCGTGGCCGGATGTTCATCGGATCGGGCGAAAAGGTCTACCAGGGCATGGTGATTGGCGAGCACAGCCGCGAGAACGATCTCGAGGTCAATCCCTTGAAAGGCAAGAAGCTCACCAACGTACGAGCATCCGGGAAGGATGACGCGGTGGTGCTCACACCGCCGATCCGCATGGGGCTCGAAGAAGCCATAGCTTATATTGATGATGACGAGCTCGTCGAAGTGACACCACTATCGGTGAGATTGAGAAAGCGAGACCTCGACCCGCATGTCCGAAAGCGCAATGCGCGCAGGCGGGAGGATGATGTCGCGTCCTAATTGCAAAATGCATTGCAAAATGCAAAACTCGCTCAGGTTGAATTTTGCATTTCGCACTCACCCAACGGCTTCATAGAAGTTGAGGACGCAAAGTAGGGTAAATTCCAGCCGCTGCGCGGCATGGTAGAAAAAATTGCAGAAAATTTAATCGATTGATTTTACGACATTTTTTGGTGAAACATCCACCGATTGAAAGAACTTGCGCTCCTGCGAACAAAAGTTGGTCCGATCTTTGCGTGGTCTCGCATACGTGCGTATCAACAGTAAGACCTGGAGAGTAGTTATGAAGCACCCGGTTGACGTTCATGTCGGTCAACGCGTTCGCCAGCGCCGCTGGATGGTCGGTATGACCCAGCAACAGCTCGGCAACGAAGTCGGCATTAAGTTTCAGCAAATCCAAAAATATGAAACCGGTACGAACCGGATCTCAGCATCCCGTCTCTGGGATATCGCTGCAGCCCTTGACGTGCCTGTCTCGTTCTTCTTCGAAGGCCTCGACGGCATCGAAGGTGAAAACGCAGGGGCACAGGGCGATGTGCTCACCGACAAGGAAGCTCTGGACCTGGTGCGGGCCTACTACTCGATCCCCGAGACGCAACGCCGCCGCCTGTTCGATCTGGCGCGCGTACTCAGCGACGCGGCTTAACCCCGGAACACTGTCACTCCCGGTCTAGCGGGCGTGATAGATTGACCAGAAAAGCCTCGGGCGGTAGATCATCGCGATCACCACCCGGGGCTTTTTTTGTGCCAACCCTCAATCCCGAACTGCTCGACGACCTGGTCGTTCTGGCCGAACGGCTGGCCGACGCAGCAGCCGCGGCAGCCATGCCCCATTTCCGCTCGCAGGCTCTGATCGCCGACGACAAGAGCGAAGACACCACGTTCGATCCGGTCACTGCCGCCGATCGTGGCGCGGAAACGGCGATAAGAGAAGTTCTGGCCGACGAACGCCCCGATGACGGCATTCTCGGTGAGGAGCAGGCCGGAAAGTTGGGAACGTCCGGGCTCACCTGGGTGATAGACCCGATCGACGGCACACGCTCCTTCATCTCGGGCCTGCCACTCTGGGGCATCTTGATTGCCCTTGACGATGGAACTCGGGGCCGCATTGGCGTGATCGACCAGCCACACATCGGCGAGCGGTTTGTCGGCCATCTGTCGGACAGCGGCGGCTCGGCATCCCTGGTTCATCGCGGAGAACGTGTGGCAATCAAAACCAGGCCATGCGCGGAGCTCAGCACTGCAACACTGTTCACGACTGATCCCTATCTCTTTAACGAGGACGAGAAGCCTGCGTTCGAGGCACTGCGCAATGATGCCCGGCTCACGCGCTTCGGGGCCGACTGTTATGCCTACGCGTTGCTGGCCATGGGTCAGATCGATCTGGTTGTCGAGACGCGCCTCAAACCATACGACATCGCAGCACTCATTCCGCTGATTCAGGGGGCGGGCGGCGTTGTGTCCGACTGGCGTGGCGGGGATTGCCGTTGGGGCGGCAATGTTGTCGCTGCCGGCGACAAGCGCCTCCATGAGCAAGTGCTCGCGCGCCTCGCAACGATTGTCGAGCACTGACCTGTCAGGACGGGGTCTCGGCAAGAAATCGGTCCACGTGAGACCACCCCTCGGCTCGAATGGCTGGCGCCTCGATCAGGACCTCGTGCCGGCAGTCGGCGATTTCGTGCAGCGCGAAACCGAGGCTGGGCACCGCCGCGCGAATTGCACTCTTTGAAACCACCTCCTCGGCCTCGCCGAGCAGGCACATCGTTGGCATCGTCAGCGGTCCGAGCGCACCAAGGGCGCGTGTCTCGCGCGTTGCAGCGCTCAGCCAGCCGAGCGTCGGCATGCCAAGGGCAAGCTCGGCATGCTGCCTGAGTGCGTCGCCCATCCAGTCCCACATGGCGCGATCTGATGTCAGCACATTGCCGTCAAACTCGGACCAGACGTAGGGGGTGCGAACATCACCGAGTGGGGGCCACCGTGTGCCGAGGCCGAATACGTTCGAAAGCGCAACCAAGATGCCCGACACCACCCGCGCCATGCCGTCGAGTGCGATGCCAAGCATGGGCGCTGAGAGGATCGCAACGTCGATACCCGCCGGATTTCCAGCGCGCGAAAGTGTCCGCACCCCGATGCAACCTCCCATGGAGTGCGCCATGAGAACTCTTCGTCCCGGCAGGTCATCGAGCAGACCAGATGCGAGCACCGCGTCGACATCCATCTGGAACTCGGAAAAGTCGCCGACATGACCCTTCAGCCGAGGCTCAACCGCACGGTCCGACAGTCCCTGTCCGCGCCAGTCGAGTGAAACAACCGCATAGCCCCTCGCCAGCCATTCGGCGGCAGGCACAGCCGCCTTTTCAATGTACTCCGTGCGCCCAGTGAACAGGAGCACATGACCGCATGCGTCGGGCAACTGCCAACATGCTGCGCGCAGCCGGGTACCATCGCTTGCCTTCAGCCACACGCATCGAGTTGGCGCCGCCCCGCCCGGCGGACAGGACAGAAAGGGAGCGGGCTCCGAGGACATCAGCGGCGCGATTCGTTGCCAGCGGCGTCTTTCAACCGAGCAGCTGGCCCAGCTTCATGGCGACCCCCATGTCACCGTCGATGCTGATTTTGCCGGTCATGTAGGCCGCCGTCGGATCGAGCTCGCCCTCGAACATGTCACGAAACGTCTGCATGGTCGCCGAGATCGTGCAATCGGCGTCCCCGTCATCCGTTGTGACAGCATCGTCGACGATCCGAATCACGCCTTCGTCCTCGATATCGAACTTGATGGTCGAGCCGAGTGACTGGCCCTCCATTTTGGCTTTCAGTGCCTCGAAAGCGGCGTTCAGATCATCGCTCATGCTCGGTCTCCCTGTTTCGTGCACAATGTGCATTGCAGAGCTAGCCCACAGGTTTATGTTTAGGCAATGCGAGATCATGTCCTTGCGGCCTGCATCGCCGCACCAGCATTGTTTCTCTCGGCTGCAGCGTTGGCGCAGTCCGAAGAACCGAAGATCGCCCCGGACTCCGACCCTGCTTCGGCAGAGCCGGCAACGCCGCTTGAGAAAGAAATGCTGCGGGCCGAGCATCTTGATGGCCTCTTCGAGCGCCTTGCCAACCCGAGTGCCGACGACTGGGAAGTGGTCCAGACCCAAATCTGGACGGCTTGGTCGCAAAGCGGATCGGACTCGATGGATCTTCTTCTTTTCCGCGCCACGCGGGCGATGGATGAGGGCGATCACGATACGGCGCTGATCCACCTGAACGATCTTGTCCGTCTCGCGCCCGATTTCGCTGAAGGCTGGAACAAGCGCGCGACGCTGCACTTCATGGTTGAGAATTACGGCGACTCGATTTCCGACATCGCACGTACCTTGGCGCTCGAGCCGCGTCACTTCGGTGCCCTGTCGGGACTTGGGATCATTCTGGACCGTCTGGGCGACAAAGAAGGCGCCCTCGAGGCCTATCGCCGCGCCTCCGCGATCCACCCGCACTTGCCCGGTGCAAGCGAAGGGATCAAGAAGCTCTCGAAGGAGGTCGAGGGCCAACGCCTCTGAACCCGGGCGACGGTTCCCTTGGCCGTTCGGATTGCGCAGGCGCGCCGTCGGGTCGCAGGGCACCAACTGCTCATGAGAAACGTTTTCGTTGCACCGCCTGCGGCTCGCCCCTAGGAGGTCGACGAGAGGACCGATCGCGCGAAACAGGTTCCCATGGACATGCAACTTCGCCGAGACAGCACGATAACGGCTGTCCTGGGTCCGACAAACACTGGCAAGACCCACTATGCGATCGAACGCATGCTGGCGCGCAAGAGCGGGGTCATTGGGCTGCCGCTCCGCCTTCTCGCGCGCGAGATCTATGACCGCATAGCAGCGCTTCGCGGCGCGGATGCGGTCTCGCTGATCACGGGCGAGGAAAAAATCGCCCCGGCGAGTGCGCGCTATCACGTATGCACGGTCGAAGCGATGCCGCTCGCGGTCGATGCTGAATTCGTGGCCGTGGATGAAATTCAACTCTGTGCGGACCCGGACCGCGGACACGTGTTCACCGACCGGCTTCTACATGCCAGAGGGCGCTACGAGACGTTGCTGCTCGGCTCGGACACCATACGCCCCCGGATCGCGAGCCTGGTCCCCGAGGCCGGTTTCACCAGGCGTGAGCGCTTCTCGACGCTCAGCTATGCGGGTGAACGCAAGATTTCGCGTCTGCGGCCGCGGACAGCCGTCGTGGCTTTTTCCGTCGATCAGGTCTACGCGATAGCCGAGCTCATCCGGCGCCAGCGCGGCGGCGCCGCCGTGGTGATGGGCGCCCTGAGCCCACGCACGCGGAACGCCCAGGTCGCACTCTACCAGGAAGGCGAGGTCGACTATCTCGTGGCGACAGATGCGATCGGCATGGGCCTCAACATGGATGTCGATCACGTGGCATTCGCAGGCACGTCGAAGTTTGACGGCTGGCGTCACCGCCGTCTGGAGCCGAACGAGCTGAGCCAGATCGCCGGCCGCGCCGGACGCTACACCAAGGACGGTACGTTCGGGGTAACGGGAGAGGCGGGCGCGCTCGATCCGGAAACGGTGGAGTCGATCGAAAACCACCGCTTCAAACCGCTGACACGCGTCATGTGGCGCAACACCGACCTTGTCTTCGGTTCGGTACCAGCGCTCATTGCCAGCCTTGAGAAGTCGCCCGACAAGCAGGATCTTGTCCGGGCACGCGAGGCCGAGGACATGGTCGTGCTGCGCACACTCTGGGAAGAGCCCGAGGTTCGCAAGATTGCCAACACCGGTCAACGCATCCGGCTCCTTTGGGAGGTGTGCCAGATCCCGGATTTCCGCAAAACCTCGCCTGGTGAACATGCCACGCTCCTCGGCCACATTTACGGGTTTCTGCATGAAGGGCGCGAGGTTATACCTGCCGACTGGTTGGCTGGGCAGATTAGGCGGCTCGACCGCACGGATGGGGACATTGACACGCTCTCGAAGCGCTTGGCGTTCATCAGGACCTGGACATATGTGGCCAACCGGCAACGCTGGGTGGAGGACGCCGATTCATGGCGCAACCAAACCCGGCTCATCGAGGATAAACTTTCGGATGCACTGCACGAGCGGCTGACGCAGCGGTTTGTTGATCGCCGGACATCGGTCTTGATGCGTCGCCTGAAGCAGAAGGAGCGGCTAGTGGCCGAAGTGAACGACAACGGAGAGGTCATGGCGGAAGGCCAGTTCCTCGGTCGCCTCGACGGATTTCGGTTCACGATAGATGAAACCGCAAGCGGAGATGAACTAAAGACGTTGCGCTCGGCGTCGATGGCAGCACTCCAGGGCGAATTGTCCCGCCGAGCCGACAAGCTCTACCTGAGCCCCGATGGTGAGATAGATGTCACCGACCAAGGCGGGTTGATGTGGGGAAAGGATGCGGTTGGCCGGCTCGAGAAGGGCGATCAGGCGTTCGCACCCAAGGTCACGGTCTTCGTTGACGACCACGCCGGACCCGACGTCGCCGAGAAAGTCGAGCGTCGGCTCAGTCACTGGCTCACCCGCCGAATAGGCGCGCTGTTCGAGCCATTGACCGCGCTGCGCGACGACGAGGCCATCACCGGGTTGGCGCGCGGTGTGGCGTTCCGCATCGTCGAAAGCTTCGGGATCATCGCGCGCCGCGAAATCAGCGACGATATAAAAGCGCTCGCGCAGGAAGACCGTGCTCTGTTGCGCAAGCATGGTGTCCGGTTCGGTCAGCACTTCATTTTCATGCCGGCGCTTCTCAAACCCGCGCCCACGCGCATGCGACTGCTCCTGTGGGCGCTTTGGGATGGACTGGAAGAGTTCCCCGACGCGCCGCCGCCAGGTCACGTCACGGTTCCTGCCGATCGGCCTATGCCGCGCGGCTACTGGGAAATGGCAGGCTATCGCCGTGCAGGACAACGCGCCGTGCGGATCGACATGCTGGAACGCCTGGCCGATCTGATCCGTCCAATGGATGCCCGCGCCGGCTTTGAAGCCACACCAGACATGCTTTCGATCACGGGCTGCACGCTTGAGCAGTTTGCTGATCTGATGCAGGGGCTCGGCTTCCATGCCGAGCGAGGCGAGCGGCCAAAGACAGCGCGTCCGCCCAGCACGACCGCTGGAGAAGCACCGGAGACAGTTGAAAAGGCTGAAGCGGAGAACGCGCCGGTGGCCGACGGCGCGGAAGGCGCTCCGGCTCAAGAGGAACAAACCCCCGACACTGCTGCAGGGGAAGAAATTCAAGAGGCATCAAGCGCAGACGCGCCCGTCGAGGCAAGCGCAGACGTCAAAGCTGAGACCGAGGCGGTGCTGCAGTCGGCTGCCCCCCCAGCAGCTCCGCCCCAAGAGGTGACTAACGCTGCCGAGACGGTACCAGAAGAAGAGGGGCAACCCGAACCAGCCAAAGATGGGTCTGAGGAAACTTCGGAAACCGAAGTGTTCTTCATGTTCACCCAGCGACGCCAGCAACGCGGTCCGCGCAAGCCACGGCAGGATGACGGGCCTGAAACGTCTGAAAGACGCGCCCGCCCGGCCCGCGGCCCCAAGGGCAAATCGGGCAAGCAGGCAAAAGGTCAGAAAGGCGGCAAGGGACCGAAGCAGGACGATCAAGAGAAGAAGCGATCACGTTCTTCGCCTCCGCGGCGCGAGGAGCGACCACCTGATCCCGACAGTCCATTTGCAATTCTACAGCAGCTCAAGAACCGCTGAGCGTGCCAAACAGCGAAATCTCGGCTGACCGGATCCGCGTCGACAAATGGCTGTGGTATGCGCGGTTTGCCAAATCTCGCCGAATCGCATCGGAGATGGTCGAGCGTGGCGGCGTGCGCGTAAACGGCACGCGCATTGCGAAACCAGCTCAATCGGTTCGACCGGGGGACGTTCTGACACTGGCGAAGGGCACGCGTGTGCACGTTGTGCGGATCGACGCCCTCGGCATGCGCCGCGGACCGGCAAGCGAAGCAATCACTCTCTATACAGACCTCGACCCTCCAAAGCCTGCGACCGAAAAATCGCAAGAACCCAACACCGATCAAGCCGCGCGGAGCCCCGGATCCGGCCGTCCCACCAAACGCGCGCGGCGCGAAATCGACGCATTGCGGCGCCAGCAATCTTGAAGGTGGCCGCACGCATGCCTAATACATCCGAGTGGCGCCTCGCAGGCGTCGGTATGGCTGCGCCGGTTCGCTCGGCCGATAGTCGCTGGAGCTCCGCGCATGACTTATGTGGTCACCGATAACTGCATCAAATGTAAGTACACAGACTGCGTCGAAGTCTGCCCCGTTGATTGCTTCTATGAAGGCGAGAACATGCTCGTCATTCACCCGGACGAATGCATCGACTGCGGTGTGTGCGAACCGGAGTGTCCGGCCGACGCGATTCTGCCGGACACCGAGCGTGGTCTGGAAGACTGGATCACCCTCAACCAGAAGTACGCGATGGTCTGGCCGAATATCACGACAAAACGCGACCCGCAGCCGGATGCGGAAAAGTTTGATGGCGAAGAAGGCAAGCTCGAAAAGTACTTCTCAGAGGCGCCCGGCGAAGGAGAGTGAGATCGTACCGCGAGCAAGTCTGTTGACCGGAATTGGGACAGGCTGACTGGAATTTCTCTCCCTGTGCCGCACTGGCATTCATGGCGCAGCAGCAATTTTGAAAGAATTGTGACCCACCACGCGCAAACGTGGTGGAAAAATGGCAATGATTGTGTTACACAATGGTGATCATCAACGACTCGCCCGTCGGCGTTCGAGATACCGGCAACGGATACACGTGGACGGCCAGTCCTGCGAGAATAATATGTCTGCCACACGTGCGTGCACGGAGGCAGTTTTTTTTGCCCAGCTCGGTAGCAAACCGGATGCAGAGCATAAACTGAACGACTCAGGAGAGACTATGTCGAAGAAAGCGAACCAGACCTTGGCTTATCGTGCTAACGATTTTGTCGTGTACCCGGCGCATGGGGTCGGCAAAATCGTGTCGATCGAAGAGCAAGAGATCGCTGGCATTGCCATGGAACTGTTCGTCATCTCCTTCGAAAAGGACAAGATGACGCTGCGCGTCCCGACGGCCAAGGCGGCCTCGGTTGGTATGCGCTCGCTCGCAACCCCGGACTTGGTCGCTCAGGCGCTCAAGACGCTTAAGGGCAAAGCGCGGGTGAAAAGGGCCATGTGGTCGCGCCGGGCTCAGGAGTATGAGCAGAAGATCAATTCGGGCGACTTGCTGTCGATTGCCGAGGTTGTGCGCGACCTCCACCGTGCAGACGATCAGCCCGAGCAGTCCTACTCCGAGCGCCAGCTCTACGAAGCCGCACTCGAACGTTTGACGCGGGAAGTCGCCGCCGTCGAGCGGCTCGACGAAGCCAAGGCCGCACGGAAAGTCGGATCAGTTCTCGAGGCGAAGGCCGCTTAGGCGCACGACCGCGAGAGACGTTCTCCAGACGTCAACCCCAACCCCAGACGTCCTCCCGCATCGCCCCAGGCGGTGCGGGTTTTCGTTTGTGCCCGACAGATTCAGCCGTTTGCAGGCCTTACCTGCTGAAAAAAGCGCGCAAGAATGTCGGTGTAGAGCGTCGAAAGTCGACCGACATCGGCAACGGGCACGCATTCATCGACCTGATGCATACCCTTGCCAACCAGCCCGAACTCGACCACTGGACACAGATCCTTGATGAAGCGCGCATCTGACGTGCCGCCGTCGGTGTTCATCTGAGGCGGCGCTCCAACAGACGCCTCGATCGCTTCCGCAACCAGAGACGTTAGCATGCCGGGCTCGGTGAGGAAGCTCTCACCCGAGACTGACCAACGCAGGTGAACTTGGCAGGACGTGCCGTTGGCCTCATCACAGATGATCTTGGCCAGGCGGGTCTGCAGCTTCTCGGCATTGTGGAGGTCATTGAACCGAATGTTGAAGACGGCGTGGCCTTCAGCGGGGATCACATTGTTGGCGCTGTTGCCCACGTCTATCGTCGTCACCGCCAGCGTCGAGGGTTGAAAGTGCGCGGAGCCTGAATCCAGTTGCTCGGCAGACAAACGCGCACAGATGGCCGCGAGCACCGGCAAAGGATTCACCGCTCGCTCGGGGTATGCGCTGTGCCCCTGCTGACCGCGAACCGTGAGATGCCCCGTCATGGAACCGCGCCTACCGATCTTCAAGGTATCACCCAGCGAGGAAACAGAAGTCGGCTCTCCGACCAGACAGAAATCGGCACACTCTCCCCGCTCGTCCATCCAATCAAGAATGGCGAGCGTGCCGTCGGTTGCATCGCCCTCCTCGTCGCAGGTGATGAGCAGGCTGATCGATCCATCGGGCGCATGATCGCGCACGAACTGCACAGCCGCCGCGACAAATGCCGCAACCCCCGATTTCATGTCGACGGCGCCACGTCCCCACAGAATGCCATCGTCCTCGATGGCCGCGAACGGCGCGTGCGTCCAGGCGCTTTCGGGGCCGGGCGGCACCACGTCCACATGCCCGGCAAAGGCAAACACGGGCCCGCCAGTGCCCCATCTTGCATAGAGATTGTCCGTGTTGCCGCGGCGTATCCGCTCACAATGGAAGCCTGCTTCTGCAAGAGGGCCTTCCACGACTTCCAAAGCGCCCGCGTTCTCGGGCGTCACGGATGCACAGCGGATCAGTTCCGCCGTCAAGACCACTGGATCGATGACCCTCTCGTTCGCTGCTGCAGCGTCAGCCATTGCGTGAACCTCGTTCAAACCCAACCTCGGCAAAGCGTCGCACCAAACCCGGCACGTCCATGGGCACCGCCGCGATGCAGTTGACGCCGGCGCACTCAAGTTCGGTTCGAGCCCCAAATCCCCAGAGCACACCGATCGAGGCGACGCCATTCGCCCGCGCGCCAATGATGTCGTGTTCCCGGTCTCCGATCATCACGCACTGATCCGCAGACTTTCCCGTCTCCAGCAGCGCATGGGCGATCAGCGAAGTCTTGTCGGAACGTGTCCCGTCGAACTCCGCGCCGAAGATGTGCGTGAACCGTCCGGACAGCCCGAAATGCTGCAGTATTCGTTCGGCATAGACGCGAGGCTTTGACGTCGCGAGCGCAAGCGATGCGCCAGAACGCCCAAGCTCGTCCAACATCCTGGGGACCCCATCGTAGACCTTGTTTTCGTAGAGACCGGTCTCGACATAGCGTTCCCGATAGAGTGCAAGCGCCCGGCTCGCCCCCTCCTCATCGCCGAGATGCTGGCGAAACGAGTCGAGGAGTGGCGGACCGATCCAGCGCGCCAAGGCATCGGGGTTGGGGACGGCTGATCCGATCTCCGTCAATGCGTGGGTGATGCATGCAATGATCCCGGGGCCATTGTCCGACACCGTACCGTCGAGATCCAGGAACACGTGAGACATGGGTCGCTGGCACCGGCCCGTGCGCTTTTCGCCTGCTTGGATGGCTGACCGCGCGGTGCCGGTCCTGGTCGAGAGAGACACAGCCACCACTTCAATCCTCAAAGGTCTGAAGTTGTGCGACAATGACAGCGTTCTCTGCGAGCGCTCGATCCATCAGGTCCGCGTCTTCGTCACCTATGGTCTCACCCTCTGCTTCACGCTCGGCGCGTGTGCCGTAGGACGACACCTCCAGAGGCGCCAATCCCGCATCGCGAAGAACCGAAACCGTTTCGTCTACGGCATGCTTCTCGTCGCGACCGGCCGTGTAGCACAGCATTGCCGCCCCTGTGGACGCCTCGGGCAAGCCATCCCCCGCCTTGCGGCCAATCTCGACCATCAGTGTCCAAACCGCCTGTTCACTGGTCGACATCGCCGTCAGTCGCGCAACAACTCGTTGATCGATGTCTTCGAGCGCGTGCGTTCGTCGACACGTTTGACGATCACCGCGCAGTAGAGACCAGGCCCGGCAGAGCCGTCCGGCAAGTCCCGGCCCGGCAGCGAGCCGGGTACAACAACCGAATAGGGCGGAACCTCACCGATGAAGACCTCGCCGGACTCCCGGTCGATGATTTTCGTCGACGCGCCGATGAACACGCCCATCGAAAGCACCGAGCCTTCACGCACGATCACGCCTTCGGCAACCTCGGAACGCGCGCCCACGAAACAGTTGTCTTCGATGATCACGGGGCCAGCCTGCAAGGGCTCGAGCACACCGCCGATCCCCGCGCCTCCCGAAATATGAACGTTTTTACCAATCTGCGCACAGGACCCGACCGTCGCCCAGGTATCGACCATCGTGCCGCTGTCGACGTAAGCGCCGAGGTTTACAAAGGACGGCATGAGCACCACGCCGGGCGCAATGTAAGCCGAGCGGCGCACGACACAGTTTGGCACTGCGCGGAAACCTGCCGCGGACCATTGGTTCTCGCCCCAACCTTCGAATTTCGAAGGTACCTTGTCCCACCACGTGGCCGAACCGGGCCCGCCGGCAATCGGTGACATGTCGTTGAGCCGAAACGAAAGCAGCACCGCCTTCTTCGCCCACTCGTTCACGCTCCAGACCCCGTCGCTGCCCTTCTCGGCGACCCGCAACGCACCAGAGTCCATCCGATCCAGAACTTGATCCACGGCATCACGAACCGCACCGCCGCTTGATGGCGTGACGCTCTCGCGGTCGGCCCAGGCGCTTTCGATCGCAGTTTCGAGTGCTTCGGTGCTCATCGGCAGGATCTCCCTCAAGTCCCCTCGCGCTCTCTTAGGTGGATCTGCTCCCGCGTGCAATCAAACTGCCGATTGCCGCGGCGCTAAGCCCCGGTTAGGCAAGAGAAGCCGCCAATGCCGGAGTCCCTCATGACCGACACACGATCATCGATTTTCCGCACCGCCGAGCAGGACGCCGTCGAGGTCTCACGTGTTCCCGACACCGAACAGTCTCGTGCGCCAGCCTACCGATTGGCTTTTGAGGACAAGGACTTCCTGCGGCGCGAGAACCTGCGGCCGGTGCGTCTGCAGCTTGAGTTGCTGAAGCCGGAACTCGTGATGTCCGAGGCTGGGATCACATCCACGGTGGTCATGTTCGGCGGCGCGCGCATCCCCGAGCCCGCGCACAAAGGCGAGGCCCGCACAACCACGCTGGCTGATCTTTCCAAGTTCTACGACGAGGCGCAGCGCTTTGCCAGTCTGGTCGGCACGGAATGCCTGCGGCGTGGCGGAACCGAATACGTGGTTGTCACGGGAGGCGGCCCCGGGGTCATGGAGGCGGGCAACCGTGGCGCGCGAGACGTCGGGGCGCCTTCTGTGGGTCTCAACATCGTCCTGCCCCACGAACAAGCGCCCAACAGCTATGTGACGCCGGAGCTATGCTTCAACTTTCACTATTTTGCGATCCGCAAGATGCACTTTCTGATGCGCGCACGCGCCGTCTGTGTCTTTCCTGGCGGATTTGGCACGCTCGATGAGGTGTTCGAGACACTCACGTTGATTCAGACCGAGCGCATGGAGCCGCTGCCGGTAGTTCTGTTTGGAGAGGACTTCTGGCGACGCATCATCAACTGGGAAGCGCTGGTCGAGGCCGGCACCATCGGCCCGAACGACCTGAAACTTTTCCGTTTTGTTGAAACGGCTGAGGAAGCCTGGCAGATCATCAGGCCGGGTGAAGACACCTAGCCGCGATCAGTCCAGCACCTCGAGGACGACGAGTAAGGTCCGCTGCAGGATGTTGAAGTTGTCGTCGGAGATCATAGCTATTCGCATGCCGTGCGGGGTCACCCAAGTCGCGATCCCCTCCATGTTATCGATCCCACTGCTCGGTCCAAACTCGGCAAGCGTTTCTGCGGTCTCGGCGATCGGAAGACCTTCCCCGTCGACGGAGTACCGGGTCACGATGATCGAGACGCCGCGCAGAACACTGAAGTCTCGTGCCACCAAGTATAGACGGCCATCCGGGCCGACATCTCCACCAGTGAGATGATGGCGCGTCAGCTTTGGGAGGCGTGCTTCGGACACTCTCCCATTCACGTCGATGCGAAACACCCGGAACGTCTCGCCCCGTGGCGCTTCTGACATCGCAAGCATGCCACCGTCTGGAAGGGACGCAAGCACCTCGAGACCCGCATTGTAATCGAGCCCCTCGAACGCATCGGTTTCGATCCGTCCATTGAAGTTGGGTTGCCCGATCTGCAGCAGAACGCGGTGATCACGCTCGAAGGACACGGCCCAACCGTCCGGAAGTCGGGCAAGTCCTTCTGCATCTTGACCTGAAGGCTCTAGCCGACCGCCGGTCTCACCGCGCATAGGCGCCATCGCTGCCGGGGCCAGGCGCAGAGAGTCGCCGTCAACCTCTGCATTTGCCCTGAACCACCAACCCCTGTCGGTGATCGCGATCAGTTCGTCGTTGGCAATCGACAGACCGGAGAACCCTCCGAACTGTGCATGAGACCCCACGAGGCTCCACGCACCAGCCAGTGCGACACCATGCACTTCGTCCGGTTGAACATCGACCACACGTGCCGTGATCCGAACCTTCTGCCAGTCGGACAATCGGTTTTCGGCCGCGGCACACCAGTGTGCGCCGAGAGCAAACAGCGCACCGACGATTGTGATCGCTGTTCCCCGACGCAGATCCGAATTCACTCCGAAAGGACGCGTTCACAAGCAAGGGGCAAGTCGGCCAGGCGAAGCGCCTGTCGGGCCCTTGCGCCGCTTCCTGGTTTCGGATTCAGCGCTTCGTCAGAGAACCACCACGCCAATGTTTCATCGCATCCATCGCCAGCAGGAATTGGTGGTTGCGGCACACAACCCTGGGCATCTGACGGGCACTCCAGCCGCACATGGAAATGTGAATCGTGCCCCCACCAGGGGCGAACCTTCCTGATCCAGGACCGATCATCCCCTGCTGGCGTGCTGGTGCAGATTTCCTGCTTGATGGCCGCGTTCACGAAAATGCGCGCCACCGCGGGGTCAGAAGCTGCAGCCCGCAAAACACTGTGATGTGTGGGCGTCCAGCTTGCCGATACCCCTTTGCGATCGGGCGCAACCACCATCGTTGACGAGACCCGCTCGCGTTCCTGGCGCGTGAACGTGCGCCCTGGCGCGGGCCGAAGCCAAATGTCGGCATCCAGGCCGATCTGATGTGAGCGATGACCGGACCGCATTGGCCCGCCACGCGGTTGGCTGATGTCACCGATCAGAAGTCCGGGCCAGCCCGCATCACGTGCCTTGGCCGCCAGTCTTACTATGAGTTTGATCGTTTCGGGATGTCCCCAGTTGCGATTGCGCGAGAGACGCATCGCCTGCCAACCATCGCCGGTTTCCGGCAACTCAGTGCCACCTGCGAGGCACCCCTTCGCATAGCTGCCGAAGCTTTCCGCCGCACCTTCGCTCGGTTTCGCGACCGCACTGAACAATTGCTTCGCAGGAGGCTCGGCTGCCAGCGTGACTAGCGCTGCGAACGGAAACACCGCAAGCAGGGCGGCTGCGAAAAGAATCTTCAGTCCCATAGGAAACCTTCTGGTCGAGATCATTCTCTTTGCAGCATAGCGTTGGAACTGATCCCCGGCCAAGCCGATGGTTCAATCCCTCAGCTTTTGCAACAATGGCCCGACAAAGTCCGGATCGATTTCTTCCGTCAAGCGAAGCGCCTTCCGTCGATCCGTCGACCCGAGTTTACCACGCGCCACCGACATTGGGCCGAGCTGGGTGTTTACCCGCAACTCAACGCTGTCGATGCCGGTGGATGGCAGCGCGATCAGCATACCCTGTTCGAGCCTGTTCAACTCGCCCACCGAGAACGGCCCGAGATCTATGATGCCGCTGATGTTCATCGGCATGCTCATCACCTGCTCGAGCATGTGGTCGGCCCAGACCTGCTGAGTGCTATCGTTGGGATTGTGAGTCGAGAGAAGGTCGCGCTTGATCGGCTCCAAGGTCGAAACCGGTACGGCGAAGTCGAGCCCTGCACCCCGTTTGTCGTCGGCGATGTGAAAGTTCAACTTCATGATGAAGATTTCTGACTGGTCCGGCGCAATGCGAATCATGCCGGGTTGCTCCTCGAACCTTGTCTTGTGAGGAGCGCCAATCGCCGAACGCCCACAAACCTCGCGAAGGGCTTCGTCAAACGCCAAGCATGCAATGTCGACAAAACGCCCGTAGATCGACAGATCGATGGATGTCAGCGCCCGGGCGAAGTTCGATTCCTCGAACGATCCGTCGCCACCCAGGGAAATATCGAGCACCTTCCCGAGCAACCGCGGATGCGCTTTGATCAGCCCTGCGCCCTTAACCGCCGGGAAAGACATCAAATAGATGGCAGTCGGTGCGCGAAGCTGACGAAGGTAGTCACCGTGGCGGTTCACCTCATAGCCAAACACCGATACGTCAATACCTGGGCGAAGCTCCTTGCGCGAACGGGTTGCCAGAATGCTCGCAAACGCGTTGCAAAAGGAGTCCATGGGCGGAAAGCCCGAGACGCGCATCTTGGGGCCGCGCACCTTTCGCGCGAGAACAGAGTCCTCCTTGTTGGGCATTGCCTAGTGGTCCCCACGAAATGGCGTTCAGCAACGGAGTCACGGTTAAGCATGGCTTGTTAGCGTTTCCGGGTCGTTAACCGCACAAGCACATTTCAAGAACATCCTGCCGTAACGCGTCGCTAAGGCTTCGAGGTTAATACCAAGCCAAGCAGCAGGAGAACCAGCTCGTGGACGGTCAAGCGCCTATCATCATCAAGAAGCGGATCGTCAGCGGCGGCGACGGCCACCACGGTGGTGCGTGGAAAGTCGCCTATGCCGACTTCGTGACCGCCATGATGGCGTTCTTCCTTCTGATGTGGCTGCTGAACGCCACCAGCGAAGATCAACGCTCGGGGCTTGCCGACTTCTTCGACCCGAAGCTCCCGATCAGCCGCAATTCGGCGGGCGGCGCAGGCATGCTCGCAGGCGATAAAATTCTGACAGACGAACAGGCCGCGGGTTCCAAGGAAGAGGGTGTGCGCCCCAAGCCCAATCGTCGGGAGCCCGGAGAAACGCTGGGTGAGCAAGACGCATCTCCGGACCTCGATGCCGAAGATCAACCAAAGGACCCCAACGCCCCGCCCCTCGACGGGGCCGATGGCGCCATCGTTCCACGGGGAACAGAAGGTGCCCTGGATGGCAAGGCCGGCGCCGGTGATGCCGAGAACGACGCCGAGGGTAAGGAAAAGCTTGATGCCGATGCCATTGAAGCCGCGCAGCGCGCGGTGAAGCAAGGCGAAGCGGACGCAGAGCAACTCAAACAGCTTGAACGGGTCCTGAACTCAGAAATCGAGCAGATCGGTGACGGGTCGCTCCTCTCGCACTTTTCATTGCGCGTGACGCCCGAGGGATTGGTCATTGAGATCGTCGACCAAGACGGAGAACCGCTTTTCGACAGCGGCGTCGCTCGCCCATCAAAAGTGCTGGAGCAATTGGTGGACATCATCGTTCCGGTCCTAGCCGAAACCGCGAACCCCCTGGCGATCGTCGGGCACACCGACGCACACCCCTTCGGTCGCTCTGGAGACTACACCAACTGGGAGCTCAGCAGCGACCGGGCGAACGCTGCTCGGCGTCTGTTGATCGCCCAAGGTATGTCCTCCGAGCGGATCGTGCGGGTAACAGGCAAAGCTGCGACAGAGCCGCTCACGGACGATCCGCTTGCACCGCAAAACAGACGCATCGCGATCAAACTTTTACGTCAAGAACCGGGCCGTTAGGGCTCATTTAAGGCCCCTCTGCGATGCATGGGTCAAACGGACAGTGCTTCGAACATCAGAAGAGGTTACGGTATGAGCTTGTCATCTTCGTTGAACGCCGGCGTTGCAGGTCTCGGCGCAAACTCCACGCGGCTAGCGGTTATCTCCGACAACATTGCGAACTCGAACACGGATGGCTATCGCAGGGCCGATGCAGATTTCTCAAGCCTCGTGACTTCGTCAACCCCGGGTACGTTCACCGCCGGTGGGGTCCGCGTAAACACCTTTCGCGATGTGGCAAGCGCGGGCGCGCTCATCAGTTCGAGCAGCGCCACGGACATCGCGGTTGCCGGATCAGGTCTTATTCCCGTCACGCCGATCGGAGCCGTCGATCAATCAGGCGGACAGCGTCCGTTTCTGTTGACCGCAACAGGTTCCTTCCGCCAGAATGAAGACGGAGTTCTCGTAACCCCCGGTGGGCTCGCACTCACCGGCTGGCCAACGAACGCCGACGGCTCGCTCCTCACGGCAGTTTCGCGGGACAGTCCGTCGTCGCTCGAGCCAGTGCGCCTTTCAGCTTTCTTGACAGCGGCTGACTCCACGACAGCAATCGACCTCGGCGTGAACCTCCCGGCGGAAGAAACCGCAGCCGGTGCAGCGGGCACAGCGATCGAATCGCCCATCGAGTACTTCGATGCGATCGGTCGTGGAGAACAACTCCGAATCGTCTACACACCGCAGGTGCCTGCGACAGGTGCTTCCAACACCTGGACCATACAGTTTTTCGATAGCGCTACGACTGCTGCCGCTGGCCTAGTCGGTGAGTTCGATGTGGTCTTTGATGGGTCGCGCGCAGGAGCAGGAAGTGTCTTGTCCGTCACCTCGACGGCCGCGAACGCCGCACTGGGAACACCTGCAACCTTTGACGGCACGACCGGTCAGGTGACGATCAACGTTCCGGATGGCCCCATTGACGTTCAAGTTCAAGCGGTTGCCGGAAGCGGAGCTGGCCTAAGTCAGCTCGCTGCACCATTTACGCCCAACGGTCTCAGCAAGAACGGAGCCCCGGCGGGCAATCTTGCGTCATTGGAGATCGATGAGGCGGGCTTCCTGATCGGTGTGTATGACACGGGCCAGCGGCGCTCTCTCTTCCAAGTCCCACTCGCCACGGTGCCTAACCCCAACGGATTGACCGCAGTTTCAAACCAGGCGTTCGAGCTCAGCCAGGACAGCGGTTCTCTGTTCTTCTTTGATGCTGGAGATGGGCCCGCAGGTGGAATCCAGGGATTCGCCCTGCAGCAGAGTACCGTTGACGTAGCTGAGGAGCTCACGAACATGATCGTAACACAGCGTGCGTTCTCATCGAACGCAACGGTAATTCGTACCGTCGACGAGATGCTTCAAGAGACAACCAACCTCAAACGCTAAGGCCTTAGGTTAGCGCTACGGGAAAAGTAAACCATGAGCATCTCAAACGCCCTCTCCCATGCACTGAGCGGCCTGACCGCAATGGGCCGCAAGACTGACATCACATCGAACAATCTGGCGAACGCCCTCACCGAAGGGTATGGACGACAGTCCGTTGAGTTGGGTTCACTGGTGCTGAATGGTCGCGGTGCCGGCGTTTCGGTAAACAGCGTCAATCGGGCAATCTCGCCCGATCTGACCGCTGCTCGGCGTCAGGCAGACAGTGAAGCTGCAGCTGCAGACGTAACCGCAAGTGCACTTGCAGATCTCGGCGCCGCGCTCGGGGAGGCAGGAGGTGATCAGGGTCTCTTCGACAGGCTCGAAAGCTTCGAAAGCGCACTCCGGAACCTTGCTGAGTCACCGGAGCTGCAGCCCAGACAGGCACAGGCGGCAGATTCCGCTGCCGCGCTTGCCCTCAAGTTCAACGACATTTCCTCAGCAACCGCTCGTGCACGAGAGATTGCAGATCGCGAGATTGCGGCTGGCGTCGACGTTGTGAACTCTAATCTTGAGGAGATCGTGAGGGTAAACCGAAAGATCCAGTTTTTGTCAGCAGGTGGTCGCGACGTAGCAGGTCTTATAGACCAGCGTGAGCGATTGATTGACGAAGTTTCGGCACATATCCCGGTCCGGGTACATCAACGAGACAACAATGTGGTCCATCTGACGACCGCAGAGGGACTTTCGCTGGTTGAGTCGACAGCCAGCCAGATCGAGTTCACACGAAGCCCGACCATAACCGCTCCGATGATCTATGATCCAGCGGGCGGCGGCGCACTATCCGGCCTATCTCTACACGGGATCGACATCACGCCAGGCAGCGATCATCCCCAGAGGATTTCAGGCGGTGCGCTCTCCGGTCATTTCGAGATTCGGGATGAAGTTGCAACGGACCTCAACGCACGAGTTGATCAAATTGCCGCAGAATTGGTTCAGCGATTTGAAGACCCGGCTGTTGATCCGACGCTGGCGGTCGGCAGTCCCGGGCTGTTCACTGATGACGGTGGGGTATTCGATCCGACGGCGATAGAGGGACTAGCAGGCCGAATTGGCCTCAATGTACTTGTAGATCCATCCCAGGGAGGCGACCCGAGCCTTCTTCGTGATGGCCTGCTGGCCGCCGGTCCCGGCCCTGTCACGTCAGATACATTGCCGCGTGCAATGCTTGATGCTCTAGGAGTGCTGCGTCCTGCTGGCTCGATTCCTGGATTGAGTGGCAACCTCTCGCTGAGCGAAATGACATCAGGCGTCGTCGAACTAACAGGAATCGCACGCGTTTCCGCCGAAAGCGAAGCTGTCGGTCTCGCCAGCGCACGCGAAACACTGTCCCTCAGCGAGGCAAATGAGATCGGGGTTGATTCTGATCAAGAACTTCAAAACTTGATCCTGATCGAGCAAGCCAACGCTGCAAATGTACAAGTCATACAAGCTGCAACTCGGATGCTTGATGAACTGATGGAGATCTAACTCATGCCAGAGTTCGGCTTCCCAGCCCAACCTCGCCAATCGCTGATACGTTCTCTCGTGGCGGATCTTCGTGCGCGATCGGACGAAGAAAGAGAAGCCCTCATTACAGGAAGGCTTAGTGATCCGACACGCGCGCTGAACGGACGCGTGAACGAGCTGCTGCAAATCGAGAAGTCAATCGCAGACTTGAATGATTACGCAGACAACATTGCACTGAGTGAAGGCCGAGCCAGTACAATGCAGAATGCGCTTAGCTCCATGATTCAATCTGCTGAACTGATCTCAAATCAAGTCAACACGTTACTTACAAACGGAACCGATTCGAACTTCCGGGTTATCTCCTCCCAAGCACAACAAGAGCTTCAGAGTGTGGTTGCGGCTCTAAATGTGGAGTATGCTGGCAGATCACTATTTGCAGGCGATGATGCAGGCGGAAGCTCCATAGTAGAAGGTGATGAGATATTAGTAAACTCAGTTCCCTTTCTTGAGGGCCAAGCTGACGCTGACTCAGCGTACAGCGCGCTCCAAGACGAGTTTCTGAATGCGGGCGGCCTCTATGAAACGACGTTTTACGTTGGTGGAGCGGGTGAACCTCCACTGACGGAAGTGGCGCCGGGGGAACGAGTTAACTATGGGGTGAAGGCAGATGAGACACCTTTTCGCGATTTAACCTTCAATGTAGCCGTCCTGGCAGCGTCAAACGATCCGACGAATGCCATACCGAACGATCAGCGCCGCGAGCTGGCCGAGCTGGCGTCTGCTGGCCTGCGGAACGCAATCTCAAGCTTGGTTGAGACCCAAGGACGACTCGGGACGGCAGAAGAACGCATTGCCAACGCGAAGGCACGCAACATAGCCGCTGAAGCGACTTTCTCACTTTCATTTAACGAGCTGTCGGCAGCTGACTCTTTTGAGACAACTTTGTCACTCACAGAAATAGAAACCCAACTTGAGACCGCCTTCTCGACGACAGCTAGACTCGCACGTCTCTCGCTGGCCAACTTTATCTAACCTTTCGATTAGTGAATCGGAGAAGCAGTATGCTTCGAGGACTGATATTCTTGCTTGCAGCTCTAGTGGCGTCAGCACTTTCAGCATCGCCAAGAATAAAGGACCTCGTAGAGTTCGAGGGAGTACGCGGCAATGATTTGGTCGGCTACGGTCTTGTAGTTGGCCTCAACGGCTCCGGCGATAGCTTCCGCAATTCCCCATTCACCGAGGAAGCACTTACCAACCTCCTTGAACGTCTTGGCGTCAATGTTCGCGATGAGGCATTGCGGCCACAGAACGTCGCAGCCGTTGTGGTGACATCGACAATGCCACCCTTCGTGCGCTCAGGGAGTCGGGTTGATGTAACAGTGTCAGCAATAGGAGATGCCGACAATCTCCTTGGTGGCACTTTGATAATGACCCCGCTCAATGCTGCGGACGGGGAAATTTACGCTGTGGCACAAGGCCCGATCCTCGCAGGCGGCATCAACGCGGCAGGTGACGGAGCAGCAACGCAAATCGGAGTACCAACATCGGGTTCCATCCCGGGTGGGGCGAGAGTGGAGAGAGAAATTCCGTTTGCCCTGAATTCACTTGATCGCGTTCGTCTTGCTCTTCGGGAGCCTGACTTCACGACCGCGGTCCGAATCGAAACCGCAATAAACGACGCACTGGGAGTAGCTGTCGCGACGATGACGGACTCGGGAACGGTCAGCTTGGATCTCGGAGATGGTACAGTTCCAGCCGCCAGAATGATCGCAAGAATTGAAAACCTGGAAGTGCGTCCATCGATCAAAGCTCGTGTTGTTGTTGATCAACGCTCAGGAACAATTGTTCTGGGGTCGAATGTTCGCATCAGCGAGGTTGCAATCAGCCAAGGCAACTTGACAATCCGGGTAAACGAAACGCCTATCGCAGTGCAACCCAATCCCTTTGCGGAAGGCGAGAGTATTGTCCTACCCCGCACCGGAATAGAAATTGACGAAGGGGACGAAAACCGCCTCGCTCTGGTCGAAGAGAATGTTACTTTGGCGGATCTTGTTGAAGGGCTGAATGCACTTGGCGTAGGTCCGCGCGACATGATCGACATACTAAAGGCTCTAAAAACTGCTGGGGCTCTTCACGCTGAGCTCGTAGTCCAATAGTTCGGATGCTGAAAAGTTCAGGCAAACGGTTCCTCAATCAAGTCAGCCACGCTCCATCCGAAGACTTGCCATGTCCGCTCCATATGATCTGGAAGTGGAGCCTCGAACCGAACAGGCAAACCTGAACGAGGATGTCGAAAGTTTAATCGAAGGGCGTGCAGGTGGAGTTTCCGGCTCAGCCCCCCGCCCAAAGCTGCACCCCAGCCATCACCAAAGTTCTCTTGACCACGCCCGCCATACTTCCCGTCGCCGGCGATCGGACAACCGATCGCAGCCATATGTGCACGCAACTGGTGCGTACGCCCCGTGCGTGGGCGCAGCAACACGAACGCCGCGCGCTTGCCACTTTGTTCAATGACGCGGAAATCGGTGACGGCCGCGCGTGCACCTACCGTGTCGTGCACATCGTCGGGATGGAGCGTTTGCATCCGCTCTCCCCCAGCAGCGCCAGTCTTTAGCAAGCCGTACCGAATGGTACCTGCCGGCGGTTGAGGTCGACCCGCGACGGCCGCGACGTAGATTTTCTCGACGTCGCGCGAGCGAAACAACCTCCCAAGGCTGGCTGCGGCTGCGCCATTCCGTGCAAGTACAAGAAGCCCGGACGTATCCTTATCGAGTCGGTGGATCAGTCGCGGCTTTTCGGAGTTTCCAAAGCGCAATTCACTCAGCATCGCACCTAGATGGATGCGTTGAGCGGTTCCCCCTTGCACCGCCAGTCCTGCCGGCTTGTTGAGCACCAGAAGATCGTCGTCGCGGAATAGAATTGCGCTGTGCAATCGCTCGAGCCATTCGGTGTTGGGCGCAGGCGGATCGACCGGCCCACCGGTGTCAGTTCTCTCAGGCAACGGCGGAACGCGTACCGTTTGACCAGGCGCGATACGTGTCGCAGCGCGCACGCGCGCACCATCGACCCTAACCGCCCCCTTTCTGCACAAGCGCTCAATCTGTCCTTGTGCAAGGCTTGGAAACCGCCGTCGCAACCACCGATCGAGCCGCTGTTCGGCCTCATCGGCACCCAAAGTGATTTGCTGCACTCCGGACAAGGTTCACACTCAGAGTGCTGCGCGCGCGATGGTGAAACCCGCGAACAGAGCGAGCACCGACAGCGCAACAGACCCGCCTGTGTAGACAGCAGCTTCCCACAATCGACCCCGCTCGATAAGCGCAAACACGTCCAGAGAGAACGCGGAAAAGGTCGTAAAGCCGCCCAACACACCGGTCATCACAAATGGCGCGAAGCGTCCCCAACTGCCCGGAAATCTTTCAATCATGGCGACCGCCAGAACACCCATCAGGAACGAGCCGGCCACATTCACAAAAAACGTGCCCCAATGCCCTCCGCCAACCAGCCGCCCGACCAATCCGGCGGCCTGCACACGCAGCACCGCACCGATTGCTCCCCCCAGCGCCACCATGGCGATTTTCTCCATCATTCCGCTTCCCGCTTGGTGCGCAATCGCTGAAAGTACGAGAGACGTTTTCCGAGATCTCGCTCAAATCCACGCTCGACCGGCAGATAGAATTCTTCGCGGCCCATCCCGTCCGGGAAGTAGTTCTGCCCTGAAAAGCCATCCGGTGCATCGTGATCATAAGCGTATCCGTCGCCGAAACCCTGCTCCTTCATCAGCTTGGTGGGTGCGTTCAGAATGTGTTCAGGCGGTGAAGCCGAGCCGGTCCTGCGCGCCGCGGCCCGCGCAGAACCATAGGCTTTGTAGGCGGCATTGGACTTCGGGGCGAGCGCGAGATAGATGACCGCTTCCGCGATCGCCAACTCTCCCTCGGGCGAGCCAAGCCGCTCGAACACGTCCCATGCGTCGAGACAATGGCGCATCGCTGCAGGGTCTGCGAGGCCTACATCTTCAATCGCCATTCGCGTGACACGGCGTGCGAGATAGCGAGGGTCCTCACCAGCTTCCAGCATGCGTGCGAACCAGAATAGCGAGGCGTCGGGATCCGAACCGCGAACAGACTTGTGAAGCGCCGAAATCAAGCCGTAGTGTCCGTCACCGCTTTTGTCGTAGACGGGCGCTCGACGATTGAGACGGCGCGCGAGGTCGGCAGTGCTGAACGGCCCCTCGCCGAGTTGCTGAATCTGCTCGACAAGGTTTAGCAACGTGCGGCCATCCCCATCCGCCATCTCGATCAGGGCTGCGCGGCCTTCCTTGTCCAGCGGCAACCCACCTTCAAGCATCTCGGCACGCTCGAGCAGGCGCTCTAGATCGGGCAGTTCGAGGCGGCGAAGCCGAAGAACCTGAGCGCGGCTGAGCAGAGCCGCATTGAGTTCGAACGAAGGATTCTCAGTCGTGGCACCCACCAGAACAATCGTGCCCCGCTCCATGTGCGGAAGAAAGCCATCTTGCTGTGCCTTGTTGAAGCGGTGGATCTCGTCGACGAACAGCAGCGTCCCCCGTCCATTGGTGTGCCGCAGATGCGCCGATTCAAAGACCTTCTTGAGATCTGCCACACCGCTGAAGATCGCGCTGATCTGCTCAAACGCAAGGTCAGTGGCGTCTGCCAGCAAACGTGCAATGGTCGTCTTCCCCACCCCGGGTGGACCCCAGAGAATGAGCGAGCTGAGCTTGCCCGCTGCGATCATCGCACCGAGCGGCCCGTCGGCCGCCAAAAGATGGTCCTGGCCCACCACGTCAGTGAGCGACGATGGCCTCAGGCGATCTGCAAGCGGTTGCGGCCCTGCCACCTGATTGGGCTCGATGTCAAACAGATCGGTCACCGTCAGCGGCGATAGCGCACCTGGCCGCGCCGCCCTTTTCGCTCGACGTCAATCAAGACATCGCCCGATGTTGCCCCTAGGATCGCGGTTAGCGTGGCGACATCCTCGATCTTCTGCCCATCGACTTCACGCAAGATATCGCCCGGCCGCAGACCGACCCGCCGCGCGGGACCCTGTGTCCGCGTGACGAGAACGCCGGTTGACGCGATCGGCAGCCCGGTCTCCTCGATCACACGCGGATTGATGTTCACGATGCTAAGTCCCGGAAGGCCGTCGGTTCGGCCCAGCGTGGTCGCGTCTCGGGTCGGACGCTCAGGTGCCTCCATCAGCGCAATCCGGGCTTCACGTTCCGAGCCGTTGTTGAGATAGCTCACGCCGACCTGCTCACCGATACCGCGTGTGGCGGCACGGAAGTCGAGTTCCTGCTGGCTGTTCACCGGATCGTCTCCGAGGGCAACAATCACATCGCCGCGCTTCAATCCAGCCAGAGCAATCGGACTGTCAGGATGGAGGGCCTCGATCAGCACGCCTTCCGGCACCGCAAGTCCGAGGGCCGCAGCAAGATCACCATCGACAGTCTGGGTCTCGATCCCGAGCCAAGGGCGCTGCAACTCGCTCAGTCCTTCACGCGCCGAGTTGATCACACGCGCGACAAGATCGGCCGGCACGGCAAATCCAATCCCATTCGATCCGCCAGAGCGACTGAGGATCGCGGTATTCACACCCACCAAGCGCCCCCCCATGTCCACCAGTGCACCGCCTGAGTTGCCCGGATTGATCGCCGCATCCGTCTGAATGAAAAGCCCCGCGCTCTGCCTGCCTCCGCTCCGCGCAAGCCCCGAGATGATCCCGCTCGTCACGGTTTGTCCGACCCCAAAGGGATTGCCGATCGCCAGCACCAAATCCCCCACCTCGAGCGTATTGCTGTCGCGCAGTTCGAGCACAGGCAAACCGCCAGCATCATCAAGCTGCATCACTGCCAAGTCGGAAGCTTCGTCGGCAAAAATCACCTCACCATCGTATTCGCGCCGGTCCTGCAAAACGACGGTGATCTCGTCCGCGCCAGCGATCACATGGTGGTTCGAGACGACAATGCCGGACGGATCGACGATCACCCCCGAGCCGAGCGAGTTCTCGATCCGCTGACTGCCGCGCTTGGCGCCGGGGAACATCTCACGAAAAAATCGCTCGAAGAACGGATCTCCGGCAAAAGGGCTCGCCCGACGCTCGACGATCTTCCGGGTATAAATGTTGACAACCGCCGGCGCCGCCTTGCGCACCACGGGGGAAAAACTCAGCGTGATCTGCTCACGGGTTTGTGGAACAGACGTCGCCTCGATCAGTTCCGGAGATTTTCCGGTGACTTGCGCGCCCACCGATGTGCAACCGGCGGCCGCGAGGACGATCACACCAAACAGCAGCCTGCAAAGCACAGAGCACCTCCTCACGCGGTGATGGATGCCCCAAATCTAGGCGCAACCGCACCAACGGCCAAGTACCGTTACGCAGAGCTGTAGGGCGCCTACTCTTCGGCGAAGGCTTCCTCGGAGGCAACGCGCTCGCGATCGGCCGCACCTTTTGCGTCCGGATCGCGATCGACCAGCTCGATGATGGCCATCGGCGCCATGTCGCCATAGCGGAATCCGGCCTTCAGAACACGGGTGTAGCCGCCCGGGCGGTCTTTGTAGCGCTCGCCCAGCACGTCGAACAGCTTCTTGACGGCGGGTTCCTGGCGCATCGAGGCCAGTGCCTGGCGTCGTGCATGCAGGTCGCCGCGCTTGCCCAAGGTGATCAGCTTGTCAACGACCGAGCGAAGCTCTTTGGCCTTCGGGAGCGTGGTCTTGATTTGCTCGTGTTCGATAAGCGAGCAAGCCATATTGGCGAACATCGCCTTGCGATGCTCGGCGGTGCGGTTGAGCTTGCGTTTGCCATTTCCGTGGCGCATCGGTTGTCTCCTTTACATTTATACTTTGTCCGGCCACATCTGGCGGTGGCCTCCTTGGGGCGGATCGCCCGGGTCGTTGGCGGGGAAAACCCCGCCTCAGAAATGATCCTCAAACTTCTTGGCGAGGTCTTCGATGTTATCGGGGGGCCAGTCCGGCACGTCCATGCCGAGATGCAGACCCATGGTGCTCAGCACCTCCTTGATCTCGTTCAGTGACTTCCGGCCGAAGTTCGGCGTGCGAAGCATCTCCGCCTCGGTTTTCTGGATGAGATCCCCGATGTACACTATATTGTCGTTCTTCAGACAATTGGCTGAGCGTACCGAGAGTTCCAGTTCGTCGACCTTTTTAAGCAGCAGCGGATTGAACTCGAGAGAGTCCTCGTCGTCCGAGCGCCCAGCCTCCTTCGGCTCTTCGAAGTTGATGAAGGTCTGAAGCTGATCCTGGAGAATTCGCGCAGCGTAGGCCAGCGAGTCGTCCGGGCTCAGTGTCCCGTCTGTCTCGACCGAGATCGAGAGCTTGTCATAGTCGAGCACCTGACCCTCGCGGGTCGGGTCCACCTTGTAGCTCACACGCTTGACCGGCGAGTAGAGCGCGTCGATCGGAATGAAGCCGATCGGCGCATCTTCTGGCCGGTTCTTGTCCGCCGCGACATATCCTTTGCCGGTGCCGACGGTCAGTTCCATGTGAACGCTGGCACCTTCGTCCAGGTGACAGATCACATGCTGCTTGTTGATGATGCTGACACCGGCGATCTCGGCGATGTCCGCCGCCGTGACCTCACCCGGGCCCGTCGCCGACAGCGTCAGGCGTTTGGTGCCTTCGTTGTCCATACGGACCGCCACACCTTTCAGGTTGAGAACGATGTCCGTTACGTCCTCGCGCACCCCGGTCACCGAGGAAAACTCGTGCAGCACACCGTCAATCTGTACTGCCGTCACAGCCGCACCCTGCAGCGACGACAGCAGAACGCGGCGCAACGCATTGCCCAGCGTGAGGCCGAACCCGCGCTCTAGCGGTTCCGCGATTGCGGTGGCACGCCGCTCGGGATCATTGCTCGATGAAAACTCGAGCGATGTCGGCTTAATAAGTTCTTGCCAGTTTCTGTGGATCATCGGTCATCCTCCATGCTCGCGCCGGGCTGATCCAGAGCCCAAACGCACCCGAGGAAACGCATGAGAAGCCCGCCACGACGCGACAGGCTTCATACCCCCATCGATGCCGGTTCAGACCCGCCGACGCTTCGGTGGTCGGCATCCATTGTGCGCAATCGGCGTCACGTCGCGGATCGCGGTGATGGAAAAGCCGACGGTCTGGAGCGCGCGCAGTGCTGACTCGCGGCCCGAGCCCGGCCCCTGCACCATCACCTCGAGCGTGCGCATGCCGTGTTCCTGTGCCTTCTTGCCGGCATCCTCGGCAGCGACCTGGGCGGCATAAGGTGTCGATTTGCGCGACCCCTTGAAGCCCATGTGGCCGGCGGACGACCAGGCAATTGCATTGCCCTGCACATCGGCGATCGTGATGATCGTGTTGTTGAACGAAGAAATCACGTGGGCCACCCCAGACGTGATGTTCTTGCGTTCCTTGCGCTTGGGCGCTGCGCGTCTTTCGCGTGCCATTCCGGCGTTCTCCTACTTCTTCTTGCCGGCAATCGGCCTGGCCGGGCCCTTGCGTGTCCGGGCATTGGTGTGCGTCCGCTGACCGCGCACCGGCAGGCCGCGACGATGGCGCAGGCCCCGGTAGCAGCCCAGGTCCATCAACCGTTTGATGTTCACAGCACGCTCGCGGCGCAGATCGCCTTCGACCATCAGATTGCCGTCGATGTACTCGCGGATCGCCAGCAGCTCGGCATCGGACAGTTCGTTGACCCTGCGGTCCTCGGCCACGCCTGCAGCCTCACAGACCTGGATCGCAGAGGACCGTCCGATCCCATGGATGTAGGTGAGCGCAATGTGCACTCGCTTGTTCGTCGGGATGTTTACACCGGCAATGCGCGCCACTGCTTCGCTCCGTCCTAGGTCTCGCCCATGGCGAGGTGCATTTCTCAGTTCGTCGGTATTGCGCCCTGGGGCTTTCGTCCAAGAGCTTCAGTCGCCGCACACCGACGCGAGTCGATCACGTTGGGAAGCGCGCACTATAGACGCGGCCCGAGAGCCGTCAAGTGCCTACAGCTGTGACGCTTCCGTTTTGTCAAGCTTTTTTTGCCTCACCCCCTCAGGACGCACCGAGCGCATCCTGGATCGCGGCAGTAACATCATCTATGTGGGCCATCCCATCCACCGACTTCAGCTTTCCGCTGGCGCTGTAGTAGGCGATCAGCGGGGCTGTCTCCTCGTGATACTCGACGAGGCGCGCACGCACGGTTTCAGGATTGTCGTCCTTGCGGCGCTTGAACTCTGTCGCGCCGCACTTGTCGCAAACGCCATCCACGGCGGGTTTCTTGTCCACGTCGTGATAGCCTTCGCCGCAGTTCGCACAGGTGAAGCGTCCCGAAATCCGGGCGATCATGGCTTCGTCGTCGACCTCGATGTTGATCACGGCATCGAGATTCATCGACTTTTCCGGAAGCATCTGGTCGAGCGCTTCAGCCTGCGGGGTCGTCCGAGGAAATCCGTCGAAGATCACCCCCGCCTTCACGTCAGGCTCGTCCAACCGGTCGCTGACAACCCCGACGACGATTTCGTCCGAGACGAGGCCCCCTGCCTTCATCACGGCGTCCGCTTTCTTGCCAACCTCGGTCTGAGCCGCAACGGCCGCCCGCAGCATGTCACCTGTCGATAGCTGGACCAGTGACCGGCGCTCAACAAGGATGCGCGCCTGTGTTCCCTTTCCCGCCCCTGGCGGGCCAAGCAAGATAATGTTCATCGGCGTCTCCCCTTCGCCGTCAGCGCCGCTTTCCGCGGATCTTAGATTTCTCGATCAGTCCCTGGTACTGGTGAGCCAACAGGTGGCTCTGCACTTGTGTGATCGTGTCCATCGTCACCGACACCACGATCAGAAGCGATGTCCCGCCGAAATAGAACGGCACACCGACCTCGGCGATCAGCAGCTCCGGCAACAGACAGACAATCACCAGATAGATCGCACCAACCACTGAGAGCCGTGTCAGCACATAGTCGAGATACTCTGCCGTGCGTTTGCCCGGTCGTATCCCGGGCACGAAGCCGCCATGCTTCTTGAGGTTCTCGGCCACGTCGTCCGGGTTGAACACCACGGCGGTGTAGAAGAACACGAAGAACGCAATCAGGGCGGCGAATGCCACCAGGAACAACGGCTGTCCATGACCCAGGAGAGCGGCAACCGAGCCCAGCCAGCCCGCATCGCCCGATTGGGCAGAGAAGGTCGCGATCGTCGTGGGCAGCAATAGGAGGGAGGAGGCGAAGATCGGCGGGATCACGCCCGCCGTGTTGATCTTGAGCGGCAGATGCGAGTTCTCGCCCCCGTACATGCGATTGCCGACCTGACGTTTTGGATACTGGATCAGGATCCGACGCTGCGCACGCTCGACGTAGACGACGCCGTAGATCACCGCCACAGCCATGAAGATGATGCCGAGAATGGCCGGCGTCGCCAGCTGACCGGTCCGGCCGAGCTCGAAGAACTGTGCCAGCGCGCCCGGCAGTTCCGCCACGATGCCCACGAAGATGATGAGCGAGATACCGTTCCCGACACCACGCGCCGTGATCTGCTCGCCCAGCCACATCAGGAACATGGTACCGCCAACGAGGGTGATCACGGTTGAGGCACGGAAGAACGCCCCCGGCTCCACCGCCATGCCCTGTCCCTCGAGCCCGACGGCAATGCCGTAGGCCTGGACCACCGAGAGCAGCACCGTACCGTAGCGCGTGTACTGGTTGATTTTCTTGCGTCCGGCCTCGCCTTCCTTCTTCAGCTGCTCCAGCGACGGCACCATCGACGTCGCGAGCTGCATGATGATCGATGCAGAGATGTAGGGCATGATCCCAAGGGCGAAAATCGCCATTCGACTGACCGCGCCACCGGTGAACATCGAGAAAATCCCGATGATGCCACCCTGGGTCTGCTCGATGAAGATGCGGAGCTGCTCGGTGTCGATGCCGGGCATCGGAATGAACGTTCCCAGACGGTAGATGATCAGCAGTCCGAGCGTGAAGAGAATGCGGTTCTGAAGGTCCTTGGCCTTGCCAAAGGCGCTCCAGCTCATGTTGGCGGCGAGCTGTTCAGCTGCGGATGCCATGCGCTTCTCCTCGAGAGACGGCCGCGGGACGGCCCCGCGGTGTCAGTTAATCACTTCGGGGCGCGAGCGCTACCCATCTGCAGAAGCTTCCGCCTTCTGGGCAACATTGAGTGACCCGCCTTTCGCCGCAACAGCCTCGATCGCGGATTTCGACGCGCCGGTCACGGAGATGGTCAGACCATCCGTTGTGATCTCACCCTTGCCAAGCACCCGCACACCATCGCGCACGCGCCGCACGAGACCGGACGCGAGCAACGCCGCCTCGTCGATGGGCTGCGATGGATCGAGCTTGCCCGCGTCGATGAAGCTCTGGATGTTGCCAAGGTTCACCACCGCGAAGTTCTTGCGGAAAATGTTGTTGAAGCCACGCTTCGGCAGGCGCCGGTGGAGCGGCATCTGCCCGCCCTCGAAGCCCTTGATGGCGACACCCGAACGAGAGGTCTGCCCCTTGATGCCGCGCCCGGCGGTCTTGCCCTTGCCCGAGCCCGGTCCGCGGCCAAGCCGCTTCTTCGTGCGGGACGCGCCCGGATTGTCTCGCAGTTCGTTCAGCTTCATGACGCATCTCCTCTGCCGGAAACACGGGGCGTTGCGTCATTCCCCGCGACCACGGCTCAAACCGGGCGACCGCCCGGCGCAGGGCTCAGCCCCGCTCCTCGACGATCTCCACCAGATGGGGGATCTTTGCCACCATCCCGCGCACGGAGGGCGTGTCCTCCAGCTCGCGGGTCTTGTGCATCTTGTTCAGCCCCAGTCCGATGAGCGTCTTGCGCTGGACTTCGGGGCGGCGGATCGGGCTGCCGATCTGACGGACGACGATGGTCTTTGCCATGGTTCCTCTCCGCTACTCGGCCGTCGCTTCAACAGGTGCCGGCTGCGGCTCGCGAGCCGGCAGAATGTCGGACACTTTCTTGCCTCGGCGCGCCGCCACCATGCGCGGTGAGTTCTCGCCCGACAATCCGTCGAACGTCGCCCGGATCATGTTGTAGGGGTTCTGGCTGCCGATGGACTTGGCGACGACATCCTGGACACCCAGCATCTCGAACACGGCACGCATCGGGCCGCCTGCGATGATCCCGGTTCCGGCAGGTGCCGAGCGCATGATCACCTTGCCCGCACCCCAGCGACCCGGGATGTCGTGATGCAGTGTGCGTCCCTCCCGAAGCGGTACGCGGATCATCGAGCGCTTGGCCTCTTCGGTCGCCTTGCGGATCGCCTCGGGAACCTCTTTGGCCTTGCCCGAGCCGAAACCCACACGGCCTTTCTGGTCACCGACAACCACAAGCGCCGCAAACCCGAAGCGCTTGCCGCCCTTCACGGTCTTGGAGACACGGTTGATAGCGACCAGGCGGTCGGCAAACTCCGGCTCCCGATCATCGTCCCGGTCCCGGCGATCGCGCCGGCCGCGGCCTCCTTCACGTTCAGCCATTCTTGTCTCCTCAGAACTTCAGACCGCCCTCACGGGCGGCATCGGCAAGCGCTTTGAGCTTGCCGTGGAAAAGATATCCGCCGCGATCGAAGTAGACCTCGGTCACTTCCTTGGCCTTGGCACGCTCGGCAATCGCACTGCCGATCTTGCTCGCGGCCTCGACATTGTTTTTGCCCACGACACCCAGCGCTTTCTCCAGCGACGAAGCGGAGGCGATCGTCACGCCACGCACATCGTCGATGATCTGCACAGAGATGTTTTTGGATGAGCGGAACACACTCATCCTGAGCCGGCCGCGCGCGGACTTGCGCAGCTTGTTGCGGACACGCAACCGGCGCCGCTGGAACAATTCCCGCTTTGAATTCGCCATCTCTCGCGTCCCCTACTTCTTCTTCCCTTCCTTGCGGAAGATGTATTCGCCCTTGTACTTGATGCCCTTGCCCTTGAACGGCTCGGGCGCACGCCATTTGCGGATCTTCGCTGCCGTCTCGCCGACGAGCTGCTGGTCGATGCCGGTGATCTCGATCTCGGTCGGCTTGGCGCACTTGACCTCGATGCCGTCCGGGATCGCGAACTCGACGTCGTGGCTGTAGCCGAGCGCCATCTTCAACGTCTTGCCCTGAACCTGCGCGCGATAACCGACGCCGGTGATCTCAAGCTCCTTCTTGAACCCCTCGGACACACCCGCCGCGATGTTTGCGACCATCGTGCGGGTCATGCCCCACTGCTGGCGCGCGCGCTTGGACATGCCGCGCGGCTTCACGGTGAGCGTGTTGCCATCGAGCACAATGTCGACATCGTCGGTCGCCGTGAAGGTGCGCACACCTTTCGGCCCCTTCGCCTCGACGGTCTGGCCGGAGACCTTGAATTCGACGCCCTTGGGCGCTTCGACGGGTCGTTTTCCGATACGTGACATGATCCGATGCCCCTCAGAATACCTGGCAGAGCACTTCGCCACCGACGTTCTCGGCGCGCGCGCGTGAATCTGACATCACACCCTTCGGCGTCGAGACGATCGAGACACCCAGCCCGTTGCGAACCTGCGGCACCTCCTTGACGCCCGAGTACACGCGGCGGCCCGGTTTCGACACGCGCTTGAGCTCGCGGATCGCCGGTTTGCCTTCGAAGTACTTCAACGCGATCTCGAACTGCGGTTGACCGCTGTTGTTGGTGGTCTTCTCATAACCGCGGATGTAGCCCTCGTCGGCCAGCACATCCAAAACCCAACCGCGCAACTTAGAGGCCGGGGTCTGCACAACGACCTTGTTGCGCATCGCGGCGTTGCGGATCCGGGTCAGCATATCGCCCAGGGGATCGTTCATACTCTGTCCCTCACCAGCTCGACTTGACCATGCCAGGAACCTGCCCGAACGAGGCGAGGTCCCTCAGCGCGATGCGGCTCATCTTGAGCTTGCGGTAGTAGGCGCGCGGGCGGCCAGACACTTCGCAGCGGTTGTTGAGCCGGGTGGGCGCCGAGTTGCGCGGCAGCTTGGCGAGCTTGAGACGCGCCTTGAACCGCTCTTCCATCGAATTGGACTCGTCTTTCGCAATCTCTTTCAGCGCGGCGCGCTTCGCGGCATACTTGCTCACCAACCGCGTGCGCTTTTTCTGGCGCTCGACCATCGCAACTTTTGCCATATCGGTGCTCCTTGTGCCTCAGTTCTGGAAGGGCATGTTGAAGTGCTTCAACAGCGCCTTCGCCTCGGCATCTGTGCCGGCGGTTGTGCAAATGATGATGTCCATCCCGCGCATGTCATCGACCTTGTCGTAGTCGATCTCGGGAAAGACGATATGCTCGCGAATGCCCATGGCATAGTTGCCGCGACCATCGAAGCTCGTGCCCTTGACGCCCCGGAAGTCGCGGATGCGCGGCATGGCCACGGTGATCAGACGATCAAGGAAGTCATACATGCGGTCGGCGCGCAGAGTGACCTTGACGCCGAGCGGCATCTGCTCGCGCACCTTGAAGCCCGCGATCGACTTCTTGGCATGGGTGATCACCGGTTTCTGACCTGCAATCTGCATGAGCTCGTCATGCGCGGTCTTGACCTTCTTGGTGTCAGCCACGGCCTCGCCGACCCCCATGTTCAGCACGATCTTCTCGAGCCGCGGGATCTGCATGTCGTTCTTGTAGCCGAACTCTTCCTTCATCGCGGACCGGACGGTCTCGCGGTAATGCGTCTTCAGACGCGGAACGTAAGGGGTGCCGTCAGCCATCGATCGTCTCCCCGGATTTCTTGGCGAAGCGGACTTTCTTGCCGTCCTCGAAGCGGAACCCGACCCTGGTCGGCCCACCCTCCTTCGGATCGACAAGTGCCAGGTTCGAAATCTGGATCGGCGCCGACTTGGTCAGCCGCCCGCCCTGGTTCTGTTGCGTCTGGCGGGTGTGTCGGATCACCGAATTCACGCCCGTAACAATGGCGCGCCCCTCTTTCGGCAGTACCGTCTCGATCTCGCCCTCGCGGCCCTTGTCGCGCCCTGCGAGCACGACGACCCGATCGCCCTTCTTGAGTTTCGCGGCCATCTAGAGGACCTCCGGAGCCAGACTGATGATCTTCATGAAGCTCTTGGCGCGCAGCTCGCGTACGACCGGGCCGAAGATGCGGGTCCCGATCGGCTCGTTGTTGTTGTTGAGGATCACGGCCGCGTTGCGGTCAAACCGGATCGACGAACCATCATCGCGGTGCACTTCCTTGGCCGTTCGCACAATGACGGCGCGGCGCACATCGCCCTTCTTAACGCGTCCACGCGGGATCGCTTCCTTGACGGAGACGACGATAATGTCGCCAACGCTTGCATACTTGCGCTTGGCACCGCCGAGCACCTTGATGCACTGAACCCGTCGCGCGCCGGAGTTGTCGGCGACGTCCAGGTTGGACTGCATCTGGATCATGTCCGTTCTCCCGACCTGCGGGCCCTGTTCTGCTTGTTTGGGCCCGGGGTTTCGATGAACCGGAGGGTATGTCCGAAAAGCCTAGGCTTCGGCCAATACCTCCCAGCGTTTGCTTTTCGACCGGGGCGCACATTCGATGATCCGCACCGAGTCGCCCGTCTTGTGGGCATTGGTCTCATCATGCGCACGGTACTTCTTCGATGACCGCACGGTCTTCTTGAACAGCGGGTGGGTGTAGCGCATCTCGACCAGAACCGTGACGGTCTTGTCGTTCTGGTCGCCCACGACCCGGCCCTGCAGCACTCGTTTCGGCATCTTTTGCTACTCCGACGCGGCCGCTTGGGCCTTCTCGTTGAGAATGGTCTTCACACGGGCCGCCTCACGGCGCACCTCGCGCATGCGGCTGGTGTTCTCGAGCTGCCCCGTGGCCGCCTGGAAGCGGAGGTTGAAGCCCTCCTTCTTCAGCGACTCGAGCTGCTCGCGCAGCTGGTCCAGGGTTTTCTCGCGCATTTCGGCAGCATTCATCGGCTGCAGTCCTTCCTTTGACAGATATGCCAGAGAGCCTCCGGCATCATGCATCAAAACGTGTCGACCCGCGCCAGGTGCAAGCCTGGTCGCAGGCCCAATCTCACCAATCCTCGCGGACGACAATCCGACTCTTCACCGGCAGCTTCATCGCTGCGAGTCGGAGCGCCTCCCTTGCCACAGGCTCGGCGACGCCGTCAAGCTCGAACATGATCCTGCCGGGCTTGACCTTGGCCGCCCAGTACTCGACCGAGCCCTTGCCCTTGCCCATCCGCACCTCGGTTGGCTTCTGGGTCACCGGGACATCGGGGAAGATGCGGATCCAGATGCGGCCCTGGCGTTTCATGTGCCGGGTCATGGCGCGGCGAGCGCTCTCGATCTGGCGGGCAGTCACCCGCTCGGGCTCGACGGCCTTCAGACCGAAGGTGCCGAAGTTCAGGTCGGTGCCACCTTTGGCCTCGCCCTTGATCCGCCCCTTGTGTTGCTTGCGGAATTTCGTGCGTTTCGGAGACAGCATTGCTCAGACCTTGTCAGCGCGCCGCGGGACGGGCGCCGCCTTCCTGCATTTCCTGGTGGCGCCGGTCGCGGGCCTGCGGATCGTGCTCCATGACCTCGCCCTTGAAGATCCAGACCTTGACGCCGATGATCCCGTAGGCGGTCAGCGCCTCGGCAGTGGCATAGTCGATGTCGGCCCGCAGCGTGTGAAGCGGCACACGGCCCTCGCGGTACCACTCCACGCGGGCAATCTCGGCACCACCAAGCCGGCCGCCGCAGTTCACCCGGACCCCCTGGGCGCCCATGCGCATGGCGTTCTGCACCGCACGCTTCATGGCCCGGCGGAAGCTCACGCGGCGCTCCAGCTGCTGACAGATATTCTCCGCCACAAGCTGGGCATCGACCTCGGGCCGGCGCACCTCGACGATGTTGAGATGCAGCTCGGAGTCGGTCAGCTTTGCCACCTCGCGGCGCAGGTTCTCGATGTCCGCACCCTTCTTTCCGATGATCACGCCCGGACGCGCCGTGTAGATCGTCACGCGGCACTTCTTGTGCGGACGCTCAATCACCACCCGGCTGACACCAGCCTGCTTGCATCTCTGCTTGATGAAAGAGCGCACCCGGAGATCCTCGTGCAGAAGATCGCCATACTCGCGGGTGTTCGCGAACCAGCGGCTGTCCCAGGTGCGGTTGATCTGCAGGCGCAGGCCGACCGGATTGATCTTCTGTCCCATTAGGCCTGCTCCTCTAACTGGCGCACCTTGATCGTAATCTGGCTGAACGGTTTGTGTATCCGCCCGAACCGACCGCGCGCCCGCGGGCGCCCCCGCTTGAGCACGAGGTTCTTGCCAACCCACGCCTCGGCGACCACCAATTCATCGACGTCCAGCCCGTGGTTGTTCTCGGCATTCGAGACCGCTGCCTGGAGCGTCTTCTTCACCTCGTCGGCGACACGCCGCTTGGAGAACGTCAGCGCCGCAAACGCTTTGTCCACAGGCTTGCCGCGGATCAGTTCTGCAACCACCCCCAGCTTCTGCGGGCTGGTCTTGAGCATGCGCGTCGTTGCCATGGCTTCGTTGTCGGCACAGCGGCGTGGGTTCTTTTCCTTGCCCATGGTTTACTTCCGCTTCGCTTTTTTGTCGGCCGCATGGCCGTAATAGGTGCGGCTCGGCGAAAACTCACCGAACTTGTGACCGATCATGTCTTCCGAGACGCTGACCGGGATGTGCTTCTTGCCGTTGTAGACGCCGAAGGTCAGACCGACGAACTGCGGCAGGATGGTCGAACGGCGAGACCAAATCTTGATGACCTCGTTGCGGCCCGACTCGCGCACCTTCTCGGCTTTCTTAAGCACGTAGGAGTCGACGAACGGACCCTTCCATACGGATCGTGGCATCGGTGCGTGTCCTTACTTCTTCTTGCGCGCGTGACGCGATCGCAGGATGTACTTGTCTGTCGACGTGTTCGAGCGCGTGCGATGACCCTTGGTCGGCTTGCCCCAGGGCGTGACAGGGTGGCGACCACCGCTGGTCCGACCCTCGCCGCCCCCGTGCGGGTGATCGATCGGGTTCATGACGACACCGCGCACCGCAGGGCGTTTGCCTTTGTGCCGGGTCCGGCCCGCCTTGCCGAAGTTCTGGTTCGAGTTGTCCGGATTTGACACGGCGCCGACGGTTGCCATGCACTCCTGGCGCACCAGGCGCAGCTCGCCCGAACTCAGCCGGAGCTGCGCATACCCGCCATCGCGCCCGACGAACTGGACATAGGCGCCCGCGGCGCGTGCGATTTGCCCGCCTTTGCCCGCCTTCATCTCGACATTGTGCACAATCGTGCCGATGGGCATGCCCGTGAAGGGCATCGCATTGCCGGGCTTGATGTCACACCGCGCGCCGGAAATCACGGTGTCGCCAACAGCGAGGCGCTGCGGCGCGAGAATGTAGGACTGCTCGCCGTCTTCGTACCTGATCAGCGCAATGAACGCCGTCCGGTTGGGATCGTACTCGATGCGCTCGACCTTTGCCGGAACATCGTATTTGCGCCGCTTGAAGTCGACGATGCGATAGAGCCGTTTGGCCCCGCCGCCGCGTCTGCGCGCCGTGATCCGTCCCGTGTTGTTCCGTCCGCCCTTCTTGGTCAAACCCTCTGTGAGGCTCTTGACCGGGCGGCCTTTCCAAAGCTCGGAACGGTCGATCAGAACCAGCGCACGCTGGCCCGGCGTCGTTGGATTATAGGATTTCAACGCCATCTTGCTGTCTTCCGCTTGCTTCTCAGAGACCCGTGGTCACGTCAATCATGTGGCCCTCTTCAAGGGTCACATAGGCTTTCTTCACATCCTTGCGCTGCCCCGGCCTGCCACGAAACCGCTTGGTCTTGCCTTTGGTGATCGTGGTGTTGACGGCCTTGACCTTGACGCTGAACAGCGTCTCGACGGCTTCCTTGATAAGGGGCTTGTTGGCGGCAATGTCCACCTCGAAGACCAGCGCATTGTTCTCCGAGGCCATGGTCGACTTCTCGGTGACCACCGGCTTTCGGATTACATCGTAGAGGGCGGCCTTATCGGTCATTTCAGTCGTGCCTCCAGAGCCTCGACACCGGCGCGCGTCAAGACCAGCTTTTCGCGGCGAAGGATATCGTAGACGTTCGCGCCCGGGCTCGGGATGATCTGCAATCCCTCGAGGTTCCGCGCGGCTCGGGCAAAGTTCTGATCGAGCTCGGCCCCGTCTATCACCAGCGCACCGGACCAGCCGAGCGCATCGATCTTGCGGGCGAGCACCCCGGTCTTGGGATCATCCAGGCGCGCCTCGTCCAGAACAATCAGATCGCCCGTTTTCGCCTTCGAGCTGAGCGCCAGTTTCAGACCCAATGCCCGGACCTTCTTGGGCAGAGCATGCGCATGGCTCCGCGGCACCGGCCCCTTCGCCGTGCCACCCTTGCGGAACTGGGCCACACCACGGTCACCGTGACGCGCGCCACCGGTGCCCTTCTGGCGGTAGATCTTCTTGGTTGAGTACGCGGTTTCGCCGCGGCTCTTGGTCTTGTGCGTACCTGCCTGGCGCTTGGCGAGCTGCCATCGCACCACCCGATGAAGGATATCCGCGCGCGGCTCGAGCCCGAAAATCTCATCCGAGAGTTCGACCTCGCCGGCAGTCGCGGCATCGAGATTGACTACCTCGAGTTTCATTTCTCCTCGCCTCCTTCGGGCGCGTCATCCGACGGAGCCTCGGTGGCTTCATCCTCGGCCGCTTTCATCGCCGCCTCTTCCTCGGCTGCCTTGGCCTCCGCAGCGGCGCGCTCGGCGGCCTCCGCTTCAGCTGCGGCAGCTTCCGCCGCGCGCTTGGCTTCCTCGGCCGCGGACTTCAGTGCCGCCGGCAGGATCACGTTGTCGGGCTGCGGCTTCTTCACCGCATCCTTGATCGTGACCCAGCCGCCTTTTGCGCCGGGCACCGCACCCTTGACCATGATCAGGCCACGCTCGCTGTCGGTCTTCACAACCTGCAGGTTCTGCGTCGTCACCCGGGCGGACCCCATGTGACCGGCCATCTTCTTGCCCTTGAAGACCCGACCGGGATCCTGGCACTGGCCGGTGGAGCCATGACTGCGGTGGCTGATCGACACCCCGTGGCTGGCCCTCAGGCCGCCGAAGTTGTGCCGCTTCATCGCGCCGGCAAACCCCTTACCGATCGAGGTGCCGGAGATGTCGACGAACTGCCCCTCGAAGTAGTGGTCAGCCGTGATCTCCTCGCCGACTCCGATGAGATTGTCCGGGCTCACGCGGAACTCGGCCATCTTGCGTTTCGGGGCCACGCTGGCCTTGGCGAAATGTCCGCGCATCGGCTGCGACGTATTCTTCGCCTTGGCCATTCCGGCACCGAGCTGCACCGCAGAGTAGCCGTCGCGCTCTTCCGTGCGCTGAGCGACAACCTGAACGGTATCCATCTGCAGAACGGTGACCGGCACCTGCCGACCGTCCTCCAGAAACAGCCGGGTCATGCCCAGCTTCTTGGCAATAACTCCAGAGCGCATCACGCCCTCCTCAGAGCTTGATCTCGACGTCGACACCGGCGGCCAGGTCGAGCTTCATCAGCGCATCGACCGTCTGCGGTGTCGGGTTCACGATGTCCAGGAGCCGCTTGTGCGTGCGGATCTCGAACTGTTCGCGACTTTTCTTGTCGATATGTGGCCCGCGCAGGACCGTGAATTTCTCAATCTTGTTCGGCAACGGAATCGGTCCGCGCACCTGCGCCCCGGTCCGTTTTGCTGTGTTCACGATCTCCTGCGTGCTCGTGTCCAGCACGCGGTGATCGAAGGCCTTAAGCCGGATTCTTATGTTCTGACCTTGCATGATCTCGCCTTTCGGGCCCGCATACAGACGCGCGGGCCGGGAGATTTCCCGGCCCGCGTGCCTTGTTACTCGATGATTTTGGTCACGATGCCGGCGCCGACGGTGCGTCCGCCTTCGCGGATGGCGAAGCGCAGCTTCTCCTCCATGGCGATCGGCGCGATCAGCTGCACCGTGAAGGTCGCATTGTCGCCCGGCATCACCATCTCGGTGCCCGAGGGCAGCTCCACATTGCCCGTCACATCCGTCGTGCGGAAGTAGAACTGCGGGCGGTAGTTCGTGAAGAACGGCGTGTGGCGCCCGCCCTCCTCCTTGTTGAGGATGTAGGCCTCGGCCTCGAACTTGGTGTGCGGCTTGACCGATCCCGGCTTGCAGAGCACCTGGCCGCGCTCGATCCCCTCGCGGTCGACGCCGCGCAGCAGCGCCCCGATGTTGTCGCCCGCCTCGCCCTGGTCGAGCAGCTTGCGGAACATCTCGACGCCCGTGCAGGTCGTCTTCTTGGTGTCGCGGATGCCGACGATCTCGATCTCCTCGCCGACCTTGATGACGCCGCGCTCGACCCGGCCGGTGGCGACCGTGCCGCGGCCCGAGATCGAGAACACGTCCTCGACCGGCATCAGGAAGGGCTGGTCGATCGGGCGGTCCGGCGTCGGAATGTAGTCGTCGACGGCCGCCATCAGCTCGGCGACCTTCTCGGTGCCGATCGAGGCGTCGCGGTCCTCGAGAGCTGCCAGCGCCGAGCCCGCCACGATCGGAATGTCGTCGCCCGGGAACTCGTAGTCCGAGAGCAGCTCGCGCACCTCCATCTCGACCAGCTCCAGAAGCTCCTCGTCATCGACCTGGTCGACCTTGTTGAGGAACACCACCAGCGCCGGCACGCCGACCTGGCGGGCCAGAAGGATGTGCTCGCGGGTCTGCGGCATCGGGCCGTCGGCGGCGTTGACGACCAGGATCGCGCCGTCCATCTGCGCCGCCCCGGTGATCATGTTCTTCACGTAGTCCGCATGGCCCGGACAGTCGACATGGGCGTAGTGGCGGTTGTCGGTCTCGTACTCCACATGCGCCGTCGAGATCGTGATGCCGCGCGCCTTCTCCTCGGGCGCCGCGTCGATCTGGTCATAGGCCTTGAACTCGCCGAACTGCTTCGTGATCGCAGCCGTCAGGGTCGTCTTGCCATGGTCAACGTGACCAATCGTGCCGACGTTCACATGCGGCTTCGTCCGCTCAAACTTCGCTTTCGCCATTGTTGCCTCCAGTCTTCGCTCAGCGCCGACGCTGGCGTGGGATCACGTTCAGGCGTACTTCGCCTGGATTTCTTCCGAGATGTTCGACGGCACCGGTTCGTAGTGATCGAACTGCATCGTGAATTGCGCACGGCCCTGGCTCATCGAGCGCAGGCTGTCCACGTACTTGAACATGTTGGCCAGCGGCACGAACGCATTCACGACGTTCGCGTTGCCGCGCACCTCCTGTCCCTGCACCTGACCGCGCCGCGAGGTGAGGTCGCCGATCACCGATCCGGTGAATTCCTCGGGCGTGACGACTTCAACCTTCATGATCGGCTCGAGGAGTTTGGCGCCCGCTTTCTTGAGGCCGTCGCGCATCGCGGCACGACCGGCAATCTCGAAGGCCAGCACCGATGAGTCGACGTCGTGGAACGCGCCATCGATCAGCGCGACCTTGAAGTCAATCACCGGGAAGCCTGCCAGCGGACCCGAGTCCATGACCGAGTTGATGCCCTTCTCGACCCCGGGGATGTACTCCTTGGGGATCGCACCCCCGACAATCCGGCTCTCGAAGCTGTAGCCCTCGCCCGCCTCGGTGGGTGTCACCACCAGCTTGACGCGCGCGAACTGGCCCGAACCACCCGACTGCTTCTTGTGGGTGTAATCGATCTCGGCCTCATGGCTGATCGTCTCGCGATAGGCCACCTGCGGCGCACCGATGTTGGCCTCGACCTTGAACTCGCGCTTGAGGCGATCGACCAGAATGTCGAGATGGAGCTCGCCCATCCCCTTCATGATGGTCTGACCACTCTCGATATCCGATTCGACCCGGAAGGACGGGTCCTCTGCCGCAAGCCGCTGCAGGCCCTGGCTCATCTTCTCCTGGTCGGCCTTTGTCTTCGGCTCGACCGCGATCTCGATGACCGGATCCGGGAACGTCATCGTCTCGAGAACCACCGGCTTGCCCTGGTCGCACAGGGTGTCCCCGGTCGTGGTGTCCTTCAGCCCCGCGAGCGCGATGATGTCACCGGCAAACGCCTCATCGATTTCCTCGCGATCGTTCGAGTGCATCATCATCATCCGCCCGACGCGCTCTCGCTTGTTCTTCGTCGAGTTCAGAATCTGCGTGCCTTTGCCGATCTTGCCCGAGTAGATCCGCGTAAATGTAAGCGACCCCACGAACGGGTCGTTCATGATCTTGAACGCCAGACCCGCAAACGGCTGCGAGTCATCCGCCGAACGCTCGATGTCACGTGTTTCCGACTCGTCACCCGGCTTGAAGCCCATGTAGGCCTCGACGTCGAGCGGGCCTGGAAGGTAGTCGATCACCGCGTTGAGAAGCGGCTGAACGCCCTTGTTCTTGAACGCCGATCCGCACAGAACGGGGACGAACGCCATATCGAGCGTGCCCTTCCGGAGCAATCTGCGAAGGGTCTCGGCGTCGGGTTCTTCGCCCTCGAGATACTTCTCCATCACATCGTCGTCCTGCTCGACGGCAAGCTCGATCATCTGCTGGCGCAGTTCCTCGGCACGCTCACGAAGCTCGGGCCGGATGTCCTGCGTCACCCAGCTCGCACCGAGGTCTTCACCCTGCCAGACCCATTCCTGCATGCTTACCAGGCTGACGACGCCCTCGAAGTCGTTCTCCGCGCCGATCGGAAACTGTACGGGCAGCGGAATGGCACCGGTACGGTCCTGGATCATCTCGACACAGTTGAAGAAATCAGCGCCGATCTTGTCCATCTTGTTGACGAACACGATGCGCGGCACCTTGTAGCGGTCCGCCTGCCGCCAGACCGTCTCGGTCTGCGGCTCCACCCCGGCGTTCGCATCGAGCACACACACAGCACCGTCGAGAACGGCAAGCGAGCGCTCGACCTCGATCGTGAAGTCGACGTGACCTGGCGTGTCGATGATGTTGAAGCGGAACTTCGCCTCGTCCGGCGTGTCACCGTATCCGCCATTCGGCGTCACACCGTCGTCGGTGCGGAACCAGAATGTCGTGGTCGCGGCCGAGGTGATCGTGATGCCGCGCTCCTGCTCCTGCTCCATCCAGTCCATCGTGGCCGCGCCATCGTGGACTTCTCCGATTTTGTGCGACTTCCCCGTGTAGTAGAGGATACGCTCGGTACACGTCGTCTTTCCGGCGTCGATATGCGCCATAATCCCGAAGTTGCGGTAGCGCTCGAGGGAATATTCGCGGGCCATGGGTCTGTCCTCAGCCTGATCTCGTTACCATCGGTAATGGCTGAAGGCCTTGTTGGCCTCCGCCATCTTGTGCGTGTCTTCGCGCTTCTTGACAGCAGAACCGCGGTTCTGACAGGCGTCCATCAGTTCACCCGCCAGTCGCTCCTCCATGGTGTTCTCATTGCGAGCCCGCGCCGCCTTGATCAGCCAACGGATGGCCAGCGCTTCGCGGCGCTCGGGCCGGACTTCGACAGGCACCTGATAGGTCGCACCGCCGACACGACGGGACCGCACCTCGACCGACGGCTTCACATTGTCCAGCGCTTCGTGGAAGACCTCCACAGGCTCGCGCTTCAGACGCCCTTCGACCTGGTCGAACGCGCCGTAGACAATGCCTTCAGCCGCGGACTTCTTGCCGTGGTACATCAGGTTGTTCATGAACTTCGAGACAACGCGATCCCCGAACTTGGCGTCCGGCAGAATCTCGCGCTTCTCGGCTTGGTGGCGACGCGACATCTCTCAGCTCCTCACTTCGGACGCTTCGCGCCGTACTTCGAGCGGCGCTGTTTGCGGTCCTTGACCCCCTGGGTGTCGAGCACACCGCGCAGAATGTGGTAGCGCACGCCAGGAAGGTCCTTGACGCGTCCGCCGCGGATCAGGACGACCGAGTGCTCCTGAAGGTTGTGACCTTCGCCCGGGATGTAGCTGATCACCTCGAACCCGTTGGTCAGCCGAACCTTTGCGACCTTCCGAAGCGCCGAGTTCGGCTTTTTCGGCGTGGTTGTGTAGACGCGCGTGCAGACGCCGCGCTTCTGCGGACAGGCCTGCAGGTGCATGGCCTTCTGTCGCTTGACTCTCGGCTGCCGGGGCTTCCGGATCAGCTGCTGGATCGTCGGCATCAGCGCCTATCCTCGTTATCTCATCTAACCGCCGCGCGCTCCCGGAAACCGGAAACGCAAAACACCGCAAGATGCCAAAGGCATATCCTGCGGAAGGAACAGAGGACCGGGCAATGTGCCGGGTCATGTTTTGTCAGCTATCAGGCTAACCACTTCACATGTCTCGCAGCCCAACAGACTCGCCGGGCGCGAAGTGGGCGGAACATACTCACGGCCCCAATGGTGGTCAAGGCCGAATTCACCGCTTTCTCACATCATCTTCGAAGAACGGCGTTTCAGTTAGAAATCAACGTGTTCAGCGAACTCGTCCACAATCTCTGACCAACGCTCGAAGCTGTCCCTCAGTGTCGGTATCGCGACGCCGGCAACGAGGTTCACGGGCATGTCGATCACCGCTCCGCCGTCATCGCCGATGTAGGCCCGCCCGAAGAGCTTTTCGCGGTTCCAGCGCGAGATCGCTGTCTTGTCAGGCTTCCAGCCTTCGCGCCTCAGTTGCAGCCGGAACACCACCGATGTGCAATCGCGCGCCAGCGAACAGCCATAGAACGAGATGCTGTATGGCCGCCCGTCGAGCTCACCGCGGATTTCAGGGTCCTGAAATGCATCGCGTCCGACATCCGCACCACCGTGCTCGCGGGCCAGATGGATCACCTCCCACGGATCGGCGAAGATCATATCCACCGCCCCTGCGGGCACCGCGAGCAAGCCTGTTGCAATCAGTGTGCGAGCGATCATCCTGCATTCTCCCTCAGAGAGAGTGTTTCATCGGGAGACCGCGGGCAAGAAAAAACCCGGGCCTGAACGGCCCGGGGCTGAATGCTCGGAAGAAAGGGCGATCAGAGGATGTCGCCAAATCCTCCCGCGCCGCCCGGCTCGGACGATGCGTCCTCACCCACATCGATGACCTCGAGCGCATTCGCCGCAGCTTCCGCAGCCGCTTCGCGTTCGGCCAGAACCTTGCGGTCGCGCTTTTGCGCCTCGAGGCGAACCCGCGTCGTGGCACCGCCCGTACCCGCCGGGATCAGGCGTCCCACGATCACGTTCTCCTTGAGACCGATCAGCTTGTCGCGCTTGCCCTGTGTCGCGGCCTCGGTGAGAACACGCGTCGTCTCCTGGAACGATGCTGCCGAGATGAACGACCGCGTCTGCAGCGATGCCTTCGTGATCCCGAGCAGGATCGGCGCACCGGTTGCAAGCTTGCGGCCCTCTGCCTCGGCCCGCGCATTGATCTCGTCGAGCTCACCTCGGTCGATCTGCTCACCCGCCAGCAAGGTGGTCTCGCCGGCATCGGAGATCTCGACCTTCTGCAGCATCTGGCGAACGATCACCTCGATGTGCTTGTCGTTGATCTTCACGCCCTGGAGCCGGTAGACCTCCTGGATTTCGTTGATCAGATAGACGGCGAGCGCCTCGACACCCATGATCGCGAGAATATCATGCGGCGCTGGATTGCCGTCCATGATGTACTCGCCCTTGGTGATCACGTCGCCTTCCTGAACGGCGATGTGCTTTCCTTTCGGGATGAGATACTCCCGAGGCTCGACAGCTTCTTCGCGCGGCTCGATCACGATACGACGCTTGTTCTTGTAGTCCTTCGCGAAGTGCACCGTGCCGTCGATCTCGGCAATGATCGCGTGATCCTTGGGCCGGCGTGCCTCGAACAATTCCGCCACACGCGGCAGACCGCCCGTGATGTCCTTGGTCTTGGCACCCTCACGCGGGATACGCGCAACAACCGTACCGGCCGAGATCTCCTGGCCATCTTCGACCGAGAGGATCGCATCCACCGACATGAAGTAGTGGGCCGGGTTGCCGTTCTCGAGACGAACCGGCTCGCCGCTTTCATCGACGATCGTGATGGCGGGACGCAGATCGTTGCCTTTCGGCGCAGTCCGCCAGTCGGACACGATCCGCTGAGCGATCCCCGTTGCGTCATCGGTCTCCTCGCGCATCGTGGTGCCGAGATCGAGATCGATGAAGTGCGCCTTGCCCGCCTTCTCGGCGATGATTGGCAGGTTGTAGGGGTCCCACTCGGCGATCCGCTCATTCCGGTTGATCTGCTGGCCCTGCTTGACGAGCAGCTTGGAGCCGTACGCAACCTTGTGACTCGCCCGCTCACGCCCGTTCTCGTCGACGACCGAGATCTGCATGCTTCGGCTCATCACCACTTCATCGCCGTCGGAGTTGATGATCGTGATCGGGTTCAACAGCTCGACACGGCCTTCTTGCGTCGACTCGACGAAGGACTGATCGGACACGTTCGCCGCACCGCCGATGTGGAAGGTCCGCATCGTCAGCTGCGTGCCCGGCTCACCGATCGATTGTGCCGCGATGATGCCGACGGCCTCACCGACGTTGACCGGCGTGCCACGCGCGAGGTCACGGCCATAGCACTGCGCACAGACCCCGTCCTCCGCCTCGCACGTCAGAGGCGAACGAACCTTGATGGTCTGCACCTTGGCATCATCGATCTTCTGAGCGTCCGCCTCGTCAATCAGCGTCCCCTCAGCGATGATCACCTCACTGGTCGCCGGGTCGAGCACATCCTCCTGCGGAACGCGGCCCAGCACCTGCTCGCCGATCGAGGAGATCACGTTGCCCGAGTCGATCACGGCCTGCGCCGTGATCCCCTTGTCCGTTCCGCAGTCATCGATCTTGATGATGCAGTCCTGCGCAACGTCCACCAGACGCCGTGTCAGGTAGCCGGAGTTCGCCGTCTTGAGCGCGGTATCGGCGAGGCCTTTACGCGCACCGTGGGTCGAGTTGAAGTACTCGAGCACCGTCAGGCCTTCCTTGAAGTTCGAGACAATCGGTGTCTCGATAATCTCGCCCGACGGCTTCGCCATCAGGCCGCGCATGGCGGCAAGCTGGCGCATCTGGGCTGGCGAACCACGGGCCCGGGAAACCGACATCATGAAGATCGAGTTCGGGTCCTTCTCGCGACCGGACTCCTCGTCGTACTGAATCGACGAGATTTCCTTCATCATCTCGTCGGCAACGCGGTCGGTGCACTTCGCCCAGGTGTCGACAACCTTGTTGTACTTCTCGCCCTGGGTGATCAGGCCGTCGAGATACTGCTGCTCGAACTCCTTCACCTGATCGCGGGTCTCGTTGACGATGCCCCACTTGGTCTCGGGGATCACCATGTCGTCCTTGCCGAACGAGATGCCCGCCTTGAACGCCTCGCGGAACCCGAGCGTCATGATCTGGTCGCAGAAGATCACCGACTCTTTCTGACCGCAGTGTCGGTAGACCGTGTCGATCACCTCTCCGACCTCGCCCTTGCGCAGCACGCGGTTGATCAGATCGAACGAGATGTTCACGTTCTTGGGCAGAAGGTTCGCAAGCTGCATGCGGCCCGGCGTCGTCTCGACCCGCTGGCGCACCTTGTCCCCATTCCCGTCGACCGTCTCCCAGCGCGTGATGATCTTGGTGTGAAGGTTGATCAATCCCGCTGCGAGCGCGTGCTCGATCTCGGACATGTCGGCGAACATCATGCCCTGGTTGGGCTCGCCCTCCTTCTCGAGGCTGAGATAGTAGAGTCCCAGAACCATATCCTGCGACGGCACGATGATCGGCTTGCCGTTCGCGGGCGACAGCACGTTGTTGGTCGACATCATGAGCACGCGCGCTTCCAGCTGGGCTTCCAGCGAAAGCGGTACGTGCACGGCCATCTGATCGCCGTCGAAGTCGGCGTTGAAGGCCGCACAGACCAGCGGGTGAAGCTGGATCGCCTTGCCCTCGATCAGCACCGGCTCGAACGCCTGGATGCCGAGGCGGTGCAGTGTCGGCGCCCGGTTCAAGAGCACCGGGTGTTCACGGATCACCTCGTCGAGGATGTCCCACACCTCGGGGCGTTCCTTCTCCACAAGCTTCTTGGCCTGCTTGACGGTTGAGGAGAGACCCTTTGCGTCGAGCTTCGAATAGATGAACGGCTTGAACAGTTCGAGCGCCATCTTCTTCGGCAACCCGCACTGGTGCAGCTTCAGCTCGGGACCGGTCACGATCACCGATCGTCCCGAGAAGTCCACACGCTTGCCGAGCAGGTTCTGGCGGAACCGGCCCTGCTTGCCCTTGAGCATGTCCGAGAGCGATTTCAACGGGCGTTTGTTGGCACCCGTGATCACGCGACCGCGACGACCGTTGTCGAACAGGGCGTCGACCGACTCCTGAAGCATCCGCTTCTCGTTGCGGATGATGATGTCCGGCGCGCGCAGCTCGATCAGCCGCTTCAGACGGTTGTTGCGGTTGATGACCCGGCGGTAGAGATCGTTCAGGTCCGACGTCGCGAAACGGCCACCGTCCAGCGGCACCAGCGGGCGCAGTTCGGGCGGGATCACCGGCACGACCGTCAGCACCATCCACTCGGGACGGTTGCCGGAGTCGAGGAAGCTCTCCACCAGCTTCAGCCGCTTGATGATCTTCTTGGGCTTGAGCTCGCCGGTCGCTTCCTTCAGCTCTTCACGAAGGCGCTCGGCTTCAATCTCGAGATCGATCGACGACAGCATTTCGCGGATCGCCTCGGCGCCGATCCCGGCCCGGAACGCATCCTCGCCGTACTCGTCCTGCGCATCGAGATACTCTTCCTCGGTCAGCAGCTGGGCATGGGTGAGATCGGTCATGCCCGGCTCGATCACCACGTACTGCTCGAAGTAGAGGATCCGCTCGAGATCGCGCAGCGTCATGTCGAGCATCAGACCGATGCGGGACGGCAGCGATTTCAGGAACCAGATGTGCGCAACGGGCGCGGCCAGCTGAATGTGGCCCATCCGTTCGCGGCGCACCTTCTGGAGCGTCACCTCGACGCCGCACTTCTCGCAGGTGACCCCGCGATACTTCATGCGCTTGTATTTGCCGCAGAGGCACTCGTAGTCCTTGATCGGACCGAAGATGCGCGCGCAGAACAGTCCGTCCCGCTCGGGCTTGAACGTCCGGTAGTTGATCGTCTCGGGCTTCTTGATCTCGCCGAACGACCACGAGAGGATCCGCTCCGGGCTCGCCAGAGAAATCCGGATCTCGTCAAAGGTCTTCGGCGGTTCGGCCGGGTTGAAGATGTTGGTCAGCTGCTGGTTCATGTCCAGTCTCCATCATCCCCCGAAGTCAGGGAACACCCCGTCAGGCCGCACGAGGGGGGCGTGCGGCCCGGAGCCGGGGTGCTTTAGATTTCTTCTTCGCCGTCCATCAGCTCGACGTTGAGGCCGAGAGAGCGGATCTCCTTGACGAGAACGTTGAACGATTCCGGGATACCGGCCTCGAAGTTGTCCTCGCCCTTGACGATCGACTCGTAGACCTTGGTGCGGCCCGCCACGTCGTCCGACTTCACGGTCAGCATCTCCTGCAGCGTGTAGGCGGCACCGTAGGCCTCGAGCGCCCAGACCTCCATCTCGCCGAAGCGCTGGCCGCCGAACTGGGCCTTGCCGCCCAGGGGTTGCTGGGTGACGAGGCTGTAGGGGCCTGTCGAGCGCGCATGGATCTTGTCATCCACCAGGTGGTGCAGCTTGAGCAGGTACTTGTAGCCCACCGTTACCTGGCGATGGAACGCCTCGCCCGTGCGCCCGTCATAGAGCGTCACCTGACCGGACTCATCGAGACCGGCCATGCGCAGATGCTCGTTGACATCAGACTCCTTGGCGCCATCGAAGACCGGGGTTGCGATCGGCACGCCGCGGGTGACGTTCTGCGCCGCCTCGACGATTTCCGCCTCGTCCCAGTCAGACACGGTGTCGTCGAAGTCATCTCCATAGGCAATGCGCATCGCTTCCTTGACCGGCGACATGTCACCATGACGGCGATACGCATCGAGCGCATCGTCGATCTGTCGGCCAAGGTTCGCCGCCGCCCAGCCCATGTGAGTCTCGAGGATCTGGCCCACATTCATGCGGCTCGGCACGCCGAGAGGGTTGAGCACGATGTCTACCGGTGTGCCGTTGTCGAGGAACGGCATATCCTCCTCCGGCACCACTTTCGACACGACACCTTTGTTGCCGTGCCGCCCGGCCATCTTGTCGCCCGGCTGCAGCTTGCGCTTCACGGCCACGAAGACCTTGACCATCTTCATGCCACCCGGGGGCAGGTCATCGCCGCGGCGCACCTTCTCGACCTTGTCTTCGAAACGCGCCTCGAGCACGCGCTTGGCCTGGTCGTACTGGCCGTTGAGGGCCTCGACCGCCTGAGCATCGTCCTCTTCAGGTAACGCGAGCTGCCACCACTGACCGCGGCTCAACTCACTCAGCAGCGCCTCGTCGATCACGGATCCGGATTTGACGCCCTTGGGACCTTTCACGCAGGTCTTGCCGAAGATCATCTCCTTCAGGCGCGCGTAGATGTTGCGCTCGAGGATCGCCAGCTCGTCATCGCGGTCACGCGCCAGCCGTTCGATCTCGTCGCGCTCGATCTGGAGCGCACGTTCGTCCTTGTCGACGCCGTGACGGTTGAACACGCGAACTTCGACCACCGTGCCGAAGTCACCCGGCGGCATGCGAAGAGAGGTGTCGCGCACGTCGGACGCCTTCTCGCCGAAGATCGCGCGGAGCAGCTTCTCCTCCGGCGTCATCGGGCTTTCGCCTTTGGGCGTGATCTTTCCGACGAGGATATCGCCCGGGCCGACCTCGGCTCCGATGTAGACGATCCCCGCCTCGTCGAGGTTGCGCAGCGCTTCCTCACCGACATTCGGGATATCGCGGGTGATCTCCTCCGGACCCAGCTTGGTGTCGCGGGCCATGACTTCGTACTCCTCGATGTGAATCGAGGTGAAGACGTCATCTTTCGCGACACGCTCCGAGATCAGGATCGAGTCCTCGTAGTTGTAGCCGTTCCAGGGCATGAACGCGACGAGCGTGTTCCGCCCCAGCGCCAACTCGCCCAGGTCAGTGGACGGGCCGTCTGCGATCACGTCGCCGGCCGTGACCCGATCCCCCACTTTCACCAGCGGTCGCTGGTTGATGCAGGTGTTCTGGTTCGAGCGCTGGAACTTGCGCAGCCGATAGATGTCGACGCCCGGGTCGCCGGCTTCCATGTTGTCGGTCACGCGCACAACGATGCGCATGGCGTCGACCTGGTCGATCACACCTCCGCGCCGCGCGGTGATGGCGGCACCCGAGTCACGTGCGACCTTGGCCTCCATCCCCGTGCCGATGAACGGCGCGTCCGCCTTGAGGAGCGGCACGGCCTGGCGCTGCATGTTCGATCCCATCAGCGCACGGTTCGCGTCGTCGTTCTCGAGGAACGGGATCAGCGAGGCCGCCACCGAAACGAGCTGTTTCGGCGAGACGTCGATCAGCGTGATGTTGTCCCGCGGGCTGAGCATGAAGTCGCCAGCCTTGCGCGTGGACACCAGATCGTTCTGGAACGTGCCGTCGTCGTTCATCCGGGCGTTGGCCTGGGCAACGGTGTGGCGCATCTCCTCGGTGGCCGAGAGATAGCGCACACGATCCGTCACGACACCGTTCTCAACTTCGCGGTAGGGCGTCTCGATGAAGCCGTACTTGTTGACCCGCGCGAACGAGGCCAGCGAGTTGATCAGACCGATGTTCGGCCCTTCAGGCGTCTCGATCGGACACATCCGGCCATAGTGGGTCGGGTGAACGTCACGCACCTCGAAGCCCGCACGCTCACGTGTCAGACCGCCGGGTCCCAGCGCCGAGAGACGCCGCTTGTGGGTCACCTCGGAGAGCGGGTTGGTCTGATCCATGAACTGGCTCAGCTGCGACGAGCCGAAGAACTCGCGCACCGCCGCTGCCGCCGGCTTGGCATTGATCAGATCCTGCGGCATCACCGTGTCGATCTCGACAGAGGACATCCGCTCGCGGATCGCGCGCTCCATCCGAAGCAGTCCGACGCGATACTGGTTCTCCATCAGCTCGCCGACCGAGCGCACGCGACGGTTTCCGAGATGATCGATGTCATCGATGTCGCCGCGCCCGTCCCGCAGATCCACCAGCGCCTTGATCACCGCGAGAATGTCGTCCTTGCGCAGCGTCCGCTGCGTGTCCGGCGCATCGAGCTCCAGGCGCATGTTCATCTTCACGCGCCCGACCGCCGAGAGATCGTATCGCTCGGCATCGAAGAACAGCGACTGGAACATCGCCTCGGCCGCCTCGACGGTGGGCGGCTCGCCGGGACGCATGACCCGGTAGACGTCCATCAAGGCCGATTCACGATCGAGGTTCTTGTCGACCGCCATCGTGTTGCGGATGTAGCCGCCGATCGAGACATGATCGATGTCCAGCGTCTCGATTTCGCCGATCCCCGCGTCGATGAGGACCTGAACGTTCTCCGCAGACAGCTCGTCACCGGCTTCGACGTAGATCTCTCCGGTCCGCTCATTGATCATGTCGCGCGCTGCGTACCGGCCATAGATGACCTCGAACGGTTCGAGCACTTTCTCGACGCCGGTCTCCGCAATCTTGCGCAGCGCCCGCGGCGTGAGCTTCTGGCCGGCCTTGGCGATGACTTCTCCGCTCGCCGCGTCGACCAGGTCGTGCGCCGGGCTAAAGCCCTTGAGCCGATCAACGCTGAACGGCACGGCCCAGCCCTCGCCGGCCCGCTGGTAGCTCACATTGGAGTAGAAGTACTCGCAGACCTTTTCCTGATCGAGGCCCAGCGCGTAGAGCATGGTCGTGACCGGCAGCTTGCGGCGCCGGTCGATGCGCACGTGCACGATATCCTTGGCATCGAACTCGAAGTCCAGCCAGGAACCGCGATAGGGGATCACCCGGCTTGCAAACAGAAGCTTGCCCGACGAGTGCGTCTTGCCCTTGTCGTGATCGAAGAACACACCGGGGGAGCGGTGCATCTGGCTGACGATCACCCGCTCGGTGCCGTTCACGACGAACGTCCCGTTCGACGTCATCAGGGGCATGTCGCCCATGTAGACGTCTTGCTCCTTGATGTCCTTGACGGACTTCGCGCCGGTGTCTTCGTCGACCTCGAACACGATCAGACGCAGAGTGACCTTGAGCGGCGCGGAGTACGTCATGTCGCGCTGCTGGCACTCCTCAACGTCATACTTCGGCGCTTCAAGCTCGTACTTCACGAACTCCAGCACCGCCGTCTCGTTGAAATCCTTGATCGGGAAAACCGACTGGAAGACCCCTTGGATCCCCTCGCCGTCCTGCGGCGATCCCAGATCACCGCTTTCCAGAAACAAGTCGTACGAGCTCTTCTGCACCTCAATCAGGTTGGGCATTTCCGCAACTTCGCGGATCTTGCCAAAGTATTTCCGAATGCGTTTGCGGCTGGAAAACATCTCGCCCATGCGCGTCCTCGATTGCTCCTGCCTGTGTCGGCCGCTGGGGAGGCAGCCGTATCGGGCCTGCTCGGTCTGGAAGCGTCGGTCCTATTCGCTGAACCGCGGCCCCCCGCGGGTCAATCCCGAACCTGTTCCGCGTCCTCCGGGAGCCCCGCACGCAGGGCTCCGAGACGGCGCGGCCCGGACCCGCCAAGGACGGGTCCGGCCCAGAATTTAGTTGCTCACGCGACCGCGGACATTGCCCGCGCCCGGAGCGCGATCACTTGAGCTCGACCTTGGCGCCAGCCTCTTCGAGCTTCTTCTTGATCTCCTCAGCTTCATCCTTGGAGACGCCTTCCTTGACGGCCTTGCCGCCGGCCTCAACCAGATCTTTCGCCTCTTTGAGGCCCAGCGATGTGAGAGCGCGGACTTCTTTGATGACGTTGATCTTCTTGTCTCCGGCTTCCAGGAGGATGACGTCGAACTCGGTCTTCTCCTCTTCAGCGGCACCACCAGCGTCTCCGCCCCCGCCAGGACCCGACGCCATCATGACCGCGCCACCGGCGGCGGGTTCGATGCCATACTTGTCCTTCAGCAGGTCCTTCAGCTGCGACGCCTCGAGAAGCGTGAGGCCGACGATTTCTTCGGCGAGTTTTTCGATATCTGCCATGTCTCAGGTTCCGTTTCGTTAGCTGTGGGTCCGGCGCGAGCCGACCCTCGTCCACTGTTCAGGTTCAGGCCGCCTCTTCCTTCTCCGCGATCGTTGCCAGGCAACCGGCAATATTCGCGGCGGACGAGTTGATCGCAGAGACCAGATTTCCGGCGGGTGCGCCAATCATGCTGACGACCGTCGCGATCAGCTCTTCGCGCGACGGCATGTCCGAGACTGCCTTGACGCCCTCACGATCGAGGATCGTCTCACCCATCGCCCCGCCGACAACTTCCAGCTTGGTGTTGTCTTTGGCGTAGGCTTCCACGACCTTTGCGGCCGCGACCGGGTCCTCGGAATAGGCGAGGACCATCTGGCCCTTGAGGTACTGACCCATGCCTTCGCAGGGCTTTCCTTCCAGGGCGATCTTGGCGAGCCTGTTCTTGGCGACACGGACCGACCCGCCTGCTTCACGCATGCGGTTGCGGAAATCCGTCATCTCAGCGACCGAGAGGCCAGCGTATTGTGCAACCACAATCACGCCAGAGTCCGCGAAGATATTGCCGAGTTCACCGACAACCACTTCTTTTTGGGCTCTATCCACTCATCTGCTCCAAGTTAGGGGACCGAGGTCCCCGGCTCATTCAAGCCCTGGCCGCGCACTGCGCCCGGGGCAGGTGGTTCCGTCCAGGGAACCGGCCAGATCGCGCCCCAGAAGGGTCGAAATCGAAACCATCTTCCCCGTCTATGACAGGACTTAACGCGGTCATCCCGCAGCCCGCCGTCTCGGACGGTGGGAGGGCGAACCCTCCCGATATCCCCATCCGGGGATTCCTTGGGGCGCATGTGCGCCCGTCATCTCATGCGCCAAGGCTCTCCAGCGATACGCTGACCCCAGGCCCCATGGTGGAGCTGAACGACACCTTCTCCACATAGGTGCCTTTCGCGCCTGTGGGTTTCGCCTTCATCACGGCGTCGTACATCGCCCGGGCGTTCTCGACCAGTTTGTCAACGTCGAAGCTCGCCTTGCCGACACCTGCGTGAATGATCCCGGCTTTCTCCACCCGGAACTGCACCTGGCCGCCCTTGGCATCACTGACCGCCTGCGCGACATCCATCGTGACCGTGCCGATCTTTGGGTTCGGCATCAGACCGCGCGGGCCGAGGACCTTCCCGAGCCGGCCGACGATCGGCATCATGTCCGGCGTTGCGATGCAGCGGTCGAAATCGATGGTGCCGCCCTGCACGATCTCCATCAGGTCTTCCGCGCCCACGATGTCAGCACCCGCTTCCTTGGCCTCGTCGGCCTTTGGTCCCCGCGCAAACACGGCGACGCGCACGGTCTTGCCGGTGCCGTTGGGCAGGCTCACAACCCCGCGCACCATCTGGTCCGCGTGACGGGGATCCACGCCCAGGTTCATGGACATTTCCACCGTCTCATCGAACTTGGCGGTCGCATTCGACTTGACCAGCGCAAGCGCTTCTTCGAGCGCGACGTTCCGGCAGTCTTTCGCCGCGTCCCGGGCCGCGCGGATGCGTTTTCCTTGTTTCGCCATCGCTTCAGCCCTTCACTTCAATGCCCATCGAGCGCGCCGACCCGAGAATGATCTTCATCGCCTGATCGATGGTGTTGGCGTTCAGATCCTTCATCTTCGTCTCGGCGATCTCGCGAACCTGCTTGCGGCTGACACTGCCCACAGTCTCGCGAGACGGAAGCTTCGCGCCTGACTTCAGCTTTGCGGCCTTCTTCAGGAGATAGGACGCGGGCGGCGTCTTGATCTCCATGGTGAAGGACTTGTCCTGATAGTACGTGATGATCGTCGGGCACGGCGCGCCCGGTTCGATCTCCTGACTGCGGGCGTTGAACGCCTTGCAGAACTCCATGATGTTGATGCCGCGCTGGCCAAGTGCAGGACCGATCGGCGGCGAGGGATTTGCCTTGCCGGCCGGCACTTGAAGTTTCAGCGTGCCGATGACTTTCTTCGCCATCTGGTGCCTTTCCTATGTCCCAACCCTCGGACGCGCCCGAGGGTTCCTTCAGGATGTGGTCCGGTCCGGACGGCGCGCCGCCCTCGCCTCCCACAATCATTGCACGTCAAGCCTCTTTGCCGACCTGCGCGTACTCCAACTCTACCGGAGTGGCCCTGCCGAAGATCGATACCGAGACCTTCAGGCGTGCGTTCTCGTCGTCGACATCCTCGACAAGCCCCGAGAACCCCTCGAACGGTCCATCGTTGACCTTGACCTGCTCACCGATTTCGAACGTGATCGACGGTCTGGGTCTCTCCAGGCCTTCCTCGACCTGGTTGACGATGCGCGCCACTTCGGCCTCGCGCAACGGTGTCGGCCGACCCTGCGGTCCGAGAAAACCTGTAACGCGGTTGGTGCCGTTTATCAGATGGTAGGCCCGATCGGTCATCTCCATCTTCACAAGAACGTAACCCGGCATGAACCGGCGCTCGACGTTGACCTTTCTGCCGCGGCGAAGCTCTGTCACTTCTTCCGTCGGGACCATCACTTCTTCAATCTCGTCATCCAAGCCATGCTGGCGCACGGATTCCTTGATCGACTCAGCGACTTTTTTCTCGAAGTTCGACAGAACGCTTACCGAGTACCAGCGCTTCGCCATCGTATCGTCCCGTCTCTCCGCTTCGGGAGGGACCACGCGTCTGCACAAATCCGAATGCCGCTAGACGCTTGGCGCTCTTCCCAACCAGAAGGGCGCGCCAAGCGATTCGCTGCGCGCCCACCATATGTTTGAAGGAGAGTGTACGTAGGCTCATGGCGCCCGAAGATCAAGCGAAATCTGCGGGCATCTGCTCGCACCGATTGGCGCGAGCAGAAACTTCGTCGATCGGGTCGCTATGCGGCGCGCGCACGCGATGCCGAGGCACCACCATCGCCGTCTGATGTATGGTCAACCTGGCCGATGATCTGCTTCAGCATATCCGCCTCTGCAGCGAGCGCTTCCGCCCGATTGGTTGCCGTCTGGGCGACACTCACGTTCTGCTGGATGACACTGTCCAACTCGCGGATTGCGACGTTGATCTGATCAGCGCCGATGTTCTGCTCGCGTGTCGACGCCGAGATTTCCTGCACAAGGTCCGCGGTGCGCTGGATGTCCGGAACCAGACGCTCGAGCATCTTGCCGGCCTCGCCGGCCGCGTCAACCGTGCGGACGGAAAGCTCGGAGATCTCAGCCGCAGACAACTGGCTGCGCTCGGCAAGCTTGCGCACCTCGGCGGCGACAACGGCGAACCCTTTGCCGTGTTCGCCGGCCCGTGCCGCCTCGACAGCCGCGTTCAGCGCCAGCAGGTCGGTCTGACGGGCGATTTCCTGCACGATGCTGATCTTGTCGGCGATCTCACCCATCGCATCGACCGCCTTGCTCACGACCTCGCCCGAACTGCGCGCCTGTTTGGCCGCCTCGTTGGCGATGCCTTCGGTCTGGGTCGCGTTGTCGGCAGCCATCTTCACGTTGGCCGCCATCTCCTCGATGGCTGCGCTGGCTTCCTGTGCCGAAGCCGCCTGCGACGTGGCGCCATCGGTGATCTTCGCGGAGGAATCCTGCAGATCAACGGCGACCTCTGCCACCGTGGTGGCGTTGCCCATGGCCTTGGTCAGAACATCCTGCAGCTGCTCGCGCAGTTCGAGCGTCGAGCGCATGTTGTCGCGGAACACCTCGAGTGCGCGCGCGATGCGGCCGAATTCGTTCTGATGCTCGGTGCCATCAATGATGACGTTCATGTCGCCGCTCGAAAGCTGCTCGGTGCGGCCAGCAATGCGCTGAACGGCGCCGCTGATCCACTTGCCGATGACGAGGGCAAGGACAAGGGCAAGCAGTGCGCCCAGCAGGCCGACGACCGGCATCAACCAGGTCACGCGCGCAACAACCGTCTCGCCTTCAGGTCCGAGGCGATACTGCTTGTCGCTGGCTTGCTCCATGAGCGCGGCGTAGCTGTTCTGAATATGGGGTCCGATCTGATCCAGCTGCTCGGCCCAGATCTTGTTGCGTGCGAACGTGGCCGCTTCAGCCTCATCGACCAGCTTCGAGTACTGCTCCATGCCGCTGATGATCTGATCCACCGATTCGGAGCCGGACGCTCTCATCCCGAAGTAGAGCTTGTCCACTTCCGCCCGCGCCGTGGCAAGATGCTCGCGCGCCTCCTTGATCGCGGCAGCGCTGCCATCAAAGAGAAACTCTTCCACATAGAAGCGTCCCAGCATCCACTCCTGCTGCGCGATCGCCGCGAAGAACGTGCTGTCATGATTGGCCGCTTTGTTGGCTTCCTTCATGATGCTGGAGATCTGCTTGCGGACATCCTTGCCGATCTTGTGGATCTGCTTCACATCCTTGGCCCGCGTGGCCTGCATCGTCACGGATTCTTCAAACGCTGCGAGATAGCGGCCTGCGTCCTCGCGAAGCGCCGTGTCCTTGGCGAGCACATCGGGCACGTGCGCGAACGCCTCCGGACCCTTCGTCTCGTTCATGATGGACGCGATGTTCGTGCGAACCCCCTCCGCGTTTTCGTCGGTGGGCGCGCTCCGGTACTTGAAGGCGGATGTCCGCGCCTTGAACATGTCCGAATAATGCTTGGTCAGAAGCGCCTTCTCATCCGCGGCCGCGCGGAAGTCACTGAAGATGCCTCCAAGCTGGGATACTGCGAAGAAGGCGAACACCGCGACGCCGATCACGGTGAGAATTGCAACAGCGAATCCAAGATTGATTCGCTTCGCTATAGGCCAGTGCTCGAACATTGGGACCTCGCTGAATGTGCCATCGCGAGACCATTAGTGACCAAAGCGTTTGTTTATAGTTAATGGGGCATTCAGCCTAGATGCCGAGGAGCAGATCAACTCCGAACGAGAGCAGCCGGTCGACCAGAAAGAAGAAGATTGCGACCAGCGTCGCCATAACGAACACCATTGCCGTGGTCAGCCCGGCTTCCTTGCGCGTCGGCCAAACCACTTTGGCGGCTTCGGCACGGACCTGGGCCACGAATTGTGCGGGGTTCATCATCCGCGTCACTCCATCTTCGGGTGCGCCGGTGTTCCCGGCGCCTGGCAGGGGCGGAGGGTCTCGAACCCCCGACCTACGGTTTTGGAGACCGTCGCTCTACCAACTGAGCTACACCCCTATGCCGGATCACCTCGGCGCCGGTCGAGGCGGGAGATATCCCAACACCGCGCCCCGATCAAGCGCCGCGCATCACGGCATCGGGATCGGCTGGGTCGGTTTGGGCACGTCATAGCCCTTCACGACGGCCGGGCGCTCGGCGATACGCACATACCAGGCCTTGAGGGCGGGGAACTCGTTGATGTCGATCTCCTGCCATTCGAAGCGGCTGATCCAGGGCCAGCTCGCCATGTCGGCGATCGAGTATTCCCCGGTGATGAAATCACGCCCTTCGAGCCGTTCGTTCAGCACCCGGTAGAGCCTGCGGGTTTCCTTGCCGTAGCGTTCCTCGGCATAGGGCGCTTTGCCCTTGTTGAACCGCAGAAAGTGATGCGCCTGGCCTGCCATCGGCCCGAGCCCGCCCATCTGCCACATCAGCCATTCGATGGCTTTGAGACGATCGGTGCCCTCGCCGAGAAACTTGCCGTGCTTCTCCGCGAGATACAGCATGATGGCGCCCGTCTCCATCATCTCGACACCGGTTTCGTGGTCGACGATCGCCGGGATCCGGTTGTTCGGCGCGATCTTCAGGAAATGCGGCTGGAACTGCTCGTCCTTGGAGATATCGATCGGGTGCACCGTGTATGGCACGCCCAGTTCCTCCAGAAGAATCGAGACCTTCCGGCCATTCGGCGTGGTCCAGGAATAAAGATCAATCATCGTCGCCTCGTGCCTGTCTGGCGCGCCCCGCTGGCGCCCCCCGTCCGCAGCCAAGCATAGCGCGGCATCAGAGCCGCGCCAGCAATTCCACCTTCTTTGCAGAGAACTCCTCGTCGGTCAGGGCGCCCGCTTCGCGCAGCTTCGCAAGGCGTTCGATCGTGCCCAGAATGTCGTCCGTTGCCTGGACCGCGGAAGACGGCGCGGGTTGGACGGACGGTGGTGCAACTTGAGCTTCCGCAGGCGGCGGCGAGGGCTCGGCCATGACGGGCGCGACCGGTTTCGGCGCGGGTGCAGGCGCCGCCTTCGGCGTGGGTTCCCGTTCGGGTTCCGGGGCGCCGTGCGCTTTGACCACCGGGAAGGAGGACAGCGCGAACTGGCCGAACTGGCTCGACACCGAGACGCCGAGGAAGGGATCGCCAGGTCCCGACTGCTGCTGTCCGAAACCGCCTATGCTGTGCTCGCCCGTATCCAGCAACACGATGCCCTGCCCGTTTCCCGGATCGAAGGCAATGCGCCGTGCGACCGGAAAATACGCATAGCGCGCCTGATTCTGGCCGCCCGTGGCGGCGGGCTGGCCCAAACCTTCGGGCCACCATCCTCCCGCCATCGCCTTAGGGGGCCGCTCGAACATCAGCGTGCCGGCCATGACGTTCGACAGCTCGCCGCAAAGGTTGGACACAGTGGCCTGCAACCCGCCATTGAACATGTCGCCGACCATTGTCATGCCGCCCGCCATCCACTGGCCGGAGCCGCCGAGCTCAGCGATATTGAACTGCGCCATGGTGCCGCCGCCATTGGCGACGGCACGGGCCATCTGCTCGACGGCGCCCTCGGAAAGCCCGTAGCGCAGGGCGAGATCGGCGACGGCCTGCCGGCCGGCTTCGGTCAGATTGGTCATCAGCACCTCCTCGGTGCATGTGGGGCGGATTGTGAGCGTCGCGGCTCTCCTCACCGCCCGGGCATTGGAAATCAACCGCGCACGTGCGCAAAGCGGGCTTGCGTCAAACACGGATCGACCGCCGCAGCCGCCGTCAGACGTGCTGGCCGCCGTTGATCTCGATCTCGACCCCGTTCACATACGAACTCTCGGCAGTGCACAGATAGTAGATCGTCCGAGCCACTTCCTCGGGTCGTCCAAGCCGGCGCATCGGGATTTCCTCGGCAAGTTTCTCGGTGCCGGGGCTGAGAATTTCCGTTTCGATCTCGCCCGGCGCGATGGCGTTCACGCGCACGCCCCGCGGGCCGAGATCATGTGCCATCTCGCGGGTGAGCGCAGCGAGCGCCGCCTTTGACGTCGCATATGCGGCCCCCGCAAACGGGTGGACGCGACTGCCGGCGATCGAGGTGACGTTCACCACCGCACCCCGCGCCGCTGTCAGTTCCTCGATCAGCCCTCTGGCCAGCACCACCGACGCAAAGAAGTTCACGTGGAAGACCTGCCCCCACGTGCGGAGATCCGTGGTCATGGTGTTCAGGCGTTCTCCCTCGGCACCTTTCGGAGAGATTCCGGCATTGTTCACGAGGGCTTCCAGCCTGCCACCGATCCGGGTCCGGATCTCGCCCACCGCCTCGATGGTCGAGTTGGGATCGGCAAGATCGAGCTGAATGTGGTCTTCCTCTCCGGCTTCCCATGGGCAGTCTTCGGGGAAGGCGTGACGCGAACAGGTGATCACCCTCCATCCGGCCGAGGAGAACCGTTTCACCGTCGCATGCCCGATCCCGCGACTGGCGCCGGTCAGAAGCAGTGTCTTGCGGGTGTTGGCGTCTGCCATGTGAACTCCGCCCCGTTCGCTCCTGACGTAGGCGCTTGGAGAGCGGCACGCAACACCTCATCTTGCCCGCAAGCAACCTTGAGGATGCGCAGCGATCCAGGCCGAACCCGCCACACCTCCAAAGGACGCATCGCGCGTGCCGGCAGACTGCACGGCTTCAGGCGGGAATGTTGCGCTCCAACGGATATTCAAAGGGCACGCGCGGGTCGTATGGCACATAGGCCGGATCGATGTACGCCCGCACCACGACCATCACTTCATGGTAGGTGTGGTTCTCGGACACTATTTTGCGGAAATCGATGTTCCAGAACGCAAACAAGGCAAGCGCCACACAGGTCATCATCTCGACGTCCCCAGGGTTGGTCACCTCATTCGATCCCTGACGCTCGGGCATCAGACGGTTGAAGACGAAGATCGCCAGGCGCATGACGTTGGCTATCGTCGCCGATGGCCCGGCACCGAGCCGCACAAATGCCTTGCGTGCATGGTAGACCCACGGATCGTGCTCCTCCACGGTGAACCTCTCGCCCCAACTGTAGTCCCGCCGTGCTGTCTGGTTGGGAAGACAGAACGGGATCCCATCCGGGATAAGACGGCGCAACCGGAGCGAGACATCAGCGATCAGGGGCGCTGTGTGCAGCACGCTTGCGTTGTTCTGACCGTAGTACTCAAGCGCCTCCATCACAGTCGTGCCGCGCATGGCGCCGGTCTGATAGTAGGGAAGGTGGCGTGGGGTGCGTCGATCGTTCTGCCAGTACTCGCGCTCATGGGAATCGAACTTCAGGATCGTGTCGCGAATGTCGGTGATGAACGAGCGCATCATGTAGCGCACGCGCCGGCTGCCATCGATCCGGATCGCAAGGCGCCGCTCGATATCCGCCGCCCCCGCCGAGCGAACCCGGCCCAAAAGCGCACGCGCCAGCCGGTCCACATCGCGGAACCGTCTGTCATGCGCCTGAAACTGGCGCGCCTGATGCAGACGCAATTGCCTCGGCGAGACAACCCACGTGTACAGCAGATGCGCTGCACGCGTACGTTCATCGCTGCGGAAATTCCAAGCCAGAAGCTGTTCTTCAACCCGCGACCAGATCGTTTCGAACTCCTCTCTGGTACGAAAGGTCTCTGCGCCGACCGACACCACCGGCTGGCAACAAGGTGCGGATCGGGCCGCACCAGCGGCGATCCTCTTGCGTGAGCGCGCGAGGAGACGGCCAGCGCTTCGCCGCGCGGCAGACGTGTCCGGGCCGACAAACAGGGCTGCGAGGGCATCGGCTTCACGTTCGAGGGCCGGATCGATGTGTAGAACGCCGGAACTCGCAGTGGCGCCGATGCGGCCCGCACGCTGCTGCAGGACATGGGCGATCTCGTGTGCGGCGAGGGCGCACTTCGCCGTCTGATCCATCTCAAGCGCTTCAGGCGCGACATCCAGCCGGTTGCCCGCTGCGAACGCGAGACAGCCGAACCGGCGGGGCCGGTCGGACACGCTCAACCGGACGTCGGCGAGCGGATCATCGAAAAATGCGCAAAGCGCTGCGGCATCGCCGCCGAGGAAATCTCTTGCCGAAAGCATCACTGCTCTCCCGCTGTCAATATCAGCGCGAGAATTTTAGCGGCATGCGGGCACGTGAGCGGTGACGTCTGTCACAGTGCCGCTGTCCGCGCCCCTCACCTCATCCGGCGCGCACCCAACGGGCGGGTTGCATCGCAATCAGGCCCGGGTGCACCGACGCCCGTTCGATCACGCGCTCGCGTCCGGACCGGCCGCGCCGGGCGATCGGTCCACGGACGACACGTTCAGGGGTGCAGCCGCTGCACCGACCACGCATCGGAATCAGGCGCCGCGCGGGTCCACTTGAAGCGGTCGTGCAGACGGTTTGCGCCATCCGCCCAGAACTCGATCTCGACGGGGCGGATCCGGAAGCCGCCCCAGTGCTCGGGACGCGGCGGCTTGACCGGATGGCGGGCGGCGACCTTGGCGACTTCAGCCATCAGAGTGCGCCGGTTCGCCAGGGGACGCGACTGCTTCGACGCGATCGCACCCAGGCGGCTCGGCAGGGAACGGCTGTTGAAATAGGCATCTGCCTGCTTGCCGCCCACACTCTCGACGATGCCGCGCAACCGCACCTGACGGCGCAAGGTCTTCCAGTGGAGAACAACGGCAGCCTTCATGTTCGCCGAGAGCTCCTGGCCCTTGGCACTCTCATAGTTGGTGTAGAACACAAATCCGCCCTTGCGCGTGTTTGACTCAATCTCCTTGAGCAGAACCATGCGGACATTCGGCAGCCCCTGTTTGTCGACGGTGGAGAGCGCCATGGCGTTCGGATCGTTCGGCTCGGACTGCTCTGCCTCGTCGAGCCATGCCTGCGCCAACGCGTAGGGATCTTCACCGGCGAAGATGCCACTGCGCCGCGCTGTCTCCGAGATCTGCACCATCATCGCCTCCATGCACCACCGACGAGCGACGCCCGCGGCTTGCCTGCTGCCGGAAATTCCCCTAATGCAGCGGCGAAAGAAGAACAAGATCAGGCATGGAGGCAGCCAATGCCGGGCACTGTGATGGGGGACAAGCGGGGTCTGATTCTGGGCGTCGCCAACGAACGCTCGATCGCGTGGGCAATCGCGCGGGCATGCCACCAGCAAGGGGCGGACCTGGCGTTCACCTATCAGGGAGACGCGCTCCTGAAGCGTGTCGCACCGCTTGCCGAAAGTGTCGGCTCGGACATCGTGCTGCCCTGCGACGTCACCGATGCCGCTTCGATGGACGCTGTTTTCGAAGAAATTGCAAGGCGTTGGGGACGGCTCGACTTCTTCGTGCATGCCATTGCCTATGCCGACAAGGCAGCGCTGAAGGGACGCTTTGTCGACACGACATCCGAGGCGTTCGCACAATCGCTCGATATCTCGTGCTACTCGTTCACGGCCCTGGCCCAGCGGGCCGAACCGCTGATGAGCGATGGCGGCTCGATGCTGACCCTCACCTATTATGGCGCCGAGAAGGTCATGCCGCACTACAACGTGATGGGTGTGGCGAAGGCGGCACTCGAGGCCTCCGTGCGATATCTCGCGATGGACCTGGGGCCCAAGGGCATCCGTGTGAACGCGCTATCGGCCGGGCCGATGCGCACGCTCGCAGCCTCAGGCATCGGGGACTTCCGCTACATTCTGAAGTGGAGCGAGTACAACAGCCCCCTGCGCCGGAACATCGGGGCCGAGGATGTCGGCAACGCGGGCATGTATCTGCTGTCCGATCTGTCCTCGGGTGTCACGGGCGAGTGCCATCACGTCGATTCGGGCTATCACGTGGTGGGCATGAAGGCCGAGGATGCACCCGACATCGATGTGACGCTCGGCAAGGACTAGGCGCCACGCAGCCTCAAGGTTGCCCGTAGCGGGGTGGACGCAGTCCGGCGTGCAGCCAGCACACATAGTCGACCATCGAGAACACCGGCAGCCGCACGGCCGCCGCAACATCCGCCTGGTAGGGCGGCATGTTCGTGCATTCGAGGACGATCGCACCGATGTCAGGATGCGCCTCCACGAGGTGTTGCGCGGCCGCGATCATATCTTGGCCCGCGACCGCCACATCGAGACGGTCTTCGTTGCCCAGGATCGCACGGCTGAACTCGAGACCGTCTTCTGTGCCCGTGACGGGGAGGTCTTCGGGGCATCCCGCAGCGCTCAGATGCGCCGGTGTCAGCGATTTCGCCGAAATCGTGATCACGCCGACCCGGCGTCCCGGCGGCAGCGTCGCCTGCACCATCGGCACCTGCATGAGGGACGAGGTTGCAACCGGCACCGAAAGCGCCGCCGACAGTTCCGCTTGGAAGAGCGCCAGAAACCCGCAGTTCGTGGTGATGGCCTCGGCGCCCTGGCGGATCAGCGCCCGCGCGCCCTCGATGAACGGGTCCAGCATGCCCGAGGCACCCTTGTTCACGACCAGATCGGGCGATGCCCCCTCCACCACATGATAGAGGACAGGGAACGGCCAGGTCCCCGCATTGCCCATATCGCCGGGGATGCGCGGGAACGTCGCCTCCAGCATCAGAATACCGATGGGCGCTCCGTAGACCTGCTTTCCGCCTTGCGCGATCATGCGCCCTCCGATTGAGTGGGCCCAGCATCGTGAGGAGAACCCGCCTTGACCGCATCCAATCAGCCGACCGGCGCCGAGGCAATGGTGCGTCTGCTGGCAGCCCACGGGGTGCGCCACATTTTCGGGTTGTGCGGCGACACATCGCTGCCGTTCTACGATGCGCTGTCGCGTCTCGATCACGGCATGACCCACATCCTGACGCGGGACGAGCGCCACGCGGCCTACATGGCGGACGCCTATGCGCGGCTGACGGGACGGGTCGGGATCTGCGAGGGCCCGTCCGGCGGCGGCGCCACCTACATTCTGCCCGGCATTGTCGAGGCCAATGAAAGTTCCGTTCCCGTCCTCGCGATCACGACGGATGTGGCCACAACCTCGGCGGGCCGGTACCCGCTGACCGAGCTGGACCAGCAGGCACTGTTCCGCCCGCTGACCAAATGGAACGCCGTTCTCGACCAGGCGGGCGCCCTGCCCCGGATGGTTCGCCGGGCGTTCCGCGAAATGACCAGCGGGCGGCCCGGCGCGGCGCATCTCGCTCTGCCGTTCGATGTCCAGAAAGCGCCGGTCCAGGAAGAGGAAATCTGGGCCGATGAACGGTTCGGTCGATTTCCGGCACGCCCCGCGCCCCCCACGGCCGAGAGCGCCGCGCACCTGACCGAGGCTCTGCTGGCGGCCAAAAATCCCGTTATTGTCTGCGGCGGCGGCGTGGTCCTCGCCGGTGGCGAGGCCGAGCTCGTGACCCTCGCCGAGCGCCTGGACATACCCGTCGCCACGACGGTCTCCGGGCAGGGTGCAATCGCCGAGACCCATCCCAACGCGGTCGGTGTCGTGGGCTCCAACGGCGGCAGACCCGGCACACGTGCGGTGGTGGACGACGCCGATTGCGTGCTTTTCGTCGGTTGCCGGGCGGGCTCGGTCACGACGGAACGGTGGCGCAGTCCGGCACCAGGCACGACAATCCTGCATATCGACAGCGATCCTGGCGTGATCGGCGCCAGCTATCAGACGCAAGCCGCAATGATCTGCGACGCCAAGCTGGGCCTCGCCGCCGTGAGCACGGCGCTTGACGACAGAGACGCAAGTTTTGATGGCGCGGCCCGTGCGAGCGCCGCCCGTGCCGGAAAGAAGGCCGGGTTTGACCCGCTGGCTCAGTCGCTCGAGACCCCGATCCGGCCAGAACGGGTGATCGATGCCCTCAACCGCCTGTTGCCGGACGATGCTGTGGTCTGCGCCGATCCCGGAACCCCCTGTCCCTACTTTTCGGCCTACTGGACCATCCGCACGCCGGGCCGTCACTTCCTGACCAACCGCGCGCATGGTGCGCTCGGCTGGGCCATGGGCGCGGCGATCGGAGCACAGGTCGCCCGACCGCAGGCGAAAGTGCTCTGCGCCATGGGCGACGGCTCGTTCGGCATGTCGGTCGGCGAGTTCGAGACAGTGACCCGCTACAAGCTGCCGATCACATTTCTGGTGTTCTCGAACGCCGTGTACGGATGGATCAAGGCCGGTCAGAAGTCAGGATTCGGCGAGCGGTACTTCTCGGTCGACTTCAACCGCACGGACCATGCCGCGGTGGCGACGGCCTTCGGCATCCGGGCCTGGAGCGTTGAAGACCCGCACAAGCTCGACGAGGCGCTGGCACAGGCGCTTGCCCATGACGGACCAAGTCTCGTCGACGTGATCGCCCAGCCGCTCCAGGACGCAGAGGCACCGGTCAGCGAGTGGGTTGCCTGATGACCATCTGCCGTATGGAGGTGTTTCTGGTCCCGCTTTCGGTGCGTGCGGTCCGGGCACACGGGATCGGCGAGGTTGCCGGCGAAATCGACACCGTTCTGCTGCGTCTTGAAGCGGAGGATGGTCAGGTCGGTTGGGGCGAGGCCGCCCCCTGGGCGCCGTTCACCGGCACCGCGGAAGCAGCCTTCGGCGCGCTCGAACATCACCTGCGGCCCGGCATCCTGGGCGCTGATCCCAGATTGGTGCCGCAGATCATGGCCCGCGCCGACGACGTGCTGACTGCTCACCCGGAGGCGAAGGCGGCGCTTGAGACGGCGCTCTTGGATCTGGTGGGCCGACAGACAGGGGCGCCTGTCTGGCAGCTTCTGGGCGGCCGGTTCCGCGAGACGATCCCGCTGTCCGTCAGCGTTGCCGATCCCGACTGGGACCGTGACCGCGCCTTCGTGACCCGAATCGTCGAAGACGAAGGCATCGGTATTCTCAAGATCAAGACCGGCTTCGCCGAGCACGGGTTCGATCTGATGCGTGCCGAAGAGATCCGCACCCGCTGGCCCGATGTTCAGTTGCGGATCGACTACAACCAGGGTCTGCACCCTCACGATGCGCTCCGTCATCTGCGGGATTTCGACACGATGGGTCTCGATTTCATCGAGCAGCCCGTGCCGGCAGCTCAGCGCGAGACGATGGCCCGGCTGACGGCAGCTCTCGACACACCTGTCCTGGCGGACGAAGCCATCTTCACCCCCGAGGACATGATCCGCGCGGTTCCCGCAGGCATCGCAGATGCCGTTTCGGTCAAGATCATGAAGTGCGGCGGACTGCGCAACGGCCTCGCCATCGCGCGGATGGCCGAGGCCGCGGGCTGGGGGGCCTATGGCGGCGACATGTTCGAGACGGGGATCGCGCACCTCGCGGGCACGCACATGATCGCCGCGGCACCCGGCATTGACCTCGGCTGCGAGTTCTACCACGCCCGGCATCACCTCGAGAGCGACACGCTGGCCGCGCCGTTTCCCGATCGCGAGGGCCGTGTGCATGTCCCGGACGGCCCCGGTCTCGGGATTGCGGTCGACGAGGACCGGGTGCGCCGCTCCGCACGCTTGACTGGGACGGGATCATGAAGGTTGCAGTGATAGGTGCGGGGATCGTCGGTGTCTCGTCCGCTGAGTGGTTGCGCCGCGACGGCCACGAGGTGACCCTGATCGACCGCAACGATCCGGGAAGCCCGGAGCAGACATCCTACGGCAATGCCGGGATCCTCGCTGCCGCCTCGATCGTACCGGTGCCGGTGCCGGGGTTGCTCTCGAAGGTGCCGAAGATGCTCTTCGACCCGCTGGGACCGCTGCATCTGAAATGGCGCTACCTGCCGCGTCTGCTGCCCTGGCTGATCCCGTTCCTGCGCCGGGCCACCGCGAAGGAGGTCGAACGCACCGCCGAAGCGCTCGCAGCGATCCTGTCCGATTCCGTCGAACAGCACATGTCGCTGGCAAAGGGCACGCCGGCCGAGCGGTTCATCCAGAGCGGCGTCTACGGCTTCGTCTACCCCTCGCGAGAGGCCTTTCTGGGCGACTCGATGGGGCATGCCCTGCGTCAGGCGCACGGCTTCACCTATGAGGAGCGAGACCTCAAGAGACTGCGCGAGGACGACCCCGCCCTTGGCGCGCACTACACGTTTGCGGCCTGCTACAAGGATCACGGCTGGATCATCGATCCGGGCGGCTACGTCGCAGCCCTCTTCGGGCACTTCCGCACCGAGGGAGGACAGTTCCTGCAGGGCGAAGTCACGGACATTCGCCCAGGCACCGAAGGCGCCGAGGTCGCGATCGCCGGCCAGTCGCACAGCTTTGCCCATGTCGTGCTCGCCGGAGGCGTCTGGTCCGGCCGGCTTGCGAAACAGCTCGGGCACGAGGTGAAGCTCGAAAGCGAGCGCGGCTACCACATGGTCCTCGAGGAGCCGAGCCACAAGCCGCCGTTCCCCTACATGCTGGCGGACGCCAAGTTTGTGGCAACACCCATGACCGCGGGGCTGAGATGCGCCGGACAGGTGGAATTCGGCGGGTTGGATGCGGGGCCCTCCGAGGCGCCGTTCCGGATCGTGAAGACCCGCATACGCCAGCTCTATCCGACCATCGAATGGAACGGCGAGGCACGCTGGCTCGGTCACCGTCCCTCGACGGTGGACAGCCTGCCCTTCATCGGCGCGAGCCCGAAGGCCCCGTCCATTCACTTCGCTTTCGGCGCCCAGCACATCGGGCTGACCTCCGGCCCGAAGACCGGTCGCTTGATCGCCGACATGATCGGCGGCCGCACACCCAACATTGACATGGGCCCGTTCCGTGTCGGACGGTTCGACTGACCTCGCAAGGGCAAGACAGGGAGAAAAAAATGAAGAGACTACTGGGAGTGACCGCCGCCCTCGCTCTGAGCGCCGGTACCGCCGCGGCCGAGAACTGGGACATGCCCATGGCCTATGCGGATTCGAACTATCACAGCCAGACCGGCAAGGCCTTCGCTGCCTGTGTCGGCACGGCAACCGGCGGCGAGATCACCATCACGGTGCATCCGGGTGGCTCGCTGTTCAAGGGCAACGAGATCAAGCGTGCGGTTCAGACCGGACAGGCGCCGATCGGCGAGCGGCTCTTGTCGGCCCACCAGAACGAGAACGCGGTCTTCGGGATCGACTCGATTCCGTTCCTGGCGACGACGTTCGAACAATCCGCAGCACTCTGGGATGCGGCGAAGCCGACCTACGAGAAGCTCCTGGACGAGCAGAACCTTGTGCTGCTCTACGCGACCCCTTGGCCGCCGCAGGGGCTCTACTTCAAGAAGGAAGTCAATTCTGTCGCCGACATGCAGGGCGTCAAGTTCCGCTCCTATAACACGGCAACGGCGCGACTGGCCGAGCTGACGGGCATGCTCCCCGTACAGATCGAGGCCGCCGAGATCAGCCAGGCCTTCGCAACGGGTGTCGCCGAGTCGATGATCTCGTCAGGCGCCACCGGCTATGACCGCAAGGTCTGGGAGCACCTGACCCACTTCTACGAGGTCGACGCCTGGATGCCCCGCAACCATGTGTTCGTGAACAAGGACACCTGGGGTGGCGTATCCGACGCGAACAAGGCGGCGATCCGCGGGTGCGCCGAGCTGGCCGAGTATGCCGGGCACTGGCGCGCGGTTCAGTACACAGACTTCACGCTCAACGGACTGCGCGACGGCGGCATGACCGTCGGCAAGGCCGGTGACGGTCTGGTTGGCGAGCTGAACGAGATCGGCGAGACCATGGCCGCCGAGTGGACCGATGCCGCCGGCGCCGAGGGTCAGGCGATCATCGACGCCTACAAGAGCAACTAGACGCAACCGGGGACGGGCGTGCACGGTCAACGCCCGTCCTCATCCACCCATGCAACGCCGATTGGCCGACTGGCGCCCGTCCGGTGCATGGTTCGTGCATGCAGTGTGCATCATTCGTGCATGAAGATATTCAGGCTTGGCGGGCCCGTGCCTGAGCCGATCTGACGGGGAGCGGCATGAACGCTTTGAGACGGACCCTGGACCTGATCTACCTTGCAGGCGGCGCGGTCGGGGCGCTCTTCCTGATCGCGATTCTCGTTCTCATCGTGATGCAGATGGTGGCGCGCTGGACGGGTTTGGTCTTTCCGGGTGCAACCGACTATGCGGGCTACTGCATGGCCGCATCCTCCTTCTTCGCCCTTGCCTATGCGCTGAACCGAGGCGCACACATCCGGGTGACCTTGCTTCTCGGCAAGCTCGGGCACTGGCGGCGCTGGGGCGAGATCTGGTGCTACGCGGTCGCAGCGATCACGGCGACCTTCTTCGCGCGCTATGCGGTCAAGGCCAATATCTGGTCGGAAAAGCTCAATGATATCAGTCAGGGCCTGGATGCCACGCCGATCTGGATACCGCAGCTTTCGATGTCGATCGGGTCGGTGCTTCTGGCAATCGCTCTCTGGGATCATCTGCTCCGGTTGATCTTCTCCGATCACATGGGCGTCGAGACCCCCGACGTCTCCGAGCAGGCGGAGTAGCGCGATGGACCAGATCTATCTCACGGCGATCTTTCTCTTCGTGCTGTTCCTGCTCCTCGGGACCGGCGTGTGGGTGGGCCTCGCGCTGATGGGCGTGGCCTATATCGGTGTCGAGCTCTTCACGTCGCGACCAGCCGGCGATGCGATGATCACGACCATCTGGACCACGTCGTCGAGCTGGACGCTGACCGCGCTGCCCCTCTTCATCTGGATGGGAGAGATCCTGTTCCGGACGCGATTGTCCGAGGACATGTTCCGCGGACTTGCACCCTGGATGGCACGGCTGCCTGGGGGGCTGTTGCATACAAACGTCGTAGGCTGCACGATCTTTGCCGCGGTCTCCGGCTCATCTGCCGCCACGCTCACGACGGTGGGCAAGATGTCGATTCCCGAACTGCGTCGGCGCGGCTACCCCGAGTTCATGACCATCGGCACGCTGGCGGGTTCTGCCACACTGGGCCTGATGATCCCGCCATCTCTGACGCTGATCGTCTACGGCGTCACCATCAACGAGTCGATCACCCAGCTCTTCATGGCCGGGGTGCTGCCGGGGCTCGTGCTGGCCGGCCTCTTCATGATCTACGTGGTCTGCTGGCACTACATGCTGCCCGGACAACGACCGGAGGCGGACGCACCGATGCCGCTTTCCCAGCGGCTCTGGAATTCGCGCTTTCTCATCCCGGTGATCCTGCTGGTGATGTTGGTCATCGGATCGATGTATTTCGGCTTCGCCACAGCCACTGAAGCGGCGGCCTTCGGTGTGATCGGCGCGCTGACCCTCGCGCTGGCCCAGGGCTCGCTGACACCAGCAACCTTCGTCGAAAGCCTGATGGGTGCCACCCGCACCTCGGCGATGATCGCACTGATCCTGATGGGAGCGGCATTCCTGTCGCTCTCGATGGGCTTCACCGGACTGCCGCGGGCGCTTGCGGCCTGGATCGCCGAGCAGAACCTCTCTCCCATCGCGCTGATTGCGGCGCTGACGGTCTTCTACATCATCATCGGCATGTTTCTCGACGGCATCTCCTCGGTTGTGCTGACCATGGCGGTTGTCGAGACCATGGTGCGTCAGGCCGGCATCGACGTGATATGGTTCGGCATCTTCATTGTTGTCGTGGTCGAGATGGCTCAGATCACGCCGCCGATCGGGTTCAATCTCTTCGTGCTGCAGGGCATGACGCGCCACGAGATCGGGTACATCTCCAAGACCGCCGCGCCGATGTTCCTGATCATGTGCCTGATGGTGGCAATCCTGGTCGCGTTTCCCGAATTGGCAACCTGGCTTCCCGAGAACTTGCGAAATCGTGGCGGCTAGCGTGCTTGGCGCACTCAGATGGACTGGCCAGCGGGCGCAATGGGTCCTCGCGTTCGGAGTCATCGGCGCGCTGTTCGTACCGGGACCCGGATCACTGCTCGCCGGCACTGTGCCCTTCTGGGTCGCGTTCCTCTTTGCACTCGCCATGACCCGCATCGATCTTGGCATGGTTGCACGACGCGCCATCGGCCCGCAGCGCCTGCTGCGCAACCTGGGGCTGGTCGTGATCCTGATGGTTGTCACCCCTTCTGTCTTTTGGGCGATCGCCACGCTGGGGGGGCTCGATGAGGGCCACATCGCGGCGGTTGTCTATACCGGCTCCGGTCCCCCGCTGGGTTCGGCCGCTGCCTTTTGCTTCCTGCTGGGGTTCGATGCGGCGTTTGCAATCGAACTCACCGTGCTCGGGAGCGTCATCGCACCGATCTCAATGCCGCTGATGGCACGTCTTCTGTTGGGCGAAAACGTGCCGATCGAAACCGCCGAGATGATGCTGCGCCTCGGGCTGTTGATCGGCGCGGCATCCTTGGGTGCCGTGGTTGCCCGCAGGCTGATCGGCGCGAAAACGATCGAGCGTCAAAGACAAGCGTTCGATGGACTTGCCGCGATCGTGCTGGTTGTTTTCCTGTTTCCGCTCTTTGACGGGATGCTCGCGCTGATCATTGCGGTCCCCCTATATGCGTTGACCACAATTGTGCTCGCCTGTTTTCTCAACCTCGGCGTCCAGATCGCCACGCTCCCTCTGTGCTGGCGCATTGGCGGGCGCGAGACCGGCGGCGCAACAGCCCTCGTATGGGGCAACCGCAATGCCGCGCTCTCGCTTGCGGTGCTGCCTGAGAACCTCTTGTTCACGCTGTTCATCGCGCTCTACCAGTTCCCCATGTACTTCACACCGCTGGTCATCCGCCCGGTTGCCAACTGGCTGGAGGCAAGGCAACGGATGTAGCGGGCTGCGTGAAAGGTTGTGGTTACTCTTTGCGGCTAGGGTGCTCTCGCAGTTTTGGTCCGGGAGTTGCTGGCATGCGGCTGAATTTCGAAACGCGCGACGATGTAAGGGTGATCACATTGGGTGAGCCGCGCCTCGATGCATCCAACGCGCGTGTCTTTCGTGATGCCGTGCTCGAACAGGTCGAGAAAGGCGGCGAGAAGTTCGTCTTGGACATGTCGCCCGTGACATTCGTCGACAGCACCGGGCTCGGCGCCATCGTCGGTGTCATCAAGAACTTGGGCCGGAACCGTGTACTCGAGCTTTGCAGCCTGACGCCCACGGTGCTCAAGGTCTTCAAGCTCACCCGCATGGACAAGGTGTTTCGGATCCACCCGAGCGCGGAGGCCGCACACATTGCACTCTCCGCGCAATCGCCGCGCGCAAGCGCTTGATCTCCATGACAGTGTCGTCGGCACATGTCACTGCGAAACAACCTGAGATGCCGCAGTTCTCTATTGTAAGCAGCTATGCGCTGGCCGCGGATTTGTCGGAGCGGATCAGCACCCTCTGCACCGAGCGACCGGAATTCACCGGCCCGCACGAAGATACGCCGCAAGTCCTGAGAATCTGCGTCGCCGAAGCCCTGAACAACATCGTCAAGCACGCCTATGGTGGTGCGCCTGACAAACCCATCTCAGTGTCGCTCGACTTTTTTGAACAGCGCGTGGCGATCACGCTGATGGATGAAGGTTGCCCGATGCCAGGCGGCAAAATCCCTGAAACGGAGCTGGATTTCGACGAAACCGACTATGATTCTCTACCGGAGGGGGGGTTCGGTTGGATTCTGATCCGCTCGCAGATGGATGCGATCAAATATGAGCGTCGCAACGGCTGCAACGTGCTGCGACTGGAGAAATGGCTCTAGCCGTTCCCGCGATGTCCGCGTCCTCCCAGGCCAGCAGCTGCGAGTGTGATCGTGCCGGATGATGGCGCCGCACGCGGGGACGTTTCCGTTGCGGTGAACAGCGCGGCGAGCGCATCCCCATTCGACATCGATGGCTCGGGCGAGTTCCGCCCGCTCACCGTTCTCGTTGTCGACGACTCAGCATCTCAGCGTACTACGTTGAAGCTTCTGCTTCGGAAGTGGAAACTCGATGTGGTCGAGGCGTCGAGCGGTGAAGCGGCACTGGGCGTGTGTCGTGATCGCGCAGTGGATTTCATCATTTCCGACTGGATGATGCCCGGTCTCAGCGGACCCGCGCTCTGCAAAGAGGTGCGGGCACTGGCGAACCCGGGATACACCTACTTCATCCTGATGACCTCGAAGCGGGAGAAGAATGCCGTCAGCGAAGGCCTGGACGCCGGCGCGGACGACTTTCTCTCGAAGCCGCTCAACATGGGTGAACTGCTGGCGCGGATGCGAGCGGGGCACCGGCTGCTGCGCATGCAGGACGACCTTATCGACAAGAACAGGCGAGTCTCGGAGGCCTTCGAGCGGCTGAACGCCCTCTATGCTGAAATCGACGCAGACCTGCGGGCGGCCGCCAAGCTGCAGCAGGCACTGATCCCTCCTCGCGAGAACCGGTGCGGTACAGCCCGTATCGGCATCTGTTACCAGCCGGCGGGTCATGTCGGCGGCGATCTCGTGGGATTCTTCGCCGTCAGCGAAGGCCAGATCGCCGTCTACTGCATCGATGTCTCGGGTCATGGCGTCTCCTCGGCACTGCTGACGGCCCGGCTGTCGGCCCTGCTCCGACCCCACCATATCGAAGAGAGCATTGCCGTGGAGCAGGAGCCGGGGGGCGGGCTTTCGCTCCGCGACCCCGCATTCGTTGCAGCCGCGCTGAACGAGCGGATACAGGATGACGCTGATACGGATCAGTACTTCACGATGATCTATGCCATCATCGATGTCGATGCGGGCGAAATGCACTTCTGTCAGGCCGGGCACCCCCCGCCCGCTCTGATCGCGCCCGACGGAGAAGTGCGGTTCGTGGGCGACGGCGGCCCGCCCATCGGCCTGATCCCGGCGCTTCAGTACGAAACCGAGAGCGTCACGCTCGAGCCGGGCGCACGGTTGTTCCTGTACTCGGACGGCATCATCGAGTGCGAAGCTCCGGATCAATCGCTCTTCGAGACCAGACGCCTTGCCGACGTTCTGGCCCAGACCTTGGACCGGTCCGACACCGAGGTTCTTGATGCGCTGCTCGCCGCGATGCGCGACTTCTCGGATCAGGATCGGTTCACAGACGACGTGTCCGGCCTTCTTCTTTCCCTCCCCGGTGCGCACTAGAACCAGCAGGGCTTTCGCGCCGCCCACGTGTGTCCTAGGCTTGCTCAGTGCCGACGTGCTGAGTCGGTGCATCACGATCATCCGCAATCAGGCACTGGCTCGCATGACAGACCCTTTCAGCGATCCGCACACCGCAGCGGTCGAAGAAATCAAGCGTCTGCACGATTTCATTGCGGGCTGGTTTCGCGGCGACGAACCCGCGGAAAGCTTCGATGCGGCCTTTACGGACATGCTGTCACCGGAGTTCGAAAACATTCAGCCAGCCGGGCGCGTTCTGTCGCTCTCCGAGCTGATCGATCCGATCAGGGACGCGCATGGATCAAATCCGGACTTTCAGATCGAAATCCGGGACCCGCGTCTTTTAGGCACCTATCCCAAGGCGCGGCTGATACACGCGACCTACATCGAAGCGCAGTCGGGGGCCCGCAACAGCGTTCCGCCCGAGAATCTACGCCGATCCACGGTGCTGTTCTCGGTCCAGGGGCGACACCTGATCTGGCGCCATCTCCACGAGACTGCGGTCTCTGGTACGAGCGATCGATAACCCACGGCAGACACCGCCATCCGCGTCATGGAGCAATGATGACCGAGATCATTCTGCACAACTATCCACAGAGCCCCGTTGCCGAGAAAGTGCGCAAGGGCTTTGGCATCAAAGGCCTCGCATGGCGGGACGTCGAGATACCGCGCCTGCCGCCCAAACCGGACTTGACCGAACTCACAGGCGGTTACCGGCGGACCCCGGTCATGCAGATCGGCGCTGACATCTATTGTGACAGCCAATGCATCTTGCGCGAGATCGAGCGGCGCCAGCCCGAGCCCACTTTCTTTCCGGGCGGTGCAAACGGTATGGCCGTCGCGGTGAGCCGGTGGTCGGATGGCGAGCTGTTCACCCTTGCGCTCAAGATCGTCCTGGGCGCGGCCGGGGACGCGCTGGACCCGGCGTTCGCCGCAGATCGCGGCAGGCTCTATCTGGGCGAGGACTGGGCCGATCGGTTGAAAGCCGCAAATGCCGAGCTGCCGCATCTGGCTGCGCAGGCGCGGGCTCATATTGGCTGGGTCGACCAGCGCCTTGCCACAGGCAGGCGATTCATGCTCGGGGATGCACCTGGGTTGCCTGATGTGCTCACCTGGCACATCGTCTGGTTCCTGCGCGGCCGCTGGGCAGACGGCCCAGGCTTCCTCGATCAGTTCACGGCGCTCAAAGCGTGGGAGACGCGGATGGCCGAGATCGGATCCGGCACGTCTTCACCGATGACGGCGAGCGATGCGATCGAAGTCGCCAGAACATCCGAGCCCGCAACACCAGAGACGGCGGACAACTTGGACCCGCAGGGGCTTCAGCCCGGCATGCGTGTGCAGATCGCCCCGGACCTGGATGGTGGAGAGCAGGCGGTCGATGGCGTCGTGCGCCTTGTTGCACGCGATGAGATCGCAATCGACCGGGTTTCGGACCGGGCCGGCACGGTGTGCGTTCACTTCCCACGCGCAGGCTACCGGGTCACGCAAATCTGAAGCGGAACGGCTGCGATCCATCCGCCAGACGGCATCAGAAGACGCTGGGCAGCGGATCACCGCTCTTGCGGAGGAATGCTCACGATCCTCTCGACAAGGGCCGCGATGTCCTCGTGCGAGTACTTCAAGCCGCGGCGGTTCTCAGATGGCCGCTGGTGCGAGCGGCTCACACCTTCTCGCCATGCGGTGGCGGGTCGGATCGGGCGCGGCACAAATCCGCCGCCGCAATTTGGGCAGACGTTGCGCAGTCGCGTTTCGACGCAGTCCGCGCAGAACGTGCACTCATAGGTGCAGATTCTGGCATCCGGCGCCTCAGGTGGCAGATCCCGGTCGCAAAACTCGCAGTTCGGGCGCAGTTCGAGCATGCCGTCCTCTCATGTCTTCATGGCCTCGCGCCAGGCAGTGAGAAAAATCTCCAGATTGCTGCCCAGGGCGTCCGACAGATAGCCGCCCTCCTGCACGATGACCGTTGGGAGTTCAAGCGATGCGGCAGTGCGTGCGATCATGGCAAACGCGTTGCTTGAAAGCCGCATGCCCTGCAACGGGTCGTCAACGTACGCATCGAGACCAAGCGCCAGAACAAGCGCTCCGGGCGCAAAAGCCCTGATCTGCGCAAGTGCCTCGTTCAACGCAACGGTGTAGGCTTCGTCTTCGGTGGCGCGCGATAGAGGCATGTTGAGATTGAAGCCGAGCCCGCGTCCCTCGCCCCGCTCTTGCGCATACCCACAGAAGAACGGGTAGTACGAGACCGGATCAGCGTGCAGCGACACCGTGAAGACGTCGTCCCGCTCGTAGAAGATGCCCTGCGTTCCGTTTCCGTGATGCACATCGACGTCGAGGATCGCCACCCGTGCATGCTCTTTTCGGAGACTCTGGGCCGCAATCGCCGAGTTGTTCAGAAAGCAAAAGCCACCGGCAAGATCGCTGTAGGCGTGATGTCCCGGTGGCCGACAGAGCGCATAGGCGGCGTGCGCGCCGTTCAGCACCTCACGCGTTGCGGCCTCGGCCGTCCAGGCAGACCAAAGTGCGGCGTCCCAGGTCTCAGCGCCTATGGGGCAGGCGCCATCGGCCTGATGAAAATTGGCCTGTCCGACCGGGCTTTCAGGATAGCCACTTGTGCGCGGCAGCGACAGATTCGGGATCACTTCCGGTCCCGTGCCCGGCACGGCACGCCATCGTGGATGGATGGTTTCTAGAAACCGCAGATAAGCTGGCGTGTGCACCGCGGCAATCGGCGCAAGACCGGCAGGTGCGGGGCGCTCGATCACGCAACCTGCAGCTTCAGCGCCCAGCCGCAACCGTTCCGCACGCTCGGGCTGTTCGGCACTCTCCTGGAATTGACCCGCGACCAAAAAGCGTTCAGGCGCATGGTACATTTGTTCCGCTGCGAAGTAGGCACGCATTGAGAGGTCCTCAGACTGCGGTGAGACCGCCATCGATCGAAATCGCCTGTCCGGTCATGAAACTGTTCTCGTCCTCGCAAATCCAGAGCATCGCCTGGACCACCTCTTCGGGTTGGGCGACGCGACGCATCGGCACGCGGCTCGCGATGCGTGTGTAAGCATCCTCCCGGCTCAAACCGCGGGCGTCGGCGATCTCGTCGGCCATCTCATCGAACAACGGGGTTGTCGCGAAGGACGGGCAAAGTGCATTCACCCGAACGTTGTGGCGGGCATATTCGTCGGCCGCAGCCCGCGTCAGGCCAACCACGGCATGCTTTGAGGCAGCATAGGCCGCCAGCATGCCAGCCCCCAAGAGGCCTGCCGCGGATGCTGTGTTGAGGATGGCGCCACGGCCCGCCGCAGCCATCACAGGCAATTGGTGCTTCAGCCCGAGGAACACGCCGCGCGCGTTTATCGCCATCAGACGGTCATAAGTCTCGACAGGTGTGTCGGGAATCCGGGTAAGCGGCTGTCCCACGCCTGCATTGTTGAGGGCAATGTCGATCGATCCGAAACGCGTGACGGTTTGCTCGGTGAGCTGGTGCACATCATCCTCACGGCTCACATCTGTCACGCACGTGAAAGCCGTCGAATTTGCAGGCAGCGCGTCGAGGGTTGCCCGAAGGCCATCGTCAGAGACATCCGCAAGGGCAACCTTGGCGCCTTCGCTGGCAAAGCGGATCGCTGCCAGGCGTCCGAAGCCACTCGCAGCTCCAGTGATCAGGACGCTCTTGCCTGCGAATCTCACAGCGCGGCCTCGTTGCGCAGTGCGGGATCTACCGCGGGCAAGATTGAGCGCAACGCCCAGGCGGCCATACCCGTGCCATGCACGGGTTGTGAGAGCCCGCGGCTCTCACGCTGCACGCCTGCGTGCAGATGGCCGCATCGCCTTTGGCAAGGGCGGACGCCCAACTTCGACCGATCAGGCATCTTGCGCAGCCTCCGCACCCTTCGCAGCAAACACCGGAACATAGACACCCATGCGTGCCGCCCGTTCAGGGTTCGAAGCGTTGCCGTCCAGCCCGCGCTTCTTGACGCCCTGGACAATCGCCGCCATTCGAAAGAACGAGAACGCGACGCAGAACCCGAAGATGGGAATCCCGGTCAGACCGCGGCGCTCGCAATAGCGTGCCACGTAGGCGTCTTCCGAGGGTATGCCCAGCGTCGTGCGGTCCTCGCCACCGAAGCCACGTCCTTCTTCTCCCACAGGCATCCGCCATTGCATGCACTGATAGGCGAGGTCTGAAAAGGGATGTCCCAACGTCGAAAGCTCCCAATCGAGCACCGCCAGAACTCTCGGGGTCCGGCGGTCGTAGATCAGGTTGTCGATCCGATAGTCCCCATGAACGAGGGTTGTGATGCCGTCATCTTCGGGCAGGTTCGCCTCGAGCCATGAGATGAGCGCATCCATGTCCGGGATCGCCTCGGTTTCGGATGCCCGATACTGCTTGGTCCAGCGCGAGAGCTGACGAGAGAAATAGCTGCCCGGACGGCCAAAATCCGCCAGGCCGACCGCATCGACATCAACGTCATGCAGGGCGGCCAGAACCCGGTTCATATCATCGAACATGGCCGCACGGGCTTCATTGTCGAAACCGGGCAGTCGGGGATCAAAGTGCACATCACCGTCAACGCATTCCATCACGTAGAACATCGAGCCGATGACGTCCTCGTCCTCACAAAGCGTCAACATGCGCGCGACAGGCACGTCCGAACCGACTAGAGCACTCTGGACCCGGAACTCACGGTCAACCGCGTGCGCAGACTTGAGCAACTCACCCGGCGGTTTGCGGCGCAACACATATCGCCCGGAAGCCGCGGTCAGGATAAAGGTCGGGTTCGATTGTCCCGACGGGGTTTTCTCGACCGTGATGGGTCCGCGAAATCCGGGCACATGCGCGGTGAGATATCGCTCGACCGCGTCCGGATCGAGATGTGCCGCGGCGTGATCGGCGGTCATCGCAGTTGCTCAGCTGTAGGTTTCGGCATGGGCACGCCCGGGCAGTTCCAGATGAGGGATCGCGTTGAACATGTTGAGGTAAACTGCAGCGTCTGTGAAGACCAGCCGGGTGATACCCGTGTTTCGCATTTGCAGGTTGAGCTCGATCATCCGCTCGGGCGGGAAGTCGAGCACCTGCGACACGATCATGGAAATCGCACCGCCAGAGGACGCCGCGAGGACCCGCCCTGTCCGGCGCTTTGCCAATTTATCGGCAGCCGCGCGAGTCCGCATCGCAAACTCCTGCCAGCTTTCGGGTGTTTCCGCGAGTTCGCCAGCCGACCACGCAAGAAGCGCCAGCCGCAAACGCCTGAAGTACGCTCGGCGATCAAGCGCGGAGTTTGGTGCACTCCCGTAAGCGCTGAGAATGGCATCTGCGTCGTACTCCTCCAATCCCGGCGCGTCATCCGGCTTCAAACCAAGTGCCTCTGACATGGCCTCGGCGGTTTCCCTCTGTCGGCGCAGACGACCGGACGAAACCCGCTCGAATGCCACGCCGCGTCGGGCAAGATGCTGCCCAAGCCACCGCGCCTGTTGCCAGCCAAGTTCGGTCAGCCGGTCGTAGTCGTCGGTTGCGAACGCTGCCTGACCGTGGCGCACCAGCCAAAGTTCGCAGGCCATGAGCGCTGCTCAGACCTTCTCGTTGGTGTGTTTGCGGAGCTCCATCCGTGCAACTTGCCGCCTGTGCACGGCATCAGGGCCATCGGCAAAGCGCAAGGTCCTCACATGGGTCCACATGTGCGCCAGCGGCGTGTCCTGGCTGATCCCGCGAGCGCCCTGCATCTGAACCGACTCATCGATGACTTTGAGCGCCATGTTCGGTGCGATCACCTTGATCATCGAGATCCATGGCTGTGCCTCGCGCACGCCGGCGGTGTCCATCATGTAGGCCGCTTTCAGACAAAGCAGCCGCGCCTGTTCGATTTCCATTCTCGCATTCGCGATGATGTCATAGTTCGCGCCGAGCTGTGCCAGTGGTTTCCCGAATGCCGTTCGTCCCAGAGACCGCCGACAGAGCAGCGACAGCGCGCGCTCGGCCTGACCGATGGCGCGCATGCAATGATGGATGCGTCCCGGTCCCAGCCGGCCTTGCGCAACTTCGAAGCCACGTCCTTCGCCCAAGATCAGGTTGTCATCCGGGACACGGACATCGGTAAAGCGCATGTGCATGTGCCCGTGCGGCGCATCGTCGTGGCCGTACACCTCCATCGGTCGCAGGATCTCGATGCCCGGCGTGTCCGAGGGCACGAAGAACTGTGTGTGGCGCTGGTGCTTAGAGGCGTCCGGGCTGTCATCTGTGCAGGTCATCGTGATGTAGAGCTTGCAGCGGGGATCCCCTGCCCCCGAGATCCACCACTTCTCACCGTTGAGCACCCAATGGTCACCGTCACGCACTGCCTTCAATGCGATGTTGGTCGCATCCGAAGAGGCGACGTCCGGTTCCGTCATCGCATAGGCAGAGCGGATCTCGCCCGCCAGCAACGGCTTCAGCCAACGCTCTTTGTGAACGTCCGTGCCGTAGCGCTCAAGCACCTCCATGTTGCCGGTGTCCGGTGCTGAGCAATTGAAGACCTCGGCCGCAATGCGGACTTTGCCCATCTCCTCGGCCAGATAGGCGTACTCGACCGTTGACAGCCCGTAGCCGCGATCGGAATCCGTTAGCCAGAAGTTCCACAGCCCCCGCTCGCGTGCTTTTGACTTGAGCGTATCGAGTATTTCGGTCATGCGCGGGGTGTAGGTGAAGCGATCGCCTGTCTTTCCAACTTCAGCGTGGAATTCATCGTCGAGGGGTGCGATATCGTCCTCGACCATCTGCCGCACCTGTTCGACCAGCGGTTTCACCCGCTCCGTCATGCCCAGATCCATCTGCCGTCTCCCGAAATGAAGAATCGTGGACGTTGTAGCGCGGGCCTGCTGCCTGCGTCATCAGCAACGGTCCCCCTTGGGATCGGCCATGTGATAGGCAACGTGTGCCAGGAGTGTTATGTAATAACATAATATTCCTGGCACCTGATCGGCATTTTCCCTGTGGAAATCGAAGACAGGATTGATTGCGCCAAGTTCACCCGAAACATAACATTCGATCTTTCAAACACAGTTGAGTTGTGAAACTCTCGCTCTACTCAGCAGTCGCAGTAAATGAGACGGGAGGAACGCTATGAAACACATGCCCACAAAACTTCTTGCAGCCGCGGCGGCGGTCACATTTGGCGTGGTCGCGGGGGGAGGCAGTGCTGCGGCCTGCTCGCCCGAAGACTGGACCGGTTGCAAGGGCAAGCCCTGGGTCGATGGCGATGTGATGGAAACGCCACTTGGCTCGAAATGGTGGCCGCACCCGATCTGGGGAGAAGGCGACGAGGCAGGCTCGACCAACTGGTACACCAAGCCCGAGGTGCTGGCACGTGCGATGAGCGCCAACAAAGGCGAGGGAAAGGTCTACAAGCTGGGTCACGCCTACACCGCCGACATGCCGCTCTTCGGTGCGCGCAAATTTTCGCTGCGCATTCCAGGCACGCCCACGGGCGGAACCTTCGGCGGCAACAAGATCATGTGGAACGACGAATTTCTTGCGACCGAGGTCGGCCAGGTGGGCACGCAGTTCGACGGGCTTGGCCATATCGGCGTGCAGGTCGGTGCCGACGGTGATAAAACCGAAATGCGCTGGTACAACGGGTTCACGGCAGCTGAAATGGGCGGAGCCTACGGCCTGCAGAAGCTCGGCACCGAAAAGCTCCACCCCATCGTCGCACGCGGCATTCTGATCGACATCGCGGCGATCTGGGGCAGCGACATGGTCGCCGGCGACGTTGTCACGATGGAGCACGTGAACAAGGCACTCGAGGCCCAGGGCATGGCAGGCTACGAGTTCCAGGCCGGCGATGCGATCATCATGCGCACCGGATGGGAGCAGTACTGGGAAGATGTACCGACCTACAACGGCGGCGCTCCGGGCATCGGCATGGAGGTCGCGCGCTGGATCGCCGAGGACGTGCAGGCGGGCGTGACCGGGTTCGATACCTGGCCCGGTGATGCCGTGCCAAACCCGGATGAGGCCTGTATATTCTGTGTACACACATATCTGCAAACCCGCCACGGCATCGTGAACCAGGAGAACATGAAGCTCTCCGAATTGGCCGCCGATGGCGTCTATGAGTTCACCTACGTGTACTCGCCAGCACCGATCGCCGGCGCCACAGGGTCGATGGGCGCTCCGATCGCGCTCCGCTGAGGCCAGTGCCCGGGCGGCTTCGGTTGCCCGGGCCTCGAACATCCCGTCACGAGGGCGGTTCTTCCAGCGAGATCATCCAGTCGAACCCGTCTGCGACCCATTCGGCGGGAATTGAATGTCCTCGCGGATGCAGACACACCTCAATGTACGCACCAGGTGAGCCGTCATAGCGCTCGCAATCCAGCGGGCGCTTGGGGTGCTCGATCCGGTATGTGCGGTCCGGAATCTCGTCTGCGCCGTTGAGTTCACGAAGTACCGCGATGCCATCGGGAACAGGCATCGAGTTGTAGACCCCGACCGTGTCAAAGGCGACGACACGGTCCGACCTTCCATGGATGTGACGCATCGTGATGGGTCCGCTGGGACAGGTCTCGGGGGTCGAATGCCAGAAGCCACCAGCAATCGGTGCGTGAGCACGAAACAGCTCACCGGTGTAACAGGCGACATTCCAGACCATCGACGCACCGCGCGAGAAACCCGAACTCATCGTGCGTTCGGTATCCACCGGCCAGCGCGACTTGAGATCTTCCATCACCGCGCGGATGTAGGCGCGCTCGTCGCGCCCGCCTTCCGCCCGGCCTTCGCCGATCTGGCGCCAGTAGCCCGTGCGGGCATATGGCGCCACGAACATGGCACCGCGCCGTGTGATGCCCTCGACCATCGCGGTGTTTCGAAACGTGCCCTCGGGCGACCCGTTCCAGCCGTGAAAGTAGACCACGACCGGCAAGGGGCTGGTGCCGTCCCATTCTGGCGGCACGGCCGCTAGGTAGTACCCGCCCTCGACTTCGCAACGACTGTCTGCCCCGCAGGCCAGAACCGGCATGGGAAGCAGGAGCAGAAACATCAGAATCCAGCGCATCGCGCACCTCCGGCCCGCAGGATGACGCAACACCCGAGCCGCACAAGCCACAAGGACGTGAGCGCTCAGTCGAGCAGCGGGAACGCCGAATGGACCGAAGGGCGCGCCATCAACGGAGCGCCTCGGTGCACGTGGTCGGGCGTGAGTTCTGCAAAAGACGTGACCCCGACGAGCCCGAGCGCGGAATGCACCTCGTTCTCCAGAATTTCGAGCAGACGCACCACACCAGCAGGCCCCGCCACCGTCAGGCCATAGCAATAGAGCCGGCCGAGGCCGATGAGCTCCGCCCCCAGAGCGCGCGCCTTCACGATGTCGGTGCCACGGCAAAAACCGCCATCGACGAACACGCGACAATCCTCACCTGCCGCCGCGATCACGTCAGGCAGCACGTCCATGCAACCGAGACCATGGTCGAGCTGGCGACCGCCATGGTTCGAGACATAGACGACGTCGACACCGTGGTCAGCAGCGATCCGAGCATCCTCGGCGGTCATGACCCCCTTGAGGATCAGCGGCACGTCATAGGCCGCGCGAATCCTCGCGATGTCGGTCCAGCAGAGAGCGGCCTGCGCCTGGGCGGCGTCTGCATCGACAGAACGTCGCCACGGTTTGTCGAAGCGTTTGACGATGTCGCGTTCCCGACGCGAGTAGACTGCCGTATCAACGGTGAAGCAAAAGGCATCGAACCCGGCAGCAAGCGCCGCCTCGACTTCATCCTCGATGAAGCGTCCCAAACCGCGCACGTAGAGCTGGAACATCGCGGGGAACCCGGTTGCCGCCCTGATCTCGGATTTGGCACATGGCGAGACCGAGCTCGACATCATCGCAACGCCAAACTTCCCTGCGGCCTCAGCCACAGCGATCGCACCGGCCGAATCGAAGGTCTCAAGCCCGCCCACCGGGGCCAGAAGCACAGGCAAGCGCACCTCGTGGCCCAAGCATTGAGTCCGCGCATTGATCTCGCGGACATCGCGCAGAACACGCGGGCGCAACGCGATCGCGTCGAGTGCTGCGCGGTTGCGTGCCACCGTCGTCTCGGTTTCCGTACCTCCGATGAGATAATCCCACCCATTTGCATCCAGGCGTGCCTTGGCTGCGGCAACAAACTCGTGGAGGGTGAGAAACTCGGTCGACAGGTTCTGGGTCATCAGCGATCGCCTGGAATGTTCAGTCACGTGCGGCTCAGCACGATGGCGAACACACGGTGTTCGACTGCCATGGGATCAGGGTTGTTTGCAAGCCGTTCGGAGAGATCGGTCCGGAACGCCTCGATCTCGGGGGAGGACAAGGCCGGCCCGATTTGTGCGCTCGCAACGATGCGGCCGATCCATCCATCATGACTGTACGTGAGCTTCGCTGGAAACGCGGTCACTTCGTAGGTGTCGAAACCGGAATCCGTGAGCTCGAACAGCCAGTCCGGATAGCGAAACGTCCATTGCCGGTCCGCGGGGGGAGGATTGACGGCGTGGATCGCCTGCAGCGTCAGATCAATCACATTGCCTTCGCGGCGCAGCCAATCCAGATGTGCGATCACCAGCCGGCCACCGGGCCGGAGAAGCCGCCAGCACTCCGCTGCGGCAGCGGCCCGATCAAACCAGTGCCAGCACGTCGCCGCGGTGATCACATCGAAGCCACCTTCGGGCAACCCCGTCTGCTCCGCTCGGCCGGACACATGAGAGATCGACAGGTTCTCAGACGCCGCGGCCCGTTCGGCTTCCGCCAGCAGCGCTTCAGACGGATCGAGTGCCGTGACATGGCATCCCCGGCGTGCCAACTCGCGTGCCATCAGGCCGGTGCCAGTGCCGACGTCCAGCACATGCTGATCCGGACACCCCACATCCAGCGTCTTCAACCAGTCAAACAATCTTGGCGGAAAACCCTGTCGCCACCGTGCGTACTCGGCCGCTGCCTGCCCGAAATCCGGTACTGTCATCACAGTCCCTCGTCCTTCAAGATGGGCGGGCGGACCCGATGGGGCAAAGCGGACAGCGATCGAGGCTCTCAGAGCACCTCGAAGAGCCCTGCCGCCCCCATTCCTCCGCCGATGCACATGGTGCAGACCACATGCTTTGCGCCGCGCCGCTTGCCCTCGATCAGCGCGTGTCCCACCATACGCGCCCCGGACATCCCGTAAGGGTGGCCGATCGAGATGGCGCCTCCGTCGACATTCAAGCGCTCATTGGGAATGCCGAGCTTGTCGCGGCAATACAGCACCTGTACCGCAAACGCCTCGTTGAGCTCCCAGAGATCGATGTCGTCCATCTTCAAACCGTGGGCTCCGAGAAGCTTTGGCACGGCGAAAACAGGGCCGATCCCCATTTCGTCCGGGTCGCATCCGGCCACGGCCATGCCGCGATAGGCGCCAAGGGGTTCGAGACCCCGGCGTTCGGCTTCGCGTGCTTCCATCACGACACTCGCGGCGGCACCATCGGAGAGCTGGGACGCGTTGCCCGCTGTGATGTGGCGTCCTTCCGCGATGGTGAGCCCCTGCTTGAAGACCGGATTCAATCCCGCCAAACCCTCGAGCGTCGTTGTCGGCCGATTGCCCTCGTCCTTCTCGAGCGTTACGGCAACGTCGGAGACCTCACCGCTTTCCTTGTCCTGGACCTTCTTGACCGTCGACATCGGCACGATCTCGTCGGTGTATCGTCCGGCCTGCTGAGCGGTGGCGGTACGCTGCTGGGATTGCAGACCGTATTCATCCTGCGCCTCGCGGCTGATGCCATAGCGTTCGCCGACGGTTTCCGCCGTCTCGAGCATCGTCATGTAGAGCGCCGGCAGATGTTCGACGAGCCAGGGGTCGCGCAGCCGATCGGAACGCATCTGCTGGTTCTGAACCAGCGAGATGGATTCCACCCCGCCCCCAACCGCGATCTGCATGCCGTCATGGACAACCTGCTTGGCAGCGGTCGCAATCGCCATCATACCCGAGGCGCATTGCCGGTCGATCGACATGCCCGCCACGCTGTTTGGCAATCCCGCGCGCATCGCCGCCTGCCGCCCGATGTTCGATCCGGTCGAACCCTGCTGAAGCGCACATCCGATCACCACGTCTTCGATCTCGGCGAGTTCGATCCCGGCACGCTCGACCGCATGCTTAATCGCATGACCGGCAAGCGCTTGCGCCTGCGTGTCGTTGAACGCCCCGCGATAGGCCTTGCCGATCGGCGTGCGCGCTGTCGATACGATTACGGCGTCTCTCATCGGGAGCTCCGGGTGTTGCGCGCACTCGAAGTGCGCCGAGCCAAGTGTTTCTGGCACGCGCCGTCTGTCAATCACCGATCGGATAGCTCGTCTGATCCGGGGAGAACCCGCACCCGATAACCCGGGAACGGGTAGACTTCAAAGCAACCTGGCTAGTTGCAAAAGTTTGTGCCGCCGTAGTTGTTGCAGCTTGACGAATTCCAGCACGCGATGAACGTCTGGCCGTCCCAGAGGCCTTTTTTGCCTCTCTTGCAGCAGCGCTGCGTGTAGCTCAGGGAGTACAATACTGTTGGTGAATCGTCTCCGCAGCACCCGCCGTGCTCGCCATCGACCGGATCGGTCTTGAAGTCATCCGGGACAACAAACTTGGTCGACAGCTGGGTCTTGCCATCGGCAAGCTCGGGCGATCGCGCAAAGAACATCTGAGTGGCAACAACACGATCGTCCGAGTCATCGCTCACTTCGCCGTTGTAGCAACTGATCAGGTGTTTGATCTGCGCCTCCAACGCGTCCAGGGTTTTCGGGGTCTCCGTCATGGCTCGCTCCTTCTCCAATGATGACGAATGTGGTTAGAAAGACAGACTGAGCTGGCCGAGCACGGTCAACTCGCGCGCAATGGTGGGGCCCAAGGGCCGGTTTGAAAATGTCAGCTCGTCCTGAAAGTTGAGATTGGTGTCAAAGATGTTGAGGACCTCGAGCGAGACCACACCACGTCGGTTCGGCAGGCGATATCCGATGGCGGCATCAACCAGCACCCCCTGATCCCTGCCAAAAAACGGATCATCTGACAGTCCGGGGTCGTTCGAGACATCCTGCGTCACATAAGTTGCACCCAGACTGCCGAAAAAGCCACTCGGATCGAAGTAGGAAAGCGTGACCGGCACGAGCGTCGTCTCAACGTCCGTCAGCCTGTTGGGATCGTCAGACGAGAAATCCGTGCGTTCGGCACCGATTGCCAATGCAATCCGATCCGTCAAAGCCATGTTCGCATATGCCCGAAGGCGCACTTCGTCGGTTGCAATGTCTTCAGACCCGCCACCGTTCGCTGCCACCGGGCTTTCCAGTTCTCGATAGACCGCCTCGAGGCCAAGCCAGAGATTGTCGAGAGGATGGATGTCGACACCAGCCCCATAGAGCCACGCATCGGTCCCGTCGCGATCATCGAAGAACTGGTTGAACCCCCCGAGGGTGGTGGGCTCGAGAATTTGATCGAGCACGAAGGGCCGTTTCAGGGACCGGGACACGGCAGCCCGGACACGGGCCCACTCCAGAGGCTGGAAGACCACGGCCGCTTTCGGGTTCGCCTGGGTGCGCGATACGAATTCATTGTCGAACATGTCGACGCTGGCGCCGAGTGTCACACTGAGCGCATCGAAGGGCTGCCAGGTGCCATAGCCATAGGCCGAGTAATAACGGTCAAACTGCTCATTCACGGTCGTTTGGACGACACCGCAAGACCCGTTGTCTAGCGCCACCAGCGAGGGGTCTAGACAAACGCCCGGAAAGATCTGCGGTACGAACACATCGACGCTGACATCTTGCACTTGGTCCGTGTCGAGATAAAGCGCAGCGCCGCCAAACTGCGCGGTGAAATCGCCAAACTTGCCGATGTAGCGACCCTGCAAGTCGATGCCGTCGCTTTCAATCGTGTCGTCGATGATCTGGCCCGGATCGTTCGCGGTCAGTTCCCGATCGAAGCTTGCAACGGTTCCGACAAGCAGGACGTCGTGGCCCGGTGCAAGCTCGGCATGAAGCCCCAGCCGTGCGGACACCCGGTCCTCGACAACGCGCTCGGTCGGGCTGAACTGATTGCGGAAGTCATTCACGACACCGCCCTGATCCGTGTGCCGGAACTCCGCTTCACTGAAAATCGTGAGGGCATCGCTGACACGGCCTTTGATCTGCAGCCCCGCCAGCTCCTGTCGCTGGTCGTTGTTCTGCCGAACACCATCGGTCTGGAAGTGAAACTGGCCGAAGCCTACGGAAAAATCGCCTTCCTTCGCCGTAAACGACAGCTCATTGCCGAGCGTGTTCTGCGTGCCGACAAGCCCGGCCACATCGAGACGCACCCCGTCGCTGTCAAATGCGGGATTGAACTCGTGAAAGGTGATCCGCGAGGCGCCCAAGCCGTCAAACAACGCAAGGTCCGCCTCACCAAGTTGAGGCTGAACTGGCGCCAGCGAAGGACCGCTCAGCAGCTGTGACACCAGGCGTTCGCTGGTCTGAGCAATCTCGAAGCCGGGCCGCGTGCGGTAGACGTCGGCGAGGAATCGGTGTGCACCGGGGTTTGTCGGATCAGCGGCGACTGCGCGAGCACCCGCCTCGATGGCCTGTTGCTCGAAGCCAAGCACGTCGTAGACCCGCCCGATCAGCGATTCTCGTGTCGCCGTATCCTCGCCGAGACCTTCTCGGGTGCGCAGAGTGTCCCGCCCTCCCGACAGCGCATCGGCCTCTGCAATTGCTCCGAGCGCTACGATCGGCTGGTTGGTCGAGAAGTAAAGATCGGCTGCAAACAGATGCGGGGTCGGGTCCTCTGGGTCTTCGTCAATTGCCAGCGCGAATTGCGCGCCTGCTTTCTCGGCGAGATTCTCGTCAAGGTAGGCGCGCCCGAGCCAGCTTCTGAGACTGGAGCGCCGGGGATCAAGCGCCGCTGCGGTCTCGATCGACAGCCTGCCGGTCTCGAGATCGCCCTGCTCGATCAGCAACAGTCCGCGGCCCAGATGAGGCAGCGGATTCTCACTGTCGATTTCGATGGAACGGGCAAAGGCGGCCTCTGCTGCCGTCCGATCGCCAGACGCGAGGGCCGCATATCCCTCGACGGCGCGTCCCAGGCCGGTCTCGGCAAGCTCAAGCGAACGCGCTGCATGTTTGCGCGCCGAGCGGCGGTGGCCAGCAGTCAGATCCAGTTCGGCCCGGCGTGCCCATGCATAGGCGTCATCGGCATTGGCATCCGTTGCGCTTTTGATCGCACGTCGCGCCTGATCAATCTCGCCACTGGCTTGGAGTGCATAGCTATGCGCAATGTGAGACGCCGCAAATGACGGGTCCGCGGCCACCGCGGCATTTGCCAGCGTCAGGGCGCCGTCGGTCTGATTTCGGAAGGTGGCGGCGATGCTGCGCAATGCGAGAGCGGGCGCGCTGTCGTCATCTCGAAGCAAGGCATCGGCCTTTTCAGGCTCGCCAGCATCCAGAAGTGCCGCTGCGCGCAACACATCCGGCGCTTCGGATCCCGAAGCGATCAAGATCGGAGGATAGTACACCGCCCAGTCAGCGGCCGAGTCGGGATTGATCAGGTAACCGCGAAGGGGTTCCGGCACAGTGTTCGGATCTGCCGGCGCCAACGGCACATTCTGCGCAACATAGGCCGCTTCCCCTGCGGCAAGCGAGAGCTGATCGCTGCCACGTCGGTCAGATGCCGTCACCACACCCTCTCGTACCAGGATCAGCGTGTCCTCGCCTGGCCCGAGCACGGCGATCGTCGCTTCTGTGCCGTCGATTCCCGCATCTGTATGAGGCGTGGCGATCTTGAAGCTACCGCGCACAGAACTGATGAACCTGAGCAATCCACCCACCAGCGAGACATCTTCCTCGCCCGGCTGAATCACCACCGTCGAACTGGAGAACACGTTCGTGACCGAGTTCTTCTGAGCGAACCTGAGATCAACCGCAGAGGCATCGCCGGTCGTAACTCGGTCACCGGCGCACAAGAAGTCGCCAAGTCGCGCCGGACGTGCCGCGCCCTCTTTGGGGGTCACCAGCACGTCACCGTCGATCGCTACAATCTCCGCAGGGGCGGAGTCAGGCGCACAGGCGCCAGCCGTCTGGGCGTGCGCGCCCGACGCGCCAAACACCCATAAGGCGATCACCAGCCCGCAACTGTAACGGCCGCTCAATGGCATCAGAAGAGAATCCCCCAACAGTCTTCAACTCTACTAGTGTATCATCCCGGTGCAGCATAAAAAAATCTGTGATTGGTTCTCTAGTGAACGCGGGCAGGCAAGCGACTTAAACTCTGAGCCGGTACACTTCGAGCGGCGCAACCCGACCGCGTACTGTGAACTCGCCCAAACTTGTCGTCATGCCTTCAGGCATGGCCGCGCCTTTTGCCGTGGTGTCGCTGATCAGGACGATACTGCCTTTTGTCTCACCAACTTGCTTGGCGAGCTGCTCGAGGCGCGATGCGACATTCACCACATCTCCCAGCGCCTTGTAGTTGTAACGATGGCGGGCACCGATTTCTCCCGTTGCCACAATGCCTGAGTTCAAGCCCACCCTCAGGCGAAGATCGACCTGGGCGAGCGCCCCTTCGGAGCGTGGCCGGTCCGAAAGGATCCGAGCGACGAGCTCACCCGCGGCCTCGCAGGCTCGCTTCGCATGCTCCGCGCCGCTGATGGATCTGGGAAAGATGGCGAGGATCCCGTCACCCATGAACTCGACCACCATGCCACGGCGGCTTTCGATCGTGTCCGTCGCCGTGTCATAGTAAAAGTTCATCACCTCGGCGTAGTCCATTTCTCCCATGCCTTCGGCGAGGCCTGTGGAGCCCACGAGATCGGTGAACATGACGGTGGCCTCTTCGCTGCGCGCGCCACGTCGTTGCGCAACGGTGCTGTCAAGCAGCTGACTGGCGATCTGGCGCGGCGCCAGGCGCGTCACCAGAGCACGGGCGAACAGATAGCGCACGAGGAGCGCGGACAGCACCAGCAGAACCACCGACAAGAATGCAGGCACGGCGAGAGGCAGCCATATCTGCTGATCAATGAACGCCCAGGCCGCGAGGGCGATGTAGCCGAGTTTCACCAGCAAGAGGGCGGGCAACAGGAGACGCGACATCAACACAACAATGAGCGCCCCGGCCAACGGGATGAGCATCGCAATCACGAAGCCGACCGACGGCACCGGCCTGTCCAGGGTCCGGTCATGCAGCAAGTTCAGGAACCCTGTTGCGGCAAGCTCGACCCCGCCGATCAGCAGATTGCCGCGCCCGGACGTCGGGACCGGGAAGTGATCGTCAATTCCCGCGTCCCGCGGGTCCGATGCGCCGATGAAGACAACCCGGTCACTGAGATCCTCCGGCAAGTCGGCCACGGTTGAATCGTCGAACACATCCTGCAGAGCGATCGTCGGCAATGTGCGCGGCGGACCGTAGAGCCAGAGCGGCTGCACCGGGCGGGTCGGCTGCTCGGGAGGGTGGCCTGTATAGCTGCTCCAGACCTTCACCGGCATAGGCAACAGGTCATCGAACGGCGCGAACGTGGTGAGATATCCGGTCGCCACTTCTCCGCGGGCGCTGTTGACGTGGAACGCCATCGTGCCCTCTGCCTTGTCGACAAAGCGCTCGAGTGGTCTGCGGCGTTCGACCAGTGTCGTGTCGCCCCCCGTCGAAGCCGTGCGTGTCCCGCTGAGGACGCGCTCGAAGAGCAAGACGTTGCCAGCCGCCTCAAGCGCCGACTCCAGGCGGGCATCGTCGACACGTTCCTTGTTGAAATTGATGTCGAAAACGATGAGCCGGGTCTTGCGCGCACTCAGGAGTTCGATCAGGCATGCATGAACTTCTCGCGGGATGTGGTTGATGTTCGCCGCTCCAAGCAGGGCCTGGCGCGTGCTGTCACCGACACAACCATCGAGCACCGGAGACACGTCGCCAAGCCGGCGGGCATAGCGGTTCATCCACTGGACCGAACGGTTGTCCAGCCCGATGATGAGCGCTTCGTCGGGCACGGGCACCGGCCCGCGCAGGGCGTAAAGCGTGCGCAGTCCGAACTCGCGCTCTGCGCTCTGACCAAGCGGCGACAGCCACAGAAAAGCAAGCGCAAGCGCAAACGCCGTGCAACCGATGAATCTATAGACAAGTCTCACACGCTGCCGCTCCCGGATTTCACGGCATGGGTCTAAGGCCTTATGCGGCGTGATGCGTCTCGCTGCAAACGCGAAGCGACTTCCCGATGATCAGTGTCTGCTCTTGAGCTGACTTGAGAGCGCGCTCATGTTGGCCTCGAGCGCGGCGAGGTCGTTGTCAATGCACGCCTGCTCGATTCGCTCGAGCGGCTCCAGAAGGCCAGAAAGCTCGGTTTCGACGGGACCGAGCCGCTCGCGTTGGTCCGGACCGAGACGTCCGGCGAGATCGGCATACTCGCCAACCGCAGAGACGATGTGGCCGAGCGTGACCCGCACGAACGGACCAGTGGTCTCCACATGATCGGGATTGCTCTCGTGGTGCTGGCGCAAACGCAACAGCCGCGTGGCGACACCCCGCACGAGATCGGCGTCTATGTGGCGCGCATTCCGGCTCACTGCCTCTAGGCGGTCGGCGGCGGCCTGAAGGCGGTTGACGGCGTCCTGAGCGGCTTCGGGCAGGCTCGAGCGAGCCCGGTTCTCAAGCGATGCGCTACGTGGCCAGAGCGCCATCAGCAGCGCCGCGTAGGTGAAGAGCCCGCCCACAAACGGCATCCAGTTGCGAAGCTTCAGCTCCACAAGCATCACAAGAAAGACAACGCCTGCACCAAGCACTGCAATCCAGTTCGCCCGGGATTTTGTCACCCGCATTCCATCGCCTTCGCCTGCTGCCTTCGGGACAACTTAGCCATCACATTTGGGCTGTGAAATGGCAGAATCCGAATCCGCGAACGCACGCTCAAGGCCGGCTTCGCGCAGAGCCTCGAGCATCGCCCGGATCAGGCGCGATTTCAGACCTCCGATGCGGGTGAGCATCACGAGGCCTCGCTCGGCCTGCGGGTTCCCAAAGGCGACCTTCGTGAGACCGGACAATCCATTCGATCCCACACGGTCCGGAACGACGGCCACACCCAGCCCGTGTCGAACCAAGGCCTCGACGGCTTCCAGACTGTCGACCTCCATGACCTCACGCGTTCGAAGGCCCCGGTCGAGGAGCCGTCGTTCGATCTGTTGACCGGCCCAGGTCTTTCGGCTGAACCAGATGAAGGGATGGTTCGTGATCAGGTCTTCGTCTTTGCCCGCCGACACCGTGCTCGGTGCAATCACAACCAACCGCTCGCGCGCGACGCCGTGCACCACCAGACCCTCTGGTTGCAGGTCAGGCGCCGTGGTGATCGCGGCATCCAAATCGCCCGATCGTACGGCATGAGCCAGTTCCCCGCTCAGACCGCTGCGCACGCGGATGGTGAGGCCGGGATGGCGGGACCGGATCGTCGCAAGTGCGGGCGGGGCAAGGTGCACCATGACGCTCGGCACGATTCCCATCATCAGTGTGCCCGACAGAGAGTCGCCGTGCCCGATTGTCCGGATTTCGTCCAGCACATCGTGCAGCTTGCGAGCCTGCGTGACCAGCAATGCCCCGTTTTCGGTCAGCAATGGAGGCCGCACCGAACGATCTATGAGCACAACCCCCAAACGCTCCTCCAGCGCCTTGATGTGCAGACTGATCGCAGAATGGCTCAGACCAATCGCCACGCCGGCGGCGGTGAACGTCCCATGGTCCGCGATTGCGATGAGCGAGTCGAGCTGGTTAAGTTTCATGACGATACAGTTAGTTTTTCTAACACATACTGTCACATAAGAGCGCTTTTGTTTCGATGCGCTAACATGTATCGTCGATCACAAGTTTGTGATCCGTAGTTGAAGAGGACCTTCGCATGTACGCTCTCCCCGATCAGTACGCGGCTTTGCAGGCGGAGGCATCTGACCTCGCGGTGACAACCTTCGCACCGCGCGCGGCCGAGATCGACCGCACCGAGATGTATCCCTGGGAAAATGTCGAGGCACTCAAGCAGGCAGGGTTCCTCGGAATGACGCTGCCCACGTCACTCGGCGGGCGCGGCGCAAGCTGGCTAGAAGCCGCACTTGTCGTCGAAGAAGTCGCGAAGGCATGCGCGGTCACGGCCAGGATCGTCGTCGAGACCAACATGGGCGGGGTCTCGGCAATCGTGGCTTATGGCAGTGAGGCGCAGCGCACGCTCGCGGCCCGCATGGTGCTGGATGGCGACAAGCCCGCGATCTGCATCACCGAGCCCGGGGCGGGTTCCGCCGCCACCGAGATGACGACAACGGCGCATCGGGTAGAGGGTGGCTGGCGTCTGAACGGCACCAAGCACTGGATCACAGGGGGTGGCGTGTCGCGCCTGCATCTCATTTTCGCTCGTATGATCGATGGAGAGCAGGATCTCGGTATCGCAGGCTTCCTTGCAATCCGCGGCGAGTCCGACGGTCTGAACGTTGGCCAGCGTGAGCCCACCATGGGACTGCGCGGCATTCCCGAGACCGAGATTTTGATCGACGATCTCTTCGTCTCGGACGACATGGTACTGTTGCCGGGCGGCGATGCGCGCAGCGGCTTCGCGAAACTGATGACAGCGTATAACAGTCAGCGTGTCGGTGCGGCATCGGTGGCGCTCGGCATCGCCGGCGGCGCGTTCGAGCATGCGCGCTCGTATCTTCTGGAACGCGAGCAGTTCGGTCGTCCGATTGCCGAGTTCCAGGGGCTGCAGTGGATGCTCGCAGACATGTCGATCGGACTGTCCGCAGCACAAGCGCTGATCTGGAAGGCCGCGGGTTCCGATGTGGGCGGATTTCCCGACATGGCGCTTGCGGCGCAGGCGAAAATCCTCGCCGCCGAAACGGCGGTGAAGGTGACGAATGACGCCCTTCAAATGCATGGCGCTGCAGGGTACTCGCGGGCGCGGCCCGTCGAACGCATGGTCCGCGACGCGCGCATGTTCACGATCGGCGGCGGCACGGCTCAGGTGCTGCGCACGCAGGTGGCCGGCAGGCTTCTGGGTCAGAAACTGCCCCAGACCCGTGGTGGCTACGGTGAAGCCGCGCCAAAGCCCGATCGAGATGCCGCTTTGCGGCTAGCTGCCGAATAGCGCACGCATCAGCTGGCTTTCAGGATCGGCAAGCCCGTCGATGACATCGAAATGATGCCGGCCAGGCTCGCTCACACAACAGGTCTCGCCACCGAGACCGGTCCAGATATTGGCAAGCAATGCGTTCTGCCGAACAAATTCAGGGCGCTCGTCAGCGCCAACCCAACAGGTCACCGGAATTCCCTCGACGGGCGCGTGTAGCGCAGGGCTTTCCGCCACAGCCTCGGAGGCATCCAGCCTGAGATCCGTGTTGATCTCGGTTCTGAGCAAGGGGCGCAGATCATGGACCCCGCTGATAGACACCACGTGCTGCAAGCGGCCAAGGATGGCGCTGTCCAGTTTGGTGTCCCCACACACCATCCGGCTCGCGAGATGGCCTCCGGCAGAGTGACCCGCCAGCAGAATGGGGCCGGGCACCTCTGCCGCAATCGCCGTGACGGCGGCTGCGATCTGCCGGGTGATCTGATGAATGCGCACCTCGGGACAGAGTGTGTAGCTCGGCATCGCCACCGCCCATCCACGCGCAAGCCCACCGGCGGCGAAATGCGACCAGTCATCTTTGGAGAAGGTCCGCCAGTATCCGCCATGCACGAATACGAGAAGTCCGTTCGGGTGCTCCGCCGGCAGGAAAAGATCGAACCGCTCACGTGCCGTGGCGCCGTAGGGAACATCGATGCGCGCCCGCGCGGCAACGCCGTTCCGGAACTCTGCGGCGCTCACCTGCCAGCGAGGCGGGTACGCGTCAGCACTCGGGATGTAGGCACCGTTCGCATAGGCGTCGTCCCAGTCAGTGATCGGTGCCGGCATTGTATCGGGTCCACGCTCTGCTAAGCTCTCCCGACGGTAGCGGCGGGAGCAAGAAAAACGCAATGACGACGACTGTGTTTCGTGCGCGCCGCATCCTCACCATGGACCCCAATCGGTCCGAGGCGACCCATGTGGCGGTACGTGAGGGCCGCATTCTCGCGGTTGGCGGACCGGACTGTGCAGAGCCATGGGGCGGCGGCACAGCCGACGGGCAATTCGAGAACGCGGTGCTCATGCCAGGCTTCGTCGAGGGCCATGCTCACATGATGGCAGGCGCGATGTGGCGCTACACCTATGTGGGCTACCACGACCGTACGGATCCCGGCGGCAGACTTTGGTCCGGCCTGGGATCAACCGAAGCCGTGGTGCAGGGCCTGCGCGACGCCCTGGACAGACTGGCACCTGACGCCCCGCTGATCGGCTGGGGCATAGATCCGATCTTCCTGTCAGGCGAGCGCCTCAACCGGCATGACCTGGACCGGGTCTCCACGACGCGCCCGATCGCTGTCATCCACTCGAACTTCCATCTGATGACGGTCAACTCGGTGGCCTTGAGCCTCGCTCAATTTGACGAAGCGACCGTGGTCGAGGGCGTTGTCAAAGGTCCGGACGGCTCACCGGACGGCGAGTTGCAGGAAATGGCCGCAATGTTCCCGGTGATGCGCCGGCTCAAGATCGACTTCCGCGCGCTCTCGGCCTCCGATGATGCGGTCAAAGCATACGGAGAAACGGCACGGCGTGTTGGGGTGACAACGGCAAGCGATCTCTACAGCGACCTGATGGAAGATGACGTGGCGCATCTGAGCGCGCTGACGGGTGCGGAAGACTACCCACTGCGCATCGTGCCGGCGCTCAATGCCCTCGGCGCCAGACCTGCCGAGATCGCACGCCGCGCGCTGGCCATGTCCGATCAATCGACGGACCGACTACGCCTCGGCGCCGTGAAGCTCATGACAGACGGGTCGATTCAGGGCTACACGGCACGGATCAAGTGGCCGGGATATGTCACCGGTCAGGCCAACGGCATCTGGAACATGGCGCCCGACACGATCTTCGAGCTTGTGGAGGCCTGCCATGCCGCCCGGGTCCAGATGCACATTCATGTCAATGGCGACGAGGCCTCCGAGGTCACGCTCGACGCGCTTGAGGCTGCGCTGGCGAAATGTGCGTGGAGAGACCATCGCCACACGTTGCAGCACGGTCAGATGATTGGCGCGGATCAGTTCCGCCGCATGGCGAGCCTCGGCGTTGCGGCAAATCTGTTCGCCAATCACATCTACTACTTCGGAGACCAGCACGCGGCACTCACGATCGGCGAGGAACGGGCGCAAAGAATGGACGCATGCCGAACAGCGCTCGATTGCGGGGTGCCTCTTGCCATCCATTCCGACGCGCCGGTCACCCCGATGGCCCCGCTGTTCACCGCCTGGTGCGCAGTCAACCGGCTGACGGGGAGCGGGCGTGTTCTGGGCGAGACACAGAGGATCAGCGTGGCAGAGGCCCTGCGCGCCATCACGCTCGGCGCTGCATGGACGTTGCGTCTCGACCATGAAATAGGCTCGATCGAAACCGGCAAGCGCGCTGACTTCGCGATCCTTGCAGAAGACCCGACGGAGGTTTCGCCCCAGGCCATCAAAGATATCCCTGTCCTCGGCACCGTCTCGGGCGGGCGGGTTTTTGTGTCGTGACCGCGCAACCCGAAACCCGATTGCCTGTCACGGTGATTGCCGGGTACCTGGGGTCAGGCAAAACCAGCTTGATCAACAACCTTCTGCGAAACGCAGATGGACGACGCATCATGGTGCTGGTGAATGATTTCGGAGATCTCGAGATCGATGCCGAGCTGCTGGAGAGCGCGGACGAGGATACGCTGTCACTCGCCAATGGCTGCGTGTGCTGCACCTTGGGAAGCGATCTCGCCTATGCGCTCGGCGATGCGCTTGATCGGCGTCCGCGCCCGGACTGGCTGGTGATCGAAGCAAGCGGCGTCGCTCAACCGCAGCGCATTGCGGACGCAGCCCTCGCGGAGCCCGAACTCGCCCCGGCGGGAGTGGTGACGCTGGTGGATGCAGCCAACCTGCCAGCTTTGCTGCGTGACAGTCGCATCGGGGCCCAGGCCACGGAACAGATTTGTGCCGCGGGACTTGTCGTGATCACGAAGGCCGATCTCGTGGACCCTGGCACAGCCCGCAGCGCGGTATCGGATCTCACGGATGCGCCCGTGATCGAGGCCGCACATGGCGCCGTCCCAATAGATATGTTGTTCGATGCGCCCGCATCCAAGCACCCCATGCAGCCAGCGACGGGAACGGATCACCCGACGCTCTACGAGCGCTGGAGCTACGCCGGCCCAGCCGAGATCAGCGCCGAGCGTCTCGAGGCATTCCTTGCGGAACGGCCTGCTGGCACCTATCGCATCAAGGGCTTCGTGAGGTGTGGAAGCGACGGGCTTGAGGTCCATCTCGCCGGGCGCATCCATCAGACACGCAAGATTCCCCTGCCCGAAGAGACCCGGCTCGTCGCGATCGGGCTCAAGCCGGAATTCCAGCGCTTCGAGATGGACCGGGCCTTCATGGAGGCGGTGACCGACAGCGCTCGCCTGTCAGGCTTCTTCAGCTGTCGTTGAGGGCACCCGGCACGGTGTGGCGGCGTCGGGCTCACATGCGCCTGTCGATGATCCGGACCGCCTTGCCCTGGCTGCGCGCTACCGCCCCCGGCTCACCCACCGAGACCTCCGCACCGATCCCGATATGCTCGCGAATCTGACGCTTGAGCGCCTCAGCCGCACCAGTGCGCTCCACTTCCGCGGCGGCATCCGGCAGAGCTTCGGCAAGCACGGTCATCCGGTCCAGCCTATCGACACGCTCGAGCACGATCTGGAAGTGCGGGGACAACCCATCCACTTTGAGCAGATGCTCTTCGATCTGCGTCGGGAACACGTTCACCCCGCGCACGATCATCATGTCGTCCGATCGCCCGGTGATCTTCTCCATGCGGCGCATGCTGCGGGCCGTGCCGGGCAGCAATCGGGTTAAATCCCGGGTGCGATAGCGCACAACGGGCATTGCCTCCTTGCTCAGCGTGGTGAACACCAGCTCGCCGAGCTCGCCGTCGGGCAGCACCACTCCCGTCGCAGGATCGATGATCTCCGGGTAGAAGTGATCCTCCCAGATATGTGGGCCATCCTTCGTCTCGACGCACTCGTTGGCGACACCCGGTCCGATGATCTCGGAGAGACCGTAGATGTCGACCGCGTGCATATCGAACGCGTACTCGATCTCGGTGCGCATTGCGTTTGTCCAGGGTTCGGCACCGAAAATGCCGACCTCCAGCGGACTTTCACGCGGGTCAAGGCCGCGGGCACGGTAGGCGTCCAGGAGCGAGAGACAGTAGGACGGCGTCACCATGATGGTGGTGGCGCCAAAATCCTCGATCAACGTCACTTGACGTTCCGTCATCCCGCCCGAGACAGGCACAACCGTGCACCCAAGACGCTCGGCACCGTAGTGGGCGCCAAGTCCACCTGTGAAGAGACCATAGCCATAGGCCACGTGCACCAGATCGCCGGGACGGGTACCAGCTGCGCGCATCGAGCGCGCCACAACTTCCGCCCAGACTTCGAGATCACGCTGTGTGTAGCCGACGACGGTTGCCTTGCCGGTCGTCCCTGAGGATGCGTGGATCCGTGCGATCTGCTGGCGCGGCACCGCGAAGAGACCGAACGGATAGTTGTCCCGGAGATCCGTCTTCACGGTCATGGGAAACCGCGCCAGATCTTCAAGGCTTTTCAGATCGTCGGGATGCACCCCGGCGTCATCGAAACGCGCTCGGTAGAACGGCACATTCTCGTAGGCGTGGGCCAGTGACCAGCGCAACCGCTCGAGCTGAACCGCTGTGATCTCGTCGCGCGACGCGATCTCGATGGCATCCAGACTTTCGCGCGGCGGTGTCAGATCCCTCACAGTCTCGCCCCCCCTTTGCCCGGCATCCGCAGACTGACGCAGCCTAGCGCCTCGAGCTCGCACTCAGCAATACGCCTCGTTTTGTGACCCCGGGCGGGAGTTCCCCTTTTCTCGCTGTGCTTCGACTTCCTGATCGGCGCATGATCCTGGGCACCATCGCCGGATCTCGCGTCCACTGCGTGCAGTGCTGACGTCGGCTTTCGGGCACGACGGTTTCGTCGCTTGAGCGGTGCAAACAGAGTGCTGCTCGTTCGCCGCATCAAAGCCCTGCGCCTGACAAGCTGGCTCGGCCGGATGCCTGAACTGCCGGACGAAGCTTCGCCGCCCGCCGCACGTGGGTGCCTTTCGGGAACATCCCGGTGGGCAATCGATCAGGGTTGGCCGTCGCTAGACGGCTTCCAGCATTAGCGCGATGCCCTGTCCGACACCGATGCACATGGTGCAGAGCGCTCTCTTTGCGCCACGTTCGGTGAGCTCCTGTGCGGCGGTCAGGGCGAGGCGGGTGCCAGACATCCCCAGCGGATGACCCAGGGCGATCGCGCCACCGTTCGCGTTCACGTGATCGGCATCGTCAGGCAGCCCGAGTTGACGGGTAACCGCGAGACCCTGCGCCGCAAACGCCTCATTGAGCTCTATCAGATCGATCTCTCCGATCCTCACACCCATCCGCTCCATGAGCTTCTCAGAGGCCGGGGCGGGGCCAATCCCCATCACGCGCGGGGCAACGCCTGCTGTCGCCATGCCCGAAACGCGTGCGCGGGGTGCCAGCCCATAACGCTCGACCGCCGCCTCGGACGCGATGATCACGCAGGCCGCGCCGTCGTTCACGCCACTCGCATTGCCAGCAGTCACGCTGCCACCGTCCCTGAAGGGTGCCTTCAACGCCGCCAGCTTCTCGAGAGTGGTCTGGCGCGGATGCTCATCGCGCTCGACAATGATCGGGTCACCCTTTCTCTGGGGAATGGAGATCGGAGCAATCTCGCGTGCAAGCCTGCCACTGTCCTGAGCGGCCGCGGCACGGGCCTGGCTGCGATATGCAAATGCATCCTGATCATCCCGGCTGACCTGGAAGTCCTCGGCGACGTTCTCCGCGGTCTCGGGCATCGAATCGATCCCGTACTGGGACTTCAGCACCGGGTTGACAAAGCGCCAGCCGATCGTCGTGTCGTATATCTCCGCGCGCCGCGAGAAAGCGGCATCTGCCTTCGGCATGACCATCGGCGCACGACTCATGCTCTCGACACCACCAGCGAGCACGACGTCTGCCTCGCCTGCCCTGATCGCGCGTGCAGCCGTCCCGATGGCATCAAGACCCGAACCGCACAACCTATTGATTGTGGCTGCCGGCACGGTGTCGGGGAGCCCCGCAAGCAGCACGGCCATGCGACCCACGTTCCGGTTGTCCTCTCCTGCCTGGTTGGCGCAACCGACAAGCACATCCTCGACGGCCCCGCCCTCCAGACCTGGTGCGGCCGCCATCGTCGCCTTGATCGCATGTGCCAAGAGATCGTCGGGACGGACGGACGACAGTGCCCCCCCATAGCGCCCTATGGGTGTGCGCATGCCTTCGCAGAGATAAGCCTCGGCCATCCTGTTCCTCCCTCTGGGGGTGGAGACCCACCCCGTACAATCCGCTCCAGCGCACCAGCGCCACAGCGCGAAGCCTCACGCACAGCACGGGCTTGCGCCGGAAAGGTTTCAGACCACCAGCGCCTGTGCTTCTTGCTCGGCCACGCCGAACACGCGCTTGTAGCGATCGATCTCGGCATTTGGCCCCATGGCTTTGCGGGGGTTGTCCGAGAGCTTCACAGTCGGTCTTCCATTGGCCGAAATGACCTTGCACACAAGCGAGAACGGATCGAGACCCCGCTCCGGAACGAGGCCTCGGAAATCGTTCGTGAGCAATGTGCCCCAGCCAAACCGGAGTTGCACACGCCCGGCAAACCGCTCGTGAAGCATCTGGATGTTGTCGACATCCAGGCCATCCGAGAAAATCATGGTCTTATCGGTGGGGTCCTCGCCGATGCGCGTCCACCAGTCGATAACGGTCTCGCCTCCCGTAGCGGGATCACCCGAGTCGATGCGCACGCCGGTCCAATTGGCGAGCCACTCGGGCGCTCGGTCCAGGAAGCCCTCGGTTCCGAACGTGTCGGGAAGGATGATCAGCAGATTGCCCGCATAGTCGCGCTGCCAGTCGGCGAGAACACGGTATGGAGCCTCGGCCAGAGCCTGATCGCCATCGGCCAGCGCCGCATAGACCATGGGCAGTTCGTGGGCGTTGGTTCCGACGGCCTCGACCTCGCGGCGCATGGCGATCAGACAGTTGGAGGTCCCCGTGAAGCGATGCTGGAGCCCCTCGATCATCGCCTGCACACACCAGTCCTGCCAGAGAAAGCCGTGCCGGCGCCGCGTACCGAAATCGGCGATCTTCAAGTCGTCGAGGTCCCGCAGCCGTTCAATCTTCTCCCAGACCTTCGTCATGGCCCGGGCATAGAGCACCTGCAGCTCGAACTTTCCCATGTTCTTCAGAACCGCACGCGAGCGCAGCTCCATGAGCACCGCCAGCGCCGGCACTTCCCACATCATGGTTTCGATCCAGCGGCCCTCGAAGGTGAGTTCGTACTGGTCGCCTTTGCGCTCGAGATGGTACTCGGGAAAGCGGAACTCTTCGAGCCACTGGACAAACTCGGGCGAGAACATCCAGCGCCGCCCGTAGAAGGTGTTGCCCCGGAGCCAGGTGGACTCGCCCCGGCTCAGACGCAAAGTACGGATATGATCGAGCTGCTCGCGGAGTGCGGCCTCATCGATCAACCGTGCGAGCGGAACGCTGTCGGATCGGTTGATCAGACTGAACGTCACCCGTGTCTCGGGATTGTGGCGCAGGATGCTCTGCGCCATCAGAAGCTTGTAGAAGTCCGTATCGATCACCGACCGGACGATCGGATCGATCTTCCAGGTGTGATCGTGGACGCGGGTGGCGATGTCGGTCATCGGGGCACTCATCGACAGCAACGTGTCGTGAGTTTGCACAAAAAATGCGTGACGTCTAATGACAGTGGCAGAACCGCTTGATCACGCTCGACGCTGGGCGCCTATGCCGACCCTGAACGGATCATGCGCGCACTGATCGCCTGGAACGCTGAGCGCCACGCACTTTGTGCCTCGACGGAGAACTCCTGGCGCAGTGCCTGCGAGAGCGTCAGCAGCAAGGCCTCCTCCATGTTCTGGTAGTCCTCTTCCGTCAGACCAAATGCGGTGTGACCTTCTCCCAGCAGTCTCACCCGCTCGTGCAATATGGCTGGTTTGTCGAGGAGGCCGACCAGAACACCGATCGTCGACATGAACTTCATACCCTGTTCCTGGAGATCCTCCCGGAACAGGCTTCTCAGATCGGGGTTCACTGAGAACAGGTTGTCATAGAAAATCCCTGATGTTTCCGACGAGACGGGCACCAGCTTGGCGTAGCTTTCTCGGATCAGGGCCTTTTCATCGCTCGCAAGTTCCAACAGCGCACCTCCTTGTGGCAGGCGAATTCGAATGTGCCTGTCATCTTGCCGGGAAGCGCGCGATTTTCTTTGATCGGGATCAAATTCAGCAGCCTGCGAACGGTGCCACTCAGCTCTGTCCGCTGCGGGTTATCCCATGGAGGGTCTTGCCGATCAGACGCAGCTCATCCGGGCCGGAGAAGCGGTGATCTGCATCCTTGACGAGGGTCAGGCGCGCATCATCCGCGTCTATGTGAGCCAGCAACCTGAGCGCGACCGAGACATCCACATCCGCATCTGCCGTGCCCTGCAGGAGCCTGACCGGCGCCGAAAGCTCCAGCGGCGTCCGCAGGACCAGACGGTTGCGGCCATCCTCGATCAGGCGGCGGGTGATGATGTAGGGTTCGTCGGAGTACTCGGACGGCAGGGCAACCTCGCCCAGCTCCATCAAGGTGCGCCTCTGCTCCTCGGAGAAGCGTGCCCACATCGAGTCTTCCGTGAAATCCGGAGCGGCTGCGATCCCGATGAATCCCGCCAGACGCTCAGGAAGTCGCTTCGCCAGCAACAACCCGATCCATCCGCCCATCGAAGAACCCACGATGATTTGCGGCCCTGTGGTCAACCGGGAGACCGCCTCGATGGCGTCGTCGGCCCAGTCACCAATGCAACCGGACAGGAAGTCACCCGAAGACTGGCCGTGCCCGCGATAGTCGAAGCGCAGGAACGCTCGGCCACGCGCCTGCGCCCATTCTTCGAGAAAGATCGCCTTCGTGCCGGTCATGTCCGACCGAAAACCTCCAAAAAATGTGATTCCCGGGAGGTTTGCGCCATCGCCTTCCGCTCGCGTTCTATGATATGCGATGATCCGGTCTTGGGAGAGTTCGAGGAAATCCGGCTCGTTCATGTCAGCGCCATCCTCAACGCCCGTGCCCTCCGTGGAAACGGTGGAGCATGATCATAACCTGTCTGACGCGCCCAGCAAGCACCGGTTGCCATTAACTGTGGCACAACTTGTACCGCGCCTCGACATGGGGGGCGTGGAGCAGGGCACGATCGAAATCGTCGATGCGATCACACACATGGGCGGGCGGGCGATTGTGATCACGGCGGGCGGGCGGCTCGAACATCGCGTGGTGCGCGCGGGTGGCGAGCTTGCGCTGATGAATGCGGATGCCAAGAACCCCATCACGCTGTGGCAGAATGCCCGCCTGATCGCCAAGATGGTGCGCGAGCAGGACATCGGCGTGATCCATGCGCGCTCACGTGCACCTGCATGGAGCGCCTACTGGGCGGCAAAATCGACCGGTGTCCCGTTCGTGACGACGTATCACGGGGCCTACACCGAGACATTTCCGCTCAAGCGGCTCTACAATTCGGTGATGGTGCGTGGACATCCGGTGATTGCCATCTCCGAGTACATTCGCGAGCTGATCCTGGCCCAACACAGAGTGCCGCCCGAGCGGATTGTGGTGATCCCGAGAGGTGCTGATGTTTCCGTCTTCTCGGATGACGCAGTCGGACATGCCCGCACGATCAAGCTGATGGAAGACTGGGGGCTGATCGAGGACAATCGGCCGGTGGTGATGCTTCCCGGCCGCCTGACGCGGTGGAAGGGCGGAGAAAGCCTGATCGAAGCCGCCGCACGCCTGAAAGCCCAACGAGGGCCCGACTTTCTTGTGCTTCTGGTGGGAGAGGGCCATGGCGGCTTCGCGGACGTGCTCCAGAAGCGGATCGAGGCAAGCGACACCGCCGATTGCGTGCGCCTCGCCGGTCCCTGCTCCGACATGGCCGCTGCCTTGAAGCTTGCCGCAGTGGTCGTTTCCGCATCGATCAAACCCGAAGCCTTCGGACGGGTCGCCGTCGAGGCGCAGGCGATGAACCGCCCGATCATCGCCACCGATCACGGCGGGGCGCGCGAGACGGTCGTCCATGGTGAGGGCGGTTGGCTCTATCCACCGGGCGATGCCGACGCGCTCGCGGCCATCCTCGATCGGGCGCTCAATCTAGATCCATCCGAACGGCTGCACATTGGTTTGGCCGGTCGGTCCCGTGTTCACGCCAGGTTCACCGTGGAAGCCATGCAGCGGGCGACCATCGAGGTCTATGAAAGTGTTGCCGGGCGGACTTTCCGCGAACTGATCTGAGTGCCTTCGGATGTCTGAGCCGCTTCACATTCTCCTGCACGTGCCGAAATGCGCCGGCAGCACGGCAGAAGCTCACTTCGCCCACCATCTGCCTGAAGCCGGGTTCTGGTCACCTCCCAAACGCACGCGCCGGGTGCCTCTTGAACTGCTCGGGCGCAAGTATGACGATCGGCTCCCGGGGAAGTCAGACGAGATCATGGTCATCTCCGGCCACTACATCGGTCGCTCGGTGGCGAGCCTGTTTCCCGGTCGCGAGACGTGGCACTCGATCCTCTTGCGCGATCCGGCCGAGCTCATGCTGTCATGGTACAATTATCGCATGATGCGCTATGTCAGCCGGGGTCTGGCGCCCTACCCGTTCAGCCGGCATGTCCGCGCGATGCCGCCCGATCCTGTTGCGCACTTCCTGTTGGAACGCTGGTTCGAGTTGCCCTGGCCTCGAATGGCCATGCTCTCCACTGCAACGAAGATCGCACTGATCGAGGCGGCGCTTGGCGGCTTCGCCCTCGTCGGCGACATCTCGACCGCTGACCGATTGATCGCCGAGGTGTCCGGGAGGATTGGCGTGCCGAAGACCTCAGCACGCGTCAACACGTCGGAGTCATGGCAGGACCGCACCGGCTGGACACAACTCACCGCGGCCAGCCTGAGTGAGCAAGACGCGGCATTGCTTGAGAAACGAACACGGCTCGATCGCTATATTTGGCGCCGCTTCGCGCTTGGCCATGCAGTCGAGTTCGACCCACGCGCCGCAGCACCCTTCTTGGCCTCGGAGCTTGAGCGCCCGTTCCATGAAATTCGTCGCCGGATGCAACGGGGCGCCTGACCGGCCATCCGGGTGACCGGCTTGAGCGCAGAGACCAGGCTGGGTGCAGCTATTGTGCTCGGGGGCAAGGGTTGGCTTGTGGCAGCAAAAGCCGTGCAAGCTCCCAGCTGTGCCGATGACCGTCTGAGACCCACGACGCGCGCTTGACTTGGCACCCCTGCACCGGGATTGTGCGCGCGCAAAATCAACCCCTCAGACGAGGCACAAGATGTCCGATCCGCAGATCAAGATCACCCTCCCCGACGGCGCCGTACGCGAGTTCGCGACCGGCACGACGGGCGCAGAGGTGGCGGAGGACATCTCTAAGTCGCTCGCTAAATCGGCTCTGGCGTGCCGTATCGACGGGCGCCTCGCAGATCTCTCGGAACCGCTGGCGTCAGACAGTGCGCTTGCGATCGTGACCTCGAAGGATCGTGAAGCGCTCGAGCTGATCCGGCATGACTGTGCACACATCATGGCCCGCGCGGTGCAGGAGATCTGGCCGGACACCAAGGTCACCATCGGGCCAGTGATCGACGACGGCTGGTACTACGACTTCGACCGAGACGTCCCCTTTTCGGAGGAGGACTTCGCCGCGATCGAGAAGAAGATGCGCGAGATCATTGCAAAGCGCGACGCGGTGCGCACCGAGGTGTGGGACCGCGCAGACGCCATCCGGCACTACCGCGACAACGCCGAGCCCTACAAGGTCGAGCTGGTCGAGGCGATTCCCGAGGGAGAGCCGATCCGCATGTACTGGCATGGCCACTGGCAGGATCTCTGCCGTGGTCCGCATCTTCAGCATACAGGCCAGGTTCCCGCAGACGCCTTCAAACTGATGCGCGTTGCCGGCGCATACTGGCGTGGTGACAGCCGCAACAAGATGCTCCAGCGCATCTACGGGGTCGCGTTCCGCAACAAGGACGACCTCAAGGCACACCTGCATATGCTGGAGGAAGCCGCCAAGCGCGATCATCGCCGGATCGGCAAGGAGATGGAGCTTTTCCACATCCAAGATGAAGCGCCGGGTATGGTCTTCTGGCATCCGAATGGCTGGTCAATCTATCGCGCGCTCGAGGACTACATGCGCCGCCGCCTCACCGCCGCCGGCTACAAGGAGATCCGGACCCCGCAGGTCGTCGACAGGAAACTCTGGGAAGCGAGCGGCCACTGGGACAAGTATCGCGAGAACATGTTCATCACCGAGATCGACGAGGAGCATGCAAACGAGAAACGCGTGAATGCGCTCAAGCCCATGAACTGCCCGTGCCATGTCCAGGTGTTCAACCAGGGCCTCAAGTCGTATCGCGACCTGCCGCTTCGGATGGCCGAGTTCGGCTCGTGCCACCGCTATGAGTCGTCGGGTTCCATGCACGGCCTGATGCGGGTGCGCGGGTTCACCCAGGACGACGCTCACATCTTCTGCACCGAAGAGCAGATCGAGGACGAATGCGCGCAGTTCATCGATCTGCTCAGTTCGATCTATCGCGACACTGGGTTTGACGGGTTCGACATGAAACTTTCGACCCGCCCGGAAGTGCGTGCGGGTTCGGATGAAGTCTGGGACAAGGCCGAGGCCGCTTTGGAGGCCGCGGTGCGCAAGGTGACCAACGAGTTCGAAATCGACCCTGGCGAAGGCGCCTTCTATGGGCCGAAGCTGGACTTTAAACTCACCGACGCCATCGGGCGGCAATGGCAATGCGGAACCTTTCAGGCGGATTTCGTGCTGCCGGAACGGCTGGATGCGGAGTACGTCACACCGGAAGGCGACAAGAAGCGGCCGGTGATGATGCATCGCGCGATTCTCGGCTCGTTCGAGCGGTTTATCGGCATCCTGATCGAGAACTATGCCGGGCGCTTCCCGCTGTGGCTGGCGCCACAACAGGCGGTGATCGCCACCATCGTCTCAGATGCCGATGACTATGCCACGGAGGTGGCCGACAAGCTCACCGCCGCAGGGTTGCGCGTGGTGACCGACACCCGGAACGAGAAGATCAACTACAAGGTCCGAGAGCATTCGAACGCCCACGTGCCGGTGATTCTGGCGCTCGGACGTCAAGAGGTCGAAGATCGAACGGTCTCGATCCGCCGTCTCGGCACAAAGGGCCAGTCGGTGGCGTCGCTCGATGAGGCCGTTGTGTCGCTCGCCCGGGAGGCATTGCCGCCAGACCTGCAGGGTTGAGTGAGGGGGAGACGATGACGCCAGTCCTTGAGGGAATTGCCCCGATCGTTCCGGTCAGAGAGGTGAGGCGTGCCAGCGCGTGGTTTCAGGAGACCTTCGGATTCGAGCTCCGCAACCACTCGGACAGCTTCGACTGGGCGTTGTTGGCACGTGGCGAGGCCGGGCTCATGCTGGTCACAGCACCGCCGCATGCGGACCTCGACGACGAGGCGCGCCAGTGCTCGGCCTACATCTGGGTCAAGGGAGTGGACGCTCTCTGGGAGGAGTGCCGCGACAAGCTTGCCGGCCATCCGTCCGAGCGTGTGCGCGCCCCGTTCGAGCAGCCCTACGGCATGCGCGAATTCCACGTCTCCTGGGACAGTTTTCTCCTGATCTTCGGAGAGTCCCTGGAAGATGCGTCAGCTTAGAACCAACACCAGAAGCCGAAACATTTGTCCCAGATCAGCATGATCACCGCCCAGATCAGAACGTCGATCAGCAGGAGGACACAGATCAGAGGCAGGCCGACGAAGGCAAGGGCAAGCCAGAGGGCCCGCAAGGTCACGCGCGGCCCACTCGCCGTGACTCCCAGAACCGATTTTTGAATGTGTTCCATGTAGCCTGTTAACTGTGTTTTATGTTTCTTTTTGGTTAAAAGCGCGATGTCGGTGCACTGGAATACTATCAAAAAGAACCACTGGGATCGTGCGGTCCGCCCAGCTTCCGCCGCAATGCAGCAGGACTGGAGCTACGGGGCGGCCTGCGAAGCGCTCGGGAGCCAGGTCCTGAGGGCTGAGATATTCGACAACGGCCATCGTGTTGGGCTGGCGCAACTGATCCACCGCAGGCTTTTCGGCGTGCTACATGCCGCGGTCTGCACGCGTGGCCCGGTCTGGACCGAGCCCGTGGGACCACCGCAACGACAAGCTCTGTTGCGTGAGCTGAGACGCTCGATACCGCTGCCCAGGATGCGCGGTGTGTTCATCACCCCGGACGCCGGCGGTGATGAAGCAGCTGTGATGCAGGCGGGCGGGCACGACATGGTGATGACACCATACTCGACGGCCGTGATCGACCTGACCAGCGACATAAAAACCCTGCGCGATGCGATGCACGGCAAGTGGCGCAACAGGCTGGTTCATGCCGAGAATGCCGATTTGACCGTGAGCCGCATCGACCGGCGAGCGGAGCAGTATCTGTGGCTTCTCGAACATGAGACCGCGCAACAACGCGCCAAACGTTACTCGGCGCTTCCTCCGGCACTGGTGCAGGCATGGCACCAGGCGGGAGGAGACATTCTGGCCCTGCGCGCGGATCGAAAGGGCGAACCATTGGCTGCCATGCTGTTTTTGCTGCACGGCACTTCAGCCACCTATCACATCGGCTGGTCAAGCGAAGGTGGACGGAAGTGCTCGGCACACAATTTGCTGCTCTGGACAGCGATCTGCAAACTCCGTCGGAAGAACGTGCGAACGCTGGATCTGGGCGGGCTCAACACTGAAGACGCGGCAGGCATCGCACGTTTCAAGCTTGGTGCCGGCGGGCGTTTGCGCACTCTCTGCGGTACGTGGTTCGGGCGCTGAGGCTCAGCCTGTCCCAAACGCGCGAACGGTCGCGTCCAGAGCTATCCCCGCTGTGAACGCGAGCCCCCCCCATCGGGTCGCCCGGAACAAGCGCAGGCAATGCTCGGGGTCCTCGATGTCCAATGCAAGGATTTGCCACGACATGTGCGCAACCAGTGCCGCGGCTCCGAGCAGGCCGATCACTCCGCCGCCAGCCAGAACCACCGCAAGACCGGCGAAGATCGCGACCAATCCTGTAAAGAGCCAGAGCCACTTCCACGTTTGCTCGCCGAACATTCTGGCCGTTGACTTCACGCCGATCAGCGCATCGTCCTCTCGGTCCTGATGGGCGTAGATCGTGTCGTAGTGCAGCGTCCATGCAATCCCTGCAATGTAGAGATAGACGGCGGGCAGGATGACCCCGCCCGTGTGGGCCGCCCAGAGCAAGATCGCGCCCCAGTTGAACGCAAGCCCGAGGAAGAACTGCGGCCACCAGGTGAACCGCTTGGCGAACGGATAGAACGCCACCAGTGCCAGCGAGGCCACACCGAGCAGGATTGCAGTCCAATTGAAGGTTATGAGAATCAGAAAAGCCAACAGGGACTGCAGCACGGCCCAAACAAGTGCGCCACGCGCTGTCACCTGTCCCGACGGGATCGGACGCGACTGGGTGCGCGCAACTTTGCCGTCGATGTTCCGGTCGGTGAGATCGTTCCAGGTGCAGCCGGCACCGCGCATCAGGAGAGCACCGATACCGGAGCCCACAACGAGCCAGATATCGATCCAAGCCCACCCCGTGTAGAGCGCTGCCAAGGCAACACCCCAAAGACAGGGAATGTACAGCAACCAAGTGCCGATCGGCCGGTCTGCGCGGCTGAGACGCAAATAGGGCCGGGTCACTACTGGAGCGAAACGGTCGACCCAATTCAGGTCAGTTGCATCGCTGACCCTTCCACCCATGAACGCGGCACTGCTATCTGGTGTCTGACTCACGGGAGAATCTATGACACAGTCCGCGCCAAAAATCAGGCTGTTCATCGACGCGCCCCTCGGGCGAGATGTCGCTGTTCCCCTCGAGGGTCCGCAAGCACATTACTTGTTCGCCGTGATGCGCCAGCGTCCAGGCGACAGTGCCCTTCTCTTCAACGGTCGCGACGGTGAGTGGCAGGCGGATGTGGTCGATGCGGGCAAGCGCCGCGGATCGTTGCGCTGCACGGTACAATCACGCCCCGCAGAACTTCCACCCGACCTTTGGTTGTGTTTCGCCCCGATCAAGAAGGCGCGCACCGACTTCATCGCGGAGAAAGCCTGCGAGATGGGCTGCCGGCGGCTGATCCCTGTGTTCACGGCGCACACGAATTCCGAACGCGTCAACACCGCGCGCCTGCGCGCCCATGCCATCGAGGCCGCGGAACAATGCGGGATGATCTGCGTTCCCGACGTCGCCGAGCCTGTCTCGCTGGAAGACATGCTTGCGGATTGGCCTCAGGACCGAAAGCTCATGTTCTGTGATGAAAGCGGGGGGGCGCCACCGGCAAGAAAGACGCTGTCCGAATCTTCGGCCGGTCCGTGGGCGGTGCTGACCGGTCCCGAAGGAGGCTTCTCACCCGCTGAAGCGGCGCGACTGCGCGCGTTCCCTCAAGCCCACCCGGTCAGCCTTGGTCCGCGCATTCTGAGGGCAGATACCGCAGCCGTCGCGGCACTGGCAATCTGGCAAAGCACACTGGGGGACTGGTCGCAAACGACGTGATTGGAGGCTCGGAACACCCGATCAGGCGTCCATGAGCTCCCGAGGCTTGGCAAAGTCGACGAACTCGGCTTCACCGAATGAAAGGTCGCGCCAGTCCTCGATCGAGAGCTCGAGCACGGCCGCGGCAGCCGTCGGGAAATGTTCGAAGGCCCGGGCACAGCGACGCGACGCGTCCTTGCGTGAAAGTTTCCGGGCCAATCCACCCAACCCGGGCTGATGGCCCACAACGAGAACGGTGTCGCAGTCGTCTGGGAGCGCGGCAAGCCGGTCGCGGATCGTCCGGGGCGCTGCATGATAGAGCTCACGCTCAATCTGCGGTGCCGGAAGCCGCGGCATTGTTTTCCGGAGGCGCTCGACAGTCTGGCGGGTGCGCGTGGAAGATGAGCACAGCACTGTGTCGGGCAGATGACCTCGGTGCGCAAGCCACTCGCCTATCACGGGAGCCGCAGCTTTGCCCCGAGCGTTCAACGTCCGCTCATGGTCGTCGAGAACCGGGTTGTCCCAGCTCGACTTGGCGTGTCTCAGAAGAATCACCTTCTTCATAAGTGGAAGTAACCGAATCGTGCAGCGCGGCGTCAATTGCCTTAAAATCGTTATCCACAGATTAATGCGCAACTTCATCCGTTGGTGGTGAATTCGCGCGCAAAAACGCGTCCATGTGGAATGTCCGTTGTACTAAAGGCGGCAACGCTTCGGTGGCGGCAGGACAAACCATCCGAACAAGACACCCACTACGACAAGCAGCGCCTGCATCTGACTGAACATGAGCAATGCATCGGGCCACGTCGTAGCTGCCGCCCGCGAATGCCGATACCGGACAGGCAGTCCGGCAGGGTCCCGGACAACCCGTGCAGGGCGATGTCAGCGCAGGTGTGGCCAAGGTGAGCCTTTCGCAAAGCGCCAGCGCCCCTCGGTAGGACGTCCAAAGTCCACGGGTGGGCGTGACCTGCATCGCAACTGGCGAGACCACCGCGCCTTCCGCGCGCGTGGCCCAGCGCTGAAATGGCTGGTAGGGTGGCCCTCCGAAGGGAAAGAGTGGCGTTGCGCCGATCTCATCGGCGGTCCGCGAGATGACCCGTGCCGACCAGCGGTCAAGCGGGTGGGGCTCCGAGTCCGCGAATTCCGGCGATGAACTGAACGCCGACCACATGCCGTCACCAGACGCACCAATCATGATCAGGGTGCCGGTCTCGCCCGGCACTGCATCATCTGGCTCGGGATGGAACGCTCCGACGGCTGCAAGCCCGTGCGGCCGAAGCCGGACCGCGATGTCGTCCAGCGTCATCTTCCGCGAAACGGCAAGGCGAGAGACCAGAGGTATCGGGCGGGGGCGGCTGTTTGATAGTCCGAGAGCCCCAGCGTCATGCCTTCATGTCCCTTCGCGGGCGTGGCGACATACGTGCCGAACAGCCTGTCCCAGATCGACAGGTTGAACCCGAAGTTCGCGTCGTGCTCAACGCGCTCGGTCGAATGATGCACCCGATGCATGTCAGGCGTGACAATGGCCAGGCGGAGCCAATGATCGGCCCACCGCGGCAGCCGGATGTTTGCATGATTGAAGAGGGCCGCGCCATTGAGAACGACCTCGAAGGCGATGACTGCGAGGACCGGCGCTCCGAGGGCATAGACCAGCGCGATCTTCAGGCACATCGACAGCGCGATCTCAAGCGGATGAAACCGGATGGCTGTTGTCACATCCACATCCCGGTCTGCGTGGTGCACCCTGTGCAATCGCCATAGTAGCGGAATCTTGTGGCTGAGCAGATGCTGAAGCCAGATCGCGAAGTCCAGCACGACGAACGCGAGCAGAACCTCAAGCCAGAACGGGAGCGCCAGCGCGTGCAGCATCCCGATCTGAAGCGACGCGGCATCTGCGGCTGCAATGACGGCAGCTGCACCCAGACCTGCCTTCATGAGTGCCGTCACGACCGCATCCGTGATCGAAATGGCCCAGTTGGTGACCCAGCGGCCGGACCATGCGAGCACCCGCTCACGCATCGGGGCCGCGACTTCCCAGACAGCCATCAGGGCGAAGATCCCGAAGAAGACACCGAGACGAACGGCCGTTTCGGACATCAGCTCGCCTGCACTTTCGGCGATTTCACCGTCGGTCTCGGCAACGCGGCGCGCGTTCGCTGATAGCCGAATTCAACCATCACGACCGAGATCGTGGCATCGTCCACCATGCAGACTGCGTAAGCTTCTGGAAGGTCAGCGAAATCCAGGAGCTCGTTTGATCCGAAATTCGGGTATCCTGCGTGATTGGTGCCGCGTGGACATGTGACAGGCACGCCATGGAGCGATCCTGACATCGGCAAGTGAATGTGGCCGTGGAAGATGTGCGCGATCCGGTGCGCTTCGGTGGCAACCACTTCGCAGAACGGCCCGCGATCTTGCAGCATTATCCGGTCGAGCGGCTCGAGCCCCGTCGGAATCGGGTTGTGATGCATGAAGATGTAGAACGGACCGGGATGCTCGCTCATACGCTCCTTCAGCCAGCTCAGTCTGGGCTGATCGAGATGACCGCTGTGGCGGGGCGGATCGGCCGTATCGAGAAAGATCGCCCGTCCGGAAGACAGATCGAGCACGGACTGGGCGTGCCCCGCTTCGGTCACGTGCTCGGGAAACACGCGAGCAAACTGCGCCCTGTCGTCGTGATTGCCAATCGTCAGAGCCACAGGAACCGGCATGCGCTCGGTCATCGCGCGCACCATCCGATAGTCAGCCTCGGCACCTCCCTCCGACAAGTCGCCTGTGATCGCGATCAGTTCGGCATCCGCATGCTTGACGGCAATCTCGTCCAGTGCGTCACGGAGGTTGCGGATCGGATCTCGGCGCCCAACCGGCGTTCCGCAGGCGGTCAAGTGCAAATCCGTGAGCTGAACGAGCTTCATAGTGCTCCTGTTCGCAATGCTATCTCGAGACCGTCACCGACGGATTGGGTATTCTCACACACGCCCGCCGATCAACCAACCTCGCGGAACTTTGACCCTATATCGCTCCGGGAGCAACCTAAGGCTGCTGCCTTGTTTGACCACCCTTCGCAGGACTGGCTCGTTTCAGGCACGTCCGTGCAAGCGCAACTGCAACAGCAGCCGAACAGATTGCGCAAATTTTTGAACAAAACTGGCGACAAACCATCTTAAACTGAGCACACTATATCTGTTTGTGTATGTGAACGTGCCTTTCCCACGCTGCAGCGGCAACGCTTCTGCTTCCCCGAGGTGGACCGGCGCGGGTGGCGTAGGGGATGAACATGACCGATCCAAACACCAGTCCGAGCGAGAGCCGCGCCGTGACGCGTGGCGAAGCCCTTGCAGATGCGATCGTCCACTTTATCGGTGTGGTCGGCGCTCTGCTCGCCGTACCTGTTCTGATCACGCTCGCGGCGGTCTGGCGCGGCAATGACCCGCTTCTGGCCGCGACTGTGGTCTACGGGATCACACTGATTGCGATGCTGTCCTTCTCGGCGAGCTACAACGTCCTCAGTCTCCGCCTCGAGCGCGGGCGCTTGGTCGAATGTCTCCGCAGGCTCGATCACGCGGCAATTTATGCAAAGATCGCAGGCACCTATACGCCGTTTGCGGTGATCGCCGGCGGGCCGGTCGGCAAGTGGCTTCTGATTGCCGTGTGGTCGTTCGCATCCCTTGGCATGCTGGCCAAGATGATCATGCCGGACGGGTGGGAGAAGCTTTCCATCGCCTTCTATGTGGGCCTGGGATGGGCATTTCTCCTGGTCGCCGAGCCGGTGAGCAACGCGTTGCTGCCAGCCACGCTGGCCCTGATGGTGGTGGGCGGACTGCTCTACACCGTCGGTGTGGTGTTTCATGTCCTGAAGGATCTGCCCTATCAGAACGCGATCTGGCATGGCTTCGTGCTCACCGCCAGCCTGGCGTTCTTTGCCGCTGTCACGGTTGAGGTCACGGCGGGAAGCTGAGCCTGCGCCACGCAAAGTTTCGATTGGATCTGGACCCGGATTTCCGGCTAGCGTCTCGCGCAAAGCGCCATGACGGCCCGCCCGTCCGGCGAGCTGGGACGAGGTGCCGACACAATGAATGAGAAGCTGCCCCACGAAAAGGGGTTCCACGTGTCCTGGGAGCAGATGCATCGGGACAGCCGCGCACTGGCATGGCGTCTCGACGGTCAGGGGCCAGGCGACAACGGCAGCTGGAAGGCCGTGATCGCGATCACCCGCGGTGGCATGGTGCCCGCCTGTATCATAGCCCGAGAGCTCAACATTCGGATCGTCGACACGGTTTCCGTAAAGTCCTACGACCACCAGTCCCAGAATGAGGCCGTTGTTTTGAAGCGGCCAGATGCCAGCCTCATCGGCGACGGAACCGGCATCCTGATCATCGATGATTTGGTCGACTCCGGCCGGACGCTGGAGGTGGTGCGGCGCAGCTACCCCGCCGCACATTTTGCCACCGTCTACGCCAAGCCCAAGGGCAAGCCGATGGTCAACAGCTACATCACCGAAGTGAGCCAGGACACGTGGATCTTCTTCCCCTGGGACATGGCGCTCATGTATGTCGAGCCTTACCGGGGCACTTCTTGAGCGCTGAACCACTCGGCAAGGGCCTGAGCCACGACGCGCTCGGGGCTTCCGGCTGGACTTGACCGTCTCAGAACGACCGCCCAGCCCAGTTCGAGCCCGTCGGCGCCCAATCTGGTCGCGTTCAATCTCCCCACTTCCAGGAGAGTGGTGAGCGCCCACCGGCTGAGGATCGCCACGCCCAGTCCGGCTTGCACCAGTTCGCAGATTGCCTCGACCGATCCAATCTTGACGTCCCGTGCGGGCATCGCCCCGGCCGGCAACCAGAAGCGGTCATACTCAAAGCCGGGTTCACGGATCATCGAGTAGGTGAAACTGGTCTCCTCGCGAAAATCCTGAGCATCCACAAAGGCTTTCTCACAGAACGGATGTTGTGGCGCGCTCACCGCAACCAGCTCATCCGTGAAGAGGGGCACCGCCTCGAAGGCAGGCGGCGTCACGACCGCCTGCGAAATCACGATGTCAATCCGCTCCGCTGCCAATGCCTCGAAAGGGCTCAGCACCGCATTGGCTTCGATGTCGAAGTCAATGCCCGGATGCGCCTCCCGGAACGGTTCGACAAAGGCCGGCAACCAATGGAAGCAGTTGTAGATTCCGACCGTCAGACGGACGAGATGCCGAACACCTTCCGCAGCCGCTGCCGCAAGACGCTCAGCCCGGGCGAGATCTGCCAGCAGGGGCTCGGCGCGGTCGGCCAGTATCTCGGCGGCCATCGTCGGGCGCAGACCGCGTCCCTGCTTCTGGTAGAGCGAAACACCCAACCTGCGCTCCGCCTCGCGGATCCGGTGACTGAGAGCGGATGGCGTTACGCTCAGCGCGCGCGCCGCTTCGACGAGCGTCCGCTCCATCCGCAAGGCGAGGAGCATCTCGAGGTGGCGAACGTCAAGTCTGGTCTGCACAACAGTTGAATCCTCTTCAGCTTTGCAATTAAAATTCCGAGATTGATTCAGGTGTTAGCTGATGCCATCTCCCAGGTCACGGAACAACTGCTGACCAAAGGAGGTCCGATATGCCCATCACGTTTTACTATCCCGAGCACTGGGCCGCCGTTCTCGCCACCGTCGGTCCACGCCCCAGCGAACGGCCGGGTCTCGGCTTGCGCTGACCGGCGGAAAAGGCGGGCACACTCGGGACTTGCTGCGCCCGCGAGATGCTTTATCCAGAAGGGGAGGCGCCCTCCAGATGGCGCCGCCCCTGACAGAGGAGCACCGCATGATCCGCAGAACATTCCTAGGGCTCGGGATCGCGAGCCTCGCGCTCGTCTCGCTGCCGGCGTTCGCCGCTGACCTGAAAGTCGGCTTCGTCTATGTCGGCCCGGTCGGCGATCACGGCTGGACCTATCAGCATGATCAGGGACGCCAGGCTATCGAGGCCGAATTCGGTGACCGGGTCGAGACCACCTTCGTCGAAAGCGTCTCCGAGGGCCCGGATGCCGAGCGGGTGATCCGCCAACTCGCCGCATCGGGTCATGGACTGATTTTCACGACGTCATTTGGCTTTATGGATCCGACACTTAAGGTCGCCAAGATGTTCCCGGACGTGAAATTCGAGCACGCCACCGGCTTCAAGCGCGCCGACAATGTCTCGACCTATTCCGGCCGGTTCTACGAGGGCCGCCACGTCATCGGCAAGATTGCCGGCAAGATGACCAAGACCAACAAGATCGGCTACATCGCCTCCTTCCCCATCCCGGAAGTGGTGCGCGGCATCAACGCGGCAACGCTGGCGGCACAGGCAGTAAACCCCGACATCGAGGTGCAGGTCGTCTGGGTCAACACCTGGTACGATCCGGGCAAGGAGGCCGATGCGGCCAAAGCGCTGATCGCGCAGGGTGCCGACATCATCATGCAGCACACCGACAGCCCTGCCGCCCTGCAAGCCGCTGAAAACGCGGGCGTTATGGCGTTCGGCCAGGCGTCCGACATGATCAAGTTCGCCCCGAAGGCGCAGTTGACCGCGATCGAGGACAACTGGGCGCCCTACTATGTCAAGCGCACCAAGGCGGTGCTCGACGGCACGTGGGAGAGCGCCGACAACTGGGGCGGCATTGCTGACGAGGAAGTGGTGATGTCGGCCTATACAAACATGCCCGACGACATCGCAGCCATGGCCAAGGAGGCCGAGGAAGCGGTGCGTGCAGGGACAATCCACCCCTTCACCGGACCCATCGTCGATCGCGACGGCACCGAGCGCCTGGCCGCCGGGCAAGCCGCTGACGACGGCATGCTGCTCGGCATGGACTGGTTCGTCAAAGGCGTCAGTGGCGACCTGCCGAAGTGATTGGGCCGGGCGGGCACCCTGCCCGCCCAACCTCCTGATCTCAAAAGATATCCCCAATGCACGGGCCATGCACAATACATGCACACGCCGTATTCAAAGCGTTGCGGTCGGGTACGGCACCCCGGAGGCCGGAGGCGCCACGCCGGAGCGCCGATACTGAGGCGCACCACGCCGGCGGCGACGGCAGGCAGGCATGACGCAACTGCTCGCAGGAAAGGTTGCGCTGATCACGGGCGCGTCCGCGCCGCAGGGGATCGGGAGAGCGATCGCGCTCCGGCTCGCCGCGGATGGCGCTGCGGTCGTTGTCACTGACCTGAGCGGCGATGTTCGCATCGGAGACAGGGCGCACCCACGCGCCAGTCTGCTCGAGCGCGTGGTGACGGAAATCGCGGCGGCTGGCGGCCGGGCGATGGCCCTGAGCCTCGACGTGACGGACGCCGACGAAGTCTCCCGGGCCGTTCAGGCGACGCTGTCGGGCTTTGGCGGCATCGACATCCTGGTCAACAATGCTGGGTCGCTGGCCGGATCGGACAATTTCCTGTCCACGACACCGGACCAGTGGCGGTCGAGCTTCGAGGTCAACATTCTGGGCCCGATGATGATGTCCCAGGCCGTCATCCCGGAGATGCGGAAGGCCGGAGGCGGCCGGATCATCAACATCGGCTCGACGGGGAGCCTGGGCGCGGAACCGGGCTTTGGCGCCTACACCGCAACGAAACATGGCCTGGTCGGCCTGACCAAGACGCTGGCGGCGGAATTCGGGCCGGACGGCATTCTCTGCAACACCGTCTGCCCCGGCTACATCGCGACGGACATGCACATGGCGGCGAATCAACGTCTGGCGGCAGAGCGGGGCATTCCGGTCGCCGAGATTAAGCGACAGCGCTATGCCGGTGTTGCCGTGCGGGAGGCCGGCCTGCCAAGCGATGTGGCCCACGCCGTCGCCTATCTGGCAGGCCCGCAGGCCAACTATGTGACGGGAGTCAATCTCCCGGTCACCGGCGGCGCTCCGTTCGGCATCTGACGCGCCCTGTGGCGTCCGATCACGCAGCGGGCCTCAGAACTTGAGTTCGAAGTTCAGGGAGGCGACCGCTGCGGGTGTGTCCTCGGTCACGCCAAAGAGGATGGCGAACCGCGGCTCGAGAACGCGGCCGCGGCCAAGATCGAGTTCGGTGAACAGCGCAGGCCCGATGAAGTGCTCGTCCTCGCGGTCGCTGTTGAACGCGCTCTCGAGCTCACCGAAGGCCTCGAAGCCGACCCCGAGCTTGTCGATCACCGGATACTGTGCCTGCACGGCATAGGCGATGCCCACGCTCTCTTCATCCTCGAACGGGATTTCGAAGAAGACGTTCGTCACCGTCTCGACCGGGCCGAGCGCGACTTCGACAACCGGGCCGACCTCGACGGCCCCCGATCCGATGCCGCCCGAATTCGGCACTTCGAGCGCCACGAAGATGCCGACCGCTTCGAGCTCAAGAAAACCATGGTCCCCGTGATCGTGCCCGCCATCGTGCCCGTGTCCCCCGCCAAACGGCAGCAGGAACACGTTCTCCCATTCGAACGCCTCGAACTCTGCGCTCTCGTTCTCCGGGTTCGCGATTTCGATGGCCAGGGTCGTCTTCCAGAAGTCGGTCGGCGAATAGGCGAGCGCGATCTCGTGCGCCGAGCGCTCATCGCCGTCTTCGACATTGTCCAGAACGACGCCGTTCAGGATTTCGAACTCGAAGCCGCCTTCGATCACGTCCGGATGGATGACTTCGAATACCTGTGCAGTGCTCGTCTGTGCCCATAGCGCCACTCCGGCCAGGGCCGCCCACCGGCTCCAGTTCTTCAACATGTCGACACTGCCTCGCTGTCATTCGCTTGTGTTGTTCGAGGACAGGTCTGTATACGCAATGTTATAACATATCAATTCACATTTCGATGGGCGGCGCCTCTGCCAGCAGGGCCTCGAGGTCCAGAGGCACATTGACCATCTTGAGCTGTCCGTCCGCGTCCAGCGGCCACTGGTCCTCGGGCTTGTCCCGATAGAGCTCGACGCCATTGCCGTCCGGATCGTCGAGATAGACAGCCTCGGAGACCCCGTGATCCGCCTTGCCGGTGATCCGGTGGCCCGCGTCAAGGACGCGCCTCACGGCATCCGCCAGATCGGCCCGCGTCGGATACAGAAACGCCGTGTGGTAGAGCCCGGTGTGGCCCTTGGGCGGCGGAGTGCCGCCGGCGCTCTCCCAGATGTTGAGCCCGAGATGATGGTGATAGCCGCCCGCGGACAGGAACGCGGCCTGGTCGCCAAATTTCTGCGTCACATCGAGGCCCAGCACGGTCGAATAGAACGCGACCGATCTGTCGAGATCGGAAACCCGCAGGTGAACGTGGCCAATCCGGACCTGCGGCGATGCCGGGCGCGGGGCGGGTGTCAGAGGTGTCATGCCGGTCTCCGTCTAAGCTTTGGTGCCAACAGATATAACAATCCCAGAGCGCACGGGGACCACACGGTGCCGCAAAGGACCATTGCGCTTTCGAGAAGGACCGGGCGGGGAGGTGACGACAGGCACCGGGCGCTCTATATCCAGAGCATGATCAAGCTTCTGATACCCGTCCTGTTCGTTGCCTTCATCTATGTGATGTGGAAGGCCCGTGCGATCAGTTCCGGCCGCTCTCTGCGCCGGCGGTCGCGGCCGCTGAAGAATGACCAGCTTGACGCCCTGCTGGCGCGCCTGGCCACCGCCGCCGGGATCGAGCAGGTCGAGGTGCGGCTGATGCGCGATCCCTCGATCAACGGGTTCGCCACGGACACCGGCGACATCTATCTGACCGAGGGCCTGTTCGACCGGTTCCGTTCCGGCCAGATCACCGCGCCCGAGCTGGCCTCGGTTGCAGCGCATGAGCTGGGTCACCTGGCGCTCGGGCACATGAAACGCCGCGCCTTCGAGGTCGCGGGCCGGCAGGCGCTGCATCTGGTGCTGGGAGGCGTGCTCGGCCGGCTGATCCCCTATTTCGGATGGTACATTTCCGCCTGGCTCCTCAGCCTGGTGACGGCACGGCTCTCGCGCCGCGATGAATTCGAGGCGGATGCCTATGCCACCGCGTTGATGGTGCGCTCGGGGCTGGGTGCCGAGCCTCAGGCGGCCATGCTGGAGAAGCTGCCGGACTTCACGCCCGGCATTCGTGGCGCAAGCGGGCCCGCGTGGCTGGCGAGCCATCCGCCGGTCGAGGACCGGGCCCAGGCGATCCGGGACAACGCGGCCAGATGGCAGGGGCACGCCCCTGACACCATCGAGTAGACCTAGGCAACCACCCGTCCAGCGGCCCAGACCTGGCGGACGACCGCACACTCGGCGGCCTCGTGGACGAGGACCAGATCCGCGCGCATGCCTTCGGCGATCTCGCCGCGGTCGTCGAGACCCGCCACGCGGGCCGGTGTCCGCGTCACCGTCGAGACGGCAGCGGGCAGGTCGCCCGTCAGGTCCCCGAGACGCAGTGCACCGGTGAGCAGCGCCGACGGCACGTAGTCGGATGACAGGATGTCCACGAGCCCGGCATCGGCCAGGGTCGCCGCCGCAACGTTGCCGGAGTGCGACCCGCCGCGCAGCAAGTTGGGCGCGCCCATCATAACCGGGATCCCCTGCTCGTTCAGCGCCCGCGCCGCCTCGACGGTGGTGGGAAACTCGGCAAATCCGACCCCAAGCTCGGCCGAGCGCGCCACATGGGCAGGCGTCGTGTCGTCATGGCTGCCGATCACGGCACGCATTTTACGCGCCCGCGCCGCCACGCCGGTCTCGTTCGGCGCGCAAAAGTGCGCTGCATCCGCGATCGCTGCCTCGATGAAAGCTTCCAGCGGCGGCCCGCTCAGCCCGTGCCGCCCGCGATAGTGCTCCCGGAACCGATCGATGTCGCGATACTGGCGCTGACCGGGCGTGTGATCCATGAGCGAGACCAGACGCACAAGCGGATCTTCCCCGAACTCATCGAGTTCCTCGAGCACCGAGGCCGCGCTCACCTCGCAACGCAGGTGCAGGAAATGATCGATCCTGAGGGCCCGCGCGGTGCGCAGTTGGGTGAGCGCGTCCGCCACCGGGCGTGCGTAGCGCTTGCTCTCGAGAGATGTGTGCGGCAGATCCCGACGCCCGACCCGGATCGCATCGAAGACGGTGGTGATGCCGACTGACGCGAGTTCGCCATCATGCGCCAGCACAGCCGCCGGGCCCGGCCAGACCACCGCCGGACGGGGACGGATGTGGCGCTCGAGGTTGTCGGTGTGAAGCTCGATCAGCCCCGGCAGCAGGAGCGCGCCCTCACAGTCCTCGCCAACGCTGCCCTGTCCCGGGTCGATCGACGTGATCACGCCGTCCTGCACGCACACCGACCCCGTGACCACCTCGTGCGGCAACACGATGCGCGCGTTCCGGAGTGCGACGGGCTGTGGCGAGGGGCTCACGAGACGCTCCGGGATGGGTGGTTCGTCCCGGCGCGCACGTTCGTCAAAAAACCATGACATGCGGCGGGCGAGATCCGGACTATCTTGTCGGTATGTTCGGAAAGTACACGCGATACGCCATCTACTGGACGCCACCGGCCGACAGCGCACTGGCGGCCTTCGGAGCGCGATGGCTTGGTTGGGACATGGACGCGCGCCGCAGCGTGCCCCAGCCCGAGGATGTGCCGGACCTGCCCGCGATCACCGCAACACCGCGCCGCTACGGCTTTCATGGAACCATGAAGGCACCGTTCAAGCTGGCCCAAGGCCGGGTGGCGGCCGAACTCGACGGTGCGCTGACGCGGTTCGCTGCCGGCCGCCCGGCAGCGGGCACCCTGAAACTGGCCCTGACCGACCATTTCGGGTTTCTCGCACTGACCCCGGCAGAGCCCGTTCCCGGGCTCGATGCCCTGGCAGCGGCCTCGGTGACGGATCTCGACCCGTTCCGGGCCCCGCCGGATGAGGCCGAACTCGAACGCCGGCGCAAGGCCGGGCTCACGCCCGAGCAGGACGCCAATCTGATGATCTGGGGCTACCCGTTCGTGCTCGATCAGTTCCGGTTTCACATGACATTGTCCGGCCGGCTCAGCGCGCTTGATCCCGACGCGCGGGCCGCACTGCACGGGGTCGCGGCGCGGATGGCCGGACCTGCTCTGGCAAAGCCGCTCGAGGTGACCGAGATCACGCTCTGCGGCGATCCTGGAGACGGTGCGCCTTTCCATATGCTCGCGCGCTACGCTCTGACCGGCTGAAGCGCCGTCAGGAAGGCCTCGATCGCAGGCTCCGGCGCGCCGTCATTGTGAATGGTGATCACATCCGGCCCCTCGGGCGCGGTCATGGCGCCGCGGCGCAAACGGCTCTCGATTTCCTCCGGCGTCTCTCGTCCGCGTGCGGCAAGACGCTTGGCGCGGGTCTCGACCGAGGCGGTCACAACAAGAATGCGCAGCGGTGCGAATGTCCGGCGCGCCTCGTCGATCACCGTGCGCGAGACATTGACCATCACGTCCCGGCCTGCGGCCAGATCGCTGCTGACCTGCGCCGGCACCCCATAGCCGAGCCCATGCGCATGCCACCAGAGCGCAAACGCGCCCGACGCCGCCATTTCGTCAAAGCGACCGGGACTGACGGCGTCGACCGCCTCGCCGATCCGCGGACTGTCTGCGTCGGGCTGCACCACCACGCGGCGTGGAAAGATGATGTCGGGGCGAGCGGCGCGGGCCGCGTCGATCAGCGTGTCCTTGCCGGCGGCCGAGGCCCCGACCACGAGGAACAGCGTGCCCCGCGTCGCCCTCATGCCGCGCTCGCAAACCGGGTCATGTCGACCTCACGATCGGCTATTCTGCCGCGAGCGGCCGCGTCATGGAAAATCCCGAGGATCGCGGCGCCGTCCGCCTTGGCCTCCTCGATCAGTTCCAGCACGGTCTCGCGGTTGACCGGATCGAGCGAGGCCGTCGGCTCGTCGAGGAGCAGCGCGGGATAGCGGTGCACGAAGCCACGCGCCAGGTTGACCCGCTGCTGTTCGCCGCCGGAGAACGTCAGCGGCGACAGGGACCAGAGCGCCGCGGGTATGCGCAATCGTTCCAGCAGCGACCGCGCGCGCGTCTTTGCCTCGTCGTCATCGGCGCCAAGCGCCATCAACGGATCCGCCACGACATCGAGTGTCGCAACACGCGGCACCACGCGCAGGAACTGACTGACATACCCCAGTGTCCGCCGGCGCAACGCCATCAGCGCCCGGCTGTCGGCAGTCGCGACATCGGTGTCGCCGACCCGGATCGAGCCTCCGCCGATCAGATAGTTTCCGTACACCATGCGCATCAGCGTCGACTTGCCGGCACCCGAGGCGCCCGTGAGCGCCACGCATTCGCCCGGCGCAACCGTCAGATCGACACCGGCCAGCACAGGCAGCACAACGCCGCCCTGCGTGTGCAGGGTGAATGACTTCTCAAGGTCTTGGATCTCGATCATGGGCGTCATGCATCCAGGCTCCCGAGCGGGTCGCGCGCAGCGGCGCGGGGGTGGGTGGGTGGGCCGCGTCGCTGCGCGCGCATCACACCCTCAACACAGAGCTGACGAGAAGCTGCGTATAGGCCTCCTGAGGATCGTCGAGCACCTGGTCGGTCAGACCGCTCTCGATCACATGGCCCCCGCGCATCACCATCAGCCTGTCTGCCAGAAGCCGCACCACCGCGAGATCATGGGTCACGATGATCGCCGACAGCCCCAGCCTGCGCACCAGCCCCCGGATCAGGTCGAGAAGACGCGCTTGCACGCTGACGTCCAACCCGCCCGTCGGCTCGTCCATGAAGACAAGCCGCGGCCCGGTCACAAGGCACCTGGCAATCTGCAGCCTCTGCTGCATGCCGCCCGAGAAGGTCGAGGGCCGGTCATCAATCCGGCTTTCCGCAATCTCAACCCGTTCAAGCCAGTCGAGCGCGTCCCCACGAATGCGCCCATAGTGCCGGGCGCCCACCGCCATCAGCCGCTCGCCAACATTCGCCCCCGCCGAGACCGTCATCCGAAGTCCGTCCCGCGGGTTCTGGTGAACCATCGCCCAGTCGGTCCGCATCAGCATGCGCCGCTCGGGTTCGGACATCTCGAGCACGTCCCGCATGCCATCCGCGCGGGTGTCATAGCAAACCCGGCCGCTCTGCGGCGTCAGATGCCCCGAGAGACAGTTCACGAGGGTCGTCTTCCCCGAGCCGGATTCGCCGACGATCCCCAGCACCTCTCCAGGCCACAGATCGAAGCTGACATCCGCACATCCGAGTTGCGCACCATAGGATTTCGAGAGGTTCTCGACTTGCAAAAGCGGCGTCACGTCGCCTTCCCCTTCTTTGTCTTGTTCGGGCCCCGGACGAACGTCCTGTTGCGGACACGGCGCACCACATCGCCCGTCTCGACGGCGCAGCGCAGCCCAATCCACTCCTCATCGGCGTTCAGGCCCGACCATGCGATCTTGGCCTTCTGCGCGTCATGCCATGCGAGCAGCCAGTGGACGTGAGGATTGTAGTCCTCCGCGGCAACCCGTTCCGTGTGGTAGATGATTTCGAATTCATGACGCTCGAACACCCGCTTCACGCAGGCGTGGTAGTGCATCATAAATTCGTCGCCTCTGCCCAGCCGAAGATCGTAGACATGCAACTGCAAGATCAGATCGCGCACGATACGCCCCTGCCAAAACCCACGGTACGATTTGAAACCGAACTGTGGGATGTGGGACCTTGACCCCCTTGCGGCAAGTTTAGCGGTGCGCGCGCGCATCATTCCCGCCCCTCTCGCAAGGGCTCCGGCGCGGCGCGGAGCCTGCCCATGACGACGCTGTCGCACAGCACGCCGTCGGTGAGCGTGTCGCAGCGCAGGCGCCCCTCCTGCTCGAAGCCTAGACTTTCGTAGAGCGAAATCGCCCGAGCATTGTCGGCGGCGACTTCGAGTTGCAGGCGCCTCAGGCCGATCCAGTTGTCGGCAAGATCAAGCAGGTTGGTCATCAGCGCCCGCCCGGCACCTCTGCCCCAGTGCGCTTCGCCAACGAACAGAAAGATCTTTCCGGTATGCCTTTTCCTTGCGCTGCCCGGCATCAGCGTGCCCTGCCCCACAGGCTGCCCGTCCAGAACAGCAATCAGCACATGCGTTCCTGACGGCGGCTCCAGAAGGCTGTTCCGGATCGCGCCCTCCGCCGTGTGCGGATGATTGAGCGCATTGGCCAACACCGCCGGCTGATTTGCGATATGCGTGATCGGCGCCACATCCTGCGGGACAGGCGCACGAATGACGACGTCGCTCATGCCTCTGTCTCTTCGTAGGGAACGCCCTCTGCCCCGACGTGGCCGGCGCGACGACGCTCGCGGCAATGCGCGGTGTCCGAGCAGACGAACATCCGCCCGCCCTGATCATCCGTGATGACTTCGTCGAGATAGGTGTCTTCAGCGCCGCAAAGCGCGCAATTTTGCTCCCAGTGGCCCGGATCGAAGGGATAGTCCTCGAAATCCAGGCTCACGACCTGCGTGTAGGGTGGAATCGCATAGATCCGCTGCTCACGCCCGGCGCCGAACAACTGGATGGCCGGACAATTCGAGAGCTTCGGGTTGTCGAACTTCGGGATCGGACTCGGATCCATCACATATCGCCCCTCAACCTTGGCCGGGTACGCGTAGGTGGTCGCGATATGGCCGTGCTGGGCGATGTCCTCATACAGTTTTACATGCATCAAACCGTACTCTTCGAGGGCATGCATCTTGCGTGTCTCGGTCTCGCGCGGTTCGAGAAAACGCAGAGGTTCCGGAATCGGTACCTGGTAGACGAGGATTTGTCCTTCGGTCAGCAGGCGCTCGGGGATCCGGTGACGCGTCTGGATGATGGTTGCATCCTCGGTCTCTTCCGTTGTGTCGATCCCCGCGGTTCTCTCGAAGAACTTACGGATCGAAACCGCGTTCGTCGTGTCATCCGCACCCTGGTCGATGACCTTCAAGCGATCTGCCGGGGTCAGGCACGCCGCGGTCACCTGCACGCCCCCAGTGCCCCAACCATAGGGCATCGGCATCTCACGCGAGGCAAAGGGCACCTGATACCCAGGTACTGCAATCGCCTTGAGCAAGGCGCGACGGATCATCCGTTTGGTCTGCTCGTCGAGATAGGCAAAATTGTATGCAGTCACAGAATCTGCCTTTCGCCAAGGGCCGCTGCCAGATCTTCGGGCCCGGTGAAGTGAATGGCGTCCATGCCCACAGCCTTTGCACCATCGACGTTTTTCGGGCTGTCGTCGATGAAGACACACTCCTCTGCCCTCAAACTGTTGCGCTTCATCAAAATATGGAAGATCTCCGGATCTGGTTTCACCACGCCTTCGTGCGCCGAGATGACCACGTCACGGAACACGTTCATTTTCGCAAGACGGGTGCGCATGATTTCGTAAGACTCGGGGGAGGCATTCGTGATGCCGTAAACCGGGATGCCCCCCTCATGCAGCGTGCTCAGGATCCGGATACTGCCCTCAATTGTGTCCGCATGCGCCGCTTCAAGACCGTTCTTGTAAGCCACAAACAGATGAGCGGCGTCTGGATGCGCCGCTGCGCCGGCTGCCACCGCATCATCCCAACTGCGACCACGATCCTGCTCGAGGTTCCACGCCTGAAATCCGATACGCTCCAGTGTCTCATGCATGTCCTCCGGGTCATCAAAGAACGGAGCGAACACGGTCTCGGGTGCCCAGCGGATCAAGACATTGCCGAAATCAAACACTACGTTCTTCATTGACGTCCTCCGTCCGGCAGCAATCGAGCTTTCATGATTTGAGCGCAATCGAAATGTTGCCGATGGTCAGGTCGACGTGTCCGTCGCCGCCAACGGAAACTCTGCACACCGCGTCAGACAACAGGATGCTCATTCCGCAGCCTCACGCGTCGCGGCCTCGGCGGCCTCCCTGCGCATCCGACGCACAAGCTCAAGCTCGGATTGGAAGTCGACGTAGTGCGGCAGCTTGATGTGCTCGAGGAAACCCGTTGCCTGCACATTGTCGGAATGCGAAAGTACGAATTCTTCGTCTTGCGCTGGCGCTCCGACATTGTCTTCGCCCAGCTCCTCCCACCTCAAAGCCCGGTCGACCAGTGCCATTGAAAGCGCTTTGCGTTCGGAATGCCCCATAACGAGGCCATACCCGCGCGTGAACTGAGGCGGTTCGAGTTTCGAGCCCTTGAACTGGTTCACCGTTTCGCATTCTGTCAGTTCGATCTCGGCGATCGACACGGTCAGCCCGATTTCGGGTATGTCAAACTCAACCTCGACAAATCCAACGCGCAGTTCTCCGACGAACGGATGATTGCGCCCATAACCGCGCTGGGTCGAGTACGCGAGGCTGAGCAGGAAACCCTCATCACCCCGTGCAAGCGACTGAAGACGCAACGGGCGCTCACATGGAAAGTCGAGCGGCTGACGTGTCAGATCGGGCGGCGGCTCATCGCTCTCGATTTCGGATTGTATGAGCCCTTCGTCGTTCAGAAAGCTGGTCACATGCGGCATCAAACTCGGTGTCGAGTTCATCGATGGGGCAGGTTCCACGTCCGCCTCAGCCTCGAGGCTGAATTCAAGCAGTCGGTGTGTGTAGTCAAACGTCGGACCCAACACCTGGCCGCCCGGCAAGTCTTTGAACGTTGCAGAAATGCGGCGGACGCAAGCCATCCGAGCTGTGTCCACAGGTTGACAAGCACCAAAGCGTGGCAGCGTCGTCCTGTAGGCGCGCAACAAGAAGATCGCTTCGATCATGTCACCACGTGCTTGCTTTATCGCAAGCGCCGCGAGTTCCGGATCGTATAGCGACCCCTCCGCCATAACTCGATTGACCGCCAGCGCCAATTGTTCACGAATCTGCGGTATCTGCAGCGATGGTACGGTCTGGTCACCGCGACGCGCTTCCGCCAGCCAAGCATGAGCGTTTTCAATGGCGCGCTCACCACCCTTAACGGCTACGTACATCAGACGGCCTCCGCGTGCGAAGCGATCCGTGTGGAGCGTGGCAGACCGAGACAGCGGTTCCCGCTTGTGACGATCAGGTCGACGCCCAGGGGGAATCGCGAGTTGTTGGATCGTATCGCCGACATCGTCGAGCCGGGCAGATGGAGCTCGATGCCAGTGGTCCCAGCTATTCCAGGGCCGCTCAGCTCGACGTGCGGACCTTCGAACGCATCGACCTCGACAATCAACGTTGCAGAGCGATCCGGGTACTCCGCAGTACCCTGCGACCACTGTTCCAGCGGCATCAAATCGTCCCAGCCGCCCACCGCGAAAACGGCGCGGGCCGGATTTTCCTCGAATGGGGCATTGCAATGAAACCTGAGCCAATCTGCGGCCTCGCCGTGAAGAAGCCGCGCCGGCAAACTCAAGGGTGTTTCAGGATCGGCAAGGGCCAACAGCACCGCCGCTGCAGCCGGAGAGAGGACCTCCGGCGCGGCCGGGTCGGGTAGCGTGTGTATGCTGCCCGGTCGTGCCAGCGCTTCGAGGACCTGCCGGAAGGTATCGGCAGCCTTGCGGGAAGGGTCAGACAGGCCAGCATCCAAGTTGTCTTCACGTTCCACCTGCGTCATGCGTCGCCCCGCACCATCGTGAAGAACTCAACTTTTGTTGCGGCCGCCTTGGATGCCATCGTGCGACGCCGCTCGTCCGCCGCTTCGATCAAGGGCGTCAGAACGTTCTGCGAAATCGTGTCTTCGCTGTCCGCGTCTTGCATCAGAGCATCGCAGAGCGCCGCGATCCTGGCCGCCTGACCGTCGCGCCCCGGGACATAGGCATGGCCGACCTGGCCGGACTCAAGCCGAAGCGAGCAGCGCGTCACGGTCATTTCGCCAAGATTGAACGGGGCGCCGGTGCCGCCTGCACGCCCGCGGACCATGACCGCGCCCGCCTCTGGCCGACGCAGCCAGACGAACTCGGGCTCGAGCCCGGTGGCCACCCAGATCCGTTTAAGGAGATCGACAGGTGCGCGCGCAAGCACCCCCATCCAATCCTCTCGTTGCATCGTTCGTTTCCTCTCGACAAGTCCGCAGTTTGTATATATTACTCGACAATTAGACAAATACTGCCAGAGAAGCCCAGCCTGCGCAACCGGAACGGCATGATGAATGAACGACAATCCCGTGACACCGATGAAGCGCAGGACGAGCCACCTGCCACCACGGCGGCAGCGGGAGAAGGTTTGATCTGGCAAAGAATACGCGAGACCCTTGTCGCCGAGATCACCGATGGCCGGTACGGACCGGGCGACCGACTGCCCACGGAAGCCGCGCTGAGCCGGCGATTTGGCGTCAACCGACATACGGTGCGCCGCGCCCTTGCAACCTTGACCGAGGCCGGCCTGATCCACGTACGTCGTGGCTCCGGCGCTTTCGTTGCCGAGCATCAACTCGACTATGCTCTGGGCGCGAGAACGCGGTTTTCGCAAAATCTCCTCACGCATGGATTTGCCCCGGGGCGCGAGATCCTGCGTCTTGAAACCGCGGGGGCACGGGCCGAAGAAGCAAGACACCTAAAGGTTGGCGCAGGCGAACTTGTGCACATCGCCGAAATGCTGGGAGCTGGCGACGGCGCGCCGCTCATATACTCGCGCCTCGTGTTTCCTGGATCGCGGCTGCCCGGATTTCCGCAAGCGTTGAAGGTTTCCGGGTCGGTCACAGCGGCTTTGTGTGCCTGCGGTGTGGCGGACTACACTCGCAAATGGACACGCCTGATCGCTGAGCTGCCGGGGCCGATGATCGCACGCCATCTGAAAATGGCGCCCTCGCGGCCCTGCATTCGCACCGAGAGCCTCAACGTCGACGCGGCAGGCACCCCTGTCGAGTACGGCTATTCGTGGTTTTGTTCAGACCGTGTACAGTTGGTGGTTGAACCAAACCCAGCTCGGCCCGATCCGGAGGACACGCATCGATGACAGATCATGCCGCCACAATCAGTGTGCCCGATACGCTCTTGACAGCAGGTTGGCAGTTGGAGTCGGCCGGCGCGGCAATCACGAAGTCTTTCAAGTTCCGCAATTTCCGCGACGCGATGGCTTGGATGGTCCGCGTTTCATTCGACGCGGAGGCAATGGATCATCATCCGGAGTGGCACAATGTCTACAATCGCGTCGACGTTCGCCTGACCACGCACGACACAGGGGGGCTGACAGAGCGGGACATCAAGCTTGCCGAGCGGATGGAAGCGGCTGGCTGACCTGCGCGGCAACCGCTGATTTCCCATGAAACGCTGCGATCGTCTTCAGAAGCTGCGCCTTGCGGAGGGGTTTGGACAAGTAGTCGTCCATCCCAGCTTCGAGACAGCGTTCGCGGTCGCCCGCCATGGCGTTCGCGGTCAGAGCGACGATGGGCGTGTGGCGAACTTGTCCCTCGGTCTCGAGCGCGCGAATGGCGCCCGTCGCCTCGAACCCATCCATCTCCGGCATGGAAACATCCATCAGGATCAGGTCAGGGTTGACCGCACTGTAGAGCTCAACGGCGTCGCGTCCGTTTCCGGCAAAACGCAGATCGACAGGTTGGTCCTTCAGCATCTTGCGCACGACCATCTGGTTGGTGCGATTGTCCTCGGCAACCAGCACAAGCAAGCGGGACTTGAGCGGCTCATCGCCAGGCTGCCCCCCGGAGGTCTGCTGCGCGGCAAGCGCGGTTGCGATCGTCTCGAAAAGAGTGCTGGGCCGCACCGGTTTCAAAAGCCTGCGCGCGAAAAGGTCGGCTGACCTCGTGCCTTCGCTGGCAGGCAGCTCGTCCGACGAAATCATCACCATTGTCAGTTCTGGATCGACATGTCTGAACGCCTCGGCCAGGGCGATACCGTCCATCCCGGGCATCCGATGATCGATGAGAGCCACCTGGTAGGGCGCGTTCTGCGCGCGCGCGATTTCGTGAAGAGCCAGTGCCTCCTGCGACGACGGGGCATAGTCAACTTCAGCACCATGCTCGCGCAAACGCGACGTCAGCAGCGCCAGATCGGCTTCAACATCATCGGCGGTCAGGATGCGCAATCCCGGCGGCAGGGTTGGCGCCACCGAGTCCGTGATCTCGAGCTCATCTTCTACGGGCAGTGACAGGCAGATCGTGAATGTCGTGCCGACACCGGCCTCGGACCGGACCGAGATGTCACCATCCATCATCTCGACAAGGCGCCGCGTGATGGCAAGGCCCAGACCGGTGCCCTCGAACCGACGCGCCTGGCTCTGATCAACCTGCTCAAAGACGCCGAATATGCGATCGATGTTGTCTTCCGGAATGCCGATCCCCGTGTCGGAGACATCAATCTGCAAGGCCGCTTGTGCGTTGCGAACGCTGCCGATCACCGAGATCGAAACATACCCTTCGCTGGTGAACTTGACGGCATTTCCGATCAGATTGACAAGGATCTGGCGCACGCGGACCACGTCGCCGCTGAACGCAGCCGGCAGTTCGGTGGGGTAGTCGACCTTGATCTCGAGGTTTTTCTCGCGCGCTTTCGGGGTGACCAGCAGCTGCACATCCTCGATCGTCGCGCGCAGATTGAAGGGGGCCGGGTTGAGCACGAAGCGCCCCGCCTCGATTTTCGAGAAGTCGAGAATGTCATTGATGATCACCAGAAGCGCTTCGCCGGACTTGCGGATCGTCTCGGCATACGAGCGTTGTTCGCTGTCCAGCCGGGTATCACAGAGAAGTTCCGAGACACCGATGATGCCGTTCATTGGCGTGCGAATCTCATGGCTCATCGAGGCCAGAAAGGCGGATTTCGAGCGGTTCGCCGTCGCTGCCTGACGGGCAAGTTGCTGTGCCCGGGCTTCTGAAACCGCGAGCTTGCGCTTGGCGCGGTAGTGCATGCGCGCCTGCTCCTTCATGGCGGTGATGTCGGAGTAGGTGATCACCCAGCCGCCGCCCGGGCGAGAGGACACGCCGGTTGCAACGACCTTGCCGCGTGGGGTTTCAAGGTGGATGTCCGCGAACTCAGGTGCCGTGAAGATTGCCGGGTCGACAGGCTGGTAGGGCGGAATTTTCGGGCCGTAGTCCCCGCGATCGGCGAACTCGCTGATGATTTCGTCCATGCGGCGCCCGATGGGTGTCCACTTCGGCTCCATGTCGACGAGTTCGTTCAAACGTGCATTCGAATCGATACAGACCGCGTCTTCATCCAGCAGCATCAGGCCGGCGGTCATCGTATCCACTGCCTCACGCATCCGCTCACGGCTGCCTGCTGGCAGGGACGCCATCGGGCGATAGACAAACACACCCACCCCGAGCAAGGTGAGCAGCACCGCGGACACCGAGAGCGATTGCACCAGATGCAGGCGCCCGCCCAGTTCCCGACCGCGCTGGTCCAGGCTGGTCGCAATACCATCAAGACGCGCCGCGAGCCCACGTGCGCTGTCTGCAAGACGACTGGCGGGTTGGGTCAGGCCCTCGACATGGCCCGTCAGCACGCGGCGCAGAATCTCTGCGTGCGCTGCGAGATCGCGCGCAACACCAGCCGCCGGGACTGTGCGCGCACCCGTCCGTTCCTGTCCAGCGGTCGCGCCACCGTCCTGGTCGAAATCACCCCGCTCGAGAACCTTCGCCGCCCGGTCGATTGTCTGGGTGATGCGTTCGATCGCCGAGGCATCTGCGGCGGGCATCCAAGGCATCACCCGTTCGGCACCATAGTGCAGCGCGTCTGATGCGCGGCTCATCGTGTGAGCCGCCTCGCGGGCCTTGTCCAGCCCGCGCTGAATGGAAAGAATGTGGAGGTGAGAGACGAACGCGATGGCGCCAAGCAGGAGAATCACCATCGCATAGCGAAAGCACATCCTCCGGCGCCCCATCGCCGCCATGGCGGGTGACCGGCGCTTAGATCCGTCGTTCAAGATAGAGGTGCTGCTGCGGCCCACGACGCATGTAGCTGACCGTGTCCACCGCCTCACGTACCAGCAGCCAGCCCCAGCCAGCATCACCGGAAGGTGCGAGACGCTCCGGCTCCTGAGCGCGGTCCCAGTTCATTGTGAGCCAGTGCGGCAGGGGACTTCCGAGGAACTTCACGCAGATGATGAGCAGACGCTCTTCGAGCCAAAGCTCGACGGCCGCGTTGTCGGAATCGGACGGCTTTCCAGTGGTTTCGATCACAGTATGCAGCACTTCGATGAGGGCGAGCCGCAGGCTTTCGACCACGTCGGGGCCGAGCGTCGGCGCGTGTCGTCGCAGTTTCGCCTCGTCAAGCACATCGCTCACCAGAGACGACAGGTGCGTGTCGGAGCCGGAGAGCCGGCAGATACTGAGGGGGGAAATCTCGCACAGGTTCATGACGCGGCTCGCTCGGACAAGGGTCTGATCGACAACACTCCGGTCGGTGCGGCCCTGACAGAGCGCGCTCTGCCTCGACCAACCAACCGTCCACTCAGGGATACCGAAAGGTGGTAAACAAACCGCGAATTGACGCGTCGCCCGGCTCAGAACGCCTTGAAGGTGAGTGTGGTCAATGTGCGCTCGATGCCATCGATACGATGCAGGTTGGCGTTGACGAAGCGCCCGATGTCCACATCGTCACTGACGTAGAACTTGGCCAGCAGATCGTAATCTCCGCTTGTCGAGTAAACTTCGGATGCGAGTTCGCTGTCGGCAAGCTCGCTCGCCACGTCATAGGCGCGGCCGAGCTGGCACTTGAAGTGCACAAAGAAACACTGCATCCGGTGAGCCTCCTGAGCAGGATGCTAGCCCCTTGGCCGTGAGGGCTCAACGCCTTTTCACCGGCCCCGAAACAGGACAACCCCAAGCAGTCTGGACCGATTCGGAGCCGGCATCATGTCAGGCTGCGACGAGATGGCGTTCGATCATGCAGTGAATGCCCTTCGAGCCATTGACCGTCTGGGTCACACGCAAGTCGGCGGCCAGCGAGCAGAGCACGTAGGCGTCTTCACGACTCAAGCCCGCCGTCTCCCCGATCCATTCGATCATGTCACGCAAGGCGCGCTCGGCGCATCGGTCGAGATCGGGGTCCATCGCCATGGTGATGAGGTGCGAGGGGGTCATCGCGCGCGGATAGCAGCGCCCGGCCCCCTTGTGCAGTCGGAACGTCATGGTCCCGGTCAGTGCGGTTTCGATGGCGGTGACGTTAACTTCTCCATCGCCCTGGGCGCCGTGCCCGTCACCGCAGGAAAAATTGGCCCCCGGCACAAAGACCGGCAGCAGCAGTGTTGCGCCTGCGACGAGTTCCTTGTTGTCGATGTTGCCGCCGTGGGCACGAGGCACAATCGAGGTGATCCGGCCCCAGCTCTGCGGTGGTGCCACACCCATCACTCCGAAGAACGGGCGTAGCGGCAATTCGAGGCCCCAGGGCAGGCGCCCCGTCATACGCTCGGCATCGAGTGCAATGGTGGTCCGGTAGGTCTCGTGGAAATCGTCCTGCAAGGTGCCGGCCAGCGGACGGATGAAATTATACCCCCAGTCCTGACGTAGCCCGATCTCCCCGATCTGGACTTCCAGCACGTCTCCGGGCTCGGCACCCTCGATCGCGATCGGGCCCGTGAGAATGTGACCGGGCAGCATCCTTTCCGCCCGCGCGTGGATGTCATAGAGCTCGGGCGGCACATGATAGCCGGGGTCGGGCAACGTCTCGGGCCCGCCGGAGACCGTCTCGACTGTCACCGTGTCGCCATCTGCGATCTTGAGGACGGGCGGCAGGGCCGCATCGAAAAAGCCCCAGTGACATGTCTCGGGTCCAGCCGTCAGCTTGTGTTCTGCCATTCGGACCCCCTACCGTGTTGCGCTGCTCAGTTCGACTGGTCCGATGTCGGTGCAGTCTGAATGTTGGGCGCGTTGGTGCCCGTTCCGGTGTCTGCCGCCGGCCCCGTCGGCTCTGGCGCAGGCACATCGCCCGAACAGGGCGCCATCAGCGCGTCGATGCGCTCGCGGAACCAGGACGGCAGCTCCTCCGGCCGATACTGGTTCAAAACGTCAGACGCCTGATCGAGCAGCCCCTTGCTGGCCGCGTTCTGGAGTGGCGCCCATGTCGAGCCACCGGAGAGGCTGTCGTAGATCAGATAGCCCACGGCGAGCAGAACGCCTGCGCGCACGATACCGAACAGGAACCCGAGCACCCGGTCCACCGGCGCCAGTGGCGAGTCGAGCACCGCCGCCGAGAAGATCGGAGTGAACACCGACAACACCAGAAGACCAGCCGCAACCACAAGGGAGAACGCCGCGATCATCGAGATCAGACAGTTGGACCGAAAGAAATCGCCCACCGCCGGCAGTTCACGGATCAGCGGTTCCACCAAGGGCGCCAGATAGAACGCGGCGAGGGCGGCCACGATCCACCCACCGATGGCAAAGATCTCGCGGGTGAAGCCTCGAGAGTAGGCCAGCAACCCCGACAAGATCGTGATCACCGCCACTCCCCCATCAACAATCGTGAATTGCATGCGATGTTCCCTCTTAGTGGTCAGGCGTCGTCTAGCATCCCTGTCACGAACTCGCCAAGAGTCGAAACAGAGCGCACATTCAGGTTCCCAGCGCCGGGAGATTGACCGGCTTCGGGTACGACCGCCTGAAGAAATCCGAGTTTTTCGGCTTCTTTGAGGCGGAGATCGGCTTGCGGAACCGGGCGGATTGCGCCCGAGAGGCTCACTTCGCCGAAATGGACCGTGTTCGCGGGCAAGGCCTCATCGGACAGCGCCGAGATCAGCGCCGCGGCGGCGGCAAGATCAGCCGCCGGCTCCGAGACGCGCAGCCCTCCGGCAACGTTCAGGTAGACGTCCCGGCCCGCGAAAGAGACGGCACATCGCGACTCGAGCACGGCGAGGATCATGCTGAGACGGCTTTGGTCCCAGCCCACAACGGCCCGCCTCGGCGTGCCCAATGATGTCGTTGCAACCAGCGCCTGAAACTCGACCAGCACGGGCCGGGTGCCCTCGATGCCCGCAAAGACCGCTGAGCCCGGCGCCGCAGTTGCACGCTCGCCCAGAAATAGCGCCGACGGGTTCATCACCTCTGCGAGCCCGGCGCCGGTCATCTCGAAAACACCTATCTCATCCGCAGGCCCGAACCGGTTCTTCACGGCGCGCAGAATGCGGAACTGGTGACCCCGCTCACCCTCGAAGTAGAGCACGGTGTCGACCATGTGCTCGACTACGCGCGGTCCGGCGATCTGACCTTCCTTGGTGACATGGCCCACCAGAACCACGGCAACGTTGCGCCGTTTGGCAAACGTCGTCAGCTCGTGCGCAGAAGCTCGGACTTGCGAGACAGAACCCGGCGCGGAGTCGATATGATCCACCCACATGGTCTGGATCGAGTCGATGACCACGAGGTCCGGTTTCTCGGCTTCGATGGTTGTGAGAATGTCGCGCAGATTTGTTTCCGCCGCGAGCCGCACTTCAGCATCGGCCAGTCCGAGCCGGGCAGCCCGCATGCGCACCTGCGCCGCCGCTTCCTCGCCCGAGACGTAGACCACGCGAGCGCCCACACCCGCAAACGCCGCCGTCGCCTGAAGAAGCAGTGTCGACTTGCCAATTCCGGGGTCGCCGCCGACCAGTATCGCCGAACCCGGCACCAATCCGCCGCCCAGCACACGATCGAGCTCACCGATGCCCGAGCACGCGCGCGGCGGAGGTGCGTCCTCGCCGGAGAGGGCTGAGAGCGTGACCCGACGCCCCTTGCCGCGGCCCAGTGTTTTCGCTGCAGGACCGGCGGCAGAGAGGCCGGTGTCCTCCTCGATGGCATTCCATGTGCCACATTCCGAGCATTGGCCCGACCACTTCCGGTGGACCGCACCGCATTCGCGGCACACATATTGGACCAGGGCTTTTGCCATCTGCCTTCACTGCTCGTTGCGACGTTGATATCCCGGTTCGGGACAAGATGCACGCAATTGGGTGCCTCAACCCCAACTGCTCGCCGAAAAAACGTCACAAGGCGACATATCCGAGCATCAAGACCAAAGCAAAGATCTGAATGAGCAGCGGCATGATCCGGTTCCATCGGCGCTCGATCGCGAACGCCCAGCACGCCATCACGAACAACGGACCGGCCAGAATCCGCGCAAGAGGCACCTCGCGCTCCATCAGGGCAGCCATGACCGCAAGCACCAAGACAAACAGTACGGCGTGAATGATGCGCGCGCGTCCCTCGAGCAGAATGATCTGGCTGAACGAGTACATGGCGGCAACGAAAACCCCGATGCCGGCAAATAGCCCCGTGATGGTCAGGATCATGCCCATGGCCAGCCCACCCCTCTCCCGCTGTGAAGCAAATGCAGGGAAGACACGTGAACACGCCTGATGTCCAGACCGAACACGGAGCGGGCGTCCCGTCAGGCTGCATTGTCGCGGTCCAGAGACCGCTTCGTCGCCCAGCCTATCCATGCCGACGCCAACACGCATCCCGTGAAGAGCCAGAGGCCCCACGCGGTCGTCACGTGGCCGATGCCCACCCCCTTCACGATCACGATGTAGAGCGCCACAAGGAACACGTCGGCCATCGAAAGCTTGCCGATGGCTTCGACCAGCGGCACAGAGCCCGGACCGAGCCGCCCGAAGTGAACGGCGGCCAAGACCAGGACCTTGGCATAGGGAATGACCAGAGCGAACAGGGCGACGAGCAGGCTCAGCACCGGATCCACGATCCAGAGATCAGCGACGCCTCCCAGGATCGTGATCGCGTCTCCCGAGAACCAGGGCAGCAATCCGGCCCGCGCGAGTGGAGCCAACCACGCGGCGGGGAACAGGATCAGGAGCAGCAGATTGAGGCTCCGGACCGGTGATGAGACGGGCAAACGCGGCTCTCCAGATCGGCCGGCGGTCAAACCAGCGTCGAGATTTTAGGGCGTTGCAGCAATGAAGTCGAGAAGCGTGGCGTTCCCCGCAGGAGATGCGGGGAGGGTCGGCTCAGACGAAGCTGAGCGTGCCGATCAGAGCGAAGATCAGGCTCGCAACGGTTGCCGGGTAGTAGATCAGATAGGTCATAACTCAAGTCCACATTAGATATTTCCCACCGCACCCGCCCGAAGCGCGCGCTCGCGCAACATCGTAGCGGGATGTGGTTAACGGGCATTTAGCCTTACGCTTGGGATCGTGAATGTGACTTAGGTTACGCTGTGGACAATTTCAGCAGGGCGCACCCAGAGAATCTGCTTGAAACCACGAAAAACGTCCACGGCGGGACCATGGACGTTTCACATTCCTGTTTGCGTTGCCCAGAGGCAACAGAGACGGCGTTCAGTGGCCGAGAATCTGGCTCAGGAACAACTTGGTCCGATCGGACTGCGGATTGTTGAAGAACGCTTCCGGTTCGTTCTGCTCGACGATCTGGCCCTGATCCATGAAGATGACGCGGTTCGCGACCTGACGGGCAAAACCCATCTCGTGCGTGACGCAGAGCATCGTCATCCCTTCCTCGGCGAGACTGATCATGGTGTCCAGCACCTCCTTGATCATCTCGGGATCGAGTGCCGAGGTCGGCTCATCGAACAGCATGATCCGCGGCTTCATGCAGAGCGAGCGCGCGATCGCCACACGCTGCTGCTGACCGCCCGAGAGCTGACCCGGATACTTGTGCGCCTGCTCGGGGATCTTGACCTTCTCGAGGAAATGCATCGCCGTCTCCTCGGCCTCGCGGCGCGGGGTCTTGCGCACCCAGATCGGTGCCAGCGTGCAGTTCTCGAGGATCGTCAGATGCGGGAACAGGTTGAAGTGCTGGAACACCATCCCGACTTCCGAGCGGATCTTGTCGATGTTCTTCAAATCCGAGCCCAGTTCGGTGCCATCGACGATGATGTCGCCCTTCTGGTGTTCTTCCAGCCGGTTGATGCAACGGATCAGCGTAGACTTGCCCGAGCCCGAGGGCCCGCAGATGACGATCCGTTCACCACGGTTCACTGTCAGGTTGATGTCGCGCAGCACGTGGAACTCGCCGTACCACTTGTTCATGCCGGTGATCTGGATCGCGACCTCATCCGAGACGGCCATCTTGGAGCGGTCAGGAACATGACCCTCGGGCATGTGATCGTCTGCGAAAGCTTGTTCGGACATCTTGGACCTCCTAGCGGTGATCGGTCGCGAGCTTGCGCTCGAGATACATGGAATAGCGGGACATGCCGAAGCAGCAGATGAAGAACATGGCGGCGATGAAGACATAGATCTCCCAGAGAACGCCATTCCATGCGCTGTCGGCGCGGATTGGGGTTGCCATACCCAGCGGATCAAGCATCCCGATGATCAGCACCAGCGTCGAGTCTTTGAACAGCCCGATGAAGTTGTTGACGATACCGGGGATCGAAATCTTGAGCGCCTGCGGCATGATGATCAGACGCATCGACTTCCAGTAGTCCAGACCGAGCGCGTCTGCGGCTTCGTACTGGCCCTGCGGCAATGCCGCGAGCCCGCCACGGATCACCTCGGCCATATAGGCGCTGGCAAACAGCGAGACCATGATCAGCACGCGCAGGATCAGGTCGAAAGAGGTCCCGGGCGGCAGAAAGTAGTTCAGCAGTGTCGAAGCCACGAACAAGAGCGTGATCAGCGGCACGCCGCGGATGAACTCGATGAAGCCGATGCAGAGCACCTTGACGATGAAAAGGTCCGACCGGCGCCCCAACGCCAGCAGGATCCCGATGGGCAGAGAGGCCGAGATTCCCACGACACCGATGATGAGAGTCAGCAGGAAACCGCCGATCTTCGCGGATTCGACGCTCTCCAGGCCCAGCCCGCCCCAAATCAGCAAGTACGCGATGACGGGATAGGCCGCACTGAACCACAGCAGCTGGCGCGGCATCGAGCTGAACAGCACCGGCCCGAGCGCGACCAACAGCAGGATGAACGCAAGAATCGGCCGCCAGTAAAGATGCGACGGATAGAACCCGAAGATGAACTGGTTGAAGCGCTCGTTGATGACAGCCCAACAGGCGCCGTGAGAATTGACCTCGCGGCAGCCTTTCAGCGACATCTCGGCGGGTGCCCAAACGCTGTCGATGAACGCCCACTGGATGACCGGTGGGACGATCATGAGGATCAGAGCGACCGAGATGATGGTCAGGGCGGCGTTGCTCCACGAGGAGAAAAGGTTTTCCCGTACCCAGTGGAGGGGGCCGGTTTCTCCCAGCGGCGGAGGTGAGGCCGGGATTTGGCCATCCGCGACGAATGCGACGTCTCGGGCAGGTGATCCGCTCATCGTGCGCCCTCCCGAATGCGGTTAAGGTAAGTGATGTTGGGTCGGGTCGCGATGCCGAGATAGCCGATCGTGGCCAATCTGACGGCGACGCCGCCCACAGTGACGATCATGCTGGAGAACTGCGTCACCACCTCGCCCATCGGGAAAGCGAGCAACACAGCGATCACGAAAACCACGAGCTCCACACAGGCGAGATCGATGAAGCTCGACCCCTTCAGCATCGCGGTCGCAAGGACCGCACCAGCGGAAAGGATCATCAAGAGCGCCATGATCTGCTCGACCGATGCCCAGGTGTAGTAGCTGTCACGCCCCTGATCGATGAAGACGAAGTGCAGCAGCGCAAGGAACCAGAGGGCGTAGAAGAGCACGACGAAATTGAGCGGTCCTGTCACACCGTATTGCGGGTGCATCTTGGCGTCGCCGCGTTTCATCAGCTCCCATTTGCCGCCGAAGAGGCTGGCGACAGACAGCCCGAACCCCACGGCAGAGGTGCGCTCGACGAGTTTCACGCTTTCATTGTAGAGGTTCATGACAAAGGAGATCGACAGCGAGATGGCAAGGTAGAACGCCATCAGGAGCAGCAGCGTCTCCATTTCCTTACCGGTTTGGTTCAGCGTGATGCCGCCCAGTGTCCCGGTCGCGTCCATGTAGCCCACGGCGATCGCCAGCGATGAGTTCTTGGTGAGGTTCAGATACTGCGAGATCAGCGGTGGGATGATAACCCGCAGCGCTTGCGGCAGAATCACGAGGTTCATGGTTCGCGCGGGCTGCAGACCCAACGCGAAGGCCGCCTCGGTCTGCCCCTTTGACACCGCCATGATGCCGGCGCGCACGTTTTCTGCGATGAAGGCTGCGGTGTAGAGTGAGAGCGCCAGCCAGAGCGCGACCAGAGAGACGCGGGCAAAGATGCCGCCCTGGAAGTTGAAGCCTTTGAGTTCCGGGTACTCGAGCCCGATGGGGCTGCCCATGATCAGCTGCAGGAGGATCGGCGGCACCAGGATCATCAAGAGCTTGGGCCACCAGGATGGCATCTGCTCGCCGGTTTCCTGCTGGCGCTTCGTGATGATGCGGCCGTACCAGATGGCAGCGATGATCCCGACGATCAGCGCACCCACGACCCAGACGGAACCATCGCCGAAGACGGGGCCCGGGAAGTAGAACCCACGGTTCGTTGCGGCGATCGCATCGAACAGCATGCTCGCCTCGGGCGTCTCTCCGCGGAAAGCACGCGGCGCGGGCAGTGTTTCCTCGAACACAGCGCCCCAGAGCAGAATTTGCAGGAGCACGGGAACGTTGCGGACACCCTCGATGTAGACCGTCATCAGCCGGGCCACGATCCAGTTTTTCGAGAGCCGCAGCACACCGGCGATCACGCCGAGCAGCGTCGCCGCAATGCAGCCCAGGAACGCCACCAGAAGCGTGTTCAGAATGCCGACAACCGCTGCCGTCGAATGGCTCGAGCGCGAGGTGTATTCGATCAGGCGCTGGTTGATGTCGTAGCTGGACGGGTCCGTCATGAACCGGAAGCTGAATTCCTTGCCCAGCGCGGCGAGGTTCTGAACCGCATTCGACGCCACCCAGGCGACCAGCAGCATGAAAACCATCAGAGCCACAACCTGGAAGAAGAGGGAACGGTAGCGGCTGTCGTTCCAGAGCATGTCGATGCGGAACGATTGGGAAGCGGGCGCCTCGGTGACGCTCATTCGGAGTGACCCCCTTTGCTCGGCGAGAACGCGGACGTGGTGACCGGCAGATAGAGTTGGGGCGCGCCGTGGTGGGCGCGCCCCTGTTCGATCAGCGGAACGGCGGGGAGTAAATCAGACCGCCGTTGGTCCATTGGGCGTTCAGCCCTCGGGCGAGCCCGATCGGCGTGTTTACGCCGAGATACTTCTCGAAGATCTCGCCGTAGTTGCCTTCGGCACTGATCGCCTGGACGGCCCAATCAGCCGGCAGGCCCATCATTGCGCCGTACTCACCTTCGGAGCCGAGCAGGCGGTTGATCTCGGGATCGTTGGTGCCCGCTGCCATTTCGGCAACATTGGCGGCCGTGATACCCTTCTCCTCTGCGATCACCAGAGCGTTGAAGGCCCAGCGCACGACATCGCCCCACTCGCTGTCGCCATGGCGAACCAGCGGTCCGAGGGGCTCTTTCGAGATGATCTCCGGCAGAACCACGTGCTCATCGGGCGCCTCGAATGTCGAACGCGACGCAGCCAGAGCAGAGGAGTCGGTCGTGTAGACGTCGCAAGCACCGGCGAGATACTTCGCCTGAGCTTCGGTCTGGGTTTCGATCGGGACCGGCTCGTAGTTCATGCCGTTCGTCCGGAAGTAGTCCGCGAGGTTCAGCTCGGTGGTGGTGCCGGTCTGGATGCACACGGTGGCGCCATCGAGCTCGGTTGCTGAAGAGACACCGAGCGCCTTGGGAACCATGAAGCCCTGACCGTCGTAGTAGTTGATGCCCACGAAGGTGAACTTGAGATCGACGTCACGGGAGTATGTCCAGGTGGTCACACGCGAGAGCATGTCGATCTCGCCGGACGCCAGCGCGGTAAACCGGGTCTTACCGGTTGTTGGCGTGAACTTGACCGCCTTGGGGTCACCGAAAACCGCCGCGGCAACCGCGCGGCAAACCGCAACGTCGAAGCCTTCCCACTCGCCGTCAGCGTTGGTGTACTCGAAACCGGGAACGCCCGTCGAAACACCGCATTGCAGGAAGCCCTTCGCCTTCACGTCGTCGAGCGTGCCCGCGGCCGCGGAACTCGCTGCGAGGCCCGCTGCTGCAAGCGCGCCGAAGATTACAGATGTTCTCATCAGTTACCTCTTACCTTCTCCCGGTATCTCATTATGGGGCAGGCTGTTTCGCCCTCACTCAACTCGAGACTTCCCCGATCAGAGGATGCGATGCACTGCGATCTCTCGTCAAGCAAAGCCTCGCCCGAAACTGCAGACTCTCGCAATTCATTTGCAACATTTGCGCTCATGTATTCATGATCTGCACAATTGCCCCGCCAAAACGGGAGCCTTTTGCTCGATATGCGGTCAGCTTCCCGATAAAAGTGTGTAGTCGCGGCGGGCATCGCGTTCGATTTTGCGAACTTCATAGGCAAGATTCAGCAAATTTACGTCGAGTAAAGATATCACTTGGTTGATCGGAGCCGTGCGAATCACCTTCGCCATCAGGGTTCCGAGCCGCGCCCTTGACCGATCGCGAAAGCTGTCTGAAGAAGGTCCTCGAACCACGCGGGAGCGGAGCACGCATGCAAGATCACAACGAGGCAACAAAAGCCGTCACCGCGGGTCGCCGCCCACATGAAAACCACGGTGTCGTCAACCCTCCCGTCTACCACGCCTCCACAATCCTCTACCCGACATTTGCCGCGCTCAATGAAAGCCGGAACATCCTGCCTGGTGACGGCGTCACCTACGGGGTGCATGGCACACCCGGTTCCTATGCCTTCGAGGAAGCCGTTCGAACGCTCGAGGGCGGTTTCCGCACCCGCCTTTGCCAATCGGGGTTGACGGCGTGCACCGCCCCGCTCCTCGCGTATCTCGGCGCCGGCGATCATCTTCTGATGCTCGACAACGTCTACGGTCCGACCAGACGGTTCTGCGACACAATGCTTAAACGCATGGGTGTCGAGACGACTTACTATGACCCCTTGATTGGCGGCGCGATCAGAGAGCAGATCCGCCCGAACACGAAGGTGGTCTTCGTCGAAAGCCCCGGCTCATGGACGTTCGAGGTCCAAGACATCCCCGCGATTGCGGAGGAAGCCCACCACGCCGGCGCCATCGTCATCATGGACAACACCTGGGCAAGCCCTCTGTACTTCAAGCCCTTCGATCACGGTGTGGACGTCTCGATCCAGGCGATCACCAAGTATGTGAGCGGACACTCCGATCTGGTGATGGGCTCGGTCACAGCGAACGAGGCAACCTACCCCGCGCTGCGCAATACATGGGCCGAGCTCGGGCTCTGCGCCGGACCGGACGACGTCTTCCTCGCCATGCGCGGCATCCGTACGCTGCATGTTCGACTGCCGCAGCACTGGGAGAATGGCTTGAAGGTCGCCGAATGGCTGATGGGCCGCGCGGAAGTCAGCGAGGTCATTCACCCGGCAATGGAGCACGATCCGGGCCACGCGCTGTGGAAGCGCGACTTTCTGGGCGCCTCTTCGCTCTTCGGCTTCACGCTGGCCGAGAACTTCTCGAATGAAAGCCAGCTCGCGGCCCTACTGGACCATTCGGCCCATTTCGGCATGGGGTTCTCCTGGGGTGGTTTTGAGAGCCTGCTGATCCCGATCTATCCGAACACGCGGCGGAGCGCCACGCACTGGCCCAAGCCGGGCCGCCCGAAGGGTCAGCTGATGCGCATCCACATCGGCCTTGAAGATCCGGATGACCTCATCGCGGACCTGAGCGCCGGCTTCGAGCGCATGGCACGCACCTAATCCCAACCCGAAACTGCCTGAATTTTAAGCGGGCGCGAATCGCCACTCAGTTGGCGCGCGCTCGCCACCCACTTAATGGTTAATTCTTTCTTAATACAACCGTAACGACCATCAATGTGCGCCAGTATTCGAGATAGTTGCAGCTCTTGGCCCGGGCCATCAACAACCGCAACTCCAATGAATTGTGTCAATTTTTGGAAGTGCCCTTGCTTTCCAGTACAAACTCAGCTCAATCTCCGATCCTGTGCTTATATTTTCGCGTGAGAAAACAAAATGAGTCGGCATACGCAAATAGTGCGCAATATCTTTTGTTCTCTACTTACGGTTGCAATTTGCTGCACCTGCGTTGTTGCTTATGCTCAGAGCGTGCAAACGTTCCAGCGTGACCAATTGACTCCCGTCACACCCGATCGTGACGCTCAGAACTTTGGTGAAGCGCCGCTGGCACCTTTGGAACGCTCGGGGAGCGACATCACGCAGGGTGGCCCGAGGTTCAAGCTGACCGGGATTGTGTTCGAAGGGTCGAGCGTATTCTCGCAAGCCGAGCTCGCCCCTGTCGCCGGTGACCTGATCGGTCGCGAAGTCGGCTTCAACGATTTGCAGACTCTCACGCGAGATATCGAACAATTCTATGATGACAGCGGCTATCTCGCCGTACGCGCCATCGTCCCGGCACAGGAGATCGATGACGGGTCGGTACAGATCAGCATCATCGAAGGCTCGATCGCACAGGTTGTGGTGCGAGGCGAACTTGGCGGTGCGGCCGCGGCCGTCGACGATCTGGTGCAGCCTCTGACAGGCCAGAAGCCGCTGGAACGCGCCACGGTCGAAAGGCGTCTGCTGCTGGCGCGCGATCTCGCAGGCGTGAACCTCATCGCGGGGCTGAGAGGGCTGTCCACCGACACGCCTGGCGCGCTGGTCCTACTCGTGGATGCCGTGCACGCGCCCTATGATGGCTTCGTGAGCTTCTCGAACCTCGCGCCCGACACAGCCGGTCCCTACCTCGGCACCATCGGGGCCGCGGCGAACAGCCTGCTGCTCTCAGGTGACCGGCTGGAGGCTGTGGGCTTCTCGACCGTCGATCCCAGCGAGCAGGTGCTCGGTCAACTTTCATATCAGTTTCCGCTCGGGTTTGATGGACTTACGGGCAGGTTGACCTTTTCGAACTCGGTCTCCGAGCCAGATGGGATCTCACGGATCTTCGACCTCGACTATCGTGCCTATATCGGTCGCGCCGACATCGACTACGCGCTGATCCGCAGCCGCGACCGCACTGTGACGCTCGGCGCATCGTTCGAAGCCGTCCACCAGGAGCAGAACGCGACCGTTGCAGGCCTCGTCATCGATGAGGATCTCCGCGTGCTCGGCGCTCACGCCCGCTGGGTGGAGGAGGCGATGGTGCCCGGCTTCCTGGATGCATTTGCCTCCGTCAGGATCGGTCTGCCAGGCCTCGGCTCCAGCAATGACGAGGACGACGGCGTCACCGGCGATCCCCAGTTCACGGTGTTCCTTGCCGACATCAAGCACGATGTGGAGGTCGCGGACCGCGTGCATCTGCGCACGAGAGCGCTCGGGCTCACATCGACCGGAAACCTTCCCAGCTACGAGGCATTCTCGCTCGGCAACTACACCATCGGACGCGGCTTCAATCCGGGCAGCGCCCTGGGAGACCATGGCATCGCCGGTAGCGTAGAAGTCGCCTATCAACCGCGGTTCACCGAGTACAGATTCCTGGATCGCGCCGAAGGCTATGCCTTTATCGACGCGGGGATCGCGTTCGATGACGGCAGCGCCCACCTCGCCTCAGGCGGCGTCGGCGTCCGCGTCGGCTTTCTCGAAAACTTCGATCTGGACGCCTTCGTTGCGATCCCGTTCACAACGTCCGACCTCGTCTCAGATGACGGTGTCGAGTTGCTTTTCCGCGCGACTGCTTTCTTCTAGGGGGACTTCAACATGCTGCAGAACAGCCGCTTGGGCCTGAGATTGAGCACTGCGCTCGCCCAGCTTGTGCTCCTTGTGCCCGCGATTGCAGCAGCCGGTCCTGTCGGCGGCAAGGTCAACTCCGGCCAGGCCGCCATCAACCAGTCTCAGAACCAGACGGTCGTCACGCAGACCACACCGCGTGCCGACTTGTCGTGGCAGAGCTTCAACATCGGACGAGGTGAGCGGGTGGAGTTCCGCCAGCCGTCTAAATCCGCCATCGCGCTCAACCGCATCGAAAACAGAAAGCCCACGAGCATCCAGGGCTCTCTGTCGGCCAACGGCCAGGTCTGGCTGCTGAACCCCAGCGGAATCCTGTTCGGCCAGAACGCACAAGTGAACGTCGGAGGCCTGTTGGCAACGACGAGCCAACTCTCGAAGCAGGACTTCGCCGCAGGTGCCGACAGGTTTGGCACTCCAGGGGGCGACATCGCGAACAAGGGCGTGATCTCCGCGGGTGAAGGAGGTGTCGCACTGATCGCGCCGTTCGTTGAAAACACCGGTCAGGTTACGAGCGCCGGCGGCGATGTCAGCTTGCACGCCGGCAGCGCGTTCTCGCTCGACATGGATGGGGACGGTTTGCTCTCGGTGATCGTCGATGCCGAGGACCCGCTCGCAGTGTCGCTGACCAACTCGGGCGAGGTTTCTGCTGACGGAGGTGCGGTTTATCTGTCCGCCGCCAGTGCTCAGGCAGCGCGCGACAGCCTGATCCTGCTGGGCGGTCTGGTCGAAGCGACGGGGCTCTCGGAGATCGACGGCAAGATTGTGATCACCGGCGGCGGACATGTCGATGTGACGGGAGCGCTGGTGGCTCGACAGGGCGCTGAAGGTGGCGACGTGAATGTCACCGCCGAGCAGGTTGTGGTGCGACAAGGCGGGCGCATCGACGTCTCGGGAGCAAGTGGCGGCGGGAGGATCGAGCTCGGGCCACAATCCAGTCCAGTGCCCACACGGCGCATCGGCGTCGAGCAGGGTGCAAGCCTTGCGGCCGAAGCCTCGGGCGACGGCGATGGCGGCAAGATCCTGCTGTTCTCGCAGGACTTCACCGATTTCCGCGGCCATGCAAGTGCTGCCTCACTTGGTGGCGGTGACGGCGGCTTCATCGAGATCTCATCGGTCAGCGATCTCAACTTTGCCGGCACGGTCAATCTTTCCGCGGTCGATGGAGCGGCGGGCACACTGCTCTTCGATCCGAGCGACATTCAGATTCTCCCAGACGGAGATCCCGGCCTTGGCACTGACGACGTCCTGATCGGCGGTCAGGATGGCATCATCGAGTTCAGCGACAGCGGGCTCGACAACAACGGAAAGTTCGACCCACTGGTCACGCTCTCCAAGAGCCAGGTCGAAAGCATAGACGGTGACATCGTGCTCGAAGCCGGCACGTCGATTTCCGTGCGCTCGGATCTTCAGCTCGAGGATCAGAGCATCACGTTCAGGACCAACGGGACGTTCGAACTGCTCGAGCCTCTGACGATCGCCGAGACCGGTGATCTCGCCATTATCGCATCCGGAGAACTTCTGGTCGCAGCCGATGTTCAGCTCGATCTCGGAGACATCACCATCGACGGAGGCTCAACCATACAGATCGGCGACCTCTCCGGCCTGAACGACGCCAATCCGGCAATCGGTGGCGGGCTGCGGACGAACGGGGGCGATATCCAGATTGCGTCGGTCAACAAGGGCATTCACCCGTTTGTCTCCATCTTTGCGCCTGTGATTGCAGAACAGGGCACCGTCAGCGTTTCCAACTCGAACCACATCTTCATTGAGGCAACGTCCGAGATTCGGGGCGACAGCGTCGATCTGCAGGCGGGCGATCAGTTCGTGCAGGCGAGCGTGCTGCCCGAAGGCACACAGCTCGGCGCGATCATCGCGGATGGAATCGATGTTGGTGATGGCGTGTCCATCAGCGGAGACTCTGTCGTGATTTCGGGCAGGGTTGAGTCAGAGACCGACATCACCGTTGCCTCGTCCGCTCCGGTTGCTCTGGCCTCCGCGCCGACGGGACTGCCGACGGGCGAGCTCAGCGGGTCTGTGGGCGTCGTTCCATTCTCGCCCTTTGAGAACTCCGTGCGCCTGGTGCCGGACATCGCGATCTCGTCTGACCCGATCCTTGCGATCACCGAGGGCGCCGCCACGGAGGGCGCAGGGCTGTTCGCAAACCAGAACATCGACATCAAGGCACTGAACGACGTGCTGATCGGGAACACACTGCGCTCCGAGGACGGGGCACAGGGGGGTGACAGCCTGATCAGTGCCAGCACCCGGAACGCCATCGTCGTGGATCAGATCACCGATGCGAACGGAAACACTGTCGGGGTGCCGAACATCGAGGGAGACAACCTGGCCTTCGATGCGAGCTTTTTCTCGAATGCCGGACCAGAGGAAGGCGGCCTGATCCAGGTCGGCCCGCTCGCTGACATCGATGTTGACGCAATCGCCGATTGGCGTGCCGGTGACTTCGAGGTCGCAAGCGCCGCGGCGCCTTCAATCCGGGCTGACCGTGGCCGGTTCGTGTTCGTGGGAGACGGCCTGGTGGGAACATCCGGTGCCGCGGCAACAGGGGGTGTTCTCGATCCCGCCGAACTCGCGAACTTCGATGTTCCGGCCATCACGTTCGTGTCCGAGAACGATCTCACTGTCGGCGACGTGGTGACGGGCAACTCTGCGCCGAAGCTCGACCTCACCATCACGGCAGCCAACAACCTGATCGTGGACGATTTTCTCGGCGGTGGGTACGACGCGGCATCGCTCGATCTGAGCCTCGGCGAAGCCAACGGCCTGCGTCCGAAGGATGTGAAAGTCGACGGCCGGATCGGCGTGCCGTTTGCCGGAGACTTCGCGACAGTCGACAATCTGGGCTTCTTCGTGGACGGGAACGTGCTGATTGACCCGGATGTTGATGGTGGCGCGCTGATCCTCGCCGCGCAGGGCACCACCACGATCGACGTTGTGGGTGAATTCGAGCAGCGCAACACGCTCGCCCCGGGCAACACCGCTGAACCCGCACTCAACGACCAACTCGTCAATGGCGTGGGCGGTGCCGGAGCAGATCTTGGCCCGATCTTCCTCGTCAATGCGACCGGGCTCGAAATCTTCGGAATAGTGACCGGACTCGAGACGTCCGATGCGGTGAACGGCGTCGACGTGGCCGTTGGGTTCACGCCAGACGATCTGCATCAAGTAAACGACTGCTTCCTCTCGGGCACCAATTGCGGCGGCGGCAACCAAGTCGGCGGTGGTGGTGGAGGCGGCGGAGGTGGCGGCGGTGCCAATCAGCCGAAGGCACCGCCACCTCCGGTAGAGGAACAGGGTTGTCTCCTGGGCACCCTGTGCCCCCGCCCCGGCCCCGACGATGACGCCCGTTTCGGATCGTTTACCGAGCTCGATCTGCTGCGCCGCGATCCCGACGACGAAGAGCAGATCACCAACCGAGGCAACGACGAGGAGTGGTTCAAATGAGCTGGAGAAACCTCCTGTGCATCGCCGCGCTCTCAGCGTGTGCCGCTCCGGTGGCTGAAGATGCGGCTCAGCCCGAAGCGATCAGCGCTGCCGACAATTCCGTCAAACCCGGCATCGTCGGGGAGCTGGTGCCCGAAACGCCGTGGGACAGCCGTCTTCAGACCACCACGACCAGTGCAGCCGATGCCCTCACCTTCAAGGAGGCGGCACTGATCGAGGCAGGCGTTGCCTACCGCAGCAACGTGGTCATGAAGTTCGGCGACGCCGAGACCGCCTATCGTGAGACCGCGCTGGCCAGGCTCGACCGGCTGAAAAGATCCACCGTCGGGCAGGCGGAACTGGAACTTTATCTTGCACTCAACAAGAGCAATGCGGGCGAGGTTTATCTGGCGGAGAAGCTCTTCGACAAGCCACGCAAGACGATCGAGGAACAGGGAGCGATTCTGGAGCGGCTGCGTGCGGATGTTTTCTTTGCACAGCACTTCCTCAACAAGGGCGAGAAAGAAGAATCGCTCAGACTCGCCGAGATCGCCATCGAGGCCGGCACCCGTTCCCTGGCAGGCTTGCCGGAACTGCAGGACGGGAGCGCATCCGAAGGCGAGCCCATCGTTGAAGTCGCGCGCATCAGTCCGGAGACATCTCTCGATCTCACAACGCCCGTGCAACAGAGCCCCGAGTCGCTCCTGAACATCGGAAAGCTCACGCTCGAGCACAAGATCAAGGTGCTGACGGCGCAGGCGCACTATGTCGCCGCGGCCTCCAAGGGGTTCGACGTGGCGGATCAAAAGCTGCCTCACCTGTCCGAAGCGAGCGACCTTCTCGAGGACGTGCCCGAGAACAATGCGGTATGGCTGCGCGCGGAGGTCGCACGATCAATCGCCCTCGCGGTCGCCGAAACCGAAGGTTCCGAGCCTGCTGCGAGCGAGGCCACACGCGCGGTCAATCTCGCACGCAAGTTTGCAGCGACCGAACGACCCGAGGTGATCAACCTGCTGCTCCGCGCCCGATTGCTGCTCGATGCGGGCCAACAGAGTGCTGCCATGAGCAGCTACCGCGCGGCAGTCGACATCCTTGCCCGGGGTGGTCGCGGCGTCAGCTTCGACGAACTCGTGCCCTACATCCGCATACTTGCAGATCAGCCACCTTCGTCAGGACGCGACGAGGACCTCTTCCTGGCGGTCCAACAGATCAAAAACCCTGTCGCGACCGGCACGCTCAGCCGGCTCGCGAGCCGCCTTGCGTCGGGAACATCCGACTCGGCAAAAGCAATCCGGGCCTTCCAGGACACCGAGCGTGAGACAAACCGGCTTTCGGCACGGCTCGATGTCCTGAGTTCCACAAGACCACGCGATGTCCACGCATTGGCTGTCGCCCGCTCGCAGCTTGCAAGTGCGAAAGCCTCGAAGGAGGAGCTCAGCCGAGCGGTTGAAAGTCTGGCCCCCAACTTCGTGCAGGTCACCGACAGCTCGGTATCGCTGTCCGAGTTCCGAAAGAGCCTGCGGTCTGAAGAAGTGTTCCTGCAGATACGTGCCGGCAGCACGGGCGCCATCGTGCTTGCGGTGACCGCCAGCGAGTTTCGCATCGCCGAACTCGACGGAGATGTGGCGGAGATCGCGCGACTGGTTGCCGCCATCCGCGAGAACATCTATGGCGACAACTTCGATGTGGGCGCGGCGCGTGATCTCTACAATCTGACCCTTGATCCAGTGGACGATCTCGTCAAAGCGAGCAGGTCGATCGTCTTTGCCCCCGATGGTCCGCTGCTGGCCCTGCCCCCGGCCGTGCTCGTGAGTGACGATCCGACGGGATGGCTACCCGGAACGGAGGACTACACTCGTGTGCCTTGGCTGGGAACTCAGAAAGCGCTGTCCGTCGCCCTGTCGGCATCGTCGTTCTACACGCTGCGCCAGGCTGCACCCAGCCAGGCCAGCATACCATTCCATGGCTATGGCGGGTTCATACCGGTGGGGTCGCGAAACGCCCAGCGCATCGCCGACGCCCGGCAGGCACCAGCCGAGTGCTTGGAGCAACTGACCAGCCTCACCCGCGCCCCGGCACTCGAAGGAACAGTGGAGGAAGTGCAGAGATTGAGCCGTGTTGCAGCACGCAGCGGCTCTGCCTTCTCGATCGGCAAGGATTTCACCGACACCGAGCTGAAGGCCGCCGATTTGTCCGATGTGCGCGTTCTCCACTTCGCCACCCACGGTCTTTTGCCGATGTCGGCCGAGTGCCTGCCGGAGCCTGCGCTCACAACATCGCTCGGCGGTCCCGAAAGTGATGGGCTTCTCGACGCGAGCGAGGTGGTCGACCTGAAACTCGATGCCGAGCTGGTGGTTCTTTCTGCCTGCGACACTGGGGGCTACGGTGCCAATTCCGGACTGGGCACCGGGTTCGGCACGCCGGGCGGGGAAGCGCTCAGCGGCCTCGTGAGGGCATTCTTCTACGCCGGTGCGCGCTCGGTGATTGCCTCTCATTGGCAGATCCCCGACGCACAAACCGTTGATCTGATGGAGCGGTTCTACGAGACCCACACGGCAGGTGTGGCGCTCGATGAAGCGATGCGGCAGTCACGGCAATCCCTGGCCGGTGATTTCCAGACATCCCATCCGTTTTACTGGGCAGCATTCACGATCACCGGCGGGCTGCCAGACGCGGTGGATACGCTGGCATCCAACTGAGGTCGAGCCTCCGCAGAGCGGGATCCCAGCTGAAACAGGCGTGTGTCAAAGCACACTCGTGCAACTCGATGGCCGGGGCTGACGCGAGTGCGTTGACATCGCCTTGCTTCGACGGGTATTCGCCTAGGTGGGCAGGTGGCCGAGTGGTCGAAGGCGCTCCCCTGCTAAGGGAGTGGGCCCCAAAAGGGTTCCGTGGGTTCGAATCCCATCCTGCCCGCCACACACATAACTGTCTGATATATATCGATTTTCCGTCCGGAAACTGTCCCTGTTTCCGGTGGGTTGTCGCCTTGGCACTGTCAGGGGAACTTGGCTTGAGCGTCGATTTCGCGAACGATAGCTTCCGGATATGACGAAATGCTCCCCCTTTCGCTACTTCAAGACCAGCCCCGAGATCATCCGCCTCGCCGTGATGATGTATGTCCGCGTCCCGCTTTCGCTGCGGAACGTCGAAGACCTGCTGCACGAGCGTGGCATCGACGTCTGCCACGAAACGGTTCGTGTCTGGTGGAACCGGTCCGGCCCGATGTTCGCAGCCGAGGTCCGCCGCAAGCGCATCAATCAACTGCGTGCCTTCTCGAACTGGCAGTGGCACGTGGATGAGCTCTTCGTGAAGATCAACGGCAAGCGCCACTACCTCTGGCGGGCTGTCGATCACGAGGGCGAAGTCCTGGAGAGCTGTCGTCACCAAGACGTCGAAACAAGGCGGCCGCATTGAAATTCCTCAGAAAACTGATGCGCAAGCACGGTCGGCCTGAGCAGATCGTGACCGACCGCGTTCCCATCGTACCGAGCCGCGCTGCGTGAGCTGAAGGCAATGGACCTGCAATCGACAGGGCGCTGGCTGAACAACCGCGCGGAAAACTCCCATCTTCCGTTGCGACGACGAGAACGGGCGATGCTCCGGTTCAGGCGAATGCGCAGTCTGCAGAAGTTCGCCTCCGTCCACTCCTCCGTCTACAACCACTTCAACCAGGAACGATCCCTGACTAGCCGAGACCACTTCAAGCTCAACAGAACCGCCGCTCTTGCCGAGTGGCGGCAGCTCTGTTCCGCCTAGGTTCCCTCAATCGGCGGCAAACGGAGACCGGTTCGCATTCGTCTGACAGCACCCGTGCCTGCTTTCCCGGGTTGAAACGTCGTTCCCAATTCCTGGGGACCCGGATGTCGCTGCTCTGGGAAGAGTTTCCTTTTCACTAGAACTCCCTTTGGACTCACTCTTTGATCTCTGCTGTCCCGTTCAGGCGAGAGTCTGCCGCGACCGATCGGTGAACCAAATCTCGAATCCACACGAAGGATGGCTCCGATTCAACACTGGAGTGCCACAGCGTCGAGACTTCGATCGGTGCGAGGTGGAAAGGCAATTTCGCTACGGTCAATTGTGTTTCTCCGGCAAGCCTGTGCGCAAGATTGGCTGGCAGTGTTGAGATGTAATCTGAATTTGCCAAGACGCCTGGAAGCACCGAAAACCGTGGGACAACCAGAGCCGTGTTGCGGACCCGTCCTATTTTCCGCAGCGCATCGTCAACCGGCCCCTGTCGCCGCCCCCCGAGCGAACGGAGTACATGTGGGCGTGAGAGATAGTCGTCCAGCGACGGCGACGCCGGGATTGCTCCCGTCGCATACATACAAGCGCGGTGATCCCTGAAGAGCATCGCCTGCCGATGCCAGGACCGCGTCCGCGGAAATTGACCAATCGCCATATCGGTCTTGCGACCATCGATCGAGTCGAGCACGTCAATCAGATCGATTTGCACAATCCTCAGCGAGACGTTCGCCTGAGCCTCGGAAATCGCCCGCACAATTCCAGGCAAGATCAACGTTTCCACATAATCTGACATGGCGATCGTACATTGAAACGGCTTACCCCTTGGGTCGAAAGCCGAGCTGGGCGCAAAGGTTTCAGCCAACGTCGAAAGCGCTGTTCGAACAGGCTCCGCGATCTCAATGGCGCGCGGCGTGGGTACCATGCCCTCACTGGTGCGGATGAAGAGAGGATCGTCCAGGGACTGCCTCAGCCTGGAGAGAGCCTGGCTCAGACCCGATTGACCAATTCCGATCTCGTCCGCGGCACGAGACACATGTCGATGCCGCATCACCGCATCAAAGACCTTGAGCAGGTTCAGATCGAGCTTCCGTAAATCTCTAATGCTCATAGCAAGTATCTCTCATATCAATTTCAAAGATAACAAGGATGCCAGTATTTTTCCAGCGCATCGCAGCAATTCACCGGCGCCAGAATAAGCGGTGGCGCACGGATAGAGACAGATCAGGAGATCGAGATGGAAAAGCGAACGCTTGCAGTGATCTTGGGGGCGTGGCTTGTTCTGGCTTGCACGACGGTCCAGGCGGAAGGCCTTAAGGTCAGCCACGGCAACGAAAGCTGGAATGGCCAAGAGGTTCCGAAAAAGGGCATCTGCACACGGCGCGGCGGCGAGGGGTGGTCGCCAGAGCTGGTTGTTCAGAACATCCCCGACGGTACAGAGCAACTGGAACTTCGATTTACCGACCTGGATTGGGAAGGCGAAGGAGCGCACGGCATCATCCGCATGAAGCTGTCGCCGGCCTCGATCAAGGAAGGCAATATGACCCTCGCGTCGTTCAAGGGCGAAACCGATACACTGCCTGCAGGCATGACTGCCATCGCCTCTCACAAGTGCGGAAAGTGCGGCGGCGGGGTTTATCTTGGGCCATGCTCTGGCGGGCGCGCCCACAATTACGTCGTCAACATCTATGCTCTAGACGGGGCATTGAACGTGCTGTCGTCAGGATCACTTCCATTGGGTGTGTACTGAAGGCAGGGCTGTAGCCGGCCGAACCCACAAGATTGCCGGGACAGAACGCCCCTCGGCCGCTCGAAATCCGTTGAGTGGCCGAGAACGCTACGCAGAAGATTGATGCTCGGATGCAGGACACGGATGTTTTGCCCTGGGCCGCTTCTGGCGCAACCAGGCAGCCTGTGCGTGTCGGCTCAATACAGTAACTTCCACCAATCCCATCGATCCCAGCCGATCCGGGGCGCATACTCAAGAGGACGCGGTCGGGTCCAGATGTGTGACTCAATTGCGGCTCTTTTCTCGAGACGGGTAAGTAGCGGGGGGCTTGAGCGTCACTGCTGGTCCGCGCGATGATCCTGCAGATGTGACCAAATGTCGGACATCACGCGACCGATAGGTTGGTCGCGGCGGCGGATGGCGAAGATCTCGGTATGACGGGGCGGAAAGCCTTCGATCCGCAGGGGAACGAGTTCACCCGCTGCCAGCTCTGCCTCGATCAGGTGTATCGGCAAGCCACCCCAGCCGAGCCCGGCAAGGATCACGGACTTCTTCGTCTCGAAGTCCGAGACCGTCCAGCGCTGCCCGGCGGATAGGACATCCCGGCTTTGCTCGAAATCCGGTCCTCCAGTGCCGGCGACGATGACCTGAACATAGGTCTGCATCTCGGCCCTAGTGCGGATCCCGATGAGCCTGGCGGCGGGGAATTCACGATGGGCGACGGGTCGGATCGTCACCGAGCCGACCGGCACGGTCTCGACCTGGTCGATCGGCACACCCGCCATCCCGGCGACGATCAGATCCGCCTCGCCGCCCATCAGCCGCGCCAGGGGCCCCCCCATCATCTCGGTCGAGACACGGATGTGCGTGCTGGGATACGTGCGCCCGATCCCACCCAGGAGCGTCAGCAGCGGCGTGAGCGACATCGTGGCGGTCAGGGTGATGCGCACGATCGGCTCCTGCGTGTTGCGCAATCCCGCGGCCGTGGCCTCAAGGGCGCGAACCTGCTGCAGAACTCGCGTCGCTTCGCGACACAGAACCTCGCCTTCCGGGGTAAGGACCGGACGGTAGCTGTCCCGCGAGAACAGATCGAAGCGCAGTTCGTCCTCGAGCTTGCGGATCTGATGGCTGACGGCCGATTGCGCCTTGTTCAGGCGCTCGGCCGCGGCGCGGAAGGTGCCAGTCGCTACGATGGCGTCCAGCGTGACAAGCTGGTCTAGTGTCACGATCCCTCCAGATGATCACATAAATAGATCATTATGATGAAATATCGATGTTATCAATAGATCGATTGCCCTCCTAGGTTCCGCTCACAGATCAACCTATGGAGACCGACATGAAACTCTTCTACAAACCCGGCGCCTGTTCCCTAGCCAGTCACATCATGCTGCACGAGGTCGATGCAGCCTTTGACATCGAGGCAGTCGACACCGATTCAGGCCGCACGGCCTCGGGCCGGGACTTCCGCGAGATCAGCCCGAACGGCTATGTCCCGGCCTTGGAATTGGAACTCGACGAACGCACGCATCTGACCGAGGGCGTGGCGATCCTTCAGCACATCGCCGACACATACCCCGAGCGGGCCTTCTCACCGGCGCCCGGCTCCCTCGCCCGGGCCCGTCTGCAGCAGTTCTTGAACTTCGCCGCGGCAGAGTTGCACAAGGCTTGGGGCCCGCTGTTCTCGACCGGCTCGACAGACGACGAAAAGGTGGCAGCGGCGAAGAAGGTGGCGACCAAGTTCGACTATCTCGAAACCGTGCTGGCGGATGGCCGGGACTATCTGGTCGACAACCAGTTCTCGGTCGCCGATGCCTACACATTCGTGCTCGCGTTCTGGGCGAACTTCAAAGCCATCGACCTCGCGGCTTGGCCCCATCTGGCCGCATATGTCGCGCGCGTTCAGGCCCGGCCGGCGACGCAGACCGCGATGCAGGCGGAAGGACTGATCCAATGATCCGCGATGATGAAGTTGAGGTCCTGGACCTGATGAAGCGCTACGTCGATGGTCTCTACCACGCGGACAGCGCCACGCTGCGCGATGTGTTCGACGACCGCTTGTCTTATGTGAACGCCACCCCCGGCAGTCCCGAGCAAATGGGGCTGGACGACTACATGCGGCGCGTCGAGGCCCGGACGCCGCCTGCCTCTCACGGAGAGGTGCGCGATGAGGAGATCCAACGCATCGTGCTGAAGGACGGGCAGATGGGGGTCGTCGAGGCGCGGATGACGATGCTAGGCCGCGACTATCAGGACTTGCTGACGGTGATACGTACCGAGGACGGCTGGAAGATCGTGGCCAAGGTCTTCTCGTATGTAGAGCTGGAGGCGTGAACGGGCCGCAACCCCTGGGTCACTTTCAACTCCGCTGAGTCAATGCAACGATCCCCTTTGTCGAACATGGCCGATCGACGCTGTGTTCAGGCTCTGAATGCGCGGGACCAACCCAGTCCGAACCTTCGCCGCATCGTCAAAAGTCGCTGTGCAGCTTTGCCAGACCGGCCATTCGCAGCGGTCGCGAGAACGGAAGAGGGGCGAACGCACACTGAGGGGAACGAAGCGGCTGTTCAACTTCAGGGATCGAACGTCAGGAATCGCGCGATACTGGACATTCAACCGAGATAGTCCGGGTATCGATTGAGCCAAGAACCATGAATTGCACTGCCGCCTTCCGAAGATGTTGCCGCATACCCATATACCGCTAAGCGATGTAGAGTTTAACTGCATTTGAAGCGGAGCGACACGGCAAGTCATGAAGAAGATATTGGCGAGGCTGGCGGTTCTTGCCGCCGTTGTGTTCGGCGGAATTCTGTTTCTTGCTCAGTCCGATCTTCTGGGCCCGAAAACCAGCCTGGCGATCGTCTCAGGATCGGAGAACAAAGCTCTGGAGCCCATCGTGAAGGCGTGGGCGGATGAGAACGGTGTTGACGTGACAATGCGCTATCTCGGTTCGGTGGATATCAGCCGGGAGCTGTCCAAGGGGACGGCGACCGAATACGATGCCGTCTGGCCAGCGCATTCGCTGTGGGTTGAGCTCGGCGACACCGAGAAGGTTGCGAAGCACCGCGAATCGATCCTACGGTCTCCCGTGGTTCTGGGGTTGCGCAAGACCATCGCAGAACGGCTTGGCTGGATCGGGCGCGACGATATTGGGGTTCAGGCCATCCAAGCCGCTGCGCGGGCGGGCGAGTTTCGGCTGTCCATGACCTCGGCAACCCAATCCAATTCCGGGGCATCCGCGTTCTTTGGTTTCCTTTACGCGTTGGCTGGGGATCCGGATGTGCTCACTCAGGCTGAACTGAACGACCCGTCGGTGCGTGCCGAGGTTTCGGATCTGCTCAATCTGGTGGACCGGTCCTCGGGCTCCTCCGGGTGGCTGAAGGACAGCTTTGTCGGCAACCCGACGGCTTTCGATGCCATGATCAACTATGAAGCCATGATGATCGAGGCAAACCAGGACCTCCAGCGCCAGGGACAGGAACCGCTCTACGTGATCTATCCGGCCAACGGCATGGCGGTCGCAGACAGTCCCCTGGCCTACGTGTCCAAGGGCGATGCGGCCAAGGAGGACGCTTTTCTGGAATTGCAGCAACATCTATTGTCCCAAGAGGTGCAGGCACAGCTTCTTGGGCTTGGGAGACGCGCGGGGCTCATCGGTCTGGCTGGCGGTGGCGACGAGGCGGTTTGGAACCCGGAGTGGGGCATTGACCTTGACCTGGCCATCGCTCCGATCCCTACCCCCGATCAAGCCGTGATCCGCGAGGCGCTGACACTTTATCAAACCGAATTGAGAAAGCCCTCTCTCACGGTCTGGGTTTTGGATGTGTCCGGCTCCATGGAAGGTGAGCCGATGGCGCAATTGAAGTCGGCCATGCGGCTTCTTCTAGACCCGGACACCGCAGCGCTGAACCTGTTGCAACCGACGTCGCGCGATGTGACCGTGATCATCCCGTTCGACAGTGATGTGCGAGACATCTGGGTTCTTGAAGGGAATGCACCGGCAGAACTATCGGACTTGCAGCGCAATGTGGACCGGCTGCAGGCGGGCGGTGGCACGGATCTCTACTATGCGTTGGGCAAGGGGATGGAGCGCCTGAAGGCCTATGCGGATCAAGGTGTGCTGTTCGACTATCTGCCGGCAGTCATTGCGATGACCGACGGTGCCTCGGACGAAAGCAATAAGCGTGCGCTCTGGGACTACGTAGACGGGCTGTCCTTCGGGCGCGATGTTCCGATCCACTCCATCGCGTTTGGCAAGGCGGACGAAAAACAGCTGAATGATCTGAGCGCCGCGTCCATTGGGCGGCTGTTCAAGGCCAAGGACGATCTGTCGGGCGCGCTGCGCAAGGCCAAGGGGTACAATTGATCGCGTTGTCAGACAACAACCGCCAGATTGTGGCGGGAGTGGTGGCGTCGGCTATGTTCCTGAGCTGTTTCTTTGGTCTCGGCTTGGTGTGGTGGTTGTCGCTGATCGCAGGGCTGATGGTATTCGCTGCGGTGATGCTGATCGTCGAGCGGCGGAAGCCTCCAACCGAGGAGTTCGTCTTCGGTAGTGTCACCAAGGCAGAGCTGTCGGAGGCAATCGATCTGCTGACCCAAGCCTCGGCCCGGATGCGCCGTCTTGCGTTGGGTGCCTCAGGGGACGACAAGACCGAATTCAGTTCGATGGCCAAGCTCTTCGAGGCCATCCGGGGCCACCACACGCGCGATCCTCTCGACTATCAGCATACACGCCGGTTCATCCGTCACGATCTACCGCGTATTGTCGACACGGCGGAGAGCTATGCGGAGCTGAAGAAGATGGCCTCTGGCCAGAACCGTGACCGGGTCGAGGCTTTGGGCGCCCGAATCCGCAGCTTCACCCCGGTCTTGGAGAAGATCGACCAAGCCTGTCTGGAGAACGACTTCCTCGCGTTGGAGGTCCAGGTGGAAGTGCTTGGCGATCAGTTGGAGACGCGGCAACCTGTCGGCCGCTAGGGAGTCGTCATGAGAAAATCGCTGCTTGGACTTATGATCCTGGGCGTCGTGGGCGTGGGGGCAGTCGTTGCCTCCCAGATCGATTGGGGCGCGGTGCAGCGCAATCTGCCGAAGGATCGGGATCCCGTTTCGCTAGCGATCTTCTACGGTGGCGAGAAGCGCGCACTCCTGGACAATCCGGCAGTCTCCAAGATTATTGAAGATCGTTACCGGATCACGTTGGATGCCACCAAGGCTGGCTCAGTTGAGATGGCGACCACGCTGAACACCGCCGGCAAGGACTGTATCTGGCCGTCAAACATGGTCGCGGTGGAACTGGCCCGGCAATCCGGGAAGCAGGTGCTGGCAGACGAGACGATCTTCAACTCACCCATCGTGTTCTACGCTTGGAAAGAGGTTGCCGATGCACTGATCGCCAAGGGCATTGTGCGTCAGCGCAAGGATGGCTTCCTGATCGCCGATGTCGCAGCGATCGGTGGGCTGGTCGCAGAAGGTGCACGGTGGAAAGAGGATCTGGGGCTGAACGTCTACGGAAGTTTCAAGATCTTCTCGACCCATCCGGCCAAATCAAACTCCGGCAACATCTGGTCCGGTCTGCTCGCCACCGCGCTGAACCGCGGGGAGACACCGGCGCAAGTGGACATGGCCGACCTCATGCCGCGGATCGAGGCTTACTTCGCGGCCATGGGCCATATGGAGGCGTCCTCGGGCGACATCTTCGAAAATTTCCTGAAGCAGGGCATGGGCGCGCGGCCCATCATTGTGGGATATGAGAACCAGTTGGTCGAATTCCTAGTGGAGAACGCGCAATACGCCGATCTGATCCGCGACAAGATCCGCCCCATCTATCCCGAACCGACGATCTTCGCGTCCCATCCGCTGATCTCGTTGACCTCAGCCTGCGGCCGTCTGGCTGAGGCGCTGCGCGATCCCGAGATCCAGGAGATCGCGTGGTCAGGTCATGGATTTCGGACCGGTCTGCTCGGCGTAGAGAACAACCCCACGGACATCAATGCAGCCACGTTGCCGGAGAGGGTCGATCTCGTGGTTCCTATGCCTCCGGCCGCCGTCATGGCCCGCATCATCGACGCCGTAAATTAAAACCTGGCGGCACCTGATCATCGAACCACCGGGACCTTGCGCTGTTCAACACCGCGATAGATAGCAAACTGCGGGGCTGTGATCTTGTGTGCTTGAAGGTCGCCGATGTATACGCAGCCGGTCAGGTGAAGGAACGCACGTCGATCTTGCAGAGCAAGACGCAGAAGCCTGTTCGTTTCGAACTGACGGAAGGAACGCGGAAGTCGCTGGAACGTTGGCTGGCCGATCCGCGGATGGTCGGTGAGGAGCACCTCTGGCCTGGCCGGTTCCACGATCCGTTTCACATCTCGACACGGCAATACGCTCGGCTTGTACGGGACTGGGTTCAGTCGATTGGGCTTGAGCCGAGTGCATACGGAACGCATTCGATGCGCCGCACGAAGGTCGCGCAGATCTATCGCAAGACCGGCAATCTGCGCGCTGTTCAACTTCTTCTCGGCCATACGAAGATGGACAGCACAGTGCGTTATCTCGGGGTAGAGCTAGAGGACGCCTTGGCCATCGCCGAAGCGGTTGAGATCTGAAGGCGTGGGCCGGTCATCCGTGGCCGGCCCAGAGCCCGCCTCAGCGTTTGGTCGCAGTGAATGTCTGGAGTCCAGCCCAAAGCGGGTATCCGGCGCGGTGCGCTCAATGGCCGGTATCGGGGAATGGTCCTTCGGGGCGGTTTCGGGGTAACGGGGCGGTTGCTGCGGCGGCTCGCTGACGAACTCCCCTTCAGAGGCTACCCTCGAGTTACTTTTAAGCGGGGCCGAAGGGCGGCTCGCGAAGTGGGCCTCTTTCAGGAGGATGCCCAGACGGGTGTGGTCCAAGCTCGCCCGCGATCGTCGGCAATGGCGGTCAATCGCAGCCATGGCGAACTCGAGAGCGCACCGTATGGAAGCTGAACCGATGTGAGATCCTCGCCGTGCACGGTCACGGCCTCCGACCCCCGCCCCTGCAAGGCGACCGCCCGCACCGGACTGGTTTCGATCTCGACAGCGGTGGTCCCCCAGGACACGGCGCGGATCTCCGGTCCGGTCGAGGCGTAGAACTGTCCCTCCTTGAGCGCGGCCACGATCTGATCCGGGTTATTGTCCTTCGCCTTGACCATGACCCATCCGCCGCAGGCGTCCGGGGTATAAAAATGGGCATCGTCGGAGGCCGTGAGAGAGAGGCGGCGTCCGTGGTTGAGTAGCGCCTCGGCGATGTGGAGCCCAGAGCCCCGGTCTCGGTCGAGGGCCGCAGAGTGGTTGTAGATCTCCACCGCATGCGCTGCTTCGACCGAGCGCGCATCGGCCAGTGTCAGCTGCGATGTCTCCGGATGGGCGATGACGACAAAAGCGCCGGCGTCGCGGGCCCGTCGAGCGAGAGCGTGGGCGGCTTCCTGGTCGGCGCGCGGCTCGAAATCGGGCGAGTTGGAGGGCGTGAAGTCCGCGGGGAGTCCCACCGCCAACAGGTGCCAGATCTCGCCGTTTTCCATGGCACCGGAGTGCATCTCGGCACCAAGGATCATCGTGAGCCCATCGACAGGATCGTTGCCGAGCTCGGTGATCGGGTAGCCGTACTCGCCAACGAAGTGATCACTCAGGACCAGGAAATCGTACCCCCGGTCCCGGTAGTGCTGGGCAACGACCCGGGGCGGTAGGACACCGTCAGAACGGGTGCTGTGCGTATGCAGGTTGCCGCGCCAGAACCGACCGGGCTTCAGGAAGGGGTTTTGGGCGTTGAGGGTCATGGCAGATCCGTTGTCGCCGGCCCGCCCCGCCGGGCCGGCTTGTCGGGCGAGGTGAGGTCGCGAAGGGTCGCGGGGTCAATATGACATGCAATGCTGTGCTCTTCCCCGAAATGACGAGCGGGCGGGGTTTCAGTCTGGCAGATCGGTCCGATTTTGTGCGGGCACCGGTTCTGGAAGGGGCATCCGACCGAGGGCGGCGCGCCCTCGATGACGTCATCCGCCAGGAGCGCGGGGCGCGTCGACGGATCGGGGGTCAGGATCGCGCCCATGAGAACCTGGGTATAGGGGTGGTAGGGAGGCGCGAAGACGGCCGCCGCTGGCCCCACTTCGCAGAGCCGGCCCTGATAGAGCACCGCGATCCGGTCTGCGACCGCCCGGACGACAGCGAGATCATGGCTCACGAACACATAGCCGGTTCCGTGGCTCTCCTGCAGCCGCGCGATGAGGCGCAGGACCGCAGCCTGGACCGAGACATCGAGGGCGGAGGTCACCTCGTCACAGAGCACCACCCGGGGCTCGGCGGCGAAAGCGCGTGCGATCCCGATGCGTTGCTTCTCGCCCCCTGAGAGTTGGCTCGGGAAGCGGTCCAGATAGGCGCTGGGCAGCCGCACGGCGGCCATCAGATCGGCGAGGCGGCGTACCGTCTCGTCCGGCGAGAGATCGAAGTAGAGGCGCAGCGGTGCCTCCAGGATCTCGCGGACGGTTTGGCGAGGGTTGAGGGCGCTGTCTGCGTTCTGGAAGATCGTTTGCAGAGGCTGGATGGTCTCGATCGCGCGGTCCGAGACGCTCGCTTCTACGGGTTGCCCGACGATGGCGACCTGTCCGGTCCTCGGCACGATCAGTCCCGCGAGGGCGCGCAGGATGGTCGACTTTCCGGAACCGGACTCACCGACGACTCCCAGCGTTTCGCCCCCCCGCACCTGCACCTCGACTTGGGCGACGGCGTCAGGCCTTGGTTCTCGTCGGAGTAGGCGAGCAAACAGGCCCCCGTTACCGTAGTGGACTGAGAGGTCCCTGGCCTCCAGGACGAGGGCGTCGGTCCGTCTGGGTGACTGCGGGCGCTGATGTCTCTCGGGCGCGACGTCCATGCCTGCGGGGAAGAAGCAGCGCGCGGTCCCATGGTCCGTGGGTTGGATCGGCGGCGCGGAGGCGTGGCATGCGTCTTTGGCGACGGAACAGCGGGGGGCATAGGCGCAGCCCTGGTGTGGGTCTCCAACAAGGGGAGGCACGCCCTCCAGTGCCGCCGGAACCTCCTGAGCGTCGAGCCGGGGGATCGAGGCCAGAAGTGCCCGGGGATAGGGGTGGGCGGGGGCAGAGAGAACCCCCGCGGCGCTGCCCCACTCGACGACCTCACCCGCATACATGACCGCGATCTGCTCGGCGAGCTGTGCGATGACGCCAAGATCGTGGCTGACAGTGATCATCGTAACGCCGGCGTCTTGGGCCAGACTTCTCAGCAACGTCAGGATATGGGCCTGGGTGGTGACGTCGAGGCCGGTGGTCGGCTCATCGAGGATCAGTGCCCTTGCGCCGGATCCCAGAGCCATCGCGATCGCCACACGCTGCTGCTGTCCGCCCGACAGCTGATGGGGATAGCGGTCGGCGATCTCCACGGTTGGCGGCAGGCGAACCTGGTTTAGGAGCGCGTCCAGCCTGTCCCGCCGCTCGGCGGTGTTCAGCGGGGTGTGCAGCCGCAGCGCCTCGTCAATCTGGTCGCGGACGCGCAGGGTGGGCGTCAGGGCCTGGCCTGCGCTCTGGGGGATCAGCGCGATCCGCTTGCCGCGGAGCTTCCTGCGCGCGCCTTCCGGGAGGGCGAAGATATCCTCCTGTTCGAAGAGGACACGGCCGGAGAAGATCTCGAGCCCCGGGTCGAGGTATCCCATCATCGCGAGCGCCAGGGTGGATTTGCCGGAACCAGACTCGCCGACTAGGCCCAAAGTCTCCCCCGGAGACAGCGAGAGGGTGATGTCGCGCAAAATCAGCCGCGGATCTCCCGCCGGGTCCCGATAGCCGAGCGAAAGACCGTCGATGGCGATCAGCGCGCCCGTGCTCATCCCGGCACCTCGCGGGTGCGGTCGACGCCGAGGGCTTTACCCAGCGCATCCGCGAGCAGGTTGATCCCGATGATCAGGGTCGAGAGCGCCGCGCATGGCCAGAGGACGGACCAGGGCGCAACGGCGAGAAGCCCCCGTTCGCTGGCGATCATCAGGCCCCAGTCCGGTGTCGGCGGGGTGGCGCCGTAGCCGAGAAACGACAGCGAGGAGAAGGCAAGGAGCATCCAGCTCCACTGCATGGCGCCCTCGACCAGAAGGATGCTCGAGACGTTGGGCAGCACCTCCCGCCGCATGACGGTTCCGGTCCGCTCGCCACGCGCCTTCGCCGCCATGACGAAATCCCGCGCCGCGACCTGCAGCGTTGCTGCCCGGCTGATCCGGATCACCGCGACCCCGTAGAAGAAGCCGAGGACCGGCACGATGGTCCAGGCCCCGCCACCGACAACGGAGGCCATCAGCAGGAAAAAGGCGAGCGACGGGATCGACAGCATCGCATCGACGAAGCGCATGGCGATCTCGTCCGTCCGGCCACCCACCACGCCGAGCAGCATGCCCACGCTGCCGCCCCAAGTGATCGCAATGGCGGCCCCGCAGGCCGTGACCATCAACGCGAGCTGGCCGCCGTGGACGACCCGGGCAAAGACGTCGCGGCCGAGACTGTCGGTGCCCATAAGGTGGATCCAGGAGGGCGCCATGTTGATGGTGTCCGCGTCCGGCAGCGAGGCGTCATGGACGCTCAGGAGCGGTGCCAGCAGCGCCAGGGCCACGTGAAAGAGGGTCAGCGCGAGCCCGATGGCGCCGGACGGCCGCGCCACGATCCGGCGCAGAAGGTGCCATCGGTGGCCACCGCTGCCGCCGGATCGGGGCCGAGCGACCATCAACCGCGGGCCTGAGCGCTTCGGATGCGGGGGTCGAGCAGCACCATCGCCAGATCGGCAAGGAGGTTCGCCACAACGTAGATGAGGGCAAAGGTGAGGACGATCGCCTGCACCATGGGCAGGTCCCGGTCATAGATCGCGCGCAGCATGAGGTTGCCGATGCCCGGATAGTTGAACACCTGCTCGATCACGACGACACCGCCCAGGAGCCACGCAAAGGTCAGGGCGACCGTGTTCACCACCGGGATCAGGGCCGACGGCGCCAGATGGCGCCAGAAGATCTGCCGCTCGGGCACGCCCTTCAGCCGGGCCATCTTGATGAAATCCGAGGCCATCACTTCGATCACCGACGCTCGCGTGATCCTGAGGATGTGGGCCGTCATCACGAAGGCGAGGACGACGACCGGCAGCACGATATTCGGCAGGAGTTCCACCAAAGGCGCGGACGGCGGCAGAATGGTCACGGCAGGAACCCAGTTCAGCACGATCGCGAAGACGAAGATCAGAACCGACGCGGTGACGAACTCCGGGATCGTCATTGCCAGCATAGCGATCGTCGAGATCGCCAGATCGGACGGCCTGTCCCGCGTGAGGCCTGCCCAGAAGCCCAAGGTGAGTGCCAGGGGGATGCCGATGGCGGCCGCGGCGCCGGCCAGGAGCGCGGTGTTGCGAAACCGTTCGGCCAGAAGACCCGCGACCTCGCGGCGCTGCTTGAGCGAGGTCCCGAAGTCTCCCTGGACGGCACCGAGCACCCACTGGCCATAGCGTTGGATCGCGGGCGTCTCCAGCCCTTGCTCCGCGATGCAGCGCTCGAGCCGTGGGCCTTCCGCGAAGCGCTGCAGGAACGCCGTGCAAATATTGCCCGGCAGGGCCTCCACCGAGAAAAAGACCACTACCGAGACGAAGCCAAGCGTGAAGACGGAGAGGCCGAGCCGCTGAAAGATCGTCTGAAGCATGGCGCTGCCGATCCGGGGCTGGCCGGCCTCAGCCGCCCAACCCCGAGCTTCGGCCTACTCGGACTTGGTCACGTCCTGGAAGCGGATCGCGTAGAAGGCCACGTCCGGCAGGCCCGAAACCTTGGAAGAGATCGCGCGGATCGAGGCCTCGTGGAACGGGATCAGCGTGCCGCCCTGTTCCCAAAGGATCTTCTGCAGATCGCCGTATAGCTTCGTGCGCTTCTCCGAGTCCAGCTCCTGGCGTGCCGCGTCGAGGGCCGCGTCGAACTCGGCGCTCTTGAAGTAGCTCTCGTTCCACGGCGCGGTGCTGCGGTAGGCCTCGTTCAGGATCTGGTCGGCCGGGCGCTCGGACCAACCGGTGACGAAGAACGGCTCCTGCATCCAGACATCGTCCCAGTAGCCGTCGGACGGAGCAACGACGAGCTCAATCTCCAAGCCAATCTCGCGCATCTGAGCCTGATAGACCTCGGCCATCTTCATGGCGCCCGCAGAAACATCGGAGACGAAGAGCTCAATGGTGGGGGTCTCGTCGCCGTAGATCTCGGTCACCATCGCCTTGGCGCCGGCGACATCCGCAGGGCAGTCGATCTGGGCGCGGTAGGGGTCGCCCGCCCAGACAGGGTGGTCGCAGGACACCGCGAACGCCCCTTCGCCAAAGACCAGCTTGCCCATGGCGTCACGATCCACACCCATGCGGAGCGCCTTGCGCAGCACCGGATTGTCGAAGGGCGGGGTGTCGGTGCGCATGGCTAGCCCGGACCAGCCGCCGGTCGGCACGGAGCGGATGTAGAAGTCCTCGCTGCCTTCGAAGAGCGGCCGCTGCTGACCGGTGATCCCGAAGACGGCGTCGATTTGACCGGCCTGGAGTGCTGCGACACGCGCCTGCTGATCGGCGATCGCAATGATCTCCATCGCCTGGAGTTGAGCAGGACCGTCCCAGTAGTCGTCGAAGCGCTCGAGCCGCGTGGTGCCGAGGCTGTCGAGCTCTACCAACTTGAACGGCCCGGTGCCCACGCCCGTCTCGCAAAGGGCGTCGAGGTCGCCGCCGCAGGTCTCGGCATCCAGGATCCGCACGCGATAGTCACGCAGCAGGAGTGGGAAATCAGCATGGCCGGAGGAGAGCGTGACCACGGCCGTCAAATCGTCGGTGGCCTCAACACTCTCGATCAGGGCAAGACCGTCCTTCACCGGGCTGTCGATGACCTCCGATTGGGTCCGCAGGAGTGAGAAGACGACATCTTCGGCCGTGAAGGCATTGCCGTTGTGGAAGGTCACGCCCTCGCGCAGCGTGAAGGTCCAGACGGTCGCATCGTCCGACGCGCTCCACGCCATCGCGAGATCCGGCACAGTCTGAGCGTTTTCGTCCTCGCGCACCAGGCGGGAGTAGACGGTGATGTTGGTGTGCGGAAACCGGTTTGACGAGATCGGGTCGACCGATGCAGCGCCGCCTCCCTCGACCTGGTGCGCGATGCGCAGCGTTTGCGCCTCGACAGGTTGCGCGGTTGCCAGAAGTGCGGTGGCGCCGAGAGCGCCCATCACGAGTTCTGTGATGCGCACGAAAGCACTGGGGGTCCGTCTGTCAAGCATGGATCGCTCCTTCAGCATCATTGCGCCAACGAAAGCCCGCCGGCCGCGCGGTGCGCCCCGAACAAGCTGTCTGTACACCCGCCGTCGAGAACACAAAATGCGTCGTAGCGAAGGTGTGTAACGGCTGTATGTCAGGCGCACCGGACTGCGTGCCTCGGAAGGTAGCCTCAGGGCTTGGTCCCAAAAGCTGTCATACGCCCAAGGTCCGTTAGGTCCGCGTTGCCGACGCTGAACGGTGCGCGCCTCAGGTCAGCTTTGGAAAGGTCAAAGATAAATTTGAACGCCGCCGCTCACGCTGTGGGATGTCCGCTATTGCGGATCTGCCAAAATCGGTGTTGCGAAGCAGCTTATGGCTCCTTTCCGCCAGAAAGTGCTCCGGTGGCCCAGCTCTTCGCGATGCTCGATTAGGTCAAAGTGCGCAATGTCGTCGCGCAGCTGCAGGGTCTGCCAGTTCTTCACGCTCGACACTGCGAAACCCTATCCACGTGGTACCGATGTGGTACCGGCGCCGCGCAGCGCCGCCTCGGTTCATTCTTAATACATTGATTTCATGGCGACCCCGACAGGATTCGAACCTGTGACCCTCAGATTAGGAATCTGATGCTCTATCCTGCTGAGCTACGGGGCCTCTGCACCTCAATACATCAGAGCGCGCGTCCGCGAAACCTCGGAGCGACACGCTCACGCGCTTGTATACGCAATCTCGTAGCGGGATCCGATTGCTGTCAGAATTTCGTGCCCAATGGTCCCGGCAGCGCTGGCAAGCGCATCGATCGACTGGTGCGGACCGAGCAGTTCGATCATGTCTCCGGGAGTGCAGTCACAATCGGTGACATCCAACGTGATCAGATCCATCGAAACCCTGCCCGCGAAAGGGACAGCCTGCCCATCGATGTAAGCCTTCGCCGCATTGCCCATTGCCCGGATGAGGCCGTCCGCATACCCCGCGCTAATAGTTGCGATCCGGGACGGGCGTTCCGCAACCCAAGTTGCCCCATACCCAATGGTCTCCCCGGTCTCGAGCTCACGAACCTGTATGACAGGCGCCTCGACCGTCACGACCGGTTTTGCAGCCTCGAACGGCCACCCACCGTAGAGTCCAATGCCAATCCGGGTGAGATCGAAGTGGAAGTCTTCGCCCAGCAAGGTTCCAGACGTCGCCGAGAGCGAACGTGGCACATCGAGCCCGGCAGTCATCTCAAGGAAGCTTCTCAGTTGGGTCCGGCTCATCGGGTGTGAGGGCATGTCCGAGCAGCCCATGTGGCTCATGATCAGGCAGACGGAAGGCGGCAGCGGTCCGAGGTCCCGAAACTCACTGGGCTCCATCCCGAGCCGGTTCATGCCAGTGTCGATTTGCACCGCAGACGGCGCTCCCGGACAGTCGTCGAACCAGTTTCGCGCCTGATCGACGCTATTGAGCACAGGACGCAGATCGCAACGCCGATAGTGCGCAATCTGATCTCGACCGTAACCGCCCAAGACGTAGATTTGCGGGCCGGCACCAATCGCCTTTCGCAACCGGACGCCCTCCTCGGGCAGCGCCACGAAAAAGGTTTGCACGCCCGACCGGGCCAGCGCCCGTCCGACTGTTTCCGCGCCACACCCATATGCATCTGCCTTGACCACGGCCGCCGTCTCACAATCAGGAACCGTGAGCGCGTCGATCGCACACCAGTTCGACACGATCGCAGAAAGATCGACACACAACCGGGCCCGCAGGCTCACGCAAAATCCCCTGTAGCGAAGCTCTCGTCTCGAACAGCATCTGGTCCAGCGATACGGTCGCGCACAGGGTCAGAAAACTTGGTGAAGCTGTCTTCGAAGTGCAGATCGACCGTACCGATCGGGCCATGGCGCTGCTTGCCGATGATGACCTCGGCCCGGCCATGGAGCTTTTCGGCCCGCGCTTGCCAATCGGGAAAGCGCTCGTCGTCCTCGGGTGGCTTGGCCCGGTCGTGGTAGTAGCTTTCGCGATAGACGAACATCACCACGTCGGCGTCCTGCTCGATCGATCCAGATTCCCTGAGGTCTGCAAGCTGGGGGCGCTTGTCGTCTCGCTCCTCGACCTTTCGGCTCAGCTGGCTGAGCGCGATGACGGGAATATTCAGATCCTTGGCGATCGCCTTCAGGCCCTGACTGATTTCTGAGACTTCGTTCACGCGGTTCTGGTCCTTGCTCGAGGCCGGGCGCACGAGTTGCAGATAGTCCACCACGAGCACATCGAGATCATGCTGGCGCTTCAATCTTCGCGCGCGGGCCGCAAGTTGGGAAATCGCGAGTGCCGGCGTGTCGTCGATGTAGAGCGGGATCCGCTCGAGATCCCGCGCGACCTCAAGAAAGCTCTTGAACTGCGACTCGGAAATCTTGCCCGACAGCAGTTCGTGGCTCTTGATCCGCGCCTCGGCCGCAAGGATGCGGTTGGCAAGCTGCTCCGACGACATTTCCAGCGAGAAGAACCCGACGGAGCCGCCATCCACAGCCCCTTCGCTGCCATCCGGCTTGGTGCCGCGTCGAAACCGCTTTGCGATGTTGAAGGCGATGTTTGTGGCGAGCGCTGTCTTTCCCATGGACGGGCGCCCTGCAAGAATGAGCAGGTCCGAATTTCGAAAGCCGCCCAACTTGTAGTCGAGCTCGCTCAATCCGGAGGCAAGACCGGCCAAGCCACCGCCGCGCTGGAATGCTGCGTTGACCATATTGGTCGCTTCCATCGCGGCGCGAGCAAAGCTGATGAAGCCGCCCTCGTACTTGCCCTTCTCGGCAAGCGTATAGAGTTGCTTCTCGGCCTCGGTGATTTGTTCCGGGGGATCGTCATCTGTCTCGAAACTGCTGGCGCGGGACTGGATCTCCTCGCCGATCCGCATCAGGTCCCGGCGCATCGCCAAGTCGCGCACCGTTCGTGCGTAGTCGGCAGCGGCGACGATCGAAATGGCAGCGCCAGCCAGACGTGCAAGGTAGTCAGGCCCGCCAAGCTCCGCCAACCCCTCGTCATCGGCGAGAAACGGCTTGAGTGTCACCGGAGAGGCCAGAGCATTCTTGGCGATGCGCCGGGACGCTGTCTGAAAAATCCGCCCGTGCACCGGATCGTAGAAGTGGTGAGGCTCGACGATTGACGCGATCCGGTCGTAGATCTCGTTGTTCAGAAGCAGCGCTCCCAGCAACGCCTGCTCAGCTTCGATGCTGTGCGGCTGGAGCCGCGGCTCGGTGATCGGACTGCCGTCTGCCATCGGTCGATCTTGCTTAATTTGCTGCTCGTGTTGATTGGGAAGATACGTGAGCCGCTCAGGATGTGCAAAGGAAAGCCGCATACATGTCGTATCTATCACCGTAAACCTGACCACATCCTGTGTTTGGTTGTGAACAAAGCTAAAATACATTTCAACTCAGACCGATAGCATCCACCCTTGTGTGGGAAGCTCGTGGATAATCGGGGACGGGCGTTGAGAGCCGGGACAGATGATGACGACTGAAAGCCTCAGGACATGCGTGGTGATTGGCGGCACGAGCGGAATCGGCGCGGCAACTGCCGAGCTGCTGCGTGGCGAGAACTGGCGGGTGATCTCCACCGGGATCAGCGATGACGAAGTTGCCGCCGCCCAGCCGGACGCGCATCGCTTGGACGTTCGCGACGCCGCCGCTGTTCGCGCCTTCTTTACCGGCATCCCTCGGATTGACGGCCTCGTGAACGCCGCCGGCATCACCGGAAGAGGCGCTCCGGTCGATCTGGCGGTGTTCGAGGCCGTCATCGACGTGAACCTCACAGGCACAATGCGCTGCGCCGTTGCTGCATACCCCGCCCTGAAGCGAAGCGGGGGCGCAATGGTCAACATCGCCTCGGTGCTCGGCTATGCCGGGACGCCGCGTGTGCCAGCGTACGCGGCATCGAAGGCAGGGGTGATCAATCTCACCCGCGCATTGGCGGCACTTTGGGCCGAGGACGGGGTGCGGGTCAACGCGGTGGCGCCAGGCTACATAGAGACACCGATGACAGAACCAGTGCGCGAGACCCGGGATCAGGAAGATGCGGTCCTCGAGCGCACCCAATTGCGCCGGTGGGGCCAGCCCGCGGAGGTCGCAGAACTCATTGTCTGGCTGCTGTCAGAGAAGGCGAGCTTCGTGACCGGCTCGACCCACCTCGTAGACGGCGGGTACCTCAGTGTCTAAGCTCCGAGGGCAGCGCGCCCGTTCGGGGCGCGCGCCGTGGTTTGCGATCAGCCGCGCGGGTCTTCATCGTCCGATGCCGTGTCGATGACCGGGGCTGGCCCGTCCTCGTCATCCGCAGCGGCAGCGCCCACATCATCGAACAACTCGGCAATGTCGAATTCCGCCTCGGCTTCTTCTTCCGCCCGCAGCTCCTGGATCGATTTACCGGAGGCTTGAAGCTCGGCCTCGTCCTGGCTGCGCGCCACGTTGATCGAGATGGTGCAATCAACTTCCGGGTGAAGCACCACGCGCATCGAGTGCAGTCCAAGCTCCTTCACCGGTCGGTCCAGAATGATCTGCCCACGGGACACGGTAAAGCCGCCTTCCGTCGCCGCCTCGGCCACATCACGCGCCGTAACCGAGCCGTAAAGTGCGCCGGACTCGGCTGCCTGCCGGATCACGACGAACTGCTCTCCATCGAGCTTCTCGGCGACCGCCGCCGCATCCTGTTTGAGCTCGAGGTTGCGTGCCTCGAGCTGAGCGCGCTGCTCTTCAAACCGTGCCAAGTTGGCCTTGGTCGCACGAAGCGCCTTGGCTTTCGGCAACAGAAAGTTTCGGGCGTAGCCGTCCTTGACAATGACGATGTCACCCATCTGGCCGAGCTTCTCGACCCTTTCGAGCAAGACTACCTCCATGGTGTCCTCCTCAATTCACTGAATAGGGCAAAAGGGCGAGGAAGCGTGCGCGCTTGATCGCCCGGGCGAGTTCACGTTGCTTCTTGGCCGAAACAGCGGTGATGCGCGAGGGCACGATCTTGCCCCGCTCGGAAATGAAGCGCTGCAGGAGCTTCACATCCTTGTAGTCGATGGTCGGCGCATTGCTGCCTGAGAACGGGCAGCTCTTGCGGCGGCGAAAAAATGGTCTGCGTGCCATATCTGTCCCTCCTCGTCAGTCTTCGCGCCGTTCGCGGCGCTCGCCCCGGTCACCACGATCGCCTCTGTCGCCACGATCGCCTCTGTCACCGCGGTCACCTCTGTCACCACGGTCACCTCTATCGCGATCGCGCCCGCCACGTCCGCGGTCCGAGGTCTTCGACTGCACAACGGCAGACGGCCCCTCTTCGTGCGCATCGACCTTGACGGTGAGCACCCGCATGATGTCCTCGTGCAGACGCATCAAGCGTTCCATTTCGTGCACCGCGGGTGCGGGGCTGTCTGTGCGCAGATAGGCGTAGTGGCCTTTACGGTTCTTGTTGATCTTGTAGGACATGGTCCGGAGACCCCAGTACTCCGAGCCTACAATCGCGCCACCATTCTCTGACAGGACCTGGCCGAAGTGCTCGATGAGCCCTTCTGCCTGCGCGTTGGAGATATCCTGACGCGCGATGAAGACATGCTCGTAGAGAGCCATGCATAACCTCACTATCTACCGACGCTTCAAAATGCGGGCGCTTCGCTCCCGGACCCGCATACGAGTGGCGTGGCGTGAAAAGTGCGCCGGGAGAAGCCGCGCTGTTACCTCCATCGCTGCAAAAAAGCAAGGCGGCACGCCTGCATTGCTTCATCCGCTCTGCGTCACAGTCAGGCTCGACGTTCAGCTTGTTCGGTCTCCTGTCGAGAGGAGACGCGGCGACTGACGAACCGGCCGGCCGGATCGGCATCAAGGGCAGTGTTGGCGCACCACGAGTTTGCGCTCAATTCAGCTCGCAAAAATTGTCGCCACCAAGATAAGTCCGAGCTTTGGATCCATCGTACAAGAGGTGGCGGCATTGCTCTGATCGGTGAGACTGTCACTCGGCGCGGTAACGGTCCCTCTCGGCCGACGCAGATGCGGCCCGATCAGCAGGCGTGGGACATCGGGCAGGAAAACTTCGGCGCCGGTGACATCCGCGGAGACAGATGCCACCCCGGTCAACCGAACTCAGACGCACTGTCTCAAAGACCGACCAACAGGAGACCGCCGGCCGATCCGCTGGTGAAAACGAAGGTGCCTGAGCTCGCGGCGAGTGCGCCGCCGGTCGCAGCACCCAGGATCGCGAACAGAAGCACGCCACCCGCAATCTCGAGCGGAGTGACCTCGGGAACGGTCGGATCGATGTCGGGCCGCGACACCGCGTTCGGTTTGAACCCACAGCGACGTGTCCCGCGCACAAGCGGCCGGGCGTCGAGAGCGGCGGGATTCGACTCGATCAAGCCGGATATCTGCGTGAGATCCTCGGGTGTGGGCGGGCTCCCTGACAGAGTTGCCGCCTCACCGACCGGGCGCAGTTGCAGATCACCAAGCGCCACCGGAGCAGCACCGCTCCGCAGCACAACATCGAGCGCACCACAATCATGACCGGCGATACTTGCGATCCGCCAGCCCCCAGGCTCGAGCGCATAGACACCTAAAGCGCCATTGATGAAAACCAGGTGGCGGGGTGCGCCACCGTTCCCGCGAACCAGCGTGATCACACCAGCGCCTTGCGGGTCGAGCAGCTCCGACGGCGGCTCTTCGACGGTAATCCGCAGCGATATCAGTTGCCGGTCGGGGGGCAGGCTGATCCGTATCGGATCGGCCGAGGCTTCCGTGGCTTCGGGAGGCGCGACGCCCTCAGGTGCGTAAGTGACACAGGCTGAGAGCAGAACCCCGACGGCCATCGATGCAAGGCGCAAGCGGATCATCGGATGCCATTCCTCCCAGTGGATCTGGGCGACTGAAACACGTGCGCCCTTTCAAAACAATGACCCTCAACCACTGAAACTTTCGCTATCCCACCTTGGATGTTTGCCTTGGTTGTCTGGCGCGCCTCGCAGCGGCGTGGCAAACATCAGTCGAGAGGCAGAGGAGTGTGCAGATGTCCGAAGACAGGTACGATGTCCTAGTGGTTGGGGCTGGTTTCAGCGGAATGTATCTGCTCCACTTGCTGCGCGCAGCTGGCTTCAGGACGCTGGTGGTCGAGGCGGGAAGCGATGTCGGCGGCACATGGTACTGGAACCGCTACCCCGGCGCGCGCTGCGACATCGAGAGCGTCCAGTATTCCTACCAGTTCGACAAGGCGCTCGAGCAGGAATGGGACTGGTCGGAGCGCTACGCCCCGCAGCCCGAAATTCTTCGCTACGCCAACCATGTCGCCGACAGGCTCGACCTGCGTCGCGACATCCGCTTTGATACCCGCATCGCACGGGCGGACTTCGACGAGGCGACCGCGCTCTGGAGCCTCGAGGCCGAGGATGGATCCCGGTTCTCCGCACGGTTCTTCGTCATGGCGACGGGATGTCTTTCCGCTCCGAACCAGCCAACGATCGCGGGGATCGACAGTTTTGCCGGTCCGACCTATCACACCGGGCTATGGCCGCATCAGCCGGTGAGCTTCGAGGGGCTGCGCGTCGGCGTCATCGGCACCGGATCCTCTGCGGTGCAGTCAATCCCGCAAATTGCGCGTGAGGCCGCACAGCTGACCGTCTTCCAACGCACGCCGAACTACGCCGTACCTGCTCACAACAGAGTTCTCCCCGATGCCTATCGCGCCGAGGTGAAAGCTGACTACGCCGGTCTGCGCCAACGACAGCGCGCCAGCTTCAACAACTTCGACGTGCGCCTGCCTGACGCGAAAGCCAGCGAGACGACAGCCGCAGAGAGAGACGCCGAGTACCAGCGTCGCTGGGATGAGGGTGGCCTCGGGTTCATGGCAGCATTCACCGACCTGATGGTGGACCGCGCAGCCAACGATACAGCTGCCGAATTCGTACGTGCCCGGATCCGGGAAATCGTAACTGATCCACAGACGGCGGAAACGCTCTGCCCAGCCAATGAGATCGGATGCAAGCGCCTTTGTGTCGAGATCGACTACTTCGAGACCTACAACCGCCCGAACGTCCGACTTGTCGACGTGAGCAGCGAACCCATCGAGCGGATCACACCAACAGGGATACGCGCACACGGCGAAGATTTCACGATTGATGCGCTGGTGCTGGCAACCGGCTTCGACGCGATGACCGGTGCGCTGACAAGGGTCGATATCCGCAACGCAGAGGGGATGCGGCTCGGGGAGAAATGGCAGGATGGCCCGCGGAGCTTCCTTGGCCTGGCAATCGCCGGCTTTCCAAACCTCTTCACCGTGACAGGTCCGGGCAGTCCGTCAGTCCTCACAAACATGCTGCCCACCATTGAACAGCATTGCGAATGGATCACCGCGTGCATAAGCCACCTGCGCGACGCTGGCTTGAAACGCATAGAGGCGACGTTGGATGCCGAGAACGACTGGGTCGCGCACAATGCCGATGTTGCCGGCAAGCACCTGCGCTCAAGCTGTCAGTCTTGGTATGTTGGCGCAAATGTCGAGGGCAAGGCGCGCGTGTTCATGCCGTATGTCGGAGGGTTTCCAGCCTACGCAGAGCGTTGCGACGCCGTCGCTGCCGAGGGATATGCCGGTTTCCGTCTGAATTGAGGATGAATGCGCTGAATGCGCCATCCCCAGAACTCGAGCATACCCGGCGCCTTGGCGGCACGGTTCGGCTTGTCAGGGTGGAACATCCGCCGATTGCCCGGATCGAGGTCAGAGGCCTTCGACCTTGTGGATCACTCTGTCCGGGCGTGTGAAACGCCCGGACACCCGCCAGGTTCGATCAGTCGAACAGATAGTACCAGCTCGAGATGTCTTTCAGATCCGGCTTTGGCGCGGCCTTGATCTGATCGTCAAGTTTTCGGCCCGCGGCACCGAATGAGTTGCGACCTTTGAGGGGAAGTGTTTCGTCACGCGGCAGCGGAAAGAACCCGTCCCGACCGAAGCGCCGGAACCCGGTTCCCGGTCCGCCGAAACGGGTTACCCCGTCGATTTTAACCGCCTGCGAGATGGTCGCATTCGGTTCTGTCAGAAAAATGCCTTCTGCATTGATCGTGATGCCTGCCTGGGCAGGCACAGCCACCGGTGCCAGACCGAGCGCAACCATCGCTGCCAACACGTTTCGTGTGCGTTTCATCTGTCTCTCCTCGGTACTCAATATAGCGGAGATCGGCGCTAGGAACACTGCCGACTACTTCACAATGATGGCGGGACCGACATAGTAGCCCTTCTTCACGTGGTGATGGCCGCGGAACTTCTTCTTGTGATGAAAGCCCCGGCCGAAGGCAAAGCCTTTCCGGAAGCCGAAGCCTTTGCGAAATCCGAAGCCTCTACTGCGAAAGCCGCCCCGGAAACCGTGATGGCGCCCTCGGTGCCGGAAGCCCGCTTCTGTCGCTTCAAGATCAGGCACGCCGATTTCAACCGCCGGCTGCGGGGTGGTGATTTGTGCATTGGCAGCTTGCGCAGGTGCAGTTGTAGCGAAGCCGATCCCGACGAACATTGCGGCTGCGGCAACGGTCTTGAACGTCCTGGTCATTGTCCGGTTCTCCGTCTGAGTGTCCCTATGCATCGTCATGGGCTGCAAGTGGGACGTATTGACGTAAACGGCAACCAACGCCAGGTCACGGTCGCGTCAGTTGTATTTGAAAGACGCACTCAAACTGGATCGGTTCCGGGCTTGCGCAGCCGCACCAGTGCCACAAGCGGGATCGCCGCGGCCGCGACGAGTGTGAACAGCCAGAAACCTTCGATGTAGCCGATCATCGTCGCCTGACGCCCGATTTCGCGAGCGAGCGGCATAAGGGTCTCGGGATCCGTGTGGTCGATCTCCATGCCGATACCCGGGAGCCGGAACACCTCGTTGAGCATCGAAAGGTTCGGCGCCAGCCCGGCGTGCCCTACCTGGGTCTCCCGGATCACAAGCGCAATGGACACCGAGATGAAAATCGAACTCCCCATGTTCCGTACCAGATGGAAAATCGCCGTGCCGTCGGGCACGAGCGGCTTCGGCAGTGTGGCGAACGTGACGACGCTCAGGGGAATCCACACCAGACCGACGCCCAGTCCCTGAATTGCCGAGGCCCAAAGCACATGCTCGGTCATCACATCAGCGGAAAACCCGGCCATCATCCAACCGGAATAGGCTTGCAGCACAAAGCCCACGGTCATCGGGATACGCGGGTCCATCGATCCGAATGCGATCATGAAGGCGAACCCCACGAATGTGCCGGCACCGCGGGCCGACAGAATCGAGCCAATGATAGAGTCCGGATAGCCCTGCACACTCTGGAGCAGGGTGGGCAGCAAGGTGATTGGCGTAAAGTTGAGCATGCCGAAGATGAAGATCATGATCAGCCCGACGACGAAATTGCGATCGACCAGCAGGGCCGGATTGAGGAACGGACGTTCGGCGGTGATGTTGCGCAGCAGAAAGACCCACAGCGCCGCACCGCAGATCCCCGCATAGATCACGATCTCCCAAGACTCGAGCCACCCCTGTCGCTCGCCACGGTCGAGCATCAGCTGTATCGTCGTGATGGCGATCGCAAGCGCCGCGTACCCGGTCCAGTCGAGACGCGGCCGCTCCCCCCGCGCATTGTCGCGGATGAAGATCATCACGCCCGCCAGCGCGATGGCGGTAAACGGCACGAGCATGAAGAAGACCCAGCGCCATGAGTATGCTTCGCTGAGCCAGCCACCCAGAGCCGGTGCGATGATCGGCCCGAGGATCACGCCGGTGCCCCAGATCGACATCACGCGGTTCCGGGACTTTTCGGTTGAGCTCTCGATCACAATCGCCTGGGAGAGCGGCACCAGCGGCGCGCCGAACGCCCCCTGGCCGATCCGGTAGATCACCAGCTCGCTGACCGAGGTCGCGAGCCCGCACAGCACCGAGGAAACCCCGAACCCGACCACCGCCCAGATCATCAGCCGCCGCCGGCCAAGGATTGCCGCCAGCCAACCCGCGATTGGCGTCACCACGGCGGTGGCGACGATGTTGAAGGTGACGATCCACGCGATCTGATCGGGCGTTGTGCTGAGCGAGCCCTGCATCTGCGGCAGCGCGACATTCGCGATTGTCACGGTCATCGCATAGAGCATCGTGACGAAGGTCAGTGTCGCCAGCTGCAGTCCCTGGCGCAGCAATGTGGGCGGAGCGGCCTCGGAGGCCGCATCGACAGCAACGCTCATCAGAGCGTGTCGGCGTGGATCCAGGCGCGGGCTGTGCTCAAGACCTCTGGGAGCGGACGTTCAAATCCAGTGTCAATTTCGACGGCAACTGACATTCCCGCGCGCAGGGGTGGTGCATCGTGCCGTTCCGCGATCTCGAGCATGACGGGAACGCGCTGCACCACTTTCACCCAGTTGCCCGAAGCGTTCTGTGGCGGAAGCAATGCGTACTCGGCGCCCGTTGCCGGGGCAAGGCTCGTTACGTGGGCGTCCCAGACGACCCCGGGATAGGCATCAACCTCGACGCGTGCAATCTGACCGACGTTCAGATGGGTCAGATCGGTTTCCTTCAGATTCGCCTCGATCCAGAAACCGTCCGTCGCAACCAGGACCATGACCGGATCTTCCTCGGTGACATACTCGCCGGCCTGCAGGCTCAGGTTGGCAACGGTCGCGTCGCGTGGTGCTCGCACGATCGCGGCATCAAGATCGAGTTCCGCCTCGCGCAGCTCGGCCATGGCACGGCGCACGTCGGGATGACTGTCGGTTTCGATCTCGACGGTGCCGCCAAGTTCGGCCTCGACTTCGGCGATGGCTTCGCGCGCGACGTTCACGGCACTGTCCGCCTGGATCAGCAGGCGGCGCGCAACACGCACGTTGTTCTCCGAGATCGTGCCCCGTGCGCTGAGCGTCTCGGCCCGCTCGAGCTCGCCGCGCAGATACTCCGCATCGCGTTCGGCGGCATCTTGCTCCGAGAGTTTCGCGCGATGGCGCGCCTTCAGGGCTTCGACATTCTGACGAGCGGCCCCCAGCTCAGCGGCACGGCGGTCCCGTTCGACCTCAAGCCGACGCTGATCGAGCCGAAACAGGACATCACCCGCTGCCACGGTTTGGTTGTCCGCGACCAGCACATCCGTCACCTTGGCTGAAACTTCAGCGGTGACGATGATGAGCTCTGCCTTCACATAGGCATTCTCGGTCGTCACAAATCGACCGGACGTCATGTAGACGGTGAAAAGGCCCGCGGCGATCACCACCGGGCCAGCCGCCAACAGTCCGACCTTTCCAATTCGACGCAGGAAACGTTTCAAACCACCAACCATCGATTTACGCTCATCGTGCCGCCCCGGCAGTGCGCGCGGGCACCTCGTCATTCTCTTCGGCGGGGGCAAGATTGCCCTTGATCCTTATCAAGACATCAACAAAGCGCTGCAGCTCGTCAGGGGTCAGCCCCGCAAGCGCAGCCTCATGTGTCTGAACCGCCAGCTCACCCATTTTCTCGAGCGTCGGGCGCGCTGTCTCCGACAGGTAGAGCCGCCAGGCGCGACGATCCGCCGGATCGGGGCGGCGCTCGAGCCAGCCATCCCGCTCGAGACGGTCGATGTGGCGCCCAAGGGTGACGTTGTCGAGTTCGAGGATTTCCGCCAGCGTACGCTGATTCAACCCCTGCCGCGGCCCCAGATGCGCCAGCACACGCCATTGCGCCCGGGTCAACCCGAGCTCCCGCGCCCGGGCATCAAACCAGGCGCGCATCAAACGCGAAACGTCGTGGACCAGAAAGCCGATATCGGCTTCGGGATTCATATTGTACATGCGGACACATTATAAGCATGCACACTATGTGTCGAGTCATATTGGGCCGGTCGTGTGCAGTATGGCTTTCATTGACCGACCCATCCTGCATGGTGTTCCTGCTCAGAATCGAATGGGGACAAACATGAATCTCAGCGACTTCACCACCCTGACTTTCGATGTGTTCGGCACGCTGATCGACTGGGAAAGCGGAATGATCTCCGGGCTGCGGCCGCTGACGGACAAACTTGACTCCGAGTTGTCGCGAGATGCGATTCTCGAGGCGCATGCCTTCCACGAGTCGACCGCCCAAGCGCAAGTGCCGAATATGCTCTATGCCCGCGTCCTGGCGGTCGTCTACAAGCGGCTGGCCGAGGAATGGGGCGTATCCGCAAGCTGGGAAGAGTGTCACACGTACGGGCAATCCGTGGCGGACTGGCCAGCGTTTCCCGACAGCGTCGATGCACTCGCCTATCTCAAGCAGCACTATGATCTGGTGGTGTTGTCCAATGTTGACAACGCGACTTTCGCCGCCCCGAACAAGCGCCTCGGCGAGCCGTTTCATGCGGTCTATACGGCCGAGGACGTGGGGTCCTACAAGCCATCACCGCGCAATTTTCAGTACATGCTCACGATGCTCGGCCGCCGAGGAATTGAACACGACAAAATCCTGCACACGGCTGAAAGCCTGTTCCACGATCACGTGCCGGCAAAAGCGGCGGGCTTGGCAAACTGCTGGATCTACCGCCGCCACGACCAAAAAGGCTTCGGCGCCACAAGAGACCCAGGTGAGATGCCGCAAATAGACATGCGTTTCACTTCAATGGCAGAGATGGCCGAGGCACATCGGATGGGCAACGGCTAGTCGATTGAATTCGCTGTCTGATTGTGCCTCTCGGCAGTTCCACATGTTCACTGAATGCTTCGACCACCGTGTTGAGCCCCTCAGGGCCCGAGTTGATCTGCCGGACTGTGACCCGCAAGGCACTCACATGCGCGAGATATCTTTCGGGATGGAATGCCGGCACGGCAATCGCGCGACACGCGCATCACATCGTGCTGGCAGTCTCAGCGACTTCACCTCTCAGCCATTCCTCAAAGGCACGGGCGGCAGGATTCGCATCGCTCCCGGACACCGTCAGCAGTGAGTAACGCCCGAGGATCGCCGCTTCGCGCTGGAAGGGACGGACCAACACGCCCGAGCCAAGGCGCGATGCACCCATGAAAGCATCGTTGATCGCAAAGCCTGCGCCACGCGCCGCGAGTTCGATCGCATCGTGCGTGCTGGCCACATATACACTCCGTTGCGTGCGGTACTGCTCGGTGCCCGTTGCCGCAAACCAGCGCGACCAGACCGTGCCATCGTCCTCATGAATCAACGTCGCATCGCGCAGTGCCCCGGGGCCAAGCTGCACCTCGGGCGCAAGCTCGGGAACGCAAACCGGAAACATTTCGATCTCGACCAGTGACTGGACACGCCAGCCCGGAAAGCGCTGCGCCTCGAACGCCACGGCGACGTCCACCTCGCCCGGAACATGCCGCGCGTCCGGCACGAGCGCGCGCACAGCCACGCTCAGTGCGGGATGACGGGCGAGAAACGACGGAAGTCTCGGCATCAGCCACTGCGTTCCGAAAGAAGGCGGCACGGCGATGCGCAGAGTGCCCGCCACTGTCGCCCCGCCAAGCTGAGCTGCCGCCGCAGAGATGCCGGCAAATCCGCTCTGGACGGCCTGCAACAGAAGCTCACCGTCTGTCGTCAACACCAGACCGCGTCCCCGGCGGTCGAACAGCCGCACTTCCAGAGAGCGCTCCAAGGCGCGAACCTGGTGGCTCACCGCGCTCTGAGTAACATTCAGTTCCTCCGCTGCCCGGCGCATGTTGAGATGACGCCCGACGGCTTCAAAACCGTTCAGGGCATTCAGTTGCAGCGTCCGCCGACCAATGCGCATTGCAATTCCTTCGATGAAATCCGCTCATCGATTGCTGCAAAAATCCGCGCTTTACAAGAGCTGAGTTCATCATCAGCCTGTCGTCGATTCATACAGGAGAGAGTCGCGATGGATGCTGTCTTCACACGACGCAAACTTGTCGCGCCGCAGCGGATGCGCGAGCTCATGCAGCGCTCGAACCTGCGCGGTGCCCTTCAACTCGGAAGCCACTTCGGGGCAATCGTCCTCTCGGGAACGGTGCTCTGGCTGACATGGGGGACATGGTGGGCGGTGCCGTTCTTCATGGTGCACGGAGTTCTCCTGAACTTCCTCTACGCCGGGCAACATGAGCTCAGTCATGCCAGCGTGTTCCGCACCAAATGGCCGAACGAGCTGTTCGGACGGATCATTGGCTTCCTGATGATCTTCCCGCGTGACTTCGACAAGATCCAACATTGGGCGCATCACCAGCACACTCAGGACTGGGAGAAGGATGGCGAGCTTGTCCGCGCGCCCTATACCCTCACCAGTTACCTGCTGTGGTTCTGGGGACCGACATACTGGTACACCCGCGTGGCTCGGATCGTCCGCTTCTGTCGCGGCATCGTGCCTGAACCCTATATCCGACCGGATGAGCACCAGATCGTGATCCGCGAAGCACGTGTTCATGCGGCTCTCTATTGTTCCATCGCGCTGGTATCGCTGGCAGCCGGATCTTGGGCCGCAGTGATCCTGTGGCTCGCACCCATGGTGGTCATGAAACCGGTACACCAACTGCAGAACACCATCGAGCACCTCGGGTTGAGCCATGAGAACGACATCCTGAAGAACACCCGGTCGACGCGCACCAACGCGCTCATGCGATGGTTGTGCTGGCAGATGCCGTACCACACCGCCCATCACAGCTTTCCGTCCGTGCCCTTCTGGCAGCTCAAGGATCTGGACTCCGAGATGCGCGGCAGTGGTGCCGAACCGCACGCCATGGGGTGGATCGAGTTCCAGATCGAACTGATGCGCAAGCTCTGGTCGAAATCGGAGGCGGACTATCCCTACGATGAAGTTTGGATCGTCCCGCGTGCAGACGGTTCGGTGCGCCGGATTGAGGCGGCGTGACGAGCATCACCGTGCGCAAGCTCGAAGCCGAGGATGCCGAGGCCGCAAGCCGCACCGTCATTGCCTCGATCACCGAGTTGTGCGTGGCCGATCACCGAGGTGATGCCGGCGTCATCAACGCTTGGACTGCCAACAAGACACCCGCGCACTTTGCTGAGTGGGCCGGTGCTCCGAACCTCACTTCACTCATTGCCCAAGTCGGCGGGCGATGTGCCGGCGTGGCAGCGGCACGGGAGACAGGCACAGTGATCCTAAACTATGTCGACCCGTGCTGCCGCTTCAAAGGCGTGAGCCGTGCGCTCCTGATGGCGCTGGAGACAGGTCTTGCCGCCCGCGGCCTCACCGAGGCGGAACTCGAAAGCACCCAGACCGCGCACCGGTTCTATCTGAGCTGCGGATGGCAGGATGAAGGTGCACCGATCGAACGCTTCGGGATGCCGGGGTACCCGATGCGGAAGAGGCTGGAGGCATGACGCGGCTTCAGGTGTTCCAGTCGCTCTGGGCCATGCAGCCCTGGAACCCAGCAGGCGAAAGTCCACCCCTTGACCAAGTTGCTGCACTCGTGGCCGAGGCGGGCTTCGATGGGCTCGCGATTGACCTGGGTGCCGCGGACATTGCGACTGCCCACGCGATCCGTCCCCATCTTGAACGAGAGGGACTGACGCCGCTGATCGTTGCGTTCCCGCGCACCGTCGAGAGCCTGCGTGACACGCTGAAGATGGCACAGGACTTCGGCTCGCCCTATGTCAACGTGATCGGCCAGGTCTTTCCGCTCACCGTCGAGGGCGCGATACCCGTCATTCGCCGATGGATCGAGATGGCCGATGAAGTCGGCATCCCGGTGCAGTTCGAGACGCACCGCAACTGCATCACCAACGATCTGTTCTTCACCCTTTCATTGCTTGACGCAGTCCCGGAGATGCGCCTCGCTGGAGACTTTTCCCACTACATCGTCGATCGCGAATTCCGTCTGCCACTGAACGCCGAGGAGCAAGGCTGGCTCGATCGATGCATTGCGCGTTGCGACAGCTTTCAGGGCCGGGTGGCAAGCCGCCAGCAGGTGCAACTTCAGCTCGGGTTCCCGCAACACGAGAAGTGGGCACAGTTCTTCCACGCCCTGTGGGAGAAGGGGTTTCGTGACTGGCGGGCCCGCAACTCGAGCGGAAATCTTGTGTTTCTCTGCGAGCTCGGCCCCCCGGAATACGCCATCACCGGCGCGGATGGGCGCGAACTCTCGAACCGCTGGGACGAGGCGCTCGAGATCAAGTCTCATGTCGAGGCACTTTGGTCGCGCATCGAGGCTGAGCGCGCCTGACTGGCGCCCGCCCGAGCCGATCTGATAGGCTCCGGAAAAACGGGAGGGACCGATGCGCCGTATAGTTGCCGTGATGATTCTCGTGCCTGTGATGGCCCAGGCCGGACCGCTCGAGGACGCCTGCCACGCACGTGGGACTTGGGATGCTGCGACCTGTACCTGCATGCAGGGGGTCGGCGACCAGCATCTCGATGGCGAGGACCAGACCCTTGCGGCCGCCTATTTCCAGCGCCGGATCACCTCGGCCCAGATCGCCGCCGAGCACGGGACGGAACGTGCCCAGAGCTTTCTGCTCAAACTCTCGCAATTCATGGAGAGCTCAACCGCCCAGTGCGGCGCGCCTTGAGTCGTTCCCAGATCACCCCTCATTTGAGGAACAACAACCTCCTCGCAAGATCAACTTTTAAAAAACTTCAAATTCTCCCTAATATTCACTGATATAAAAATCTTGAAGGGTGCGTTTTTCCTATTTATTTGTAATATTGTTAAAATTCAAAATATTCTCATTTTTACCTTCTCTAACTTAAATAAAATTGACCAAAATGCAGATCCACCAGTTTGTCTGTTATCTCTCTAAGGCCTTTAAGAATATTTATCTTGTCCTCACCGCTTTTGATGCTTTGCTTGAGAGACTTCGCCGAAAACCTCAAATCTCCGATATCTCTCAGAGCACTTGGCACATTAGAGTCATATAGTATAGATTGACTTTTCAAGTCCTTCTCTAGCGCCACTACTCTGCTTTCTACACCAATCTGCGCCTTAAAAAACCCCACCGCACCCTACAAACAAAAGAAATTAGAACAGAGAGTATGCTATCAACATACCTTAAAATCCATGCCGCCATATCTATTCTCCCGCCCCGTTAACAATCCCTCATTGAAACTCCAGTTGTCGCTTGAGATCCAAGACAAGCGGCCCAAATCTACTTATTCTGTGTTGCAGATCTGAAGTTTCTCGGCGAAAGGAGTTTAAAGACGAAGAACTCAAATCTTCAAATTTTGTGATGCTTGCTCTCTGCGCCTCGACGGATTGACTTAAGCTAGCCAGGCTAAATGTGAGGCCATCTATCTGAGCAATCGACTATGCAGCCAATATTTGAGCCTCTCGTACCACATTGTCCGCGCAGCTCATCACCTGCTCTACTCGAGCCTGATTTTCTCGAAGCGGACCCTTAAGTACTTCTGAAATCACCATATACATTGCCATCGCTGGCAGCAACACTAAAGCAAGCATGGCGCCCAATATAAAACTCATCGAAGGCTTAGATTTAAGAGATGATCTCAGCCAATCCAGCTGAGCAATTACTTTATTTTCTTCAAAATCTGCGCCTGGCATCTGAAAACCCATTACCAGTCATGACCCACGACTAGTAAATCGCGGCTGAAAGGTCAGGTTTTTTTCGGGCGGTAGTTGGTCTTCTCGGCGATGCGGGCCGACTTGCCGCGGCGCGAACGCAGGTAGTAGAGCTTGGCGCGGCGGACCTTGCCTCGGCGCACGACGGTGACGCTGTCGATCTGCGGCGAGTGGAGCGGGAAGACACGCTCGACACCTTCGCCGAAGCTGATCTTGCGGACGGTGAACGAAGCCGCAAGCCCTTCGCCGCCCTTGCGCGAGATGCAGACGCCCTCATAGTTCTGAACGCGCGTTCGGGTGCCCTCGGTCACCTTGAAGCCGACACGCAATGTGTCGCCCGGCGCGAAATCCGGGATGTCCTTGGCAAGCGATGCGACGTGCTCGGCTTCGAGCTGTTCCAGCAGGTTCATGGCTTCAGTCCTTCTTGGTCCCGCCTTTGCCGGCGGTGGTGTGCGCGTCCGATTGCTCTGCCGCTTCCTGGCCCTCATAGGCCGTCCAGAGGTCGGGACGACGTTCCCGTGTCAGTCGTTCGGCCTGCTCGCGTCGCCAATCGGCGATCCGGGCGTGATGGCCGGAGAGAAGCACCTCCGGTATCGCGCGCCCCTCCCAGAGCGGGGGCCGTGTATAGTGCGGATGCTCAAGGAGCCCCCGCGAGAAACTTTCCTCCTCGGCGCTCTCGGCATTCCCCAAAACGCCGGGGCGCAACCGGATCGCCGCATCGAGCAGCACCTGTGCCGCAAGCTCACCACCTGTGAGCACATAGTCACCGATCGAGATTTCCTCGATCGCATACGCGTCCAGCACGCGCTGGTCCACGCCTTCATACCTGCCGCAAATCAGAATGACACCCTCGGCCTCGGCCAGTTGCGTCACACGGGTCTGCGTCAGGGGACGCCCGCGCGGCGAGAGGTAGATCACCGGCATGCGCGTGCGGTCCTCTACACCGGGTCTGAGGGCAAAGTCCAGAGCCTTTGACAGCACGTCGGGCTTCATCACCATGCCCGCGCCACCACCCGCCGGCGTGTCGTCCACGGTGCGGTGGCGGTCGGTGGCGAAGCGGCGGATGTCGATGGCCTCACAGGTCCAGAGCCCGTCCTTGAGCGCCTTGCCTGTCAGACCCGTTGCAAGCGCACCGGGAAAGCACTCCGGGAACAAGGTCAGCACCTTTGCGTCGAACGACCCGGGCGTGGCGCGGTCAAGCATGAGTGGCCGCGGTTGCGCCGAGACCTGCGCCTTGAACATTCCGGCCGAGCGGGGTTTCGGTTCATTGGTCATGGCTCGGAAGACCCAAGTTGCTAAGCGACGCGTGTATGTCCGGCTGCCGATCACTCATCTTCGACTTCAGCCATGTTCGCGATCAGCCGTTTTGCCGTCAGATCAACGGTTGGCACCACATCGCGGGTGAAGGGCAGCAAAAGCTCCTGCGTGCCCAAGACCTCGAGCATATCACCTGCGCCGAAATCGTGGACGGCACGCACATGGCCCAACAGAGCCCCCCCGGTGTCACGCACCTCGAGCCCGATCAGGTCAGCGTGATAGTACTCGTCTTCCTCCAAACCCGGCAGATGATCGCGCGGCACGTGCAGCCGTGTGCCTTTCAACGCTTCGGCTTGCTCGCGCGTCGAAACACCGGAGAGCCTGGCCGCAAACCCGCCTTTCACCGGTCGCGTGACCTTCACGTCGAACGATCGGCCATCCTCGGTCGTCAACGGTCCGTACGAGCCAATTGCTTCCGGTTCCGCGCAAAAACTCTTGAGCCGAACTTCGCCGCGCACGCCGAACGCCCCCGCAATGGCCCCGACGCAGACACGCTCGCCAAGAGCATCAGCGCTCTTCAACGCAGCCATCCGTTGAACGCCGTTCCCAACCTGCACGCTCGAGTTCCGGGTCAAGATGTGCCTCCTCGGGCCAGCCAAGGCAAAGATAGGCGATCAAGCGCCATCCTTGAGCCGCGTCCAGGTCCCGCGCCATCTGGTCGGGATCAAGGATCGAAACCCAGCCCACGCCGATTCCACGTGCCCGCGCCGCAAGCCAAAGGTTCATAACCGCGGCCACAACCGAGTAGCGTCGCATCTCGGGCATCGAGCGTGCCCCAAGGCGTGCCCCCTTGTCGGTCGCATCGTCGCAAAAGACTGCGATCTGGACGGGCGCCTCCTGCATGCCAGAAAGCTTCAAGCCCGAGTAGAGTGCCGCCTGATCTCCGTCATATCCGCCCAGTGCCTTCGCATTCTCGGTCTCGAAGTTGCGTCGCGCCGCCTCTCGGGCCGATTGGCTCCTGACCATGAGAAACCGCCACGGCTCGCTGAGACCCACCGATGGCGCAAGCCGCGCCGCCGCGAGACACTCGTCAATCAGGCACCCGTCGACGGGTTCGGTGCGGAACCGGCGCACATCGCGCCGCCAACGCATCAGGTCGGACAACTCGCACTGAAACCCGGGTGAAAATGCCTTCATCAACGACCCTCCACCGTCTCTGCGCGCCGCACACCGGAAGCATCGTTTCTTCGGATGTGACAGGCGGAAGACCGATGCGGACGACGAACTTCGCTATTCCTCAGCGGCTTGCGTTGCGGGTTCTTCGGCAGGCGCCTCAGCCGCAGCAGTCTTGGCCGCCTTCTCCTCAGCACGTTTCTTGGCTTTGTCGCCGGGCTCACCCTTCTTGGGATTGCTGCGCACCTTTGCCGGGCGCACGCCCGCCGCCTCAAGCATCCGCTGGATCCGGTCCGTCGGCTGTGCACCAAGGTTGAGCCAGTGCTGGACCCGCTCGAGGTCCATCTTGACGCGCTCTTCAGAATCCTTTGGTAGCAACGGGTTATAGGTGCCAAGCTTCTCTATGAACCGTCCATCGCGCGGCATGCGGCTGTCGGCTGCGACGATCCGGTAGAACGGTCGCTTCTTCGAGCCGCCACGGGCCAGTCTGATTTTCATTGCCATTGTTCAGTCTCCTTTGGTCAGGCCGGCCTCGCCGGTCCTACTTCTGCATCTGCTGATGGTGACGGATCACTTCATCGACGATGAAGCGCATGAATTTCCGCGCGAATTCCGGATCGAGCCCGCTGTCGGCACAGAGCCGCTCGAGCCGTTCGATCTGACGCGCCTCGCGGTCTGGGTCGGCGGGCGGGAGCGCGTGCGCTGCCTTGAGCCGGCCCACATTCTGGGTGCAGCGAAACCGCTCGGCCAGCGTGTGGACCAGCACCGCATCGAGATTGTCGATGGACTTGCGCAGGTCCGCGAGCAGCGCATCGGCACGGGCCGCATCGTCGTTCATCCGATCCCCCCAATTGCCGTGAAAAACGCATGCACATCCCATGCACAGTCTATGCACCGATCCTGCATATGGCCCCGCGCGTTCACGTCAGCACCTCCGGAGCCGGATGACGGTAGACGAAGTCCTCGGGGTCGATCCCGGACGCGGTGTCATCGATGGTGCAGCCGAGCCGTTCCGCCAGTCGGATCGAGCGGGTGTTGCGCCGGTCGACATACGAGACCGCCGTCTTCCAGCCGAGGTTCTCATAGGCATAGCGGCGCGCGGCACAAGCGGCCTCGAACCCGATGCCCTTGCCCTCCGCGGTCGGCCAAAGAAGCCATCCGAGTTCGTGCTCGGGCCAGCCATCCGGGAAGCTCGGCCCAACGACACCGATACAGGTGTCTTCACCCTTCATCGTCACGGCGAACATGCCCCAGCCACGAATCTCCCAATGACCGATCTCCCCGGCGAAGTAGACCCATGCCCTGTGCCGCCGAGGAGTCTGACCGACAAAGCACGCCCGGTCCGAGAGGAAGAAGTCGACATAGCCGTCGGCGTCCTTGGGGTCGGGGCGCCGCAGAACGAGGCGTTCGGTTTCGATCGTGGGGCCGTTCATGACACACCCCCGGCTGCCGGTGCGCGGTGGCGCATCACGTCCATCAGACCATGGCGCACATGCGTGAACTCGCCATCATGCGAAGCCCCCAGACGCTCGGCCACCCGACGCGAGCTGTCGTTTTCTTTGGCGACCAGGCTGATCGCAGTGGTCCAGCCCAGCACCGAGAACGCGTAGTCGAGCGCCGCACGTGCGGCCTCGGTGGCATAGCCCTTTCCCTCGAACCCGTTCATCAGGTCCCAGCCGATTTCCGGCTCGGGCCAGCCTTCCGGGTTCCACGGGCCGATGAGACCGACGGTTGCGCCGCTCGCCCGCTCTTCTATTCCGAACCGGCCATACCCGCGCAGCGACCAGTGGCCGATCTCGGTGGCCAGCATCCGCCAGGCCTGCTCGGCATCCAGAGGACCACCGACGAAGCGCGACCGATCGGAGGCGTAGAAGGCACAGAGCGGCTCGAAGTCCTGCAGGCCCGGACCGCGCAGGATCAGCCGGTCGGTTTCGATCAGGGGCGCGTTCATCCCAGCGCCTCCGGTCCGGGATGGCGCCAGACCGGCACGTCGCCATAGGTCGCATGCTTGAAGAAGCCGTCACGCACGCATCCCAGACGTTGTGCAAGCGCCATGGAGCGTTCGTTGTCCTCGGCAATCAGACTGATCGCCGTGGTCCACTCGAGGGTGCTGTAGGCGAATGCGCGGATCGCGAGCACCGCCTCATAGGCCAAGCCCCTGCCCTCCGCATGCCCCATCAGCGTCCAGCCAATCTCGGGCTCAGGCCAGCCACGAGGGTTCAGAAGCCCGGCACGACCCGCGTAGCGCCCGGTTTGCTTGTCATCAAGCGCCCAGAGGCCATAGCCACGCATCACCCAGTGACCGATCCGAGCGGTCAGCACATTCCAAACCTCGTCGGCCGGTTTCGGCCCTCCCAAGCCTCTGGAGCGTTCGGTGGCGTAGAACGCGACCTCGTCGTCGAAGTCGTCGATGGAGGGGGCGCGAAAGCGCAGCCGCTCGGTCTCGAGCGTCGGCACTGCAAAGGTGACGAGGCTCATGAGACCACCTCATCGACCCGCGGCAGCGCGAACACGTCGCGCGTCACCCCGTCGGGAAAGGTCTGCCGGGCGATGACCTGACCACCAAGACGCTGGGCCAAGCGCCGGGCAGGCAGGTTCTCGTCGCGCATGTGTGTTTCGACCACCGGCCAGCCGAGCACGCCAAAGGCCCACGAGATGATCGCCCGGCTCGCCTCGGTGGCGAAACCGGTCCCCTGTGCTTCGGGCATGAGCCACCATGTGAGCTCGTGACGGGGCCAGTCTGCGGGATGCGCGATCCCCGCGCCGCCAACGAAGGCGCCGGTGTCCTTTCGGCTCAGCACGAACATGCCGAAACCGTTGCGCTGCCATTCGGCAATATCGCGTTCGAGCAGGCCCTCGACCTCGTCGCGCGGACGGGGCGCACGATAGCTTCCCGGCAAGTCATTCGGGATCGCATAGTACGCCAGATAGGCCGCGAGATGCCTCGGCTCGGCCGGCTCCAGCCGCAACCGCCCGGTATGCAGGACAGGCGGGCTCATTTCTTCTTGCCGAACCCCGAGAGCCCCGGCGGCAGCGGCAGGCTGCCCGGTGGGCCGCCCAGTCCGGGCAGTCCCGGCGGCAGCGCAGGACCGCCAGCGGGCGGTGCCGAGGGGATCCCGGGCCCCCCCATGCCGCCCATGCCACCCATCCCCGGCGGCATGCCGCCCTTGCCCATGAGAGCGCCGAGGCCGCCGCGCATCAGGCCTTTCTTGCCCATCTTGCCGACCTTCTTCATCATGTCCGAAGTCTGGCGGTGCATCTTCAGGAGACGGTTGACGTCCTGCACCTCCATCCCTGCCCCCTTGGCGATGCGCTCCTTGCGGCTGGCCTTCAGCAACTCGGGATGGCGGCGTTCCTCTTTGGTCATCGACTGGATCAGCGCGACCTGCCGCTTGATCACCCGATCGTCGAGATTGGCCTCTTCCATCTGCTTTTGCAGTTTGTTCATGCCCGGCAGCATCCCCATGATCCCGGACATGCCGCCGAGCTTCATCATCTGCTCGAGCTGCATCTTCAGATCATTCATGTCGAAGCGGCCCTTCTGGAACCGCTTCATCATGCGTTCTGCCTGTTCGGCCTCGAGCGTCTCCTGTGCCTTCTCGACGAGGCTGACAATGTCGCCCATGCCGAGGATGCGGCCGGCGACCCGTTCCGCGTGGAACTCCTCGATGGCGTCCATCTTCTCGCCAAGACCCACGAAGCGGATCGGCTTGCCCGTGACGGCGCGCATCGAGAGCGCCGCACCGCCGCGCCCGTCGCCGTCCATGCGGGTCAGCACGACGCCCGAGATGCCGATACGCCCATCGAAGTTCTCGGCGGTGGCGACCGCGTCCTGACCGGTCAGGCCATCGACCACCAGCAACGTCTCGTTGGGCTTGGCGAAATCCCGGACGGCCTCGACCTCGCCCATCAGCTCGTCGTCGATCGAGAGGCGCCCGGCGGTGTCCAGCATCACGACGTCATAGCCGCCCAGCGTCGCCTGCTGCTTGGCGCGCTTGGCAATGCCGACGGCATCCTGACCGGCGACGATCGGCAGCGTTTCCACCCCGATCTGCTGGCCGAGGACCGCAAGCTGCTCCATCGCCGCGGGACGACGCGTGTCCAGCGAGGCCATCAATACGCGCTTTCCGTCCCGGCTGGTGATCCGGCGTGCGAGCTTGGCTGTCGTCGTCGTCTTGCCGGACCCCTGCAGGCCCACCATCAGGATTGTCGCCGGTGGTGTGTCGATCTTCAGACGCCCCGGCTCCGGATCATCGCCCGCAAGCATCGAGATGAGCTCGTCATGCACGATCTTCACGACCATCTGGCCCGGCGTGACGGATTTGAGCACCGCCTGCCCGGTCGCCTTCTCCTGAAGCTTGCTGACGAAGCTGCGCACCACAGGCAGCGACACATCGGCCTCGAGCAAGGCGACGCGCACTTCGCGCAATGCCGTGCGCACATCGTCTTCGCTGAGCGCCCCCTTGCCGGTGAGCTTGGTGAGCACACCCGACAGGCGGTCTGACAGCGATTCAAACATGCGAAGCCTCCAACGGTTTTTACGCCGGTGGGTGCAAACGCACTGACCGGCGGCGATCCCGGACCCGTCCGGGACCGGAAGCACTCGACTCCCGGGATGGCGGGCATATACGGCGATGCAGGCGTTCTGTCAAATCCGCCTGGGCCTCGGAAATGCTGTCTCTGCGCGACAACGGACCGGAAGACGCAAGCTGGATCACCGAGGAGAGCAAGGCGCTCGGCGGTCCGGTCGTTGCGTGCAACGGATCGCTCGTTGACCTGCGCGCTCACCCGGCAAGGATAGCCGTGCGTGACGGCGCGCGCGCAGGGTTCGCGGTGCACGCAAAGGGTTCTCAGGTCGAGCTTCTGGCGATCCGCGCGTTGATCCCCGGGCAAGGCGTGGGCACTGCGCTCGTTGAAGACCTTGTCGCGATTGCGAAGGACGAAGGCGCCCGATCCATTGCAGTGGAGACCACAAACGACAATCTGGACGCGCTGCGCTTCTACCAGCGCCGTGGGTTTCATCTCACCGATTGCAGGATCGGCGGCTTTGCTGACGTCCGGCGGCTCAAGGGGCTCGACAGGGATGTGCCATATCTCGGCGTGGGTGGCGTCGAAATCAGAGACATCTTTCGCCTCGAGCGCCGCCTTTGACGCAGGTCAATGCGGGCGGGCGCCCTGATTCTATGATCGGCCCGTCACAGACATTGGACACGGAGGGACCGATCATGGTTGAAACATCGCACACCAGCGGTTTCTGGCCGCAGCTCTACGAGCCGTTCCGCACGTTCGGGCGTCAGGTGGCCGACTGGTTTGCACCGCCGTCCGAGGCGTCCTCGGACAACGATGCCTATCAGATTGCGCTCGAGATCCCGGGCGTCCAGCTCGCCGACATCGACATCACGCTCCAGGACAATGTTCTGACGATCAAGGGAGAGAAACGAACAAACCGCGAGGAGAAGAAGGACAACGTCTACTTCTGCGAGCGTCAGTACGGCGCCTTCCAGCGCAGCTTTCGCCTGCCGCCAGACGCCCAGGGAGACAGCATCGACGCACGCGCGGTCGATGGCGTTCTGAAGCTCTCGATACCGCGGCGCGCCGCACAGAACGGTGCCCACAAGATCGAGATCCGCAGCGCCTGACCAAAGGGGTGAGGGCGTGCCCGGGACAGCGCGCTCTCACTCACGCCGGTTGAGCGACAACTGCCGGAGCCGGACGGCGTTCAACGGCAGCAGAATGCCGTGCAGGACCATCACGGGCATCAGCGCCTCGGTCAGCGCATAGATGATGAAGAGAATGTTCGAGACGATCGCGAGTGCACGCAAAATCACTGCATCGTCGGCGTAAAACGTGGCAACCACAAAAGCTCCGGCCAACCAGCCCAAGAGGTCGGAATCAGACATATGAAAACTCCAGACTTCAATTGTCTGATTGTCCCGCGCATCACGGATTCGCGTCAAGTCCCGTATGCCCTCAGGCCGGCTGGGCGACCCATGGTCTGTCGCGCACGGGCAGGTGCACGATGGCCGAGAAAATGCCAAGAGCGATCGACGCGTACCAGATCATGTCGTAATTGCCGTAGAGGTCGTAGACGCGTCCGCCCAGATAGACGCCGATGAAGCTGCCGATCTGGTGGCTCACAAAGACAATGCCATAGAGCGTCCCCATGTATTTCGGCCCGAACATGGTGGCAACGAGAGCGCTGGTCAGCGGCACCGTCGAGAGCCAGAGAATCCCCATGGCAAACGCGAAAATGACGACTGAGGTCGGAGAGAACGGCAGTGAGATGAAGACGACGATCACCACGGCGCGCAGCGCATAGATCGATGCCAGAACATAGGGCTTCGGAAAGCGGGCGCCGAGTTGTCCGGCGGCCAGCGTGCCGATAAAGTTCGCCATCCCGACGATCGAGAGCGTCAATGCGCCCAGTTCGGTCGCCGGGCCCTCCGGGGTCGCGCAGACCTCTGCGACAAAGGCCGGAAAGTGGGCCGAGATGAACGCCACGTGGAAGCCACAGACGAAAAAGCCCAGGGTCAGCAGAGTGTAGGACGAGTGCCCGAAGGCGCGGCGCAGCATCACCCCGGTCGGGAGGGTTTCGCTGGTGTCCTCGGCGTTCTGCGCGCTGCTCTGACCGAGGAGCGGAATGCAGAACACCATCGGGATCAGCATCGCGGTCATGATCCAGAGCATCGCCTGCCAGCCGAACGCGTCGACGAGCACACCGGATAGCGCCGGCATCACCATTTGCCCGATCGTGCCGAAGGCGGCGGTCAGCCCGAGCGCCTGCGAGCGGCGCGCCTCGGGCACGGCTCTCGCGACGACCGGCAAAATGACTCCGAAAGCGGTGCCCGAGATGCCAAGCCCGACCAGCAGTCCCGCGCCCGCATGCATCGCGAGCGGCGACTGGCCGAGGATCGTGACCACCATACCGGCCACGTAGAGCACGAAGCCGAGGGTCAGCGCACGGCGATCGCCGAAGCGGTCACCGATCCAGCCGAAAAAGGGCTGACCAAGGCCCCAGACGAGGTTGTTGATCGCGAGGCTGAGCGAGAAGACCTCGCGCGGCCAGCCATGGGTTTCCGAGATCGGGTCCAGCGCCACGCCGAACACGGAACGCACGCCGAAACTCAGCGAGAGCACCAGCGCCCCAGCCGCGACAATGATGGTGGTGTTGGACAGGCGCATGGGGCTCTCCTTCCGGCGCACCATCCGGGTGAACGCGCGACACCGTCAAATGATTTTTCGTGACGCGGAACGAAAGCGCTGCTGATGTTGATGGCGGGACTTGAGGGCGGGCACCGCGACGGCGTATGCAAGGACGTCTTCGAACCACTCCCCGCGGGGCTACATGATCGACGGGCCGATGTCGCGCTATCGCGCGCTGATCTCGAGCGGCGAACTGCGCGCCGATCCGGAGCAGCGTGCCGCCGTCGAGAAACTGCAGCTGCTGCACATGCGGCTCGGCAACTACGACCCGAGCGAGGGCAAGAAAGTCGCTCTCGGCTGGCTTGGCTTCGGGCGCAAGGCGGCCAAGCAGGACAAGGTGCTGACCGGGCTCTACCTCTACGGCGGGGTCGGGCGGGGCAAATCGATGCTCATGGATCTCTTCTTTGACGGTGCACCGGTGACGCCGAAACGCAGGGTCCACTTTCACGGCTTCATGCAGGAGATCCATGTCGGCGTTCACATCGCCCGCGAATCCAACGTCTCCGATCCGATCCGCATCGTCGCGGATGAGGTGGCGGAGACCGCCACGCTGCTGTGCTTCGACGAGATGCAGGTCTCGGACATCACCGACGCGATGATCCTCGGCCGCTTGTTCGAGGCCTTGTTCAGGCGGGGCGTCGTGGTTGTGGCCACATCCAACAGACCGCCCGACGACCTCTACAAGGATGGCCTGAACCGGGATCTGTTCCTGCCTTTCATCGATTTGCTGAAAGACCGGGTCGACGTGCACGAACTGGACAGTTCGACCGACTACCGACAAGGCCGCGCCGAGGGAGGCCGGGTCTACTTTTCGCCGCTCGGGCGCTCGGCGCGGGCCGGCATGGATGCCGCCTGGGCGGAGGAAACGGGCGGGGACAGCGCATCGCCGCTCACGATCTCGATCCGCGGGCGGCGCATCGTCATCCCGGAGACCGTTGAAGAAGTGGGACGCGCCAGCTTCGATGATCTCTGCGCCAAACCGCTAGGACCTGCGGACTATCTCGCCATCGCCGAGCAGTTCCGTGCATTCTTCCTCGACGACATCCCCAAGCTCGGGATCAGCAAGAACAACGAAGCGAAGCGTTTCGTGACGCTGATCGACGCGTTCTACGAGGCAAAGGTGAAGTTCTACTGCTCTGCCGATGCGGACCCGGAGCAGATCTACGAGGAAGGCGAGGGCAAGTTCGAGTTTGCCCGCACCGCCTCGCGGCTCGCCGAGATGCAGGCGGCCGACTGGCCGGCGTGAGGCGGAACAAGTGCCGCTTTCCGCCGGAGACCTGCCACAATCCGTTTAAGCGGAGTGCCGACCGTCTGCTGTGATCGGGACCCCACCCTCCCTGGCATCTTCATCTTGCAAGCAGACGAACAGGGCCCATCGACGCTGAAGCCTTGACGGACGGAGCGCTTCGAGCGCCATTGTCGACGCTGGCCGCTCCTGTCTGCACCAGCGCACCCCGCGAACGGGCCGGCCGGCTGCCACGCCTGAAACTGGGTGCTTTTGACGCCTCGCGAGACCGCCTCAGGGCAGAGGAATCGTCTCCAAAGCGACATCCCGCGATGGTATTCTTGCGTGGGAAACAGGGAGGATTTCATGACCGACTATTTTGATCTTGGCAGCTACAGCCGCCAGACGAGCGGCGTACCCGAAGCGCAGAAGTGGTTTGATCGTGGTCTCGTATGGTTGTTCGCCTACAACCACGAGGAAGCGATCGTGTGCTTCGAAAAGGTACTGGAGGCTGATCCGGCGTGCGCACTGGCGCACTGGGGCATCGCCTACGCGATTGGCCCGAACTACAACAAGCCGTGGGAGGTGTTCACGCCGGACGAAAAAGCGCCTGCGCTCCAGCGCGCCCATGCGGCTCTGACCGCAGGCCTGGCGATCGAATCCGCTGCACCGGTCGAGCGGGCACTGCTCGACGCGCTGGCATCGCGCTACCCCGAGGACCCCGGGATCGAAGACTACCAGCCCTTCAACGACGGTTTCGCGGCGGCAATGAAACCGGTCTACGACGCTCATCCGGACGATCTGGACGTCGCGTTTGTCTACGCGGAAGCGATGATGAACCGCACGCCCTGGCAGCTTTGGGACTTTCACAAGGGCATCCCGAACCCCGAAGCATCGACGGTCGAGGCAATGGGCGTTCTCGAGCGCGCCTTCAACGAGACGTCCGGTGCCTGGGACCATCCCGGCCTGCTGCACATGTATGTTCACCTGATGGAAATGTCTCCGCACCCCGAACGCGCGCTGCGCCATGGAGATCGGCTGAACGGTCTCGTACCGGACGCCGGACATCTCGTGCACATGGCAACGCATATCGACGTTCTCTGCGGCGACTACCAGAACGTGCTGTCCCGCAACCTCGCCGCAGCGCAGGTGGATGCCAAGTTCAAGTCCCATGCCGGTGCCGCGAACTTCTATGCGCTGTATCGCATCCACAACCTGCACTTCGCATTGTACGGTGGTATGTTCCTCGGGAACAAAGCCGAGGCGATCGACGCCGCGGTCCGGCTGCGCGCCGAAGTTCCCGACGAGGTCGTGCGGGTCTACCCGGACCTCTTCGAGACGTTCGTGGCGGCCCTGCCGCACGTCTATGTCCGGTTCGGCATGTGGTCCGAGATCCTGGACCTTGAACTGCCGGAAGACAAAGAACTCTACACCACCACCAACGCCCTCATCCTCTATGCCCGCGCGGTCGCTCTGGCCAATCTTGGCCGGCATGAGGAGGCAGAGACGGCGAAAGCGGCCTTTGACGCCGCCTACGCCACGGTGCCCGAGGAGCGCATGCTGTTCAACAATTCCGCACGCAACGTCCTCGCGGTGGCCGAGCAGATGATGCTGGGCGAGATCGCCTTCAAGGCGGGTCGGCGTGAAGAGGGGCTGGACCATCTGCGCAATGCCGTCTCTCTTGACGACGGCCTGATGTATGAAGAGCCCTGGTCCTGGCCCCAGCCAACGCGCCATGCACTTGGTGCGCTGCTCATGGAGGCCGGTGAACACCAGGAAGCCGAGGCTGTCTACCGCGCCGATCTGGGACTGGACGGCAAGTTGCCGCGCCCCAGTCAGCACCCCCGCAACGTTTGGGCCCTGCACGGATTGCACGAATGCCTCGAGCGCCGGGGAGAAACTCTGGAGAAGGCCCACATCAAGGGGCTTCTGGATCAGGCGATCGCCCGTGCCGACATCCCTGTGCGCGCCAGTTGCCTGTGCCGGAGCGAAGCCGCCTAGGTGCTCGGAACAGGTGCCGGCTATGCCCGTGCGCCAGACCGGGGTCGGCCGAAACGGGCGCGCCGCACGGCGTGACTGGAATTCGTCCGGAGGCGGATGCTCTCGACATCCGCCTCCGGCTCTGCGCTGTGCCTTCGTCTGGGACCAGATGGCCCGCGACGAAGCACCTCAGAAAATCAAGACATCGTTCTCTTCGAGGACGCTGACGTTGTTCAGCTCGATGATGCTCGAATAGCTCATCAGGTACCCGGTGCCCTGCCAGGAATAAAACGCGTCGTCGCCATTGCTCAGCACCCCGTCGCCGTTGCTGTCGAGCACATCGAAGTCGTTGATCGCATCCCCGTTCGTAGTTTGCATGTCGCGCAGGACGAGCTTGTCTGTGCCGGACTGGAAGTCCAGGATCCGGTCATAGAAGTACTCGTCGCCACCGCGGAAAATGAACCGGTCAGCACCGCCTTCACCGATCAGGATGTCGGCACCGTCTCCACCTTCGATCCGGTTGGCGTCATCGTTGCCGATAATCGTGTCATTGCCGGTCGAGCCGACAACGTTCTCGAACTCGATGATCTGCTGTGTCGCCACCTTGTTGCCCGAGGTTGTGTTGTAGATGGATGCGACTTCCTCCTCGAGATCGACGTCGACCCGCGCATCGATGTGGGAGAAGTTGATCGTGTCGATGCCCTCGTCACCTTCGAGATGAAGGGTTGCGATCTTCGAGAACACCACGTCGTTGCCGGCTTTGCCCTCGAACTTCACGCGTTCCAGATGATCCGCGATAAAACGGTCGTTGTGCTGCGAGCCGATATAGGTTTCGAAGTTCACGAAGCTGTCCGTTCCCAGATGGGCAGAGGACGCATCCAGTCCGTGCGCCTTCCCGGTTTCGGCATTGATTTCAACACCACCACTCGAGAGCACATATGTGAGCATATCGCCCCAGACGGGATCGTGGGACAGGTAGCCTTCATGCGCGCCACCGTCGAAGTGGTCGTCACCATTGTCCTGCACACCTCCGTTCACAGCGACGACCATGTCGTCTCCGCTGCCACCGAACACACGGTCCGCTCCGGCACCGGCTTCGATGTCGTCATTGCCGCCACCGCCGCTCAGATAGTCGTCGCCATCATCCCCCTGGAGGTTGTCATCTCCTTCGCCGCCGTGCAGCCTGTCTTTGCCGTTGCCTCCGAAGAAGACGTCCGTGCCGTCGCCACCATATGCAACGTCGTCGTCGGCACCCATAGTCGCGACATTGGTGCCGCCGGTGCTGATGAAATAGTCGTTTCCAGCTCTGCCCTCGAAGCGATCGGAACCGTCGCCGCTCGAAAACCAGTCCGCGGCGTTCGATCCGACGAATTCATCCTTGAAATCGCTTCCGTAGACATACTCCATGGATGCGAATGTCACGGCATCTGCGCCAAGATTGCCGGTGTCAGAGCGGGACCGGGCCAGACCCGAGTTCGCACCGGTTTTCTCGATATGAACACCGGTTCCCGAGAGTTGGGAGAACGAGATCCGGTCGTGGTTGGCACCGCCGTCCAGATTGTGATCTCCAAAGCTCTTGACGTAGAACCAGTCGAAGCCGGTACCGCCATCTGCATAAACCAGGCCGCTGCCGCTGATTGTGAGCTTGTCGTTGCCGGCGCCCAGATCGACATCGTAGAGTCCAGACCCGCTGATCTCCACGGTGTCATGGCCGCCAAGCGTGTCCACCACGCCGTTCCCGCCGCCAAAAGATACATCGTCATTGCCGTTGGTGCCGGTGTAGTTGCCGTTGAGGTACTGGGTCGAAGGGCTGGTCCAAAGGTTTCCGCCCTGCCGGCTCGAGAAAGTAAAGTTCGTGGACATTGTTCTTTCCTTCCACTCCGTGTGCCGGGTTCCGTGTGCCGGCGGTTGCGATGGAAGGAACTATGAAGCCGTGAGTTTTCAGCAGGATGTCCCGAACCCGCGATCTTGTTGCGCCTCGGTAACGCTTTGTTGCGCTTGTGTATCGAGGTTGTGCGGGTCGCAGAAATTCTTTGGGAAAGCCCAGGCGCGGCCACGCCTGGACATCACAAAGCTGCCCTGGCACGCGCGGCGATCGGCGTGCGCAGACGCGTGCTACCTGCCGTTCTGCGCACGGGCCGGGCGATGCATCTCGACCGGTGCACCGGCGTTGAAGAGAGCGCCCGACACTTCCCTGAGCCACCGGATCACCGTCTGCACGCGCAGGCTCTGAACCGTGTCGGGATGGGTGTGCAGATGCAGTGTGCGCACGAGATCGGGCTCGGGACCGGAAAGGCGCATTACGGTGGCATCGTTCTGCATGAGACACATGGGCAGAAGCCCTTTGCCGGCACCGGCCCGCACGGTCGCCGCGACCAGACGCGCATCGGTTCCCGTGACGCGGACGACGTCTCCACGCTTTCTTGCTTTCTCGAGAACACGCACCGGTGCGCGCCGTGGCGCGTCCTCATCAAAGAACGAGATCCAGTCGAGCGCGTCAGGGTCCTTGCCTTTCGGAGCGTACATGGCAAAGGGAACCTCGGCGAGCTTGATGGCGAATTCTCCGGGTTGCGGCTGGGTCTCGAACCAGAGCGAGATTGTGGCATCACCACGCGCCTGCACGACGGGTGGCGTCGTCACCAGGCGCACGATGAGCCGGGGATTGCGCGCGAGAAACTGGGGGAGCACCTGCGTGGCGATCCACTCGATGACCCAGTGATTGCCGACGAGCCGCACGGTTCCGGTCGGCTCCGTGGCAGGCGAAGAGGCCACTTCGGCCATTCGCTCGGTCCGTCGTTCGACCTCGAGCGCGTGCATCACGAGCTTCTCGCCCAACTCGGTCGGTCTGATACCGGTCTTCGAGCGAACGAACAATGTCGTGCCGAGCGCGGCTTCAAGCGCCGTGAGGCGGCGGCTTGTGGTCGATTGGTCCACCCCCAGCAAAGCAGATGCCCGTGTCAGTGAGCCTGACCGTGTCACGGCCAGCAACACCTTCAAATCATCCCAGTTCAGCGACATCGTGGCACCGCCCGTCTAGATGCATTCTCGCAAGCACGGCATTCAGCAGTACGTCTTCTCACCTTCAAACTCCTACTATATCGTGGTTTATTGTCATCCAAAGTGTGCACGCAAACGCCAGCGCTGCAGAATTTTACCGAGCCAAGTTCCGAAGCCTCTCGAGTACAAAAATGAACATGCACCAGGAAGAGATTGACGTAATTCGGGAGACCTATCTGAGGCTCACAACCGACCAGCAGCGCGCGGGGGAGATTTTCTACGAACGATTGTTCGAACTGGCACCGGAGACGCGCGACATGTTCATCGTGGACATGCCCGTCCAGGTGACCAAGCTAATGAGCACGCTCGGTCTGGTTGTATCTCAGCTCCACAATGCTACCGCACTCGCGCCGATTGTGGAAGACTTGGCTTTGCGTCATCTCGCTTACGGCGTCAAACCCGAGCACTATGCTCAGGTCGGCGATGCTCTCGACGCCATGATGCAGAACGTTCTGGAGGACGCCTACACCGATGATGCGCGTCGTGCGTGGCGCCGGGCCTATGACGGTCTGTCCGAAATGATGATCGAGACCGCGTACCGCGAGATCGAGGACGAAAGCACGCTCCTGTAATCACACCTCCGCAAAGCGACGCCTGTCGTTCGCGCCGGAACCTGTCCAATACCCACGTCAAAATCGTCCAGAACGGCGGGTGCCGCGCCTTGGCGCGACACCCTGATCGACTAGAAGATGAAGTCGCTGTCGCTGAGCTCGGCCTGCACGACATCGTGCAGCAGCACACTGTCGTCCCCGTAGGAAATCAGCACGCCATCCGCTGTGTTGCCGATGCTGAGGTGCACAATCCCGTTGACACCGTTCACGCTCGAGAAGTCGAGCTTGTCGCCATCCGAGTAGAAGCCGTAGACCTCATCGTTGCCCCAGTTGTTCTGGAATATGATGACGTCCGGGCCAGAGCCTGGCTCGCCTGCATACTCGTCGAACGGGGACATGCCGCCACCGCCGCGCGTGGGGCCGTCCGTCTTCAGACCGCCCACGGTTTGCATGCCGGCAACGACCTGCATGCCGCCACCGCTGGTGGTTTCGTTTGCGACGAACAGGGGCTCGGACTCCCGAGCAGATGACGCTCCTGCGACGGCTTCGTCGAAGTCTCCGACCGGATCGAACGGCTCATCGGTACCGACATAGATGGTGTCGTCGCCGAGCCCGCCTTCGAGGACGTCTTCGCCGCCACCGCCAACGATCAGGTCATCGCCGGACAGCCCCATCAGATGGTTGGCACCGGCATCGCCACGCAGTTCATCATCGCCCATCCAACCGCGGGCGTTCTCGATGTTCTTGATCGTGTCGCTGCCTTCACCAGTCCACTGAAGTTCCTCGCTCAGATCGACCTGGATGCCTGCCCCTGAGAAGAATAAGACCCAGTCGATGCCCGCACCGCCGTTCATCACGTCGTTGCTGGCGCCGCCGGCGATGATGTCGTTGCCGCTGCCGGCGTTGATCTCATCGGCACCGCCGCCTCCGGAGACGAAGTCAGACCCGTTGCCCGAGAAGATGCGGTTGTTCTGCGCATCTCCATAGATCGCGTCATCATGGAACGAGCCCTCGACGTTCTCGATGCTGTTGTAGACATCGAGACCAGCACTGATCGTGTTGACGGCACCTGCAGCACCGAGGCTCACGAAGACACCACCGGTCGCGTGGTAGTAGCTGGCCGTGTCTTCGCCGTCGCCGCCGATCAAGTGGTCGTCGCCCTCACCGCCCTCGAGCTCGTCGTTCCCGAAGCCGCCGTACAGCAGGTCGTTGCCCTCGCGGCCCTCGATAACATCGTCGCCATTGTGCCCTTTGAGGATGTTGTGCCAGTCGTCACCCTTGAGCACATCGTCAAGCGTCGAGCCTTCGAGCCGTTCGATCGAGATCAGTGTGTCAAACCCGGCACCACCGGTGTTCTGCTGCCCGGCAATCGCGAGATCGACCTGCACGCCGAACGGGCTCGAGTCGTAGACGGCCGTGTCCATGCCGGACCCGCCGTTGAGCACATCGGTAAAGTTACCGCTCTTCAGACGGTCATTGCCCTCCTCGCCGAGCAGCGAGTTGATGCCGGCAACAGCGGAGATCTCGTCCCAGCCGGCACCGCCCTTCAGCAGGTTGTTGGAGTGGTTTCCGATGATCACGTCGTTTCCGCCACCGCCCTGCACCGCCTCGATCGAAATCAGGACATCATCCTCGAGCTCGTTGTCCGTCGCGGTGCCGAGCGTCAGGTTGATGGTCATTGCATCATCGGAGTCGCTGTAGTCGGCCGTGTCACTGCCAGCACCACCATCGAGGGTATCGTCGCCGCTACCTCCGATGAGCGTGTCGCTGCCTGCACGGCCTTCGAGCGTGTCGTTCCCGCTCATACCTTCGAGCACGTTCGCTGTCGCGTTGCCCTTCAGGACGTCGTTGTACCAGCTGCCTCTGGCGTTCTCGATGTAGTAGTTCTTGCCAGCCGGGGTCACCTCAGGCGGCGGCAGCGCAAGCGAGAGGTTGTTGACCCCCCCCAGCACCGACGAGAAGGCGCCCGGGTTGAGATCGACCTCGACCTCATTGAAGTCGCCCAGCAGGTTGAGTGTGTCGATGCCATCCGCGTCCCAGATCGTCAGGTGGGGCGCATCTGCGAACACATAGTTGTTGAAGTCGAACACGCCGTCTTCGAGGCCGGCACTGACTTCGAACCCGTAGGTCGTATCGTCCGTGCGGGTGTCCCAGTTCGCGCCGTACAGGTGCTGCGCCGTCCAGATGTCATGGGTGCGCGGCGTCATCACCAGACCGCTGGAGTCCGATGCATCGTTGTTGTTGGCGTCGAAGTACGACATGACGGTGTACTTGTCAGTGTCCTGAATGTACTCGGCATCTTCTTCATAGGTCGCGCCGTCGCCGCCGTCATAATCACCCGGATGATCGAACCCGATCGTGTGTCCGATCTCGTGGATCAGGGTGTTGAAGCCGGAATCACCGATGCCCATGTTCGTCCATGCGGACTTGGCTGTGTTGATGGTGATCTTGCTGCCATCCTCCTCGTCGACTCCGGTCGATTGTCCCGCGATTCCGGAGCCGTCCGGGTAGTCTTCGGATTCTCGGCCGAAGAAGTAGACGTCCGCGGCCTCGCCGGGAGCGACAACCGAGAAGGTCAGACCCGAGATGTCTTCCCAAAGCTGCAGCGCTGCCTCGGCAGCGGCCTGCTGCTCCGCGTTGAAGGCATCGAACGCCACAAGACCCTCGGCTTTCGGAAGGGTGTAGGTGCCGATGTCGTCAGGATCGAGCTGGTTGACCGATTGCGGGAATGCCACATCCAGGTCCGTGTAAGACCAGGAATCCCCATCCCTGTTGAGGTGATCGAGCAGCTCCTCGAGGTTGCTCTCCGTGATCGACTTTTTCTCACCCGGAGTTTTCAAGCCGCCGGTGTTCGAGATCCCACCGATACGCTCGATGGACTTGTTTGTAAGAACAGACATTTTTCATTCCTGAATAGCGTTCTAAAATCGAGTCGCTGGTCACCGCGCGCCGGCTTGCACCCGGAGGTGCGCGAAAAAGGGCCGGCTGTGGTGATCACGGCAAAATTTACCGCCTAGCCTTTGCAATCAGAACCCGCATGGTTGCACGAGGGCATTGCAAAACTCCAGTGACGGTTGCTACAGACCGATGGTCACAAGAGATGCACTCATCCCGCAAGAACCCGATATCTTTCTGATTCATCTGAGTATTTTGGCGTGGCACGCGACGCCGCACCGACGCGGGAACGCTCTGATGCGGCACTGCTGCGTTGCGTTTGAGGGCGCTCCAAGCAGGCAAGCTTTCCTTCAAAGTGCAGGGCGTCTCTTCAGCTCGAGCGATGCCTCATTGCTGAAGCGATCATCCAGCAACAGCATCTGTCGGTGCTCTCAGGAGAAGGGATCATCGAGGCACGCGCACCTCCTGACCCCCCGATTTGGCCTGCATGACCGGTCTCTGGCCCATGCGGGTGCGAGCGCGTTGTCAGCCGCTCTCAGGAAACTTTGCCGATAGGCTCCGTGTGGTTTCCTGAGCGGTCGTGCGCATCAGCTCCATCACGCGACGGGCCAATCGCGACAGCGGCCAATGCTCGGGTGTCATGATGCAGATGTCCATGTTGACTAGCGGCTCGAAGGGCCGGATCGCCAGCCTTTCATCCCGGTTGTTCAACGCCGTCATGGCGTCGACAAGGGCCGGGCCGGCGCCCTGACGAACCAGCTCGCAGGCCACATTGGCCGAGAAAGTTTCGATCGAACGCCCATCTCCCGACCGGATACCGAGCGCCAGCTTCTCGAACATCAGCGGTTTGCCGTCATAGCTGTGCAGCGAGATGAGGCCATGCCCGCCAAGCATGTCCGCTTCAATGACTTCATGCGCCGCCAGTGGATTGTCCGGTTGCATCGCACAGACGATCGGCAGCTTCATCAGATGCACGGTCTTCACCCCCGGGATCGGGCTGGTCGGGGTCAAGCCGATGCCGAGGTGAACACGCCGGGCGGCAACAGCCGTCGTGATCCAGTTCGAACTTCGCACCGGCAGAGAGAACGAAACCTTCCGGTGCGACGCGATGAATCCGGCGATGCATTCCGGCAGCCACCGCTCCGCAATAAGGGGCATGCTGGCGATCGACAGCTCGCCAAACTGGTTGTTGCGCAAGCCGTCCGCGAAATCCTCGAGGAACCCTATGCCCGTGTAGACCCGCTCCACCTGATCAAAGAGAGCCTGGCCCTCGGGAGTTGCGATCAGGCGATTGCCGCCGCGCCGGAACAAGGCGAACCCAAGATGATGCTCGAGAGATTTCAGATGCTTGGACACCGAGGGTTGTGCAATCGACAACGCCTTTGCCGCGCCGGTGACCGAGCCGGTTTCCATGATCGCCCTGAAGATCTCGATCTGCCGGATGTTCACGCCCATTCCTTTTTTTGTGGCCATTCCAAAAAGAGTATATTTTTGGCTATGGGCCGTTCTGTGCAAGGTGTCTTGGACGGAATCTGCGGACGGGGCGACGGAGATGCGGGAGCTGACGGTCAGCCAGCGCGAGATCCTGGATGCCGAGCGGCGGCTCTGGCCCGGCGAACTTGCGTTCGCGGAAACCGTGTACGCGGACCGTCTGGAGATGATCCAGCGCGATCTTGCCGCGCGGGGTCTCGCCGGTGCGCTGCTTTTCGACCCGGAGAACATGTTCTGGCTGACCGGGTATCAGACCATCGGATACTTCACGTTCCAGTCCATGTTCGTGCCCGTGACCGGCAAGCCGGACGTCATCACCAGGGTGGTCAACCGTGACATGGCGCTGGCTCTGCCCACCATCGGAAACGCAGTCGCGATCTTTGACACCGAAGATCACGTGGACGTCCTGGTCGACCATCTGAACGCAGTCACGGCGGGAAAGATCGGGATCGAGACAACCAGCCGATACCTCAACATCCACGACCATGCCCGGATGTCGGAGCGCATGGGCGCGCGCTTGGTGCCGTTTCCCGGGGGGATCGATGCCCGCCGGATGGTCAAGAGCGACGCGGAGCTGGACCGCATGCGGGCAGCGGCCCGCGCCGTCGAGGCCGGCATGGCCAACGCCCTGCAGACCATCGCCCCGGGCCGGACGGACAACGATCTTGCCGCGGCGCTGTACCAGGGCTCCATCGCCGCGGGCAGCGAGTACATTGGCCATCCGCCCATGGTCGCCACCGGGCCGCGCAGCGAGCTGTGCTTTGCGCTCTGGAAACGCAACACGATCCGGAAAGGCGACGTTGTCCTGCTGGAAGGCGCGGGTTGTGTCGATCGCTATCATGCCATGATGTCCCGCTCCGCCGTCGTCGGCCATGCGACCGAGGCCCAAAAGGCGACCGCCGCCGCCCTGATCGACGTGCTGGAGACCGCCGTCTCGACGATCCGCCCGGGCATCACCTCCGCCGAGGTTGACGCCGCCTGCCGCGGCAGGGTCGAGGCCCGCGGCCTGGGCCGGTACTACAAGAGCCGCACCGCCTATGGGATCGGCATCGGGTTCCCGCCAAACTGGGCCGAGGGGCACATCTACGCGATCCGCCCAGACGACCCGTTGGTGCTGCAACCCAACATGACCTTCCACGTCATCCCGACGATGTTCCGCGACGGGTTCGGGATGGCCATCAGCGACAGCGTCCGTGTCACCGAGACCGGCTGCGAGGTGCTGACGAACCACCCACGCGACCTTGTCGAGGTCGATGCTTGATGTATGCGATGCAAAGCAGGGAGAGAACGATGACCAAGTGCCATCCGACCAGACGACAGATGCTGGCGACCACCGTGATCGGTGCCGCATCCGCGAGCTTGATCCCCAACCTGTCTTTCGCGGCGGCCAAGTGGGACATGCCCAGCGCCTATGGTGCCGGCAACTTTATCTCGGTGGCCTATGTCGCCTTTGCCGAGGATGTGAAGGCCCGCACCAATGGCGAACTCGACATCACCGTTCACCCTGGCGGATCGCTTTACAAGGGCTCGGACATCCTGCGCGCGGTGCGGGAGGGGCAGGTTCCGATCGGCGGGCGCTTCCTGGGCGCGCACTCCAATCAGGTGCCGATGCTCGGGCTGGACACCATCCCGTTCCTGGCCACCAGCCGTGCGCAGTCGCGCAAACTCTATGACGTGTCGAAGGATGCCGTCAGCGCCGCCCTGGACGATATGGGGCTCAAGTTGCTGTTCGCGCCGGTCTGGCCGCCACAGGGTCTGTTCTCGAAGAAAGAGGTGACCAAGGTCGCGGATATGAGTGGCGTCAAGTTTCGCGCCTATGACAGCTCGACCACGCGTCTGGCCGAGCTGATGGGCGCGATCCCCACCAAGACCGAGGCGAGCGAGATCGCTCAGGCCTTCTCGACCGGTGTCGCCGAGTCAATGATGGCCTCGGGCGCCATCGGCCTCTGGCAGAAGATCTGGGACTATGCCGACTACTACTACGAGGTGAACGCTTGGCTGCCGAAATCGGGTGTGATCGTGAATGCTGATGCCTGGGCCGCGCTGGATGACGCCACGCAGAGTGCCGTGACGGAGGCCGCCGCCGCTGCCGAGAGTTCGGTCTGGGACGAGATGGAAAGCCAGAACGCAGGCTACATCGCGACGATGAAGGAGAACGGCATGCAGGTGCTGCCGCCTTCCGAGGAGTTGCTGGCGGGCCTGACCGCGATCGGCGAGCAGATGACGGCCGAGTGGACCGAGGCAGCCGGCGATGCCGGAGCCAAGGTGATCGAGGCCTATCGCGCCGCCTGAGGCCGGCGTGGTCCGCCACACGGCAATCGTCCTTGATCGCGCCCTCGCCAGGCTCTACGCCGCCTGCGGCGCGATTGCAGCCCTCGCCATCGTCGGCATCGCGGTGCTGGTTGCCACCAGCATCGTCTCGCGTCTGCTCGGCATCTATGTCGGCGGTCTGACCGAGGGGGCGGGATATCTGATGGCCGCAGCAGGGGCCTTCGGGCTGGCCCACACGTTCACCGCGGGCGGCCACATCCGCGTCGACCTGGTGCTGGGCGCGGTACCAGAACGCGGGCGCGGGACCTTCGAGTTCATCGCCGTTGCCCTCACCACGGGGGCGATGTTGTACCTGACGTGGTTCATGGTGCGAATGGTGCGGCTCTCCTACGAGTTCGGCGATCTCAGCGACGGGTCGGACGGATTGCCGCTGTGGCTGCCGCAGCTTCCGGCGGCCATCGGCTTCGGCATCTTCGCGGTGGCGCTGGCGCATGGGCTCATCCGGTTCTGCATCACGGGCGAGGCCGGATGGCGTCAAGCGGGCGGGCTGCTCGGCGACAAGGACGGCGCGTAGCCATGGACCCGACCATCGCCGCCGTTCTGATCGGAGTGGTGTTGCTCGCCTGCCTGGCCTTCGGCGTCTGGATCGGGGCCGCATTGCTGATCACCGGTATCTTCGCCATGGAGATGTTCACGTCGCGCCCGATCGGCTCGTCGATGGCCACGACCGTCTGGTCGCACATTTCACTTTGGGGGCTGGCGTCTCTTCCACTGTTTGTCTGGATGGGCGAGATCCTGGCACGCACTCGCCTGTCCGAGAACCTGTTCAACGGATTGTCGCCGCTGTTGCGACGCCTGCCCGGCGGCCTGCTGCATGTGAACGTGATGGGCTGCACGGCGTTCTCGGCGATTTCAGGCTCGTCCGCCGCGACCCTGCTGACGGTCGGCAAGATAACCATGCCCGAGTTGAAGCGGCGCGGCTATCCGGACGGCATGATTGCGGGAACGCTTGCGGGCGCGGGGACGCTGGGCCTGCTGATCCCGCCATCGATCACGATGATCATCTACGGGATCATGGTCGAGGAATCCATCGAGCGGCTGTTCATGGCCGGACTGATGCCGGGCCTGATGCTGGCGGGTCTGTTCCTGCTCTACAACGTTGGCTGGGGACTGCTGACAACGCGGGGACGTCTGATACGCGAAAGCAAGGCATCCGTGCGTGAGACCCTGCGGGGTCTGATGCAGCTGTTCCCCATCGTTGCCCTGATCGTGGGCGTGATTGGCTCGATCTATGCTGGTATCGCGGCCCCGACCGAAGCGGCGGTTCTGGGCGTCACCGGCGCCCTGCTGCTGGCGGCCATGCAGGGCACGCTGAACACTGCGACGATCTCCGAGTCCCTCATGGGCACGGTCCGGACCACTTCGATGATCATCCTGCTGCTGGCCGGGTCGGCCTTCCTGACACTGGCGATGGGGTTCACCGGCCTGCCGCGCGCCCTGGCCGCATGGATCAGTGACATGAATCTGTCGGCCACCGCGCTGATCCTTGCGCTGATGGTCATGTATATGCTGCTGGGCTGCTTTCTGGACGGCATCTCGATGATCGTGCTGACGCTGGCCATCGTCGAACCGATGGTGCGCGCGGCAGACATCGACCTGATCTGGTTCGGGGTCTTTGTTGTCCTGGTCGGCGAGATGGCGCTGATCACGCCGCCAATCGGGTTCAATCTCTTCCTGGTCCAGGGCATGACCGGCCGGGACATCGGCTTCATCTCGCGCGCCGCGGCGCCGATGTTCCTGATCATGCTGCTCGCCGTCATCCTGCTGATCCTGTTTCCCGAGATCGCGCTTTGGCTCCCCGAAGCGCTCACGCGCAAGGACTGAGCACCAAGCGAAACGGCGCGGCCCGCAGCGGGATCGGCATCGGTCCTTTCGCCGATCCGCTCACCCGGGGCGTCTGGCAGTCGGGTGTCGACGCAGACAGGCTTGGCTCAAACATTCGAGTGCACGAACACGTCCCGTCGGGCTGGCAGACCATACGATGATGCACTACCTCCTGTGTCGGATCGGAAATTGGAGGTCAGGCACATGCGGTTTGCGACGTTCAATATCGAGAACCTCGATGACGAAGAGGTCGATCCGAAGAAGGATGCACCGTTCGACGAGCGCCTGAAAGTCCTGAAGCCGATGTTGGAACGCCTGCGCGCGGATGTGGTGTGCTTTCAGGAAGTGCATGGACAGGACGCGCCCGAGGATGACCCTGGACCACGCAGCTTGCGTGCCCTGCGCAAACTTCTCGAAGGCACACGCTACGAAGGGTTCGCGCTGTCTTCGACGACGCTCAAGAACAAGCCGGACGTCGAACGGTTCCGGAATCTCGTCGTTGCCTCCTCCCCGGATTTTGTTGTCGAAGAGGTGCGGGAGATTCAGAACACGCTGGTCAATCCGCCTGAGTACTCACGCGTGACGGCCGATGGCGATCAGAACCCGATGCAGGTTAAGTGGGAACGACCGACGCTTTACGTGCGACTTCGCAGGGGAGCGGAAGACCCGCTGCACGTGCTCAACATCCATTTCAAGTCGAAGAACCCGACGTCTATTCCGGGCCAGGGGCCAAAAAACTTCCAGTGGAAGAGCGCGTCCGGCTGGGCCGAGGGCTTTTTCTTGTCATCAATGAAACGGGTCGGCGCGGCCCTGGAGGTCCGGTTGTTCGTCGATCAACTCTTCGATGCGGAACCGGATGCGAACGTCATCATCTGCGGTGACTTCAATGCGGAGCCAGATGAGGTGCCGGTCATGGCAATCCGCGGCCTGACCGAGGACACGGGCAATCCGGCGTTGAACGACCGGGTGATGTATCCTGTCGCGCTCTCGATTGCCGAAAGTCGCCGGTTCACGCTCTATCATCACGGACGCGGCAATCTTCTCGATCACATGCTGATCTCGCGACGGATGATGTCAGGCTTCATCGCCGCTGAGATCCACAACGAGATGATCCATGACGAGAGCATTGCTTTCGCCACGGACAACAAGTTTCCCGAGTCGGATCACGCGCCCATGGTTGCAGAGTTCGACGCGAGCGCGTTGTCGACGAGGCCCATCGCTTGAGCCACAGACCTGATCTCAGGGCTCTGGCCTCGGCGGACGGTGACCAGAGCCCCCAATGTAGAAACCACCTTCACTACGACTGAACTGCGCACGCGCGATGCCATGGATCAGCAACGCGATCGCAGGCAGACAGCCGTTGTCTCGGACACGATCCGGTGGATGCCGCGTCAAAGCCCCGGCATGACCTGGACCCCACCATACCTCTGGGCTGCATTGCGGATCGCTGCTTCGTTTCGGGCAGCGAGGTGCCGGATCTGATGCTTGGTGAACGGGCCCTTCTGGTACTCCCCTTCCAGCCATCGCAGCCAGCGAGCGAATTTGCTTTTGTGCATGTAGTATTCGCCGTAGTTCGGTTCGAACACCTGAATGTATCCCTTGCTCCTAAACCATTTGTTGACCGTGGTTCGGTAGATGCCGATCGAGTGCCCAGCCCCATCAGCCCACCAGAAGCTGTAAACGAAGCCCGTGTGACGGGCCGCGCGAATTTGCGCGACAACCTGGGCCCGATTGCCGAGGCGCTCGAGCTTTGTCACCGTCAGGCCAAGCTGGTGCGCGGCGCCCTGGTCTGCGTTTCTGCCGCCCTCGTGATCCCAACGGTTGCCAAACGCGGTGAAGAGCATCATCACTTCGTTTGGGTGCTCGCGACATATCCGCATGCGATCGGCGGCAGAATGCCCCTTCCCGAGAACGATCGTTGATGCCCATTTCATAGCAAGCACGTGGCATATGCCATCCGCAGCAGCGGTGTTGGTCGTTGCATTGAGCAAGTCGGCCTGTCTGAACCGGGCCTGTCGGTAAGTATATCTGTTCATCATGAACTCCGTCGTATTTATTCAGTGTTTCTGTTGCGAACTTGGGTAAAAATTCGATTTTTCGAGAGCTACAATTGCGTTGCTATAAAAGCGCCCAATATTCGGAATTTATAATTCGGATAACACCGCCAGTTTTGTGCTTGTAAAGAAGCGCGATGATCAGCTTTCTCCAAATTCTTTTCTTTTCATATGCCGCGACAAGAAACTCCTTGCGGTGCGACACTGCAATCCAGACCGGACCTGGCATTCATGCGGACCCACTCGATTGCGGGCTTTCAACCGGCGCCAAACTCGATCCTTGGCTCTTTGTCGTGCGAGGCTGCTGTTGGGTTCAAAGAAGGGCGTTCACGGAAGTGTGAGCGGCTCAACGTGGCCCGCGATACGGCGTGGCGGTTGCGGACTGCCGGCGCGGACGGCGCCCGAGGCTTGTCACAAGAATGCAGCCTCACTGTCGTCTGGGGATGTTTCAGGCCCGGTAAGTCTCAGGGAACTGGGATCTTTCGGGGAGACATCCATGGCCGATCTGCCGTTGACGATCGGGGCTGCGCTGCCGGTAGAGTGGCTCGCGCACTACCGCGACTGGATTTTCGAGCGCAATCGCGACATCGAGCTTCAAAGCTTTCACACGGCCGACGTGCTCGAGGGTGACTGGCAGAGCGTTGCCGACGAGGCAGTCCGCCTGCTCGACGGTTTCGAGGGACGGCTCGGCATTCACGGTCCCTTCTGGGGGCTCACGATCGACAGCATGGACAGTGGCATTCGCGAGGTGGTGACGCGTCGCATGATGCAGGGGCTCGATGTCTGCGCCCGGGTCAACGCCACGCAAATGGTGATCCATTCGCCTTACACACCCTGGTCCTACAACAACCTGCCAATGTATGACGGCCCCGACCGCGTGATCGAGAACGCCCATCTTACGCTGGACGCCGTGGTCAAACGGGCCGAGGATCAGGGCGTCACCCTTGTCATCGAGAACATTGCCGACAAGAACGCCCACGACCGAAACGTCCTGATCGACAGTTTCGGCTCCCCTGCTGTGAAAGCCTCGGTCGACACCGGGCACGCGCATCTGGGCTTCACCACACAAGGCGCGCAACCCGTCGACTACTTCATCAAGATCGCCGGTCCACGTCTGGCCCACGTGCACCTGCAGGATGCGGACGGATATGCCGACAGGCATTGGGCCATCGGTGAGGGGACAATCCGCTGGCACCAGGTGTTCCGCGCGATGGCGGCGCTCGACGACACCCCGCACATCGTCCTCGAGCTCCATGACAAAACAGGGATCCCCGCATCGATGGCGTATCTCTCGAACCTTGGGCTCGCAGAATGAACAGGCCCCCGCGCGCCTGTTAAGTAATCGAAACACAACCTTGACAAAAACATAATCCCACTGATGCGCAAGAGCCGCTGCCCGGCGTTAGGGCAGCGTGACCGCCGCAATGCGGCGTGGTCCCAGAACAAGCCACAGGTGGAAATCATGCGTGCAATAACCCGTTTAGGATCGGCCGTCGCAGCGGCGCTCACCGCCACTGTGATTGCCTTCACGCCGCAGGCGGACGCCCGGGAACTCAACGTTGCCGTCCAGAAGCTGCCCGACGTGCTCGAACCGGCGCTTGAGAACTCCAACGTACACCTGCGCGTGATGTACTCGATCTTCGAGACACTGGTGAAAACGGATTACCGCGACAGCGGCGCACTGAAACCTGGCCTCGCGACAGGCTGGGAGATCGAAAGCCCGCAGTCGATCGTCTTCACCCTGCGCGAGGGCGTGAAGTTCCACGACGGCGAGGAATTGACCGCCGATGACGTGGCGTGGGCGTTCTCTGCCGAGCGTCTCACGCTGGAAGGTGGCACGGGCAAAAAGGCCGTCGTCGTGAAGCCGTTCCTCGGAAACGTCGCGGGCGCCGAAGTGATCGACACCTACAAGGTGCGCATCAAGATGAAGAAGGACGACGCACTGATCCTGCAGCGCTTCGCGAACTACCCCGCGCAGATCGGGTCCAAGAAAGCGTTCGACGCCATGGGCGGCGACTGGACGGAGTGGGCCAAGAAGCCCGTCGGCACCGGTCCGTACAAGGTGGGCGAATTTGTCTTCGGTGAGCGCCTCGCCCTGGAGCCGTTCGCCGAGTACTGGGGCGAGGACAAGGCAGCGGCCGAGGCCGTTACCTTCACGGTGGTGCCCGAGATCGCCACCCGCATCGCCGGGCTTCGCTCGGGCCAGTTCGACATTGTCACCGAGCTCGGACCGGACCACATCGAAGAACTCGAGCAGGCGAGCGGTGTGGGCGTCGTCGGGGGACCGATCCTGAACATCCGCGGCCTGATCTACGACTCGACGGACAACCCGATGGCCAACGCCAAGATCCGCCAAGCGCTCAACGTCGCCATCGACCGTGAGGCCATCGTCGCCAGCCTCTACGGCGGCAAAACGGTGGTCAACAAGGGCTGGCAGATGCCGATCTTCGGGGAGATGTACCTCGACGATCGTCCGAAGCCCGAGTTCAACCTCGAGAAGGCCAAGCAGCTGATCGAGGAGGCGGGCTACAATGGCGAGGAAATCGTCTACCGCTCGCAGCAGGGCTACTACACAAACCAAGGCGAGACTGCGCAGATTCTGGTTGCCATGTGGAAGAAGGCGGGACTGAACGTCCGGCTCGACATGGTGGAGAACTGGGACCAGGTCTACGAAGACACCCCCGATCGCGGCATCTTCGATGGCTCGTTCACGGCCTACTATCCCGATCCGGTGGGCCAGGTCTGGCGCCGTTTCGGTGCGAACTCAGGCTGGGTCTCGCGCGGCATGTACACCAACAACGAAGACTTCCTGAAACTGGGTGCGGAACTGGAGTCGAATGTCGACACCTCCGAGCGCCGCGAACTGTTCGCCCAGCTTCTGGACAACTTCGACGCCGATCCGCATGGCACGCCGCTGCACGCGCTGACCCAGTTCTACGGGATCCGCGAAGGCGTGAACTGGAAACCCTATCCGACGCAGTACATGAACCTCACGACGGCAGAGCTCAGCTTCGAAGGCTCGTGACCGCCAACGATCTTAAAGCCGACCCGCCGCCCGGACGTGACCGGGCGGCGATTCTTTCCGCTCGAGACTTGCGTGTCACCTTCGACGCCGACCACGGGTCCATCGAGGCTGTGCGAGGCGTAGATATCGCACTGGGTGAGGGCGAAATCCTGGGGATTGTCGGCGAAAGCGGGTCCGGGAAGTCGGTAAGCTGTCAGGCCATGCTCGGGCTGCTTCCGGGAAACGCCAGGATCAGCGGCGCTCTGACACTGGATGGTCGCGACATCGATCCGAGTGACAAGAAGGCGCTGGCCGGACGCAGGGGCCGAACGCTGTCGATGATCTTTCAGGATCCCATGAGCGCTCTGGATCCCCTCATGACGGTTGGTGGACATTTGCGCCAACGCCTGCTGCGCCACGGCAAAAACCAGGATCACGCCGAACAACTGCTCTCCAGAGCCGGCGTGCAAGACACCGCCCGCGTCTCGCGCAGCTATGCACATCAGCTTTCCGGAGGCCTCTGTCAGCGTGTGACGATCGCGCTCGCGCTCGCTGGCGCACCTCGTGTTCTGGTCGCGGACGAGCCTACGACGGCGCTCGATGTCACCATTCAGGCCCAGGTGCTAAACCTGCTGGCGGAGCTGCGTGTTGAGGAAGCCCTGAGTGTGATTCTCGTGTCACACGACTTGGGTGTTGTCGCTCAGATATGCGATCGCATCGCCGTCATGTACGCGGGCCAGATCGTGGAGACGGGTCCAGTGACCGACGTGCTCAGCCGACCTTTGCATCCCTACACCAAGGCCTTGATCTTCGCGCGGCCCACATTGGACGGACCGCTGAGTGAGCTCCGCCCCATCCCCGGCACGGCACCAACACCTCTCACCACCGTGCGCGGCTGCGCGTTCGCACCGCGTTGCGCGTCGGCGGCATCCGTTTGCGCCACGCCACCTCCCCTCAATCCGGGCACAACATCTGTGCGTTGTCATTTTTCGGGCGAGTCCCTTGCCTGACCTCGCGCTGTCCGCCCGCAATCTCTCCATCGCCTACCGTCGGCCAGGCCGCCCTGCCCTTCATGCCGTGAGCGATGTGTCGTTCGATCTGGCAGTTGGTGACACACTCGGCATCGTTGGCGAGTCCGGCTGTGGGAAATCGAGTCTCGCAAAGCAGATCCTGGGGCTCGTTCGGGGTGATGGCGAGGTTCATCTCCTGGGCAGCCGCATCGATCAGGCAAGCACGCAGGAATGGCGTGGCCTGCGCCGCCAGCTCCAGTACGTTTTCCAGGATCCTCTGGGTGCCCTCGATCCGCGCATGACTGTTCTGGCGCAAGTGCGAGAACCATTGGACATTCACCGGATCGGAGCGCGTGCCGATCGCTCCCGACGTGCCCGAACGCTCCTCGAAGAAGTGGGAATCGGCGCTCACCTGCACCTGCAGAAACCGCCGGAGCTGTCCGGTGGCCAGCGGCAGCGCATTGTCCTCGCACGCGCCCTCATTCTGGAGCCCGACGTCCTGTTGTGCGACGAGCCGGTTTCCGCCCTCGACGTGTCCGTGCAGGCACAAATACTCAACCTCCTGTCGGATCTGCGCAATCGTCGCGGACTTACCATGCTCTTCATCAGCCACGACCTCGCCGTGATCCGTCACGTCGCCGACCGGGTTGGGGTCTTGTACATGGGGCGCATGGTCGAGATCGGGCCAACCGAGCAGGTCTTTCGACGACCCGCACATCCCTACACGCGCGCGCTTCTCGATGCGGCGCCCGGGCTCTCGCGTCGCGCAGGGCTTCGCTTGGACGGCGAGGCTGTTGCAGCAACGATTGACGGTTGCCCGTTCGCCCCAAGATGTCCACTGGTCGAGCCGGTGTGCAGCACGCGTCCCTCGCTTGCCGAGGTGGCAGCGGATCAACGCGCGGCCTGTCACCGTCCCTTTGCCGTGGAAGCCGTCCTGTGAGCCGCCGGTGGGTCCTGAACCGGATTGGCCGGACGCTGATCACGCTCTGGCTGCTCGTCAGCTTCACGTTTGTCGCGCTGAACATTTCGGCCGATCCGGCGCTGCAAATCCTGGGACCGGACGCAGGCCCCGAGGCAATCGCTCAGTTCCGCAAGTCATGGGGGCTCGACCGGCCGCTCTGGGAGCAGTACTTGCGGCATCTGGGCCGTCTGGTGAGCTTGGATTTCGGCCAGTCTTTCCGCACCTCCGAGCCGGCCCTGCAAATGGTGCTCGCACGCGTGCCCGCGACACTTGGGTTGATGCTTCCCACGGCGTTGCTGGCACTGGCGATCGGCATCCCGCTCGGGATGCTCGCCGCGATACGCAAAAACACCCTGGTCGACCGGGGCGCCATGCTGTTCGCGGTCACCGGCTTCGCGGTACCGAACTTTCTCGTCGGCATTCTTCTGATCTATTGCTTCTCGGTCTGGCTGGGCTGGCTGCAGCCGGCAGGCATTCAAGACTGGACGTCCTGGATCATGCCCGTCCTGACGATGGCGACGGCGGAGGCCGCGGTCTTCGCCCGTTTCGCGCGCTCTGCCATGGCAGAAGTTCTGGGCCACCCGATGATGAAAACCGCGCTGGCCAACGGCATTCCATGGGGACAGGCCGTTCGGGAGCACGCCTTGCCCAATGCGGCGATCCCGATCCTGACGGTGGCGGGACTGTTCTTCGGCTCGCTGATTGGTGGCGGCGTCATCACGGAGAATGTTTTTGCCTGGCCCGGCCTGGGCCGTCTTCTCGTGGATGCGGTCTCGGCGCGCGACTACGCTATCGTGCAATGCATCGTGATCCTGATCGGCGCATCGATGATCCTGGCGAACCTGCTCGTGGATCTGAGCTACGGATGGATCGACCCGCGTATCCGGGATCAGCGCCAATGAGGCTCGCCGAACAGGTCGATGCAAGGCTGGCGGTTCAGGCGCTCGGCCGCATGCGCCGGCGATGGCCTGCGTCGGTCATCGTCTCTCTGGCGATCGTTGCTGTCCTCGTGGTGATTGCGGTCACAGCTCAATGGTTGATGCCCTATCCCATCGACGAGCAGGATCTGCTCAACCGCTACCAGCCGCCCGTCTTCATGGGGGGGAGCTGGGAACATCCGCTGGGAACGGACGCGCTCGGCCACGACATGCTGACCCTCATGCTCAGGGCGATCCAGGTCTCCATGTCGATCGCATTTCTGGGCACCGTCATCGGCGCGATCGCCGGCACGATCATAGGCTTTGCCGCCGCCCGTTTCGGCGGGCTCGTTGATGCGATGGTCGGCGTGCTCGTCGACTTTCAGGCGGCACTGCCCTTTCTCGTCCTCGCGCTTGCGCTGCTGACGGTCATGCCGGATGCGGATATGACCACATTCATCATTCTCATGTGCATCTATGGCTGGGAGCGCTATGCCAGGCTTGCACGCGGCCTTGCGATTGCCGCGCAGGAACAGGGCTACGCTCAGGCGCAGATCGTGCTCGGCGCCTCTGCATGGCGGCTCTATTTCCGGCACATTCTGCCCAACATTGCCGCCGTGCTCGTCGTCAACATGTCGCTGAACTTTCCAGCGACCATCTTAACCGAGACGTCGCTGAACTTTCTGGGCGTTGGCATCGAGCCGCCGGACACCAGTCTCGGCGTGCTGATGGGGCAAGGGCGGAGCTACCTCTACAAGGCGCCGTGGATATCGCTCATGCCAGGCTTCGTGATCTTGGTGGCAACCTTTGCAATGAGCATCATCGGCGACTGGCTGCGTGATCGGCTGGATGTTGCAAGTCGTTAGGAGAACAACATGAACGTGAGCGCAGACAGGGTCGTGGTTGTCGTGTTCGACGGACTGCGTCCGGACATGATCGCAGGACGTATGCCCAATCTCGAGGCTTTCGCCGGCGACGCGGTTTGGTTTCGCGAAGCGCGCTCGGTGTTTCCGAGCTACACGCGGGTCGCCACCACATCGACAGCCACCGGTTGCTGGCCCGAACACCACGGCATCGTCGGCAACACGTTTCATCAGCCGGAACTTCTCGGTGGCGAACCCATCGATACATCGAACTTCGGTCATCTGGAGTTGCTGCGCTCGTCCGACCCGAGCGGCTTGGTTCATAGGCGCAGTCTGGGCGAACGCCTGGCAGCCGCGGGCAAGCGCATGGCTGCAATACACTGCGGGTCAGCGGGATCCGCTTTCCTGATCAATCATCGTGCAAGCGAGAACGGTCACTGGACGCTGTCACCGCTTGGGCGCGAGGGCACGCAGACCCCGGACATCCTGGAGAAAGCCGCGGTTCTCGGTCCGCTGCCATCGATGGACATCCCGAAGTTCGATGTCGTCGACTATGCGGCCCGCGCATTCCGGCACTTCGCATCGGATGCGCCGGCCGACGTCACCATTGTCTGGTTTCCGGAACCTGACACATCGTATCATTATCGGGAAATCGGGTCCGACCCGACGCGCGCTGTCATGGGCGCAGTGGATGATGCATTCGGAGCAATCCTGGAGACGATCCGGAACGCTCCCGACAGCCAGCGCACCGCGATCTTCGCCATGTCTGACCATGGGCAGATCTCGACAACCGAGCTGTTTGACATTGGTGCCGAGATGTCAGCGGCGGGCCTGCTCGCCGCAGTCAGGCCAGAGACATCCCACAAGGTGGCGCTCACCCGCGGCGCGTCCGGCGAGTGCCGGATGCTCGACAGCGATCCGGGGCTTGCGAAAGCAGTCGGTGAATGGCTGATGTCCCGTCCCGAGATCGGCATGGTCTTCGCCCGTGACGAACTCTCGGAGGCGATCCCGGGAACGCTGCCGCTGTCGCTTGCGCATCTTGATCATCCTCGGGCGGCGGAGCTCATGTACGTCATGCGGTCATCCAGTGATCCCGACAAACACGGGCTTGCCGGCAGCGGGGGCATGACCGGGGGCGTGCCCGTCGGTGGTGGTATGCATGGCGGGCTGAACCGCCTCGAGCTCAATACCACGCTGATGGTCTCCGCTCCGGGCGCTGAAGGAGGGGTGGTTTCGACCACACCCTGCGGCCTTGTGGATATCACCCCGACGATTTGCGCGCTGCTTGGCCTGCCCGCCTCTGACATGGACGGTGAGCCGCTGCCTCTGGCCGATCAGAAAATCGCTGCGGCCGAGCTGAAGACACATACCGCTGGCCATTTGTCCTTTGAGCAGGAACTCACGATCGCTGAGCGCAACGGGCGGAGCTATCTCATGGAAGGCCGTCGGCTCAGTTAGATGGGCACTTCGCCGACTGCGCAGGGCTGAAGTCCTCTCGACCTGATCGTCGGCAGAGCATCACCCGGCATCCACACGGACAGACCGATCGATTGGACCAGGGCAGTTCGCACACAGCTCACAGTCAGTTGGCGCGGCGGTGTCAGAGCAATTTCACGGCATCGTTGTTCGTCTGTCATCGCGTCGAGATGGAAACCGCCTCACCGTCGCGTGCGAGCTGACGTGGAGACAATCATGAAGCGCAGAGATGTTCTGATCGGCGGCCTTGTGGCCGCGCTGCCGTATCCGACGCTGAGCCAGAGTTTCGCGAGCGATCCGTTCACTCTGGGCGTTGCCTCAAGTCTGCCGGGCCCCAACAAGGTGACGCTCTGGACGCGCCTGGCTGTTGCGCCACTGGAGGCCGACGGCAACATGGACCCGGTCACCGTGCCCGTCGCATGGGAGCTTGCCGAGGATGAGGCGTTCTCGACAATCGTTGCAAGGGGCGCTGCGGCTGCCCAGCCCACGCTTGCTCATTCGGTGCGCGTGACGGTCGATGGCCTGCAACCCGGCCGCCACTACTGGTACCGGTTCATGTCCGGTGACGCGTCCAGTCTGGTCGGACGCACCAAGACATTGCCGGCAACTCCTGACAGGGTGCGCTTTGCAACGGCATCATGCCAGCACTTCGAGCAGGGCTTCTTCGTTGCGTACGACCGGATGATCGAGGACGACCCCGACTTCGTCCTGCATTTGGGCGACTACATCTATGGTGTCAGCCGGGGCGAGTTCCGCAACCACACCAAAAAGGACAAGCCGGTGAGCCTGGCGGACTATAGGATGCGCCACGCGCTCTACAAAACCGACCCGTCGCTGCAACGAGCGCATGCGTCCTTCCCCTTCTATACCGTGCTGGACAACCACGACGCCCTTAAGGATGTGGCCGGCACCTCCGAGGCGTTGGCCCAGCGCGCGGCGGCCTACCAGGCATGGTTTGAGCACATGCCGATGGCCGGCGGATATGCCCCGGGAGCCTCCGCGATCTATACCCATGGTGGGGTCGACTTTGGGTCCCTGCTGCGCTTGACAATCCTCGACAATCGCCAGTTTCGCGACGACGAAGACATTTGCCGCGATCTGGCCGACAAGGATTTCGGCTTCACGATCTACCGCCCGCAATGCGATCCGGGCCTGGAAGCGGCCCGCACGACACTGGGGGCACCGCAGGAGGCCTGGTTGTCATCCCGCCTGTTGGGCTCGCAGGCCACCTGGAACGCCATGAGTTCGACCGTGCTGTTCTCACCCTTCAAGATGATGCGAAACGGCGAGGCATGGCACTATGAATCGAGCTGGGACTACTACCCAGAAAATCGCAAGCGTGTGCTGGCCGATATGGCTCGAGCGGCGAACCCGGTGATGCTTACCTCGGACATTCACTCGAACTGGGCCATCGACATCAAGACCGATCCTGCCAACCCGGAGAGCCAGACCATCGGATCCGAGTTCCTTGCGACATCCCTCGCCTCCGGATGGCCGCCACCGCTGGACCTGCCGATGAAGGACAACATGTCCAACAATCCGCATGTGCATCACTACGACGGGTCTGAGCGCGGATACCTGATGCACGACATCACGACCGAGCGTTGGATGACCGACATGCGGGTCGTGGACGACGTTCAGGACATGGACACGAAGGTCCGAAGCCAGGCCAAGTTCGCCGTCGAGGCGGGGAAACCCGGCATCCAGCGCGCCTGAGCAGCTGGCCGCCCCGATGTGACTGCCGTTCAAGCCGCCGTCCTGTCGTCGAATTTTCTGGCGGCTTGAACCGCACGTTGTCCGCGATCTAAGGAAGAAGCCCGATGACGGTCTGACGGGCTCTTTGCGCTCAAGAAGGACGCATGATGGGGCAGGACACAGATCATTGGACCCGCGTGGCAGCTGATTGGATCACGTGGGCACGCGCACCCGGGCACGACGCGTTCTGGGCCTTCCGTGAGGCATTCGCGACATTCGTTGGACCGGGAGAGGGTGACGCGCTTGACATCGGATGTGGCGAGGGGCGTCAGTCCCGTCTTCTGGGCGAGTTGGGTTACCGTACGACCGCCTGCGACCCGGTTCCGGCCCTGCTGGACGCCGCCCGCGCGGCCGGATCGGCCGCCGACTATCATCTTGTGTCCGCAACAGAACTGCCATTCGACGATGGCAGCTTCGACCTGACCCTCCTGTACAACTGCCTTATGGACATCGAGGACGCGGAAACCGCATTGGCCGAGGCCGGGCGGGTGACTGCTGCCGGTGGTCGTGTTGTCATCTCGATTGTCCACCCGATCGCAGACCTGGAACTCGCATTTCGAAGCGAAGACGAGCAGGACATCGACTATTTCGAGAGCAGCCCCTTCGATGCGGCCACGGAGGAAGAAGGCCTCTCCATGCATTTTGCCGGTTGGGCGCGGCCGTTGTCTTACTACACTGATGCAATCCTGGATGGTGGGCTCAGAGTTCATCGCATCGCTGAGCCGCGAGCGTCCGCTGATCCGGCCCATCACAGACAGGCACGCTGGCGGCGTTTGCCCCTGTTCCTGTGGATCGATGCGCGCACACCCATGAGTTGAGCAGGCAGACTGAAGCATTACCGACACATTAGGTTGATCTAGGCTTCTCAATTCTCTCATGTCCGCGTCGTCGCGGTGGAGCAGGTTCTCCGCTCCCTCGCCAGGACGATCATCAATGCTGGAATTCGCGGCACTCAGGCTATTGCGCATGTGCGCCACAATCTTCGTGATCGTGACGGCTGTGTTTTTTGCGACCCGACTGTCCGGAGATGCGCTGGACTACGTGGTCGCTCCGGGAATGACGGACGAAGACCGCGAGCTCCTCACGGAATACTACGGCTTGGATGGGTCCATCTGGGAGCAATACGCGCGCTACCTGCAAGGATTCGTCACCGGCGAGTTCGGGATATCGTTTCTGGAACGTCGTCCGGTGGCCGACATTGTCGCCGAGCGGATCTGGCCTTCGCTGCAGCTGCTGCTCGCAGGGATAGGTTTCACGGTGCTGATCTCGATCCCTCTGGGTGTGCTCGCAGCTGTCTATCGGCGCAGTTGGATCGGCTCAGCTGTCATGAGCCTGGTGTTCCTGGGCTACGCGATTCCCAATTTTGTGCTGGCGACACTTTTGGTGCTGATCTTCGCCTACACGCTGAACTGGCTGCCGGTGGTGGGCAACGGCACGATCTGGCACTTTCTGATGCCGACCATTGCCTTGTCTGCATATATGATCGCCGGTCTGACACGGTTCACCCGCAACGCCATGCTCGATGTCCTGTCCCAGGATTTTATGCGCACGGCCCGCTCTAAAGGTCTGGCCGAACGGGTGGTGGTCCTCAAACACGGGCTGCGCAACGCAGCGATTACCGTTCTGTCGGTCGTCGGCCTGCAGATGGCGGGACTGGCTGCCTCCGGGTCCGTGGTCGTGGAGGCGATCTTTTCGTGGCCCGGCATCGGTGACCTGCTGGTCGAGAGTGCCATCCGCCGGGACTACCCGGTCCTGCAGTTCGGCGTTCTGTCTGTTGCGGTCGTGGTGATCCTGATCAACACCTGCATCGACCTTGCCTACACGTGGGCCGACCCGCGACTGCGGTTGGCGCGCAGCTGATGGCCGATCTGCATCAGACAGCGCCTGGGCGCACCAGTCTGCCACAACTGGGGCTGAGGGACATGTGGGCAGAAGCGGATTGGTTCCAACGAAGCGCCGCGATCCTCGCAGTGACGCTTGCGCTGGTCGCGCTGTTGGCACCCTGGATCGCACCTTTCGATCCGACGGCGCAATCCCTTCTGTCACGGCTGCGCCCTCCCATCGGGTTCGAGCGCTTCAAGGAAGGCTACTGGCTTGGCACCGACGAGTTGGGGCGAGATATGCTCTCGCGCGGATTGTATGGTCTGCGCCTGACACTGACACTGGCCATGCTGGGGGCCTGCATCGGGCTGATCTTCGGCTCGATCCTGGGTCTTCTGGCAGGTGTGGTCGGCGGCTCGGTGGACTCGCTGGTGATGGCACTGGTCGACGTCCAGATTGCAGTGCCCTTCACACTCATCGCGCTGCTCGTGGTGGCGGTGTTCGGTGCAGAGATCGAAGTGTTGATCTGCGTCCTTGGCGTCTATGGCTGGGAGCAGTATGCGCGCATCGTGCGTGGCGAAGTGCTGAAGCTGCGTGAGATGCCTTTTGTCGAAGCGGCACGCGCCACCGGAGCCTCTTCCCAGCGGATTGCGGTGGTGCACATCCTGCCGAACGTGACCTCACCCCTGGTGGTCCAGTTTACGCTCTCGTTCTCGAACATCGTGCTCCTGGAATCGACGCTCTCGTTCCTCGGCCTCGGGGTTCAGCCACCCACAGCAACGCTGGGTTCCATGGTTGGGATCGGTCGGGACTACATGCCCTCGGCGCCATGGATCGTGATCGTACCGGCGCTGATGATCGTGGCCGTCACATTCGCCGTGCAGATTCTGGGTGACTGGCTGCGTGACCGCTCAGACGTACGTCTCAGGGGTCGCTGATGCGCAACCGCTTCGAAAGGCTCGGGCTTCTGGATCAGCCAATCGACTCCGCGGCATGCCTCGCTCGGCAGTGCAAGCGCATGATGACACCCGAGCTGCCCACGCCGTCACCCGGACACCGAAACAACTCATAAGAGGCCCGAACGGCCCGCCCCATTCTTCGACTAGGAGAGAGAAATGAGAAGACTGCTTCTGGGTTCCGCAATGGCTCTGATCGCCATTCCCGCCATGGCCGCAGAGATCACCGTTGGCGCTGCCAACGTTTCCGACTATCTCGACCCTGGCCGCGACCACTCGAACGTCGGCTCGCAGTTCTACTACAACGCCTTCGACACGCTTGTCGGGAAGAACCACGACAAGCTCGAACTGGAATGGCGCCCGGCGCTGGCCACCGAGTGGACTTTGGTCGAGCCCACTGTGATGGAGCTGAAACTGCGCGAAGGCGTCACGTTTCACAATGGCGAGCCGATGACCGCGGATGACGTGGTCTTTTCCCTGAACCGCATGTACCAGGCAACCTTCCCGCCATATCAGGTGCGCCAGCGTGACCGGCTCGGCAATTTCGAGAAAGCGGAGAAGGTCGACGACTATACGGTCCGCGTCCACGCCAAGCGGGAAGAGCCGCTGTGGGAGACACTTCTGAACCTTCAGCAGGTCATGATCTTGCCGGAGGACTACACCAAGGCCCTGACCGGAGACCCGAATGTCGCCGAAGACGACGACTTCGAGGCGTTCTCTCTCGCCCCGGTCGGCACCGGACCCTACCAGATCACCGAGTTCCAGCCGGGCGAGAAAGTGGTCTATGAGCGCTATGACGGCTTCTGGGGAGAAGCAGCGCCGCTGGAGAAGGCCACCGTCGTGCGCATGCCGGAAACGGCAAGCCGTATCACCGCGCTGAAGACCGGCGAGGCCGACATCGTCACCAACATTGCGCCTGACCAGCTGGCGCTGATCGACGCGGATCCGAACCTGAAGCATGCAGGCTCGGCCACGGCGCTGTTCCACGTCATGATCATGAACGTGAACCATCCCAACCTGCAGAGTGCCAAGCTGCGGCAGGCCATGTCCTATGCCATCGACCGGGACACGTTGAACGAGGCGCTGTGGCTCGGCAAGTCGGTCATCCCATCGACCCACACGATGAAGGAAATGGGCGACTTGCACATGCCGGAACTGACCACGTTCGAGTACGACCTCGACAAGGCGATCGAGCTGGTCAAGGAGTCCGGATATGACGGCAGCGAGATCCAGTTCGATGCCTTCCCGGTCTACTACACCAATGGTGTGCTGGCCGCCCAGGCGATCATGGAAATGTGGAAGGCCGCAGGCATCAACGGCAAGTTGAACGTCACCGACAAGTGGACTGGCAACGATCCAGAGATGATGACGCGCAGCTGGTCCAATCCGATGTACTTCGCCGACCCGTTCGGGTCGTTCGGGGTGATGTGGGCGCCGGGCGGACCGTCGGAGTCGGTGGGGCGTTTCAACACGGATGATGCCTACAAGGCAACCTGGGAGAAGTTCCGCTTCTCCAAGGATGTCGCGGACCGCAAGGCGGCCTATGTCGAGCTGATGGACCGCATCAAGGCCGACCCGCCGGTGCTGCCGCTGTGGCGCCCGTTCGAGAGCTGGGCCATGCAGGCAAATGTCGGCTGGGCGCCCAAGCCAGGCCACATCCCCTACGTGCTGGACTTCCGCGCAGGTTCGATCACGCTGGATGGCAGCTGAAAAGTCGACAGGGTGGGGGCAACCCCACCCTACGCCCCCACGAAGGATACCCAGGCATGCCGAAGATCTGCCTTGTTGCCGACATTCACCACGGCGCCGACCAGGTCACCAAGAAGGGCACCGAAGCGCGTGGTCTGATGGACCGGTTCGCTCAGTTCTGTGCCGCCGAGACCCCGGATTTGGTCATCGATCTGGGTGACCGGATCACTGATGTCGACCGAGACAGGGACCTGGTGCTGGAGCGCGAAGCGGCCGAAATGTTCGGCCCCATCATCCAGCCTGTCCATCACATCTGCGGCAATCACGACCGCGACCACCTGAGCGTCGAAGAAAATGCCGATGTTCTGGGCCAGCGGCTTGAGAACCAAATGATCGATGCCGATGGCTGGAGCGTCGTGCTGTTCCGGGCCGATGCAAAGATCCATCGCGGGCCTGAGGGGGGGCGCGGCTTCGCATTGCCCGAGGCCGATCTCCTCTGGCTGGCCGGCGTCGTCACCCAAGCGACCCAACCGCTTGCAATCTTCTCCCACGTGCCGCTTTCGGGCCATGGTCAGACCGGGAACTACTATTTCCAGGAGAACCCTGAGTTCAGCCGGTATCCCCAAACACCACGCGTCCTCGACGTATTGGCGATGGCAAGGGTGCCGGTCTTCTGTTTCGCCGGACATGTGCACTGGAACACTCTCACGACGGTCAACGGGATTCCCCATGCGACGCTGCAATCGCTCACAGAGACGTTCACGACGCATCCCGAGCCAGCGGCCGCAATGACGGTACTCGATCTGGGCGTGCAGGACGTCTCTTGGCAGGTTCACGGACTCGACCAGTTCCAGGCCCGTCTGCCGGTTGCCCAGACGGCGCGGCGCTGGATTTCCCCATTGCCGCCATTTGCGAGCCATCGCGAGATTCGGGCGCGGCTGGCTGCTGAATGACCGCTCTGCTGGATGTCCAGAACCTGAGCATCGGGTTTCACGACAGGCGCCGATCCATTCAGGCCGTCAGCGGGCTGTCGTTCCAGCTCGCACCCGGCGAGACGCTTGCCCTCGTGGGAGAATCCGGTTCGGGAAAATCCGTTACCGCGCTCGCTCTGATGCGGCTGATCGAGCGGGAGGGTGGTTCTATAGATGGCGGGCGAATCCGGTTCGACGGCCGCGACGTGACAGCGATGTCCGAGGCAGAGCTGCGTGCCCTGCGCGGCAATGAGGTCTCGATGGTCTTCCAGGAACCGATGACCAGCCTCAATCCGGTCATGACCATCGGCGATCAGGTGGCAGAGACCATTCTGGAACACAAGCGGATGAGCCTCGCCAAGACCCGAGAACTGGTGCTGGAGATGCTCAAGCAAGTCCGGCTTTCCGACCCGGAAATGCGGCTTGATCAGTATCCGCACGAACTTTCCGGCGGTATGCGCCAACGCGTCATGATTGCCATCGCTTTGGCGTGCCGCCCGCGCCTTTTGATCGCGGACGAACCGACGACGGCGTTGGATGTCACCATTCAGGCTGAGATCCTCGATCTTATTCGAGCGCTGAAAGACACCACAGGGACCGCGGTGATTTTCATCACACACGACATGGGTGTTGTTGCAGAAATGGCCGACCGCGTCGTGGTCATGCGTGAGGGCAAAAAGGTCGAGGATGCGCCGACAACCGAACTTTTCCGCGCTCCGAAAGCAGCCTACACGCGCACACTGATCAAAGCCGCCCCAAGACTTGGCGACGGCGCGCCGGTTTTCGAGCGCGGCGATCAGCCAATTCTAGAGATCAAGCAGCTGGTCACACGCTTCCCCATACGCAAGGGTGTGCTGAGCCGGACGGTCGCCAATGTACATGCGGTTGAGCAGGTGAACCTGGAGCTTCGCCCGGGCGAGACTCTGGGACTGGTCGGTGAGTCCGGATCGGGAAAGTCGACCATCGGTCGTTCCATCCTGAAGCTTCTGGAGCCGTCAGCGGGCAGCATCGAATTGGACGGCCACGATCTCGTGCCGTTGAGCCCCGCCGCCATGAAGCCTCTGCGCAAGCATGTGCAGATGATCTTCCAGGATCCCTATGCCTCGTTGAATCCACGCCTGAAGATCGTCGATGCGATCACCGAACCGCTGATCATCCACACGGAAATGCCCGCCGAGGAGCGCCGTGAGATTGCTGCGGAGTTGGTGCGGCGTGTCAGCCTGCCAGCTGACAGCCTGGATCGCTACCCACACCAGTTTTCTGGCGGCCAGCGGCAGCGTCTGTGCATCGCCCGGGCGCTTTCATCGCGACCGAAGATCATCGTCGCCGACGAACCGGTCTCCGCGCTCGACGTCTCGGTCCAGGCTCAGGTGTTGGATCTGCTGCATGAGATCCAGCAGGAGTCCACGATCGCAATTCTCTTCATCAGCCACGATATTGCGGTCATCGAGAAGATCAGCCACCGCGTTGCCGTCCTGCAGCTTGGCCGGATCGTCGAGACGGGTCCGACGACGCAGGTCCTCCGCAACCCGCAACATCCTTACACTCGGCGCTTGCTCTCGGCTGTCCCTGTGCCGGATCCGGGTCGAGTCCGTCCGCCGGTGATGGCGGCCAATCACGTCGTGTCTCCAGTGCATCCAATTGGCGCCGCACCAGTGACGCTGACATACCGCACGCTCGACGAAGGACACCAGATCTTGGAAGGCGTTTGAGCCGTCTGCAGCGCATGGGTGGCAGATCTCACGGAGATTCCACCCACGATCGCACGCCACTCAACTTCGTTCGGGCACTCCCCCGAGGTTGATGATGTCGTACTTCTCATTCAATGCATCCATCTTTGCCTGATCTTGAAAGTCTGCTTCGGTCAAGGTGGCAAGCTCTGCGAGGTACTGATCGAACCCGGATGGTTGGTAAATCATAAGCATCCGAGCCGTGGTGGTTTCCGTCGCGAGCGTACAGGCGTGTGGTGTGCCCGGCGGTATGTGGATGCAGGCACCTGCGGTGGCGGTCATCCAGTCACCATCAATGTAGAAATCGATATCCCCTTCGAGGATGTAGAACGTCTCCGCGTGATAGCGATGCAGATGCAGGCCGAGCGCGAAGTTGGATTTCAGATTGTCCTCCATGAGCGTGTACTGACCGCCGGTATCCTTGGCCGCGACTTTCACGAAGGTATGGTCTGCCGACCAGTCGTAGTCCTGGCCGCCCCCGGGCGGCACGTAGGCGTATCGCTTGCTCATTGACTCACTCCGGTTTTGAGATTGGACATCCAAGCGGATTGGTTTTGCGGATGGTAGATGGCGGTTTCTCGACACTCAACTTGGGCATAGCATCCGGCCAAAGCTCGACAAAACCGGTCTCGGTGATCTTGCTATCACCGATTGTGTGCTTGTGGTTTCGCGGAGTTTGCGCAGCTCGACAATCTTGCCGCCTGCATACAGACGACCATCCGGTTGTCCGGGAACACATCCGCGAACACATGATGGATCAACCGACGTTCTGGACGGCACGGAAACGGCCCGGGCATGCCCAAGTTTGCACGGGTCCCACCTGAGAGGAAACCATCCGCACCGCTCACTCATTTGCCATGCTGCGTCGCCGGGGTTGCCCATTGGCTGATCAGCCGCCTATGGTGCGCACGCAAAACGGGTAAGCCAGCCCCACTCGACATCTCTCGATCCCACCTTTCGGCAGGTCAATGCAGGTTCTCGGTGTCTCGGCGTTCTATCATGACAGTGCCGCGGCGCTGGTCAACGAGACCGGCATCGTCGCCGCATGCCAGCAGGAACGCTACACGCGGCGCAAGAACGACCCGGGATTTCCTGCGGCTGCCATCGAGGATTGTCTCGCGATCGGCGGAATTGCTCCAGAGGATTTGGACGCCGTCGTCTACTACGAAAAGCCACTTCTGAAGCTCGCACGGGTTCAGCGCACCATCGAGGACAACCAAACGTTCCATAGAACGGCGGCACGCTGGCTACAGACGGGTCAACTCGGATTGAAGTCCATGCTGGCCGAGCGCATCGGCGTCAACCCGTCCAAGGTTCATACGGTGCGACACCACCAGGCGCATGCGGCGTCTGCCTACTATGCCTCGCCATTCGACGCCGCGACCGTTGTGACGTTGGATGGCGTGGGAGAGGATGAGACGGCGACGGTCTCCGAAGCGTCAGGGCGGCACATAATTCAACGGTCGCAGATGGTCTATCCGGACTCGCTTGGGCTTTTTTACAGCGCGTTCACGGCATATCTCGGCTTCGAAGTGAACGAGGGCGAGTACAAGGTTATGGGCATGGCACCTTTCGGGGAGCCTGTGCTCAGGGACGAGATCCGCGCATTGTTCGAACTCCACGAGGATGGCGGCTTTGCGCTGCAGAAAGACACCTTCGACTTTGATCCGCGCAGACCGGAGAAAATTGCAGAGACTCTGAGCGAACGCTTTGGACCTGCACGTGCTGCGGATGACGTGTTCGACCCGGCCGTGGACTCCGGGATAGGGGAGCGCTCTCGCCGCTACGCAGATGTCGCGGCGAGCGTGCAAGCCGCCACGGAAGACGTCATCTCGCATGTCGTCTCAGGCGCAATCGAGCGAACTGGCATCTCACAAGTGTGCCTCGCCGGGGGCGTGGCTTTGAACTCGGTCGCAAATGGCCGGCTGATGCAGGACCTGGGTATTGACCTGTTCGTCCAACCTGCGGCGGGCGATGCGGGCGGCGCCTTGGGGGCAGCGCTCTGGCACTGGCACACCGCGCTCGAGGGAAATCGGCTACCTGCCCAATGCCACGCGCTGCTTGGTGGAGAACTTGATCTCACCGAGACAGCCCAGGCGGTGCAAAACAGCGGGTATCCGTTTGAACGAGTTGCAGATGACAGCACGATGATCAGACGCTGTGCCGATGCACTTGCTGCCGGACAGGTGATCGGCTGGGTGCAAGGGCGGGCCGAGTGGGGACCGCGTGCGCTTGGCGCAAGGTCGATCCTCGCAGCACCTGCACCCGATGCAATGCGCGACCGGGTGAACGAGAAGATAAAGTTTCGCGAACTCTTCCGCCCCTTCGCGCCGGCGGTTCCAGCGGAGCACGCGTCCAGGTTCTTCCAGATGCCTGACACCACCGCTCCGTGGGCACCGGTCAGCTTCATGTTGTCTGTTCATCCGGTGCGCCCTGAAATGCGAGAAATCATTCCTGCAGTGACGCATGTCGATGGCTCGGCGCGCGTGCAAGTCGTGCACCGGGAGACCAACCCGATGTACCATGATCTTCTCAGTGAGATGGGCCGGAGCACGGATGTGCCGGTTCTTCTGAACACCTCATTCAACCGGCGTGGCGAACCGATTGTGAACGATGCCTATGATGCCCTGACGACCTTCAGAACGGCTGGCCTCGACTGCCTCTCGGTGGGGCCGTTCTTTGTGCGCAAGGGCGAGTGACAGTGTCGGGACTTGATGTGATGCTAGGCATCGCACCTCATAGCGGGGAAATCACCCCGGTGCAGGTTGCCAAGATTTCTGCCGATCTCGAGGCTGCATTTGGAGCTCGGCCCGAGGTCCGTGAGAATGTCGTTGCATCGGAACTGGCCGCGTTGGCGGGACCGGCCTCTCTCCCGCGCAATGATGTCGTGTGCCATCTCACGCCCGACGAGCGCGCGATCTCCTTCGGAACAGCGGGGTGTGACACCCTGGTTGTGCGGGTCGGCGTCACAGATCCCACCGACCGGGCCGAGGCGCAGGCAGCGGATGGCTTTGCCTGGCAGGCCCCGGATCGAACCCGCGGCTTGCTCGACAACTGGCTTGGAGCGCGCAAAGTGCCCGGCGATGGTGTCGTCTTGGTGTGCACGCGTGGCTGGGCACGGGCGATCCCGCTGGCCAGGCTGGAGTTGCGCTGCCTGGCGCATCGCATGCGGTATCTTGGACGTCTCGTTCTTGCATGCGACGCCGAATGGGTCTCGGACTGGCAGGCAGCTTCGGGTGGAGGCGATGCGATCCCCTATGATGCCGTGCCAGGACTTGCACACGTGCGTGCCATCGTTCTGCTTGCCGATGGCGCGCGTCCGGACACGATTGATCCGGACATCATCGATCTTGCTCGTGGCGTTCCCTTCAGTCTGTTCCGAACACCACAACTGTTTCCCCTCGCGGTGACCGGAGCGGGTGTGCGTCAAGTCGTGCCACGTGCCACAAACCCTCATCTCCGCCACAACAGATTCGTGGCTCAAGATGACGACACGAGCGCGCTCGGCGTTGCGGACACGCCTGTCGGCAAGGCTCGCCGGCTCACCAATGGCCTCGGCCCGATGGACGCGTTCGGTCACCGGATCGGTGGATCATTGAAAGCACTCGCGAGGCGGCCATCCTCCCACAAGGTGGTCGCGGTTTTTGGGGGATCAGCCGTCTTCTCACCAAGATGTTTTCACGAGGACACCTTTCCTGCACAGCTCGGCACGCTCGTTGAAGCACACGCGAAAGCCGGTGACATCGAAGGGACCGAGCGCGTCACGGTGCTCAACTTCGGAAAGCCTGCGGGAACAATCACGGATGTCCTGGGCGCCTTTGCACACTTTGGATCGCTCGTCCGGCCCGAATGTGTGATCGCACATATCGGAGCGAACGAGTTCGGGGCGTTCGGGAATGATCCCGCCCTCGTAGAGGACTATGACATCTTGTACCCGACGGCGCCGGACGAAGGCACGGAGAAGCGCAGACTGGGGCTGGACAATGCGCCGACACGGCTCGCCGAAGTGCTGTGCACCCGCTGCGAGGCTCTTTCCCTGATGACGACCGGGTTTGGGGCCCGCTTGGTTGTTGGCCTTCAGCCTTCGCTTTGCTTCAAGCAACCTGTGGACGAGGAAGAGCGCTCGCTTTCTGCGGCACTGGATCGGCGTCCTAAGCTGCGGGAAGGTGTCTACCTGGCGTGGCGTTCTTACACTGAGGGACGGGCACATGCGGTAGAGCGCCTTTCGGTGCAGCCGGCTCTCGACTTTCTGGATCTGACAGATGCATTCGCAGCGGAAGATGGGCTGGCTGCCTTTTGTGATCACGTCCACCTCACTCCGGCTGGCGCAAACGTCGTTGCCGCCCGCTATGCGCCTGTGATCGAGGATGCTCTGGCGAAAGCGCCTCTCCGCATGCCACCCGCTGCTGCGGGCAACGAAGTCGCGGCGATCCGTTGGTCACGGAGCAGCGACCGCTTCGGGGATGCGCTTGACAGCGAGATCGCGATTGCATCCAGCGACGAAGCATTGGCTCGACTGGCAAGCACCTTGTCGGCGGAGCGTACTGAGATCCTGAACGCCATAGACAGTGCAGATCACGACAGCGCTCGAGAACTGCCCCGTGATGCCTATCCGCTGGACTGAGGCCGGCTGCCCCTGTGCACAGGATTGTCTGAAACTGCGAAAGCGTCTTCTTTTCGCGATCCAATGGGACCGGCGCGGCCTCGATGGAGTTCACCAACGAAAGTGTAGTGATTGCCGGCACTGGTCTGGCGACAGCGCTCTTGAAGGTGTGTGCCATGCTGTCGAAGATGCCGACAGCACGGCAACCCACGTGCTGAGTGGCGCCGAAGAAAAGGCGCTCGCGAACGTTCAGCAGATCGAACTGCCATGCAGGGAGCACGCCAATGCAGGAACACTTTCAAACCGCCCTCGAAATGGCGAAGGACCACAAGGACGTCGCGTTCCCGGCACAAGAGTACTCCGACCGGCTGACCCGCATCAGAAAGGCTATGCTGGAGGCCGGGTTAGACCTCGTGTTCCTGAGTTCTCCCGAAATGATGTACTATGTCAGTGGGTTCTTCTGCGAATGGTATCAGGCGCAGAGTGCCGCCGCGGCACCGCCCACCAGCGGTGTGGCAATTCACGTCGATCATGATCGGTTCATTCTTTTCGAGTCGCCGCGCGAAGCGATCCTGGCCACCATTGTGGCCGTCGATTGCGACCTCCGAACCTTCCCGCAGGCCGAGGTTCGCAATGGACAGGACTTCATCATCCGCGAGCTCGCACAGGAAGGATGGCTCAAAGGCCGCATCGGATTGGAGCTGAGAAACTATCGCCCGAACCCGGTCGTCTCTGCGGAGTTTCGTGAAAAGCTCGAACACCAAGGTCTTGCTGTTCTGGACGCCACTGACATCGTGGCGAAAGTGCGCAGAATCAAATCAGACTTGGAGATTGCAGCTCATTGGGAGGCCGCCCGCCTGACAGATGTTGGCTTGAACGCTGCGCGTGATGCGATCGCGCCGGGCGTAACTGAACTTGAAGTGTTCGGCGTCATGATACAGGCGATGGCGAAGGAAGGCGGAGAGTTCCCCGGCATCATCCCACCCGTCGCATCCGGCATCCGGAGCAACTGCCTGCACCCTCTCTCTAGCCGTCGGGAAATCAAGCGCAATGAACGGGTGTGGGTGGATTGCAGCGGCGTCTTCAAGCGCTATCACTGCAACACGGCACGGACATTCTGGGTCGGCGACCCGCCGGATGACGTCGTCGAGTTTCACAACAAGACGATCGGCGCTTTCGACATTATCGCCGACATGATCGCGCCAGGCATGGAGACACTGCCGATGCTCGAGGCGTTGCAGGACTACTACGCCAGCGTCGGGATTCTTGAACAAGCCTACTGGTCGGGCGGCTACGAAACGGGAATTGCGTTTCCCCCGGATTGGGTGGGGTCATTGCTCTACGATCTCCACTTCACACAACCCGGCGATCGCTTCGAGCCGATGACTGTGATCAACCACGAATGCAATTTCTTCGGACCTCGAGGCACAGGACAGTCTGCCACCATCGACGCCATCATTTTCGAACGCACGCGGGCGAGCCTTTGCAGCACGATAGGTCGTGAGCTGCAGATTATCAGACCTTAGCTGAGTTACGCACCAACGGAGCCCATGCTGACTTGGAACCCAAGGGGCTTGACGCCAAGACCACGGTGCGGTCTCGCTCAGCACGTGCTCGCGGCGGTTGGAGGGTCACCGAGACCCGTGCGGCGCGCAGATCTCATTGACCATGAACGCACACGCGCCTTCGCGATGGGATGCGGCCGAGCGAAATTTTATCTGGCCCGCTCGCACTTTGCACGGCACTGACCACCTGGCACGAAATCTGCCATGCTCACGCAATTCTTAACCAGTGCGTCGGATCAGCACGCTCCCCTGCGGTCGATCGGCAACCAGACCATATCCTGCGGTGACGGCGTTCGATGACCCAAAGGTGCTGGAATGGACACTCTGATGCTCTCGCGCATCCAGTTTGGCGCGAACATATCTTTTCACATCCTCTTCCCGACGATCACGATCGCTCTCGGGTGGATACTGCTGTTCTTCAAGCTGCGCTTCAGCGCGAGCCAAGATCAGAAGTGGATGGACGCCTATGGCTTCTGGGTCAAAATCTTCGCCCTCACCTTCGCGCTCGGTGTGGTCTCAGGCATAACCATGAGCTTCCAGTTTGGCACCAACTGGCCTGGCTTCATGGAGACGGTCGGCAATGTCGCGGGGCCACTGCTGGCATACGAGATTCTGACCGCATTCTTTCTCGAGGCGGTGTTCCTCGGCATCATGCTGTTTGGCAGAAGCCGCGTACCGAACTGGGTGCACACACTTGCGACGTTCCTCGTCGCTTTCGGCACCACGATGAGTGCCTTCTGGATCCTCGTGTTGAACTCCTGGATGCACACCCCCGCTGGCTTTGAGCTGCGCGACGGCATCGTGCACGCGACCGACTGGTGGGCGATCATCTTCAACCCATCCATGCCCTACAGATTGGTCCACATGCTGATTGCATCGGGGTTGACGGCGGCGTTCGTGATCGCTGGTGTCTCGGCCTTCAGAATGCTGATCGGCAATCGGTCTGCAGACGTGACGACCGCGTTGAAGACCGCGATCACTGCGGCCGCCATTTTGATCCCCGCACAGATCGTTGCAGGCGATTTTCACGGCTTGAACACTCTCGAACATCAACCCCAGAAAGTCGCCGCCATGGAGGGCAACTGGGAAACGCGCGGCAATGTTCCGCTCGTTCTGTTCGCCCTCCCCAACGAGGAGACCCGCTCAAATGACTTCGCCATCGAAGTCCCGTCGGGGGCCAGCCTCATACTGAAGCATGACCCGGCGGGCGTGGTTCCGGGGCTCAACGACTTTGTGGCCGCAGATGGAACACCACTGCATCCCCCGGTTGCTCCGGTGTTCTGGTCGTTCCGCATCATGGTCGGAACTGGAATGCTGATGCTTGCGATCTCGTGGGCAACGGTCTTCCTCATCCGCCGTCGCGGGGTTGAAGCGCTCAATCCATGGGTTCTCCGTGGATTGGTGGCAATGACCTTCTCAGGCTGGGTCGCCACACTGGCTGGGTGGTACACCACCGAGATCGGGCGCCAGCCCTGGCTTGTTCAGGGCGTGTTGTCGACGGAGGCGGCGGTCGGAGATGTCCCGGCGGGAATGGTTCTGTCGACTCTGATTGCCTACCTTGCGATCTACGCCGCCCTGACCGTGACCTACATCGGGGTTGTCTTCTACCTCGCGCGTCGCGGAGCAACAGGCGCGCCAGAGCGTCCGAACGTGCGGCTTGGCGGTGCCGATCCTAACGCAATTCCGGCGGAGTGACGGTGATGGAGCTGTTTGGTGATCCGGCACGCTGGTTGCCTTTGGCGTTCGCCGCACTCATGGGCTTGTCGATCCTGATCTATGTCGTGCTGGACGGGTTTGATCTGGGCGTTGGAGTTCTTCTGCCTCAGGCCAGTCCGCAAGACCGCGATCAGATGATCGCCTCGATCGGACCGTTCTGGGACGCCAACGAGACATGGCTTGTGCTCGCGGTCGGTTTGCTGCTCGTCGCGTTCCCTGTCGCGCACGGCCAGATTCTGACCGCGCTCTACCTGCCCTGCGCAATCATGTTGATCGGATTGATCCTGCGCGGCGTCTCGTTCGAATTCAGGGCAAAAGCTCCGCCCGAGCGCAAAGCGATGTGGGACATGGCGTTCTTCGCCGGCTCAACGCTTACCTCGCTCTCGCAGGGCTTCATGTTGGGCCTCTACATCATGGGTCTGGAGCAGACCTGGTGGACGCTGGGCTTCGCATTGGTGACAGCCGTCTTTCTGACAGTCGGCTACAGTCTGATCGGGGCCTGCTGGTTGATCCTGAAGGCTGAGGGACCATTGCAAAGCAGCGCTGTCCTCTGGGCCCGCCGCGCCAAATGGGGCGCGCTTCTGGGTGTGGGCTCTGTGTCGATCGCAACCCCGCTGGTCAGCGAACGGATCTTCGACAAGTGGTTCACGATGCCCGAACTGCTCTTCCTCGCCCCCTTGCCTCTGGTCTCGGCGGGCATGTTTGTCGTGCTCTGGCTGTCACTGCGCTACGCACCGGATCCCGAAGAACGTTGGACTTGGGTGCCGTTTGTATCGGTGACGCTGCTCATGATTTTGGCATTCGCAGGGATGGCCTACTCGTTCTACCCATATGTCGTGCCTGAGAAGCTGACGCTCTACGAATCGGCGAGTGCTCCTGAAAGCCTGTTCATCATCCTGATCGGCACATGCATCGTCTTGCCCACGATCATCGGCTACACGGTGCTGGCCTACTGGATCTTCCGAGGCAAAGCGCGCGCGCTGCGATACGACTAAGCCAGGCGCGCCTGCCCTGCCTGTGGAAGCGCCGTCGCTGACGAGCATTGAAGTCGTGAAACTCGGGGACGGAAGCGGTCCGAGTACATCTTTGAACGCATGTCCGCTGCGAGGTGCCAGCAGGTTCGCCAGGGGGTGCGAGACCAAGCTATGAATGTTTCAGTGCAGCGGCATGCCGTGACCAGACCATGACAAATTTCATGACGCCGAGATCGTTGTTTTTGGTTCTGGCTACAATCCAACGAATTCAGGCTGGCCGGTTTCAAACTTACTCGTAAGCAGGTTTGCAGGCGGGCACTTTCCGGCCAGGCAGCCCAATCCGCTTGAAGGCCTCTGGGTCGATCCCCAGCGTTTGGTTCACATCGTTAGCGATCTGGACCACGGCTGTCGCGAGTGTGCCGTCGGGCTGTTCGACGACCTCCGAAACGAAGTTGGCGCCGATCGCCTGGCGGTTGCTGTCCAAGCGGATCGTACCGGTCGGTGATTGGAGTTCCAGATCCGTCAGGCACTGACGGAAATCTGCGTGCCCGTCGCCCAGTTTGGCATCTATCTGGTTCAGGCAGGAAACCGCCGCCGTCGTGGCATTTGCGTAGCTTGTGGCAAACAGCGATGGCGTCGGGAAGCGTTCATCGGGCGGGAAGGAATCCTGGTACATCTTGACGTACGCCTTCCAGGTCGTGTCGTCCCATGTGTCCGCTTGCGGCCCTGACGAGGGCACACCGATCAGAGCAGCCTTGGCCTCACCGGTCTGGTTCAACACGGTGCCATCCACCATAATCGACCCGCCGATCAAATTCGCCGTCCCGCCTGCGGCCTGATACTGCTCCAGAAAGTTCACGGCGTCCTTGCCGCCTAGGCCCAGATAGATCGCGTCGACTTCGTCTTCGGGCAACACGGACAGAATGTCGGAAAAGTCCTCAGTGCCCAACGGCACCCAGAACCGGTCGACCACGTCACCTCCCGCAGCACAGAACTCGGTCACGAAGCCAAAGACCTGCGTGTAGATGAACGAATAGTCCTCGCCGATCGTCACAACTGACCGATACCCCTTTTCGTTGTAGACGTACTCACCGAGGCCCTTGGACCACTGCGCTCCGTCTGTGGAAAAGCGGAAAAAGTTTGGGGCTGGGTCAACGAATGTCGTTTCCATCGCCGCGGATGATCCGTTGATGATGGTCACATTCGGATTGGCCTTGGCGAAGTCGCGTATCGCAATGCCTTCGGAACCCGAGACCGGGCCGAGGATCAACTCGACACCATGCTCGTTGACCAAGTTCTCGGCTCCGCGCACAGCACTTTCTGCAGAGGTGTCTGTGGAGGCGTAGACCAACTCGATGTCATAGACGCCGGCTTTGTAGTCATGTTGTCCCAGCACAGCCCGAACGCCGCGAACGCCATCCTCGCCAAGCGCTGTATACGTGCCCTCCAATGTCGCCAGCACGCCGACCTTCAGTGTCTCTGCACCTGCTGACGAAGCAGCGACCATGGCAAGCCCCGCGCCGATGAAAAAGGAACTTGCAAAGCCGCGTGCGATCCAGCGCACACCTGCACAGTGCGCAAACAAAGATTCCGCCCCCATCACCATCGAAATCCGCTCCATCACTGTGCTTCTTTTCGCAGCTCGCTGATATTCGACCACTCCTCGAATGGAGCGGTCAGAAGCTTAACGTTCTTGATGCCCGAGACTTCAGACGCCATGAACCAGTTTAGCGCTGCGAGGGGCAGAGTCTCGCTGAACATGATCACGGGCGTGTATTCCCAATCCAGCGGAGAGTACTTCAGCTTCTCCAGCACGAGATACAATTCACCAACGGTCGCTCCATCGGTATCAAAGAGCGAGAAGCTGTCCAGATAGGCCGCATCCGATAGCGTGCTGCGATCGGAGACACGGGTGTCGAGAAGGACCTGAGATTCACTATCCAGCAAACGCCCTTCCTCAGCGCCGGATATCACCGCCCGAACGTCCTCCAACGTTGCCTGGTGCGCATCGCTCAGACGAACAGTTATCGGGCTCGGCGTGACCTCAGGCTCGACGTCCGTCTCGGGCAAGTTCGCTTCACGCCACCCCTTGGCGCCTCCCTCCAGGATCGCCAGCTGCGACAATCCAGCGGACTTCAGAACCCAGAACACCCAGGCTGCGGACGAAAAACTTCTCCGGTTCATTCCGCTATGAACGATCACGACGGATGAGTCTTCGGTGATCCCCGCCGCTCTGAATATGTTCGTCAACCGGTCGGTGTCTAAGGCACTGGACCAGTGATCAGCCCCACCACGCCACTCGTAGTATGGCGAAGATACCGCACCTTCGATGTGCCCCCGATCATAACCCCAAGATGCCCGACTGCGGATATCAAGAACGATCAACCCAGGTTTCCCCCTTATTGCATCGAGCTCTTGGGGGGTGATGACCGGCGCTAAAATGTCATTGGAATGCGCCTGCATCGGCGCAAACATGGCTACAATTGCAATCAGCACAAGATGAGTGACTGATCTCGTGAAGGTCATCAAACAAGCCCTTGTTCAAACCAGATGAAGCCGTAATTTGCAGAACAATGCGCTGCAACACAAGATTGGAGCATGCCCACAGGGGCAATGGGAAAGCGGATATCCCAGCCGCAATTTTCTGTGCCGAACGGCGGTCATTTCACCCTCAGATGACAGCATGCAACTTCGAGCTTCGGCACTGCGGTGGCATATGTCGTCGCACCACGATGACACGACCTGATCGGGCGCGCTCGAACAGAACAATCCGGTGCAAGCTGGAAGATTCCTGAGCGCGCAGACCGGTCATTGCGATGAAACGCATCTTGTTGCGACTGTTCGGGTGTGTCTGGAGCGCTCTAGCCGACAAGAGCTTTCTGATTGAGAAGTTCTAGCTGCCGGTCGAACATTTGATTGTAATTCGTGACCGCGTTCATTCGGACCAATGCACGTTTACGCGCGGCCAAGCCCGCAACGGCGATCAAGTTCGGAAACTTGCAAAGATTGCCGAGGCAGTCCGTGAAAGCTCGATCATCTTCGGCCGGCAAAGCCCATCCGGTCTCATCCTGCCGGATCAATTCCGTGATGCCTCCGAGTGCGCTCGTGAGGGCAGGAACGCCTGCAAGTGCCGCCTCCACCAACACGTATGCGGACATTTCCGAACGCGTTGGCAGGCACAGGAGGTCCATGTTTGGTAAGATATCTCTCATCAGCCGGTCATGCGGCACAGCGCCATGCACCACGACTCCAGGCGCTTTCAGCGTCCGTACGGAAGGGTGTCTCGAGACGATGTGCAACTCGAACTGTCCGGCCAGCGGACCCGTCGCCCACCGAAAGAGCCGATCGCCGCCCTTTCTCACAAAGTCATTCCCGATGAAGATTACGCGCGGCACCGGGCTTCGACCCTGCGTTTCGCGCGTTCCAACGGCCTTGGGATCCAGCGATGGAAAAATGATTTCCATCTTCGATTCCGGCACATCATAGTCCTCGATCGCCGACCTTGCCGCCCAGTCCGTCATTGGGAACAGATAGTCGATCCCATTCAACAGCTCTCGCTCGGCCGCGAAGTTCGCCTCGCTCCAGAACGCGCCGCGTGTCTGTTCTTCCATGCTCACGCGGGTTGAATCGAAGGTCGCGGTCACCACGCTGCAGCCCATGTCTCGCCGAAACGCTGCCGCCGGGTACTGCCCCGAGAAGTGAACCAAGTCCGGCTTAAAACTGTTGATCTCTGCGCGGATCGGATTGCCCAGAAAGCCTTCGAACCCGCGGATCGGATCGAGCAGGCGATAGAACTTTTCCTGCTGGGCCATGTGTTGGCGCTTGTAGGGCAGAGAAAACCACCGATAGGGCGGAACCGGAACGACTTTCGTTTCTATGTCAGTGCGTTCGCGGAGGACGTTTTGGATTTGCAGAGCGAAGGTGCTCCAACCGAGAGCCTGCTGCAGCACAAACAGCAGTCTTGGCTTTCTAACGCTCACTTTTGAGCCTAGATGGATCTGATGGTCACTATCATAAGCCTTAGGTAGTGTGGACAGGCGCATGGGCAACTCTGAGCAATTGCAGGCAATCAAAACGATGCGTTCCGGCCCATCGGCTCGACCGGGTGGTTCAGTCACCGCCGAATGGGTTCTTCGGCAGTTTTGGGAGGCGCGTTGGCACACGCGATTACGCCTTCGCGCCGAATAGCTGACACCGGTCACCCGGTTAGGTTGCAAACGTCGTCAGAGCGCTCAAGTTCCACAGCTTGGCCCAAATTTCCAGTAACAGATTGTAACGCTCACTTCATTCGGGCGGGCCTGAGCAAGCGGCCGGTGATAGTCGCCACTCAGTCCAATGCCGACATCAACCGAGCACTGCTCTCGTCTGGGCATTCCCATCGTTCGGGCCAATCAGCGACCGAGTGTTCGGATTGGAGATCTACTTCCGACTGCGCTGCCTAACGAATGGCCGGACCGGATCAGGTTCCAGTCCGGCACACATATTCATCGGGCGCCACCGATCAAAGAAAACCGAACAGCTCCGCCGTCTCCAATTGCTCGGACGCAAAATTGATTTCTGATACCTCGAAGGTCTCACTACTGAGAAACTCAATGCGTTCGATGCCGACGGTGACAATTCCAAGGCTCTCGAGAAACGCGTCCTCGTCTCCAACAGGCTCGTCCACGACAATCAGCAGCGTGTCTTGACCTCGCCCGCCGAAGAAGACATCCCCTGCCGAACCTTCAGCATCCTCGGACACCCGAAGCAGGAACGTGTCCGAGCCCAAACCGCCGAAGGCCCGATCGGTGCCGGTTCCCCCGATCAGGAGATCGTTACCATTGCCACCGGCAAGAAGGTCGTCTCCTGCGTTGCCCGCCAGAAGATCGCTTCCTGCACGACCGAAGACGACATCATCGCCCGCGCCTCCCGAGGCGATATCACGCCCAGCACCCCCTATGACCGTGTCATCTCCAGTGCCGCCAAACAGAGTGTCATCGCCGACGCCGCCAAAAACACCATCGTCCCCTGTACCAGCGAAGACGAGATCATTCCCAAAGCCAGCCTGAATCAGGTCCGTGCCTGCCTCCGCGAAAATGGTTTGCGCGCCGAAACCTCCGCGAAGGGCGTCTGCTGCGCCTGTCCCGACAATGAGTTCGCTGCCAAGGGTTGTCGACTGGAAAACGCCAAAGACCTCGTGCAGTTCGGAGGTGAAATGCACGTCGTCAAGAAAGCCGAGCTGGTCGACTGGCACGTCCTCGGTGACAAGGACCACATTCGGCTCCAGCCCGATGCCCGTGATCGCACCGCCGAGACTCTGGAAGCCAAATGTCGCGCCGTCACTGGCAATCTCGCGGGCAAGCCCGCCGAACTCAACTATCTCGGCATTGACCCCTCGCGCCTCGAAGGCCGCCGCTTGTGCCTCGAGCTGAGCATTGAACACGGCTGACAACGCGTCGAGCTGCTCCGTCCCACCCAGCAAAGCGACGAAGGGTTGGGCGGCGGGAAAGAACGACACCGGAGGCGTTGTCTGAAAAACGAGCGTGTCGATTCCGAGCGACACAAGGCGCGTTGCCTGAGCGACGATCTCGGTGACAACAGCCCCGATTTGCTCTGCAATCGCCACCTCATCAAACCCCGTCAGCGTCAGGGCGTTACCGAGAATGTCGTTTAGATCGGAGGCACCAAGGAACAGCGACGCGCCCGCATTCGCCAAGAGCGCTTCGCTTTGGCCTGCCGGCATCTCCGCGAGGGCCGCTTCCAGAAAGTCGACCTGTGCCGACAGTCTGATATCACCGAGCGCACTTAGGTTGCCGCGCGCAAAATTGGTACCCCCATCGAACGATGGGGTGCTGCTGTCAGGCAAGTTGAGACGTTCGGCGGAAACGGCCACATAGTTCGGACCGTTGGTGTAGAAGCCATCAAGATATCGGATTCCCAGTGCGTCCAAATCGACCGGCGTTCCATCAGGGAACACACTCGTTAGTTCAGGCGGGGGTATGTTTCCTGCGCTGAGAACGAAGTCATTCCCGACGTCGCTGAGGCTGTCGCCAAAAACGAACAATGCGGTGAGATCTTTCACAGTGGATGGGCTCGCAGTTGAATTCTCGCGCTCGGCGCTTCTGCCAGACATTTCAAAATCCTCTGATTTTATTACAGCTCATTTTTTGAATTCACTCGCGCCGGCGAGAAAAATTCAGTTTTACTTTCTGATTTCGATCAAGATGCAGTAGTTTTTATTTGAGATGCACGCAGATCACTCACCTATAAACACGCTGAGAGCAGGTTTATTCTTGCAACATCAGTAACGGCGCATCACGGAGGCGTGAAATTTATGATGAACGAGTCCGATGCGAGTTCCACGCATTCATCTCTTGGCTACTTGCCATGATGATGCGGAGATCGGCGAGCAGGTCAGAAGCAGGCAGGTACGCGACAGTTTCGGCTATGCAGTCTGCATTGCCTCGATGAGGGTGACTTCAGCACTTTCTGTGGCTCCGATCATCGGGCTGGGCGACCTGGAGAATGTGTCATTTGGCACCACCACAGCGAGGATCGGGGACAGTCCCTTTGGTACGGACGAATGGCATAGGCGCATCCGGCACGGGGCCTGTCGGCCATCGATCGGTCTTGCATCGTCGTCAGACTTTCCTGATGCGCCACTAGACGCAAGACTAGGAGGTCACGGTCTTCTCTGTGCTCCACACGCCGTGATCGTCCTCGCCACGTGAGCCCGCGAGCGCGCGCCTCTCACTTGCCAGTGTGGTGAGCCCCATGTCGTCAAGGATCGCGTAGAACGCTGGAACCACGAACAGCACGAGCAAAGTTGACGCCATGAGACCGAAGGAAAGACTCGTCACCAGCGGGATCAGAACCTGTGCCTGCAAGCTTGTCTCGAGAAGAAGCGGCAACAGACCCGCAACGGTCGTGAGCGAGGTGAGGAGGATGGCGCGAAAGCGCGCCCTCGTCGCGTCCGGTGCCACTTCGGCCACAGATGCGCCAGGCCGGTGATGCTGCTTGATCTGGTTTACCAGCAAAATTGAATCGTTCACGACGACACCAGCAAGCGCTGCAAACCCCAACATACTGGGCATCGAAAAATCGACTCCCATCAGAAGGTGCCCCGTGACCGCGCCAATAAATGCGAACGGGATGAGCGTCATCACCACCACGGGCTCGACATAACTGCGGAACTGAAAGCTCAGCACGAGGAAGACGCCCACCAATCCCAGGAGAAACCCCGAGATCATCGATGCCTGCGTCTTGGATGCCTCGGCATTCTGGCCTTCAACTCCAACCGATACACCGGGATAGCGCTCGAGCAACTTGGGTACGAAACGGCTCATCGTGTCATTGACGATTTCATTGGCGTTGGCGAAACGGGTGTCGACGTCGCCTTGAACCGTGACGGTCCTGCGCTTTTGCACACGGTTGATCCGGGCGAAACCTCGGTCGCGTTCAATCGTCGCGACAGAAGAGAGCGGAGCGAGCGCGCCAGAAGGGGTTACGATCACAAAGTTGTCGAGGCTCGCCACGTCATCTCGATCAATGCCGGCGAGACGCGCATCGATCTCATAGGACTCGGTATCGACCTGTATTTCGTCGACAGTGGAGCCGAAGAAGGCAGCACGCAGCTGCTCGGCGACATCTTGTGCGCGCAGGCCCAGGATGAGCCCCTCCTCATTGATCCGGAACGCAATCTCGGGTTTGCCGAGCCGCAGGTCATCAAGCACGTCCACGACGCCGGCGTACCCAACGAGCCACTCCTTCAAATCACTGCTTGCCGCCTTGAGGTCGCTCAGATCGTCGCCCGAGAGCTGAATGTCGATCGCCCGTCCACCCGGACCGAGGGTCGGTTCGGTGAACTTGAGCGACACCACGTCGACCTGTGGGCCTGTCTCCTCGCGCCAAAGCGCAGAGAACTGCTCGTTGTCTATGGTGCGACGCTCCGAGCTGAGAAGATCGACGCTTACGGTTGCGACATGAGAGCCGCTCTCGTGGGCGTCCTCGTTCACGTTAAATCTCACGGTCTTGTGGAGAACCAGAGATTGGCCGTCGGGCTGCTCTGGTGTCAGCGCCGTGTCGATCCGGTCAACGGCCGCAACGACATCCGCGACCACCTGCTCGGTCCGCCACAGCGGTGTGCCTTGGGGCAGCAGCACCCGCGCCTGGAGTGTGTCGCCATCAATCTCGGGGAAGGCACTGAACTTGAGGGTGCCGCCTGCAATGGCGCTGATGGCCAGTGTCAACAGTCCGATCGTGCAGCCCATGGTGAGGTATCGACGCTCCACAGCCACGCGTGCAAAGGCGACCGCGACATGGTCCCGGACCCAGGTAACGCCCGCAGCGACCCGTCTCTGAACGAGGCCGCGCTTCGCATCTTGTGCAGCTAGGGCATGTCCCAGATGGTTCGGCAGGACAAGGAATGCCTCGACCAGCGAAACCACGAGCACTGCGAGCATAACCACCGGAACCACACGCAACACTTGGCCGATATCACCTTCGAGGAATGCGAGTGAGCCGAATATGCAGAGCGTCGTCATGAACGAGGACAGCACACCTGGTGCAACCTCTCGAACACCGGCGACCGCCGCATCCATGGGCGGTGCGCCCGCCTCATGTTTGCTCGCAATACTCTCTGAGATCACGATCGCATCATCCATGAGCAAGCCGACAACGATCAGCAGCCCAAGCATCGTCAGCATGTTGAGAGAGTAGCCAAGCAACACCATGGCCGCGATCCCGCCGACGAATGCAACCGGAAGCCCCGCGCTGATCCAAAACGCGTAGCGCGCGCCGAAGAAGAGCCACATCATCAGCGCGACAAGTCCGAGTCCCACCGCTCCGTTGTCAAGCAGCAGCGAAAGACGGTCCTGTACAACTTCGGCCGGGCTCCGCACGATTGTGAAGTGAACGCCGGGAGGCGCGCGCTGGCGTTCCTCGGAGAGAAACGCCTCGATCCGGCCGATCACGGTCAGCAGGTCATCTCCGGCCGACTTTGTCACCTCCAGGAACGCGGCCGGCTCCCCATCGAAAAGTATCTTCACCTCTTCGCGATCAAAACGGTCATCGATGAGAGCGATGTCGCCCAAGCGAATCTGACCGCCTACTTCGCTGGCCACAACAACGAGACTGCGCAGCTCCTCGACGCTGCGGCGCTCATCGGCGAAGCGCAGCAGGATCTCTCCCTCGCGCGCCTGAATCGTTCCGACCGGCAGGTCGACGTTCTGGCTCTGGATCGTGGCGGCGACGTCTTCCAGGCTCAGTTCGAGCTGACGCAACGTGGCGTCGAGGATCTCGACCCGGAACTGACGTTCGGCGAAACCGTCAATCTCGATCTTCGGGATGCCGCCGAAGGCTTGCATCCGCCGTTTGACCTCCGCGGCGTAGGTCTTCAGATCCGGGCGGCTCATCACGCCGGAAACGGCGACTGACGCGACGAAATCCGTGCGGCCCAGCTGCTTCACGACCGGGTCCTCTACGAGATCGGGAAAGTCTCCGATCGCATCAATTTCCGTTTTCACATCATTCGCAAAACGGTCGAGCGTTGCACCTTCCCGCATCTCGACCACAGCGACCGCGCTCCCCTCGAGTGCCTCGCAGGTGATCTCGTGCACATCGTCGACGCCATCGACCGCGTCTTCGATACGCTGGCAAACCGTCTCCTCAACCGTTTCCGGTCGCGCGCCGGGATAGGCCACACTGACCTGTACACGTGATGGCTCGATGCGGGGGAAGGTCTCGCGCTGCAGCGTCGGCAGAATTGTCGCGCCAATTGCGAGCAACGCGATCATGAGAATGTTTGCGATCGTCGGGTGGCGTGTGAAGTACGCAATCATTCGCTGGTCACGGGCAACGTGGTTTCCGTCAGCTCTCCGCCTTCGGGTTCGGCTATCGGTTCGAGCAGCATGCCTTCAATGGCGGGCGAGAGATCACTCACAACAATCCGGTCACCGAATTCGAGGCCTTCTGCAATCAGGGCATCTGCACCCTGGAACGCCCGAACCTTCACACGCCGGCTCTCGAGCCGGTTCTCGGCATTGGCGACGAAAACGCGACCGTCACGCACTGCCCCACGCGGCACAACCCGTTGTTCCGCCAGTGGCTCTCCTTCGAGCGTGACCCGTACGAACATCCCTTTGACGAGAGGAGGACGAATGCCGGGACGCACATTTGCGTATGGTTTCTCGACCTTCACGATTACGCCAACCGACCGGCTGGTTGCATCGATCGTATCCGATGTGCGCTGGATCCTCGCCGGCCACTCAACATCTTGCCTGGCCGAATGTATCGCCACAACAGCCTTCCAGCCTAGCCCTTCGAGCGCCGAGCCGGGCGCCTGATTCTCGTCGACGGTCATCTCGAAATCGGGTGGGATCGCCAGCGAGACGAATTTCACAAACTGGTCCTGAGGCACCTGCACCGCGATCTCCGCCGCGCTGATATCGCCTGCAGAGGCGAGCGTCGCTCCGGCACTGACAAACTGCGTGGCTTCGACCTCCTTGCTCGCGATGCGGCCGCGGAACGGCAACGTGATGCTGGTTCGTTCAAGATCGAGCCTGGCGGTAGCAAGTCGGGCTTCGGCGACTGCAATCTGGGTTCTCTGTGTCTCGATCTCAGCGGGATACAGGCTCATGGAATTCTCGAGCTCCTGCACTTTCACCTGTTGTTGCAGAAAGTCGCGCTGCACGACATCCAGGGTCGACTGGCTGGCAACGCCGCGGCTGAGCAGGTCCTGCTGTCGTGTCAGATCTTCGCTTTTGACCTCAAGCGAGTGGCGTTCAATCTCGAGCGAGCGTTCGGTATTCAAAGTGCGAACTTCGAGCTCTCGCAGTTCGGCCTTCGCGGCATCTACATTGGCTTTGGCTTCCTGAACCGCCAACTCGTAGTCTTCACTGGCGACACGAATAATCTCCGTGCCTTCCGGAAGAATTGCGCCAACCCGCAAGCCTGCGTGAACAAACTCGATGCGGCCTGGCACCTGCGCGACCGCTTCCCAGGTCCGGATGGGTTCCACGCTCCCGAAACCGACAACGCTGGGCACGAAAGAGACTGGCTCAAGAGGAACAATCCGGACTGAGCGGGCACGCTCGCCAAGCACTGCTTGTTCGGGTGGTTGGCGCGACGTGGTGACATAGACGAAGACAAGCGCCGCGAGCACAACGGGCACTGCGAAGCTGAGCAACCGGAGCGTCAGCGTCTTCATACTCAGCCTCGATTGCTCATGCCCAAACCGGTGCATTGATGAACAAACGCCTTGCCACGGTGGTTCCGTCGCGAACACCAGTCCATTTTTGTTGGAAGGACGATCGCTGCTCCTCAACGCAAGCTGCGGAAGGGCGAGTGTACACGCGCAGATCAGTCTCGAAAGGCGCCACGGATCGCCGATGCCATTGTCCTGACAGTCTCAGAAGGTGCACTGTCATGCTTCCCGAGCACGAGTTTCGAGGTCGGCGTAGGATCAAATCCGTATTCCGCACCGAGCGCCGAAAGACCGTCGTGGAGGCAAGATTGCCCGAGCATGCCAACAGCCACGCCCGCTTCAACCGCGGCCATCACCCCTGACACACTCTGGCTGGAATAGACCACACGAAACGGCTTGTCGCGGGCGCGCAACGAGGTGACGGCCGCATCGCGCCACCAGCAGGCATGGTCGAAGAGCGCCACCGGCAAAGGGGCCACCGACAGGAAGTCGCGATAGGCAGATGCCATCCAGCATGTCTTCTCCTCGAAAAGCACCTCCTCGTCGGGAGACGGCGCTTCCACTTCGTACACAGCGAGATCGAGGCGTCCTTTGGCCAGTTCGTCCGGAAAGCGAGTGCTGAGCGCACAGGTTACATCGAGTTCCACCAGGGGATGAGATCGCGCAAACATGCCCACGATCTGCGCGAGTCTGGCTTGTCCATGGTCATCAGGGATACCCAGCCGCAGTTTCCCGCGCAGTCCATCTGATGCGATGTCGCGAAGCGCTCCGTCGAGCCGCGCGGCAACGTCGCGCGCCACGGGCAAGAGCTGACGTCCGGCATCCGTCAAGACCACACCTCGACCATGACGATCGAACACGTTGCGTCCGAGGATCACCTCGAGCCGCTTGATCTGCAGGCTCAGCGCAGACTGCGACCGATTAATCTGTGTTGCGCCATCCGTGACGCTACCAGCATCGGCGACCGCGATGAAACTGCGCAAGAGATCACTGTCCAGCTTTCTCATGTGTTTTTCCAATATCTGAATTGTAAACTATTCGTTTTATGTATGCCCAGCCTGCACCTAGCCTGCAAGCCTACGCAGGAGACACAATTGGCTGATCAGACCACGCCACGCTTGGTGCCGAACAATGCAGTCGCGATACGTGCGATAGGTGCTGTCGTCTTGGCGATTGTGGTTGGTTTCTGGCCAGACCATGTGTTTCGAGCGCTCTCCTTCGCGATCCGGGGTTTGGTCGAGGTCGCGCCGTTGGTGGTGCCAGGCATCCTCCTGGCAGCGTGGATCATCGCAAGCGGCGCCGATCGTCACCTTGCGCGTGCCTTCGAAGGCCGGGTGCTGGCGACGGTATTCGCGGCCTCTGCGATCGGCGCAATCACACCTGTTTGCGGCGTGACCGTTCTTCCCCTGATGGCAGGGCTTCTGGCCGCCGGTGTGCCCCTGGCGCCGATCATGGCATTCTGGCTGTCGTCGCCTGTGACCGACCCGGCAATGCTGGCAACGACCGCAGCGACCCTTGGATTTGCCTTTGCCATGGGAAAGACAGTGGCCGCATTCGGTCTGGGCGTACTCGGGGGTATGATTGCAGCGCTCTTTGCAGAGCGAACCTGGGCAAAGAGTGCACTGCGCAACAACCGTCTCACCAACCAATTGAGCCTGTCGCGGTGTGAAAGCGACCGCAAGTTCGAGCCGCGCATCTGGGCCCACCTCGATCAGCGCATAGCGTTTGCCCGGGAGACGATGGCGACAACCCGTCTCATCCTGATCTGCCTGATCCCGGCGTTCATCGCGGAGTATGCGCTGAACGAGGCGCTGACACCTGGCGTTCTCGCTGCTTATGTCGGTGAAGAGAACTGGTGGGCCATTCCCGCAGCCGTCTTCGTCGGCGCACCGGCATATATTGACGGCTACGCAGCGCTGCCGCTGACACGTGGACTGATCGAGAACGGCATGTCCCCAGGCGCGGCAATGGCCTTTCTCGTCTCGGGCGGCGTTGTTAGTATCTGGGGGGCCATGGCGATCTTCCCGGTCCTCAAGTTCACACCGTTCACGCTGTATCTGGGGCTCGCCATCACCGGTTCGATCATCGCGGGATACGTCTTCGAGTGGGCTGTTTGAAAACTCCGCCTCCGCAAACTTCCGGCCCCCGAGACACGGCGTCTTGCGAGGCAATCATTTCAGGTGGCTATGGCGTGACATATACATCCAGTGCCCGCGCGCGACGTGAGTTAGCTGCCAAGCAATCCACATCAGCGCATCTCAGGTCCTGTTGTCCCGAACTTCGAGAACGCGGGCAGGCTCACCCGGGTTCCACGCATTGAAGTTGCACGGCGAGGTAAGCCTCGAGAGCTCAGCCGCTTCAATGCATAAGCCCCGGACTACTTTGCCCTGCAACCAGTGGCCAATGCTTGCACTGCAGCACGATACGCACCGCTTGGAGCCCAACATCAGGTTTCGCGCACGCGGGGTTGCGAACGAGCGGCATCGCTGATTAGCTGATCGCAGCAGAGACCGGAGAACGGTCCGCCGAGGCCGCAGCACGGCCTGCGGGACATGCAACAGGAGAGAGAGATGACGAAATCCATTCGGTTGATTCTGACCGCGACGGTTGCCAGCGCTGCGCTGGGAGCGATGGCCCACGCAGCAGATTGCCCGATCAAGATCGGCGGCATGGCGCCATTGTCCGCGCCCGGAACAGTCGTCGGCGGAGAGGCGATGCGCGATGCGATGCTGATCGCCGAGGAAGACATCAACGCAGCTGGTGGCGTGCTGGGCTGTGACATCGAGGTCGTCATCGGTGACACTGAAGGGCTGCCGGAGAAGGGCGCGGCACTGATGGAGAAGTTCATCACACAGGATGGCGTCGTGGCCGTCGGTGGAGGCTATCACTCCTCGGTGGGCGTCGCCTCTAAGGACGTTGCCCATGCGCGAGGTGTTCCGGTCGTGTTCGCCGAAACCTGGAACGACACCATCACCGGCGACAAGCAGAAATACGTCTTTCGCATCGCGCCGCTCAGCTCATGGGCTTCATCCACGATATGGAAGCACGCCCTCGAAATCCCCGATATAGAAAAAGTCGCGATCCTGACCGAGAACACGGACTATGGCATCCCTGCCGCAGCGGAGACGAAGAAGGGCCTCGAGAGCGGCGGCAAAGAGGTTGTGACCTACTCGGTCGATATCGGGACTCAGGACTATGCCGGCATCGTGCAGCGCATGAAGGCGGAAACTCCCGACATGGTGATCGTCCTCGCCACCGGCGAGGCAGGATACAACTTCCAGCAGCAGGCATCGGATGCCGGCATCGGCAGCCAGGACATCGTTTTCCACGCAGGCCAGGTCTCGCTGGAATCCAAAGCGTTCTGGGAGAACGTGCCCGACGGCAACTATTCCTTTGTGCAGCGCATTGGTGTGCCCGAGAACCTGTTCACCGAAGAAGGCAAGGCGTTTGCCGCAAAGTATAAGGAACGCACCGGCAAAGATGATGTCGAGAGCTATGCCATGGAGGCCTATGACTCGGTCGCCATCATCGCCCAGGCAATCAACGAAGCGAACTCAACCGACGGTGACGACATCGTGGCGGCACTCGAGAAGATCGAGCACAATGGGACGCTCGGCAAAATCTACTTCCCCTATGGCACGTCCAAAGACCCGAGTGTTGATGGCAAGGGCGACGAGTGGTGGCACCAGTGGCCAGATGTGGCTCTGACCGTGATCCAGTACCAGGAGGAGGGCGAAAGTTCGGGTGCCGCGACAATCGTCTGGCCCGATGCGTACAAGACTGGTGAGTCGATCTACGTCCACCAGTGAGCAATCTGGGGTGGGCTTCGCGCCCACCCCGCGCACCACCTAAGAGGGGAATCGGGTGGACCATCCAGCACTCTTCTGGAGCGTCATCCTCTGGATGGTCGTTTGGGGAATCGTCGGTGCGCTCATCACGCGGCGGCGTTACCTGAACCGCGATCTGGATACGACGAACACAGTTTTCGTCGGCACCATGACCGGAGCCGCATTGGGGCCGATCGGTCTGTTGCCGCTCTGGGCGCGGACACCGGTACTCACCAACTTCCTTGTGGTTGCGCCTGCAATCCTGATGGTCGTGGTTGTGACCGCGGCCTTCTCTTTTGGTGATCCGGACAATCTTTGCGTCACCAGCGGATCCTTCGTGGCCAGCCAGGTTGTGAACGGCTTGATCATCGGGATCATCTACGGCTTCATGGCCCTGGGCCTGACGCTGATCTTCTCGATCTTGGGCGTGGTCAGCTTCGCTCACGGCGAGTTCTACATGATTGGTGGAATGCTGGTCTACTGGATCACCGCGGTCTGGCTGCCCGGCATCAATCCTCTGTTGGCCCTTCTAGGGGCATGCGCCATCGCGTTCATGATCGGAGCGGTGTTCGAGCGACTGTTCCTGTCGCCCATGGTGCGTGGGCAGATTGACCGGCCCGTGGAATATGGGATCCTGATCACGTTCGGGCTGGCGTTCACTTTGCAGTACTTCGTGCAGGCAGTGGCAGGCGCCAATCCGGTCAAGGCCGCGCGGTTCTTCAGCTTCCCGCGCATTCGCTGGCCGGAAGACAGCGATCCGATATGGGTCAAGGCGAATTCCGGCCGCGTCGAGTTCTTCGAGACCGTCACCATCTCCAACCCACGGCTGGTCGCAGCCGTCACCTGCATCCTGGTGCTGCTGGCTCTCCTATACTTCCTGCACAGGACCTGGACTGGCAAAGCCTTGCGCGCCGTCAGCCAGGACAAGGACGCTGCTGCCATTGCCGGGATCAATCCGGACCGGATGAACATGCTTGCCTTTGCACTGGGAGGCATGATCGCAGCGCTGGCAGGCGGCCTGCTCGTGCAGGCTTTTTCCTGGCTGCCGCAGGTCGGCGCCATTCCCGCCATGCGATCCTTTGTGATTGTGGTGCTCGGAGGGTTGGGCTCACTACCGGGTGCCTTCTTTGGAGGCATCTTGGTGGGTCTGGTCGAAGCGGCAGGCACCGGCTGCATGCCTGACCCTCAAAAGGGCGCCAGTTACATCCCGGCCTATGGCATGATCGTACTGACGCTGACGCTGTTGTTGCGGCCCACCGGCCTTTTCGGACGACGCTTTGCCGCTGGCACCCACGGGAAATTCTGAGATGCGTCGCCACGTTCCCAAGCTTCTCGGCATCCTTCTGTTGGGCTTCTTCGTCGCGTTTCCCTTCATCTACACGGCGAGCGACTACGACTACATCATGCATATCCTGATCACGGCCTTCTTCTACGCGATCCTCGCGTCGAGCTGGTCAATGCTGGCGGGATATGCAGGTCAGTTCTCATTCGGACATATCGGGTTCATGGGTGTCGGTGCCTACACGGCCGCCCTGTTCAGCCACTATTTCTGGATGGCGCCCGAGCCGACCGGGATCTGCAACGAATTCCTGATCGGCTCGACGTGGTTCATCATTGTCAATCCTATCGGCGTAACGTCGTCGACACTGACCCAGGATTGCCTGCGACAGGCCATGGATGTTTGGGCGGGATCCGTCGAGCCTCAGCGCATGCCAATATGGCTCGGCGTGGTGCTGGGCACGATCATGGGCGGCATCTTCGGTCTGCTGATCGGCCTCTTGGTGCTGCGCCTGCGCGCCGCCTATCTGGCGTTGTTCACGTTGGGCTTCGCGGAAATCTTGAAGGCCACGATCAGCGCGGAGATTCAGATCACCCGTGGACAGGCGGGGATCGAGATGCCCGCCTTGTTTCATGAGGGTGTGACGTTGTTCGGTCATGACTTCAGCGCGACCGACAAGCTGCCGCCCTACTTCGTGATGCTCGGGCTGTTGCTGCTGTGCCTGGCGATCCTGTCCTGGCTGGCATCATCAAAATTCGGCCTGTTTGTTCGTGCCTTGCGCGAAGACCAGGACGCCGCTGCGGCACTGGGCGTCAACACCACCCGTTACAAGGTGCTGGTCTTTGTTGTCACGACAACCATGGCCGCGGCGGCAGGTGCGGTACAAGGACACTATGTGGGTATCATCACGCCCAACAATCTTTTCCTTCTGCAGATGTCCCTGGTTGTCGCCATGGCGGTGATCGGCGGGGTTGAAAGCTTTGTCGCGGCTGCGATCGGAGCGATCATCATCCAGTTCATGCTGGAGATGCTGCGCAACTCCTTCGTCATCGCGGGCTACGAAGTGGACATGACGATCTGGCGGCTGGTGTTCTTCGGGATCATCCTCATGTTGACGCTGCGCTTTGCGCGCAACGGCCTGATTGCACCGATCATCGACTACTTCCAGCGCGGACATGTCGCTGCGGAAACCGTGGCGAAGCGGAAGGCCGACACATGACCAATCTCGTCGTCCGCGATCTTCAGAAGCGTTTTGGCGGGAACCATGTCCTGAAGGGCGTGTCTTTCGAGATCAACGGCCCGGAACTGGTTGGTTTGATCGGCCCGAACGGCGCGGGCAAGACCACCCTGACAAATGTGCTGGACGGAGCGATCAAACCCAACTCCGGCACCGTCTATCTGAACGGCACCCGCATCGACCAGATGCAGCCCTTCGAGGTGGCGCTGAACGGTCTTGGCCGCACTTTTCAGGTAACCCGATCGTTTCGGCGGATGACGGTTCTGGAAAACCTATACGTCCCCGCGCTCGCCATGGGACGTGAGGCCAGTCGGGCTGAGATCCACGACAAGGCCATGGAGGTGCTGGAGTTCCTCACCATGGACCACCTGCGCAACGAGTACGCGCAGGCCCTGTCAGGCGGACAGCAGAAACTGTTGGAACTGGGGCGGCTTCTGATGCTGAATCCGGAGCTTATCATTCTCGATGAGCCCTTCGCGGGCGTGCACCCGCGGCTCATGGAGATCATCTACGCCTACATCCAACGCGTGAATGATGATGGCAAGGCGATCATTCTGATCAGCCATCAGATGGACTCGATCTTCTCGCTCTGCCGCCGCCTGCTCGTCCTGAATTTCGGCGACCTGATCGCGGATGGCCCACCTGAGGAGGTGAAGAACGATCCCGGTGTGATCGAGGCTTATCTGGGCGTCGACGAGGAGGAGGACGCATGACAGACGCCGCTGATGCCGTTCTCGAGCTCCGCGACCTTTCCGTCGGATACTACCGTGACCTCAACATCCTGCAGGGTTTGAACATCAAGGCACGCAAGGAGCGCATTACGGCAGTGCTGGGTGCCAACGGCGTCGGCAAGTCGACAGCCCTCAAGGCCGCATTTGGCTTTCTCAGGCCAAACGAAGGCGACGTGCTGTTGGAAGGCGAAAGCATCCTCGAGATCCCCACGCACCAGCGCATCCTGAAAGGCCTCGCCTACATTCCTCAGAACCCAGGCATCTTCAAGGACATGTCGGTCGAGGAGAACTTGGAGCTCGGCGGATGGACGTTCAGGGGCGACCGAAAGCAGGTGCGCCGCAAGATCGAAGCGAACTACGAACGCTTCCCGGTCCTGCGCGACAAGCGCAGGCAGATCAGCGGCGAGCTGTCCGGCGGCCAGCAGCGCATGGTCGAAATCGGCCGAACACTGATGGCGGAACCCAAACTGCTGCTGGTTGATGAGCCGACAGCAGGGCTCTCGAAGATGCTGGCCTCCGAAGTCTACGAAATGCTGACCAATCTGGCCCGGGTCGAGAAACTGACCATATTGCTGGTTGATCAGGAGATCCGGCAGGCCCTCAAGATCGCTGACGACGTCTACGTGCTCGAGCTGGGTCGCAACAAATTCGAAGGCCCGGCGAGTGATTTTCAGGATCTCGAGAAAGCGTTCTGGGTGGCTTGAGAACGGCCCTGCAGATCAGACGATCCCTTTCTCGCGATAGGCCCGACCGTCCTCGACCCGGTCATGCCCGAACGCCGCAAGGTCCATTGTCTCGTAGCGTCCCTTCAGGATCAATTCGGACAGAGCAAGTCCAGTCGCCGGTGCGTGCATAATCCCATGTCCGGAATAGCCGCACGCCATATACACATTCCCATCGCGCCACCGTCCGATGATGGCATTCAAGTCGAGCGTGTTTCGCGCGTAGTGCCCAATCCACGAGCGTTCCAGGCGCAGTGTCGCCAATGCGGGAACACGGTGCGCCAGCAGCGGCCAGACCACGTCCTCGAAACGGGTTGGATGCGGCTCCATGCCAAAACCCGCGGGCTGTTCCCAGACCGGCAGGCCACCGGAGAAGCCCTGACCCTCGGGGCCGAAGGCCAGGTGGGTCTCGGCCTTCAGAAAGGGCAACGCTTCTATCTCGGCCGGCGTGGTGAAGTAATGGCTTTCGCGACACATGGGCTCCACCGGCAGGGGCAGATCGATCATCGCGCCAATCTCGGCTGACCAGGCGCCAGCAGAAAGGATGTAAATGTCGGCCAAGAGCTTCCCGCCCGATTGCAGGGTCGCCGCGCCTGCCAGGCAGCCCTCGGCAGTCCAGTCCACGACACGGTCCTTGACGTAGGTCACACCCAAAGATCGCGCCTTGTCGCGCAGCCCCATTAGCGCGGCATGTGGATTGATCCACGCATCGTCCGGGGAATGCGCGGCCAGGGCAATGTCGTCGCCGTTGATCGAGGGGAACCGGTCAGCCAGCGTCCTGCCGTCCAACAGATCCACCCTGGCGCCCATCGAGACCTGCAGCCGGTGGTTCTCCTCCATTGTCGCATGATCACCGTCATCGGACAGAAAGAGGTACCCGCGCCGACGAAAACCAATATCGGCGTCCTGCCCGTCCAGACCCATGTTCCGGTCAAACCTTGAAAAGAATTCCAGACCGTACTGAGCCATCTCGATGTTCTCAGGCAGGCTGAACAACTGGCGGATACCGCCATTTGCATAAGGCGTTGCTGCAAACTCGTAAGTGGGATCAGGCTCGACCACTGTGATCCTGCCGGCCCCGGCCGCCGCCAGAAAGTAGGCAATGGCTGAGCCAACGATGCCCCCACCTATGATCGCGATATCTGATGCCATGCCCGACCCTTCCACGCTGCTCAGGGAGACGTTGCCTTGTGCTCAGCGGGAAGCCAAGCGCCAGATTGCAAGGGTCTCGTGTATCATGATTTCTCGCACCTGGGTGGTGCATGGCATCGAAACGTTCTTGGCAGTTTGGACAGCGCCCACAGGACCCTTGGAAGCACGATGAGTGCTTAGTGGGGACAACTCAGTCTTCATCGACAATCCAAAATCTGAGTGCGCTGCGGTGACAACGGCAGGCTTGCGCCGCCATTCCGTAGTGCGACGATCTTGACCCTTCGTGTCATTGAATTCGCCGTTCCGCGGGTCAGGCATGGTAAACTGTTCGCCGCAACGCAGCGCGCCCGGTGATGCCGCTTACGGAACCGCTCGCGGGCGAAGGCAGGAAGCCTTCAGCGAGCATCTCCATCCGGCAAGCGCCCAAGGCGCAGGATGCAGGAGAGCGAAAATGGCTGCTCGGATAACACTGTACGATGGCGTGACAGCGCTGGAGATCCGCGTCGGCACGACGGCTCCGCCCGAAGTGGTGTCCCAGGCCGAGCAGTTGCGTGACGACCTCAACGCCTTTGTTGCTGCGGCAGATCCGTTCTCTGTGGTCGTGACCGACACGACCGCAGATGGCCATATCCGGGTAGAAACCGAGACCGCCTGGGTCCCCGGCGATCCCGATTGGTCCCTGCTGACGTCTGCTGACGGGGTCTTGTCGGTGCGCGCGCGCTCGGCAGAGTGGCTGACACGGGCCGTGGCAAGGGTTTCTTGGGCCCTTGGAAAGCGCATGTGGCTTCCCAACGCGGCTTTCCTGATACAGCCACTGCTCGAAACGATCGAGGTGCGGCTGAACGTCCGCAAAGTCCATGATGTCCAGGATACTGGAGCGTACGGAACTTCCGGAGACTTCCAGTTCGGCGATCTCGAACGCACCTTTCCCGAGTGGCAGCGGATCAACATGATTGCGCCCGTCTCGTCGGTGACTTCCTCGCACCTTTGGCAAAGGGCCACCGCAGAGCTCGGCCCGGCTGGTACTGCGGAGTGGGTCAGTCCCGATGACTTCATCGAGGCAGGAAAGCGTCTTCAGGTCTACCGGCAGGACGACCACGGCAACTACATCGTCGCCGATCGGTTCGCTGAATGGCTCAAGACCGAGTTCCCGGACGCGACCAGTTTCAGCGTGTCGACGACCGACGGAATCCGCGGCTGGGAGGATGTGCTGGGCTTCGGCCGGGACGACGGCGATCCGATGACCTACAACGAGACCGAGATCAACGTTTTCCTGGCAAAGAAGGTGTGTGCGAATTTCGCAGCCGATCCAGATTTGTCGTCCCCCCAAATCAGCATGCTCGCCTATGGGTCGACCAGCTACCCTGCGGACCCACTGAAGACAGATCCGGATGGCGATCCGATCCGGTTGCCCGACGACTTGCATGTCGTGGTGACCAAGGGCTTCTTCCAGGGGTCCGAAGACTGGAACAGCGTTCACGACAGCTATCGGGCGATATCGGACAACCCAGACCAGCAGTACTCGGGTTACTGGTACATGGACGTCTGGACCGGCAATCGCGACAGACCGGGCGCCGCCCCGATCTCACGCGAGAGTGTTGTCTCGGACTGGTGGAACAACGACGTACCTCGGGTCACGGACAACTACCCGCTCTACGTAGGGGGAGAACTCGGCTCCGGCCTTTGCCCGACTTTCTTGGGTGCACTTATATGGCAGAGCGCCTGGCGCAGACGCTCAGAAGACCTCTCGAGGCTCGCCTCGAAGCTGGTGCGCAAGTTCAGGCGCACATGCTTTCCGACGCGCGCGGTCAGAACACCAATGCGCGAGTTCACCGAGAGCGTGCTCTGGATCCAGGAAGGCAGCTTTGCACCGTTGCTCACCGAAGACCTGCTGCACCGGATGTACACATTGCTCCTGACTGCGATCGATGCCAGCCCGAGCGTCGAGGAGCGGATGCGCATAAACGCGTTCGTGAAGTACATCCGCTTCCTCGAGCTCTATCGCGCCGTGCTGGCAGCCGAGGTCGAGACAGCATCCGGTCTCGATGTGTATGACGAGTTCCGTGCTTTTCTCTACAACATCAGATACGAGGGCTTGGTGAACTACCGCTTCTGGACGTCCATCGACCCATTCGGCGCGGATGCCGATCTCAGCGGTCGCCACGACGAGAACGTCCTGACCTACATTAGCCTCCAGAACTTTCCCTGCCGTGCGCCGGCCAGCTGGCTGGATGGCGGCGCGCTCTTCCCCGACTTTTCGGACGACGGTATTCGAACGATCTGCGTAGAGGGCATTGCGAACAACGACGTCTACCCGTTCACGACCATTGGTTATCCCGACGACCCATTCGATGGGCTCGAACATCCAACGACGCCCGACGCCGCCGCCGCGCCAACCAACAGGGCGTCGAGCCAGTCTTGGTTCGATCGCAGCGACGCGGTCACTCTCTGGCTCAGAACGAAGTCCGACCAGACGTCAATTGATTGGTGGCTGCGGCCTTGGGTTTCAGGGGTCGGCCAAGGCGCAAGTCAGACGGTCGAGCTTGTCGATCGGTTCCAGGAAGTTGCCGGCAGCCGCACGTTCACCACGGCAGATCCGAGGGAATGGACCAACTGGGTGGTGACAGACCTCGAGGCCGGCGCGGTGTACCAGGTGCGGGTCCGAGACCCACGCAAGGAGGGGATGCTGTTCTGCTGGTGGCTCGATGGTGACCCCGGCACGGCAACTGACGACGATCCTGACAATGACCCGAACGACATTTCCGGAACCTACCTGGTGAGTTTCCGGATTCTGCCCGCCGAGACGCAAACCATCCTCGGCGGCTCGCCGCAGTGGTACTTCCACGTACCTTCAGGCGCGACAGAGCTTGGTGGTGTCTGGTCCAAGCGTGAGGGAGAGATCTGGGACGCTGCGGGAACGACGATCCTCGACAAGGACACGCAGAACCTCGACTCGTCGCTTCAGCCCTTCCAGCATGCGCTCGATGTATCTCAAACGGACACGATCATGCGGGGCGCGAACGCGGGTGGTGATCTGACGCTGATGACGATACCGCCCTATCTGGCGCTCCATCCCGACGAGCTGATCGTACCCGTGAGCGTCTCGGGAGGTGTGGCGACACGAGGACGCTAGGTCTGCGGCGGCGGATCACTGGTGATCTCTGGCGTGTTGCCGAAAGCCGGCTTACCCGAAGGCTGCTTGATGATGCAGGACCGGTCTAGCTCCACTGAACTTTGCCGGGCGGTGCATGTGCCGGTAAACGGCGCGGCGAAATTCCTCAGCTGAGAATCAGTGCCCGCCGGTCCATGCTTCGATCGCCAAGATCTGGCAACTCCCTGCAAAGAATGACATCCGTGTCCGCGCACAGCGATCCCAAGATCGACAACCTGCCGCTCGCCGTTTCGGCGATCATCGTTGCAGTGCTCGGCCTTTCCTTGGGAGATGCGTTCATCAAGTTCACGAGCGGCGACTTCGTTGTCTGGCAGGTTTTCGTTCCTCGCTCGTGCCTCGTGCTACCCGTGCTGTTGAGCTATCTCGCGCTGAGAAACCCCGACGGTCTCAGTCTGCCGCCCGCTTTGAGGTGGACCGCGCTCCGCAGTCTGCTGCTTGTGGGCATGTGGGTTTCCTACTATCTGGCGCTGCCCCATCTCGACTTGTCGGTGGCTGCCGCCTATTGCACCGGCCCGATCCTCATCACGCTTTTCGCTGCGGCTCTTCGGCAACCGCATTAGACTCATCGGGTGGCTCGCAGTTTTTCTGGGCTTTGTCGGGGTGCTCCAGATACTTCGCCCAAAGGCCGGCGACTTCAATATCTATGCACTCCTGCCATTGCTGGCCGCGGTCCTCTATGCGCTGGCGATGGTCTTGACCCACACCAAGTGCCGGACGGTGCATCCGGTTGTGTTGTCCGTTGCACTCAACGCCGCGTCCATCGCGGTTGGCGGGGCCGCAACTCTGCTGATCTTCAGCTTTGTGGAAGAGCAACGAGATGGGTTTCTGCTGGCACTCTGGATTGCAATGAGCACGGCAGAATGGATGTCGATGGTGTCTTTGGCATGCGCGATCCTTGTCGGCAGTTTGGGCGCAACGATCGCGTATCGGAAGGCGCACCCAGCCGTGATCGGAACTTTCGATTTCGCCTATGTCGGGTCGCCGTCGTTTGGAGCTCGCTGCTCTTCGCGGAGGCCCCCGAGGTCCTGACCTCCGGCGGAACAGCGCTGATCGCGCTCGCTGGCATCATGTCCATGAGGCAGTGACCGCATTCCCCTTGATCCTTGGGGGTCTGCCCGTTGGCGGTCCACGTGGCTCGCCTGTTTGACGCCTTAGGAGGGGCGCCACGGGGGCTTCGAGCGCCAACTTCGCAGAGACCTCTCAGCGATCAAGAATTGCCCTGATAGAATTCGCCTAGGTCCCGGAGGCAGCTATGGCTCGCGCAGCGAAAGCTTCGAGCGTCGCTTGGTTCGCACCTGAGCGGGAGAAAAAGGCCAGTGCCACCGTCTGCCCGAGGATAAACTGCGCTTGACCGTCCGGATCCGTTGCGCCCACCTCTGCCAGCTTGTCCCGCAGGGACGCCAGTTGCCGCGCCCTCAGATCATCGATCGCCTCCCGCACGGGACCGTCCGTCATGCATGCATAGGTTTCGGTCGCAGCAGCGATGAAGCAGCCCGTCGGTGCCTGCCCGCTCTGTTCTATGAGGATGCGAACGAACGCGCCTACATAGCTCTCGGCAACGGCCCCCGGCGAAGACGCTTCGGCAATGGCCTCGTCGGCGATGCAGACAGTGCGGTCGTAGTACCGTCGCAGTGCCTGTGCAATCAACTCGTCTTTCCCTCCGAAAACCTTTGCGAGCGCAGGTTTCGCCACGCCGAGTTCATGTGACAGATCGTTCAGCGAGACACCGTGCGGTCCAGAGCGCCAAAGCACGTCCACCGCTTTGTCGAGGACGGTGTCTGGATCGAAGTTGCGTGGGCGTCCTCTGGCCATGGGCGTTGCGCTCCAAATAAATTACCGACCGGTACGAATTTCTCTTGCGCCCGGATTCCATCACATTAAATACCAGTCGGTAACAAATCAACCAAGCCGGTGCTGAACGGCACCGGTCAAACGAGGACACCAGTTATGAGCACCAGTGTAGCAACTACGCCCCGCACCCGCCTGCACGGCAAGCGCGCCATCATCACCGGTGGCACCACGGGCATCGGCTTTGCAACCGCACAGCGCTTCATCGAGGAAGGCGCGCGCGTTCTAATCACCGGCCGGAGCGCAGAGAAGGTCGACTTGGCAGTGGCCAAACTCGGTGAGGGAGCGATCGGCTTCGCAGCTGACTCCGCAGAACTTAACGACCTAGATGCCCTCGCAAACCGCGCAAGGGAGGCAATGGGTGGCATTGATGTCCTGTTCGTCAACGCCGGGATTGGTATCTTCGCCCCCGTCGCCGATGTGGATGAGGCGCTGTTCGACCGCCAATTCGATCTCAATGTGAAGGGCGCATTCTTCACTGTTCAGAAGCTCCTGCCCTTGATGGGAGCGGGCGGGTCAATCATCCTCACCGCCTCGGCGGTACATGCAAAAGGCGCTCCGGGCGGAAGTCTCTACTTTGCCAGCAAGGCAGCGGTCCGGTCTTTCGCACGGTCATTGGCCACAGAAGTTGGCGGAGCCGGCATCCGCGTGAACACGATCAGCCCGGGGATTGTGCCGACCGAATTTTTCGCCAATTCAAATGCTCCCGACGAAACCTATGACCATTTCGAACAACTCGCAGGCATTGGTGCGCCACTTGGCAGATCAGGGACACCGCTTGAGCAGGCCAATGCTGCTGTCTTCCTTGCCAGTGACGAAAGCAGCTTCATGACCGCGGCAGACATCGTCAACGATGGTGGTTGGATGAACGTCTGAACAAGGGACAGCGCTCAGACGAAGTCGATATCAGGTCCAACGGGGCGGGCGAGTGTGCTCGCTCACTTGGCTCGCAAACCGGGGGAGCGGTTGCTGCTCCCTCGCCAGAGGGCGTACCCTCGCACACGCCTCCCCCGGGGCTCGTTGCGCTCGCATGATCAGACTCAGACAACACGTCAAATGCCCACGTCGACCTATCGAAGACACCATTGGTTGACTCCGCTGAAACCACGACCCCCACATGTGGTGGCGCTGGTCGTCGCAAGCCGAAGCTCAACCTACTCGTCGCCGAGGTGCCGCTGCCTCAGGAAGTCACGCAGGTCGACCACGGTCTTTTCATCGATCGAAACGTAGATGAAACCCATGTTGGTCCGCTCAGTGACCATCTCGCCCGGATACGGCAGGTAGGAAAGCTCGCGAGAACCGAAAGACGGAGATGCCGTGCCCACCTGCCATTCGGTGGTCAACTTCACATCCACGAGCTTTTGCGAAGGCCCCTCCTTGCTGATCAGCTCCAACGGCACACCGGAAAGACGCAGGTAGGACTGCTTGTCCTTGGCCTCGCGGAACCCGTCGATGAACTGCTCGGCGAGGATCTGGAGATCCCCGGCCTCATCCGCCTCGTGCATGTGGCTGTGCAGATGCCTTGAGTGCGCGTGGTTGTGGTCGTGCGGATGGGAACGGTCGTGGGGCATCAGCACACCTCCTTGGGCTGGGATCCACCCCGTATGGCAGGCGTATGGATCGCATATGGCACGTGCACCGCACCTGTATGGCGCGCGTCTGGCAGGCGTATGTACAAAAAGTCGACTTCTGAATGGGTCATTGTACTCTCCTATCGGCGGTGCAGGGACGTTGGCCTCGCGACGTCACGCGCCAATCTGATCGGCCATCACTCCCGTCTGAGGATCAGGTTGCTCGACCCTTGGAAAAAGCCCGACATCAACAGCGTTGTGGACCCGTCCGAGAACGTCGTCGTCTTCTGGCTCAGCACATTGACGTTCTCGGCCCCTTCGAAGCCCATTGCAGTCAGCCGTGCTGCGACGCGCCCCTTGAGCTCATCGACAACCGCAATGTGGATCGGCGTCAAAATGCGGCATTCGGTGTCGAGCAGGCCGACCCGAATGTAACCCGAGCCCGTCAAAGCCTGATCCAGATCGGGCACGCTCTTCTCGTAGACCGCACCAGGGGTCAGGCTCGCCGGGCCATAGCCGGCGGCAGTCAGAGCGTCCAGGGCACCGCTGTCGCCCATCGCATGACGAATGCACTGGTCTATCGCAAGCGGCAGTTCGCGGTCCTGTACGGCAAGCTTTTTGGCCTGTTGTTCAGGGTCAGCCGCACACGACGCCAACACCAGTGCAAGCAGGCTGAGTTGCACGGACTTGAGGAAGGAGATCACGGAAACAAAGTCCCTTCACTGATGAAGTTCTCGGTCCGGCCAGGCCGGCGTGGTCGCACACCTTATGCCGTCGGCGTGGAAGGTGTCGACCAACGCTTGCCGTGAATGGCCTCGTCATAGTCGCCCATGGGCAGGGAAACCGGTTTGTCGATCAGCCCCTTGTGCTTGCCAAGCGTGCCGTTCGAGACCATCGCGCCGAGCACATCGACGATCACCCGCGTGCCCATCAGCGCCGTGATGTCGGAGGTGTCATAGGGCGGGCTGACCTCGACCAGCTCCATCCCGCAGATCCCTTCCGCCGCGACCTTGCTCGCCAGCGCCAGCGCCTCGCGGGGCAGAAAGCCGCCGGGCTCGGGCCAGCCCGTGCCGGGCACGAACCCGCAATCGATGCTGTCGATATCGAAGGACATGTAGACCATGTCAGCGCCATCCCACGCCATCTCGAGCGCCATCTCGGCGGTCTTGTCGACGCCCATGCGCTCCATGTCCGACATGGTGATGATGTTGGTGTCGCGTTCACGTGCGACCTTCACCGCCTCGCGAGGGACCTGCCAGCCACCGATGCCGACCTGAACGAGGTTCTTGGCCGGGACATTCGGAAGGTTGGTGGAATGAAACCACGGGGTGGTGTGCATGCGCTCGTCGAGGTCTTTTTCCTGAATGTCCGCATGCCGGTCGAAATGCACGATCCCAACGGTCTTGGAGGTACATTCAGCAATCCCCCGGACGCAGGGAAATCCGATCGAGTGATCGCCGCCGATGATGATGGGCAGCGAGCCCGATGAGAAGACATGGGACACCGCCCGGGAGATCTGGTCGAACGTCTTCTCGATGTTGCCGGGAATGGTGAAAATGTCGCCGGCATCGCACAGGCTCATCTGCTCGCGCAGGTCCACGCCGATCTCGTAGTTATAGGGCGTGTAGAGCGCCGAGATCTTGCGCACGCCCTGCGGGCCGAACCGGGTCCCGGGACGATAGGTGGTGCCACCGTCGAACGGCGCGCCCAGCACCGTTGCATCATAGAGGCCGACCTCTGTGACGTCTTCCGTGTAAGGCGCTTTGAGAAAGGTGTTGATCCCCGCGTAGTGCGGCAGCTCGCCACGAGCGAACGTTGGAATCGACCGGTCCTCGATGCTGTCCGCCGCCGTGAGGCCCATGCGCAGAGCCCAGGCCTTTTCCTTTTCCCACTCCGCATCTGGGATGTTCGCCTCGGCTCTCGCGGCCTTCCACCCTTGCAGCTTGGTCAGATCCGGATGATGCGCCCGACGATCGGGCACGCGCCGATCTCCAGGATGGTGAGAACGCGAGCGGTCAAAGTTCATTGAGTTCTCCTCGAGATGGCGAGCGCATGCACTGCGGTTCTGTGGTAGTATTTGACCCGGACACACGCAGAATTTCGGTGGATTTTACCAATAAACCCCAAGATAAGCGCCATATTTCAAGAATATGAGGTCCGATACGAAGATCAAAGCGAAAGACACTGGCGACGCAGCATCCGAACACAGCCGCAGTCTCAATGACTACACCACGGTGTTGCACGTGTATCAGGACGAGAGCGCAAGCACGATCGATTTTGCCGCGACATCCGACGGCGTAGCAGAAGAGGCCAGCTGGACCGACATCGTGGCGATCAATCGCATCGGGATAGAAGACCAGCAAAGCAACGAGATTTCGCATCCGATCATCGCCGACGACATCTTCGTGGGCGGTGGTGAAGATAATTTTCTCGCAGGGATCACCGATCTCAGTCTTGGCTGATCCTGCGTCGTGCCCGGCGCACATGCGAACCCACAGCGGTCGAGAACTGCGGAGGCAGTTCATACACCCGCTCCATGGACGGTCTCGTCGAGAGACTGGAACGGGATCCCGCCGTTGCGGGCATCGAAGTCGTAGGTGATCGTCGCCCCGTAAGCGTCCGGCTCCTGCGGGTCCCAGCGCAGTTTGTCAAAGACGATGACACGATCGCCCAGCTTGAAGCCTTCTTCCAAGTCATGGGTGACCATGAAGATGGTCATGCCGGTTTCATTCTTCATCTCGATCAGAAAGTCGTGCATCGAAAGCCGTGTCCCGGGGTCAAGTGCGCCGAAAGGCTCGTCGAGAAGCAAAATGCGGGGCTTGGCCGTCAGTGCCTGTGCGATCGCCAGACGTTGCTGCATGCCGCCTGAGAGCGATGCGGGATAGGCGCTCGCGACATGGCCGAGGCCGATACGTTCCAGCACTTTGTCGGCGCGCGAGCGCGCATCCCGGAGCCTCGTGCCAAAGAACATCCCCAAACGGCTCGCAGAGAAGCTCTCGGCGGCAACGATGTTCTCGCGCACAGTCATGTGCGGGAAGACCGAGTACTTCTGGAACACAACTCCACGATCCTGGCCGGGTTCGCGCGCAGGAGGACGACCCGCCACGCGTATGTCGCCCCGGCTCGGAGTTTCTTCAGCCAGCAACAAGCGCAGGAAGGTGGACTTGCCGCAGCCAGAGGCGCCCACAATCGAGACGAATGTGCCTTCGTCGGCCTGCAGGCTCACCCGCTCAAGGATCGGGCGACCGGCATAGCTTTGATACACATCTTGAACGTCCACAAAGCTCAAAGTCCGTCCCTTCCGAACCAAGGAAAGGCGCGCTCGGCCAGCTTGCGAAGACCATAATCCATAAGAAAGGCGAGCAGCGTGATCCAGATGACGTAGGTCAAGATAACATCCATCGCCAGGTAGCGCCGGACAAGGAAGATGCGGTAGCCGAGCCCAGCGTCAGCGGCAATCGCCTCGGCTGCGATCAGGAACAACCAGGCGGGTCCCAGGGACAGCCTTACCGCCTGGATCAGGCGCGGCATAACCTGGGGCAACGCCACCCGAAGTGCGATCACCGCGGACGATGCACCGAGCGTCTGTGCCTTCACCATCATCTCGTTGGGTATCTCGATGACGCGCTGGCTCAGATCGCGGATCAGGAACGGGGTGATGCCGATGACAATAAGGGCGACCTTCGAGGTTTCGCCCAGCCCGAACATGATGAACAGAATGGGCAGGATCGCGAGCGGCGGCACCATCGAAAGCACGCTCACAAAACTCGAGAACAACGCCCGCACATAGGGCAGAAGGCCGATGGCGAGTCCCAGCGCCAGACCGATCATCGCAGCAATCGCAACACCGGTGATCAGACGCTGCAAGCTCACATAGGTGTCGGACCAGAACAAGACGCGGCCTGACCGGCGGTCCGGCTCTGTCAGCAACCGACCCGCCGTCTCGGCAATTGCTGCGGGCGCGGGAAGCAACTTGTCCTTGGGGTTCTCAGCCCTGCGGATATCCGAGGCGATGGTGTATGCGGCGAGCACCGCCAGAAAGGGCAGCACAAGCAGCAAGAGCACCACCGGCCTCGCAGGCCTGAAGTTCATGAAACGCATTGCAGGACCGGGGCCCGCGAACGTTGAACACTTCTTACCTAAAGTGCGCCGTCCGCCGCCATTTTCGTGAACGTCGTGTCAAACCTCAGCTTCACGTTCTCGGCATCTCCGGTCGTCGAGCCGTCGGGATAGGATACACCCACATAGTCGGCGCTCGGCGCACCCTCGCCCAGGATTCCCTTGTCGAAGAGGAACTCAGCCACGGTGACCATCGTTTTGGGCAACTCGGGGCTCTGATAGAATTCAACGGCGTCCGCCGGCTTCCAGAACATCTGCGTCGAGGCAAGCTGTGCCTTGTAACCCGCAAGGTCGGTGCCTGACGCCTCCGCCATGGCGGTCAACGCGTCCTCATCCCCCGCTTCCATGATCCCCATGAGTTCATACCACGCGCCCACCAGCGCCTTGCCGAACTCGGGGTTTTCCTCAAGCGTTTCGGTGTTGACGACCATCATGTCGATGATCTCGCCGGGAATGTCGGCGCTGTCGAACAACTTGGTTGCATCCGGTTGTTCCAGAATGGTCGACACAAGGGGGTTCCAGGTCACGACCGCTTCGACGTCGTCGGTGCCATACGCCGCGATCATGTCCGCATCGGACGTGTTGATGACTTTCGCCAGATCAGCTTCGGAAAGGGAAACGCTGTCGAGCGCGCGCGCCAGCAGGTAGTGGCTGACTGACAGCTCCACGAGGTTCACCGGCTTGCCCTTGAGATCGGCCAGTGTGCCGCCGCCTTTGACGATCACCGCGTCGTTGCCGTTCGAGAAGTCGCCGATGATCAGCGCAGTCGTATCGACTCCTCCGCCAGCGGGGATCGACAAAGTGTCCATGTTGGTCGCCGAAACGCCGTCAAACTGGCCTGCCGTGTACAGATTGATGGACTCGACGTAGTCGTTGATCTGCACGATCTCGACATCGATGCCATACTTTTCGGCCCATTTGTCCATGATGCCCGAGGTTTCGAGATAGCCCCATGGCATCCAGCCGACATAGATCGACCAGGCGACCTTGAACTCGGATTTCTTTTCAGCGTGCGCCTGTGGCGCGGCAAAAATGTATGCCGTCGCAAGCATCGCCACGATAAGCTTCGTCAGTTTCATGGTTCATCCTCCCGACCATGTTCCGCGCAACAAGCACCGCAAATGCTGCACGCGGTATGGAGAGAGTCGCGGCACAGCCGGCGCAGTCTTTCTCCCGGGATTTTGTCCCGCCGTGTACCGCCCGGAATTGGCCGGGACGGCGCCGCCTCTCGGACCAGTCCTTCCGTAAGGAAACGGAACCCTAGGCAGCCTGCGCGTCCGAGCATGTTGGATTCAAACGAGAGATCAAGATTTGCGCCTGTTTTTTTGCACTATCTGGTGCAAAAGCCCATCCTGTGCTCATTTATGAGCAAAGTATGCTGCCTAATTGATCAAACCGGATACTGCCTCGCACTGCTTCTGTTTGGGGGCCGCCATGCAGATTCTCTCGATGTGGGAGAAGCTGACCCAACGACCTCGAAAGCTTCGAAAGTGAGGCAAGGAACGGCGCCAGCCGTTACGCACCGACAGGTCCGATGACTTCACGCCTTTGCAGCGGGCCAAACTTCGGGAACCTGATGACGTGAGCCTTGCGGACAGGTAACCATCCCATACGGAGCAACGGAGAGTGGCTATGACAGACATTCGCGTCGCGACTTTCGACGGACCAGGGTCTGAGCCGGTGATCAGGACGGTTCCGCGCCCGAAGGTCGGCAAGAAAGCCGCGCTCATCCAGATCGGAGCGTGTGGCGTGTGCGGGACGGACCTGCACATCCTCAAAGGGCACTGGCCAAAACCGTTGCCATGGCCTTTCACGCTGGGACACGAGCTGGCAGGTGTCATCGTCGAGATCGGCGATGAATTGAAGGCGGACTTTATGGGCAAGCCGATCGGCGTGGGCTCGAAGCTGATGCTTCCGCCGTTGATGCCGTGTGGACACTGCGACTGGTGTCTGCACTATCCAGAGACCGCCAACAAATGCCTCACGCCCGTCTACTACGGCCGCTATCTCGGGTTTGACAAACCACCGCATCTGTGGGGCGGCTGGGCCGAAATGGTATACATCGATCTCGAAGAGTTGCCGGGCACGAAGATCTACAAACTGCCCGATCAGATGCCATTGCGGCTGGGCGCACTGTCCGAGCCTTTGACGTCCTGTATCCGCGCGTTCTCGCGCGCGCAGAGTGTGGGCGGATTTCCATGGAATGCCACGGTCGTCATCCAGGGCACGGGACCGATCGGCATTCTCGCGGTTGCCGCAGCGCTCGAGATGGGCGCGGGCCGTGTGATATCCGTGGGCGCTCCAGAAAACCCGAGACTGTCGCTTGCGCGCCGCTTCGGCGCCGAGACGACCGTGAACATCGAGGACGTGACCGAGCCCGCAGACCGGATTGATGCCGTGCGTGGCATTGTTGGCGGGTATGGCGCCGATCTGGTGATGGACTGCTCGGGACATCCCACGGCCGGTCCTGAAGGGATCGAGTTCCTCCGCGATGGCGGCACATATGTCGAAATGGGCCAGTTCACCGATGCGGGCTCGATCCAAACCAATTGGCACAGGATCTGCACGAAGGATCTCAATGTGCTGGGGTCCTGGGCGTTCACGGCAAACGATCTGCCCAAAGGCGTGGACATGCTCTGGCAAGCGCGAGACCGCTATCCATGGCTCGAGATGCAGACGATGTTCGAGTTCTCGGAGGACGGCATCGCTCGCGCGGTTGCGGACGCAATGGCCATGAAGACCGTGAAATCTACGATCGTCCCGAACCCCTCTCTCCTAGAGGCGTGACCGAGGTCTGCGAAATGCTTTCCGACAAGCTGGAACTGACACCTGGCTGCAACTCGGCCCGATGCGTGCTACCAGTCGGACCAGACATCGAAGGGTCCAGGTGGGGTTTCTCTGAATGAATGCGTTTTCACCGAACTTTCTGGCCCACGCATCCGGGTCGCCGGCGCCCGGGGATGCCGCGCAACGCGTGATTTCACCCGCTGATGTGGAGGCGGCCTGGTCGGAGATCACACGCTGGGACGGCTATGCCCCGACGCCGCTGTTGTCGCTCACCGCGTTGGCAGACGAGGTCGATGTCGGCGCCATCCACTACAAGGACGAAGGTCCGCGCTTCGGGCTCGGAAGCTTCAAGGCACTGGGGGGCGCATACGCGGCGCAGCGGCTGCTCCAACAGCAAATCCACCAACGAACCGGGCAAAACCCATCGCTCTTCAGCATTGCAGCCGGTCAGTGCCGCAGCGAATGCGCGGAGGTGACCCTTGTCTCGGCAACGGACGGCAATCATGGGCGCTCGCTTGCATGGGGTTGCCAACGTTTCGGTGCGCCATGCCGAATTTACGTTCATGCCGAGGTGAGCGATGCACGCATCAACGCGATGCGGAACTTCGGCGCCGACGTGATCAGGATCGACGGAGACTACGACGCTTCGGTCGCAATGGCACGGGATGAAGCCGAAGCCAACGACTGGTTCGTGGTCTCCGACACGTCGTGGCCGGGGTACGTGAACCCTCCGCGCGATGTCATGGCAGGCTATGGTGTCATGGCACGCGAGATCTTCGATGACGTGAGTGCGCCGCCGACCCATGTCTTTCTGCAAGGCGGAGTGGGGGGATTTGCCGGTGCGATTGCAGCGGTGCTCCGACAGCACTGGGGAGATCGCACGCCGAGGGTCATCATCGTGGAGCCTGACCGTGCCGCCTGCTTGTTCGAAAGCGCGCGAGCCGGTCGTTTGACCAGTGTTGCGATCTCGGAAGAGACGATCATGGCAGGCTTGTCGTGCGGAGAGCCGTCGCCTCTCGCATGGGACATCCTGCAACAGGAGGCGTCTGACTTCCTGACTGTACCGGACAGCATGGTGCCCGCGGCCATGCGCCTTTTGGCACGACCGCTTGGGAGCGATCCGGAGATCGAGGCCGGCGAAAGCGCGGTGGCCGGCGTGGCCGCTCTGATCGCGGCCCGCGAGTCCGAGGACTTGTCGGCGAAACTCGGGCTCGACAGCTCATCGCGCGTGCTGTTGTTCGGAACCGAGGGGATTACGGACCCTGATATCTACGCCCGCATCATGGACGGTGCGGATGAATTCTGACGAACCCCAGCGCGGCTTTCCCGAAGAGGAGTTCGCTGCCCGGACAATGCGGGCGCAGTCTCTGATGGCCGAGCAGAACCTCAAGGGTCTGCTTCTGACCACGGAACCAGAACTCCGATACTTCAGCGGCTTCCAGACGTTGTTCTGGCAAAGCCCGACCCGCCCGTGGTTCTTGTTCGTCCCCGATGACGGAAAGCCCATCGCGATCATACCCGAGATCGGTGCGGCCCTGATGCGAACCACCTGGGTGGAAGACATTCGCACATGGAATTCACCCGACCCGGCTGACGATGGTGTCAGTCTGTTGTTGGAGCTCCTGAAGCCATTGTCACAGGCCGGTCAGCGCCTCGGCATCCTGATGGGGTCGGAGACGTCGCTGAGAATGCCACTGGGGGATTACCAGCGCCTGATGGCAGCATTGCCCGGCTTGGATGTGGTCGATGCCACGCAGATCGTGAAGTCTCTGCGCATGGTGAAGTCACCGGCCGAGATCGAGAAGATCGCGCACATTTGCGCAATCGGGTCGAGAACGTTCGCGAACGTGCCTGAAATCGCGACGGAAGGTAAAACCGAGATCGAGGTGTTCAGTCGGTTTCGCCGCACGGCATTGGCGCAAGGTGCCGACGATGTGCCCTATCTGGTCGGCGGTGCCGGAGTGGGGGGCTACGCGGACATCATCTCGCCACCGACACAGCGCCGGCTCGAACCGGGCGATGTCCTCATGCTCGACACCGGATGCACATGGGACGGATATTTCTGCGATTTCGACCGGAACTTCGCGATTGGTCACGCGGACCCGGGAAGCCAGCGCGCCTATGACGTGCTGTGGCGCGCGACCGAGGCGGGGCTGGCCGCAGCCCGGCCCGGCACGACATGCCGTGAGCTTTTCAGTGCAATGCAGGGCGTGATCGAGGAGGCAGGGTACGGTGGTGGCGACGTTGGTCGGCTCGGTCATGGTCTCGGCATGCAGCTGACCGAATGGCCGTCGCACGCGCTCTGGGACAGCACCGAGCTCAAGGAGGATATGGTACTCACGCTGGAACCCTCGCTTGACTATGGCGAGGGGCGCATGATGGTCCATGAAGAAAACATTGTGGTTCAGGCGGGCGCTCCCAAGCTGCTCACATCGCGCGCGGCACCGGAGCTTCCTGTGATCTGAGAGAGACCGCCGACGAGCTGAGGGCATGGCACCATCTGGTGGCATGTTTCGTCATGCGATCGGCCTCGGCAGATGTCAGGCAGTCACCGCGGCGAACCAGTCCTTGCCAGGCACCGCTGAAAGCAGCTCTCGAGTGTAGGGGTGCTCTTGAGTCGCAAAAACGGATGCCGTGGGGCCGGTCTCGACCACCTCACCCTGTCGCATGACCGCGATCCGGTCACAAACCTGCGCTGCCACACGCAAATCGTGGGTGATGAAAATCATCGACAGGTTCATTCGATCCCGGATTTCATCCAGCAGCTTCAGAATCTGGGCTTGAATCGAAACATCGAGCGCCGAGACGGGCTCGTCCGCAACCAGAATCTCCGGTTCAAGTGCGAGCGCACGCGCGATGCCGATCCGCTGGCGCTGCCCCCCGGAGAACTCGTGTGGGAAACGATCATAGGCACCAGCATCGAGACCGACCGTATTCAGCAACTCCATGGCTCTGCTCTTCGCCTGCTCGGCGCTGACACCCTGAAGGAGTGGCCCTTGCGCGATGATGCGCCCGACCCTTGTTCTGGGATTGAGCGACGCGAACGGATCCTGAAAGACCATCTGGATTTTCGAGCGATAGGGGCGCATCTCCGCGCGTCCGAGCGGGCGAAGGTCAACATCACCGAGCAAGATTTCACCGGCTTCCGCGTCGTTCAGCCGGACGATGCAACGTGCGACCGTGGACTTGCCTGAGCCACTCTCCCCCACGATGCCGAGCGTCTCACCTCGAGCCAGCGTGAGGTTGACCTTGCGCGCGGCGTGCACGATGCGCGCCTTTCCACCCAGAAAACCTCCACCGCTTTCATATGTCTTGTCCAGATCGCGGACCTGCAGAACGATTTCGGAAGCTCTGCTCCGGCTCGGGCGTGGTTTCAGGCTTGGCACAGCGCCAATGAGAGCCTGCGTGTACGGATGACTGGGGCGCCGCAGCACCTCATTTGTCGGTCCGGATTCAACCACCAGTCCGTTTTGCATCACGGCAACGCGGTCTGCGATGTCCACAACCACTCCGAAGTCATGGGTGATGAACAGCACCCCGGTCCCGTGTGCCGCCTGCATCTCCTTGATCAGCTTGAGCACCTGCGCCTGTGTCGTCACGTCCAGCGCGGTGGTCGGCTCATCCGCGATCAGGATCTTCGGGTCCAATGCAAGTGCCATGGCGATCATCGCGCGTTGGCGTTGCCCGCCAGAAAGCTCGTGGGGGTATGCGCGGAGCGCTTGCTCGGGATCGGGCAGATGGACATCTTGCAAAAGCCCCAGCGCGCGCTCACGACGCTCCCGCGATGGCATGTTCTCGTGGAAGCGAAAGACCTCATCGATCTGAACACCGATTGTCATGACCGGGTTAAGCGCGGTCATCGGCTCCTGAAAGATCATCGAGATTTCGGAGCCGCGGATCTGGCGCATGCGCGCATCGCTGACGCGCGTCAGATCCTCGCCCAGGAAATTGACACTTCCCTTGGCGATGCGCACGTGCGGGCGCGGGAGAAGTCCCATCACCGCCCGCGCTGTCAGCGACTTTCCCGAGCCGCTTTCGCCGACCACACAGAGAATCTCATTCTGGTCCAGATGAAGGTCCGCGGCTTCAACGGCGTAGTCGCGCTGAGCACCGGGTGGGAGGGCGACGTGAAGTCCCGTGATGTCGAGCAGGCGGGTCAAGAGCTGCGCTCTCTCAAGCGGGGGTTCAAGGCGTCGTTCAATCCCTCACCGACAAGGTTGATTGCGAGCACTGTCATGAGGATCGCAATGCCGGGAAATGTGCAGACCCACCACGCCGAGCGCAGCAACGTGCGGCCTGCGCCGACCTGGAACCCCCAACTCATGATGTTCGGATCGCCAAGTCCCAGGAACGCCAGCCCGGACTCGATCAGGATTGCGGTCGCGACCATCAGGGAACCGATCACGATAATGGGAGAGAGACAGTTGGGCAGGATCTCGACCAACATGATCCGCAGATCGCTCATCCCGATTGTGTGACATGCCTGAACAAACTCGCGATTGCGCATGGACAGGAACTCGCCGCGAACGAGACGCGCAACAGCAGGCCAAGACACCACGGCGATCGCGATCACGATGCTCTCGATCGATGGCTTCATGATCGCGACGAGGAGGATGGCGAACACAAATGACGGGATGGTTTGGAACATCTCGGTGGTGCGCATCAGCAGGTCGTCGACGATGCCGCCATAATATCCTGCGAGTGCTCCCATGATCACGCCGATCAGCACGGCGACGAGCGTCGCAATCAGCCCGATCAGCAATGACGTTTTTGCACCATGCGCGATGCCCGAAGCGACGTCACGCCCGAGGCTGTCGCTGCCGAGCAGAAACCCGTTCTCACCCGGTGGCGACATTGACTTGCCGGCAAGGCTGAACGGATCACCCGGATAGATCAGATGCGCAGTCGCCGCCATGATCAGAATGACGAAGAGGATTCCAAGCCCGAAGAGTGCCGAACGGTTGCGGGCAAAGCGGTTCCAGAATGCAGGCATCAACCGACCTCGATCCGCGGGTCCAGTGTCGAATAGATGATGTCGACCACGAGGTTCACGGCAACGACCAGCAACGCCGACAAAAGAAAAATGCCCAGCAGCAGATTGAGGTCTCGAGCGAAGAGTGCCTCGAAGGCCAGCATCCCAAGCCCCGGCCAGGCAAAGACGGATTCAACGATCACCGATCCTCCGATCAGTGCGCCAACCTGTACCCCTGCCATCGTGACCACGGGCAATAGCGCATTGCGCAGCACATGAACGAATACGATGCGCCGTTCGGTGACCCCTTTGGCCCGTGCGGTCGTCACATAGTCCTGCCCATACTGCTCGAGCATCGAGGCGCGCATCAGGCGTGTGTAGAGTGCGAGGTAAAACAGCGACAGCGTGATCGTCGGGAGAACCAGGTGATGGGCTATGTCCGCCACGCGGTCCCATCCCTCGTAGAACATCGCGATGTTCTCCATCCCCGATGTCGGAAACCAGCCCAAATTCAGCGAGAACACCACGATCAGCATCAGTCCCACCCAAAACAGCGGGGTCGCGTAGGTGATCAGCGCGAAGATCGAGATTGCCGTGTCGCGCCAAGTGTTCAGCCCGGTCGCGGCAACCAAGCCGAGGACGATGCCGAAGCCGACGGCGAGGCATATGGTGGCGACCATCAACAGGAGCGTCGCGAACATCCTGTCGAAGATCAGTTCACTGACCGGCATCTCGTGGCGGAAGGAATAGCCGAGATCGAATTGCACGACGTTCCAGAGATAGCGACCGAGCTGTATCGGCAGTGGCTGATCCAGTCCGAATTTTGCGCGTAACTCAGCCATGTACTCCGGAGTTGCCGATCCGGCCTCTCCGGCCAGAACATCAACTGCGTCGCCCTCGGCCAGCTGCAACAGAAAGAAGTTCACCACGACGATGGCGAAGACGATGGGAACCGCCTGCAATAGCCGCTTTGCGACGTAGCGCAGTCGTCTGGTCGAATGGCTCATCTCACCCCCGCGCAGGTGATGCCGGCCTGAACCCGAAGCTTTGGGCGGCCGGCACCATTGTCATGTCAATCGACCAGGATTACTCGTCCAACCATGCATCCGCGAACGAGCCATAGGCCCCGAGCGCCGAGGTGTCATGATCCTTGAGCTTGTCGTTGTAGACCGTCAGGAACTCCATCTCGAAAAGGTTCACGACCGGCATGTCTTCGGCCAGAATCTTTTGGATATCGCCGTAGATCGCAGACCGCTTCTCGGCATCGGCCTCCTGTGCACCAGCGGCCAGAAGCTCATCCAGCTTGGTGTTTGAGTAGCGCGATGAGTTCACGAAGTGCGTGCCCTGACGGATCTGGTCGGTGCCGTAGTGACGGTGAACGCCCAGCACCGGGTCGGGCAGCTGGTAGAAGTAATTCACGTTCATCGCGAAGTCGTAGTTGTGGTAGATCCGCTTCAGCCAGGTCGGCACGTCCTCGTAGCGAAGCTCGACTTCGATCCCGATCGGGGCGAGGGCTTGCTTCATGTATTCACCCGCCCGGCGCCAGTCTTCGCCGTAGGGGATGAGATCAAGCACTGCCTTGGCCCGGACACCGTCCGCATCCGCAGTGATCCCGGCCTCGTCCAGAACCTTCTTCGCGGCTTCGATATCGGCGTTTGCGACATAGTTGGGCATCGGATCCTTGTAGAGCCCGGTTGCCGCGAAGTTCGAAGACAGCGCCGACGTCGCGGGCTTACCGTATCCGAACCAGATGTTCTCGATCAGGAACTGGCGGTCCAGCGCAAGCGAGATCGCCTTGCGGATCGCCGGGTTGTCAAACGGCGGCTCGGTGGTGTTGAACTCGATCAGCGAGACCGGGTTGATCATTGAGTAGCCGTCCGTCGTAACCGAGAACCCGTCGGTATCACGCAGGCGCACGGCGTCGATGTTCGGGATCGCCCCATAAGCGCCGTACATGACCTCGCCGTTCTCCATCGCCGCGGTCCGCGTCGAGGCATCGGGTATGAAGCGTCCGACCACGCGGTCGATGTACGGTTTGCCCTCCTGCCAGTAGTTCTCGTTCTTCTCGAGACGGACGAACTGGCCTTTCTTCCACTCGACGAACTTGTAGGGGCCGGTGCCGACCGGATTGTTCGCGAGTTCCGCATCACGCGGGTCCTGCCCTTCCAGCAGGTGCTTCGGAACGATCGGGCTTTCATAGCCAGACAGCGCGCGCAGCATGTATGGCGCAGGATTGGCGAGATTGAACACGGCTGTGGTCGCGTCCGGCGTATCGATCGAGGTGACCTCGCGGAACGAGTTCGGCCCGCGCGGGTGCACTTGCTTCAGCACCTCCATCACGGTGTACTGCACGTCTGCCGAAGTGAACGGTTCACCGTCGTGCCAGGTCACGCCCTCTCGCAAGTTGAAGGTGACCGTCTTGCCGTCGTCGCTGACCTCGTAGCTCGCGGCAAGGTTAGGGACGATGTTCAGGTCCTTGTCGTAGTCGAAGAGCCCCTCGTAGATTTTCGGAGCAACCAAGCCGATCGGTCCGGAGGTAGACAAGTACGACGCCAACGAGGGCGGCTCGGGTTGAACCAGGAACACCAGGTTGCCCCCAGCCTTTTGTGCCATCGCCGAGGCGCCACCAAGCGCGAGGGCAACACCACATGCTGTTGCGGCGACGATTGATCTCAAGTGCATTCTTCTCTCCTGTTCGTACGACACGTTTTTTGTTTTCACTGTCGGTGCGCGATGCTGGCCCATTTCGTTTTGCGGCGCAATACAAACAAGTTCGCGCAGATGCGCGCACTTCCAGCGACTGAAGAGCGGGCAAGACGCGCCTGATTTGGGCAGCTCTAAGAGCGCTGAACAACGATGTGCCAGGCAGTTGCCGGGGTGGAGAGCGAAGCGCGGGTCGAGCGGTGCAGCTTTTCGTGCTGCCGTCCTTTGGGAAACGGAATTGCGCAGAATGCAACTCCGTATCGGTTGGGTATCGACGTCCAGAATGACGGCAAGGCGTCGGGTCCTAGGAGAACGCCATACCGCCATTGATGTCGACACATGCGCCGGTCATGAAAGCCGATTGATCTGACGCCAGGAAGACCGCGAGATTGGCAACGTCTTCTGAAGTGCCCTCGCGCTTCACCGGACTCGCACTCGCGACATGCGCGCGCACCTCGGGTTTGGTGAAGATGTTGTGAAAGTCGGTGTCAATCATTCCGGGACACAGCGCGTTCACGCGCAGTCGCGGCCCAAACTCCTTGGCCAGGCCGCGCGTCATCGTCATCACGGCACCTTTCGATGTGGCATAGGCGACTGCCCCCGGTCCGCCACCATCGCGACCGGCTTGCGATGCAAAGGGAATGATCGTTCCACCTTCCGGCATAAAGGGTTGGGCAGCCTTCACGAGCATAAAGAGTGACGTCGTGTTGAGGTCCATGACGCGACGCCAATGATCGAGTTCCATATCCTCGATCAGCTTTCGGGCGATCAGGCCTCCAGTGACATGCAGGAGCGTGTGGATCTCATCGCCGAAACGCGCGCGGGTTTCTGAGATCAAGTGGGAGACGTCATCGGCGTTGGTCATGTCGCCTTGCAACGCAAATGCATCGCCGCCGCCTACGATGATCTCGTTGACCGCGCATGCCGCGCCTTCGCCACTGGCGTAGTAGTTGACCGCAACCTTCGCGCCCTCCTCGGCCAATCGCATCACACATGCGCGACCGATATCGCGACCACCGCCGGTCACAATCGCGACCTTGCCCTTCAACGACATGAGATGCCCCCTGTTCGCGTACTAGGTTGAAAACGCGGAAACTGGTATGGCAGTTGCACTCTGGCGTCAAGCCTTTGCCCACGCAAAGGTGGTGCCGGCCAAACATCTTCTTGCAGCTGCTCGGTGGGCTTGAGGGCGGGTTGGGTGATGTGCTGACCCGAGCGAGCGTCGTCTATTCCAACGCAGGCGGATCAGTCTTCGAAATAGTCAGGGTGCGAAGCGCGCGCCTCTTCAAGCGTTTTGTCCAACCGCGAAAGATGGAGCCGGGTCAGCCTCACGATCTCATCTTCGTTGCGGCCCCTGAGCGCCTCATAGATGCTCGTGTGGTCGTCGAGCAGCTCGCGCATCCCTTCAGGTGTCGCCAGGCTGAGCATGCAAAGACGGTCCACGTGCGACTTCTTCTCTGCAATCGTTGCGTGTGCTGGTTCACAGTCTGCGGCGACGCAAATGAGATAGTGGAAAACGTAGTCGAGCCTGTGAAACTCGTCCGAGTCGTTCCGGTTCACCGCAACCCTTTGGTCCTTGAGGTTTTTCTGAATCTTGCGAAGGCTTTGAAGAGTCGCCACAAGGCACGCCCGGCGAACCACCTCGATCTCGACAGCGGTCCGAATGAACCGGGTGTTCTCGATCTCCTGCACTGAGATCTTGCGGACAACCGTTGCTTTCTGAGGTCGCACGAGAAGCAGATTCATGTTGCTGAGCCGGATGAAGGCTTCACGCACTGGTTGGCGAGAAACCTCGCTCTGACGCGCGATCTCGACTTCCGACAGCCTTGTACCCGGAGCGAGCCGCAACGTTACGATGTCGGTTCTCAGCCGCTCGAAGACTTCGTCGGCAGAAGTCCGGCGCTGTTCGGATGGCAGTCCTGCGGCGATGTTCATGACAGCGCCTTGTGCTCACGAGCACCTGTAGATGCGGTATTGCCGGTGTTCATTGCAGCTCCTGATTACGCACTCACCTGTAAAGCACGGCTCAGGATTTTTCTCAATATTGTACACCTTCTCAGGTGTGGAGCGCGCCAACTGCAGCCAAAATACCATACTAGTCGACATTTTTGTTGACGTCATCAGATGTGCGTGTTGTGGTCCACGCCACAAGAGCAAGAGCTGCACCTTTCGGACGAAGGCGCAGGCAAAACTGTCCATTGGGAGGACCGGAATGACCCGTGTTGAAATGACGCGCAATTGGCTTGGAGCCGTAGCGCTCCTCGGCACCCTGGCCTTACCAGGAGCTGGTGTCGAGGCTGCCGATATGACGTTGCGCGGGGCCAGCCTTTTCGACAACGAACATGCCTACAGCAAAACGCTCATCAAGCTCGGAGAGCTGGTGAACGAGTACTCGGACCAAGACATCGAGTTCGACCTTCGGGGGAACAGCGAACTCGGCATCGAACCCGACTACGTGAACTTCCTCACTCAGGGCGTCGCGATCGACTACGCGATCATCGCTCCATCAAACCTGGCAAGGTTCGCTCCGTCTCTGCCGCTGATGGACATGCCCTTTGTCTTCCGCGACCTCGACCACTGGAATGCCGTACTGTCGAGCGGCGTCTTGAAGCCACTCGAAGACGTTCTCTTGGAGAAAGCCGATCTCAAGATCATTGGCTACGCCGGCGGCGGCACCCGCAACCTCATCTCGAACAAGAAGATTTCCAACATGGACGAGCTCTCGGGGCACAAGATGAGGGTCATGGGCGCGCCGATCCAGGCACGTGTCTTTGAAGCCCTCACCGCAAGTCCATCGGCCATTGCCTACTCAGAAGTCTACAACGCGATCCAGACAGGCGTCGTCGACGGTCTTGAAAACGAGGCGGCCAGTCTTCTGCAGTACAAATTCTTCGAAGTCGCACCGCACATCACGTTGACCCAGCACTCTATCACCGTAAGGCCGATCGTTTTCAGCGGCAAATCGTTCCGAAACCTGTCGCCGGAGCTTCAGGAAGTCGTGCTGCGCGCCGGCAGGGAAGCAGGCGAGTACGGTCGTGAGCTTGAATCGCGCGAGGACGGTGAGAAGCTTCAGCAGATGGCGGATGCGGAACAGATCGAGGTTCACCCGTTCGCGGAGCGCGACAAGCTGCTGGAACTGGTGATCCCGGTTCAGGACGCTTACGCCAAAGAACTCGACGCCTCCGACCTGCTTGAGGCAATTCGAAGCAAGTGACTTCGACAAGCGTGCCCTGCAGCGGTGCCGCTGCGGGGCATCGTCCGGTCAATTGGCCCTTTGGTGGCCAACAGTCCCTCAATCTCTGGGTGATGCCTTGGTAAAGCAGGTCCTTGAAGCCTTTTGTCAGCTGCTCCGCATCGCGGTGGGGGTTCTGATTGTCGTGCTGATCATACCGGTCGCGATGCAGGTGCTCGCCAGGTACACGGGATTGATCCCGGTTTATCTTTGGACCGAGGAGCTCGCGACATTCATCTTCATCTGGATCGTCATGTTGGGCTCGATGATTGCTGTCTGGGAAGGCACGCACTTTGATGTCCATGTCGTTCCAACCGCCAAAACTCCTCTGGGCAAACTGCTGCAACAGGGGTTCGTTCTGTCCATGATCAGCATCTTCGCGGCGCTTTTTACCTACTTCGGAATAGGCTACGCCAAGTTCGGATCGATCCAACAATCGGTCATGATGCAGGTGAACCTGCTGGTCACCTACATAACCGTGCCGTTCGCCGGGGCAGGTTGGGCGGCGTTTGCCCTCTACCGCCTAAAGGAAGCCATCGACACCTACACCAATCGGTATGAGCTCGCGGAATGATCGTCTCGACCGGCACAGCGTGTCTGATCCTGGTCGGCGGGTTCGTGTTTCTCGTGGCGACACGCGTTCCGGTCGCATTTGCGCTTGGCATTGCGACCATCCCGGTGGTGGCGCTGGATCTGAGGCTCACCCCGTTCCTGATCATTGATCGAATGTTCCAGTCGTACGACTCGTTCATTCTGCTCGCAGTCCCGTTTTTCTTGCTCGCCGCGAACTTGATGAACGCTGGCAAGATTACGGATCGACTGATCGAGCTGGCGCGTGTGCTGACCGGGTGGATGCCAGGTGGGCTGGGCCAGGTGAACGTGGCGGTCTCAATGCTGTTCGCCGGAATTTCCGGATCATCCACCGCCGACGCGGCAGGATGCGGCAAGATTTTGATACCAGCCATGACCAAGCAGGGCTACGACCCGCGTTTTGCGGTTGCGATCACGGCCTGCTCATCGGTGATGGGCGTCATCATTCCTCCCAGCATTCTGATGATCGTCTGGGGCGGGGTGATGTCGGTTTCCGTCGGGGCATTGTTTTTGGCCGGAGCGGTTCCCGGGCTGATGATTGCAGCAGCTCTGATGGGCACCGTCTATATGTACGCGAAGCGATTTGGGTACCCGACCGCGGGCCGGCCAACCCTGTCTGAGCTGCTCTCGGCGCTGAAGGGTGCGGGACTTGCGCTGCTCACGCCGGTCTTTGTAATCGGCGGAATCGTTGGCGGAGTTGTGACACCGACGGAGAGCGCGATCATCGCTGCATTCTACTGCTTCATCCTAGGGTACTTCGTCTATCGCTCGATCAGCACCCGTGAACTGGTGGATGTGTTCTACGAGACCGGGCGGTTCGCGTCGATCTCTCTCTTCGCCATCGGGACCGCGTCCACGTTCGGGTGGATGCTCTCATTCTACAATGTGCCGCGCCTCATCGTCGAGGCGCTGACTGTGGTGGAGTTTGGCGCCATTGGCACCGCACTCGTGATTGCGGCCCTGTTTCTGCTGTTCGGGCTGTTCATCGATGCGATTCCAACGATCATCATTCTCGGCACGGTGCTCTACCCCGTTGCCTCAGCCGTCGACATTCACCCGGTCGTCTTTGCCATCATCGGAATCGTTTCATTGGCGTTCGGGCTTGTGACCCCGCCGTATGGATTATGCCTGCTGATTTCAGCATCGATCGCCTCGTTGAATGTCGTTCAGGTTCTGCGAGACGTGTCGATCATCTTGCTGCCGATGCTGCTGATCCTGCTCCTGATCATTCTCTTTCCCGAGATCGTGCTCTGGCTGCCCAGCAAACTTATGCCCGCGTCGATCTAAACGGCGCTTCAAGGCCGGCAAGTCCTTTGAGACTTCATGTTGCAGTGAGCGTTCAGATCGTTCTGGAGCAGCCCTCAATCAGGGCTCTCGCTCTCTTTGGATTCGCAAGAAGTCTGACAGGGTGCTTGCTTGGTGGGGGGGTGCGATGTCAGATTTCCAACCAGCTTTCCTGGCAAGAGGTACCACCGTGAACGACCGCGCGAACGAAAGGACCGTCTGGATGAACGGTGAATTCATCCCAGAGAGCCAAGCGCTCGTGCCCTATCGCGATCGGAGTTTCTTGTTCGGGGACGGGGCGTTTGATCTCACGAGAACCTTCAAGGGCCGCATTTTCAAACTGGATGCACATATCGAACGGCTTTATCGCTCGCTGCGCGCACTTCAGATGGATGCGACGATGCCGCCCGAACGGATGGCGGAGATCACTCGGCAGGTTGTCGATCGAAACAGGCACTTGCTCGGCGCGCACGATGACTACTGGGTCGGCCAGCGCCTGAGCCGTGGCGTGCTGCAGGTGGAAGGCGACAACTGGGAACACTACGGTCCCAATGTGATCGTCGAATGCTCACCAATGCCGATTGCCGAGCGGGCGCACATGTACCGAGATGGCATTCAGGTGGTGACACCTTCGGTCCGGCGCATTCCACCGGAATGCCTGACACCGCGCGCCAAGACCCACAATTATCTGAACCTGATTATGGGTGATTTAGAGGTGAAGGCCCAGAACCCCAACGGCTGGGCGATCCTGCTCGACATGTCGGGCAATCTTAACGAAGGGCTGGGGTCAAACATTTTCCTCGTCAAGGATGGCAAGATTCGCACGCCGCGCGAGAAGTTCGTCCTGCCAGGCGTTAGCCGCGAAACGGCGATGGAGCTTGCGGAGAGCCTCCACATTCCGTGCGTCGAGGACGATATCGACCTCTACGATGCCTACAATGCAGATGAGGCCTTCATCACCTCGACGTCACTCTGCATTTGCCCCGTCGCTTCGATCAATGGAGTGGATCTGCCTGCTGGAGCCTACGGTCCCGTGACGCAGAAACTGATCGATGCCTATGTCGATCTGGTGGATTGTGATTTCGTGCAGCAATATCTCGACCGGCTCTGAAAGCACTCACGTCCGGCTCAGTTTGTGCGCGATCAGGCATGTGAGCTCGAACATCAAATTGGCAGCAGTGACCGATGTGATGCCCGTCGGGTCGTAGCAAGGCGCCACTTCACAGACATCCGCCCCAATCACATCGCACCCCATCAACCCCTGCAGGATTTTCTGAACATCGCGCGGGGTAATGCCTCCGATCTCGGGAACGGCGGTGCCCGGGCAAAAGGACGGATCGAGCCCGTCGATATCGATCGTGATGTACATTGGACCCGACCCGACGGTCTCTAGGATCCTGTTTATCGTCGCGGCCCGCCCCAGCGCCTCATAGTCGTCCATGGTGATGACGGTGAAACCGGCGTCGTAGCCATATCGGATGTCTTCCGGGACAAAACGCGAGCCCCGCAGGCCGAGCTGGACCGTGCGCGCCGGATCGATCAGCCCCTCCTCATGGGCGCGCCGCATGAAGGTTGCGTGGTTCACTTTCGTGCCGCACATCTCGTCAAGCACGTCCGCGTGGCTGTCGATCTGCAGGAGACCAACGGGTCCGTCCTTCGCCAGCGCACGCAGGATCGGTGTCGGGATCGTATGATCGCCTCCGATCGTTACTGGCCGGATTTCCATCGTCCTTAGCTTCGAGAAGAATGCCTCGATCATCTCTATCGATGCATCGAGCTGCATTGGGTTCACCGGGGCATCACCAACGTCGGCAATGTTGCACAACTTGTATGGCTCGACATCCGTTGATGGGTGCGCCATGCGGATCAGCCGGCTTGCATGGCGCACAGCACCCGGTGCCTCGCGCGGACCCGATCGATAATTGAGGCCGATATCGAAGGGCACACCGACAAGCCCGATGTCCAGTTCATCGGTAGGATCGACCCGTCGCGTTCGCATGAATGTTGCGACGTCCGAGAATCGCGGCACCTGGGTGGCATCAACCGGTTGGTACTTCTTGTCCGCCATCTTCGACCCCCATGAAGTTGTTGCGCGGTTGGTGAGCAGCGCGACCATCGCCCCGCTCCAACGAAGGGCTTCCTCGCAAATGACGCAATAGATTCCTTCGTCATCGCGCCCGCAATCGATGTGGAGCCGGTGGTTCTCCTTAAGCCGAAGCAGCAGAAACCGGGTGCTCCGGTCCAGGCGCGCTAAACGTTTGACAGCATCTCTTCCATCAGCTGCACGATTTCCCGGGCTTTCTGCTGAGCGGTCCCGGACTCCGTCAGTGATTTGAGCTGTCCGGAGTCATTGTCAAAGTACCTGCCGGACACCCCGGCAAATTCCTCGGAGAGCGCTGCGCGCGTCAGGATCTCCGCGCCAATGCCCAGATCGTTGCCTGCGATCCCGAAGCCATCTTTGACCATCTTGCTGGCGAGCAGCGAGCCAGGATTGACCGAAAGAAAAACTGGTCCATCGGGATGGTCCTCGGCCATCGCGAGCGTCCAGAGCATGATCGCCAGTTTGCTCTGCGCATAGGCCTCCATGTCGGCGAGCCGGAGCTTTCCCGTCAGTGCCTTCGGGTTGACTTGTGCCTGCGCGGCAGAGGAGACGTTGATGACACGGGCACCAGGTCCCAACACGGGGAACAGTTCGCGCGTCAGAAGATACGGCGCCACCGTGTTCACGACAAACCGGACATCCAGCCCGGCAGCGGTGATCGGATCGGCTGCCTTGAAAACCCCTGCATTGTTGATCAGCACATCGATCTTCGGGAACCGCTGAGCAACTTCGACTGCGAGTGCGCGCACGGCATCAAGATCGGACATGTCCGCGACAATGCTCTCCAGCGAGCCTGCCCCCGGGATCGCTGCCAGCGTATCCTTGGTCTTGCGCAGCTTGTCCGAGTTCCGTCCGTGCAACAACAAAGCATGCCCGTCCTTTGCCAGAAGCTTTGCAGTCTCCAAGCCAATGCCGTCCGTGGCCCCCGTAAGGAGGATTGTCTTCGCCATGCCCGTGTCTCCCTAATCAGTGAATTCAGGTAGGACTTCGTCGGAAATCCGCTGCAGCGTGGTTTCGATGTCTGCGCGATTGAAGCGCAGGTTCAGAGCGATGTGATTGACGCCGATCCGTTCCATGGACTTCAGGTAGGCAAGCAGAGGGCGCGCTCCAGAGCGGAAGCCCAGATGGATTGGTTGTGGAGCCGCGTCGGAGTCTTCGGCAAGATCGATGTAGAGCGGCTGCATGATCGGTTTGGGCGGATGCCCGGACGATCTGAGCCGGCCGCACCAGTCTGCCAGTACCCTCGACTGTGACACCTCGTTGCGCGGATAGATCATCCACCCATCACTGTTGCGTACGATCCAGTCCAAGTCCTGTTGACTGCCCCCCGTCACAAGCATCGGAAGCCTCCCAGCCACCGGCTTGGGCAGCATGTCCATCGCGCCTGATGAATTTCCGAGACTGGACTGAACGTGCGGAAATCCTTCGGCCATGCGCCGGATGTAGTCGAAGCTCTCGCGAAATCGCTCACCCCGGGTGCCGAACGGTATGTTCATCGCGGGGTATTCTTCTGGCCTGTCACCCGATGCCACGCCAAGAATGAGCCGGCCTCCGGACAGCACGTCTGCGCTGGCCGCCGCTTTCGCCACATGCGCCGGATGCCTCAGCGGCAGAATGATGCTGGCAACCCCTAGGGCGATCCGTTCGGTGCGGCCAGCGAGCAACCCGAGATAGACGAACGGATCGAAGGGCTGACCCGCATCGCCGAAGCTCGGGACATTGAACGGGACATCCCGCAACCAGACTGCCGAAAAACCAAGCGCTTCAGCAAGTTGGACGCGCTCGACATGCCGCGCCATCGTTGGCACCGGAGTTGCCGCGTACGTCTCCAGGGGGACCACCAGCCCGAGGCTCATCCTGTTGGCTCGGAAGACGTGATTGAAGCCGAGGTTCAACCTGGCGAACTCAATCGCACTGTCATTCTTGAGCATATCCACTCTGGTGCTCCCGCGATCTCGTCCGTGCTTGATCAGATCTTCGCTCACGCTGCGTCGGTTGGCTGACAAGATGCTGCTGCGCGCAGATCAGAAAGTGGTCCGCAGGGTTGCCTGCTTCTGACCTCGATGGGCCCAACGATCATTGACGCGTTCCCAACGCAAACGTGAGCGTGGATTGCAGGTTCTCCGTCGCCGTCGACCCAGAGAAACCTGCGCCCCATCGCGTTGAACGATCGCACGGTCTCTCATGCCAGATCGTCTTTGCCTTTGATCAGGTAGTGGAAACTCTCGGAACCCGCGGTACGAGCCTTGAGATGTGGTGCGTAGTCGGCATCGTTCATGAAGTTTTGCGCCGCCTCCCGCGACGGCCATTCGATGATGATCCGCAAAGCGGCCGGGGTCATGCTCCCTTCGATCTGCTCATGCTCGACGGTTCGGGCCAGGTACTTTCCGCCGTACTGGGCGACCAGGCGGTTCGCAGGGCCAATGTAGTCGGGAATCCAGTCTTCAGTTGTCGGCGTGACGGCGAGAACGGAGTAGAAAGCCATCTGGAAGTGCTCCTGGTGCGAGTTGGATTGCAAAAAGTCGAAGGATCAGGGCGCACAGCGACCGATCGATATGAGCGGACGAGGCGGCGAGGCTGCTTGACGATCACACGGCGCACGCCGACGACAATCGCGATGAAGCATCCGGGCCGGATCAGGTGCCACATTCCAGCACACAGCGCGCCAATCCCTTTTGCCGGTAGATCGTTGGGCGTGTTCGATGGTTCCGCTGCGTTCACAGACCAGAACATCTCCATCATCGGATATGCCGTTTTTATCGTTCAACGTCCCTCCATCCTTCGTGGTCTTTGCGATGACGTCGTAGATGACCATCTCAAATGCGAGGCGGTGTGCGTCCTTGAAACTCGCCTCAGCGATCGTTCTGCCGTTCGCGAACATGCCGTGCTCCGTTTCGCAAGTGGGCGAATTTGTCATGCGGAGAAAGATAATACCTGCGAAATTCATATAAACAGACCATAATGAATTTCAGAATTCGCAATTCGGATACAATCTATGGACACCGAGAGCGTCCGGCTGTTTGTCCTCGCAGCCGACAAACTAAACATCAGTGCAGCGGGCCGGGCACTTGGGATGGCACCGGCAGTGGCAAGCGCTCGTCTCGCCAAACTTGAGAAGACCGTCGGGGCAGATCTGTTGCACCGCTCGACACGGAAGGTCACACTCTCGCTCGAAGGGTCTGAGTTTCTGCCCTACGCACGCGAGATCCTGGCACAGGAGGCTGCCGCCTTGGCCGCTCTGGGATTGGGGCGTCCGACAGCGTCAGGGACACTCCGCTTTGCAGCGCCAAGCACGTTTGCCCAACTCTACATTGCACCGCTCCTGCCTGAATTTCTTGCCATGTACCCGGAGATCAGTCTCGACCTGCGCCTCTCGGACGCACAGTTCGATCTGATAGACGGCAGCTTTGATCTTGCCTTGCGAAACGCCGCGCTGGAAGACACGAGCCTGAAGGGGCGCAAACTCGCCGACGACCGTCGTGTTCTCTGCGCGTCGCCGGGCTATCTGGCGAGTCATGGGATGCCACGGCGCCCGGGCGATCTGAAGGCGCATCACTTGATAGGCTTCCGGGACCGGACGCCCCGCGACATTCAGTCCATTGATGGCACGACCGGGGCCTTCAATCCTGATCGAAATTCGTGTCGGTTGGTGCTCGATGATGGCCAAAGTCAGAAGGTTGCGACGCTCGCAGGTGCGGGGATATCGGTGAACTCGCTCTGGAGCGTTCATAGGGAACTCGAAAGCGGTTCCCTCATGCGAGTCTTGACGGACTACGAGGTGAGCGATGGCTCGACCCTCTGGCTGGTGTATCCTCAGTCGAACGTTCTCACCGCCAAGGTGCGCGTTTTCATCGACTTTCTGCTGGATCGGATCGGGAAGTCCCCGCCCTGGGAGCAAATCACCTCAAAAGAGTAGCGCCTCGATCCCCTGCCCTTCACCTCATCCCGATTTCTCCAGCGAGAAGTCATCAACGGCTGCGTGTTGTCGCTCCGACCTTCACGAGAGTGCATTTGGTAAGTTGGCACCGCAAATCGCCCATATGTTGATTTGAATCAATACTAGATTGAAACGAATCCGGCATCAGTACCCCACGTTGTAAATCAGGTGGTGGGGAACAGCGCCGCGAGGAACGCTGAGCCCGTTCAGCAAGCGAGCTTCGTTCGCTTCCGTGGCTTGTTTGCCGCGGGACCGCGCGGGGCGTGCGCCTCCATGTGCTCTGGAACATCCACATTCGAGTGTTCTCCGCGCCCACGGAGCGAAGCTGCGACCACCGCCAACAGAGCGAGGCGAGCCGATGAACTATCTATCCATATCCATTGATGATCTGATTTCTTTCAGAGCATTCAAGAACCATTTCGGCGGGGATCTGAAAACGCCGAACATTGATCGTTTGATGGAACTCGGGGTCAGTTTTGACAGCGCGTTCGCCCAGGTCGCCTTGTGCAACCCGTCGCGCACATCGATCCTGTCTGGCCTGCGCCCGGAAGAAACTGGCGTGCACGACAACACCCTGATCTGGCACGAGAACGTGCCCATCTCTCAGACGCTGCCCTACATTCTCGCCGAGAATGGCTTCGAGACCGATGTCATCGGGAAGGTCTATCATGGCCCTCTCCCCAACCCGGGCGCGCTGCCGTTCAACTCGTCGTCAGACAAGAGTCTCTGGTTCACGTCTCCGGCCCCTTTCAACACGGGCGCTTTGACGGAGCCAGAAAGTCAGCATGGAGACTACATAAACACGTCCGCCGCTATTTCGGAGATCGAGACCTGGCAGCCGGGCACCGACAACGCCGTCTTCGTCGGGATATTCCGCCCTCACGGCCCGCAATCTGCTCCACAGAAGTACTATGACATGTACCCGCTGAGCGAGATCACACTCCCGGACATCGGGACCAACGATCTCGCCGACGTGCCGCAGTTCATGCAGGATCTCGTCGTCGACCATCTGCACGAAAAAATTCTCGACGCGGACTTCTGGGAAGAGAAACTGCAAGCCTACTTCGCCAGCGTGACCTTCGCAGATGCGATGGTGGGGCGACTGCTCGATGCCATCGAGGAGAACAACCGTCTTGACGACACCGTGATCATGCTGTGGAGCGATCACGGCTACCACCTTGGCGACAAGGAACACTGGCACAAATTCACGCTCTGGGAAGAAGCGGCGCGCGCGCCATTGATCATCTACGACCCGAACGCGCCCGATGGCGGGAAGACCGTAGAGACACCTGTCGAATTGTTGGATCTCATGCCGACCACGCTCGACTTGCTGGATGTGGACCCACCGACACACCTCGCAGGCAAGTCTTTGCGCGAATTCATCGAGACGAATTCATACCCGACGGAGGGCAGCGCCTACACGTCGATGCATGGCAGCATCTCAATGCGCACGAGCCAGTATCGACTGACACTCTACGAAGACGACAGTGTCGAACTCTATGACATTTCGGTCGATCCGAACCAGTTCAACAATCTTGCCGATGTGCCCAGTGCGCAGAACGTCAAGACCCAGCTTATCGCCGACCTGCTCTCCCACGCGGAGCAGAACGGCTGGGTCAGAACCACCGACACCCCGGACCTCCGCGGCATCGCCGATGACAAGCTGGTTGTGGCATTCGACGGGGGCGGCACGATCTATGGTGGCACCGGTGATGATCAATACTTCTTGTCGGAGGACCCTGTGCCCATCGTCGAGAAGAAGACCGGTGGGGTGGACACCGTGTACATCCGGAGTGACTACACGCTGCCCGCGAACGTTGAGAACGCAATAGGCGTGAAACGCAGCCCAGGGAACAAGAGCGATGTAGAAGGAAATAACCTCAACAACTTTATCGGGCATGTGAAAAACATCGTCGGCCTCGGCGGCGACGACAAGCTGAGTATCGTGAACCCCGGCTCAATCGATGGTGGGTTCGGCAACGACCACATCACGGGCAGCGATGGGAACGACACGCTGATCGGCGGCCCAGGCTACGATGAAATCAACGGTGGTTCAGGGGACGACATCGTCGTCACAGAGAAGCCGCTATCCGAGATCGTTTGGATACGCCAGCTTGGTCCCAGCAAGGTCCTGATCAATTTTTCTGCAAACACTGACGACGCGTTGAACGTCAACAACGTCGAGACGTTCGACTTTCAAGGTAGCCCGTCACTGTCACTGGCCGACCTTCTGGAGCGGGAGGAGGTTTCAGCCTCAGCACGTCCACTGGCGCTCGATGACATGGTTGAACAGATCGCCGAAACATCGACGGTGATCAAGGTTCTGCAGAATGATCTCAGCTTCAAATCGGGGCCTCTGACCATCACGGGTGTCACACAGGGCCAAGCCGGCAGCGTCCAGATCGACGGAAAGTCGCTCATCTACACGCCCGACAGCAGTCAGGCGGGCCTCTTCCCAGGGGATAGCTTCACATACACGATTGAGGCCAACGGTGCGCAGGATGCCGCGACGGTGACCTTGCTGCCTGAGAACGGCCCAGCGGTTGGGGCCCCGGTCTTTGGGCCAATGGCGGACGTGACCGTCGATGAGCGCGACGAGATCACCGTCCATGTGACAGCAACCGATCCTGACGGCAACCACACCATTTCGTTGGACGCGTTCCTGTTCCGACCCAACGGTCTCGAGGCCAATCCGTCTCGCTACAACTTCACCGACAATGGTGACGGCACAGGAAACTTCGTCTGGCATGCACCTGACCGCACAGCCGACGGAGACTATCAACTGGTGTTCACTGCTGATGACGGCGTTAGTCCCACCGTGTCGGACAGTCTTACGGTGACCGTGCGGGACACAGACCCACCCGACTCTGGCAACCCCGTTGACTTCCAGGCCGAGGTGCTCGTCAACGCCGACGACATCGAGCTTGGCTCGGGTGCGAACAGCTCGGATCTGGAAACCAACAAAACGATCCAGATGCGCCTCACGGTCGGCGCCGGCGCGGACAACATCACGAGTGTCAGCAGCGCGGTCATGAGCTGGGTCTCGGACCGGACCCACACGAAGAACGCAACGCTGACGTTCCAGGTGGAGGACAGCCTCAACGCCGAGGCGTTCGGAAGCGGGAAGACCTTCATCGGCGGGTCCGAGGTGGTCAGCGCCAACGGCACCTGGCAGAACGACGAGACGATCACCAACGTCGTCGACCTGGCCGATCAGATCAACGCCCTGATCGCGAGCCAGGGTCCGCTCAACGCCGGCGACACGATCAATGTCCAGCTCACGGGCACCGGCGGCACCCGGTTCATCGTTCAGGCCACCCCGGTGCTCGATGTCAGTGGGACATCCGGCTCCGCAGACACCAACACCCTTCATGTAAAGGTTGGCGGAAACGGCGCTGGCAGCAACACGCCCATGTATGAAGCGTTCGCCGACGGGGTCTCTCTCGGAGTTCGTTCTGTTCTCGACCCGGTTCCAGGGACGATGGCTGACTTCGATGTCAATGATGACAGCCTCTTCCAGATCGACACCTTTCATTTCTCCGGAGCGGCGCCGAGCACCATTGACATCGTCTACTTCAACAACGGCAAAATCGACGATCAGCCTCGCAACCTCGTTCTGGACAACATCGAGCTCAATGGAACTGCTCTCGAAGCGGAGGTCGATGGCTTCTTTTCGCGCGAAGATGGCAACCCCTTGGGTGAAGGTCCGCGCGAGAAGCTCTTTTGGAACGGAACGGTCACGTTTGACGACCTGGATGTGCTGCTGGCCTAAAGTCTGGGAGCTTGATGGAAGCGAGCTCCAGCCAGGGATTGCCGTCACGCTCGGTAGGACCTAGCGTGACGGCGGTTGTTCGATCCCGGTGAACAGCCAGCCCGCCATACAACGCGAGTGCGATGGCAACACATGACAGCTCTCAGCTGGAAGGTTCCCATCTCTGTCGTTTCCGGACGCTCTATCTGAACATAGATGGCAGCCAAAGCGCCACGTCCGGAAAAGCAACGAGGACAGCCATCACTGCGAGCTCGAGCAGAATGAACGGGATGGCGGCTGCGTAGATCTGTCCGATCCGGATCTGAGGCGGCGCGACACCGCGCATCACGAACAGCAGCAGACCAAAAGGGGGCGTCAGCAGGCTGATCTCCATCGCGATCAGCATCATCACCATCAACCAGGTCGCGCTGATGCCCAGCGACTCGGACAGCGGCAGAAAAAACGGGAGCGTCAGCAAGATCATGCTGACTTGATCCATGAAACAGCCGAGGAACAGCAGGACCAACATCATCACAAGCATCGCGGTTATGCGGTCGAATTGCATGTCCGCGAGGAAGCTCAGAACCCCACTGGTCGCGCCTGAGATCTGCAGCACCTGCGCGAAAGTCAGTGAGCCCGCAATGATGAAGAGGAGCATGCCGTTGACCTTTGCGGTCTCGCGCAGGGCCGTCATCAGTTTGGCACGGGAAAGCTGTCCATAGGCGGCGCTTATCGCCACCGCGGCAAGACAACCGAGCGCTGCAGCCTCCTCCGGAGCAGCGACTCGCGTGAAGATGCTTCCCACAACGACGACGAAAATTGCAAAGAGCGGCAGCACGTCGACGACGAATGGTCGCCAGCGCTCCCACCCGCGCACGTGTACTTCCTCAACGGCTGGCACCAGAGACGGACGAAGGCGGCAACGCACGTAGATGTAGAGCACGAACGACATCGCCATCGCGAAGCCGGGCAGGATACCGGCGATCAGAAGCTCAGAGATCGAACGTTCGGCGAGGCTTGCGAGCAGCACCGCCAGCGCGGAAGGCGGGATCAGCATTGCGATCCCGCCAACGGCCATGATGGGTCCCATTGCAAGCTTGGGGTCGTAGCCCCGCTTCATCATGTCCGGCAGCAGCAGGTTGCCCAGAATGGCTGTGTTCGCGATGGTCGATCCTGACAGCGAAGAAAAGACCGTTCCACCCGCTACCGAAACCATGCAAAGCCGTCCGGGAACGCCAGAAATCAGGCGATCGATCGCGCTGATACTCCGATGTGCAACCCCGGTCTGAAACAGGATTTCACCCATCAAGATAAAGAGTGCGACGGGAACAAGCGTGAAGCGCGAGATCGAGAAGACGTACTCGATCGGCATGAGGCTGAGGCCCACATCACCGCGCAGAAAGATGAATGTGCCGACGATGTTGGCGGCAAAGAAGGCAAACGCCACTGGCAATCCAACAAGCATCAGCACCACGACGCCACCAAGCAGCAGGATCAGAGCCCAGTACCACTCCATGTCTGATCAGAGACCTTTGTCCGAGGTTTCGGAGATCTCGCCGTCTAAGCCCGCGCGCCAGAACCGTATCAGGAACTCAATCGCGAGCAGCGCAAAGCTGAAAACAATCACGCTCAGCAACCACCACTCCGGAACACTAAAGTACTTTCGCTGCTCGGCTCCAAACGCGTAGGCGCTGCTCAGGTTAATGATGCTGTACCTGACCATGACGCAGCAGATTAGAAAGCCCAGAACGTCCACCGCCCGCTCCAACACGATAGCGCCTGTTCGAGGTAGCCCCTGCATCAAAAGATCGACCCTGACGTGAGCACCTTTGCGGAGCAACCAGGGCGCGGTCAGGAACACCCCCGCAAACAGCGTATACTCGACGATCTCCTGCATTCCCGGCAGGTTTCCAAGCGCCGCGAGACGCAGCATCAGATCGGAAACGATCGCGATGGCGATCAACCCGATCGACAACCCGGCGAGTGTTCCCATTGCGTCGTAAAACCGGCCCAAGCCTGCATCCACACGGTGAAAGTGGGCGTTCATGTCATTCCGGCTTCCCAACATCCTCGGCAAACTCGTTCGCAGGGAAAAGCGGCACCCCCTCGGAATCCTATTCGCTGGCGAAGACCTTGCGCAGCGCTGCGCCATGCTCCGGGCTGACCTCGGTCACGCCGTCCCAGCCGGCTGAGCGAGCCTGCGAAATCCAAGTCTGCTCATCTGCGTCACTGAACGAGATAATCTCGAAACCCTGCTCCACCTGTTTTGCGGCGGCGGTCACCGACATTTCAGGATCGCCCGTCGTAGCGCCTTCTTCGACTTCAATTGCCGTCGATGTGATCAGAGATTGCACGTCTTCGGGCAGAGCGTCCCACGCGGTTGCATTGGCCAAGACCTGGATATCTGCATCATAAAATCCAGGATCGACGCGGTACTTCGTGACAGTCTCCCAACCCGGCTGGTGCCCGATCACCGGCCAGCCATAGCCCATGACGGTTCCGTTCTCCATCAGCGAGAAAATCTGGGCCAAGTCCGAATTCTGCGTTGTCGCGCCCAGCGTTTTGAAGAAGTTGGTGTAAATCGGCGCCACCCTGAGGTGCAGTCCGCTCAAGTCGGGTTTGTCGATCTTGTGACCTTCTCCGAGGAAGAGATGAAAGCGGGTGCCGAAATGCGTTCGCGCAATCGGCAGCAGGTTCTTCTCCCGGTGGATTTGCGTCATCAGCTCCCAGCCACCATTCTCTCGGATCTCGGCCGGAGTGCGCTCCAGAAGTTTCCACGCATCTGCCTCCGGCAGGACGTTCTGATAGTAAGCTCCCGTGCAGGAGGTCAGGTCATAGACACCCTGCGCCACTTTCTGGACCAGGCTGAACGGGCTTCCGATCGCCGGGGCGCCACCGACATAGTCGATTGTCACCTGACCGGCCCCAGTCTCGTTGACCTTGTCGATGATGCTCTCGAACCTCTTGGAAAAGAATGAGCCCTGAGGGAAGCAACTTGCAGCGGTGATCGTCACCTCATCGGCGTGTGCGCGATGGTCCGCGACGGCAAAGACGGCCAGAACCACGGCGACCACAGGAATTGTATTGCGAAACATTTGGCACCCTCCCTGGACGTGTCGTTCTCGCACGCCCGATCTTCACCTTGTTCTTGCAGCACAGCCACCTGCCGCCAGGCAGGTGAATGCACACCACTCCGAGCGTGAAGGGGCGGCGCTGAGCCGTCAACGACTATCTCGGGGCGATCTGATCGCCGGATCTGGGAGGCTACGTTCGTGATTCCAGCGGAGGGCAACAGTTCGATGCATGGCCCTAGCCCTCTCCACCGACCGGCCCGCACGAGCATGATTTCGACCATGCCGTTCTCTGAACGTCGGCCCCGTGCAAAATCCGAGAAGTTTTTTTGAACCCTAGTGCCGGTCGGGACGACCAATGGTCAGTGATCGGGTTTGAAGGCTGGTTTCGAGCAACAGGCACAGCAGCGCAGAACACGCATTGACCCCGATTGAAGGTTTGGCACTTCGCCGATTTGAAACTGCGATCACTGGATCGCATGAAACAGGATCAGGATTATGACCGTCAGCGACACTGTAACTCTTTACTTCTGCGGCTCTGGCAACAGTCAGAAGCAGAACGATGAGTTTCTTATTCCCTTCCTCTACAATCATACCAAAGGGAAGCAGCACAACATGTTTGAGCTCAATGCATCTGCTGCGATTTTCGACGGACCAGGCGGAGCATGGTGGCTACCCAGGTACAATGCAGAGAGGGTGAAGAAACGACTGGAGAAAAATGAATTCAAAAAGGCGCTCCACCTGAACGAAAAAAACCGTCCCAGCGACAAAATTGGGCGACTCCCCGCTCTAGATGGCTTCACCGGCGCTGGCGCAACATCAAACGTACTGCAGGCCTGGGCCTGGCTGTCGATGATGTACGAAAAAAAGCCTGAAAAATTCAAAAAGATAAACTTAGTTGGTTTTAGTCGCGGCGCATATTCCTGCATGATACTTGCGCACGTGCTCCAGCAGGATAATCGTTTTCCACAAGACAATGTAGAAGTGAATATTTTCGCATTTGATCCAGTACCGGGTGGACAAAATACATGGACTCATGCCTTGAATGATGCTTTCCACAGAAATTATCCGTGTGGCAAATCCTTCAAGCAAGCATTTAATATAGGAAAACCGGAAGAACTCCCGCCCATTGTAAAAAACTACCACTCGATCGTACAAGGTGGCATCAGAAAAAAAATGTGGGGCTGGACACCAATCGGAAAAGACAGCGCTTTCCAGTCCGTGGTCCCGTCTTGGGGAGCTGGCACGCACCGGCCTGATCGGACCATGAAAATCTTCATGATGCCGGGCCGTCACTCGGCTTCAGTTAAAAACGCAACCAAATTCAAGCACTCCTACGAAATTGGCCGCCATATTTGCGCATCTTTTCTACTGGCAAACGGCACTAAGCTGGAGTCGGGATTGACGCTTACACCGCAGCAATTGGAGCGGCATTTAATTGATCTCGCCGATAAGGTCGGCGGAAAGAAAAAAAATGACATAAATGCAGGATATCATAAGTTCTCAAAACACAGAACAAAACTAAGCGAAAAAATCGAGCTCAATGCGAACAATGATGAATTTATTGACTTGTTACCCCTGGAATTCATGCAAGAATATATAGATGATCTGGAATTGCCTGAGGCCGCCTAAAGATAAATCTGAATCGAGGATGCACTATTTTCGGCACAATTGATCAGGCGAACCTGGGATACTCACGAAGTATAGTGCGGCGGCTTCGGCCGTCGCGCCTTTGTTCGAGCTGCAGAGGAGGTTTCTGTGCGACCAACCGATCATCCAAAGTCAACGGCGACAGAATAGCCTGCGCATGGCGCATCACGATGCCAGACCTGTGCGTACTTTCTGATCGTTGACGCGTCGAGGTCTCGATGACAACGTTCTCTCCGACTGTGCTGGAACGGGAGACCGCGGAGTGGCTGAGCGATCTTTCAAGGCTGAAGTCGAGCATCTGCGGCTTGGCGAGGGAGAGACCTTCACCGGCGAAGGCATCTTGGCCATCACAAAGGCGCTTCTCGAGTGCGGGGTCGGCTATGTCGGAGGGTATCAAGGCGCGCCGATCAGTCACTTGATGGATGTGCTCGCGGACGCCGAAGACCTGATGGGAGAGCTGGGCGTGCGCTTCGAGGCAAACGCCTCTGAGGCCGCTGCCGCGGCGATGCTCGCCGCATCAGTGCACTACCCGATCCGGGGCGCCGTCACGTTTAAGGGCCCGGTCGGGGTGAACGTAGCATCGGATGCCCTGGCGAACCTGTCGTCCTCGGGCGTAAACGGCGGTGCTCTGATCATCCTCGGAGAGGACTATGGCGAAGGCTCCTCGATCATGCAGGAGCGCAGCCACCCCTTCGCCATGAAGTCGCAGTTCTGGCTGCTGGATCCGCGGCCCAACCTGGCGTCGATTGTCAAGGCGGTACGAGACGGGTTTGAGCTGAGCGAGGCCTCCAACACGCCTGTGATGCTTATGGTCCGCATCCGTTCCTGCCATGTGACAGGCAGTTTCGAGACCCGCGACAACCAGCGCCCACCACTCACAGTGACCGATGCGCTTGCCAACCCGCGACGCGACTTCAACCGGGTTGTCCTGCCACCCATGTCCTATGTCCAAGAGCAGGATAAGATTGCCAATCGCTGGCCCGCGGCCCAGAACTTCATCACTCAGCGCAGTTTGAATGAGCACTTCGGACCCGCAGACGGCACGGTCGGGATCATTCTGCAAGGCGGAATGTACAACGGCGTGATCCGCGCCTTGCAACGGCTCGGTCTCGCCGACCTCTACGGTGAGACGCAAGTGCCGCTCTATGTCCTGAACGTCACCTATCCCCTCGTTCCAGTTGAGGTCGAAAACTTTTGCCGGGACAAATCTGCTGTGCTGGTTGTCGAAGAAGGTCAGCCGGACTGCATCGAGCAAAACTTGGCGGCACTGCTCTTTCGCGCGGGAGCAACAACAACTCTCCATGGCAAGGACCTGCTCCCGATGGCCGGAGAATACACCGGCCAAACGCTGCTGGATGGATTGGCGGCTTTCCTGAAGTCTTCCGCACCCGACTTGCTCCCAAGCCAAGCGCGTGCGCCCAACACGAAGGCACCGGACATCCCAAACCTGAAAGATGTGGTGCCGATCCGACCGCCTGGGTTTTGCACCGGTTGTCCTGAAAGGCCGATCTTCGCAGCGCTCAAGCTGGTCGAAGAGGAACTCGGTGCACATCAGATCACGGGCGACATAGGCTGCCACCTCTTTGCCAGCTTGCCGCCTTTCGAGATCGGTGGATCAACTATGGGCTACGGGCTCGGCCCGGCGTCGAACGCAGCGTTCGATGGTGGCGGAGAGAAGCGTGCGATCTCGATTCTCGGGGATGGCGGTTTCTGGCACAACGGACTGAGTTCGTCGATCGGGAACATGGTGTTCAACAAATCCGACAGCGTCGCGGTGATCGTCGACAACTACTACTCAGCGGCAACGGGCGGACAGGATGTGCTGTCCTCGCGTGCAGAAAACGCCTCGAAGGAAACGCAGCACTCGATCGCAGATGCTGTTCGGGGCGTCGGGGTCAAATGGGTACGGGAAATCGACCATACCTACGACGTTCCAAAAATGCGGAAGGTGCTGCGAGAGGCACTGACCACGAAGGAGCATGGTCCCAAGGTCATTGTGGCCTCCTCCGAATGCATGCTCAATCGCCAACGAAGAGAACGTCCCCAGCGGAGCGCCTCGATCAAAGCGGGTCGCCGGGTGGACGTTCCTCGGTTTGGTGTCGACGAGGACATCTGTACCGGTGATCACGCCTGCATGCGGCTGTCTGGGTGCCCATCGCTGTCCCTCAAAACGCTGGACGATCCATTGCGCGACGATCCGGTGGCAAGCATCGACGAAAGCTGCGTCGGCTGTGGCAACTGCGGTGAGGTTGCAGATGCCGCAATCCTCTGTCCAAGCTTCTACCGTGCTGATCTGGTGCACAATCCCAACCGGTTGGAACGCGCGTGGTCCCGCGTGAGGAAGCAGGTGATCCATTGGCTGCAGCGCAGGCGTGCCCGCCACCGCCTGAACTTTGAGGCTGCCTCGTGACCGTGCACGAGTTGATCGAAGCGCGATCGTCCGATGCGCGGGTTGGTCAGGTGATCAAGCTCGCAATAATGGCCGTCGGGGGTCAGGGCGGCGGTGTCCTGACCAGTTGGATCGAAATGCTTGCACGCACCGAGGGCTATTCTGTTCAGGCCACTTCGGTTGCGGGTGTGGCGCAAAGAACCGGTGCCACAATCTACTATATTGAGATGGCACCCGTATCCGAGCGCACACCGGTCTTCGCACTCGCGCCTGCCGCCGGTGATGTCGATGTCTTGATCGCTGCCGAGTTGATGGAAGCGGGACGCGCGATCTTGCGCGGCTTCGTCACGCCTGACCGGACCACTTTGATTGCCTCCACCCACCGGGCATTGGCAGTATCTGAAAAGACTGTGCCCGGCGATGGCATCGCATCAGCGGAAGAGGTTCTCGCAGCAACCCAAGTGGCGGCAGAGCGATTGATCCTCGGTGATATGGAACGCATCGCGCGCGATAACGGATCGGTGATCTCTGCGGCGATCCTGGGTGCCCTGGCCGCCTCGGAAGCCCTCCCGTTCCGGCGTGAGGCCTTTGAGACTGCCATCCGTCAATCGGGCCGCGGGGTCGAGGCCAGCTTGAAAGCCTTCGATGCGGCGTTCGAGGAGGTGCGAACCGGCAAAACACCTCGTCGTGCGTCTGAGACCAGCACACGAGACGCTGTTCCGACTGGTCCAGAACAGCTCTGCGATGCGTGGGCTGGCCTTGCGGCCCGCGCTGACTCGTTGCCCGTTCCGGTTGCCGAGTTGGCAGCGTCCGGGCTTCGGAAGGTCGTCGACTTTCAAGACATTGCTTACGGCGCTGAGTATCTCGATCGCATCGACACGATCATGGCAGATGATACATCTGCGCGAGACTGGCAGCTTTCCCGTGAGGCGGCCAAGTACATCGCCAATGCGATGGCCTATGACGATGTGATCGGTGTTGCCGACAAAAAGACACGCGCAAGCCGGTTCGACCGAATCCACCGAGAAATGGGTGCGGATGAGCGCCACACCATGCGCTTGACCGAGTTTCTGCATCCACGCGCCGAAGAGATCGTCAGTCTCTTTCCCACCCGGTTCGGCCGAAGAATCGCGGAGAGTTCTGCTTGGATGGCGAGGCTTGATCGATGGTTCAATCGTGGCCGTCGCATTCGGACAGACGGAATTCGCGGATTTCTTGTTCTGTATGCTCTTGCTGGGTTGCGTCGCTGGCGCCGCAAGACACTCCGCCATTCGGAAGAGCAGGCGCATCTCGATCGCTGGCTCGAGACAGTGCTCAGTACTGCCTCCCGGGACTATAGTCTTGCCGTCGAGCTGATCCGCTGCCGGCGCCTCATCAAGGGATACTCCGACACACACACCCGCGGGCTAAGCAAGTTTGACCGCGTCCTTGAAGGAGCGCAGCTCGTCGATGGGCGGGATGATGCGGCCGACTGGACCCGGCGGCTGCGCGAGGCAGCTCTCGCAGATGAAGACGGTGATGCGCTTGATGGCGCCTTGAAAACAATCCGGAGCTTCGTTTAGCGCGTCTCTTGATGTGATGAGCAACGTCGAACGATTGACCCTTCCCACGATCTTGTTCCAAGCTCCAACGAACCGGACCGCTGCTGCTTCGCCGCAGCCCGGGGGAGCAGACGGGGAAAAGGAGTCTCACCGATGAGCCAAGAGATCGTCGCGCATCTGCCTGGCACGTTCTATCGCAAGCCCTCACCGGAGGATCCGCCGTACAAGTCCGAGGGCGACAGCGTGGCTGTTGGTGATGTGATTGGACTCATCGAGGTGATGAAGAGCTTTCATGAGGTCAAATCTGACAAGTCCGGCACGTTGGCGGCCTTTCTCGTCGAGAACGAGGATGCGGTGATGGCGGGCCAGCCTGTGGCTCGGCTCGACTGACGGCTTTCGTGACAAAGATCCTGATTGCGAATCGTGGGGAGATCGCAGTGCGTGTTGTTCGCGCTGCGCGGGAACTCGGAATCGCGACCGTTCAAGCGCACAGCGCGGCGGATACAGAATCGCTAGCTGCACGACTTGCGGACGAGACGGTAGAAATCGGCCCGCCGCAAGCCTCGAAGTCATATCTGAACAAAGACGCAATCTTGGCGGCGGCGAAGGCAAGTGGCGCAACCGCAGTACACCCAGGATACGGATTTCTCGCCGAGAACGCTGAGTTCGCAGAGGCGGTTGAGCGTACCGGCCTCGTCTGGATCGGGCCTTCGCCCGAAACGATCAGAATGATGGGCGACAAAGTGGCCGCGCGAGATGTCGCGGCCAAGGCCGGCGTTCCAACCGTGCCAGGCAGCAACGGGGCCGTTCCGACAATTGATCTGGCTTTGTCAATCGCCGAAGGCGCAGGCTATCCGGTGATGATCAAAGCCGCTGCTGGCGGTGGCGGCAGGGGTATTCGGGTAGCGCACGATGCCCATGAGCTCGAACGCTTGTGGTCACAGGCGAGTGCCGAGGCACGCGCGGCATTCGGTGATGGTTCGCTCTATGTCGAAAAAGTCATCGAAAAGGCACGGCACATCGAGGTCCAGGTTCTGGGAGACGGCGACGATGCCATCCACCTCTACGAGCGAGAGTGCTCGGTACAACGCCGTCGCCAGAAAGTTTGGGAGGAGGCGCCCGCTGCCTGTTTGTCGCTCTCAGTACGAGAAAGACTCTGTGACTCTGCGGTGGCGCTGACGAAGGCAGTGAACTACCGCGGGGCAGGCACTTTGGAGTATCTTTACGATGAGCCGAGCGGCGAGTTCTACTTCATCGAGATGAACACCCGCATTCAGGTCGAGCACCCTGTGACCGAGATGATCACCGGCGTAGATCTCGTGCGCGAACAGATCCGAGTCTGCCTCGGCGAGAAGCTTCGCTTTGATCAAAGCGACGTCGCCATGAGCGGCCACGCAATTGAGGTGCGTCTGAACGCAGAGGACCCCTCCCAGGACTTCATGCCCTATCCGGGCATCGTCTCGGAACTGACACTGCCAGGCGGGCCGGGTGTTCGTTTCGACGGGATGCTCTACCCAGGCTATGCGGTCCCTCCGTTCTATGATTCCCTCCTGGGAAAGCTGATCGTCTGGGACAAGGACCGCGACACTGCACTCGGGCGGTTGTCGCGCGCTCTCGCAGAGCTGGAGATCACCGGGATCCCCACAACCAAGCCTTTGCATGTCGCGCTTGCCAGAGATGCGGACATGAGATCGGGTGAGGTTCACACAACTTGGCTGGAGCAGTGGCTTCAGTCGCATTCGGCGGAATTGGGGACACGGGAGGAGGATCAGAACTGATGCGATATACCTATGGTGGCGATGAGCACATCTTCGTCGAGGTCGAAGAGGCGATGTCGCTCGAAGCCTTCTTCAAAGCGCTGTTCATAACAAATGCGGTGCGCGACAAGGCAATCGATGGTGTGACCGAGATCTGCCCGGCGAATGCATCGTTTCAGATCAAATATGACCCGGACAGGATCGCGCCTGCCGATCTTATGTCGGAGTTGCAGGCGCTCGAAGCGGCAGCGGACACGGCTCCCTCGGTGATCGAAACCCGAATCTTCGAGATGCCCGTCTACTACAATGATCCGTGGACTCATGAGACGCTCATGCGTTTTCGGGACCGCCACCAGGATCCCAACGGAACCGACCTCGACTACGCCGCCCGGATCAACGGAAAGGCCGATGCGGAGGCGTTCATCGACGCGCACTCCAGCGCGCCTTGGTTTGTCTCGATGGTCGGCTTTGTGTCCGGCCTACCGTTCCTCTACCAGATGGTCGACCGCCCACGGCAGCTTGAAGTGCCGAAGTATCTGCGTCCCCGTACCGACACGCCGAAGCTGACCGTCGGCTACGGTGGATGCTTCTCGTGTGTCTATTCGGTGCGAGGCGCTGGTGGCTACCAGATGTTCGGTATCACGCCGATGCCGATCTACGACCCGACCAACGAGCACGCCTACATCCCGAACGACACGATGTGCCTGTTTACGCCAGGTGACATAGTCAAGTTCAACAGGATCGACCGCGCGGCCTACGACACCTACGAAGCAGAAGTGGCAGCCGGGCGTTTCACACCGAAAATGAGCAAGGTCCGGTTCTCGCTCGACGAGTTCAATGCAGACATTGACGGCTACAACACCAAGCTGGAGGAAGCGCTCAATGGCCAGTGATGCGATCGAGGTCATCCAGCCGGGGCTGGCGACGATGGTGCAGGACCTCGGGCGACCGGGCTTTTATCACCTTGGCATTCCGCTGTCGGGTGCGATGGACCAGTTTGCACTGACGGCAGCAAACCTTCTCGTCGGCAATGAGCCGGGAGCGGCAGGGCTCGAGGCGGTTTTCATGGGCCCTGAGCTCGCATTCCATGAGGATGCGACCATTGCGGTGTGCGGTGCAAACCTTCCGCCCAAACTGGATGGCGAACCTGTCGCCACCTGGACGAGTTTCGATGTGAAGGCGGGTCAAATACTTTCCTTTGACTACCTGCGTGGAGGTGCGCGAGCCTACATCGCGGTCTCGGGCGGGATAGACGTGCCGATCGTTCTTGGCAGCCGATCAACCTATGCTCTGGGCACCTTGGGTGGGCATGAAGGGCGTGCACTGGCGGCAGGCGACAAGCTCTCCAAGGGCGACGGATCAGGTATCGGCGGACGTAGCGTCCCGGAAGCCTTGCAACGCGGCCCCAGTGAGTCGCCGGTTACACTACGCATGCTGCCGGGCCTCTATTGGCACCGCATCACCGAAGATGCCGGCCGCGCGTTCGTCTCGGATACCTGGAAAGTGGCACCGGAAGCCGATCGCATCGGATACCGCTTCCGTGGCGGCGCACCCCTCGACTTCGTGCCACGGGAACAACCATTCGGCGCCGGATCGGACCCGTCCAACATCGTGGACGCGTGCTACCCCTATGGCTCCATACAGGTTCCAGGCGGAACCGAACCCATCGTGCTGCATCGTGATGCGGTCTCTGGGGGCGGATACATGATGGTCGGGACAGTGATTTCTGCAGATATGGACCTTATCGGCCAGCTTCAGCCGCATATGCCTGTGCAGTTCGAAGCAGTCGATATGGACGCGGCGCTCTCCGCACGGCGAGAACGTGCGGAAATGCTGAGCAAAGTCGCCGAACATCTGAACTGATAGCGGGCAACAACTACGTGGTCTGATTAGAAAAGTTGACCGGTTGGTCGATTGTGTCATCTTAATCGGACAGTGAGGGGTGGATCGTGCCGTGACCATCCGCACGGTGACAGGGAGATAAAAATGTCAGCAGGTAATTGGAAGACTGGCTTCTACTCAGCGACCGCAATCGCGGGGGTCCTGGCGCTTACAACCGCAGTCCAGGCGGAAGAAGCGTGGTGGCCGGTCAAAGTCTATGATGCCTCGTCGGGCGAAAATGTCGAGACGGAGTACTCACCTCTAGAAAAGGCGTCGAAACCTTGGAACCTGTGTGTGCTGTTTCCGCACATGAAGGACAGCTTCTGGGTTGCCGTTGCCTACGGGATCGTCGAGGAAGCCAAACGCCAGAACGTCAACATGACGTTGTTCGAAGCAGGTGGATACGAGAACCTTCCGCGCCAGCTGTCCCAGTTCGATGACTGCATGGCTGGTGATTTCGATGCCATCGTCATCGGCGCCATCTCCGAGGCGGGGCTCGCTCTGAAGTTCGAGGAAGGCATCGCAGCCGGAAAGCCCGTGATCTCGACCGTCAATCCGGTGGCAGAGGCCAAGACTACTGCGAAGATGTTCGTCGAGTTCGACGTCATGGGCGAGCAAACCGGCAAGTACTTGATCGATGACCTCGATGGCGCTGAAGCCAACGTTGTCAACTTCCCCGGCCCAGCTGGATCCGGATGGGCAGAAAGCTTCAATGATGGCTTCAAGCGGGCGATCGAGGGTGTCGACAATGTGAAACTCCTCGACGAAAAGTTTGGCGACTCCGGCGTGTCCGTGCAGCTGCAGCTGATCCAAGACGCCCTCCAAGCCTACCCGGAGATGAACGTGATCTGGGGCACGGCACCGACTGCTGAGGCCGGGATGGCCGCGGTTGCCGAAGTCGGTCGGATCGGTGAGATCAAGATCATGTCGTCCTACGAGAACCAGGCAATGCTGGACGCATTGAATCGTGGCGACATTCTTGGCTTTGCCACTCAGTATCCTGTCCTCGAGGGGCGCGTGGCAATCGATATGGCTGTGCGCGCGCTCGAAGGTGAGCCGGTGATGGAGTTTGTGAAACCCATTCCAGACATGATCGCGTCGGGAACGGTGGACAAAATCGACATGAGCCAAGTCCTGGCACCGGCGAGCTGGACGCCCGAATACTCGGTCGAGGCCCAGTGAGCCCTTCGGCCACCGAACGCGAGGCGCCGGTGGCCGAGCAGCGGAATGATACGAACACGGCGCCGCCCGCTGGGGCGGCGCACGATCCGCTGATCGAGATACGAGGCGCTTCAAAGACCTTCCCAGGCGTGAAAGCGCTTGATGAAGTGGATTTCGATCTGCGACCCGGTGAAGTTCACGTGCTGTTCGGAGAGAATGGCGCTGGCAAGTCGACCCTGATCAACATTATCGCCGGAACGTTCTCACAGGATGCCGGTGACTTCTCGTTCATGGGAGAGCCCGTCCGTGGGCTCACCCCGCACCGCGCCCGCGTGATGGGGATCAGCCCTGTCTTTCAGGAGTTCTCACTCGTCTCGGAGATGACCGTCGAGGAAAATCTGTTCCTCGGACGTGAAATCGCGACGGCCGGGCTACTGGACCGCAGGGCGATGCGGGCGAGGTCGTCCAAAATCATCTCGGAACTCGGCTTTGCGCTCGAGCCACGCCGCAAGGTGGCAGATCTTTCCCGCGCTCACCAGCAGATGACCGAGATCGTGAAGGCTCTTATGGGGGAAGTGAGGGTTCTGATCCTTGATGAGCCAACAGCCTCGTTGACCGAGCGCGAAACCGTACGGCTGTTTCAGCTGATCGCGGAACTGAAAGCCAAGGGTGTCGGCATCATCTACGTTTCGCACCGTATGGCCGAGATCAGTCAGCTCGCCGATCGGATCACAGTGCTCCGCGACGGCAAGCTTGTAAAAACCCTGGATGCGAAGGGTGTCGGTGAGACCGAGCTGGTTGAGCTTATGACGGGTCGCAAGATTGACCTGCTGTTCCCCGAGATTGCCCATCAACCCGAAGAAGTCCTACTCGCGGTGAGAGATCTCTGTCTGGAAGGGGGGGATGTTCGAGACGTTCAGTTCCTTGCTCGCGGTGGGGAGATCACGGGAATCGCAGGCCTTGTCGGATGTGGAAAATCGGAACTCATCCGGGCGCTGTACGGTCTGGAACCGGTGACGGCCGGATCGATTGAGATCGCCGGGCAGCCCTACGAACACCCAACCCCCGCATCCAGTCTTGCGCGTGGCGTATGCTATTTCCCTTCAGATCGTGTGGCTGAAGGATTGGCCCTTGGTCGCCCGGTCCGTGAGAATGTCTCGGTTTCTGCGCTGGCTCTCGAGCGGTTTGCGAACCGTAGCGTCATTCGGCGCGTTGCCGAGCGCCGTGTTGTCCAGGAAATCGTCAACAAGCTCGGATTGCGTCCAAGCAACATCGAGCGCGTGGTTGGCAACTTGTCCGGCGGCAACAGGCAGAAGGTGATGCTCGCGCGCGGGCTCACGCGTGAAACCAAGGTGTTCCTATTCGACGAACCAACTGTCGGGATCGACGTGGGTGCGAAGGTCGAGGTCTACGAGTTGATGAAGCAGCTGGTAGGTTCGGGAGCAGCGGTGGTCCTCGTCTCGTCAGAGCTGCCCGAGGTGCTTCATCTCTGCAATCGACTTTACGTCATGCACCGTGGACGCATGGTGGCCGAACTCGAGGGAGATGATATCTCCGAGCAGACCGTCCTCGCCTGCTTCTTTCGGGAAGACGACAAGGAGGCCGCTGCATGACCGATGGGGGCTTTGGCAGCCAGGCGGCAATGGGCCAGCAAGAACTCACCCGTCAGCTCCTGCGGGTCGGACTGCTGCCGATCCTCCTAACGCTCAGCATCGCATTCATGGCTGTGTTCGAGCAAAAATTCTTCGGTTTGAACAACATTTTCAACGTGCTGCGATCGACTTCGTTTCTTGCGATCATAGCTGCGGGGCAGATGCTGGTTCTGATCGTCGCAGGCTTCGACCTCTCGGTCGGCGCCGTCATCGCCTTGACCAGCACCGTCATGGCCAAATCGATGGCAGCACTTGGGATGATGTTTCCGGAACAGAACCTGATCATCATTCCCCTGGGCATACTCTGCGGCCTGGGGTGCGGACTGTTCATCGGCCTCATCAATGGCCTCTGCGTGGCACTCCTGAAAGTCTCCCCGTTCATGGTCACGCTCGGTACTCTCTCTATCGCGACAGGTCTCGCGTTGCTGTTAACTCAGGGCATCCCGGTCTATGGGATGCCGAACGGGTTCGTGAAAGACTTCGGCCGCGCGCTGTGGTTTGGGTTGCCGACAACGGTGTACGTGGCCGCGGCCATCATCGCTGCTGTCTGGTTTATGCAAACACGCACACAGTTCGGGCGCTATCTCTACGCCGTCGGGGGCAACCTTCAGGCATCGATCGTCTCGGGTGTGCCTGCCAGGCGGAACGTCGTCCTCGCATATGTCCTTTGCTCAATGCTGGCTGCAACCGCGGGTATTTTGATGACGGCGCGACTGGGGTCCGGCCAGGCATCGATGGGCGGCAACTCCATGATGCTTCAGTCGATCGCCGCGGCCGTCATCGCTGGGGTTTCGCTGCGCGGTGGGGTCGGCCGTGTTGAACTTGTAGCGCTCGGCGCGTTGTTTCTGTCGATCCTGACCAACGCCATGAACCTTCTAAGGGTCGACTCCAAGATGCAAGTTGTCGTGCTGGGCTTCATCCTCGTGATTGCAGCGGCGCTTGAAGAGTATGCACGCCGGAGGCGCCGGCATGGCTGAAACCACCGGTCCAGGCGAGCGCGGCATTCCGATGACGGCGTGGTTTGTCAAAGCAATGCTGCCGATTGCGTTGGTCATTCTGGTGCTGGCATTTGGAGCAGCCGAAAGTCGGGTGCTCTCTGCCGGCAACTTCTGGAACATCCTGGTGCAGAGCAGCTATCTGGCGATATTCGCCTCTGCGCAGATGCTCGTGATCATCACGCGAGGCTTCGACCTGTCGCTCGGCACCTGTGTTTCGGCGGTAAGCGTGACCAGCGCTTTGTTGATGACGAGCTCACTGGCAGGTGAAGGCGAGACCACCGGCATTGCAATCTTTGCCGGCGTCCTTGTCGGTCTCGGAGTCGGGATGCTCGCTGGCGCTTTCAACGGCATAGCTGTCGCCTGGTTTCGAGTGAACCCTTTCGTGGCAACGCTTGGCAGTCTGAATATTTGCCTGGGCGTTGCCACCATGGCGTCGGGAGGGCGACCGGTCTTCAATGTACCGCGTGAGTTCTCGGGCATCGTCTACAATGGTGACATCTTTGGAATCCCGGCACCTGTGCTGTTCGCGGGAGCGACTCTCATCGTCCTGCATTTCATACTTGCGCACACGGTGTTCGGGCGAGCGCTCTACCTGATCGGAGGAAACCCGCGCGCCGCCGAAGTCGCAGGGCTGCCCAGCAAACGCTACGTTACCTTCGCGTACATTCTCTGCTCGGTGATCGCGGCGCTGGGTGCGCTTCTCCTGACAGGTCGGACGGGGTCGGGCGAGCCGAACCTTGGTGGAAACCTAACACTAGAAAGTATCGCAGCGGCGGTCATCGGCGGGGTCAGCCTCCGGGGTGGGGTCGGAGGCGCGTTCTCGGTGATCCTCGGAGCGCTCTTCGTCACGATCCTTTCCAACGGGATGAACCTCAACCGTATCGACGGCAATATTCAGATGATTGTTCTCGGCTGTGTGATCATCCTGGCGGTGTTCCTGGACCGATTCCGTTCTGCAACAAACTAACAGTAGAGACTGAGGGGGAAGATCGATGACCACCATAAACTGCGACATGGGCGAGGGCTTCGGTCTTTATAAGATTGGCGACGATGCGGGACTGATGCCGCACATCCACGTCGCAAACGTGGCCTGCGGCTTTCACGCCTCGGACTTCAATCATATGCGGACGACCGTCCGCCTGGCCAAAGAGCATGGCGTGAAGGTCGGTGCACACCCATCTTTGCCGGACCTTCAGGGGTTCGGCCGACGTGAAATGAAGATCGGCCGAGAAGAGCTTGCGAATTGCCTGATCTATCAGATTGGCGCGCTCTGTGGCTTCCTCAGGGCGGAAGGCATGGAGCTCAACCACATCAAGCCTCACGGCTCACTCTACGGCATGGCCGGCCGCGATCCCGAAATCGCGCACGCGGTCGCGGATGCCGCCGACATCTTCGGGGTGCCAATTTTCGGTATCGTCAACAGTCTGCATCAGGAGATCTATCCGCAACGTGGCCATGTGTTTGTCGGCGAGTACTACGCGGACCTCGACTATAGCGACGCCGGCCTGATGATCATAACGCGGGAGCATCACGCCGTGGACCCGACCACCGCCGCCACACGCTGCGTTAGGGCCATCACTGATGGCAAAACCGAAAGTGTGACCGGAAAGGAAGTCGAGGTGCAGGCAGATTCCATCTGCATACATTCCGATACGCCAAACGCGGTCGCCGTCGCTGCAGCGGTTGCCGAAGCGGTGCGTCCTTACGTGACGGCTGCCTGAGATCAAGCAGAGCGGGGGAGATACATCGATGGCCGACACGCCTCATTTCCGGGTCGCGATCGACACCGGCGGGACTTTCACGGATGCCTTTTTCTTCAATGAAGCAACGGGAGAAATCTCAGTCACGAAAGTGCCATCCCGACCTGACGAGCCCAACGCTGCCGTGATGGACAGCATCTCGGCGGCTGGAATAGTTCCCTCGGACATCGCATTGCTGACGCATGGGACGACCGTCGCAACCAATGCGCTGATCACCCGCAAACTGCCCAAGACGGCGCTGGTAGCAACCCGCGGATTTCGCGACATCGTTGAGATTCGCGATGGAACCAAGCCAGATCTGTGGGACGCCTATGTCGACGTGGCGCCGCCCTACATCCGTCGGCGTGACCGTTTCGAGATCACCCAGCGCGTCGACTACAGCGGCAAAGTGCTCACACCGTTGGATGAGGACGAAGTCCGCGACCTCGCGCGTCTGCTGAAGAAGCGTGGCTACGAGTCTGTCGCCGTCTGCTTCATGAATGCCTATGCCAACCCGGAACCGGAGCTGCGCTGCAAGGCGCTGTTCGAAGAGCTGTTGGGCTCGGAAGTGTATGTCTGCGCTTCGGCTGAGATCGTGCCTGAGATATTCGAGCATCCGCGTCATTCGACGGCGATGATCAATGCGGTGACCGCACCTGTGGTTGGTCGCTACATCACGGCACTCGATGCGTCGCTGAAGACTGCAGGGTACGGCGGTGATCTGCTCATTTTGCACTCCGGCGGCGGTGTTCTCACAGCACAAGGCGCAAGCCGGTTCGCCGCTCGTCTTGCGAGTTCCGGGATCGTCGCAGGCGCGATTGCAGGCGCTCACATTGCCAAAGAGTGCGGTTTCGAGAACGCCATCAGCCTGGATATGGGCGGCACAAGTTCAGACATTTCGATGTGCTACAAGGGAGAGCTTGGCACAACCCAGCGCTGGCATGTCGAATACGGCTACCCGATCATGTTCCCTTCAATCGAGGTCAGCACCATCGGCGCGGGCGGCGGGTCGATTGCATGGATCGATCCCGGCCAATCACTGCGCAATGGACCGCAAAGTGCCGGGGCGGATCCAGGTCCCGCCTGTTACGGTGCAGGTGGTGAGGCTCCGACCAACACCGACGCAAACCTGGTGCTCGGAAGGCTCGGAGACAACCTGCTGGATGGCAAGGTATCGCTCGATCGCAGCGCTGCCGAGGCCGCGATCGCGAAAGACATCGGTCAGCCACTTGGTCTGGATGGTCCCGAAGCTGCGGACGCCATCGTTCGCGTCGCAAACGCCAACATGGCGAACGCCGTAAAACTCATCTCGGTTGGACGAGGGTTTGACCCGCGAGACTTCGCACTCGTTGTTTTCGGAGGCGCCGGCCCGCTACATGGCGCTGATCTTGCTCACGACCTGGATATTCCAGCCGTGATCTTCCCGCGCTACCCTGGCATCGCGTCGGCCATGGGATGCCTTCTGGTGGACATTCGGCACGACCTTTCAACGATGTATTTGAAGGGTTCCTCAGATGCGACGCTCTCTGAGATTGAAACGGAATTCGCTAAGCTGGAACAGGAGGCACGCCACCGACTTGCCGAAGAAGGCGTTGCTCCTCAGGATATGCACCTCCAGCGCGCGGTTGAGATGCGATACGTTGGTCAGTGGCGGCAGCTCACTGTGGACATTGGCTCCGAGCCACTCACGGATCTAGAGCCGGTTCTCGACAGTTTTCACCGTGAGCATGCCCGCGCTTACTCCTTTGAGGATCGCGACCGGATGGTCGAAATCTACTCGCTTCGCGTCGTGGCCCGGGGCGCAGTGCCCAAACCGAAACCAGCAACACAAGCAGAGCACTCCACAGAACTGCCTGCGCCAGTGTCGCGAAGACCTGTTCATTTCGGAACCGAACACGGGTTTGTCGAGACACCTGTCCTGCGCCGCGAGGCCCTGGGACCCGGGATGGTGCTGGAGGGACCAGCCGTCATCGAGCAGCTTGACTCGACCGTCGTACTTCCACCCGGCACGCGCAGCGAAGTTACGGCTGATTTGCACATCGTCATGAAATTCGTCTGAGGGGGCTCAAATGGCGCTCGATCGTGTCACCTTTGAAGTTCTGAAAAACGCCTACGGCAATCTAGTGGACCAGATGTCGGAGCAGTTGCTCCGGACCTGCTATTCGTTCGTCATCTACAGTCGCGATTTCTCGAACTGCCTTTGCGATGCCAAGGGAAACACAGTTATGCAGGGTGCAGGCGACATCGCCGTGCACGTCGGAACACTGCATTTCACCTGCCAATCGATCATCGACCGCTTCAAGGGAGACATTCATCCGGGCGACATCTTCATGTCGAACGACCCGTACACGGGTGGCACGCACTTTTGCGATGTCCGAATTGTGCGACCGGTCTTCGTCGACGACGAGGTGATCGCCTTTACGCAGTCGAACGGGCACTGGGCGGATGTCGGTGGGTCTACTCCGGGGTCGTTCGACATAAATGCCCGCACCCACTTCGGCGAAGGCCTCAGGATCACGCCGATGCGGATCTGCACCAAGGGCAAAATGCTGGACGATGTGATCGAAATGATCGTGGGCAACACCCGAGCCGCCGGCGATGCAATGGGAGACTTCCTGGCACAGTGCGAAGCCACGCGTCTCGGTGAGCAAAGGCTTCTTGAGCTCGTCGACAAGTACGGTAAGGACACGGTCCTCGAGGCGTTCGAGGAGTGTCAGGACTATGTCGAGCGGTTTGCACGCGACAAGGTTTCCGCTCTGCCCGACGGTGAGTGGCACGCCGTCGACTTCATCGACCAGGACCCGACCAAACCGGAAGGCCTCATCCCGATCCACGCCAAGATGACGATCAAAGGAAGCCAGGTCTCCTACGATTTTTCTGGCTCGCACGAGTCAATCGACTGCTTTCTGAACGGCAGTTACAGTTCGGCATTTTCGGCAGTGGTGGCGGGTTCGAAGTTCTTCTTTCCCGAGGTGCCACTGAACTCCGGATTCTACCGCTTCATAGATGCGGATCTGCCAGAGGGCACGGTCGTCAATGCGCCCTATCCCTATGCGGTGACGGGCTTTTGCTCCGGCGCATACGAGAAGATCATGAACGCCATCTTCGCGCTTTGGTCGCAGGTCATGCCGGAACGCGCGCTGTGCTGCTCGTTCAATCTAGAATATCTGCTGATCGGGGGCACCGACGAGAGGCCCGAGACGAACGGCAACTTCTTCATGTGGTATGACTGGATGGCCGGCGGATGGGGCGCCCGCCATGGGAAGGATGGCTCTACCGCCACCTCGTCGTTGTTCGGCGTCGGTTTGGCCCAACAATCAGTGGAAGCACAGGAGCGGCTCACGCCCCTTGTGATGGACCGCTACGAGATCGCCACTGATTCCGGCGGACCGGGAAAGTTCCGGGGCGGGTGCGGGGTCCAGAAGAACGGCACGCTCAGCTCGATCAGGAACACGGTGATGTCATATTGCTGCGACCGTGCGCGTTCTCTCACATGGGGCATGAAAGGCGGGCAGCCTTCGATTCCACACGGCGTGACCCACGTCAGCGATGACGAAGGCCACTTTCTCGGTGCCGTTTTCTCGAATGTGCCGGTCAAGACCAGCGACAAGTTCGTCAGACCGTCCGCCGGCGGTGGTGGTCTTTACGATCCTTTGGACCGGGACCCAGCCATGGTCGTTGAGGACGTAATCGACGGCTATGTGAGCCTGGAAGGTGCGCGCAGGGACTATGGGACCGTCATCGAGGCAATTGACCCGGAACTCGACGACTACAAGATTGATGAAGCAGCGACCGAGAAGCTTCGAGACGAGATGCGCGCCGAGCGCCCGGGTTGGCTGGACACTTCGGCTCAAGACATCGCAACAAAACTGCAGAGCGGAGAGATCGATCGCCACACTGCCATACGCCGCCATGGGGTGATCTGCGACTGGGACACGAACACGCTCCTTGCACGCTCGACGGAACAGTTCCGTGAAGCGGCAAAATCACGTTTGGGATAGGCACTCAGGCTTTCAATGGGCCGAGGCCGAACGGGACGCATCCGGGCGAAGACATTTCGACCATTAGGATCGTGCCTGTATCAGACTCGGTGATATAGAGAGATCGATTGTCCGGACCGCCATAGGTGAGATTGGTCGTGGTGCGCCCTCCGGTGCAGGACATCAGGCGTTGCAGGGGCTCTCCCCAACGTGAGAACGTCCAGACACAGCCGTTGCCCGCGTCTGCGACAGCCAAGGTGCCGTCTTCTGCCACGGCCATCCCGTCCGCGCCGGCGACGCCGCCGGCCATTTGCGCGAAGATGCTGACTTTCGTTGTCGAACCATCTGGGTGCAACGGCAGGCGCCACACTGCGTTGCCGCGCGTCATCGCAACGTAGAGCACCGTCTCGTCGGGGTTCAGCACCAGTCCATTGGGGCTGGGGCAGCTGTCGATCAGGCAGTCCAGGCGGCGCGTTTCGAGGTCATAGCGGAAGACCCTCCCGGTTGGATCATGCATCCCGGTCTGACCCTGATCAGTGAAATAGAGCTTGCCATTCTGGTCAAAGACCAGATCGTTCACGCCCTTGAAACTTTCAGATTTGATCGACGTCACACAGGGCGCGATGTGTCCTGTTTCAGGCTCGCACGTCAGAATCCCGTACTTGTAGTCGGCGATGAAAAGACGACCGTCGGCATGCACCGCCAGTCCGTTTGGCCAGCCATCGTATTCGGCGACCAGCCGCCAGTCTCGCTCCGGAGAGACGCGAAAGAGCCGACCATGAGGAATGTCCGTGACGTAGAGATTGCCGCTTCTATCGAAGACCGGCCCTTCCAAAAAGCTCGGCACCTGCTGACCCGGCTTGTTTCCGTCAATCCAACATGACCGCCGACTGGGGTCAAGGAAGCTATCGGGTATGCGGGTGAAGACCTGAGTTTCGACGGGCTCTGGTGGAGCATATAGGCTCGTCATGCCTGGTCCTTTGGGACCGGTCTCGGCTCTGGCCCCGTGTAGCTCCAGATCACGTTACGCGGTATTGGCCCTTTGTTCCGACCGCCCTGCTGCATCTGCTCCCATGCATGCGCGAGAATTCCAACAGAGCGGGAGAGACAGAAAAGCCCGCGCGCAAGTGGAGGAGGAAAACCCAGTTCACCGTAGATTGCCGCTGTTGCGCCATCGATGTTCAGCGGGATGCTTCGTCCCTTCATGACGCCGAGCTGCTTCTCAATCTCACGTGCGGCAGCTATATGATCGCCCGAGATCGTACCGGCCTGGATCGCTTCAATCGAAACCTCCACCAGCCGCGGAGCTCTCGGATCTACTGGATGGAAGCGATGGCCGAATCCGGGGAGATAGGTGCCGCCTTCGCTCTGGAACGATGCAATCACCTCTCTCGCAGCATCGGCGACCGACGCTCCCACATCCACGCGCCTCAAAACATCATTGTACAATTCGAGGGCTTGCTCTCCCGCACCACCGTGAACATCGCCGAGCACATTGACAGCGGATGCCATCGCAGAATTCAAGCCCACACCACAAGTCGCAGCCATGCGCGCAATCGCGATCGATGGCGCCTGCGGGCCATGATCCACTCCAGCCATCAAAGCGATCTCCAAAAGGTCTGCTTGCGCCTGGGTGGGTAACTCGCTGCGCAGCATGAGCCAGATCATGCTCGTGAAGCTGACGTTGCCGATCAGTTCCTCAATGGCATACCCGCGATAGCGAATCTCACCGGGCGCCATCTGGATGACCTCTGTCGACCACCAGTCCGCTGCTGACTCATCCGACATCAGGTTGCTCCCAATCGGCATAAGGTCGCAATCTCATCCATGTCGCCGCCCAGCTTGTGCAAGATACTCTCCATGTGCACCCCGATTTCCGTCGTCGAAGCAATGCCGGGTAGGCATATGAGCTTCGTGAGCCGCCCCCACCGCTCCACGAACATCTTGGAGGGCATCACCGATTTAACTCGCAAAGGTATGCTACAGGAGACCCAACCAAAATAAGAGCAAGCTCTGTCGACGCGATGCAAACTAGGATGCCGGACAGGATCAGCAGGATCGGGTCGTTGGTAGCGCCGGAGACGAAATTACAGACCGCAGTTGCTTGACCAGCCAAAGCATCTCAGCTTCTCGAAGACTGCGTTGTCGATCGCATTCCCCTGCTGCTCGCTGAAAGATCCGCAGGCTTCCAATCCAGGTGATTGACACGATAGGATAGAAAACAACACCTGCACATCTCAGAGTCATAGAATGTCCGATGCAATCCAAGACTTTGCGAGCCATGTGCGTCGGGCTCAGTACAGCGATCTAGACGCGGGGACCGTCGCCACAGCAAAGTCGTTCATCCTGGATACACTTGGCGTTGGTATCGGTGGCAGCAGCGGCCCTAAGGCACAAGAACTCTCACGCACCATGGCGCAGGGCGGCAGCGCTGAGGATGCTCGTGTCTGGTCGACCGGATGCCGCTTGCCAGCCTCGTCGGCGGCGCTTTGCAACGCCTATCAGACGCACAACTCGGAATTCGACTGCGTTCACGAGGCAGCTGTGGCTCATGTCATGACCATCGTGCTGCCAGTTGCCTTGGCAGGCGCCGAGCGCAGCGGTCCGGTTTCTGGTCGCCGTCTGATCGAAGCGGTGATCGTTGGTGTCGACGTTGCGAGTTGTCTCGGTGTCGGAGCCAAGTCTGGTCTGCGCTTCTTTCGGCCGGCGACTGTCGGTGCATTCGGTGGCGTCGCCGCTCTTGGGAAACTGAACGGGTTTGACGAGCCCACTCTCGTGAATGCCTTTTCCCTCGCTTATGGACAGATGGGAGGCACGATGCAGGCCCACACCGAGGGTTCGATGCTGCTGGCCATGCAGGTGGGTTTCAATGCTCGAAATGCAGTGACCGCCTGCGACTTGGCGGCCGCTGGTTTCACTGGCCCGAAGAATATTCTGCAGGGGCCCTTCGGCTACTATCGATTGATTGAAGAGAACGGTGATCCATCGGCAGTGGTCGAGACGTTGGGTCAGGTTTGGCGGATCAACGAACTTGCCTACAAACCGTTTCCGACTGGTCGGGCAACGCACGGGATCATTGACGGATGTCTGCAGTTGCAGCGCTCGAATCTCTTCGACGCAGCCAACATCGAGCGCATAACCGCGCGCGTTCCACCATTGGTTCACCACCTCGTTGGCAGGCCATCCCGAGAGGATATGGATCTCAACTACGCGAGACTGTGTGCTTCCTATGTGACGGCATGCGCATTGTTGCGCGGAACGATCGCCGGTGGAGATTTTTCGGATCATGCGTATCGTGACCCCGCCCGGCAGAACTTGGCCAGGTCCATCCACATCGAAGCCGTCCCTGCGCCGCCAAATGCGCTCACACCTCTGAACGTGGAGATCGCGCTCCGGGATGGTACAGTACTGAGCGTCGACCTTGATCAGGTTTACGGTGCGCCCGGGAACCCGATGGATAGGGAGGCAGTCCTCGAGAAATTTCGAGGGAACTGCGAACGCGCAGCTGGGTCACCGACAAAAAATCAATGCGATGCGCTGATCTCGGCAGTGGATGCCTTGGAGACGCTTCCTGACGTGGCGCGACTGGTTGATCTGATGGTGCCGGACACCATCGACTGATAGTCTGTTCCCGCAATTCCCGCCTGCAGCCTAGGACATTCCCATGACCACCACGATCTCGCATTTGTTGTGTCAGGGCCTCTGCGACGCTGGAATTGATGCGCTCTACTGCCTGCCAGGTGTTCAGAACGATGACTTCTTCAATGTACTGGTAGACTTTCCGGCGCTTCGTCCATTCGCTACACGCCACGAGCAAGCCTGCTCCTACATGGCAACCGGCGCCGCCATGGCCAGCGGTCGGCCACAAGCCTATTGCACAGTGCCCGGACAGGGTGTTTTGAATGCGGCGGCTGGGCACTCGACGGCGTTTGCAACAGCTCAGCGGGTGTTCGCTCTGCTGGGGCAGAACAAGACCGAGTTTATCGGCAAACAGCATGGGATGCTGCACGAACTGCCAGATCAGATGGCGGTGGTGCATCAAATCTCCAAGCGCGCTGAAGCCCTGAGAGACGACAAGACTGCGCCCGTCCAGATCGCAGAGGCGTTGCATGCCTTGCTCGGCGGACACCCGGCACCTGTCACTGTTGAATGCCCGCTCGACCTTTGGTCTGTTCCGGCAAATGCCTGCAGCTTCCCGGAGCCAGTGTACCCAAGTGTTGACACGGATGCCGTGGAACGTGCAGCCGATCTGCTCGCCGCGAGCGAAAGGCCGATCATTGTCCTGGGAGGCGGCGCGCATGACGCCGCTGAGCCGCTCCGCGAGATAGCAGAGATGCTCGAGGCACCTGTCTCTGCCTTGCGTCAGGGCAAAGGCGCCTACGACGAACGCCTTCCACTCTATGTGACCGGCCCGGTGGCGCACGGTTTCTGGCAGACTGCCGATGTCGCACTGGGCATCGGCACACGCTTCATGTGGCATGAGATGGTCTGGGGTGTGGATGACGCCCTCAAGCTCATCCAGATCAATGCCGATCCGGCAGAGATCAATCGCCGAGGCAATGTCGCGGTGGAGATCAACGCCATGGCAGAACATGCCCTGCCACTTCTTATCGAAGAATTGGGCAAGCGGCTCGGCAAGCGAGCCGATCGGCGGGAGCAGATTGCCACAGATAAAGCCCGGTTCGATGCGCGGTTGGCCGACCTCCAACCGCAAGCCGGCCAGCTTCAGGTCATCCGGGAAGAACTGGGCGAGGATGGCATCTTTGTCGATGATCTGACCCAAGTGGCCTACGCGGCCCGCTATGCCTTCCCGGTCTACAAACCGCGCGGCTATGTCTGTGCGGGTTATGCAGGCACTCTCGGGTGGGGCCTGCCCGCAGGTCTGGGCGCAAAGATCGCTATGCCCGATCGGCGGGTGTTGACTGTGCAAGGCGACGGCGGGTTCCTCTATGGCGCCGCCGAGTTGGCGACGGCGGTGAAGTACGACATTCCACTTGTCACACTGGTCTACAACGACAGCGCATACGGCAACGTGAAGCGAATTCAGGAAGCCCGTTTCGGTCACAACAGGGTGATCGCCTCGGATCTGGTGAACCCTGACATCGTCAAATTTGCAGAGAGCTTTGGTGCCTTCGCAATCCGCGCCGATCAAAGTGCCGAGGGTCTACGCTTGGCTCTCAGATCGGCCTTCGATGCAGGCGGCCCGGCAGTCGTAGAGATGCCGGTGACAACACCCTACCCGTCACCGTGGGAGCACATCTTTCTGCCAACAGTCCGGGGCGGGCCGCAACCGTCGATACTGAGCGCGGACTAGTCGGAACGGGCGCCCTCATCCTCGCGAAACAACGCGCGATGCTGGTCGCCATCCGTGTCATCGAATTGCCCGGTGCGCATGCACCAAACGAAGGCCGCCAGTCCAAGTCCGCCCATGAACAGCGAGATCGGAATCAATGCGCCCAATATGCTCATGATCTCACCTTCGTTCTCAAAGCATTCAGGACAACAGCAATCGAAGACCCAGACATTGCCAGCGCCGCGATCAGCGGGGTCACCAAGCCGGCCATCGCAAGGGGCACAGCGAAAATGTTGTACACGATCGCGATCGCGATGCTCTGATGGGCGCGCCGTCTTGCAATACGTGCAAGATCAAGTGCCATGGTGACCGCACTCAGATTTGCACCCGTGAAAACCACGTCGGCAACGTTCCGCGTCGCATCGGTCGCATTGGCTGGCGACATTGCGACTTCGGCAGCTGCAAGCGCGGGATTGTCGTTCAGTCCATCACCAACCATCAATGTGCGCGCGCCATGAGCCTTCAGTTCCTCCAGGCGAGCGTGCTTCTCCTTGGGTGTCAAGCCGGCCATGATCGATGAGATGCCTGTTGCAGAAGCGATCCCGGCAACACCTCGCGCGTTGTCACCTGACAGCACCTCGAGCCCAAAGCCGCGTTTTCGGAGTGAGGCGCAGACGGTTTGGGCGTCCGGTCTGAGTTCTTGTTCGAAGCAGAAGCCATGCACGGTGCCGTCCGGCATCTGCAGGGACATCTGATCCTCCTCTCCGGCTCCAATCCATGAGGACCGGCCAAGCCTGACGAGAAAGCCGTTCAGGTGCGCACTCATCCCAAATCCTGGATGCTCCTCGATGTCTTCCAAGACCGCGGAGCGGATCTGGCGTTCGTCAGCCACTTCTGCGATCGCGCGTGCGAGGGGATGCCGCGACGCCCTTGCCAGAGCGGCCGCCACTGGCCAGATCGGGCTATCATCAGATGGTGCATCTAAGAGCTTCGCCGTTCCCAGGGTCAGGGTTCCCGTCTTGTCGAACACCACGGTGTCGACCGACGCCAGTCGTTCCAGAGCACTGCCGTCCTTTAGAAACACCCCACGACGAAAGAGTTCAGCACTCGCGACCGTGTGAACCGTGGGTATGGCGAGTGCGAGAGCGCATGGGCATGTGATGATCAGCACGGCGACGGCAATCTGTGTCGCGTGCCGTGGGTCTCCTGTGATGGCAAACCATCCGATGAACGCTACCGCGGCCAGCACGTGCACAGCCGGAGCGTAGGTTCTGGCGAGACGATCTGCCATTCGATCGATCCTGCCTTTGCCACGCTCAGCTGCTGCGACGAGGCCGGCAATCTCGGCCAACAGCGTCTCATCGCCGGCTCGAGTAACCTCAAGATGCACAACACCAGAGAGGTTCAGTTCCCCGGCGTAGAGTGTGTCACCTTTGGTTGCGGTCACCGGAAGGCTCTCGCCGCTGATCAGGGACCGGTCGATGTCGGTTGTGCCAGAGACAATCCTCCCATCCGCCGGAACGCGATCACCCGCTGCGATTTCCAGGACCATGTTCGGAGCGAGCGAACTCACCTCGATGCGCTTTCTGGTTCCATCTGGCAGAACTCGGGTGGTCGTCCGCCCGGTCATCGCGACGAGTTCGTCCACCGCCGAGCGGGCGCGCGCGCGCATGCGATGGTCGAGGTACCGGCCGATCAAGAGAAAGAAGATGAGCATGATGCCAGCGTCGAAGTAGGCATGCTCTCCCCCGTTTGCGGTCTCGAACAATGAACTCGCCGCCGAGAGGCCGATCGCCAAACTGATCGGCACATCCATGTTCAGCCTGGCGCCCGCCAAGGCATTCGCTGCGCTTTTGAAGAAGGGCACGCCCGCATAGGCCATCGCTGGCAGCGAAATGAGTGCAGAAACCCAGTGCAGCAGATCACGTGTTGTGCCATCGGCGCCCGACCAAACGCCAACAGACAGGAGCATCACGTTCATTGCGGCAAAGCCGGATACGCCGATGCGGAGAAGTAGTGCCTGTCCTGACCGGTCTTCATCCCCACCATCGGCCTGCGGGTCGATCGGGCGGGCTGGAAAACCAATGTCGGCCAACGCAGCCACGACGCTGTCCACATCTGTTCGTGCGGGACTGAACGAGACGCTTGCGCGTCGCTTGGTGAGATTGGCGCGTGCGCTGCTCACACCAATGGCTGCTGCCAACGCATTCTCGACCCGGCTCATGCAACCAGCACACGTCATCGACGGGATCAGCAACTCGACTTGTGCCGGTGCCGACGTCTGATCCAGTGGCATCAGTTGGATCCGTGCACGAGAATCTGCGCGGTTGAACGATACGATGGGTCGGTGCCTGCAGAAACGTGGACCCGCCAACGCCCGGGCTCGAGTTTGGCTGCGAACCTGAATGGTGAAACCTGATCAGGTGTCGTCAGCGTAACGTCCCGACCATCGTATGTCGGCCGTCCGACCGTCGCGAGAACGTCGGAGGCTTCGATCTGGTTTCCATCGGAATCGGAGATCGACACAACTAGCATCTCTTCTTCGTAGGAGACCGTGGCCGTCCACCCGAGCGCCTGCTGACGGGCCGCACGATCGTTCCAGCCCTGGCTTTCCACGTAGGCGTTTTGGACGACCAGTCCTGGAAAGCTGCCTACCGCTGAAAACAGCATCGTGAGGTTTGCGGCAATGATCACCCCGAAGGCGCAGATCATGACGAAAAGCACATGTCGTCCGGTGAGTTCGCGCGTCATGGCGTCGGTCCTTGAAAGTGGGTTTGCTTTGAGCTGCGCTCGCGGGTTGACAGATTCTCGACCCAAAAACGGACAGGCAGCCGCCCGGGCATGGCCGCTCCAGCAGGCGCTGTCAGGAAAACGCGCAGCTTCTTGGTCTCATCCGCAGGTATCAGGATTGCCGCGGCATCTTCACTCTGAACGGTGAGTCGCAGGTAGGGTGCCTCCGAAACCGCCGAGAGACGAAATGGGTTGGGCGATGGATTGCGGTTCTGGAGCCGCACTTCATAAGCATTGCGAATAGAACCGTCGGACAGTGTCACGAACACGGGGTTCCGGTCATGGCTCACCGTGATATCGATGGTGTCGCGCAAGAAAAGCGCCACCAAAAGCGCCACACCGATGCCTGCCCACAGCGCTGTGTAGAGTATGGTCCGGGGCCTGATAACACGACGCAGCACCGGCCATCCTGGCTTTCCTGAACGCTCGAGAGCCTCATCCGCCAGTGAGCAGTAGTCGATGAGCCCGCGCGGCTTGCCCACCTTCTTCATGATGTCGTCGCATGCATCAATGCATAGTGCACAGGTGATGCAGCCGAGCTGCTGCCCTTCACGAATGTCAACGCCTGTCGGGCAGACGGCGACGCAGGCATTGCAATCGATGCAATCACCAAGCTCATCGGCACCCACTGACTTGCGGTGCTTGCCACGTGGTTCGCCCCGCCAGTGCTTGTACGTCACTGTCAGCGAATTCTCGTCGAGCATCGCCGCCTGAATGCGTGGCCACGGACACATGTAGAGACAGACCTGCTCACGCATGAAGCCGCCAAGCACAAATGTCGTGGCGGTGAGAATGCCGACTGTGGTGTAGGCAATCGTATGTGCCTGTCCCGTGAACAGATCGACGAACAAGGAAGGCGCGTCGGCAAAGTAGAAGACCCAGGCTCCTCCGGTTGCAAACGCTATCAGGAGCCAGATCGTCCATTTCGCAGAACGCTTGGCGATCTTCTCACGGTCCCATTTGCGCTTCAGCAAGCGGAACTGGGCATTGCGGTCGCCGTCGATCCAACGCTCGACATGCTGGTAGAGATCAACCCACACCGTTTGCGGGCAGGTGTAGCCACACCAGACGCGACCCAGGACGGACGTAAAAAGAAACAGGCCAATGCCAGCCATGATCAGAAGACCCGCGACGTAGTAGAACTCTTGCGGCCAGATCTCGATGAAGAAGAAGAAGAACCGGCGCTCGGCGAGATCGACGAGAACCGCCTGATCGGGAAGGTGTGGTCCGCGTTCCCAGCGAAGCCACGGGGTGACGTAGTAGATCAACAACGTGATGATCATGATCCACCACTTGAGACGGCGGAAAAACCCGCTGACCGCCTTTGGAAAGACGGGCTCACGGGCTACGTAGAGCGCTTGGGGAGAGGCGTCAGTCATATGCGAGTGCTTTCGGTTTTGCCGAAACAATACCTCTGGGTCAGCGCAATTCATTGACGTGAGTCAATGTATGTGGCTATTAACGAAATGCTTGCACTTCAACTGCTTCCGACTATCCGACGTTGTATTGGAGATTCGGTCGATGTCTTTGCGAGGGGGGGTGATTGGTGCGCTCGCCGCAGCCATGCTGCTGTCAGCGTCCATCGCTAAATCAGAAGAAAGCTGCAGTGTTGCATACTACGTGAAACCAGGGGACACGTTGGTCTCGCTGGCTACCGAGTATTTGGGCACGGCATGGCGTTTCCAGGAAATCCATTCCAGAAACCAGGCGGTCATTGGCCCGGACCCGGACATGCTGCGGGTCGGCACAATGATCCAGATTCCGTGTAGCACCAGCGCGAAGCTGCTGGACTGGAGTCTTCTTCCTGACGCAACGACCGTAAGCGAACTGCAAAAACTTTCCAATCTACAGGTCGTGGATATTCGGCCAGCGGGGATTGTTGCCGAGGACGGACTCATCCCGGGGGCGCTGTCAATCCCGTTCAGCCGCTGGCGTGGACCAAAGGAAAACCCGGGATCAGCGCCGAGCGTCACAAAGCTCAATGCTTTGCTAGGCAAAACAGGCCTTCGAGTCGATCGACCCATTGTTGTTGTGCACTCGAAAGATGAGCCGTTCGATATGGGTCGAGCAGCGTTTGTCTACTGGGCACTCAAATCGGCAGGAGCCCAGCAGCTTGCGATACTCAGCGGCGGCTATCTCGCTTGGACAGACGCGGCTCTTCCCGTGGCGCGAACTCCAAGACGCGCACGCCCTTATCGAGCCAGGATCACACCCGACAACACCTGGACCGCGGACTTCGCCGAGGTGTCTGCGATCGCGAGCGGTCAGCGCCCAGGTGTTCTTCTGGATGCGCGGCCAGAGGGAATTTATGCCAGACGCAACACCTCGGGCCAGTCAGTGCCTTCTACGTTGCCGGGTGCCAGCAACAGTGCTGCTGGCGTGGCGTTCTCCAGTATGTCGGCTCGAGCTGACAAGAAGCTTGGCGTGCTCGAAGTCCTCTCCCATCTCAAGCATGTTGATGTGAATTGGGAGAGCGAGCCCGTCATCAACTTCTGCTATACGGGGGAACTCGCAGCTTTGAACTGGTTCTACGCCTCAGAGCTCACGGGCATCGAGAACGTCAAGCTCTATCCTGAGTCAACCAAAGGCTGGATGCACAAGGGTCGACAGTTGAGCCCTGCCCAGTAGGCTGGACGTGTCCAAAGCTACTCTCCACCGCCCAAGCTGTGAACATAGTGCGTGACCTGCCGGATCTCGGCCTCTGACAGACGCTCGGACCATGCAGGCATTGCTCCGGCACGGCTATGAGTGATGGTGGCGATCACATTTTCAATGCTGCCCCCGTAGAGCCAGATCGCATCCGCGAGGTTGGGTGCGCCTAGTTCATGGTCTCCTAAGCCCCCATCACCGTGGCAGGCTGCACAGTTGTCAGCATAGAGTTCGGCTCCGGTGGTGCTGGGGTCTGCCCGGCCCGTCAGCGACAGCACATGCCCCGCAACATCGGCCACCTCCTGCTTAGAAAGGATATCATCGTCGCCGAAGGCCGGCATCTCGGACAGGTGCGTGTCCTCGTTCTCTTCCCATCGTATGCCGTGCCGGATGGTCGCGGCGATTTCACTGGGTTGCCCGCCCCAAAGCCAGTCGTCGTCAATCAGATTCGGATACCCCGGTGCCCCAGCAGCACCGGCTCCGTGACATTGTGCACAATAGGTTCGGAAGATGGCGGCACCTCCCGCACGAGCGAAGTCGTCGAGCTCCCGATCAGCGGCGATGTCCGCGAAGTCGGTGGATGCTACCCGCGCGATGATCTCGCCATTTGCGGTTTCGACTGCAGCAATGGAGTCGGCCACCTCAGCACGCGAAGAGTAGCCGAGGACACCCTTCGTGGCAGAAGTTGCCAGCGGCCAGGCCGGGTAGGCGATCGTATAGATGATCCCCCAGACGATTGTGCTGTACAGTATCCAGAGCCACCAGCGCGGCAGCGGTGTGTTGAGTTCATGAATCCCGTCCCAGTCATGCCCGGTCGTTTCGATCCCGGTTTTTTCGTCGCGGTCAGGCGCCGACATGGCTCAATCCTCCAAGCGGTCGTTGCGGAGCGGGAGCTCGGCCAGCTTCCGGTGTTTTTCCTTGGCGCTTGGACGAAAGGCCCAAAGAACCTGGAACATGAAGAAGGCGGTCATCGCGATCAAAAACCAGCTGTCGGCGAAGCCGCGCAAGAGCGTGTAGGTGTCCATCGTAGCCTCCATCAGCGATAATTGGCCTCGGCTTCGTAGACCGAGAAGTCGACCAGCGTGCCGAGCATCTGCAGGTAGGCGATCATCGCGTCGAGTTCGGTGATCGCTCGCTGGCCATCGAAGTTGCGCACCTGGGCTTTGGGATACCTTGCAAGCAGGTCATCCACCCCCTCGTGATCGGGATCGACCTGTGCGTGAACATCCTGCGCAGCGTTCGCGATCATCTCATCGGTGTAGGGCACACCGACGCTGCGATTGGCCCTGAGATGGGCTGCCGCGCTACCGGGATCGATCCTGGTCTCGGCAAGCCAAGGATAGGCAGGCATGATGCTCTCCGGCACCAAGGCGCGTGGTGCCCGCATATGATCGACATGCCACTCGTCCGAATAACGACCCCCGACGCGTGCCAAGTCCGGGCCGGTTCGCTTCGAGCCCCACTGGAAAGGGTGGTCGTACATCGACTCTGCGGCAAGGCTGTAGTGGCCGTATCGCTCAACCTCATCCCGCATGGGCCGGATCATCTGACTGTGGCAGGTGTAGCAGCCTTCACGGATGTAGACTTGGCGGCCCAGCAGCTCGAGCGGCGAATAAGGCCGCATGCCCACGACCTTCTCGATCGTGTTTTGCAAGTAGAAGAGCGGAGCGATCTCGACGATGCCGCCGATCGTGACGACGACCAGCGACAGGATCATCAGCAGCGTCGCATTGCGCTCGATCTTGCCGTGATGGCGCAACAGGGACTTGGTCGTTTCACTCTGCTGGGTCATTGTCGTGCTCCTCCGACGAATGGGGTTTCAGACGGATCGCTGAGGCACCAAGACCGGCCCCCGTCAGCTTTACGTAGGCACTGCAGAAGCAGCGGCAGAGCATCAAACCGGGCGAGGTGGCGCTACGGGTGACCGTGGACATCTGCATGATTTTCACTCCGCTGGGACCGCGACCGGCTCAGAGCCGCGCACGCGATGTCGAGCCGTCTGGTAGAGATTCCAGCACATCAACAGAGCGCCGGTGAGGTAGAGCGCGCCGCCCAAGCCTCGCACCACGTACATCGGGAACTTCGCAGCGACCGTGTCGGCGAAAGAATTCACGAGAAAGCCGTGAGCATCGGTTTCGCGCCACATCAGGCCCTCCATGATCCCGGTCACCCACATCGATGCCGCGTAGAGCACGATGCCAAGAGTCGCGAGCCAGAAGTGCCAGCTGACCAGGGTCAACGAATAGAGGCGTTGGGCGCCCCATAGCCGGGGGACCAAGAAGTACAGCGCGCCGAAGGTGATCATGCCGTTCCAACCGAGGGCGCCGGAGTGCACATGGCCGATCGTCCAGTCAGTGTAGTGGCTGAGGCTGTTTACGGCCTTGATGGACATCATGGGGCCTTCGAAGGTCGCCATGCCGTAGAAGCCCACCGAGACTGCGAGCATCCGCAGCACCGGATCCGTGCGCAACTTGTCCCATGCCCCTTGCAGCGTCATGAGGCCGTTGATCATGCCACCCCAGGAGGGCATCCAGAGGATCACCGAGAACACCATCCCCAACGTCTGCGCCCAGTCAGGCAGCGCCGTGTAGTGCAGGTGATGCGGCCCCGCCCAGATGTAGAGAAAGATCAGAGCCCAGAAGTGGATGATCGAAAGCTTGTAGGAATAGATCGGCCGCTCGCACTGCTTCGGCACGAAGTAGTACATCATCCCGAGGAAACCGGCCGTCAGGAAGAAGCCCACGGCGTTGTGACCGTACCACCACTGTGTCAGCGCGTCCTGTACGCCAGAGAACGCCGAGTAGGATGTAGAGCCCAGAAACGACACCGGTACGCTCAGATTGCGCACCACATGCAACATCGCCACTGTCACGATGAAGGCGAGGAAAAACCAGTTTGCGACGAAGATGTGCGGCTCTCGGCGATTGATGAGTGTGCCGAGGAACACGGCAAGATATCCCACCCAGACCACAGTGAGCAGGAGGTCAACGTGCCAGGGAAGCTCGGCGTATTCCTTGCCCTCTGAGCCGCCGAAGACATAGGCGGTTGCTGCCAGCACGATCACCAACTGGTAGCCCCAGAAAACCCACCACGCGAGTGAGCCGCCCCACAACCGCACCGCGCAGGTTCGTTGGACGATGTAGAGCGATGTGCACAGAAGCGCGTTGCCCCCAAACGCGAAAATCACGGCAGATGTGTGAAGCGGACGCAACCGGCCGAACGAAGTCCATGGCAGATCAAGGTTGAGAGCCGGAAACGCCAGCTGAAAGGCAATGTATACGCCGACAAGGAACCCGACGATCCCCCAGGCAGCGGTTGCGATGACACCAGCGCGAACGACATCGTCTCGATAGCCTGAAGGTTCTGCGATGGCAGGTTCGTCCTCGCGGAACATCGTCCAGAAGAACGCGGCGGAGAACGCCGCCATCACGACGAGGGCGTTTACGCGAAACGCAATGTCCTCTCCCCAGTTCGCGGCCATTGCAGCAAACAGAATGACGAGGCCAAAACCAGAGAGCTTTGCCGGCAGTACCATCAGTGGTCTCCGATCATCGGTTGGCCCTGCTCTGGCTTGTGCCATGCGGCCTGTGTGCTTACGCGGGTCTGAGAACTGCGAACTGAGACACCACGGCGGTGACGATCAAACGAGCAGTGTCGCTCATTGTGCGCCGTCCCGCCCAAAGATGCGTGAACGATCGGTGGAGATATCCGCCACCTTAACGGGGCAGCATCTCTCCTGACTTCGTGCGAAGATGAGCGATCTTCGTCCGTGCCCACTTCGATCCAGGTTCTATAGGTCTCACGAATCGCCACATCCGTTCTCCTTCCACCGGTGTGCTCACGTGAAGATGAGCCGGGGAGGAGAGGGCCGCCTTGATACGGATCAAAAACCAGACGCCAGGTCTGGAACTACTCCGCTGTGCGCGCTCTGAGTTCCGATCGGCTGCGGTGCCCGCTGCAGTCGCGGTCTAGCTGCTCGCAGATCTGGGGACGTCCGGCACATCCGCTGCCGCAAGTCGCTCAAGCGCTGCGACGCTGGTCAATACAAAGGATCTGCGATCTGGCAAGCCAACCACCAGAAGCTTGCGGAGCGTTGTGAATTGCCGGCTGACAGTCTCGATGGTGAGTCCCAGAAACTCAGCGATCGCTTCTCTCGTCAGCGGGATAGGCACCTGCGCCCCATCCTGAAGCGGCCGGCCGTTCAGCGTTGCCTGGCGCCGGGCGAGAATGAGCAAGAAACTCGCCAGACGCTCTTGCGCGGTCTTTCGGCCAAGCAGGACCATCCAGTCACGAGCAGCATCGAGTTCGTCGAGCATCATCTCGAGAAGACGGCGTTCCAGCGAACTGTTCCGGCTGAGGATGTCTTCGAACTGGCTGCGTCGGAACATGCACATTCGCACAGGCGTCACGGCAATCGCATCGTAGGGCGCCGTTGGCCGGAACGGTCTGCCGATGAAGTCCGACGGAAACAGCAGACCCACTGTTTGGCGTCGCCCATCATCTAGGGTCTTCTGCAAGCTTGCGACACCCTCGACAATCGAGCCGAGGGAAGTCGTCAGTTCGCCTTCACCGAAAATCTCCTGACCGGGCGCGTAGTCTCGGTAGAATTTGATGTCATCGAGAAGCGCAAGCTGCTCAGGGCTCGAGTAGCTGCACACCGCGCGATTGCGGATCGGACACTGAGCGCACCGCAGGGCCGGGCTCGCTAAATCTAGGATTGAATTCTCGGCTGCCATAGCACCGAGAATACAGGTGATGCTCTGGCACCGCCACCTGAATCAACCTTCAGAACAAGGCTCTTTTAGTTGGCTCTACGCCTAGAATCGCATCAAGGGCGCAGGTCGCTGACCGTCTCAGTCGGCGTAGTCCGGCTCGTTGCGATCAAGAATTCGTTTCAGGGCATCAAAGTGCCATTCCGCATTGGATTTGTCGCCGTAGCGAACCGACTCACCGCGAAACGACTCATACGTTTTTTCGATGATCGGTTCCGGCAGTTCTCGGAGGGGCTGGTTCGTCCACATCGCGTAGAGCTGAACCTGAGCAACGCGCTCAAGATAGTAGAGCCTGTCATAGGCCTCGGCGACATTGCGGCCGACAGTCAGTGCGCCGTGGTTTGCCATCAGCATGATCGTGTTGTCACCGCAGACCTTGGCAAGCCGTGTGCCCTCTTCTGGGTCCAGCCCGGGGCCGTCATAGGCCTCATCATAGCAAGTCCGCATCATCGTCCCGAGCTCGGTCTGGCCAATCGGCTTGATACGCTGGTCCTGAAGCCTGGTGAGGGCACTGGCGAAGGGCATGTGTGTATGGAAAACGGCCTCGGCATCAGGTAGGTCGCGGTGCATTGGTGCATGAATGCAATATGCCGATCGTTCGACAATGCCTTCGCCCCGCTTCACCTCTCCATCGTAGTCGACTTCCAGAAAGCAGCTCGCCGTTACCTCAGACCAATGCAATCCCCACGGAATCTGGTAGTAGAGACCGGGCTTGCCGGGCACCCTTGTTGTCAGGTGATTGAAAATGCCTTCATTCAGTCCATGCATGACGGCGCATCGATGCGCAGCTGCCAAGTCTACACGGGTGCTCCATTCGTCTTCGGAGCAATCTTTGGCGGGAAGGACCGGCTTTTCGATGTTCATCTCAGTCTCCGGCATGAGGATCAGCAAGCATCAACACTCCGACGATGCTGCCGCTACGTCAATGCCAGAGTCGGATCAGTGGTCACCTAGTTTGGTTTGAAGGCTCAGGAGGTGCCGCCAGACTGAAACGATCCAGCGACACCACCCCAAGTCGATCGTTAGACAATCACTCGGCTTGAAGGGCCGCAAGCATCACAACGGCCTTGTTCATTTCGACAAGAAAGCGATCGGCACCAGCCCTGAACTTGGCGAGATCGCTGAGACCAACACTACCGCCGGTCACAATCGTTTGCGCGACATAACCGACTTCCTCCCATTCGGCTTTCGCGATTCCAAGCTGAGTCGCGATGGCTTCGGTTGGTGGTTTGGGGACACCGGCCACTGGGAGGCCCTCGACGAACGCAACCATCGAACGCTCGAACAACTTTAGGGTCGCCTCGAGTTCCGGGAGCGTGGAGTCCAGTTCATAACCGCCCGCGGCCAGACAGACCTCTTTTGCGAGTTTCTGGGAGAACATGCGTTCTCGACCGTACAGGTCCAAGAGGAGCGCATCGCCGAAGCCGTCTCCGCCGAGGTCTTCTGCGTATTTTGCTCGAATCTGCGAGACCATGTCGTTTGCGCGTTGGCGCACTTCGAGGGTCAGTCCATTGGCCAATGCATAGTCTTCCTCGGTCACAAATTCTCCACTCAGGATCTGTTCGTAGAGCCCCTTCAAGGGCACCCAGAGCAGATTGACCTGTGACCACGCTCTCAAGACCGATGGGTCCTGTTCGGCGTACAGCTTGTCATCCGGATCACCGCGTTTGAGACCGGTATGGGTTGTGTGGAACAGCTCAAGTGCTTCGCGAAGGCCTTCGAGAGTTTCGAGCGTGTCAACTTGCGACCGCGCGTAGCAGAACATCGCCGCCATGCGCTCCACCAACATGCGCTGCCGCCCGGCGCGATCGATCCTGTGTGCGATCGTCTCCGGCGTGATAGCGACTTCTTGAGCGCCCACGGGAGCCATCGGAATCACACACATGCATGTGAACGCACCGATCCACGCTGCCCGAAAACCATTGCCGAAAATCGAATGAATCCTCAACTTCACCTCCTCAGAGTTTCACATCCCACACACTGCGCTCGGTGTGAGTGCCTTTCAGCAGAGCCACAGGCGCTGCCTGCTTGCTCTCCGCGATTGAGTTAACGTCAACTCATCCAAAGTAAAACTACCTATAGTTGAGTGGCAGTTCTACCACTGCGTGCAGAGTAACAAAACCGTTGCATTATTTGAGTAGTAACTCTTTAATCGCTACCCATACACTTCGAACCATAGACAATCATAACAACCAGCGGCAACCCAGAATATCAACGAACTGGAGCGAACTGTGCTTGCAAGGTGGATGGTATTTCTGATCTGCTCAGCTGCTTTACTCTCCCTAGGGTCGAAAGACTCCTGGGCGCAGATATCTCTGAATGAGATCAACCCTGAAGCGCTGGTTGAGCTTCAATCGCGCGATGGATCGACAACGTTGGTCGGAGAGCTGGTCTCGGTCGAAAACGGATTCTACATCCTTAAGACCGAGATTGGTGAGCTCAGGATCAGCATCGCATCTGCAGTTTGCGTTGGGGACCGCTGCCCCGCGCAATCCGAATCCGTCGGTTTCGCGATCCATGTCGCCAGCAGTCTCGGGCTCAGCTTCGCATCCGAAATGATCCGCAGCTACGCAGAAAGCACCGGCGCAGAGGTGGAACAGCTGGAGTCAGAAGATCCAAACCGTCAGATCGTAAAGCTGTCGCGCACCGGCCCGTCGCAGGGCACCGAGATTGTCTACTATACAGACTACTCCGGTTTCTTGGCGATGGCCAATGGCGAGGCTCAACTCGCCCTCTCGGACCACCGTATTGGCCGCGAAGTCGAGAACATCATCTCAGGCCCCGCCATCGAGCGAATCCGCAGCGCCGAATTTGAGAGCAACGTCGCGATGGATGGCATCATCGTCGCGGTGAACCCAAGCAATCCCGTGCGCAATCTCTCCTCCGAAGAGATCAATCAGATCTTCACCGGCGAGATTTCGAACTGGTTGGAACTCGGCGGCGGCAACGTACCGATTTCGATTTTCGCACTGAGCCAGGATCACATTCGCGGGAGCATCTTCGCCCAGCGGATGCTAGGCCAGTCCGGAGAGCTTGCGAGGAATGTCTCGCTGCTGAATTCGGACAACGAAGTCCTTGCCGGCGTACAATCCGAGCGCGGCGCAATCGGATTTCTCTCCCGTGCTTCGGCGCGGCGCGTGAAACCAGTCACCATCCGTGAGGGTTGCGGATTGCTGACAGCGCCCAGCACGTTCCAGATCAAGATCGACGGTTATCCGCTCACCTATCCTGTCTACCTCTATCGGCGGCCTGGCATCATTCATCCGGAAGCAGAAACGTTCTTTGACTGGATGACCGGATATCAAGCGCAGCCTGCGATCCGGAGTGCAGGGTACATAGACCGGGAACCCGAGCGGATGCGCCTTGAGGATATGGGTATGATGCTCATTCACACGGCTGCGGTCGAACCCGATTTCAGCCCGGCCCAGTATGGGGATATGCTGCGCGAGCTGCGGGACGCCGAGCGGCTCAGCCTCACCTTCCGATTCCAGTCAGGCTCGAGCGATCTTGATGAGCGGTCACTGCTCGACTTGGAGGAGCTCGGTCGTCGCATGGAAGCAGGCGAGTTCATCGGCTTCGAGTTGCTCATCGTGGGATTCGCCGATGCGATTGGCCCTCAGGCGGAGAATACGCGCCTTGCCGCTGATCGCGCCCAGTCAGTGCGCAACATCCTGACACGCGCAGTTAGCGCAGAAACAACGTCGCGACTTCGCCTCCGGACGCTGAGTTATGGCGAGCTTTTGCCAGTGGCATGCAACCAGGACGTTTCCGGTCGCGAACGCAACCGAAGAGTCGAAATCTGGCTGAGACGCCCAGGTGTACGCCCCGTCGGCAGATAGTCGTCATTTCAGCTTCGCAAGACAACGGGCCGGTTTTGCTCGGCAGCTCTCCATGTAGCCGGCCCTTCAAAGCAACCGAGGTGTCCCGATCACACCCTCCGTTGAGCGCCTAGACCAAGCCACGGCGAAATGGTCTGGCGGCTTTCCCCACAACGCGCGCAACCAACCTGGGCGGGTCGGCATCAACGATCGGGAAACAGCTCAACCCGCCAGCAGTTCGCGCCGCTCTGAGCTGTATGTTTCGGCTTCTTCACCGCGCTGTCTCGGAAACTGAGCCAGCGCGCTCAGCAACAACCAATCCGGCAAGGCCTTCTTGTGCTTTGCCACGCCCTCGACGCGGATGTGGCCTGCGGCGATTTCCCGGCGCAAATCGCGATAACCGCGCCATGCCTCGACGAAACGACGAATCTCAGCGCTCACCGTGACATCCACGTCATACCCGGGGTGCTTGAGACACATATCGACATGACCGTCGCAGACGACAAGCCAGAAGCGACTGAACCCCTTGTGTGTTCCAGAAAACTCGAACTCCAGAACCGTTCGTCCTGGCGGCATGGCCTCCACATTCAACCGCGTGTGCATGCTCCAGGCCAAGAACGCAGGGTCAAGATCCTCGTTCTCCATATCGCGTGCCCAACGCTGTCCCCACACCGCCAGGCTCATGATGATGGGGTCGAGATCCCGACCGGCATCTGTGAGTTCATACGCATGGCCGTTACCCTTCTCGAGCGGCCTGCGGACGATGAGCCCGGCATGCTCAAGCTGTGAGAGGCGCTGGCTGAGGAGCGTCGCTGAAATCTTGGGAACGCCGCGATGTATCTCGTTGAAACGCGTGCACCCGTCGATCACGCGACTGATCACCAGCAATGTCCAGCGCTCACACAGCACCTCTGCTGCCAGAGCAAGCGGGCAATACTGCCCGTATCCTTTGTAAGGCATGCATCACTCCACGCTTGGTCCAATAACGCATCACCAGTCTCGTCGCTATGGTGCGACCAGACAACTACGGATTCTGGAGTAGGTCCAAATTCCTTAGTATCTCGGCGCGGCGAATCTCGGCAGGCTTTGACAACGAAGGCTCGTGCCCAATCTGGCTCAGAGGGAGATCGCCATGCTGACCGAGCACGCAAAACAAGGACTGCGCATCGGCCTGGGTGCGGGTCTGGTGCTGCCCGAAGACGCTGAATTCGAAACCGCTCGTCACGTTTGGAATGGGATGATCGACCGACGGCCCGCGGCAATCGCCCGATGCAGAACTTCAGACGATGTGGCACGAGCATTGGTGCACGCGAGAACCGCGGGGCTCGCGGTCTCTGTCAGGGGAGGTGGGCACAACATCGGTGGAACAGCCGTCGCCGATGATGGGCTCATGATCGATCTCCGGCTCATGCGCAGCATTGAAATCGACCCCTCGGGTCGTATCGCCCGCGTCGGTGGCGGTGTGACATGGGCGGAGTTCGATGCCGCCGCCCAGGAGCACGGCCTCGCTGCACCGGGTGGTGTTGTGTCCTCAACCGGCGTGGGCGGTTTGACGCTTGGCGGCGGGTTCGGCTGGCTCGCCAGACGCTACGGCCTGTCGATCGACAATCTTCTGTCCGCCGAGATCGTCCTGGCGAGCGGTGAAACCGTGACGGCCTCACCAGGCTCGCATGTTGATCTGTTCTGGGCGCTGAGGGGTGGCAGCGGGAACTTTGGGGTGGTCACCGAGTTCACGTTCCGCCTGTATCCCGTCGGTCCAGAAGTGCTGTTTGGACCCACCTTCTTCGCGCTCGAAGATGCACCTGACGTGCTCAAAGCGTACGCCTTGCATGCACATGACTTGCCCCGAGAAGCTTGTGTCTGGGCGAACCTCATGACAGCGCCACCTGCTCCGGTCCTGCCGGAAAAGGTGCATGGCACGAAGGTTCTCACACTCATGCAGTTTTATGCCGGAGATCTGAGCCGGGGCCGTGAGGTGCTGGCACCACTCCGTGCTGGCGCTCAACCGCTGGGGGACGCGCTCGCACCGCGACCGTTTGTTGAGGCGCAGAGCTTTCTCGATTCCGCCTATGAAACCGGGGCCCGCAACTACTGGCGTGCGCACAATCACACGACGCTGAATGCCAGCATGATCGAGACAATTCTCGATCTTGCGCCCACACTCCCGACGGCAGAATCCGAGATCCTGATCTGCCAGCTGGGTGGCGCAATCGAGGACGTATCGGAGGAAGAGACCGCCTTCCCGCACCGCCGCGTTCCGTTCATCTCAACACCAGGTGTGAGATGGCACGATCGCACGGACGACGGTCGTGTGATCGGCTGGCTGCGGGAAGCCTCTCGACGCATCCAGGAACATGCGGTTCCGGGCGCCTACGTGAACTTCATCACCGAGCCTGAAGGTCGTGTCCGGGACGCCTACGGCGCGAACCTCAACCGCCTCTCCGAAGTCAAGCGCGCATACGATCCGACCAATCTGTTCCGGGCGAACCAGAATGTGCCGCCCAGTCCGGCACAAGCGGGTCTGCCTGCGAATACCGATGCGTAAATCCGCATTTTCAACGACCTGAAAGGAGACTCCCATGTCGAAATTGTACAGCGGACTTGTTCTGAGCGCTGCTCTGGCCGGAGCGATGATGACCGCACCTGCAGTGATGGCCGGGTCTTTGGGTGGGCAGAACAAAATGTCCCAGCACGTCGAACATATGGCGAGCGAAACAACCTCCGCGCGGACCATCGAAGGCGCGATCGCACACCTTATGACCTCACCAGATGGGGCGACCATGACGATGGACACCGCTGAGCTTGTTCCCGGCAACGTCACAACTGCCTGGTGGGTGGTGATTACGAAGCCCATGCTGTGCGAGGCCAAACCATGCTCGCCAGAAGACGTGATTGGCCGGGCAGATATCGTGGGGACGCAGATTGTGTACGCCGACGGCGCCGTCAATGATCCTGAAGGCCGGGCAAGGTTTGCGGCCCACCTGCCGCGTGGTCATGTCGCCAACGGCTGGTATCCGACATCGTTCGACAATCCGACAAGCGCGGAAATCCATCTCGTGCTGAATGATCATGGCGAACTGGTGCCGGGTATCGCCGCGTCGATGCTCACCAGCTATCGCGGTGGGTGCCGCGATGACAGCCTGCCGCCGCCGTTCCCACAAACGGCCAAGGCCGACGGAACGCCAGGCCCGAATGCCTGCCTGCTGATCCAAGATGCGATCTTTGTCCAACCCACAATCACGAACTGAGCGCCGAAGCGCTGCCCTCGATCGAGGGCAGCGCATGCCTGTCGCCCTCGAGAACATCGATCATCCGACCATAGATCGCCCAGCCCCCTTCTATGGCTGACGCCAGGCTCAGGTATGCTCCCAATCCCAAATTGAGCCCGTCCCGCAAATGCTGTAAGCGATGTTCTGCACCCAACGGGAAGCGAGTGCGTGATGTGGCGCAATGTGAGAAGCGTGTTTCTCCTCAAGCACCCATTGGTGCTTCTTCTGCTCGCAGCGATGGTGTCGTTTCCATCCCAACCTGCAGCGTCCACCAAAGTGGCCCTGATCATCGGCAATTCGGCCTACCAGCACGTGCCCAGTCTTGCCAATCCGAGCAATGATGCGGATGACATACAGCAGATCCTCACCGGGATCGGGTTTGAAGTCACACGCCTCCGGGATGCTGACTACGAGACAACACGCCGAACCTTGGCAAAGTTCGGCGATCAGGCAGCGCGCGCCGAAGTAGCCCTGATTTACTTCGCTGGTCACGGGATCGAGTTCGAACGCGAGAACTACCTCATCCCCATAGATGCCGAGTTAAAGGACGCACGCGATCTGACGTTCTATGGAACTCCGCTTGAAGTCGTGCGCCGTGCCGTGCGGCCCGCGCGCGATCTCAGCCTCGTCATCATTGATGCCTGCCGCGACAATCCTTTCCTTGCGCAGATGAGCTCCTCGAACAGGTCTTTGACGCGCGGACTTGCGCAGATCGAGGCGCAAACACAGAACGAGCTGGTCGCGTTCTCGGCAAAAGCCGGAACTGTTGCCCAAGACGGGATGGGCCGGAACTCGCCATACGCAGAGGCGCTCGGGCAGGCCTTTCAGACGCCGGGCCTCGAGATCGGCAAGCTCTTCCGCCGCGTTCGGGATCGGGTCATGGCCGCCACAAACGGCCAACAAGAGCCTGCGCTGTATGGCTCGCTGTCGGAGGCAGACTTCTTTTTCCTGCCGCCTGATGCATCCGGGGACGCGTCCAACCCCAGTTCGACCGCCCCGCCCGGCTCCGCTGCGACGTTTGAAATGGCGTTCTGGAACTCGATCTCCAACAGTCGTGATCCCCGCGATTTCAAGGACTATCTGGCACGTTTCCCCGACGGAATGTTTGCAGGCATTGCGCAGCGCAGGTTGGAAGAAATGCAGGAGACAGAGCGCTTGGCGGCGACCAGCCCCGACAGCGAATTGCGTCCGGCGGCGCCGCGCGAGCCCGAGGACGCAAGCGTCATTGACCCCGCTGAGAAGGCACTGTTCACACCTTCTCGCGCCGAGGTTCGCGACACGCAGGCGCGGCTCAACATACTTGGCCACGATGCCGGCGTCGTCGATGGCCTCCTTGGCAAGCGCACGGGCCAGGCGATCTCCGCGTATCAGCAGGCGAAAGGCTTCGCTGCCGATGGCCAGATTTCAAAGCAGTTGATGAGCGCGCTAGCCGCGGACGTACCCCAGAGCCGCCTGGCCGCATACTACGCCGAACAAGAGGCAAGGCGTGAGCAAGCACGAAGAATGCGCCAAACGAACACCAGACCTGTCGTTCAGAGCGAGAGCGCGGCTGTACCACCCGAGCCGGCGGCCACACAGAGCACCCAGGCTGCAAAACCGGACGACTCGACGGATCGACCGAACGGCGCGGTGAGCGACTGCAGTTCGATTTCCGCAATTAAGGAACTCGTTCGCGCGGGTGGGCACATCGGAGATTGCGAGTAGTCCGAAGCTTGAACCGACTGACGTGGCCGAAAGAACCGCGGCAACACTACTCCGCATGCCGAAGCGAACGCCTCTCGGAGCGAACAACGACATTCGCACAGCCCGGTGCTCAACGGTCGGCCAACATTGATCAGGTACTGACGTTCTTGATCGGCGCTGGCGCGATGGCAGGTGAGCTATCCCCACTTACTCCAAAACCAAGCGGCAAACCGCCTCAAGCCGAGCCCGGTACGAATTTCAAATGCCTCCGAATGAAAGTGTTCTGACGACACACCATGCCGTTCCAGACCCTCGCCGATGACTCGGCACATTTCAGTAGGACCACAAAACAACACGCTGGCTTGCGCCAACTCCGGTCCAACCAGATTGGCCACGTCCCCCGCACCGATGCGACCGCTCACAGCACTCTGCCACAGCTCAAGACGCAGGTTTGGCTTTTGTTGTGCGATTGCCCTCACGTGCTGCAAATGTGCTGCGTCTCCTTCGCTGCGGACTGCGTAGATTAGGGTGATGGGGTCGGCATCCTCGGGGAGAGCCTCCGCAAGTGCGGCGAATGGCGTAATGCCGACGCCCGCTGCAATCCATACTTGCGGGCCGCACTTGTGGCGTCCGAAGCCGCCGAAGGGCCCCTCGGCACGCACAGTCTGACCCACCGCAAGCGCGCCGATCAGCCCACGCGTCAAATCACCGAGCGGTGCCACCGTGACACGCAAACTTCCATCGACCCTCGGCGCGCTGCTGATCGTGAAGGGGTGCGGCTCGGGTTTATTGGCGCCTATGAAGCTGAAGAAGCCAAACTGCCCTGGCCGATAGCGCAGTGCGGGCCCGGTTGGCATCATCTCGACTGAAAGCGCTGTGCCTTCAGGGCGGAGCGACGCAATTTGATACGTCCTCGAGGGGCGCAAGTGCCTAGGTGCCGAAGTGTAGAGATAGGCGACGACCCCCACAGCACAGATCGAGCCCATGTATAGCCCTAGGGGATCACCGTTTTCGAACGGCTTGAGGATAAAGAGGTAGTGACCTGCCCCAAGAACAAAGAAGATTCCGATCAAGCGGTGCGTCCATTTCCACAGATCGTACGGAATGAACGTTGCCAGCGTGATCACAACCAAAACCAGCAGGCCGTAGAGACTGATCTCTCCCGCGGTCTCGGCCGTCTCAGATATCAGCGTCTCGGTTCCAATTCCCCTCATGTCGGCATCGATGGTATCGTGCAGCAGGATGGCGACCATCGCACCGATACCCAGCCACTTGTGAAGGCGGTAGGACTGATCGAGCGGCCCGAAGACTGCCTCGACGCCTGGCCAGCGCGTTGCGATAACGTGTGCTGTCGCCATGACGATCAGAGCGATCATCCCGAGATACTGGCTGAAAAGCGCAACCACATCCCGCCCTGCAGCGATCCCGGGAAGCCAAATCATCGGCGCGAGACAGGCAACGGCAATGAGTCCGAGGCCCAATGGTTTCATCGACTCGCTTCCTTGGTTGGCACCCGAGCGCACACTCGCCGGAACAATCGGACAAACCTCGTGTTGGATGCAATGTCCGTGCAGTCTATTCGCCAGCAATGGACACTAGCAACGATTGCCCCTCAGAGGATCTGAGCGCAAGAAACAGACGCCAGACCTGCGTCTCGGGGGAATCCCGGTTGCCAGTTCGGATGGGCATCGTGCGCGCGATCCGTCGAGGACCAAGATTGACTCAGAGCTTCCGGCCAAGAATGACTCGAACAGTGCCGGGTTGCAGCCGTGCAGATGGCCGCTTCCAGCCACGCCGAGGGAGCTATGCGCGATGACAAACTTCGCAGCAACGATGCGGACATTCCGCCCTGCGCCCCACGTGCTCGCCTTCTTCGACGGACGGATAGAGGGCAAGCGTCTTCACAGCGCCCAACCCAATTGGCTCGATGATGGCGGGTACTCCCTGGGCACATGCAGCTATGCGATTCTGGATGGAGCCGACGCGCTGGTCTATGACACACATATGTCTTTGGCGCATGCCCGTCGGATCCGGGAGGCCGTCGAAGCAGAAGGTGCCAAGAACATCCGGATCGTGCTCAGCCATCACCATTTGGATCACATCGCCGGAAATGCCGTATTCGAAGACTGCGAGATCCTGGCGAATGCCGCAACCGATGCCGCAATGCGGGACAACATCGAAGAGGCCATGAACGCCGATCCGCCTGTAAGTCCCGTGATCATGCCCAACCATGTGTTCGAAAGCGAACTGGATGTGGTGGTTGGATCGGTGAAGGTGGCTCTCCGCTCGTTCGATATCCACAGCCACGATGGCTTGGTCATGTGGCTACCGGATACGGGCTTGCTGTTTGCAGGGGACACGTTGGAGGACACGGTAACCTATGTCGCCGAGCCAGCGCGACTAGATCAGCACCTGCGCGACCTGGACCGAATGGCGAAGATGGAGATCGATCGCATCCTGCCGAACCATGGCGCACCGGAGATCATTGAATCCGGGGGCTACGGTCCGGAACTGATTGGCGCTACTCAGACCTACATCAGAGCGCTGCTGCGATGCCGCGCGGACCCGGCTCTTGCCGAATTGTCTCTCGCGGATTTCGTGAAGGCCGAGACTTCAGCTGGCGTGATTCAATACGCGCCCGCCTATGAACCGGTGCACCGGAACAACGTCGGCGCCGTGCTGGGAACGTGATGTCACGCCTGCGAAGACTGCGTCGAAGGGAGCGATAGACGGCAGTCCAAGTCTGGCCAGACCGGGCCATCCAACCAGTCCAAAAGCAACCGCGCCAAGACGCGTTCGTGTTTCTCAGGTGTGCGCGTGCTGCGCACCCAAAGAAAGACATCCGCCGCGTCGGCGTCGAAGCTGGGAAACACATAGGCACACCTCAGGTACCATTGCGCATGGTCCCGAACGATCCAGGCAAACGAACGATTGATCTCAAACTCCTTGTGATGCCAACAAAGGTCGATCCGGTTTGCTACGAGTGTGAGCCCGTTCGGCCATTCGCCCCCCAATGAAGCCCGCGAGACGCTCCGCACTTTCCATCACCGCAGTGTAGTCTTCCTCGAGGTTGTTCGGGGAAAGGATCTCAAGCCTGTACTGATCGAGAACATGTTCCCGCGGTGCGTCGAAGGTGCGGAACGCCGGATGACATCTCATCCTGGCAGAGGCTTCGCCTCGCGCTTGAACGGGTTCTCATCCGACCCTTCGAAGTCGAGTGGAAGCGCGCCCTTCCGATGAAGGTCGTGGAGATAGCGAAATCCCGTCACCGTCATACGCATCAGGTGATCGCCAGCCTTCATAGGTGGATACTTTTCATCAACCTCAGGGCTTCGAAACTGCTCGAGAGGGCGAACCACCGAATGATAGTCGAGACCGAAGAACAGCGGGAACGAATAACGTGACCGGCCTGTGTTCACGACGCGATACTGGGTCGATTTAAATTGCCCCCTGACCAAGTCTCGAAGATGTCGCCAATGTTTACGATGAATGTCCCTGGGATCGGAGGCGCTTCGACCCAGTGATAATCGGCGTTCATCACCTGCAAGCCGGGCCCGCCCTGCAGAAGAATCGTGAAACACTCAAAGTCGGAATGCGACGCAATACCAACCCGGTCTTCGCTCGCAGGCTGGTCGTTGTCCAGATAGCGCATCATCCGAAGCTGGGACGTCGGACACGTGATGTGTTGCCGGAGTTCCTCGGGGTCGACGCCGAGTTCGAGGGCGAGCGCGCCAAGTAGTCTGTGGCCAAGGTCATAAACCGCGTCGTGTAGGCCGACACCGTCTCGCGCCAACCATCGAGGTCCGGCCAAACGTTGGGTCCTGTCATCCGCCACTTTGCGAGAATGTCGGGATGATCCTCCGGCGCTTCGAACGACATGTCCCATGGCATGCCCCCATCGGGTGGTCCGGTTTAATTGTTGGCGCATCGTCGGCCTTTGGACCGTCGGAACGATGCTTTGCGGGGCCGGAGGGCGGTAGCCCAATGCACTGTGCGGCCTGACGGTGTTGTCGTGGACGCGCCATTGCTCGATCAGGATTTGGGCTTCGCGCAAGCTGTAGAAGATTTCACCGTTGAGCAGTTCATCCCTGAATCGGGCTTTGAAGCTTTCGCAGTATCCGTTCTCCCAAGGCGATCCTGGTTCGATATGCGCCGTCTTCGCGCCGACGGCAGCGATCCAGTCCCGCACTTTCTGAGCGATAAATTCCGGCCCATTGTCGGATCTTATAAACGCCAGTGACCCGCGCAGGATGAACAGGTCAGTCAGTGCATCCAGCACATCGGTCGAGTTGAGCTTGCGACCGACGCGGATCATGAGCGCCTCCCTCGTGTATTCGTCGATGATGTTCAGGGTCCGATAAACCCGCCCGTCAGCGGTTCGATCCTGAACGAAGTCGTAGGACCAGATGTGGTTCGGACGTTCGGGCCTGAGACGCACACATGAACCGTCATTCAGCCAGAGCCGTCCACTCGCCATTGTCCTCGGACCAATGGCGGACAAAGGCTCGTTCTTCTGCCTTTGTGGGACTTTCAGCCCTTCACGTCGCCAGATACGTTCGACACGCTTGTGCGCTCTCACCGATGCTTCGCATCGTCTGTCGCGTGAGAGTTCACATGCCAGCCCGCGTTGTTCAGCAGGCCGTCGCCATCGTCGCTCGGACCGATGGCGCGACCGATGACGACCCATCCGATACCCGTAGCGGCCATAATTGTCCGCCAGCTCGATGATATCGTCGTCAGGCGCTCCTCGTCCGCCCGGCCTTGCGGGACCTTGCGCTGCGTGGACCGATGCTGACCGAGTGTGCGACAGGTGCGGCGTTCTGAGACACCAAGTTTCTGCCGCACATGATCGATGCATTTCCGGCGACGCGAAGGGCTCAGGGGCTTCGGTGAGAATGAGCTTGTCCAAAGTCAGGTCCGAAACGACCCGGCGCAGACGTTGGTTGTTCGGTATCTCTCTCGAACCGGTGGCGTTCGATGCCTCACTCTCAAGCTCTTTCAGCCGAGCAAGCTGAGACCGCTGCATCCCGCCATAGAGCTTGCGCCATCAATAAAATGTTTGCTGCGTCACGCCGATCTGGCGCACAGCCTCGGCAATTGTCGCGCCTTGCCCCTGCAAAACTTCAACCTGCCGAAGCTTCGATACAATTTCTTCGGGCTTTTCTCGTTCTCCAGCCATCGCTGATCCTCCAATTCAAGGGACAATCTATCCCAGTTGGTGGACCACTTTCAGCGGGATACTCCATGGGCCGCTGTGCAGCGGAGTTTTCCGGTTGGGCTGCTCCTGTCAGCATGCGATCGGTCTTCGGTATCCCAGAGCCGAGCGCGCGCTGAGTGGTGTAGTGGATCCGCCATCGGGCGATCTCGTCCCGAGCGTGGCTCAGGGATCGGAACCCCTGCAGGTTCAGGCACTCGTCGCGGAGCTTGCCATTGAACCTCTCACGAGTGCGCCCCACCCGCGCGGGGTGGGGCAGCGGTTGAGCGACGAGGCCAGCGCTTCGAACGAACGAGATGCCTCGAAGTTGAGCTTGGTTGCAGCAGCAACTGCGCGATTAACGGTAAACACGACTCTTTCAATTTCGCCGATTTACCTGTATGGGGACATCGCTGAGTTCTTCTCTATCGATCAAGCTGTCTCCCTAAGCGGCCACAGATTCTCGATCAGCAGTGACTGGGCCAAGCTGCCGCACCAACGCGGGCAGCACTTGTAAGGAGACGACGATGGCTAACGGCACCGTTAAATGGTTCAACGCAACCAAGGGTTTCGGGTTCATCCAACCTGACACCGGCGGAAAAGACGTTTTTGTCCACATCTCAGCGCTCGAACGCGCGGGCCTCAGCGGTCTCAACGATGGACAGAAAGTCTCTTTCGAACTTGAGACCGGACGTGACGGACGTCAATCGGCCGCGAACATCGAACTGGTTGACTGAGCTTCCTATCAAAGAGCACGGCGAAGCGGTCGACGCTTCGCCAGTTCTTTCATCACTTCTCAACGCATCAGCATCATCTTCTGGCGAATGCATAAGACACCGGAACACCGGTACGATGTGCCCGTGATCGAGTTAAGCTGGAAGCTATGGGCCAACACGCCCTTGTAGATCGGTGATCAACGAACGATGTTCGTGCAGTTGAACACATATATGAATGACCACACCACAGTCAGTCATTGACACCAGGCTGGGTAGCGGCCAACTAGCTGCAAGACGTTTCTCGCGATTGCGCGGATCTCTGCCAACCAGCAGAGCCTCTTCCCGGGAAAAGTAGTGAAACACACCACCCGAGCCGCGCTCGGCAATTGGTGACTGCGTGGGCGGCGACATGTGCAGATTGCACGCGAGCCCGCGCGTGAGAGGACAATTTGTTGAACTCTGATACCTTCGCGGGCTTCGGCCTTGCCGATCAGATCACTCGCGCCGTAGAGGCATGTGGGTACGAGCGCCCGACGCCTATCCAGGCACAGGCAATCCCGGTTCTGCTGGCCGGGCACGACATTCTCGGGATTGCGCAGACCGGCACCGGCAAAACGGCGGCCTTTGTGCTCCCCATCCTGCACCGACTGTCCAGTTCGAAGGTCGACTCAAGTCGATGCGCTGCACGAGCGTTGATTTTAGCGCCCACTCGTGAGCTTGCGATTCAGATCGGCGACGACGTGCGTGCCTATGGGAAATTCGCAGGGCTGCGCCACACGGTGATCTTTGGTGGCGTCAAGGAACGTCCGCAGATTGCTGCGATGGCGCGCGGTGTGGACATCGTCATTGCGACGCCCGGGCGCTTGCTTGATCTGGTCAAGCAACGAAAAGCTGACCTGAGGCATGTTGAAACCGTCGTGCTCGATGAAGCTGATCGAATGCTTGACATGGGCTTCATTCACGATGTTCGAGCCTTGATCTCGGCCCTCCCGGAGAAGCGCCAGTCGCTGCTGTTCTCCGCAACCATGCCAAAGGAAATCGCACGCCTCGCTGATGGATTGCTAACGTCTCCAAAACGTGTCGAGGTTGCACCTCAGTCAACGCCCATCGAGCGCATTGACCAAAGCGTCTATCACATGCGCATGGCCGATAAGATGACGCAGCTCACCGCATTGCTGGCGGAATCCGCGTTGGAAAAGGTTATCGTCTTCACCCGAACCAAGCACCGCGCCAATCGCGTCTCAGAGCAGCTGGCAAAGCTCGGGATCGACGCAGACGCAATCCATGGGAACAAGTCGCAGGGTGCTCGGCAGCGCGCGCTCAAGTCATTCCGGAGCGGGACGACCCGCGTCCTTGTCGCCACGGACATTGCGGCACGCGGGATCGATGTCGACGCCGTCAGTCATGTTGTCAACTTCGAGCTTCCGAACGAACCAGAAAGCTACGTGCATCGAATCGGCCGGACAGCCCGCGCCGGCGCACACGGCACGGCCATTTCGTTCTGCGATGCATCCGAGCGCGGATATCTGAAAGCAATCGAACGGGCGATCGGGATGCAGTTGACCGTCGTTGGCGACCCGCCAAAAGCTGCGGAGCAGGCGCCCCCTACAAAGAGCGCCCGAAAGCCGAGAGGTCCCGGACAGAAACCCACTAGGAACGAGCCCCCACGGCGAAATGCCAATCGGCGACGCAGGCGCGCAGCTTAACGACCTGGAGAATTGAAGCACCTGCGCTGTCTGTGAACTTAGCGGTTTGGATCAACTGCGGCTAGAGCGGAAACCGATCAGTCTGGATCATATCCTGCCGCGCTGAAGTAGCTGGCGCACTCTCGAGGCGTGAACATGTCGACGATCCGGCCGATGGCGCTCCACAATCCCTCGACAGTCCGCTCGGCGGCCTTTCGCAGAATTGCCTTCATGCGGGCGAACGCGTTTTCGATCGGGTTGAAGTCCGGGCTGTAGGGCGGGAGGAACAACAGGGTCGCGCCGGTTTCATCGATCATTTCACGGACACGAGGTCCTTTGTGACTGGACAGGTTGTCCATGACGACGATTTGGCCGGGGCGCAGTTCTGGGACCAGCACCTGTTCGACATAGGTCTCGAACGCAGTGCGGTTGATCGGCCCCGAGATGACGAAAGGGGCCAGCATGCCGTGCAGTGACAATGCACCGATGAACGTCGGTGTTCCAGTGCCCGTGCGGTGCCCCCAATGCGCAGGCGCTCACCCCGACGGCATCGCCCGTGGGTGCGGGTCATGTTGGTCCTGGCACACGTCTCATCAATGAAGATAAGACGTGCCGGATCGAGGTCAGGCTGGGCGTCGAACCATGCCCGGCGCTCTCTCAGGACATCCGGCCTGTCCTGCTCGGCAGCATGGCCAGTCTTTTTTGCGCGTCATGCCGTGACGGATCAGGAAGCGCTGGATCGTGCCGTACCCGAAGGCGAGCCCCATCCTGGACAACTCGAGCCGCAGTTCCCGGATCGTGATGTCCGGTGTCGCCTCAAGCATGACCAGGATCGTATCAGCGTGCGCTTCGATCGTGTCAGATCGCCGGTCACCGCCCAGAGGGCCAGGGCGTGGGTCGCCCTGGTGCCGCGACATCGATCGCCAGCGGCTCACGCTGGCCGCACTGACACCGAAGCGCTCAGCTGCAGTTCGATGCGAGGCGCCGGCATCAACTGCCGCAACGACACGCGTTCGAAGATCGAGAGAAAGAGCCTTGGACATTCTGACCAGCCTCCTCCTCCGGTCAGTAGTATGAATCAGAAAACTGTCCCGATGGGAATCCCCTGCGATTCGGTCAGATCGGAGACCGCTCTAACTTGCCGCAGACCACGCTGGGGCGGCCCATCCTCCGGGCGCTCGCAGGTCCGCAGGTTCCCACCGATCAAGCCTGCCGCGCCGAGGAAACTCGGTTTCGGATAGCTTCAGGAGGTGACCCTCTGACAGGGTTTGCTGAGTGGATCCGGCGAACTTTTAGAGTGCGATCTTGGTTTCATCAGCAAAACCAAGACTGCCAGCCGGAGCTTCGCACGCGCCGTTTATGTCGAGAGGCATATGCCGGTTCGTCAATCGTACTGTTCGAAAACACCGCCCAATACCGTGCCGGTCACCTGAACGTCTCTAATCTCGTCCTCTTTACACGTGAAGTAGTCGCGGTCGAGCACAGCCACATCCGCGAGCATTCCCGGACGGAGCGCTCCCTTGATTGTCTCCTCTCGTCCCGAAAAAGCGCCAAGCGTCGTGTACGCCGCCAGTGCTTCAGTGCGATCGACCGCCTGCCGCGCGTCGAGATTTCCACCTGTATCGGACTGACGGGTGACCATCGACCAAAGCGCCAGAAACGGATTTGCCTGACAAACCATAGCATCCGAATGGCCCGGTGCCGGTACGCCGGCATCGATGAGGGTACGATGTGGCCACATGTGCTGCATCGACGCTTGGCCACGGTACGCAATATAGGCGTCTCCAAGGTCGTACATGAAGCCCGTGGCCGAGCTGTCGATGACTTTGAGCTGCAGCAACCGATCGAGGATCGGGCGGGTGACATGACAGCAATGCTCGATCCGCATGCGATGGTCGTCGCGTGGCTCAGCTTCGAGGCATGCTTCGATCGCATCGAGCGCAAAGTCGATCCCTCGGTCACCGATCCCCTCGATCATGACCTGAAGGCCAGCCTTGTGTGCCGCAATCGCTCGCCGGGCGAGATCGTCGGCCTCGTAGAGCAGCATTCCGGTGTTGGGCACTGGCTCGCCCGGAACCGGTTCTCCGAGGTAGGGCTCGTAGTAAGCGGCCGTGCGCCCGGAGGTCGAACAATCCGGGCACCATTCGACACCGATCACGCGCAGCCAGTCATCCCCGAAGCCTGACCGGATGCCAGATGCGACGAATGCTTCGACCAGACCATCTTCACGCCCTGAAACGATGATGCCGACACGCATGCCAAGGCGACCTTCGGTCTTCAGGCGTTGGTAGGCTGCGATCGAACGTGCGCCACAGAGTGAGTTGTACACGGTCGTGATGCCATACCGCCGCCATTCACTGAACACTTGCTCCAACCCATCAGCGAGCATCTCATCGGTATCTCCGGCATGGACATGATCCAGAAACACGTGCGCCGCCGTTTCACGACAGCGGCCGGTGAGCTGCCCATCTGTGCCCCGGTCGAATGCACCGAACGGTGGATCCGCGGGGTCTGGTCCCAACCCAACCTCGGCAAATGCGCGAGTGTTGGCCAGACCGACGTGCCCATCAGTGCGCTGGATAAAGAGCGGTCGTCCGCACGCAGCCTTGTCCATCTCGGTCATCGATGGATAGCCGCCCGACTTCTGGTCATCGAACCGGTAGCAGACGATCCATTCATCCGGTTCCTTGTCCGATGCGATCTCCTCGATTCGCGAAAGCAGCGCGTTCCGGGAGCTAATCTTTGCAGGACTGACGTCCTCCCATGTCCGGATGCGCGCCGCATAGCTGTCGGGATGTGCGTGGCTGTCGACGATGCCTGGGATCGCGCGTGCCCCTCCGAGATCCACACGCTGCGTACCGCGCGCCGCCAGTGCCAGAATCTCATCGTCACCTCCAAGCGCGATGATCCGCCCGTCTCTCGCTGCAAGGGCCTCGACGACGCGCCCGCCGTCACGTCCGGGACCGTCCATGGTGCTGATGCGCCCATTGTGAAGCAAGAGATCGGGGCTCAACGTATCCAAGGTGACCTCCAGATTGCGGCTTCCGTAGACAATGACGGCCTCTTCGTTCAGCGTAAAGTCGCAAGGAGCCCGCATGACCAATCCAACCTTCAGCGTTCCCGCCGATCCCTATCCCTGGCCCCTCGAAACCTTGGACCCCGGGCAATGCGCCCTCGTCGTGATCGACATGCAACGTGACTTCTGCGCCGCGGACGGCTACGTCGCGCAGCTTGGGGAAGACATTGCGCCTTTGGCAGGTTGCATCGGGCCGATTGCTCGCTGCGTTGGTGCCGCTCGAGGCGCAGGGATGCGCGTTATCTACACGCGGCAAGGATATCGCCCCGATCTCGCCGAGATGCCGGCATGGCGACGCATCAAGGCCCAACGCTATGGATCACCGATCGGAAAACCAGGCCCTCTCGGTCGTGTGCTGGTACGCGGAGAGGCAGGCTTCGAGATTGTACCTGAGCTCGCACCCGCAGTGGGCGATGTTGTCGTCGACAAGACTGCAAACGGTGCGTTCACCGGCACCGATTTTGACGCAGTCCTCCGTGCTGCAGGTGTCCGCGCCCTCGCGTTCACCGGTGTCACAATCGATGTTTGTGTTCATACCACGCTCCGTGAGGCCAATGATCGGGGCTATCAGTCGGTCCTTATCGGGGACGCCTGTGGTGCCATAGACCCGGGACTGCACGAATGGGCGTTGCGCTCCGTCACTGTGGAAGGAGGAGTATTCGGTTCGATCACCACGACCGAACGCTTCGAGGAGGGTCTCAGATGACAAACCACAAATCTGCTGCACCGATGTCAGGAGATTTCGCTCTTCGCGCAGCCGACCCCTGGTTTGCGATCGAACCACAACCAAACGGCATACTGCGGATCTGGGAGCCGCATGTCTCCCGGCTGCTGCGCGCCAACGTCTTCCTGATACGCGGACGGAGCCGGGACTTGCTCGTGGATGCCGGTATGGGCATCGCGAGCCTGCGCACATTTCTCGCCCCATTGCTCAGTCGACCGGTTACTTGCGTCCTCACCCACGGGCACGTCGATCACGTCGGTTCAGCAGCCGAGTTTGCCGATGACCTGCGGATGCACCCGGACGAGGCCAGTTTGATCGCCAACCCATCGGCAGGATGGTCGCTGAACTACGAAGACTACTCGGCCGAGAAACGCGAGAGCCTTGCCGCTGCGGGGTTTGACACCCGTGGTCTGGTCATTTCGGCACTCCCGCATCTGGGCTACGATCCCTCTAAGTGGTCAATCGCTCCCGCAGAAGTCACCCGAGAACTGGTCGACGGAGAAGAGATAGACCTCGGCGATCGCTGCTTCATTGCAATGCACCTGCCCGGTCACAGCCCCGGTTGCCTGGCCCTCTGGGAAGCGGCAACCGGCATCCTGATCGGCGGCGACGTCATCTATGATGGCCTGCTGATCGACACGTTGCCCGAGAGCGATCCAATCGCATATCGCGAGAGCATGGAGCGTCTTGCAACCCTGGCGCCTTCTGTTGTCCATGGCGGACATCGCGAATCCTTCGGCCCACTGAAGTTCAGGCGGATCGTTGAGGACTACCTTTCGGGTGCTGGATGACCAACTGCCAGCCAATACCGGTTGAATTTGCTCAACTCGCCGTCAATTGACGATCGCAGGTTGTGCTGGGAAGGATCAGGAGTTGCCCCACACGGCATTCTGTGCCTAGCGTTTGATATGGAGCGCTCGGTGGGAAACCAACTATGATGCGCGACGCAGCGCTTGAGGCAAATGCCCACGCCCTTGAACTGCGCGGCATTGTAAAACGCTATGGCAAGCTCGCTGCCGTCGACGGCGTCGACCTTGACATCGCGCGCGGCAGCTTCTTGACCATCCTCGGCCCGTCCGGCGGCGGAAAAACCACGGTCCTGATGACGATTGCGGGCTTCACCGACCCGACCGAGGGCCAAATACTCCTGGATGGCACCGACATCACCGGGTTGCCACCCGACAAGCGCAATTTTGGCATGGTATTTCAGGGCTATGCCCTTTTTCCGCACATGACTGTAGAGGACAATCTGTGGTTCCCTCTGCGTGTGCGTGGGATGTCGCGCTCCCATGCAAAACCGAAGATTCACACCGCTCTCGAACTCGTGCAGCTTGAGGGTCTCGCTTCGCGATATCCTACGCAGCTGTCCGGTGGCCAACAGCAGCGTGTCGCGCTTGCCCGCGCCTTGGTGTTCGAGCCGGATCTGCTATTGCTCGACGAGCCGTTGTCCGCGCTCGACAAGAAGCTTCGCGCCGATCTGCAGTGGGAGCTGAAATCGCTGCACAAGCGGCTCGGGACCACCTTTATCTACGTGACGCACGATCAGGATGAAGCGCTCTCGATGTCGGACGAGATCGTGATCATGAACCATGGGCGCATCGAGCAACAAGGCTGCCCCGGCGATCTCTATGAGCGCCCAGAGACGCGTTTCGTGGCGGACTTCCTCGGGAAATCCAACTTCCTAGAAGGACGCTCGATGGGGAGTGCCGACGGTCGGCTTTCCTACGAGGTTGCCGGGCTGCAACTTACAACGTCCGCGCGGTGGGTACCTTCCAACGATGGTCCGGTGACAGTCGCCTTGCGGCCCGAAAAGATTGCCATAGGCCCCGCTGATCAGGCGCTCTCGACGGAGAACAAGGTGGCGGGCACGATAGCCGCCCTGAGCTACTTCGGCACCAACTTCCAGTTTCGCGTCGCCACCGGGGCGCTCGGCGACATCCTCGTAACCGCGCCAGCTTTCACATGCACCGTCGAACCGGCCGAAGGCACACAAGTGATGCTCGGTTGGAACGCTGATGCGTCCGTTCTCGTGCGGGACACGTAGCGGGCGCCCATCTCCGGTCTGCGACGAACTCGCTGCGGGCCGCACAACAGGGAGACTACAAATGAGTATAGTCAAGACGCTCTACGAGAAGGATCTTTACCCTGAGATCGCCGACACGATCGATGAGGCCAGCGATTTTCAGCGTGATCTGATCGAAATTGCGGCTGAGCGCCATGCCAAGGGCGAAATTGACCGTCGCGGCTTCCTCGCAGCGCTTGCGGGCATCGGGGCACTTGGCGTGACTGGATTGCCTCTCAACGCCAACGCGGCAGCAAGCGAGTTGGTTGTCGTGAACTGGGGTGGTCCGGCCGTCGATGCCTATCAGTCGGCCTTCGGTGAGCCTTTCACGTCTGCAACCGGCACCAAGGTCGTCATCGATGGCACGGGACCGCTCCTGTCCAAGATCCGCGCGATGGTGGAGTCAGGTGCCGTCACATGGGATGTCTGTGATACCGGTGCCGCTTCTACCTTGGTTCTGGAGAAGGCCGGCGTGATTCAGGCGATCGACTACTCGGTCGTGGACAAGTCCAAGGTCGTGCAAGACTACGCCTACGACTACGGGGTGGCAAACTACCTCTTCAGCTATATCCTTGCTTACAATCAGAAAAGCCTCGCCACGGCTCCTGGGAGCTGGAAGGATTTTTGGGACACATCGGCCTTCTCAGGAATGCGGACGCTGCGCAAACAGCCGAATGGCATGATCGAAGCCGCAATGTTCGCAGCGGGCAAAACGAAGGATGAGATTTATCCGATCGACCTCGACCTTGCGATGGAGAAACTGAAAGAGATCCGTGACAGCGTGATCATCTGGGGCTCAGGCTCTCAGTCTCAGGAGCTCTTCCGAAGCGGCGAAGTGGTGATGGGAAACATTTGGCACACCCGCGCCAACTTGCTGAACAAGGATATGAACGGCGACGTCACGTGGACATGGAATGAGGGCATCGCCACTGCCGGGATGTGGAACATCCCGAACAACAATCCCGCCGGAACAGACTCCGCCATGGCATTTGTGGCATCGTCTCAAGATCCTCAGCAGCAAGTGAACCTGTTCACTCTGATGGGCAATGGTCCCGCCAATCCCGCCGCCTCGGATATTGTGCCGGAGGACCGCAGGTGGGCAAATCCAGGCCAACCTGAAAACTGGGCGATGCAGATCAAGCAGGACGCGCGCTGGTACGAGGCGGACTCCGGGAAGGGTGATCTCACAAACGACGCGCTGGCCCGGGAACTCTATCTGGACGTCATGTCCGGCTGACATGTCTGCGTCCCTGCGCCTCGGCTACTGGCTCCTCATCGCGCCGGCACTCGGCGCGATGCTGGTGTTCTATGTCTGGCCACTGGTGCAGGTGCTCTGGCTGAGCGTAACCGAACCCTATCCTGGTCTGCAGAACTACGAACGCATTTTCGAAAGCCGAGTCATTCACCGCATCTGGTGGACGACCCTGGAAGTGTGCGTGCTGACGACAGCGATCACCGTCGCGCTCGGATATGTCGTGGCCTATGCAATGACCATCGTGGGCGACGGACAACGCACCGGAATGATGTTCTGTGTGCTGCTTTCGCTTTGGCTGTCCGTGCTGATCCGGGCCTTCGCATGGGTGATGCTGCTGCGTAGCAACGGCGTGGTGAATGAAGGTCTGATGGAGATCGGGCTCATCGATGAACCGCTCAAGCTCGTTCGCAACCAGATCGGCGTGTTGATCGGCATGGTGCACTTCATGCTGCCGCTCGCAGTGCTTCCGATCTATGCAAACATGACCGGCATAGAGGCGCGGCTGATCTCTGCGGCTCGTGGCCTGGGTGCATCGCCAGTACGTGCGTTCATGCTTGTGTTCTTGCCACTGTCCAAACCCGGCATTATCGCAGCGACGATCCTTGTGTTCGTCTTCTCGCTTGGCTTCTTCATCACGCCCGCCCTGCTTGGAGGTGGCAAGGTCGTGATGATCTCGGAGTACATCCGCGTCAGCTTCGAAGAAACGCTGAGGTGGGGGCAGGCGACAATGCTTTCGACGGTTCTTCTGTTCGCTGTGTTCCTGGCGCTCGGGCTCATCTCGCGGCTCGTGGACCTACGTCAAGTTTTTGGTGCGCGATGAGGAGAGGCAGGGACCGACGCAGCCTGTGGGGGCGCCTGTTCGCCCTGGGTTTGGCATGGACCGTGCTTGGATTCCTTGTCTTGCCAATGGCAATTGTCATACCCGTATCGTTGACCGATCAGTACTATCTGTCGCTCCCCAAGGAGCGGATCAGCTTCGAGCACTACGCCGCATTCTTCGAGAAGGAAATCTGGCTTTCGGCGACGCTGGACAGCCTGTCGATTGCGAGCGCCGCGACCGCACTCGCCGTCCTCCTTGGCACGCTCTGCGCCATTGGCTGCTGGCGGCTTTCGTCACGTGCCGCCGAAGCGGTCCGGCTCTTCATGCTGCTTCCGATCATCGTGCCGGTGATCGTCCAGGCGCTGGCGATCTACCGCTTCTGGATCGATCTAGGCCTGATCGACACATACATCGGCACTATCATTGCGCATACACTGATCGCTATCCCGTACGTCATCATCACCGTATCGGCTGCGCTTGCGAACGTGGACCCACGAACCGAACAAGCTGCGCGCAATCTTGGCGCGACCAATGCGCAAACCGTTCGGCTTGTGATCCTCCCCGCCGTGATGCCCGGAGTGCTTTCGGGAGCACTGTTTGCCTTTACCATAAGCTTCGATGAGATCGTGACGGTACTGTTCATCACCAGCCGCGAAGTTTACACGCTGCCAAAGCGGATCTGGAATGGCATCCAGGATCATCTCGACCCGACGATCGCCGCTGTGGCAACGATGCTCATGTTCCTCACGCTCGTACTGCTTCTGCTCGATCTATGGATGCGGCGTCGGAGGCGCGCGCGGCTTGCAGCCCTCGAGGAGACCGGACCATGACCGAGACAGTCCCCGCGGCAATGACCCCAGCCAAACGCACGGCACTCGACTGGATCGACCAGGCAGCCGCCCGATTGTCTGCAGATCACATGACGCTTTGGCACTATCACGAGCCAGCATGGCGAGAGTATCGATCTGCTGCCTGGTATGTTGAACGTCTTCGTCGTGAAGGCTTCAGCGTGGAGGAAGGCTCCGCCGGCATGCCAACTGCCTTCTGCGCCGACTGGACAAGCCCTGCGGGCGACGGGCCCTGTATTGGTGCCTACGCAGAGTACGACGCAGTGCCGGGCTGCTCACAGGAAGCCGTGCCGTATCGCAAGCCTCGGTCCGGGCACCATCCATCCGCAGCGGGGCACACTGATCCACATTCCGCATTAGGGATGGGTGGCCTCACCGGCGTCCTGGCCCTGAAAGCGGCGATGGAGGTGCACGATATCCCGGGGCGCATCAGGTTCATGGGCGAGCCAGCCGAGAAAATGTGCGGCTCGAAACCGATCCACGCCTCGCATGGCTATTACGACTGCATGGACGCTGCAATCAGCTTCCATCCAACCTCGCTTCCAGCACTGTCAAACACTGTGTTGTGGGACACGCATTGCGGGGCGTACTGGTCGAAGGTTTTTACCTTCAGCTGCCCCGAGCCGCATCGTTACGGCAGCGCCGGGGACCGGAAGGGCGTGCAGAACTACCACGCGGTCGCACGTGCGCCTGCCGCGCTGGACGCCGTGGTGATGATGTACTCGGTGACCCAGGCCACAAAGGAGAACATGCTCCCGCATGCGGGCAGTTGGTCGCTCAATGAGGCAATCCTGAACGGTGGATTTGCGACATCAGACAACCTGCCGCCGCGCCACGCTGAGCTTCAATATGCCTGGCGCTGCCCGTCAGTCGAGATGGCTGAAGCCATCGACCAAGTTCTCGAGAAGAACGCTGCTCATGTGGCGGCAATCACACATTGCAATGTCTCGAGCGGCTGGGTCACGAAGACCCGACCCGGGTTGGCCAACCACGCTCTTGCAGAGGTCACATTTGCAAACTTTCGCCTGGTAGGCGCGCCCAGTTTTCCCGAAGAAGCCCGAGCATTCGCTCGCGAGATTCAAGAAAGCCTTGGCTTCACGCCCGACGCAAATCCTTTCCCCGACAATCTGGAGGAGCTCGTCGAACCACGCGAGGGAGAGGCGATGATCCGGTCGATCCTCCCACCATGGCAGATGAACTACACGTCGGACGACTACACCGACTACACTTGGCATACGCCGACCGTTCGCCTGTATGTCGGCCGCCCCGTCCCGCGCCCGCCCTCGGACGGATCGGTCCTTCCGCATTGGTGCCGGTGGGCTCTCGGCGGACTGCCAGCCGCGATGGACCCGATGTATCTCACCGCTGGTCGTGTGATTGCAACGACAGCGTTGGACTTGCTCACTGATGGGCGAACGCTCACGGAGGCGAGAAATGAGTTCTCCAGCCGAACAGACGGCGGCGTTGGAGGCCGCCAGTGGCTCGCTCCCCTGCTCGGTCCCAATGCCCCTGCCCCTATCCACTACCCCTGGCCGCAATGGTACGAAGCATCCGAGGGACCTGCCTGGTGCGTGGCCTCCAGACCTGGAGACTGACTCAGGTACCGAGAACGCCGGCTTAGAAAAGAAGGAGATCATCCATGAGCGGTGCTGTCAGCGAGTTTGAGTATCGCTACAACATGACCATCCGTGCCTTTCCAAGTCACGCTGATCCGGCCTTCGAAAGCGCCTCGCAACAGCAAGAAGTTTGGGGACGGCAGTGGGGGTGCACCAACGATGTCGGGCGTCTCCGCATGGTCCTGATGCATCGCCCGGGCCCGGAGATGGCGATCATCGATCCGGCCAAGCGAATTGATCGTCTCAACTCCTATGGCGATGAGGAGGGACAGACCTGGTACTGGCGCGGCGATCGCATGCCGGATATCGAGGCGCAGCAGGCCCAGCATGATGCCCTGTCGAGCGCACTCCGTGCGGAGGGTGTCGAAGTGGTGACTGTGGGTGAGGCAGCTCCCGGCCGGCACAAGCAAATTTACACCCGTGACAGCTGCATCGGCGTGGCCGGTGGTGCCATCGTCACCCGTCTCGGTCCGATCGTCCGGCGCGGCGAAGAGCGCCCTGTCACCCGCGCCTTGGCCAATGTCGGCTGCCCCATTCTGCGTACCATAAACGGGCGTGGTCTGATGGAAGGGGGCAGTTTCGTGTGGCTGCGTCCCGGGCTTGCAGTGATCGGGCGTTCTTCCCGCGTCAACGAGGAAGGTACGCGGCAAGTCGAAGAGGTAATCCGCGAAGCAGGCGCGGAACTCATCCGCGTTGATCTCACAGGCTACCGTCTCCACATTGACGGCGCTCTGGTAATGGTGGCGGAAGACGTTGCGATCACGAACCCGACGCAGCTTCCGTTCTGGTTTTTGGAGAAGCTCGACGAGCTCGGGATCCGGATGATCGAGGTTCACCCGGAGGACGCGGTCGGGTGCCTAAACTGCCTCGCCGTCGCTCCGGGTCGCGTGATCATGCAGGATGGTCTGAGCCCAAGAACCGCTGACCGTCTCGACAGTCTCGGGATCGAGATCGTGAGCGTGCCCTATGATCTTGTGTACGAAGGCGGTGGCGGTATTCACTGCTCAACATCACCGCTGATCCGCGATCCAATCTGAACGCCAGATTTCTGAGCCCATATATCTGGATCTCGGCAGCGATGTTGCTGTTTGGGGGTCACATGGCCAGTTGACTGACCTAGATCGCCTTGCAGGCAGTTGAACTGCCTCTGTCGAGATCGCTGCGACCACAAGCGAATAGTCCTGCGAGACATAAGGAATCCTCTCATGCCCGATGATCACCATCAGATCGATATCGCACTCGCGCGCCGAGATCTGGCAGCTGCCTATCGTCTGATCGCCCATTTTGGCCTGGATGACGGGATTTATACCCACATCTCGATGCGAGTCGGTCATGATACCTTCCTGCTAAATTCCTTCGGTCTCAGCTTCGACGAAGTCCGCGCATCCACGCTGGTGACGATTGATCATGAAGGAGAGGTGATCGATGACCCGCTTGGCAACGGCGTCAACAAGGCAGGCTTCACCATCCACTCGGCGATCCACATCGCAAGACCGGATGTGGCCTGTGTCGCACACACTCACACGGTCGCCGGTGTCGCGGTCTCCACGCAGGAAAGAGGCTTGCTGCCGCTTAACCAATGGTCGCTTCAGTTCTACAATCGATACGCCTTCCATGACTATGAAGGCATCGCACTGGATCTTGACGAGCGCGAGCGGCTGGTCACCGATCTCGGGGACAATGATGCGATGATCCTGCGCAATCACGGAATGCTCACATGCGGGCGGACAGTGGGAAGCGCGACGAAGAAGATGATGAACCTAGAGCGGGCTTGCCAAGCTCAGGTTGCGGCGCTTGCAGGAGGTGCGGCCCTCCGGTGGCCATCTCATGAGGTCTGCGAACGCACGGCACGGCAATACGAAGAAGGCTCTGCACGAAGCGAGAGCGGAGAAGTGACAGATTTCCAGTGGGAAGCTTACTTACGCCTTCTCGACAGGATTGCACCCGACTTCCGGAACTGAGTAGCCAAGCTCGAACCGGGAAAGCGCGTCTATCGAGCTCACTGGTGGGCGTAGCGTTGTCACTGAGATCCTGGCGCTTTAGTTTTCGAATTCGGAGGGCCTGCCAACAAGGAAATCTGCTGACCAAGATTTCTATTGAGCCGGTCGCTCATATCCGACATCTGCGCAGACGTCCTCGCGCTCCGCAGCCATCGGTGCCTCCCGCGCCAGGCAGATCCGCAGCACGTCCAACTCCACACGCGTGCGGGCCACAAAACCTGGCTCGTACGCAATTCATTAAGAGTTTGTTAACACGCAAGAGCGTATGGAGCACGAGAGAGCGAAAACGGGGAACGCTCATCAATGCGCGTCACACTTGTCGGATTGATCCTGACACTGTTGGGAACACTTGGCGTTGCCAATGGCGGCGAATTGAGAGCGCCCGATGGCGCGGTCGTGCTCACCATCTCAGGCGATATTGCACATTCCAACAACGGAGACAGAGCTGAGTTCGACCGGCATATGCTGGAGGCACTGGACTGGCGCACCGTCGAGACACACACGCATTGGACATCAGGCCCCCAAGTTTTCTCGGGCACACCTCTGCAAGCGCTCTTGGACGCCGTGGGAGCCTCTGGTCGGACTTTGACTGCGATTGCGCTCAATGACTATTCGGCGGAGTTGCCAATTCAAGATGCACAGTCGCACGATGTTCTGCTGGCACTGGACCACAATGGGAAACCTATGCGGGTTAGGAACAAGGGGCCAATTTGGATCGTGTATCCACAGGACGAACGAACCGCCGATGCCGGAGTGCACAACAACAAGATGGTTTGGCAGCTGCGGGAGCTCCGCGTTCATGACTAGGAGTACTGCAGCAGAAGCATTCGTTCGCAAATCATGAATTTTGAAAGGCTCCAAAAGTACGGACGCGCGATACGGGTGATTTTAGCGCTGCTTCTGACTGCCGGGCTCTTGGTGCTCATGTTCGGTTTGCGGATCGTGTCCGAACGAGTCGAAGATGAGCTTGGCTATGCGATCGCAAGCACGACGTGGAATGTGTCGGAGATACTGCACGAAAGCCACAACCTGGATCAGGCGCTCCACTTCGCAGAAATGGGCACAACTGAGCAAGAAAACGTCGTGCTCCATTTCGATCTCCTCTGGAGCCGCATCGACATACTCGTTGGAAACGGGATGGCTGAACGCCTGAGGATCGACAACATCTGTCGTGAGTATCTGGCATTTCTAACGCAGTATGAAGCGTCTTTGACGGCCAACTCTCCGCCGAGTGTAGAGATCTTGCGGCAGATGCAAGTTCATCTCGGAGAACTCCGAACAAAACTCCGGAAAGCTTGGATTGAGAACTACGCTTCGCTGAGCTACCGGGAGCTCTCGGAGAGGTTGGCACAGCCTCATGCCAGTAGAGAGAACTTGCGACTGGCGATCGTCGCCATGCTCGTTTGTCTCATCGGCTATCTTGCATTTGAGTTTTCAGGTGCCATCCGAAGCGAAGCACGCGAGAAGCAGTTGCGCGAAGCAGCAATGCAGGCTGATCGAGCCAAGGGCGACTTCTTGTCGACATTGAGTCACGAACTTCGAACGCCACTGAACGGTGTTCTTGGCATGGCCTCAGTGCTGAACAGCACCGACCTCGACGCACGCCAGCGGATGTTTGTTCGAACGATCACCAAGTCCGGAAACTCATTGCTGACGCTGATCAACGATGTGCTTGACTACGTCAGAATTGAGTCCGGGCACATTGAGCTTTACCGGGAAAGAACCAGCCTGCACGAAGTGATATCTGACCCTATTCGATCCCTTGATGTTATAGCAGCAAAGAAAAATATCTGCATTTATGGGCGCGTCTCAAACAGTCTTCCTGAATATGCGTCTATAGACCAAGCCCGTGTGCGCCAAATATTGACCAACATGATCAACAACGCGATCAAATTTTCGGATCAAGGCGAAATTCTCGTTGAGGTGAAACGTGCGACGGCCGATGTTTGCCCGCGTGGAGATGCCCTGTTGTTCGAAGTCCGAGACCAAGGTTCAGGTGTGCCACCAGAGCTCAGATCGTCGATCTTTGAAAAGTTCGTTCAGGTTGACGCGTCCATCACCCGGGCGCACGAAGGCGTGGGATTGGGGTTGGCGATAAGCTCCGGCCTCGTCAAGCTGATGGGAGGGTTGATCGGGGTAAGAACTGTCGTGGGGAAAGGATCGACGTTCTGGTTCACGGTCCCGGTGGTGGAAGCTTCCAACAGTGCTGACCCTGAACCGGCGCGCGTCGACGAAGTTTCCACAATTCTGCTGCCTGGCTCCAAGCTCGGCACTGAAATCCTTCTAGAAAAGCTGCGCTCACTCGGCGTTGAACTGAGAAGGACCAAAATCGGTGGGGATCTTGAGGTCTTTGCACCTGCGGATCCTTCGGCCAAGAGCATTGTGGCAATTGCTGATGTTGCCAACGAGGCAGACTGGGCACGCCTTCGACGCATCGCCAGTACGATGTCCAACCTGACTGGCTTGGTGTTGGTGGGCTCCTTCGAGCAGATCGGTGCTCTCGAGCCCTCTGTAGAGGGCATCCCGGTACATGCAGTGGCCCGGCCAGCCTCTTCTGCAGAACTGCTCGAAGCAGTACAACTCAGCAGCAATCAACATTGCGCAGGCGCGCACCTCCCAGACAATGACAATTCAGCAACTCACCTGCAGAACAAGCGCCGCTCATTTCTTTGATTTTCCACCATTTACTTGAGATTGATTTTAGGATTTATATTATTCTTCTATGATGCTGACGCTGTACTTACTGAATGCCCGATCTCTGGCAGGCACGATAGATTTATAAGCGTCGCTTTCGAAAATTTTATTGAGCGCTTCGAGACTTGGATACTCAACAATCATCAGCCTTTCACCTACCGGCTCGCCGACAACCGCATCGCCAATACCAAAGCTTGTTTTGATCTGCGCCCCAACCTCGTCTAACAAGGGCCTGGTCACGCTCATGTACTCCTCAAGCGCGTCCTGTTCATCTGGGTTTATCGTCACACAGGCGACTACCTGAACTGCCATCTTCATCACCTTTTGAAGTACATTTCTCGCACCGGCATCACGAGCTTCCACGAAACACTAGAGGTGTTTTTCACTCTTTCCTGCCGTTCCGCACACTGATCGGTCTGGATCGCGTCGTGAGACGCCTATTCAGCTTGTTCCAGCGCATGTCCTTTAAGCGCTGCCTCCACTGCTGTCGCGATTGACGCCCTGTCGAATGGCTTCAGTAGAAAGGTTTCGCTCGAGTATCTGAGACTTCCGGCAACCACCTCGGACTTCGGGTAACCAGACATGAGGATCAACTTGGCATCGGGATGCAACTTGCGCAGCGCCTTGGCGAAGTCCACACCATTCTGACGACCGGGCAGGATAACATCGGCTATAACCACATCAGGAATTGGCTCGGATGTCACAGCCCTCAATGCCGTTTCGACATTTGTCGAGAGCGAGACCACGTATCCCAACGACTCGAGAACCTTCGAGATGGTTCTTTGGACAGTGGGATCGTCTTCCAACACGTGCACATGCTCGCCGGCGCCGGGTGTCTTGGTCTTATGCTTGCTGGCGCTGGCATCCGGGAGAGACGACATTGATCTCGGCAGGTACATGCTGATGGTCGTGCCCTGGCCTACGGCACTTTCCACTTTCACGTCACCACCGGATTGACGTGAAAAGCCCAGCACCATGGAAAGGCCGAGCCCGCTTCCGCTCCCGACTTCCTTGGTTGTGAAGAACGGTTCAAAGGCTTTCGACAGCGTCGACTCGGACATGCCGCATCCGGTGTCGGCGATCAGGATTTCGACGTAGTCGCCGAAACTCAGGTCCAGCGCGTCAGACGCGTTCACCGCATCGATCTTTTTGTTGCGGCACTCGATTGTAAGCCTGCCACCACGTGGCATCGCATCCCTGGAGTTGAGTGCGAGGTTAAGAATTGCGGCCTCTACCTGAGATGCATCTGCGTAAACATTCCACAAGTTTCCTGACTGGCTCGTGACGATCTCAATGTTCTCGCTCAGCGTGCGAAGAAGGGTCTTTCGCATTTTCTCGATCAGATCGCTCAGGTCGACGGGTCTTGGCGCAAGCGTCTGCTTTCGCGCAAAGGCCAGAAGATGACGCGTCAACTCAGCACCTCGATCGACTGCCGCCAGGATCTCGCCTGCCAGCTCGCGATTGGTGTCTCCGAGATCGCCCAGGAATTCGGCATTACCCTGAATCACCGTAAGCAAATTATTGAAATCATGAGCAATACCGCCCGTCAACTGCCCCACCGCCTCGAGACGCTGCGAAGCAAACAGTGAGGCTTCCAGCTCTTTCCGCTTGGAGATGTCGGTGATCAGTCCAACGGATCTGACTGGAGCGCCCTCCGCGTTGCACACGCACTTGCCTCGCAACTGGTACCAGCGAGCAGTGCCGGACTTGGTGATAAACCTAAGCTCATGGGAGAGAGGTCGGTCAGGCTCCGAAAGGTGTTGCTCACGCACCTTCAAGTACCCCGGAAGATCTTCTGCAAGTATGAAGTCAAAAAAGGACTTTGAGATCAGACGCTCACGGAACTCTAGCTCGTCATACCCCAAATCCCGGACAAAGCTTGGCGATAAAAATAGCTTGTCTTCGACTATGTCCCAGTCCCACATAGCAGCTGTTTCAACAGCAAGCTTGTATCGTTCCTCGCTAAGCAACAGAGCTTTACTTCGCTCCGTGATCTCTGCTTCCAGATTCTTGTTTGTGGTCTGAATACTGCGCCTGAGCGCGGAAACTTCTGTGATGTCTTCCTCGCTCAGGATCGCGACGAAGCTCCCGGTTACGGGGTCTCGCCCCCTTTGGGCTGAAATTCTGTGAGTCCTCTCTCCCCGGAGCGTTGTTACCCTCGCTTCCCACGCAAACTCCTCATCTTCGTCGACACGAGCAAGAACATGCTTCGCAACGGTGGGCTCATGCAGGCGATCCGTGAGGCTCAGGTTGGATGACGCGGATACGGCTCTTCCATAGCACGCCAAAGCTGCAGGGTTCTGCGCAAGCAACCTTCCGTCCCGCGAGTACATGGATACCATGAGCGAAGTTGCTCTTGTTGCTTCGAGAATTCGCCACGTCGTGTCGTCGGTTTGCTGCGGAATAGCCCTGTTCAACTCCACCAGAACGGCATTTCGTCCTGCTTCAATCAACACAGGTTGAATGGAAACCAAAACCGTCTTCGGAGTTCCCGTTGGATAGAGCGTCCAAGTTTCCTGAATCAACTCCTCGCCGGGAGCGTTGTCGACAACCTCTCGAAGACGCCGTCGCACAGTACTGGTGTCTGTTGAGAAATCCCGCTCCGTCAGCTGCTCGATATAGTCCACTTCCCAAAATGCGAGACCGAGCTTATTTGCCCACCATAGCTTGTGCCGATCTACGTCAAAAACCCACATCGGCGTGGACAGTCTGGAAAACTGTTCGAGTTGCTGATGTGTCCCAAAAGTCAAGCGCTTCACTTGGCAGGCCCTGTCATGTAAGTCTGCGACGTGTCACAATAGACTTGAATCGCAAATCGACCAGCGAAAAACTTCAATCTACCTCAATATTGACAAGGGAAATTCAGAAAAGTCCGATGGTTCTACTTCAAAGTCTTGTATAATTCTCAGAAAACCAACTTCAGGTTGCAGGCTGGTGAGAATTCAATATATCGACAATGCAGCTCACCTTGATGGGTTTTTTCAATACACGTACGACGCTCAGAGAGTCTTGCTTTGATATCACCTTGCCCATGTAGCCGTAAAAGTACGGTCCACCTGTGATCAGGTAGATTGGCCTGCGCTCAGCCACGTCTGCGAGCGCCCGGATGGTTTCAAAACCATCCATCTCTGGCATGATCATATCAAGCAGAACAATGCCATCTTCTTGGCAGTTCCGGAGGACATCAGATAGCTCTGCCCCATTCGAAGCCGAGCTAAAACTCCAGCCACACTGATGTGCTACTCGGCCAAGGAGTAGACGAAAGTCCTCTGAATCATCTGCAACGAACAAGCGCTTTCGTTGTGCCACGCAACTCCCCCAACGTTTGATCCCATTTTTTTGCCGCCAACCCTCAAATTGGATCATTAACAAATCATTAACAGTTCTCTAGCTGCATCTCTTTGACGATTCCGCGTTTTTTGAGGCTTTGCAGATGCAGGAGAATTGCAGATGGCAGCTTCGCATACACGAGAACATTTGAACCGTTCGGAGTGAGGGAGTGGAGAAAATGGAGAGCCGCCAGAGGTTGCTTGAGCAGCTCTTGGAACGCACAAACGAAGGATTCTGGTTCATCGATGTCAATGGGGTGACGCTCGATGTGAACCCCGCTATGTGCGCGATTCTGGCGCGGGATCGCCGTGAGGTCATCGGTAAAACCATCTTCGACTTCGTCGACGCGGAGAACGAGCAGATTTTCCGCCGCGAGATCGCTGCGCGACGTGCAGGGACAGAGAGCACAACCTACGAACTGGGTTTGCAGCGCCCTAGTGGTGAGGTTGTGCCGTGCATCAACAATGCGAGCTCGGTTTGGGATGAAAACGGCGACCGGGCCGGCTCGATCGGTCTCTGGAAGGATGTTTCGAAGCTGAAGGATGTGGAGCGCGAACTGCTCGAGGCTCGCGCCAATCTCGCCGAACAGGTCGAGCAACGAACCTTGGAACTAAAGAGAAGCGAGCAACGTCTTCGGGAGGCACACCGTGTGGCGCGTCTTGGCAGTTGGGACCTTGACGCTGAAGGGAACCTCGAATGGTCGGACGAAGTTTTCGAGCTCTTCGCTTTCAATCCCAACGAATTCGACGGAACACCTGCCTCATTTTATCGGGTGGTACATCCCGAGGACCGTGAGCGGGTTCAGGCGCAAATGGCGCACGCGCGCAAACACCTCGATCGCTATCAGTGCGACCATCGAATAAAACATCCATGCGGCGAGGTTCGGGTTGTTCGCGAAAGTGCGTCCGTCGTGCGGGACGGAGATGGAGGTGTTCAGCACCTCAGCGGTACGGTTCAGGACATCACCGAGCAGGTGGAGGCGGACCAGGCGCTTCGCCAAATGCAAAAGATGGAGGCGATAGGACAGCTAACCGGCGGCATCGCGCATGATTTCAACAATCTGCTCGCCGTGATCAGCGGTGCCGCGGAGTTTCTGGAAATGTCGCGTGTGTACGATCACGAGCTCGTCGAAAGCATCTCACGGGCTGCCGAGCGTGGTGCTGAACTCACCCACAGAATGCTCGCTTACGCCAAGCAGCAGCCACTCCACACGTCGCGCATCAATTTCGCTGAGTTGGTGAACGGGATGATGGGCTTGCTGCAAAGAACGCTTGGGGCGGACATCGACGTCGTCCTCAGGCTTGATGAGGATCTGTGGAGCGCATCTGCAGATCCCGGACAGGTCGAGGATGCGATTCTCAATTTGGCACTCAATGCGCGAGACGCTATGCCCAATGGTGGCAAGCTCACCATTCAATGCTCCAACGAGCACAGGCAGAGTTCCGAGCCACACCCCGCCGGAGCCGTTCAAGGCAGCTATGTGGTCCTCAAATTCATCGACACGGGACACGGGATGTCCGCACATGCCCTGGAGCATGCGACCGAGCCCTTTTACACGACGAAGGGTGCGAACCGCAGTGGTCTGGGCCTCTCGATGATCCACGGCTTTGCGCAGCAGTCTGGCGGACACCTGTCGATCCAGTCAGAGGAAGGTGTGGGCACGGTTGTAGAACTGGCATTGCCGCGATGCCTCAATCCGGACGAGACCGCGCCCGTGACATCCGACACCAGCGTGCCGCTAGGGGATGGTGAGCAGGTTCTCGTCATCGAAGACGAGCCAGCCGTGGGACGGTTGGTGGAGCGTCTTCTGAAATCCCTCAACTACATCCCGCATGTCGTCCATGATGCGGCTCAAGCACGGTACGCACTGGATACCGGCACCATCTACGACTTAATCTTGTCAGACGTGATGCTGCCGAACCAAATAAGTGGCCCGGAATTTATCGAGGAAGTGAAGAATTCGACGCCCAAAATTAAAGTATTATTCATGTCCGGCTACTCATCAGCAGAGCGTGGTGAGCAATTTGCCAAATGCAACCCACTTATTCAGAAGCCGTTTCGGCGCGGCACATTTGCACGCGCGCTTCGACAAGTCATGCAGTGAGTTATCTTAGACTGCCTGCCGTCCTTGATCAGGTCTCAGACGGAGGTCAACTGCTTCGGCGGCGCATGACCTTCCCGCGCGAATGCGGTTGATGATCCAGAAGTGATGCCTTCCTTCAAACTGATGCATCCCAATTCGTCGCCAACATCTTTGCTGGTTTTGGCAAGTCGATATTCAAGATCAATCGTGATGTCTGGTGCAGTCCACAACTCCGTCCGAAAATAGATCATACCTGATGAGAAATCAGGAACAGGAAGCCACTCTTCAAGCTGCTGAATCTCCACGGCCCTCTCGTGAGCGTGGCTCTCACTTAGAAGCGACCCAATTGGCACACCCGGTTTCACGGTTGTACCGATTTGGAGGACTGGCGCATCCTTAGGGTCAGTCGCAAGGAAGATTGTGCTTAGTGCACACTCCGCCTCCATGTTGTTACCTCCAAGGTGGAAGGCTAGTTAAGAACAAACCCACCGTCTCGATGAAATGTTTCCAGTTCTTGGCACCTTCAAGGACAGTATGGCATGACATCAGCGCATCGAGATCGAGCGGAGCCCCGATCGATGGACGGGAGTTAGGCAGGGTGAGCGCGAGTGAATTTCCAGGCAATGGCCCTATCGTCGGCGGGCTTGTCTTGCCGTCCCAATCGCGACGCAGGCAAACCTTGCAGATGGGCGGGAACGTCGTGCTCCTCGTGGTTTTGGTTTTGACACTGTCTTTCGAGGTCAAAGCTCAGACCCCAGATACAACTCGCAAACACGACACTTTTTTGTATCGGAAAGCAGATGAAGGCGGTGTCCGGCGTTGGCGCATCAGCAACGGTGACAGCGTGCCGTTGTACACATCGCCTTCCGTGCGGGCGCAAATCATTCACACTCTGAACCCCGGCGCTGTCTTGTCCAATCTGGGCTGCACAGACTCATCAGGTCAGATGTGGTGCAGAGTTCGTCCATTCCGTGGAGGCCCAAAGGGATTTCTAACTTCTGAAAGGCTGGAGCCCTCTGAGGGGCCGGACGGTGTAGTGCCAATGGGGAAGAACGATACCAGACACCGAGCAGGAAACCGCGAATTCGATGCGAAGGGCGATGTGCGTTGCGCACAGGAGAAAGGCCAAGCATTGGGTCTTTGCGAAGCAGCAGTCGCGCGTGATGTTGGCGGAGATGCGACGGTTGTCGTGTCGTTCCCGAACGGATTTGCGCGCAAGCTATACTTCATTCACGGAGAATTCGTTTCGGCCAGTGCGACGATGTCCGGTGTCGGTCGGGATACCGACTGGCGCTTTGAGGATGGCGTTCACACCATCCGGGTCGACGATCAGCGCTTCGAGTTGCCAGATGCGCTCGTCTACGGAAACTGATCGGGGTGGCTGTGCCGCCGAACGGCACAGCCAGTGTCGTCATCAGGGCGTGATCTTGTGGATCTGGCCTTCATCGACAGCTGCGTAAAGGCTCCCATCCGGCCCCATCACCACCGAACGGAACCGCCCGGCTTCCATAGGCAATGTCATCGTGGTGACAGCATCGAGATCAGTGCCGGCTTCATTCAGCGTCAGCACTTCCAAACGTGCACCGATCGGTGTGCCGCCGAAGCCAATGCCCATGATGCCCACGACCATCGAGCCATTCCAGTCGCCCCACGCATCGCCATCCAGGAACGCGGCCGACGAAGTGCCCTGCGACCAGCCGTTGTTGTTCCAGATCGGCGGCATTGCAGCGGGATAGGTCTCGAAGTCCGTCATCGGCATGTAGGCAGCCCGCTGATAGCGATTCAGGCCGTCCATCTGGTTGGGAGTGTAGCCGCAGTAGTTGTCGGGGCAGTCGCCACGGCCCGCCATGTTCGGGCGTGGGTCCCAGCCGGCATTGCCGCCGTTGCGTAGCACCGTGACCTCATCCGAGTGCCAAGGGCCATGCTCCGCTGTGATCGCCTTGCCGGTGCCCGGGTGAAACGCGATGCCTTGCACATTCCGATGGCCATAGGTGTAGGTTCGCTTGTCGAAGCCGACAGGCGGCTGGTTGTCTGACGCGGCGGTGCCATCCGTATCAATGCGCAGCACCTTACTTCCCATCATGGTTGGGCTCTGCGGCACGACACCGTTGTGGGTGTCGCCTGTGGTCAAGTACAGGTAGCCATCCGCTGGATTGAACCGAACGCGACCGCCATTGTGCGCACCGGGTCCGCCGAAGGGGTGATTTGAGGCCGCCATCTTGTACGGCACGTCATCGACAATGTCCGTTCGGTCGGAGACCCCGGAGAAATCCTCGGATACCACCATACGCATCAACCTGTTGGTATGTGGCGTCGACATTTTCGAGGTCGAGTAGACATAGATACGGCGGTTGCTGTCGAAGGCCGGGTCCACTGCCACGCCCATCATTCCGGCCTGTCCTTCGCAGAACAGATCATCCGCGGTCGAGGCGTAGCCGTCCACACCGCCCATTCCCAGCAGAGCTCTTGTCTCACCCGATGGCATCCGCACCGACAGGCCCTTGCACTTTTCGGTGTAGAACATTGTCCCATCGCCGAGGAAAGCCATGTCCCACGGGTTTTCGAGATCATCCAACACCAGATCGTGGTTCAGGCTGGTGGTGTTTTGCGCTATAGCCGGCGCTGAGCAGATGACGGAGCTCAGAACCAGAGGCAGCAGCCCCTTCCATTTTCGACCGATCATTCAATCCTCCCGTGATTTGTTCGGCTTTTTTCGGGCCGCTGCGCTCTGTGCGCGTCGACCATCTGAACTGTGTCAGGGTGGCACGGATTCGCAACCCCGGCGCAAAGTAATCACAAGAGAATTCGACCTCGGGTCGTGTTGGCGTCAGATGCACTCAGACATCGGCTTTCGCCAACCTGCGAGTCCTAGACCTCCAGGCTATTTGAACTTGGTCGCAATGAAGGTCGCAATGTTCGCGATGTCCTCGTCAGTGAGTTTCTTCGCCCGAGGAGCCATCAAAGGAGTGTTGGGCCCGAATTTTTCACCGGCACGATAGCGCTCCAGCCGATCGACCAGGTATTCGAACGGATGCCCGGCGAGCTTGGGATAGCTGGCCAGTCCTTTCGCAGTCGGACCGTGGCACCCCCGACACTCTTTCTTGTAAAGTTTACCTCCTGCTTCAATGTCCTCCGCAGCTGCAAATGAGGCACCAAGAACTCCGGCACAGAGCACAGCAGCCCGCAGAACAAGCTTCATCGGTATCGTCTCCTTCGCTCCGGGCAGTTCTAAGAGCCCGATTTGAAATTAGTTGCGCGATATCAGTTGTTTGCGATTCACCGCCTCTGTCACCAGGATGGAGGATCATATGCCTTGGAACGATACCGCCCGCGAACAACATAGTCGGGACCATCTGCGGTATCCAAGCGATTTGACCGACTGTGAATGGGCCCTGGTCGCGCCGATGTTGCCTGCTGCTAGGCCGGGCGGCAAGCCACGCAACACGAACCTGCGCGACGTCATTGATGCGATCCGGCACATCGCATCCAGCGGTTGCCAATGGCGCATGCTGCGGAGAGACTTCCCGCCAGTCTCGACGGTGCGCAGGTACTTCCATGCATGGCGCGATCAGGGCCTGTGGTATGCGATCAATCATCTCCTGGTCGCAGCAACACGGGAACTGGAGGGGCGCGAAGCCAGCCCGACCGCAGGCGTCATCGATAGCCAGAGCGTGAAAACTACCGAGGCTGAAGGGGTTTGAGGGTATGATGCAGGCAAGAAGACCAAGGGCCGCAAGCGCCATATCCTGACCGACACCATCGGCCTGATGCTGGTTCTCATCATTCAGAGTGCGGGTGTGCAGGACCGTGACGGCGCGCCCGAGGTGCTGCGCTTCACCCGCTTCCGGTACCCATGGTTGCGCCATGTGTTCGCAGACGCCGGCTACGGAGGACAGAAACTCCGGGGCATTCTGATGGGCTGCGGCGACTGGACCATTGAGATCACACGCCGGTCGGACACAGCCGAAGGCTTCGAAGTTCTGCCCCGCCGTTGGGTCGTCGAGCGGACATTTGCCTGGCACGGGCGTAGCCGCCGCTTGGCCAAGGACTGGGAGAAATCGATCAATAGCTCCACCGCATGGTGCTACATCTCCAGCATCAAGCTCATGACACGACGCATCGCAACCTACTGCCAAGTCTCATGAACATTTGAATCGGGCTCTAACACTTTGCAAGCCACTCATGCCGTCTCAGCTGCCGACCGCCATTGCTCCAGCTGTAACCTGACGTTCGTTCCGCATCCGCACGGGAAAACTCCTAAGCCTGATCGATGCCTTGAGGTGGCCTTCCGGACAAGGCTCAACTTCGTGGTAGCTCCTGCTTGTGACGTCTTCTCGAGAGGCAGCTGCTGCCGCACGTGCGTGCATTTGCCTCGGGACGCTGGATCACTTGGCGGCCAAAGCTTCGGAACGTCTGGGGATTGCCCTTCAGTTCAACTTCGCGCCATTGTCTGACGCCACCTGGATCGGGCGACCGCAACGCGCGATGATGCGAGTGGTTGATCCCGAAAGAGATGTATCAGCTCACAGGGATCTTTTCCTCGAAGTCAGAAACCAGAAGTCGCCAAGCCGCTTCGTCCTCATCAATCTCGGAGAAGCGGCGAATTGGTTCACGAAAAACATTGTCGGTCATGTCATCGTTCACCGTCGAGACCTCACCAACCAAAACGTCCGCCCGCTCCCCCCAGAAAGCGTGCCATGTCCCGGGCATGAGGGTGACGCTCTCGCCAGGTTTGAGCATGATCTTTCCACCAGCAGGCACTGTTCGGAGCTGGCCATCGCATGGAACACTGACGTTCGAAAACTCGTCAATCGAACCATCTTGCGACGAGCCGAAGAGCTCCACGACCAAGTCGCCACCACCTCGATTTATGATGTCCTCTGCCTTAACGATGTGGCGATGCATGGGGGAAAGCTGATCGCGTCGTGTGATCATGACTTTCTCCGCGTAGAGCATGCCTCGCCCCGAACTCAAATCAGCCGGGTCTCCATTGCGCAGCGTGAAGAGGAACAGTCCCATCTCCTCAAAGCGCTCAGCGCCATAGTCCGTCACATCCCATCCCAGACGTGCTCTAAAGATGCCCGAAGCGGTATCAGCATTCGCAACCATCTGTTCTGGCGTCCAGTACGCGAAGGGTGGCAGTTTGAACCCGAACGATTTGATGAACTCATCACCAGCGCGTAAAATCTCGTTGATCTGCGACCTTTTCATTTTCCGTCTGCCTGTGTCTGCGGTGACGCGTGTCCAATGGTCCCGGGTCGGTCAGTTTGCGTGCCGTTGCCTTTGACTGCTTGCAGGACACTCGCCCCATCAACGGCAAGAGCCGCCAACATTGGAATGCATGCGGCACCTATCGATCTCGCGCCACGTCCCAATGACCCTTCTCGAATGGTAACGTGACGAAGCCCCTGGCGATCGAGGGAAGCAAATCGCTCGATCGTGCGGGCTACGATCCGAGCACGCACGGAATCGGGGAACGATCCATCGATGACTGCAACATTGCAGTCCACAAGCGCCGTCGACGCAGCGATGGCTTGCGCTATGCCAGCCGAGGCCCCTTCAATCCACTGCTCGATCTCCGTCCCCTCCGAGAAGCTGATCTTGCCAAACGGAAGTTCTGAGGCAGGCAACTTTGCTCGCTGCTCCCTCTCGAGGCGGTATAGCGAAGCGGTCCGGATGAGCTGGACAGGCTCAGCATGATCAGGCGCCGCCACCAACATCGATCCAAGTGCGCCCGCGTTGCCGCTTGCCCCTTCAAAGAGTTCCCCGTTTAAGACCACGCCACCACCAATGAACCAGCCGACGAAGAAGTACACAAAACTGAGAGCTGCCGGACCACCGTCTGTCTCAGCTGAGGGAGGATCGAGTGCAAGCTGGGCCGCACAGGCGGCCGTGGCGTCGTTCACCAGAGTGACGGGTGCGGGCAAGATATCCGCACAGACGCCGGCGAGATCAAATGTCCGCCATTGATCCAGCGTCCTGTCGGACATCCCGGCCTCTTCCGCCCAAGACCAAATTTCCGTAGGCATCGCCACGCCCAGCCCAACCAGTCGCTCGATTGCCTGGCTGGGAAGCAGGCGGCGGTGTGCACTGGCGAAAAACTCCACGAACCGGTCAGGCTCAGGAACCCGATAGGAAATTTCTTCTTGTCCGCGCGAACACATGGCTGCATCGAGCAGCGCAATCTCAGCGCTGCGTCGCCCGATCTTGAGACCCAGCGAGAGCGCACCGTCCGGATTCAATGCAAAGGGGACCGAAGGCTGGCCGACCTTCCCGCGCTGAGGCTGACCACTTTGAAGCAAGCCGTCGGCCTCTAGATTCCTTACGATCCCGGTCACCGCGGTTGGAGAGAGGCCGGTCAATCGCGCCAGGCTGGCCTTGGGCAGCTGGGAGGCACGCCGAATGTGCGACAGCACCAAGCGCTCATTGTAACTTCTCGGAAGATTGAGAGCGCTGCCTGAGCTTGGAACATTCATCCTGCTTAGAGAAGGCGACCGGACCATTCGAAACTTTCGCTGACTTCGCAGCACGCGACGCCGCGCAATATGAAGCTGGCACCCACCGATAAATAAATCAAGTTGGTTTATATATTGACATCAGATTGGACCCGCTAGGGTTGTGAAGCGGAACGCAACGTCAAGGGCATTGAACCCAAGCGCCGCTCGAGAACACCCCGGGAGGAAACCGTGAAAACATCTAGGAAACTTCTGTCTGCCGTTTGTGCGATCGCACTGGGAACAGCAGCCACAACCGCCACCGCTGAAGGCATTCTGGTCGGGCTCATCACCAAGACAAACACCAATCCCTTCTTCGTGAAGATGCGCGAAGGCGCTCAAGAGAGGGCCAATGAGCTGGGAGTTGAACTGCGAAGCTTTGCTGGCAAGTACGACGGGGACAATGAGGCGCAGATCGAAGCCATCGAGTCGTTGGTGGCCGCAGGCGCAAAGGGCATCCTCATCACGCCATCCGATCCTGCCGGGTTGGCCGATACGGTACGTCGCGCGCGGGAAGCTGGTGTTCTGGTCATCGCGCTTGATACACCTTTCGATCCCATCGACAGCGCCGACATTACGTTCGCCACCGACAACTTTCTCGCGGGTGAACTGATCGGAAAATGGGCGGCCGCCACGATGGGCGACACGGCAACGGCAAAGATCGCCACACTCGATCTTTCCGAATCCCAGATCACTGTCGACGTCTTGCGAAATCAAGGCTTTCTGGAGGGTTTTGGCGTTGACGTTAAAGACGTCAAGAAGATGTACGATGAGGACGATCCCCGCATGGTTGGCGGAGATGTCACCGCAGGTTCCGAAGAGGGTGGGCGCACGGCAATGGAGAACCTCCTCCAGAAGGACTCGGGCATCAATGTGATCCACACAATCAACGAGCCCGCCGCGGCCGGCGCTTACGAAGCCTTGAAGTCCTTCGGATTGGAAAGCCAGGTCCTCATCGTCTCGGTCGATGGCGGCTGCCCGGGCGTGCAGAACGTCAAGGATGGCGTTATTGGCGCAACCTCGATGCAGTTCCCGCTTCGAATGGCATCAATGGGGCTCGAAGCTGTGGTTGAGTTCGCAAAATCCGGGAACAAGCCGGAGACGACCGAGGGGCTCGACTTTTTTAACACCGGCGTTGAATTGGTGACCGACAAGCCGATTGACGGAATTCCCTCCATCACCTCCGACGAAGCTCTAAAGCTCTGCTGGGGATAGGGGACCTGATCCAGGCAGCGCGGCTGTGTTTAATTGCGCAGCCGCACCTCCAAGGCATGAAACGGAGAGGGACCCATGTCCAGTGATGGCAAGGGCGGGACAGACGTGCGAAACACGCAGAGGGAGTTCGAAGCCGTCTTAGACAAAACACCATCCGAAATCGCAGCATTCGAGAGCCACGACACCTCGCTTCTGGGTCGGTTTCATCACTTTCTTCACGCCAACCCGACCGCTGCTCCCGTGATGGTCCTACTGTTCAGCTGCGCCATATTTGGTGTGATCGCGAACAACTTCTTCTCTCCCTTCAACATGTCGCTGATCATCCAGCAGGTCACGATCATTGGCATACTGGGCGCTGCACAGACCCTCGTGATCCTGACGGCCGGAATCGATCTCTCGGTCGCCGCGATCATGGTGCTCAGCTACATGGTGATGGCACGCCTGTCGGTCCAAGCAGACATGCCGACCCTACTCGCAATCATCATCGGCTTGCTGGTCGGGTTCTCATGCGGCCTCTTCAACGGGCTTCTTGTGACGCGGGCCCGGCTGGTGCCAATCGCGGTCTGCATCCTACTCTGGGTTGTGCTGCTGCAACTGGGTGCGTCCGTAATTTACGTCGTGCCGGCCGGTCTTCTCGGTGCGCTCGCCTGCGGATGGTACGTCGCGCGGCCGTCTCTGGAACTAAGACTCCCTCCCTTCATCGCGTCGCTCGGCGCATGGTCGGTCTTCTTCGCCCTCAATCTTTGGTACTCGGAATCCGAGACCATTCGCAGTCAGGATATTGACGCCACTGCACCACTTCTCAAACTTTTCGCAATCCGCATCGAGATGCTCGGAGCGCAGTTCACCCTAGGATCCTTCTTGATGCTCGGCGTTTTTGTGGTGCTCTGGTATGCGTTGAACTGGACCGGCTGGGGGCGAGCAGTTTACGCCGTCGGCGACGACAAGGACGCAGCCGAGCTCTCCGGCATCAATACGGATCGTATTCTCATTTCGGTCTATGGCGCTGCAGGCTTCCTCTGTGCACTCGGTGGCTGGGCAGCGATCGGTCGAGTTGGCTCGGCGTCACCTCAGAGCTTCTACGAGGGCAATCTCGATGCAATCACGGCCGTGGTGATCGGCGGCACCTCGCTCTTTGGCGGACGTGGTGCGATTTTCGGAACACTCTTTGGCGCCCTGATCGTGGGCGTGTTTCGCTCGGGCCTCAAGCTCGCAGGAGTGGATGTGCTCTGGCAAACGTTCGCAGTCGGCTTGCTGATCATCGTAGCTGTGGCGATGGACCAGTGGATCAGGAGGGTTACCGCTTGAGTGTTCGACCTGTGATCCGGGGCCGCGGGCTGACCAAACGCTACGGCCGTGTTGTCGCGATGAACGGCGCTGACTTCGAGCTGTTTCCCGGCGAGGTTCTTGCCGTCATTGGCGACAACGGTGCTGGTAAGTCAACCATGGTCAAATCGCTTTGCGGTGCGGTCCAGCCCGACGAAGGAATCTTGGAGCTCGACGGGCAGCCCATCACGTTTGCTTCACCGATTGATGCGCGGAACGCTGGGATCGAGACCGTGTATCAGAACCTCGCGCTGTCCCCCGCACTCTCCATCGTGGACAACATGTTTCTCGGTAGAGAAATCTATCGAGAGGGTGCGCTCGGCTCGGTCTTCAGAATGCTCGACAAGCGGAGGATGCGAGAGTTCGCGCGTGACAAGCTCTCAGAACTGGGTCTGATGACGGTTCAGTCGATCAACCAGGCTGTCGAAACGCTCTCAGGCGGACAGAGGCAAGGCGTTGCGGTCGCAAGAGCGGCGGCCTTTGCATCCAAATTCGTGATCATGGATGAGCCCACGGCCGCACTAGGTGTGAAGGAAAGCCGACGGGTCCTCGAACTGATCCAGGATGTGAAAGCGCGTGGCATGCCAATCGTCCTAATCAGCCACAACATGCCGCATGTCTTCGAGGTCGCGGATCGCATTCACATCCACAGGCTCAGCCAGAGACACGCTGTTGTGCGCCCACAGGACTTTTCGATGTCGGATGCGGTTGCGATCATGACTGGAGCAATGGAGCCGCCCGCCGAGATCGCTCTGCCCGAAGGCGCAGAACTCTAGACATCCTCGAGCGTTGCGCGGATAGCGTTCGATAACAGGCTCAGCCAGAGCAGTTTCGGCATCTCAGATTGATCCAACGACCCGGTCAAACGTGTTGCGAATGTGCCGGCGAAGAACTTCAGCAAGCGCATCCCCATTCCGAATCCTCAGGGCCTCGATCATCTCCTCGTGCTCCCGGACTGCGCTGCGCCACTTCTCTGGCGCACTGTTGCCCACGAAACGAATTCTTTTCATTCGGGATTGTAGCAATCCGTGAAATTCAGCCAATGTTGTGCTGCCAGAAGCCTCCACGATCATCGAGTGAATTTGCTGGTTCAGCTTGTAGTAGGTTAGGCGTTCACCGGCCAGGTAGTGGTCGAGCATTCTCCCGTGGGTGTCGAGTATGTCGCTGATTTGCGCATCCGTTGCGGCAGCGCAGACCTTATGCCCAGCAAGTGCCTCAAGCTCCGCGATCACATCGAGCATATCGCGCACTTCGTCCGTGGTAAAAGAACGCACCTGTGTGCTGCGACCTGGGCGAAGCAAGATGAGCCCCTCTCCTGCCAGCATTCGGATCGCTTCGCGCATAGGGGTACGTGACACACCGAGTTCGGCGCACAGGCGCGACTCGTTGACGTGAGCACCCGGCATCAGATGACCTTCGATGATCATGTCACGCACACGGCCCGCAACGAGCTCGTGCAGAGGTTTCCGCTCTATTGGCTCGATGGAACCTTGACGGGGCGCAGCCTGCATATTGTATACAATATACATGGATCAGAGCACGGCAAGCCTCAGCAGCAACACGCTCAGACGCCCTACGCTTGCGCTGGCTCTGGGCGATGCCGCAGGGATCGGAGCTGAATTGGCAGCGAAAGTCCTCGCAGATGAGGAGGTCCGTGCAGCGGCGCGTTTCTTGGTAATCGGGGATCATCGCCAGCTCGCTCAGGGAGAGGCACAAGCCAACGTGACAGTCGAGCTCGACGCTGAAGAGATTCTCGATATCGAGAACCTCGATCCGGGTTCTGTGAAGATTGGCGAGGCAAGCGCAGCCACAGGTGGTGCCGCGTTGCAGAATTTTGCCGCGGCGCTCACCATCTGTCGTCAAGGTGGCGCGGACGCAGTGTGCTTCACGCCATTCAACAAGCACGCAATGCGCCTGGCAAAGCCCGACTTTGTAGATGAAATCGGCTTCATTCAGCAAACTATCTGTACGGAAGCCGAGGGCTCGGAGTTCAATGTTCTCGATGAACTTTGGAACGCCCGCGTGACGAGCCATGTGCCCCTCAGTGAAGTCGCGGGCAATCTGTCTGCTGACAAAATCTTTGAGCGGATCAAGCTAACCGACACGACCATGCAGGGCGCAGGTTGTCCGCGTCCGCGCATTGCGGTCGCGGCACTTAACCCCCACGCGGGTGATGGCGGAAATTTCGGTCATGAAGAAGAAGAGATCATCGCCCCGGCCGTGCGCCGGGCGCAGCAACACCAGATAAACGTGATCGGGCCTCTCCCTTCAGACACCGTCTATCTGCGTGCCTTCAACGGCGAATTCGATGTGGTTTTGTCCATGTACCACGACCAGGGACAGATCGCGATGAAACTGATCGGTTTCGATCGTGGCGTCACTCTCATTGGCGGCTTTCCATTCTGGATCGCCACGCCAGCACATGGCACCGCGTATGACATCGCCGGTGAAGGGATAGCAAACCCACAAGCCACCAAGAACGCGCTGCTGCTTGCGGCGAAGCTGGCAGGCGCATCCGGAGCGCAGCTCGCGACCGAGGAGGCTCGGCGCTCAGCCATAGGGATGGTGCTGAACAAACACATCACGTCGGACTAAGAATCCAAAAAATGGGAGGAAAAATGAAGTTCTCGATCAAAGCGGCGCTGACCGGATTGGCGGCCCTGGCATTGGCGAACACCGCCCACGCCGAACAGGAAATTGTCTTTGGCATCTCGGCGACGCCCGGCTCACTGCAACAAGAAACGGCCGCTGAATTTACGCGCCTCGCGAACGAGCGGCTTGCGGGCAAGGCGACCGTCAAACTTTTCGACTCGAGCCAGCTCGGAAAAGACAAAGACCTGATGCAGAAGCTGAAGCTCGGCACTGTGCACATCGCCCTGCCATCGTCGATCATGGCTTCCATCTCGGACGAGTTTGCAGTTTTCGACATGCCGTTTCTTGTTGCGGACCGCGATCATGTTGGCCGGATCGAGCAAGAAATCTTCTGGCCGCAAATCGCCCCCACTGTCGAGGATGATGGCTACAAGGTCCTGGCCGTCTGGGAGAACGGTGTGCGCCACATCACCAACAACACCCGCCCCATAAACACACCGGCGGACCTAGAAGGCGTGAAGATCCGCACGCCCAAATCCACTTGGCGTGTAAAGATGTTCGAAGCTTGGGGTGCGAACCCGACACCGATGAGCTTTTCCGAGGTGTTCACTGGCCTTCAGACGGGCGTCATCGACGGGCAGGAAAACCCCTACACCAATATCAACTCGGCCAAGCTGAACGAGGTTCAGACGTATCTCTCGAAAACCGGCCACGTCTACTCACCGGCCTACCCAACAATGGGCAAAGCGGTCTATGACGGTCTCGACGCGGACATCCGAACGGTGCTGGAAGACACCGCCCGCGAAATGTCAGGCTGGGCACGAGAAAAGGGGTCTGCAGCGGACGACGCACTGCGTCAGAAGCTGATCGACGCAGGCATGACCTTCAACGAGGCCGATCGGGCCGCATTCGTCGAAGCATCGCAGCCGATTTACAAAGCTTTCGCCAGCGAAGTCGAAGGCGGTCAGGAGATGATCGACAAGGCAATCTCGCTGGCGAGCGGTTCCTGACACTAGGCGCGGGGCGACAAGTCGCCCCGCATATCGCGCCATGCGCATGGTCTCGACATGGCTCCAGCGTTTGCTGGAAGTTATCACGGTCGGCTTGCTGCTCACGCTTGCCGGGGTGGTCGTGTCCGCCGTGATCGCGCGCAAGGTCTTCAACTCCTCGTTCATCTGGTACGATGAAGTGGCCTCGGTGCTGCTCGCTTGGATCACATTCTACGGCGCTGCATATGCTGCCTTGAGACGACGCCATCTCGGCTTCGAGGGGTTGCTGGTCGTGTGTCCGATGCCGTTGCGGCTGGCCTTGTTCACAATCGGAGAAACTGTTGTCTACATTGTACTGGGCATCCTCGCCTATGCGGGATGGTTTGTACTAAAGGTGTTCGGATCCGAAACTCTTGTCTCGCTGGACTGGGTGCCACTTTCGTTCACACAAGCCGTGGTTCCCATCGGGGCCTTGCTGTTCATACTTGCGCAAATCCTTTCGACCCCGGATGCAGTACGCCGTCTGATCGCTGGCCGCAGTGCAGAAGATGAAGAGATCGCTGAAGAAATCGCAAAGGCGGAAGCTACGAAGGAACGCCGCTGATGGAAGCAGTGCTGCTCATCCTGTTGTTGGCGGTTCTTATCTCCATCAACGTGCCAATCGCGGTGTCGATATGTGCCGTTGCTCTGGTTGGCATATGGGCAGACAAGGGCTTGTTTGGCTTCTATGATGCGGCGCTGAAAATTTTCGATGCCGCCACGAATTTTCCACTGATAGCCATACCGCTGTTCATTCTTGCTGGCGCACTGATGAACACGGGCGGCATCTCGCGCCGGTTGATCGATTTCACGTCGGCACTGATCGGCTTCATCCGCGGCGGTCTGGCCATGGTCAACGTCGGGGTTTCGCTCTTCTTCGCCGAGATCTCCGGCTCGGCGGTCGCCGATGTCGCCGCCATCGGATCGGTGATCATCCCCGAAATGAAAAGAAAGAAGTACCGCGCAACTTTCGCCGCCGCGGTGACCTCATCATCGGCATCACTCGCGATCATCATACCGCCTTCGATCCCGATGATCGTCTACGGAGCACTCTCGGACACGTCGATCGTGCAGCTCTTTGTGGCCGGCATCATCCCCGGTTTGTTGGGTGGATTCCTGATGCTCTGCCTCTGCTATTGGTTTGCGGTGCGCTATGATCTTCCGCGCGAGGACCAGTTCTCGTTGCCCCGGTTATGGCGTGCATTCATCGACGCAGGTCCTGCACTCTTGCTGCCTGTTGTCATTCTGGGCGGAATCTTCGGTGGCATCGTGACGGCGACAGAAGGCGCTGGTCTCGCAGTCGTTACAGCCTTGGTGATCGGTGCCTTCTGGTACCGGGAAATCCATCTGCACGAACTCCACAGCGCCCTGCTGGAGGGGGTAACTCAAACCGCCGCGGTGATGTTGTTGGTGGCGACTTCAGGGGTTTTGGGTCTCTATCTCACTGAAATCGAGATCCCTCAGCGGTTCGCGAAGTGGATCACCTCGGTGTCGGACGACCGCATCGTGGTGCTCATGATGCTCAACGTGATGCTGCTGATACTCGGCATGGTGCTGCACGGCGCAGCTGCCATCATACTGATCGTGCCGATTGTGATGCCGCTCGTCAGAGAGCTTCAGGTCGATCCTGTCCAGTTCGGCATCATCCTGACATTGAACATCGCCATCGGCCAGCAAACCCCGCCGGTTGCAAGCGTGCTGGCCACCGCGTGCTCAATCGCACGAACCGACATCTGGGCGACCACCCGCACCAACGTGCCGTTCATCATCTTGCTTTTCGCTCTGTTGTTGATCGTGACCTACGTCCCGATCGTGCCGCTGGGGTTGGTCGAACTGATCTATCGCTGAGGCTTGAAGACCAAGCACCGACGATGCCATGTTTGGCACAACGGCCCAAGAGCGGACGTCTTGACCTCAGCTAGAATGCCGGTTTGGTCTGCCGCCGCCGCTGAAGCAGAATGACCAGGCCCAGCAACGCGAGAGCTGGCAGGTAGAAAATCTCCTTAGGCAGACGCTCGTTTGGAACTTGTACCTGGCTGACCACGACCGGGGCATCGCCGTAGTAGTCAAACACTTGGCCCAGCTTTTCGTTGGGTGTGCCGAATAGCGGCTCCTCCATGGCGAGAACACCGTCGACTTGCGCTGTCAGGATGCCTTGTGCTTCAAGCTGAGCAGCTCCAGCGCCTGCCTCATCGATCGGCGTGATCAGCACCGACTTGATTGTCTTGTCTGGATCGTTGAAGTCCGGACCTTCCACCGTGATCCTCAACTGCGAACCCGCCTGCGCGGCGTCCGCAATTTGCACGAGTTCGGTCCCCGGGCGGGTTTCAAACTCGGGCCACACCTGGTCGAGCCAATAGCCAGGTCGGAAGAGTGTGAACGCCACAACGAGGAGCATCACCGTCTCCCAAATCTTGTTGCGCGCCAGGAAGTAGCCCTGTGTTGCCGCCGCAAACAACATCATTGCGACCACTGCGACCGCGAAAACGATGATTGCCTTCAATGGCGAGACATCGATCAACAGCAGTTCGGTGTTGAAGATGAACAGGAAGGGCAGAAGTGCGGTGCGGATGTCATACATGAAACCCTGGACACCGGTCCTGATCGGATCGCCCTGCGAGATGGCTGCCGCCGCGAACGCGGCAAGTCCAACCGGTGGCGTATCATCGGCAAGAATGCCGAAGTAGAAGACGAAGAGGTGGGCGGCAATCAGCGGAACCACCAAGCCTGTTTTCGCACCAACGATAACGATGACTGGTGCCATCAATGACGAGACGACAATGTAGTTGGCCGTTGTCGGGAGACCCATTCCGAGCACAAGACTCATCACCGCAACCAGCAAGAGCAGCACGATCAACGAGCCCGCGGAAAGATACTCGATCACCTCAGCAATGATTTGGTGCATTCCGGTCAATGAAACGGTCCCGACGATGATGCCGGCGGCTGCCGTTGCGACACCGATGCCGATCATGTTTCGAGCACCCGAGATCATTCCATCGATCCATTCGGACACGCCACGCGTGAAACCCGAGATCACCGAGCTGGCTTGTCCGCGCATCAGCGCCTTCAACGGGTGCTGCGTGAGCGCAACCAGGATCATCGCGATGGTTGCCCAGAAAGCTGACAGCGATGGAGAAAGACGCTCCACCACGATGCACCAGATCAGAACAACGATCGGCAGAATGTAGTAGTACCCAGTCTTTGCTGTCTCTCCGACGGGAGGCAATTCGGTTATGGGCGCATTCGGATCGTCAACTTGCAGATCAGGTCGTCGCGACGCCACCCATAACAGCCAGAGATACGCCGCACCAACGCCCACCGATACAATGAGAAATGCGTTCTCCGGCATTGCCTCCTTGATCCAACCGAGACCGAAGTAGACGGCGGCAGTCAGCATGACCATGAACAGGAACCCTGTCAGGAACCCGATCAGCTTCTGCGCCAGACTGCGAGTCGACGGATGCTTTGGCAGGCCTTGCAGGTCGAGCTTCAGCGCCTCGAGGTGGACGATGTAAACGAGCGCAATGTAGCTCACCAGCGCCGGGACGAGCGCGTGCTTGATGATGTCTGTGTAAGCGACGCCCGTGAATTCAGCGATCAGGAAAGCCGCGGCCCCCATAACCGGGGGAGTGAGTTGGCCGTTGGTCGATGACGCGACTTCGACCGCGCCGGCTTTTTCCGGTGAGAAGCCGGTGCGCTTCATCAACGGGATTGTGAATGTTCCGGTCGTCACCGTGTTGGCAATCGAGGAGCCGGAATAAAGTCCGGACATAGCAGATGCCACAACAGCGGCTTTCGCGGGCCCACCCCGCAGGTGACCGAGCAATGCGAAGGCGATCTTGATGAAGTAGTTGCCTGCGCCAGCCTTCTCCAGAATCGCACCGAACAGCACGAAGAGAAAAATGAGCTCGGCAGAGACCTTCAGTGCCACGCCAAAGACACCTTCGTCCTGCATCCAGTAGTGCCACATCGCCTTCCCGTACGAGGCGCCCTTCCATTGCATCGCGTCGGGAAGCCAATCGGCGTCTCCGAAGAAGCAATACAGAATGAACAGCCCACCAACGATCAGAAGTGGCAAACCCAGAGCGCGGAACACCGCGGTCGCCACAATCATCATTCCAACCGTCGAGACAACGAGGTCAGTTGTGGTGGGCAGGCCAGCCCTGACCGAAATGCCGTCCTTGTTGACAATGGCATAGAGGCACACCGCAACACCAAGGATCGCAAGCACCCAGTCGTACGCGGGAATGCGGTTGTGAGGTGATGACTTGAACAGAGGGAACGCCATTGCCGCCAGCAGCAACGCGAAGGCGAGGTGCACGCGCCGGGCTTCCGACGACGGCATGGTCACGTTCACCCCAAGCGTTTCCGTCAGCCAGAATGGAACGTTCGAGGCGATGTAGAGCTGAAAGCACGCCCAGATAAACGCAATGATCAGAATGGCCTGGCGTTGCCACCCTTCTGGCTGGCGCCCACCTGAGTCAGTGGCCGTGAACTGGTCCAGATTGCTGGCCTCCATATCCTCGACTTGTGTCTTTGGGTCGACGTGGATTGGCTCTCGCATCTGGTCAGCGCCCCCTCGCGGTTTCATTTTGGTTTTCTTGTCGGGCAATCCGGGGCGGATGTGCCCGCCCCGGTCTTGTCATGGGTCCTCAGCCTAGATTGAAGTGAGGACGATCAGCCGTCTGAAAATTTCTCAGCCTTCTCCGGTCGAGCGGCATCACATCCAACCGCGTTCCTTGTAGTACTTCACAGCACCCGGATGCAGAGGGGCGGAGATACCGTCCTTGATCATCTCTTCCTCTTTCAGGTTGGCGAAGGCGGGGTGCAGGCCGGTGAATTGCTCAAAGTTCTCGAACACCGCCTTGACGACTGTGTACACGACTTCATCGGGCACCTGTGCTGACGACACAAAGGTGGCGCCAACGCCAAATGTGGTAATGTCAGGATTGTCGCCGTACATGCCCGCCGGAATGGTGGCGGTCCGATAGTAGGGATTGTCGGCGACGAGCTTATCGATGGCCTCGCCGGTTGCATTCACCAGAACCGCGTCGCAGGACGCCAGCGATTCCTGCGTCAGTGCGGACGGGTGGCCCACCAGCCAGAAATAGGCGTCGATCTTGTTGTCGCAGACCGCCTGTCCGGTCTCGGCGGATTTCATTTCGGCCGCAAGCTTGAGATCCGAGCGCTCCCATCCCATTGCCGCTTCCATGACCTCCCAGGTGCCACGGGTACCCGAGCCGGGATTGCCGATGTTCACGCGCTTACCCTTGAGGTCGGTCACATTCGACACACCAGCATCAGCGCGTGCAATGATCGTGACCGGCTCGGGATGAACCGAGAAGACGGCCCGAAGATCTTCGTACTTACCTGCATCTTCGAACTTCGAGGTGCCGTTGTAGGCATGAAACTGCCAGTCTGACTGGGCCACACCAAACTCGAGTTCTCCCGCCCGGATGGTGTTGATGTTGTAGATCGAACCACCAGTGGACTCGGCCGAGCAACGGATGCCGTGCTCCTTCCGATCTTTGTTGACCAGACGGCAAATCGCACCGCCCGTCGGATAGTAGACACCGGTCACGCCACCGGTGCCGATCGAGATGAACTGTTGCTCAGCCGCAGCGCTACCAGCACCCAGTGCTGCAACCGCAGCCACTGCAATGAATTTCCTCATGGTTTTCTCCCTTTTTCCGGCACCAAACACGACCTGGATGCCCATGACATCCACGGAACTTTGATTGAAGTCTCGATTGCGAGCCCAACGGCTCTGGAATGTCAACATCTGATGCATGCATGTCGAAGTCGGCCGCGAGACGCACACCCCTTGGCGCGATCCGAACAGACGTTCCTCAACCGCAATGGAGAAACATTGAGCGTAGCAACCCGTGAGTTGCAGCCGCCGACATTCCCGTCCAGAACTGGAACCCGCCGGCAAAAGTCATCTCAAATGCACGTCAACTGATCCCCGCCCAATTTCCATGCGTGACTCCCGTGGCGCGGCGCTATCTTGCGTGCCATTCCAGTTGTTGATCCAGAGGCACCTCATCCGCTAGGCCTCACCAGGAAGAGGAGAGTTGCGTGTCGGCAGAGTATGACATTGCGGTCGTCGGTGGCGGCAACGCCGCACTTTGTGCTGCAATCACGGCAGCGGAGGCAGGCGCAAGGGTGCTGATCCTGGAATCCGCTCCCAAACCCTACCGAGGTGGCAACTCACGTCACACCCGGAACTTCCGATGCATGCACTCCGAACCCTTGTCCGTACTAGTCGACAGCTACGATGAAGACGAATATCTCTCGGACTTGTTCAAGGTGACCGGCGGCGAAACCGATGAGCAACTCGCTCGTATGGTCATTCGCAATTCAGAGGGTTGCCTCAGTTGGATGGAAGCACGGGGCGTACGCTTTCAACCATCGCTTTCGGGGTCGCTTTCGCTTGCGCGCACGAACGCCTTTTTCATGGGTGGAGGAAAGTCGCTGGTGAACGCCTACTACCGCACGGCTGAACGTCTGGGCGTGGACGTGCGGTATGAAGCCGGTGTCACACATCTCGAACTTCAGGAGAACCGGATCGTCAGGATTGACTATACCTGCAATGGTCAAGACGCTCAGGTGTCCCCGAAGGCAGTCGTGGTTGCGTCCGGCGGTTTCCAGGCGGATATCGATTGGCTTACCCGCGCGTGGGGACCGGCCGCGAAGAACTTTCTCATCCGCGGCACTCCCTTCAACCGTGGGGTGGTTCTGGCGGATCTTCTCGAGCAGGGAGTACAGTCGGTCGGCGATCCGACGCAATGCCACGCCGTGGCCATCGACGGACGTGCCCCAAAATTCGATGGTGGCATTGCAACCAGGCTGGATTGCGTACCCTTCTCAGTGGTGGTCAACAGGAATGCGGAGCGGTTCTACGACGAGGGAGAGGATCTCTGGCCCAAACGCTACGCCATTTGGGGCCGACTGGTTGCTGAGCAACCAGAACAGGTCGGCTATGCGATCATCGACTCGAAATCCCTGGAGCTGTTCATGCCCTCGGTGTTCCCTCCAACGACCGCCATGTCGATCGATGAACTTGCCGGCAAGCTCAGGCTGCCTGGCGAAAAGCTGCGTGAGACCGTGGCGTCATTCAACGAGGCGTGCGGAGATACATCGGACTTTCGTCCGACAGAACTCGATGGGGTCGCAACAGTTGGCCTGGAACCACCAAAGTCCAACTGGGCGCGTCCGATCTCGCAGCCGCCCTTTCACGGCTACGAACTGCGTACGGGTGTAACTTTCACCTATCTAGGGCTTCGGGTGACGGCGACTGCCCAGTGCAGCACCGCGAGCGGTCTTGTCGAGAACCTCTGGGCCGCAGGAGAGACCATGGCGGGATCAATCTTGGGCAAAGGCTATCTCGCCGGCTTCGGCATGACGATTGGAACCGTGTTCGGGCGAATTGCGGGCCGGGAGGCAGCGGCCTATGCAAAGTGATATCGTGCAGGAAGTCCGCCGGCAGGCGGAAATCTGCAATGCCTGCCGGTACTGCGAAGGCTATTGCGCCGTCTTCCCAGCGCTCCACCGTGAACGGGCCTTCTCCGAGGCATCGCTCACTCAGCTGGCCAACCTCTGCCACAATTGCAGAAGCTGCTACTACGCCTGCCAGTACACGGACCCGCATGAGTTCGCTCTGAACCTGCCAAAGGCGCTTGCCGAGCTGCGCCAGGACAGCTGGGAGACCTACGCCTACCCCGCGGCCCTTGCGAAGCTCTTCCAGCGCAGCGGTGTCGCGATTGCCGTAGCCTCCGTCCTGGGCTTCGCCATCATCCTTTGGGCGATGCGCGCGATCGGGGCTCAGACCAACGGCGATGGTTTCTATGCGCTGCTGTCCCACAGCGCGATGGTGACCATCTTCCTTCCTGCATTCTTTCTCCCGCTGCTCTGCCTCGCGATCGGCGTACGTCGCTACTGGAGATCGGTCGGAGGCGATGTCATCCGAACTGCCGATCTCATCGAAGCAGGCAAGGCGGCGGCATCAATGAAGAATTTGTCGGGCGGTCATGGAGACGGTTGCAACTTCGAAGACGAAGACCGTTTCTCTCATTCCCGACGGCTTGCCCATCAAGCGGTGATGTATGGGTTTTTGCTTTGCTTTGCCTCAACGTCATCGGCAACTGTGCTGCATTATCTCTTCGATGCCCCAGCTCCGTATCCGTTCTGGTCCCTCCCCAAATTGCTGGGCGTCCCGGGTGGTCTGCTGATGATGATTGGATCGGTCTGGCTGGGTTCGTTGAAAGTCCGTGCAGACCGAAATCTCGGAGACCCTACATGCTGGGGTGGCGAAATGGGCTTCTTGCTGTTGCTTTTTCTCGTCGCTACCAGTGGCCTCGCCCTTTATGTATTTGGCGGCACCTTGGCCCTTCCATTGCTGCTCGCACTGCATTTGGGCACCGTCCTGAGCCTCTTTGTTCTGACACCGTTTACGAAGATGGCCCACGGTGCATATCGGCTTGCAGCTCTCATAGTCGAAGCTCAACATCGGCGTGCGGCGTGAGGCTATCGGCAACTCCAAGAGCATCGTCCGGCTGCCGCCCACGCCGGATTTTGAACCAGGCGTGTCTCAAAATGGAGCCCGCGATCCGCAGGGTGCAGACGTTCCTTAGGAAGCGCGCAACGTTCGACACTTGGTGGTTCGCGGCAGCGTCACCGAAGCGGCAATTGGGCGGCCCTCACGATGGAGGAAGAGTGGGGCGGCAAACACTTTCTGGTCTGCCGCCCCACGGACGCATGCAGTGGATGAGAAGGACCGGACACAGAACCTGTCCGGTCCAAACTCCAAAAGTCAGGCGATGTCGAACCGGTCGGCATTCATGACCTTCGTCCACGCTGCCACGAAATCCGTCACAAAGCTGTTGTGACCATCGGTGCAGCCGTAGACCTCCGAGATCGCACGCAGTTGCGAGTTCGACGCGAAAATCAGGTCGACGCGGGTGCCAGTCCATTTCAGATCACCCGTGGCGCGGTCCCGACCTTCGAAGACATCTTCTGCAGCCGATGCCGCCTTCCACGTCGTGCCCATATCGAGCACATTCGCGAAGAAGTCGTTTGTCAGCTGCCCGGGACGGTCGGTGAAGACTCCGTTGCTAGATCCACCATGGTTCGCCCCCAGAACCCTCAGTCCGCCGACCAGCACACTCATCTCTGACGCAGTGAGACCCAGAAGCTGTGCTTTGTCGACGAGAAGCTCTTCACCCGAGATCGCGAAATCATCGGCGAGATAGTTGCGGAACCCGTCAGCCTTGGGTTCGAGCACGCCGAAGCTTTCGACATCGGTCTGCTCCTGGCTGGCATCGCCGCGACCGGATGTGAACGGCACGGTTACGTCTTGGCCCGCCGCCTTGGCCGCCTGTTCGACGCCAACATTGCCGGCCAATACGATCAGGTCTGCCATGGATACAGATGCACTGGATGCGCTCTGAATACCTTCGAGCACGCCAAGCACCTTAGATAGCTCAGCTGGTTGGTTCGCGTCCCAGTCCTTCTGCGGGGCAAGGCGGATGCGCGCGCCATTGGCACCACCACGCATATCCGAGCCGCGGTAGGTCGAGGCCGAAGCCCACGCCGTCGTCACCATCTGAGCAATGCTCAAGCCCGATGCCGCGATCTTCGACTTCAGGTCTGCAACTTCAGCGTCGGACAGCGTCGTACCGGCCGGGATCGGATCCTGCCAGATCAGCTCCTCTGACGGCACCTCGTTGCCGAGATAGCGAACCCGGGGGCCCATGTCGCGGTGAGTCAGCTTGAACCACGCGCGGGCAAAGGCATCTGCAAACTCGTCGGGATTCTCGTGGAAGCGTCGGGAGATTTTCTCGTAGGCCGGGTCCATTCTCATCGCCATATCGGCGGTGGTCATCATGAGCGTGACCTTCTCCCCGGAACCGTCGACCTGCGGAGCATGGTCCTCGTCCTTCAGGTCCTTGGGCTGCCACTGCCACGCACCTGCAGGCGACTTGGTCAGCTCCCACTCATAGCCGAACAGAACATCGAAATATCCCATGTCCCACTTGATCGGATCAGGTGTCCACGGACCCTCGATACCCGACGTGATGGTATCCACGCCCTTGCCCGAATTGTAGCTGCTGAGCCAGCCCAGCCCCATCGCCTCGAGAGGCGCGCCCTCAGGCTCGGCACCAACATGGCTTTCGGGGCCCGCGCCGTGTGCTTTCCCGAAAGTGTGCCCGCCCGCGACCAGAGCGACGGTTTCTTCGTCGTTCATGGCCATGCGCGCGAAGGTCACGCGAATATCGTGGGCCGACCCGAGCGGCTCCGGCACCGCGTCCGGTCCTTGCGGGTTCACATAGATCAAGCCCATCATCACCGCACCAAGCGGGTTCTCGAGCTTTGCTGCATCAGCGTCCGCACTCTTGACGTCACGCTCTCCCGCATACCGACTTTTCGGATTGTCGCTGGTGACCAGCCACTCGTTCTCCGAACCCCAATAGACATCTTCCTCGGGCTCCCACGTGTCCTCGCGACCACCGCCGAACCCGAACGTCTTGAACCCCATGTCCTCGAGGGCGCAATTGCCTGCGAGGATCATCAGATCACCCCACGAGAGGCTCCGTCCGTATTTCTGCTTGATCGGCCACAGCAGGATGCGCGCTTTGTCGAGGTTACCGTTGTCAGGCCAGGAATTCAGCGGAGCAAAGCGCTGCTGCCCTGAACCGCCGCCGCCACGACCGTCAATTGTGCGATAGGTCCCTGCACTGTGCCAAGCCATCCTGATGAACAGCGGACCATAGTGACCGTAGTCCGCTGGCCACCAGTCCTGAGAGGTTTTCATAAGAGCGTAGATGTCCTGCTTCACCGCATCGAGATCGAGCGACTTGAAGGCTTCGGCATAGTCGAACGACTCGCCCAAGGGATTGAACTGGGCGGCATTCTGATGGAGCACCTTGAGATTGAGCTGATTCGGCCACCAGTCTCGGTTCGTGACATGCAGACGCCCCGTGAATGGGCATTTGAGATCGCCGTCCATGTGTCTCTCCTATCGGGTGTTTGTTGTATCCAGTGATTGTTCGGCCGGAACGCTGATTTCACTCGTGGTTTCCGGATTTCGTACAAAATTCTGCGAAAACTGAAATCGAGCGGATGCGCATACACCGCTTTGCGCGCCGTCCATATTCGTCGCGCCATGAACGCCTCGCATCCGCGAATCCTCATCTTCGCTGCAGCGGGTATAGCAGATGGATGTGATTGGGATAAGTTGAAACAATTGATCGAAGCTATAAGTTTGCCTGATGATCAACATCACCCTCAAACAGCTGCGCTACTTCGATGCACTGGCACGTCACGGCCACTTCGGCCGGGCGGCAGATGCGAGCTCAATTTCACAGCCCGCACTTTCAATGCAGATCAAGGAGCTTGAAGAGTCACTAGGTGCGACACTGTTCGAGCGCGGCCCACGACAAGTGCGATTGACAAGCTTCGGCGAGGAAGCTGCGGATCGAATTCGCACCATCTTGCGCTCGGTGGAGGAACTGGGAGATCTCGCCCGAGCCTCGCGGGATCTCCTGGGCGGTCGCCTGCGCATAGGCGTGATCCCAACTGTCGCGCCGTATCTCCTGCCAGGCGTCATCCGGAACCTCGCGCACAGTTATCCCGAGTTGGACATCCATGTTCGCGAAACCCTGACGCCTCGCCTTCTCCAGGAATTGACCGAAGGCCGGCTCGATACAGCGATTGTAGCCCTGCCGGTATCGGAGTCTTCGCTTGCGGAAACCGCCCTGTTCACGGAGCATTTTGTGCTCGTGCGGCCCGGTTCAGATGAAGGAGAGCCCATTCCAAGCAGAGCTAAGCTGCGCGAGATGCGCCTCCTGTTGCTGGAGGAAGGGCATTGTTTTCGCGATCAAGCACTTTCGTTCTGCAACATCCAATCGGCAATGCCTCGTGAAATGCTGGACGGAAGCTCACTTTCAACACTGGTTCAGATGGTCAGCGCAGGTATCGGCGTGACTCTGATCCCGGAGATGGCTCTAGATGTCGAAACTCGATCGGCATCGGTTGCTGTCGCACGATTCGCGCCGCCCGAGCCATCTCGCACAATAGGAATGGTCTGGCGGAAGACAAATCCGATGTCGAAGCAGCTTGTCCAGATTTCGGAAGTGGTGCGTCACGCAGCCGACGGGTTAAGGCTGCGGTCTGCAAGCTAGATGCGCGGAGCAATGCGCTTGTTTGGCCAAACGCCGGGTCGACGCTGCCACAAATGCGTGCTGGACCTGCACACTCGTCCTGGCTCCGGAACGGGCTTGACGCAGTTGGGCCGGCGCCATACCTGAATGTTGAAGCGCGGGCGTAGTTCAGTGGTAGAACGTCAGCTTCCCAAGCTGAATGTCGTCGGTTCGATCCCGATCGCCCGCTCCAAACTAGCTGAAGACGTTTGCAGTGAGCGTCCTGTGCGGAACGCGAAGATCACGCCTACGCATCTTGTTCTTGGACACACATATCAGCTGGAACACCAATCTACATCCAATCACTGGACCGGGGCAGATCCGCCCCTCGCCTGCCGCAGGTGATCGCCCCGGCCTCGGCAGCTTTACCAATGAGAGTTCGAAGGACATCGTCAGACAAGTCTGCAGGTAAAACGGAGAACGAACTCTGTGCTTGCAAACCAGCAAGAAGCGATGCCTGAAACGCATCCCCCGCACCGACCGCATCAACGACATCGACCGTCGGAGGTGCAATCGCTATCCGACGATCCGGTCGGAAGGCTTCGATGTTGGCGGAGCCCGATGTCACCACGACGAGCTTGCAGCCATCGGCGACCCAGCTCAGCGCGACAGCATCAGCGGCTTCGCCCGGGTAGAGCATCCCAAGATCCTCGCGGCTGACCTTTATCATGTCCGTGTGCTTACGCAGCCGATCGATGCGCTGACGCCAGACCGACATGTCGGGCTCGATCGTGGGGCGCACATTGGGATCAAGCGAGACAAACCGACCCCCGGCCCGCTCGGCCAGCCCGGCGAGGGCATCAGCCACCGGTGACACCGCAATCGAGTATGATCCGAAGTGGAGCGCAGCAACTTCAGAGGGCAGTTCAGGCATGTCCTCAGGTGTCAAAGCACAGTCCGCCGAACCCACTCCGTAAAACGAATAGTCGGGGCTGCCACGCGCGTCGAGCCCCACCAGCGAAACCGTCGTCCGTCTGCCGTTGCGTACGACAAAATCCGTGCCCACGCCTTCATCTTCCAGTTGCTGGAACAAGCGGGCGCCGAGAAAGTCCGTCGAGATGCCTGTCAGGAGTGCGGCGCGTCCGCCAAGCCGCGCGACTCCCACCGCCACGTTGAACGGTGACCCTCCCACGCGGGCATCAAAGGTCAACCCGCCAGCGTTCGCGACATCCGTTTGAAAAAAGTCGAACAATGCCTCACCGCAGACAAGAATGGTCATGGGGCAGTCGCCTCCTCCAGGTCGATATGGATGTCTTTGAGCCGCCGATAGAGCGTGCGATACGCATGGAGCCCTTCCTGCATACCGACATCGGCGCCAGGATTGAAGGTCGCTGATATCGCAGGCCGCTTGTCCAGCTCTCTGGCTTCTACCGCACCCACCGCCACGGCCGCGAGCTTTGCAGCACCAAACGCTGGCCCGGTCGATGGATCATCCACGCGGCGGACCGGCGAACGAAGAACATCAGAGATGCTCTGAAGCAGCAGATCACTTTGCGCCCCACCTCCAATTGCGAGGATCCCCTCAGGTTCGGTTCCCGCTCCACGGAGGCTGTCGGCTGCGTCTGCAAAGCTGAAGGCAATCGCATTGATCACGCCGCGCATCATCTCCTTGCGACCCATGCCATCCTTTAGTCCGTAGAAGGCACCGCGAATGTGGGCATCCGCGTGTGGCGTGCGCTCACCGGTGAGGTACGGCAGGAACAACGGAGCATCGCAAGCTGCCACACTTTGGGCGTCGGCCAGCAGTGTTGTGAGCGGTGCCCCGACAATGTCTGCGAACCAACGCATTGGCCGCGCGCCGTTCAACATCGCCGCCATCTGAAACCACATGTCAGGGACCGTGTGACAAAAGGCATGCACCATTTGCTCCGGGTTCGGTCTGTACGAAGCGGTCGCCGCAAACAGTTGTCCCGAGGTGCCCAGAGAAAGAAAGCAAGCGCCATCGCGCACTGCGCCAACACCCACTGCGCCCGTGGCCGCATCGCCACCGCCTGCAGCCACAGGAATGCCCGCGGGAACGCCAAGCGCTCCAGCCGCAACCTGGGTCACCCGGCCCACAACATCTGTTCCGTCATGTAGATGTGGCAGCCAAGCCGGATCGGTTGTCGACGCTTTGCAGAGATCATCGGACCAACTGCGTGTTTGCTGTTCGAGCCACAAGGTGCCTGCCGCATCTGATCGGTCTGTTATCCATTCGCCGTGAAGCTTCCAGCCAATGAAGTCCTTCGGAAGAAGAATATGGGCAATACGTGCGTGGCTCCGAGGTTCATGCCGGGAAAGCCACAGCAACTTGGGCGCTGTGAAACCTGGCATCGGAGGGACGCCGGCAACCGTGCCGATTGAAGGCAGTGCCGAGGCGAGAACGTCGCACTCCGCGTAGCTGCGCCCATCGTTCCATAGAATCGCCGGCCTGATCACTTCGCCCGCCTCATCCTGCAGCACCGCGCCGTGCATTTGTCCAGAGAGACCGATCGCCTTCAGACCGTTCAGATCATGCCGCGCCGAGAGCTCGGACATCGCTTGAACCAGCGCCGTCCACCAACTCTCAGGTGGCTGTTCGCTCCAGTAATGTCGCGGTCGAGAAACGCTCAGTTCGGCCTGAGCCTGACCCTCCTGAACGAGATCGCCTGAAACAAGGCTGAGTTTGACCGCGGAGGTCCCGATGTCGATGCCGAGATACATTCATCTATCCTGGGCTGCCAGCAGGCATCCCGGCGTTTCCAGTGGGCACTGCCAGCACGCCAGGATTTCCATCTGAAGCCTCGACGGTGGTCATAGAGAATACCGATTCTGCAGACGCGAAAGCCTAGGTAGAGCAGCAAAAGGCTTGGTTGAGACGGCACTTCCGGTCAAGCCCGTGATGAGGCCCGATCGTTTTGGGGTGGGCATCACTCCTAAATGTCAGCAACCAGAAAAATGAGGCTTGCTACCCGGCGCATTGTTTCACACGCTTGTCATCATTGCCCCATAGACCCGCGGGCCGGGGAACTTCGCGTTCCTGCCCGCGCAAGCAGGGCAAATGGGCTGACATTGCCCGACAACGAAGGAGGAGAATTCCATGAAACGGCTAGCGACTATTGCCGCCGCCGCACTGACGACGTTTTCGGTGGGGAGTGCGCATGCCGAGCCTGTCGAAGTCAATTTCTGGCACGCTATGGGCGGTGCTCTGGGCGAAACCGTCGACAAATTCGCTGCAGACTTCAATGGAAGCCAATCCGAATACCAGATCAACGCGATCTACAAAGGTAACTACACCGAGACGATGACCTCGGCGATCGCGGCGTTCCGCGCCAAAGAGCAGCCGCACATCGTACAGGTCTTCGAAGTCGGCACAGCAACGATGATCGCGGCTGAAGGCAAGGGTGCGGTCTATCCGGTCTGGAAGCTGATGGAAGACGCGGGCGTTGAATTCGATCAATCAGCCTACCTTCCCGCGGTGATCTCCTACTACACGGATACCGACAACAAGCTCCTCTCACTGCCGTTCAACTCGTCGACTCCCGTGCTTTGGTACAACAAGACCAAGCTCGATGAGATGGGGATTGCCGCGCCCACCACATGGGCCGAGCTCGAAGAAGCAGCCAAGGCAGCCAAAGGCGCGGGTGTCGATGCACCGCTCAGCTTCGGATGGCAGTCTTGGACCCAGATCGAGAACTTCTCTGCTTGGCACAACATTGACCTGGGCACGAAAGAGAACGGATTTGCCGGTCTCGACACCGAGTTCACGTTCAACAACGACAAAGTCGTGAGCCACATTCAGCGCATCGCCGACATGGGCAAGGAAGGCCTTTTCAAATATGGCGGTCGCCGTGGCGATAGCCGTGCTATGTTCGTGAATGGCGAAACTGTCTTCTGGATCAACTCGTCCGCCTACTATGGCGGTTTCCAGAAAGACATCACCGATTTCGAGTTCGCACAGACGATGCTGCCGCTGGACGGCGCTGCTGCGGACGCTCCTCAGAACTCGATCATCGGTGGCGCAACGCTCTGGGTTCTGACCGGGCACGACGCTGAAGAGTACAAGGGCGTGGCCAAGTTCTTCGAGTACCTCTCGGCACCTGAGCAGCAGGCGTACTGGCACCAGAACACGGGCTATGTGCCGATCACCACGGCTGCCTACGAGCTCTCTCAGGAGCAGGGTTTCTACAACACCAACCCGGGCACGGACACTGCGATCAAGCAGCTTTCGCTGAACACACCGACCCCTGCCTCGAAGGGTCTGCGCTTCGGGAACTTCGTGCAGATCCGGGACATCATCAACGAGGAGATGGAAGCAGTCTGGGCCGGTGACAAGGACGCCAAAGCTGCGATGGACGATGCAGTTGCACGTGGCAATGATCTGCTGCGGAAGTTCGAAGCAGCCAACCAGTAATCTGATCTCGGAACGGCCCCAAGCGGGGCCGTTCTTCTCCGATGCAGAAGCGCGTCACCTTCCGCCATCGTTTCCTACCCTATCTGCTGGTACTGCCGCAGGTAGCCGTCACCATTATATTTTTCATCTGGCCTGCGTGGCAAGCGCTTGAACAGTCGTTCTATATCGAGGACGCATTCGGCTTTTCGCGTACATTCGTATGGTTCCAGAACTACTCGGAGCTTTTCGCCGACCCCGGATATCTTCGCAGTTTCAGCACCACACTGGTGTTCGGCTTTTCGGTGACTGCGCTCTCGATGAGTTTGGCGCTCGGCCTTGCACTTGCCGCAAATCGAGTGATCCGGTCGGCGACTGCATATAGAACGTTCCTCATCTGGCCCTATGCCGTCGCGCCGGCGCTGGCGGGCGTGTTGTGGTACTTCCTGATGAACCCCTCTCTCGGGATCGTTGCCTACTGGTTGCGTGGGCTGGGTGTGGACTGGAACCACTACGTCAACGGCGATCAAGCGCTCCTGATGGTCATTGTCGCCGCCGCCTGGAAGCAGGTCAGCTACAATTTCCTGTTTTTTCTCGCCGGCCTGCAATCGATCCCACGAAGCCTCATAGAAGCCGCCGCGATTGATCGAGCGGGTCCCGCGCGCCGCTTTTGGACGATCGTGTTCCCGCTTCTGAGCCCAACCACCTTCTTTCTGCTCGTGGTCAACCTTGTGTATGCCTTCTTCGATACGTTCTCCCTGATCCACGCAACGACGGAAGGCGGCCCGGCGGACGCCACGTCTATTCTCGTCTTCCGAGTCTACAACACGGGTTTCATCGGCCAGGACTACGGAGGTTCTGCCGCCCAGTCCGTCATTCTGATGGGCATGGTGATCCTGATGACGGTGATCCAGTTTCGGTATGTCGAACGCCGGGTGCAGTACTCATGATCGAGAACCGCCCCGTGCTGAACGCGCTGACCCACGGGGTCCTGATCCTCGGGGTGGCGTTCTTGTGCTTTCCAGTCTGGATGGCGCTTGTGGCGTCGACTCATCCGCCAGAGGCCCTGTCCGTGCGCCCGCTGCCACTATGGTTCGGTGACCAGGGGGTTGCCAACTACACACAGCTGCTGTCAGGAGGATTGCCCGACGCTGGCGGCGTGCCTGTGGGACAGATGCTGTTCAATTCGCTGATCATGGCGCTCGGCATCACGTTCGGCAAGATCGTGATCTCGATACTCTCAGCCTATGCAATCGTGTATTTCCGCTTTCCGTTCCGGATGGGATTCTTCTGGCTGATCTTCATCACGCTGATGCTGCCGGTGGAGGTGAGAATTCTCCCAACATTCGATGTGATAACGCGGCTGGATATGCTCAATTCCTACGCTGGCCTGATCGTCCCGCTAATCGCCTCCGCAACGGCGACATTTCTGTTTCGTCAGTTTTTTCTCACGATCCCGGACGAACTGGTCGAGGCCGCCCGCATGGACCGTGCCGGTCCGCTGCGCTTTCTCTGGGACATCCTGTTGCCGCTCAGCCGTACGAACATCGCAGCGCTCTTCATCATCCTATTCATCTACGGCTGGAACCAGTATCTCTGGCCGCTTCTGATTATCACCGAAAACACGGATCTGAATACGGTCGTGATGGGCATTCAGCGCATGGTGAACTCAGGTGAGGCACTGCCGGTCTGGCACTACATTATGGGAACGGCGATACTCGGTATGCTGCCGCCGGTTCTGGTTGTCGTGGCGATGCAGAAGCTCTTCGTCAAAGGCCTGGTGGAGCAGGAGAAGTAGATGCCCGGGCTTGAACTTCGCGGTGTAAACAAAACGTATCCGGGTGGTGTTACTGCCGTGTCGAGCGCATCCTTTGTGATCGAGGACGGAGAGTTCATTGTACTCGTAGGTCCATCCGGATGCGGAAAGTCCACGCTGTTGCGCATGATCGCCGGGCTCGAGACGATCACAGAAGGCGACGTCCTCATCGGCGGCGAACGGGTGAACAACAAAGAACCAGGTGAGCGCGACATCGCCATGGTGTTTCAGAACTACGCGCTCTATCCGCACATGTCTGTCTACGACAACATGGCGTATGGCTTGCGAAACCAAGGTATGCCGCGGCCGGAGATCGAGAAGCGGATCCAGGCGGCTGCTGAAACACTGCACTTGACCGAATACCTCGACCGAAAACCGAGGCAACTTTCAGGTGGCCAGCGACAACGGGTGGCCACTGGACGCGCGATCGTTCGCGAGCCGAGTGCGTTCCTCTTCGATGAGCCATTGTCGAACCTCGACGCAAAGCTCCGCACTCACATGCGCGCCGAGCTCAAGGAACTGCATCGCAGGCTGCAAGCGACGTTTGTGTACGTGACCCATGATCAGGTTGAGGCAATGTCGCTTGCAGACCGCATAATCATTTTGAATCAAGGCCGGATTGAACAGATCGGTCGTCCAATGGAGCTCTACAGCGCGCCGGCCAGCATGTTCGTGGCGGCGTTCATCGGCGCTCCGCCGATGAATATTGTCGCCGCTGATTCATCCGCGGGGCAGGCGCTGGCACAACTTTCCAATGCCGTAACCGGGAAGGCCGCATGGTTCGGTATCCGACCGGAAGCTATGTCGCTCTGTGCACCGAATGCCTCGCCTCTCAACGGTCAAGTGATCATGCGTGAGGCGCTCGGCGCCGATATGCTGCTGCATCTGGACTCTGGAGACAACACCGACCCGGCAGAGCGGATTATCGCGCGTGTCGGCATGGGGCAGGCAGGCAGCGATGAAAACCATCTCGGTCTTGACGTAGCCCCAGCGTCGGTCTTCGCATTCGACAGCGAAGGTCTCGCAATCGCGAATGAATCTGACGTCTAGGATTTGCGGAGAACCACTGCCTCCCGCAAAAAGCTGTGCGAGCCCAGGAACGCCTCCTCGTACGCTAGCTCCACCGGGTCGATTGGGATCAGACTGAAGTGGTCCGCGCTCAAACCGTGGCGGGCCCTGGCTCGTCAGAGACAAGTGAGGCCGGCGTGCCGCCGCCGGTGTTCGGCTTGTTTGGATCCCACTCGCTCACACTTCTCTTTCCATCGAATGACATCAGGATGCTTTCGTCTTCGACCATGTCAGCAACGTTTGCACGGAGTAGCGTAGGGTTGCCGGCGTCGCGCATCTCGAGAAAATCGCTGAGCGTGACGCCATAGCCAAGTTGCCGAACGATGAACCCGCGCTCAAACGACAGGACGTCCTTGTTCACGTTGACGTCGAAGATCGCGTCGCCCATGCTTCGTCGTGACCCCAGAAAACAACGTCAGACCCGCTGCCGGTGGTGACCATGTTCATGCCTGTACCACCGATCAGGACATCATCGCGGCCGCCTGCGGTTAGAGAGTTGTCGCCTATTTGGTACACGCAACGTGTGTTTGCGAGCGCTGCGCAAGAACCGGCAATGCCGCCGTCACCAGATGCGGGATTGAGATGAAGATTGTCACGGACCTGCGTCGCACGCAGTTCAGTGTGTTCCGAGCGCCAGCGCCAACAGTCTAGCTGCAGGCTCTGCTCTTTTGAGACCAACCTTTCGGAACGGAACAGGAGCGGCGACGCTACCTGTCCTAGAACTTGACCTCGTAGTTCAAGTTCACGCCCATGCCGACCTGCTCATCGACGTCTGGAGACAACGAGAACCCTACATCGATGCCAAACCAGTCAGCCCCAACAAAAGGCCCGCCCAAGCTGAGCGACAGACTGTTCTCGCGAAACAGACTGCGGCCGAAGACAGTCTCGTAGGCCAGTGTCAAGTCCGCTCCGAGAAACTCGCCGGTGGCACCTCCCCGGAACCGCCCGAACAGCCGGTCCTCCTTGTCACCGACGATCAGGAATGTGGGTGCGTTGGCCCCGACCGCAGCAAAAGATGCCACCACAGTTGGCCGATCATCCAGGATTTCCACGTTGGCAGAACCCTCTATAAACGGTGTGATCTCGCCAAGCGCAGTTTCAATGGGAAGGCCAAGATGCAGTCCGAACTCGCCAATCAACGAGTTGAACGACGTTTCCTCCACAGCGAGTGACAGGCCCCCGGCACCGCTCTCGGTGTAGCTGCCCGTGCGGGAGTGCAGATAGTCGAGCTCGCCAAAAGCGCTGATGTCCCACCGACCGAGATAGTCTTCAGGCGTGTCTTCCGCGATGAAAGACAGGTCGTACTCCAGACGCGCCACCGCGTTGATGTGCGTGCCGTTGAAATCCGCGATTGCTGTCCGGTCGACCGCTCCGGTGCCCGTCGTGAATTGTATCCGCCGGGCCGAGTCATAGTTGCTCACCCCGCCTGTCAGGGCACCGTCTAGACGCAGTCCTTCCGTCATCAGATCATCCACCGACCCGTAGACCGAGAGCTGGTAGCTGTTTGCGTCCAGCCCGCCGCCATCGCCCGTGAAATCGGTTTCGGACAGTGTGAACCCCAGAGCCGCGCCAACGATAATCCGCTCAGAGATTGCGTAGTCGGCGCCTCCGATGATGCTGATCGACGTGAGTTCGAACCCGCTTTCCCCTGGCGAGCTTGATCTGCTGGCAAAAGCGATGTCACCGCTAAGAAACACACCAATGGGCAATCCGTCATCGCCAAGGCCGTTGGCATTCTGACCGATACCATCAGCCAGATAGCTCAGCACGCCATCAAAATCCGCGCCCGACACGCCGTGCTCACCAACCCTGACATTGATCCCGCTGATGTCCACCCCGCGCCCGCTGCCACCTCGTGTGTTGCGCAGCCTGTTGAAAACAGCGGTGCGCACCAGACGGCCATTGGTGACGGCCATGTCATTGATGGCCAGCATCTCTTCGTTGCGGATGGCACTGAAGGCGGCATCAACGTTCGCGCCGTTCTGGATGTCTGCAGTGAGCTGATCGCAGATATCGAGCAGGTCGGCTTGATCCGCCGTTGGCGTTCCGCCGGCCTCGTTGATGGCTGTACAGCTGTCACCAAGCGCACGTGCAACCGGCTTCAGGGTTGGGTCATTGGTGCCCTCTTCGAGCACCTCTCCAGGTGTCTGTGTGACCTCGACCGTGACGGTTGCCACACTGCTGTCGATGGCATTCGTTGCGCGATAGGTCATCGTGACGGTCCCGGTGAAATCGTCACCGGGGGTGAAGGCGATCTGATCTCCGAGGATTGCCGCAACACCATCTTGGGGCGCAGTCTCAATGCTCACATTGATCGGACGATTGCCCAGATCGTTGTCCAGCACATCGATCGTCACCGCCTGATTGACAAGCGTTGTGGCAGTGTCCGCAATCGCCAACGCGCCGCCCGCGATGACCACATCGATGCTCACAGTCGCGTTCGCGGAATCGCCGCCGACGCCCGAGGTACGATAGACGAAGCTGTCGGTGTCTGTGAAACCAGCGTTCGGTGTATAGGTGAAGGTGTTGTTGGCATTCAGCGTGAGCGTGCCGTTCACTGGGTTGTTCACCAACAGGACGGTATCAGCAGGCCCGCCAACATCATTGGAGAGGACATCGATCACGGTTGCGGTTGCCTCGCTCACATTGATGCTGTCATCAACCGCGATTGGTGCCGCGGAGTTCACGGTGATCGTCACAAAGCGGCGCAGGCTGGCCTCGGTGGGGAAGAATCCAGGTATTCCCGGCTTAAGGGCGCCCAACGCGTCTCGCTGTCCCGCGTCGTTGATCGGGCGAACATCTAGATTATAGACCCCTGGCGTGAGCGGGCCAGCAACGGATATCTGACCGGCAGCATTGATCGAGAACTGCCCAGTCTGGTCAGTGTTCCCCAGGGCATTTCCTGAGGCGTCGAAGAACGCGAAGTCGACGATCGATGTCGGCTGATCCTGAACATTCCGCCCGGGATCGGCATCCAGCGGTGACCCGATCAGAGTGCCGGCGGAGGCGCTCTCTTCGACTTCGAGCGGCGGTGCCCCGAGCAGCTTTGGCGAGAACCGGGCCTCCTGAGCACTGAGGCGCCGGTCGAGATCTACCAGTGCTCCCTGCCCCGGATCGCGATCTATGCAGATGAGGAACCCGAACTCGTTGAACACATCGCGCGAACAGTCGGCGACTTCCTCGACCTCGACGCCGACCTGCCCGACATTGTGGCAGGAGTGACAGGAATCGTTCTGCACGGCGCTCGGCAAGAAGTGCTGATTGTAGCGCCCACGCAGGGTGTTCGCGTATTCGCCGGCAATTCTGCCCAGGCCATTGTCCAAACCCACGATGGTCTGCGTGATTTCCACTTCATCAGCAGACGCTGCACCATCATCATCACGCACCGTATAGCTGAACGTGAAGGTTACACTCTCGTCGTCATCGAGTTCTTCGAACTGCGACGGGTCATAGGTCACCTCGTCTCCGTCGAGTGAAAACACGATCGGATCGCCCGAGTCCGTGAAACCTTCGATTGTCAGAGTCGCCGCTGCGTCGTCCACGTCTTCCACGAACAGCGCGTCCAACAGATCCAGCGTCTGTTCGCCCTGCGCTTCGTTGATGGTCGCCAAAGTCACAGTTTTTGCGACAGGCTCATCATTGACCGGATCGATCGTGATCGTGACCGTCGCGGTGTCTGTTCCGTTGTTCGCATCCGCATCACGCAGCGTGTAGACGAACGTATCGGTCCCGCTGGCATCTTCATTCGGCGTGTAGGTAAAAGCGCCCCGCCACACGCCGCCGACCAGAGTGGGCGTTACGGTGCCCAATGCGGGACCAACCACAAGCTGCAAGTCGATTTCTGGCTGACCGGCCGCGACAGAATCCGCGGTTGCTGGATTTGCGGCCGTCAAATCTCCGACGAACGCGGTGTCCTCATTCGTGGTGAAGGCGTCATCTGCCGCAACCGGCGGCGTGACTGGCGCTTGCGAGATTTCAAGGCTGACCGTGACGGTGTTGCTTTCAAGGCCCGAGGATGTTTCGACCAGCTTGTAGTCGAACGTAATGGTGCCAACCGATGGCGCACCCGGCACGTCGAAAACGAAGGACCCGTTTGACTGCAGCGCAGTCGAGAAGCTTCCCGCAGTCGGGCCCGATACAAGCACCGCCTGGAAATCGTCCCCATCCTCATCGCGGTCAGTCAAGCCATTGGCCACGTTTGGCTGGGTCAGGACATTGCCGGATATCTGACCGCCCTCGACTCCATTGAAGGTGGCCGGCTCCGCGATCGGCTGAAGGTTGTTGAATGTGACGTTCAGAACGTTCTCGTTCAGGTTCGCCGATTCTATCGGGCGGAACTGCTGGTCATTCTCCGGCTCAAACGAGAAATCGACACCCCCGGCGCGCCGGATTTCACCGCGCTCGAGCGATGTCAGATTGTTGAAGGTGATGTTGGCGGTGTTTCCACTCAACGAAACCGAGAACTCACTTTCCTCGTTGACACCGGTGTTCTTCTGCCGGATCGAAATAGGAGCGCGGAGGCTGTCCACCCCTGACGTTGAGCCATCACGGTTGAGGCCAGGATCGAAAGTCGTGGAGGCGGTCGTTGTGCTGGTGAGCGAAGACAGCGCCAGGGTTTGACTCGCGGGAACACTGATCTTCGGTGCGTAGATTGACTCGATCGCGATCATGGCTGCATTGGCAAGCGCCTCGATGCTCGCGTCGCTCTGCCCTGCGGTGAACAAGTCCCTGCATCCCGGCGCTTCGGGAAGACCGAGGTTTTGCGCCGGCACACCTGCATTTCCGATCCGCGCTGCGAGATCGCGCCCAAAATCGTTCAGCGTGCATTGCGTTTGACTGTCACCGATATGGCAGCCTTGGCAGGTGTTAGTCGGAAGTATTGGACTGTACCTGACCTCATAGGCGGCCTGGATCTGCGAAACGGCGTATGCTGGCGAAGGCGCTGACGCTAAGACGAACAGGAGCGCAAGCGAAATAAAGTTGGCCAGGGAAAGTCGAGAAAAATCATTCATGATGCCCCCACATCATACTGATCAAATCGCTGGTATCATCCGACCCAAGACAGGCGCTTGTCAAACCGTTCTTTTTGCAATGAAATGCGCGCCACCCATCTCAGATAAAAACTGAAAACAATCTATAAATCACAAGCCACAACCAGCTTCATCCACTATTTTACCCGAAGTATCGCGGTCAACCATTGAAATATTCACGCGCCATAGAGTTCATGCAAATCGAGCGCCCAAACATGACGGACAATTCGGTCTAGCTCAGCACGTATGAGCAGGGATGTCTTGCGCTTGCTCTCGGCAGCATTTTCTTGTGACGTTTGTCGGAGCGACATCTGCGGATGGAGTGCCGCGATCTATGGCACAAGGAGTGCGCGGCTTGCGAGGTTTTGATGAAACTGCCGGGGCTGGGCAATGACGAGTTGCGCCTTTCGAATTCTGATTTGCGCGTCGTCTGGCCCTGAGGCGGTGTGAGCTCAAGCCAGCGGACGTTTCCGATGTCGAAATCAGCGTCTCAACGCAGTCTACCGGACGCGTTCAAGCGTCTCGATCTCTGAAGCCTCTGGCGCGCCGTTCAGCGCCGGAATCGCGATGACACACAACCAGCCCGCTTCCTCAGCACCATCCCGATTGTCTGAAGGTGCGGATCCGTGCCATGCTGAGTGTATGAAATCTTCGCTGTTCACTGAGGACTACAAAGCTGCTCCCTTCTGGTGGGAAAGAAGCCCGCGTCCTGTTGTCGAGGATGGTTCGCTGCCAGCGAAGGCCGACGTTGTCATCATCGGCTCAGGCTATACAGGCCTAAGTGCTGCGATTCAGACAGCGCGCGCTTCTCGGGACACGCTTGTCATCGACGCCGAGGCTCCCGGATGGGGGTGCAGCTCACGCAATGGCGGTCAGATCAGCACGTCCATAAAACCCAAGTACCACGAACTTCTCCCAAGATTCGGGCATGAGCTGGCATACGGTATCGCCAAGGAAGGCAAAACAGCGCTGTCTTGGATCGGCGAGTTCATCGATGCCGAGGACATCGAATGCGATTTCCGCCGCGTTGGCCGCTTCTACGCCGCACATACACCCCGCAACTACGAAGATCTTGCGCGTCAGTCCCAGGTGGTCGTTCCCGGGCTCGAGTCAGAGAGCCATTTGGTGTCGCGCCAAGATCAATCAGCCGAGATCGACTCCGACTTCTATCATGGTGGCATTGTTCATCCTTTTCACGCATCCCTTGATCCGGGCCGGTACCACAACGCGCTCTTCGAAAGGGCGACGGGTGCCGGGGCTCGGGTGGTGCCGAACTGCCGCGCGCTATCGATTTCCGGCAATCCGGGCACGCTCGTGGTCCATACGGAGAAGGGATCGGTTTCAGCTCGAAATGTGATTGTGGCGACCAGCGGCTACACGGGTGGCGCGACACCATGGCATCGTCGACGTGTCATTCCCATCGGCAGCTACGTGCTGGCGACCGAAAAACTGCCGCCCGAACAGATTGCCCGCCTGATCCCGCATGAGAGGGTGATCACGGATACGCGGAAGCTGGTGGTCTATTACCGCACCTGTCCCGAGCGGCGCCGGATTATTTTCGGCGGACGGGTTTCCATTACGGAGACAGATGCCACTGCCGTCGCGCCAAATCTGCACGCCGAGATGGTGCGCATCTTCCCCGAGCTTTCCGCGACACGCATCAGCCATGCCTGGATGGGTTTCGTGGGCTACACCTTCGACGAGATGCCACATCTGGGCGAGCGAGACGGTATCCACTACTCGATGGGATACTGCGGGTCGGGTGTCTCACTTGCCAGCTATTTCGGTATGAAGATCGGGCTTCAGGTCATCGGCCACGCAGAGGGTGACAGCCCTCTCTGTCGCGTCCCGTTCGAAACCCGCCCATACTACTGGGGCAAGCCCTGGTTCCTCGCACCATCGATAAGCTACTATCGGTGGAAAGACGGGCGTGCCGCCTAAGCCGGTTCCGCAACGAGCCGACAGCGCAAGCCGTTTGCTTGCCCTTGCCCGAAATCAAGGGCATGCTCTCGTGAAAGTGTGCGCGAAAGCACCAATGAAGCGAACTGAACCAGTCGGGAGAGAGTGAAGATGACAATCCGTGGATTTAGCACTGCTGTGGCGGTTCTGGGAGGCGCGCTCTACGGAGCAACCGCCGGCGCAAGCGATCTGACGATCGTGTCTTGGGGCGGTTCCTATCAGGACGCGCAGAGCAAGGCGATTTTCGAGCCTGTTGCCGAAAAGATGGGTATTGCGATCTCTCAGGATTCCTACGGTGGCATTTCGGATGTGCGTCTTCAGGTGCAGGCCGGCGCCGTAACGTGGGACATTATCGACACTGGTTCAGGCGGTGGTGCACGCGGCGGTGCCGAGGGCATCCTGGAGCCACTGGACTACAGCATGATCGACGTGTCGAATTTCGTTCCGGGAACCTATCTCGATCACTGCGTGGGCACGATCACGTTCTCGACAGTCTTCGCCTACAATACAGACAAGTACAGCGATGCTGTGCCCCAGACCTGGGCAGACTTTTGGGATGTCGAGAAGTTCCCTGGCACCCGCGCCTATCGTGGCAAGTACTCAGGTGCGCTTGAACCCGCGCTGCTCGCCGACGGCGTCGCTCCCGCGGATGTCTACAAAGTGCTTGATAGCGAGGAAGGCATCCAGCGCGCGATTGACAAGATCGCCGAACTGAAGCCGCACATCGCTGTTTGGTGGAAGTCCGGCGCTCAACACGCCCAGCTGATGAAAGATGCCGAAGTCGATATGACCTCCGGCTGGAACGGCCGCTTCGACGTCGCCATCAAAGACGGTGCGAAGGCCGCCTATAGCTACGAAGGCGCACTGCTGGACTATGATTGCTTCGGCATCCCCAAGGGTGCACCGAACAAGGAGCTTGCGATGAAGTTCCTGGCGGAGGCGTCGAAGGCGAGCTACCAGGCCAACATGCCACAATACATAACCTATGGCCCGACCAACAAAGAAGCCTATGATCTGGACATCATCGATGCCGACTTGGCACGTAAGCTCCCGTCGCATCCCGCGAACGCTGAACAACAGCTCGTTATCAACAACGACTGGTATGCCAAGTGGGAGAAAGTAGCCTCCGAGCTTTACCAGGAAATGATCACCGAGTGATCGGCTGATTTCGGGGCCGCCCTGCAGGGCGCCCCGTACAATCCCCGGAGGCTCGCGTGAAGGACAGCACCACAGGCGCGGACGCACTGCCAATCGCGATCCGCGATGTCACGAAAACCTATGGCGACGTCCATGCGCTCGATCATGTCTCGCTGGATGTTCGCAGCGGCGAGTTCATGACCCTGCTCGGGCCGTCAGGCTCGGGCAAGACAACGTTGCTCATGGTCCTTGCAGGCTTCACGCGCCCGGATCATGGCAGCGTCCGCTTTGGAGAACGGGAGGTCATCCGGACCCCGCCCCATAAGCGCGACGTCGGCATGGTGTTCCAGAACTACGCGCTATTTCCGCACATGAACGTGCTGAGCAACGTCGCCTTTCCGCTCAAGCTGCGGAAGTTCAAGAAAGCCGAAGCAGCTCAGCGGGCCGAGGCAGCCCTTGAGACAGTTCAGCTCGGCGGCTACGGCGACCGGCGGATCGATCAGCTTTCGGGTGGACAACGCCAGCGCGTGGCACTTGCACGCGCGATTGTGTTCGAGCCGCGCATCCTGCTGATGGACGAGCCGCTTTCCGCGCTCGACAAGAAACTGCGCGAACACATGCAGATTGAATTGCGTCATCTGCATGAGAAGCTCGGCATGACAACCGTCTACGTCACGCACGACCAGCGCGAGGCGTTGACGATGTCGGATCGCATTGCGGTGATCAATCACGGGCGCCTGATGCAGCTCGACGAACCGCGAAGGCTCTACGACCGTCCGGCGAACCGGTTCGTCGCAGATTTCATTGGCGAATCCACATTCCTCGCAACGCAAGTCGATGGCTTGCGGGTGAGCTTCGCCGGGCAGGAACTCATGGTCGCCGAGCCACCATCACAGCACGGGCTGAACGAGCTTCTGCTGCGCCCGGAGCAACTGTCGATCCTGAATGAGGAGTCGCCCCCTGACACCAATGTATTCGACGCGCGAGTCGCCGAGATCGTGTTCCAGGGCGAAAGTTTCCTTCTGTATGCCGATCTTGCAGATGGCACCCGGGTGTCTCTCCGCGGTTCCAGCCACCGCGATGTTGTAGCGAGGGTCCCACAGGCTGGCGAGGCGATCCGGCTCGGTCTGCATCGCGACGACACCGTGCTCATCTCCGAGACCGGAGATTGACCCTTGGCGATCACGGAAGCCTCCGGTCCCATTCCACCTGATACGCAAGACCAGCCGAACTCATCGGGCCTGCGCCGCGATGCTCAAATGGAGCGGCTCGGGCTGATCGGGCTCTGCTCGCCGGCACTGTTTCTCGTCATGGTCGTGATGGTGCTGCCGGTCGCCTGGCTCTTCTGGCTCTCGTTCATTGGCGATGATGGCAGTTTCACGCTCGAACACTATGAGCGGATGATCAAGCGGAAGTCTTACGGCCGGATCTTCTGGACGACCTTCGAAGTCTCGTTCCTGACCACGCTGATCTGCATCTTGATCGGCTACCCGCTGTCCTACTTTCTTTCCCAGTTGCCACCCCGCGCGACCACGATTTGCTTGATCGCAGTTTTGCTGCCCTTCTGGACGTCACTTCTGGTGCGGACATACGCATGGCTTGTTCTTTTGCAGCGAAACGGACTCCTCAACAATTGGGCGATTGATGCGGGTCTGTGGAGCGAGCCCATCAAGCTCGTACACAACCTCAATGGCACGCTGATCGGCATGGTCCACATCATGCTGCCCTTTCTGGTGCTTCCGGTCTATGGCGCGATGAAGGCCATCGACAAAGACTACCTAAAGGCTGCGGCCAATCTGGGCGCCAGCCCGACACGAGCTTTCTGGTTGGTGTTCTTTCCGCTCTCGCTACCAGGTCTCTTCGCCGGTGCACTGATCGTCTTCGTGCTCTGCCTCGGCTTCTTCGTCACGCCCGCCGTGCTCGGCGGGGGCAAGGTCATTATGGTGTCGATGAAAATCACGGACACCATCGAGCTCTTCTTCAACTGGGGTGCCGCCAGCGCACTCGGGGTGGTGCTGCTGGTTCTGACGATGGGCGTTCTCTGGATATCCTCGAAGCTCCTCCGTTTGGACCGCGTTCTGGGAGGAGGTGGCAAGTGAGCTGGTGGAACCGTCCTGCATCCGAGACACAGATCACTCACGGGCAACGATCGTGGCTCTACATCTTCGCTGGCCTCGTGATGATCTTCCTGGTCGCGCCGACGGTGATCGTCATACCGATGTCGTTCTCCGACTCGCAGTATCTCGAGTTTCCACCGCGAGTGTGGTCGACGCGCTGGTACGACCACTATTTCGCGTCAGACGAATGGATGGCCGCAACCTACACCTCGCTGAAGATCGCCACCCTCACCATGCTGGTCGCCACGCCCCTTGGGGTTATGGCCGCCTATGGATTGTACGTATCGAACGCGCGGTTCGCTCAGCTTCTTTTCATCATGCTTATCACGCCGATGATGGTGCCAATCGTGCTGATCGGGATTGGCGTCTTCTACGCCTATGTGCAGTTGGGATTGGTGAACACAATCCCGGGCATCGTCATCGCGCACACCATTCTGGCAATTCCACTCGTGCTGATCGTCGTGAGCGCAGGCTTGAAAAGCTACGATATGAATCAGGAGATGGTGGCGCGAAGCCTCGGAGCATCTCGTCTGTACGCCTTCATGTCGATCACTTTGCCTCAGATCCGCTTCAGCGTGATCACCGGCGCGCTTCTGGCCTTCATCACTTCATTCGATGAAGTGATCATAGCGATGTTCGTTTCCGGCGGAGAAAACTCCACCCTGACCCGGTCGATGTTCAATGCGCTCAGAGATCAGATCGACCCGACAATTGCATCGATCTCGACGATCATGGTGCTGATCTCGACCACGCTGCTTGTGACCTCGATGGTGTTTGGGAGCACCAACAAAGATGACCGCTAGACGCAGGCCCTCCTGTCAGCAGTAAGGGAAAAGTTTGTGCAAGACCCGGTGTGGTGAGGCCATGTGGCTGGCGCCGGCGCTTGCACACCGGCACCTTTCCGTTTCGCGTCAGACTAGAAAAGAAGGCTGTCCGTGAAGAACGGCCGGTCCTCGTCGGTGGCCGTACCGTTGATGAAGCTTTGCGCCAGGTCGAATGCAGCGGCGCCCGTGTCGCGACCCAGCTGGCGCCCGTTCACATCACCTTCGGTAAAGTGAATGCCACCATAAAGGCGGGACAATCCTGCTTCGTCCGCTGCCTCGGTAAACGTGGCCCAATCCAGCGTTTCCTCGTCTTCCGGCACACCGACCTCGAACTGGGTTGATCCGGGCTCAAACGTCACCGAGCCGCCAAAGTCGTCGCTGCCGGTGAAGAGCCGCAACACCTCAGCTCCCGCCGCGCTGAAGGCGGAGTGGCCGGAGGTGTACTCAGCGAACGGGGGGGACGGATCAGTTTCGGGTCGCTGGAAAGTGACAAAGTTCTCCGCCAGAATTGTTTGTGTGCCCAACCCTTCGCCGGTAACAGGGTCGATCCCTCCGAAGGCGTCGATGACAAACCCGGTCTCACCCGTGATTGAATCCACCCCTTCCTCACCGATCAGACCAAGTTCGCCCAGGTCGCGGATTGCCCGCACGGGACGGACATAGTCGTAGAAGACTTTCGCTTGCCAAGTTGCGATCCCAGCGTCCATGACAGCGTTGCCCATCGCCATGAACATGTGGGCGTCATCATCGATCGTGTGTCCGTCCCGTTCCGAGACGAACTGGGCGAACGCCATGAACGTTCCAGGCGGGAATGCGGTGCCACCTCCATCTTCCCAGAACTCTGCGATGATCTTGTCTTCATCGGTGAGCTCTGCGCTGAACTCAATGACTTCGAGTGACTGGTCGATGAACCCCTGATTGATGACAGTACCGATCAGATCCTTACTAACCGGAATGGTCTCGCCCGACGCAAAGTTGACACCGTTGATCGTGGTCGGTGCATCGAGCGTGATTGTTCTGTCATCGAAATTCAGCGTCGATCCTGCAAAACCATCCGTGAAGAACGGCTGCGGCGGTGCAGGCAGAAGCACATCAAAGTCTGTCTCGCCGCTGGCATCTTCCGGAAGGCTGAAGCTCTCCACGTTCTGCCACTGCGGTGTGAGGAAGGACTGCTCGGGGTTGGCATCCTCGGGATCAACCGGCACGTTCTCCGGCGTCCACCTCGTGATGTCGTTGATCTCGAGCGGGCTCGGGTTGAACGGTATGAACTCCCCCGTGTAGCCGCCGGACTGGTTTGAGCCATCATCGGAGCGCAGGCCAAGCAGATCTTCGGCAGCATCGATACCAATTCCCGCGGCGATGCTACCGTCGTCGCTCAGTTCGAACCCGAGCCTGTCCTGCATGACCGTCGCATAGAGCTCCTCCTGATCGGGGAAGAGATTGCGCAGGACCGTGATGGCCGCAAAGCTCATGGCTTTGGTCTTGCCCAAGTCGCCGCCATCCACCGAGATGTTGTCGCCTTCTAGGTCGAACGACACCCGCACAGCAGTATCGTCGAACGACGCCCAAGCATCGTACATGGCAGTGTGCATCATGGCGTAGGCACGCGACGCGATGGTTGGCCCAACAGGTGTGTCTGTCTCAATGACGGCCTGCTGGACAACACGGTCCCAGATCACGCTGACTGTCGGGTCCGCGTTGTTGACGGTCACGACCTGCGTCCCACCGCCAACCTGAATGTGAGGCACGTCTGCATCATTGCCAAACGCATCCTCCAGTTCTTCGAAGGTGAAGCTCCGGTCTGCGAAGACAAAGTCCTCAAAGTTCTTCGCCCGCATCTCTTCTCCGGAGAAGCGATCGATGAATGTGACCACCTGGCCATCGATCTCCACGTCGACTGCACCTGACTCAAACGAGAACTCCAGCGTGTCGAAGCCGCCCCCGCCATTCGCGTTGGTTATCAGCTCCGAAACTTTGAGAAGGTCGTCGCCCGCTCCCAAATCGACGAACCGCGCATCATTGTGCAACACGACGACATCGTCACCACGTCCAGCCCAAACAGTGTCAATTTCCTCGAAGGCGATCAGTTCGTCGTTGCCGCTGCCCAGGTTCACCAAATGGGCCGAAGCCTCGAGTGTGAGTTTGTCGTTGCCGCTGAGGAGGCTTATCGAATGCGTTAAATCATCAATCGTTAGCTCATCCGCGCCGTCCGTGCCGCGCTCAAACCGCAACGGCGCAATCAGATCAAAGCGCGCAAGTGAAGGATCGTACGCCGCCGGAAAGCCAAACTTACTTGGCGTAGTAGAATCAGACATGGTTCCTCCTGTAAACTGCAAGTTTCAGCCTAGCATCATTACTGCCTCATCAGCGCAAAATTATTCTATCTCAAAACAAAAATCCAGATTATCTACTATAAGTAGAAATAATCGCCTTAAGAGAGATGCGCTATTTCAGGCACTCTCTGGGGTATTTTTTCTACACTTTTTATAGTTGTGTTATTGATAGTCTTTTTGACGATCAATAATCGCGAGGCGGGAGGCGGCCGCAAACCGCAACTATTAAGCGATACTCTGCTCCTGTTTTAAGCTAGATCCAGTTGAGCGAAGGTCAGACCATCCAGTCTTCACGCGAAGCGAGTTGCATCTGGCCGCCCAACCCGAGCCGGAAGCGCTCGGGAAGGCCGCGCAGTAGATTGTTGAGTTAAGCAGGAAATGGGCCGTGACATATACGGTCTTTGTCAAAGTAGTCGCCATGGTCCATCATTGACTGGAAGATGCACCGCCCATCGTCGTGGCATGCGTCAAACCCCCCGCAAGAACCACAAGACGTACCGGCATATCTATGACGTTCACCCAGAAGGTTCGCGTTGAACTCCGGATCGTGCCAGGCTTCTGCAACGCTTCGACAACGCAGATCGGCACCGAAAAGTGCCCCATCCTGAAGAAGCTTGTAGCAACGGTGGACCCGCCCGAATGGGTCGAAGAGCATTTTGGTTTTGCCTATGTCGCAGTTGGGCGAGTTCGGGTCGGACCCGATTTCCTCGAAGGCTTCGACGGTCAGCCCTTCATATGCCTGGTTCAACCCTGCGATCCGATGATCCAGCTCGGCGGAGTCTGGTAACGCCATCAAGGCGTTCGACAACCCTCCAATTGGGTTCAGCACCGGCTCGAATGGCACGACAAGGAGTACGCGGGCGCCTTCCGCCGCGGCCCTTGCAGCGACCGCCTCAAGTTCATGATGATTTGCAGAGGTAGCGACAAACTCGAAAGAGAAACGGACACCAACGTCGCGCAAACTTCTGATACTGCGTTCGACTTGCTCAGCGTATGTCGCCGAGCCGATCAGCGCTCGGTTCGTTTTGGGATCGAAACTGTCAATCGACAAACAAATGTGCTGCATCCCGGCGGCCGCCAGGCGTTCAGCATAGGACGCGGAGATCGGGAACTTTGTCGTCACGGCGGGTTCGATCCCGCATGCGATTGCATCGCCCATCACCTCAGGCAAGTCACCGCGCAAAAGCGGCTCACCACCAGCCACGAGTAGTTGCTGCGCGCCAAGCGATGCAGCTTCCTCGAAGATCGCCACAAGACGTGCGCGTTCGATCAGGTTGGGTTCATGACCGCCCTTGTGATCCGGATTGGCAAAGCAGTAGACGCATCGTCGCGGACAGGCGTTGGTGACCCACCAATGTAAAACGCGCGGGCCCGGCAAAGTTCGCAACCCGCTCCGACGGTCCGGCATCGCAACGCCCGAAAGGTTCTCAAGCGCAGGCATTGCCCTCTGGGTGGGATGGTCGAGCCAGGCAACAAGTGGATCGAGGCGCATGAGACATTGCCGGGCCACACGTTGACCGAGCACACCGCCGACACGTTCCATGAACTCGAGCAGCTGCGATTGACTGCGCTGACCGTCGAGGAGTCCCACGGTGACCGCTTCAAGCGGGGCGAGTGCTGCTACCGCTACGCGGTCTCGCAAACGGCGCACAACGGCCTCGTTGTCCCGGATCACGAGTTCGTAGCCAGATGCAAGTGCAGGATACGTGGTGCTCATGTGTATTCGCAAAACTGATCAGGTGCGAAGAGCTGACGAGACTGCGCGATGGCGCTGACAAAGCACCTTCCACGCTCGTTGCATGACGAGAACGAGCTGCATCCGGCGCATGATGTGCCGCCGTAACCCGCACGCGGTGGTGCGTTGAGACGCCTGAGCCGGTCGCTCTCCCAGACCTCCTTCAGCGACATTGTCTCAAGAGACCCGAGCTTCAGAGTATCTTCCCGCGGGAGATACCGGCAACGCGTCGCCGTGCCATCCGGAAGGACGTGAAGTTCGGAAAAGCCAACATCACAGACATTCCGCTGACAGCCGCCCACTTCTCCGGGAACAGCACCCGACGCTCCGAATGCAATGTCGATTTGTCCCCGATACTCATGTGAAAGACGTTCAATGAGGGCGTCCAGCGACCCGGCCTCGTCTTTCGGGATCAACGCAGTCGCAGCCCGCCGCTCTGTGATCGGCGGCACATACGGGCTTACCTCCAAGCGCGCTATACCCAGTGAAGCGAGAAGCTCGGCCAGCGTCTCCAGATGCGGAATCACCGGTCTCGTCGCAACCGCATTCACCACAACCGGGACGCCAGCGGCCCGTAGATTTCTGAGGGAGTGTGTTGCCTGCGAGAAAAACCCGCGCGATCCGCTCATGGCGTCTGCAAGTTTGGGGTCTCCGGCGTCGAGCGAGTAGGTGAATGTTCCAAGATCAAGCGCGCCAAGCCGATCTGCCATCGTTTGATCGATGTTCAGTCGCGTGGCAACGTGACAGCGCACCCGGGCTTCTCGAGCCTCTTCGATCACTCCGACGATGTCCGGTCGCAACAGCGGCTCACCCCCTGTAAGATAAAGATGGCTGGTGCCGAGAGACTTCATCTCTGAGATCACGCGTGAGATGGATGCACGGGACCATGTTGCGTCGGGCGGGGGGCCGTTCTTGTGCGCGAAGACCTCATAGAAGCAGAACGGACAGGCTCGGTTGCAGCCGAGCGTAGTTAGCCAGACCAGCGCGTGCGGTGCGGCTTCCTGAGTTCGAGGGCCTGCCTTCCCTGTCTTGGCAAGATCGACCCCTTCCAGCCACACAAACTGTGCGGGTCGCAGTGTCTTCCCATCAAAGTAAGACCAGAAGCGATCAATCGCATGGTCGAGCCAGCGCGCCCCATCTCCCATATGCTCGGGCCAGGAAGCGAGTGCTATGTCTCGATCGCCAGTTGCCGCCAGCAGTTCCAGCGCAATCGCTGTGCCCAGTTCGAGGCGATGCGCAATTCCTGCCGCTGCCACCTCGAGCCAAGGCACTCCCTCCCGCGCCCCAATCTTGCAGAAAGAGCTTAGAAGCAGCGGCGACTGTTGCCAGCCACCGTTTGACAACATCACTGCGTCAGTTCGTCGAGATCGACTTTCACGATCGCCACTGTGCCGTTTCGGCAGCAGAGTGCCAGACTGTCAATGTGCCCCATGACTTCGAGCTTCTGGTCCTTCAGTTTCTCGCGGAGGCGAAAAATGGCTCGCTCACCAACTTCGGCGCGCTCGTAAATAGTCTGCTTGGCCTTATCTTCCATCATGAAATCCTCTTTAAAAATCGTCTGAAGAAGATTCTACCACAGGCAGGATTGGAATCCATGCGTGAATTCCCAACGGGTATCGGAGCTCCATATCAGGCTATGAAATGCTGTCCCAGCTTCTCGACAACCGCATCGCCCCGTTGATGATTCCAACCATCGAGTAAGTCTGTGGGAAGTTGCCCCAACCCTCACGAGTCCTGAAGTCCGTATCCTCCGACATCAGCCCAAGCGGATTGCGGGCGGCCAGGAGCTCGGCGAAGTATTCGCGCGCTTCGTCCTTCCGTCCGATACGGGCGAGCGCATCGAGACGCCAGAACGCGCAAATGTTGAACCCAACCTCGGGTTCCCCAAAATCGTCCGCTTCCTCGTATCGCAGCATATCGGCGCCCCGCCCGAGCGTCTCTGAGAGCCGCTCGACAGTCGCCACGAACCGAGGGTCCTTGGCGTCGATCATGCCCACTTCCGTCATCAGGAGAACACTCGCATCAAGCGTCGAGCCGCCAAAGCTTTCGACGAATGCCTGACGTTTCTCGGACCATGCCTCGGCGAGCACCCGTGTTCGAATGTGCACCGCTCGTTCATGCCAGGCGGCCGCCCGATCCTCGAGGCCCAGATGTGCCGCGATTTTGGAAAGCCTGTCGCAGGCTGCCCAACACATCAATGAGGATGACGTGTGGATGCGCGCGCGCGTTCTCAGCTCCCAAATGCCGGCATCCGGCTGGTCGTGCAGTTCCCACGCCCGCTCTCCTAACGGCTCGAGCATGCGGAACGCTTCCGGACCTGCATCCATGAAGAGGCGCCGATCAACGAAAGCAGGTGCAGCACCAAGGATGATGTTTCCGTACGTATCGTGCTGAAAGTGCTCGTGCGCCTGATTGCCCACTCTGACCGGACCCATGTCACGGTAGCCCTGCAAATCGTGCGCGATACTCTCCGTGAGATTCCGCTCGAGCCCGACACCGAGCACAGGTTGAATATGCCCGCCCTGCGCATCAGCGACGACATTCATCAGCCAGCGGAAGTAGTTTTCCATCGTTCGCGTTGCAGCCAGACTGTTGAGAGCACGCACCGTGAAGAACGCGTCTCGCACCCAGCAGTAGCGATAGTCCCAGTTCCGGCCGCTGTTGGGCGCTTCCGGCAGAGACGTCGTCATTGCAGCAACGATGGCCCCGGTGGGCTCGTAGCTGCAAAGCTTCAGGGTGATCGCCGCACGGATCACCGCCTCCTGCCACTCCAGCGGCACTGCCAGGCGGCGACTCCAGTTGCGCCAGTACTCAATGGTGTCGCGCAAAAAGCTCTCGCCGATCTCGGACGGTCCTTCGGTCAGGCTTTCATCCGGTCCCAGCACAAAGTAGACGGGCCGGTCGAGATTGAACGTGCGCTCGTCCATCAGATGATCGATGGGCGCATTGGTCGTGAGGCGGATCGTCATGTCCGGGCCAACGAAGCGCACATGATTTGAACCGCGGGTGATCGTCGGAGGCAAACGTCCCCAATCGAACCTGGGGCGAATGCGCACCGATATGCGCGGCCAACCGGAAAGTGGACGGATCCGTCTTACCAGCGTCTGAGGACGGAACATGCGTCCACGAGCAGAGAAGCGCGGGGCGAAATCGACGATCTCAACGCTGCCGCTCCCGCCGTCGAGCACTGTTCTGAGCACGGCTGTGTTGTCGTCGTAGACTTGTTCGGCGCGCCGCAATCCCTCGAGTTCAATGCCGAAAGCGCCGTCTCCTGGTTCCCCTGCCCCTTGGCCAAGCAGAGAATGAAAGACCGGCACACCGTCGAAGCGTGGCAAGCAGTGCCAGCAGATCGAGCCCGCCTCGTCAATCAGCGCAGAAATTGCACCGTTGCCAATCATTCCAAGTTTCAAACGACGTGCTCCGCTTGATGAACGTTCAGGACCATGGAACCTGATGGTTGAATCAGATTAAAGCCATAGCAAAGTGCACTCGTAGATTGCGAGCCCGGTTGCTTGCCAAGCCGCATCACGCTAACCGGGACGGATAAGTTTCTGTCCGGCGAGTGGCTATGCGTTAGGCAGGCAGCGGGGAATCGCAGGACCATGGGACGACTTATCATCGCATCGAACCGGACACCCGGCCCGGGTGAGCCTCGCGCAGGTGGCCTTGCGGTGGCGTTGTCCGATGCCTTGTCGGAACGTGATGGTGGTGTTTGGTTTGGCTGGTCCGGTGAGACTCTTGAGCGTGAAACGCGTGGCGTGCAGCTCTTTGTCGATGGAAAGATTGACTTCGCGCTCGCCAATCTGACGGCCTGGGAATACGAACACTACTACCTCGGTTATGCGAACCGAGCGCTCTGGCCAGTCCTGCACTATCGCCTGGATCTGGCCGAGTTCGATGAGACGGCATTCGAGGCCTATGAAAGTGTCAACCGTCGTTTTGGACGTTTGCTCTCGCAGCTTCTGCGACCAGACGACACGATCTGGGTTCACGACTATCACTTCATGCTGCTCGGGCGCGAGCTGCGCTACAACGACTGGCGCGGTCCGATCGGGTTCTTCCTTCACATTCCCTTTCCGGCCCCCGAGATGTTCTCGGCACTCCCCAATCATGCGCAGATCGCAAGCGGGCTTTCGGAGTTCGATCTGATAGGCTTCCAGACACAGCGCGACACCCAGAACTTCATCAGATACATGCGCGAGCATCACGACGCCGAACTGCTCGAAGATGACCAGGTCCGGGTGTTCGACCGGACGCTCAGAGTGGCAGCCTTTCCGATCGGGATCGACCCGGCTGAGATGGCGCGGTTCGCCACCGATCGCGACGCGAGGGTAGATGCAGACCGGTTGGGGCGCATCATCGAGAACAGAGCGCTCGTGCTCGGTGTCGACCGGATGGACTACTCCAAGGGGCTCCCTCAGAGACTGCAGGCCTTTGGTCGGCTTCTCGATGACAACGAAGGTCTCCGAGGCAAAGTCAGTTTCGTTCAGATCGCCCCGCTCTCGCGTGAAGAGGTCCACGCGTACTCCGAACTTCGGGAGGAAGTCGACCGGCTGTCTGGGCGCATCAACAGCAAGTACGCAGACCTCGACTGGACGCCGATCCGCTATCTCGCACGAAATTACACACGCTCCACTCTGGCGGGGTTGTTTCGCCTGGCGCGGATCGGGCTGGTCACCCCGTTGCATGACGGGATGAATCTCGTCGCGAAAGAATTCATAGCCGCTCAAGATCCCGAGGATCCGGGCGTGCTCGTGCTCTCTGAGTTTGCCGGGGCGGCGGAACAGCTTGAAGCGGCCCTCCAGGTCAATCCCCATGACGTCGGCGGCGTTGCCGAGGCCGTCCGGCGCGCCTTGTTCATGCCGCTCGAAGAACGCAAGGAGCGGTGGCAGGCCCTCGAGGAGATCGTCCGTCGCGAAGATGTGACATGGTGGCGGCGGAGTTTTCTCGAGGCACTTGAGCGAGCGAGCGCATCATGACGCCTGCCGGTCTGGAAACATTCACGCTCGCACCGAGTGATGGCCTCATTCTCGACTTCGACGGCACGCTCGTCGACATCGGTCCTGATCCAAATGCCATCTATCTGGCGCCCAAAGAACACCAGACCCTGAACCGTCTGACGGAAAAGCTTGACGGCGCGGTCGTCATTCTGAGCGGTAGAGACTTGCGGGACCTCGCGCTTCGGACCCCGGACAGCCTCTGGCGCGTTGGCGGCCATGGCATCGAAGTTCTCGCACCCGGCAGCTCTGCGCCCAACGCGCCTCCACCACTCCCGGATCAGGTTCTCTCACCGATGGAGGCATTGGTTGAGTCAACTCCAGGCGTCAGTCTCGAGATCAAGGGCCCCATCGCAGCACTTCACTTTCGCGCCGCACCAGATGCGGAACAGGCCAGCATAGAGGCTGCGCACAAGGCAGCCGCGCTTGGAGACAACCTGACGGTGCAGCTCGGAAAGTGCGTGGTCGAAGTAAAACCGGTTCACGCCAACAAGGGGCGAGCCGTTCGCGTAATGGCAGGTGTATCTCCGTTCATAGGAAGACGACTGGTTGTCGCTGGTGACGACACCACCGACGAAGATGCGATGGATGCTGCTCAAGCGCTCGGCGGTATTGGCATCAAGATCGGCGAAGGCGACAGCTGTGCACAAGTCCGTGCGCGGGATGCGGCTGTGTTTCGTGAATGGCTGGCTGAGGCCGCTGCTGATCGACCTTGAAGCCCACGGCTCTGTTCGTGCTGATCCAAGTTCTGCGGTGGCTTCTGTTCGTTTGTCAGGTTGTGGGAGACAATCGGTCCGCGACGTGCGGCTCGCCATCGACGAGCAGTAGAATCGGAGCCGAACAACCACGCAGATGCAACGACAGCGTTGATCTGTGATACTAAACCGTTGCCAAATTGGGGGCTGGTGTCAGACAGCTTCAAAGTTGGGAAAGGATGTCTGGTGTTGCAAACAGCGCTCTTCAAGTCGATGTGCCCGATGAACTGCCATCCCACCCTTTGTGGCATGAAGGTCGAGGTTCAGGACGGCGCGCTGAGTTCAATCTCGGGCGACGAAAGCAATCCCGACAGTCGCGGCGGCCTCTGTATGAGGGGCAAAGCGGCGCATGAGATTGTCAACAACCCAGCCCGATTGCTCACGCCGCGCATCCGTGAGACCCGGGGCCATGATCGCTGGCGCGACGCAAGCTGGGACGAAGCGTTGGATCTCATTGCCGAACAGATGCGGGTGGTGGGACGCGAAGCCGTGGGTCTCTGGCAGGGCCACGGCAACGCCGCGAATGACTATGGCGTGGGAGTAAAGCGCCAGCAGATGGAACGGTTTGCCAACCTCTACGGGTGCCAGCACTGGAACCCGGCAATGATCTGTTGGGGTCTCGGCGGTTTCGGCTTGGGGCTCACCGGAGCTCTTGAAACGTCCACTAAGGAAGACATGGGTGCGCATTCCGAGCTGATCGTCCTTTGGGGTGCGAATACCGTAAGCCAGGCCAACACGACACCCCATCTCGATAGCGCTAAACGCCGAGGTGCGCGGATCATTGCGATCGATGTGCGGCGCACGGAAGCAAGCGCACTTGCACATGACGTGATCTTGGTCAGGCCCGGATCCGACGCGGCACTGGCTTTGGCAATGATGCATACCATCGTCAACGAGGGCTCATACGACCAAGCGTTCGTCTCGGAGCATACTGTCGGCTTTGATGCGCTCGCTGGCCACTTGGCCGATAAGACGCCGGAGTGGGCCGAGGCATTGACCGGCGTGCCCTCCGATCAAATCGTTGCACTTGCACGCGCATATGCGCGGACCCGCCCCGCGATGATCGTTCTCGGCGGTTCCTCGATACACAAGGGTGAAAACGGCTGGCAGGCCGCGCGCGCGATTGCCTGCCTGCCTGGCTTGACCGGCAACTTTGGGCAACCTGGCGGTGGAATAGGTCCGCGCCATGGGGCTCGCAGTCATGGCGCAGGTTTCTCAGACATCAGTGCGGCGGACCAGCGGCGCGCCGGCACCTATGTGCCCAATCAAATGGAAGCGATCATCGAAGCGCTGGAAACACGCTCGGTGAAGGTTCTTCTCACGCTCGGGTCGAACATCTTGTCGTCGTTCCCGGATTCCAACCGCGTGCGCAACGCGCTAGCGCAGACAGATCTTGTCGTCAGCTACGATATCTTCATGAGCCAGACTGCACGCGAAGTGGCTGATATTGTCCTGCCGGGAACGATCTGGCTCGAAGAAGTGGGGGTCAAAGCCACCAACACCCACGTCTATTTGTCTGACCGGGCACTGCCGGCGGCAGGTGATGCTCGCCCGCTCTATACACTTTATCAGGGGCTCGCTGAACGCCTGAGCGTTGGCAACGTCTATCCTTGGGCGGATCAGGAGGCGGCGATCGATGCCGTCCTGGATCACCCGGCGGCGGGACATGCGACAGTGGCGCGTATGCGTGCGGATGGTGGGCGAGCAGCGCTTGACATCTCGCCTGTCGCCTATCCGACAAAAGCGTTTCACACGCCCTCCGGCAAGATCGAGTTCTACTCGCTGCGTGCTGCAGATATGGGCCTCCCACCGTTGCCGAATGCATCGAGTTGCGAGGGGCCGCCTGCGTCTCTGGTCTTCACACATGGACGCACGTTCGCCCACTTTCATTCGTTCTACGATCACGGGAGAGCGCTGCCGACACTCGCTGCACGCGAGAAAGACCCGCTTCTATGGCTGTCGCCTTCGGATGCGAGCGACAGGGGCATCGAGGATGGCGAGACGATCCGGATCTCGAACGCACAAGGCGCTTTCCAGGCGGTTGCGAAGGTGACAACACGCATGCAGAATGGCACCGTGTGGATGCGGGATGGTTGGCCCGGTCTAAACGCGCTCACATCGTCGGCAGCAGTGCTTCCCCCTAGCGCGTTGACAGCATTCCCCTTCTCGGTTGGACAGTCGCACTACGGCGCCCACGTCAATGTGGTGCCCGCCGGCGATCTGACGACCTAGGGGTTGTGCGCTCACCGGCACACCACATCGTTCTGTCAGATCGAGAAAGACCCGGTGAAGACTACTGCGAGCCTGGTTCGTTCAGGGATACGATCACTTCATTGCGGCGCAAGAACGGAATCGTCCAAGGAGGATTGTACCCGGCAATCCGCCAATCTCCCGCATGGGACAGGCCATTTTCATCGAGCCAGGCTGCCAGACGCATGCGGTTTGCCTCGGCGGCTTCATCGCCAAAAAAGCCACTGAACCTGATGGTCGCCACCCTGCGCGGTGCGATATCGCGCAACCTCACGTCCGCCGATGTTGGAGCGGGCGCCGTTGACGCATCGTAGTCTTCCGGCAGAACAAATCGCACCGTCCACGGTCCGTTGCCGGCTTCAACAAAGCCAGTTTCCCCCTCTGTGGTGGCCGATTGGCTTACGCTGACCGGCGCCGTCATCGCAATCTCTCGCGAGTCCGGCGTTGTGAGCACTGGCGCTGTCATTGCGATCTCGGTATCGGCCCCGTTTTCACCCGAGATGTAGCCGAACAACCTTCGGAAGCCGGTGCTGGTTGCCTCATCGAAAGGAGCCTCCACCGTCGTCTCGGCGATCGCGTATCCCGCGTATTCGCGGATTTCGATTTCACCTTCCCGAGAAACCACCTCATAGGACGGCTCTTCTGCTGCCTTGCCGCCAAACACCGAGCACCCCCCGAGCAGAAATGCCAGAAAGATCGCAAGGCTCATGCGCATCGCTCTGCCCCTCCCGCAAGCCAAACCCAAGTGTCGCGCGCCCTTGCTCCGATCATCCCGACGCCTCGTTGCCATCACCGAGCACGGCTTCGATCTGGCTGGTGATCTCGCGCGAATCTGGCTTCACGGAACTCCCAAACCCTTCAATGATCTGTCCATCAGGCCCAACAAGTATCTTGTGGAAGTTCCACGACGGTTGTCCGGCTGCACCTGCGACGGATCTTGTCCAGGCGTAGAACGGATGCGCCCTCTTGCCCTTCACCGGCGTGATACCGGTCATCGGGAAATCGATGGCGAAATTGACCTCGCAGAACGTCTTGACTTCCTGTTCGGTCGCAAGCTCCTGTCCGCCGAAATCATCCGAGGGCACGCCCAACACGACCAGGCCGCTGTCTCTGTATCGATCATACAGCGCCTGCAGAGCGTCGTACTGATGAGTGAACGCACAGCGCGAGGCGGTGTTGACCACCAGAACCGGCCGGCCCGCCCAGTCGGCGAGGCGCACTGTGTCCCCGTCTATTCCGGCGAACGCGAAGTCGTGCGCGGTGATCTCACCGGCAGAACCCTTCAGTGGCACGAACATCGCCCCCGCAATGCAGATGGCCGCCGCAAGACGCTGCAACACTTTGAAGATCATCGGTCTCTCTCCCGAAGCGGCGATGGTACGAGCCTAGCGCTCGAAGATTAACCCGGCTTTAGATCGCATCGCACCACTATCGCCCACGTGCGCCACTTGTTTCTCCCGGACTGGCACTTGACCTACACAGGCCCATATCCGCGGTATGTCGAAAAACGAAATAGACCAGTGCGTGACCGAGACAAGCTCAGACGGAGCCATCGAAGTCTACTTCGACGGCGCGTGCCCTGTATGTCGGCGCGAGATTGCGATGTATCGGAACATGGTGGAACGCGACGCAGTCGTATGGTCCGACGTGTCCGAGGCCACGGAAATGGCCGCGTCCGATCTGTCGCGGGAAGATGCGCTGGCCCGGTTTCATGTCCGTCGGGCCGATGGAACACTGGTGAGCGGCGCTGCGGCTTTTGTCGTGCTTTGGCATAGCATGGACGGATTTCGAACTCTGGCTTGGATACTGGATCGGCGGCCGTTCATGTGGTTGGCCGAGCTGTGCTACCGGCTCTTTTTGCGGGTGCGAAAAGTGTGGCGCCCGACCAAGCCTCGAGAACACTTTTGATGTGGGGCGTCTGGAGCTGGATCGACGAGCAACTACAAAAGGTCGCCGACAAGTTCGTAGCGGATCAGACCCGCGCCCCTCAGCTGGAACGATCCGCCCATCCGGCAAAAATTCGCTCTAGCAGAACGACGACGTAGAACAGCAGGATGCCGAGAACTGCCAGCGCGATGAGTACGGCAAACATCAGCGGATAGTCGGCACTGATTTTCCCGCTGTCGAACAAGTGACCCAGGCCTTTGCCGTGAGGCTCGACAATCTCCATGAGGTTGGTCCCAATGAAGGCAAGCGTCACGGCAACCTTCAGCGCACCAAAGAACTCGGGCAGAGTCTTCGGCAAAGCGATCTTCAGAAAGATCGTCATCCGATTGGCCCCGAGCGCGCGCAGGATATCGCGATACTCCGGCTCGAGGGTTGACAGGCCGATCGACACGGACACCGCGATCGGAAAGAAACTGATCAGGAACGCAATGAGGATCGTGTTCAGGTCGTGTTGCCCCACGAACATCAATGCAATGACTGGAACAACCGTGGCCTTCGGTATCGCATTGAACCCCACGAGCAGGGGGTAAAGACCATCGCGGACTGTGCGGCTGAAGCCCATGACCATGCCAAGTGCCGTGCCAAACAGCACGGCGAGCACAAGCCCCGCGACTGTGCGCCAGAGGGTTTCCCAACCGTACTGCAGGAAAAGCCAGCGGAACTTCCAGAAGGCGGGCCCCAGATCGGACGGCGAGGCCATCTTGTAGTTTGGCCATCCATTGACCCAGACCAGCCACTCCCAGAACAGCGTGAACAACACGACGGCAAACAGCGGAATGGCGACGCGTTGCCACATCAGGCCCGCCCCTGAGCAATTTCGATCTGTCGCCGCAGATCCGCCAGCAGCGCCGTCGCGGCCGGCTCGTAAAGCACCCCGATCTCGCGGTTCTTCCCAAAATCCACGTCAACCACCTTGAGCACGCTCGCGGGCCTCTGAGATAGAACGATCACTTGATCCGCAAGGTACACGCTTTCGCGCAGATCATGGGTGATGAGGACACAGGTGAACGCCTCCTCGGCACGAAGAGCATGCATGGTTTGCCAGAGGTCTTCGCGCGTGAACGCGTCGAGTGCGCCAAATGGCTCGTCGAGGATCAAGACACTCGGGCGATGGACCAACGCACGGCAGAGCGAGGCACGCTGGCGCATGCCGCCGGACAACTCCGATGGCCGCTTGAGCTCGAACCCCTCGAGTCCCACCAACGCCAGCAGACTTCGCGCCCGTTCACGCCGCGCCGCGGCGCTCAACTCGGTCTTCACGATCTCAAGCGGCAGCAAGACGTTGTCGAGAATCGTGCGCCACTCCAGCAGCACCGGGTTCTGGAACGCCATCCCGATGGTCGGACGTGGAGATGTGACCGGCTCCCCCGCCAGCGTCACCAAGCCTTGATCGGGCATCATCAACCCGGCAATCAGCCGAGTAAGCGTTGACTTTCCGCAACCAGACGGTCCGACGACCGCCGTGAAACTGCCTTGCGGACAGCTGAGACTTAGGTTCTCGAGGACAGGCAGGGTCCCCGTTTCGGTTCGATAGGCATGGCTGATGCCGGTTAGGCTGATCTGTGGCTGCATCGAGCGCTTCTCTTGACCTCAACGCCGCTCGATCGGCATCAGAACCCGAGCGCTCAGTTCAACGACAGACTGCCATCCTTAGGCAAATATGCATCTGTGAAGTAAGCATCGGGCGTGATTTCGCCCTGAAACGTGTAGTTCGTACCCAACTGCTCAAGAGCTCGCGCGAACCGATCAGCATCGATGCCACCCAGACCATTTGCTTTGGTGTAGTCGGTCACCACATTCGCATCGATCGCGAGCTTCAGGCGGCGCTCTTCGAGCGCGACGTCAGCGGCCGGGTTGCGCGCACCCACCATCGCAGCACCCGCAGCGGGATCTTCGATTACATCCTTCCATCCCATGGCCACGGCACGCAGAAAACCCGTAGCAGCGTCCGAATTGCCTTCCGCCCAGTCGGTGTTGACGATGATCGCGTTTCCGTAAAGTTCGAGACCGTGATCGGCCATCAGGATCGTCGAGATATCATCCTCGGCGATCCCCAATCGCACGAGATTCAAGTAGGAAGAGAACGAAAACCCGGTGATCGCGTCGACCTTGCCCTCCGCAAGCATAGGTTCGCGCGTGGGAAAGCCCACAGGCTCAACCGTGATCTTGGTAGTGTCGAGTCTGTTCGCCGCGGCAAATGCCGGAAACTGAGCCCAGGCACCATCTGGTGGTGGCGCTCCCAACACTTTGCCTTCGAGGTCCTTGGGGGCACTCACGCCCTGGCTTTTGCGACCCACCACCGCGAAAGGCGGCTTGTCGTAGATCATCATGACTGCAGTGACGGGAGCGCCCGGGTTCTGATCGAGGAACTTGATCAGGCTGTTGATGTCCGCAAAACCGAAAGGAAAGGCACCTGTGGCGACCTTCGGAATCGCATCAAGAGAACCCTTGCCGGCAGAGATTTCGACTTCGAGTCCCTCCTTGGCGAAGTGCTCATTGTCGATCGCCGCAAAGTATGCGGCCGAAGGACCTTCGAACTTCCAGTCGAGCGCGAACGAAACCTTCGTTTGAGCGCTCGCGGGCGGCGCAGCAAGCATGATGAGGCACAAGAACAGGATGATTGGTCTTAGCATGATTGCTTCCCCGGATGCGTTTCGCAGTTGCGAAACGGTGCTATGCCGGCCCAGAGATGTCAATCCGATGGTCACCGCAGCGACAAACTGGGCAGGCCGTCCAGCGCATCAGCATCGCACTCTTGAAGGCACGGGAAGTCTCAGTCTGTCAGCGCACCACATTGATAGACCAATCGTAGTGTGTGTCGTCCAAGCCTTCCGAATTGTCCAGTGCTGTGAGCAAGCCCGGGGCGGCGTACTCCCGCAGGTGACGGATCACCCCGGTTTCGTTACCGCCAAAATCTTCGATGAACCAGTCGTATATCTTCGAGACGGTCACCAGCCCGTTCGCGACTTTTACCCCGCGAGGGTCGTTGATGTAGGCACGCGCTGCGTCTCCCAGCGCATCATCGATGGTTTCCGCCCGGTACGCCTTCACACCGAGGTTGGGGCACCCGATGGATGCGCAGTTTACGGCATAGTGGATCCTCGGATCGCGCCAGATAGGACGCAGTATCCGATGCTCTATGTCGTTGAGCGTGAGCGCCTCACCCTCCACCTCGATCACGTCCTTGTCCCAGGGGCCAGCACTGAAGAAGCCACCGGATTTGATGTCCCGAATACTGTCGAGCGGAAGGTTTTCGAGGATCAGGTCAACAGTGAGCGCATTGTACAGATTGATCCAGTAGGCCATCTGCTCATCGCGGTTGTGGTCACTGATCACAATGGCAGACATGTCGTCTAGATATGCGTCCAGTGATGCGGTGTCGCTTTTCGAAACCCCTAGATAGTCCACCAAGTTGACGCCGCTCGCATTCGGTCGCACGTAGCGCTCGAGAAACCGGTCCCAGCCACCGTGGTCGATCGTTGCCGTCGAGTTCGGATCGTGAGCCGTCCAGCGCTCCCACAAATCGGCGCGCGGAGCAAACAGACGCTCCCCCGAGCCGAACGCCGGCAAGAAAAGCAATACGAGAGGCAGCATCAAGCAATTGCGCAGCAACTTCACTGTTTGGTCTCCTTGTCGAGGTCAATCTTCTGCATGCGCTGCGTTATCGCCAGTAACCGCTGACGACCCTTCATCTTCTTGAGCTGCAACGTTGTCGGAACGGAGTCATCAGGCTCTGCACTTGTCCTGCCCGTCGATGCGCTCCACCATTCTCGTTTCGAGCCGACGTCAACTTGCGCAGGCTGAAAGAGATAGTGATCACGGTTCGCATTGTGGACGCACATAGAAAGAGGGCCCTCTTCTGTTGCAACCATGAAGGTACAGGCACGGCATCGCTCTTCATCCAACTGCTGTGCATCCATGAAGTTGTGCACGTTGATCGAGAGCCTGTGCAGCTTGCCGCCGCTCTTCCACAAGCCCGCACGCAACTGCCAAAGACGACCCAGGCCATGCCAGAGCATTCGAAGCATCAGCCCTGGCCGGCGCAGCAAGAGCCGCCGCACAGTTCCCGCGATGTGGAGATGACCATCCGTCCGCGCTTCAGTCTCCTCCAGCGCCCGAAACAGTGATGTCGTGAGCCCTCGATCCGGTACGGCGGAGACAACTCGACCACCAGCAATCAACAACGCGGCGTAACGGTTGCATTCTGGATGTCCGACCTGCACGGCTTCGAAGTCGATGTGGGTATCCAATCCCTCGGAGAGGCCGTCAATCACGCTCTTCTGCGAAACGCTGCTCGCGCGGGTTCGCAACGTCCCGCGACCAGTATCGGCCTGAAGCTGGAACGACACGAGCGTGAGGTGCTCGGCCTGGTCGCGGAAATAGCGCATGAGCCCAGGCAACTCGAGAACGTTTCCCTCGAAGACAGTCGTGTTGAAGAGAATGCGCAGCCCTAGGTGGCGGGCGCGCTCCAGATACTCCGTCCTGATCACATTCAGATCGGCCTCGGTCGCATAACCCGTGCGCTCCTGCGTCAGATCTACATGAAAGGCCACATCGTTGAGACCAGCCTCCGCCAAGCGCTGAAGGAATGGACGGTTTGCTCTAATCCCATTGGTCATGAGGCACGAACGCATCTTCCGAGCACGGATTTCCCGGCACAGAAGTTCGAGGTCCTCAACGCGCCGCAGGGTCGGGTCGCCACCCGTGATCTGTATCGACAGGCCTGGGCCGTAGTGGCTCTCGAGCATGTCGATCCGACGCATCAACACGGGAAGTGGCACGTCATGGGCCAATTCGGCTGCGTCGGAAAGATAGCAAAGCGTGCAATCCAGATTGCAGCGTTGTGTGACCTCGAGAGCAGCGCACGCCATGGGATAGAACCGTCCCGCGGTCTGAACAGGACCGAATTGCCCGCAAGCCTTTAGGGCCGATCGCAACGGGGATCTCTGATCCTCTCCATCAAAGAACTGACCAGCAGGCCGGGAGACATCCGCGCTTATTTGAGGGCTTTTCAGCAAGGTATCGACCTCTGTTCCCGCACGATTGAGATTGTGGGGTGCTGATCGAGAGAGGCAAACCATCGTCGCGGGAGTGTGTGCAGCTGTTACCCGGGCTCACGGCGCTTGGCGGTGACTGGCTCAATCTCTGACAGCTTTCACTTCTTCTGCGTTGCATCAAAGATCTACGCAACAGGCGTTTCAGCCATCCAATGGCAGATGTTCATGTTAAGTTCACCGTAAGCGAGCACGTTTTCTTAGCGAACTATGCGCAGGTTCAAGTGTCCAGGCCCGACAATCGCAAGGTGAAGAATGCTGACCGAGGAACAAATCGACTTGATCCGGGACTCCGCCGAGCGTCTCGCCGATGCGAATGTGACGGCAACCAATGCGTTCTACGCCAATTTGTTCAAGGTGGCACCTGCGGTCAGGACACTCTTTCCGGAAGACATGTTCGAGCAGAGCGAAAAGCTCTGGAAATCGATCGTGATGGTCGTCGAAAGTGCCGATGATCTCGGTGAGATTCAGCAAGCATTGATGGCTCTTGGAGCTCGCCATGTGGGATATGGCGCGGAACCTGCACACTACGCCGTCGTGACCGATGTCCTGATCGAGACGATCTCGATCCTCATGGAGGACGAATGGACTGCCGACCACCAGCAAGCATGGAAATGCGCTCTGGAGGCAGTCTGTGCGATCATGCTGGAGGGCGCAGCCCAACGTGCTGCCTGACCCGCAAAAGCCGTCTTCGGAAACTCAGGGGTCCGAAGAATCACGACTGACGCTTCTTGTGCTCGAAGCGCGCGGGCTGCACCTATTGAGCTACAAGTTCGCGATGTTGAGCGTCAGCGCTTCCGCGCTGCCTGGCGGTTGTTGGGCCAGCGCACGCGATATCAGGCAGGTCCTCAGAGATCTTTCTGCATCATGGTGCAAACTTCGCAATTCCGAACAGCATCTTCTTCGAGACTGTGATCCGGCGCTGGCAAAGATCATGGGAGGGGCATTTACCCGCGAAACCGAGAAGGTCTTCGATTGCTTCGAGGGAATGGGGCGGGACATTTGCGCAAAATTGCTCCGCAGCAAGGCCCCTGACCCGGCAGCTCTGGGAGAACTGGTGCGGTTCGTATCGCACGAGTTGTTCGACACGATAAACACCGTGCTGTCGGCCGCACGACTGGTGGCGGAAATTGGCGGGAAGGACGCCGAGAAGCTCGCTCTGACGGATGAGCTGACCGGCCTGCCGAACAGACGTGCGCTGCATGAACTCCTTCATCGCACCGAGGTAACCGGCTGGCCGCACGAGCGCGTGGCGGTGATGCACGTTGATCTCGACAAGTTCAAACAAATCAACGACACGTTGGGCCACGCAGCGGGCGATGCGGCGCTAAGACATGCAACGTCAGCAATGGCTTCCCATACCAGGCAAGAAGATTTTCTGGCACGCGTGGGCGGTGATGAATTCGTCCTCGTGTTCTTTGGTGACATGCCGGAGGAGACGCTTGCCAAGCGGGCCGAAGACCTGATCGCTGATGTCTCCGCGCCATTCGTGTATCTCGGAAAAGAATGCAACGTTGGTGGAAGTGTCGGTATTGCATTCGGCGCAGCCTCGGAAGGCATCCCCCTCGATCGATACATGAACAACGCCGATCTTGCGCTCTACAGCGCCAAGAATGCAGGGCGCGGAACATACCGGTTCTTCACTCCGAATTTGCGTACGCAGTATGAAGAGACAGAAGAGCTACAAGCCCACATTCGCGAGGGTCTTGAGACGGGCCAGTTCGAGCCGTTCTTCCAACCGCAGATCGAAGGCCGCTCAGGGAAGATTGTCGGCCTCGAGTCGCTCGCGCGTTGGCACCATCCAACCCGCGGGTTGCTGACCCCGTTCCACTTCCTTGACGCCGCAATGGACGGCGGGCTGCTGGATCAGCTCGATGCGCAGCTTGTCGAGAAGACTTTCACCGCTGCGCGTGGCTGGCTGGACAGTGGGCTCGATATTCCGCAGGTCTCCATCAATGTGACTGCAGCGCGCTTGCTGGAAGTCGACTTGGTGGACACTCTTTGTTTTGCGGCCGACAAGGCGGGGTTGGACCCCACCATGATCGCTGTCGAAATCCTCGAGAGCGCGATGATCGACAACAGTTCACGTCAGATGATCGAGAACATTCAGAACCTATCTGACGCAGGCTTTCGTGTGGAGCTCGATGACTTCGGCACGGGACACGCATCAATCTCCAACTTGCGCAATTTCAAAGTCGATCGCATCAAGATCGACCGAAGCTTCGTCAAGGACGTGCACCTTTACTCCGAGTTGGCGAAGATAACGTCCGCAATGATCGGATTGGCGCATTCATTGCGCGTGGATGCGCTCGCCGAAGGCGTCGAGACACCGGAAGAGCGTTTGGTGCTGAATGCGCTCGGTTGCGACCACATTCAGGGTTTTGGTGTCTCACGCCCAATGCCTGGCGGCGAAATCCCAAGCTGGATTCATAGCACACAGAAAACCAAGAAACTGCCGCCCCGCCGGAAAAGGGTACGCGTCGCTTAGTGAAAGCTCAATCGCAAACAGGGAAGTGGTTGCACAGCATCGTGGTGCCGAGCACCGTCACGCCTTCATGGGTCCAGCTCCAGAGACAATGCCTCGGCCACCATTCTCTGGAAGTGGTGAACAGCGTGCTCGGACAGCTCGGTCAGACCCTCATCAACGACAAAGCGGCCTTGATTGTAGCCGAGAGATTTCAGGCCGCGCTGAACGCTCTCGCACAGACCGATGTCTTCTGGCTGGAGGACATCCTTCTGATAGGCGATCGCATCGCTCAATTGCTCGGTGACACTCCCTCCCAGCGTAAACCAGTCCTGATACTCGATACAGGTTTCGGGCGTAGCCGGGTTCATCTGCAGGACTGACAAATTCGGCTCGCCCGGATAAATCCAGATTGTGAAATTCGGCCAGACGAAGAAGCCCGCGTAGCCAAAGTCGACATCGCCCGGTTCGAAGGCGAAGGCGTTCGAATTGGTTGTTCTCGGTGCCGCTGCACACTGCGACGAGTAGCGCTTGTGAGTGATCGTCCGGTAGGAATTCATATCGACCAGGTCGACGAAGTCCTTATGCGCCGGCGCGCAGTGGTAGCATTCAAGGAAGTTGTCGACGAGGACCTTCCAGTTGGAGTTCACTTCGTACGTATCGCGTTGTGCAAAAGCCAACTCCTCCACCCGTGGCAGATATTGACGGATTTCGTTCTCCAATCCTGCCATCTGTTCTCTGAACGGCACCGCATCTTTGTCCAGATTTATCAGCACGAGCCCGCAGAACGCCTCAACCCGCACCGGCTTCAGCGAGAAATCGCATTTGTCAAAGCCTGCGACGTTCTCCGAGTTTCTGGCGTTCAAGAGTCTCCCGTCAAAATCAAAGGCCCAAGCGTGATAGGGACAGGTGATGACGTTCTTTTTTCCCCTTCCCTGCAGAAGCTCGTGCCCTCGGTGCGCGCATACATTGAAAAACGCGCGCAACGCGCCGTCACGACCGCGTGCAACGAAGACGTTCTGCTCGTGGACTTTCGTCGTGAGAAACTGACCCGGCTCTGCAACCTGGCTCACGTGGCCCGCGTAGTGCCAAGATCTGTAAAAGATCGCAGATTTCTCAGCCTCGAAGATCGACGGATCCGTATAGAACCTTGCGGGCAAGGTGAACGACCGCTTCGGATCCGCACGGAAAGGCATGTCGCCATTCTGGCGCTGAAAGGATGGCGCGTTCATCGCTTGCTCCGGCTTGTTTGTCTTCGCATTGACGTTAACCGATGGTCATTGAGGCGACAAACCCTCTGTTGGAATGTGCCTGAGCCTGAGTTGCGCGCGAAACGCCGACCGAATCTGAAGCATTAAATCGAGCAGTGTCATTGTGTTTGCCATTGTCGATGGGCAGCATGAGCGTTGGATCAAGTGTGAGTGGATTTGCAGAATGAGCCTTCTCGCCGCGCAGGACTGGAGCTTTCCGGTTCCAATCGCATATGGCCCCGGCCGCTTCTCGGAACTCGCTAACTTTTGCCGATCCGCAGGGATGACACGGCCTTTGCTTGTGACCGATCGGGGGAGCCGGGAGCTTCCATTTGTCGCTGAAGGCTTGGACAGGCTCGCCAAAGCTGGCATGAGCGCCGGAGTGTTTTCAAATCTCTCGCCAAACCCCCGCGACACAGAGATAGGTGCAGGCTGTGCGGCGTTTCTCGAAGGTGCTTGCGACGGTGTTGTCGGGATCGGCGGCGGCAGCGGTATGGACGGCGCCAAAGCGATCGCATTGACCGCTCAAAGCGACATCGATCTTTGGGCGTTCGAATTCGAAAGGGAACCGCCCTCCCTCGGAGAGAAGGCGGCGTTCCCACCTCTGATTTGCATTCCGACGACATCCGGCACCGGGGCTGAGACCGAGAGCACCGCAATGATCACCGACACAGCGCAGGGAATGAAGCTCTGTGTTTGGCATCCTCAGCTCAAGCCGGCTTATGCGGTTCTCGATCCGGTCTTGACCGTCGGGTTGCCACTTTCTCTCACCGCCTGGACGGGGTGCGACGCGCTCACCCATGCAATCGAGGCCTACTGCGTTCCGGGTTTCCACCCTCTCTGCGATGGTGCGGCCCTCGAGGGACTGAGGCTCGTGGCGCGCTGGTTGCCGGTTGTTGTGGAGGAGCCGGCCTCCCTCGAAGCGCGAGGTGGCATGATCGTCGGTTCCTGTCTGGCCGGGATCGCCTTCTCCAAGGGCCTCGGCATCGTGCACGCGGTGAGCCATATGATTGGGGCGGAGTTCGAAACGCAACATGGATTGACCAACGCGATCATCCTTCCCGCCGCATTGCGGTTCAACGCCACTGACATGGCGGGAAGAGTAGTGCCGCTGACGGAAGCCATGGGCCTAGAACGCCACGACGCGGACAGTCTCTACGCATCAGTTTGTGGGCTCCTCGACGATCTCGATATTCCATGTGCATTGAGCGAGATCGGGGTGCCTCAAGACTGCGCCGCGCGGATCGCAGCCAAAGCCATGCGTGACAGCGCGGCCGGGACGAACGCCCGCGCTGCGTCGCCTGACGAGATGGAGACTTTCGTTGCGGAAGTCATCGCCCAGGCTCGTTAGGACCAGTAAGGCCGATGGCGTTGCTGTCCTCGGTCTCATCGGCGGAACGTTCAGGCGGATCAAGCAGCGCTCTTGTCCGGCAGTCCGGCGCACAGTTCGCGTATGTAGGATGCAGGGAACACCATCCCCGGACGCTCATCATACGAGAACAAGGCGACGATCCGTTTGCGCGGGCCTTCGACCGGCGTGACGCGGTGAACCGACAGATCTCCCTTGAACACAGTCAGATCACCCACACCAATGCCCGGCCGACGTGCCCGGTTGCCGGGATCGTCGAAGACCGCGGCCACCGCTTCAGGCGCTTCGTCGTCTCGAGTTCGGACGAACGGCGCATACTCGAAATCACCACCAACCTCCGCGGCCTGCAACAAGAGCGAGAAAACGACGTCGTTTCCGTCGAAATGCCAGCCATCGGTATCGCCTGGACCCGCAATCTTCGCAGTGAGGCCCAAATGCGGGCACTCGCTCCGGTGCAAGGTTTCATAGCCGCAGACCTGCCGCAGGAACTCAGCAAGCGGCTGCCAAAGGAAAACGGCACGCAGTGCGGAGTCGTTGGGGATCTGATGGTTGAGCACTTGCCGATAAGCGGTGCGGTGGGGACGGTTCCTGGGGTGGTCCGCGGGCATACTCGGATCAGGTTCTTCGTAGGCCACCCGCTCGGCATCAAATCTCACCGCCTGCGGCGCCATCTTTTCCAACTCTGTGGCCATGGTTGCCACCGCACCGGGTCGAAGAAAGCCTCTAAGTGCAAAGAGTGCTTCGCTTTCCAGCTTTTCCCGACCTGCTTCCAGAAGCTGGTGATAGGCATCCGACCCGGGTTCGGTCAGGGGATAGCGGTCGAGATCGACGATCTCACTGAGTTCAAGCGTGCTCATCGTTCCTCCGGTGCTCGACTGTGGACTACCTGCTGTATCTGTCAGTTCTTGGGTTCTGTTTCTTTGCTGGCAGCGACCAAAGTCGACGGTTTCGGGAGCGCTGTCGCTGTCCAAGAGCCAACTTGCTAGGCGTCGGGAAGATCACATCGGAGAACACTGCACCATTCCGCTGATGCATGATCAGGCGTGTGTCCAGGTCGACCATGCTTTCCCACTTGGCACCGCCCAACCATTGATCGGCTCACGCGAAATCCCCGCATCATCTGGCAAAAGTTTCATCACGACGTGATCAAAGATTGCAAATTAGACAAACGCTCCGATTGACTCGCCACGCGCGCAGATGATTGCTGATGCGGCAACGGGTGACTCATGCAGATAAACATTCCAGAAGTTCATGCGGAGGTGTCTTCCGCCTTCCAGCGGTACGAAGCAGCGCTGGTGGGGAACGATGTCGAAACCCTAGACGCACTGTTTTGGAGCAGTCCGCATGTGATCCGATATGGCGCAGGCGAGAACCTGTACGGACAGGAGGAGATCCTCGCGTTTCGACGGTCGCGACCGTCGAAGGGTCTGGACCGCAACCTGACCCGCACCGTGATCACCACGTTCGGCACCGACTATGGCACAGCCAACACAGAGTTCCTTCGCGATGGCGTGACACGAGTAGGACGCCAAAGTCACACATGGGTGCGGCTGCCTGAAGGGTGGCGCATCGTGGCGGCGCATGTCTCGTGGATGGACGTTGCCTGAAAGGCTTACGCGTCGATTCCATGCTGCTCGAGCAGCCGCTCACCGCTGTCGTTCCAGACTTCCCAGCGCACGATGAGCCCGTCCCGGATCTCGAAACGGTCGACATATCGGTTTCCATCGAACTCTGTGCCGTTGGGCCAGGCGCCGTAGAGCGCACCCAGACTGTAGACAACCACGACATCGTCGCTCATGGCCACATCAGTGCGTTCCATCCGCTTGCGGACCCAGGCGTAGCGCTTTGCATTGAAAGCGGCGATCTCGGCTGCCGACTTGAATGGACGGCCACCGGAGAACACGATTTCGCAATCGGGCGCAACAAGGTGTGCGACGGCATCGTGGCGCCCGGCCATCTGCGCCTCCAGAAAACGCAGGATCATGAATTTCACGTCATCGGCCACGGCGGGTTTCACTGTCTCGGTCATTGGGTTCCTCTCCGTGTGATCGGGGCGCGTGATGGGCGCTGGCACATCCCTTGCATGAATGATGCCAGAATGGCGTCACGGCCCGAGTTCATCGCCGCACAGGCGACTGCTTCGGGCGGCATGTGCAGGTCGCCAACACGGACTCACTGGGAGAGATCGAAAATGAAGATCAGTGCAATTGGGTCGTGGTTGTCCCGACGCGCAATTCTGGGCATGGCTGCGGCTACCGGCATTCTGAGTGCTTCGGTTGCGGCACATGCAGAGGAGCCGATCAAGATTGGTCTGATCGCGTCTCTTTCCGGTCCGTCGGCAAAATCCGGGGAAGCGATCACCCGCGGCATGACGCTTGCCATCACCGAGATCAATGCGGCCGGTGGCGTCCTGGGACGACCGCTCGAGCTGATCAGGCGGGACGACGAAGCGAACCCCGCCAAGGGTCTGACCGCCGCGCGCGAGCTGATCCAGCGCGAAGAGGTCGCAGTGCTCTTCGGCGGCCTGCAAACACCGGTGTCGCTGGCCATCGTCCCGTACGTGAATCAGATCGAGGTGCCTTTCATGGGCCCTTGGGCGGCCGGTACACCCATCACCAAGAACGGGTCGGACCCCAACTATGTCTTCCGTGTGTCGGCAGTCGACGAGATCGTTGGCGTGGCGCTTGTTGAGCGGGCGGTCTCTGTGCACGACGCCAAGAACCCCGGCCTCATGCTGATCAACAATCCGTGGGGCGAATCCAACGAGAAGGGGTTGACGGCAGCACTTGACGCCAAGGGAATGGGCAACGCTGGCATCGAAAAGGTGGAAGCGAACGATGTCGATGTCGTCCCGCAATTGACGAGACTGAAGGAAGCTGGCGCTGACACGATCTTCATGGTCGCAAATGTCGGACCCTCAGCACAAGTCATGAAATCGCTTGAGCGGATGGGCTGGGACGTGCCCGTGGTGTCGCACTGGGGCCCCGCCGGTGGCCGGTTTTCGGAGCTTGCAGGCCCACGCGCCAAGACGGTGGAGATGATCCAGACCTTTACGTTCTCTGGCAACGACAACCCTAAGGCCGCCGAGAAACTGCTGGCGCTGAAAGAACTGTTTCCGGAGATCAAGAGCGCAGCCGACGTGACACCGGCGGTCGGTATTGCCAATGCATATGACGCGATGCACCTGACGGCACTGGCCATCGCCAACGCCGGGTCCACAGAAGGCCCGGCCATCCGAGAGGGGTACTATGCCATCGAACGCTACGAGGGCATGATCAAGACCTACGAGAAACCATTCACGCCTGAGCAACACGATGCCCTCGGTCCAGAGGACTACGTGTTCACCCGCTTCATCGACGGCGAGATCATCCCGATCGACTGATCTGCAAGAGCTGGATGCGGAGGCGCTCTCGCGGCGCCTCAAGGACGGCGGGGGGTTCCGATGATTGCGTCGACACTGATCACCGGGCTGGGGCTCGGGGCGATGTACGGGTTGCTCGCGCTTGGCTTCCACATCACCTACGCCGTCTCGAAGACGGTGAACTTCAGCCAGGGTTCGTCGATGATGTTCGGCGCGGTCATGGGCTACACCTTCTCCGCGACACTCGGCTGGCCGATGCCATTGGCGGTGCTTGGTGCGCTGCTTTGCTGTGCGGTCCTGGGCCTGGCAATCGAGCGCTTCGTTGTGAGGCCTTTCGTTCAGCGCGGCTCCGATCTGTGGCTGATGGCAACGGTTGCAGCGGGGATCGTGCTCGAGAACATTGTGCTCTTCACGTTCGGCAAGGAGCCGCGGTCTCTGTCATCTTCCTGGGCAGACGAGGCCATCGTCATCTTCGGGGCCGGCGCCTATCCTCTGCAACTCGTGATACCGTTGGCTGGGATCGGCATCGCGTTCGCTCTCACCCTTGTTCAGCGCCGTACCAAGCTCGGCAAGGCGATGTTGGCCACAGTGCAACGACCCGAGGCGGCGCGCCTTGTAGGCGTGAACACGCGCATCGTCATTGCCAGCGCGTTTGCGGTGTCGACTGTGTTCGCGGGTATTGCAGGACTGCTGATCGCACCACTGTTCAACGTGAGCGCCGGGATGGGGACAATCTTCGGCATCAAGGCCTTCGCGGCAGCAATTCTCGGTGGCATCACCAGCGCCTGGGGCGTGATGATCGCGGGAATTCTCTACGGATGTGTCGAGGCGCTGACCACCGCATATCTGGGGTCCAGCTACACACAGATCGTCTCGTTCTCTATGGTGATCCTTGTGCTGGTTACCATGCCAAACGGCATCTTTGGCCGCGCCGGACTGAAGAAGGTCTAGCCATGTCAGCCTTGGCGTCCTTCCGCACAAGCATCTCGAGGCTGGTCAAGGACCCACGCGCAGCGCTTGCCACCATCGCTCTAATCACCGGACTGGGGATCCTGGCGGCCACGCAAGTCGGCGGCTACTTCGTCTTCATCCTCGCCATGATGGCGATCAACCTTTGTATCGGAGTCGGCCTGAACATCCTGCTGGGGCTGTCGGGTCAGATCTCCTTTGGTCATGTCGGGTTCTTTCTGATCGGTGCCTATGCTGTGGCCATTGCCACGCTTGAGGGGTGGAGTTTCTGGATTGCCCTGCCCGCGGCGACCCTCATGGGTGCATTGACGGGCGGGATGCTGGCGCTCCCGGCGTTGAGGGTTTCGGGACCCTACCTCGCGATGATGACCATCGCGTTTGCCTTCATCGTCGAACACGGCGCGATCGAGTGGCGGGATCTGACGGGCGGCCAGAACGGTCTGATGGGGTTTCCGGCACCAGAGGCCTTCGGTCGGGTCTTCTTCGAACAGGAGATGGCCATCATCTCCGTTCTGCTGGCGGGGCTTTCGCTTGTCCTGTACTTCATTCTGGCGCGCGGACAGTGGGGACTGGCCATGCGCGCCGTCAGCGACAGCGAGGTTGCTGCACAATCCATCGGGATAGATCCCCTCCGGGTAAAGACGCTGGCCTTCGTGCTGTCCGCCGCATTGGCTGCGATGGCAGGCGGGCTGTTTGCACCGCTCCAGGGGTTCATCAGCCCGGGCAGCTTTCCATTCTTCCAGTCAATCCTTTTTCTGCTCGCAGTCGTTGTGGGCGGGTCGCGCACCCTTCTTGGACCGGTGCTGGGGATCTTGGTGACCGTCCTCCTGCCGGAGTTGCTGTCTGGTCTTGCAGAGTATCGGTTGCTGTTCTTCGGTGGGCTGATGTTGGGCGTGCTCCTGGCGGCACCGCGCGGAATGATGGGCCTGCTCCAGCGCGTGCTTCTCGTGGAGGATCCGCGACCAGCGACACCATCGAACCGATCATTGGCTGAATTGCTGGTCCGACAACGACCCGCAAGGGCCCTTGAGGTCTCTGGGCTCTCAATCTCCTTCGGCGGTGTCCGCGCAGCCCACGATGTGTCTTTCCGGGCGGAATCAGGTCAGATCACGTCGGTGATCGGGCCCAACGGCGCAGGCAAGACCACCGTGCTGAACATGATCGGCGGCTTCTATGTGCCCGACAACGGCGCCATCAGGCTGGAGACCGACCTCGCTGGCAAACCGGCCTGGACTGCCGCTCAGGCAGGCATTGCGCGCACCTACCAGACAACACAATTGTTCGAGCATCTCAGCGTGATCGACAACCTGCTGACCGCTCATGCCGGAGGAAAGCTTGGCGTGCCGTTCGGACCGCCGCCATCCGCTGACGCCCGTGCCCGTGCCGAGGGCCTGCTGGCCTTTGTCGGCTATGCCGGACCGGTGGAGCGAGAGGCAAGTGCATTGCCTCATGTCGATCGGCGTCTGGTCGAGATCGCCCGTGCCCTGGCAACCAGCCCGAATGTGTTGCTGTTGGATGAGCCTGCCGCCGGTCTGAGCCGGTCAGACAAGGAGGTTCTCGCGGACCTGCTCCGCCAAATTGCCGAGGCGGGGATCGCCGTCGTTCTGGTCGAGCACGACATGGGTCTCGTCATGAAGGTTTCAGACGACATCCTTGTACTCGATGCGGGGGTCCAGATCGCACAGGGACCCCCAGCGGCCATTCGCAACGATCCCGCCGTCCTGCGGGCTTACTTGGGTGACGACGCATATCCGGGACGCCCGCGCGCAATTCCCTGGAGCGGAGAGCACGTCGCGGTGCTGGGTGCGCACAAGCTCGTCGCTGGCTATGGAGCGGCTCCGGTCCTCAGGGCAATCAGTATCACCGTCGATCCGGCCGAAACTGTTGCGATCCTCGGCGCCAACGGTGCGGGCAAGTCTACTCTGATGCGCGCGCTTGCAGGATTGCACCGCCCCATCGATGGATCGATATTGTTGAATGACGAAGAGATTGGCCGCTCGGACGCCCACCAGATCGCAGCCGACGGTCTGGCGCTTGTCCCGGAAGGCCGGCAGGTCTTTCCCGAGCTGAGCGTGCGCGACAATTTACTGCTCGGTGCATTCACACGCCAGGATCTCGAGCCGGAAAGCGAGATCGAGGCACTGCTGGTGCGCTTTCCCCGCCTCAGGAACCGGATTGACATGCCTGCCGGTGTCCTTTCAGGCGGCGAACAACAGATGCTGGCGGTGGCTCGCGGACTGATTGCCAATCCGCGCATCCTCTTGCTGGACGAGCCATCTCTGGGCCTGGCACCGGCCATGATCCGTGAACTTTTCGACACGCTCGCCGATCTCCGCGATGAAGGCGTGACCGTTCTGCTCGTCGACCAGATGGCGACACTTGCGCTGGCGATATCGGACCGGGCCTATTTGCTGGAAGACGGAAAGATCGTGAAAGCAGGCTTAGCCCGCGATTTGCGGCGCGACTCGGATGTTGAGAAAGCCTACCTGGGTGCAGCTGAATAGAAAGCAACAGATCATGGACCTTACGCTGCACGAAGTTCGCCTGTCAGACAGTCCGGAGGAGATTGTCGACATTGGTGTGTCCGCGGGTCGTATCGTCGACATCCGACCTGGCTTGGCCGAGGCGGAGCGAGCGCTGCATTTGGAAGGCCGCCTTGTGCTGCCTGGATTTTGCGAGAGCCACATCCATCTGGACAAGTCCTGCATTCTCGACCGTTGTACACAACGGGGCGGGCTCGCCGAGGCGATCGGAGAGGTGGCAGGACTGAAAGCCGCCTTCACAGCCGAGGACGTGGCGACACGCGCGGCCAAGACCTTGCGCAAGAGCGTGGTGCACGGCACGACGCACATGCGCACACATGTCGAGGTCGATCCTACGATCGGCATGCAGGGCTTCGAGGGAGTAAAGGCCGCCGTTGCGGAGTGGGCTTGGGCGATCGACGTCGAGATGTGTGTTTTCCCACAGGAAGGGCTTCTGAACAATCCCGGCACGGACGAGTTACTGGTCGAAGCCCTTCAGGCCGGTGCGAGTGTGATAGGCGGCGCACCCTACACTGACAGCGATCCCCACGGGCAGATTGACCGGATTTTCGCGTTGGCACGAGAGTTCGATGTTGACGTGGACATGCATCTCGACTTCGGCCCCACGACCGATGAGATGACCATCGAGCACGTTTGTCGACGCGCTGATGAGTTCGGCTGGGGTGGGCGCGTCGCCGTGGGTCACGTGACCCGTTTCGCACAGATGGCACACCCGGATTTCAACGCGCTAACCCAGCGCCTATCGAATGCGGGGGTGGCGGTGACGGTGCTACCGGCGACGGACCTGTTTCTCATGCACCGCGAGCACGAGATCAACCACTCGGTCCCCCGCGGTGTGACCCCGCTGCATCTCATGGCGGAGCAAGGCGTGACATGCTCGCTGTCGTCGAACAATGTGCTCAATCCGTTCACGCCGTTCGGGGACTGCTCGCTCGTTCGCATGGCCAATCTATACGCCAACACAGCGCAGATCGGTGACCCGCAGGCGATGGCACTCTGCTTCGACATGGTCTCGCACGGATCGGCGCGTTTGATGAACTTGCGAGACTACGGCATCGTCTTGGGCGGGGCCGCCGACCTGGTCGTGCTGGATGCAACGGACCCTGCGATGGCTGTGGCCGAACTGGCTCAGCCGATGTACGGCTTCAAGGGTGGAAAACCCGTCTTCACACGCGCCCTGCCCGAGTTGCACCTGCCCATCTGAGGGAGCCGTCTCATGAAGGATACCGCAAACGCATTCATCGAAATCTTCGAGCTTGAGGGAGCCCCGCAAGGCGTTCTGTCGGGCCTGACCTTCTGCGCTAAGGACATCTACGACGTGGCGGGGCACCAAACCGGTTGCGGCAGTCCTGATTGGGCCGCAACGCACGAAGTGGCCGCGAGCCATGCGGCGCCGGTTGCCGCGCTGTTGGACGCAGGCGCGCGCCTCGTGGGAAAGACCCATACGGATGAGATCGCCTACTCCCTGATGGGGGTGAACGCTCACTACGGAACCCCTCTGAACACCGCTGCGCCGGACCGCATTCCGGGCGGATCATCCTCCGGATCCGTCGCGGCTGTTGCTGCTGGACTGGTGGACATCGGTCTGGGCAGCGACACGGGCGGCTCGGTTCGTATGCCGGCCTCGTTTTGCGGCGTGTACGGAATGCGCACCACCCACGGTGCGATTTCGATCGACGGCACAATGCCGCTCGCTCCGTCATTTGACACCGTAGGCTGGTTTGCTCGTGGCCTTGCTCTGATGGACCGGGTCGCTGCTGCGTACAGCCTTGCGCCAGCAACCGCGAAACCGCCGCGCCTTGTGATGCCTGTGGATGCCTGGGCGCTTGCCGATCCCGAAACGGTGACGGCCGTCGGACCGGAACTCGCGCGCCTCGAGGCGGCGCACGGCCCGGCCAAACCGGTTGTTCTGGCACCGGACGGCCTTGAGACTTGGTTCGAGGCATTCCGGGTGTGCCAGGCTGCCGAGGTTTGGCAGGCGCATAGAGCTTGGGTCGAGGCGGCAAACCCGGGTTTCGGGCCAGGCGTCGCCGAGCGCTTTCAGATGGCCTCCGCGGTTTCTACCGAAGACTGGGAGGCAGCACGCACGATCCGGGACCGCATCGCCACCCGCATGCACGATGTGCTGGCAGATGGCAGCATGCTGGTCTTGCCAAGCAGTCCAGGCCCCGCTCCCTTGCGCGAAACCGACACAGCGGAACTCGATGGCTTCCGGGCTCGGGCACTGCACCTGTTGTGTCCGGCCGGACTCGCCGGATATCCGCAGCTCTCAATCCCCGCCGGCCTGGCTGCTGGGGCGCCGGTGGGCCTCAGCCTCGTCGGGCAGGCTGGATCTGATCGCACCCTGATCGCGGCAGCGCTCTGAGCGTCTCATGTCGGCCCGGAAGGTTGGATTGCGGAAGGTACCGACACCCCGCGATCCATCGCAACAGGTTGACCCGGCTTCCTCTGCGCCTCTCGATCTCGTCAGCGCATCACCATCAGCTGAACGGGCCACAGAACAATCTCGGGCACGGCGACGATGATCACGATGCCCAAAAGCATGAGGAAGAAGAATGGCGCTGAAGCCGCCGTGATCCGCAGGATGTCACGGCCGGTCAACGACTGCAGCACGAAGAGATTGAAGCCAACCGGCGGTGTGATCTGTGCCATCTCAACGACAATCACTGTGAAGATGCCGAACCAAAGAAGATCGATGCCGGCGGCCTTCACCATCGGCAAAACCACCGAAGCGGTCAGGACCATCATCGACACGCCATCGAGGAAACAGCCCAGTACAATGTAGAGCAGCGTCAGCACCGCGAGCAGTTCGTATGGCGAGAGGTTCCAGCTCTCGACGTGGCTCGCGATGACCCGTGGCACACCAGTGAAACCCATCGCGATCGACAGGAAGGCCGCACCCGCCAGAATGAAGGCAATCATGGTCGACGTCCGCACTGCGCCCATCAGCGCATCAATGAAAGACGCCCGCGTGAGGCTGCCCGACCACGCTGCCAGAACCAATGCGCCGACAACGCCCATGGTTGCAGCTTCTGTGGGGGTTGCGAACCCGCCATAGATCGAGCCAATGACTGTAAAAATCAGCAAAACCACGGGGATGAGCAAGCGAGCGCGGCCGAGTTTCTCCCGCAAGGACAGCCGTTCGACAAAAGGTGGCGCCAGACTGGGGTTGAGCCGCGCACGCAGAGCCACATAGCCCATGAACAGAGCGATCAGCATGACCCCCGGCAGCACACCGGCGATGAACAGGCGCGAGATGGATTGCTGGGCGATCACGCCGTAGACGATCAACATGATCGAGGGCGGGATCAGCAGCCCAAGCGTGCCTGACCCTGCGAGCGTACCGATGGTCAACCGTTCGTCATAGCCGCGGCGCTTGAGTTCGGGCACGCTCATCCGACCGATGGTCGCGCAGGTAACGGCGGACGAGCCGGCCACGGCCGCCATCACCCCGCAGCCGAGAATGTTCACGTGCAGCAGTCCGCCCGGCAGACGCCCAACAACAGGGGACAGACCGCGAAACATGTCCTCAGACAGACGCGTCCGAAAGAGGATTTCTCCCATCCAGATGAAGAGTGGCAGCGCCGTCAACGCCCAATTCCAGCTCGCATCCCAAACCGTGCTGGCCAGAAGTGAACCCGCGGGCGCAGGCGAGAAGAAAAAGAGCGCCACGAACCCGACCGCCGTCAGACTGACCGCGACCCAGATTCCACTGGCCAGCAACACCGTCATGATCATGAAAAGGATGACCGCGACGGTTCCCGGATCGGTCATTTCAGGGGCTCGGGCTGTTCGGCGGGCAACACCGTTTCGGCATTGGCCTCGTAACTCGGCAGGTCAGGTGTCCTAACAACACGGATCAGATCATCGACCAGTGCAATCAGGAGGATCAAGGCGCCTATCGCCATCGACAGCCGTGGAATCCAAAACGGTATCGCCAGCAGGCCTGGGCTGAGCTCGTCGAACTTCCACGAGAACCAGACCAGGTCGATTGCCCACCACAGGAAGTATGCCACTCCTACGGCCGAGACCGTCAGGCACCAGATCTCGATCCATCGGCGCAACTTCGGCCCCGCGTGACGGATTGCAAGAGTGACCCGGATATGTCCACCGCGCCGCAATGTGTAGGCCAGCCCGAGAAAGGTTGAGGCCGCGAGACAGAAGCCCGCGGTCTCCGTCGAGTCGATCGTCAATCCGACGAGGCGACCCATCACCTGAGCGATGATGGTGACGGCGATTCCCACGAGAAAGAGGCCGGAAAGAACACCGGCCCCAGTGTAAAGCCAGTCGAGAGCGACGCGCACTTGGGCGTCAGCGCAGAGCGAGGTAGCGGTCAAGAACTTCCACCGCTTCCGGGCTCGCGTCCTTGCGCCAATCCTCCATCATCGCTCCGCCAATCTCGACCATCTTCTCGATGACTTCGGCGGGTGCGTCTGCGGTAGCCATCCCGTTGTCGGCCAGTGTCTTGATCTGGGCTTCGGTGGTGTCAGCGCTCAATTCCCAAGCGCGCAGCTCGGCGGCCTCTGCAGCAGCCAGCACCGCCGCCTGCGTCTCGGGTGAGAGCGCGCTGAACATGGCCTCACTCACCACCACGGCGTTCTTCGAGAAAATCGCACCGGCATAGGTGAAGTTGGACGTGTTGTCCCAGGCCTGCACGTCGATGCCTGTCTGTGGACTGGTGAACAAGGCTTCGATCAGACCTGTCGAGAATGCCTGAGGGATCTCGGCGAACGGCAGAATTGTGGCCTGAAAGCCGAGCATCTCGCCCATCTTCTGGGTTGCCGTCGAGTAGATGCGCAACTTCTTGTCTTTGAAGTCAGCCAAACCTGTCACTGGCGACGAGGTGTAGAACCCCTGCCCCGGCCACGGCGAGTAGTAGAGCACACGCAGCCCGATCTCGGCAAACTTCGAATCGAAGTAGTCCTTTTGGAGATCTTTCAGCAACCAAGCCTCGGCATAGGTCGAGGCGATGAAGGGCAGTCCCGCCAGAATGTACATCGGATCTTCGTTTCCGTAGACGCCCAGCCGGATCTCTCCGATCGGGATCTGACCGCGTTGCAGCGCCGGCTTGATAGCATCCAGCTTGATCAGCGTGTCGTTGGATTGGAGATCGATCTTCAGGTCGGAGTTGGCCGCAACGTCTTCGATGAACGCGCGAATGTTCTTGGTGTGAAAGTTATCCTCTGGATAGCCAGATGCCATGATCCAGTCCTCTGCCTGGGCAGCGGGGGTGCCGAGCGCCAGCGTGAGGGCCGCTGTTGCGGCAAAGCGTTTCGTCCAGATGTTCGGCATGGATACTCTCCTGTGCGCACCGCCCGAGGCGGCGATCCTGTGTCGGTTTGCTTTGAGCTCTTCGCATACGCAGCACGAAGAGTGAGGGCGTTGTTCACGCGGTGTCCAGCCATTTTCGCCCTTCCTGCGCACACAAGGCAGGCAGATGTGCTGAGATTTTGTGCGGAACTCAGCCTCACGTTGAATCTTTGGACAGGTGGGCGGCTGAAGCTCAAAGACTTGGACTCGATGCGGAAAGCTTCGCCTGTGCCCGCTGAAGTTGGTCACTTCGAATGCCCGAGCTCTCAGACCTGCCACTGCTGCGTCAGGGCAACTGCGCGCGAAAATGCAGCCATATGCGACTGGGCGTCGGACAGTGGCGCCACTTCGCGCATTGGCGTGTCGGGAGGCGGTGTCGCGCCCACAACTTCACCGGCCAGGAGAGCCGCGCCGAGCGCCGTCACTTCTGGCTCTTCGGGAAGCGCGACATCGCGCGCGATCGCATCGGCAAAGAACTGCACGAAGTATGGGTTCTTCGCGAGCCCGCCATCGAGCGAAACCGCTCCACGCAGGGGTGCCACGTCGTCTATGGCGCGCAGCACCTCAGCACCTCTGAGTGCCACGCCCTCAATCACGGCCTGCACCATATCACCAGGGTCATCGTCGAGCCCGAGACCCAGCCATGCGCCTCGTGCGCGGCGATCCCAATGTGGGCATCCAAGCCCTGACAACGCCGGAATGAAAACGAGCCCGCGTTCGATGGCGGATGGGCCTGGAAAGTTGTTGATTTCAGAGAAGTCTTCAAACAGTCCAAGCCCGCGTGCCCAATTCAGAGCGGCTGCGGCCGTAAAGACACCTCCATCCAGAGCGTAGACCGCGTCTTCTCCGCTCTTTCTCCAGCCGAGCGTCGGCAACAGTCCCTTTGCATGCTGGCGATGAATCGTCGATCCGGTCACCGTCAACCCGAACGCGCCCGTTCCGAAGGTCATTTTCGTCTCGCCGGGTAAACGGCAACCCGACCCATAGAGTGCCGCCTGCTGGTCCACGATCAGCGCCGTCACAGGGGTCACTCCTGCTGCGCCCGTGATCCCGCCGAATTCCCCCGTGTTCGATACGATCCTTGGAAGACACTCGATCGGCACACCGAAAAGGGCGCAGAGTTCCTGATCCCATTCACACGTCTCAAGGTTCATCAGCGAGGTGCGTGACGCCGTCGAGACGTCGGTGATGCACTGTGACGTCAAGCGGTCCATGAAAAACGCGTCTGTCGTGCCAAGCCTCAGGCTCCCACGCGCGCGCGCCGATTGCGCTTGCGGAAGATTGGACAGGACCCAGGCCAGCTTGCTGGCGGAAAAGTAGGGATCAAGCGGCAATCCGGCACGCGCGAGGGTCAACTCCTCCGCACCATCGGCCTTCAGCCGTTCGATCCCATCCGTCGTTCGCTCGTCTTGCCAGACAATGACGGGGCTCAGCGCCGACTTTGTTTGGGCATCCCAGGCCACACAGCTTTCGCCCTGATTGTCGATCCCCAGCGCGTCGAGGGGCCCGGCGGCATCAAGGCATGCCTGAATACTCCGGATCAGCTCCTCGGGGTCATGCTCGACCCAGCCCGAGTTCGGATAGATCTGTCGATGTTCAATGCTGTGCGCAACGTTTCGCTCGCCCGACGCCTCGACCACTAGAATTCTTGTGCTGGTCGTCCCCTGGTCGATGGCGCCAATCCGCATCATCAAGCCTCCCCAAGCGTGATCTCGATACTCTCCGCGCCATGATGCGGCAGGAGCGCGGAGAGCGGCGCAAGCAGGCGACGTTCCGGCCGGCTGTTCACCGGCATCGACCAAACTTCCTTTCCGTCAACCCTGGCCGCCACTCGGCCACGAACTGCACGAGACAAGCGTATCTGAAGGTGTTCCATCGCATCGCAATCTCGCAACGCCGAGATTCTCTGCGGAAGAACCAGCCGAATTGCGTCATGCGCCGGCGTTACGCACGTGAGAGTCGAGGGCGGCACGGGTGGATCAGTCGCAAGGTCCTGAGCAATCCGAGAAGCAGCCTCCCGGCCTTCACGAGCACACCAGGTGGACGTCTCGATGGGCCTGAGGAGATTGCCGGCGCAGAAGTACGCTGGGTCCGACGCGCGACCATACTGATCGATGACCGGCCCGCTGCTGGCAGGGTCCACGTCCAGATGACTGGAGCGAAGCAAGGCTGTTTCCGGGCGGAAGCGTCCGGTGCAGATCACCCCATCTGCCTCGATCTCTCTGCATTGTCCTTCAGCGTCAACAATCTCGACGCCTTCGACACGATCTCGGCCGAGTATGCGGCGCACGCAGGCACCCAGAAGCAAGGGCACGCCCAGCAGGAGCGGTAGCCCCCGCGCGAAGGCTCGCGATGTGACCCGGTCGTTCTCCTCGATCATTGCGACGGGGCGGATACCGGCATGACGGCACGTCAACAACGACGAGAATGACACAAGCTCTGTCCCCAGGATGACGGGCCTTCTGAACGGTTTGAGCTTTTCGAGATAGACGAAAGCCTGCAAGGCGCCGGTTGTCACGATGCCGCCGGGGCGAGCGCCTCCAATGAAGCGCTGCGCACGCGAGGCTTCCCGCGCACCCGTGCAGAGCGCAACGCGCCGTGCCCTCAATTCCCCCAAGCCTTCGTCAGATGAAAGGACGAGACGGCCATGTCGATGGAGTGCCGCGACTGTGACGCTGGTGCGAATGTCAACACCTGCCGCTCTGGCTGCCTCTACGAGACGCTTGGCGTAATCCGGGCCCCGCAGCAATCTGTGAAACTCGTGGACACCGAAGGGGTAGTGGCCACAGTGGCGAGGCACACCGCCAGCTTCTCGGTCGCGTTCCACTACGACGACCCGGTCGACACCAAGGGCTTTCAGGCGCGTTGCGAGCGAAAGACCGGCCGGACCGCTTCCGACAATCGCCACGTCGCACGTCTCGACCTGGTCAGGCGGCACCGGGGGTCTCCTGGTCCGCCAAGGCGATCGGTTCGGACAGCTTGCCGCCAGTCAGTGCTGCCACCGCGGCGAGACAGTAAAACCCCTGGCACCTGCCCATGCAGACGCGCGTCCTTCTCTTCAAGCCGCCGAGGGTGCGCGGCGCCAGCGGGCCAGACAATGCGGTTTCGATGTCTCTGCGGGTGACATTCTCGCAATGGCAGACGATCCCGCCATTGCCGTTCCGGCTCCAGTCCCGTTCGTCATAGTCGGACAGGTGCTGAAGCTGCACCGGTCGTGGGGTTGTCACCGGCGGCTGGGAAAAACTCGCAGCGCCGATCGCCCCAGCAAGATTGGTCACGAGATGCTCCGCGAGCCCGAGCGCCGCGCTGAGACCCGTTGACCGTATCCCACCCAGATTCACATAGTGCCGATCTGGCCTTGCGACTATGCGATACGCCTTCTCTTCGGTGGCGGGCCGAATTCCCGCATAGAGCGCGGTGACCTCACAGCCCGCGATACCGGGAACCATCTCAATCGCTTTGCTGCGCAACTTCATTAGTGTCTCGGTGTCCACTGACGCATCGTCACGACTGTCCTGTTCTTCGGCTGTCGGGCCAACCAGCACGTTCCCGAAAATGGTTCGACACAGCACAACCCCCTTGGTGCGCTCAGTCGGGACAGGCAGCAGGATCGAGCGCACCAGTGACGAGGCCTGCTTGTCGAAAACCACGAACTGTCCTTTGCGCGGCTTGATCGTCAGCGAGGCCTTCCCCAGAAGCCGTCGTTCAACGATGTCGCCGTAGAGGCCCGCGCAATTCAGCACAGCGCGAGCCTGGAGTTCACCGCTCGAGGTGAAGAGCCGCCAGCCGTCGCCCGTCCACGTTCCGGAGCGCAACTCTGAGTCGCACCGGATCTCGGCACCATGCAATAGCGATTGCATCAGATAGGCATGCGGCGTGGTCCACGGATCGATGATGTGCTCGCCCGGCACGCAGAACCCAGCCACAACCTGGTCCGAGAGATGCGGTTCACGCGTGAGAATCTCTCCTCTGCTCATCATCTCTGCATCCACTACGCCGTTCTGGCGCGCATCCGAGAGCAAGCTCTCCAGCCGCGCGGCCTGATCCTCGGTCCAGGCAAGCACGAGAGCACCTGTTTCATGCAGCGGAAGGCCGAGGCTTTCACGGATCCGGAGAAAGATCTCGCGCCCTTCCGCGACGCATCGCTGCTCCAGCGAGCCGAGGGGGGCATCGAACCCGGTGTGCAAAATCGCACTGTTGCCCTTCGAGGCTCCGTCGAGCGGATCGAGGGCCTTCTCCAACACGACCACCCGCGCACCTTCCAGTGTGAGGCGCCGCGCCGCAGCAGCGCCGACCACGCCGGCGCCGACTATGGCAACATCGAAGCAGCTGGCTCCCGACAAAACGCTCACTCGAGGTTCCTTGGCTTCACAGACCGTGTTTGAACTCATGAAAATACTTGTTTCGGTCGCAATTCAAGCCTAGCGTCTCATCAAAAGTGACCATTCAGGCATTTCTGATGAGAAAACCTGCCCAAATGACGAATGTCTGCGCTTCGTTGTTCGGAGCGTAGGAAGGGACACTCGAGAATGCGCATTCAAACCCCAGCGGCCGACTGCTGTTGACTGTTCGCTCGCGTATTCGCCGGGATGAAATCTCGGCACTGGTCGCCAAGCGCGGCGAAGTGAGTCTCGCAGAGATTGCCAAACGGTTCGGCGCGTCTCACGAGACCATCCGAAGGGATCTGAAGGTGCTGGAGGACGCCGGTGCACTTCTCAAGATTCACGGCGGCGCCAAACGCGCACCCCGCTTGTTGGAGGGTTCGTTCGACGAGCGCATGGCCGAGAACCGAACCGGGAAGCACATCATTGCGCGCAAGCTCGCGGACTGGCTCGCGCCCGAACAGTTGATCATGATGGACACCGGATCGACCACGCTTGTTGGCGCTCAAGCCTTGTCGGACATGCCGAGTCTCAAGGTCGTGACGAACTCACTGAAGATCGCCAACGCTCTCGCAGCCCACACTTCCGGACCTGACGTCTTTCTGCTGGGCGGGCGTCTGGAACGCGACAACCGTGAAACCTTAGGGCCGACAACAATCGAGGGGATCAACCAGTACAATGCGGATTGTGCCGTGATCACCGTGGGCGCTTTGAACAAACAGGACGGCGCGAGCGACTACAGTTTCGATGAAGCCCAGGTCGCCCGCGCGATGATCGCCCGCGCGACGCAGACGGTGGTCCTGGCGGATCACTCCAAACTCGACCGACGCGCCGCCTTTCAGGTTTGTCCGCTGAGCGAAATCGATGTGCTTGTGACGGACACAGCTCCGGAGACAGGACTCTCGGCAGCGCTGGACGCGAACGGAGTGCGATTGCTTTGACGGCATTCTGCGCGCAACATGCGCCGGGGGAGATGCCTTCTTCTGGCAAACAGCCTTTCTGGGAGGCTGCATCCAGGCGACGAGTGGCTCCAGGCATTGACGCGAGGGGAATTGCCACGTGCCGCGACTAGCAGTGTTGTATGTGCGGATCGTCGACCGACTGAACTACATCATCGGACGCACCGTGATGTTCGGTCTGTTTGCAATGATCGCGATCCTGTTGTGGTCATCGATTTCGAAGGCGGTCTATGTGGTGCCGGCGTTCTGGACGCTCGAACTCGCTCAGTACGCGCTGGTGGCGTACTATCTGCTGGGTGGTCCCTACTCGATCCAGCTTGGTTCGAACGTTCGGATGGACCTCTTCTACAGCACCTGGTCGACACGCAGGAAAGCCTGGTTCGACGTCTTCACGGTGCTGCTGCTGATCTTCTATCTCGGCATACTGCTTTGGGGCGGAATCGACTCTGTTTCCTATGCACTGCAGTACAACGAGCGCAGCCCGAGCCTGTGGCGCCCTCTGCTGTGGCCAATCAAGACCATCATGTGCATCGGGATATTCCTGATGCTGCTACAGGCAGTATCGGAACTCATCAAAGACATGGCGACATTGCGCGGCGCGCCAATCGACAGTCCGAACCCGGAGCCGACCCATGTCGTATGAGGCCATCGCCATCATGATGTTCGCCTCGATGATGCTGATGCTGATGACGGGTCAGCGCGTCTTCGGCGCGATCGGTGCCGTGGCGGCAATTGCCGCCCTGACGCTATGGGGTACGGGTGGGCACGATATCCCTTTTGCGGCCGCCATGAAGCTGATGAAATGGTACCCGATGCTCACGCTGCCCATGTTCATTTTCATGGGCTACGTGCTCTCCGAGAGCCGACTTGCCGACGATCTCTACAAGATGTTCCACGTCTGGATGGGCCCCATTGACGGGGGACTGGCGATCGGCACGATCGGGCTGATGGTGCTCATCTCGGCCATGAACGGACTCTCGGTGGCCGGTATGGCGATCGGCGCGACCATTGCGTTGCCCGAGCTTCTCAGGCGCGGATATGACAAGCGGATGGTGACCGGCGTCATCCAGGCCGGATCCAGTCTTGGTATTCTGGTGCCGCCATCCGTCGTGTTGGTGCTCTATGCCATGATTGCGCGCCAACCTGTCGGTCAGCTCTGGCTCGCAGGCGTCATCCCGGGGCTGATGATGGCCAGCATGTTCATCCTCTATATTGCCATCCGATGCCGTGTTCAGCGCCATCTTGGTCCGGCGTTGCCGCCTGAAGAGCGCACCGTACCCCTTGCTGAGAAACTGCGCCTTCTGCGAGCCGGTCTGCTGCCACTGGGGATTTTCGCGTCGATGATGGTCCCGTTCATCAGCGGGTGGACCAGCCTGGTCGAGAGCTCGGCGATCGGCGCAATGGCGGCCTTTCTTGCTGCGGTCGTGATGGGGCGCATGAACCGGCAAGTCTTCGAGGTATCCGTGCGCCAAACGCTGGCGATCTCGTGCATGTTCATGTGGATCATTCTCGCCGCGCTCGGTTTCGGAGCGGTGTTCGACGGGCTCGGTGCCGTTCGAGCGATCGATGATCTGTTCACCGATCAGCTCGGTCTGGATCCCTGGACGATCCTGATCCTGATGCAGCTCTCCTTCATCCTGATGGGGACGTTTCTCGACGACACGGCGATGCTGGTCATCGTCGCGCCACTTTACGTGCCTCTGGTCAAGGTGCTGGGCTTCGATCTGATCTGGTATGGCGTCCTCTACACCATCACCACGCAGATCGCGTACATGACACCGCCCTTTGGATACAACCTGTTCCTCATGCGGGCGATGGCGCCGCCCGAGATCCGGTTGATGGACATCTACACATCGATCATCCCGTTTGTCTTCGTCATGGTCGGAGCGCTGGCGATGATCATGGCCTTCCCCGATATCGCGATGTGGCTGCCGAATTATGTCTATGGAAAATAGTGAAAAACCGAGGGATCGAGCACACCGAGGAAGAATTTTTCGATGGTCAGGAGAGGGAGAATGCAATGACCACCAGACGTAAGTTCATCACCAGCGCAGGCGTTGTTGGTGCAGGTGCACTGGCGGCCCCGGCCGTCGTCAAGGCGCAATCGACGATCAAGTGGCGCTTGCAGACATATTCTGGTGCGCCGCTCGGCGCTCATGTGATCCTTCCGCAGATCGAAGCGTTCAACAAAGCCGCAAACGGTGAGATGGAGATCGAGCTGTTCTACGCGGATCAGCTTGTGCCGACGGGTGAGTTGTTCCGGGCGCTGCAAAGCGGCACGCTCGACGCAGTTCAATCCGATGATGCAACCATGGCATCGCCAGTCGATATCTCGGTCTTCGGCGGGTACTTCCCGTTCTCGACCCGTTACAGTCTGGATCTGCCTGTGCTGTTCGATCGCTATGGTCTCAACGAGATCTGGGCAGAGGCCTACGGCGAGATCGAAGGGGTCGAGTGGCTGGGAGCCGGCGCGTGGGATCCACTGCACATCTTCACGACCGAAAAGCCCATTCGCTCGCTCGCAGACATGGCGGGGCTTCGCGTCTTCGGCGTGCCGACAGCAGGCCGCTTCCTCGCCCGCTACGGCCTCATTCCGGTCGAAGTGCCGTGGGAGGACGTGGAAGTCGCCATGCAGACCGGCGAGCTTGATGGTGTGGCCTGGTGCGGCTTTACCGAAGCCTATGAGGTCGGCTGGGCAGATGTCTGCAAATACGCGCTGCTCAACAACGTCACCGGCGCATGGTGCGGGTCGTACTTCGCGAACACGGACAGCTGGGCAAAGGTGCCCGATCACCTGAAAGAACTGTTCCTCGTGACCATGGACCAGTCGCACTATTACCGCCAGGTCTGGTACTGGGGCGGTGAAGCCGATCTTCGCGTCAACGGCGAGAAGATGGAGCTGACCACCATTCCCGCGAACGAATGGGATCAGGTCGTCGGCGATGCCGAGGGCTTCTGGGAAGAGCTGGCATCTATCAGCGACCGAACGAAGCGTGTGGTCGACACCTTCAAGAAATACAATCAGGTCATGGAAAAAGTCGGCGTTCCTTACCGCTACACCTAGTTCGCGATAGACGGCAGCTTTCAGTGCGAGCCCCTCGAGGGCTCGCCGTTCGCCGCTTCTGGCCGTGACGTGGGATGTCAATCCGGCAATACGAGCCGATAACCGCCGGCTTCATGCACGATCAGTTTGGGCTTCCCCGGATCTGCTTCGATCTTCTGACGAATCCGCCAGATATGAGTCTCGAGCGTGTGGGTCTGCGCATCAGGGTGATACCCGAGGGCGTCTCGGAGCAAGGTCTGCCGGTCGACCAGCGCACCTCGCGCCGCGGCAAGGCGCTTCAAGATGCTGGCCTGGCGCTTCGTGAACCTGAGACGACCTCGTCCTCGAGCCTGGGTCTCCTGCCGCTCCACCTGCCGCTCCAGGCGTTCGAGATACTCTACATCTGTAGTCCTGCTCTTGGGCGCTTCGACGTGGCCAAGCTCGTTGAACCCACTGCACATGGGTGGACTATTTTTTGGTCATTTTGTGCGCTCCCCGCATACCTCACAGCATGGAAGATGATCCGGGGCGCGGATTGGTTACGGATCGCCGTCCTCGGCGTGACGCGCGGCCAAGACCGCGTTGATCAGGGCCTGCGGCACTTCCGGAGTGTCATTGCGCACGCTCACACGGGCGAGCTCGATCGACACCTTGTACTCGTTCAGGTAGTTGCGGCACATCGGGCAGCCGCGCAGGTGGAACTCGAAACGGCGCCGGGTGCGTTCAGGCAGTGTGCCTTCGAAGTACTCCGCGATGAACCCGCCGAACTCTTTGCATGTGATCTGGCCCGGAAAGTGGTGCATGAAGATCGAAACCAAGCGCTTCTTGAACGGCCCGGATCGGTCGTAGTTCGCCAGCATGCTGTTCATCATGCGCAGCACCATTGCTTCAAAAACCTTCACAGCGAGCCCTCCGAGAAAAGAGGCTCGAGAAGGCGTTTCAGTGCCACGCGGGCACGGTGCAGCCCCGTTTTCACCGCACCCTCACTGAGTTCAAGCGCCTCTGCAGTTTCACGGGTGCTCAATTCTTCGATGTCCCGCAACACTATGAGAATCCGCGACCGCTCGGGGAGATTGTCTATCGCCTCGATCACTTTCCGACGTGTCTCTGAATGGGCAAGCAGTGCTTCGGAATTGATGTCGCGCCACTCCGGGTCACCCAGAAACACGCCATACTCGTCGTATTGCGGCACTAGATCATCCAGCTGATCCTCTGCCAGGCGCGTGCGTTTGCGCAGGCGCATCAAAGCGGAGTTCAAAGCAATCTTGTGCAGCCAGGCCTCGACTTCACCCTTGCCCTCGTAGTTCTCGACATTGCGAAGCGCCAGCAGGCTTGCATCCTGAACGGCGTCTTGTGCTTCTGTGGTATCCCGCAGAATCCGCATGGTCACCGAGAGCATCCTTGGCAGCGCTCTAATGAGTGCATGTTCGAGGTTGTTACCCTCTGACACGTCCGCTCTCAGCGTTGGTCTGATCGAACACTCGAAGCCCGTTATCGTCCCGTCATCGCCAGAGCAAACCACCTCAGAGCGGTAAACACAATCCTGGGTATGCCCTGTGTCTCGGGCCAGACATCTTAAGCTGGGGACCGTCCTGATACCTGTTCGGGAGAAGCGACATGGGTGAGGTTCCACGGCTTGTGGGTAGGCTTGCGCTGTTCACATTCGCCCTCGTGGCTCGGCGTTTGGCGGACGGCGTCGTCAGAGGTCCGATGATCTTCCTGGCCCTTGGCCTTTCACGCGATCAGCTTGGGTGCGTGCAACTCGGAGATGCCAAGGCGGCCTTGCATGTGATCACAGAAGTCACGCTAGTCGTTGTGGTGTTCGCAACTTGGCTTGACCTTTCGGGCGTCAAACAGTGTTTCCCGGCTTGAGGTGCGCCCTGATCTTGATGACGTCGCTGACCGGCTCGCCGCGTATCCGTGCGCCCAGAGCTTCCGCGGCTGCCTTCCCAAGCGCACGAGTGGAAACACTCGTCGTCGTCAAGCGCCGTTCCAGGATAGTCGCAACATCCATCCCGCCCCAGCCTGCGATGCCGATGTCACCGGGCACTGACAGGTCCGCGGCCCGGCAACTCGCCATCCCGCCGACAGCCATTTCGTCGTTCTGAAAGTAGATGGCATCCAGATCCGGATGCCGCGACAACAGATTTTTCACACTGTAGTAGCCTTGGTAGAAGCTGGGCCGGTCATCGAGGATCTCGGCTTCTGCTGGATTGGCACCCGCATCCACGAGCGCCTGCTGAAAACCCTCGAACCGTGCGCGACCCAATCCGGGCGCATTGGCGTCAGCGCCAGCATAGCCAATTCTTCGCCGGCCACGTGAGATGAAAAGACGGCCCATCTCGTAGCCGCAATCGAAGTGATCCACACCGACGGAGATGTCGAGCGGCCTGGTGTTCAGATCCCAGATCTCGACAAGCGGCAGGGTCGCGGCCTTCAGCATTGACGTGGTGCGCTCCGAGTGTGCGCGACCTGTCAGGATCAAGCCAGCGGGGCGCCACGCGAGAACCGAGCGCAGCCAGTCCTCCTCCTGTTCCGGCCGGTTCTCGTATGTGCCGATCAGCGTCTGATAGCCGAGGCGCGCCAATGAAAAGTCGATCGACTCGACCACCTGGCCAAAGAGCCCCCCGGACAGTCGCGGAACCAACACGCCGACCAAGGTGGACGCGGCCTCGGAGCTGAAAGCGGCTGCAAGACGGTTTGGCACATAGTTCAGCCGAGCGACTTCTCGCATCACCCGCTCGCGAGTTTCTTCCGAGAAGCGTCCGGAATTTCGCAGGACACGCGATGCGGTCATCTTCGAGACGCCTGCGGCCTCGGCGACCTCGGTCAGGCTTGGTTTTCGTCTGTCCATATCCAATGTCGGTCGGCGCCCATAGTGTTATCGGTAACATTTTTTACTTGACGTAGCCAGCGAGGGCTTCATCCTAGGCAAAATGTTACCGGTAACGCTAGATCACAACGGCGGCCGGCACGGGAGGAACCCAATGGCCCCTCGCCAAAGCCAGGGACTTTTCTTCGACCGAGTCGCCAAGACATTTGGCGGGACACAAGCCCTGCGCGGTGTGTCGCTTCATGTCGACCGGGGTGAGATCGTCGCGCTGCTGGGTGAGAATGGCGCCGGGAAATCCACACTCATCAAGATCCTTGGGGGAATTCATACACCAGACTCCGGCCGCGTTCTGATCGACGGGGACATCTACGCCCACACACCCGGACGTGTGGACACACGCCAACGTGTTGCCTTCATTCACCAAGACCTGGGCTTGATTGGCTGGATGACAGTGGCCGAGAACATGGCGTTGGCCCAGGGATTCACACGCCGACGCGGGCTCATCGATTGGTCAGAGGCCGAGAAGGCAGCCGCGGCGGCACTGGCCCGCATCGATTGCAGCTTCGATCCGACGACCAGGGTCGACGACTTGACGCGAACCGAGAAGTCGCTGGTCGCGATTGCCCGTGCGTTGGCTGTAGATTGTGACTTCCTCGTACTCGACGAGCCGACCGCCAGCCTTCCTGCTGATGAAGTTGAAAGGCTGTTCGCGACGTTGCGACCGCTCAAGGACAAGGGCGTCGGCATGATCTACGTCAGCCACCGCCTGGACGAAGTCTTCCGCATCGCCAGCCGGGCGGCCGTGCTGCGCGACGGCGCGATGGTCGGGATCAGAGACGTCGCTCATACGGATGCAGAAGAATTGGTCAGCCTGATCGTCGGGCGGAAAGCCCGAGACGTGCAGCGCCCAACAGCCGATAATGGCGAGACGGTGCTGCGGGTCAATGCACTGACGACGGCGAAGGCCGGGCCCGTTGATCTGACTGTCCGGCGTGGCGAACTGGTCGGCTTGGTCGGACTCCGCGGCGCGGGCCATGAGAGCATCAGCCGCGCACTCTTCGGGGCTGAGACATCCACCGGAGAGATCTTGCTAAAGGGTCAGACCCTGGACCCAAGCTCGCCTCGTGCATCGATGGCTGCGGGCATCGGACTGGTGGCAAGCGATCGCATCGTCGAATCCATCGCCCCGGCGCTCACCATTCACGAGAACGCCTTTCTCAACCCAATGGCTGCGGGGAGAGGCCTGTTCGACTTCAAGCTGACCGGTACTGAGAAGCTCGAGGCCCGGCAGCTAGGCGAGAAACTCGGCTTGTCGCCAAACGACCCCTCGCTCGCCATCGAGGCACTTTCGGGCGGCAATCAACAGAAGGTTGTCGTGGGCCGCTGGCTCGCGACCAAACGCATCCTTCTGATCGCCGAAGACCCGACTGCCGGGGTCGATGTTGGCGCAAAAGCAGAGATATACGCACTGTTGTTCGAGGCTCTGAGCGCTGGCATGGCCGTGCTGGTCGTCTCGACGGATTTCGAGGAAGTCGCCAGCATATGCCACCGAGCGCTGGTGTTCAGCCGCGGCGGTATCGTCGCCGACCTGAGCGGTGTCTCACTCTCGACTGAATCCTTGATCCAGGCCGCGTCGGCAGGCGAAGCGCCGGCTGCAGCAATAAGGGGTTGATCCGTGCAATCCATAAAATCCGATGCGCTGGAGCCGACAAAGGCGGAACTGAATGGCCTGGGGATGGGCGCGCGGATGATCCGGCTGCTGCCGGTCTATGGTTTGGTTCTCCTGATGGCGGGGCTGATTGTCCTGTTCTCGGTCCTTCTGCCAGACACTTTCCCGACGATGTTGAACCTGCGTGCGATCGTCTCTGACAAGGCGATCATTGCTCTCCTGTCACTGGCAGCAATGGTTCCTATGGTGGCCGGCCGGATCGACCTGACCGTTGGCTACGGCATCGTGCTCTGGCACATCCTCGCGATATCGCTGCAGCTGATGGGCGTGCCCTGGCCGCTGGCCGTTCTGATCGTCTTGAGCCTCGGTGCGTTCGTCGGATTCTGCAATGGCGTGCTCGTCGAGGTCGCCAAGATCGATGCCTTCATCGCAACCCTTGGGACCGGCACCGTGCTCTATGCGCTGGCGCTCTGGCACACGGGCGGGCGGCAGGTTGTCGGAATGCTTGACCCGGGCTTCTACGCGATCAACGGAACATTCGTGCTCGGCCTGCCGATCACCGGGTTCTACGTTCTGGCAATCACCATCACGCTTTGGCTGATCCTGGAGTACACGCCCATCGGACGGTACCTATATGCCATTGGTGCAAACCCAAAAGCGGCAGAACTGAACGGCATTCCCAACCGCAAGTTTGTCGTCGGCGCCTTCATAACTTCGGGTCTTCTGACAGCTTTGGCCGGCGTGATCCTCGCCTCCAAGCTGCGGATCGGTCAGGCCAGTGTCGGCCTCGAATACCTGCTCCCTGCATTGGTGGGCGCTTTCCTCGGGTCGACAACAATCAAGCCGGGACGGGTCAATGTCTGGGGCACCATCGTCGGTGTTGCCATTCTCGCCATTGGTATCTCGGGCATCCAGCAATTCGGCGGTTCGTTCTGGGTCGAGCCGATGTTCAACGGCGTCACCTTGTTGGTTGCCATCGGTATCGCCGGATACGCTCAGCGCCGCAAGGGCGCGGCGAAAACATAGCAATCCATGGGAGGATAGAATGCTCAGAAGAACCCTTTTGCTCTCTGCCGTCGCCGTTGGATTGGCCGGACCTGCACAGGCCGATCCCATTGCCGAAGCGATGGCGCTTGTCAAAAAGCATGCAGGCCAAAAGACTGAATGGGATGGACCGACCACCGGCCCGAAAGCCGCAGATGGCAAGACCATCGTGGTCCTGGCAGCCGATATGAAGAATGGTGGCATCCTTGGCGTCACGAATGGCGTTGAGGAGGCTGCCGATAAGATTGGCTGGGATGTCCGCGCATTGGATGGGGCAGGTTCTGTGTCAGGCCGCACGGCGGCGTTCGGGCAGGCGATGGCGTTGCAGCCGGACGGCATCATCATCAACGGGTTCGACCTGGTTGAACAGCAGGCCGCCGTAGAACAAGCCGTTGCTGCTGGCATCCCCATCGCCGCCTGGCACGCGAGCCCCAAAATTGGGTGCGATCCGGCAGAGGGCATCGTGGTCAATGTCTCGACCGATGCCATGGAGGTCTCTGCGTCCGCGGCACAGTGGGCCTTCGCTGACGCCGGCGGAAAACCGGGCGTGGTGATCTTCACAGACTCGACCTACGAGATCGCGATCGCCAAGGCCGACCGCATCAAGACGGAGATCGAGAAGCTGGGTGGCACTGTCCTCGAATATGTCGATACGCCCATCGCCGACACCTCGAACCGGATGCCCACTCTGACCACAGCGCTGCTGCAACGCCATGGTGCCAAGTGGACCCATGCACTGGCAATCAATGATATCTACTTCGACTTCATGGGCCCGTCGCTGGCCTCTGCCGGCATCCCGGGTGATGGCGCGCCAAAGGCTGTGGCCGCGGGCGATGGCTCGGAAAGCGCGTATCAACGCATCCGTTCGGCACAGTATCAGGCAGTCACAGTGGCAGAGCCCCTGAACTTGCAGGGCTGGCAGCTCGTGGATGAATTGAACCGGGCGATGCAGGGCGAGGAATGCTCCGGCTATATTCCGCCGCTCCACGTCGTGACTGCAGAAAACATCAGCTCCGACGGCGGAGACCAGAACCTTTTCGATCCTGGCAATGGATATCGTGAGGCCTACGCCAAGATCTGGGGCAGGTAACTCTCCCAGGGGCGGCCCGGCACTGGGCCGCCCGCTTCTCGCAGCCGGCGTCCACGTCACCGAAAGTGAGGCCCAAATGACCGGATCCGACCCAATCGTGACAATGCGCAGCATCTCGAAGCGGTTCGGCGGCATAGCAGCGCTGGCGGATGTCGATCTAGACGCTTTCGCGGGCGAGGTGCTGGCCATTGTCGGTGACAACGGCGCTGGCAAGTCCACTCTGATCAAGATCCTGACAGGTGTCTATCAGCCAACCGAAGGCGAGATCCGGCTGGACGGCCAACCACTGAGCATGTCGTCCCACTCGGATGCGATCGCGGTCGGAATCGATGCGGTCTACCAGACCTTGGCACTGGCCGATCACCTAGACCCCGCATCGAACCTCTTCCTGGGCTCTGAGCTCACCCGGACCGTCGCAGGCATCCCCTTTCTCGACAACGCCCGGATGCGGGCCGAGGCCGAGCGTGTGCTGTTCGAGCGGCTCGGCGTACGTTTGCCCGACATGACAGCACCGGCCGAGAGCCTGTCGGGCGGTCAGCGCCAGGCGGTGGCCATCGCCCGGGCCATATACCATGCTGATTTGCGGGTCCTCGTCATGGACGAACCGACGGCAGCGCTTGGGCCACAGGAAACCGCTCGCACGCTCGACCTGATCCGCACTCTGCGCAGCCAGGGGCTGGCGATCGTGTTGATCTCTCATTCGCTTGACGATGTGTTCGCCATCTCGGACCGCATTCAGGTCATGCGCCGGGGCCGGTGCGCAGGTATCGTTCGTACGAGCGAGAGCACCAGACAAGAAGTGCTCGGCCTGATCGTTGGCGCTCAGGAAGCTGCGTGAGGATCGACAAGTGACCGATATGACCGCACAAGCAGCCCCGCGTGACCTCAAGGCGCGCCTCGATCCGTACATGGCGATCATTGGTCCCATGGCCATGATCCTGATGATCCTGGCCTTCATGGGGGTAGTGGAGCCTGCGCGGTTCTTCCGGCTCTCGAACCTCAACATCATCCTGCTCGAGGCTGCGCTGTACCTGCCGATGGCCATGGCCATGACGTTCGTCATCACGCAGCGCGGCATCGACTTGTCCATCGGCTCGGTCGCGGCGCTCACGGGCATCTGCATGGCGTTTCTGATCAAGCAGTACGGCTTCCCGGCATGGGTGGGCGTCCTGTTCGCCATCTCGATGGGAGGCGCACTAGGCCTGATCAACGGCCTTGTGATCACCAAGTTTCGCGTACCTGACCTGATCGGTACGCTGGCCATGGACTTGGTTTACCGCGGCTTTGCCCTTGTCCTGGCCAAGGGTTTGGTGCTGGCTCGGTTCCCCGAACTTGTCACCTCGATTGGCCGTGGCGAGCTCGGCTGGTTCTTGCCGGTACCCGTTGTCATCGGACTGCTCTGCATGGTGCTTGGCTATGTGCTGCTGCGGCGCACCTGGTTCGGACGATACACAATCGCCATCGGCTCCAACCCCGAGGCTGCCGAAATGACGGGCATCGCGATCGACCGCCACAAGATCTACGCCTATGTGCTGATGGGCGCGATGGCCGGACTGGCGGGGGTCATGTTAACCGGCAAGCTCAATGCGATCCAGGCGACCTCCGCGCCGTACTTCAATCTCCACGTGATCGCCGCGGTCGTGGTCGGCGGCACATCGCTTTTCGGCGGGCGGGCGTCGCTGATCGGCTCGTTCGCCGGCGTGTTGCTTCTATCGATGATGATCAACGCGTTGGTCACGCTGCGGATCGAGTTCTTCTGGCAATCTGTCGCCTCCGGCGTCGTGATCATCAGCTCGGTCGCACTCTACACCTGGCTCCAGCGTAAAGATCGCGACGGCACGCAAAGCATATTTGGCGCGCTGTCGACCCCTGAGGGCAAGAAAGTGACACGTCTGACTGCGGCTGTTCTGGGGGCTTTGGTGCTTCTGCTGGCAATCGGTTTCGGTCTCGCCGGTGACCCCAACCCCAGCGGCTGATCAACCCACACCCAAATCAAAAACTGGAGGAAACACAATGACCAGATTTCTGACGACAGTGGCGGCGCTGGCGGTTTGCGCAGGATTGGCGCAGGCAGCGGACCTCCCGCTCAAGACCTTGCCGGACGATGACGAGCGGGACTACTGGGTGCCGGAACAGGTGAATGCCGAAGGCAAGCTCGAGGCATTGCAAGAGGTTGTCGGATCAGCCGCGGTGCCATTTTCGGGTACACAGGATAAGCCCATTCAGATCGCATTGATCTATCCATCCGCCGATGTCTCGGACTTTTGGGCCCGCAACTATCTGGCGATGACCAAGCGGCTGGACCAGCTGGGCATCACGTACGAGACCACCGAATTCGCCTCTCGTCAGATTGAACATTCTCTGCAAGCGACCTACGCGACGCAGGTTGCACAGGATGCGGACCTCTACGACTATGTGATTTTCGGCCCGTCCGAGCTGGCAACGCAGGCCGACAACATTGACAAGCTGGCCGCGACCGAAGGGTTCGACACCTACGTCTGGGCCTTCCACACCCCGCTGAAATACTTGGAAAACCAGCCTGACGCCTGGTTCGACTTCTCGTCCGCTGCGGGTGCGCTGGTGATGTGCGACTACATGCTCGAGCGGTTGGGCAACAATGTGACGTACGCGTTGAACCGGGGCATCCCGGGGATCACCGACAACCAGCGATCGGGCGACTTCATGGCCTGCGTAAAGGACAAGGGAAACTGGGAGGCCATCTACGAGCACTATGGCGAATATCAGCGCGAGGGAGGCTTTGCCGGCACCAACCTGATCCTGCAGGCCTATCCGGAAGCCAAGATAATCCACAACGCCAACACCGCGATGGCCATGGGCTCGGTCGAGGCACAGGTCGCCGCGGGCGTCGAGAAGGACATCTTCTCGACCGGCTGGGGCGGCACGGGTCTGGAGCTCGACGCCATACGTCGCGGAGAACTAGATGCGACCCCGATGCGCATGGGCGACGATGTCGGTGCGGCGACCGCCGAGGCGATCAAGGCCGACATGGAGGGCCGCAACGCTGATCTTCCCTTCGTCTTCCTGGGCCGGATCACGGTGGCGCATGACCAGATGGGTGCCGAGGAGCTGGACGCCCTGCAGCAGGAAGCGTTCCGCTTCTCCGGTGTCGGCAAGCTCGAGCGCTGAGACAACACGACCGGGTGGGTTGAGACCCGCCCGGTTGCACCACGTCCAGACAATCCACGCAAGGGCGCACTTGGACCAGCACCCGGACGCCGCATCTGATCGATACAGAAGCCCATCTGAAACGGTCCGGCACGCTATGCCATTTTCCTGAGCCGACAGGACCACGTCCGTCTGAACTGTTTCGCAAGCGGTCGTTTCCGCCCACCCGAATGCTCCGTCGTAAGGCACCGCGGCCGGCAATTTCGGCCTAAGCGTCGTTTGTGTTAGCCCTTTCAGCCATCAAGATTCCGGGGAGACGCAGCACGAACCAGTTCACTGGAAGCTGTCTTTGCGGCAGCGTTCGGATCGTCGCATCGGGGCGGCCCTACAAGGTTCGGAGTCTGTCACTGTCTTGATTGTCGCAAGCACTACGGGGCGCTCTTTTGCGCCTCTGCAGTTTTCCCGCAGAAGTCAGTGACGATCGAGGGTGAAAAGCGCTCCAAAAGCATGATGTTGATGCTCGCTCTGAACCTCGACAAGAGCAGCCCGAATAGATCGTTCGCTACATCGCGGGCGCACAATTGCTCGGAATTCTCATAGGCAATCTTCTCGACCACACTCTGGGGCAAGGAGTTCAGCCAACAACAGTTCAATGCGATGACCGCATCATTGCAGTCCCACTGACCGTTCAACCCTGTGTCACTGCTCAGGATGTCATCTTCCCACAGGAACTATCGGTGAGGATTTCCACATCATCATAGGGTCGCAGCTCGGGCACAACGCGGCTCAGCGCGTACTCCCAAAGCTCGATCTTGCCCGCATCGCGCGAAGACGAGACCGCCCGATGGCAACGCCGTTCCGGTCCTTCAGCACAATCAAGCTTTCGACGGGGTCGGCCTCCTAGGAGAGTTCACTGAATTGAATGTGTGCGTCGAAGATAATCGGTATCGAGGACCACACCGTGCCGACCAACCGATTGGCTGGTCGTCACTATGGTGCCCGCGCCGCGCCCAGACTCTCACAACAGTGGTCTTGCCCAAGCGCTCCAGACGTCCTGTCAACACCCAACACAGCGTGAAAGGCAACCAGCCGAAAGACGGCCCGGGTCACATCTGGCGTTCGACCATCTTCTTCTTGATCTCGGCGATGGCCTTTGCCGGGTTCAGGCCTTTCGGACAGGTCTTCGCACAGTTCATGATCGTGTGGCAGCGATAGAGCCGGAACGGATCCTCGAGGAAATCCAGACGTTCCCCTGTCGCCTCATCGCGACTGTCGATCAGCCAGCGATAGGCATGCAGAAGCGCTGCCGGACCGAGGTAACGATCGCCGTTCCACCAGTAGCTCGGGCACGACGTCGAGCAGCAGGCACACATCACACACTCATAGAGCCCATCGAGCTTGTCTCGGTCATCGATAGCCTGGCTCCATTCGGTCTGCGGCGCCGGGCTCTCGGTCTCGAGCCAAGGTTTGATGGATGCGTGTTGAGCGTAGAAATGTGTCAGGTCCGGGATCAGATCCTTTACCACCGGCATGTGGGGGAGCGGGTAAATCTTCACGTCGCCCTTGATCTGATCAATTCCATAGGTGCAGGCGAGCGTGTTGATCCCATCGATGTTCATCGAGCACGAGCCGCAGATGCCCTCGCGACAAGAGCGGCGGAAACTGAGCGTCGGATCGATCTCGCTTTTGATCTTCATGATCGCGTCGAGAACCATCGGCCCGCAGTTGTCCAGGTCAACGAAGTACGTGTCGACCCGCGGGTTGTCTCCCGTATCCGGGTCCCAGCGGTAGATGTGAAAAGTCTTGAGACGCTTCGCATCTTCTGGCTTGGGCCAGGTCTTGCCGCGTGTGATCCGTGAATTCTTGGGGAGAGTGAACTCAGCCATCAGGCACCTCCGTGAGGGGCTCTCACCCCGATGAAAATCTTCTCGCCTCGATGGAGCGCATGGGTTGAGACATCCGGCTCAACTGCAGTGAACTCGGTCAAGACGAATCCCGCCGTGGTGATGCGCTCCCGCACATCTCGGCCATAGAACCTCAGATGCGTCGGATCACCGTAGTGGAGACGCACCTCTTCGGATGATGCGAGCGCCGGGTTCTCGTATGTCTCATCCCAGCCCTCAATCATCGGCACCGTCAGCACCACGCGCCCGCCCGGTGCGAGAACGCGGTGAAGTTCGGCCAATGCGGCACGATCGTCGACATGCTCAAGCACATGATTGGCGATGACCATATCGAGACTTGCATCAGGCAGATCGATCGCAGTGATGTCGAGTGTCAGATCGAACGCGTCGGTGATGTCCGCTGTGCGATATTCAGCACCACGTGCTTCCATCCAGTCGCGGACCCATGGTTCGGCTGCGAAGTGAACCACCCGGGCATCCGGTTCAAGATGCATCTCCCGGTCCATCCAGAGCTTCAGCAACCGATGGCGCGGACGCGAGTCGCAGGATGGACACCAGATCTCGGGCTTGTGGCGTACCGGAGAGAACATGCCATGATACTTGCAGATCGGGCAGTGCCGTGCGGTCTTGCCCCATGCGACACTCGTCACATGGTCGATCGACCGCTGCGCCCGAAGATCCATGATCCCGGCAATCTCCTCCGGCGTGCGAAACCTTGCGCCGCCAGGTGTTCCGCCATCCGCCATCAGCTCAGTAAACGCGAGCCTTGGGCGCAATCTTGGAAGGATCGATCCCACCACTGTTGTGCGGCGTCAACGGCTCGACCACGACAGGACGTGCACCTGTGCGAACGTCGCCGTTGATCCAAGCGAGACTGTGCACACGCCAGTTCTCATCATCGCGGTCGGGGTGATCCTCATGTGCATGCGCACCACGACTTTCAGTGCGGGCGCTTGCCGAATAGACCGTGGCCAGGGCATTCGGCAGCAGGTTCGACAGTTCGAGTGTCTCCATCAGGTCCGTGTTCCAGATCATCGAGCGATCGGTCACCGACACGTCATCGAAGGCTGCGTCGACTTTCGACACCCGGGCGCAACCCTGGCGCAATGTCTCAGTCGTGCGGAACACGGCCGCATCCTCCTGCATGGCGCGCTGGAGGTTGTCACGCAACCTGGCCGTGGGTACCGCGCCCTTTGCATGGCGAAGCTTGTCAAGCCGGTCCATCGCGCGATCGACACCGGCAGAGTTGAGGTCCGGAACGGCGCTGTCCCTGTCAACGATCTGCCCTGCGCGGATCGCACAGGCCCGACCGAACACCACCAGGTCCGTCAGGGAATTCGAACCCAAACGGTTGGCGCCATGCACCGAACAAGACGCTGCTTCACCACAGGACATGAGGCCGGGCACCAGCGCATTGGGATCGCCATCTGTCGACCCGATCACCTCGCCCCAGTAATTCGAGGGGATGCCACCCATGTTGTAGTGCACCGTGGGCAGAACAGGGATCGGTTCCTTGGTGAGGTCCACACCGGCAAAGATTTGTGCCGACTCCGAGATACCCGGAAGGCGCTTGGCCAGCACCTCCGGTGGCAGGTGATTGAGATGCAGATGAATGTGGTCGCTTTCGGCGCCGACACCGCGTCCTTCGCGTATCTCCATGGTCATGCAGCGCGATACCACGTCGCGGGAGGCGAGATCCTTGTAGGTCGGCGCATAGCGCTCCATGAACCGCTCACCCTCGGAGTTCGTGAGATATCCCCCTTCACCCCGTGCCCCCTCGGTGATCAGACAGCCCGCTCCGTAGATGCCGGTCGGATGGAACTGCACGAACTCCATGTCCTGAAGCGGCAGGCCGGCGCGCGCAACCATGCCACCACCATCGCCCGTGCAGGTGTGGGCCGATGTGCAGGAAAAATAGGCACGTCCATACCCACCGGTCGCGAGCACCACCATCTTCGCGGCGAAGCGATGGATCGTGCCATCGTCGAGCTTCCACGCGATCAGACCCTGGCACTGGCCGTCATCTGACATGATGAGGTCGGTGGCGAAGTACTCGATGAAGAACTCGGCGTTCTCCTTCAAGGACTGCCCATAGAGGGTGTGCAGGATCGCGTGTCCTGTCCGGTCTGCCGCCGCACAGGTTCGCTGAACAGGAGGGCCCTCGCCGAACTCGGTGGTGTGTCCTCCGAACGGGCGCTGATAGATCTTGCCGTCGTCGGTGCGCGAGAACGGAACCCCGTAGTGCTCCAACTCGATGACCGAAGCGGGCGCCTCACGTGCGAGGTACTCCATTGCATCCATGTCGCCGAGCCAATCCGACCCCTTGACGGTGTCGTACATGTGCCATTGCCACTCGTCGGGGCCCATGTTGGACAGGCTTGCCGCAATCCCGCCTTGAGCCGCAACCGTGTGCGATCGGGTGGGGAACACTTTCGTGACACAGGCGGTCTTCAACCCTTGCTCCGCCATCCCCAACGTCGCTCGCAGACCGGCGCCGCCCGCGCCCACCACGACGACGTCATAGCTGTGATCGATGTATTCGTAGGCTGACATGTCGCGAGCCCTCTGGTCAGGCCGTAAAGGCAATCTTCAGAACTGCGAAAACGCCGGCAAAGCCGAACGCTGCACAGAGCATTGTGTTTCCTAGCAGGAGCGCCGTGCGCATCCCCATTGCATGCACATAGTCCTCGATCACCACCTGCAAGCCCTGCATCAGGTGATGAAATGTCACAGCGATGAAGAGTGCCGCGATGATTGCATTGAACGGGTTTGCATAGACCTCGAGGACGGCAGCGTGACCCTCTCCGAGCGCACCTGCAAACGGGAAGACAAACAGGATCGAGAGTGGAATCAGCGCGACCGAACTGATCCGCTGGGACCACCAGTGATGCGTCCCGGTGCCTGCGGAGCCGAGACCGTTCGCAAGGCCGCGCGGTGTCTTGAAGCTCATGTTACGGTCCTCATGCGAAAAGAATGACGATGAGCGTCATGACAGCTGATGCCGCCAAGGCAATCTGTCCGCTGCGTGTGACGTCTTCCAGACCGAAGCCGCGGCCGGTGTCCCACCAGAGATGGCGGATGCCGTTGCAAAAGTGATAACAGAGCGCCCACGTCATGCCGATCCACACGAGCCCGCCGATCCAGGACGTCAGCAGATCGTCGACGAAGGCGAAGTACTCCGGTCCGGTTGCCGCAGCGAGAAGCCACCAGACCATCATCACCGCTCCCAGCGTCATCGCCACACCGGTCATGCGATGGAAGATAGAGAGAACCGACGTGATCTGCGGGCGGTAGACCTGAAGATGGGGCGAAAGCGGGCGGTTCCCCCGGTTCACATCGGCCATGCGCTATTCCTTGAATGCATCTGCACCGTGCAATGTTGCATTGCGATACTATGCAGTGCGGCGCTAGGTTGCCAGCGCAAATTAGTCACAGTTTTAGAGAGCTGCGAGGCATTTGGGAGTCAGCGGACCCACCGGAACACGCTGATCAGAGCCGAACGAGCCAACCTCAACCCTCCATGATCCCGCTTGTCGTGAACCCGCCATCGGCCGCGTAGACGTGTCCTGTGACGAAGCTCGCTTCATCCGACGCGAGAAAGGCCGCAACCGCTGCGATCTCATCAGGCCGTCCAAATCGGGCCAACGGCATCCGGCCCGCAACACTCGGCCAGGGAGCCTCGGGCTGATCTTCTCGGGTTTTGGTGGGGCCAGGCGCGACAGCGTTGACCGCAATGTTGTGCTCGGCGAGCTCGATCGCCATTGTCTGGGTGAGGTTGATGATCCCCGCCTTCGACGCACCATAGGCCGCCCGCCCCCGCCCGCCGAACACACCGGAGTTGGAGGCGACATTGACGATGCGTCCGCCATTCCCCTGCACCGTCATCTGGCGAGCGACCACTTGGCCACAGAGAAATGCACCGAACAGATTGATCCCGAGAACCTTGTGCCAGAACGTGTCCGTCATCTCGAGGAACGGCGCCCGGTCCATGATCCCGGCATTGCAGACCAGAATATCGACCCCGCCCAGGGCATCGGTCGCGCGATGCACCATTGTCTCGACAGACGCGCGCTCGGAGACATCCACGTCAAGGACCCGGGTGCGACGACCATCCGCATCAATCGACCCGACGGCGCGCTCCGCCTCTTCGGCATCGATGTCGGCAAACGCGACCAACGCGCCATCACTCCAAAGCCGAGTGGCGATTGCACGACCGATACCGCGCGCCGCACCCGTCACGATCGCACGTTTGCCTTCGAACCGCCCCTGCATCGCAATTCTCCTTTGCGGCCTGCTCCGAGACAATCAGTTGACGCTCCAGCGATCCCGGGCGCAACATTCCCATCAGGATATTCTGCACGGCGTCACTCAAGACGAAGCGTATCCTGCTGGCCGCGGCCATGGCAGCATTTTCGCATTCGGCACCGGCTGCCGACAAGAAGACCTGCGTCGAAGGGGCATACCCGCCGTTCTCCGAAGTCGACGAGGGCGGCAAGGACAAGCGCGCCTCGATTCTGTTCATAGCATTGGTGACATGCAGGTTCGCGTTGATCACCTCCATGTCGCGCACGAGACTTGACCTTGTCGAGGTGCGAGTCGATCGCAGACACACCCGATGAAGTCCGAGCTGATCCTGCGCCAATGGGATCTCGTCCTGGACGGCAACTTTGCGACGCCCCCTCACACATGTGCGGCCTTGGTCCTTGGCTTCTTGTTCTCCCCGCCGTCAGCGATCTCGATGTCGCGAAGTTCGCGCCCTGCCGAGACACCGAAGTTCTCCCTGCCGGTTGGGATTTCAGCCATGTGCTGATCTGCATCGCGCGGCGATCAGCCCCCTTGCGCTTGGCGCCCTGCTGCCCCATTTCGCGGCCCATGGAAAATTCCGTCGATCTTGCCTCCCAACCCGCCACGGGTCCGCGTGCCACACTTGCGCGCTGGCTGGAGGCACCGGTTGTCCGGAACACCATTCTCGGTGTGATCCTGTTCAACGCCGCTATCCTCGGGCTCGAGACCTCGGGCACCGTGATGAGCCATGTGGGCGGCCTCCTGAAAACCTTGGATGCCATCTGTCTGGCGATCTTCACCTTGGAGATTGCGCTGAAGCTGGTTGCGCATCACTGGCGGTTCTTCACCCGCGCCTGGAACCTCTTCGACTTTGTCATCGTCGGGATCTCGCTCATGCCTGGGTCCGAAGGGCTGAGCGTTCTTCGGGCCCTGCGAATACTCAGGCTGCTCCGGGTGATTTCGGTGGCGCCGCGCCTCAGGCGCGTGGTGGAAGGGTTTGTCTCGGCGCTGCCCTCGATGGCATCGGTGTTTCTGTTGATGGGGATCATCTTCTACATCGGTGCGGTGATGGCGACGAAGCTCTTCGGCGCGAGCTTCCCCGAATGGTTCGGGACCATGGGACGCTCGGCCTATTCATTGTTCCAGGTCATGACTCTCGAGAGCTGGTCGATGGGAATCGTGCGCCCTGTGATGGAGAGCCATCCCTGGGCATGGGCCTTCTTCGTGCCCTTCATCATTGTCACCAGTTTCGCAGTGGTGAACCTGTTGGTCGGCCTCATCGTGAACTCCATGCAGGATGCCCACCACGCTGACGACATCGTGAAAACCGATGCTTACCGCGACGAAGTCCTGACCCGCTTGATCGCGATCGAGGCACGTCTCGAGCTTCTGGACGATCGTGATCGGACCCCAGATCCCTAGACGGCTTCTGGCCGCTTCGAGCGCTGCAACTGGTCCTATCTGTGATCGCGCGAAACCTGCATAGGGCGCGATGACTACAGAAGGGAGCCCGGATCATGCTCATTGGCTGTCCAACAGAAATCAAAACACGTGAGTACCGCGTCGGCATCACCCCTGTGACCGCACGCGAGGCGGTCACGCATGGGCACGAGGTGATTGTCCAGGCGGGGGCAGGGCTGGGTGCAGGTTTCACCGACGCGATGTACCGAACCGGAGGGGCCCGGATCGCAGAGACCGCCGAGGAGGTCTTCGCATCTGCGGACATGATCGTTAAGGTCAAGGAACCGCAGCCGGTCGAACGGCAGATGCTGCGGGAGGGTCAGGTGCTGTTCACCTATCTCCATCTCGCTCCCGATCCCGAGCAAACCCATGACCTGCTGGCGTCCGGCTGCACAGCGATCGCATATGAGACCGTGACCGACGATGCCGGGGGATTGCCGCTGCTGGCGCCGATGTCCGAGGTGGCGGGTCGTCTGAGCCCGCAGGTCGGCGCCTGGGCGCTGCAAAAGGCCAATGGCGGGCGCGGGGTCCTGCTCGGCGGCGTGCCAGGGGTCGGTCCCGGGGTCGTCACCGTGATCGGCGGCGGTGTGGTCGGCACCCATGCTGCGCGGATTGCTGCAGGCATGGGTGCGGATGTGACCGTCCTCGATCGATCGCTGGCAAGATTGAAGTATCTCGACGACGTGTTCGGAGGATTATTCAAAACCCGATACTCCTCGGCGGACGCTACCGAAGAGCTCGTGCTGCAATCAGACATGGTCGTCGGCGCCGTGCTCGTGCCGGGTGCAGCAGCACCCAAACTGGTTCACCGCGAGCAGCTTTCACGCATGAAGCCAGGATCAGTGCTGGTCGATGTTGCCATCGATCAGGGCGGCTGTTTCGAGACGTCAAAGGCAACCACCCACGATGACCCCATCTACGAGGTCGACGGTGTGGTTCACTACTGTGTTGCGAACATGCCCGGTGCCGTCGCGCGCACATCGACAATCGCGCTCACGAACGCAACCATGCCCCATCTTCTGGCGCTCGCTAACAAGGGATGGCGCAAAGCATGCCAGGACGACGACCACCTGGCGAACGGGCTCAACGTGCATGCAGGCAAGCTGACCTACTTTGCGGTCGGTGAAGCGCTTGGCATCGATGTCTATGCCACGCGCCTCGTGCTTGGCGGCAAGTGATCAAACGCGCCCTAGTCGACCATCGCGATCGATGAGACAAATCTTGGGCGGCTGACCAGTGCGTACCGCCAGCTGTGCGCACCCATGCCAACCCAATCGGCAATCGGCACGTAGGGGACGTACACCTCGGTGAGCACAATCGTGTCGAATTCCGTCATCTGCGGGATGAACTCCTCCGGCAGGAACGTCACGTCCAGCGGTGGGATATCTGCACCGCGCGACTCAGACCACTGGATCAGGTACTCATCGGTCTCTTCATCGATCAGCTGAATGCTGCTGACGCGCATCTGCTGCGCATTCGCCTGACGCGGCAGCAAGCGCTGCTGCAGCGCGAATAGCTGGTCAACATAACCCTCGGAGATCTGGGTTTGCCGAGAGACGATGTCCGAAATTGTGTAAGCCGCCTTGCCTGCATCGGCGCGATTCTTGAACGCATCAAAATAGATTACGCTGCCCATGAACCAGAACATCAGGAGCGGAATCCAGAGCAGGAATTCCATGGTAATGGTGCCACGATCGTCGGCCCACCACCGCTGCAGAAAGATTTTCATGCTGTTCATGGTGCTGATCAATCCGGTTCGTTTACGAAAGCTGACTGGCTCGTGATCGCATATCCGCCGCTATCATCCTTTGGAAGCAGGGCACCGAGGCCCATACCCGGGAAGATCGGATCCACGACAATGCAAGCCCTGACAAGCATGACGTCGGATTCGACTCCCGGGTTGAACGAGATCACCGGGTCGATGTCCGAAGTGCGGTCGACGCATGACGTTGGGGTCGCAGGAATGCTGTCCGCGAAGTTCGGGATCGGCGTCAGCTCGAGCAGCAGAACATCCTCGCAGGAGCCAAGCAGAAAAGCGGCATCGCAGATGATGTCCTTGATCCCGTCATGGTCGATCCCCGGTGTGAGACCCAAACGCAGGTCCCGTATCGCCGTATCGAGGCCGCGATCCAGCATCACCGAGCGCACCATCAGCACGCCTGCTTCGGCAATCGAGAAGATGATGTAGAAGAGGAACGGAACGATTACCATGAACTCCATGGTGGCGTTGCCCTCCGTGTTGCGCCAGAACGGACGCAACACGGCACTGCAGATGCGGCGGATGGCCATGATCACTCCACCAATTTGAGCTTGGTGATCGTCGCAGCGATCAGCCGGAACGCGGTCGAAAGCTGGATGCCCTCGACATGATAGAAGTGGCTCACAGATGAGGCGCAATCACGCATCTGACTGTAGGCTGGTGATGTCTCGGAGACGTCGAAGCCGATCGTGAACACGGTCACGCCGTTCTCCTTGGCAAGCGTGCAGAGGTTCTGCAGCAGATTGATCTGCTCGGCCTCGTTCGAGTTCCGCTTCGACGTGGTGTCGAGGATCGAATGGCTGCTGCGCAGAGTGTTCGATGCCCAGAAGTCAATTTCGCCCTGCGAGTTGTATGACGTGTTTTTCGGGCGCTGCTGATACCGCGTGTTGCCGTCCGTCATCAGAACGATGACCTTGAGCGAACCCTCCGTGTTGAACGGGATCGGGCGGTCGGCGAACGACTCATCGACCTTGCCCGCGCCGATAAGCTGGGTGACCATGGTGTTACTCGTCGAGTCGAGCAGGCCCAGGCCCCATTTCATGCCATTGTTCGTGCCGGTGCCATCGTGGCCCATCAGTGCGTTGATGCGCTGCTTCAGGAACACGGGGTTGTTGGAGAGCGGGACGATGGCTTGCGCGTCGCTGGGGCACCAGCCCCACTCTGCCTCGTGACCGTGATCTCCTTCGAAGCGGAACCACTGAAAGTGGGGCACCTGAGCGCGTGAGTTCTGCCCGGGCAACGAGGTCAGCTCGAAATCGCCGTCCGAGAACTCGACACAGGACGAAAAGTTGTGCACTCGGCCGGTATTGATCTGGTCGAACATGACAGAGCCGGGATTGACCTGACCCGCGTAGGGCACAAGCGACATCGTTGTGGTGTCCACAGTCTGCTCTGTCAGGATCAGGTCTGTGAATTCCGCAGCGGCACTCCGAAGAACCTGCAGTCGGCTGAGCGTCGTGCCGTTGGAGCGCTCTCGGGCCATCGACCCTGAAATATCCACGACCAGAGATACCTCGACATCTTCGCGACCTTCTTCGGCAGCGGAGCCTGCAGCGACGTTGAGGTCATTGATCCCCACCAAACGCAGGAATGTTGTGTTCATCTCGTGCGCAGCTGTGGCACCGATCCGGCGGTAGTTGGCCTGCGTATCTGGAACGACGGTCGGGACAACGTCGTTGCCTTGACCCAGCGCTCGGGTGTCGAGGTATTCCTGTACCGTCTGCTCGGCGTCTTGCGCTTGCGTCAGGGATGCCGCGGCAAGAACCCCGCGGTCTAGCGCATCCTGAAGGTCCGCGCGCTCTGCTTCGTAGCGCGCCAGGTCCAGCCCGATACCGGTCAGCAATATTATGCCGATAAAGAGGACAAGAATAAAAGGTGTCAGAGCCCCACGCTCATCCGAGGCAAATGACTTCATCAGGCTGTACATCGCACCACCCTTCGCTCCATGCGAGCACGCGGAACCCCACCCGACGCGACTCTCTTGCGACGGCCAACGCGCGCCGCCTCGCTGCATCCCACTCCTACGACCTGAAGTTGATCCTGAATTGCGGCGCGACTCTGACACAATTGTGGTCAATCGTCGTACTGCAGATCATTAGTACGAACTGAATAAAGGATAGAATTTTATACTTGTCGAATTTATAAGTCTTGGCGTCAGATGTCGCGAGCTTTTTCTTATTATGTACTTCAAGATGGGCGACCTGAGATTTTTGCGCGTCATCAGAACATCTGCTGGCGGTGTCAGGCAATTCCATCGCCGGATCTCAGCGCGCGCTGCTTTTTGTGGCGTTCTGGCACAAACAACAACTCTGGGGTGAATTAACACCGCCACTGACAGCCAGAATACACGTTCCGCCATGCATACTGGTTATACATGGAGACCTTCCGGCGAAATCGGTGCCCAAGTAGTTCTACATTTAACCTGTGTGACGGCTTCGCGGGCTTCTCAAACTCGAAATCAATCGAGAGTTGCTCGAACGCCAATGATCGAATCGTGGTGAGAGGCGCCTAGTCTTCCCGTTCAGTTGTGAAGCGCAGTGGAAAGCCGGCGTGCGCGCCCGCGTCCGTCGCTTCCTGCGCCTTCGTCTCGGCCACGTCCTTGGTGTAGACTGCAACCACGCACGCGCCGCGTTTGTGGGCGGTGATCATGACCCGATAAGCCTGCTCCTCCGAGATACGGAACACACCTTTCAGTATCATGACGACAATTTCACGCGGCGTGTAGTCGTCGTTGAGAAGGATCACCTTGTAGAGCTTAGGGCGCTCAACCTTCGGCTCGGTCTTCGATTTGGTGACGACGTCGCTCACTGGGCCGCCTCGCAGATTGCAGGAGGTATGCCATTCACATGCTGCGCCCAGTCTGAACTGGATCACCGGCGAAGCCAACGGGTCAACGCGTCGCTTCAGCCCAGCTTCAGGGTGATGCTCAGCGGGATCGTCACACTTCCCCCGTCGATCTGGACATTGGTGTCAGTCGAAACGTCGACTGGCTTGTGCGCAGCCTCGTGCGCCACTGGCGTCTGCGATTCCGGAGCGGCCCAACTCGCCAGCAACTGGCGCCGGATCTCGTCCATTTCCTTGGGCAGGTTCATCTTCTCGATTCGCTTGACCAGCCTTGAAGTCCGCACACCTTCGTTCGCAATCCAGACGATCTCCTCGGGATTGGCGCGGGCGCGTTCTTTTCCGATCAACCGGCCATTGTGGTTGATCAGTTCGCCGTTCTTGTTCATCTGCGGCACCGAGGCATGGTGGAGTGCGATCACCTCCCACCGGTCATTGAACACGGGCGCGCCGGAACTGCCCTCGTCCGTGTCAGAGGTGTAGAAACAGAATTCCTCGCCGCGAATGTTGTTCTTCAAGAAGATCAGCCGACTGTCGTGCACGACGACCTGCTTGGGCTCTCCTTGGGGGTGCTGGATAATGTTGACGCTGTCGCCGACCCTGATCTTTCCCTCGCCCACGATCATCGGAATGGAGCCGTAGTCTGCCAGCGCCCGCCCCCTGCTTGACACAGGCTGAACGGCGACGATTGTGAAATCGAGGCTCTCGTCCGTTGCAAAGAACCGGTCGGGATTGAGCTTGAACTGATGAGCCGTCTTGGCCTCGCCAAAAAGGTTCAGTTCGTGATCCATGATCAGGCGAGCATCGAGGGCATCTTCCTCGGTCGGAATAACGTGATTGTTGGTCATGAGAAGGTTCAGGCCAACCAGGAACCCCGTGCCGGTGACAATGTCGAGGTTGACCATGCCTATTGAACGCGCGGCAATCAGGCCTGCCTCGAAGAATTCGATAGAGACGAAATCGGTCGTCATCCCAAGTTTCCGCTCGAGACCAAGACCGTCAGGCTGCAGAGTCCGGGGCGCCTCTCGCAAGCGCTGTTCGTGATCGGCGCGCCGCGCGTGCCAGAGCGCGAGGCGTTTTTCACTCTCCACCTCATGGATTGCACCACGTTCCAGCAGCTTCTGCGTCTCGTCTATGTCAGCGCCCTTCTTGACCCAGCGTTTCGCCGCCGCCTCGTGTTGCTCCCTGCGGGCTGTCGCCAGACGCACCGCCTTGGGGTTGGTATCATCATCAGCGGTGAAGTCAGGCAGGTCGGCGATTTCCGTGGCCACGGGCGGCCCTCCAGATCGTTTGCGTCGTCGTCCGGCCGAAGCTGCGCGATTATCGCGTCGCACGGACAGAAAAACATGATACGCTTTATGCGTGTATTTGAACAACCAGGGAGCGTTACGGGTGACAAAGATAGATTTTGATGCCTATCAGAAGATGCTGCGCGATCCGGATAAGCCAGACAGCGAGATCATGAAGTACTCGATCGTGGTGAAGGGCGACACGCCTTTCGATCTGCGTATCGCTCCCGATCCGAACAAAGTCGAGATGACCGCAGAGGACATCGAGACTGAGAATGCCATGGGCATTGCGAACGGGCTTTCTCGGTTCCGCAGACGCCGGCGGTTCCGTCGGCGCCGCGACAATGGCGAGACACTGCCTGTTTTGGTTTCCGAGGGAGACAGCTGGTTCCAGTTCCCGGTCCTGATCAGTGAAGTCATCGACCAGCTTGGTGATGACTACCTGATCTGGTCGGTCGGCGCCGCAGGCGACACGGCGCAAAACATGGTGCACGGCAAACCCGAGTACATGCCGGCGCTCCGTGAGCACGCAGACGAGGTGCGCGGCTTCCTCTTCTCGGCAGCCGGCAATGATATCATCGGAGAAGATCCCGAAACCGGGCGTCCCGTGCTTCAGGACATTCTCAAGGACTTCAATGGAAATACATCGGATGTCATGGGTCATGTGAACATGGCCATGCTCGCCGACCGGCTTGCCTTTTTGCGCAGCGCCTACAGGAAGGTCATCGACAAAGTCCGCGCTGAACCCGGGTTCGAGGCGCTGCCGATCTTCGTGCACGGTTACGACTACGTGTTCCCGTTTCCTTGGGGCGACAATGATCCGCGTGACCCGGTCTATGCCGCCAATGATGAGTGGCTTGGCCAACCTCTTGCCGCGCGGGGCATCTTCGACCAGACACTACGGCGCAGCATCCTCATTTTCCTGATAGATGCGCTCTACGACATGCTTGGAGAACTCGCCGCTTCCGACAGCCAAGTCTGGGTGGTCAACTGCCGCGGTTCCATGCCCGATGTGGCAGACTGGGCCGATGAGATCCATGGAACCAGCGAGGGTTTTGCTAAGGCGACGGCACGGTTCAAGTCGGTCATCGCATCGGCCTTGGGGCAGCAGGCAATCTCATAGGACAGGCATCTGATGGACTGGTTCACAGGCGATGAGGTGGCTGATCGTGCCCGCCTTCGCTTAGGGCTCTGCCCAATCTCCGCGCGGATACTCCATTGCTAGCATCACCTCAGCAATGATGGGCTGGGTGGCACGCAATTGATCACGGAACGGCTAGAAGCGATTGGAGAGAAACACCGGCGAATGGACACTAGTGTCTAGACGTTGAAAACGACTCGCGATACTCTCCCTTGGCGTCCGTGTTCGTCAGGGAGAGGCGGCTATGAAATCTCACTATCGGGTTGTCGTGATCGGCGGTGGCGTGGTCGGCGCCTCAGTGCTCTATCATCTCGCGAAATTTGGCTGGACCGATGTCGCGCTCATTGAGCGCAGCGTCCTGACAGCGGGCTCATCGTGGCATGCAGCAGGCGGCATCCACGCTCTCAATGCTGATCCGAACATGGCTGCCCTACAGGCCTACACGATTGATCTGTTGGGCGAGATCGAGAAGGAAAGCGGCCAGTCTATCGGACTGCACATGACCGGCGGTCTGACCATGGCAGGCACGCCGGAGCGCTGGGAGTGGCTGCAATCGGCCTACCGGGTATTCCAGTCCATCGGAATCGAAGACTGCTACCTTCTCACCCCGGAAGAAGCGCAGAAGAAGTGCCCAATCCTGGCAACCGATGGCTTGCTCGGGGGAATGTGGGCCGATCGCGAAGGTTATCTCGACACCACCGGCACCGTCCACGCCTATGCAGCCTGTGCAAAGATGCGCGGGGCAGAGGTGATCGAGCACAACCGGGTGCTCGAACTGCATCAGGTTCCCGAAGGCTGGCAGGTCGTCACCGAGAAAGGCACGGTCATCGCCGAGCACGTGGTCAACGCCGCGGGGCTCTGGGCCAAGCAGATGGGACGCATGGTCGGCCTCGAGCTGCCGGTGAGCCCGCTCAAGCACCACTACCTGATCTCGGACACCATCCCGCTGCTGGAAGAACTGGACTACGAGATGCCGATGACGGTGGACCTCGAAGGTTTCACCTACCTGCGTCAGGATCAGAACGGCGTGCTGCTCGGCATCTACGAGATCGACTATGAGCACTGGGCGATGGATGGTGCGCCCTGGGACTACGGGATGGAGCTGTTCCAGGAGCAGACCGACCGGATCGAGAAGGAACTGATCCTGGGCTTCGAGCGCTACCCGGTGCTCCAGGAAGTGGGCATCAAGACCTGGGTCAATGGCGCTTTCACGTTCTCACCTGACGGCAATCCGCTGGTTGGCCCCGTGCGTGGGATGCCGGGCTACTGGCTCGCCTGCGGCGTCATGGCGGGTTTCCTCCAAGGCGGCGGCGTCGGCAAGACCCTGGCAGAATGGATGATCCATGGCGAACCCGAGGCCGATGCCTGGCCGATGGACATTGCGCGTTACGGGGAGTTTGCGTCCAACAAGGAGTTCATCCGCCAGACCACCGGGCAGTTCTACTCTCGCCGGTTCGTGATGACCTATCCAAACGAGCAGCTGCCAGCCGGCCGGCCGCTGAAAATGGCACCAGCACATGACGCGATGGCGGCATCCGGCTGTCGTTGGGGTGTCTCCTGGGGTCTCGAGGTCCCACTCTACTTTGCACCGAAGGATTTCGTTGAAGAGCCCACGCTGAAGCGCTCAAACGCCCACGACATCGTTGCCCAGGAGTGCCGCTCCGTCCGTGAAGATGCGGGGCTCCTCGACATCTCGGGCTTCTCACGCTTCGAAGTCAGCGGGCCAGACGCAGAGACTTGGCTCAACCGGATGTTCTCTACCCGCCTCCCGAAACCCGGGCGGGCGCGCCTCGCCGTTATGCTCGCGCCGAACGGCCGGCTGAAGGGCGATCTGACGCTCTTCAATTGGGGCGATGGAACATGGTGGATCATGGGAAGCTACTATCTCCGAGAGTGGCACCTTCGCTGGTTCCATGACCACAGGGCAGATGGTGTCGATGTCCGCGACATTTCCGACAACATCGTAGGTTTTTCGCTATCTGGTCCAAAGGCACGGGATGTGCTGGCGCGTGTCACCGAGGCGGATGTCTCGGGTGCCGCGCTTCCCTTCATGGGCTGCACAACGATGGACATCGGCCTGATCCGCGCAAAGGTCGGTCGTCTGTCCGTGGCGGGCGAGCTCGGCTATGAGATCAACTGCCACGCCTCCGAGCACATCGCACTGCGCCGCCTGCTTCTCGAGGCCGGAGAAGGGTTCGGGCTCCGTGAGTATGGGTTCAACGCCCTCCTGTCGATGCGGCTTGAGAAGAGCTTCGGTATCTGGTCGGCCGAGTTCACCCAGGGTTACACGCCTGGCATGACCGGCATGGACCGCTGGATCGACTGGGACAAGGAAGGCTTCATCGGCAGGGATGCGGCGATATCCGAGCGCAATGGCAATGGCCCGGCGCAGGTGCTGCGCACCCTCGAGGTGGCGGCCAACGGGTCAGATGCCTCGGGTTACGAGCCGGTCTGGTCAGGCGATCGCCGGGTCGGGTTCATCACCTCGGGCGGCTACGGACACACCGTCGGAAAGTCGCTGGCGATGGCGTTGATCGAGCCGGATCACGCCGCGGAGGGCAACGCCCTTTCCGCCCACATCGTCGGAGTCGCGCGCGACGCATCTGTGATCGCCCCATCGCCCTACGACCCAGACGGCAAGGCAATGCGGGGATGAGCGAGCTCGAAGACTCCACGCGCCGTCGACGACGAAGCCGATCGTCCGACACAGGACCAACCCATCGGACAGTCAACTATCGACAGCTTCGCAACCCGTTCCAGCCCATGCCCGTGTTCACGGAAGATCGGGTCGAGGCGATCCACAATGCATCGCTTCGCGTTCTCGAAGAGCTCGGTATGAAGGTCCTGTTGCCCGAGGCGCGCATGCGCTTTCGCACCGCAGGCGCGATCGTGGATGACGACACACAGATGGTCAGAATCGGCCGCGACATCATCGATGCGGCGGTTGCATCAGCGCCACGCTCGATCACCGCCCGCGCGGGAAGCCGGGGCCGCGATCTGTTGCTCGAACTCGGCTCGCTGATCATCCTCTCGGGTGCGGGTGCACCGCATGCGACCGATGCCGTGCGTGGTCGCCGCCCAGCAACCCTGTCGGACTTCGAGGAATTCTGCCGTCTGATTCAAAGCTTCGATGTACTGCACATCCTGAACCCGACGGTCGAGGCGCAAGACGTTCCGGCGAATGTTCGGCACTATGCGATGACCCGAGCCGCGCTCACGCTGTCTGACAAGTTTCCCTTCGTTTACGCGCGCGGCACCCCGCAGGTGGATGACTGCTTCCAGATGATCCAGAATTTCAGGGGGCTTTCTGACGACGAGTTTCGCGCTGAACCTCACTGCTACACCATCATAAACACCAACTCCCCGCGTCAGCTCGACATTCCCATGGCGCAGGGTCTGATCGACTTCGCGTTGACGGGGCAACTATCGATCGTCACGCCCTTCTGCCTGATGGGCGCGATGGCACCGGTGACAATTGCGGGCGCCCTGACCCTCAGCCACGCCGAAGCACTGGCAGCCATCGCACTCACGCAGATCACAAGACCCGGTGCGCCGGTGACATACGGAGCGTTCGCCTCGAATGTCGACATGAAATCTGGCGCGCCCGCCTTCGGGACGCCCGAACAGGTGAAGGCCAATCTCGGTGCCGGCCAACTCGCAAGAAAGCTCGGGTTGCCCTGGCGATGTGCGGCAGGCTGCGCGGCAAACGTCAACGACGCACAGGCCGCAAATGAGACGCAGATGTCCGCCTGGGGTGCTCTCCTCGCCGGGTGCACCGTTCTGGTTCACGGCGCTGGCTGGATCGAGGGCGGCTTGACCGTGAGCTTCGAGAAACTGATCACGGATCTCGAGGTGATGCAGACGTTCGCAGAGCTCTGCACAGAAACACCAGCCGATAACGCGGACATCGCGCTGGACGCGTTGGCTGAGATTGCGCCCGGTGGGCACTTCTTCGGCGCAGCACACACAATGAAGCGTTATCGTACCGCCTTCTACGAACCGCTGGTCGCGGATTGGTCGAACTTCGGCACCTGGACCGAGCGTGGTTCTCAGGATGCCAGCGAGCGCGCAACGGGCATATGGCAGCGGACCCTCAACGAGTACGTGCCACCTGACACGGACCCCACACGTGTTGGAATGCTCGATGGCTTTATTGCTAAGCGCACCGCAGAGGGCGGCGCCCCGCCGGAAAGCTGACATCGATGTCCAAGATCATCCAACTCTCCGAAGAAACCACATCTACGCCAGCCGGCAACACCAAGGTCACGCGCGACGACTGGCTTGCGGTGGCGCTGGACGTATTGATCAGCGAAGGCGTTGAGCAGGTCAAGGTACTCCCGCTTGGCGAGCGCCTCGGCGTTTCTCGTTCGAGCTTCTACTGGTACTTCCGCAGCCGAAAGGACCTGCTGGACGAACTTCTTGCCCATTGGGAACGCACAAACTCGGGGACCATTATCCGACACACGCAGATGCCTTCGGAGACGATCACCGAAGCTGTGTGCAATCTGTTCCGGTGCTTTGTGGACACCAGTGTCTTCAACCATCAGCTCGATTTTGCCGTTCGCGAGTGGGCGCGCCGCTCTGGGCCTGTGAGGCGGGTGATCGACCGCTCCGACACTCAGCGTGTCGAGGCCATCGCCTCGATGTTCTCCCGGCACGGATATGGCGCCGACGAGTCGGAGACGCGGGCGCGCATCCTGTACTACATGCAGATCGGCTACTACGCGCTCGAACTGCAAGAATCGACGGAATTCCGACTGTCGCGCGTGGCGGGCTATCTCAAGGGTTTCACGGGTGAGACACCCAGGCAGGAGGAAATTGATGCGCTTGCCGCCTATGCACGGGCGGTGGCGCGGGGGGAGACCACATGACCCAGACCGCAGACGCAATCATCATCGGCGCCGGTGTCATCGGAGCTGCAACGGCTTTCGAGCTCGCCAAGCTCGGCTGGAAGACGCTCAGCATCGACCGCAACAGCCAGGCCGGACACGGCTCCACCGCCGGATCATGTGCCATTATCCGCATGCACTATTCGACCCTCGACGGCACTGCGTTCGCCTGGGAAGGTTATCACTACTGGCGCGACTGGGCAGACTATCTGGAGGCACACGATCCGAACGGGCTCGCCGAGTTCCGTGAGACCGGATGCCTGGTGATGAAGACCGAGGCCAACGACTTCATGGCGAAGCACCTGGCCAACAGTCGGGCATTGAGCATTCCCGTCGAGGAGTGGACCCCGGAGGAAATCATCCGCCGTCTGCCGATCTATTCGCTCGACAGCTTTGGCCCGGCCAAGCGAAAGGACGAGGCGCGCTTCGGGGAACCCAATGGCAAGAGCATAGACGGGGCGGTGTTTTGGCCCAATGGCGGCTACGTCACAGATCCGGCGCTGTCGGCACAGAACCTCGCCCACGCAGCGCGTGCCAAAGGGGCAGCCTTCAGACTAGGCGCTGAGGTCGCGGCCATTCTGACCGATGCGGGCAGGATCAAAGGTGTGCGGCTCGCGGATGGGGAAGAGGTACATGCCCCGGTTGTGGTGAACGTGGCGGGACCGGCCTCCAACCGGATCAACGAGATGGCCGGCGTGACCGGCGATATGACAATTTCGACCAGACCGCTCCGTCAGGAGGTCGTGCACGTCCCCGCACCTGAAGGATTCGACTTCGAGACCAATGGCATGGTGGTTTCTGACAGTGACATTGCCTGCTATTGTCGGCCCGAGCATGGAAACAACATTCTCGTGGGCAGCGAGGACCCGGCGTGCGACCCGCATGATTGGGCGGACAACGACGTCGACTACAACCGTGACTTCACGGACCAGTGGACGACACAGGCAATGCGCTACGGCCAGCGCGTGCCCTCGCTTGGCATTCCATCCCGGATGCGCGGTGTGGTCGATCTCTACGACGCGTCGACCGATTGGATCCCAGTGTATGACAAGTCGTCGTTGCCGGGCTTCTACATGGCGTGCGGAACTAGCGGGAACCAGTACAAGAATGCCCCAATCGCAGGGAAGATGATGGCCGCATTGATTGCACACTGCGAAGCAGGAAACGATCACGACGCAACGCCGCTGATGTTTCGGCTACCCTGTATCGACCGTGATCTTGATGTGGGGTTCTTCTCGCGCAAACGCCCGATCAATGAGGAATCAAGTTTTTCGGTGCTTGGCTGAGGGATATCCCTGCACCGGTCGACATCAATCTTTCCGCATATGGGCGGCGCTCGCGCACCCATCGAGACGCCTGACCCGGGCAGTGTGATCATCTTGCCGTCAGCAAGAGCAATCGGGGTTTACAGGGCTCGCGCCGGCATTTCGCCTGATAGGCGCCAGACGACGCCCAGATGCAGAACTGACGTGGCAACTGCAGCCGCCATCATGTACTGACTTTGCCCGGCGAACGGCACGCCGATGTCGATCAACACGCCGGTAACACCGGGGCCAATCGCAGAACCGATCACCATGATCGAGCTTGCCATGCTCTTCACTGCGCCGAGATGCCGTGTTCCGTAGAGGGTGGGCCACAGGCCGCCCCACATGGCATTTGCGATGCCGGTAGAAGCCCCGATGAACGCGAGGGCCACGAACCAGCTCCAGACCCCGTCGATCGGGCCAATGCAGGCGATCCCGAAACCCATCGGCAAGAGGTATATCGGCAGCAGCTTCTCCGGTCCGAAGCGGTCAGCGAGTGCACCGGCGATCAAGGCGGCACAGATGTTCACACAGGCATACACGGGATAGGCAGCGGCCATCGTTGTCACGGGCCATCCCATGTCATCCGAGATGTGCACCATCTGGAAGAAGATCACCGTACCGATAAAGCTCGGTGCGAACACACCGGGGCAAAGTGCCCAGAAAACCCAGTGGCGCAAGACCTCACGCCGCGACCATTGCCTCATGTGAAGGCCGGGGCTTTGACCATCCTGGGCCGCACCCTGGGGCGCGCGCTCATTGCGCGCCAGCCACGTGATCAGCGGAAGGTAGGCGATGAGCAGCACCAGCGCCACGCCGCCCCAGACGGCCCGCCAGCCGATCACCGGCATGAGCTCGGCTACCAACCGCGGCAACACGGCCTCACCAAGCGCATACCCGAATCCGGCAATCGCGACCGCGCGGGCCCTATGTGCGCGAAACCATCGCGCCGTCGCAGTAATGCCGAGATGGCTGATCATACCCTGGCCGCAAAACCGAAGGCCGAAGATGAGCAATGCCAAAACCACCGGATTGTCATTCAACGCCATGCCGACAGCAATTGCGGCATACGCGGCAATGATCATCGCGGCCAACCTGCCCACGCGGATCTCGTCGGCAAACTTGCCAGCGTAGATCAGCATCGCAGCCGACGAGAGTGTCGCGACCGTGTAGATCAGCCCCCAATCCCCGTCCGAAAGACCGTAGGTTTCCTTGATCTCGCCGGCGAACAGCGAAATGAAGAAAGTCTGTCCGAAGGACGAGGCAAGCGTGAGCATCACACCAGCGCCCAACCAACGTGCATTGAGGATGTAAAACCACATCTAGTCGTCCACCTCTGGACGCAATCGCAGCTTCTTCAGAGAACCACGGCGGGCCTTGGTATCGGCGCGTCGCCGCTTGGCCGCGAAGCTCGGCCTTGTGGCGACCCGCGGTTTCGGGCGCTCTGCAGCGCTCTCGATCAATTCTACGAGCCGAGCGAGCGCATCTTCGCGGTTGCGGGCCTGGCTGCGGTGACGCTCGGCACGGATCACCACCGCCCCTTCGGATGTCCATCGTCGACCCGCCAAGCGCCGGAGGCGTGCCTTGACGGCCGGCGGCAGATGCGGCGAGCGCTCGGCTTCGAAGCGAAGGGTCACGGCGGTCTCGACCTTGTTGACGTTCTGACCGCCCGCGCCGGATGCTCGCGAGAACGTCTCCGAGATTTCCCACTCGGCAATGCTGATCTGATCGTTGATGCGTATCATAGCCTGAAGGGGCTCCGAAGCATGCAGGTGGCAATGCGCGCTGCCATAGCGCAGTTCCGCGCGCTTGTCTTTCCTGGCCTGCCCGTGCACATGACGGACAACCCGGTCAGGCTGGAGTTCCTCATGTCAGCGCCACTTCGCCTCGTGATCTTCGACATCGATGGTACCCTCGTCGACAGCCAGCATTCGATCCTCGCGTCAATGCGCCATGCCTTTGAAACAATGGGCCGACCAGTTCCTGCACGTGAGGCGGCCCTCGGTGTGGTTGGGTTGTCTTTGCCAGAGGCCATGGCGGTCCTCGCGCCGGATGCAGCGCTCTCAGAGCGCCACGACCTGGCTCGGCACTACAGAACCGGCCCCGCAACACACCGCGGGAACGGTAAAGAAGCAATGCAGATGAAGCTCTTTGACGGCGCTCACGACACGGTGGAGGGGTTTGACAGAGCCGGATACCTGTTGTCAGCCGCAACGGGCAAATCCCGGCGTGGGCTCGACCGCTTCCTGTCCCATTGCGGGTACGACCGGATATTCCTCGCCACACAATGCGCCGACGATGCCCCGTCTAAACCGCATCCCCAAATGGTGATGAACTGCCTGGCCGGGACCGGGGTCGAACCTGCGAACGCGGTGATGATAGGCGACACCGAGTACGACATGACCATGGGGCGGGCCGCAGGTGTCCGCACCATCGGCGTGAGCTGGGGATATCAGCCGGTCGATCGCGTGCGGCGTGGCGGGGCAGACGCCATCGCCGAAAGCTTCGAGGAGCTCACTCACCTGGTCGCGGGACTTTGGAGCACCTCATGAAGCGCTTCTGGTCGGACACGGTGGTCACAGATGCCGAAGGCGGGTTTCAGGTGTTGCTGGACACGCGCCCCGTGCGTACCCCCGCCAAACGACTTTGCGTGCTGCCCAACAGGACCCTCGCCGACGAAGTCGCCGCCGAATGGCGCGCGCAGGAAGATCGCGTTGACCCGCTCTCGATGCCGGTAACCCGCGCAGCCAGCACATGCCTCGATCGCGTGATGCCGGAGCTCGACCAAGTGCGCTCGATCATCGCCGCCTATGGCGAAAATGACTTGTTGTGCTACCGCGCACCTCACCCACCCGAGCTGGCCAATCGTCAGGCAGCCGGATGGGACCCTCTGATCGCATGGTCGGCCCGGACGCTGAAGGCACCGTTGCAAATCATCTCGGGTGTGATGCCTGCCTCGCAACCCGCCGAGAGCGTCTCGGCACTTGCCGATGCGGTGACCGAACATTCGGTCTGGGAGTTAACGGCGTTGAGCGAGCTTGTGACTATCTCCGGCTCGCTCGTCCTCGGGCTCGCCGTCACCAAGGGCAAGGTTGGCGCTGAGCCCGCTTGGCATCTAAGTCGCATCGATGAAGAATGGAACATCGAGAAATGGGGCGAGGACCATGAGGCGGCGCAACAGGCCGCCAGACGTCGCACCGACTTTCTCGCAGCAGCACGTCTGCTTGAACTGCTCCGGGCTGACTAGGCAAGGTGCAGCTTGGCACGAAACCGACGATTCATTTTCGTTCGTCGCGGGAACTGCGAAACCGGTTCCGCCAACCCCTGTTCAGGCTGCTCGGGACGATTTCCTGCGTTGATGCGTACGTGCGGCATCGCCAAGAGCGGCAAACAGGCGGCTGCTGACAGGATCAGCGTGCGCTTCGTACTCTGCATGCCATTGAACTCCTATGGCATATCCGGCGCATCCCGCGATCGAGATCGCCTCTACGGTACCGTCTTCAGCCCAACCCTCAAGAACGACCCGTTCACCTGGCCTGTCGACCGCCTGTCCGTGCAGTGAGTTCGTCTCAATCCGATCCGTGCCGAGCAGATTCGACAGGACGCCGCCGGATCGAAGCCGCACTTTCTCCCGCAGCTTGAAGATTATCTCCGGGTCCTTGCAGCCCTTGGGCATTCGGTGGCGGTGGCGCCCTGGCAGGTCGCCAACCTCCGGATGGAGCGTCCCGCCAAATGCCACGTTCATCTCCTGAATCCCGCGGCAAAGGCCGAGCACCGGGATGCCGGTATCGACCGCAGCACGGATCAACGGCAGCACAACCTCGTCTCTGCCTTCGTCCATCGTGCCGTGAGCTTCCGTCAGTTCCTGCCCGTAGTATCGGGGGTGCACATTTGCGCGGCCTCCGGTGAGGACAACGCCGTCCAGTGTTTCGAGCAGATCGCCAATATCCTGAGATTCCGGAATGCCGGGGATCAAGAGCGGCAGACAATCCGAGACACGCGCCACAGCATCGATCGTGCGCCGGCCCGTCATCTGGACCTCATACGCTTCCTCGACCACATGGGTACTGGTCGTGATCCCGATCACCGGGCGCGCCATACTCACATCCTCCGTTCTCTCAAGCTACTCCGTTTCGCAGGCCATGGCCGCCGTCACCGAGTCGGCCTCGGTACTTTGCGCTATGGATGTTTCAACGATCTTAGCGTCAACGAGGCGGACTGCCAGCAACTCATTCCATGCCAGGTCGGGAATCACAAGCTCGATGCCCTCTCCGCAATCACGACTCCCACCAGTGATGAAATCTTCGCCAATCTTGTGGTTTGAGAAGCCAGGCTTGCTCGCAAGTTCAACAAGCTTTCCGTCTCTCAAGGTCAGAAACCGCAGAATCCCCGCCAAATGTGGTGTCTCGACATAGGCGATGTCGTTCTGCCCATCGCCGTCGAAGTCGGCGATCGCCGCCGGCGCGAGCCACCGAAAACGTGTTCCGATCGGTGGGGTCGCATCAACTGGTCCATTCCTCTTTGAGAACACTGCCAGTGACGCGCCTGCATCAGCGTGGCTGATCACGGTGACCACCTCGTCCTCGCCGTCACCATCAAGATCGGCACAGCGTGGAGCCACGTCCTCGAACACCTGCCCATCGGGCAGATCGAGCGTGGCGGGGATAGCGCTCAGTTGGGTGTGCACAAGGAGCACGAGCGACTTGTACTCGACGTCGTCTCCCAGAACACCATGCGGATACTCAGTCGTCGGACCGGCATAGCCCGCATCATCACAGCCCCAGACCACGTCGTCGGCCTCGAGGGCGGCCGCAGGCATTGCATGCCATGCGAGCGTAGCAAAAAGGAGTGCGGCTCCCCTCAAATCTGTTTTTCCGGCATCTGGACAATCAAGCCTTCGAGATCAACGGTGACCTTGATCTGGCACGTCAGGCGCGAGCGCTCCTCATCAGGCTCGTAGGCGAAATCGAGCATGTCGATCTCCATGTCTTCCTTCTCCGGCAGCTTGTCGACCCACGTCGGGTCCACGTAAACATGGCAAGTGGAACAGGCGCAAGCGCCGCCGCAATCCGCGTCGATGCCCGGAATATTGTTGGAAACAGCCCCCTCCATCACGCTGAGGCCAACCGCAACGTCGACTGTGTGTTTGGTTCCGTTGTGCTCGATATAGGTGATTTTCGGCATGCCTTGCCCCGGGGCTCCCACAATACTGATGTCGTTCGTCGGGCTATCTAGCGATTCTCGTCCGTCTGCGCCAGAGGATCTGACGTGGCGACGGAACCGATTGCGCTCACGGAAGCAGCGCGGCCCGATCCGAACGCAGGCGTTGGCACGCTGGTCGCATTGCTGCGGTTCGCGGACGTGCGCCCGGCCGCCAGATTGTGCACGAACCGCCACGCCATCATGCCCGCCATCGAGCCCACCAAGAATCCCGCCAGCGCCTGCGCCACGATCACTCCGGCAGGGCCCAGACTTGAACCTATGACGCCCACCGCCAGCGGGATCGCCACCGCGTCGCGCGACCAGTTCGACGCTGTCGACCAGAGCGGGCGGCCGAGGTTGTTGAACGCAGCGTTGGAGACAAAAAGCACGCCGGTGAACACGAAGGCGCCGGCGCCGAATGTGGCGAATGCCCAGATGACAGACAGGCCGGCACCCTCGACTCCGAAACCCGTCGCGACAAGATCAGCCGAGACCCACAGTAACGCCCACACGACGAGAACATAGATCGTTCCGAAGATGAGCGCATTCGAGTAGGTCGAAACAATCCGGGGAAATAGCCTTGCGCCGAGATTCTGCCCTAGGATGGGACCAACCGCGCCCGAAAGCGCGAAGAGCCCTCCGAACGCGACCATTGTCAGCCGTCCCGTCACCGCCCATCCTGCAACAGCCGCCTCTCCGTACTCGGCCATCGCACGGGTGAGGTAGGCGTTGCCGAACGGGGTCGACAACTGTGTTGCAATCGACGGCCCGGCGATTGCCATCAGCTTTGGCAGATCCGACAGCCACCCTGGCATGCCGGGCCAGGCCAGCATGCCATGGCGATAGTGAACCAGCCAAAGACCGATTGCGGCAATGGCCACACGTGTCAGCACGATCGCGATGGCCGCGCCGGTCAGACGCAGATCAAGTGCGAGGATCAGGATTGGATCGAGCACTGCCGCAACAAACCCGCCGCTAAGCGTGACAAACATGGCATCACGGGCCGCACCGATTGCTCTCAGGGTTGCAGATGCGCTCATGCCGATGCCGATCAACGGCACGGATGGCAGTGAGATCGCGAGAAAGTCCGCACCTTTTGCGAGCGCCTCGCCTTCAGCGCCCAGAAGGCGCAGCGCGTCCACCCGCCAAACCCAGACGGTCACCGCCAAGGCACCAAGCAGCAGCACCGCTGTAACCAGTGTAGATCCGGCCGCTCGTCGCGCAGAGGTCATGTCTCCAGCCCCCACCAAGCGGCTGACCACCGCCGAGCCAGCGATCAGCATGCCAATCGACACAGACACGATGAAGAACTGAAGCGTGCCGGCGAACCCGATTGCAGCCGCGAGTTCGGTCACGCCCAGCAGCGAGATGTAGAAGAGATTGATCGCATCAACAAAGAAGAGCGACATCAGCCCGAGCGACGCCGTTGCGGTCATCACGACCACGTGGCGCATCGTCGAGCCGGATGTGAACTTCGCGCCGGCTGCACCCTCAGCCATGCTACTCGCCCGGCTGAACCGCAGTGGGGGCTCGAATAAGCACAGTCTCATTCCCTTCACTCGGATGGCGCGGGACAAGGAACGACAACAACAGCGAGACCAGAGACATGGCAACCGCAAGGCTGAACACCGCCGGGGGTGAGAACAGCCAGAGATAGCCAAGCGCCGCCGGAAGAAAGACCGCCGCAATATGGTTGATTGTGAACGCAACCGCCGCGGTCGGCGCCTGGTCTGCCGGATCCGCGATCTTCTGAAAATAGGTCTTCTGCGCGAACGCCATGGCGAAAAGGAGATGGTCCACGACATACAGAACCGCAGCGACCTCCCAGCTCCAATCGAAGTAGTAGACACCTACGTAAAGTGAGAAGACGCCGAACAGGCCGATGTACTCGAGGATCAGGCTCAACCGCTCGCCGAACCGTTGGATGAACCGGCCCACGAGGGGTGCGAAGATCATGTTGGCGACATAGTTGACGATGAATATCGCGGCGAGGCCCTCCACCTCGAGCCCGAACTTCTCGACCATCATGAATGGGGCAAACACCATGAAAATCTGGCGCCGTGCACCGCCCATAAACACAAGCGCGTAGTAGAGCCAGTAGCGCCATCGCAGCACAAGCTCCTTGCGCTGCGCAACCCTGCCCTCGAACTGCGGATAGACGAACCAGCACCACAGGGCGATCAGCATCACAAGAGCACCGGACGATACGTACATCTGACCATAGGTCGCATCGACAAACTCACGCGAGGCGAGCACCCCGGTGTAGGCAATCAACGATCCAGCCGAGCTTGCCGCCACAATCCAGCCCAGCTTGCGTGGAGCGGTCGCCTTATCGAGCCATTGCAGCTGCAGCGATTGATTGACCGCTTCGAAATAGTGAAACCCCATCGAGCCGATGTATGTAGTGAGCAGAAGCCCCCAGAAGCTCGGAAAATTCGACGTGACGGCGGTTGCAGCACCAAGCACGAAGATCGAAAGAATCGCCAAGGTCTGCTCGCGCAGAAACCTGACGACGAAAATGACGAGGAAGGAAAGAAAACCGGGGATTTCGCGCACGCTCTCGCGCCATCCGGTCATCGATCCGTCGAAGTTCGCAACCTCAACGGCGAAACTGTTGATGAGGACGAGGTAGAAGGACAACCCGAACCAGGTCGCACCCGCCATCACAAGCAACAACGCTTCCGGCCGGCGCCAGCGCGGGAGATGGTCGATTTCGTCTACTATTGTGGCGGGGCCAGGCATCATTGTTCCTCTGCCCCATGCGTCTAGCCCGCCTCAGGAAGCGACGCCAGCCAAATCCATGCAAGGCGGTTATGCGCCAGCCATCTGATCTTTTACAGCTGAAGGGTAGACAGAGTGCGCCGGAACTGCTGTCCGACCAAATCTGAAATGCGAAAAGCCGGGAGGCGGGCGCCCGCCTCCCGGAAAACGTGGATCAAACGCCGATCTTGCCACCACCTTGCTTGGTGACAACAACCACAGATGGACGCGGCGGCACACCGTCGGCAAAATCCGGCCAGCGGGTCGCCGGGTCTTCGAAGGTCGAATTGCGCTCGAAGCCCTTGTAGTCCTTCGTGCCATCGGTGCCCGGGTGCTGCACGGCGAGGAAGAGGGTCTCGCCGCCCTCGGCAAAGTAGGGCCCGCAAAGCTCACCCCCCACCGGACAGCGGAAGAACAGCTTCGAATGGCCCCTGAGGGCACCTTCGGTCTCGAGCGAGTAAAGCCCGTCAGACTTGCCGGTCTTGCCCCAACCAGAACCCTGATCTGTCGAGATCCAGAGACGTCCGTCGGCGTCATAGGCGCAGTTGTCCGGCGAACCGAACCAACCGTTCTCTGACGTCTCCGGGTTCCACTCGGCACCGACATCCGCGATCGTCGGGTCACCGCACTTCACAAGGATGTCCCATGTGCCTGAGGTCGCGGCATGGTCACCACCGGCCTCTTTGATCTCGATAATGTGGCCGAACGAGCTCTCGGCGCGCGGGTTGGCGGCATTCTCGTCACCCGGCTTCCTCTTTGTGTTGTTGGTCAGCATGATGACCGCCGTGCCATCGCCACGCGGCTGGAAATCTTCCGGCCGGTCCATCGGGGTTGCCCCGAGAAGATCGGCTGCCATCCGTGCGTCGATCACAACATCTGCCTGGCTGCCGAAGCCGTTCTCGGAAGTTAGCGGTCCGAAACCATGCACCAGCGGCATCCACTGGATGTTTCCGTTGTCGTGGAACTTGGCAACGTAGAGAGTGCCCTCGGAGAGCAGGTTCTTGTTCGCCTGCCGATCGGGCCCGACCGAGTTCTTGGAAACGAACTTATAGGCGTAGTCGAAGCGGTTGTCGTCACCGGTGTACACCACCACGCGACCATCTTTCGCGAGCGTTGTCTCGCAACCCTCGTGGCGGAAGCGGCCCAGAGCGGTGTGCTTCACCGGTGTCGAGTTCGGATCCATCGGATCGACTTCGACCACATAGCCGAACTTGTTCTGCTCGTTCGGCTCCTTGTCGATGTTGAAACGATCATCGACGGTGCCCCACATGTACCACATGCCCGGCACACCGTAGCGCTTCATCGACTCCGCCTGATCCTGACCTTCGAGGGTGGCGTCGCCTTCGCCATCAACTTTCTCGGTCCAGAAGTAACCGTGGAAGTTCTCCTCGGCCATCAGGTAGGTCCCCCAGGGCGTCAATCCCCCGGCGCAGTTGTTCAGCGTTCCGGTGACCTTGGTACCGGTGGCGTCGATCGAGGTCTTCAGCCGGTCGTGACCCGCGGCCGGACCATCCAGCACCATCGCGGTGTGCGACGGCGTGATGCGCCGGTTGAACGGGCTCGACTTGACAACGGCGAACTTGCCGTCTTCGCCCTTGGCAATTTCAACCACCGTGCCGCCATGGGCGGCCATCTCAATTTTCGCCAGCTCAGGCGTCATGCCCTTGAAGCCGTCCTTGTCCTGGCGGCCGAGACCGGGGAACATGACTTCTTCGTTGGTGTACTCGTGGTTCACGCAGAGCAGCCCGCGGCCAGGCTCGAGCTCAACATAGCCCACATAGTCGTTGTTGTAGCCGAACTGCTGAAGCTGGCTTTCCTCCGATTGGTTCTGAACGTCAAGCTCAGGCGCGCCTTCAAAGATCGGGTCACCCCACCGCAGCAGAACGTCGGCGTCATAGCCATCTGCGATGTGGTGGGTCTCGTCGTTGCCCCAGGTCAACTCAGGGAAGTTGTAGCGATCCGAGGCAGCTTGGGCCGAGCGCGGTGCGACCATCGCAGCGGTTCCGAAAAGCGCCGTCGTGGCGGAAACTGCGAGCGCTCCGCGAAACACTTCGCGGCGGTTGTAGCGCCGATTGATCACATCGCCGATGGTGTTCGAGAGATTTGGATTGGTCGGGATGTCGTCGAACGCTTCGAAGGCTTCGGCCTTGTTGCCGAACTCGTCCAGTTGGCGGGTCATGAAGGTCTCCCTGGCTGTGGCGTGGTTGATCATTGGGTTCAATCACTCGAACCATCTAGCGTGGTTCTTCATCTTACAATGATACAGTTTCTTGACAGCCAGGGAGAATATTCGTGTCACGGAAGGCCCCCTGATGTCGGCCCTCGGGACACGCAATTTCAGGCCGCGAGAAAACCGCTCCGGACCGCATACAGAGTTCTAAGATCCCGCCTCGAATGAAACCGGCGACAGCGGGACCGATGCCGCGAATTATGCCGGTCTGAATTCATGAGAAAATCGATACGCTGTCCGAACGGCAAACCGACTAGTCGCAATGGCGATGAATTGCGGTGAGCGGTCTGTCGCGCAAAACGCACGAAGTTGCCGCAACTTGCCCAGCGATCGAATTTGACTGACGTGTCTGGGTGCCGCTCTGGCAGCACCCGAATGCGATCGATCTAGTGCCGGTCGTCAGTTCTTGGCGTAGTACTCGACGACGAGGTTCGGCTCCATCATCACCGCGTAGGGCACATCCCCAAGCGCTGGCACCCGGAGGAACTTGGCGGTCATCTTGGAGTGATCAACTTCAATGTACTCGGGCACATCTCGTTCGGCCGACTGCACCGCCTCAAGAACCAATGCCATATCCTGGGCCTTCGAGCGTAGGCTCACAAGATCACCTTCCCGCACTCGGTAGGAGGGAATGTTCACCCGCTTGCCGTTCACCTCGACGTGGCCATGGTTCACGAGCTGGCGCGCCGCAAACATGGTGGGCACGAACTTGGCACGGTAGACGAGTGCGTCCAGCCGCCGCTCGAGCAAACCAATGAGCATCTCGCCTGTGTCACCACGCAGCCGCTCGGCTTCGGAGTAAATCCGGCGGAACTGTTTCTCCGTCAGATCACCGTAGTAGCCTTTCAGCTTCTGCTTGGCACGGAGCTGAAGCCCGAAATCGGACATTTTGCTCTTGCGTCGTTGCCCGTGCTGGCCCGGGCCATACTCACGGCGATTGACCGGTGACTTCGGACGACCCCAGATGTTCTCTCCCATCCGGCGGTCGATCTTGTGCTTCGCAGACGTGCGTTTGGTCACGCGAGCGCTCCTTCTTTCAATGTTCAGGCGACTTCCTCTTCTCCCGATAAGGAGCTGACAGGATCCCGGTTGCCCAGGCCACAGACGCCGATAAATCCGTCCTAACGAACGGAAGCCGCGCTTATACACCCAGCCCACCCGCTGTCAAGCTGACGGCGCAGGAACAACGTCGGTCGACGCCGTATGCAGCCAACCTCGGCTCTAGGCACTCAGGCTCGAACCTCCGCCGAAGATCTGTTTGGCAGTGCTACTCTCCGCTACGCTGCGAGATCTGCCACGGCCTGGCGAACCCTCCCAGCACCGACGTGAGCGCTTTCTCATCCAGTTCACCCTGCGGCGCCACGTCCGCAACCAGTCCGCGGGTCCTGTCTTCGATCACCTCGATCTTGGCGTCGATGCCCGCTTTCGTCAGTGCCGCACCATAAACCCTGGCGATGGCCAACTTTCGAAGCTCCGGTTTGAAAACCTTACCCACGGCGGTTTTCGGAAGCTCGTCGAGCACTTCGACATACCTTGGAGCTGCGGCCCGCTCAGAGATGCGAGCGGCCGCGAATTCGCACAGCTCCTCGCCCGACACCGATGCGCCATCGGTCAGCTCAACATAAGCGCAGGGCATCTCGCCCGTATGCTCATCAGGCTGGCCGATCGCCCCGACGAACGCCACCGCCGGATGACCTGCGAGCGCTTCCTCAATCTGGGCCGGATCGATGTTATGCCCCCCGCGGATGATCAGGTCCTTGGCGCGGCCGGTGATCCAAACATAGCCGTCCTCGTCGATCCGTCCCAGGTCACCCGTCCGCAGGTACCCGTCTGCGAAGAGGCCGACATTGCGCTCCACCTCCTTGTATCCGGGAAAAACACCAGGGTTGGAGACGCAGATCTCACCGATCTCGTCGACCGCGCAGTCCTTCATCACTGTGCCGGCCTCGTCGCAGTGCAGAATGCGGACATCCGTGTAGGGAAAAGGCAATCCCACCGAACCGATCTTGCGGTCACCGTGGGGCGGGTTGATCGACACAAGGCAGGTGGCCTCGGTCATGCCGTAGCCCTCGAGAATCTTCACGCCCGTCGCCCGTTCGAACTGCTTGAACAACTCGGTCGGCAGCGGCGCCGAACCGCACAAGGCATACCGCAGGCTCGAAACATCGGCGTCCACCTTGCGCTGCATCAGTGCCGAGGCGGCGGTTGGCACTGTCACCATAAACGTCACGCCCCAGCGCTCGATCAACTGCCAGAAGTTGTCGAAAACACCGTCGCCCCGATATCCTGCAGGAGTGGGCATCACCATATGGGCACCCGAGGTCACGCAGGTCATCAGGATGGGGTATGCGCCGAACACGTGAAACAGCGGCAACGGACACAGCATCACGTCCTCGCACGTGATCAATGTCGCCGCCGGGCACATGCCGTTGTACACCATGCCGCGTTGCTGATGCTGCGCGATCTTCGGCATTCCCGTTGTCCCACCGGTGTGGAAGTAGGCAGCAATCCGGCTTTCGCCTCCTGTTTGCTCGAAAGAGAGCGCGTCACCGGAATGCCGGGCCCGTTCGGCGTGAAAGTCCTTGCGCTGCACGCCGCGCGCGGGTTCGAGCTTGGGACGCAGCAGCGGGACAATCCAGGACAGCGGTGGCTTGAGATAGCGCTTAAGGTCGACCTCGAGAATTGTTGTGACCCCAGTTCCCATTCCAACCGCTGCGTGCGCTTTTTGCGCCACGTCGGTCTTGGGGAACGGCGCCAGCGTGACCAGGATTTTGGCACCCGTTTCCCGAAGAATCGCGGCGATCTGGTCCGCTTCGAGCAAGGGATTGATCGGGCTGACGATCCCCGCGGTGCAACCGCCCAGAAGCGCTATCGCCGTCTCGTTTGCATTCGGCAGCATGTAGGCGACAACATCATTCTCCCCGACACCGAGACTGCGCAGCATGTTTGCGGTCTGCGTCGTCATCCGGAAGACGTCTCTCCAGTCGAGTGTCTCGGCCTGATCCGAAGGGCCGGACTTGATCTGGAAGCTGATGGCAGGGCGTTGGGGGTGGCGCTCGGCAGTCAGCGCGAGCACGTCATATACTGTCTCAGCGCCGCGGCGCTGCTCGAAAGGCACGGACTCCATCTTGATCTTGTCGGCCAGAGTGCCGAAATCGAAATACTCAGTCATCAAGCCCTCCCGCCGCACTCGGGCGGCCTTGTTGTTTGCATTCAGACCTAGGCCGGTGCGCAAGCCCTAGCAACCCTCGGGTGTCTGGTCATTGCAACCTGGCGTGACAATCGGCATAGATTTGCGGGAACGGAGGAGACATCTATGCAGCAGGTCCGATTGACGCTCGACGAAGTTCGGGTGCTAGCAAAGGCCGCGCTGACGCGGGCCGGATGCAACGAGGCGAACGCGCGCGCAGTGGCAGACACTGTTACCCGCGCAGAACGAGATCACGCCAAGTCACATGGGCTGTTCAGAATCCCTGGCTATGTGAAAAGCCTTGCAAACGGCAAGATCAACGGAACGGCAACGCCGGTCCTGAACAAGCTCGGGCCTGCCATTGTTCAAGTGGATGGCAACCTTGGCCTCGCCCCGTTGGCGCTCGAGGTTGGACACGACCCGCTGGTCGAATGCGCGCGCGAGACAGGAATCGCTGCGCTCGCCATCCGACGGACCCATCACTACGCAGCCCTTTGGCCAGAAACCGAAGCGCTCGCTGAAAAGGGGCTCGTCGGCATGGCGTTTGTAAACTCACCGCCCTATGTGGCGCCCGCCGGAGGCAGCAAGCGCCTCTTCGGCACCAATCCCATGAGCTTCGCGTGGCCCCGAAAAGGTCGCCCACCCATGGTTTGGGACCAGGCGTCCGCCGCGATGGCGCGCGGTGAGCTTCAGATCGCGTCACGCGATGACCATGCGGTTCCAGAGGGCGTGGGTCTGGACGCAGACGGTCACGCCACAGTTGACCCAGCGGCGATCCTTGCAGGCGCTCAGCTGCCCTTCGGCGGCTACAAGGGTGGTGCAATCGCCCTGATGGTCGACCTGCTCTGCGGGCCGTTGATCGGGGAGGTGTCCTCGGTCGAGGCAGGCGAGCAGGACAACGGCGACGGCGGTCCCGCCACCGGAGGTGAACTGCTCATCGCGATAAGTCCGGATCGGCTGGGGGGTGAAGATCCGGTTGGGCGTGCCGAGCGTGTCTTTGAAGGCATGCTGGCGCAGACAGGTGTGCGTTTGCCCGGGGACCGTCGGCTCGCGGCACGGGAACGAACGCCCACCGAAGGTGTCGAAGTGCCCGCATCGCTGCACAGAACGCTCATCGAACTCGCCGGGCACTGACGGAGACCATCGGTGAAGAAAAGTCACCTCACCCGTCTCGTGACGTGTTGCTATTGTGGCGGTCGATCAACTCTGGGCGGACAAACAAGCGGCCCGCTGGTGTGCCATGGCTGCGGCGCGGCAATCCGCCAGATCGAGGTGCTGCAACCTGCGCTCGAGCGACGCAAGTCACGTCAGTCGGAGCGGAAGCCTGCCATTCCACATGCGGCAGAGCGTCCGCAGGATCATCTCGACAAGGACCGACCTGCAAGACGCCGAAAGGGAAAGCGGCGCAAGGACAAGAGTCGCAGAAACCCGATCTGGTCCTGGGTCGAGGAGGCCGTCGACGAGTTCGACGATGTTCTCGACATTTTCGACTGAGCCCGGGCGACAGAGCATCGACGCTTCACACAGGCACCACGCTGGCCGTGCGCCGCGGGCATAACATTTCCAAGCAGATCACGACCGGCGCGGCGCGCCCAGGCGACAAGTTCAGGCCGGCACCAATGCATCACTGCGCGGGCGGGCGTTCTGCGGATCCCACGGGGCTTGGTCCAGCACAATTGCACCCCGTCTTGTCCCAAGCACCGTGACGTCAAGCTGCGTGCCCGGAACGCACGCCTCAGGGCGCAAATAGGCCCACGCCAGGTAAGCGCCAACGCCATACCCGAAACCACCGGAAGTGATTGAGCCGACGGGCCGCCCGCTTTGCGATATCAGCTCAGATCCGAGCGGATCCGCATCGACTTCCGCCGTTTCCTCCAGTTGGAGGAGCGCGATCCGCCACTTCTCCGGCCGGGCCATCGACTGCTGCGCGCCCTGAAACCCGCCAGGTCGGGCGAACCGCTCAAGCCCAGCTTCGGCAAGGGTCACCTCGTTGGTGATCTCGTGCCCGGACTTGTAGCCTTTCTCCATGCGCATCGCATTCAGCGCTGCTGACCCGACATGAACGACGCGGGCCCCTCCAGCCGCAACAAGGGCCTCGTAGACGGCCCGCAGACCTGACATGGGCACATGCAGTTCCCAGCCGAGTTCTCCGGTGTATGTCACGCGCAAGGCGCGCACGTCCTTTGCGCTTGCAACGCAAATGCTCTGCGCAGACAGCCAGCGAAATGCACTGTTGTGAAGTGGCGCATCGGTGCATTGGCTCAAGACATCGCGCGACCGAGGGCCGGCAAGCATCAGAACGCCGAACGCTTCGGAAACATTCTCGAAGGCAACGTCCTCGCCGGTCTGCCGCTCGGTTTTCAGCCAGTCCAGCAGCGACGCCTCCTTTGCCGCCGCATAGACGATGTAGAAGCGATCTTCGGCCAGCTTCACGCAGGTTGCCTCGCCCTCGAGACGGCCATTCTCATTGACGAGGTAGGTCAGGCAGATCGAGCCGGTCTTCTTTGGCAGTTTGTTCGATGAGACCCGCTCAAGATAGCTGGTCGCATCGCCACCATGAACTTCGATCTTGGCGAAGGCAGAGAGATCCGCAATGCCCGCATGAGCGCGCAATCCCTCGACTTCGGCACGCAGGATCTCGTGCAACTCCGTGCGCCGAAATGAATGAATATGCGCCTGCGCCACGCCGTCGCGCGCGTACCAGAGCGGCCGCTCCCAACCATAGACATCCTGGTAGACGGCCCCTTTGGTCTCAAGGAGCCCATAGAGCGGGGTACACTTCGAGTGCGATGGTCGGCAGGCTGGTCGATCGAGTTGCGGAAACGGAATCTCGTGGCGGAGGAGATAGTCCTCCTTCGCCTTCCCGATCCGGTAGGTTTCGTCGATGTTCGCCCCGAACCGCCGCGGATCAAAGGATGCCATCGAGATGTCGGCGGCGCCGTGCACCATCCACTGGGCGAGGTACTTGCCAGCACCAGGGCCCCAAGCGATGCCCACCTGGCTTCCACAGCAAAGCCAGACGCCGGGCACCCCGGAAGGCCCGAGCATCATGTTTCCGTCAGGAGGGTGGGTGATCGCACCGTGGACCACGCGCTTGATGCCGAGCTCCGCGAGAACCGGCATCCGCTCCATCGCATTCTCGAGCCACGGCATGATGCGGTCGTAGTCCGGATCGAACAGCTCGTTCTCCGCATCCCAGGGTGTGCCGTCATCCCAAATCGTCGCGGCGTTGGCCTTCTCGTAGATTCCGATCAGCCCCGACTTCTGCTCCATGCGAACGTATCCGGAGACCTGACGGTCGTCGCGGACCACAGGTAATTCGTCAGGCAGGTCCTGAAACTCAGGCACAGGGTCGGTGATCAGATAGTGATGCAGCAGGTTGGCAATCGGTAAGTCCAGCCCTGCCCAACGCCCGATCTGGCGCGCATATGTGCCACCAGCATTCACCACAAGCTCGGCATGGATGTCGCCTTGCTCTGTGTGCACCACCCAACCGTTGCCCGACCGCGTCATTCCGGTGGCGCGATTGCGCCGGATCACGTCCGCCCCCATTTGGCGCGCTCCCGCGGCCAGGGCAAAACTCACGCCAGCCGGGTCAACGTGTCCGTCGTCTGGGGTGTGGAGCGCCGCCTTGATCCCATCGAGGTTGTAGAACGGATGAAGCTCACGAATCCTATCCGGACCGACAATCTCCATCTCGAGACCAAGACCGCGCCCAACCGAGAGTGTGTAGTGCAGCCAATCCACCTCCGCGTCTTCGTAGGCGACGCGGAGAGAGCCGCACCCATGCCATGTGGCCGATTGACCTGTCTCTGCCTCGAGCTTGGGATAAAGTTCGGTCCCGTACACGGCCATTTTCGCCAGCCCGAAATGGCTCACCGAATGCGTGATCTGTCCCGCAGCATGCCAGGTTGAACCGGACGTCAGCTCTGCCTTCTCAAGCAGCACCAGATCCGTCCAGCCCTCATTGCACAGATGATAAGCCAACGAGCAGCCCATCACGCCGCCCCCGATGATCACTACACGCGCATGGGTCTTCATTGCGCTTTCCAACCCTCCAGGCGGTAGCTTCCGAGGCCTATATCACCGGTCCAGCGCCAGGCACACAGCAGGGGCTTGGCGAATGTGTGACTTGCATGCGGCACGTAGCTTGGATGGTGCACATGCACGCCAGCTCCAAGCCAGCGCCTGGGCTCGTCACCACGCTGCCACTCTGCACCACCCGCGAGGATCACGAAGGTTTCTTCCGCTGCGTGAGAACGCCTCGTGTAAGCGACGGCAGGAGCCTGGAAGAACAGGCCGGCCTTTATGCCGGGGACACGGATTGGTGCGTCCGGGCCGATCAGATAGGCAGTCTGCATGGACAGCCCAATCTTGGGATCGATGCGGCCATCATCGTAGCCCGAGTGTCGCCAAACGATCAGTGGACGTGCGGCGGCGACCATTCGCACGACCACATCCTCTGATTCCTGCAGAAGTTTTGTCAGCGCAGGATGCTCTTCGACAGTATCTCCGGCAGGTTCAAGACGCTTGGACATCGCATCTCGCAGAGACCGCGCCGTCTCATCCCCACCGGAATTGCCTTCGGCCGCGAAAAGATCAGCAAACACGGAGAGCAGGGAATAGTACGCCCGCTCGGCTGACTCGGACTTTTCCAGCAAGCTCATGTTGATTCTTGTCCCTCGACACGGAAACTGGTGAGGTCGAGATTGCCGCTCCACCGCCATGCTCCCAGAAACGGCTCCGATCCCGTGCGCCGACCATGCGGCACCCAGGCAGGATGGTGCACGAAGCTGCCCGGTGCTTTGGGAGTGTATGGGGTGTCGCCAACGACCCATCCGGCAGTGCCGGAGATCACGAAATACGTCTCTTCGCCAGAATGACTCGACACCGGATAGTCAATGCCTGCATCCGAGACGAGCAACCCAACTCTGACGTCCTCGGCCCCGATGTGCCCGTCGGGACCGACGAGTTCGGTCGAGTAGAGACCGCGCGCGACCTCCCGCTCAAGCTTTTCCGCGCCCCAATAAGACCATGAGATCAGATCGCGAGCCGCCAGGACATGCGCGGCCATCGGCAAGGCAGATGGCGCCGTCGCCGCTTGCGTGAGCGTTCCGCCAGGATCGGCACCGGCGGGCAATGCCCGATACCCGGACGCATCGGCTGCCCTCAAAACCGAAGACGTCAGTGCGCCACCGGAGCGACCTTCTTGAGCAAAGGCGTCGGCCAACTCCAGAAGCAATGCCTCGAGGGCTGATCTTGCCGATTGATCCGGGGCTGACATCGCTCACTCCGCGCTTGCGCCGCTCTCGACTCTCCCCTACTGATGATACAAATGAACCAAAGTCAACATGATTGAAACACCGCATGAATGCCCCTAGTACCGCCGAAGCCGTGATCGCGTCACTCACCGAGCGCTTTGACACCTTCTCACCTCAGCTCCAACGTGCGGCGCGCTACATCGTCGACAACCAACGCGGGGTCGGCGTTCAATCGATGCGCCAGATGGCAGCGCGCGCCGAAGTGCATCCGAATACCTTGGTTAGGCTTGCCCAAAGCATCGGCTTCGACGGTTACGAGACGTTCCGCGAGCGGTTTCGGGACTTTCTGGTGGGTGAGGGGCTCGGCGGATTTCGGGACCGCGCGGATTGGCTGCAAGTGCTTGGCAACACAGGGGGCACGGCAGATGTCGTGGCCGAAATTGCTCAGGCCACGGCGGGCAACCTCGATGCCATGTGGCAGCGCCAGGACACCGACACACTGGAGAAGGTCGCCGACGCGATCCTCGAGGCCGAGCGAAGCTACGTGCTGGGTATGGGCTCTGCATACTCTCTTGCACATCAGTTCTGGTATGTAGCCCGGATGGGATTCGATCACATCGTGCCGATCCCGCGCCACGGCAGCCAACCCATCGACGACGTGGCGTTGATCGGGGAGCGGGATTGTCTGGTGGCCCTTACCTTTCAACCCTACCGTACAGAGACCATGGTCGCGGTAAGGAGTGCACGCGACCGAGGCGCGACGGTCATAGGCATCACCGACAGCGCCACATCACCGTTGGCGCGCCTGGCTCAACATGTGCTGGTGTCACCCACACACACCCCGCAATTCTTCGAAAGCCATGCAGCGGTCACCGCACTGCTCGAGGGCCTGATCGGAGTGATGGTATCGCGTGCCGGTCGGGAAGCCTCCGAGAGAATTGAGAACTTCCATCGCCAACGTCTGGACGCGGGTCTCTACGAAGAGGCCGATGCGCTGGCCGGACTTGGCTGAGGGGGCGCATCCATGACCGTGGCCTTCGGCACACCCTTACCTGCACGAGCCTTGCCCGCACGGTTCTACACCGACCCCAACATCTTTGCCGACACCCGAGAACGCATCTTCGGATCGACCTGGCAATATGTCTGCCACGAAAGCCATTTGCCCGAACTCGGTGACTATTATGCCTTTTCCCTGCTGGACGAAGACCTGTTCATCGTCCACGGCCGTGACGGCAAACTACGGTGCTTCTACAATGTGTGCCAGCATCGGGGGCACTCCTTGGTGGCGGACAGCGGACGCACCCGCGTTCTGGTCTGCCCCTATCATGCTTGGTCCTATGAATTGAATGGCACGCTTCGCGCCGCGCCGGGCGCGCGGGCCTCTGCCGGCTTCAACCGTGCCGCAGTCTGCCTGACAGAAGTCCGGCTGGAAGTGTTCCTCGGGTTCATCTTCGTCAATCTCGACGACGACGCCCTACCGATGTGCGAGCACTATCCCGGCGTCGAAAGGGCGGTCAGGGCGCTTTGTCCTGATGTCGAGGAACGACGATTCGCCCACGAGCACGAGGCGCAGGAGCACTGCAACTGGCTCGTCGCGGTCGAGAATTACAACGAATGCTACCATTGCGGACACGTGCACCGCGCATTCTCGGACGGTGTGATCAATCCAGACAGCTACGACATCCAGCCATTTGGTGCGGGACGGGTCCTCTCGCACCGAGCGCTCGCAGCCGCGGGTGAGGGCAAATGGTACGACACCTCGGGATCGGATTATGGCGCCTTCTATCTCTATCCGGGCTTCAGCCTGCAGATTTATCCTGGCGGGTTGGTTAACACCTACTACTGGCGCCCGCTGGCACACAACGATACCCGCGTGCACCGCGGCTGGTTCAGCAGGGACGGGGTCGTCGATGATCAGATGCAGGCGGTGATTGATCTCGACCGGGAGACGACATTCGCCGAAGATCTCGCTCTGGTGAAAGCCGTTCAGCGAGGTCTCGGATCGCGCGGCTACCGCCCGGGTCCGCTGGTGATATCGCCAAATGCCGGAATCAACTCCGAACACTCCATCGCGGCCCTGCACGGTTGGATCCGTGCCGATCTGGGTGACACGCAATGAAACCGGAGCGCTGGAAGAACAAGCAGAACAAGCTGTTCCCTCACCAGGTGGGCTTCACGGCGCCACCACATGATTTCGACGCAGCACCGACCGACTTTCTGCGCATTGCGCCCGAAGATGTCGGTGCGCATGGTCGCATGCTGCATGTGCCTGACTACGCCCACAGATTGACCCAGAGAGTAGACAACTTCGCGCTGCTGGAAGAGGTGGTCGAGTGTTTCTCCAACAACGGCGCAGATGCAGTGGGCCAGGTCGGCACCAATTGGGTGCATGCCGGTGGCAAGACGCCGGGCGACATCGAGGCATTCTGTGCAAGGGTCTCCGAGAGATACGAGACCCCATTTCACATGGCCGGGTACAGCCTGGTTGAAGCTCTGCGCACGCTGAACATCGAGCGAATAGCACTCAACGCGGTCTACTACTGGCCGGACTGGCGCGATGGTATCGCGAGGTTTCTGCGAGAAGCGGGGTTCGACATCGTCTATGTCGGCAATTTCGTCGACCAGGGGTTCTACCCGACGCAGGAGATGGTGAACGACTGCACCTGGATCTTTCCAGGCGAGCTGCTGGGGCGCTCGATGCGCTTTGTCGCCGAGCAGGCCCCGACGGCCGACGCGATCGTCGTCAACGGCATGCCAAACTTTCGCCGCGGGGACGGGATGCCGCAACGTATGGTCTCCCTTGACCGGGCGCTTGAAGCCGAGATCGGGCTGCCCATCGTCTCGTCGGACACGGCACTGTACTGGCGCATCTTCCGAACGTTGGGCACTGCTCCGCTCGGCAATCAGGGCCGCCTGCTCTCGACGCTCCAAGGAGGCTGAGATGCACAAGATCGTCGTGCTCTGGTCGACTCCACGCACCACCTCGACCGCCTTCGAGTGGATGATGCGCATGCGCAGGGACATGATCTGCTTTCACGAGCCCTTCGGCGAGGCTTGGTACAAGGGAGATGACGCCCGCTTTCCGCGGCTAGTGCCCGACAGCCCGCGAATTCCCGGCCTCACGCGGCAGGTGGTCCTCGAGCGACTCAAGAAGGCAGCCAGACAGGCACCGACGTTTTCCAAGGACATGCCGCACTACGTCACGGACATGGCGGAGCCGGAGTTCCTCGACCTATTCACCCACTCATTTCTCATCCGCGATCCGGCCAAATCCATCCCATCGATATTTTCACGCGCACCGGAATGGAAGATCGAAGAATTCGGGTACCGCGAGCATCGCTGGCTGTTTGACCGGGTCTCGGACCATATGGGACACCCACCGCCCGTGATCGACTCCGACGACTTGCTGGAGGACCCACACGGCATCATCTCGGCTTGGTGCGCTGCCGTGGACATTCCCTTCGTTCCTCAGGCCCTGTCTTGGGACCCCGGCACCCGCGACGAAGTCAGCTGGTACGATGACGGATCATGGCACGACAGCCTCTCGCAATCGGACGGGCTGAAACCACAGCCGCGACGCTACGGTAACATTCGCGAAGCGGCGCCCGAGGTGCAGGCGATCTATGCCGACGCTCTGCCCCACTACCAGCATCTGCATGCCCTCCGGCTGGCACCTCTGCGAGAAGACGCATGACCGGCTCCGCTGCGCTGAAGGCGCACCAAGACCTGCTTGCCGCTGTGCGCTCCTACGTGACCGCCAGCGCGGATGTCGGTGCCTTCGTCGGCGACGAACTGCATGATCCGCTTGAGTTCAACTTGCTGGAACCGGCGAGCCTGCCTGCCGTCTCGGCCCTGCCGGCGTTGGCCGGCATCGCGTGTGTCCAGACGCAGCGCCTGACCGATGCGCTGCTCGAGGCGGCCCCTTACCTTCAATGGCGGCAAAGCTACGCGGAGGACCAAGTTGGCGCCCCTTTCCTGGCCAACTACGCGTGGGCCAACATCGTCTCGCCGGAGGGACCATACATATCGGAAGACGTGCGTGTGTGCTTTGGCTATTGGGGCGCAGGATTGGACTACCCCGATCACACCCACGAACCCTCGGAGATCTACGTAACGCTCGCCGGATGCGCCAAGTTTCGCAGCGCGTCTCAGGGAGCGCGTCATTGCGCGCCGGGTGCACTTTGGAAGAATGAAAGTGGTGTCCGCCACGGCGCACTGATCGAGCCCGGCCCGCTGCTGGCAATGGCTGTCTGGCGTGGCGCTCAGCTAACGGCACGTTCCGAACTGACTGCGGAGAACAGACAATGACCGCGACAATGCATGCAATGGTTCTCACCGGACATGGCGGCATGGACAAGCTGGTCTGGCATGAAGACTGGCCGCGCCCTGACCCAGCCGAGGGAGAAGTCCTGATAAGTGTCGGTGCCTGTGGTCTCAACAACACCGACGTGAACACGCGGAGCGCCTGGTACTCGAAGGGTGTCAGCGATGCGACGACCGGAGACGCGTTTACTGGGGCCGACGACCAGGACAGTTCGTGGGGCGGCGCTGCCATCACCTTCCCTCGCATCCAGGGCGCAGACCTGGTGGGCGTCGTCGACGCCATAGGGCCCGGCGCAGATCCAGAACTGATCGGCAGGCGCGTGATGATCGATACTTGGCTTCGGGACTGGAGCGATCCGCTCAACCTCGAAAAGACAGGCTATTTCGGCAGCGAGTGCGATGGAGGCTTCGCAAACTACACCACCGTCGATCAGCGTCAGGTCCACCCCGTCGAGAGCGATCTGTCCGACGCCGAACTCGCCACCTTTGCGACCTCATATGTCACCGCTGAAAACATGCTCAATCGCGCGGCCGTCACTGAGGCGGACACCGTTCTGATCCCGGGCGCCTCCGGTGGGGTTGGCTCCGCCCTGATCCAGCTTGCCAACAGACGCGGTGCTCGAACCGTCGCCATGTGCAGCGATGCAAAGGCAGATGAGGTGCGCGCGATCGGGCCCGACGCCGTTCTGCCCCGTGCGCCGGCAGACCTCAAGGCTGCACTGAGAGAAGAGATCGGTCGGGACACGGTAACCGTGCTGGCAGATGTGGTGGGCGGCGACAGCTGGCCTCAAATGCTGGACGTGATCGCGCGCGGCGGGCGGTACACCTGCGCCGGGGCGATTGCCGGACCAATCGTCGAATTCGACCTCCGGACGTTCTATCTCCGCGATCTGACCTTCACCGGCGCCACCATCGTGTCCCCAGGCTTGTTCGCCGACCTCGTCAAGTATATCGAAAAACGAGAAATCCGGCCATTGCTCGCCAAAACCTACCCACTCGCAGAACTTCACGCGGCGCAGGAGGCGTTCATCGCCAAACGGCACGTGGGCAACATCGTCGTTGTCCCATGAAGATCGTGGCGGTCGAAACGCAGCCCTGCGCGCCGCGCTTCAAAGGGCACGGCTACACGATGTCATTCGTGGTGCAGCGTGAACTCGGCCATCGCTATGTCCGCTTGATCACGGATCGGGGAACGAGCGGAACAGGCGAGGTTTCACGCTCTCCGGCCTGGCCGCGTGACGAGCAGTGCGACCTGGAGGATCCGTGCCTTGAGGCACTGGTGGGTATCAATGTCGCTGACGTACCGCAGCTTTTGAGAAGATGGCGACACAACAAGCGGCTCACGGGTGTGGCCTTCGGTGTTGAACTCGCGATGCTGGACTTGATCGGCCAGAGCGTGGATCTCCCCGTATCTTCGCTGTTGGACGGACCCACGACAGGCACGGCACCCGAGTGCCTGTCCCTCTCCTCGGAATGCCCCGAACAAATGGCGGAGACCATTCGGACGCGAGGCCGTGACTTTCCGGTCGTTCAATCCAAACTGCAGGGTCTCGATCTTGACGAGGACATCCGGCGCGTCGCTGCAGCACTCGGCGCCATCGGACCGGATCAGTTACTTCTTGCCGATTTCAATGGCGCACTGACACCTGAAGTCGCGGTGCCCGTGCTACGCTCCCTCAACGATCGGCGACTGATCTGGGAAGAGCCCTGTGAGACCTACGAGCAGAACGTCGAAGTCGCCAGAGCCATCGATGGGCCATTGATGTTCGATCAGTGCCTGAGCAATCTTGCGACGTTCGTGCGTGCCATCGAGGACCGTGCAGCGGCGGCCGTGGTCATCAAGTCAGACGCAATCGGAGGGCTCTCGGTGGGCAAGACGATCCGCGACATGTGCACCGCCGCCGGCATGCGCTTTCGCATTGACGGCTGGTGGTGCGGACCGATCGCGGCCGCAGGCGTTCTGCATCTGGCCATCGGGGCACAGGACGATGCGCTGATCTCGACTATGGAACTCACGGACCCTATCGACACCATCAAGGATCATTTCCATCGGCCTGTCCCGGGACAGATCGGTCCCATCGCTGCGAATGGGCTTGGCGCAGTGACCCGTGTGTTCGATTCCGTTGCGCCGGTTGAAGTGACAGCCTGAGATGTTCGTCACCGCGATCAAGGGCTGGGCGATACTTGGAGCCCATTCCGGACAACGTTCCCCCGGCGCGCGCCTCACGCGCAGACGGCTCCCGAAAGCCGCAGGACGACCTCACCTGCGCCGCCCACAGGCTTTCGGGGCAGACCCGCTATGAAGATCATCCGGATCACGGTTTGGCATCGGGACCTCCCACTCACGAAGCCCTACTGGCTCTCGGGAGGGCGGCAACGCTTTGACGTTCTGGACGCAACCTTCGTTCGTGTCGACACGGATTGCGGCATTTCCGGTTGGGGTGAAGGCACGCCGTGGGGTCACACTTATATTCCGGCGCATGGTCCGGGCATCCGGGCCGGCATCGAGACTATGGCAAGCGTGCTGCTCGGGCTCGATCCACGCAACGTTCTCGAAGTCGAGCGAACAATGGACCTCTGCCTGCCAGGCCATCTCTATGCAAAATCCCCGATCGACATGGCGTGCTGGGACATCATCGGGCAGGAGACCGGGCGCCCGATTGCCGATGTCATGGGTGGTGGCAGCCGGACACCTGCCCCCATTGCCTCGTCGGTGTCGTCAGGAACACCGGACGAAATGCTCGCGACAATCGAGGGGTTTAGGGCACGCGGGTATCGTGTGCACTCGGTCAAGATCGGCGCTGATGCAGACCGCGACGTCGAGCGCATTCGCACCATCGAGGCGGCTAAGATGCCGGGCGAACGCATCCTCTACGATGTCAACCGCGCCTGGAGCCGTCAGCAGGCACTGCGCGTTCTGACGACAACTGCAGATCTGGGCATCATGGTTGAGCAACCTGGGGAGACGCTGGATGACATTGCGGCCACACGCCGGTTGACGTCCGCGCCCATCAGTGTGGACGAATCTCTGGTGACGCTGCAGGACGCCGTCCGTATCGCCAGCGAGGGGATCGCGGAGATTTTCGGAATCAAGCTCAATCGCGTCGGCGGCCTGACACGGGCGGCCCGGATGCGCGACATCGCGCTCGCATACGGGATCGACTGCTTCGTGATGGCAACAGGAGGCTCGGTGCTGGCGGATGCCGAAGCTTTGCATCTGGCGGCAACCATACCTGACGGCAACCGGCTTGGTGTGTGGGCCTGCCAAGACATGCTCGCTCTGGACATCGCCAGCGGCCGCGGACCCCGCAACCGCGACGGGTTCTTGCATCTGCCGGAGTCACCCGGGCTTGGTGTCACCCCCGATGTCTCCCGGCTCGGTGATCCGATCGCCGTGTATGGCACCGGCAATCCATGATACAGTCTAGCGACGAGATTTGTCCGCCAGCTTCTGTGGGATCGGAGGTCAGATGGCCGACGTGCGCTACATCGTCGACGACGTCGACGCGGCTGTCGCGTTCTACATCGGGAACCTGGGCTTCGCACTAAAACAGCAATTCGGCCCAGCAATGGCAATTCTGTCGCGCGGAGACCTCCACCTTTGGGTGGCAGGTCCCAAGGCCTCAGCAAGCAAACCGATGCCGGACGGAACCATGCCAACTGCGGGAGGTTGGGCAAGGATCGTTGTCCGAGTCCAGAACCTAGACGACTTGGTGTCTGAATTGCGCGAGCGCGGCGTGCATTTCCGCAACGAAGTCGTGAGTGGTCCAGGCGGGCGGCAGATTCTCTGCAACGATCCGGCCGGAAATCCGGTCGAACTCTTTGAAGCTGGATGATCAACCTGCCAGATCCGCTTATCGGTTGCGACGCGCGCCAGCGCTGCTATCGTCCGCGCCCCTGACACAGCAGGATTCTCCCCAAGATCACAAGGATACCCCAAATGAACGATGAGACCGCCGGATCGGTCACTGTTGCCGCCGGACAGTTGCGATCCATCGTCGAGCGGATCGAACGGCTCGAAGAGGAAAGAAAGGAAGTCGCGGAGCAGGTGAAGGAAGTTTATGCGGAGGCGAAGGCGAACGGGTTCGACACACGCACGCTTCGTCGGGTGGTCTCGCTGAGAAAGAAACCAACCGAGGAGCGCGAAGAAGAGGAAGCGATGCTCGATCTGTATCTCTCGGCGCTGGGCATGGGCCGGTAACTGCGCAGCGATGTCGTAAGGCGACGCACGCAGTCAGTCAGCGCCTTTTCCGATCTGGAATTCTTCGATCTTGCGGTAGAGTGTCGACCGGCCTATCCCCAGTCGTCGCGCGGTCTCGCTCATCCTGCCGCGATAAAGCGCCAGCGCGCGCGTGATCGCTTCTGCTTCAATATCGATCAAGCGCCGGCTGTGGCCATCACCTCGGAGCAACGACACACAGTCGTGTGATTCCGTGGCGCCCGTTGCTTCTTCCCCGGCGTGTGACTGTGTCTGTGTTTCTGGCGCCGCATCGCCGGAAAGCGTCAACGCAGGCAAACCGATCAACGGACCATCTGACATCACCACGGCACGATGGATCGTGTTCTCGAGTTGACGCACATTCCCCGGCCACTGGGCGTGGGCGATCAATTCCATTGCGTCGGCCTCGAAGCCGTTGACCGCTGAGTTCTCCGCCGCCGCGAAACGCTTCAAGAACATGCGGGCGAGCGCCGGCAGATCGTCGCGTCGTTCTCTCAGCGGCGGCAGCGTGAGCGGGAAGACACTCAATCGATAGAAGAGGTCCTCGCGGAACGTTCCGTCACCGACCATCGCCCGCAGGTCACGGTTGGACGCGGAGACCAGTCTAATGTCGACTTTGACCGGCTCTCGTGCCCCAAGCGGATCCACTTCGCTCGATTGAATGGCGCGCAGCAATTTGACCTGCGCTTCGAGCGGCAGCTCTCCGATCTCGTCGAGGAACAACGTGCCCCCGCTCGCCTCCTGAAACTTTCCAGCGCGCCGCGCAACGGCACCTGTGAACGCGCCCTTCTCGTGGCCAAACAGGATGGATTCGATCAGATGCGCAGGCAGCGCACCACAGTTCACCGCGACGAACGGCGCGCCGGCGCGGTCACTGGAGCCATGAATCGCACGGGCGAAGACTTCTTTGCCGGTACCTGATTCCCCCTCGATCAGGACGGGGATGTCCGAACCCGCGACACGGCGTGCGAGTGCGATCACTTCCCGAGTTGCGGGAGAAACGGCGACAAGATCATCGAAGGAAAGCCTGTTTTCCTCGCGCTGCGTGAGCCGTCGCACTTCGCTTGAAAGTTCCGACAACGTCAGCGCGTTCCGGATTGAGAAATCAAGCCTTTCGGGCGCGGCTGGCTTCACCAGGAAATCACTGGCTCCCGCGCGCATGGCCTCAACCGCACGACCGATTGATCCATCCGACGTGAGGACGAGCACCGGCACTTTGTGTCCAGCGGCACGAAGACGTTGCAGCACCTCGATCCCATCCAAATCGGGCATGTGCACATCGAGAAGCAACAAGTCGAACCGCGCCAGAGCAGGATCGCTCAGAAGACGCACCACCTCCCGCCCGCCGGACGCGCAGGTAACGACGTATCCCGACGCCTTGAGGATCGCCGCGAGATAGCGCTGCTGCTGAGCGTCGTCATCTGCGACGAGAATGTGAATGTCCATATGTGAGCGGCCAGCTTCCATGTGTTAGCCGCGCATAGAAATCCACGATGGTTGATATTGTGTCACCAAGCCTCTGGTAATGGGCCACTTTGATCGTTGGAACTTTCGTTAACGTTTGTGTGCAACCAAACGCGCGACGCAACTGTTGTCTATCTGCTACGGCAGCAATAAACTGCGGAAGGTGGGCGAGTTTGTCGTTGAACGTGATTGTGCTTCGTCGTGATCCATGTCAGAGGGCATGAAGTCAAAACGGCGTCAAGCTGAGGTCATCTGGCAGGGCACGTGAGCAGCGGCGCCCTTATTCAGAACGGAGAGAGGGATGAAAACTGTTACTCTGATGCTGTTGGGGTCGACGGCGCTCGCCATTGCGGGCTGTTCGAACCTGCCCGGCGCGTCTCTTGGTGCAACATTCGGCGCCGAGCGGTATCTTAAGGCTGACCACGGCGGTTCGGGTTTCACCGGCGCGCTGGCCAGCGAGTACACCGAAGTCGCGCGTCGTGCGGCATTCAATGATGTATTGTGGTTGAATTCGACAGCCTACATCGCGAAAGCGAAGCAGGCGGAAGCGGGCTCGGCGCCTGCACCTTGGTCGCCTGACCAGTTGGGGGTCAATGGCGACGCGCAAGCGCTCTATCAGCAGGTCGTGGACACGATCAATGCCAACAAGGACGCGCGTCCTGAAGCCTGTGCCCGTGCACAGGTCATGTGGGATCAGTACCTCGAGGCACTTCGTGGCGGCGACACCTTCTGCATCACACCTGCCGATGCAAAAGCGCTCCTCGACGAAGCGCTCGCAGCCTGTGGCGTGAGCGGCCCGGCAAACTTCGTCGTCTACTTTGGCTTTGACCGGACGAACCTGACTGATCGCGCGCGTGCAACGCTCGACGAAGTCGTTTCGGCTGTGCAGTCGATGAGTGCCACGGCACTTTCGGTCGTTGGTCACGCCGACCGCGTTGGTTCGGTTACCTACAACCAGGGCCTGTCTGAACGTCGCGCGACCCGCGTCGCCGATGCTCTCGTCGAGCGCGGATTGGATCGCGGCAGCATGACACTCGCCGGTCGGTCGGAAAACGATCCCGCGAAGGCGACTGCTGACGGTGTGCGCGAGCCGCTCAACCGTCGTGTCGAGATCACGCTCTCGAAGTAATCGACGCACGATCTACCAGTATCCCGACCGCCTCGTGCCACCGGCACGGGGCGGTTTTCTTTTCAACTGCACCGTCTGCGCCATGTTTGCAAAGCGATGCGTTGCGCAAGCACCTTCAGTGCCCCACATTCAAGGTGCAAGCGCAGCGAGAGGCAGCCATGAAGAATCGCCATCTCGGACTGATCTGTCTGACGCCATTGCTGACGGCCTTGGCGGCACCTCCCGTCTTGGCGCAACAGGTGCCCAGTACACCCGAACTGCGCCTTCCGGAGCAACTCGATCGGACCCTGCGTGATTTCATGGACGATATGAAACCCGCTCTCGACGACCTGAGATCGCTTTACGACACGCTTGGGGATATCGACGATATCCGTCACTACCAGAAGCCCGAGGTCCTGCCGAACGGCGACATCATCATTCGCCGCAGGCCGGATGCACCGGACTACGCCCCAGAGCCAGAGGCACCGAACGACGAGCCAGTTCCGGAAGAGGGAATTCGCACCTAGCCTGGATGAGACGATCCGTCAGGGTACGGGATCACCACCTCTGGGCTATCCCTCGGCAAACCATCGATAGGAAGTTGTCATGACTGAGCCGGTCCTTGCCCGAACATTCATCCACATGGCACGTGCACCAGAATCACAGGCCGAGACCACCGATCTCGGCGACCTCCCTGAATGGGACCTCAGTGATCTCTATGCCAGCATGGACAGCGCGGCGCTCGAAGCAGACTTCGCGCAGGTTGAAAGGGACTGTGCTGCATTCAACAAGCGATACGAGGGCAAACTGTCTGATCTGGATGGCGCAGGTCTCGGCGAAGCGATCACGGCTTACGAAGACATCGAGCGGGTTCTGGGCCGGATCATGTCGTATGCCGGATTGCTCTATCAGCAGAACACGCAAGACCCGCAACGCGCGAAGTTCCTGGGCGATTCTCAGGCACGTGTGACGGACTGCACCCAGCCGCTGGTCTTCTTTTCGCTCGAGCTCAACCGGCTCGAGGAGGCGCATCTGAAGACATGTATCGACAGCAACGAGAAGCTCGCGCGGTACCGACCCTGGCTCGAGCGGTTGCGAGCGCTGAAGCCCTACCAGCTCTCGGATGAGCTTGAAAAGTTCTTGCACGATCAGTCCGTGGTCGGTGCCTCGGCGTGGAACCGGTTGTTCGACGAAACGATGGCAGGCCTCGAGTTCGACGTGGACGGCGAGGAGACGCCACTGGGATTGGAGGCCACGCTCAACTTGCTCTCGAGCGCGGACCGGTCCCGCCGCGAGGCCGGTGGCAGAGCCGTTGCTGACGTGCTCTCGCGGAACATCCGGTTGTTCACCCGGATCACCAACACCCTGGCCAAGGAGAAAGAAGTCGAGGACCGCTGGCGCAAGCTGCCGACACCCGAGTTCGGGCGCCATCTGGCCAACCAGGTGGAGCCGGAAGTTGTCGATGCGCTCCGCCAGGCCGTCATGGAGGCGTATCCCAGGCTGTCGCATCGCTACTATGCCATGAAAGCTCGCTGGCTCGGACTGGAGAAGCTCGAGTACTGGGACAGAAATGCCCCGCTGCCGGAAAGCGACGACCGCGTCATCGTCTGGGCCGATGCGAGGAAGACGGTGCTCGATGCGTATGCCGGCTTCGCACCGCGCATGGCGGAGCTTGCCGAACCGTTCTTCGATCTCGGTTGGATCGATGCAGGCATCAAGCCCGGCAAGGCGCCTGGCGCATTTGCGCACCCGACGGTGTCTGACGTGCACCCCTATGTGATGCTGAACTATCAGGGCAAACCGAGGGATGTGATGACGCTTGCCCATGAGCTCGGGCATGGCGTGCACCAGAGACTCGCCGCAGCTCAGGGCGAGCTCTTGAGCCGCACGCCCCTCACGCTTGCCGAAACGGCGAGTGTGTTTGGCGAGATGTTGACCTTCCGCAAGCTCCTCGACGCGGAAACCGACCCTGCAATCCGCAAGACCATGCTTGCGGGCAAAGTTGAGGACATGATCAACACCGTGGTGCGCCAGATCGCGTTCTACGAGTTCGAATTGCGGGTGCATGCCGCACGCCGCGAGGGAGAACTGACCGCGCAACAGCTCGGGGAAATCTGGATGGCAGTCCAGACCGAAAGCCTAGGCCCCGCGATCAACCTAGCCGAAGGGTACGAGAACTTCTGGGCATACATTCCGCACTTCATCCACTCTCCCTTCTACGTCTACGCCTACGCCTTCGGCGACGGTTTGGTGAATGCACTGTACGCCGTCTATGCGAACGGCGAGGCGGGGTTTCAGGAACGCTATTTCGACATGCTCGCGGCCGGCGGGACCAAGCACCACAAGGAGCTTCTGGCGCCGTTCGGTCTTGACGCCTCTGATCCTGCGTTCTGGGACAAGGGTCTCAGCCTGATATCGCAGATGATCGACGAGCTCGAGACCATGGAGTGACGTCACTCCGGCGGCGCACGGCCCTGGCCCTGCTGTTCGGTGCAGCAGCACACCCTGCTTGGACCGGAGAGCTTCGACGCGTTCTGTTCATCGGCAATTCGTTCACCGCTGAGCACGACATCCCAAGTCTCTTTGCGGAGATTGCGGCTCAGTCTGGCCATGAACTCCTGACGCACCGGCTGACCCGCAATGGCGCAAGTCTGACGCACCAGCTCGATACGGGATTGGCAGCGATCGCCGAGCTCCATCCCGATGTTCTCGTGCTTCAGGATCACTCGACGGTTGCGCTCACCGAGGAGGCCCGGCAGCGATCGATTGAAGCCATCAACCGGTTTGGGGAACACGGGCCACCGGTGCGGGTGCTCTTCGAGACCTGGCCGCGGCGGGCGGGTCATGCGCTTTATCGTCGACGAGGCATGCCGTCAGACCCCGGCGCAATGATGGAACTTGTATCCGGGCACTACGCGCGCTGGCGAGGTTCACCGGGATGGTTCGTGGCACCTGTTGGGCAGGCATGGAGACTGGCGGAGGGCATCGACCTGTATGCAAGCGACGGTTACCATGCGAACCGTTCAGGCGCCTGGCTAAGCGCACTTCTGCTCGCAAGGACGGCGGGGCTTGCACCATCTCGTCCAAAAGCGCCGCACGGGGTGGTCCACCCTGCGGAACTGACACTTCTTGCAAGCGCTGCATCTCATCGGAGCAGCCTCGCAACAAGTAGCGGACATCGCGAGCCTTTGATCGAACAGTGACCCGAACGGCCTTGACCTGCCCACCCGTGGCGCCGACCTAGAGCCTGTGATGTTCACGCCAACTCTCCAAGGATGGACATGCTCCGCGCCCTTTGCCTGATGATAGCAGCCGCGGTTCTGTCCACACCGGCAACTGCCGATCCAGCCTTCGGGCGCTGGTTGGTGGAGAACGGCAAGGCAGTCATCGAGATCGAACCGTGCGGGGAGTTGGCCTGCGGCAGGCTTGTCTGGCTTCGGAACCCGTTTGACACCGAGGGACGTCCAAAGCGCGACGAGAAGAACCCCGATGTCGCGCAGCGCAGCCGTCTCCTCTGCCGGCTGCCACTGATCATGGGATTGACGCGCAGCAGTCCCGGTGTGTGGGAGGACGGGGAGATCTACTCCACGCGCGACGGCCGCAGCTTCAGTTTCAAGATCGAGGATGTGGCCGATGATCGCTTGACTGTGCGAGGCTACGTCGGCCTGTCGCTTCTCGGTCGCAGTCAGGTCTGGACGCGCGATGACGGGATGCGCGGCTCGTGCGTCGCGTCAAGCGCGCCGGGCGCGGTTGATCGCTGAGCCCGGCTCTTGCAATCCAGAACCCCCATGTTAGGACCCGGACGGCAAGAACAGGGAACATGCGATGCAGGATCTCGAGCCGATCAGGGCACGCTACATCGGGGAAATCGCAGACGCCTCCGATGAGGCCGCGATCGAGGCCGTGCGCGTCAAGGCCTTGGGCAAGAAGGGCGAAGTCAGCTTGATGATGCGGGCTCTCGGGCAAATGAGCCCCGAGGAGCGCAAAACCGCAGGCCCTGCCTTCAATGCACTGAAGGACGAGTTGAACATCGCTTTGGCCGCGCGGAAGGCTTCACTCGCGGATGCGGCTCTCGAGGCGCGTTTGAAGACCGAGTGGCTGGATGTCACACTCTCGCCGCGTCCTGTGCGCCAGGGCACGATCCATCCCGTCAGCCAGGTCACGGAAGAAGTGATCGCGATCTTTGCCGAGCTCGGTTTCGAGGTCGAGGAAGGCCCCCAGATCGAAGACGACTGGTACAATTTCGACGCATTGAACATTCCGGCCGAGCATCCGGCGCGCACCGAGATGGACACCTTCTACATGGCGCGCGCCGAAGATGACGATCGGCCCAGGCACGTGCTGCGCACACACACGTCTCCGGTCCAAATCCGGGGCATGAAGGACCATGGCGCGCCTTGCCGGTTCATCTGCCCGGGCCGCGTCTATAGAGCCGACTACGATCAGACCCATACGCCGATGTTCCATCAGGTCGAAGGGCTCGCCATCGACACCAACATCTCGATGGCGATGCTGAAGTGGACGCTCGAGGAGTTTTGCCGCGCCTTCTTCGAAGTGGACGGCGTTGAACTTCGGTTTCGGGCGAGCCACTTCCCCTTCACCGAGCCATCGGCCGAAGTTGACATCCGCTGCTCCTGGGAAGGCGGGCAACTCAAGTTGGGCGAGGGCGATGATTGGCTTGAGATCCTCGGCTCCGGCATGATCCATCCGAAGGTGCTGGAGAACGGTGGGATCGATCCGGATATCTATCAGGGCTTTGCCTTCGGCATGGGCATCGATCGGATCGCGATGCTGAAGTACGGCATGCCCGACTTGCGCGCGTTCTTCGACAGCGATCTCAGATGGCTGCGCCACTACGGCTTCTCGGCTCTCGATGTGCCTACAACCTATGGCGGCCTCAGCAGGTGACGGATCTGGACCCGAAGTACCGCGACGCGCCGCGATTCAAGTTCGCCGATGGCGACAGACGGGAGCTGTGCGAACTACTGACCGCGCTGGCGCTGGAGCGCAAGAAGACTGCCACCTGCTGGCCTGCCCGGGATCTGGCTACCGGTGAGCCCCTCGTGGCGCCGGGAGACTTCGCCATCTACACAGACTGGGACGGCGTGCCCGTGATCGCGATAGAATACACTTCTGTCGAGATTCACCGATTTGACCGCGTGCCCGAGGCATTCGCTCTGGCCGAAGGTGAGAATGACAGCCTCGAAGGCTGGCGCCGTGGTCACCGCATGTTCTTCGAACGCAACGGTGGATGGTCACCTGACATGGTCCTGGTGTGCGAGCGTTTCCGTATCGTCGAGGAGTTTTAGTCTCGGTATTCCGAGACAGTGGCGGTGAGCTCGGCAGCCTCGTGGAGGCTCGATTCGCAGGGGAGGTCCGGAGCAAAAAGCTCCAGACGAATACGGCACGAGGTTTGAACCTCAGCGGTCCAGAGCGCCGAAGATGTTCAGCCCGGTGCCGTTCGTCGCGCGGGTGCGCCGGCCGTCGAATATGGAAGCCCGCCAGTGCGGCGACTGACCAGTGATCTGCGACTGAGTGTTTTGGGAACGTTTGCCTGTTTGATTGGCAGGCTCTGTCAGGGCGTCGCGGATATAGTCGACCGCTTTCACGCCGGCGTAGTCATTGTCACTGCGCGGATTGTCACCGGCAGATGCCACTCCGGCGCTCAGTGCGACGACGACGGTGGCAGTCAATGCAAGGCCAGAACGAAACATTCGGGTTCTCCTCGGGGCAGCGATACGCATCACTTAGGTGCCGGGCTGTCGGCTTGCATCTCACCTCGCATCACCCTTGTGTCATCTCAGGCCGTCACGCCCCTTCCTGAGCGCGCATATTTCCGGTAATCAGCCGCCGGACACAGAGCGAGCGGCAGGCACCTCATGAAATTCACGGTTTCCTGGCTGAAGGAACACCTCGAGACAGAGGCGAGCGTTGGCGAGATTGCCGATGCGCTGACGGATCTCGGCCTCGAGGTCGAGGGGATCGATGATCCGGTCGAGACGCTTGGAGCGTTTCGCATTTGTCGGGTCATCGAGGCGGTACAGCATCCAAATGCTGACAGGCTCCGGCTCTGCCGCGTTGAAGCATGGCCAAAGGGGCCCGAGGCACCATCCGAGGAGGTCCAGGTCGTCTGTGGCGCACCGAATGCCCGCACCGGGATGGTGGGTGTGTTTGCGCCATCGGGCACGCATATTCCCGGCACCGGCGTTGATCTGAAACCAGGTGTGATCCGCGGCGTGGAATCGAATGGGATGCTGTGCTCCGAGCGCGAGCTGATGATCTCGGACGACCACGACGGCGTGATCGACCTGTCCGAGGATGCCCCGATGGGTGTGCGCTACATCGACTGGGCCGGGCTGAACGACCCGGTGATCGAGATCGCGATCACACCCAATCGCCCAGACGCTCTCGGCGTTGCAGGCATCGCCCGAGATCTTGCCGCACGTGCGCTCGGACGGCTGATCACACCTTCCGTCGAGCCGGTTGCCGGCGGATTCCCGTGCCCCGTTTCGGTGACCATCGACGCCGATGTGCAGACGCGGGGATGCCCGGTCTTTGCCGGGCGCCTGATCCGAGGGGTGAAGAACGGGCCGAGCCCCGACTGGCTTCAGAACAGACTGAAGGCGATCGGACTTCGGCCGATTTCGGCACTGGTCGATGTGACCAACTTTCTGACTTATGACCGCAACCGCCCACTCCACGTCTTCGATGCGGACAAGGTCCACGGGGCCGGGCTGCGCGTGCACTGGGCGGAAGCGGGCTCGAAGCTGGTGGCGCTCGATGACAAGGAGTACACCTTCGAGCCTGATATGATCATGATCTCGGACGATCAGGGCCCGGAAGCGATCGCCGGTGTCATGGGTGGCTTGCCAACCGGCTGCACCGACGAGACGGTCAACGTTTTCATTGAGAGCGCCTACTGGGACCCGGTCATGACCGCTGCGACAGGCCGACGCCTCAAGATCCACTCCGATGCACGCTATCGCTTCGAACGCGGCATCGACCCTGCCTCCTGCGCAGAAGGCATCGAGGCAGCCACACACATGATCCTCGATCTCTGCGGGGGTGAGCCGTCTGACATGGTTGTGGCGGGCGCAGTTCCAGACACCTCACGCAGCTACCCCTTGCGTCCCGACCGTGTTGAGAGTCTCGTCGGGCTCGAGATCGCACGGGAAGAGCAAATTCGCATCCTTGGCGCGCTTGGATTTGAGGTCGACGCGGGTCAGCCCGCGCTGGAGGTCTCTGTTCCGAGCTGGCGGCCCGATGTGCACGGTGAGGCCGACCTTGTCGAGGAAGTGGCACGTGTGGCCTCGCTGAGCGGCTTGACCTCCCGACCATTGCCACGCCCAAGCGATGGCGTGGGACCGCGACGCCTAACCCCGCTTCAGAAGCGCGAGGCGACAACCCGGCGCACACTCGCCAGCCTCGGCCTGAACGAATGTGTGACGTACAGTTTCTGCTCTGCTACGCAAGCCGCATTGTTCGATGGCGATCGTCCGGAAATGCGCCTGGAGAACCCGATCTCATCCGAACTGTCGCACATGCGTCCCACAGCGCTGGTCAATCTGCTTGCGGCCGCGTCTCGCAATCTCGCCCAGGGTCAGCCGGATCCGGCGCTTTTTGAGATTGGACCAGCGTTTTTCGGCGGTGAACCCGGTGAACAGCTGCGAGAGGCGGTCACACTTCGCGTTGGGGCGACCACGCCACGTCACTGGTCCGGAGTTCGCAGGCCGGTCGATCTGCAAGATGCGCGGGCCGACGCGGAATCGGCGCTCTCAGCGCTCGGCGTCCCTGTCGAGAAGCTTCAGATCACGCGCGATGCACCGGAGTGCTTCCATCCGGGACGGTCCGGCGCGCTGAAGCTCGGACCCAAGACAACGCTTGCAGTCTTCGGCGAACTGCACCCGAAGGTCTTGTCCGCGATGGATGTGCGCGGGCCGGCTGTGGCTGCGATGATTTTCCTCGAAGCGCTCCCCAAGGCGAAGGCCAAGCGCACCACACGGGCAGCACTTGCCACCTCGAACCTGCAGGCGGTCGAGCGGGATTTCGCCTTCGTGATCGACGCGGAAGTCGAAGCAGAGGCCGTGATCAGGGCCGCCCGCGGCGCGGACAAGTCTTTGATCGGACGCGTCGAGGTTTTCGACGTGTTCGACGGCGCGCGGGCAGCGGAGCAGCTTGGCGAGGGCAAGAAATCACTGGCGATTTCGGTGCTGTTGCAACCTCGCGATCAGACGCTCACGGACGAGGAGATCGATGCGGTGTCTTCACGCGTGATCGAGCGGGTCGGCGAAGCAACCGGAGCGGTTCTACGCGGCTGATTTCTCTCGCCAGAATCCTGCTGAAACAGTCACATAAACCTGTTAAGGGTTTCCCGCGAGCGGACCATCCAAGCAAGAAGGGGGCAGCCCGGGCCAAGAACCAAGTGTTCACCGGGTGACTGAACGTGGGAGCCTGCAAGGGAGATATCAGTGCTCAAAGAATTCAAGGAATTTGCCATCAAAGGCAATGTCGTCGACATGGGTGTGGGAATTGTGATCGGGGCGGCGTTTACCTCGATCGTGACCAGCTTTGTCGAGGATATTGTCAACCCGATCATCGGCCTGTTCACGGGCGGAATAGACTTCTCTGGTCTCTTCCTGAACCTGTCGGGGCAGGACGTCGCCTCGGCCGCCGCGGCCAAGGAACAGGGATTGGCGGTGATCACCTACGGCGTGTTCATCAACGCGGTGATCTCGTTCGTCATCGTGGCATGGATCCTGTTCCTGATCATCAAGGCGGTGAACAATCTCAAGAAGGCCGAGGAAGAGGCACCGGCGCCCGATCCCGAGCCGACAGCAGAAGAAAAACTGTTGGGTGAGATTCGCGATCTGCTGGCCAAACAGTAGAGGCGAACCACTGTTGCAACATGCACCGCGCCATCCGTTGGCGCGGTGCTTTTGATTCAGAAGGCATGTCTCATCGCACCTTGTAGAGGGCGTGATGTCTGTTCGATGTGTGTGGGCGCACGTCACCTGGCCAGCGGCCTTTCTCGACCGCCTCGGCCCATGCCTGCGACTCGAGCACATGCGGCCCGTCGATCTCGTAGATCGCGGAGTACACCGGCGCCGGCGCGTCTACATCTCGCAGCGCACCACCGATTGCCACACGGAACGGCTCGCCTTTCATGCGGGTGGCGCCATGCACGCCCGGGACCTCGAGCAACAGGGGAATGTGCTCGGTATCATAGACTTCGTTGAACAGGTCTTCATACGCCGGGTCGACGTCCATCGAGACCACGAAGAGATAGGCGCTGGATGCGGGCATGTGGGGCTCCCTGAGTTGACCCCTTCATCACGCCCGAGCGGCGTGGCGCCGTCAAGTTCTGCGCGGCATCAGAGCCCAGTGATCGAAATCCAGCACCACGCCCGGGAGATACGTGCCATCGTCCCCCCGAAGCGCGAGCGGGCTGCCCGGTGCCTTGTAGGCCACAAGCCTCAGGCGAACCGCACCGACAGTTGCCGATGATGTCTCCGATTTCTCCAGAACTTCGGACCAGGCATAGATCGTATCGCCCGCAAAGCACGGCGCTGCGTGACTGCCCGCGTTGATCGCCGCAAGCCAGGGTGCGTTCTGCAATCCGTTGAACGCGAGACCCCGGGCGAGGCTGATCACATGCCCGCCATATATCAGTCGCTTGCCATCCGTGCGCGATGCCGCATCGAAATGCACCTTCGCTGTGTTCTGCCAGAGCCTGGTCGCCATCATGTGCTCGGCTTCTTCAAGCGTGACGCCGTCGACATGGTCAATGCGTTCGCCGACCTCATAGTCCTCCCAGAGGTGCGGACCACCCGCCGCACTAACGTCGTAGCCCGAAAAATCGAGTCCCGGCGGCACAGCGATGTCGCCACCGCGCACGGAAGACGCCAGATCGGGCAAGACCTCGTCCGGCGCGGGCGATGCGGGATCCCGCTTGTTGACCATTACCCAGCGCACATAGTCCAGAACGGTCTCTTGGCGCTGATTGCTGCCTGACGTGCGAACCCACACCACCCCAGCACGTCCGTTGGACGTCTGGCGCACGCCGATCACCTCCGACATCGCGCTCAGTGTGTCGCCCGGCCAGACGGGCGCCCTGATCTGGCCTTCGGCATATCCCAGATTGGCAATGGCGTTCAGCGAGATGTCCGGCACGGTCTTTCCGAACACCACATGGAAGGCGGCGAGCGGATCGATGGGACTCGCGGGCAATCCCGACGCACGGGCAAACTCGTCCGAGGAGAACAGCGCGTACCGGCTGGGATAGAGCGCCGTATAGAGCGCCCGGTCGCCCTCGGTCAGCGTGCGCGGTGTGGCATGAATGAGCCGCTGACCCGGGAAGAAATCCTCGAAGTAGTTTCCGGCGCTGGTCTTCGACATGTGAACACTCCGATCAGGGTCGGGAGTGCCTCGCATGTCCGAAGCGGTCCTTCAAGCGCGGCGCGGTGGCGCAGGCGCCTGAGGTGTGAGGGAAGGATCCAAAGCGATGCGCATTTCTGATTGCCTCAAGCGCGCGAGAACGCGGCTGCAAGCTCGACATGCGGGCTCCAGCGAAACTGATCGACCGGCAGCACCCAGTCGAGGCGGAAACCGCCATCTATCAGCGTACGGGCATCCCTGGCAAATGTCGCCGGGTTGCAGCTGACGGCACCGATCCGGGGCAACTCCGAGCGGGCAAGCTCAATCGTCTGCGCGCGTGCGCCCTGGCGCGGCGGATCGACTATGGCCGCTCCGAACCCCTTCAGCTCCCGGGCAAGCAACGGGCGATGAAACAGATCACGCGCCTCGGACGTCACCTTCTTGAGGCCCCGTGCCTTGCGCCACGCCTGATCCAGCGCTTCGACCGCAGATGCATCGACCTCAGCTGCATGAACCTCGGACTGATCCGCGAGCGGCAAGGCGAAGGTGCCGGATCCCGCGAACAGATCTGCAATCCTCGCCGCATCTCCCACCGCCTCGCGCATGGCCGAGACCAGCGCCGCAGCGCCCTCTGTCGTGGGCTGGAGAAACCCACCGGGGGCAGGCACGACGACCACCTTGCCAAAGTGCTGGATCGGTGGATGGCGGGTGACCAGCGTTTCGCGGTTCCAGCTCAACCGAGCGTAGTTGTTCGTCGCCGCATGCGCGACCAGCAAGCCGTACATCGCGCCTTCAATGGGCTTGCCACCGTCGACTGCAACGTCAACTCCGGCGGGACCCGAGATCAGCGTGAAGCGCATCTCTCCCTTGCGGCTTCCGCCGATCTCGACAAGGCCGGCAAGCGAAGGCACCTTTGCGACAATCGCCGGCTCTGCCACCGCACACGCCTCAAGTGGAACCAGGCGATCCGATCCGGCCTCGTGGAACCCGACAATCACCTTCCCGCGCGTCCTGCGGGAGGTCAGTGTCACACGCCGCCGGCTGCCCGCAGGCACGGTGAGCGTGTCACGGATCTCTGGCGCGTCTATGCCACGCTGACCGAGGGCGCGGGCGACCAGGTCCCGTTTCCACCCAGACGTGAACGCCTCGGAGGCGTGCTGCAGCACACAGCCGCCACAGGTTCCGAAGTGCGGACAGACCGGAGAGATGCGCTGGAGCGCCGCTTCGACGATCCGTTCAACCCGGCCGCGGTGGCCAAGGCGGGAAATCTGCACGCGTTCACCGGGCAGCGTTCCGGGCACGAAGGTGCCGTCGGTGGCAATTCCATCACCTTGTGCCCCCAGGCTGTCGATCCCCACCTCATCGATCATAGCGCAGGTGATACCCGAGGAGGGGGAATGGGGAAAGCGTCATCGAGGCCGTTGCGCGGCGATCAGAAACTCACGGTTACCGTCGCCTCCGGTGATCGGACTTTCGGCCTCACCGACAATCGCCCAGCCAAGCGCGCGGAGCAGGTCTCCGATCTCCCGGCGCACTGTGACATGAACTGCCGGGTCTTGCACCAGCCCACCCTTGCCGACATGGGCGGGCCCAGCTTCGAACTGCGGCTTTATCAGCGCAACGAGGTGTGCGCCCGGCAAGCCAAGCGGCAAGACAGCCGGCAGCACCTTGGTGAGCGAGATGAAGGAGAGGTCGGCGGTGATCCAGTCGACCGGCGGCACCAGTCCGGCGGGGATCGCACGCGCATTGATGCCCTCGTGCAACGTGATCCGGGTGTTTGCGCGGAGATCCGCGTGCAGTTGGCCGTGGCCCACGTCCACCGCAATGACCCGCTCAGCACCGCGCGCCAGCAACACCTGCGTGAACCCACCTGTCGAAGCCCCCAGGTCCAGCGCCACGCCTTTGGGTGACAATTCAAATGCATCCAGCGCATGCAGGAGCTTGAGGGCGGCACGGCTGACCCACGGACACGGGTCGGCATGGAGCCTGACCTCGGCGCCGGGGCTCACCGCCTGAGCCGCACGCCGGGTCACAGAACCGTCGACGCTGATCGCGCCGGCGCGTATCAAAGCCTGCGCGCGCGCGCGGCTGGAGCAGAGGCCATCCTCCACAACCCGCCGGTCGAGGCGCATCTGCGCAGGTGCTTTCGGTGTTCGTGTGGTCAACCCGTGCTTCAGGCGGCCGCAAATGCCCGACGCACTGTGTCGAGCGCGTCTGTCTCTTGCTCGCCAAGCTCGTTGCCGTCAGCCGTTGCAACCTCGGTCACGATCCGGATCAGGTCGGGCGCCGCTTCGGCGCCCGCACGCTGTTGCACAACGCGCGAGAGCCTGCGCACAGCTTCCCCGTTGGTCTCGCACTGGCCGGCGATCCAACGGCCGAACGAAACAATGTCGAGGGCTTCGCGGTCAGTCACCTCGAACGTCTCGCGTGCCGCCTTGCGCAGCGCCTCGATCTCACGCTGCGAGATCGGTGCATCCATGGTCGCGACCGCCACAATCACACCAGCCGCAGCGAGACGCGGGTCTTCGACGCTGTCAACCGGGTGGCGATTGTACTTCTTCTCGTGCATCAACCGGCGCACGGCAAGACGGATATCATGGACGCCTTCGGCGATCTGGTTACCGGCATCACGTGCGGCTCGAACCCGCCATTGCCATATGGCAATAACGCCGATCAATCCGATTAGGGCTGCCAGAATTTGCATGTCCAAACCGCTCCCGCGCTGGTTCAGCTCACCGCTTCATCATAATCTAGTGGCGAAGTCATGGCGATAAAACAGCCATTGTCTCGCAATCTTCGTGATCGCAGATCTTCTCGAGCGTGCACCCCGCCTTGGACTTGAGATCAGGCACGCACGGCGGCGGCTCCTTGCCCAAGTGCGGCCATCGCCTTGGCGGCAATATCCGATGCGGTCAGCCCGGCGGTTACGTACATCTCCGCAGGCTTATCCTGGTCGATGAATGTATCGGGAAGAACCATCGTGCGCACACGAAGGCCTGCATCGAGCACGCCTTCGTCGGAGAGAAGCTGGAGGACATAGCTCCCGAATCCTCCGACCGAGCCTTCCTCGACCGTGATCAGTGCCTCATGCTCTCGTGCCAGCCGCAGGATCAGGTCCCGATCGAGAGGCTTTGCAAATCGGGCATCGGCCACGCTGGTCGAGAGGCCACGCGCCTCGAGTTCGTCAGCGGCGGACAGGCACTCCGCGAGCCGGCCGCCGAATGACAGCAGCGCGATCTTTGTGCCCTCGCGCATCATCCGTCCTCGGCCGATTTCGAGCGCCACGCCGAAGTCCGGCATGTCAACTCCCATGCCCTCGCCGCGGGGATATCGGAAGGCCGAGGGCCGGTCATCGATCTCGACCGCGGTGCGCACCATGTGCACGAGATCCGCCTCATCAGCGGCCGCCATCACCACAAAGCCCGGGAGACAGCCCAGATAGGCAATGTCGAATGCGCCTGCGTGCGTTGCTCCATCGGCACCAACGAGACCGGCACGGTCAATCGCGAAGCGCACAGGCAGCTTCTGGATCGCAACATCGTGCACAACCTGATCGTAGGCGCGCTGAAGGAACGTTGAATAGATGGCGGCGAATGGCTTCATGCCCGACGCGGCAAGACCTGCCGCAAAGCACACGCCGTGTTGTTCGGCAAGGCCCACGTCGAACGACCTCGTCGGGTGGGCTTTCTCAAACAGGTCGAGCCCTGTACCGGACGGCATCGCGGCCGTGATGGCGCAAATCGTGTCGTCCTGATCCGCCTCCTTGATCAGCGCATTGGCAAACACCTTGGTGTAGCTCGGCACGTTGGACGTACCCTTTGACTGCTTGCCCGTGACGACGTCGAACTTGGCGACGCCGTGATACTTGTCCGCCGAGCTCTCCGCCGGTTTGTACCCTTTGCCCTTCTTGGTGATGGCGTGAATCAGCACGGGCCCCGACGCATTCGACTTGACCGCCCTCATCACGGGCAGCAGTTGCTGCATGTCGTGGCCATCGATCGGCCCCACATAGTCGAACCCCAGTTCCTCGAACATCGTGCCGCCGACGGTGACTGACTTCATCAGGGTCTCGGCCCGATGAGCTCCCTCGCGCAGGAACTCGCCCAGCGGTCCCGGCACGTTGCCCATCACGCCCTTTGCCATGGATTTCAGATCATGGAGGGGCCCCTGCGCATAGAGCCGCGAAAGATAGCTGGACATCGCACCGACGGGAGGCGCGATCGACATCTCGTTGTCGTTCAGGATCACGATCAGCCGGTGCTTGAGCCAGCCGGCATTGTTCATCGCTTCGTAGGCGAGACCCGCCGTCATCGCACCATCACCGATGACCGCAATCGCATCGCCGGTATCCGCACCCAGCTCGCGACCCGCAGCGAACCCCAGTCCCGCAGAGATGGATGTGGACGAGTGCGCCGCACCGAACGGATCGTATTCGCTCTCGGCGCGCTTCGTGAATCCGGAGAGCCCGCCTCCCTGGCGAAGCGTTCGAATGCGGTCGCGCCGGCCCGTGAGGATCTTGTGCGGATAGCACTGGTGACCGACATCCCAGATCAGCTTGTCATGGGGTGTGTCGAACACTGCGTGAATGGCGACGGTGAGTTCGACCACCCCAAGACCCGCTCCGAGATGACCTCCCGTCACCGAAACCGCCGATATGGTCTCGGCACGCAACTCGTCTGCAAGTTGCGCAAGCTCGGCATCGCTCATCGAGTGCATGTCCGAGGGGACCCGCACGCGGTCGAGGAGCGGGGTCACGGGGCGGTCGCTCTGGGTCACGTCGTTTCTCCGTCTCACCTGCTACGGTGGATCGCAAATTTCGCCGCCTCTCGCAACCAGATAGCTCGTGATCCGAATTCACGAAGCGAGTCGATTGCCGCGGCGATCTCGTTTTCGGCCGCCTGCCGCGCACCTTCGATCCCCAGCAGGGAGACGAATGTCGCCTTGCCGGCATCCTCATCCTTCTGCAACCGCTTGCCGGTCAGAGCTTCGTCGCCCTCGATGTCGAGCAGGTCGTCGCGGATCTGAAAGGCCAGTCCGAGGTGACGCGCGTAGGTGGCAAGCCTTTCCTGTGCCGCGCTGTCGGAGGCAAGAATGGCACCTGCCTCTGCAGAGAAGCGTATGAGCGCTCCGGTCTTCTGAGCCTGCAGCCGGGTGATGGTTGGCAGATCAAAGGGATGTTTCGAGGTCTCTGCCGCGATATCGATCATCTGACCACCGACCATGCCGCCAATCCCCGATGCACGCGCCAGGCCCAGACAGAGCTGGGCACGCACCCCCGGATCGGGGCTTGTTTCTGGCGCGGACAGGATCTCGAATGCGAGTGTCTGGAGGGCATCTCCAGCAAGAATGGCGACCGCATCGTCCCAGACCTTGTGTACCGTGGGTTTGCCCCGGCGCAGGTCGTCATCATCCATCGCCGGCAGATCATCATGAACCAGCGAGTATGCGTGCAGGCATTCGACGGCAGCGCCTGCTCTGAGCGCAGCCGATCGCGGCACATCGAACAGACCGGCCGTCTCGACGGCGAGAAAGGCCCTCAGCCGCTTTCCGCCGCCAAGCGTTGCGTAGCGCATCGCCTCGCGAAGCACGGCCTCGCCGGGGGCAAGATCATCCGGAACGACGAGCGCCGCATCGAGCGTTGCCTCCACCTCGGTTGCCACCTCGGTCAAACGGTCAGCGAACGTCATGTCCGTCACGACCCGTCCAGCGGCTCGGCACCCTGGACCACACCTTCCGGTCCGGCGACAATCTTCTCGACCTTGAGTTCGGCCGCCTTCAGTCGGTCCTCGCAGTGCCGACGCAGTGCGTCACCATGCTCATAGAGCGAAATCGATTCCTCGAGCGGCACCTGTCCGCCCTCGAGCTTGCGCACGACATCTTCGAGCGCGGCAAGCGCCTCCTCGAAGCTCAACTTTGCGACCGGTTTTTCAGTCATGTCTATCCCGCGTGGACCTTGAGCGCATCGAGATGTGCCGCGGTGCTGTCCGACAGTGCCTGCAGGTCGTAGCCGCCTTCAAGCGTCGAGACCACCCTGCCGTCACAATGCCTGCCGGCTGCCTCGCAGAGCCGTTCCGTGGCCCACGCAAAATCCGTCGCCGCCCAGTTGAGATTGGCCAGCGGATCGGCGGCATGGGCATCGAAGCCTGCCGAAATGATCAGCAGCTCGGGCTCGAACGCATCCAGCGCCGGGATCACCCGCCCTTCGAACGCGGCGCGCATCTCCTTGCCGCCCGTACCGGGCCCCAGAGGACAGTTCACGATGTTGCCCACGCCAGTCTCGTGCGCGGCACCGGTGCCCGGGTAGAGCGGCATCTGATGCGTGGATGCAAACAGGACGCGGCGATCCTCCCAGAACACGTCCTGCGTGCCGTTGCCGTGATGCACGTCGAAGTCGACGATCGCCACCCGTCCGAGGCCCATGGCATCGAGCGCATGCAGTGCACCGATCGCGGCGTTCGAGAACAGACAAAAGCCCATGGCGCGCTGACGCTCGGCGTGATGACCGCATGGCCGAACGGCACAGAATGCGGCCTTGACCTGCTCCGTGACGACAGCCTCGACCGCAGCAATGTTGGCGCCTGCCGCGTGGCGCGCGGCAACCAGACTGTCAGGACACATGTGCGTGTCCGGGTCGAGGCTCACCCACCCCTCGTCCGGCACCTTGCTCACCACCATCTCGAGATACGCCTCGGTGTGGGCACGGAGGATCTGTTCGTCGTCCGCGGCCGGCGCATCGATCCGATCCCAGTCGGCGTAGGGCCGGGTGTCGAGCAACAGCTCTATGGTCTCGATGCGCGCCACGCGCTCGGGATGACCTGGCGGCGTCACATGAAGATGCGATGATGGATGTGTGTAAAGAGAGAGCCCCATCTGCCTATCTAGCAACATTAACCCGGGCAAGGGAAGCGCACGATTCCAACTCCGGCCTCAGTCCGGTGTCAGCATGTACCCCGCGCCGCGCACGGTCTGCAGGTAACGCGGGTTCTTCGGATCGACTTCGATCTTGCGCCGCAATCGGGTGATCTGCACATCCACTGCACGTTCCTGCACGTCGCCTTCCGTACCGCCCAGTTCCTCGGCAAGCCGGGTCCGGCTCACAGGCTCGTTCGGTTGACGGGAGAACACCCGCATCAGGGCCTGCTCGGTCGACGTCAGGCGCACCGAATCATCTCCCCGCATCAGCTCTCCGCGCCGGATGTCATAGGAGGTCTCACCCAGGGTCAGACGGCTCGGCGGCTCGGTCTGGGGCTGCGGCGGCAACGCACGGCGCAGGATGGCCGAAATGCGCAGCAGAAGCTCACGCGGCTCGAACGGCTTGGCCAGGTAGTCGTCTGCTCCGGCCTCGAGCCCGGTTATCCGATCGTCGGTTTCGCCCCGTGCCGTCAGGAGAAGGATCGGCGCGTTCACCTCGGTGCGGACACGCCGGGTAAAGGAGAATCCGTCCTCGCCCGGCATCATCACATCGACCACCAGGAGATCGAAGCTCATGAATTCGAGCAAGCGGCTGGCATGCGCGGCGTCACGCGCGGTCGTGACGAGGTAGGTGTTGCGCGCCAGGAACCGCTTCAGCAGGTCCCGAATGCGCTGATCATCGTCAACGACCAGAACGTGCGCAGGCGCCGAGCCATCGGTCATGATGTGTCCCGCTCAACGAGCGAAAGTACACTGGCCCGGTCGTCCTCATCGATCATTTGTTCTAGCACCAGGCGAAACCCGGCCACAGCCTCTGGACCCGCGGTGCGGTAAGCCCGGCGGACACGGTCTCGCTGCAGTTCCGAGAGCTCGTGTTCCAGCGCCTCGCCCGCTGGGCTCAGGTGGAGCTGACGCTGGCGGCGGTCCCGGTCACCGGTCGCGCTCACCACCAGCCCGTCTTCGATCAACTGTCGCAGCACGCGGTTCAGGGACTGCTTGGTGACCTGGAGGATATCGAGAAGGCCAGCGATCGAGATGCCCGGCCGTCGCTTGATGAAGTGAACCGCCCGGTGATGCGCCCGTCCATACCCCCGTTTCGCGAGGACCTGATCGGGGTCGGACGTGAAGTCGCGATATGCGAAGAACATCAGTTCAATGCCCTGTCGAAGCTGCTCGTCGGTCAGAAACAGCAGCCTGTCAGGTCCGGCTGTGTTGTGTGACCGGCCGTTTGGTGCCCTTTGCATCACAGCTCCCTGTTGATCCCCCGCTTCAGTCACGAATTATGTCAGCCTTATTGACTGTTCTCAAGGGCGATGTTACCCGAACCCACAGTGAAGGGGAATATTCTGTCGAATACCCTCCATCAGACGAAATTTTCGAACCTCGCAGCGCGCGGGTATCTGGAGCGGGAGAGCGCTATGTCGCCGAGCAGCAGCTATGATGACCAGGATGGCTTCATCTGGATGGACGGCAATCTTGTCGACTGGCGGCAGGCGAACGTACACGTATTGACCCATGGCCTGCACTACGGCTCCTGCGTGTTCGAGGGCGAGCGAGCCTATGGCGGACGGATCTTCAAGTCCGAGGAGCACTCGGCGCGGCTGATCGAGTCCGGCAAGCAAATGGACATTCCGATCCCGTACTCGGTCGAGGAGATCGAGGCTGCCAAAGAAGCCACGATGCGGGCCAACAAGCTGTCGGACGCCTACGTCCGGGTCGTGGCATGGCGCGGTTCCGGGCCGGATATGGGGGTAGCGTCTGCGCGCAACCCGATCCGAATGGCGGTCGCGACCTGGGAATGGGGCGCCTACTACGGGGACGCCAAGCTGAAAGGTGCCAAACTCGACATCTCGAAGTGGAAGCGCCCCAGCCCCGAGACCATCCCGTGCAAGGCAAAGGCGTCCGGGCTTTACATGATCTGCACGATGTCCAAGCACGCCGCCGAAGCGAAGGGCTGCTCGGATGCGCTGATGATGGATTATCGCGGCTATGTGGCGGAAGCGACAGGCGCCAACATCTTCTTCGAGCGTGACGGCGAGGTGCACTCACCGCTGCCCGATTGCTTCCTCGACGGGATCACGCGACAGACCGTCATGGGCATGCTGCGCGACCGCGGAGTTGCCGTGCACGAGCGCCACATCATGCCGGACGAGCTGGAGAGCTTTCAGCAGTGCTGGCTGACCGGGACCGCAGCGGAGGTCACTCCCGTTGGCGAAATCGGTCCCTACAACTTCGAGGTCGGCGCACTCGCACGGGACATCGCCACGGATTACGAGCGTATTGTGCGCGGCAACCACTGACCAGACAGGACGCTCCGGACGTCACCGGAGCGTCTCGACCATCCGGCAGGCATTGCTCACATTCCAGGCAAGTTCAGCTGGTATTCTTGTGGCTGTCATAGTTTTCCACTAACTTATCCATGTGAGAAGAGCCACGAGGTTGGTGCATCCCGCATCAGCCGGCTCGCCAACGGAGGACTCGTTCTGAGCGAACAGGTCGCTTTGAGCACCGGAGGTGCTCGTCTGCCGGTCAATGCGCATGCAGACATGGCTGACAAACCCGAGAGCAATACGCTCCACACCCTCATTCTATCATCGCTGGACGAAGATGGCGCCAACGAGGTCGTGTCGATCGACCTCGACGGGAAGTCATCCGAAGCCGACATCATGATCGTGGCCTCGGGGCGGTCGTCACGTCATGTCGGTGCGCTCAGCGAAAAGCTGATCGACCGGCTGAAGCACGAAGCCGGGATCATTGCTCGATGCGAGGGCAAGGACACCGCCGACTGGGTTCTGATCGATGCGGGCGACGTGATCGTCCACATCTTCCGTCCCGAAGTGCGAGAGTTCTATCAGCTTGAGAAAATGTGGATGACTGTGCCGGACAGCAAGGCCCGCCCTGCATCGGCACTCTGACAGCCATTGAAGCTGACAATTGCGGCGGTCGGGCGCTTGAAGCCCGGCCCCGAGAAGGAACTCGTCGATCACTACATCGCGCAGGCGGCGCGGATCGGGCGGCAGCATGCGCTTTCGCCGATCTCCGTCGAGGAGTGCGATGAGCGCAAGTCACCGGACCAGCGGACACAGTCCGACCGATTGATCGCCAGCGTGCCGCCGGACGCGGTTGCCATCGCGCTTGACGAACGCGGCGACGCTCTCACAAGCCCGGAATTCGCAGCACTGCTCGCGCGCGAACGAGATCGCGGCTGTTCCGAGATCGTTTTTCTGATCGGTGGGGCCGATGGCCACTCGGAGGCCCTGCGCCAAAGCGTGCCCCGGCGCATTTCATTCGGCTCGATGGTCTGGCCCCACATGCTGGCCCGCGTCATGTTGGCCGAGCAAATCTACCGTGCCTGCAGCATTCTGGCCGGCACGCCCTATCACCGCGCCTGAGCCGGACGCGTCACGCTTGCGAGCCGGGCCCCTGCGGGCTACACGCTGCGGGTGTTCACCATGGAGATCGGATGCCTCTCAAGCCCGTTGTTCTTTGCATTCTCGACGGCTGGGGCAACCGAGCCGATCGCGAGGGCAACGCGCCGTTGCTGGCGCACACGCCGACATTCGACCGTCTGATGGCGGAGTGCCCCTCGGCGCAGTTGTCGGCAAGCGGTGAGGATGTCGGCCTGCCTCCCGGACAGATCGGCAATTCCGAGGTGGGCCACACCAACATCGGCGCCGGGCGTGTTGTCTGGATGGACCTGCCGCGCATCAACCGGGCCATCGAGGACGGCAGCTTCTTTTCAAACGCCGAGCTGGTCGCCTTCATGACACGGATGCGCGACAGCGGCGGTGCCGTGCATCTGATGGGCCTGATCAGTGCAGGCGGTGTACACTCGCATCAACGCCACGTATCGGCGCTGGCGCTGGCGCTGTCCGAAGTCGGCATTCCCGTCAACATCCATGCGTTCATGGACGGGCGCGACGTGGCACCCACCTCGGGACGCGATGCGATGCTGCAACTGCTGAACGACATTTCCTCGATGCGGGGCGTTCGGGTCGCGACCGTCTCGGGCCGGTTCTACGCAATGGACCGCGACAAGCGCTGGGACCGCGTGCGCCGGGCCTGGGCGGTGATCGCCGATGGCACGGGCCATCATGAGAACGGCGCGATCGCGGCCATCGATGCAGCATATGCTCGAGGCGAGACCGACGAGTTCATCGAGCCGACCCGGATCGGCGACTACACCGGCGTGGCCTCCTCCGCGGATGGGCTGTTGTGTGCCAACTTCCGGGCGGACCGGGCACGCGAGTTGCTGTCTGCCTTTCTGATCGAGGAGTTCGATGCGGCCGACGCTGTGCGTGACCGCTTCTGCACCTTCGCCGCCACGCTGGGCATGGTCAGCTACTCCGACGTCCTCGACCCTTTGATCCCAGCGATGTTCGCACCGCAGGAGATCGTCAACACGCTCGGCGAATGGGTGGCCTCGCATGGCTTGCGCCAGTTCCGGTTGGCCGAGACCGAAAAGTACCCGCACGTTACGTTTTTCCTGAACGGCGGCATCGAGACCCCTGACCCGGGCGAAGAGCGTTGCATGGCGCCGAGCCCCAAGGTGCGGACCTACGATCTGCAGCCCGAGATGTCAGCGGGCGAGGTGACCGAACACCTTGTCGAGGCGGTGAAGGCCAAGCATGACCTGATCGTGGTGAATTTCGCCAATCCCGACATGGTCGGACACACCGGCTCGCTTGAAGCGGCGATCGCCGCCTGCGAAGCAGTGGATACGGGGCTCTCGAAGGCGCTCGAAGCGCTCGAGGCTACGGGCGGTGCGATGCTCGTGACCGCCGACCATGGCAACTGCGAGATGATGATCGACCCGTCAACGGGTGGACCGCACACGGCACACACGACCAACCTGGTGCCAGTGATCCTCGTCGAGCATGGGAGCGAGGCGACCAATGCGCGCTTGCGTGACGGGCGTCTTGCCGATCTCGCACCGACACTGCTTTCACTCATGGGCCTGCAAGTGCCCCCTGAGATGACCGGCAAGAGCCTGTTGGTTGCCGCCGAAGCAGGTGATGCGCAGTGAAACAGCTCCTTTGCGCCCTCGTTGTTGCCCTGGCGATCCCATCCGCAACGCCGACGATCGCAGAGGAAGATGAAACCGAGAAGGCCCGGGTTGCCGTGGCGATCACGAAGGCGGAGGCAGCACTCGAAGATGCCGAGACCTCCGACGAGCTGCTTCTGGCGCTCACCAACGGGATCGACGCTTATGAGGGTGCTTTGGGGTTGCACATGCGAGCGATGGCCCGGCTGGCAGAGAAATCAAACCGCATCCGGTCTGTCCTGACTGAGCAAAGCCTCGAAACCGCGCTGGACGTCGCGATGCTCCAGAACCTCGCGCGTGCGCCCGAGACCGCTCTTCAGGCACATATCGCCAACCCGCTCGATGCGGCCCGCGCCGCCATGCTTATGACGGCGGTGGGCCCGGCATTGGACGCACGAGCCAAAGTCCTGCGGGACCGTTTGTCCGTGCTGGACGAGATCCGCGCCGAACAAGACCGGATCCGCGCGGAAGGCCAATCGGCGCTCGCACGCTACCAGCACCTGCGTGCCAACGCGATCCGTACGCTCAGGGAGCGCCAACCGGCCTCTGCACCTGCATTGGATGCACTCAAGGCGCAGGCGCGTGACGCCGCTGCCGGGGGCAGAGGTCTCGGCGGGGTCGCGGCGCAACTGGGACAGCGCCCGGTGCTGACAACGACGTCTGCAGGGCGCGCAAGCTTTCTCGATGCCCGTGGCAAGCTCCGCTGGCCGGTTCACGGCAAAGTGATCAAGGGCTTGCCAGATGCCCCTGGCGGTGGTGAGAATGGCATGACCATCGAGACCAGCGCTTTCGCTCAGGTGGTCGCGCCATGGCACGGCACCGTTCGTTTCGCAGGTCCGCTGGCGGATCTGGGCCTTGTGCTGATCCTCGAGCCGGAAAATGGCAGCCTGCTCATCCTGGCAGGACTTGGACGACTCGACCGAACAATCGGCGAAAGCGTGGTTCGGGGGCACCGGCTGGGCGACATGGGCGGTGCTTTGCCACCTCTGGAGGAATTTTTACTTGAAGCCTCAGCGGATCATGATCAGATCCCCAGAAAGGCACTATATCTCGAACTCAGGCATGGTGGACGGGCGATCGCACCGGGCCCATGGCTCGACCCCGCAGACGAAGGGACCAGAGAATGATGCGCAAAACGGCGACGGCGATGCTGACGGGTGTGGCGATCGGGGCGATGGTCCCGATGCTGGTGAGTTCGGTGACAGCGCAGGACAATTCCGCTCGAAACACCTACGAGTATCTTGATCTCTTCGGAGACATCTTCGAGCGCGTGCGCGCGTCCTATGTGGAAGAGGTCGACGAGCAAGAGCTGATCGAAGCCGCGATTGACGGCATGTTGTCGTCGCTCGATCCTCATTCGGCCTATCTCGCGCCGGACAATTTCCAGGACATGCGCGAACAGACCAAGGGCGAGTTCGGTGGGCTCGGCATCGAGGTCACCATGGAGAACGGCTTCGTCAAGGTCGTTGCCCCGATAGACGAAACACCCGCTGCGAACGCCGGACTCGAGGCCGGGGACTTCGTCACCCACATCGATGGCGAATCGGTGCTCGGCCTGACCCTGAGCGAGGCCGTCGACAAGATGCGCGGACCCGTCGGCTCGGACATCATCGTCACCATAAGCCGCGAAAGTGTGGAAGAACCCTTCGAGGTGACGATCACCCGCGCGGTGATCAAGATCCGCGCGGTGCGCGCCCGCGCTGAAGGCGACATCGGCATCCTGCGGATCACAACGTTCAACGAACAGACCTACGACAACCTCGAGGCCGGCATCGAATCCGTGCGTGAGGAAATCGGCGCCGACAAGATCAAGGGCTACATCGTTGATCTGAGAAACAATCCCGGCGGGCTTCTGAGCCAGGCGATTGCCGTTTCGGACGCCTTCCTGGAGAAGGGTGAAATCGTCTCGACGCGGGGCCGTGACCTCGACGAGGCGGACCGGGTGAATGCCCGAAAGGGCGACCTGACGGACGGAAAGCCGCTTGTCGTGCTGATCAATGAGGGTTCGGCCTCGGCGTCCGAAATCGTTGCCGGCGCGCTGCAGGACCAACGCCGCGCGATCGTTCTCGGCGCGAAAAGCTTTGGGAAGGGTTCGGTGCAGACGGTGATGCGGCTTGGCGACAAGGGCGCGATGAAGCTGACCACGGCGCGCTACTACACGCCGTCGGGACGCTCAATCCAGGCGCTTGGCATCGAGCCGGATATTCTGGTCGAGGAGCGCCGGATTGCCGAGACCGAGGAAGAAGCGAACCGGCGCACACGTTCCGAGGCGGACCTTCGTGGAAGCCTCGAGAACACCCTGAGCGAAGACGAGCAGAAGCAACTCGAGGAAGAGCGTACGCGTCACGAGCAGACCGCCCAATTGCGCTCCGAGGACTTCCAGCTGGCCTACGCACTGGACTTGCTCGAGGGTCTCGCCATCTACAGCCAGTCCGGCGAGTGAACCCGCCGGAACGCACCGGCACAGGCGCGGCGCTGCCGTACAGGCCCTGTGTCGGCGTGATGTTGCTCAACAGCGACGGACTGGTGTTTGCCGGGCAGCGGATCGACAATCCGGATGATGCCTGGCAGATGCCCCAGGGCGGGATCGACAAGGGCGAAGCAGCCGAGAACGCTGCCCTGCGAGAGCTTGCAGAGGAGACCGGGGTCGGGCGGAACCATGTCGCGCTATTGCGCGAAAGCGCCCGCTGGCTCGACTACGACCTGCCGCCGGAACTCGCAGGGCGCATCTGGAAGGGGCGTTACCGCGGCCAGACCCAGCGCTGGTTCGCCTTTCGCTTCCTGGGCACCGATGCGGATGTCGACATCGAAACCGAAGAGCCGGAGTTCCGTGCCTGGACCTGGATGCGCCACGATGCACTGATCGAACGGATCGTGCCCTTCAAGCGCGACACCTATGCTTCGGTTTTCTCGGAGTTCGCCGACCTCCTGCCCGACTGACCCGCGCCGAAGCCAGACCGCTCGAAGCGCCGCGTCTGGCGAACCGCGTTTGTCGACTGCGCGTTCGCGGCGCAGCCCAACGGTCGGTGCAATTGTCGAAAGATGACAGGCGGTCGAGCGCCTGGGTCTTTTTGTCGGGGGTTCCGCGTCTCCGGCATCGACGCGACGCCCGGCGATCTGTCAGGTCGAAGCGCACATCCTATCGCCTGCCGGACGGTCCTGTCAGATCACGGATTTGAGCGCAACGAGATCATCGCGGCGCTGCCGCTCCGCCTGACGGCGGTCATCCGACGCGGCCTCGAGCGTCGCCTCGGCGTCTGAAATGCGGGCGTCGAGCCAATCTTGATCGACGCTGTCTCCCGGAACCGCGAGCTCTGCAAGCACGGACACGACATTGTTCGATATCTCGGCAAACCCACCGGTCACGAAGTAGCGCTGCTCGTCGCTGCCCCGCACGATCACGTAGCCGGGCCGCAGCGTGGTCAGGAACGGCGCGTGGTTCTCCATCGCCGTCAGATCCCCTTCCATGCCGGGAATCGTGACCGCTTCGGCCTCGCTCGACGCGAGCTTCTTCTCAGGGCTCACCAGCTCGAATGTCAGCATCTTTCAACCCCTGAACCGCTCAGACCACCTTGAGGCAGCATGTCCTTACGCCGCTTCGGCAGCCATCCGCTCGGCCTTGGCGACCGCTTCCTCGATGTCGCCAACCATGTAGAAGGCGGCCTCCGGCAGGTGGTCATACTCGCCGGCAACCACCGCTTTGAACGAAGCGATCGTTTTCTCGAGCGGCACCTGGACGCCGGGAAAGCCCGTGAAGACCTGAGCGACGTCAAATGGCTGGCTCAGGAAGCGCTGGATCTTGCGCGCCCGTGCCACGGTGAGCTTGTCCTCTTCCGAAAGCTCATCCATGCCGAGGATCGCGATGATGTCCTGCAGTGCCTTGTAGCGCTGCAGAATGCCCTGAACGTCGCGGGCGACCTGGTAGTGTTCCTCGCCGATCACCGCAGGGTCCATCAGGCGCGAGGTCGAGTCGAGCGGGTCCACGGCCGGATAGATCCCGAGCTCGGAAATCGCACGCGACAGAACCGTCGTCGCATCGAGGTGGGCGAACGATGTCGCCGGCGCCGGGTCGGTCAGGTCATCCGCAGGAACGTAGATCGCCTGCACCGAGGTGATCGAGCCTTGCTTGGTCGAGGTGATCCGTTCCTGGAGCGCGCCCATGTCGGTGGCGAGTGTCGGCTGATAGCCCACCGCCGAAGGAATGCGGCCCAGAAGCGCCGACACCTCGGACCCCGCCTGGGTGAAGCGGAAAATGTTGTCCACGAAGAAAAGCACGTCGGTGCCTGACTGGTCACGGAACTGCTCGGCCAGCGTCAGCCCGGTCAGTGCCACGCGGGCACGCGCACCCGGCGGCTCGTTCATCTGACCGTAGACCAGGGCCACCTGACTGTCCGCGAGGTTGTCCGGCTTGATGACACCACCCTCGATCATCTCGTGATAGAGGTCGTTGCCCTCGCGGGTCCGCTCGCCCACGCCGGCGAACACCGAGTAGCCCGAGTGCACCTTGGCGATGTTGTTGATCAGCTCCATGATCAGAACGGTCTTGCCCACACCGGCACCGCCGAAGAGACCGATCTTACCGCCCTTCGCGTAGGGGGCCAGGAGGTCGACGACCTTGATCCCCGTTACCAGGATTTCCGATTCCGTCGACTGTGCAACGAACTCGGGCGCCGGCTGGTGGATCGACCGCTTCTCGTTGGCAACCACCGGCAAGCCTTCGTCAACCGGCTCGCCGACCACGTTGAGGATCCGTCCGAGCGTCGCATCGCCCACCGGCACCTGGATCGGTGCACCGGTGTCGGTGACCACCTGCCCGCGTACCAGCCCTTCGGAGGTATCCATCGAGATGCAGCGAACGGTGCTCTCGCCCAGGTGCTGCGCAACTTCCAGCACCAGCCGGTTCTCGCCGTTCATGGTCTCGAGTGCGTTGAGAATCGCAGGCAGATGACTGTCGAACTGCACGTCGACGACGGCGCCAATCACCTGGGTGATCTTGCCTGTGGACTCGCTCATGTTGGTCTCCCGTCGGTTCAGTCGGTCAGAGCGCTTCGGCGCCCGAAATGATCTCGATGAGTTCTTTGGTGATCGCGGCCTGGCGCGAACGGTTGTAGACGATCGTCAGCCGGTCGATCATCTCCCCCGCGTTCCGGGTCGCATTGTCCATTGCTGACATCCGCGCGCCTTGCTCGGAGGCCGCGTTCTCCAGCAGCGCCCGCAGGATCTGAGTCGCCACGTTGCGCGGAAGAAGCTCGGCGAGAATCTCGTCCTCGTCGGGCTCGTACTCGTAGTTGATCGCCGCAACGCTCTCATCCGCCTCGAACTGCGCGGGGATAAGCTGCAATGCGGTCGGCACCTGCGTCAGCACCGACTGGAAGCGGTTGAAGTAGAGGGTCGCGACATCGAAGCCGCCCTCATCGAAGAGCTTCAGCACCGCGCTCGCGATGTGCTGGGCGCTGGCGAAGTCCGCGGTCACCGAATCGCTCAGGCCAAGCTCTTGCTCGATGAACTTCTCGCCATGGTCACGACGGAGCTGGTCGCGGCCCTTCTTGCCGATGTTCAGTATCTTGACGGTCTTGCCTTCAAGAACCAGCCGCGTGATGTCGAGGCGTGCCTGGCGGACGATCTGGGTGTTGAAACCACCGCAGAGGCCGCGCTCCGAGGTCGCAACGATCAGAAGATGAACCTGATCTGATCCCGTCCCCGCCAGAAGCTTCGGTGCGGTGGCCTTGCCGGCCGCAGCACGCGACAGGTTTCCGAGCACGTTTTCCATGCGCTCGGCGAAGGGCCGTGCGGCCTCGGCCGCCTCTTGTGCCCGGCGCAGCTTCGCGGCGGCGACCATCTTCATGGCCGACGTGATCTTCCGCGTCGACTTGACCGAATTGATCCGGTTCTTGAGGTCCTTGAGGCTTGGCATTGCGCGTCGTTCCTCTGGGCCTTACTCGGCGAACGTTTTCTTGATGCTCGCGATCACCTCGGTGATCTTGTCGGCGAGCTCACCCTCGACCTTGCGGTCGTTGTTCGTGATGTCATCGAGCAGCGCGGTCTGGTTCGACCGCAACTCGCTGAGCAGCGCCCGTTCGAACGCACCGACGCTGGACACCGGCAGGTCATCCAGATAGCCCTGCGTGCCCGCGAAGATGACGCAGACCTGCTCGGCGTTCGTCTGCGGCGCGTACTGCGCCTGCTTCAGGAGTTCCGTCAGGCGCGCACCACGGTTCAGCAAGCGCTGCGTCGCGGCGTCGAGGTCCGAGCCGAACTGCGCGAACGCGGCCATCTCGCGGTACTGAGCGAGCTCGAGCTTGATCGAGCCGGCCACCGACTTCATCGCCTTGGTCTGGGCGGAAGAACCCACCCGGCTGACCGAGAGACCGACGTTCACCGCCGGGCGAATGCCCTGGTAGAAGAGCTCGGTCTCGAGGAAGATCTGCCCGTCCGTGATCGAGATCACGTTGGTCGGGATGTAGGCCGACACGTCGCCGGCCTGGGTCTCGATCACCGGCAGCGCCGTCAGCGACCCCGCCTTGTTGTCGTCGTTCAGCTTCGCCGCACGCTCGAGAAGCCGCGAGTGCAGGTAGAACACGTCGCCGGGATAGGCTTCGCGTCCCGGCGGACGGCGCAAGAGCAGCGACATCTGGCGGTAGGCGACGGCCTGCTTTGAAAGATCGTCGTATATGATCAGCGCGTGCATGCCGTTGTCGCGGAAGTACTCGGCCATCGCGCAGGCGGCATATGGTGCGAGGAACTGCATCGGCGCCGGCTCGGAAGCGGTCGCGGCGACCACGATGCAGTAGTCCATCGCGCCGTTCTCTTCCAGGCGACGCACGAGCTGGGCCACGGTCGAGCGCTTCTGGCCGATCGCCACGTAGACGCAGTAGAGCTTCTTCGACTCGTCGTCGCCCGCAGCCTCGTTATAGCTCTTCTGGTTGAGCATGGCATCGAGCGCCACGGCAGTCTTGCCGGTCTGACGGTCGCCAATGATCAGCTCGCGCTGGCCGCGCCCGATCGGGATCAGACTGTCGATCGACTTGAGCCCCGTCGCCATCGGCTCGTGCACCGATTTGCGCGGGATGATGCCCGGTGCCTTTACGTCGGCCACGCGCCGCTCGGCGGCCTCGATCTCGCCCTTGCCGTCGATCGGGTTGCCCAGACCGTCGACCACCCGTCCCAGCAACCCCTTGCCGGCGGGCACATCAACGATCGAACCGGTGCGCTTGACGGTATCGCCTTCCTTGATGTCCTGGTCCGAACCGAAGATCACGACACCGACATTGTCGATCTCGAGGTTCAGCGCCATGCCGCGAATGCCGCCCGGAAACTCGACCATCTCACCGGCCTGGACCTGGTCCAGCCCGTAGATGCGCGCGATGCCGTCGCCCACGGACAACACACGTCCGATCTCGGAGACCTCAGCCTCCTGGCCGAAATTCTTGATCTGCTCCTTGAGGATCGCAGAAATCTCGGATGCCTGGATGCTCATCACCCGACCTCTTTCATTGCGGTTTGCAGTGCATTCAGTTTGGCACGGATCGAGGTGTCGATCATGCGCGAGCCGACCTTCACGACCAGGCCGCCGATGATGCTCTCATCAACGGTAACGTTCAATTTCACGTCGCGTCCGATGGCCGTCTTGATCTTTTCGATCAGCGCCGAGGACTGCGTGTCCGAGAGTGCCCGGGCCGCTGTGACCTCTGCCGTGACCTCGCCGCGATGGTCCGCCATCAGCGCCTTGAAGATCCGGATCAGCTCGGGAAGCGCGAACAGCCGCCGCTTGCTGGCCATCAGGCCGATGAGGTTCGAGACCAGCGTGCTGAGCCCCATCTTTCCGGCCACCGCCGCCATGCCGCGGCCCTGCTCGTCCCGGGTGTAGACCGGGTTGGTGATCAGGTTGCTGAGATCGGTGCTCTCCGAAAGCGCTGTCTCGATGGCGATCAGGTCAGCCTCGGTCTGCTCGAGTGCGCCGGCGTCGCTCGCCAGCTCGAAAAGCGCCGTCGCATAGCGACCTGCCGCACCAGCTGTGAGTGTTGTCGAGTCGGACAAGATCCTCGCCTTCCCCCTGACCCTTGCAGAACGCAGGGTCGCCCAATCTTTATCGTGCCGCGCGATGCTTACGCGTCCGTGCGCACGCGGTCAAACCCCAGCGTCAGACGCCCGGGTCCGGCGCGGTTCTGGAATCTCCCGCGCGCTTTGTGAAGCGGAAACGCCCGTGCTGCCTGCGGGCAGATCGTCGCAGCGATCTGGCAAGCTCGGCTCAGATCAAACGGGCACCGTCAGCAAAGACCTGAGTCCATTCGAGAATCCGCACCGAGCGGCGCAGCCCGGTCGGCCAGAAGGGGTCGGCTTCGACAAGCGATTGTACCGCATCTGCATCCCCTGCCTCGATCTGCCAGAGCCCGCCTGCAGGAAGTCCGCTATCGGTGGCGCGCAGCGGACCTGCTGCCCGGATCGTATCTGCATTCCGCTCGAGGAACGCCAAATGCGCCGCCATATGGCGCTGGCGTTCGTCGGCACGGTCGTCATTGTCCTCGAAAAATACGACGAAGATCATCGGTCTGCTGCCTCGACTGGAGTTTCACTGACGACCGCTTTACCACCTGCATTCATGCAGGCAGCCTGCGATTTAACTGTAGTGTGGAGGCAAATTTGCAAGGTGAGGACTGGGACGCCCTGCGGGTCTTGTTGGCGCTGGCCCGGGACGGCAGCCATTCGCGGGCCGCAGCCCGGCTTGGCGTTCATGAAACCACCGTTGCGCGCCAGCTTCGTCGGGCGGAAACACGTCTTGGGACACCGCTCTTCGAGCGGCAGGGCCGTCGCCTGTGTCCGACCGGGTCAGGTCGCCGCGTCATCGCGCTGGCGGAGCGGATCGAGCGCGAGATCACCCATGCCGAGGGTGACGTCACGGGCGCGGCAACCGCCATCGCCGGCACTGTCAGGATCACCGCCGTGCCGATGATCGCGAACCGTCTGCTTGCGCCTGCATTGCCCGCGATCGTCGCCCAGCACCCCGATCTGCACATCGAATTGGTGGCAGAGGCCGCCGACCTCAGTCTCCTCCGCCGCGAAGCAGACATCGCACTGCGCTTTGCCCGCCCCCAGGGCGAGACAGCGGCCCGTGCCCGCCGCGTCGCAACGCTCGGCTATTCCGTGTATGCGGCGGCTGGCCGGCAGTCCGACCCGCTGCCCTGGATCGGCTACGAGCCCATGACGGCACAGCTGCCCCAGGCGAAATGGCTTGCGCGCACCGGGGCCGATGCGCCTGCCAGCATTGCCGTCAACGACGCCGAGACGCTGATCGCCTGCCTGCTCGCGGGGTTGGGGCGGTCGCTTCTGCCCTGCCGCATCGGCGACCACATCGCCGGGCTCGCGCGCCTGTCCAGCCCGGCACCGGACCTGAGTCGCGAGCTCTGGATGATCATCAACCCGGACTTGGCCCGGATCGCGAGGGTCCGTGCGGTCGCCGACTGGCTGGTGGCAACCACGGCGGGCCGCTAGCGCTTGTCGACCCGGCAGGTGTAGCAATTGTTCGTCGACGATCTCACATGCACATACGCCACGCGCGGGTCGTCGAGCACGGTCCGGGCCTGCTGCTCGAGTGCGTCGGTTGGCACGACCTTGCCGAGCCCATAGACGATCCGGTCGTCCGGCGAGTACCCCTTCACGAGCCGCTCCTCGCCCGGCCGCTGCAAGACCGGCGGCAAACCCTCGCCTTCCCAGCGTTCGCAAGGTTCGGCGCAGAGGAAAATCGGCCCGGACTCGGCATAGGGCTGCAGATCGGGAAACGGCCGATGCGCAAAGATCAACATCGGAGCGCCCGCCGGGATGTCGCGCAGGCAGTGACGGCAGGGATTGCCGATTCCCGTCGAAATTGCGCGTTCCGGTGGCAGGCCGTTGGCGTCCGCGCCACCTGCTTGCAGGTTGCGCACGATGTCGGTCGGAAGGGCGGTGAAGGTCACGTCCGTCATGGGTTTGCTCCTCGATTGCGATGACGCAGAGTGGACACCCGGACCGCCCGAAGCGACCCGGATCCTGCGCCCGCGCACAGGCCGCCCGCCTCGCGCTAGAGGAAGCTCTGCGGGTCGATGTCGATGATCACCCGCACGGCCGAGGGCACCTTCACCCGTGCCTGCCAGGACATCAGCAGCTTCTGCAGCTGAAGCCCCTTCGGCGCTTTCACCAGCAAGCGCACCCTGACCTTGCCCCGCACCCGGGCGATCGGCGCCGGTGCAGGGCCAAACAGCTCGGCACCAGCCTCGATCAGCAGACCGCCCTCCCGCCCGAGCGCGTTGGCAACGTCCCAGACCCGCGCATCATCTGGGCCCGAGACCACCACCCCCGCCATGCGTCCATACGGCGGACTGCCGGCTGCGTGCCGCTCGGCGGCCTCCGCGCGCCAGAACGCCTCGGCATCACCGGCAGCGATCGCACGCAACACCGGGTGATCCGGCGAGACGGTCTGGATCATCGCCATACCGGGACGCTCCGCCCGCCCGGCCCGTCCCGCCACCTGATGCAGCATCTGGTAGGTGCGCTCGCCAGCGCGCAGATCACCGCCCTGGAGCCCCATATCCGCGTCGACAACGCCGACGAGCGTCAGGAGCGGGAAGTTGTGCCCCTTGGCCACCATCTGGGTGCCGATGATGATGTCCGCCTCACCCTGCGCCACGGCCTCGAGCCGCGCCTTCAGGTGCTTGGGCCCCTGCATCAGGTCTGACGAGAGAACCTCGATGCGCGCGTCGGGAAACAAGGCCGCCGCCTCCTCGGCCAGCCGCTCGACCCCCGGCCCGCAAACGGAGAGCCTGTCATCGCGTCCGCAGCCGGGACAGGCTCGCGGCAGCGGCTCGGTGTGGCCGCACTGGTGGCAGAGGAGCTGCGCCCGGAACCGGTGGGTCACCAGCCAGGTGTCGCAGTGCGGGCACCCGAAACGATGCCCGCAGGCGCGGCAGAGGGTGAGCGGCGCATACCCCCGCCGGTTCACGAACAGCATCACCTGCTCTCCGGCGGCAAGACGGGCGCGTGCCGTCTCGACCAGAGGCTCGGACAGCCAGCGGTCCCGCCCCGGATTGTGCTCGCGCAGATCCACCAGCCGGATGCGCGGCAGCGCTGCGACACCGAAGCGGTCCGGCAGATCGAGCCGCCGGTACTTGCCCGCTTCGGCGTTGGCCCAGCTCTCGAGCGACGGCGTTGCCGAGGCCAGCACCACGACCGCTCCCTCGATCGAGCCGCGCAGCACGCTCATGTCGCGGGCGTTGTAGATGACCATGTCCTCCTGCTTGAACGACGTGTCGTGTTCCTCGTCGACGACGATCAGTCCAAGCTTCTGAAACGGCAGGAAAAGCGCCGAGCGGGCGCCGACGACCAGTTTCGCCGAACCGTCCGCTGCGGCCATCCAGACCCGGTGACGTTCGGCCCCGGTCACACCGTGGTGCCATTCGGCCGGGCGCGCGCCGAAGCGCGCCTCGACACGCGCGAGAAACCCCGCCGTCAGCGCGACTTCCGGCAACAGGACCAGTGCCTGGCGCCCCTGGGCAATGCATTCGGCCACCGCTTCGAGATAGACCTCGGTCTTGCCGGAGCCCGTCACACCGCGCAGCAGCGTGGCCGAGAAGGCCGCCGTGCGGACATCCGCGCGCAGCACCTCTGCGGCCGCACGCTGGCCTTCGCTCAGATGCTGGCCCAGCGGCGCCCCCGAAAGCACCGGCATCGGCGCGAGCGCGGGCACCTCTCTTGCAACCAGCGCGCCATGCTCCGCCAGCCCGCGCACCACGGCCGGGGTCACGCCCGCCAGGCGCGCCAGCTCTGCGCTGGGAAAACCCAGCCCGCCATGGGTTTCAAGCACCTCGAGCACTCGCTGCCGGGCCGGTGTCATCCGGTTCGGCTCGCCAACGCCGCGGATCCAGACGGTTCGCGTGCGCGGCGGCGCGCCCAGCCCTGGCGCCCGCGTGGCGAGCCGCAGCATCATCCCCGGTGGATTGAGGGTGTACTCGGCCGCACGCGTGAGGAACTGGCGCATCTCCGCACGCATCGGCGGCATGTCCATGCGCGCCGCAACCGCCTTCAGCCGCTCGATGGGCAGATCGCCCGCACCGGCACCCCAGACCACCCCCGCAACATCGCGCTGGCCGAGCTCGACCGCCACGAAGTCACCCGCCCTCAGCATCATGTCGGGCGGCACCACATAGTCGAGCGGACCGTCAAACGGCATCGGCAACAGCACACCGACGGCGGCGCCGGGACCAAACACCGCCGACGGCGCGAGTGCTTCTGCCTGCGCGGTTCCGATTTGGCTCATTCTTTGGGTTGCCGCCGGAATCGGTGGTCTCTAGAGTGCGCGCGCATCGGGCGGGCGATGCGCTGCCGGACAAGTTGGCAGACGGGCCGCCCCGGGGGCAGGCACATGAAGTTTTTCATCGACACGGCCGAAATCGCCGAGATCACCGAACTCGCAGCGACGGGCATGGTGGACGGCGTCACGACGAACCCGTCGCTGATCATGAAGTCCGGCCGCGACATCCGCGAGGTGACGGCCGAAATCTGCGCTCTGGTCGATGGACCGGTCAGCGCCGAGACGGTGGCGACCGAAGCCGACGAGATGATCGCCGAGGGCCGCGAGCTCGCGAAGATCGCGTCCAACATCGCCATCAAGGTGCCGCTGACCTGGGCGGGTCTGAGGGCATGCAAGACGCTGACGGATGATGGCCACATGGTCAATGTCACGCTCTGTTTCTCGGCCACCCAGGCGCTTCTGGCGGCAAAAGCCGGCGCCACCTTCATTTCGCCCTTCATCGGCAGGCTCGACGACATCGGCCTCGACGGTATGGACCTGATCGCCGACATTCGCCAGATCTACGACAATTATGGCTTCGAGACTGAAATCCTCGCAGCCTCGATCCGGTCCGTAAACCACGTCGCCGAGGCAGCCAAGATCGGTGCAGACGTCGCGACGATCCCGCCAGGCGTGGTGCGCAAGCTGGCCGATCACGTGCTCACCGACAAGGGTCTGGCAGCCTTCCTGTCCGACTGGGCCAAAACCGGCCAGACGATTCTGAAGTGAGGGGCGAGCGATGACCGAACCGCGCAGCCCGGCCAAGGCATTCAGCCTCGAATCCGAGGAGCGGGAACTGATCCGCTCGCTGATCATTGCCGAGCCGGACATCGTACTGGGCGACGACGACGTCATGCGCCGCCTGATCGGTGAGAGCACCGGCGCCGGGCGGAAGGTCGTCGACCTGCGCGACCGGCTGGTCGAACGGCTCGAGCAGCGCCTCGATCGCATGGTCGAGACCCACCGTACCGTCATCGCGGCGGCCTACGAGAATGTCTCGGGCACGGCCCAGCTGCACCGGGCGATTCTGTCGTTGATCGAACCGCCGGACCTTTCGTCTTTCCTCGCGCGCCTCACCCATGAGGTGCCGATCTCGCTTGGCATCGACGACTGCAGGCTCTGCATCGAGGCCGAGGTGCCCGAGAGTTTTCCGGCCAAGCCGTTCGGACGGGGCCTGGGCGAGCGGGTGCTCGCGGTCTCGGAAGGCTGGTGCGACAGCTACATCATGATCTCGGGCACACCGTCGCCAGAGGGCATCCTGCTGCGTGAAGCGGGGGCCGACGCGGAGATGATCTTCGGCGAGGCCAACCCGGTGCAGTCCGAGGCCGTGATGCTTCTGGATGTGGCCGGAACGCCCGGCGTTCTGGTGTTCGGTGCCAGCGATCCGGGGAAGTTCGCGCCGGATCAGGGAACCGATCTGCTGAAGTTCTTCGCCGGCGTTGTCGAGCGTCTGCTGATCCAGCGCCTTGCCGAGGCGGATTTCGGCTAGGGCATGATGGGAAGCGTGCACGTCACGCCATCTGCCGGTCGCGGCGCGCCCGCGTGCCCGGCCTCCCGCGCGCAACGAACGGCGGCTCTGCCGAGCAGCGCCAATGGCTGAGGCAAGTGCAGGCGCGTTGAACCTGATGGCGCGTTGGCTTGCACAGCTCGGGGCGGTGCGCGGTCGCGCGGAAAAGACCGTGACAGCTTATCAGCGCGACGTGGCCGGATACCTCGGGTTCCTGGGAGATCACCTCGGTGGCCCCGTCGGTGCGCAGAAGCTCGCCGAGGTTTCACTGGCCGATCTCAGGGCCTGGATGGCGACACGGCGAGACGCGGGACTGACCGCGCGATCGCTCGCGCGCGAGCTGTCGGCGGTGCGCTCGTTCCACACCTGGCTCGCGGAGGCGGAAGGGCTGGATTGTCCCGCCATTCAGCTTGTCAGAGCGCCCAAGGTCCCGCCCCGCCTGCCGCGTCCCGTCGACCCCACGGCCGCGCGCGCGCTGATCACTGCGGTGGAAGATCACCCGGAGCCTTGGATCGCGGCACGCGACGCCGCCGCGCTCACGCTCATCTGGGGCGCCGGTCTGAGGATCTCCGAAGCGCTTGGCCTCGACCGCCGCGTCGCACCGCTCGGCGAGAGCGTTCGCGTGATCGGCAAGGGCAACAAGGCACGCGATGTGCCTGTGCTGCCCGCGGCCCGCGACGCGGTGGCGCGCTATCTCGCGCTCTGCCCTTACGCGCCGGGACCGGACGGACCGCTGTTTCTGGGCGCCCGCGGCAAGCGGCTTGACCCGGCCGTGCTGCGCAAGGCCATGGCACGCGCCCGCCAGGGGCTGGGATTGCCCGCCTCCGCAACACCGCATGCGCTGCGCCACGCCTTCGCCACGCATCTGCTGGCGGCGGGCGGTGATCTGCGCGCGATTCAGGAGTTGCTCGGCCACGCATCGCTCAGCACCACGCAGGTCTACACGGCCGTCGACGAGACCCGGCTGATGGACGTCTACCGCAAGGCGCACCCGCGCAACCGGACCTGATCCGCCGCGGGCCTCAGCGCGCAGCCGGCGATTGGGCCGCTGTCACGGCGATCAGTGCCTGCACGTCATCGGCGCTGCACCCGCGAGAGAGGTCATTTGCCGGGCGGGCCAGCCCTTGCAGGATCGGGCCAATCGCCATCGCGCCGCCGATCCGCTGAGCGATCTTGTAGCCGATGTTCGCGGCCTCCAGCCCCGGAAAAACGAAGACGTTCGCGGCCCCTTCGAGCGGCGACGCGGAGGCTTTGCGTGCCGCGACCGCAGGCACGAAGGCCGCGTCGAACTGCAGCTCACCGTCGATCACGAGACCTGGACGCGCTGCCCGCACCCGCGCAGTCGCCTCTGTCACGCGGTCAACCCGCTCATGCTCCGCGCTGCCGTGTGTCGAAAAAGAAAGCATGGCAACGCGGGGAACCTCTCCGGTCAGGGCCTGAAAGCTGTCGGCAGTCGACGCGGCGATCTGGGCCAGCTCGTCGGTGCTCGGCTCGACGATCAGACCGCAATCGGCGAAGGCGAGCGCACCACGCACCGAATGATGATCCGCCTCGAGCAGCATCAGAAAGAAGCTCGACACCGTGTTCACGCCGGGTGCGCGCCCGATCACCTGAAGTGCCGTGCGCACGGTATCTGCGGTGGTCGCCACCGCACCGCCAACCGTGCCGTCCGCATCCTGCAAGCGCACCATCAGCGCCGCGAAAGTCAGCGGTTCCGCCACCGCACGCAGCGCGGCCGCCGCATCGACCCCCTTGTGCCGCCTCAGCTCATGGTAGGCCTCGGCGTAGCGGCTGGCATCGGGCGAGCGCGCCGGATCCACAATCTCAAGGGCGTCTCCGGCCGCGCCCAGACGCTGCAAGACCTGCGACACCGCAGCCAGATCCCCGACGAGCACCGGCGATGCCAGCCCGTCCCGCTTGGCGCGCAAGGCCCCTTCGACCACGCGCGGGTCTGTGCCTTCGGAAAGCGCAATTCGCGCCGCCGCCCGGCGTGCTGTGGCATGAATGGAGGTGATTGCGTCTGTCATCAGAGGCGTTCCGGCGGACATGTCTGGATCGAGGCAAGCCCCCAAGACAGGGGTGCGCATCACTTCGACCAAGCTTGCCGATCAGTCAACTGCCCTGAGTTCGAAAACGCACCGGCATGCCCGCCGGTTCGAGAGAACTCTACGACTTGTCCGATCCAGTCTTGATGTCGACGTTCAGCGCGGATCGCACGAAGGCGCCGGGTACGGTGAACCAGAAAACGGCGCCGCCGTCGCGCCCGGGCCCGACACCGATCTCGCCGCCCCACAATCTCACGAGTTCGCGGGAGATCGACAATCCCAGCCCGGTGCCGCCGTGGCGCCGCGTGGTTGTCGAGTCGAGCTGGCGGAACCGCTCGAAAATCTCCTCGCGCATGTCCTCCGGCACGCCGGGGCCGGTGTCAGCCACCTCGAAGCGAAGCGTGCCATCGCCGCCGCCGAGCGCCCGCACGGCCACGTGTCCGCGGTCCGTGAACTTCACCGCGTTGGACACGAGCTGGCGCAGCACGCGTCTGATCTGACCGGCGTCATGGATGCAACACTTGTCAGGCAGGCTGGCGATGTCCGTGATGAGACTGAGCTCGCGCTCCGTGGCCGCCTCCTTGAACGCCTCGACCACCGAGCGGACGAGGAGACCCACATCGAACAGCTCGCTCTTGAGCTCGACCCCGTGGGCATCGAGGTCGACAAGATCGAGCGCGTTCTCGATCAGCTCGAGCATCTCGGTGCCGGATTTCGCAATCAGCGTCAGCATGTCACGCTGTTTCTGGTCGAGTTCCGACGTGCCGAGCACCGCAGACATGCCGAGCACCCCGTTGAGCGGCGTGCGCATCTCGTGGCTGATGGTGGCGAGGAACATGGACTTCGCGCGGTCCGCCGCCTCTGCGGTATCGCGCGCCTCGATCAGCTGCTCCTGGTAGTGGCGTGCCTCGGTCACGTCGACGGCACTCATCTGGATGCCCTCGTCTCCCGTAACCGCATCACGGCAGCGAATGGCAACGGTGACGTGCCAGCGCAGACCCTCGGTCGTGCGCACACGAACCGTCTCGCGATACTGACCGGACTCCTCCATCTTCTCGCGAAAGATTTTCGCGACGCCAGTGTCGAAGAACTCGGCGCCGAAGTGATGCCTGCCGGGCCCGAACGCATCCCTGAACGCAGGGTTGCCGTAAAGCTCGACCCCGTCGCCATCGAAGAACGCGGTCATCACCGGCGTGTGGAGCAGCGCATTCGCACTTCGAATGGTCTCGGGCTCGCTCTGCTCGGCCTTGTGCGCCTCGACCAGCATGCCGATGCGCTCATCGGCAAAGGCATACCGACGCAGGATCGCGCGCACGCGGAACGGCTCTCCATCGGGATAAAGCGTCCAGAACTCGCTGATCTCGCGTTCCGGATCGAGGGTGAAATCTTCGCGATGCTGATGGAGCCGTTGGCGAACTGACGCGGACATCTCCTTCGCCATGTTGCGCGTGGACAAATCTGTGATGCTTTCGGCGCTCCAGAGCGCCAGCGCCCGCCGGTTGGCCCAGACGATACCGCCTTGGTCGAAATCATAGATCCAAAGCGCCGTCTCGAGGAAATCGACGACGTGCTCGCCGCTTTCCATGAGCGGCTCGGATCTCCGGCGCGCTCTCACCTTCAGATCATCTTTCGAGTCAACCACATCCTTATCTGTGTCAAATCCGCGTTAACCGACGATTACGCCCTCCGGCGTCAGCGCCCTCGGCCGCGTCGGGTCTCACCACAACTTTAACCAAATTTTAATCAAGTTTTTCATGTAATTTATTTAATATTATCTAGAAATTTGAAGTAAATGCAAAGCTTAAAAAACTATGAATACAGAAATTGCTGTGAGATATTAGAATCAATTCGAGTATTACTGCTTTGTATCTACGAAGGTGGGGGCCATGACTCAACATGAATCTATTGCCGAGGCGGCAGCCATTGCGCTGACGCCAAGGTACCGATCCGGCATGCACGACTATCTCAGCCAGTTGGTCGAGCGACTGCGGATGCAGCGCGACACGGCGCATCGCTACCTGATGATCGCGCACCTGTTCGATGACACGATGCGCATGCTCGACGCCTGCGAGCCGGCGACGCGCTGGGACGCCATCATCGGTGTCTCCTATTCATCGAACCGGCCCGGCGTCGCGGAGCGCTGGCAGGCCCGCTTCGGCGAGCGGGTGCATCTGCCAGCCGACATGCTCGAGATGGAGCGGGTCATCGTCGAACAGCTGGCCCGGTCCCTCGCACTCTGCCGCAAGAACGGACAGCGGCTGATCGTTCAGGAAGTCGGCGGGTTCGTGGTGCCGCTGCTGCACACCTATTTCGCGGATCAGATCCACCTGGTGAAAGGCGTCGTCGAGATCACGAAGCAAGGCGTGTGGCGTGCCGAAACGCGTGACTTGGCGATCCCGGTGCTGCATTGCGCGGACAGCGAACTCAAGCGCCTTGAAGCGCAGCGATGCGGAGAGACCATCGCGCGGTGTCTCGACGGCATCGCCCGCGATCTCGGGCTGTCGCTTGCCGGCCGGCATGCCTGCGTGCTCGGTGCGGGCTGGATCGGCTCGGGCGTCGGCCGCGCGCTGCGCCGGCTCGACATGATCCCGACCCTGGTCGACCAGGACACGCTCAAGGTCGTCGAGGCCCGCCTGGACGGGTTCAATGCGCACACCTGCGTCGCCCGCGCAGGGCAGGCGCAGCTGATCGTCGGGGCGACCGGCACGTGCTCGATCACCCGCGAGGTCATCGACGGCCTGCCCGACAACACGATCATCGCCAGCGGCAGCTCGCGCCAGCTGGAGATCGACGTGAGCTACCTGCGCCAGCACCCCTCGGAGCCACTGAACGATGTCGTCGAGGTGTTCCATCTCGACCGAAATCGCCGCGTGCTGCTGGTCAACGACGGGTACCCGGTGAACTTCATCCCCGGTTCGGGCAGCGTCGCGGACGAGATCGTCGAGACCATCCTCGCCGAGCTCATCGTGCTGATCGACGCCCTCGCGCGCAGAGACTTCGCGCCGGGCATTCACCGGATCACCCCCGCTCAGGAAGCCGTCTGCGCCGACCTCTGGCTCGAGCTTCGTGACACGCCGACGACCCGCCCGACCGCCGCCGAAATGCCGTTCACCCAGGCTTCCGTTCCGTCCCGTGCGCTTGAAAGGACAGTGAAATGAATACGCATACGTCGAACTTTACCAGCACCACCGCGCTGACCAGCGCACGCACGGCGCACTCTCCTTACCTGGTTGCCCGTCTGAGCGGACAGCGCCCGAACCTCTACGGCACGGTCAAGTTCGCCATCGTCGCCAGCGAGATCCGCAAGCTCGCGAAGACCCTGGGCCGGAAACCGCGGGTTCTCGATCTCGGCTGCTCGACCTCGATCTCGCGCCACTACCTCGAAATGAACGATCTCGAGTTCGACTACTGCGGCGTGGACTACGAGGCTCAGTTCTCGCCCGACATCGTGATGGACGTCCGCGAGGTCTATGACCGGCGCGATCAGCTGCCCTGGCAGCCGGACGTGATCATGCTCCTTGACGTGCTCGAGCATCTTCCGGGCCGAGATGCGGACATCGTCGCCGTCATGGAACAGTGCAACCGCCTGCTGCCGGCACACGGCAAGGTCCTCGTGGTGGTGCCGCAGCTCTACAGGCTCGACCGGCTGAAGCTTTCGCACCTGCACTACCCCGAGCACGAGGTGCGCTACACGCTCGGCGAGTGGGAGGCTCTGGTCAAACGCGGCGTTGCCATAGCCCGTCGTCATGGCATCGGCTATCTGTCCTGCATCCCCTACTTTCCGATGCTGAGCCGCCACTACCGCGAAAACAATCGTCTCGGGCGGCTGTTTCGCTACCTGCGCGGCACCGTCTTCGAGTTCGGCCCGCTGAAGCCGCTCGAGATCGGGCTGACGAGGCTTCTGGGCCGGTCAGGCTGGCTGGCCGGATGGTGCAACAGCACGCTTCTCATTTGCGAGCGTCAGGGTCGCACAGAGTAGGTCATTGAGTTGGGGCGACCCGCGCGCCGGCATCTGCCAGAAGGCGGTGCCGGCGCGCACAATTATCGACGCCCCGTTCCGGAAACTCAGCGGACCGGGGGCCGAGGCGAATGCCACGCAATCCGATGGATGACGAAACCTTGACCTGGGCGTCAGCCCACGTGGTTCAATTCGCGCGGAAGGTGACGTAGACTCAACGGGGTCGTCACTTTCTGGGATTCGGTCATGCGTCTATTCACCCTGATCCTTGCCGCGTTGCTCTCCCTCGCAGCACTGCCGGCTCTCGCCGAGCGACGGGTGGCCCTCGTCATCGGAAACGACAGCTACAAGGAGGTCATGCCGCTGCAGAAAGCGGTGAACGATGCAGAGAGCATCGCGAGCAACCTGACCCGTCTGGGCTTCGAGGTCACCTCGATCACCGACGCGGACCGGCGCTCGATGAACCGCTACATCGAAGAGTTCGCAGCACAGCTGGAAGAAGGCGACGTCGCGCTGATGTTCTATGCGGGGCATGGCGTCGAGATCGACGGCGAGAATTATCTGCTGCCCGTGGACATTCCGCAGGTGGATCTTTCGCAGGCCAACTATCTGAAAACCGAATCCATCGGCCTGAGCCACGCACTCGACCGGCTCCGGAGCAGCGGGGCACGGATCAGCCTGGCGATCGTCGATGCCTGTCGCGAGAATCCGTTCTCGCTCGGCAACACGCGCAGCCTCGGACGCACCCGCGGCCTCGGGCGCATTGCAGCGCCGGAAGGCACCTTCGTGATCTTCTCGGCCGGCGCGGGGCAGCTGGCGCTGGATCGGCTGCATGACAGTGATCCGGACCCGAACTCGGTCTTCACCCGCTCGCTGATCCCGCTTCTCGAGCGACCCGGCCTAGGCGTTCGTGCGCTGGCGGTCGAGCTGCGCCGCGATGTGCGCCGCCTCGCAATGTCGGTGGCCCACCCGCAGACACCCGCCTACTACGACGAACTCATCGGTGAGTTTCACTTCTCTCCCGAGGCACAAGCCAATCTCGTGCTCGCACCTGCGCCTGATCAGGAGAGCCCGATCAAGGCCGACTTCACCCTTGTGAAGGAGATCGGAACCGATGCCGCGTGGCGCGCCTTCCTGGCACGGCACGGGCACGAGGATGACGACTTCCACGTGGTCCTCGCCCGCTCGGCGCTGGCGCAGCTTACCACCGGGCAGGAGGTCACCATCGACGACACAGCCCGCGAGGTCGAGGTGCCTGCCGCGCACGATTGCGACTATCTCGCAGGCCACCCCGAAGATCCGGGCGGCACGACCGAGGGCGTGTACTACACATCAATCGCGCCGCGCGAGGCCATTGCCGCCTGCCGCCGGGCGACCGATGCCTACCCGGCAACCCCGCGGTTCGCCTTCCAGCTCGGGCGCGCCTACCGCGTCGAAGAGGACTTCGAGGCGGCCAGGATCTGGTACAACCGCGCCATCGACATGGGCTATCCGATGGCCATGAGCACGCTGGCCTATCTGCATCGCGACGGCCAGGGCGTCCCGCAGGACTACAGCGAGGCAATCCGCTGGCATACCCAGGCTGCCGACAAAGGTCTGCCCATCGCCATGCACGAGCTTGCCAAGATGCATGCCCGCGGCCAGGGCGTTCCCCAGGACTTCGCCAAGGCGATGGACTGGTATCGCATGGCAGCCGAACTCGATCACCCGTGGTCGTTCTACTCGATCGGTCGTCTCTATGAGGACGGCGAAGGGGTGGAGCAGGACTACACCGAAGCGCTCAAATGGTTCCGCCAGGCCGCAGACTTCGGCATCTCGCCCGCGCTGAACCGGATCGGGTTTTACTACGCCAAGGGCCAGGGCGTGGAGAAAGACTTCCAGGAGGCGATGCGCTGGTACCGCAAGGCTGTCGATGCAGGCGATGTCTGGGCGATCAAGAACATGGGTGAGCTTTTCGAACGCGGCAATGGTGTCGAAAAGAACACCGACGAGGCGGCAAAGTGGTATGCCACAGCGCTGAGCTCGGGGCATGCCTACACCCTCGAGCGGATGACCACGCAGCCCGAGAAGTTCGAGGAGGGCACGCGAAAGGCCATCCAGACAATGCTCCGGGATGGCGGATACTACACCGGCGCCATCGATGGCGACTTCGGACCGGCGACGATCGCGGCACTCGAGGACTTCTACAACGAGGGCGCCAAGCCCGGTGCGAACTGAGCAGGCGCCACGGCCCTTGCGGCGGGCGGCGGCCGCGTTCTAAGCAATGCCCGTGACCACGGGAAACGAGATGAACGCCACAGCCGAAGCTCCGCCAGACAGCGCCCGCATCATGTCGGCGATCGATGCCACATGGCCGCCCGCCGAGATGATCACCAAGGGCGCCTGGGTGCTGCGCCGTGGCGCCGGCGGTGGCAAACGCGTCTCTGCCGCGTCCGTGGCCCAACCCGAAGGCGATCCCAAGGATGCCGCCGAGGCGATGCGGGCCTGGAACCAGACGCCGATGTTCCGGCTGATCCCGGGAGAGGACGCGCTCGACACCCGCCTCGGTGAGGACGGTTACGCTCAGGTCGATCCGGTCGCGCTCTATGCGGCGCCCGCAGCGGGCCTGACCGGCGACGGCAGCCGCCTCGCACAATCCTACACCGCCGCCATGACGCCGGCGAGAATGGCCGAGATTTGGGAGGCCGGTGGCATCGGCCCGGCCCGGCAGGCAATCATGGAGCGCACAACAGTGCCCTCCGCGCGGCTGATGTCGCGCAGCGAAGACCGGGCCTGTGGCGCGGCCTTTGTCGCGGTCGACGGGGATGTGGCGATGATCCATGCCATCGAGGTTCTGGTCTCCTTCCGGCGCCGCGGTGCCGCGGTTCTGCTGATGGAGGCCGCGGCACGGTTCGCCACACGCCACGGCGCGCGCTGGTTGACCCTTGCGGTCACCGAAGCCAACGCCCCGGCGCGTGCGCTCTACGAGAAGCTGGGCATGACGCGCGTGGGACGCTACCACTACCGGGTCGCCGCCACCCCCTGACTGCGAGGAGCGCGCCATGGGTCCGACCGCACTCGAGCTGTCTCTTCCCGAGCCGCTGCCCGATGACGTGGCCGAGCTGTTCGACAAGTGCATGGCAAAGCTCGGGCTGATCCCGAATGTGCTGGTCGCCTATGCTCACCGGCCGGAGAAACTCCGGGCGTTCAGCCTGATGTACAACGATCTGATGCTGGGCGAGAGCGGGCTCAGCAAGCTTGAACGCGAGATGATCGCGGTTGCCGTCTCGGCCCAGAACCGCTGCTGGTACTGCCAGGTGGCCCACGGGGCGCAGGTGCGCATGCTGTCCAACGATCCCGCGCTCGGCGAGGCGCTGGTGATGAACTGGCGGGCTGCGCCGCTCGATCACCGCGGGCATTCGATCCTCACTTTCGCCGAGAAGATCACGCTGTCGAGCGCCACTGTGACCGAGGCCGACCGGCAGGCGTTGCGCGATGCGGGGCTGAGCGAAGAGGACATCTGGGACGTGGTCGCGATCGCCGCGTTCTTCAACATGTCGAACCGGATGGCGAGCGCGCTGGAGATGCAGCCCAACCCGGACTATCACGCCATGGCGCGAGGACGTTGAGCGATGAGACTGACCTGGCTCGGCCTGGCGCTTGCACTCGCCGGCGGCCCCGCACTCGGCCAATCCTTGCCTGATCCGGGTGCGCCCGAGGGCGCCCGTCAGTCCGCACATTCGGAACGCGCGTTCGATAGGTACGCGCTTCCCGTCGCACCGTTCACGGCCGACCAGCACGGCACCCGCGCCATCGAGGGGCGCATCGTCTGGTCGGCCTTCAGACTGGACGATCCGAGTGCGACCACCACGACCATCGCCGAGAACTACCGCAGCTGGCTCTCGGAGCAGAGCTTCACGCCCATTCTCGACTGCAGCGCCGAGGCTTGCGGCGGCTTCGACTTTCGCTTCGGCGCGGCCATCCTCCCGGCGCCGGGCATGCAGATGGACGCCACCGATTTCGTGCAGCTGACCGCCGAGAAACCCGCCGAACGGCTGGCGGCCTCGATCCTGGTCACCCGCGTCCTCGGCACCATCTACATCCAGACCGTGATGATCGGTCCGGGCGAGCCGCCGACCACGCTGGTTGTGCAGGAGGCGGCCGTAACCCAGCCCGAGACGCTGATCCTGCCATCGGAGGAACGGGTGCTGCACGAAGCGTTGCTCGAGCGGGGCCATGTGCGGGTGGAAGGTCTCGACTTCTCGGTCGGCGGCGCCCAGCTCACCGAGAGTTCGTCCCAGGCGCTCGACATGCTGGCCCGGCTGATGACGCGCAACGAGGAGATCTCGGTCATCGTGGTCGGCCACAGCGACAACGAAGGCTCGCTCGAGGCCAATCTGGAGCTGTCGAAACGCCGGGCGGAGGCCGTGCGCGATACGCTGATCGAACGCGGTGTCGGTGCGAACCGACTGGATGCGCATGGCGTCGGTTTTCTGGCGCCTGTCACATCGAATGCATCCCAGGGCGGACGTGCGCTGAACCGGCGCGTCGAACTGGTCCTGCGCTGAGCGCGGTTCCGCTGGACAATAGGCGCGAGTTCCGGCATCGACGCGCGATCGCCGCAGCGACGGCGCGACAGCTGGGGAAGAACATGGCACGCATACTCAAGGACGGCAAAGCCGCCGAGGACATCGCCGAAAACGACGCACAAGTCCGCACGATCGTCGAAAAGGCCCTCGCCGACATCGCCTATCGTGGCGACGAGGCGGTGCGCGAAATGGCCGTGCGCTTCGACAATGTCGAGCGCGAAACCTATCGCCTGTCCCCCGAAGAGGTGGAAGCCTGCATAGCCCAGGTTGACGAGGCCGATCTCGAGGACATCCGCTTCGCGCAGAGCCAGGTGCGCAACTTCGCGGAAATCCAGAAGGAGTCGATGCAGCCGGTCGAACGCGAGACCCTGCCCGGCGTGATCCTCGGACACAAGCACGTGCCGGTGAATGCCGCCGGCTGCTATGTGCCCGGCGGGCGCTACCCGATCATCGCGGCAGCCCAGATGTCGATCGTCACCGCCAACGTCGCCGGCGTCCCGCGCGTGGTCACATGCGCGCCGCCCTGGGAAGGCAAGCCGGTGCCGGCCATTGTCGCGGCACAGCACCTCGCGGGTGCCGACGAAATCTACATGCTGGGCGGCATCCAAGCGGTCGGGGCGATGGCGCTCGGCACGGCAACGATCGACCCGATCGACATGCTCGTGGGCCCGGGCAATGCCTTCGTCGCCGAAGCCAAGCGCCAGCTTTTCGGTCGCGTCGGGATCGATCTTTTCGCCGGACCGACCGAGACGCTGGTGATCGCCGACGAGACCGTCGACGGAGAGCTCTGCGCCATCGACCTGCTGGGCCAGGCCGAGCACGGACCGACCTCGCCGGCCGTCCTGCTGACGAACTCGGAAAAGCTCGCGCGCGAGACGATGACCGAGATCGAACGGCTGCTCGAGGAGATGCCCACCGGTGAAACCGCACGCACGGCCTGGCAGGAGTACGGCCAGGTGATTGTCGCCGAGGACTACGACGAGATGGTCACGGTCGCCGACGACATCGCCTCCGAGCACGTGCAAGTGATGACCGACCGCGACGACTGGTTCCTCGAGAAGATGACGAATTACGGAGCGCTGTTCCTCGGTCCGCGCACGAACGTCTCATACGGCGACAAGGTCATCGGGACGAACCACACGCTGCCGACCAAGAAGGCGGCGCGCTACACGGGCGGGCTCTGGGTCGGAAAGTTCCTCAAGACCTGCACCTACCAGAAGGTGCTCACCGACGAGGCGTCTGTGAAGGTGGGCGAGTACTGCTCGCGGCTCTCGATGATGGAAGGCTTCGCAGGCCACGCCGAGCAGGCCAATGTCCGCGTGCGCCGTCTGGGTGGCCGCAACGTCGCGCCCTACACGCCGGCGAGCCGGCTCGAAAGCTAGGCCCGGTCGGGCAGCGTGCTGTGCCCGCGCACCGCATTCTTGAGTGAAACGGTTTGAATATGGCCCGTGCATGGAATGTGCACGGGCCGTGTATCGGGAAAGTCCCGCATGATCAGAGGCTTGGCCGGGCGCTGCTACTCGGCGGCGGTTGACGCGTCCTGCAGCCAGTTCCAGACCCTGAGTGGGGTTGCAGGCATGTCCACCTTGCGGACCCCCTGATCCCAGAGCGCATCGAGGACCGCGTTGGTGACCGCCGCCAGCGCGCCCACCGTTCCGGCCTCGCCACAGCCCTTCATGCCGATGTCGTTGGCGGTTGAGAGCACCGGCTCGGAATGGAACGGCATCATCGGGATGTCATCGGCCCGCGGCATTGCGTAGTCCATGAAGCTGGCGGTCAGAAGCTGGCCGTCCTCGTCATAGACCGTATGCTCGGTGATGGCCTGCCCGATGCCCTGAGCGACACCGCCATGGACCTGCCCCTCGGCCAGCATCGGATTCATCAGAAGCCCGAAATCGTCGACAACACAGTACTTTACGATCTGCGCGACACCTGTTTCCGGGTCGACCTCTGCCTCGGCGACATGGCAGCCATTGGGATAGGAGCGTCCGGGCAGCTCGGTCTCGGTGCGCTGACGGGCAAGTTCGGCACGTCCCGTCGCCCGTGCCGTCTGGGCAAGCGACAGCAGATCGACGGCACGGTCTGTCCCGGCGACACGCCAGGCGCCGTCCGACCAGGTGAGATCGGTGCCCGAAACCTCGAGCGCTTCTTCCGCAATGGGCCGCAGCTTCTGGATCAGATCGTCGGACGCTCCATTGATTGCCGTGGCCTGCGTCGTCACCGAGCGCGATCCGCCCGTCCCGCCACCTTCAGCGATCAGCACGCTATCGCCTTGGATAACATTGATTTTCTCGAACGGGACTCCGGTCCGCTCATGCAGGACCTGAGCGTAGACGGTCTCATGTCCCTGGCCGTTGGACTGCGTGCCCACGTAGAGGTTGATGCTGCCGTCGTCGGTCAGTTCGATGTCGGCCACTTCGTTCGGTGCGCCGAGAATCGATTCGATGTAGTAGCAAAGCCCACGGCCGCGCAGCTTGCCATTGCGGGCGCTCTCGGCCCGGCGGGCCTCGAACCCGTCCCAGTCCGCCTGGGCCAGTCCGCGGTCGAGTACACGGTCGAACTCGCCCACATCATAGTTCTCGCCCGTCGGGGTCTTGTAGGGCATCTGGTCGGGCTGGATGAAGTTGATGCGGCGGAGCTCGTTCTGGGCCAGGCCCAGCTCGCGCGCCGCATGATCCATAAAGCGCTCGAGCGCATACTGCGCTTCGGGCCGACCCGCGCCACGGTAGGCATCCGTCGGGACCGTGTTGGTATAGACGCCTCTGACCTCCATCCACACGGTCTGAATGTCATACACGCCCGTCAGCACGCGGCTGTAGAGCTCCGACTGCATGATCACGCCGAACGGAGAGTTGTAGGCGCCGAGATTCGAGACGCATTCGGTCTTGAACGCGGTGATCCGATGGTTCTCGTCGAACCCCATGGTCAGGAGCGTGATGTTGTCCCGCCCCATGCAGTCCGACAGTATCCCCTCACCACGATCCGAGATCCATTTGACCGGTGCGCCCAGCTCGCGGGCCGCATGTGCACAGACGAAGTACTCGGGATAGTTGAAGTTTTTCATCCCGAAGGCGCCGCCGACATCCGGCGTGAAGACCTCGATGTCGTCCTGCGAGATGCCCAGCCTGCGGCACATTTCTTCCTTCAGCTTGTGCACACCCTGACTGGCATAGTGGAAGCGCAGCTTCGGACCGTCCCACTCGGCAATGCAGCCCCGCGTCTCCATCGAGTTGACGATGACGCGGTTGTTGACCGCCTCCATGGTGACCGTGCGGGCCGACGCCGCGAGGGCCGCCTCGGTCGCCTCGCTGTCGCCGATCCCCCAGTCAAAGCAGACATTGTTGGGGGCGTCGTCGTGCAACTGCGGCTGACCCGGCTGATCTGCCAGTGCGGTCTCGACGACACATGGCAGCGCGTCGTACTCGACCTCGATCATCTCGCCCGCGTCTTTCGCCTCGGCAAGCGAGTCTGCGATCACACACGCAACCGGCTCGCCCACATAGCGCACGCGGCCGATGGCCAGGATGGGGCGGCGGGGACGAACCGATGTCGACCCGTCCCTGTTGGGCAGGGTGAGGGCGTCGATGTCGCTGTCGATCGCCTCAGCCAGGTCTGCGCCTGTCAACACCATGGAGACGCCGGGCATCCCGGTCGCCGCGGACGCGTCGATGGTGAAGTCAGCGTGCGCAACAGGCGAACGCAGGAACCAGGCGCGCTTTTCGCCGACGCGGGTGATGTCCTCGATGTACCGTCCGCTTCCCTGCAGGAAACGCACGTCCTCAACCCGGCGCACCGGCTGGCTGATTCCAAATTTGCTCATAGGTGTCCTCTGCCCGAAATGGCTTGGTCTTCGCGAGTAGGATAGTTCTTGATACGGCCGATGAAAGCGGCATGTCAGCGCATTTCGACAGAATGCCAATGTTTCACAATGAAACGCAATGTGCGGAAACCGATCAACCCGACCTCATCCATATTGGCTGGCCACTGGCCGTGATACCGTCACAGTGTCGCAATGAAGTGACCACGAGCCGCGCCTACTCATAGATTGACGCAACAACTGGACGATCGCCTTTTGGTTGTCCACCCACGGCTTTTGGCAAGGAGACGTTCGTTATGTTCGCCAGCCGCTTCGAGACCCTCGCAGCCCGCGGAGTTCGCCGGCTCGGAAAATTCGCACTCTGTGAAAAGGGCGCCGTTACAATAGATTGGGTCGCTTTGACCGCAGGCATACTGCTTCTTGGACTGATGGTGGTTTTTGCCGTCTTCAACAATGGTGTCGCCGCGGCGGTCAGTGATGTGAACGGCGTTCTCACCGGATACGAGAATGAAATCGACTTTGGCGACGCGCCGGTCTTCAATGGCGCCAGCAGCAACTGATTTGAGGCACGAATCGCGGCTGCGCGCCGCGACTCGTCCTGTTTCGAGACAGTGATTGCTCAGTGGATCGTTGCTGCCTCGGCCGCCTGACGGGCCCGCTCGCCCAGAACGAGGCCGTCACTGTCGGCGCCAACCGGCAACGTCTCCCCGTCATGCAGCGTGCCCGCGAGCAACAGCTCTGCCAACGGGTTCTGCAAGGCGTTCTGAATGACGCGCTTGAGCGGCCGGGCACCGTAGACCGGATCGTACCCTCTGTCGGCAAGCCAAGTTTTCGCGGCCTGATTGAGGTCGAGCACAATCTTGCGCGGCTCCAACCGCTTGGCCAGTTGAGCAAGCTGGATCTGGACGATCCCGTCCATGTGCGCCCGTGAGAGGCGATCGAAGAGAATCATCTCGTCAAGCCGGTTCAGGAACTCTGGCCGGAAGTGTCCGCGCACAACATCCATGACCTGGGCCTCGACATCGCTGGCTCGGCCGTCCTCCGGCAATCCTGCGAGGAACTCCGCGCCCAAGTTCGAGGTCAGGATAATCAGCGTGTTCCGGAAGTCGACCGTACGGCCCTGTCCGTCGGTGAGACGGCCCTCGTCCAGCACTTGCAACAAGACGTTGAAGACATCGGGGTGTGCCTTCTCAATCTCGTCGAAGAGAATCACCTGATATGGCCTGCGCCGGACCGCTTCGGTGAGCACGCCCCCCTCGTCATAGCCAACATAGCCCGGAGGCGCGCCGATCATCCGTGCGACCGAGTGCTTCTCCATGAACTCCGACATGTCGATTCGCACCATTGCTTGGTCGTCATCGAAGAGAAACGATGCCAGGGCCTTGGTGAGTTCCGTCTTGCCGACACCGGTGGGCCCCAGGAACAAGAACGACCCCATCGGGCGATTCGGATCGCCCAGCCCGGCCCGTGCCCGGCGCACGGCGTTCGCCACGGCTGTCACCGCATCCTCCTGCCCGACCACCCGCTTGGCGATCTCGTCTTCCATGCGCAGAAGCTTTTCGCGCTCGCCCTCGAGCATCTTGTCGATCGGGATGCCCGTCCAGCGGCTGACCACGGCTGCGACATGTTCGGGGAGCACAGCCTCCTCGACCATGACATCCTCGGCTTCGCTCTCTTCGGCCTCCTGGAGCCGGCGCTCGAGATCGGGGATCGTGCCGTAGGCAAGCTCACCGGCCTTCGCCAGATCACCCTGCCGCTTGGCAATCTCGAGCCGATTCCGCGCCTCGTCGAGCTGCTCCTTCAGAACCCGCGCAGTGCCGAGCTTGTCCTTCTCGGCCTGCCATCGCGCCGTCAGTTCGGCGGATTCCTGCTCCAGCTCGGCAAGCTCCGCCACCAACTTGTCCAGACGGTCTTTCGAAGCGGCGTCCGTCTCCTTCTTCAGCGCCTCGGCCTCGATCTGCTTCTGCAGAATCTCGCGATCCAGCGCATCGAGTTCCTCGGGCTTCGAGTCGACCTCCATCCGCAGGCGCGACGACGCTTCGTCCATCAGGTCGATGGCCTTATCCGGCAGGAACCGATCCGTGATGTAGCGGTTCGAAAGGGTCGCCGCCGAGACCAGCGACGAATCGGCGATGCGCACGCCATGGTGCACCTCGTACTTTTCCTTGATGCCGCGCAGGATCGAGATCGTGTCTTCGACATTCGGCTCGGCGATGAACACCGGCTGGAAGCGCCGTGCGAGGGCGGCATCTTTCTCGACATGCTTGCGGAACTCGTCGAGGGTCGTCGCACCGACGCAATGGAGCTCGCCGCGCGCCAACGCAGGTTTCAGCAGGTTGGAGGCGTCCATTGCCCCGTCTGCCTTGCCAGCACCGACCAGCGTGTGCATCTCGTCGATGAAGAGCACGATGCCCCCAGCGGCCCCCTCCACCTCGGAGAGCACAGCCTTCAATCGCTCCTCGAATTCACCGCGGTACTTCGCACCGGCAATCAGCGCGCCCATGTCCAGCGCCATCAGCTGCTTGTCCTGAAGGCTCTCGGGCACATCGCCGTTCACGATCCGGATCGCCAGTCCTTCGGCGATCGCCGTCTTGCCGACACCCGGCTCGCCAATCAGAACGGGGTTGTTCTTGGTGCGCCGCGAAAGCACCTGGATGCAGCGCCGGATTTCCTCGTCACGACCGATCACGGGATCGATCTTGCCCTCGCGAGCCGCCTCGGTCAGGTCACGTGCGTACTTCTTGAGCGCGTCGTACCCATCCTCGGCCGATGCCGTATCAGCGGTTCTGCCTTTGCGCAGGTCCTCGATTGCGCGCAGAAGGGCTTGAGGGCGCACGCCGGCACTCTCGAGGATTTTCGCGGCTTCCGTCCCTTTTGCCAAAGCGACGGCCGACAGGAGCCGTTCGGCGCTGACGAAGCTGTCGCCCGCCTTGTCCGAGATAGACTGCGCGTCATCCATGAGGCGGGCCAGTGACGGATCGAGATAGATCTGGCCGTCGCCGCCAGACACTTTCGGCAGCTTCGCGAGCGCTGCATCGACCCCAATCTGCGCTTCCTGTGCACTGCCGCCCGCAGCCGAGATCAAGTTGGCGGCGAGCCCTGTCTCATCATCCAGCATCGCCTTCAGCAAATGCTCTGGCGAGAGGCGCTGATGCTCTTCTCTCAGCGCCGTGCGTTGTGCGGCCTGCACGAAGCCGCGTGCGCGGTCGGTGAACTTTTCCAAGTCCATTTTTATCTCCTGTTCAGCGCCCTTGGCCCGGCACCCATATCGGCTTGCCCGGCACCAGCCTGCATCGCGGGCGACCATCCCGGCTCGCCCGCATTCTATGTGGTGTTTATGCAACTGTCCTGCAAGCGTGCCGTGTGTTTACCTGACGATCATGTCGCACGATCTAATCCTCACGGATGACACGTGCCGCAAGATTGCTTTCGCTGTGGGCGCTCGCATTCGCCACGGCGACACATGCTGATCCCCTCGATACATGCCGGATCGAGCGTCTGGCGCAGGCGGAGGCCGCCTGTCTGCAGCACGTCGCCGACACCCTGCTGCAGGCCCTCACCAACCGCATTGAAAGCGCCGCGACCCGGATCCAGCTGGCCACCGGCCCTGAACTCCAGGATTTCGAGACAGAGCTGCGCCGGACGCAGGCCGACTGGCGGCTAAAAATGGAACGCACTTGCAGTGAGATCGGGCCTGCCCTCGACCCCGAGGTTCAGGATTGCAGGCTGTCGGCGGTGCTCGACCGGGAAGCAGAGATCGATGCCGTGTTTGCCGAGACCATTGATCCGCTGGTCGGCGTCCTGCCCGGCTCCGAATATGTTCCCGACGAGATCGAAGTCTTTGTGCCCCTGCCCAATCCGCCCGCAGGGCCGTTCGCCCCCACCGGTGTGCCAGTGATCGTGCCCGTGCCGCGCCCCTAGCGCAATCGCTTGGCGCGCGGTGTGAACTGCGTATGATGGCCTCGCTTTGCAATGGAGGCCGCATGTCAGATCGTCAACAGTCCGAGCGCCTGATCGTCGCCCTCGATGTGCCGGACGCCTTGGCGGGTGAGGCGCTGGTCGACCGACTCGGCGACACCGTCAGCTTCTACAAGATCGGCCTTGGAATGCTGACCGGAGGCGGGCTGGCGCTTGCGAACGAACTCAAAGACCGAGGCAAGCGGATTTTTCTGGATATGAAGCTCTTCGACATCAGCGCGACGGTGGAGAAGGCCGTGCGCGGGCTTGCGGCATTCGACCTCGATTTTCTCACGGTTCACGGAGACCCCCAGGTCGTGCGTGCGGCCTGCGCCGGACGCGGCAACTCGCAGATGCGCATTCTGGCGGTGAGTATTCTGACCTCACTGGATCGCGCGGACCTTGATGAAATGATGATCCTCGATGGCGACATTTCTGACGTGGCGGTCGAGCGCGCGCGCAGAGCACTGGCTGCCGGAGCTGACGGTGTGATCGCCTCGCCTCATGAAGCCGCCAAGATCAGGGCGCTTTCGGAGGCTCGAAACAAGCTCATCGTGACCCCCGGGGTGCGGCCTGCCGGCAGCGCTGTGGGCGATCAGAAGCGCGTTGCCACACCAGCGAACGCCATCCGGGCCGGAGCGGATCACATCGTAGTCGGCCGCCCGGTCTGGGCCGCGCCGGACCCGGCAAGCGCGGCCAGGGCCATTCAGAGCGAGATCTCTGTGCACTGAATCACGATCTCGAAAGTTCTTCAGCACGACGGAAATGTGACGCTATGATACGCTTATGGCGGAGGCTTGAGTATGACCGCAGCGCTGTGTCGAGATTGCTTGAACTGGTTTGACCGTACGCCCGGTGTGCGCTGTGCGCATTGTTCCAGCCCGCGGATCGTTGCGCACACGGAACTCGAACGCCTCGCGATCGCCCATCTTGATTGCGATGCCTTCTATGCATCGGTGGAGAAGCGTGACGACCCCGATCTCCGCGACAAACCGGTCATCGTTGGCGGCGGCAAGCGCGGCGTGGTCTCGACTTGCTGCTACATCGCGCGCGTGGCGGGTGTTCGCTCGGCGATGCCGATGTTCAAGGCGCTGAAGCTCTGCCCCGACGCCGTCGTCGTGAAGCCGCGCATGGAGATGTATGATGCCATCGGACGCGACATTCGCGCCCGAATGCGTGCGTTGACCCCATTGGTCGAGCCGCTGTCCCTCGATGAAGCGTTTCTCGACCTTTCCGGCACAGAGCGCCTGCTGCGTCAGCCTCCTGCGCTGACCGTGGCAAAGCTGGCGGCCGACATCGAGCGCGAGATGGGCATCACGATCTCGATCGGGCTGAGCCACAACAAGTATCTTGCGAAGGTGGCCTCCGATCTCGACAAACCGCGCGGCTACTCGGTGATCGGGCGCGCCGAGACCTTGGCGTTTCTGGCCGACCGGCCAGTGCGTTCGATCTGGGGCGTCGGAAAGGCGCTCGCGGATCGCCTGGAAGCTGATGGATTGCGCACCAACGCAGACATCCGAACCCGTGAAATGGATGAGCTCGTCGGGCGTTATGGCCGCATGGGACGCCGCCTGCACGAACTTGCGCATGGGATCGACAAGCGTCGGGTCAATCCGGATCAGCCGGTCAAGAGCGTGTCATCCGAGACCACGTTCGAGGAGGACATCTCCGATCTCGACCGGTTGATCGGGCATCTCTGGCGGCTTGCCGTGCGGACATCCGATCGTGCCAAGAGCAAGTCGATCGGCGGGCGGAGCGTCATCCTGAAACTCAAGAAGGCGGACTTTCGGACATTGACGCGGCAATCCCGCCTTTCGGATGCGACGAATTCGGTGGATACGATTTACCAGACTGCGGAGGAGTTGCTGCGCCGGGAAGCCGGCCAGGGCCCGTTCAGGTTGATCGGCGTCGGAATCGGCACGCTGGAGCCTGCAAGTGTGGAATCTCAATCGGGAACGCTGTTCGACGATGGTGCCGCTGTGCGTGCACGTGCCGAATCTGCCGCAGACGACATCCGTCGGCGCTACGGCCGCGATGCTATCATTCGTGGACGCGCGTTGCGGTAGTGGCATTCGTTGCAAGTGGCACCGATGTGCAACATATATCCCGCAACCATTAAATTTACCTAATGAAATGCTGCGTTGCACTATTGCATTTTGTGCGCCGCACTCGTACACATGATCCCAGCGATGCCATGCATCGTGCGCCCTTCCTGGGCGTTTCCTCCCTTAGACTTGGGCCGCGGTAACGCGGCCTTTTTTTTGCACGGTTTCGTTTCGCGGCACAAACGGCGTCTTCTGCGTTCGAGAAGCCTACTCGGCAGCCATCCCGCTGAGGCCCGCGGAGATCGAAACAAGCTCGCTGATCACCGAAGTTAACCGTTCGCGGATATCATCGAAATCAGCACTCGGTTCGAGGCGGCGTTGGTCGAGATAGAGCCCGCGGTCGATCTCGATCTGCACTGCATTGAGACCTCGCGAGGGTCGGCCATATCGCTGGGTGATGTAGCCGCCCGCAAAAGGTGCGTTGCGTGCCACTGTAAATCCTGCCGTCTCGAAAGCACGCTGCGTGAGGGCTATGACCGCACGACCCGCCGCTGCACCGAAACGGTCACCAAGCACGACTTCGGGCAACTTACCGCGCACCCGCGGCGCTGCGCGCAAAGCCTCGGACGGCATCGAGTGGCAATCGAACAGCACCGCCGTTCCGAATGTTCCGCGCGCGCGCGACAGCAGACTGTCGAGTTTACGGTGATACGGCGCATGAGACTTGGAGATTCTCGCCTGTGCCTCGGAGAGCGAAATCTTGCCGTCGTAGATCGCAGCGCCCTCCGCCACCACCCGGGGCACCACGCCAAGCCCGGCGGCAATACGCTGGTTCAGCCCGGCCGGCCGGGCCCCCTCGATCAACGCGGGGTCAAGTTCATCGGGGCTGCGGTTCAAATCCACCCAGGCACGCGGGGCGGTCGCAGCAATCAGCGGTGCTCCGTAGTCTGGCGCTGCTGCGAACAGACGATCCACCAGCACGTCTTCCGAGCCGCGCAGGCGCAGCAGTTCAAGGCGCGTGCGCGCAACGAGCGAGGCCGGATACTCCGACCCGCTGTGCGGCGAGCTGAACACCGCGTTCGAGGTCAGCTCGTGCGGCTCAGCCAGCAGGAAGGGCACTTCGGCATTCATCTGTGGTATTGTAGTGTCATCGGACCGTCAGTGCACCCCATTTGTGGCAGTGCGAAAGAGCTTGCACCCCAGCAGGCGGAGGCATAGAACCTCCCCCGCACGGGCGCGTAGCTCAGTGGGAGAGCACTACGTTGACATCGTAGGGGTCGCTGGTTCAATCCCAGCCGCGCCCACCACTGGATTATCCTCAACGTTCGGGGCGGGCAGCTTCCCAATGCGGGCATGAGTCAGCACTTGAGGAGATGCACGGCCCCGGTTTCCCAGAGCCGTGCTGCCTTGCCGGCGGATCAGAACAGGAGCTGATCCACCATATCTTCCCGCCCGAAAGGCGAGTCGTTGTCGAGTACCTGGAATTCGTCCGATGCCTCAGAGAACGCATCGTTCACGTCGACGTCTATGATCGAGCCATTGGCGATGCGTTGCTGGATCGCGGCAGTTTGACCTCCGTTCAGCACCACTGCCAGCAACTGCGAGCCGGCCTCGGCAGAATCAGCCATGATCACGGTACCGCCCCAGCCGTCATGGGCCGAAAGTACCGAAGACAGGTTGATGACTCCAGGGCCGAAGAAGCCCTCACCGAAGGCGAGGAAGTCGGAGTTGCCATTGAAATCCGAGATCGTGTCGGCATAACCGTCATGATCGCCGACATTCCACAGGAACGTATCGGCCCCGCCGCCGCCAGTCAGAGCATCGTAGCCTGCACCGCCGATGATCAGGTCGGCCTTAGCGCCGCCGTCGATGGTGTCGTCACCTTCACCGCCGTCGAGCTCGTCTTTGCCCCAGCCGCCGTCGATGGTGTCGTCACCTTCACCGCCGTCGATCTCGTCATTGCCCCAGCCGCCGTCGATGGTGTCGTCACCGGCATACGCACTGACATGGTCGTTGCCGGTCCCGGCAATGATTGTCTCGTTGCCGCCATAGCCGACGACCACATCGTGACCAGAGCCGGAATCTACGAAATCGTCTCCACCTAACGTAAGCACCGTGTCTGCTCCACCGCCGGTCTTGATCGAGTTGTAGCCGGTGGTGCCCCAGACGGTGTCACTGCCACCCTCCGTCTCGACGTCACGAATGCTGATCAGCGTATCGGTGCCGCCGGATCGGGAGGCGCTCCCGTTGAAGAGATCGACGAAGACTTCCTGATCGCCCTCGTATACGACCTTGTCAGCTTGCGCACCACCGTCGATCCAGTTGCTGCCGAATTCGGTCCCGATATAGAACGTGTCAGAGCCCCAACCACCTTCGGCGACATCGTGACCGTGTCCCACCGTGATGTGGTCTGAGCCGAAGCCGCCGTCGATGTTATCGTTGCCTTCGCCACCATAGATCGTGTCGTTACCCGATCCACCGTCGATGTTGTCTCCGTCACCACCGCCGTCGATAGTGTCGGCGCCGCCATCGCCGTTGATGGTGTCCGAGCCTGAGCCACCGTCAATCACATCGCCATCAGCGCCGCCATGGATCGTGTCGGCCCCACCTTCGCCATTGATGTGGTCCGCACCATTCTCGCCCCAGATGTTGTCGCCGTCATTGCCGCCGAAGATGACGTCGCCTCCATCACCGCCGAGGATTTGATCGACGCCATTGCCGCCCTCGATAAAGTCGACGCCACCACGCCCGTTGATGGTGTCATTGCCGTTCAGGCCCTTGATGATATTGTCACCGTTGTCGCCGAAGATCGTGTCATCAAAGTGGGTGCCCCAGATGCCTTCGATGCTCTCATAGGTGTCGTCCTTGTAGAGCTTGCCATCTGCGTTATCGATCTCGCCGACACCGGCCAGCAGATCGGCGAAGAGCGCCGTAGGCGCAAGCGAGTAGCTGACCGTGTCGAAACCCTCACCGCCGTTGACATTAAAGTTGTCATAGTACTCGGCATAGGTCCCGAGGGCGTAAGAGCCAGTGCGATCACGCGTGATCAGGTCGTTGCCGTTGAGAGCGTGAAGACCCGACCAGATGAGATCCGGGTGGGCGTTGCTGAGTGAGATCGCCTCCGCTGCGTCGGCAACGAAGTTGTCGCTGTTGTTTGTCAGGTCTGTATAAAGGCCGATGGCATTTTGATTGGGCACTGAAACTACTCCTTCAAATTTTCGCGTGCTCCGGCGCAATTTTCGGGCCCGAAGGCCCGGAAACCGAATAGGTCCAGCTTAAATGGATCCGGTCTAAGATCCCGGGGCACTCATTCCAGGTGTGCCGTCCGAAAAGTGAGCGAAACTTCCAACCACGGCGGCACGAGGCGAATGTTAGAGCCCGTTCGCGAATGCGTGAACGTGCATCCTGGCACAGGCATCATGCGGAAATGCCGTGACAGTTGTCACATCACGTAGGTCTAAGCGCTGCCTCGGATTTGGCTCAGGCTTGCACGCGGCGTGATTGCTTCGGGATCGATCATCAGTTCCAGAAGCGCGCCGCTCGATGACGCAACCGCACGCTCGAAGGCGGGTGCAAACTGATCCGTGCTTTCGATCCGTTCGGCGTGGTAGCCAAACGCCTCACCCAATTTGACGAAGTCCGGGTTGGTGATCGCTGTGCCTGAAACGCGATGGGGATACTCGCGCTCCTGATGCATCCGGATGGTCCCGTACATCCCGTTGTTCAACACCAGCACGATCGGCTGACAATCCGCCTGAAGCGCCGCACCGAGCTCCATCCCCGTCATCTGAAAATCGCCATCACCGGCGAAACAGACCACCGTCCGGTCTCGATGCTCGGCCTTCGCGGCGACCGCGGCCGGAATGCCTGATCCCATGGCGCCGGACTGCGGGCCCAGAAGCCTTTGCTTGGTCCCGTACCGGAACAGCTTGTTCGGCCAGATCGCAAAGTTGCCCGCACCATTGGTGAGAATCGCATCCTCCGGCAGCACCTCCTGCAGGTGACGCATCACCGCCCCCATATCGAGCCCGCCTGGCTGGGGTGGCAGGGCGAACCCTGCCTCGTATTGTGCCCGTGCCTGCGCCGTCCATGCAGATCGAGTGTCAGATGCCGGCAGCACAGCGGCCGAAATCGCCTCGAGAAAGGTTTCGGGGTGGGCATGGATCGGAAGCTTTGGCTGGTAAATTTTGCCAAGCTCACCATCGGACGCATGCACGTGAATGAGATCCTGGGCGGGATCCGGTGCCACCAGTGTCTCGTAGCCACCCGTCGTCATCTCGCCAAACCGCGGTCCGATCGCAAGGATCACATCGGCGTTTCGTTGCAGCTCCTTCATGTACGGGAACATGCCCGCACCTGCATCGCCCACATAGCAGGGCGAGTGATTGTCCATCAGATCCTGAAACCGAAAGGCTGCGGCGACGGGCAGTGCGCCCGCCTCGGCGAAGGTTTTCAGCAGCGCGCGACCGCGTTCGGTCCAGCCACCGCCTCCAACAAGGACCAATGGCCGCTCGGCCGCTGCGAGCATTCCCACCGCATCGTCGATTGAACCGGGTTCGGGGCATGGGCGTGCCACCCGGACCCTTGCGCCTGCCGAGGTGTCCACCGGACCCGAAATCATGTCCTCCGGAAGAGCAATCACAACGGGCCCGGGTCTGCCCGACAAGGCCACGGAGAACGCGCGGCTGACGATCTCGGGCAGACGCGCCGCATCATCGACCTCGGTCGCCCATTTGGCGATCGGACCAAAAAACGCACGGTAGTCTATCTCCTGAAACGCCTCGCGGTCGCGCATCCATGTCGCGATCTGGCCGACGAACAGGATCATCGGGCTCGAGTCCTGCATGGCGGTATGCACACCGATCGAGGCATTCGTAGCGCCGGGGCCTCGTGTGACCATGGCGATGCCGGGCTCGCCGGTCAGCTTGCCATGGGCCTCCGCCATGAAAGCGGCCCCTCCCTCGTGACGGGTAAGCACCAGTTCGATGTCATTGGCGTCGTGCAAACCGTCGAGAGCGGCCAGATAGCTTTCACCCGGCACGGCAAATATCCGACGAGCGCCTTGCGCGCGAAGGCAATCGGTGAGCAGCGCACCCGCATGCCTGTTGTCCTTTGTCATGAAACGTCTCCTGCCCGGTTATGCCCCAACGCCTGCCGGTCGCGGGTCTGGCACCCGCCGACCGATGATGTATAAGCCGTAATCCGGCACAGGGAATAGGGCACAGCATGGCGCAAGACGCTGTCAAGGTGGTGATTCTGGCCGGTGGGCTGGGAACCCGTATTTCGGAGGAGAGCCACCTGCGCCCGAAGCCGATGATCGAGATCGGTGGCCGGCCGATCCTATGGCACGTGATGAAGATCTACTCGGCTCATGGGTTCAACAACTTCGTGATCTGCCTCGGCTATCGCGGATACATGATCAAGGAGTACTTCGCGAACTATGTGCTGCACGCGTCCGATGTGACCATCGACGCTGTGTCCGGCGAGATCGAGTACCACCAGCGGTTCGCCGAGCCGTGGCGCGTGACATTGGTCGACACAGGACCCGAGACGATGACGGGCGGACGGCTCAAACGCGTGGCGCCGTACCTTGGGGACACCTTCTGCCTGACCTATGGCGACGGGGTTGCCGATGTGAAAGTGACCGAACTGGTTGCTTTTCACCGCGAGCATGGACGTGCGGCCACGGTGACCAGTGTCATTCCGCCGGGTCGCTATGGCGCGCTCGAAACCGAAGGGGACCAGGTCCGGCGCTTCGTCGAGAAGCCGCCCGGGGACCAGGGTAGGATCAACGGCGGGTTCTTCGTTCTGAACCGTGAGGTGCTCGACCGGATCGATGGCGACGCAACATATTTCGAGCGCGAGCCTCTCGAGAGCCTTGCGGCCGATGGTGAACTGATGGCCTGGCGCCATGACGGCTTTTGGCACCCAATGGACACGCTGCGTGACAAGAACCATCTCGAGACACTCTGGTCAGGCGGCGCGCCCTGGAAGATTTGGGATTGAACGGTGCCCGATCCTGAATTCTGGCGCGATCGGCGCGTGCTCGTCACCGGCCACACGGGCTTCAAGGGTGGTTGGGCCACCCGCCTCCTGGCCAAGATGGGAGCGGATATCACAGGGCTTGCGCTGGCACCGGAGACCGAGCCCAGCCTGTGGCGATTGCTCGGTGCCGAAGCACAACCGGGAACGCCCGCATCTCTCATTTGTGACCTGCGCGATCACGCTGCAGTGCGGCGGGCGGTGTCGGAAGCGGCGCCCGAACTGGTCCTGCACATGGCAGCGCAACCGCTGGTGCGCCGAAGCTATCGCGATCCGGTTGAGACGTTTGCCACCAATGTTATGGGCACGGTGAACCTGATGGATGCGCTTGGCGGGTGTGACGGGGTGCGCGCCGTTCTGGTAGTGACCTCGGACAAGGTCTACGAGAACGACCAGAGCGGGCGTCCCTTCGTGGAGGGTGATCGGCTTGGCGGACACGATCCCTATGCCGCCTCGAAAGCCGCGGCCGAGATCGCGACCGCCTGCTGGCGGCAAGCGTTTCTTGCCGAGCGCGGGACAGCGCTTGCGAGCGCCCGCGGCGGAAATGTCATCGGCGGTGGGGATTTCTCCGAAGACAGGCTCGTGCCAGACATCGTGCGGGCAGCTCTTGCCGGTGCGCCGCTGATCCTGCGACATCCGGACGCGACCCGGCCCTGGCAGCACGTGCTCGACTGTCTCACGGGATACATTGACTACCTCGAGGCACTCGCCAAGGGCAAGCAAGCGCCGAATGCGCTGAACTTCGGCCCTGCGCTGGACGCGTCACCCCTGACCGTTGCCGAGGTGGCAGTCGCAATGAACACTGCCCTGGGCATTGAAACCCCTTGGAACCGTGACCGCCGCGCAGGTCCAGTGGAAATGCACGCTCTGTCCGTGGATCCGAGTGCCGCGGAAACCACACTCCGGTGGCGCAATCGCCTGCCTCCTGCCGAAGCCATCCAATGGACGGCTGAGTGGTACTCTCACTGGCGGGCCGGTGGTGACATGTGCCAGTTTACGGACGATCAGATCGAACGATTTGCCCAACGACAAGGGTCCCCTGAATGACCCCGTGCCGCTTTTGCAAGGCCCCCCTCGACACCGTGTTCGCCGATCTGGGCGCGACACCCCTGGCGAACGGCTACCTTCCGCCGACCGATGAGGCCATCGCGACGGAACGGAGCTGGCCCCTCAAGGTCATGGTCTGCGACGCGTGCCGATTGGTACAAACCACCGAAACGATCGATGCCGGTGCGATATTTCACCACGACTACGCCTATCTCTCCTCCTACTCGAAGAGCTGGGTTGCGCATGCCAAGCGCTACGCGGAGGCGATGATCGAACGCTTTGCGCTCGATGCCGACAGCCTTGTCATGGAGATCGCGTCCAATGACGGCTACCTGCTGCAGCATTTCGCGGCGCGGGCAATCCCCGTCCTCGGCGTGGAACCCGCCGGGCACGCCGCCGAACTGGCTGTGGCCAAGGGCGTGCCCACAGAGGTGGCCTTCTTCGACCTAGATACGGCCAAACGCCTGCGCGCCAGGGGATACAGCGCTGACCTGATCGCTGCGAACAACGTGCTCGCGCACGTGCCTGACATTCAGAACTTCGTCGCCGGGCTTCCCGTCGTGCTCAAACCGGCGGGTATTGTCACGTTTGAGTTTCCACACCTGCTCAGGCTGATGGAAGGTGCTCAGTTCGACACGATCTATCATGAGCACTACTCGTATCTCTCGCTGCTGTTCGTCGAGCGCCTGTTGCGCGCGGTGGGACTGGCGGTCTTCGATGTCGAGCAGCTCGCAACCCATGGCGGCTCGCTCCGGGTCTACGCAGGCATGGCCGGGTCAAATTTTCCAGAGACAGAACGTCTGGCGCTTGTGCGGACGCAAGAATTGCAAGCAGGTCTCGATACGGCAGAGCCCTATCTGGCGTTCGGGACACGCATCCGCGAGATATGCGCTGGTTTCCAGGCCTTCCTTGCCAGCGCCCATGCCGAAGGCAAGCGCGTCGCAGCCTATGGCGCCGCCGCCAAGGGGAACACATTCCTCAATGTCTGCGGCGTGTCGCGAGACCAGATCGACTTTGTCGTCGACCGTAACCCCGAGAAGCAGAACAAGCTGCTGCCAGGCTCGCACATCCCGGTGCTCGACCCGTCTCAACTCTATGAACGCAAGCCAGACTTCGTCGTGATCCTGCCATGGAACCTGGCGGCTGAGATCAGTGGCGAACATGCAGCCATAAGCGCCTGGGGCGGGCGCTTCCTGACCGCAGTCCCGGAAGTGACGCTGCTGTGATCTTTCACGAGACAGCGCTTGATGGCGTGGTACTGGTCGAGGCGGAGCCTCATCACGATGAACGCGGGGTCTTCGCCCGGCTCTACTGTCCGGATGAGTTCGCGCGGGCCGGGATCGATTTCACGCCCACGCAGGTGAACCTGTCGACGAACACCGCCCGTCACACATTGCGGGGCATGCACTTCCAGAAGCCGCCATTCGCAGAATCCAAACTCGTGCGCGTGATCCGCGGCAGCGCCTGGGATGTTGTGCTCGATCTGCGGCCGGGGCCGCATCAGGGAAACTCGATTGCTGTCGAGCTCACGGCGGCGTCGCTGAAGGCAATCTACCTGCCTGAAGGCGTGGCGCACGGATTTCTGACACTGGAGCCCGACACCCAAATCTTCTACCAGATGGGACGATCATACATGCCTGGCCAGGCTGACGGTCTTCGCTGGAATGATCCGGCGTTCGCGATCGATTGGCCGGCAGAGCCCGCGGTGATCAGTGCGCAGGATCAAGCCTGGCCATGGTTCGCCGAGCGGTCCGATCTGAAGACCAAAGGCGAGGACAACGCGTTACAGGGAGAAGAGCGATGACCAAACTCGTGCTTGTCGGCTGCGGCAACATGGGCTTTGCGATGCTGAAGGGCTGGCTCAGCTCGGCACCTGCGCCGGATGTGCACGTGGTCGAGCCGAACGAGGCGCTGCGCGTGCGTGCAGCCGAAGCCGGTGCAAACGCCGTCGGAGACCCGGAAGAGCTGGCGGCAGAACTTGCGCCCGACTTGATCGTGCTCGCCGTCAAGCCACAGGTCATGCGCGATGTCGTGCCATCGTATGTACGCTTTGCCGGCGGGCCCGCGGTGTTCGTTTCTATCGCGGCCGGGACGACCATCGCAACCCTGGGCGAGATGCTGCCGGGGCCAACACCGATCATCCGGTGTATGCCAAACACGCCCGCAGCCATCGGCCACGGCATGCTGGTGTGTTGCGCAAACGATCATGTGCCGCACGACAAGCGCTCTTTGACAGATGCGCTGCTCGCGCATTCCGGCATGGTCGACTGGATCGACAACGAAGAGCTCATGGATGCGGTCACCGCGCTGTCGGGATCGGGCCCTGCATATGTCTTTCACCTCATCGAATGCCTGGCCGACGCAGGTGCAGGCGTCGGGTTGCCGCCCGAACTTGCCGGTCGAATGGCGATGCAGACCGTGATGGGCGCAGGGCGTCTAGCTGCGCAATCCGGCGTCGAGCCGGGCATCTTGCGATCTCAGGTGACCAGCCCGGGCGGCACGACGGCCGCTGCTCTAGGTGTCATGATGAAGGATGAGCGGCTCGCCGAACTGATGCGCGAGGCCGTTGTCGCGGCACGCGACCGCGGGAAGGAACTCTCGGCCGGATAAGTCGGCCGAGATGCTGTCACTCAGAGGGTCGCTGCAAGCTCGGTCACCGCGGATCCGTGAACCTGTTCGAGCCGCGTGCGCATCTTGCGGAGCGCCTGTGCCTCGAGCTGCCGGATGCGCTCCTTAGACAGGTTGAACTGCCGGCCAAGCGTCTCGAGCGTTTCCGGTTCATCGCGCAGCTTGCGAGCCGCAAGAATGACACGCTCGCGATCCGTCAGCGCGTCGAAGGCGTCGGTCAACCACCCACGAGCCTTCGAGATATCCGTAGACCGCGCGACCGAATGTTCCGCACCTGGTGCCTCATCTTCAAGCGCCTCGACCCACTCCCGGCCGTCCTCACCGGACTGCTGAGCGTTTAGTGAGAGATCGGACCCCGAAAGACGGCCCTCCATCATCTCCACATCGCGGAGGGGTACACCGAGTTCCTCAGCTATCTCACGCTGGATTTCGCTGGCGTTCGAGCCCCCCGCACTTTCGCGCTCGATCTTGGCACGCACGCGGCGGAGATTGAAGAACAGCGACTTCTGTGAGGAGGTGGAACCCGTCCGCACCATCGACCAGTTGCGCATCACATAGTCCTGTATCTGCGCCTTGATCCACCAGACCGCATAGGTCGAGAAGCGCACACCGCGGTCAGGATCAAACTTCGATGCTGCTTTCATGAGACCAATGCTGGCCTCCTGGATCAGGTCGTTCATCGAAGCGCCATAGCGGCGGTACTTCGATGCCATCGATATCGCGAGCCGAAGGTATGCAGTGACCAGTCGATGCAGCGCTGCCTCGTCGCGTTCGTCGCGCCAGCGCCGGGCCAGGTCGATCTCAACATCGGCGTCGAGCAGCTCTGCCGACATTGCTTGCCGAGAGATCACCGAATTGCGGCTGTCGTTTACGTCTCCCATCGTCGCACCCCGTGCGTTGCCTGTGAGTTTTGAGCAGGTCTATGCAAGGTTGTACGGAGAGAGTGCGGGATCGGTTCACCCGGCGCATCTCACACTCATTCACAGTCGTGTTGCTGCCCTTCAGAATTCCTGATTTGCATCTGACGTTGGCAACCCGCCAGAATGAGACAAACTCGGGAGGCGATGATGGATTTCACATTGTTTGTAGGTGATTATGCCTATTCGAGCTGGTCGCTCCGCGGATGGCTGCTGCTCGATGCCTTTGGCTTGCCTGCGACACTGCGACACGCTCACATGCGCACACCCGCTTTCGATGCATTGCTCAGCGAAATCGCGCCCTCCAGAACCGTGCCGGCCTTGGCCTTCACCGACCATACCCAAAGCCCGCGGATGGTCTGGGACAGTCTCGCCATCGCAGAGACCGTGCATGAGTATCACCCCCAGGCCGGGCTCTGGCCGAAGGGTGATCGCGCACGGCCCGCAGCGCGCGCCGTCGCTGCCGAGATGCACTCCGGGTTCACGGCGCTGCGCGGTGCCTGTCCGATGAACATGCGCCGCGCCTATGAAGGCTTTGAGGTTGGTGATGACGTCCGCGCGGACCTGGCACGTCTCGACGAACTTTGGGAGTACGCTCGAGCTCGCGGTACAGGTGAAGGCGCGTTCCTGTTTGGGGCGTTCTCAGCCGCTGATGCCTTTTATGCACCCGTCGCAAGTCGGATCGCGACTTATGGCCTGCCGGTGAGCGAAGCAGCACTCGCCTACGTCGCCGCTCTGTTGGGCCATGACTCTGTGCGCCGTTGGAGGGCGATGGGCATGGCTGATCCGTATGTGCAATCGCACTACGAGTTCGATTTGCCCCACCGCGCAAACCCCCACGAGCCCAACGTTCGGGGCGAACCGATCGACAGCGGCACGGCAGAGAATGCCTTTTGCCCCTTCACAGGAGGCGATCCGGTGGTGCTGGTGCGCGTTCAAGACCGTGTGCTTGGGTTTGGCGACGTGTTCAACCGTGACAAGGTTGCCCACGATCCGCTTTGCTGGGCCGAGGTTCGGGCGTTGCTCGAGGTCTAGACCAGGCTGCTCTACACAGTTGGGCAGCCGGACCTTCTCTTGCAACTTATTGAAAATTTTATTGGAAATTACCGCCGCAATCGGGCAGTGATCCGAATGCCTCTGGCAGGCGTATCTCCGTGGAAACAAATACCACGCCCGAATGTCAAAGCCACAAGCTCGCTCAAAACCCGACCGAGACCGCCCAGCCACGCTTTTGTGGCTGCGTCGTGATTTGCGTTTGGCCGATCACCCAGGCTGGGCCAAGGCTTTGGAACGCGGGGGTCCGGTCGTCCCCGTCTTCATTCTGGATCCAGTGATCGAGGAAAGCTACGGCGCTGCCCCGAAGTGGCGTCTTGCTCAAAGCATCGAGAATCTGTCTCGGACACTCGAGACGCGTGGCTCCAGGCTGATCCTGCGCCGCGGGAACGCGTTGGATGAGTTGCAACGTCTTGCACAAGAGACGGGCGCCAAAACCGTCGTGTGGTCGCGGCTCTATGACAGCCGATCCACCGCGCGCGACCGGGACATCAAGTCGGCGGTTGCGGTGGACGGGGTCGAACCGCTCAGCGTCAACGGGTCTCTGCTGTTCGAGCCGTGGACCGTCAGCACGGGGAGCGGGGGCTTCTATCGCGTCTACACCCCGTTCTGGCGCGCCGTTCGAGACCGTGATGTTGACGCCCCATTGTCTCCGCCAAGTGACCTCGCCGCACCGGATAACTGGCCCGACAGTGAGGCGCTTTCCGACTGGGCGCTCGGAGCCGAGATGGGCCGAGGTGCCACCGTCGTTGCACAGCATTGCCGCGTCGGAGAAGAGGCGGCGCAGGCGCGGCTTGGACATTTCCTCGATGAGAAGATCGCTCGATACCAGAGCGATCGCGATCGGTTGGACCTGAACGCGACATCAGGTCTTTCGGAGAATCTCGCCTATGGCGAAATCTCGCCGCGCCAGATTTGGCACGCTGCCAAGCGCGCAATCGAGATCATGCCAGCTTCGGTGACGGGGCAGATCGAACACTTCATGAAAGAACTGGTGTGGCGCGAGTTCGCCTATCACTTGATCTTTCACACACCCCATCTCGAAACAGACAGCTGGCGTGAAAACTGGGGCGGATTTCCGTGGCGCCAGAACAATCCCGACGCCGAATGCTGGCGCCGCGGGACAACCGGAATAGATGTGATCGACGCGGCAATGCGCGAACTCTACGTGACCGGAATGATGCACAATCGCGCGAGAATGCTGGTGGCAAGCCTGCTGACAAAACACCTGCTCACCGACTGGCGCGTCGGTGAGGCGTGGTTCAAAGAGTGTCTTGTCGACTGGGATCCGGCATCGAACGCCATGGGCTGGCAATGGGTTGCAGGTTCTGGCCCCGACGCGGCACCCTACTTCCGCATCTTCAATCCCGAGCTGCAAGCCACGAAGTTCGATCCGCAGGGCGCGTACCGCGAACGCTTCCTAGCCGAAGGCAGGCGGGCACCAAAAGGCGACGCCCTTGCCTTCTACGACGCCATACCGCGCAGTTGGGCGATGACACCAGCCGATCAACGTCCCGAGCCGGTCATTGCGCTATCCGAGGGCCGCAAGCGCGCGCTCGAAGCCTATCAAGGTTTGGCGAGCGCGTGATATCGATCCAGCAAAACACATCATCGGAGTAAGTCGAGGCATGAAGATCGGTATCATTGGTGCGGGTATCTCCGGCCTCGGCGCAGCGCTCGCCCTTTCGAAGACGCATGACGTACACGTCTTCGAACAGCAGAACCGGCCGGGTGGGCACGCGAACACTGCGAATGTGGAGTTCGCAGACGGCGTGCAACCCGTCGACACGGGCTTCATCGTCTACAACTTCCACAACTATCCGAACCTGAGCGCTCTTTTCGAACATCTCGATGTGCCGACGCGATGGTCCAACATGTCGTTCGGCTTCTCGCTGAATGGCGGGAAGATGGAGTACGCCTGCGACGGGCTGGACAAGATCTTCGCACAGCGATGGCGCGCCTTCGATCCGCGATTCCTCGGTGGCTTTCGTGAAATACTCCGCTTCACGAAGATTGCTCCACGAGACCTGAATGAAGGTCGTCTTGGCGGATTGACGCTTGACGAATGGCTCGATGAGCGGCGCTTCTCGGACTGGTTCCGCAGTCGGTTCCTGTTGCCCATGGGTGGGGCGATCTGGTCGACCTGCGTCCGGGACGTTCTCGACTTTCCGGCAGAGCACTTCGTGCGGTTCTTCTGCAACCATGATCTGATGACCGGCCTCGATCCGGCGCGGCGCTGGCGAACTGTGCAGGGGGGCTCGCGCGAGTATGTGAACAAGCTCGTTGCGCAACTTGATCGACAGGTTTGCCTCGAGCGGCGCGCAGTCCGCATAGATCAAGGCGCGTCAAATCCCGTGGTACGCTTCGATGACGGCAGCACGGAGACCTTCGACGAGGTGATCCTCGCGGTTCATGCACCCGATGCGCGCGAGCTTCTGAACGGCGCTGATCCGGAGCAGACGGCGCTGCTCGCGAACTTCCGGACATCCGAGAATGTCGCAATCCTGCATTCCGATCCCAAGCTCATGCCCCGGCGCCGCCGCGTCTGGTCGAGCTGGAACTTCCTCTCGAAAGGTGCCGCGGAAGACTTCCAGCGACCGGCCCAGGTTTCCTACTGGATGAACCGCCTCCAAGGCATCCCGGCGAACCGCGAACTTTTCGTCAGCCTCAATCCTGAGTTCGATCCGGATCCAAACCTCACGCATGGGAGCTTCATCTACGCGCATCCGTTGTTCGACTCGGCCTCGTTCGCCGCCCAGGCGGCCATGGACAGCATCCAAGGGCGCAATGGCGTCTGGTTTGCAGGTGCCTGGCTTGGCTACGGGTTCCACGAAGACGGTCTGCGCGCAGGGTTGCGCGTGGCGACAGCTCTGGGCGCACAGGCCGACTGGATCCGCGACACCGGCACCCCGTTCGCCGGCGTGGCCGCACATGCCGCAGAGTAGCCCGCACGGGTGCATCTATCAGGGGCATGTGATGCACATGCGCTTGGCGCCGTTCACGCATCAGTTCCGTTACCGGGTGTTCTCCCTGCTCTTGGACATCGACCGGCTGGGCGAGACCTGCGCGGGGCTCAGGGTCTTGTCCTTGAATGGCCCGGGGCTCATGTCGGTGCACCTGCGAGATCACGGCCCGAGGGACGGCGGCCCGCTTCGACCCTGGGTAGAGGCACATTTGGCGGCGCATCAGCGCCCGCATCCCAGTCGGATCTGGCTGCTGAGCTTCCCACGGCTTCTGGGATATGCGTTCAATCCGCTCTCGGTCTACTTCTGCGAAAACCAGGAAGGCCGGCTCGAGAGCGTGATCTACGAGGTCAAGAACACGTTTGGCGATCAGCATGCCTACGTTGTCAGCGCCGGCGAGACGGGTGACGGCGCTCACCGTCACGAAAAGCAGAAGGCCTTTTTCGTCTCTCCGTTCATCGCAATGGATCAGACCTACCGGTTCACGATCCGCTCGCCGGACGAACGCCTTGCCCTTCGAATTCGCCAGCACGATGCGTCTGGCCCCTGCCTCATCGCAACACAGACCGGCGAACGTCGTCCTTTGACTGATGGTGAGCTCCTGCGGCAATGGCTGAGCCACCCGCTGATGACGTTGAAGGTGATCATTGCGATCCACTGGCAAGCGCTTCGACTTTGGCGAAAGGGTGCCAGATTCAACCGGTACCGAGGCCCGTATCCGGACAAGGAACTGGGCACCGGGTGATCAGCACACAACGCGCTAGAGAACGATTGAAGTTGACGTAACGACACGAACGCCTTCACCGCTCAAGTCAAGTCGAGCGGATTGATTCGAGACGCAGGAAAATCCTATTCTGAGTAAAGAGGGGTGAGAGAAAGGTGGGAATGGCGAACATGGCGTTCGAGTCCATGAAAGGGCAAAAGGATCTCCCGCGATGGGCGGAGACTGTGTTCGGTATCATTCAGAATGTCGAACAAGGCAGCATCGTGCTGACTTTGCCTGATGGGCGAGCATTTGCCGCCCAGGGTGCGGTGAGCACGGAACCCAAGGTCTACATCAATGTGAAGAATTCTGCGCTCTTCACGCGGATGGTTCGGGATGGAGAACTTGGTTTTGCCGAGGCTTATCTCGACGGGTGGTGGGACACCCCCGACCTGCAGGCACTGCTTGACGTGGTGCTGCGCAACAACTCACAGGTCGGTCGAAACCTGCGCGGTATCGCCTTGGTGCGCGCCTACGAGCGGCTGCGCCACTGGCTGCGGGCGAACTCCCGCCGCGGCGCGCGGCGCAACATCGCCCACCACTACGACCTGGGTAACGATTTCTACGGTCTCTGGCTCGATCCGACGATGACGTACTCTGCGGCCTTGTTCTCGGGCCAGCGGGAGTCACTGCAGGATGCCCAGACCAACAAGTACGCTCGAATTTGCGACCGGCTTGACATCGGGCCCGACGGACACGTTTTGGAGATCGGCTGCGGCTGGGGCGGCTTTGCCGAGTACGCCATTCGCGAACGCGGTGTGCGTGTCACGGGATTGACGCTGAGCCGTGAACAACATGACTTCGCCAGAAAAAGGCTGTTCGAGGCTGGACTGGCGGAGCGGGCCGAGATCGTGCTCCGGGACTACCGGGATGAGCGGGGCACCTATGACGGGATCGCCTCCATCGAGATGTTCGAAGCGGTGGGTGAGCGCTACTGGCCCACCTACTTCGAAACGGTCCGCGAGCGCATGAAACCGGGCGCACAAGCCTCGATCCAGATGATCACCATTGCGGACCATCTTTTCGAGAGCTACCGGCACGGCGGGGATTTCGTCCAGAAGTACATCTTCCCAGGCGGCATGCTCGGCGCACCTGAAGCGGTGCAACGCGAGATCACGGCGGCGGGACTTCAACTGGCTGGAACGCTGCGTTTCGGCAAGGACTACTCGCGGACCCTGCGGGCCTGGTACGAGCGCTTCAATTGCCGCTGGGACGAGATCGCTCAGCTTGGATTTGATGAAAGGTTCCGTCGAATGTGGAACTTTTACCTCACAAGTTGTGCAGCTTGCTTCGCGGCGGAGACAACCGATGTGTGTCAATTGACCTTGCGCCGTGCTTAGGAGATAAGTCCACCGTTCGGAAATCTTTTGGGTGTTAAACACTTCAAAGGTGAGGAACGGAGGCCAGTTGGGCGATGATCGTTTTCCGCATACTATGCGCCCTACTTGTCGCATGGGCAGCGAATTGGTCGTTGTCGAGGCCTGAAGCAGTCCAGTTAATCGATGAACTTCCAGAGATGGAAACACTCGGACCCATCGCCGGGGCGTTCGCCGGATTCTTCAATCTGGCAGTGCGTCAGGGCTGGGGCGTGATCGTCGCAATCGCCAACGGAATCTGGGTCGGCGCGCTCTCGATCTTCCTGGCGGGTGTGATGTTCACGGCGGGCATGGTGGGCAATGCCATCCTCACGAACGTGATCAAGAACTTCGACCAGTTCCTGAACGTCTTCGGACAGACTGTGGAGCCGCTGTTCGAGCAGGTGCTGAACATCCCGCTCCTGGTGACGTCGCTTGGCGCGACCGCGTTCGTTGGTGTGGTTACCGAGGGCGCACACTGGCTGCTGGTGAAGTTCAAGCAACGCAAGGGTGGCCAGAACACCGACTCTGTCTAGGCAGCGCACCTTGATCGCAGCCACCTGCGGGCCAGTTCTTGCGCAATGAGACCAAAAACTCCGATACTTGTGGCCTATGCGCTGCCTGCGATCGCTCTGGCGGCGCTGTACCTGCCCCTGTTCACCTACGTCACACCGTTCTACGTGGCCGAGCGCGGCGTTGATCTCGCAGCCATCGGATTTGCTTGGCTCGCGATCCGGCTCTTTGACGCATTGAGCGATCCGTTGATGGGCTGGCTCTCGGACCGCACACCGCCTCGATGGGGACGCAGACGCGTCTGGCTCGCGGCGGCCGTCCCGGTGATCCTGATCGCAACCTGGCAGGCCTTTGTGCCGCCCGAGAACGCTGGCCTCGGCCACGCAGTGTTCTGGCTGGCTCTGGTGGTGGTCGGCTGGACAATGGCGCAGACCCCGTATGCCGCCTGGGGCGCGGAACTATCGGACGATTACCACGGTCGCGTGCATGTGACGGCATGGCGCGAGGCGATGGTGCTGGTCGGCACCCTACTGACGACGATCGTCTACTTTGTTGCCGGCGGCGGCGGCGAAGGTTTGCGGGCCATCGCCGTGGCGCTCGTCGTGTTCTTGCCGCTCAGCGTGATCGTGACCGTGCTCGTCACACCTGACCGGGCGGGACGAAGCACAAAACGACCAACCTTTGGCGAAGGGATGCGAGCGCTCGCGGCCAACGCACCGTTTCGACGCTTGTTGGCTGCTTGGTTTGTCAATGGTGCCGCAAACGGCCTGCCCGCCACCCTCTTCCTGTTCTTCGTCGCCGACCGCCTGGGGGACCCGGACGCCGCTGGTTGGCTGATTGTGGTCTACTTCGTCTCGGCGATAGCCGGCGTGCCGCTCTGGGGCATGGTGTCTGCGCAGATCGGCAAGCACCGCGCGTGGGGTTGGGCGATGGCCTATTCCTGCGTCGTGTTCTCCGGAGCCCTGTTCCTGACCACCGGCGACATTGGGCTTTTCGCAGCCGTGTGTGTCCTCACAGGGCTCGCGCTCGGCGCCGATTTGACCTTGCCACCGGCGATCCAGGCAGATGTGGTCGAACTTGATACCCGGATCACCGGCGCCGAGCGCGCAGGATTGTTCTTTGCGCTTTGGCAAGTGGCGACGAAGGCATCGGTCGCGCTGTCGTCAGGGCTCGCGCTGGTGGTCCTGGGCTATGTTGGGTTTGCCGCGGGAGAGACCAACGATCCGACCGCTCTGACCACGCTGTCGTGGCTCTATGCCGGCGTGCCGATCGTGCTCAAGTTGATCGCCGTGGCCATGATGTGGAACTTCCCGCTCGATCGAGCGGCAGTCACAGGTGAACCACCGGAGCTCACTCCATCCGGTCCCAGCCGAGCGCCTTCCTGACAGCCCAGATGTACGCCCGGTTTGGCAACAGACCGACGGCGCGCAACAGAAGCGCGAACCGGACGGGGAACCGGATCTCGAACCCGGGACGCGCCAGCCCATCGACGATCCGACGTGCGGCATCGTCGGGCTGGAGCAGCATCGGCATCTCGAAATCGTTGACCGACGTGGCTTCGGTTTCGACAAAGCCAGGGTTGATTACGGAGATCCGGACACCGAGATCGACCAAGTCCATCGCCAAGGCTTCCGCCATGGCGATCAGACCCGCCTTCGAGGCGCTGTAGGCGGGTGCGTTCGGCAGGCCGCGATAGCCGGCGACCGACGCCACCAGCGCAACATGTCCCGCCTTTCGCCCGATCATGTGTTCGAGCACTGGCTCCAGCCCGTTTGCGACCCCACCGAGATTGACATCGAACGTCTTGCATGCGGCCGCTGCCGAGAAGCTCTGTGCGCGCATCGGCAAGTAGATACCGGCATTGAGGACTGCCAACGCGAGCGGACCTGCCTCGGCAATACGTGCGACCGCGCTGCGCATGTGCTCGGCGTTCGTGACATCCCCGGGCACCGCGATGATGCGGCCATCGCTTTCGTCTGCCATCTTCTCCAGTGCGTCCGCGCCTCGCGCAGTCGCGTAAACGGTCCAGCCACGGCGGGCGAATTCCTCGGCGACCGCACGGCCGATGCCGGCGGAGGCGCCCGTGATCCACACCGCGCCATCATCAGGCCGCATGATCTGTTGAAAGACGCTCAAGCGGCGGTCCAGAGCGCCGCAATCTGGCCGGTGTCCTCGAGAAGTTCGTAGCGTCCCGGTTCACCGCCCGCATCGAACTCGCAACCGACCCACTCACCCCGCGCGTCGTAGCCGAGCTTCGTGCCGAGTTCACCGCGAACATCGACCCAACCATCGCGCCCCGCAAGAGGGCCGACCTCGACCTTCAAGGGTTTTCCGGTCTGTGTCGAAACCCAGGGGCGCCGCACATGGAAGTCCCTGACATAGTAGCTGGTGGTCACGGCCTCGGCGGGAACCGCACCCGAGTAGCCAGACCCGTCCACAACAAGACCTTCGTTTTCCCGCCGCACCACAGCATAGGCCTCGTCGCCATCGTCGTTGACCCGGCTTTCCACTGAAAGGATGGTGCCATCCTTCCAGAGTTCGCGGTTCTCAAGCTCATAGCGATACGCCGTGATGCCCAGGATCTTGACGGCTATGTCGATCGTTATGTCGATCTCGAACCCGGCATCGCTGAGTCGCGCCGACAGGACGTGGCGTCCGATGTCCGAACCATCACGCAAGATGCGGAATGTCCGCTGCACACTGGTCACTGCCTGTACGGAGCCGACACTCGCCGACCATCCGGTGAACGCGCTTGCACCAAGCAGAAACTCGCGCCTCCGCATGACTAGCGCACGAAGTAGTTCAGCGCACGCGACAGCGTGCCGGTGAAGCGAAGACGGCCGCTCTGCACGATCAGGCAGTAGCACAAGTCAGGTCCGAGGATCTCGGGTCGGTGATCGTGAGTTTCATCGTTCATCGATACATCCCCGACGCGAAACTCTTCCCCGTCATCCTTGAGCGCACCCTGGAGGACGAGCGTCATCTCGAAACCTTCATGGGTGTGGCGCGGCAGACGAGCACCGGGCTTCGCCCTCATGAGGCTGACCTGTTCGTCACCAAATCCATCCAGATCGAAGACGCTCACACCCGGCAACTGAAAGCGCCACTGAATGTCGTCGAACGATCGCCCAATCGCGTTCAGAACGGGCACCGGAAGAGGACATGCCTCATTCGGTTGCGGCGGCCTCTGCGGCACGGTTGCCTCTGCGATTGACGCAAGCGCGCGGTCCAGCGCGTCTTCGGCCAAGTTTGCCGGCGCCTCTGCGTCGAGCAAAGCACCACCTGCTTCTTCAAAGGCTGCCACGGTTGCCCGGCCCTCGGGAGCAACACTCAATTGCGCAGCGACAAGCAGGGACGTACCCGGGCTGGATGCGCCCCGTGCATAGTCCGAGAGAAGATCTTCGGAAGGAGATGAGTTGCCATTATTGCCCAACATACCGACAGGTGCTTGCCGGTTTTACGTGCACAAAGCCCAACTGGATCACTGAAAGGTGTTGCATGCAGATCACTCGTCTTCAAGTTTGAGCCGCTGGCAAGCGCGAAACGCGCTGTTCAGTGACATCATGTGTGGGTGCGTTAAAATGATGTGTGGTTCCGGTCGAGTTTGGCCAGTTAAATTTCAGGGTAAGACGATGAACGAAGTATTTTTTTTCGGAACTTTGCGCGACAGGGAGCTGCTTTCGGTCGTGCTCGGGCGTGAGGTGCGCGATGATACGCTGATCCCGGCCTGCGCACCGGGACATGCAGCTTTGTGCATCTGCGACGAAGCCTATCCACATCTTGCGGAGAAAGCCGGGCAGGCCGCCGACGGTGTTCTTGCCTTGGACCTCAGCCAGGATGATCGGGCGCGGTTGAGCTTTTTCGAGGCCGAAGAGTACGATTTGCACCCGATCAAGGTCGAAACATCTCAAGGCGCGCGCGAGACACGCTTCTTCGGAACAACCGCAAAAGCCAATGGGCACGATCGTCCGTGGGATTTCTCGGCCTGGCAGCGTGAGGACAAGCCCGTTGCGATCGAGGCAACCCGGGAGCTGATGGCGCACTACGGGCGCATCGGCGTCGACGAGATCGACAGCCTTTGGCGGGGGATCATGACCCGCGCGCGGATGCGGGTCCGTGCCAAGCGAACGGCACCGGTGTCAGGACCACTTCGGTCTCCGCACAGTCCCGAAGACATCGAGCAAATCTCCATCGACCGTCCCTACATCGCGCACTTTGCCGTGGAGGAGCATGTTGTGCGCTATCGCCGTTTTGACGGTGAGTGGTCCCGTCCGATCCATCGTGCGGCGTGGATGTCCGGGGATGCGGTGACGCTTCTGCCCTACGATCCGGTGCGTGACGAAGTGCTGCTGATCGAGCAGTTCCGGGCCACCATGCACGCGCGCGGTGATGCCAATCCATGGGGAATAGAAACCGTGGCCGGACGCATCGATCTCGAACTGGACGCCGAGCAGTCTGCTCGCCGGGAGGCGATGGAGGAGGCGGGCCTGGAGATCGGTCGGATCGAACGGATCACCGGGTACTACCCGACACCGGGTGTTGCCGCCGAGCACATCACCGCACTGGTGGGCGAGGCAGATCTGGCTGGTGCCGGCGGGCTGTTCGGGCTGGCCAGCGAAGACGAGGACATCCGCGCCTTCACCGTGGGGCTGGACAAGGCGATGGCTGGCGTGGCGTCGGGCGAAATCGACAACGCGCCTGTGATCCTTTCGCTCTTCTGGCTCCACGCCAACCGGGACCGCCTGCGCGCGCTCTGGACTTAGGACAGCAATGTGATCGGGAGATGCAGCGCTCTTGTGGCAAGGAGCGCGCATCGCTAGGTGTACTTCACCTGATATCACTGAGAGGACTCGGGGTTCATGCGCATCTACAAGGATCTTCCCGACGCGGTTGGCAACACGCCATTGATCCGCCTGAAGAAGGCATCGGAACTCACAGGGTGCGAGATCCTCGGCAAAGCCGAGTTCATGAACCCTGGACAATCGGTGAAAGACCGTGCTGCGCTCTGGATCATCCGTGATGCAATCGCGAAGGGAGCATTGCGCCCGGGCGGCACTATCGTCGAGGGCACCGCCGGCAACACAGGGATCGGTCTGAGCCTCGTGGGCGCGGCCATGGGCTTCAAGTCGGTGATCGTGATCCCCGAGACCCAGAGCGAAGAAAAGAAGGAAATGCTCCGACTCGCCGGAGCGAAGCTGGTGCAGGTGCCTGCCGCACCCTACAGAAATCCAAACAATTTCGTGCGCTACTCTGAACGCCTCGCAAAAATGCTGGATGCCGAGCTTCCGAACGGCGCGATCTGGGCAAACCAGTTCGACAACGTCGCCAACCGGCAGGCCCACATTGACTCGACGGGGCCAGAGATATGGGAGCAGACCCAGGGCCGCGTCGATGGCTGGGTGTCTGCGGTCGGCTCAGGAGGAACCCTCGCAGGCACCGCAGCGGCGCTTCGGGCAAAGAACCCGTCGATCAAGGTGGCAATCGCCGACCCGATGGGCGCGGCGCTGTTCAACTATTATGCGCACGGCGAACTCAAGGCCGAGGGGACGTCATTGTCCGAGGGTATCGGGCAAGGCCGGATCACCGCCAATCTTGAAGGGCTTGAGGTCGACTTCGCGTACCAGATCGAGGACGCCGAGGGATTGCCAATCGTCTTCGACCTGCTCCGCGAAGAAGGACTTTGCATGGGGCTGTCGACGGGGATCAACGTCGCCGGAGCGATCCGGCTCGCCCGTGATCTGGGACCCGGGCATACAATTGTGACCATCCTCTGCGACTATGGCACCCGCTATCAGTCTAAGATCTTCAATCCCGCGTTCTTGCGCGAGAAGGGCCTGCCCGCTCCCGAATGGCTTGAAGATGCGGCCACGAGCAAGGTCCCGGAGGTGTTCGAGGACGCCTGACACTGCGAGCCGGGACAACGTGCATTCGGTGGCGCGCCGCTCAATCGTGCGGTATCGAACAGGCATGGCGTGTCTTCGCAATCTCCTCGGTGCCATCTTCGTCTGTCTGGCCGTTCTGGCCTCAGGCGCTGCTCCTGCGCAAACTGACCCGGAAACGCCCGCGTCGATGCTCGAGCGCTTCTCCGTTGAAGCCGACCTGGTAGAGCAGCGTCTGGCGCATGGGACGATCACCACGACGGAACTGGAAACCTTGCGCCTCGAGATCGAGGCGCGACGGCGCTCCCTCGCACCGGTGGCGGAAAGTGTGGAGAACGAACTCGCTCCTCTTCTCGCTCAGCGCGAGGTGCTGGGACCCGCGCCGGAGGACAGCGCCACAGAGTCCGCAGAAACTGCGCGGCGGCGCATCGATCTCAACAATCTGATCGCACCGCTCGAGGCACTGCAGAAGCGTATCAGGGAAGCCGAAGCCCGCGGTCGGGCGCTGATGAACCTCGCCATCGAGCAGCGCCGGGAAAGGTTTACGGACCAGCTCCTCACGCGCGGGCGCAGTCCGCTGCGCTTCGACGAGATGACGCTGGCGGCCGAATCGCTGGTCCGCGTGTGGCAAAAAATAAAAAAGGAAACCGCACACCGGCTAGAGCTACGGGATCAGGTCAATGTTCTGCTGGACCGGGTGATCCTGCCCGCGATGCTGGCGGTCGTTGCACTGGGGGTCGCCGTCGGGCTCAGGCGATGGTCGGTGAGACGTCTTCTGAACGCCGCCGAGGCCGCGCAAACTGCCGTCAGGCGTCTCGCACTTGGAATCGGGATCACTCTCGCACGACTGGTTATGCCGGTTCTCGGCGTGATGATTATCATGGCGGGCCTGTTCTACAGCGGTTTCATTGGCCTCACCGGGAAGACGCTGATCGAAGCGTTGGCCAGCGCGCTACTTTTCGTGATCGGGGCGTATGCGTTGAGCGGTGCCTACTTCGCACCCGGCGCCGCTTCCGTCCGGCTGTCGGCGTTGGAGAATGCGCCGGCGCGGCGCGCTCATCGCTGGCTCGTCGCATTGATGGCTCTCGTCGGGCTCGACCGCGCCCTGGTCGAGAATGGGGACAAGATCGGGCTTTCCATCGAAGCGCTCAACGTGCTGAACGCCGGGCTTCTGACCTGCGCGGCTGCAGCGCTCTGGGGCTTCATCGGCGCATCCGGCATTGGCAGTACCCCTCAGCAGCAGCCGGGAGCGGAGATCGCCGGTCAAGCAGATGATGATGCCGACGCGGAGACCGGGAGCACACTCTACGGCATTGGACGAGCGGCCCGCATCATTGCTCGGATTGCGGCACTGATCGCACCCCTGCTCGCATTTGCCGGCTACTTCGGGGCATCACGCTTCGCGATCTACCCGGTTGTGCTGAGTGGCGTCGTCATCGGGCTCTGCATTCTCCTCTATGATGTCGCCTGTTCGCTGATCGGGATCGTCGACCGCAAGGGATCGAAGGGACGCACCAGCAACGGCTTGCAGCTCATTCCAGTCATGTTTGCGTTCCTTCTGGCATGTGCGGCGACACCAGCGCTCGCTCTGATCTGGGGCGCTGACTATGCCGACCTGCATACGCTCTGGGCTTACGTGGTCGAGGGATTTCGTGTCGGCGACGTCGTCATCTCGCCCACGGATTTTATCACATTCGTACTGGTCTTCACGATCGGTTACATGCTCACCCGTTCGCTGAAGAGTGTGCTGCGCCGGTCGGTACTGCCGCTGACAACTCTCGATCCCGGCGGACGCTCGGCAGTGCTGGCTGGCGTCGGCTATCTGGGCGTGTTCGTGTCGGTCCTGGTGGCAGTCTCGACCACGGGTCTCGATCTTTCCAACCTTGCGATTGTTGCAGGGGCGCTCTCGGTCGGCATCGGATTCGGCCTGCAGACGATCGTCAACAACTTCGTCTCGGGCATCATCCTCCTCATCGAGCGTCCCATCAAGACCGGCGACTGGGTCGAGATCGGCGGTCACCATGGCTATGTCCGCAAGGTCAACGTCCGCTCGACCGAGATTGAGACGTTCGACCGCTCGTCGATGTTCGTACCGAATGCGGATCTCATCTCGGGGACGGTGACGAACTGGACGTATTCGAACTCTCACGGCCGGCTGATCGTGCCCGTGGGCGTCGCTTACGGCTCGGACATGCGCAAGGTCGAGAAACTCCTGCTCGAGGCGGCCCAGGCGCACCCGATGCTGCTGCGCCGACCGGCACCGTACGTGATCCTTACGGGCTTCGGCGACTCGAGCGTCGACTTCGAGATCCGCGGCGTTCTGCGCGATGTGAACTGGGTGCTGAACGTGGCCTCTGACATCCGGTTCGACATCCTCGAGAAGTTCGAGGCAGCGGGCATCGAGATACCGTTCCCGCAACGAGACCTGCACCTGAAGGGCTCCTTTCCAGGCTCTGGCGCCAAGCTCGACGACAGCATGTCCGCAACAGCCCCCGAGACGTGACAGCACCGCTCCCACGACCCGGATCACAGATGCACACGGCGCCAGTAGTTCCGATTGGGCCCTATCGGCTGACGGCCAAGTCCCACAGAGAGGCCGGGCTGATCGACAAGACCGCCGCTGAGAAACACAGGCAAATCCGCTTGCTGAATGAGACGGTGTAGGTCTATGCGAGGTTCGCCGATGCCATCGGGACACCAACGCCCGGAAGCAGCCAGTCTTTCGGGAGCGCCAGTTGACCGAGGCGGTGGGGAAGTCTTCTCGCTCCTGGAGCGAGCGAAGGCACAACTGAACGAGGGGAGCAACCAATGACCGAGCCGCTGTTTCGCGAGGATGCATATCTGACCGAGTGTCAGGCAGTTGTCACGGCGGTGAACGACCAGGGGGGCGTGATCCTGGACCGCACGGTGTTCTATCCGACTGGCGGCGGGCAGCCCGGTGATCGTGGGGTACTGGTCTGGGAAGGTGGCGAGATCTCAATCACCACCTCCGTTAAGGGCGAGGGGCCGGAGGAGGTGGTGCATGTCCCGACCGAAGGGACTTCATTGCCGCCCGCGGGTGCGACGGTCACCGCGCGCCTCGACTGGGAAACGCGGCTCCGGCACATGCGGGTGCACACAGGTCTTCATCTGCTCTCCGTCGTGATCCCCTTGCCGGTCACGGGAGGAGCGATCTCGTCCGAAAAGGGCCGGCTGGACTTCGACATGCCGGAAGCGCCCGAGGACAAGGCAGCGTTGGAAGCAGAACTGAACGACCTGATTGCCGCCGATCACCCAGTCACCACCGAATGGATCACCGACGAAGAGCTGATGGCCAAACCCGAGATGGTCAAGACCATGACCGTCAAGCCACCAGTGGGGCAGGGTCGGGTACGACTCGTCCGGATCGGCACAGGCACATCGACCATCGACCTGCAGCCCTGCGGCGGCACCCATGTGCACTCGACCGCCGAGATCGGGACTGTTCGTCTCGGCAAGGTCGAGAAGAAGGGCAAGCAGAACCGACGGGTCAGCATGTTCCTCGTCTGAACTCTGTCGTGCTGCACACCTGATCCATCACGTTGTTGGCTTGTGCTGCGGCGACAGACTGATATGGCTCGAGCGCCCTTCCAGCCGGAGAACCCATGTTCCAGGCCCTGACACGCGCGTTTGGCCGCGCCCACGACATGCCTTCCCTCTTGCTCACGCTGGCAGCGCTGTTCTGGGCTGGGAACACGATTGCAGCACAGCTCGCGGCAGACCAGGTCACGCCATTTCAGCTGGTGCTTCTGAGATGGGTGATCGTGGCGGCGCTGATGTGGAGCCTCTACGGTCGCGAGGCTCTGGCGTATCTCGCAACTGCCCGCCAACATTTCGGGCGGATATGTGTGATGGCGTTCACAGGCTTCACCGGATTCAATCTCCTGTTCTACCTTGCGTCGCTGCACACCACGGCAGTGAACGTGGGCATCCTGCAGGGCTCGATCCCCGTCTTCGTCCTCATCGGACTGTTCCTGTCCGATGGCAGCCGGGTTTCGATGACCCAGGCCGTGGGCGTGGCGCTGACAATCGCGGGCGTCGTGCTTCTGTCCACTGGCGGGAATCCCCTCGGCGCAATGGCGGGAGGGGTTGCGACGGGCGATCTGATGATGCTGGGTGCATGTGCCCTCTACGCCTTCTATGCTGTTCTTCTGAAAGCGCGGCCTGACATACCCGGTCGGGCCTTCTTCACGCTGATGACACCGATCGCCCTCGTGACCGCATTGCCGCCGGTGCTACTGGAAGCAGCCTACACCACCACTCAATGGCCGACAGGCAAGGGCTGGCTTGTGACGCTCTATGTCGCGATCTTCCCCTCCTGCCTCGCTCAGCTGTTCTTCCTGCGAAGTGTTGATCTGATCGGCCCGGGGCGCGCTGGTGTCTACGCCAATCTTGTGCCCGTGTTCGGCGCCGGGCTCGCCGTCGCACTGCTTGGAGAATCGTTTCGCTGGTATCACGCGCTGGCGCTGGTTCTGGTGCTGGGCGGGATTGCCCTCGCGCAACGCACGGCGATCGCTGCGGGTAAATCCAGGCAATAGCGCCTGAGCCTCAGCCTGACGTGAACAGGCGATGCAATGGGTTTGCACAATCGGCGTGGGGCACTTCGACAGCGCGAGATCAAACGGGTTCAGTTTGGCGTGGTTTTGGTCTAGGGATCTGGGAACATCCACAGTCCGGACGATCACAGATGCCCGACAGCGATCCAACACTCCTTGTCTCGACTGACTGGCTCGCCGAACGCCTGAGCGCGCCGGACGTTCGTGTGCTGGACGGCTCACTCTATTTGCCCACCGATGGGCGCGATGGTCGCACCCTCTACGGTGACGCGCATATTCCCGGGGCCCGCTTTTTCGACATCGACGACGTTGCCGACAGCCACTCGCCCCTCCCGCACATGTTGCCTCCGATCGAGAAGTTCGTGAGCCGCGTGCGCAAGATGGGCATCGGCGACGGGCACCGCGTCGTGGTCTACGATCAGCAGGGGATCTACTCGGCAGCCCGCGTGTGGTGGATGTTCCGCATCTTCGGCCACAAAGAAGTCTCCGTTCTCGACGGTGGACTGCCGAAATGGCAGGCGGAGGGGCGCCCGGTCGAGGACATGGAACCGGATCCGCGTGAACGCCATTTCACAGGCCGGCGCGACGCCTCGATGGTGCGCGACGTGACGCAGGTGGCAAGTGCCGCCAAACTCGGAAATGAACAGATCGTAGATGCGCGCTCCCCAGAGAGGTTTCGCGGCAATGCGCCTGAGCCGCGTGAGGGTTTGCGCGCCGGGCACATTCCGGGCTCGATGAACGTTCACTTCAAAAGTCTGCTTACAGAAAACGGCACGATGAAGAGCGTGGAAGAAACCCGGAAGATTTTCGAGGACGCAGGCGTGGATCTGACGAAACCGGTCGTTACGACCTGCGGGTCCGGTGTCACCGCAGCAATCCTAACCCTCGCTCTCGTACGCATGGGCCACACGCGCAACGCCCTCTACGATGGCAGCTGGGTCGAGTGGGGCGCTTACCCCGACCTCGCGGTCGAAACAGGTTGAACCATGGCCTCTCCGGCTGCCCCTGGCGACGAGATCGAGTACGTCGTCACCTTTCTCGAGATGACGACCCGGCCCCGCGTCCCGATCCCCGCAGCACCCACTGGCAAGCAAACCGCCCTCCTGAGGGCCACGGAACCTCCGGTCGGATACTTCCTGTATCTGTATCGCACCGTCGGCGCAGCTCACGAATGGACGGACATCACCGACCAGCCGGAAGACGACGTTGCGACATGGCTCGGCGCACCGGGCATGTCTCTCTACACGCTGATGGTGGATGGCTGGCCGGGCGGCTTCTTCCTCCTCGACGCGGGCACGCCCGGACAATGCGACCTCGCCTACTTCGGCCTCGTGCCGCAGGCCATCGGACTGGGGCTCGGACACTGGCTGCTTGCAACAGCCGTGGACACGGCTTGGGACCTGCCCGGCGTGGAGCGCGTAACGGTGAACACCAACACGCTCGATCATCCGCGCGCACTCGGGCTGTACCAGAAAATCGGCTTCGTCCCGATACGACGCGAGACGCATCGCCGCCGACTGACGGGCGCGTCCTCTTCGGGCGGCTCGGCATAGTCGATCGAAGCAGATTTCGGGCATTGCCGGCGCACTGTCGCCTGCTTGGGTCTTAGACCAGGGAGACAGCTCGTTGGCCACGTGTGTGTGCCAGCTCTCCTCATCAAGTGTGGCCGAAAAATCCGCCACCACAACGCGCTGGTACGCAAGCAGTCTTCCTGCGCTCACACCCGTAATTTGCACAACCACAAGTCATGAGATGTTCTTCTTTTGTTTCACAACAACTTGCGCATCAACTCGTACCGAGCACAAAATATGTGAATTTTAACGAAAAAGAGTTTGACGAGTCGATGCACCCTCACAATAGTGGGGCTCCGGTTGGCGAGCACACAATATCTGGTGGCAAAACCGGCATCTAGGGGTCGCCCGATCTTCGGGTGGTGGGGAACAGACGAAAGAACCTGTGTGGATGGGAAAGCCCGTCCGACCGGTGGCGTAGCAGCCTCCGTAGCGATTGAGTGCCCGCTCGAAGGCGGCGCGGAACGAGGGACGACAAAATATGAAGATCGAGCGCAGTTTCACCAAAGCCGGCACGTCGCCTTACGATGCGATTCCGTTCCGCAAGGCGACGTCGGAAATCCGCAACCCGGATGGCTCGGTGATTTTCCGCCTCGAAGACTTCGATGTGCCGGAAGCATGGAGCCAGGTGGCCTCTGATGTGCTGGCGCAAAAATACTTCCGCAAGGCCGGTGTTGCGCGCCGTCTCAAGCGGGTGCGCGAAAAGGGCGTGCCGGAATTCCTGTGGCGCTCGGTGCCCGATGAACAGGCGCTCGACACGATGCCTGAAGATGCACGCTTTGGCGGCGAGACGTCGGCACGCGAAGTGTTTGACCGCCTCGCCGGTGCCTGGACCTACTGGGGCTGGAAGGGCGGCTACTTCTCGACGGTCGACGACGCAAAGGCCTACTTTGACGAGATGCGCTTCATGCTGGCCCGTCAGATGGCCGCGCCCAATTCGCCGCAATGGTTCAACACTGGGCTCCACTGGGCCTACGGCATCGATGGACCAAGCCAGGGCCACCACTACGTCGACTTCAAGACCGGAAAGCTGGTCCGCTCGGAGTCGGCCTACGAGCATCCCCAACCCCATGCCTGCTTCATCCAGTCGGTGAAGGATGATCTCGTCAACGACGGCGGGATCATGGATCTCTGGACCCGGGAAGCCCGGCTCTTCAAGTACGGCTCGGGCACCGGCACCAACTTCTCCTCGCTGCGCGCTGCGAACGAGCCGCTGGGCGGCGGCGGGAAGTCCTCCGGCCTGATGTCGTTCCTCAAGATCGGGGATCGGGCGGCCGGTGCCATCAAGTCAGGCGGCACCACGCGGCGCGCTGCCAAGATGGTGATCTGCGACATGGATCACCCGGACATCGAGCAGTTCATCAACTGGAAGGCGCGCGAAGAGCAGAAGGTGGCCGCACTCGTCGCCGGCTCGAAAATGCACGAGGCCAAGCTCAATGCGATCTTCGATGCGATCCACGCCTGGGACGGGCTGCCCGAAGGGCGCGTCGATCCGGCGAAGAACCCGCAGCTCAAGACCGCCATCCGCGATGCCCGGAAGGCTGCGATCCCGGAGAGCTACGTCAAGCGCGTGCTGCAGTACGCCGAACAGGGTCATACCCGCATAGAGTTCCCGGTGTTCGACACTGACTGGGACTCGGAGGCCTATCTCACGGTCTCCGGCCAGAACTCGAACAATTCGGTTCGGGTCACTGATGCGTTTCTCAAGGCGGTCGAGGACGACTCCGACTGGGAATTGATCAAGCGAACCGACGGCTCCGTTGCAGAGACTGTCAAGGCGCGTGATCTCTGGGAGCAAATCGGCCATGCAGCCTGGGCCTGCGCCGATCCGGGCATGCAGTACCACGACACGGTGAACGACTGGCATACCTGTCCTGCATCGGGCCAGATCCGCGCATCAAATCCGTGCTCGGAATACATGTTCCTCGATGACACCGCGTGCAACCTCGCCTCGATCAACCTGCTGCAGTTCCTCAAGAAGGACGGTTTCGACTGCGCAGCCTACGAGCATGCCATCCGCCTCTGGACGGTGACGCTCGAGATCAGCGTGACGATGGCGCAGTTCCCCTCGAAGGAGATCGCACAGCTTTCCTATGAGTACCGCACGCTCGGGCTTGGCTACGCCAACATCGGCGGTTTGCTGATGACCCTGGGATTTGGCTACGATTCAGATGAGGGCCGGGCGCTGTGCGGTGCGCTGAGCGCTGTCCTCACCGGCACGTCCTACGCGACATCCGCAGAGATGGCCGGTGAGCTTGGCCCGTTCGCAGGCTACGCGGCCAATGCCGAGCACATGCTGCGAGTGATGCGCAATCATCGGCGTGCGGCTCACTCCGAGACCGCAGGCTATGAGAAACTCCGGACTCTCCCTGTGGCGCTTGACGGCGTCAACTGCCCGGATGCGCAGCTCGTGTTGCGTGCCCGGGCCTCTTGGGACAAAGCACTCGAACTCGGCCAGCGACACGGATATCGCAATGCTCAGGCCACTGTGATCGCACCCACCGGCACGATCGGCCTTGTGATGGACTGCGACACGACGGGCATCGAGCCGGACTTCGCGCTGGTCAAGTTCAAGAAGCTCGCCGGCGGCGGCTATTTCAAGATCATCAACCGCGCGGTGCCTCAGGCATTGGCCAATCTCGGCTACGCAGATGACGAGATCGACGGGATCATCGACTTTGCGGTCGGCAAAGGCACGCTGGACGGTGCGCCCGGCGTCAGTATCGAGCGGCTCAAGCAGCTTGGTTTTGGCCCTGACGAGCTGAAGCGCGTCGAGGACAGCCTGGGCTCGGCCTTCGACATCCGCTTCGTGTTCAACCAGTGGACACTAGGGACCACGTTCTGCACCGAGACCCTGGGGCTTTCGGAGGCGGATCTCGTCACCCCCGGGTTCGATCTTTTGCGTGCGATCGGCTTCACGACCCCCGAGATCGAGGCCGCTAACATCTATGTCTGCGGGACCATGACGCTGGAAGGCGCACCTGGCCTCAAATCCGAGCATCTGCCGGTCTTCGATTGCGCCAATCCGTGCGGCAAGCTCGGCAAGCGGTTCCTCTCGGTCGACAGCCACATCCTGATGATGGCAGCCGCACAACCCTTCATTTCGGGAGCGATCTCGAAGACCATCAACATGCCCAACGACGCCACGATCGACGACTGCAAGGATGCCTATCTGCTGTCCTGGCGGCTCGGGATCAAGGCGAACGCGCTCTACCGTGATGGCTCCAAGCTGAGCCAGCCCTTGTCAGCGAGCCTGATCGGTGACGATGCCGATGAGCTTGAAGACGCAGCCCCCGCCGAACGTGCCGAGCGCATCGTCGAGAAGATCGTCGAGAAGGTGATCATCCAGGAGACCCGCTCGGTTCGCGAACGCCTGCCGCACCGGCGCAAGGGCTACATCCAGAAGGCCACCGTCGGCGGTCACAAGATCTACCTGCACACCGGAGAGTTCGAAGACGGGCGGCTTGGTGAGATCTTCATCGACATGCACAAGGAAGGTGCGGCGTTCCGCGCGATGATGAACAACTTCGCCATCGCTGTCTCGATGGGGCTTCAGTACGGCGTCCCGCTTGAAGAGTTCGTCGAGGCCTTCACCTTCGTGCGCTTCGAGCCTGCAGGCATCGTCGCCGGAAACGACAACATCAAGAACGCGACGTCACTGCTCGACTACATCTTCCGCGAACTTGCCGTGAGCTATCTCGATCGCACAGATCTAGCCCATGTGGAACCGGAAGGCCCGCGCTTCGACGAGATTGGTGACGGCGAGAGCGGCTCGAATGTCCGGCAGGCCGACGAGGACGTGGCAGGTCCTGCCATCGAGATGGTCAAGCGGCTCGCCTCCTCGGGGTACCACCGCAAGCGCCTGCCAAAGGAATTCAAAGGCTTCGGGAACATGATCCCGGCAACGCCTGACCCCGCGGTGACCGCGGCGGCAGTGGCGGCAACGCTGACGCACACCTCGGGCGACGCCGGGCTCGCAACCGCCACCATGGAGGCGCCGGTGATGATCGATGCACGAGCCCAGGCGCGGATGCAGGGATACGAAGGGGACGCATGCAGCGAGTGTGGCAACTTCACCCTCGTGCGCAATGGCACCTGCCTCAAATGCGACACGTGCGGCAGCACGAGCGGATGTTCGTGACGCACGAGCGAAATCGGGCGGCGGATGTCCCTCTAGCCGTCCGATACCAAATTCGGATCAGGCCGCAGGCGAAGACCATCGGGCAGTACGACGGTCAGATAGAATAAGAAGCCTGATAAAAGCAAAAAATGACCTCGAGGGCGGCTTCGGCCGCCCTTTTTCTGATGTAGTGATGAGAAGCGACACAACCCCACGCCAACTCGGATGCTGCCGAAGTCATCTTCATCGGCCAAATCCCGCGAACAGCGATTTAACGGGACTTTTTGCTCCGCCGCTGCCCGTCAGGCACCAGCCTTAGTGCGAACAACCCGGCTCATAAACGGCGGGTCGATCTGTGAGGCTTCAGTCGCCAAAGTTGATGAGTGCCGCTACTCGATGCGGCGCCGAATAGAGATAAGCATCTCGATCCCAACGGCCGGGGACAAAGAAAGATCCGGGATCATCCAACGCCGCCTGGATCAGCTTCGCAGTGCTTTCGTGCCAATCAGGCGAGCACTGCCCGAACACACGCCGGTGTTCAGTTGTCGCCTCTGCAGGTGTTTCGCGCCATTCCCCGATGGGTGGCCCAAAGCTTGGAGCACCCTTGGATGTCGGATCATAGGCAGGAGGAAGAGTGGGAGCGCCCGCTGGAAGTCTTACGATCGCGAAGGTGCAAGAGGTCGTATCTCGGTCAAAACTATTGTACAGCCTGCGGGACTCGAGAACCGCTTCAAAGGGCAACCTGTCTTCAAAAAGCGACGCGCATAGGTCGGATTGTCGTACAAGTAAATGTAGGCAAAATACCCTGCCGTAAACCAGAATGCGATAAGCACGAAAACCGCGAACAAGCCGGCCATCGTGAAGCTGAGGAGTCTCACGATCTGGCCGACTAGCTTTATCAGATCACCACGCCCCAAGGCCGAGGCGCATGGCGAGGCGCCGGACCGGAGTGATCCCGTGGAGGGCGGCCAGTCCCGCCGCGCGCAGATCACGGAGTGGCTGAAGCTCGGTCTGGGCCGCGCGGTTCAGCATATCGACGCCGGCGACGCGCGCCAGCATCTCGGGCATGCGCCGTGCCTTGTAGCGGGCAAGAAGCTCGGGCGATCCGATGTCGCGGTCCCTGCTGCGCGCCTCCTCCGCGAGACCGGCCAGTGTCTCCACATCAGCAAGGCTCATGTTCAGACCTTGCGCACCGATCGGCGGGATCACGTGAGCGGCTTCGGCCACAAGAGCGAGCCGTGGCGCAGTCACATCCAATGCCATCTGCCCGATGATCGGCCACACCGCTCGCGGCCCGGCGATGGTCAATGGACCGAACAGACCCATGGTCTCGGCGGTCAGTTCTGTGGCCAGCGCGGCGTCGTCCAACGCAGAAAGCCTGGCAGCGCGCGCATTTGGAACCATCCAGACCACCGAGGAACAGGGCGCACCGGCATGATCCGCCATCGGCACGAGCGTGAGCGGGCCTCCGGTGCGATGGATCTCGGTCGACACACCCTCGTGTGGCGCTTCATGCGTGACGGCAAACACAAGTGCCTGCTGGTGGTACTCCCACCTGCGATGGCGGATGCCTGCAAGACCGCGCAGCGTCGAGTTCCGTCCGTCTGCGGCGACGACGAGCCGCGCGTGCAGGGTCCGTCCGTCCGCGAGGCGGATCAGTGCCGCGTCTTCGCGCCCAACATAGCCCGTCACCGAAGACCCGATCCGAGTGACCTGCGCGAAGGCGTCAAGCGTGCTCGACAAAGCCGCCTGGATGGATCTGTTCGGCACGTTGCGACCGAAGCCGTCCTCGCCGATCTCTGCCGCCCGGAAATCCGTCGTGAGACGGGGCGCGCGTTCACGCCCGCCCGCATCGACGAGGCGCATGGTTCTGAGCATGGCGCTGTCCGGCAACATCGCCTCCCAAGCGCCGGCCCGCTCGAGCGTCCGGATCGCGGGTGACAGAAAAGCGGTTGTGCGCAGATCGCCCGCCGACGCGGACGGTGCCGGATCCGCCAGCACCACCGAGAGCCCTGCTGCAGCGAAACGTGCCGCTGCGGTGCGGCCTGCAATGCCGCCACCTGCGACCAGAACATCGGTGTCTTCCATTGGATAGAGGGTAGGGTGATACGCCCCAACCCTCAACCGCGCAGGGCTCCGAAGAATTGTCGCAGGAGGGCAGCGGATTCAACCTCGGCAATGCCGCCATACACCTCGGGCACATGATGGCAGGTGGGTTGAGAGAAGAGCCGCGGCCCGTGCTCGACGCCGCCGCCCTTGGGGTCCGATGCACCATAGTACAGTCTTCGGATCCGCGCATGTGCGATAGCCCCCGCACACATGGCGCAAGGCTCGAGCGTTACGTACAAGTCACATCCCGTCAGCCGATCCGTGCCCAGTGTCTGCGCCGCGGCCCGGATCACCAGCATCTCCGCGTGCGCCGTCGGATCATTGTCTTGCCGCGTGCGATTGCCGCAAGCCGCGAGCACGACACCATCCGGCCCCGCCAGCACAGCCCCGACCGGCGCTTCACCTCGATCCGCCGCCGCCCGTGCCTCCGCAAGCGCAAGCTGCATGTGCTGGGCGAACGGGCTCACCCGACCCGGCCCTTGACGGGAGTACGCACTCTCGACGGCGCTTCCTCTGGTAGGCACGGTCTGAGCGCTTCGAAGATTCTCATCCGCTGCACCCGGCTTGGGATCGAACCATGGTGTAATCCCCATAGAAATCTGCGAAAGGGTGTCATGCAGGACGAGAACGGGTCAACGACAGGCGAACGTATCGCCAAGCGGCTGGCGCGCGCGGGGGTTGCGTCACGACGCGAGGCCGAGCGGATGATCACGGCAGGCCGCGTCAAGGTCAACGGCAAGCGCATCGACGGTCCCGCCCTGAATGTAACCAACGCCGACCGCATCGAAGTCGACGGCAGGGCGCTCGGCGAGCCAGATGCCCCTCGACTCTGGCGCTATCACAAACCATCGGGTCTGGTCACCACTGCGCGCGATGAAAAGGGACGCGCAACCGTTTTCGATCGGCTGCCTGCCGAAATGCCCAGGGTGATGAGCGTTGGCCGGTTGGACCTGACCTCAGAGGGTCTGCTGCTTCTGACCAATGACGGAGGCGTGAAGCGCAAACTCGAGCTGCCCTCGACAGGGTGGCTGCGCCGATATCGTGTGCGTGTACATGGCACCCCTGACGATACGATGCTGCGCCGCCTTAGCGAAGGGATCACGGTGGACGGCGAGCGTTTCCGGCCGATGCAGGTCACCCTCGATCGCACGCAAGGGGCAAATGCCTGGCTGACCATGGGATTGCGCGAGGGCAAGAACCGCGAGATCCGGCGTGCGCTGGACGCGCTTGGGCTCACGGTAAACCGGCTGATCCGAGTGAGCTACGGCCCGTTTCAACTTGGCGAGTTGGCGACCGGTGCCGTCGAAGAAGTCAAGCAACGGGTTCTTGCCGACCAGATGGGCTGGCGAAAGCAGAAACGCTAGCCTAGCGCGCGGCCTGTCGCAAAAACCCGCGTGCCCCCCACTGTGCGCGCGCACGAGCCTCGCCCACGGCCAGTCTTCGAGCAGCGGGAACGATGTGGTAGATTTGGCCTCGCGATCTCGAATTTCAGAATCAATATGATGTGGAGCGAACATGTCCATCATTCACGGCATTGTTTACGGCACCGACGAAGACGATCTCCTGAGTGCCGGGCCGGATTTTCGCACGGTCCACGGCCAAGCCGGCAACGATGAGATCTGGTCGGCCCTTCGCGGGCAGAGCACCCTCTTCGGGGGCATCGGCAACGACACACTCTTTGCGCTGGGAAGTCGCAACGCGCTGTGGGGCGGTGACGGTGACGACATTCTAAGAGCGGTGAACACCGACGGAGAACGGTTCGGGCGGTTCGACAACTACTTGAATGGTGGCCGCGGCAATGATCGGCTTTTCGGCGATGTTTTCCAGACCACCTTCGACGGGGGCGAAGGTGACGATGTACTGGTGGCCGGAACGGGTGGGGCGGTCTTTGTCGCCAGCGGGGGCCGCGACCTCGTCGATGGCCGCAGCGCCCCTGCATGGGCCAACACCTATGACGCAAAGCAATTTCTCGGTGATGTCTGGCACCACAGCGTCTGGGTAGACCTGAACGCGGGCTATGCTGAGCCGATCGCCTCGCACAGCCCGCTGTTCCCCGGCACCTCGTTCGCATTCGATGAAGCGGCGCGTCTGGCAAACCGCGACACGGTGCTTGGAGTCGGCGAGGTTGTGGGCACGCAGTATGACGACGTGCTCATTGGCGGTGACGAGCGTGCAATCCTCAGCGCCGGCGACGGTGACGATGTGATCCAGATCACTGGCAGAGCCAGAGTCTTTGGCGGTGACGGGGACGACAGCATCATCAGCACTGCAGTCGAGACGGGGGATGGGCGTCTGCCACGCATGTTTGGCGGGCATGGTGAAGACCGTCTGTCGGGCGGCGACGCAGGTGAGTTTCTAGAAGGCGGAGAGGACAATGACTGGATCGAAGGCGGGGCGGGATCAGACATCCTGATCGGGGGGCGAGGTGCTGATGTGCTCGTGTCCGGGCCCGGCTATGATCCGCTCGGGATCGGAATCAATGAGGAAACAAGAGCTCACTTTACGGTGGACGAGTTGTACTTCCCGGCGTTCTTCGATGTCTTTCTTTTCCGTTCGGCTGCAGATTCGCTCGCGAGTGCACCAGATCGCATCATGGCAGGGGGCGACGAGATCTATGCAGGCGCCAGCGATGCGTTCGAGAATCCGGGCGCCGAATTGGGAGACCTCATCGATCTGCGCCAGATCCCCGCAAACCTCTTCGAGCCGGGGCACAACGCCTTTGTCTTCGGCAGCACCGAAGCTGGCGGCCTGATGTTGGTGGACGTGCGCTCCGAAATCGACGATTCGACCTTCGCGACTCATGTGAACCTGAACATGGACGGAGACGAGACGCCGGAGATGGTGATCATCATCGAGGATGGTGACCGCGCGTCCGCCGAAGACTACTCTGCGGAAGACTTTCTGCTCTGAGGCAGATTGCGGCGGTTTCATCCGCCGGGTGTTCCGCCTAACCTGCTGCTGCCATGGACAGCGGCGGGTCACGCTCGGCCTTCGGGAGCGTGATCGAGATGCTGAACACCGAGCCCATGCCGGGCGTGCTCTGCAGTTCGAGAGTGCCCCCCATGTCTTCGATCAACGTTCGGCTCAGTGCCAGGCCCAGCCCGGCACCGCTGATGACATCGCTGCCTTGCACACGTTCGAACGGCTCGAAGATGCGGTCCTTGTCCACGACGCTGATGCCGATACCCGTGTCCTCGACCTGGAGTTCGAATGCCACGTGCTCCGCATGCTCGACGGCGCGCTGACGAACCTGCACCGCACCAGTGTCGGTGAACTTTATCGCATTTCCGATCAGGTTGCTGAGCACCTGCAGCAGCCGATCAGGATCGACGAGAACATCGCTGACAGATGGTCCGGACAGATCGGCTGACAGGTCCAGACCCTTTTCTCTGGCGCGCGGCGCGTGAAGAGCCACGGTGTTCCGGATCACATCTGCAATGCTGGTGAGACGCGGCTGGATACCGAGCTTGCCGGAGGCGATGCTCGCGGTCTCAAGCACGTCATCTATGATCCGCATAAGCGCTCTGCCCGAGTTGACTATCGTCTCCACATGCGAGCACTGCCTGCGGTCCAGATCGGTCTTGCTCAGCAGGGCGGCAATCCCCAGAACCCCGTTCATCGGGGTGCGAATCTCGTGGCTGATGTTTGCAAGGAACCGCGCCTTCGACTCTGCTGCAGCATTTGCCTGTTCCACTGCCCGCGAAAGCTCACGCGTGCGGCTTTCGACCCGCTCCTCAAGGCGGCGGTTGTTGGATTCAATGTCGCGCTCGGCCTGCTCCAACTGGCGCACCATCGGTTTGATAAAGGCCTCACGCGCCAAAACGACAGAAAGGATGACGAGCGAGAATGCGATCGTGACCAGAAGTTTGCCTACATTCATCCGCCGCCGCTCCCAGACTGAGCTGAGCTCACGGAGTTCTGTCAACTTTGGGAGCAGAGAATCGATCGCAATCTCTCGCAGTTTGCTCAGTGCGCCCAGCCGCTCGCTTTCCGTCAGGTTCGGCGACATGCAGATGAAGAGACAGGTCTTGTACTGAGCCATCAGAAGCTCGCCAAGCGTTTCCCCCGCCGCATCATTGGCCCAGAGCGCATGAACTTCCCGGGGGATCGTCTTGAACCCGACGAGGTCCGAAAGGTGGCCCAGCGTTCCAGACAGAACCACCCATCCCTTTTCCGGGCGACTTTCAAAGATCTTTCTCAGCTCGTCCGACTGCCGCCGGAAAGACCGGATGTCGGGCATGAGCTGCTCGTGGCGTAGTGCGTCACTCTCGGGCGTTCGGTCATCAACGTTGACCTCGAGAGAACTGTGATACATCTGCATCGATGTGCTGATTGTGGCCGAGATTCCATGTTCGATCGCCTGGGACTTCTGAATACCCGAGAACCAAACGAACATGCACAGGAAGCATGCCACCGCCGATAGGCAGACACAGATGCAGAATGTGCTTAGCTTGTTGCTCAGCACGCCTGATTGAAGCGAGTGCTGCTGCGTTGGCACCTTACGTCTCACTCCTTTTGCGAGACCTGCAGTCTTACCGCTGTCGGTAAAAGATGGGTGAAACGCGCCATGGGCGCCAACGCGGACGGATTGGGAGCTCAGTCGGACCGTTCACTGATCTCGAGATTGTCGACCTTGTAGAACTCGGGACCCGGTCCGTTCTCGTCGTCGAAGGTCAGCGTCAGGCCGATGTTCTCGGGGTCGATGGATCCCGCAGAGCCCAGATTGCCCTCGTGGGTGAAACCGCCGCCCGGATTAACTCCGTCGCCAACGACGCTAAGCGCATAGTCCCCGTCCGGATCAACGCGCAGGATTACCGTGTGCGGGCCCTCGACCCCGAAGCCCACACTGGTCTCCAGTCCACCCTGCGGCTGAACCGAGATCGCCCCAGCGCTGAGGCGGATGATGAAGATCGAAAACAGGTTGGGCTGATTGGGGCCAACGAGGTTCTTGAGCTTGGCGGCGACCACTGGCGGCGTTTGTCCGGCAAAGCCTGCGATCTCTCCGCGCCAGGTGAAGAAGATCGGCTGATCGGGCTCGGCTGCGACCGGGACGAAGTGGACCTGACTGTGCCCGCCCGCATCACCGACCAGCACGTTGCGCTGTACCTGGAGATGGCGGCCGTCACCAAAGCCGTCCATGTCGAAGATACCCGGCGCGATGCCATCGAGCACGATCATGCGGTCGCCAGTGGGCGCGCCGGGCAGATCGACAACGCCCTGATCCATCGATGCATCGAGCGGCAGGGCATCGAAATCCGCGTCGAGAAGCGGCGTGCAGGCTGCGGCGAACCCGGCCAAGAAAAGAGCGACAAATCGCGTCATTCGAAAACTCCTCAAACAAAATTCACTTCAGCAATAAGCTACGCTCAGGTAGCCATTGCTGGCTGGGGATCCAGAGAGCAGCTGCAACCGGTCTCAGGTCTGATGCGCATTCGACACACCGCCCGGCCGTTTGCGCACGTGCGCCCTTCCGGGGCGATCTGGCGGACCGCGCAGAGCACGTCCCGTTCAGGACTCGCGCCAACAGCACTGTGCAATCAGGCGGGAAAAGTCGCGGCTTTGTGGTGAGAATCCACAAAATCTGGTAGAGGAACGATTCACGAACGCAATGGGTGAGACTATGAGCGCCTTCGACAGTCCGATAGCCGAGCAAATCTGGGACATGAAGTACCGCCTCAAATCGGAGGCAGGTCCCGTTGTGGATGCGACCGTTCAGGATACATGGCGCCGCGTCGCGCGCGCCCTCGCGGCTGTCGAGGAAAATCCTGGCGCATGGGAGCAACCCTTCTACGAAGCACTTGAAGGCTTTCGGTTCCTGCCCGCAGGCCGCATCCTCGCAGGCGCGGGGACCGGGCGGGCGGTGACCCTGTTCAATTGCTTTGTCATGGGCACGATCCCGGACTCGATGGCGGGCATCTTCGAGATGCTCAAGGAGGCCGCGCTCACCATGCAGCAGGGCGGTGGGATCGGCTATGATTTCTCAACCCTCAGACCCAAGGGCGCTCCGGTGCACGGGGTCGGCGCCGACGCTTCCGGTCCGCTCAGTTTCATGGACGTCTGGGACGCGATGTGCCGGACGATCATGTCCGCCGGCTCGCGGCGCGGGGCGATGATGGCGACGATGCGCTGCGATCATCCGGACATCGAGGACTTCATCACCGCGAAGCAGGATCCGGCACGCCTTCGGATGTTCAATCTCTCTGTTCTGGTGAGTGATGCCTTCATGGAGGCGGTGCGAGACGACGGCCCGTGGGAGCTGACCTTCGATGGCACAGTTTATCGCACGATCGATGCGCGTGATCTGTGGAACCGGATCATGCGGTCAACCTATGATTATGCAGAGCCGGGCGTGATTTTCATCGACCGGATCAACCAGACGAACAATCTGCACTACGCCGAGACCATCAGTGCAACGAACCCGTGCGGCGAGCAGCCGTTGCCCCCCTACGGTGCCTGTCTTTTGGGATCGATCAATCTCACGGCACTCGTGCGTGATCCGTTCGGCGCAAATCCCAGGATCGACCGAGATGAGCTCGCCAACCTCGTGGCGACGGCCGTGCGCATGATGGACAACGTGGTCGATGCGAGCCGCTTTCCGCTCGAGGCGCAGGCAGCCGAAGCGCGCGCCAAGCGGCGTATCGGATTGGGGGTCACCGGACTTGCCGATGCGCTGGCGATGTCGGGCCTTGTCTATGGGTCGGATGAGGCAGTCGCACAGACCGGAGACTGGCTGAGAGAGATTAGGGACGCGGCCTATCGGACTTCGGCGGGCCTTGCCCGCGAGAAAGGGGCATTTCCGCTGTTCGACGTCGAGCCTTACCTGGCAGCCAAGCCCGTCCAAGAGCTGCCAGAGGACATCCGCGCGGCCATCCGCGAGCACGGCATCCGCAACGCCCTCCTGACCTCCATCGCCCCTACCGGCACGATCAGCCTGTTTGCCGGCAACGTGTCGTCGGGGATCGAGCCGATCTTTGCGCTCAGCTATTCCCGCAAGGTGCTCCAGCCCGATGGCACGCGCACCGAGGAGGAGGTGGTCGATCTCGCACTCTCCCGCTGGCGTAGACAACACGGTGACGCGCCCCTGCCCGAAAGTTTCGTAACGGCGCAGGATCTAGACCCGCTCGCCCATGTGCGCATGCAGGCGGAGGCACAGAAATGGATCGACAGCTCGATCTCTAAAACCATCAATGTGCCCGCCGATATCAGCTTCGACGCTTTCAAGGACGTCTATGCCGAAGCCTATGCGCAGGGGTGCAAGGGCTGCACGACCTACCGGCCCAACGCTGTGACGGGCAGCGTTCTGTCGGTCTCCGATCCCGTGCCCGCCGTATTACCCCAAGCGCCGGAAGCCCGTGATGGCGAAGTCGTCTACATCTCCGAGCCGCTCGAGAGACCCGAAACGCTGGAAGGCGTGACCTACAAGCTGAAGTGGCCCGAAAGCCCGCATGCGATCTACATCACGATGAACGATGTCGTGACGGCGGGCCGCCGACGGCCCTTCGAGATATTCATCAACTCGAAAAACATGGAGCACTATGCCTGGACCGTGGCGTTGACGCGCATGATCTCGGCTGTGTTCCGGCGCGGTGGCGACGTGAGCTTCGTGGTCGAGGAGTTGAAGGCCGTCTTCGACCCGCGCGGCGGCGCCTGGATGAAGGGGCGCTATGTGCCCTCCATCCTGGCGGCCATTGGCGGGGTGATCGAGCGCCATCTGGTCGAGATCGGCTTCATCGAGGGCGAGGGCCAGGGTCTCGCCGAGGACCCCGCCGCCGCCCAGCTCGCCGTCGGCGGCACCGCCCCCGTCCCCTGTCCGAACTGCGGCAGCTTCAACACCGCGATGCGCGAGGGCTGCGCGACCTGCCTCGACTGCGGGTACTCCAAATGCAGCTGATGGCTGCGACTGAAACGTGGGAAGTGCCGCAAACGTCCAGTCGGTCCGGGTCCTGAACTCAACTTGCCTGCACGCGTGGCTGTGGGCGCGCACTTGCCATATGTTCATTCTTTGTTCATGCTTCCGGCACCGAGAATCGGATGGGAGGATACGCGTATGGCGCTGATCAGCTTTGACGCCTTGTTCGACATCGCGGCGGGGCGAAAGGGTGGCGCCGAAGCCTTCGAGGCCATGCTGCCGCAGATCAAGACGCCAGACGAACTCGTCAGCATCCCGGATGACCGCTGGCTGGCCACGTTCACGCGCGGCATCTTTCAGAGCGGCCTGAACTGGAAGGTGGTGGAGAACAAGTGGCCCGGCATCGAGGACGCGCTATGGGGCTTCGAGATCGGACGTTGCTCAATGATGTCTGACGACGATCTCGATATCCTGCTGAAGGACAGCCGCGTCATCCGCCATGCGCAGAAGCTGATTTCCGTCCGGGAGAACGCGACGTTCCTGGCGGACCTCGCGAAGGAATGCGGAAGTGCCGCCCGCTTCTTCGCGGAGTGGCCAGCCGACGACTTCGTCGGCCTGCTCGCGGTGATGAAGAAGCGCGGCACCCGTATCGGCGGCACGACCGGCATGTATGCATTGCGGTTCATGGGCAAGGACGGGTTTGTGCTTGGCGGCGATGTTGTCAAGGCACTGATCCGGGAAGGGGTGGTGGACAAGCAACCGACCTCGAAGGGCAATCTGGCAAAGGTCCAGGCGGCGTTCACGCAATGGGCACACGAAAGCGGCCGCCCGATGGCGCATATCAGCAGGACACTCGCCTGCACTGTGGACTAGACAACCGGCGCTTGGTGTCAGCCAAGTTTACCATTGTTTAACGCCTAGGCTTCCACACAAGATATGGTAAGGTTCCGCCATATCCTGTTGCCGCACAAGGAGCCGCACTTTGCCATTGGACCAAATCAGTATCTTTGGGCTCGTCGCGGTCATCCTGGCGATCTTCGTCCTGATCGTCATCTTCCGTGCGGTCCGGACCGTGCCCCAGGGCGAAAACTGGACGGTCGAGCGCTTCGGACGTTACACACGGACCCTCCGGCCCGGTCTGCACTTTCTGATCCCGCTGATCGAAGGCGTCGGCCAACGCGTGAACATGATGGAGACCGTTTTGGACGTCGCGGGACAGGAAGTGATCACGCGCGACAACGCCATGGTGCACGCCGATGCGGTGAGCTTCTATCAGGTCATCGATGCGGGTCAGGCGGCGTACGAGGTGCGCAACCTCGAACTGGCGCTGCAGAACCTGGCCATGACCAACATCCGCTCGGTTATCGGATCGATGGACCTCGACGATACGCTGTCAAACCGCGATTCGATCAACGCAAAGCTGCTCTCGGTCATAGATGAAGCGGCGCACCCATGGGGCGTCAAAGTCACGCGTGTCGAGATCAAGGATCTCTCACCGCCTGCCGATATCACCGAGGCGATGGGGCGTCAGATGAAGGCCGAGCGCGACCGGCGCGCGGAGATCTTGCAAGCCGAAGGTGAGAAACAGGCAGCCATTCTCAAAGCTGAAGGTGTGAAAGAGAGCCAGATCCGCGAGGCGGAGGGACGGCGCGAGGCAGCATTCCTAGATGCCGAAGCCCGTGAGCGCGAGGCACAGGCCGAGGCAAAGGCCACCGATATGGTCTCGAAGGCTATTGCGGAAGGCGACATTCAGGCGGTGAACTACTTCGTCGCGACAAAGTACGTTGAAAGCTTCCGCGACATCGCCGCCAGCCCCAATTCGAAAACCGTGCTTCTGCCGATGGACGCCGCCGGGTTGGCGGGCGCAGTGGCCGGGGTGGCCGAACTCACCGCTCAGATCGGCCGCAGGCCCGAGGCATAGGACATCCCCATGGACGTTCTCGGCTTTCTCACCGGAATTTCTCCGTGGTGGTGGGTCGCTGCGGCACTCGCCCTCGGCACCATCGAAGTGCTGACGTTTTCCTTCTTCTTGATCTGGCCGGCGCTGGCGGCGCTGACGGTGGCCATCCTGATGTGGGCCTTTCCCGGTCTTGCAGGCTCCTGGCAGATCGTGGTGTTCGCAGTGCTCTCCATTCTCTACACGCTGATCGGCCGACAATGGGTGATGTCCCGCCAGCAAGCGTCCTCCGAGAATCCGGAACTGAACCAGCGTTCGGCGGCATTGATAGGACGTCGCGCCGTTGTGCTCGATGGCTTTGCAGACGGTCATACCGGCAATGTGGAAATCGATGGCACGCGCTGGCGCGCGCAGCTCAGCATCGAGCAGCCGCGCCCGCAACCAGGCGACGTGCTCGAAGTGACCGGGACCAATCGAATGACACTTGTCGTGGGCCCCGTCCCGCCCGATTCCAAAGAATGACCAGCAGATAGACCATGCATGTCCGATTTTCGCTGATCAGTTGTCCCGATGTTAACCAATTCGAGACTTTGCTCTTGGTAACACTTTAGCAATGGGCTGTTTCCGGCGACCCCAGGCATGTTGCTTGGTTTGGCGGCGGTAGAGCCAGGACCGCTTCGGAGTTGCTGTTCCGAAGGGTCGACCTGATAGGAGAACCATATGAGATCGGTGTCTGGGCTGTGTACCGGCGCAATCGTCGGCGCGTTGATGTTCGGCGCCGGCGGGCCTGCAGAGGCTCGGGAGTGCGGCAAGTTCCATCGGATCCAACGCGGCGACACGCTGAGCAATATCGCGCGCATCTACTATGGCGACCGAGAAGCTTTCCAGTCGGTGTTCGCCGCCAATCGTGACATTCTCTCCGATCCGTCGCGGATCGAGCGAGGCCAGCTCATCTACGTGCCCTGCCTGGATAACCCCAAAAACCGAGGTGCTGCGCTCGCGGAAAGCGGTATCCAGCCAACCGCCGTCGATCAGCTGGGTGAACGCAAGGCACGCCGCGCGGCCCAGCAGGCTGCAGCACGCGCCCTCACCGGAACTGAGGACAATGTTGCGGCACCGGCCCGGGAACCTTCAGCCGTGGCAGCCACAGAGGTGGTCGCGACGATTGCGCCGGCCCTGACCGCGCCTCACACGTCAGTCACGCGCTCCATCACGCCATCCGTCTCGCGCAAGGAACCAGAGGTCGTGACGCAGACCCCGCCGCGCCCAGTCCTGCCAATACCGCAGAGCCTCGAGCCCACGGCCGAGACTGCTGAGCTCACGCCCGCGCTTCCGGAACCTGCCGCCCCAAAGAAGGGTACGGTTCGGTTCTTGACCGCGTCAGGCTTCGAACCCTTCTCGGACAAATCGCTGCCCGAAGGCGGGCTGATCTCGGAGCTGGCGCAAAGAGCGCTATCGACATCGGCGCCTAACCTTCAAACCGAGATCGCCTTCGTCAATGATTGGGAAGCGCACCTGACGGTTCTCATGCCCACCGGTCACTTCGCGCTCGGCTTCCCCTGGTACAGGCCAAACTGCGCACAGGCGGCGGGGCTCAGCGAGCTCACGCAGCTGCGTTGCACCCAATACGTCTATTCCCGGCCGCTCTTTGAGGTTGAAGTCGAAGCCTATGTCTCGACACGCGGACGGCTTGTCGGGGCCAGCACGGTGACAGATCTCGCGGGAAGCCGCATCTGCCGGCCACAGGGATACTTCGCCTTCGAGATTGAACAGGATGGGAAGATCCCGGCCAATGTCGAACTTGTGCAACCACAGACAGCGAGCGAGTGTTTCCGGATGTTGAAAGATGGGGACGTCGACGTGGTCTCGGTGAATGCTGTTCTCGCGCGTCGTGAGATTTCGTCCCATGCGCTCTATGATGAGGTGTTCGCACTGCCGGGCCTCACCAGCAGCCAGACGCTGCACGTGATTGCCCGGAAGGACAATGCCGAGGCCGTCCGTCTGCTCGAACAGATCGACGAGGGTCTGCTCCAACTGCAGAACACCGGCGCCTGGTTCGAAATCGTTGCCCGGCACATGCGGGTCCACGGCGAACGCATCAGCCAGTCCAACTGAGCTCGGGTGACGGTGGGGGCGGAGCATTCAAACCGAGCCGCGCTGGGTGGACTGCGCTCTCCCAACCACGGCCCAAGGCGTGGCGGTGTCGCGCCGGACATGGTGGTACTGCACTACACCGCCATGCAAAGTGCGGCTGCAGCCGCAGACCGCCTCTGCGATCCGGCAGCTGAAGTCAGCGCCCACTACCTGATCGACGAAGGGGGAGATGTGGCTGCGTTGGTCCCTGAGACCCGGCGCGCCTGGCACGCCGGTGCGGCCGCCTGGGGTCGGATCGAGGACGTGAACTCCCACTCGATCGGGATAGAGCTGGCAAACCCGGGGCACGCGCAGGGCTATCCACCCTATCCCGAACCACAGATGGCAGCGCTCGAGCAGCTGCTGGAGGGGATTCTCGAACGCTGGTCGATCCCGCCGCCTCGTGTGGTCGGGCATGCCTGCATAGCGCCCGGGCGCAAGATTGATCCTGGCGAAAAGTTCGACTGGCGCAGGCTTGCACTCGGCGGCATGTCGATCTGGCTCGATCCGGACGACGAGCGGCACGTGCCCGAGGCCGCCGGAATGCCGGAGCTGGACCGTTTTCGCGCCGCCGCCGGGCATTTCGGGTATCCGCTGCCCGACAGTGCTACCTGGTGCCAACAGATGCATGCGGTCTGGCAGAGCTATGCCATGCGTTTCCTGCCCGCCAATGTGCAAGATGGACCCAGCCTGTGGGGCGTTGCCCATCTAGAGCGGCTCGCTCAGAAATGGCCCGCCGAACCGGCCGAGTGACCACTTCGAACATCCGTCAAGGTTGACCGGCGCGCGATGATCCGATTTCACTGAGGTCTGGTGTTTTGGGGGACAACATGGTCGCCACGGCAGACGTGCTGGTGATCGGCGGAGGCATTGCCGGCATTTCTGCCGGCGCCCGCCTGGCACCGGACGTCCGGGTGATCGTGCTCGAGGCCGAGCCGGCGCCTGGCTATCACTCCACTGGCCGTTCCGCAGCGACTTACATCCGCAACTACGGCAACGCCACCGTACGCGCTCTCAATGCGGCCGGTGCCGACGAGTTTCACTCTCCCGGCGAACTCGCCGATGGACCGCTTCTGCGCCGCCGCGGGCTGATGGTGCTCGCGACCGAGGGCGAGGAGGCCCTGCTGGATGCGACGATGTCGGGCGCAGAAGGCCTGAACGAGATCGAACCCGATGAGGCGGTCTCGCGGTTTCCGATCCTGCGTCGTGCCCCGATCCGGCGTGCCGCACTTGAGGCCGACGCAAGCGACATCGACGTCGACAGGCTCCTTCAGGGCTTTCTGCGGCAGTTGCGCCGGCACAGTGGCGCGCTGATCACGAATGCGCGGGCGCAAGGGATCACCCGACGCGGCGACAGCTGGAGCGTCGAGACGCCTGCGGGCACCTTCAAGGCAAGCGTCTTGATCAATGCGGCCGGTGCATGGGCCGACCCTGTGGCGAGTATGGCCAACGTCCCCCCGCTTGGCGTGCAGCCCATGCGGCGCTCAGCTGCGATCCTTCCGCCGCCCGATGGGCACGACGTCACGGATTGGCCCCTTGTCGTTTCGGCAAGTGAGACATGGTACGCCCGGCCGGAAGTGGGCAACTTGCTGGTCTCGCCCGCAGATGAGGATCCGGTTGACGCCCACGATGTCTGGCCCGACGACATGGTGCTGGCAGAGGGATTGGATCGCTTCGAGCGCGCAACCACCATGCCCGTCACACGCGTCGAGCGGAGCTGGGCCGGGCTGAGAAGCTTCGCTCCAGACCGAACACCGATTGCGGGTTTCGACCCGGACGACGCCGGGTTCTTCTGGTTGGCAGGCCAGGGTGGCTACGGCATCCAGACTGCCCCGGCGCTTTCCCGGCTGGCCGCAGATCTCGTGCTCGGCAGACGCCCGGCGCTTGAGCCCGATGTCGTCAGTGCCCTGGCCCCCGATCGCCTCAGAACACAACCGAACCACCCATAGAACTCCAGGAAGGAAATCGAGATGAGCGACATAACCCGCATGGATGTCAGCACGCGGATGAGCCAGATCGTCATTCACAATGAAACGGTGTATCTGGCCGGGCAGGTTGGCACGCCGGGCGCCAGCGTGACCGAGCAGACAAACGATATTCTGGGCAAGATCGACGCCCTGCTGGCGAAGGCGGGCAGCGACAAGTCGAAGCTTCTCCAGGCGGTGATCTGGCTTGCCTCGATGGACGACTTCGCCGAAATGAACGCCGTCTGGGATACCTGGGTAGCGCCGGGAAGTCCTCCGGCACGGGCGTGTGGCGAGTCGGCACTTGCAACACCCGAGTACCGTGTCGAGATCACGGTAATCGCGGCAAAGGGTTGAGGCGCCGCGAACATCTGCATCAAATGCGCGCCCGATCGGGCGGGCGCGCATTACGGGTGTTCAGTTCACGAACACCAGCGTGCGAACTCCGCTGTAGCCGCTCTTCGTCGTAAAGCCGTTGCGCGTGCTGCCGGTCAGTTTCATGTTCCCGTCTTCCATCCTCAGCGTGACATTGCCGCCATCGAGAGAGATGCGTCCGGCATGCACACCCGCGCGGCAGATCAGGGTATGAAACGCATACCGGTCCGTGCCCTTGAAGTGGCGCGGGGTCAATCGCGACGGTGCCGGGGGGCAATAGAACTTGAAGTGATGCCCAAGCAGCTTGCGGTTCGCGAGACCGGTGGACGTGAATTTGGTATCCCAGTCCACATGGTGCGCGTCCGGGTGCGGGGCCTTCGCCGCCCCGCGCTGGCCGCTCTGCGAACCGCCTGCCTGTGCGGCTGCTGTGTCCTGCCCGGCGGCAGCACCACCGGAATCACCGACGGTGCCGCGCACCTGCTCGACCACGGTCCGCTCGACGCTGTTCTTGAGGTCATTGAACAGACCATCAAGTCCCCCTGCCTGGGTTTGAGCCGGTACGGAGATTGCCAGCATCCCTGTGCCGAGGACGATCACGGTGCGTCGGCAGTGCTTCAATACTTTCTGGATCATGCCCATGCGTTCATTCCTTTGCATTCAATAGGCTCAACACCGGAAAATCCGGCCTCTTGGCATTCTGCGGCGTTCGGAGGTGCCGCCAATGACTGAAATTTTAGGCGATCGTGCAACGGTGCTGAACCGGTATGACCGCACTTGGGTCGTGCAGAATCCCCGTGACGATCTTCACAGACCGCGGAGGAGACAGCGTTCCAGGGACCGTTTCAGCAAACCTGAACAAGAGAGTGAAGTCACCTGAAACACCGCTCGCCAACGAGCTGGATCAGCGGGTCGGCTCTTCGGCTGTTGCAGGCTCATCATTGAGATGGCAGGCAACCTGCCACCCATTTCCGATCTCGCGCAGAGCAGGGCGTTCGATGCGGCAGCGATCATGGGCATGAGGACACCGCGGGTGAAAGTGGCAACCAGGCGGTGGCGCAAGCGGAGAAGGAATTTCGCCCTCGATGGGAGAGAAGTCACGCCTGCGCTGATCAAGACGTGGGATCTCGGCCAACAGCGCCTGGGTATAGGGATGGTTGGGGCGGGCAAACAGCGGTTCGACCGGCGCGCTCTCGACCACGCGGCCCAAATACATGATGACGATCCGGTCGGCGATGTGTTCGACCACGCTCAGGTCATGGCTGATGAAGAGGTAGGTCAGGTCGAATTCTTCACGCAGCTCCATGAACAGGTTGAGCACCTGCGCCTGGATCGAGACATCCAGTGCCGCGATCGCCTCATCGCACACCAGAAAACTGGGCTGCACCGCCAGAGCACGGGCGATACCGATCCGCTGACGCTGACCACCCGAGAACTGGTGCGGGTAACGGCGTTTCAGAGCCGGATCGAGACCGACACGTGTCATGGTTCGGTCGACATAGTCCGAAAGCGCCGATCGCTCGATCAGTCCGTGTACCAGCGGTGCCTCACCGATGATCTGCTCGACGCGCATGCGCGGATTGAGGCTGGCGAACGGATCCTGGAAGATCATCTGCACGGAGAGCATCGCATCGCGTTGCTCGGCCGCATTCATAGCGCCCATCTCGCGCCCGCTATAGGCGATCGTGCCCTCAGTCGTCGGGAGAATTCCAGCAATCATCCGCCCGAGCGTCGACTTCCCGCAACCGCTTTCGCCCACAAGACCCACGACTTCGCCCGGATGGATCGCAAGATCGACCCTGTCGACAGCGTGGACGGTCTCCTCGGCGATCCCTGCGCCCAGACGCTGCGCGATCTTGCCTGCCAGATCGAGGCGTTTGACGAAGGTCCGCGAGACGCTCCGGACCTCGATGGCCGGGGTGCTCATGAGGCTGCGACGGCCGGACGATGAGGATGGACGCACCGCACGAGGTGACCCTCCTCGACACCCACCGCTTCAGGCGGCGTCGCGCACGCATCATCCTCCCGCGGACAGCGTTCCCGGAACGCGCAGCCCGACGGGAGCGCCAGCATGTTGGGCGTCATGCCCGGGATTTGCGCGAGCGGCTGACCACGCCGGTTGGCAGACGGTACCGAGCCGAGCAGGCCCACCGTGTAGGGGTGGAGCGGACGGTCGATCACGTCATCTGTCGCACCCTGCTCGACCACGCGGCCGGCATACATCACCGAAATTCTGTCGGCGAGCCCGGCCACGACGGCCAGATCATGGGTGATCCAGATCATCGCTGCCCCTTCCTCGCTGCAAAGCAACTGAGCCTGGTGAATGATCTGCGCCTGTATCGTCACATCAAGCGCAGTCGTCGGTTCATCAGCGATGATCAGCGCCGGCCTGTTCAGGAAGGCAATCGCAATGGCAACCCGTTGGCGCATGCCCCCGGAAAGCTGGTGCGGATACGCCTGAAGCCGCTCTTCGGGGGAGGGTATTCCAACGCGGCCCAGCCCGTCGCGCGCGCGCTCCCAGGCAGCACGGCGCGAGATATCTTCATGGGCACGCACCGCCTCGATCATCTGGGTATCGATCCGCAGAACCGGATTCAGGGTCATCATCGGGTCCTGAAAGATCATCGCGATCCGGCCACCACGGAGCTGGCGCAAGCGCGCTTCGGGCGCGGTCACGAGATCCTCTCCCATGAAGTCGATCCGACCCTCGACCACACGCCCCGGCGGATCAACGAGACCGATCACGGAGAACCCAGTCACCGATTTGCCGGACCCGCTCTCGCCCACGAGCCCCATGACCTCGCCGCGCCCAACGGAGAAATCAACTCCGTCCACGGCTTTCACGACACCGGCGCGCGTGAAGAAATGGGTCTTCAAGCCCCGGATCGAAAGCACGCTCACCTTGCGACCCCGGCGCCGCGCCACGCATAGGGTGCATCCACGTGCACATGCCGGACAGCAGAGACGGCGCACATCATCGGCTGAGCCTCGGGTTGAGCACATCGCGCAGCTGGTCACCGACCAGATTGATCGAGACGATGGTCAGCAAAAGTGCAATGCCGGGGAAGAAGCTGATCCAGTAGCGCCCCGACATCATGTACTCGAAGCCATTTGAGATCAGCACTCCCAGAGAGGGCTCGGTCTGACGCAAGCCGACGCCGAGAAAGCTCAGGGTCGATTCCAGCGCGATCGCACTCGCGGTTTGAACCGTGCCGATCACGATCAGCGGCGCCAGGCAGTTCGGCAGCACGTGATGGAACACTACCCGGCTGTGACTCAGCCCGAGGCAACGCGCGGCCTCGACATACTCCTTGGCGCTCTCGACCAGTGCCGTCGCGCGAACCGTCCGCGCATAGTAGGCCCACTGCGCCACCACGAGCGCGATGATGATCTTGTCGATCCCGCGCCCCAGCGCCGCCACCAGCATCAATGCGATCAGAGCTGCGGGAAACGAGAGCTGCAAGTCGACCGCGCGCATGATCAGCGCATCGATGCGACCGCCTGCATAGGCTGCCGTCAGGCCGATCGCGGTGCCGATCGCCAGAGCGATCAGCCCGGATGTAACCCCCACCGACAGGGAGATGCGCAGCCCGTACAGAATCGCCGAATAGAGATCCCGACCCGCCCCATCAGAGCCCAACCACATGGTGTAGCCGGCAAAGGCCTCTGAACCGGGCGGCAGTTTCCCATCCAGCACGTCGACCTGACCGAGATCATAGGGATCCTGAGGCGTGATCCAGGGCGCCAGCACCGCCAGCACAATGATGGCGATCAACAGTGCAAGCGCGACCAGCGCGATCTTGCTTTCGGCAAACTCGGACCAGAACCGGCCCAGCGGCGTTTCTACGCGCCCGCCTGCCGCTGCGACGCTCACGTCCCCTGATCCTTCAGCCGCACGCGCGGATCGAGAACCGAATAGAGGATGTCGACCACCAGATTGATCAGCACGAAGAGGCCAACGATGATCATCAGATAGGCGACCACGACCGGCCGGTCGAGCTGCAGCAGAGAGTCGATCAGAAGCTTGCCCATCCCCGGCCACGCGAAGATCGTCTCGGTCACCACCGAGAAGGCCAAGAGGTTGCCGAACTCGAGCCCCAGCACGGTGATGATCGGGATCAGAATGTTCTTGAGCAGATGGACACCGATCACCCGGCGCTGCGAGAGCCCCTTGGCGCGAGCGAACTTGATGTAGTCCTGATGCATTGCCTCGCGAACGCCCGCGCGTGTCAGCCGGATCACCAGAGAAATGTTGGTCAGGGCGAGGTTCAGCGCAGGCATAGCAAGATGACTTAGGCCGTCGCGGGTCCAGAGCGATGACTCGATGCCAAGGAAGACCGCGGTGTCGCCGCGCCCGGTCGAGGGCAGCCACCCAAGCCATACCGCGAACAGCATGATCATCATCAGCCCGACCCAGAAGGTCGGTAGTGAGAAACCGAGGATAGATCCCGCCATGATGGCGCGTGCCGCTCGGTGTTCCGGACACAAGCCGGCATAGAGCCCGAGCGGAATGCCCAGCACGATCGCCATGATCAACGAGACCAGAGCAAGCTCGATCGTTGCGGGCATGTGATGGAGAATGAGTTTGAGCGCCGGCTCGCCAAAGATGAAGGAACGCCCGAAATCGCCCTGGGCGACGCCTTTGAGGAAGTAGAGGTATTGCTCGCCAATCGGCTTATCGAGGCCGAGCGCCTTGATCGCGCGATCGATCTCGGCCTGATCCGCCTCGGGACTGATCAGCATATCGATGGGGTCGCCGATCACGTTCACGCCGAAGAAAACGATCAGCGACATGACAAAGACGACCACGGCCGCCTGCATAAGCCGTCGAATGATGAAGACGGTCATCGCACCCCCTGAAGTGGGCGGGGGCCGCAACCGGCCCCCGCGCTGATCACTCCTTCACGACACCGATGGCGAGCGTCGCCTCATCGGTGCGGGCGATGTATTTCAGCCCCTTCCTCGCGGCCCAGGTGTTGACCTGGTAGTGCAGCGGGATGATGGCCGCGTCGTTGATCGCGATCTCGGTGGCCTGTGCCAGCAAATCCTGACGCGCCGGGTCCTCGACCGTGGCAAGAGCCTTCTCGACCAGCGCATCGACCTCGGGATTCGAGTAGCGACCCCGGTTCGATGCACCCCAGCCCTTGTCGGGCGAGTGGGTCGCGACCAGTGACTTCAGCGGCGACGAGGCCTCGCCCGATCCGGCGCCCCAGCCGACCAGGATGAAGCTGAACTCGGGCGTATCGCCTTCACCGCCTCGCGAGGCACGCTTGAAGTAGACCGAGCGCGGCATCGTCTCGACCTGGGTCTTGATACCGACGCGGGTCAGCATCTGGCCGATGGCCTCGGCGATCTTCGCGTCGTTGATGTAGCGATCGTTCGGCCCGTGGATCGTGAGTTCGAAGCCGTCGCCAACGCCGGCCTCGGCCAGAAGAGCCTTGGCACCCTCGGGATCGTAGTCTACGGGTGTCAACTTGTCGGAGACGCCGAAGAAGCCCTCGGGCAGAAGCTGCCCCGCCTTGATGGCCACGCCCTCCATGACCCGGTCAACGATCGCATCCCGGTTGATCGCCTTCGAGATGGCCTGCCGCACCTCGAGCGATTTCAGCGGGTTGTCGATATCACCTCCGCCATTTGCCTTGACGAAGGGGCTGTCGGCGCGGTCGTGATCGAGGTGAAGATAGATCACACGGTTCGAGACGCCCTGGCTGAGCGAAATGTCATCGTTGCCCTTGAGCGTCGAGATATCGGTGGTGGGCACGCCTTCGACGATGTCGACATCGCCGGCCAGAAGGGCCGCGAGGCGGGCTGGTCCAGCCTTGATCGGCTTGAACGTCACCTTGGACCAGACCGGCTTCTCGCCCCAGTAGTCGTCATTGCGTTCAACGACGATGGAGTCACCCGGGGAATAGCTCACGAACTTGAACGGACCGGTTCCGGCCATCGCCTCGCCAGAGTTGAACTGCTCGGTCGTGCCGCTGCATCCTGTTTCGGATGAGACGATCGGAATGGTCGAGACATCGCTCGCCATCAGCGGATACGGCGCTTCGGTCTTGATATGGACTGTCATGTCGTCGACCTTCACCACGGTCTTGCCCTTGGTGTAGGTGGCGAATGACGAAGGCGAGTTCGGCACATTCGGCGCGCGCTCGAACGAGCAGACGATGTCGTCTGCGGTGAACGCCGAACCGTCATGATAGGTCACGCCTTCGCGCAGCTTGAACTCCCAGGTCAAGTCATCGATCGGCGCCCAAGACACCGCAAGCCCGGGCGTGAGCTGTTGGTTCTCGTCCTGCAAGATCAACCGTCCGAAGACATGCCGGCTCATCGCATTATTGGGGCCCAGATTATGAAAGTGGGGGTCCATTGCGGTCGGCTCGGAGGCGAGCCCGATCGTCAGTTCCTCAGCTGCCGCCACGCCTGAAATGCCAACCGCGGCTGATATGAGCAGCGTTGCAAGATGATGCCGCTTCATTTGAGTGCTCCCTGTGTGTCGGTAATATTGAATCGATCGTAGCCTGCTGCTGAAGATTGGCAAACGCTAAGATTCCATCCCCTTGGCGCTACCGAATGGGTATGATCGATCTCCATGTAGGATGCTCACGACCGAATTCGTCCCGGATCGCACAAGCTCGGCCCGCTTCAGGTTCTGACCTTTCGTGAACCGCATATCCACGAGTTCGTGCATAATGCGTCTGCCCTCCGGTGAGGGTACGGACATCTGCCGCAACCGCGAGGCAACACGCCAGATCATTGCCTGTGATCACGCCAACGCCCCATTCTCGAACCGGTGACCCAATGAATGCTGAAAACGCGATCTCTATCCTGTCGACACTTATCGGCTTCGACACCGTTTCGCACAAATCCAATCTCGAACTCGTCTCATGGGTAGAGGACTACCTCGCCCAGCACGGCGTTTCGGCACGGCGCATCCATGATGACACGGGCGAAAAGGCCAGCCTGCTTGCAACCATCGGACCTGTAGATGTGCCTGGATACGTGCTGTCAGGGCATACGGACGTTGTGCCGGTGGAGGGGCAAGCCTGGACCACGGACCCGTTCATCGCGCGCGTTTTGGACGGTCGGCTCTACGGTCGGGGGGCCTGCGATATGAAAGGCTATCTGGCCTGCGTGCTGGAGGCCGTACCGCGCATGGTTGCGGCCGAGTTGCACCAACCGCTCCACATCGCGTTTTCCTACGACGAAGAAGTGGGGTGCACCGGGGTGCGGCCGATGCTCCATGAGATGGCGGCATGGCACGTCCGGCCGGCGGGCTGTTTCGTGGGCGAGCCAACCAACATGGGCGTGGTGACCGGGCACAAGCACAAGATCTCCAAGCGCGTCGTTGTCCATGGCCGAACGGGGCACTCGTCACTGGCGCCCCAGGCCGTGAATGCCGTCGAGTATGCGGCGCGGCTGGTGGCCCATATCTCGGACATGGGGCGTGGCCTGGCCAGTGACGGACCGCGTGATCCGCTCTACGACGTTGCGCATACAACGGCTCATGTCGGGCGGATGACGGGCGGCACGCAGCTCAACATCGTGCCCCATCATGCGGAATTCGACTTCGAGTTCAGGGCCGTGGCCGGGGACGATCCGGAAGCTCTGGTGGCAGACGTGATGGCGGAGGCGCGACGCATCGAGGCCGACATGCAAGCAGTTGATCCGGAGACACGCATCGATTTCCTGCCGTACAGCCACATCGTCGGGCTCGACACCTGCCCGGACGCGGAGATCGCAGTGCTGGCAAAGCGACTGGCCGGGCGCAACGACCACGCCAAGGTCGCCTACACGACCGAAGGCGGCTTGTTCACCGATATTGCCGGTATCCCGACGGTGGTCTGCGGTCCCGGCTCGATCGAGCAGGCCCACAAAGCTGATGAATTCATCGCGCTGAATGAACTCGAGAAGTGTGGACAGTTCCTGGACGCGCTGATCCGGAATTGCGCTCAACGCACTCATGCGGGCCTGTGAGCGCGTGATCGGCAGATGTCGCGATCAGCCAGTCGGAGCGGTGTTTCGGGACTGCGGCTTCGCGCAAACACGAACCTGGGTCGCGGCGAGGCCGCCGGGAACCCAAGGCGCAGTGTCTTCAGGCGCTATCTGCACGGTCTGGGGTCCAATCGACATCCGGATCGAGGGGAAAGGAAGGACGCGGCAACCGCTCGAACGGCCAACGTTCGAGCACAGGGGACGTCAAACCTGCCGTATCGATCTCATAGACATGTTCAGGCGGAAACCAGGGCATGAACCCGGCCCTGAAATGACCACGTGACTTCACCACAACCGTATGCGCCTCGGCCACGTCAAGACCCATCATCTCGAAAAAGACCGGGTCCGCCGTCTGCGTGCGATCCGAGATCACGACGACGAGCATGCCTCCGATCTCAAGCAGCGCACTCGGACCGAGGTGAAGCCGGCGGCCAGCCGTGAGTCCGAGCCGGCCGGTGACGTCGCCATCGTGCAGCCTGCGCACGGTCGCATCGGCCTCGAAGGGGCGATCCCAGCGCTCCCAGCTTTGCGTTCCGGCTGAACGGTTGAAACGCGCACGGAAATGCGCGCCTTCACCCAGTTCATGCGCCTCCGCCGCAAGTTCCTGATCACAGAGTGAGCCATAGTAGACCCCGGAGCACCCGCTCGCATGAAGCGCCGCCATCAGTTCGGTGGTCCGTCCTGATCCCCCACCGCCTGGATTGTCACCCGCGTCCGAAAGGATCACCGGAGCTCGCTCGCCCTCGTGTGCAAGCTGAACGGCGTCCTCCACGCTCATCAGACGGCGCGTGAAACGCTGTCGCATCGCCCAGGCGCGGGTTGCAATCTCTTCAGCGAGCGCCTCCGCGACTGCCCGATCGTTGCGCGCAGTTACCACCACGGACAGCCCGTTCTGCGGCACATCCGAGAACACGAAGTTCCCGAAGATCGACACGTTGAGAATGGCACCTGCGTGTTCGGCCTGACGACGCTGTCCATAGTCGATCAGCTCGCCATAGGGGCCATCAGCGGTGAGCAAGGTTACCGAGGCAGGCACCAGTGGCGTCTTGACATGCGCAACTTCCGGACGGGCATCTCCTGAAAGAATGCGCCGCAAGGCAAAAGCCGCCTCTTCGCCCCGCTCGATGAAATCCACATGCGGGTTGGTGCGGTAGCCGACGATCAGATCGACATTGTTGCATGAACGGTCAGAGACGTTCGCATGCAGGTCGAGCGTCTGTACAATCGGCACGTCGGCGCCCACGGCTGCCCTCACACGCTCGGTGAGCTCTCCGTCGGGATCATCGAGATGTGTCGCGACCATCGCCCCGTGATGGCAGAGATAGACCGCGTCCACCGGATCCGCGAGACCGGCGATCATGGTGGCCGCCGCCTCTTCGAACACCTCCTCCTCAACGGGGCCGTGCGGGTGGCATGCCGCCAGAAGCACCGGCACCGGCTGCCAAGGCCCGGTGGCGTCCATCGCCCGAACAAAGGCCGAGAACTCCTGAGCAAGGCTTGGTGCGGGACTGCGCGCCTCGGCCATCAGGGAATTGCCGCCGAGCCAGGTGAGGCTCTCGAAATCGGCGCGTTCAGCAGGCCGTGCGAAACGGTTCGACTCGAGGATCATCCCCATGAGAGCGACGCGCGGTCCCGCGCTCATCTGCTTAACTCCACCCCAAAGAGCACGGTGATCGGGCCGCTACGGCGACCCGATCTTCCAGGCGCCATCGTCGGCACGACACCGCAACCCGACAAAAGCCTGGGCTTCCTTCATCGTTGCGGTCTGCGCCAGATTGCGCAGCTTGACGCAGAGGCTTCCGTCATCGCGTGTCACCACGTCGGTGATCTCGACCGAACCCTTCGCGCCGGTCTTGGGGTTTGACCAGGGTGTGGACGCCCCGACCTTCGGATCGCCCGGCTCATAGAGTTTCGCTCCGGCATCACGCATCGCCGTGTAATCGCCATCGCCGAAGCCGTGACGCGCGAGATCGCCGGCCAGACCCTGCGCATGCGCCGGCGCCAAAACCGACGATGCCAGAGCACCCGCCAAAACAATGATCCTGATCACGACCGCTCTCCTATGTTTCACCCGTGCTCCCCGCATGCGCGGGCTGTTACAGGCCCTTCGCCTTGTAAGTATCTGCAACCCGCTCGATCGAGACAATGTATCCCGCTGTCCTGAGGTCCGGCACATTGTCGCGCGCGCGCCAGACCTCGGCCATCTGCTGGTAGGCGGTCCGCATCGTGTCATCGAGCCCAGAACGCACCAGCTCCAGCTCGTCGGCACCGTGCAGATACCGCTGCTTGAAGCTTTCGGACATGGACTGCCCGGTCATCTTCTCGATCTCATCAATCAGCAGTTGGTGCCGCGCTTCCTCCTGGCGGCGCTGCATGCGCCCGAAGCGAATGTGGCTGAGGTTCTTCACCCACTCGAAGTAGGACACCGTCACACCGCCCGCGTTGGCGTAGAGATCAGGGATGATGATCGCACCCATGTCGCGGAGGATCTCGTTCGCGCCCGCGGTGATCGGACCGTTCGCAGCCTCGATGATCAGCGGAGCCTTGATGCGGCGGGCATTGGTGAGGTTGATCACCCCTTCGAGGGCCGCCGGCACGAGGATGTCGCACTCCTCTTCGAGCACAGCCGACCCATCGGTCACTGACTGGGCACCAGGGAATCCGCGAACACCGCCATGTTCCATGAGATAGGCGCGCACATCCTCGACGTGCAGCCCTTCAGGATTGGTGATCGCACCGTCCCGCTCGATGATTCCGACGATGATGCAGCCGTCTTCCTCCTCGAGGAACTTTGCGGCGTGATATCCGACGTTCCCCAGGCCCTGCACCACCACCTTCTTGCCATCAAGCGAGCCGTTGAGACCAGCCTTGGCCACATCTTCGGGATGGCGGAAGAACTCCTGCAGTGCGTACTGAACACCACGCCCGGTGGCTTCAACACGGCCCGCGATGCCGCCGGCATTGCGCGGTTTGCCCGTGACGCAGGCGTTGCCGTCGATGTCGGTGGTGTTCATGCGCTTGTACTGATCGGCGATCCACGCCATCTCCCGCTCGCCCGTGCCCATGTCGGGTGCGGGCACGTTCTGCGAGGGATTGATCAGATCGCGCTTGATCAGTTCGTAGGCAAAGCGACGCGTGATCCGCTCCATCTCGTCCGCTTCCCACTCGCGCGGGTTGATCCGGAGACCACCCTTCGAGCCCCCGAACGGAACCTCGACAAGCGAGCACTTGAACGTCATCAGCGCAGCCAGCGCCTCGACTTCGTCCTGGTGCACATTGTCTGCAAAGCGGATACCGCCCTTGACCGGTTCCATGTGCTCGGAATGCACAGACCGATACCCCGTGAAGGTATGGATCGACCCGCGCAGCTTGACGCCGAAGCGCACCGTATAGGTCGAGTTACATACGCGGATTTTTTCGGACAAACCCTCGGGCAGATCGATCAGGCTGACCGCCTGATTGAACATCAGATCAACGCTGTCACGGAAACTCGGCTCTGTGTGTGTCTGATAGACGGTGTCGTTCATCCTGGAGGCCTCCCTGGAATCTGCTGAATAAACGTGCAACCGAAGGCAATATCGGTCAATGGTAACGACAACCTTGCCGTGGGTTGATTACATTTTTCCGCGTTTAGGGCGCCTGGTTGGCTGGGCCGAGGCTGGATTCTCGGGCCAGGGATGCTTTGGATATCGTGCCCGCATGTCTTTCCGGACGTCGGAATAGGAAGATTGCCAAAAGCCCGGCAGATCGCGCGTGATCTGAACCGGGCGCCCAGCCGGCGAGACGAGTTCGAGAATCAGAGGGACGGGCGGATCGCCGATCTGCGGATGGGTGTCCATCCCGTAGAGCTCCTGCACCCGTACGCTGATCTGCGGCTCGGCGCGGCTGTAGTCGACGAACGCGCTGCCGCCCAAGGGCAAAGCAAACCGGGCGGGCGCCAGGCGGTCGATCTCGCGGCGTAATTCCCAATCGATGGTCGCTGAGAGAATCGCGGTCAGATCGAGTTGCGCGATCCTCTCGATCCGGTTCAGACTCGCAAGGTGTGGTGTGAGCCAGTCATCCAGCGTTGCGGTCAGCGTTTCATCCGACCAGTCTGGCAGCAGATCGGAGTTGGGTCCCTCCTGTGCCACGAGCCAGGCAACCCGGGCGCGCAGGTTCTGCGCACTTTTGGACCACGGCAGGCGGGAAATGCCGAGCTCCCGCACTCCATCGGCCAGTGCCTCGGCGGTCCGCTCGGGCGGCGCATCGGCCCAGACAACGTCTGAGAGCGCAAGAGCGCCAAGCATTTCTCGGCGTCGGGTTTCAACTGACTGCTGCCGTGATGACCACGCACAGTGATCTACCAGCTTTATGCGAGCGCCATACACCGCGCGCAGATCTGCCTCGCTTATCGGGACGGCAACCCGAATTCTTGCTTCGCGCCCGTCCTCGAGATCGGTGGCGACCAGCAAGCGCTCGACGGCAAGTGGATCATTGTCCGCCAGCACTGCACCGCGTCCTGATGAGAGAAGGTATCGCGGCGCGGCTCCTGCCCGACGCAAGGCGATCCGATCGGGATAGGCAAGTGCTGCGAGCCGGCCCGCTTCCGAGAGGGCAGCCTCGCGATCTGCACGACCAGGAGCAAGCCGACGCGCCTCCGCCCGGATGCGGGTGATGCCTGCACGATCGGCTCCAGGCGCGGCATGATCAGAGAGCACCGCTTTGATCCGATCCGTGAGCAGCGACGATCCGGCTGCGCGCAAGGGATCACGTTCGGCGAGGATGGCAGCTATGGTCGCCGCCTCTGCGCCAAGACCCTCGGCCTGGGCCGAAAGGACCAGGTGCGCCAGGCGAGGATGCAGTCCGCGTTGCGCCATTGCTCGTCCGTGAGCGGTCACCTGGCCATCTGCGTCGAGAGCGCCAAGTCCGGTCAGAAGCTCGCGCGCCTCTGACAGCCGCCCTTCCGGGGGCGGGTCCAGAAAGGCCATCCCGGTCGGATCGTGCGCGCCCCAAACCGCAAGTTCGAGTGCGAGCGGCACAAGATCACCGGTGAGGATCTCCGGCGGGGCGTAGGGGGGCAAAGCGCCCTCCTCTCCGCGCGTCCACATACGATAGCACACTCCAGGCGCGAGTCTTCCGGCGCGGCCACGTCGCTGCGCCGCCTCGGCGCGGCTTACGGGCTCGGTGACCAACCGCGACAGGCCGGTGGCAGCATCGAGACGCGCGCGGCGCGACCTGCCACAGTCGACCACGACCCGAACACCTTCAACGGTCAGTGAAGTCTCGGCGATCGCGCTCGCCAGCACCACCTTGCGTCGACCTTGCGCATCGGGCTGCAACGCCGCGCGCTGACGATCCAACGGCAGTGCACCATGGATGGAAACCACAATGGCGGCGGTGGTCCCAGTGTCGAGCAACCGGGCGACCCGCTCGATCTCGCGCGCACCGGGCAGGAACACCAGGACATCACCGGCTTGTTCGGCCAGCGCGACCTCGATCAGATCCCGCGCGGCCGCCTCGAAGGCGCCACGCTGCGCGCGCCCCCGCGCCGGGCGCCATGGGCGTTCGAGCCAACGGGTCTCGACAGGATGCATCCGCCCGGCGCTCTCGAGCACCGGCACGTCTCCCATCACCCGAGCGAACGCTCCGACATCCAAGGTCGCCGACATCGCCAGCACCCGAAGTTCCGGTCGAAGGATACGCTGAGCCTCGAGCGTCAAAGCAAGACCGAGATCCGTGTGAATCGAGCGTTCGTGCACTTCGTCGAAGATCACACCGGCAATGCCGGGCAGCTCCGGGTCGCTCTGCAGCATCCGGGTGAGCACCCCTTCGGTGATGACCTCGATCCGGGTCGAGGGGCCCACCCGGATTTCGCCACGAATGCGGTAGCCGACGCTCTGGCCAACCCGCTCGCCCAGTGTCGACGCCATGCGCTCTGCGGCCGCTCGCGCCGCGATCCGCCGTGGCTCGAGGATCAGAAGCTTGCCTGAACGAGTCCAATCTGCGTCGAGAAGCGCGATCGGCACCCGCGTTGTCTTGCCAGCACCCGGAGGAGCCGCCAGCACTGCGGCGGGTCCAGCCGCGAGGATCGCCTCAAGTTCCGGCAGCACCGCGTCAATCGGAAGCGCTTCGTCCTGCATGGCAGGCTTTCCCGCCGCGACGTGCGGCGCAACTCTTCAGGCGATCAGGTGTCCGGCTCGAACTTCAGGGCAACACCGTTGATGCAGTAGCGCAGTCCCGTCGGTGCAGGTCCGTCCGGGAACACATGGCCGAGATGCGCGTTGCATCGGTCGCAATGGACCTCTGTGCGCCGCATGAACCAGCTCCGATCTTCCAGTTCGCCGACCTCAGCGCCGGCAGCCGGGCGCGTGAAACTCGGCCAGCCGGTGCCACTGTCGAACTTGTCGGCCTGATCGAAGAGGATCTCGCCGCAGCAGACGCAAGAAAACCGGCCCGGAGCCTTGGGGAAATCATCGTGCGTGAACGCACGCTCGGTGCCATGCTTTCGCGTCACACGAAAGGCTTCGTCCGAAAGCTGTGCGCGCCATTCGGCGTCAGTTTTCTCGATCTTATCCTTTACAGATGCGCCGGACATGCGCTCTCCCCTCTGAATTGCGTAAAATTGAACGAAACCGACGCGATAACATCTGCCGCTTCCGTCATATTGCAGTCATCCGACTTGTATATAGAGCCCGAATGCGCATCTCGAAAGGGATCGCAACAACACCTCGAGCAATGGTGGCGCCGATGATCTTCCGTGGCGAACGCTATAAAGCGAGACTAGCAGAGACCGAAGAAGATGTCCGGGCGTGCCAAAGGCTGCGCTACCTGACCTTCATCGAGTCGCGTGGACTATCGAACGAACAGGACACGGTTCAGCTCGATCATGACGAGTTTGACGCGGCCTGCTGGCATATGATGGTCGAGGACATGTCGACCGGTCAGCTCGTGTGCTGCTTCCGGCTCATGGCGCTGGAGAACGGCTCACAGATTTCGCGCTCGTATTCGGCGAAGTACTACGAGCTGTCGAACCTCTCGGACTATCCCGGCAAGATGGTCGAGATGGGACGCTTTTGCATGCACCCGGCGCACAAGAGCCCCGTCATTCTGCGGATCGCCTGGAAAGCGATGACCACGTTGGTGGACGAAGAGCGTGTCGAGATGCTGTTCGGGTGCTCGAGCTTCTACGGTGTCAACGCCGAGGAGTACATGGATGCGTTCGCGCTTCTGAAAGAGAAGCACATCGCACCTAAACGCTGGTTGCCGCGGGTGAAGGCTCCGAGTGTGTTCCGCTTCGCCCGCCAGCTCAGACTGCGCAGGCCGGACATGAAGCGTGCGCTCGCAGCGATGCCGCCGCTCCTGCGCAGCTACCTCGTGATGGGGGGCTGGGTCTCGGACCATGCCGTCATCGACCGCGAGCTCAACACGCTGCACGTATTCACCGGTGTGGAAGTGTCGCGGGTGCCCAAATCGCGCGCCCAGGTGCTGCGTCGGAGCTGATCGCACGCCGTCCTCGCCGCGGAGGCGCGCGCCATCTCTGCGGCGACTGTTGATTTTGGTTCGGAATCATGGCTCGCTGCGTCACCGAGGGGAGACGCAGTCGGCAGCATGATCGATCCAGCCACACTCACAACCTACGCCGCCATTGTCTTCGGCTTTGTCTTCCTGCCGGGCCCGGCCACGCTCTTGACGATTGCTCGGGCGAGCAGTTCCGGAACGCGCGTCGGGATCGCGACGGGTGCCGGGATCGCTGCGGGCGACGTCGTCCATACCGTGATGGCAATCATTGGAATCTCCGCGATCATAGCGGCGTCGGCGGTGCTGTTCAGCGTGCTGAAGTACGCGGGCGCAGCCTACCTCGTGTACCTCGGTGTCAAGGCGATCTTTGAGAAACACTCAGGCGAACCAGCCGGCGACGTACACCGACTTGCCCCTGCACAGGCGTTCCGTCAGGCCATCATCGCCGAGGTGCTGAACCCCAAGACGGCGCTCTTCTTTCTGGCGTTCCTGCCACAATTCGTAGACCCCGCGTCCGGAGCCGTGTGGCTCCAGCTGGCAGTTCTGGGCGCCATTTTCATTCTGCTGGGACTTCTCAGCACGGTCATCTTCGCAATCGGTGCAGGGAGCCTCGGCTCGATGCTGCGGCGCAATCCCGCCGTCGTCAGGCTGCAGGGTAAAGTCGTGGGGGGCGTGTATTGCGCGCTTGGCCTGAGACTCGCCCTGCAGGAACGCTGAGCGCACCAAAACGGAAGGAGTTGCATAGTGCTGGATCTGTCGACAGTGTTCGATCCACGAGCGGTCAGCGATGAGACTGCGGCGTTCAACGCGCGCATCGAGGCCGAGCTTGCCGAGTTGCCACGGGTCCACGAAGTCGATCCGGTTCTCACCCGCAAGGCACGGGCCGAGGGACGCGGCACCTTTCCGCCCGCAGGGCCTCTGCCGGGATCCTCGTGGGTCTCGACAGGCGCAACCGAGGGACCGGGCCGGGTGCGCGTGTCAGATCCCGACACTGAACCGCGTGGCATCTATCTGCACATTCATGGCGGAGGTTGGACCATCGGTGCGCCCGATCAGTACGACCTGCACAATCAGGCACTGGCGGCGGCAACGGGGGCGCGCGTGGTTTCCGTCCCGTACAGACTGGCGCCCGAGCACATTTGGCCCGCACAGCGCGACGACGTGCTCGCCGGCGCTCTCTGGGCCCTCGGTGAAATGGACTTGCCAATCGTCATCGGTGGTGAATCCGCCGGCGCTCATCTGAGCGCTGTCGCGGTGCTGGGCCTCAAGGCCGCGGGCGCAATCGATCGCGTGCGCGGTGTGGTGTTCAACTACGGTGTGTTCGATCTCAGGATGACACCGTCGATGGCCAACTGGGGCGATCGCTATCTGGTACTCTCGACCCCGATCGTCGACTGGTTCACCAACAATGTCATCCCCGACCCGGCAATGCGGGCAGATCCTGAGATCAGCGTCCTGTTGGCCAAGCTGGACGGGCTGGTGCCCGCACTTTTCCAGGTGGGGACTGCCGACCCGCTCCTCGACGACACCCTTTCGATGGCGATGCGCTGGCAGGCGGCCGGCAATGAGACAGCGCTTGCCGTCTATCCGGGCGGCATCCACGCCTATGACATGTTCGATCTCGAGATTGCGCGGCAGAGCCATGCCGCCGTGGCGTCATTCGTCAACGCGAAGCTAGACTGACCGGACATCCGCGCTGGACGGGGATCTACGACAGAGGTTATCGCCCGACGGCGCGCCCTTCACGCCTCGGATCGGCCCCACCGAAAAGTACACCGTCAGGGGCCACCTCGACAATGTGCAGGCCGGACGTCATGTCCTTCCATTCGATCACGTGTCCACGCGCCGCGAGACCGTCCGCAAGGCGTTCTGGAAACCCGGGCTCGAGGGCAATCGCTCCTCGGTTTCGGTGTGAAACATGCGGCAATGCGGCAGCCTCAGCGGGATCGAGGTCGAAATCGAGCATCGCAACCAGACTTGCCGCAACGTACTCGGGAATCCGCGAGCCACCGGGTGAACCCGTGAGAATGACGGGTCGATCCAAGGCATCTGTGCGATAGACGATGGTAGGTGCCATCGATGACCGCGGGCGCTTGCCCGGGGCCGGCGCATTCGCGATGGCACGGCCGTCTTCGGCCTCCGGCCGGAACGAGAAATCGGTGAGTTGGTTGTTGAGCAGGAACCCGGCCGCCATCCGGCCCGAGCCAAACGCGGTCTCGATGGAAGCCGTGAGACTGATCGCCAGGCCATCGCCGTCGATGACCGAAAGATGCGTGGTCCCCGGCGTCTCCTGTGCGGAACCCGGTGCGTACAGACGACCATCCCGCCAAGGCGGTTCACCGGCCTTAGCGGCTCCCGCAGAAGCCTTGACCCCATCGATCAACTGAGCACGCTCGGCAATGTAGCCCGGGTCGAGAAGTCCATCGACGGGCACCTTCACGTGATCACTATCCGCAAGATATTGTGCACGATCTGCATAGGCGAGGCGGGACGCCTCCGCAAAGAGATGCCACACACGATCTTCTTCGAGGCTCAGATCCGCAGGCTTGAACCTGCCAAGAAGCGCGAGAATCTGCCCAACCGTGGTGGCACCTGACGACGGTGGCCCCATGCCGCAAACACGATGGCGCGCTCGGTAGATCATGCACACAGGGGTACGTTCGATCACGCGGTAACCTGCGAGATCCTCGGCGGTCAGTCCGCCGGGACGTGGCGCTTTACCCACAGAGGTCTCGATGGCCTTGGCGATGTCGCCACTGTAGAACGCCGCAGCACCATCCTTCGCAATCCGCGACAGAGACTCAGCCAGCGCCGGGTTCCGCAGGATCGCCCCTTCTTCGATCGCGGCACCATCCGGCAAGAACAACCCTGCGGCATCGCTTTCACGCAGTCGTTCGGCGTACCGACCGACGAGACCCGCGAGCCGAGGACTGACCTCAAAGCCATCGCGGGCAAGCTCGATGGCATCGGTGAACAGTTGGTCCCACGGCAGTTTCCCGTGCTGCAGATGCAAAACATCCATCAGCCGCACAAGGCCCGGAACACCGACTGACCGACCACTCGCAACGGCCGTCAGGAATGGCAGCGGCGCGCCGTCTTCCAGGAAAAGGTCGGGCGTCACCGAGCCGGGCGCAGTCTCACGCGCATCCCAGCTCGTCAGCTTCCCACCGCTGTGGACCAGTGCAAAAGCACCGCCGCCTATGCCGCTCGATTGCGGTTCGACAACATTGAGAACCAAGAGCGCTGCAATGGCCGCATCTGCGGCCGATCCTCCTGCATCCAGAATGCGTGCGCCTGCCTCGCTGGCCAGCGGATTGGCCGCAACGATCATGTGGGTGCTCGCCGTTACCAGCGGTTTCAGCGTCACACCGCCACCCGCCTCTGGGTCAGCGCGGGTCTGAGCTCCCCCGGCGAAGCCATAGAGAACCGTCGTCAATGCCAGCAAACACGGGGCAACTCGGTTCATCTCACCTCCCTTCAGTGCGCCGCGCCGCGTCCGCCTCACGCAGCCGCGGGAGCTCCGACCGGCACCATAGGTCCTGCAGTCGCCAGAGTCTCCCAGCTATCGGCATCCGCGATGCCATTCGCCGGCAACCTGAACGCGGCCTGGAACGCCTTCAATGCGGTTTCCGTGCGCGGTCCGAAATCGCCGTCGAGCGCTCCTGGTGAGAAGCCCGCACGTGCCAGCGCCGTTTGCAGCAGCAGAACGGCGTCACCCTCGGCTCCGAGGCGCAGGACCGGTCTGAGCTCGATGCCGCCCATCGCAGCGAGCGCACGCGCGGTTCTGTCCCGCCGGTCCGCAAGTCCGTGTTCGCCTCCATTCACGATGCGGGTGACGTTATAGACATCGTTTTCGTCTGCCCACTCCAGAGCTGTCTTTCCACGACGGCTGCGGTTGGCGAAGTAACTCGCGGCGATCCGCCAGGCAACCGCAGGATCCTCTGCTTTCTCCGGCGCTGAAATCAGGTCCAAGCCGATACGCTCACCAAACACACGGTAGTTGTCGCGTCCGGTGAGCTGGAGGTATCCGCGACCCCGGAAACGATATCCGTCACCGGCCTGGTCGTTCCCCATGCGCCCACCATAGACATGATTGGCAAGCTTCTCAGCGTTTCGTGTGAACGTCGCAGCATGCGACTCATCCTCGAAGCGACGAGGCCAAACGGCCAGAAGCCGGCCCGGCGTTGTGTAGTGGAGCGATTCGGCAACTCTGTTGAAGTCCATCGACTCGTGCGCGCACTGACCGATGATGTGAGCCATGCGAAACGGCGATTCGAACGCGCCGGCGGCCTCCAGTTCGGTCCTTGCGGCTTCAAGCCCATCGATGGCTGCGTGTGGCGCGCGCGGCGCCGCTGCACGGACTGCATCTCCCAAATTCATCAAGCATCATCCCTATAAAATAAGCTGTGGTCTTAGGGATCAGCCCCCAAGCAGGGGGGATTATATCATTGCGGGCAAACGTTGCGAAGTCGCGCGAAGAGCGAGCGTTAAAGAACTCTCACAGTTGAGCGTGAACTCTGTCCTCATCGATTAAATCCATGTTCATACCTGACTGAATAGGTTCGCGAACGCTGACCGGGTGACCCTCGTTCACGATCTCAGGTATCGGGAACGCGGTGGTCGCAGCACAGCACGCTTTAGGTCCGTGATCCATCACGAGGAGATCGCTTCGATGAGCAGCCCGGCCGATACTTTCCGACAGGAGGCGACCGACATTCTTGAAACGCTCGAGGATCACCTTCTCGAGCTGGAAGCGGACCCGACAAATCGTACCTTAGTTGATACGATTTTCCGTGCGCTCCACACCATCAAGGGCTCGGGCGAAATGTTCGGCTTTTCGATGCTGGCGCGCTTTGTGCACCACTTCGAGAACGCCTACGACCTGGTCAGGTCTGACAAGGCCGAAGTGACACCGGACCTGATCAACATTTCGCTGTCGTCACGCGATCACATCTCGGCGCTCCTCGATGCGACGGACGGCCCCGCGGCGGAAGCGGTATTCAACGCGCCCGAAGGCCAGGAGCTCCTGAAGCGGATCGGCGCATTCACGAGCGGCGACGGCGCCGTCGCAGAAGCGCCCTCGGCCGAAGAGGAAGAAAATCCCGCCGAAGTGCCAACCAGCATGCTCACCTACGAAATTCACTTCAAACCAGAGGCGACCGCGATCCGTAACGGCATGCGCCCGGATCTCGTGATCGAGGAACTCGCTCAACTCGGTTCCTGCACGTCGCAGATCATTGGCAACGACGTTCCCACGCTAGAAGACGTCGATCCGGTGGAATGCTACATCGCATGGCGGATCGAGCTCACCACCGAGGCAACTCGCGAGCAGATCGAAGACATTTTTCTGTTCTTTGATGAAGGCATTGTTGAAATCAGCGCCCCCGAACCGAGCGCCGATGGGCCGTCCGAAGAGGAAGCACCAGCCACCGAAGCTGCAGAGCCTGAAACCAAAGATGCGGCAAGCGAAAAGACCGCACCGCGCAAGGCCGCACCAAGTGCGGCCTCCCGTGCGCCGGCTGCGGCAAAGGTCGACTCGGTGAAGGTCCAAGCTCACCGACTTGACGACCTGATGGATCAGCTCGGCGAATTGGTGATCGCGCAGGCGCGGTTGAACCGGATTTCTGAGCGCCTCGGCGAGCAGGCTCTCGCTGGCGCTGCGGAGGAAATCGAACGTCTCGTCACTGGCATGCGGGACGCTACCCTGTCGATCCGTATGCTGCCGATCGGTGGCGTTTTCAGCAGCTTCCGCCGCGTTGTGCGGGACCTCGCGGCCGAACTCGGCAAGAACGTTTCATTGGTCACTGAAGGCGGTGACACCGAACTGGACAAGACCATCATCGACCGGTTGAGCGAGCCTCTGGTCCACATCATTCGCAACTCGGCGGATCACGGCATCGAGAGCGCGGAAGACCGGGCGGCTGCCGGAAAGCCGGAACAGGCAACACTGCACATGAGCGCACGCCAAACAGGCGGTGAGGTTCTGATCTCGGTAAGCGATGATGGCGGCGGCTTGAAAACCGAAGTGATCCGCAAGCGTGGCATCGAACGCGGTTTGATTTCCGAAGAAGACGAACCTTCCGATGATGCGATCCATCAGCTCATCTTCGCACCAGGGTTCTCCACGGCAGCCACAGTTTCAAGCGTGTCGGGTCGAGGCGTTGGTATGGATGCGGTGCGCAACTTCATTGAGGAACTGCGTGGCGCAGTTGAAGTGAAGTCGGAGCGCGGAGTTGGAACCACTGTCACGCTCAGGATGCCACTCACGCTCGCGATCATCGACGGGCTGCTCGTACGGGTCGGAGATGGAAACTTTGTGATCCCACTGGCTAGCGTCGAGGAATGTGTCGAGCTTTCCGCAGATGAAGCAAGCAATGACCGGCAACGCTCGATCATAAACATTCGCAACGAACTTGTGCCGTTCCTAAAGCTGAATGAAATCTTCGGTTTGAGCGACGAAGAGAGTACTCCAAACAGAATCGTCATCGTGAACGCTGATGGCCGTCGTGTCGGCCTCCTCCTCAACGACATCATCGGACAGCATCAGACGGTGATCAAATCCCTCAGCGTCTATCATCGGAACGTCGAAGGGTTGGCTGGGTGCACAATTCTCGGAGACGGCTCAGTCGCACTCATCATTGATCCGCTGGCGCTCGTGAAAGGCTACAGCTCCCAGAATCGAGAGGCAGCTTGATGACCGAAGAAGCACAAAACACTCCCGCTGAAGCGACGTCCACAACTTCAAACGCGCGAGCGTTCATGGCCCTCACATTTGAGCTGGATCGCGAGGTGTTCGCTATCGATGTCGCGATGGTCAACGAAGTGATCGATCCGCTTCCCCTCACGGTGGTTCCAAACGCTGACCCGGTTGCTCCGGGGTTGATTAACGCACGTGGCTCAATAATCCCTGTACTTGACCTGCAGCATCGCCTTGGCATGCGGGAAAGAGAAACGACAGAAGATACTCGGTTCGTCGTTCTTGATGCGCCAGTAGGGGATGATCAGACGAAGTTTGCTGTGGTGGCTGACTGCGTGCACGAGGTGATCGAGATCAGCGAGGACACCATCCAACCAGGTCCTGAACTGGGTATACGTTGGCCGCATGAATTTATTCGCGGCATCGCTGAGCGCGAAGGACAACTGATCATTTTCCCAAACATCGAAACGGTGTTTGCCCCGCAGAACTAACCGCAATCTCCGCGCGTTCCTACAAGGATCACCTACGATGCGTCTAACCATTCGGCTGAAGATTTTCGCGGGCTTCGCATGCATGGCGCTTGTGCTTTGCATCGCAGTCACGGTCGGCGTCTTAGGCTTACAGCAGCTGACCGACGCCATCCTAAACAATGCCACAGCTGCGGAAAGTAGCGCCCTTGTAGCATCCTTAAATGCCGCAGAAAGCGCCAGCAACACTCTTATCGCAATTGGATTCGCGACTGTCCTCGTTGGAGGGGGCCTGGTGATTTGGCTAACCAACTCAATCGGGCATCGCCTCGCTCAAGCAAAAATCGCCGCGTTGTCAGGTGCAAGTGGACGCTTGTCTGCCTCGGTTCAAACGGCCGGTAATGATGAGATCAGCGACTTGCTTAGCTCAATGGACGAGATGCTTGGGAGCCTTCGAAAGACCGAGGAAACAGCTCGCGCTATCGCCGATGGTAACTTGAAAGTAGACTTTCGTCGTCGTTCTGAAACCGATCAGCTTGGCGCTGCACTTGAAGCAATGCTAATTGAGCTTCGAGACGTCATCGGCAGAGTCATGGACTCCGCTGAAGACGTCGCGCAGGGAGCTCAAAAACTAAATGTTACGTCTGACCAAATCAGTGACGGAGCGTCTCAACAGGCAGCATCCGCACAGGAAGCGTCTGCTGCGATCGAGCAGATGGCCGCGAACATCAGACAAGCCGCAGACAATGCAGCGCAGACTGAAAAGATTGCGACACAATCCGCTGAGCAAGCTCAGCGATCTGGTGATGCAGTAAAGCGCGCAGTTGGCGCAATGCGCACAATTGCCGACAAGATTTTCATCGTACAGGAGATTGCACGGCAAACCGACTTGCTTGCATTGAATGCAGCAGTTGAAGCGGCTCGCGCAGGTGAGCACGGAAAGGGATTTGCAGTTGTTGCGGCTGAAGTCCGCAAGCTTGCAGAGCGCAGTCAAGAGGCGGCCGCCGAGATCAGTACCCTCTCTACTGAAACAGTGGAAGTCTCTGATGAGGCTGGCAAGATGCTCGAAGCGCTTGTTCCAGACATTCAACGCACATCAGACCTTGTTGAGGAAATATCTGCTTCAACGCGCGAACAAAACATTGGGTCGGAACAAATCAATGAGGCGATTCGCGATCTAGACAGAGTGATCCAACAGAACGCGGCTGCTGCGAGTCAAGCTGCACAAACTGCAGATGTGCTAGCAGACCATTCACACGAGCTGAAATGCGCGATCGAACACTTTCAGATCGAGCGGGCACCTCAAAAGTCCACAGTTGCACAAACACCAGTAGATGCTCCTTTGCGAGAAACGAAGAAGATCGAACCGAAAGAATTCAAGCAAGAGGCGCAAAGAAAACCCTCTGCTCCAGCTGCTTCGCCCAACATCGCACCAAGCGACGAGACGCTCAACGAAGCGGCTAGCTCCGACGGCTTTGATCTAGATCTTGGGGATGCGGAGGTATCCGACAATGAATTTCAAGCATATCAGGGGTGAATGAGTATGACAGATGTCGCGGAAAACACATCACTCGCCGAGTCCTCAACATCTCCCGCTACAGAGCTGGATCAGGTAACTGGAACATATGTCACCTTTGAGTTGGCAGGGCAGTTGCTCGGAGCATCCGTAAGTCATGTACGTGAAATATTGGACTGTGTTTCAATAGCACAGTTACCCAACTCTCCCTCAGAAATCGAAGGCTTGATCGACATACGTGGAGAAAGCATTCCTGTAATAGATATGGGCTCTCGTCTTGGCCTACCTCGCCAAGAACAAGGAACCGACACGCGTATCATAGTGTTTGAGATCACCGTCGCAGAGACGACGCGACCAGTCGGTGTGTTCGCCGATCGGGTTCGTGACGTGCTTCAAATTTCTTCTGAGATGATCGAAAACCCACCTGAGATTAGCACGGCGAATTGGGATCCTAAACTTCTTCTTGGCATCGCGAGACATGATGATGCGCTGCTTTTGCTACTAAACGTTGATCACGTTTTTGGCGGTTCTTCGTCTGGGTTTGGAGGGATCGATGCCAGCCTCTTCGAGTAAGCAAAAATACGACGATCTCAATGTTGAACACGAAGCCAACCTTTCGCCGACACGTCGAGATATAGAAAGACTTGCCGTAATTGCTGACAGAGACGCAGGTATTGTCTTAAACCCAGACAAAGGTGACTTCTTAACAGCTCGACTATCGAGAGAGATACAGTCTCTCGGGATGGGTAGCTTTTTAGAGTATTGCAATTTTCTTGAAGAAGCTTCCCAGACTGATGCACGCCGGCGCTTTACAGAATCTATCACTACACACACAACCAGCTTCTTCAGAGAAAACGCTCAGTACAACTGGCTGACTGATGCCGGTTTGAAGATCTTGTGGGAGAGTGGAGCGGGACGAGATCGTGAGTTAATCTTTTGGAGCGCTGCCTGCTCTACTGGTCCCGAACTCTATACTGCTTTGATGGTTGCACGTGAGATGCGAGACAAAGGACTCGCGGGACTGCGCTTCCGGGGGATTGGCACAGACGTTTCGAGTGCTGTGGTGAAACAAGCAAGTCGTGCCGTATACATGCGTGAGGAAATAGAGGGCATCCCAATCGAGCTTCGTCGAAAGTTTATATTGAGCGCTCGCAACAATGATGGGCGATATCGTATTGCGCCTGATCTTCGCCAACTCGCCGAATGGAAGCAGGCAAATCTGGTTACGGGAGAGGGGATCGGCTCAATAAATGCAGACGTGGCGTTTCTAAGAAATGTTCTGATCTATTTTGATGCTCCCACACAAGCACGTGTGGTCAGCAATGTGCTCTCGCGCCTGCGCCCTGGGGGTCTTCTGCTGACCGGCCACACTGAAACCAGCCATGCACGGCAACAAAAACTCGAAGTTATTCGACCGACAATATATCGGAAGGAGCAGTAATGACTGGTGGAAAAAAAATTCGTGTTTTAGTAATCGATGACTCTGCAGTGGTACGTCAAACCATGTCAGAGTTGATCAATCAGCACCCCGAGATGGAGGTGATCGCAACCGCAGGCGACCCGTTTCAGGCTGCGGAGTGCCTGCGAAAGAACGTTCCAGATGTCATTACTCTCGACGTTGAAATGCCGCGAATGGACGGCATTACCTTCCTACGTAAGCTAATGTCTCAGCGCCCGATCCCTGTCGTGATGTGTTCATCGCTTGTCGGAGCTGGGACAAAAACACTCATGGCTGCGCTAGACGCAGGTGCGGTGGATGTCGTTCAGAAACCAGTTGTCTCAACCAAAAAGTTTCTCGAAGAATCGGCGATTACGATTCAAGATAAGATTCTCGCGGCTTACAAGTCTAAGCTAGGGCTGAGAAAACTATCGGCACCAACCAAAAGCCAGACCAGTAGCTCAGCGAAGCCCACGCCTGATCGCCGCGCAATGTACAAAACGACCCAGACTGTCATCGCAATTGGAGCATCAACAGGCGGTACCGAAGCCTTACGTTTTCTCCTTAAACAAATGCCGCCTTTCGCGCCACCAATTCTGGTTGTGCAGCACATGCCCGAGCACTTTACCAAAGCATTTGCCGAAAGACTTGATGCAGAATGCGATATCTCGGTACGTGAAGCACGCGATGGTGATAGCGCACTACGCGGCCAGGCATTGATCGCACCCGGTAGCAGGCACATGGCTCTTAGACGAAGCGGTGCAAACTACGGCGTCAGCATAATCGATGGACCACTTGTGAACCGCCACCGACCATCTGTAGACGTTCTTTTCCGATCCGCAGCGCGGAATGCGGGAGGAAACTCGGTTGGCGTGATCCTAACAGGCATGGGAAATGACGGCGCAGCTGGCCTCAAAGAAATGCGCGACGCTGGCGCGTTTACGATAGGGCAAGATGAAGCCACAAGCGTGGTCTACGGCATGCCGAAGGAAGCAATGAAAGCTGGGGGAGTGTGCCAAGAAGCTGGTCTAAATCAGATTCCCAGCCTTCTGATCAAACTCGGCCAAGAATCTGCAACGTGACTTTGGGTTGCGGGCACATTCGTTTCGACATATGAGGCGCCGGTGGCTACCGGAGGACCTCAATGTCATCCCCGAAGAAAGTTGTTCTCGCCTATTCTGGCGGGTTGGACACATCCATAATTCTAAAGTGGCTCAAGGTCGAATACGGTGCAGATGTAGTAACCTTCACTGCGGATCTGGGCCAAGGCGAAGAACTTGAGCCAGCGAGCGCCAAAGCCAAAATGATGGGCGCAAAGGCTATTTATGTCGAAGATTTGCGTGAAGAATTCGTGCGCGACTTCGTAATGCCGATGTTTCGTGCCAATGCGGTATATGAAGGACAGTATCTCTTAGGCACTTCGATCGCGCGTCCATTGATCTCCAAGCGACTTGTGGAGATTGCGCACTTGGAAGGTGCAGACGCCATCGCACACGGTGCCACTGGTAAAGGCAATGATCAGGTTCGTTTTGAGTTGGCCGCCTACGCGCTCAATCCTGCAATCAAAGTCGTTGCGCCATGGCGAGAATGGAACCTGACGTCACGCACAAAGCTGATCGAGTGGGCGATGGAGCACCAAGTCCCGGTTCCGAGCGACAAACACGGTGAAGCGCCTTTCTCTGTGGATTCAAATCTCCTGCATACGTCATCCGAAGGAAAGGTTCTGGAAGACCCTGCACAGCCAGCTCCTGACTATGTCTATCAGCGCACCTGCCACCCTGAAGATGCGCCGGATAAGCCAGAATTTGTCGAAATCGAATTCCTGCATGGAGATCCCGTCGCAATAGATGGTGAAGCTTGTTCTCCGGCAGCGCTGCTAACCTCATTGAATGAACTCGGCGGGCGACACGGTATCGGCCGGCTCGATCTTGTTGAAGGTCGCTATGTAGGCATGAAATCCCGCGGCATCTATGAAACGCCAGGTGGCACAATTTGGTTGGAAGCGCACCGTGGAATCGAATCGATCACGCTTGACCGAGGAGCCTCCCATCTCAAGGACGAGCTGATGCCGCGTTATGCCGAACTGATCTACAACGGTTACTGGTACAGTCCTGAGAGAGAGATGTTGCAAGCGTTAATTGACCATAGCCAGCAACATGTCAGCGGTACAGTGCGCTTGAAACTCTACAAGGGCCGTGCACAAGTCATCGGACGATGGTCGAGACACAGCCTGTATTCAGAAGCGCACGTTACGTTCGAAGATGATGCTGGTGCGTATGATCAGGCTGATGCGCATGGATTTATTCGTCTGAACGCGTTGCGTCTCAAGCTTCTCGCGATGCGCGACCAGCGGCTGGAGGACGGCAGATAGCACGGCGAGCCACTAGTCAGTGTGCTGTCCAGCCCGCGCGATCACCTCCTCGAGCTGAGATATTCTCAGCCGTGCATTGGCAAGCCGCGACTCTGAGGTTTCGAGCGTTTCCTGAAGTTCTGCTATCCGAAGATCACGAACTGCTTCGGAGTTTCTACGTGCTGCATCCGCCGCATCTTGAGCCAGTTCGGCATCCAACAGCCGGTCCGCGCCTTCTGCATGCATACTTTGCGCGTCGCGTTGCCCCATCCAGATTCGTCGCCAAAGCCAATGCAAAACCCAGCCAGCAGCAACCGCGATCAAAAGAACCCCAGTTACAATCCAGGCAAGCAGACTGGCACCCATCAGTCGAATTCTCCAACGATCTGCGTTCGTTCTATTGACCTGAATTCGATGCGTCGGTTGCGCGCACGGCCCTCTGGCGTCGCGTTGTCAGCTATGGGAAGCGATTTGCCATAGCCGCGCGCAATCATGCGCGTGCGGGGAACGCCTCGTTCCATGAGCGCCGCTAAGACGGCGTTGGCTCGGCTCTGGCTCAATCGCCGATTAAAGTCATCCCGTCCGGATGAATCGGTGTGTCCACCGATCTCGATCGCACCCTCGTCGCAACGCACGAAGCTAGCGGCCAACGCATCAATCAACTTGGCGCTCGCCGCCGTTATCTCGGCGCTGGCGGTTTCGAACTCGATTGGAGTCCCGGCGTAAATCTCATTCAAACGCTCGGCGCAGCGCTGTCCGGGCAATCTGATTTGGTCGAGCGTGCGCGGAAGGTCAATGGCAAGTTCGCTGGTCACGTCATAGCCCTTGGGACTTGTAGAAAGAGAGGAAAGTACCTGCGCCGCAGCGTTCGCAGAAGGTAAATTCGCGCGAAGTCTGATCGATGGACCCGACATCAACGCATCTCCATCGCTCGAGCCAGAAAGCGCATCGAGGACACTCATTGCCGCTCGGTCCCAGCCGGATAGCGTGGTGCCAGGCTCACGTGGTTCGATCTGCGCCGTGACCTCGATCGTTGGGAAAACTGCGCTGGCGTAAGCCAGCAGCATTACCTCGCTCACATTGGTCTCACCTGCACCGGTCATAGTCAGGGAATCGGTCTGAGCGACGATCCGCATCTTGGGCGGGCGAGAGGCGCTTGTCTCGTCAGACGTCCCGCCCAGCAATTCCGTGACATCGGCCGAGTATCCATCGGGCAACCGAGAACGAAGATAGTCGGCGGTTCGTGCGAGTGCAGCTGGCAGAACCTCCGGTCCCGCAGAAATCCGCACAGTTCGATACGAGAGTTCGACGTCGCCCGAGGGGATTTGCGTCAATGCTTCCAATACCGCCACCATCGCGCCAGGCCAGTCGCCTCCAGGTCCACCTGCCCCACTTGGGCAGGCATCTGCATGCGCAGTCACCTCGAGTGCACGCAGGGATTCGAGCATCGCGCGCCGTTCATCCTCGCTGCGTGCGGCACATTCTTCGAGTTCCAGCACGCCCCCAGCTCGCTTCGTTGCCCGGAAGCGGAACGGTGCAATCACATGCTGAGGCGCCCTGATGCTCGTCGACAACTTGACGGTGCTCCCTGTCATCGTTCGAAGCGCATCTATGAGTGGCGCTCGTGCCGTGCGATCCTCGAGCTGTCCTTCCACCTGCAACGAGCCCTGTTCAATCTGCACATAGGCAGTTGGCAACTGCGCGAGTGCCTTGGAAGCAGCTGCCATTTCAACGGAAAGGTCGGCCATCCGGGCACCTTTCAGGGTTGTGTCCCGCACCGGGATGGAAGGAGACGCAGATCCAATTGCCGAGCGCATGCGAGCACTCATCTCCTTGTCGGCGACAAGCCCAGCGATCGTGATCCCATTCCGGTCGCGGTGGAGCTCGATACGTGCAGGCGCGCGCTGCTCTGGCGCGAGCGGAGTCGACGAGACCAGGTCCACAACATGGGCAGCGGGTGACGCCGCGCGCACCGTGGCGAGCGCCAGCGCTTTCGCTTCGGGGTCCGGGGCATGGCCTTGCACTTCGAGGATCGAGCCATCCGCCGTAACCCAGGCCCAATCGTCGCCAAGCGCAACCAGGCCTGCCTCAGCCTGTGTCAACAAGTGACGCTCATAGAGTTTTGCCCCGCGCTGGCCAAGCTCGTAGGCCCACAGAACGGCCGCAGCGGAGGTGGCGATGAAGGCAACCACGCGGATCAGCATGACAAAGCCTCAGGCAAGGACCCAAACTCCGACGACGTTTCGCATGGGCGTGGTTCACACGCAAGCTGGTGCCGGCAAGGGGTATTTGGCAAGCTGCTGGTGACGATGCCTTGGGATGTGGAGCAAGGAGTGGAAATGTCGGGATTGGCTGGTGCGGGAAGGGTCATCGCACATCGTGGTGCGAGCATGAATGCACCGGAGAACACCTTGGCGGCCTTCCGGCTTGCAGCCGATCAAGGTGCGCGTGCCGTGGAGTTCGATGTTTCACTGCTGGGCGACGGAACAGCGGTACTGCATCATGATGCGACACTTGACCGGTGCACAAATGCACACGGTCCGCTAAGCGCGATAGGTCGAGATTCACTCTGCGAGATTGACGCTGGCAGCTGGCACGGTCCGACCTTCGCCGGTGAGCCATTGCCGACACTGGATGATGCCTTGGTGGCGTTCGACGAGCTTGAGCTGGCCTCCAATCTCGAGCTGAAGCCTCACGATTTGCCCAATGGCAGGCTTTCTGCCTCGGTAGCAAATGTGCTTTCTGCACATGAAGATGTCGCGAGTCGGATCGTCGTGTCGAGCTTTGTAGAAGAGGAGCTGAGAGCTTTTAGTGAACTCAGGCCCTCGATGTCATTGGCGCTGATTGTCAATGAGGCGCCGTCAGACTGGCGCAAGCGGGCGAGTGCCGTCGGTGCGAGCGCGCTGCACATCAACTACCAATATCTCACGGCATCTCTCCTGGCCGAGGCGGCCAGTCACGGTTTCGAACTGCGTGTGTTCACGGTCAATGAACCAGAACGTCTTGCTCATCTCCGCGATGAACGCCTCAGTGGAGTGATCACGGATCACCCGCCCCTCTTCTTGCAGGATCCGGCCTGGTGCGCTTGGCACCAGACCTGAAGTATCACTTAAACGCCCGCACTGATGACAGCCATCCCAAGATAGATTGCCATGGTGATCGCAAAGATCACGCCCATCGGAAACACCCGCTGAGCTGCGGGCTTTCCAAGCTGGTCGATAGAAAGCCAACCAGTTTCCTCATGCCGCAACATTTGCTGCGCAAGTCTAAGGATCAGAATCAGAGCGAGCGCTACGATGCAATAGATGAGGAGCAATCTGCCAACGTCCGGCCCGGCAACAAAGGGCGCCAAGACGGCCGCCATCTTGGCATCTCCTCCGCCAATCAGACCACCTGCAAAGAGCAGAAACCCAACCAACAGAACGGCCGCGCCCTGAAGCAGGCGCCAGCCAAAGACATCAAGCGGCAGACCCCAAAGTCCGGTCAACAGAAAGGCCCCGAGCACCAGAAGCACGAGCCAGTTCGGAATCCTCAGGTCCTTGAGGTCATGGTACGCAGTCAATGCCATGAGCGGCACCATAGCGACCGCCGCCGCCCAGAGCGCCGGAACTGAGAACATCATCAATTCTCAACGCTCGTCTCTAGCGCTGCAAGACGGTCGGCGGCAGCGCCGTAGTGCTGAGGGTGCGTTTCGATGGCCGCGGCGAATAGGCCACGTGCGACTTTAAACTCGCCCTGTCTCTGCGCGATGACACCCAAATTGTTCATGATCATCGCCTTTTCTTTCTCGGTCATCGGCACCAAAGGGAGCTGATAGTTGCCTTGCAGTCCCCGCGCGATTGCCAAGTTGTTTTTGGCGTTGAACAAACGGGCATTGTAAGAAAGTGCGCGCTCGAACGTCGTCGCCGCACCCGGTAGGTCGCCACGTGACATCTTGGAGACGCCCCAATTGTTCAGTACCGCCGCAGGATTCGCGGCATTTTGCTCCGCACGCGCATAGGCCTCATCTGCTCCAGCCCAGTTCTGATCGTGATCGGCCATCATTGCCGTAAGAAGATGGCGCTTCGGAGTGTTCACGCCCGCGGGAACCTCCGCGATCAGACTGCGTACGTCGTCCCATTTTTCTAGGCGGGCGGCGACGAAGCCATACTCAAGCCGATCCACCGGCTCGGCTTGGCCCAGCGCAATCATCTCTTGGAAAACACGGGCCGATTCTGTGTAGCGCTTGGCACGCGCCAGAGAAACGGCCAGCCCTCGCCGGAAATCGGCCCGATCAGGCTCCTTCGCCAAGGCGCGCTGGAAGTACGACACACCTTCTTCCGGATCTCCCGCGCGCAGCAGCAGATCGCTGAGGTTTGCCTCATCGACCACGTTCTTCGCGAGTGGGTCGGGTTTGTCATGCAAGCTTTCGCACGCCCCAAGCAGCGTCAACGTCGCGAAGGCCATGATCGAGTTTCGTAAAGTGCGAGCCATGTTCTGCTCCTCTTAGCCCGGGTTTCCCGCCTCCTGAGCCGAGGGCAGCTCGTACTCGGAACTGCCCAGGCGTCGCACTGCATATGGATTATAGTCTGTTGGCAGTGTGTCGATACGCGTCAACGCCATCTCGGAAAGCCCGAGATTGTGTTCTGCAATCGTGCTGGTGCCGCTCGACAGCGCAAATGCGCGCCGGAAAGCGTTGCGTGCGGCCTGATACTCACCCATCCGATAAAGCACAGCGCCGAGATTATTGTAGACCATCACGGAGTCTGGTGCCTGATCACGAGCTTGTTCGAAGAAGTGCCGAGCCTGGTTCAAAAGGCCCTGGCGCTCTGCGGCAACCCCTGCACCTGTAAGCGCTTCGGCGGTCAACCCCTCGTTGTTGAGAGAGCGAAGAAACGCGCGCGTCGCTCGTTGTGGCTGATTGGCGGCCAGAAGGTTGCGCCCCAACGTCAGATAGCTGGTTTCCTGTTCAGGGAGCGCTTTTGGCGATGGGTGCGAAATTTGCAGGTCGGGCGCGGCAACACTGTTGCAACCCGCGAGTGCCGCGCCAATGGCCAGAGAGGCCAGCACATTCCTGGTTCGATTGGAAGTCATCCGCCGCCAGCACCCTGAAGACCTGCAAGTGACCGGATGATCTGGATGACTGATGGCCCAACCAGAATAAGGATCAGCGGTGGGACGGTGAACATCATGGTGCCCAGCGTGAGCTTGGTCGGCAAGACGTTCGCCTTCTCCTCTGCGCGCATGAGCCGCTTGTCACGCATTTCGGCGGCATAGACCCTGAGCGCCGAACTGATCGAGGTGCCAAATGTCGAGGACTGGATCAGAACCGTCACGAAACTGGAGATGTCATTCACGGCACACCGTTCGGCAAGGTCCCGGAGAACCGTGGTGCGGTCTTTGCCTGCGCGAAACTCGTGGCTGACGACTTGCAACTCATCGGCCAGTGGCCCGGCGGAGATCTTCATCTCCTGTCCGACGCGCGCCATTGCCTGATCCAGCGACTGACCACCTTCGATGCAGACCAGCATCATGTCCATCGCATCCGGGAAAGCGTTTTGAATCTGCTCCTTACGGCTCGCGATCTGCCGTTTCACCCAGTATGACGGAATGAAGTAACCCGCTAGACCAAAGACCGCCGAGACGCCCAGTGCCGTCAGCAGGTCCGGCTCTTCCGGCACAAAGAACAGAAAGACCATTGCAAACGCGAGCAATCCGATGCCCAGAGCGGCGCGTGCGAAGTAAAAAACGCGAACAGCGGAAGAGGTGTTGTAGCCTGCGGCACGAAGCTGTTTGCGGACTTCGCTGAATTGCTCGCTGTCACTCGGCTCGAGATAACCTGCCAGCGATTGCAGGCTGTTGTCTTCCGTCTCTGAGCGAAGATTGACGAGATCGTCGCCGGCCCGCCCATCGCCGAACGAAAACCGCTCAAGTGGATCTTTGCTGCGCCTCAGAATAAGCGGAAGCGCGAGCACAGCCAGAACCATCCCCAGCGCTGCAATCGCGTAGTACGGGCCGGCCGGCCCGAACGTTTCGATCAGCGTGTCCCATAGACGGCTGAAGAAGCCAGTCAAGAAACCAGCCGCTGTTTCCCCCACCTCCGCAGGTGTCGTGCCGTCGGTTTGCGGTTCGTCCGCCATTGGTCAGACCTTGATGTTCACGAGGATGCGCATGAAGATGACGTTCACAATCAGCAGGACAAACGTCAGTATTGCTCCCGGCAGGAACAATGGATGATCCTCCACTTTCTCGTAGTAGTCAGGCTGCACGAGCTGGACCAGAAGGAGCGCCACAACCGGGAAGATCGAAAGGAACCAGCCAGACCAGCGGGCCTCGGCAGTGATGGCGCGAACCTTCCGAAAGAGCTTGAACCTCGATCGGATCACTTTCGACAGACCGTCCAGAATTTCTGCGAGGTTGCCGCCTGAGGTCGACTGGATGTTCACCGCGATCGCAACGAAACGCAGATCCGGCACAGGGACCCGCTTGGCCATTCGCTCGAGAGCGTCATTGACATTCATGCCGTAGGTCGCTTCGTCCGCGATCATCCCAAACTCGGTGCCAAGCGGATCGGGCATCTCACGCGCCACGATGCCGATCGCTGCATTGATGGGATGGCCGACACGGAGGCTGCGTACCATAAGATCGAGAGCGTCTGGCAACTGCTCCTCGAACATGGCGATCCGCTTCTTTGCTTTGTTGCGGAGCCAGAGGTAGAGGCCGCCGTATCCGATCGCCAAGGAAACAACAATGCGCAACGGCAATGCGGCGCTGGTAAAGAGGGTCAGCATCACAAAGGTTATCAGGATCGTTACCATGACCGCCACGACGATGCCGACTGGTGTGATCGAGATGTTGGCATGGCGTGCCTGCTCGGCGAGAACGCCGATGACGGGCACACGTCGCGTGCGTTCGTGTGTTTCGCGTTCCTGCCGAAGGATCGACAGCACCTCTTCGGTGTCGCGGCCTTCCTGCAGCAACGACAGCCGGCGGTTGACCTTCTTCTCGCGACGCAGCGTCTTGCCGAAAGCGACGAGGTACAGGCCCTCCACCATCAGGAGGACACCGATGAAGATCAGCGCATAGATGACCGGCTGAAACAGCATGATCTAGAAAACTCCCCACATCCGTCGTGTCAGATTCACATATCCGGACGGAACAAGCTAGCGGGAAGCTCATACCCCCACTGTTTGAATCGGTCGGCGAATTTCGAACGGATCCCCGTCGCGGTGTAGCGACCGCGAATGTTGCCATTCTCATCCGTGCCGGTGCGTTCAAACTTGAAGACTTCCTGCATCGTGATGATTTCACCCTCCATGCCGACGATCTCGGAGATCGAGGTCATCCGTCGCTTGCCATCGGTCATCCTGTTGACCTGCACAATGAGATGGACCGCGGATGCAATGTTCGTCCTCAGTGCCTTCAGCGGCAGCTCGACGCCCGACATCCCAACCATGTTCTCGAGCCGCGAAAGCGCGTCTCGCGGCGTGTTGGCGTGGAGCGTTGTCATCGACCCCTCGTGGCCGGTATTCATGGCCTGCAGCATGTCGATGACTTCCTCGCCGCGGGTCTCACCGACAATGATCCGGTCCGGGCGCATCCTCAGGGCGTTCTTCAGAAGATCTCGTGGGGTGACAGCCCCGGTACCCTCGATGTTCGCCGGACGGCTTTCCATCCTGCCCACATGCTCCTGCTGGAGCTGCAGTTCCGCCGTATCCTCGATGGTCACGATACGGTCGTGATCTGCAATGAAGCTCGACAATGCGTTGAGGGTGGTGGTCTTACCAGAACCGGTACCGCCGGAGACCAGCACGTTCAGTCGGCAGCGCACCCCCGCGTGGAGATACAGCGCCATTTCCTCCGAGAACGCCCCTCCGCCGATAAGCTTGTCAATGGTAAACGGAATCTTCGAGAATTTGCGAATTGAGAGAAGCGGTCCGTCGACTGCGCAAGGCGGCACGAGTGCGTTGACACGGCTGCCATCGGCCAGGCGCGCATCGACCCAGGGCTGGCTCTCATCGACGCGACGACCGACGGCAGACACGATCTTGTTGATGATGCGCATCAGATGATCGTTGTCCTTGAACTGGACATCGGTGCGCACGAGCTTGCCGCCACGTTCGACGTAGCACTGCTCGAAGGTGTTCACGAGAATGTCGTTCACTGTCGGGTCCTTGAGGAGCGGCTCAAGCGGCCCGAGGCCAGTGACCTCGTCGACCAGTTCTTCGCACAACTGCTCGATCTCGCTGCGCGATAGCACGAAGTCACTGCCGGACATCTGTTCGCGCACGATCGCCGATATCTCGCCGCGCAGTTCCGACTCGGTGACCTTTTCGATCGCCGCAAGATTCAACTCTTCAAGCAACCGCTTGTGCAGGTCAACGCGCAGGTTCAGGAGGCGGCGCCGGCGTTTGGCCTCGTTCTCCTGCTCCGGTGTGAGCACAACCCGCTGCGCTTCCTGTGCAAAGCGGGTGAGCATCGAAGACTTTTCTGCCTCTTGCGCCTGCGGTCGACGCTCAGACTCCATCGTCGCGCCTGCCGGAAGACTGCCACGAGCTGCAGCCCCCTCGGCTTCGGAGCTGTCAGACCCTTGCGGGTGGTTAGGTTGTTTCATGCGCCGGAACATATCCGCGCTCCTCCGATGCTGGGTTTACTCAGCTGCCTTGGCGTCTTTGCCGCTTTCGGCCGTTTCCTTGTCGAGCACTTTCTGCGCGAGGCGGGTAATTTCCTTGCGCAGTGCGCTCGAACGCGCAGATTCCGACAGAGGCACTCCCTGATCGCAAGCGTTCGCAACCTGGCGTCCGCCGTCAGGCAGAAGCCCCGCGAACTCAACGCCCAGGCTTTCGGACACCCGTTTGACCCGAGATTTTCCAGACAGATCGGTAATGCCGGGCGCGCGATTGAGAATGACAGCGACCTTGGTCAGGTCCATATCTTCGGCTTTGAGCGTGCGAAGAAATCGGAACATGTTCTGCGCCGAGCGCATGTCGATCTCCATCAAGGCGAAGAAGTCGTCAGATGCAGCGTACACCTGTTCGGACCAATTCATGAGCGCTTGAGGCATATCGATCAACACGTAGTCGAAGGTCTCTCGTGCGAGATCAATGATGGCGCTGACATCACTGGGTGAAACGATATCGAGCGGCAAAGCGTCTCGCGGTGCTGTCAGAACATGCAGTCGATCTTGGAATGTACTCAGCGCTTGTGTGAGGCCCGTCGCATCAAGTGTGCTTGCTTCGGAGACCAGCTCATAGACCGCTTCGCGACGGGGAACGTCCAGATAGGTCGCAACGGATCCATACTGAAAATTGAAGTCAAGCAAGGCAACTTTTCTGCCTTGCTTGCGTACAAGCTGGGCAAGCTCCCAGGACATGTTGACAATGAAAGTGCTTGCCCCCACGCCTCCAGCTACTCCATAGGCGGCAATCACGCGTCCCCGTCGTGACGGCAAGTTTCCGCCCAGCCCGAATGATTGCCCAGCATTTGTAGAACGCGCCAGGCGGAGGCGATTGATCGCATCAGGCAAGGCGCCCATCGGCTCGGGGTAGGGCATGAACTCCGCGACACCCTCGCGGATCAGCCGGTGCATCGCGCGAGAAGAAATCTCACCAACGATCAGAAGAACAGTTAGCCCCGCCTCACGGGCCTTCTTTATGTGACCAGCGGTGCTCTCGACGGAGCTTTCCTCATCGTCGCTGATCGCAAATATTGCAAATGCCGTCTCACCATGGACATCTAATAGCGCTTGATCGATTTCGTTCGGTTCGATCTCGTTCCATTGTTCTGCGCCAAACTCGATGTCTAAATCTTCGGTTAGGGCTTCAAGATCAGCAAACCCGTTCGCAAAGACGAGAGCTTCCGGTGGCGTGGTTCCCATCTCGCGCCTGAAGGACAATGCCATCGTCTCAACCCCACTCAACCGGCATGCGAGGCCTGGGCACGGACTGTCCCGATTCTACGGCTACGCTGCGTTGGATGCTCATTTTGAAGCCAACCATTTCTAAACCCGTTAACAACGCGGGGCGGCAAAGTGCCGAAGCTCCGAGCATCAGGGCCTGTCAAGCTGCCTTTTGCGGAGAAGCGCCCCATCCGAGTGACTAAACATTGATGCGAATTGCAGCGGTACTGTGACGGGAGATGGCCAGAATTTGGTCGCTCCCCAGAACGTACTTCTTTATTGTGCAGGTAGTTGTTTTTGTTACCATTTTGCATCGCCGCAATTGTCTTGCCAGATCTGGGGACACCAAATGTTTCGCTGTCTCGCCTTTGCTTCACGGCTTGCGAACAGAACACCTAGGGGCTTTCGTCCCATTTAGCTTTCGATCCGCCTTCAACTGAGCATGCCCGCACCGGGCAGATTGCCGGTGCGGGCTTTTGGAACGTTCTAGCAGCCATCTCCGGAGCACGATCTCCGGCTCGGCTTGCCACGACCGGCTATTAGTTCACCGTATCCGATGACGCGTCCTCGACCCCGATCGAGCCAGCCTGGTAGCGGTCGAACACAAGTGCAGAATACTCACCGTCGAGGCCTGTACCGACATAGCCAGGACCAAAGCCGGACACAAAGGTGATCGAACGCCGGTTCCGACGCTCGCGATCCTCTGTCTGCACCACGGGCTCCCTTTCGCCGCGAGATTCAACAGCCAGCAGCCGCTTGCGCGAAACTCCCTTGCGCACAAGATAGTTGAGCGCTGTGCGTGCCCTGCGAAGACCAAGCCGTTGATTGTAACGTTCGCTGCCAACCAAGTCGGTGTGGCCGACGAGAGTCATCCGCACAGTTGGGTGCTTCTTTAGCCATTCAGCCTGGCCGTCGAGTGCTTGTCTTGCGCTCGCATCCAGTGCTGCGCTGTTGAAGGCGAAGGTAACTGTGTCCTTCACGTTTGCCTTGAAGTCCCGCGAAAGATCACGCAAGCGCTCTTCGCTTTGTCCATACGCGATCTGGCGAAGTTCCGCCGAGCGACCTGCAACACCATACTCCTGCGATGTCGCATCAATGCCAACCGGCCCACCGGCGCAGCCCGCCACTGCAGTGATCCCTGCAAGCGCGAGGATGTAAACTGATTTCATGGTCATTTCCTCACTCCACGACATAGCCGAAGGCACCGTCGAAACCCTGTCCCGACGCTCCGTCGAAAACAGCGGGCGCAGTGGTGCGGCCTAGCAGGAACAGTTCACGTTCATTGGGGATGCGCACTCGATCTGTGGGCAACGAGAGCGAGTCTCCATCATCGACAGGCGTCACGAGGTGTGCGGTGACGATAATAACCAACTCAGATTGATTGCGTTGATAGTCGGTAGAGCGGAAGAGCGTGCCGAGAATTGGCACGTCTCCGATCCACGGCACTTGGGCGATCGTGTCCGCGAAGGTCTCGTTCAGCAAGCCCGCGATCGCAAAACTCTGACCGTCCCGCAACTCGACCGTCGAATTGGCGCGGCGCACAATGAAGCCCGGAATCTCGATGCCCCCCGTGTTGATGCCAAGCGTTGCATCGATCTCCGAGACTTCGGCCGACAGCGCAATGTTGATCAGATCATCGTCCAAAACACTCGGACGGAAGTTCAGTGCGACACCAACAGGTTTGAAGGTGATCTCAATTTCACCGTCTTCCTCAACGGTCGGGATCGGCACCTCACCCCCGGCGAGGAAAGTGGCTTCCGTGCCTGACAGAGCAACAAGGTTCGGCTCTGCAAGGGTCCGGGCAAACCCCTTCTCCTCTAGAGCATCGATCTGCAAGTCGAGGAGGAAACCGTCAGCGAACGAGAACAGCGCGCCGAAGGTGCCAAAAGCGGAAAGAGGGCTCGCAGCGCCAAGCAGGTTCTCGAAAACGGTGTCGCCGCCATCGAGGTTGTTGCCAATGCTCTGGCCGGTTTGTGTGAACGGGCGAACGCTGTTGCCGGCATTGCGGAAGAGGGCCGTGCTGACACCAAGCGCCTTCCCGGAGTTGCGGCTCATCTCGGCGATCTTAACCTTAAGCATAACCTGCTGAGTGCCGCCCACCGACATCATGTTTGTCACCGCATCGCCGCCATAGGCACGCGCCAGGGCAATTGCCCGGTCGATCTTGGCCTTGCCGGAAACAACACCTGACAGCACGATGCTGCCACCGGCGCCGCGGACTTCGATCGGTTCACGTGGCAACAGAGCGCGCAGGCGCTCCTTCAGTTCATTCAGATCGGGCTGGACCTGGATCGTGACGTTGGTGATCAGCGTGCCGTTTTCGCCGAGAAGGGTCAGCGTTGTCGTACCGCGCGTGCGTCCGAAAATGTAAATCGAGCGGTCTGAGAGCGGCGAGACGTCGGCAATCTCAGGCTGGGCGACCGATACCTCGGTGAAGCGCTGGTTGCTTTCGAGCACCACAGCACGGTTCACGAAAACCGAGATGTTGTTGGACTGGAGCCCGCGCGCGACTTTCAGTACCGACTGTGACGCCGCCTCCGATGGCAACATCGCCGCTGCACATAGCAGCACGATCGCGAGAGCCGCAGGGAATCTGCTTGTCATGATACCGTCCTCATAGATTGCGCTCTGTTGGCGCAGTTCACCCATTACGGGCGCCGCTGATAGACAACCGAACAACCTGTTAAAGTTGTTGCACGCAAACTCTACGGTAATGGTGAAGAATCGGTTTAGACGCGACTACTCGACTTGTACGTCCTGCACGTCCACGCCCTTCCGGACCCTGACGCTTTTCGATGTATCGACGTACTCTTGTGTTTCCGGTTGATCCGGCAAGTCATGGATACTGACGGGCTCGAGTTCGCTGGTTGTCGCCTCACCCACGCCGCGCAACGACATGGAGAGTTTGCCAACCTGCTGTGCGAGCGCAAGTTTCTGTGCCTCGTTCGGGTCCACCTCGACCGTGGCCGTACGCGCGACCTTGGCGATGGACCGCTCGGTGCTGGCGGTCTGATCCATTGCGATGACCAGGACATCCTGCAACACGACGCTCGAGAACAACTGGTCCTCGATCGTGCGAGTCAGGATAATGTCCACGCGATCACCCGGCCCGACCAGACCTGCAACGCCGCTGACCGCGTCGATCTTGATCGAGAAGGCACGCTTGCCCTTGGCAACCCGCATCGAGACACGGGATTCATCGCCAAAGCCAGTCACCTTGGTTTTCAGAATGAGTTCGCCGGGCTCAATGGCACGGGTCACGATGCGTATCTGCGCATAGTCTTCACCCAAGAGCTCCTGCACGTCCGTGAAAACACCTTCAGGAAGCGCATGACTCGGCCAGTCGACCCACTGGATCGCCTGCTCGGAAGACTCGCGGTCAATCTTATCGCCGTAGTGCAGGGGCGTCATCGCCGCGAGCACCTTTACGATCTCCATGTCACCTGTCCGGTTGGCCAGGGATGCCTCGAGCTTGCGATAGTGCTCGGAGGCGAAGAAGATGGCGCCGCCCGCCAGGGCGACACCGAGAACCAGAACGAGAAGAGCAACCAATCTCATGACAGACCCGACTTTCTTCCCGTTACATAAATGTGCTGCTCAGCCCCTGGCAGCAGTCGATCTTAGTTGCTCGAAGCACCGTTGAGTGCCGGCGCATCGCCCACGTCAACGTTCGCAGTGGCAGTGCCGAGCGTGGTGTTGATGTCGGTCACGACATCGTCGACACCACCGTTGAAGATCGCGAAGACGACCATGATGCCCAGGAGCAGGATACCGGCGGTCAGAGCAACCCAGTCGATGGTCACGGCGCCAGATTCATTACGCAGAAATTTAGTGAAGATGGTCATGGAACCCTCCAGACGTTTCGATCAGTGTAATTCTGGCAACCACACCAGAACTCTAGTTTCGCAACCAACCCCAGATGCGACATGGACTTGGTCCGGAACATCCGCCCTCATCCATTGACATTTCGATAGCATCGTTCGCGCAGCTCACCAAAAGAACAATGCTCTCAATTGAAGATTTACAGTGTTATTTACTAGTCACCGCTTGAAATAGGGCGCAAGCTGGTCGAAGCGAGTACGACTAAGGAAAGACAATGACAAACTATGGCAAGAAAATGGCGACGCGATGAGGATTGCGGCACTTGCTCTTCTCGGCGCCCTCGTTGGACTGGTTCCGAGCATCGAGCTCAGCGAATCACCAGCCATGGCCGGCGTTCTGAAGAATGGCGTCAAGCCTGGTGATCGGCGCAAGATGCACATTGTCCGTCCTCCGAGGCCTGGCACCGGTCGATTGATCCGGCGTCCCGGAGACCGCAAGGCCGCACCCGGACGACCCGTGACCACCGCGCAGCATACCTGGTTTTGGGAAGTCTTTTCCCCAAAGGCCTCCGCTCGAGGGTCGCACCGGTGGAACACCGTTCTGTCGCACATGGCCAACCGTCGCGCTGAGGGAAAGACAATCGTCTCCGAACGCGCGCTCGCGCGAATTCTCACCGACCACCGACGCCACATTACAGCGGCGGCCCGCCGTCACAGGATTTCAGAGACGCTCCTTCTGGCGGTCATTTCTGTGGAGTCCGCTGGCAAGCCACGCGCCGTCAGCCCCAAAGGCGCTCAAGGATTGATGCAGCTGATCCCTGCCACCGCCAAACGCTTCGGCGTGCGAGATGTCTTTAAGGCTGACCAGAACATCAACGGCGGTGCGGCGTACATCGACTGGCTGCTGCGCGAATTTGATGGCGACGTGGTGCTGGCCCTCGCCGGTTACAACGCCGGAGAAGGTGCCGTACGAAAACACCTTGGCGTTCCCCCGTACAAGGAGACACGGGACTACGTGGTCAAGGTGATGGATGCAGTCGCCGCCGCACGTGTGCTTTGCGCAACGCCACCGGCAACACCGCGCGATGCCTGTGACTGGCGCGACGAGACGCTCTGATCCAACAGTTGCCCGCAGAACATCGGCGCCTTAGACCAATTGGGTGCCACACTGCGGGGAGAGAACCACATGACCGAGCGCCTGACCATCCGGCGACCGGATGACTGGCACCTGCATCTGCGCGACGGAGCAATGCTTGCGGGCGTGATTGGTTCATCATCCGACCACATCGGGCGCGCGATCATTATGCCAAACCTCGTGCCGCCGGTCGCGACAGCCGCCGATGCGCGCGCCTATCGCGACCGCATTCTTGCCGCGTTGCCGCCGAACGAGGCCTTCGAGCCGCTCATGACGCTCTACCTGACCGAAGCGACAGACCCTGAGGAAGTGGCACGCGGTGCAGAAGATGGACTCGTGCACGCGGTCAAACTTTACCCGGCAGGTGCCACCACCAATTCGGAGAGCGGTGTGCGCGAAATCGGGAAAGTCGTTCCTGTACTGGAACGAATGGCCGAAATCGGGCTGCCGCTCTGCGTCCACGGCGAGGTGACGGATCCGTCGATCGACATCTTCGATCGCGAGGCCGTTTTCATCGAACGCGTGCTCGATCCGCTGCGCCTTCGTATTCCAGAACTGCGCGTGGTGATGGAACACATCACCACCGCGGATGGCATTGACTACGTGCGAAGCGCTGCCGAGGGGTTGGCTGGCACATTGACGACGCATCATCTGATCATAAACCGAAATCACCTGCTCGCTGGCGGGATCAGGCCCCACTACTACTGTCTACCGATTGCGAAGCGGGAGAAACACCGTCTCGCCCTCCGTGCCGCTGCAGTCTCCGGCGATCCCCGCTTCTTCTCCGGCACCGATAGCGCACCGCATACAGACCCTACCAAAGAGACCGCATGCGGATGCGCTGGATGCTTCACCGCGCCAAATTCGATTGCTTGCCTGGCCCACGTGTTCGAGGAGGAAGGCGCGCTCGACCGGTTAGAGGCGTTCACCTCTTTGAATGGCGCTGCATTCTACGGATTCCCGCCAAACGAAGAACGGATCACACTCATCCGGGCGAATGCCCCAGTTGCGTATCCCGACAAAATCGAGACGGGCGCCGGACCCGTTACGGTGTTTGACCCTGGCTTCGCGCTGCATTGGCGGATCGATGCCAACGCCCAATCGGAGTTTCCATGATCCAGCTCACATTTCCCGATCGCGCCGAGATCGCCCAGCAAGTTGCCGCCATGCTGCTCGAGATCGGCGCCGTGCACTTCCGCGCGGATGAGCCTTACAAGTTCACATCCGGCATGGCGAGCCCGGTTTACATCGACTGCCGCAAGCTCATCAGCCATCCGCGTATACGATCGACCTGCATGGATTTCGCCTGCTCGATCCTGGTGCGTGACGCGGGATATGAGCGCTTCGACGCGGTCGCCGGCGGCGAGACCGCGGGCATCCCCTTTGCCTCCTGGATCGCCGAGCGCTTGGCGCTTCCGATGCAGTATGTGCGCAAACAGCCCAAAGGTTTTGGCCGTGACGCACAGATCGAAGGTGAAATTCGCGACGGTCAGCGCGTGCTTCTCGTCGAAGACCTGACCACGGACGGGGGCTCGAAGGTCAAGTTCGTCGAGGCCCTGAGGACGGCGGGTGCTGAGTGTTCGCACACGATCGTCGTCTTCTACTATGACATCTTCCCCAACGTGCGCGAACGACTGGCGGAGCACGGGATCACGCTCCACCATCTTGCGACATGGCGTGACGTGCTCGCAGCGGCGAGGTCAGGTGGCTACTTCGATACGGCGACCCTTGACGAGGTTGAAGCCTTCCTCGACGCACCACTGCCCTGGTCGGCCTCGCATGGTGGCAAGAGCGAGATCTCCATCTAGGCGGCCTAACGGGCCCGCACCCTTGCCTGTTCGGCCCACCGAACCCATATAACTCGTAGTCTGATGCCGAGGACCGGGTCGGGCGGGATGATGTCGCTTGTGATGAGGGCCGTCCGATATGTCGCGTTTTTCGCTGAACACGCACCCGTTTCTTCTGGGTTTCGAGCAGCTTGACAGGCTCGTCGAGCGCACCGCCAAGGCCAGCGCAGAAACGTATCCGCCCTACAATATTGAGCAACGCGGCGACGACACCTACCGCATCACGCTCGCGGTCGCCGGGTTTGCCGAGGCGGATCTTGCGATCACGCTCGAAGACGGACACCTCGTGGTGCGCGGTCGTCAAGCTGATGAAACCGATGAGCGGCTGTTTCTCCACCGTGGAATCGCCGCCCGTCAGTTTCAGAGAAGTTTCGTGCTGGCTGATCGTGTCGAGGTCAGCGGGGCCACGCTCGATTGCGGCCTTCTGCATATTGATTTGCATCGGAATGTACCGGAACCCGTGGTGCAGACGATCAAGATCAGTGAGGCAACATAACCTGACGCGAGCGGCGTAAGTTTGGTGAAGGAGGCAGATATGGAAGAGTTCAAAGTTCCACCGCGCGACGGTCGCGCGATCGTATATATTCGCGAGGCAGACCCCGAGCAGCTCCCCGAGCATCTCAAGGAAGCCCACGGCAAGATTTTTTCCGTGCACAACAACGAAGGCGAGTGTCTTGCACTGACGCCGGATCGCGATGTCGCGTTTGCGCTCGCTCGGCGCAACGACATGACGCCCGTTTCAGTTCACTGAGAGGAGCAGCTCTCGTGCTGCATCAGGCAGCCCGAGAGTCTGTCGCTTCCGTCAGCAACGCGTGTAGTGCGTCGGGATTGTCGGATGAGCGCAGCTTGGTGCAGACGCCCGGATTGCGCATCAGCCGAGACACACGCGCCAGAGCCCTGAGATGGTCAGCACCTGCGTCATGCGGTGCGAGCAGCACGAACATCAAGTCGACATCCTGACTGTCCGCGGCTTCGAAATCGACAGGCTTGTCGAGCCGTGCAAACACGCCTGTGATCCTGTCCAACCCTTCGAGCCGAGCATGCGGGATGGCAACGCCGGCACCCATTGCGGTTGACCCAAGACGCTCGCGCTCCAAAAGGCCCTCCAGGACTTCACGGGCTTCTTGGCCGTAAAGTTCAAAGGCACGTTGAGCGACTTCACGAAATGCCTGTTTCTTACTCGTCGCCCGTACCGCAGGCAGAACGGCTTCAGGCGTAATGATGTCAGAAAGCTGCATTGTGGACCCAATCAGGTTACTTTTCAGTCCGCTCAGGCGTCGGCGGTCGCAGCAGGATCGACCCAGCCGACATGGCCGTCATCGCGGCGGAACACAAGATTAAAGCGACCATTCGCGTCGTTGCGGAACATCAGGAACGAGCGATCGGCAAGTTCCATCTGCATCACCGCCTCGCCCACGCTGAGTGCGTGCATCTCGGTGGTCGACTCGGCGATGATCACGGGCTGGAGGCTATCCGGCTCGCTCTCCTCGTCCCCAACCGGAGACGACTCGATGACGTAGGTTTGCGCCGGGATTGCCGCGGCGGGGGACCGGCGACGCACGTGATGGTCCTTGAGCCGCCTTTTGTAGCGACGGAGCTGCTTCTCGATGCGATCGGCACCTTGATCAAAGGCCGCGTACACATCGGATGCGGTCGCGCTGGACTGCGCCGTCAGGCCCGTGGCCAGATGCACCGACGCATCACAGCGGAATGCATGGCGGTCCCGTGAGAACGTCACAACGGCATCGATCGGTCGGTCGAAGTACTTCGAGACGCTGGCGGCCAGTTGCATTTCGACGTGCGCGGTAAGCGCGTCCCCCACATCAATATGCTTCCCCTTGACCTGGATGTGCATCTGTCCTCCTGTTCGCACGAACGTGTCCGTAACAGAGAGCTAAGTCCGGAAGACCGGTCGCTCGTCGCAGTCAGCCTCCGGAACGGGCACGCTTGTTATGTCGCAGCGAGATCTGAGTCAACCTGTCTCGTTTTCCTTCTTCCCCCCATCCCTGATGATCTTGTCGGGCTGTCCGAAAACCGTCTCTGCGGCCTCATCATAATGCGCGTCGAGGACAGGTGGGGTCAACCGCAACCGTACGGCGAGCGTTACTCCGCCGCAGTGATTGCCTTCATCCTGCGGCGCTCGACCGAGGAAGGAATACGCAAGCTTTTCCGGTACTTGGCGACGGTTCGACGGGCGATATCCACACCCTTCTCACGCAGCATCAAAACAATCGCATCGTCTGACAAGACGGCATCTGCCGCCTCTTCGTCGATCATATGTTTGATTCGCTGCCGCACAGCTTCGGAGGCCACATCGCCCCCGTCGGTTCCCTGGACGGCATTCGTGAAAAAGAACTTCAACTCAAAGACGCCATGGTCGGTGGCAATGAACTTTCGGGATGTAACGCGGCTCACCGTCGACTCGTGAATCCCCACCGCATCGGCGATCATACGAAGGGTCAATGGCCGGAGCCCGGAGACTCCGGCGAGGAAAAAGCCTTCTTGCTGGCGCACGATCTCGGTTGCGACCTTGAGGATCGTTTGCGCCCGCTGCTCCATGCTGCGGACGATCCAACTGGCGGATGTCTGGCATTCGATGACGAAGCGCCGGCTGGCCTCGCACCCGCTGGTATCCAGAGAGGCGGCGTAGGTGTCGTTCACCAGCACCTTCGGCAACGTCTCGCCGTTCAAGTCAAGCGCCCAACCTCCCCACGTCGTACGGTTCAGGAAGATGTCCGGGATGACAATCTCTGGTGGGTCATGGTCGAAGTCAGCGCATGGTCGCGGATCGAGCTCCCTGATCACTCCCAGCATTTCGGTGAAGGTCGCTGCATCCACCTCACAGAGCATGCGCAAGGGTTTGTGGCGGCCACGTGCCAGCATATCCAGATTGTCGAGCAACCTGCCCAGGGGCAAAGTCAACCGCCCTTGCTCGGCGAGCTGCAGTGAGAGGCACTCTCCCAGACTGCGCGCCCCGACACCGGTGGGCTCGCAGGACTGCAGGAGATCGAGTGCACGCTCGGCAACCTCGAGCGGCGCGTTCAAACGCTCGGCGATCTCTTCAAGCTCGGTCCGAAGATACCCATGCAGATCGAGCTCCTCGACGAGATAGCGCGCCACAGCCACGACCGATGGAGCCGCATGTGACTGGCCGATCTGTGCAAGCAGATGTTCTCGAAGATTGAGTGCGCGAGAGAACCGATCTTCGATTCCCGGTCCACCCGCATCGAATGCAGCAGCCGAGCCGCCTTGATGCCGGCCCGGGCCCGACGCAGCTGGCCCTGATCCATCGTGAAGATTTTCATGGCCCGTCTCGAACGCATCGTTGATCGACGCAGGATCCGCACCATCGACAAGTCCCGCATCCCCAGTTTGAGGCGCATCGGCAATGGGTTCGGGTGCAGGTTCGGCGGCGTTGTTGTCTGAATAGCTGATCTCGAGCAGGGGATTCTTCTCGGCTTCCGACTCGAGAAAGCCGGTCAGCTCGAGATTGGACATCTGCAACAGCTTGATCGCCTGCTGCAGCTGGGGTGTCATCACCAGCTGCTGGCTTTGGCGCAGATCAAGACGCATGCCGATCGACATCGGTTCCCCCCGGAGCCGTTCTACGACCTGAACACTGCGCGGAGCAGGTTACTAAATGCGAAAGCTCTCACCGAGATACACTCGTCTCACATTGGCGTCCTGGACCACCTCACTGGGTGTTCCATCCATCAGGACGCAACCATTATGCAAGATGTATGCCCGGTCAATAATCTCGAGTGTCTCTCGGACATTATGGTCGGTAATGAGGACGCCAATGCCACGATCTTTGAGATGGCTCACAAGTCCACGTATATCACTGACCGCTATCGGATCGATGCCCGCAAAGGGCTCGTCGAGCAGGACATACGCGGGATCTGTGGCCAAACAACGGGCGATCTCGACGCGCCGACGCTCACCACCGGACAACGCCGAAGCAGGTGTGCGCCGCAAGTGGGTGATCGAAAACTCCGCCAGAAGCGCGTCCAGGCGGCGCGAGCGTTCAAGCCGATCTGGTTCGACCAACTCAAGCACGGATCGGATGTTGTCCTCGACTGACAGCCCGCGGAAGATCGAGGCCTCCTGGGGCAGGTAGCCAAGCCCAAGCCGTGCGCGGCGGTACATTGGAAGGCCGCTTACGTCCAGTCCGTCAAGATTGATCGTTCCGCTGTCGGATGGGATCAACCCAATGATCATGTAGAAGCACGTGGTCTTTCCTGCGCCGTTCGGACCGAGAAGTCCAACAGCCTCTCCCCGGCGCAGAAACATAGAGACATCGCGCACGACGGGGCGACGACGGTAGGACTTGCCCAATCCGCGCACCATCAATCCGGATGCTTCCCCAACCGCGACAAGGCGAGGCGATGAAGTTGCAGACGTCTGGCGCATGCTAGTTGGTCCCGGCGGACTGACTCTCCGAGCCTTCTGACTTCGGCTTGAAAATGACTTTCACATTGCCCTGAACATCGGCTTTTCCCGTGTTCAAGTTGATGAGCAGACGATCACCGGAAATCGCGTTCTGACCCTGGGTCAAAATCACATTGCCAACCATCTGCACGGTGCCGGCGTCCACATTGTACTCACCCCGTGAGCCCTGAGCCGTCTCGGTCCCGTTCGAGAGAAACAGGTTGCCATCCGCCTTCATGCTGCGAATTGCGCCACTCCCGGAGCTGTCGGTCGCATTCTGGTCATACTCGGCTTCCACCCGATCGGCGGTCAGGCGAAGCGTGCCCTGACCCGCGATCACATTGCCGTCAAAGATCACGACTTGATCCGACTGACGTACTTCGAGCTTGTCCGCAGTGATCTCGATCGGCGCTGTCCGGTCGTGCTTGAAGCCGCCAAATGGACTGTCACCCTGCGAAAAGGCCGTTGGCCCAAACAGGAGTACAGCGGCGAAACCGCAGATGATCGAGAGTCGCACGCGCACCTCCAGAGCCTGAAATCCAGTCGGCGTTTTACTACATATAGACTAAGTAACCGCGCACGCCTAGGGGCCGGTCTCTGGTACAAACTTGACGCGAACATTGCCCTCGAAACGGATAACGAGAGATTCTCCATCAATCTGAACAATTTGTGCACGATCCGCATCGATCCCGCCGCGGGGGCCCGACCCCGATATCGCGCCGCGTGCTTCAGCACTTTTCGCTTCCAGGTCGATATCGACGCTTTCGGTTTCGATCCGGTAGCCATCCGAACTTTCGATCACCACCGAGCCATCAAGATTAACCTGCTTGCTCTGGCGGTACATGACACCGGCCGCGGCAGACGCTGTGACCTCCAGCCCATCTGAAAGCGTGATCGATCCCATCGGCCGCTCGAGAGCGATTTCGTCCGGCATCGCTGCATCCGGCAATGCCCAATCCGCAGTCACCACAAACGGCTCGCCGGTCTCAGTGACACCGGCAAATCGCGGGTTGCTGAGTCTCAGTCCAGAGCCAAGTACCGCGAGATCAGAGGTCGATACACCTTCAACCACTGCGGCGCGTTCGCGGCCCATCATGAAGATCAGCCCGATCGTCACCAGCGCAGCAATGGGCAGCAGAAATTTCATCCACCTGACCCAGCGGGAATACCGGGTGACTCGCTGTTGACGGCGAACCTGGCGTTCGTATGCGCTCAGCAGGCGGGCCACCCCTCACACCCCATCGACGCCGGCGCGCAAACAGTCATGGACGTGCAGGATGCCAACCGGGCGCCGGTCTTTCTCGATCACAAACAGACAGAGCGCGCGTCGTGGCGCATTCATGAGCGCCAGCGCCTCGGATGCCAGGGCGCTCGCGCCGATGGTTTTCGGGGATGGTGTCGCCACATCTGCTGCGGTCCGCTCAAGGAGTCCATCCATGTTACGCCGAAGGTCACCATCCGTCACAACGCCGGCCAGGATGCCATCGGAGTCAACCACGCCGACACTGCCAAAGCCCTTGGCAGACATCTCGACGATCACATCCTGCATCGAGGTCGCCTGACTCACCAAAGGCATCTCGTCGCCGGTGTGCATGAGATCGCCGACGGTTACGAGCTGCGCACCGAGCTTGCCCCCAGGGTGAAACATTCGAAAGCGGTCCGGCGTGAACTCGCGCCGCTCCATCAGCGCAATCGCAAGAGCGTCCCCAAGTGCCAGCGTCATCGTCGTCGACGTGGTCGGCGCAAGTCCGACGGAACCCGCCTCGGGCGCAGATGGAAGCAAGAGCGCAATATCGGCAGCCTGCAGAAGCGTGCTGCCCGGGCGGCCGGCAACCCCGATCATCGGAATCTGAAACCGCTTGCAATGGGCCACGACATCAGCGAGTTCGCGCGTCTCGCCCGAATTCGAAAGGACCAGAACGACGTCCCTCTCGGTGATCATGCCGAGATCGCCGTGGCTCGCTTCGGCGGGGTGCACGAAGTGCGCCGGCGTGCCGGTCGAGGCCATCGTCGCTGCAATCTTACGTGCGATATGCCCGGACTTCCCCATGCCAGAGCAGATGACCCGGCCTTCTGAAGACAGCATGAGGTCTACCGCCGAGACGAAAGCCTCTCCGAGTGAGTTGGAAAGCTGTGCCAATGCGGCCGTCTCGATTTCGAGCACGCGCCGTCCGGCGGCAAGCGTCTCGGCGTATCCCTGGCTCTCTTTCGGGCGAGGCATGCTCTCAATGGGCAAAGATGTCCTCCTCTTCCCAACCGGCGAGATCCAGCAGCGCACGGTCGGGCAGAAAACGGAAACAGGCGGCAGCGAGTTCCATCCGTCCCTCGCGCTCGAGGCGACCATCCAGAACCTCGCGCAACGCATGAAGGTGCAGAACGTCGGACGCGGCGTACTCCAGCTGCGCTTCGCTCAGTTCCTGCGCTCCCCAGTCCGAACTCTGTTGCTGCTTTGAAATGTCCACACCCAGGAGTTCTTGGCACAGTTGGCGCAGTCCATGCCGGTCAGTCGTCGTCCGCGACAGCTTGGAAGCGATTTTGGTGCAGTAAACTGGCCGGGCGACAGCGCCGAAGGCATTGTGCAGCACCGCTATGTCGAAACGGCCGTAGTGAAAGAGCTTCTCGATCTTGCGACTGCGCACCAGACGGGCAAGGTTAGGTGCCTTGCGCTGACCCCGCTCGATCTGCACGAGATGAACGCTGCCATCCCCGGACGAAAGCTGCACAAGACACAGCCTGTCGCGGTGGAGGTTCAACCCCATCGTCTCGGTGTCGATCGCAACCACAGGCCCGAGGTCGAGATCGTCCGGCAAATCCCTTTGATGAAGGGTAATGTTCATGCGCGCGCCTTGTCCCGTCTGCTGTACCCCGACCAACACGGGGTGTGCGCAGCAGATACTCGCTCGCAATGCCATGCACAAGAGATGCGCCAATCCGGCTTGCACCTCCCGAAATGTTCGCCGAGAAGGAAAACACACATTCAACCGGGACATCGAGACGTGGACAGAATCCAAACACAGGGCGTGCACCACATCACGCTGAACGGCGCGGACCGGCAAACCTCGATCGACTTCTGGGAGGGGGTCCTCGGTATGCCGTTCATCTTCGAGCAGCCGAACCTTGACGATCCGTCGGTCAACCATCTCTACTTCGATCCCGGTGACGGTCGTCTGATCACGATCTTCACGGAGGAGAACCGCAAACCCGCCGGCCCGGTGCGCGATCAGATCGGCTCTACCCACCATATCGCGTTCCAGGTCAGTCTCGCCACCTACAACCAAGTCGAGCAGCGTCTCAATGCGCGCCGCATTCAGAACACCGGCAAGGTTGATCGCGGCTTCATGTGGTCGATCTATTTCGTCGAGCCGTGCGGGCACAGGATCGAGCTTGCCTGCTACAAGTTCGAGCCGCCCATCGGGCACAGCCACGCCGAAGTGCTGCGCCGCGCCCATGATATTCGGGTGGCGAGAGGTGCCATGAACATCGAAGATCAAGACCTTGCAGACGCGATCGAGGCCATCGTTGCGGCGCAAGACCTTTCGCTGAGCACAAAGAACTGATCGCATCCGTGACCCGACGCTCGATCCTGATCACCGGCTGCTCCAGCGGCATCGGCCATCATGCCGCAGTGTTCCTCGCCGCGCGGGGCTGGCAGGTGTTCGCAACGTGCCGAAAGCAGGCGGATTGTGATCGGCTGACGGCTGAGGGCCTCGAGAGCTTCCGTCTCGACTACGAGGACCCCGCCACCATCACAGAAGCCGTGAAGGAAACGCTCGACCGAACCGGCGGACGGCTGGACGCGCTGTTCAACAATGGCGCCTATGCGATACCCGGCGCCGTGGAAGACATGCCGACGGATGCTTTCCGCGCGATTTTCGAGGCAAACTTCTTTGGCTGGCACGAGCTGACACGTCAGGTGCTGCCAGCGATGCGGGCGCAAGGTTCTGGGCGGATCGTGCAGAATTCATCCGTGCTCGGGTTTTGCGCTCTGAGGATGCGGGCGCCCTATGTCTCGACCAAGTTCGCGATCGAAGGCTACACGGACACGCTGCGGCTCGAGCTCGCAGGCACCAACATCCATCCCATCCTGTTGGAACCTGGGCCAGTGCGGTCGCAGATCCGGGTCAACGCTCAACCTCACTATGAGCGCTGGGTGAAGAAGACCGGAACAGCCTGGGAGGCATTCTACCGGACCGATCTGGAACCCCGGCTCTACGCGACTGACCCGGCCCCCGATTGGGGCGAACTCGGGTGCGAGGCCACGAGCGCGAAGCTGGTCCACGCCCTCGAGAGCCGGCGTCCACGCATCCGATACCGCGTCACAACCCCGACCTATGCGCTTTGGGCGGCAAAACGCCTCCTGCCGGCGCGCTGGCTCGACGCGATCCTGGTCCGGGTGTAAGGAGCGCTCGAAGGAGAGTGCAATGTCTGGAGTATTGACGTTTCTCGCGATCGCCGCCTGCGTGATCACGCTTGGTGTGCTGGTGTTCGGGATCGGTGGATTTGGCACCGGCAAAGTGACGCCCCAAGGTCAAAACAAGCTCATGCGATGGCGGATCATCGCCCAGTTTGTTGCCGTTGTGTTGATGTTGCTTGCGGTGCTGGCGACGCGGGGAGGGAGCTGAAAATGGTGGTACTGAACCGCATCTACACACGCACGGGCGATGGCGGCACCACCGCCCTCGGGAACGGCAGCCGGGTTGCGAAAGACAGTCTGCGGGTCGAGGCCTATGGCACGGTGGACGAAACCAATGCCGCCGTAGGGCTTGCCCGGCTTCATGCGGACGGGGATTTGGATGCAGCGCTCGGACGGATCCAGAATGATCTCTTCGATCTCGGCGCCGATCTCTGCCGGCCGGACATGGCATCGGATGCCGAGGCCGAGTATCCGCCGCTGCGGATGGCCGAGGCGCAGGTCACACGGCTCGAGGCTGAGATTGATGTGATGAACGCCGATCTGAGCCCGCTGCGTTCTTTCATACTTCCCGGCGGATCGGAGCTCGCGGCGAACCTGCACCTCTGCCGAACTGTGAGCCGTCGCGCCGAACGGTTGTCCGTGCGTCTCTCGGACACCGAGGACGTGAACCCTCAGGCGCTGCACTACCTCAATCGTCTCTCCGACTGGTTTTTCGTGGCGTCCCGCGTGGCAAACGGGAATGGATCGAACGACGTGCTCTGGGTGCCTGGCGCCAATCGCTGATTTCTCTCAGATTGGCGCGGCGACGGTGATCTCCACAATCCCATCCGATCGCACTTTGCGCGTGATGATTGGCTTGCGTCCGGACTGATCAGACTTCCCGGGCAATCCCGCGGCGTCCGCAGCGAGGCTCGTGCAAACCGCACCTGTACGATCAGGTGCGACGGCGCATTTTGACTGAACCACCCCAACTATGCGCAGCGTTGACACCGATCCCTGAGCGAATGCCGGGCCGTTCGGGAACCAGACCTGCGAAAAGACAACCGCAAGACCAATGAGAACACGCATCGCACACACTCTGACTGCCACGGTTTCGCCATCGTTGGCGATTGGTCGTCAGAATCCAAGCAAAACCCTAACTGAGCCCTGCCGTGTATGCGTGCTGGTCGAACCTGGCCCTCAAAACCCGCGCACGGTGACATGGATCCGGTCGCGATAGAGCCCCGCAAGCGCATCACCAACTTCGCCGATCGTAATCAGCATCGGCAGGGAATCACCTCGGCCACGTGGCTTTGGCCGGGTCAAAACGGTTGTACCTTCAAGCGCAAGCGGCTCCCCGTCCAACACCACGTCATAAGGTATTCGGGCGTTCGAGAGCGCCAGATCGGGCTTCAGCTCCCCGCCGTTCTCGGAGTGCACCTCCAGCGCATAGACCCCGTTCGAGCGCACCTGCACAAATACAGTCCGGCTGTCACCTGAGCGCAGCACGCCAAAATCAACAATCTCGACTCCGCGCGGCCGGTTCGGATTGCCGAAACCCCGGGTGCCTGCGATGTTGACCTCCGCGATCGAGCGCACGCGTATGCTGAGCGCAACGAACACCGGGTTGGCGATCTGCCCCCGCCCGCCGATCTCGAAGATTCGGAACTCGATCGTTTCGGGATAGACGCCCGGTAGTGGGTTGGCGCCAGGCCGCACGGCCAGATTCACAGTGATGCGTTTTTCTTCGTCTTCCTGCACCACGAAGCGAAAGCCGCGTCTGCTCCCCTGAGTGGAAGGCGGCTCGGTGGAAAGATCGACCCTCAGCCCGGCGGCTTGGATGGGCAGGCTGCGCCCACTGCGGCCCTGCACGAAGGGTTCAATCTGAAGCTCACAGCCCGATGTTCCGGCATTCACCAGGATCAGTTCTATGCTTTCGATTTCGGGTCGATTGGAGAACGGATCATAGGCGATGTCGACGGCCGTGTCGGGCGCGACCACATTGAACAGACACTCCGCGCGTGCCGGCGCCGCTGCGATCACCAGCCAGACCAGCACAAGCACGATCAGCCTACGGGCCAAGGCGGACCTCACCCAGTTTGACCACACCAGCCTGCGACTCGGGCACGATGACCTCTGCCGTCGCCGCCAGACCGTCAACCTCGAGACGGTACGTGTCAGGTGCAAGCCCGTCCACGAGGAAACGGCCCGCGCGGTTCGTGAAGAATGGTCGCGTCTCTCCATCACCCAGCGCCACGGCCCGCCCCGTGCGCAGTGCAAGTGGCTCGCCACCTGACGCGAGAAGCACACCCAGCATGCTGCGTGATGCATCCGAACCCACTGCAAGATGATAGCCGCTGCCTGCTCCGGGCAGCAGGTCGAGACGTGCAGCTCCCACATCGTAGCCCAGCGGTACATTCGCGATGTCGAGGCGCAGCTGATCGGGTGTGTACGCACGCCCGATCGGCACCAGCATCGGCCCGAGCCCGTCGTCGTGCACCGTTACGCCGGAGGTGAACCGGCTCTGCACCGCGACGTCGGCGTCGTCGAGCGTGCTGTGGACAGGCAGGATTGCAAACCCTTCGCTTGGATCGCGTCCGAAGGCCACGCCCTCATCGGTGATGCCGATACCAGAGACCAGGCTGACGGTTGCCACTTGCTCAACGTCACCCTTCTCGTCCAACACACCCACGTGGTTGAAGCGGCCCTCAAAACGATTGCCGAAGTAGCGCAGGTCCGCCTCGGCACTGGTGTCCTCGGCGAGGCGGGTGACACCAAAGCGGCCGCTCAGATCTCCCACGTCGGTTTGCTGGTAGCGCTCGACTTCGATGCGTGAACGCTCCGAGAGGCTGTCGTGGCTTGCGCGCGCCGCGTACGGGCCACCGAAATTGTAAGTGAGACTGAGAAAGCCGCCGATGTCCGTCTCGTCCCGGTCGATCAGCGTCATCGTGGCGCTTGCCAGAACCGGCCCAAACGCGCGGGCCAGCGAGAGATCCGTACGCAGCTCGTCCTCGCGGTCATTGCGGAAGGACGTGTGTCGACCGGCGAGCGTCATGCCAACGTCCCAGGGGAGGCGGGTTTGGAGACGCACCAGCCCCTCGGTCTCGACATCCAGATCACCAGGTGCCTCGCCAAGCGCAAAGAAGTCGTCTTCGTAGTGTCGCAAACCAAGGTTGAGCTCGATTGGCGTTTCCAGCCACTCCCCGACCGTTTCTGCGTCGAGATCGTAGCGGTAGTCGAGCGCCAGCGCGAGCCCATCCCCCAGATCGTCACTTCGACTGCCCGCAACATCCAGCAGAACTGCGCCATAGTCGGTTGCGAGCACCGCGCGAGCGCCGAGCACCTGCTGCTCTTCAGCCCCCTGCGCGTTCAAACCCAGCGTCAACCAGTCCGTCACACCGTACTCGAGGAAGCCTGACCCAGCCGCATCGCCGGAGTACTCGATGCTGTCCGAACCCCCGACATCCTCGAGCACGCCGATGTTCAGCGCGTAGACGCTTTCACCTTCGCCCAGGAGCTGCGGATCAACGAAGAGCGAGAATGAGCCGACCTCGCGCCGTCCGGTCGCGTCCTCCACGAAGACACGCACGTCATTTGCCCCATCAGCGAATGGAAAGTCGGTCAGATCGTAGGTGCCTGGCGGGAGAGCGATCGACTGCACGAGAGCACCGTTGACTTCAATCTGCACCTGTGACGTACGCTCCAGCACAAAGCTTTGACGGCCCGACTGGCGAATGTTCGAGAACGGCTGGATGAGATCATAGCGACGTTCCACCGTAAGCCCGCCAATGCGAGGCGAGCTCTGAAAACCGGTCGCGGTCGGCTGCAGATCGCCGATTCCGAAGCGGGTGGCGATGTCATACTCGTCATGAAACAAGAGCATGTTGCGGCGTGCCAGAACATCACCTTCCTCCTGCACGGCGAGCTGATAGGCGAGGTTGATCCCGTCGAAGCCACCGAGGTTCGCGATGCCATCGATGTCAAGCACGAGGGGCAGGCGGCCGGTGTCGTCGCCCTCCGCGATGAAGGACTGCACCAGGGCAAGCTTGGTGCCCACCGCGATCGGGCGCGGCTTCTCGAAGCTTTGCGGATCCGGAGCCGCGTAGCGTCTCAGCGAGTAGCCATCAGGCGTGACGCGGTCCCCCGCCGTACGCAGCGCAATCTCCAGCGCCGCCATGTCGAAGGCGATCTCCACGCCTTGAACCGACAGGCGTGCCAAATCCACATAGCCCTCGGCATCGCTTGCTGCCGCGATCGCATCCCCTGGACTGCCATCGATGGCGTCGTTTGCAAGCAGTGCCAGCCGCTCGGCCCGGACCAGCGCCGCACCTTGTTGGCTGACCTTTGCGTCGATGTCTCCCAGGTAACGGCCGTTCAAAGTGACCGGTAGATTCAGAGGCACCAGCGGATCACCAGGCAAGGAGGCGACAGCTTGCGGAGGAGCGGTGCTTCCCTGCGGATCAGGCGTGGAAGGTTCTGACATTTCCGGCGCAGCATAGGCCTTGCCATGCGCCACGAGGGGCCTCTCGTTGTCCCAACGCACGGTCTGCGGCAACGACATGCGTGCCAACGGCAGGGGCACATTTGTCTTCGATGGAAACCTCTTGCGGACAGGTAGTGCGCTCACCAGAACCGAGCGAACGGGTCTCGGTGGCGGCAGAACGGCATCACGTGTGCCTGCAATTGGTCCTACACGGTCCGATGGGCGAGCAGGAGCAACTGGTGCCGTGTCCGGTGCACCCGCAGCGACTGCGGCGGGCGCCAGTGCTCCCGACAGTGCCAGCGAGAGCACAAACGGTTTCATCGCACCGGCAGAAACTCGATTCCGGCAGGTGCCGCACCACCGATTGCCGACCAGGGTATCGAGACCGCACGCTTGCCACCGGGCGGAAGCAGCGGATTGCCCACGAACGCCTGAAGCTCTTCGGGACCCAGCTCAAGCGCATCACCGCTCGCCGTGTGCACACGCCAACGGCCGAGTGCGAGATGTGCAAACCTGCGCCCGTCATTGGCGATGGTGGCCACGCTGCGCCCGTTGCCTCGCTTGAGTTCTTCCAGCCTCAGTCGAGCCTCGGCACCCGGTGGCACCACATGTGCGGCGGTTGCAAAGGTGAAAACCACTTCGACGCCGGAATCTTGGCCTTCGAGGCCGACCGGCACCTGCGTGACGCTGACTGCGTAGACCTTCGAGACATCGATGTCCGGCTCGCCGATATAGCGCACACGCACAGCCTGGGTTTTGCCCGGCGGCACGATGGCCTGCGGCGGGAAGATCGTGAAGTCTCCGTCCGCCTGGCGCCGGGTTTCGCTGCCGTCGTCGGCGACGATCCGTTCTTCGACGAAGAGCTCGATAGGCAGCGGCTGATCGTAGCGGTTCTCGATGCGCAGTGTGATCGATGAACCCGATCCGGCGGGTTCGATCACATAGGACATCGGCTGCACGCTGAACGCGTGCACCGACGCGGTCCAGAGGAACAGCGCGCAGACGACACCTGCGGCCACCCCCCGGACCATCGGTCCGAGTTGATACATTGCTCTAGCCCCACTCTCTTATATTTTGTGAAACAATAAAAAAAACGGGGCCAGCGCACAAGCCCCGTTTTCCAGCAGACAGGTGGCCCGAGGCCTTCCCGACCTTTAAGGCGTGATGTTTGCCGTCACGCTTACCGTGAGGGTGTCCTCGTAGAGGCCCTCGAACAGGTTCGGATTGACCGCCTGCAGCGTGAAGTTCAGGTTGCCCGAAACCCCTGCGGCGAAGACCGGGTCGGGGATACCGCCGAGCGGCGCCGCATCGGTGATCGTCGAGCTGAGTTGGATCGGCGCAAAGGCCAGACCATTCGTGCCATCATGCGACACGTTGTAGGGCACCGTCACCGCGCTCTGGTCATGTTGCAGCAGACCGCCATTGGCAGAAGAGAATGAGCGCGTGAACCCGCCCGGAAGCGTGCAGGTGTAGGTGATGGCCGCCAGCAGTTGCGGACCTCCGTTCAGAAGATCGACCGGAACGGTCGCCGGGATGCCGCTGGCAGCACAGATACCGACCACGGTGCCTTGGATCAGAAGGTTGTCTGTACTGTCAGCAGAAGCAGGGCCGGCAGGAGCGAGTGCAAGCGCGCAGACCGCCGCGGTTGAAAGAAGCTTCTTCATTCTTCGTGTCCCCTTTTTGGAGCTTTGCCGGTCACCGCCCTTGTGTTCCCTCGGTGACCGACGCCCCATCCCCACATCCGGGGGATCCGTGTGAGTTGCCTCTGAGACGAAGTGTTAACCATCGAACATGTCTGCAATGTGCCTCGAATTTGATTTGATTGTGCTCGAATGTGGCAGCTCAACTTTTGATAGTTGCCGGACTTCGGAGCTGAGACCCAGAATCGCACACACAACTGATTCATGAAGACAGTCAGATCGCCCGACTCCGGCGCAACCGGCATGCTGTGCGCTCAAAGTCTGCCCCCACCAGCTCGTGCATTGGGCGCATCACTAGAAATGCTCAATACTCCTGGTTGAAAATCTGCAAGTTGTCAGCCTTACGTAGAAACAAAATCCACATCCCAACCATGCAAGGGCTTGACCTTTGTTTTGTTTCAGCGCTGAAACTCACTAAGCTCAGAACGCTGGGCAATTTGGGTATGGGGGCAATTACTATGCTTAGAGTTGAAAATCTTGTTCGCTGGTCAGCGTTAACTTGCATTGTCGCCGCTACACTTGTCCCGACCGATGGGCTTTCGCAGCAAAAAGCGCCGGTCAGGCTTCAGTCCGAGGATGGCACGATCACGCTGATGGGCGATCTCATCGCCTTCGAGGATGGTGAGTATGTGATCTCCGTCAATGGAATGGGCGTCCTGCGGGTCGCCGCCTCGGAGGTCGACTGTACCGGCATCGTTTGTCCCGTGATCGAGGAATACGAACCTCAGTTCAGCATTCATGGGTCGAGGACGGTCGGCACGACACTGATCCCCAATCTGCTCCGTGGATATGCAAATTCCATCGGCGCCGAGTTCTCGATCGAGCAGACGGAAGACCCGGCCGCCCGGATTGTCAAGCTCACGGAACCGGACGGGTCGCTGCGGGCCGAAATCGACCTGCAGACACGCGGATCGGGCTCGGCTTTCACCTCGCTGGCCGCTGATGCTGCAGAAATCGGCCTTGCAGACAGGCGCATGAAGGACAGTGACCTGATCGAGAAGCTGCAGCCAGCAGGCGTGCCCGAACTGCGCGACACCGAGAACGAAATCGTCCTGGGCGTCGATGGGATCGCGCTGATCACCCATCCGGACAACCCGGTCCCGAACCTGAGCGCAGAAGAAGTGGCGCAGATCTGGTCCGGCGAGATCGACAACTGGCTTGAGCTTGGGGGCGGAAATCACCCGATCACCGTCAATTCGTACGGCGAGGGTTCCGGAGATCGGGCGGTGATGCTGGATGCATTGGTGCGACCGCTCGGGCAAGAAGAGATGCCGAGCGTGCAACGCTGGAGCGCCTATCAGGATCTGGTCGATGCCGTGATGGAAGATCGTGGCGGCATCGGATTTGTGGGCCGCTGGCTGGCGCGCACGAACGATGTCAACATGCTCTCGATCCGCGAGGAATGCGGGCTCCTCTCGCCACCCACCGACTTTCGGATGAAGATCGAGGGATACTCACTCTCGAGGCGGCTCTACGCCTACACCCGACCGGGAACGATCCATCCCGAAGCACGGTCGTTCCTGAACTGGGCGCTCAGCGATGACGCACAATCCTACATCAAGGAAAGCAACTTCGTCGACCGGGAGCTGGAACGCATGCGTCTCGAGAACATGGGAATGATGCTGGTGCACACGGCCGCGGTCGAACCCGACTTCAACGGTCAACAGTACAGCGATATGATGCGTGAGCTTCGCAACGCCGACCGCCTCAGCATCTCCTTCCGGTTTCAGACCGGCTCCAGCCTGCTCGATCCCGAGTCTGTGCGCAATCTCGAAGAGCTGGGGGAGCGAATGGAGCGGGGTGATTTCGACGGCCAGGAAGTGCTGTTGGTGGGTTTTGCGGATTCAGTCGGTGACCGCGTCCGTAACACCAGCCTGGCCCTGTCACGCTCACAGGCGGTGCGCGACATCCTGCTTCAATCGCTGAGCCCGGACACGTCGCAGAGGCTGAACCTGACCGCGCTCAGCTATGGTGAGCTTCTGCCGCTGTCCTGCAACACCACCGATGTCGGACGGGCGCGCAATCGCCGTGTCGAGGTCTGGCTTCGCGTTCCCCGCTGACCTAGCGCGCGGGGACCAATCCCGCACTGCATTTGCGGCCTAGGTTCGGGTCTGCCGGTCCGGTCTGCTCTGAGGCAGTCCGGACCACGACACCTCGCATCCACTCAGACATCGTCGGACGAGTTCGGGAACGTTGCGAGGACTTGTCAAAACGAGCGGTGATCAGGCGCGTTGCCGCCCACCCAACACCTCGACCACACCGGCCCCGACGATGAGCATTGCGCCGACGGCCTCGCGTACGCCGAAGGGCTCGCCGGCCCAGATTGCCGCCGAGACAACACCCACCACGACGTCGCTCATCAGCAGGAGCCCGATACGTCCGGGCGTGAGGACCGTCGATGGCCAGAGCGTCAGCCATACCATCGGCAGGATGAAGAGCGCAGCGAGCAATCCCCAGGGCAACATTTCGATCAACAGTTCCCCCTCCACGAGACCGCCAAAGGTGGGACCGCCAAGGGCGATTGAGCCCATGGTCACGACCATGCTGCCCATGATGAAACTCATGATTTGCTCGGGGATGGCTATGGGTCCCGCCTGATAGAGCTTGAGTGTCCCGAAGGCCCAGGCCAGCCCGGACAACAAGGCCAGCCAATCGCCGGTGTTTTGTGGCCAAGGCACCTTCTCGCCGATTCCGAGCACCACCAGCAGCCCCGTCACCGCCATTGCCAGCGCAATCGCCCTGGAAGGAGTGAGCCGCTCACCCAGCACAATGAGCCCCAGAAGCGTGCCCCAGATCGGGGTCAGATAGAACAGCAGCACCGAGCGCACCACCTCGGTCAGGATCAGGCTGGTCGAGTAAAAGCTGAACGCCGCACCGGTGAACAGACCGCACACAGCGAGCACACGCCATTGCGCGACAATCCGGCGCCAGCGCACCACACAGATCGGCAGCAGGACCACCGCCGTCCCCATGTAGAGAACAGCACCAGGCCAGGCCGCAGGCAGACCGGCTTCGCCAAGCGCCCGGAGCGGCAGCCAGATGCCGCCCCACATCATGCCACCAACGACGATCGCGATGCTTGGCAACAAGTCCGTCCGGTCGCGGAGGCGGTCAAAGGGCATGAATCCTCCCGCGGGCGGCACCTTGTGAAATCAGACTAGAGCGCCGCGCCATCGTTTGTCGAGCGGTTGACGACCGCTAGGATGCCTTCATGCCCCATGTTTCGATCAGACCGACCGCCGTCGCGATGCCATCCTCCTGAGCAAGTTGTTCGGCGATCCCGGCGGCGCGCGCCGTGTAGTCCGGCGTGCCAGTCAAAGCGCGCAGCCGATCTGCAAACCGCGCTCCCGTGAGTTGCTTGATCGGCAACCCTCGCGGCCCGCAGCCAAGCGCTTCGATCCGGCGTGCCCAGAACGGCTGGTCAACGGAATGCGGGCAGATCAGCGTCGGGCGGCCAGCGCGCAGACCTGCTGCGGTCGTGCCTGCCCCGCCATGGTGCACCACAGCGGCGCATCGTGGAAACAAGGCATGGTGCGGAGCGCTGGAGATCACATGCACATTCTCTGGCACGTCGACATTGGTCACACCACCCCAACCGGTCGCGATGAGGAGCCTGATCTTGGCCTCTGTTGCCCCGTGGATGATCTCGCGCGTCAGCTGCTCGGGGTCCTGGGCCACCATCGAACCGAAGCCCACATAGACCGGCGGCTCTCCCGCCAAGAACCTCTCGAGTTCCGGATCTGGCCTCCAGTCATCGTCTTCACCGAAAAACCAGTAGCCCGTCATGTGCGTGTCCGCGTCCCAGTCGTCGGGTTTTGGGACAACTGCTTCGGACACCGCGCAAAGCCTCAGGGTCTTCAACCCCGGCGTCACGCCCACGCCCGCCCACAACGGTCCCGGACCAAGCCCGAGACGTTCGCGACGCCAGACATTCAGCGTGCGCTTGTAGAGAGCCCGCGAGAGCCACATCGGCGACCATGTGAGGCGATTGAGCCATTTCCCGAAGTTGCGTCCCGTGGTGATCAGCGGAAAAGCGCCTGTCTGATACATCGGGACAGGTGAGGCGCACACAAGCCGGGCTCCAGTGCTCTCAGCCACATCCGACGCACCGACGATCTTGGGGTGGTAGATCAAAACCTCCGCGTCGCGACCAGCTTCCCAAGTGGCATCGAGTGTGGCCCGGACCATCGGCAACACCGTGTCGCGCCATATCGTGCGCAGCTTGAACCAGTTTCCCGCGATAACGGCCCGCATCTCCGGAGATTGCAGCAATGCCTGAACGTCCGTGCGCATCGGAACAAACGGCAACCCCGACGACATCACCCAGTCGGCAAAGTTCTCGGGCGCTGCCAGCGTCACATCGTGCCCCCGCGCCTGAAGCGCAGTGCCAAGCGCCAGATATGGCTGGACATCGCCTCGGCTGCCGAAGGTCAGGATCGCAATGCGCATGGATCACCCGTTCGCTGAGCCGAAATGCTATAGCGGATCGCAGGCATCCACGCGACCCTTCCACGCGTGCGGGAGCGGCGCGCCTCAGCTACAATTGAAACACCACTCGACACGCTGCTGAAACGAAGCCTGCTCAGAGTCCGCGCTCAGAATCTTGGAGACGAGCCTCATGGCGAAGTTTGACATCGCAGCGCCTACGGGGCGGCGCGGCACACATCGCGACAATCGCAACCGGGCAACGCAGCACGCGGCCGCAGCGCCACGTGACCAAAGAAGCGCTGCGCTCGCCGGCGCCACAGCCAGCGTGAGCGTGGATGCGGATGCCCTTGCCTGCAGGCAGGCCAGAGGCCGAAAAGCACTGACGCTCCTGCAAGGCAACCTGCGCGGCCCATGCCCCAACATCGAGCGCGTGGTGACCGATCTGTCAGCTGGCCTGGGTTCTCCACGCTCGCTGACCAGGCGTGATTTGAGGAGGTTGCGCTTCTCCATGCGCCGTCACTCATGACCATTCTCACTCGCAGCTTGGTGCAAGCGTTCAAGAAGAGTTCAGAAGCGGAGGACCGCGAACGCGCCTTGTGCGTTGAAACAGCATGACTCTGCGCTGATATCGAAGGGTATCGCACCCGCCGGGGTGGGTAGGTGCGATCCGGGGGGGCGTCACCCCGGGGGCGTCGCCGTGGTGTGCGGCGACGCCCGCAGACAGCTAGCCCTACCGTTTGATCAGCCACTCGGTCACGGTGGCGTACCCCGCACTTTCAAGCAGGGACATCTTTGACTCCCATGCCGCCGGACATACGACCATCGCCGTCTGCACTCCCCGACGCTGGAAAGCAGCTTCTGCCTCAAGGAGCAGCGCGCGCGCACCGGCCCCCTCGTTGTCCAGGACCAGAGGTTCAGAGAAGTCCAAGTGGAAGTAGTCGTCGATCACACCTACGGCATCAGTCGCGTGTGCGGGCGGGAAATGGAGCGCAGACGCAGGTTGCGCAATGACGTAGCCTTCCACACCACCAGTCTTGACGGAGACAAGCATGTCCCGATCCGTGAATGTCAGGCTGCGCCGCATCCATCGATCGAAGCGAAGGTTCGCCTTTGAGTGTCTGGTCCAGAACGGGTCGAGCTCCTCCAGAATATCCCGATGCCGCGCACTTTGAGCGACAATTCCGGCGACGTCGCCTTCGACGGCGGGTCTAACGCCGCATTCCGCCTCGGCATCCTCGAAACCGTGCTTAGACAGATAGAGCGTCAGCGCACGGTACTTTGCCTTGTCATAGCGTTCGCGCCACGGGCCCCTCGCGATCGACTGCGCGAGTAGAATGCGAGCTCCGGCATCGCGCAAATCCTGCTCCGCCGCGGCAATGAGCGCATCAATCACCCCGCAAGGCGCGTCATCGGCACAGCAACAGTCTTCCATCAGCAGTCCGGGAGACCCCAGATTGCCTGCATAGATCGGTGGCACGGGTACGAGCACCGAGTGCGTCAAGCCAACGATCTGCTCGGCCAACTCGGCAACCAGCCACTTCTGGCGAACAGGCTGATCGGCATCCCTCAAGGCCGTGTTCAGCGCAGTTTCGATCCGCGCACCAGCATCGTCAGCCAACGCCCAGATGTTCTGATCTAAGGCCTGCCTCTGTCCGGCGTCCACCTGGAGCAGCTCTCGCATCTGCGGAACATCTGAAGCCGTCGCCGGTCTGATTTTATGGTCACGTGGGGCGCCTCTTGTGGACCAATCCTAGGGGCCACGATTTGGTCTTCTTATCGTCGATGACGTTTGTGGACGCATCCTATGGCTCGCCACCAAGCGGTGCGAGTCTGAGAAACCGACTTGAATGACCGCAGAGAAGATAAAATTGTTCCTAGATTTAGCCTGCGACAAAGCTTGCAGCGATACTCGAGGTCGCTATTGTCTCGTCGCATGCTGAAGCGCGTTATCCTGAGCGCCGTGTTGGGACTGATCGCCACTCAAAGTGACGGCCTGGCACTCACCATCAAACCCGGTACAACTTGGCCAGACCCGCACATTCCAGTTTGCTGGGAAAATCCGCAGCGCGAACACCGTCAAGAACGAGACTTGATCCGCAAGGCCATCGCGCGGACCTGGGAACGAGAGAGCGCGCTCAACTTCACAGGCTGGTCCGCCTGCCAAGAAGACAGCCGCGGGATCCGCATTGCGCTGGAGAACGCCTACCCGCAGACAAAAGGCCGGGGCCGCGAGATCGACGGTATCTCCGGCGGTGTGGTTCTCCCGGCTCTTTGGACGCTCGCCGCCCTGTCGGTGAACCTGAAAGCCCCGGTACATGAGTTCGGCCATGCCCTTGGCTTCGGGCACGAGTATGCGCGCGATGACGTGCAGGACCCCTACCGCTGTAACCGATCCGGCAAGGCAGGAATGCTGTACACCGAGTTCCACGACGCGCTGACCCCATTTGATCCAGACACGATCATGGTGGCGTGCCTGGCCACCGCGACGCGCCAGTTCTCAACGGGTGTGCCGCACCTAAGTGCAGGCGACATATTCGGCCTGGTGCGCACGTATGGCTCACATCCTGACAATGTTCTGGACCTCGACGAGCCGGGCGACCGTTTTGGTGCAGCGCTGGCCGCGGGTGACCTCGACGGTGACGGGATGCCCGATCTGGCGGTGGGTGCGCCGGGAGAGGATGAGGGGGCGGGCGCCGTGTATCTCTTCCGCGGACACAAGAGAAGCGGATTTCGGCCCTGGAAAAAGCTGACCGCTGAGATGTCGGGGGCGGAAGGCGCATCCGGGTTCGGCACTCGGCTGGCGATACGCCCCGGTGCCGGCGAAGACGCGCCCGCAGTGCTCGCGATCACGGCACAACGAGACGGTTCGGACATCACTGTCGGTGTGGCAGCGGAGAGGCGAAACCGCATCAAACCGGTCAGCGATGTTGCACCGCTCGGTGCCGCGTCAGATCTCTTCCGGCGCGAGACGTCGGTGATTGATCTTCCGGGCTTTCCCGGTCTTGAAGCGGAGACCGAGCGCACGGTCTTGTGGCTCGATCTGAATGCAGACGGCACGCACGAGCAGGTGATCGGCGTGCCTGGTGCCGACGCAGGTGCCGCTGGCACAGGAGCTGTCATTGTCTTGCGTGGCCACACAGCCCCACAGCCCTCAAGCGCCAGCATTGTGGAACCCTGGTACTGGTTCAGCCAAGCCTACTGAGCGCGCGGTTAGTCTTGTTCAATATCCGGTTACGTGAGTGGTTACGTGAAGATTAAGAGAAAAACTTCACGAAACATCTCACGGGGCAAATCACGAAAAACGCCCGCATGAAAAGGGCCGGCCATCGCTGGCCGGCCCCTGTCTGTGTCCCGTGTCGGTCGATCAGACAGTGTCACCCATCGGCAGGTCGCGCATGCGCTTGCCTGTGGCGTGGAACACGGCGTTGGCAATCGCTGGCGGAATCGGCGGGACACCGGGTTCGCCGACACCGGAGGCATGTACCGAGAACGGATGATCCACGATGTGCGTGACGACCTTCTCGGGGAAGTTGTTCGACCGAACCATCTGATAGGTATCGTAGTTGGCCTCGATCGCTGCACCGTCCTCGAAATGCACGCCGCTGTAGAGCGCCGTGGTCATGCCCATGACGCAGGCACCTTCCATCTGGCTGCGGATCCGCTCGGGGTTGGCGGCAAAACCGCAATCAAGACCAAGATGGATCTCGGGCACCGTGATCGTGCCGTCGACAATCTTCACACGTGCTGCAGCGGCCACATAGGTCACGAACGAGCGATGCACCGCAAGACCAAGGCCCTCGCCTTCAGGCAAGTCCTGACCCCAACCGGCTTTTTCCGCCGCGAGGGACAGCACGTTCTTCAGGCGCGCAGTATCGATCGGATACTCGTCATAAACCTCACCATAGTCCCAGAAATCGTCCGGGAAGCCCTGGCTCGGCGGATCGAGCACCCGGTCCGAACCGATCAGCTCAAGCATCATGTCCAGCTCGTCCTTGCCAACCTCAGCCGCCAGCTCGGATGCAAAGGACTGGACGGCCCAGGCTCTGGGGATGTTCGAAACCGCACGGAACCAGCCGATCCGCGTATGCGCCATGGCCTTTCCGTTCTCCACCGAGATGTTGGGGATCTCGAAGGGAATGTCGACATGGCCCATCCCGCTCTCGATGAAGAACTGATGTCCGCTGTCCGGCGCGAAGGTCGACAGAATTGATGGCGCAACAGAGTTGTGCCGCCAGCCAGTCACCTTGTTGTCCGCATCCAGCGCGACCTCAATCCGCTCCACCGAGGTTGTGTGGTAGAAGGAATGCCGAATGTCGTCCTCGCGGGTCCACTGGACCTTGACCGGCTCGCCGATCTTCTGTGAAAGCAAGGCTGCCTCGATCGCATAGTCGCACTTTGATTTGCGTCCGAAGCCGCCACCCAGAAGGGTCACGTTCACGCGAACATTCTCGATCGGAAGGTTCAGAGCGGCTGCGAGATCCTGACGCGTGCCCCAGGGCGACTGCACCGGTGCCCAGATTTCCGCCGAGCCAGGTTTGACATCGGCCACCGCCACCGGCGGTTCCATCATCGCATGCGCCATGTGGGCCTGGCTGTACTCTTGGCCAAACACCTTGGCGGCATTCGCGAAGGCCGAGGCAGTATCCCCTTCGCTGCGGAGAACATTGCCCGGCTGCTTGGCCGTCTCGCGCATCTCCGCTGTGAAAGCTTCGGAATTGTAGCCGGAATGCGGGCTGTCGCCCCACTCGATCTCGAGCGCGTCACGACCCTTGATCGCCGCATCGGTGTTGCTCGCGATCACGGCGATGCCGCCGAGCGGTGCAAACTTAGCCGGCATGATCGAGACTTCGAGCCCCATCACCTGCTCGACTCCGGGCACCTGCCATGTGGCCGACGCATCATAGCGAACCGGGCTCGATCCCACGACCGGCGGTCTCGCAATCACGGCCACCTTCATGCCGGGCAACGAGACATCAGCACCATAGATTGCCTTACCTGTCGTGATGTCGTGCAGATCGTAAATCGGGACGTTGCCCTTGCCGATGTACCGGAAGTCTTTCTCGTCGACGAAGGTGAGTTCTTCGAAGGCAGGGACATCCTGCGCCATCGCCGCCTCGGCGAGATCACCAAAGCCGAAGGTCTGGCCGCCCGCCGTGACTTCGTGCACACCGACTTGCACCGCTGATACATCCACGCCTGCCTTCTCGGCCGCGGCACGCGCGAGCATCAGTTTGACCGACGCTCCCATCTGGCGGTGGGACTGGATGTGGTGGCGCAGCGATCGTGAGCCGTCGGTGTCCTGGTTGCCGTACTTGGGTTCATCGCCCTCGGCCTGGATCAGCTTGACCCGGTCCCAGTCGACCATCATTTCGTCTGCGAGCACCATCGGCAGCGACGTGCGCGAGCCCGTGCCCATCTCGGAGCGGATCGTGGTGATCGTGACGGTTCCGTCCGCGTCGATCGCCACAAAGATGTTTGGATCATAGCGCAGCCCGTTCGGCATGCCTGTCGGGCCATCGCCACCGGTCTGATAACGCGCGAATGCGTCTGCATCCGACGCAAATGCGGCAACGGCAAAACCCGCCGCCGAGCCTGCCAGGAAGCCGCGGCGCGAGACGTTCTCGAATGTCAGCACCGCAGCCTTCGCGGGCGCTTCATTCAGAGCTTGTTCCAGATAATGCAACATCTATCAGCTCCCCGTCACAGCCTGCTTGACCGCCGAGACGATCCGCTCGTAGCAGCCACAACGGCAAATGTTATCGGACATGCCGTCCAGGATCTCCTGGTCGGTGGGGTTGGGGTTCTGGGACAGAAGGCTTGCCGCCTGCATGATCTGCCCAGCTTGACAGAAGCCGCACTGCGGTACGTGGAGATCGCGCCAGGCGACCTGCACCGGATGGCTGCCATCGGATGACAAACCTTCGATGGTCGTGACTTGCTGCCCCGAAACCTCGCCCACCGTGAGCTGGCAGGCCTTTTGCGCCACACCGTCCACGTGAACGGTGCACGCGCCACAGAGACCCGCACCGCAGCCATATTTCGTGCCCGTCAGTCCCGCCATATCCCTGATTGCCCAGAGCAGGTTCATGTCGTCCGGACCATCTATGGTCGTGGATTGACCATTGACGTTGAGGGTTGCCATTCGGGTTCCTCCCTTTCTGTTCGGCGCGGCGTCCGGCCGGTCCGCGTCAGCGCCGGTGGATGGGTTGGGTCTGTCCTCGTTCAGTCTTTTCTTCAGTCATCGTCGTCATCAAAGCCCGCTCGGTTGACAAGGCCGATGCGGAAAACCTCATCGCGTTTGCCCGCCAGAAACACGGCCGTTGGTTGCTTGCCGGTTTCATTGATTGGCGGTTCATCGAAGACCACGCGCACTGCGTGCGTGACCTCCATGTTGGGCGCGAGCTTGCCGGTCGCGATTGCACCGTCCAGCCCGCCCTCTGGATAGGGATCGATGGTGATCGACTTGATCTTGCGTCCCAGACTGCGGTTCAGATGGAAGCGGACGATCCGCTTCTTGATCTTGCCCGCACCCTTCCAGAAGACGAGTTCTTGCAAGGCTTCATAGTCCTTTGCCTCGATCGCCCCGCGGATCGTATCGACGAGCGCATCCTCATCGCGCGGAAGCTCGGCCGCACCGCCTGGCAAGACCATCAGACAAAGCGCGAAGCCGGGAGCAAGAAGCCCCCGGCCGATCATCCGCGCAAGCTGCGCAAGGGTCATGATTGCCCCTTCAGGGCAAACACCCAGACGACACCACCTTGCGGCACCGGCGGCATCTTGCGATCGTCCGGCAGGATCTGGTTGAGCAGGCCCTGCATACGCTCGGCATCGACACCCCAGCCCGACTGCACAGCGATGTACTGCACACCGTCAACCTCGTAGGAGGCTGGCACTCCGGTGATCCCCGAATTGGTCGGGAACTCCCAAAGCAGATCGCCACTGGTAGCGTCGAAGGCCCTGAACATCCGGTCGTTCGTACCGCCGGTAAAGATCAGGTTGCCACCGGTCGACAGGATCGGCCCCCAGTAGGGCGTGTCGTCGAAGTCATGGCTCCAGACCATCTCGCCCTTGTTCATATCCCAGGCCTGCAGCTTGCCGACCGGCACCGGCTTCGAGGGATCGACCGAGGGATCCCAGCGCAGCGACGACAGGATCACATCGATCGGGATACCGATGTAGAGTTCCCCAGCTTCACGCTCGGCGATCGGAACACCGCCCAGTTCGGAACAGATGTTGTCGTGGCTCGGGATGTAGAAGAGCCCAGTGTCCGGATTGTAAGCTTCCGGCGGCCAGTCCTTGCCACCCCAGAGCGATGGACAGAACGTCACCGTCTTGTTGGTGCCCGGCGTCGTCGCTTCATTGTAGGTAGGTCGTCCGGTTTCCGGATCGATCGATTCGAACACGTTCTGCTTGACGTATTTGTCCGCCGCCACAAACCCGATGGAACCATCGTCGTTGCGCTCCATCGTCCAGATGTAACCGTTGCGCCCTGCATGAACGAGGGCTTTTACGGTCTGACCATCCCTGGTCACATCCATCAGAACCGGTGCGGAGACTTCGTCCCAGTCCCAAGCGTCGTTCCAATGGTACTGGTGATGTCCCCTGATTGCGCCGTCCTTGATGTCGAGCGCCATCACTGATGTGGTGTACAGGTTGTCGCCCGGCCGGGTATCCGGCATCCATGGGCCGCCATTGCCTGTCCCGACATAGAGCACGCCCAGATCGCTGTCATAGTTCGGCTGCATCCAGACCGAGCCACCACCGACTTTCCAGGTCTCGCCCTGCCAGGTGTCGTGACCAGGCTCGCCGGGTCCCGGAATGGTGTAGGTCTTCCACGCCTCCGCACCGGTCTCGGCATCCAGCGCAATTGTGTAGCCGCGAATCCCGTATTCGCCGCCCGATACCCCGGAGATAATCTTGCCCTCTGCCGCCATCAGCGACAGGGTCGAGTAGTAGCCGTCGGTGTAGTCTCCCACGAGAACGTCCCAGACCACATCACCGGTCTTGGCATCCAGCGCGACGACACCGGCATCGACGGTCGCCATGTAGACCTTGTCACCATAGAGCGCGACACCGCGGTTCGTCGGGTGGAGCTGAAACAGATCTTCCGGGAGTTCGCGCACATAGCGCCAGATCTCATCACCGGTCTTGGCATCGAGCGCAAGCACCTGGTTCTGCGGCGTCGAGACGTACATGATGCCGTCATTCACCATGGGTGGTGCCTGATGGCCTTCCGTCACGCCGGTCGAGTAGCTCCAGACCGGTACGAGATCGCCCACGTTCTCGGCCGTGATCTGGCTGAGCGGGCTGTGCCCATGGCCCTCATAGTTGCCGCGCCACGTCAGCCAGTTCTCTGGCTCGGGGTTTTTAAGGCGGGCATCGGTCACGGGGTTGTACTCGTCGGCAAACGCCCCCGCTCCCAAACCGCCCACGGCAAGAGCAACAAACGCAGTCAGCAATGGTCGCATGTCGTTCTCCTTCCTGCTTCGCCGTCCCGCTCGCCGGCGATTTTGCTGGTGAAATCGACTATTTCTTCGCGGCGCCGGGCTTACGGGTAAACCCGCCTGTCGCGACGACATAGCCTTCCTCATCCAGACCGAGCGGCACCATCGGAAGCTGCCGCTTCGCCGGTCCACTCATGACGCTGCCACCAGAAAGAGCAGCGAATTCAGACAGATGGCAATGGCAGCGCAAATGACGCTCCTCAACCATCCAAGACTTGATCGTGCACGCGCGATGTGTGCAAAGCGCCGAAAAGGCCAAGACACCATCTATGCTGCGTTCAATCGTTTCCTTATCCATCTCGTTTGGATCGAGGCGCAGGATGAGCAAACGGTTCAGGCGATACTTGCGCCGCAGAACCCCGTCACCCGTTGCAAAAGGAAACGCCTCGACGGGCGGCGCGCCCGTATCGAGCAGGTCTGGCTGCAGAAACTGGTCCTTGAGCGCACCCTTGATGAACTGGATCCGGTCGCCTTCCTGGACCGGCATCCGTTCGGGTGGCGTTGCGCTCAGCGCCTCGCCGGACAGCAGCGTTGTCGCGACAAGCGCAGCTCCCCCTCCGACCACCACATCGCGCCGATCGGCGAGGGTGCGGTCCGTCGAGGACACGCCACGTGTGTTTTGTGAACGGCGAACGCCGGCCAACTTCGTCCTCCCCTTGGAGCGGTCATCTTCTATGTGTTTTGCGACCGCTTCTGCGCAGAATGCCTTCGAGACATGCAACCTGCACGCTTCTAACCCTGCGGCAGAATCGCGCCGCCCGCAACCCCGTGGCCACGATTGGTTCGGGCTTTCTCATATGTGATGTCACCTGCGCCATTGGCTCAGGGCTCCAACGTTCGCCTCGGTCCCAGAAGCTCAACCGCAAAATCCTGCAAGCGTTGGCCTAACCCGGCCAGCCGGCGCCGTCGTGCGAACCGGGACAACTCGGACGCAACCACGCCATAGGAATTCAGACGCGATTGCTCGGCGAACAAGGTTTGCCTGAGGGCGTCTAGGCTATTGGCCCGCACCAGAGCAGGGTCGTCTGGATCAATCGCGGATGCCTCTATCCAATCCTCCACCGCCCTGTAGCAGTCCTCGGGGGACGCAGCGCGACCGCATGCCGAGCGAAGTGTGCGATCAGCACGTGTCGGAAACATCAGCCAGACGGCAACCGCCCCAAAGAGCACTGCCGGCAGCATGATGATTGCAAGAATGACGAGGCCCAGCAGCCAGGATGTGTCGCGACGCGTTTCAGCCTCGGCCATCAGGCGCGCTGCTTCCGCCGCGTGGTCAGCAGGCAAGGGCTCGATCCGGTGACCTGACACATGAGCCTTCGCGGGTGCCCTTGCGACCGGATCCCAATACTCGATGCTGACCGGCGGAAAGTAGAGGACGACCTCGCCATCGATCCTCAGATCCCAGGCATGGACAACAGTTGCGAACACGCCGTCCTTGGCCTTTGCGGTCCGCGAGGTACCACCTGCATCGGTTACGACCACCCGCTGGGTCTGCCCGTGCGAGAGCTGCGGGACGCGCTCGGCGGTTACATCAAATGCAGTAACCGTGACCTCTCGGCGCACGGTTTCTCCGAAGCGAACCTCTTCGAGTGGCTTGGACCACGTCTCCGAGATCTCGATCCGTTCGCTGACAACCCACCAACCCTCAAAGCCGGGATCGATTTCCGCCACGGGAACCCGCAGTTCAGGTGTGGAGTCGGTGAACGCGATGGGCGCACCGCCAGCACCCGCCGCTGTGCCTTCAACGCGGATGGGCGCGATTTCGAGCGTCCCGCTGCGCTCCGGAAAAATCGCGAAATGGACTTCGTGAACGTGACCTGCTCCCGCATAGGATCGGACCTGCCGGGTCCGGGGACGGGCGAGTTCGATCACCTCGGCACCATCGATCCTGGGCACGTCGAGATCCAGCGCGTCAAAAGGATGTCGAGATGCCACTTGCACGCGCATCACGATCTGCTGCTGAACATACACGCCTTCAGACGCAGCATCCTGCGGCCAGATTGAAACGCTCAGCGCCGGCACCTCTGGAATGCGGACCGTCTGTGAAATGGCCGTCTGAGCGATACAGCAGAGCACCAAGCATATGGAAAGCAGGATCTTCATTGTCGCTCACGCTCCCTGCGCAACCGATCAACCTGTCGCAGGCGCGCAGCCAACACCCGGGCCGGATCGTCACTGATTGCTCGGAGCAAGAGTTCCGCGGCCTGAGCGCTTTCTCGCCGAATGGTGGCGACACCTGAGCTCGCCGCGAGTTCGGTCTGCCCTGCATCGGCACTCGCCACCCCGATGCCCGCTTGAGGGTTTTTTGCAAGGGCCTCGGTGCCCAGCTGTCCTGGGGCATCGCTGCGACCCGACGCGTCCGTGCGGACGGCTGTTGGGGTGCTGCGGCCTTCATTCACTTCTGCTCGCACGGTTTTCTCCGCATTCTCAGCATCGCGCTCAGGCTCGGTGCGATTGCCATCCTCCCACCGACCCAACCGGCGGGTGCTGCGGCTTTCCTCCTCGAGACGAGCCTCCGCCGCCTCCGCGCGCTCGACCAGTGCCAGATTGTACGACGCATCCTCATGTGCCGGGTCGAGCGTGAGCACTTTGCGATAAGCAGCCTTGGCACCTGCCCATTCGTGGAGCTGGGCATAGGCATTGCCCATGTTGTACAGGCTCTCCGCAGTCTCATCGAGCACGAGGGCCGCAAGCGCTCGGCGGTATCGACCCGCCCGGTACTCGGCGACACCGCGCCATGCCGGGTCTTCGAACAAATGCACCGCATCCTCGGCTCTTCCTGAGTCCATCAATCCACGGGCCACAGCATGCTGGCTCAACGGAGCAGCAATGCGGGGCAACGCCCACGCAGCCGCAGCGGCGAGCAGAACTCCTGTCACGAGCAGTATCAGCCGCACAGTCACTGGGATCTCCGGCGAAACAACCCGAGCCACAGCAGCAACGCCACTCCGATGATCCACGGACCAACGTCCATCGAGCCTTCGCGCAGCTTTTCACGGTGAAACTGGCGCAGCTGGCGCTGAAACGACCGGGATGTCTCCTGTGCATCTTCGTTCGTGAACAGCTTCGCATCAAATCGATCGGCGAATGCCTCCCACCCAGATGCATCGCCAAGTGCCACGATCGATCGAGACGTGTCGGAAGGCGCGATCGGTGCGGATTGCCTTGGCGGTGCGTCGGACGAAATCAGGATGATCTGCCCCACATGGACCCCGGCACCAGCAAGCAACGCTTCGGCAGATGCCAGTCCGACATTCAGCGCGCCTCCGGGCGCAGGTATCATCTCGGCACTCAAAACATTGACGTACCTGTTGAGGTGGCGGGTGTCGGTGGTCAACGGCACCACCGTGTAGGACTCGCCCGCAACCGCCACCACAGCGACGGGAATGTCAGGTAGTGCCGCAGCGATCTCTCGTGCAACGGCGCGCCGCTCGGCAAGACCATCGTTCGAGCGGACATCGAGGACAATTACGCGCCCCGCAAGATTGGCGTAGTTCGCGGTCTGACCAACTTCGACCAATGGACGGGCCAACGCGACAATGATCAAAGCCGCGATTGCAGCGGCGAGCATCGCTTGTCCAGACCGCAACTCACCACCGCTCCGGGCCAGGTGGCGCTGGAGAACCGGATCGACCACACGCATCCACGCGCCGGGCAAGGATGGCATCACGACGGCACGCCGTCCATGCATCAGGAATATGAGCGCCGCCACAGGCAGAAGCAGCACCAGCACATACGGCGCGCCAAGCATCATATGCCTCGAAGCTCCCGCCATCCTATGCCAACGACGGCAAACAACGCAGCCAACAGTGCGATCCAGTCCCAGTCGGTCACCGGACTGATGTCACGTTCAGGGACCGACACGGGGGCAAGGCGTTCGATCTCATCGAAGATTTCGCTGAGCGTCTCCGGCGTCGCCGCGTTGAAGTAGCGCCCGCCCGTGAGGGCAGCGACCTCCTGCATGTGAGCCGTACTGTCCTCAACACTGTCTGGAGCAAAACCCACCATATGAATGGTGATGCCTTCTGCTGCGGCGAGAGCAGCCGCGTCGAGGGCCGCGAGATCACCCACGTTGGTTTCGCCATCCGAGAGAATGATCAAAAGCCGCTCGTGTTCCTGCTCGGAACGTAACGCCTGCACTGCGAGCCCGATCGCTTTGCCCAGATCTGTACGTCGCCCGGCCAAGCCGATAGACAGCTCCTCCAGCATCGCACCAACCGCACGTGTATCGAAACTCAAAGGCGAGACGAGATAAGCCTCGTCGGCGAACCCGATCAAACCGATCCGATCCCCCGTTCGCGTCTCCAGGAAAGATGCCGCGAGCGAACGGACAGTTTCGATCCGACGTTCTCCTTCCTTGTCCCGTGCGCCGTCACCCATGCTTGCCGATAGGTCGAGCGCCACCAGCAGATCACGCCCCGTCGGCGTGACCAGTGGCGGATCCGGGCTCTGGGGGCCAGCAAGTGCGACCACGAGCGCCAGCCAGCCGAAGACGCGGAGCAAAAGTCCCTGCGGCAGCACCAGTGGACTTCGCGACCGGCCGGCCGCCACGTGCTCCAACACCTGCCAAACCGATGCGGGGAGCACAACCGCCCCGTGAGCGGGTAAAGCTGGCAACAGCCACCACGCCAGCAACGGCAGCGGCAGCAGCGCGAAAGCCCAGGCTCGGGCGAATTCGATCACCCGCCAATTCTCCTCCGAATGTGCGCCGCCAGAGCATCCAGCTCGGACGGGTCAATGGATTCCGGTGCCTTGAACACAGCAGATGGAAGCGGCATCAGGTCCGTGTGGGACGCCAGTCTTCGCATGAGGTCGAACAGCGCTTCTCGACGACGCACTGCATCGGTGTCCCTTTCGATTTCAGACAGGTGCCGATACGCGGCGCGCCGCCATGCACCTGCCCTGAACCAACGCACACCAACGATCGCGAGGACGAGACCCACAAAGGCAAGGAAGGGCCAGATGGCAAGTGCCTGCGGTCCTGCTTCGATTGTGTCGGCGGGCAAATGGATATCGCGTAGACCTGCGAGGATCTCTTGCGGAGTCATCTTAGGTTTCCATCCGCGCGCGGCACGATTTCATCCGCATCGACCACATGCCAACCGCTCTCGTTAAAGTTCTGGCGCCTTGTTCGCGCCGTGGCGATCATCAGGTCTTCAACCGCTTCACCTTGCTTCGCGGACACCGTGAGCACCCGACGGGGCGCACCGGGAGGCAGGACTGGGTAGCGCCCCGCAGGCAAAGCGCTTCGAACAACGTGATCGGTGACCACAAAGGCGTTGAGGACAAGGCTCTCGGCAAGTGCTCGCGTCTCCTGCAACAACGCCATCCAGGGTTCCGGAAAGTCGCTGACAACACAGATTTCGTCGCCTGCTCGCAGAAACGCGGCAGACTTGTGCACATGCTGGGCAAGATCGATGTTTTCGGAGCGCACCGAGTAGGCATTCTGGATGCGGTCCAGAACGTGCAAAAGATGGCCCCGCCCGCGCTTCGGACGCACAACGTCTTGGTCCGGAACAGCCAGACCAACCGGCTCATTCAGTGCAAACGCTTCCCAAGCCAGACGGGCTGCCGTCAGAGCGGCAGTCTTTGCCATAAGCCTTGTCCGTGTTCCGAAGTGAAGTGCGGCGTGCAGGTCGACCACAAGCATGCGTGCCCGATGCGACTGCGCCGCAAACCGCTTGACGTAGGGGCGTCCCGAGCGCGCGGTTGCACGCCAATCCATCCAGCGCACATCGTCTCCGGCGATGTAAGGGCTTGAGCCATCGAAATCGAGGCTGCGCGCGCGTCCGCGACCGGGCCGCTCGCCGAACGGCCCGCGTCGCCCTGGCTTCAGGCTGCCGCGCAGCTGCTTGACTTGCATTCCCACAAGCTCATCGAGGGTGAGCCCGACTGCCCGGGCTTCCTGGTCGCGCATCGCAGGTTGATCAGACCACATTGACCTGTTCGATCAGCGCCGTGACGATCGCATCCGGCGCAACACCGTCCGCTTCAGCGCGGTAGGTCAATCCAATTCGGTGCCGGAGCACAACAGGCGCAACCGCGGCGACATCTTCGGGCAGAACGTGATCACGTCCGTGCATCCAAGCTCGTCCCTGAGCTGTGCGCGCGAGCATCACCGTGCCGCGCGGCGAGACCGGATGCGAGAGATGTTCGCCCACCCCATCCAAAGGACGTGGATCATCGCGAGTCCCCGCGATAAGACGCACCAGATAGCGCCGCACGATCTCTGACAGATGGACATCCGAGACCGCTTGCTTGGCACCGTGAAGTTCGCGCTTGGAAATCACAGGCGGCGGATCGTCGAGACCCTCATCAGACAGCATCGCTCCGGTTTCGCCCAACACAAGATCGAGAATGTCGCGCTCGACAGCTGCTTGCGGGTACCCGAGGTTGATCTGCATCACGAACCGGTCGAGCTGCGCCTGCGGGAGATCCCATGTCCCGTCGTGCTCGATGGGATTCTGAGTTGCCACAACGAAGAACGGCGTCTCGAGCGCATAGCTGTCCTCGCCCGCCGTGACCTGGCGCTCCTCCATCGCCTCAAGCAGTGCAGACTGCACTTTGGCGGGCGCCCGGTTGATCTCATCCGCCAGAATGTAGTTGGCAAACACCGGACCCTTCTGAAAGACGAACCGGTGGTCATCAGGTTGGTAGATCGGCGTGCCGATCAGATCGCCCGGCAACAGGTCCGGCGTGAACTGAATGCGCCTGTAGTCGCCCTCCAGCGCTTGCGCGAGCAGACGCGCGAGTCGTGTTTTTGCAAGACCCGGTGCGCCTTCGAGCAGCACATGCCCGTCTGCCAGCAGCGCGATCAAGATGTTGTCGATGGCCGCATCCTGACCGACCACGCGAAGCTTCAACCATGTCGAGAGGTCCGTGAACGGCCTGTGCCACTCCGGGGGACTCGCAACCTCGCTGCTCTGCACGTCCGCCATGGCGCAGCTCTAGCATCTTCGGTCAAGTTCGGCCATCGCCTGAGAGATGAATCCCGACCCGCGCGCTACATGAGAGGTTGACCCTCCAGCAACTGGAACCTGTATATGCTGGCTCTAGCGTGTGGGCAGAAGAGCTAAAGGAATGGCGACCGCTAAACCGATCACTGACTTCAATTGGTCTTGCAAGCACACGTGGCGACGCGCATCGGTGAACACTGCGTGGTGTTTGCTGGGCTGCTCGATCGGCGATCTCGGGACAATATACTTCTTTCAGGTCACCGGCATCCCATGGCCGACGCTCGCCATTATGCTCCTTGCGATCGTGAATGGACTTCTGACGTCCATAGCGCTCGAGACGCTGATTCTTTCCCGCCAGATGACTCTCGGCGATGCATTCCGCACTGCAATTGGTATGTCGCTGATTTCTATGATCTCCATGGAAGTCGCCATGAACTTGGTCGATGTCTTGATGACGGGAGGCGCGCGTCTGACCTGGTGGGTGCTGCCTTTCATGCTGACAGCCGGTTTCTTGACACCACTTCCCTACAACTACTGGCGTTTGAAGGCATTGGGTAAGGCCTGCCACTGAGCCGTAGAGCTGCAGGCGCAGTCGACGGTAACCTGCTGGTTAAACCTTTGTTCACCATGGCGGCTTTCCATGACCCAATGCAGGTCTGGAAGATTCTCGTGTTCCCGGATTCGGGCAACCCGCACCTAAGGCGGGGATACGCGCTCGCAGACTGCGAGCGAGCGGCGAAGACTCTGGCGCGCCATCCCTACGCAGTTGTGATACCGCTGCATCCAGACGCTCCTTGGCCGGGCGGCAAGGACGAACACCTGTGCTGGACGACACCGCCTGAGCACACCGAAGCAAGACACGAACGGTCACACTAGAGCCAACCTGCAGAAACAATTGGCTTACGTTTGTGACGCCCGCATACGCCCGCGGAGCATGTTCACCAGTGGCAATAGGATCAGGATGATTGCGGCAATCGTGATCGGACCCGCGATCGGACGCTCGATGAATATCATCGGATCACCATCGGACAACAAGAGCGACTGACGCATGGTCGGTTCGGCGATCGGTCCCAGAACGATTGCCAGCACCGCAGGTGCCAGCGGATAGTCGAGGATCCGCAACAGGAAAGCCCCGACCCCGAAGATCAGCATCAGCCACACATCGTGCATATCCTGGGTCGCCGCATACCCTCCGACCACCGAGAGCACGAAGATGATCGGCGCCAGAATCGTGAATGGCATGCGAAGCATCCAGAGGAACAAAGGAATGAATGCGAGGTTCACAATCAGCGAGATCAGGTTCGCAACGTAGAACGAGCCAATCAGCGGCCATACAAAATCGGGCTGATCCGAGAACAGTCGCGGTCCCGGTGTGAGGCCCCAGATCACCATGCCACCAAGCAAGACCGCAGTCGTTGGTGAACCCGGAATGCCGAGTGTCAACATTGGCAACATGGCACCGGTCGATGCCGAGTTGTTTGCGGCTTCGGGCGCTGCGACCCCGTCCGGATTGCCCTTCCCGAAGCTCTTCGGTTCCTTGCTTGCCATCTTGGTCACACCGTAGGCCATCAGCGAGCCCGGCGTTGCTCCTGCAGCAGGAAGGATTCCCACGAAAAAGCCTAGCAATGAGCCAACACCCATGCCTTTCCACGCACGTCGGAACGTCTCGCCCACGGCACGGAAAACACCAGCGGCGCTTATCTTGGCCTCTGTCATCTGCATGTCGTCGCGTGTGGTGTTGATCGTCCAGAGCATCTCCCCGATGCCATACACACCGATCGCCAGCACCAGGAAGTTGATGCCGTGCATGAACCCGGTGATGTCGAAGAAGATGAGCCTGGGCGCTCCCGAAATGATGTCGAAGCCAACAGCCGAGAGCACGAGGCCAAATGCGATTGAGAGAATTGTCTTCGGGATGTCGTCACCACCGAGGCCGATGAATGTCGCGAAGGCCAAGAGCATCAGTGCAAATATCTCCGGCGGACCAAAACTCAGCGCCACCGATGCCAAAGGTGGCGCAAACGCCGTGAACAGGAGATTTGCGATCGTACCGCCAATGAAGGAGGCGATCGCCGCCGTGACCAATGCCTGATCCGCACGGCCACTTAGGGCCATGGGTCGCCCGTCGAAAGTCGTCGCAACTGCAGTTGAAGCGCCAGGTATACCTAGGGTGATCGACGAAATCGCGCCGCCATACATGGCACCGTAGTAGATCGCCGCGAGGAAGATCATGGGCGAGGTCGCGGAACCGGTCTGGTTCTGGATGAGGAACGTGGCGGGCAACAAGATCGCCACTCCGTTGACCGACCCAAGCCCGGGCATTGCTCCCACGAACAGCCCAATCACCACGCCGATGAACGACAGGAACAGGTTTGTCGGCGAAAGCGCCTCTAGGATGCCGTCAGTAAGGAGCGAGAGCACTTCCATCGATGTCTCCTGGCCGGGGCGTGTGTTGCCACGTACTAAGTATCAGAGGAAAATGTCGTAGAGCGGGATGAACAAGGGCTCGAGATACCCCTTGGGCAACACGATGCGCATCGCGACATCGAAGAAGAAGAACGTGAACACCGGTGCCGCCGTGGAGATTAGAAGCCCGGTGATCCACTGGTGTCGGCCCAGCAGGCAGATATAGTACATGAGAAAGACGAACATCGCGCCGTACATGCCGATCACATGGATCAACGCGATGAACGCGGTCACGCCGCCGCCCACCTTGATCAGCATCATCTTGCCGTAGGCGTCTAGGAACTGTTCGGTCGAACGCGACGGAGGGGACGTCCGCCGAGCCCAGTTGACGATGATCCAGCCGCAGCAGACAAGCATAACGCCGCTGAGCCAAAAGGGCCAGAAACCGCTACCTGGCCCCTCATCCGTGAAACCGATGTTCTCGAACCACGGATCGCCTTCCCATGCAGGCTTCCCGCTCAACCACATCATATAGACCGAGAGGATACCTAGAATGATCGCGGCCACAAGTTCGGCACGTCTCATTTCTGACTCCCCCTCGGTCTACGGATCAGCCGCTTACTTGATCGCGCCGGACGCCTTGAGGATTGCTTCGTGACGATCGCGCTGGGTGGTCCAGTAGCTGAGAAGGTCATCGCCTTCGATTTTTTCGCCGAGCAGCGCTTTGCTCTCGCGGTAGCCCTGCCACTTTTCGGTCTCGAACACGTTCTGGAACAGACCGTTATAGTAGGCGAGCGCATCATCCGACATGCCAGGCGCACCGACGACCGACCGCTGCATGAAGTATGCAAAGTCGCCACCAAGCTCTTTCAGCGTGGGCACGTCGGGGAACAGAGCAAGCCGCTCATCCGTGAACGCCACGAGCGGGATCAAGTCACCGGACTCATAGAAGCCGAGGGCTTCGGATGGATTGTTGACCGAGCTGTCGATCTGCTGGCCGGCCAGGTCCTTGGCCACCGCGCCGCCGCCCTTGTAGGGGATGTACTTGATCGACAGGCCGTAGTTCGAGTTCAGGAAGTCCGTGATGATGTTGTCTTCCGAGTCCTTGCCGGTGCCGCCCATGACCCATCCGTCACCGCGGTTCTTGGCCTCGGCAAGGAACTCCTCGAAGGTGCTGACACCCTCATCCTTGTGTACCCACAGCACGAACGTATCCTCGGCCATACGGCCAATCGGTGCGAACTCCATGATGTCCACACCCAAGCCCGGCTGGCGAAGGGGCGTGGTGAAGAACGAGTTCAGCGTCACCATGATCGTGTGATCGGGGTCTTTCGCCGTGTTCAGATGCACGAGCGCTTCAGCACCTGAACCGCCCGGCTTGTTGACCGGAACAAGCGGTTTGCCTGCAAGATTCTCTTCTTCGACGATAGCCTGCATCAGCCGGGCCATTTTATCGGCGCCGCCGCCTTTGCCCGCCATGATCACGAAGTCGATGGGTTTGTTGGGCTCCCAGGCCATCGCCGCGCCCGTGAACCCGGCGAAGGAGACTGCCGCAGCTCCGGCAATCATCGTCAATCTGCGTGTAAGTTCCATTGGTACCTCCCGTCCAAAGTTATGATCATTCATTTCAACGTCTGTGCACCACTTGTCACCGAGGCGCTTCAGAGCATGTCACCCATTGCGATGGGTATGGTTGGTCTTGGACGCTCTCCGCGCCAGATTTGTCCCTCTGTTCACCCGACCCGCACCCCGGAAACCGACGCGAGAGCGTAGTGGTATACCAAATACCTAAGCTATCTCGCAGCGCCGTGAAATCAACTGATTTCTGAGAAATTGCGCACGCTTCGCATGTATTCTTCTCGCGAAGCGTGCAGCGTGTTCAGAACAGACCTTCTACTTCGCCAGCGTCGTTCAGCCGAATGGATTCTGCGGCAGGCACGCGGGGCAATCCGGGCATCGTCATGATCTCGCCGCAGATCGCAACAACAAAGCCAGCCCCGGCCGAAAGCCGGACCTCACGCACCGGTATATCGAAGCCTGTCGGCGCACCGCGCCAGTTCTGATCCGTTGTGAACGAGTACTGTGTTTTCGCCATGCACACCGGTAAATGGCCGTAGCCTGCCTCTTCCCATTGCTTGAGTTGGTCGCGAATCTTCTTGTCCGCGACCACGCTCTCGGCACGATAGATCGACTTTGCGATCGTCTCGATCTTCTCGAAAAGGCCGATATCGTCCGGGTAAAGCGGCTTGTAGGACGCCTTACCTTCGTCGATGATCTCAACCACACGCGTCGCGAGGTCTTTTGTTCCCTCGGACCCTTTTGCCCAGTGCTGGCAAAGGATCGCTTCCGAACCGATCGACGCCACGTATTCCTTGACAGCCTCGATTTCGGCATCCGTATCTGTGACGAAGTGATTGATCGCGACAACCGCGGGAACTCCGTACTTCTGCATGTTCTCGACGTGTCGCCCGAGGTTTGCGCAACCCTCCTTTACTGCGTCAACATTCTCAGCCCCGAGATCGGCGCGCGCGACCCCCCCGTTCATCTTGAGAGCACGCACCGTGGCAACGATCACCACGGCCTTGGGGGACAGCCCCGCCTTGCGGCACTTGATGTTCATGAACTTCTCAGCGCCGAGATCCGCACCGAAGCCGGCTTCCGTCACCACGTAGTCTGCAATCTTCAGGGCGGTCGTCGTTGCCACCACGGAGTTGCAGCCGTGGGCGATGTTCGCGAAGGGTCCGCCATGGACGAAGGCGGCATTGTTCTCGAGCGTCTGTACGAGGTTCGGCTGAACCGCATCCTTCAGCAGAACCGCCATCGCGCCTTCGGCCTTGATATCGCGGCAGTAAACCGGAGAGCGGTCGCGACGATAGGCGACAATCATGTCGCCGAGACGCTTCTCGAGATCCTTGAGATCGGCGGCAAGACATAGGATTGCCATGACCTCAGAAGCCACGGTGATGTCGAAGCCCATCTCTCGCGAGAAACCGTTCGACACGCCGCCTAGAGGTCCGACAATCTGGCGTAGCGCCCGGTCGTTCATGTCGAGCACGCGGCGCCACGCGACACGGCGCGTATCAATCTCCAGGGCGTTGCCCCAGTAGATGTGGTTGTCGATCATCGCGCTGAGCAGATTGTGCGCCGATGTGATCGCATGGAAGTCGCCGGTGAAATGGAGGTTCATCTCCTCCATCGGCACGACCTGCGCATAACCGCCGCCCGCAGCGCCGCCTTTCATGCCAAAGTTGGGCCCGAGGGAGGCTTCCCGGATGCAGATCATGGCCTTCTTGCCGATCGCATTCAGGCCGTCCCCAAGCCCCACGGTTGTGGTCGTCTTGCCCTCGCCGGCAGGTGTCGGGTTGATCGCAGTGACCAGAATGAGGTTGCCGTCTGCGTTCCCCTGTACGGAGTCGATGTACTCTGCCGAGACCTTGGCCTTGTCGTGCCCGTAAGGCAGCAGATGCACGGATGGGATTCCGATCTTATCTCCGATTTCCTGGATCGGTTTCTTTTTCGCCGCACGGGCGATTTCAATGTCCGTGGCCATCGGCCTCTCTCCCCTCTAAGCGCCGAACTTTGTACCGACGCTGATGCCTGTATTTGCGGCCCATTCAGATGCAGGGACCTTACCCTCGCCCTCGGGCCGGACGCGTTGTACTAAGATTGCCCCACCGTCTGCGGCTACACTTACGCCATGTTCGGATACTGAGACGACCTCTCCAGGCGATCCAGAGCCCTCTGTCCGGCTGGAATCGAAAATCTGGACAACTGAGCCCCCCACCGTCGTCCAGGCACCAGGGGCAGGATTTGTGCCTCGGATGAGGTTGTAGATGTCGGCAGCCGAGCGGCCCCAATCGATCTCGGCATCCTTCTTCTTGCACCAGCTTTCGTAGGTGGCCTGGCTTTCGTCCTGGACAATGCGCGGCGGGTTGCCGGACCTGAAAAGATCACAGACTTCGAGGACGCTGTCTACGCCCGCCGGGTAAATCTTCTTGAAGTACAGATCGATGACGGTGTCGTCGGGACCGATCTCACATTCCCACTGCAGAAGCACATCGCCCTCGTCGAGCCCATCAGTTGGGTAGAACCATGAGAACCCGGACTTCGTCGCACCAAAGATGATCGGCCAGTTCACGGCTGAAGGTCCCCGATGCAGCGGCAGCAACGAAGGATGAAAGCAGATCGAGCCCAGCTTGGGAATGTCGCGGGCAGCTTCCGGAACAAAGATGATCACATAGGCCATGACCATCAGATCGGCATTGTGGCCGCGAAGCGTCTCCAGCGTTGCCTCATCCTTGAAATTCGCTGGCTGATGGACGGGCAAGCCCTTCTCCAGCGCGAATTCCTTCAGAGGATCAAGCGGTTTGCCCTCTTTGTCCGGAGCGCAGTAGACGGCCACGACTTCGTCCTGCCCTGCCTCCAATATCTTGGCGAGCGCGTCCTTTCCAAAGGCCTGCTGGCCCATCACGATCAGTCTCATGTTCACTCCCCGGTCAGTCCGGTTGTTATGTCCATTGAATGAAGGCCCCGCCCGCATCTGCGGCAGGCGTCACTGTCCCTGCCCGATCCGGTGATCTGATGACAAACCCCGCCGCTGCACCATCAGGCAAAGCTGACGCAAGTGCAGGATCGGGCAACACATGTGGTTTCATCACTCGAAGAGCGTGGGTGGCGCAACTGATCGCGATGCCCTCTTCGGACTCCGTGACCGTGCCGCCAAACAGCGCCTGGAGAAAATCTGCGTGACGCAGCGGTGCTCGGTCGACAAGCACAATGGCCTCGATCTCCTGGCCACCATTTGCATGCGACTGGAACTCCGGCTTCCAGAAGTGATCTTCCGCCTTGTTGTCGCAGACGTAGAACAGCACGTCGATGTCCGGATGCGTCACGAACCCCAACTCGAACCTTACGGTCGCTTCGGTCCCGTCCGGCAGGGTCGCCTGACGCTCGAAGTTGAACTGGTCATAGACGTCCAGACCCTTGGTCTTCCATGCCGCCAAGTCCGCAGCCGCATCATCGGTCCGGAAGATGATCAGGCTCATCCCCTCGCGCGCTTTGAGAAAGTCGTGGTTGAACTGCCCGAAGCCCATGAAACTCGGCCCATGTGGCAGCATTGTTTGCGGGCGGTCGACCTCGAGCAGTTCGATAAAGTTGCGTCCCTCGAACTGCACGAGCCGATTTGACGTCCCCATGTGATCTTGATGATAGGCGCGCGGGGTCAGCGTGAACCCCAACGCCTCGTACTGCGCTGCCAACCCGTCGAGATTTCGGGACGCGATCCCGATATGGTCGATCCCCCGACCGGTGCTCATGGGAACACCTGCGTCAACTCACCAATCCCTCGGACGAGCGGTCAGTTTCCTCGCAGATACCATGTGTGCTGAGCCAGTTGTCGCACTCCCCACGAGCCTCGTAGCCCCTCCCCGATCCGGCTGATCGGTACACACTTCGCCCTGGCCTCGTTGCATGCGCCACTTGGAAAAGCGCACGCTTGGGCTGCCCGCACCACCGGGAATCATAGGAGCTTCATGACGAGGCCAAAGAATGCCGCACTCCTGCAAGGACACTCACTCAGCCGCCTTGGGCAAGTCGCCAACGGCGCCAGAGCCGCTGATGCGCGCTACGTCTTCACCGGAGTACCCAAGCACATCGGAAAGAACTTCGGCGGTGTGCTCTCCGAGGAGCGGGGAGCGAACCACTTCGACCGGGCTGTCCGACAGCTTCACCGGACAACCGACCGTCCAGTATGGGCCGCGTTCGGGATGGTCGACTTTGACGATGGTACCGGTTTTCTGCAGCCCCTCGTCCTCGACGATTTCTTTCATCGAGAGAATCGGACCCACCGGAATGTCGAGCGGGTTGCAGATGTCCATGACCTCGAACTTGCTCTTCGTCATGGTCCAGCGCTCGATGCGCTCGAACACTTCATTGAGCTTGTCGAGACGCTCGGGCGGTGTCGCATAGCCTGGCTTGGTCTTCCACTCGGGCTCGCCGATCACGTCGCAAATCTTCTCCCAGACCGCCGCCTGAGTGATGAAATAGGTGTAGGCGTTGGGATCCGTCTCCCAGCCCTTGCATTTGAGGATTCGCCCGGGCTGTCCGCCACCTGAGTCGTTGCCTGCGCGCGGGGTCGCATCACCGAACGGGATGCCCGCTCCGAACTGGCTGTACTCCTTCAGTGGACCGGCATCCAGACGCTGCTGATCGCGCAACTTCACGCGGCAGAGATTCAACACGCCGTCCTGCATGGCCGCCAGAACCTTCTGACCGCGCCCGGACTTCTCGCGCTGATACAAGGCCGTCACAATCCCCAATGCAAGGTGCAGACCTGTTCCCGAGTCGCCGATTTGAGCCCCTGTCACCATCGGGAGGCCGTCCAGATCGCCCGTGGTCGACGCCGAGCCGCCGGCACATTGGGCAACGTTCTCGTAGACCTTGCAGTCTTCATACTTCCCCGGACCGAAACCTTTGACCGAAGCCATGATCATGCGTGGATTGATTTCCTGAATCCGATCCCAGCCAAAACCCATCCGGTCCAAGGCGCCCGGCGCAAAATTCTCGACCAGCACATCGCATTCCTGGATGAGGCGTGTGAGCACCTCCTTGCCGGTTTCGTTCTTGGTGTTCAGCGTAATGGAGCGCTTGTTGTGATTGAGCATCGTGAAGTAGAGGCTGTCGGCGCCCGGAACATCAACGAGTTGCTTCCGCGTGGCATCCCCGACGCCGGGGCGCTCGACCTTGATCACGTCCGCGCCGAACCAGGCAAGAAGCTGCGTGCACGTTGGACCCGATTGCACGTGAGTGAAATCGAGGATCTTGACGCCTTCGAGAGCTTTCATTGGGGGCTCCTTTCAACAGGGACTGCGCTCTGGCTCCGAGCCGTGCACATGCTACTTCTTGGTGACCACGCTTTGTGGATTGAGATTGCCGATCCGGCCAGATTCCGTACCGGCTTGCGGATCGATGATGGCATTCACCAGGGTGGGCTTGCGCGATTCAATCGCGCCGCGCACGGCCTGTTCCAGATCATCCGGAGAGCGCGCCGTAACACCCTCGCCGCCAAAGGCCTGCATCATCAGCTCATACTTGGCCTCAGATACAAACACCGTGGTGCCCGGGTCGCGACCCGTCGGATCGGTGTCCGTGCCGCGATAGATGCCGGAGTTGTTGAAGACCACCACGCAGACCGGCAGACCGTAGCGACAGATCGTTTCGACTTCCATGCCGGAGAACCCGAACGCCGAGTCACCCTCGATGGCGATCACCGGCTGGCCTGTCTCGACAGCCGCTGCAATCGCGGTGCCCATTCCGATGCCCATCACGCCCCACGTCCCCACGTCCAGGCGCTTACGGGGCTTGTGCATGTCGATGACCGAGCGCGCGAAATCGAGCGTGTTGGCGCCTTCGTTTACGAGAATCGCGTCTGGATGATCCGAAAACACACGCTTCAGCCGTCCCAGTGCGCCATGGAAGTCCATCGGCACACTGTTGTTCTGCAGGCGCGGGGCCATCTTGCCCACGTTGGTCTCGACTTTGGTCCGGATCGCCCCGATCCACTCCGAAGATGGTTTCTGCCACTCACCCATGCGCTCGACGAGCATGCTGAGACAGCTTTCGATGTCGCCGACAAGGGGCGCGTCGATCGGCTGGTTCGAGTCCATTTCCTTCGGATCGATGTCGATATGGACGAATTTTTTCGGCGCCGAGCCCCATTGCTTGCCTTTGCCATGTCCGAGCAGCCAGTTGAGACGCGCACCAATCAGCATCACGCAATCGCTCTCTTTCAGAACCAGAGAGCGCGCGGCACCTGCATAGAGCTCATGGGTGTCTGGCAGCAGACCCTTTGCCATCGACATCGCGATGTAGGGGATACCGGACGTCTCAACGAACTGGCGCACGAGATCATCGCATTGTGCGTAGGCCGCGCCCTTGCCAAGAATGATCAACGGGCGCTTCGCAGACTTGAGCACATCCAACGCCCGGTCTGCCGCTGCCGGCGCCGGGAACTGCGCAGGAGCAGGATCGACGACCTCGACCAGAGACTGCGCGCCTTGCGCCGCATCCATCACCTGACCGAGCAACGCGGCCGGTACGTCCAGATACACGCCTCCCGGCCGTCCCGAGAGCGCCGCTCGCACGGCTCTGGCCACGCCGATTCCGATATCGCGCGCATGCAGCACCCTGTAGGCGGCTTTGCAGAGCGGTTTGGCGATCGCCAGCTGATCCATCTCCTCGTAGTCGCCTTGTTGCAGATCGACGATTTCACGCTCGCTGCTGCCGGAGATCAGGATCATCGGCCAACAATTCGTGGTGGCATGGCTCAGCGCGACAAGCCCGTTGAGAAACCCGGGCGCCGAGACCGTCAGACAAATGCCCGGCTTCTTGGTCAGGTATCCGGCAATTGCCGCCGCATTGCCCGCGTTCGATTCGTGGCGGAAACTGATCACGCGCATGCCTTCGGCCTGCATCATCCGCCCAAGATCGGTCACCGGGATGCCCGGCACGTGGTAGACCGTCTCGATACCGTTCAGCTTCAGCGCATCGATGACGAGGTGAAAGCCATCAGTCAAAACCTGCGCGTCTTCGGCGGGTGCCGTTGCCATCTTCGTCTCCCTTGGTCGGTCAGGCTGCGGGCAAATCGCCGACCACGTGTTTCCACGCATGCCGGAGATATCTGTTGAGCCGCATCGTATGCTCTCGCACGAGCTCACCCGCCAAATCGGCGTTCCGATCTTCTATGGCCTCGATTATGTTCATGTGGTCAACAACGGATCGATCCGCGCGTGAGCGATCCTGCATCGCCTTGCGCCGCACCGGTTTCAGGTGCGTGAACAGACCGGTCGCGATGTCCTGCAGCATCTGACACTTCGAAAGGCCGAGCACGCAGAGATGAAACTCGATATTGGCTTCCGAGTACTCTGAGATGTTCGCCTTGGCCTTGTCCTTGGTGTAGCGCTGTGCGATGCGCCTCAGCCCGGCGATCTCGTTCTCGCTCGCCACTTCACAAGCGAGACGGGCAGCCATGCTCTCGAGCGCCGCCCAGACCGTGATCATTTCGACGATCTCATCGAGCGATTTGCGCTTGATGTAGACACCCTTGCGGGCCTGGATCGAAACGAAGCCTTCCTGCTCAAGCCGGGCCAGCGCTTCACGGATTGGTGTGCGGGAAATGCCTAGCTGCTCGGCCATCCTCCGCTCATCCAAACGCAGGTCCGTGCCTTGGCTGTAGATATCCATGTCCAGGATCGCATCCAGGAGCACGCGGTAGATGTGGTCCTTGAGCGTGAAGTTTGCGTCCACGGGCTTGAGAACGACGGACTTTGTCACATGATCTCCCCGACGGTGGCGCGGCGCTGGACGCGCGCATCTCTGCTTCTGATATTTGGTATACCATGAACCAGAGCGCGCGCAAGGATCATCCTCGACCAAGGCTGCATTGTACGGTCATATGAGTGCTTGGAGTCTTCACCTCCGCCCTGACTGGCCCGTAAACAGAACGGTTGACGATCAGGAACCGCCACCCGAGCATTCTCGCATGGACAGACCAGTTTCCTCCGAGCGCTTCTACGCCGATTTGCCGAGCTTCACGCACTTCGAAGAGTTCGCCGATTTTGGCGCCTATCAGCCGGTGCCTGAAGACTGGGTTGTGGTCCTTGGCGATATTGTCTCGTCGACACGGGCTATTTCAGAAGGTCGCTACAAGGCAGTAAACATGGTCGGTGCTGCGGTGATCACGTCTGTGCTGAACGCCTGTCGCGGAACGGAAGTGCCTTATGTTTTCGGCGGAGACGGCGGCGCTCTCGTGGTTCCCGGTCACGTTGCGGAGAGGGCGGCAGACGCGTTGCGGTGTTTGCAATGCCACTCAAGCCAAGCATTCGGACTGGACTTACGCGCTGCCGCAATCCCGGTCACACGCCTGCGTGACGAAGGCTACGATGTTCGCCTGCGGCGATTTCAGCTGAATTCGGCGAACCATCTGGCGGTGTTCTCCGGCGGAGGCATCGAGCACGCCGACACCATCCTGAAGGCAGGTGGCGGCGACCCTGCGATCCTCAGTCCAGATCAAACGCTTCAACCTCCGGACCTGACCGGCCTGTCGTGCCGGTGGGAGCCGCTTTCCGCCGTCCGCGGACGGATGATCGCGTTGATGCTGCAGCCCGTCGGGAACCCGGACCCCACCCGAGCCTACCGTTCTGCAATCGACCAGATTGCGGCAGCCCTTGAAGGCGGACTGCCGGCCCACGCTCCGGCGTCCGATCAGAGCCTGGTGTTCAGGTGGCCGCCACGTGGGTTGCCGCTCGAGGTCAGCAGTGCCATGCCCCGGAAACTCGCCGATCGGCTGGGCACGTGGTGCAACACGCTGTTCACTTCACTCATGCAAAAGTGGTGTCACTGGCGCGGTGCCCAGATCGGCCCCTACAACGGGCCGCGATACCAGGATGAAGTGAAGGCGCAGACGGACTTCCGCAAGTTCGACGGTTGCTTGCGCGTCGTGCTCGATTGCAGCGAGTCAGAAGTCGACGAAATCGAACGCTGGCTTGAGAGTGAGTTCAAGGCCGGCCGCTTGGTCTACGGTCTGCACGTCGACAACCAAGCGCTCATGACGTGTCTTGTTTTCAGCCTAGAGGAAAGCCAGCACGTGCACTTCATCGACGCGGCGGGCGGGGGGTTCGCGAAAGCCGCCGAGGGCTTCAAGCAACGGCTTGCATCGATACGCGGTGGCACCTCGTTGACACAACCCGGGCCGATCACAAACTGACCCCAGCAGGCGACATGACACTCTGCGTCAGTCCTTCGGGGGGATGCCGAACGGCCGCCCCTTCTCACCCGTCGGCATCTCGTCTGTGCCCAGAGCGTCCGCAAGCCGCGCCTGAGCCGATCCAGGGCGTTTGGCAATCGGTTGATCCGGAGCAGGCGCCCACCCGCTTAGGTGCACCACTTCGAACGTGGCCCCGACACGATCGCCCTGCACCGGAAAATTCTGGGCGTAGACATCGCAGGCCTTCGAAAGCACGTCGCGTCGCATCATGCCGCGCAAACGATCCGACAGGATGTTTGTCTCACCCATCGCACGAAGCTCGCGCATGAGGTGTAGAGGTGTCTCATACGAGAGTTGAAGACGCTCGCTGTCGGCGACAGGCATTGCGAAACCCGCGCGCTGCAGCAGGCCTCCGAGATCTCTGATCTCGGCCATCGGCGCGACCCGCGGGCTCAAACCTCCGACGATCTCAGCCTCAGCTTCGGCAAATGAGACGCGCAGCTCCTGCAAGGTCTGACCGCCGAACAGGGCGCACAGCATCAATCCGTCTGGCCGCAACGCCCGGCGCATCTGGATGAGCTGCCCCAGAGGGTCATTGGACCAGTGGATCCAGAGGCCGGAAACGATGAGATCGAACGACCCGGGTTCCAACGGCAGGGGGTCCAGGGGCGCTGTATCTGACAGACCAGCGCACTTGGCCATGGCGGGCGACGGCTCGATCTGGTGCAAAGACGCGGAGCCCAGCCTATCGGCGAGCTCGGATGCGTAGACACCACCCCCCGAGCCGATGATGACAACATCGGAGAACGCGCGGTTCACCAGGCTCAGGCGCTCTGAAAGCGAGGCTGCCACATCCCGGTGCAGGACGTCTGCGCCGCCACAGAACCCCAGAGCCACAGCACGATCCCGGCGCGCCGCGAGCAGTTCGGTCTCAAAGAGGTCGGCTCGCCGATCCGGCATTTCCATTTCCTCAGCAGTCGCGCTATATGCAGCACGCTGAACGGGGCGAGCAAGGGAGGACAGGTGTGTCCAATCCAGATCTCCGTACGGCCTATGCTCTCTAGTACACGCCACGCTCTGGGCTCGCTCGCCTCGATGGTCTTCCCGCCGGTGTGCCCAACATGCGGCGAAGAGACCTCCAGCCTTCAAGGGCTATGCGGTGAGTGCTGGCGCAAGGTTGGGTTCCTGTCAGCGCCCAGTTGCCTCGGATGCGGTCGTCCTATTCCAGGTGGTGCGCTCTGCGACACCGACATGATGTGTGACGAGTGCGTGCGCCATCCGCCTGAATGGCGGCGCGGCGCGGCCGTCTTCCGGTATCAGGGAGTCGGTCGCAAGCTGATGCTTGCGCTCAAGCACGGCGACCGTCTGGACACGGTGCCCATGCTTGCCGGGTGGATGCTGAATGCCGGAAAACATCTTGTCCACGGCGCCGATCTGATCGCCCCTGTTCCGCTGCACTGGTCGCGTCTGCTGAAGCGTCGCTACAATCAGGCATCCGAGCTCGCGCGGGAAGTGGCTCGGCACTCGGGCAAACCGGAGAGCTTCTTCCCCGAACTACTACGGCGTTCGCGTCGGACCAAAAGCCAGGACGGCAAGGATCGCGATGCGCGTGCAGCAAATCTTTTGGATGCCATCGAGGTCAAACAGCGCAAATCGATTGCCGGCAAGCGTGTCCTGCTCATCGACGATGTTCTCACGACGGGCGCGACTCTGAACGCGGCGGCGCGCGCCTGCCGTGCCGCCGGTGCGACATCTATTGACATTCTGGTGTTGGCACTGGTCGTGCACGACTCGGTCGACTATCTGAAAGGGTCGGATGAGGAGCCAGACGCATGAAACCTGTCGAGATCTACACGACCCCGATATGCCCCTACTGCCTCATGGCGAAGCGCCTTCTCGATCAGAAAGGCGTCGCATACTCCGAGGTCAATGTGATGGGTGACAACGATGCCCGCGGCCAGATGATCGCACGGGCGAATGGTCGGCGTACCGTCCCGCAGATCTTCATCGGCGAGACGCATGTCGGCGGCAGCGATGACCTCCATGCGCTCGAACATGCAGGCAAGCTAGACGATCTGCTGGCACCTTGATGCGTGCGGCTCTGGTTCAGGTCTGTGCATCTGATGATCCGGCGGCAAATCTACCGGAAACCGAGCGTCTGGTGCGTCAGGCAGCCGACGCCGGCGCAACTCTGGTTCTGACACCCGAGGTCACCAACATCGTGTCTGCGAGCCGCACGCGTCAGCGAGAGGTTCTGCGCCACGAAGCAGAAGATCAGACCCTGGCGCGTCTTTGCGAGGTCGCGAAAGACACCGGCATCTGGCTTTCAATCGGTTCGCTCGCCCTTTTGAGCGACGACCCTGAAGCCCGGTTCATCAATCGCCAGTTCCTCATCGCACCGGATGGAAGCGTCAACGCGCGTTACGACAAGATCCACATGTTTGATGTCGAACTCGGGTCTGGCGAGGACTACCGCGAATCCAAGGGATATCGTCCGGGTGAGGCGGCGGTTCTCGGCGACATGAATGGCATCACCGTCGGTTTGACCACCTGCTATGACATGCGTTTTCCAGCACTCTACCGCACGCTGGCGGAAGCAGGTGCCGAGATCATCACCGCGCCCTCCGCGTTCACCGTGCCGACCGGACTCGCCCACTGGGAAGTGCTGCTGCGGGCACGCGCGATCGAAACCGGCTCGTTCATCCTCGCTGCTGCCCAGGTCGGCACGCATGCCGCCACGCGCGGCCGCGCCAGGCAGACGTATGGTCACTCGCTTGCTGTGTCGCCATGGGGCGAAGTGCTCGCCGATGCGGGTGATGGCGTGGGCACGACGTTGGTGGATTTCGATCTTGGCGAGGTCGCAAGTGCCCGGACGAAAATCCCCGCACTGATCAATGCACGCCAGTTTTCAGCGCCTGCTCCGAAGACTGTGCGCGCGGTCCAGATGACCGCCCAAGCGCATCCGTCTTCAGACTGATCCGCCGAGACGCGCTGTCAGATCAGCCGCTGCACGGAGAACGGCAGTGCCGAACTCCGCGATGCTCCGGTCGGTGAACCGGGCGCTCGGACCGGACACAGATATCCCGGCCACCGCATCTCTGTCCGAGTTGAAGACCGCCGACGCGATACAGCACATGCCTTCGTAGCGCTCCTCGTTATCGAACGCCCACCCGCGCGTCCGGGTCTCATCGAGATCGGCGAACAACAGTTCCGGCCGCGTCAGCGTCTTTCCGGTGAACTCGGGCAGGCCTTTGCGTTGAAGAATGCGCTCGACATCTTCCTGCGATCTTTGTGCGAGCAAAGCCTTGCCGGCACCGGACGCATGCATGTGGCTGCGCGTGCCGGGGCGAAAGAATGCGCGGATCGGATTGGGGGTCTCGACCTGGCTGATGAAGACCACATCGCCGTCATCCGCGATTGCGAGGTTCGCCGTCTCTCCCGTTTCACCAACGAGGCGATGCATGATCTCGTGGCTCGCCTCGACCAGATTGACGCGCTGCACAAAGCCCGATCCCACGCGGAAGGCCTCGACACCCACCATCCACTCCTGCGAACCTTCATCGAAATCCGCAAAGCCACGGCTCTGGAGCGTCATCAGAAGCCTGTGGGCAGTTGAGGGCGGCATACCGATCTGCAAGGCAAGATTGGTGAGCGTGACACGCTGCTCCCGCGCCAGAAGGCTGAGAACTTCCAGGCCCCGAGTGAGGGTCTGCACGGTCCCGACATCGGCATCTCTCGTATGCTTGCGGGGTCGGCCCCGCGGCCGTCTGGGTGTCGTCTGATCCATGATCGCCGGTCGATGTTCATGAGCACGCATCGCTCACTACCCTCAAAATTCATTTTTTGCAATCTGCGTTTATTGCAGAACGGAATTTATAAACCGTTGTATATTATACAAAAATGAATTTCATTTCGAAAATGGAATGTTTTTCCGAGAAAATTGTAGAGCCACGCGAATCACGCTACCACCGCATCAGTCAAACAACGGAGGAAGCGCGATGACCGGCCAGAACCCCGTCTTCATCCCGGGCCCGACCAACATCCCGGACCGTCTGCGTTATGCGATGAGCATTCAGACAATGGATCATCGCGCGCCAGATTTCATCGAGTTGCTCGCGCCTCTGCTGAACGACCTCAAGAAAGTCTTCAAGACCACATCCGGTCAGGTGATCACCTTCCCCGCATCGGGCACCGGCGGCTGGGAGGCAGCGATCACCAATACGCTGTCGCCAGGAGACAAGGTGCTGGTTGCACGGTTCGGCATGTTCTCGCACCGCTGGATCGATCTCTGCCAGCGCCACAAGCTTGATGTCGAGATCATCGAGTGCGATTGGGGCACCGGAGCCCCGGCGGATCGTTACGGCGAGCGCCTCGCTGCAGACAAGTCGCACGAGATCAAGGCGGTTCTGGTCACCCACAACGAGACGGCCACCGGTGTTCTGTCCGATGTGGCCGCCGTGCGCCGCGCCATGGACGCAGCCGATCACCCGGCAATGCTCTACGTGGACTGCGTCTCGTCGCTCGCCTCGGTCGATTTCCGCATGGACGAATGGGGCGTCGATCTGGCCGTTTCAGGAAGCCAGAAAGGTTTCATGCTGGCGACCGGCATGGCCATCATCGGCGTGAGCCCGAAAGCGCTCGAGGCCACGAAAACCGCAGAGTGTCCGCGAACTTTCTTTGATTTCGCCGATATGGCGGGCGCCAATGCCAAGGGAGGGTTCCCCTATACGCCTCCGCTGCAGATCATGTACGGCCTCCGCGCAAGTCTCGACATGTTGTCCGAAGAAGGTCTCGACAACGTCTTTGCGCGTCATCACCGCATTGCCGAAGGCGTGCGGCGCGCCGTGCACGCCTGGGGCTTGGAGCTGGTGGCCCGGACACCCGACGTGTACTCGGACACCGTCAGCGCGATCTACGTGCCGGACGGATTCGACTCGGACCAGCTCACCAACCACATCTTCGACACGTACGGCGTGTCCTTCGGCGTCGGGCTTGGGCAGCTGGCGGGCAAGGCGTTCCGCATCGGGCATCTCGGCTCGTTGACGGACGTGATGGCACTGGCGGGCATATCGACCGTGGAGATGGCAATGGCCGATCTTGGCTATCCGGTCGAGCTTGGTATTGGTACCAGAGCTGCTCAGGAGTACTATCGCTCTACCGCGCGTCCGGCTCTTCAGGCGGCGGCGTGACGGAGGAGAGAATGAAAGACAACGTCGACATGCACATTCCGACGTTCAAGGAAGTGATCCAGGCGCATGAGCGGATTGCCCCGCACATCCGGCGCACCGAGGTTTTCACGAACGACGCACTTGATGCGCAGACCGGCGCTCAGCTCTTCTTCAAGTGCGAGAACCTGCAGCCGCCCGGAGCGTTCAAAGTCCGCGGGGCGACAAATGCCGTGTTCGGGCTGCCGGTGGAGCTGGCGTTGAAAGGCGTCGCAACGCACTCATCCGGCAATCACGCCCTCTGCCTTTCCTATGCCGCGGGGCGCAGGGGCATCCCATGCAACGTCGTGATGCCGCGCACGGCACCGCAGGCCAAGAAGGATGCAGTGATCGCTTATGGCGGCAAGATCACCGAATGCGAGCCGTCGACTTCGTCTCGCGAAGAAACCTTCGCGAAGGTGCAGGCCGCGACAGGCGGAGACTTCGTGCATCCCTACAACGACCCGCGCGTCATCGCGGGACAAGCGACTTGCTCGAAGGAATTCCTGGAGCAGGTCGAGGATCTCGACATTCTCGTGGCACCGATCGGAGGGGGCGGCATGATCTCGGGCACCTGCCTGACCGTGTCGTCCATGGCGCCCCACGTGAAGATCTATGCGGCCGAGCCTGAGCAGGCGGACGATGCCTATCGATCCTTCAAGGCGGGTCACATCATCGCGGACGATGCCCCGGTCACCGTCGCGGATGGACTGAAGGTGCCGCTCAAGGAGCTTACCTGGCACTTCGTTTCAACCCACGTCACTGACATCCTGACCGCGAGTGAACAGGAAATCATCGATGCCATGAAACTGAGCTGGAAGCGCTTGAAGATGGTGATCGAGCCGAGCTGCGCCGTGCCGCTGGCGGTGATCCTGAAGAACCCGGAGGTCTTTGCCGGGAAGCGTGTCGGCGTGATAATCACCGGCGGGAATGTCGATCTCGACACTCTGCCCTGGATGCAAAGCTAAGCGGGAGGCCAACTCATGAATGCACCGATCAGAATTGAAGAGCTTGAAGTCGGATACGACGTGCCCGCGACCATCGGAATGGCGGAAAGTGAAATCCAGACGCCATGCCTCGTTCTCGATCTCGATGCCTTGGAGCGCAACGTCCGTAAGATGGGAGACTGGGCGAAGGCCCATGGCGTGCGCCACCGGGTGCACGGCAAGATGCACAAGTCGGTCGATGTCGCGCTGCTTCAGGAGAAGCTGGGCGGTGCATGCGGCGTCTGCTGCCAGAAAGTCTCTGAGGCCGAAGTATTCGCCCGTGGCGGTATCAAGGACGTGCTGGTCTCCAATCAGGTCCGCGACCCGGCTAAGATCGATCGTCTGGCACGTCTCCCGAAGCTCGGCGCCCGTGCGATCTGCTGTGTCGACGACGTAGCGAACGTCGCCGATCTCTCGGCCGCTGCCCAGAAGCACGGAACCACAATCGAATGCCTCGTGGAGATTGACTGCGGCGCAGGGCGTTGCGGTGTCACCACGACACCGGCGGTGGTCGAGATTGCAAAAGCAATCGATGCGGCCCCGGGGCTCAAGTTCTCGGGTATTCAGGCCTATCAGGGTGCGATGCAGCACCTCGACAGCTTCGAGGACCGCAAGGCCAAGATCGAAATCGCGGTGGCGATGGTGAAGGATGCGGTCGACACGCTGAAGACAGACGGCCTCGAATGCGACATCGTCGGTGGCGGCGGAACGGGTTCTTACTATTTTGAGGGCACGTCGGGCGTCTACAATGAGCTTCAGTGCGGGTCTTATGCGTTCATGGACGCCGACTACGGTCGGATCCTCGACGCCGACGGCAACCGGATCGATCAGGGTGAGTGGGAAAATGCGCTCTTCATCCTCACGTCGGTCATGAGCCACGCCAAGGCCGACAAGGCGATCTGCGATGCTGGGCTTAAGGCTCAATCGGTCGACAGCGGCCTTCCCTTCATCTTTGGGCGCGACGACGTCGAGTACGTCAAATGCTCCGATGAACACGGCGTGATCTCGGACCCGAGCGGCGTCCTCAAGGTCAACGACAAGCTGCGCCTGGTGCCGGGCCATTGCGATCCAACCTGCAATGTCCATGACTGGTATGTCGGCGTGCGCAACGGCAAGGTCGAGGCCGTTTGGCCCGTCAGCGCCCGCGGCAAGGCCTACTGATCGTATCAACCGGGGGCGTTTCCGCCCCCGCTTTCACATGCGCCCGTCACAGAACGCCCTGACCGAGGCGTCAGCCCCGATGATGCCCAACAATCAGGAGAACAGAGCCATGTCAGACGCCGGGATCTTGATCGTCTCCGAGGCCGATTGCCAAAGGCTGGTCGGGCGTGCCGCGGCATTCGATGCAGTCGAGGCGGTGTTCGGCGCCATGGCGCGTGGCGATGCCTACAACTTCCCTGTCATCCGCGAGGCGATCGGCCATGCGGATGCGCTCTATGGCTTCAAGTCGGGTTTCGATCGTGCCGGGTTGGTGCTGGGCCTCAAATCCGGTGGCTACTGGCCAGGCAACCTCGACAAGGGGCTGACCAACCACCAGTCGACTGTGTTTCTGTTCAATCCGGACACCGGACAGCTGAAGGCGCTGGTCGGCGGGAACTACCTCACGGCCATCCGCACAGCCGCTTCCTCATCGGTTTCCATCGCGCATCTTGCCCGCAAAGATGCCAAGGTGCTCGGGATGATCGGCGCGGGCCATCAGGCGCAGTTCCAGCTGCGGGCCGCAGCGGAACAACGGGACTTCGAGAAGGTTGTCGCCTGGAACCCGCACCCCGAGATGCTGCCGAAGCTCGCCTCGGTCGCAGAGGACATCGGCCTGCCCTTCGAAGCGGTGTCCGCCGAACAGGTTGGCGCTGAAGCCGACGCGATCATCACCATCACGTCTGCCTTCGAGCCGTTGTTGATGGCCGACTGGATCACGCCGGGAACGCACATCGCCTGCATGGGCACCGACACCAAAGGCAAGCAGGAGGTGGATCCGGCGCTCGTGGCGAAGGCAACTGTGTTCACCGACGAAGTCGCCCAATCCATCTCGATTGGTGAGACCCAGCATGCGATCGGAGCAGGGCTTATCGCAGAGGCGGACATCACGCCCATCGGCTCCGTTATCAACGGTGCTCATGCCGGGCGCACGGATGATGTGCAGATCACGCTCTTCGACGGCACTGGGGTTGGACTGCAGGACCTGGCGGTCGCAGAGGTTGCGGCACAACTCTCCGCGGCAGAAGCCGCAGCACAGCGCGTCACGCTCTAGGGCGCTGTATCCAATCAGGTGATGATGTCGGGCGGCCTGCGGTGACGACTGCTGCGATCACGCCCGCCTGCGCCGACGCCCCTCCCGTCCGGCCCGGGCGCCCTGCGGTGCTTCGCCCTCTGCTGCGGGGGGCTTGTTGTGCCGGATCCATGTGGCTCCGTGCTCGTCGTTATTCATCAGAAGGTTCGCCGCACGGATCGCCTCCATTTCCTGAGGTCGGACCGGATTCATAATTGCCGACGTCATGCCCGATGCAATCGCCATCGGCAGGAAAGCTGCGTTTATCCCATGCCGGTTCGGCAGACCGAAAGAGACATTCGATGCGCCGCACGTGGTGTTCACACCCAGCTCCTCGCGCAACTTCCGCACGAGAGAAAAAACCTGAAGACCCGCCGTCGCCATCGCACCAATGGGCATCACGAGCGGGTCCACCACGATGTCGTTTGCGGGTATGCCGAAGTCTGCCGCCCGTTCCACGATCTTCTTGGCCACCGCGAAGCGCACCTCCGGATCCTCCGAGATGCCCGTGTCATCGTTGGAGATTGCCACCACCGGTACGTCGTACTTCTTGACCAGTGGCAAGATCTGCTCGAGGCGATCCTCCTCACCGGTGACCGAGTTCAGCAACGGCCGGCCCTGGCAGACCTCCAATCCCGCTTCCAACGCTCCTGGCACCGATGAGTCGATACACAGCGGCAAGTCCACAAGCCCCTGTACCAGCTCGATTATCTGGCGCATCAGTGGCGGCTCGGTCTCGTTGGGGTTTGGATTGGAATTGTAGACGACACCGGCATTCACATCGAGCATCGTGGCGCCGCAGGCCGCCTGTTCCAGCGCATCCTTCTCGACCGTCTCAAAGTTTCCCGCCTCGAGTTCTGCCGCCAGCTTCTTGCGTCCGGTGGGATTGATCCGCTCGCCAATCACACAGAACGGCTGGTCAAAGCCGATGATGGCGGTCTTGGTTTTCGACTCGACGGTGGTGCGGGTCATGCTGTCCTCGAATGCGCGCAAGGGAGTGTTGCCCGGGGTTCTGGTCCCCCGGGCATCGGAGAGTCAAGGGTGGTGGCCGTCCTGGACGTCAGGCCGTCGCGGCTGCGGCGGCACCTCCCGTTCCACAACCAGACGTAAATTCAGCGGTTTTCAAGATCCCGCCCAGCGGGAAGAAATGCACCTGGACGATGTTGAAATCCGGATGCGCCGTCTTGTGGGCCGCAAGGTCTGTCAAGAACTGATCTGGCGTGAATGGCAGGACCAGCTTCGTCACGTCGGCGGCCCGGCGCTGCAAGACCCGAAGCGAGGGCCCGACACCGCAAGCCAATGCGAACTTGATCATGGTCTGGAGCTTTGCGGGTCCGGCCACACCGATGTGAATCGGCAGCTCGATGCCCTCCGAACGCAGCCTCTCCGCCCATGCGATCACCGGTTCCGCCTCGAAGCAGAACTGCGTGGCTATGGCCATCTCCGCGTCCGTGCGCTCGGAGAACGCCTGCTTCCAGCGCAGCGCCTCCATGACGTTGCGATCCGCCCCGTCCGGATCGATGTCCTTGTTTCCCTCCGGATGGCCGGCGACGTGCAGGCGCTTGAAGCCCGCGTCGTCAAACAGCCCCGACTCCAGAAGCTGCATCGAGCTGTGGAAGTCCCCGCAAGGCTTGTCCACGCCCCCGGCGAGCAACAGCGCCTGATCCACACCCGCCTCGCCCTGATATCGCGCGATCCAGTCGGCGAGCATTGTCTTGTCCCGGATGATCCGCGCCGGGAAATGCGGCATCACCGGGAAGCCCTCGGCTGCGATCCGGCGCGCGGTGGCGACCATGTCTTCGATGGGCGTGCCTTCAATATGGGCGACGTACACGCGCGTCCCGGCGGGAAGAATTGCGGCGAAACTCTCGATCTTCTCCGCTGTGCGCGGCATCACCTCGATCGAGAAGCCCTGGATGAACGCCGCCAAACCCGCGTCGGTGGATGCAGCGGGCGTTCGCGAGAAGAAGTTCAGGATGTTTGACATTGGTCTCTCCGCTCCCGGGGTCTCACGCGGCCCAGCCGCCATTGTCGATCAGGGCTTTGATGCGCGGTGTGTCGAACTCGGTGTCCAACCGCACGGCTTCGTCCTGCGCCAGCGTTTCGAGGTCGCCTTCCACAGACACGGGATCCCCGCGGCGCCACTCTGCAAGATAGGCATCCGTATCGCGCGCGCCCACCTTCATCGCGCATCTGTCAATTGCCTGCTCGAACCGCTCTGGCAACTGGCGTTTGGCTGCCTTTCGGCCTTGCTTCACGATCACCTGGGCCGGGATATCCCGCCAGTAGACAACAGTCAGCTGCGCCATCATTTCACCTCACGCTGGTCGACACCCGTTACACTCCAAGCCTCACATGCTGAGGTGAGATTTCGACTTCGTCACGCATTTCTGCGACATTCGCAGCGCATTGCACGTCACCCGCGCTTGAATTTTTCGGGCTGATCCGTATACTGATCGCCTCAACATCCGCATTGCTGCTGGCTGGGCATCGTAGACGCCAGGACGCGCGGACACTCCTACACAGATGGATGTCGCGATGATTCCCGTTCGGCACGGCGCCCGTGCGCTGCCCAAGATCAGCTTCGAGTTTTTCCCGCCCAAAACCCCTCAGGCGAGCCTCGCCCTGTGGCGTGCGGTCGAGCGGCTCGCACCTCTTGGGCCCGACTTCGTCTCGGTGACCTATGGCGCGGGAGGAACCACACGCGATCGTACCCTCGCCGCGATCCTGGCCATTCGGGACCGGGCGCGCCTCGATGTGGCAGGCCATCTCACATGTGTGGGTGCCTCACGCAGAGACGTGCTCGGCGTCGCGCAAGCCTATGCAAAGCTCGGCTGCCGGCGGATCGTTGCCCTCAGAGGCGATCCGCCAAGTGGCGCAGATAGGTTCGAGCCGCATCCCGAGGGATTTCGCGATTGTGTTGATCTGATAGATGGTCTTGCGGCGCTGGATCACTTCCAGATCTGGGTCGGCGCCTATCCCGAGCGGCATCCGGAAGCAACGAGCGCCCGCGCAGACGTCGATCATCTGAAGCGCAAGATCGATGCCGGTGCGGCAGGTGCGATCACCCAGTTTTTCTTCGAGAACGAAACGTTCTATCGCTTTCGCGATGCCTGCGCCGACGCCGGGATAACGGCGCCGATCGTGCCCGGCATCCTTCCCGTCGAGAATTTTGCCAATGTGCGCCGGTTTGCGGAGCGCTGTCAGGCGACCATTCCCGCATGGATGGCGCGTGCTTACGGCAATGCGCAAGATGAAGAGACCCACGATATGCTCTCGGTGGCGATTTGCAGTGAGCAGTGCGACGACCTGATCGCGAACGGCGTGGAGCAACTTCATCTGTACACCATGAACAAGCCCGACCTGCCTTATCGGGTGTGTCAGGCGCTCGGCGTCGAGCCCATGCCGATGCGCCTCGCCGTCGGTGGCTGCGGCTAAACAACGCGACCAGCACTTGCCGCTTCGTCTCCAAGGCCCTAGAGCTAGGGAGGTGGGGAGAAGAGGCTGGAACGGTGTCAACGACGGATGAGCAACAAAGGCATGAAAAGCCAGCCGCCAAGCGCGTAGGACGTTCCGGAAAAAAGCGCTATCCCAACCCGCGCGCCATCGCGATGAACGGCGAAGGTCCCATCGCTGCACTCGACCTGGGGACGAACAATTGCCGACTGCTGGTTGCCAGGCCCGATGGACGCAACTTTGTCGTCATGGATGCCTTCTCTCGCGCCGTGCGGCTGGGTGAAGGCGTCGAAGGCACCAACATTCTGTCCGAAGACGCTCAGGTGCGGGCGCTGAAGGCCCTGCGGATTTGCGCGGGCAAGATTCGCCATCACCGCGTCGGGGATGCGCGCTTTGTTGCAACGGAGGCCTGCCGGAGAGCGCTTAACGGGCGTGCTTTCGTGCGCCGGGTTGTCCGCGAGACCGGTCTCTCCATGGATATCATCAGCGCCGAGGAAGAGGCCCGGTTCGCCGTGGCGGGATGCGCCCCGCTCATCAACATCGACGCCCACCAGCTCCTCGTGTTCGATATCGGCGGCGGCTCGACCGAGCTGATCTGGATCGATATGTCCGGGACACCGCCGGCCCGTCGGGAGAAGCTGGTCAGGGCCCTGGCGCCCATCCACGCGGCAGGCGGGGAAACCGCAACCGCCCGCGCCGCGGCGGCACACATTTGCGATTGGATTTCCGTCCCGTTGGGCGTCTCGATCCTCCATGACAGGTATTCGCACATCAAGGATGATTCGGTGCGCTTCGCCCACATGGCGCAGCATTTCGGCGAGCAACTTGAAGGTTTCGGCCCCCCCGATGACCGGAAACGTGCCGGCGACGGCGCATTGCAGATCGTTGGCGTCTCGGGCACGGCAACGACATTTGGCGCGCTCTATCAGGGCCTCACCACCTATGACCGCTCCAAGGTCGACGGCCTCTGGCTGCCGATGGAGGGTGCGTCGGCAGTGGCGAGCGAACTGGTCTCCATGGACCGGCGGGGACGTGCGCTGCATCCTGGAATCGGGCGTGGCCGCTCTGAGCTCGTAGTCTCGGGTGCAGCGATCATGATGACGATTCTCGAGCGCTGGCCCGTGAGCGGGCTTCGGATCGCAGACCGCGGCCTCCGCGAGGGCATGCTCTATGGCCTCATGCAGGCGCGCGAGGATCGCCAGCCGTGACGCGTCGGGGCGGCTCCGGGCGAGGCAACCGCGAGCTCAGTGTGCGGGTCAAGACAGCCAAGGGGCGCAAACTCAGCTCGACGCGCTGGCTGCAGCGACAGCTGAACGATCCCTATGTTCAGGCCGCCAAGACGGACGGGTATCGCGGGCGCGCCGCCTACAAGCTGGCCGAGATCGACGATCGGTTGCGGTTCCTCGTGCCGGGCGCACGCGTGGTCGATCTCGGATGTGCGCCTGGCGGCTGGTGCCAGGTTGCGGTGGCCCGCACCAATGCCGACGGGGCACGACATGAGAAGCAAAAGGGCTTCGTCATCGGAATGGACATTCAGTCCGTCGAGCCGATCCCCGGAGCGATCCTTCTGCAGCAGGACTTTCTCGATGAAGGTGCCGATCAGGCAATCCGTGATGCCCTCGACGGGCCTGCGGATGTGGTGCTGTCAGACATGGCCGCACCGTCGACCGGTCACCGTCAGACCGATCATCTCCGGATCATGTCGCTCGCCGAAGCAGCGGCGGAGTTCGCGCTGGATGTTCTCGCCGCAAAGGGGACGTTCGTCGCGAAGGTTCTCCAGGGCGGCACCGAAGCGAGCCTGTTGACGACGCTGAAACGCCGCTTCGCGAAGGTTCAGCATTTCAAACCGCCTGCAAGCCGCAAGGATTCGGCCGAGATTTACGTGATCGCGAGCGACTTCCAGGCTGTTTGAGGCGCAAACGCGACGTCATATTGCTGCACTGCGGCAATGCCCCTTCCCTTTTGGCTTCGGACGTGGGATACGGCAGCGCCAACACCGCAACTCCGGAGACGAAGATGGAGATTCGTGAGGCACTCACCTTCGATGATGTTCTGCTGGTACCCGGTGCCTCCGAAGTTCTGCCCGCGGAAGCCGATACGCAGACGCAGGTCACAAGCCAGATCGCGCTCAACATTCCGCTGTTGAGCTCGGCGATGGACACGGTGACCGAGGCGGACATGGCGATCGCGATGGCTCAGTCAGGCGGCCTGGGCGTGATCCATCGAAACCTCGAGATACCCGAGCAGGCGCGCCAGATAAGACGCGTCAAGCGCTTCGAGAGCGGGATCGTCTACAATCCGATCACCTTGGCACCAGACCAGACGCTTGGGGACGCGCAGCGACTTCAGACCCGGTACAACATCACCGGTTTCCCGGTCGTCGATCGCGAAAAGCGACTGGTCGGCATCCTCACCAACCGAGACATGCGGTTCGCCGAAGACCCCTCCATTCCGGTCAGCGAGCTGATGACCGCCGAGCGGCTCGCGACCGTGCGCGAACCGGTCGACCTGGAAGCTGCGAAAAAGCTCCTGCAGGCCCGGCGGATCGAGAAGCTTCTCGTGGTCAACGAACGCGACGAGTGCATCGGCTTGCTGACCGTGAAAGATATCCAGAAGGCTGTTCTCAACCCGCACGCCTGCAAGGACCAGATGGGACGGCTGCGCGTCGCAGCGGCGAGCACGGTGGGCGATGACGGCTACGACCGCAGCCAGGCGCTGATCGATGCAGGTGTCGATCTGATCGTCATCGACACCGCACACGGACATTCTTCGCAGGTGTCCCAGGCGGTCTCGCGCATCAAGTCCTTCTCGAACTCAGTCCAGGTCGTCGCGGGCAATGTCGCCACCGCCGAGGCGACGCGGGCGCTGATCGACGCAGGCGCTGACGGCGTGAAAATAGGCATCGGCCCGGGATCGATCTGCACCACGCGCATGGTCGCGGGCGTCGGCGTGCCACAGCTCACCGCGATCATGGACTGCGCCGAGGCCGCAGCGAGCCTGGGCAAACCGGTCATTGCCGACGGCGGGATCAAGTTTTCCGGGGACCTCGCCAAAGCCATCGCCGCAGGCGCACACTGTGCCATGATCGGGTCGATGCTCGCCGGCACCGACGAAGCGCCAGGCGAGGTCTTCCTCTTCCAGGGCCGCTCCTACAAATCCTATCGCGGGATGGGATCGGTCGGCGCCATGGCGCGCGGCTCGGCCGATCGCTACTTCCAGAAGGAGGTGAGCGAAAGCCACAAGCTGGTGCCGGAAGGCATCGAGGGGCAGGTGCCCTACAAGGGCCCCTCAGGACACGTGATCCACCAGCTCGTTGGCGGACTGCGCGCTGCAATGGGATACACGGGCAATCGGACGATCCAAGACATGCGGACCAGTTCGCAGTTCGTCCGGATCACCAACGCCGGGTTGACCGAGAGCCATGTCCACGACGTCCAGATCACGCGCGAGGCACCGAACTACCGTGGGCGCTGACGCCGTCATGCCAAGCGCATGACACCGGCGGCTCGAGTCTCGGCCGCAATCGAGATTGTCGATCTCTGGCAAAGCGCCGATGAGGGCCTCGACATCGTTCTCACCAGATGGGGCCGGAACAATCGCTATGCCGGCTCCGGGGATCGGCATGCGATCGCTGACCTGGTCTATGATGCGGTCCGGCGACGGCGGTCTGCAGCTTGGTTGGCCGGTGCGGACGAAGACCCCGGCGGGCGTGATCTGATGATCGGCAGCCTGCTGCTGGACCGGATGGTGCTGCAAGATGTCTTCTCCGGCGGCCGGTATGCGCCGGCCCCGCTGACGGAGCGCGAGCAGTCGCGGCTTCGGACGACGCTAGAGGCCGCACCCCGAGGTGTGCGCCTCGACTGGCCTGACTGGCTGATGCCGCATGTGTCTGGATTGGCGGATGAGTCACTCGGCGCGCTCCGCCAGCGCGCTCCGCTGGATTTGCGCGTCAACACGCTTCAGGGCTCGATTGACGGCGCGCGATCGGCGCTGCGATCCGAGGGCATCGACACGGTGCCGGTGCTCTCGGCACCACATTGCCTTCGCGTTCAAACGGGCGCACGCCGCGTCGCCAGAAGTGCCGCCTATACCCGGGGTCTCGTCGAGATCCAGGATGCAGCCAGTCAAAGGGTCGTCGAGTACGCCAACCCAGCTCCGGGCGAGACAGTGCTCGATCTGTGCGCGGGCGCTGGCGGAAAGTCGCTCGCAATCGCCGCCAAGTTGCAGACCGAGGGGAGGATCTTGGCCTCTGACATCTCGGATGCCCGGCTCGCGCAGCTCTCGCCCCGAGCGGAGCGTGCAGGTGCACGTGTCGAATGCGTGCCCGCGAGCGCCCTCGGTGCGCTGGAGCAGCTCTGCGATCTGGTGTTGATCGACGCCCCCTGCAGTGGTTCGGGAGCATGGCGGCGCAATCCCGATGCGAAGTGGCGCCTCCACGAGGCAGACCTGGCCCGGCTGATCGATCTGCAGGCCCGGCTGCTGGACAAGGCGACCCAGTTTCTGCGGGAGGGAGGCCGCATCGTCTACGCCACCTGTTCGATCCTCGCGCCGGAGAACACCTCCCAGATTGGCAGCTTCCTGCGGCGAAACCCACATTGGGAGGCCGCCGAAGCGCCACTCGAGCTACAACCTGGCGAAAACGGGGATGGATTCTTCTCGCAGATCTTGCGCCGGAAGCGATGTTCGCCAAAAAATTGAGAAAGTGTTGATGATTCGCGTATAACCCGTTTTCGGCTTTTGTCATGTAGGTGGGCGGCGTCATAGATCAGCTGTCATTTAAGGGCCTGGCGCACAAGCTCCGACGCGGATCGCGACAGGCATTCGCGGCGGCCTCGGTCCTCCTGTGGTCCTGGCCTGCCAACGCACAGGACAACTGCACAGACTTCCTGGGCTGCGATCCCGTTCAGTCTGTGCTGCCCTATGCCACCGTCTTCATGGTGCTCTTGGCGCTGGCTGCTGCCGCGACACTGGTCTGGTTCTGGACCACAATCGGCGGGCGCGGCGGCGATGTCTCCGAGCTGATCGCGCAGTTGAAGCGCCGTGAGTGGCCCGCTGCCGTCACCCCGCGCCGCGGCAACGTGCTTTTCGCGAACGAGGCGCTGCGCCGGAGCGCCCCGCAAAGCCAGACCATCCTGGGTATGCTCGATCGCCTGGTCGGGCTGGACAGCTCGGAGCTTTACCGCCTGTCACGCCTCGCCCTGAAAGATGGCCTTGCGGTGGAAGGGTTCGAGCGCAACGACACCGGCGAGCCGGTTGCGCTGATGGTTCAGGCGGCAGGTGGAGGCAAACTTGTCTGGCAGTTGATCCCGCGCAACCGGATCAGCACCCTCTTTCCGGACGACGCGCTCCGGCGCTATGACAGCGCCCCGTTTTGCTATGTCTGCTTCGACCGGGCGCTTGGTGTCGTCGCAAACAACGACTTCTACGATCTGTTCGATGACACCTCCGTGGACGCCATTCGCGCCAATGTCGTCGAGGCTGATTTTGCAGGCGGCCGCCTCTCCCTGAAGGCTCGAGACGGAACGTCGAAGTCCGTTCTTGCCATGAAGCACGTGACGCATCGCGATGGCGCTCAGCGCACCGAGGTCTTCCTCTTCATCGCTGAACACGAGGCAGCAACCCAGCTCAGTGCTGCAGAGACCCTCGAGTCCGTACCCGTCTCGCTTCTGCACCTCGACGAGAACGGTCGTGTCATCTGGGGCAATGTGCTCGCCAGACAGATGCTGGGCGACACCTTCAAGTCCGGGCGCATGCTGGAACAGATGATGCAGCCGTTGGGCCGCCCGATGTCCGAGCTTGTCAACACGGCGCTCACGCAATCGGATGGCACGAGCGGTGAGATGGTGCGTCTGAAAGACGAGTCGTTCGACACCTTCGCACAGATCACGCTCACCCAGATCACGCTGCACGGTCAGCGCTCGCTCTGGGCTGTGCTGACAGATGCTTCTGAGCTGCGCCAGCTCGAGGACAAGTTCGCTCAATCCTCGAAAATGGAGGCTGTCGGCAAGCTCGCGGGGGGTGTCGCGCATGATTTCAACAACGTTCTCACGGCGATCAGCGGGCATTGTGACCTGCTCTTGCTGCGCAAAGATCCGAGCCACCCGGATTTCTCAGACCTGACCCAGATCCGGCAGAACTCCAACCGAGCCGCGACACTGGTGCGCCAGCTTCTTGCCTTCTCGCGCAAACAGACGCTTCAGCCCAAGCTTCTGTCTGTGCAGGACGTGGTGACAGAAACGCTCTACCTTCTGGATCGGCTCATCGGCGAGAAGATCACGCTCTCACTCGATCACGACCGGGCGCTCGGCTCGGTGCGCGCCGACAATCAGCAGCTCGAGCAGGCGTTGATGAACCTCGTCGTCAATGCACGTGATGCGATGCCCAACGGTGGCACCGTCACGATTGCCACCCGCAACCGCACCTTGAACGAGGAAGAACGCCATCCCGGCGTTGCCATTCCGCCGGGCGAGTATGTCGAAATCAGTGTGGCCGACAACGGCACTGGCATCGAGCCCAATGTGATCGACAAGGTCTTCGATCCGTTCTTCACCACGAAACCGCAAGGGGAAGGCACAGGGCTCGGGCTCTCGACCGTCTACGGCATCGTCAAACAATCCGGCGGCTACATCTACGCGGAGAACCGGCCCTCGGGCGGCGCGGCCTTCACGATCCTGCTGCCCACCGCCTATCCCGAGCAGAACGAGATCAATCCGCCGGTCGTCGAGCAGAAAGAAGAAGCTGCCCGGCCGGATCTGACGGGTCAGGGTGCCGTGCTGTTGGTGGAAGATGAGGCACCGGTGCGATCCTTCGCGTCCCGCGCGTTGCGATTGCGGGGCTACCGGGTGATCGAAGCCGAATCCGCCGAAGAGGCGATGCAACTTCTGGACGATGGGTTCGACGACATCGACGTGCTGGTCTCGGACGTGATGATGCCCGGCATGGACGGACCGACATTTGCGGCGAAGGCCCGCGAGATGCGGCCCACCATGCGCGTGATCTTCATCTCGGGATATGCGGAGGATTCATTCCGACGCAACCTGAAGGACCGCGATTTCCTGTTCCTGCCGAAACCCTTCTCGCTCAACGAACTGACCAGCAAGGTCAAGCAAGCGATGGAGCGCAAACCTTTGGAAAAGGTCTGACGTTCAACCACGCTCCAGATTGTCGGCGTGCGCGGCGAGCGCATCCTCGAGGTTCTCGTAGTAGTAGAGCTTGCCGCCTTCCAGCACTATTCCCGACGAGCAGAATTCCCGCAGTGTCGCGACGGAGTGCGACGCCATGATCACATCGGCACCGGAAAGCCTGTCGGTGAAAACCGCGCGCGCCTTGCGCGAGAAATTCTTGTCACCCACTGCGGTGATCTCGTCGACGAGGTAGCAATCGAACGCGATCCCCATCGACACACCGAAGGCCAGCCGCGCACGCATGCCCGTGGAGTAACTCTGGACGGGCATGTGAAAGTACTCCCCGAGCTCTGCGAATTCCTCGACATAGGCGACCAGCTCCTCCGTATCGCGCCCGTAGATGCGCGCGACGAAACGCACATTCTGCGCACCTGTCAGCGCCACGTGGAAACTGCCCGCAAACCCCAGCGGCCACGAGACGTTGCCGGTACGGGTGATCCGCCCCCTGTCGGGTGAGAGAATGCCCGCGGTCAGGCGCAGAAATGTCGACTTGCCCGCGCCATTGCGACCCAGCAGGGCCACGCGGTTGCCGTCATTCAAAATCATCGACGCATCCTTGACGATGATCTTGGGTGCCCGCTGCGTCTTGAACATCTTGGTGACGCGATCGAAGACGATCATTGCTCGAGCAGCCTCAGCTCATAGCGCCACAGCAGGAACAGCCCCAGCACGATGAAACCGGCGGGCAATCCGATGAGGAGCGGGAAGTTCACGTAATCCGCCGTATAGGACGGGTAGAAGCCCCGGCGCATCAAACCGATCACATGCACCAGCGGATTGAGGAAGATGTACTCACGAATGTCCGCCGGCAGGCTCTCGGGCGTGAAGAAGATCCCTGAAATCAGAAACAGCGGGCGATTGATCAGGTTGAAAAAGCGCTGCCAGGTCGGCATCAGCGTGAACAGGCTGCAGTTGAGCGTGCCGATGCCGAGGCCCAGCAGCGCCCCCAGCCCCATCGCCATGATGATCGGGGCAAAATCAAGCTGTGGCTGCAAGTCCTCGAACAGGAAGATGCCCGTGAAGACCACCAGAGCCACAACGATCTGCGTCAGAAACTGCAAAAGGAACCGCGCCAAGATGGCATCCAGCGCCGTCACATGCGGATAGGTGAAGAGTGACTTGTTCACCTTGACCGCAGAGCTCGTGGTCTCCGCGATGTCCCGGTAGGTGAAGAACGCAATCACACCCGTCGCAAAGAACAGCGGGAAGCTCGGGCCGTGCGCAGGAACTCGGGTGATCTGCGAGAACAGCAGCGACAGCAGCGCCACGAACGCGACGGGCTCGATCACGGCCCAGATGTAGCCGCCCGCCGACCGGCCATAGCGCGTTGTCATCTCGCGCAAGATCATCGCTGAAAGAACACGGAGCCGCGTGATGAGCACCTGCACCATCCTCTGCTGCCGTCGCCGCGGCCCACCTCTTAGGGTCCGCCCAGAGTACAGAACGCGGATCTCTACTCCGCGTTGCGCCGATCTGTCAAACGGGTCTGGTGTCCGGCAGGCTATGCACGAAACCGCGCGACCCCATATGGAGCGAGCAGTGCCTCGGCCGTTGCCGCTGTGCCCTCCGCCATCAGCAGATCAGGATCACGCATCCCGGCCAGGAAGGTCGTCTCGTCCAGAACCTGCATTGACTCGGGAGAAAAACCATCGATGCGCAGGTGCTGCTCGTCCCCGCTCAAATTGGCAACCCAAAGCTCGCGCCCGTCCTCGATGTCGGTGCAAATGGCCTGCACGTCGCGCGGTGACGAGGTCTCGACTGCCAGACAATCCGCACGCGATGCGCCATAGAGCGCCCGCATCACATGATAGGCTGGGAACAGACCACCCGCCTCGTCGTAGCCGGGCTGCGCGAACGGCATCGGCGCATGACAGAGACCAAATTCGCCCACCGGTGCCCCAAGCACCAGACTGTCGACGCCCGCAGCCGCGGCGCGGGCTGCATACCCGAGGTGCCACGCCGCCCCAAGCAGACCGCGTTGGCGTGGGTCTGCGCGCGTCATCGTCACGCGCTCGGCATCGGGGTTAGGGGTCGGGTCGTTCCCAAAGGGCGAGGTGCGAGAGCCAATTCCCGCCGGGCTGACGCGGTAGTGCATGTCGGGATACTGCGCGCGCGCAGAGCCGAAGACCGACGGCAAACACTCGATGGTCTCGGTGACGGACCGGTCGTCGGCCGCATGCACAAGCGCCGACGTGCCATGCAGCATGTAGTCCAAGTCCCCGGTTGGGACGGGCTTTCGATTGAGCTCGGTAAAGTAGACGAAATTGCCGCCACCGATCCGCGCATTCGGGAATGCCCGCCGCGCCGCACCGAACATCGCATCGAACTCAGCGGTATCGGGGAACACGGTTCCGGGAATGACGAAGCCCAGATCGGAACCGAGACTGGGCGCGACCTCGGCGAACTCGATCTGAGCTTGACGGGCCGCCGCGGCAACGATGGCAAGCTCGGATGCGGGATCGGCGCCCGCAATGACCACCTCGAGCGCCAGCGGGCGGCTGATGATGTCCGCGACCCGAGCGATGCCGGCCATCTCCGACACCAGATCGGACGTGCGCGCATCGACAAAGCAGCTCAGAAAGGCAGGACCGAGGGCCCGCAACACATCGGCCCGCGACAGCGCAGCCTCCGCGTGCCTGGGCTCGAACCACATGCCGATCTCCGGCAGCGTTCCGCGCACCTGTGCCACCGACAGCGTGACAGGCGTCCTGCCCGAAGCCTGCGCAGGCGCTGTGCCTTCGAAGCTGAGACGCACCGACTGCTCGATGGCCTCGCCTTCGGGCAACGTGTAGGGATGCGGCAGACCCAGAGGGCGCACATAGGTCTTGTAGGAGGCGTCGGTCCAATTGCGCTGGTCCTCCATCTCGAAGGTGTCGCCGGTCATCTCACAGCGTACTCTCAGGCCGGGCGCAACCGTGTGCGTCAGCGCGCGGATGTCCATGATCGGCTGCTTGGGATCGATCTGGGCGGGGAACGCGGTCTCGACGGTGCGCCCGTCCACATGTTCGACGCGGACCGGTTCGCCCGCGATCCCCTCGACACCGTGCAGGACCACGAACCCGGTGCGGTTTGTCAGAAAGTCCGTGTCCCCCGCGCCGGTCGCGGAAAAGACCAGATCGCCATTGCGCGTGCCTTCGATCGTCGCCTGATAGGTGAAGCGCTGCCCATCCCCCTCACAGCTGGCGGTGTAGCTGACCGTGAACCCGTCGGCGCGCTCGTCCACTGAAAAGTCGCGGATCGCGGCGCTGTAGGTCCCCCAGTACTGATCCCGAACGACATACGAGATCGCCCGGATCGCCTCGCGCCCGCCATAGCGCACATAGCGCAGATTGCCGCCGTCGAGCTCGACAGACAACGGTCCTGCCGTGAGCACCCTCGTTTCTGCGGGCGGTTCCTCGGTGCCAAACAGCATCACGTCGCGGGACGGGGCAGCGGTCATGGGAGCCTCCCTCTCAGCTCGGGTGTGAAATCACGGCATCGGTTTCCGGATCGACGATGATCGCGCGGTTCATGTCGACAAGCAGCGGCAGGTGCTCGCCCGGTCGCTGCACATCGTGCACATCCAGCTCTGCGATCGTTTCGACCCCGCTCAGCAGAAACGTGGCGTAGGTGCGCGAGCCGGTGGGCTGCACCAGATCAATGGTGACATCGAGCGGAGAGAGCCCGGCGCGCGCGCCACCATTGCCCGCATGTGAGAAGTGCTCGGGCCTGACGCCGAAGATGACCGGCTTGCCGGCCGGCCCGGATCGCGCAGCGGGCAAGGGCAAGGCAACGCCATCGACGATCACCGCTCGTCCGTCTGCCGAAACTTCCGCCGGCACGAAGTTCATCGCGGGCGAGCCGAGAAAACCAGCAACAAACCGCGTTGCCGGACGCTCGAAGAGCTCCAGCGGTGCGCCCTGTTGCTCGATCAGCCCATCCTTCAGGAGCACGATCCGGTCCGCCAGCGTCATCGCTTCGATCTGGTCATGGGTGACGTAGATCATCGTCTTGCCGATTTCCTGGTGGAGACGTTTGATCTCGCCGCGCATTTCGTCCCGGAGCTGTGCGTCGAGGTTCGACAACGGCTCATCGAAGAGGTAGAGCCGCGCGTCCCTCACGATGGCCCGCCCGATGGCAACCCGCTGGCGCTGGCCACCGGAAAGCTCGCGCGGCAGACGCTCGAGGAGCGCCTCGATTCCCAGCATTCCGGCGGCACGGGCGACCTGGGTCTTGATCTGATCGTCAGGAACACGCCGGGCGCGCAGGCCGAAGGCGATGTTCTCGAAGACGCTCATGAAGGGGTAGAGCGCATAGTTCTGGAACACCATCGCGATGTTGCGATCGCGCGGGCGGACGGCTGTCACCTCCTCGCCGTCGATCTCGATCAGCCCGTCGTCCGGTTCCTCGAGGCCCGCGATTGTGCGCAGGAGCGTTGACTTTCCGCATCCGGACGGTCCGACCAGGACCGTGAACTCGCCTTCGGGAATGTCGAGATCGACACCCCGAACCGCCGGGGTGCCGCCATAGGATTTCTTCAGGCCGGAGATTGTCAGACGGCCCATTCGCTCACCCTTTCACCGCGCCCATGGAAATGCCGCGCACGAGATAGCGTTGAAGAAATGCGACAGCGACGAAGACAGGGGCTGCCCCGAGCACGCTCATCGCGGCGATCTTGGCCCAGAAGTTGGACTGACCGCCGAAGTAGTGGGTCACCTGCACCGGATATGTCGTGACCTCGGACCGGGTCATCACCAGCGCGAAGATGAAATCGTTCCAGGCGAACACGAAGGTGAAGACCGCCGTGGCGAACAAGCCTGTACGTGCCATCGGGAACACCACACGCCAGAGCACCTGCCAGCGGGTGCATCCGTCCACCAGGGCGGATTCCTCGAGCTCGCGCGGGATGTCCTCGATGTAGCCCCGCATCATCCAGATGACATAGGGCAGGTTGAACGCGACATAGAGCAGGATCAGCCCGTGATAGGTGTCGACCCAGCCAAGCCAGACATAGAGCAGGAACAGCGGGAACACGATGGCGATGGGCGGGATCATGCGCTGCGAGATGATCCAGACCGCGAGGTTGTCACCACCCGTTCGGAAGCGGGCCAGTGAGTACGCGCAAAGCGTGCCGAGGAACATCGCGATCACGGTCGAGGTGCCCGCGACAAAGAGCGAGTTCCAGACGGTCACCGCATCTCCGTCCTTGAACAGCACGCGGAAGTTGTCGAACTGAATGGCGGCGGGCACCCAGACGGGGGGTGAGGCGAAGATCTCGTCAGGCGTCTTCACCGACATCGCGAAGAGCCAGTAGATCGGGAACAGGAACAGCGCCGTCAAAGCCAGCGCGGCGACATAGCGCAAGGCGAGCCGGACGGCGCGGCGCCTTGCAAGTGTGGCCCGGGCGCTCATCGGGTGAACTCCATACGTTTCAATGCAAACACCACCGCGACCGTCAGCAACACGATGACGAGGAACGCAATGGCCGCCGTATAGCTGGTCTCGAACTGCCGAAAGCCCTGGACATACGTGTAGATCGAGATCGTCTCGGTCATGGTGCCCGGCCCGCCTTGCGTCAGTGCCCAGACGACATCGAAGATGCGAAAGAGGTCGAGCCCGCGGATCAGCAGTGCAATCGCCATGACCGGCCAGATTGCCGGCAGTGTGATCTTCCAGAAGATGCGCCAAGCCGAGGCGCCATCCAATTCGGCCGCCTCGGTCAACGAACGGTCGACATTCGAAAGCGCCGCCAGCAGGATCAGGAACATGAAGGGCGTCCACTGCCAGATCTCGGCAATGAAGATGGCGGGATACACGAACTCCGGCTTGATGGTCCAAAGCACCGCCTGCTGCTCGCCGGTGATCCAGCCGAGTATCTGGTTGATCGGCCCGTAGCGATTGTCGAACAGGAGCCGCCAGGTCGCGCCCGCCACGATGGGCGCGATCATCGTCGGCAACACCAGCAGGGCCACGAAGATCTGGCGCCCGGGCATGCGCTCGAGGAACAGCATTGCCATCAGAAGGCCGAGGATCAACTCGATCGGCAGCGCAATGACCGTGATCAGCAGCGTATGGCCCAGCGCCTCCCAGAGGCGGGCATCCTCGAACAGCCGAACATAGTGGCGTCCATGGCTGAACGAGTAGTCCTCGAACATCATGTCGACGTTCTGGAAGCTGACCACCAGCGAGTAGATGAGCGGGAAAATGCCGACGAGCAGCAGGATCAGCACCGCAGGCGCGATCACCAGATACTTGAAATGGCGATCGGCCGCACTGCTGAGCCAGCTTCCTCTAGCTGTCGTGTCGGACTGCATCCGCTAACCAGGTTTTGGTGGGCGGAGGCAGTATGCCCCCGCCAGAGGAGATCAGTTGGGGTAGGCGTTCGGCTTGGACGACCAGTCGAGATACGCCGCCTTCTGACGGTCGACCCCGATCCGGTCCGTGAGTGCGTCCCACTGTGCCGCGGTATCGTCTAGGATTGTCTGCACATCCTCGCCCGCCCAAAGGCGTGTGGTGGCCTGCCGAAGCGCCTCCTCGTACTTGTCGATCTGCAGGATCGAAAGATCCAGCAACCCCGTGTCGGCACCCGCGCGCAGGGTTTGTAGGTAGGCCGGTGCGTCCTTCCAGCGCGACAGATACTCGGCATCCGTGAAATGCGACTCGCGGAACGGATCTCGCAGAGCATAAGGCAGCTGCACGCGCTGGAGCGACGTCTCCTCGGAGTTCAGCCACTGGATGAAGAGATATGCAGCCTCCTGATTCTTGGACCCGGACGCAACCGAGAGCGAGAACCCGGCCGCGAGCTGCGGTGTGCCGCCCGGTGGCAACGCATATCCGACTTTGTCGGCAATGGTCGTCTTCGGCACCCAGCTCAGCGCCTCGTCGTCGGTTCCGTAACCTGCGGCCCAACGCCCGAATGGCGGCCAGGAAATCGTCATCGCGATATCACCGGCGAGAAATGCCGAGAGCGCCTCGACGAAGCCCCACGTCTCGACGCCGGGCGGCATGAAGACATTGTCATTGCGCATGCCCTCGAACGCTGCCACGCCGGTATCCGAGTTGATCGTCGCGCGCATGGTCTCCGGATCGAAGAACTTGCCGCCCAGCGTGCGGAACCGCTCCTCGAACATCCAGATGCCGTAGGCGGCCTGCCGGAACTGACCCGCACCGTAAATCTCGGGGGCGTACTTGTCGGTGAAGAACTGACCGATCTGGGCGTACTGCTCCCAGGTTGCGGGCGGCGCCAGATCGTAGCCGAACTGTTCCTTGAAGGCGGCCTGGTTCTCCGGATCCTCGAACAGGTCCTTGCGATAGTAGAGCACGAACAGGTCGCCGTCGTCCGGGAAGCCGTAGATCTTGTCGTCGACCTTCATCTGGTTGTCGCGGTAGGTCGGCGCGATGTTCTGAAGCTCGTCGCGGTAGCCGTGCTGATCGACCAGCTCATCCAGTTCGACCAGCGCCCCCGCCTTCACCAGATCCGGCATCCATGAGGGGATGACGTTCAGCGCGTCATAAGCGCCCGTGCCCGCCCTGTGTTCCTGCAAGATCTTGGTGAACATCTCGGCGGTCGGCACCTCGATCACCTTGACCTTGATCCCCGTCAGCTCTTCCCATTTCGGTCCCGAGAAGTTCAGCGGATCGAGCGATTGCAGCCCCGCTTCCCAGACAATGCTGATTTCAGTGCCCGAGTACTGCTTCGCAGCTTCGACGGCCCGTTCCGCCGCCGATTGGGCCATGGCCATCGTGCCCAAAGCAGCCATTGCGGCACCCGCAATGAACGATGTGAACGCCTTCATGGACGTCTCTCCTCCCTTGGGCGCTCACAGCGCCCGAACCAATTTGTTCTTTTGGGCCAGGGGTTTATGCCCCTTGGCGTTGTCATTGTACCGCTCGGAACCCGGAAGAAGCGTAGCCCGAGCGCCAAAGCAGGTCAATTCAGCACAACCGGACAATGATGAACGCATCATCCTGATCGTGATAAAGCTGAGTTCCGCAGTCAACGGCTTCAACCACGGGTAAAATTCGGGTAACGTCACGTCCAACGACGCGAAAGCGGATCCGTCCGTAAGGACCCTGGTCGGCAATCAACCGGCGGGCGACATTTCGCGCGATAGGGGAGGACCTCCACGTGCCGTTGCTGCGCGTCTTCATGGTCATTCTGCTTGTCGGACTGCCGGCGTCGGTGCAGGCAGGCGACAGTGCTGCGGGTGCGAAAATCTACAAGAAGTACTGCCGGGGATGCCACGGCAAGGACGGTCGTGGCGGCGCGCACACCTTCATGCCCCACATCCACAATCTGACGAAGAAGGGCTACATTGACCTGCTGCCCGATGAGCACCTTGCGGGCGTGATCCGCGAGGGCGGCAAACCGTATGGGCTGAGCGCCTACATGCCGGCCTGGGGCAAGAAGCTCAGCGACGAGGAGATCGACCAACTGGTCGCGCATATCAGAACGCTGCCGCTGCACTGAAGCGCCCGAAGCAGGCGCTCGACCGCGAGACTGTGAGTGGGAAACCAGGGAGGACGACTATGCGCACGAACACCGTACTGGCCGCCGGTTTGGGCGGCGTGGGATTGATTGTGTCCGCAGCACAAGCCGACATGCAGGGCACTGGCGACTCCGGGGGCTGGGAAAAGCGGGTCGCTGTCGAGCCCGACGCATCGAAGGTGATGGTGCCCGACGGCTACGAAGTCGGTATCTTCGCAAAGGGTCTCAACGCGCCCTCCTCGGCAACCGTCGACGCAGATGGCAATCTCTGGGTCGCCGTATCACCACCGCTTCTGGGGAGCCCCGACCAGGACGAGTTCGAGCCGCCGCACGTCAAGGTATTCAACCCGGCCGGTGAGGTGATCAAGGAAGTCGGCCACGGCACCTTCTCGACGGTGATGAATGAGATCAGCTACTGCCCGGAAAACGGCAAGACCTACATTCCGGAGTATGGCGAGAAGATCTGGGAGATCGACGGCGTCGACGGCGAGCTGAAGCTCATCATCAAGGACCTCTTCATCGGCGATCACCGCAATGGCGGCGTGACCTGCCGAGGCGGACACCTCTACTTTGCGCTGGGGCTGCCCTCCAACACGGGATTCGCGGATCCCGACAATCACGGCTGGCCGGACATTCCGGAAGACCCGTTCTGGGTGCAGCATGACAGCGAGGGCTGGGGCACGACGCCGCGCGATCCCGCCTGCCGCGAGATCGTTCACACCGGACTCAACGTCATGTCGTCGGACGGGCGCATGACCGGGGCCTACCTGCCTGCCGGCATGCCCGCCGAGCCGGGCATGGTGATCCCCGCCAAGGTGCCCTGCGGCGGCTCCGTCATGCGGGTGGCGTTCGACAAGCAGGGAGACGACGGCATCTACGCGCACGGAGACATGGAGGTCTACGCCATGGGCTTCCGCAACCAGTCCGGCGTGGAGTTTGGCCCTGTTGGATCGAAGTTCGAGAACGCCATGGCAGTCTCGGACAACGGCGCCAACGATCTCGGCCACCGGCGCATCGCCAACGGTGCGGAGAAGGTCTGGCTCGTGACGGAGATGGGCCAGGATGCCGGTTTCCCGGACAAGGAGGGCTTCCTCTTCGTCACAGGCAAGCGCTACGGGCATGAGATCTATAGAGGCAATCCGATCGACAAACCGCATCCGGCGCTCTTCATCGGTGACGAGCCGTTCACGCCGACAAAGTGGCCGTACCGCTTCCAGCATCACGTGGACGGTGTGCGCGGTGTGCCGCTCATCGCGGCGAACCCCAATCCCGACGGCTACATCAATCCGATCCTCGAATGGGACACGAACAACCCGATCGACGGCATCGCATGGTCGGCGGGCGGCTTCGGCAAGGACAACCACCTGTTCGGTGCGGTCTACGGCATTCTCGATACCGGACCCGAGAGCCTCGAGCCGACATGGCCCGTCATTCTCGACATCGAGTTCCTCGAGCCGTCGGGTGTGAAGTGGTCCTATTTCGCACGCAACATCGAGATGGGTCCGAATGCCTATCAGTCGACGGACGAGACCCGCGGCGGCATGGAACGCCCCAACGACGTGGTGTTCTCGAACGACGGCGCGACCATGTACATCGTCGACTACGGCGAGGTGCACACCGACTTCGAGATGCCGTCGCCCTTCTACACAGTGCCCAAGTCAGGCGTGATCTGGACGGTCACCAAGACAGGAGGCTGAAACTGGTCCCGCGGGGAGCACGCTGCTCCCCGCATTTTCCCTTAGAGGATCACCTTCGGCTCTGCCTGTCCGTGCGCATCCGTTGCCGTCGTGAACGTCTTGCCCGACGCCGGATGCGCTGCTTTTGCCTCCGCCGACATGCCTTGGCGCGCACTGGTTACGTAGAGCGTGCCCAGATCCGGTCCGCCGAACGCCGGACAGGTGGTGTTCGGCACGGGAAAGGCGATGGTCTTCACAGGCAGCCCCTCGCGATCGTAGCAGACCACCCGGCCCGCACCCCACTGGGCGTTCCAGAGCTGCCCCTCGGTGTCGACCACCGCTCCATCAGGCAGCAGACGCTCGGACGTTCCATCAACGAACACCTCGGGATCATCCACAGGCCAGCCGTCGGTCTCGCGCAGCCGCTGGCGCCAAATCGTCCGGCGTGGCGTATCGGCGAAGTAGGCGTACTGTCGGTCCTGTGAAAAGCAGATTGCGTTCGGAATGGTGATCGGAGAGTGCAACCAGCGCACCTCGCCCCGATACATTCGATAGATCGCGCCCGCGTCAGCCTCGCCGCGCTTGCCCATCGTGCCGATCCAGAAGCCGCCCCACGGATCCGCGCGCCCGTCATTGGACCGGGTTGCGGGGTTCTTCGCCTCGAGCGGATGGACCATCTCGCGGCGTCCCGAGACCAGATCGAGGACCGAGAGCGCCGTTTCGCTCGCGACCAGCAATTGATCGCGCCCGATCCAGCCTGCCGCCGACACATGCTCGTCGAAGGTCCAATCGCGCGTGACGCCTCCCTCGCGTGTGAGAAGTCTCTTGCCGATGATGTCGAACCAGAAAAGCTGCTGTCGCTCCGGATGCCAGAGCGCGCCCTCGCCGAGTGTGCAGGGGGTCTCATCGTAGATACTGACCGTCATGGCGCATGGCTCTCGAAACGGAAGACCGAAACCTGTTTGTAGGTCTCGCCGGGATGCAAATCCACCTGAGCCCGCCAGGGCTGATTTGGCGCATCGGGCCAAGCCTGCGGCTCGAGCGCTATTCCGGCCCGCGCGCCATAGGGCAGGCCGCCCAACCCCGGCGCACCCCGCGTATCGATGCCGCGCCCGTCATACACCTGCAGCCCGGGCTCCGTGGTCTCGATCACCATCGCCAGCTTGCCGCCCGTCAGCCGTGCCACGCGCCTCAGCGGTCCGCGCTGTTCGGAAAGACAGAGATTGTGATCACAGGACAGGCCCGCGAGTTTCCGTCCCTGCCGAAAGTCAAATTCCGTGCCCTCGACCGGCAATGCGCTGCCGGTCGGGATCAAGTCCTCATCGACCTCAAGCACCCGGTCGGCTCCGGCCCACAGCGTGTGGTCATCGATGTCTGAGCGACCATCCAGATTGAAGTAGCTGTGATGCGCCAGATTGCAGAGCGTGGGTGCGTCCGCAGTCGCCGCCAGATCGATCCGGAGCCCCGGACCCTCGACCAGCTGGTAGCGCACTTCGATGTCCAGGGTGCCAGGGAACCCCATGTGTCCATCTGGCAGGCGCAACGTCAGGTTGACCGAATGCGCGTCGTGACCGGCGATGCTCCAGAGCACCGTGCCACATCCATCCGAGCCGCCGTGCAACGTGTGCTGTCCGGCGAAGTTCCGGTCGAACGTGTGATGTTTGCCCGCGATCTCGGCAGTGCCCTGCGCAATCCGGTTCGCCACGCGGCCGCAGATGGCGCCGAAATGCGGGGAAAGCTGGGGATAGGATGCAAACTCGTGAAACCCCAGCACCAATGGGTGGGGTACGCCTTCCAGCCGCAGATCCTGCAGCACCGCGCCCCACGACATCACGTTCGCCGAGAGACCGAAGCCTTGCAAACCCACCCTCTCGACCGCGGACCCGTCAGGCAGTTGGCCGAATTGCTCCCGCGCGCTCACCGCCGCTACGCCCCCGGATAGTCGACGTCCGGCAGAAAGGGCTGCGTTCCGCCGAAATCGCCGATATGGGCAACATGCGTCACCACATCCCCCTCGGGCGAGCACCGGTGCAGCAGCATCGCGGGTGGTTCGAGCACCCACTCCGGAATCGTGCGCTCCGTGAAGCTGAGGGCGACCTGATGGGCGACCGATGGCGCGATGTGCGCGACTGTGCCTGCCCAGCACGCCGACACAGCGCGATGCAAGTGGCCCGAGATCACCAACGCGACATGGGCATGGCGGGAGATCACCTCGGCCATCTCTGCGCCATTGAGGCAGATGATCTTGTCCATGTGCGGCATCCCGACCGCGAACGGCGGATGGTGAAGGCCGACAATCGTCGGGCGCGCACTCGATGCAAGTGTCTGGTCGAGCCAAGCCAGCGTCTCGGTGCTCAGCAGCCCGTGGCCCTCGTCCGGCAGCACACTGTCGAGACCGATCAGACGCAGCGGGAAGTCGTCGACCACCCAGTTGAGCGGCCCCTCGCTCGGCAGGTAGCTGTGATCCCGAAAGGCAGCGCGCAACGTGTCGTGACGGTCGTGATTGCCGGGAATGATGAAGTAGGGCGCATCGAGACGGTCAAGTTCGCCACGCACCAGGGCATAGTCCTCGTCGGTGCCGACATCCGTGAGATCGCCGGTCACGAACACGGCATCCGGAGCGAAGCTGTTGACGGAATCGACGGCCTTCGCTGCATAGCGACGGGTCTTGACCGCACCGGACATCGGCCGGTCATCGCGGCGAACATGAAGATCGGATATCTGTGCAAGCAGCATGATGACCTTAATCCTGTGCGAACATTTTGCACGCTTTGAAAGAATGGAACAAGAGCGTCGGCTCAAGCGCGCCGCCACCGACGGGGGATCGAGGACGCGGCACCCCGATTTTTGGTGCGAAAAAACCAGTGAATGTGTTGCTCGTCCGGCACGGCTCCGGGAGCGACGTGTGGCGGACTCTTGACGGCTGCGTCTAATTCGCGTCCCTTATTGCCCCGGGCTATGCACGTGTGGCAAAAGCCCTTGTGGATAGTGTCGTCTGGAGCAGGGACATGACGGATTTCGCTGCCGCACGCGGCGCGATGGTCGATTGCCAGGTACGCCCGGCAGATGTGACACGCTATGCAATCATTGATGCCATGCTGTCGGTGCCGCGCGAGCGGTTCGTTCCCAAGACCCGCCGCGACATCGCTTATGCGGATTGCGAAGTCGAAATGGCGTCCGGGCGGATGATGCTCGCGCCGCGGACGCTCGGGAAGATGCTGGAAGCCGCGCAGATCGATGCGTCCGACCTTGTGCTCGATCTCGCCGCCGGCACCGGCTACACGACCGCCCTGGTCTCGCGCATGGCCGAGGCCGTGGTCGCGATCGAAGCCGACGCGGCCATGGTCGAGACCGCGACGGGATTGCTCGCGGATCTGGAGATAGACAACGGTGTCGTGGCCGTCGGCGACCCGGTCGATGGCGATCCGGCACATGGACCGTATGACGTCATCATCCTGAACGGTGCTGTCGAAAAAGTGCCCGAGTCACTGACCGATCAGCTCAAGGATGGCGGGCGTCTGGTCACGATTTTCATGGATGGCCCGGTGGGACAATGTCGCGTTTTAGTGCGATCGGGGGCAACCGTTTCGCATAGCATTGCGTTCGATGCGACAGCACCTGTGCTGGACGGGTTCCATGCCGAGCGCGCGTTCGCGTTCTGAGGGGAAGACGCGGAGCGTGAAGAACACAAGAGGGGATGAGCATGGTTAAGACCAGAACGAGAGGGTTCACTCTCGGTGTCGGATTGTTGTTGGCGTGTACGACAGCAATCCCCGCCGTGCAGGCTGAAACACTGGCTGATGCGATGGTGAAGGCTTACAACTCAAGCCCGGAACTCGCGGTCGGTCGGGCCAATGTGCGGGTGCTCGGTGAGCAGGCGGTGCAGGAAAGAGCGTTGGGCCGCATTCAGGTCGACGGCAACGTGGACCTCGATTTCGAGTTCGATGAACTCGAACGGGCCGAGTATCCGACAAGCCTGTCGCTCGACGTGGTCCAGCCGCTCTATACCGGCGGACAGGTCCAGAACAACACGGAAGCTGCCGAGACGCGCATCACCGCTGAGGAGTCGCGTCTCTTGGCGACCGAGCAGGTCATTCTGCTGAACACGGTCATTGCCTACGCGGATGTCCGCCAGAACGAGACCCTCGTCGAGCTTGGCGAGAACAACGTCCGTGTTCTGAACGAACAGTTGCGCGCGGCCCAAGAGCGGTTCGAAGTCGGTGAGGTGACCCGGACCGACGTCGCACAGGCGGAAGCCCGCCTCGAGGCGGCCCGCAGCGGGCTCGCAGCGTCGCGCGGCGCGCTCGAGAATGCCCGTGAGGCCTACAAGCGCGTCGTCAGCGATTATCCGGGAGATCTGACCCCTTTGCCCCCGTTGCCGGATCTGCCGGCGAGCGTTGATGAGGCCGTGTCCATCGCAATGCAGTCCGAGCCTGACATCATCGCGGCACGGCTCGAGCGCCAGGCCGCCAGCAGCGATGTGCGAGCCGCGATCGGAACGCTGCTGCCCCAGGTCGATCTGATCGGGCAGCTTCGGCGTCAGGACAGGCTGGCGTTCGAGAACGACTCCGAGTCGGACGCGACGGTGGGCATTCGGATCAACATTCCATTCTACACGGGTGGTTTCAACTACTCGAACGTGCGCGAGGCTCAGGCCAACGCGGAAGGCGCAGGCGCCGACATCAACATCGCCATCCGTGATGCAGCTCAGGAAACCGGCGATGCCTGGGCGGATCTGCAGGTCGCACGCGCATCGATCAAGGCCGGACGCCTCGAAATCACGGCAGCCGAGATCGCGTTCGAAGGCGTGCAGGAAGAAGCCAAGGTCGGTGCGCGTACCACACTGGACGTGCTCGATGCCGAACAGGAGCTTCTGGACGCACGTGGTGATCTGGTCACGAGCCGGCGCGACGAGTATGTCGCCGCGTACACGCTTCTGTTTGCAATCGGCAAGCTGACCGTCGAACACCTCGGACTGGATGTTGACAATGTCCAGCCCGCAGGCAGTCACTATGCGTCCGTGCGTGAGAGAAATTTCGGATATGACCGCACTGATGACACTGTGTGGACACGTTCTTACCGTCCTTAGAGGAGATAAAGACGGTGAGATTACGGTCCGCACCGGATCGAACGGGCAACGCGATAGAAAAAATGACCGAGAAGAGCGAAAGCAAATCTATGGATGACGTGCTTGCATCGATTCGGAGAATCGTAACCGGCGGGCGCGGTGAGAAGGACCTGCGCACCTCGACGACGGCGCAGAAGAAGGTGGATGCCGCCGAACCCGACGAACTGGGGAAAATCGTGGCGCTGCGCCCCGTCGACGTCTCAGGAGAGGAGTCCGCGCCGATCGAGCCGCTGGTCGACATCCCCTCGGTGCCCGAAGCGTCGGAACCGTCGGTCATCGCCGACGACGTCGAGCCGGACCCGGAGTCTGATGAAGTGCTTCCCCTAAACGGAGTGTTGCACGCAGACGCTCTCGGACCTCTCGAACCGTTGATGCTGACCACCGGGCTGATCAGAGACGACGAAGATGACGAAATCCCCTTGAGCCTGGTTCCTGAGGACGAAGTTGTGTCCGACCAGACCACGCTCGTGCCGGCGATGGACACCATCGAAGGCGAACCGGTCGAAGAGCCCATCGAGACGATGGATGAACCGGTAGCGATGGAACAACCGGAAGCGATGGAATACGCCTCCGAGGTTGAACCCACCGAGGCAGAGCTGGACGATGATCCGATCGACCCGCTTCCAGAGACCGCAGGGGACGTTGTGCCCGAGGCTTCAGAAGAGATGATCGCGGCGTCGGATGACGACGTGGCGGCACTCGAGGAGGAGATCGCGGTTGACCCTGAAGAATCGACGGGAGAACCGCTGATGCCTGCACCATCGCTCGACCAGGCCTCGCTTGAGGAAATGATCCGGAACGTCGTTCGCGATGAGCTGATGAACGGCGATATCGGTCAGAACATTTCGGAGAACGTGGTGCGGCTGATCCAGGAAGAGGTGCGCCAGGCGCTGACACGCACCGGCACCTGAGCTGCGACACCGAACCCCTGATATCGCCAGGTGACCGCTTCGGCGTTCGCGATCCCGCGCGCGCGGCGGTCTCAGATATCCTCGCCCTTCTTGAGAAGCTCTTCGATGAGCTGGCGGTGCAGCTCGTTGCTGTCTCCGCCGCCGAAGCTCAGGGCGCCGGATGTGTACGAGCTGCCATAGGTCAGCGCCAGATTGACGACCTGCCCGACCGCCGACAGGAACTCGTCCTTTCCGAGCGGCGACAACGGGTGGATGAACACACTCCAAAGGCGTCCCTGCGCGAGGGCGTAGCGCGCGTCCAGCGCCGTGTCGAAATTGGCCTGCATCATGCGATAGAGTTCTTCGGGATCGAGTTCTTCCGCCGCCCGGATGGGCACCATGGCACGCATGCGGTCGGCGCGTGGATCCGTCACCACCACGACGGGGACATCCCCGACCGTGAGCTGGAACGACGTGCCCGCAGCCTCCGCCTCGGGATCGACGGCCTGAATAATCTCACCAAGGCGCTCCAACGTCATCGGCTCCTCGGCACGTGCAGGCAGGCTCAGCATCACAATGAACAGCAGGCTTAAAATTCTCGACATGTCGGCACCTCCAGTGATTGCATGACCCTAGGCCAAGGGGGGCGCACGCGGAATACACCCTTTGGTGACCGGCGCGGTGGCTATTTCAAGCGGCTGCCGTCGGGGGCGAACCCGATCTCGGCAAGATACCGGATGGCATCGCGGCCCCAGAGATCGGGATGCGCCCAGATGTCATGTCCGTTTTTCAGCCAGCCGCCATAGGTGAGGAAAGTTGCCTGACCCCCGTCGCGCAGAAACGCCGCGTGGTTCCGTCCGCTGTGGCGCAGGGAATAGACGGGGTCGCGTTTGCCGTAGAGCCAAAGCGAGGTTCCCGGGTAGGGAGCGCCCCAGCCGAAGACCGTCTCGTTGACATAGCGCGCGGATTGGCAACCGGTGCCGAGCCAACCGCCGACAAAGTTGAGCACGCCACTCACCCGATCGGGGTGCCGACCCGCATAGGCAACCGACAGCACGCCGCCGCGGGAGATACCGCCGATGAGCAGCCGGCTCCGGTCGGCCTCGGGATACGCGTCCAGTGCGGCGTCGATGGCGGCGTCGATGTCGGTGAGACCCCGCTCGGCGCCGACAAGCGTCGTGTCGGGATCGCACGTGTATCCGAGGCTGCGTTCTTCCGCGAACCCCTCGTCATAGAGCCCATCCGACTGTCCCCGTCCCCGGCGATAGGGCACCACCACCAGCCACCCGCGCTCTGCAAAGAATTCCGAAAGCGGGTCGAACCCCCAGGTCGACTTGGCAACTTCCGGATCACGCCCGTTGCCTGTCGAGCCATGATTGAGGATCAGCACCGGGAACGGCCCGTCACCCGCGGGGCGAAACACCACTGTCTCCAGACGCACCGCGCGCCCGTCCTCGACAAGCTTTGTGTCCAGAAGCGCCTTGCTCTCGGTGAACGCGCCACCACCCCCTGGTGCTGCACACCCCAACAGGAGACCGCCGAGCATGACGTTGAGCAACAAGCCAAGGCGCATGTTCCAAATCCCCTTACGCAGGACGCTTACACTCGCAGGGTTCCGCGACATCCTCAACGGCACAGGGCTTTCATCGCGCACGCCGGCACGTTAAACACCGCGGCGATCAACGGACACGACGGGCCCACGGTATGGACAAGACCTTCAACGCAGCCGAGGCCGAGCGGCGCATCTATGCCCGCTGGGAGGAAGAAGGCCGCTTCGCTGCCGGTGCGAACGCATCGCGTGACGAGAGTTTCTGCATTGTGATCCCGCCACCCAACGTGACGGGCTCGCTGCACATGGGCCACGCCCTGAACAACACGCTGCAGGATATCCTGATCCGCTGGAAGCGCATGCAGGGCTTCGACGTGCTCTGGCAGCCGGGCACCGACCACGCCGGCATCGCGACCCAGATGGTGGTCGAGCGCGAACTGGCCGAGGAAGGGAACATGCGCCGCACCGACATGACGCGCGAGGCGTTCGTGGATCGGGTCTGGGAACAGAAGCGCAAGTCCGAAGGCACGATCCTGGGCCAGCTCAAGCGCCTGGGGTGCTCGTGCGACTGGTCACGCACCCGCTTCACCATGGACGAGGGGCTGTCGGCCGCCGTCCTCAAGGTCTTCGTCGACCTCTACGAGAAAGGCCTGATCTTCCGCGGCAAGCGGCTGGTGAACTGGGATCCGAAGTTCGAGACCGCGATCTCCGATCTCGAGGTCGAGAACATCGAGACCGACGGCCACATGTGGCACTTCAAGTACCCGCTCGCAGGCGGCGAGACCTATGAATATGTCGAGAAGGACGAGGACGGCGCGATCACGTTGCGCGAGACGCGGGACTACATCTCGATCGCCACGACCCGGCCCGAGACGATGCTGGGCGATGGGGCTGTCGCGGTGCACCCCTCGGACGAGCGGTATGCACCGATTGTCGGCAAGCTCTGCGAGATTCCAGTTGGGCCGAAGGCGCACCGCCGCCGCATTCCGATCATCACCGACGACTACCCGGACCCGGACTTCGGCTCGGGCGCCGTCAAGATCACCGGCGCGCACGATTTCAACGACTACGGCGTCGCCAAACGCGGCAACATCCCGTGCTACCGTCTGATGGCGATGGACGCCTCGATGCGCAGCGACGGCGAACCCTACGCCGAGGAGGCCGCCAAGGCGCAGGCCATCATCGAAGGGGCCTCGATGTCCGAGGCCGAGATCGATGCCATCAACCTTGTCCCGGACGAATACCGCGGCCTCGACCGGTACGAGTGCCGCAAGCGCGTCGTCGCCGACATCACCGCCGATGGGCTCGCCGTCATGGTGCCCGCGGACCACCCGGATGTCGCCTGGCAGATCAAGGGCAAGGACCCCGAGGACCTGCCCGCCGAACTGCCGATGATCGAGGCCAAGAAGATCATGCAGCCCTATGGCGACCGTTCGAAGGTCGTCATCGAGCCGATGCTGACCGACCAGTGGTTCGTCGACGCCAAGAAGCTCGCCGGCCCGGCAACCGAGGCTGTCCGGGACGGGCGCACCACATTCGCGCCGACCAACTGGGACCGCACCTACTACAACTGGATGGACAACATCGAACCCTGGTGCATCTCGCGCCAGCTCTGGTGGGGCCACCAGATCCCGGTCTGGTATGGGCCGTCGAACGGGCAAAGAGTTCTGGCCCGACGGGAGCAGTATCGTAGTTGAATCGGCCGAAGAACGCCGAATACGGCTCTTCATTTAGAGGTTTTTGCGTTCAGAGCCATGTCGTCCCGCGCTCCTAAGGCTTTCTGGAAGCGATATCGTCAGGCATGAGTGGCGGTGGAACGGGAAGCGTCGGTGATCCTCTCTGCTCGCGACCCCGACGTCCTCGATACATGGTTCTCCTCCGCGCTCTGGCCGTTCTCGACGCTGGGCTGGCCCGAGAAGACACCGGAGCTCGAGCGCTACTACAAGACGGACGTCCTGATCACCGGCAATGACATCATCTTCTTCTGGGTCGCCCGGATGATGATGCAGGGGCTCGAGTTCATGGGCGAGGTGCCGTTCCACACGGTCTACATCAACTCGATCGTGGTCGACGGCAAGGGAAAGAAGATGTCGAAGTCGCTCGGCAACATCATCGACCCGCTGGATCTCATCGACCGCTTCGGTGCGGACGCGCTGCGCTATGCGCTGGCAAGCCAGGAGGTGCAGGCGCGGCGCACGCTGAGGATGTCGGATCAGGCGACCGAGGGCGGACAGCGTTTCGGCACCAAACTGTGGAATGCGGCGCGCTTCGCCGAGATGAACAACTGCTACGATGCACCGTCCATGCATATCGGTCGTGCATCATCCGTGCATGCAAATCATACCGTCAATCGCTGGATCATAGGCGAGACGGCGCGGGTCGCAGCCAGTGTCGATCAGGCGCTCGGGGACTACCGGTTCAACGAGGCGGCGAGCGCGCTTTATGCGCATATCTGGGGCACGTTCTGCGACTGGTATCTCGAGTTTTCGAAACCCTTGCTCACCGGCGACGATGCCGAGGCGAGGGCAGAGACACAGGCGGTCACGGCGTGGGCGCTCGATCAGTGCCTGATCCTGCTGCACCCGATCATGCCCTTCATCACCGAGGAGCTTTGGGGCGCTCTTGCGACACGGGAACAGTCGCTCATTCACGTCGATTGGCCCGATCTGGATGTGGCCGCGCTCTCGGATGCGGACGCCGATGCAGAGATGGGCTGGGTGATCCGTCTGATCGAAGGCATCCGCTCGGTTCGCGCGGAGATGAACGTTCCGGCCGCGGCGAAGATCGACATGGTTCTGACCGGACATTCGCCGGATGTCGCGCACAGGATGCTGCGGAATGTCCAGCTGATCCAACGCCTTGCCCGGCTCTCGGAGTGCGCGGTTGCGGATCAGGCGCCCGATGGATCGGTGACCATGGTGCTGGAAGACTGTGCTGTGAACCTCGCCCTGGCAGGTGTGATTGACGTTGCTGCCGAAAAGGCGCGGCTCGAAAAGGCGCTCGCGAAGGCCGAGAAGGACGCCGCCGGCATTGGCAAGAAGCTGTCCAACGAGGGTTTTCTCTCCAAAGCGCCGGAAGAGGTTGTCGAGGAGCAGCGCGAACGTCTGGTTGCCGCTCAGTCCGAGGCCGAGAAGTTGAGTGCGGCGCTCGAGCGGCTTTCGTCGCTCTGAGACTGTCGGGGAAAGATCGACCACGGGCTCAGCACGTAGATGAGCATCATGATCGCGAAGCCCAGATCGAGACGCATGATGTCGACCACCTTGTCCTCCGGAAACAGGAAGAACTGGGTGCCTGACAATATGCCGTCCGCGCCGACACCGCAGAGCGCGATCGCGTTGATGCCCACATGCAGTCCCGCAGCTGCCCAAAGTGCGCCTGTGCGGGCGACGAGCACTGCCAATGTGAGCCCCATCACGAACGTCACCGCGATGTAGTAGAGCCCGCCATGGTCCGGCAGACTGCTGTCGTAATGGATCGCGCCAAACAGGAGCGATGGCAGGCCAGCCCAGACGACGAACCGCGTGCTGCGCACAACCATCTGCTGAAGCAGATAACCGCGGAAGATCAGCTCCTCGGCGGTGGCCTGAACGAAGATCAGCGCCACTGCTGGTATTGCGAAGAGCAGCCAGGTGCCAATCGATTGCCCGGCGGGAACCGGCGCTCCCACGAAGAGCACGGCAGCCGTGATCGACAGGGCCGAGAACACGGCGGCGAGCATGAGACCGCCCATGAATTCACCAGCCCGAAAGCGTCCCTCCGGCGCCAGAAGTGTGCGAAAGCTCTGGCCGTGCAGCGTCCGGACGGCCAGCCAAGCTCCGATCCAGACGCCGGAAAACGTGGTGAGCATGATCAGGATCGCCACCGGATCACCACCCTCGGTCAGGGCCTGAAGTCCAGCAAGTGCTCCGGGAAGATCAGAACCGCTGATCACGAGATGGGCGAGCACGACGCAGATCATTACCGCGACGGTCGATGCAAGCCAGAATGCCAGGATCATCAGAATTCCGACCGGGATGCGCCACATCCCGGTTCGCTTGCCTGCAGGGGCAGCATAGTGCTCGAGCAAACTCATCGCGGTCATGCAAGCTCTCCGGATCGCCGTCTCACACCTGGTGCGAGACCCAAAGCCACGCCACTCCACTGCGCCGTGAAATCCAAGCGTCTCGGATAATCTTGATACCGATGAATTTTGGCGATTCTGGGTTTCCGCGTCCCGATAGGCCGAACATCGCTTGAGGCTGCAGAGTGGCGCGGATAGTGTGGCCCACCAATCTGCAGCAATGAGCAAAAAACGGGAATACGGGGATGGACGCCAAAACCTTCGACAAGGCCAAGCTCGTCAGCCGGCACGTGACCGAGGGGCCCGCGAAGGCACCGCACCGGTCCTACTACTATGCCATGGGCCTGACGGACGAAGAAATTCATCGGCCGTTTGTCGGTGTGGCGACCTGTTGGAACGAGGCGGCACCCTGCAACATCGCGCTCAATCGGCAAGCCCAGGCCGTGAAGCTCGGCGTGAAGGAAGCGCTCGGCACACCACGCGAATTCACCACGATCACCGTGACCGACGGCATCGCGATGGGCCACGAGGGGATGCGGTCCTCGCTCGCATCGCGTGATGCCATCGCGGATACGGTCGAGCTGACGATGCGCGGGCATGCCTATGACGCGCTCGTCGGGCTTGCGGGTTGCGACAAGTCCTTGCCCGGCATGATGATGGCGATGGTGCGCTTGAACGTGCCTTCGGTGTTCATTTACGGAGGCTCGATCCTGCCCGGCAAAGCGCCAGCCGGAGCGGATGTCCCAGAGGACTTCTCCAATCGGGACCTCACGGTCCAGGACATGTTCGAGGCGGTCGGGCGTCATCAGGGCGGCACGTTGTCGGATGCGGCGCTGGCGATCCTCGAGCGCGTGGCTTGCCCCTCTGCCGGGGCATGCGGCGGTCAGTTCACCGCAAACACGATGGCCTGCGTGTCGGAGGCGATCGGTCTAGCCTTGCCCCAGTCAGCGGGCGCGCCGGCGCCCTACGAAAGCCGCGATCAGTTCTCGGTGGCCTCGGGTCGGGCGGTCATGCACCTTCTGGCGCAGGGTATTCGCTCGAGGGATGTCGTGACGCTCAAATCTCTGGAGAACGCAGCACGGGTGGTCGCCTGCACGGGAGGATCGACCAATGGCGGTCTCCACCTGCCTGCCATCGCCCACGAGGCGGGGATCGACTTCAACCTCGAAGATTTCTGCGACATCGCCCGCGACACGCCGTACTTCGTTGATCTCAAACCCGGCGGCACATACGTCGCCAAAGACCTCTACGAAGCTGGCGGTATCCCGATCGTGATGAAAGAGCTGCTGCGCGCTGGCTATCTGCACGGGGATTGCATCACGGCAAACGGCAAGACCGTCGCGGAAAACCTGGCCGAAATCGATGGCGGACCGGATGGCAAGGTTATCTACCCTGTGGACAAACCGCTCACCAGCACCGGTGGAGTCGTTGGTCTGAAAGGCAACCTCGCACCGGAAGGCGCAATCGTGAAGGTCGCCGGAATGAAGCGGCTGAAGTTCGAAGGCCCAGCCCGCGTGTTCGAGTGCGAAGAGGAAGCCTTCGAGGCCGTCCAGAAGCGCATCTACAAGGAAGGCGAGGTGATCGTCATCCGCAATGAGGGCCCCAAAGGCGGGCCTGGCATGCGCGAGATGCTTGCGACCACCGCGGCAATCTCCGGTCAGGGTATGGGGTCGAAAGTCGCGCTCATCACCGATGGTCGCTTCTCCGGCGCGACGCGCGGTTTCTGCGTGGGCCATGTGGGACCGGAAGCCGCTGTCGGAGGACCCATCGCACTGCTTCAGGACGGTGACATCGTCTCGATTGACGCAAAGAAGGGCACGATCAAGGTCAAGCTGACTGCCAAGGAACTCAAGGAGCGCCGAAAGGCCTGGTCCGGACCTCGCGAGACGATTTACGGCGCGGGCGCGCTCTGGAAGTACGCGCAAACGGTCGGAGGTGCGAAGGCCGGCGCAGTGACGCATCCGGGCGGCAAAGCGGAACGCCACTGTTACGCAGACCTCTGAGCGCAACAGTGAACCGGCACAGAGGCTTCTCCCTGAGGGTGGGTACGGCGACCTGCTTTGCAGCGGCTCTGATGATGACATCAGGCTGTCTCGAGCGTGGTTTCAGCACGCGCGACCAAGAACTCGAGCGCTTGAAGGGCTTTGCGCTTGTCTCGGCCGAGCCGTCCCGGGCCGTTGTGGCCGCACGCGGACGCCAGGTGGTGGTCGAGCCGGCTGACCGGTTTTGTGTCGCCGAAGAGTCCGTGGAAACGTCTTTGAAATCCGCATTCATGCTGATCGGCGATTGTGTCGGGGATGCCGCGCTGGAGCAGGCAACGACCACCGAACTTGGCGAGTTGCAGCTCCCTAGAGCGCTCCCCGGGATCATCACTGTCTCGATTTCGGGCGACGCAATGTTCAACAACGCCGAAACAGAGGCCCAGACGCTCGATGATCTGATGGCGTTTCTTCAGACTCCCAAGGGTCTTTCGATGCTGGGTCGCGATGGCAAACTGAGCGGAGACGTCCAGATTGTGGACAGCAGGACGCTGGGTCGCGGTCTCTATGTGTTCATCGAAGAAAGCACCGTCGAGAACCTCTCCCTGCTTTCCGAGCGCTTCTGGCGGGCATTTGTGGAGCTGAACGGCCGCCTCACCATTGTGACCGTCAGCGGTTTCCGTGATCGACCGATCAGCGATCAAGCCATGCTTGCCTATTTGACCAATCAAGTGGTTCACCTGCGCCAAGCGAACGATACCGTGCCCTCGGACGATGAATTGATCCTCGCCCGACAAGTTCCGAACAGTCCGGACAACTTGCTCGAGGTGGTGTCCGAGGATGTCGACAGCGCTGTGGGCAAACGCAGCGAGAAGCCCGCAGAGCGGAACGGGCGAACACCTCAGAGCAGGTCAGATCTTGCGGCAGATGCAACCACTGCGACACGTTTCGCCCCCCGGCGAGCACCGACGGCACCTCGCCGGCGCGGTCCGGCTTGAGCCGCGATCACACGGTCAGTTGCTGATCCAGATCTCGACCAGTCCTCTGGCCGACTCGCCTGCATAGCCCGGGAACTCGCGGGGCTGACGTGCCCGACCCGTGCCTTCGGTGCGCGCTATGATCTGGCTGATCAGCTTGGCGTCCCAAACATCGTCGGCAAAGAAGTACCGGACATTTGTGTCTGAAACGGCGTGCTGAACCTCACGGGTCTGCGCACCGCTAAAGCCGCCCTCGCGCAGCGCGGCGACAAGGTTCTCCGCACGTGCGCGATCCTCGTTGGCGTGATGGATCACGATGCGCGGTGGCTGCGGGACAGAGCCGAACAGGATCGCCTCCCGCGCCGCAGCCGGATCCAACGGTTTGGTAGCGATATCCGGATTGGCTTCTGGCTGCGCCTCGGGGACCGGTGCGGGCTCCGGCACGTCCACGGCACGATCTTCGGGCGCGGGTGTGGGCACCACGGACTCAGACGGACGCGAGACAACCACGTAGCCTTCGGGCACAGCGTCCGTGGGCGAACGTCCGGCCTGAACAAGCACACCTTCCGCTCCAGGCATCTCGACGGCGAGAGGCCGGCCACCGCTTGCGCTTCGGGAAGGGATGTCCGTGCTCCGGGCGATCCTGGGGGCAGGTGAAATCGCAGCAACTTCAGTGTTTGAACCTGGCGCTTCTTGGGCGCCGACAATCGGCTCTGCGGACAGAGGTGGCGCCACATCTCCGACCGTATCCCGCACCTTCGAACCCGGCATCCACAGATGGGCACGTGCAGCAACCTCGGGATCGGCTGGCGAGATCAGCGCCGCGCGGCCCGGGAGTGGTGCAGCCGGAGAGCCGATCTCTGGTTCCGGCGTTGCTTCGATGGGCAATGGCTGTGGGTGAACGCCGACGGAGGGCCCGAAGGTCTCCCTTACGCCGGCGAACGGGGCAGGTCCCTTGCTGCGCTCCGCAGCATCGTTTGGCACCGTGGCCTGGAACAGCGCCGCCGTGCCTTCATCCTGTACGACGGGTGTCGCACGCGATGGGAACGCGACGCGCACCGGTTCGTCATCACTGCGCCCGACCAACTCGAGTGTGCTCATCTCAGGGAGCATCTCAGGCTCGCGGGCCGGGCCAATCAGCATCTCGGGCGACACCAGCGCATCAGGATCTGACTGCGGTGTCCGAGCTTGAACGGTCAGAACCGCACCTAGTTCGGCGAATTCTGGTTCATCGGAACCGATGGCTGCGTTGGGCTGAGGTACGACAGGTGCAGGCGCCAGCGCGTCGGCAATCGGGTCCGGCTCGACATCTTCGCGCGCTCCGACAACAGCCGTCTCGTCGGCCGCGGTCGATGTGCCCGCATCAGCGTTCGGTGCCGCAGGCGAGACAAGCGCCACCTCGGGGAGCGCCACGCCGCTTCCATCAGACGCTCGGACCCGAGCAACATCTTCCGGCAAAACCGGATTGAGCCGGTCGGGCGCAGGCGAGAAAGACGGAACCGGGCTCACGCCTGGGGTCACATCGAGCGCCAGCGCGCCGTCGGAAACGTCACTCTCGAGTACTTTGACCGGGAGGCCTGGCACGACAACACCCAGTTCGGCCGGCGTGCGCAGCTCATCAGCGGGCGTGGTGCTCGCAAGACGGAAGCGTGGGCCACCCTCATCAATACCGTTCCAAAGTGCATCGAGCCGGACAGGCGCCTTGGGTGGGAAGAGCGCACCGCGTTCCATGATCACGAGAACGGAAAGAACAATCGCCCCGAACAGTGCAGCCGTCAAAGTTCCGTTGATGCCGATATCAAGGAAGCCGAGTGCCGTCTTGCGGCGCCGTTTGCGACGCTCCGGCTGAACGGGTTGCGAAGGCGCAACTTCCACGGTCTGCGGCTGTCTGGGCGGCGGCATTACCGGTGCCGCAACTGCCGCCGCAACCGTCTTCTTCTTGCGGTCGGCGCTTTGCTCAACCGGCGCATCGACCGTTTCTGAACCCGATGGTTTCGCCGCCCCTGCGCCAGCCCAACCCCAGCGATTGCGAGGAGCCTCGCCCAAGATATCCGGATCCGAGGGCGGCGCGCCGTCAAGATCGATCCGCTGTGGCGGACGCAGCGGCAAACGTCCAGCGGTGCCTCGGCTCTCCTCTATGCCCGCAGGATCGCGTTGGGCGATCGCCTCAGGCTCGACTTTGCTTGTCGATGGTGAACCGCTTTCAGCACCTGGTTTCGCTTCACTAGGGGTGCTGGGCGCAGACACCGGCGGCGGCGTCCTTTGCGCCGCCTTCACCTTGGACTTTGGCTTGGAAACTCTGTCGATCGCCTTGACGAGCTTGTCGTTCGGCTGTTCCGGCTTGGGCGCGGCCTTCTTGGGCGCGACCTTGTTCGTGGCAGCAGGGCTCTCCGCAGCGGGGTCCTTGGCAACAAGGCTCTTGCCAGCAGGGTCTTTGGCAACCGGTGCCTCTGGCGCGGTAGGCGTCTCGAGCTTGCTGTCGGACACATCCTGCTGAGCTGACGGCTCGCTTTCGCCAGACTTGCCACGGGCCAGCCAGACAACCATTCCAGCGGCGGCCTCGAGCGCCTTCTTGCGTTTTTCGTCCGATTCATCGGACTCTTTGGCACTGGGTTTCGCAGCCGGAGTTGGCGAGACCTCTGCATCGGGCGCGGTGGCCGGCAGACGACCATCTTGCTCGGGTTCGGCCTGACTAAGCTTCGCGGCCGTCGCGCCGTCCCACTTGCCCATCGCACGTGCAACAGCAGCCACGGGCAGCGGAACACCGCCCTTGCCGCCACTGTCCTGGGCCTCGGGCTTGGGAGAGGCGCCGGGCGCGACCGTCGAGCTTTCTCCAAGCGGTGCGGGGGAGCCCTGCTGCGGCAATCGCAGCACTACGCCATCACGCTGAGCATCACTCGCTGCCTGCTTCGCGATACCTGCCGTGACGACCATCTTCTTGGTCTGGAACGTATGCTTCAGGCACAGGTCGCAAAGCGTGTTGATGTTGCGTGGCACGCCCTCGCTGGCCCGGTACACCTCTCGGATCGCGGCATCACTGAAGGTTTTCTCCGTGCCACCAGCAACCTTCATCCGGTGACGCACATACCCTGCGGTTTCCTCCTCCGAGATCCCCTCGAGGTGAAAATCCGAGCCAACGCGCTTGACCAGCTGCTTGTACTTGGGCTCGCGCAGTCGCTCGCGAAGCTGCGGCAGACCCACGAGCATCAGCCGCAGCAGAACGCCGTTCTCTGCAGTGATGCTGGTCAGGATGCGGAGTTGCTCGAGGTCCTTGTCTGCAATGGTGTGCGCTTCGTCGACGATCAGCAACGACCGTTGCCCGCGGGCGTGCTGGCTGGCCAGGAAGGTATCAATACCGCCCTTCGGTCGAGGCGCCGTGTCCTTCTGGGGCTGTTCAAACGCCGCCAGCATCGAGTGGAACAGACCTTCGCTCGCATCGGTGAGATTGGAGAGCACACCGATGGTCAGTTCCGGCTTGGCTGAGTTCCTGAAGTGTCTAACCAGGGTCGTTTTCCCGACGCCGAGCTCACCGGTCAGGATCGTAACGGGGAGCGGTCGACTGGCGCCAAGTTCCAGAATGTCAGACGCACGCTTATGGCTCCGGGTCCAAAACATGAACTCCGGGTCAGGCGCTGCCGCAAAGGGCAGCTTCTTCAAGCCAAAATGCTTCTCGTACATCCGAAACGTATCTCTATACCCGGACAACCAAACTCACACGTGCCCACACACGACAGTCAACATCCTTCACGGCCGCCTGTGCTGCCTGGCACAAGTCTCCCAGATATTAACAGAACGCAGAAGTCCCTTGCACAACGCTTACCATACCATCGCGATTCTTACCTCTGAAATGCGTCTGCTCGGCCACACAGAAGGCTTGTACGAGGCATTTTCGAGGCAAAGCACACCACTCCTGCAACTCCTTGCACCCGTCGATCGATCCTGCCATCCTTTTCTGATGCGCGAATGAACGGAGAAATCACGTGCGCAAGTTCATGGTCGTCATCGATGATACGCCTGAAAGCCGCAATGCGATGCGTTACGCTGCAAGGCGGGCGCAGCGGACCGGTGGCGGCGTCGTTATGCTATACATAATGCAGCCCGAAGAATTTCAGCATTGGGTCGGTGTCGCCGAGGTGATGCGCCAGGAAGCGCGCGAGTTGGCGGAGGACCGGCTCGGCGAGCTTGCCGAGGAGCTGCGACAGCTTTGCGGCGTCACCCCTGAGTTTGCCATCCGCGAGGGCCAGTCATCCGAGCAGGTGCTCGAGCACATCAAGGAAGACACCGAGATCGGTGTCCTCGTGCTAGGGGCAGGTGAAGGAGATGGCCCTGGGCCCCTGGTCAGCCAGCTCGTCTCAAGGCTCGGTGGACGGATGCCGATCCCCGTCACCGTTGTGCCTGGAAGCATGAGCATCGAGCGAATCGACGCAGTCTGCTGACCCGCAAACTCGCGTTTCGAGGGTAAACTCTCAGCGCCGAAGGTGTTTTAGTGGCGAGTTAACCGTCTTTGGAAACACCTCAGTAATCGATGCCCACATATGGTTCCTGAAGTGTTTCGACGGGGCAGAGGGGACCCAGGGGATGGCAGTTGTCCGAAATGCGATCATCGCATCAGCAGTGCTCGCCGCACCTACGCCATTCGTGACGCCGCATCTTGCGACATCACAGGGCAGTCACAGCTACCGCCCGGCGGAGGTGATGTATCTCTCGCAATTCGCGCTGGCGGGGAAAGCCGTCTACGATCAGAATTGCGCCGCATGCCACGGCGCCAGCCTGAAGGGAGGGCAGAGCGGCCCCTCACTTTCGAAGGCCTACTTCCCGATCGCCACCAACGGGAACCGAGCTTTCCACATGGCGGTGCGAGAAGGGCACTCGGAAACCGCGGTTGGCGCGATGCTTCCTGCGCTCGAGTTCAACGACCTGGAGAAGCTCGTAAAATTCGTGAGCGAGATGCAGCGGAACGGCCGCGCCGAAGGCTGATCTGAAGACTTTGCCGCAGCTTCATGTTGCGGATCGGGACCTGCCATGCACCACCTCGCTCATCCGCCCGGTCGCCGGAAAGGCTCGCCGCCCGGGACAAGGCGGAGACCCTCGCGCAGATGCCTGTAGTCCACCCTTTCGAGCCGGCACGGATTGAGCCCGGGCGCATCTGCATTGATCACCTTGGCAGCTATCGGTTCGAAGTCTGCACGAAAGTGCACCGAACTTTTCACGCCGATGATGCTTTGCGCTGACGGTTCGACACCGATATGGGTGAGAATTGCCAAATCCAGGCACTGGCAGCGCTTGCTCGAGACAATGACGCGCACCTCTGCCCGGCTGTCGAGGACCCGCAGCACCGCCGTGGGCCCAAGCTCTGCAGAGCTGCCGGCATACATCTCTCCAGTGAATGGGAACTGGCCATCGCTTAACGCTTCGACAGCAAACCGGCCTTCGTACGGAGACGCATCCGGTGCGCCAGACCTGCCGCCGAGTGGCACCGCTATGACCGCGCCAAGCCCCGCTGCATGTGCTGCGGAAGCCGCCTCGGGATCATGCAGCAGGGCAAGTACGGCACGTTGAGCACCATTCTCTACCATCGCTCGTAGCAACCCGGTGGTGTCCGATGTCGCGCCCGCCCCTGCATTGTCCTGCACGTCCGCGATGACGACCGGCTTGTCCGCCGCGTTCGCCATGGCTTGCGCAACCGCCTCCGATGCCGAGAGCAGCGTCGTGTCGAAGCTGGTTTCCGCTTCCTCAAGCGCGCCCATCAGGTGATCGGCAGTTGCGTTCGCTTCGGCCTGCGTTCCTGCATAGGCGACGACCGCCGGTCCCGCATCGGGGATATCTGCTGCCGGAAACCCCATTGCGAGCTCGGTCCAGCTCTCAGGTGCCCGCCCTTGCGCGGTGACGACATCGTACAGACCCTGGCAGGGGACAGCGTTGGTGTATTGAGCCTGAAGCGGGACCAAGTATTGCGATTGCCGAAAGGCCTTGAACAGACGTCCGCCACCGATGAGGTGCATAAGCGCATCGCAGGCGCGCGCACCCGTCCGCGCCATATCCAAATGAGGATAGGTCCGGAAAATCGTGATCGAGGACGCGTGCTCGACCATCTGCAACGTCAAGTTCGCATGCAGATCCAGGCTGATCACGATGGGCAGATCATCGCCGACACGGGCGCGGATGCGCCTCAGCAACTCTCCCTCACCATCGTTGAAGCTTTCGGTCACCATCGCGCCGTGCAAGTCCAGATAAACTCCGTCCAGCGGACCCGCTTGGTGAATGCCGTCGAGAATCAGCGCGGAGATGCGTTCGAACGCATTGTCGGTGACATGCGCGCACGGCTCGGCCGAGCACCAGACGATGGGGACGAGATTGACGTCCGGCAAATCGGCAGCTTGCTCAGCGAACCCGGCGATCGGAAGATTTATACCCGCTGTCCCGTCGATCACCTCGCCGCCGTGCAGCAATCCGGGCCACGCATCGGGTTCGACGAAGTCGGCAAACTGCGCTCTGGTCGCCCCGAAGGTGTTGGTTTCATGTTGAAATCCGGCAATCGCGATACGAGTCAATGTGAGCCCCTCGTCCTGCAGTGCGCCATGCCCGCGCTCTGATCCGGATGCCGGTGTCGCCAACACCTGCGGCAACGTCAAGTCACGCTTGGTGCCCGCACACGTCAGCTCGCACACGTCTCGGTGGAATTTCTGCCCGTGTATCCAGGGAAGGTGGCAAAGACCCGCTCACGGGTGCCCTCGGGGTGGCATCTGATCGCGATCACACTTATGTTGAGCACCGATCCGGGGATCTTGACATCTGCGGTTCCAAGGACTGGGAGGCATCGGTGAACTCTCCAATGGCGCGCTGGGTCGGGTTTCTGGTGCTCGCTGCATTGATTGGCATGACGTCATGCCAAGTCTACAGCGCCGGCGATTCCGGCGTCGCTGACCCCGGCACACAGGCAACCCAATGAGCGCACAACGTTTTGGCGGGCAGTACAGCCCGAACGCAGCCTCGAAACCTGGAGCGACAGCCAAGGCCTCCGGGAACGTCGCGCAGCCTGGCGCCAAGTTTCGCGGCAAACGCGCCAGCTCGGTCGACGTGCGAACCATTCTCATGTTCATCTTGCCCACGCCGATCTTGTTGTCGGCACTCGGCTCGATCGGACGCGGCGAAGCGCTACGGACCGGGATCGTGATCGCCATCTACGCACTGCTGATCTTCGCGGCGTATCTGCTTCGCGAGGGCCAAAAGGCTGCAGATGCATTCGACGCGAGACCTATTGCCCGTCCGCCGGCTTTTCCACGGAAGATTGCGGCGGCTGGCCTCACAGGGTTGGGCGTAGCCGGGGCGTCCTGGATCAGCCAGACCGCTGGCACGGTGCTCGAAATGTCTGCCGGACTGTTCACGGCGATCGGCTTCGGCGCCCTGACCGTCGTTGCGCACGTGATCGCGTTCGGCATTGATCCAATGAAAGCCAAAGGCGTGAGCGGGATCGGTCAGGCCGAACTCGACCGGGTCACGGATGCCATCGATCAAGCAGAAAGCAAGCTCTCCGCCATTGAGGCGACGGCCAAGCGTCTCAAAGACAAGGACATCACTGCCCGGGTCGCTGGCTTTGGCAACGAGGTGCGCGAAATGCTCGGCATCGTGCAGAACGATCCAAGCGATCTCGGGCGCGCGCGGCGCTATCTCGGCATTTATCTGAACGGTGCCGACGAGGCCCTCACCAAGTATGCGGACAGCCACACGCGGCTGGACGATCCGAAGATCCGGACGGACCTGCTGGACCTTCTCGGGGATCTGGAGGCGAGTTTCGCGCGCGGTCGCGAAGCGCTGCTTCTTGATGACAAAACTGATCTCGAAGTCGAGATCGAAGTCCTGAGGGACCGCCTCGCGCAGGAGGCGGGTTGAAAACGGACAACACGGACGCCGTTCCCGCGGCGCATCCCAGAATTGACAAGGAGGTTTAGCCGATGGATCCGATCGAGGAGAAAGCGGTCAAGGTGGCGGAACAGGCCAAGGCAGAGCTGATCGAGGTGCTGCCCGAGGTTTCGGCAGACATCGTGCCGATCGAGGAGGCCGATCCCACCATGCGGAGCGAGATCGAGCGTCGTGTCGCGGAACTCGACATGTCGAACACCCAGTCGATCATCAAGTTCGGCTCTGGCGCACAGAGCAAGCTCACAGCACTCTCGGACCAGATGCTCGAGGGCGTGCGCAACAAGGACGTGGGGCCCGCAGGCGACTCGCTGCGTAACATGGTCAACACCATCAGGGGATTTGACACATCCGAGCTCGATCCGACCCGAAAGCGGTCCTGGTGGGAGCGCCTGTTTGGCGCGGCGCAACCTGTGGCGGATTTCATCGCGCGGTACGAAGGGGTGCGAGGCCAGATCGACTCGATCACCGACAGCCTGTTGGAACACGAGCATGTGTTGCTCAAGGACGTGAAGTTCCTGGACAAGCTCTACGAGCAAAGCCTCGAGTTCTATGACGAGCTGGGGCTCTATATCTCAGCGGGCGAGGCAAAGCTCCATGAACTCGACACGGTGATCATCCCCAAGGAGGAAGCAGACGTCGAAGCGGCAGGCAGTGATGCCATGCTCGAGGCGCAGGAAGTTCGTGATATCCGCGCTGCGCGCGACGAACTCGAACGGCGTATCCACGACATGAAGCTGACGCGTCAGGTCACCATGCAGTCCCTGCCGTCGATCCGGCTTGTCCAGGAGAACGACAAGAGCCTGATCAACAAGATCAATTCGACGATGGTCAACACCATTCCGCTCTGGCGCACGCAATTGGCACAAGCGGTCACGATCTTCCGCTCACGCGACGCGGCCAAAGTGGTCAAAGAGGCGAACGACCTGACCAACGAGCTGCTGACCAAGAATGCCGAGAACCTCCAGGAGGCGAACCGCGAAGTGCGCGAGCAGATGGAACGCGGCGTCTTCGACATCAATGCGGTGAAGGAAGCCAACGGGCGTCTGATTGCAACCATCGAGGACAGCCTGCGGATCGCGGACGAGGGCAAGGCACGCCGAGCGAAAGCGGAGCAGGAGCTGATCACGATGGAGGAAGAGCTGAAGCAGACGCTGGCATCTGCGAGTGCCCGGCAGAGCGCACCCAGCGCAGCCGCAACGCCTTAAGGAGAAAGCGGCCCGCTTGCCGGAAACGCGCGCGGGCCGCACCTGCTCAGGTTTTCAGAACTGCTTTGTCGTTTTGCTGACAAATTATTCTTGCACACTCCCTCCACGAAAGGCGTAGCGATCGCTGCTGCGCTACTGACCATCACGACGATGAGGGGAATGTCAGATGGGATTTATGGAAGCGGTAAAATCTTGTTTTCGTCGCTATGTCGACTTTCAGGGTCGGTCACCAAGATCTGAGTACTGGTGGTTCTACCTTTCGATCCTGGTTTTCTATATTTTGATCATCGTTCTCGCAGCGGTGGTGCCTCTTCTCGGCATCCTCGGGATCTTAATGTTGGCCTTCATCATCCCGTCGATCGCGGTTTCGATCAGGCGGCTGCATGACTTGGACAAGTCGGGATGGTGGTTGCTGTTGGGGATGATCCCTGTTGTCGGACTGATCCTGCTTTATTGGTTCTGCCTGAAGGGCACCGAAGGCGACAACCGCTTTGGACCGGACCCCTTGGGGAATGTCGCGGAGCGCTTCGCCTAAGCGGCGCCACCCAACACACACTCATACCGATCGAGACGGGCGCGGTTCCAATGCGCCCGCTATCCCGTGTGAGGATAGTGCTCGGAAATCGAACCAAACCCACCTGCCTTTACTCGCCATTTACCCTTTGAACACCGGGGGTTAAGGATGCTGGCGCAAGATCGCCGGCAGAACGGGAACGGTTGTTGGGGTTCGCGTGGTGTCAGGGGCACAGACGCGGAAGTGCCGGGAACTCCGGTACTTGCTTGGGTGCGTAGGTCTGTATCTGCTGACGGGGTGTACAGCAGGGACCGCGCCCGAATATTATCGTAGCCTAGCGTCCAACTTGCACTCGGCGGGCCACCTCCGAATTGAGCGTGCGCCCGCCGATGCGCCGTATGATGCCGAGACTCTCAGTCGAAATTTTCACACGATCGCGTTTTTCTACGAGTTTCGGGTCGAGAACGGCAGTGTTGTGCCTGAGCAAACTGAAAAGCCGCTCAACCGCTGGTCCGACAGAATTCGCTATCGTCTGGCTGGCGATGGCGTCACTGCTGCAGACCGCAGGGAAATCGCCCAGCTCGCGGATCAATTCGGGGACCTCACCGGACTAGAGTTCGAGCCCGTCGCCTCTGAGCACGATCTGCTCATCACGATCGCAGGCCCGCGCGGACGACGCGCGATCAGCGACAGCCTCAAATCAGCGGGCCTCCCGGCGTTTCAAGAACAGTACGACATCTGGCGGAACACACCGGGATGGATCTGCGGCGCCACCCTGGGCGTCGATCCGGACAATCCCTCGGTGTTGACCGCAGCGCACATCTTCATGGCCTCCGAGCTGAACGGCACGCTGCGCCGCGCCTGCCTGCATGAAGAATTCGCTCAGGCACTCGGGTTGACGAACGACAGCCCCCGCGCGCGGCCCTCGGTTTTCAACGACGATCAGGAATTTGCCTTGATCACGACGCATGATGCGCTTCTGCTGCAAATCTTGTATGATCCGCGCTTGACGCCCGGAATGACAGCAACCGAAGCAATGCCAACAGTCAACCAGATCATCGCAGGTCTACTGAGAAGCGGTTAGTGCGTTCGAATGATCCCCCGCCATGAAGCTGCCATCTTCCAGATTGACAACTCACACACGGGGTTCAATCTTGAGTTGTTCTCCTGTGGGGCGGGGCGCCAAGCTGAAAGCGGGACCTTCAGCTGAGGTATCGTTCTGTTCTGGACCAAGGAACGCAACGTTCGGTTTATCGCCTGCGCATACGCGGGGCTAGTATGCATGGGCATGAGCCGAGAATGCGCGGACTAGGGGGCATTTCATGAAGCGGGTTGCTTCCGCCATCGTTGCGTTTGGTGTTCTCGCCGGATGCGCCGGCAAACCTCCAGCTTCCGTCATGAACCAATGGGCCGACGCACTCCTCGCCGAAGGCAAAATGCGCACGGAGCGCGCGCCGATCGACGCCCCTTTCGACAACGAGACACTTGTTGAGAACTTCAGACGCGTGGCTTTGCATTCCGAGCTTGTGCTCGCGCAGGAAACCACACGTGAAGCGCGCTCCGCGTCTAGCCCCATCCACAAGTGGGGCGGCCCGATCCGGTATGGGATATTTGGCGCCGGGGCCACTCCAGAGGATCAGCGCGCGATTCACGGCTTCATGGCGCGCATGGCAGAGCTCACGGGACTCGAGATCGTGCCCGAGGAAACTGGAATAAACTTCGTCATAACGATCACGTCGCCCGAAGAACGACCGCATCTCTCGGAGGTGCTGGGCGGGATCAACGGCGGTCTGCAGGACCACTTCGATGCCTGGCGTCGTAGTGAAACCTGGGTCTGCGGAGGCAGCCTGATTCCAGAAAGCGAAACCGACCTGACATTGCAGTTTGCCCTGATCTTTATTGGCGACGAGGCGCAGGGGTTGCTCCGGCGCTCCTGCATCGAGGAAGAAATCAGCCAGTCGCTCGGCCTGCGAAACGACGACATGAACGTACGCCCGTCGATTTTTAACGATGACGAGGAGTTCGCTCTCATGACCGTCCACGACGATCTACTTATGCGGGTGCTCTACGATCCACGGCTGCAACCGGGGATGACAGAAACTGAAGCAATGCCGCTGGCCCGCCGCATTGTTGCCGAATTGCGCCCCCAGAATTAAAAGTGGTGTTTGAAAAAAGTATGAGATTCTCGAGTGTCGGGCCTTCATCGCATCGTTTTGTTCAGCTCTGTCCTGCTCTTGGCTGCGTGTGCCCGCTCGCCGTCCGAGGCAGAGTATACGCAATGGTCGGAAGCGCTCGTTGCCATGGGGCACTTGCGCACTGAACGCGCACCTGCCGACGCGCCGTTTTCGAATGAAGACCTCGTACGTAACTTCCGGGAAATCTTCTTCTACAACGAGGAAATCCGGGATGGCCACGTGCTTGTGCAGGAGCACGGTCCGAAGCTGCTTGAGAAGCACACAGGTCCCGTGACCTACAAGGTCGGTGGTGACGGCGCCCGGTACGAAGACGAACGCAACGCCGATCTGGTTGCAGAGCGGATTGCACGCGCGACCGGCCTCACCGTCCGGCATACGGAGAATGAAAAGGTCGCGGACATCAATGTTTGGATCCTGAGCCACGAGGGCAGGCGATCGGTCGCCAACACGATCGATGCGCTCTATGACAGCGAAGCCGCAGCGAGCCTTTCCGCCGACCTGCGCAATGATCTCCCCGGCGTGACCTGCGTGGCCTATCCGTACTCCCGAAAGGACGATCCTGACGCTCTGCTCTACATCATCGTCATCCCCGATGAAGTGACCGGCCTTCTGCGAAAGTCCTGCATCGAGGAGGAAATCGGCCAGGCGTTCGGACCGTCAGCCGACTACGCGTTGGCGCGGCCGTCGGTGTTCAATGACGATCAGGAGTTCGCATTGCTGACGGCGCATGATGAGATGCTTCTGCGCATCCTGCACGATCCCAGGCTCTCCGCCGGGATGAGCGAGGCCGAGGCCATGCCAATCGTGCGCCAGATTGTGGCAGAGTTGCGCCCCTACGGCGTTCAGTAGCCTGGGCGACACCAACAAACGATACCTCTGAATCGTTGAGGAACCGCGTCGGGACGGTTAAGACTGCCGCAATCACGACGGCAGGAGATATCTATGATCTGGGACATGCTGAAGGGCGAGTTCATCGATGTTATCGAATGGACCGATGACACGCGTGACACCATGGTCTGGCGCTTTCAGCGCCGTGGCAATGCCATCAAGTATGGCGCCAAGCTAACCGTTCGCGAAGGGCAAGCTGCAGCCTTTGTCCATGAAGGCCAGCTGGCGGACGTGTTCCAGCCCGGGCTCTACATGCTCGAGACGAACAACATGCCCATCATGACAACGTTGCAGCACTGGGACCACGGGTTCGACAGCCCCTTCAAGTCCGAGGTGTACTTCATCAACACGCGCCGCTTTCAGGATCTGAAGTGGGGCACACGCAACCCGATCATGATGCGCGATCCCGAATTCGGGCCAGTGCGCATGCGCGCGTTCGGCACCTACTCGATTCGCGTGAAGGACCCGGGGCTCTTCCTGCAGGAGATCGTCGGCACGGATGGCGAGGTCACAACTGATGAAGTGCAGTTCCAGATCCGCAACGTGATCATCGCACGCTTCTCGAATGCACTCGCCTCCAGCGGAATACCGGTGCTGGACCTGGCCGCCAACACCGACCAGCTCGGAGACTATCTCAAGACCCGGATTGCGCCGGAAATCGCCGCCTACGGGCTGGAGATGCCCGCGTTGTTCGTTGAGAATGTGTCGCTGCCCGAAGCCGTCGAGCAGGCCATGGACCGGCGCACGTCCATGGGTGTGATCGGCGATCTGTCGAAGTACGCGCAGTTTCAGGCCGCGGAGTCGATGCGGGCCGCTGCCGAGAACCCGGGCCAGGGTGGTGCGATGGGTGCCGGGATCGGAGCGGGGATGGGACTGGCGATGGCTCAGCAAATGACCAATCCGGGCCCGTGGGGTCAGGCAGCACCTGTGAGCGCACCGGCTGTGGCCCCTGCACCGCCGCCGCCGCCGGTCGAGACGGTCTATCACATCGCCGAGAACGGCCAGACCACCGGCCCGTTCTCACGCGCACGCCTCGGACGGATGGTCGCCGAGGGCAACCTTGATCGCAACACGCTGGTGTGGGCACCGGGATTTGCCGGCTGGACAGCGGCAGGCGAGGTTGACGTGCTTGCCCAGCTCTTCACCGTGTCACCGCCCCCGCCACCGCCACCCGCAGGCTGATCAGGTGGCACAGGATGGCGCGTTCCCCTGCAGTGAGTGCGGGGCCCAGCTCTCGTACCAGCCTGGGGCTTCGTCGCTGGTGTGCCCGTTCTGTGGTACCGAAAATGCCATCGAGGGCGCAGGCGAGGCAACCAGCCCCTGGGGTGAGGCGACGGGTACGCCAATCCGCGAACTCGACTACAAGGACGCGCTGGCCGGTGCGCTTTCGGCTGCCGAAATTGAAGAGACTCCGACGATCGCCTGTCCGGGATGCGCGGCCGAGGTCACGCTCAGCGAGTCAACGCTCGCCGAGGAGTGCCCGTTCTGTGCGACGCCCCTTGTGCGGGCCGAGAGCCACCCGCACCGCCATCCAAAGCCACAGGGCGTTCTGCCGTTTGCATTCGACGAACGGTCTGCACGCGGGCACATGCAACGGTGGCTTGGCAGGCTCTGGTTCGCACCGTCGAAGCTCAAGCAATACGCCGAGGCTGGACGCCCACTCGCAGGCATTTATCTGCCGCACTATACCTATGACGCAGTCGGTGATGCCGACTACGCAGGTCAACGCGGCGATGCCTACTACGTGACGCGGACCCGGACGGTGACCATCGACGGCAAGACCCAACAGCAGACCTATCAGGAACGGCGCATTCGCTGGACGCCCGTCCGCGGGCATGTCCGCCACGAGTTCGACGATGTGCTGGTGCCGGCTTCGGAGAGCTTGGGCGCTGATGCGCCGGAGTATGGTGGGAGATCCTGGGACCTGGCGGCGCTCGAGCCCTATCGCACGGAGTTTTTGGCAGGGTTCCGGGCCGAGGTGCCCGCCTTGGCGCTCGAGCAAGGGTTTGAGCGGGCACGTCAGGTGATGGAACAGGTGCTCGTGCGCGACGTCCGCTTCGATATCGGTGGTGACGAGCAACGGATCACGTCAATGCGCTCGGCATACGACCGCATCACGTTCAAGCACGTGTTGCTGCCGGTTTGGCTCGCGTCCTATCGATGGCAGAACAAGCCCTATCGGGTGCTGATCAACGGTCGCACGGGTGCCGTCTCAGGTGAACGCCCCTACTCCGCCTGGAAAATTGCGGTTGCGGTGATTCTCGGTTTGCTGGTCGCCGCCGCTGTTGGATATGCCGTAGCTGTCTCACAATAGGACACATCCCCAATCAGGTGACGTAACGGCGCCATTGGGCGGACTTGGAAATCCCGCTACGATTGGCCCCGAGAACGCAATCGGGGGAACATCATGTCGTATCGCACGATTCTGTACGAGGTCACCGAAGACGTTGCGACGATCCGGTTGAACCGGCCGGACGTGATGAATGCGCTGAACCGAGACATGCGGCTCGAGCTGATCGAGGCATTGACCCGTGCGTCTGACGAGGCGCGCGCCATCATCCTGACCGGTCTCGGCCGCGGATTTTGTGCCGGTCAGGACCTGGGCGATGCGAAAAGCTTCGACGAGCTCGATCTTGAGGGCACGTTGCGTGATGAGTACGAACCGCTGCTGAAGATGATCTACAACTGCCCGATCCCCACGGTGTGCGCTGTGAACGGTGCCGCGGCCGGTGCGGGTGCAAACCTAGCCCTTGGAGCGGATATCGTTGTCGCCGCCCGGTCGGCGAGCTTTCTTCAGGCGTTTGCACGCATCGGTCTGATCCCCGATGCTGGCGGCACCTATGTGTTGCCAAGACTTGCCGGGACGGCACGCGCCATGGGGATGGCTCTACTGGCCGAAAGCGTAAGTGCCGAGCAGGCAGCCAGCTGGGGTCTGATCTGGGAAGTGGTCGATGACGAGGCGCTCGACGCCCGCGCGCATCGGATCGCATCGAAGCTTGCGACGGGTCCGAGCGAGGCGTACCGGCTGATCAAGCAGGCGCTGCGCGAAAGCCCGAACAACGACCTCGAAGCTCAACTTTCGCTGGAAGCGGAACTTCAGGGCAAAGCCGGGCGCACACGCGATTTCATGGAAGGTGTTATCGCGTTTATGCAAAAGCGTGAGGCTCGCTTCGAGGGGCGATGACAGGTTGCGTTGACAGGCCCGCTCCGGAAAAGGAGTGTGCGCGACATGGAAACGCTCGCAGCGCGTGTGAACCAGATTCCCTTGGCCGTCGACCCCGAGAGAGGCGCGGCCCTGGCCGACATGTTCGAGTCGGGCTCGCCCATGGCGCTTCTGGTACACGGCGCGACTGGTTCGAGCCCGTATCTCGCACGCCTGACGGAGCGCCACGGAGACTGGCTGTGGGTGGCGGCCGCGCAAGAACCGGAGCACGTCTTTGATGGCCTGCTGACCGAACTCGGTGAGTTGGCCGAAGTAGCGCCAAACGTTCAGGCACTGCGCATCGCCCTGCGTGTTGCGAAATCGCGGGGCGCTCTTCTGGTGGCGCTCGCAGATCTTGGAGGTGTCTGGGCGCTGGACCAGGTCACCGATGCCTTGACGCGACTGGCAGATCGCTCGGTCGAGGTGACGTCCCGATGGCTGCTCCATCGCGAATTGAAGGCGGGACGGCTTCCGGGGCTGGGGCTCGACGACTTGACCTACGGAGCGGGCTTCTGTGTGCTCGCCATGGGCAAGATGGGCGCCGGTGAGCTCAACTACTCTTCCGACATCGATTTGATCGCCCTGTTTGACGATCAGCGCTTCGATCACGACACCATTCTGGATGCGCGCGCACGCTACATCCACATCACCAAGCAGCTTGTGGCGATCCTTTCCGAACAAGCAGAGGGAGGCTATGCATTCCGCACCGATCTGCGGCTCAGACCGTCCCCCTCCACCACGCCAGTGTGCATGGCGATGGATGCAGCTGAACGCTACTATGAGTCGGTCGGGCGAACATGGGAGCGCGCGGCTCACATTAAGGCCCGGGCCCTGGTGGACCAGGCAGCTGGGGAGATGTATCTCAGCGCGCTCCAACCGTTCATCTGGCGGCGCTACCTCGACTTCGCTGCCATCGACGACACGCACGGACTTCTTCGCAAAATCCGGGCGCAGAAGGCTCACCTGACACCTAAAGCCCTGCCTGGCCATGACATCAAGCTCGGGCTGGGCGGCATTCGCGAAATCGAGTTCTTCGTCCAGACAAGGCAGCTCATCTGCGGCGGACGCGATCCGAGCCTTCGACAGCGGGCCACGCTACCGGCGCTCGATGCACTCACCGATGCCGGTTGGGTCGATCCTGCCAAACGCGATCAACTCCGAGACGACTACACGGCTCTGCGCACCATCGAGCACAGGCTGCAGATGATCGAGGACGCACAAACCCACGTGATCCCGAAGAATCCAGACGCCCGCCAGCGCGTCGCAGCTCTCTGTGGCGAAGGAGATCTGGCCCTTTTCGAGCGTGCCCTGTCCGAGCGGCTCGAAGCGGTGCATGCCGCCTGTGAAGAGTTCTACACACCATCGGGGAGCGGCACGCAGGCCACACCCCTGCTGACCGAGCAAGCGCTGGCGGAGGCTGGCTTCGAACGACCCGATGATGCCGCGCGCCAGATAGGCCGCTGGCACGATGGCTCGTTGCCGGCAATGCGGAACGACCGCTCACGTGCCCTTTTCGTGGGTCTTGAACCGCGGATCGTCGAGGGACTTGCACGCGCCTCGCATCCCGATCAGGCTCTTGTGCACTTCGACCGGTTCCTCTCGGGACTGCCTGCAGGCGTGCAGGTGTTCTCATTGTTCACATCAAATCCGCAACTCTTGGACCTGATCATCGAGATTTGCAGCGCCGCCCCGCGGCTCGCGGGCTACCTCGGTCGCCATGCCAACGTGCTCGACGCGCTCCTCGACAGGGACTTCTGGCAACCCTTGCCGTCGTTGGAGAACCAGATCAGCGAGCTGACCCATCGGATCTCCGGTGAAGAGGACTACGAACGGGCTCTCGACGATTCGCGCAGATGGGCCCGGGAGCACTGGTTTCGTGCCGGGGTGCATGTGCTGCGCGGAATGGCAGACGAGCGCGAGGCCGGGAGCTCGTTCACGAGTATCGCCGAAGCCTCGCTGGATGCGCTTTATCCACGCGTGATATCCGACTTTGCCCGGCGCCACGGTCCCCCGCCAGGCACGGGCATGGCAGTCGTTGGCATGGGCAAGCTAGGCTCCGGCGAGATGACGGCACGTTCCGATCTCGACCTGATCACAATCTACGACGCCGACGGTGTTGAGAGCTCAGCCGGGCCGCGACCCCTGCCACCTGCAACCTACTATCCGCGCCTGACACAGGCGCTTGTGGCGGCGTTGACCGCCCAAACCGCCGAAGGCGCGCTCTATGATGTGGACATGCGGCTCCGACCCTCAGGACGCGCAGGCCCTGTCGCCGTCTCGCTTGCGTCATTCGAGCAGTATCAAATGGAGGGCGCTTGGGTTTGGGAGCACATGGCACTGACGAGAGCCCGCGTGATCTCGGGTCCGAAGGTCCTGCAGAGCGCAATCGAGGACATTGCCGAGCAAGCTCTTCGATCACGATGTGACACCGACGAGGTTTTGACGGGTGCCGCGGAAATGCGCGCCCGGCTCGTCGAAGCACACGAGGCAGAACGGCGCAATCCATGGTCGCTCAAGCATACGGCAGGGGGCATGATGGACATCGAGTTTCTTGCCCAGGCAGGCGTTCTTCATTGCGGGCTCGTCGGTCTGCGCCGCGCGGATGATGCGCTGGCGGTGCTCGGCGAAGCCGCCTGGATCTCCATCGATGATGCCGAGTACTTGCGCAGCACGCTTCGAATGCTTCAGCGTCTTCAGCATGTGGAGCGCGTTGCGATTGAAACGACGCTCAGCCCTGATGAGGCCGGACCCGACTTCCGAGAGGTGCTCGCTCGTGTTGCAGGCGTGACAGACTATGAGCTGTTGGCGCGCGACCTGCAGGACCGTATGTTGCGCTGCGATCGCATCTGCAGCGCCAAGCTGGCTGCGCGTTCATAGATGCGGCCGCGTCAACTTTGATCGTCACCCAAGGCCCAGATCTTTTCGTTCGACTCGGGTGTCCGCTGGCGCGTGATCTCGATACCCAGACCCGCGCCATCCAGCCGATCGAGCTTCTCGATCCGGATCGTCACCCGCCGCGCCCGCGGATCAACCAGACAACGTTGTGCAAGCCGCTCGCCCATGGTCTCAAGCAAATCCATGCGCGGTCCCGCAATGAGCGCTTCGATGGCCTGCACCAGATCATCGTACGAGACCACACGTGCGGCCTTGTCGTCGATATGCGCCGTATTGCGCGCGACTTCGAGCACGACATCGAACCTGACGCGCTGGAGTACGCCACGCTCCTCGGCGTAAGCGCCAATCTCCATTTCGCGAACATAGTTCGACAGAAAGATGCGATCTGCAGGGAGCGTGTTCAATCCCGCATCAAGATCGTGCCGCGCTGCGATCGAAGTCTTGTCAATCATGTTCCATTCCCTTCCCGGCAAGCGCCTCGTCGGCGCGGTCCGGCGTCGGGGCATCATTAGGTGCAATGACAGCGCGAGACCACAAGGAATCGACGCAACTGCGCCCCAGAGCGGCTGACAGCGCAACCGCAACATCTCGATGAAGCTTGCCGAGGCCTGCTATGCGGTGAGCGTGGCTCCCGACGAGTGTGCCCGCGACAGCCTGTGCCCCGCGAGAGGCGACGCGGCGCAGCTCAAGCCGAGCCTGCGCAAACCTGCGTACAGAAGCGCCTGATTGCTTGTGATCACGGGCTTGCCGAGCCGCTTCTCGATCTCCTCGATCGCCTCTGCGGCACGCAGATCGGTGCATGACAGCACAATTGCCTCGGCGTCGGGGCAGTCCGCCCGCACGGCAAACTCTGTCACCTCTTGCGGGGACACGGCAGCCACCTCGTCATTGCCGAGAGGTTCCAGGACATCGAAGCGCCCCGCACATCTCCGCCCGCCCGACTCCAGAAACTCGATTGCCAAGTCGTTCAGCGACCGCACATACGGCGATGCGAACGCAAACCGGACAACGCCCAGTGCGTCCATCGCCTCGACCACGGCCCCTGCAGCGGTAACCGCTGGGACACCTGACAGGTCTTCGATCTTCCGGCGAAACATCAAATCGTAGGCCCGTCCCTGTGCCAGAGTTGCCGATGTGCAGGCATACAGCACCACGTGCGGTCGCGCTGGCAGGATGCGTTCGATCACGTCATCGATCGGCGTGTCCGAGTACTGGCGCATCTGTGTCTCATCGGGCACTTGTTCCACGTCGTAACCGCCGGAGCGCACAATGTGGATCGAGACACCTCGCGGTGCGAGCATCGTCATATCGGGTTCGACATTGGTGTTCGAGACCGGGACAACCACCCCGATGCGCGCCAATCCACGGGTGCTTGAGATTGGGCCGGTCATGCCTCCGTCCTCTTCTTGCGCAGTTCCGATCTGCAAGCGGATGTGGACTCATCATCCACAACGCCGTCTGGTCCGAGGACAACCCCATAGTCCTGTCGAGCAGAGTTCTCCGAAACAAGTCCCAGACGCACGTCACGGGCAACCGCGGCCGGTTCGCGCTCCAGCGGGTCTCCGTATCCGGCGCCGCCCGGTGTTTCGAAGGAGAGAACGTCCCCGGCCGGAATGGTCTGCTCGCCTTTGCTGACAAAACTTGGCCCCGATCGCAAAGTCATCTTTCCCAGCCTTCCATCGCCACCCCCGGCCCGCCCGCGCGCGGCAAACTTTGTCCGCTCGACGGTTCCGAAGAAGAGGATGGGCGCGCCTTCGCTGCTCTCTAACTCTATGAGTTGGCCAAGACCGCCGCGATGACGCCCCACACCTCCGCTGTCCTGGATCAGGTCGCGGCGGCGATAGCGGACAGGGCACGTGCTCTCAGCAATCTCCACCTGAGTGCCCCACACCCCGCTGGGATAAGCAGTGGCCGACAGGCCGTCTGCCATCGGTCGCGCACCGGTCCCGCCGCTGTGCGAGAACTCGGCGGCGAAGGGGGTTGCACTGCCAGACATCCCCGCCAGGGCGTCGTTTCTGATCGGCAAATCCCACAGGCATGTGGAACCTTCCGCGGGCACCCGCTCCGGCATCGCCTGTGCAAGACAGCCCAGGCAGAGGTCCGCGATCATGTGACCGATCGAGTGGCGCGACGCGACCGCTGCGGGCGGTTTCGCAGCCGCAATGCAGTCTTCAGGCGCTGTGAACCGAAACGGTGCGAGCGATCCCGCATTGTTGGGAATGTCCGGCGCAACCAAGCAACGCGTCGCGAACACGCCATAGGCAGCGCTGTAGTTGATCGGCACATTTATGCCGCGCGCCACCTGCCCGGCTGATCCGGTGAAATCAGTCACGATCTCGGAGCCGGTCACTGTCATCCGCGCCTTCAGCTTGATCGGTGTGTCATAGCCATCGAGCATCATCTCACAATCGTAGTCGCCGCTTGGAATTTGCGAGAGCGCGGCGACCGTCGCCTCGTGAGACCGCGCAAAGATATGCGCCCCCAACGCCTCGACCCCGTCGATCGAGAATTCGCGCAGCATCTCGCACAACCTGCGGTCGGCCGTGTCACAACACGCGATCAACGCATACATGTCGCCCTCGTTGGCGATTGGACTGCGTGAATTGGCTTTGAAGATGTCGACAAGCATCTGGTTGATCTGACCGCGATCGACAAGCTTGACCGGAGGCAGGTAGAGCCCCTCATCGTGCACATCCTTTCCGTCAGGTCCCATCCCGCTGCCGCCAAGATCGTAGACATGGCTGGTGCAAGACGAGAGCGCAACGGGACGACCCTGATGGAAAATCGGAGCAACCATCAGAAGATCGTTCAGATGCCCGGCACCAATCCACGGATCGTTCGTGGTGTAGACGTCGCCAGGTGCCATCTGGTCGAGCGGGATGTGTTGCAGCATCTTGCTCACGGACATCGCCATGGTGTTGATGTGGCCCGGCGTGCCTGTCACCGCCTGAGCGAGCATCCGACCCTCCGTGTCGAAGATGCCCGCGGAGATGTCTCCGCACTCGCGCACGATCGGGCTGAAGGCCGCGTGCATCAGCGCCTGCGCCTGCTCTTCCACAATGGCAAGCAGGCGATCCCACATGACCTGCAACTCGATCTCGGTCCGCGCTTGTGCCTGAACGGCGAAAGGCTGGGTCTGTGCGACCCGCGACATGACGATGTTGCCCGCAAGATCGATCCGGGCGCTGAATGCACTTGAGACGAAGGTGGTCGTCTGCGGCTCGACAATCAGCGCCGGACCGTCGATCCGATCGCCTCGCGTTAGCCGGCTGCGCTCGAAGACACCAGCATCAATTGGAGCGCCCTGATCTCCGATGCGAAGCGTCCGCGTCGAACTCGGGAGAGGTTGCCGCTCGTCCGAACCTTCACCGATCTCGCCGGGCGGCGGTGGCGTCGTGCGGACCACCACGGCCCAGTTGATCACCTCGATCTCCATTTCCGGCACCGTTCTGCCGAACTGAGACGTGTAGGCTGTCTCGAACTGATGGGTGAGTTCAACGACCTTGGCTTGGTCAAGCTGCCCAGACGGCACCTCGACCTCGATCTCGTGGCCCTGCCCGACATAGCGCATGAACGCCGTCCGAGACGTGCTCAGGGGCGCGCCACCGGCTCCGGCCATGACGATACGCCTCGATTGCATCTCCATATCGCTCAGCAATTGATCCACGGCCGAATGATCGAATGCGCTCAGCCGCACGGGATGGCTTCTCACGAGTTCAAACGAAACTGGTGCGAAGAGAAACCCCACCGCCGAGCCCACGCTTGGATCTCTCGGCACGATGATGCGTCGGACACCGATCTTTTCTGCCACGCGCGTTGCATGGAGCGGCCCATTGCCTCCGAAGGCCACCATCGTGCAATCAGCCAATGTCTTGCCGCGCTCGGCCGCATGCATCCTCGCGGCGTTTGCCATCGCTTCATCGACCATCCGACCGATGCCGTCTGCACCGGTGATCACAGCCGTCCCGAGTGGCTCGGAGATCGCACGTCCGATGGCTGCCTCAGACAACTCAGGATCGATACTGACACGTCCCTCCGCGAAACCATCGGGATCGATGTATCCGATGACCACGTCCGCGTCTGTCACGGTAGGCTCCGCACCGCCGCGGCCATAGCACGCCGGTCCGGGATCAGAGGACGCGCTCCTCGGGCCGACGCGCAGGCGACCCAGAGCGTCCACGCTGGCGATCGAGCCGCCGCCCGCACCAATCTCGATCATGTCGACCACAGGGATGCGCACCGGGATGCCACTGCCTTTCAGGAAGCGCTCGGCTCGACCGATTTCAAACGTGCGTGTCGTTTGTGGCGTTCCATTCTCGATCAGACAGACCTTGGCGGTTGTGCCGCCCATATCGAAGGAAAGCACGTTCGGTGCCGCAACCTGCCGGGCGATGCGTGCCGCGAGAACGGCGCCGCCGCTCGGACCGGATTCCACCAGTCGGATCGGATACGCCCTCGCCGTATCGAGCGTCGTCATGCCGCCACCCGAGGTGATCACGAAGATCGGACAATCGAACCCGCCAGCTGAAACGGCGCGTTCGAACTCAGCCAGGTATCCGGCCATAAGCGGTTTGATATAGGCATTGCAGACCGTGGTGCAGAGGCGATCGAACTCCCTGATTTCAGGCGAGACTTCCGAAGACAGAGACACAGGCATCTCGGGCGCAAGGCGCTCGATGACCGCACGCACGATGCACTCATGGGCCGCGTTCTTGTAGCTGTGCAGCAGGCAGACCGCGATGCACTCGGCCCCGGCTCGAATGGCCCTCGCAACAGCCGCATCGACAGATGCCGCATCAAGCGGTGCCAGCACGTCACCTGATGCGTCGATACGCTCTCGGACGGTGAAGACGAGATCGCGCGGAACGATCATGTCCTGCTTTTCCAGATACAGATCGTACTGGTCATAGCGCCGCTCGTAGCCGATCTCGAGAATGTCCCGAAATCCTTCGGTCGTGATCACCGCGACCTTTGCGCCACGCCGTTCGATGAGCGCGTTTGTGGCAAGGGTGGTTCCGTGAATGATCGTACCAAAGTCGCCTGGCGACAGCTCTGTGCCATCCAGAGCATGGGCAATTCCGGTGATCACGCCGTCGACGGGTGCGTCCGGCGTCGTCAATGTCTTGGCCGTCAGGATGCGGCCATGTTGTTCGATTGCGATATCGGTGAACGTACCACCAATGTCGACCGCGAGACGGGGCTTCATCGAATTCATGCTGCAATGCTTCGAGGTTGGGAGCCGATCAATTCATCGACGGCGTGAACGAGAGGGGTGGTGTTCGTCTCGATCCAGCGGCACGGAGGCCGCTATCAGCCCATCATCGAGTGACCAGATCCGACTTCTCGTGTCGCCTGCCGAAGCGGCGGTCGATCAGTTCATCGATAGCATCGATCAGTTCCATGAAGTCGATGGTGTGCGGCTCATCCGGCACTGTCAAGCGGTGTTCGGTGCGACGTCACGGGTTCGCGACTGAGAGAGCACCGGTTCGGTTGATGCAGGCTCGAACGTCGCGCGCCGATCCTCGATCAGCGCGGCAGGGTCAGCACCGACATCGAGCCTCTCGGAACGCCCGAACATTTCAGCCAGCGCCACATCGATCGTCGCATGACGGAACCGGAATCCATTGGCGAGCGCCATGAGCGGAAACACCCGCTGACCACCCAGCAGCAGTTCGCACGCCATCTGTCCCCCCAAGCGGGCAACGACGCTTTCTGGCATCGCCAGTCGAGACGGCCGGGACAGCGCCGTCCCCAGTGCTCGGGAAAAGGCGGCATTGGTGACGGGATGAGGGGCAGTCGCATTGACACGACCGTGCATGCTGCGCGTTGTGATCGCATGACCGATCAGACGTACAAGATCGTCACGGCTGATCCACGACATCCATTGGCGCCCACTGCCGATCCGACCACCCAAGCAGAACTCAAACGGCACAAGAAGGCGGCTCAACACACCGCCTTCAAGCCCCAAGACCAGACCGATGCGGAGCAACACGAGCCTGACACCGAGCGGGCGCACCCGCTTGGCTTCGGCCTCCCATTGCACACAAATGTCGTGCGAAAAGCAGGGGCTGGATCCGGAACCCTCGTTGAGGCGCTCGCCGTCGCGCAGCCCATACCACCCAATGGCCGAGCCGCTGATCAGCACCTCTGGCGGCGTATGCAGCCGGGCTGCGAGGGCCACGACAGCGCGAGTGACATCGACACGCGACTGGACGATCCGGTCTCGTTTTACCTGCGTCCACCAATGATCGGCAATCGGTTCACCTGCCAGATTGACGATGGCATCGATCTTAGTGTCGGAGGGGATTTGCGAAAGCGATGTGACCAGCGAGATCGGCGTCGGAAGCTCACGGCCCTTCGCCGGATCGCGCAACAGGGCAATCACTCGATGACCTGATTCAACCAGAGCCTCAACGAGCCGGCGGCCAACGAACCCTGTCGCACCTGTGACAAGGACGGTGCGGACATCCTCATTGCGGGGTATGAGATCCTGAGCGCCACCTTGCGGGAGGCGCTCAGAACGACGGGCGGCCAAGAGATCGCGCAAGCCAAAAAGAGCCGTCCCAATCGCCGCAGCGGCACAGAGCCAGCTCCAGACGCCATGATATGCGAATGTAAGCGAGGTTTCAGCGGCGATCCACGTCTGCAGTACCGGAGCGAGCAGGACAAGCACCGCACCGTAGTTCAAGGCGAGCAAGGTATGGGTGATGCGTTCACTCGCAGGAAGTTTGCGGCTGAGATCTTCTTCGACGAAGTCCATCAGCGTGATCACGACCTCAACGAGCAGAATGACCGCACCTGCAATCGCGAACATTCCGTGTGGCGTGCTCCAGCCCAGCATCAGGAAAAGGATCGAATAGAGCCAGTTGCGCACTGCGTGGAGCCGCAACTCGCGCGCTTGCGAAGGTCTCCAGGCAAGGCGCTCGGTGAACTCGTGATGATAGACGGTGTCGAACGCCCCCATCGCGATCTGCGTACAAATAAGCCACCAGAGAATCTCGGGAAACATCTTGTCTACTCCTCAAAGAGAACCGATTGCTCGAGGATCGAACCGAACAGCCAGTGGCTGATCTCGAGCGAGAACATGAAGCGACGTTCGTCAATCGGCACATGTCGCACGGCAAGATCGCCCGGAGTCAGCCAACCGGGGAGATAGAGCCTCCGACCGAGCGCGCTGATGAAATAACGATCGCTCCGAAACACCAGCGCCCCCTTGTCCACGGCAACGTTCAAGGTCATGCCGACGCCTGCACCCACATGCTCCTCAAGACCTGTGGGGCCGCCAAATCGCTTTGCCGAGTGGATCACTTGTGGGAAGCCAGCCGCGCGCCCGTAGAGCCGTGTCCATGTCTGACCCCCTTCCGCACAGTCCTCAGTGATGCTCACCACGCTTGGCGTGCCCGTCTTGAAGGTGGTCGGGAGGGGGCCGCCGATGAGCCTGCACAACGTTGCCAGGGTCTTGCCGATACGTCCCGCCCGTGCTTCGGTCACACGGCCTACATAGACGATCGCCTCGCCAGGTGCCGCCTTGATTGAGAAACGTCGCCGCACGCAGGCAGGCAAGGTCTCCCAATCCTTACCCAAGAGTCGGCGGAAGCGCAGGTCACGGATCGGCGCTTCGCTCGGGATGAGAGCCTGCTCGACACGTTTTGGGATGGCACTCTGCAACATACGAACCTCCACACATGCAACATCATGGCGCTCTGCCAAAGGGCAGAATGTCGATGATCCTGGTACCGAGACGTATGAGTGCCGCCAGCTTTGGCTTGGGCACCGAAAGCATCTGCGTGTACCAGGCGTCCATCTCGGCTGTGAACTTGAGCATGGCTTCGAGCCGCTCCATCGCCACCGGATGGATGTCTGCATCGGACTTGGCCTCGCTCACACACCGACGCAGTGCTGCCAAGGCGGGGTCGAGCTCGCGTTCTTTCCGGCCAGCAGCGATCCTGCTGACCATCTCCCAGACATCCACCTCGGCCTGGTAGTGATCGCGCCGGTCGCCTCTGATCGGCACACGATGGATCAGGTCCCAGCCAATCAGCTCCTTGAGAGAGTTGGATACGTTCGATCGTGCGAGGCCCAGCGTCTCCGCAATCTCCTCGGCGGTCAGGGCGCGTTCGGAGACATAGAGAAGCGCATGGATTTGGCTCACCGATCGGTTCACACCCCAGCTGCCGCCCATATCCCCCCAATACAGGATGAACCGTTCGAGCGGGGCAGCGAGTTTATTATTGTCTGTATTTTCTGTCATGACAGAAATATCTGACTATATCGACAAAATGTCAAGCGTCGATCAACCCACCACGAGTGCGGGCCGCCGCCCATTGTGCATCTGGCGATTCCGAACCAATCTGATCTCATGGCCACCGCAACTGTCTCACAATCGCCCACCGATCCAGCGTTCGTTCAGAACCCGTACGACGCCTATCGTGAGTTTCGCCGTCATCAGACGATCTGGTGGGAAGAGTACGGGATGTGGGTTTTTCCGCGTTTCCGCGACGTCTCGGCCATCTTTCGCGATCGGCGATTCGGGCGAGACGTTTCGCATGTCGCGACCCGTGAAGAGCTCGGCTGGGACCCGATACCAGAGCACCTCAGCGCGTTCTACGCCTTCGAAGCGCACTCCATGCTCGACAAGGAGCCGCCAGCCCACACCCGCCTGCGCGCTCTCGTCAATCGTGCATTCGTTTCGCGCCAGGTCGAGAACCTGCGCCCCAGGATCGAGCAGCTTTCCCGTGAGCGCGCCGCCGGCCTCAAGGAGGGCGATGATCTTCTGGCAGACTACTGCACGCCCATCCCGGTGACAGTGATTGCAGAACTGCTCGGCGTGCCGGTCGAGACAACACCGCAGCTCCTGGATTGGTCGCACCGAATGGTCGCGATGTACCAGGCCCGCCGGGATCGCGCGCTCGAAGAGGATGCATCCAGTGCAACCGAGGAATTTACCGCGTTCTTGTTTGACACAATCGCCCACCGACGCCAAAGCCCCGGAAGTGATCTGCTCAGCGCGTTGATAGCAGCGGAAGAAGCGGGCGACCGCCTGACCCCCGAGGAACTGGTCTCGAGCGCGATCCTGCTCCTCAACGCGGGTCACGAGGCAACGGTCCATGCGCTCGGCAACGCCATCCGTACATTGGCACTGGCGAACTTTAAACCGAAACCCGAAGCGATCCCCGGCATGGTGGAGGAGCTGCTGCGGTTCGATCCACCTCTTCACATGTTCACGCGTTATGCCCTCGAGGACTTGAACTGGGACGGGCTTGCGCTGGCCAAAGGTGAAGAGGTGGGACTTCTGATCGGATCTGCGAACCGGGATGACGACGCGAACCCCGATGCGGACAGGTTCGATCCAGCGCGCGCACGCGTCCAACACGTTTCGCTGGGGGGTGGCATTCACTTCTGCGTCGGTGCGCCACTCGCAAGACTCGAGATGGACGTGGCGCTCTCCGTGCTGTTCGAGACGCTGGGTCCAAATGCCGTTCTTCACGTCGGCGAGTATACCAACACCTACCATTTCCACGGGGTCTCGGACATCAGGCTGGGTGCGCACGCCAGTGCCATGCGTTCTGAGCGCCCCTGATGCCGCAGCAACCGGACGGGCCTGCGTTCCTGTGTGTCGGTGCGGCACATTGGGACTTCATCGGCCGTGCATCATTGCCGCTTGAGCTCGGGGACGACATCCCGGGAAGGATCGAACGGCGCGTCGGCGGCGTTGCGGCGAACGTGGCCATAGGCCTCTCCAGGCTGGGATGCCGTGCCAGTCTTGGTGCGGCCATCGGTTCGGACACTGCGGGACAAGAGCTGCTGCGATCGTTGAATCAGGCAAGCATTTCTTGCGATCTGGTCGCATCAGTCCCCGGCACGCCGACGGACCGCTATCTGGCGATCGAAAACCAAGCTGGAGAGCTCGTCGCAGCGGTTGCTGACAGTGCCTGCTGTGATCAGGCCAGTGGCCAGGTTGTCGATCGAGTGATCCTGGCGCTCGACAGGTTCCAATTCATCTTCCTGGATGCAAATCTAGGCACGGAGGCGGTCGCCAAGATCGCGGAAGGCGCTCACGCAAAGGGCATCGGAATCCTTGTGAACCCAGTGAGCGTCGCAAAAGCACCTTCTCTCAAACAGGTGCTGCAGGTCGTGCCGAAGGTGACGATAGTCGCCAACATGGCAGAAGCCATCGCTCTGACCGGCTGCAATGCAGATGCAGCTTCGGGGGCACGCGCGCTTGTGGAGGCCGGCGCGCAATCTGCGCTGGTGACCGATGGCCCGCGCGCCGCGGCACTGACCACGCCATCGCAGCTCATTGTCATGCACGTACCGGAACCCGCATCATGTCACTCGGTCACAGGTGCGGGCGACGCGGTGATCGCCGGGTATCTGTCAAGCTTGGTGAACGACGAAATGCCTGAAGTGCGATTGCGGATCGCCATGGAGACCGCGGCGAAACACATGGCAGGAGGGAGCAACACATGAACGTCCCGATGCACGTCTCGGACACCGTTGTCGACGCGCTCGCAAAGGGCGCACCGGTCGTAGCACTTGAATCGACCATCATCACACACGGCCTGCCGCGCCCACGCAATCTGGAAACTGCCATCGCTGTCGAAGAAGTGGTTCGCGCACATGGCGCGACACCGGCAACCATCGCCGTCACGAACGGTATGCTTAGGATCGGACTCGATGCCGCCTCACTCGAGGCCCTGGCCGCAGGTTCTGACGCGAGGAAGCTCTCGCGAGCCGATCTAGCAGTGGCTCTCGCGACGGGCGCCACGGGATCGACCACTGTTGCTGCAACCATGATCGCTGCTCATCTGGCCGGGATCGACGTCTTTGCGACCGGTGGGATAGGCGGAGTCCACAGGGGTGCAGAGGTGAGCTTCGACATCTCGGCGGATCTGCACGAGCTCGCCGCCACACCTGTGACCGTGGTGGCCGCAGGCGCCAAGGCGATCCTTGACCTGCCCAAAACGCTCGAAACCCTCGAGACCCTCGGCGTGCCGGTTATCGGTTACCGAACCGACAGGTTCCCTGCATTCTGGTCGCGGGACAGCGGGCTGGCAAACCCGCTCCGCCTCGATGCCCCGAGCGAGATTGCCCGCGCCCATCTCCTGCGGCGCAACATGAAAACTCCCGGCGGTCAGCTGATCGCAAATCCTATCCCGGAAGACGCCGAGATCCCAAGCGAGGAGCTCCGCAGGCACATTGACACCGCGATCACTGACGCTGCCGAAGCGAACATCATTGGGAAGGACGTCACGCCTTTCCTGCTCGAGCGCGTGTTTGAACTGACCGACGGGCGATCGCTTGAGGCAAACGTCGAACTGATCTGCAACAACGCGAAGCTTGCTTCCGAGATTGCGATCGCAATCACGGACGAACGCCGTTGAATTCCCGTTTCGGGTTCAGGCGCTTTCGACCGGCTCGAGTTTGTCCTGCGTCTTCGTCTCGAAATCGCTCGCGCTGTGTCGTTCGTGCAGCTGCTCTTCCAGCGGCCCCGAGATACGGTTCACCATGCGCCCACGCTTCACCGGTTCGCGCGCAGCGATCTGCTCGTACCAACGCACCACATTGGTGTACTCGTGCGCCGAAATGAATTCCGCTGCGTCGTACAGCTTGTTGGTCGTCAGCACGCCATACCAGGGCCAGATCGCCATATCGGCGATGGAGTAGTCGTCGCCAGCAATGAAACGGCTCTCTGCAAGGCGCTTGTCGAGAACATCCATCTGTCGCTTCACCTCCATGGTGAACCGGTTTATCGGATACTCCATCTTTTCAGGGGCGTATGCATAGAAGTGACCAAACCCGCCGCCGAGGTAGGGTGCACTGCCCATCTGCCAGAAGAGCCAAGACAAGCACTCCGCCCGGGCGGACGGTTCCTCCGGAACGAAGGCGCCAAACTTGTCTGCGAGGTAAAGCAGGATCGCGCCTGACTCGAACACGCGGGTCGGTGCCGCCGTGCTGTAGTCCACCAGCGCAGGAATCTTTGAGTTGGGGTTGATCCCCACAAACCCGCTGCCGAACTGATCCCCGTCTCGGATGCTGATCACGTAGGCATCATACTCGGCACCCGAGTGGCCCGCAGCGAGAAGTTCTTCAAGCATCACCGTGACCTTCACGCCGTTCGGTGTGGCCAGGGAGTACAACTGCAAGGGATGTTCACCGCGCGGCAGCACGGTTTCGTGGGTGGCGCCTGCGATCGGGCGGTTTATACTGGCGAACGTCCCACCGCTCTCTGTTTCCCACTTCCAGATCTTCGGCGGTATGTACGGTGGAGCATCATTCATGACGAGAGGCCTTATCGAGCAGGTTTGGGAACACTTCATTCTAAATTGGGGAATAAATCCGAGGCTGCAAGCAAATACGCCGGAAACGTTGGCTGGTAACCGTCATGTGAGCCGAAGCGTGTCCCGAACCCGTACCGCTCAACGGGCACCAAGGCTGCAACGTCCTGCACATGGGCCTTGCAATCCCCCCATCAGGCAGCTAAAGCGCTTGCGCACCGCGCACCGGTAGCTCAGCTGGATAGAGCACCAGACTACGAATCTGGGGGCCGGGGGTTCGAATCCTCCCCGGTGCGCCAAATTTCCGAATATAAACAAGGCCTTGCGGCTCAGGCGAGTTTTCCGACACTCGCCAAGCACCGAAGTTTGCAATCGGCTGAGCTTCGGCGGTCTTCAACGGTGTTGAACACATAGACGTTGTGGAAGTTCCACACGTAACTGTATGCCTCATGAGCCGGTTAGATTCTGGTATTCGTTTCTGCAACTTCTCTGCGTGCGAAAGCACGCCCATGAAGTTCACAGCTTCGGGTGAGACTGCCGAGTATGGTAGGTTCTGTTTTCAGTGTTCGATAACGCACTTCCAGCCGCATCGTCGAGCCAACCTGCAAGACGAAGAAAACAGGGTACTCGCCGCTCGCTCTTAGCCCTATATAGTGAAAAAGAAATTTTATCCTGCGCGCTGGCGTTCCACCAGGCGCACAGAGAGATCACTGAAATCATGCCAATCATAGATGGCTTTTGGGGAACTGAAGGGCGAACACTTGGTCTCACAGCTACAGATGGTGTCGACCGTCGATCTCTACTATGTTTGCCAAATGGTGGATGGCGTCACGCGGGAACCAGGGGGATACGTTCGCAACATCGAAGACATATTCGGGGACATGTCGTCATCCAACCTTGTGCGGAAGTACCCAAAGTGGACCTGTTTCCATATCTTTGTGGAGGAACTGATCTCCAGTGTGGTCTTTGAAGACGCGGAGAGTTCCAAGAATAGCCCGGGCAAGTACTGGGCCGATTATCTCCTTCGATCGAACGGTATTGGCCACTCGTCGGTCTGCCCATCGGAATTTGCCCGAGGTGATGGCTACGAGTACCCGGACGCTCTCCAGCAAGAAGACCTTATCTCAGAGCTTTGCGACTCAGTCTCTAAGCAGGTCTTCCACGTTTTGTTCTCAAATCGCGGCACGATGTCTGCGTTTGGGCAAATGGTGGCGGGTTACGTCCGCGAAACGGCCCCGGAATTCGCCCCTGAGGCATTCGACAACGCCGGCAATTTATCGCGTGCTGCGATACCCGCTTGGGCCAAGGACGCAGTTTTTCACCGAGATAGGGTCGATGTGTTCTGTGTCGCACAGACCTGACACGGCTCTACAGTCTGCAAGCTCAGACCCACTTCGACCACATCATACCCCTTGCTCTCGGAGGGATGAACTGCGTGACAAACCTCCAGCTCACCTGCTCCGAGTGCAACCTCAATAAAGGAGCACGATCGGCTGCCACGTCGCGTGAGTACGAGGCTTGGTATGACTATTGAGCTCTTTACTGCGATCAAGTTCAATCTGGAAGGCAGGCGAGATAAAACAATTGGACAAAATGTAGGTGTATTCTTTATGCTTAAGTCAAAAATGTTTTCGGAGGCGTCGAGCAGGGATGAGTAAGAAAAGGAAGGCAAAGCCCCTCGGGGAAGTGGTTGATCTATTCTGCGGCGTGGGAGCCCTGAGCCACGGCCTCAAGCAAGCCGGTTTCCACATACGGGCCGGCTACGACACCGACGCTCGTTGCAAGTTTGCGTTTGAGACCAACAACGGTGCGACCTTTCAAACCCGAGACGTCTCAAAACTGACCGCGAAAGAGATAGGTGCACATTTCACTGGCAGCCCTCCCGCGGTCCTCGCAGGCTGCGCACCGTGCCAGCCGTTCTCAACCTACAAGCAGAGGTACGACGAAGACCCGCAATGGGGCCTTGTCGAAAAGTTCGCCAAGCTGGCGGTTCAAGTCGCACCCGACTTTGTGACCATGGAGGATGACGGCCTGGCGCTGCTTGGCGCAGATCCGGTATTGCTTGCAGGTCACCCCGTCCATGCGCCGCGCCGGGCAGATGACCACCCGGGAGCCTGACGGCGTCGTCGTGTTCTCCATCTGGCGTGACGGGACGACGACCGTGACGGGCGCAACATCAAGGGCGGCAAGCTGGTCGGCATGCGCGAGCGAGTTGGCGCTGAGGTTCACCGTGAAGCCTGCAGCGTTCGCGGCCTGGACGGCCGCCCGGTTCCGAGCATGCTCGAGCACATCGAAGTGGGTGTAGGTGAACCCGCGCCGCCCACGGTTCGCGTCCGCGATCTTCTCGAGCTTCTCCCTGTCGATGGTGACGCCATCATCGGTTGCGAGATCACCTGCCTGGTTGTGCCGCCAGATCGCGCCGTCCGGCAGGGCCCGGATCGCCGCCAGCAGTTCATCGAAGCCGTAGACCCTGATCTGGCCGCTCTTGAATGTGTCGCCGACCGCGAGCTGATCGAGCTTGTTCCAGATGAACCCGCCGAGAAAGCCATGCTCTGCATAGCACGCCCCGGCACTCGGGGCCGCAGATGTCTTTCTGAGCGGGCAGGTCAGCGGGCAGGTCCGCCGTGGACTGGTCGCGACCATGATCGGGCCGCAAACCCTGGGTCCCTTTCAACTCTGCTGAGTTAATTCAACAATCTCCCGAGACGTCATGCACGAGCACGAGTACCAAGCCCCGAGGGTTCAACTTCTGGATTTCGGCGCTGTTTTGCTCATTCGCATGGAAGTCGACGGTTTCGTCCCAATAGGGCGCGCCCAACTCCTCCAATGCCATGCGAACCACATGGCTGGCACAGTCGGGATAGCGGTAGAGGATAATGGTCATGTCGCGCCCTCCGCGCGGCACGTTTTTTACCGGTCGGCGGATCTGTCAAGAGAATCGCGGCGTGCCCAGTACTGCGGGAGCACTTTCGGCTCGCGTTCAGTCACAAACTTGATATGCGGGCCGGAGAACTTTCAGAAACCTGCCGCTGGAATGAAACGACGCACGCTCCTGACCTGGTTCGCCCTGGGCCATCTCGCCATTGACTGGCCGATTGCGGCTCTGTGGCTGATCGTGCCCGCGGCGGGTCTGGCCATGGAGCTCTCGCCAAGTGAGGTTGGGCTGCTCTTCACACTGTTCACCATAGGCGGTGCGCTAGCCTATGTGCCGGCTGGTTTTCTGGCGGACCATGTCTCGAACCGCGGACGGTTGTTGTTGGCGACTTTCTGGTGGGTGGCGATCGGTTATGCTCTGGCGGCGCTAGCGCCGGGATTTTGGAGCCTGGCTCTGCTGCTGGCGCTTGCGGGGATGGGAGACGCAGCCTGGCATCCTATCGCGACTGGCGTGCTGACTCGCGACAACAAGGAGGCGCGTGCGCAAGCTTTGGGGCTCCACGCTATCGGCGGGTCATTCGCCGAGGTCTTGGCGCCACTGGCCGCGGGGTTCTTGCTGGCGTTCTTCGATTGGCGCAGCGTTCTGGTGATCTCGGTAGTTCCGACGATTTTGGCCGCGATCTGCTTTTTCTGGGTGGCCCCCGCGGTACCCGTCGTGGAGCGCAAGTTGGTCAGCCGACAGAGCGTGCTCGTCCTACTGGCGACGTGGCGCCAGGGCGCGGGGCTGCGCATCGTCGCGATGATGTGCCTCTACAACATGGCACTGATCGCAATGCTTAGCATGGTCCCGCTCTATCTCTCGACGGTCAATCACCTGGACCCCGAAACCGTCGGCCTCATCTTCGCAGGGCTGCTCGTGACAGGGGCGCTCGCGCAACCTCTGGTGGGGAGCATTTCGGACAAGATCGGCCGCCGCCCCGTGCTGTTGCTGGGGAACCTGGCCGCGGGCCTCGCCATCGCGGTGCTGGTCTTTGAGCCAGGCTTTTGGGTGATGATCGCACTCATGGCGATTGGGATTGGCGCGATGGACGCGATTCGCGCGACAATGCTGGCGACGGCGGTTGATCACTCACAGGACAGTGAAGGCACGACATTGGGTTTCGCCTTTGCGGTACTGGACGGCGTCGGCGCCGTTGGGGCCGTGCTGGCGGGCCTTGCCGCGGGCGTTTCGTGGGAGCACATGTTCGCCCTCGCGGCCGCTTTGTCGCTTGGGGCCGCCGCGTTGAGCGGGATAACGGTTGATCTAGGGCACCGGCTGGGCCGGTGAAGGGAAGATCCAGAACAATGGCGGGCGATCCCTCTGATCCTGGGCGACCGACGTGACGGTGAACCCCGCGCCGCGTCAGAGGCTGCTCCTCGGCGTTTTACTCATCCTCGCCACGGCCTTCACCATCTCGGTCCAAGATGTCGTCTTCAAGCTGTTCAGCAGCGAGATGACCCTGTGGCAGATTTTCACCTTACGCGGTTGTTTGGCCGTGCCTCTATTGCTCGCCATCAACCTGTCGCGCGGCGTTGGACGGTCGGCGTTGCGAAAAGCGGCAGGGAAATGGGTGGTGCTGCGGTCTCTGTTCATCACCAGCACATTTCTTGCATTCTACGCCGCGCTCCCTTTCCTCAGCCTGTCTACCGTCGGCGCCGCAAACTACATCGCGCCGATTTTTGTGACCCTGTTGTCGGCCTATGCGATCAATGAGCCAGTTAGGCGGCTAGGCTGGTTAGGAGTCCTCGTGGGTTTCGCGGGCGTAGTCGTTCTGCTCCGCCCTGGAACCGAGGCCTTCTCCGCATGGGCGTTGCTGCCAATTCTCGGTGCAGCTTGTTACGCCATCTCGCACGTCATCACTCGGGCGAAATGTCAGAACACGCCCCTCTCTGCCATCGCACTGTCCCAAAACACAATGATGCTTCTAGCGGGCGCCGCCGTCAGCCTCGCGCTCCTCACCATCCGGCCTCAGGGAGACTTGGTAGATAGTTACCACTACATCTTCGGCGAGTGGTCGGCGGTTGAGATGCTGGACTGGTTGATCCTGGTCTTGCTCGCCGGGTTCTCCATCGGAATCGCGATGATGTTGGCGGGCGCCTATCAAGCGGCACCTCCGGCCATCATTGCAACGTTTGAATACAGCTATCTGGTCTTTGTCGCAGCATGGGACGTTTTGTTCTTCGACATCGCGCTCAGCGGCGCGACCATCACCGGTATGGTCATGATTGTCATCGCCGGGTTGCTGGTGTTGCGGAGCAAGTCGATACCATGAAGATTCAGTGCGATAGCGCAAAAGCGTGCCAGCCTGATCCAGCCCGAACTGCATAGTCATCTCCGCAAATGCGCCTCGTTGACCTTTCCGCCAGACAGGACATTCAGCTCGTGGGTGACTTCTCGGGATGTGGAGACCACCTTCCCGCGCCGCACCACCGCAAGCCGATGCGCACGCAGACGAATGGCCTCGACCTTGTCGAGCGCCTGCAAGAGCACGAAGTTCGCGTTGCAGCCTTTGGAGATCCCGTATCGGTCCAATCCCATGATGTGCGCAGAATTCTCCGTGACCGCATCAAAGCACCACTCCATATCTGCGATGCTCGACAACTGGCCGACATGCAGACCCATAAATGCGATATCCAGCATGTCCGCCCGGCCCAGCGAGTACCAGGGGTCCATGACGCAATCCGAGCCAAAACCCACGGTGATCCCTTCATCCCTCAACTCCCGGACCCGGGTCAGGCCTCGGCGTTTGGGATAGCTGTCATGCCGGCCTTGAAGCATGATGTTGATCGCAGGGTTCGGGATCGCATGCACGCCAGCCTCGGCGATCAGAGGAATAAGCTTCGAGACGTAGTAGTTGTCCATCGCGTGCATCGAGGTCAGGTGCGAGCCCGTGACACGCCCCTGTAGGCCAAGGCGTTGGGTCTGATAGGCCAAGGTCTCGATATGGCGGCTGAGCGGATCGTCGCTTTCATCGCAGTGCAGATCGACCATCAACCCGCGTTCGGCGGCCATTTCACATGACAGGCGCACGCTTTCCGCTCCATCCGCCATGGTGCGCTCGAAATGCGGGATGCCGCCGACGACATCCACGCCCATATCGAGGGCACGTACCGTGTTCTCCATCGCCGCCGGATTTCGTAGTAGCCCGTCCTGCGGGAAGGCCACCAACTGGAGGTCGATGCAATCCTTGACCTTCTCGCGAACCTCCAGCAGCGCCTGCACACCTTTCAAGTCGTTGTCGCAAGTGTCGACATGGCTGCGGATCGCGCCGATGCCCTTGGAAATGGCCAACTCGCAGTACCTTAGCGCGCGGCCTACGATGTCCTCCACCGACTGGATCGGCTTGAGCTCACCCCAAAGCGCGATGCCCTCGAGGAGGGTGCCGGACACATTCATCCGCGGTGTGCCGAACGAAAGCGTTGCGTCCATGTGGAAATGCGGATCCACGAAGGGTGGTGAGACAAGATAGCCTTTGGCATCGATCGTTTGGCCCGCCTCGGCGGTGATCCCGCTCTCGACCGCGGCGATCCGACCACCCTGGCAAGCGATGTCAATGCCTGTCCTGCCGTCGGGCAGCGTTGCATTCTTCACGAGCAGATCGAACATTGCAGCCCCCTATCCATTGATGGCAGTCTCGAAGAAGCACTCGAAATCCTCGGTTGAGAATGGGCGCGCATTCGTTCCGCAACAGATGTCCTTGGCGGCATGTGCCGCCAGCGCAGGGATCATCTGGGTCGTGATCCCCATCGCGCACAGAGTCTCAGGCATTCTTAGGTCGGCATTCAGCTGGCGGAAATGCCCGGCCGGATCGGTGTCGATTGCTTGGCCCATGGTCCTGTTCAGCCGGGCATAGTTTTCATCAACATGGTCCCTGTTGAAATCCAAGACGGCCGGCAACAACACCGCGTTCAGTGTCCCGTGGTGTAGCCGCAGAGTCTGATCCGCCCCGCAGGCGTGGCTCATTGCGTGGACCGCACCAAGCCCTTTGCTGAAGACCATTGCGCCCTCGGTCGAGGCCAACATCATGTGCCACCGCGCATCCACGTCACTGCAATCGCGCACCGCACGCAGCAGATTGCCGTCGTGCAGAGTTCGTTCGATCCCATCGCAGGCAACGGCCTCGGCAGGCGGGTTCAACTGCGGTGTCGCGGCATGGGCATGTAGAACCCGAGCGGTCGGATTGCGTGCTTCGAGATCAGCCTTGAGATTCGAAAGATCTCGTTGTGACGCGGGGTCCATTGCCAACTCGGTCTTGGAAATCAACAAGAGATCGGCGACCGAGATCTGGCGCTGAGCTTCTCGGAACCGCTCGATAGCATCTGCGCCGTTGATCGTATCAACCAGTGCGACCACACCGTTCAGAGCGAAGCGGTCCAGCATCTCGTCGCTTGTCATGAACGTCTGCAGCAGAGGCAGCGGATTGGCCAACCCGGTTGTCTCGATCACGACACGATCGAAACTCGGGCCGGTTCCATCCTCGGCCTCTTCGAGAATGCGCAGCAACGTGAGCCGTATGTCGCCGGACATCGTGCAGCATAGACAACCGACAGACATCGCAAAGGCACGCTCGTCCGCACCCGTCACCAGCGCACCGTCAACGCCTGCCTCGCCAAACTCATGTACGACTACGGCGGTGTTGCCGAAACCCGGTTGTTCGATCAGCCTGTTGAGAAGGGTGGTTTTCCCAGCTCCTAGAAATCCCGTCAGGATCGTGACCGGAATGCGTTTCACGGTTTTGCGCCTTTCACACATATACAAGTGGCAAAGCTTTTTGCGGGCTCAGCGGACTGCTTGGACTGAAGCGCCGCAGGTTGTCGGTCGATGGAGTTCATCCCGTCGCCCGTGGCCACAATAATGCTGAACAGCCATCGCACGCCTCGTAGAGAGCGACGACACAGTTCTGAGAAGTGCCCGATGTTCGCATGCGAAGAATGCTCGCTTGGATTCAACCCGATGTATGTCCCCACGATCGATCAACGCACTAGGCGCGCAGTAGACAGTCGTCGGTGCAAGTTTTGTACGCGTTTGTCGAGAATGCCAAAGGAGATCGTTGGCCGATTCAGGCTCGGAGCATTGGCGAAAGACCGCGAGGACTTTTTGTGCAAACTCTCCATTCTGTCGCTTCATGTCTGACGCATCGACTGCGACCCGAGAGCTATGCTCGACTTGTTATAATGTAACGCCAAATTGATGGCCTGTCACCGACCCTGTTGAATGCACCCACATTGGCTACCGGACGTTTATCTGAAGGTACTCTCTTATTGACGTGTTTGGGGTGTGGGCAGATGGTTGATCGAGTGGACTACTCAAGACGCAATGGGCTTTGCGTATCACCTTGATGGCGGCGACCCGGCGCCTTCAGTTACCATCACCGAAATAGACAAAGCTGAATTTGTTGCCGTCGAGGTCACGGACATACGCGCCAAAAAAATCCGGGCCGTACTGCGGGCGCGCCCCCGGATCGCCTTCGTTTGCACCGCCCAACGATACCGCCGCTTCATGGGCGGCCTGAACTTCATCTATGCTGTTACACGCAAGGCCGACCATGCTACCATTGCCAACAGTTGCTTGCTCCTCGTCAAACGGTGTTGCGACCCAAATACGACCGCCATCGCGGAGCTCGTAGCACACGGCATGAGGCAAATATTCAGCGATGACCTTGCCCCCAAAAACTGGAAGAACCGCATCAAAAAAGACCCGGGCCTTGGCGACGTCGTTTGAGCCGATCATCACGTAGTTCAAAGACATGAGTCACCTCCGCGTCGCCAGAACATAGTATGAACAGCAGAGCCGTGCCAACCGCTAAGCCTATGGGCTGTGGTAGATCGAAGTGGATCAGCGATGTCTATGCTATCCTCGCAAGAGTGATGGTCTAGCAGGAGATTTGTTCGGTGCTGGAAAAAGTAGTCAGGTTGGTCATTGCCACCGCAACCATCGCGACAATGTCGGGACCTCTGCCCGCTTATGCAGCGTCTCACGGCAAGAACATACCAGATTGGCTACAAAATCATGTCGGCACGCGAGATGGCGAGATAGCGCCAGTCGTGCTTGAGAGGGCGCGGGCGCTCCACCAGCGGAAGGTACGCGAAGGAGCTACCACGAACGGTTGCTACTTTGCGATGGACGCGACACGACCACATGTGATTGGCAATGGTATCGGGCGCAGGTTCTATGTCATCTGCGAGCAACAGAGGACGTTCCGGGCGATTTCTTCGGGCCACGGCAGCGGGCGCAAGCTGCGCGCCGCGCAGTTCAGAAACGGCCGGCAATGCGCCAAGCACTTTAGCAACACCGAGGGGTCGAACCTGACTGCCGGTGGGGTCTATGTAACGGCCGCAGTCAGGCAATCCTTCAAGGGCTACCATCGTCGTTCGGGAACCCGGGAAGCCTTTGTACGACCTTTTCTGATCTTTGATGGCGAGGGCGACATCTCTAACACCAGGCTCCGCGATATCGGCGGCCATCAGGCGGTGTTCCTGCGGCCCAAGTGCCGATACCTGGACCCGCAAAGCCCCCATGCCGACTCCGACGGCTACGTTCCCTTCGGCACGCTGGTGAACTACACTGGCGGTCGCAGCAACGGGTGCACCACATGGTCGCCCAATGATGCCAACGATGTCATAGCCTTGGTCGAGGGCAATCCAACGACACTGTACATTTATCCCGAAGCCCGCGACATCGACGTGGTTGCGCGTGCCGTCGACGACGGCAGGCCGCTCTCCAGCGAAGGGCTCTACTGGAACCGAACGTGTCTCGATGTCATTGGTGCGCCGAGGTTCTGGCCGAAAGAAGCGCTCCAGCCGGTCATCGATGAATGGCGGCAATCGCTTCCCAAGACTCCAGTTCACAAACTTCCAATCTGCGAGTGATCTCGTCAGCTCGAAAGCGCTTCCAAGAACCGTATGGGCTGCCCATTTGAGGGCACGAGCAGCTCTCCCTGCCACATTACTCGCTGACCGCGCACGACCGTGCCCACAGGCCAGCCCGTAACCGCGACACCATCATAAGGCGTCCAACCAGCACGCGATACCATCCACTCAGCCGCAATCGTCCCGCGCCTCTTTAGATCCACAATGGTGAGGTCAGCGTCATAGCCTGCCGCGATCCGTCCCTTGTTCGCGATCCCGAACTGGCGGTGGGGCCCGGCGCTGGTCATATCGACAAAGCGCGCGAGGGAAAACCGACCCGCGTTGATTTGGTCCAGCATGGTCGGAATGAGCGTCTGCACCCATATCATGCCCGAGTGGCTCTGTGGATGGGGTGCTCCTTTTCCTCTCGCGTGTGCGGGGCATGGTCTGACCCGAGGAAATCTGCAATACCATTGGCCACCCCAGCCCAGATCTGCTCGCGGTGGATCTTGTCTTGCACCGGTGGGTTCATCTGAGCGTAGGTGCCAAGGTGGGCCTAAGCGCTTTGATCCAATGTCAGATGGTGCGGCGTGACCTCGACACTGGCAACACCCTTGAGATCGGCAAGTTTCGCAGTCTCTTCACCGGTCGAGAAATGCAGGACATGGATGCGTTTGCCGATTTTGCGGGCCAGCGACACCGGGCGCTTGGTGCAGATATTGAGCGCACCGCAACGACACCTGATCTGGTTTCTCTCTGGCTGCGCAACATCAGATGTGCTCAATCAAAAATAGACGTTGCAATGCGGACAAGATTCCCAATTCTGAGGGTGCTGATCCGGAGGAGCTGAAACATGGCGACAGAAGCTGGTCACGGGCATTCCGTGCCCCACTGGTTCGTTGAACCAGGTGAGGTAGACACTTTTGCGTGGCTGGCACTGGGATTGCTCTTTCTCGCGATTTATGGGCTCGTGACGCTATACGCTGCGTTTGACCGCTGGGCAGAGCATAAGTCAGCAGGCACACCGCTTGCCAAGACGATACCGACACTTCTGACGATCGCCTTGCTCTACGAGATCTTTCCCATCGACCACTTCAGCGTCCTCCTGCCGATCAGCGCGATTCTGATTGCACTCATGGCCGACTGGGCCCGGTACAATGCTCGTAAGAATGGCGAAGACAACACCGAGCCTCCCCTGGTGCTGTCGAACAGTGTACCGGAACCGTTGGAAGAGAGCGCACCAATGAGCGATATCCAGCCACAAGAGCCGAACCGTGTTTGAGCTGCTCCTCACCTCCTTCCCCGTGATCATCCGCTACTACCAGCTCAAGCGCCGCGGCGAGGAAATGTCCGTCTGGAACATGCGCACAGCCGTGTTTCTCTGGGCGATCCTGGCCTTCCTCTTGTTCCTCGTGATCTTCTACTTTCACCCCAAGTCGTATACGGGTCTCTTGCCGTTCCGCACGGTTTCCGTCGTGGCGCAGACCAGTGGGCCGGTGACGGAACTGGGCGTCCGGAACGGGCAGAGAGTGGCCCCTGGTGACCTTCTTTTCCGGATCGAAAGCAGCACGCAGGAAGCGGCACTGAAACAGGCTGAAGCCGAGTACGACAAGCTTGCTGCCGCCGAGATCAAGGCAGAGGACACCCTGAAGGTCGCACAGGCCAGTGCAGTCGAGGCTGAGGCTTCGCTCGACAAGCTGCGGGTTGATCTCGAAAACGCGCAGACTCTGTTTGAAAGAAATGTGGGCACGCTGGATGCGGTGCGCGAACTGGAAGCGTCTTCTACGGTCGCCGAGGCGGAACTGGCGGCAGCGCTGGCACAGGTGGATCTGGCGCAAGTTGATCTGACGCAAGCACTTCCGGCGCAGCGCAAAGCTGCTGAAGCGGCTGTGGAAAGCGCCCGGGTTGCGTTGGAACAAACCGAAGTGCACTCGTTCACGAATGGCGTCGTCACGCAAATGGTGATGAGCGTTGGCAGCCCCGCGTCGAAGCTTATCCTAAGCCCGGCGATGGTGATTATCCCCGACAGGCCAGACGATATCCCCGTCAGGATCATTGCAGGCTTCTCCCAAGTCGCGCGCGCCACGATCTACGAGGGAATGCCCGCGGAGATCGCCTGCGACAGCAACATCGGACTGTCATTTCGTGATGCGGTCTTGCCTGCAAAGATATCGTCCATTCAACCTGCTATTGCTGCAGGTCAGGTCGTGCCGGGCGGGCAACTGCTGGAACTCAACCGGGCAACCGAGCGGGGCTCGATGCTGGTGTATTTCGAGCTCGAAAACCCCGAGCAAGAGAAAGTCATGCTCGATGGTAGCGGTTGTATCGTTCAGACATACACCAACAACCTGAGCGGGTTTGTCGGACATGTTATTGCGGCAACTGGCGTGATCAAAGCGGTCGGGCTGCGTCTCAAAGTGTGGGGAGCGTTGATCTCGGGTGTGGGTCTTGCCGGTGGCGGCGGACACTGACGATTCCGCTTTGCGACACCGGGGTTCACACCACGTGGGCCTGAACCGAGACTTTCGAGAAATCGGACAACAAGAGACTTCGCCCCCTGGATCTGATGGCGTCGGCGCGAAACTTGGCAAACGAAGACCCTAGTAGAGACGCATGTACTCCTCGACTTCCCAATCCGTTATCGCCACGTTGTACCTATCCCACTCATCTTGCTTGTACTCGCAGTATGACGCGTGCATTCCCTCGCCGAGCACCTCCTTCATCAGAGCATCTGTTCGGAACAGCTCGATTGCTTCTCCGAGCGAGCGCGGGAGGCGTTGGATTCCTGCCTCAGAGAGTTCGGCCTCGCTCATGAGATAGAGATCGCGACCAAGTGGAGGTCCGGCCTCGAGCTTTTCTTCGAGACCCTTGATGGTCGCCCGGGTTGTTCCAGCAAGCGCCAGATAGGCGTTCATGCACATGTCGGTGGCCCGGTTCTCGATACAGTAGCGGTTCTGAGGCAAACGCAGCATCGCTGATCGGTTGTTCGGCCCGTAGGTCATGTGGGTGGGCGCCCAGGTGAACACACCACCTTCGAAGCCCGGCACGCGGGCAACGAGCCCCTTGTAGGAGTTCACCGTCGAGCATGTGATCGCCGAGAGACCGCCTCCGTGGCGAAGCAATCCCGCTACGGCGTGGTAGACCTCGTCAGACCATCCGGCTTCCTTGTCACCAAACAGGTTGCGCTCGCTGGCCAGATCCTGGATCGAGAAGTTGATGTGCGCTCCCGATCGCCAGTCGCCGATCGTGAACTTCGGCATGAAGGTCACAAAGCAACCATGGCGCTTTGCAACCTCCTTCAGGAGCACCCTGAGAAACGTCAGTCTGTCTGCCATTTCAACGGCGTTGGTGTAGCCGAAATCGAGCTCGAACTGCGAATATGCACCTTCGGCAACCACATCGTGCAGGTCCCACTTCAGCTCGCCGAGAATGTCTATGAGCTCACCGAGAAACGGCATCGAGTCGATCGATGCTTCGACGTCGTACCCCCATGCCTGGCGTCTTGGGCGACGGCCATTGGGCAGAGCCGGATCATTGTCGAATGCTTTGACGGCGTGCCCATCGTCGTTGTAGCGGAGCACAATGAACTCAGGTTCGACTCCAGCCATCGGCCGGTAACCCTTGTTCAACGCCGCCTGATACTGGCGCTTCAGAGCCATTCGCGGGCAATGGCTGTAGGGCTTTCCTTCCCAGTAGAGATCGGCGAAAATCCAGACCTGCTCCGCATCCCACGGGCAGGGATAAACAGCATCCAGATCCGGCAGCATGATTTGGTCGGAATCTGCTGGACCCAGTTCGGGCACAAACGAAATTGAGTGCACGGCGAACTGCGGTCCTTTTCCGACGCAAAGCGTCTCCAAGTCCCATATCGGGACGGGCTTGGTCTTCGGCAATCCGAGTAAGTCGATCCAGCAGCACAGAACGTATTTGACGCCCTTTGCTTCAAGGCGCTGTTGAAGCTCTGCAACCCTCGAACGGTTGCGCTCCACCGCTTCGTCAAAGGAACTGAAATATATCTTATCCACCTAGTGCACCATCATTGTTGATGTCTGGGTCAGGGCCAGTTTTGTTTCAGTAAGAACTGGTTCTTGAAGTTCCTCAGGCCGGTCATCGTCTCGACATCGGCAATGTCTTGTCTTCCGTGAATATGCTCTTCCAGGAAACGAATGAGCTGGTCTCTCTGATCGCTGACCAGTTCGACCAGAAGATCGAAGCGCCCGGAGACCCAAAGTATGTAAATGACCTCGGGCAACTGCCCCAGTCGCTCGGCAACTTCTGCAGGCGTCGCGCTCTGCGCAACCTTCACCCCGAGCATGGCATCGGTTTCATAGTCCACAGCCAGTGGGTCGACGATGGCAACAATCTGCAATTGACCAGATTGGCGCATGCCGTTGACCCGGTTCCGAACCGTCCCTTCGGAGACGTCGAGCGCTGCGGCAATCTCGTTGAATGGCCTGCGTCCATCTTCCTCCAGCATCTGGATGATCAATTTGTTCAGCTTGTCCGCCGGCGAGGTGAGATTGCTCGTGCGACCGGTGCCGCCTGTTCCCAGCTTTCCGCTTCGAGCCGCCCGCCCGCCAACGATCTCAAGTCTCTCTTCGCCCAAGTTCGCCATCCGTGCATCCGTGCAAAAGTGCAGAGACACAGCGACCCCGCTCTTTCGATTTACGCAGTCCGTAAAGGGAATGCTGCGGAACAGTCAATCTTATTGCAAAATTCGGTACTTCTTTGCATTCTCAGGAGCATCACCATTCGAATTGCGCAGAAAGGCTCCAGATGGACGTCACCGGGCAAAGTGATGTCGATGTGAGCGCGTACGCTGGTTACCGACAAGCCCAGTCGCCAGGATCGGACCGAGAACTGGCCGAGACCGGACCCGGCACTCCCTGCGGAGAGTTGTTTCGGCGCTACTGGCATCCTGTTGCTCTCACTTCCGAGATCGAAGCATTGCCCCGACCGGTCCGTGTGCTCGGCGAAGATCTCGTGATCTTCCGCACAACTGCCGATCGGATCGGGCTGGTGCATCGCCATTGCCCTCACCGGCGCGCGTCACTTGTTTATGGGAAATGCGAAGAACGCGGCATTCGATGCTGCTACCATGGCTGGCTTTTCGCGCCAGACGGAGAGATTCTCGAGACGCCGGGCGAAGCAGACGGTCCTGGACCGGCAGCCGACGTGCGCGCACGTACGCGCTTGGGGGCCTATCCGGTCATCGAGCGAGACGGACTGGTGTTCGCGTACCTAGGTCCCCCCGAAGTCGCACCCGGGTTCCCGAACTATGATGCGTTTGATGTGCCTGGACTCGTCAGGCGCCCCTACCGCGTCGACTACCGTTGCAATTGGCTGCAGGTTCTCGATGCGATCATGGACCCGATCCACACCAGTTTCCTCCACAGCCAAAATGCAGGAGCGCAGTTTTCGCAGGGCATGGCGGAAATCGGTGAGCTGGACGTTTTCGAGCGCGGGCTCCAGTTTCTCGGCAGTAACACCCGACGCGTGGGCGACCACGTTTGGGTGCGGGTCAACGAGCTCATTCTGCCAAACTTTACGCAGGCCGGCGCCGCCTTTCAGGCCGATGGCACCAGACCACACTACTTCGGTCGCAGCTCGTTCACCCGGTGGGTTGTTCCAGTTGACGATGAACGCTGCATGAGTCTTGCCTGGGCCAATTTTGGCGAACGCGGTGACCCGGACGAATACAACAGTCAGGAAGGGTGCGAGTTGATCGAGCAGGGTGAGATCGTGGACCGGCCGTTCGAGGAAAGACAGCGAAGACCGGCCGATGCGGAGGCCGTCGAAGGAATGGGCCCAATCAGCGCTCACAAGGGTGAGCATCTGATGCCAACGGACAGGGGCATCTCACTCTATCGTCGCCGAGTGCGGCAGCTGCTGAGAGCGCTGGCTGACGGAGAGGAGCCACCGCAACCACAGCAAATCCCCGGAGAAGCCGTTCGGACGTATGGCCAGGACAGCATTCTGCGTTTGCCGCCACGTGAAGATGGCGACCGTGAGTTCCTGAAGTCCATCGGGCGGCAGGTCATGCACATGCAATTCGCCCACGAGGAACTCGCTCTCGCTGAGCGAGATGACCGCATTATCGAGAGCCTCAGGGCGATCGAGGAGCAGGACCGCCAATGAGTGATGCTCCAAGAAAAATCCGTGTTCATATCAAGAACAACCGCTGGGCTCCGGGCTCCTTTCCGAACACGGCGAAGGGAGAAGAAGTTTTCACGATAACGGACGCCCGGCTCAAGGCAGCCCTGACAAGGTTCGGCGAGCTTTCCAGGAAGGTTGAGATGATAACCGACTGGGACGAGGAGAACTTCGACGAGTCGATTGCTTCGGCCGATGTGTTGCTGACTTGGGATCTTCCGACAGAGGGTCTCGCGGAAAAAGCGCCTAATCTCAGATGGATCCACTGCATTGGCGCAGGAGTTGAGCATCTTCTCCCACTCGATTGGCTTCCCGAGAGCACCATCCTCACGAACAACAAGGGCGTCCACGCCGACAAGGCAGGGGAGTATGGTCTCATGTCGGTGCTGATGCTGCACAACCACATCCCGGCAATCATGACCAATCAAAATCGGCAACGGTACGACTCGCTCTACAGCACGCCTGTCGCCGGAGCCACGATCGTCATCTTGGGAACGGGAAGTCTCGGAGGTGCAGCCGCGAGGAAACTCGCGCCCCTCGGACCTCGGATCATCGGTGTCAATCGGCGAGGCGTGCCAGTTGCCGGGTGCCAGGAAACCGTTGCGATCGACGCGCTCGATGCGGTCTTGCCGGATGCCGATGTTCTCTATCTTGCAATGCCCGATACACCGGCAACTCGCGGGTTGATCGATCGGCGGCGCCTTGACTTGCTCAAACCGACATGCGGGATCGTCAATGTGGGCCGACAGTCAGCAATGGACTACAGTGCTCTGTGCGACAAACTTGAGCTGGGAGAGCTCAAGGGTGCGATTCTGGACGTCTTCAAGCCAGAACCCATCGCACCCGAGTCACGGCTATGGCGCACGCCGAATTTGCTGATTACGCCTCACGTCTCTGCTGACGACGGGGAAAGTTATGTGCCGCTCACGCTCGATTTGTTCCTGCGCAACATGCAGAAATTCATCGCTGGCGCTCCGCTCGACAATGAGGTCGATCGCGTGAACGGATACTAGTCAAGACTGCATCGCTAAGGTGCGCGCGAAGACCCTGTTTATCGAGCGAGGCAGTCCATGGGAGAACCGCCATAAAGAAAGCTTCAACGGCAGGTTCCGCGACAAGCTGCACAACGTCGAACTCTCAAACGATCTGACGGAGGCCAAAGTGCTCGTCGAGCAATGGCGCAAGCACTTAAGTACCGTCCGTCCGCCCACATCACTAACCTGCCAGCCACCGGCGCTCGAAACGATTGTCCCTGCGAAGCTGGCTTCTACCATGGGGAGGTTTCAGCCCGATCAGCCTTCCACCGATGGCAAATCTGCGCTTACACAAACCGTGACTGCGATATCGGGGTCGCGTCATAGGCTCAGACACAATTTTCAAAACATTTCTGAAACCGACTCGCATCCCCCGCTGACATGAATAGTCGGAACCTCACTCTCGTGAATCTATAACAACGCGATGCTCTGTTCTTCGCCGAACAGCGATCTTTTCATCACCCATATATCGGCTAACAGCTCTACCCTAAATTGAATATTTAAAAGGGCTTCTGATTAATCGAAGTTTCACTTGCCAGAGAATTTCGGTGAGCATTAGGTTGCCTGCGCTAGCGCAATGCGGGGAGCGTGGGACAATGGAGAGCGGGACAGTCACTGGCGAGAAAAAGCAGTGGCACAAGATAACAATAGATTTTGAGGGCCCATCGGTATTCGAGCAGGCATCGACCTTTCTCGATCATCGTTTGGATGTCACGTTCACCAACACGGACACTGGCGAGGTCCTCAGAGTCCCCGGATTCTTTGCTGCAGATGGTGATGCGGCGAACACCAGCGCCACGTCGGGCTCGGTGTGGCGGGTTCACTTCACACCACCTGAGATCGGGAACTGGACATTTGAAGCGTCGTTCCGCACCGGCGAGAACGTCGCGGTGAGCCTTGACCCCAATGCGGGCACGTCCGCGTCCTTCGACGGCGCGGCCGGCGCATTCTATGTCGGTGCGTCTGACAAGACGGGCGACGACATGCGCGCGCATGGTACGCTCAAATATGACGGCGATTTCTATCTGGGCTTCGAAGGCAGCGGTAAGACATTCGTCAAGAGCGGTGTGGGCGGCCCAGAAACCTTTCTTGCTTATGACGGATTCGACAACACTCTCTCTGCCGAATTTTACGACAGCCGTTATTTCGACGCTCCTGTCGACACGCTTAAAGCCTACACGCCCCACATTCAGGACTGGAACGAGGGCGACCCCACATGGAAGGACGGCGAGGGAAAAGGCATCATCGGTGCGGTAAACTACTTTGCCGAGAAGGGGATGAACTCCTTTTACATGATGCTCAATTCTGTCGCCGGCGATGCACGAAATGTCAGCCCGTGGACAGATCCCAGCCTCGTGGACGTTCCCTCATGGACGGAGTACGAAGCCGCCGAGCCCTATCTGCCGCTGACCCGGAGCTACGACGTCTCGAAGCTGGCGCAGTGGGAGATCCTCTTCGAATACATGCAGCAAAAAGGCATTGAGCTGCAGTTTGTTCTGTTCGAACGAGAGAATGATGCCTTTCTGAACGGTGGCACGCTCGGGGTCGAGCGCATGCTCTACTACCGCGAGATGATCGCGCGTTTCGGTCACCACAACGCCGTGACCTTCAACCATGGTGAAGAGGCAACGATCCCGCTTTCAGACACTCTTGCCGCCGCAAACTACATCAAGGCCCTAGATCCCTATCAGCACCCGTTGGCCTATCACACCTATTCCAGTCCAACTTGGCTTGCCCAGCACAACGAAGGGCACGATCTGGGCGCTTTCGAGGTTTCGTCTATTCAGCCAGGCCCGCCACGCGCCTACTCCTCCTACAACAGCTTTCTGCATCAGCCTCAGGTCGAAAAAGGGGTGGCCTTTCCGACCCACTGGGACGAGGCTTGGAACGGTAGCCGCGGATTTGGCACAGACGCCGATCCCGAATGGCACAAAGTGCACCGGATCGAGCTGTGGCAGATGCTCACGCGCAAACTTGCCGGGGTGAGCTGGTACCCGAGTTTCCAGGAAGACTACATCCAAGACGACTTCCGCACCCGCGACATCGCCTACACCTGGACAGGAGCGACACGGAAGCTCTGGGAGCAACTGCCCGTCAACGATATGAACGCGCTCGACGACGCCACGATCGAGACCGGAGACTGGATCTTCGCCAATCCGGGCGAGATCTACGTCATCTATCTGCCCAATGGCGGATCTGCGACTCTGGACCTGTCAGCGTTCACCGGTGAGTTTGATATCGTCTGGTTCAATCCTCGCGGCGATGAACCCGGTCTCCAGGGTTCGGTGACGAGCGCCCAGGGCGGTGGACTGGTTTCCATTGGAAACCCTCCCAAGGACGCGACGGAGGACTGGGCCGTTCTGGTCCGCAAGGCTGGGGAGTATCGGCTCCAGGGGATCGATCCCGATGCGCTGCTGCCCAATGAAGCGCCAATTGCCAACGACGACACCGTGTCGACGAACCCGGACCAACCCGTGACGATCGACGTCCTCGCGAACGACAGCGACCCTGAGGGTGGAGCGCTCACACTCGTGTCCGTCGAGAACCCGGCGAACGGGTCCACCGTCATCGAGAACGGCAAGATCGTCTACAATCCAGATCTGGACCTTAGTGGCACGGATTCATTCGACTACACTGTGAGCGACGGTGCAGGCAGAAGCGCGACCGCGACCGTGTTTCTGAACTTTGTCGACATTCCGGACCAAGACACACCTGCGAACGCCGCCGCAGCGTTTGGTTCGACCGCGTTCGACAAGCCCGATGTCTTTGATGCGTCCCAGAACGGGGCTGCTCTGGTCAAGATCCTGCCGGGAAGCAACAACGTCAAGCTGTCGAACTACGGAGCCAACAGCTTCACCATCGAGAACACGGGCGATGTCCGCATTGTTGGGGTCTATTTCGACGTATCGACGGCGCTTTACGGCGATATGGTCTTCGATCCCGACGGTACAGGCGGAGATAGTGTCGCCAAGGGGCTAACCATCAACACCCCCGGCGGCACATCGGTGGTCAGCCCTGCCGAATACGACGAGTTTTTCCAGCCAACCCAAAACGACGCGGACCCACTTTTTGCGGACGGTGTCGCGCAGAACAACGCCCAAGGCGGCTACCGCGGCCTGCTCCTGAAGTTTGATGCGAATGGCGCGGGTTCCGAGGGCTTCGTTGCAGGCGAGCAGATCGGGCTCAGCATCGACATGGACCCGAACTCGCTCGCAGGCTTCAAGAAAGGGGCGGTCACCAACGGCTCGGTGCCGCAGTGGGATGTCGGCGGCGTTTCAGGGGCAGAGCTCATCGGCTCTACGATCAGTGTTCTCTTTGCGGATGGCACAACCGCGACCGGGCAACTGATGAGCGATGGTAGCCAGGCCGGCGCCCAGGCACTGGTGACGCAGACCTCGCCGGAGTTGTCTGCATCTGTGACGGTGAACGGTGTTCCGCCTGGCGGGACAGGCGAGTACAGCGATGCCCCAATTGTTGTCGTTTCCGGACCGGCTGGTGCGACGATTCGGGTCGTTCTAACCAAAGGCTTTCAGCCCACGAAGAACGACGCGTTCAATGCACGCTCAATCATCGAACAGCGCCTGGCAGACGAGGACTTCGCCGTTAACAATGCGGCCGAGTTTCAGGTCGTCGACATCACCCTCGGTGCAGGTGAGACATCGAGGGACATCTCGTCTCTCTTCACCTACGAAAACGATCCGAACGGGTTCGTGTTCGACGGCAATACCGAGCTGCCGCTTGGATTTGTGGCCTCGGTGGTCGATCCGTCCAACGACAATCTGCCACTTGGTCCTGTCAGCGCGCCCGTGTATCTGAGCTTTGACGGCGAAGACGTGGTGCCACCACCACCTCCCCCTCCACCACCGGCGGACGAAATTGAACTCTATCTCATCAATGCCGACACAGATGAGAACCTAGGCCAGATCGTTAATGGCGAGATCGACTCGAGCCGGTTGAATGGTGCCCAGTATTCGCTCGAGGCAAGGCTGCCCAACGGGGAAACGGCCGGGTCCGTCACCTTTGCACTCTCGACTGGGCAGTCCAGGACCGAGAATGCGGCACCCTATGCGCTCTTCGGTGACAGCAACGGGGGAACCAACTTCCGGGGCGGTGCCCTGCCACAGGACAGTTTCAGCGCCACCGTGACAGCCTATGAGCAAACCGGTGCGGGTGGTGCGGTTATCGCGCAGAGAACGTTCGACCTCGCGTTGGTCGATGGCGGGAACCCGCCACCGGCCAACACCGCCCCGGTCGCGGCCAACGATACTGCGGCGACCGAGTTCGAGACTGCAGTCAGCATTGATGTGCTGGCCAATGACAGCGATCAGGATGGCGACGATCTCTTCGTGACAGCTGTCGGTGATGCACAAAACGGACAGACCAGCTTGGTAGGCAACGAGGTGGTGTATGTCCCGGATGTTGACTTCAGCGGGACTGACAGCTTCAGCTACTCGACCAGCGATCCGACCGGGGCGACAGACACTGCAACTGTTACGGTAACGGTCGCGCAAGGCCCGACTGTTCCGCTCCCCAGTGGCATGTTCTCGGCCGAATTTTACGATATTGAACAAGTATCGCAGCTGTCTGAGATCGATTTTGGCGGACCCAAGGCTGCAGTCGACCTTATCGAAGAGATCCAGTTCACACGAAGCGGTGGCAGCTTCTGGGAAGGCGGTCCAATCAACACATTCGCCGCCCGGATCACTGGCAAGGTCGATGTGGCGCAAGCTGGCAACTACACGTTCTACCTGAATTCGGACGACGGCTCCGTGCTCTTCATCAATGGCCAAGAGGTCATCACCAACGATGGTCTGCATGGCATGGTGACCAAAACGGCGTCGGTCAACTTGGCTGCGGGCCAGGCTGATATTGAAGTGCGCTACTTCGAAAATCTCGGCGGGGCAGGTCTGATCCTCGACTGGGAAGGGCCCGGCACCGGCGGCCGCACCGCTGTAAAGGCCGCTTCAGCTGATGACGCAACACAACCCGACCTGATCGTGAACGGATCATTCGAGGACATTTCAGCCGGTACAGGTCCTGGCTCTACCCCGGCGGGATGGACGACCACGGGCACGGCAAGCGGTGTCTTCGAAGCCACCGAAGCGCGCGGTGACGGTTATGCCTATGCGCTTGGCGGCTGGACAAGCGTCGGCGGCCAGACGTTGGAGCAAAGCGTCACAACGATCCAAGGGACGCAGTACGCGTTGAGCTTTGATGCCGGTGGTGCGTACAGTGACTTCACAGGATCGTTGAAAGTCATCGCCGAGAGTACAACTGGTGACCAGGTTCTGGCGACCTACACCAGCGCGCAGCTGGGCAATAGCTCTCCCTACAGTCTGCCCTTCACTGCCAATGACAGCCAGACGAACGTCAAGTTCCTCTTCGACGGGTCTGGCAGCGGCGACATCGACATCGACAACGTCTCTCTTGCGGCGGCACCGGCACCGAAACGAATCGAGTTCGGCTCGGTCACCACCACCCAGGACAATCGCTCTGAATGGCACAGTGTGGAATTCGATGGGCCAATTGCCAACGCCATCGTTGTGATGGGGCCTCCAAGCACTGAAGACGCGGAGCCACTGGCAGTGCGCATCCGCAACGTCACCGAGACAGGCTTCGAGTTCCAGATGACGGAATGGGGCAATCTGGACGGCGCCCATGCAACTGAAACTATTGCCTGGCTCGCCGCCACCGAAGGTGAGCATCAACTCTCCGACGGACGCACGATCGTCGCCGGGCAGACCACTGCCCAAAACACTTCTTCGGTCAGCGTAGCACTTACAGGTTTCGATGCGACCCCTGTCGTGCTGGCGCAGGTATCGTCGGACAATGATGTCCAGCCGGTCACCGAACGGGTCGATGATGTGACAACCAGCGGCTTCTCGGTGCGTTTGCAGGAGGAGGAGGCAGCCGATCAGGTGCACGCCTCGGAGACGATCGACTTTATTGCGCTCGAGACAGGCACCGGTGCTACCCTATCTGTCGGCGCCACCGCGAACGCGGTAAAGAACCTCCCGTTTGAAATCACGAGCGACGGAATCGACGACTTCATCTTTCTTGCTGACATGCAGACTGCGGATGGTCTGGACACCGCTGCGCTCAGACAGACGTCGTCGGAGTCGGGCGTGTCGGTCTTTGTCGAGGAAGAGACATCACTCAACGCCGAGACAAATCACACCACGGAAGTGGTGGGCTTCGTCTTTGCTCAGGAAGGTACGCAAGATCTGATCTGATCAGCATGCTGGAGGCGCATCAAAGTTTATTGCGAAGCATCGGATCAAAAGGGTCTTGCAATGTTCCAAGTTTGAAACGCGGAGTGTAGGGCCATGTAAGCTGATGGTCTTGGAGCGAACCCCGCCTGTGGTGAGAGGTTCATGCGACCTATCAGGTGTGGTTCTGTTGCGCTGCATAATCGCTCGGCGTCAAGTTTCCGAGTTCCGAACACAGTCGGACATCAGTGTAGTCGGTTCTCCACCTATTTATCCGCGTCCGGGCGTCATCCATCGACAGGAACCTTGATGCGTTCAGACATTCCTGACCCAGACGGCTGTTGAAAACCTCGAGAAAATTATTGTTCGTCGGTTTTCCGGGGCGGGCACACCACCTTTGATCCAGTTCCTGTTTTCTCCGCCATGGTTGGAAGGCGCGGGATGACATGCTTTGCGGATCGCCCTCTCCAAGCGGGGAGCCTGATCTGACTGGTCCGGTTTGAGCGTTAGTGCATGATCGGCCTGGCTTCCATCGGGATGATGGCTTCGGGTGCTGGTGGGCGGTAGCCCAGGGCACTGTAGGGGCGCTTCGAGTTGTAGTGCTTCCTTCTGCCCTGGATGATGATCTGGACTTCGTACAGCCAGTAGAAGATCGCCCGGTTCTGCAGCTCGTCCCGGAACCGGGCGCTGATGCTCTCGTCACAATCATTTTTCCAGGGACTGCCTGGCTCGATGCAGGCGGTCTTCGCGCCGACGTAAGACAATGTTGATAGTCAAAGGGGCGTTTTCGGTCTGAGAAGCTGACTATCCCTGCAAACCTGAACGGTCGTCGGCCAATGCCATGCCGCCCTCCACCACAACACGAGCATCGACCTCGTCGAAGAGCCGTTGGATTTCACTCCATGCGTGACGCGCTTGTGTAACAGCCCGCCGATAGTCAGTCGTGCGAAGGGATCGATTGATCTCCTTGCGCCCTGTAACCGATCGAATCCTAACAGGAACTCTGTCGTAGCGCTGCCATGTTCTGCCTCATCTCCAGAGCCCCAGAACGCCGGTCATGACGGCCACCCAGGACGGGCGATGTGTGACAGGTACGTGTGACGGGTTCGGCTCTCCTGGGTTTCACCAGACAGCAAAACCCCCGCAACGCGTTGGCGGTGCGGGGGTTTCGAGGTGTCTTGGTGGAGCCAAGGGGAGTCGAACCCCTGACCTCTTGAATGCCATTCAAGCGCTCTCCCAACTGAGCTATGGCCCCACGAGCAGTCATTTCGGACATTTGCTGCGCCGCGCGACCCTATGATTGTCGCGTGGCCAGATCAAGACGAAAACACCTATTGAGACTCAGCGATCTTCGTCGTCTTTCCCGATCACAGTGCCCAAACCTTCGATGTCATCATCGTCGTCGATATCTTCATCACCACTGACATCGTCGTCACTGTCTTCGCCAAGGATGGCATCTTCACCGAGATCGGCAATCTCTTCATCGTCCTCGTCGCTCAGCGTTGGAGAAGTCTTTTCCTCCGCATCATCGTCGAGATCGTCGGAGTCCTCGACGCTTTCGACCTCGACATCTTCTTCGATCTCATCCTCATCGTCGACCAGATCGTCGTCCACAGCTTCACTGGCCGCCACAGGGGCAACCGCCGCTTTCGCCGTAGCGCGCGAGGTTTTTGCCTTCGCCTGCTCGACAACATCAAAAATCGCCCCGCACTTTGGGCAGGTGATCGGATTGTTCAGCAGATCATAGAAGCGTGCTCCACAACTCAGACAGGCACGCTTTACACCCCATTCAGGCTTTCCCATTCGTAAATTCCCGAAACGCCGCAGGATTGGAGAAGACGCGCGAATGCCACAAACAAAGCGTGTCTGCAAGCGAATACCGATGGTTTGCCCCTTTGACAAATCCATCACAAAGCTTGGCTGTTTTTTGCATCTGCGAAGGATCGGGGTTGTGGCGGCTTTACCCGCCGCTTAACTTCCCGCACGTACTGAAGAGTGACCGAACTGCGAGGGGTTTGCCGTGCTCTACCACGCATATGAACTCACACATGCCGCGATGGGGCCCATGCGCACCATGGCGCGCTTCAGCAGTCATGCGCTGAAGAGCCCGTTCAATCCTTTCGGGATATCAATTCCAGCACGCGCAACGGCGGCTGCTTGCGATATGTTCGTGAGCGCGACCAAACGCTATGGAAAGCCCGAGTTCGGCATTTTGGAAGTCGAGATCGACGGCAAAGCCGTGCCGATCGTTGAAGAGACGGTGCTTTCCAAGCCCTTTTGCGATCTGATCCACTTCCGGCGCAGCGACGATGCAATCGAACGTCGCAACGATCCCAAGGTCCTGATCGTCGCACCTATGTCAGGCCACTTTGCAACGCTTCTGCGCGGCACCGTCGAGGCGATGCTTCCCGAGCATGAAGTCTACGTCACCGACTGGATCGACGCGCGCAACGTCCCGCTGTCCGAGGGCAACTTCGATCTGGCAGACTACACCGACTACATAGTTGAGTTCTGCCAGTTTCTGGGTGCCGATGGCGAACGACCAGCCGTTATGGCGGTCTGCCAGCCCGGCGTGCCGGTTCTGGTCGCAGGATCATTGATGGCGGCGGCAAAGGACAGGTATCGCCCCTCGTCGATGATCTTGATGGGCAGTCCGATTGACACTCGCATCAACCAGACAGAGCCCAATCGTCTTGCACAAAGTCGTCCGATAAGCTGGTTCGGGAAAAACGTGATCGTGATGGTGCCCTGGCCGAACCAGGGTTTCCTGCGCAGAGTCTATCCTGGGTTTCTGCAGCTTTCTGGTTTTATGTCCATGAACCTCGATCGCCACATGGACGCTCATGTGGACCAGTTCCAGAACCTCGTGAGGGGTGATGGGGACTCTGCGGCCGCTCACCACGCCTTTTACGACGAGTACCTGGCCGTCATGGATCTGACCGCCGAATTCTATCTTCAGACCGTCGAGACGGTGTTCCAGAAGCATCTCATCCCCAAGGGCGAGTTCAAGCATCGGGATATTCTGATCGACCCAGCTGCGATCACCGATATCGGTTTGATGACCATCGAGGGCGAGAAGGACGACATCACCGGGCGGGGTCAGACAAAAGCAGCGCAGAAACTGTGCACCAATCTTCCATCCGAAATGAAGCTGCATTACGAGCAGAAGAAGGTCGGGCACTACGGGGTCTTCAACGGGTCGCGATTCCGCAGCTACATCCAGCCCAAAATCCGTGACTTCATTCGGGATCGGCGCGCTTCGGTCGAGGGGTGACATGACACAGCAGACCTGCGAGTCTGTCATTCATGAGCGAGATTCAGCTTCAAGACCCACCGTGCAAAGTCCGCCTGGTCCGAAGCGCGCGAGCACGCCGTTTCACGCTTCGTCTCGGACTGCCAGGTCATGCACCCGTGCTAACACTTCCATCGGAAACGGACATTCGTTCAGCCGAATGTTTTCTCGAGGCAAACCGGGATTGGCTGCGCCGCGCACTTGATCGTCAACCCGCTCGCACCTTGATCAAAGATGGGACGATGATTCCGATTGAGGGAAAACTCGTCCGCATCCGTGTTGTTGACGGCAAACGAAGTCCACCCGAGCTCGAAGACGATCACCTGACCCTGCGCGGCGTCGGTGCTGAAGGCGCCCGGGTTGCGGCGTGGCTGCGGACCCGCGCACGCGATCTGCTTCTGCCCGCAGCGCGGAGCTATGCCCGGCAACTTGGCAAGCGTGTCGAGAGCATCACACTGCGAGATACCACGTCGCGCTGGGGATCCTGCTCATCGCGTGGCGCACTGAGTTTTTCTTGGCGACTCGCGATGGCACCACGCCACGTCCTCGAGTACGTCGCGGCACACGAAGCCGCACATCTCCGCGAGATGAACCACTCAAAGCGTTTCTGGTCCCTCGTTGACGAGCTGCGACCGGGTTTCGACGTGTCACGCGACTGGTTGCGCCGGGAAGGCCGGACACTTCACGCCTACGATTTCAAGAACTAGCGACGATCTGAGTCGCCAATGGGATCAAAATCGGCTCGGCGCCCACCGTCATCTCCGGCCCCAAGTCCACGCAACACATCCTGGAACACGCGTTCGACCAGTGTCGGGCCTCCGGGCTTCCCCGAACCCGGCGCCATGACAATGCGCTCAGCCGGTCGCGGCGCGATGAAGTTCAACGGCCGCGGCGTCCGATCGACATGAATGGCCGCCATGGTCTCGCGCCAGATCTCCGCGGGGAGGCCACCGCCTGTGACGCCGGTGAGCGGGCGGTTGTCATCATAGCCCATCCAAACACCCGCCACGTAGTCCGCCGTGAAACCGATGAACCAAGCATCGCGTGCCTTCTGGGTCGTGCCGGTCTTACCTGCGACCTCCCAATCCGCCAGCTGCGCCCGCCTTCCTGTGCCTTCGTCGACAACACCCATCAGCATGTGCGTGAGGAGGCCTGCGGTTTCCGCCGAGAGCACGGTCTCGGCGTTCCTGGGCGTCTGAGAAATTAAAGCGCGGTCGTCACCGCGCAAACCGATCTCGCGCGCACCATGCGGCGTTGCGCGGCCCCCGCCATTCGCGATGGTCGCAAAAACACCGGTCATCTCGATCAGCTTTGCTTCTGATGTCCCCAGCGCCACCGCTGGTCCGGGGGCGATCGCAGTGGTGAGACCGAGGCGCTCAGCCATCCGATGCACCTCGTCTCGCCCAGTGCGTTCCGAAACCCTCACCGCAACGGTGTTGATCGACTTCGCAAGCGCTTCATGAAGTGTCACCGGCCCCAGATAGCGACCCGTGTAGTTCGATGGTGACCAGCCACGAATGGTGAGCGGCGCATCATCTACCACATCAAACGGTCGCATCCCATCCTCGAGCGCCGCTGCATAGACGATGGGCTTGAAAACGCTTCCGGTCTGACGAAGTGCTTGAGTGGCGCGATTGAAGCGCGCCTGGCCATGCGCCCGACCTCCAACGATCGCGCGCACTGCACCATCCGAGCTCATCACCACGATCGCAGCTTCTGCCTCGCTGCCTTCGCGGACCTTCGTATCAAAGACACGTGCGAGCGCTTCCTCTGCCGCGCGCTGGATCTCAGGGTCGAACGTGGTCTTGATCAGCACATCTTCCGATGTCTGATCGGTGAGATACGACGGCGCTTCTTCCATGACCCAGTCTGCGAATGCCCCACCAGCCCGTGCCGCCGCGGCGGTGCTGAGTACCGCCGGCGTCGCCAGCGCCCTGATCGTCTGTTCCTCGGTGAGAAATCCCTGTTCCTCCATGAGCCGGACGATCACGCTGGCCCGCCCCTGCGCGAGGCTCAGATCTGAGGTCGGGGCATAGCGCGACGGGGCGCGTAGAAGGCCTGCGAGCATCGCCGCCTCTGCCGGATCGAGCACGCGCGCTGACTTGCCGAAGTAGCGTTGGCTCGCTGCCTCAAATCCGTAGGTGCCAGCTCCCAGGTAAACCCGGTTGAGGTAAACGGAGAGAATTTCCTCCTTGGCGTACTTCAGCTCGAGCGCCAGTGCCATCGGCACTTCCTTGATCTTGCGCTCGAGACTGCGGGTTGCGTCGAGGAAGACGTTTTTCGCAACCTGCTGGGTCAATGTGGAGCCACCCTGCACAAGCCGCCCAGCGCGGAAATTCACCACAAGCGCCCGGACAATCCCCCGCGGATCGAGACCAAAGTGCTGATAGAACCGCCGGTCTTCCGCCGCGATCACAGCATTGACCAGATGCGGAGAGACTTCACCCGCCCGAAGTTCACCGCCATATTGTTCGCCGCGCCAGGCAAAAACGTCGCCGTGGCGGTCAAGCATGGTGACCGAGCCCGCACCGCGCGCATCGAACAGACGGTCAGGTGCGGGAAGAACCGTGTAGTAGTACGCAGTGGTTGCGGCCAGCCCGAGGGCAATCACGAGCCCGACACGCCATGTGAAGCCCCAAAGCAAACGCAACATGCCGCGAAGGAACCGACCAGGCGCAGCCAGAAGCTTCCGCCAAAACGATGGGTGTTTGGCCTTTGCCTTCGACTTCGTTTTCGACGCCATTCGCCTCTAACCCATACGCGCTACACCGACGTATGACATACAGGCAATCTGGGAATCGTTCCACTGGAACACGTCGAGTTTCCGTGAGTTCCGGGCCAGCTGCCTGTCGGTGGTCGACACGCTCAGAGGATCAGCCGTAGTCGCGGGCACCGAAAAGAGCCGAGCCCACGCGGATGTGGGTGGCGCCGAGGGAAATCGCAGTTTCAAAATCACTGCTCATTCCCATCGACAGCCCAGAGAGACCGTTTCGCTCTGCAATCTTTGCGAGAAGCGCAAAGTGCAAGGCGGGTTCTTCACTCACCGGCGGAATGCACATGAGGCCAATCACCGGCAATCCGAACTCGGATCGGCACGCCGCTACAAAATCGTCGGCGTCCTCCAGCTGGCACCCTGCCTTCTGACCTTCATCGCCGGTGTTCACCTGCACGAAACAGGGAAGCGCCTGGCCTGTCTCGGCGAAAACGTCCGCGAGTTTGGCTGCCAACTTCGGACGATCTACCGAGTGTATCACGTTGAAGAGTTCGACGGCCTGCCGCACTTTGTTGGTCTGCAGTGGTCCGATGAGATGCACTTCGACACCGGGATAGCGCGCACGAAAGTCAGGCCACTTACCAGCCGCCTCCTGCACACGGTTCTCTCCGAAAATACGATGGCCTTCGTCCAGAACGGACTCGACCCTTTCCAAGGGCTGAACCTTAGAAACAGCGATCAGCTTTATTGAGCTGGCATCCCGCCCTGCCGTCTCGGCAGCAGTTGCGACTCTGGCCGCGACATCCGTCAAACCGCTCATCCCTCGGCCGCCGCTTCCGCCGTCTGAGCCAACATCTCCGGGTAGTAGCGTTCGATCGTCGGCAGGAACGCCTCGCGAATGACCGATACCTGCGACGACGAGAGCGCTTCCCGCCAACCCCCTTGCCGGCCATTGACGAAGAAGCGCTCCATCTCCGTGGGACGCTCACGAAAACCCATGACCGCTTCCTGACGGCGCAATTCTTTGAAACTTGATGCGCGAATGGCGCGTCGGAGCTGTCCATCATTGATCGGCACGCCCAGGAAACTCAGCATCGCACGAAATGCCTTCTCGGGGTCGGCCAGCATATCTTCATATCGCATCACGTGGCGGTGAAGACCTGGCGCTTCAAGCCAGCTGCGGATGTGATCGTCCCAGCGACCGAGCACCTCGAAAATCTTCGTGTCCGACGCCGTGAGGGCTTTGGGATCGCAGAGGTTCTCAATCGTGCGATCGATCGGCGCCGCAGAATGGCGCGCGTATGATGGTACGATGTCAAAGGGGTTTCGCATGATGTAAATGGCACCGGCCGTGACCTCGGGCAAGATCAGGTCAATCGGCCCGATGCGGTCGATCTTGGAGTGAGTTTTGACAAAGTGATGCCCGGGTTTCGACGCGGCGATCATCCGTTGCACCTTCGGACGAAGGGCAATGGAGTCATCGAAGATTTCACCTTGAAAGGGCTTTCCCGCCGCCTTGTCGTACCAATCCTGGCGCACATCGGTGGTGGTGATGCTCATTAATTCGTTGATCGAGACCTTCTTGCCTTTCGGGGCGAAGTAGTTGGCCAGAAAGGCGCGGGTCCAGGTGTTCCCGGACTTGTGGAACGATGCGATCCAGATGATGCGCTGCAGCGAGGACATTAGAGATACCCGAACTTCCGCATGACCTCAGCATGGTCTCGGCTGATCCGCGTGACAAGCGCCTCCGTCAAGACCTCGCGCCATTGTCCGTGGGTGCCGCTGCGGAAGAACCGCACCTGAGGTTGTCCGCGTTCGACGAAACCATTGGCTTGTTCCTGGGATTGCAGCACATCGAAGCGCGAGAATTGAACAGCCTGGCGCAGGGCTCCGCTGTCGAGTGGCAATCCGATATGGTTCACGACTTTCTCGAACATTGCTTCGGGATTTGAAAGGAGATCTTCATATCGCAGTGTGAGGACACGGAATTGCGTCTCGCCTGACCATCCCTTCACATGCTCTGACCAATTCCCGAGATACTGTTGGATCGTCTTCGGTGACGCGGGCACGCCATTGGTCGGCTTTGAGATGAGATCCGCAATCTCATCCACCGACATCCCCCAGTGATCTGCGTATGAAATCACCATGTCGAGCGGGTTCCGCACCAGGTAGACTGCCTGGCGTGTCAACTCGGCAGGGATTGTCCAATGCCCCAAAAGCTTGGTGTTCGCGAAGTGGGTCTTCACAAGGTTGACGTCGGCTCCGCCTGCGATGCGTCTTAGATGACGGGTGCGCAGGTCGAGCAAGCCGTCGATGGGCATCATTCCGAGTGCGCCGCCATTCAACTCCTCGAACGCAGGGCGCGAGCTGTCACCGAAGCTGATGTGCTGCATCTGGTTGATGTCGATGGGGCCGTCCTGATCGCTCAGATAATTCGCCAGAAAAGCGCGCAGCCAGGTGTTGCCCGATTTCGGATAGGAGGCGAGCCAGACGAGGGTGTTCTGCGGAGACGACATTAGGTTCCCAAGTAGCCAAAGCGTTTCATAACGGAACGATGATCGGCGCGCAGCCGCTCCATCTGAGTCTCGGATAGCTCTGACTTTCCCTGACCCACGCGACCGGCCCGAAAGAAGCGCTGTTGGTTGGCCGAGTTTTCAATGAAGCCCGACTTGTCTTCCTGACGCCGGAGTTCTTCGAAGGAAGAGTGGCGAATTGCGCGCTCCAGTCGCTCGTCCTGAACTGGCAATCCGATGTGCTCAAGCGCAAGGCGGAAGGTGGCGGCGGGATCGCTTTGCATGTCCTCATAGCGCAACGTCAGCACCGGGAAGCCCCTGGCACGAGTCCATCCCAGGACGTGATTGGACCAGTTTCCTAGGAACTGGAATGTGTTCTGGCTGTCCCCGAGAAGCACATTGTCGTCGCGTCGAAGTCCCTCGATCGTCTCGTCAATGCTCTTGCCATAGTGGCTCGCGAACGAAAGCGCGACATCAAGCGGATTGCGCAGGATGTAGATTGCTGCACGTGTCATCGAGCTCGGCACAAGTGTGACCCCGAATGCCGTTCCATTCTCGCAGTGGGTCTTGACGAAGTTCACGTCAGCCTTGTTCCCAACGATACCTTTGAGAACAGCGTCCCGGTGGCGCGCGCAGTCCTGCGGATCGGTGGGATTGAAACCTGGTGCAACACGCTTGTAGGCATTGGCGCTGGAGTCGCCCATGCCCAACCGGTGGATCTGATTGATCGGTACGGGTTCTTTTGTGTTGAACACATAGTTCGCCAGAAAGGCGCGCAACCAGGTGTTGCCCGACTTAGGGTAAGAGGCGAGCCAGATGATCGACTTCATGCGCCGGACGGTCCTGAAGCAGGGCGGGATCGAGACCGGTCTTAACAAAAAAAGAGGGAGGGACGAAAGCCCCTCCCCCGAATTCGAATGGTCGAAAGATCAGAAGCTGATCTTGAGGCTCGAGCCGATCACGAAGCCGTCGACGTCGTCGCCGCCGTTGTTACACACAACAGCACCGCACGAGTTCGGATCGCCGAATTCTTCTTCGAAGACGACATAGGCGCCGAACAGGCCGACACCGACACCTTTGGCGACGTTGTAGCGCGCGCCGACGAGGAAGATGTCAAGTTCTTCTTCGGTGTTGCCGCCTGCGAGACCGGTGTTGAAGTTCTCGTTATCTTCGTTCTCACCGTGCAGGTAGGTGAACGAGAAGCCCCAGGGACCGGTTTCGTAAGACACACCAGCGTCGTACGAGATACCGTCGAGGTTACCACCGTTGTTCTGTTCGTTGAACGAACCACCGATGGTCACACCGGCGAAGCCGAACGATGCACCAGCCGACCAGACCTGAGCATTGTTCTGGTCACCTGCGACTGCACCGTCGGTGTCCGCGATGCCGTACTGACCGGAGACTGCAACGTCGAACCCACCGAACGAGTTCACGTAGTTCACACCAACGTCGAAGAAGTTACAGGCGGCGCCGGCACAGTTGATCTGGGTGTTGCTGTCCTGGTTTCCGTCGCGGGCATACGACAGACCGAGCTGCAGGCCTGCGAAGCGCGGCGTGAAGTAGGTGATGCGCTGGGCGTCGTTGTTCGCGAGGTTCTCGATGAAGGTCGAACCCAGTGTCGCGCGGAACAGGTTGGCACCCTGGCTACCGCCCGAGTAAGGAATGAACGAGGCCAGCGAGTTCGAAGACGCGTTGACGTAGGTCACGTCAGGCGCAACGATGGACATTTTGTATCCGGCCGAGTTCTCGGAGCCCAGAAGGACCTCACCGAACGAGCCGCGGATGAACATGAAGCTTTCGTCGATCTGGTCGCCGTTCTGGAAACCTTCGAGCTGGATGTCGGCACCGATCTTGATACCGTTGTCGAGCGTGATCGAAGGCTTGAAGAAGATCTCCGAGTCCTGCTTGGAGTCGACGCCGTCAACGTCGCCCGGATCGCCCAGATTGTCGCCGTCAGAAGATGCGAAGGCGACGTGCTGCTCCATGTAGCCGCCTACCTTAACTTCCCATTCGGCGGAGTGTGCCGAAGTCGCAAAGGCACTTGCGAGCGCGATGGCGCTGGTGCCCAAGAGAACTTTCTTCATGGTGTCCCTCTTTGGATGTCACACGTGTGTTTGCTTACTTTCGCACGGTTTATCCGCACGATGTGCGCTGGGCTGTTCCTGCCCTGTCGCCTTGTTAAGCATGCACAGCAGGCCGTCAATCGCCGCGACAAGGTATAGGGAAACTCTCGTAACGTTTCGGTGCAGTTTTGCAACATGAATTCTCTTGCTATCTCTGCATGAAACCTGCTCAGCGCTTTCGCGGTGCCAAACGCTGTGTTAGGTAGTCGCCAAAGCGCGGTGCACGTGCAAGCTCTGCGAACACCGTAGCACGCAGTAAAACCTGAGTCGGAGGGCAGACACGAGATGAAAATCGGCTCGATGCAAGCAACCGCACGGCTACTGGCGCTCGGTACGCTCGGAGGCATCGTTGCGGCATGCGGCAGCTCGAACGAGTATGCCGCCAAGGAAGAACAGACAACGGTCCAAACCGGTCCGCTCCGGGATCGGAACAATGAGGGCGGTAGCATCTTTGGGGACGAAGGTTTCACGCTCAGTTCACTGAGCGATGGATCGTTCTTCGGTGGAACAGATGAGAACCGCGATGGCGCCCTTCCGGTCAATCGTTTCCTCTGGCAAGCCTCACTCGATACGCTGAGCTTCTTGCCGCTGTCGTCGACCGATCCTTTCACGGGCGTCATTGCAACAGACTGGGGTGCGGCACCCGGCAATCCCGACGAGCGCTTCAAGGTGACGGCCTACATGGTCAATCCGACACTCGCCGCAAGCTCGCTGCGTGTTGCAGTCTACCGCGAAGTCATGGGCGAAGGCGGGGCTTGGGTACCTGCAACTGTCAGCCCGGAGACACCGAGAAAGTTGGAAGACGCCATTCTGACACGCGCACGGCAAATTCGGATCGCCTCGGTTTCGGAAGACTCGACCGGCTGAACCTCGGTCCAACCGTTGAATTGCTGCCGCGCCCAGACTATCACGGGCGCGGTTTTTCGTTGTGCCCGACCTACCGTTCCGGAGCCGGGCCTAAGGGAGGTTCGCATGTCCCGCTACAATGCACGCACGGCCGAGCCGAAATGGCAAGCCGCCTGGGACTCGACGAATGCCTTTCAGGCGGCACGGGATCAAGCGAAGCCCAAGTACTACGTCCTTGAGATGTTTCCATACCCGTCGGGCCGCATTCATATGGGTCACGTTCGCAACTACACGCTTGGAGACGTGATTGCGCGGTACAAGCGCGCCAGCGGCTTCAATGTGCTGCATCCGATGGGTTGGGATGCCTTTGGGCTCGCTGCAGAGAACGCCGCGATGGAGCGCGGCATTCATCCCAAATCCTGGACCTACGACAACATCGCGGCAATGCGCGAGCAGTTGAAGGCATTGGGTCTGAGCATTGACTGGTCGCGCGAACTGGCCACCTGCGATCCAGAATACTCACGTCAGCAACAGTCCCTGTTTGTTGACATGCTCGAGGCGGGCTTCATCACTCGAAAGAGCTCGGTCGTGAACTGGGATCCGGTTGATCAGACCGTTCTGGCGAATGAGCAGGTGATCGATGGCCGCGGCTGGCGGTCGGACGCACCGGTTGAGCGTCGCGAGCTGACCCAATGGTTCTTCCGCATTTCAGACATGGCGGACGAACTGCTTGCCGCACTCGATGGGCTGAAGGACTGGCCGGAGAAAGTCCGCACGATGCAGGCGAACTGGATCGGGAAGAGCCGGGGCATCGAGATCGGCTTTCCGCTGCTCGTGCCCTTTGCAGGGCTTGAGTCCATCCAGTGTTATTCGACCCGACCCGATACTTTGTTGGGCGCCAGTTTTCTCGCGATTTCGCCAGACCATCCTTTGGCACGTGCAATCGAAGCCGAGAATTCGGATGTTGCAAGCTTCTGCGCCGAGTGCCGCCAGATGGGAACATCGGAAGAAGCGCTGGAGAAGGCGGAGAAGAAGGGTCTGCCGACTGGGCTCGAAGTCCGGCATCCAGTCTGGCCCGAGCGCACCTTGCCGGTGTGGATCGGTAACTTTGTGCTGATGGAGTACGGTACCGGCGCGGTCTTCGGGTGCCCGGCGCATGATCAACGAGACCTCGACTTCGCGCGCAAGTACGATCTGCCCGTCCGGAACGCCTTCTTCGCGCTAAACGATCCTCAGGATGTCGGAACAGAGGCTCTCGTTCCGCCGAAGACCGAAACCGTCCGATACGTAGACCACTTTGCCGGTGTCGGTGAGGCTTCGAGCCAGGCTGCAATCGATGCGACGATCGATTGGTTCGAAGAGCGCGAACTCGGGCAAGGAATGACCCGGTTCCGGCTCCGCGACTGGGGCATTAGCCGGCAACGGTACTGGGGCTGTCCGATCCCGATCATCCATTGCGCAACTTGCGGTGCTGTTCCCGTGCCCAAGGCAGACCTGCCTGTGCAACTCCCTGATGACGTGTCCTTTGAAAACCCGGGCAATCCACTTGATCGTCACCCGACCTGGCGAGATGTGGCTTGCCCAATATGCGGTGGGCCCGCGCAACGCGAAACCGATACGATGGACACGTTCGTTGACTCCTCCTGGTACTTCGCCCGCTTCACGGCGCCAGATGCAGATACGCCCACCGTGGCAGCCGACGTCGAGTACTGGATGAACGTCGATCAGTATGTCGGAGGTGTGGAGCACGCCATTCTACACCTCCTCTACTCGCGCTACTTCTGCCGCGCGATGAGCCGGACGGGCCATTTGCCGCTCAAGGCTGAAGAACCGTTTGACGCGCTGTTCACGCAAGGCATGGTGTGCCACGAAACCTACCGCGACGAGAGCGGGCGCTGGCTCAGCCCGGATGAGGTCGAACGCGACGGAGATTCAGCGCGGGTGGCGGGCTCAGGCGGGATCGTGACCGTTGGCCCGTCCGTGAAGATGTCCAAGTCCAAGCGCAACACCATCGATCCGGAGAAGATCATCGAGCAGTACGGTGCGGACACCGCACGCTGGTTCATGCTGTCTGACAGCCCGCCTGAGCGCGACGTCGAATGGACAACCGCGGGCGTCGAAGGCGCTTGGCGCTTCTTGCAAAGGGTTTGGAGACTCTTGGACGAAGCCTCTCTCTGCCCGGTGGGAACACCTGCGCCTGCGGAGATGAAGGATGAAGCCTACGCGTTGCGTCGCGCGACACACCGAACCATCTCGGCGATTACGACCGATATAGAAGAGTTTGGGTTCAACAAGGCCGTTGCCCGGATTCATGAACTCTCGGCCGCGCTGGGGCGCATGGATGCAACTGGTGCTGATGCTGACTTTGCCAGACGGGAAGCTGCGGAAACACTGACACGCCTCATGGCGCCCATGACACCTCATTTGGCTGAAGAGCTTTGGGAACGGCTGGGCCACAATGACATGCTGGTCGACCAAAAATGGCCCGAGGCGGACGAGACCATGATCGCTGAACAGACGATCGTGTTGCCCGTTCAGGTCAACGGCAAGAAGCGTGCGCAAATCTCGGTTGTGCCTGGACTTGGCAACGTCGAGATTGAACGCTTGGCCCTGGAAGAACCCTCGGTCGTGAAGTTTCTTGACCAACGTCCACCAAAAAAGGTGATCATCGTGCCTGGACGGATCGTCAATGTGGTCGTTTGAGGAGAGTCGAATGCGCCGCCGGCGCTTTCTCACGCTCACCGCGGGAGCTGTCGCGGTGTCAGGCTGTTTCCGGCCCATGCTTGCGGAGACAAGCGATGCGGCCACTTTGCGCGGCACCATAGAGCTTCCTGAGGTCGATGACCGGTTCGGCTACTTCATGGTGCGGAGCCTTGAGGACAGGCTCGGTCGGACCGAGGCAGCTGAATACCGGCTTGAAGTCGCGACACGCGTGATTGAGCAGGGGCTCGCCATCGAGCAGGACAACTCCGTCACCCGGATCACATTGCTGGTCGAGGCTGACTGGGTGCTCTACCGCCTTCCCGATCGGCGTCCGGTGCTGCAAAGCCGCTCTGTGACGCAATCAGGCTATGATGCCACACCAGACTTGTTCGCGACGCGCCAGACCCGCCTGGATGTGGAACGTCGTCTCGCAAGAGACTTGGGTGAACGCGTTGCCCGAGGTATCTTGGGCCGCGCACGCACAGTCAAGGCACAAGCTTAGTGAAGCTCTCGGGCGCTGCCGCAACGCGGTTTTGCTCTGCTCCGACTGAGGACGTACGGGTTGTCCTCATCCACGGACCCGATGAAAGTCTTGTGAGTGATCGTTGCGCGACACTTGTAACATCCGTTCTCGGTGACGGGTACGATCCGACTGCCCTCGTCCGGCTTGCAGTGGCTACGGCTCGAAAGGATCCTGCCTCTGTGAGTGACGCTTTGCGCGCTCGCGGCTTCTTCAGCGACACGCAGGTCGTCTTGATCGAGGGTGGTACAGACGGTCTGACCGCATCACTAAAGGATGCGATCCTTGAGGTAGATCTCGAGCAAAATCATCTCGTCGTGTGCGCCGGGTCCCTACCGGCTCGATCGAGTCTGAGGAAGCTCTTCGAAGCGCGCGACGCCTTTGTATCTTTGGGTGTGTATCCCGAAGCCATCGGACCTCAGGACTTCGCAAATCGGATGAAGGCCCAGGGCATGTGTGCCGGGATGTCAGACGAGGCGCTTGCTCTCGCCGCTGAGTCTGCCAACACAATGAGCCACGGAGCCGTTGCAAAGTTCATTGAACTCCTGTGCTTGGCGGGCGCGGAGCAAAGAAAGCAGCTCGATGTTGATCTGGTTGCGTCGCTTGTTCCCAGAGAACAGGACGCAGATACGGATGCCTTGGTCGCAGCCGCGGCAGACGGCGCACCTCAGCGCGCGGTCATGCATCTGCGTCGAGCGCTTTCTAGCGGGGTGACACCTGTCCAGATCGTGTTGTCTGCGGCGCGGCACTTCCGAACTCTGCACCGCATATGTTCCTCACCCGGCGGAATCGACGTCGGTCTGTCCGATCTGCGCCCGCCATTGTATGGCCCCCGTCGGACAGCGATTGCCAGACAAGCCCGACGCTGGGGGTCGGGCCGTACCGAAATGGCCATGCGTTTGATCTATGAAGCGGACAAGCGACTGAGGAGCAGTGGGCTCTCTCCGGAGCAAGCAATCGTGGAGCGATGCGTGCTGCGCCTTTCAATGATGTCCGGACACGGATGAGCCTCGGCTACTCGCCCAGCTTTTGACAAATCTTGTCCAGTTGGTCGAGCGACTTGTAACGGATACGCAGTTCGCCTGCGCCATCGGCAGTGAGATGATCGATACTTACACGCATGCCGATTGCTGCAGTGAGATCCCCTTCCAGAGCGCGCGTGTCTGCATCCTTCTCCTGCGGCGCCGAACTCCGTCTCCTGGTCTTTTCCGGTTTGGACTCCCGAGCCAGTGTTTCCAACTGCCGCACGCTCAGATCTTCCTTGATCGCCCGTTGCGCCAGCGCCACCGGATCCGTTGCATTGATCAGCGTTCTCGCATGACCAGCCGACAGTACGCCCCGCTGCACATGCGCGCGCACCTCTTCAGGCAAATTCAGCAACCGCATCATGTTTGCGAGGTGACTGCGGCTTTTCCCAATTGCTTTGGCCAGTGCTTCCTGGGTGTGCCCAAAACGCTCTATCAGCTGAGCATATCCGCTTGCCTCTTCGATCGGATTCAGATCAACGCGTTGAACATTCTCGATTATTGCCAGCTCGAGCACGTCTCCGTCATCTAGTTCTCTTACAATCGCTGGCAACTCGTGAATCTGGGCTCGTTGCGCAGCACGCCACCGCCGCTCACCCGCAACTATCTGATATTTATTCTTTTTCTTTGGATCTGGGCGGAGCAGGACAGGTTGAATGACACCATGCTGCCGAATAGAATCCGCAAGTTCTTCAAGGTCGGTGTCCGTGAAATCGCGTCTAGGTTGATCTGGATTTGCATTGATCAGATCGATAGCGATCATCGATGGTGATGACTTTTGCGGACTGTTCTTGTCAGTCACCGCAACGGCGTCGGCCTCGTCTGCGATACTCTCGATATCACCCAGAAGAGCCGAAAGCCCACGTCCCAATCGCTTCTTGTCGACCTTGGTCACTCCGATCTCCCTCAGGCTGCCATGCTTGTCTCGTCACGTTCGATGATCTCTCGGACCAGTCGCCGATAAGCGACGCTGCCCGCGCAATCACGATCATAGATCAACGCAGGCATCGCGTAGCTGGGCGCCTCCGAAAGGCGCACATTGCGCGGGATGACAGTTTGGTACACCACATCACCGAGGTTCTTGCGGACGTCTTCTTCAACCTGGAAGGAAAGTCGATTTCGACGGTCGAACATGGTCAAGACAATCCCATGGATGCGCAGTGCGTTGTTCACGGACTTCTGTAGACGGCGCACCGTGCCAAGCAACTGACTTAGCCCTTCGAGCGCAAAGAACTCACACTGCATCGGGACGATCAACCCTGAAGAGGCGGCCATTGCGTTCACTGTCAGAATTGAAAGAGACGGTGGGCAATCAATCAAGATGTAGTCAAATTTGTCCGAAACCGAATCTGGCGTTCCCGCTCCAAATGCCTTCTTCAAACGGAAGGCGCGGTCAGTGTCATCCATAAGCTCTGCATCGATACCCGATAGGTCGATGCTGCCTGGCGCGAGAGAGAGGTTCTCGATTGATGTGGGTTGAGCCGATGATGACAGCATGAGCCCTTCGGTGAGAACGTCATACGTCGTTCTTGTTCTGTTCGAACCAAACACACCAAGGCCAGTCGATGCGTTCCCTTGAGGATCCAGATCAACAACAAGACAGCTCTTTCCTGCCTCTGCCAAACCCGTCCCTAGATTGATCGCGGTCGTTGTTTTTCCAACACCGCCTTTTTGATTCACGATGGCCAAAACCCGGCGGTTGTGCGCAATGTCAGATTGATGATCGGATGTCATCTCGGACGAAGCCCCCTAAGTCTGAGAATTGTTCCGGAGGTATCCGTCTTACTCTGAATCAAATCGCAGTGGAAGCACCAAGATTTCTTCGCCTCTTCAATTTCTTCGATTGCCCCAGCACCCTTTAGGAAAAGAAGGCAAGTGTTCTTGCTGCAGAAGGGAACTGAATAGCGCAGGAGGACACTAAGAGATGCGACTGCTCTGGCTGAAATGAACCTCCTGAGGTGGTAGTGAAACTTCCTCGATCCGCTTTGTGATCACCTCGACGTTGAGACTCAAAGTGCGGACGACTTCGGAGAGGAATGCGGCCTTTCGGCCATCGCTTTCCACCAGAATGAATGTAAGCTGTTGACGTTCGTTTTTTGCAGCGATTGCACAAATCAAGCCCGGAAAGCCTCCGCCGCTGCCGATGTCCAACCAGCTGCCTTTTGCTCGCGAATGAAGAGGAAAAAGTTGGAGGCAATCTTCGATGTGTCGTGACCAGACTTCCAATTCAGACCGCTTACTGATCAGGTTTATTTTTCCATTCCATTTGAGCAGTAGTTCGGCGTAGATCGAGAGATCGGCAATGGTTTCACGTGAAACATCCCATTGATTTACGTTCTCTGTTCGGGTCATTCAATCTAGGCCGCGTTGGACTTCCGTCGAAGGTAATGCATCAACAGCGTTAGAGCAGCCGGGGTCACTCCTTCAATACGAGCTGCTTGAGAAATTGTCTCCGGTTTCCGCTCTGAAAGTTTCTGGCGCGTCTCATTTGAAAGACCAACGACGCCCGAAAAATCAAAATCTGAAGGAAAACTACGTGACTCGTCTTTGCGCATTTGATCAATATCAGCTTGTTGTCGGCGAATGTATGGTTCGTACTTGGCCTCCGCGGCAAGGACTTCGAGAACATCACTGCTGATGCTTTCAAATTTTGTTTGAAGGCGCTTGTAAGCCTCAGATGCATCATCGAGCTGTCCGAGAAGATCATAGGCTGATCGGAGTCTCCCATCATTTGCTGCCTCGACATCCAACTCTTCCAGGTCCGACCCCGAGAAAATAGTATCTTTCATCAGCTTCCTACCAACATCCAACTTCTCAGACTTCTTTTCAAAGATTTCGCATCGCTGCTCATCGACGCAGCCGATCTCGAACCCTTTCATCGTAAGGCGCTGGTCTGCATTGTCGGCTCGGAGAAGCAATCGATACTCGGCTCTAGACGTAAACATCCTGTACGGTTCGGATACGCCCAGCGACGTAAGATCGTCGATGAGAACTCCAATGTATGCATCGGCTCTATCAAAAATTACAGGATCTTCGTCTCTAACACTTCTAACTGCGTTTATGCCCGCAACTATCCCTTGAGCTCCAGCTTCCTCATATCCTGTGGTGCCATTTATCTGACCGGCTAGATACAAGCCAGGACATCTGGAAACCTCCAAGGAACGCAGGAGGCATCGCGGATCAACATAGTCATACTCGATGGCATAACCAGGTTGCAAAACTTGAGCGTGAGTCAATCCTTCAATGGAATGCAGGAGCTGCTCTTGAACTTCTTCAGGAAGGGAGTTCGAAAGACCGTTCGGATAAATTGCGTTGCTATTCAGGCCCTCCGGTTCGAGAAAAATCTGGTGATCGGGCTTATCTGCAAATCGAACTACTTTATCTTCAATTGAGGGACAATATCTTGGTCCCTTAGCACCGATGCGACCGCTGTACATTGCTGATTTATCGAGGTTTTTCCTAACTATTTCGTGTGTTTTTGCGCTCGTTCGCGCAATTGCGCACTCTGTTTGAGGCGCAACAGGTTGCTTCGAGACAAACGACAGCATTTCTGCGCGTTTGTCTCCTGGCTGCGGCAACAGATTACTAAAATCAACTGAGTTTTTGTCTATCCTCGGGGGAGTTCCAGTCTTGAGCCGGCCCAAGGTAAGGTCCAGGTCGTCAATCTGAGATGCCAATGAAATAGAGGAAGGATCGCCCTTTCGACCTCCCTCAAATGTCTTTGTCCCAATATGTATTACACCGCGTAAAAAAGTTCCCGTGGTGAGGACCACCGCATGTGCGTGAACCTGTGATCCTTCGCTCAAGCAGACACCGGTCACACGGTCATTGCAAAGCAGGAGGCTCGTGACCTCAGACTCAATAATCGTTAGGTTGACTTGCTGTGATACCTGGCTCTGAACGAACTGCTTATATCGGTCCCGGTCGCACTGGGCTCTGGGTCCGCGAACTGCAGGTCCCTTTCTTCTATTCAACAACCGGAACTGAATTCCAGCGTAGTCCGCAGCCCTCCCCATCAGGCCATCGAGTGCATCAATTTCTCGAATGAGATGGCCTTTGCCGATCCCGCCCATAGCGGGATTACACGACATTTCTCCTAATCTATCAATGCGATGGGTGATGAGAATTGTATCGGCGCCCATACGTGCGCTCGCAAGAGCAGCTTCTGTTCCCGCATGCCCGCCACCAACCACAACTACATCGTGTTTCACGTGAAACACCTCCTACTTTCCAAGGCAAAATGTGGAAAACACTTTGCCTAGAACGTCCTCCGTGCAAACTCGACCAAATAGCGCTTCCATATGTCGGCTTGCTGTCCTCAACTCTTCAACAGATATCTCAAGCTGTGATTTATCGAGCTGCAACTTGGCTCGTTCTATCGCCGATATCGCGCCAGAGATTGATTCCTTTTGCCGCTTGGACGAAACTATAGCGTCTGAAAACGATCTTGGCTGCAAGCGTGTCTTCAGCAAAGCCAAAAACGAATCAATCCCTGATTTGTCATGAGCAGAAACTTCAACATCACCCGGTCCGGATGACAGATCAGCTTTCATCCAAAGAGAGATGTCTCCATCACGTCGCAAGTCATCGGTTTCTCCACTAGAAGCCACATTCGCACAGTTCATGAAGACCCTAAGGCTTGCCCGGCTTGCCCGTTCTCTTGCTCGCTCAATTCCAACTTGCTCGACAAAGTCCGAAGATGTTCGAATACCTGCCATGTCAAGAAAACAAACAGGAATACCCTCCAAATCATATCTCAGTTCAATAATGTCTCGTGTCGTTCCTTCTACCTCAGACGTGATGGCAGCGTCACGCCCTGCGAGGACGTTCAGCAAAGTTGACTTGCCAGTATTAGGTGCGCCCACAAAGGCGATTTCAAATCCGTCTCGCACTTGCTCTGACGACGCCGAAGCCAACAGGACCTCTGCCATCGCCGCGCGCAAACGGTTCAGGACTTCGCACACCTCGTTGGTCACATCCTCCGGAACATCCTCGTCTGACCAGTCGATGGTGACCTCCAGCAACGCCAGCGCCTCTATCAGTTCCTCACGCCACATCGAAGCCTGGTCAGAAAGTGCGCCAGTAAAAGCAGTGATGGCCTGTCGTCTCTGCAGCTCTGTTTCCGCCGAAACGAGATCAGCAAGCCCCTCAGCCTCGATCAGATCGATGCGCCCGTTCTCGAATGCTCTTCTGGTAAATTCCCCTGGTTTGGCCAGTCGACACCCCTCGAACTCACCAAGAACATCCAGCAATTTGGTTATGACAGCCCGACTGCCGTGACAGTGGATTTCCGCAGACTGTTCACCTGTGAAACTGGCACCTTCGTTGAACACCGCAACCAGGGCCTTATCCAATACATTCGCATCTTGATCGTAAAGCGTGCGCAGCTCAAGAAATCTGGGCTTAGTGACTTTTGTTTTTATTAATGAATTCAAGCACTTGAAAGATTCTGGTCCCGAGATACGAAGAACCGCAACACCCGCTTGCACAGTACCTGAAGCTAGAGCGAATATCGTGTCACGATCAGCCATCGGGAACTTCATAGCGCAGGAATAACCTGCCGGCAGCCAAAGTCAGGCGTTCATCGAATCGAAGAACTCGCTGTTTGTTTTGGTCTGCTTCAACTTTCCAAGAAGGAACTCTATCGCATCCGTTGTACCCATCGGATTGAGGATCCGTCGAAGCACAAACATTTTTGTGAGATCGGTCTTGGAAACCAGCAATTCTTCCTTGCGGGTACCAGATTTCAAAATATCGATCGAGGGGAACACGCGCTTGTCAGAAACCTTACGGTCGAGAATGATCTCGGAATTGCCAGTGCCCTTGAATTCTTCGAAGATCACCTCGTCCATCCGACTACCGGTGTCGATCAGGGCCGTCGCAATGATGGTGAGCGATCCGCCTTCTTCGATGTTGCGGGCAGCGCCAAAGAACCGTTTCGGACGTTGCAGCGCGTTCGCATCGACACCACCTGTGAGCACTTTGCCGGAGCTGGGCACCACCGTGTTGTACGCACGTCCCAGTCTTGTGATGGAATCCAGCAAGATCACCACGTCACGACCATGCTCAGTCAATCGCTTGGCTTTTTCGATCACCATCTCCGAAACGGCAACGTGTCGAGCCGCCGGTTCGTCAAACGTCGATGAGACGACTTCGCCTTTGACCGAACGCTGCATGTCCGTGACCTCTTCAGGCCGCTCATCAATCAGCAGAACGATGAGATAGCACTCCGGGTGATTGCGCTCGATCGAATGGGCGATGTTCTGGAGCAGCACTGTCTTCCCGGTCCGTGGCGGTGCCACAATCAAACAACGCTGTCCCTTTCCGATGGGCGACACCAAGTCAATTACACGCGCCGAGCGGTCCTTGATCGTTGGGTCTTCGATCTCCAGCTTGAAGCGCTCGTCGGGGTAGAGCGGTGTCAAATTATCGAAGTGAACTTTGTGGCGAGCTTTGTCCGGGTCTTCGAAATTTATCGTATTGATCTTGAGCAGGGCAAAATAGCGCTCGCTGTCTTTTGGTGCGCGGATTGGTCCTTCAACGGTGTCGCCTGTTCTGAGTGAAAACCGTCGGATCTGAGACGGGCTCAGATAGATGTCATCCGGACCGGGCAGGTAGTTCACATCGGGAGACCTCAGGAATCCAAACCCATCCTGCAGCACTTCGAGTACGCCGTTCCCGACGATCTCGACGCCTTCTTCTGCGAGCTCCTTCAGGATCGCAAACATCATATCCTGTTTGCGCATCGAGGATGCACCCTCGATTTCGAGCTCTTCAGCCAATGCAAGAAGTTCAGTCGGCGATTTCGCCTTAAGGTCGGATAATTTCTGTTCGGTCATCTCACGGTCCAAGCCGCTTGGTCTTCGGAGAAGGAGAGGAGGGCGATCATTGATCGAGGCGGGCACAAGTTACTTAGCGAGCGCCCGGTGCGCCGTCTATACATCCACCTGTCACAAAATGTCAATTAGAACCGATGCTAAAACGGACGAACAACAACCATGATGACTATCCCGATCATCAGGACAGTCGGTACTTCGTTGGCGAGCCTGAAAAATCGCCCGGTATGCTCATCTTGTCCCCCGGCGAGCGCCTTGCGCCACCTGCCGAGCGAATGATGAAACCATGTCATCGCGACAACCAGAACCGCCTTTACCCAGACCCAACCAGATCCCCAATCGATCACGCCCGGTGTCATCACGAGCAAGAGGCCAAACACCCATGTTGCGATCATGGCCGGGTTCATGATCACCCGGAACAGTTTGAGCTCCATGATCACAAGCGTATCAGCCAGCTCGCCGCCGTCTTTCGCACGCTCAGCGTGATAAACGAACAAGCGGGGCAGGTAGAAGATGCCAGCCATCCAGCTGATGACAGCCATGATGTGCAGCGCCTTTGCCCACGGATAGATTGCGACCAGGAGATCCTGCATCAGGCGTTTCCGCGGACCAGGTTGATCAGCCGCTCGACATTCGCCACATCCGCTTCGGGCGTGATCCCATGACCTAGGTTAAAAACATGCGGCACACCGGACATGGTTCTGAGGAGCTCACGAACCGATGTGTCCAGCTGGGTTCCGCCTGAAACCATGAGCATCGGATCGAGGTTTCCCTGCAAAGCTATCTTTCCGCCGGTCATCTCATTGAGAGTTTTCATGGGTACGCTCGCATCTACTGCGAGTCCTGACACTCCGGTCGCTTGGCCATAGTCAGGATACCCCAGGCCGGCACCACGCGGAAATCCGATCGCTGGTATGGACGGATGACGCTGCCGCAACTCCGAGACAATGGTCTGCGCGGGTTTTACGGCGAACTCAGAGAACTTGTCTGCCGGCAGGGCGCCCGCCCAACTGTCGAATAGCATCACGACCTCGGCGCCGGCATCGATCTGCTTCGAGAGGTAGTGAACCGTCGCGGAAGTCACTAGATCGATCAGCTCAGCAAACCCCTCTGGGTCCTGGTACATGAAGCGTCGTGCAGGCCCCTGATCAGGCGTCCCGCGACCCGCAATCATGTAGGTCGCAACGGTCCAAGGCGCGCCCGCAAAACCGATCAGCGTCGTTTCTGAGGGCAGCGAACGCGACAAACGCGTTACCGTCTCGTAGACAGGTCCGAGGGTTTCGTCGATCTCGTCCAAAGGTCTCAAGGTGCCGAGGTGTGTCCGCTCGCTTATCGGATCGAGACGGGGACCTTCACCTTCAACGAACCGGAGAGGTTGCCCAAGCGCATGCGGGATCAGAAGGATGTCTGCGAAGAGTATGGACGCATCAAAGCCAAACCTACGGATGGGCTGCAGCGTCACTTCTTCTGCGAGCTCGGGTGTGTAGCAAAGGTCAAGAAAGCTTCCGGCTTTTGCCCGCGTTTCCCGGTACTCAGGTAGATAACGACCTGCCTGCCGCATCAGCCAGATTGGAGGAGGAGACACCGCCTCACCATCGAGCACACGTAGGAGTGTTTTCTGCTTCGTGGACATTGCGGCCCCTGAACTGTTTCTTCTCTAAGAGTCTTAAGGATGTTGTTGTTAGTATGAGCGGTGAGTAGTGGGGATCCACGATGCCTAGATGTTTTCCCACCGATTTATCCACCGCTCTTTCCCGTGCAAATTGGCTCGTAAGTGGCTTCGGTGTTTCTGTCAAGATTGTACGCGTATATAATGCACGTGATTTCAAAGGTTTACAGTAATTCTTCTTGTTAGAAATCCGTCATGTGCCGGTCGTGATTGCTCAGCTGTCAGACAGCGCAGTGTTATCCACAAATGCAAATCTCCGGTGCCGAACATATAAACATGTGGACGTTTCCAGCCAATCTGAGAGAGACTTCCTGATCGCCCGGATCTCTCCCCGTGATCCCCAGAACTAACAGGCAGGAGCAAACCGGGTTGAGCAGCATCGCCTCGAGGTAGAATGCCGGACAAGCAGGCCACTGATCAAAAGAACCACCAAATCTATCTGGTGTCAGACTCGACCGGTGAGACACTCAAAGCGCTCACGCGTGCGGCTCTGGCGCCGTTCAGCCATGCAAATGCGACCGTTGATCTGCATGTGTTTGTACGCACCCGGGACGAACTCGACTCCATACTGTCCAGGCTGGCTGATCGACCCGGTGCGGTCTTTCACACTCTTGCCGATGACGACTTGCGAGCGAGATTGGATCAGCATTGCGGGTCTCTGGGGATACGGGCCATTTCCGTGCTTGACCCTGTCATGGCTGAATTGTCGAAGCTGTTTGGAAAGCCCGATCAGCACCGCCCCGGCATGCAGTATCAGCTCACCGATGAGTACTTCGATCGCATTACGGCGCTTGAGTTCGCGATCGCACATGATGACGGGGTTTTGTCCAAACGTCTCCTGAATGCTGACGTGATCCTGACAGGGGTTAGCCGGACTTCGAAGACACCCACCTCCATCTATCTGGCATACCGCGGCGTGAAAGCTGCCAACGTGCCGCTTGTTCCGGGGCAGGAGCCTGATCCGGCCTTCCTCGAGGCCATCAAGGCAGGCGTGCCGATCATAGGTCTGACCGCCAGCCCGGCCCGCCTCAGCCAGATCCGTGAGCATCGTTTGTTGTCGATTGGCGCGGGTACCAGCAGAGGAACGGCCGACTATGCGGAAATCGACAGGATCCGAACCGAAGTGGCTGACGCGCTGCTGTTTTTCGAACGATACAACATACCGGTGATCGACGTGACCCGCCGGTCCATCGAAGAAACGGCCGCCAGCATCATGGCCGATCTCGGTGAACGACGCAGTACGCATCGATGACTGCAGATCTGGTTCTGGCAAGTATGAGTGCTGCGAGACGCACGATGCTGGTGAACGCCGGCGTCTCGATTGAGACTGTCCCGGCCCGAATCGAGGAACAGGTCGTTGTCGACTCGATGCTGGCTGAAGGTGCGCCGTCACGCGACATTGCGGATGTGCTGGCCGAACTTAAAGCCATGCGTATCAGTTCGCGCAGAACCGGTGCGTTGGTTCTGGGATCGGATCAGGTTCTGGACTGCGAGGGACATGTCTTCACGAAGGCAACCAACCTCGAAGGTGTGGCCGAGACGTTGACGGCGCTCTCAGGCAAGACACATTCACTCCTGTCGGCCGCGGTCTTCGTTGTCGACAGCACGCCCGTGTGGCGATTCATCGGCACGGCGCGATTGACAATGCGGACGCTTTCGAGCGGGTTCATCGACCGCTATGTTTCCGAGCATGGTGAGGACGTGTTGTCGTCTGTTGGTTGCTACCATATCGAAGGAGCGGGTGCGCAGCTCTTCGCGCGCATTGAAGGTGATCTTTTCACGATAATGGGCTTGCCGCTGCTTGAGGTGCTTGCCTATCTCCGTGTTCGGGGAGTTTTGAACGAATGAAGCAGGATCACGACAAGAGACCCCTGCTTGCAGGTGTGTGCGGAGATCCGATCGCTCATTCCCGCTCACCGCACATTTTTCGCCACTGGTTCCAAGCACATGGCATCGATGGGCATTACGTTCCGCTTTTGATTGCGCGCGAGTCCTTCCACAAGGTCGTGCCAGCGTTGGCCGAAGCAGGTTTCCGAGGCGTGAACGTGACGCTGCCGCACAAGCAGATGGCGCTTGAGATCGCCGACACTGTTTCCGAGACGGCCACGCAGATCGGAGCTGCAAACACCCTGCGGTTCGGGCAGGATGGGATTCACGCAGACAATACGGATGCATTCGGGTTCATAGAAAATCTCCGGCATGCCTGCGTTGCCTGGTCGGCGGCGCGCGGACCGGTCGTGGTGTTTGGTGCCGGCGGGGCTGCTCGTGCTGCAGTGTTCGCACTGAAGAATTCAGGTGCGCCCGAGATCCGCATTGCAAACCGGACGCTTAGCCGGGCGGAGACTCTGGCTGCACATTTCGGTAAAGGAGTTTTCGGTGTGTCGTGGGCCGACCGATCGATTGCGCTGCGTGACGCGGCTTTGATTGTGAACACAACTAGCCTTGGAATGGCGGGACAGCCTGCGCTCGATCTCAGTCTCGATGACGCTCCCGCCGATGCGTTGGTACACGATATCGTCTACGCACCGCTCGAAACTCCATTGCTGGCTGATGCACGTGCCCGGGGTATGCCAACCGTCGACGGGCTCGGCATGTTGCTGCACCAGGCAAGGCCAGGTTTTCGAGCCTGGTTCGGTATGGACCCGACTGTGACACCCGCCCTGCGTCAAGCCTGTCTGGCGGAGCTGAGATGATCGTTCTTGGCCTCACTGGTTCGATCGGGATGGGAAAATCGACAACGGCTCGCATGTTCTTCGATGCAGGTATTCCGGTTTGGGATGCGGATGCGGTCGTGCACAAACTTTATGAACCCGGCGGCAGCGGTGCAGCTGCGATCGCTGAAATCGCGCCCGAGGCGGTGACCGCACAAGGCGTGGACCGGTCCCGACTGCGCGCGCTCGTGATTGATGATCCAGTCATGCTTTCACGGATCGAAGATGCCATCCACCCGCTCGTGGCGGAAGATCGCCGGACATTCATCGAGGCGGCTAAGGCACAGGGTCATCCGATTGTGCTCTGCGACATTCCACTGTTGTTCGAGACTCGCGCCGAGCTCTGGCTGGACCGTGTGGTCGTGGTCACTGCGCCGGAGGAGGTACAGCGCCAAAGAGTGCTCGAGCGTCCGGGAATGACAGAGGCGCAACTGGAGAGCATTCTCGCGAAGCAATTGCCTGATGCCGAGAAGCGCCGCCGCGCAGATTTCGTCATCGACACGAGCCTGGGGATGGCCGCCGCACGCCGACAGGTGGACGAGCTCATCGAAGAGCTTTCGGGAGAACGATGATGCGCGAGATTGTGATGGACACCGAAACAACGGGCATTGATCCGCATCATCCCGAAGGGCGCCATCGCATCGTGGAGATCGGGTGCGTCGAGCTGATCAACCACCTGCCGACTGGCAATGTCTATCATCAGTACATCAATCCGGAACGGTCTATGCCGCGCGAGGCTTTCGAGGTGCACGGTCTCGGAGACGAGTTCCTGCGTGAGAAGCCGTTGTTTGCTGAAGTGGCGGACGCTTTTGTCGACTTCATCGGTGATGCAAAATTAGTGATCCACAACGCGAGCTTCGACATAGGTTTCTTGAACGCCGAGTTTGAATGGATGAGCCGACCATCCATTCCGATGACCCGCGCGGTCGACACCCTCGCGATGGCTCGGCGGAAGTTTCCGGGCGCACAGGCGAACCTGGACGCGCTCTGCAAGCGTTTCAATGTCGACCGATCCGCGCGCGTCAAGCACGGGGCCTTGCTCGACAGCGAATTGCTGGCGGAAGTGTACCTTGAATTGCTCGGGGGGCGTCAGCGCGGGCTTTCGCTCGATGTGAAGTCCGACCAGGGATCCGATTTGTCGACGCACGAAAAGTCGGTTTGGCGGCCGGGTGCGCGCCCTAAGCCTTTGCCCCAGCTTTTGACCGAGGAAGAGCGCGCGGCGCACACGGCATTTGTCGACGAGATCGGCGAAGGCGCGATCTGGCGTCGTTGAACGTTGATCTAGTTCTCAGCCTGCCCTTGCTGCTGCGCGCGGACCTCTTCGAGCTTCTGGCGATACAGCCTGGCGAAGTCGATGTTCTCGATCATCAACGGCGGGTATCCGCCATCCCGCGTGACGTCCGAAATCACACGACGGGCATACGGCAGGATCTGGCGGGGGCACTCGATGAACAGGAACGGGTGCATGTGCTCGGCTTTGACGCCGCTGATCGCAAAGATCGAGATGTAGTCGAGCTCGACGATGAACCGCGTATGCTCGCCTGCCTTCGCAGTGGCATTGATCTTGAGCGAGAGCTGATAGCGATCGTCACCCATCGATTTCGCGTCGAGGTTCACGTTGACGGTGATCTCGGGTTTGGCATCGGGGCTCGCGCCTTCGACGATTCCGATGTTTTCGAAGGACAGGTCGCGGATGAAATGCGCCACGATCCTGATGTTGGGAGCTTGCTGCGCCGCTGCCGCAGCGTCTTCCGTGGTCGCACCGTTTTCCGCCGTGGTTGCGCCATCCGCCGTGGCCGCGCCATCCGTCGAGGATGCGTCGTCGTCACCCGCGTTGGTGGTCTCGTCAGACATACCGGTCTCCTTGCGCTCGCTTCCCCGTTCGCACACGCCGCCTATCAGAACACTTGCTGCGCTGCAATGCGCGCGATCAGCGATCGATGGTTCCCCGGTGTTCCGGACTTGGTGGTGCAGACGGATCGACGGCTTCGTACTCTCCATCGATGGTTGAGCCCCCGGCCGATCGGGGTGAATGCGTCGGATGCCCGGTTGGCGTCAATATGCGCACCCGGGCCGCAAACCGGTCCCATAGTAACCCGCGCACCGGCGGCACCAGAAGTGCGAAACCCACTGCATCCGTGAAAAACCCTGGGGTGAGCAGCAACGCGCCCGCGAAGAGGATCAACACACCGTCAGCAAGCAGACGGCCCGGGTCCTCGCCCGACGTCAATCGGCTTTGAGCGTTCCGCAGCACGCCGAGCCCCTGCTGGCGGAGCAGCACGGAACCGACGACGGCGGTTAACACCACAATGCCGATGGTCGGCCAAGTGCCGATCTGTCCACCAATTTCGATGAACAGGAAGATCTCGATCAACGGAACTGCGATCAGAATGGCGGCGAGCCACATGATTTGATCTCTCTCCTTGGCAACACTCAGGCGCGACACTGCGCCCGTCTGCGTCCGCACAGATAGACTCACGCCCCTTCCGTCCCTAAGTTGGGGCTACTGATACGGAAAGACAACGATCCCGCGCCATAAGGAAGACACTCCGTCATATCACGGCGACCGCGATCGGGAAGGAAGAGCTTCGACATGCTTGAATTGTTGGTGTTGGTGGCGATCGCCGCCTTCGTGCTGTTCCGGCTCAAATCAGTGATCGGCACTCGGACGGGCTTCGAGGCACCGCCGGAGTATCTGCGCAACGGTGCCGCCGAAGATGAGGCGACGGCCTCAAGCGACGTGGTGCGCCCGATCAACCCCGAACCGGAAAGCGAAACCGACTCGGGCCCGCTCAGTGAGGATCAACGTGAAACACTCACGGAGATTCGAAGGCATGAACCTGACTTCTCGCTTGGAGAGTTTCTCGGTGGCGCGCGCGGTGCATACGAGATGATTCTGATGGCCTATGAAGAAGGGGATCGCGACACACTGCGTTCGCTGCTTGCGCCCGACGTCTACAGCGCGTTCGAAAGCGGAATTGAGCAGCGGGAATCGCAGGGGCTAAGAGTCGAGGCGCGGTTCATCGGCGTGAAAGATTGCAAGGTGAGCCAGCTGGAGTTCGATCCGATCTCGAAGACGGCGGATGTGTCCGTCAAGTTTGTCGGTGAACTGATCACAGCCGTGCGCGATGCAGAAAACCGTGTCGTCGAAGGCGATCCAAATGAGATCCGGCGCCAAAGCGATGTATGGACGTTCAGCCGCGAAATGGGCGCGCGTGATCCCAACTGGTTGCTCACGGGGACAGGCAGCTGATCGCTCGACGCAGACTCTCACGAGGCCATGGGCGATCCTCCCAAACGCCCAAGGCGTGCGCTTTCACCTGAAGACGAACGCTTGTGGGAGCGCGTCGCCTCATCTGCGGTACCTTTGGGGCCGAAGCGCGCGAACAGCGCTTCCACGCCTCCCCCTGAGCTGCCTGCCTCCTCGGCGCAACCCCGCGTCAAAATCGAAAAATCTCAGCGGCCCGCCGCGCCAACTCGAGCGGAGATCACCCAGGTTTCGAAAGGGTGGAGTCTCGCGCAGAACATCCCGGATGTCGGACCTGTCGGCCGGCCGGCTGCTGGGTTGGACAGTCGCACAGCAGATCGGATACGGCGTGGACTGCGCCGTCCTGATTCGACACTGGACCTTCACGGTATGACCGTCGAACGAGCACACAACGCCTGTATGAAGTTTCTCGCAGGCGCTCTCGCCCGCGGCGATCGGATGGTGCTCGTGATCACGGGCAAAGGCGGTCGTGAAAAAGGCGCATCGAGCAACGGCTCCCTGCACGGCAGGGGCAAAGGCGTGTTGCGTGACTCGTTTCCGAGCTGGCTTCGTGCGACACCTCTGGCACATCGGATCGTCGGGATATATGAGGCACATCAACGTCATGGTGGTGCTGGCGCATTCTACGTGTACCTGAAAAAACAGCGCTGACGCGATCGCGTCCGTGCGTTATGCAAGCAGGAGTTGCTGAGGCATTCTGCGTCACCCGTGACATCGAAGGCTCGTATAAACTGACGGAAATGTCGATCTGGTCCCGAATTGCTGACGCCCTCAGTGCGCTCGTCGATGGTGAGCCGCTCTCGGCCGTCTTTTCGCGCCTCAAGTCACCGCCCGAGCATACCGTTGCCTTCACCATCGCGGTCATCGCCTTGGGGGCAAAAATGGCGAAGGCAGACGGGCAGGTCACTCGCGATGAAATCGCCGCCTTCCGCGAGATCTTTACGATCCCTCCCGAGGACGAAGCGAAGGCGGCACGCGTCTTCAACCTAGCGCGCAAGGATGTGGCGGGCTTTGACGGATACGCCAGCCAAATCGCAGCGATGTTCAAAGACAGGCCAGAGATTCTGGCCGATCTGCTCGAGGGTCTGGTGCACATCGCGATCGCTGACGGCACGTTCCATCCCGCAGAGGATGCTTTCATTGTCGAGGTGGGCCGCATCTTCGGCATTCCTGACAGCACACTTCGAACGATTATGGCGCGCCATCTTCCGGACGTGACGGACCCTTACGAGGTGCTCGGGGTGGACCCCGGGATCGGCGATACCGAGATCAGGACGCACTGGCGTGACCTAGTCCGCGAACTCCATCCGGACCGGATGATTGCGCGCGGTGTGCCCAGCGAGGCACGCCGGATGGCCGAGCAGCGCCTGGCATTGATCAACGATGCGTGGGAGGCCATCACGAGAGAGCGCGGTCTGCGCTAGACCGAACCGGTGTCAAAGCTTGGAGAACGTGCCACCCTGGTAGACGAGTGCGCGACCGTCGTGACGCGAAAAGCCGGTGACGCGACCCATCAGGATGTCGTGGTCGCCAGCCTTCACCCGCTGTTCCAGTCGGCATTCGAATCGGGCAAGCGAGCCTTCGATGAGCGGATCGCCGTGGCTGCCCGGGCGCCAGTTCACTGCCCTGAACTTGTCGGCACCGCGCGTTGCGAAGATGCGCGCCACCGATTCCTGCCCGGCTTCGAGCACGTTCACGGTGAAACTCTCCGTCTCGCAAAAAATTCGATACCCGGCTGAGGTATGAGCCAGACACACCAGAAGAAGCGGCGGATCGAGCGACACCGAGGTGAATGAGTTCGCGGTGAACCCGACCGGCACGTCGCGCTCCGGGTCGATCGCTGTCACGATCGTGACTCCGGTCGCGAAGGCACCCATTGCGCCGCGGAGCGCCGTCGAATCATCAGGGGATTGCATAGCGTCGGGCAAGGGGCCTCCTTATCGAGGCTTCATGGTAGCGCAACTTCGCCGTTCACCCAGTCTGTCAGAATAGCGCGTGCGATGGCATCTTTCCGCGGCGACATGAACTTTGCATGGTCTCCTGCAAGGATGACGCGCATATCATCCTTGGATACCCAGTGCGCGGCTTCCAGTTCCTGCGGATCGATGGTGATATCGCTGTTCTCCGCGACACCGACACACCCAAGCATGAGGTTCGACGGGAAAGGCCAGGGCTGGCAGCCGAGAAACTTCACGGCACCCACGCGGATTGCGGCTTCCTCGAAAGTTTCGCGCCGGACGGCCTCTTCGATGGTCTCGCCGGGCTCCATGAACCCCGCAAGCAAGGAATGCAGTCCCTCGGGCCAGACGCTTTGCCGTCCGAGCAGCACGTTCTCGCCATGCAAGATCAGCATGATCACGACCGGATCGGTGCGCGGGAAGTGCAGAGCGCCGCATGACGTGCAGCGCCGCCGCCATCCACCGTCATCGGGTGCGCTTGGCGCACCGCAGCGCGCGCAGAACAGATGTGTCTTGTGCCAGTCGGTGATGCCCTTTGCGGTCGCGGCGACTGATGCCTCGCCGGTTGTCAATTCTGCTGCGATGGATCGCAAATCCACGAACTTTGCCGATCCACGATACGCCCCGTCCGCTTCGTCCTCGGACAAGGCAGAGACGTCGATTGCAAATCGCGGCAACCCCTCTGTCATGCCAAGAAACACGCGCTCCCCAGCAACACCGGCTGGTCTGCACCATTCAAGATGCGGAGCGCCTGGGGTTTCGACATTCGTCAACAGGCGCCCAGCGTGGATGATGATCGTTCGCGCTGCATCTGTCTCGAGCAAATCGTGGGCGTTCGGGCGCATGTGTGCGGCCCGGTCAAGATATCCCTCACCTGCCGAGTATGTGACGCGTGCCGTTTCGGTCGGCAATTTGGGGGTCCTCCGGGAGACGGGCCTGCGATCGCGCCCGGGTCATTGATGCACCAATCGCGCCGACAGGGCAATGCGCTGTCCGGCGCTGTCTTGCGCTGCGCGTAGCCAGCGCGTATATCTAATGTCGAGAGGTTGGCGCGGGTGAGCGCCTCGCCAACCCGGTCAGGTCCGGAAGGAAGCAGCCGTAACGAGCCCCGCTTGGGTCGTTGTCCAGCCTCTCACCCCCGACAGATTGGAGGACGAGCCCATGGACGGTGCAACAAGCTTGCATGCTAGCAGTGATTATGTCGGCGTTTCAGCGGCGGCGAATGCCTATATCGTGGCGCTGAACGAGGCCGATACGGACATCTTAGGCGAGATGTTCCTGCCCGAATCCCATCTCTACGCAGCCTATGACTACCTGAAGGCGGACGGGAGCCGGATGGTTCTGCCCCGTGATGCCTGGCTCGATCTGGTCCGCCAGCGCGGCGCGGCCAAGGACAAGGGCTACGAGCCCAACGGGCGTGTGGTGATGATCGATTTCATCAACGAAAACACGGCGGTCGCAAAGATCGAGGTAGACGTCGGTCCGATTTCGTTCACGGACTACCTGAACTTCATCATGGTCGATGGCGACTGGAAGGTGATTGCCAAGATTTTCCATCGCCATCCGGACTAAGTGGCTGCCGATGCGGCCCAATCGAATTGAGCGTTGGTCTCGACGGCACAAGGCCTGACCTCACGCAATCTGGCGAGGGCCGTTTCCGGGTCCTCGCCCCGTTCGACCAGCAATCTGAGAGCCGCCATCCCCGAGCGCCCGCATCCGCCACGGCAGTGCACCAGCACGCGTTGACCCGCATCAAGGGCGGCGTGCGCGTCTGCCGACGCCGCCGGCCAGAGCTTTGCCGTACCATCGCGCGGCGCGCCCCAGTCGATGATCGGCAGGTGATGCCAGGCGATGTTCATAGCCGCAAGCCGGTGGGCGATCTGACCCGAACCAACGGCCTCCAGCTCTCGCATCTCGGTCATGGTCAGAACGACAGTCGCTCCCCAATCGCGAATGATGCGCACATCCTGGTCGGCATTGCCATTGAGCCCGGGGATCGCGCTGATGCCCAGCATACCGGGCGTGGCCGTGACGCCGAAAATCTCGATACCCTGCACGCGCACCTCCCTGGCGATTGCCAACCAGCATAGAAGATGCGGGCCGCTTGGCCCAACCCTGTAAGATGCACACGCGCGCGAACTCACGAAGGCGTCTGTCGCCCGTGTCTCGCGATCTGACCGCACTGCATCTGGACGCCACCCCGGCGCGCGCCTAGGTTGGGCGCAACGAATCCAGCGAGGGGCTGCGTGAGCACCGACACCGTCTACCAGGTACTCGCCCGCAAGTACCGACCGTCGCACTTCCGGGATCTGATCGGTCAGGACGCGATGGTGGGTGTACTGACCAATGCGTTTGCGCTGGACCGAATTGCGCATGCCTTCATCATGACCGGCGTGCGTGGCGTTGGAAAGACAACGACCGCGCGCATCATCGCAAAGGGTCTGAATTGCGAACGCGAGGGCAAGCCCACGATCGATCCCTGTGGCGTCTGCGAAGCCTGTCTGTCGATCACGGATGGGCGCAACACCGATGTGATCGAGATGGACGCGGCCTCGAACACGGGCGTGAACGATGTCCGCGAGATCATTGACAGCGTGCGCTACCGGGCCTCTTCGGCGCGTTACAAGGTCTACATCATCGATGAAGTCCATATGCTGTCGACATCCGCCTTCAACGCGTTGCTCAAGACGCTGGAGGAGCCGCCCGCGCACGTGAAGTTCATCTTCGCGACCACCGAGATTCGCAAGGTGCCGGTGACGGTGCTGAGCCGCTGCCAGCGCTTCGATCTCCGCAGGATCGAACCGGAGGTGATGATCTCCCATCTCGCCGGCATCGCCGAACGCGAGGGTGCGCAGCTTTCGGACGAGGCGCTCGGACTGATCACGCGCGCCTCCGAGGGATCGGTGCGGGATGCGCTCTCGCTGCTTGATCAGGCGATTGCACAGCAAAGCGTTGGGGAGATCAGTGCCGAACAGGTCCGCGCCATGTTGGGGCTCGCCGACCGGGGCCGGGTCATTGATCTTTTCGAAGCGATCATGCGCGGTGATGCGGCCGATGCGCTCGGCGAGCTTGGGCGGCAGTACGCCGACGGAGCCGATCCGGCGATGGTGTTGCGCGACCTCGCCGAACTGACGCATTGGATTTCGGTGCTCAAGATCTCGGATGCTGCCGGAGACGACCCTACAGTCACCGCTACAGAACGCGACCGGGGGCGTGATCTGGCAGGCCGGCTGTCCATGCGAGTGCTGACGCGGGCATGGCAGATGTTGCTAAAGGCGCTGGATGAACTGTCGATCGCACCCAATGCGATGATGGCCGCCGAGATGGCGGTCATCCGCCTCACCCACGTAGCTGACTTGCCGCCTCCCGAGGATCTTGTCCGGCGTCTTTCGGAAGATCAGACCTCTCGCGCAGCGACGCCTGCACCCCGCGGCGGCGGATCCGGCGGGTCCGGCGGGCCGACTGCGGCACTCGTTGCGGTCGGCGGCGCCGACACGGTTCCCCGGCCCGTGCCACAGGAGCCGGCAGACGCGCCGGATCCGGTCGCCCGGTTTCAGAGCCTCGAGGACGTGCTCAGTGCGATCCGGGAAGCCCGCGACATCATGCTGGTCGATCAGATCGAGACCTACGTCCGATTGGTGCGCTATCGGCCTGGCCTCATCGAGTTCAGCCCGGCGGATGGAGCGCCCGATGATCTCGCGGGGCGCATCGGTGCCCGCCTGAAGGCCATCACCGGGAGCCGCTGGGGCGTGCTGGTGTCCGACGGTCCGGGCCAGAAGACAATCGCCGAGGAGCGTGCTCTTGAAGCGGAAGCGATGAAGGAACGCGCTCAGGCGCATCCGCTGGTTGCCGCAGCGCTCGCGGCATTTCCGGGCGCAACTTTGACCACCGTGCGGCCCCTCGCCCCACATGCACCGGCTTCAGACGAGGTATTGGCCGAAGTGCCGGAAGATGATGATGACGGCGACCTGCTGGACGACGACCCCTTCGAGGAGACCTACTGAGGGACGCGAGCCATGACAAATGTCTGACGGATCAAGTTTTCGATGGTGGACCGGTTATGTGGTGGTCCCTCTCCTTGCCGCCGTGATTGCCGCTGGATCATTCTATTGGGAGCTTTTGTTCAAGGATGGCCGGACAGGTTCGGTGCAAAATTCCAATGTTGCTACTGCCGATCAAACTGGAGGGCAGGGACAACCCGCAGGAAAGAAGATCGTTTTGGACCAACACGCATTGGCTGCCAACGTGACCCACACTCTTTGCCGCGGTCGCTTGGCGATGAAATTCAACTTCCGCTATCAAGGCACAGTGCCTGATCAGGTCATCTATCTGATTGAGCCGCACGAACGCTCATTGGCATCAGGAGATGCGTTCGGAGACAAGGGCTGTGATGTCACATATCTTCGCTCGGAACCTGATGGCGATGCGATATTCAAGATCACGTGGACAGATTCGGAACAGTGAGGATTTTTGATGATGCGAAAATTGGGCCCGCTGATTGTCGCCCTGTTGTCGGCAAGTGTAGCGCACGCTGAACAATGTGCTGAGTACATTCGGCTTGAGACACCTCAGATCAAGGAATTGATCAAGACCATGAAGGACGAGGGTGCTGATCCATTCGATCAGATCGACGCGCTCGAGACGCTGACGTGCGCGGAGCGAAAGCTGGTTCGTGATCAGGCGTTTAGAGCAGCTCTGACGTCTCCCAATGACATCATCCGCTCAGAGGCCGTCTTTCGTGCACTGGCTGATCGTGCGTCGATTCACCTCCAACTCGTTAAGACTGAGGGAATGTCGGCGGAGCAAATCCAGTTTGTGAAAGAGAACCCGGTTCTCATATACGATAGAGTTGCGGTCGATGTCGGAGCGCGTTGCGTGTCTCTCTATGCCAAGACATGTACTCCTAAAAGTTCGCTCATCGTTACCAGGAACGAAGTGACACTACGCTATGGAAAAGGCAGCGCCGTGCTGAAGTCCTCCGCCGATGGGCGACTTGTCGGAGTCTACCGGAAGGGCAAGATCGAAGTGCCCGCAGAAATCGAGGTTTATTGAGATGCTCAAGGGACTTGGCGACATGGGTAAGCTGATGAAGCAGGCCCAGGAGATGCAGGCCAAGATGGCCGAGGTGCAGGAGAAGATCACGACGATCACCGCGGAGGGCTCAGCCGGCGCGGGGCTCGTGAAGGCGACCGCCACGGCACAGGGTGAAGTCAAGGCGCTCGACGTCGATCCATCGCTGATCTCCGGCGAGGAGGAGAAGGAGGTGCTCGAGGACCTCATCGTGGCGGCCGTCAACGATGCCGTAACGCGCGCCCGTGAGGCGGGGCAAGCCGAGATGGCGAAGATCACCGAGGGTCTCCAGCTGCCCCCCGGCATGAAACTGCCCTTCGGCTAAGCGCCTGGTATCAAACGCATATGTCCGGCGCGCCGGAGATCGAGCGGCTCATCGACCTGATGGCCAAGCTGCCGGGGCTGGGCCCGCGTTCGGCACGCCGCGCAGCGCTGCATATGGTCAAGCGCAAGGCACGGATTCTCGAGCCGCTGGCTGCCAGCATGGCCGAGGTGGCTCAGAAGGTGCGCACCTGCCGGACCTGCGGAAACATAACCGTGTCAGAGGTTTGCGACATTTGCCAGGATCCCCGCCGGGCCAATGGCACGATCTGCGTGGTGGCCGACGTGGCGGATCTCTGGGCGATGGAGCGGGCCGTCGTGTTCCGCGGACGGTATCACGTTCTGGGCGGTGTGCTGAGCGCGCTCGACGGCATCACGCCCGACACCCTGCGCATCCCGGCACTTGTTTCACGTGTGACGCACGAGAAGATTTCCGAGGTTATTCTGGCACTTAACGCCACCGTCGACGGGCAGACCACGGCGCATGTGATCGGGGAATACCTCGAAGGCGCCGGGTGCACCGTCACCTCGCTCGCCAAGGGCGTGCCGATCGGCGGTGAGCTGGACTATCTGGACGACGGCACCATCACGGCGGCCCTGAACGCCCGCAAAGCCCTGTAATCGCAGCGAAACCCCGATGCACAGGCCATGCACATCGCATGCACAAGCCATATTCAAACCTTTTCAGTCGGGTAAGTGCGGTCGCATCATGCGGGTCCTTGGCGAGTGGTTACCCGGGCGTCCGGCGTCGACCATGATTGATCGCAGGTCTTGCTCAGCGTTCTCCGCTTGTCGAGCGGCCAGTGCATCGGGCGTTTCACAATGTCCGGTCTGTGCCGCAGTCTTCGTTGAAGTCATGCTTGCGACAGTGGCGCTTTGCCTGCTAGCCCTGTGCCGAATCTGAGGGACGTGCGCGCATTAACCGCCCTCAGATTTGGCGGTTCAAGCTCGCCCCGCTAGGGATACCTTGATCTGAGTCTCCTATGAAAGGTACTGAGCTTCGTCCAGTACAGGTCTAGTCACCTGCGCAAATACTGTAGGTTGTCGACTTTGCACCTCTGAAACTGGACAGACGAGGAGAATTGAGACCAGCTTTGCAATCGCCCGATCAGGTGATCTAAACTCGCGCATCTGAGGTCCGCCCTGTCCAGTTTTGCCCAGAGCAGGTCGCAAGTCCATCTGCACCGCTGAAGCACTCGTTCGTCCATTGAGCATCTGCGTAAGCTCTACGCTCCTTCTGCGCTCCGAACTCAGTTCGCTCCAACCATCTGACTGGAATGATCGCGCCCCGCAGGAAGGCTCAAATCAGCTCGTCGCGAGATCTGCGCCCTCAGATCGGCGCTGTCGAGAGAGAAGCGCTGAGCGCGCCGCGCAGGTCGCGACCATCGTAGAGCTGACCTTCGTCCAGGGAAACTGAGAGCCTCCAGTTCGTGCCTCCTGCGCGAATCCTGGCAGTCCTGGGGCAGCTCCTCGGGTGGCGAAATGGCGGTCGCGTTCGGAAAACTCCTCCTTCAGCCATTCTTCGTATGGCAGCCAGTCCTTGGGTTTGCGGGTGAGTTCGGCCTCGCGCAGGTCGGCGCTGGCCAGCGGGACAGGGACGAAGGCGCCATCAGTGGCCCACTCGGCGATGCCGCCTTTCGCGCGCTCCCACGACACGAACAGGATGGCGACAAGGACGAGGGCGTAGAGGCGCCAGCGGTTGCCCATCGCGCGCGTAGGTCTCGGTGCGGGAGCGGCCCAGCATGCGGTAGCCCAGTGGCATTCCGGCTGCGTGCCTCGACAAAGGCCGCGGCCCAGAGGCAGAGCCCGGAGACCAGCGTGATCAGCGGCTCGTGCGCGGGCATGGTGCGCCACCACGTCCATCCCAGCACGATGATGCCGAAGCCCCACACCAGCAGATAGGCCAGCAGCACGGTCCAAGTGCCCAGCACGCGCGGTGCCATCGCGCCATCGCGCCGTGCAAAGCTGCGATACCAGAGAGCGGTGATGGTGAAGACGGTGGGCACGATGCGGTCGGCAAGCGGCGGGGCGCCGGGCTCCTGCTCGATGTCGCCAAGCGCGTCCCAGAGGCCGAGCAGGTAGATGTGGAGATAGCAGTAGAGGGCGGCCGTCAGGATGGGTGCTGCGAGGAAGAACGCGGTCGGCGGCACATCGATTCCGACAATGGGCAGCGTGGTTGCAGCGCCGTAGGCGAAGAAATCCGCATCCTTGTGTCCCATCAGCGTGACGCCGACGAAGACCAGGAGGGCCAGAAGCGCGAACCAGGTGGTGCGTGCGTTCTGGGAGATTTTCTCGATCTGGGCGAGGCGGTCGCCGGTGCTCATGCCCGCGCGGGGACGGGGTCTGATTCTGCGCGCGGGGCGCGGACCAAGCCGGGACGGGCGGGTCATTTGCCGGCCGCCACGGCGTCTCCGGACGTTCTGATCGCGTCGCTCGGATGGCCGGACATGTTCAATTCCTCAACGATCACCAAAGCCTAGCCGTTGAGACTGTCCGCGCAAGATCTAAGAGAGACCGAGTTTGTCCTCCAGCACGGCCAGCGCTCGGCTGGTGACCGTGTCCCAGCTCGCGTCATGGCTGACGCACAGGCACGCCTGACTGGCGAGGATCAGACCGTCGTCGAGCGGGCGCAGATGGTTTGCGCGGAGCGTCTCGCCGGTCGAGGTGATGTCCACGATGAGCTCTGCGGTGAGGTTCTTCGGCGCGGCTTCGGTCGCACCCAGACTGTCGACGAGACGGTAGTCGGCAAATCCGTTCTGGCGAAAGAACTGGCTCGCGAGGCGGTGATATTTGGTCGCGACACGCATCGCCACGCCGTGATGGGCGCGGAAATCGCGTGCCGCCTCGTCGAGATCAGCCATGCGTTCGACGTCGATCCAGCAGGCCGGGACGGCGATGATCAGGTCGGCATGACCGAAGCCGAGCCGGGTGGCAATGCGGATGCGCCGGTCATGATCCGGGATGACCTCGTTGATCAGGTCTTCGCCCGTGACACCCATGTGGATCCGGCCGGCGGCCAGCGCGCCCGGGATCTCGCCCGCCGCAAGCAGGACAATCTCGAGCCCCTCGAGCCCTGCATCGGCGGCATAGGTCCGCGTGTCGCCGGTACGCTCGATGACGATGCCCCGTTTCTGGAACCAGCCGATCGTGTCGGCCTGAAGCCGTCCCTTGGAGGGAAGCGCGAGGGTGAGCGTGGTCATGAGGCCGTCCCGAGGGCGAGCACGGCTTCCGGCCGGATCATGGCCCCGATCGCCGGCACGGGTTTTGTGGCGCCGAGCCGTGTGGTCATCGCGTCGTAGCGACCGCCGCCGGCGAGCGGCGGGTGGGCCTCGCCGTCCTGGGCGCGGACTTCGAAGACGAACCCGTCATAGTATTCGAGGTTGCGCCCGAAGGCGGCATCGAAGGGCAACGATTCAGCGTCGATACCGTGCGCGTCGATCTCTGAGAGCCGGCGCTCGAACCGATCGAGCGCCGGTGTGATGTTGCAGGCTTCCGAGGCGGTCCGATCGCGCAGCCGGACGAGCGCGTCGCCCGCCGTGCCCGTTGTGCCGAGCACATCGGCAATGAGCAGTGCCTGTGCCTCGGGCATCGGAGGATCGTATGCGGCCTCTGCCAGCGCCTTCGCGCGGGCCACCAACTCCCGGGGTTCGCGCCGGCCCACCCACTCGCCGGCGGCGTCCGCCATCTCGGTCAGGTGCCTGGGATCATGTGCTGCATGGAGCAGGGCCTGCCGATTGGGTGACTGTGAGGTCTCGCCGCGCACCGCCGCGTCGATCAGCCCCTGAAACCGGCCCGGTCGCCAGAAGTGGTGGCGCAGTGCGGCGCGCCGCCGCGCAGGCATCTCGAGCGTATCGAGGAGGGCGAACACGATGCCCGGATCGCCGATGGTTGTTCTGGGGGCCGTGACGCCGAGGGCGCCGAGTGCCGCAAGGATCAGGGCGAGCACCTTGGCGTCGGCCGCCTCCGAATCGCTGTCGCCGAAGCGCTCGATACCGGCCTGCAGGTACTCGACCGGGCGGTCGGGCCCGGTGATCTGACGGCGAAAGACCGGCCCGCGATAGCTGTAGGCGGCGGTCCGCTCCCAACCGCGTGTGCCGTGGATCAGTGCCGTGGGCACCGTGAAGTCCGGCCTGAGGCACACCTCGGTGGGCTGACCGGGCTCGGCATAGAGAAAGGCCCGGGTTCGCAAGTCCTCGCCGTAGAGATCGAGGAGCGTCTCGGCTTCGAACAGATAGGGCGGCGCCAGCCGCTCGTGTCCGGCGTCTGTGAAGACCGCGTCGATCCGGTCCAGTGCCCCTTCGAGCGCGTCGAGCGCATTGCCATGCCGCCCGGAAACCAGCATGGCTTCAGCTCTTCGCCCGGGCGAGCATGGCGGACACCTCGGCCACGAGATTGTCGCGCGCCACCGAGATCTGGGCGGGTTGGGCCTTCCAGTCCTCGTTGGTCTCGATTTCGGCGGCAAGACGCGCACCGAGCGCCAGGTCCTTGAGCTGAACCTCACCGCGTTCGCGTTCCTCGCTGCCCTCGATGATCGCCACCGGCGACATGCGCTTGTCCGCGTACTTCATCTGGCGGCCCATGTTGCCGCCACCGAGGAAGACCTCGGCCCGGATGCCCGCCTGGCGCAGTTCGGTGCACATGCTCTGGTAGGCGGCCATCTCCGCCCGGTCCATGGCGAGGATGACCACAGGCCCCGCCTGATCGCCGGTGCCGGCCTGCCCCATGGCGGTGAGGGCTGCCAGAAGCCGGTCGACACCGACCGAGATGCCGGTCGCGGGAACTTCCTGCCCGGTGAAGCGCTTGACCAGGTCGTCATATCGCCCGCCACCGGCGACCGAGCCGAACTGACGCTCGCGCCCGTCCTCATCGGTGATGATGTGGGTGAGTTCGGCCTCGTAGACCGGGCCGGTGTAGTAGCCGAGACCCCGCACCACCGAGGGATCGATCACGGCCCGGGCATTGTAGCCCTGTGCATCGAGCAGCGCCGCGATGGTTTCGAGCTCGGCGACCCCTTCGCCGCCCGTGGTCGACGATCCGACAAGACGCGCAAGCTCGGCGCATGTTCCGGCGGCGGTGTCGCGCTGGGCCGAAACAAAGCCCATCACGATATCCGACTGGGCATCCGACAGCCCTGCGCCTTCGGTGAAGTCACCGCTTTCATCCTTGCGGCCACGTCCCAGGAGCGCGCGCACACCGGTCTCGCCAAGCCGGTCTAGCTTGTCGATGGCCCGCAAAACGGTGCCACGGGCCGGGGCGTTGGCGATCGGGTCCGATGGATCGAGCAGCCCCACGGCCTCCATCACGCCATTCAGCACCTTGCGGTTGTTGATGCGGATCTGGTAGCCGCCGCGCTCGATCCCTACCGCCTCGAGCGCATCCGCCAGCATCATGCAGATCTCGGCGTCCGCCGCGACCGTGGGAGTGCCCACGGTGTCGGCGTCACATTGGTAGAACTGCCGGAACCGGCCCGGACCAGGCTTTTCGTTGCGCCAGACCGGACCGACGGCGAAACGCCGGTAGGGGGTCGGCAGGTCGTTGCGGTGCTGGGCGAACACGCGGGCCAGCGGCGCGGTCAGATCATAGCGCAGGGCAAGCCAGTGACGCTCGTCCTCCTGCCAGGCGAAAACGCCTTCGTTCGGGCGGTCCACATCCGGCAGGAACGAGCCGAGCGCCTCGACCGTCTCGACCGCAGAGCTTTCCAGCGGGTCGAAGCCATAGGCATGGTAGACCTCGCAGATGCGGGCGAGCATCTGCTGGCGCGCCGTCACCTCGGCACCGAAATAGTCCCGGAAGCCGCGCGGGGTCTCCGCGCGCGGGCGCGGTTGCTTTTTTACCTTGGCCATCGGGGTCCCCCCGCGGAAGTGGCGCGCCGGTCACGTGCGGCGCGCTTCTCCTAGCGGATCGGTCTGGTGGGAGCAAGCCGGTGCCGTTCGTCATCGAAGCGAGCACCGGCCGGTCCGGCGGGCGCGAGCTTCACCGGCGCCTGTTGCGGCTCAGAGGAGGTCCTTGCTCACGTAAATGTCGTCGATGCCCAGCGCCTCGACCCGCCGGTAGCCATTCGCCTGCATGATCGCCGAGATCTCCCGGCCACGTCCGTTTGTGTCGATCGACCAGGCGGCGATCCGGAACCGGTCGAAGGGAAAGGCGCGCAACACCTGCAGCTCGGCCCCCTCGACGTCCAGCGAGACGTAGTCGACCTCGCGCAGGAAATGCTCCTCGAGCAGGGGCGCAAGCGCACGGGTCTCCACCGAGATCAGCGACCCCTGATGGGTCGGATGCAGCTCGACCTGGGCGCGGACCTCGGGATCGTAGCTGGCGGTCAGCCCGCCCATCTGGGTGAGACCCTTCTCGATGTCGAGGAACTCGGACTGGCCCGAACGGTTCGAGATCGCAAAGCGCAGGCAGGCGCCGCGGCGCACCCGGGCGGCGAGCGGGCTGTGTGTCGGAGAGGGCTCCACCACCAGACCGGACCAGCCGCGCATGAGCTCGAAGAACAGGCAGTTTGACCCCGTCACCCCGTCATGTGCGCCGATCTCGACAAAGATGCCCTGCGTCTTGCCCTTGAAGAAGACCTCGTCGAGGAAGGCATCCTGACCGGCATGGCTGAAATGGAGCGGCCTGCGGCCTGCGATCTTCTCGCACTCCCAGAGGCGTTCATTCACGTACCCGCGCTCTCGCGCCTTGGTCGTCGATCCCGCCAGGGTCCTGAGCTTCGAATAGGATTCGCGGATCAGATTCTTGCCGCTTTCGAGCAGCTCCCCCGCTTCGTCGAGTTCCGGCCGCCCTTCAGGCATAGCCGTCATGTCCTGCGCGTCCGGTTGCGCCATGGCAAACTTCCACCCCCTTGATCCAGCCGCACTCCCAGGACGTGCGCGGCAAGATTTCTGCACCGGCCCTCGGCTCGCTGGAGCATGCGATCACCCAAGTGCCGCTTTCACCTGACCGCCCACCGAGCCGAAATCCATCCGACCAGTGTAGCGGGTCTTCAGTACCCCCATCACCTTGCCCATATCACGGATTGACTCGGCACCCGTTTGATCAATCGCCTCGGCGATCGCGTTCCGGACCTCATCGTCGTTCAGCTGACGGGGCAGGAACTCCCGAATAACATCCTGTTCCTCCCGTTCGCGCGATGCAAGCTCCATGCGTCCGGCTTCTTCATAGGCGCGTGCCGACTCCTCCCGTTGTTTGAGCATCTTGGCAAACAACGCTGTAATCTCGGAATCGTTCAATTCTTCGGCACCATCATCGCTTCGTTTCGCGATATCGCGGTCCTTGAGAGCCGCCGCCATCAGTCTGAGCGTCGACACACGAACTTGATCTTTGGCGCGCATCGCATCCTTGAGCGCGTTCGACAGGCGGTGTCGCATCGCCGTATCGGTGTCCTTGCAGGGTCGCCAACCACGACCTGTGCGTTAACCCTATCATGAGGAAAGTCGCTTCGGCAACTCGTATGGAGATGACTAAGTCACTGTAATAAAACAGAAATAATATGAAAAGCTCTGCTTGACCGTTCTCGTCGGGCCGCATAGCTTCCGCTCAGCACATCCGGGGTTGCGGTGTGTCGGAGGGGTGAGCGCCATGACCACGACAATGCAGAATGCACCACGGGATGCCCAGCGCGAGATGTTCGGCGATGCGCGCACGAGCGGTGCGACGGCCTGCATCGCGCTCGCCGATGGCACGCTGTTGCATGGACGCGGTTTCGGCGCGACGGGCACTGCCGTGGGGGAGCTCTGCTTCAACACGGCGATGACCGGGTATCAGGAGATCATGACGGATCCCTCCTATGCGGGGCAGATCGTGACCTTCACCTTCCCGCACATCGGGAATGTGGGCACCAACCCGCAGGATGACGAGACCGCAGACCCCGTCGCCGAGGCCATGGTCGTGCGCTGGGACGTCACCGATCCGGTGAACTGGCGCTCCACGCAGCACCTGTCCGCCTGGCTCAGCCGCCGGGGACGTGTCGGCATCTCGGGCATCGATACCCGCAGGCTGACCCGGCTGATCCGCGACAAGGGGATGCCGCATGCGGCCATCGGTCATGCCGAGGATGGACGGATCGACACCGATGCGCTGATCGAGGCTGCGCGCGCGTTCCCGTCGATCGATGGCACGGATCTCGCCATCAAGGTGACATGCGCGCAGAGCTATCGCTGGGACGAAATGCGCTGGGCGTGGCCGGATGGCTTCGAACGTCAGAAGGCCGCGCGCCACAAGGTGGTCGCGGTCGACTACGGTGCCAAGCGGACCATTCTGCGGTGCCTGGCGTCTGCCGGCTGCGATGTGACGGTGATGCCTGCCACCGCGAGTGCCGAGGACGTTCTGGCGCACGGCCCGGACGGGGTGTTTCTCTCCAACGGTCCGGGCGATCCCGCCGAGACCGGCAAGTATGCCGTGCCCATGATCCGGGGCGTCATCGATGCGGGCAAACCGGTGTTCGGGATTTGCCTCGGTCATCAGATGCTGGCGCTGGCGCTGGGTGGGCAGACCCGGAAGATGGCGACTGGTCATCACGGCGCCAATCACCCGGTGAAGGACCTCGAAACCGGAAAGGTCGAGATCACGTCGATGAACCACGGCTTCACGGTCGATTCCGAGAGCTTGCCGGATGGCGTGATCGAGACCCATGTCTCGCTCTTTGACGGCACGAATTGCGGACTGCGGTGCACGGACAAGCCTGTGTTCGGCGTGCAGTACCATCCCGAGGCAAGCCCCGGGCCGCAGGACAGCTTCTATCTGTTCGAGCGCTTCGTCGCCGCGATGGATGACGCCCGAGGGCGCTAGCCTGCCTCAGCCCTCGTTCTGCACCGCTGCCGCCTCGGTCATGGGCCCGGTCTCACCCAGCAGGTAGCGCGCCACATCGACGTAGTCGAAGGCCAGCGACACAACGATCGTGGCCACGAAGATGCCCGTGACCACCGCGGGGATTCGCGGCAGGTGGCCCTGCCTCAAGCGCATCACCAGCCAGATCGCCAGGGGGGTCCAGAAGATCACGTGCGGCAGGCCGAGCAGGCGCACGAAGCCGACCTGATCGTAGAGAAAATTCATCGAGATGACCATCGCGATGTTGGACGCGATGATGACGATCGCCTCGAGCGACGATGCCCGCCAGATCAGCAGGACGATCGGCGTTGCGAACATCACGCCCGACAGCCAGGTGATCCAGAGCCGCACCCATTGCGGCAATGTGGCGATGGCATCCGAAAGTGGCATGGCGGTTGCGTCGTTCATTGGTTCCGAGCCCCGTCCCGAATGTTCTGGTCAATGTCCCTGGGCAGCACGTAGAGATTGCGGCACGCGTCGTCCACCCCACCCGGGACTACAGTATGTCGAAATCCGTCAAACGCGTCGAGCGGGCTGCAACGGAGCTGGGCCTGATGATCAGCGTCAAGCGCATGGGCGACAGTGCGCGAACCGCGGAGGATGCGGCCGCGGCCTGCGGCTGCGACGTGGCTCGGATCGTGAAGTCGCTGATCTTTCGCGGGCGCGAGTCGGGCGATCTGATCCTGCTCCTTGTCTCTGGGGCCAACCGCGTCGACACGGACAAGGCCGGCGCCGCGATCGGAGAGCCGCTCGAACGCGCCGATGCCGGCGAGGTCCGCGCCCGCACCGGCTTCGCGATCGGCGGCGTGTCGCCGATCGGCCATCTCGAGGCGCCGCGGATCTGGATCGATGAGAGCTTGCTTGGCTTCGAAACGGTCTGGGCGGCGGCGGGCGCGCCGGATGCCGTGTTCGAGATCTCGCCGGTGCGGCTGGTCGAGGCAACCGGCGCAGACGTGGCGGCACTTGCCTGAGCGTTATGGTTAAGCCGCCGTTAACCGCCTGAGTTTAATCGAGTCTCGTCAAAATTTTCGACGAGGTTTTTCCGTTGCGCAGACCACTCAAGGGCCACCCCGCGTTTTGCGGACCGAGGGGGCGATGCGCGTTTCCCTGAATGCACGTGCCTCACGCGAGGACAACACAGCGGGCACCGGCGGTCCTCCGCTGGGCCAGATTCTGCTTGGCCAGCGCCGGATCGAGGAGGCACAGCTCTCCACGGCCTTGCATGCGCAGCGCGACACCGGTTGCCGGTTGGGCAGCGTGCTGGTGGCGCGCGGATGGACCGATGCCGATGCGGTCGCCGGAGCGCTGGCAGAGCAATGGGGGCTCGGATTTGTCGATCTGGCATTCGATCCGCCCGAGGCGGGACTTGCCGATCCCGCGGACCTCGAGATCTATCTCAGTCATCGCCTGATCCCCTGGCGCCGGCTTGGCACCCTGACGACCTACGCCATCGCCGACCCGTCCCTCGCCAGCGAAGGTCTGGGCAAGCTCGGAAACGGCGGTGGCATGGCGTTCTTCGTGGTCGCGACCACGGCGCAGATCGATCAGGCGATCCTCAATGCCTGTGGACCGAGGCTGGCCGAAGCCGCCAGCACGCGCACGCCGGAGGACCAGAGCGTGCGGAGCCTGGGCTGGTTGCGGCTGGTCGTGGCGCTCGGGCTCGCAGCCGTTGCGGTGGGGATTCTGGCCTGGGGATCGCTGTTGCTGCCAATCTTTGCGGTGCCCCTGCTGCTGCTCACGGTCGCCACCACGGCACTTCGGCTGGCAGCGTTGTACAACAGCGGCACCCAGGAGCTTGATCGTCCGAAGCGCTATGACGGGACGGTGCCGCTGGCCGACAAGCGCCCGCCGCCGACCATCTCGATTCTGGTGCCGCTCTACCGGGAAGCCGAAATGATCGACGAGATCATCTCGTCGCTGCGCCGTCTGGACTATCCGCGCGAACTGCTGGATGTGAAGCTCCTGCTCGAGGCCGACGACGAGATGACCCGCGAGGCGCTCGATGCGGCCCGTCTGCCTGCGTGGATCAGCGTTCTGGTTGTGCCTGATGGCGCGCCCCGGACAAAGCCGCGGGCGATGAACGTGGCGCTGGATTTCTGCGATGGCGAAGTGATCGGCATTCTGGACGCCGAAGACCGCCCGGCATCGGAGCAGCTGCGCGATGTGGCCGAGATGCTGCGCAACGCCCCACCCGATGTCGCATGCGTGCAGTGTCAGCTGTCCTATTACAATGCGCACGAGAACTGGATCACCCGCTGCTTCCAGATCGAGTACTCCATCTGGTTCGACGTTCTGCTGCGGGGCTTTCAGCGGTTGGGGCTGCCCATCCCGCTCGGAGGCACGTCGGTGTACTTTCGACGCTCGAGCCTGCGCGATCTGGGCGCATGGGATGCGCACAACGTCACCGAGGACGCGGACCTGGGCATGCGTCTGGCGCGGCGTGGCATGCGCTGTGCCGTTGTGAAGTCGACCACTCTCGAAGAGGCGAACTGCCGGGTCGGTCCCTGGATCAGGCAGCGCTCACGTTGGCTCAAGGGCTATCTCGTGACGTGGATGAACCACATGCGCGCGCCGCGCAGACTGTGGCGCGAACTCGGGCCGAAGGGGTTCGTCGGGCTCAACCTGCTCTTTCTGGGCGGTGCGGTCAGCTATCTTGCGATGCCGCTGTTCTGGCTCGCCTTGTTTCACACCATGGTCACGGGACAGTCATTGTTCGGCGATGCGTTCGATGAGACCACGCTGACGGTGTTCGCGGTTCTGCTGGCAGCCGGGCAGGCCGTGATGGTTGCCTGTGCCGCGGTGGCCATGCTGCGCCGCCGGTCGATCGGGCTTCTCGCCTGGGTGCCGAGCCTGCCGCTTTACTGGACACTGGGGGCCGTGGCGGCCTGGAAAGCTGTGATCGAACTGATCGCGGCGCCCTACTACTGGGACAAGACCCGTCACGGGGTCAGCCGGTTCCTGCGCACCCGCCACCGCTGATCCCAGCGGTGCCTCGCGCTCTGGTCTGCACGCCAAGGTTATGACAAAAAATTCAATCACCCGCGCTGGTTTTATCGCCCGGCTGTGCCATCATGGGTCGCACAGCACACAATGTCGCGAGGAGGAGAATCCTATGTCAGACGACGGGACGAATGTGACACGGCGCGCAGCGCTTGGGGCGGGACTGGCCGGGCTGGCTGCCACAGCGATCGGAGCACCGCAGACGGCGCAGGCCGGTGTGCCCCTTCAGGGTCTGGCACGGCCCGAGATCTATCGCTTCAAACTGGGCGCGTTCGAGGTGACGACGGTCAATGACGGTGCAATTCAGCTCGACGGGCCGCATCCGATCTTCGGACAGAACGCGACCGCCGAGGAGGTGCAGGCGCTGGCGGAGGCCAATTTCCTGCCGCCCACGAAAATGGAGATCGGCTTCACCCAGACGCTGGTCAACACCGGCTCGGAGCTTGTGCTCTTCGACACCGGCAACGGCGCAGGCCGTCGTCCGAACGCGGGCCATCTGCGCGCGCTTCTGACCGAGGCCGGCGTGACACCCGAGGACATCGACGTGATCGCGCTCACGCACTTCCATCCGGATCACATCGGCGGCATGACCGAGGACGGCGCGGTGGCCTATCCCAACGCCCGCTATGTGATGACGGCAGCGGAGTACGATTTCTGGTCGCCGCCCGAGAAGGCCGAAGCGGAAGCAACGGCCCGTGTCGGCAAGCTGGTGCAGGCCGGGGTCGTGCCTGTCGCCGAGAAGGCGACGATGATCAACCCGGGCGACGCGGTCGTGTCCGGTATCGAGGCGGTCGACACGTCGGGCCACACGCCGGGCCATGCGAGCTATCACATCGAGAGCGAGGGCCAGCGCCTCCTGGTCCTGGGAGATGTCTGTAACCACTATGTGGTGTCGCTGCAGCGGCCCGACTGGCATGTGCGCTTTGACATGGACAAGGAAAAGGCGGTTGCCTCGCGCAAACAGGTGCTGGGCATGATCGCCGCCGACCGCATTCCGTTCGTGGGCTATCACATGCCGTATCCGGCGGTAGGTTATCTCGAGACACTGGGCGACGGTTTTCGCTGGGTGCCGGCCACCTACCAGATGCATTTGTGATCGGCGCAGAGCCGGGCGGACCATCGAGGCCCGCCCGGCTCTGTCATCAGCGGCTCCGCCGCAGATGGGGCCGGAGCGCCAGGTGCCGTGAGGATTGTCCACGCGGTCCAATTGCGTTAAGCGGCGCGCATGTTGTCTGGCACCCACGATCTGTCTGACGCCCGCGTGGCCACGAAAGCCCGCGCGGGACAACCGCGCGTGGGCATGGTCTCGCTCGGCTGTCCCAAAGCACTGGTCGACAGCGAACGCATTCTCACGCGGCTGCGCGCGGAAGGCTACGCGATCGTGCCTGACTACAGCGGCGCGGATGCCGTCATCGTCAACACCTGCGGATTTCTCGATTCAGCCAAGGCCGAGAGCCTCGAGGCGATCGGCGAGGCACTCGCGGAGAATGGCAGGGTCATCGTGACGGGCTGTCTGGGTGCGGATGCCGAAGCCATCCGCGAGGTTCACCCGCGTGTTCTGGCGGTCACCGGGCCGCAGCAATACGAAGCGGTGCTCGATGCGGTGCACGATGCGGTGCCGCCGTCGCCGGACCCGAAGATCGATCTCATCCCGCCGCAGGGCGTTCGCCTGACGCCGCGCCACTACGCCTATCTGAAAATCTCCGAGGGCTGCAATCATTCCTGCCGGTTCTGCATCATTCCGAAGATGCGCGGCCGCCTGGTTTCGCGGCCGGCGGCGTCCATCGTGCGCGAAGCCGAGCGCCTCGCGGAGGCCGGTGTTCGCGAGCTTCTGGTGATCAGTCAGGATACGTCAGCGTATGGTGTGGATCTGCGCCATGCGCAGAGCGCAGGCGTGCGCGCGCACATCACCGATCTCGCGCGTGCGCTCGGGTCGTTGGGCATGTGGGTGAGACTGCACTATGTCTACCCGTATCCGCATGTCGACGAGCTGATCCCGCTGATGGCCGACGGACTGGTGCTGCCCTATCTCGACATCCCGTTCCAGCATGCAAGCCCCTCGGTGCTTCGTGCGATGAAACGGCCTGCGAATGACGCGCGCGTCCTGGAACGGCTGACCAGTTGGCGGGCAGTGTGCCCTGAGATTGCAGTTCGCTCGACCTTCATCGTGGGGTTCCCCGGGGAGACGGAGGCGGACTTCGAACATCTTCTGGCGTGGCTGGACGAGGCGCAACTCGATCGCGTCGGTTGCTTCAAGTACGAGAACGTGGCTGGGGCAGCGGCAAATGCGTTGCCGGATCACGTGCCGGACGAGGTCAAACAGTCGCGTTGGGAGCGGTTCATGGCGGCAGCGCAAGCGATTTCGGAGCGCAAGCTTGCGAAGAAGGTGGGTCAGCGGATCGAGGTGATCGTCGATGAAGTCGACGCGGAGGGCGCTGTGTGCCGAACCCGGGCGGATGCGCCCGAGATCGACGGCAACCTCTTTGTTGATGAGGACCATGGCGGGCTCGCGCCTGGCGACATTCTGGATGTCGAAGTGCAAGAAGCCGGAGAGTACGACCTGTGGGGTCGGCGTGTGTAACGCAGGCCAAGCAGGCAGCGAAGCGGGATCTCGTGCAGGTGATCTGCCAAGCGGCCCAGAGCGGCCATCTGCGTTCAAAGAACGCAGCCGGAGAGCTTTCGAGCTCTCCGGGCCCGTGCGATCACGGGCATGGCCGCCTCGCCAAACTCGACGGTCGCGCCAGTGATCGGCGTTGGCGGGCGTCGCGGCAACACGTGAACAGGGCGGGGAGCGCACCGAAATGAATCTGCCAAATGTTCCAAGTTTCGATCTTTCCGGCAAACGGGCGCTCGTCACGGGCGGGGGACGCGGGATCGGACTGGGCGCGGCGTTGGCGCTTGCGGCCCACGGCGCCTCGGTGGTGCTCACCGCCCGCACCGGACATGAAATCGAGGAGGCAGCGACGGCACTTTGTGCCGAGGGTTACGAGGCGACGGCAGTCGAGCTCGACATCACCGATCAAGACGCCATCGAGGCGTTCGTCGACCGGGAGCCCGCCTTTGACATCCTTGTCAACAATGCAGGCGCGGCGCGCAACAAACCTTTCCACGATGAAACGCCGGCGGATTTCGATCTCGTGCACGGGGTGAACGTGCGGGCGCTTTACTTCCTCACACAGGCGGTGACGCGGCGCATGCAGAACACCGGTGTCCGAGGCGCCGTGATCAACATCTCGAGCCAGATGGGGCATATCGGCGGAGAAAACCGGACGGCCTACTGCGCCTCGAAGCACGCGGTCGAGGGTATGACCAAGGCGATGGCACTCGAGCTGGCGCCGCACGGGATCCGGGTGAACTCGATCGGGCCCACCTTCGTGCGGACCGCGCTGACCGCCCCCTACTTTGAGGATCCGGGCTTCACTGAGTGGGTATTGGCGCGGATCCCCCTGGGCCGGGTTGCCGAGATCGAAGAGATTTCAGGCGCCATCGTGTTCCTTGCCTCGCCGGCGGCTGCCATGGTGACCGGCTCGGCGCTTCTGGTCGACGGCGGCTGGACCGCGCGTTGAGGATTCCGGACCGGCGTTCATGCAGCCGCCCCCTGTTCGGCAGGGTGTGGTCCCGGGCGCTTCCGGGCCGGGTCCCGATTGTGCTCACTGGCGTGGCCGGCCGACGCAGAACCCGCTTGTGAGCACGTGCAGCAATGCCGTATAGAGCACCGAAACAGGTTCGGCGGGAAGGAAGCAATGAAGAAGGTCTACGCAAGCGCGCCAGAGGCTCTCGACGGCCTGCTGCACGACGGTATGCTGATCGCCGCAGGCGGTTTCGGTCTGTGCGGCATTCCCGAGAACCTGATTGCCGCGATCAAGGTGTCGGGGGTCTCGGACCTTGTCATCGCATCGAACAATGCGGGTGTTGATGAGTTCGGGCTGGGCCTTCTGTTGCAGGACCGGCAGGTGAAGAAGATGATCTCGTCCTATGTGGGCGAGAACGATCTCTTCATGCAGCAGTACCTCTCCGGCGATCTGGAGATCGAGTTCAACCCTCAGGGCACCCTGGCCGAACGTCTGCGCGCCGGCGGGGCTGGGATCCCGGGCTTCTACACGAAGACGGGCGTCGGTACGGTCGTGGCCGAGGGCAAGGAGACCAAGGAGTTCGACGGCCAGACCTATGTTCTGGAGCGCGGCATCGTGGCCGATCTCGCCATCGTCAAAGCCTGGAAGGGTGACGCGCAGGGCAATCTGATCTATCGCAAGACCGCGCGGAACTTCAATCCGAACTGCGCCATGGCCGGCAAGGTGACCATTGCCGAGGTCGAGGAACTGGTGCCCGTGGGCAGTCTCGATCCCGATCTGATCCACACGCCGGGAATCTTCGTGCAGCGCATCATCGAAGGCGAGCACGAGAAACGCATCGAGCAGCGCACCGTTCGCGCGGCTTGAGAGATCGGGGTGCCGGCGCGCCACAGTGCCGCCGCCCGCCCCCACCCACCCACCGGCGGGCGCCGACCTGATGCCGCGCCGGCACCGAAGATCGAAGACGGGAGACCGAGAGATGCCGTGGGACCGCAATCAGATGGCTGCGCGTGCGGCCGAGGAACTCGAGGACGGCTTCTACGTCAACCTCGGGATCGGCATTCCGACCCTGGTGTCGAACTACATTCCCGAGGGCGTCGACGTGACGCTCCAGTCCGAGAACGGCATGCTCGGCATGGGCCCGTTTCCAACCGATGCGGAAATCGATGCCGACCTGATCAATGCGGGCAAGCAGACGATCACCGAGCTCGACCGGACGTCGTATTTCTCATCGGCGGACAGCTTCGCGATGATCCGGGGCGGTCACATCGACCTGGCGATTCTCGGTGCGATGGAAGTTGCCGAGAACGGCGATCTGGCGAACTGGATGATTCCGGGCAAGCTCATCAAGGGGATGGGCGGTGCGATGGACCTGGTCGCCGGCGTGGGGCGTGTGATTGTCATCATGGATCACACCAACAAGAAGGGTGAAACGAAGCTCCTCAAGGCCTGCACCCTGCCGCTCACGGGCACCGGCGTGGTCGATCGCATCATCACCAATCTCGGTGTGTTCGATGTGGTCGCGGGCGGTCTCAGCGTCGTAGAACTGGCCCCCGAGGTCGATCTGGACGAGGTCCGCGCCAAGACCGAAGCGACATTGGCGCACTGATCGGCCGTCTGCCCTCGACATGTGCGCTGGCACCGGCCGGGCGCCGCAGGTGCGCCGTCGACACCTGCGCGGCGACAGACGCGGCGCTCTGAGCCATCAGGCGCCCAGCTTTGGTCCGAACGGATAATAGGGCGGGTGGTCGCCGATCACGCTCATGTCGACCTCGACCATGCTGGGACCATCGATGGCCAGCGCCTCCGCAACGCATGTTCCGAAATGTTCGGGCGCCGAGGCTCGCCAGAACGGCAGATCGGCAATTCGCGCAAGCTCTGACAGGTCCGGCGCGGCAAGTGTCTCGAAGTGTCTTCGCCCGCCTGCCTGCGCGTCCTGGATATGGCGGATCACGCCGTAGCCGCCGTCGTTCATCACGACAATCGTCGTGTCGAGCCGCTCCTGAATCGGCGTCCACAGTTCGCCGAGATTGAGATAAAAGCCGCCGTCCCCCGTCATGATCACGGTCTTGCGTCCGGGAGCGCCTGCAGCAGCGCCGATCCCGAGTGACAGCCCCTGTCCGATCCCGGCGCCCAGGGGGAACACGCTGAGCTTCGGGTCCGCCAGAGGAAAGAGCCGGTTGCCCCAGGTGGAGTTGTTCTGCGTGACGTCGCGTGCCCAGACCGCGTCGTGGGGCATGACCGCGCGCAGCTGCTCGGAGAACGTGGCATAGGGTCCGAGCGACGCCAGATACGCGGCCTGCGCCTCCTGTTTCAGTGCCCGCACTTCCTCGGCGTAGCCCGCCTCGACCGACATCCGCCCGCGAATGCGCTCGAGCAGCCCCGCGAGCACGAGCTTCGGATCCCCAAGCACGGTGTCCGCCATGGCATAGGTCCGGCCGAGCACCCGCGGATCGGTGTCGATCTGGATCATGGTTTTCGGCAGGGGCGCGTTGAACTCGGCCGTCTCGTGGCCACGCAGGCGCGATCCTGCGACCAACATCAGATCCACACTTTCGTAGAAGCGCTCGACCGCCACGATGCCGATCCCGCTGAGCGAGCCGAAGCTCATCGGATGATCCTCGGGCACCGCCGCGCGGGCATTGAGCGAGGTCACGAGGCCCACGCCAAGTTCCATCAGCGCTTCGAGCTCGGCCCGCGCTGCGAGCGCCCCGCGCCCTGCCCAGATCATGGGTCGTTTCGCAGCCGCAAGCCGGTCCGCCACCCGGTCGAGATCGGCCCCGGTCGGCACCACCGGCCCCGGGATGGGCAGGCGCAGATGGTCGAGCATGGCGGGACGGTCGATTTTTGCCCGCTGAAGGTCCACCGGGATCTCGATCGAAACCGGTCCCGTGGGCCAGGTAAGCGCTGTGGTGGCCGCCTCGATCAGAATGCCAAGGGCATCGCTTGGCGCCCGAACCCGCCAGGCGCCTTTGCAGACCGAGGCCATCATGCCGAGCTGATCCTTCACGTCATGGACACAACCGGCGTCGCGGTCCAGATGGCGCGCCGTACCCAGACCGGTCATGTGCAGAACGGGCGATAGCGCAATCTGAGCCTCGACCAGCCCGCCGACCGCGTTCGCAGCGCCGGGCCCCGTCGACGAGAAGACAACGCCAAGGCCGTCCGTCACCCGCGCATAGCCATCGGCCATGTGTGCGGCGCCGGCTTCTCCGCGCGTCATGATGAAGCGCACGGCGTTGCGGGTCGCAATCGCATCGAGCATGGGCACATTGTGCACCGAGACCACGCCGAACGCCGTTTCGACGCCCACGCGCTGGAGGAACTCCGCCACCAGATCTGCAACCGTATAGTCCGCCATGCCCGTCCCCTGTCCCGAAGCACCGTCTGCGGTGCCGAGGATGCGGTGATTTCCCCCTGTTGGCAAACTTGCGTCTCACCGGCCTTTCAGAGATCACGGAGGTGCTGGCCACGGGCGCATCAGCCCTCATTCCCTGCTTGGCAGGCGCTGGATTCACCCTTACCCTCGCGAGCCGGTTGTTCAGAAAGCATGCAGTAAAACAAGGGGAGGTCTACCATGAAGACACGCGCCGCCGTGGCCTTTGAGGCCGGCAAGCCGCTCGAGGTGACCGAAGTCAACCTGGAAGGCCCGAAAGCGGGCGAAGTTCTGGTCGAGATCAAGGCGACCGGCATCTGCCACACCGACGAGTTCACCCGGTCCGGTGCTGACCCGGAAGGCGCGTTTCCGGCGATCTTGGGTCACGAAGGCGCGGGCGTGGTGCTCGAGGTCGGGCCCGGTGTCACCTCGCTGAAGCCGGGCGATCATGTGATCCCGCTCTACACGCCTGAATGCCGGGAGTGCGACTACTGTCTGCACCCGAAGACAAACCTCTGCCAGGCGATCCGCGTCACCCAGGGCCAGGGCAAGATGCCCGATGGCACCTCGCGCTTCACGACCCTCGATGGTGATGAGATCCTGCACTACATGGGTTGCTCGACGTTCTCGAACCACACGGTGCTGCCCGAGATCGCGCTCGCCAAGGTCCGTGAGGACGCCCCCTTCGACAAGATCTGTTATATCGGCTGCGGCGTCACCACCGGCATCGGTGCGGTGATGAACACGGCCAAGGTCGAAATCGGTTCGCGCTGCGTGGTGTTCGGTCTCGGTGGGATCGGCCTGAACGTGATCCAGGGCCTGCGGCTCGCGGGCTGCGACCAGATCGTCGGCGTGGACATCAACGACTCGAAGAAGTCGATGGCCGAGAAGTTCGGCATGACCGACTTCGTGAACCCCAAGGAGGTCGAGGGCGATCTGGTGCCCTATCTCGTCGACCTCACCGGCGGCGGGGCGGACTACTCGTTCGATGCCACCGGAAATGTGAACGTTATGCGTGATGCGCTGGAATGCGCGCACAAGGGCTGGGGCGAGAGCGTCATCATCGGTGTGGCGCCCGCAGGTGCGGAGATCGCAACCCGTCCCTTCCAGCTCGTCACCGGCCGGGTCTGGCGCGGCACGGCGTTCGGTGGCGCACGCGGCCGCACGGATGTGCCGCGGATTGTCGACTGGTACATGGAAGGCAAGATCGAGATCGATCCGATGATCACGCACACCATGCCGCTCGACGAGATCAACAAGGGCTTCGATCTCATGCATGAAGGCAAGTCGATCCGCGCCGTCGTCACCTACTGACGCCGCCGCCGCGGAGCCCCTTCATGGGTGAGGTCGATCGGCATATTGAAGTCACCGGATCGGCCTGGTTCTCCACCCGGCCGGTGATGTTCCCGGTCGAGCTCGCGCTGGTGTCGTCGCGGCAGGCCTCGAATGTCGAACGTCTGAAGCTTGCACGGGCGATGAAGGGGCTTGTCGACGGGCTGATCGAAGGTGGGATCCCGGCGGCACGCTTCTCGGGCGGCGACGATCTTCTGAGCTACCTTGCGGCCGGTGACGACCATGCCCCCCGTGCACGGGCGCTTGCGGAGTGCACGTCAGCCGAGGAACTTGGCCAGCTCCACGGGCTCGCGACACGGATTGATCACGGCGAAGGCCGGCTCACTGTCACGGACGGTGTCCCCATCGTCGGCGAGCATCCGGCAGATCGTGCCGCCGCACTGGCGCGTGCCGCATCCGCCGCGATGGATGCAGCGACCGCGGTTGCCGGAGCGTCAGGTCTGAAGGTGGGGCAACTTCTGTCCGCACGTGAAATGGGGGCACGGCGCCGCGAGGAAGAGGTGGACAACAACCGCGTGCGTGTGATGGTGCGCGCGCGCTTCGAGATTCTCTGACAACAACGACACCACAATCCGACAGACAACATCAACGGGAGGAAAGAATGGCACATGTGAGCCGGGTACAGCACTTGAATGCATCGGCCAGCGATGTCTGGGCGACGATTGGCGAGTTCGGCAATCTGGGTGGCTGGCACCCGGCGGTCGTCAAGCAGACCAATGAAGGCGACACGCGTCATCTCGAGCTTCCGGACGGCGCGGTGATCGTCGAGGAGTCGCTCGGCACGGACGCGCACTCCTACGCCTACGCCATCGTGTCCGGTCCTTTGCCGGTGGAAGGATATCGCTCGAGCCTCAGTGTCGCGTCGGCGGGCGCAGGCTCGGTTGTCGTCTGGACATCGACGTTCACGCCGACGGCAGACGGTGCGGCGGACGTGATCGCCGGGGTCTACGAGGCGGGCTTCGGCGCGCTGGTGGACAAGTTTGGGGCCTGATCCCTGTCCCACGCATATGTGATGGCGTGCCAAGAATACCTTGCACCTTCGGGTCGGGCTCACTAGCTCGGCTCGACACACCGGCGCGCGGAGGACAAGCCCATGTCGATCCCCCAGCAGGGCGGAGGCCCCATCGAGAGCCGGGACGATCTGGCAGGCTATCTGGCCTCCGGATGCAAGCCCAAGCCTGACTGGCGCATCGGCACCGAGCACGAGAAGTTCGGCTACTGCGTCGATACCCTGAAGCCGCTGCCCTATGACGGCGAACGTTCCGTGCGCGCCGTGCTCGAGGGGTTGCGGGACCGCTTTGGCTGGGCACCGCTCGAAGAGGGCGACAACATCATCGGGCTGACCAAGGACGGCGCCAATGTGAGCCTCGAGCCCGGCGGGCAGCTCGAGTTGTCGGGCGCGCCGGTTGAGACAATCCACGAGACCTGCGACGAGGTGAACGATCATCTTGCCGAAGTGAGATCGGTGGCCGATGAGATCGGGGTCGGTTTCATCGGTCTCGGCGCGGCACCGATCTGGACCCACGAGCAGATGGATATGATGCCCAAGGGCCGGTACAAGCTGATGACCCGGTACATGGGCGAGGTCGGCACCCACGGCACGCAGATGATGTACCGGACCTGCACGGTGCAGGTGAACCTCGACTACGCCTCGGAAGCCGACATGGTCCAGAAGCTGCGGGTCGCGCTGGCGCTCCAGCCTGTGGCAACGGCACTGTTCGCCAACTCGCCGTTCTTCGAAGGCAAACCGAACGGGCACCAGAGCTGGCGCAGCCGCATCTGGCGGGATCTGGACGCAGACCGGACCGGCATGTTGCCCTGGGTTTTCGAAGACGGCATGGGGTTCGAGCGCTGGGTGGACTATGCGCTGGATGTGCCGATGTACTTTGTGTACCGGGACGGCGTCTACATCGACGCGCTCGGGATGTCTTTCCGGGACTTTCTGGACGGCAAGCTGCCAGCGCTGCCAGGCGAGGTCCCGACACTCTCGGACTGGGCCGATCACCTGACGACAATCTTCCCGGAAGCGCGGATCAAGAAGTTCATCGAGATGCGCGGCACGGATGGCGGTCCGTGGCGCAGGCTCTGCGCTCTGCCCGCGTTCTGGGTGGGCATGCTCTACGATCAGTCGGCGCTTGATGCCGCCTGGGAGGTTTGCAAGGACTGGACCGCGGAAGAGCGTGAGCAGCTGCGCATCGATGCGTCGGTCAAGGGGTTCAAGGCCGAGATTCGGGGCCGCCCCGTGCTCGACCTGGCGCGGGAGCTGTTGACGATCTCGGACGGTGGGCTGCGCGCGCGGGCCCGTCAGGGCGCCGGCGGCATGGTGCCGGACGAGCGGCACTTTCTGAATGCGCTTCATGATCTTGTGGACACCGGCAAGACCCCGGCCGATGAACTGCTCGAGCGCTACAACAACGAATGGAACGGCGATCTTTCCCGGATCTATGCCGAGTACAGCTACTGACCGGCCGCCGCCTCAGGCGATGAAGCCTGCATAGGCATCCGCGTCCATCAACCCGTCCATGTCAGAGACGTTGGAAAGTTTGAGCTTGAAGAACCAGCCGTCTCCGGCGGGATCCTCGTTCACCTTCGCGGGGTCCTCGACGATGCTCTCGTTGACCTCGGTGATTTCACCATCCAGCGGCGCGAACACATCCGAGGCGGCCTTGACGGACTCAACGACAGCGATCGCGTCGCCCTTGGCACAGCTCTGACCGGCTTCGGGAAGCTCGACAAAGACAATGTCGCCAAGCTGTTCGGTCGCGTGCTCGGTGATCCCGACGGTTGCAACATCGCCCTCCAGACGGAGCCATTCGTGATCTTCGGTGAACTTTTGCATGTCATCCCTCCCTTGCGCCATGCATCCCATGGGTGTCCCGCGATATCGCGCGAAACGCAAGTGTGGCGCCAGTGTCGCGCAGGGTCAGATCACTCGATGACGATGCGCGTTCGCGCAGAGTGTCCGCGCGCGTCGATCACGGTGACCGAAACAGGCCCAGTGGTTGCCAGATCCCATTGCAACTCGCGCTCGATGCGTCCGAGGCTCACGGGCGCGCCGTTGACCAGCCAGCTGAACGGCGGGTGCCCGCGTCTGATTTTCACGGCAAGTGGCCAGGTCCGAGCACCCTGTGACAACGCCACCCGGGCGCCGTCCGGCGGAAAGACGATTTCGGGCGCATGCGGGGCGCGCGCCGGTCCACCGGGAAGGCGCACGCGCCTGAGCGGCACGGGCAGTTCGGCATGGCTGACGGTCAGAGCTGCACGGGGTGGTGGTGGAAGGTGCTCAGGCCGCGCTTTCAGCCGTGCGAACGCCTCGAACAACAACGGCGCCGCAGTTTTCATTCCGGTGATCCCCGGTACGGCAGCCGCATCGGCCCGCCCCGTCCAAACGCCGATCACATGGCGCCCGTCAAATCCGATGGCCCAGGCGTCCCGGTGACCGTAGGACGTGCCGGTCTTGAATGCCAACCCGGCCTGTGCGGCACCATCGGGTGCCGGCGTGCCGGACAGAACATCGGCAACGTGCCAGGCGGCCTCGGGCGAGAGCAGACGCGGAACATGCATTGGGTCCGGGTTGCCATCGCTGTGCAGCTCGATCGTCGTGCCGCCGCGCGCGATCCCGGCGTAGACCGCAACCAACTCCCGGAGCGTGATGCCGACACCGCCCAGCCCGATGGCGAGCGCCGGGGCGCCCCCGCGTGGCAGGACCGGCTCTGCGCCTGCCCGGCGAAGGCGCGCCATCAACCGGGCGGGCCCGACGCGGTCCAGCAGCGCCACGGCGGGCACGTTGAGCGAGCGCTGAAGCGCTGTGCGCAAACTGACCGTGCCCTGAAATCCACCGTCGAAATTGGTGGGCGCGTACCCCGCGAACGAAGTCGCTCGGTCTTCGATCAGGCTCTCCGGATGGGCAATGCGCTGCTCGAAGGCGAGGCCGTAGATCAGCGGTTTCAGTGCGGAGCCCGGCGAGCGAACAGCGCGGGTCATGTCCACGAAGCCGTGCCGGCGGGTGTCCAGCATGTCCGGCGAGCCGACGCTTGCGAGGATCTCTCCCGTTCGGTGATCGGCCACGATCAATGCGGCCGACAACGTGCCGGGGAGAGCGGGCACTCGGTGACGGAGGAGGGCCTCCATTTTCGCCTGAAGGCGCGCATCGAGTGTTGTGGGGTGCACCGTGCCGTCGCGCGCTGCCAGACGGTCGGCCAGATGGGGGCTCAGCTTTGGAAACGCGCGTCGCCGGTCCGGCACGGGCTCGCTGCGTGCGGCACTCGCGTCGGTCGCGTCCAGGGAGCCGGTCGCCACCGCGCGGGACAACACCCGATCGCGTGCGGCACGCGCCCGGGCGTGAAACCGATCCGGCCTGCGTGCTTCGGGTGCTTGGGGCAGCGCCACCATCAGCGCGGCCTCGGCGGGTGTCAGTCGGCGAGGTTCCTTGCCGAACCAGCTGAGGCTGGCCGCCCGGATGCCCTCGATGTTGCCGCCGAAGGGGGCCAGGTGCAGGTAGAGGTTGAGGATTTCGTGCTTGTCCAGTTGGCGCTCGAGCGCGAGGGCTACCCGGATCTGGCGCAGCTTCGACGACAATCGGCCGGTCGGTGCGTCCTCGAGCAATCGGGCCACCTGCATGGTGAGCGTCGAGGCGCCCGAGACCACGCGCCCTGAGGTCAGACCCTGCCAGCCGGCTCGGATCATCGCGCGAAGATCGACGCCGGTGTGGCTGTGAAACCGGCGATCCTCATAGGCGATCAGCATGGCGAGGTAGCCCGGATCCACACTGGCTGTCTCGACAGGCAGCCGCCACGGGCCATCATCGACCGTGTAGGCGCGCAGCAACCGGCCGTCCCGGTCCACGACGGTGGTCGAAACCGGAAGCGTGGTCTCCGGGAGCACCGTCGCCGCGACCCACCGGTCAAGAGCCACAACGGCGCACGCGGCCGCCAACGCCGCGACGACTGCCGCCTTGGCGATACGGTGCGCGCGCAGCGGTATCATCCGCCCGGCACGACCGTGATGCTGCCGGCGTCAGTCCAGCCGCGCTCGTTCGGGCGGTACATGTCCTCGACGCGGGCCGCGGGGTGTTTGAACGTGCCCGGTGAGACCGCCCGCACGATGTAGGCAAGCTGGAAGCTGCCTTTGCCCTCCCAGTCCACGGCCGAGAGAAAACGATCCGTCCGGAACTCGGCCATCTCGGTGTTCTCGAGCGGGTCAAGCCAATCGATGGCCGCAACATCGCCCGCCCGCAACAGATTGGGGTTGTCGATTTCGAACCCTGCCGGCAGCGGGTCTTCAACCATCAGCCGTGCCCTGCCCCCCTCGGCGTCGCGATGCACCGTCAGAACGACGACAAAGCGACTGTTCTGGGTGATGGGACCGGTCTGCATTGGCTTGCCGTCGATGGTGTAGAGCGTTCGCTCGATGCGATACCCGGTCGATCCGGCGGCAGGCGGGGTGAACGGCACGCCATACACCGTGAGCACTGCGTCCACCGGGGCGGGACCGGTGTTCTCGATCACCATCGGCGCGTCCGTCACCTCACCGGCTCTCAGTGCCTCGATGACCGGGCCATCCGACGGGATGCCGTTGATGCTGAGCGCATTCTGGGAGGTCCCGTCGGCCAGCGCATGGGCAGCCATCAGCATCCAGACCTTTTCCTGCGTGGACGTCCGGCTGGTGTCGTGCTGCGAAATCCAGCGCAGAAGTGACCGCTGGTCGATCGCCGTTGAGCCGGATTCGAGGCCCAGGGCAAGCACCGCCGCCGCATCGCGCAGCGCCGAGCCATAGTCGGCACGCCAGCCCGCGGCGTCGTCGCTGCGCTGCAGGACATCGGACGATGCCATGGAAAACAACCGATCGGCGCGCACCTGTTCTCCGTAGGAGGCGAGTGCTGCGCCGAGCTGTGCCTTTGCCGTGGGTGTCGCGAAGTTCTCGGCGCGCGCGTCGGCGTAGTAGCGGAGGTCGCCGATCGAGGCCATTCCCTCTCGGGCAAGCACCATCAGGGCGTAGGCAATGCCCTCGCCACCGGAGGTGAAATCACCGGCATAGGACAGCCGGTTGCGCAGATTGTCGAGCGCCTGGCGCCTGGTTGTCTCCGGGACCACGTGCCCTTGCGCTTGGGCCCTTGAGAGAAAGTCGCTGACATAGGCATCCAGCCAGAGATCGCCGCTGCCAGGACGCCAGAGCCCGAATGCGCCTGCCGCAGACTGGTTGGCCTGAACAGTTGCGATGGCATCTGCGATGCGCGCGTCGATGCCGTCGGGCGGGGTGATGCCGAGCGTGGACATGAGCCCGTCGAAATAGATCAGCGGCATTGCCCGCGACGTCACCTGCTCGGTACAGCCGTAGGGATAGCGGTCGAGCGTTGCAAGCAGCCCCGGCGCGTCGAGTTTCGCGAAAGCCCCGATGGTGAGTGTCGCACGGGCGTTGTCCGCGGCCAGCCCGCTGAACGTCTCCTGATCGACGAAGAGGCGTCCGCCGTTTGCGACCAGCCGGATGCGGTTCCGGCGGGCGATCTCGGGATCGTTTGCGCGCACCGGCAACGTCAGGGTCTTGCTCAGGCTGGCGCCACCCGGGGTGGACGTGAAGATCCGGATCGTCGGGTCGCCGATTTCGACCGCCGTGACGGGCAGGCTGATCTGATGGCGCCCGCCCTCGGCCAGCATGTGTGTGTGTGTCGCCGTGTCGATTGAGACACCGCCATCGGTCTCGGCGCGCACGGTCACCTCTCCCGCGGGGCCGCTTGCATGGGCGAGGTCGATCAGCACCCGGCTTCGATCTCCCGGTGCCAGGAAGCGGGGCGCGGCGACCGAGACAACCACCGGATCCCGAACCAGAATGTCCTTTTCGGCATGTCCGACGCCATCTGCAGTCCAGGCCTGCGCCATGATGCGCACGGTGCCATTGAAATCCGGGATGTCGAACCGTGCGCGCGCCGTGCCGTCGGGGCCGACCTGGAGCACCCCGGAGAAGAAGGCAACGAGCGCCTCGGTCGGCGGCGGTGCCTTCAGCCGTCCCGGGGACTGATCTCCGCCCGTTCGCAGACGTCCGAGCGCTCCGAGATTGGGATCGATAAGCCGCCCATAAAGGTCGCGCATCTCGACGCCCAGCCTGCGCTGGCCGAAGTACCAGTCATCCGGGGCGGGCGTTTCGAACCCGGTCAGATTGAGGATCCCCAGGTCCACCGCCGCAATGGTCACGAACGCCGACGTATCGGGGGCCAGTCCCTCGACGCGGACTGCGGCATCGAGCGGTGCGCGCGGCGCGGATTCCTCGGGCGTGGTCACCGTCATGCTGAGCTTGCGCGGCCCCGGATCAACCGAGGCCCAGCCTACGCCCAGCGCGCGTGCGGGGTTGCGTCCCGCTGCCGTGTCGGCCGGCCGGATCAACGTTGCGGTGATGTAGGCGCCGGGCCCCCACGCCTCGGTGACCGTGAGACGGGCCTCGGTCTCACCCGGCTCGACGTCAAGCGCGGTCATCTCGATGACGTCGGTATCCACCACCGTCAGCAGAACTTTGCCTTCGGTACGAGGCTTCAGTCTCACGCGCACCGTATCGCCGATCTGGTAGCTCGGCTTGTCCAGTGCCATCTCCAGCACATCGGGCGTGTCGCTCGCCCCGCCGCCGGTGTACCAACCCGCCGAAAAGGCGTGGCTTGCCGCAGCGTATCCGCTGCTGTCTGCTGCAACATCGAGTTCGTACCGTCCCCACTCGACGGCGGCTTCGACACGGGCCGGTGCATCACCACCAAGCAACAGCTGGCCGCTTGCAACGCGCGTTCGCCGGGTGATGGGCTCATACTTCCAGCGTCCGCCGATCTCGTACCATTGATAGTGGGTCTCGACGCGGGACAGTGTCCACGTGGCCTGACCGAGCGCGGTCTGCGTGCCGTCCGGACCGACCGCCAGCACGTCGAAGGCCGCGATGGCCGCCTCTTCCGCCGCGCCGTCAAACAGCGGGCGGATCCCGATCCGTGCGCCATCGGGTGCAACCGGGCGCGTGATCGAGCGCTCGACCGGGCGTCCGGAGCTGTCTGACACGCTGATCACGGCGGTCACTTCCAGCGGACGCGTGACGGGCTCGATCCGGGGCAGCCGGAGATCGAGCGACGCCTCTCCTGCTTCATCGGTGGTCAGCCCCGTGGGCAGGCTTTGAACGGCAGCGCCGAGCTCCTCGTCGTGCAGACCGAACTGATAGCCGGGGAAGGCCGGATATCCGGTGACAGTGGAGAGCCGCACGGTGCCTTCGATGCCGAGATCCGCGCCCGGTGCGCCATAGAGATAGCGTGCATCGAGCTCCACCATCAGCGGCGACGTTGGCTGCACAGCGCCGTCAGCGGCTTTCAGCGTCACATCGATCTTCTCTGGGACAAAATCGTCGACCAGGAAGTTGACACGCCGGAGAGGTGGGGCTTGAGGGTCCGCGTACAGCGACACCGCCCAGCTTCCCCGTGCGGCGACTTGTGGCAGGGGCAATGACCAGGCGCGCCCGCCTGAACCGGCATCGGCCAGTACGGCGCGGTCGTGCTCCACCCCGTCGGGACGGGTCACGATCGCTGTCAGGGGCAGGCCCGGCAAGGCATTTGCCTGGGCGTCCCGGGCGAGCGCCGTGAGGTGCACGGTTTCGCCCGGTCGGTAGATGCCGCGCTCGGTGCGCGCAAAGACATCAATCGGTCCGGGTGCGGGTCTGCCCTCGACACCTCTATCGGAGAGATCGAAGGCGGGTTTCGCAAGATCGAGAAACGCGAAATCTCCGTCCAAACCCTCGGCCACCACAATCGCCGGAGCGCGTCCGCCGACCCCGCGTGCGACCTCGGTTCCGAAGCGGGCAATGCCTGAGGCATCGGTCCTTACCTCGGCCAGAACCTCATTGTTGGCGGCCAGGAGCTTCAGCGGCATATCCGCGAGGGGCTCGGCAGACCCAAGGCTGCGCGCGACAACGTGCACACCGTCCGTCCCGCTGATCGAGGCGAGGCCAACGTCGGTGACCATGAACCACTGCGTCGCTGCGCGCTCCCAACGCTTGTTGTCTCCGGGCACGCGCGCCGTCATCACGTATGCGCCAGGCGCCAGCGTTCCGATCGCCTCACCGACTGGCACTGCGGTGGTGATGTCCTCGTTGAGGCGCCGTTCGGTCTCGACGACACCTTCCCAGACCGGTGTGCCGCTGCGCTCGGCCAGCTGTTGCTCGCTTCTGCCGCTGATGGGGGCCGCAAAAAGACCGTCCTGGATGGTGGGCAGAAGGCTGCGCTCCCCAATACGGTGGATCGAGAGCGACACCTCGTCGACGTTGACACTCACCAATGGGATGCTCGCCCTGCCACTCTTCGGCAAGACCGTGCCCGTGCCGACAAAACGCACCCCCGGTTTTCGGTCTCGGACATAGACATCAAGGCTCGCCGATCGCACGAGCGTCTCTCCGCTGCGCGCCGGAAGTCCCGCGCGCAGTGTCAGCGCATACCGCGCCCCGTGACGCACGCCCGAAACGCACAGTTGGCTGCCGTCCGCTTCGACGGGCAGATCTTCGCCCGGTACAATCGCAAAGTCGCTGTAGCTGACACCTGACGGCACCAGAGGCTCGGAGAAGGTCACGCAGACACGCGGGCTGGCTGCATTCGCGTCGACCGAATGTTCGAGAACGCGAAACCCGTGACGTGAGATCGCGGAAAGCAGGGCTTCATCGACGTCAGAGTCCGGTGAAATCGACTGGGCGAGCCGCAGCGCAGGTATCATCTCGCGCCCGTACCCCGCGCCCTCCAGACGCTCCGAGAGCAAAACCAGCGCCGAGGTCCGCGTCGCGTTGGGCTCGGCGCGGAGATACCCGTTGATCGCAGCGGAAAGCGCATCACGCCTCAGGCGGCGCTCTTCGGTTTTGTTCGTGGTGGAGATTGCGGCCCAGCTGCCGGCGAGTTGACGCCAGTGCTCGCCGCTGTCGCTCAGGGTCACGGCGGCGGCATAGCTCGCCGCCGCAACGGGCATATCGCCCGCGTCAGCGGCGCGGACCGCAGCAGCGGCAAGGCTCGCCGAGGTTTCGTTGTTGGCAGCATACCGTGCGCCAAGGGTGGCGGCCATCTCTCTGGCCCGCTTGATGAGCGCTTCGGGCAGAAATTCCAGATCAGCGGCACGCTGTTTCGCAAGCGCGCGTGCGCCTTGCGAGGTCTCCACGATCCGGGCCGAAAGCGCGCCATCGAACGGCTCTTCCCGCCCCACACCAGACTTCAGGAAACACGCACCCTTGGTGGTGTTGAAGGTCAGAGCCTCGCATGTGGCATCATTCAGGCAGGCACTCTGGCAGGTATTGAAGTCAGTCTCGAAGATCGACCCGATGTCGCCTCCGTAGAAGTCTTTCCCGAACGTGGTGACCAGGCGTCGCTCGGGTATCGCGCCCTCGTCAGCCTGGACGGAGATGGCACTGAGCGCAATGGTCAGGGACAACAGAGCGGACAGCGGTCGGATCATCGGTGTGGCTCCCATGGCGACATAATCTTGGGGGCTGATTTACAGCAGTTTCGCACCGGCTTCTGCAGGCGTCGAGGGACATGACGTCTCGTGGCAGTTCTTAGCCCAGATTTCGCGCGACGGCATCAGTCTGGCGCGCAGCCGGCTCCTGCCTGCGCACGCGCGGCGTCGCGTTGAGTTCAAGGCCCCAATCGTCCATCCGGAGACCGGGCACACACCGAAACGTCATGTCTGCCTGGCGCACTGTCGCATCTTCTCCTCGGGATGAGAACGTCTTTTCGCCCCGGATCGAACGGAAACTGACCTCGTGGATTGACGTCCGAACGGGCAGCAACGTGCAATGTGTCTCGTGCGCCATCACCAAATGGGGGAGGCGCAGCCACTCGATACCGATTGATTTGCGCGTCTCCAGCATCGTTGCCGGATCGTCTCGGCGCGCTGCATCTCTTTGGGGGTGCTTTGCTGCGTCAGCCCGCAGGGAGGGCCGCGCAAACGACAAGACGCCGGCCGCAGCGAGCAGCCGGCGTCTCGCGGTGAATGTGCGTCGGTCAGTGCTCGGCGAACAGGTTCGCCCAAGCCTGACGCAGGATGTCCTGACGCAGTTGCGGCGGGATGCCCTGGTAGGCGCAGATCGATTTTGATTGTTCGATCAGAAACTTCGGGTGGAAGCCGCTATACGCAGCACCTTTCTGATTTGGGTAGAGCTCGGTCAGGATGAAGCCCAATGTCTCCGCGTCTAGCTCGATCCCGAAGCGCTGCGCCGTTGTCGCGAAGATCTTGACAAAGGTCTGCTCGTCCGGCTGCTCGACCATGATCTTGTGGCGCAAACGACGAAGACCGGCATCGTCGACGAGCTGGGTCGGCGGGATGTTGGTGGCGAAGATCACCAAGGTGTCGAACGGGATGTGGAACTTCCGGCCCGACGTCATGGACAGATAGTCGTTGCCGTTTTCCAAGGGAATGATGAGCCGGTTGATGAACGCCTGCGGGCTGTTGCGCTGGCGCCCGAAGTCGTCAACCACCAGAACACCGCCAGCGGCCTTCATTTGGAGCGGTGCGTCATAGAGGCCCTTGCCCGAGCTGGTGTTGAGGTCGAATTTCTCGAGCTCGAGTTCACCACCCGTCACCACGTTTGGCCGTTTGCAGGGCACGTAGCGGGCGTCGGCGCCACGCGACCGGCGCAGTCCCGAACTCTCGTTGGTGTCGATGCGCACCGGACGGTGCATTGCCGGGTCGTAGATGGTGATGATATCCCCGCCGATGACGATCGCATGCGGTACGAAGATGAAATCGTTGTAGGCATCACAGATCGCCTCGGAGATCGTCGACTTGCCGTTGCCCGGCGGGCCGTAGAGCAAGATCGAGGCGCCGGAGTTCACTGCGGGGCCGATCTTGTTCATGAGCGCCTCGGAGAGCGTGAGCCCTTCGAAGACCCGGGACAGCATCGGCTGGGTCAGCCGTTCATGGCGCACGCTCTGCGTCTTGATCTGCGAGCAGTACTCGTCGAGGGTCACCGGCGCGGGGCCGGTCCAGCCGTTCTCGGCCAGCGCCTTCACAGTCCAGTCGCGGCCCTTGATGGTGAGCTGATAGCGCATCTCGGCCGTGATGTTGCCGCCGGGCTGTCCGAGCATTTCCAACAGCTGCTTGGCCTGCGCTGTATCGATCAGCTCCTGCACGACCCGGACCGAGAGGCAGATCGCCTCGGACATCTGGCTCGGCGTCTCGAGCCCGTTGCGATACATGATCTTCAGCAAAAGATCGACCAGGAAGCCCCGGTCGATACCGGTCTCTGCAACCGTCCGCGGTGCGGTCGGTGCGGGCACGGTCCTTGCTTCGTTCGACACTGCCGCTTGAATGTTCATCTCGAACCCGTTCCCTTGGCTGTGGAGTGTGGCAATTGTGGCCGGAACATCGACCCCGCCCAGCAGACCATGATGCCTGATCCGTTCGCTTCGGCGCCTGTGAGAAAGGCGGTTTCGCGATCGTCCCGAGCGTTCATTGCCTGCATTACCCTCCAAACTTGTCTCAATTCCGATGTGCCGCATTCAGATCGAATTTTAAGGCAATTGTCGGGCAACACACGGGCGAAACTAGATTTCAAAGTTAACGTATGACGCGAATTTCCGGGCCGGGATCAGCTGTGGCTGGCAATCGGCGCGACCCCGCATATGATCGGGCCGAACAAGTGGCGCGGGCAGCGCCGGACACGTTTGGGAGGACGGGATGAAAACCTATCAGCACTACATCGATGGCGCTTATGTCGACCCGGTTCAGGGTCAATGGTTTGACTCCATCGATCCCTATCGCGGCGAGGCATGGGCGAAAGTCCCGCGCGGCACGGCCGCGGATGTCGACAAAGCGGTTGCGGCGGCCACCCGCGCGCTGAACAGCGGACCATGGCCGGAGCTGACCGCGTCGGCGCGCGGCAAACTCATGCGCAAGCTCGGGGATCTCGTGGCCGAGAACGCCGAACGCCTCGCCGAAATCGAGGTGCGTGACAATGGCAAGCTGATGTCGGAGATGCACGGGCAGATGAAGTATCACCCGGAATGGTGGTACTATTTCGCCGGTCTCGCCGACAAGATCGAAGGCGCTACGATACCGATCGACAAGCCGGATCACCTCGCATTCACCAGCCACGAGCCGGTCGGCGTTGTCGGTGCCATAACTGCTTGGAATTCCCCGCTCTTGTTCATTGCCTGGAAGTGTGCGCCTGCCCTTGCTGCGGGGTGCACTGTCGTGGTGAAGCCCTCGGAGTTCACATCTGCATCGACGCTGGAATATGCAGCTCTCGTCAAGGAAGCGGGATTTCCCGACGGTGTCTTCAATGTTGTCGCGGGCTTTGGGCAGGAAGCGGGTGCCGCCCTCGTCGATCATCCGGGCGTGGCGAAAATCACGTTCACGGGCTCGGACAAAACGGGAGGCTTGATCTACGCGCAGGCCGCCAAGCACATCAAGCGAGTGAGCCTCGAGCTCGGCGGCAAGTCACCGAACATCATTTTTGATGATGCGAATCTGGACGCGGCGTGCGCAGGCGCGGTCTCCGGGATTTTTGCGGCCACAGGGCAAACCTGCATCGCCGGCTCGCGGCTGCTGGTCCAGAATTCGGTCCGCGACGAGGTCTCTCAAAAACTGGTCGAGATCGCCAAGACCGCACGCATCGGCGATCCGATGAAGCCCGAGACCAACATCGGTCCGGTCACGACACAGCCGCAGTATCAGAAGATTCGCGAGTACATCGACATCGCCCAGTCCGAAGGGGCCGAGCTCTTGTTTGGCGGCGGCACACCCGAGGGCCCCGAGATCAACGGCGGTCAGTTCGTGGAACCGACGATCTTCACGGGTGTGCAAAACTCGATGCGCATCGCGCAGGAAGAGGTGTTCGGCCCGGTGCTCTCGATCATCGGATTTGAAACCGAGGAAGAGGCTGTGGAGATCGGCAATGACATCGCCTTCGGCCTCGCCGCTGGTGTTTGGACCCAGAACATCGGGCGCGCCGTGCGGATGTCCAAGGCGCTGAAGGCCGGAACGGTCTGGGTCAACACCTACCGTGCGGTGAGCTACATGATGCCGTTCGGTGGTGTTAAGCGTTCGGGAATCGGGCGCGAGTCGGGCGTCGAAGCGATCCGGGAATACCTTTCGACCAAATCCGTCTGGATTAACACGTCGGATGCGGCGCCGGGCAATCCGTTCGTGATGCGCTGACCGGCCAGGCTAGCTTTCGCCGACCGAGTCCAGATGCGCTCGGAATGCTTCCTCCAGGGCGGCGGCACTGTAGTTGCCCTGGAGAACCTCGCGCCGCCGCCCAGCACCGTCGAACAGCAACAGTGTCACGTGGCCCACCCCATGCGCGTCAGCAAGCCGGCGTCCGTCGGGTTGACGGATGTTCGCCACAACGTACTGCAGGCGGTCGTGATCAATGCTGTCGAGTGCCGCACGGGCCTCCTTCTGCAACGCGAGACAGCTCGTGCACTGCGGATCGTGGATCTGCACCACAGCTGGCCGACCATTCCCGATGCGTGAAAGATCGGCCTCGCGGATTCCGGCCTGGACATCACCGATGACGTACCAGCCGCCGGCGCCGAGCACCGCGATGCCCCCAGCCAGCATTCCCAGATTGCTGATCAAGTCCCGCCGGCTCATGCGCTTCCTGGGCGGTTTCGGTGTGGATGCGCTCGCGTGTGTTTTTGCCTTGCCGTGCTTCGTGCGGTTGCGCTTCATGGAGGTCTCCCGGACGTTTCTCGCCAAGTATCGCGCAAGCCGTGGCCGTTTGCCGAGCAATCGGCGCTCAATTCCCCGTGAACGCGCGGCGCCAATTGCTCTGCCGTTGTGGGCATGTCAGGTGTGGGACGCGCTACACGTAGGACGGTCAGGGGAAATCATTCATGCCAGCATTTGTTGCCACGTCTGCCATCTTTGGTGACATGTTTGGTGCGCCGGAGGTTCGGGCACTCTTCGAGGATCGGGCGCTGGTTCAGCGCTACATCGACGTCGAGGTGGCACTTGCCCGGGCCGAGGCGACCGTTGGCGTGATCCCGAAACCCGCGGCCGAGGCGATTGCTGCTGCCGCAGACCTTGATCGTCTGGATTGGGATCGTCTGGCGGCGCGAACCGCAATTGTCGGCTACCCAATCCTGCCATTGGTGGAGCAGATGTCCGATTGGGCGTCGGACGGGCATGGCCAGTATGTCCACTATGGCGCGACGACACAGGACATCATGGACACCGCCGATGTGCTTCAGATCCGGTCGGCGCTCCAGTTGATTGCGGCCGATCTGGACCGGGTCGCGGCAGCGCTCGCGGTGCTCGCGGACACGCATGCAAGAACGCCGATGGCGGGGCGTACGCATCTTCAGCATGCCCTGCCCGTGAGCTTCGGGCACAAGGCGGTCGCTTGGTTGGCGGGCATTGATCGGCACCGCGTGCGGCTCGCCGAGCTGCGTCCGCGTGTCGAGGTGGTCTCATTCTCCGGCGCCGCAGGCACCCTGGCATCGCTCGCAGGGCGTGGTCTTGCTGTGCAGGCGGCGCTTGCGCTTGAACTTGGTCTCGATGAGCCCGCGACGAGCTGGCACACGATCCGCGATGGCTTTGCCGAGGTGACCGGCTGGCTCGCGCTCGTGTCAGCCACGGTGGGCAAGATCGGGCTCGACATCACGCTCATGATGCAAACCGAGACGGGAGAAGTGCTCGAGCCCTTCCAGCCCGGACGCGGGGCGTCCTCGACGATGCCGCAGAAGCGCAACCCGATCGGCGCTGAGCTCATGCTGGCGACGGCAAAGATCGTGCGCGAGGCGCATGGCGCAATGCTGGATGCGGTCGTTCAGGACCACGAGCGCGCAACAGGGCCGTGGCACGTGGAATGGCAGGCGCTGCCGACGGCAATGGTTCACTGCTCCGGTGGGGTACGGGCCGCGCGTGACGTTCTCGAAGGTCTTGAGGTGCGGGAGGACGCGATGCGTCAGGGCCTCGCAAAGACCGGTGGCCTGATTGTGTCCGAAGCCGTGATGATGGGCCTCGCCCCGGCGCTGGGCCGTCAGGTCGCGCATGACCTGGTCTATGATTGCTGCCGCCGCGCTCTGACGGAGAATGTGCCGTTCGTGGATGCGCTTGCAGAGGAGCCAACGATCGCTGCAGAGTTCGACCGCGCGCAGCTTGAAGCACTCACCGATCCGGCCAACTATCTCGGCGAAGCGCCGGACATGGTCGCTCGCATGCTGGACAGGCGCCAGGCACCGTAGGGACAGCGCTGTCAGCTGGCGCTGCGGCGACGGGCACGATCGGCGATCAGCCGGCGGATGCCTTCTTCGAGCGGCATTTCCGGGCGCCAGCCCAGTACCTCCGCGGCCCGGGTGTTGACGAAGTGCAGGCCCGGTCCCGTGGGCAGACGGACACGCCCGTCCTCGGCAAGGTAGACAGGTGGAATGTCCCTTTCGGCGATTCGGGCGACCAGCGCCACAAGATCGCGCGTTGCGATCCCCTCGCCGCCCGAGATGTTCAGCGCTTCGCCGCTCACAGGCGATTCGAGGGCAAGGCAAATCGCGCGCGCCACGTCCCCGGCGTAGACAAAGTCCTTCGATTCCAGGCCGTCACCGAACAACTCAGGTGGTTCGCCACGCATCAACCGATCATAGGTCTCGATGATGTAGAGTGCGTTGGCGGCGCGAAAGTGCTGACCTTCGCCATACACGGTGGAGAAGCGCAGCGTCAGATGCGCAAGGCCGTGTTTGGCCTCGTAGATGCGGCACAGTTGCTCGCCAAGAATCTTGGTCGACCCGTAGGCCGCAGCGGGCGCCGGGATGCCGGCGTTGTGGTGTGGGGTTTCCTCGCCAATCGCCCCACCGATCCCATAGCCATAGACGGCATTCGATGATGCGAACACGATCTTGCGCGCGCCCGCGTGGCGGGCTGCTTCCAAAAAATTTATGTGGCCCATGACGTTAAGGTCCACTGCATCGACGGTGTGAGCGGCGAGTCCCAATGTCATGTAGGCCGCCAAGTTCACCGCACCGTCCACACCCACCATCTCGTCGATGATCTGATGTGGCTTCAGCAGATCACCCGGCACCATACGCACCCTGGGGTCGTTCTTGAGAGGCCCCAGAGCATCCTCCGCGTCGAACGCGATCGGGTCGAAGACCACCAGTTCACCCACATCGCGCTCGAGGAGGGCGGCCGCCAGATGCGAACCGACCAGCGAGCCTCCGCCGGCCACCAAAATGCGCGCGCCCGCGATCTGAACACCCATCACCACCTCCCTGATAAACATCACAAACTCGGAGACGATCATCGACATCGCGCACGGTATCGGCAATAGGAGTCTGGGCTATGAGCGGCGGCCATGCGGATAGAGGCTTCAGTGTGCTGGACGATTGGCGGAAACCGGGCGACTATCTGAATGGCCGCATCTTCTATGGCTGGTTCATCTTGTTCGCCGCAGGATTCTGCATCTTCGGCAGCGGTCCGGGCCAGTCGCACACATTTGCAGCGTTCAATGCGCAGATCGCCGCCGATCTTGGCCTGACGCTCACGGATGTTGCGTGGGCCTATGGTGCAGCGACTGTTGCAGCGGCGTTCGCGTTGCCGGCGTTTGGCCGTCAGATCGAGATCTTCGGTCCGAGGCGCAGTCTGATCGCCGTCTCGCTGCTGCTGGGGGTTGCTTGCGTCGTCTTCGGTGCTGTCGCGAACCTGTTGTGGCTTGGTGTCGGTTTCGCCCTTTTGCGGTTCCTCGGACAAGGCTCGATGATGCTGGGGGCGGCAAACCTCGTCTCGCAGTGGTTTGAGGCCAAACGCGGCTTCGCGATGGGTCTGATGGCGCTGGGGTTTGCAGCCTCTATGGGCATTCACCCACCGCTTTCCCGGCTGTTGATCGAGACCTTAGGCTGGCGCGAGGCTTGGGTGGCGCTCGGTGCGATGACCTGGGTAACGATGTTGCCGGTTATCTGGCTTCTGGTGCGCGACAAGCCCGAAGACATGGGCCTGTTGCCCGATGGTGCGGTGCCTGAGGAATCCGGCGCGCCGCCGCCGCCGCTCACCGGGGCGTCCCCCGAAGAAGCCGTCCGCCATCCGAGCTTCTACATCGTTGCAGCCGGGCTCTTCCTGATCGCCGGCCTCGTAACTGCACTGCACTTTCATCAGTACAACATCATGGAGAGCCGTGGGTTGTCGGCGGGCAACGGGGATCTCGGTTTTCTCTGCACCGCGATTTCGATGGTCTGCCTGATGCCAATCGTCGGTCGCGGCTTCGACCGTTTCCGCACCCGGTACATGTTTGCAGCCGCACTGGTGGTCCAAAGCTGCACGCTGGTGGGCGTGACTTTCGTGAGCTCCGTGCCGAGCCTTATCGTCTACTCGGTGGCGTTCGGGCTCAACAATGCATTCTCGATGACCATGTTTGCCTATATCTGGCCGCGCTATTTCGGCCGCCTGCATCTGGGGCGGATCCAGGGGCGGGGACAGATGGTGGGCGTTGTCGGTGCCTCGCTTGGTCCGGTGCCAGTATCCTACGCGCTCGACCAGATCGGCGATCCTGCCTTGACGCTGCGCCTTCTCGCAATTTTGCCAATCATTGCCGCCGTGATTGCGGTCGGGTTCTTGCGCACTGCCCCACAGGTCGAAACCGCAGAGCATTTGGAATAACGGGCCCACGCCTTCAAATGGCCGGGTTTAAAGTGTTAGACTCTGAGCGCAGCATTACGGTGCCCGCGATGCGGCAGGCGCCTGTCATCGCCGGTGGAGACGCCCTATCCCATGCCAAGACCTGCGCACGCGTGGATCTGGGTGGTGGCGTGCATCGCCGCGACCGGCATCTCCTGGGCAACTGAACCTGAGCAAGCCTCGAGGATCGATCCGTCCGACCACGCCGATGTGGGGTCTCTGAACGAGGAATATCTGCGTGTTGCCGAACGTGGCAGTCTTCAGTCCGAGATTGTGTATCTCAAGCCGGACGCGCCGTTTGTGCCATCGCCGGATGCCCGGACCGAAGTTCCGGACCCGCCCCTCGAGCCTGATGCCGCGCGGGAGCGGTCGCGCTGGATCGTGGGTCTGGTTTTCGGCGGTTTGTTGATCGCGATCCTGTTCGTCTTCGCGCGCTTCGGCACCCGGATATCGGTGTCGTTCTCCGAGGAACGGGACGGGGCACGGCAAGCGCTCCGGGCAGACAAGTCCCAAGAGGGCTCCGCAGCGGCAAGCGAGACCGGCCTGGATCCGTTCCTCGCACGCCTCCAAGCGATGTCCGATCGCCGCGAGGCTCTGGTGTTGCTTGTCAGCCGGACGATCGAGCAGGCCGCAGCCCAGAATGATCTTCGCCTCGGGCGCAGTCTCACGGCACGGGACGTGCTTCGCATCCTGCCCGGCGGCTGGGCGCATTTGCCCGCTCTGCGCCGCCTGGTGCGTCAGGTCGAGATTGTCCATTTCGGCGGACGTGATCTCTCGGATGCGGACTGGCGCGCCTGTTGGCAGGATGCCGTTGCGATACTCGGACTGAGCGACGTGTCGAGCGATCCGGCGGGCACTGGCTCATGACGGCGAGACCGCAGCCAGCACATGGCGGCAACGACTTGCTGGTGATCGGCGCCGTCGTTGTCGCGGTGATCGGACTGCTTTGGTTTTTCGGCTTCTCCTCGGATCGAGGCTTGGCGCGTGGTGCGACCGGTTTCGATGGCCTGGTGACATGGCTGGAGGAAAACGATGTCGAGGCACGGGCCTTCCACGGTTCTGGTTCACTGACCCGCGACAACGTCAAACTGCGGGTGCTGCCGCTTTACGATGTGGACCTGCGTGAACCACTTGTGTTTCCGGAGTCGCCTCAGGAGGTGATCGAGCAGCGCACCGAAACGGACTTCACCGAGTGGGTTCTGGAGGAGAAGACCCGCCTGCTGGACACGCTTGTCATCCTTCCGAAATGGCGCAAGGGGATGCGACTGCTGGGCGTGGCACACCAGACGCAGTTGATTCCCGTGGCGGATCTCGACCGATTGCTCATACAGATGGGTTTTGGTGGCGCCCGGGTCGTCCGAGACCCGGATGGTGTGTCGCAGACAACCCACGCCTTCGACGATGCCCCGCATGATATTGCGCTGCTCCACGCCCAGACCGTTCGGCTGCCGGGCTGCGATCCCGTTGTCGGTACACAGAACAGCATGCTGATCGGAAGCTGCACCGGCAGCGACGGGCAGACATTCTGGGTGTTGTCCGATCCCGATCTCATGTCCAATCACGGCCTTGCACTGGGCGGAAACGCGGCTGCCGCGCTCGATCTCGTTCGGATGTTTGCGGACGACGGCCCGGTCATCGTTGACTGGACCGATGACATCTACACCATCGACCAGTCGTTGATGGAGGAGTATCGCGAGCGAACCTGGGACGACTTCTTCCGACTTTTCAGCTGGCCCTTCACGGTGCTCTGGATCGGGTTCGCGGTGGTGGGAGGGCTTGTGCTCTGGCGGGCACTCGTGCGCTATGGGCCGCTCGCCCGGATGTACCGAGATGAGCCGCGCGCCTCGAAAACCGTCTCGATCAATGCCAAGGCGCGTCTGCTTCGGTTGTCTCGCCACGACGGCGCATTGCTCGAATCCCATATCCGTGCGCGGCTGAACGCGCTCGCAGCCGAATTGCTGGGCCCGAGCCGCCAGGCCGACATGCCGGCGCTCGACAGTCTCACGCGACTGATTGCCCGGCGCGATCCGGAGCTCGCCGAAGCGCTCGCAGAGGCATCTCGCCCGATTGGCCGTGACGGCGCAGATCACGGCGATCTCTCACTTCGTCTCGATCGGTTCGAGACATGCTACGACAAGGTACGTCATGAATTTGGAAGAACTGCAGACGCTGGCTGAGAGCATCCGGACCGAGATTGCCAAGGCAGTGCATGGTCAGGACGAAGCGATCGAGATGCTCCTCATCGGCATCTTTGCGCGTGGACACTGCCTCCTCGAGGGGCCCCCCGGCACCGCCAAGACGCTTCTGGCTCAGAGCCTTTCAGCTGCGATGACCCTGGACTTCGGTCGGATACAGTTCACGCCCGACCTGATGCCAGGCGACGTGTTGGGCACCAACATCTTCGATTTCACCACCAATGAGTTCCGGCTCACGAAGGGGCCTGTGTTCACCGACATCCTGCTGGCTGACGAGATCAATCGGGCACCGCCAAAAACCCAGGCGGCCCTGCTGCAGGTGATGAACGAGCGCATCGCGACCATCGACGGCAAGGATCATGCCCTTGGCGACAGCTTCTTCGTGGTTGCCACCCAGAATCCGATCGAGCACCAGGGCACGTACCCGTTGCCAGAGGCACAGCTCGACCGGTTTCTGTTCAAGATCATCGTCGCATTCCCCGACGAAGCCGCCGAGATCGAGATACTCACCCGGCATGCGCGCCAGCCCTTGGATCACAATCATCGCCGGCAGGGAATTGAGCCCGTGGCGGGCGTCGAGCAGATTTCGGCCGGACGCAGCTTGATCGACGGAATCCGGCTGGACGACGACATCATTCGATACATCGTGTCTCTGGTGCGCGCGACCCGTTCCGATCCGGAGATTGCGCATGGGGGTTCAACACGCGCAGCGGATTCGATTGCCGGTGCCGTGAGAGCAGCCGCAGCGCTTGACGGGCGCGATTATGCCATACCGGATGACGTGAAGCGCTTGTTCACGCCCTCGATGCGTCATCGGATCGTGCTGGGTCCGACGGCCGAGATCGAAGGACGCACCCCCGCCACGGTGCTCGAGAACATCCTCAACCAGGTGGAGGCGCCACGCTGATGCGCCCGTCCACGCGGCTTATGGTGCTTGCAATCGCGATCTTTGCCATCGCGGTGCTGGCAATTGCCATCGAGCCGCTGCCCGCGCAGACCGGTGTGTTCCTGTTCCTGGCGCTTGGCGGATTGCTGTTGGCGGATCTGTTGCTCAGCAGGTCGCGTCCGGGCTGGTCTGTGCGCCTGACCGGGCCGGGCGAAATTTTCACCGACGAGACAGGAAACTTCGCTCTCCAAGTGGACGTGCCCAGCGGCGCGCCGGGCTCGATGCGCTGCAGGCTGGACTATCCGCCAGGCCTGGATGGTCCGACGGAAGTATCGCTGGATCCGAGCGAGACGGGCGCCCGCGCGTCCGTGCCGATCCGTGCCTGTCAGCGTGGCAGCTGGGCGATCTCGCGCCTCTGGCTCAACTGGCCCTCGCGCCTGCGGCTGATCGACTTTTGCCCCGAGCTCGAAGTGGCGGCCGAGATTGATGCAGTGCCCAACATTCGACCCGTGAGCTCGGGTCAGATCGACGTCGCCGTGCGCTCGACGCTCTTCGGCGTGAAGGAGAACATCCTGCGCGGCGAGGGCTCGGAGTTCCACCAGCTCCGGGAGTTCACGTCAGGGATGGATCCGCGCACGATCGACTGGAAACAGTCAGCCCGACATCGCGGCCTTGTCGCAAAGGAAATGCGAGCGGAGCGCAATCACCACGTCATCCTCGCCCTCGACAACGGGTTCCTGATGCGTGAGGAAATCGCTGGGCTTCCCAAGATCGACCATGCCGTGAATGCAGCCCTCGCGTGCGCCTGGGCAGCGGGATTGGGCGGCGATCAGGTCGGCCTGTTCGCCTTCGACAGCCAACCAAGGCTGTTCCTGCCACCCGAGCCCGGCCGGGCGGCATTCGCGCGTCTGAGAACGAGGACGGCAGAGCTTGGCTATCGCAGCGTCGAGACGAACCACACACTGGCCATGGCACATCTTCATGCCAGGCTGAAGCGGCGCACCCTGATCGTTGTGTTCTCGGACTTCGTCGACACGACGACCGCCGAGCTGCTGATCGAGAATATCAGCGTCCTCAATCGCGCCCATGTCATTGTGTTTGTCGCGCTGCGTGATCCGAGCCTCGAGGAGATCGTGGAAGCGAGCCCGAGCGATCTCAACGATGTTGCCCGCACGGTCTCCGCCACCGCCATGCTTCGGGAGCGCAGACTGGTGATGGAGCGTCTTGCACGCCTCGGGGTCATCGTTGTTGACGCCTTCCCGGGTGCTGTCACCGGTCGCCTGATCTCGGCATATCTCAACATCAAGTCGCGGGAGATGATATGAGCACCGCACCGGGTGACTCCGTTGATGTGGCTCAGATCCGTTCGACGCGGTTTCGCACGGAACGCGAGGCGGATTGGCGACGGCTCGAAGAGATCGTCGCCAAGGCGGAGCGCTCGGGTGTCCGATCTCTTGGCTACGAGGAGGCCGAGCGCCTGGCGGTTCTGTATCGCCAGGCGATGAACTCGCTGAGCGTGGCGCGTGAGATTTCGCTGGACCGATCTCTGCTGACATATCTCGAAGCGCTCTGCTGCCGGGCCTATCTCGCGGTGTATGCGCCCCAGGACAGCCTCGGAGGGCTCTTTCATCGCACATTCGTCTATGGGATTCCCGAGGCTGTCAGGCGCTCAGGCCTGGCGCTCTTGCTTGGCTTTCTGGCATTGGGGCTGGGTGGGCTCCTTGGGTATCTGCTCTTCTTCGAAGATCCGAGCTGGTACAACACGTTCATGCCTGGCTCGCTCGCCGGGTCACGCGGGACCACATCGACCCGCGACGAGCTTTTGAGCGTCATCTACCAGGACAGCGCTGGCGCTTTCGACCAGTTGTCCGCCTTCGCCGCCTATTTGTTCTCGCACAACACGCAGATCGCGATCTTCGCCTTTTCGCTGGGGGTTTTCGTGTGCCTGCCGAGCTTTGCGCTCGCGTTCTACAACGGGCTGATCCTTGGCGTTTTCGCAGCGCTCCATGTCGATCGTGGAATTGGCTTCGACATCTTCGCCTGGCTCTCGATCCATGGTGTGACCGAACTTTCGGCCATCGTCGTCGCAACCGCTGGCGGGTTCCGGCTGGGTTTGGCGGTTCTCTTCCCGGGAGATTTGCGTCGCCGGGATGCCTTGCGGCGCGAGGGTAAGGATGCCGTGCGCCTCGCGGTGCTGGCGGCCGGCATGCTCTTTGTTGCCGGTCTCCTCGAGGGATTTGGCCGTCAGATGGTCCAGGACCCGGGGCTGCGCATTGCGATCGGCTGGGGCATCGGTGCGCTCTGGCTGAGCTGGCTCATGCTGTCGGGGCGCACCTACAGGCGCAGCGAGGTGCTGGAGTGAGCGCGGAGGTCGCTGAAACCCGACGTCATCGCCGCCGCACGGAGCCCGCGAAACCGCGGCTCATCCGGGACTTCTGCCCGCCCGAAGGCGTCCCGCTCAACTTCGAGGTCGCGGGGCTCGGTATGCGATTTGCCGCCCAGATCACGGATCTTCTGCTTACGGGCGCCTTCGTGATTGCACTGATGGTTCTGCTGAGCCTCAGCGATCTGCTGCCGTGGACCGTCATCTCCACGATCGGTTCGCTCCTGTTTTTCCTGATCCGCGCGCCCTACTACGTGCTGGCGGAACTCATCTGGAACGGACAGACGCTGGGCAAGCGGATCTGCCGGTTGCGCGTCGTCAGCGCGGATGGGCGAAGTCTCAGGCCCTATGCTGTCACCGTGCGCAATCTTCTGAAGGAACTCGAGGTCTTCGTGCCAGGCACCTATCTCGTCGCGGCGCCCTATCTGGGACCGGGCGAGTACATTCTGCTGCTGGTCTGGATCGCGATCTTGCTGGCGGTGCCGCTCTTCAACCGCAAGCGGCAGCGGCTGGGCGACATGATTGCGAACACTTATGTGATTCACCAGCCGCAGACCCTCTTGATGCCAGATCTTTCCACACGCGTGGCCGAGGCAACCCGTGAACGCTTCACGTTTCTTGCCCACCAGCTGGACCACTATGGGGCCTTCGAGCTCCAGACCCTCGAGCGGGTTCTGCATGTCAAAACCAAGGGCCTGAACCGAGAGGTGCTTTCGCGCCACGCTGAGAACCTGGTGGCGATCGCGGACAAGATTCGCACGAAGATCGAGTATCTCGAGCCCGTGGCCGACGAGGATGTGCCCGAGTTCCTCGAAGCGTTCTACGTCGCTCAGCGCCGGTATCTGGAGAGCCGCAAGCTTTTTGGAGATGCGCGTGCCGATAAGTTCCACGGAGATGACGCCGAGGCATCGAAAGGCGGCACATGAACCTCCGCCCTCGGTCTGTAACGCCTGAACGCGCCGCGCTCGACATATCCGGTGTCGTTGCCACGACACTCGGCCTCTTTGTTCGACGGGGTTTGCGCACGGCATTGTTTGGATTGCCCGGAACGGTGCTGTCAGTTGCCGTTTTCTGGCTATTGGCCGAGCTCTTTGAGCGAGTGCCTGTATCCTATGCTGAGAGTAATGTGACATGGCTGCTTTGCGCCTATGTCTTCGTCGTGATTGGGCTTGGGTTCTCGATCGGCACCGTCGGCGCGCCGTTGGTCGTGATGGTCAGTGGGCTGCTTGACGAAGAGCCGTGCGCGTTTCGCGCCCATTTCCGTCCGATCTGGTCGCGTCCCCTGCTGCTTTACCGCGTGTCGTGTGCGATTGTTGCGGCCATGCTGACGCCCGCATTCGTGCTGATGCCAATGCCGTTGTTGAACCTCAGTCCGGTGGCGTTGTTTCTTGCGTTGGCGACCGCGCTCTACGCTCTGGCACGCTGGGGGAGCGCGCTGTCGGTAGCGGCGGTCGAAGTTCACCAAAGCGAATGTCTTGGGCGGAGTGCTTGGCTCACCCGCGGGTACAGGTTGGCATTGTGTGGCACGTACACGATGCTGATTGTCATTGCGACGCTGATCTCCGCAGTCGTGGGTGCTGGACTGGCAATTCTGAGTCAGATCGTCGGCGCCTTCCTGGTGGCATCGGAGGTGCCGGGGCCACTCGTCGATCTACTGATCGCACTCGATGTCGGATTGTCCGTGTTCGTCGGCTTGGCCATCATGATCATCGGGAGCGCGGTGCTGCACGCTCGCCTCGTCGAGATCAAGGAACCGCCGGACCTCGCCCGTGTTGTCGACGTGTTTGAATAGGATGGTGCGCCAGATCTACGCAGGACCCGCGGGATGCAGGCTCGGTAGACTCGGGGACGATTCTTGCGTCTGAAAGCGTTGCCCATCGCGTGACACAATGTTCTGGGGCAGGGACACAGCCGACCGCCAAATGTGAGGATTTGCAATGAACGACTTGCCCGGCCAAGCGCAGCCCCCGCTGGGTGTCACCGGCCTTATCGGAGATGCCTTTTCGCTGTTTCGCGACCATGCGCCACGACTGGTGATGCTCGGTGTCTTGCCGATGATTGCCGCGACACTCGTCAACCTGGTGGTGCTTGGCACCGACGGCCTCGATCCGTTTGCAGAACCGGATCCGGGCGATCTCGAGCCGCTTGGTACGACGGTCGCGGGGTTCATTGTTGTGTTCGTGGTGCAGATCGTTCTCTACGCCGTGCTCGCCAGCGCGACGATCTGTGCGGCACGTGATCTTCTCGAGGGTCGGCGCATCCATATTCTGGGTGCTCTGCAGGATGCGCTCAGCCGGCTGATACCGGTCATACTGTGCTCGATCATTGTCATGATCGCGGTCTACGCCGGGATGATCTTCTTGATCGTACCCGGGATATACGTCGCGGCAATGTTCAGCCTGGTTTTGCCGGTGCTGGTTTTCGAGAATGCGGGTATCGGCGCGCTGGGCCGCAGCATCGAGCTGAGCCGGGAGTATCGGTGGCCGTTGGTTGGACTCTTTCTGCTCTACCTGGTGATCATGATCGTCGCCAGCCTGGTGTTCGGTGCGCTGCAGGCGTTCTTCGCCCTCCTCGGGTTCTTCGGTCTCGCCTTGTCGGCGGTCGTCTCGATCATCGCCGGTGCCTGCATCTACGGTTTTGCGGGGGTTCTCTACACGCTCACCTATGTGCGGCTCCGCGAGATCAAGGAAGGTGGCGGCAGCTCTCTCGCACAGGTCTTCGACTAGACCTCTCCAGAAAAAGACAACGCCCGCCGACGGGTGCGTCGGCGGGCGCTTGTGATGTGTTGGGGAGATGCGAACGGTGCGGTGGTTAGCCGTCCGAGCCCTCGCCAGCTGCCTCGGCTGCGCCTTCGGCTGCGGCTTCTTCATCGCCTTCTTCTTCGTCATCAGACGCCAAGACAGACGGCGCCGAGATGTTGGCGATCATGAAATCACGATCCGTGATGGTCAACCGCGCGCCTTCCGGCAGGTTCAGTTCCGAGGCGCGCGCGGTGTCGCCGATCTCCATCCCGCTGAGATCGATCACTAGGACCTCTGGAATTGCATTGGCACGCACGCGTACTTCGACGTCATTGCGCACCACGGTGAGGACCCCACCCTTCTTGATGCCGGGTGCTTCATCCATGTTCTCGAACTCAACAGGGATCGAGAGGTTGATCATTGACCGTTCCGACAGGCGCAGGAAATCGGCATGGATGGGCATGTCCTTGACGACATCGCGCTGCACACCGCGGCAGATCACGGTTTGCTCGGATCCGTCGATGGAGAGCTTGATCAGGGTCGAGAGAAACTTTCCCGCCTTAAGTGCCTTGAGCAGCACTGGTTGGCGAATGTTAATAGTCACTGGGTCCTTACCGTCGCCATAGACGACGCAAGGCACCATACCCTGGCGACGCGCGGATCGTGCAGCCCCTTTGCCGGCTCCGCTGCGTGCCGAGGCTTCGAGTTCGATGGTCGAGGCCATTGGACGCTCCGTTCTAGTCTTTGTCTCGGTCAAGCCGCTTGTCCGCGATGTGCGCACCAACGGCTCTGTGCGGCGATCCTCCAGGGGTGTAAGCGCCGCGAAGGCCGCTCTCTGGCGCGAAATATGACCAATTGCAAGCGAAATCCCGGTCAGCTGAGGCTCATGGAGGCACTCTGTGTGATTGGTGTGCCTCAGGGCTCCAGGGTGGCCGGCATTCTCTCTATTGGTCGAGGACACTATGCCGGGTCACTCAGTCAGACTCAATCTCTTTTCGACACCGGAGTTAAATTTTAAATTGACATTTAAACTGATTCTGATATCTATAACGAGCGGGTCGCGACGATGTGGTTGAGTTCGAGAGTTTCGAGTAGCGTCGCGGCTATTTTGCAGACAGTGACTGACTGAGCGGTGGGAAGCTCAGGTCCCTCGTAAGCAGCTTCCCCACCGTATTTGCCGGGACGTCCTTTCCCCCTGGACGTTCCGGCACTTTTCTGTCTGGCGGTCTGTTACGATCATGTTCACGGTTCAAACTCGAAATATTCTGTAAACCATGACAGTTTACACTTGCTCTGATACCCAAGTTGAGTGTCTAGTTTCCTTGCAAAAGAAACCGGAGCGGAAATGTCGATCGGGCAGTCAGATGTCCCAGAGCACGCTCAGCGTTACCTCGAGTTCCTCGGGTTGATCGGTGTTCTCCGCGTTACCCTTTTCGAGGTGTTCGAAGATCGAAAGTACTGGAATGAAAAATACTTCGATCTGTTCCTCACAATGTTGATCCGGCACCTGCGCGGCTCCGTCGTCACGATGGAGGATATGACCGCAGCGATCAGCGGGGTGTCGCACTCGACCAAGGTGCGCATGATTGAAGAAGCGCGCAGGGATGGTCTGATCATATCAGCGAACCGGTCCGAGGTGGCGCTCAATGCTCCACTCGCCAACACCGGTGCGCGAAAGGTCTTCTCCCTCGCGGATTCGACGATCGACGTCTTCCTCGAGCGGCTGAACATGATGATGGGCGATGTCCGTCACTATGCAGAGACTCATCCCGAGTAGCGCCGGCCAGAGCGCTCAGATTGCGCGCACCGCAAGCGATACGCCTAAAAGCACCAGCATCAGCAAAACGGCCCAGCGGAACTGTTCGGGCGCGAGCAGATTGCGCAACCGCTCGCCAATCCGAATGCCGGCGAAGGCAAACGCAACGCCCAGACTGGACAAGATCGCCGCATCTATCGTCATGAGACCGAGCCCTGCAAGTCCAACCGCCATGATCAGGCTCGACATGGTGAATGAGCAGTTGCAGGCCTGGATGAACAGATTGCGCTCGAGATGCAGTGACAACAGGTAGGGCATTAACGGCATCACCTGACTGCCCGTGAGGCCGTTGACCATCCCGGTGAGCAGACCACTGATGCCACCGACCGGTCGCTCCAGCCGCGACGCGAGGCGTAAATCGGGGTTTGCGAACGCAAAAGCGCAGTATCCGATCAAAACAATGCCGAGGATGCCGGCCGCAATCTCGCCCGGGACAGAATCCAGAAGCCAGAGCCCAAGAAGCAATCCGGGCACCGTCGCTGCGAACATGGGCCAGAAGCGCGAGAGCGTTGCCCGGAACTCGCCCGCGCCGATCATCACGATGATGTTCGAGCTGATGGAGGGAATGATCAGAAGCGGCAGCGCTGCCTTGAGGCCGACCGTCACCACGAGGAACGGCAGACAGGTGGTCGAAAAGCCGAGACCCGTGACACCCTTCGCCGTCGCGGCGAACAGATAGACAATGAGGATGATGGCAATCTGGGAGGGGGTGTAGCTGTCGAACAAGGCATTGTCTCCTGCGGCATGCATTGCTTAGCCCAGTTGCAAGGAACTGGCCATCGAGCGGGCGTCCGGTGCCGCCTTGAGACCGATCCGTTCGATCCCGCTTGCGCTTGACGGGCCGCTCGCGTTTAACCGTGGCGAGCCCGGCAGCAGCCGCGGGAGGTGAGAGGCCGATGGGAGCGATCAGATCGCAGCACACGTCGCGAGGCGGGGATGCTGCCCAGAACAAGGCTGCGATGCTGTCTGTCCTGTCGGAGGCAGAAGCCGCGGTGAACATCGCGCGCGCAGGAGGCGGAGAGCGGGCGCGGAGCCGCCACCTGGCACGCGGCAAACTCCTTCCCCGGGACCGTGTTGAACGACTGCTCGATCCTGGCACGCCGTTTCTCGAGCTTGGGGCGCTCGCGGCACACGGCCTCTACGATGGCGCGGCCCCGGGAGCCGGCATCATCACCGGGGTGGGCCGCGTGTCGGGTCGCGAGTGCCTCATCGTCTGCAACGACGCCACGGTCAAGGGCGGCACCTACTACCCCATGACCGTGAAAAAGCACCTGCGGGCGCAGGAAGTGGGGATGGAGAACCACTTGCCCTGCATCTATCTGGTCGACTCCGGCGGCGGGAACCTGCCGCAGCAGGACGAGATTTTTCCCGACCGCGACCATTTCGGGCGCGAGTTCTACAACCAGTCCCGCATGTCTGCGGCCGGTATTCCGCAGATCGCCGTGGTGATGGGATCCTGCACCGCCGGCGGGGCCTATGTTCCGGCGATGTGCGACGAATCGATCATCGTGCGCGAGCAGGGCACGATCTTTCTCGCCGGACCGCCTCTGGTGAAAGCCGCCACGGGAGAGGTGGTGGGTGCCGAGGAGCTCGGCGGCGGCGATGTGCATTCCCGCTTGTCCGGTGTGGTCGATCATCTCGCCCGCGATGACGACCATGCACTGGCGCTCACGCGTCAGATCGTGGCCGGGTTCAACCGCAGCAAGACGCCTGACGTTGTGATGCAGGCCCCGGAGCCGCCGGCCTACGACCCCGACGAGATCCTCGAGATCGTCCCGGTGGACTGGCGCAAACAGTACGACGTGCGCGAAGTCATTGCACGCATCACCGATGGCTCTCGGTTCGAGGAGTTCAAGGCGCGTTTCGGCACGACAATCGTGACCGGGTTTGCTCACATCCACGGGATCCCCTGCGGAATCCTTGGCAACAATGGCGTGATCTATTCGGAGAGTGCGGTGAAGGCCGCGCACTTCATCGAGCTGTGCTGCCAGCGCAAGATCCCCCTCGTCTTTCTGCAGAACGTCACGGGATACATGGTCGGGCAGAAGTACGAGGCGGAAGGCATCGCCAAGCACGGCGCCAAGATGGTGCACGCGGTGTCGTGTGCGCAGGTGCCCAAGGTGACCATGATGATCGGCGGCTCGTTCGGGGCGGGAAACTACGGCATGTGCGGGCGGGGTTTCGGTCCGCGCTTTCTCTGGTCATGGCCGAATGCACGGATCTCGATCATGGGCGGCGAACAGGCAGCAGCGGTTCTGGCAACGGTGAAAAGGGATGCGGTGGAGAAAGCCGGGGGCACGTTCACCGAGGAAGAGGAGCGTGCCCTCAAGGAGCCGATCATCGCCCAGTTCGATCGCCAGAGCCACGCGCTCTATGCATCGGCGCGTCTTTGGGACGACGGTGTGATCGACCCGAGGAAGACCCGCGACGTCCTGGGGCTTTCGCTGTCGGCCGCGCTGAATGCCCCGATCCCCGATTTCCACTTCGGCGTGTTCAGGATGTGAGACCAGAATGTCCGAGCAAGCACTTATCGTAGAAATGCCCACACCAGAAGGTGGCACGGATGCCATCCTCGCACTGCATCAGGCGCTTGAGACCGCCTGCAAGGACGCAACCTGGGGTGAGTATGATGGGTGGAGCAACAACATGTTCGGCTCGGGCATCAATCTGTTCTTCTACGGTCCGGATGCGGACATCGTTCTGGCCCAGGTTGCCCCGCACCTCGTTGCGTTGCAGCTGCCTGCCGAGGCAACCCTGTTGGTGCGATATGGATCCGCCGACGACATGGAGGCGGAGGAGCGGGAGCTTCCACTCGCGGACGCGGCGAAGAGTCTGGAATGATCCCGGGCCGCAACCTCGACCTGTTGTCGACGACCGGGTTCATGCTCGACCCCGCCATCGGCTCCCGGGCGCGTCACCCGTCTCACGCGATCCGTCGGTGCAACCATCGCAAACGGGCGCACCGTCAGATGAGGATCTGATGAAGGACCGGCTGAGCAATCTTTCCAAGACGGTCTCGGGCATCGTCGACACCGCGTGGGACCAGCTGCCGGAGTTCACGCTGGCGTCCGATGTCGAGATACCCGTCTACCTTATCCACCACGGACCCGGGGCGGAGGACTATGAGATCCTCTGCGACTTCGAGGCCTTCATGACCGCCAATCAGCAGAGCTTCCTGGCGCGGCCGGTGCTTCGGGTGTGGGCCGGGCGCGCTGACTTCGAGCGGTATCTGTTCGCCCGCCAGCTGCGTGAAGCATTCTCCAGCCAGTTCGAGCAGTTGCGTGCGCTCCGCCGCCGGGAACAGGATCGCCGCTCATGGTCACTTCCCAGCGTCGGAGATGTCTTGCTCTGGGGGTTGTCGCTGACGGGCAGCGTGATCGGTGGTCTGCTCCTCTGGATCGCGACCGAGACCGGACGTGCGGCGCTGAGCCGGATCGCCGGCATCGTTCGGGGCTCGATCGTCGGTAAGGCCTTGCGCGGAAGGAGCGCCGAACAGCAGCTGGAAGACCTGATAGAAGAGAAGAAGTCCGCGATTGACGAGGGGCTTGCGCGCCTCGAGATTTCCCTGCACCGGGAGCTCTATGTTCGGGCCTGGCGTGATCAGCGTCCGGGACCGATGACCGGAATGGACCGCGATGCCTGGCCCTTGCCGGACTTCGTGCGAGAGAGGATGGTCGACTGATGTTCTCGAAGATCCTGATCGCCAACCGCGGCGAGATCGCCTGCAGGGTTATGCAGACAGCGCGCCGCATGGGCGTGTCGACGGTGGCGGTCTACTCGGACGCGGACGCCGGAGCGCTGCATGTCGAACTGGCGGACGAGGCCGTGCACATCGGCCCGGCGCCTGCCCGCGACTCCTATCTGGTGGCGTCGAAGATCGTCGATGCCGCTCTTGCCACAGGTGCGCAGGCGATCCATCCGGGCTACGGATTCCTGTCCGAAAACCCGGACTTCGTGGAGGCGGTTGCGGCGGCGGGCCTTACCTTCATCGGGCCGTCGGCCAGTGCAATCCGTGCCATGGGTCTGAAGGACGCGGCGAAGCGTCTCATGGAAGAGGCCGGTGTCCCCGTCGTTCCGGGCTATCACGGCGACGACCAGGATCCGGACCGGCTTGCCGCCCAAGCCGCCGACATCGGCTTTCCCGTGTTGATCAAGGCAAGTGCAGGCGGTGGCGGCAAAGGCATGCGCCGGGTCGACGGGCCCGACCTGTTTGCCGACGCACTCGCATCCGCCCAGCGCGAGGCGGCAGCGGCCTTTGCCAACGCCCACGTGCTGATCGAAAAGTTCGTGACCTCGCCACGGCACATCGAAGTTCAGGTGTTCGGCGATGGCACCAGGGCTGTGCATCTGTTCGAGCGGGACTGCTCACTCCAGCGCCGCCACCAGAAGGTCATCGAGGAAGCGCCGGCGCCCGGCATGACCGAAGAGATGCGTGCGTCGATGGGTGGTGCCGCGGTGCGCGCAGCCGAAGCGATCGGGTATGCCGGTGCCGGCACGGTTGAGTTCATCGTCGACGCCTCGGAGGGCCTTCGCCCGGACCGGTTCTATTTCATGGAGATGAACACCCGCCTGCAGGTTGAACACCCCGTCACCGAGGCGATCACCGGGGTCGATCTGGTCGAATGGCAACTGCGTGTCGCGGCCGGGGAGCCGTTGCCAAGCGCACAGGAGGACCTCGCCATCGATGGACACGCGTTCGAGGCGCGTCTCTACGCGGAGGATGCGGCGGCAGGGTTCCTGCCTGCCACGGGTCGGATCGCGCACCTTTCGCTGCCCGGAGACAGCGCGCGGATCGATACAGGTGTGCGCACGGGCGATGCGATCACGCCGCACTACGATCCGATGATCGCCAAAGTGACCGTCCATGGGCCTGACAGGACCACGGCGCTAAAGCGTCTTCAGGGCGCGCTGGACGCGAGCGAGGTTGCCGGCACGGTCACGAACCTTGCCTTTCTTTGCGCGCTGGCGCGGCATGCCGGTTTCGCTGCCGGAGATGTCGACACCGGTCTGATCGAGCGGGATCAGGCGGCCCTCACCGCAGCGCCCGCGCCGGGGCCGGAACACTGGGCTGTGGCGGCCTTGGCGGCGCTGGGCATTTTTTCCCCGCCTGTCGGGAAAGATGATCCATGGGCTGGCCTTGGCGGCTGGAGATTGTGGGGCCGCCCGCATGATGCCGTCAGGCTGGTGCAGGACGGGACAGACAGCGTCGTCACGATCATCGGTGATCCAAGCGTCGGCGCAGAATGCGCCACCCCGTCGGGCGACGTGGTCTTGACGTGCGGTGGACCCATCGATCGACCCTGGATCGAGGTCGGCGGCATGCGCCGGGGCGTGCACGCGGTGGTTCATGACCAAGCCGTCACGGTCTTCGACGGCAGCGGTGCCTTCCAGTTCGACGTGCCGGATCCCCTGGCCGCCGAGGACGATGCCGCCGCGGGTGGCGATCAGGTCACCGCTCCGATGACGGGGCTGGTCAAGGAGGTGGCGGTGACGGTCGGTGATACCGTTGCCGCCGGCCAGCGACTTGTGGTGATGGAGGCGATGAAGATGGAACACACCCTGACCAGTCCGCGCGACGGCGTCATTGCCCAGCTCATCGCAGCGACAGGAGAGCAAGTGGGGGAAGGTGTGGTCCTGGTGCGTCTGGAGGCCGAGGATGCCTGATCGCGACCACGTGACCATCTTCGAGATGAGCCCGCGCGACGGCTTGCAGAATGAGGCACGGCCCATTCCCACGGCAGCCAAGATCGCACTGGTCGACAAGCTCTCGGCGTGCGGGTTTCAAAAGATCGAAACGGCGAGCTTCGTGAGCCCGAAATGGGTTCCGCAGATGGCCGACGGTGCAGATGTCCTGGCGGGTATCGATCGGCGTTCAGGAACCGTCTACACCGCGCTCGCACCGAACATGAAGGGCTATGCGCGGGCGACCGAGGCGGAAGCGGATGAAGTTGCCGTGTTCGGTTCTGCCTCCGAGGGGTTCAGCCGCGCGAACGTGAACTGCAGCGCAGACGAGGCGCTCGAGCGGTTCCGTCCGATCATGGAGGCGGCCGCGACGGACGGGATGCCCGTGCGCGGCTATGTCTCCTGTGTGGTTGCATGTCCCTATGATGGCCCGACGGCGCCGAGCGAGGTCGCCCGGGTCACCGCCATTCTGATCGAGGCGGGGTGCTATGAGGTCAGTCTTGGCGACACGATCGGCGCCGGCACACCGGAGACAATCGCCGCGATGCTGGATGCTGTGCTCGATCAGATCCCTGCGGACCGCATCGCCGGGCACTATCACGACACAAACGGCCGGGCGCTGGAGAACATATCCCTAAGTCTCGAGCGCGGTGTCCGGGTCTTCGACGCATCCGCGGGCGGGCTAGGCGGGTGTCCCTACGCCCCAGGCGCAAAGGGGAATGTCGCGACCGAAGCCGTCGTCGAGCTTGTGGAATCGTCAGGCTATGAAACGGGGCTCGATCGAGCCAGGCTCGATGAAGCGATCGCGTATGCGCGCACGCTCAGATCGGACAGCGAGAGCATCGCCGGATGACGTCTCGCCGTGCCTTGCGTGACAGGCCGCCGCGATGGCTCTGTCCGAGAACGCGGCTTCTTCTTAATTCCACGTGCGGGGGGTGACCGGGATGGAGTTTCGGACAATCAAGCTCAGCGTCGAACCATCGGGCGTCACGCAGCTGGTGCTGAACCTGCCCGAGAAGCACAACGCTCTCGCCCCGCAGATGATCGCAGATCTGACGGATGCGGCCGAATGGCTCGACCAGAACGACTCCGTGCGCGTGGTTGTGCTGACGGGCGCTGGCAAGAGCTTCTGCGCCGGGGGCGATCTCGGCTGGATGCGCGAGCAGTTCAGCGCAAGTCGATCCGAGCGCATCGCCGAAGCCCGCAAGCTCGCCCGGATGCTTGGTCTGCTCAATGCACTGTCGAAACCCCTCATCGGACGGATCAACGGGCAGGCCTATGGCGGCGGCATGGGAATGATCTCGATTTGCGACGTCGCGATCGCCTGCGACACCGCGCGGTTCGGCTTTACCGAAACGCGCCTCGGGCTGATTCCTGCGACGATCTCTCCCTATGTGCTCGCCCGCATGGGTGAGGGCATGGCGCGGCGCGTTTTCATGTCGGCGCGCCTGTTCGATGCGCCCGAGGCCGAGACGCTTGGGCTGATCGCGCGCAGTGTGCCGGCCGCCGAGCTGGATCAGGCGGTGGATGTCGAAGTGCAGGCCTATCTCGCCGCAGCCCCGGGGGCGGTCGCGGTATCGAAGCGCCTGGCCAGGCGGCTGGGCATGCCGCTCGATCAGGACGTGATCGAGTCGACGATCGAAGCGCTTGCCGATGCCTGGGAAACACCCGAGGCTCAGGCGGGCATAGCGGCATTCTTTGAGCGGCGCAAACCGTCTTGGGCCGAGTGACAGAGTCCGCCCACGCACCTATCGGTTGCACCGGCATGCCGATGGCTCAGCCGTCCCGCTCTGCGAACACGGTCAGTTGATTGCGTCCGTTGTGACGGCGATAGCTCACCTCGCGGGCGAGACCACGGATGACGGCGATCCCATGCCCGCCCATGCCGGATTGTCCGCCGGCACTGACACCCGGCAGTCCGGACGCGGGCAGGCGGGCATCACCGCTCCATGCGAGAGGGTCGAAGGGTGCACCTGGATCGGCAAGCACCATCATCAACCGCTCGCCTTCTCGCATGAGCGTCAATTCGAAGCTGTCGGACGCGCTCAGGGACGGGTCGTGGCGGATCATATTTGACACCATCTCATCTATGATAACCGCGAGGCGATGCGAAACCATCGGCGCATCGCCATTTGCCGCCACTTTTTCCTCGATGTACGCGATCGCTTCGCGAATTCCGGCACTGGACACTGCGAAAGCCCTAGACATTGGTAGGGTCACGGTCCACGGGAATTGATATCCTGGGTGATGCGGTCATAATCTGGCCAACAACTCTCCGAACACTCGGAGCCAAAGTCAATCGGAGGTGGCTGAAAATGCGTATTCTCAAGGCAGTTACGCTGATTTTGTTCGCGGCGATCGCGATGTCACCTCATGCGGATGCACGACAGATCGGCCTGATCAAGGTCGCCTCCGGCAATGTGCTGATCGATCGCGCCGGCGCCGAGCTGTTGGCTGAACCGGGTGTCGGCCTCGAGGAAAAAGACACGATCCGCACCGGAGACAACAGTGCGGTCGGCATGACCTTTATCGACAACTCGCGGATGAGCCTTGGCGCGAATTCGGAGCTTGAGCTGTCGATTTTCTCGTTTGGCGGTGGAAAGGGCAACAAGTTCGATGCCCGGCTGCAGCGCGGCAGTCTGACTGCGGCGTCTGGAGAGATTGCCAAGCGCAGTCCGCAGGCCATGCGGGTTCTGATGCCCACCACGGTGCTTGGTGTGACGGGGACGCAGTTCGCGGTCCGCATCGGTTCCGAGAAATGACGCTCGGCGTGCGCCCGTCGGCCGCCGCGCGTGCCGCTGTCGCATGCGCGATTCCGCTTCTTGTGGCCTTTCACGTTCCGGTCGAGAAAGCGACGGCCTTTGAATTGCCTGGATGGTTGACGGGCGATGCATGGGACGTCGAGAAGGTCGCCGCGTTGCCGCCGAGCAGCGATCCATACCTGGCGGCACTTCAGGTCGGCTACGTCGCACTGGCACGCAACGAGATCGAAGAAGGCGACTGGATGGACGGAGCCTTCTTCCTTGACCGTGCACGGTCGGCTGCGGCCGATGAGGATGTGCCACCGATCGATCTTGAAGAGCGGTCGCTCCCGGATCCTGCGTTCAAGGAGCTCGAGACGGCGCGTGCGGAGCTGACGGCGCTTCGTCTCGCATCGGGTCCGCGAAAACGGGCCGGTCGGCAGATCGGCGAGGCACAGATTGAGTTCGATTGCTGGGTGCAGGAAGCTGAAGAAGATCACCAGTTCGATCAGATAGATTCCTGCCGGGAGAAGTATCTCGCACTTTTCCAACTGGCGCGCGACGTTGGATCGCTGCCCGACAATCTGGCTGTTGTCCTGCCGGACGAAGAGGGCGGCGAGATCGGCGGCATCGTGATCGCCGGGAGCAGCGGCTCCGTCACCCTGGATCAGCCGTTCTCCGCAGCGGCGACATCGGGCGAGGTCGGAGATGTGCCTGTCGATGAGGGCGAAATCCGCGACGCATTCGCCGGCGCTCTGGCCGCGCGGCCCGCACCGCCCGTGCAGTACAGCATGGTGTTCGAATTCGGGATTGCCGAGGTGAACGACGATGCGTTTGACGTCATTCTCGACATTGTTGACGAAGCGCGCAAGCGGCCTGCCGTCGAGGTTCTGGTCACCGGTTTCGCGGATGCGCCGGGATCGAACCAGTCGAACCTGGCGCTGTCGCGCAGACGCGCGGAGAATGTGCGCAGAGTGATCGAGATCGAGCTGCGCGAAACCGAGCGTGCCGACTATTTCGTGCGCGCGAAGGGCGAGGCCGATTTGCTGATCGAAACGCTTGCGCCCGAAGAACGCAACCGCCGCGTCGTCGTCGTTGTGCGGTGATGCGCGCCGCCTCGGAACCGCCCACTCCTCGCGCCTTCGGGTCAACCGTGCCTACGCCTGCGGGGCGGTGGATTTGGGGATACGGACCACCATCAGGGTGAGATCGTCGGACTGCTCGGCACCTTGCGTGAACCGACGGACATGCGAGACGATGTGCCGGACCAGCTCCGGGCTCGTTGCATCCTCGGGCGCGTTGGCGAGCACCTCGTGCAGGTGCCTGATCCCGAAGCGCTCGCGGTGCACGTTCATCGCTTCGGACACGCCATCGGTGAAAATGCAAAGCCGGTCGCCGGGCTGCAGATCGACCACGCCCACGGGGAACTCGGCGCTGTCCAGAAGGCCGATCGGCGGGCCCGAGCGGGGCGCAAGCTGGCGCGGGGCTTTGCCGGCTGCGAACAGGATCGGTGCGTCGTGTCCCGCGCAGGAATAGCTGAGCTGCATGCGCTCGAGATCGATCAGCCCGCAAAGTGCCGTCACGAACATCGTCTCGGCGTTCTCACGGGTGATCTCACGGTTTGCGGAGACCTGGATGGTGCCCAGATCCCCTTCCGAGCGAAGGGCCACACTCTTCCAGAGGCTCTTCGACAGCACCATGAACTGGGAGGCGTCAGCGCCCTTGCCCGAAACATCGGCGATCAGGAAGAACAGGCGCTGATCGTCGATCATGAAGTGATCGTAGAAGTCGCCGCCCACCGTCCGTGCGGGTTCGATGTGGCAGGCCAGATCCACGCGGTTTCGACGGAACGTGTCAGGCGGCAGCAGGCTCTGCTGGATGCGGGCGGCCGCTGAAAGCTCACCCTGGAGCTGGGCGCGGTCCGCGCGCTCGGCCGCGAGGTCGATGCGCGCGTTCAGCCTGTCGCGGTCCCGCTCGATAAGCGTCGCCGCCAGCACCGTCGCGGTGACCGCCATTGTCTCGAGAAGCGGTGTTGCGGGATCGATCAGGAGCCCCGCGAAGAACAGCGCCACCGCGACGCCGAGCGTCAGCACGACACCAATGACAACGAGCGCCACCGAACGCTGCGGCCGCGCCAGCGGCATCATCAGGATAACGAACAGCGATGCTGCGATCATGAGCGCGGATTCGAGCCAGAACAACTGGACGGGCCGGCGCAGGAAGCGCCCGTCGACAATCTGCTCGACCATCTGGAGATGCATTTCGACGCCGTAGACCGTTTCGCCGAGGGGCGTGCGGCGTTCATCGACGGTGCCGACTTGCGTCGCCGCCAGAAAGACCAGCTTGCCGTCGAGCACGGAATTGTCGACCTCGGGATGGAGCAGGTCGGAGGCGGAGATGTAGCGCGCCGGGTCCACCCGGCCGAAGTGGATCCAGAAGCGGCCATCGCGCTCGAAGAGCATGTCGTATTCGCCCAACCGCGCGGCAAGCCCGCTTCCCGCCGGCGCGATCCGTGTCTCGAATGCCTCGGTGCCGACACGGAGCGTTTCGGGGCCGAGCATCGCATAGGGCCTGTCCGAGATCATCTGCACGGCATAGACATCGCGCACCACGAGTTCGTTGTTCTGCGGCAGACTGATCGCACCGTATCCAACGGCAAACGGCTGGAGTGAGTCGATCATGCCCGTGCCGTAGGCGAACTTTCTGATCAGGTTCGCGTCCACCCCATCCTCGAACACGATCGGGGAGCTGTGTTTGAGCGAGTTGCCGTCTCGCGTCGGGGCTTCCTCGACACCAACGGCGGGGAGCACGGCATTGCCGAATCTCAGGGCATCGGCCAGCGCCGCATCCGAATCGCCATATGCCGAGATGGCATCCGCGAGCCGTGGATCGAGATCGCGGAACTGTTCGGCGTAGACGACCGGCGATTTCCCGTCCGGATCGAGGAACAGGATGTCGATGCCGATGGCCAGGGCGCCGGCGTCCGTGATCTGCTCGATCAGCCCGGCGATCTTGTTGCGCTGCCACGGCCATGCACCGACCTCTGCCATTGCGGTCGTGTCGATGGCGACCACCACGGCGGGCATGCTGTCGCGCGCACGGGGAAACGTCTGCTGGAGCAGATCCCACCAGCCCTCTCGGAGAATGCCCCTGTCGGCGACGGCCGCCCAGGACTGGATCAGGATCATCACGGCGAGAACCGCCAATCCGGCGAGGCGCGACGGGCGCATCAGCGCCGCGCGGAGCCGCTCAGGCATCAGACGGTCAGTTCGAGCCCGTCATAGGCCCCTGAGATCCGAAGTGGCGGTCGCGAGCGGCGCATGATCTCCTCGATCCGGACGGCCTCCTCGACGATCTGATCGAGACGCAGATCATCGTTCAGGGGCTCATGGTGGAAAAAGACCAGATGCCTGACCTCACCGAGAAGGGCGAGCTCCACGCCGACCACGTTCGACGAGTGGCCCCAGTCCTCTTTCACAGACGTTGCCTCCGCCAGCGAGTACTGCGCGTCGAAGATCAGGACCTCGGCGCCCCTGATGAAATCCACGTAGGGATAGTCGGCCGAGATCACCTCGGGCTTGTGCTCGGCATCCGAGGCATAGACGACCTTCTTGCCTTCGCGCTCGATGGCATAGCCGAACGCCTTGCCCGCGTGGTTGAGCTCGTGCGGCGTAACCTTGAAGCCATTGATTTCGTGCGTCTTTCCCGGATCAATGATGTGAAACCGGATGTCAGCCGCCAGCGCTTCGAACGGCACGGGAAAGGATGGCGCGCCATGCTGGCGACGGAAGGCGTGCTCAACATTTTCGTGGCAGGCGTAGATGTTGATCACGTTGCCCTTGATGTAGGCCGGGATGAAGAACGGGAAGCCCATGATGTGGTCCCAATGGAAGTGGGACATCAGGATATGATAGGGCTCGGGCGCCACAGGGCCGATCGTGCGCAGCATCTGGTTGGCGAATTCACGTGCCCCGGATCCGAGATCTATCAGCAGGCTGGGTCCGTTCTCTTCGTGGATCTGCACACAGGCCGTGTCTCCGCCATAAGTGGTCGGAAGCGCACCGCGGCATCCGCCCGCAATGAATGCGTCAATGTCCTTGGGAGACTGGATGTCGTGCGGTGTTGCCGCCTGCAGCACGGCGGCCAGGCGATCGTGAAGGCGGTGCATTGGCATCGCGCGCGGGATAGAGCCGCGCGTCCCCCAGAACAGAACCTTCACTGCCATATATGCTCAGCCTGAATACGCTTTGGCCGCTTCGGGCGACACCGCCGCAACTGCGGCACCCGTGTCCTCGGCCATCGACAAAAGGGAATCGAACTTCGAGATCCCGAACACCTCTTTCACTACGCCGCGCACGCCGGTGACATGCATCGTCGCCTTGCGTTTGCCCAGCTCCCGATGCGACAGCAGGAGCGCGCGCAACCCCGCGCTGGTGATGAAGTCGAGCCCGTCCAGCGCCACCACCAATCCGCCGCCGTCCGGCACCTGACCGGCACAGCGCTCGAGACGTGTGCGAAACAGCTCGGCATTTGTGTGATCAACTCGTCCTGCCACGGCGACGACCTGACAGTCGGCGAATGTGCTTTCTTGCAACGAAAGTTCTGACTGGGCAGGGGTTTCGCGGCTCATAGCAAGTACTCAAATCGTGCATTTACAAAACCCTAGCAGAGCAAATCACGGAAGGACAGGGAGAATTCACGCTTCTGTTACGGTGTTGATTGCTGTGGGGTTAGCGACATTTTTTTTGATTGCGCGGCCGCGATGCGGCGCCTAGGTCGGACAGATGGAAGACCTACGGAAGGCAGACGACGATCGGTCTCTGAGCGTGCGGCTTTGGCGCGGCGACAGCGCGGGCGGTGCGTTCGAGACATACGACGTCCCGGCCCGGGCAAACCAGACCGTTCTGGATGTGGTCACCGAGGTCCAGCGGCGCCACGCCCCGGACCTTGCCTATCGTTTTGCCTGCCGTGTCGGTGTGTGCGGCTCCTGCGCGATGTCCGTTAACGGCGTGCCCAGGTGGACCTGCCGGACCCACGTCTCGAAGGTGGCGGAGACGCGCTCGCTGACCATCGAGCCGCTGCGCAATCTGCCGCGGATCAGGGATCTGGTCGTGGACATGACACCGTTCTTCGAGAAGTGGCAGGCAGCCGGAGGACGCTTCAGCGGCGAGACCGGCCGCGATGCGCCGCTTGCGATCGTCGATCCGGGTTCGAAGCGGCGGCGGCGTGCCGATGCCGGCATCGAGTGCATCAACTGCGCTGTCTGTTACGCAGCCTGCGATGTCGTCGCATGGGATTCGGCGTATCTTGGTCCGGCCGCCCTCAATCGCGCCTGGACGCTCGCCAACGATGATCGCCATGCGGGCACGCTTGACGGGGCCTTCGCGGCGGGGGGCTGTCATTCCTGCCATTCGCAGGGATCGTGCTCGCTTCACTGTCCGGTTGGCCTCAGCCCGTCCGAAGGGGTTGCGGGACTGAAGAAGCTCTCGCTCGCGCGCATGTTCGGGCTCGGGTGATGGAGCGCGCCCTGTTTCTCACACAACGGATCACGGCAATGATCCTGGCCCCGTTTGTGCTTGTGCATCTGGGTCTGATCGCGATGGTCGGTGCGGGAGAACTGACGGCCGCGGACATCCTCGCGCGAACGCAAGGGTCCCCGGGATGGACCTGGTTCTATGGCCTCTTCGTCGTCGCTGCCGCGATTCATGCACCGATCGGCATTCGGAACATTCTGCATGAGTGGACACCGGTTCGAGGTATCGTTGCCGACGGGTTCGCGCTTGCGCTCGCCTTCGCGCTGCTTGCAACCGGGGCCCGTGCCGTCATCGGAGTGAGCTGATGCTCAAGGCGCATCGCAACCACCGTCTCTACTGGACCCATATCGCGCATCGGCTCTCGGGCATTGCGCTGGCACTGTTTCTGCCCTTCCATTTCCTGTTGCTGGGCCAAGCGCTCGACGGGGCCCAATCGCTTGATCAGGCGCTCGCTCTGGTGGATCATCCGGCCTTCAAGCTGGCGGAGTGGGGACTGGTCGTGTTTCTGGGGCTGCATCTCTTCTTCGGTCTGCGGCTCCTGGCGCTCGAGTTCACCGATTGGCCGGGCCGCGATCCGGCACGGGCGGGCTGGATCTGGCCGGGCGTCATCGCGGCGTTCGTGATCGGCGGCGTGTTTGCCTTCGGAGGTCTTTCATGAAGATCGCGCGCCACGAGACAGACATCCTGATCCTCGGCACGGGCGGTGCCGGGCTCTTTGCGGCGCTCCACGCACTCCAGACCGATCCGGATCTGGATGTGACCATCGCGTCCAAAGGGCTGCTCGGCAAATCGGGCTGCACGCGGATGGTTCAGGGCGGCTACAATGTCGCCCTCGCCGCGGGAGACAGCATCGAGCGGCACTTCATGGACACCATCGCGGGCGGCAAGTGGCTGCCGCGTCAGGATCTGGCCTGGAAGCTTTGCGTGACGGCGGTCGAGCGCATTCGCGAACTCGAGAACGAGATCGGCTGCTTCTTCGACCGCAATCCGGACGGAACGCTGCACCAGAAGGCGTTTGCCGGGCAAAGCTTCGACCGCACGGTGCACAAGGGTGATCTGACGGGGATCGAAATCATCAACCGTCTGATGGAGCAGGTCTGGGCGCGGCCCGTGCGAAAGCTCGAGGAGCACCGGGCGATCGAGCTGATCCCCGCGGCCGATGCCTCGGGCGTGTCGGGTGTTCTGATGCTCGACATCCGGACCGGCGGGTATTGCTATATCGCCGCGAAAGCAGTGTTGCTCGCGACCGGTGCCGGGCCCACGATGTATCTCTATCACACGCCCTCGGGCGACAAGTCCTGCGACGGGCTGGCGATGGCGCTTCGGTGCGGTCTGGGTCTGCGGGACATGGAGATGGTCCAGTTCCATCCGACGGGTCTGCTGGGCGGTCCCGACACGCGGATGACCGGCACGGTGCTGGAGGAAGGGTTGCGTGGCGCCGGCGGGCATCTCCTGAACGGCGATGAGGCGCGCTTCATGCTGAAGCACGACGCCGCAGGCGAGCGGGCCACCCGCGATGTCGTCTCGCGCGGCATCTACGCCGAGATGCGGGCGGGGCGCACCACGCCCATGGGCGGGGTGTTCATCGACATGCGTCATGTCGACAGCACCGCTGAGCGGTTCCCCGGCATGGTCAAGCGCTGCGCGGACTGCGGGTTCGATCTGGCAGGCGGGCTGGTCGAGGTGGTGCCGACCGCGCACTACATGATGGGCGGGATCGAGTTCGAGCCGGATTGCACGACGGCCATGCCAGGCCTCTTCGTGGCGGGCGAGGATGCGGGCGGCGTGCACGGGGCCAACCGGCTGGGGGGCAACGGGGTTGCGAATTCGACGGTCTATGGCGGGATCGCCGGCGAGGAGATGGCGCTCTTTGTGCGCGGCCGGTCGATTCCGGAGCCGGACGAGGCGGCCATCGAGGCCGGCCTCGCCCGCGCCGAGGCCCCCTTCGGGCGCCCGTCGGGCGATCTGCACGGTCTGCGCGACCGACTGGCCGAACTCATGTGGGACAAGGTGGGGATCCTGCGCGACCGGACCGGGTTGCTTGGGGCGCTGGACGCGCTGGCCGGATTGCGCACGGAGCTTGCCGGAACGGGGCTCGCCGACGGCAACCGAGCCTTCAACCTCACCTGGCATGACCGGCTGAACCTGGAGAGCCTGATCGATGTGTCCGAGGTGATCACCCGGGCAGCGCTGGCGCGCGAGGACAGCCGGGGCGCCCACTTCCGCGAGGACTTTCCCGAGACCGGCGATCTGGAGGCCACGGCCTACACGCGCGCATCCGGGGGTGCCGGCGATGATCTCGCAATCGACATGGTCCCCGTCACCTTCGACATCGTCCAGCCCGGCGAGAGCCTGATCGAAGGCGCCATCGGCGCGCCCACGGCAGCGGAGTAGGCAGCATGGCCGGGAAGACGGGAAGCTACCCGATCTCCGCCTCCAATCACCGCGAGATCGAGCGGCTGGCGCGCCAGTCCGAAGTCTGGGCGCCGGATGCGCAGGTGATGTTCGACCGGCTTGGTGTCGGCGCTGGGTGGCGCTGCCTCGATCTCGGCTGCGGACCCGAGGGCATCACGCGCATGCTCTCAGAGCGTGTTGGCGGCACGGGACGGGTGACGGGCCTGGAGTACAATGACGAATTCGTCCAGTTCGCCCGAGCCAATGCGCCCGACAACGTGGACATCGTGCAGGGAGATGCCTGGAAGACCGGCCTGCCCGATGCCAGCTTCGATCTCGTGCACACACGGTTTCTCGCATCCACGTCGGGTCGGGTCGAGGAGCTGATCGCCGAGTCAGCAAGGCTTCTGCGTCCCGGCGGCTGGCTCGCGATGCAGGAGGCGCTGCCAGGGGGCGTGGGCTGCTTTCCGCCGCACCCGGCGTGGGATCGGGTGATCGGTGTTCTCAAGAGTTTGTTTCCGGCGATCGACTCTGACTATCCGGCCGCCTGCCGGCATGTGTCGTTGATGGAAGAGCGCGGGCTGACCGAGGTCTCGTTCCGGCCCTGCGTCTATGGCTGCCGTGGAGGCGAGCTCTGGCACGACTGGCTGCCGGAAACCGCCGTGTCAGCGCGGCAATCGATTCTCGACGCGGGTCTGATCGATGCGGTCGAGTTCGACGACAGGATTGCCGACCTGCGCGCCCATCTCTCAAAACCCGACACGTTGTTCGTATCATTCACGCTGGTCCAGGTCTGGGGCCGGCGGCCCAAGGAGGCATCATGATCACCCACACCCTGATCGAGGAAGCCGCCTATGAGATCATGTGCCGCGCGGCCATCGACATTCCCGAGGACTATGCCCAGGGCATCAAGGGCATGATCGATGTCGAAAAGGGCGATCTTTCGTCCTTCGTGCTGCAGGCCATGGTCGAGAACTGGGAGGCTGCGACCGAGGACCGGCGCCCGATGTGCGCCGACACCGGCCTGCCGCGCTATTACGTTAAAATCGGCGACGAGGCGCCGGTGCGCGGCTTCACAGGCATCGAGGCAGCACTGCGCCGCGCCACCGCCCGGGCCACCCGCGAGGTGCCGCTGCGCCCGAACCGGGTGCATCCGCTGTGGCGCACGGATCACAACACCAATTGCGGGATCAACGCGCCCGAGATCGAGTGGTCCTTCGAACCCGAGGTCGACTGGGTCGACATCACGACGGTGCACAAGGGGGGGCTCTTTGGCTCGGACTACCGGATGCTGTTCCCGGGCGACGGGATCGACGGGATCAAGCGGTTCTTCCTCGACACCCTGATCGCGTTCGGAAAGCGCGGGCTCGCCTGCCAGCCCGCAATCATCGGGATCGGCCTGGGTGGCTCCAAGGACATCTGCATGGTGCTCGGCAAGCAGGCGGCCTGCCTGCGCACGGTGGGCGAGGCCAATCCCGATCCGAAGGTCGCGGCCCTCGAGGCCGAGCTGCAGGAGATCGGCAACAACATCGGCATGGGCGCGATGGGGTTCGTGGGCTCGAGCATGTGCGTCGATGTCCACATCGAGTGCGGCTATACCCACACGGGGGGCATGCCGATGTCGGTTCACACCTTCTGCCTGTCGTCTCGGCGGGCCACCGCCCGGCTTCACGCCGATGGACGCATCGAGTACCGCACCGATCCGCGCTGGTTCACACCCTATATGCGCCGCGAAGGGGTCGAATGGGACCCGGACGTCGCCGCCACTGGATAAGACGACCGGAGATCAAGATGATTGCCGCTAAGACCGTTCAGGGATCTCGCGACAAGGGCGGCACCGGGTTGCTTGGCTCACGCCAGGACCCGCCCGTACTGATCCCGTTCATCAACATCGCCTTGCCTGGACGCGAGCTGCTCAGGATCGAAAAGGTCGCCGGCACCTTCGTCACTTTCATTGGCCTCCATGTGTTTCTCGCTGCGAGCTACCCGTGATGCCGCACGCGGTGGTTTTCGATTGCGAGTTTCTGACTGCACAAGGCTCGCCATCCCGGTTCTGGTGCGGTCCGCAAGATCCCGATCCCGTTGTCGCGCAGATCGGCCTCGTGAAGATCGCGCTGGATGACGACGCTCAGATCCTCGATACCGTGCGGATCTACGTCATGCCGCGGGATCGGCAGGGAAATCGCCGCGCCCTCGATCCGTTCTTCTCCAGACTGACCGGGATCACCGAGGCCGATATCGATGAGTCCGGCGTGTCGCTGGCGCAGGCCTTGGCCGAGGTCGACCAGTTCGCAGATGACGCCACGCTGTGGTCATGGGGCAAAGACGAATTCAACATGGTCGCGATCAGTTGCTATGTCGAAGGCGTGTCGCCGCCGATACCAGTGTCCCGGTTCGGCAATGCGTGTGAGCTGCTGCTGAAGGGCGGGATGCCGCTTGAAGACATGCAGACCACCCGCAGCAACAAGCTGGCGGACTATTTCGGGATCGACCATCCACCGCTGCGCGGGCATGATGCGCTGGATGATGCATTGTCGGTTGCCTATGTCTTGCAGCACCTCCGGAGAACGGGCGCGCTGAGCCCGTCGGCATTCGAGCAAGGTCAATGAAATGGACACTGGAAAACTGCGCCGCGTTGATATCGATCTGCCCGCCGGACCGGAGGCCATTGCGGGTCTGCGACTGGGCGATGTGGCCTTCCTCAACGGTGTGGTCTACACCGCGCGCGAGGGCGTCTACGAGCGCGTGCTGAACGCTGGCGAGGACCTGCCGGAGGGGCTCACCGAGGTCTCGAACGTCAATTTCCACTGCTCGCCCGCCGCCGCGCCGTTCGGCAACTCGTTCAAGATCGGCGGCGTGACCGCGACAGCCTCGTTCCGGTTCTCGAAGTACATGGCGGACTGGCTGGACCGGACCCAGACCAAGATCGTGATCGGCAAGGGCGGGATGCCGCGGGAGGACTATGTGAATGTCCTTGCGCCGCGCGGGGCGGTTTACCTGACGACGGTGGGCTATGGCACGGGTGCGCTGCTGGGACGCGGTGTGAAGGGCGTGCGGGATGTCCACTGGCTGGACGAGCTCGGTCTTGCCCAGGCGCTCTGGATGTTCGAGGTCGAAAACTTCGGGCCGTTCATCGTCGATTCAGATCTCGAGGGTCACTCGCTCTTCGCCCAGCAGGGTGACATCGTGAACGAGCGCATCGCGGGCCTTTATGAGGGCCTCAAGCCTCCGGCACTGCATCGCTTCGGCGAAACCGACAACCGTGAAGACGAGGTCATGTGAGCGTTCGTAGAAACTACTTCGCACGCCTTCTGGCCGGGATGCGCGGCAGGCCGAAGCCCGAAAAGGAAGATCAACGCGAGCTGCAGCGGCACATCGAAGACGGCATGCAGGCCGACATCGACCACGAGGACGCACTGATCCGCGCCCGCGCCGCGCCTCGGCTTTTCGCGGCGCTCCGGCCGGCAGTGCCGATCGATCCGGACCGGACTTACCCCGGTTGGTTTGGGGGAGCGCCGGATCTGCCCGAAGACGTGCCCTGGCCGGAGGTTGCGGACGAGCCGGCGCACTTTCTCTGCCAGATCGATTGTGCGGCGTTGCCCGCCGGTCTCTGGCAGGGGGCCGGCCCGCGCGAAGGCTGGCTTCGGATCTTTGCGGGGACGTACTGGAGCGAGACGGACTGGTTCACCGGGCTCTGGACTGCCGAACGAGGCACGCCCCGGGACGGTCCCGGGCCCGCAGAGGCGGACTGGTTTCGCGCCGCACCGTCGCTCGATCCGGCGCTGACGACGATTCCCCGCTGGCCGATCGACATCGCGTCGTGCGAGGACTTGAAGCTGGCGACCCCCGATCATCAAGAAGGTTTCCAGACCTACCGACACGCCGCGGAGATGGACCTGCGCGACCCCTGCTTTCAGCCGTTCGACGCGGCGACCGTGCGCCTGCTGCTTTCCCGCCTGCGCAAGGACCTCGAGCGCTGGCAACGCTTTCCCGAGTCTTGGGCGCAGAACCAGCCGCAGATGGAGCAGGCCGATCGGGACTATCTGACGGCCTTCCAGCCACGTATCGACGACGCAGTTTCAGCGTTCGAAGCGGTCGCGCAGCGTGTCGAGGCAGGGTTGCAGACGAACCCCTCCCATGGCGAAGTGATCTCCCGGATGGTCGACGAACTGGCCGGGATCGTCGTGCCGCGCGCCGGCAAGCAAGAGGCCGCGAAACCATTCGAGGAGACGGCCACGCCGTTGACCGGCATGCCCCCGGTGCTCCGTTCCAACTGGCCGCAAGACTACCGCGAAGCGCTCTATGAGCATGCCAAGGCTGCCTATGCCGCCGATCCGGCCGCGCTGCCGCCGCAACAGCGCGCGTTCTTTGAACGGGTCTGGGCCGAGGATGCCGCATGCTCGGTGGTGACCATGGGGGCCGTGCCGCGCGGTTTTGCGGCCACCGCATGCGGCCCCGACGCCGAGCACGCGCTTCTGATGGAGTTCACCACCAGCCAGCTTTTGAACTGGATCTGGGGTGACATGTACAATCTGGTTCTCGCCGTGCCTCGGCAGGATCTGGCGGCGCACCGCTTCGACAGGCTGACGGCCGAGATCACCAACTGAGCGCGCCGCCATCAGCCGGCTGGCTTGACCGTCCCGCCGAAACGTCGGACGAGAGGCGCATGATCGCCCTCTGGATCCCCGTCACCATCGCGGCCGCGTTCCTGCAGAACCTGCGCTCGGCGCTGCAGAAGGCGATCAAGGGCCGTCTCTCGACCACGGGCGCGGCCTATGCGCGGTTCTTCTATGCGTGGCCGTTGGCGCTGGTCTATCTGTACGGGCTCTCGGCGTTCGGGGGATACGAGATCCCCCGGATCAATGCGGGCTTTCTGATCTACTGCGTGCTGGGCGGGCTCTGCCAGATCCTCTTCACGGTGGTCCTGTTGTGGATGTTCTCCTTCCGCTCCTTCGCGGTGGGCACGACATTCTCTAAGCTCGAGGTCATCCTGATTGCGGTTCTGGGGGCCGTGCTTCTTGGCGACACGGTGACCCCGGTCGCGGTGTTCGCGATCGCCGTCGGCGCGGTCGGCACGGTCATCCTGGCGATGACCGAGACGCGGCTCACGCTCGGCGGTCTCGTGCGCGGGCTGGGTGAGAAAGCAACCGCGGTCGGACTATTGTGCGCGGCATTGCTGGGCGCTTCGGTGGTGTTCGTGCGGGGCGCGGTTCTGATGCTGCCCGACACGCCGTTTATCATGGCAGCCTCGTTCGCACTGGCCGTCACGCTTGTCTTCCAGACCGTCGTCATGGGCGCATGGTTCCTTGTCTGGGACCGCGCCGAGCTTGGGCGCGTGATCACCGAGTGGCGCCGCGCCGCACCCGTGGGCGTGGCCGGCATGCTGGGTTCTGTCTGCTGGTTCACGGCCTTCGCGCTGGAGAACGCGGCCTATGTGCGGGCCGTCGGCCAGATCGAGCTGATCTTCACGTTCATTGCCTCGGTGTTCGTTTTCGGCGAGCGTGTGACGCGCTCGGAGCTTGCGGGAATCGGTCTCATCGCGGCTGCAATCCTGATGATCGTCCTGACGAGGGGTTGAAAAGATGATCCCCGACCTATCGACCGAGATGATTGCGGCGATCCTCGGCATCTATCTTCTGGCGGGACTGGTGAAGGGGGCGATGGGCTTCGGTCTTCCGGTCGTCGCGGTCACCATGCTGCCCTTCATCGTGCCCGTCGAAATGGCGCTGGCCCTCAACGCGCTGGTGATCCTTGCCACGAACCTCCAGCAGATCCGGCAGGCCGGAGAGCCGCGCCCCGGTCTGTCCGCCGCATGGCCGATGATGCTGGGCATGGCGATCATGGTGCCCGTCGGGGCGCTCTTCACGGTCGGCATCACGACGCAAACCCTGATGATGATCCTCGGCAGCTTCGTGCTGCTGTTCGTGATCTCGAACTTCGCCAGCCCGTCGCTCAGAACGCCGCCGCAACATGCCCAGAAAGTGGGCTTCGGCATGGGCCTCGTGTCGGGCTTTGTTGGCGCACTGACGTCATCACCCGGGCCGATCTTCGTGATGTACGTGGTCTCGCTGCACCTGACGCGACCCGTCTACATGTCCGCACTCGGCTTCATCATGTCGCTCTTCGGCTTCGTGGTCGCCCTGTCCTATGCGTGGGTGGGCATCTTGCGCACGGAGCACGTGCTGCTTGGCCTGATCTGCATACTGCCCAGCATCGTGGGAATGTGGCTGGGCAACCGCTGGGCAAGCACCCTGCCCCTCGAGACCTTCCGCAAGACCGTGCTTGTGCTCCTGGGCGTACTGGCCCTCATGATGATCCGGAGAGCGATGACATGACCGTCCGCGAAATGCTTGACGCCCGGTTCGGCGATGCGCCCGAAGTGCCGCCGGAGGCTGACGTGCTTGCCGATATGGCGGGCCGGGGTGTGTGCAGGCTGTACCGGGAAGATCCCGTCGAGATGGCCCTCGTGCGTACACTGTGCGCGGTGGCGCTCTCGAGCCCGTCGAAGTCGGATCTTCAGCAGCGTGACATCGTGATCGTCACCGACCGCGCAATCCGGGCGCAGCTCGACGCGATCACGGGCTTCGACTGGCAACCCGCAGCGCCGGTGCTGCTGGTCTTCTGCGCCAACCATGCCCGCTTCCATCTCTGCCACGAGATGGCGGAGGTCCCGGTCGTGAACGATCACCTCGACGGCTTCTTCAATGCCGCGGTTGATGCGGGCATTGCATTGCAGGCATTCGTCACAGCCGCCGGGCGCGTGGGACTGGGCACCTGTCCCCTGTCGGTCCTGCGCAACAAGGCGGCCGACGTGGCTGACCTGCTCGGCCTGCCGGAGCGCGTCATCCCGGTGGCCGGTCTCACGGTTGGCTGGCCCGCGCGCCCGTCCCGGATCAGCCCGCGGCTCTCGCTCGCGGCGACGGTGCACGAGAACCGCTTCGGTCCGGATCAGGCGGCGGGCATCCGCGAGTACGACAAGCGCAGGGCCACGATCCACGCGTTCCGCCAGCGCGACACCGAACGCTGGGGCGAGAAGGCTGACTATGGCTGGTCGGATGACAAGGCGCGCCAGTACGCCCATGCGCAGCGGACCGACTGGGGGGCGTTTGTCCGGGCGCGCGGATTCAAGCTGGATTGAGCACAGTCACGGCTCTGAGCAATATTTGTAATTTATTTGCAAAATTATTGACACGGAATCCGGGCGCCGGGATAGTTGATGCTCGTTCAGATCAATTGGAGAGATTATGCTCAGATTTGTGGGCGCGGCAGGGCTTACCGGCACCCTGCTCATGGTGAACACGCCCCTTGCACACGGACAGATGGGAGATCCGACGTGCGGCGACCGGGACTTTGTCACACAGCGGCTCGAACAGAAGTACGGCGAAAGCAGGCAGGGCATCGGTCTCGTCGGAGACAACAAGATGCTCGAGCTCTGGCGCTCGACCGATGGCACCTGGACCGTGCTCATGACCCGGACCGACGGCGTGACCTGTATCGTGGCCGCCGGCAATTCCTGGAACGAGATGTCCGAGCCGCAGCCAAAGTCGGATCCGACCTGACCGGGTGACCGGCTGGCTCAGAGCCAGCGAACCTCGTCCGAGGCGAGCAGTTCTTCGATTTTGCCGGGCACCTTGAGCCCGCCGGCCACCTTGGCATCCATCTCGGCCTCGAGCCCGCCGATCCGGTTCACCGTCTCGATCACCTCGTCGATCTTCTCGAACGGCACCACCACCGTGCCTGTGCGATCGGCAACGATCATGTCCCCGGTCGCGATCCGGACACCGCCGATCACGACCGGCTCTCCGACGACACCCGGACCCTTTGTGTACGGTGAGTTCGGGTTCATGCCGGCGCAGACCACCGGCAGGCCGACCTCGACGATCCCCTCATGGTCGCGCACCATGCCGTCCGTCACGAAGCCGACAGCCCCATTGTTCTTCATCATGCCGAGCACCCGGTCACCTGTGACCGCCGAGCCCCTCCAGTCGCCCGTCGCCGCGACCGGGACGTCACCGGGCTGCAGCAGGCTCAGCGACGCGACGAGACCCATCAGATCGTCCGGTCCGTTCATCGAGGTGACCGCCACACCGCAGAACGACGTCGGCAGCGCATGCACGTCCAGAAGCCCCAGCGCGGGGTCGATCGCGGCCTTGCCGTCCATCGCATCACAGATGAACCCGGTCGGCTGGCCGGAGAGCGCCGCGATCTGAGCCGGCGTCGGCCTGCGCTCAGGGCGGCGGATCTGCAGGAGTGGTGGTTCCTCGAGCATGGCATCCTCACATATTAAATCCCCGTCGGAGGTCGCATGCCAGAGCGCCGGACGCAATCGCGACGGTGATCTTGACGGCAGAGGCGACCGCGCAATTGCCCTGCAGATGGCGCGTGGCTACGCTCCGGAGCGGGCGGGAATCGGGGGAGATGGTCATGCACGATCGGTTCACATTGCAGACCATCCCGGTCAACGGCATCACGCTCCGCGTCGCGGTGCACGGCGCGGGTCCGCTCGTCATCCTCGTCCATGGCTGGCCCGAGCTCTGGTACTCCTGGCGCCACCAGATCGCACCGATCGCCGAGGCCGGGTTCCGCGTCGCAGCGCTCGACGTCCGGGGGTATGGCGGCAGCGAGAAACCCACTGCCGTCGAGGCCTATGACATGGTCTCGCTGATGGCTGACATCACCGGGCTCATCGATCACTTCGACGAGGACCAGGCCATACTGATCGGGCACGACTGGGGCGCGCCGATCTGCTGGAACACGGCCGCGCTCCACCCGGAGCGTGTGGCAGGCGTGGCGGGCCTCAGCGTCCCCTACCGCAAGCGCCTGTCGATCTCCACCATCGCGCTGTGGGAGAAGATCTACGCCGACAAGTTCTTCTACCAGCGCTACTTCCAGGCCGAGGGGGTGGCCGAGCGCGAGCTCGAGGCGGACACGGCGACCGCGCTGCGCAAAATCTACTTCGCGCTCTCGGGCGATGCCCCGGACCTGAAGGGCTGGCTCGAGCGTCCGCCGGGGGGCGGGCTTCTGGACACCCTCGTGGACCCCGACCCGTTTCCGGGCTGGCTCGACGCCCGCGACCTCGCCTACTACACCGAGAACTTCCGCAACAGCGGCTTTCGCGGCCCGATCAACCGCTATCGCAACCAGCAGCGCGACTTCGAGAGGCTGCCCGAGATGGGCGTCGCGCCCGTCCGTCAACCCGCATGCTTCATCGGCGGCACCAAGGACGTGGTCCGCTTCTTCGTGCCCGAGCGGGACGGCCACGCGAACCCCGGCCAGCTCTGCCCGGACATGCGGGTCAGCCGGATGATCGACGGGGCCGGCCACTGGGTGCAGCAGGAGGCACCGGAGGCCGTGAACGCGGCCCTGCTGGAGTTCCTCTCGACGCTCGGCCCGCGCTGACGGCCAATTCCGCCTGTCTGAGTGGTCTGAGCGCGAACGGCGGAGGGCTCGACAGCGCGCGCCGCACCTGCAAGGCTGGCGCCATCGTTGACGACCATTTCAGTGCCCAGAATGACAGACACCCCCGATCCGCCCGAGAAACCCGAACTGACACCCGCCAGCGAAAACCCCTGGTACGTGCTGATGACCGTGGCGGGGCCGCAGCCGAAGGGAACTTCCGGGATTCGACAGGATCTCCACGCCCGCAATCGCCGCTACTGGAACGGCTGGATGGCGCAATCGCTGTCCGACGAACAGAAACAGAAGCTGATCGCGGATCGCCGCGCGAGCGCTGAAGACCTCGCCGAGCTGACCGAGGAAGAACAGGCCGCGATCGACAAGGCCTGGGCCGACGATCGCTGCCCCGATGCCGAGCCGCTTGACCCGTCTCGGCCGTACTGCACCCTCGCAGGAAACCGAGTTTGCAGAGAGGCTGGTCTGTATCGGCTTCATCTTCTCCGGCGGCGCCGACTTCCGGAACGCGACCTTCTCCGGCCCCGCCGACTTCGAAGAACGCGACCTTCTCCGGCGTCGCCAACTTCGAGAACGCGACCTTCTCCGGCTTCGCCAACTTCGAGAACGCGACCTTCTCCGGACTTCCGAGCGCCTTCTTCCGGACGCGACCTTCTCCTCCTCGCCTTCTTCCGAGACGCGACCTTCTCCGACTACGCCGACTTCCGAGAACGCGACCTTCTCCGGCACCGCCACCTTCCCGAAGGAACGCGACCTTCTTCCTCGCCACCTTCGAGAACGCGACGCGATTCAAGGCCGCCACTTTGCTGTTTGCCGCCGGCAACCCGGTTCGCAATGGCTTCACCGGCCGCCCGCCTTCTTCAATGCCGAGCTGCACGAGAACACCGACTTCACCGATGTCAATGGCCCCCCGCCCGTCTTCTAGACAACGACGCGATCGAATGGCGCGCCTATGAGCGCCTGAAGCTGCTGATGGACAGTCAGAACAAGACCTATGACGAGCACATGTTCTTCCGGCTCGAGATGCGCTGCCGCGAGGTCGAGACGACGCTGCAATTCGAGAGCAAAATCCTGCAGCCGCTCGGGTGGCTGCTGTCCCTCCCCTCGCGGCTGTTCCGCTGGACCTCGAACTATGGCTGGAGCATGGGGCGGCCCATTGCGGCGGTGATCCTCCTGATCGTCGCCTGCGCGTTTGCCTTCCAGTGGCTCGAGGTCTGGCGGCCCGGCGATGCGGACGACCCGCTGACCCTCGGCCAGAGCTTCGGGTTGAGCCTCGCCAACACCTTCAGCTTTCTCGGGCTGGGCCGCACCTTTCTGGCCGAGGAATTCCAGACCCTGACGCTGACCTCCGAGATCCTCTCAGGCGTCCAGCGCTTCCTCGGCCCGGTCTTCCTGTTCCTGTTCGGGCTGGCGCTTCGGAACCGGTTCCGCATGCGGTGAACGCCGGGGCGCAGCCCCGGATCGCACCCGCCCGCCCCACGGCGGGTGCGACTGCGTCACCCCGCCCGGGCGGGCGCGATCCTGCGGGTCAGGTCGACTTGGTGTCGGGACAGATGCCAGACCAACGCCATACGGCTGCGGGACGGGATCCGGACGCCTGCCAGACGCCCTGTCCCGCGGCTCGGGGCTGTCTCGGGGGCTATTTCGTGCCGAACAGCCGGTCGCCCGCATCGCCGAGACCGGGGACGATGTAGCCCTTCTCGTTCAGGTGGCTGTCCAGCGCTGCGGTGAAGACGGGGACGTCCGGGTGCGCCGCGCGGAAGACCTCGACGCCCTCGGGGGCTGCGACCAGTGCCAGGAAGCGCACGTCCATGGCGCCGGCCTTCTTGATCTCGGTGACGGCGGCGGCGCCTGAGCCGCCGGTGGCCAGCATCGGGTCGACGACGATGGCGTGGCGCTGGTCCATCGCGTCGGGTAACTTGTTGTAATAGCTGACAGGTTTCAGGGTTTCCGGGTCGCGGTAGAGGCCGAGGTGACCGACGCGCGCGGCCGGCACCAGGTCGAGAAGCCCCTGCAGCAGCCCGTCGCCCGCGCGCAGCACCGAGACGAAGCAGAGCTTCTTGCCCGCCAGTTTGCGGGCGCGCATCGGGGCGACGGGGGTTTCGATGTCGACCTCCTCGAGCTCGAGATCGCGCAGCACCTCGTAGGCCAGCAGCATCGAAATCTCGCGCAGAAGCCTGCGGAAGCCGGCGGTCGAGGTCTCACGGTCGCGCATCAAGGTCAGCTTGTGCTCGATCAGCGGGTGGTTGATGACGGTCAGTCCTTGCATCTGGTGGTCTCCGAAGCCCCTGTCAGGAGTGCTCTTAGCTGTGTGATCATTTCATGTCACCGGGGATGCGCGATTGCCTGAGGCCATTGTGTCGGGCTAGGAACGCCGCGAAGGGGATATCCGCGATGAGACCGATCCTGATCCGCCACGGCAGGGTTCTGCTGCCCGAGGGCCTGTCCGAGGCCGATGTCATGATTGTCGACGGACGGATCGTCGAGATCGGCACGCCAAAGCCCGATGGTGCGCTCGTGGTCGATGCGACGGGACTGATGGTGGCACCGGCACTGCTCGATATTCACGGTGACGCGTTCGAGCGTCAGGTGATGCCACGCCCAGGCGTGTTCTTCCCGACCGATGTCGCGCTGATCGATACGGACAGGCAACTGGCCGCGAACGGCATCGCGACGGCCTATCATGCGCTGACGCTGAGCTGGGAGCCCGGGCTGCGATCGGTGGATCGGGGGGCCGCGATGATCGATGCGATCGATGCGAGCGCGCCCAGGCTTGCCGCCGAGCACAGGGTGCAGTTGCGCTGGGAGACCTTTGCGACCGAGGCTTTGCCGCTCATCGAGCGGGCACTCGCCGGGCCGCGCACGCCCTCGCTGGCCTTCAACGACCACACATCGATGACGATGCGCTCGTTTGATCTGCCAGTGCAGGAACGCCCGTTCGAGCAACGGGCCGACTTTCCGACCGCCGACCTGTCGGACCCGCGCATTGTGCGCCGCATCGCCCGGGACGCCTCCCGCTCGGGGCTGAGCGAGGACGACTACCTCTCGCTGCTCGGTGAGGTCTGGAGCCGGCGTCCCGAGGTCGATGCCAACATCCGCCACCTTGCGGAGAAAGGGGCGGAAGCGGGCGCGCCGATGCTCAGCCACGATGACACGCAGACCGAGACCCGGACCTACTACCGCGGCGTCGGCAGTCGGATCGCCGAGTTTCCAATGCGCGAAGACGTGGCGCGCGAAGCACGAAGCTCCGGTGATGCGGTTGTCTTCGGTGCGCCCAATGTTGTGCGGGGCGGCTCGCACATCGCGGGATCCCCATCAGCGGCTGACATGGTCGAGTCCGGCCTGTGCACCGTGCTTGCGTCGGACTACTACTATCCCTCGATGCTTTCGGCCGTGCGCAGGATGGATCAGGAGCGCCGGCGCCCGCTCCCGGAACTCTGGGCAACGGTGTCGGCAAGCCCCGCCCGCGCAAGCGGTCTGGATGATCGCGGGGAGATCGCGATCGGCCAACGGGGCGATGTGGTTCTGGTGGACTGGCCGGACGAGGGCGTGCCCTCGGTCGAGGCAACGCTGGTCGCCGGCCGGATCGCGCATCTCACCGGCAATCGTGTGCACTGAACCGGGCCGGGCGCCGGTTGACACATCACCGCTCACGCGCTAGATGCGCCGGTCTTGAGACAGCCACCGGCGTGCGCATTGCCTGAGCCGAAAAGGCTCCGCCGGAACCGGGAGACCAGAGATGAAACGCACCTTTCAGCCGAGCAATCGCGTGCGCAAGGCCCGTCATGGCTTCCGTGCGCGCATGTCCACCAAAAACGGCCGTGCGGTTCTCGCCCGGCGCCGGGCCAAGGGCCGCAAGCGGCTCTCCGCCTGAGACCCGTGCGGGAGGCTCGATGACGCCTCCGACCTTGAAGAAGCGCCGGGATTTCCTGGCCTGTGCCAAGGCGCGCCGTTGGGCGGCGCGTGGCATGGTCGTGCAGGGGCGTGAGCGCGGCGAGGAGCAATCGGGCTCGGAAAACCGCGTCGGCTACACCTGTTCCAAAAAAGTCGGGAATGCGGTTGTCCGCAACCGCGCCAAGCGACGTCTGCGGGCCGTGGCGGCGCAGGTGATCCCGCATGCCGGACAGCCGGGCTGGGACTATGTGTTGATCGGCCGCAAGGACACAACGATCGCGCGCCCGTTCACCGATCTGTTGCGCGACCTCGAGACCGCCCTCAAGCGGCTGCATGCGCCAGCCAAGAAGGCGGGATGAGCCCGCTGGCCCACATCGCCGCGCTGCCCGTGCGCGCCTACCGGCTCGTGCTCAGCCCCTGGATCGGACAGCACTGCCGCTTTCAGCCGACGTGCTCGGCCTATGCCCTCGAAGCGCTCGAACGCCATGGCGCGGTCCGCGGCACGTATCTGGCAATCCGACGCATTCTGCGCTGCCGCCCCGGTGCGGCTGCGGGCTTCGATCCCGTTCCGCCCCCACGGCCCTGATCGGTGGCACGCCGAAAACGGGGCATTGATCGGTTTTCCGAATGCGATAGGGTGACTCTCCGCCATTCGCGCGGCTGGGGTTCACCGAACTGGACAGGATGGATCGCGCCATGAAGGTCAACATCGAACGGGCCGCCCTTCTCAAGGCGATGAGCCGTGCGCAAGGCGTTGTCGAGCGCAAGAACACTATTCCGATCTTGGCGAATGTTCTGATCGAGGCCGAGGGCGACAAGGTCTCGCTGCGCGCCACCGATCTCGACATCGAGATCATCGAGGAACTGGACGCCCAGGTCGAGCAGGCAGGTTCGATCACCGTGTCAGCCCAGCTCCTGCACGACATTGTCCGCAAGCTGCCGGATGGCGCGCAGCCATCGCTCTCGGCGGACCCTGGCGGCGGCAAGCTCGAGGTGGTGGCGGGGCGCTCGCGGTTCTCCATCGCCACCCTGCCGCGGGAAGATTTCCCGATCATGGCGTCGTCTGAGTATCAGTGCAAATTCTCCGCATCGGCTGCGATGCTGCGCCGGTTGTTCGACAAGTCGAAATTCGCAGTCTCGACCGAGGAGACGCGGTACTACCTCAACGGTGTCTATCTGCATGTCGCGGATGTGGAGGACACCAAGATGCTGCGCGCCGTGGCGACGGACGGTCACCGGCTGGCGCGGATCGATGCCGAATTGCCCGAGGGCGCTGCCGAGGCGCCCGGCGTGATCGTGCCGCGCAAGACGGTGGGCGAGCTGCGCAAGCTCCTTGATGACGACGAGACCGAAGTCGAGATTTCCGTCTCGGAGACCAAGATTCGTTTCGCTGTTCCGGGCTTGGTCCTCACCTCGAAGGTGATCGACGGTGCGTTCCCCGACTATTCTCGCGTGATCCCGCTGAACAACACCCGGCGCATGGAGGTCGACGCGGCTGACTTTGCCCAGGCGGTCGACCGGGTGGCGACGGTCAGCCAGGAACGCTCGCGTGCCGTGAAAATGGCGATGGATGCGGACCGGTTGACGCTTTCGGTCAATTCGCCGGATGCGGGCTCGGCGGCCGAGGAACTGGTCGTGGCCTACGGCGACGAAGAGATGGAGATCGGCTTCAACGCCCGATACCTGCTCGAAATCGCAAGCCAGGTCGATCGCGAGAACGCCGTTTTCCTTTTCGCCGATCCCGGGGCACCGACCCTGGTGCGCGAGGGCGAGGACGCCTCCGCCGTGTATGTCGTCATGCCGATGCGGGTCTGACCACCGCGGTGAGCACCGACGCAGCGCGACGCCTGGCAGTCCATCGTCTGACGCTTTCCCATTTCCGTTCCTACCGGTCTGCCGAGATCGCACCAGGTGCTGGCTCGGTTGCCCTGTTCGGGCGCAATGGCGCGGGTAAGACCAATGTGCTCGAGGCGCTGTCCATGCTGGTGCCGGGCCGGGGCCTGCGCCGGGCGGGTGCCGAGGCAATGGTTCGCCTGCCGGAGCGGCTCGGCTGGAAAGTGTGGGCGGATGCCGAAACGGTCGAGGGCATGGCTGAGATTGCAACCCTCGTCGAGGGGGCGGAAACAGCACGCCGCACGGTGACCATTGACGACAAGGCCGTCTCGCAAACCGCGCTCGGTCGGCGGCTGCAGATGGTCTGGCTCACACCGGCGATGGACCGTCTCTGGACGGATCCGGCGGGTGAACGGCGCCGGTTCCTTGACCGCATCACGCTGGGCTTCGAACCGGGTCATGCGGACGCGTCACTCGCCTACGAGAAGGCGATGCGCGCACGGAACAGGCTGTTGCGGGAACCCGGTTGGGATGCGGCGTGGCTTTCGGGTCTCGAGGCGCAGATGGCCCGCAGCGGCGCACGGATCGCGCGGGCGCGGGCGGTGGCGCTGGATGCCCTTTCGGGCGCGCAGCAGGAAGGGACCGCAGCCTCGTCTGAAAGCGTTCAAAACACAGCGCAATCATTGTTTCCGCGGGCGGAACTGGCTATTTTGGGAGACATGGAAAAACGCTTTTCCCAAGTGATTCGCTCATGCGGAAATTCAGAGGAAGAACTCGACGCGGCAGAGGCCGAAGAGGCCGCCGGGTTGAGTCGTCGTCTTCAGGAAGGGCGCGCACGTGATGCCGCCGCCGGGCGGACATTGGATGGTCCACATCGCAGTGATCTCGAGGCGGTCTACGCGGCGAAGGGCATGCCGGCCGCCGCCTGTTCGACCGGAGAGCAGAAAGCGCTTCTGATCTCCCTCTGCCTTGCCAATGCACGTGCGCTTGCCGCGCATGTGGGGGCGGCACCGATCCTGTTGTTCGACGAGATTGCAGCCCATCTCGACAGCGCGCGGCGGACCGCTCTCTACGACGAGATTGCTGCCCTTGAAGCCCAGGCCTGGATGACGGGGACGGGGCCCGAGCTTTTTGACGGCTTGACGGGCGCGCTCAGAATTCACGTGACCGACGATGAAGGCGCTTCGATCCTAGAGGTTGCCTAGCGCGCCCGTTCCTTTGGAGGAAGATGCAGATGACGATTGGTCTTTTCGATCTTGCTCTCTACGCGTTCGCGCTGGCCGTGCTGGTGCTGACGCCCGGCCCTGTGGTGGTTGCCACGATCGCGCGCACGCTCACGACGGGCTGGCGCTCGGCGATGCCGCTGGCCGCAGGCGTCTCGGTCTGCGACATGCTCTGGCCGCTGCTGGCCATCTTCGGCTTGTCGGCGCTGGTGCAGGTCTACGGCGAGATCATCGAGATCTTGCGCTATGTCGGTGCCGGCATTCTGATCTGGATGGGCTGGCGGTTGATCATCGGGTCGCGCGAGGCGCTCAAGACCGATCCCGATCCCGAGCTCATGCGCCGCACCGCCTGGGAAGGATTCTTCGCGGGCTTTCTGGTCAACCTGGGAAACCCCAAGTCGATCCTGTTTTTCGTGGGCATCCTGCCGAACCTCTTTGATATGGCCGCGCTGACGGCGATCGATGTGGCGGTGATCGTGATCATGAGCGCGGTGGTGCCGTTCCTCGGCAATGTCGTGTGGGCCGCGGCAGCGCAGGGCGCACGGCGGTTTCTGCGCAGCAGCCGCGCGGTGCGCCGGGTCAATCAGGTCTCGGGCGGTGCTCTGGCGGGCGCGGGCGTTGCGATCGCTGCATCATGACGGTGACGCCCGAACAGCTTTTGCTCTTCTCGGCGGCAATGTTCGTGCTGGTCGCCTCGCCGGGGCCGTTCGTGGCGGCGCTGGCGGCCCGTTCGGCGGCCCTGGGTGCCAAGTCGGGTGCGGCCATGGCGGTCGGCGCCGCCGTGTCCGAGAACCTCTGGATCGTCACGGCACTTCTCGGCCTCGGTGCGATCGCTGCAAGCCACGAGTGGCTTCTGAGCATCCTGAAGTACGTCGGCGCGGCCTGGCTCGTCTGGATCGGGATCCGCCTGTTGACCGGCCGGCACTCGATGATCGCACCCGGTGCGGCCCCAAAGCCGGAGCCACTGTGGCGCGCGTTCACATCGGGTGCGCTGCTGAACCTCGGCAACCCCAAGGCAGCACTGTTCTACATGACGATCTTCCCCGGATTCTTCGACATGTCCGTGCTCACGTTCTGGGACGGTGTGGTGATCTCGCTCCTGGCGCTGCCGATCGGGCTTGGCAACGATCTCGCCTATGTGTGGGCGTCGGCGCGCGCGGGACGCTATCTCGCCGACCGCAACGCCGTGCGCCGTGTCGATCAGATTTCTGGCGGCGTGCTGGCCGGTGCCGGCACCGCCATCGCTGCATCGTGAGGCGCGCATGACCGTCACGCTGCTGGAACTTGCGCTTTTCGCTGCCGCACTGGCCGTCGCCGTTGCCTCTCCGGGCCCCTTCGTCGTCGCCCTGGCGGCCCGGTCGATGGCGTATGGCTTCCGATCCGGGGCCGCGATGGCGGTGGGTGCAGTCGCCGGTGACTTCCTGTTTGCCTCGCTGGCAATGCTCGGACTGGCGGCGGTCAGTCTTTGGATGGACTGGGCGCTGATCGTCTTGAAGTATGTGGGCGCCGCCTGGCTCATCTGGATCGGCATCTCGCTGATCCGCCGGCGCGCACCTCTGACCGCGCCCGATGCACCACCACCGCAGGACAATCTGCGCCACGCCTTCCTGTCAGCCGTCGTGCTGGGGATCGGCAACCCGAAGGCTGCCCTTTTCTATTTCGCAATCTTCCCGGGTTTCTTCGACATCGGTGCACTGACCTTCTGGGACGGTGTTGCCATCCTGGCCGCCATCGCACCGGTACTGGTAGGCGGAAATCTTGTCTGGGCGGCCGTGGCGGCGCGCGCGGGCAGACATTTGAAATCCGCGCGGACGGTGCGGCGTGTGAACGTCGCCTCGGGCGGACTCCTCGGTGGGGCCGGACTGGCCATCGCCGCAAGTTAGAGAGACAATGATGTCCGAAGAGCAAAACGAATATGGCGCTGACAGCATCAAGGTGCTGAAGGGACTTGAGGCGGTCCGCAAGCGTCCTGGCATGTACATCGGCGACACCGATGACGGGTCCGGCCTGCACCACATGGTCTACGAGGTGGTGGACAACGCCATCGACGAGGCGCTCGCCGGGCATGCGGACATCGTGCGCGTGACGCTGCACGCGGATGGCGCGGTTTCGGTGAGCGACAACGGGCGCGGCATCCCCACGGACATACATCCCGAAGAGGGCATCTCCGCTGCCGAGGTGATCATGACCCAGCTCCATGCGGGCGGGAAATTCGATCAGAACTCCTACAAGGTGTCAGGGGGGTTGCACGGTGTCGGGGTCTCGGTGGTCAACGCGCTTTCGGATTGGCTCGAGCTCACGATCTGGCGCGACGGACAGGAACACAAGGCGCGCTTCGAGCATGGCGAGACCGTGGAACCGCTCAAGCTCATCGGTGACGCGCAGGGCAAGAAGGGCACGTTCGTGAAGTTTCACGCCTCGCCCGCGACCTTCACCAACATCGAGTACAAGTATGCGACGCTCGAGCATCGCCTGCGTGAACTCGCCTTCCTGAACTCCGGCGTGCACATTGTGCTGCGCGACCAGCGCCACGCCGACGTGCGTGAGCAGGAGCTCTACTATGATGGCGGTGTCGAGGCGTTCGTGCAGTGGCTCGATCGGTCGAAAACTCCCTTGTTCCCCGCACCGATCTCGGTGCGCGGGGAGCGTGACGGCATCTCGGTTGAGGTCGCCATGTGGTGGAACGACAGCTACCACGAGAACGTGCTCGCCTTCACCAACAACATCCCCCAGAAGGATGGTGGCACCCACATGGCGGGCTTCCGGGGTGCGCTGACCAGGACCATCAACAACTACGCCGCAAGCTCGGGGATCGCGAAGAAAGAGAAGGTGCAGCTCTCGGGAGACGACGCCCGCGAGGGGTTGACCTGTGTTCTCTCGGTCAAGGTACCCGATCCGAAGTTTTCATCGCAGACCAAGGACAAGCTGGTCTCGTCCGAGGTGCGCCCCGCGGTGGAATCCCTCATGTACGAGAAGCTGGTCGAATGGTTCGAGGAAAATCCTGCGGAATCCCGGCTGATCATCGGCAAGATCGTCGAGGCGGCGTTGGCCCGCGAGGCTGCGCGCAAGGCCCGTGAGATGACGCGGAAGTCGGCGATGTCAGTGTCGTCGCTCCCGGGCAAACTGGCGGATTGTCAGGAGAAGGATCCGTCCAAGTCGGAGCTGTTCCTCGTCGAGGGAGACTCGGCGGGCGGATCAGCCAAGCAGGGCCGTTCGCGGCACAACCAGGCGGTCCTGCCGCTGCGCGGCAAAATACTGAACGTGGAGCGTGCGCGTTTCGACAAGATGCTGTCGAGCCAGGAGATCGGAACGCTGATCACGGCGCTGGGGACCGGGATCGGGCGGGACGAGTTTGATGTCACCAAGCTGCGCTATCACAAGATCATCGTGATGACGGATGCCGACGTGGATGGCGCGCACATCCGCACGCTGCTGTTGACGTTCTTCTACCGCCAGATGCCGGAGCTTATCGAGGGCGGGTTTCTCTACATTGCGCAGCCGCCGCTCTACAAGGTCAGCCGAGGCAAGTCGGAGGTCTACCTGAAGGATCATCCTGGCCTCGAGGACTACCTCGCCGAGCAGGGCGCGGACGGGGCCGTTCTGCAGCTTGGCTCTGGCGCCGAGATCGCCGGGCCGGATCTGATGAGGGTGATCGACGAGGCGCGCTCCGTGCGGGCCGTGCTGAACGCCTTTCCCACCACCTATCCGAGGTTCGTGCTCGAGCAGATGGCCATCGAGGGCGCCCTGGCGCCGGGACCGTCGGCCGGGCTCGTGGCGGCGGTGGCTGGCCGTCTCGACAGCCTCGCCCCCGAGACAGAACGTGGCTGGACAGGCGATGTGACGGCCGATGGCGGTGTGCGTCTCACGCGGGTGGTGCGGGGCGTGGCGGAGGTTCGCACGATCGACGGGATGGCGCTGCGTTCGGCCGAGGCCCGCAAGCTCGCGTCGATGGGAAGCGCCTTGCGTGAGACCTATGGCACGCCGGCGAAGCTGATCCGCAAGGAGCAGGAGATACCGGCACGCTCCGCCTCCGAGCTGCTCGACGCGATCCTGAGCGAGGGCGAGAAGGGGATCGCTCTGCAGCGCTACAAGGGGCTTGGTGAGATGAACGCCGATCAGCTCTGGGAGACAACGCTGGATCCGGAGGCTCGGACGCTGGTGCAGGTGCGCATCGATCACATGGCGGAGGCCGATGAGATTTTCACCAAGCTCATGGGCGATGTGGTTGAGCCGCGTCGGCAGTTTATTCAGGAGAATGCACTGAGCGTCGAGAACCTCGATATCTGATCAGAAGTGACATTTGCGAGACTTGAAGGACCTTGCCTGCGGCAAGAACCTCCGCCCTCGCGGAAGCCCGCCCCCACCCCCGCCGCCACCTGATCGCATTGCGATCAGGTGGCGGCGGGGGTGGGGGCGGGCCTGGACGGAAGACCATTGCAACGGGCGTAGCCTGTTGCAATGGGCGTGCGGAACATCCTCGCTGGCCAGTCAGCACGCAGCGCGTCCGTCAGCGTTCAAGCCAGCCATCCGGATTTTCACGACGCACCCGGCTCGTTGGTTGCGGGACGCCGCTCAGGAACACATATCCAGCGCAGCCATCAAGGAGGCAGAGATGACCGAGAAGCCCCGTCTGGTCGGCATGAACCACATCGCCCTCGAGGTGGGTGACATCCCGGAAGCGCTCGCCTTCTGGGAGGCGATTTTCGACTTCGAGTTGCGAGGCAAGAGCGACACCGCAGCCTTCATAGACATGGGTGATCAGTTCATCGCCCTGATGAAGGCGGACACGCCGCACCGCGATGATCCGCGCCATGTCGGTCTCGTGGTGGATGACCGGAGCCGCGTGCGCGCACTGGCCTCGGCCGCGGGAGCGGAGGTTCTCGAGGGGCGGTTCCTGGACTTTTACGACCCTTGGGGAAACCTCATCCAGGTGGTCGAGTACCAGGACATCCAGTTCTCGAAAACCGAGGGTGTGTTGCGGGGCATGGGCCTCGACGAACTTGCCAAGTCCGAAAAGGCGAGGAGCGAGTTGCAGGCGAAGGGGATGGCGTGATCGCGGGTGTCAGTCGGCGAGGATGCGACCCGGCAGCGCCACGTAGTACACCTTGTCGCCCATGCGCTTGTGGAGCTTTGCCGTGCGCGCCCGGCTGTGCGCGGCGGAGACACCATCGATGAAGGGCACGGACGCGCAGCCCTGAAGCGGCAGGTTGTGCTCTCGCTCTATGAACGCCTCGGCAGCCGATGCCACAGCCCGGCCATATCGCCCGGTGTCCGCATGCGGCCACATGTTCTCGGAGAACACGGCCCAGTGCTCGCCATGACGGGTGCCTTCACAATAGACATACCAGGTGCGAGTTTCCGTGGCATGTGCCGGGACCACGACCCCGGCGATCAAGCAAAACCCGATGAAAAACCGTGCGATCCGTCGCATCTCTGGCGTGTCCGTTGCTTCCTGCCACGGCCCGGGCATGTCTGAACACGAAATCATGGAACGCCAACTGCCGAGCACTGGCATCAATCCGGCCGGAATTCGACCTTCACTGTGAGAGAGCCAGATGAATGGGGCCTTAATATGAGGAGATTGCGGAGGTCCGGCCCCCGGAATGTCGCTCAACCGAGGAATTTCCGTCGGTTCGGTGCGTGCAGCGCGTCGCAGGTCGTGCTCGTTTCTCCCATCAATTCTTGCGCTGATCGGGACTACAGATGAGCGGCCTCTACAGCCCAGGCCATATCGAGGTCTTGCAACGCGGTGTCGCGCGGCTGACGCCGAAGTGGGGGCTCTCGCCACGGACAAGCGTGTCGCTCGTGAACATCTCGGAGAACGCGACCTTCCGCGCCGACGATCCTGACGCGGGCGCGCCTGTGATCTTCCGCGTGCACCGACCGGGCTATCATCGCCGCGCCGAGATTCGTTCGGAACTTGCCTGGATCGCGGCACTCCGCTCGGCGGGGATCGTGCCGGTGCCCGAGCCACTACGCGCCCGGGACGGCGAACTCGTGGTCGGAATGGACATCGTCGATGGCGTTCGCGATGTGGTGGCGTTTGCGTTTGTGCCGGGCCGCGCACCCGCCCCGGAAGATGACCTCACCCAGGGGTTCCGGGCGCTCGGCGCGATCAGTGCGGGCTTGCACCGGCACGCAGCCCAGTGGAGACGGCCCGAAGGCTTTGCACGCAAGACATGGGATTTCGCAGCGACCGTCGGGCCGGAAGCGCTTTGGGGCGACTGGCGCGCCGCACTCGGCTTGAGCGCGTCGGGCAAGGCCTTGCTCGAGCACACGGCGGCAAGGCTTGAACGGGCACTGCGGGACCTCGGGCAACACCCTGACAGGTTCGGTCTGATCCATGCTGACTTGAGGCTTGCCAATCTGTTGCTCGACAAGGGTGAGATCGCGGTCATCGACTTCGATGATTGCGGGTTCGGCTGGCATGGCTTCGACTTCGCCGCTGCGATCAGCTTTATCGAGACCGATCCATCCATCCCGGACTTGAAAGCAGCCTGGATCGAGGGCTACCGCACGGTGTCCGAATTGCCCTCGGTCACCGAGACGGCGCTCGACACGTTCGTCATGCTGCGGCGCCTGCAACTTACGGCCTGGGTCGCGAGCCATGCGGAAACACCGGAGGCCGCAGCCCTCGGTCCCGCCTACACGGACGGCACGCTCGACATTGCGGATCGCTGGCTTGCCTCCCGCCCCTGAGGACCGGTGGGGCTTGCGCCGTCGCGAAATTTAGGGCGTTCTCCCCGGGGAGCCGAGGCGAACAGGAGGCGGGGAACAATGCGGGCTGCGAAAATCGGATCGGTGACGCTGCATCACCGGCAAGAAGGTCCTGAAGATGCGCCGGTCCTGGTGTTCTCGAACTCTCTCGGCACGGACTTCCGGATATGGGATCCGCTGATCCCGCTGCTGCCCGCCGGACTTCGGATCGTCCGCTATGACAAGCGCGGACACGGATTGAGCGGTTTGCCACCCGGCGACTGGAGCATGGCCGATCATGTCGGCGATCTTGCGGGGCTTCTCGACCATCTCGGGGTGCGCGATGCGGTGATCTGCGGTCTCTCCGTCGGAGGCATTATCGCGCAGGGGCTGGCCGCCGAACGGCCGGACCTGGTGCGCGCGCTGATCTTGTGTGACACGGGCGCCAAGATCGGGGAGGCCGGGATGTGGAACGATCGCATCGCGACAGTCCGCGGCAAGGGTCTCGAGGCGATGGCAGACGGCGTGATGGAGCGTTGGTTCACGCCGGCATTCCGTGCAGATGCGCCTGACTTTCCCATCTGGAGGACCATGCTGTCCCGAACGCCGGCGGAAGGCTATGCACAGACGTGCGCGGCGATCAGAGACACCGATCTTCAGGAGTCCACGTCGCGGCTCCGCCTCCCGTGCCTTGCCGTGTGCGGCGATCAGGATGGCGCCACACCCCCCGACTTGGTGCGGGAGACGGCCGCGCTGATCCCGGGCAGCCGGTTCGAGCTGATCCGCGGTGCCGGGCACATTCCCTGCGTGGAACAGCCCGAGGTATTGGCCGAACTGATCTCGGCGTTTCTCGGTGAGATCGGTCATGGCTGAGCAGAGCTCGGAGCGCCCGATCGCGCACGCCCATGATCCCGTCGCGGGGCGAGAGCGCAGAGCGCGGGACGAAACTGTCTGAGGAGAGCCCAATGTCGACCCCATGCATCATCTGCGTCGCCATCACCGGCTCGGTGCCCCAAAAGTCGGACAACCCGGCGGTGCCGATCACGGTGACCGAGCAGGTCGACTCGACGCATGAAGCCTTCGAGGCCGGTGCCTCGATCGCCCACTGCCATGTGCGTCTCGATGATGGCACACCGACCTCGGACCCGGATCGTTTCGCCCGCCTCAAGGAAGGGCTCGAGACGCACTGCCCGGGGATGATCATCCAGTTTTCGACGGGGGGGCGATCGGGTGCGGGCAAGGCCCGGGGCGCAATGCTCCCCCTGCGCCCGGACATGGCCTCGCTGACCGTGGGGTCGAACAACTTTCCGACGCGCGTCTACGAGAACCCGCCCGATCTGGTCGATTGGCTGGCGGCCGAGATGATCGAACACGACATCAAGCCCGAGATCGAGGCCTTTGACCTCAGCCACATCTTCCAGGCGGCCAAAATGACCGCCGACGGACGGCTGAAAGCGCCGCCCTATGTGCAGTTCGTCATGGGGGTGCGGAATGCCATGCCCGTGGACAAGGACGTGTTCGACTTCTATGTGGCGACGCTCAAGCGGCTCATCCCCGATGCCGTGTGGTGCGGCGCCGGAATCGCTGCTGGCCAGATCACGCTCAACGAGTGGTGTATCGCGGCCGGCGGGCATGCCCGAACGGGGCTCGAGGACAATGTGCGGCTCGATCGCGAGACGCTGGCGCCATCCAACGCCGCCCTCGTGGCGCGTGCGGCAGATCTCTGCGAAAAGCACGAACGCCCGGTTGCGACACCTGCAGAGGCGCGCCAGATCCTCGGCCTGCGCGCCGCGTGACGCTCATTTGGCGGCAGGCCGATTGGTGAAGATGCCGGCGAGGGCCAACAGTCCTGCGAGCGCGCACATCGCGATCGGGAACATGGTGAAGACGTTGAAGTCGAAGCCGAAATACATGCCCACCGACGACGCGATCAGAAGAATCGTCGCCAGCGCCGGAAACCCCGTGGCCATGGCGCCGCCCGCGATTGCGAAAATTGGGGCGAACAGCCCGATCAGCTTCACCTTCAGCGGATCCTCTACGATCTCGCCGACACCTGCAGACTGAGCCGCTTCGGTAAAGCCTTCCCACAGCTCGCCGAGCACGGCGAAGCCATATCCGAAAAAACCCACGATCATGCCGACGATACCGCCGATGATCCCGAGCACCATCGCTGCATTGCGCATACGTACCTCCACCCACCGGGCGCAGCATTAACACTGCGACGGCGCGCCGCAAGCCTAACGCTGCGTCCGATTCATTGCAGACCGCGGCCAGAGATGTCAGTCTCAGCCCATGCAAAATCACTGGTTGCTCTCTCCGCAGTACTTCGAGACCCACGAGCTCGCGCTGAGCGCCGCGGTTCCTGAGGACTGCACTGTCAACGGTCCCCATGACATTGCGGACCGGGACGCTGAATGTATGGCGGCCCTTCACCGCCCCATCAAAACCTTCGTCGAGGACGCGGCGCGTGAGGGCGCGCGCGCTGTTTCGGTCGCTGGAGATTGCTGCGCAGCAGTGCCCGTGCTGGCGGGGTTGCAGGCGAGTGGGATCGAACCGGCACTGGTCTGGATCGATGCCCATGGCGACTTCAACACGCCCGAGACCAGTCCGTCGCAGTTTCTCGGAGGCATGCCTCTTGCGATGATGGTCGGGCGCGGGCCGCAGTGGATGTGCGAGGCGGTCGGTCTGCACCCCATCCCCGAAGAGCAGGTCTGGCTGATCGACGGACGTGACTTGGACCCACTCGAGCGCGAGGCACTCGATGCGTCTGCGGTGCGGCGGACCGGGATTGCCGGGCTCGGCTCCCTGGAACTGGACGCACCGGTGCATCTGCATATCGATATGGATGTGATTGACGCGGACGAGTGCCCGGCTTTCAACTATCCGGTGTCTGGCGGACCGAAGGCCAGCGATTGCGCGGCCGCCCTGAGCGCGTTCGTTGCGAAAAACAAGATCGCGGCGATCTCGGTCTCTGGATGGACCGGTGCGCTGGACTGGGACGGGTGCACGTCCGATGCCTGCAAGGATCTATTGCAGGCTGCCCTGGGCAACGCATAAGCCTAGGCCAGAGGGAAAGTCCGACCCTTTCAGTTTGAATAGCTGCGGTGCATCGCCTGTGCATGCCCCGTGCATCCGCATCAAGGTCTGATGATCAGCCCTTCAAAGCCGTCTGGAATTCCCGCCACTCACCGGCGGACATGCCTGAGGATTCCTGCGTCACGGTCTCTCCCGCCAGCATCCGGCGCAGGCAGACCATCGCCGGACCGGAAAGCTGCGCAGCGTTCAGCCGGTAGTCCTCGAAGGCCTCGTAGGTCACCGGGACCCAGGCGCGCACCAGGTCGCAGATCACATCGGCATAGGCGCGGATCTCATACTGGGCATGAGGATCGGCGCGCAACCGCAGGAAGTGCATCAGGTTGTGCAGGTCGATCTTCCAATACCACTGTGTATAGATGTTCGCGGGCAGGTTCATCCGGGCGAGCTCGCGCGCGAGCCCCTGTTGACCGTCCTGGGACAGCATGTCCTCGTAGTGGTCATAGGACCGCTGGGAATCGGCCTTGAGCGTCTCGAGCACCCGCGCGGCCTCGGCTCCTTCCAGGACAGCGCCTCGTCCCTGATTGTTCGTCTTGGACTGCGCCGCAAGATGCTCTGGTGCCGGCACATAGAACTCACGGTCGAGGATGGAATAGCGCGCCGAATACTCGTTTATGTTGGCAGTGCGATGCCTAACCCATTGACGTGCAACGAAAACCGGAAGTTTCACGTGCAACTTTAGCTCACACATCTCGAACGGCGTCGAGTGCCAGTGCCGCATCAGGTAACGGATCAGACCGGCATCGTCGCGCGCCTTCCGGGTGCCCTCTCCATAGGACACCCGTGCCGCCTGCACGATCGCGGCGTCATCGCCCATGTAGTCGATGACCCGCACGAAGCCGTGGTCCAGCACGCGGGTCGCCTCGTAGAGACGTGCCTCAAGACCCTCGGCGACCACGCGGCGTGTCTCGCGGGTCTGCGCGCGGGCGGCCTTGATTTCGGACTCTTGATCGGATGACAGAGACATATCATTCATAGCCTTCTCCAAGCTGGCCCCGCGATTCGCTCACCCACTACATATTGTGTATATGAACTAAAGGATCGCAATTTGTATAGTCCCGATCCCGGCAAATCGACAAGGTCAGGCCGGTTGCCGGTCGAGCGCCGGCTTGGCGACTGGATGCGCGCCCGCCTGCCGCTGGCGCTCGCCGATTTCGTCATGTTCGGGCTCAAACAGGCGTGGGCGTGCCTGTTCGGCGGACTGATGCTCGCGCTTCTGATCGTCACCAAGCTCGTGTGGCAAGAAGACTGGCAGGTTGCGCGCTACGATTTTCTCCTGCTGGCGGCTCTGATGATCCAGTTCCTGCTGCTGACCTTCCGGCTCGAAAGCTGGCGGGAAGCGCGGGTGATCCTGCTTTTTCATGTCACCGGCACGGCGATGGAGATCTTCAAAATTGAAATGGGATCATGGGCTTACCCCGAGCCGGGCTTTTTCAAGATCGCGGATGTGCCGCTCTTCTCCGGGTTCATGTACGCGTCGGTGGGCAGCTACATGGCACGTGTGGTGCGCATCTTCGACATGCGGTTCGTTCCTTATCCGTCCGAGCCGCTGACGTGGCTGCTCGGGGCCGCGATCTATCTGAACTTCTTCTGGCACCATTTCGGCCCGGATCTGCGATACCCGCTCATGGCAGCGACAGTCGTCATTTACTGGCGCACCTGGATCAGCTTCAACGTGAGCGATAGTGTCTACAGAATGCCACTTGTGATAGCGGCTCTGCTCTCGACGTTGTTTCTGTTCATTGCCGAGAATGTGGGTACGCTGACGGGGACTTGGATTTACGCGGGGAATGCATTCAGTCACAGGGTATCCATCGCCAAGGCTGGTTCCTGGTACCTCTTGCTATATGTCAGCTTTGTTCAGGTTGCCCTCGTGCACCGAGACAGGCTGGTCCCGGAGAAAAGCTCAGAAGGGGAGAGATCAACATGAAGATCAAGTTTCTGCACACCATGGTGCGGGTGAAGGACATCGAGGCGTCGAAGAAGTTTTACTGCGATCTGCTGGGTCTGGTCGAAACACGGCGCAAAGACCTCGAGGCCGCGAAGGCGACGCTGGTTTTCTTGTCGGAACCGGGCGGCGGGCCGGGCAACGAAATCGAGCTGACCTACAACTGGGACTCGGACGAGGAATATGACGGTGGGCGCAATTTTGGCCACCTCGCCTACGAGGTCGAGAACATCTACGACAAGTGCCAGCAGCTCATGGATGCAGGTGTGACGATCAACCGCCCGCCACGTGACGGCCGCATGGCGTTTGTGCGCTCCCCGGACGGCATTTCGATCGAGTTGCTGCAGATCGGCGGTGCCTTGGAGCCTGCCGAGCCGTGGACCAGCATGGAGAACACCGGGAGCTGGTGACAGGGAGGCAGTGCGCCGTGCGATTTGCTGCTGGTCAAGCAGCCTTGCGGGTTGCAGGCTTTGCCGTGCTTCTTGTTGGCTGCTCTGCGTTCTGGACTCCTGCAGCGCGTGCCGAGCCAGTGTGCAGGGTCGCGCTCGCGCTCGGTCTCGACATTTCGTCGAGCGTGAATGCCCGCGAGTACCGATTGCAGCTTGACGGGCTCGCCTATGCTTTGACGACAGACGCAGTGATCGAGGCGATATTGTCCCCCAAGGGCACCGCAATCGCTGCTGCGGCCTATGAGTGGTCCGGGTATCAGCAGCAGGATGTGATCATCGACTGGCAGATGCTCGACAGCGAAGAGGCGATTCGCGCCTTCGCCGCTCGGCTTCGGGCGCACAAACGCCGTTATGCCGAGTTCCCAACCGCCATCGGCAAGGCCGTGCAGTTCGGTGCGAAACTACTGCGCCGCGGCCCGTCTTGCGGGCGATATGTCATCGATCTTTCCGGAGATGGCGAGAACAATGACGGCGTCGGCCCGGGTTATTTCCGCGAGCAAGGACAGCTCGACGGGTTGATCATAAATGGGCTGGTCATTCAGGGTGCGTATCCGAATCCTGCGATTTACTATCGGGAGCATGTGATGCAGGGCCCAGAGTCGTTCGTGGCACTCGCCCGAGACTTCGAGGACTACCGGCTTGTCATGGTCGGCAAGCTGATGCGGGAAGTGGGTGCCGAGATGATTGTCGGAGACAACCGGAGCACGTTGCCATGAGGGCGCTTGCGATTGTTGTCGTGTTGCTGTGTGCAGTGCCTTCCGCCGCGCGGGCCTGCGCGCTCGAGCTGATCCTCGCCGTGGACGTCTCGGGCTCCATCGACGGCGAGGAGTTCGCACTGCAAATGGAGGGCATGGCGGCGGCCTTCGAAAACGAAGCGCTGATCGAGGCGGTCGAGCGTCAGGAAGGCGGCGTTCTGGCAACGCTCACGCAATGGTCAGGCGCGTCACGCCAGCGTCAGGTGACAGACTGGTTTGTGTTGGTCGACGCCGATTCCATGGGGCTGTTTGCGCGCGCCATTCGACGGGGCGGACGCGACTGGCGCAACTATTCGACCGCGATAGGCGAGGCGCTGAACCATGCGCTCAAGGTCGGCCAGACAGCGCCTGCGCAGTGCAAACGCCGGGTGATCGATGTCTCGGGCGACGGTGTGAACAACGAGGGCCGGGCTCCGCGCGCCGTTGCGCAGGCACTTGTGGGATACGGCTACACGATCAACGGGCTGGTGATCCGCGGCGACACGCCCGATCCGGTGAGGTTCTACGAACAGAATGTGTTGGCGGGGCCGCAGGCGTTTCTCGAGATCGCGGACAGTTTCAGCGACTACCCTCGCGCTATCCTCCGAAAACTGCTGAAAGAGGTGGAGCAACACGCGCTGATTTCGGACGCGCGCTGATCGCCTAACGCACCGCGTCGATCGGGCCGTCGGGCAAGCCATTCACGAACTGATGCACATACGGGTTGTCGGTCGTGTCGATTTCGCTGACAGGGCCGGTCCACTGGACGATGCCTTCGTGCAGCATGGCAACCCGGTCGGCAATCTTGCGCACGCTCGACATATCGTGGGTGATCGTCATGGCCGTTGCACCCATCTCGACGACAATCTCGCGGATCAGATCGTTGATCACATCGGCCATGATCGGGTCGAGCCCGGTCGTCGGTTCGTCAAAGAAGATGATTTCGGGCTCTGCGGCGATGGCACGCGCAAGCCCCACGCGCTTCTGCATGCCGCCGGAGAGCTCGGCCGGGAAAAGGTCTGCGGTCTCGTCGGTCAGCCCGACCCGACGCAGCTTCTCGATCGCGATCGCCCGGGCTTCCGACGGATTGCGCCGGCGTTTGCCTTGCAGCAGGCGGAACGCGACATTCTGCCAGACCGGCAGGGAGTCAAACAGCGCGCCCCCTTGAAACAGCATGCCGAACTTGTCCAGCATCGCCTCGCGGGCGCGGCCTCTCAGCCCCAGAACCTCCTGTCCATCCACCCTTATCTCGCCTGCATCGGGTCGGATGATGCCGAGAACACATTTCAGGCTTACTGATTTGCCGGTGCCGGAGCCGCCGATGATGACCATCGACTCACCTGTCGGCACCGTGAGGTCGAAGCCACGCAGCACACGCTTCGGTCCGAAGGCCTTGGTGACGCCCCGCATCTCGATCTTGGCGGTCATGTGCCGAACAACGCTTCGGTCAGGATGTAGTTCGTGGCGAGGATCAGGATCGAGGCGCTGACCACGGCATTTGTGGTGGCGCGGCCCACGCCCTGTGCGCCTCGGCCGGAATGGTAGCCCTGGTAACACCCCATCAGCGCGATGATGAAGCCGAAGACGGCGGCCTTGATGAGGCCCGAGATGATGTCGCCTGCCGTGAGGAAGTTGTAGGTCGTGTTGATATAGGTGCTGGCGTTGAAGTCGAGCCGGGCAACGCCGACCAGGAACCCGCCCATAATGCCGATGATGTCACCGACCAGCGCGAGCAACGGCATGACGAGCGTTGCCGCGAGCAGGCGTGGCGCAACCAGATACTTCATGGGATTGGTGGACAGCGTCGTGAGAGCGTCGATCTGCTCGGTCACACGCATGGTACCGAGCTCGGCCGCGATGGACGCCGAGACACGGCCGGCCACCATCAAGCCGCCCAGCACGGGCCCCAGCTCGCGGGTCATTGCGATGGCGACAATGTTGGGCACGACCGCCTCGGCATTGAAGCGGGCGCCGCCCGAAAACACCTGCAGCGCCAGCGCGCCACCGGTGAAAAGGGCGGTCAGACCCACCACGGGCAGCGAGAAGTAACCAATCCTCACAAGCTGCCGGCCAAGCTCGCTCCAGTACCAGGGTGGCGCCGCGATGTGTGATATGCCGCCGACAGCGAACAGGAACAGCGAACCGGTCGTCTGGCACAACGCCAGAACCGTCGCGCCGATCTGCGCAACAAATCCGTGAATTATTGTCATCTGTTATCCGCTTCGGACCGGTCCCTTGGATCCGGTATAGGCCGGGCAGCGGGTGCTGCCAAGTGCGGGACGAACACACCTCACGCGGGTGTCAAAACGTCCGTTCTCGCACTCACGATGTGTGGCGTTGAGGAATGCGACCGGACCACCGCCGACGTGCAGTGCACCAACTTCTCGCGCAAATGCATCGCGAGGGCCGTCTCGAGTTGTGCGTGGATGTCCTCATTTCGTGTGACGAAACGGCGCAGCGCTTCGTTTGGAATGCCCAGGCAGTGCGCAGGGGTCTTCAGGACCACGGTGCCGCTGGCAGGTTCGCCAGACAGGTATGTCACCTCGCCAACAAAGTCCCGGGGCGCAATGTCAGCGATCTTGACCCCGCCGGACATCACCGACGCCCGTCCCGTCGATATGAAGAACATGTGGGTGTTGATCTCGCCTTCGCGGGTCAGCACCGTGCCGGCAGGCAGTGACTTCCAAGCTCCCAGCTTGATCAATCTTCGAACGGCGCTGCGCTTCATCCCAGCGCCGATGGTCGCGGCAAAGCGTGCCTCGTGCACATCAAACCAGGAGCGGTTCGACGTAAACGCCATCCGCGTCAGCCCGACGATCGAAATCACGATCCACGAGACTTGGATGATGGCGGATGCGAAGTTGAACGCTTCCGTCAGGCTGATCAGAACACATGACGATGCAGCCAGGTTGAGCAAAGTGTAGACGAGGCCGCTGCCTCTAAGAAATCCGAGCTGCAGAGCACCGTATGCAGCGAGATAGAGCCCGACCCCGAGAGCTCCGGTGAGTTCGAAAACTGTCATCCCCTCGCGCTCCCTTCTGCCCGCCGAACTAGGGCTAGCCCGGAAAGGTGAAGCAATCTGTAGCGTCCGTTACAATCAACGACTTATGGCGCATCACCGGGGGCTGCTTGGCGTGTCGACCAGAAGGAGAGACGATCAGCCAGAACCTTTATCAGGGCGTGCAAAAGCACCGTCAGTGCCGCGAGCACGATGAGCGCGGCGAACATCTGATCGATCTTTGCGCGTCCGTTGGCCATCAGCATCAGATGGCCCAGCCCCTTGGACGCCCCCACCCACTCCCCGAAGATTGCACCGATCGGGGCGTAAATCGCGGCGAGCTTCAACCCCGACCCGAAAGCGGGCAAGGCTGCGGGCACTCTGAGCTTGAACAGGATGCGGCGTTCGGTAGCGCCCATGGTTCGCGCGAGGTCGATGAGGCCGGGTTCTGTGCGGCGCAATCCGTCGTAGAAGGTCCAGGTCACCGGAAAGTAGACGATCATGATCGTGACGATGACCTTAGAGGCGAGCCCATAGCCGAACCAGAGGGTCAGAACCGGCGCGAGTGCAAAAACGGGAACTGCCTGATTGAACACCAGGAGCGGCACGAGGTATCGCCGCGCACTGTCAGAGATCATCAGCTGAAGCGCGGTTGCGGCGCCGATCGTCACGCCCAGTACGAGCCCTGTGATCACAGCTGTCATCGTGACCGCCGCGTTCTCCGCGATCAACATGCGGTAGGTCCAGAGCGCCTCTGCGACACGGAGCGGGCCCGGCAGGATGAATGCAGGCGCACCCGTGAGCCACACGAGCCCCTGCCAAAGACCAAGGCCGATTGCCAGTGCACCCAGAACGTTTGTGGCCTGGCGCATCACACGGTCTCGCGCAGGGTCGCGAGCAGAGCGGCCTGCGCGCTGAGGGTCTGGGGATCACCCGCCGGACGGATGGGTGCAAGGTCGGGCACATCGAGCGGTCGAAGTGAGTCGGTGCTCATCAGATAGATCGCGTGGCCAAGTCGGACTGCCTCGGCCGGATCATGTGTCACGATCAACACCGTGCGACCGGCGAGTGTCTCGAATGCCAGCTCCTGCATCTCGGCCCGCGTGCGTGCATCGAGTGCCGAGAACGGTTCGTCGAGAAGCGCGACCGGTCGGTCCTCCATCAGCGTTCGCGCAAGCGCCACCCGCTGGCGCATCCCGCCTGACAGTTCCGGCGGATGCTTGTTTGCATGTGGGGTCAGGCCGACGCGCTCGATCATCTCGTCACGCCGCGCGATATCGGGCTCTTCGCCGCGCAAGGCGGGACCGAGGGCAACATTGCCGCGAACGTCAAGCCAGTCGGCAAGCAGGTCGGACTGTCCCATGTAGGCGAATCGTCCGGTCAGGGGTTTGTCGTCCGAGGTTTGAACCCGTCCGTCAAATTTTCCACCTGTGGGCAGGTTCGCCATCAGTCTGAGTAAGGTTGACTTGCCCGCGCCGGAAGGGCCGAGCAAGCATGTCCAGCGCGCGGGCGGAAGGTCGAGATGAAGTCCCGACAGCGAAGCGAAGCCCGGGAAGCGCAAGGTTCCGGTTAGGGAAACCCCGGGCGCGTTCATGCGGCGCCTTTCAGTCCCATTTCCCAGAATCCGACCTCCAGGCGGGTCGCGGTGGCGAAGCGCTCGCACAGGCCCGGCCAGCGGGGAGAAACCTCGGGGTTTGGTCCGAGTCGGGCGGCCGCCGCCTGGTCTATCAACCTGCCGATGTTGCGCGATGCGCCTTGATACTCTTCACCCGCATAGGTTCTGATCCACTCACCGTAGACGTCGGATGTTGCGGACTGCCCGAGCCTTCGCCCGATCTCGCCATAGCCCAGGGCGCATGGCGCAAGGGCCGCGAGAAGGTCCAGAAAGTCGCCTTGCAAGCCAGCGTCCAATACATAGCGGGTGTAGGCGAGGTTTCCCTGTTCCTCTTTCGCCGCGAAGAGTTCGTCTTCAGTGATGCCTTCGGCGGCGCAGGTCGAGACATGGAGTGACATCTCGTGATTGACCAGGGCATCGACGGTTCCGGCGGCAAGGCGCATTTCCTCGAGCGATCCCGCCTTGACCACAGCCAAAGCCCACGCACGTGAAAAGTGCACGAGAAAAACATAGTCCTGCACGAGGTAGTGGAGGAACGACGACCGCGGCAGTGTCCCATCTCCGAGCCCTTCGACGAACCGGTGATGGGTATAGGCGTGCCAGTCTGGCGCTGCCGCACGCCATGCCGCGAAAACGCGTGATCCGAAGTCGGTCATTCTGTCACGTCTACAGCAATCTGATCGACCGGTGTGGTCGTCTCGATCAGACCGGCATCGAGCAGGAACGATTCGAACCGCTCATAGCGGCCAGCATCGAACGCGGCTGGTCTGAGCGCAAAACGGGGCAGCGTGTCACGCCACGCGCGTTCGTTCAGCTCGTCCTGAAGCTCCACGGCGGTGGCCGCGAAAATCTGCCAGCTCTCCTCGGGGTGATTGATGATGTACTGCGTCGCCAGTTCCGTCGCTGCAAGAAACCGTGCGATCAACTCGCGGTCCATTGTCTCTGAGTGGGCCACGTAGATGAGTTCGTCATAGGCTGGAAGCCCCTCCTCCTCGAGATAGAAGCAGCGGCCCGGGACGTTCTCGATGTCCATCTGATTGAGCTCGAAATTGCGGAAGGCGCCGATTACGGCATCCACCTGACCAGACATCAGAGCGGGCGACAGCGACCAATTGACGTTGATGAGTTCAACGTCCTCGGTGGTCAGGCCGTGAGGCTTGAGGATCGCGCTGACCAGCGCTTCCTCGACCCCTGCAACCGAAAAGCCGATCTTGCGGTCCTTGAGATCGGCGATGGACTGCACGGGGCCCTCCCGAAGCACCAGCAGACAGTTCAGCGGCGTGGCCACGAGTGTGCCGACCCGAACAAGTGGCAGACCCTCCTTGATCTGGAGGTGGAGCTGCGGCTGGTAGGACACCGCCAGATCGGCTTGAGCCGCGGCGACCAGCTTCGGCGGATCGGCGGGATCGGCAGGCGCGATGATCTCGACCTCCAGTCCCTGATCGGCGAAGTAGCCGTTTTCCTGCGCGATGATGATCGGTCCATGGTCGGGGTTCACGAACCAATCCAGAATGAGCTTCACCTTGTCAGCCGCCAATGCGGGCGAAGCGGACAGGAGAACGGCGACGAAGGCGAGCAGGCGCATGATCAGCTCCCGGGCTGGAGGTCATTCGGCGATTCGGCAGGGAGTTCGGCTGGTCTCATGGCACTCACATCCCTCAACCGGCAGGCGCGGGTCTGTGGAGAGTTTTCCTGTCCAGAACCCGTTCCCTTCGCCGGCATTATCCGGATCAGGTTCGGTGGGTTGGCTCATTCGCCTCTCAGCCTTGCGGCACCCCAACGGTTCTGTTTGCTTAACGGGACGGTGGGTCAAGATCAAGCGCACCCCTAGCATAGCTTCACTTCTTAACCCTGCGTCGCTATATAAGGAGCGTCTCTTCGGGGACTATGGCGATAAACGCGCACGTAATAAGCGGATCGGACCCGGGGGCGGTACCCGGCGGCTCCACCAACATCCCCGTCCTGGCGGGCAGTTGGGGCCGAAACAGGATCGACGGACGTGTAAAGGTGATTGCTTTCGCTCGGTGAGGTACCACCGTTATCGGTCCGCAAAGTACAGTTGCCAATGACAACCGTGCTCCGGTGGCCATGGCTGCGTAATGCAGTCTTAACCATCGAAACTTAAGTCCCTCGGCTTAGCCGCCGTGGGCGGGGCTCGCAGGCGCCTGGCAACAGAAGCCTGCACCCCGTCCCTGTCGGTAAAGAGTTCGCCGTTATCCCTCTTTCATGGCACTGAGAATCGGATATGGTCGTGCTCGTCTTTAGGAGGTGCGTGCGCCATGCCGGCCGACCAGGGCCTAAATTATGGACAGCTGATGCAGAAGGCCATGCGGGGCATGATGGCCGAGGTTCTCGGCTATGTTGCCGAGAATGGGCTGCCCGGAGAGCATCACTTCTACATCGGGTTCGACACGCAGCATCCGGGTGTCGACATCCCCGAATGGCTGCACGAAACCTATCCCGAAGAGATGACGATCGTGCTGCAGGAGTGGTTCGAGGATCTCGCTGTCACGGCTGATCGCTTCACGGTGACGCTGAATTTCTCGGACCGTGCCCAGACACTTGTGATCCCGTTCGACGCGGTCCAGACATTTGTCGATCCCTCGGTGAAGTTCGGGCTCAAGTTTGACGCGCAGGAGGCACTTGATGACGATGTGCCCGATCTGCCGGAGGACGATGAGCCTGAAGACAAGGAACCTGAAGGGGTAGGTGCCGGGGCGTCCGATCAGGGTGCCGATGTGGTCAGCCTGGACAAGTTTCGGAAAAATTGAATCATTTGCCGTTTTGGCTTTGAGCGTCGGCGCATTGGCTTCGGCGGTGCGCAAAGGTATAGCTCGACCCACCAACCGCACCTTCCGGGAGATCAGCCATGACCGAAACGCGCACGGAAACCGACAGCTTCGGACCACTCCAAGTCCCGAGCGACAAGTACTGGGGCGCGCAGACGCAGCGGTCACTGAAGAATTTTCCGATTGGTTGGGAGCGGCAACCAACGGCGATCGTCCGCGCGCTGGGCGTGATCAAACAGGCCTGTGCCCAGGCCAACATGGAAAATGGCGATCTCGAGAAGAAGCTCGGCAAGGCCGTCGTGAAAGCCGCAGGTGAGGTCGCCAAGGGCAAGCTCGACGATCATTTTCCGTTGGTCGTCTGGCAGACCGGTTCGGGCACGCAGTCCAACATGAACGCCAACGAAGTGATCGCCAACCGCGCGATCGAGATACTGGGCGGCGAAATCGGCTCGAAGGATCCGGTCCATCCGAACGATCACGTCAATCGGTCGCAATCCTCGAACGACACCTTTCCGACGGCGATGCACATCTCGGCTGCCATGACCGCAACGGGCGTGCTGATACCGGGCCTCGAGAAACTTCTCGCGGCGCTTCAGGCCAAGGAAAAGGCGTTCAACAAGATCATCAAGATCGGACGCACGCACACCCAAGACGCGACACCGCTGACCCTCGGGCAGGAGTTCGGCGGCTACGCCCATCAGGTCAAGCAGGGCATCGCGCGCGTCAACGGTTCGCTCAAGAACATCTATCTGCTGGCACAAGGTGGCACGGCCGTCGGCACCGGGCTCAACACGCGCAAGGGCTGGGACAAGCAGGTGGCCGCGAACATTGCGGCGATCACCAAATTGCCCTTCAAGACCGCGCCGAACAAGTTCGAGGCGCTCGCAGCCCATGATGCCATCGTCGAGATGTCGGGCGCTGTCAGAACGGTTGCCGCGAGCCTGTTCAAGATTGCCAATGACATTCGCCTGCTCGGGTCCGGCCCTCGGTGCGGTCTTGGCGAGCTGTTGCTGCCGGAGAACGAGCCCGGGTCCTCGATCATGCCGGGCAAGGTGAACCCGACCCAGTGCGAGGCTCTCACCCAGGTCTGCGCTCACGTGATGGGCAATGATGCGGCCGTTGGGTTTGCCGGCAGCCAGGGTCACTTCGAGCTGAACGTCTACAAGCCGATGATGTCGTACAACCTGTTGCAGTCGATGCAACTCCTCGGCGATGCCGCGGTGGCCTTCACGGACAACTGTGTGAAGGGGATCGCAGCAGACGAAGACCGCATTTCGACGTTGATGTGGGAGAGCCTGATGCTTGTGACGGCTCTGGCCCCTGAGATCGGCTACGACAACGCGACCAAGGTCGCGAAGACGGCGCACAAGAACCGCACAACTCTCAAGGAAGAAGCGGTGAAACTGGGGTTCGTGGACGAGGCGACATTCGACCGGATCGTCCAGCCCAAGGGCATGATCGGACCGAAGTGACGGCGATTCGCCCGGCGCGACCCGAGGATGCGGCGGCGCTGGCCCAACTCGCACGCGCGGCCTACGCCCGCTATGTGCCTCTCATCGGGCGCGAGCCGCCACCGATGCTCCAGGACTTTCCCGCCGACATCGGGGACGGCGTGGTGTGGGTTGCGGGCAATGGCCCGGATGGCTACGTGGTCTGCCGTCCCAAGGGCGGGGACTGGCTGATCGAGAATGTCGCCGTTGCGCCTGATTGCCAGGGGTGTGGTATTGGCAACGCATTGATCTCCTTCGCAGAGGCGCAAGGCCGCGCCCGTGGTTTCGCGCGTGTTACGCTCTACACGAATGCGCGAATGACAGACAATCTCGCCATGTACCCGCGGTTGGGATACACCGAAACCGGACGACGTGAAGAGATGGGTCTCGACCGGGTCTTCTTCGTGAAGAATCTGAGCTAGACCGTCGTCCGGCCGAGCGGGGAGGAAGGTCATGCGCTGGAAAGGGCGGCGCACCAGCGCCAACATCGAGGATCGGCGTCGTACGGGCGGTCGTCGCCGCGCCGGGGGCGCTGCGAAGATCGGTGGCGTCGGTGCGGTGATCGTGGTCTTGATCGGTGCGTTTCTCGGGGTCGACCTCGGGCCGCTTCTGGGTGGTGGCGGGATGTCGTCGTTTGGGCCGGGCATCAGCCAGGCACCGGGCGGTCCGAACACCATCGACGACGAGGTGGAGGAATTCGTTGGCGTCGTGCTCGCCGACACCGAGGAAGTGTGGAACGACCTCTTCGCGCAGGCAGGCGTTCGCTACAACAAACCGACGCTGGTGCTGTTTGCCGACGCGACCGATTCCGCTTGCGGATATGCACAGTCTGCTATGGGGCCGTTCTATTGCCCGGCCGACAAACGCGTCTTTCTGGACACGTCGTTCTTCCGCGTCCTGTCACAGCAACTGGGCGCGGGCGGCGACTTTGCAGCGGCTTACGTGATCGCGCACGAAGTTGGGCATCACGTGCAAAACGAGCTCGGCACCCTGCCGCAAGTGAATGCCATGCGCCAGCGCGTCAGTCGGCAGGATTCCAACGCTCTGTCGGTGCGGGTCGAATTGCAGGCGGATTGCTATGCCGGGCTCTGGGCGCGTCATGCCGAGGTCCGCTATGGCGCACTGGAGCCGGGTGACATCGATGAAGCGCTGAATGCGGCCGCGCGAATCGGAGATGATGCGCTACAGCGTGCACAGGGTGGGGCGGTGGTGCCGGACAGCTTCACCCACGGGAGTTCGGAGCAACGCCAGCGCTGGTTCTACACGGGTTACAGAACGGGAGATCCCGGCGCATGTGATACGTTCGGCACAGACAAACTCTAGGCGGACAACAAGATGAGCAAGGTCGTCAATCTCCGTCAGGTCCGGAAGCGCAAGTCGCGTGAAGACGCGCGCCAGTGCGGTGATCGCAACGCGGTCAAGTTCGGTCGCACCCGGCACGAGCGGACACTTTCCGAGGCGGAGGCGGCGCGGGCAGAGCGCGTGCTCGATGGAAAGAAGCGTGAAGACGACCGCTAGTGGCGTGTCCGAGGACCGGCCCGTGAAGCGCTCGCTCACCCTGTCAGGGCACAGAACCTCGGTTAGCCTGGAAGCGGCGTTTTGGTCCGAATTTCAGCGGATCGCGAGAGAGCGTGGTGTGTCCGTCAATCGACTGGCCAGCGAACTTGATGCGAGGCGGACCCCGCCTGCGTCACTCGCGAGCTTGATAAGGCTGTTCGTGCTGGATGATCTCCGGCGCTCACGAGGGCGCGGGGTCGTTCAGCCGATCGTTGCCAGTACCGGGAACGTGTCGAGCAGCCAGTAGGCGAGACGCTCGAACTCGCCGGTGATCATCATCACGCCGACGAGGATCAGCAGCAGACCCATGCCTTTTTCGACTGTGCCGAGGTGGCGGCGGAAGTTGCGCGACCAGCGCAGGAAGGGTCCGACGAACAGGGCCGCAACCAGGAACGGCATGCCAAGCCCCAGCGCGTAGACCGCAAGCAGCGTCGTTCCCGACATCAGGGTTTCTTCCTGCATCGCAAGCGAAAGGATTGCCCCGAGGATGGGTCCGATGCAGGGAGTCCAGCCGAACGCGAAGGCAAGTCCGATCACATAGCTGGTGCCAAACGAGCTGGCCGCCTGCGGGCCATCGAAACGGGCTTCGTAGTTCAGGAAGGGAATGCGGAAAACGTGGAGGAAGTGAAGTCCGAGCAGAACGATGATGCCGCCTGACACCTGGGCGAGCACGGTTTTGTACTGGATCAGCGACTGACCAATGACGCTCGCCCCCATCCCGAGCCCGACGAAAACAGTGCCAAGCCCGAGGACGAAGAAGATCGCCGAGATGAACACTCGTCTGGAAACGGCGGGATCGATCTCCGCATCGTCTCCCGAAATCTGATCGATGGTCGTCCCACCCAGATAGGCGAGATAGGGCGGTGCAAGTGGCAACACGCAGGGGGACAGGAAACTGATGATCCCTGCCAAGAATGCTGTCACTATGCCAATTTCCATACGGAGAATCCGCCCTCTGTGCCCTGCGCCCTTGGAGACGTAGTGTGCGACACTGGCGCGAGGAACTCAATTTCCCGTTACGCTCGGCGGCGTTGTGCCGCTTCCGAGGCTGGAGAGGTAGGCCACGAGGTCCTCGATTTCCGCGGCGGACAACCGCGTCTGGCCGAAAAACGGATCCTTCGGATCGTCACGTTGCCCAATCTCGTAGTAGCTCGGCATGTCCGTGTCGGGAGACAGGATCGCCGGGGCGACCAGCCACAGCCTGATGGTGCCCGCGTCCATACGGGCACCCAATCCGTCGAGCGCCCTGGCCTCTCCGGGAGCACCTTCGGGGTCGCCATGACAGAGTGCACACCCCGTTGCGGCTGTGTCGATGAACAGCTCGCGCCCGGCCGATGGTGTGCCGGGCTTCCCGGTGAGGCTATGCTTGATCCGAACACCGTTCTCGATCGTGTAGGCGACAACGCGCGGCGTCTCTGCCAGTGCGGGTGCCGCGGCAATGACGATGACTGCCGCGATGACGTGGGCCCATGATTGCAAATCGTGTTCCTCGGCGGATGCGTCGAGCGGCACGCTAGCGCCCCCTCTCGTGGCCATCAAGACTTGCGCCCTTTGGCTGCGCGTCCTAAGGACCGCCGCATGACGGATCACGATGCGGCAGAAGAGAGCCTCGACACATGTGGGTTGCTCTGCCCCCTGCCAGTTCTGAAGGCCAGAAAGCGTCTGCGACAAATGGCCGACGGCGCCGTGCTGCGCATGCTCGCCGATGACCCGGCCGCGCGTGTGGATGTGCCGCATTTCTGCTCCGAGCAGGGACATGCTCTGCTCAGTGCCGAAGACCTGCCCGAGGGTGTTCTGGCATTCCGGATCCGAAAGGACGGGTGAGGCAGGCTACTTGAATGCGAGGCAGGGGTCAGGTCGGTCTGCGGCCTCGGTGAGCCAGATGAAGTCATAGGGCTCGGCTGTGATCTCCGCCTTGCTGGGAACGCCAGAACCCGCCTCGAGAATACCGACGCTGAGCACCGCGACTTCCGGTCTGGCCGCGGCGAGATAGAACGGCACGCCGCGATCGCTGCGGGCATGTCCGTTTCCGGTGATCAGGACAGTTGTGCCATCGCCTGAGCCTGCGGCGGCACGCGCCGCCGCCGCCGCGAAGTTGGCATCGCGCAGACGCTGGACACGGACCATGCCCGGAGCCGCCTCCACCGGCAACTTGCCGCAATGCGAGTCGATCATCTCGGCTTCCATCGCGGCTTGGGTGGGCGCATCCAGCGGGCTCGTCAGCGCCGGTAGAAACGATGTGTCGCTGAGCGCCGAAGAAGCGCCGTCACGCGTCGCTCTGCGCAGAACCGAGCGCCCGATGCCGCCGCCGGTGTAGACCTCTGCGCGCCACGCAGCAAAGATCGGGCGATAGAGTTCCCAGTCCGGCCAGCCAAGTCTCTCCCATCCAATCGCGGGTCCGATCTCGGCGGGTTCGCCGCCTTGTTCAAGAAACACCGCGATGCCTTCCTCGCTGGCCTCGGGGATCATCTCGAATGCCAGTCCGGTCGGCTTCAGTTGGGAGACGAGCCATGCCTGCGCCTTGTGGTGTTCGGCGTTGTCATGCACCTCGCCAAGCACAACGATGTCGGCTTTTCGCAACTCGGTCACGAGAGCGGTCTCGCTGAGCGGCTCACCGCCCGCAACCGACCATATCCGCGAGTCGGGCGGGGTCACCTGTGAGACTGGAACGATCGGCTGGTTCATCGCGCACGCGCTGCAAAGGCAGACCAGCAGGAGGAGAAAGGCGGATCGCATGTTCACTCCCTGCTTTCGGGGCAAATCGGTTGCGCCATCGGAAATCCGGTCTGGAACCAACGCGCGGACCACGTGTCGCGATCCTCAATAGACAAGGATCCGGCGCAGCGCCACGACCCGCGAGCGACGAGTGATACCGTGTGTTGTGAAGCCGCCACTCTTTCCTCACTGCAACCTTATGTGCGGCGCAAAAGGTATCGTCGGTTGGCAACATTTCAATCGGTGCATTCGGCGCAGTTGGTGTATTGCTGCTGCCAGCAGCGGTTCAAACTGAAAAAACGCCTCACACGCGCTTGGTTCGAGGTGGGGCGAAACGGAGGAAATCCCGCCTTGCCTAACCTCTCCGAGCTTAGGTCTTCGATCACCGAGCGACGCGCCTGGTCGGAGGCCGCCTGCGTCGCTGACAATCTGGCGGCGCATGGGCTTTCGGTCGAAGCACGCGCGCGCGTATCGTCTGAGGCTGCAAGCCTGATCGATGAGATGCGCCGCTCGAAGTCGCCGGGTCTGATGGAGCTTTTCCTCGCGGAGTACGGGCTCACGACCGAGGAAGGCGTGGCCCTGATGTGCCTTGCCGAGGCGTTTCTGCGGACTCCGGACGCGCCGTCACTGGATGCGCTGATCCGTGACAAGATCGGACCGGGCGACTGGGGAAGCCACCGGGCGCGGGCGCGGTCTACGCTGGTCAACGCATCGACCTGGGCCTTGATGCTGACAGGGCGGATCTTCCGCGATACGCAAGGCACCGAAGATGGGTTATGGACCATGGTGCGCGAAGCGGTGCAGCGGCTTGGCGAGCCTGTTGCGCGCACTGCGGTCGAGCATGCCATGCGGGTGATGGGACGCCAGTTCGTTCTGGGGCGTACGATTGCGGAAGCGCTCGACAACGGCGCCGAGCGAATGGCGGAGGGTTATTCCTACTCGTTCGACATGTTGGGCGAGGCGGCTCGCACCGAAGCGGATGCCCGGCGGTATTTTCTCTCCTACGCAAGGGCGATCACCGCCATCGCCGAGCGTGGAGGGGCAGCGGCGGTGCATGACAATCCCGGCATCTCGATCAAGCTCTCGGCGCTCCATCCGCGCTATGAGGAAGTCCAGCGCGACAGCGTTCATGAGCGGCTCACACCGCGGCTTCTGGCGCTGGCCGAGCAGGCGTGTGCCGCCAACATGGGCCTCAACATCGATGCCGAGGAAGCCGATCGGCTAGAACTGAGCCTGGATGTGTTTGAGGCTGTCCTCCGCACGCCCGACCTGGCCGGTTGGGATGGATTTGGACTGGTCGTGCAGGCGTTCTCGAAGCAGGCTCCTGCCGTTTTGCAGTGGATCGATCAACTCGCGAGCGAGACCGGACGCCACATTCCTGTGCGCCTGGTGAAAGGGGCGTATTGGGACACCGAGATCAAGAATGCGCAGGTGCTCGGACTGGGGACGTATCCGGTCTACACCCGAAAGGCGGCAACCGATCTGGCATACCTGCGCTGCGCCAGACTGCTGTTGGAGAGCCGCGATCGGGTCTACCCTCAGCTCGCGACGCACAACGCCCACACCGCACAGGCGGTCCTGGAGATCGCCGGCGACGCCGAGGGTTTCGAGTTCCAGCGCCTGCATGGGATGGGTGAGGATCTGCACGAGCGGTTGCGCAAAAAAGCCGGCACCCGGTGCCGGATCTACGCGCCGGTTGGTGTACACAAGGACCTTCTGGCGTATCTCGTGCGGCGTTTGTTGGAGAACGGGGCCAACTCATCCTTCGTCAATCAGGTGTTGGATGAGGAAATCCCGGTCGAGGACATCGCGGAAGATCCGATCGCGGTTGTTGAAGCAGCCGAACCGACCCACAATCCCAGAATACCGCTGCCCGCCGATCTCTACGGCGACAGCCGCCGCAACTCGAAGGGCGTCAACCTCAATGATCGTGCAGAAGCGGCCGTGCTAGACGATCGTATGGCACCACACCACACGGCTCAGTGGACCGCTGGCCCCGTGGTGGCGGGTGTCACGGCGCCGGATGGCCGAGCGGTGGTAAGTCCCTCCAATCCTGCCGATCGGGTGGGGCGCACCGCCGACGCGACCCCAGACATCGTCGAGACGGCGATTGGAAATGCTGTCCAAGCCTCACCCGGGTGGGCAGGGACACTGGTCGACGAGCGCGCGTCCATCCTCGAGCGGATTGCCGAACTCTATGAAACCAACATGGCCGAGCTCATTGCCATCGGTTGCCGCGAGGCGGGCAAAACAAGGCTGGACGGTGTCCTCGAGGTACGTGAAGCGGTGGACTTCTGCCGGTACTATGCCGCGGAGGCGCGCGCGCGCCTGGACGGACGGACACCGCTCGGCCCCGTGGTGTGCATCAGCCCCTGGAATTTTCCGCTCGCAATCTTCACTGGACAGATCACGGCGGCCCTGGTTGCGGGAAATCCGGTTCTGGCCAAACCCGCCGAGCAGACGACGCTGATGGCGGCGCGGGCCGTGCAACTCATGCACGAGGCCGGCGTTCCCGCAGATGTTCTGTCACTTTTGCCCGGTGAGGGCGCCGTGGTCGGTGGGGCGTTGACCTCGGATGTGCGCATCAAGGGATGCTGCTTCACCGGGTCGACGGAGACCGCTGCTCTCATCGACCGGGCTCTTGCTGCGCACGGCGATCCCGCCGCACCGTTGATCGCCGAGACCGGTGGCTTGAACGCGATGATCGTGGATTCGACCGCGCTACCGGAACAGGCAGTGCGCGATATCGTGCAATCGGCGTTCCAAAGCGCGGGCCAGCGTTGCTCGGCGCTGCGCGTCCTGTTCGTGCAGGAAGATGTATCGAAGCCGATCCTCGAGATGCTGGAGGGCGCTGCAAATGAGCTCGTGATCGGCGATCCCTGGCGGGCGAGCACCGATGTCGGGCCTGTCATCGACACGCAGGCGCGGGAGATGATCGAGGCGCATATCGCAAGCTTCGAGAAACAGGGCCGTCTGATGTTCCGTGTCCCTGTCCCGGAGGGCTGGTCCGGGGGGCATTTCACCAGCCCCGCTGCTCTCCGCCTCGAGAGGTTCGAGGAGCTTGAGCGCGAGATTTTCGGCCCTGTCCTCCATGTGCTCACCTACCGAGCGGCGGAGCTGGACGATGTGGTCGCCCGCATCAATGCGTCCGGATACGGGCTGACCTTGGGCATGCATTCGCGCATCGATGCCCGGCTGGATCAGGTTTGCCAGTCGGCGCATGTCGGCAATATCTATGTGAACCGCAACCAGATCGGGGCGGTGGTCGGCGTGCAGCCGTTCGGTGGTGAAGGATTGTCGGGCACCGGGCCGAAGGCGGGTGGTCCTGATTATCTGTACCGCTTCTCAAGGCCTGCGCCGGTGCCACAGCCGATCCGGATCGACCTTTCAAGGGGCGTCAAGGAGCTGCCTGGGCCAACCGGAGAGCGCAACACGCTCTACTACGCGCCACGCGGTCTTGTGGCGTGTCTCGGGCCGGACGGGGCCGACATCGAGCGACAAGTCGGTCTTGCGCGGGGTTGCGAGAACGATGTTGTCATCGTGCCGGGACCGGCAGCGGAGCGTCTTGCCGCCGAACCTGGTGTGCACGTTGCGTCTGGACCGTTGCCGGAGAGCGCAGACGCAGATCTTCGCGCCGTGCTTTTCGATGGAACTGCCGAAGAGCTCCGCCAGGTCCGTCAGACACTTGCGAAGCGCGATGGCGCCCGCGTGCCGGTCCTGAGATGTGACGCGGACGCGCAACGTTGGTTGCGCACCGAACGTGTCGTCAGTGAAGACACAACTGCCGCCGGCGGCAACGCCACCCTGCTGGCCGATGCCGAGACGATTTGAAACCCTGCGGTCGTCTTCAGTCCGACGCCATCCGGTCTCGTTCGCGCAACACCATGCCGTAGAGGTCCCGGGGTTCATCCGGATCGGCGATCATGTCGAGGAGAATGTACTTGTCGCTGCGCTTCAGCCGTTCGCGCAGCCACCGCAGAGCCGAAAAATCCTCGATCGCAAATCCAACTCCGTCGAAAAGCGTGATCTGCGGAGCCGAGGTTCGACCGACGGCATCGCCAGTCATCACCCGCCACAACTCTGTCACCGGATGCGTGTCGTCGAGCTGCTGGATCTCGCCTTCAACCCTGGTCTGCGGCGGGTACTCGACGAAGATCTCCGAGCGTAACAGAATATCGCGGTGAAGTTCGGTCTTTCCCGGACAGTCTCCGCCGATGGCGTTGATGTGAACACCTGAGCCGATCATGTTGTCGGTCAGGATCGTCGCGTTCTTCTTGTCGGCAGTGCATGTGGTGATCACGTTGGCGCCCTCCATCGACGCCTCGGCAGTGTCACACGAAATCACAGTCAAACCGGAATCCGCGAGGTTGCGGGCGCACTTCTTCGTCGCCATCGGGTCCGAGTCGTAGAGACGCACCGTCTCAATGCCGCAAATGCGCTTCAGTGCCAGTGCCTGGAACTCGGATTGAGCCCCATTGCCGATCATTGCCAGGGTGTCTGCGCCTTTGGGCGCGAGATACTTCGTGGCGATCGCGGACATCGCGGCCGTTCTCAACGCGGTGAGCACTGTCATTTCGGTGAGGAGCACCGGGTAGCCTGTGTCAACGGACGCAAGCAATCCGAAGGCTGTGACGGTTTGCAGGCCTTCCTTGAGGTTCTTCGGGTGTCCGTTGACGTACTTGAAGCCATAGTCGATGCCGTCTGACGTGGGCATGAGCTCGATCACGCCCTCGGCCGAGTGCGCAGCGACACGAGGGGTCTTGTCGAAGAGCGGCCACCGGCGGAAATCCTGCTCGATGTACTCGGCAATTTCAGACATTGCTTCTTCAATGCCGATCTCGAGGACCAACCGCATCATGTTCTCGACGCTGACGAAGGGAACGGTATTCAGCTCAGCCTGCATGTCAGGAGCTCCGGGTCGGGCGGTCGATGACGGTCTTGCCCATCAAACTGGCGGTGAGATCGACCATCAAGGTCGCTGTTTTCCCGGCGTGATCCAGAAACGGGTTCAGTTCAACCAGATCGAGCGACGAGGCCAGGCCGCTTTCATGCAGGATCTCCATGATCAGGTGCGCCTCTCGGAACGTTGCCCCGCCGGGGACGGTGGTGCCCACAGCCGGTGCGATCGCGGGATCGAGGAAGTCGACGTCGAGCGAGATGTGCAAGGTGCCGTTCGCGGCCGCAACGCGCTCGAGAAAGCTCGTCAGCGGACGGACAACCCCTTCTTCGTCGATCCGGCGCATGTCGTAGACGGCGACGCCCAGATCCAGCAGCGCTCGATGTTCGGCCGCGTCCACCGAGCGGATGCCGAGCATGCAGATGTTCTCGAGCTTCACCGGATGGGAAACCGCGGGAAAGTAACCGTCGAAGCTTTCTTGACCGGTGAAGTAGGCCACGGGCGTGCCGTGTAGATTGCCGCTGTCGGTGGTGTTGAGACGATGGAAGTCCGGATGCGCATCCAGCCAGAGGACGTAAAGTGGCTTGTCCCCCTGTGCGGCGTGGCGGGCCGCGCCGGCGATGGTGCCAAGCGACATGCTGTGGTCCCCGCCCGCGAAGATCGGGAAACGCCCGCTTGCCAGCGACTCGAAGGACGCACGTTCCATCGCACGCGTCCACGCGATCGTCTCTGCCAGGAACTTCACGCCGAATGGGTCATTGATGGGTTGCAGGACGTCCCGTGCAACATTGCCGTGGTCGGTCACGGTGCAACCAAGCGCACCGAGCGCTTCGGCAAGGCCTGCGGTGCGCAGTGCCTCCGGCCCCATCTGGCATCCTCGACGACCGGCGCCGGTGTCGATTGGCGCACCGACAATCATGCACTCCTGCCCAGCCACGTGCCACTGCCTCCGATGCCGTTGAACGCTCCCGGCTATGGATGAGGGCCCGATAGGCGTCAAGAGCGAAGAGACCGGGAAAGATCGGATTACGGGTCCCGCTCGGGGTGCAAGCGAGAGTTGATCCAGTCCAACAGGATCGGTGCGGCGCGCGCGAGTGCGGCGTGCGCGGCCGCATTGTCGCGCCGGAGCTTCAGAAGCGCTGGCAGCTCGTGCGGTTTGGCGAGCAACCCCCTGAGAACAGAACCGATCCGAGGCCTGCCTTCTTCATCCACTGCAGTGGTCGCGAGGTGCGGCAAGGTGCGCTCGGCCGGATCGCAGATTGCCCGCAGCACCAGGCATGGGATCCCTGCGTCGATGGCCACGCGCGACACACGGTGGCTCTCCATGTCGACCGCGATGGCCCCTGTGGCTTCGAACAGGGCTCGTTTTGCAGCGCTGTCAGCGACCAGTGTGTCCGAGCCGGCAAGAGCCACGCCGCGCCGCGCATCTTTCAGCATTTCAGTCATCAGCCCGACCGACAGGGCGCCTCGATGGCCGTCCAAGGTGACCACCGTGTCTGGAAGCAACAGCGTTCCGGGGGCAAGGCCGGGGCACAGCCCACCGGCAATTCCCCAACTCACCAGGATTTTTGCACCGCCATCGACCAGCGCTCTGGCATGCGTCTCCGCCTTGTCAGGCCGCGCGCCCGAAACCTCGACAAACACACCGTGGGCTTGCGCGACCGGGCCGAGAGCATCGGCCTCACTTCGGAGCCCACAGACCACGCCTACGTCAGGCATTTGTGCGCCGGCGAGATGCGGGGCATTTGAAGCGCGGTCGTGTTTCAGGTCGAAAACGCGTGCTTCGGGTTTTTGCTGAGGCGCGCCGGCTGACGATTTGCAAACCGCTCAGATGCCCCACCGGACCTTGCGGTCATTCGATGCCATGAGATTTTCATAGCGCGCCAGCGCCCAGAGCGGGAAGAACGCGGCGTAGCCGTGATACTTCAGATAAAACACTTTCGGGAAACCGGTACCGGTGAAATGCGCCTCGTCCCAGCGAACTCCGTCGCGCGGTGCCTCATCGAGCCAACGCACACCGCGCAGCACGGCTTCGGACTCAACCTCGCCTGCCGACATCAATCCGAGCAGCGCCCAGGCTGTTTGCGACGGCGTGGATGCGCGTGCAAAACCGTTGCCCCATTCTTCATATGTCTCGAGGCCCTCGCCCCAGCCACCGTCTTCCTTCTGGCGGGCCTTCAGCCAATCGACCGCTCGTCGCACATAGGGCGCATTCATGTCCTCGCCTGCACCTTGCAGCGCCACAAGAACCGACCATGTGCCGTAGATGTAGTTCGCGCCCCAGCGGCCGAACCAACTGCCGTCTTCTTCCTGCTCCCGGCGAATGAAGGCAATGCCCTTGTCGATGCTCCTCCTGAACCGCTCCGCGTCCACCTGCGCCAGCGCTCCGACACACCGTGCAGTGACATCAACGGTTGGCGGGTCAAGCAGCGCGCCGTGATCAGCGAACGGTATGGAATTGAGATAGTAGTGTTCGTTCTCGGGATCGAACGCTCCCCAGCCGCCATTGCGCGACTGCATCCCCTCGACCCATTCGCAGGCACGCTCGACGTTCATTGCGTAGCGCGCCGGGTCGGCCCGGTGCATCGCCATGATGACCACCGCGGTGTCATCGACGTCGGGGTAGTCGGGGTTCTCGTACTGGAATGCCCAACCGCCCGGCCGCAGGCCCGGACGGCGCACCGCCCAATCGCCAACATGATCGAGTATCTGGCGGTCGGCCAGCCAGTCCAGGGCGCCGGTCAGGCGCGCATCCTCGCGGGCCCCTGCTTCCATCAGTGCATGGGCCGCGAGCGATGTGTCCCACACCGGCGAGAGGCAGGGCTGAAAGTAGAGATCGTCTCCGCGCTCGGTCATCAGCTTCTCGATCGCCGCTCGTGCCGTGGCCATGTGCGGGTCGTCGTCCGCGTACCCGAGCACGCGGAACATCATCACCGCATTGGCCATCGCCGGATAGATCGCACCGAGCCCGTCCTCGCCGTTCAGATGACTGATCGTGAATTCTTCAGCTGCGAGGATGGCCTTTCCGCGCGCACCCTTGGGCAATCGCGGCTCGATGATCCTGAGCGCGCGGTCCAGGGCCAGAAACAGATCGCCAATGCGGCTTCCGGTGGGGTTCACGTTGTAGACGCGTTGCTCCTCGGGCGGCACGACGAAGAGTTCACGCACATCGCGTCCCGTCGGGTTCGCCGCCCGCGCGCGCTTTGCGTAGAGCACCAGCAGGGGCGTCAGAACCGTGCGCGACCAGTAGGCGATCTTCGACATGTGGAACGGAAACCACCGCGGTAGCAACATGCACTCGACAGGCATCACGGGCACGGCGCGCCACGGCACCTCGCCAAACAATGCAAGCGAGATGCGTGTGAACACATTGGCCCTTGCTGCACCGCCCTGTCCCAGAAGCCAGGAGCGCGCCCGTGCCATGTGCGGTGCATCGATGTTTTCGCCGATGAGCTTGAGAGCCCAGTAGGCTTTCACGGTCGCTGAAATGTTGCCGGCGCCGTCGTGATAGAGCGGCCACGAGCCATCCGCGCTTTGCACCTTGCGCAGGTAGCGCGCGATGCGCGCCTCACGCTCGACATCGATCTCGCCCAGGAAATGGCGCAGCAGAACATACTCCGAGGGGATGGTGCAATCCGCCTCGAGTTCGAACACAATGTGCCCGTCTTCGCGACGCATCGCCCATATCGCTTCGCCCTGTTCGGCAATCAGCGCCTGGCGCCGGTCCCGTAAGCCTATGGGCGTGGCTCCGCTCAGATGCCTCACGGCATCGTTCATGCTCGCCTCTCCGTCTTTTCTCTTATGCCGCCAGTCTGGCAGCTGTTTCACCTGAACGCACGGCACCTTCTATGGTTGCAGGCAGCCCGGTTCGTGTTGCATCGCCTGCAAGATAAAGATTTTCAAGGGTTGTACGCGCATCGGGCCGCTTTGCCGCGCCTTCCGGAGATTGGTCGAAGGTGGCTCGTCGCTCCTTGTTGATGCGCGCGCTGCGGTACGCGAGGTCCTCCAATCCGAGCGCTTTGGTGGTTTCCGACCATAGTTCCGGGATCAGTTCATCGGGCGCAAGGCCCATCACATCGAGCTTGTCCGCAGCACTGATCGTGAGGCTGACCACATCGCCGCGAACGAATATCCAGTGGGTCCGCGCCCCCACGAGACCGAGCAACGCGGGCTTGCCGACGAGCCGTTCGGGGTGCTCCACGACATAATGTGCATTCAGGATCGAGGCGTCGTCAGCGGGCAGGTCCAAACCGGGCATCACCGCTTTCAGGCGGGTCGGAGGCAGCGCAAGCACCACACGATCTTCGCTGCCGAGTTCGATGTGACGCCCCTCCGTGAAGCGCAATCCGGTCACCCGTCTGCCCTCCAGATCGAGCGCTTTCAACGCGCAATCGTAGCGCAGGGGCACTTTCTGGGCGTCCAGCCGGTCAAGTGCAGGTGTGACCAGCGCGGTCCCAAGACCCTTCGGGGCAAACATCGGTCGGCAATGGTGCGCACCACGCAGAAACGTCTCGGCGAGCACGCGCTGAAGCAGTCTTGCGGCACCTCGTTCCGGAGTGGTGTTGAGCACGGCCAACGTCATCGGCTCCCAGAAACGGGTCCAGAGCGGACCGCGATCGTGGACGACCTCCGCCACTGTGCGACCCGGGCCGGTCAGGGCGAGGGCAATCCCGCGCAGATAGTCTCGGAGCCGGGTGCCCGGGATGCGTCGCCCGGGTGCTGCCATCCACCAAGGCACCGGGCCATTGTTGAGGCGAACCGACCATCGCGCACCCTGGGTGAGGTCGACAAAGGGAAAGTTGGCCTCAGCTGCCGGTTGAAGCGCCTGGGTTGCCCCGATCAGCTTTAGATAGGCGCACACCGAGCGGTTGCCGCTGAGAACTAGGTGGTTGCCGTTGTCCACATTGCGCTCAAGGCGTGGATCCCAGAATGTCCGGCACCGTCCTCCGGCATGCGGCGCAGCCTCGTACAGTTGCACCGAGCGCCCGGCACTGGTCAGACGGATCGCCGTCGACAGCCCTGCCAGACCTGCGCCCACGATGTGCACCGTGCCGTTCAATGCCGGGGGCCCGAGATTGCAAGCGCTTGCAGCCCGTAGCGAAGCTTCTGCAGACTGCTCAAACGCACGGCGGGGGAGCGCTGCCAGTTTTGTGCCTCCATCATGTCGAGGTACCGCTCGTAGACGCCCAACATCGCCAGCGCCGGTGCGAGCGACACCCGGCTGTGCGCACCAATGTTCGCTCGGGCTGCCGTGAATGCGTGCCGGGCTTCCTGTCCGATCTCCGCACACACCGCCGGCAGCGCGTCGTGCCCTTCGACACGGGCCGCGTCTGCCGGGACGCCATGGCGGGCAAGCGTTTCCGCCGGCAAATACAGCCGCCCGATTGCGGCGTCCTCTTCAACATCGCGCAGGATGTTCGTGAGTTGAAGCGCATCGGCGAGCGAAAGCGCGAAGCGGCGTGAGACGTCGCCGCGCCAAGCCCCAAAAATGCGCATCGACAACATGCCGACCGTGCCTGCAACGCGCCGGGTGTAGAGCGCAAGATCATCGCGCGACGGCGCAACGATGGGTCCGTCCGCATCCATCGCCATGCCATCGATCAGCGACAGGAACTCTTCGCTGGGCAAGCCATATGCGTCAACCGGCCGGATCAGCGCTTGCCCTACGGCGGAAACGGGCCGCCCGTCATACAACGCAGCGATCTCTGCCCGCCAGGCATCCAGCAACCGATGTTTTTCTGAGGCATCGAGGTCCCCGTCGGCGATGTCGTCAACAACTCGGCAGAATGCATAGACCGCGCGCATGGCACGCCGCCGAGGACGCGCCAGCAGCTTCATCCCAAGTGAGAACGACGACTGCGCGGCGCCGGTGATGCGGTCGACCACAACCTGCGGGTCCAGCCCGGCATCCGTCGGAACCGGGGCGAGTGACAGGGAGGAGGTCGCGACGCTGGTCACGGCGCGACAGGCGTATGGATCAGGGCGCCGACGCCTGCGAGGGCGGCCATCAGGAAGTCCGTGCGCGAGAGCTTGACCCGCCCGGCAAGCGGGTCCTCTCGTCGAAGCCGGGCAGAAAGGCGCTCTGCAAGGGCAACGATCAGCTTGGTCTCGGCATGAAGACGCCGGCTTGCTGGACGGACCGGCAGCCGGTGCGCCTCGACCAGCAGCTGATCGCAGCGATCGAGCATCTGGTCCAGCACGCGACGCAGGGTGGGAGGCGTGACGTCCCAGTCCAGCACGCCCACATCAAGACCTTCGGCGGCCAGCATTTCTGTCGGCACATACACCCGGTCGAGACCCCGGAAGTCCTTCTGACAGTCCTGCAGGTGGTTGAGAATCTGCAAAACCGTGCACAGAGCGTCCGAAGCTTCCCAGCGGCGACGATCCTCGCCATGCAGATCCATCAAGTAACGCCCGACGGGATTGGCGGACAGGGCGCAATACCCGATGAGCTCATCCCAGTTCACATAGCGTTGCTTTTCGGCGTCTTGTCGGAACGCCGCGAGAAGATCTCGGGCATGTCGATCGGTGACCTCGGTCTCAGCGAGGCTGTCGCGGAGCTCTGCCGCGGATGGGACCAGGTCGGCCCCGTCGAGTGTGGCTTCGAAGGCGTCCAGCCGCTCAATTTTGTCAGACGGTGCGATGCCCGGATTGTCCGCGACATCGTCGGCGGCCCGTGCGAACGTGTAAAAGCGCATCACGTGGGGGCGCAATGGACGTGCGATCAGCCACGATGCGACGGGGAAGTTCTCGTCGCCTGCGCCCTTACCCGACGGCGTTTCGATTTCGGCGGGCCTGTTCACCGGTCGTTCGGCCACCCGTTGGTCCATCGGTTTCGCCTGTTCGTACACTGCCTTATGACACAACACTATTGTGTGGAGTCGCGAAAAACAATTGCGGTGCCCAAGGCTTCACCAATCGTGATCGCTTGCGAGACGTGCATACGCGTCTTATGGGCAAGGCATGGAGATCGCTCTGCTGTCGCTGGTTGCATGGGGTATCCTGATCTTTGCGCGGGGCGGCTTCTGGCGTGCGGATCAGCGGCTGCCTTCTGATCTGTCAGAGCCTTCGCACTGGCCGGATGTTGCCGTCGTGATCCCGGCCCGGGACGAGGCGGCCACCATCGCAGAAGTCGTGTCCGCGCATGGAGCAACAGACTATCCGGGTCAGGTGCGCATCTTCGTGGTCGATGATGGCTCGACAGACGGCACCGGTGACCTTGCGCGAGAAGCCGCACAGGACCGTGGCGTCACTGTGATCCCGGCACCATCGCTCGCACCGGAGTGGACCGGAAAGCTCTGGGCACTCCACAATGGGATTCTCGCTGCGCGCTCGGCCATGCCGTCTGCTCGCTGGCTTTTGCTGACCGATGCCGACATCGTGCATGCGCCTCAAACGCTGCAGGCGCTCGTGCGAATGGGCGAGGCGCGGAATCTGGCGCTCGTCTCACTGATGGCGCGTCTCGACGCGCGCGGTTTCTGGGGCAGCTTGCTGATCCCCGCCTTCATCTTCTTCTTTCAGAAGCTTTATCCGTTCGCCTGGGCCAATGATCCTGCGAAACGGCTGGCGGCGGCGGCCGGCGGCTGCGTGCTCATTCGTCGCGAGGCCTTGGAGGCCATTGGCGGGATAGGCGCGATCCGAGGGGCTCTGATCGACGACTGCAGTCTGGCCGCCCTCATCAAGGCGGGACCGCCGCGCAGGCAAATTTGGCTCGGGCTCGCCAGGCACGAGGTGGAGAGCCGCCGGGACAATCGCGCGCTGAACTCGATCTGGCATATGGTGTCGCGGACAGCGTTCACCCAGCTGGGGTATTCCGCCTTGGCTCTGGCGGGCACGGTGGCCGGAATGGTGTTCCTCTATCTCGTGCCACCGATCGCTGTGGTCTGGGGTCTTCTCGATGGCGATGTGCTGCTCAGCCTGGCGGGGATTGCCGCTTGGGGGGCAATGGCGGCTGCATACCGTCCGACCGTGCTGGACTATGGGAAGCCTCTGTGGATGGCGTTTACGTTGCCACTGGCGGGGGCGCTCTATGCCGCCATGACGCTCGACTCGGCGATCAGGCACTGGCGTGGGGCAGGCGGCGCCTGGAAAGGGCGCGTCTATGCAAGGCCGAGGGCGTAGGCTGACTTGCCCTCGATTTGTGAAAGGTGCCAGTGAACCGCTTCTTCCAAAATCTGATCGATCGGCGGTGGATTGAATCCCAGCTCCTCAATCGCTCGCGCATTTGAAAACCTGACCCTCTGGGCTGCGAGTCGTACCCCGGTCAGATTGGCCGCCGGTGCACGGCCTGTCAGGCGCGACAGACGTTCGTTTACATGTGCGGCGCCCAAAGCCAAATGCAACGGAATCCGCCGGGTTGGCGCTGATCGTCCGGCGATGTGCGCAACTTTCGCTGCGAGATCTGGCAAGCGGATGTCCTCGCCGGTCATCAGATAGCGCGCGCCGATTTCTCCGTGATCGCGTGCGGCGATGATGCCGTCGGCGAGGGCATTGACGTCGACGAGATTGAGCTTGCAGTCCAACAGGGCCGGGACGTTTCCTGCTGCAAGGTCCCGCAGCAGTTTGCCCGGAGGGGTCGGGCGATGATCGTGGGTGCCGATAGGCGCGGAGGGGAGGACCATGACGGCGTTGAGCCCGACATGGCTCGCCGCGCGCACAAACAGCTCCGCCTGGCGTTTCGAACGCGGATACGGGCCGAGCATGTTGGACGGCGGCAGCTCGATGGTCTCGTCAAGCGGCGTCGCCGTGGTAATCCCCTCACCGATGAGCGTGACATTGCTCGACACATGGACAACGCGGGCACCGGTCCTGCGCGCGGCCGCAAGTACGCGGCAGGTCCCGGCGACATTGACACGATCGAAATCCCACCGATTGGGCGACCAGAGATCGGAAATCGCTGCGCAGTGAATCACAGCATCGGCGCCGCACATGGCCTGCGCCATCAAATCCGGATCGAGAATTGACCCGGTATGATGCTCCACGCCATCGGGGATCGGCTGGGGCCAGGTAAGATCCGTCGCAACCACGTCTTCAGCGCGCGCGGAGAGCTTCGCAACAATGTGCCCGCCCAGGAACCCGCCCGCACCCGTCACCAGTGTCTTCATTGGCCCTCCAAGCAGACAAGCAGCCCGTGGTCGCGAACCGAGCCCGCAATCAGTCTGCTGGGTGTCGCGACGGCGCTGGTCGCGCCTGCGAACATTGCTCCTGCGGGATCGTCGAACAGAACCTCGACGGTGCTTTCTTCAGGCACGATGCGCACGATCCTCGTTGCTGCGCGCTCGGCCAATCCGATGCGATACAGCGCAAGCTGCAAGAGTACCGGATGTACCGCTGCGATCAATGCCCCGTCGTAAGACAACGTCAAGTTGTCCGGCCCGCCCGGCAATGCGAGCTGGGCGCCATCCATTGCGCGAATGCGCCGTGCCCGTGTTTCCGCGACGTAGCCACCGGCAACGCCATTTGCAAAGCTGAGATCAACCAGCACGTCTGTGACGCCACCGTCTGACAGGCTCACGAGGCGTCCGGTGCCCATGGGCAGCAGATCGCGAAGGGATGGCGTGCAATCTGCCCGGTCGAGTGTCGCCAGGAATCTTCCGTCGCTTGTGAAGGCCAGGTCGTTCGCACGGCAGAGTTCGGGATGGGTCAGGCTCACGGACGGGGTCCATCGGATCCCGGCCAGTGTTCCCAACTCCACCAAAGCGCTTCCGTCATGAAGCCGGTTGATCACCGCCAGCCGCGTGCCGCTTGTATCGAGAGCGATGCCATGCGGTCGCATGCGCGTGGGTGCGCCACGAATGATGTGAAGCGCCTGCGCCGTGACTTCGCTGTCCGGCAATAGTGCCGGTGTCGGCACGGTGTAGAGCCCGCCCTCTTTGTTCGAGATCCGGTCGTAGGCTGAGAGAAGCAGCGTCGCGCCATCCGGCATCAGCGCCATGTCTTCGATCCCCGATATGGATGCGCCGTCGCCCGATATCACCGTGACCCGCCCGCAATCCGCGGTGGCAAAGCGGGCGGCCAGTCGATCCGGCGGGCGCAGCAGCCAGACCCCTAGCAGGCCAACGGCCAGAATCACGCCGAGGAGTGGGATCGCGCGGTTCATCTTTGGCTGACAGGCTCCGGCGTCGCGTAGCCCCACTTGTCGATCCATCTGCGCCACTGCGTCGAGACTTTCTCGACCGCCTCCGCATCGCCGCAGAAGGCGTTCTTCCGAAACCCGCGCACACTGTCGAGATATGCCGCAAGCGCAGGGCGTGCAGCCTCGAACCCGTCGAGCTCGAGGCTGGAATAGATGTGGGAAAGTGTGCCCATCGGATCCTCATCGAGGCGGGCGTAGGGCAGCTCAACAAACTCAGGTGCGCCCAGATCAGAGGTGTCTTCCTCAAACCGCCTCATCATGCGGCTGTAGACACGCAGGATCGTTGCGTCGATGTCGAGATCACGAGGCACGTTCTGCAGGGCCATGACCTCGAGCAGCCTTGCGTAGAAGTTGCGCATCGACAGGAAGACGTCGAAGGGATTGCGGTGGATGTGGATGAACTTGGCACCGGGGAACATGCGACGCAGCATGGCGACCCGTCCGGTGTAGACAGGGTTCTTTATCAGCAGGCGTCCACCCTGCGCCATTGCAACCTTGCGCAGGAAGAGCATCAGGCGTTGCTCCCATGCGCCGATCTGCATATCGGTGCAGCCGTCAAAGAACAGGCCGCGGTCGATCAGACGGTTGAACTCCCGTGGAAAGTATATCCCGTGATAGAATGACAGAGGCGACATCGAAGCTATTCCGATCTCGTCCTCCTGCGGGCTCGTGGGGGTAACGGGGATGCGATCAATCCAGCGGTGTTCGGGCAGCGCACGCTCCAGCAGCGGGCGGAAGGCGCGGGCGATGCCGAACATGTCCCAGGGCAATCCGACGGCAATGGGCGACACATAGGCGAACCCGCCGCGCGACATCACATTGTAGAGATGGGTCGTTCCTGAGCGCCAGTGACCAAGGATAAAGATCGGCGGCGGCAGATCTGACATCTGTGGCAGACGGGGCGTCATCACGGCGTGTTCCAGCGCTGAAATCGGGGCGCGCGCAAGGACCGATGCCCAGACTCCAGCTGACGCGCCCCATCGGTCGGGAGCGCCGCCGGCCTGAAACACCTGGGTCAGCGTCCGGATATCCGCGCCGCTCAGAGGATGTGCCAACTTGCATCGCCCCGCTCGTGTCGTCCGGCGCGTAGGTAGCCCTCGAAGCGGGGTGGCGCAACCGGGACGTCAGCCGATGACGTAGCGACGTTGCGTGACGCTGTCATGCGCGGTGCGGAATGAGTCGAGCCAGAGGCGCAGGCCGCCTTCTTCCATGGCAGGCGCGATCGAATCGCTCTGGAACTCCTGAAAGCCCAAAGCTGTGAGGAAGCTTTGCTGTTCTGCGTCCTCTGCGCCCTTGCCGACAATCTGCACGTTCAGGCTGCGCGCTACCGCGACCATCGCCGCGACCAGTTCTCGCGCTTCCCGCGCGGTTTCTCGTTCGAACATTCCCGAAATCGCACTTCGCGCGACCTTCGCCTTCTGTATCTGCAAGCGCGTGACATGAACGAGCGCGGCTTGCTCGGCACCGAAGTTGTCCAGAACGATGCCGATCCCGCGATCTGCAAGCCGGCAGGCGTTCTGGAATACCAGATCGGAGCTGCGCCCGATGCAGCTGGCTTCGTTTATCTCGACCGCAATCAGTTCCGGCGCGATGTTGAGCTCGTCAAGCGTCCAGCAAATTCGGTCGACAATGGCTGGGATCAGCAACTCTCCGCGACCGAGATTGATGTGCAGGCGCGGCAGGTTGTGTCCGGCGAACCGAAGGTCGGAGAAAACTTTGCATGCCTGTTCCAGTACGGTCGCGCCGATCTGCTCGAGCATCTTGTGCGTTTCGGCAGCTGCGATGAACTCGCTTGGCGGCAGCACTCCACGGTCGGGGTGATGCCAGCGTGTCAGAACTTCAAGGCCGGTGATCTTGGAGCCGTCCGCAGTGACAACCGGTTGAAACCAAGGGCGAAACTGACCATCAAGCAGCCCGTCCTTGATCTCGCCCGCGCGCGTCCGGACGCTCTGGACGAGATGCTCCATCGCACTCGTGAAGATGGCGACCCTGCCCCTTCCCGCGTTCTTTGCAGCTGCAAGGGCGACATCCGCACACGAGAGAAGTGCGTCGGCGGTGATGGCCCCTGCCGCGGCACCGCTCAGCGCGGCACCTGCGGAAACTCCGATCGGGCATGTTGTGTCCTTGAACACGATCGGCGCGTCGAAGCAGCGAACGATCCGTTCGCCAGCGCGTTCAATCGTGCCTTCCCCATCTTCATTGACGTTGTGGATCACCGCGATGAATTCGTCACCGCCAATGCGGGCGAGCACATCGGAGCCGCGCAGCACGCCCGACATTCTTTGAGCAGCTTCGGTCAGCACGAAGTCGCCCGCATCGTGGCCAAGCGAGTCGTTCACGGCTTTGAAGTGGTCGAGGTCGATATGCAGCACCCCGATCTGCCTGTCGCTGTTCTTGATTGCTTTGAGTGCGCTTTCGAGCGACTGGAAAAGACCGCGCCTGTTGGGCAGACCCGTGAGCGAATCGGTTTGTGCCATCGCTTCCATCTCGGCCTTGGATGCGCGATCTCGCTGAATAGCTTCGGCGAAAACTCCCAGACTTCGCGCCATGCTCCCCAACTCATCGTTGCGGTCCAAACCGTTGATTCTGACCCCGACATCGCCTTTCGCAAGACGATCCATGTTGTCGGTCAGGTGCGCGAGATGATGTGCCAGCCGGCTTGCGAAAACCGCCGCGCATGTGCCAACGAGTAGCGTCAACGCAAAGATGACGATCATACCGAGCCGGATCGACCGCTCCGTACCGCTAGAAAGCGTTGCAATCCTGAGATTGACATCGCGGAGCAGGATGCTTGCGCTCTGCTCAATGAGCGCGGTCAGTGCGGCGCTTTCCGCGAGCAGTTCCCGTTGCTGGGGGACTAGGTCCATATCGATCTGCGCAAACGCAAGTCGCGCGGTTCCACGAAAGTCCGCAAGAGCGATCGCGATCGGACGAACTTTGGCGTCGAGTCCGGCCTCACGCGCCGCCTTGTCGATCTCTGCCAGTCTGATGCCGAGTGTGTTCGCGTGGGCGGCAAACTCCGCTGCAGCCGCTCCAGTCGAGGCGGTGGACCAAGGCTCCAAGGCGTCCCGCAGGGCTCCGTCAAGCGCAAGTTGATCTCTTTGCGCCATACCGGTAAGGCGCAGGATCTCAAGACCCTGAGAAATTGAATCCTGCTTGATCTGATTGCTGTGCAGCGCCGCCATCGAGACCCACGTCACCGAGGCAGCCGACAGAATGCCGATCACCAACACGGGAACCAGAAGCAACCTTTTGACCGTCATACGCTGCCGCCCTCCAGCACGCGCCTGCCAGCAGCGATGTTTCTCGCCGCTGCAAACCTACAAGCGAGTGTCGCGGCGAAGTGTTGGTAAACCGCGAAGGTTGTTGGTTACCCAGTCGCTAATCTTGCGGGGGCTTTGGCCGGATGCGGCGGATCTGGTGGCGAATCTGGGGGCGGTGCGACTGCACGGAAATCAGCGAAATTCGACAAAATTTGTCGCTTTTGTGCCAAACATGCTGCCGAAATATGATGGACGGTCTCCGGATTTGTACGAACTCTACCTTGGAGAGTGTGCCTAAGCATGTTTAGCTCTTAGCGAGAAATGTACGAAGGGCGAACGATGGGGGGGAGAAGCTCATGACCCGCAAGATGATGACTGGCCGGCCGTTGCACCCGAAGGCGAAGGATTTCGTCGAAAGTTTCAAGCGCGGCGACATGGATCGCCGTGAGTTCCTGGCCTCGATGGCGTCGGTCGGTGTGACCGCAGCCGGTGCCTTTGCCCTTGGCGGGCTCGGCACGTACTCCACTGCGCGCGCCGAGGACGCCAAGAAAGGCGGCATCCTCCGCATTGCGATGGAGGTCAAGGAGCTCAAGGACCCGCGCACTTTCGACTGGTCCGAAATGGGCAACGTCGCACGCCAGAGCTGCGAGTATCTGGTGCGTTGGAAGTCTGACTTTACGTTTGAGCCGTGGCTGCTCGAGAGCTGGGAGTCCAACGATGATGCCACCGAGCTCACACTGAACGTCCGCCAGGGCGTCAAATGGTCGAACGGAGACGACTTCACCGCCGAGGACGTCGCCTTTAACATCACGCGTTGGTGCGAGAAGAGCGCCGAAGGGAACTCGATGGCCGCTCGGATGAGCACGCTCATCGACGAAGAGACAGGGGCTGCGCGCGACGGTGCGATCACGGTTGTCGATGATCACACGGTGAAACTGGTCTCGAGCGACTCGGATATCACGCTGATCCCTGGCATGGCGGACTATCCCGCGTTGATCGTGCACCGCAGTTTCGATCCGTCAGGTGATCTTCTTTCGCAGCTCAACATCGGTACGGGCCCGATGGAGATTGTTCAGTGGGAAGCCGGCGTTGGCGCTCAGGCCCGCAAGCGGGAAAGCTACTGGCGCGGCGATATCAACCTCGATGGCGTCGATTGGATCGACACAGGCACCGATCCGAACGCGATGATCGCGGCGCTCGAGGCAGAGGACGTCGATTCGAACCACCAGACGCTTGCGGACTCGCTCGATCAGCTTGACGCGGTGGGACTTGTCAAAAGCGAGATATCGACCGGACAGACGATCGTTGCGCGCACGAACGTCAATAACCCACCATACGACGATCAGAGGGTCCGCAAGGCGCTTCAGCTCGCCGTGGACAACCAGGTGATCCTGCAGCTGGGTTACAACGGCCTGGGCTCGACCGCCGAGAACCACCACGTCGGCCCGATGCACATCGAGTACTTCAAACTGCCGCCCGTCGCCCGGGATGTCGAGAAGTCCATGGCGCTGCTCGAGGAAGCCGGACAGCTCGACTACGAGCATGAACTCATCTCGGTCGACGATGACTGGCGGCGCAACACCACGGACGCAATCGCGGCCCAGCTCCGCGATGCCGGTATAAAGGTGAAGCGGACGATCATCCCGGGCGCGACCTTCTGGAACGACTGGGCGAAGTATCCCTACTCCACCACCAACTGGAACGGCCGTCCTTTGGGTGTCCAGGTGCTCGCTCTGGCTTATCGTTCCGGCGAAGCCTGGAACGAATCCGCATTCTCGGACCCCGAGTTCGATGCGGCGCTCAAGGAGGCGATGGGCATTTCGGATCCGGATGCGCGCCGCGTCGTTATGGAAAAGGTCCAGAAGATCCTTCAGGACTCCGGCGTTATCGTTCAACCCTACTGGCGCTCGGTATATCGACACCACCATGAGTGGGTGAAGAACTTCGGCCAGCACCAATCCTTCGAGCACCACCTAGAAGATGTTTGGCTCGACGCCTGACATCTGACGGCAAGGCGACCCAACCGGGTCGCCTTTTTTCTGACCAGCCGAAGAGGCTCGAGCCGAGGGGGGATTATCGATGGCCATGTTCATCCTGCGCAGACTGGGGACGATGATCCTGACGATGGTGTGTCTGACCTTCGTGGTCTTCTACCTCGTCAATCTCGAGCCAAACCTCGAGAAGATCGCCAAGACCCAAGGCTCAATGCGGATGACCGACGAGGAGGTCGACAACTGGCTCGAGAAGAACGGCTACAGGGGACCGCTCCTCGAACGCTACAGCTCATGGCTGGTGAACTTCGCACAAGGCGACATGGGCGACTCGCTCAGGTTCCAGAAACCCGTCGAAGTCGTGATGCCAGAACGCCTGGGTTACACCGGCATCCTGATGTTCTGGGTCATGGTGACGATGGTGCCGATCTCGCTGATCATAGGTATTTTGGCGGGCATGCGAGAAGGTACGGGGTTAGACCGAAGTTTATCGGTGGCCTCAATAACATCGACGTCAGCGCCCGAGTACGTGACCGGTATTGTGTTCACCGTGGTCTTCGCCTCGATGCTTGGCATCTTCAAGGGCATCGCGTCGACCCGCGAGATCACCTTCGAGAATTTCACCCTGCCCGTGATGACGATGTCGATCTACGGCATTGGGTACATTGCGCGCATGACGAGGGCGTCGATGGTCGAGGTGATGGGCTCGCAGTACATCCGGACCGCCCGTCTGAAGGGCTTGAATTTCCGCACGGTTGTTTTGCGCCACGCCCTGAGGAACGCACTCATCGCGCCGTTCACGGTGATCATGCTGCAGTTCCCGTGGCTTCTCACCGGCGTCGTGATCGTTGAATCGATGTTCAACTACAAGGGCTTTGGCTGGCTGCTCGTGCGCGCTGCCGAGAACAACGACATCGACCTGCTGCTCGGCTGTTCAGTGGTCGCGGTGGCCGTCGTCCTGACAACGCAGCTGATATCAGACATCGGCTACGCGTATCTCAACCCGCGCATTCGCGTGAAGTAACCGAAGGCGAGGGGCACACATGGAACTCGAATACATTGGCGTCGGCGAAATCGTCTGGCTGAGCATCGCGCGTTTCTGGCCCGCATGGGCTGCAATCGCCGCGACCCTGCTGTTCTGCTATCCGATCCGCGAACGGCTCGGCGTGTTTGGACGGCTCTACGGATCGCCCATCGGCCTCGTCGGTCTTGTGATGGTGCTGTTCTGGCTTTTCACGGCGGTGTTTGCAGACTTTATCGCCGTAGCGGGGCCGCTCGAGGCCTCCTTCACGCCGGGCATGAAAAAGGCGCTGCCGGGCGCGATCGACTCTCAGAGTGGCATCGCCTACATCTGGGGCGGCGACAACAATGCCCGCGATATCTTTAGCCGTGTCGTCTATGGCAGCCGGATCGTACTGATCATTGCACCCGCCGCCACGGCGATTGCCTATATGGTGGGGATCACGCTCGGTCTTCCGGCGGGCTACTACCTCGGCCGGATCGATACGGTCCTGTCGTTCCTTGCCAACCTCGTTCTGGCCTTCCCGGTGATCCTGCTCTTCTACCTGCTGGTCACGCCCGAGATCCGCACCCCGGTCTACTACGATGTCGGTCTCTTCCAGATCCCCTGGTCGATCCCGATCGCACTCGCGGCTGCGTTCTTCCTGTTCCCGATCATCTTCTTCTGCGTGCTCTGGTTCACCAAGCACGAGAAGAACAAGCAGCGGCTGGCGACCTACACCGTCATCACGCTGGCGGTGGGGTTCTGGATCTATCTGCAGACCGTGTTCGGCGTGGAGATCGGTCCGTTCAACCTCGAACCGAACGAGCTGAACGTGTTCGCCTCGGTGGTGTTTGCGTCGAGCCCGGCGGTGTTCAGGATCGTTCGCGGTCTGACGATGGACATCAAGACCCGCGACTATGTGGCTGCCGCCCAGACCCGGGGGGAACGGCAGTGGTACATCATGCTCTGGGAAATCCTGCCGAACGCCCGCGGCCCGTTGATCGTCGATACCTGCCTGCGGATCGGCTATACCACGATCCTCCTGGGCACGCTCGGCTTCTTTGGCCTGGGCCTCAGCCCAGAAAGCCCCGACTGGGGATCCATGATCAACCATGGACGGCCGTTCGTGCGGCTCGCAAACACGGTGCATATTGCCCTGTTCCCCGCTCTTGCGCTGATGACAATGGTGCTGGGGCTCAACCTGCTGGCCGATGGTCTGCGGGAGGAAAGCCTGAAGGACTGAGGAATGACCGTGCACAGATGGAACCCTGCATCTCTCTGGGGGATTGGCGGCTTTCCGATGCACCAGGGCGTCGCGGTGATGGACGGTGTCACCATCCATCTCACCGGGCAGGTCGGATGGGACACGGACGGTCAACTTGTCGGACCGGGCGATGCGCGCGCCCAGACCATCAAGGCGTTCGAGAACATCGCCGACATCCTCGCGCCGGTCGGAGGGAGCGTTGCGGACCTGGTTTCTCTGACGACGTTCTACGTGGATCCTGCGGATATCCCGGCCATACGCGAGGCTCGAGCCGAATGGCTCGACCACGATACGGCACCGATCAGCACGGCGATCCAGTGTGCTGGGCTGGTGGCGCCAGACCTTCTTGTCGAGCTACACGGGATCGCAGTCGTCCCACATGACCGATTTCGCCCGCCATCGAGCTAGGGAGACACTGAGATGAATGACCAGACCCCGATCCTGGAAATCGAGGACCTCAACATCTCGTTCTACACGCGAAAGGGCGAGATCCCTGCGGTGATGGACTTCTCCATGACCGTGATGCCCGGTGAGACCATGGGGCTCGTCGGCGAATCCGGCTGCGGCAAGTCCACCGTGTCGCTCGGCATCATGCGCTACCTCGGCGGAACCGGAAAGATCAAGTCGGGCACCATCAAGTTCATGGGGCGCGACATGGCCACGTTGTCGGACGAAGAACTGCGAGATCTCCGCGGTTCGAAGATCTCGATGGTCTATCAGGAGCCCATGGCCTCGCTGAACCCGGCGATGAAGATCGGCGCACAACTCAACGAGGTGCTGATGCTCCATGAGGGGGCGAGCGAGGCAGATGCATCCAAACGGTCCGCAGAGATGCTGGGTGCCGTGCGCCTGCCCGATCCGGACAGGATCATGGGCGCCTATCCGCACCAGCTCTCGGGCGGCCAGCAGCAGCGCGTCGTGATCTCAATGGCGCTCCTGTCAAAGCCGCAATTGCTGTTGCTTGACGAACCGACGACCGCCCTCGATGTGACTGTCGAGGCCGGAATTGTTGCTCTGATCAAGGATCTGGCGCAGGAGTTCGGCACGTCGATGATCTTTGTGAGCCACAACCTCGGCCTCATTCTCGAGACCTGCGACCGCATCACGGTGATGTACTCCGGCGAAGCCGTCGAAGAAGGGGACATCAACACCGTCTTCGACAACATGCGCCACCCCTACACAAAGGGCTTGCTGCGTTCGATCCCGGTGCCGGGCGCTGACAAGTATGCCCGACCGTTGGTGGCCATTCCCGGTCAGCTGCCGCTTCCCCATGAACGCCCACGCGGCTGCAACTTCGGCCCGAGGTGCACGCACTACGTGGAAGAAGTCTGCAATGCCGATCTCATCAAGATGCAAGATCTCGGCAATCGCCATTGGAGCAGATGCGCCCGCATCGGAGAGATCGACTGGGATGCGGCCGCTGATCTTGGCGAAGTCGACGAGCCCATCGAGGTCGGTGATGTGGTCGTATCGGTCGACAATCTCAAGAAGCACTATGCCGTTTCGACCGGCATGTTTGGCGGTGGCGACTCCCGCACCGTGAAGGCCAATGAAAGCCTCTCGTTCAATGCGCGTGAGGCGGAGACGGTCGCCATCGTCGGCGAGTCGGGTTGCGGCAAGTCCACCTTCGCCAAGGTGCTCATGGGTCTCGAGACGGCAACGGACGGCAAGGTGGCGCTTGGCAATCTCGACATTGCACACCTGCCGGTCGAGGAGCGTGACCCCAAGACCGTCAGCCAGGTGCAGATGGTCTTCCAGAACCCGTTTGACACTTTGAATCCGTCGATGACGATCGGCAATCAGATTGTCCGGGTGCTGCAGCAATTCGAGATTGGCGACAGTGACGAAGACCGCTGGAATCGCATGCTGGAGCTTCTCGATCTGGTCAAGCTGCCACGCGAGTTCGCGCACAGGATGCCAAGACAGCTGTCCGGCGGTCAGAAACAACGTATCGGTATTGCGCGCGCGTTTGCGGGCCGTCCGAAACTTGTGGTGGCCGATGAGCCCGTCTCGGCGCTCGACGTATCGGTGCAGGCGGCGGTGACCAAACTGCTCACGGACATCCAGCGCGAGAGCCGGACGACAATGCTCTTCATCAGCCACGATCTGGGTGTGGTGCGTTATCTGGCTGACCGCGTGGTCGTCATGTATCTCGGCGAGATCATGGAACAGGGCACGACCGAGGAAATTTTCGCGCCCCCGTACCACCCCTATACCGAAGCGTTGCTGTCAGCGGTGCCGATCGCCGACACCGGCGTCAAGAAGCGCCATGTGGTGCTGGAAGGCGAATTGCCATCGCCGTTGAACCGTCCGAGTGGCTGCCCGTTCCAGACACGTTGTCGGTACTTCATGAAGGGCACCTGCGATGCACAGGAGCTCCCCTACAAGGACATGGGCAACGAACATGTCATCGCATGCCATCTCTCGGACGATGAACTCAATGCGATGGAGCCCGTGATTGTGGTGGAGGATACGCCGACCGCTGCCGAGTAGTCGTCGGCTCAGGCCGCCTCGAACGATAGGCTCAGTGTGAATGTTGCGCCTTCTCCAAGCGCCGATGTCACGCTGAGCTTGCCGCCCATCAGCTGGGTAAGCGAGCGGGCGATCGACAGTCCGAGACCAACACCTTCGACACGGTTGGTGCTGTCTGCCTGGCAAAACTTCCCGAAGATCGACTCGAGCTGATCCGGCGGTATTCCGGGCCCGGTGTCCGAAACGCTGACATCGAGGTGCAGGCGCTCACCGTCATAGACCGAGCTGGCCGAGAGCCGCACAGTGCCTGCCTCGGTGAACTTGACTGCATTCGAGAGCAGGTTGACGATAACTTGCTTCAGCCGCGTGTGGTCTGCGATCACCACCGCCTCTTCCGGCAGCTCGATGTAGAGGTTCAGCCGCAATCCCTTGTCGCGTGCAGGCATGCCGATCATGTCGGCACACTCGCGCATCAGGTCACGCAGGTTCGTCTCTTCAGTTTCAAGCTTCAGCTCGCCGGCGTCCAGCGTAGAGATGGTCAGAAGTGAATCGACCAGATTCACCATATGCCGTCCGGAGGAATCGAGCACCGAGAGGTAGCGCAGCTGCTGGTCGTCGAGTTCGGTCTGCTTCAGAAGCATCGCCATGCCGAGCAAACCCTGAATGGGCGTGCGAAGATCGTGGGTGACCTTCGCGATGAACTCGGACTTCATCTGGCTGGCCTCTTCGGCCGCCGCTTTCGCAGCGCTCAATTGCTTGCTCTGCTCGATCTCGCGCGTCACGTCCCGATAGGTCGCAACGGCTCCGCCACCTTCAATTCCGGTCCGGGAAACCTCGATAATGCGGCCATTCGCAAGCCGTCGGGAAAGCTTCACCGTGCCAGGCTCAGATGTGGTCGCAAACTCGATACGGCTGCGAACCTCGGCCTCTGCCTCCTCGGGTGACATGCGATCAAGATCGCCGCACGCGCGCGCGAATGTCTCAATCCGATCGCCCGCTTTCACCTTCCGCGCATCGATGCCGTAGAGCTCAAGCATCCTCTCGTTGAACACGCCGTAGGTCCCGTCGGGCTCGATCAGAGACACGCCTTCGTCAATGTTGCGGATCACCGTCTCGATGAGAAAGCGCTGACGCGCCAGTTCCATGGTCTGGGTTGCGTCCCGTACGGTTATAATGATGCTTCCGAGCGGAAGGGAAATGCGGGTCAGTTCCAGAACACGGCCATTTGCGAGCTGGCGGTTGAGTTTCGTCGTGCCGGGGACGCCGGGGGTTATCACGCTCAATCGTTCGGAGATTGCGCGCTCCGCATCAATCTCTGACAGCGTCTTCAGGTCGCCGTTCGCTCGCGTGAACTCAGCAATCGGCATGCCGGGCGCGACGTCATCCGGGTTCATGTCGTACAGCTCGAGTATTCGCCGGTTGTAGGCGTTCACGCGCTTGTCGGCGTCGACCATCAGAACACCGTCGGACATGTGCTCGAATATGGTCCGCAGGTATATGCGCTCGTCTCCGATTGACGGATCAGCAACCGTCTCGGCGCGAAGCGTTGAAACGAAGATCTCGTCATCAATCACGGAGCGGTGCACCATCGCGGGACCGAAGGCCGTCAGGCGCGGCATGACTTCGCGCGCGTGAAACATCTCCTGCAGCTGAGCGAGTGATAGCTCGTTCAGACTGACGTCCGCGATTTCGTCGCGAAACCAGCTCTGAGCCCCTCTTGCGCAAGCAATCAGCTTGCGCACGGCATGGAAGCTCTGCCCATGCGAGACATCACTCGGCGCTAGGCCCATCATGCGGCACGCCATCTGGTTGCAGCCGATCAGATGGAAGGACTTGTCCCACACCAGCGCGCCATCGCCGAGCGATGCCAGTGTTTCGAGGATGGCCTTGACCCGGGGGCGCAGCGCGTCATCCGCGGGCAGGATCAGCGCGACGTTCTCGCGATGGTCCTCCGCAGACAGATCGGCTTCGCGAAGCAATATGTTCACCTGCTCGTCTCTTTCGGTGGCCCGACGCTTACATCAATTGCCGCGTGTAAAGAATTCTTTTATTCACGCACCATCCTGATGCAGGATTTGTCTTTTTTTGTGGCAGAAGCTGACGTCGGCTCGGATTGCGTGCCAGTTGGAAACCTGAGCGGGAAATAGAATGAAAAAACCCATCTATGTGCTTAACGGGCCCAATCTAAATCTGCTTGGCCAGCGAGAACCGGCAATCTATGGCGCTGATACGCTGGATGACATCGCCGCACGGCTTGTGGTGCAAGCTGAAGCGGTGTGTTGCAAAATTGTCATGCGCCAGACCAACTCGGAGGGCGGGCTGGTCGACCTCGTTCAAGAAGCACGACTCGAATCTTCTGGTGTCATCATCAACCCCGCCGCCTACACGCACACCTCAGTTGCGGTGCACGATGCGCTGCGGATGCTGGAGGTTCCGGTGATCGAACTGCATCTCTCGAACCCGCACGCACGAGAAAGTTTCCGACATCACTCGTATGTCTCACCGGTCGCAACGGGCATAGTCGCAGGCTTCGGTGCCGCAGGATACACGCTTGCCCTGAGCGCGATGATCGGGCTGCTTGGCGACGGTGCCTAGGCGGTAGCGAATTTCACGCTTGAATCGAACGCCCGTTCACTTAGGCTGCCCCACCAACAAGGGAGGACGCCCGGGCTTATGGCGCGGCGCATTGGATCAGATGGCGAACGGACGCGTGCGGCGATAAAGGCCGCCGCAACCAAGCTCATTGCACGGCTGGGTTACGAAGCGCTCAGCATGCGTCGCCTCGCGCATGAACTTGGGCTGGGGGCCGCCGCGCTCTACCGCTATTTCCCAAACAAGCAGGCGATGCTGTTCGCGCTCATGGATGCGCACATGAGAGATATGCTGTCCGCATGGCAGCAGGATCGGCCGGCGCGCGGACCGATTGCACAACTCGAGGCCTTCGCTCGGTTTCACATTCGCCACCACTGGTCACGGGTCGACAGCCTGTTCCTGTCCTACATGGAGCTTCGCAGCCTCACACCGGAGAACTTCCGCCACATCGAGGACCTGCGGAACCGCTACGAACGCGAGCTTGTGGCGATACTCGACCGGGGTCTCGCGGCAGGTGTGTTTCGCGAAATGGACACACGGGTCACGGCACGGGCGATCATCGCGCTCCTCAACGGGCTGACAACCTGGTACCGCCCGGACGGTCCCATCTCCCGAACGGAAATCGAAGACATCTACTGGAACATGGTTGCCCGCGTGGTCGGTGCGCCAGAAATGGAAGAATCCGCATGTTTGCAGCAAGCATGACCTTCGGACTGCCGGAAGAGATCGAGGCCTTGCAGGAGGCCGTCCATCGCTTTGCACAGGAGCGTATTGCACCGCTGGCCAACGAAATCGATCGGACCGATTCTTTCCCGGACGGGCTCTGGCGCGAGATGGGGGAAATGGGCTTGTTGGGCGTGACCGTGTCCGAGGAGTTCGGTGGTGCTGATCTGGGGTATCTCGCGCACGCAATATGCGTCGAGGAGATCGCACGGGCGTCGGCATCAGTCTCGCTGAGTTACGGGGCGCATTCGAATCTCTGCGTCAATCAGATCAAGCTCAATGGCACGCCAGAGCAGCGAGCGCGCTACTTGCCGAAACTGGTCTCGGGTGAACATGTGGGCGCGCTGGCCATGTCGGAGCCAGGCGCCGGTTCGGATGTGGTTTCGATGAAGTTGCGGGCCGAGAAACGCAATGACCACTACCGTTTGAACGGCAACAAGTTCTGGATCACCAATGGCCCCGTGGCCGACACGCTGGTGGTCTACGCCAAGACCGACCCGGAGGCGGGCAGCCGCGGAATCACGGCCTTTCTGATCGAAAAGGAGATGGCTGGGTTCTCGACTGGACAGAAACTCGACAAGCTCGGGATGCGTGGCTCGATGACGGGCGAGCTGATCTTCGAGGATTGCGAAGTTCCGTTCGACAATGTGCTCGGCGAAGAAGGCGGCGGCGTCGCTGTTCTTATGTCGGGCCTCGACTATGAACGTGTCGTGCTCGCGGCCATCGGGCCGGGGATCATGGCTGCCTGCATGGATGCCGTGATGCCATACATGCATGAGCGTGAGCAGTTTGGGCGTCCGATCGGCACATTCCAGCTGATGCAGGGTAAGATCGCCGACATGTACACCGCCATGAACTCGGCGCGGGCCTATGTGTACGCGGTGGCCGCAGCTTGCGACCGGGGCGAGGTGACACGCCAGGATGCGGCCGCCTGTTGTCTCTATGCCTCGGAGAAAGCCATGGAGCAGGGCGTGCAGGCCGTACAGGCGTTGGGTGGTGCAGGATACCTCAACGACAGCCCTGTGAGCCGTTTGATGCGCGACGCCAAACTCATGGAGATTGGCGCCGGCACCCAGGAGATCCGCCGCATGCTGATCGGCCGCGAACTGTTCAACGCAACCGCCTGATACGGTCTCGCAAGCAGTTGCGGAACGGGCGTTGCCGCGAGATACCATCAGGCTTTTGCGAGACCATCTCACCGGAAGGCAACCGGATGCCCCCTGGTTGGTCGGGCCACGATCTGCATGTGGTCGCGCCAAATGATCTCGCCCGGATGCTGCCGGCGAACTTTTCGAACCGGTATCCCGGCCTCCTCCAGCAACCAACAGACATAGTGGGCCCGGCTGATCGCCTCCTTGGCCTCCGGGCGAAACCAGCAGACGCCTCGGATCGAACCATGCCGACCTCTTCGGCGTGTCAACCGGTCGGGAGTATCGAGGTTGTCGTTGAACCAATCCAGCTCTCTGACAACTTCGCTGCGGAGCCAATCGGCTGTCTCGTGCTCGCGGTACTTGATGGCGAATACACCTTCGAAAAAGCCGGTTTCAACGCCGGTTAGAACGTCCCGCTCCGGAACGACAAAACGAATGTACATCGACCTAACGCGCGCAGGTCCACGCGCCTCTCATTCGGAAATTCAGGAAGGGCCAGTGGCCCGCGACTGCCGGTCAGGCGCGCGGTGGCTCGGTTCCTGCGATGTGGTGCATGAAGAACATCGCACCTCTCCGAATGAATGGATTGGTCGGATAACGCGACTCAGTGCAGGCGATCAAGCGCTTTCGGCGTGTGGTTCGCGAGGTGTTGCGGCGGCAACTCAGTACCCCCTGAACCCCTGCACAACCCACAGCGTGTACGTGAAGCTGCGGTCGGCATGGGTTTGTACCGCGCCCCCATCGATCTCGCGGGCAATCTCGAACCGCCCGGCGATCTGACGAGCCAACGCGGGATCGAGCATCGCGAGAAGCATTGGCCGCTCATCGCCCGGGTTGAGCGTGGCCACGAGTTCGTGGTGGTTGTTCGGCAGCATGTCCGGGTTCCAGACCGCGATCTCCTCCCAGCCCAATCCGCCCAGAAACATGCACTCGCTCAGCCGGCGCCGGTCGTTCGAAAGGAGGACGTCGGCACCCTCCTCCGCCATCGCGGCCATTGCGCGCTCGCAGAAGGGTTCGGCAAGTCGCATCTTCTTGAACGGGTCTGCTGCGCGCGGCAGATCCAGCGGCTTGATGGCATAGGCCGCCGCCGCGCCGTAGAGCAGAATGGCCGCCACCGCTCCGACACCGAGCTGCACCACACCACCGCGCCGCCAGTCATAGCTGAGCACTGCGCGTGCGGCGATCAGCGAGCCTGCGATATAGGCAGGTGCGGCCCAGTTCGGCTGAGCACGCGTGACAAATGACAGGCCAATCATCGCCAGAAGCAGCGGATAGGTTTGCCAGGCCAGCAGACGCATGCGCCAGTCACCGACCCAGCCGCGCCAGCCCAACGGGGCAATCAGAATCGCCGCAAACCAGATCGGTCCGATCACGCCGATCTGAGCGCCGAGAAACTCGGCCAGCTTGTCGGGATTGAAAACCGTTCCCCCAGGGCGAGCATCTTCGGCAACGTGCGTGACGGTGGCAAAGTCGTAGGCAATGTTCCAGGCGATGTTCGGAGAGAAAACCAGCAGCCCAACGACAACCGCCGTCAAGACGCCTGCAACATCACGCCCTCGCGCGCTGAACAGAGCATAGCCGACCGCTCCCGCCGCGAATGCGAGGGCTGTGTATTTTGCCAGCATCGCCAGACCAAGCGCGCCGCCCAGCACCGCCCACCAGATCCGTGCCCCGCCCTCGGCTGCGCGAATCCACGCATAAAGTGCGAGCGCCCATCCGGTCATCATCACCGGATCGGTTGACATGATCATGGCCGAGGCTGTCACGCCAGGTGCTGCGGTATAGCCTGCAGCAGCCCAGAAACCGGTCCGTCCGTCCCAAAGCCATGTGCCGCAGAGAAACAGCAGGAAGGCAATCAGACCGTGACAGACTATCGAGCCCACACGAAGGGCAAAGCTCGTATCGCCTCCGAGGCTTGTCGTGAACTGTATGAGCCAGCCGACCAGCGGGGGTTTCGAGAAGTGACCTGCCGCGAGCTCTTGCCCATATGCCCAGTACTGTCCCTCATCGAAATGGATCGGAACAAGGTCGAGTGCGTTGATTGCGAGCCGAAGCAGAGCAACCAGGGCAATCAGCGCCAGTGTCAGCGCACCCCAACGCCAGTTCGCGTCCCTGTTTTTCGACGCTTTCTTTTGAGTTTTCCGAGACACCGCCGATCCTTCCACCCTGCCGGTGCTGCTTACCGCAGAGTGGCTTGCGCGGGTAGGGCGCAATTGTGGAATAGGACGGTGCTCAGGATGCCGCTCAGTCGGATCAAAGCGAACATGTGATGCGGGCAAAGCCACAGGGCTGGAGCGTTCATCATTGGTCGTTTCAAGATCTGCCGGCAGGCGCACCAGGGGTCTGTCCGACGCAATCCAAGGATGTTAACTAGGCTGCCGACACCCGTTGGAGAGTGAGCATCTGATGAAGAGTGCTCGACCTGCCCGGAAGAATCCGAGGACCTGAATGCGTATCGAGACCCCGCCCGAACAGACGCCCACCAAACTGGCAGACTACCGTCCACCCGCCTGGCTCGTGGACGAGATGCGCCTCGTGTTCGACCTCGATGACACAGCGACGCGCGTGCGCTCAACGATCTCGTTTCGACGCGGAGCGGACCCGGACCCGGACGCGGATGGCGGTTTGCGACTTGATGGGCGCAAGCTCACACTCGTCTCCGCCGCGATCGATGGCGAGGACGTCACTTCGCGAGTCGTGATCGACCGTGAGGGCCTGACGCTCTCGGGTCCATTGCCCGACAGTTTCGTTTGGACGTGCGAGACCGAGCTCGACCCCAGCGCGAACACTGAGCTGGAAGGGTTGTACCTCTCGAACGCGATGTACTGCACGCAATGCGAGGCCGAAGGTTTTCGCAAGATCACCTACTATCCCGATCGTCCGGACGTGATGTCGGTTTTCACCGTACGAATCGAGGCCGATGCCGAAGCGTGCCCCGTCCTCCTGTCGAACGGCAACCCCTCGGACCAGGGGCTGCTGTCGAACGGGCGGCACTTCGCCGAGTGGCACGATCCGCACCCGAAGCCGTCCTACTTGTTTGCGCTCGTCGCGGGCAATCTGGTGGCGCATGAGGATCACTTCACGACAGCGTCCGGTGCGCCGGTGGTGCTCAAGATCTGGGTGCGGCGCGGGGACGAAGACAAATGTGGCTTCGCAATGGATGCGCTCAAGCGCTCAATGCTCTGGGACGAGCGGGCCTACGGGCGTGAGTACGACCTGGACATTTTTCAGATCGTGGCTGTCGACGACTTCAACATGGGCGCCATGGAGAACAAGGGTCTCAACGTCTTCAACTCCAAATACGTCCTCACCTCGCCGGAAACCGCGACGGACCGCGACTATGAGCTGACCGAAGCGATCATCGCCCACGAGTACTTCCACAATTGGACCGGAAACCGGATCACCTGTCGCGACTGGTTCCAGCTCTGCCTAAAGGAAGGGCTGACGGTCTTCCGTGATCAGCAATTCTCGTCCGATGAGCGCTCGGCTGCGGTGCATCGCATCACCGAGGTCAAGCAGCTGCGTGCACGGCAGTTCCGCGAGGATGCAGGGCCGCTCGCTCATCCGGTCCGACCCGAGGAATACATCGAGATCAACAACTTCTACACGGCAACCGTCTACGAGAAAGGTGCCGAGGTCATCCGGATGCTCGAGACGCTGGTAGGGGAGGAAAACTACCGCAAGGCACTAGACCTCTACTTCGACCGACATGACGGACAGGCTTGCACCATCGAGCAATTCCGCCAGTGCTTCGAAGATGCGACCGGCCGTGATCTCGCGCAGTTTTCGCGGTGGTGGCATGAGCCTGGCACGCCCCGCGTGGCGATAGAAGAAGGCTGGGACGGCGCGACCTACACATTGAGCCTGCAGCAGACGACAAGCGCGGTGGGACGCAATGATCTGGGGCCGCGGGTGATTCCGATGGCGACCGGCCTGCTGGCGGCAGACGGACGCGAAATTCTGCCCACCCAGGTTCTGGAGTTCACCGATCCTGAGCAACGCTTCGAGTTTCCAGGCCTCAGCGAGCGCCCGGTGTTGTCGATCAACCGGAATTTTTCGGCACCGGTGATCATCGAGCATGAGACGACAGACACAGAGCGTGCGTTGCTCCTGGCCCATGACACCGATCCGTTCAACAAGTTTGAGGCCGGGCGGCGCTTTGGGATCAATGTCGCTCGTGCTGTGATGGAAGGTGCCGGCGTATCGCCTGCCTGGGTCGAAGCGCTCGGCCACGTGCTGCGTGACGAAAGCCTCGATGCCGCCTTTCGTGCGCTTGCCCTGGACGCGCCGGGCGAGGATGAGCTGGCGGCCGACATCGCCGATCGCGGAGAGCCGGTCGATCCGCATGCAATCTATCACGCCGTCACCGAGATGCGGCGCGCATTGGGGGCGGCGCTCGGCGGGCCGCTGTCCGAGACATATCAGCGCTTGGCCAGCGATGCGCCGTACAAGCCGGATGCCTCCTCGGCCGGACGGCGGGCCTTGCGCAACCGCTGCCTTGCGATCCTCATGGCAACAGGCTCCGACGAGGCACACCGTCTCGCTGAGGAGCAGGCCGATACGGCCAACAACATGACGGAACGGATGGCCGCCCTGGTTGCCCTGACATACAACGGAGCACCCGGCGCGATGCCGCGGCTTGCGGCTTTCTACGACGACTGGAAAGCGAACCCGCTGGTGGTCGACAAGTGGCTGGCATTGCAGGCCGGCGCGCCCGGACCAGGTGCGGTCGACCGGGTCAAGGCCCTTTCCGATCACGCGGCGTTCGATTGGAAGAACCCGAACAAATTCCGCTCGCTGATCGGCACATTTGCCCTGATGAATGCCACCGGATTCCACTCGGCCGACGGCTCGGGATATCGCTTCGTGACCGACTGGTTGCTGAAGCTTGATCCGCTCAATCCACAAACCACCGCCCGTCTGGCGGGGGTGTTCGAGACCTGGCGCCGCTACGATACTGGCCGGCAAGAGGCCATGCGGGCGGAGATGGAACGTCTTACGCAAACCGGGACGCTGTCGAAGAACACGCGTGAAATTGTGGAACGAATCCTCGCGGGTTGACCGCGGGACTTAGCGCGAAAAGTCGAACTCATCGGCGTAGTGACATGCAACGAAGTGCTCGGGCGTGACTTCACGCCACTCGGGCACATCTGCGCTGCAGCGTTCCTTCGCGAACGGACACCTGGTGTGAAATCTGCATCCGGATGGCGCGGACAGCGGGTTGGGGATCTCACCCTCGAGCCGGATGGGTTCGAACTCAGCGTCCGGATCCGCCTTCGGGATCGCTGACAGAAGCGCATGTGTGTAGGGGTGGCGCGGCGTGAAGAACAGCTTCTCTGTGGGCGCATACTCCACGAACTTACCGACATAGAGAACGGCAACGCGATGGCTCATCTGGGCCACCACCGAGAGATCGTGAGCGATGAAGAGGAACGCCACGCCCATTTCTTCCTGCAGGTCCTTCAGCAGATTCACGATCTCCGCCTGGATCGACACATCGAGCGCCGAGACCGACTCGTCGCAGACCACGAAATCGGGCTTCGAGACGAGCGCGCGGGCGATACAGATGCGCTGGCGCTGACCACCGGAAAAGGCGTGCGGGAAGCGGCGCAGGTGTTCGAGATTGAGCTTGCAGCGGCCGGCGATCTCGCGCACGCGTGCGTCGATCTCCGCACGCTTCGTCATCATACCGCTGGCAACCAAAGGTTCGGCAATGATGTCGCGCACTGTCATACGCGGGTTCAGCGAGGAGTAGGGATCCTGAAACACCAGACTCATGCGCGGGCGGAAGAGCCTCAACGCTTCTCCGGCCAGTTCGTGGAGGGCGACGCCGCCTTCACGGAAGGCCATCTGGAGGTTGGGACGAACCTTCTGCAGCTCGCTCGCGTTTGCATGAGCGAGGTCCACGTCGCCCGACTGCGCGTGGTATATGACCTCTCCGCCGGTTGGGTCGATCGCGCGCAATATCGCGCGCCCGATTGTGGTTTTGCCGGAACCGGATTCCCCGACGAGCCCCACGGTTTCGCCGCGTCGGATATCGAACGAGACGTCGTCTACCGCGCGCAAGTCGACCACTTCGGTGCGAAAGAGCTTCTTGGTCTTGATGGGAAAGCGGACCTCGAGGTTCCTGACCTCGATCAGGGTCTCGGTCATGCCGCCGTCCTTCCCATTTCATCATGGAGCCAGCAACGCACGCCCCGCCCGTCTTCCGGTTGGCTCTCGACGGGCACGCGGCGATCGCAGACGCCCTGCACGGCCATCGTGCATCTGGTGTGGAACGGGCACCCCGTCGGCCGGGCGTGTGGGCTCGGAATGTCCCCCGGCACCGGGCTCAGACGGTCTGTGAGGCTGTCGAGGCTCGGGATCGCATCCAGAAGCCCTTTTGTGTAGGGGTGCAGGGGGTTGCGGATCACGTCGCGGGTTCGCCCGCGCTCGACGATCGTACCGAGATACATCACCGCGACCTCATCGGCGATTTGCGCGATCACACCGAGATCATGGGTGATGAAGATCATTCCCATTCCGAGATCGCGCTGCAGGCCGCGCATCAGCTCGAGCACTTGCGCCTGGATCGTGACGTCGAGCGCAGTGGTTGGCTCATCGGCGATCAGCAGCTGCGGCCCGGCGGACAGGGTCAGCGCAATCATCGCACGCTGACGCATACCGCCGGACATCTCGTGGGCGTACTGGTCGATACGGGTGGCCGGGCTCGAGATCCCGACCTTGTCGAGCATCTCGATCGCGAACTCACGCGCTTCCCGCTTGCCCATGTTGCGGTGCAGCCGGATTGCCTCGATCATCTGGTTGCCAACCGTGTAGACTGGGCTGAACGACGCCATCGGCTCCTGAAAAATCATCCCGATCTCACCGCCGCGCAGCATGCGGCAGTCTTTCGAGCTGGGATTGAGACTTTCGATTTCGATCTTGCTCCCATCCTTGGCGCGGTAGTGCATGCGCGTGGCCTCGCCCAGTGTCGCCGAGCTTGGCAGCAGTCGCATCAAGGCTTTCGTAGAGATTGATTTTCCCGATCCGGATTCGCCGACAAGGCCCAGCGTCTTGCCGGCTTCCACGCTGAAGCTGACGCCTTGGACCGGGGTGATCGGTCCCTCATCCGTGCGAAAGGAAATTGAGAGATTCTCGACGGTTAGCATCTTGTCCATCGCGCAGCCCTCACTTCGTTTCCGAGTAGGGATCGGCCGCATCACGCAATCCGTCGCCGATGACCGTGAAGGCAAGAACGGCGACGACCACGAAAACGGCCGGAATAAAGAGCCATGGCGTCTGCTCGATGGCCCGGATCGATTGTGCCTGTTGAAGCAGGACACCCCAGGATACGGTTGGTGGTCTCAATCCCAGCCCGACGAAGGACAGCGCCGTTTCCGACAGGATCATGTACGGGAACGAAATCACCAGATCGACGATGATGAAACTTGTGAAGCTCGGCAGCATGTGCTGGGTGATGATGCGCCTTGGTCGCGCGCCGGCCAGGCGCGCCGCCACCACATAGTCTTCGCCTCTGATCGAGAGCAATTGCGACCGAATGCGTCGCGCCAACGTTGGCCATCCGAACATGCCGAGGATCAAGGTCATGGCGAAGTAGACCTGGGTCGTCGACCACTCCTTGGGCATGGCCGCGGCGAGGCCCATGTAGAGCGGGATGATGGGCACCACGCGGATGATCTCGGTCACGCGCTGAATGATCGAGTCGATGCGCCCGCCGAAATATCCTGCCACCCCGCCGATCGCCAGCGCCAGTACGAAGGAGATCAGCACCCCGAGCACGCCGATGCTCAGCGACGTTCGTGTCGCGTAGATCGTGCGTGAGAAGACATCGCGCCCGAGGTCGTCAGTGCCCCAGAGGTGCAGCTTCGCGTCCGGATCGTCCAGCCCGAACAGGTGCGTCGATGTCGGGATGAAGCCAAGGACCCATACCTTTTCGCCCTCGGCAAACAGGCTCACATAGATGCGCGTTTCCGGATCAGGCACCGAAATGGCGCGGAGGGTGACGCTGTCCCGCTCGGTTTTCACACCGTGGATGAAAGGCTGCGATGAGCAACCGTTGTGGTCGCAGAACATCGGTATTTGCGGTGCACCATCGATGTATTTGGTATCACGCGTCGTGGGCCCGTAAGGCGCTACAAACTCGGCAAAAACGCCGAGGATGGCCATGAACACCAAAAGTGCTGCAGCGACCATAGCGGTGCGGTGACGGCGGAACCGCCACCAGATGAGCGTCCACTGCGATGCCGAGTAGTACTTGAGCAGCCGCTGACGCTCGCGTTCGGCGGCACGCTTCTGCTTCGGGGTCAGGTCGTCGGAGTCGCTGTCGGTCGTCTCTGTCATGGCTCAGCCTCCCAGCTTGATGCGCGGGTCGAGCCACGCCAGCAGCAGATCTGACAGGAAGTTCATGAAGACGATCATGAATGTGAGCAGGAGCAAGATCGCGCCCGCAACGTACATATCGAGGTCGAGATAGGCCTTCAGCAGCAACTCGCCGAGTTCGGTCAGACCCAGCACCACCGCGACAATCGGCAATTCGGAGAAGATGCGGTTCACGTCGAACCCGATCGTCGAGACCACCGGGTTGATCGCGAGCCTCGCGGGATACTTGATGAGGAGTTTCGTCTCGGGCACACCTCGCGCGCGCGCGGCCATCACGGAGAGCTTGTTGAGCTCGTCGGACATCGTGGCGCGCACGGTCTGGAGCTGATAGGCCACCGCCGACCAGGCAAGGACGAACGCCGGCAGCCAGAGATGCGCGATCAGGTCCCAGACCTTGCCCAGAGACCAGGGCGCGTCTGCGTACTCTGCCGAGAACAGCCCGCCGATATCTGCGCCAAACCATTTGTTGGCGAAATAGAGCAGGATCAGTGCCAGCAGGAAATTCGGCAACGCCAGCCCGAGATAGGAGAACACCGTAAGCCCGTAGTCGGTGGCCGATCCCCGCTTGACGGCGGCGTAGATGCCGATCGGGATGGAGACCAGATAGGTGATGATCAGCGTGGAGAACAAGATCCCGAGCGTCAGCCAGCCCTTGTCTCCAATAACCTTGATCACCGAGGTTTCGAAGGCGAAGGCTTGCCCGAAGTCGCCTCTCAGAACAATCCCGCCGATCCAGTCAAAGTACCGAAATACCATCGGTTTATCGAGGCCGAGGTCGCGCCGGATCGCCTCGATATCGGCTTCAGTGACGTTGACGCCCGTGCCTGAGTACTTCCGGAACGCATAGCGGTCGGCATAGTCGCCGGGCGGGATCTCCATGATGATGAAGACCATGATCGAGACGAAAAACATCGTCACGATCATCCCGGCGAAGCGCTCAAGCGTAAATCGGAGCATCGTGTCCCCCCGGCCCCGGCTGGAACGAAAGGCGCGGCCCCCGGTCGAGGGCCGCGCCGGTCAAGTCCTCAGTTCGCGAGGAACCATTGCTGGGGCCGGTACGGATAGACCCAGTAGAAGTCGTAGGTCTTGGCCGTGATCGGTTTCACGTTCTGCAGATCGTTTCGGTACATGAACGGTGCCACGATATCGCCAACAGTTCCGATCTTGAGCATATTGTCGGTGTGGATCTTGACGATCTCGGCACCGATCTCATTGGACGCGTCCGTGCCCATCTCGACCTGGATGAACTTCTGCGAAAGATCCCAGAGCTTCTTGATGTCCGCCGGAGGCTCGATGCCTTCCGCGCCGTCCGTGGTCTTCCAGGCGGCCCAGTCAGCACCGGTGCCCGGGTTGAAGTAGTCGCCGAAGGGCGGCACGAACACCGTCACGTCTTGGCTGATGGTCGGCCCGGCATTGCCGTCATACTTCCAGGTGGTCAGATCGAGATCGTTGTTGTTACCTGCGGCACGGTACTCGTCCGAGGTGACTTCCTTGACATCGATGCGCACGCCAACGGCCGACCAGTAGTCACGCACCAGTTCCATCATCTTCACCGGCACGCCCTGGCTCGAGTACACCAGACGCACGACCAGAGGACTTCCGTCCTTGCGCTCGAGTGTTCCGTCCCCGTCGGAGTCCGTCAGCCCCATTTCAGCCAACAGTGCCTTCGCCGCATCGGGATCGTAGGAGATGTCCTTGCTGAGCGTTTCTGCCGAGATGAAGCCAACGGTTTTCGGTTCCGCTGGAACACCCTGCATCGGCGTGCCCTGGCCGAGATAGACGATCTCGTTGATCTCGTCGCGGTTAATGGCCAGAGACATTGCCCGGTTGAAGCGCACATCATTGAAGATCTCGCGCAGCGCTTCGTCCTTGTGGGTGCGGTTGAACGAGAAGAAGACGTTCTCGCCGAAGGTCGGTGCGAACGAGACCGTGTAGTTGCCTTTGCTCTCGTTCTCCTTCAGGAGCGGGAAGTCCTCGAGGAAGATCGCCTGCTGCTTCCAGACCACCTCACCGTTCATGATCTTGAGGTTCTGGACTTCCTTGTCGCCGATATAGGTCTCGACGATCTCCGGGATGTAGGGAAGCTGGTTGCCGGCCGTGTCCACCATGTGGAAGTAGGGATTGGCGACCATCTTGCGGCCTTCGGCCGATTCTTCCACCAGGATGTGGCTTTCCAGCGTCGGGACGACCGTGCGACCGATCTTTTCGGCTTTGGCAGCGTCTTTCAGGAGCGGTGAGGGCACGTCCTTCCAGTCTGAACCGCCGTAGTAGAAGTCGACCGCTTCCGCACCATTGGCAAAGCCCAGCTCCTGCGCCTGCTTGTCGGCATCGGGGTTGTGCTTGGGCATGAACTGGCCAAGGAAATGCTTGGGCTGGAACGGCTGACCGTAATCCACGGCGAAGCGGTTCAGGATCCCTGGGGTCGCAACCGGAAAGTTGAATTGAACGGTCACGTCATCGACGGCCGTGACGCTGACTGGCTCGCCAGAGAACAGCCAACGGTCGGGGGTTTTCTCGTAGACGTCCGGGTTGAGAATGATGTCTTCCATCCAGAAGACCACATCCTCGGCAGTGAAAGGCGCGCCGTCAGACCATTTGTGCCCCTTGCGCAGCGTGATGGTGAGTTGCGTATAATCGTCGTTCCAGGACCAGGCCTTGGCGATGTTCGGCACCACGCTCTGGAGGTCATCCGCATAGCGCACGAAGTTCACGTGCCGCACCGAGAGCAGGTCGGACGTGCCCGATTCCGTGCCCTTTGACAGCCCGGTGATCACACCGCCATAGGTCCCGATTGCCGTGTAAGGGGCCACGACGAGCGGCTCTTCGGGCAAACGCTCGGCAAGTGCGGGCAACTCGGCATTGCCGGTGATCCGCGCATTCATCTCGCCGATCGACGGGCTCTCGGAAAACGCGAGCTCGCAGCTTCCGGCGGCTTCGAACTCCGCCAGCTCGAACTGCTGCGGATACTCGGACGAGAGCCCTTTCATATCGGCAACTGTCGCTGGCGGACAGGTTGCATGAGCGGCGCTCGTAAGTGCGACAGCCGCCGCCCCACAGAGCAGCCCGAGGTGAGTGGATCGGAACATCTGTGAACTCCCCGCGATGTTTCTTTGAAGTGCGTCACCATCATTCAGAAGTGTGACATTTAAATAAAACGAGCGAAAATATAGATAAATATTATACGCTTCGTGCCGTCGCAAAGATGTCAATCTTCGCCGCCAGCAGCGCCAAACATTGCGTCAACTGCCGCTACGTTCCGCATTTCCGGTGCGCAGGCGATGTAGTGTGCTGCCCACAACGCTTTGTCGTTTATGCGGAAAAACGAGACCTGGTCCTCCAGTGCGATTTCTCCGTGCAGCACAACACAGCCGCCGATGCCCGCAATCACAGCTGCGCGCAGGGATCCCCAGGAGCCCAGGTCCAGCAGAGTGCGCAGGTTGACCCCTGCTGCCTCGACGGCGTCGTCGAAGATTTTGCGTGTTGCGGAGGACTCCTCACGGCGAATCAAGGGTTGTCCTTCCAGTTCGCGCCACGCCACATCCGTGCGACCTGCAAAGGGGTGTTCGCATGGCACCATTAGCACGATTTCATCGGTGCGCAGCTTGTTGCTGACGAACCGTGCGGGCGGTGTCTTCGCGGTGATGAACGCGACGTCGATGCGCCCGCGGTCCAATAGCTCGATCAGATCAAGCGATGCCATCGATCTGGCTTCGACTTTCACGCCCGGGTATGCGGCCATGAACCGTGAGATCACCGGCATCGAGAACTGATGCGCCGAGTAACCGACACGGAGCACGCCGTTCTCGAGTGCACGCTCGTCTGCGAGGATCGCTTCGAGTTCGCCCGCAAGCGAGACCAGTGCTCGAACCTTGGGCAGAATGCGAGCACCGAGCCGCGTCGGTGTCACCGTGTGACCCTCGCGCGATAGCAGCCGTGAACGGCTCTGGTTTTCGATGGTGCGAAGCTGTGTCGAGACGGAGGGTTGCGCGATCCCGAGTTCTTTGGCGGCAAGTGAAAAGCTTCCGGTTCTGGAAACCGCCTCGAGGACGCGCAGTTGGCTGATGGTGATTTTCATGCAGTCTCCGGTGCCCTTACCGGAGCGGCAGTCTCGCCTTCAATCGTGACATCTGCGCGACTGTCTGTGCGAGCGGGCGCGCCGGTCGACCCGGCACGCTTGGTGATCAGATCAATGGGCTAGTTGTCGAAACCGGTTTCCTCAACGAGCCGCACCGCCTCTGCGCGGTGTTTCGCAATCGTTGTTAGAGCCATGTCGTCACGTTTGAAGCTTCCCCAGCTCTCGACCAGTTCGGAGGCCTCGACGGTGCTCAGCACAGGATACTCGGCGTTGATGTCGGCATAGATCTTCTGGCCCTCGGCACTGGCCAGAAACTCCATAAGTTTCAGGGCGTTTTCGCGGTTCGGAGCGGCCTTCGTCATGGCCATCCCGGAGATGTTCATGTGGGTGCCGCCTTCCTCGAACTCGGGAAACACCACGCTCACCGCCTCTGCCCAGGACTTCTGCTCCTCGTCATTGAGCATCGCGGCCATGTAGTAGTTGTTGCCAAGAGAGATGTCGCACTCTCCTGCCCAAATCGCTTTGACCTGGGCGCGATCGTTCCCTTGCGGCCTGCGTGCAAGGTTGCTTTTCACAGCCTCGAGCCAGGTCTTCGTGGCGTCCGTTCCGTGATGAGCGATGTGCGCAGAGATCAACGCCAACGTGTAGGCATGCCCGCCCGGTCTCGTGCAAATCCGTCCCTGCCACTTGGCGTCCGCAAGGTCTTCGTAGGTCGTGATCTCGTCGGGCTGGACGCGGTCCTTGGAGGCATAGATCAGGCGTGCACGCGCGGTCAGTCCGAACCAGCGTCCTTCAGGATCGCGCATCTCCGCTGGGATGTTCGCACTCAACGTGTCGGAGGTGACCGGTTGGGTCAATTCTGCATCCACAAGCTCCGTCAGCCGCGAGATGTCCACCGTGAACACCAGGTCGGCCGGGCTGCGATTGCCTTCGGCTTCTAGCCGCTCGAGCAGGCCCTTCCGCAGAAAGACCGTGTTGACCTCAATACCGGTTTGCTCGGTGAAGGCATCTGTCAGCGGGTCGATCAGTTCGGGCTGACGGTAGGAGTAGACGTTCACCTCGGCGGCGAGTGTAGGCAAGGCGATGAGCGCGGTCAGGGCCGCGATTGTTAAGCTGCGATGCATAGTTGGCTCCTCACGAATTCCTGGGGGCAAAATACCTGACAGTTTTACTCCGTCAATAGTTGATAGAAAAAGTCAGGAAATCTTTCGGACACCCTGACCACGCGATTGTCGGTGCAGAACCCATGCCACACGCGCGTGTTTCGCGCGCTTTGGTTTCGAGCAGCGAAGCCGTCCAACGCCACGCAAAGCCGCTGCCCACAGGAAGTATCAGCGATCAATCCGCGCGCCCAGCGTACCGATGATCGGTGGCTGAAGCGCACTTCGAAACCTTCGCCACACAGGGCGAGCGCAATCCACGTACGTTTGCAAAGGATCGCAAATGAGTTGGACAGTGTATGCCTGAAGTCCTGCCGTCGGCCAAGTCATCTCACTTTCGACACAACACATTCGGTCGTTCTGCCGTCGCCCGTCCACACCCATACGCTAAAGGTCTCGCGCCGAATGCTGGGACGTGACTCGCCAAGTTGCACCGGCCCTGCACTGCGTCGTATGATTTCGGACCAACTTGATTGATATTTGTCATCGGGTTGAGGCATGTGGTCTCGTTGAGAGACCGGTTTGTGGCGTGACCCTGAAGCCCTGGATGGGCGGGAGTGCATAGTGTCCGATCGTTTGGACGACAACGACAGTGATCCTGTTCAAATGACCCCAAAGCACCTCGCAGGTGCCTTTCTCGCCAGTGCATTCTTGATTGGCGCCATCTTTTGGGTCGCGCACGAAGCGCCGTCCCTGCTGTCGCCTGACCTCAGCGACCGGTTCCTGATCTCGCTTTGGCTTGCGTTGAGCGTGCTGGCAACGTTGACCTATTTGCTCGTGATCACAGGCTGGTTCTCTCGCCGCATCGCCGCGCTCGTTCAGGGTCTTGCAACGAGCAACCGGACGCTCATCGCGATGATCTCGGTTTTCGTCTTCGGCGTGTTCGTCTGCGAGGCGTTCGGGATCGCCCCGCCCATGTCGTCCTGGAGCACTCTCGAAACGCCCACAGTTTCGTTCTTCTCTGTGTACACGTCGCTCTTTGCGATGCTGATGGTCGGCGCGCTTTACCTTCGGCGCCTGGTGCAAGAGCTCGAGTTTGCCGTACACGATGAGACCCATCGCGAGCGCCTCTACCGTCGACTGCAACGCATTGCCTTGATCCTTGTACTGCCGCTCGGCTTGCTGGGTGTTGTGATCGGCAACTGGACGGGGTTTGCCCCGAGCGTCTGGTCCGACGGCCGGTTTGAGGAGGATACGGTCTCGGCGCTGCTCACCTACCTCGCCATCGCTGCATTGTTTCCGGTCATCGTCTTTGCCCTCTGCGCGTTGGTGCTCGTGATCATAGGCGCAGGCTGGCTGCTGCTGCGATGGATCGGCGGCACAGAGACTTGGCGGCGTCTGCGCGGCAGCCGTCTGCCCGACGACGAGTTCAACGCGGCCCTCAGGGCCGAGCGCGAGGCCCGAGAAGAGGCGCGTCGGCGCAAGCTTGCGCACCGTGATGAGCGTCGTGACGCGATGTTGGATCAGCGCCGCACCGAGCTTGAAGTCTTTGGACCGGTCACTGCGCGGCTGCTGATCTGGACGCCCGTGATCACGTTCATCGCACAGGCGGCGAGTTTCGTGACGTCATATCTGGGTGTGAAGATCTATCTCGGGCTGAGGCAAGAGAACATCGAGTGGTTTGCCTTGGCGCTCCCGACACCGGGGTGGTTCGGGCTTCCGGACTGGCTGCGGTTGCCGTTCATGAGCAACGATGTTCTGGCCGTCGCGGCCTCGTTTCTGATGGCGGTGATCATCTGGGGCTTCTCCACCGCCGCGGTTGCACAGGTGCGCAAGCAGCGGCCCGTCCCCGTCCGGATATTCGCGCTGGTGATGCTCCTCGGCGTTGCATCGACCTACACTGCCTTCATCATGTGGAACGGCGAGCTTGCGACCCGTGAAGAAATGCGTCTCTCACTGCGTGAGACCGAGAATTATCTGGCGGGGTTCGAGCAGTTCGACAACGAAACGCTTGTCAACGCGCAGCGCGAAGTCACCAACCTGCGCGAGCAGCTCGCATCCGAACTCGAGATCGCGCGTGTGCAAAGCCTTCAAGCCTATCTCTCAAGCCTCAGGCGTGAGCTTGACCGGCAGCGCGAGAACGACGCCAGCGCCCAACGACTGGAGGTTTTTCTCCAGGAGGGCGCAGGCTTTTTTGAACGCTACACGGCGTGCGAGGCGCAAGGCTGTCTCTCGGAGCTTCCGGGACGGGGACGGGTCGTCAGGGAGCTTGAGATTAGCCTCGATGCGTTCAAGTCGAACCTCTCGCTTTGGGAACGGCTCAGCGAACGACGGAGCTACCACACGCAGCAGGCCGAGCTGTCGGCCATAGATGCGAACAAGAAGCTTGGTGCGCTCAATCTCGATGGCGCATTGACAACGCTTCGACTGATGCGGGCCAACCTCATCGAGGCGTCAGGGCGAACGCCTGAAATCATCATCGACACCATCGATCAGCGCCTTCAGATTCCAATCTCGCAGGATGCGCGACACGCCGGTCAACGGGTTGCGCTTCGCGTGCTTCAGGATGGGATCGACGAAAAGCGCATCAGTCTTTCGCAGATCCGGGAGATCTGGGCGACCGCTCCTCTGGAATTGCCACGCGAGGTGCGGGTCGACGAGGTCCGACTCGATCTGGCGACCGACATCGCCTTGCTCGGCCAGGTGGGAGAAGAACTGGACGACGTTCTGGCCGAGCGCATGGAGTTGCAGGCGCGACACCAGGCAGAGCTGGCGCTTCTGGATGGTCAAGTGCGTCAGGAGGCCGCGGCCGATCGGTTGATCGAGCGTTCCGAAGCCATTTACGGCGCGATCAACCGCAAGCGCGATGAGATCGGGCTGCTCGCGGCACTCGACGTAGAACCTGTGCTGAACAAGCTCGAGCTGCTTCAGAGCGAAACTGCGAGGGAGTCGATCGCGGTCTCACCGCCAATCGCCGCGCCCGAACCTTTGCAGGATTTCGTGCCGACGACGCTCGCGTGGCTGATTGTCGACTACGCACATCTTTCGGTGGTGCCATTGCTGATCCAGATCATGCTGGATTTTGGTTACACGCTGGTGGTCGTGATCGCGGTTGCCGGTTTACTGCCACGTACATCGACAAAAGCCGCTGTCTGAACCGGCCGCTCAGTTCGCGGCACTCGAGCGATCCGGCTTCGGAGGCTCTTGGCTCTGCATCAAGGTGATTGTCCCTCCACGTCCATCGCCGGGCACAGAGTCCTCGTCCACCGAAAGTGCTGAACTGTTGAAGGTGCAGACGACACGGACCTGCGGAGGGTCCTTGCCCTCGCCGATGTTGATCTCACCACCCTCGCGCTCAACGAGGCGGCGCACCAGACCCAAGGTGCGTGATGCGCGTTCGACTGACGGCCGGGCCTGCACATTTTTCAACGGTGGGCGCTCACATGTGAATACGGAAAATCCTGTGTCCGTGAGCGCTGCGCCAAGGATCACACGCCCGCCATCATCGCAACACTGGATCGCGTCTGCTGCAAGATTGAAGATGATCTGACGCAACCTTGTCGGATCGCAGAAGACGTGCCCATTGTATGCTGACACATCGACCGTTAGGACCACACCCGCCTCCTCGGCGCGTCGTTCTAGCAACCGGTGCGCCGCCATAACGGCTTCTGCGAGGTCAATTTCGATCGTGCTGTTTTCGATGCCTTCGAGTGCTAGGGAAGAAAGCTCGGTCACATCCTTCATCGCATCCAGTGCGTCGCGCGCGGCACTGGCGATCTCTTCCGCCTGATCCGAAAGAGGAAGGCTGCCGCTTCCTACGTCCTGGTTTCCGATGGCATCTGCCACATCGAGAATTCGCTCGAGTGGCGCATGCAGCTTCTGCGAGAGTTGATCGAGCACCGCGGAACGCATTTCCTCGGAGACTTCCAGCGCTTCGTTGCGTTCGTGAAGCGCAAGCGCGATCCGCTCGGAGTCCGTGATGTCGGAGAACACGGCCATGGTCGATCCATCGGGCAGCGGCGCGAAGCGAGCGGTCAGGATGCGCCCCGAACCGATCGTGAGGCGCGCAGTCCAAGCCCGTCTGCTCTCCTCGCCCGTTATGAAGCTGTAGAGCCGCCGCCAGACTTCGGTCTCGACTGTGAGCTGTTCGCACAGGCCCACAAGCTGGCGCGCATGCATCGCCGGATGCACCGTCTCGCTGTCGATGTCCCAGATTTGATGGAACGCCTGGTTGGCGAACTCGAGAAGCCCGTTCGCGCCGAAGACCGCAATCCCCTCGTTCAGGCGATCAAGAGTTGCGCGGCGCAGGTCGATCGAGTGCCGGTAGCGTTGCTCCAGCTTCATGCGTTCGGTGACATCGTCGAAGATGAAGGCGAGCGAGCCGTGAGGGTGCGGGCGTGCCAGAACGCGGATGTTGGAGCCATCGGCAAGGTGCCAGAGCTCTTCGTAGTCAGCTGCCTCGGTGTTGTCGAAAAGGTTCAGGAGTTGGTCGCGCCACTTGTGGAAGTCCTTCAGCTCCGGGAGCCGCCTGGTTGCGCGCAACTCATCGATGATATCCCGAAGGGACGGCCGGCGGGCGAGCCATGCAGGCTCAACTTGCCACATCTGCACCAGCGCTGGATTGAACAGCGCGAGCGTCTGGTTGCGGTCGAAGATCGCCAAACCCACTGTGAGGTGGGCGAATGTCTCGGTCATCGTCTGGACAAACCGCGTGAGCGTGCGTTCTGCCGCCGCCGCCGTGCCGGCATCTGTCGCAAACCCCAGGCGGGTGTTGTCCGGCCCCATAATCTCGGCGACGTGGAGCGATATCGTCTCCGCGCTGTCATCGGCGACCACCTCAACCCTGGACTTCTGAGGTTGCCCGACCACTTGCAGCTGACGATTGCTGAGCCGCGCGCGTGCAACGATCAAATCCACTGTCTGTGCGGCAGTGACCAGTGCCGACCGTGTACGCACCTTGCCCGCGGACCAGATCAGCTTGCCCTCGGCAGTCCTGCGCCACGTGATAATCGGCGCATCCGCAATCAGCGCCGAAAGGGTTTCCTGCTCGAGACTACGCTCGGTGAGCAAGGATTCTGCGGCTTCGATCCGGGCGCTGGCTTCTCGCAGACGCTGATCAAGCCCGGATGCTTCGCGCAGCACGAGGCGCAGGAGTGCACCATAGGGCTTGCCTATCACCTCGTAGGCCGTGTTGTCGGCCGTGCGCAGAATTTCGTAAACGGGCGAACCTGTTATCTCGAGCTGGCCGATCGCGTCGCGCACACGCACGCGATCCTCCGGGAACAGTTGACCCAATACGTCGGCAACGGACTGGCTCTGACAATCACCCAAAAGGGCCGATGCATCATCGGACATCTGGTGGATCCGGCCATCTATTGCGATGAGCACGGCGCCATCGGACAGATCATACTCCGAGCTGGAACGCTGGGCGACGTAGAAGAGCCGCCACGCGATCACCACCAGAACAATCAGTGCGAGCGATCCAATGATAAGTAGATCGTCTTGGTTGAGGATTATCTGACCATCCATCGTCAACCGAAGAGCCTTTCGAGTCCGTGCGGATGCTCTAACAGAGCTCGCGCTCAGATTGCATCAGAAAAACACATCACGCAAAGGAATAACTTCGATGTTTCGTAAGATTGGTTTCTGTATGGTAAATCAGAGCGTGAACCGAGAGTTTTTTCCCAACGCGCGTCGTTCGTCGCTCCGTTCGACCGCCATTACTTCAATCGGCCAGGACAATTCGATAACAGCGCCCGACGGACGTGATACAGATGCGGGTGTTTGCGCGGTGCTGCGACGCTCGCGCGGGTCGGAGCCATTGGCGAACGAGATGCTTGCGCCTGTCCGCTCTAGTAGCGTTCGTGCGATGAAGACACCAAGCCCCATGCCGTCGTAGCCGTCGTTGGCGGTGCGTCGATCCCCGCGCGCGCGGCTCGAGACATAGGGCTCTCCCAATCGTGGCAATATGTCAGGCGCGAAGCCCTGGCCGTCGTCACCAATCGCAATGGTCAGTTCATCGGCTCCGAATTCGATGTCTATCCAGACTGTGGTTCTCGCGAAGTCCACAGCGTTTTGGATCAGGTTTCGCAGTCCGTGAATGATCTCCGGACTGCGGCGCACGGTGGGTTGCGGCTCTCCGGAAACGTCATTCTCGACACCGTTGATGCGCGTGAGAATATTGGTCCCGCGCCCCAGGTGCGGGCGCGCGGCTTCCTCGACCACTGCGGAGATTGGTGCGAGTTTCACGTGGCTGTCGTCGCGTCCACCCTTGCCAAGATCGGCCATGATCGCGCCACAACGCTCGACCTCGCGGCGGATCAGAGCGACGTCTTCGGCAAGGTCCGGGTTGTCCTCGAGCTCGCGTTCAAGCTCGCCTGCAACCAGCTTGATCGTGGCCAATGGCGTGCCGAGCTCATGGGCCGCTGCCGCTGCCATGCCACCGATGGCGGCAAGGCGCTGCTCGCGGGCAAGCGCCACTTGCGTCGCATTGAGTGCCTCGGACATGGCGAAGCTTTCCGCGGTGACGCGCCGTGCATAGAGGCCCAGAAACAGCATGCCGATCACGATCGCTGCGGCAATTCCGTGCCGGAACACCTCGGGCACCTGCAGCGCGGTTCCGTCCGCAAGATGGAGCGGAATGTGCACGAACGACATCATCGGCACCGAGGCCAGCGCTGCCAGGCCAAGCCAAAAAGTCGAACGCTGACGAAGCGCCGTTGCCGCGATTGTGACCGGTGCAAGGATCAACAGCGCGAACGGGTTGTTCAAGCCACCGGTCAGCATGAGCAGCCCGACGAGTTGGGCGAGATCGAAGAACAGAGACCACAGTGTGCCCTGCTCACTCACCCTGCGCTCGGAGGGGTTCATCAGGTGTGCGATCACGTTGAAACAAACCGACGCAGAGATCACGAGCACACAGAGTGTCAGGGGCAGTGCGAAGCCAAGCACCTTGGATGCGATCAGGACCGCGCCCGCCTGCCCGGCGATCGCAATCCAGCGCAGCGTGACCAGGGTTCTCAGCCGAACCCAATCTCCCCGGGCGCGGGCGTGAAACAGCGGCGTGACAGAAGCCTCGTTCATGGACGCACTATCGGGTCGGTGCGGGGCAAAGAAAAGCACCAACTGCGGCAGAGGGCCTCTTGCAATATTCCATGAGCGTGACTTCTTGGGGGGTGTGCGGACAAGGGAGTTTCCCATGCAGAGACTGATGATCGTGCTCGCTGCCATGGTCATTGTCGTCGCGGGTGCGGCTGCGATCGTGCTGACCTTGCGTCCCGGAGGGGTGGAACTCTCGCCTGCGATGGTGAATGTCGAGGGCTCCGACATCGGCGGTCCGTTCGAACTTACGGCGCATACCGGCGACAAGATGACCGATACGGCCGTGATCGACCGACCTACGCTGATCTACTTCGGATACACGTACTGTCCGGACGTCTGTCCGGTGGACACGGCGGTCATGGCGGAGGCCGTCGACTTGCTGGCAGAACGCGGTCTTGACGTCCGACCCGTGTTCATCACCGTTGATCCGGCGCGCGACAGGCCCGAAGACCTCGCCTACTACGCTGAAGCGCTCCATCCGAAGATGATTGCCCTGACGGGCACCGAGGCCGAGATCGATGCCGTCGCGAAATCCTATCGGGTCTACTACCAGAAAGTCGACGCGGGCGAGAGCAGCTCGGAGTACCTGATGAACCACTCGGCGTTTACGTATCTGGTGGTGCCAGACGAGGGACTTGTCGCCCTCTTCAGACGAGACTTCCCGGCCGAGCAGATCGCCGGGGATGTCGAGCGGGTGCTCAGCGCGCTTTGAACAGCTCAGGCCGGTTCACGATTGCGACCCCGAGCGCCGTTGCAGCCATTCCGGCAATCTCGAGCCATCCCAGACGCTCATCGAACAAAGCCCATGCGATGAGTGCGGTCACCGGGGGTACGAGGAAGAACAGGCTGGCAACCTGGCTTGCAGCGCCCTTGCGGATGAGCACGTAGAGAAGCGTCACTGCACCGAGTGAGAGCACCACGATCAGCCATCCCAGCGCAAAGACGAACTCTGGCGTCCAGTCGATCTGTCCGGTCTCGAACATTAGGGCGATACCCGCGCAGCAGACCGCGGCGGCGGCGAACTGGATCGCGTTTCCGGCGCGCATGGGGGTGTTCTCTGCCCGGCGCTTCTGGATGATTGAGCCTGCGGATATTCCGACCAGGCTCACCAGGCAAACGGCCACACCCGGCCAGTCACCGACGCCTGCATCGATCTTCCTCAGGACCACCAGAGCGACACCGGCGAGACCGAGCGCCATGCCTGCCCATTGCCGCCATTCGAGCCGTTCGCCCAAGACTCGATAGGCGATCAGCGCCGTGAGAACAGGTTGCAGACCAACGATGAGCGCCGAGAGCCCGGCCTCGATCCCCCACGAGATCGCGACGAACACACCGCCCAGATAGAAAAAGTGGACCAGCACGCCGATCACCGCCTGGTCGGCTGACTGACGCAATGTGGGCCATGGAGCGCCGGCGGCGCCGGCCCAGATGCACAGGACGACGGCGACGATCGCGAACCGCAAGGCGAGAAAACCCATCGGCTCGGCGTGAGGCAGACCGAGCTTCGCGCCAATGAATCCCGTGCTCCACAGCACGACAAAGAGCGGGGCCGACAGGGCTGCCAGGCGCATTGCGGTACTTTCCGATGGGTTGGGAGACCGGGTTGCAGCGGTGTGTTTTGCCAACTACAAGCATCGGCTTAGATACATAGCAAGTGTCTTGGGGGAGACAGTTTGCTCAGGACCGGGGAAGATTACATATGAACACGCAGGGGCCGGCGGTCGGATCGGAAGACACCATTCTCATCCTTGATGACGATGCACCGTTTCGGATCCGGCTTGCGCGCGCAATGGAGAAGCGGGGATTCGAACCCGTGATGGCGGAAACCGTGGCTGAGGGCGTCTCGATTGCCCGATCCAATCCGCCTGCCTTCGCCGTGGTGGACCTGCGACTTGAAGATGGCAATGGGCTCGATGTGGTCGAAGCGCTACGCGAGGCGCGGCCAAGTGCGCGCATCATCGTGTTGACCGGCTATGGAGCGATTGCGACCGCGGTGGCTGCGGTAAAGATCGGCGCCGTCGACTATCTCGCGAAACCTGCCGATGCGAATGACATCGAGAAAGCGTTGCGAGCGAGTGGTGAGGAAAAGCCACCCCCACCCGAGAATCCGATGTCGGCTGACCGTGTCCGCTGGGAGCACATCCAGAGGGTGTTCGAGCTATGCGACCGTAACGTCTCTGAAACCGCACGCCGGCTCAACATGCACCGGCGCACGCTGCAACGCATCCTCGCAAAGCGGAGTCCTCGCTAAGCCGAGTCTTGAGAAACGCGGATGATCGCGCTGCGCAGGCTATCTCGCAGCGCGTCTTTCCGTTTTCGTCAGGCGCTTCGGGTCTGCTTTGCTTTTTTCGGCGCTTGCTCACGACCCATCCCGGCCGCGAAGTTGAGCGCTTCGAGCTCACGATCGCGATCCCAGAGTGCGAGTTCGTCTTCGGAGACGATGTTGCGAGCGCCTGCGTACTCACCACTCTCGGTGCCGATTTGTTCGCGCACAAAGGGCCGGTTGAGCCCTGGCGTTGCAGCCAGCATGATCACTGATGCGGCACCGCCGAGCCAGAAAATCAACGCTCCGCTAATGAAACCGTCCCCTAGAAGGACAGCGACGGCCGCGGCAATCCCGTAGCCGGTGAGAAGCAGTCTGACAGGAAAATCAACCATAGGCATATGAGACTCCCAAATCGTTAATCAACCGTTAGCGCGGGCGCGAAAACTGGTTGAATCCTGAGAATTGATTTCCAGCTGATCGACGCTGCCAGCTCGATGTCGACTTTGGTATGCTGAGCCAAACTGTTTACTGCCCGTTGAACGATCGTGCATCCCGTTCCCCCGCTTCACGTTGTCCTTCCCCCGGTTGCGGCCAAATACTGGCAAAAACCTGTGCCGCAATTCACCGCTATGTTGATGAAGTGGCAACATCAAGGCGTGCTTGTCTCTGTTGTGCCGCATCCTCGTGAATTTGTTTTACTTAGTTCATTTTAGGATATTGCCTGTCAATGCTGTGTTTTCGCTCGGAGAGAACGAAAGCTTCCCAGCCCTGAAAATCTCTATCCGCGAAGGTTGGGGCTCAGTGCGGAGTTCTCGCCACGCACAGCCAAAAGCAGCATTGTCGCGAGGTCACGAAGCTGGACCAGTTGCGCGTCTTCCACTAGCTAGGGCGCGATTTCTTGGAACTGCGCTTTCGGAGGCTGCATCGGATGTTCGAGGCGACGACTTTGCCGGGCCTTCTCATTGTGCGCCCCAAGCGCCATGGCGACGGTCGCGGGTGGTTCACCGAAAGCTGGAACAGGCAGGTTTGGGATCAGGAGGGGCTGAGCTTCGACTGGTGTCAGGACAACCACTCCTTCTCTGCAACCGTCGGCACACTGCGTGGGCTGCACTATCAGGCGCCGCCCATGGCACAGACCAAGCTGGTGCGCTGCACGGCGGGGCGTGCGATGGATGTCGCTGTAGATGTTCGTCGCGGATCGCCAACCTTCGGAAAGTGGTACGCGGTCGAGATGTCACGGGAGAACGGTGTCCAGCTGCTCGTGCCAAGGGGCTTCTTGCACGGCTTCGCCACCCTCGAACCCGACACCGAGATTCAATACAAAGTCGACAATCCGTACAGCCGCGAGCATGACGGAGCGGTCAAGTTCGACGATGCCGATATCGGCGTGGACTGGGGCGTGGACACCGCCACCGCGGTGATTTCGGAGAAAGATGCCGGAGCACAGCGTTTCCATGATTTCGACACACCCTTCGACTATGAGAGCGCTTGAATTGAGTGGGGCAGGCACGCGCGGCGCGGCCCATGAGTGCTATACTCGAGCGGGAAATCCGCAGCGCGGGCAGGAGTACCTATGAAAGTACTGGTGACAGGCGGATGCGGGTTCATCGGCTCGGCCGTGGTTCGGCGCGCGATTGCAGACGGTCTGCAAGTGGTCAATGTCGATGCCCTCACCTATGCGGCCAATCCTGCCAATGTCGATGATGTTGCCGGAAGTCCGGCCTATGCCTTCGAACAGACCGATATCCGAGACCGGTCGGCCCTCGACGATGTCTTTGAAAAGCACGCTCCGGACGCCGTGATGCATCTCGCGGCGGAAAGCCATGTCGACCGCTCGATCGATGGTCCCGCAGTCTTCATCGAAACCAATGTCACGGGGACGTACGCACTGTTGGAGGCAGCGCGGAGCTATTGGGAAGCGCGCAACAAGCCAGCCGAATTCCGCTTCCACCATGTTTCCACAGACGAAGTCTACGGCTCGCTCAGCACCGATGACCCGGCGTTCAGTGAGACGACGCCCTATGATCCGAACTCGCCCTATTCGGCGTCGAAAGCGGCTTCAGATCACCTGGTGCGGGCATGGGGCGAGACCTACGGCATGCCGGTGTTGGTCACCAACTGCTCGAACAACTATGGGCCGTTCCACTTTCCCGAGAAGCTGATCCCGGTGGTGATTCTCGCGGGCCTCGCCGGCAACCCGATTCCGGTGTACGGCAAAGGCGAGAATGTGCGGGACTGGCTTTATGTCGAGGATCACGCGATAGCGCTCCTCCGGGTTCTGCACGATGGCCGGATCGGCGAGACCTACAATATTGGCGGCAACGCCGAGTCAAAGAACATCGAGATCGTGCGCACGATCTGTGCGCTTTTGGACGAGCGCCGTCCGGCCGGCGCACCGCACGATCGCCTAATCGAATTTGTGACCGACCGTCCGGGTCATGATTTCCGCTATGCGATCGACGCGACGAAGATTCGCGACGAGCTCGGTTGGGAGCCGTCGGTCACACTGCAAGACGGGCTCGCGCGCACCGTCGATTGGTTTCTGGCGAACGAGACGTGGTGGCGCGCGTTGGTACAACGGCAAGGTGTAGGTCAGCGCTTGGGGTTAAAAGCATGAGTTTTCGTATCTTAGTTTTCGGGCGTACGGGGCAGGTGGCGATGGAGCTGGCTGCGAGAACGAGCGCTGAGTTGAGTATTCAGACACTGCCGCGTGCCTCGGCGGACCTCACCGATCCACTCTCCTGTGCAAAACACATTGCAGATGCGGACGTCGACGCCGTCATCAACGCGGCCGCCTACACTGCTGTGGACAAGGCCGAAGAAGAAGAAGCGCTCGCCCATCGGATCAACGCGGAAGCTCCCGGTGCAATGGCGGACGCGTGCGCCAGGCGCGGCCTGCCATTCGTGCATATCTCGACGGACTATGTCTTTCGGGGCGAGGGCGAGGTCCCCATGCGCGAAAGCGATCCAACCGGCCCGCTGAGCGCTTATGGCCGGACAAAGCTCGACGGAGAGGACAATGTCCTTTCGGCCGGTGGCTCGGCTGCGATCCTGCGCACATCCTGGGTTTTCTCCGCGCACGGCAACAATTTCGTGAAAACCATGTTGCGCCTTTCGGAGACGCGCGACGCGCTCCGCGTGGTGGAAGATCAACACGGCAGTCCGACTCCTGCATCTGATATTGCGGCTGCCTGCATCACGGTCGCACGCACCCTTGCAACTGGTGACGGCGCGCCCGGCATTTATCACTTTGCCGCAACGCCTTACACGACGTGGGCTGACTTTGCCCGCGAGATCTTCCTGCGTGCCGGGCGCAAAGTGGCGGTCGAGGGCATCCCCACGAGCGGGTACCCGACGCCGGCCGCTCGCCCGACCAACTCCAGACTCGACTGCACCAAGATCGCAGGGGTGTTCGGAATTTCAGCTCCGAACTGGTACGTTGGTTTGGATGCCGTTCTGGCCGATTTGGAAGCACGCGATGCAGCGTAAGGGGATCATTCTGGCGGGCGGTTCAGGGACCCGGCTCTATCCGATCACGCGTGCTGTCTCAAAGCAGCTGCTGCCGCTCTACGACAAGCCGATGATCTACTACCCGCTCACGGTGTTGATGCTGGCCGGGATCCGCGAGATCGCGGTCATCACCACCCCGCACGATCAGGAACAGTTTCGCCGTCTCCTCGGTGATGGCAGCGATCTGGGCATCAGCTTCACCTGGATCGTTCAACCTTCGCCAGACGGACTTGCGCAAGCCTACCTCCTTGCCGAGGAATTCCTTGCCGGGGCGCCTTCCGCGATGGTGCTCGGCGACAACATCTATTACGGGCACGGGCTGCCCGAACTTCTGGCGTCGGCGGATCGAAAATCCCACGGCGGCACGGTGTTCGGGTATCAGGTGGCGGACCCGGAGCGCTATGGCGTGGTCGAGTTCGATGCGGATGGACGCGCCGTGTCGGTCGAGGAGAAACCCAATCAGCCCAAGTCGGACTTCGCGGTCACCGGCCTCTATTTCTTCGATGGCCGAGCACCTGCGATGGCGGCTGCGATCACCCCTTCGGAACGGGGCGAGTTGGAGATCACATCGCTCGTTGAGATGTACCTCGACGAGGGCACGCTAGCGGTTGAGAGGATGGGTCGTGGGTTTGCCTGGCTCGATACGGGCACTCACGACAGCCTGATCGAAGCCGGGGAGTTCGTTCGCACCATCGAACATCGTCAGGGATTGAAAATCGGTTGCCCGGAAGAAGTTGCTTTCCGGCAAGGTTTTATCGATCGTGCCCAGCTTCTCGCACTCGCGGAGCCGATGATGAAGACCGGTTACGGACAATATCTTGGAAGGCTTGCCCAATAAGAACGCCAATTCCGGGCGGGAGAGCGCCGTAGCGCTGATCAATGATCGGGTGCTGCACATGCGTGCAACACGATGACGTTGAACATCGCGATCGCCATTTTTGCGCACAACGAAGAGAAGATGCTGCCGCGCCTGATCCGGGATTTGCGTCAGCAAACGGTGATGGACTCTACAGCGTATCGCATTTCGATCCACGTCCTCTCCAACGGATCGACGGATGGTACGGTGCGGTGCAGCCAGGTGAGCTTCGATGCGGAGTCATTCGACCCTGCGCGCATCACGCCAATTGTGCACGATATCGAGACACCTGGGAAGACAAACGCCTGGAACCATTTCGTCTCGACCCTTCTGAATGACACCGAAGACTACGTCATGATGATGGACGCCGATATCCGGATGCCGCAGTCCGATCTTATCGAGCGGTGTGTTGGATCGCTTGGAGATCGTCCGAACACCTGGGTCACCAGCGACGTGACCAGAAACTGCTTCCCGAGGGAGCCGAGGATCAGCCTGGTCCGCGCACTCATGCGGCTCTACGAGAACTCCGGCGTCGTCGACCAGCACAGGATTTGTGGCCAGTTCTACTGCATCCGCGCAGACATCCTGCGCAAGATGGCGTTGCCCGCCGGGCTGTTGTCCCAAGACGGCTTCCTGTGCGCGATGATCCTGACGTCGGCGCTCACCGAGCCTGAGAACCCCGACCGGATATACGTTGTTCCGGACACGCATCATCTTCACACCGTCTATGTGACGCTGGCCGACATCACGAGGTATCAGGTCCGTCAGGCGATCAGCAGCGCGATCTATAGAATCATTTACGACGATGTGTCGAAGCTGCCGCCGAGCTTTGAGGAGCGCATGCAGGAAATCAGCCGGCGCAACGTGGTCCATCCGGGATGGGTCGAGGAGCTGATCGCACGCGCTGCCGCGTCGGACGAGCCGCTGGTGTTGCGCCGCTACAAGTACCGCAGATTGCGCAATGCATGGAACGCGCGCGGACTGCGGAAACTGAAGGCGATTTTGCTGCTTCCTGCCGTGCTTTACGACGTCTGGATCGGACATCTCTCCGAGCGGGCGCTCCGATCATTGTCCGTCGGGACGGTTGCGAAGAATGCGGGCCAGTTCAAGATCAGAACCGGATAGCCTTCTCGCCCAGATGCCGGGCGGGGTGCCGCTGCTTTTTGCACTGCGGCAAGAATGTCACGCGCCTGGAAATACTGCGGACGAAATCGCCCAAGTTTGCAATTCGCTAAAGACTGTAATCTCGCGCCGGTATGATTGCGTCGTTGTACAGGCGGGCTGCCCATGGTGAGGGTGGAGTGGGGCCTGCTTTACCGATACGTGAATGTCTGCCAATCGTGAAAGTGTGAAAGTTGGCCTGTTTTATTGATCGTTCATTTGGAGCGGGAATGCGCGCTACGCTCATTGCCGCGACCTTCGCGTTGTCCCTGCCGGCGTATGCCGCGACGGATGGCTCTATTGAAACCGAGATTGCGCCTGCGCTCCCTCAGAGTATGGACGAGGCAGTCGAATCGCAGGCGATTCTTGTGGCTGGGACGCCTGCTCAGACCGCACCGGTTCCCGATGAGTTGGTCGTGACTGATCCCGTTCCTTCGTCACTGATCCTGCTCGCGCTCGCAATGGCGGGCGTCGGCATGCTTGGTCGCCGGCGCCTCTCGTCGTGAATTTTCACGGCTCTTGATGACAATGCCGCCTCCTTGACTGGGGGCGGCCGATACAAGAAATGAGCGCGGTAGAAACGCGCTTGATGACAGAGCGGATCGCGCCCTGTGCTTGGCAGGAAGGGGCGTTTCCTCTATGGTTTTGCCGCACTTGCACAGCAACCTACAAGGGCGATCTGCCCGGCGAGGACAGTTCAAACATGGCGGTTGAGCATTCCACTGGAAGCACCACCAGTCGCGGGCTGACACCACCAGAGCGGGACTACACCTACTCAGTTACCGTGATTCCCGGCCTGATTCGTATATTCGATCTTCTTGCCATTCTGTTCGCCGCGGTCATCTCGTTTGCCGCGGTGATGCGCTACAGCCCGAGTCTGATAGAGCCATACGGTTTTTGCGTGGTGTTCATTCTGTTCGTGAGCACTGTGCTGATGGATCGGGCCGAACTCTACGACATCAACGCGATTATGCGGCCGGTCAGTCGGGCTGATTTCATCCTCGTCGCGATTGTGACCTCGTTCCTGTTCTTCCTGACGATTGCCTTCTCGCTCAAGGTCTCCGACATCTACTCCAGGTTGTGGCTCTTTACGTTCGCGGGCACGAGTTTCGCGGCCGTGGTCACGTTTCGCATCATCGCGTGTCGAGTGCTGCGGGCTCTGTCGCGACGAAGCGTGATCGGCCGCTCGATGGCCGTGCTCGGTGGAGGACGGCAGGGGCGGCAGTTCCTGGCCCGGCTCAACAAGGTTCAGCCTTATTTCACGACGGTCGCCGGTGTCTTCGATGCGGATCAGTCTCAGATTGGGGAGACCGTGGAAGGCCACAAGGTCAAGGGCGACCTCGAGGCGTTGATTGAGCACGCCAGGACCCGCCGGGTAGACGATGTCGTCATCGCGATGCCATGGCAGGCGGATCACGAGGTGACGTCTACGATCGAGAAGCTGAAGGAGCTTCCGATCAACGTCTACATCGCATCAGACCTCGTCGGGTTCCAGCTCGCCTTCCGCCCCGTGATGGGGTCGTTCCACGAAATGCCGATGTTCGAGGTCGTCCAGCGTCCGATCGCAGGATGGAGCTCGGTACTCAAGCTGATCGAGGACTATTTGCTGGCGAGCATCGGCTTGCTCTTGTTGTCACCTTTGCTGATCCTCGTCGCGATCGCGATCAAGCTCGACAGCCGTGGGCCCGTGTTCTTCATGCAAGAGCGGCTTGGCTTCAACAACCAAGTGTTCCACATCTACAAGTTCCGCTCGATGCATCACGAAGAGGTGCCCGACCATATCGTCAAGCAGGCAACGCGTGACGACCCACGAGTGACCCGGGTTGGACGCATCATCCGCGCAACATCGATCGACGAGCTCCCGCAACTCCTGAACGTGCTCAACGGCACCATGTCACTGGTGGGTCCGCGACCGCATGCGATAAGCCATAACGAAGAGTATGGTCGTGAGATACGGGGCTATTTTGCACGCCACAAAGTGAAGCCCGGGATCACGGGATGGGCGCAGGTCAATGGTCTCAGAGGTGAGACCGAAACCCTGGACAAGATGGCCGACAGGGTTGCACACGACATTTACTACACCGAGAACTGGTCGCTGTTGTTCGATCTCCGCATTCTCGTCACCACGGTTTTGGTGGTGATGTTCCAGAAGACGGCGTTCTGAATCGGTTCAGCTCCAAACGGGCGATGTGCAAGTGGATCGGAGAGGTTCGCGGCGCCCGCCCGATTGGCAGAAGCGAGGCGCCGCTAATCGTCAGTAGAGCGCGACGAGTCCCGTCGCGGTTGTGCCAGTCGAACGCACGCGAATAACTCGAATTGGGTGATACTGACCTGCCGAAGACTCAAGATCGGCGATGTTGCCATGGGCATCTTGTACTGAAACACTACCGGCACCCCCGACGAACAGGCCACGGGACAGGCCCTCGGCAAAGTCGGTCGCATCATCCGGCGTGACGGCCACCAATCTCTGAGCCGGTGCAGTCAACCCAGCCGATTGGCTGGCGAAATGGTCTTTGACCATGGTGTGCAATCCTCTTGTCGGTGAGTTACGACGGCTGGTGCCCAATGGGCAGGCGACAAGTGCCGCCGCGTTCCGTCGTGCTGGTCGATTTACGCCAAACTTTCTGAAAATTGAGTTAAAACATCAGGTGTGCATGCGATGGATCGCGTCGCTGGATGCATTCACACAAGATATGCCTCGAGCGCGCTGCCCTTCAGAACCCTCCTTGCAGCGGCCCCGATGGCTTGAGCATCGACGCTTCGTGCATGGGGCCTTGAGAACAGCTTGTTCTCGATGAGTGATATGCGGGCTCGCGCATCATCGGTCATCTCGATACCGCAAAAGGAGAAGATCCCATCTATGTCCGCATTGGCGGGCTGGCTGATGTCGTCGAACACCACAGTCATGTAGCGATCCGAGCTCCTGAGCTGGCTGATGAGGATTTCGTTCACGTAGCGCCACCGCCAAAGTTCGGACTCGATGAGAGCGCTTTCGCTGAACGTATGGTAGCATGCCGGGTCTTCTCCGAAGTGACGCAAGATCCTTGGAAGTGTCTCAAGATTGTCGGCAAAGACCTGCACCGCGCCGCCTCTTCTCGTCGCCACGTATCTGTTGAGCCAAGATCGGATGAAACCCGTTGGTTCGCGAATGATGTGGAGCACTTTCTGCTCTCGGTGGGTGGCGTGCGTGTCAACGATCCAGCCAGATGCGAGCAAAATCTTGAACACCGGGACGGTCCGGCTCAGCGCCAGCTGATCGATGTAGAAGCCCGGGCACGGCCATTCGTCCCTTCTGAGATCTGACGAAACCAGCGACAGAAGTCGGCGTGCCTGTCTGCTCGCAATGACGCGTTGGCCAATTCGGGTCCGAAGCTTTGAGCGAAAATAGCGCTTGCCATGTTGATCCAAGCGGTCGCGTGCGCCTTGGCATCGTGCGGCGACCCTCACCGCCTGCGACCATTGATTTGTCAGGTCCGGGTTGGTGGGCGTGAAAAACCCGTCGGGCAAAGCCGCAAGTGCGCCGGAGCGCAGTCGGTTGAGTTCGTTGCGGCAGAGCGTCTCCGGACTGCAGTCCAAAATGTCCAGAAGCAGGTTCGAACCTGATCGCCCATGTCCGGTGATCACGATGTGCCGATCAGTTGTCATCTCAACTCGGCTTCCATCAACTGGTCGATCTCGAGACGGTACCTCTCGTGCGCGGTCCTGAGCCCGAAGCGGCGAGAAACTTTCTCACCCAGCACGAGGCGCAGCCCGTAGCGACGAACCGCGCTTTGCCAAACGGCACTCTTGTTCTGCAAGTGTTCGCAGGCGCGTCTCGCGAGGCCCGGCTCGATCGCAGGCACGCCGCTCGGAGCGTACCCGCGTGCGGCCAGCAGCGGTCCGAGGCCTGCTTCGATCAGTCCGAGATCGCGCTCTGACAGCGCCGTGCGCCATTGATCGATCAAACGCGTATCCGGCGCCGCATAGTTGGTGTTCTTGTGATAGCCAAGCATGGCCGCGTCGAACGGCACGCCGAGAAAGGCGCAGACCGCGCGCAGGCTGCCTTCGGTGTCGGCGATCAATTGCTCATAGCGAACCTCAAGCACCATCTCGGGCGCGAGCTTCGAGGCTATTCTGTCCCAAGCCCGTTCGGTGTCGATCCAGCCCTGAACGCCATAGTGGGGACGACCAGCCCAGCCCATGCCGATGCAGGATCGCGCAACGTCGCGCGGATCACGCAAGAGATGGATGATCTTCACTTCGGGGAGCAGCTCGACGATCTTGTCGATGTGGCGATGAACGTTGAGGGAGAGCAATTCATCTGGACATCTGCGGAACTGTGCCAGGAGCGCTTGCAGGTTCGCTGCGCCATTGCGGGACGTCCCTTCCCGTTCCCACGGCGTGTGAAGTCCGGATCGACGGAACACACGATCAAGACGAAGGGCCCTCGTGTCGTAGCGCCAAGGCGCCTCGGCCTGTCCACCCGTCCGATGGACGTGGTCGAACAGAAAGTCCGCCTCGCCTGGGTTGTGCAGATCAGGGTGTGCGTTCAGCATCAGTCTGAACACCGTGGTTCCCGAGCGCAGAGCGCCGTAGACAAGGAAGTCCACCATTTCCCCCATCGCACAACGGCCCGGATCAGGTTCGATCCATGTTCAGGGTTCGCGTCGAAAGTTGAGGATTTTTGGGCGTTTATGGGGAAGCTTTGGGCGTGTACGGGTTTGGCAGGTGCTCGATCAGCCTTTCCGTGAGCGCATCAATGTCTCGAGCTGATCGATCTGGCGGAGCGCTGCGCCGAGTGCTTCGCGTGCCGCTGGCGGAAAGGACACGTTGCCCGCCGCTCTCGGGGCTGTCGTCGCTGATTGGGCGAAACGCAGGATCTCATGCATACAGAGCGGCAAGTTGTCGAGATAGGCGTTCAGCACGCGAAGCGGACCGCTCTCCTGAGAGACATGACCATCGCGCAGCCGGACCGGGGACATGCGATACCAGTAGAGGGCCTCGGGCACCACAGCGAGCTTGAACCCCCGAAGGATGGCGCGGGCGAAGAATTCGTGGTCATCGCGACCGACGCCGTAATCTTCGGTGAAACCGCCGAGCGCTGACACGACGCGTTGGCGCACAAAGCAATTCGAGTCGCCAAAGCAGTTCATGACCAGCCCGAGACTGACTGCATCGCCAAGCGGTGTGATGCGTTCGGGAAATGCCGGGCTTTCGGCCGGCAGCCCATCGCCCGAAAACGTGTCGGAGAAGCAGCAAAGAATGTCCGACCCGCTGTGGTCTGCGGCGGCGAGAAAGGTTTCTATCTCGTGGGGCTTGGCGATGTTGTCGTCATCCATCAGCAGGGCGAATGCGCCCCGACTTGCACGCAAGCCTGCGTTTCGGGCGGCGCCCAGATATCTATTGGGCTGGCGAATGACACGCCCGGTGCCGGTCTCGGCGAAGCGCGCTTCAATCGCTTCCAGCGCTTCGAGGGCCGCCGGTTGATGGCTGCCGTCGTCGACAACAATTGTTTCGATGTTGGGGTATGTCTGTGCCTCGATCGAGTCCAGAGCGTGGTAAAGCAGTGCTGGTCTGTTGAAATGAGCAATGCAGACCGAGACCAGCGGCCAGTCTTGCGCTGAGCGTGTAATCGCGGGGATACCGTTCCAGGTTTGGCGGGTTGCCGGACCAACAAGTCGATCCCGCAATGCGCGGTCTGCAAGCGCATTGTGCGCGCCCGTCAAGATCGCCAGATTCTGTTCCGGGTCGACTGCGGGACGAGCGGCGCGCACGCCTTGATCCAGGATCCTGATCAGATGCGCGGCGAGTGCACTCGGGACCGGCGAGAAAACAACATCCGCGCGGTCTGGCTCGGCAACGAGTTCCGGCAGCCCCCCTCGATCTGACACGATCAATGGAATGGTCTGTGCGATGCATTGGCTGGCCAGCATGGGTGCGTTGCCGCGAAGGCAGGGCATTACCGCAAGGCGACCGCTGCCTCCGAGATAGTCCAGCACATCGTTGCGAGAGGTCGTGTCAATGAATTTCACTTCGAACGGCCACGGGTGCGCTCGCTCGAAAACCCTGCTGCCCGGATCGGCGGACAGGAAACTCACCTGAAAGTCATGTCGTTCACGGGCGACGAGATCGAGCGCTCGCAAGAAGATGTCGACCCCGGCCTCCGACGTTGGGTGACAGGGAAAGACCAGCTCGCGGATCGGTGCCAGCTCAGCTTCCGCTTGCCTGCGCATCGGGGCCGGCCGGTGAACTTCAGGATGGACGAAGCAGCGTTCACGCGGGAGATCGTAACCGTGGCGCATCATCCATCGCAGCATATGCTGAGATGGACTGACAACGATGTCCGCCAGTTCAATCGATCGGCGCTCGGCGTAGGCATAAATCATATGCTCGGCGGTGAGGGCGCGCGCCTGGTTGGCAGTGCGCCAGAGCACGGGCTCGATGGCACCGATCACGAACAACGTGTCCGCAAATGCCAACCCAAGATGCTTCGCGGTGGCCGCGTAGAAGCACGTGCCAGCTCTGTCGGGCGCGTGCACAATGTCGAAGCGGCGCTCCTTCAGCCACTCGTAGACCGCGCGCGCATGGCGCACCGGATGTGACATCGGTCCGGCGCGAGAGGGGATTGGGGGAGGCGGCAGCAAAACCGTCTCGACCCCTTCGATCGGGGGCGGCTCGGGTGACGTGACATAGTCGGGGCGCTCTGCCACGCGCAGCAGACAAACACGGTGCCCCATCGTAGCCAAAGCGCGCGCCAATGCGATCTCACGCTCGGCGCCGGTGTTCGTCGGGTCAATCGCCTCAGGCGCAACCACGCAGACACCAAGCGACGACGTGTCGGCTCCAGCCTTTGCTGCAAGCGCTCCGAGGGATGGGAACGCCGCGCTGGCGGTGTCCTCGTGTCGGGGCATCAGTCGAAGCGCAGGGTCGATGTGGCTGTGGCGTTCAGCACTCCTGCTTTGCGTCTGATCGCCAAGATGACTGGCGAGGGCATCGTCCGGCGGAGGGACGGCCCAGACTGTCCCCTCAACTTCGGCCAGTTCATCGGTCGAAAGCTCACGCTTCAGCGCATTCAGGTGTCGAGACAGCGAATGCTTCTTGTGAGGCGCGAGATCGTCGCTCTGGCGTGTGATCTCTGCCTCGAGCTCCCGCAGCAGGGTTGCTATCGCCTCATCGTCATGATCTGCCACAGGCCACTCCCCAACCCCTGGCTTCGCCGTGGATGCGCCAGCCAGCGACAGAATTTCGTGTGACGAGGTGCCCGTTCTATGTCAAGGCTCACCCCAGAGGAGAACAACACCCGACGCAGGCGGAGGAGTTGAATATGCGCGTGCTGATCACTGGAGGTTGCGGTTTCGTCGGCGCCAATCTGGTCGCACACATGAATGGCCTTGCCGGTCATCAGGTGAGCGTGCTCGACAATGAAAGTCTTGGAAAGCGTGCGTTTCTCGACGGGCTCGATGCAGAGTTCATATCTGGCGACATCCGCGACCGCGAGCTCTTGGACCGGGTGTTGCCCCGCCATGATGCCGTCGTGCACTTGGCCGCGGACACCCGTGTTATGGATTCGATCGCCGATCCCGAGCGCAACTTCGAGATAAACGTCGCAGGTTCGATGACGCTGCTCTCGGCGATGCGTTCCGCGGGTGTGCGGCGTCTGGTCAATGCGTCGACCGGTGGTGCGATCATGGGCGAGGTCGATCCCCCCGTTCATGAGGGCATGGTCCCGCATCCGATGTCTCCCTATGGGGCGTCGAAGCTGGCGGTGGAGGGCTATTGTTCTGCCTTCGGAGCGAGCTACGGGCTCAGCCCGGTGTCGCTCCGGTTCTCCAATGTCTATGGGCCGCGGTCGTTCCACAAAGGGTCTGTGGTTGCCGAGTTTCTGCGCAGGGTGATCCATCGTGAGCCGCTCGTGGTCTACGGCGATGGCTCGCAGACGCGGGACTATGTCTTCGCCGGCGATCTCTGTCAGGGGATTGTTGCAGGTTTGAACCGCGAGGAAGGGGGCGTGTTTCAACTCGGAACCGGCGTGCCCGTCAGCCTGAACACCCTCATTGGTGAGATCCGCCAAGTCGTCGCGCCGCTCCCCGTCGAGGTGGATTATCGCGACTTTCGTGCGGGTGAAGTGCGCTACACATACTGCGATATCTCGCGGGCCCGCGCGGAACTCGGATATGCGCCGTCCACGACACTCGCCGATGGATTGCGCCAGACCTGGGCGTGGTTTCAAGAGCGCCATGCAACCGAACTGGTCTAAGCCCAGATGGCGGCGTTATGGCAAGGCCTTGCCGGCACCGAATTTGCGGGCGCTCTGCATCGGAGGATCGAGCTTGGGGAGCTTCGCGGCTGGGTCGTGAACGAGGCCGCACCGGCGCAGATTGCGGAGGTCGACCTGTTCGTCGACGGGACACACGCCGCCCGCATCGGTTTGGGAGTGTTCCGCAGCGGTCTCGCGAAAGGCCTAGAGGGCCCGTTCGGTTTTCGCTGGCCGGTGCCGGAGGTTCTGCTGGACGGACAGCCACACGAAGTGATCGCGGCGGTGGCCGACACGCGGCTGATGCTGCCCAACAGCCCGCTTCTGCTGACCCCGGACGAGTTGGCCCGCGATCTCGTCTCAGGCGCCGCGTCCGAACTCAGGCGCGGCGTTGCGGCGCTGGACCAGAACCGGGGGTTGCGCACACCCGATGGCTGAGGCCCAGGATCGGATCGATTTCATCATCGCGGGGACGCAGAAGGGCGGGACGACGGCGCTCTGGCGCTTTCTCGCCGCGCACCCGCAGATCAGTTTTGCCGCCAGGAAGGAGCTGCACTTTTTTAGCGACGAGACGCGCGACTGGTCGGCCATGGCCGCGCCCGGACGTCTGCAGGACTATCACGCGAACTTCGCCGAACCGTCTCAGGGAGTTGTCCGGGGCGAAGCGACACCGAAATATATGTATCACGCGCCGGCCATGCGCCGGATCTGGGACTACAATCCCCGCATTCGGCTGATTTTCATCCTGCGCGACCCGGTGCTGCGGGCCCACTCGCACTATCTGATGATGCGAACCAACCGGCCTGATGTCCTGGGCACGTTTAGCGAGACCTTGCTGGCAGAGCGGGCCAACATGCTACGCAGGGCACCGCATCAGTATCACGGGGCCTGCATCGACCGTGGCTTTTATGCCGAGCAGCTGCGGCGCGTCTATCGGCTCTTTCCCGCCGAACAGGTGCTTGTGCTTCGCAACGAGGATCTGTTGCAGGATCACGATGTGGTTCTCGCTCGCGTGTTCCGGTTCCTGCATGTTGACGATTGCGTGCGCGTGTCGGCAGACTTTGCAACCGAGAACCCCGGCGGCGAGCGGATGGAGCGGGATGTCTTCAACGCGCTCTGCTGCATCTTCATCAACGAGATACGCCAGATCGAACTGATGCTCCGCTGGGACTGCAGCGCGTGGATCGATGGATGGAGCGCCTATCATGGCGAACCGCTCGAGCGTATCCTCGATCGGAGCGCTAACCCCTATGTCGATCAGCTCGCCGGAAGCCTGTCGTGAGCCGGCCCTGTCACTTTGCCGCCCTCCGCCCCCTGCCCTGTGCGGGCAAACTGGTCTAGCCTCGGGAAGGCAGCAGATGGGGACCAGTCCAGTGACCAAGCTTGTCATTTTTGGTGCGCGCGAGACGGCCGAGGTGATCGACCACTACTTCCGGACGGACAGCGATCATGAGGTCGTCGCGTTCACGGTGGACGGCGAACATATGGATACGGACCGCTTTTCGGGCCGCCCGGTCATTGCGTTTGAGGACCTCGCTGGGACCCATCCGCCGGAAGAAGCGGATGTTTTCGTCGCAATCAGTTACGGTCGCATGAACCGAGATCGGGCTCGTGCATTCGAAGCCGTTCGGACCGCGGGGTACGCCACTCCCTCGTTCATCAGCAGTAAGGCCATGGTCGCCGACACGGCTCGGATCGGTGAGAACGTCTTCGTTATGGAAGGCAACTCGGTGCAGCCTTTCGTGAGCATTGGCGACGACACACTTCTCTGGTCCGCCAATCACTTAGGTCATCACTCGGTGATTGGCCAACATTGCTACTTCGCATCACATGTCGTGCTCTCAGGGCAGTGTGAAGTGGGTGACTTTTCGTTCCTGGGCGTGAATGTCACCGTGCGCGACCGGGTGCGGATCGGGGCCGCCAGTCTGATCGGTGCGGGAGCGCTCATTCTCTCCGACACAGCCGAGAAGTCGGTCTACGCGGTCCCGGAGTCCGAGCCGCGCCGGATCACCTCGGACCGCGTGCGGTCGATCTGAGCTGGAGCGGTGATGCGCTGGCGGCGTCTCGGTCGCATCTTTGCACCCGGCGGGCAGCACCCATGGCTCACCAGTCATGCATCGACACCCTTTGCCTTGCCGTTGGGTGGGAGCCTGTTTCGGATATTCTTCACGCCACGGGATGCGAGTGGACAGTCGCATGTGGCGAGCCTTGTGGTCGATATGAACCGCCCGACCGAAGTCCTGGAGCTTCAGAGCGTCCCCCACCAGAGCCCCGGAGATGGCGGGGCGCATGATGCGACAGGTGCGATGGTGGGCTGGATCGTCGCTCAGGACCGGTCACTTGTTCACTACTATGTCGGATGGCGGACCGACGTGGCAGCCCCTTATCATGTCTCGATCGGACGCGCGCACTGGCGAGAAGCGGACCAGCGTTTTGAGCCGGATCCGGCACCCGTTCTGGATGTCGGTCCACGGGTCGAACATTTCGCATCGACACCGTGTGTGCTGTCGAATCCGTGTGGTGGATGGCAGATGTGGTTCCTCAACGGCACTGGATGGGCAGATATTGATGGGCGACCGAGCCCCACCTACGCAATCGGCCAGGCAAGCTCGACGGACGGTACGTCTTGGCAGGTGGCGGCGACGCCGGCGGTAGCACCGGTGCGATCCGGACAAAACGGGCATGACGAGATCGCGATCGCCCGCCCTTCGGTCCTGAGCGACGCCTCAGGTTGGCTCATGTGGTACGCGGTCCGGGGGCGGCACAGCCCGTACCGCATAGGCCTCGCGCGCTCCGAGGACGGCCATGTTTGGGAGCGCGACGACGGGGCTTTCCGGTTCGCCGGCAATGCGGGCGACTGGGAGCAGGAAATGCAGGCCTACCCCCATGTCTTCGAGCATGACGGCGAGCGGTTCATGCTCTACTGCGGAGACGGATTCGGGCGCGCGGGTTTCGGCATTGCGCAAGCGCTCCCCGATGCACAAACCATATGATTTTCATGCACAGCGCCGGTGCATGACTTGAGGGCAGGTGGGTCGATCGTCGCTCAGCCGAGCGCGTGCAACACCCGGTCGACCTCGTTCGATCCCAGGCCGCGCCACAGCGGCAGACCCAAGGCGCGAGCACCAAGGGACTCGGTGACCGGCAGCGGGTCCGCCGGGCAATCCTGATAGGCGGGCTGGACATGGCAGCCGCCCCCCCACCAACGACAGGTCTGGATACCCGCAGATGCGAGCCGCGCTTCGGCGTCGGATGATGCCGCGGCGCTCGCCGACAGAAGCTGGATTGTCGAGCCTGGTACATCATTGGGTGGCGTGATCAGACGGCCATGCTGTGCGAACGCCATTTCACGCGTGCGATAGTGCTGGATGGCCGACACCCATTCGCCGGATGTGTTTGTCCACTCGTCCAAGGCCGCGAGACCAACCGCGGCGGCGAGTTCGGAAAGCTTGCCGTTTACGCCTGGCCAGCGCGCCTCCCGCGTGCCGAAGAAGCCGAAATTCAAGTGGGCGCGCAGCGGGGCCACCATCGCCGGGTCCGCGTCGAGGATCAGACCGCCTTCGCCGATGGCCAGTGTCTTGGTCGCGTGGAGGCTCACAACCGTGGGAAGCCGCCCCGCCGGCATCTGTATGCCATTTCCGTGTCCCGCGCACAGTGTGCCGAAGGCGGCCGCGGCATCCACCACCACTGGAATGCCGGTTTGCGCGCGCACGCCTTCCCAGGCCGCGATGTCCAGCGGTGCGCCGAACGGCGCCACGACAACGATGGCACCGATCTGGGCAAGATCCCGCCGGGTGGCGATCGAAGACGGATCGAGCGCCCATGTTTCGGCATTCACATCGGCGAACTGGGGTTCGAGACCTGTGGCACGTGCGGCCGCAGCGGTCGCCACATAGCTCCAGGACGGCATCAGGCAACGTGGTCGATCCGGCAGCGCGACCGCTTTGATTGCAGCGACAAGTGCTGCGGTGCCTGATGCGGCGGGATGGGCACAACCATCCGGGAGGCCGAACATCGATGCGAGTTTCTCAGCGAGGCGACGTTCAAGCGGGCCGAAGTTCGAGTACCAGCCGGATCGCTGCATCTCCTCGAGAAGCGGCAGATAGCGCGAAGGTTCGGGCAGTTTCGGCCGGCAAAGCGGCAACGTGGCCTCGGCACGGGCGGAAAGCGCCGGGTTCGCGAGAGTGATGGCGGCCGGTTCTGGCAAGGCGGCTCTCCTCAGTAGATGCCGATGTTGTCGTCGGCGAGTTCGGCACGCCAGCGCGCCCACCCGCGTGCCCGTATGTGAATCGCCTCGAGCAGCAGCGCGTCAATCTCGTCGGCGGTCATGCCGCTGAAGTTCTGATCGGGGCACTTCTCGCGCGCGATCTGCAGCAGGTCGCGAAACACCACCGCCGTCGCGAGCACATTGCCGCGGCGGCGTTCCTCGACAAGGCGGGAGCGATGCTCATCGCCCTTGGCAAGAGCGCCCATCTGACGCATCGAGAGATTGGCATCGTGCAGCCGATATTGAAAGAGCGGCTCTCGGATCAGGCTGACCCCGTCGAGCAGCATCGCGCGGAAGACGACGATCTGGTCGAGCTGCCGTGGCCCTGGCATCAACTTTCCGAAGATCGAGAAGACACGCCGGTCCCAGGTCAGCCCTGCGCCGAAACAGGCGCGGTTGGTGAGTTCCCGGCAAAGCGTCTGCATCGAGAGGTCCGTGCGCTCATCGTCTCCCACCATCAGATCTCCCGTGGCAGCGCCCGTCGGATCGATGATGTGCGCATTGGCGGTCGCGACGCTTGTGCCCTCGGCCAGCAGACGCTCGACCGCACGCGTGACCCGATGCGGATAGTAGATGTCGTCGCCCGCCCCCAGCACGACGAACCGGCTGCCCTGCCAAAGAGGGCGCAGCGCGTTCAGGTGGTGCGCTCTCAGGTTCTTCGGCTGGCGCTCGAAGCGGATCACGTGCGGCCCTTCGTAGGCTGCGAGCTTTTCCGCAATGATCGACTGGGTGGCGTCGGTCGAGGCATCGTCCGAAATCACGATCCTCAGATTTGGGTAGTCCTGGGCAAGCACCGAGTCGATGCAGGCACCCACATAGTGTTCCTGGCAATACGTCATGACCAGGAATGTGACTGGGGGAAAGCGCGCCGCCGTCTGTCCGCCGGGCGATGAGTTGCCCTGCGAGGCTTTGCCGTTCATCCTGCCTCCTCAAGTGTTGCAGCAGTGCCCTGTCCGGGCGTGCCGACCCGTGTACGTTGCATGAGGGGCGCGCATCAAGCATCAGGTGACTCGCGCGCCGATTGACATTGAGTGTGTGTGCGTGCTTCGACTGGCCAGCCGCGGGCAACATGCCCGGTCGTGGAGTTTGGCCGCAGGGAGGTTCGGTAATGGCGGGGTTCAGAGAAGCGGATTATGTCGAGTCGTTCCGGTCATTGATCGCGGACGAACGGCACGAGCACGCCCTGAGCTTTCTGCTCGAACAGCTGCCGGAGCTGGCCGGGTCCCGGATGCACCGCAAGGAGAAGCTGAACCATCTGCTCTATTCGGCGCGCGCGATCCAGGATGGCGGGATCACCAAGCACGGTCCGCACAAGCTGGTGCGCAAAGCGACCGGCCTGTCGCGGGAGTTCGCGAAGTTCGGACTTCCGCACCGCAAGGTCTTCGTGGACTTCGGTGCGGGTGCGCATGATCCGGTGGCGCTGGCGAGCTACTTCTATCTGAACGGTTTCGAGCAGGCGGTCGGCAGCGATCTGAAACCGCCGCGCAACCCGCACTATTCCGGCTACTCGATGTTCGACATTCTCGCTCATGTGAATGCCTTCCCGGAGCGTTACATGGAGGCCGGTGTCGAGCGCGATACGTTCATGGAGCGGCTCCGCCAGTTTGATCTCGAGGCCTTCGAGCGGGGTGATTTTGACGGCGGGCTGGCGCCGCTGGACGGGCGCGTTCGGTTCGTGCCCGGCGATATCGTCGACCTTGATCTCGTGGACAACAGCGTTTCGGCGTTCGTGTCGTTTGCTGTCTTCGAGCATGTGGTCGACGTTGCCGGTGTGCTGGCGTTCATGCATTCGAAAACCGCGCCGGGCGGGCTCGGGTTTCACTTCATCGATCTCGCGGACCACCGGTCCTACAGGCGCGACGGGGCGTTCAACGAATTCAGCTTCCTCACCCAGGAAGAGCCGCCCATGGGGCTCAACCGGCTCCGCAAGTCCGAGCAGATTGCAGCGTTCCAGGCGGCGGGTTTCGAGGTTCTCTCCGTGCACAGCCGCAACGAACCGATCCCGGAGGAGACGCGCACGCGCATTCTCCCGCGGTGGTCACGCATGGATGAGGACGATCTGACCGCGATCAATGTGCGCCTCATCACACGCAAGATCTGAGCCGCGTCAGCGCAGAACAGGGCAGGCATGAACTATCTCGACCTAGCAAAGCTGTCGGATGTGCGGGCTGAACTGCCCGAGGCGCTTGCAGCGCATCCCTCGATGATGTCGCTGCCCGAGCGCGAGGTTCTCTACGGTCTCGCGCGCGATGCCTATCGGGGCGACGGCGTGATCGTCGATGCAGGTGTCTTCATGGGGGCATCTACGCGCCTTTTCGGCAAGGGGATCGAGGCCAACCCGCGGCGGGACGCAATCGTTTCGCGCTACAAAAGGCCCATCCAGACCTACGAATACGGCCGCTTCAACCGCACGATGCTGCCCTTCTTCGAACGCCACGGCATCGAGCACGAGGCAATTCTCGCTTCGGGCAGTTTCGTGAGCGAGCTGTTCGAGCGCATTGCCGATATCGCCTATCTGGCGAACGTCCGTATTGGGGACATCGTCGAGCAGCAGCGCGATGAACGCCCGATCGAGATCCTGTTCCTCGACGTGGTGAAAAGCCCGGCGATCAATCGGTTCTGTCTCGAAAACTTCTTTCCGCTGATGATCCCGGGGCGCACGATCCTGATCCAGCAGGACTACTACATCGACCGCTTGCCCTTCCTGAAGATCTCGCAGGAGCACCTCGCGGACTATTTCGAGTACCTCGGTGCTGCGCACTCCAGTGCCTATTTTCGTCTGCTCCGACCGATTCCCGCCGAGGCACTGGAGGCCGCGGGACAGCCGGATGCGATGAGCCTGGACCGACGCCTCGCGCTGATCGGACAGTGCGCGAGACGGGTCGAGGCGGACCTCGACCGCGACTATCTTGTGCGCATGTCGGAGGCGATCGTGCTGGCGGAAGTCGAGGGCACCGCCGCCGCCGAAGCGCGCCTGGCCGCTCTTGCCAAGACGTATCCGGCGCAGGTGACGACCGACCATCAGTTCGCAAAGCGCATGGCAACAGCGCGCGAGGCTGTGCATCGTGACATCGCCGTTGCCGCACGCCGGGAAGCACGTCGGGCCGGCGCGTTGGCGTGACCGGGCCGCGCCGAGGCTCCGGGTCGCGTTCGACCCGGACCGTCGCGATCATGCAGCCCTATTTCCTGCCCTATGCGGGATATTTTCGATTGTTCGCCGCGGCGGACGAGGTCGTCCTGCTGGACTGCGTTCAGTTTCCGCGCCGGGGCTGGGTGCACCGGAACAAGCTCGCGCGCCATGACGGAGTGCTGGACTGGCTGACATTGCCGCTCGCGCGGGCGTCCCGCGACGTTCGTATCGCCGATCTCGCATTCGCGCCCGATGCGCGAGACCGCCTCGCATCCGAGCGGTCCCGGTTCCCGGCGCTGTCGGCGCCCTCGCCTGAAACCGCGGCGCTCGTGGAGCGGATCATGGCGTGCGAGGGCACACCCGTTGCGCTGATCGAGGCCCTCATCGGCGATGTGTGCAGTCTTTTGAGCCTGCCGCCACCCGGCCGGCGTTCGAGCGAGTTCGCCCTGCCACCCGATCTGCGCGGCGAGGCGCGGATCCTCCAGATCGCCCGCAACTGTGGAGCAACGGTCTATGTGAATCCACCTGGTGGTCATGAGCTCTATGACCCGGCGAGCTTTGCCGCCGAGGAGATGGAGCTTGCCTTCCTTGCGCCGTTCGACGGGCCGGGCGAGAGCATCCTCGCGAGCCTCCACCGGGACGGATGCGAGGCTGTTGGCAAGACCGTCCGCGCTCTGACGCGGCTGGAGAAACCCTCTCAGCGATTGCGAGGATAGGGTGTCTTGTAGACGTAGCAGGTGTGCTCGTAGAGCCCGTAGTCGGCGCGAAACGCAATCTGTCGTCCGGCGATACCGTGCAGGAAGGCAGCCATCTTGTCGAAAGGGACGTGGAACAGGTCGTCACGCTCCCAGTCCACGTGGCTTGACATCACATTGAAGGCAAGGCCGCCGCTCACCAACGGCCAAACCCGTTCGATGACGCCTGTCATGAACGCCCACATCTGGTCGTGTGTCAGATCCGCTTTCACCGTGAAGAGCCCGTTCATCACCATGTAGTCGCAGGACAGCGCCGCCAGCTCCTCGGGAGCTGCCGACAGCACGTCGATCCCGATGAAGCGGGCTCCCGGAAACTTGGTGCGCGCAAGCTCCAGCGCATGGGCCGAGAGATCAGCGCCTGTGTAGGCGATGTTCAGGCCGCAGCGCTCGATGTGCGACAACAACTCACCCGTGCCGCAGGCGAGATCGCACAGGGAAACCTTTCTGCTGCCCGGAGGTATGAGGTCGAGCATGATGTCGAACCGCGTTCGCCGGGCTGCCTCGTCGGGCCAGTCTGCGCCCTGAGCCGTGTCGCCATGGCGCGCCAGGCACGCATCGTAGTGCGCGAGGATGCGCTGGTGGGCCTGCTCGGTCATGAGAGCCAGCCTTCCAATGAGCGGCCGATCACCCCCTCCAGCTTGCGGATGTCCTCACGGAACACGCGGTTGTTCAAGGCCAGCTCGTCGGCGCGGGTGAGAGGCGACAGTGTCTCCGCTGCCGAGAGGTAGGAGCGTGCAAAGTCGAGGTGGGATGCGTCTGGTTGCCGGACGACCGTGTCATCGCGCAGATAGCGGATCGCTGGACCGGATGCCGCGTCGATGATCTCGAGCCCGAAATAGCGCGGGATGCCGCGTCTTACGGGTGCGCGTTCTGCAGGTGTGTCGACGCCGATCCAATCGCAGATTTGCCTAAGCGTGGCCGCCTGATCGTCCCGCAGATCGTCCAGGGTGATCACGAGCAGCTTGTCCGCTCCGAACAACGCTTGATAGCGCGCGATTTGCTCAGCGTAGAAGCCCTTCGCCAGGTAGCCATGCAGACAGGCATGCGCCGTGCCCTGCGCAACCCGATCGGGCTCGGCGGCGATGGCGGCATCGAAGCTCAGCCACTCACGATACAACATGAAATTGTGCCGATGATGGGAGTTGGCGCGCGCCGCGGGGCTGCGCAGGCATGCAATCAGGCGCAGATCGGGACCCAGCGTGGCACGGATCCGCTCGGCGGCTGCGGGATGAAAGAGGTAGTCCGGGGTCTTCTCCCCGACCGCGACCGCGTCGCCGGTGTCGGCAAAGTACGCCGTTTCGTAGTGGCGCAGGCCGAGGTGATACTCGAAGTCGGTGAGGAAGAAATCGGTTTCCCGCTGCTTTGGAAAATAGACCTGCGGGTGACCATTGAGCAGATCCCAGATCGTCGTTGTGCCAGCCTTCTGGGCGCCGAGGACAAGAAAATTGGGAAGCATGCCGGCTGCTCTTTGCTTTGTTGGAGGTCACCATAGAGCAGAATTTGTCACCATGGAGAGGTTTATTCAGAACGATCGTTCTGTTACGGCACAGCATGCCTCGGCGAAGCGCACACACCCCCGATTCGCTCGCGCAAGCAGCACTGACGCTGTTCTGGGAACGCGGCTACCATGCCACGTCGATGGAAGACCTGGTGCACGGCACCGGCATCAGCCGACACGGCATCTACGCCATGTACGGCGGGAAGCTCGCGCTCTACCTCGCATGCTTCGGGACATACACCGAGACCGTGGTGAACCCGGCTTTTGGCGTGGTCGAAGCTCCCGGCGCGGATGCGGCTGCCATGGGTCAGTACTTCGAGACGCAGATCCAGCGTGCGGAGCAGACCGGTCTGCCCGGTCCAGGATGTTTCATCGCCAATGCAGCCACCGAGCTCGCGCCTGCCTGCGCTCCCGTGATGGCCCGCGTTCGAGACCACGACGACCGGCTTCGCGCAGGGTTCTTGAACGTGCTGCAGCGTCATTCGGAGAACGTTGACGCCGATCTTCTCGATGATCTCGCCGGAGCAATGGTGGTCTTCACGAACGGGCTCTGGTCGGCGTCGCGCACGGTCAACGACGGCGAGGCGCTGCGCAGGCGTGTCACGGCATTTCTGGACGCAATCGAGAGGAGGCTGGCATGATCGTCGGCGCATCGGCCGCGGAGCGGCGGGCATTCATTCTGGCACTGATGTTGAACGCCGTGTGGATAAACGCCTCGGAGGTCTTTCGCTACTTCGTCTTTGTCATGCCGATGATGCGGGATGCGCTTCCGGGCGTGCCGGATGTCGCGCCCATGAGCGTGACTGTGTTTCTCTCCTGGGCGCTCTGGGACACGATCCTGCTTGTCTCGGCGACCGCGATCTGCTGGTTGATCCTGACCCGCGCGGGCAATCGCATCGGGACCGCGATCCTGGCGGGCACCGCTGTCTGGGCGACGGTGTTCGTGATCCTTTGGCTTGGTCTCTGGAACCTGAACCTGGCCACGCCGGGTGTGATCGCCGTCGCCCTGCCACTGGCATGGATCGAAATGGTGGTCGCGGCACTGATCGTTCGCTGGGCGTTGAAACGCCAGGGGCTCAGCGATCGTCCTGACAGTCTCGTGCAAAGCGCACATTGACGATGTTGTCGTAGGTCCCCCCGCGCATGCGGGCGACGGGTGTCGTACCGACCAGCGCAAGACCGTATGCGGCGAGCGTTGTCCGGTGGCTGTCAAGCTCGGCCGTCGGGAGCTCGATGAAGAGATGGCGCACCCCCGGCCAAAGGGATGCGAGGGCACGGATCACATTCGCCTCCGAGCCGTCGACATCAATCTTCACCGCCGTCGGTGCGGGCAGCTCGAGCGCGAGCACATCGGCCGAAGACAGCATCAGGACCGGTGCCGCGTAACTTGCGGGTTCGGTTGCCTTAAGCGTCTTGGTGTGCTCGCCGGCACCGAACAGGCGCATGTGCATGGTTTCGAGACCGCTCGTCTCCGCAATCCCGGCGTTCAGCGTGATGAGCCGTCCGCCGAGCGCGTCGCGATTGAGATACCGGTTGAGCGCGCAGTGCCCGTAGTTGAGCGCCTCCGGTTCGAACGCCACCACCTGCGCACCTGACACGAGCGCTGCATACGTCGCAAAGTGACCGATGGAGGCCCCCAGATCCCAGAGCACATCGTCGGATTTCAGCACGTCGCACCATGCCAGGAAATCGGGCTCTATTTCGTCGAAGCGCTCGGCCCAGACCCTCGTTCTGCCGTTGGTGACTGCAATGTCGAACGGCACGCCGCCGACATCGCGGCGGATGGCGGTGATCGTCTCGGAGTGCAGCGGGATTTCGACTTCCTCGTAGGGCCCGCGCATCTAGGGGCTCCGCCGGAAGAGATCCCGATCGACGCTTGTGCCATAGGCATTGGCGAAGCCCCGGTCCGGCCACACCGGACAGGCAAGATCATCCATGCGCCGGGACAGCGAGAGTTTCCAGCCTCGAAACGCCGGGTTGACGAAGGTGCGGTGCGGCAGGAACGGCGACATCACGACGATGTTTCCAGGCTGCGCTTCGAGAATCTTGCTGTCGGCAAAGTCCTGATGGTCGAGCACGTAGCCATGCGCTTCCTGGCGTCCGGCAAGCAGTCCGGTTGCATGGGCGCCCGGAACGACCTCGAGCCCATGGCTGTCCGGGCCGCTTTCGGTGAGCGTGAGCCAAAAGATCGCGCCACGATCCGATGAGGCCATGCTCGGCCAGTCCTGATGGAACGGCAATCCATAGGAACTGCCGGTGTGGTCGTGGCTGGTGTAGTGGGTGACGACCGGGCCGCAGAAAACCGGGTCGAGCAGCCCCAACTCGCGTGCAGCCGCTTCCAGTTCGGGGCTTGCGAACACCCGCGCCACGTCGAGGCCGTCGCCGAACCGCTTGATCAGGTTGCGGTTTGCTTGAGGGTCCGTACCGAAGCGTTCCAGAAATCGCTCTTCAAACCGCTCCCGCAACGCGGCGGTTGCCGCGACGAGCGCATCCGGTCTCAGGACCACGTACCCGTCTTCGGCAAAGGCGCGCGCAAGATCCGGGCGCTGTGCCAGGTCGCTCACGAGCGTCGGATCCGTTGGCCGTCGATGGCCAGCGGAGAGCCGAGCAATGGTGTACCGGTTTCACAGAGAAACAGTTCGGCACGATGGACGGCCTGCGGATCCGGCAAGGGGAAAGCGAAGCCGTGATCCGTGCGGTGCAATCCCACTGCCCCGCTCAGATCGCTGCGAGCGCGATCGGCGCGCAGGCTGGTCTGGAACCTTCCGTCGAGAAACAGCGCCACGTTGAGCGTCCGGGCCTGGTCGGAAAGATCGACCACCCAGCCACGGATCAGCCCATCCTCGCGATTGTCGATGCCGCTGCGAATGCGTCCATTTGCGCTGCGTATCAGACGCGCGGTCAGCGGCGGGCCTTCAGGTTTTGGGATCACAGCGATGTCGGTATCGTGGGAAATCCCGAACACTTCGCTGGGCAGATCGATGGCAAATCCCGTGGACGCGCGGCGGGTGGGCATCATGTCACGGGCATGGGCCGTGTTTGTGCCCGTTCGGAACGTTCCAAGCGCACGTCCTTCGACCACGAGATCGAATTCGACGGGAGCCTCGGGTTCGTTGGCAGCCTGGATCCATCCGAGCAAAACCTGCTCGCGCAACCCGATGATCTGGCCCTCCAAGCCACCGGGTGTGTCTGATGTCCGTCCACGCAGCTCGGTGGCAATCCGGTCGAACTCAGCGGCGGTCAGGATGCGTTGCCTGCCAGCAGCGAGGAACACGCCTTCGGCGAGCTTTGTTATGGAAAGCCACCGCTCGACTTCGATGCCGCGCTTCCGGGAGATGATCTTCACAGGGTAAGTCGAGCCTGCCTTCCACTCCTTTTCCGGCTGCAAAAGGAGCGTTGCCCGTTCGACACCGTCATCGCCGACCCACTCCGAGATGTCGGCCGGTTCGGTCTCCCTGCCATTCACGATCAGCCTGACGGGGCCGGAGCGGTTGCAGATAATCCTCAAGCCTCGGCGCTTTGCATCCAGTCCGACAATGGCAGCACGCGAGAACTCGGTCAGCGTGTCCACGGGATCAGTCGCGCTTTCGGTGTACCAGGTGTCTTTGTCGTTTGCGCTCCGGAGGATATGGCGGTCGCTTGTGCTGAGCGGCTTGGTGTCCGGCAATGCCGAGCGGCTGCGCAGCAGCACCTTTTTCAGGCCGAGCGGGACCGAATCGATCAGCGATTTGGCCGACAGGTAGAGATAGTTCGGATCTGTCGTGCCCGGACCGGGCGCGTTCGCCAGGGCGAGCACTTCGGGCCAGACGTGGAAGCTGCGGCCATGGCGATGCAGCGCGCGCGTGATCAGATCATGCACGAGACCTGCGCGCAGATCATATGGTTCGAGTGCACCCACATCGTCGAAGGTTGCGCGGGTGAGGGTGACGCTCTCGGGTCCGAAGGCGATCGGGGCAAAGAACTGGGTCGCCACGTCGCCGCCGAGCGGGACTGCGATGCGCGGTTCGCCCGCGATCTGAAAGGCGGTTGTGACGAGCACGTCGCGGTTCTGCGCGAGTGCCTCGGTCAGCGTCCGGTAGTAGCCCGGCAGCGGGCGCACACTGGGGTCGAGACAGAGATGCAGTGCCTCAGCCTCAGCTGCAGCGACTGCGCCATTGACCAGAGCACCCAGCGGCAAACCAATCCGCTCGAAGATCGACAACCGGCAGTCAAGCGCATCCAGCACGTGCCGGTGAGCCTCGATCGCAGCCCGACCCTGCACCGAGTTCACGCAGAGCACCAGCTCGTCGGGATACTCAGCCGCCAGGGCCGCGGCCAGATCCGCGAGATCGGTCTCTTCGGTCACGGGCACGATCGATGCGATCGCCGGTCTGGGCCCGGGCTCGGCGGCAGGGCCACCGCTTTGGCCCGTGAGACGATCCACGCAGGCGGGCATGCCAATATCGCGGGACGCCTCCGCGACGAACTCGTGGAACCGGAACCATGTGTCGAGATTGTCTTCGTTCTCGAACGCCGGGCGCGCGACGACCTGGCCTTCGCCCAGCACAGTGCGCAGGCGTTCCGTCAGCGACGCTGCGGTCGGCTCCACCAGTGTGCGGTCATGATAGTCCGGACCGATCAGCTCTGGCGTGCCACCGACCGCCGTGGCGACAAACGGGATGCGATTGTCGAGCGCCTCATACACCGCCATCGTCGAGTTCTCGATCAGCGATGGCATCACCGCGATCATCCGGCGCGAGCAAAGGAACGAGAGTGCCTCGGGCTGATTGAGGTTGTCGATGATCTCGACCGCGCACGGCCAGTCCGCTGTCTGTTGGGCAATGTAGTCGAGCGGACGAAGCCCGCCCCGTCCCGCGATCGGGCCGCCCTGCTTTCCCAGAAAGTTCACGCGGTCGATGTCGAGGCCCTCGGCAATCAGCGTCCCGACAGCCTGGCAGAAAAGCTCGAGCCCCTTCCGGGTCTCCAGCCGTCCGAAGAAGGTCACCTCGTTGCTTTGGATCACCTCGTCATGGGCGATCGGGCCCCGCTCGTCGGTGACATGGACCTCGGAAAAGTCGACGATGTTCGGCTGGACATAGGTGCGCTTCGCGTCGATCGCGTAGCCGATGTGATCCATGAAGGCGATCAGATGGGCACTGCCGCCCACGACGATATCTGCGTACTCGACGCACTTCTGCTCTGCATGCGCTGCCGCGACCAGATCGAGCTTCTCGATCGGCATCATCTGATAGTGGCGGTTCCAGATGTGCGGTGACGAGGTCTTGACGATGAAGAGCGTCTCGCGGAACCGATTGAGCATGCGCTTCGCCGTCAGCGCATAGTATGCCCCGCCCCGCCATTCGGACGTGTGCACCACCTGAAACGGCTCGACCGAGGCAAGCCAGTCGTGGAACGCAAGATACCTGGCCTGCCAGCTTGGCGCTGCACCGGCGATGCGTGTCGGATCAAAGTCGAGATAGTGCAGCGTAATGCCGAAACTTGCGTAATGCTCGATCCAGTGCTCGGGCGTTTCGTTCTCGACGTGGCGGCCCTTCAGATACATCACCTCGACATGGTGGCCGCGCGCCGCAAGCCCGCGCGCGAGGTGGTAGTAGGTCGAGGCGATGCCGCCATTGCGCACCGGCCCGAGAATCTCCTCGGTCGCGATGCAGACGCGCAGCGCAGGCGCAGACGAGCGGGCGCGGAACTCGTCCAGCGACCGATATCGTGGGATGGAGAAGTCGTCTTTTTGCATCTCAAAGCATTCCGGCGTGGCACTGCTCGCGCCGCCCCGCGTTGCAGCACAGTACGCGCGATGTCTCCAGCGCACCTTGCGTGCAGGTCGGGCGAGTTGGCAGCTTCTGGTTGATCAGCAATACGCCGCTTCCGATCGCAATTGCAAACGCAAGTGCGCTTGTCTATGCAACCGTGCGGGGTAAAAAAGAGGCAGGAGGTCAGTTCGGTGGCGAAGGTTCTGGTACTGGGAGGTGATGGATTTTGTGGCTGGCCCACAAGCTTGCATCTCTCGAAACGCGGCCACGAGGTGGTCATTGCGGACAACCTGTCGCGGCGCAAGATCGACATCGAGCTGGAGGTTGAGAGCCTAACGCCGATCGTGCCGGTCCATCAGCGCCTGGCGGCATGGAAGGAATTGACGGGGCGCGACATCGAGTTCGTCAACCTGACGGTGGGCGAGCACTATGCCCGGCTCTTGAACTTGCTGCGCGATATGCAGCCCGATGCCATCGTGCATTTCGCCGAACAGCGGGCCGCGCCGTATTCGATGAAGTCGGCTCAGCACAAGCGATACACGGTCAGCAACAACCTCAACGCGACCAACGACGTGCTGGCGGCCATTGTCGAGTCCGGTACGGATGCGCATCTCATCCACCTGGGCACGATGGGGGTCTACGGCTACGGCACCGCCGGCATGAAGATTCCGGAAGGCTATCTCAAGATCGAGGTCGATACCGCGAACGGGAAAGCCGCCAGCGAAATCCTCTATCCTGCGAACCCGGGTTCGATCTACCACATGACCAAGACCCAGGATCAGCTGTTCTTCTTCTTCTACAACAAGAATGACAAGCTCAGGATCACCGATTTGCACCAGGGCATCGTCTGGGGCACCCAAACCGAAGAAACGCGGATGGATGAGCGGCTGATCAACCGGTTCGACTATGATGGCGACTACGGCACGGTGCTGAACAGGTTCCTGATGCAGGCAGCGATCGGCTATCCTCTGACCGTGCACGGGACTGGCGGACAGACCCGGGCGTTCATTCACATCCAGGATACCTGTCACTGCATCGAGCTTGCGCTGGAGAACCCGCCCCAGAAGGGCGAGCGCGTCAACATCCTGAACCAGATGACCGAAACCCACCGGGTGCGGGACCTGGCCGCGATGATTGCCGAGGCCACGGGTGTCGAGATCGCCAATCTGCCCAATCCCCGCAACGAGGCGGACGAGAACGACTTGCATGTGGCGAACGACCGCTTCCTTGGTCTGGGGCTCGAGCCGATCACGCTCAGCGAGGGCCTGATGAACGAAGTGACGGAGATTGCGGGCAAGTATGCGGATCGATGCGATCGCTCGAAGATCCCGTGCGTGTCGATGTGGAGCTGAGGCGCGGTCGCTGCCGATAAGTGGGTAGGGCCGGATGATCGCAAAGCTTCGCGACTGGCTCGCGAGCCCTGAGCGAGAGAAAATCGAGGGGCGGCTCCGGCGCGCCCTCGAGAAAACGCTTGCGTGGGCCATGCCTGTGCCTCCGGGCAGGATGTCGGCCACTGCCGATATCCAGGCTGCACGGTCCGCGCGTGAGCATCTGGGCACGCATCTCTCCGAGGCGTGGGGCGTGTCGGCGGATGCAGGTCAGCTCCTGGCGGCGCTCGCAGTCGATCCCGGCGCCGATCACGCCAGCATCGCGGCTGAAGGGCCGGCTGCCTTGACGGCGGCATCGCCCTGGTTCGACATGGCGACAGCACGAACGGGTCTTGCAGACCGCGGCCTCGCGCCGGGTGACGATGACGATGTCGCGCGCGTCTGGGCTGAGCGGGGCGCGCCGCTTGGCGTTGTTCCTTCGGGGCATTTCGACGCGAAGTACTATCGCATCCGGTATCCCGCGACGCTTGTCGCCGGAAAGTCCGCCTTTGCGCATTTCTTGCTCGACGGGGCCGCCCGCGGTCTCAGCCCGAGCCTCGCGCTCGAGCCGGTCGCACGCCACGCCTGCAAGATGACGCCAGCTCATCCCGGGAAGACCCTCGGCGCGGTGCTTGACGGACTGCCAGCGGGGTTTGCCGACTTCATCGCGGCCACCGATGGTGGCACCATCGCGCGGCTTTTCCGGCCAGATTTGTATCGGAAGGCGGCAGGGCTGCCGCAAGACACCGGAAATCGAGCAGCGTTCTGGCACTATGTCTGCGAAGGACGCCTGTCGGACCCGCGCCCTGCCTGGCCGCTGGTGGAAGACAAGCTCTACCGTTCCCGCTGGCAGAACGCGGATACGGCTCAAGCGCCGGGGCTCGGGCCGCGTACAGACCCGTGGTTGCACTGGCTCGTGCATGGGCGCCGGTTTCGTATCGTCCCCTCGCGCCTTTTCGATGAGGCATACTACACCGCGAGCCATCCCGATCTGGTGGTGTGGCAACACTGGGCGTACGAGCATTTTCTGCGGCACGGACTCTACGAGAATCGCCGTTCGAACCGGCTGTTCGAGCCTTCCTGGTATGCAGCTCACTACAAGCTGGGCCCCCGCGAGGCGGCGCTTGCGGACTATTTGTGCGGCGGCTCGGCGGCTGGCCGCGCCGCAGCGGCATCGGTCGATCTGAACGCGTTCAGCGATGTGGCGGTCGAGGACCGTCTGGTGGCCGGGTTGGAGCGGCTCGAAGCGCGGCTCGACCGCTTGGAGCAGCCGGACATGCAAGCGCTGGTAGCCCACGCCGCTGCGATCGAGCCTCTGGTCATGCGTCCCTACGGCATTCGGGAGGTGCAATGGCCGCCCGTCCGCCATGGGCAGAACCCAGTGATCCAGGCGGAGACCGCGATGCGTGCGGCACTGCCGCGCAAACGCTACGACACGGTCGTGATGATCCCGCATTGTCGTCTTTCGGGCGCCGCCCGGATCGCCGGAGATCTCACGCGCGCCCTGAAGCGGCTTTGGCCGCATCACGCGGTTCTGCTGGTTCTCACCGATCTTGACGAGTTTTGGCGTCCGGACTGGTTTGGTGTCGGCGAGCCGGGCGGGCCGGATGTGCTGAACCTGCCCAAGGCGGCGCCAGGCGCGGCGGCCGAAGTGCGCGCCGCCTGCCTGCTGGCGCTGCTGCGCGGCGTGCAGCCGGCACGCGTCTTCAACGCAAACAGCCGTGCCTGCTGGGATATGTGGAGCACCTATGCCCGTCAGCTCGCGCATGAAATGGATCTCTATGCCTATCTCTTCTGCTGGGACATCGACGTGCACGGCAACAAGACCGGCTATCCCATCCGCGAGTTCCAGAGGTGCTTCGATCATCTGAGCGGGGTCTTCGTCGACAATGCTCCCCTGAGCGCCGAACTCGCCGACAGATATTGCATGCCCCCCGCGCTGGCGCGGCGTCTCGAGGTGTTGCACACGCCCGCCGAAACCGATGTCGCGTTCGATCATGGTCAGATCTTTGCCGAACGCAGGACGTCGGGCGCGCCGTTGACGTGCTTCTGGGCGGGTCGGTTCGATCGCCAGAAGCGGTTCGACGTGGTGGTGGGTCTTGCCAGGCTCATGCCCGAACTCACCATCGAGGCCTGGGGAAAAAAAGTGATCGGCGACGATCTGATCGATCTCGACAACCTGCCGCCGAACATCCGGCTGATGGGGGTCTATGAACGGATCGATGATCTGGCGCTCGGTGAGATGGACTTCTTTCTCTACACATCGCAATGGGACGGACTGCCCACGGTGCTGATCGAGACCGGCATGCGGTCGCTGCCGACGGTCGCGAGCCTGACAGGCGGCATTGGCGATCTGATATCCGAGCGAACCGGATGGCCGGTCGAAGATGTGCTCGACCCGCAGGCCTATGCGCGGGCCATTTCTGCAATGTGCGCCGATCCGGACGAGACGGTGCGCCGCGCCCAAACCTACCGGCGCGTCACGGCGGATGTCTGCAGTCAGACGCAGTTCGATGACGGTATCCGCCGGATTGTCGAGCCCGTCCGGCGCGCCTGCGAGGAAACCGCATGACGGTCCCGGAGATCACATGCGTCATCACCGCCCATGACGAAGGGGCACTGGCGGGTATCTCACTCAGAAGCTTTCTCGATGCGACAGCCGAAGCGGAACAGGCAGGACTGCGCTGCGAAAAACTGGCGGTGCTCGATCGGCCGGGTGATCCGACCCGCGCGGTGTTTGCCGGTGCCGACGCGCATGACCTACGCGTGATCGAGACCGATTTCGGGGATCAGGGGCGGGCCCGGAATGCGGCCGTCGAGCAGGCACGAGGGTCCTATGTCGCGTTTCTCGACGGTGACGACCTTTGGAGCTTGAACTGGCTCGTCGCCGCCCACCGTCTGTGCCACGAGCGGCCGGGCCGGGTGATCGCGCATCCCGAATTCAACTGGTTCTTCGATCAGCAGGCCTCGTTGCTGATAAAGCCCGACGAGCGCGATCCCGGGTTTTCCGCATCCGACTTCCTGCGTTTGAACAACTGCTGGGATGCGCTTTGCTTGGCGCCGCTTTCTGCATATCGCGACCATCCCTTCTGCAAACGCGATGTTCGGGCGGGGTTTGCCTATGAGGACTGGCATTGGAACTGCGAGACGCTCGCGGCCGGCTATCATCATCGGGTCGCGCAAGGCACGATCATCTTCAAGCGACGCCGCGAAGGATCGCGGACGATCGAGGCCAGTTCGAAAAAGACGCTGATCCGGCCCACGCCGTTGCTCGCCTACGACTGGCCGGGCACGGGTGGGTCGGCGCAAGAGGAGGGATGAGGTGACGGATCGTGGGGGCGTCTTCAGCTGGATCGGCAACCGGATGCGCCGCACTCATACTCCGCCGGATGTTCCCAGCGACGAGGAGAAGGTGCTCGAGTGGATCGCCGAAGTCGCGCCGGACCGCAGCTTCTGCGACATTGGCGGCATCGGTATGGCGGCGCGCAACGAGCGGATCAGCGTTGCCCTGGAGAAGGGCGCAAGGAAGGCGACCATGGTCGATGCGCGCCCGTTCGCGCACCCGGATTGGGAGGCCTTTCGCGAGAAGGTGCGCTCGGCTGACCCGGACCGCCTCGCGATGGTCGAGAAGGCCGATCTCGAGAGCAAGGAGTTTGCACAGTCGGTGGGCCGCTTCGATGTCGTGCACTCCACCGGCATTCTGTATCATGCCCCGGCCCCGATCCGGATGATTGAAAACCTGGTTTCGGTCACGGGCGAGCACCTGATCGTCAACACCATCATCGTCCCGACCACGATCCGCAATGATGCGGGTCGGATCGACCTGCCGGACAGTGCGGTCGTCTTCCTGCCGGCGCTCAGCGCCGGTGAGCGACGTGTGTTCGAGGCCTACTACCAGGAGAAGCTCGGCTGGCCCGAAGGGCGCTTCACGAGCTTCGTGCCTGCGCCCGACGATCGAAACGCGTCGATGCCTTGGATTCAACGCGACGTGCCCAAGGACTACAATCTCTGGAAGGAACGCGGCAGCCTGTCCTACACACCCTTCTGGTGGTTCTTCACGAAGCCTGCGTTTCGATCGGCGCTGACGTTGTTCGGGCTTGAAATTCTCGATGAAACCAGCCGCGAGGACCACGCGCTGACATGTCTCTGCCGCAAGTCAGGCTGAGCCGGACAACCCTTGCAGAGCGGCTCGGCTGCGACCCGGCGCGGCCGTGGACATTCTCAGGCACGCTTTCGGCATATCACGACATCCTGAAAGGCAGGATGGCGCCGACGGATTTCGACGATGTCGAAGACGCGGCCCCATACAGAGTGGATGTAGTCGGTCGTCACGAAAACATTGGCTGAGTAGGAGCGCTCGGAGCTCCATCGAAAGACAGCGCGCTCACCGCTGAAGGGCGGACGCTCCCCCGGCGCGTCGCGGTCACCGACAAGCGCGGTGTAGTCCTGATGACGCGCCAACGCCTTGTGGAGCGGCCAGCCGCTGTCCAGCTCGGCCCAAGTGTGCTCGGTGTGCGCGGTCAGCCACGCAATTCCCCCCGGTTCCATCACCCGCGCGAGCTCCATCAGCCATGCCACATCGAAGGTCTCGATGTGCGTGAAGACCGAGAATGCCGACACCATGCTGACCGATCCATCAGCCAGCGGCAGGGAGGGCAAGGCATGGTTCTGGAATGCGAGAACGCTGGTCGGCAGATGGCGATAGATCCACTCGATGTGTGCGCGGTTCAGGTCGGTGCCGATGGCGCGCACGCCATCCGCCTGAAGCGCGAAGTGACGCAACACCCGTCCAGAGGCACAGCCGAGATCCAGATAGCTTCTCACGTCGTGACCGAGGTCCCGGGCACAGTCGCTCAGCATCTGGAAGTCGCGCAGTCCGCTGGCCCAGTAGTCGAAGTGATTGGCCCCGTAGTAGCCCTCGCGGGCCGGCGTCGATGGCAGGGGATGCGGATCGCGTGCCAGAGCCGCCTCCAGGTCCAGCCGGGTCCGGTCCCAGACGATGCGGCCCTTGTCGAGGCCGGTCCACGTGGCCGCGGGTTGAATGGCCTCGCCCGGCTCGGAAACATGGGCATTGAGTGCGAGCGTGTTCTCCCAGATATCGGCGCGCATTCCTAAACCACTCCAGATGTTTGCAACGCGGGGCACGCCAGACTATCAGACGCATGGTCCGTTGCGCGCGAGAGAGGGTGATGCAGGTCTGTTTCCATGTCGGTCCTCACAAGACCGGCACCACCTCCGTTCAGTTCCTGCTCCATCGCCTCTTTGGGACGGATGAGCCGGGAGGTGTCTGGTATCCGATCGGCGATGCGCTTGGCGAAGCCTACGGTCACGGGGGACTTGCCACGCCGTTTCGATGGCGATCGGTGCGATACAATCGTGACCTGGGTCTCTCCCGATTGCATGAAGCGCATGCCCGCGCGACAGATGCGCGGGTTGGCAACCTCATCATCAGCAGCGAGAATTTTTCCTTCGCCAACAACGATGACCTGCGCGCGATTCGGGCGATCTTCGGGGAAAACCGCTTCCGCGTCATCTTCACCGCGTCTCCGCTGGCCCAGCGCGCGGTCTCGTCCTGGTCCACATCGATCCAGTTCGGCTGGCGCCAGCCGTTGTCCGAGTCCCAGGTGGTCCTGGATCGGTATCCAGGCTTTGCGCCTGACTACTTCAGCCACATGATCGACGGGCTCGAACCCGATGAAGCCGAGTTGATCGTCTCGGATCCGACTGCTCCTGATGACCAGTTGCTGAGCGACTTCTTCGCTGCCTGCGGGCTCGAACTTCCGCCCGGTGGTCTGAAAGGCGCCGACGCGGTGAAGAAAAATCCATCGCTGGGCGCCTGGGAGGCAGAGTTGCTTCGTCATACGAACCAGCTCTTCTTCCAGCGGGCGCGGTCTGATCCCGAACGCTCGAAGGACGAGGCGGTCTTCGCGCGCTCGGACTATATGGCGCTGCGGCGTCGTGTCCTTCAGCTGACGCGTAGCACCGAGTGGACGGCGGCGTTCCCGCGAGCCCGGCTCGAGTTGCCTGACAGCTATATTGGCCCCTTGAGCGAGCGGGCGGCGGCGCAGGCCAATGAGCTTGCGGCGCTGGTCGATGCCGGGCGCCTCGCCGTGCGGGGTGATACTGCGGTCATCTTCAAGGGTCTCGATGTTACGCCAAAGGCGGGCGATGCGTCGTGACCGCAACTCCGTGAATCTCCGAGTGGCCTCTCCGCAGGGCAGGGGCGTCATTAGGCGGAGGTCTCAACGACCGTTGCCGGTTTTGCAGGGCGGGCGCGGCGTGCCAGCTCACCCAGATAGGTCGGTCCGGACTGCCAGGCCCATGCGGTCTGGATAATCGTCTCGAGTGTTGAGTTTCGGGTGATGCCCGGTCCGAGACGTGCCTTGGCCAGCGTCGGATCTGCCACCAGTTCCGCGGGGTCGCCCGCTCTGCGCGGCGCGACGCGGCAGGGCACCGGGCGTTCGGCGATCCGCTCCGCATGGTCGATGACCGCGCGCACCGAGTGACCGTCGCCGGTTCCCAGGTTCAGCACCATCGAAGGCGCGTCCTCCATGAGGAGGTCCAGGGCGCGCACATGTGCCGAGGCAAGATCGCTGACGTGGATGTAATCGCGGACTGCGGTGCCATCCGGCGTCGGATAGTCTTCTCCCATGATGCTGATCGGGTCGCGATGGCCCGCCAATGCATCGAGGACCAACGGCACGAGATGTGTCTCGACCGCCCGGCATTCGCCGATCTCGCCGTCCGGATCGGCGCCTGCGGCATTGAAGTAGCGCAGCACCGCATGACGAATGCCGTGGGTCATGTCGTGGTCGGCCAGCAGTTGTTCCGCAGCGAGCTTTGAGGCGCCGTAGGGGTTGATCGGCGCTTTCGGCATCGTCTCGGTGATTGGCAGCCGATCGGGAGTGCCGTAGACCGCACAGGTCGACGAGAACACAAACGCATTCACGCCATTTGCGCGGCAGGCATCCAGCACGTTGAGCGCGCCCGCGACGTTCACCCTCCAGTACTGCTCGGGCATGCGCATGGATTCGCCAACCAGTGCGAGGGCCGCGAAGTGCAGCAGGCCGACCGGATTGTACCGTCGAAACACCTGATCGAGCCTTTTCGCGTCGAGAATGTCCCCGATCTCGAGGGGGCCCCAGCGCACGGCCCAGCGATTTCCGGTCGAGAGGTTGTCATAGGTGACGGGCGTGTAGCCGGACGCTGCCAGAGCCTTGCAGGTGTGGCTGCCGATGTAACCGGCGCCCCCGGTCACGATCACCACGCCTTTGTCCTGCCGTGATCCTGATGCCCTTATGCCCTCCGGGTGAGGGCGGACGGTACTCTGCTCTGCCATGGTCGCCACTGCACGGGGCTTTGCGCCGATATCTTGTTTCGCACGCAGGGCGTTGCCCCTGCGCGTGTGCAGCACTCTTGACCTTTTTCAGACGGCCTGTCCAGTGCAGCGACCGGAAAGGCAGCGTGTCGCGCGCTGTCAGCTGCCGGTCGTGCAGGACCTCTTCGAGGGCTTGGCGTCAGATCAGAATGTCGTTGTTGAGATCCGTGAGATTGGTGTCCCGCAGAACCAGCTGGTCGCCGTCTCCAAAGTCGAAGATGACGTCCTCGCCGGACTGAACGGCAAGATCGAGTGCGGCCTGAATGTTTGCGAGACCGAAGTCCGCAAGATCGATCTGATCCTGATTGTTTCTGAAATCCGTGATGGTGTCGACGCCACTGCCACGCGTGAAGATGAAGGTGTCGGCTCCATTGCCGCCGGTCAGCGTGTCGTTGCCGGTGCCCCCGTCGAGCCGGTCGTTCTGTCCGCCGCCGTCCAGAACATCGCGGCCTGCACCGCCGTTCAGCGTGTCGGTGTTGTAGCCGCCAAAGAGCTGATCGTTGCCCGCGCCGCCATCGAGGCTGTCGGCGCCTCCTTCCCCGTGCAGAACATCGTGATCGTTGCCGCCGAACAGCTGATCGCCCTGTGAGCCGCCCCAGAGGGTGTCGTTGCCGTTGCCGCCATACATCTCGTCACTGTCGGCTTCGCCGTAGAGCGTATCGCTCTGGCCGTCACCATACATCAGGTCCGTGCCGTTGCCGCCGCGGAGGATGTCGTTGTTGTTGCCGCCGTAGAGCTCGTCCGCCTGTGCACCGCCCAGGAGGACGTCGTTGCCGTTCCCGCCATAGAGGACGTCCGAGTTGTACCAGCCGATCAGTTTGTCGGCCTGACCGCCACCCCAGAGGGTGTCATTGCCTTTGCCGCCGTCGAGCACATCGTTGCCGCCCTCCCCGTAGAGCGTATCGCGTCCGCCGCGCCCTCCGAGGGTGTCCCCGCGTGCACCACCGACGAGGCGGTTGCCACCTTGATCTCCAATGAGTCGATCCGCGAAGTCAGTACCGACAAAGCCCTCGATCGAGATGTACACATCTCCCACGGCATCGCCCGTCCTGGTGGACAGGTTGCCGAGTTCGATTTGGACGCTCGTCTTGGAAGATGCATAGCTCGCCAGATCGAAACCTGCCCCGCCGTTCAGCACATCCGCTCCCGCACCACCATCCAGACGGTTGTTCGCCTCGTTTCCGATCAGCGTGTCGCTCCCTGCGCCGGTGACGGCGTTCTCTATGATCGCCCCGTAGGCGATCGCGACGTTCTGAGTGAGGTGTCCGACCGAGGAGAACGCCCCTTCGTTCAGGTTGACGATCTGATCGGTGTTGAAGCCGGACACGTCGAGCGTGTCGATGCCGCCTGCATCCCAGATCGCCACCACTGGATCGGTGTTCTTCGTGAAGTCGAAGGCCGATCGTCCCGAGGTGTTGTTGAACCCGTAGGTGGTCGCGTCGGTTCGGGTCGTCATGTCGGCGCCGTAGATCGCCTGCACCGTCATGATGTCATGCAGGAGCGGTGTGGCACCGTACTGCAGCCCGTCGCTGGTTCGGTGATCGGTGCCGGAGCCGTTTTCATCCGCATCGAAGTAGGACATCGTCGTGTATCCGCGCGTGTCCTGGAAATGCGTCGCATCGGTGCTGAAGTTTGCAGAGCCGTTGTACTGACCCGGGTGGCTCAGCCCGAGTGCGTGGCCGATCTCGTGAATGTAGGTCAGGATACCGTAGCTGCCCGCGAAGAGATCGCTGCTCTCGTCATGCGTCCACCAATCATCGGCGAACCAGATGTCGGTGTCGGTCAGGGAATAATCCGCTCGGTCCGTCGCCGCAGCGCTCGAATAGAAATACTTCGCGTAGGTGCTTCCGCCTGTGTTGGACGAGTAGTTAAAGCTGACGTCCGCAAAGGCATCGTCTTCCGTGCGGACAAGATCAATCGCAATCAGATCGTCCCAAAGCTCGAAGGCCTCGGCAGCACGTGCCTCCATCATGGCAGTCATTTCGACATAGCCGGCGTGCTCGCGATCATACTTGACGTGATCGGACTCTAGCTGTCCGGTGTTGATTGAGTAGGTGATGGTGTCCGCCGTCCAGGCGACTGACCCATACTGTCCGTCCGCGGTGGTCAGGGCGTCAGCGACTTGCTCGGCCGAATAGACCGTCTTGGAAGCCTGCCCGGATCCGGGCGCTCGCGGCGTGGAGTTGTCGGACGTTGAAGCGGCCGACCCACCCAGCTTCTGTTCGGGAGCGCTGGCACATGCAGCGCAAGCACACCCCTCGAAATGAAACAAATCTGACAACAGCTGCCCCGCACAACGCAAGGCTTCTGCCGCGTCCACCCCCGGAGCAATTTCTCGCTCCTGCTAATCACGCCACGGAGGTTACGGAGGATGTCTCACCAAACTGCTGAGAGATGTGGTTGCGGACTCCTTAACAAATGATGTCGAGGTGTGATCGGTTTCCGCAGCCGGGCAACCGCCGCAAGCCGTCAAAAGGCCGCCGGATGAAGGTTGCGCAATCATCTGAAACCAATTCTGAAGGCAGAGCGGCTTTCTCGGCCCGGTCGCTCTGTCTATAGGGGAGACATGATGCAGACTGATCAGAACACCCCGATCGCCGCCGTGATCCTGGCTGCTGGCAAGGGGACGCGGATGAAGTCGCAGCTCCCAAAGGTGCTGCACGCGCTGGCGGGCGCCCCAATGCTGACCCATGTCCTGCAGACCGGACGCACCTTGTCGCCCGAGCGCATGGCTGTGGTCACGGGCCATGGCGGCGAGGCCGTTGCCGAGGTTGTCCGGCGCACCGATCCCGGCATCGCGACTTGCCCGCAGACCGAGCAGCGCGGTACCGGGCATGCGGTTCTGGCCGCGCGCCCGGCTCTCGAGGGGTTCTCGGGCGATCTGATTGTTTTGTATGGGGATACGCCGCTTCTCACGGCTGAAACGCTGGGTGCATTGCGTGCAGCTCGCGCAGATGCCGCGATTTCGGTGCTGGGGTTCGAGACTGACGCACCCGGCCGTTACGGGCGCTTGATCGTGGACCACGACAATCGCCTCGATGCGATTGTGGAAGCCGCCGATGCGTCCGATGAGCAGCTTGCGATCAACAAGTGCAACGCCGGCGTGATGGTCGGCGACGCCCGGATGATGCTCGCGCTTCTTGATCGGGTCGGCAGTGACAATGCGCAGGGAGAGATCTACCTCACCGACATCGTCGCGCTTGCCCGGTCAGATGGCCTGGGCGTTCGTGCGGTTTTCTGCGCAGAGGAAGAGACGCTCGGCGTCAACGACAGGGTCGAGCTTGCCCGTGCCGAAGCTGTCATTCAGTCCCGTCTGCGCGATGCGGCGATGCGTGGCGGCGCGACGCTGGTTGCCCCAGAGACTGTCTTTCTCAGCCACGATACCGTGATCGGACGTGATGTGATCATCGAGCCGAACGTGATCCTCGGACCAGGTGTGACCGTCGAGGACGGCGTCACGATCCGCGCGTTCTCGCATCTGGACAATGCGCACGTCTCCTGTGGCTCAATCGTCGGGCCTTACGCGCGCCTGCGTCCGGGCGCGGTGCTCGCTGAGGGCGCACGCATTGGAAACTTCGTCGAAGTGAAGAACGCGACGATCGGCACGGGCTCGAAGGTCAACCACCTGAGCTATATCGGCGATGCAGCACTTGGTGCGGGCGTCAACATCGGCGCCGGGACCATCACCTGCAACTATGACGGGTTCCGCAAACATCGCACCGAAATCGCCGATGGCGCATTCGTCGGCGTCAACACAGCGCTCGTCGCGCCTGTCAGTGTCGGCGAAGATGCATACATCGCCACCGGGACCACGGTGACGCGGAACGTGCCCGCGGACGCCCTGGCCATCAGCCGGACGCCGCAGAACAATCGGGAAGGCACCGGCAAGCGCCTTCGGGAAAGCTTGAAGAGCAAGAAGGACTGATGGACGGGTGTCGTCGGAGCAGCAAAGTCAAAAAGAGGGCAAACCCCTATGTGTGGTATCATCGGAGTCCTGGGGCAGCTTGAGGCGGCTCCACGCATCCTGGATGCACTGAAGCGGCTCGAGTACCGTGGCTACGACAGCGCCGGGCTGACCACGCTTTCGAACGGAAAGCCGATCCGCCGGCGCGCTGTCGGGAAGCTTGCCGCGCTCACCCGCGAGGTGGCCCAGCACCCGGCGCCAGGCAGCGCGGGGATCGGACACACACGCTGGGCGACACATGGCGCGCCGACGACCGCGAATGCACACCCGCACGCCGCCGGCCCGGTGCACGTCGTCCACAACGGGATCATCGAGAACTTTCGGGAGCTCCGGGCGGATCTCGCGGCATCAGGGATGACGTGCGAGACCGAGACCGACAGTGAGGTGATTGCGCAGCTCGTGGCCCGCGCGATGGCCTCGGGCCAGTCTCCCATGGAAGCCGTGAACAGCACCATCGGCATGCTGGAAGGCGCATTTGCGCTCGCCTTCCTGTTCGAGGACCATCCGGATCTGATGATCGCCGCACGTCAGGGCTCGCCGCTGGCGATCGGTTGGGGCGATGACGAGATGTTCGTCGGCAGCGATGCGCTGGCGTTGTCGCCGCTCACATCGCGCATCACTTATCTCGAGGAAGGAGATCGTGCCCTCATCACCCGTTCGGGCGTGACAATCTGGGATGCGGCCCTGAAGCCGGTGGAACGGTCCGATCAGGCGATCTCTGCCAGCGATGCTCATGTCGATAAGGCGGGGCATCGTCACTTCATGGCAAAAGAGATCCATGAGCAGCCCGAGGTGATTGCCAGGGTGCTCGGTCGCTATGTCGAGGAGGGTCGCCAGCGCATCGTATCACCTGCCGAAACGGTTGACTGGGTTGCGATGGACCGGCTGCTGATCGTCGGTTGCGGCACGGCAGCGCTCGCCGGTCATGTGGCGAAGTACTGGTTCGAACAGCTCGCCGGCTTGCCGGTCGAGCTCGACATCGCATCGGAGTTCCGGTACCGCGACCCACCGCTCACAGGCAAGGAAGGTCTGATCGTAATCAGCCAGTCGGGAGAGACCGCGGACACGCTTGCGGCCTTGCGCCATGTCCGCGATCGAGTTGCTGCCCCTATCGGGGTCGTGAACGTGACCACCAGCACGATTGCGCGTGAGACCGGGCTGGTGCTTCCAATTCTCGCAGGGCGGGAGATTGGCGTGGCCTCGACCAAGGCCTTCACATGCCAGCTCTTGGTCCTGGCGACGACCGCCATTCTGGCCGCCCGGAAGCGGGGCAGAATTGACGCGGTGCGAGAGGCGACCCTGATTGATGCGCTCTCGGCACTGCCACCGCAGATGACGTTGGCTCTGGCGCAAACACGTCGCATCGAAGAGCTTGGCGACGCCCTCTCGACGGCGCGAGACGTGCTCTACCTTGGTCGTGGACCGCTCTATCCTCTGGCCATGGAGGGGGCGCTAAAGTTGAAAGAAATCAGCTACATACATGCGGAGGGCTATGCCGCCGGCGAGCTCAAGCACGGTCCGATCGCGCTTGTTGACGACAAGGTTCCGGTCGTGGTGCTCGGCCCTATGGGCGATCACTTCGACAAGACCGCCTCGAACACCGCCGAGGTTATGGCCCGTGGCGGGCGCGTGATCTTCATCTCGGATCCGGGAGGTCAGACCCGCGCCGGTCCCGACATCTGGCAGCGCATTGAAATGCCTGCGGCAGAGCCGATCGCGCAACCCATTCTGTATGCCGTACCAATCCAGCTTCTGGCCTATCACACAGCTCGTGCGAAGGGCACTGACGTCGATCAACCACGCAACCTCGCCAAGTCGGTCACAGTAGAGTAAGGTATCGTTAATACAGGCCGCCGCAGGATGCAGAGGAGCACCAATAACTGCCCGTGCATCGGCGAGAGAAACAAACCATCGGGTGAGGTATCAAAATGCGCGGAATCGTCAGCGGCGTCGTCATCGCCACAACCGGTATCTTGCTCGGCGCTTGTGCCGAGCAGGCAGTGAAAAAAGCCGAATCTGACCTGTCGAAGTTGTTGAGCCCGGGGTGCTACACTGTCGATCTCTTCGATCCCTACGAGATCGAGCATCCTGGCCCGGACGTGCCGGTCGAGATGCACGGCTTTCTCGGTGTCTGGAAGAACGGCGCCTGGAACGGGGCTTGGTGCCATGATCTCTATGTCACCAAGGTGTACGCGGATGGCAGCGTTGATGTGCTTGATGCCTATGGCCCGTTCGCAGCGGCGCGGCGCGAAGCAACGGTGTTCAAGCGCAAAGGGCGGATCAAGGACGGCGTGATGACGCTGAACCATGGCAGAGCAGCGGTGAATTATCGGTTGGTTGATGCGTACCTCGTTGGCAAGCGACGCGACTCGTTCGGCACATACGAGATCACCATGAGCCGTGAGCAAGGCCTTCCGGCAACCCCGGCGCCCTTGCCCAGGCCTGTCAAGCTTGCCGAATCCTGACAGGCGCTTCGGATTGGCACCCCTGGCGCGGCGAGGCCCGTCACCGAGCAGGAACGCCATGGAATCGTCCAACCGACCTCGTCGAATGTTGTTCGCCGGAAAGCATTGATTGGCCGTTCCGAGCATCCTGAGGGCAGAAGGCCATGGATCGTCCAGACTCGATTACGCCGGTGATCTTGAGCGGTGGCAGCGGTACGCGCCTTTGGCCCGTATCGCGTGCGGGGATGGCAAAACAGCTCGTTCCGCTCATCGATGGCGAGAGCCTTTTGCAGAAGACACTGGCGCGTGTCGCCGCATCGCCCGTCTTCGGAGCGCCGATGGTGATCGGCGCACATCCGGTGCGATTTATCCTGAAGGAACAGATCGCCGAGGTGTCGCCGGAGGCTTCATTGGTAGTCGAGCCGTGCCGGCGGGACACGCTCGCGGCAGTCCTGCTCGGAGCGGCCATAGCCGCACGTCAGGCGCCCGATCAGGTGATCGCGGTCATGCCGTCGGACCATCTGATCGACGATCCCGAAGCCTTTGCCGCATCGATCTCTGAGGCCGCGGTGGCGGTGAGCGATGGCGGGGTCGCGGTGATCGGTGTCACGCCAACCGAGCCGTCAACGGCCTATGGCTACATAAAGATCGGCGCTCCGTTGGCACAGCACGGCACCACCGCCCGTTCGGTCGAGCGCTTTCTCGAGAAGCCGGACGTCGACACCGCAGCCCAACTCGTGGCGCAGGGCTGTCTTTGGAATGCGGGTGTGTTCTGTTTTCGCCCCGACTGGCTGATGGCCGAAACCGAACGTCTCGAGCCGGAGACGAGAGCGGCGGTCGCGGCCTCGGTGGATGCAATCGAGGAAGACCTGGGCTTCCTCGTCCCCGGTGAACAGTTCTCGGCAGCCCGCAAAGTCTCGTTCGACTACGGGGTGATGGAGCGCACGGAGGAGGCGATCGTCGTGCCCGCACGTTTCCGGTGGAGCGACGTGGGTGACTGGCGCGCACTCTGGGAGGTCTCGGAGAAGGATGATGGCGGCGTCGTGAGCAAAGGCGATGTGGTCACACGTGACACCCGGAACACCCTTGTGCGGGCTGAAAGCCGCCTCGTTTGCACGCTCGGTGTCGAAAACGTTGCCGTGGTCGAAACGGCGGATGCCGTTCTGGTCAGCAGTCTGGATCAGGCCCAGAACATCCGCGGGCTGGTCGGCGAGCTTGATGCGGCCGGGCGGTCAGAGGCCGCCGAGCACCTGCGCTGTTACCGGCCCTGGGGTTGGTATCAGACCACCGATCTGGGCGATCGCTTTCGGGTCAAGCGCATCTTTGTCAAACCGGGGGCGCGGTTGTCGTTGCAGCGTCATCACCATCGCGCTGAGCATTGGGTCGTGGTGCGCGGAACCGCGGAAGTCACGATCGGGACCGAAACGAAGACATTGTGGGAGAACGAATCGGTCTATGTTCCGATCGGGAGCGTTCACCGGCTTGCCAACCCCGGCAAAATTCCCGTCGAGCTGATCGAAGTGCAGACAGGCTCGTATCTCGAGGAAGATGACATCGAGCGCATCTCGGACGAGTTCGGCCGCGCTTAGCCGGCGTCGAGCGCCTGAAGCACCTGGCGGGTCGCATCGTCTGCCGGGAACAGCATCTCGATCTTGAGATCGGAAAGAGCGATGTCCTCGGCCGTCCCGAACTGCGCAATGGTCGAAAACAGTGAAAGCACCTGATCGCCGACGCGATAGCGGGTGGGGATGACAGCCGGCAGAACGCCGGGTTCGGGAAGATGGGGATGGCCGTTGCTGTCGGTCAGACGCTCGACGGCCGCATCGAGGACGGGATCTCCGCCGAGATGGGCGCTCTCGGTGCGCAGTCGCGCGGCAGCATGATGCTGCACCTCATCCAGGTTGACGATCGCACCGCGCAGGATCTCGTTCTCGAGAAGTGCGGTGATCATGCTGTCACCGAAACTGATTTGCATACCGGCAAGAAGACGTGCGGATGATGTGTTCATCGCAACCAGATGCCAGTGCCGGTCGACCGCGAAGGCGGGATAGGGGCCGTGACGCTCGAGCATCCAGTCGACGGCCGCCCTGACGGGGCCCATGTCATCCGCCGAGAGCGCACGTTCCTCGTAGGCGGGTGCAAGACCCGCAGCGGACAGGAGCTGATTGCGCACCGCACGCGGTATGTCCAGTTGATCGCATAGGCGCATGACCATCGTGCGGCTCGGTCTCGACCGGCCCGTCTCCAGAAACGAGATGTGGCGCGAAGACACGTCCGCCGACAGACCGAGTTCGAGCTGGCTCAGCCGACGCCGCGTGCGCCACGACTTCAAGACATCTCCGAATGCGAGGTTCATCTGCAGGTCTTTCCATCCGACGGCTTGGCGAAGCATAGCGTAAGGCCTGCCCGAGGCACTTACCTCCGAGGTAATTGTCGCGCGACATGCCGTCGGGCAGACAGGCGCCGTTCCAACTCAAGGATGGAGGGAGCCAATGTCCCACGACGCAAGCGTTTCGACACTGAAGATCGCCAGCTGGATCCTCATCGCCTTTGGTCTACTCATGATGTTGAGCGTCTTCACGAGTGCCAATGTGGTGCTGGCATTGTTTCTGGATCTCGCCTTTCTGCCGGTCGACGGTGCGCAGGCTATCACCAGCGAGGCCGGTTGGCTGGTGATCGCGGTGTCCGGCGGGCTTCTGACCGGATGGGGATCGATGATCTACTTGGTGACCACCCGTGTCTACATGTCGGATCCCGTGGTGGGCGGTCAGATAGTCCTGTTGCCTATCCTTGCCTGGTTCTGTGTCGACAGCTTTGGTTCTGTCATGTCGGGTGCATGGTTCAATGTCGTGCTGAACCTTGGGTTCGTGGCGCTCTTTGCGCTGCCGGTGCTGCTGAATGGCCGTCGGCGGGGTGTCGAAGCCGGGAAAGCTTGACCCGATCCGCGCGAGGCGGAAGGTTGTGCGGGCCCGGCGCTGACCGGGTTCCGCACCGGTGGCCATCATGTCCGACCCCGACCTTCTGGCAGAGTTCGACGCGCCCCTGATCCGGCCGACGGGATTTCGCGAGTATGACGTGCGCTGGCGGTATCCCGAGGAGATCAATCTGGCCGGGATGGAGGCCGTCGGGTTGGGGCTCGCCACACAATTGCACGAGGTCGGCGGACCCAACACCGTCACAGTCGGCAACGACTATCGCGCCTATGCGCCCGCGGTGAAGCACGCGCTGATGCTTGGTCTGATCCGGGGTGGCGCCGAGGTGCTCGACATCGGGACGTGCCTCAGTCCGATGGTCTATTTCGCACAGGGTGCCCTTGGAACACACGGCGCGGCGATGGTCACGGCTTCGCACAATCCGAACGGCTGGACGGGTGTGAAGATGTCAATGTCTCATCCGCTCACACATGGTCCGGCAGAGATGGCGCAACTGCGTGACATCGTGCTTGGTGGCGCAGGTGTTCCGCGCTCTGGCGGCAGCTGGCGACGGGTTGAAGATCTGCCAGCCCGCTACCTCGATGACGTGGCGGGTGACTTTCGGCTGTCACGGCCATTGAAGGTGGTCGTAGCCTGTGGAAACGGCACGGCGGGTGCCTTCGCGCCTGCGCTCTTGCGCCGGATCGGGGCCGACGTCATCGAGCGACATTGCATGCCGGATCACACGTTCCCGAACTACAACCCAAATCCCGAGGCGCTCGAGATGCTGCACGACATGGCCGCGGCGGTCGCCGAGAGCGATGCGGACGTGGCGCTTGGCTTTGACGGCGATGGCGATCGCTGCGGTGTCGTCGATGAGACCGGCGCGGAAATTTTTGCCGACAAGATCGGCGTTCTGCTGGCGCGGATCTGGGCGGGCGAGCATCCGGACGCCCGGTTCGTGGTCGATGTGAAGTCAACCGGCCTCTACGCAGCCGATCCTGTGCTGAAGACGCTTGGCGCCACGACCGAGTATTGGAAGACCGGGCACAGCCACATGAAGCGGCGTGTCCACGAAACCGGGGCAATCGCTGGGTTTGAGAAATCCGGGCACTACTATCTCGCGCCGCCCGTCGGACCTGGATACGACTGCGGTCTCCGAGCGGCAATGGCCATCTGTATGCTGCTCGATCGCGCGCCCGACCGCTCGCTGTCTCAGTTGGCAGCCGAACTGCCCGCGAGTTTCATCACCCCCACACTCTCCCCGCATTGTCCCGATGAGGAGAAGTATGCGGTCGTCGATCGGTTGACAGACAAGCTCACCGGGATGGCGCAGGAAGGGGCCGAAATCGGCCCGCGACGGATCGTGGACGTTGTGACGGTCAATGGCGCGCGGGTGATGTTCGAAGGGGGCGCTTGGGCGCTCGTGCGTGCATCGTCGAACACGCCGAACCTGGTCGTGGTTTGCGAGAGCTTCGAGAGCGACGCCGAGCTGAGGGAAATCTTTGCCGCCTTTGACGCCCTGATCAGGACCGAGCCCGCAATCGGCGCCTATGATCAGGCGTTTTAGCGAATCAACGTCTGTTCCAATCCGGCGGATCCAACCCAATCAAACGGGTGTCGAGGCGCAGTCTTGTTGATCGAATCGATCGTGCAGACTTGCCGACATGCAACCTTTACGTCCTATGTGAAGGTGCTCTACCTGCGCGATTTTATTGATTGAGACTACTGCGTACAGTCGACTCTTCTGACCGCGACACAATCTAGGCGCACTCATAAATAAACTAAATCGCGTGTTAGAACGTTATAGCTGATGGTGGGTGATCCGGAGCCGGCGACTTCTTCGCAGGCCTGATTGATCTCGTCCGCAGATGTGCCGATGGGAGTGAGTGATGACGGCAGAACCAAGCAGTTTCGAACAGTTGATGGTCGAGCTGATCAACCGGGCGCGAAGCGACCCACAAGGTGAACTCGATCACTTGATCCTCCAGGACACTCCGGCGGTTGGGGCAGAATCCGGCATCACCGCGGCGTTGCGGTTCTTCGGTGTCGACATCGATCTCCTGCGATCTCAGCTCGACGGTGTCCAGGCGGTGGCGCCGCTGGCCTGGAACGAAGCACTCGGCGTCTCTTCGCACACCCACTCTCAGTTGATGATCGACTTCGACACCCAGTCCCACTTCCTGCCCGGTGAGCCGGGATTGGGAGCGCGGATCACGCAAGCGGGCTACCAGAGCTTTCAGTCGGTCGCCGAGAACATCTTCGCCTTCACCGAAAGTCCCGTGCACGGTCACGCCGGCTTCTACATCGACTGGGGCGTAGGGCCCGGCGGGATACAGAACCCGGCGGGGCACCGACTTGCAATCCTCGACCCGGACTATGACGAGATCGGGATCGGAGCGATTGCTGAGAACAACCCCAACACGGACGTCGGGCCATTCGTGGTCACCCAGCACTTCGGCACCCGTTTCGGCATTTCACCGATGCTCACAGGGGTGGTGATCGACGACTTCGACAATGACGACTTTTATGACATTGGCGAAGGGCTGGGCAATGTTGAGGTCACGGCCTCCGGCACGCAGGGCACGTTCTCGACGGTGACCTACGGATCAGGTGGCTACTCACTGGCGCTGCCGAACGGTACGTACACGGTCACATTCACCGGCGAGGATCTTGGAGGAGATGTCGTCCGGAGCGTCACGATCTCAGGTGAGAACGTCAAGCTGGACGCCGAAGTCGATGATGTTCAGGCGCCGCTTGGTGCGATCTCCGGTGGCGTGACCGCGGACTCCATCATCGGAACAAATGGCAACGACACGATTTTTGGGTTCGGTGGTGACGACCGGATTTTCGGCAAGGATGGCGCAGACGACCTGCGGGGTGGTGCCAACAACGATATGCTGGCCGGTCAGGCCGGCGACGACAGCCTGCGCGGCGAGTCCGGCAACGACCGTGTCTTCGGCGGGGACGGGAACGATGTCGTCTTCGGCGGTTCCGGGAACGACTATGTGCGCGGCGACGCAGGCAACGACGAAGTGCACGGCGGGATCGGTGACGACGAGGTGATCGGCAGCTTCGGCAACGACCGCGTTTTTGGTGACGCTGGCAACGACCTCGTCTCGGGGGAAGAAGGCAACGACCGGGTTCATGGCGGCGCCGGCGACGACAAGGTCTTCGGCGGCACTGGCGACGACTATGGCGAGGGCAACGACGGCAACGATGTTCTCGGTGGCTCGCGTGGACTGGACCGTCTCTTCGGCGGAAACGGCAACGATGTGCTCGCCGGTCAGCATGACGCGGACTTCCTCGCGGGCGGGGCGGGTGATGACCGGATGTTCGGTGGCGGTGACAATGACATCTTGATCGGCAGCGGCGGCAACGATCTTCTCGTCGCCGGTGCCGGGGACGACCGTCTCGAGGGTGGACGCGGAAACGACGTGCTTTCTGGCGGAGATGGCGCTGATGCGTTCATCTACAATCTCGGCGTCGACCGGATCAACGACTTCCAGAACGACGTCGATGAAATCGTACTGGTCGGATTCAACTTCGCCAATGCCACGGCGGCGTTGAATGTTGCCTCTCAGAGCGGTGCGAACGTGGTCTTCAACTTTGGTGGCGGCAACGTACTCACTGTGCGCAACACCACGGAAGCCGACCTGCTGGACGACTTGTTGGTCTGAGGTCCGGCTGCCGCTGAAAGCCCGGGCGATGCTCAAATCGCCCGGTGTCGTCTGCGCGGTGCTTGCGGGTTTCTGATCAGACGATGATGTCGACGTCCTCGAGGCTCGCATCGCTCAGTCCAAGCAGTACGAGACCATTGCCCTCACCAAAATCCAGGAAGTGAACGCCGTCTTCATCTGGTGTGAGTGCGGCCACGACGGCTTCCCTGTCCGAGAAGCCCAGACCGCGCAGATCGAGAACGTCGCCTGCTTCCAGATCATGAACAACGTCGATGCCTTCGCCGGGCTTGAAGACGAACGTGTCTATGCCACCCCCGCCCCACAGGTCATCGGCACCTTTCCCGCCGAACAGCCTGTCGCGCCCAGCGCCTCCTTCGAGAATGTCTTCGCCACCCCCGCCCAGCAGCAGATCATCTCCCGCGGCCCCGAGAAAATGATCATCGGCTCCGCGTCCGTAGAGCCGGTCGTTGCCTGATGACCCCTCGATGATCTCGGTGTTTGTGACGACCGACCCGAGGAGCAACGTCGTCTGCAACGCGGTGGCGTTCAGGAAGGAGCCGGACTGCTCGGCGCGGTTCTCTTCCAGGCTCCAGTACGATACGGATACGGCCTGACCGTCGATCTCCACTTCCGTACCGATCTCCGCCGCAACGTATCCCGGCGTGCCCTGACCCGTCAGAGCCAGCTCCCGTCCCAGCGTGGACCACGTGTTGATTGCGTAGATCGCAACCCCCTCCTCGCCAATCTCGAATGTGGCGTGGTCCGTGCCCTCGGCGCCGTCGAGCAACATGCCACGGTCGTCGAACTGCAAGGTGTCATCGCCAGGTCCGGGCAGGAGCAGCTTGTCGATGGACGTTCCCTCTGGCGGGATATCATCCAGCACGAGCCTGTGGCCGCTGGCGAACATAAGCTCCTCGACGCTGATCAGAAAGTCGCGCCCATCGGGACCTGTCAGCACGAATCCCTCGCCCGCAGGTGCAATCCAGTATTCGCCGGGTGCTCCGTTCAGTTGCAGGATATCGTGGCCGGTACCGCCATGGATGCCGTCGTCGCCTGCGCCGCCTGCGAACACATCGCTACCCGCGCCACCAATCAGATAGTCGTTTTTGGTGGTGCCGATCAGCGTGTCTGCATCCGAGGTGCCTTCCTGAACCGAACCCTGCTGGAACGTGTCTCCGCCCCGCTCGTCATCCCACCAGGCCGGGGTCGCCGCGTTCAACTCATCCAGTCGTTCCGCCCTGGGCGTCGTGTCGTCGAGCCCGGCGCGCAGCCCCCAGGAGCCGAACTTGCTTACGGTGCTGACGTCTTCGTACTGCATGAACGGACCATCACCGACGGCCTCCCAGACAGCCCACAGCTCTTCGTAGAGATCGGCCATTTCCTCGGAGCGCACAAAATCGCTCAGGAAATCCTGCAGCGCGTTGATCTCGGGCTGCGTCAGACCGCTGACAGCGAAGCTGTGGTGCACATGCTGCCCACCTTCGTAGGCGATCAGGTCCAGCCCGTGATCAGAGACGACCGCCTTTTGTTCGGCGAGGTGTTCGGCGATATCGGGAATCGACTGCTTGTAGGCAGGATCCATCAGCTTTCCCGCGAGCCAGGCGGTGGCATCGACGGTCGGGTCTTCGATCGCAGAGATCAACTCCGCCCTCAGGAGGGGGTCCGCAATCGTGGCACTGCCAAAATATGTGGTCACCGCGAAGGCATCGAAGACATCTGCCGGCGAAACGGCATCTTCGGGTTCGTTCTCGAACCACAGCTCGGCCTTGATGATCTGGTCAGTGAACCAGCTGTTGACCGTCTGTCCGGCGAGCACGTTGACAACCCTCGCATCCGCCTCGGTGGCGAAGACATCATCCCAGATCAGCGCGGACTCTGTGGCGAGCTTCGCATAGTAGCCTGCCTGCGCCATGCCGCCCGCGGCGCCCCATTCGGCTTGCGCTGCGTCGGCGATGTCATTGGTCTGCTGGAACGCCCAGTTCCATGCTTCGTTCGAGTACTCGACCATCGCCTTCAGGCTGGGATCGAGGTTGTCCCGGACATAGGTCGCGAACTCTCGGATGTACTCCTCACTGGCGCCGTGCGGCATGGTGAACCACGGATCGGCACCTGCCTCGTTCGCCAGCTGCACCATAACCTCGACAGGAATGCCGTCTTTGGCCCAGGTCACGTCTGCGGTCTCCGGCCGATCTTCCCAGGCCGAGAGGGTGGAGCCATTGGTCTCCATCCAGTTCATGAAGCGGAGTTGGCCTGCATCGTTGATGAGCTCAACCCATTCCGGGTTGAAGACCGCACCGGCTTCGTGCAGCTCGACGTGATCCTCCCGGACAATCGAGATATCCCGGATGTAGTCGCCAGTGCCGTTCGGGTCCGTTGCGAGAATGTCCAGCACGAACTGCCCGCCCTCGGTGTTCTCGAACACGATGCGGCCTGGTTCGGCGCTGAGGACATTTGCATCGAAGTTTAGATCGAGCGTGCCCTCTCCCTCATAGGTGAGCACGTAGACACCCTCGCGGCTCTCTGCGGCGTCCGGCTGGTTGTTCCAGGCCCAGATCGTACCGATGCGGTCGAGTCCGTCGGGGATGGCCATCGGCCAGCCCGCATCATCAAGCACCCCGGACTGTGCGAGATCATCGTAGCTCGTGCCGCCCCATTGACCGGGTTCGTGCCCGATCCAGGGACGCGACATTTTCATGATGTCGAGGAACGGCATTTGAGGCGACCAGTCGTCAACCGCCGTGAGGTTTAGCGAGAGCGACGGGTGTTCAAGGCCCGTTGCATCATCGGCCAATGCAAGATTGTCATCAATCGTGCCGCTTAAATCGTCCATGGCACACCCCCGTCATACGCAACCACACAACGTTAACGCGAACTACCGATTCGGAGGCCAAACCCTGAAATCCGGACCGATTCGACCGCGCACTCAGCCTCCGGCTACACCCCGTGTCCTCTGCCCACTCCAGAGGTCTACGGCGCCGGATGGCTATTCAACCTATGCGAAACAGTTTTACCCACTATAAAATTGCTTCGTGAAAATATATTAACCATATTTATAAGAAAATGAAGATGCAATTTTTTCAGCAATATTGATCAATCTAGTCTGGATGTATGTTGAGGCTGGCCAGGTGTTGGTGATTTAGAGATTCGCGCGGGGCGCGCGAGGTGCCGATGCTGGCGGGAGATCAATCTGTTGGCCGCAGTCCGGGGCGGGGTTCACGATCAAGGGACATGCGCATGATCTCGCCCAGCCAGCGGCTTTCGCGCACGACATCGAATTCGGCCCTTACCTTGGCGTGTCCCGTCTCTCCCATGCGGCGTCGCATTGCCGGATTGGCGATCAGCTCCGCAAGGCGTGCGGCAAGGCTTTCTGCATCGCCTGCAGGGACGAGAAATCCGCTCATGCCGTCCTCCACCAGTTCCGGCACCCCGGCGATACGGGTCGTCACCACCGGCAGACGGCTTGCCATCGCCTCCATCAGGACGACCGGCAATCCTTCGGCGAAGCTCGGGAGCACGAAGATGTCCGCCTCGGCCAGATGACGTGCAACCGAGTCCTGTGACTGGTAGCCGGTGATCACCACTGCCTGGTCAAGTCCGAGTTCCGTGATGCGTGCTTCGATCCATTCGCGGTCGGGGCCGTCGCCGACCAATGTCAGCGAAACCTCCGTGTCGTCTCTCAGCAGCCGGGCGAGCGCCTCCAGCAGGACCGGGACGCCCTTCACGGCGGCCAGACGTCCGACGAAAACCAGTCGCTTCCCGCGCGGGGCATTCGTGCGGCTGTAGCGTTCGTGTTCAATACCGCAGTGAACGATGTGCATCTTCTCCCAGTGCTGGGGTCCGGCCCAGATCATGCCTTGGCTGCGGCAGAAGTGGCTGATGCAGGCAATGAACGCGGCCCGCGCGATTTTCTCGTCTAGACGCCATTTCTCGGCTTCGAAGAAAACCGCCGGGCCGTGCATCGTGAAGCTGAACGGAACATCACCTAGGACGCTGGTGAGCATCGCCACCGAACAGCTCGAGTCCGCGAAGTGATTGTGCAGATGGTGCACCCCGCGGCGTTTCAGTTCGGCTGCCAGGACGCCAGCCTCGGCGAAGTAGAAGAGCTGGTACATCAGAGCCTTCAGACCGGGCGGTCGGGTTCGCCATGCGAGCGCCAGCGCCTCGAAGTAGCGTCCGGGCGCAGTCGCCAGCGCTGCCAGATGATCTCGGATGGACCGCAGCGGATTGCGCGCCGCTTCGAGCACGTAGAAGGTGCTCGAAGCGGCCATCCGTTCTTCCGGCCCGGTCAGATGCTCGGCATCCGGTCGCCGGATCGAGCAGGTGATGACATCAAATCCGTGGCCGCGAAGTGCGCACGCTTCTCGCTGGATGAAGGTATGCGAGACCCGGGGATAGTGTCCGGTCAAATAGGCAATCCGTGGTGCAGTGGCTGCAGGCTTGGACATCATAGGATCGGATTTCCTTGGCCGGTTCGACGCCGCGTGACCTTGCGGCGCTGAGCCTGTTAGCATGCCGTGCACCGGTCGAGAACAGGACGCGGATCGAGAACATCGAGCAGGCGCATGTTGAGCATCGTCATTCCGGCAAACAACGAGCAGGGCTACATCGGTGCCTGTCTCGATTCTTTGCTTGCACAGGACATCGAGGTGTCCGCTGCAGGTGGGATCGAGGTCATCGTTGCAGCGAATGCGTGCACGGATCGAACCGTCCCGATCGCCCAAACACGTGCCCCGCAATTCGAAGCGAGGGGATGGAAGCTCATCGTGCTCGACCTGTTGGAAGGGGGCAAACCGAACGCACTGAACAAGGGTGATGCGGCTGCGTGTGGAGATGTACGGATCTATCTTGATGCCGATGTGACCTGCGAACCGGCTATGCTGAGCCAACTGCATGAGGTGCTTGCAGAATCCGCACCGAGATATGCCAGCGGCACGCTGACGGTCGCGCCCTCGCAGAGCTGGGTGAGCCGCCGGTACGGTGCTCTTTGGGAGCGCTTGCCGTTCATGACCGACCCGGGTGTGCCGGGTGCTGGATTGTTCGCAGTGAATGCGGCCGGACGCGCGCGGTGGCAGAGCTTTCCGGGAATCATCTCGGACGACACATATGTGCGGCTTCAATTCACACCTGCTGAACGCTTTGGCGTTTCAGCGAGATACTTCTGGCCGGTTGTGGAGGGGTTCAATGCTCTGGTTCGCGTTCGCCGCCGTCAGCAGGCCGGTGATCGAGAGATTGCCGAACGCTTCCCCGAACTGATGGTGAACGAAGGCAAACCCGCGCTCGGCCTCGCGGGCCATGTGCGCCTGATGGCCGTCATGCCGCTCAGCTACATAGTCTATGCGGGTGTTCTGCTCGCCGTGCGCCTCGGCCATGGCGGTCAACAGGCCTGGACCCGAGGACGCTGAACCGGCGGTGTCTCAGGTTTCAGCTGCGTCAAGTTCTCCGACGCAACGATCGAGATGTCGGCTTGTGCTGGACGCCCGTGACGACTAGGCAGTGCTCTCGCCCTATTGCGGAGCCCTGAACTGCGACGTCATCCAGAATCCCAATGCCCCTGCTGAGAGGACCGCTGAAGCCAGGTGGCTTGCCGTTGCGTGCCGTCTCTCTGGTCGTGATCGGGGTGGCATCGGCCCTCTCTCTGCTACCTCAACTTGAGATGCCTGCCTCCGCGCCGGTCTTCTCCGACCTGGTGATCCACGTGATCATGCATTGCGGCGTTGCCGGATCGCTGATGCTTGGCTGGCCGGAGCGCCTCCCGCGAACCATCGTGATTGCAGGGGGCTTGGCGATCGGCCTCGAGTTGGCGCAGCATTTCATCCCTGGACGTCACCTGCACGGCGCAGATTTGCTGGCAAACTTTGCGGGTGCGATCATCGGGTTGGCGCTCGCACGGCTGATGGTGCGTCGGCTCAGCTGAGCACATCAGCGAAGATCGCGTTGAACACTCCGATACATTGGCGAAAGCCCGCTTCGAAGTCCCCATTGCCCGGGTGATAGACGCTCTCGAAGGAAATCACGCCGTCATAGCCATCGGTTTTCAATGCTCTGGCGATCGGATCGAACAAAGGTCCCAACTGTCCTTTTCCCATCGGACGCACCTCGAGTGTTGCCCGCGGCGTGTCGACCTGAACATCCTTGATGTGGATGTGGCCGAGGTAGCCGCCCCGGAGTTCGTTATAGCCCTCGGGCCAGGCGCGCTCATGGCACCAGCAGTTGTTTGCCGGGTCCCAAAGCACCTGAAGAACATCCTTGGCGTCGAGCTCGTCGATGAGGCGTCGTGCAGTGTAGTTCGAGTTGACCATCGTGCCGTTGCCTGTTTCGACGACAAGCCGGACACCCTCGGCTCGAGCCAGTTCGACCGCAGGCGCGATCAATGGTGGCAGTGTGTCCCAGGCGCCTTTTGCAACATTCCACTTCTCGGCCCCGTGGTGGCCCCAGAGGATCTGTTCCTTTTTCGAGGTCATGATCCTGACCAACGGCGCGCCAAGTTCGTGGGCCATCGAGATGACCCGTTTCAGCGCCTCCATGTGCTTCTGATGCGCTGCGTCGCCAGGTCGGGTCTCGGTGGTGAGCCCGGCGAAGATGTGCCGCGACAAGCAGGCGACAGGCGTCTCGCGTGCGCTCAGCAGGCTCTTCAGCCGGGCAATTTCGCTTGCATCGTGATCGCCCACTTCCTTGTCCCAAACGAATTGCAGCTCGGCATGCCGCAGTCCAAACTCGGCCATCACGTTGAGGGCGTGCTCGATGTCGCGGCTGATGCCGTCGGTGATCACGCCCAGTTTCATGATCCGCTCTCGCGACGATGAAGCTCGGCGCCGACGATGTCTTCGAGGATGCGTGTGACGACCCAGTTGTCCGCGGCCGGGAACTTGGTCTTGCCTGCCTGAAACAATTGCATGGCGGTGGTCGCCGTGTGCAGCGGTACGCCCAGCTCACGCGCAAGATCGAGCGAGATCGTGAGGTCCTTGTACATGGTCTCGATCCGGCTGCCCGAGCCTTCGAAGCGGCGGTCGATGATGTTCTCCAGAGCGGTGTTCGTGATGCCGCAGCCGGCGGCAGAGGTCGAGAAGACATTGTGAAGGACCTCGCCGGGGACACCCGCTTTTGCTGCGAGGACTGACGCTTCGAACGTCGCGGTGAAAATGGCGCCGATCAAGGACTGCAGACAGGCTTTGACGGTCTGACCATCCCCTGGTGCTTCCCCCACACGATGAATGGTTGCCGAGACTGCTTGCATGATGGGTGCAAAGCGGTCCAGCAGATCGCCCGGCGCCGAGGCCATCATGGTCAGGGTGCCATTCTGAGCGCCCGGGAAACCTCCGGAGACCGGGCTGTCGATCAGGTGGATCCCCGAGCCGTTCATCGCCGCCCCGATGTCACGCGCCTCGGCGGGCCGGATGGTGGCCGTCAGGATGACCGCTGTGCCTCGGGCCATGCTTGTCAGGAGGCCCGCTTCACCGAGAATGACCGATTTCGCCTGATCGCCGTTCATCACCATGACGTAGACGGCATCGGCATCCTTGCCGGTCTCGGCAGGCGAGGGGGCGGCCCGCCCGCCCATCTCAACGAATGCCGCCATGCGCTCCTGCGAAAGATCGAGACCAGATGTCTCAAACCCCTTCGCGATGAGATTGCGGGCAAGACCACTGCCCATGTCCCCAAGTCCGATCACCCCAACCCGTTGCATCGTTCCCTCCCGATCTCCGCCGCTGCACGCGAACTGCCTTTCGAAGTCCTAGCCCGGCTGCCCGTGAACCGACAGGCCCCTCTTGACCGGTGCCGCCTAAGGCGCGCAGGTTTAGGCAACCCAACAGCAAAGAGGTGCTCACCTTCAACAGGGTACCCAAACGGAGGAGACGATGACACCTGAGGAAATTCTCAGCCACCCTGCGCGTGTGCTCACCCGGGCACAGCGGGAGCACTACTTCGAGCACGGCTACATCGGCGTTGAAAACCTGGTGCCGGACGAGACGGTGGCCGAACTGCAGGCGGTCACGGCTGAATTTTCGCGCCAGTCCGCGCGCGAGACTCAATCAGGTGATGTGTTCGATATCGGACCCGGGCACACACCTGAGACGCCCGTGTTACGCCGGCTCAAGAAACCTGACGACCGTCATCCGACGTTCTGGTCGTTTGCGACGGGGCTGATGGCCGATGTGGCTGCGGATCTCGTTGGCCCGAATGTCGTATTTCATCATTCCAAGCTGAATTTCAAATGGTTCGACGAAAGCGACACTGTCAAGTGGCATCAGGATATCCAGTTCTTTCCGCACACCAACTACAATGTGCTCACAATCGGCTGCTATCTCGCCGACACCGACATGACCAACGGTCCGCTCGCGGTGCTGCGAGGCTCACATAATGATCCGCTCTACGACCAGTACGATGAAGACGGAAACTGGACGGGGATGCTGTCAGAGGCTGACGCGGCTGGCGTGGATCCGGGGCGCGTTGACTATCTCACCGGACCGGCCGGATCGATCACTGTTCACAACGCACGGACACTTCACTTTTCACCGTCGTCGAAATCGCCACTGCCCCGACCGTTGCTACTGAATTGCTTCACGTCCGCGGACGCCAAGCCCTATACGCCACACCCCGACCCGTCGAGCCATGTCTACCAGATAGTCAGGGGAGAGGCCGTTCGTTGGGCGCATCATGATCCGCGCCCGTGTCAGCTTCCGCCGGATTGGACAGGTGGCTACACATCGATCTACGCATCGCAGTCGGGAGAGGACGCTCCAGCGGCCAGATGAAAAGCCGTCGTGAAACCGGACGGAAGGGTACCCGTCTCGAAGCGACGCAGTTGCCGAGCCGGTCAAGACACAGACACCGCCGACAGCGCGGTCGATCACTTGAAGCATAATGTCCGCTGAGCAATGGGGGCCGTATCATCCGCACGCATCTGCACGAGCTAACACGCGAACTCGTTATGATTCCCGGGTTGTCAGGCCATGAGGGACGCGTGCGTCGGCGCCTGGCAGCCGAGCTCGATGCGCTTGAGATAGCCCATCGCACCGATCGGCTGGGCAATCTGATGGCCACGATCCAGGGTGACGCAGCGGCGCCCTCGGTCATGGTTTTTGCTCACATGGACCAGCTTGGTTTCGTGGTGCGCCGGATCGAACCGGATGGCTTCGTCCGTCTGGAGCGGCTCGGCGGTGTGCCGGAGCGTGCGCTGGCGTCGCAGGCGGTCTTGTTTCAGATTGGCGAAGGCTGCGACCTGCCTGGGGTGATCGCAAACAAGAGCCATCATGCGACCATGCCCGAGGAGAAGCATCGCGTCGTGCCCTATCGTGAGCTGTTCGCGGATGCCGGGTTCGGGAGCGCCGAGGCCGTGCGTGCCGCGGGAATCGAGATCGGTACGCCGGTGGTTTATCACCCGCGGATCATGGAGTTGGCTGACGGGCGGCTCGCGGGAACGTCCCTGGACGATCGGGCAGCGTGTGCCGTGCTGATCGGTCTCGCACGCTCCCTTTTGGCACTGGCTCAGCGCCCCACGGTGCACATCGTCTTCTCCGTTCAGGAGGAGTTCAACCTGCGAGGCGTTTTGCCTGCCGTGCGCAGTCTGAGGCCGGACATTGCGATCCAACTCGATCTTGTGCTCGCCGCGGATACGCCTGACATGAACGGGTGGGGTGAAGTGCGTCTCGGCGCTGGCCCTGCGATGTCGATGCTCTCCTTTCACGGACGAGGCACCTTGAACGGTCTGATCCCGCATCCCGCGCTGGTCGATCTCTTCACGCGCACAGCTGCGGCCGAAAATATCCCGCTGCAGCGGAGCGCTCATGTGGGGGCGCTTACCGAAACGGCGTATGTGCAGCTCGAAGGCGACGGCATTGCTTGCATCGACCTGGGATTTCCGATGCGCTATTCGCACTCGGCGCTCGAAGTTTGTGATCTTGGCGATCTCGAGGGACTGCTGCGTCTTCTGACGGCGGCGGTACCGCGGATTGGCCCGGGGTGTTCCCTCACTCGTGGCGAGACAGTCTGATGCGGCACTATCTCGGCATCGACATCGGGACCTATCAGTCAAAAGGCGTGCTGGTCGATGCCGGTGGGCGGATTGTTGCGCAGACCGTGCGTTCGCACAAAATGCTGGTGCCTCAGCCCGGCTGGGCAGAGCACCGACCGGAAGAGGATTGGTGGGGAGAGACCTGCTCGATCTGTCAGGAATTGCTTGCTGGTCGCGACCCGGCTTCTGTCCGATGCGTGGGACTGAGCGCGATCGGACCCTGCATGCTGCCGGTCGACGCGGATGGCGCACCACTGATGAATGGCGTTCTTTACGGCGTCGACACACGTTCGGCCGCTGAAATTGAAGACCTCACCGCTCGGATCGGTGAAGACGCCATACTCGAGTTGGGTGGCAACGCCCTGACATCGCAATCCGTGGGGCCGAAGATCCTTTGGCTTCGCCGGAACCGGCCCGATGTGTTCGAGCGAACTGCACGAATCCACACGTCGACCTCGTTTCTTACCGAACGCCTGACCGGGCGTGCGGTGATCGACCACTACACCGCCGCAAACACCAGTCCGCTCTACTCGGTGTCCGAGCGCGGCTGGACGGATGCTCTTGCGGCGGACATCGTGGCGCTGGAGCGGTTGCCCGAACCAGTCTGGTCGACCGATGTTGTGGGCGGCGTGACACCAGACGCATCCGGATTGACCGGGCTTGCGACCGGCACCCCGGTCATCGCTGGCACCATTGACGCGGCCGCCGAGGCGGTGAGCGTCGGTGTCACCGCGCCGGGCGACATGATGATGATGTATGGCTCGACCATCTTCATCATCCAGATCGTGTCCGAGCGCGTGCGCGATCCGCGCCTCTGGTACGCACCATGGCTGTTTGAGGGGCAGCATGCTTCGATGGCAGGTCTTGCCACGTCTGGCACGCTCACGCACTGGTTCCGTGATCAGTTTGCCAAGGAGCTCGATCCGGAGACCGCTTTCACAACGCTCGCCAAGGAGGCGGCTGCGTCACCGCCGGGTGCGAACGGTCTGGTGATGCTTCCCTACTTCTCGGGTGAGCGGACGCCGATCCATGATCCTCACGCCAAGGGGGTGCTCTTCGGGCTCAACCTCACCCACGACCGGGGCGACATCTATCGTGCGTTGATCGAGGGAATAGCCCACGGCACCGCCCATGTGATCGAGACGTACAGCGAACTTGGTCAGGCGCCAGCCAGAATCTTCGCGGTCGGAGGCGGCGTGCAGAACGCCCTTTGGATTCAGGCGACATCGGACATCTGCAACCAAGCCCAGATCGTGCGGGAGAAATCCGTGGGCGCTTCCTATGGGGATGCGTTTCTCGCGGCGTTGGCGGTAGGCGATGTTGCGCCGGATGTGATCGAGACGTGGAACCCGGTCATCCGCTCGACCGAACCTGTCCCGTGCGATGCCTACAGAGTGGGCTACGAGATGTTCCGCAACCTCTACGACACGACAAGGCATATGATGCGCTGAAGTTCGTGCAGTAAAAATGCGAAAAAATTGCACAACTTCTACTGTTGCATCTGCGTGATTTGTCTTTTTCGGTGTGAGTAGGGATTTATATTTCATGAAGATTGATGGCGGTGATCTGGTGAGCGCGTGCAACGACACGGAGGAGGAAGATCGTGGCACAGAAAATCCTGGCGCTTGGTGCATCCTATGGCTCTATGCTGGCGATGCAGGAGCGTCAGTTCGGCGCGCCGGGTGTGCGTGACCCGCTGGGCCGGGTTGCGGCTTCAGGCAGGCCGGTCATGTCCATCATCAACATGCCTCCCATGTCGTTTCAGCTGAGGATACCTGGAATTGATGCCGCGCGGATTGCGCCGGCCTAACGCGAGCCACGGCTTCGGGACGGTTTCTCGCCCGGCCTTGTCATACTGGCGAGCCCGGATCCGCAAGCCTTCTGTTCGCCCGAAGCGCCAGCGAACGAATTGCAGGTCAACCTGCCCACGAACTTCAAAGCCGCTCCATTCGAGGACCTCGCGCACACCACGCATCTGCGTGCGATCGATACCGATGTTCAGACGATCCGGTACGAGACCGGCGACGGAGCGGTCGTGTTGCCCGTGAAGCTGAGGGCGCGTTGGTCAATCTTCGTACCGCTCGCCAAGTGGTGCATGCTCCTGACCGGCAACGACCTTTGCATCACAGCCGGTGACCCTCGATCGCTTCGTGATGCAGTCCACAGTGACATTGTGGTGTCGCGCTCAGTCTATGATTGGGTCGCGAGGGTATGTCAGGGTCATGGTGCTGCGCCGGAAGACTTGGTGCCTTTCGAGAAGTATGCAGGAGCATCCGAAGGACTTTCCAAACTATCATCCGCGGTGCGGGCCACATCGAGCGGGTCGATCGGTTGGTCTGAATCCTTGCGGAGGGGATCGAGACAGTGCTCGACGAGGTCAAACGCACGACGGGTTTGGTCGACAGCACGCTTGAAGCAAACCGAACGTTGGCGGCGTAGCGATGCCTACTTTACCGCGCCGGCGGTCATGCCCTTGATGATATAGCGCTCGAGAAAGATGCCGATCAGCACGAGCGGCAGGATTGCCGCTGTCGAAAGCGCGGCCATCGACCACCAGTTGATGCCTTGTGAGCCTGTCTGGCTCGCAACCATAACGGGCAGCGTCTTTGCATCGGTCGATGTCAGCAGCGCCGCGAAAAAGTACTCGTTCCAACACAGGATCAGCGACAATATGAAGGCCGCCACCATGCCAGGGAGCGCCAGTGGCACGACAATGCGGAAGAACGCGCCCCAGGTGGACAGCCCGTCTATCAGCGCTGCTTCCTCGAGCTCGACCGGAATGCCGTTGAACTGATCTCGCATGATCCAGATCACGATCGGCAGCACCATCAGCGTATACAGCAGAATGACCCCAATCCGTGTGTCGAGCAGCCCGAGTTCGCGGTAGAGCACAAGGAATGGGAGTGCCAGCACAACCGGGGGCAGGATAAGTTGGCTCACAAAGAAGAATGAAATGTCGTTGTTGCGCATGGGACCGAACCTGTAGCTGAAGCGGCTGAGCCCATAGGCCGCCATCGAGCCTAGAACGATGGCAAGGAAGGATGCGCCCACCGAGGTGATCACCGAGTTCATGAAGCGCTTGAGGAACTCCTCGCGCACCGTCGAGGTCTCGCCAATTCGGTCCGGTGAGAGGCCGAGCGACTGCAATCCCTTCCAGTTTGGCTGAAAGTCGACGAACGGGATCAAGTTGCCCTTCATGACATCGGGCGCGATTTTGAAGCTCGTCGTCACCGACCAGTAAATCGGAAAGAGGCAGATGATCGCCCAGAGGAAAAGGAGCGCGTAGATGCCAGCACGGCCAGCCAGCCAGGACCCGCTCATGTCGTGCGCCGCATGTAGCGCCCCACCAGTTGCAGCAGTATTGTTATGAAAATAACGATCAAAATCAGATAGATAAATGCAAGCATCGTCCCGTATCCCACATTGGAGCGGTCGCGATACTCGCGGAAGATGAAGCTTGTGACGGTGTCAGTTGCGCCACCTGGACCACCCGATGTGACGTTGATTACGATATCCGCGAGTTTTAGCTTGAAGATGATCCGCAACACGATCGCCGTGACCGAAACCGGTAACATCAACGGGAAGATGATCTTCCAGAACCGCTGCCAGCCGGTGGCACCGTCCACTTCGGCCGCCTCGAGCACATCTTTCGGCAGCGCCTGCAGCCCTGCCAGCATCAGGATCATGATGAATGGGATGAAGGTCCACGCATCCATGATCATGATGGACGCCTTTGCGACCACCGGGTCCGCGAAGAACGCCGGCTTTTCCCAGCCAAGCCAGCGCGCAAATCGTGAGACCGGTCCGAAGCGGACCTCCATCATGGACTTGCCGATCATCCAGCTCACAGCAACGGGCGAGAGCATCAATGGCAGCAAGAACACCACACGGAAGAATTTGCGCGCAACGATCTGAGCATTGAGCAGCAGAGCAAGCGCGAAGGCGATGGCGTACTCGAAGAGAATTGCCACCACATACCAGAGCATGTTGCCCATGGCGTTCCAGTAGAACGGGTCTTCGAGCATTTGCCAAAAGTTGGCCAGCCCGTTGAACTTGCGGCCTTCCAGCGATGCAAGGTTCCAGTCGGACAGCGCGATCGAGACCCCGAAGATCATCGGAAAGATCACCATCGCCACGGTAAACAGCACCGCCGGCAAGACGAAGAGCGTACGCTTGCCGTGCTCGCCACGGATCAGCACCTGGCCGATACCCAGCGCTGTTCCCCAGAACAGATATGCGTAGAGCGTCGGGCGCCAGGTTGTGAAGCCGAGGTCGTTGGTTTCGGGGTCGTGCAGATACTGCGCCAGCGCGACACCGATCAGAAGCGCGGTTGCGCCCCAGATCAGAACGCGCCCGGCCCGCCGCCGCCCTGGCGCGATCTCGGCGGGGTCGACGGTGTGCAGCAGATTTCCCTCGATTGCCATGAGCCGAGACTAGCCGCGTCGGGTCATGGGGGTAAATCCCCAGTGGAGACCTCTGGCGACCCATTCCTGTCGTGAGAAAGCGCGAATGATCGCGAACTCTTTGCGGCGGTTCTCATGGATCGTGTAGGGGTAGGTTCTGTGTCGACGATGCCTCCGGACCGGGCGTGAAGTCTGTGCGCGATCGCAGAATTGGGACGGAGACCCGCACAGCACTCGATCTCCAGCGCATCGCAAAGTCAGGTACCTCGCTGTTCCGCATTCACTGCGATCCCGTCTTCTGAATGTCGTGTGCTCGGCTCTCGGATCCTCACCAGAATGCCGCCGGATCGATCAATGCCCAGCAGAGTGCCGGTGTCCTCAGAGCAGAACCTCGTCATACGGGTCGATCAGGCTGTCGTTGTCGCCTTCCACCGGCCGGACCATGTGCCAGATCAGCTGCTTGCCGAAGCCTGTGCCAAGGTCCGTTTCCGTCAGGTCAGCACAGGCGAGCCAGTCGTCGTACTGTGTGTCGCGCAAGATCACCGGCATGCGGTTGTGCACCTTGGAAATCGCGGGGTCGGCGTCGCGAACCACGATGGTGAACGTGACCAGCCCATCTGGCAGGCGCGAGAAGAGGCCCGCGAAGAAGATGAGCGGCTGATTGCGCTCAAGCGTCAGGAACCATCGTTGCTTCGAGCCCTTGGGTCCGGTCCACTCCGCCCACCCGTGGGCAGGCACCAGACAGCGCGTACGCTTCCATGCATCGCGGAACGATGGTTTCTCATGCGCACTTTCGATCCTTGCATTGAACGTTGCCGCCTTCCATTCCTTCACGGGTCCCTTGAACCAGCGCGGCACGAGCGACCAGCGTGCATTGACCACCTGTGTTCCGCCGTCGGTTGGAACGATGATGGGCAGCATGTTGGTGATGCGGGCCCGGTGGCTCGGACGGTTCGGCGGATCTTCTTCCCGGATGATCCTGAGCGCCTCGCGATACTCGCGCCAGGTGTAGTCCCCGAGGATGTATTCGCCGCACATGTTCTCAATTGCCGAGTGTGTGGGGCGGGCGTATCGCCCACCCCTTTTGTTCAGAGGCCCAGCGACGCGCGATAAAGCTTTACCTGCTGTTCGCGCCCAACCTGATCGGTGATCTTCTCCCAGGCCGCCGCAATGGCATCCGCCCCTTCCTGAGCCGAGCCGTACTGACCGGCATAGATCTTGGCCAGTTCATCCTCGGCCACCGAATAGTACTGAAAGATGCCCGGTATGCGCGGTTCGATGGCTGCATTCGGGTGGTTGTAGCTGTCAGCCTCGGAAGAGAGGTAGTCCGAGATGAACGCTTCGTCGTAGCCTGCGCCGACCCATTCCGGGATGTTGAAGTGGGACTGGCGGTAGGGCTGGAAGCCCGAGGGATAGGCGGCGCACCAGAGCGAAATGTCCTTGCCTCCGAGATGGGCTGCTGCCGACCAGGCTGCCTTGCGCTTTTTCTCGTCGGTGTCGACGCGGGCCATCACGTAGACGCCCCACCCGATGTAGGCCATGTTCGGCGCGAAGTTTGGCCCGCTCGCCAGTGTCTCCCATGCGCCTGCCTTGTGATTCCAGACGTCGTCCGAACCCGGCAGGATCGAGAAGCCGACCGCATCGCCCACAACGGAGGAATCCGAGGTCTTCGCGTTCGAGCCGATGTCGCCCCACCAGCTCAGCATCGAGCCGGTGCCAGCCAGGAATTGCTGGAAGCCCGTTGTGCCCGGATCGGCGTTGAGCTGATCCGCAGGCTGGGCATCGATCACATCCAGCACATCCTGAATCGCGCGCACCCAGGCCGCGTTGTTCACCCGTGGTTTCATGTCTTCGGGATCGAACAGGAACGCCGGATCGTCAGGGTGCTTGGCGTATGCGGTCGCGCGTGACCCCAGGAAGTAGAAGCCGAAGCCGCCCCAGCCCTTGAGCGGGTCGAGATAGCCGTGCGCTTCGAGCCCGGTCAGCGGATCAGACTTGCCCTTGAGGAACTTGGTTTGCGCCTGAACCTGTTGCCAGGTTGTGGGAGGGGCCCACTCGGAGCCGTCACCCTCGGCTTTCCAGGCTTCGGCAAGAGCTTCGTCGGTGTAGTAGTCCGCACGGTAGTTGAAGTTGTGGCAGTCCCCATCGATGGAAATGCGGTAGGTTTTGCCCTCCCACGTGCCGACAGGGGCCTTGAGATAGCCAACGTAGTCGTCCATCTCGATCTGGTCTTTCACCCAGTCCGGCATCTCTGAGGCCATGCCGCGTCCGCAGACATCGCCTTCGAAGGGTGCGCCCATCTCGATGACGTCGAAGTCAACGGTGCCCGTCGCGATCGACTGCTGCAGTCGGGCATTGTAGTCGGCCTGTGCGAGGTCGATCCAGTTGATCTTGGCGCCGGTATACGCTTCCCAAGGCTTGAGAAACCCGCGGAACAGGAGGTTGTGAAGGTTCTGGTTGTTCAGCCCCATGAAGGTCAGTTCGACGCCTGCGAACTCGCCCTCGCCGACGCGCTCTTTCGTAGCACCGAGGCAAAGCTCGCCCACCTTCTGCCAGTCGCTGTCTGTGGGAGAGCCCACGCCAACGCCCGGAATGGTGAGGATCTCGCGGCGGACATCATCGGCAGCAAAGGCGGTTGCCGGCAGCCCGGACAATGCCGTCGTGGCCCCTAGGGCGGCGGCGCCTTTCATCATGTCGCGGCGGCTGGCTTGCGCCTGCATCAGCAGGTCGAACATCTGCGTCTTCATGGAATTCTCCCTTTGGAACGCGCCGTTGATCGCGCTGGTCGGAGTGCCGCACCCCAAGAACCGACTGCTCACCCCGAATGGAAATCCACTATGTGCGCGCTTCGGAATGTGTCAACAATCTCCGCGGGAGACGCCGGGGGATGAGCATGGCTGGAGAGAAATTCGCGACCCGCCTGAATTCGTTTCGCGCGGGGGGACACACTGCACGCGAAGCGGTGCGAGCGGTGGCGAAAGTCGAGGGCATCTCGGCGGTGGAACTCAACTATCCCCAGCATTTCGACGGTGAACGGCCATCGATCATCGCGGTGGCGGCCGAGGTGGGGCTCAAGTGTACCGCGCTGAACCTCAGATGGGACGGTGCCGAGTTCGATCGCGGTGCCTTCACGCATCCGAACGCTGCGAACCGGCAGGCGGCTATTGATCGGGCGGCGGCTGCGGTTGATGTGGCGAGTGCGCATGGGATTGATCACGTGATCCTCTGGATGGGGCCAGATGGCTATGACTATCCCTTCCAAGCGGATCATGCGCAGCTTTGGGAATGGGAGATCGGCGGCTTCAAGGCCGTTGCCGCGCACAACCCCGAAGTCCGGGTCAGTGTCGAGTACAAGCCCTCTGAGCCGCGCAACATGGCTCTGATCCGAACAATGGGCGAGTCGCTCTTGGCGGTGCGTGATGTAGGTCTGGCAAACTTTGGCGTGACACTGGACTTTTGTCACATGCTGATGTCGGGAGAGTCGCCGGCAGCCGCGGCCGCCCTGGCACTTCGGGATGCCAAGCTCTTTGGTGTGCACATGAATGACGGCTATGGTCCTGCAGATGATGGGCTGATGGTCGGTACGGTGCACTTCTGGCAGACGCTCGAGCTCCTGCGCGTGCTTGAGCGGGCGAAATTTGCAGGAACGATCTACTTCGACACATTTCCGGAGCGTGTCGATCCGGCGGCCGAAGCTGCCACCAATGTGCAGACCGTCCGGCGCATGCGTCGCATTCTCGCGCGGTTACCCGAGGACGAGCTTGCAGAAGCCCAGGCAACGCAGGACGCAGCTGCGGTGACATCGATCCTGCAACGAGCAGCCCTCGACGATGGCTGAGCCTCGGGCCACGGTTCTGGGGAGCGTCCACATGGATCTGATCTCCCAGGCCCCGCGGCTGCCTGCCTCCGGCGAGACTGTGATGGGATGCAGTTTTCACATGGCACCTGGTGGCAAAGGCGGGAACCAGGCGGTCCAGCTTGCGCGGTGTGGCATCCAGACACGCATGGTGACGCGTCTCGGGAAGGATGCGTTCGGGCAAACGCTCGCCGAAGCCCTGCAGGCCCACGGCGTGGTAACGTCCGACCTGCAGTGGGACCCGGCACGGGCGACGGGGGCCAGCTGCGTACTGGCGGCTGGCGACGAGTACGCCTCGATCGTGGCGCCCGGCGCTGCGAGCGCGCTCTCCCTCACAGACTTGCCGGACTTCGCGCCTGCCGAGGCTCTGGTCGTGCAGCTTGAACTCGATCCAGAGGTGTCGCTTGCCGCAGCGCGAAGAGCAAAATCGGCTGGTGGTGAGGTGGTTCTCAACCCGTCTCCGGTTCCGGACGACGTGAAACCGCACGTCCGCGAACTCATCGGCCTTGCCGATATGCTGATCCTGAACCAGGCAGAGGCTGTCGCGCTGTTTGCGACGGACGACCCCGCAACGCTTGCTGCAAAAACTCGTTGCAAGATCGTCGTGATCACCTACGGAACCGGCGGCGCGCGTGGGGTCGCAGCGGGCGAAGCAGTTCAGGTGGACGCGTTCTCGGCAACACAAGTCGACCCAGTCGGCGCAGGAGATGCGTTTCTCGGAGCATTTGTCGCGGCGGTGCTCAACGGGGTTCCGATGGAAGCGGCCCTCACTCGAGGTGCTGCGGCTGGTGCACTGGCGGTTGCGCGGCCCGGGGCGCTCCCTGCACTGCCAACGGTGGCCGAAATCGACTGGCTGGTTGCTGCGCGGGATTGAACAGCGCGTATCCCGTAGGCTAGATCCAAGCAAGGTTCTGCGGCCGATGCCGCTAGGGGAGTGGCATGGCCGGGCTCAAGATCAGCCAGCTTAGGAAGTCCTATGGGCCAGTTGACGTGCTGCATGGTGTCGATCTGGACGTGGCGGATGGTGAGTTCGCAGTGCTGGTTGGGCCGTCTGGCTGCGGCAAATCCACCTTGTTGAGGATGATTGCCGGCCTCGAGGGCATCACCGGCGGTGAGATTTCGATCGGTGAGAGGGTGGTGAACAACATCCCGCCGAAAGATCGCGACATCGCAATGGTGTTTCAAAACTATGCGCTCTACCCGCACATGCGTGTGCGCGAGAACATGGGTTTTGCACTGGGGCTGAAGCGTGTGGGACGCGACGAGATTGCGCGACGCGTTGATCACGCTGCGGAGATTCTTGGCCTGACCGCGCTGCTCGACCGTTTTCCGCGCCAGCTGTCGGGCGGCCAGCGCCAGCGCGTCGCCATGGGGCGCGCGATTGTGCGCAATCCGCAGGTGTTTCTGTTCGACGAACCGCTGTCCAATCTTGATGCGAAACTTCGGGTGCAAATGCGCGCGGAAATCAAGGAGCTCCATCAGCGTCTCGGCACCACGACGGTGTTTGTCACCCACGATCAGGTGGAAGCCATGACGATGGCACAAAAGATCGTAGTTATGCGCGACGGCTTCATCGAACAGATTGGTGCGCCGCTTGAGCTCTACGATCGGCCCGTCAATCAGTTTGTCGCAAGCTTCATCGGTTCACCATCGATGAATCTGCTCGAAGGCACGTTTCGAAGGCAGGACGGGGCCTGGGTCGAAGTGCATGGTGCCAAGTTGCCGGTTGCAGATGGTGTGGACCTCGCGGAAGGCCACCGCGTGATCTACGGTGTCCGGCCGGAGGATTTGCGAGTCGCTGACGAAGGCATTGCCGTACAGCTTGCTGTGATCGAACCCACGGGTGCCGAAATCGTACTGATCTGCAGACTGGGCGATCAGCAGGTCACCACGCTGTTTCGAGATCGCCGCGAATTTGTCCCCGGCCAGACAGTGCTCTTGCGGGCGGACCCGGGCGCGGTGCACTTGTTTGATGCAGAAAGTGGAGCGCGCCTCTCGGATGGCGCGTGAATGTCAATACTCGCATCTGGAAACCACATATTGTTTACCAGGCTTGGCTGCATGTTACATCGGCTCTACCTTGCTCACCGGTACGAGCGGTCGATGTCGCCGGCCCGACGAACGCAGGAGAAGCCATGCATTCTGGCCGTCTCACTTCATTGTTGTTGCTTGCCGGTACATTGATTGCGGCCCAGCCGGCAGTCGGTGAGCCTTATGTGATCGACAAGAGCCATGCCCACGTGACGTTCCAGGCGGGGCATCTGGGTTTCTCCACCGTCCACGGTCAGTTCCGAAAGTTCGACGCTCAGATCGATTTCGACTCGGAACAGGTCGAGCGCACGAGCGTTGTGTTCACCGTCGATATGGCGTCTGTTGAGACCTTCTGGGAAGCCCGGGACGCCGATCTTAGAGGACCTAATTTCTTCGATGTTGAGAGATATCCGACAATGACATTCGTGAGCACGGAAGTGCGCCCGACCGGCGCGGAGACAGCCGAGGTGCGGGGCGATCTGACGATCAAGGACACCACGCGATCTGTGGTATTCCAGGCGACGTTGAACAAGCTGGGTCCCTCGCCCTTCGATCCGTCCCGCACCGTTGCGGGCTTCTCGATCGAGGGTGTGATCGACCGAACCGAGTTCGGGATGAGCTTCGCTGCGCCTGCGGTGAGCGCACTGATCCCGATCAGGATCGACCTGGAAATGAGCCCTGCTCGATGAGCGCTCTGAGCACGGCGCTTGGGGTCGTCCTCACGGCGGGCGCTTTGGCGTTCGCCCCTGCTGTGGCTGCGTTTGAGTGGCAAGTCGAAGAGGATGCCTCGGAGATCGTCTTTGAATACCTTGCAGACGGCAAGCCGACACTGGGGATCTTTGCCCGCTTCAGCGGGAGCGGAGATTTCGACCCAGACCGGCCGGATGAAGCGCAGCTGACGCTGAGAATCGCCACCAGATCGATCGATCTGGATGACACATTGGCGAGTGCTTTTGCCACTTCGGCTGAGTGGTTCGATTCGAAGAACCATCCTGAAGTGGTCTATGAGTTGGTCGACCTTACGAAGACGGGTGAGCAGACCTACGAGGCGATCGGCAATCTCACGATCCGTGGAGAAACGCAGGCCATAACCAGCACAATCGAACTCAATCTGAATGATGAGCTTGCGGAGGCCAAGGGCACCCTCAACATCCAGCGTGCGGACTATTTGTTGGGTGTCGGACCTTCGGCGGCGTTTGTCGAAATCGGCCCCGAGGTCTTGGTGCGCTTCGCGTTGGTTGCGCGGCCCGAGAACTAGGGGCTGGCCTTGGGGATCCTGAACACATCAGAGGGCTGGGGTCTGCTGGCGCGGCTTTTGCACTGGGCCATGGCCGTGCTGATCATCTTCATGCTCGGGCTCGGTTTTTACATGGTCGAGATCCTCAGCGGAGATGACTCGGACACGCTGTTGCAGCGGTTTGCGCTGACCCAGACGCACAAGAGCTGGGGGGTCGTCGTGTTTGCACTGGCCCTTGTAAGGATTTTCTGGCGGCTTTTGAATCCCACTCCGGCGCTGCCAGATAGGATGGGCTCCCTCGAACGCGGCCTCGCCCGGGCTGGCCATCTGGGTCTCTACATTTGCATGATTCTGATGCCGCTCAGCGGGTGGCTGATGGCCTCTGCCTCGCCGTTTCAGGATTCATACGGCATCAAGAACATGGTCTTCCAGCAGTTCGAACTGCCGGATCCGTTCCAGCCTGGCTCGCAGGAGTTGAACGATCTTTTCGCCAACATCCATTTTGTCGCTGCGATCGTCCTCGTGATCATCCTGGTCACACATGTGGGTGCGGCTCTCAAGCACCACCTGATCGATCGTGACAGCGTTCTGCGACGGATGGTCATCGGGCGTTAGGACATTTCCGTATCGTGTTTCGACGCGGCTCCCGTGCCTCCTGGCGCGATGACAGTGCGCTGAGTTCAGCCTTGTTGCCCCTCGTGGACGAGCATCGTGCGCCATCGTCGGCTCTCTCTTAGCGTGCCGTAAGGATTTCCTTAGGAATTCCTAGCGAGACTTTATTGTGGGTGAGAGTAGCGGGTGGCGTGATGAAGTCGTTTTTCGAGAGCGCGAAGTCGGTTGTCGATGGCATGAAGTCTGCCGTCCAACCCAAGGCAAAAACCACTGCCGAAGCCCGTAAGGGTGACAGATCCGAAACTGAAGCGCAGACCGAGCACACAAAATTCGAGGATGTCAACGCCGAAGGTGTGCTTGCCGGCGGCGCCGCAGCCACGAACGCGGCATTGTCGGGGCTTCTGAGACCCAGTGATGTCAAGGCGGACGAAGAAGAAGTGCTTGGTGAAGAGGCTGCTGAACAGCTCGACGCCGAAAGCGAGATTGAAGAAACGGAAGTAGAAGCCTCGCCGCTTCCCGAGGACGGTCTGACGAAGGGTGACGGGCCCGGGAACATCCTGCCTGATCTTGACACGGATGCTCCCCCCAGGCCTCAGGCAGATGCGGAGGCCCAAGAAGACACGCTGTTCCTGACCAGCGATCAATTGATCGCAGCTGCGCCATCTGACGTGGAAAGCACTCCGACGACGAACAAGGGCACACCTGAATTTCAGCCGAATGCCAACACCTCGTCGGATGGAACCGCGGTCCCTGTGACCCGTACCGACACGCCAGACAATGACGATGACGATACAATCGACCCGATCACCGACAACGATCCCACTGACTCCGGTGATCTCTTTGATCCGGTTGAAAGGGAGACAAACACCGCCCCGACCGACGCCGAGTGGAGCGCTGAAACCGTGGGTGAAGGCAGCGCTCCGGACACAAGTGCCGGCCTGCTCACCGCTTATGACCTCGACGGCGACGACCTGAGCTTCTTCCTCACTGACGCTGATGGAAACCTCGTCGTCGATGCGAACTTCGAGATCGTCGGCGACGAGATCCGGGTCAAGGCGGGGGCGGATCTGGATTTCGAAACAGCGTCGAGCCACGACCTGCTTCATCGTGGCGACTCGGACGCCTGTGCAGGAGAGCGCGGCGCCGCAGGCGGTGACGGTGACGGTGACGGACGTGGCCGAGGTGATCACGCTGGGCGACGGCGGCGTGACGTTCAGCGATGCGGGTGTTGCGGAGACCTCGATCACCGGGGGCACCGGGGGCGACGACATCACGGCGCATGACGACGGCGGCACGCTGTCTGGCGCGGGCGGGGCGGACACGCTGACGGGCGGCGCGGGCGACGATGCGCTGGACGGTGGCACGGGCTTTGACGTTCTGGACGGTGCGGGCGGCGACGACGTCCTCGAGGGCGGTGCGGGCGACGATGCGCTGGACGGGGGCGCGGATGACGACCGGGCGGTCTACCAGGGCGATCTTGCGGACTTCTCCGTTGTCTACGACGCAGGGACCGACACGTTCACGATCAGCGATCTGAACACCGGCGACGGGCTCGACGAGGGCACGGACACGGTGACGAATGTCGAGACCTTCAGCTTCAACGGCACGGACTACACCAAGGCCGAGCTGGAGACGGAGGCGGCGCGCCAGGCCAACACCGGTCCGGGCCAGGCCTCGGTGGACACGGGCGGCAGCGTGGCGGAGAACGCGGCCGCGGGCACGGTGGTGGCGACGCTGACGGCGGTGGATGTGGACGGCGACGCGCTGACCTACACGATCACGGATGCGGGCGGCACGCCGGTTGTGGACGCGAACTTCGAGATCGTCGGCGACGAGATCCGGGTCAAGGCGGGGGCGGATGTCGACTTCGAGGCTGCCGCCAGCCACGACCTGCACATCGTGGCCTCGGACGCCTTCGAGAGCGCGGCGCCGCAGGCGGTGACGGTGACGGTGACGGACGTGGCCGAGGTGATCACGCTGGGCGACGGCGGCGTGACGTTCAGCGATGCGGGTGTTGCGGAGACCTCGATCACCGGGGGCACCGGGGGCGACGACATCACGGCGCATGACGACGGCGGCACGCTGTCTGGCGCGGGCGGGGCGGACACGCTGACGGGCGGCGCGGGCGACGATGCGCTGGACGGTGGCACGGGCTTTGACGTTCTGGACGGTGCGGGCGGCGACGACGTCCTCGAGGGCGGTGCGGGCGACGATGCGCTGGACGGGGGCGCGGATGACGACCGGGCGGTCTACCAGGGCGATCTTGCGGACTTCTCCGTTGTCTACGACGCAGGGACCGACACGTTCACGATCAGCGATCTGAACACCGGCGACGGGCTCGACGAGGGCACGGACACGGTGACGAATGTCGAGACCTTCAGCTTCAACGGCACGGACTACACCAAGGCCGAGCTGGAGACGGAGGCGGCGCGCCAGGCCAACACTGCGCCTACCTTGAGCGACGTGGACGGGACCGGCGTCGCACTGAACAACGATGGTGGAGACGGAGCCTACCTGTCTGCCACGGATGCGGGCGATCTGGTTGGCAATCTTGGCGCCTTCACCATCGAGACGCTGTTTTCATCCGATCAGCTCGGCAGCGATGGCTCGCCGCTCTTCAGCTACCACTCCGGTGGCGCCAGCGACGAGATCGAGATTGCCTACTATTCGAATGTGCACGGGGATTACCTGCAGCTCGAAATCGGTGAAAACTCAGTTTTCTTGCACGATATCGAGCCAGGTCAGCTCTTCGATGGGGGCGAGCACAGGCTGTCCGTGACGTGGGACAACACCGCCGGCGACTGGCAGGTGTTCATTGACGGTGCGCTGGTCGAGAGCGGGACGGGCCTTTCGGTGGGACACACCATCACGCCGGGCGGCGAGGTCGTGATTGGCCAGGAACAGGACTCGGTCGATGGCGGATTTAGCGAGACCCAGGTCTTTCATGGCGTGATGAGTGATGTGCGGGTCTTCGACGATGTTCGAACCGCCCAGGAAATATCGGACTCCGCCTTCACGGACGTGCCGTCGACCGAGCCGGGTCTGCGCGCCAACTGGACCATGGACTCCCTGGATGGCGGCGTTGTCACCGACACAACGGGCGGCACACCGCTGAGCGTCAGAGCGGTCGCCGACGTAGGCTTCACCGCCAGCACACCCAGCGAAGTGCACACGGTCGCGGAGGACGCGGGCACAGGCACCGTCGTTGCGACATTGTCGGGCAGTGATCCTGACGTTGGCCAGACGTTGACGTTCGTTCTGACCGACGCCGGCGGCACGCCGGTTACAGATGCAAACTTCGAGATCGTCGGCGACGAGGTGCGAGTCAAGGCGGGCAGCACACTCGACTTCGAGAGTGCGACGCAGCACGATGTCTACGTGGTGGTAACGGACGGCTTCGAGACGTCGGCACCGCAGCAGATCACGGTGACGGTGACGGATGTGGCCGAGGTGATCACGCTGGGCGACGGCGGCGTCACCTTCACCGACACCGGCGTGGCCGAGGCCTCGATCACCGGGGGCACCGGGGGCGACGACATCACGGCGCATGACGACGGCGGCACGCTGTCGGGCGCGGGCGGGGCGGACACGCTCACGGGCGGCGCGGGCGAAGACACGATCACCGGTGGCGCGGGTGATGATGCTATTGACGGCGGCGTGAACGATATTTCGGAGGTTGTTCTCTCCATCGGCGGCAGCGACAAGGGCGGGATAAATCCGCAATACGAAGTCTATGCTGACGGCGTTCTCATCCACACAGGCGAAGTAACATGGGCACAGGACGGGGCGAGCACCTTCGACCCCAACTTATCAGGAGCGTTCCAAGATGTGACGGTTGCGTTGCCATCGGGTACCCCTGATTCTATCGCTGTGCGCTTCATCAACGATTTTGAGTCCGGAGACGGAGCCTTTCCCGGCGAAGACCGGAACGTATACGTCGACAAGATCAGCCTAGGCGGAACGGAATTCGAGTCGGAAACCGACGGTGTGATCACCAACGGTGGCGCTGCGATCGGCAACTTTGTGAGCATCTGGGGCGACGGCAGCACGGTTACCTTCGACACAACTTCGGTCGAAGGTGAAGACACAGCGGTGTTCTCCGGCAACTGGGCCGACTACACCATCACCGAAGCGAGCGGTACCTTCACCGTCGTCGATAACCGCCCGGGCAGCCCGGATGGCACCGACACCGTCACCAACGTAGAGACCTTCCGCTTCGCCGATGGCGATGTGGCTGTGGGTGATGTACTGAACGACGCACCGGACCTGACCGCCGGCGGCGGCACGGTCGTTGAGAATTCGACGGGCGCCGACGTCGCCGCGGTCTCGGCAACAGATGCGGATGCCGGCGACAGCGTGAGCTTCTCGGTCAATGATGCGCGTTTCGAGGTCGTCGGCGGCCGCTTGAAGCTGAAAGACACCGAAAGTCTCGACTTCGAGACGGATGGCGCCACCGTCTCGGTGACAGTGACCGCCACCGATACACACGGGGCCACTGACAGCGAGACCGTGACGGTCAACATCACGGACGTGGCCGAGGTGATCACGCTGGGCGACGGCGGCGTGACGTTCAGCGATGCGGGTGTTGCGGAGACCTCGATCACGAGCGGCATCGGCGATGACACGATCACGGCGCATGATGACGGTGGGGTGATTGTCACCGGTGCCGGAGATGACACCGTCTACGGCGGCGCGGGCGATGACAGCATTCAGACATTTGCAGGCGCTGACACCGTCTATGGAGGCGCAGGTAACGATTACATCGACGATGAATCGGGCGGTGCCGGAAACGGCGAGGGCGACGATTACTTCGACGGCGGCACAGGCAACGATGAAATCTATGGCGGCCTTGGCGCGGACACCCTGATCGGTGGCGATGGCAGCGATATTCTCGGCGGTGAGGAAGGGGATGACATCATCCAGGGCGGCGCCGACGCGGACACTGTCTTGCTTTGGTGGGGCGTGGGTTCCGACACGATCGATGGTGGTGAGGGCGTCACAACCGGTACCGACATCGACACGCTGTCTGCCCAGTGGGCAGGTGCAAGCATTGACTTCACATTCACCGGAGATGAGGCGGGCACCTACAACCTCGCCGGAGACATCGGGACCTTCACCAACATCGAAGCTGTGAAGGGCGGCTCGGCGGCCGACACCATCGACGCATCCGCCACCAGTTCGGGCATCATCGCTGATGGGGACGGCGGTGATGACACGATCACGGGCGGCGCCGGGGACGACACACTGACCGGCGGTACCGGCGACGACACGCTCGCGGGCGGCGATGGCAGCGACACGCTGGAAGGCGGCGCTGGAGATGATGTCATCGATGGGGATTCCCCCCCCCCCATCCTGCTCCTCCAGTTCGAGGACGGCGCGTCCTCCACGGCGGTGGACAGCACGGGCAACGGGCATGACGGCACGTATCAGGGCGATGCGGCGGCCGGCAGCACAGGCTGGGACGGATCGGGCACCAGCGTTGAACTCGACGGTTCAGACCATGTAGAGATTTCCGCCGATCCTGCCTTCGAGATGACGGCGGGCACCGTCTCGATCCGCTTCAATGCGGACGATGTCGACTCACGCCAGGCTCTGTTCTCGCGCGACTCCAACAGCTTCGACGGTGGCGGGCACCTCACCGCCTGGGTGGAAGCGGACGGCTCGGTCAACATTCGCCTGCAAAGCGACAGCGCCAGCCACACCGTTCGGTCGGATCCCGGTTCGGTGTCGGAAGAAACTTGGCACCACGTCGCAGTCAGTTTCGGCCCCGAGGGGATGACGCTTTACCTCGACGGGGTGGCGGCTGATACGAATGCCTATACCGGCGGCACGACGGGCAACAGCGAGCCCTGGACACTCGGCGCATCACAATGGAAGAGCGGCGACGGTGTGGCAGACAATCTGCAGCATTTCTTCGAAGGTGAACTCGATGAGTTCGCAATCTTCGACCGACAGCTGAACGATGGCGAGATTTCTGCACTCGAAAGTGGCGGCGTTAATGCTGGCACGGATACTGCCGTCTACCAGGGCGATCTTGCGGACTTCTCCGTTGTCTACGACGCAGGGACCGACACGTTCACGATCACCGATCTGAACACCGGTGACGGGCTCGACGAGGGCACCGACACGGTGACGAATGTCGAGAATTTCACCTTCAACGGCACGGACTACACGAAGGCCGATATCGAGGCTCTTGCGAGCAACGCACCGACTGATCTCGAGTTTGAGGGTCCATCAAACCTCAACACCGGAAGCGGATCGGACTCCACCGTTCTAACGGGCGAGATCGGGGAGAGCAGCGGATCAAGTTCGGTTGATCACTGGTCGTTCTCGCATGCCGGTGGAGACCTGGAGATCGACGTCCTGGCTGACGGGTTTGGGGGCGGGTCGCTCGACTCGAGCATCTTCCTGTTCCGCGACAATGGCGATGGGACCTTCACTCAGGTCGGCACCAACGACGATGGGTCCGCAGGCTCCGATGGCAGTTCGTCATCACTGGACTCGTTCCTCTCGCTGAGCGGGCTTGCCGCTGGTGACTACATTCTGGCGATCGGTTCCTTCCCGCTCGACCAGACAGAGGCCCTCGACACCGCGTCAACCCATCCGACTTCTGGGGGGACCGGTGGTGCCTATCAGATCACCATAACGGGGGACGCCACGGTTTCGGGCATCGCGACCAATCCCGACTTTGGCGGCGATTGGGGCGATACGCTTGGAGCGGCCACCATCGTATCCACGCCGGGCCCCATTCTGGCGGCTGGAACCGAGGTTGCGAGCGTTTCCTCGGTGAGCGATGTTGATGCTGGCGACACACACACATTTGCGTTCACCTCACCGAGTGCGGCCTTCGACATCGACAGCAGCACCGGGTCGATCACGCTGAAGAACGACTACGACGGTTCGGGTCTCACTGAAATCGTCACTGTCGAAGTGACTGACTCGGCAGGCGCGACCTATGAGGAAGACGTCACAATCCACATTGGGTCCGACAGCGACAGCGGTGGTTCAACTGCAATCACTGCGTCCAATTTTTCGGACACATCGAGCGGCTTCACAGTGACGGCGCAGAACGTCTCGGGCGGCAGCCTGACCACGGCGTCTGCGTCGAACGTCGGTACCTACAGTGCGAGCGGCGCGGCGTTTGGTGCGAACGGCACCTCGAACGATGCGGACAGCAGCGCCTTCGATCAGATCGCGTATGACGAGGCGTCTGGACTGTCGGAGAACGTGACAGTTTCGCTCGACCAGGACGTGAGCGAGCTGAGCTTCACATTCCAGAACCTCTACTCTCAGGATTTCAGCGAAGAGGGACACTGGGCGGTCTACAACGACGGCGTGCTGGTCTCGGAAGCGGATTTCCAGGAACAGGGTGCTGGGAGTGGATCGGGCACCATCACGATCAGCGGGGTAGGTGCGTTTGACGAGATCGTCTTCACCGCAAACCAAGAAACCGACGGCTCAGGATCGTCGGACTACGGCATCACAAGCGTTTCGTTCGATACTGGCAGTGCTGGCGATGTGCTGACCGGCGGCTCCGGGACGGATGTGATACACGGCCTGGGCGGCGACGACGTACTCTCCGGCGGTGGCGGGGATGATATCCTCTCCGGCGGCGACGGTCACGATGTTCTCAACGGCGGCGACGGGGACGATGTGATTTTCACGGGCGAAGGTGCGGATGTTGTGGACGGCGGAGAGGGTTCGGACACCATCCACCTCGCGGCAATCTCGGGCGGCGGTGACAACACGATCACAGACAGCGGTTCGTCCGGTACGGACACTCTTGTCCTTGCGAATGTAGGTGGCAGCACCTTCGATCTTCAGGACGGGTTCTCGGCCGCTTCGGGGATTGAGATAATCGACGGCAGCGGAATCTCTGGCGAGAAAATTGTCACCAGCGGCACCACACTCGACTTCACGGGCATCACACTGGTCGATGTCGATGAGATCCGTGGTGGCTCCAGCGATGATACTTTTACCGGATCGGCCGGCGATGACGTCCTAGACGGCAACGATGGCAACGATACACTCAGTGGCGGAGCGGGCGACGACTACCTCGACGGAGATTCGGGTGAGGATATCCTAATCGGAGGCGCAGGGGACGACACATTCAGCGCTCTTATAGGTGATGACCAAGTCGACGGCGGCACTGGAGACGATACGATCGTCTACAATAGCGGCATCTCCGATTACACCTTCTCCTACGACTCGACCACCGCAGTCTTCACCGTTGTTCACTCGGGGTCCACGGGCACGGATACCGTGACGGGTGTCGAAAACTTCACATTCGGCAGCACCACATACTCAGTCGCTGAGATTGGTGATCTGGCGGGTTTTCAGTCGACAACCGGCACCACCGGCAATGAGACAATCACGGGCAGCGGTGTAGACGAATTCATCGATGGTCTGGCTGGCAATGACACGATCGATGGCGCTGGCGGAAACGACTATCTCGATGGTGGTGCTGGAGCCGACACGATCGATGGCGGCGCAGGAAACGACATCATCATCGGCGGCGCCGGCGACGACAACATCGACGGTGGCGACGGCAACGATGATCTGACGGGCGGTGCCGGTGACGATACGCTCACAGGTGGAGATGGCCACGACAATTTCTATGTCGCTGCACAGGAAGGTACCGACACGATCGACGGTGGCCTCGCCGGCGGGTGGACCGATGTGATCAACCTCGAAGGCTTCGGTGCGGGCGTGTCGGTTTCGGGAAGCACGATTTCCGGGACCGGGTGGACAGCTGTGCTCGATGCCGGCCATTCTGTGACAGCCCAGGGCGCGGATACGATCGACCTTTCCGCCGACGCGGTTGGGACCATCACATTCGACGATGGCGGCTCCGTCGACTTCTCGGGTATCGAACGGCTTTCCTGGTAATCTCGCACCTCACCGAGGTGCAACGCTCTAGGTTAACCGTGCATTCGCTCATTTACGATAGTTGTCGAGGGGTAAGGGGTAAAGGGCCGCCTGTGCGGCTGGGTATTGCGCGTGTCACTACTGGGTCAGCTACGAGGATTGCGTCGAAACCCGCACGTCGTTGCGGCGTCGCTGGTGGCGAACCTGCTCGGGCTCGCCATGCCGATCGTGATGATCCAGGTTTACGATCGCATCATCCCCAACGAAGCCTTTGAGACGCTGACCGCTCTGGCAATCGGGCTGACGCTTGCGATTGTTGCGGACAATGCCATCCGGATTGCCCGCGGTCAGATCCTGGCGTTGGCCGGTGCCCGCTTCGAAGTTCAAGCCTACGACCGGGCCTTCGAAAAGCTGCTCTCCGTGGTCTCGACGAGCGACAAGGACGAGTCTCCCGGCACGCTCTACAACCGACTGATGAGCATCGAGCGGGTTCGTGCATTTCACACCAGCGCTGCCGCGGCGGCTCTGCTCGACATTCCGTTCATCGTGATTTTTATCGCGTTGATGGCGCTTATCGCGCCAGCGCTCGGTGCGACTATTCTGGCCTTGGTTCTGATTGTTTTTGTCACCGTGCAAACGCTCCGACGAAAGGTCCTGCATCTCAACATTGAGCGCCAGGAGATGGATGGCAGACGCCATTCCTTTCTGGTTGAGACACTTGCCGGGATCGAGATGATCAAGAGCCTCGGCGTCGAGGACTTTATGGAGCGGCGCTACGAAAGGCTCATGTCCGGTGCGGCGCCCCTGAGTGCCGAGCTGAGCCGCCGGGTGCAGTTCATCCAGGGTGTGACCGGCGCAATCGGCATGCTGGCGCCCGTGCTCACCGCGGGTGTCGGATCGCTTTTGGTGATCAACGATCAGATGACGGTCGGTGGAATGGCCGCGGCCGTTCTGCTCACCGGGCGCATCATCCAGCCGGCATTGCGGATCGAGGCGCTGATCACCGGCGAGCAGGACTTGAAGCGCAGTGAGCGTGAATACGTCGAACTCATGGAGGCGTCAGAAACGGAAGCCAGCATCGACACTCTGATGAAGGTTGATCAGATTGAGCTCAGCGATGTGGTCTGGAAAGTCGAAGGATCTGACGCACCGATCATCGACAAGGTCTCACTCAAACTGGAGCGTGGAGATTGCTTGGCGATCCTTGGTGGAGAAGGGTCGGGCCGCACCGTTCTGCTCAGCCTGATTGCCGGGTTCTTAAAGCCCGAACTGGGTACGGTTCATGTCAATGGTGAGCCGATCGATCGCTACAGCCTGGAGAGCCGAGCGCGCAGGATCAGTCTTCTGACGCGGAACCACTCTTTGCTGGAAGGTACGCTTCTCGAGAACATTACAGCTTTTCAGGAAGATCTCTATCTAGAGGAAGCCCTGGCACTGACGGCGGAACTGGGAATCGACGAGTTCATCTCCCGTCATCCGAGTGGCCTTTCTATGAAGGTCTCCGGCACCAACTCATCGGGGCTGCCTGTGTCCGTGCACGATGGTGTCCTGCTGATCGCAGGACTTGTCAGCCGACCGGACGTCATTCTGTTCGACGAGGCGAACGCGGGCCTGGATCACAAGGCAGATCAGCAGATGATCCGCATTCTGAAGACGCGGCGAAAGGACTGCATCACTCTCCTCGTCACGCACCGGCCATCATACCTGGCACTGGCCACTCAGGTGTTGGAACTTGTGAATGGCAAGCTCATCCCGCACCAAAGCCAGTCTTCCATCAATCAGGTTGAGCTTCCGGCATGAGCAGCCTCGCACTCCAGCAGGCGTCGGGAGCGCCACCAGATGCAACTGTGGTTTCGGATGTGCCGAAGCATGGACGTCTCGAGCCGGGCATGCGTGCCTTCCTCTATGACGCCCTTGAAGAAGGCATGGCGTCAGGCAAGTTTGGCGGGCTCCCAATTTCGGGGAATGTCCCGGCGGCGCTCATCGAGATGCTCCGGCGGTTGCGATGGAATGTGTCGATTCGAGTTTTCGCAGGCGCGATGCCACACTTTCCCGTCAACTTCGGGATAGACGAACTTCGCGCTGTCCTGCAGCGCCTGGGTTTCACGAGCCAGTTGCGTAGTATTCGCGGGCGCGACCTAGACCAGCTCCCGCCATCCTCCCTGGTGGTGGGCCCGGAGGGCGGCCTGCGCTTCATCGTTCGACTGAAGAACGGTCGACTGCGACTTCGGGACCCGGAAGGCGGACGCGACAAGTGGATTTGGCGACGTAGCACCTACAAGTGCCTTGTTGTTGAATCCGAGTCCATGCGCGGACGCGAGAGGCCTGTGCGCGAAGGCTGGATTGGCTCGGTCTGGCGTCGTTTCACACCTGAGATCCGGACGTTGTTTGCCATCACGCTACTGTCAAACACGCTCGTGGTTCTTGCATCACTCTCGATCGGTTTCATTTTCGATGCCGTTCTGCCTGCCAAGGCACTCGATACCCTGATCGCACTCATGCTCGGGCTGGGCGGTCTATTTCTCCTTGATCTCAGACTTCGACGCATCCGGGCGCGTATCGTTGGCCACATTTCGGGCCGGCTTGAGTACATCGTCGGCAGCGCGCTCTTCTCAAAGCTGCTCGAACTGCCCTTGGAGATGCTAACTGCCACGTCGATCAGCGATCAGATCAGTCGTTTGAAGCAATTCGAAACCGTTCGAAACTTCTTCAGCGGGCCGTTTGTGGCGGTGTTCTTCGAACTGCCGTTCGTCGCGATCCTGGCGGGTGTCATTCTCGCGTTGAACGTGCCAATTGGCTTTCTGGCAATTGGTCTTGTGGCGGTCTACGCGCTGATCGGAGCGCTGATCTTTCCCCGATTGACACGCGTCTCAGCATCACTTGCGTGGGACCGCAACGAGCACATGCGTTTCGTTCTGGAGACGCTAAGTCAACGTATTCAGATTGCCCGTCGAGGGCTTGCACCCATGTGGTGTGAACGGCTCAAAGTGCGCAGTCAGCGCCTCGCCAGATCCCAGGCCAGTGCGGATGTCGCGACACAGTTTCTCAACAGCCTGGCGGGCTCCATCACGCCGTTGATTGCCGGTTGCATAATCATCTTCGGTGCTTCGCAGGTGATCAAGGGCGCGATTTCAGGTGGCACGCTGATCGCCATCACGATCTTGATGTGGCGTCTGCTTGCCCCTGTGCAGCAAGCATTTCTCGTGGCAGCCAAGGTGCCGGAAGTGTTGTCGCTCTTCCGTCAGATCAACGCCATGATGAAAATCGAGGGCGAACGCCGCGGTGCAGCGACCCATGTGCAGCGGCGGCTCGAGCCGCAGATCACGTTCGACAGTGTCGTACTTCGATATCCGCAGACATTCGCGCCTGCGCTTGTTGGAGTGAGCGCCCAGATCGAGCAGGGTGAGTTCGTAGCCGTCACCGGTCCATCTGGTTCCGGAAAGTCCACCATCCTGCATGCCGCGATGGGACTTTACCGGCCCTTGGCGGGGGGCATCTATCTTGACGACGTCAACATAGGACAGCTGACACGTAAAGAGTTGTCCGCCAACGTTGCATATGTGAGCAACCAGCCGTTGTTGTTCTATGGCACGATTCGTCAGAACCTTCTGATTGCTGCACCGGAATCATCGTTCGAGGACCTTTGTCGGATCGCTGATGAGTTGGGGTTCCTGAAGACGATTGAAGCTCTTCCGCTTGGCTTCGATCAGCGGCTCGATCACGCAACGCAGGCCCGCGTCACGCCTGGGTTTCGACGTCAACTCGTGATTGCTCAGGCAATGCTGCGAAACACCGGCGTTCTGCTGCTTGACGAACCGGAGGCCGGGTTGTCGCCCGAGGATGAGGCCAGTCTGATTGCGGCCATACTCAGTCGGCGTGGCCGGGTGACGTGCCTGGTTGTCACACAACGCCCGAGCCTGATGCGACGCGCTGACCGTGTGATGACGATGAACGCCGGGCGACTGGCGAACTTTGCTGCGCCTCAGACGAGGGAGGGTTAGAGCATGTTTCGCTGGAAACGTAAGCCCGAAGTTGACGATGGGGCGAGTGACAATCTGGTCAGTTCGAACGCAGGCACCAAGTCTGACACAGAGGACGCACTGACCATGTCGCGCCTCTCTGCAAGCCGCTACGTGAGCGAAAGCCACGATGGTAACTTTGCTCGTGCAACGATCTGGACGGTTGTGCTCGGCTTCTTCCTCTTTCTTGCCTGGGCTGCCGTCACGCCGGTCTACGAGATTGTCTCTGGAGAGGGGACAATTCACCCGGAAGGCCTTGCGAAGCGCGTTGAGCACCTCGAGGGTGGGATCGTCGCGCGCATCGAAGTTCAGGAGGGCGATCTGGTCGAGCGGGGCGACGTCATCATGATGCTCGATGATCGCGATCTGCATGCCGAGCTCGCCAAGCTGCGAGCGAGGTCGGGTGTGCTGCGCGGAAGCGTCGGTCGCTTTCAGAAACTCTTGGCACATGATCCGGGTGAGGATTTTGCTCTCGGACCGGATGCACTTGGCCCGGGCGCGGCAGCATTGCTGAGCGATCCGGCTTTTGCCGAGGATGCACGGTATCGTCTCGCCCAAATCCGTGTGTTGCGGGCGCGTCGAAATGTGACCAGCGAGCGGCTCGGCTCCATCCGCGCCCGGCGCGAGAAGGCGCAGGAAGAGCTTGCGATCTCGCGCGGACAAAGTGAGCGTTATGCCCGGACTGATCGCAATGGGGCGATTCCGCTGCGCCAGATCGAGAACCTGCAGCGCGAGACCATTCGGCTGGAAATAGAGGTGTCGCAGCTCGATGGGGAAGTCGCCGTGCAGGCTGCGGCGTTTGAACAGTCGCGTGCAGAGGAATCCGAGCTTGTGGCGAGCTACCGGCGGGACGCCGCGTTGAGGCTCGGCGAACTGCGTGCCGAACTGGTGGCTACGCGTCAGACGATTGCTCAGATCGAGGGGCGTCTGACGCGCACGGCGCTGCGCGCGCCCTCGGCCGGGGTGGTCAAGTCTCTCGAGATACAGAATGTTGGCCAAGTTCTCGCTCCAGGTGCGGTGGCGGCCGAGATCGTGCCTCAGGGAACGCGAATCTTTGCGGAGATCGAGGTTTCAGCAGAACGCATTGGCGGTGTATCGACCGGGCAGGAGGCGAGCCTGAAAATTCTCACGCATGACTTTACCCGCTTCGGAGACATACCAGCCGAGGTTGAGTCGATTTCGCCGTCCAGCTTTCAGACACAAGACGGACGCAGCGTGTTTCGCGTGAGGCTCTCATTCGAGGGCAACACTCTGGCCGCGCGTGGAGAGCCTAGTGTTGCGGCTCGGCGTATCTCGCCCGGCATGACAGTCGTCGCCGACATCAAGTCAGATCGAAAAACAATTCTCGCCTATCTCTTGAAGCCGGTTCGAGTATTGGCTGATCGCGCATTCACCGAGGCTTGATGTGTCGAGCACGTGCTAAGCTGTGCGATTGCTTCGGCCGATAGGCGATCCGAGACGGTCTCAATTTGGTCCTCGATCTCACGCATCAGATCGGGCTGGGAAAGACCCGTTGGGAGGCTTCCGATAAACTCGAGCACGGCGATACCGGCAGTGCGCCGGGTCCCGACCCGCGGCCAGAACCAGCCCGTGTTTGCGCCCGCGAGCGCCACCGGCAGTTGAAACTGTCCGTAGAGCACCGCGATGCCGGCACGATACGGGGCCTTGACGTTGGGCGCGAGCCGAGTTCCCTGTGGAAAGACCACCAACTGCCCGGTTCCACCGTCTCTCTCGAGCGCGCCGATCATCGCCTGCAAGGCCTCGCCGCGCTTCGTGCGGTCAATGGCGACGCCGCCGATGCGCATCGCGTACAGGCCCAGCACCGGGACCCAAAGTAAGGAACGCTTCATCACGAAGCGTGGCTTTCGAAGCGCGCGAAGGAGCATCAGCACGTCGAGAAAGCTCTGGTGCTTCGACGCGACAAGGCAGGGACCGGTCGGGATCTCTCCGCGTATTTCGTATCGCGTACCGCAGATCAGGCGCAGCAGTTCGAGAGTGACCCAGGCATAGCTGCGCACGCTCCAGACCGCCGCACGCCGTGATACGGCCGCAGCCGGCAAGCAGACGAGCCCCATGACCGCCATCACCAGGTACATCAGCACAATGAAGAAGATGGCCCGGGCATGCGCCGCCAAACTCGAGCGTATCTGATCTGGAGAGGTTATCGACATCGAAGCCTGCCCAATTCACGCCGCAGTGTGAGGCGCAACATGCCGAGCCCTGCACCCAACATAATCAGCAGTACGAGCAGTAGAATGACGACACGTTCCGGGGGCGTTGGCGTGCCCTTCGCGTGCTCCAAAAAGATTGCACTGGGCAAGGGCAGCAGAAACACAATGGCACTCGCGGCGATCGCGCCAGCAATTGCGCCTGCCGCCGTGGCTCGAGCCAGACCAGACGCGAAGCACTTGGCGACGAACCGATGCTCTGCGCCGAGCGACCGCAGTGTCGCGGCGACCGGGCTATGTTCGCGAACGCGCGCGCGCGCCACGAACATGATGACGATGATGGCGGTGGCAGCCGAAATGGCAAAAACGCCCGAGGCCAGGATCGCGATCGACCGGGCCGAGCGGACAAGCGCAGAGCGCAACAAGCTGTGATCATCGATTGCGGCCCCGGATGCTGTGGTCTTGAGCCGGGTCTGCAGCGCCACCGTGTCGATGGTTCGCGCCCCGAGTGTGATGTCAATAAGGTGGGGAACCGGAAGGCTCTCGAAGTTGATGTCGTCACCCAACCATGGAGCCAGCAATGCCGCCTGGTCTTGAGGGCCCAGCAAGCGCGTTGCCTCCACGCCCGGGGTTGCCGCGAGCATCTCGAGGACGCTTTTGATGGCGGCATCTGACGCCTCGGCGGGCAGGTAGACCGTCGCCGTGTTGGCAAGCGCGGCCTGCCTGGCGCTGCTTTGTACGCCAACGCCATAGGCCACATGGGCGGCAACCACTGCGATCAATGTCATCGCTCCGATCGTAAGGAAACAAACCGCGGCAGCCCAGCCGTCCACAGGCAGAATGGGCGCGCTCCCAACTTTGCGGTTTCGGCGTGGGTTGCTTGGCCTCGATCCCTTCATGTCGGCCCGGGCTCGCTAGTGAGCTTTCCTGCCTCGAGGCGATGACGATGCAGCTCGGGCACATCGTGAAGCAGCGGCGGCACCGCAGGATCGGCACTCATGACGAGGATTGTCCGGCCAAGCCCATTCATGTCACGCAGCAGGCGAAAGAGCTCTCCCGCATCGCTTGGCTGCAATCGAGCCGTGGGAGAGACGGCGAGGATCAACTCAGGCGCACCGACGACCGCCCGTGCAAGGGCGACCCGACGCCTCTGTCCAGTTGACAGCTCGGGCGGGTGGACCGACGCGAGGCCATCCAGCCCGACCCAGTCAATCACCGCATCCAAGTCGGACCGGCACTGCTCCGGCTCCTTGCCGATCGCCTGCAAAGCAAGGGCGACGTTGTCGATCACCGACAGATGTTCGAGCAGGGGTAAATCGCGCCACAAGATGCCGATCCTTCTCAGAAAGGGCGCTGCCGCATCGCCGTCCACGGCACTGGTGTCATCGCCGAACAAGCGATAGCGACCGGAACTCGGTCTTGCATCGAGCGTAAGGAGGCGGGTCAGAAGTGCTTTGCCCGACCCATTGGAGCCCATCACGAGATGAAACGATCCGCGGCGAATTCTGAGTGTGATGTCTCTGAGACTCAACCCTTGCTTCCCGCGCAAGCTCACTGAATCGAGTTCGACTATCACTGGATCTGGCGTCACTGGCCCTTGTTTTCCCACACTTTACGCAGTCTTAACATGTGTTTGCCAGATGGTTGCCTTGGCGGCGCCTAAATCGCGGACTATACACCGGAGAGTTGAATTGAGCGCCCTTTGTAAGGGGGAAGCAAGATGGAACTGACTTGTCCATCCTGTGGTGCCACGTACCAGCTGCCTGCGGATGCGATAGGAGATGCGGGGCGCCGGGTGTCGTGCATGCAGTGCAAGCATGTCTGGCGGGCGTATCCCGCAGATGTAAACGCCGCGGCGGAAGCTGCGCCGCATACAGATGTGGCCGAAGATGACGTGCAGGGCGCAGACGCGCCTCCGCTGCCAGACAATCCCGCGCGTGAAGAGCAGCTGGCTGAGATCCGGCGCATGCTCGCCGAAGTGCAGACCGGTGGCGCTGAAGCACCCGACGGCCAAGGCGGCGGGTCTTGGGACGCGCCGGCGCCTTCCGGCGGCGAACCTGCGTTTGCGGGCGGCTCAGACGCAAGCGACGGCACCAACGGTGATCAATCCGTTCAGCGGGCCGCCACCATGAGTGGTGGCACCGAAGCCGCAGCCGCGACAGTGGTCGCCAAGATCGTTGGCGAAGGCAAGCCAGCAAAAGCCGAGGAGCCGATTCAGCTTGATGATGATGATCCATTGCAGGCGAAACTCGCTCAGCTCAGCCGCGCTTACAAGACTGGCAAGAAGGACAACACCCGCCGCAACCTCATTCGCAAGCACGGGAAGAAAGTTCGGCGCCGGCGTGCGCGTGAAGCCGCAGGCACCGGCGCGTTCATGACGGGGTTCATGTTGATCACCATGATCGGCGTGACGATGACCTCGCTTTACGTCCTGCACCCGCAGATCATCGCGCAGATGCCCGAAAGCCGTGCCGCAATGACACAGTATGTCGGTACGATCGACGGAGTGCGTGTTGGCGTCATGGACAAGGTCACCATAGCGTCCGACTGGGTGATGAAGCAGGTAAACCGGGACGAGTGAGCTTGCGGGCCGACGCCTGTCCGGCCGCACGTCTGCCCGTCAGAACCGCTCCATCAACCTGTCCAGATAGTCGCGTTCCAGCTGCGGACGACCCGGCTCGGCAGAGCGCCGCCGCAGCTCCTGCATCAATTCCCGCGCGCGGTCGATCAGCGTCTGATCCGGGACCCGTGTCGAGCGGCCGTCCAAAGCCCCGTAACTTGAGGTCGGTCGATCGAATGGGTCGTTATGGGCATTGTCGCGTCCCTGGCCCTGACCTCGGCGATTGCCTTGCGCCTGCGCATCACCTTGGCCGTTCTGCATTTCCTGCGCGAGCGCATCTGCGCCTTCATTGAGCTGATCGAGCGCGTCCATCTGGTCCTGGACCGCGTCAGAATTCGAACCAGTGTCGAGATCGTTCGCAGCATCGCCCATCGACCGCGCTGCTTCTTCCAATGCGCGCGCGGCCTCTTCACCGCCATTGAGCCCGCGGGTCAGTTCTTCCAGCTCGCGGCGGAGCGCGTCCTGCTGTTCGGCAAGACTGCCGCGACCGGGTGACATGCCTGGGGCCTGACCCGAGCCTTCGCCCTCGCCAGGCTGCATGCCCTGTTGTCCCTGCTGTCCGTGCTCGTCCCCACGACCCTGGCCTTCGCCCCAGCCGTCCTCGGGGCTGCGCTGTCCGCCTTGCTGGCCGCGTTGGCCTTGCTGTCCTCGCTGCTGCTCGCGACGCCGCTCGCGCAACTCATCGAACGTCCGGTCCGACAGGTCACGCTGGCGCTGTATCATTTCTTGCAACCGTTGGAGGTCTTGCTGCCCCTGGCCTGCCTGTTGCTGCTGCTGGGCAGCACGGAGGTTTTCGAGCATGCGGTTCAGCTCGGACAGCATGTCGCGTGCCTGGTCACGCAGACCCCCCTCGGCCTGCTGCTGGAGCCGGTCCAGCATGTCCTGCAGGTCCTGCTGGCTCAGCGTCTGGTTGGGGTCCATCTGGCCTTGCTGCTGCTGTGGCGAGCCTTGTTGTGGCTGGCGCGCGAGCTGCTCGAGGTACTCGTTCAACGCTGCGCGGAGCTCATCCATCGCGTTGCGGATGTCTTCGTCGGTCCCACTTTCAAGGGCTTCGCGCAACGCATCCTGCGCCTGGCGCAAGCGTTCGAGCGCGGACGAAAGATCTCCGTCCTCGAGCGACAGCGCAGCGTGCCACAGAATCTCGATGACCTCCGGGGCGGCATCTTCGACCTGCTCTTCGACGATGCCGCTGGCAAGCCGCCGGATGGCAACGCGCACGCCGAGATAGGGGCCGTGCTTCTCGAAGATCTCTTCCGGGCGACGGGTGATCGCCTGCAAGACGTCGAGCACCCGTGCGGACTGTCCGTAGTCCAAGGCGAGCTCGCGGCGCTGTTCGACCAGGGCGCGGGCGATGGGATTGCGGAAGTCTCGCGCCGGCAGCACAAAGCGCATTGCCTCCGAGACCGCAACTTGGCCGGCGCCATCTTCGGCGTGCAGCTCCATCAAAACTTCCGCGCCTGCCCAGGGATGCGCCGTGAAATCTCGGATGGTGCTGTCTTCGACGGTTTTCGAATGCCCGGTGATTGGCAGGGGCAGGGCGAAATTGATGACCGGCAGCGGCAGGCCCTTTGCCGACTCCGGGTCGTGGCCTTCAGGCGCAATCTCTGTCCAAGCCGACACGACGCCGTAATCGTCATTCGCGCGGAACGAGAGGTCAAGCGCGCGGGTAACGGTGGTGCTCGGAGGTTCGGTTGCCTCGATTTCCGGCGGCATGTCTGGGATCATGTCGATCGACCAGCGCGCCAGCTCCTCGGTTCCGGCGGTAACGACGAGCTCCCCGGACCCCGTGAGAACACCGACGGCCTCGGCAAGTCCCCCACCAAGGCTCTGGAAGCCGCCCAGGCCATCCAGGCTGGTGCCTTCGAGCGTCGGAGTGCCGTCATAGTCCGTCACCCGGATCGTCACTTCTGAGCCTTCGGGCAAAGGCACCGGTGTTGCGGTGCCGTCAGGTCCGACCCCGTTCTCCCGGTTCAGATAGACGGTGCCGAGCCCCGTGTAAGCGGGCGGCACAGCCCAGGCTTCGGCAACCGTGATGCGCGTCGATGCGTCTGCGGAGCTGCTTACTGCGGCGGCAGGGTCGGCGATGCTGGCGAGCCGGCCCGACCAGTCGCCACCCGATGCGATCAGGCCCGCGATCAGCAACGCAGGTGCGGCCAGCCTCAGCGCCCAACGGTCATAGGACGCGAGGCGCAGATCGGGCTTGCGTGCGCGCAGAGCGCTTGCCGCTGCGGCCGCGCGCTTGCGATGCGCCTGCCAGATCTCTTCGGATTGGGTTTTGCCAAGCCCCGCAGCGAGCGTGTCACTGATCACCTGCAACGGTCTGCGCGGATCGGAGTTGTCCAGCCTGGCCCTGACCGATGCTTCGGTGGGCACCCTGACACGGCTGCCACCCCAGATCAGCGTGCCCGCGAGCACTATGCCGACCGCTGTCAGCACCGACACGTGAGCGGTCCCGCCGATCAGTCCGAAGCCGCCGAACAACGCCCCTGCGATGAGCGCGCAGAGCACCACAAACACCGGCCAGAATGCACGGACGATTGCTTCTGCCCAGAGCGATATGCGCGTGAGACGCATTTGGCGCCTCAGTTGACGCAGTTCGGCCCCTCGTAACCCCCCGCGGTCCAGAATACCCATAAGGTCCTTTCTGCCGCACCGGCCCCATCAGCCGTCGCGCGGTACATTCAGCCAGGCTGGCAACCTATCACGCCCAATCATCTCTGCAAACGTAGGACGGGGCCGGGTCACCTCAAATTGTGCACCGCGCACGAGCACTTCAGCGACCAAGGGGCGCGAGTTGTATTCGGATGACATCACCGCGCCGTACGCCCCGGCCGAGCGGAAGGCAACCAGATCATCGGCTTCGAGCCTGGGCATCTCTCGTTCCGTGGCAAACGTGTCGCCTGTCTCGCAGACCGGACCGACCAGATCGACCGGCGCTACGGCGGCGTCCGGAGCGGGTTCATCCACAGGTATCACATCGTGCCATGCGTCGTACATCGCCGGGCGAATCAGATCGTTCATGGCAGCGTCGAGTACAAGGAAGTCACGATCCTCGCCTGATTTGCGATAGATCACGCGGGAGATCAGGATACCTGCGTTGCCCGCGATCAGCCGGCCGGGCTCGATCTCGATCTCACAATCGAGATCCCCCACAGTTCGCTTGATCAGCGCGCCGTAGTCGAAGGGCAGCGGGGGCGCTTCGTTCGACGCCCGGTAGGGAATGCCAAGACCGCCGCCCAGATCGACGCGCCGTATCGCGTGGCCATCAGCGCGCAACGCGCGGGTCAACTCGGCCACCTTCAGGAATGCAGCTTCATAAGGTGCCAGTTCGGTGAGCTGGCTTCCGATGTGCACATCCACGCCGACCACGTCGAGCCCGGGCAGGTTCGCGGCGCGCGCATAGACGTCTCGCGCCCGGCTGATCGGTATGCCGAACTTGTTCTCCGACTTACCCGTCGAGATCTTTGCGTGGGTTTTCGCGTCAACATCCGGGTTCACCCGGATCGCAATGCGGGCCGATCGGTCCATATCCGCTGCAACCGCGCTGAGTTTCTCGAGCTCCGGCTCGCTCTCGACGTTGAACTGGCGGATGTCCTGGGCGAGCGCGGCACGCATCTCGTCCTCTGTCTTGCCAACGCCGGAGAACACGATCCGGTCTCCCGGCACACCAACGGCAACCGCTCGGGCCAGTTCACCGCCGGACACCACATCCATGCCTGCGCCCAGCCGGGCGAGGGTCGCAATCACGCCGAGATTGGAGTTGGCCTTCATCGCGTAGCAGATCAAGTGAGGAAGTCCGTCCAGCGCCTCTTGGAACACTCGGTAGTGGCGTTCGAGTGTTGCGGTCGAGTAGACATATGTCGGCGTGCCGACCTGATCTGCGATGTCGCGCAGGGGAACATCCTCGGCGTGGAGCACGCCGCCCCGATAGGTGAAATGGTCCATGATGCCGACTCAGTTCGTTTTCTTCTGTTCTTCAGTGCTTTGAGCCGGGCTTGGTGACGGAGGGACCGGATCGCCCTTGCGTCCGCAGGCAGAAATGGCAAGCGCGCCAGCCAGCATCAGGATCGTGATCTGTCGGAGCATCATGTACCCTCCAGCCGGTCTTTCCAGGCGGCGATTTGCTCCCGCACGCGGACTGGCGCGGTTCCCCCGTAAGACGTGCGGCTGGCGACCGAAGCGTCAACCGAGAGTACGTCGTAGACATCGTTCGTGATCCTCGGTTCGACGCTGTGCATCTCGACCAGAGTCAGATCCGCAAGGTCGCAGCCTTTGTCTTCGGCCAGCTTCACCAGCGCTCCGGTGACATGATGGGCGTCGCGAAACGGCATGTCGAGCACACGAACCAGCCAGTCTGCCAGGTCAGTTGCGGTCGAGAATCCCTGCGCGGCGGCGGCCCGCAAGGCTTCCGGCTGCGGGGCGAGATCGCGCACCATGCCTTCCATCGCAGCGATCATCAGCTGGATTGTGTCGGCGGTGTCGAAGATCGCCTCCTTGTCCTCCTGCATGTCCTTTGCATAGGCGAGACTGAGACCCTTCATCACGGTGGCCAGCCCCACGAAATGGCCGATCACGCGGCCGGTCTTTCCACGCACCAGTTCGGCCGCATCGGGGTTGCGTTTCTGCGGCATGATCGACGATCCGGTCGAAAAGGCATCCGACAGCCGCACGAAGCCGAACGATGAGGTGGACCAGACCACCAGTTCCTCAGCAAAGCGAGAGAGATGGGTCGCGCATATCCCTGCGGCCGCGATGAACTCCAGGGCGAAATCCTTGCAGGACACTGCGTCGATTGAGTTGCGCATCGGACTGTCGAAGCCAAGCGCACGGGCCGTGTTGTCCCGGTCGATGGGGAATGAGGTGCCTGCAAGGGCTGCGGTGCCGAGGGGTGACTCGTTCATCCGTGCCCGCGCATCGCGAAAGCGCCCCCGATCGCGGTCGAGCATCTCGGCATAGGCCAGCATGTGGTGTCCCCAGGTCACCGGCTGAGCGGTCTGCAGATGGGTGAAGCCTGGCATCACTGTACTGGCGCCGGTCTCGGCCTGGGTGACGAACGCGCCGATGAGGCGGCCCAGGCTGACGTCGATCTCGTCACAGCGGGCACGGACCCAGAGGCGGATGTCCACTGCGGCCTGATCGTTTCGCGAACGCGCCGTGTGCAACCTCCCGCCTGCTTCGCCGATGATCTCGCGCAGACGGGCCTCGATGTTCATGTGGATGTCTTCGAGTGCTCGCGAAAACGTGAACGTACCGTCCTCAATCTCGCCCGCGATCTGGTCGAGACCGCGGTCGATCTCCGCCTGGTCCTCCTGCCGTATAACCCCTTGGCGTGCCAGCATGTTTGCGTGGGCACGGCTTGCGAGAATGTCTTCGGCCGCCATGCGTTTGTCGAAATCGATGGACGCGTTGATGGCCTCCATCACCGCGTCGGGGCCGGAGGCGAAGCGCCCTCCCCACATCGTGTTCGTCCCGGCCTTTTGTTTGGGCGCCGGATCCGTATGGTGCGCCATGAGATTCTCGCGTGACTGACCTGAAGGAGACCGGACATGCGTCGCGGCACACTCGGCCTCGGGCTTGGCGCCCTGCTATACGGCGCAATTGCGCTCGGAGCAAACACGGTGTTGGCCGCCGACTTGAGCGACGATGATCGCGCGACGCTCAAGGAGATGCGCACCGGTGACATGCGCAAGCTGGTCTTTCACAAAGAGCCCCGCGACCCGATCACGGCCGGTTATCGGGACATCGATGGGAATGAGCGCAGCCTCGACGACTATCGCGGATCGGTGGTCGTCGTGAATTTCTGGGCCACGTGGTGCCCGCCGTGCCGTGCCGAGATGCCGTCGATCGATCGTCTTGCCGGAGCGGTAAAAGACAATGATATCAAGGTTGTCGCCATCTCGGTCGACCGAACTGGTATCGAGCGGGTCGCCGGGTTTTTCGAGGAGATTGGTGTCGAGAACCTGCCCGTGCTGCACGACCAGAAGTCAGCGGTCGCGCGCGCGGCAGGCGCACTCGGCCTGCCTGTGACGATTATCCTCGACCAGAAAGGGCGCGAGGTTGCCCGGTTGCAGGGCGAGGCGGAGTGGGACAGCGCCGACGTTCAGGCATTGCTGATCCGGCTCGCCGAACTAACCGCGGCGGCAGACACCTGAGGGTGTCTTAGTAGCGAGAATAAAGAAAAAATTAACGCAGCATCAAGATTCAGAAATATTGTTTTCATCGGATCTCCTGTAAGCGGGTCGATCAAGGTTCGCCTTCTCAAGGGATCAACAGATGTATCTGGCTGTGATCGGCGGCACGGCATGGTTCTCCGGTGCCCTTAACGCGCTGATCGAGCGGGATTTTTCCGGCCAGCCGGTCTATATGTGTCAAGACATCCGCGAGCTTGCCGGCGCCACCAACGGTGCGGGACCCAAAATCGCGATTCTGGCAACCGAGGCGAACAAGGACGAACTTCGGCGCACCATCTCCGATTGGCGCAAGCGACAGGCCGACCTGAGAATCGTTGTTCGGCTGCGCAGCCTGAGACCCGACATGGTGCGCGAGGCCATGCAGGCCGGCGCCTGGGGGGCATTCTCGGACGAAGATGCCCCCGAAACCGTGCTTAACCTGTTGAAAAGCGTGGCAAACGGGCGGGTCAGTTTTCCGTTCGTGGACTTCGCGAGCCTGCAGGACGATCCGTTCGAACAGCTCACCCGGCGCGAAAAGGAAGTGCTCGAAGCGCTCTCCAAAGGCTGGACCAACACGCAGATCTCAGACCGGCTCGGCATCTCGGAGAACACGGTGAAGTACCACCTCAAGCTGATCTACGAGAAGCTGGGTGCCAAGAATCGCTCGATGGCCGTCGCGCAGTACCTGAACCACGCGATGTCGTGACAAGCCCCTGATAGGGCGCGTTTTTCGCGATGCACGGTCCATGCACAGGCCATGCACAACCCATATTCAAACTTTTTTCGTCGGGCATTTGGTTTGCCTGACCTCGTTGACGCGTGTTTCCGCGGACGGTAACGGCTCGGCATGTTTTGGGTCCGTAAGGTGCGTGCGCAAGTGTCCTGCTTGTAGCATCGCTGCGGCTGCACGCTCTGTGTAGTCGCGGTGCTGGGATTGAGCGCGACATCGGCAAAAGCGCTCAGCCCCGACGACTTCTGCATCGAACGGAAAACCGCCACAACGGTGCTGACGGAGCCCCGCCCGTTCGACAAGAACCATGGCAAGCCGACTGCGTTTTCCGGGCTGGTGCCAAAGGTCAGCATCCCGCGAAAAGGCCATGTCGGTCTGCATGATCCGACGACCGGGGAGGTCACCGAGATACGATCGCCGGCAGGGGTGCTCACGTGGCACTTTATGGATTTTGATCCAAAGAGCAGCCGCTTGTACATCTGGGGCTGGGACGAGATCGGCTGGATCGAGATACTGCAAAAAGGTGACACTTGGGTCTTCGGTGACTCCGAGACGATCACGCCGAAGCTCTACGATCCGCCGCATGACATTGATGATGTGCAAGGAGTCCGTCGGAGCGAGGCGCTCGGTCTCCTGTTCCACCATGGCTACAACACACCGTACTTGCTATTGCGTCTTTTCGGAGCGCCCCGATGGTTGCAGGCGCGCACAGAGGGCTAACGGTTTTACGTGATAGATGGGACGGTGCGACGGCGCGCCCGCGAGGCCATTGAACATGCCAGAGGCAGTCCTGAATTCGAGAGCAAGCTCTGTGCCGGCTGCGGCTGGTGTCGATCGATGGATCATAGGGCGCGATGAACTTTGGTGGGAGCTGCGCGAAGGCGCGGAGCTGATTGCGCGCGTCCCGGACGGTTGGCGCATCGATGACTTTCGAGGTGGTGTCGGTCCATTGCCGAGCGGCCATGCCATGGCATTCGCAGTGAAGCGCGAGAGCGGTAGCGAGAAGCGGTGGTACTGGCTGACAAGAAAGCGGGCTGATGCGCCCTGCGCCAGGCCGCGGTCGCTTCCGAATTTGCTTGAGCCACCTGCGCCGTAGGGTCCGCGGCCGCTGAAGGTCGCTGGAGCGAGAACACCGCGGTGTCGTGCGAGGGCGCTTCGTCTGACTGGTTCTCTGCCTGATCCGATCGTCAGAAAATGCGCTCGGCTTGACCGGGCATCGGCATGAGTGTCGCGACACGCTGTGGGTGCGCGTTGCAACCGAAAGCCGATCCGGGCCGTACCGCATGGTGTTTCGTAGAAAAGGAAATTGCCATGTCTACCAACATCGTCATTTTGATCTTCATCGGCATCTTCATCGTGCTTGCGATCATCTTCATCGCGGCCGCCGATGCTCTGCGCAGTTGGTTCGTGTCCCTGACTCCGCTCCGAGGATGTCGGCTGGTGAGGCGGATTATCCTACCAGATGTGTGTGCAGGTCGGTGCCCCGCCGGCACGAACTGTGTCGCCGTCGCGGTGCGCCGATATGGACTGGGCTTCTTTGGAAACAGCGTCCAGGCGCAGCGCTGCGGGTGTGTGCCCGCGGCGCTCGGCGGAGGACCCCGTCAGCTTCCCAACCCTGCGCCAGGTCCGGCACAGGGTGGCGGCAACGGCAACGGGAACACGGATCAGGATGAGTGAAGCGCCACCCAGGGCGGGAAGTGCGGGACGCCGGCTGGCGCCCCGCAACATGAACAACCGCCTACGCGGCCAGTCCGTACTGGTTGAGCACGCTGGCCACCGTCTCGCCCATGGCCGAGGGGTTCGGGGCGACGGTGACACCGGCCTCGGCCAGGATCTCGACCTTTTCCTGCGCGCTTTCGCCGAAGGCTGTCACGATCGCACCGGCATGGCCCATTTTCCGGCCTTTGGGTGCCGAGAGCCCGGCGACATAGGCAACGACGGGCTTTGACATGTGATCACGCGCGAATTCGGCCGCTTCGGCCTCCTGAGGGCCGCCGATCTCACCGATCATCATGACCGCATCCGTGTCGGTATCGGTCTCGAACCGGGCGAGGATGTCCTTGAAGGACGAGCCGTTGATCGGATCGCCGCCGATGCCCACGGAGGTCGAGACCCCGATGCCGAGCGCCTTCATCTGGCTGGCCGCCTCATAGCCGAGCGTGCCCGAGCGTCCGACGACGCCGACACGCCCCGGCATGTATATATGCGGCGGCATGATGCCCATCATCGCCTTGCCGGGCGAGATCGTCCCGGCGCAGTTCGGTCCCGTGAGCACCATCCTGTTCTCTGACTTGAAGCGGCGCATGAAGCGTTTGACGCGCATCATGTCCTGGGCCGGAATGCCGTCGGTGATGCAGACGCAATAGCGGATGCCGGCGTTTGCGGCTTCCATGATCGCATCGGCAGCGAAAGGAGGCGGCACGAAGACAATCGATGCCTCGGCGCCGGTTTCACGCACGGCACCGGCCATGGTGTTGAAGACCGGGCGGCCAAGCACGTCCTGTCCGCCCTTGCCGGGCGTGACCCCGCCAACGACATTGGTGCCGTACTTGATCATGTCCTCGGCGTGGAAGCGGCCGATGCGTCCGGAGATGCCCTGCACCAGCACACGGGAGTTTTCGTCAAGAAGAATGCTCATTGGGACCTCCCTCAGGCGGCTTTTTTCTGCGCGATCGCGGCGACCGACTTCTCGGCCGCTTCGGCCAATGTGTCGGCAGTGGCAATCGGCAAGCCGCTTTCGTCGATGATTTTGCGGCCTTCTTCGCTGTTGGTGCCGGACAGACGCACGATGACCGGGACGGGGATCTCGGCCTTCTCGAACGCCTGAACGATGCCGGCCGCCACCCAGTCGCAGCGGTTGATGCCGGCGAAGACGTTGACCAGGATGGCCTCGACCTTCGGATCCTTGAGCACCAGACGAAACGCGCTGAGCACGCGCTCCGGCGACGCGCCGCCGCCGATGTCGAGGAAGTTGGCCGGCATGCCGCCCGCAAGTTTGATCATGTCCATGGTGGCCATTGCGAGACCAGCACCGTTGATCATGCAGCCGATGTTGCCGTCGAGCGCGACATAGGCGAGCCCGCGGTCCGCCGCATGCGATTCCATCGGGTCTTCCTGGCTCATGTCCCGAAGCTCGGCGATTTCCGGATGGCGGAAGAGCGCGTTGTCGTCGAACGACATCTTTGCATCCAGCGCCAGCAGGGTCCCCTGCCGGGTGACCACCAGCGGGTTGATCTCGACCATGGTGGCATCGAGATCGCGGAAGGCACGGTAGCAGGCGCGGAAGATTTTCACCGCCTCGGCGACCTGACCGGAGTCGAGGCCCAGACCGTAGGCAAGCTCGCGCGCCTGATATTCGAGAAAGCCTGCCGCCGGGTCGACCGTCATCCGCAATAGCGTGTCGGGATGGGACTGGGAAAGCTCCTCGATCTCCATGCCGCCTGCCGAGGACGCGACGATCATGATCCGTTCGGTCTTGCGGTCCAGAACCAGACCGAAGTAGATCTCCTGCGCGATTTCGCAGGCTTCCTCGATGTAGACCCGTCCCACCATCTTGCCGTTGTCACCGGTCTGGCGTGTCACCAGACGGCGGCCGAACAGCTCGGCGGCGTAGTCGCGGATTTCGGCGTCCGAGACGCACAGCCGGACACCGCCTGCCTCGCCGCGCCCGCCCGAGTGGATCTGCGCCTTCACGATCCAGCGGTCACCGCCGATTTCGTGACAGCGGTATCCCGCCTGCTCGGGGCTGTAGGCCAGCGCGCCCTTGGGAACGGGCACGCCGAAGCGGGCGAGGATCTCTTTGGACTGGTACTCATGGATATCCATGACGTCCTCCTGCCTGCGGGTGGGTTTACTCGGCGGCGATCGCGAGCTTCGGACGGGCGGCGCTTTCGCGGTACCATCCCTGGGCCGCAGCCGTGCCCGAGCCAAGCTCGATGCGCGCGCCGGCGTCGATCAGCGCCATCTCGGCGATCGAGATCGCAGTCAGGCACATGCCTTCGTTGAGGCTGCCGAGGTGACCGATCCGGAAGACCTTGCCGGCGAGGCGTGCAAGACCGCTGCCGAACGAGCAGTTGTAGGTCTCGTAGCCATGGCGGATCACGTCGCGGGCATCCACGTCAAAGGGCGTGCGGATCGCCGAGACGGTGTCCGAATGCCAGCGCGGGTGCTCGGCAACCAGTTCACATCCGTCCCAGGCGCCGATCGCGCGGCGGACACCTTCGGCCAGGCGGTAGTGGCGTGCGAACACGTTCTCCAGGCCTTCGGTCTCGATCACGTCGAGCGATGTCTTGAGGCCCTGGAAGAGCTGGGTCGGCGGCGTGTAGGGGAAGTAGCCGTCGGCGTTCAGCTTCATCATGTCCGAGAAGTCGAAGTAGCAGCGGCGGAAGCCCGAGGTTTTGTGCGACTGCAGGGCCTTGTCCGAGACGGCCAGCATCGACAGGCCTGCCGGGAGCATGAAGCCTTTCTGGCTGCCGGACACCGCGAGATCGACACCCCACTCGTCCATGCGGAAGTCGATCGAGCCGATCGACGATACGCCGTCCACGAAGAGCAGCGCGTCATGGTAGCAGTCATCGAGCACCGCGCGCACACCAGCGACGTCGGAGGTCACACCGGTTGCGGTCTCGTTGTGGGTTGCGAAGACGGCTTTGATCTCGCCATTGACATCGGCCGAAAGGATGCGGTGGTACTCGGCGATCGGGACGCCGGCGCCCCAGGATACGTCGACGCAGACGACTTCGAGGCCCAGACGCTCGGCCATGTCGACCCAGAGATGGCTGAACTGGCCGAAGCGGCTCATCAGAACCTTGTCGCCGGGGCTGAGGGTGTTGGTGATCGCCGCTTCCCAGGCACCGGTGCCGGAGGACGGGAACATGAACATCTGGCCGCCCGACATTTTGAAGACCCGCTTCAAACCAGCGAACAGCGGGAGGGTCAGGTCGCCGAAATCGGGGGCGCGCATGTCCTGCATCGGAACGTTCATGGCCTGGCGCACGGCCTCGGGGATATTGGTCGGGCCAGGGATGAAGAGATGGGTCTGTCCGGAAAGCATGGCGTCCTCCAACGTATTTGAATTTCTGACGACCATACTGGCGGGATCGACCGGCGGGCGCGCGCTCCCCTTGGAGAGAGAATTTTCCCGCGTGGGTGCCGCTCACCACCCGTTCGGGTGGGATGTCGCACCCCCTCCGATTAGGCGTTCGTTATTTTTTTTCGTCCAACCTGCGCCCATGGAATCGCTGCTCTACATAAGTCGCGCGACCCATGCGTTCAGGGAATCCGAATTTGGTCGGATTCTCGAAACCGCAGAACGGACCAATCAGCGTATGTCCGTCACGGGTATGCTGCTCTACGGTTCGGGCACCTTTGCACAGGTGCTCGAAGGGAAGGGGCATGCCATTGACGAGCTGATGAAGCGGATCGAACGGGACCCGCGGCATTCCAACATACTCGTCCTCTCGCGCGAAGTGGTGCTGGAGCGGACATTCTCCAAATGGGCGATGGGCGGTCACACGCTGCCCGAAGGGCAAAAGCCGCCAGGTCTCGAAGGCATTTCGGCCAATGCGCGCTTCGCGTCGGAGAGCGGCTTGAAGGTGGTCGAGTTCATGCGGGCGTTCTACCGCGACTCCGTCTGCCGGAGCAGCGCCTGAGGGCACTCAGCAGATCGCGCGTGCCAACAACGATAGTGCGGCCTGGGCAGCCACCGAGTTGCCGTACTGATCGAGCGGGGGTGACCAGACGCAGGCGGCGAAGGCCTCCGGTTGCACCGCAAGGATCCCGCCACCGACCCCCGACTTGGCAGGCAGGCCGACGGTGTAGGCGAATTCACCCGACTGGTCGTAGAGCCCGCAGGTGCGCATCAGCGCGCGCAGGCGCTGGGCGTGATCTCCTGACGCACAGGCGGCCTCACCGGGCTGCGGGGTCGAGAGAAACATCGCCGCCCGTGTCAGATCACGTGCCGACATTGCCAGCGAACAGGCGTGGAAGTAGGCGTTCGTCACCGCGATCGGGTCCTCGCGCAGGTTGCCGTAGGCTTTGAGCACGAACGCGATGGCACGGTTGAGATCACCGGTCGCCATTTCCGAGCGATGGACTTCCGGGTCGAACTGGACCGCCTCGTTGCCCGAGAGCAAGCGCATCTGGGTCCTGAACGAGAACTCGAACTGCGGCCGGCGATTCAAGAGCGCGTCCGTGACGACAATCGCGCCTGCATTGATGAACGGATTGCGCGGGACCCCGTGCTCGGTCTCGAGCTGAATGAGCGAATTGAACCGCATGCCGGACGGCTCCCGCTTGACCCGCTCCCAGAGCCCGTCGCCCACCCACTCCATCGCCAGTGCCAGGGTGAAGAGCTTCGAGATCGACTGGATCGAGAACGGCTCATCCGCATCGCCATACGCAAACTCGCGGCCGTCGGCTGTGTGAATCACCATGGCGAACTTTGCCGGGTCTATACGGGCCAGCGCCGGAATGTAGTCGGCGGGTTTGCCCTCGCCCGCAAGCGGGCGGGCCTCGCGCGCGATCTCCTCGAGCAGCGCCTGCATCGCCGCGTCGCCGGGCGCGGCACTCATGTCAGCAGCGCATCAAAGGCCGGACCGTAGATCGCCATGGCCTGCGGCGGGTCGATGTGCGCCCCGAGGCTCTCGTAGAACGCCTCCGCCGCAGGATTGCCGGGCATCACGATCCACCAGAGAAAACTGCCGTTGTCCTCGACGGCGCGACGGGCAAGATCACGCATCAGGGCGCGGGCCAGTCCGTGACGCCGAGCGTCGGGGTCCACGTAGAGATCGCTCATGTAGAGCCCGCGCGCCGCCCAGCCTGTCTCGTATGCCACAGAGTAGAGCGCATAGCCCTGCACAACACCGTCGACCTCTCCGACAATCAGGGTGAGCCCGTCGCCGTCGATCAGGTCGGTGGCCACGGCATCCGGTGTCATGCCGGGTCCGCCCACCGAGGTGATGACTCCGAGTGCGGTGGCCATACGCGCGACTGCGGGCGCATCCGCGACCTCGGCCTCTCGTATCGAGATTTCAGGTGCCGTCACCGTGCCGCCCCGCGTTCAGTGCCCGATGTCGCCGTTCCGGATCGCGGGGTTGCGATCCTTCCAGGCCGACAAGACGGTCTTCATGGGCTCATACGCGATGATGTCCACGTGCACACCGCGTTCGCGCAGGCAGTCGGTTTCGCCATGCAGTGTGAAGTTGCTCTCCTGCTGGCGGCGGTTGCGGCCTTCGGCGACCAGAATGCCGTCATGGGCAACGAGCGCAGCGACCGGCGCGCCGCATTCGCCAGCGCCGCGCAAGGCCCGCAGACAGGCGCGCTGAACGAAATCGTCGTTCGAACCCTGATCCATCTCATGCCCTCCCGGTTCGGTCTGTGATGGCGGGCGGCGCCTCGCCGGTCAATGGGACAAAGCCCGGTGCTGCGGAGATTGCGGCTCGAAGAGCGTCGGCGCGGCAACGGGCCGAGGGCGCAAAACGGCAACGGGCCGCCCGATGGGGCGGCCCGCGTGTTTCTCGGTGCCTGGGGAGGCAGATTACATCATGCCGCCCATGCCGCCCATGTCGGGCATGCCGCCGCCGGAGCGCCGGCGCCCTTCGGCTCGGGCTTCTCGGCCACCATCGCTTCGGTGGTGATCAAGAGGCCGGCAACCGATGCAGCGTCCTCGAGCGCGGTGCGCACGACTTTCGCCGGATCGATGATGCCCGCGGACATCAGGTCGCCGTACTCTTCGGTCTGTGCGTTGAAGCCGAAGTTCTTGTCGGCGTTCTCGAGCACCTTGCCGGCGACGACGGCACCGTCGACACCCGCGTTCTCGGCGATCTGGCGCAGCGGAGCCTGGATGGCCTTGCGCACGATCTGGATGCCGGCGGTCTGGTCGGAGTTCTCACCCGACATGCCGTCCAGCGACTTGCCGGCATGCAGCAGAGCGACACCGCCACCGGCGACGACACCTTCCTGCACCGCGGCGCGGGTGGCGTTGAGCGCGTCATCGACGCGATCCTTGCGCTCTTTCACCTCGACTTCGGTCGAACCGCCGACACGGATCACCGCAACACCGCCCGCGAGTTTGGCCAGACGCTCCTGGAGCTTCTCACGGTCGTAGTCCGAGGTGGTCTCGTCGATCTGCTGACGGATCTGAGCGACCCGGGCCTCGATCTCGCCCTTCTCACCCGCACCGTCGACGACGGTGGTGTCGTCCTTGGTGATGCGGATTTTCTTGGCCGAGCCGAGCATGTCGATACCGACGTTCTCGAGCTTCATGCCGAGGTCTTCCGAGATCACCTGGCCGCCGGTCAGGATACCGATATCCTGCAGCATCGCCTTGCGGCGATCACCGAAGCCCGGTGCCTTGACCGCTGCGATCTTCAGGCCGCCGCGCAGTTTGTTGACCACGAGCGTTGCCAGAGCCTCGCCTTCGACGTCTTCGGCGATGATCAGGAGCGGTTTGCCCGACTGGATGACCGTCTCGAGGAGCGGCACCATCGGCTGCAGCGAGGAGAGCTTCTTCTCGTGCAGCAGCACGAGGCAGTCCTCGAGCTCGGCGACCATCTTGTCGGCGTTGGTGATGAAGTAGGGCGAGAGGTAGCCGCGGTCGAACTGCATGCCCTCGACCACTTCGGTCTCGGTCTCGAGGCCCTTGTTCTCTTCGACGGTGATCACACCCTCGTTGCCGACTTTCTGCATGGCATCGGCAATCTGCTCGCCGATTGCCATTTCGCCGTTCGCCGAGATGCCGCCGACCTTGGCGACTTCGGCCGAGTCCGCGACCGGACGCGAGGCGTTCTTGATGTCTTCGACCAGCGTCGCGACGGCCTTGTCGATGCCGCGCTTCAGGTCCATCGGGTTCATGCCGGCGGCAACCGCCTTCATGCCCTCGGTGACGATCGACTGTGCGAGGACCGTGGCGGTGGTGGTGCCGTCACCGGCTTCGTCATTGGTGCGGCTGGCCACTTCGCGGACCATCTGGGCACCCATGTTCTCGAACTTGTCGCTGAGCTCGATCTCTTTGGCCACGGTCACACCGTCTTTGGTGATGCGCGGTGCGCCGAAGGATTTGTCGAGAACGACGTTGCGGCCTTTCGGGCCGAGAGTCACTTTTACCGCGTTGGCCAGGGTGTTCACACCCTTGAGCATGCGGTCACGGGCATCCGTGTTGAATTTGACATCTTTCGCAGCCATCTGCGTCAGCTCCTCTCAGGATTCTTTGGAAACGGCAGGACTTTGGCAGTCCTTCACGCGGCTTGTGCCGCTGCAGAGGCGTCGAGCACCCCGAGGATGTCGCTCTCTTTCATGATGATCAGGTCTTCGCCGTCGATCTTGACCTCGGTGCCCGACCACTTGCCGAAGAGGATCCGGTCGCCGGCCTTGACGTCCATCGCGATGCGATCGCCGTCTTCGTCCTTGGCGCCTGCGCCAACCGCAACGACTTCGCCTTCCTGCGGCTTTTCTTTGGCGCTGTCGGGAATGATCAGGCCGCCGGAGGTTTTCTCATCGGACTCGATGCGGCGAACCAGCACACGATCGTGAAGAGGGGTGAATTTCATGAAAGCGCTCCCTTTCGCGTTTTCAGTTGTGTCATTCTGTACCGATGCATCACTTCTGGTGGGTTGTTAGCACTCACCTGTGTGGAGTGCCAACAAGCATCGGCAGAGCGGAGATAGTCGAACGGCCGGTGGCTGTCAAGACAAGGAAGTGGCTGCGTTGCCAATCGCATGCCAAAACAGTCTGCGTCAAAACCGGCAGTCAGGAGATCTGTACGAGGGAGTGCGCACGCAAGCACCCGGACGCACCTGGCGCCCGGGCTACATGCCGCGTCTTCAGGGGTGGTTAGATCAGGCCGGTTCCGTCGTGGAGCTGGCGTCCTGGGTGTCGCTGGGTTCGGAGACAGTTTCCGTGGAGGCCACAGCGTCATCTAAGGGTGACGGTTCGAATGGTTTGAACAGCGGATCGACCTCACCGGGAATGCCGTCGTTCTGTGGTGTGCGCTCGACATCGTCAGAGTTCAGCGACGTCTCAGGCTCATCGTTCAGAGGAGGCTCGACGGGTGTCGGCAAACCATCGTCGACAAAGCTCTCGTTGATTTCCTTGTCCGCAGCGTCAACGAAAGCCTCGACCCGTTCAGGGGTCAGGTCCTGCGGTTCCTGCGTCTCATCGCGGCGCAGAACTTCGATCGCTTCGACAAACTGCTCGTGGCGTGTGTCGTTCGAAGGTTTTCGCGCGGAGGTTTCCTGCGAGCGTCCGCTGCCCGCGCCGCCGTCGACCGGGCGCTGGGTCTGCTGTCCGCCAGCCACTTTCGGAGTGCGTTCGGCGCGCCGTGCACCCTGCTCACGTGCTGGTTCACCAAGTGTGCGGGTTTCTGTCAGGGCATCCCTCGAAGAGTTCAGGAGCGACGAAATCCCGTTCGCCGTTGCCAGTCCAGATACGATGTTCATTCGGGCCTCCTAACACGTCGCACAACTCTGAGACGGTCTTCTGCCCGAAATCCAACGTCGCTTCCTGCGTTGTGCTGTCGGGTATGATTCTCTCGCCCATTTGTGAAAACCCGGTTAACCGGGGAAATTTTCTGGACCGGGGGCGCGACAAGGCCGTGCGTTGATCAATGCACTGATCGATATAGGTTTATCCCCGACGCGCACACCGGAGGATTAATATGCTCGATCACGTCTCGAAAATTCTGCCCGGCCGGGACCGGCTCGCCCACGCACCGGCGGAGCATCCGCCGATCGCCCCTGCGCGGGTCGGAGTCCTGCTTGCCAATCTCGGCACGCCGGACGGGACGGACTACTGGTCGATGCGCCGTTATCTTGACGAGTTCCTCTCCGATCGCAGAGTGATCGAATGGTCGCCCTGGCTCTGGCAGCCAATCCTCAAGATGATGGTGCTCTCGAAGCGGCCGTTCAGCTCCGGTGAGGCGTATCGCGGTATATGGAACAATGACTTAGACGAGAGTCCGCTGCTGACCACCACCCGCTCCCAGACCGAGAAACTGCGCGCGCGGCTGATGCCGGAATTCGGTCAGGACGTGATGGTCGACTTCTGCATGCGCTATGGGAATCCGTCGACGGACAGCGTCATCCGGCGACTGCAACGCGAAGGCTGCGAGCGGTTCTTGTTCTTCCCGCTCTACCCGCACTATGCGGCTGCGACGACCGGAACGGCCAACGATCATGCCTTCCGGACGATGATGAAACTGCGCTGGCAACCGGCGATCCGGACGGTCCCGGCATACTATGACGAACCGGCCTTCATCGAGGCGCTCGCCCAGTCGGTCACCACGGCCTATGCGGGGTTTCAGGAGCAGCCGAGCGCACTGGTGACGTCGTATCACGGGTTGCCGCAGAGCTATTTTCACAAGGGTGACCCGTATCACTGCCAGTGCCACAAAACGACTCGGCTGCTCGCCGAGCGGCTTGGGTGGGCGAAGGGCGAGGCGCATGTCACGTTCCAGTCGCGTTTCGGGCCCGAGGAGTGGTTGCAGCCCTACACCGTCGAATATGTGGCCAAGCTCGCCCGCGAAGGGCACAAGAGCATCGCGATCATGGCGCCCGGTTTTTCGTCCGACTGTGTCGAGACGCTCGAGGAGATCAACGAGGAAATCCGCGAGAGCTTCATCGAGGCCGGTGGCGAGCACTTCCACTACATTCCCTGCCTCAACGATGATGATGCGCATATTGCGATGATCGAGGCGATCGTGCGGCGCGAGGCCCAGGGCTGGCTCTAGGCCGGTTAGGATCCGCGTGCTAGGCTTGCGCCGCGACGTGCCTGGCCAAGGAACCCTGCCGTGCCTTTGAAGAATTCAGCGATTGGCCGCGCCATGCTCCGTGCCGGGTGTCTCGCCAGACGGCCGGTGAGCGCTCGGCGGTCACGCCGCGTGCATGAGGCGAGCGCCGACCCCGACACCGCCGTCGTCTTGCGGCGGGGCGTCTGAGAAGCCCATGGGCAAGCACGGGATCGACTACCCGCCCGTTTGGCTTGCAGGGTTCATGGCGCTCGGCTGGGGGGTATCCCATCTCGGCCGGATCGAGAGCGACGCGCTGCTCTGGCTTGGCCGCGTGCTGATCCTGGCGGGGGTCGCGATGGCGCTCTGGGCTGCTCGGTCATTCTGGCTGTCAAAGACGACGATCGTGCCGCATCGCGAGCCGACGGCACTGGTCGAGAGCGGCCCCTACCGCTACTCGCGCAATCCGATCTACGTCGCAGATCTGTTGATCCTCGCGGGGTGGGTGTTCACGCTGGGCGCCCCTCATCTGCTTGTGCTGCTGGCGCCGTTCGCGTGGATCCTGCAGCGCAACTTCATTCTGCCGGAGGAAGAGAGGCTGAGGTCTCATCTGGGCGAACCCTATGTCGGGTATTGTGACCGCGTGCGCCGCTGGATCTGAACCCAACCGGACCCGGCACCACGCTCCGGCTGATCTTCGAAAATAAGTTCGAGCCTTGTCCTCCCCGGCAGTAGCCGGGAAGGCCGTCTCGACCGGGCCCCGCCCCCGCCCCCTGCACCACCGCGCGCAAATGCGCGCGGTGGTGCAGGGGGCGGGGGCGGGGCCCGGTCGCAAGAGCGTGGCGCGACAGCGCCGCGCGATCTGTGAAACGGCAGGGTGTTCTCGATGTTAAATCGACTTGGCGTCCGTTGCACCGGTGCCGGCGTCACCCTTCGACGAGGCGGGCCTCGAACCAGTCGAGCGCCCGGGTCAACCAACCTTTCGGCATGCCGTGCCCGCCCGGGTGCAGCATGAAGTCGATCTGACCGCCGCCACACTCCGTCCAGCTGCGGGAGAAGGTGTTTGTTGCCGCCTCGACCGGTGCCGTCTCGGGCTGGCGGTTGGTGCAGCCGTTTGTGGCGCGCAGGATGTAGAGGCTCTGGAACACGTCCCCTTGTATCATTGTCCCGCCCCGCAGCGGACGGCCTTCGAGCGGCACCGTGCGGTCGGTCCAGCCATGGATGTGGAACAGATCGACCGGTGCGACACACGAGTTCGGCATGGGCTCCCAGAAGGCGCCTGCCACGGGCACATAGGCGCGTGCTGTATCGGGCGCTGTGCACGCGACATCCCAGACCATCGAGCCGCCCCGCGAGAAGCCGCTCAGCACGACAGTGTCGGGGTCGATGTCGTGATTGGCGACGGCATCCTCGATGACTTCACGGATGAACCGCACGTCATCGCGCTCATACTCACGACCGTCCAGAACGGCCCAGTTCTTGTTCTTGACCCGGCTCGATGTGATCAGTCCGTCCGGTGCGATGAGGGCGTAGCCACGCGCGGCAAGGGTTTCGATCATGCCGCGGTTCTTCATCACCCCGTCCGCCGAACCGCCCCAGCCATGCAGCCAGACCATCGCCTTGACGGGTTCGTCGATGTCCGGTCGCGAGATCCGGTACTCGCCGGTCTCGACCGTGCAGGCCTCTGCGTCGAGTGGCCCGCACGCGACCGACGGGCCTGCGGGCAGAAAGAAGAACGACAGGAGGAGGACGGCGAGGGGGCGGCGCATGCGGTGGCTCCTTCAGCTGGGCTCACCTCAACCTAGCCATCCCCTGCCAGCAGTCCAACGCCGACGCGCCGCGATCACCGGGCTGTGATCTCGGCCACCTCGCTGGCGATCTCGTTGCCGGCGCTGTCACTCGCTTCGGCACGCACGACCCATCCCACTTCGGGTGCCCACCAGGCCAGCACCAGAGCGGTCTTGCGCGGTCCCGTCAGCGATTGCACCCGGCCCACGAGACGATAGGTCTCGAACCTGCCGGCCGGTGTCTCGATCGTCTCGGTGCCGGCCACGCTGATCAACACGCGTGCCGTCGTGCCATCTGCGGATTCGCGCACGAACGCCACCGCCTTGCCGGTTTCGAGCGGCCAGAGACGGGCGTACTCCGTCTCGTCGATGCGCATGTCCGTGCCGCACTCGTAGCAGCCCGGGTAGAAGTAGGTGCGCTGACCTTCCGGCGTGATGGCGCGTCCGCGAAATCCTTCCGGCTGCTCGGCAATGACCGTGACGGATTTCGCAACACCGTTCACCGTGTTGGCGAGCTTGAAGATGGTGCCGGGCAGGGCATAGGCGAGCGGTGCCGGATCGCCCCGGCCGGACTGGTCGAGGCCCTGCTGCGTTGCGCACCCTGCCAGCAGCAGTGCGAGGATGAGTGTTCGAGCGATCATTTTCCCCTCCACACAGGGTCACGTTTCTCGGCGAATGCGCGGGCGCCCTCGAGATTGTCCTCGGACGCGTAGAGCGTGTCTACGGTGCGCAGTTGGCGTTTGGTGATCCGGTTCAGCATATCCTGGAAGCGCATGTCTTCCGCCTCGCGGACGATCTCCTTGATCGCGGCATAGACCAAGGGCGGACCGCTTTCGAGAAGGCGCGCGAGCTCCCACGCCTTATCCATCAGCTCGCTGGCCGGTACGGTTTCGCGCACCATGCCCCACCGCTGAGCCTCTTCTGCATCGAACCAGCGCCCCGTGAGCAGCAGGTCCATTGCGACATGATAGGGGATGCGCTTGGGCAGCTTGATCGAGGCGGCATCGGCGACGGTGCCCGAGCGTATCTCCGGAAGCGCGAAGCTGGCGTGATCAGCAGCGATGATGAGATCGCAGGACAGCGCAATCTCGAGCCCGCCGCCACAGCAGATGCCGTTCACGGCGCAGATCACCGGTTTGTTGAGATTGCCCAGCTCCTGCAGCCCGCCGAAGCCGCCAACCCCGTAGTCGCCGTCCACCGCATCACCATCGGCTGCGGCTTTCAAATCCCAACCGGCGCAGAAGAACTTGTCTCCACCACCGGTGAGGATGGCGACCCGGAGCTCGGGATCGTCCCGGAATTCCTGGAACACCTCTCCCATGCGCCGGGATGTGGCAAGATCGATGGCATTCGCCTTCGGACGGTCGAGCACAACCTCAAGCACTTGGCCGTCGCGGCGAAGTTTGAGCGGTTCGTCTGTCATTGTTGACCCCGGTCCATGGTCGCGGTGTTGAAGCGCGGATCCGCGCGCGGGTCAAGCGCTCAGGTGCGTGCCGTCTGACGGATCAGCCGCTGGCGCCTGGTCTCCGATTCGCCGTTCGGGCGCCCCGCGCGCGTGCAGGTGTGAGGTCCTGGGCCGAGATGCGATCATCGGGCTCCGGTGCCGACTTTCCGTTCGCCGCGCGCAGGCGGAGGGCGGCCGCACGGGCGGCCGCGAGTGGCTCGACCACCGGTTCGGGGTAGTCGTTGCCGATCCGGCAGCCCGCCGAGCGCTGCTCGCCCGCGGACATGCGCCAGGGTTCATGAAGATGCGCTTCGGGAACGCCTTCGAGCTCGGGCAGCCAGCGGCGCAGGAAGCGCCCTTCCGGATCCTGCTCGCGCGACAGATGAACGGGATTGCGGAGCCGAGCGCCTGTGCTGTCCGCGGCACCCGACTGCAGCTGGCATTGCGTCCAGTGGATGCCGGGCTCGAAGTCGGTGAAGAGGCGCGCGAGGCCCGGGCCGAAATTGCGCCAATCGAGCCAGAGATGGTTCGCGGCCACGGATGCAAGCATGGCGCGCTTGCGAAAACTGAGCGATCCCCGTGCCTTGAGCGCTCGCATCGAGGCGTCGACCAGCGGCAGACCGGTCTGCCCATCGAGCCACGAGTCGAGGCGCAATGGGTCATGATCGGCCTCTCGCATGCCGTCATGGGCCCGGTTCAGGCACCTAAGCTCGATCTCAGGCGTGTCGGCGAGCGTCTGAATGGCCCGGCTTCGCCATTGCAGGCGTTCGATGAACTGTCCGATGGGCTTGCGTTCCGGGCCGGGCGGAAGCGCATCATAGCCTCCTTTGGCGGCGTGATATGCCTCGCGCGCCGAAATCGTTCCCCAGGCGAGGTGCGGCGACAGTCGCGAGCCCGCGTCGAGAGCAGTGACGAAGTCGCCGGGTTCGTGAGGGCGCGACAGGAAGCCTTCCAGCAGCGTGCGTGCGGGACGCGGACCGGCGGGCATGTCTTCGCAGGGATCAGCAGCCAGACCGATCAATCGCGCGACCCGAATGGGGCCCGGGCTCAGGCCGTGTGCCATCATCCCGTCGGGTGGCGCCAGCACCGGATGCGCAATGTGCGTTTCCCAACGCGCCGCCCAGTCCCGATCTGTGTCGATGGCGCCGACCATCCCGGGATTTGCGAACCTGCGCCAGGCCACGCCATTTCGTTGCGCCCAGGCCGCGACGCGCTGGTCGCGCGCATGTGCCCAGGCGCCGCCGGTCTCTTCATGCGACCAAAGGGTGATGTCCCGGCCCTTGCGACGCAGTTCCTCGAGGATCTCCACGGCGTCGCCCGTGCGCACCAGAAGCGGTGCGCCCCGGATTGCAAGCTGGGTGCGGAGTGCTGAAAGCGCGCGCGAGACAAAGCGCCACTGACGCGCGCTGGCGACCGGCTGCTCCCAAAGCTCTGGCTCGATGATGTAGAGTGGCGCCGTCAGACCGGCCTCGACGGCCCGCAACAACGGCTCATGATCTGAGATCCGAAGATCTCGCTTGTACCAGACGATGTTCAGCACACGCACGCTCCCGGCTACTCAGTAAAAGAGCCGGGAGCCAAGGAAGTTCCCAAACCGCGGGCTTAGCCCGTCTCTTCCATGAGTTGGGCCTTAGCTTCCGTCAAAAAGTTGGCCATTTGGCGGCGCAGCTCGGCTTCCTCGAATTGCACGCCCTTGTCGGTGAAGTCTCCCGACACTTTGCGGTACACATCCTCGTCTCCGGCTTCCTCGAAGTCCGCCTTGATCACGGACTTCGCGTACTCGGCGGCGGCATCGCCGGTGATGCCCATTTTGTCGGCAGCCCACAGCCCAAGGAGCTTGTTGCGCCGCGCCTCGGCCTTGAACTGCATCTCCGCATCATGTGCGAATTTCCGCTCGAAGCCTTTTTCGCGATCATCGAATGACGACATGACGGTCCACTCTCCCTGCCTTGGATGTCGTCCTGAATATAGGCCAGCCAACGGCCGGTTGGAACCGTCCGCCCGGCGCAAAGCGTCGCGGCTGGTCCGCTCAGGCGGCAACCGAGAGCGGGGCGCCGCCCGGTCGGCGCGACAGCAGCACCGAGTTGCACCGTTGTTCAGCGCCGAACAGTTTCGCGAAGCTCAGCCCGATCGTGCCGAGAATGGTCTCGATGCGGGCGTCGGTCAGCAGATCTCGCTCGACGGCGCCTGCATAGACGCTCGACGGCTCGTAGCGGGTCTGCGGACGGTCGGCGATGGCCTCCCACCAGGCCTGTGCGGGATCTCCGTTCGGATGCGTGCAGTGGCAGAGCACGCGCCGGACCGTGTCCCCGTCCCGGTAGAGATGGAAGTCGAAATGGGGCTCGATGGCCAGCGTGCCGGAGCGGCGGAAGTAGAGCACATCGCAGCTCTCGAGCGCCATCGAGAGCTGGAAGCCCAGCATGCTCATGCCGCTGACCTGCTCGGTGTACTCGACGAGCGTCCATTCAGAGCCGGCGATGGCGGAGACCTGGACGTCATCGTTCAGCGCTTCGGGCTCTCCCGGCCCGTAGGCGGGTGGCATCACACGGGTGATCGGCTCGGCGGTGCCCAGATGCATCGAGTAGGCATCCAGCACGGGCATGTCGTCCACGAAATCGGCCATCGCCGCCTCGTAGGCTGCGATCCGACGGCGACGTCCGATGCCCAGCATTGACAGGACCGCGCCCACGAGGGTCTTGGGCATCAGGTGGCTGGCCGGGTGGGCTGCCTCAAACGCCTCCCGCGCCTCCGGATCGCGGGGCGGGATCGCCATGAGCGGCATGGGCGCATCCTGGAAATCATCCTCGGCCGCGCTCTTGAGATCCTCCACGATTGCCCGGAGAACGTCTTCCTGCGAGGCGTTCACAAGAATGAAATCCTGATAACCGAAATTGGTGTCCACCGCTTTCCCCCGTAGTCCACCCCTTGACTCCGGATTGCAACCTATGAGTGAAATACGGCACTCGAATGGCATCTTCTGTTTATATGTCCTCTTGGATTCCGTGCAGGCTCCACATATAGACGCGTGGCGCAGCCGACTGGGATGTCGACATGCGCGGAAAGCTTCCTAACCTCGGAGATAGGACATGGCGCGCCGCAGGATGGTCTATGAAGGCAAGGCCAAGATCCTCTATGAAGGGCCCGAGCCTGGCACGCTTATTCAGCACTTCAAGGATGATGCCACTGCATTCAACGCCCAGAAGAAGGACGTGATCGACGGCAAGGGCGTGCTGAACAACCGCATCTCCGAGCACGTCATGCTGGGGCTGACGGGCATCGGGGTGCCGAACCACTTCATCAAGCGGCTGAACATGCGCGAGCAACTGATCCGCGCCTGCGAGATCATCCCGCTCGAGGTGATCGTGCGCAACGTTGCCGCCGGGTCGCTGTCGAAGCGCCTGGGCATCGAGGAGGGCACGCCTTTGCCGCGCCCGATCATCGAGTTCTGCCTGAAGGACGACGATCTGGGCGACCCGTTGGTGACCGAGGAACACATCATCGCCTTCAACTGGGCGACCCAGCAGGACATCGACGACATCATTTCTCTGGCGCTGCGGGTGAACGACTTCCTGTCCGGCCTGTTCATGGGGGTCGGGATCAAGCTGGTTGATTTCAAGATCGAATGCGGCCGGATCTATGAGGGCGACTTCCAGCGTATCATCCTCGCCGATGAGATCAGCCCGGACTCGTGCCGGCTCTGGGACGTGAAAACCGGCGACAAGCTGGACAAGGACGTGTTCCGGCGGGATCTGGGCTCGCTGAGCGATGCCTACACCGAGGTCGCGCGCAGGCTCGGCATCATGCCCGAGAACGGCCGCCCGATGACCGGTCCGAAACTGGTGCACTGAGCTTCGGGCGTCTGAGGCCGGACCCAGGACGGGTCCGGCGAGCATCGCCAGCCACTGATGGCATTCCGCCAAGCCCGCGCAGGGGCAACCCCCTGAACGATTGCTTCAGACGAGATGGCTCAGATCGAGGTCTTGTCTGATCATCGCTACGGAGCGGCTTTTGGCTCACGGGTTCAGCACCGGGTAAAGTGACGCGACCAACAAAACCGCCATGGCGATGTTGAATGTTCTGAGCTTCGCCGGACTGGCGAGAAATCGGGCGATGTTCAGCCCGATCAGCGTCCATGACCCCGTTGCGGGAAGATTGATCACACCGAAGACAAGCGCGACCCACAGCACGGTGGAGAATGCCTGATCCGGCGCATAAGCCGTTATCGCGGTGACCGCCATGGTCCAGGCCTTGGGGTTCACCCATTGGAAGGCCGCCGCCTGCAGGAACGTCATCGGCTTGGCGGCCCGTTGCATCTCGTCCCGCCCCGTCGGCTGCGACGCGATTTTCCATGCCAACCAAACGAGATACGTGATGCTGAGACCGCGCAAGATGTCATGCATGATCGGCCATGTGTCGAAGATCCCGGACAGTCCGAGCCCGACGGCCAGTATCATGACAACAAACCCGGTCCCGACACCCAGCATATGTGGGAGCGTCCGCGTGAAGCCGAAGTTCACCCCCGATGTCATCAGCATGATGTTGTTCGGACCTGGGGTGATCGACGTCACCAAGGCATAGAGCGCAAGCGCGAGAACGAGGTCCAAGGTCATGACCCGAGGATTGTCCATACCTCGCGCACATGCCTTGCAAATTGATGGCGTTTTGCCCAAATCTCACAACAAATGACGAAGATTGATGAGATTGATCGCAGAATCTTGCGGGCGCTGTCTCGTGACGGGCGCCAGTCCAACACGGATCTGGCCGGTCGCATCGGACTGTCGCCCTCTGCCTGTTTGCGCCGCGTTCAGGAACTGGAACGCATCGGCGTCATCAAGGGATATCGGGCGATCCTTGACGCCGAACAGCTGGGCCGCGGCTTCGTCGCCTATCTTGCGGTGGGGCTCTCCGATCATTCGAAAGCGGCTCAGAAGTCCTTCGAACACGCGATCGAGGCCGCTCCACAGGTTGTGGAATGTCACAACATCACGGGCACGATGGAGTATCTCCTGCGGGTCGAGGTCGCTGATCTCGCCGCCTACAAACATCTGCACACCGAGATCGTCGGTCAGTTGTCGCAGGTCAGCGCACTCACCTCCTACATCGTGATCGGCTCACCGGTTGATCGGCGCACGTAAGGGTGGACGACGGCCTCATTCTGTCGGTGGGTGACAAAAACCGTGCGCCTTTGCAGCTGTCGAGAACGCGCGACGCGCAAGCTCCGGGGTGGTGCGTGGCCCATCGGCTTGACGGAAGGCATCGTCGGTCGGGTCTCCCAGGGAAATGGCGGCTTACGGGTTGGACGGGCCGCCCAAGCAGCCCGCCCCACGCAGCCGTTCTGCCGCTCGCCTCATGTCATGCCGCGCTACCGCGGGAGACCTTTGTCCCGACGCAGCAGGTCCAGTGCAGCGACGTGCGTGACGCCGGACAAGATCACGCCGAACAGCGGAATGAGGGCGAGCGGAAACTGTGCGATGGTTTCCATCCGTCCGTCCGCGAGAAGCGACAGTGTCAAGCCGGTTCCGACGGCGAGGACGAAATCAGCCATTCCGATGATGTGGAAGGCCGCATGAGCCGTCTTGCTTCGAGGCTTCGCGATTACGACGTAAAGTGCGAGCACCCCGGCAATCAGATCGCCCGTGGCGGCAAACGCGACGAAGACGGGCGGCAACAATCCTTGCGCCCCGTAGTGGTAGAAGACGAGGGCTGCGAGAATGCGCCAGGCGTGCAAGGCCGTCAGGCGTTGCAGACCAAGCTGCTCTGCGCTTGCGCGAAGGCTGCTGCTGGCAAAGTACACGCCGATTGCCGTCGCTAGCAGGGCTGCAACAATTGCTGAGAAGACTGGCATCGGCAAGGACGTAAAGACGCCCGTGCTGCTGGCCCAGGCCACAAGACCCGCCCAGACAGCGAGGACCGTGAGGACGATTCGGCCAGTGCCCCGATGAGCGGCATGGTTAGATGTTGTATCAAGGGTGGTCATTTGGTTCTCCAGTAAGTGTATATGCACGTTTTTAGATACGGTAAGTCTCGCCATCCCCTAGTCAGCGAGGACGGCGAGGTCGTTTCGAAAGCAGGTCCACTGGTGCTCCGTCATGTCCTTCTTGGTTCTTTCCTGTGCAGCTTCCCAGAGAGGGATGGCCGACATCAGGAGGCGTTCTCCGGCGTCGCTCAGCATGACGTGCCGAAGTCTCGCGTCCTTCGAGCCAGTCTGGACGACGATCAGCCCGCGGCGTTCGAGTGGCTTCAAATCCCGTGTGAGCGTCGTCCGGTCCATCCCCAATTGTTCAGCAAGGACCGTGATCGATACCGGCTCAGGGCGAAGGAGCGCTGCCAATGTCGTGAATTGGCCGATGTTCAGAGCCAGCGGGCGCAGCGCGGCATCGTACCGGCGCGAAACCTTTCGCGCGGACTGGCGCAGCGCATGGCAGGCGCAGAGCATATTGAAGTCTGAAGAGGTGTATTGTTTTGTCATGCCAGCCAATTTAGTGCATATGCACCTAGTTTCAATTGCCCCGATGAAGATCGACCCGCCTAGGCGCCTTAGCAGCGCCCAAACCGGTTCCCGGTTCCCTGGTCCTGCATGGCGTTTCTGGGAACCTCATGTGTCGATCAAAGCGAAAAGGGATCGCGCATTTCTCGCGGCATTCCTGGAGCACTGACAGAGATCTGAGAAGCCTTCTCCGACGCGGCAAGCGAGCGCCCTTCACAAGATCATCAAATCATCGCGCTTCCCACCTGACCCTTGGCGGTGTTGGCGCTATATGTCTCGCGGCTGGGCACGGAGGCAGGAATGGAGAGCGAGTCGCGGTTTGGCGGCTACTGCGAGCGCGCGGGTCCAGAGTTCTGGGCCGAGCCGCTGAATGCCGTCACGAACCTCGGGTTTGTGCTTGCAGGCCTGCTGGCGCTTTATCTTGCCAGCCGTCTCGACCGTCGGGACGTGCCCTCGGTCTATCTCTCCTGCCTGCTGATCGTGATCGGGATCGGATCGTTCCTGTTTCACACCTTCTCGACCCGTTGGGCCGCGGCAGCGGATGTCATTCCGATCATGCTGTTTATCCTCACCTACTTCACCGTCGCGATGAACCGGCTCTTCGGCTTTTCCTGGCTGATGTCGGCGTTGCTCACGATTGGCTGGGTGGGTGCGCTGGTGGGCATCTCAGCACTGCTGCAGCCGCTGCGTCCGCTGATCGGCGGGACCGTGAGTTACTTCCCTGCGTTCTTGGGACTTCTGACCGTTGGGGCGGTCCTCTGGGCGCGCGGTCACGCGGCAGGCACCTGGCTTCTGTTCGCAGCGAACGTCTTTGCCGTATCGCTCACATTCCGCGCCCTGGACCTGCCGTTCTGCGCGACATTCGACACCGGCACGCATTTCCTCTGGCATCTGTTCAATGCCTTGGTGTTGGGCACACTCACCATCGCGGTTGTGCGACATGGGCGCCCCAGGCGGCTTGCAGCGTCTGCCGAGGTGGATTAACACATGCTCATGCCATCCGGAGGCCCAATGCGCGCCCGTGTCCACGTCACCTTGAAACCAGGCGTTCTCGACCCGCAGGGCGAGGCCATACGCCATGCGCTCGGCACGCTGGGCTTCGAAGGTGTGAACGGCGTGCGCCAGGGCAAGGTGATCGAGCTCGACCTCGAAGAGACCGATCCCGCCCGGGCCGAGGCGGCCGCGCGCGAGATGTGCGACAAGCTGCTCGCCAACACGGTGATCGAGAACTACGCGGTTGAGCTGTTGGCCTGACCGCTGCCCAGACTTTGGAGGCACAATGCGATCGGCGGTGATTGTCTTTCCCGGCTCGAACTGCGACCGGGATCTCCAGGTGGCGTTGGGACAGGCGGCCGGCCGGCCGGCCGAGATGGTCTGGCACAAGGACGCGGAGCTTCCTGCCGGGCTCGACGTGGTCGCTGTCCCGGGGGGGTTTTCCTTCGGGGACTACCTGCGCTGCGGCGCGATCGCTGCCCGCTCGCCGATCATGCGCGCTGTCGTCAGCTTCGCGGAACGCGGTGGCCTCGTCCTCGGCATCTGCAACGGGTTCCAGGTGCTGATCGAAGCCGGATTGCTCCCTGGTGCGCTGATGCGCAACGCCAACCTGAAATTCGTCTGCCGTGACGTGCATCTGCGTGTCGAGACCACCGCGAGCCCGTTTACGAATGCCTATGGCAATGGCGGTGTGGCGCGCATGCCGGTGGCCCATCACGAGGGCAACTTTATCGCCGACCCGGACACGATCGCCGCGCTGCAGGGCGAGGACCGGATCGCCTTTCGCTACTGCCAGGCGGACGGGACGGAAGGCGGCAATCCCAACGGTGCGATGGCCGACATCGCCGGCGTGCTCGGGCCCAACAGACGCGTGCTGGGCATGATGCCGCATCCCGAACGCCTCGCCGATCCGGCCTTGGGCGGCACCGATGGGGCCAAGCTGTTCGAGAGCCTGACACGTGCGCTGGTGAGCGCGTGATCCGACCGGCGGTTCTTTCGCTGGTGTTCCTGGCGGCCTGTGCCGATGAGCCTCCGCCGCCGCCCGCGATTGCCTCGACGCCCGAAACCGGGCTGATCCTGAAAATCCCGGGCACAGCCGAAGATGCGCGTGCCTTGCTTGAGCAGGTTGCTGTTGGATGCTGGCTCGATGGCGTGGTCGGCGGGGCGAACATGCTGGTCGACCGGCGCACGGGCCGGGTGCAAATCGTCTCGGACGACGCGGACCTTCTGACCGCCGACTTCGCCGGTGTTTCGGATGGCAAGCATCGCGTGCGCCTCTGGGGACCCGCAGTCGAGGACATCTCCACCGCGCGGCAGCTTGCCAGGACACTCGACCGCGCCATCGAGACCGGTGAGACAATCTGCGAACGGCGCGTGGGCTAGCGTTGCCGGCGGATCAGGCGGTCGAACACGCCGTTGGCCATCGCGACCCCCAGCGAGGCCAGCATGATCGCCAGCCAGTCCACCATCGTCAGCCGTTCACCCAAGAAGATCGCACCGAGGATGCCGGTGCAGACCGGCACCAGCGCGATTGTTGCCGAGGCGCGCACCGTCCCGAGCTGCTGGATCGCAATCCCGTAGGCGATCACCGAGCCGATCCCGGTGGCGACACCCTGCGTCAGAGCATGAAATGCCATGTCACCAAGCTCGACACTCGCGAACGCGTCGTGCTTCCATGCCGCAAGCACCGCCAGTGCGGGAAGCGAGTAGAGCCCGACATAGGTCGTTGCCTCGATCGGGTTCAGGCCGCTGCGCCGGAACCAGACGGTGTAGAGGGCCCAGCCAAGCGCGCCGCAGATCAGGAACGGCGCCCCGCTCAACGCGGACAGGTCTCCGCTCGCCGCCCATTGACCGAGCACGGTGCCGACCCCGGCGGAAATCAGCACGTAGCCCAGCAGCGCCGACCGTCCGACCGCGTCTCGAAAAATCAGCCAGCCGAGCAAACCCACGAGCAGAGGCGCGAATCCCGGCACGAGCGGTCCCATCAGACCGGCGGGCACGGTCTTCAGCCCTTCGCCTGTCCACAGCACGAAGGGAAAGCCCCAGCCCAGCGTCATCAGGATCAGCGCCTTGAGCGAGCCGCCCCGCGGGACAATGCCGCGCCGGATCCAGAACGGTGCAAGCGCAAGCGCCGGGATCCCGTAGCGGAAGACGGCCAGCACCACCGGTTCCACCTTCTCGGTCATCGCGAAACGGGTGATCGTGATCCAGCCCGCCCAGATCAGCACCGCGACGAGGGCGGCCACGTATCCGAGCAGCAGGTTGCTTTTCTTCTCCGGCGTGGAGATCTGTCGCACCCTGGCCCCTACCGCTGCCTGACAAGGACCGCGCGAGGCCCCTTCCGGGGTGCGGTCTGGTCCGCTAGAACACGGCGCCGGGGCAAAGGCAAGAGCGGACAGATCAAATGGCGGATGAACCCGAGGTGACACAGGCGCTGGCCGCCGAGCTGGGGCTCAAACCAGACGAGTATCAGCGGATCCTCGACTTGCTGGGCCGAGTGCCGACATTCACCGAGTTGGGTATCTTCTCGGCCATGTGGAACGAGCATTGCTCGTACAAGTCCTCGAAGAAATGGCTCCGCACCCTGCCCACCACAGGGCCGCAGGTGATCTGCGGGCCGGGCGAGAATGCAGGCGTGGTCGATATCGGCGACGGGCAAGCGCTGGTCTTCAAGATGGAGAGCCACAACCACCCGTCATTCATCGAGCCCTATCAGGGCGCCGCAACCGGCGTCGGCGGCATCCTGCGCGATGTCTTCACGATGGGAGCGCGTCCGATCGCTGCGATGAACGCCTTGTCGTTCGGTGACCCGGATCATCCGAAGACCCGCTCGCTGGTCGCTGGCGTCGTGGCCGGGATCGGTGGCTACGGCAATTGCTTTGGCGTGCCCACAGTTGGCGGCGAAGTGCGGTTTCACCCTGCGTACAACGGCAACTGCCTGGTGAACGCGTTTGCTGCGGGACTGGCGGATGCCGACAGGATTTTCTACTCGGCGGCCTCGGGCGTGGGCATGCCGGTGGTCTATCTCGGGGCCAAGACCGGGCGCGACGGGGTGGGTGGCGCGACGATGGCCTCGGCCGAGTTCGCCGAGGATGCCGAGGAGAAGCGCCCCACCGTTCAGGTCGGCGACCCGTTCACCGAGAAGCGTCTCATGGAGGCCTGCCTTGAGTTGATGGCCTCGGGGGCGGTGATTTCGATCCAGGACATGGGCGCGGCGGGCCTGACCTGCTCGGCGGTCGAGATGGGCGACAAAGGCAACCTGGGCGTGGCGCTCGACCTCGATGCTGTGCCCTGCCGCGAGGCGGCCATGACCGCCTACGAGATGATGCTTTCCGAGAGCCAGGAGCGCATGCTGATGGTGCTCCGCCCGGAGAAGGAGCCGCAGGCGCGTGCGATCTTCGACAAGTGGGATCTGGACTTTGCCATCGTGGGTGAGACCATCGCAGAGGATCGCTTCCGGGTGACGCTGAACGGCGAACTCAAGGCCGATCTGCCGCTGAAGGCTCTCTCCGGTACCGCGCCCGAATACGACAGGCCCTGGATCGAGTCTCCGGCGCCAGACGCGTTGCCGGTGCTGCCGCGTGTCGACCCCGCGGACGCCTTGCTGCGGCTGATGGGAGCGCCCGCGTTTTGCTCTCGTGCCTGGGTGTGGGAGCAGTATGACCATATGGTGATGGCGGATACGGTCGTGCGGCCCGGCGCGGATGCCGCTGTCGTGCGTATCCATGGCACCGAGAAGGCAATCGCGTTCACCGCCGATGTCACGCCGCGCTACTGCAAGGCCGATCCGGTTGACGGAGGCAAGCAGGCCGTCGCCGAAGCCTTCCGCAATCTTTGCGCGTCGGGGGCGCGGCCGCTGGCGGTGACCGACAATCTCAACTTCGGCAATCCCGAGCGTCCCGAGATCATGGGACAGCTCGTGGGCTGCATCCAGGGCATCGGAGCGGCGTGCGTCGAACTCGACATGCCGGTCGTTTCGGGCAATGTCAGCCTCTACAACGAAACCAGCGGAGAGGCGATCCTGCCAACACCGACCATTGGTGCGGTCGGGCTGCTCGAGCATGTCGAGCACGTGATCCGGATGGCACCGGGGGATGGCGATCAGCTGGTGCTTCTTGGCCGCTCGGCGGGGCATCTCGGCCAGAGCGCCATCGCCTGGGAGCTGTTTGGGATGTCATCGGGCGATGCGCCGTCGGTGGATCTGGCAGCAGAACGCTCAGTCGGCGAGTTCGTCCGCCGGCTTGGCCGCGAGGGTCTGATCACCGCCGCGCACGATCTGTCCGATGGCGGTCTGGGCGTTGCCGGAGCTGAGATGGCCCTGGCTGCGGGGCTGGGCGTCGCGCTCGAGGCGCATGGCGAGTTTGAACCGCTCGGATGGTTCTTCGGCGAGGATCAGGGACGCTACCTCGTCGCGTGCCGACCGGAGGCGTGTGACGCGCTGGTCGATGCAGCGCTGGAGGCGGGCGTCCCTGTACGCGACGCGGGCCGTGTTGGCGGCGCCACAGTGCGTCTCGGGGGGTCGGAAGTCCTGCTCGACGAGCTTGCGGAGGTGCACAGGACCGGCTTCGCGCGGCTCATGGCGGAACTGCCGATGACCGACCCTCAGACGGGCGCCACATCCGCATAGGCCCGTGCGAACCGGCTGAGGCGCGCGCGCTTGAGGGCAGATCGATGTTGCGCCGGGTCGAGCCCGGCCATTGTGAGCGCGTTGAAGACCGAAGGTGCGAAGCTTTCGGAAGCGCCTGAGAGCAGCTCCCAGAAGAAGCCGTCGGGATGGCGTGGAACGAGGTCGTAGGTCGAGAGCAAGCGGGCCGGGAAGTCCTTCAGGTTGAAGGTCAGCAACACCTCGGCACCGGCTCCCGTTGCTGAGGCAAGGACATGCAGGTCATTGTCATCCGGAAGGGTGGCCTCAGGTGCAAGCTCACCCGTACCGACAAGAGCATCCGGAAACGCGGTCAGCAGGGCATCAGCGGCATCTTCTGCATCATCGCCTCGTCGTGCGGCGGCAAGCCGCCACTCATCGATGACCCTGACCGACCAGAGGGGCATGATCAGACCTGCGTGCGCTGCCGTGCGGGTCAGAAGACGTGGCAACTCCGGGACCAGAACACAGGCATCGACGAACACGCGCTTCATGGTCTCGAGCCATGTTCTGCGCGAGGTGGGATACGCCAAACCCCGACCCTGCTGCTCTCGCACAACCTGCGCACACTAGCCATCCAACCGGAAAAACAGGGCCTTCAGATAGCTTGTTTCAGGGAGCCACAGATGCACGGGGTGATCTGGTCCGGCGCGGCCCGAATGGATCAGCGCACCCGATCGTCCCGCCCTGCGGATGCCTTGGGTACAGGCCCGATGAAACGCATCCACATCAACCGCATGACTGCAGGAGCAAAGGCAGAGCGTACCTCCCGGCCCGACGAGTGGCGCGGCACCGCGTGCAATCCGCTCGTACGCCCGGAGCCCGGCCTTGAGCGCGTCACGGCTCGGCGCAAATGCCGGCGGATCGCAGATCACCATGTCGAAGCGTTCGCCACTCAGCGCGCGGAGAGCCTCGAACCCGTCAGCCCGGCGGGTTTCGAATCTCGCGCTGACCTTCATCTGCTCCGCGCCTTGTTCGGCCAGCTCGAGAGCGGGTGCCGAGCTGTCGACCGCAATCACGTGTTCTGCGCCAGACGCAAGCGCCGCGAGCCCAAAGCCACCGACGTGACAGAACAGATCGAGCACCCGTGCGCCCTTGGCGAAGTTCTGAGCAAACGCCTGGTTGGGCCGCTGGTCATAGAACAGCCCCGTCTTCTGCCCTCCCATCAGATCCGCCAGATATATCGCCCCGTTCATGGGCGTGGCGATGGCCCCGTCGATGGTGCCGTGCAAGACGTCATGCCGCGTGGACAAGCCCTCGAGTTCACGCGCCCGACCGCCCCCGTTGAGGATGACCGTGCGGCACCCGGTCACCGCAACGAGTGCATCCGTGAGCGGGTCGATCAACCGGTCTGCCCAGGCAGCGTTCGGCTGAATGACGGCCGCATCGCCGAAGCGGTCGACGACCACGCCAGGCAACCCATCGGCCTCGGCGTGCACCAGACGATAGTTCGGCGCGTCGAACAGCTGCTCGCGCAGCGCAAGGGCACGCGTCAACCGCTCGGCAAACCACGTCAGGTCGACATCTGACCCGGCGGGTGTTTCAAGCGTCCTCGCGGCAATCTTGCTTTCAGGATTGAACGCGGCGAGCCCGAAATCGCGGTCCCCTTCCACAAGCTGCACCAGCGTGCCGGCCTCGAGACCACGGGTCCGCCGGTCCATCGCTATCTCGTCTCGAAACGCCCACGGTGCGCCGTCGGCAAGGCGTCGGCCCTTGCCGGGGCGCAGCTTCACGACCGGGAGCTGTGGGAGCGATGTGTTCATGCGAGCCTCGCCCGCTGGTCTACGCGAGGCGCCGGCTGCTTGAAAGCGGAACCTGCGCCTTCGTTATGCTGGCTTGGCGCCGCGCTTAGCGGATGCGGTGGCACGCGCCCAGAGATCGCGCGGCTGATCCCATATCCTGCGGACGGCGTTACGCACCAGCTTGCGCAGAACCTGGGCCCGCATGTTGCGCGCTTGCGCGGTCAGCCGCTCCACGTCGGATTGGGTGAACACTGCGTCGGGAAGCCTGTCGTTCCGACCGGTCATTGGCTCAGTCCTTTTTGTGGTCGGGCGCCGCAGTGCAGGAGGCATTCGGCCCCGGTGTCATGTTGCAGTGCACATGGGGTGCGGAGCGCGCATTGTGATCCCGCAGAATTGCAAAGCCGGTTCGCGTCTCCGGGGAACCTTGCTATTCGGCAGCGACCTGTCGCACCGGTGTCGCAGCCTCGTCGACACGTTGCGGCCGTTCAGGTTCGGGCGGATTTGCGAGCCACCGCACATCCTCGAGAATCAGATAGAGGCACGGAATCAGGAAAAGCACGATGATCGTGGAAAAGACGATGCCGTAGCCGAGCGAAACCGCCATCGGGATCAGGAACTGAGCCTGGCGCGAGGTCTCGAAAATCATCGGTGCAAGGCCGCCGAAGGTCGTCATCGTCGTGAGCACGATCGGACGGAATCTGCGCTGGCCCGCGCGTTCGATCGCTTCCGCCGGATCAGCGCCCGCGGCACACGCCTTGTTGGCATAGTCGATCATTACCAAGGCGGCGTTGATCACCACACCGCCGAGCGCGATCATGCCCATCAGCGAGACGATCGAGAGCGACATCCCCATGATCATATGCCCGAGCATCGCGCCCACGAAGCCGAACGGGATCGCCATCATGACGATGATCGGCTGCACGTATGAGCGGAACGGGATCGCCAGCAACCCGAAGATGATCATGAGCGCAACCGCCACCCAGAAGCGGAAGCTTGCCGCGATGTCTCGCTGTTGCGCCTGGCGGCCTTCGAGCTCGAAGCCCAGCCCCGGATAGTCCGCGACAAGCTGCGGGATGATCTGGCCGGTCACCGCCGCAAGGACGATGTTCGTCTCCTCCTGCGGTGCGACATTGGCACTCACGGTGATGACCCGACGTCCGTCGACGCGTTCGATCTTGTTTTCGGCACGGCCCTTCTGCACCTCGGCCACCTGGTAGAGCGGGACATAGCCACCCTCTTCCGTTCGGATGAGGAGGTTTTCGACATGTGCCTCCGAGGACCGTTCTGTCGCTGGAAGCCGGACACGCACGGTCACTTCGTTACGGCCATCCTGCTGGCTGAACGCGGTGATCCCCTGGAACGCGGCGCGAAGCTGCGTGCCGATCGAATCCGCCGTCAATCCCAGACTGCGGCCCTCCTCGGTCAGGCGGAACTCCAGTTGCGCCTTGCCGGGCTGGAAGCCGTCTTCGGCATCCTTGATCTGTGGAAACTCTTCCAGTTCCGCCACGAGATTGCTTGCAGCCGCCGCGAGCACATCGACATCCGTATGCGAAAGCTGGATTTCGATGCCCGGTCCCGCCCCCTGGTCCGCCAAAACTCGACTGATACCGCACAAAGCGGGCGGCGGGCGGCTGGCCGGCGGTCTCTCGCCACTGCCGCGTGAACTCGGCCGTCGAGATCGGTCTTACTTCGGGGGGTTGGAGATACACTCTCAGACTGACCCGGTTCTGGGTTGCCTCCGCATAGACGCCGATGCCGAGAGTGTCCCCGCCATTCGCATCGATCACCTTCTGCGCGGCATCGACCAGCTGGTCCCGGACTGCGAGCGAGGCTGACATCGGGGCGCCGACAGGCAGCGTTGCAACCGCCGTTGAATAGTCACGCGGGATCGGCGGAAACAGACCCCAGCCCATGCGGCCCGACATGGTCCATGCTATGGACAGCGCCAGCAGTGCCATCATCAGCGCGACCGTTGTGTAGCGCCATGCCATGGCGACACGCAGCAGCGGCGCGTAGACCACACGCACGAACAGATCGAGGCTTCCGGCGATCGCCATCTGCACGCGTCTGAGGCGACCAGGCGGTTTGCCGTTCTCCGGCTCTTTCGTTCCCGCAAGGTGTGCCGGGAGAATGAACAGCGCCTCGATCCAACTCAGCAAGAACGCCGTCGAGACCACAACGGGGATCCAGACGAAGAAATGTCCAAGCCGCCCTGGCATCGTCATCAGGGGCAGGAAGGCGACAACATTCGTCAGGATCGAGAAGCTCAAAGGCACGGCGATGTCACGCGCACCCTGCACGGCGGCATCGATCCGGCTCATGCCGCGTTCGAGGTACTCGTGGATATTCTCGCCCACGACGATTGCATCGTCGACAACAATCCCCAGTGCCACGATGAAGGCGAACATCGAGACAAGGTTCAGCGATGCCCCCACGCCTGGCAGGAACAGCAGCGTCCCGAGGAACGCCGTCGGGATCCCGACCGCCACCCAGAACGCGGTCCTGAACTTGAGGAACAGGCTCAGGAGAATCAGAACGAGCAACAGTCCGATGAACCCGTTCTTGAGCAGGAGCTGCATGCGGCCTTCATAGTACTCGGATCGGTCGCGCACGATGACCGCATCGATCCCTTCTGGCAGGCTTTCAAGCGCGCTGGGCAGGATGCGCCGGGTTGCCTCGGCGGTTGAGATGGGCGTCTCCTCGCCGACGCGGTAGACGTTCAGCCGAACCGCGGGCAAGCCGTTGAAGGTGGTGACAGCGTCGGCATCCTCGAACCCGGCGCGCAGTGTGGCGATATCGCCAAGGCGCACAACTGCGCCGCGTGCGTCCGTGATCAGGGGAATGCGCTCGAAATCGAGCACGGCGTCCCGCCTGTCGGCCATGCGCACCAGAATGTCGCCGCCTGCCGTCTCCAGCGTCCCCCCGGCTCGGTCGAGGGCCGTCTCCCGGATGATCCGGGCCACGTCGCTCAGCAACAGCCCGTGTGCCCTCAGCGCGCCCTGGCTGACCTCGACGTGAAGCTCGAGCTCCTCGGCATCCTCCATGTCGACCTGGCTGATGTCCGGATCCCGGAGCAAAGCCTCTCGCACATGCTCGGTGGCGGCCCGGATCGCGCGGAGCGTGACATCGCCATACACCTGAAGCTCGACGACCTCGCGTCTGCGCTGCGACAGCGACACCTCCGGCTCTTCGGCATCGTCAGGCAGTGTGGTGATCCGGTCGACCGCCTGTTCGATGTTGCCGAGAACGATGCGCCGGTCGACCTCTCCCGACAACTCGGCATCGATGCTGGCAGCGCCTTCCTGAGCGGTGGATGTCACCTGGGCGACCCCCGCGACCACCCGGATTTCTTCCTCGATGGCCTGGATGATGGATTGCTCCACCTCTTCAGGCGTCGCCCCGGGCAGGGCGATCGTGACGGATACGCGGTCAAGTTCGAACCTGGGAAACACCTCCTGGCGGATTTGGGAGGTCATTGCAAGGCCGCCCAGAATAAGCACCAGCATCAGCAGGTTGGGCGCCACGGAATGGCGCGCCATCCACGCGATCGGCCCGCCATCGCGCAGGCGCAGGCTCATTCCTGGCTCTCTCGGGTGCGCACGGCCATACCGTCCGCAAAGGTGGCGAGGTGGGTGGCGATCACCTGCTCGCCTGCCTCAAGCCCGCTCTCGATCAGCACGTGATCGATGCCCCGCCAGGCCACCTCGACCTGCCGAACCTCCAGCGTGCCGTCCTCACGCATCACCCAGACGGTGTTGTTGTCGCGCAGGTGCGCCCGGTCGATATGGACGGCATTGTCTATCGCGGTGCCGGTGATCTCCGCCGCGAGGAATGCGCCCAGCAGCACCGGTGGCGCGCCGGCGTTCTCGTCGTTGAACGCCAGCGGGTCGGCGATCGAGACAATCAGCTCCACCATCCGTCCGGTCTCGCTGATGTCCGGCGCCAGACGTTTGATTGTTCCTGTCCGGGTGGTGCCCTTCGGCCACACCGCATCCTGTGACAGTGTCACCGGCTCGTCGCCGTCGAGATTGATCCAGTCCAGTGTGGCTGCAGGGACGGCGAGCACCACATGAAACTCGTCAGCGGCGACGAGCTCGGCGGCCTCTGCCCCCTCGGTCAGCATTGTGCCCTGGGTCACTTCCTCCGAGATCACCAGTGCATCGAACGGGGCGCGGATCGAGGTGCGGGCCGTGGCCAGTGCTGCTTGCTCGGCGGCCGCGCGGGCGGCCGCAAGCTCGGCATGCAGCTCGGCCATTTGAGGTTCGCGCAAGATCAGACGGCGTTGCCTGTCGGTGAGCGTCCTGCTGAGCCGGTCGAGGTCCCGCTGACCAAGTGCTTGCTGGCCTTCTTCGAGGAGGATCCGAGCCTCGATCATCCGGGCCTCGGCTTCCGCGCGCACCTCGGCAAGCCTTAGTTCGCGGTCGTCGAGGCGTATCAACACTTCGTCGGCACTCACGTGACCGCCGGCGGCCAGCTCCGGGCTCAGATCGATCACCGTGCCTGAAACCTCCGGGCGCAGCAGAAGGCGGCGCGCTGGCACCACCTCACCCCATGCGTGGATCACCGGACCCGATCTGGCCTGCTCGACCGGTACCGTTTCAACAAGCCGCGCTGCGCGCGGGCGTGCCTTGCGCTCGGCCACCGGGGCATTTTCGAGCAGATGCGCGACGGCAAGTGCTGCGGCCGCCAAGATTGCAATCGGCAGTACGGCTTTGAGGACCAGCGCCGTCGCCGCGTGCCAGCGCGCGGGTCGGCGCATCGACGCTTCGGGTCGTTCAACTGGTTTGATCTGTGTCGCCACGCAGTCGGTCCTGGGTGTTGCCGCGATGCAAAGTTGCTCCTGAACGGTTTTATACCGCACTTCCGGCGAAGTAGGACGCAATAACGTTGTTTCATCTAACCGGTTTTGACAAATTCACATTGGTTTGAGCAGGAGTGAGTCCCGATGACTGAGTCGAACTCGACGCGACGGCGACAGGCTTCGTGCCCAATATGCAACAGTGATGCGGCGCCCAGATGGCGGCCGTTTTGCTCGCGCCGCTGTGCTGATGTCGATCTCGGGCGCTGGCTGGGTGAACACTATGCCATTCCCGCCGAAGACGACGGCATGCCCGATCCAGAACTACTTGAAGGTCACGCGCGCCGTGGTGGCCCCTGATCATCTGCACGCCGCATCTGCATTTTGCGTTCAGCGCGCTGAGCCCGGGTGATCAATCCGTTGACGGCCTGCTCGCGCCCGGCGGAATGCGCGAGCTTCTTCAGCAGGTCTTCCGCCGTTTTTTCCAGGGCCTCCGCTTCCCTGAGAACAGACCGCGCCACGCTCTCCTCGTGTTGTTGCCAGCGCGCAACCAGACGCATTTCAGCGACGTTGTCCGCAGTCGGTGAGAGGCGTGCTTCACTCCGACACGCTTCAGCCTTGTCATACAGCGACTGCAGCTCGGCCTTGACGCGGCGCATCGCTGCCATGTCTGCGAGCTTTTGCGCCTCGACGGCGCGCCGCATCCGTTCCAGGTTGACCAGCCGCATCAGGTGACCCGCTCCTTGTTCTTCGCACGGAGTTTGTCGGCAAACACTATCGCGGCAGCGACGGCCTTGTAGTGTTCCGGTTTCACGGGCTGTCCGATCTCGACCAGCGCGTAGACCGACCGTGCTGTGGGTGCGTCCTCGTGGATCGGCACGCCGGCTTGCTCTGCGCGAACACGGATGCGCTGCGCAACATCGTCTACACCTTTGGCAAGGCACATTGGGACCGTTCCCGCTGCGCGTGTCCAGCTCAGCGCAACCGCATAGTGCGTCGGGTTTGTGATGATGACGCTTGCGTTGGGCACATCGTTCAGCATCCGGTTTTCGGCGATTTCCCGCGCGCGCTGACGCCGCGATGCGCGCATCTGCGGATCGCCTTCGCTGTTCTTCGTCTCGTCCTTGAGTTCCTGGTGGCTCATGCGCATGCGCTTCATGTGGCGATGGCGTTGCCAGAAGATGTCGATAAGGCCAATCGCGGTTGCGATCACCAGAACGGCCGAGAGGATTGACCAGAGTTGTTTCGAGAGCAGCGCTGGCAACAACCGCTCATCGAGGTGGACGTAGCTCGGCAGATTGTCTACCTCGCGCGCCAGCACAAGACCGAGCGCGACGCCGATTGTCGTGAGTTTTAGGGCGTTCTTGAAGAACTCGAAGAGGCCTTGCGGGCCGTACTTCTGCTTTGCATTGGCGACCGGTGACAGGCGCGAAAGCTTGGGTTTGAGCTTGTCAGGGGCCAAGACGATTGCCCGCCGGGTGGCAAGCAGCGCAAGCACAAATCCCCCCGGCACCATGAGCACCGGCAGAACGCCGCCCATCACTCGTACCATGAGCTCACCAAAAATCGCTTCCGAGGCGGGTGAGGTCAACAAGGCCGCCAACGCCGCCGGTCGAGCGAGAAACGCCATGAGGGTCTCGCCCAGATGCACGGCGGACCAGCTCCCGCCAACGAAAAGTGCCGACGCCAGCCCGAGGTAGACCAGGGCGGTTTGGGCATCAGTGCTTCGGTCGAGTTCGCCTTTCTTGCGCGCGCGCTCGAGCTTCTGGGGTGTGGCCTCATGGCTCTTTTCTTGGGCCGACGCGCTCTGGTCGCTCATCTGAGACCACCGAGCGGATCGTTCATGACCTCGAGGAGCTGCGCCATCCAGGCTGAGAACAGCGCCGGCAGGATCAGGAAGAGGATGGCCAGGCCAATCCAGACCAGGAACGGCACACCAACCAGCGCAACAAGGAGCTGCGGCATCGCTCGGTTCAGTGCGCCCAGTGCCAGGTTGTAGGCGAAGCCCACAGCGACAAACGGCGCGGCCAGCATGATACCGAACGCGAAGGTCTCGCTGATCCGGGCCGTCGTCCAGTCACCAAGCTCTCTGCCCGCAGGGAAAACACCGAAGGGAAAGGTGTCGTAGGATCTGGCCAGAATACCGACAATCTCAATGTGCAGGCCCAGGGAGAGGGCGATGGCGATGCCGCCGAAGCTCAGGAGGGTCGCGATCGTCGGTTCAGGCTCGGGGCTGACCCCGGCCCCGAACATCTGCGCGATGCTGATGTGTTGCGCCGCTGTCATGCCGGCAATCTGCAGTGCCCAGACCAGAAGCCTGAAGGCAAGTCCGAGAACAAGGCCGATGACGGCTTCAGCCAGGAGGAGGTGCACGAATGCGGCGAGCCCGTTCGGGCGCTGGCTGCCGAGTGCTTCGATCAGCGGGGCCAGCAACAGGGCAAGAAGCAGCGCAACGACCAATCGAAGCCGGATCGACATCGCGCGCTCGCCGAAACCCGGGAGCAGAAACAAGATCGCACCAATGCGCGCGAACACGCCCGCCGTGACCAGGATCAGGAGGTTCGCCGTCTGGAAAATGCTGGTGATTGTGCTCTCGATCACGCGACGCCCATGACGCTGACCCGGCTTGTTGCTCCGATCTCCTCGAAGGAAAGGACGGGGTTGAGCACGCCCTTCGCCTGGAGAATTTGGCGCACGAAACGCCGGCGGCGCGCCGACGTCGCAATCGCCGGATAACTGCCCCTTTCTGCGGCACGCGCGAGCATGCCCTTCACTGACCCTGCCAGGCGATTGAAGTCCTCAGGAGCAAGCGCAATATCGGGGCGTCCGTCGGCATCGACCAGTTCATTTTCCGCAAACCGCGCCTCCCACTCCGGTGCGAGCTGGATCAATGGCAACGTGCCGTCATCTTCGGAGAGTTGTGAGACGATGTGAAATGCGATCCTGCGGCGGACGTGTTCGACCACGTCGTCCGTGTTTTGAAAAGTTGCCTGTGCTTCTGCTGTGGCCTCGAGGATGATCGGCAGGTTGCGCACTGACACACGTTCTTCCAACAACATCCGGAGAACCGTCTGGAGAACATCCACCGGTACCTTGTCGGGTACGAATTCGTCGAGCAGCTTGCGATTTGCCTCGGCACGCGCCGGATCCGAGACACCCGTGAACTCGCCAAGCAGCTTGCGCAGCGCGCGCCGGGTGATCAGCCGACCAAAACTTGCTTGCACCGCTTCCAGAAGATGGGTTGCAACCACCTCGCCTGGCGCGATCACGGGCAAGCCGAGCGCCGCTGCTTCCTCGTGCTTGTCTTCAGGGATCCATCGTGCCGGTGCGCCGTAGACGGGTTCCTTTACGTCTTCGCCTGCGATCGACATGACAATGTCCTCGCGCGTGAGCACCAGCACCTGACCGGGCCGGAGCACTGCGGTCGCGATTTCGACGCCCTGAATGTGAATGGCATAGTGCCCGGGTTGCATCAACGGGTCATCCGTGAGGCGTACTTCGGGAATCACGAAACCAAACTCGGTGGCGATGTGTCGGCGCATGTTGACGATGCGGCTCTCGAGCCCAGAGCCTGGCTCCATCACAGCGGCGACGAGGTCTGGCGCGAAACGGACATGAATCTCGTCGATGTCCAGAAGATCGCCCAGCGATTTTCGTGGCGCTTCTTCGGAGTCGGCCTCCTCGTGATCGCCCATCATTTCGGCTTCCTGGCGTTCGGACGCAAGTCGCCCGGCAAGCACCGATGCGATCGCAAGTACTGACGCGCCCAGAATGAAGGGCAGGAATGGGAGACCCGGAACGAGCGCAAACAATGCCATCAGACCGGCAACCGTGCCCAGAGCGCTGGGATAGCCTCCAAGCTGCGCAACCATGGCGCGATCTGCGCTGCCTTGCTGGCCGCCTTTGGACAGCAGCAGTGCGGCGGCGATGGACGTGATGACGGAAGGCACCTGGCTCACCAATCCATCTCCAACCGTCAGAATCGAGTATGTCTCGATCGCGGCTGAGAAGCTCATATCATGCGCGATGATGCCGACCGCGAGTCCGACCACGAGGTTGAGCAAGGTGATCAGAAGGCCGGCTATGGCATCACCCTTCACGAACTTTGACGCGCCATCCAACGACCCAAAGAATGTGGTCTCTTCCTGCTCGATTTGGCGCCGCCTCTTGGCTTCTTCGTGAGTAATGGCACCTGCAGCCAGATCGCTGTCGATCGCCAGCTGTTTGCCGGGCATGCCGTCCAACGCAAACCGTGCGCCGACCTCGGCCATGCGACCAGCACCTTGCGTGATCACAATGAAGTTGACGATCAGCAGGACGCCGAAGACCACAAGTCCCAGAAAGATCGATCCTCCCATGATGAACATCGCGAAGCCTTCGATCACACCGCCGGCAGCCGACGTGCCTGTGTGCCCTTCGCCGATGATCAGCTTGGTGGACGAGACATTCAGGCTCAACCTGAGCATCAGCGAGCCGAGAAGGATGGTCGGGAAGGCCGAGAAATCGAGCGGGCGCTCAATGAAAAGGACAACAGTGAAAATCAGGATGGCAAGCGCGAATGAGACGCTGAGCCCGATGTCCAGAAACCAAGCCGGCATCGGTAGGATCATCATGACGATCACGGTCATCAGCGCCAAGGCGAGCAGGACAGTGGGCTGATAAAGCGTCTCGATGCTGAGCTTGCCTTCCATCAGTCGTCCTTTCCGATCAGACGTGTGCCTGAGGGTTTGCGCAACAGGCCAACTGCGTTGCGGCGCAATGCCAAAAGCGCGACCGCCCCTGGCGTCGCACCTGGTTGTGAAGTCTTGCGTGACCGACCTGTCTCCAGCGGCCACAACCGCCCTGCCATGCGCATTGCTGGCGCACTAGCCACCGCCCGAGGCGGACGTTCGGGCGCGGATCTGGTCATCGCTCTCGCAACCATGCTGCGGTATCGTTCCGCATGATGATGTGTGCGCGAGTGATAGTGTCCTGCAGCGACCATCCAGTCGCCGCTCTCCGCATGAAGCGTTTTCAGGAAACGTGCGGCATAGTCGCTGGACATATCAGGATCGAACATTTCGTCGATTGAACCAAAGTGTGCGCCATGCCAGCGGTAGTTCAACTGAAAGCATCCAACATCAAAAGACCTCACACCGCGTTTCAGCGCTGCCTTCGCATGGCGCAAAGCTTGCTTGCGGGTGTCGAACCAAGCACCCTTTCCCGCGACGTTGACCGTCCAGGGCCATGGGCCCGAACTGTCGCCGCGGCGCGTACGTGTTTCGACAAGAGTAATCGCCTCAAGTACGGCAACTGGGATGGCATGTCGGTTGGCAGCGGAGTAAGCGGCGTCCCGGCAAAGGGACATGTCACGCTCTGTGCTCGCCACCCCGCCAGTCACAAGGCAAGCGGCCAGGCCGAGCCCCGCACAGATGCGTGCGATGGTTCTCATCCTCCGGCAACAATCGGGATAATGCGATCCTGGAACAGTGTGACCAATCCCTGCGCCATGAAAGACATGCTCACCCAGAAGACAGCGGCCATGGCGAGCAGCTTGGGCACGAAGGTTAAGGTGAGCTCCTGAATAGAGGTCAGTGCTTGCAGCAGGCCAATCACGATGCCCACGAACAGAGCAACGGCCAGGACCGGACCGGAAATTACAACGGCGGTCCAGACCGCTTCTCGCATCAGTGTGACGACTTCGATTTCGGTCATTCTTCTGCCGAACCTTGCGGTGTCACGGGCGACCTGACTGGCTTCGCTAGACAGGCATCCGCATGATTTCCTGGTATGCTTCGACGACTTTGTCGCGGACCACCACTGCGGTCTCGAGTGCCATCTCCGTGGCAGTCAGTGCTTCGACGACAGACTGAACGTCGCCGCGGCCCGACATGGCCTCGATCGAGGCGTTTTCGCCGCGATTGATCGCGTTGCGCATCTCGCGCATCGCACTTTCGAGTGCATCGGCAAAGCTGGGGTCTGACTGCTCGATCTTTTCGCCACCATCGAGCTTGCGGGCAGCACTGTACAGCTGGCTGGCCATGGAGGTTTCGATTTTCATGAGGTTTCTCCTCGTTTACCATACTACCTACGCAACAAATCGAGCGTACCTGAGGCCATGCGACGGGCCTGATCAAAGATTGTGAGATTGGCTTGGTATGAACGCTGCGCTTCGCGGGCGTCTGCAATCTCTACCAGAGGGTCGACGTTCGAGAGCGCGAGAATCCCGCGTTCGTCCGCAAGCGGGTGGCCTGGCGAATAGGTCTCGCGCACGGGACGCTCATCGAGACGGACCGGCCCGGGAACGACACGGTTTACACCCAGAGCGCGGTCCACCTCGCTTTCAAAACTAACGGTCTTGCGCTGAAAGCCCGCGGTGTCGGCGTTGGCGATGTTTTCACCGACAATGCGCAGACGAAGGCTTTGGGCGCCCATCCCGCTGGCAGCAGTCTTCATCGCCTTGAGTATCTCAAACATCGGTCACTCCGTCTCAGCGTGCTCTCAAGGCGAGAGACATCAAGTCCCTGGTTTTACCATAGATGGCCAAGGCCAGTGCGTGCTGGCCGCGCGACTCGACTGAGCGCACGCTCTCTTGCTCGAGAGAAACAGAGTTGCCGTTCGCAGAGGGTTGCATGGCCTCGTCTACAACCACTTCAGGCCTGTTGGCTGCGCGTGTAAGAGCGGTTCCGCCCACATGTGCTGCGCGAGTCGCCCGCGGCGTGAACGCTTCCTTAACGTATTCCGAGAAAGCCTTCACATCGCGCGCGCGATAGCCCGGCGTGTCTGCATTGGCGATGTTCTCGGCAATGACGGTGTGTCTGGCGCCCGCGTGGCGCGCCATTGACGTGGCCATCTTGACCAAAGTGAGTTCTTCAAACATGCGCGACGTTTCTCTCTCGCTGTTCGCGGTTTGGTCTACGGGCGAATCCTTAAGTTTGGGTGTGTCTTCGCTAAGAAGTGGGGCCACCTATGCATGAGGGCGTGACTCTTCCGGATGTGGGGCAAGTCTTTGCGCGCCTCTGGGGCACCGTGATTGCATCAGACGGCGCTTCCGTCCGGATCGCGGGGCTAAGCGGACTTGCAAGACTCGGGGACAGCGTGGAGATCAATCTGCCGACAGAAAACATCAGTGGCGAAATTGTTGCCCTCGACGATCAACACGTGACCGCGGTTCTGAATTCTTCACCAAACGGTCTGGCGGCAGGCTTGCGCGCATGGTTGGTCCAGCAGGCAGAGCTGCGAGTGTCAGATGACTGGCTTGGATCGGTTCTGGATGCGTTCGGTCAGCGTGTCGACGGCACGTATCCGCAAGCCGGAGCTGCAAAAAGCTCGCTCTGTGCAACTCCGCCTCGGGGGGACTCTCGCAGGCAGCTCGGCGGAAGATTGAGTACAGGGACCGCTGCGCTGGATACCATGTTGCCGCTTTGCCGCGGACAGCGGCTGGGGGTCTTTGCTGGATCGGGCGTGGGCAAATCTAGGTTGATGGCTGATCTCGCACTTGGGGTTGAGGCAGATGTGGTTGTGGTTGGTCTCATCGGGGAGCGGGGCCGGGAAATGGGTGAGTTTGTTCAGACACTTCGCGTTAAAAATGGCTTGTCGCGTGCGATCATCATCGGGGCCACTTCAGATCAGACCGCGCTGGTAAAGCGTCGCGCTGCCTGGTTGACGCTCGCGGTGGCCGAGCACTTCCGTGACACCGGTCGTCACGTGCTTTGCCTCCTAGACTCGGTTACCAGATTTGCCGAAGCACACCGCGAGATAGCTTTAGCTGCCGGCGAAGTTCCGGCGCTTCGTGCGTTCCCTCCCTCCACAGCACCGGCGATTGCAGCGCTTTGTGAGCGCGCGGGCCCGGGAGTGGAAAGCTCAAAAATGGGGGACATCACCGCAATCTTTACTGTGCTGGTCGCGGGTTCCGACATGGATGAACCTGTGGCGGATATGGTGCGCGGTGTGCTTGATGGTCATGTTGTGTTGGAGCGCTCGATTGCAGAGCGAGGGAGGTTCCCAGCAATAGATGTGCGCCGGTCGGTTTCGCGGTCTGCTCCTGCGGCATGGACCGAAACTGAAGAACAACTTGCCAATGAGGCACGCAGATTAATCGCAGCATATGAAGAAGCCGAACCGATGATACGTGCCGGACTTTATGTTGCTGGATCAGATCCGACAATCGATCGCGCGATTGAGGTGTGGCCGTTGCTTGACGCATTCATAGGATCAAGCGACGCGAAGAACGGCACACTCGCGTCATTTCAGGCTCTTGCAGAAATTCTTGACCATTCGGCAAGTGAGCCCGCCCGAACTTAGGTCGCTCTTCCCGCTTTAGAGACCGGACAAGAACAGATTTGTTTGTGCACCGGCCCCAAACCCGCTCGATTGTAGAAGGCTCAGCGCCGCACTCCCGCGCGTCTGAGTGCCGATAGCGCCGCTTTGTAGCTGACTGTTCAGCATAAACCGCTTTATCAAGGTGTCGATGGCCGCAGGATCTTTGAGAATACTCGGTGAGCTGTCCCCAAGGATCTGCCCAAGCCGATCTTCCACTTCTTCGACCTGACGATCCAAGTCGATTTGTGCGACTTCACTGGGTAGGTTCAGGGCACCCTCGATGAACGAGCGCAGCGGCGGAGAGCCCAGGAGACGCAGCAGAATAGTGTTTTCAGATGCAGACTCGGTTATGGCAGCGACTTCGCGACGAAAGTTGAGTGCCACGCGTAGATCGAAGTCCTGCTCTCCCACGGCAATTTCAAATTGTCGCTCGCGGAAGCGCTCCACGATTTCCTCGCGGCGTGACTCGATGCCAAGTACCGAGCCGAAATCTCCGAAGCCCAGAAATGCTGACATTTCTTTGTAGGCGGGCTCGACGAGCCGGTTAGCAAAAGCCCTTTCGTCAAAGGTACCTTCTTCGAGAATCTTGCGGATGAAAGCGCCTTTGTTGATATCCTCGTCAAGGCCAAACGCACCGAGAGCAACGGATAGCAAGCGCCGATCCCCCACAAGCTCTTCTGCGGTGGTGATCGAGCCAGCGTTCTCCAGAAAGTAGTCGATCTCGCGTTGCAAGTCTGCACTCTGGCTAAAGTTTGCAAATTGCCTGTCGAAAGTGCGCTCGAGGAATTGCAAGCCAGCGAGGCCCCCGAACGGAATTGCTGGTGGAAGCGGCATCAGTAGGCGATCCCAGGGCTTGCGTTGCTTTGGCGCTGAGGAAGGCCAAGGAGTTGTTTCTCAAGTGGCAGGAGACGGCGAAGGTTTCGGAGCACACCGTAGAAGTTCTGTCTTGAGAGCTCGTCCTGTGCTGCGTTTAAGTGCTCTGAACCGGCAACACCGTTCAACGCATCTCCAATTTGCCGCATACCCGTATCGAGTTGCTCTAGAGCATCTTCAGCAGCTGTTTCTCCCGCTACTGCAAGCTGCGCGATGTAGCATACGCGCTTCACCGGTGTGTCGACTTCATCAGGGTGTATGGCATCGCGCAAACGCAGGATTTTTGCATCCGGAGTTTTTATGATCAGACGTGCGTTCCGGTCGCCATTTTGCATGACGACCCCGTTCACAAGGATCTGTTCATGCGCTCGAAGCTTTAGGATCAGGCCGGGCATTGGTCTACCTCTTGCGGCGGCGCGGTCTGGCGCAAACCGCGCATAATCGCCGTATTGATATCGACGAGAGCGCTCGCATCCGCTGTACGATTGAGTACTTTGCGCGTGTGAGCGATTGTGAACTCAGTTAAATAGAGAAGTTGAGCGCGTAAATGAGTCGGAAGTTGGTTGCCATCGTCGACAACATCTATGGCGATTGCGTTCCAGAGTTTGATGTTTTCGTGCAGTGCATCGGCGAGCTCGGAAAATGAAGCAGATTCACTGCTGGCATCATTGATTTTTCCTGTCACCCGGCTGAACACTTGGTACTCAATGCTTCGCGGGCTTCCGGTATGCCGGGTCGCCATCATGTAACCGTTCTGCGGCTGCTTGTTCGGGCGCATTTTGTGTCCTTCTCAGCCTTCGGGCGTGTGCAATGGACTCAATGTCTGGGATGGACCGGGGCGAGTTCGTCACCCCGGTCCTTGGTCTTCTTAGCGGAAGAGAGCCAGGATGTTCTGCGGCGACTGGTTGGCGACCGACAGAGCCTGGATGCCCAGCTGCTGCTGGACCTGCAGAGCCTGCAGACGTGCCGAAGCTTCCTCGAGGTCAGCGTCAACCAGCGAACCGATACCAGCCTTGAAGCTGTCGATCAGGTTGTCGATGAAGCTCGCCTGGATATCGAGACGCTTCTCCACGGTCCCGAGAGCTGCCTGAGCATCGACAGCGCTCTGAATGGTGGATTCGATCGTGCCAAGAGCGGTCGAAGCGCCTCCAGCGGTGGTCACGTCGATGTTCGACAGAGCCGAAAGACCACCCGAGCCACGTGCAACAGACGTTTCCACACGCACTTCCAAGTTGCCCTGGTTCTGCACGTCGATCGCTGTACCGTTTGTTGCGACGGTGAATGCCGCGGTGTCGATACCGGCGTCGATCAGAGATGCACGGATACCTGCCGCGATGTCCTCAGCGATGTCGCCCTCACGGACAGCGTAGCTTGCGGTCACCGACCCGATCTGTATCTGAACGTTGTCACCAGCCAGAAGCCCGGTGTCGTCGGTCGGATCCGCACCACCGGCCTGATCGGAGGCGAGCAGGGCACCGGCACCACCCTGGGTTGTGAAGTCGACGGAGAAGGTGTCGTTTGCGCCACCAAGTGCGGTGATCACCTGGAAGCCCGTGTTGTCAAAGCCGCCCGGCGTTGCGGTTTCATCGGTACCAGCCTGGTTGCCGGTTGCGGCCGCTGCACCACCGGTGCCGCCGTCAAAGTCATCGAGGTCGAGGCCCGCGGTGACGGTGAGGTTGGTTGTGGCTGTGTCGAGCGTCACGTTCCCGGTGCTGACGGTTCCCGAAGCATCGCGGTTCAGCGAGGAGAGGACACTGAACGAAGCGTTCGAACCGTCGATCAGGTTCAGACCATTGAACTGAGCCGAGTCAACAATGCTGGTGATCTGGTCACGCAGCGAAACGACTTCCGCCTGCAGCTTGGTACGATCAACGTTGTCTTCGTTTGCTGCAACGATCTTGCCTTTGATCTCGTTGAGGAGATCGCTGATCGAAGACGCGGCGTTAGAAGCAACAGCCACAGTCGAACCGCCAAGCGACAGCGATTCAGACAGCGAGTTAAACCCAGCAACATCCGATTCCATCACTTTCGAGATTGCGAAGAGGGCGGCGTTGTCTTTGGCCGTGGCAACCTTCTTACCGGTGGAGATCTGATTGTTGACCTCGGCAAGATTGTTGTTGGTGGTTTTGAGCGTCTGCAGCGCGATCATTGCGCTGGTGTTCGTAAGAATGCTTCCGCTGTTCATGACATCATTCCTGTTTTGTCCGCAGCGCTTTCGGCGCGGCACGTGGCACGCGACCCCATACCGGAGCCGCTGTTTCACGGAGACATCGCCTCCGCCTCTGGAACATGTCTTCTGACAAAGCGCCCGCGGCGTTCAGCCGAGGGGTGGGAGCGCTTGTCGCCCACGTCGGCAACTGTGGCGACAAAGGCTTATCAGCGCGTAAACCGAGACACCTCCGAGAAGGCAGAAATACTCAGCATTTTCATCAATTTATGAGCCTGCCAACATGACTTCCGCCCGGGCGCATCACGCCCGCTTCACCGAGTTCACCGCATCGTCACGGCTGCGTATAAGACTTCCGTCTTCGGCGTATGCAACCGCCCCACGTCCGGTTTCCACGATCAGCTTGATCTTGCGGCGCGCCTGGGCGACTCCGTTGATGGCCGCGTTGATCATCTGCTCATTGCGTCGGCTGTCGGCGATGAGGGCACTGACCGCGTCGACCACGGGGCGGGTGCGATAAGCCCGGCGCATCTCGACCTCGAGCCGCATCAAAAGCTCCTCCTTGCGCTTCGTGAGCGCGGGGACGCTTTCATACTGACCCTCAAGCAACACGCTGCGTTCGTTGCGCAGAACCTCACGGGCCTCACGTGTGATCTCATGGATCGCCTCGGCGGGCTCCTGTGCCATCTCGAACGCGCTCATCGTCCGATCTTCCGGTTCAGCGCCGCTTCGACATGGTCAGCGATGCCGATCGATCGGGTCTCGGCGATTTCCTCGGCATAGGCGCGGGTCAAAAAGTCAGAGAAGGCTTCTTCCCCGACACCGCCGCCAAAGGCATCCGGCACCTTGCCGACGCCCGAGTGCTTCAGCATCTCGGTGATGAATGCCGACTCGAACGCCTCCGCCTTCGCTCGTATGGTTGCGGGATCGTCCTGTTTCGACAACTTCGGCAGATCGGGACCTGCAGCGCCGCCCGCGGCGGCCCGCGAAATCGCGGTGATGGGATCAGACATGACGCACTCCATTCTTGGAACGCGCAGATAGGACCCTGTTCGCGTAAAGATTTGGTGTCGCTGGGCTTCAGACGGATGCGCTCTGGACCAGCGTCACTCCGGCGGCCTGCATTTCGGTACGTGCAGTGTCCAGCGAACCGTCAAGATCGATTGCCCGGCACGCGTCTTCGATCACGCGCACCTGCAGACCCAGCTTCGCCGCATCCACTGCCGAGTAGTGCACGCAGAAATCGGTGGCGAGTCCTGCGAGCGCCACGGCGATGATCCCGCGCTCCCGGAGGTACCCGGCAAGTCCGGTGACGGTGGAGCGATCGTTTTCGAAGAACGCGGAATAGCTGTCGATCTCCGGTCGGAACCCCTTTCGGATCACGAGGTCAGCACGGTCTGTTTCGAGATCAGCGTGGAACGCGGCGCCATGCGTGCCTTGAACACAATGGGTGGGCCAGAGGACCTGCGTGCCATAGGGCATTTCTGCGGTGGAAAACGGCTCGGCGCCGTGATTGCAGGCAAACGACTGATGGTTTGCTGGGTGCCAGTCCTGGGTGAGCACGCACACCGCAAACCTGGACTGCAACTGGTTGATTACCGGCACCACGGCATCCCCATCAGTGACCGCCAGGGCGCCGCCGGGACAGAAATCGTTCTGCACGTCGATGATCAAGAGTGCTTCGGTTTCAGGGTTCATCAGCGGGTCCGTTCACGAGATGCGGGACAGGAGATCGATCAGACTTGCACGCTCGGTCTCATCGAGCGGCGAAAGCGTCTCTCCCGTGATCCGGTGGGCGAGAGGTTTCAGCGCTGCGATCCGGGCGTGGCCTTCAGGCGTCAGGCTGACGATGATGCGGCGGCGATCGTCCGGGCAACGGGACGACGATACAAGACTGCGTGCGGCAAGGCGATCGACGACCCCCTTGATGGTCGCTGAGTCCATGGCTGTTGCCCGGCCAAGCTCGTTCTGGCTCACAGGACCCAGATCCGAGAGCTTCGCGAGGGCTGCGAACTGCGTTGGGGTCAAAGCCGGGATATGGGAGGCGAAGATGGCCAGATGACGCTGTGTCGCCCGGCGCAGAACGAACCCGATCTGGGCTTCGAGCTCATAGTCGGTGTCGCCTGAAACTGCTTCCGGCAAAGCTGTTATCCTGTTCTGGGTCTGAATTTCCCATTTGACAGCGGACGAGGTGCCCATAGAATTCTGTTTGCATACAAACAAGCCGGGTTGCATCCTGTCAATCGCGACCGGGGGCCTGCACAGATGGGATATGAACGGCCTGCGACGCTAGATCAGGCACTCGCGCATCTTGCCAAGGGCGGGAAGACAATTCTTGCCGGCGGAACCGATCTTTATCCCAGCACGACTGCAGCCTGCCTTTCAGGCGATGTTCTCGACATCAGCGCGATCGGGGAACTGCGTGGCATCGAGCGTGTTCCGACCGGATGGCGCCTCGGTGCGCGCACCACATGGACCGACGTGATCAACGCAGAGTTGCCCGCCAGCTTTGATGCGCTGAAGCAGGCGGCGACCGAGGTGGGCTCGGTCCAGATTCAGAATGTGGGTACGATTGCCGGCAATCTCTGCAACGCCTCTCCGGCGGCGGATGGTGTTCCACCGCTGATGGTCCTCGACGCAGACGTCGAGCTCTGCTCGGTGAGGGGCCGGCGAACCGTGCCTCTCGGCCAGTTTCTGACAGGTGTGCGGAAGACGGCACGCCAGGATGATGAAATCGCGACGGCGATCTGGGTGCCGGATACGGCCGCGATCGGGCACTCGCTGTTTGCCAAGCTCGGTGCCAGGCGCCATCTGGTGATCTCGATCACCATGGTGGCGATCCGAGTTGTTCTGGACAAATCTACGATCACCGATGCCGCCATTGCCATCGGTGCCTGCAGTGCAGTGGCCCGTCGGCTTCCCGTCATCGAAGAGCTGCTCCGGGGGGCGCATGCGTGCGATGTGGAGCGGTTGGTCGCCGGTGAAGAGATCGCCGAAGCGATCGACCCGATCGACGACGTGCGCAGTTCAGCTGCCTACCGCGCCGACGCCGCAGCCGTCATGGTGCGGCGCGGATTGGGTGCGTTGTGCAGCGGTGCCCCATGAGCTTCGATGACCCTGCAGCGCGGCTCGAGATCAATGGCCACTGGACCAGTGTGCGCGCCGAGCCGGCGCAGCGCCTCTCCGATGTCTTACGCGAGGAACTGCGGCTCTCGGGCACGAAAGTCGGATGTGATGCAGGCGATTGCGGGGCCTGTACGGTGCTGATCGACGGCGATCCTGTCTGTGCCTGTCTTGTTCCTTTCGCGCAAACGATTGGACGTTCGGTCCTGACTGTCGAGGGCATCGCAGGCGAACTCGGAGCAGAACTTAAGAGAGCCTTCCATCATCACGGGGCGGCGCAGTGTGGGATCTGTACGCCTGGTATGCTGATCGCGGCGATGGCGCTGCTTCAAAGCAAGAGAAACCCGTCGCGAACGGAGATCGAACGCGCGCTGTCGGGCGTGCTCTGCCGTTGCACAGGATATGCGAAGATCATCGATGCGGTCGCCGCCGTTGGAACGCGGATTCCCTCGGCTACACGGCCGGTTGGTGGTGCAGCTGTTGGCGCCCGCGTGCCGCGCTTGGATGGTGAACGCAAGCTCGACGGAACCGAGTGCTTCGGTGCGGATCATTGGCCTGAGTCCTGGCTCGATGTGCGGGTCGTGCGTTCGCCCCGCCATCACGCAAGATTTGTGTTCGGTGATCTCGAAGAATGGGCGGCGGGCAACAATGGCGTTGAGTGCGTTCTGACCGCGCGGGACATCAAGGGCACCAATCGATTTGGAGTGATCCCGGACTTTGCCGATCAACCGGCGCTGGCGTCTGGCGTGGTGCGGTTTCGGGGCGAAGCGGTCGCTTTGGTGGCTGGAGAGCCAGAAGCTCTGCGGGATCTCGATCTGACAACATTTCCCGTGGTCTGGACCGAGCTTCGGCCGATTCTCACGCCGGATGAAGCTCAGGCCGGTGATGCTCCTGTTCTGCATTCAGACCGGCCTGGCAACACGCTGATCACGGGACGTGTGCGCTCTGGCGATCCGGATCGTGCGCTCCTCGGCGCGTCTCACATCGCGGAAGCCACGATCGAGACCGGCTGGGTAGAACACGCATACATTGAACCCGAGGCGGGTGCTGCCTGGCTGGATGGCGATACGCTGGTGATCCAGGCGTGCACGCAGGCACCATTTATGGATCGCAATGACACGGCTGCTGTTCTGGGTCTCCCAGCCGATCGCGTGCGGATCATCCCTGCAGCTGCGGGGGGCGGCTTCGGGGCCAAGCTGGATCTGTCCGTGCAACCGCTGTTGGGCGCGGTCACTTTGAGCACTGGCAAACCATGCAGGCTGGTGTTTGGCCGCCGAGAATCCATGCAGGCGTCGACAAAGCGGCACCCAGCAAGAATGCATGCTTTGGCTGCATGTGCTTCAGATGGAAAAGTGACCGCGATGACGTTCGATGGGACGTTCAACACCGGTGCGTATGCAAGTTGGGGACCCACCGTTGCCAACCGTGTGCCGGTTCACGCAACCGGACCGTATCGAGTCCCGAACTACGGGTCAGAGGCGCACGCCATTCACACCAACGGTCCGGTCGCTGGAGCGTTCCGGGGGTTCGGCGTGCCTCAGGCAGCGATCCTTCAGGAGTTGCTGTTCGACGATCTCGCAGATGCCTCGGGCGTGGACCGCCTCGGATTTCGCCGTCAGAATTGTCTAAGGAACGGCGATCAGACCGCAACGGGACAGGTCCTGCACTCCGGGGTCGGGATTGCCGCCTGCCTGGACGCGTTGGAGCCCCACTGGATTCGCGCCTGCGAGAATGCACGCGAAAGTGCAGGGTTCGAGTTGCGTGGAGTCGGTGTGGCAGCGTGCTGGTACGGTTGCGGCAACACATCCTTGCCAAATCCTTCGACAATTCGCGTCGGATTGCGCCGCGACGGCCGCGTTGTGCTTCACCAGGGGGCGACTGACATTGGACAGGGGTCCAACACCGTCATCGCGCAGATCTGTGCTGATGCACTGGGCCTCGCACTGGAGAACTTCGACATTGCATCGGGTGATACAGCGACAACGCCGGATGCTGGCAAAACCTCGGCATCGCGCCAGACCTTTGTTTCCGGGAAAGCGGCGGAGCGCGCGGGCCGTGATCTGCGGGTGCAAATCTTGCGCCAAGCCAATGCCGGTGAACCGGCGGATTTGGTTTTGTTTGATGGCCGTCTAATAGTGTCGGGAGCCCGCGAAATCAACCTGATGTCGCTTCCCTCGGACCCACATGGGTATGTCTTTACCTCGGAGGAGACCTACGATCCTCCGACGACGAAGCTCGATGAGGACGGACAGGGCATCCCCTATGCTGTCTATGGCTGGGGTGCGCAAATGGCCGAGTTGGCCGTTGATCCGGAACTCGGGACGGTGCGCCTCCTCAAGATCACTGCAGCGCACGACCTGGGGCGCACAATCAACCCCATGCTGGCTGAAGGCCAAATCGAGGGAGGGATAGCTCAGGGTATCGGCATGGCGTTGATGGAGGAGTATGTGCCTGGGCGCACAGAGAACTTGCACGACTATTTGATCCCAACCATCGGAGACGTGCCGCCAATCGAGACAATCCTCATAGAAGCACCGGATCCAGAAGGCCCTTTTGGAGCAAAGGGCATCGGCGAGCACGCATTGATCCCTACCGCACCTGCAATTCTAAACGCGATACGCCACGCAACCGGCGCCCGGATCACCCGCCTCCCCGCATTGCCGCATAGGGTTCTTGAAGCGATGAAAGCCAAGCGTTGATGGCAATCGAAATGTCCAATTCTACGTGGTGGGGGACGGTGCCGGGACTTGGAAACTTGGCCAAGAAAGCTGACACAGGATGCGGCGCCAAACATTGGGCGCTCCGCGCGCGTCACCGAATTGGGCGGGGATTGATTGCGCAGATAGGGTCCAGCCGAGATAGACCGTCGAAGTTTTGTGAGCATCAAATTGTGCATGCAGACCGACTCAAGTCGTACGCGTGGCCGATGGGAGGGTTGGGCCAATAACGCGCAGTCCTGAACCACGCCCGGCGAAAATCCGTTGCGACGCCTGTCCGGTAATGTGCTACATCGCCGACGGTCGGACCGGAGCATGCGACCGGTATGCCAATGCAGATGGACGCATTGTCCGCTGCGATCCGCTCACCGTTCTCGAGACGACGGTTGCCGAGGGAGGCTCTCTCGTGCCCTTCCTGGAAGACCATTGGGATGGCAACCCGGTGCACAAAACCGAGCGCTTCGTTACAGCGATCGGCGCCGGTACGACCTATCCCGACTACAAGCCGGCACCTTTCATCGTCAGCAGCAAGGTGGCAGGAGCAGATCTCATTACCGTCGTGACGGAAGGCATCTTCTCATATTGCGGCGCGAAGGTGAAAATTGACACCGATCGCCATATTGGGCCGGAAGCCGCCACGGTTCGCATGAGCGGAGAACCGGTCGGTCATGTCACGACAGCAGAGTACGGTTCGCAGATGCTCTCGATCGGGGGCGTGCGCCACCTCACGGGTGGGGGCAAGGCCGAGGGACGGGTGACCTGTGCAGCGCTGTTGGCGCTTTGCAATCGCCAGCCGGTGGAGCTTGCCGTCGACGGCGGCGCTGCCTTGACCCTACAGGCTGGCAAACCGCCTGTGATCGATGGAGCCCGCGAAGACAGGATGAGGGTGGGGTGCGGCTCTGCGGCCATTGGCATGTTTGCGACGCAGTGGCACGGCCTTGTCGACGAGGTGGTGGTGGTCGACGATCACATCACCGGCGTTGTCAGTGAACATCAGGCGGGCAAGGTGTTGGGCTGGGCCGATACTGGCGTGCGCATCAAGGGCAGGCGCTCGACGCCGGGGCGATACTTCCAAGTGGCCGAGCCTGGATCCGGTTGGGGCGGTACAAACTTGGAGGATCCGCTTGCGATCCTCGGCCCGTGGAACCCGGCGAAAGGTGCTCGGCCCGGTTTGCGACTGCTCATGGTCTCGACCACCGGAGAGCACTATGCGTACTACGAGTTGGACGAGGAGCTTGTTCCCTGTGCCAAGCCACTGCCGCCGACGCTCGAAAAGTCTGTCACACTCATAAACCAAAACTGTGAACCGGCACTTTGCACCGTGCTTTTCATGGGGGGCGCGGGAGGATCTCTGCGCGCAGGTGTGACGGAGAACCCGGTCGAACTCACACGCTCAGTGCAGGAGATGAAGACCCATGTCACCTGCGGTGGTGCTCGAGTCTATGTCTGGCCGGGTGGGGGCATCACTCTCATGGCCGATGTGAGCCAAATGCCCGACAACGCGTTCGGCTATGTGCCCACACCAGCGTTGGTTGCGCCGATCGAATTCACAATGCGGCGCGACCACTTTCGGGCCCTTGGCGGGCACGATGGTGCCGTCCGGAGCCTCGACGACGTGCTGGCCAATGGCGGCGAGTATGGCGCAGAGAGCCACATTGTCAGGATGGCTGAATGATCGGTGCCCAGGCCAGCTTGCTGCCGGACGGCCGCCGACTGCATCTCCATCACGGGCCAATTGATCTGATCATTGAAGCCTTTGGTCCAGATGAGGAGCGTTTGTGCGCCTATCGCCAAGCTGCTGATCGGTTCAAGGATGTCTTGACGGAACTCGTGGCCGATCTGCCGCGACTGCGCGCTCCTGTATCGGCTGAGGCCACCCCGGCTCTCACCTCTTTCGGCAGCTCCGCAATCGCGCGCAGGATGTGCGAGGTTGCCGAAGCCCATCAGCCTGCATTCGTCACACCGATGGCTGCGGTTGCGGGAGCGGTCGCCGATCACATCTTGGCGGTGCTGCTGCGTGATCGCGAGCTCGAGCGGGCGTATGTCAACAATGGCGGCGATGTCGCCCTCTGGCTTGCATCGGGCAAGAGGATGACGATCGCGGCAGGCCCGGCGCTGAGCGATCAAGTCACGATAACAGCGGAGACCCCCGTTCGGGGTGTTGCGACATCCGGCTGGCGCGGTCGCAGTCATTCATTGGGCATCGCCGATGCGGTCACAGTGCTGGCGCGCACGGCGGCCGAGGCGGATGTGGCCGCAACGCTGATCGCGAATGCCGTTGATCTGCCGGACCATCCGGAGATCACCCGTCGAAGGGCGGACATGCTCGATCCCGACAGCGATCTGGGATCGAGGCCGGTCACCACGGCAGTCGGCGCGCTGAGCCACGTCGACACCTGTCGAGCGCTTGGGCGTGGCGCGAAACTCGCGCAAACGATGCTCGCCGTCGGGCTGATCCACACGGCAAGCCTGTGGTTGAACGGAGAGGTGATGACCGTCTCCAAGTCGTGCGCGACGGATCAGGGCATTGGTGTTGGATGCGATCCCGTGGTCATGGCCTGATAGACCCCGATCCCGTCCACAAGCCAGCCACCGATGTCGAGAGGGGCCATCTCGTCTGGGGTTACGGGTGAAATGCGAAAGTCCGATCCGTCGATGTCGAACTCCAGCCATCCGAGAACGCGCTCACCTCCGCGAGGCTCGGGAAAGTGGCGGAGGATCAGAAAGGACGTGGCAGGGCACCACTGCATCATGATGCTCCCATGCCGCACAGCCGTAAGCTCGTGATTGTGGCCGGAAACAATGAACCTCACATTGGTGCCTTCAATCGCCTCCAGAAACCGGGATCGTGGCGCAGGGAAGAGCGAACCCGGATGCATCCGTTCATCGTCCGGGTCGCTCAGAAAGGCGGGCTTGTGGAGAAAGATGCCGACCTCTTGGTCTCCTGCCTCTGCCAGCGCATCGGAAAGAAAAGCCCACTGATCGGATTCTTCTTCCAGATCGCTGCCCATCACCAGGGCGTTCAGCCCGATCAGACGCCAGCCCGCCTTGTCATGTAACCAGTAATCAGAGCCGAAGTGCTTGCGGTAGGTTGAGATATAGGCAGATGTGACCGTGTGCTCGCCGCGCAGATCGGGCAAGCAGTTGCCAAGGTCGTGGTTCCCCGGAACCGCCAGCCAGGGCACCGGCAGACGGTCCAATTGCGCACGAGCGAAAGCCAGATCGTCCTCATCCGACGGGCCGTTGAGGGCCATATCACCCGCACAAACGACCAAGTCCGGAGGCGCGTCGCTCAGATGCTTCAGCACGATTTCCCAGTTGACCTGGAAGAACGGCCGCTTGCGTGAGAGATGCATGTCCGAGATCACCGTTATGCGCATGTTCTTCTCCCCTCAGTGCCGCCGTCCGGGCGGCTCTCGCTGACGCCAGTGATATCCGGGTTTTGTGACATCGGCGATGATCCAAGTGACCGCGTGCCGGAACGGGGTGAAATCTGGCGAGATACACGGCTCGCCGGCGGGCAACCCTGCCGAGGATCGGTCATTGACTCCGCGATGCTGCAGTGCGTTAAATCTCTCGCAAGGGGTGAAATAACGCTTGGCCGACCCCGCCGGAGACAAGCACCTTCAGGGAGTTGCTAACATGTTTGATTGGACGAGACGCCATGTCCTTGCCGCGGCAGCGATCGCTGTGCCGCTGGCAGCCGGGACGATCGCTGCCCCTGCATCCGCAGAGACAGTGCTGCGCGTCATCCCGCATGCGGATCTGAAGAACCTCGATCCGATCTGGACCACTGCGTACATCTCGCGCAACCATGGCTATCTGATCTACGACACGCTGTTTGCGATGGATGAGAACTTCACGCCGCAGCCGCAGATGGTCGAGAGCTGGGAGGTCTCGGACGACCAGCTGACATGGTCATTCACGCTGCGTGACGGGCTCAAGTTCCACAACGATGCGCCGGTGACCTCGGCGGACGTGATAGCATCTCTCGAGCGCTGGGGCGCACGCGACGGCATGGGTCAACAGCTCATCGGCGTCATGGAGGAGATGGTCGCGGTTGACGACAAAACCTTCCAGTTCAAACTGAAATCGCCCTATGGCTTGGTGCTGGAATCGATCGGGAAGATCTCCTCGAACGTGCCGTTCATCATGCCGGCCTCAGTTGCGGCAACTGACCCGTTCGAACAGATCACGGACTACACCGGTTCCGGTCCTTTCAAGTTCGAGGCGGATGAGTGGGTTCCGGGCTCCAAGGTGGTCTACACGAAGTTCGAAGGGTATGCCCCGCGCAGCGAAGCGCCCTCCGCGGCCGCTGGCGGCAAGCTCGCCAAGGTCGACAAAGTCATCTGGACCTACTTCCCGGATCAAACCACGGCGATGAATGCCTTGATCGCGGGCGAGATTGACTACTTTGAAAGCCCGGCAAACGATCTGATGCCGCTGCTGTCGGCTGCGGAAGGGATCACCGTCGAGGTGAACGATCCGCTCGGCAACACCGGTTTCGCGCGCTTCAACCACTTGCTGCCACCGTTCGACAACGTTGACATACGACGCGCGGCCATCATGGCGATGAAGCAGGAAGACTACATGGCCGGTGCCGTGGGTGATGAGCAGTTCTGGACCACCTGCTACTCGGTCTTCCCCTGCGGTACACCGCTTGAGAACGACGTGGGTTCGGATGTCATCAAGGCGGGCGATATCGAAGCTGCCGCGGCAGCGCTGAAGGACGCAGGCTATGACGGCACTCCGGTGGTGCTGATGCAGCCGACCGATGTTCCGGTTCTTTCGGCGTTCTCGCTGATCACCGCCGAGAAGCTGCGCCAGATCGGCATGGAGGTCGATCTTCAGGCGATGGACTGGGCCACCCTGACCTCGCGTCGGGCCAAGCGTGAGCCCGTCACGGAAGGCGGCTGGAACATGTTCCACACCTGGTGGATCGGCGCAGATGTGATCGACCCGATGTCGATCGCGTTCTCGGGCAATCCGGACAAAGGCTGGTTCGGCTGGCCGGATGATCCAAAGCTTGAAGCGGCCCGGGCTGAGTTCGCCATTGCCACGACGCCGGAGCAGAAAGCGGAGATTGGCAAGAAGGTGCAGGAGCGTCTCTGGGCGATTGGCTCTTCGGGTCATCTCGGCCAGTTCTTCACGCCGGTTGCTTATCGATCCAACGTGAAGGGGCTGATCAAGTCGCCGGTTCAGTTCTTCTGGAACATGTCGGTCGAGTAATCGGCTGAGCTCACCTCCGGTCCCGGCCACTGGTGGTCGGGACCGTGCATCGGGAGCGACGGATGCTCGGCTACATTCTAAAGCGATGCCTGGCGACCATTCCTGTCATGGGTGTGGTCGCACTGTTTGTGTTTCTGATGCTCAGATTGTCGCCCGGTGATCCGGCGGCAGTGATCGCCGGTGACTATGCGACCGCTGAGGATATCGAGCGGATCCGGACTCAGCTTGGCTTGAACGATCCCATTGTGGTCCAGTTCGGCAAGTGGATCGGCCAGCTCGCGCAGGGCGATCTCGGCACCTCGATCTTCACGAACCTGCCCGTGACCACGCTGATCGGACAGCGTCTCGAGCCGACACTGCTGCTGGCGCTGACCACGCTCACCTTCGTGGTTCTGGTCGCCGTGCCCATGGGGACGATCGCCGCGTGGAAGTCAGGCTCGCTGATCGATCGGTTCATAATGCTGTTCTCGGTCGCGGGCTTTTCGGTGCCTGTTTTCGTGCTCGGCTACATTCTGATCTACGTGCTGGCGATGTGGCTCCAAGTGCTGCCCGTGCAGGGGTACAAGTCGCCATTCGAGCATGGGATCGTTGAATGGGCGCGCCACATGGTGCTGCCGACGCTGACGCTGAGCGTTATCTACATCGCGCTGATCGCCCGGATGACGCGCGCCTCGGTCATGGAGGTGTTGCAAGAGGACTATGTCCGGACCGCACGTGCAAAGGGCCAGAGCGAATTCAAGATCCTGCTGCGCCACGCCCTCCGAAATGCCGCCGTTCCCATCGTCACCGTCATCGGGATCGGTATCGCGCTGCTGATCGGTGGGGTTGTGGTGACCGAGAGCGTCTACAACATTCCAGGGCTCGGACGACTGGTGCTCGACGCCGTTCTTGCCCGTGACTACCCGATCATCCAGGGCCTGATCCTGTTTTTCAGCTTCGTCTACATCCTCATCAACCTGTTGATCGACATCAGCTACACTCTGTTCGACCCGAGGATCCGATACTGATGGCGGCAACCGACGATACCGCCGTAGATACTGCGCAAGCGTCCGTGCTCGACCCCATGTCGACGGAGGCAGATCTGTCGCGCCGCGAGCACCCAAGCGTGGTCCAGCTTCTGGTTCGCAATCCGTCGGTCCTCTGGGGCGGTGTCCTGCTGGCAGCGATGTCACTTATAGCGTTGGTGGGCCCGCTGTTCACGGTGGATCCGGTGGCGCTCAATCCGATGGGACGCCTCAAGCCGCCCTCGGCCGAGTACTGGTTCGGCACGGATTCCCTCGGACGCGACGGGCTTGCGCGTGTCGTCTATGGAGGGCGGGTCTCGCTGGTGATCGGGCTTGCCGTGGCGGCGATCGCAGTGGCTGCCGGGCTTCTGCTCGGACTGATCGCAGGCTACGTGCGCGCGCTCGACGGGATCATCATGCGCATCATGGACGGGTTGATGGCGATCCCGGCCATCCTGCTCGCGATAGCATTGATATCCATATCCGGCGCGACACTGACCACAGTGGTGGTCGCGATCGTCATCCCCGAGATTCCACGGGTTGTGAGGCTGGTGCGATCGGTGGTGCTGACCGTGCGCGAGGAACCCTATGTCGAGGCCGCGATCGCCGCGGGAACGCGTCTGCCCGCGATCATGGTGCGTCACATCCTGCCAAACACCATCGCCCCCTTGATCGTTCAGGCAACTTACATCTGCGGCTCTGCGATGTTGACGGAATCGCTCCTTGGCTTCCTGGGCGCGGGCATTCCGCCCGAAATCCCCTCCTGGGGCAACATCATGGCCGAGGGGCGAACCTACTTTCAGCTCACGCCGTGGATCATCTTCTATCCCGGGATCGCTCTTGGTCTGACGGTGCTTGCGGTGAACATCGTCGGTGATGGACTGCGCGACACGCTCGACCCGCGAATTGCGCGGAAGATGCGGGCGTGACGGTGGGAGTTCATACCCCGGGCCTGCTGCGCGCGGGCGGGTGGGCTGCGCATGCGCCTGCCGATCGGCCGGGTCGTGCAGGGGAGCGCGCTGCAGGTCCGGTCCTGGATATTCGGGAGCTGACGGTTCGCCTGCCGAAAGGCGGTGATCGCACCTACGCCATCGAAGAGGTCAGCTTTTCGGTCGGATCCGGCGAGATCGTCTGCGTCGTCGGCGAGTCCGGCTCCGGCAAATCGGTGACGGCATTCACGGTTATGGGCCTGATCCCGCGCAAGGAGCTCACGCCGGTGAAAGGCGAAGTGATGCTGCAGGGGGATGATCTCCTGCGCATGTCCGATCGCCAGCTGCGGCGTCTGCGCGGTGAGCGCATGGCGATGATCTTTCAGGAGCCGATGACCGCGCTCAATCCGGTGATGAAGGTGGGCGAGCAGATCCTCGAGATGCTCGACATTCATTCAGGCTTGTCAGGTGCCGACCAGAAGGCGCGTGTCCTCGAAGTCATGCAGGACGTCTCGCTGCCCGACCACGAGCAGATGTATCACGCCTATCCCCACCAGCTCTCTGGGGGGCAGCGCCAGCGGATCATGATCGCCATGGCGCTGGCGCTCGAGCCGGCGCTCCTGATCGCGGATGAGCCGACGACAGCCCTGGATGTGACGACTCAGGCGCAGATTCTGGACCTGATCAAGGACATCCAGCACCGCCACGGCATGGGCGTGCTGTTCATCACGCATGATTTCGGGGTTGTTGCCGAGATCGCCGATCGCGTCGTTGTCATGCAGCATGGCCGCGTCGTGGAGCAGGGCCCGCGCGACGAGATCATCGGGCGTCCGCAACATCCTTACACGAAGATGCTGATCGGTTCGGTGCCAAGTCTGGTGCCCGGGCACCGAGCAGAGATTGACACCGCTGAGCCCGCGCTTCGGGCGGAAGGCCTCAACAAGGTCTATGGCAGCAGCGGACTTCTCGGCGGCGGGCGGGTCGTTCATGCGGCGAAGGACGTCGATCTGGTGGTACACCGGAGAGAGACGCTTGGGGTTGTGGGCGAGTCCGGTTCGGGCAAATCCACAGTCGCACGTTGTATCGTGCGGCTGATTGATCCCACTTCGGGCGAGGTCATGATTTCGGGCGAGAACATCGCCAACATCTCCGAAGCGGTGCTGCGCCATCACCGGCGCGACATCCAGATTGTCTTTCAGGATCCCTACAGGTCGCTCAACCCGCGCCGGACCGTCGGCCAGTCCATTGTCGAAGGCCCGATGAACTTCGGCGTCGGCAAGGTGGAGGCCGAGGCGAAGGCGCGTGAACTGATGCAGATCGTCGGACTGGCGCCGGACGTGCTCGAGCGCTTTCCGCATCAGTTCTCCGGTGGCCAGCGTCAGCGGATCTGCATTGCCCGCGCGCTCGCCATGGAGCCCAAGGTTCTCATTGCCGATGAAGCGGTCTCGGCGCTCGATGTGTCGGTGCAGGCGCAGGTCCTCGCGCTCCTCGATGACGTCCGCGAGCGCTTCGATCTGGCGATGCTGTTCATCACGCATGACCTCAGGGTGGCGGCCCAGATCTGCGACCGCATCATGGTCATGCAGCACGGCGTTGTCGTGGAACAGGGCCCGACGGCAGAGGTTTACGCGAACCCCAAGGATGCCTACACCCGGGCTCTGCTGAACGCTGCACCCGGTCGCGACGTGGTCTTCGCTGCCGGCTGAGTTCCGCCCGGTCCGGGGGCTGCCCGCGGTTTCAGCGCGATGCACAGATCATGCACAATCCATGCACGGAGCATGCAGCGAACACATGTCCAGAGACCTCGCGCTCCTGCTTCTGCTTGCGGCCATCACGGCGATCGGACCATTTGCGCTGCAAGCCCTGTCGCCGGCCCTGCCTTCGGTTGCCGCCAGCTTCGAGATCTCGGCCGGTGGCGCGCAACTGCTGCTGTCCCTGTCGTTGATCGCGATTGCGCTCGCGACCCTGGTCTGGGGGCCGCTGAGCGA
>CBDHHE010000001.1:2442500-3137500 GCA_965263335.1 Thermohalobaculum sp. | reverse complement strand
CAGTGGTAGCGGAGCGTACCGTGACAAAGGCTGCGCCTTTTCTGTTTTTATGTGTCCTACCGGCCTTCGGCCTGCTTGAGGACGTTTTGGAGCAGAGCTCGAATGATGCACCAGGCCACTGGTGCGTGGTTCAGAGTGATGTGCCAGGAACGCGCTCAAGTGAGCCAAGCGAAGCGAGCGGTAGCGCAAGCAAAAAACAGCGAAGGCGAAGCCTTGGCGATGAAGCCGGCCTGTGAGGGTTCCGGTGGAGCGATCGGTAGCGAGAATGCTGACGTGAGTAGCGATAAAGAGGGTGAGAGACCCTCTCGCCGAAAGTCCAAGGGTTCCTGCTTAAAGCTCATCTGAGCAGGGTAAGCCGACCCCTAAGGCGAGGCCGAAAGGCGTAGTCGATGGGAATCAGGTTAATATTCCTGAGCCAGGAGGATGTGACGGTTCGCAGACGTTGTTCGACCTTATCGGATTGGTCGGGCTGCCAAGCGGATCCTGGAAATAGCCCTCCATCAGATCGTACCCTAAACCGACACAGGTGGACTGGTAGAGCATACCAAGGCGCTTGAGAGAACTGCGTTGAAGGAACTCGGCAAAATGCCTCCGTAACTTCGGGAGAAGGAGGCCCTGTCTCTGGGCAACCAGGGGCGGGGGGCACAGACCAGGGGGTGGCGACTGTTTACTAAAAACACAGGGCTCTGCGAAGCCGCAAGGCGACGTATAGGGTCTGACGCCTGCCCGGTGCCGGAAGGTTAAAAGGAGGAGTGAGAGCTCCGAATTGAAGCCCCGGTAAACGGCGGCCGTAACTATAACGGTCCTAAGGTAGCGAAATTCCTTGTCGGGTAAGTTCCGACCTGCACGAATGGCGTAACGACTTCCCCGCTGTCTCCAACGCAGACTCAGCGAAATCGAATTCCCCGTGAAGATGCGGGGTTCCCGCGGTCAGACGGAAAGACCCCGTGCACCTTTACTACAGCTTCAGACTGGCATCAGGCCTGTCATGTGCAGGATAGGCGGTAGGCATTGAATCTCCCACGCCAGTGGGGGGGGAGCCACCCTTGAGATACCGCCCTTGATACGCTTGATGTCTAACCGCGCGCCGTTATCCGGTGCCGGGACCCTCTGTGGCGGGTAGTTTGACTGGGGCGGTCGCCTCCCAAATGATAACGGAGGCGCGCGATGGTGGGCTCAGAGCGGTCGGAAATCGCTCGTCGAGTGCAATGGCAGAAGCCCGCCTGACTGCGAGACTGACAAGTCGAGCAGAGACGAAAGTCGGCCATAGTGATCCGGTGGTCCCGCGTGGAAGGGCCATCGCTCAACGGATAAAAGGTACGCCGGGGATAACAGGCTGATGGTGCCCAAGAGTCCATATCGACGGCACCGTTTGGCACCTCGATGTCGGCTCATCACATCCTGGGGCTGGAGCAGGTCCCAAGGGTTCGGCTGTTCGCCGATTAAAGTGGTACGTGAGCTGGGTTTAGAACGTCGTGAGACAGTTCGGTCCCTATCTGCCGTGGGTGTACGAGACTTGAGAGGAGCTGCCCCTAGTACGAGAGGACCGGGGTGGACGGACCACTGGTGGACCTGTTGTGGCGCCAGCCGCAGTGCAGGGTAGCTATGTCCGGACAGGATAACCGCTGAAGGCATCTAAGCGGGAAGCCCCCCTCGAAACAAGGTCTCGCCGAGGATCGTGGTAGACCACCACGTCGATAGGCCGGAGATGTACGCGCAGCAATGCGCTCAGTTGACCGGTACTAATCATCCGATTGGCTTGATCCGATCCAGTGATCGCGCGAGTCGATCCACAGACGCCCCGGCGCCCTTCGGGCCGCCTCGGCGTGCGTGTGGACACACCGCGTCACGGACATCCCGTCAGTGCAACGACCTGGAAAGACATCCCCACTTGGTTCAGTGGAAGATTTTGGCGTCCGGCGCCGGGACAGCCCCGGAGCCGCGGGCAATGCCCGCGCCAGGACACACAAACCTTCCGCCAGACCTTGAGAGCGCCCGCCGGGTGCTCTCAAGGTCTGGTGGTCACAGCGCGAGGGAAACACCCGATCCCATCCCGAACTCGGCCGTTAAGCCCCGTTGCGCCGATGGTACTGCGTCTCAAGACGTGGGAGAGTAGGTCACCGCCAGACCAAGATACGAACGCCGAACGTCTCGTCATTCTCTCTCGACACGCATGTCATAAAAGCGCCGGCGATACCTGCGGACCACACCGCACACCAAACTCAGGCGCAAAACATCTCCGCGGGGTGGAGCAGCCCGGTAGCTCGTCAGGCTCATAACCTGAAGGTCGCAGGTTCAAATCCTGCCCCCGCAACCAAATAGCAATACAGAACAGCATCCTACCTACTGGCTTGACGCTTCGTGCCAAGCTGAATGCCCTTGCACAAAGCTTACACAAACAGGCACATCCGAGGATCATGAGGACATCTCATGTCCAAGCACTCGATTCTGGGCGGCAAGGTCCATGTCTACAAGCGCACCGGCTCCCCGAAATGGCAGTGCGCGGCTTTCCTGAATGGCAAGAACCATCGCACCACCACCAAGACCGAGAGCCTCTCCCAGGCCACGGAATTTGCCGAGGACTGGTATCTCGAGCTGCGCGGCAAGCACCGCGGGGCGAGCTGCTCAACGAGAGATCCTTTGCTGACGCCGCAAGGCAGTTTGCGCGTGAATACAAGGTGATCACCGATGGCGAGCGATCGCCGAAATGGGTGGAGGGCCACAAGGCCAGGATCAGGCTGCACCTCCTCCCCTTCTTCGGGAAACTCGGTCTCTCCCAGATCACCGCCGGCAGGGTTCAGGACTACCCCATCCATCGGATGACCAAACCTGAAATGTGGAATGACAACAAGGCTTGGAAGGCCCCTGCCCGCAGCACAATCCATGACGAGATCGTCACGCTCCGTGAAGCTCAGATCATCATCGAAGAATGGAGGCGCCACCACGACACCAAGCGACCGCACAGCGCCCTTGGCTACCGCCCGCCAGCTTCTGAAGCCATGGTCTCGATGGACCAAAGGCCAGTCATGCAGTAACAGTTTCCTTGGACCAACCAGTGGGGGCTCTTCACTTGCGCGTTGGCCGGACAATCGTACTGATTTCGGGACTTTTGGGAGTCTGACTGCGATAGACGCCAGGAACCAATCTTTTCGCATATCGCCCCCGCATTGATGGAGACACGTGCATTGGAAAAGAGATGCGCACATTCGAGATCGGTCGCTGGCGGTTTGAACCCGCTGCACGCACGCTCACAGATGGGCTGACAAGCCGAAGTCTGACCCCCAAGGCGGCAGACGTGATGCTCGCTCTTGTCGAGGCGGATGGTCAGGTCGTGAGCCGGGCGGACCTGCTCGATCTGGTTTGGCCCGACACGGACATTGGCGAGGAAGTCCTGACCCATTCGGTCGCCGAACTTCGCCGCGCCTTGGGTGACGGCGGGGCACGCGAGATCATTCAGACAGTGTACGGCGCCGGCTATCGACTGCGTCAGCGTGCCAAACCGGTTGGCAGCCGCACGCCGGCCGACAGTTTTGAAAACACACGCGGATACGACCTCTCTGCATATCTGGCGGTTGCAGAGGCGCGGATACTCTGCGAGCGCCATGGTGAGAACGCACTCGGCGAGGCAGTTGAACTCTGTCGCGAGGCAGCGGCACGCGCCACACACTTCGTGCCCGCGCTTTCAGAATATGCCGCACTGTCGGCGATGCGCTATCTCTATCAGGGCGACGATGGCGAAGACCTTTTCGCAGCGCTGCGCCTTGCGGATTCTGCTGTCGCTCAGTGTCCTGAACTTGCGAGCTCCCACATGTCACGCGGTGTGGTGCTGACTGCTCTGCGACGTGAACCGGAGGCACGTGCGGCCTTTGACAGGGCGATCGTCTGCGACAGCCGGGACTTTCACGCCCACTATCAGTATGCGCGTTCGCTCTTTGCCTTTGGCGCCCGAGAGGATGCGGCGCGCATCGCAGAATGTGCGTCATCGCTCAAACTCGATGACTATCGCCCGCTGATCTTGGCAGCTTCCACGTGGCTCTCGCTCGGACGATCGGATCGGGCGAGTGCGGCTGCGAGCGCAGGCTTGGGGCGGGTTCGCCTTCGACTGTCGATGGGTGCGGACGATGAACGCGTGGGGTGCGCGCAGAGCTTGCTGCTGGCACTCAAAGGCGAGCGCGAGGAGGCGTATGGCACGATGAAGCGCTGTGAGGAACGCAGCGATGCGGAGCTCTACTATGGGGTCGCTGCGTATGCTGCGATCGGTGAGACACAGACTGCCCTCGACCGCCTCGAGAGACTGGTTGAACACGGGTTTCGCCATCGCGATTGGCTTCAGTCCGACCCGGCGCTCAACCGGCTCCATGAAACGCGGAAGTTCAAGCGGCTACTGCGCGCATTGACCGTGAGCTGAGCGTCCGTTTCTCCGCGTCCGTTCGGATCACGTTGATGTGAGATGATCGCCGCTCCCGTGGCGGGCCGTCTCACATGCGCGCTCCTTAACTGCCGTGTTCGAGCCGGCGGATATCCGGTGCGACGCGCGAAGAATGGTGCGCTGTTTCAGGAGTTTGGCTCCAATCAGGCAAGGGTTTCAATTCCGCTCATCAGATCGCGCGCGCCGACGCAATGTCCGAGCCCTCACATTTCTGGAAGGTTTTCGTCAGGAACGACACCTGATCCGGCGCGAAAGCTCTCTAACGCCGCTGCACTGCGGCGATTTGAAGAGAGGAGAAGGTTATGCTGAAGACGATCGGAGATATTGCCCCCGATTTTAGTGCCGAGACGACAATTGGCAGGATCAGGTTTCACGAGTGGATCGGCGAGGATTGGTCGGTCCTGTTTTCGCACCCCAAGAATTTCACCCCCGTGTGCACGACGGAACTCGGTGCGGTTGCGAAGTTGAAGCCCGAGTTTGAACGGCGTGGCGTGAAAATCATCGGTCTCAGCGCAGACGGGCTCGATCGACATGCAGAATGGGTGTCGGACATCGAGGAAACCCAAGGCGCCAGGTTGAACTATCCGCTGATCGCCGATGCGGACCTGAGGGTTGCGAAGCTCTATGGGATGCTGGCCGCAACGGCGAACGGCGCGGGGTTTCGCACGGCGGCGGACAACCAGACGGTCCGCTGCGTGTTCGTGATCGGTCCCGACAAGCGGATCAAGCTGACGATCACATATCCGATGAGCACGGGCCGCGACTTTGGCGAAATTCTGCGCGCGATCGACTCGCTGCAACTGACCTCGCGCCATCAAGTGGCAACCCCTGCCGATTGGCGCAATGGGGACGATGTGATCCTCCTGCCGTCGCTCTCCGATGACGCTGCCGCACAACTCTTTCCGAACGGCTGGCAAGCACCCAAACCCTATCTGCGCATTGTCGCACAACCCGACCAAGCAAACTGATTTGAGAGAAAGCTGCCATGTTGAAATACATCATCGTGACCATGACGGTCGCCGCTGCGATGGGTCTGTCGATGTCCCCAGCCCTCTCTGATGGCTACGCGAACAGAGGCCTGCTCATGAATGTCGAGAAGCTGTCCTCGATTTTGGAAACAGATGAGGTCGTGCTCATCGATGTGCGGCCGAGAGAAGATTTCATGAGTGGCCATTTGCCAGGTGCTGTCCATCTCGCGCCGGATGCGGTCGCGGACCCGGTTGCCCCTATCGGCGGTGCTCTGAAGTCGACCGATGAAATCGCCGGGCTTCTGGGCCGCCTTGGCGTCTCTGCCCGGAGCCAGGTCGTGCTCTATGACGACAAGGGCGGTTTTCACGCAGCACGGATGTTCTGGCTGCTCGAGTACTTCGGTCACCGCAATGTCAGTCTGCTCAACGGGGGGATCCAAGCATGGACCCGCGCCGGGCTCGAGACCAATACCGGCGGGGATGGGCCTGCCCCCGAGCGCACGTTCTCCGCAGCATTGTCACCGAGGCGCTTTGCGAGTGCCGAGTGGATTCTGGAGCGCGAGAAAGACGCCGAGACGGTGGTGATCGATGTCCGTACAGCTGACGCCTTCCAGAAGGGCCACATTCCCTGGGCAGTGAACATCCCGTGGAAGGCCAACCTCAACGAGGATCAGACGCTGAAGTCCGCCGAGGCGTTGTCTGCGCATTTCGCCTCTCTCGGCATCTCGCCGGATGACAACATTGTCGTGCATTGCGAGAACGGGCTTGCATCTTCGCACAGCTACTTCGCGCTCCGTCTCCTGGGGTATCCGCGCGTGCGCACCTACCACCGCTCTTGGTCCGAGTGGGGGTCGGCCGGGGATCTGCCTGTCGCAGTGAGCGGAGGCTGAGCAACATCGGTCCGGCATCAGCGGGCGTTGACGCCGGACCCAAACCAAAGTCCGCGCCAGAAATCTACTGTGCGACAGGATGGGTCCCGCGCCATGTTCCCCGAGCTCCGAAGGCGCTGCACGCATGTCGCCGCTCGCTGCCGGGGCTCGACTTTCGCCCGTGTCTGGCCGTTCCGGTCAAATGGCACGTGCGCTCTAGAGCGGAACCCGGAGGGTGAACTGTCAAAGCCATGTAGACGGCAGAACGCTGCCGCTTGAGAGCGCGGTCGCAGCTGCGCGTCTCAACCCGACCTGTCCGAGGCACCCCGAATTCGAGCCGAGCCTGTCTTCACTCGGCAATCACATTCCGCCGGCTGAAGGAGTATCCGAACCGGGCGCATGCGGCTTATGCTTCTCTCGAACGAAGATTGGCTGATCTCGCGACAGGTCCCGAATGACAGACAGCAGGTTTCCCCCGGAATTCGCTACCGACTGCCACACACACCTTGTCGGAGATACATCACAGTACCCGATGGTCTCTCCGAGGTCCTACACACCGGAACCTGTGTCGCCTATCGACATGCGCCGGATGATGGACCGGGTCGGCCTGAGGAGGGTCGTGGTTGTTCAGATCAGCGTCTTTGGGTCAGACAATTCTTGCTTGCTTGACGGCATTTCCGCGCTTGGCGATCAGGCGCGTGGTGTTTGCCAAGTGGATGCGGCCACCAGCAATGAAGTGCTCGACGAGATGCATGCAGCCGGCATCCGGGGGGTACGTGTGAATCTGGACACTCTCGGGGTCAGAGATCCCGAGGAAGCGCATCGGCAGCTGCACCTCGCCGCTGACAAATGTGCGCGAAACGGCTGGCATATGCAGCTCTTCGCTTCTCATGACGTGATTTCCTCGATCTCCGAGAGCCTTCAAGATCTCGCAGTGCCGCTTGTGATTGACCATTTCGGATTGTTGCCAGTTGTGGACCGCGGGGGGGCCGGCGAAAGGGTGGTCCGAAATCTTTTGTCCAGCGGGCGCGGTTGGATAAAGATCTCGGGCGCCTATCGCTTGGACCATCCTCACGCAAGTGACCAGATCGCTAGCCTGGCGAGAGATCTGTTTCAGGAGAACCCGGACAATGTGGTTTGGGGATCAGATTGGCCACACCCCCCAGAACACAAGAGCGTGCCCGAGGCCGATCCGGCGCGGAAGCCCTACCGAGACATCGATCCGGCTGACATGTTGGCGCGCGTCAATGCCTGGTTCGAAAATCCGGATGACTGGAACCGCATTCTCGTTGCCAATCCTGCACGACTATACGGCTTCCCGTAGGGTGGGATGAGCGATGGCCGAAGGGGTCACGCGGTTTGCCGGCAATCGGGCCTCAGGTTCAGACCCTGTGCCCGGGTTGGTGCTTTTGAGCGTCTAGACGGGGTTGCCGGCCTTCGCTCGGGCAAGGTTGTCCGGAAACTGTTCGGAGCTGTTGCCGCGTGGAAAGGGAAGCTCCGGCACGGTCACGTTCAGAAACCCGCAGAGCGGCTCCCACCCGCTGCCCAGTTCATAGACAAGCAGGCGGTCTTTTGGAGCTGCGTCGAGGACAGACCGATTGTGGCGCTCATAGACATCGATGATGTGATCGTCGTCGTCGATGTTTCCTTCGAACACCAGCGGGATGAACATATGGGTCCGCAGCGCGCTTGGCTCTCTGCTATGGCGCATGACGGGCAGGATCGTCTGCGAGAAGCTCTTGAACCAGCTTGCCGGGTCTCGAACTGAGAGGATGATTTTCGCGTCCGGGTGGTGGTCGGCCAGCTCTCGCCAGTAGTGCGCCCCAGGCCAATCCACGGTGGAATTGTACCCCTCGAACGCGCGGTCCCAGTCGGGCCGGTCCCCTTGGGCAATGCCGGCCCACATGTCCACGCGGTCCTGATACGGCAGCACCTCGAACATGTGGTAGCAGGGGCCGAAGCCGAGGATTTCCAGGGCCTTCTTCAGCGATTCCGTGCCCGTTCGGCCAAATCCCGCGCCTATGACCGAGAGTCCCATGATGGCGTTCCTCAAACGTGTGTTCAGCTGGTTGATGCCCGGCCCCGCTGGCGGGTCAGATGGACCATGAACGATCCCGCATGAGCAGTTTCTCGATCTTGCCCGCCGCCGTACAGAAGATTTCGTCGAGAGCAACGGATTTCGATGAGCATCGCGCCGACCATCGGCGGGCCCGGCAATCCATTTGTGTGATGGAGGAGAGGCGCGCCAGTCCCGAGATGCACATCACACCGAAGACGATCATCGAAGTCATTCCAAGCTCAATGACGGGTCGGAGTGGGCTCAGACCCGACAGGCACTGCGCTGCGCCCGATGGCCGCATATGATCCTGCTCAGCCCTGTCATGGTGCGTGGCGCGAATTGGCGTTAGGTTGTCGACGGGCGCCGTGCGGGCAAGCGAGGTTGCGGTGCCGGTCGACGCAGAACGTAAGGAAACCAGACTGGCGGCCCAAACGCAGTCTTCTGCGTTGTGCCATTCACCTCGTAAATTGGAAGACATGAGCTCAAGCCATTTGAAGTTCGAACGCGGGACGCTCTGGGAGCGTGTGATGCAGACGCTGGCGTCTGACATTGGTGACGGCACGCTCAGTCCTGGCGACCGCCTGCCGGCCGAGAGCGCACTGATGGCACGGTTCGACTGCAGTCGACACACGGTGCGGCACGCTCTGTCCGAGCTCGAGGATCTCGGTATGTTGCGGATCGAACAAGGGCGTGGCGCCTTCGTTCATGACACCGCGTTGCACTACCGTCTGTCCCGGAGGGTGACTCATTCCAGCAACCTGATCCGCGAGGGACGCCGACCCAGTTCGCGGATTCTGGATATCGAGACTCGTCCCGCTGGTGCGGAGGTTGCCACCGGGCTCGAGATCGCACCGGGCAGCCAGGTGCGTGCGATTACCAGCCTCAGCACAGCCAATGATGTCCCGATTTCCGTCAGCCAGAACTTCATAGAGGCGGCACGCTGGCCCGACATGGAACTGGCAAGGCACGAGCTTCTGAGCATGTCGTCTGTCTACGCTGCGATGGGATGTCCGGCCTACCGCAGGCTTTCGACGAACATTCTCTCGCGCGTGCCGGAACCGGAGGAAGCGCGCCTTCTGGAACAACCCATGACGCGCTGGGTGATGGTCACGAAGAAGGTGGACGCGGATCCGGAAGGCACGCCGATCTGCTACGGTATCACTGCCTGGTCCGCCGACCGGGTCCAGTTCGTGATCGATCCCGAAGACCCCTGATCGACGCAACGTCACAACATTGAGCGTGGGTTGTCGCTCTTATGTGATCCCCAACATGTACGGACAAGTTGCGAGTGAGCGTTCCGCCTCTGCAATGCGTCAATCACGGTCTGCGCGCGACCGCTCGCTCTCCCGTGCGCCGAACCATATCGGCCAAACCGAAGGAGACAGAGATGAGCCTCAAGAGATCGCTTCTTGCAGCCCTTGCCATCGCTGCTGCCACGATCGGCGGCGCCGTCCGCGCCGAGCCAGTCGAGCTGGTTGTACAGTACACGCAACCGCAGATTTTCGATGGCGTCTTCGAGCGCCTGAAGGCCGAGTTCGAAGCGCAGAACCCAGGCATCACCGTAACCTACCGCGCGCCGCTGCCAAACTATGGCGCAGGCGTACAGGCCCTGCTGCGTGAGGCCACCGTGGGTGACATGCCGCATGTCGACTATCTCGGATTGTCCCACCTCAAGACCGTCGTCGACCGCGATCTTGCCGTGGGCATCGGAGAGCTGATGGCGAAGGATGGCGAGACCTTCGAGGAAAATGGTTGGACCGAGTCGCTGCAGACACTGGGTCGCGTCGATGGCGAACAATTCGCGCTGCCCTTCGCCGTCTCGATGTCGGTGGCGTACTACAACGCCGACCTCGTGCGCCAGGTGGGCGGTGACCCGGACAACATGCCGACCGACTGGGACGGCATCATTGAGCTTGCTGGCAAGATCAACGACCTCGGCGACGACTATGCCGGCATGTACATCCCTTACTCGGCCGGCTGGTACGGGGCGTGGTACTATCAGGGCGTTCTCTTCTCGCATGGCGGTGAGATGATGCAGCCCGGTGCGCGCACAGTCGCACTCGCGGATGACCCGGCCTGGCAGAAAGCGGTCGGCCTATACGACAAGATGGCCGAGGAGGGCGGTCTGCTGCCGCTCGGCGATCAGGCGCAGCGCCAGCAGTTCATCTCGGGCAAGATGGGCTTTGTGATCGACTCGATTTCGCGTCTCTTCAACTTCGAGCAGTCGATTGGCGATCGTTTCGACTTCCGCACGACCTTCCATCCGATGGCGGCAGAGGCCGGGCGTCTGCCGACCGGCGGCAACCTGGCGCTGATCACCACCGCTGCAAAGGAGGACCCGGCGGTTCTCGATGCAGCGTGGAAATGGCTGAAGTTCTCGACCGGTCCGTTCGGCACCACGCAGGTGATCAAGCTGGTGGGCTACACGCCGGTGAACGTGCTGGCGCTCGAGGACGAGCAGTACCTGAAGGGGTACTTCGACACCCGCCCGAACCACAAGACCGCGGTTGATCAGATTTCGCGTGTGCGTGAGTGGTATCAGTATCCGGGTGAGAACACGCTGAAGATCGACGATGTGATCGGCGAGCACCTCGAGGGCGTCGTCGATGACAGCCTGACCCCGGAAGAGGCACTGACCTCGATGACCGACGAGATCAACCGGCTGCTCCCGCAGTAACCCGGGCAGCCCGGAGCCAGGAGCTGCGGCATGGCGTTCCTTGAACTCGCCGGGTTGACGAAAAACTTCGACGCCACGCCCGTGTTGCGTGGCGTCGATCTCGCACTTGAAGAGGGCGGCTTTCTGGCGGTGCTCGGCCCGTCGGGCTGCGGGAAGTCGACGCTTCTGAGGATCCTCGCTGGGCTCGAGGCCCAGGACAACGGCACGGTCCGCATCGGCGGCGCCCCGGTTGACGGACTGCCTCCGATGGCCCGCGACATCGCGATGGTGTTCCAGTCCTATGCCCTCTATCCGCACATGACGGTTGCCGAGAACCTCGCGCTGCCGTTGGTGATGCGTCAGCTGACGCGGCGCGAGCGCCTGCCCCTGATGCGCCGAATCGACCGCGGCGTTGCAGAAAAGCGCCGCGAGATCCGAGCTGAAACCGAGCGCATGGCCGACGTCGTGGCGCTTGGCGGGCTGCTGGAGCGCAAGCCGAAAGAACTTTCGGGCGGACAGCGCCAGCGCGTGGCGCTTGCCCGCGCCCTGATCCGTCGGCCGCAGCTGTTTCTCCTCGACGAGCCGCTGTCCAACCTCGATGCAAGCCTGCGCGCGGCGACCCGGACCGAGATCGTCGACCTGCAACGCCGCGTGGGCGTGACCACAGTTTATGTGACCCACGACCAGACCGAGGCGATGACGATGGCCGACCGGATCGCCGTAATGCTGGAGGGGCGGCTCGTCCAGATCGGCAGCGCCCGCGAGATCTATCGCCGTCCCGCGACGCTTGCGGTTGCTCGGTTTATCGGGACGCCGACGATTTCCGTGCTTCCGGGGCAGCTGCAGGGCGGCTGCATCAAGCTTCCCGATGGCACCGTGATCGGCCAACTCGCGGCAGCGGATCAACCGGTCGAGATAGGTCTGCGCGCCGAAAACATCGTGGTGGGGCCCGCAGCGGCGGCGCCCTTGAAGGGCACCTTGCGCCATCTGGAGTTCCTTGGCTCCGAGGCGCTCGTTCATGTGTGCCTTGACGGGACCGAGCGTGCGCCGATGGTGATCGCCCGCGCGGGCGCGACCGAGGCGGACGGGCTGCAGCCGGGAGCCGAGATCGGCGTCTGGCCGCACTGGGAGAACGCCCACATCTTCTCCTCAGACGGAGCACGCGTCGGTGAGCTGACAATCGCGGCCCCCAGCATCGGGCAGGTGGGTGCATGAGCCGCGTGCCGGCATCCGCGAGGCGCCCGTCGCAGGCGCGGACCGCCTGGACCTTTGTGCTGCCCTTCTTCCTTGTGCTGAGCCTTTTCGTGCTTGGCCCGACGCTTGCGGTCATCGGGCTGTCCGTCAGCGACTGGCGGCTTGGCGAGCGCAGCATCACCTTCGTCGGACTGGAGAACTATCACGAGCTCTTCGGCGACCGGATCTTCTGGAACTCGGCACAGAACACCGCAGTCTATACGCTGATGGTGGTGCCGGTCTCGGTGGCGCTCGGGGTCTGGCTCGCGGTACTGGTTGAATCGTCGCGTCTCGGACGCACCTTCTTCCGCTCGGCGATCTTCCTGCCCGTGGTCTCGACCACCGTCGCCATGGCTGTGGTCTGGGAGTTCCTGCTCCACCCCACCCTCGGCCCGGTCAACATACTTATCGGCTATGCCGGCATACCTGCCCAACGTTTCCTCAGCGATGCAAAGATCGTGCTCGTGACGCTCGCTGCCATCGGGATCTGGGAGACCGCCGGGTACGTCATGGTGCTCGTGCTGGCCGGGCTCAAATCGATTCCGTCCGATCTCTATGATGCCGCTGCGGTCGATGGTGCGCACCATCCATGGGAGCGGTTCTGGACCGTGACCTGGCCGCTGCTGGGCCCGACGATGGTGTTCGTGACCATCATCGCGATGCTGCGTGCGATCCGCGTGTTCGAGACGGTCGCAGCGCTCACTCAAGGCGGACCACGGCGGGCCTCCGAGGTGGTGCTGTTCACGATCTACCAGGAGGGCATAACCTACTTCCGCATCGGTTACGCCTCAGCGTTGACAGTGGTTTTCCTGCTGGCTCTGCTCATCTTGACCGCCATCCAGTTCCGGGTCCTCGAACGGCGGGCGCATTACGGATGAGGATCGGCGCGCTTCTCAGGCTGGTGATCCTCGCCACATTCGCAGGCGTTTTCCTGTTCCCCTTCGTCTACATGGCGGCCTTCTCGATCAAGCCCGTGGACGAGATCTTCAGTGGCAGCCTGTCGCTCATGCCAAGCTCATGGGAGGGTTTGCGCAACTTTCCTGACGCGCTGCGGGCCGAGCCGCTGCTGCGATACCTTCTGAATGGCGTGATTGTGTGCGCCGGGATCCTGGTCTTCCAGCTGCTCTTTGCGGTGCCGTGTGCCTATGCGCTCGCCAAGCTGCGCTTTCGCGGGCGTGACATCCTGTTCGGGATCGTGATCTTCGGACTGCTGGTACCGATGCAGGCGACCGCCTTGCCGGTCTATCTGGGATTGGCGATCAGCGGGCTGGCCGACACCTACACGGCGCTGATCGCGCCGTTCACCGCCTCGGTGTTCGCGGTCTTTCTGTTCCGGCAGTTCTTCCGCACGATTCCAGAGGAACTGCTCGACGCAGCCCGGCTTGACGGCTGCTCCGAGGCTTCTGTGATGTTGCGCATCGTGCTGCCCATGACCATGCCGGCGGCCACTGCCTTCGCGATCTTCTCGGTCGTGTCGCACTGGAACGATCTGTTCTGGCCGATCATCGCGATCCGAAGCCCAGAGCTGAACACGCCGCCGCTCGGAATCCTCGCCTTTCGTTCAGCCGATGCCGGTGACCGCTACGGCGAGCTGATGGCGGGCACCGTGATCATCACCGCGCCTCTGATCATCGCGTTCCTGATGGCGCAACGCCGCTTCATCGAGGGGATCAGCCTCGGAGCCCTGAAAGGATAGCCGATGCTCAAGCTCATTCAGATCACGGATTGCCATCTGGTGCCGGAAGGCGAGCTGCTCTTCGAGAGCGATCCGTCCAAGCGCCTGGCGGCCGCGATCGACAGCGTTATTGCGGATCACGGCGATGCGGATCTGGCGGTGTTCAGCGGCGACCTCGCACATGATGGATTGCCCGAAGCCTATGCCTTGCTGCGCCGCGAGCTCTCGCGTCTGCCGATGCCGTGGCAAATCCTGCCGGGCAATCACGACGATCGCAGGGCGATGCTCGATGCCTTCCCAGAGCTTTCCGTCGACGAGAACGGCTTCATTCAGTCGGTGCGAGACTTCGATGGCGTGAGACTCGTCTTCCTGGACACCGTCGATCCCGGCGTGCATTCCGGCGCCTACTGTGCTCTCCGGAGGCAATGGTTGACAGGTACACTCGACGGGGCCTCCGATCGACCCGCCTATCTCTTCATGCATCATCCGCCGATGTCGATCGCGATGCCGCGGCTCGATCAGTATGGTCTCGCCGAGCCGGAGGCCTTCGCGAGCGTTCTGGAGGGACGCCACATCGGGCAAATCTTCTTCGGTCATGTGCACCGACCGGTTTCAGGCTGCTGGCGGGGCATCGCGTTCTCATCGGTGCCGGGAACCAACCACCAGAACCAGCTGGACCTGACCGACGGGCCCGAGAACCTCTCCAGTCTCGAGCCGCCGGCCTATGCCGTGATCCTGATAGAGTCGGACGTGACCGTGGTCCATGCGCATGCATTTGCGGACGAGAGCCCCCGGTTCATCTATGATCCGCATGCGGAAGCGGGGGCACAAATCCGTCGCCAGAACTAGTCCCGCGCGGTGGATGGCCTGCAAGGCGCGACGTACCCACGTTGACCCGCCAAGGGCTGCCGTGGGTTGAGGGCTTGTCTCGTCTGCTCCCCAGCGCTGGACCCAAAGCCGTTCCGAGATTCAGCGCTCGCGCTTCAGAGTGAACGAAGCTTCGAACGCTCACCAGTCACGCGCCTCACTCCGGATCGCGCGTCATCAAGTATCCCGTCCGGTGAACCGTCACGATCGTGATGCCGGAGCCCTCGAGTTTGCGCCGCAGGCGTGCGACCAGAACGTCGATGGTCCGATCGCCCGGCGTCCAGTCGCGCCCGAACGCGTTGTGGCTGAGCATGTCGCGGCTGAGTGCTTGCTCGGAGTTTTCCAGGAACACCTGCAGAAGTCGTGCTTCGTTTGGCGGGAGATACGAGGTCTGCCCGTTGACCGACAGGCGTCGCAGTGTGGGATGAAACGCGACACCGCCCAGCGAGATCGGGCGCGAGTGATCCATCTCTCGGCGGCGTGCGCGTTCGATCAAGATGTGGCGGATGCGGCTGCTCAGTTCGTTTGGGCTGAAGGGTTTGGTCATGTAGTCGGCCGCACCGAGCCCGATGCCAAGCTGGCGGTCGCGGGCTTCTCCCAGTTCCGAGATCACAATCACCGGGCAGTCGCTGGTCTGACGAATGGTCTGAATGAGCAACAGTCCGTCGCTGTCGGGCAGACGGCGGTCCAGCAGAATCAGGTCGAACTCCTCGTCCGAGACCATTTCCTCGGCTTCGCCGGCGGTGGTGGCGCGGTGGTAATCGGCACCAGCTTTGCGCACCACTTCGCTGAGCATGATCTGAATGACAGGGTCATCATCGACGCAAAGGACGGCATCCCTGCTGCGGCTGGTTTCATGCCTTCCTGCGGCGGCGTTCATGGGGGCGCCTGCCGGGTGTGTCCGCACCACGACGCCACGGACATGAGGTCGATGTCCAGTTCGGACAGCAGGGTCCGGATCTCCGCATCCGGAGCGCCTGAGCTGCACTTCTGCTCCAGCAGGCGCAATGGCACCTCGATTTCGCTGAGCCCCAGAAGCGCCGAGCTTCCGGCCAGACGGTGAGCGACGTGGCCGAGTGCGGTCAGCCTGGGCCTGGTGTTGTCAGCCATGTACTCGGCGCGAAAATCGTCCCATTGCTGGGCGAAGGCCGCGGCCATGGCCTGGGCGGTTTTGGGCGACAGCTCCGTCAGAGGCGACTTGATCTTCGCGGGCTGCGGTTTGGCGGGCGGATAATTCGGGCCGTGGAGGGCGTCGCTGAGGGCTGTCAGGTCGGCGGGCTTGGCAAGCACCGCGTCGAACAGGCCGCTGGCCCAATCGGATCCCTTGACCGCCTCGATGTTCGCGGTGAACGCAACGGTTCGGGCCTTCGGGTGCAGCGCCGAGAGCGATTTGACCAAGGTCGGCCCGTCGCCATCGGGCAGCAGATAGTCGACGACGAAGACGTCGTATGCATTGGCCGCCGCGTGCTCGAGGGCCTCGGCCACGGTGCCCGCCTGATCGACGGTCAGACCCAGAAGTTCCAGCTGTCGTGCGGTGACCATGATCCCGGCGTGATCATCGTCGATCAGCAGGCAGGTCTGGTTCAACACCCGGTCGGGCCCGGCTTGATCCTGGGGCATCGGCTGGGCGTGGTCCTTGGACAGCCCGACGGAGAGTGGCAGTTCGAACCAGACCAGAGTTCCGATGTCGAGGTTCTGGAACCCGATCTGCCCGCCCATGGCGCTGACCAAGTGGTGCGAAATGGCAAGACCCAGCCCCGCACCGCCCTCTCCGGTGTCGCGGGCCCCGATCTGACTGAAAGGTTGCGACAGCGCAGCGGCATCTGCGTCCGAAATGCCGGGGCCGTGATCTCGGACGGCAATCCTGAGCAGGTCCCTCGCAGGCATCGAGACATCGACCTTGACGCCGCTGCCGTCGTCGAACCTGATCGCGTTCGAGACCAGGTTCGTCAGCACTTGGCGGGTCATCCCCCAATCGATTCCAACACGGGTGGGGACCTCGAGCGTGACTGTGGTCAAAACGCGCGGCTTTTGCCCATGGGTTCTGACGGCGGCGACCCGTTGAAACGCCTCGATGGCGGCCCGCAGGTCTGTGGCGACGGGGCGGGGAACCGGCGGCGAGTTCTCGAGCTTGGAGTAGTCCAGCACATTGTTCAGTGTCTGAAGCAGGGATTGTCCTGCGTTCTCGATCACGTCGAGATATTGGTCATGGGTGTCGGGGTCCGAAGTCCGCAGCAGATCCGTCGCTCCCAGCACCGAGTGTAATGGCGTTCGGATCTCGTGGCTCATGGTGGCCAGGAAGCGGGACATCTGTCGTTCGGCCTGCTGGGCCTTCTTCACCGCGTTCTGATGGGCCGTCACATCGTTCAGGATTAGAACGTGGCCCAGCGCCGTGTTCTCAACGGCATCGTGCAGACCGCGCATGCGGATGTCGAAGCAGCGTTGCCCGGCCAGCGTATCCAGCCAGATCGTCTGATCGGGCCCCGCGGCAGCTTCCCTTACGCGGTCGAGCGCCTGCTGGAGTGTCAGCTTGCGCCTGCGCATCGAGCGCAGGTAGATGATGTCGCCTGCCTGGACGTCGCCGACGAACAGCTCGGCGGCCGCCTTGTTGGCATTGACGAGGTTCTTTTGCCGGTCGAGCAGAAAGGCCGGGTTGCGCAGGCTTTCGAACACCGCGAAGTAGCGGTCCTTGTCCAGGGTCAGGGTCCGTGTCCGCTCCTGCAGTTCGCGCAGGCGGTGATTGTCGCTGGAATCGGTCCAGTCGGCGGTGATGCTGAGTTCAGCCTCGTCAAAGAAGTCCAGCATGCCCGCGCGCAGGCCAGACCGGTCTTGGCAGTCGAACCCGTCCAGCGCATCGACGTAGATGTTCCGGAAGTGTTTGAAGAGCCCGATATACATCTGCAGCGTGATGCCGAGCGAGCGGTGGATGCGGGCGATGCGACGCATCTGGGTGAAGCGGACATCCTTGGCATAGTCGTTCGTTGCCTCGGGGCCCGCGAGGGCGGCATCCAGGGCGATGTACGCGCCGATGCCCTCGGTGACGCTGAGGATCGCTTCCACCCAGGCGGCGCGGATCGTGGTGGTGAAGGGCGCATAGCCGTGCGACTTTGCGATCTCGATCGAGCGGTCGACCAGATCCTCCTGGCGGGTTCCGAGATAGGCGGTCAGTCGTCCCGCAAGCGGGGTGAGTGGCCGCGTGGGTTCGGCCTTGGTCGGCATCGGTGCTGCGGGCTCTGGCGGCCCCCTCCCTGGCAGTCGATGGGACAAGCCTAGCCGGTTAAGCCCCGCCTGCGAAGGCAAATCGCTGACTTGTTTACAACTCGTTTACAACTTTTAACAACTTCGCAGCCTTTGGATGCACGCACTGAGCTAACGTTTTCCCCAAAGAAGCCACGCCCGCGCAGCGCCGCCTGCCGGAGCCAAGCCACTTGGGAGGACCACCATGCTGCGCATGAAGCGTCGTGATTTCCTGCAATCCAGTACATTGGTTGGTGCCGGCATACTGGCTGCCGACAAGTCTTGGGCGTTGAACCGGCTGGAGCCGATTGGTGACACTCTGGAGGAAGAGTACCCATATCGCGATTGGGAAGACCTTTATCGACGCGAGTTCGCCTGGGACAAGATCGGCAAGGCGGCTCACTGCATCAACTGCGTCGGCAACTGCGCTTTCGATGTCTATGTCAAGGACGGCATCGTGATCCGCGAGGAGCAGCTCGCCAAGTACCCACAGATCAACCCCAATGTGCCCGACGCCAACCCGCGGGGCTGCCAGAAAGGGGCGATCCACTCGGCGGCGATGTATGAAGGCGATCGGCTCCGGTATCCCCTGAAGCGGGTCGGCGAGCGCGGTGCGGGTCAGTGGCAGCGCGTGAGCTGGGACGAGATCACAGAAGAGATCGCCGACAAGATCATCGACATCTTCGAGGAACACGGCCCCGGCAAGCTGATGACTCACACAGGATCAGGCAACCTGTCGATGGTGCGCTTTGCGGCACCCTATCGGTTCGCCTCCCTAGTTGGTGGTGTGCAGCTCGATATCTTCACCGATGTGGGCGACCTGAACACCGGCGCGCACCTGGCCTATGGCAATCCGCTGGAATCGTTCACCTCGGACGCCTGGTTCGATGCCGACTACATCATGATGTCGTTGTTCAACCCGAACGCGACCCGGATCCCCGATGCCCACTACATCTGGGAGGCCAAGTACAACGGTGCCCGTGTGGTCTCGGTCGCGCCGGACTACAACCCGTCATCGATCCATGCTGACCTCTGGATGCCGATCAAGCCGGGCGCCGATCCGTTTCTGTCGATGTCCTTCGTGAACGTGATCATCGAAGAGAAGCTCTACAAGCCTGCCTTCATGAAAGAGCAGACCGATCTGCCGGTTCTGGTGCGCACCGACTCCGGTACATTGCTGCGGCAGGCCGATCTGCAGGAGGGCGGCTCCGATCAGATCTTCTATCACTGGGATCTGAACACAGGTGCGGCCGTCGAGATCAAAGGCTCGATGGGATCCGAGGAGAAGACCATCGCGCTGGGCGGCATTGATCCGGCACTTGAGGGCACGTTCGAGGTGAACGGCATCCCCGTCACCACGGTTTTCGAGAAGGTCAAGGAAGAGGCCGCGAAATACGCCCCCGAAGCGACCGAGAGCGAAACCGGCATCGCGTCCTCCATGGTGCGCGAGGAAGCCCGCGCTTTCGCCAATGCGAAGAAGGCCATCCTGATGCATGGCTTCAATATCGGGCGCTACTCCAACGGCATCTACACCGGCTGGGCACAGTCGCTGATGCTCGCGCTGACCGGGCACGGTGGCAAGACCGGCGGGGTCGATACCTCGTGGATCGACTGGAAGCACATTCCCTGGCTGCAGCTTGCACTTTTCAACTTCGAAAAGTTCCCCCGGTTGGAGGCGGGTGGTTTGGGCGAGTTTCAGCGCGGCCACATGCTTGAACATGCGAAGAAGCATTTCGATCCGGTGAAACTGAAGGAGCGTGTCGGCTTCGATTTGGACGAACTCGAAGAGATGATCGACGAGAGCATCGGCAACGGCTGGATGCCCTATCACGGCGACATGAAGGGACTGATCTCGATTGCCGACAACAAGTTCCGGCGCAACAAGCATGCCGACAAGTACCGCGAGCGGATCCTCGAAGAGGTCAAGGAACTGTTCGTCAACATCAATGTCCGGATGGACTCGACGGCACAGTGGGCGGACTATCTGCTGCCCGCGGCCAGCCACTACGAGGCCTGGGATCTGCGCTCTGTCGGCTACCACCGGTTCGTGAACGTCTTCTCGCGCCCGGTCGACCCGATCGGTGAGGCCAAGCCCGACTGGGAGATTATGGCGCTGCTGGCCCGCAAGGTGCAGGACCGGGCCGTCGCCCGCGGCGTCGGGTCCTATCAGGACGGTGAGGTCACCCGCGATCTGCACACGATCTGGGATGACTTTACCGATGGCGGCAAGATCCTCACGGATTACGACGCCACCAAATGGCTGGTCGACAACAGTCCCGAAATGGGCGGCGTCACGCTGGAAGAGGCCGCCGAACAGGGCTTTATCGTCATGAATGCCGAAGGCGGGAACAACCAGCCGATCCCGGTGGACGAACCCTACAATCCGTTCGTCGCGCAAACCGAGGGCAAGAAGCCCTACGACACGCTGACGGGGCGGGTCACATTCTTCTGTGACCATCCGACTTTCGTGAAGATGGGCGCGACTGTTCCGACGGCGCGGCATCATGCGGGCAAGGAGGCGTCGAACTATCCGCTTTCGTTCTACTCGCCGCACACGCGGTGGGGGATCCACTCGAACTGGCGGTCGAACAAATACATGCTGCGTCTGCAGCGCGGTGAGCCCAACATCTATATCAGTCCGAAGCTGGCGACGGCCAAGGGCATCACAGACGGGTCCAAGGTGCGCATCTTCAACGGTATCGGCGAGTTCTTTGCCCAGGCGAAGTTCTATCCCTCGATCCCGGACACGGCGATCATGATGGAGCACGGCTGGGAGCCGCACCAGTACGAACAGTGGAAGCCCATGAACAACACCATGGCGACCCTGATCCAGCCACTGGAACTGGCGGGCGGCTGGGGGCACCTCGGGTTCAAGCTGTTCAAATTCAATGCAAATCAGCTTGCTCACGAAAGCAGCGTCGATGTGGAGCCAGCGTAGGCCGCGGCCCGGGGAGGACAGAACATGGCTGTGAAACGTCAGCTTTCCATGGTGATGGACCTGAACAAGTGTATCGGGTGCCACACCTGCACATCGGCCTGCAAACTGCAGTGGACCAACCGCAACGGCCGCGAATACATGTACTGGAACAACGTCGAGACGATGCCCGGTACGGGCTACCCGAAGAACTATGCCGACATGGGTGGCGGGTTCGACGAAGACGGCGCGCTGAAGATGGGGGTCGAGCCCGGCCCCGAAGATTACGGCGTGCCGTGGGACTACAACTACGAAGAGGCGCTGATGACCGGCACCGATCCGTGGCTGCGTCCCAACGTCAAGCCAACATGGGGGGCGAACTGGGACGAGGACGAGGGCGAGGGGGAGTACCCGAACTCGTACTATTTCTACCTGCCGCGCCTTTGTAACCACTGCGAGAACCCCGCCTGTCTCGCGGCCTGCTCACGCAACGCGATCTACAAGCGCCAGGAAGACGGGATCGTCCTGATCGACCAGGAGCGGTGTCGGGGGTATCGGTACTGCGTCTCGGCCTGCCCCTACAAGAAGGTCTATTTCAACGAGGAAATTTCGAAGTCGGAGAAGTGCATCTTCTGCTATCCGCGCATCGAAAAGGGCCTGCCCACCGCCTGTGCAAAGCAGTGTGTTGGCCGGATTCGCTGGATCGGCTACCGCGATGACGAGGCCGGGCCGATCCATCAGCTGGTCGAGAAATACAAGGTCGCACTGCCGCTGCACCCGGAATGGGGCACCAAGCCGAATGTGTTCTACGTGCCGCCGATGTCTCCGCCGAAGTTCGGCGACAACGGCGAGCCGACCGGCGAGAGCCGCGTGCCGCTTGAGTATCTGGAAAGCCTCTTCGGCGATGGGGTCGCGGCAGCCTTGGATACTCTGGCAACCGAACGTCGGAAAAAGGCCGATGGCGGCGACAGCGAGTTGATGGACACGCTCATCGGCTATCGCCACGCCGAGATGTTCAAGCTGAGCTGATGTCGGTCCTGGCAACCGCACGGCCCCCAATGGGGGACAGCTCCGCCCGGGCCCGTGCCAAGGAAACCCTGTGGCGCCTGGCGGCTTTGGCCTTTGGTCATCCCTCGCCCGAGTTTCACGTCGCGGTGGCATCGGGCGAGTTCCATGCGGCCTTCAGCGATGCCTGGGCCGATCTCACGGGGGCGGCTTGGCCACGTCCCGGCCCGGCGGGTGAATTCGCGGCGTTCGAGGCCGGCTATATCGCAGCCTTCCTGCATGGCCCTGGCGGCAAGCCGACGGCGGCATTGCTGGCGGGGGATCATGAAGAGATTCTGGCGGGGCTGACCCGGCCGGTCTTCATGCTGAACCTGGCTGCGTTCTATAAGCATTTCGGCCTGAAGGCCGCGACCGGCGACGAAGGACGACAGGACGAGCCGGATCATCTGGCCAGTATGCTGGAGCTCATGGCGGTGCTCTGCCATCTGGAGGCAGGCGCACTGGCCAATGGCCGCGATGCCGACCCCTACCGTCGGGCGCAGCGTGATTTTCTCTGCCGCTATCTGCATCAGACGCTGACGCGGGTGGCTGGGTTGTTGCGCCAGACACCTGTGCCGACGCTGGACCCGACCTTGGCCCAACTGGTTCAGGACATCGCCGATTGGGGCGGTCATCAGATCACCGAGCTGGAAATCCGCGTCGGACCGTTCCGCGATCCGGACGCACCACGACCTGCTCACGAGGCAGCCGAACCGGCGCCGCAAAACCTTTGGGGATAAGGAGACGACAATGCGCACCACACCCCTCGCCCTGATCCTGTTCGCCGCGTTGGCCACCGGGCCGGTCTTGGCGGAATCGATCACCGAAGCGAACACCGCCTTGCTGGAAGCGGGCGATGAGGTTGTCGCCTCGCGCATCCCGGATGGCATCTACTTGCGCAACACGAACGATCCTGACGACATCATCTGGGAGCGGCTGGCGGAGTACCGGGTGCTGATGTCACCCGCGCCGGCTGTTCACGAATCCGTCGAGTTGCGGATCGACTACGATGTCGAACCGATCCCGGTCTATCTCCAGATCGCGCGCACCTCTGATCGGTTCTATGTCCGGATGCGCTGGCGCGATGACAGCAAGAACAGTGCGACCCGGATGAACCGTTTCCGCGACGGTGCGGCAATCCAGTTTTCGCTGGGCGATGACGAGACGTCCTACATCATGGGCACCGGACCAGAGGAGGCCGTTAACATCTGGTACTGGCGCCCGGACGATGGCTCCGTCACCAACCTGGCTGCAGGTGGTCCGGGCAGCACGACCATTCTGGACACGCAACCGGTCTCTGGCGCAGCGCTTTATCACGAGAACGCGGGCGATCCGAACGAATGGGTTGTCGTCATGTCCCGGCCTATCGACGCAGCGGGCGAGCACAACGCCTCGTTCGACCGCGAGCGCATCCCGATGGCCTTCGCCATCTGGCAGGGAGCCGATGGCCAGCGCGACGGTTACAAAAGCGTTTCGGATGGCTGGATCTTGGTCGGCATGGGAGACGGCTGATGAAGTTTGGCGAGACCCTTGCCAAACTGGACTGCTCGCTGGGCCATGCCTGCCAGTTCTGTCCGGACGAGCCGACCTGCAGCTTTGACAAACCCCACCACAACAAGGTGCTTATCGAGGCAAGACTGGAGGACATCGACCAGATCATCGTGGTGCTGGCCAACAAGGGGGGTGTCGGTAAATCGACGGTGTCTGCCAATCTTGCGGCGGGGCTGGCCCGGCGCGGATTCCGTGTGGGCATGGCCGATGCGGACATCCACGGACCGAACCAGAGCCGGTTCTTCGGCTTTGCTGGGGCCAAGACCCGCACGACGCACTCCGGTCTGCAGACCCACAACTTCGAGGGCGAGGGGGTCGCAGAGCCGCTTCGCGTCGGCTCGCTGGCCTTTCTGCTGGAGGACGACACGGTCCCGATCGTCTGGCGTGATGCCTACAAGCACGACTTCATCCACCATCTGATCGGCAGCTTTCACTGGGGTCCGCTGGACTATCTGATCGTCGATATGCCACCAGGGACGGGGAACGAGCTGATCACGCTGTGCGACATGCTGGAGGGGTCCAATGTCTCTTCGGTTCTAGTCACCACCCCGCAGGCAGTGGCGCAGATGGACAGCCTGAAGGCCGGGCGCTTTTGCAAGGAGAGGGGTCTGCCGGTGATCGGGGCTGTTTCAAACATGGCGGGCGTTGTTTGCCCCCATTGCGAGACCGAGTTCCACATCTATCCCGATGCAGGCCTGCCGGACGCACTGGCAGCACTGGACATTCCGCTGTTGAGTCAGATCCCGCTTGCGCCTGAACTGGCCCAGGGTTCGGATGCCGGCATACCCGTTGTCATCGGGAACCCGGAAGGTGCTGTTGCTCAGGCATTCACTCCGCTGATCGATGCGGTCGCGGCCGTCGGGCGTGAGGATTTTGGCGGTGCGGTCGCCCGGACGCTGGAAGATGTCTTCGAGCAGAACCTCGCCGACGACCAGTTGCAGGCGGCGCTCGACGACCTGCCGCCCGAGGCACGGGCCGAGATGACCGAGGAGATCGCGGCCCTGCTGGGCAGCGAAACCAAACGCCTGGCCGCGGCGGCAAAACCGGGCGGAATGTGATGAACAAACCCGAGAATCTTACCCGCCGGGCGCTGTTCCGCCGGTTCACCGAAACGCCCGAAACCCAGGGACGGTGGCATCTGGTAGAGGGCCTCAGTGCCGGTGCCGGCGATGTTTTCTGGGGCGGCTGGGCGGACGAACAGGGCGCTTTCGTCGCGGGCGATGATGGCGCGCTGTTCCACTATGACGGCACGGTGTGGGAAAGGATGACCTCTCCCGCTCCGGTTCCGATCCACGCGCTTTGGGGTCTGGACCGCCCCCAGCTTTTCGCGGTTGGCTGGATGGGATTGATCCTGCGCTTCGATGGTCAGACCTGGCATCAGCAGCGCGGCTGTCTGGTTGATGCGGCGGGCAAATACTCAGCGGACCCGGAAAACACGCCGCTGTTCGACATCGACGGGCGCCCGGATGGACAAGCCTGGGCCGTTGGCGACCGGGGCACCGTCCTTCACTTCGACGGCGCGTCATGGGCCGAAGAAGCCTCGGGCTCACGTGTCCACCTGCGGTCGGTCCTTTGTCTGTCGGATGGCCGGGTCATGGCGGCGGGCGGTGACGGCACGGTTCTGCTGCGCGCACCGGAAGGGACATGGGCGGCAGAGGACTGCCCGATTGGCTCGAACTTCGTTTCGGCGCTGGAACTGGAAGACGGCGTTCTGCTGGCGGGGGGGCGGTACTTCGTCGATGCCAACGGATTTCGCGGCGATCTTGTGCTGTGGAAGGACGGTAGCTTCCAAAAGCTGTTTGATGGCGCGGCGTTCCGGCGATTCCGCCGGATCGCCCGGGTTAAGGCGGGCGTCCTGACCGTGGGCGATGGCGGCCAGCTCCACCTCATCCAGGACGGCCGCATCGAACGGATCGACAGCGGCACCACACACGATCTGCTCGGGGCCATCCCGCTGCCCGGCGACGAAGCCATGGTGGTCGGTGATTTCGGCACTGTTCTGGTCGGGGACGACAAGGCGCTGGAGACCTTCGCCCCCGCCGTGGCCACCGGTGAGGCACCCAGCCGCTGGCGACGCATGGTCAGCGGCACCGACCGTCAGCTTTGGGGGATCTGGACGGATCCCGCGACCGGCACCGCCCATGCCTGCGGCGAGGAAGGCACCGTACTGATCGAGGACCGGGGCCAGTGGACGGCTTTGCCGCCTGTGAACGATCTGGGCATCCACGCGCTCGCCCGCGCGCCCGACGGCGGCTTGCTGGCGGCGGGCCAGCTTGGCGAGATCCACCATTTCGACGGGACCACCTGGCGCAAGCACTTCGATCTTTTGATGGATGTCACCATCCTGTCGCTCGAGGCACATGACGGCCAGGTTTTTGCCAGTGGCGACGAGGGACTGGCCCTGCACTGGACCGGTGGCGACTGGACACGCATGCCCTCGGGCACCAAAAGCGCACTCTACGGCATGTGGGGCATGGATGCGGAGCACTTGCTGGCCGTGGGTGATTTTGGTCTCATCCTGCGCTGGAACGGCCAGCGGTGGGACACGTTCAATGCTGGGACCGAGCACTTTCTGTTCGATGTCTGGGGCCGCAGCCTGTCGGACATCTATGTTGTCGGGCTGTCCGGCACCATAGGCCACTTCGATGGCACCCGCTGGCGTCTGACACCTGCTCGCGCGCGCAACGACCTGCTCGCGATCGCGGGAACGGATACGCATGTCGTCGCTGTCGGCGCCGGGGGCATTGCGATGGTTCAAGAACGGGGACGCTGGGCGTTGGACGAGACCCGAACAACTTCGGGACTGCGCGCGGTTTCATCCGATGCGGATGGTCGATTCATTGCGGCCGGGGATGGTGGTGCGCTGCTTCGCCGTGAAAGTGAGTAAAGTCCCTAATCGGGGAGCTTGCTTTCCCTCAAACACCCCGACTGTCCTTAACGTCAAGTTTTGAGCGGCGCTGCGACATTCGCTCAAAAGTTCAGTCGTGTTCGGTTCGTGCAGCTCTGGCTACTCAGGGTTCTTTGATCAAGCAGCCATTCTTGACGCAGCCTTTCAATAGCTCGGATAGCAGCTTCCGGGGGTGAGCGTGAGCTCGACTACTTCGGTCAGAAGACGGCTTTGTCCAGCTAGATGTCTTGGCCAGATGCTTGAGGTCGCACATGGCCCGAATGTCAGGAGATGGGAGCGCACCTGCGGAATCTACGCCCACTTGCCAACGGCATGAATGAGCCGATCTTGTTGAGAAACCTACAGATGCCTGAATTTGAGAGGTTTTTCCCATCGCATGCTTTATGGTTCAGAGAGCAAGTCGTGGTGGGCGAGCTTGGGTCGATCTGAACTTTTCAACACTGTCCAACCGTAACCAGTGTCAGAACGACCTGGCCATGTCTCATGATCGCGCGAGTTCATTCGCCCTTGTTCTTAGTTTGATGGTGCGATGACACTGTTCCTTGATGCAGGGTCTGTTCAACTTTTTTGGCCGCGCTGAAGGCCTTAAGGTGATAGATGCCGCCCTGCGTGAGTTAGACTTACATCCAAGCGCTGTTCCGGAAGCTGTTAAGCTCGCAACCATCTTTGATCCGCCCGAGCGTATCGTGCGGGCCGAGCAGGATCATTGCAAGCGGGCTTCGGAGCAGGGGTGCGGGCGTAGAAAACTTTGGTTGGTACTTTGGATGTCATCAAAACGCCGAGACGAAAAAACTCATTAGATCGAAGTGCTTTGGCCGGAAATTGTGGCGGAAGGGGTGGGATTCGAACCCACGGAACCTCTCGGTTCAACGGTTTTCAAGACCGCCGCGATCGACCACTCCGCCACCCTTCCTGAGGTCGCTTGATACGCATCACACCTGATGAAATCCAGTGGGCTGTTTGATTGCGAACCGCTTCCATTCAGTGCGTCGCTACGCTAGTGTCAAGCCAGAGCAGGCTCGCAGATACTGAAACAATCATGAAGATCAGATCCGCTGCAGCATCCAGGTCGACGACTCGGTACTTTGTTGTAACGTCACTTGTGTTTGCCTTGGGCGCTTGTGGGCAGCAGACAAACAGCGAAAACACCTCTGCCGTTGCGCCGGCGCTGCAGTCCACCAATGCCGATGAGAACCCTTATGTGTCACCGGGGCTCGCGCCGGCACCCGAGCTATTCGAAGCGCGGGTCGGTACTGTCTGGGATGGCGAGCAGACCCTGAAGGGCATTTGGATTGCGCATCCGGAAGCCGCAACAGCGCGGAGGGTGCGGCTCATCAATACGGAGACCGGAGCAGCTGCCGATGGGGCGATGTTTCGCCGTGACGAGTCAGTGCCAGGCCCGCCAGTGCTGATTTCATCGGAGGCAGCGGTCATTCTCGGGCTTTCCCCGGATGACGAGACCGAACTTCAGATTGTGGCCCTCGCCCTGCGCGCCGAGACGTCCGAGCTCGCCGCGGCAACGCCTGCACCACCCCCGGCCACCGAGGTCGAAGCCGAGGAGGAAGACGACGCGATCGAGGCGTCCGATGCAGACAACCTGGCTGTCGCGGAAGTCGTAACGCCGCCGGCGCTGACGGCTCCGGCAGATGTCCCGGTGGGCGCACTTGCCGCGACAACGCCCACCAATGATGCCGCCGCGTTGGCGTTTGCGCTTCCACAGCAAACGGCGCAGGCGGAGACACCGCAGACGACGGACCCTTCGGGAGCGACGCCACCGCTGCCACCCGAGCCGACTGAACCCGAGGTGGTGGCGGTCACAACTGAGCCGGTCGTGTTGCCGTACTTGCAGGCGGGCCTGTTTGCGGTTGGCGACAATGCCGAGGCGCTCGCGCGTCAGATCAGGCAAAGAGGTTTTTCGGCTCAGACTAGGGACGTACAGCGCGGGTCACGCACGGTCACGCAGGTCCTGGTTGGGCCGTTTGAAGAACTCGACGATCGCAATGCTGCACAGGACGCTGTACGAGCCCTCGGGATCGGCAGTGTGAAGCCTGTCCGGGGTTAGCGCCCCACCTCACAAGAGGAGTTTCCGATGTTCCGCACGCTGATGCGACTGCTAAGCGCCGCACTGATGGTGCAGGTTTGGCTGTGTTCGATGGCGATGGCTCAAGACACGCCCGCCCGCACCGCAATTGTTGTTGATGTGACATCGGGTGCAGTGCTGTTCGAAAAGGATGCTGATCGACCGGATCCGCCTGCGTCTATGTCCAAGCTGATGACGCTCAACATGGTGTTCGAAGCGCTGGAGAGCGGCATGCTCTCGCTCGAGGATGAATTCAGAACCTCGACGCGCGCCTCGAAGATGGGTGGCTCGCGCATGTTCCTTCGTGAGGGCGGGCTCGTCAGTATCCAGGATTTGTTGCGAGGTGTGATCGTTCAATCGGGCAATGACGCTGCCGTCGCGTTGGCGGAGGCCATGACCGGCACTGAAGAAGCGTTCGCCGCTCTCATGAACGAACGGGCTGCGGAACTCGGCATGTCGAACTCCACCTTTGCAAATGCGACGGGGTGGCCGCACCCAGACCATCGAATGAGCGCACGCGATCTGGCAATATTGGCGCAGCGTCTCATTGCACAGTTCCCGGAACACTATCCGATGTTTGCCGAGACCGAGTTTACTTGGGACGATGTCACGCAGCAGAACCGCAACCCAGTGCTGGGTCTGGGTATCGGCGCGGATGGATTGAAAACAGGGCATACCGAAGAGGCTGGCTACGGCCTCGTTGCCTCGGCGCGCCGTGGGGAGCGGCGGGTCGTGCTGGTGATCACCGGACTGGATGGACCTGGCAGTCGCAAGCAGGAGGCAGAACGGCTGATCAACTGGGCGTTCCGGGCGTTCGAGACGCGCAAGTTGTTCACTGCCGGCGAAACCATCACGGATGCCCCGGTGTGGATCGGAACCGCACCAGTGGTGCCGCTGACGCCTTCACGTGACGTGATTGCGACTGCACCGTTTGGCAAGTTGGACGAAGCGCGTGCATCAGTTGAATACAAGGGACCGGTGCCTGCGCCGATCGAGGCGGGTGCGGTGCTCGGACATCTCGTGGTTCGCGTGGCTGACCTGCCGCCGGTCAGAATAGAGCTTCAGGCGGCCGAGTCCGTCGGTGAAGGTGGCTTTCTTGTTCGCGTACAAGCTGCCGCGGAGCTTTTGCTGCACAAGGCACTCGTTGCCGCAGGCGTGAGCTAGAGCGCGCCGGACGCAGGCCAGGGCAGACCATGGGGCTCTTCATTACCCTGGAAGGGATTGACGGTGCTGGGAAGTCGACCCAGGCGAGGCGCCTGTGCGCCCGGCTTGAAGCTGCTGGCCAAACGGTGGTTGCAACCCGTGAGCCAGGCGGAGCGCCGGGGGCTGAGGAAGTTCGTCGTCTGTTGGTGGAGGGTCCACCGGGAAGATGGTCGCCGGAAGCAGAGATCCTGCTGTTCACGGCGGCACGCCGGGACCATGTCGAGCGGGTGATATCCCCGGCTCTTCAACGAGGTGATGCCGTGGTATGCGACCGCTATGTTGACTCGACGCGCGCCTATCAGGGTGATGGAGAGCTGCGCGGGATTGTTGACCTGCTTCACAGCGCGCTCATCAAGTGCGATCCTGATCTTACGCTGATCTTCGATCTGGATCCGGCCGCGGGCCTTGAACGCACGTCAGCCCGCGGCAACCACCACGACGAAGACGTGGTGGAAGACCGGTTCGAACAGCGCGGGGTTGCTTTTCAGAGCGCCTTGCGTGGCCGGTTCCTCGAAATCGCAGATGCAGACCCAGATCGGTGCACCGTGATCGATGCGGCTGCCTCACCTGATCAGATCGAAGAACAGGTTTGGCAAAGGGTGGCGCGCGCACTCGGGACAGTCGATGGCAGAAGTTGACCCGCCTCTCGAACCAGACCGTGTCGCCGGTGCGCCGCACCCGCGCGAGACGCGCCGGCTGATCGGGCAGGAAGACGCGGAGCGCACGTTTCTCGCAAGCTGGCACGGCGGTCGGCTGCATCATGCGTGGTTGCTTCGCGGCATGCCCGGTATCGGCAAGGCCACGTTGGCATACCGGATCGCAAGGACCGTGATCGCGTTCTCCGATCGTGCCGGATCGGGACTGTTTGGTGATGGTCCGGCAATTCCAACAACCTTGGATGTGCCGCCTGAGTGCCCGGTCGACATGCGTATCCAGGCAGGTTCCGAGCCGTGCCTCTTCGTGTTGCGGCGGTCTGCCAATCCCGCAACCGGGCGAATGCGCTCTCAGATCGCGATTGATGATGTCCGGGAGATGCGGCGCTTTCTGACGTTGTCAGCGGCCGATGGAGGCTGGCGGGTCGTGCTGATCGATGCCGTTGACGACATGAACCCGTCATCGGCCAACGCCCTGCTCAAATTCCTGGAAGAACCACCCCAGCGGGTGCTTTTCCTGCTGGTCTGTCACGCACCGGCGCGCCTTCTGCCCACTGTACGTTCTCGCTGCCGAGCGCTTGACCTCGAGCCGCTGTCGGATGGGGACGTTCGAGCGGCTCTCGCGCAGGCCGGCGTCGATCTGAGTGTCGACGGCAACCTTGCGGAATTGGCAGGCGGCTCTGTCGGTGCGGCTCTGCGCCTCGAGGCGGAGGACGGTGTCGACATGTATCGCCGTCTTGTCGAAATGTGTGCTGACGGGCGCTCGGTTGATCGTACCGGCATGGGAGCACTGGCATCGCAATGTACCGGAAGAGACGCCGAGGCGCGCTATCGGCTGGCGATGGAGCTGGTCTGTCTGCTTGCAAGCCGGATGGCGCTCGCGTCCGCAGGAGCCGGTCGCCCCGAAGCGCTTGAAGGCGAAGCGGCACTCGCATCAAAGGTGGCACACGATCCCCGGATGGCGGCGCAATGGGCGGAAACAGCATCGCGCATCTCGAACACATCCCGTACGGCACTCGCCGTGAATCTTGACCCCGGCCAGACGATCATCGATATCATGCTCGAACTCGACGCCATGCTGGCACGTGTCAATCCTGAGGCAGCTTAAGTGGTCTTTTTCTGCCCAATGCCCAAGTGTCTCACGCATGACGGAACCGACATCCACACTGCCTGCTCTGGTTGACAGCCATTGTCACCTCGACTTCCCGAACTTGGCCGAAGACCTGCCCGAGGTCGTGTCCAGGGCGCGCGATGCCGGCGTCACGCGCATGGTGACGATTTGCACCAGACTGCGCAACGAGCGGGCAGTTCGTGTGATCGCCGAACGGTTCTCGGGGGTCTACTATGCCGCGGGCACACATCCCATGCATGTGGCGGAGGAGCCGCTGGTGCGTGTCGAGGAATTGACCGTGCTCGCGGCCCATCCGAAATTTGTTGGTATCGGCGAGACGGGTCTGGACTATCACTACACCTCCGAGAGTGCATCTCTGCAGGAAGAAAGCCTGCGCGTCCACATAGAGGCGTCGCGTCGCACCGGATTGCCGCTGATCATCCATTCGCGGGATGCAGACGAGGATATGATCCGGATACTCGAAGAAGAACACAAGGCCGGCGCGTACAGGTGCGTTATGCACTGCTTTTCATCCGGTCCCGAATTGGCCGAGGCGGCGCTGAACCTCGGTTTCTATCTTTCGATGTCCGGAATTGCGGCGTTCCCGAAGTCACACGCGCTGCGGGACATCTTTGCCAAGGCACCGCTCGATCGGGTTCTCGTGGAAACCGATAGCCCATACCTCGCGCCACCGCCTCACAGGGGCAGGCGCTGCGAACCTGCCTATGTCGCCTTCACAGCCCGCGCGGGCGCCGAGGTGTTTGGTTTGGATGAGGCGCAGTTTCGCGCGGCCACCACGCGGAATTTCGACAGGTTGTTTGCCAAGGCCATCACATGAGCGGTGATGTGCTGCGCATAACTGTGCTTGGCTGCGGCTCTTCGGGAGGCGTGCCGCGTATTGGCGTTGACGGTCCCAACTGGGGGGCTTGTGATCCGAACAATCCGAAGAACCGCCGGCGGCGCTGCGCTCTGCTGATTCAGCGTGTCAGGCCGGATGGCGCTCGGACCTCGGTCCTGATGGATGCCGGACCGGACCTGCGAGAACAACTCATCGAAGCGCAAACGGGGTGGTTGGACGGGCTCATCCTCACCCATGACCACGCGGACCACGTGCATGGCATCGACGATCTGCGCATGGTTGTCTTTAACCGGCGCGCGCGATTGCCGGTGTGGATGAACGAAGCCACCGCGGCCACCGTGAACCAGCGCTTCGGGTATGTTTTCGAGACACCCGAAGGCTCGAGCTACCCTCCCATCATGGACAGGCACATCATCGAAGGCCCGGTCACCATCGACGGTGCAGGCGGCCCAGTGACATGCCATCCCTTCGAGGTGCCTCATGGTGAAATCTCTGCACTTGGCTTCCGGATCGGACCATTGGTCTACACGCCCGATATCTCAGAGATGAGTGATGCCGCGTGGGAGATGCTGGAGGGCGCTCAGTGCTGGATTCTCGATGCATTGCGCTATCGACCTCATGTGAGCCACGTCAATGTGGAAGTCGCCCTCCAGTGGATAGACCGCGCGAAATCACCGCGTGCCTACCTCACAAACCTCCACATCGATCTTGACCACGCGGTGCTGGACTCCGAAACGCCGCCCCAGGTTCACCCGGCCTATGACGGGCTGGTGTTGGAGTATCCGGCCTAGGCCGACGCAACCGCACCCGCAGCCTGAAGTTGTGCGCTCCAGTCCGCCGCTCACGCGCGACCCGAGCATGTTGAAAAATCTGTTCACAAAATAATTGATCGCAACAAGCTTCAATCTGAGGCTTTGTTATGGTTAAAGAGTTTACCGGGAGGACTTGCTTCTCCATGCAAGGTTGGGGGCATAACACCATGGCATTCCTAGAAGTGCGCGCAGGTGGTAACGGCGCGATTGCAGAGCCACCCACATTCGAAGTCTTTGCCGACGGCAAATTCCTGGGCGTGCGGAACATTGTTTCGCCGAAGCTGACGCCAGGATTCGACCTTTCGGATGACAGTCTGTTTCAGGATTACACTTTCTCGGTCGACGGGCCGGTGGAGAGTGTCGAGATCGTCTTTCTGAACGACATCATCTTTGATGGCGTGGACGTCAACCTGATGGTGGACTTCATCTCGGTGAACGGTCAGGTTTTTGAGGCTGAGGTCGACGGATTCTTCACCCGTGAGAACGGCGATCCGCCTTCAGGTCCGCGGGAAGAGCTTTTCTGGGCCGGCACGCTCCGCTTCGACAACCTGCCACCGGTCCCGGGGCGCACGATCACCGGTACGGCGCAGGACGACACGCTGAACGGCACAGCGGGCAGGGACACTCTCCTGGCGCGCGCCGGCGACGACGTTCTGTTCGGGCGTGCAGGCGAGGACGCGCTGATCGGGCTCGACGGCGATGACATCCTGTTGGGAGGTCTTGGCGGTGACAGGCTGGTCGGCGGCAACGGCAGTGACCGTGCGCAGTACAGTCAAGCTGCCTCGGGTCTTCGAGCCGACCTTCAGGCAGCTGGCACCAATACCGGCGAGGCGGCAGGCGACAGCTATGAGTCGATCGAGAACCTGCATGGCTCGGCGCACGACGATGTGCTTCTCGGCAATGGCGGGCGCAATCTGATCTTTGGATCTGACGGGAACGACTTCCTTGTGGGCAGGGGCGGCAAAGACACCTTGCTCGGGGGAGACGGCAATGACCAGCTGCTTGGCGGGCTTGGCGGTGACATTCTGAACGGTGGCGACGGCATGGACCGCGCCCAGTACAGCGGGGCGGCAGGGGGTCTGCGCGCGGACCTCGGCGCTTCCGGCACCAACACCGGCGAGGCGGCAGGTGACGTCTACATCTCGGTCGAGAACTTGCTCGGCTCTGCGTTCGACGACACTTTGCTGGGCAACGCTTCGGACAACGTCATTCTTGGGGGAGACGGAGACGATCTGATCACGGGTCGCAGCGGTGGCGATGCGTTGCACGGCGGTGATGGCAGCGACTGGGCGATCTACCTGCATGGCACATCACGCGTGCGTGTCGATCTTGAAGCGTCCGAGGCCTTTGACGGTGAGGCGGAAGGGGACACCTTCTTCTCGATCGAGAACTTGTTCGGTTCAAACTTCAACGACGTGCTGCAGGGCGATGTGGGTGACAACATCATTCGGGGCGCTGACGGCAATGACCTTCTGAATGGCCGCGGCGGCGACGATCTTTTGATCGGGGGTCTTGGCGCCGATCGACACATTGGCGGCGCAGGTGATGACCGGGCGCAGTATAGCCAGGCGGCGGAGAAAGTGCGGGCCGACTTGCAGTTCTCACACACCAATACCGGCGAGGCGACCGGCGACACCTTTGTCTCGATCGAGAACCTGTTCGGCTCGGCGCACAATGATGTTCTGCTCGGTGACTCGCGACAGAACATAATTTTCGGTGCGGCTGGCAATGACATGATCAATGGCCGCGCGGGGGATGACACTCTGTTCGGCATGGCCGGTGCTGATCGGTTCATCTTCGCGAGCGGAGGCGACGAGGACACCATCGAAGACTTTGAAGACAACATCGACACATTGTCGATCGATGCGGGTCTTGTCGGTGCGGTCACTTCGGCGGCAGGGGTGCTGGCGCTGTTCGCTGATCAGATTGGCAACGATGTGCAATTCGACTTCGGAGGTGGCGACACGCTGACCGTGGCCTCAACGAGCATCGCGGCACTGACCGACGACATCATCGTCAGTTGATAGGTTTAGGGGCACCGAGGGACATCCGGTTCTCATCGGCTGCCCCTGTTGCCTTCGACATCTAAGCATCCGGCTCGGGTACACCGAACACCCGTTCGAAGATCGTGTCGACGTGGCGCAGGTGCGTGGCGAGATCGAAGCATGCTTCGACTTCATCTGGGCTCAGCGCCGCTGTCACGTCCGGATCAGCCTGCAGCTCAGTGAGAAAATCTGCGCCGGCTTCCCACACCTTCATGGCATTGCGCTGCACCAGCTGGTAGCTCTCCTCCCGGCTCACCCCCTTCTGTGTGAGCGCAAGCAGGATCTGCTGCGAGTGCACGAGGCCGCCGAGCCGATCGAGATTGGCCTGCATGCGCTCCGGGTAGACGATCAGTTTTTCGATCACACCTGTGAGACGTGCGAGCGCGAAATCCAGTGTGATCGTGGCATCCGGGCCGATCATCCGCTCGACCGACGAGTGGCTGATGTCCCGTTCGTGCCACAGCGCCACATTCTCCATCGCAGGCAGGGCGTACGACCGGACCATGCGGGCGAGCCCCGTGAGGTTCTCGGTCAGGATCGGGTTGCGCTTGTGTGGCATTGCGGATGAGCCCTTCTGTCCGGGCGAGAAGTACTCCTCCGCTTCCAGCACTTCGGTGCGGCTCAGGTGCCTGATCTCGGTTGCAAGCCGCTCGATCGATGAGGCGATCACACCAAGGACCGAAAAAAACATCGCATGCCGATCGCGCGGGATCACCTGCGTAGAGACTGGTTCGGGCTCGAGATCCATCTGGCTCGCGACATGGGCCTCAACCGCCGGATCGATGTTCGCAAATGTGCCGACAGCGCCCGAAATGGCGCAAGTGGCAATCTCCATCCGGGCGGCCACAAGCCGTTCTCGGTTGCGTGCCATCTCCGCATGGGCCTGTGCAAGCTTCAGACCGAACGTCGTCGGCTCGGCATGAATGCCGTGGCTGCGTCCGATGCAGACAGTGTCCTTGTGCTCGTGCGCTCGGCTTTCGAGAGCGGCAAGCAGTGCGTCGAGATCGTCGATCAGAATATCCGCCGCACGCACGAGCTGAACATTGAAGCAGGTGTCGAGCACATCGGAAGAGGTCATGCCCTGATGGACGAAGCGCGCTTCGGGCCCCACATGCTCGGCCAGATGCGTCAGGAACGCGATGACATCGTGCTTGACCTCACGTTCGATGGCATCGATCCGTTCGATGTCGAAATTGACGTCCCGTGCCTTCCACACCGCATCGGCCGCGGACTTGGGAATGACGCCCAGATCCGCCTGTGCGTCGCAAGCATGGGCTTCGATCTCGAACCAGATGCGGAACTTGGATTCGGGTGACCAGACCGTGGTCATCTCCGTTCGGGCATAACGTGGGATCATACAATAGCTCGTATTGTTACTGGTTTCCTGCGCCCCCTATCAGCCAGGGCGCGGCGCTGCAACGTGGTTGGCGTCACCCAAGTTCCTTCATTGCTTGCCAAACCACGACCGGAGTTCTTCGAGTTCGGCCTCGAGCTCCGCGATCCGGCGGGTCAGCTGGCTTGTTGCCTGCCGGATCGTGGGTTCGTCATAGAGCACGGGGATGTGGCTCGGGCAGTTGGCAGTCCAGGCGTCGACCTCGATCATGATCACGCGGCTCCTCTCGGGCGATATGTCATGCGGCAATTGCCGAGAGAGCGCCTCATCACCCTCGATCACCTGCGCCGTGCCCCAGATCTTGATCCGTTGCCGGTGAGCGTTGTCGATCAGAAACAGATGAACCCGGTCGTTTTCCGCAAGATTGCCAAGCGAAATGTACTGCTTGTTTCCCTCGAGGTCGGCAAACGCGATCGTCGTGGCGCCGAGCACGTGCAGAAAGCCAGGCTGTCCGCCGCGGTGCTGGATATAGGGTTGCCCGCTTGCGGTGGCAGTCCCGAAGAACACACTGTCCCGAGAAGCGATGAATCGGGCCAAATCCGGTGTGATCTCTCGAGACCAGTCCTGGCGTTCGATCTGCTGTTCTATCACAGCGCGCGTGCCACGCAGACTTTGCTGAGTTCTGACGGCGCTTGTGAAAGCGATGTCGCTTGTGCGCTTCGGCCTGTTGTGCGCCATCCGGATCAGTCGTCGTACTTCGATACCTTGGCAAGGTTCAGCGCGGAGTTGCGGGCCTCGAGATATGCTGACGAGCTAACGGCTGCATATTCCGCAACTGTGTCGCGATAGGCCATGTAGCTGGTATGGGTGCGTTGTGAGAGCTCGTCGAACGCTCCGATGTCGGACATTGCCTTGCTGGCAAGTTGGAAGAGTTCGGCGAGCAACTCGTCTGGGAACCGGTGCACTTCGGCACCGTACTCGCGCTTCATCGAAACGACCGACTCCCCGTTGAGACGATTGAGCTCCGCCTCCAGAAGGGTGTTCTCTCGCGATGCGGCGGCCTGTATCACCTGCCGCTCCACCGGCCCGAGTTCGTCGAACACCGCTTTGTTGATGCCGAATGAACGAATGCCGCCCGGGTCGTGCCAGCCCGGATACATGTAGTGCGGCAGCAGCTTCACGAAGCCGTAGTCGAGGTCGAGATACGGGCCGATCCACTCGACCGCATCGATTTGCCCGGAGAACAGGGCATCGACCAGCTCTGAACCCGGAAGGTTCAGCGTGTCCATCCCAGCGTCTTTGTAGATCCTCCCGGCAGCGCCGGGAATTCGAAAACGCATCCCCGCAAGGTCGTCTTTCGTGGCGATCGGTCGGGGGAACCATCCCCCCATTTGAGCGCCAGGGCTTCCCGCCATGAAAGCAACGATGCCGAAACTGCCCGCCAGTTCATCCCAAAGAGCCTGACCTCCTCCGAACTTGAGCCAGCCTGACATCTCGGAGGCCACGAGACCGAAGGGAACAGCCGAGAAGAACGCGAACGCGGGGTGCTTCTCGATGAAGTACTGTTCGATCGAATGGTAGCAATCAGCATTTCCGGCCGCGACCGCGTCCTGGACTTCGAAAGGTTCGACCTTCTCACCTGAATGGAAGATCTCGAACGTGATCTGTCCGCCCGTGAGCAAGGTTATCGTTGATGCAATCCGCTCGGCCGATTGCGGGATCACCGGGGAGTTGCGCGGCCAGCTTGTCACCAGCGTGAGAACGCGCGGTGCGTTTTGGGCTATGGCAGGTGCTGCCAACGGTGCGGCAATCGCCGCGCCCATGAATTCTCGGCGGCCTATCCCCGTGCCGACCTGGTTCTTCATGCTGCCCCCAATGCATCGGCGCGGGCGCGCAGGAATGCCTGATCTGATATCTCGGACCACCCTGCGACCGACTTTCTGAACTGCTGATAGCTGCGGTAGATGCGGTTGCCGAGTCTGTCGCTATTCGCCACGTCGGCAACCACCTGATCGCCCACCCGCGCGATCTCGGACCAGACATCCTCAGGGAAGCGTACAACCGCGACACCGTGATCCGACTTGAGCTCGCGCAGACTACGGCCGTTGTTTGCGTTGTACTCCGCCATCATCATGTCGTTTTCGGTCTCGGCACAGGCCTCGATCAGCGTGCGGTCGCTGTCGGTCAGCCCGTCCCACCAAGCCCGGTTGATGCCCAGTGTGGTGCCCGACCCGGGCTCATGGAAACCAGGGAACATGTAGGTTTTGAGCATCTTTTGCAGACCGAATGCGATGTCATTGTAGGGGCCAACCCACTCCGTCGCATCGATCCGGCCTTCCTGCAGGGCTGAGAAGATTTCCCCGCCGGGCAGCGAGACCGCATCGACCCCCAGTTGACGCAGCGTCTCGCCGCCCAGTCCGGGTATGCGCATGCGCAGTCCCTTGAGGTCATCCAGGGACGTGATGGGTTCGCGGAACCAGCCCCCCATCTGGACATCCGAATTGCCTGCGAGCAGCGGTTTGATGCCGAATTGTCCGGACAGTTCGTCCCACAATGCCTGACCACCGCCAAAGAAGACCCAGGCATTCAGCTCTTTTGCTGTCAGTCCGAGAGGCACCGAGGTGAAAAAGTTGAACCCCTTGTGGCGGTCCTGCCAGTAGTAGTCCGCCGCGTGGTACATCTCGGCCTCGCCGTTCCTGACGGCATCGAAGCTGCCAAACGCGGGCACCAACTCGCCGGCCGAGTAGAGACGCACATCGATGCGCCCGCCGGACGTCGCCGTGATCCGGGCTGCGATGCGCTGTGCACCTACACCCAATCCGGGAAAGTCTCGCGGCCAGGTCGTGACCAGACGGACCTGCTGCCTGTTCTGTGAGAGTGCCGGTGCCGCTAGGACAGCAGCGCCAGCGCCTGCGATCCCCGCACCTCCGATGAAGTCGCGCCGCTCCAAGTTGTCCCCCCTACACCGTCCCCACGCGCCGTTCTCACTGACTGGCGGCGTCTCCGTGTGATGCTCAATGAACAAAAAATCGAAGCACGCGGTTTTAGAAACGATCCGCGCGTGAAACGGTTGCGCGCAGCCTATCCAGACAGACTGTCTCGGACAGCGAAAAAGCGGCGTGCTTGCCAGACGCGGTACTCTTCGACCGTCTCGAAACGACGCCAATTCGTCCCATCGCACAACTCGAATGGCCGATAGCGCGTTTTGTAGTCCATCTTACTCGACCCTGCCACCCAGTACCCGAGATACACATGAGCCAAATTCATCTCTGAGGCCAGTCGAATGTGATCGAGGATCATGTAGCTGCCAAGACTGCGATCGGCGAGGTCCGGATCGAAGAAGGAGTAGACCATCGACACCCCGTCTCCCAGGATGTCGCTGAGGCAGGCTGCGATCAATCGTTTTGCGCCTGTGCTCGGATCGGTCTCGAGATACTCGACCATCGTCGAGTTCACCGGCGTTTCATCGACCATGGATGCATAGTCGAACGCATCCATGTCTGCCATGCCGCCGTCCGCATGCCGATCGTTCAGGTAACGCCTGAAGAGCGTGTACTGTGTCTCGGTGGCCCATGCCTCGCAGGGGCGTCGCACGACATCTGTGTTGCGCGAGAGCACTTTGCGTTGCGTTCGGTTCGGACGGAAACGCTCCACGGGGATGCGGATGGACATGCATGCCGAGCATCCGACGCAGGCGGGGCGGTAGATCACCGACTGGCTCCGCCGAAAACCTTTGTGGCTCAGAGTGTTGTTTACGGATATCGCGGAAGGCCCGTTGAGCGTCGTGAAAACCTTTCTCTCTTCCCGTCCATCCAGGTAGGCGCACGGTTGCGGAGCGGTCAGATAGAACTGCGCCTTGAGAGAGGTTTCGTGGTGACTCACTTCCGACTCCTGCCACACGCGACTTGATGGTTTACGATAGCAGGTTCTCTCGGCTTGTCACGACTGCAGCGGTGCCTGCTACCCGAATCTGTGCGCTCACTATGGCCTGTGTGTGACGGGTCGATTGATCACGACAGCTCTCAGGAAGATGTCGTGCATTGCCCGGCGGTGGGGGTCTCCCGCCAGGAGGACCCAGCCGATCAGAAGGAGCGGTGGAAACAGCATGGTCGCGTAAAACCCTGCTGTGTGCAGGAGTGCGAAAGTCTGATCTGCCTGCGCGCCGTTTTGATCCCGCACCTCGATGCCTGTCACCAGCATTCCTATGGTGGCCGAGCGGTAGCGCAGCATCAGGACCCGATAGACAAACCCCGTGAGTGTCAGCAGCAGCATCGCGAGTCCCAGACCCGCTCCAAGGCTCAGCACGGTCAGCAGAAAGCCGACGAAGACCGCTGCAAACCAAAGGCCTGCGATAACGATCATATCGATCAGGAACGCAACCAGCCGGCGCAGCGGCACGCCTTCGTAAAACTGCGGGTCCTGGTCTGGGTCGGGAACGCCCACGAAGGATGATCTCCACGCTCGACGTCCATGCGGGCGTTCGACGATAACGAGTGTTGATCAGACGCTTGCCAGCCGGTCGACGGCGTCGATCAGTGCGTCGGGGTCTGCATGATGTGCCATGTGGCCGACGCCTTCAAGCAGCGTCAGGCGCGCGTTCGGCAAACGCTCGGCGAGACGGATCGGCTGGCGCTCGGGCCGAATGATCGGATCCTCGGTGCCGCTGATGATCTCGAAGGGAACATCGAGGCCGCCATAGGACGGCGCCAATCGGCGCAGCGACGCATTGAGGTTCGAGATGTCGTCCTTGTTCGCGGAATGCGTTACAGGACGCAGGGCCAGAGGTCCTCCGACGTGATCCACATACCCGTCTGGTGGGGTCTGTGGTCGAAATATGCGATTGACGAAACGGTTGACGCCGTCATTCGCCATCGATCGGCGAACTGTATCGAAGTAGAAGCCGACAAGCAGGCTATCGAGACCAATCAATTCGGCGAGGATCGGTTTCTCGGACCAGGGCATAACGGCCCCTGACACTGAGACAACACCGCGGACGTTCTCGCGATCGGCGAGCGCCCAGGCCATCGCGACCGCGGCGCCCCAGCTGTGTCCGACCAAAATGGGTTTTTCGAGCCCCATCTCGCGCGACGCGGCGATGAGCACCCTTGCCTGCGCGGACGGATCGAACGGTCGCACAGCCGAGCGTTCCGAGTAGCCAAAGCCTGGTCGGTCGACGGCGACCGCACGGTAACGGCGGGCGAGCAGAGGCGCGATGTCGAACGTGAAGTCGCGGAGGTTGCCGCTGGCACCGTGGATCATCACCACAGGCTGACCTGCGCCGCGGTCCCAGGCATGTATCCGCACACCATCCGCATCGACGAACGTGCCGGTCGGTGGCCAGCGTGTCTCCGCGTCGTCTACATGCACAGGAGCGCCACCGCAGCCCGCAAGAAGGGCCGTTCCCGATGCTCCCATGAGAAACTTTCGCCTGATCATCGGTACATCCTCACCCGAAAGAATTTAGGTCTGTTCTCGTGCGACTCAAGATGCGCCCCTTGTGCTCCTCGGTTTTAGCGCAAATGAGTAACGTTCTGGCGATCTTTGACTTCCTCGAATAGGATTGGCGCTGGCTGGGGAGACGAGAATGACGATTGCGGCGATCAACGAGCAGCTCTTGCGGGCCATCGGGATTGGGGTGGCGCTGGTGAGCGAGCGTGATGGCCGGTTTCTGTTTCACAATGGGCCGTTCGCCGAGTGGTTTGGTGTCCCCGGACCCGAGGCGCGTCTGGGGACGGTGTTTCCCGATCTAGATGCCGCATCGGTGCAAGAGGCGTTGGCCGAGTCTGGTCGGTACAGTATCGAGATGTCGATCAAACCAAAGCGCCGTACTCTGATCATCGCGATGAGCTTCTCACCGGCGCAGTCGGACAGCGAACGCTTCATCGTGATCGAGTGCCAGAACATCACGCGGATTCGCGAGCTCGAATCGATGATCGACAGCTACTCCACGATGGTCGAGCGCAACACCCGTGAGCTTGAGCGCGAGAAGGAACGGGTCGAGAAGCTTCTCCTCAACATCATGCCGCGATCGGTTTACGATGAGTTCAAGACCTTCGGGGTGGTGACACCGCAGCTTTACCCGGAAGTCTCGGTGCTGATGCTGGATTTTGTCGGGTTCACCAAATTCGCGGCGGTGACAGACCCGACGGTGACGCTGAGCGAACTCAACGACATCTTCACAGCGTTCGACCGCATCGCCGAGCAATTTGGCTGCGAGAGGATCAAGACGATCGGGGATGCCTATCTCGCGGTGGCCGGCATGCCGGAGCCGATGCATGATCACTCGCGGGCGGTTGCGAACTGTGCGGTTCGGTTCATCCGCTATCTCGAGCGGCGCAATCAAAGTCATCAGCACAAATGGCAGGCGCGGGTAGGACTTGGGATCGGTGCTGCCGTCGGCTCGGTGGTGGGCATTCAGAAGTATGTCTATGACGTTTTCGGCCCGGCCGTGAACATGGCATCTCGTCTGCAGGCCTTTGCCGAGCCAATGAACGTGGTCGCGCCGGATCTGATGAAAGACGGGTTGATCGATGAGTTCACGCTGGGTGATCTCGGCCGCCATGAGGTGCGCGGCATGGGTGAGATGCGCCTTCTCAACCTTGCAACAGATTTGAGCCGGACCCCCGCCGCGCACTGAGCGGGGGCCCGCGCTGCTCAGGTGCCTGCCCCAGCCTCGGGGTCACGGGGCGACGGTGCGCCTGACGCCGGAAGTGCGCGCGCCAGATCGGTGATCATGGTCTCGACATCGGGGATGAGCTTTTGCACGACCTTGAGGATGGCTTCATCATGTGCCTCCTCGGTCCGCCTGTCAGAGCCCCACGACACGTAGAGCGTGGAGAGATCTGCCTGCGCCGACGCCGTGCCATAGGGGTAGCCGTTGCGGACGTCGAGCAGCAGCGCATGACCGATCCCTTCGGCCTTGATGGAGCGGGTCGGCAGGATGGCGCCACCGATGATCGTCACATCTGCAAGGGCGAAGACGGTGTTGCTCTTGTGGGCCCGGGCACCAACCTCGTAGATCAGCACGGCATCGAGGTGCTGGCGCGCGGCGCCGATCCGGATCGTTCGTACGATCTCGTCGACGTGGTATCGATACCATCTGATGCGTTTCGCCTGTGCAGGTTGGCCTGCGAGGCCGGCGATCAGCGGGCTCACGACGTGGAAAGTGCCGAGCCCGCCATGCCGACCGATGGCGTCGCGCCACATGGCGGCTTCCTCCGGCGGAATCGCGGTCATCACCCCGTTCACGATCCTCGCGAGGCCCAGACGCGCCGGAAACCTGAGAATCGGTTCGGCATTGGCCGCTTCGCGGACGCGCGCATCGATCTCGCCATAAACCCCGTCATCCGGGCGGGAGACGGCATCCTCATAGCTGGCCAGATAGGCTTGGCCCGAGGTCGTCTGGATCTGTGGGCCGCACGCGGTGATCGCGAGGCAGGTGAGCAGTCCGGCAAGTCTCCGCATCGTTCCCTCCATAAATGTGCTGATTCCCCATTTTTCAGAGTCGCCGCTTGACGTCAATCAAAAATGGGGTAGTAACCCATTTTAAGTGATGAGGTGCGACGGTGACACCAGACGACCCGCTGACACTGGCACTCGCCCGGATCTTTCGACCGCTGATCCGATTCTGCATCGCTCGCGGTGTGCGATTCCCGACGCTGATCGAGCAGCTGAAAGGCCTGTATGTTTCTGCTGCCGAGGAGGGGTTTTCGCTGACCGGGAAGCGGATGACCGACAGCCGGCTCGCGCTTCTGACAGGACTCCAACGCAAGGATATCAAAATGTTGCGGGGCGTGTCGGCGCCGTTGGCACCTCTTGCGGGCCCGCTTCCCCGAATCGTCGCGCTTTGGAGCTCCGATGCGCGCTATCAGGATTCAGCCGGTGAACCACGCCCCCTCCCGCGAGCAGCCGAGCCAGGGGCGTTGTCATTCGAGACGCTTGTGGCAGAGGTCAGTCGTGATCTGCATGCCCGCACGATCCTCGACGAACTGCGACGGCTCTCGATGATTGCCGAACATCCCACGGGCGGAATAGTCTCGCTGATCCGAACGTCAATGGTCCCGGAGGACGGCTCGGCCCGGCTCGGGTATCTCGGTGCCAATCTCGGGGATCATGCGACCGCGGCGATAACGAACGTTTTGGCAGCGCCCAGAGAGGCCCCGTTTTTTGAGCGCGCCGTGCACTACAATCGTCTTTCCGAGGGGTCGCTTGACTTGCTGGAAGCGCGTGCAAGGGAACTCCAGGCATCCGCGCTTGCAGACCTGAACTCGCTGGCGCTTGAACTTCAGAGGGCCGATCGGGCCACGGGCGGGCACGAAGGCCGTTTCCGGGCCGGCGCGTTCGTCTATCGCGAAGGATCGACTGCTGACACAACTCGGGAGACGAGCTGATGCGCCTGCCTGTCATCATCGCACTCGCGATCGTGCTTGCCGTGACCGGATGTGCCACAGGCCCGCAACCTGCGCCCGAGCCTCCGGCGTGCCAAAGCCCGGGTGATGAGGAGACCGACGGTGGTGTCGGCGGAACGGGTGTCGTCTTCGCAACGCCGAACGACGACTGCCCCGCCGCAGGGTCAGAATAGCACCTTCACATCCTTCGTCAGTCGCCGATACCGTTCAGATGGTAGGGGGTTGTCTGGTAGATCTGGTTTATCCAGTTGCCGAACAGCAGGTGAGCGTGACTGCGCCACAGATTCAATGGCAGCTTTGATGGATCATTGTCGGGGTAGTAGTTGACCGGGATGTTCACCGGAACGCCTTCGGCGACATCGCGATCAAACTCCTGCTTCAGCGTGTCGCTGTCGTATTCAAGGTGATTGAACATGTAGAGGGCGCGATGCGCTGGATCCTCGATGAGGCACGGTCCCACGAGCTCCGAGTGCATCAGAAGGTTCAGTCCACGGCCCTTCGGCAAATCATCGACTCTGATTTCGGTCCAGCGGCTCACCGGTACGGCGAAGTCATCCGAGAAGCCCCGCAGGTAGGGCGATGCAGGTGCAAGATTCCGATGCCTGAAGCATCCGAATGCCTTCTCGTCCAGTGCGTGTTTCGGCACGCCATGGAAGTGATGCAACATCGCCTGCGCGCCCCAGCAGATTGCATAGGTTGCGTGCACGTGCGTTTGCGTCCAGTCGAAGATGCGGCAGAGCTCATCCCAGTATGTCACTTCCTCGAAAGGCAGATGCTCAATCGGGGCGCCTGTTATGATCAGCCCGTCGAACATCTCGTCAGCCGCCTCGGTGAACGGGCGGTAGAATGCCGACATGTGCTCGTCCGAGGTGTTTTTCGTCCGATGGTCCGACATGCGGATCAAGGTGAGCTCGATCTGAAGCGGGGTCGCGCCGATAAGCCGTGCGATCTGGGTCTCGGTCTGCACCTTTTTCGGCATGAGGTTCAGCAGCGCAATCTGCAGTGGCCGGATGTCCTGACGCAGCGCGGTCTCCTCCGACATCACCATCACACCCTCGCGCGAAAGCACGTCGTGGGCGGGAAGGGTCGAGGGGATCTTGATCGGCATTCTCGGGCTCCGCTTGGTTGGGCGTAGTACCTAGCGTTGCCGAACCCGGTTGTGAAGGTGATCTCACATTGCCGTGCGCAAGACCCGACGCTCAGAGAAAACTCGATCCTTCGGCGTTCTGCACGGCGTACGGGTTGCCGGTGCCGCGATAGAGGTCGGTTCGCAACTTGAAAAGAGCCTTGTCATGACCGGTCTGGGTTGCGGGCGATGGTGGGCGCGCATCCATGTCCCGAGCGAAGCGAAGCCGGGGTGCCGCGCGCAGTGCATACAAGGCGGGCAGAAAGTTCTCGAACACGCCGACTTCGATCGTGTTGTGCAGATGCCAGGCCTCGAAGAACTCCGGCGGGTAGTGCGCTGTGAGCCGTCGATTGAACGCGCGGATGAGGGGACCGCTTCCGGTCGCGCCGATCACCACCTCATAGTGATAGTGGACACCGAGATGCTGCCCTCCTTCGACGACGTCCCTGTAGTGGATGCGCAGGCACATTACCTTGCCCAAGATCGGGAGTGCGCGACCCATGGCCCAGCCATCGCCGGCGCAGTAGAAGATTGACAAGACCGCGTCGACCGGAAAGCGCCAGCCATACTTCTGATACTGCATGGCCTCCTGAATATGAATCTTCGCACCGGCCCGCGAAGTGCCGCCGGGACCGGTCTTGCCCTTCAGCACCGCGTCGACGTGATCCGATGGGTGCCACAGAAGGTAAGCCGGCACGGGATCGGACCCGTAACCTGCGATGTCCTCAAGCTCGACCCGAAGTGATGGGAAGTGCAAGAACCACCAGTGGAGCATTTCGGACGTGACCCCACGCAGCAAGGCGTGGTTCAGCACAACGCTGTACTGACCGTTTGGACGTTCATTGATCTCGAAATGCGTCGACGAGGTGGGTTTCAGCTCCCAGCCAAAATCCCGTTCCGGCGGCATCTGCAGTTGGGTCACGACCATATCCTCTCGCTGATGTGCGGGAGGAGCCTACGTTGTGCGCGTCAGATGTCGTTCACCTCGGTTAACCCTGTCGGCGCTTGCGGAGAAATCTGCTCAAGCCCTGCGGGGTGATGCCGATGAACTGCGCGATGCACTTGGCCGGTGCATCTTCGATGATGCGCGCATGGCGGTCACCGAGAAAGCGATACCGGTCTTCTGTGCGGTTGTGCGTTTTTGCGCAGATCACCTCCTTGTCGAAGGCCAATGTCTCCAGCAGCTTCAAGCGGACATACCGGCCGAACTGTACACCGTCCAGGTAGGCCTGCAGGAGCAGGTCCAGTGGGAAAATCACGCCCTCGACGTCGGTGATCGCCACCAACGTATCCTCTGCTGGGGCTCTGTGCATTGCGCTGGTCAGGTTGGTGCACAGATGTCCTGCCTCGAAGAACCTGGCAATCCCGCTCGATCCGTCCGCGTGCGCCTGTTCAGAGGCCGCAATCCCCGCTGAGACAAACAGCACGCGGTCTGCGATCTGCGCCTGACTGAAGATCACGTCGCGCTTCGCATACTGAGTTTCGGTCAGTTGCTGGCGCAGCTTCCTCCATTCCGCTGGCGGGAGATCGATATCGTGGGCGGCGACGTCCTGCATCAACCGCTCAACAGGTGACATGTCTTACGAACCTCGAGGCAGCCTGCCCGCGATCAATGCATCGAAATCCTGAGGATCACGGACCGAGGCAATGTCATCCGCGGCCACCGAAATTCCCCAGCGCTGTGCGATCGCATCATATTTTGGCCGCCGATGTGCGATCAGCCGGCGGAACCCCCAACGGATAAAGTCGTCGGGATCGACGTCTCGCTCCTCCAGGTCATACGTGCCGAGATAGGAGGACCAACTCTCGCACAGATAGGCTTCCGGGTAGTACATCGGCTTTGGTGCGCGATCGAAGCGGCGTGTCAGCTCTTCGACGAGTTTGTCCGTGTCGCGTATCTGCACGAGCAGCGAGGCGCGCGATAGCGCAGACAGAACCGGATCCTCAGCATTGTCGGGGTCGACGACCTCGCAGAGCGAGCCTGACGTGTCACAGAGAAAGTGCGGGTAGCCGTAAATCGATTCCGCGCGGTCGAAAAAATGCGCGGTGTCGAGTGTTGCGCTGACCTCCGCCTCGCGGTGCTGGCGTTGGCGGCCAAGGTAGTCCTCGAACGGAATTCCGCCCTTATCCGGATCGCCCGGTTTGCCGAGATAGGTGGAGAGCGGTGCCAGGTTCTCAAACGTCAGGTTGGACGTGATGTGAACAGAGTCCGACATCAGCAGTTCTCGCAGAAACGGCACCTGCATGGCCACACGCTTGAAGTTGTCGGCGATATGCTCGCCCATGTAGCGCGTGCCGATGCGGTAATCGACAGAGTAGTGAAACCACGAACCGGCCTCGCGCAGCATCCGTGCGGTCCGTGACTTGCCGACGCCGGACATGCCGAACAGTGCCACGGCCTTGCGCGGGGCGGCGAGGTAGGCTTCTGCGGTTTCGTAGAGCATGGATGACCCCTCGGAAACGTCTGACTGCCCTAGCAGAATTCAGCGGTTTTCCAAGGGGCCGAAGGGTCATGTGGTGACTGAGGAACCCGATTGCCCGATTTCTCTCCGTGCGGTGTTCTGAGACCAGCAGTAGAAGGCATCACACAACGACACACCTGCGTCGAGGAGTTCGACATCGTTGTGGTACAGCTGAAAGATGCCCTGTGCGGCCGCATGAAATCCCGCTGATTGCGCTGCGTGATTTGGGTTCGCGCCAGCGGCATCGCGGACCATGTCCGCCAGGCGCACCAGTGAATCAATTTTCAATGCGCACTCTCCGATCATCACATCGAACGTTGTCTCGGCCCCGTGCGGCTCCCATCTGGCTCCCGCGACGCTGAACGGCGTGGCCTCATACCTGTCGGCAACGGCCAGGACGTTTGAAGGCGCAACGCGCAAGATGCGTGCGGCGGGATCGATGAAGCGCCGGATCAGCCAGCTGCAGGCGAGACCATCGACGCTTGGCTCGTGCGAGGTGACCCAAAGTGTTTCGCCATCCGCATTCCTGTTCGGAACGTTCGCGGCGGGTATCAGAGGCAAACCCGCGCCGCGCCAGGCAAAGTTCCCGCCTGCAAGATATCTCGCCGCCATTCCCATCGATCGCAGGATCGCGGCACTGCCCATCGAAAGCTTGAGCCCTTTCTGGCAGATCACCACGACCTCCCGTCCGGCGAGCCGGTCTGCAAGTTCGACGGTCCCCTCAAACGGATGCCGAAATGCGCCGGGAATGAAGCGGGGATCTGCGGTGAAGTCCGCATCGATGCAGATGTCCACAAGGGCCGGGCACCGAGGTGTGCCGATCAGCCCGGCGAGCCGGGAGGCAGATATTTCCGATGGTGACGCCATGAAGCATCCTCCGCTTGAGCGGTTGTCAGGATGCGAAACTTGGGCTGGCGCCTGATGGGGCGCTCGCAGCCCCATGCAGCAGATTTTCGGAACGATGGCATGGCATGTCAAGCAGGCAATATGGTCCCCACGCGCATCCGGTGCTAAAATGAACGCCGGAGGAACATGTCATGGTCGCCGGAAGAACGTTCCTAAGCGCGGAAGACATCCGCCCGCTTGCACGTCGATCGGACGCGGTGGGTGTGTTGCTCGTGGCACATTGCTATGGCGTGATTGCGCTTGCAATCGGGGTGTTCGCGGTCTGGCCGTCGGTTCTGACGTGGCTGGTGGCGGTGATGCTGATCGGTTCGCGCCAGCTTGGCCTGGCAATCCTGATGCATGATGCGGCCCACAATGCACTGTTTGCAAACAAGCGTGCGAATGAACTCGTGGGTCAATGGCTGTGCGCGCGCCCGATTCTGGCCGACTTGCCATCGTACCGGCGCTATCACCTGACCCATCACCGGCATACGCAAACCGAGAACGACCCGGATCTCGCGCTTGCAGCGAAGTTTCCGACCACCCGTGCGAGCCTTGTCCGAAAGTTCCTGCGCGACATCACGGGACAAACCGGCCTGAAGCAGCTTGCGGCGCAGCTGAGGATGTCGTTCCAACTCGCCTGGGACAGGGATGCAATCGAAGGGGTGGAACTGGCCCAGGCCTTCAAGACCAGCGACCTCCGTCCAGCGTTCGCGGTGAACGTGATCTTGTTTGCGGTGCTTTGGGCCATGGGAGCCTGGTGGTGGTGGATTGCCTTCTGGCTGGTGCCCCTGCTCACTTGGTTTCAGCTCGTCGTGCGCCTGAGAAACATTGCCGAACATGGCGGGACAGAGATCTCCGGGGATCCGCTGAGAAACGTGCGCACCACTCGGGCCGGCTTCCTGGCGCGCCTCCTGATCGCACCCTACTGGGTGAACTATCACCTGGAGCATCATCTGGTGATGCACGTGCCGTGCTGGCGATTGCCTCAGGTGCATCGCCTGATGCTGGCCAAGGGGTATGGTGGGAAGATGCGCGTTGCCCGCGGATATGGTGCGGTGCTGGGCGAGGTCGGTTGGCGAGACACGCGCGCGGTATAGCCTGCAGAGCGGTGACGTGCCGGGATGATTCCGGCACGTCGGAGTCACGTGACCGGCGCGAGCGCCGGTCGGAGGGCGCCCACGTCAGTCCTGGGCGCGTTTGATAGCTTCTTCGATCATCTCGCGCGCTCGTGTTGCATCAGCCCAGTTCTGGACCTTCACCCACTTGCCGGGCTCGAGATCCTTGTAGTGCTCAAAGAAGTGGTTGATCTGATCGCGGGTGATTTCCGGCAGATCGGAGAACTCACTCACCTTCTCGTAGCGGCGTGTGATCTTGGTCGAGGGCACGGCGACGATTTTTTCGTCCTGGCCCTTCTCGTCCTCCATGACGAGCACACCGATGGGGCGACAGGAGATCACGCAACCGGGAACGAGAGGGCGGGTATTTGCCACCAGCACATCGATCGGGTCGCCGTCGTCCGAGAGCGTGTGCGGCACGAAACCATAGTTTCCCGGATAGCGCATCGGCGTGTAGAGAAACCGGTCGACAAAGAGGGTGCCCGAGTCCTTGTCGAGCTCGTACTTGATGGGCTCGCCGCCGATCGGTACTTCAATGATGACGTTGATGTCGTCCGGCGGGTTTTTGCCCGTTGGAATGGCTTCGATACGCATGGGTCGCTCCTGAGCTTACTGGATGTGGCGGGGTTATGCTGCGCTGCACAAGAAATCAAGCATGCATTGCACGGAAAAATGCCCGGGCGTGAACCCGGGCATATCTCGTCGCTTTGGTTAGGCTTGGAACGCAGCAGGCGCCTAGAGCAGGGGCGCAATCACGAGGCTGACAATGGCCATGACGTTGATCAGGATGTTCATCGACGGACCGGACGTATCCTTGAACGGATCGCCCACGGTGTCGCCGACAACGACGGCTGCGTGGGTCTCGGTGCCCTTGCCGCCAAGGTTGCCCTTCTCGACGTACTTCTTGGCGTTGTCCCAGGCGCCACCGGCATTCGCCATCATCAGAGCCATGAGAACGCAGCCGAGCAGCGCACCACCGAGCATGCCCCCCAGCGCTTCCGGTCCGATGATGAGCCCCACTGCGGGTGGCGCTCCGACAGCGATGACACCAGGCAGCATCATCCGTTTGAGGGCCGCCGTGGTGGCAATGTCCACGCACTTCGCCGTATCAGGCTCGGCCGTGCCCTCCATCAGCCCGGGGATTTCTTTGAACTGACGCCGGATCTCGTTGATCATATCGAACGCAGCATCGCCCACGGCGGTCATCGTGATCGATGAGATCAGGAACGGGATCGTGCCGCCGATGAACAGGCCAACCAGCACCATTGGATCGGAGAGGATCAGCTGGAAGCCCTCGTTGTTGCTGGCGACCGTCTGAACGAAGGCGGCGATGATCGCCAGAGCGGCAAGCGCCGCCGCACCGATCGCAAAGCCTTTGCCGATTGCTGCCGTGGTGTTGCCAAGTTCATCGAGCGAGTCGGTTATGGCGCGGACATCTTCTCCCATCCCGCCCATCTCGGCGATGCCACCAGCATTGTCCGCAACCGGTCCATAGGCGTCGATCGCCATGGTGATGCCCACTGTCGCCAGCATGCCGACGGCCGCGATGCCGACACCGTACAATCCGGCGAGCTCGGTCGAGGCAAAGATGATGCCCGCCAGGCAGAGGATGGGCAGCACCACGGATTGCATGCCGACCGCAAGGCCGGTGATCATCACCGTCGCCGGTCCGGTCTCACCCGAGTTCGCGATTTTGCGGACGGGTGCTGCTGCTGTGTAGTACTCGGTGATCAGACCGATGGCGACGCCACCCACCGCGCCGCTGAGCACAGCGAACCAGATGTTGGTGTCGAGCCCAAGCGTGCTGATGAGGAGATAAGCGCCTGCGAGAAACAGCACGGGCGCGCCCAATGTGCCTGTGCGCAGGGCGGTTGCGGGAGCGGCACCTGACTGTGATTTGACGACAAAAATCATGATCACCGAAGCGACGAGACCAATCGCTGCGAGACCCAGAGGAAGCGCCATCATCGCGCTCTGGACCTCCTCGGTGACTGTGCCGGTGAGTGTCGCCGCAATGGCGATGGTGGCGATCATCGAACCGCAATAGCTCTCGAAAATGTCCGAGCCCATTCCGGCAACGTCGCCGACGTTGTCTCCAACATTGTCTGCGATGACGCCTGGGTTGCGCGGATCATCCTCGGGAATACCGGCTTCGACCTTGCCCACGAGGTCCGCGCCCACATCCGCCGACTTGGTGTATATGCCGCCGCCGACGCGCGAGAACAGCGCAACCGAAGATGCGCCCATGCCGAAACCTTCCAGGGAATGCGCGTCGCCGCCGAGGAACATGTAGAGACCGCCAAGCCCGATCAGGCCCAGCGAGGCGACGCAGAGGCCCATGATCGACCCGCCGAAGAATGCGACTGTCAGTGCGCTCGAGGCACCTTCCTGCTGGGCCGCCGTGGCTGTGCGCACGTTGGCCTTTGTGGCCGAGTACATCCCGAGCCATCCGGCGATAGATGATGACAGGGCGCCGACCACCACGGCAATTGCGACACTGGCGTCCAGGAAGATGAATGTCAGGACAACCTGAACCGCCAAGAATGCCGCCAGAAGCGTGTACTCACGCTTCATGAAGACCATGGCACCCAAATGGATTTGGTCGCCGATCTTTTTGATTTGTTCTTCGCCTTCCGGGTACTTCATTACCGTCTGGTAGAGGAAGTACGCACAGCCGAGCCCGCCAAGGCCAAGCAGAGGCGGCAAAAAAGTCGGAACGTTGGACATCATCACCCCTCGTCGATCGAGTCGTTTATTTGGTTGAAGTCCGCGTCCAAGCAGACATTTGTCTGAAATTTGTGTTCGCGGTACGAGACTGCGCTGACCCGTGCACAGGTCAAAAACGTATAATCACCACACCTCGCGCTGTCCAGTTGAATGGGCGGCGTTTGATTCTTGTTTTAGGGGATTTCGATCACGTCGACACCAAGGCTTTGGTGCGTGTTTTCGGCTTGGTAACGGATCTTGTGGCATGACCCGCACACGCGTTCAGAAAGAACGAGTGTGGAAGCGTCATCATGATTGCGCGAGCGTCTCGGTATGTCCGATTTTTCATAGGGCTCGTATTGGCGGGCGTGCTCGCCGCGGTCGCGTCGATCGCCGTCTCTGACAGTGAACCCCTACGTTCTGCTCCCAGCGGCGCGACGGCGGAGGCCAAACCGGTATTGCGCATGGGTTACACCGAGTTTCCTCCATACTCGGTGACACGCCGCGACGGTGTTGCCGAGGGATTTTCGATCGATGTGATGCGGCTTCTGGCCGAGCGGGCCGGGTACGAACTGGTGCTCGTCCCCGCCCGAAATCCGTCTGGTGCGCTTGAGCTGCTAACCGCGGGCGAGATCGATGCGACGTCGCTCTTTGGGGTGACACCGGAGCGCCAGCAAGTCGCATCCTTCACCAGTACAATCTGGAATTTCGAGACCTCCATTTTCGTGCGCGCAGATGAAGATCGCTACACGCGCCCCGAGGAACTGGTGGGAGCTCGGGTGGGCGTGACCGCTGGTTCATCCACCGCCCAGGTTTTGCGCAATCGGCTGCCGCTGCTCGAACCCGTGGTCATGCCGCAAATGTCATCGACGTTTGTCGCCTTGCTCTCGGGGGAAGTGGATGCTGTTACACAAGCGCGAGACCCGTTCATGCGCATGGTGCACAAGGCGGGAATGGATCGTCGCGTGCGGGAGCTGGGCAAGCCTCTGTCACGGCTCTCGGCGGGCTTCATGGTGCCAAATGACCGGCCAGAACTGCGCGCAGATCTGAACCTCGCCATTGCTCAGGTTGTGGCGAACGGAAGCATCACACGGCTGGCTGAGCGCTGGTTCGGACAGACGTACTCGATCTGGCGCGATCCCAAGATCGCCTGGCTCATCACGGGAACGGCTTTGATTCTAGCACTCACGATTCTGGTTCTGATCAATCGGACACGCGCGCGGGCGTCGGCAGCAGCGCAAGCACAGGAACGCATCCTGAGCAGTGCTTTGGATGGGGTCGATATCGTTTTCGTGCTCTTTGATCAGAAAATGCGGGTGGTGCGGTGGAATCGAGAGATGGAGAGACGCTTTCCCTCTCTTGTCCCGCTACTGAAACGCCGAGTAACGATGCATGAACTGATCGCGGCAACCTACCGATCGGGTGCCGTAACGCATGCGATGAACGATAACGAGATCGACGTGTTCGCTGATGCGGCGACCGATCGCTTGCGGAGCGGGCTGGTCCGCGAGGCAATTGAGATCACCTCAGATGGACGCGTGCTCGGAGCAAAGGACTACGCTATCCCTGGTGGGTGGTACGTTGCGACCAGAGTAGACTTGACACGAGTGAAACGCAGTGAGGCCGCGCTGCAGACCTTCAATCAACGCCTTACGCAGGCGAATGAGGAACTGGAGCGCTTCGCGAACATCGCCGCACATGACCTTCGAGCGCCGCTCCGCGCCCTTATGACGCTGCCCAAGTGGGTGGGCGAGGATTTGGCGGACGCCGGCGTACAGATCGACGCGGGAGTGCAACAACATCTGACGGCGATGACCGTTCAGGCGAAGCGTATGGACGCGTTGCTCGCCGATTTACTCGAGTATGCGCGCCTCGGGGGCGCCGAGCTTGCCGTGAGCGAGATCGACCCACAGACGAGAATCAGTGACATTCTCAGCCTGCTCGCCGTGCCGGAGCAGTTTCGCGTAGACATCGAGGGATCACTGCCCAGCGTGCGGCTGAACCCGACGGCCTTCGATACGGTGTTCCGCAATCTGATCTCGAACGCGATCAAGCATCACGATCAGGCAAGCGGATGCGTCTCCGTGCGCGGCTGGCGCGAGCGGAGCACGGTGTTCTTCGAGGTGGAAGATGATGGTCCCGGCATAGCCCCTCAGCACCGCGAGAAGGTGTTCGAGATCTTCAGCACGCTGAAACCGCGCGACAGCGTGGAAGGAAGCGGCATGGGCCTGGCTTTCATCCACAAGATCGTTTCACGTTGGGGTGGCCGTATCGAGATCGATGACCCTGAGTCGGGGAGAGGGTGTATCTTCCGGTTGGTGCTTCCTGACGCCGCAGCGGAAAAGGTTGCGCTCGCCGCCTAGCTCTCCCGGTGTTTCACTGCCCAGCGTATGTCGCATCGATCGCCGCAAGCGTGGCGTCCCAAGCAAGGAGTATGGAGGCGTGCCGGTTCTTGTAGTCCCGGGCCGGTTCGAGCACGTGCAACGCTTCGAAAGGTGCGGTCGGTGCCGCGCCATCAGATTTGAGCATCGCCTGAAGTTGATCTCTCGCGGCCTCGATGTCGCCGCGTGTCCGTCCGATCACCTCTGAGCCCAGCACCGACGCCGAGGACTGGCCGAGCGCACAAGCCTTCACGTCCTGGGCAAATTCCGTGATCCTGCCATCGGCGAGGGTCACGTCGACAGTGACAGTTGACCCGCACAACGGAGACCGGCGCATGGCACTGCCTTCGGCGTTCTCGAGCCTTCCGGTCCTCGGAATTTCGGCCGCGAGCGCAAGGATGCGCTGCGAGTACAACTTCATCAGATCCTGTTCGACCGCAGACATGGACGCCTCCCGCTTGCTGACGTAGATAGCCCTGCAAACGTCGCCGGAAAAGCCCCGGTGTAACAGAGAAGGGTGAGAGATGTCTTCTGGGACGGCAAAGGACGGATTTGATCTCGACAGTTTGAGCTACGACAGTCGCGGTCTCATCCCGGCAATAGCCCAGGCACATGACACCGGCGCCGTGCTGATGATGGCATGGATGAACCGAGCTGCCCTTGATGCCACCCTGAGCAGCGGTCAGGTCACCTACTGGTCGCGATCGCGGGCAGAGCTTTGGCGCAAGGGGGCAACTTCGGGACACACCCAGCGACTTGTTGAACTTAGGATCGATTGCGATCGGGACTGTCTTCTGCTGCTCGTCGATCAGGTGGGCCCGGCTTGCCACACAAATCGCCCAACCTGCTTCTACACTGGGATCGAGGACGGCACGGAAATAGAACTGTACGATGTCATGGATTGAGCGACCCACCCGCCCAGCGACCTTGGCTTGAATTACTTGTCTTGCAGGTCATGAGCAGCTGGTTTCGTGCAGCTTTTGGTTTTAACATGAAGTATTCTTGTGATTGTTCGCATGACAGAAGATGTCCGACGGGGTGATGGAGTGAAAGCCACCATCGTAGCAGTCGCAGCAAAGACGATCGCCAGATCAGCCTTTGCTGGAATCACTCACAATGCCAACGGCGTCGGCACGGGAACTGATGATACTCGATATCTAAACTTGTCAGACGTCTGCCATACTGATGCAGGACAGGTGCCGCACGCGAGCGGCACGCCTGCCATATCCTGAAACTTCAGCGCCTCAGCCGAGACGCACCAGTGCGTGGCGCTTCTTTCCTGCGCTTAGCTTAAGCGGCTCGGACAGCTCGTCGGGCACGATCATCCGGCCCGGATCCGAGGCGGCCTCATCGTTGACTTTTGCGCCGCCGCCCTCGATCAGACGCCGCGCTTCCTTACCGGAACCCGCAAGCCCCGAGCGGACGAACAGTTGCGCGATCGAAATGCCGCTCTCGGAGAAATCCCGTGTTTCCAGAGTGATCGTTGGCAGATCGGCACCTGCGCCGCCCACTTCGAAGGTCTCGCGCGCTGTCGCCTCGGCGGCCTGCGCCGCCGACGTGCCGTGGCACATCGCCGTGACCGCATTGGCAAGGATGATCTTCGCCTCGTTGATCTCCTGCCCTTCGAGCGCGTCCAGCCGGGCAACCTCGTCAAGTGGGAGTTCAGTGTAGAGCCTGAGGAACCGCCCGACATCCGCGTCCAGCGTGTTGCGCCAGAATTGCCAGAACTCGTAGGGGCTTAGCATGTCCTCGTTCAGCCAGATCGCACCCGACGCCGATTTGCCCATCTTCGATCCATCCGATTTTGTGAGCAAGTAAGAGGTCAGGCCGAACACCTCCGCCCCATTCATCCGTCGACTGAGGTCGATCCCGTTGACGATGTTGCCCCACTGATCGGAGCCGCCCATCTGCAAGAGGCATCCGTAGCGGCGGTTCAGTTCCGAGAAGTCATAGGCTTGAAGGATCATGTAGTTGAATTCGAGAAAGCTCAGCGATTGCTCGCGGTCCAGCCGCGACTTGACACTCTCGAAGCTCAACATCCGATTGACCGAGAACAGCGCCCCGACCTCGCGCAGGAACGGGATGTAAGCGAGACCGTCCAGCCAATCCGCATTGTTCGCCATGATGGCGCGATCTTCCGAGAAATCAATATATTTATCAAATACTTGCCGGATGCCCGCGACGTTGGTCGCAATTGTCTCATCGGTCATCAGAGTGCGTTCATCCGACCGGAACGAGGGATCGCCGATCTTGGACGTCCCGCCCCCCATCAGAGCAATCGGGCGGTGCCCGGTTTTCTGCAGCCAGCGCAGCATCATGATCTGCATCAGCGAGCCGACATGAAGGGATGTCGCCGTCGCATCGAAACCGATATAGCCGGGGACGACGCCTGCCATGAGGGCCTGGTCCAACCCCTCCATGTCTGTGCAGTCCTGCAGGAACCCGCGCTCGATCATCACGCGCAGGAACTCCGATTTCGGCTGGTACGTCATCAGTCCGTCCCTTTATGAATGGAGCGCGTGATAGCGGAGGGTGCGTTGGAAGAAAAGACCATCCACGTCGACACTGACCAGCCGATCTGGGCCATTGGACTGATGTCTGGGACCTCCATGGATGGAGTTGACGCGGCGGCGCTGCAAACGGATGGCCAGAGCATTTTCGCATTCGGGCCATCCGCTGCGCGGGACTTCGGGTGGGCAGACCCGCACGATATCCGCGAGGCAATGCAACAGACGGTTGAGGCGCTTGACGTGCCCAGTGATCTGACACGACGTCTTCATGCTGCCGGAGACATGAACGACTGTTTCATGAAACTTGCTGGCGAGCTGGAAGCTGACTACCGCGATGCCGTGCTCGACCTGGCCCGAACCGATCTGTGCGCCGAAACCAACGAAATGTCGCTTTGGCTCCGCGACACGGATGATTGCAGATTCGACGAACGTTTGGTTGGCGCTCTGGGTGTTCATGGTCAGACCCTTGGTCATCGGCCAGAGGAGAATTTCACCCTGCAGGTCGCATCAGGTGCCGCGACCGGAATTGCTCTGGCAAAACAACTGGGCGTTGCGACCGTCACGGATTTCAGAACCTCGGATGTTCAGGCAGGCGGGCAAGGAGCGCCGCTTGCGCCGTTCTACCATTTCGCCTTGGCCAAGCGGATCGGTGCGAGCGAGCCATTGGCATTTCTGAACATTGGCGGGGTGGCCAACGTCACTTGGGTGGAGCCCTCGAAAGAAGTGCCGGAGGAAGACGGCGCGTTGCTTGCCTTCGATACCGGTCCGGGAAATGCGTTGATCAATGATTGGATGCAGGCGCGGGTCGAGGCTCCGATGGATCGGGACGGCGCCGCTGCCGAGAACGGCCGGGTGCATCGCGACCGCCTCAACACGAATTCGGGTCAAGCCTATCTGCGCAAGCCCGGGCCAAAGTCACTTGATCGCAATGATTTCCACGGTGTGCTCGGCGCGATGGAGGGACTGACGATTGACGATGGCGCCGCGACGCTGACCGCCTTCACCGTGCATTGCGTGGCATCGAGCATTCGTCACATGCCGTCACCTCCGTCACGATGGCTGGTCTGCGGCGGGGGGCGCTTGAACAAGACAATGATGCGGATGCTCGCCGACCGTCTCGACGCACCGGTGGATCCGGTCGAGGTGGTGGGGCTCGATGGCGACATGCTGGAGGCGCAGGCCTTTGCCTATCTCGCGGTCCGCGTTCTCAGGGGACTGCCGACGTCAGCGCCTTCGACAACCGGCTGCCGCGAACCCGTCTGCGGTGGCCGGGTCGCTTATCCCTAGGACTAGCGACCGCCCTCGACCATCCGCATCTGCACATAGCCCTTAACGTCTGTGATCATCTCTTCCATTCCGGTTTCAAAGAAATGGTTGGACCCCGGAACTGTCTTGTGCGTGATGGTGATGCCCTTCTGCGACTTGAGCTTCGCGGAAAGCTTGTTCACCTCTTCGCCCGGGACGATGCGGTCGGCACCGCCGTGGATGATCAGCCCGGATGACGGGCAGGGTGCGAGGAAAGAGAAATCGTAGAGGTTCGCCGGGGGCGCGACGGAGATAAAACCGTTGATCTCCGGTCGTCGCATCAAAAGCTGCATGCCGATCCACGCGCCGAACGAAAACCCTGCCACCCAACAGGCGCGTGCGGCCATGTGCATCGCCTGCAGATAATCCAGCGCGGATGCCGCGTCTGAAAGCTCGCCGATCCCCTGATCGAATTCTCCCTGGCTTCGTCCCACGCCACGGAAATTGAACCTGAGCACCGTGAAGCCCAGGTCCTTGAATGCGTAGTGGAGATTGTACGTGACCGGGTTGTTCATCGTCCCGCCATATTGCGGGTGCGGATGCAGGATAAGCGCGATTGGCGCTTCCTTGTCGGTCTGGGGGTGATAGCGCCCCTCGAGCCGGCCTTCAGGGCCGGGAAAGTTTACCTCAGGCATTTGGTTGCGCACCCTACGGGACCGTGCGAGCCCCTTGCTTGACTTCTTTTGTCGGATTACCTAGAACGCTTCTAAACAGAACCGTCCCCGCGCCGGCCAGCAAATACGACTGCGGGGACGTAACCGCCAAGCGTGTCAAGGTCAATATCCCGACGACTCGTCCGGGGTGTTCCGGGTCGATACGCTCATTGCAGGGAGTGGGTCCATGAAGCTCAGCACAAAGGGGCGCTACGCTGTTACCGCGCTGGCTGACATTGCGCTGAATGCCGCTCCGGGGCCCGTGGCGCTCGCAGACATTTCGGCACGTCAACAGATCTCGCTTGCCTACCTCGAGCAACTCTTCGTGAAGCTGCGACGCTCGGGGCTTGTCGAATCAGTACGCGGCCCCGGCGGCGGATACCTGCTGTCTCGTTCTCCGGCAGAAACACGGATTTCCGATATCATGAGCGCGGTCGATGAGCGGCTCAATGCGATGGGGTGCGATGGCCGCTACGAAGAGGGCAAGGGCTGCGGCAAGAGCCATGAGGCCTGCCTGACGCATGGGTTATGGGAGGAGCTCTCGGCACAGGTCCACGTGTTCCTGAATTCGAAGAGCATCGCCGACGTGATCGAGGGACGTGTTCAACCATGCCAGGCGGTCCCGCAGTTCATCGAATTCGTTGACGAGCTGGAGGACGCAACCGCGTGACCGGTCTGGATGGGAATAGGATCTATCTCGACTGGAACGCCACGGCCCCGCTCAGGCCCGAGGCGCGGTCAGCCATGCTCGAGGCGATGGACATTGTCGGCAATCCGTCCTCGGTGCACGCCGAGGGGCGGGCGGCGAAGGCGATCATCGAGAAAGCCCGCGGCCAGGTGGCGGCTTTGGTGGGGTGCGAGCCATCGGAGGTGGTGTTCACGAGCGGCGCGACAGAAGCTGTCGCCACCGTCGCAAAAATGTTCGATCTGGGTGCCGTTTGGCCTGTCGAGCATGATTGTGTTTGGGAGAACCGGACAGCGGGTGCCCTGCCCGTATCTGCCTCTGGCGAAGCGGTCCTGACCTTCTCGTCCGATCAGGGTCAATCGGCTGACTGGACACGACGAGCAGAACACGTCGTGTGTCTCACCACGGCTTCTGGCGAGACAGGCGTCCTGCAGCCGGTGGCGGACTTCCTCGAACGCGCAGACGGCGCTGATGGCCGCACCCTCTACACTTTGTGCGACACCGTTCAGTCGGTCGGCAGGGTCACCGAGGGCGTTGATGCCGATTTCAGCATCGTATCGGCCCACAAACTGGGTGGTCCCAAAGGTGTTGGCTGCCTCAGGGTCAAGTCGGGGATCGATGTTTGCGCGTCCCTGAAAGGTGGTGGCCAGGAACAAGGTCGCCGGTCGGGCACGGAGAACGTGATCGGAATTGCCGGTTTCGGCGCTGCTGCCGCGGCGGCCGAGCGGGATCTGCGGGCCGGCGCATGGGAGCCGGTCGAGAAACTTAGAAATATTCTAGAAGAACGACTTGCCGAAACCGCGCCAGAAACCATCTTTTTTGGTCAGGATAGTGATCGTTTGCCCAACACCTCATGTTTTGCCGTGCCAGGGTGGGCTGGCGAGACGCAGGTGATGCAGATGGACCTTTCGGGCTTAGCGGTCAGCGCGGGAAGCGCCTGCAGTTCCGGAAAGGTCAACAGGGCGAGCCGGGTATTGCTCGCCATGGGATTCGACGAAATCACGGCCTCGAGCGCGATCCGCGTCTCGATGGGACCCACGACAACCGAGGCAGAGGTCATGACCTTCGCTTCAGCATGGATCGACCACTACCGCCGTCGGAAGGCGCGGGCGGCGTAAGGGAGAGCGCAATGAGTGCACTTGATGTGAATGTGAAAGACGGTGTCGATCAAGAGACCGTAGATGCTGTGCGTTCCGTGGGTGAGCGTTACAAGCACGGGTGGGAATCCGATATTGAGACCGAGTTTGCGCCCAAGGGCCTGAACGAGGGAATCGTGCGCCTGATCTCCGAGAAGAAGAATGAGCCCGCATGGATGCTGGAGTGGCGGCTCGCGGCCTACCAGCGCTGGCTTCAGATGGACGAGCCCGAGTGGGCAATGGTCGATTACCCGAAGATCGACTTTCAGGAGCAGTACTACTACGCCCAGCCCGTGTCGTTCAAAGAGAAGCCCAAAAGCCTCGATGAGGTCGATCCCGAGCTGCTGCGCACCTACGAGAAGCTGGGAATTCCGTTGCGTGAGCAGATGATCCTGGCTGGTGTCGAAGGGGCCGGGGAAGCTGCCGTCGAAGGCCGCAAGGTTGCCGTGGACGCAGTGTTCGACTCGGTCTCGCTTGGAACCACATTCAAGGACGAATTGGCGAAAGCCGGTGTGATCTTCTGTTCGATCTCAGAGGCGCTGCGCGAACATCCTGAGCTGGTGAAGAAGTATCTCGGCTCGGTCGTGCCGCAGTCGGACAACTTCTATGCGACGCTCAACTCCGCGGTGTTTTCAGACGGCTCGTTCGTCTACGTGCCCGAGGGCGTCCGTTGCCCGATGGAACTGAGCACCTATTTCCGGATCAACGCCGAGAACACCGGCCAGTTCGAGCGCACGCTGATCATCGCGGACAAGGGCTCGTATGTGTCCTACCTCGAAGGCTGCACCGCGCCGCAACGCGACACCAACCAGTTGCACGCGGCGGTGGTCGAGCTCGTGGCCCTCGAGGACGCCGAGATCAAGTACTCGACCGTCCAGAACTGGTACCCTGGCGACGAGGACGGCAAGGGTGGCATCTACAACTTTGTGACCAAGCGCGCTGATTGCCGGGGCGACCGCTCCAAGGTGATGTGGACGCAGGTCGAGACGGGCTCGGCGGTGACGTGGAAGTATCCCTCTTGCATCCTGCGCGGAGATGACAGCCAGGGTGAGTTCTATTCGATCGCGATCGCCAACAATGCGCAGCAGGCGGACACCGGCACCAAGATGATCCATCTTGGCAAGCGCACGAAGTCGCGCATCGTGTCCAAGGGCATCTCTGCTGGGCGCGCACAGAACACCTATCGCGGTCTGGTGTCGATGCACCCCAAAGCGCAGAACAGCCGCAACTTCACCCAGTGCGACAGCCTGCTGATCGGCGACAAGTGTGGTGCGCACACCGTGCCGTACATCGAGGTGAAGAACATGTCCTCGCGGGCCGAGCATGAGGCGACGACCTCGAAGGTCGACGAGGATCAGCTCTTCTACTGCCGGTCTCGCGGGATGGACGAGGAGGAAGCCGTCGCACTCGTGGTCAATGGCTTCTGCAAGGAGGTCCTGCAGGAACTCCCGATGGAATTCGCGATGGAGGCGCAGAGCCTCGTTGCGATCAGCCTCGAAGGATCGGTGGGCTAGGAGAAGATCATGATCGGCGGAGCGATCATTGGCGGTCTGATCGGAGCGACAATTCCCTGGATTCTGAAAACCGCCGGGAAATCCGTGCACGAGCGCGAGGGTTGGATGCTGATCATTGCCTACGGGGCGGTCGCGGGTCTTGTGCTCGGTCTTATATTCTGAGGATTGCAAATGATTGTGACGACCACGCCCTCGATCGAGGGCCAGAGTATTGGTGCGTATCATGGAATCGTGGTGGGCGAGGCCATTCTGGGCGCGAATGTCATCCGTGATCTGTTCGCGTCGGTAACCGATATCCTCGGTGGGCGTTCTGGTGCGTATGAGGAAGAACTGGCCAAGGCACGCAAGACAGCCCTCGACGAGATGCAGGAGAGGGCGAGCGCCTTAGGCGCCAATGCGGTGGTGGGCGTCGATCTGGACTATGAGGTGATCAACAACATGCTCATGGTCTCCGCGTCCGGGACGGCAGTCACCGTCAGCTGAGGTTCGAGTGAAGAAACGTGCGGAGCAGGAGCCATCCAGCTCAGGCGCGGCAGTGAGCAGTACAGGAGATACCATGTCTGAGAGTACCAAGCAGGGCGATGAACTGATGAGCCTCGCCGCCGTGGCCGAGGCGCACCTTCGCGAGAACGGGCACGATGTGAAGGTCGAGCCGAACACGGCGGTTACGTCATTCGAGATTCGCCCCCAGGAAGGCGAGAACATGTTCTGCCGCGTACAGGCAGTCGGCGCCGAGACCTGGGAAGTTGTGTGTCTGAGCGGAGATACGCTCACCGGCATGGGTGGCGAGCAGATTTTCCTGACGATGCTCGAGCGCGTTGTCACGGATGCCGTGCGCAAGGCCGCCTGAGCGTCGATCAACACACCATCAACCATAAACCGAATCGAAGGAGTTTTGCGTGAAGGCTGCGATCCTCAACTGAAAATGACCCGGCAAAGTCGGGTCGCTGAGCCAGAAAGGATCGTGGTGATGACCGAACAGACCATCGAACTCACGGGGCTGGGCCCGCGCAAAGGCAGTGTCTCTGATGATATCAGCGAGGTGCTTCGCGCGGCGATCAACAAGCTCGACCGTATCGATGCGGATCCGACGATCCGCCTTGCCGTGGCGAGAGTGGCGATTCGTACGTTCACCAATGCAATGATCTCGACTTATCCTGACGACATGCAGGAAATTGCAATCGAGTTCGACGAAATGGCGGGAATGATCCGCAACATCGACAGTCTGCCGGTCACAAAGCGCCCGACTGCGATCAACAATGAGGACGACTCCGGGCGTGGCTCGGATGGAGGAGGGAAGAGCAATGCTGGAGATCACGAACCTTCAGGTCATGCTGGAGGAAGAGGACAAGCAGATCCTCAAGGGAGTCGATCTGACCATCGCGCCGGGAACAGTGCACGCCATCATGGGTCCGAACGGGTCGGGAAAGTCGACACTGTCCTACGTGTTGGCGGGGCGTGACGGCTACGAGGTAATGGAGGGATCCGCGTCGCTGGACGGCGCGGATCTCCTCGACATGGAACCCGAGGAACGCGCGGCCGCCGGGCTGTTCCTCGCCTTCCAGTACCCGGTCGAAATACCGGGTGTCGGGAATATGACCTTCCTGCGCACGGCCATGAACGCCCAGCGCAAGGCACGCGGAGAGCCAGAGGTTTCCGCGCCGGAGTTCCTGAAGCTGGTGCGTGCGAAGGCAAAGGATCTCAAGATCGACGCCGACATGCTGAAGCGACCGGTGAATGTCGGCTTCTCTGGCGGGGAGAAAAAGCGCAACGAAATCCTTCAGATGGCCGTTCTCGAGCCCAAAATGTGTGTGCTCGATGAAACCGACTCGGGTCTCGATGTGGACGCGATGAAGCTCGTCTCGGCAGGGGTGAATGCGCTTCGCGATGAAGGTCGCTCGTTCCTCGTGATCACCCACTATCAGAGGCTGCTCGATCACATCACGCCCGATGTCGTGCACATTATGGCGGACGGCCGCATCGTCGAGACGGGTGGACCGGAGCTCGCACTGCGGGTGGAAAACGAGGGCTACGGCGAAATTTTGGCCTCGGTGGCTTGAGATGGTGGCTCACGCGACAGTCGACGCCAAGCGGCGCACCGCCGAGACGCTGTTGTCGGCGCTGCCAATGCCCACGGGTGAAGCGGGTTGGGCCCGCGATGTGCGCGCCTATGCGCGCTCACGTCTGCTCGATGCTGGGGCACCCATTCGCCGCGATGAATACTGGAAGTATACAGATCCCGAAGCGTTGGTCTCCCCCTCGACAGAGACAACGGGTGATCTCGCAATCGGATCGAACCCTTTGCCGTTCGCCGCTGCCGACCCCGTCGTTTGCCAGTTCATCGACGGCCAGTACCAAGGCGATGCTGCACGTGATCTCACGGCACCGGGTCTCGAGGCGCAAACGCTATCGGTCGCATTGTCACGGGATATCTCGGCCGCGCGTGCGCTTTTCGGCCATCTCGAGCTTGCTGGGCAGGAAAAGGTTGCACGCCCGCTCGCAATCCTGAACACCGCCACGGCGACGGACGGCCTGGTCTTCGATGTCTCGGAGAAGATGGCGCGCCCGATCCACCTTCGATATGAACGCGGAGGGAACAGCGCAAGCCCGGTCCGTCAACTGATCCGGCTTGGCCCTGGTGCGGAACTGACGGTTCTGGAGAGCGGCTCGACAGGGAACAGCGTCACCGAGATCGATGTTGCCGATGGTGCGGTGCTCAACCACATCCGATTGCAGACTGAAACGCGTGCCGCAGAGGCGAGCCATCTGTTTATCCGTCAAGGCGCGTCCAGCCAGGTGAAAACCTTCACACTGACTGCCGATGGCGCCCTGACGCGTAACGAGATCGTTCTGGAGTTCACCGGCGACAACGCATCCGGCCATATTGGCGGTGCTGTCATGGCTCAAGGCGCGAGCCATATCGACAACACGGTGTTTGTAACTCATGGCTCAGAGCACTGCGAAAGCCGTCAGGTATTCAAGAATGTGCTTGCAGGAACGTCGCGCTCAGTCTTCCAAGGCAAGATTTTCGTGCGGGAAGGGGCGCAGAAAACCGATGGCTACCAGTTAAGCCAGGCCGTTCTTCTGAACGATGGCGCTGAGTTTTCCGCAAAGCCCGAGCTGGAAATCTACGCCGACGACGTGGCCTGCTCGCATGGGTCGACCACAGGCGCAATCGATCCCGTTGCCCTGTTCTATCTGCGCTCGCGCGGCGTTCGCCGGGCCGAAGCAGAGGCGATGCTGGTGGCGGCCTTCGTAGAGGAGGCGATCCTCGAGATCGCGGATCCCGAGATTGCCGAGATGGTTCGCACCGCTGTCGCGGACTGGATGGCTGCGCGGGGTTGATCCGCTTGGATGGCCGCACAAGATGACGGCGCATCCGGGCATTGTCCTGGGCGCGGCCCGGTTCTTTCATGATCCGCGCGGCTCTATCCGCGGTGTGCTTGCTGCACAACCCGGCGAATCCCGGCTTCTCGCCTACGCGATGATCGCCGCCGCCATCCTGCTGGCCGGGCGGTTGGCACAGACGGTGCAGATGGGCGTGGGGCAGCAAGACCTGGTCGCACGCTTCATGGAACAGACGGTCAGTCTGATGTTTTTCCTGCCGCTTTTGTACTACGGGCTCGCGGCGGCGGGGACGTTGATCTCGCGGCTGTTCGGCGGTACCGGCAGTTGGCGGGAAGGGCGCATTGCGTTCTTCTGGTCGGCCCTGGTGGCGGCCCCGGTCCTTGTGTTCAGCATGCTCGCGCCTGGCGCGATCTCGGATATGCCGCAGCTGGTGCGCATCGTTCTTGGCCAGGCCGGCTCTGTATTCTTTGCCTGGGCGCTGGCGCTCTGCTTCACCGAAGCGTTCGGATTTTCCCGAGTTTGGCCGGCACTGGCCACAATATCGTCACCGGTTGTTCTGATATTCATCGTCAGGTGGGTTGCACTCCCTTAACGGAAAGTCTGGTAGGACTTGAGAGCGTTGTGGTAGTGGAAATGGCGAGTGCGCGGCAATGGGGGCGGTTGGCATGACATCGAGCGATGCCAGAACGATTCCTGTGAATGAACTTCCCGAGATCACGCTTGAGGATATCCGGGAAGAACACGGTGACGATCAGGAGCAGCTGCAGGGCATGTCGGTGTGGAGCCGCATGCTCCTGTCGTATCGGGACATGCGCAAGACGACGCGCGCCCTCATCGAAGAGAACCCTTCCGAGGCGCGCCTCCTGGTTTTTGTCGTCCTGTCGGATGTCATCTTCTTTTTGGCGCGCACACTCTCGCTCGTCGTTGCACCGGGCGATGCCGCAAGCCAGGAGGTCCCGCTTCACATCGGCCTGATCCTGCTGGGTGTCTTCGTGTTGCGCACCGCGACACTCTACTGCTTCTCAGGATTTGTGGGGCTTGTGTGCCGCGCACTCGGCGGCAAAGGGTCGTGGCGAGACACGAGAACAGGCGTCTTCTGGGCATCCCTCGTCGCGTCGCCAATTGGCGTGATCGGCGCGCTGATTGGCGCGGGTTTCGGCCATCTCGAGCCCTATTTCCCTTTCCTGGGCGATGATGTTTTCGTGATCGCGCCACTGTCGATTGGGATCGTGGCCTTCGTCTTCTTCGTCTCCGCGGGTGTTGCCGAAGCTCAAAAATTCCGCAAGACCTCGCCTGTTTTCATTGCCTTCTCGCTCCTGACCATCGTATTGGCGGTTGCGACGATCGCGGTTTATGCGAGGTTGCCAGAGGCGTGATTGCTGAGACGGCACGGCGGATAGCCGAGGGATTTCTAGCGCCCAGACAGTCCGCCCGCAGGCTTCTTGCCGGAGCCTACGGGCTCGACGTGGCGCTACAGCTCTATGCCTTGGGCTATCTGATTTCCGCGATACTGCTGTTCGTTGTGCCCGGCGAGAAGGCGCGCTCAGACGTGAGCCCGCTCGCCCTTCACGCCACCCTTGCCTTCGTCCAACTCGGCGTATTCTTTCTGCTCTCTTCCGCGATTTTCTGGTTCGGGCGGATTCCGGTGGCGTCGGCACACTCAAGCAGACCTACGTCATCGTGGGCTGGCACAATCTTGTCTGGAGCATCACGACCCCTGTGACCGTCGCAATGATGCGCAACGTGCAGATTGCGAAGGACCAGAGCGGACAGCTCAGCATGCAGATTTCGGAAGGCTCGGTCGCTGTGCCCGTGATGCTGATTCTCACAGCGGGCGTTTGGTTCTGGCTGCTTGCGAACTATGTCGCCGAATTACACCGGTTCCAGAACGTCTGGGGCGTCTTCGGTGTTGCGATTGGGCTGCCGATCGCCATGTTTGTTGTAATCGGTGCTGTCGCTGGAGCTGCGGCGCCGATGCCATGATCGCCGCTTAGGACACGACCCCATGTACAATGTGGATACCATCCGCGCAGATTTCCCGATCCTCGCGCGAGAAGTGAACGGCGTGCCGCTCGTTTATCTGGACAACGGCTCTTCGGCGCAGAAGCCTCAGGCGGTGATTGATGCCGTGCGTCATGCCTACGAGTTCGAGTATGCCAATGTGCACCGCGGACTGCATTTCCTCTCAAATCTGGCGACCGAGAACTACGAAGCCGTGCGCGCGAAGATCGCAGACTTCATCGGAGCGGGCTCCGAGCAGGAAGTCATCTTCACCACGGGCTCAACCGAGGCGCTCAACCTGGTGGCGTACGGCTGGGCCGTGCCGCGGATCGAGCCGGGTGACGAGATCATCCTTTCCGTGATGGAGCATCACGCCAACATCGTGCCATGGCACTTTCTGCGCGAGCGCTTCGGTGCCGTGCTCAAATGGGTCGACGTGGACGTGAACGGTGACTTGGATCCGGAGCGTGTTCTGCAAGCGATCGGACCGAAGACGAAGATCATCGCGCTCACGCACATGTCCAACGTGCTCGGCACAGTGGTCGACCTCGCGCCGATCTGCCGTGCCGCCCGCGAGCGTGGCATCGTGACCGTGATCGACGGCAGTCAGTCCGCCGTCCACATGCCGCTCGATGTTGCGGCACTCGGATGCGACTTCTACGCTATCACCGGTCACAAGCTCTACGGACCGTCCGGGTCGGGTGCGCTCTACGCGCGCGCCGAGCGGATGGCCGAGATGCGCCCGTTCAAGGGTGGCGGCGACATGATCCGGACCGTCGAAAAGGATCAAATCACCTATGCCGACGGCCCGCTTCGCTTCGAGGCCGGCACCCCTCCGATCGTACAGATGATCGGCTTTGGCGCGGCCATCGACTACGTGAACAAGCTGGGCATGGACCAGATCGCTGCGCACGAACAGGATCTGAGCGACTATGCGCGCGACCGGTTGAATGGGCTGAACTGGCTTCAGTCCTACGGCCATTCGACGAAGAAGGGCGCAATCTTCTCGTTCAACATCGAGGGGGGCGCGCATCCCCACGACATCTCCACGATCGTCGATCGAAAGGGTGTCGCCGTGCGCGCGGGACACCATTGTGCGCAGCCCCTCATGACCCATCTTGGCGTGACGGCAACCTGCCGGGCTTCGTTCGGGCTCTACAACACGCGTGCTGAGGTTGATGTGCTGGTCGATGCGCTGGAACTCTGCCACGATCTCTTCGGCTAGGTCTGGTCTGGCGCAGATGCGCCGCCAGCTTTGCTTGCATCAGCTCAGCCAGGCCGGCGCATGTGTCCCGGGGGGAACGGGGGGTGTGCGCCAGGCGGGTGGTGTCTCCGACAAGTCCACAGCGGGGCGCAATCCGGTGAGCTGACCGAAGGACGATGACGTCGTGGCAATCAAATCCGCAACACTCGCCAAATCCGGATTGACGGCGGGCGGGTCTGTTGCGGGCACGAGGCGGCTGGACAACTCGTGAATCCATTCGGCGGTGCGCGCCAGCATGAGCTCGATGCGCCAGGCCCCGCCCTCGCGCATCCGACGCTCGAGCGCCACCATCGCGGATGCGGCACCCAGGTAGCCGGTGAGATAGTCGAGCGGCTGACAGGGCAGGCGTTGCGGCCCCTCCGGCATCTCGGACGCCAAGCCGGAGGCCGCCTGGACCAAAGTATCAAAGCCTCGGCGTCCGGCCCAAGGTCCGCCGGCACCGAAGGCGGACAGCGTGACGAGCACCAGTGTCGGATTGAGGTCGACCAAGTCGTCGAAGTCCAGTCCGTGGCGGGCCAAAGCCCCCGGCCGATAGCCGTCGATCAGAACATCCGCATCGCGTATCAATCCCCGGAGGCAGGCGCGACCGTCCGGGGCGTCCAGATCGACATGCGCAGACCGCTTGCCGTAGCCGGTATCGATCACCAGCGGCATGAGCACAGGCAGGTTCGGCGAGCCTATCCTGAGCACTTCAGCGCCGTGCTCTGCCAGCGTGCGCCCGATCATCGGGCCGGCGATCACCCGGCTGAGGTCAAGGACCCGGACACCGGACAATGGCTGGGAGCCATGCACCAAAGGTTGCGGTGCAACGGTTCCGCGATGCGCAAGGCTGATCAACGGTTGCGAGCGGAGCCATTCGCTTTGACCATGCGATGCCCATTCTTCCGGGGTGCGCAATCGCACGACACAGGCACCGCCAGTCCCGGCCCGGTTTTCGATCTGCTCCGACGACAACTTTGCAAGACTGCTGGCGACCGCATCCCGATCCGGCGGCAGGTCGAAGAGTTCGAGAAACCGGTCCCGCAGGTTCGGCATGCCGGTATGAACGTAGACCCAGCCATCCGACGCGCGGTAGAATCCGTTCAACGGTTCCCACTCGAGCAGTGCCTCGCCATCGACCCTGAGATAGGCGTTGGGGGTCATGGACAACGAGGCGTGCCTTCGGTCGACGCGCACCCGTTGGTCCTGTCCGGTGCGCGTCCGATGCAGGTTGGCTGCCGCCAGGCCGACGAAGGCTTGCGTGATCAGCGCGATGTCGGCGATCGGTCGGGATGTTGCGAGCGCGCCGCGCGAAAGCTCTGCGTCCACAGCGGCCCAAGGTGCGTCGTGCCAGCCGAGCAAATCGCTGAGGCGGCTCGCTTCCTCCAGCAGACCCGCAGGAAGCGTCATGGAGCGGGCTCGAGCTGCAGGATCCCGACGGCACCGGCGCGGGCATCCGCCTCATCCATCGACATCGGGATCATGTCCCCACGCGCCCACAGCCCCGCGAGATGGTCATAGTAGCGCGAGAAGGGGTGTCCGCTCTGCCCTGTCGAGATGATCATGAGTGAGCGGTCGAGATCGGCGAAATCGTAGACCACCCGAAGCCCCGCCGCGTGCACATTGCGGAACGGGGTTGATCCGGTGCCCGAGGTGTGCCCGCGCATCAAGGTGTAGTTGCCGCCGGAGGTCTCGTGCTCGATGTTGAAGAAGATGCCGAGAGGGCCGAACCCGAACGGCGTGTGGACGTGCACTGCCACGTGAGCAGCGCCCCAGCGCCACCCTTCCATGTTCGAGCCGTAGTCACGCGCAAGCCTCGCAAGCGCATCGTCAAGGGCGAGTGCCGCGATCTCGCTGCAGGTCTCCTGCTCGCGGGTCTTGTCGACATCGCACCAGATCGAGGCACCATTGATATTGCGGAACACTCGCTCGACAAACAGTGGGCGCGGCCCTGCGAATTCCTCGAAGAGCGGGCCAAGCTCGTCGGACGCGAGGCGTCGTGTGAGTGCGCGCATCCACTCGGCAAAGATCAGCGCCTCGGGCCCATGCTGGTCCATCTCGCCGGTCCAGTTGGCGAGCATCTCTAGGGCGAGACGCCGGCGCTCATCCCCGACCACAGGTGTGCCCTCGCGCCACCAGAGATCGCGTGCGATCAGCGGCAGCACCGCCCGGGCCACTTCTGAGACAGTGTCGGACTGCAGCGCCACGAAACCTTCGCGTGAGTGAAAGGCGCGGCCCGAGAGCTCCTTGTTCAGCCGCTGTATCCGGTAGGGATACCCCCAGTCGAACGTGATGTGATTGGGGTAAGACGCGTCCGTGGTCCGATTGTTCGCATTGGCCACGGCGCCGGTCCCCGGGCGGATGTAGCGCGGGTTTCGGTGAGCGGGCCGAATGCCTTTCCAATCATTGGCGCTGATGGCGCCGGAAGATGGCAACCGGCCCTGGCTCAGGCTGTTCCGACTGCGCAAAGGCAGCGCGCCGGCGACCGCCATGCCGACACCCTCTTCATCGGCGATGATGAGGTTTTGGGCCGGGGCAAGCACGTTCTCCGACGCCTCGATCGCCTGTTCGATCGTGCGGGCCCGCAGCAGATCGAGCGCTGCGGTCATCGACCGGTCTTCGGGGTCGAGTGCGGTCCATGCGAGCGACACGACATGTCCGTCGGGCGTGATCGCACGCGTGCCGAACTCGTCATTGTCGAGCACCGGCCCGCGACGCGTCGAGCGCACGACCTCTGTCAGCACCCGATCGTCATCAAGCAGGATCCGGATCGGGCGTGTCTCGAACGGCACCCAGCTCCCGTCCGGCAGCTTGTAGCGCCCTGGATCCTGAGGATCGACCTGTTCGATGTAGATGTCCTGATCGTCGACCTGCGCCGTGGTCAGGCCCCATCCAATCTCCGTGTTGTGACCGATCAAAACCGCGGGCACGCCAGGAAGCGTTCCGCCGATCACCGACAAGTTCTCGCTGTTCATGCTCGCGAGATACCAGACGCTGGGCGCTGAGAGCCAAAGGTGTGGATCGCTGGCGAGCAATGACTTGCCGCTTGAGGTGCGGGTTCCATCGACGGCCCAGGAATTGGACGCACCTCCCAGCTCCGGGAGATGTGCAGGTCCCAGCACGTCGAGGAGCGGATCCCGGGGCGCTGCCGCTGCATGCTTCCTGTCCTTTGGCACATCGAAGCTGTAGCGTCGCGGCGACGTGGAGGCGGCCACCGGATAGTCCGGCAGGATGTCCATGACCCGTTCGGGTGGCAGGGTCAGGATCGCACGGGCATAGCGCACCTCTTGGCGGGCCGCGTTGGAGAGCCTCAGCGCCATCATCTTCAGGATCGCCAGTGAATCGGCCGGTGTCCAGGGCGCAAGGCCGTCGCCGAAGACGAAGAACTCCGGAGCGCCGCGTCCCAGTGCTTGGGCATGCAGGTGCCGGATCCAGGCGTTCACGCCCTCGGCATAGGCCTCGAGCGCCGCAATTGTCTCGGCGCTCTGATGCTCCTCGGAGCGGCGTGCGAGTTCATAGAGATCGAGCGTTTTGACCAGCCTGTCGAGCTCGATCGTGCGTGCGCCGAAGAACTCCGAAAGACGGCCCTGTGCGGCACGACGTCCGATCTCCATCTGCCAGAGGCGATCCTGAGCGTGGGCAACGCCAAGCGCATAGAACGCATCGCGATCTGTGGCAGCTCTGATGTGAGGCACGGCGTTTGCGTCACGTACGATGGTGACGCGCTCGCTGAGGCCGGCAAGCGCGATGGTGCCGTCATAGGACGGCAGTGAGCGTGACATCAGATACCAGCCCATCGCCCCGCCGATGACGACGGCGCCGACCATGCCGAAGAACAGACGCACCAACCATTTCAGTACATTGTTCACCGTGGCGTCGACCAATCTTTCGATGGGGACCACATTGATCGAGAGTCCCCTTGACCATGGGTGGGATGCAACGCACCTTCCGCGTGTCTTCATCCGGTCGGCTTCATCGCAGATGCGAGGAGCCGGTTCAACGGAAACAGTGCACATCGGGCAGTTAAGGAGGGGCAGGTGGCGAAAGTATCATTCTTGGGCCTTGGGGTGATGGGATATCCGATGGCGGGACATCTGGCCGCCAAGGGCCATGAGGTCACTGTCTACAACCGGACCGCGGCCAAGGCGGAGAAGTGGGCGGCCGAACATGGCGGCAGCTTTGCGCACACCCCGGCCGAGGCGGCGCAGGGGTCCGAGTTCGTCATGATGTGTGTCGGCAACGACGACGACGTGCGCTCGGTGGTCTTCGGCGACATCGGCGCGCTCTCGACCATGACGTCGGGTACGGTGCTGGTGGATCACACCACGGCGTCGGCCGCGCTCGCGCACGAGTTGCATGCAGCCGCCGACGACAAGGGCGTGGGCTTCGTCGACGCGCCGGTCTCGGGCGGCCAGGCAGGTGCCGAGAACGGCCAGCTCGCCATCATGTGCGGCGGGGACGCGCAGACCTATGGGCGCGCCGAGCCGGTCATGGACGCCTACGCCAAGTCGATGAAGCTGCTCGGCGGCACGGGCGCGGGTCAGATCACCAAGATGGTCAACCAGATCTGCATCGCGGGCCTCGTCCAGGGCCTCTCCGAGGGGCTGAACTTCGCCCAGGCCGCAGGGCTCGACGTCGAGGCCGTGGTCGAGGCGATCTCCGGCGGCGCCGCCGGCTCGTGGCAGATGGTCAACCGCCACAAGACCATGAACGCCGACGAATACGAGCACGGCTTCGCGGTCGACTGGATGCGCAAGGACCTCGGCATCTGCCTCGACGAGGCCAAACGCAATGGCGCCCGCCTGCCCGTCACCGCCCTCGTCGACCAGTTCTACGGCGAGGTCCAGGACATGGGCGGCGGCCGCTGGGACACCTCGTCCCTGATGCGCCGCCTCAAACGCTGACTGCCCGCCCGGTCCCGACCTTCCGCGGGCGGGTCGCCCGCCCCTCCCTCGGGTCGTGCGCAGTTAGCGCGGCAACTATCGGTGCGGTATCTTCGGTTGATGGGGAGGCGATGCCGATTGGTGATGAAAACGGGCTGGTCTACCGGGTGGGCCAAGCCCGGGACTCGTTGCACCCTTTTCGTCATGGTCATCATTGCTGCCGCAGATGCAGCCGAACTGACGTTGTCTCCGAGATTAGCGCCGTGGGCTTTGGAAGACAAGACGTGGCTCGCTCGAAATCGCAGCGCGCTTCGAGCCACCGGTACCCGCCCCGGAACCGCCAACCGCACAACAGCCGGTCAACGTCACCTTCGACATTGACGCGTACGAGCGGCAGGTGCGCCAGCGCATCGCCGAGGCGATCGAGCAGCGCGAGCGGGCAGAGGGCACTGAACTTGAGCAGCTGAATGGCCAGATCGCCGAGCTGAACGGCAGGCTTGAGGACATCGAACCAGCGTTTGGAGCGGCCAAGGCGCGGATCACCGAACTCGAGACGCTGCTCGAACGCGAGGGCAATCAGCTTGGTGCCGAAAGGTTGGAGCGGGCTGAGAACGCCCTCAAGGCCGGCGATTTCGACGAGGCTGATGCGCTGCTGGCCGAGATCAGCGCCGAGGAGGACCTTGCCGTCCAGCGCAAGGCCCGCGCCGAGTTCGGCCGCGGCCAGATCGCCGAGGAACAGGTCCGCTGGCACGATGCGAAGGCGAGCACTACGGACGCTCAGCGCGGCTGGCGCCGACAACTATGACGGCTTAAGAAAGGCGCATGAATTTGCTTGGAAAGCGCGGGAGACTATGGCAAGGCCACGGCATTCGGTGAAGAGTTGATCGAGGCGGCAGAACGTTCGCCGAGGATGCGCCGGAGTTCGCGACTGCGCTAAACGAGCACGCAATAAGTCAAAGAAAGGCGCAAGGCCGATATGAGGAGGCCGAGCCGCTCTACCGTCAGGCCATCGAGATCGGCAAGGCGACGATTGGGGAGGGGCATCCGGACTATGCCATCCGCCTCAACAATCTCGCGAGCTGCTGCGGGCCATGGGCAGGTATGAGGAGGCCGAGCCGCTCTACCGCCAGGCCATCGAGATCGGCAAGGCGACGATTGGGGAGGGGCATCCGGCTATGCCAAATCCGCCTCAACAATCTCGCGACCTGCTGCGGGCCATGGGCAGGTATGAGGAGGCCGAGCCGCTCTACCGTCAGGCCATCGAGATCGGCAAGGCCACGCTTGGGGAGGGGCATCCGGACTATGCCACCCGCCTCAACAATCTCGCGCTCCTGCTGCGGGACATGGGCAGGTATGAGGAGGCCGAGCCGCTCTCCGTCAGGCCATCGAGATCGACAAGGCCACGATTGGGGAGGGGCATCCGGACTATGCCACCCGCCTCAACAATCTCGCGCTCCTGCTGCGGGACATGGGCCGGTATGATGAGGCCGAGCCGCTCTACCGTCAGGCCATCGAGATCGCAAGGCCACGATTGGGGAGGGGCATCCGGACTATGCCATCCGCCTCAACAATCTCGCGCTCCTGCTGCGGGACATGGGCAGGTATGAGGAGGCCGAGCCGCTCTACCGTCAGGCCATCGAGATCGACAAGGCCACGATTGGGGAGGGGCATCCGGAGTATGCCATCCGCCTCAACAATCTCGCGAGTCTGCTGCAGGACATGGGCAAACCGTATGAGGAGGCGATGCCACTGTTCAGAGGCACAAATCAAACTGATCGAGAAAACATCGCTCGGCAAGATCATCCGAAACGAAAAGGGCGCGACGAAACTACGCCATCCTCCTCCGCGAACACTTCCCCGATGACCCCGCGCTGGCCGAGCTGGAGGCGACCTTCGGGCCGGATATCGGCCAGTGACGGCGGCGTTGCCCCCCCTGCCGCTGCCGGACGGGATCTCCTCCCGCCAGATCGCGGTCGAGACCGGTCTCACGATGCATGTGCTCGAGGCGGGCGAGCCCGGGCGGCCCCTCCTGTTGCTGCTGCACGGCTTTCCGGAGCTTGCGTTCTCGTGGCGCAAGGTGATGGGGCCGCTGGCCGCCGCGGGCTTTCATGTGGTGGCACCTGATCAGCGCGGGTATGGCCGGACCACGGGCTGGGAGGCGTCCTATGACGGCGACATCGCGCCCTTCTCGATGCCGCGGCTGGTGGCGGACGCCATGGCGCTTGTCCGCGCACTGGGTCTTGAGGCGGTGCACGCGGTCGTCGGCCATGACTTCGGCTCGCCCGTTGCCGCCTGGGCCTCGCTGATCCGTCCGGACATGTTCCCGCGCACCGTGCTGATGAGCGCCCCGTTCGGCGGGCCGCCGGGTCTCGCCGCGGCGGATCCCAACCCGGATGCGGGGCTCGCGGCCCTCGACCCGCCGCGCAAGCACTATCAGTGGTACTACGCGACCGCGCCCGCCGCGCGCGACATGCTGGAGGCGCCGCAGGGGTTTTCGGCCTTTCTGCGGGCCTACTACCACGTCAAGAGCGCCGATTGGCCGGGAAACAGTCCGGCACCGCTGGAGGGGTGGACGGCGCGCGAGCTGGCAAGGCTCCCCACCTATTACGTGATGCATGCGCACGAGGACATGGCGGCGACGGTTGCACCTCATCTGCCCGGGGGGGCGTGTGCGTGGCTCACCGATGCGGAGCTTGCGGTCTATGTGGCGGAGTTTCAGCGCACCGGGCTCCAGGGCGGGCTCAATTGGTACCGATGTGCCACCGCGCCGCGTTTCCAGCGTGATCTGGCGGTTCATGCGGGCCGGCGGATCTTGGGGCCGTGCGGTTTCATCTCGGGCGCGTCTGACTGGGGTTACCGTCAGGTCGCCGGTGCGCTGGAGCGGATGGAGACGAGCGCCACGGCGAGCTACCGGGGCACGCATCTGATCGAAGGGGCGGGGCACTGGGTGCAACAGGAGCAGCCCGCGAAAACCGCCCGCGCGATCCTGTCTGTGCTGGAAAACGCATAGGCGGCCCTCGGAAGGGGTTCCCGATCTCCCCATCACCGACTATCAGCGGCCCTGAAGCACGGGGAGCCGCCATGGCCTATGAGAATTTCGACCGCCGCATCAAAATCGCGCCATCGATCTTGTCCGCAGACTTTGCCGATCTGGGTGCGGAATGCCGGGCGATAGAGGCGCAGGGCTGCGACTGGGTGCATGTCGATGTGATGGACGGGCACTTTGTGCCCAACATTACGATCGGCCCGGGTGTGTGCGCCGCGATCCGCCCGCACATCAATGGCGTGATGGACGTGCATCTGATGATCTCGCCTGCGGATGCTTATCTCGAGGCGTTCGCGCAAGCAGGTGCCGACATCATCACCGTGCACCAGGAAGCCGGGCCGCATCTCGACCGTTCGCTGCAGCATATCCGAGCGCTTGGCTGCAGGGCGGGGGTGGCGCTCAATCCCTCGACCCCGGCCGAGGCGCTGGAGTACGTGCTGGACAGGATCGATCTGATATGCGTGATGACGGTCAACCCGGGGTTCGGCGGGCAGGGATTTCTCGAGAGCCAGCTGCCGAAGATCGCGCGCCTCGCCGAAATGATCGCAGACCGGGAGATCCATATCGAGATCGATGGGGGCGTGACGCCCGACACCGCCGGTGACTGCGCGGCCATGGGTGCTGATGTTCTGGTCGCGGGCTCGGCGGTCTTCAAGGGCGGGTCGATCACCGCGCCGGATGTCTACGGCGACAACATCTCTGCCATCCGCGCCGCCGCAAACATCAACTGATCAGCGCGCGATCAACGAATACTTGCCGCCCTCGAGGCTTGCACCGGCCAGAAGACCGGTCTTGCCGAACACCAGCGCCAGAACAGGCCGCTGCGTCGAAGTGGTGTTGAGCGCTGCGTTGAAACCCGCGTCGAGCACGGTGACCTCCGCATCTACACCGACTTCGAAGCCCTGTTTGCGCTCAAAATCGGACAACGCCGAGTCCGTCATGAAGAACAGCGTGTGCCGCGTGCGCTGCAAGCCTGCCTGAAACCCGATCGAAGCCGAGGCAAACGAGTAGTAGTCCTTCGTGCGAGCGTAGCCGTCCGCCGGCATGCGCAGCGCGCCCTCGCCATAGGCGCCGCCCACGACGAACCCGCCCTTCACGACGCCGGGCATCACAAGCATGGCCTTCGACCGGTTCGAAAGTTCACGCGTGCCGGGGAACTGCTCATACATCTCCGCGAGCGCCTCATCGACCTGGGAGTCGATCTCGACGCTGTTGTTGGCAGCCCTCGCGGGGCCAACGGCAAATGCCGCGGTGCCCGCCATGGCGACAAGAATATTCCGTCGGGTGTGCATGTCTCCGCCCCGTTCTGTTGCGTTCACCGCGCGAACGTGTGCCCAAGCGGCCACGTTCCTGCGCTCTTGTTCACATCTCGCCTCGCCAGCCTGCCAAGTGAGCGTCACCGCTGGATGGGCGAGTACTTCGATCCCTCGAGACTCGCGCCGATCAGAAAGCCATCCTGACCAAACACGTAGCCGATCACGGGCTTTTGCAGCACAGTGGAACTGGTTTGCGCCGCAACCCCGTGCTCCGGGAAAGTCACTTCCGCATCGACACCGACTTCCCACCCGTCCGAACGGCGGAAGTCATCCAGCGCTTCATCGGTCATGAAAAACAGCACGTGGCTTGTGGTCTGCACGCCGATCTGGAGACCGACCGAGGCGGCAGCCACCGAGAAGTAGCGCTCGGGAGGGGCCTCATAGCCCGCCTGATTGACCAGCAAAGCGCCTTCGCCATAGGCCCCGCCGACAACGAGCCCGCCTTTGACCACATCGGGCATGATCAGCATGCCACGGGCCTGTGCCGCGAGTTCGCGCGCATCGGGAACGCTGGCCAGGAGCTTTTGCTTGGCCAGGCTGACACGGGTGTCGATGACATCTCGCGCTTCGGACCAGGCCGACGTTGCACTCAACGCCGGCAACACCGCCAGCGCGCCGAGAAGATGGCGTCGCGTGTACATGATCATCCTCACTTCTGCTCGACCAGCGGGTTGCTCCCACTTTGTAGTCGTCGTCGTCTTTCGTCGCATTGACTGCAACCCTGTATTTAGGGTCAGTAGTGCGTATACACTAAGAAGGGCGGTGACGATAGTGCACTCGATTGAAGTTGATCCATCTGTGAACGTGCTGGGCGACACACTCGAGCCCTGCTCGACAGACCCGGTAACCGGGTTTTTCCGCAACGGGGCGTGCGATACCTGTGCCGAGGACCACGGATCGCACACGGTCTGCGCGATCATGACCGAGGAGTTCCTCGCGTTCTCCAAATCCGTCGGAAACGATCTCTCGACACCCCATCCGGAGTTCGGCTTTGCCGGCTTGAAGCCCGGCGATCAGTGGTGTCTCTGTGCCGCGCGGTTTCTGCAGGCGAGCGAGGCTGGCAAGGCGCCGCGCATCCGCTTGCGCTCGACCCATCGCCGGGCGCTCGAGATCGTGCCGATCGACCTGCTGCGGGAATTCGCGATGGAGCGCAACTGAGCCTGTTCGTGTGCCGGTTTCAGCCATGCACAACCCATGCACATAGCATGCACGCTTGATGCACCGTTTCGACCGGCTCAGCCGGGGAGCAGTTCGCTCAGTGGCCGTCGCTCGCGCTTGCGCTGCAGCTCGAAATTGCCGAGCGGGGTCCATCCCGCAAGCGTCGTCTCGATCGGGTCCTTCCGGAACGCGGCCTTCAAGGTCTCCTCGACCTTCCTGCGGTGCGCTTTCTTCAGTGGCGCGAAGTCGATGATCACCTGGCCGCCCAGCCCGCGCAGCCGAAGCTGACGCGGCAGCTCGCGCGCGGCCTCGATGTTTGCCGTCATGCCGGCCCCGCCCGAGAACCGCTCGCCGGTGTTCACATCAACCGTCACCATCGCCCGTGTCGCCTCGATGGCCATCCACGCGCCCGAAGGCAAGTCTACACGTGGCTGGCGCAGCCGGTCGATTTCGTCCCAGAGCTCGAAGCGCTCGAACGGGTCGCTTTCAACACGCAACGTCATTTGGGCGATGGCGCCCGGCCCGACCTGCGGATCGCCCTGAACATGAGATGCGGCGCTTTCGCTCGCCAGGATGGTCGCAGGGTGCTGGGTGATCCACTCCCTCAGGGCTTCGGTCAGGGCGAGTGATGCCACAACCGATGCTCCGGGCTCGGAACGTCGGGACAGCCCCTCACGCTCGGACCGAGCGCCCAGCACCGTATGGATTTCGCGGAGGATCGCATCTTCCTCGGCAGACTGGGCGGCAGAACGCAGGATGAAGCCGCCACCGCCGTGGTACTCGCGGTACTGGCTCAGCGCCGGTTCGCACACAGTTCCCTGATCCGGCGTCCAGTTTTCGACGATCTTTGCAAGGCGGTCGCGTTCCTCAGGGTCCCTGATCTGGCGAGAGACGTTGATCCCGGGTGCCCCGGGCGTATGGATCACCTGTCGGCCCTTGTAGAGCAGTCGGGTGGTCACCGGCGTTGCCTTGCCAGGTTCGGGATAGCTCGTCACCTGTACCAGCAGGCCGCTGCCTTGTTTCACGCCCTTCGTTTCACGCAAGAAGCCCTGATGTTTCGGAGTGAGCTTCACAAAGGCACCCCCGATGCCGGGGACGAGCCGGTCGACCTTTGCCCAATAGATCTCTCCGGGTCGCGGCGTGCCATCGCCTTTGGGCGGGTCGAGCAGCAGGTCTTCGAGCCGCCCGTCCTCCAGTCGTGCTGCCTGCGAACCGCGCTCGCCCGGCATGTCGAGCAGGATCACCCGGCCCTTCATGCGGGCGGGCCTTCATAGGTCAGCGGATATCCCGCGCCCGCAAGCAGGTTGGCGGTCTCGGTCAGCGGCAGGCCGACAACGTTGGTGTAAGAGCCGATGATCTCGGGGATGAAGGCCCCGGCGATGCCCTGGATCGCGTAGCCGCCCGCCTTTCCCTGCCACTCGCCCGAGCGCAGATACGCCGAGAGTTCGGCGTCCGAAAGCCGCTTCATCTTCACCCGCGTCTCGACGAGGCGCAGCCGCTGGGCGTCGCTTTGCACCAGGCACACCGCGGTGGTCACGCGGTGCCGCCGCCCGGAGAGCAGCAGAAGAAAATCTACCGCCTCGCCCGCGTCTCGTGGCTTGCCGAGGATGCGTCGCCCGCAACTCACGACCGTGTCGGCCGCAAGCACCAGTGCCTGTTCGGCTGTGACAGCCGCAGCCTTCTCGCGGGCCATGCGTGCGACATAGGCCCTGGGCAACTCACCGCGCAGCGGCGTTTCATCGATTTCGGCGGGACGCACCTCATCCGGCTCGACGCCGATCTGTGCGAGCAGATCGCGTCTGCGCGGCGAGGCACTGGCGAGGATCAGGCGCATGGCGCAGTGCAGCTTTTGGGAGAGTGGCACGTCTCAGGTGCGGATCGATCTCGGGGCGCATGTCCGCCCGCAGAGCGCCGGCTCACGTGGTCACTTGAAGCGATAGGTGATCCGTCCCTTCGTCAGATCATAGGGGGTCATCTCGACCTGTACCTTGTCGCCTGCGAGCACGCGGATGCGGTTCTTGCGCATCTTGCCCGCGGTGTGGGCGATGATTTCATGGCCGTTCTCGAGCTTCACCCGGAACGTCGCGTTCGGCAGAAGCTCGGAAACGACGCCGGGGAATTCGAGAGTTTCTTCCTTGGCCATGTTGTCTCCGTTTGATCAGTCGGGCCGGCGGAAAATGGCGCCTCCGGGCGGCAAATGCAAGTGGGCGGGATATACGGGCAACAGTTATCCTGTGCGCTTTCAGGTCGGGAACACCTCATCAATGCGCGCTGCGATCTGATCCCGGGTCTGGCGGTACGCCGCAATGCGTTCGTCACGCCGCTCGCCCATCCCGGTCGGATCCAGCGTGGGCCAATAGACGACGTCCACATGGAAGAGCCGGGTGAATTCAAGCGCGCGGCGCTGCGAGCCGGGGGACAGCGCGACAATCAGATCATAGCCCCCGATGTCGTCGCCCCAGGCCTCCATGTCATCGAAACTGCGCGGCCGGTGCTGCGCCAGATCGATGCCGAACTCGGCCGCGACGGCGACCATGAAGCCATCGACTTCGATGTCGTTGAAGACGCCGACGGACTGCACGAACACCTGCCTGCCGTGGCGGCGTTTCATCAGAGCTTCGGCCAGCGGCGAGCGAATGGCATTGTAGTCACAACAAAAGAGCACAGAGCCCGGCAGAGCCATCAGCGCGTCGCCTGGACGGGATCCGGCTGTCCTGTCGGCGGCCCGATGCACTTGGGTCCGCCCATGTCAGCCTTGGAACTGCAGTGCACAGATCACCGTGAAGAGGCGCCGCGCCGTCTCGATGTCGGTCTCCACCTTGCCATCCAGACGATCCATCAGGATTTCAGCGCCTTCGTTGTGGATCCCGCGCCGACCCATGTCGATGGCCTCGATCTTGGAGGGCGGCAGTTTTTTCACCGCATCGAAGTAGCTCTCGCAGATTGCGAAGTAGTCTTTGATGACGGCGCGCAGCGGCGCCAGCGACAGGCGGAGCTCACCGGCCCGCTCGCCAGTCTCGACCGACATCTGCATCAGCAGCATCCGCTCCACCATGCCGATGTCGAGCTGATAGGGGCCCGGCGGCGGCGCATGGCCGTCGCGCGGGCAGATCCGGAAGCGGTTGTCTTCGGCGAGATCGAACATCGCCAGTTGCAGCTCCTGCTGGATCTCCGGCGTGCGGGCGCGCGGGCGGTCCTCCAGCAGCCGAACTCCGGACAGCCGGTCTTGTGCGGTGAAGCCGCTCATCGGACCTTCCCCACTTCAGTGTTCAGGGCGTCGAGGCGCGCACGCACCGACAGGCCATGCGCCTCGAGCCCCTCGGACTTCGCCAATGTCTCGGCCGCGGGTCCGGTTGCGGCCAGCGCACCGGGCGTCAGAGAGGCGATCGTCGTGCGTTTCATGAAGTCCAGCACCGAGAGCCCGGACGAGAACCGCGCCGTCCGCGACGTCGGGAGCACGTGGTTCGGTCCGCCGACATAGTCACCGACCGCCTCCGGCGTGAACCGGCCGAGGAAAATCGCGCCGGCGTGGCGGACTTCGGTGGCGACCGCTTCGGGATCGTCGGTGGCGATCTCCAGATGCTCGGGCGCCAGACGGTTGGTGATCTCGGCCGCCTGGTGCAGATCGCGCACCGTGATGACCGCCCCGTGGTCACGCCAGCTCTGCCCGGCAATCGCGCCCCGTTCGAGACGGGCCACCAACCCCTCGACCGCGCCGGCCACAGCGTCCCCCAATGCCGGATCGGGCGTGATCAGGATCGACTGCGCGCTGGCGTCGTGTTCGGCCTGTGCCATCAGGTCGAGGGCGATCCAGTCCGGGTCGTTTTCAGCATCAGCGATCACGACGACTTCCGAGGGGCCCGCGATCATGTCAATGCCGACACGTCCGAACACCTGGCGCTTGGCCGCCGCGACATAGGCATTGCCCGGGCCGGTGATCATGTCGACGGGCTCGATCGGGCCGGCGCCATAGGCCAGCGCCGCAATCGCCTGCGCGCCGCCGATCCGGTAGATGGTCTCGACCCCGGCCAGCCGGGCGGCCAGCAGGACCAGCGGATTGGCGCGTCCCTCGGGCATCGGGACACACATCACGACGCGGGCAACGCCCGCCACCGATGCCGGGATTGCGTTCATCAGGACCGAGGAGGGATAGCTCGCCAACCCGCCGGGCACGTAGAGGCCGGCCGCATCCACCGGTGTCCATCTCCAGCCAAGGGTCGCGCCGGTGTCGTCGGTCCAACGCGCGTCTTCCGGAAACTGGCGGGTGTGATAGGCGCGGATCCGGTCCGCAGCCAGATGGAGCGCATCAACCTCTTGGGTCGAGACCGAAGCAACCGCTGCGTCGATCTCGTCTTCGGACACCGCAATACTGGTCGCATCGATGCGCAAACCATCAAGGCGCTGCGTGAGTTCACAGACCGCAGCCAGACCGCGCGCGCGCACATCCGCAAGAATGTCGGAGACGGCCTCATCGACATTCGCCTCCTCATCGCGGCGATGAGTGAGGAAGCGATCGAAGGCCGCTTCGAAGTCCGGGGCGTCGTGGCGGAGAAACAGGGGCATCGGCTCGGCTCGGTGCAGGGACGGCGCCTTCTTAGGGAATGCCGTGCGTGCGCACAAGACGAGCCACACCTGCGAGGGGTGCGACGGTGACAGCCTTGCAAAGCGGAAATTTTGCGTAGATGCAGCGTTCAGCATCTGGAAGGAGGATCGACCATGGACAGGCATGCCTTGGTTGCTGAGTTGGAGCGTCTGGCATTGGCCGCCGGCAGTGAGATCATGGCGATCTATAACGCCGATGCCCTTCAGACCGAGATGAAGGACGACAAGAGCCCCGTCACGGCTGCCGATCTCGCGGCCGACAAACTGATCGGGGCCGGTCTGGCGGCGGCGTACCCCGACGTGCCCGCCGTGACCGAAGAGCAGGCGGAAAGCCACGGTGCCACCGGGCATCCGCGGTTTTTCCTCGTGGATCCGCTCGACGGCACGAAGGAATTCATCCAGCGCCGGGGCGAGTTCACCGTGAACATCGCGCTGATCGAGGATGGGGTGCCCACCGAAGGCGTCGTGTATGCGCCGGCCAAGGGTCGCCTGTTCAGCACCCGGCCTGACGGTCCGGTCGAAATCGCGATCGATGAGGATCACAAGCCCGTCGCCGGTTCGGAGACGCCGCTGAAGGTCTCGGCACCGGACAATGCAGCGCTCGTCGTGATCGCCTCGAAGTCGCACCGCGATCAGGCGACGGATGACTACATCGCACGGTTCAAGGTGTCTGATTTCAAGAGCGCCGGATCATCTCTGAAGTTCTGCCTGGTCGCCGCGGGCTCCGCGGACTTCTACCCGCGCCTGGGTCGGACCATGGAGTGGGACACGGCAGCGGGCCATGCGGTCTTGCGCGCGGCGGGGGGTGCGGTCCTGCGCTTCGACGATCACACACCGCTCGCATACGGGAAGCAGGGCTACGAAAACCCGCACTTTCTGGCGATGGCGCCCGGCGTCGATCTCTGAGACGGCGCATGGGCGTCCTGATCCTGATCCCCGCGCGCTATGCCTCTTCCCGCTTTCCCGGCAAACCGCTTGTCCCCCTCAGAGGCGCGAGCGGCACGGCGCGCAGCCTGATCGAGCGTACCTGGCGCGCCGCGTCAGCCGTGCGCGGGGCGGACCGCATCGCCGTTGCAACGGATGATGCGCGGATCGCCGACGAGGCCCGCCGCATCGGCGCCGAGGTGGTGATGACGTCGTCGGACTGGGTCAACGGCACCGAGCGGTGCGCCGAGGCGGCAGACGCCCTGGCCGGCCCCGACGACATCGTCGTCAATCTGCAGGGCGATGCCCCGCTGACACCACCCGGATTCGTTGATTCGCTCGTCGATGCCATGGCGGCGAATCAGTCGATCCAGGTGGCCACGCCCGTGCTTCGGTGCGATGAACATGCGTTGGAGGGCTTTCTGGCCGATCGCAAGGCCGGCAGGGTGGGCGGGACCACCGCGGTGTTCGACGGAGCAGGCCGCGCACTCTACTTCTCGAAGGAAGTTATTCCCTTTGCGGGCGGGCGCTTGGCCGGGTTGCCGGAGTGTCCCGTTTTCCACCATGTCGGCGTCTATGCGTACCGTCGTGAGGCACTCTCGCGGTATCCCGAACTGCCGGTGGGTCCCCTTGAAACAGTCGAGGGTCTGGAGCAGCTCCGCTTCATGGAGAACGGCATGACAGTGCACTGCGTCAAAGTGCGCACGCAGAACGCGCGTTTCTGGGAAGTCAATAATCCTGAAGACGTTGCGCGCGTGGAAGCGGTACTTGCGGAGCAGAACACAGACTGACGTTGTGCACCTGCAACATAGTATTCAATAGAATCTGTGGTACACTTCAGTAAGTCGGCAATTCGTTGACAAGACCTTAAGGGAGGCAGCATCAGAGAGCGTGCCCAGCAGTGCGGTACGCTTGGTTGTCAGTTTACGCCGGAGCAATCGCTGCCGGCAAACGGAGTAGGAAAGTCATGGGTCAACGTGTGAGAACGGCGGTGTTTCCGGTCGCGGGGCTTGGAACTCGATTTCTTCCAGCGACGAAATCGGTCCCCAAGGAAATGCTGCCGCTGGTCGATCGTCCCCTCATCCAATACGCCATCGACGAAGCACGCGCAGCGGGCATCACGGATTTCATTTTTGTCACCGCGCGCGGCAAGAGTGCACTGGAAGACTACTTCGACTCGTCGCGCCTGCTCGAGCAGGAACTGCGCCAGAAGGGCAAGCACGCGCTGCTGGCCGAGGTCGAGAAATCGACCATGCCATCCGGCGCGATTGCCTACATCCGTCAGCAGGAAGCGCTCGGGCTTGGCCACGCGGTCTGGTGTGCGCGTCACCTGGTGGGAGATGAGCCCTTCGCCGTGATCCTGCCGGACGATGTCATCGCTGCCGAGAAACCCTGCCTCGCACAGATGGTCGAAGCCTACGAGGCCCACGCCAACGGCGGGTGCATGGTCGCTGCCATGGAAGTGCCGCCCGAGAAGACCGCGAGCTACGGCGTCATCGACATCGCCGAAGATCACGGATCGCTGGTGCGTGCCAAGGGTCTGGTCGAGAAGCCGAAGCCGGAAGACTCGCCATCCAACATCGCCGTCATCGGTCGCTACATCCTGACGCCTCAGGTGATGCAGAGCCTCTCCGACATGAAGCGCGGTGCGGGCGGCGAAATTCAGCTCACGGACGCGATCGCGGCCCAGGTCGAGGCCAACGAGCCGGTCTACGGAATGCGGTTCCGCGGCAAGCGCTTCGACTGCGGCTCGAAAGCCGGCTTCCTTCAGGCAACCATCGATTTCGCGCTGGCACGTGACGACCTGAGCGAAGAGTTCACCGAGTACCTTCGGTCGGTGACCGTCGGGTTGATGGCGGCCGAGTGAGCCAATCCGGCGCCGGTCCGTCCGGCGCTCCTTCCGCTAGGACGTTTTCAGATCGACCGGGTGCGCTTTCGCCACCCGGTCGATTTCTTTGAGCATGTCGAGCAGGTCAGCCATCTGATCGATCGGGATCATGTTCGGGCCGTCCGATGGCGCATTGTCGGGATCGGGATGGGTCTCGATGAAGAGCGCCGCGATGCCGATGGCCATCGCCGCGCGCGCCAGCACGGGGGCAAATTCGCGCTGCCCGCCGCTCGCCCCTCCCAGACCGCCGGGTTGCTGCACCGAGTGGGTCGCATCAAACACCACCGGCTGACCCGTCGCCGCAAGTTGCGGCAGCGCCCGCATATCCGTCACCAGCGTGTTGTAGCCGAACGAACTGCCGCGTTCGCACAGCATCACGTTCTTGTTGCCGGTCGATGCGATCTTGGCGGCGACATTCGGCATGTCCCACGGCGCGAGGAACTGACCTTTCTTGACGTTGATCGCCCGCCCGGTCTGGCCCGCCGCCAGCAACAGATCGGTCTGGCGGCAGAGGAAGGCCGGTATCTGCAGAATGTCCACCACCTCGGCCACGACCGCGCATTGGTCGGGCAGGTGCACGTCCGTGAGCACAGGACAGCCGACTTGCTGCTTCACGGCATCCAAACAGCCAAGCCCCTCGTCCAGTCCGAGCCCGCGCTTGCCCGAAAGGGATGTTCGGTTGGCCTTGTCGAAACTGGCCTTGAACACATAGCCGATGCCGCGGGCGCTGCAGATTTCGGCGAGCGTGCCGGCGATCTCGACGGAGTGCTGCACCCCTTCGGCCTGGCAGGGTCCGGCCAACAGGGTGAAGGGCAGATCGTTCGCGATCTCAACGGCGCCCAGATGGATGTGGACTGGGGGGATGCTCACGCAGCGCTCCTGTGTCTTGACTTCAGCGCGCTCTGGCGCATGTCGGACCTCGTCTCGCACTCTCACAGCGCAGGATCAACCCGGAGGCACGCGTGCGGAGCCTTCTACGGGCTTCGCATGGTGCGAAAGACCGCTTATGTAGGGAAGATGTTTGATCAACTCATAGCCGCTTTGCGCGGAGAACCTGCGGGCGACGTGACAGGCCCGGACCCGGTGCAAACGGCGCTGGCAGCGATCCTTGTGGAAGCCGCACGCGCCGATGGTGCCTACCTCGATGCCGAGCGGGCGATGATCGACCGCATTCTCACCGAACGCTATGCGCTCGATGCGACAGAGGCTGCCTCATTGCGGGCAAAGGCCGAACAGGCACAGGAGGAAGCCACCGATCTGGTCCGGTTCACACGGGTGATCAAGGACGCGGTGCCGTATGAAGACCGCCTCGCCGTCATCGAAGCGGTCTGGCAGGTGATCTATGCCGATGACGAGCGCGAGGCCCATGAGAACGCCCTCGTGCGCCGGCTGTGCGGGTTGCTCTACGTGCCGGACAGAGATGCCGGGCTGGCGCGCCAGCGGGTCGCCGGCAACACGCGCGCAGGCAGCTAGACCTCGTAGAACTCGCGATACCAGTCGACGAAGTTGGTCAGACCCTCGCGCAGCGGCGTCGCCGGGCGAAAGTCGACGGCTTTCTCGAGCGCGGCGATGTCGGCCCAGGTGGCCTTCAGATCACCCGGCTGCATCGGCAGATACTCCTTGACCGCCGGGCGGCCCAGAAGCTCCTCCAGATGGCTGATCAGGTCCATCAGCTTTTCGCGGCAGCGATTGCCGATATTGTAGACCCGATGTGGCGCCCAGCTCGATGCCGGTGTCGGATTTGCACTGTCGAAGGTGGGATCGGCCTCGGGGACATGGGGGATGAGCCTGGCGACACCCTCGACGATGTCGCTGACATAAGTGAAGTCCCGCTCCATGTTGCCCTGGTTGAAGACCTGGATCGGCTCCCCCTTCAGGATCTTCTCGGTAAACTTGAAGTAAGCCATGTCGGGGCGGCCCCAGGGACCATACACGGTGAAGAACCTCAGCCCGGTCGAGGGCAGGCCATAGAGATGGGCGTAGCAGTGCGCCATCAGCTCGTTGGCCTTCTTGGTCGCCGCATAGAGACTGACGGGGTGATCGACACTGTCATCCACCGAGAACGGCAGGCGCGTGTTGCCACCATAGACCGAGCTCGTCGAGGCATAGATCAGGTGGACGATGTCGTTGTGACGGCAGGCCTCAAGCAGGTTGATGAAGCCGACCAAATTGCCCTCGCCGTACGCATGCGGCTTCTCGATCGAGAATCGCACACCCGCCTGAGCGGCCAGGTTCACCACGTATCGCGGACGTCGGGTCTTGAAGAGACGGTCCAGCTCCTGGCGATCCATCAGATCGACGCGCTCGAACTCGAACAGCGGGCGCGGCAGGAGGCGCTTGAGGCGGGCGTATTTGAGCTGCTGGTCGTAGTAGTCGTTCATGTTGTCGAGGCCGACCACCCGGATTCCGGCCTCTGTCAGGAGACCGCAGAGATGGTAGCCGACGAAACCCGCCGCACCTGTCACCAGCACAGTGTCGTCTGTTCCGATCTGCTCGGCCCATTTGGAAGGATCACGCATGGCTCAACTGAATGAAAAAACAAGGAATGTCGAAAGCAGAACGGTCATCCAGAACGCCATTGAGCCTGAGGGTCGGGTCCGTGCCAACGTACCGGTCGGGCCGTGCTGACGATACAGCACGCGCGCGATCCGAAGCGCTGTCCGATATCCACGTTCCGCCACCGCAGCCCAAGTCCTGATCCATCCCAACTCAAACCAGCGTGCGGCGTAAGAGCCGCCCCTTCGCCAAAGCCAGTCTACGTCTAACGTAATGGTGAGAGTACGCTTAAGAAATGGCAGCAAAATGAAGAAAGCGAGACCGGAGAAGAGCAGCAGTTGCAGCTGGAACACAACATGGGCGCCCGTGTACGGCACGTAGTCCGCCGGATAAGGCAGCATCGCATAGAGCGGGCCGTACCAGATACCGAGCAGGATGCAGACGGCCGACAGCAGGATCATCGCGTATCGCATATTCCACGGAGGGTCGTCGGGTCGCAGCCCGCTGTCCTTCTGAAAGAACACGAACCACGGGAATTTGATCCCTGCATGCAGGAAAACACCCGCCGATGCGGCAGCCAGAAGCATCCATGTCCAGAACATGTGCTCCTTGCCCGCCGCGCTCGTGATCATCGATTTTGCCGTGAAACCGGACGTGAGCGGAAATGACGAGATCGCCAGCGCGCCGATGATGCCGCAAATGCAACTGATCGGCATCGTGCGAAACAGCCCGCCGAGATCCGTGCATTTGGACTTTCCGGTCATGTAGAGCACCGATCCCGCGCTCATCAGCAGGAGCGCCTTGTAGATGATGTGAACGAACGCGTGTGCAGCTGCGCCGTTTAGCGCCAGTTCGGTGCCGATGCCCACTGCGGTCACCATGAACCCAACCTGGTTGACAATCGAATAAGCCAGGATGCGGCGCATGTCGTTTTCGAGAATGGCGTAGACGATTCCGTAGAACACCATCCAGAGGCCGATCGGCACCAGAATCTCCTCGCCCGGAAATCCGCGGATCAATGTGTAGACCGCCGTCTTCGTGGTGAACGCGGACAGGAAGACGGTGCCGGACCAGCTCGCCCGCGGGTAGGCATCGGGCAGCCAGGCCGCCAGCGGCGGGGCGCCGGCGTTCACCAGGAACGATGCAAGGATCAGCCAGGTGGCGACCGAGTCAGCCTCCATGGCGGTGAACGCGGTCGATCCGGTTTCGGCCACGTGGCCTGCGACACCTGCCATCAGCAGCACGCCGCCCAGGAAGTGGATCACGGCATAGCGAAGACCGGCAGCGCGCGCGCCCGCCCCGCCAAGCCAGACCACCAGCGTCGAGGCGATGGCCATCATCTCCCAGAACACGAAGACCGTGACGAGATCGCCCGCGAGCGTCACACCCACCGCCGAGCCTGCGTAGACGAAGGCGGATCCGAGCTCGCGCAGGTTCGACTGGTTCAGCGCAAAGAGCCCGCCCGCAAAGGCCATGAAGCCGAAGACGGTGGCAAAGAGCCGACCGAGCTCGGTGATCTGGACAGGGATGAGATCCATCCCGATGTAGACGAAGTGGGCTTCCGCACCGAGGGGCAGCGACCAGATGGCGAGCAGCACCAGAAGCGGCGCTCCCAGAATGACGGGGCGACGAAATCCCAGCGGCAGGAATGGCATCAAGAGCCCGGCGAGAACCAGGATCACGCCCGGAGGGATGCCCATCTCAGTCATCGTAGTAGGTGTCCTTCCGTTTCAGGAAGAGCCCGACCGCCTTGGAGCCGAACACCAACACCACACATGCCACGAAGCCATAGAACGAACCGAAGCCGGTGTACTCCTCGGCCTCGAAGTAGGGGTGCTTGTGGATCACCAGATCCAGCAGCGTGAGCACAATCAGCACGATGATCGAGACAATCCAGATGCGCTGGATCGTGTCGGGCCTCACCAGCCAGTGCACGGGCTCGTCCGGGGCCTTGCGGGGCACGTCGTTCATTCTCCGGCTCCCCCTCCGATCATGGCGGCGGCGAGGTCATAGACCACACCAGGCTGCAGGAACATCAGCACGGTCAGGATCGCCGTGATCGTCAGCGCGATGACAATGGGTGGCGGCGCCTCGCCGTGCACCGGGTGCGCGGCATCCGGATAGGGCGGCTCACGCCAGAACGCTCGGTAGACGATCGGCAGAAAGTAGGCGGCATTCATGCAGGTCGACACAATGATCACGACGACCGCGAACCAGTTTTGCGCGGCCATATCTCCCTGCAGCATGTACCATTTCGACACAAACGTCGATGTCGGCGGAATGCCGATCATCGCGAGCGAGCCGATGGCGAAGGCGCCCATCGTCCAGGGCATGCGCCGTCCGACCCCGTCGAGCTGGCTGATCTCCGTGAGATGCGCGGAGGTGTAGATCGATCCTGCCGCGAAGAAGAGCGTGATCTTCGAGACGGCGTGTGCCGCGATGTGCAGGGTCGCGCCGATCAGCGCGGCAGGCGTCGCCACCGCGGCCGCCATCACCACGTAGGAGAGCTGGCTCACTGTGGAAAAGGCGAGCCGCTTCTTCAGGTTGTCCTGCATCAACGCGATGATTGACGCGGCGATCACCGTGGCCCCGGCGGCGTAGACGATGAATGCGGAGGCTTGCGTCTCGGCCAGCAGATCCAGCCCGAACACATAGACCGTCACCTTCACCACGCAGAAGACGCCCGCCTTGACGACCGCGACGGCGTGCAGCAGTGCCGAGACCGGGGTCGGCGCCACCATCGCGGCGGGAAGCCAGAAGTGCACAGGCATCACCGCGGCTTTCCCGATCCCGTAGATGTAGATGGTGTAGAGGAGCGCCAGTCCGCCTGCCGAGATGCCAGCGCCCGCAAGGACGCCCCCATCGGTGAAATCGGCGGTGCCGGCGGCGGCATACGTCCAGATGATCGCCGGCAGAAGCAGCATCATCGACGTGCCGATCAGCAGCAACAGATAGACACGCCCCGAAACCCGGGCATCTTCGTTCGCTTTGTGTGTGACCAGAGGATAGGTCGAGATCGTCAGGATCTCGTAGAACAGGAACAGCGTGAACAGATTGCCCGCGAACGCGATCCCGATGGCCGATCCGATGGCGATGGCAAAGCAGATGTAGAAGGGTGTCTGACGTGGCTCGTTGTTGCCGCGCATGTAGCCTATGGAATAGATCGAATTGACGATCCAGAGCGTCGAGGCGATGCAGGCGAACAGCATGCCCAGGGGTTCGATCCGGAAGGCGATGTCGATCTCGCCGAATGCAGTGACGAGCAGAGCCTCCGGGCGCTCTCCCGCCAGAACCATTGGAAGAAGCCGGATCACGACAACCCAGAAGAGCGCCCCGGCGGTGACGAGTGTGACCGCCTCGCGGATATTCGGTGCGCGCCCCGTGAGGGCGATGCCGACGGCTCCGGCCGCCGGAATGCCGAGCGCGAGGCGGATCAGGAGCTCACTGTCCACCCGCGCCTCCATAACCGATCAGCAACACCTGTGCGGCCTCGTTGGCAACACCGGCCGATATGTCCGTCTGAACGCCGAAATAGATGGTGGCGAGCGCGAGCAACCAGGTCATTGCGAGCATTTCGACGGGTGGTGCACGCTTGACGGAAACCTTCGGCTCCTGGAACCAGGCAAGCTCGATCACGCGGCCAATATAGATCACCGCCAGCACCGATGAGATGACGATCACGGCGACAAGCCACCAGTAGCCGCCCTCGGCAGCTCCCTGGATCAGGTACCATTTCGAGACGAAGCCCGCAGTGCCCGGCACACCGATCAGGCCGAGGCCGGCAATCACGAACGCCCCCATCGTCAAGGGCATCGTGCGGCCGAGACCCGCGAGGTTTTCAATGTGCGTGACCCCTGTCGAGAACAGCACGCAACCCGCCGCCAGGAACAGACAGGCCTTGATGATCGCGTGGTTGAAGAGATGACTGATGCCTCCCGTCAGACCCGCCTCGGAGACCAGTGCGATGCCAAGGATCATGTAGCCGACCTGTGCCACCGAGGAGTAGGCAAGCATGCGTTTCAGGTTGATCTGGTAGATCGCGCTCAGCGAGGGGATGATCATCGCGAGCACCGCGAGCGTGATCAGCAGCCCGGATGCGGGGGTCAGCGAGAAGGTGAATTCGACGCCGAAGACCGAAAACAGAAACCGGAGCAGCAGGTAGACCGCCACCTTTGTCGCCGTCGAGGCGATGAATGCCGTCGCAACCGTCGGGGCGTAGGCATAGGCGTTCGGCAGCCAGAGGTGCAGCGGGAAGATCGCAAGCTTCAGCCCGATGCCGATGGTGATGAACGCCAGTCCGGCGATCAGCGGACGGACATGCTCGGTTTCCCGAAGCAGCCCCGCCATGTCGTAGAGGTTGAGCGAACCGGTCATCGTGAAGAGAAAGCCGACGCCGACCACGTAGAACGTGGCGCCGATCGTGCCGATGATCAGATACTGGAATGCCGCGACAAGAGCCCGGCGCTCGCTGCCCAAGGCTATGAGCGTGTACATCGCCAGCGAGCTGATCTCCATGAACACGAAGATGTTGAACGCATCGCCCGTGATCGCCATGCCCAGCAGGCCGGCCATGCACATGAGATACATCGAATAGTACCAGCCCTGGCGGGCGGGCGTGATCTCGCTGGCAATGGAGCGGGGCGCATAGAGCGAGACCACCGCGCCCATGATCGAGACCAGCACGAGCAGGAAGGCGTTCGGCTCGTCGATGCGGTACTCGATGCCGACCGGCGGTGCCCATCCGCCGAGCGCATACGAGATCGCGCCCTCCGCCCGTACCTGGGCAAGCAATGCGAATGCGATCACCGGCATCGCGACGCTGCAGGCGATGTTGATGGCGCAGCAGATGTGGCGCTGTCGCACGACGGCGCAGATCACCGAGGCGAGCAGGGGCGTGACGACCTGCAGAGCGGGCAGATGTTCGTGCACGTGAAAGGCGCCGGCGCTCATTCGGCGAAATCCTCACGGTCCACGATCGCCACCACTTCGTCCTCTTCGATGGTGCCGTAGGCTTCGTGAATGCGCACCACCAGTGCAAGCCCCAGTGCCAGTGTCGCGACGCCAACGACAATCGCGGTCAGGATGAGCACGTGCGGCAGAGGATTTGAATAGACCTCGGCGCCTTCGGTGATGATCGGTGGTGTGCCGCCCAGGATCTTGCCGGGCGAGAGATAGAGCAAGTAGACCGACGTCTGAAAAATACCAAGCCCGACCAATGACTTGATCATGTTCGAGCGGGCCGCCACGATGTAGATGCCCGACACCATGAGAAAGATGGTGACCCAGTAGTTGTAGGAGGTCGCAAAGGCCTCGAAGAGCGGTGCCAGACCGAGATCAATCATTGGGCCGACCTCGCCCAGCGAAGGAGTAGAAGATCGCGAGCATCGTGCTGGCGACTGTCACGAGGACGCCGATCTCGACCAGGAAGACGCCCCAGTGCTGGCCATGGATGGCGTCGTATGTGCCGATGGGCTCGCCCGCATGCAGGAGCACGTTGTAGTTCAGGTACTCTCCGCCCATCACCAGCGACCAGACCCCGACGCCTGCGAAGATCAGCACGCCCAGCGGCACCATCAGCTCGACGATCCAGCGTGGGGCGACCCTGAGGGCTGCGTCCTTGCCGAAGATGATGCCGTACAAGATCACCGCAGCCGCGATGATCACGCCCGCCTGAAATCCGCCGCCCGGACCGAAATCTCCGTGCAGCTGAACGTAGAGGCCGAACATGATGATGAACGGGATGAACAGTTTCGAGCACACCCGAAGGATGACATCCAGACGCATGCTATCCCTCCCGGTGGAAGTGCTTGAGGAGCAGCATCACCCCGATCCCGGCGGTGAAGATCACCGTGACCTCGCCCAGCGTATCGAAACCCCGATAGCTCGCCAGGACCGCCGTCACCACGTTCGGGATGTCGGTCTCGGCCATGTTGTTGGCGAGATACTGCGCGCCGACATGGGTGTTCACGGGCTGGTCCGCGGTGCCGAATGCCGGCAATCCCCACGAACCGTAGATCAGCATGGCGCCGGTGCCGGCGGAGACAGCGAACGGAATGATGGCCGAGAACCGCGGCTCGGCCTCGTGGATTCTCGTGAGGTAGAGCGCGCTCAGCACCAGAACGGTTGATATCCCGGCGCCGACAGAGGCTTCCGTCATGGCAACGTCGACCGCATCGAGGACGATCATCACGCTGGCCATCAGGAACGAGTACGCTCCCGACAAGACGACGACGGCAAACAGGTTGCGCGTGCGCACGATCGCGATCGTGATGAGCGCGAGAAGGGTCAGCAGAACCATGTTGATCAGGAGTTCGATGGTGGGGCCTCCTCTTGAACCGCACGGGATTGTGCCGTGCCGTCGAGGACCGTCTCCGAGATCAGCGGCGTCGCCACACGGATCGCCAGGGCGTGATCGATCTCGGAGCAATCCGTTGGCCGGAGCTTTCCATCCGATCCTGTCAGAAGTGGTTTCTCGCCGTCATGGAGCGCGGCGCGGGCGAGGGCGTGCGAGGCGACCGCGCCTGTCGTGTAGAGCACGACCAGGATGATCACGAGGCGCACGGCGACAGTCCAGTCCGTGGTCTGTATCAGCATGCCGAGGATAAGCAGCCCCACCCCGAGCGTGTCGGAGACCGACGTTGCGTGCATGCGGGTGAAGATATCCGGCATCCGGTTCAGGCCGATCGCGCCCACGATGCAGAAGAAGCCGCCTGCGAGCAGGATCGGGAAGGCGATGATGTCGAGAAGCAGGCTCATCCCGTGCCCTCGTCATCGTCGTGCTCGTGGGCGTGGCCGAGCGCGCCGTAGCGGAAGAACTTGAGCACCGCGAGCGTGCCGATCATGTTCAGCAGCGCATATGTGAGACCAACGTCGAGGAACTCCGGGCGATCGGTGAGAAAGCCGAAGAGTGCCAGCAGCAGAATGGCGAATGTGCCGATCGAGTTCACCGCGAGCAGCCGGTCAAACGCCGTCGGCCCCAGAAGCGCCCGGCAGACCGCAAGGCTCAACGCAACAAGGACGGCGATGATGGCAATCGAAAACATCAGCGGCGTGTCCCCTCCATCCAGGCGACGCGCCGGTTCATTTCGTCATCTGCGAAACCCTCTGCGCCCTCTCGTTCCAGCGCGTGCACCCAGATTGCACGCCCGCGCTCGCTGACCTCGACCGAGATGGTGCCCGGCGTGAGGGTGATCGAATTTGCGTAAGTGGTTATACCGACGGCGGTTTCCGATTCGGTATCCACTTTGACCATGGTCGGCGAAATCGGCAGGCGCCGGTCGAGGATGATGCGCGTCACGTTCAGCGCCGAGCGCACGATCTGGCCCAGAAGCCACGGCCAGTAGGTGAAGCCGCGCGGGATCAGCTCGAACGGAAAGCCTTCTGCATCGCTGACACCCTTGCCCCAGCAGAACGCCAGCACTGCGATCGAGAGCACGCCACCGGAGATCACCAGCCAAGGCATATAGTGGCCGGACAGAACCAACCAGTAGGCAAACAGTGCTGCTGCGATCAATAGCAGTCTCACTGAGTATCCCTCCGGTCTGACTTTGCCCCGAGTGCCGGTCCCCACGGCAACGAGATTCGTCTAACATATCGCTGCGAACGTGCAAGAGCGATCGGTGAGGGCGCATCGCGAGATTCCACCAAAAGATGTGCAGGCGCGGATCGCTTGCTCTGGCCGGTGCGTCGCCTATCTTGCGCGCATGCATGATTTGGTCCGCGCCCTCGAACAGGAGATATCGGCCTGCACGCTCTGCGCGGCGCAGTTCGCGGCGACCAAGACCGCTCATGCGCCGAGACCGGTTGTCTGGCCGTCTTCGACCGCGCACCTGCTGATCGCGGGGCAGGCTCCGGGGGCGCGGGTGCATGCGTCCGGCATTCCCTTCGATGATCCGTCCGGTGACCGGCTTCGGGCGTGGATGGGGATCGACCGGGACACGTTCTATGATCGCAGCTTGATCGCGATCGCACCGATGGCGTTCTGTTTTCCCGGATATGATGCGCGCGGCGCGGATTTGCCGCCGCCCAGACGATGTGCCGAGACTTGGCGCGAGCGCGTGCTGGCGACGATGCCGCAAGTGCGTCTGACCTTGCTGGTCGGGCAGTATGCGCATCGATGGCATCTCGGTGCGCGCCGCGCCAGCAGCCTGACCGAAACCGTGCGTCAGTGGCAGACCTACGGACCCGAAATCCTGCCGCTGCCCCATCCTTCCTGGCGCAACACGGGCTGGCTGAAGAAGAACCCTTGGTTTGCGGATGACGTGCTGCCGTGGCTTCGTGATCGGGTGAGATGTCTGCTCGGCCGCTCCTGATCGCAGCCCTGCTGGCGTTCTCAGGATGCGCAGCGGGTGGGCCGTTGCCGCCCCCGGGCGCGCCTGGGCCGGCATCGGGCGGCACGCTTCCGGCGGCGGATGGCAGCACACTTGCGGTCAGCACCTGGGCTGCGGAGCGGCCAGGCGCGGTCATCATTGCCCTCCACGGCTACGGTGACCACGCTGAAAGCACCTACGCACGCGCTGCAACGCACTGGATGACGCGCGGGATCACCACGATCGCCTACGATCAGCGCGGGTTTGGGCGCAATCCGTCACGCGGCTTCTGGCCCGGTGCGGATGGGTTGGTCTCGGATCTGGTTTCTGTCTCCGCCGAGGTCCGCAAGCGTCATCCATGCCTGCCGATTGTTGTGGTCGGTCACTCGATGGGCGCAGGCGTCACGCTCGCGGCAGCAGGCGCGGGGCTCGACGCGGACGCTCTCGTGCTGGCGACACCGGCGATCTGGGGCGGCGAGCACCTCAATCCCTTTCACCGTCTTCTCGCATGGGGGTTTGCCGCGGTGGTGCCCGAGCGCCGTCTGACTGGGCGTGGCGTGGTGCGCATTCAGGCATCCGACAACATCGAGATGCTGCGTGCGCTGGGACGAGATCCCCTCTATCTCCGCCCGCCATCCGCGCGGGAGATCATGGGGCTGGTGCGCATCACGGATCGTGCGGCATCCGCGGCGCCAAGCGTCGATCTGCCGGCGTTGATGCTGCTGGGTGCAAAGGACCAGATTGTGCCGGCACGCGCGGTGCGGGCTGTGTTCTCGGAACTCGAAGGACCGCAAACGGTGATCGAGTACGACGACGGCTGGCATCTGGTGTTCCGCGATCTGCAAGCGGACATCGTCTGGCGGGACGTGGCCGACTGGGTGCTCGCGCAACAATCACCCTCCGGATGTCCGGAGGCCGGTCGAGCGCTTGCTGCCTCCCCGGGCTCGGGCTAGCGTCGCGTCCGAAGCCAGCCGGGGAGTGGCATGACAGAGCAAAACTGGTCGCAGGGCGTTTTCGATGCAATGCGGGCACGCGAAATCTCGACGATCGTCACCGTGCCGGATGGCGGGCTTTCAGCCTTGTTGGTCCAGGCGCGAGAGCATCCGGACACCCACGTGATCACCCTGACCACCGAAGAAGAGGGCATCGGCATCACGACCGGTCTGTGGCTCGGCGGAAAACGCGGCATGATCGCGATGCAGTCATCCGGGGTTGGCAATTGCATCAACGCGCTCGGCTTGCCTTTGGCGATGCGCGCACCCTGTCTGATGCTTGTTACGATGCGCGGGCAGTGGGGCGAGTTCAATCCCTGGCAAGTGCCGATGGGCCAGGCCACCGAGACGGTCCTCAGCTCCATGGACGTCAAATGCTTTCCCGTCGATGAGCCGGACAAGGTCGCCGAAACCTTCGAGGCTGCGGCTGATCTCGCCTTCTTCGGCGGGTTTTCAGCGGCCGTGCTTGTCGGCCAGCGGGTGATCGGCGCAAAGGGGTTCGGGCGATGAGCAATCTTCTGCAGAGGCGCGCGTTTGTGGCGGCGGTTCTGGCGGAGCGCGATGGCGCGCTGGTGGTGCCGGGTCTTGGTTCGCCGACCTGGGACTGCTTCGCTGCCGGAGACTCGGGAGACTACCTCTACTCCTGGGGCGGGATGGGACTTGCGATCCCGACCGCGCTCGGCGTGGCGTTGGCGCGGCCTGAGCGGCGCGTTCTCGCGCTGACCGGTGACGGCGAGATGATGATGGGGCTCGGAAGCCTCTCGGTGGTGGGCGCCGAGGCGCCGGCAAATCTGGCAATACTCGTGCTCGACAATGAGCACTTCGGCGAGACGGGCCGCCAGCCCGGGTTGAGTGCGGCGCGCACCGATCTGTGCCGTATAGCTCAAGGCTCGGGGATCGAGCGGACGATGCTCGTGACCGAAATGGCGCAAGTGCCGGATCTGGCCGAGATGATGTACCGAGCTCCGGGTCCGGCGCTCGCGGTGGCCAAGATCGCGCTGTCCGAGGACCCGCTTCTGCTGCCGGAGAAGGACGGCGCGGCCATAGCGCGACGGTTCCGCGACGCCGCTCTGACCGAGTGAACGGAGACTGAGGTCAATTCAGCCGCCCCCTTGCCAACCCGGGTGAAGCGGCGTATATGCCGGTCAACATCGCGGCGGCCTCGCTGGCACCAGCGGGACCCCACCGGGTAAAGCGAGGCGGGCCGTGGGCCCGCTTTTTTGCTTGATGGGGAGGACGTGTCCGCAATGACGGACATGATCGCGAAAGCACCGATTGATCAGCGCCTGGCGGCGATCGTTCAGCCGACCATCGAGGGCATGGGGTACGAACTCGTCCGCCTTCGGCTGATGGGCGGCAAGCGGGCCACCTTGCAGATCATGGCCGAAACATCGGACGGCACGATGGAGGTGGAAGATTGCGCACGGCTCAGCCGGGCGCTTTCGGCGGTGCTGGACGTCGAGGATCCGATCGATCGTGAGTACACGCTCGAAGTGTCGTCCCCCGGGATCGACCGCCCTCTGACACGTCTCGGCGACTTCAAACGCTGGGAGGGATACGAGGCCAAGCTCGAAACGTCCGAGATGATCGAAGGCCGCAAACGCTTTCGCGGGATTTTGGCGGGCATCGACGACACCGATGTGCTGATCGAGATCGACGAGGGCACGATCGGGCTCGAATTCGACTGGCTGGCAGATGCCAAGCTGGTGTTGACCGACGAACTGGTCACCGAGAGCCTGCGCCGTTCAAAGAAGGCGTTCAACGCCGACGACTACGACGAGATCAAGACAGAGAACGATACAACAGAGGATGGATCCGATATGCGAGAGGACGCCTGAGATGGTCAGTGCGAACAGGCTTGAGCTGCTGCAGATCGCAGATGCGGTGGCCCGTGAAAAGCTGATCGAACGCGATCTGGTGATCGAGGCTATGGAAGACAGCCTCGGTAAGGCTGCGCGTTCACGCTATGGTGCCGAGTACGACATTCGGGCTTTCATCGACCGCCAGTCCGGCGAGATTGCCATGAGCCGCGCGATGGAGATCGTCGAAGAGGTCGAGAACCACTTCACGGAGATCTCGATCGAGGAGGCACGTCTGAAGAACCCCGAAGCGAAGATTGGTGACTTCATCACCGATCCGCTCCCTGCCATGGATTTCGGCCGGATTGCCGCCCAGACCGCGAAGCAGGTGATCGTGCAGAAAGTGCGTGAGGCGGAGCGCGAACGCCAGTACGAGGAATTCAAGGACCGGGTCGGCGAGATCATCAACGGTCTCGTAAAGCGCGTCGAGTATGGCAACGTCATCGTCGATCTCGGCCGGGCCGAGGCGATCATCCGGCGTGACCAGCTTGTTCCGCGTGAGGCCTTCCGGGTGGGCGACCGGGCGCGCGCCTACATCCGCGACGTGCGCTCCGAGACGCGCGGCCCGCAGATCTTCCTCAGCCGCACGGCGCCGGAGTTCATGGCCAAGCTGTTCTCGCAGGAGGTGCCTGAAATCTATGACGGCATCATCGAGATCAAGGCGGTTGCGCGCGACCCGGGAAGCCGGGCGAAAATCGGCGTGATCTCCTACGACAATTCGATTGATCCGGTCGGTGCGTGTGTCGGCATGCGCGGCAGCCGTGTCCAGGCGGTGGTGAGCGAGCTGCAGGGCGAGAAGATCGACATCATTCCCTGGAACGACGATGCGGCGACGTTCATCGTCAACGCGCTGCAGCCCGCCGAGGTCACCAAGGTGGTCATGGATGAGGACGCGCAGCGCATCGAGGTCGTGGTCCCCGACGAGCAGCTCTCGCAGGCAATCGGGCGGCGCGGTCAGAACGTGCGGCTTGCCTCGCAGCTCACCGGCTGGGACATCGACATCATGACCGAGGCCGAGGAGTCCGAGCGCCGTCAGCAGGAGTTCCGCGAACGCACCTCCATGTTCATGGAGCAGATGAACGTCGACGAGATGGTCGCACAGCTTCTGGTTTCGGAAGGCTTCACGTCGCTTGAAGAGGTCGCCTTTGTCGAACTCGAAGAGTTACTCGCGATCGACGGCTTCGACGAGTCGACAGCCGAAGAGCTGCAGGCGCGCGCCCGCGAGTGCCTCGAGGAGCTGAACCAGAAAACACTCGAGGAGGCACGCGGCCTCGGCACGCAGGAAGATCTGATTGAATTCGAGGGTCTGACGCCCCAGATGGTGCTGGCACTTGCAAAGGATGGGGTTCTTGATCTCGCCGAGTTCGCGCGCTGCGCGGATTGGGAGCTGGCAGGCGGCTACACGGTCGTCGATGGCAAGCGGGAGAAGGACGACGGTGTTCTCGAACCCTTCGATGTGAGCCTCGAAGAAGCGCAGTTCCTGGTGATGAAGGCACGGATCGTGCTCGGGCTTGTCGATCCGGCCGACATTGTCACCGAGGATCCCGAGACGGATGAAGAATCGGAGGAGACGGAGCAGGTTTGAGCACGGCTCTAAGCATTGACGGCGATGATCCCATGACCCGGGGAGGACGGCGCAAGGACCGCGACGGACCGGAGCGGCGTTGCGTCGCCACCGGCGAAAGCGGTCCGGTCGCGCCGCTGATCCGGTTTGTGCTGTCGCCCGACGGTGTGGCCGTGCCGGATCTCGCCGAGCGTCTCTCCGGCCGTGGGGCCTGGCTCACCGCCGATCGTGCTTTGGCAGAGAAAGCGGTCAGGAAACGTCTGTTCAGCCGGGCCTTCCGTCAGCCGGTCGAGGTCGCGGCCGACCTGCCTGACATGCTCGAGCGTCTCCTGGCGCAACGCTTGGTGGACCTGGTTTCCCTGGCGCGCCGTGCGGGGCAGGCCGTGGCGGGGGCCGAAAAGGTGCGCGCTCGCCTGGTTGCGGGCAACGCCGCGGTGCTCTTTCAGGCCAGCGATGGCGCGCCGGATGGCACCACCAAGATGGCAGCGCTCGCCGCAGCCGCCGGCAATGGGGCCGTTCAGCGGATTGCGCTGCTGACATCGGCTGAATTGGGTTTGGCTTTTGGGCGCGAGTTTGCCATACATGCCGCGCTCGATGCCGGCGGTTTCGCTCAGCGGGCCCTTCGTGATTCGGAGCGCTTGTCCGGGTTCAGGCGATGGGGTGGATGCGGTGAGCCATTAGACAGCAGGCCGGGGGCGGCGTCCCGGCAATCCGACGGTGACGACATGGGAGAGCGGGACAGCCGCTCTTCAGGACAGGGTGATTGATGAGCGATACGAATAGCGGCGACAGCAAGGTTGGTGGGCGCGGACGCGGCGGAGCGGGTCCGCGCGGCGGCTCCGTGCGGCAGAGTTTCAGCCATGGCCGTTCGAAGGCTGTCGTTGTCGAGAAGAAGCGTAAGCGGGTGCTGACGACCAGCGGCGGTGGCGCAGCGGCTGCGGCAGCGGCTGCCGTCGCGGCGGCCAAGGGAGCGCCCGCGAAAGCAGCGCCGCCCGCCGAGGAGACCCCGCCACCTGCCGAGGCCACCCGCAGCGAAGCGCCGCGCAAAGAACCGCCGCGCAAAGAGCCGAAGCCGCAATCGAACACGGGATCGCGCCCTCAGGGAAAACCGCGCGGGCAACAGTCGCGAGATCGGTCGGGCCGGCCAAACATGCTCAAGTCGCTCTCGGACGAAGAGTACGCGCGCCGCCTCGAAGCGCTGAAGCAGCACCAGAAGGACGAAGAAGTCCGCAAACGGCGTGAAGCCGCCGATGAGGCTCGACGCGCCGAGGAAGCCAAGCGCCGCGCCGCCGAGGAAGCCGAGCGTGCCAAGGCCGAGGCGGAAGAAGCCGCGCGGCGTGAAGCCGAAGAGGCGAGGAAGGCGAAGGAAGCCGCCGAGGCCAAGGCGGCCGAGGAGGCGAAGAAGAAGTCTGAGGAACCAGCACCTGCGGAAGCAAGCAACGCCCGCGCCGCAAATGCGCCAGCCGAGGCGGACGCCATACCAGCGACCCAGACCGCGCGACGCCGGCCCGATGCCCCCGCGACGGAGGATGATCGCGGCAAAGGTGCGCCGGGGGCGCGCAAGCCTGGACCTTCCCGTGGGCGCGGCGGTGATGATCGCCGGCGTTCGGGCAAGCTCACCATCAGTCAGGCGCTGAACGACGGCGATGGCGGGCGGCAGCGTTCGCTCGCTGCGATGCGCCGGCGCCAGGAGCGCGAGAAGCGCAAGATGATGGGCGGGCCGGTCGAACGCGAAAAGGTCGTGCGCGACGTTGTGGTCCCCGAGGCGATCACGGTGCAGGAGCTCGCCAACCGGATGGCCGAGCGGGTTGCGGACGTCATCAAGTCGTTGATGAAGAACGGCGTTATGGCGACCCAGAACCAGACCGTCGATCAGGATACAGCCGAGCTGCTGGTCGAGGAGTTCGGTCACCGGGTGCGCCGTGTTTCGGCAGCGGACGTCGAGGACGCAATCGTCCAAGTCGAGGACAGCGACGAAAAGCTGCTGCCGAGAGCGCCGGTGGTGACCATCATGGGCCATGTCGATCACGGCAAGACCTCGCTGCTCGATGCATTGCGCAAGACCAATGTGGTCGCAGGCGAGGCCGGCGGGATCACACAGCACATCGGCGCCTACCAGATCACGACCGAAGGCGGCTCGAAGATCACCTTCCTCGACACGCCGGGTCACGCAGCGTTCACGTCGATGCGCGCGCGTGGTGCGCAGGTCACTGACATCGTGATCCTCGTCGTCGCCGCAGATGACAGTGTGATGCCGCAGACGATCGAGGCAATCCATCACGCCAAGGCCGCCGAGGTGCCGATGATCGTGGCGATCAACAAGATCGACCGCGAAGGCGCCGACCCGACCAAGGTGCGGACCCAGCTTCTGCAGCACGAAGTGATCGTCGAGGAAATGTCGGGTGACGTGCTCGACGTCGAAGTGTCTGCCATCAGCGGGCAGGGGCTCGACACCTTGTTGGAGAACATCGTTCTGCAATCCGAGTTGCTCGAGCTTAAAGCCAACCCGGACCGCCCGGCGGAAGGTGCTGTCATCGAGGCGCAGCTCGACACCGGACGCGGGCCCGTGGCAACCGTTCTGGTGCAGCGCGGCACATTGCGAAACGGCGACATCTTCGTCGTCGGCGAGCAGTGGGGCAAGGTCCGCGCGCTGGTCGATGACCAGGGTGAGCGCGTGGCAGAGGCCGGACCGTCACAGCCCGTCGAGGTGCTTGGCCTCAACGGCACTCCCGAAGCGGGCGACGTGCTCAACGTCGTCGAGGACGAAGCGAAGGCCCGCGAAATCTCGGAGTACCGACAGCGCACGGCTCGTGAGAAGCAAGCAGCCCAGGGTGCGCGTGCAACGCTGGATCAGCTCCTGGCTCAGACCAAGGCGGATGCGAACGTCAAGGAACTGCCGGTGCTGATCAAGTCCGACGTGCAGGGATCGGCCGAGGCCATCGTCCAGGCGCTCGAGAAAGTTGGCAACGAGGAAGTCCGCGTGCGGGTGCTGCATTCAGGCGTGGGCGCGATCACCGAGTCGGACGTCACGCTTGCCGATGCCTCGAACGCGCCGATCATCGGCTTCAATGTTCGTGCCAATGCTCCGGCGCGGGAAGCGGCGAACCAGAAGGGCGTCGAGCTGCGCTACTACTCGATCATCTACGATCTGGTGGATGACGTGAAGCAGGCCGCATCGGGATTGCTCTCGGCCGAGATCAAGGAATCCTTCATCGGGTATGCCGCCATCAAGCAGGTGTTCCGGATCACAGGGATCGGGAACGTTGCGGGCTGCGAGGTCACCGAAGGGCTGGCGCGCCGCTCCGCCGGCGTGCGTCTCCTGCGCGACAACGTTGTGATCCACGAGGGCACGTTGAAGACGCTCAAGCGGTTCAAGGACGAGGTCGCCGAGGTGCGGGGCGGACAGGAATGCGGTATGGCCTTTGAGAACTACGAGGACATCCGCGAGGGCGATGTGATCGAAATTTTCGAGCGTCAGGAGGTCGAACGCACGCTTTGAGCCGGGGTTTTCGTCGCAGCAGCGCCCTACTTCTCGCGGCGTCGGTGTGGATGGCCGCGGGCGACGAGCATGCGCATGCGGATGGCTGCAACCTCAGCGATCTGCCGGGCGGTCTTTGGGACGCATCCGGGAAGGTGACGGAAGTCCCGGAAATCACGATGCTTGTTGTCTCGCGAGACAGCCGCGGCACTCCTCCGCCCGCCAGTTTGCGAAACGGTGACTGGTCGACGGATATCCCGAGCAAAACGCTGGGTGTGGACACGGTCTGTGATCACATCCAGTTCGAGAGTCCGGTGTCCTTCGAGCCTCCCGCTCTGGGCACCGTGACGGTGATGCGGGGTGAACGTCTCAACCCTGAATCCGATGCGGGATCGAGCGCGCCGACCTACGTCTTGCGGCTGAAATCCGGTGGCAGGTTCATAAGCGCCCCGGCGGGCACCTACTATGTCGAGGCGATCGAGGACCAGGATGACCCGGACTGGCGCGAGGCGCTCCTGGCCAAGGCCCGGGTTCACGGCCCGCTGGACCGGTCGCGCTGGGTGGTCGGACTGCCGGGTGCGCTCTACCTGGTGCCTCTGGCCGATTGAGCGTCTGGCCCCAGCGGCGTGCGAAAGGAACTTCCATGCGAAAACGCGGATTCGATGCCCATGGGTCCGAGCCCTCGCAACGCCAGCTTCGCGTCGGTGAGTTGATCCGCCGGAGCCTGAGCGATGTCCTGCTCCGTGGCGATTTGCACCAACCCGAGCTTGCCAACACGTCGATCACCGTGGGCGAGGTCCGGACATCACCTGATCTGAAGGTCGCCACGGTCTTCGTTCTGCCGCTTGGCGGTGCCAACACAGAGGAAGTCCTGGCGGCGCTCAATCGTTCGAAAGGAGAGCTGCGGCGGGCGGTGACCCGGTCGGTCAAGCTGAAGTTCTCGCCCGAGTTGCGCTTTGTGGTCGACGAAACCTTCGACCGAATGGATCGAACGCGTGCAATGCTGGGCGAGGATCGGGTCGCCCGCGATATCGCCGGGCGACCCGAAGAGCAGGGGTCCTGATCAGGCGGCTGCCTTCGATTGTTCCACTGCCGTGGTGTCAGTTGTGCCGGTTCGCGCGCCGAACATCGACAGCACCGCGCAACCCACCAAAGCCGAGAGCAACGAACCGCTCAGTACACCCAAGCGCACCGCGTTCTGATGCTCGACATCCGAGAAGGCGAGTGTGCCGATGAAGAGGCTCATCGTGAAACCAATGCCCGCGAGTGCCGAGACACCGTAGAGCTGTGCGATGGTTGCGCCGGCCGGTGCTTGCGCAAGGCCCAGTCGGATCGAAGCGTAGGCCAGACCGAAGACCCCGATCTGCTTGCCGACGAACAGACCCGCGGCGATGGCGATGGTCAGCGGCGCCGCCATGTCGGCCAGCGTCAGCCCGCCCAGGGGCACGCCCGCGTTGGCAAACGCAAAGAGCGGCATGACCATGAACATCACCCAGGGTCCCAGCGCGGTTTTCATGGCGATGAGAGGCGAGTGACCGTTCGCATCCCGTGAGATCGGGATCGCGAATCCGATGGCCACACCGGCGAGCGTGGCGTGAACACCTGACTTGAGCACGCAAACCCAGAGGAACAGGCCGATCAGGATGTAGGGTGCCGTGCGCCGAAGTCCGCTGAGGTTTGCGGCGGCGAGCGAGATCAAACCGATTGCGCCGAGCGACAGCGCTGCCATCGAAAGGTCAGCCGTGTAGAAAACGGCAATGATCACGATCGCGGCGAGATCGTCGACGATTGCCAGCGCCAGGAGGAAGACCTTCAACGACGGCGGAACCCGATTGCCGAAGAGCGACAGGACCCCTAATGCGAAAGCGATGTCGGTCGCTGCGGGGATCGCCCAGCCTCGGGCCTCGGCGCTTTCGATCCCGACGATCCCGACAAATACGAGCGCGGGCACCGCCATTCCGCCGATGGCGCCATAGACCGGCAGCGCTGCACGGCGCCAGTCGCTGAGAGCGCCTCCCATGATCTCTTTCTTGATCTCGAGAGCGACGAACAGAAAGAAGATCGCCATCAGGCCGTCGTTGATCCAGAGCAGAATAGGCTTCGAGATCGACGCCGTGTCGACCGATACTGTCATGATCGATGTCAGCAGGCTGTCATAGATCGGCTTCAGCAAGGCAATGTTCTCAAACAGCACACCTGCCAGTGCGGCCAGCGCCAGCACTATTCCGGCCAGCGTTTCGGGCGAGAGCCCTTTTTGTTGTTGTGTAGGCATCGACGCCATGCATTCCTCCTAAGTCCGACTAGATCAGTCAGGGAAATGGTGCGTCGCAACAATTTTTCCAGATCATGCGCGTCTTTGCGCCATCAGGTCGCAAGCTGACCCGAAAGCGAGTTGGGCATTGCTTGCGTGATCGAGACGTCCAGGATGTCACCGGTGCGCTCAGCAGGGCAATCCAGATGCACGGCTTGCAGATAGGGTGAGCGGCCGACCATCTGGCCCGGATTGCGGCCGGGCTTCTCGATGAGAATTGGAAGTGTCGCGCCGACGCAGGCGTTCTGAAAGTCGGTCTGCTGCGCGGTCAGCAGAGCTTGCAGGCGCGCAAGGCGCTCGGCTTTGACGGCTTCGGGCACCTGCTCTGCAGAGGCGGCCGGCGTGCCGGGACGTGGTGAGTAGCGAAACGAGTAGGCTTGCGCATACCCGACCTCGCGAACCAGATCGAGTGTCTGCTCGAAGTCGTCATCGGTCTCGCCCGGGAAGCCCGTGATGAAGTCCCCCGACAGCGCGATATCGGGCCGCGCGGCGCGAATCCGCTCGATGAGCCGCAGGTACGAGTCGCGCGTATGGCGGCGATTCATGGCTTTCAGAACGCGATCAGACCCGGCCTGGACCGGGAGATGCAGGTAAGGCATCAGTTGCGGAATGTCGCGGTGCGCCGCGATCAGGTCCTCGGTCATGTCGTTCGGATGTGAGGTCGTGTAGCGGATCCGTTCGAGCCCATGGATCTCGGCCAAGGCTCCGATCAGGCGTGCAAGGCTCCAGGGCCCGTCGGTGCCGTCGCCATGATAGGCGTTCACGTTCTGCCCCAGCAACGTAACCTCAACGACACCTTTGGAGACCAGAGCACGCGCCTCGGACAGCACGCGCTCCGCCGGCCGAGATGCTTCCGCGCCCCGGGTGTAGGGGACGACGCAGAACGCACAGAACTTGTCGCAACCCTCCTGAACGGTGAGGAACGCCGCAGGTGCCTTTCGCGAGCCACGCGTTTTGGGCAGGTGATCAAACTTGTCATCGACCGGAAAGTCGGTGTCGATCTGAGCCGTGCCATCGGCCGCTGCGAGCATTGCGGGCAGACGATGGTAGACCTGAGGCCCCACAACCAGATCGACCAGCGGTTGGCGGCGCACGATCTCCGCGCTCTCTGCCTGTGCGACGCAGCCCGCCACGGCAATCTTGAGATCCGGGTGCGCTGACTTCAGCGGTGCAAGCCGGCCAAGTTCAGAATAGACCTTCTCTGCGGCCTTTTCGCGGATATGGCAGGTGTTGAGCACGATCAAATCTGCCTGATCCGGCGCATCGACCTGAACATACTCGCCGGCCAGCGCTTCGGTCATGCGTTCGCTGTCATAGACGTTCATCTGACAGCCGTAGGTCTTGATGTAGAGCTTCTTGTGCGCGCTCATGTCGGTTCCAAAAGAAAAGGGCGGCTTTGCGCCGCCCTTCTAGCGTCGTTAAGCGCGCCCGGCAACGCGAGCGCGCATCGTCACTTTTTTGGCTTGCGGCCCAGTCCAATCTTTTTGGCCAGTTCTTGGCGCTTGGCTGCGTAGTTCGGAGCCACCATCGGATAGTCGTGTGCCAGCCCCCACTTCGCACGGTAGTCTTCCGGCGTCATGTCGTAGGCGGTTTTCAGGTGCCGCTTGAGCATCTTCAACTTCTTGCCGTCTTCCAGGCAGATGATGAAGTCGTCCGTCACCGATTTCTTGATCGGAACCGCTGGCTTCAACTCGACTTCAACTTCGGCGCTGCTGGTATCCAGCCCGAAAAGCGTCGCATACACGGTTTCGATCAGACCGGGAAGTTCTGTCGTGGGTACGGCGTTGTTTGACACATGTGCTGCCACAATGTCAGACGTCAGCCCCAGCAGATCGCTGTGCCCAATGTTCTGATCGGTCATATCTCTTCGTCCCTTCGTAGTAGGATTGTCCAGGTCAACTTGCAAATTGTGTGGTGGGTTTCCCTAAACTCTTATTTGCAAGGGCCGTCGACTGCTCATGTCTCGTTTTCTGGGTCTTAGATAGACTCATTTACAAAAAAATCTAGGGAATATTTTGACCTAGAGCAGACATTTTTGCAAGACACGTAGTAGTTACACGATGCACGTCACTCCTCAACCGTTCCACTTCCTGACCATTCCGCGACACTGCTTAAATTTACCAGAAGTTAACGCGCGACCAAGGAACCGGTTCAAATTTACAGGGGGTGGAAAGTCTAAGTGCGTCGTTGCGTCGCGGTTAAACCCAAAACGGCTATAATACGGCGCATCGCCGATAAGCAAAACACGCTCCCACCCCTGTGTTTCGGCGCGTGCAAGGCTTTCCGCGATCAGAAGCGCACCCAGCCCCTCACCTTGCCGGGTCGGGTGGACGGCTATTGGCCCAAGTAAAAGTGACGGGTGACCGGCTTCTCCGATTCGTACGGGCCAGTAACGAATGCTTCCCGAGACACTATCATACTCGTCTCGCGCAATGATGCAAAGTCCGTCGACCGGGTCGACCGCATCTCTGAGCTGATAAGAACTCAGGGCAAGTCTTCCGGGACCGAACACCAGATCGAGCAGCCACTCGACTTCCGGATTGTCTTCCGGGCGTTCTGGCATCAGGCGGAACATGGGCGGACTTGGAGTTGAATCCAGGCAAGGTTGCGTTAAGGCTTGGCATCGCCGTTAACACGCCGCGCGGGTTCAGACCAGAGCGTGGCATCGAGCAGAGAGACAGGATGTTCTATCGCCCAGAAGATGGCCACGGCCTGCCGCGCGACCCTTTCAAGGCAATCGTCGCGCCTCGCCCGATCGGCTGGATCTCCAGTGTCGACAAGGCGGGCCGGCCAAATCTCGCCCCTTACAGCTTCTTCAACGGGTGCGGCGACCACCCGCCGACTGTGATGTTCGCCCAGACCGGTCGCAAGACCGGCGATGAAGCGATCAAGGATTCAATCTCGAACGTCCGCGCCACGGGCGAATTCGCCTGCAACGTGGTGAGCGAGGCTCTGCGCGATGCGATGAATGTCTCGACCGCACCGTTCGCCGCAGGTGTCGACGAGTTCGAGAAAGCGGGGCTCAGCAAAGCCCCCGGCAAGTCGATTGCGGCCCCGCACGTGGCCGAAGCGCCAGCCGTGCTCGAGTGTCGCGTGCTGCGGGTGATCGACGATCTGCCCAGCTGGCAGGACGGCGCCCACAACGTCGTCGTCATCGGCGAAGTGGTCGGTGTGCACATCGATGAGCGCTACCTGGCGAATGGGTTGCTGGATGTCCTCGCATACAACCCGATCGCACGCATGGGATATCTGGATTACACAACGGTGACAGATCGTTGGGCGATGCCTCGTCCGGAGAGCGCCTGACATGGAGGCCCATGTAGGTGTGATCGGCGGAAGCGGTCTGTATCAGATCGAAGGGCTTGAGGGCGCAGCGTGGGTGCGCGTCGCGAGCCCCTGGGGTGCGCCGTCCGACGACATCCTCACCGGGCGTCTTGGCGGTGTGCGGGTGGCATTCCTGCCACGGCATGGACGCGGACACGTGCACAGTCCGACGACGATCAACTACCGTGCGAACATCGACGCGCTCAAGCGGCTTGGGGTCACGGACATCCTCTCGATTTCCGCATGCGGTTCGTTCCGAGAGGAGATGGCACCAGGCGATTTCGTGCTTGTCGATCAATTTATCGATCGCACGGTGAACCGCGAGAAGAGCTTCTTTGGTTCAGGCTGTGTGGCTCATGTTTCGATGGCGCATCCGGTTTGTGGGCGTCTGCATGAGACGCTTGCGCGCGCGGCGACGACTGCAGAAATCCCGCATCATTCGGGAGGCACCTACCTCGCGATGGAAGGGCCGCAGTTCTCGTCGCTGGCCGAGTCCGCGATGTATCGCGAACACTGGGGCTGCCACGTGATCGGGATGACCAACATGCCCGAGGCGAAGCTCGCGCGGGAGGCCGAGATCTGCTACGCCACCGTCGCCATGGTGACCGACTACGACTCCTGGCATCCAGATCACGGAGAAGTCGATATTACATCGATACTCGAAGTGATGGAGGGCAACGGCGTCAAGGCGCGACGGTTGATCTCGCAAGTTATACCGCTCTTGGCCACGCACCCGGAATCGTGCCCGTCCGGTTGCGATCGTGCGTTGGAATTTGCGATCATCACCGCACCGGACAAGCGTGACCCGGCGTTGCTCGCCAAGCTTGATGCGGTTGCGGGACGGGTTCTGGAAAAAACGGAGTAGGGAGATCGTTCGCATGGACGTATCAGGAAAGAAAGTTGTCATTTTCGGTGGAACATCCGGCATCGGGCTGTCGTCGGCGCGCCAGCTCGCTGCCCTGGGGGCCTCGGTGGTGGCGATCAGCCGCGATCCATCGAAAGCGGGTGATCCCGGCCCCGGCATTTCGCTCGAACAATGCGATGTTCGTGATCGGGGCGCTTTGGAAGCCCTGTTTGCACGTTTGGCGCCCTATGACGTGTTGATCAGCGCCGCGACAGGCGGTGACAGGGCTGTGGGCCCGTTCATGCAGATGGACCTGGACGGATATCAACGCTCGTTCGACAAGCTCTGGGGCTACACGAATGTCGTTCGTTACGGTGCCGGCCATCTGCCACAGGACGGATGTATCGTTCTGGTTTCCGGTGCGCCGGCCCGCAAGATGCGGCCGGGCCAGATCGCGATCGGATCGGTTGGCGGGGCAGTGGAGGCCTTTGTGCGCGGCGTCGCCCCCGAGATTGCGCCGATCCGGATCAACGTGGTCTCCCCGGGCGTTATCGACACGCCTATGGTGCCACTCCAAGGCGAGGCGCGCACCGAGGCCTACACGAACATGACCCGAAACAACCTCATTCCGCGCCCCGGCACGCCCGATGAAGTGGGCGAGGCTGTGGTTTTTGCCGTGCAGAACACGTTCATCACGGGCACCACTATCGATGTGGATGGGGGCTGGCTCCTCTCGTAGGAGCCAACAGCCCACCGGTCGTCAGGCAGCGTTGCGTGTTTGCATTCCCATCGCTGCGCCGCCGTCCTGCTGCTCGGGCTTGCGCCGGATAGAACCGTCTTCGTTGCGGAACCCGCTCAGGAGCTGCGTCAGCGACCGGGTCCGGCTGAGCAGGTCTGTTGTGGTGTCGGCTGCGCTTTCGGATTTCGATGCGTTTTTCTGGATCGCACCTTCGAGATCCTGCAAGGCGCTGTTGACCTGTTCGGCGCCGATGTTCTGCTCGCGGATCGAGTTCGATATCTCCTCGACCAGTTGCGACGTCTGTTCGATCTCGGGCACGAGCGATTCAAGCTTGCTGCCGGCTGCGTTCGACGCGGCCATCGTCTCGGACGAAAGCTCATCGATTTCGAGTGCCGCAGTCTGACTGCGTTCGGCAAGTTTGCGCACCTCGGAGGCCACCACGGCAAAGCCTTTGCCGTGTTCGCCGGCGCGGGCAGCCTCGACCGCAGCGTTGAGGGCGAGCAGATCGGTCTGACGTGCGATCTCTTTCACGATGCTGATCTTCTCGGCGATTGTTGCCATCGACTCGACAGCGCGGCTGACTGTGTCTTTCGACGAGCGGGACGCCTCGGCGGAGCGACGCGCGATTTCCTGGGTTTTCGTGGCGTTCTCCGAGCACTGGTCGATGTTCGCCGCAATCTCGTGCATCGCTGCCGAGGCGTCCTGCGCTGCGCGGGCCTGGCCAGCTGAACTGTCTGAAATCTGCGCGACCGTGTCGTTCATTTCGCCACAACCGCGTTCGACTGTGTGCGAGGCTTCCTCGACTTCGTTGAGGAGGTTGTTCAGAGCGGCATACTCTGAGCTGACGTCGCGCACGAAGGCGGCGTATCCGCTCGAGTTGCCCATCGGGATTTGAGAAAGCGCGAGGCTGACGGAAACCTCTGCGCCATCCTTGCGGATGAGGGTCAAATCACGGCTGCTGCCAACGATGCGGTTCACATTCGTGTCGCGGTGGCGCTGGATGAGCTGATCGTGGTTTGGGCGGTGTTCAGCCGGCACCAGCATCTTGACATTGTTGCCGATCACTTCGTCCGCTGAATAGCCCCACAAACGCTCCGCTGCCGAATTGAAGAAGAACACGTTGTTGTCCGTGTCGATCAGCACAACCGCATCGATCGCGCACTCAAGAGCCTGGCGGAACATGTTTGTGTTGGTCCGCTTGCCAAATCCGATCATCAGATTGCTCCCCAAAATCCGAAAGAGCGGTTTTCATAAGCTAGAAAACCAAATGAATCGTTGCTTCGACGCGCTGTCGACGCACTTACTTGCCCCGATGGCACGGTTCCGGATGCTGTTTCGAACGGCCTAGGCGATTGATAGGGTTGAAATGTTCACACGAGAGGACCTGGATGCGGCGCGGGCGCTCATCTATCGCCATATGCCGCCAACCCCGCAGTACAACTGGCCGCTGCTGTCTGATCGGCTGGGTGCCGAGGTCTGGGTGAAACACGAGAATCACACGCCGACCGGAGCGTTCAAGGTGCGCGGTGGACTGGTGTATCTGGACGCTCTGACCCGGGCCGAGCCGGATTGTCCCGGCATCATCACCTCGACCCGGGGCAACCACGGTCAGTCCATTCCGTTTGCCGCCAGCGCCTTTGGCTTGCCCGTGACCGTGTTGTGCCCGGAGAACAACTCGGTCGAGAAGGTGCGGGCCATGCGGGCGTGGGGCGCGGAGGTCGAGCTCTTCGGAGCGGACTACGAAGCGTCGCGCCAGGAGACCGTGCGCCGCGCGGACGAGGACGGATTGCACATTGTCGGCCCGTTCCATGAACCACTGGTGCGCGGGGTCGCCACCTACGCGCTGGAATTCTTCGAGGCGGTGCCGGATCTCGACAGGGTGTATGTTCCGATCGGCATGGGCTCGGGGATCTGCGGACTGATCCTGGTGCGGGACCTGCTCGGACTAGAGACCGAGATTGTCGGCGTCGTCTCGGAAGGCGCTGATTGCTATGCGCTGAGCTTCGAGGCGGGCAAGGTGGTGCCGACAAACGCGACCCATACCAAGCTTGGCGACGGTATGGATTGCCGTGCGCCCTGGGCAGAACCGGTCGACATCGTCTGCAAGGGGGCTGCCGACGTGGTGAGGGTCTCGGACGATGCACTGGCCGAGGCCATGCGGGTCTACTATGCGGACACCCACAACATCGCCGAAGGTGCGGGAGCTGCACCTCTCGCGGCGGCCATGATGGCTGGTGATGCGATTGCCGGCATGCGGGTGGGGCTGATTCTGTCCGGAGGGAATGTCGACACGAACGTCTTCGCCGAAGTCCTTGCCGGGCGCACGCCACGGCACTGATACAAAGCCGTTAAATTGTTTCACTAATGTAACACAAGTCGCATTCCGTAACGTAAACGTGCACTATTGTGAGCACATCAAAAAGCAATTTTGGGTTGGATCAATGTCACTTTACACTGCAAAACTTCTGTCACCGGTGCTGCAACGGCACGATTGGGACCGTCCGCGCCTCACCTATATTCCGAGCTCGCTTTACACCACGCTGAAATCGGTGGTGCTCGGAGAGATCGTCTGACAACGCCGGGCGTTGCCCTCGGACCCAGAAAACATTTAGATCGGGACCGTTCCAGGTGAGGGCGGTTCCGATGCACGAGACCAAGACAGTTCAGGACTATATCCGGACGATCCCGGATTTTCCGGTCCCCGGCGTGCAGTTTCGTGACGTCACGACGCTGTTCAATGATCCCACCGGGTTCCGGCTGGCCGTCGACGGTCTGGCCAATCCCTACACGGCCGAAGCGCTGGACGTGGTTGTCGGCATGGACGCGCGCGGGTTCATTCTCGGCGGTGCGGTGGCCTACAAGCTCGGCCTGCCCTTCGTGCCGATCCGGAAAAAGGGAAAGCTGCCCGGCTCGACCATCTCGGTGAGCTACATGCTCGAGTATGGCGAGGCCGAGATGGAGATCCACGTGGACGCCATTGTCGCGGGCCACCGGGTGTTGCTGATCGACGATCTTCTCGCCACGGGCGGCACCGCCGAGGCCGGGGTCAAACTGATCGAGCAACTGGGTGGTGACATCGCCGCTGCGGGCTTCGTCGTCGACCTGCCCGACCTTGGCGGCAACAAGCGGCTCAGCGCCATGGGCATCGATGTGCACGCGCTCTGCGCATTCGACGGAGATTGACCGGTTTTCACTTGAAACCAGTCACTTGACCGATGCACCGGCCATGCGCAATCCATGCACGGGCCATATTCAAACCTTTTCAGTCAGGTGATCGTGGCCGCGATTGCGCAAGTCCGGTCAAGCGGGCGCGCGGCATAAGGGGCAGTCTGGGGTCTGTCGAACATCCTTGGACACCGGAATGACGATCGTGACCCGTGCTCTCTGGCAGATCGAAATGCGCCTAGACGGGCCGCTGTCGCTCGACGAGCTCTCGCAGCTTGCGGGCGCCAGCCCCTATCATCTGTCGCGCGCCTTCCGCACGGCGACGGGGCTTTCGCCCATGAGCTATGTGCGGGCGCGCCGGCTGACGATCGCGGCGCACGCGCTGGCGGAGGGGGATGAGGACATCCTCTCGATCGCGCTGGCGGCGCAATATGGCTCGCACGAGGCTTTCACCCGTGCCTTTGCCGCCCTGTTCGGGCGGGTGCCGAGCCAGATCCGGGCCGAGCGTTCGACGCAAACCCTCAGCCTGATGGAGCCGTTTGAGATGCGCAAAGATCTTCTCGTCGATGTCGATGCCCCCGAGATCAGGGAGCGTGAAAGTTTTCGCGTCGTGGGCGTCGGCGCCCGCTGCAGTTTCGAGGACGCAGGCCGCATCCCCGCGCTTTGGCAGTCCTTCAACAGCCGTGAAGACGAGGTGCCCGATGCCGTGCCGGGCACAGCCTATGGTGTCTGTTGTGATGCCGACGCGCAGGGGCACTTCCGCTATGTTGCGGGCATCGAGTCGTCCGCGCGCGCGCTCCCGGAAGGGATGGAGGCGCTTGCGATCCCGGCGCACAAATATGCGGTGTTCCGCCATGTCGGACACGTGTCGGATATGCCGAAGACAGTCTACACGATCTGGAACAAGGCGCTGCCGGATGCGGGTCTGACCCCCGCGAAGGCTGCCGACTTCGAGGTCTATGACAAGCGGTTCGACGTGCCGACGGGGCGGGGCGTTGTCGAGATCTGGATCCCGGTCGGCTGACCGGGTCCGCGCTGGATGAGGGCTCGGCGGCGCGCCATGCCCTCACCAGGCGCCGATGACCCGTTCGGCATGTCGGAAATGGCGGTGACGGCGTTCCTTCTCGAGCGCACGGTCGCGCAGCACGCGCAGGACCATGCTCGCCTGGCCGCCCGTCTGCTCGTAGCACGCGGCCCGGGCGTCTTCGAGCAGCGGCTCGCCAGCAGGATTGCCGAAGCCGAAGTAGACACGCTCGCCAAGCGGATCGGTCTCGTAGACCAGCGACCGGTCGCCCTCGGCACGATAGGCTCGCCAGAACGCTGCAAAGCGCGCTTCGCAGTCCGTGATCAGGAAGGTCTGTTCGCGGAAGCCACGGATCGCTTCCTCGGCGGCGGCGTAGCGCTCGGCATCTTCGTTCGCGGCGCCGGTCTGCGGCAGCGCCCCGATCAGCAGGACAAGCAGCGTGGCCGCGGCGGCAGTTGGTTGAATTTTCATCGCGATCCCTCCAGCAGCCTTTCGGCAAAGGATGGATGCCACGGGTGCAAGATCAAGGCAGAGCCCGCAGCTTGGGTTTGACAACTCGCGGCGCGCCACCCAGAAGGCTGCGAGCCGAGCCGGGAGACCTCACACATGAATGCAGCCGACATCATCGCCGCCCGCCTAGCCGCCGCCGGGTGTCGCACCGCCTTCGGCATACCCGGGGGCGAGGTGCTGACCCTGATCGACGCTTTGGAACGCGCGGGTATCCGCTTTGTGTTGACGAAACATGAAAATGCCGCAGGCTTCATGGCCGAGGGCACATGGCATGCGACCGGCGCGCCAGGAGTTCTGGTGGCGACCGTCGGGCCCGGGCTGGCCAATGCGTTCAATGTCGTCGCCAATGCCGAGCAGGACCGCGTGCCCCTGATCGTGCTGTCGGGGTGCGTCGATGCCGGAGACGCGCTCAGCTACAATCATCAGGTCTTCGATCACTCGGGTGTCATGTCCCATGTCTGCAAGGCGTCGTTCGTGGCCCAGCAGGGGGCAGTCGACGTGATGGTCGACAAGGCGATTGGTATCTCGCTGGCCGGCCGGCCCGGTCCGGTGCACATCGATCTGCCGATCCGTGTCGCCGATGCCGAACAGCCATCGCCGCGGGCCTGGCGTCACGGGCCGCTTCTGCCTGCAGCACCGGCCGGTGTCGCACTGGCGGCGGCGCGTGCGCTCTTCTCCGCGGCCGAACGCCCGGTGATGATGGCAGGGCTCGATGTGCTGAACGAACCGGGTGGTGCCGACGCCGTGCGCAGCTTCGTCGAGCGCCATCAGATACCGTTGCTCACCACCTACAAGGCCAAAGGGGTTCTGCCCGAGGATCATCCGCTCAGCCTCGGGGGGCACGGGCTCTCGCCCAAGGCGGACAAGGTGGTGCTGCCGATCTTCGAGGCGGCCGACTGCATCATCGCCGCGGGTTACGATCCGATCGAGATGCGCACGGGCTGGCAGGCGCCATGGGATCCCGCGAAGGTGATCGAGTTCGCCCACGCGCCGAACGACCACGACATGCACCATGCGGCGCACAGCTGGGTGTGTTCGGTTGCGGCGGGACTTGAGGCGCTCGATGGCGATGCCCGCCCGGTCTGGCCGGATGGCGCATGGACGGGAATGCGGGATGCCCACAGGGAAGCCTTTTCGGCGCAGGGCGCCTGGGGGCCGGATCAGGCCATCGCGGAGATGCTGGCCGTGGCGCCGCGGGAAGTCACGATCACGATCGACTCCGGTGCGCACCGGATCCTGCTGTCGCAGCAATGGCGGGCCATGCATCCGCGTGGCGTGCTGCAGTCAACCGGGCTGTGCACCATGGGTTGCGCTCTGCCGCTGGCCATGGGCTTCAAGCATGCCCGCCCGGAAGCGCCTGTCGTGGCCTTCACCGGTGATGCAGGGCTGGAAATGACACTGGGGGAGCTGGCGACCCTGCGCGATCTCGGTTTGCCGCTTGTGGTGGTGGTGTTCGTCGACCGCAGCCTCGCGCTGATCGAGCTCAAGCAGCGGCGCACCGGTCTGCAGAATGCCGGCGTGGACTTCGATCGTACAGACTTCGCGGGACTCGCGAAGCTGTTCGGAGGCGAGGGTGTTACGGTGCAGGGAGCCGGCGAGGCCGGTCCGGCGCTGGAAGATGCGCTGGCCCGCGAGCGGTTCACCCTGATCGAGGTGGAGATCCCGCGTCGTTCCTATGACGGGCTGATCTGAGGAGGGCGCCATGACGTTCGAGACCTGGACGCTCTACCTCGCAACCGTGCTCGCGCTGATGAGCACACCGGGGCCGAGTCAGCTTCTGATGCTGTCGAACAGCGGGACGCACGGATTTCGCCGCGCGCTGGCGACGGCGGCGGGCGACCTGACGGCCAACGCGCTGCAGATGCTGGCGGCGGGGCTGGGGCTGGCGGCGGTGCTGGCCGCCTCGGCCACGGCGCTGGGGATCGTGAAATGGGCGGGCTGCGCCTATCTGGTCTGGCTCGGTGCGCGGATGATCCTGCGTGCCAGGGACGATGCGCCGCAGGCCGCCGGCGGGCCGCGCGTGCCTCTGTCCAGCCTGTGGTGGCAGGGTTTCCTGACCTCGGCCGCGAACCCCAAGGCGGTGGTTTTCTTTGCGGCACTGTTCCCGCAGTTCATCGTGGCCGACAGCTCGTTCTGGCCGCAGTTCCTGATCCTGTCGGTCAGCTATCTGGTGATGGACGGGCTCTTCCTGTCAGCCTATGGCGCAGGTGCTGGCTGGATCGCCGCCCGGTTCCGGGGGGCGGCGCGTGTCTGGATCGAGCGGGCGGGGGGTGGGTTCATGATCCTCGCCGCGGTGCTGCTGAGCCTGAAGCCGGTCACGCGGGGCTGAGCGCTCAGGGGATCAGGAGCGCGCGGAAGTCGTTCACATTTGTCAGGGTCGGGCCGGTGATCACCTGATCGCCGAGTGTCTCGAAGAAGCCATGGGCGTTGTTGCGCTGCAATTCGGCGACCGGATCGAGGCCCGCGCTGCGCGCCCGGGCGAGTGTGTCCGGGCCGATAAGGGCGCCTGCGACCTCCTCTGCGCCATCGACGCCGTCGGTGTCGCCTGCAAGCGCGTGCACTCCGGCCCCGTCGAGGGCCACCGCGAGCGACAGCAGAAACTCGACATTGCGCCCGCCACGCCCGTCGCCCCGCAAGGTCACGGTCGTCTCGCCGCCTGAAAGCAACACCACGGGCCGCGCCACCGGCTGTCCGTGCCGGAGCACCTGTTGGGCGATGCCGGCGTGGACAATCCCGACATCCCGCGCCTCGCCCTCGAGACTGTCTCCTAGGATCATCGGCGTGATCCCAGCGGCGCGCGCCACCTCGGCTGCGGCCTCGAGCGACATCTGTGGCGCCGAGATGATGCAGTTCTGCGTCCGGGCCAGCCGGGGATCGTCGGGTTTCGGGCAATCCCCCGGACCGGCGAGATGTCTCGAGACCGACGCGGGCGGATCGATCCCGAAGCGCGACAGGATCGCGCGAGCGTCCGCTGGTGCCGAGTTTTCGCCGATCGTCGGGCCTGAGGCGATCGTGCCCGGATCATCGCCCGGCACATCCGAGATCATCAGGCTGACCAGCCTGGCGGGATGACAGGCCGCAGCCAACCGGCCGCCCTTAATCCCCGAGAGATGCTTTCGCACCACGTTCATGTCGCCGATCGTGGCGCCCGAGGCGAGAAGGGCGCGATTGACCTCCTGCTTCTCGGCCAGCGTGATCTCGCCCGCGGGCAGCGTCATCAGCGCCGATCCGCCGCCGGAAATCAGCGCGATCACCAGATCGTCCGGCGTCAGGCCCGCAACGGTGTCGAGCACACGAAGGGCGGCCGCGGCACCGGCTTCGTCGGGAACCGGGTGCGCCGCCTCGACGATCTCGATCTGCCGGCACGGGCGTGCATATCCGTAGCGCGTGATGACGAGCCCCGAAAGCGGGCCGTCCCACGCCGCCTCCAGCGCCTCGGCCATGCGGGCCGAGGCCTTCCCCGCGCCGATCACAACCGTGCGCCCCTTCGGGCGTTCGGGCAAATGGGCGGGCACCGCCAGCATCGGGTCGGCGGCGGCCACGGCGGCGTCGAACAGGGAGCGGAGAAAGCTGCGCGGATCCATCATCAGCGGTCTTTGCCATCTGCCGTGTCCGGTGTCCACGGATCCTCGCCCTGCGTGTGCACGCGCGGGCGCACCGGTCGGCCTTCACGCCAGGCGACAAAGACACCTGCAGCCGTGATCAGAGCCATCCCCGTGAGTGTCCAGGTGTCGGGCAGGGTCTGCCAGATCAGAAACTCCAGAACCGGGATGATCGCGAGATAGGTGTACTCGAACGGCGCCACCACCGAGGCGTCCTCGCCCTGATACGCGCGCACGATGCAGAGCACACCGACGAGATGGGTCGCGGCGGTCGCCAGCATCAATGTCACGGCCAAGGCGGTCGGTGTCAGCCAGGCGCCGGCCAGGAACGGCAGTGTGCGTGCGGTCTCCTCCGAGAGCGGCGCCAGGGGCAGCAACAGAACTCCGAGCATGCCGATATTGGCGTAGACGAGATTGTGCACCATCGAGAGCGCGAAGTTCGGCTCGTCGCGGCAACGCCATCGCGTGATGACGGTGCCGAACGCATAGCAAAGGGCCGCCCCAAGCGGCAGAAAGGCAGCGACATGCCATTCGCCTGCGCCGGGGCGGATGATCACGAGGACGCCGGCAAACCCGATGATCACGGCAAGGATGCGCCTCGGGCCGATCGGCTCCCCCAGCATCAGGGCCGCCAGAAGCGTGATGATCAGAGGACCCGTGAAGAAGGTCGCGGCCGCGACGCTGACGGTCAGAAAGGGCAGCGCTGCGTAGAAGAAGAGATAGGCGCCACACATGAAGACGGCGCGGATGATCGGCCATGTCCAGTGCTTCGGGACGAGCTGCGTGCCCCACCCCATGGCGGCGATGATCCCGACCATCAGGCCCAGGGTCGCTGTGGAGCGCACGAGCATCAGCTGCCAGAGCGAGACCTCGTCCGACACCAGTTTGACGACGATGTCCTGCAAGGCGAACGCCGCCATCGCGGCGACCACAAGCCCGATCGAGCCGAGGGCGTTGCGCGTGGCGCTTGCGATCGCGGACATCTTCTGATCTCCCGGAGGCAGGGGACTGGCCAGTGACGGTTGACGCTTGTCTGGCGCACTGGCTCTGTCAAACCTCAGAGCGGCACATGATGTCGGTGGCGTGCGAAAACGGGAGAAATCACATGGATGGCGATCTGTTCGAGACGGGTCTGGCAAAACGCAAGGGCACACTCGGCGCGGAGTATGTCGACAAGGTCTTCGAAGGCGCGGACGAATTCAACAAGCCGTTTCAGGAGGCGATGACGTCCTGGTGCTGGGGGTTCGGCTGGGGCGACGAAACGCTCGACCCGAAGACACGCTCGATGGTCAATCTGCCGATGCTGGCCGCCCTGAACCGCATGGAGGAGTTCGAGCTCCACTTCCGTGGTGCGATCCACAACGGCGTGAGCAAGGAAGAGCTGCGCGCGTTGCTGCATGTGATCTCGATCTATTGCGGCGTACCGGCGGGGGTGTCGTGCTTCCGTGTCGCCAAGCGGGTGCTTGCCGAGGAGGGCCTCTAGGCACGCCTCTGTCCCCGGTTCACAATTGCGAAGTCGGGAATGGCGGCGGCAGCGCACAGACGCTATCTTGCAAGGTCAACAAGGCGCCAGGCTGGGAGGAGGGCACCTTTGGGTGACATGCGCGCGATAGGACGGTCGGTGCCCGTGGCACTTGCGCTGTTTGGTGCGCTGGGCGCCTGCAGCGTTCAGCCGAGTCTGCCCAACCTGCGCGCCATCTACGAGTACACCGCTGAAATCGACCCGGCCTTCCGGCGCCCGATCATCACCATTCCGGGCACGCTCGGGTCGCGATTGCGCACCGGGCGCGACGGTCCGTTCCTGTGGGGCGGTCCGGACGATCTTTCAGCGGATCCCGACGATCCCGAAGGCGCCCGGATGATCGCCCTTCCGATCGGCGACGGCACGCGGCCGCTGTCGGTGCTGCGCGACGGCATCCGCCCGGCGGGTGTCCTGCGCAAGGCGAACGCATCGTTTCTGGGCGCGGTCGTCGAGGAGGAAATCTACGACGGTATCGTCAAGTCGCTGAACGCGGGCGGTTTCGAGTTTTCGCTGACGCGGCAAGAAGAGCTCGAGCGGCTGGGACGCAATCCGGGCTCGTTCGAGTTTCCCTACGACTGGCGGCGCGACATCGTCGAGGCGGCTCGAGAGCTGCACGACTTCATCGAGCGCAAGGCGCAGCAGGTCTCCGATGTGAGAACGCAACGCTACGGCAGCGCACCGAAGCCCGAGGCGATCCGCTTCGACGTGGTCGCCCACTCGATGGGCTCGCTGGTGCTGCGCTACTACCTGATGTACGGCGATCAGGAACTGCCGGCGGACGGATCTCTGCCGGAGCTGACCTGGGCCGGCGCGAAGCGCATCGCCTGTGCGGTGTTCATCGCGCCGCCGAACCTGGGCTCGATCTCGGCCTTCGAGAACCTGGTCAACGGCAAGTCGCTGGGGCCGCTTCTGCCGACCTATCCGGCGGCTCTGCTGAGTACGCACCACTCGATCTACCAGCTCATGCCGCGTGACCGGCATTCGCGCGCGCTCTTCGACAGCGTGGACGGTGCGGCGGTCGGCTCGCTCTACGATGTCGAGCTTTGGGACCGGTTCGGCTGGGGCCTGCTGGCTCAGGACGCCGACATCTATCTGCAGCAGCTGCTTCCCGAGATCAGCGACCCCGTCGAGCGCAGGCGTCGCGCCAAGGCGCATCTGAGGCAACTTCTGAGCCGGGCCGAGCAGTTTCACCGCGCCATGGACCGCCCGGTGACACCGCGCGCGACCGATCTGTTCCTCGTCGTCGGCACAGGTCTCGATACGCCCGCCAGTCTGATCGTCGACAGCGAGACGGGCGAGGTGGGCGAAGGCACCTACGAAGAGGGCGACGGCATCGTGCTGCGTGCCAGTGCACTGATGGACGAGCGACAGGGCAGCGCCCGAACCCAGCGTCGCAATGCCAGAATCCGCTACCGAACGGTGTTGCTCCTGCCGGATGAGCATGTCGAGTTGACGAAGAACCCGGTGTTTGCGGACAATCTTCTGTACTGGTTGCTGGACGGGCAGAGAACCCGTGTGGCCGGCGACGGTATCGCAGATGCCGCAATCCAGGTCGCAGACAACGTGTCGCGCTAGGCGGCCATTCACAGTTGGGCTGCAAGTCGTTGTGAGCCTACAAAAACTCTGCCTTTGAAAGCATCATGTGCTAGGGTCTGCCTCCCGCCACTCAGCACGCTTGGGGGAGATATGGCCAAGGCATCTGATTTGTTCGTTAAGGCGCTTGAGGACGAGGGGGTCGAGTACATTTTCGGCATTCCTGGTGAGGAGAACCTGGACTTCCTGGACAGTCTTTCGCGATCGACGAAAATCAAGCTGATCCTGACCCGTCACGAGCAGGCCGCAGGGTTCATGGCCGCGACGTACGGACGGTTCACGGGCAAGACCGGGGTCTGTCTCTCCACGCTCGGGCCGGGCGCGACCAACTTCACGACGTCGGCCGCGTACGCGACGCTCGGCGGCATGCCGATGATGATGCTGACCGGTCAGAAGCCGGTGAAGAAGTCCAAGCAGGGACGCTTCCAAATCCTCGACGTGGTCGAGATGATGAAGCCGATCACCAAGTACGCCGAGCAGATCGTGGCCGGTGACAATATCCCCAGCCGCGTCCGCGAGGCCATCCGCCTGGCCGAGGAGGAGAAACCGGGCGCCGTCCACATCGAATTGCCCGAGGACATCGCCGACGAGCATTCGGACGAGACCCCGATCCCCGCCTCCTACGCGCGCCGGCCGGTGCCCGAGGAGAAGGCGATCAAGGCCGCGGTCGACAAGATCCTGGCGGCGAAATCGCCGATCCTCGTGATCGGCGCCGGTGGCAACCGCAAGCTCACCGGTAAGATGCTGACGAAGCTGGTCGACAAGTTCGGCATCCCCTTTGTCACGACGCAGCTCGGCAAGGGCGTGATCGACGAGCGTCATCCCCTGTTCATGGGCTGTGCGGCACTTTCGGCGGGTGACTTCGTGCACCGGGCGGTCGAGGCCGCGGATCTGATCATCAATGTCGGTCACGACGTGATCGAGAAGCCGCCCTTCTTCATGCAGCACGGAGCGGCAGCGGATGAGGGTCACTCGGAGGTCAACCCGGTGCAGGTCTCGGCCGGCACGCAGGTGATCCACATCTCGTTCCGCTCGGCCGAGGTCGATCCTGTGTACTTCCCGCAGCTCGAAGTGATCGGCGACATCGCCAATGCCATCTGGCAGATCAAGAACGGCCTCTCCGAGCACAAGGGCCACACCTGGGACTTCAGCCGGATGATGGCGGTGAAGAAGCACCACGATGCCAACATGGCGGAAGGACAGGACGACCCGCGGTTCCCGATCTACCCGCAGCGGCTGGTCGCCGAGATCCGTTCGGCCATGCCCGATGACGGGATCATCTGTCTCGACAACGGCGTCTACAAGATCTGGTTCGCGCGCAACTACACGGCGCACGGTCAGAACACGGTGCTTCTGGACAACGCACTGGCGACGATGGGTGCGGGGCTGCCCTCGGCGATGGCCGCGCACATGATCTACCCCGACCGCAAGGTGATGGCGATCTGCGGCGATGGCGGGTTCATGATGAACAGCCAGGAACTCGAGACAGCCGTGCGCCTGGGCATGAACCTCACCTGCCTGATCCTGAACGACTCGTCCTACGGGATGATCCGCTGGAAACAGGCCAACATGGGCTTCGTCGACTGGGGGCTCGAGTATGGCAACCCGGACTTCGTGAAGTATGCCGAGAGCTATGGCGCACACGGGCATCGGGTCGAGAGCTCCGAGGGTCTGGCCCCGCTGCTGGCCCGGTGCCTGTCAACACCGGGTGTGCATTTGATCGATTGCCCGGTGGACTATTCGGAGAATGACGAGATCCTGAACGAGCGCATCAAGAAGCAAAGCGCCGCCATCTGAGCTGGAGCCGCCGGCCCGCGCGTGCCTGTCGCCGGTCTTCCCGGGCGATCGCAGGCAGGCAGGGCCGGTGCGTGGGAGGACAGACATGCTGAAAGACACCTATCCCTACTATCTCGCCAACGAGGCCGTGCAGGCGAACACCGATCTCGCCGTGACAGACAAGTTTTCCGGCGAGGTCGCCTTTCGCTGCGCGCTCGCGGACACCACCGCGATCGACGCCGGGATCGCGGCGGCGGTCGAGGCTGCCGAGCCGATGGCGGAAATGGCGTCCTATGAAAAGCAGGCGGTGCTCGACCACTGCGTTGCCCGCTTCCGGGAGCGGTTCGACGAGCTTGCCCATGCGCTTTGTGTCGAGGCGGGCAAGCCGATCAACGATGCCCGCGGCGAGGTCACCCGGCTGATCGACACGTTCCGGCTGGCGGCCGAGGAATCGACCCGCCCGCATGGCGAGTTGCAGGCGCTCGACATCTCGCCACGGGCCAAGGGGTATCGCGGCATGTGGAAGCGCGTGCCGATCGGGCCGTGTTCCTTCATCTCGCCGTTCAACTTCCCGCTCAACCTCGCCGCCCACAAGGTGGCGCCGGCCCTGGCGGTGGGCTGTCCGTTCGTGATGAAGCCCGCCTCGCGGACGCCTTTGGGTGCCATCATCATGGGCGAGGTGCTTGCCGAGACCGATCTGCCGAAGGGCGCGTTCTCGATCCTGCCCTGCTCGCGGGACGGGGCTGATCTCTTCACCGTCGACGAACGGCTGAAGTTGCTTTCGTTCACCGGCTCGCCCGGGGTCGGTTGGGATCTGAAGGCACGCTGCGGCAAGAAGAAGATCGTCCTCGAGCTGGGCGGCAATGCGGCCGTTGTGGTCGACAAGGACACCGATCTGGATGACGCGGTCGGGCGGATCATCTTCGGCGCGTTCTATCAGTCGGGTCAGTCCTGCATCGGCGTGCAGCGGATCCTGATCCATGAGGATGTCTACGACGCGATGAAGGAGAAGCTGGTTGCCAAGACCGCGACCCTGATCGCGGGGGATCCGAAGGACGAGAAGACGTTCATCGGGCCGATGATCACGGAAGGCGAGGCCAAGCGGCTGCATGACTGGGTGCTCGAGGCGCACACCAACGGTGCGGACGTTCTGTGTGGCGGGCATCGCGAGGGTGCCATGCTCGAGGCGACGCTGATGGAAAACGTCGATGCTTCGGAGAAGATCAACACCGAGGAGGCGTTCGGTCCGGTTGCCGTGCTCTCGAAGTTCTCGACCTGGGACGAGGCCATCGACATGGTCAACGACTCGAAATTCGGCCTTCAGGCAGGAATTTTCACGCGGGATTTCTACAAGATCCAGAAGGCGTGGGACAAACTTGACGTCGGCGGCGTGGTGGTCGGCGATGTGCCCTCCTACAGGGTCGACAACATGCCCTACGGGGGCGTCAAGGACTCGGGTCTCGGGCGCGAGGGCATCCGCTTCGCCATGGAGGACATGACCGAGATCCGCAACCTCGTGATCCGCACACCGCCGGGAGCTTGAGATGTTGGGGTAAGGGTGCGTGAATCACGCACCCTTGTTGATGGTCAGACCGCCGCGGGAATGAATACGTGGCTTGCGCCTTCCTTCTCGATCTTGCCCGCGTTCGGGAAACCAAAATGGTATCCGCCGATTGTTACGCCATCGGCAATGGCCTGCGCCACAATCGCCTTGCGGGTCGCGGTCGCCTGATCCTTGTCAGCGTCGAACGCCAACTGCCAGTCGAGATTTGCCAGGAACAGCGCCGGGACGATGATTGCATCGCCGATCAGCATCATCTCGTCCGAACCCGATGAGAGATGGAAAGTGGTGTGTCCGGGCGCATGTCCGAAGCTGTTCACGGCGCGCACGCCCGACACCAGTTCTTTCTCGCCAGTGAACTGTGTGACGTTCTTCCAGTTGGGGAAGGTTGCCTGAATGCGTTTGGCGAGACCTTTGCGCCGCTCGGGCAGGCTTTCGAGGATCGAGGGATCGGTCCAGAAATTGTACTCTGTCTCGTTTACCAGGATCTCGGCATTCGGGTAGACCTGCGCGTTGGTGTCCTTTTCCATCAGTCCGAAAATGTGGTCGGGGTGCATATGGCTGATCAGCACCATGTCGACAGTGTCCGGCGTGATCCCCGCCGCTGCCAGACCACCGCGCGCTGCCAGACCGGCGGTCGGAGCAAGTTGCCCGCCGGTCCCTGCATCGATCAGGATCGTCTTTCCGCCGGATTTGATGACGGTGAAGGCGAATTCAATCGGGACATATTCGGTGGTCTGCCCAGCCGCTGTCAGAGCCGCTTTCACATCATCGCCCGAAACGCCGACAGCGATCTTGTCAAATCCACCATTCTGCCAGACGCCATCATAGATCGAGATGACCTCGATATCCCCGATCTTGTAGCTGTAGTGGCCGGTCTGGCGGAGATCCGCCGCCTGAGCCGCGGGCAAGAAGGCCAGGTTTCCGGTCAGTCCAAGTGCAGCAGCGCCGGCCCCGGTCGCCAGGACGGTGCGTCGTGAGTATGCGGTCATCGCAAACCTCCCCTGATTTTATCTCTGGTTCGACAGTCGCCAGTTCTACAGATCAGAGGACGCGCCTTCATGACAGCGCGCTTAACTCTTTCGTGAGAGAAAGGGAGCAATCGTGAGCAGGGTGATCGGCGCGCCCAGAACGCGGGCGCAAGAAGCACCAGAACCGACATGTACTCGAGCCCTCCCAGCAACATGCCGGTCGCCAGGATTGTGCGCGGCGATGGGAGCACCGTGCCGTTCGATCCGGCGGATGTGATCTATGTGAATGCAGGTGCCACGCGCCCGGCCGATCACTGGCTCGATGGGCTGAAGGACGCTGGACGGCTCGTGCTGCCGCTCACAACGGATATGGGCTTCAGCACGGATGTCAGCCGCATGCGCCGGCGTGGCGGTGTTTTTCTGATCACGCGCGAGGGCGAAGACTTCCATGCCCGCTGGATCTCGCCCGTCGCGATCTACCCTTGCGAGGGCATGCGCGACGCGACATCGGAGAAAGCACTCGCCACGGCCTTCGAGAAGGACGACTACACGCGGGTCACACGCCTCTACCGCACCGACGACTTGCCTGCCGAGCGCTGCTGGGTGCGCGCGCCCGGCTGGAGCCTCGCCTACGCGTGACCGCAGCCGCATCAGGCGCCGTCCCCCTCGAAGTTGCGCAGAACCCTGCAACCCAACGTCATACGAAAGGATAGGTCGGGTCCCTCGTTTGAGTTTCGGGACGTAGACGAATGATGCCGAGCACAACGGGCGTCCTTTGGTTAAGAGCTCACCTGGTGAGAAGAAAGTCCTGAAGGATGGAGGGTGCCGTGGAGCAGATGACCAGAGTGTGCGTGCTTGATGTTCTCTACTACGTGGGAAGGTCGGCGGTGGTGCTTGGGGAGCTGGAGCTGTCGGAGGACATCTTGTCGGTGGCGCTGCACTACGAGCAAAGATGTCAACGGCAACTCGAGATTTCACGTGAGCTCAACTGTCTGTTCGAGCGTGCGCAGATGCACTGAGATGCGTGCAAGCTGATGGCCGTGTTCAGCAGAACAGGCAGCGATGCTGCGGGCGTGCTAGAAGATCGCATGGGCGCCGCGGTCGTCTTTCTCCTCGCCCCGGATCAAGCGGCCATAGTGGTCGATGAGCGTATCCGAACCGTAGGACGGCGTGGCCCCGGCGTCGTAGCGCCCGGTCACGGGATCCAGCAGCAGCATGGACTCGGTGGCATAGTATTTGGCGATCCGCGCGAATTCTGCCTTTGCGTCCATCGATGGGATGACGCGACCCAGGGCACCGAGCGCGCCCGCGATCCCGCCGATCAGGGCCACAGGCACCTTGCGAAACCTCGGCGGGCGTCCCACCAGATCGAAGAGGGTCTCGCCTTGCTGGCGCGGGGTGATCGCGGGTCCCGGGCCGCCCACGGGCAGGATGCGGTTCCACAGGCCGGGATCGTCGAGGCAGACCGCCAGATATGCCGCGAGATCACGGTCGCTGATCGGCTTGCAGGCGGTCAGGCGTCCGTCCCCGAACAGCAGGTAGGGTTTGCCCTGTTTGACACGCGAAACCTGTCCCGAGAGCGACTTGAAGAAGGCCGTGGGCCGCACGATGGACCAGGTCAGGCCCGAGGCTTGCAGAGCGTCTTCGAAGGCGAGCTTGGCGTGCTGGAACGCGAGCCTCGGTTTCTGAACGCAGATTGCGGAGAGGAGCACCGCCTGAGTGGCTCCGGCATCGATGGCCGCCGCCAGTCCGTTGAGCTGAGCCCTGTGGTCGATGGCCCATGCATCGCTCGGCGCGCCGGTGCGCGACGCGAGACAGGACACCAGCACATCCACACGGGTTCGGGACAGCGCGGTGTGCAGAGAGGCCGGATCGGTCACGTCCGCAATCCGGACATCGGCGCCGGGCGGGAGCGCACCGTTGTGTCCGGGGATGCCGCCGTGGTCGTCCGGGCAAGTCCGCCGGACGAGACAGATCACCTTGTGCCCGCGCTGCACGAGGGCATGGGCCGTGGCGCGCCCTATGGTGCCTGTGGCGCCCAAGAGAAGAACGCTGCGCGGACGCAGAGCTGTTTCCGACGCCAACTCAGCGCGCCCAGAACATCGGCGTGAGCAGCACGAGGACGCTCATGAACTCGAGCCGGCCCAGCAGCATGCCGGCCGAGAGGATCCACTTGGCGAGATTGTCGAGGCTCGCGTAGTTCCCTGCCGGCCCGATCACCTCGCCGAGGCCCGGTCCGACATTGGCCAGCGTTGCCACCGCGCCGGATATCGAGGTGATGGTGTCGAGCCCCGTCAGAGACAGGAGCACCGCCCACACCGCCATCGATGCAACGAAGACGAAGAAGAAGCCCATCACCGAAGACAGAACCTCGGGGTCCACGGTGCGTTGGTCGTAGCGCAGCGGATAGACCCCGTGCGGCGAGTAGATCCGCTTGAGCTGGATTGTCAGCGACGCAAAGAGGATCTGGTATCGGAAGATCTTGGCCGAGCACGACGTCGAGCCCGAGCAGCCCCCGATCAGCGCGATGATGAAGAACAGCGCCACTGGCAGGCCGCCCCACGAATTGTAGTCGTCCGACGCGTAGCCCGTGCCGGTCATGATCGAGGTCACGTTGAACAGCGCCTCGCGCACTGCCTGGCCGAAGGGATGGTGGTCCTCGGCCACGAGATACGCCGTCATCACCGCGGTGACGACCAGTACCACTCCGACGAAGGCGCGGATCTGGGGGTCCCGCCAGAGCGGGCGGAGATCTCCGCGCACCAGCTGCACGAAGCGCAGGAACGGCCACGCAGCGAGCCACATGAACACCACGGCGATGTAGTGTGCCAGCGGTGAAAAGCGCTCGAACCCGTCATTGTATGTGCCGTAGCCGCCGGTCGAGACTGTCGTCATGGCATGGCAGATCGCCTCGAACGGGGTCATTCCGGCGGCGGAGTAGGCGACCGCGCAGGCAATCGTGATGGTGGCGTAGATCAGGCCGAGCTGGCTTGCCGCCTCGCTGGCGCGCGGCAGGATGTCTCCGGTGAGATCGAAGGCCTCCGACTTGAAGAACTGCATGCCGCCGATCTTGAGAACCGGGAGGAAGACGATGGCGAAGACGACGATCCCGACCCCGCCATACCACTGCAGCAGCGCGCGCCAGAGCAGCATGCCGCGGGCGGCCTCGTCGAGCTCTTCGAAGACGGTCGCGCCCGTCGTGGTGAGCCCGGACATCGCCTCGAAGAAGGCATCGGTGTAGCTCGCCCCCGGCTCTCCGAACACGAACGGCAGGGCGGCAAAGATCGGCAGCACCAGCCAGACCAGCACTGTCAGAAGAAAGGCCTGTTGGCGGCTCAAACCGGCGCTGCGGTCGGGCCGCGTGATCATCGACAGGCCGAGGCCCGCAACCATGGTGATGAAGGCCGCATTCGCAAAGCCGATCCAGTTCGGCGACCCGCCGAGAAAGTCCACCAGTGCGGGCAAACTCATCGAAGCGCCCATCACGGCAGTCAGGCGGCCGATCACATAACCCACGGGCATGAACGCTTTCATGGCCGCGAGCGTTGGCGGCCATGCGCCCGGGTGTCAAGGATGGCGGGGGCTCCGCACTGCGGAGAATTCATGCCTGGGCAGGGAACGCGTCATGGAATCTCAAAGCAATTCTCCAGACCGCTGTGGTCAACACCGGCAAGTAGTGCGCGCGTAAGGATCTCCTCTCTGCTTGCTTCGGCTTCGTAGATGAGTTCTGCAACGCCACCAGATTGATCTTCGCAAACAATCCAGATGTCTTCAATCAAGACGGCATAAGTTACTTCCCAGTATTGCCAGGATTCACCTATCCAGCCGCCGGCGAAGTGGCTGAAGTCAACTGGCGGCATGCGGTAAATTTTTCCAATTTCGCCATCTTTTCGGCCTTCAAACTCCTCTGGAGGCAGGCCCTTCGTGCACGTGTCGTATACCGTGAGCACTGAAGTTGTGGTTGTGTACGTTGGGACCGGATTGCGCACCCGGCGCTCCAGACGGCAGGTCGTGCCTTTCGCCGCATCTGGATCAGCGGGCGTATCATGCGATATAGGCTTGAGGTTGCCATCCTCGTCGAGGGCGTCAAGTCCTTCGGCGCGCACCCGGTCGAGCCATTCATCAATCGACGAGTCGTCCTCGCGAATGCTGCTTGTCTCGTCGTCCGAGAGCCGCGCGACAATGGGTTCGCGCAGATTGCCATCCTCATCGATGTCGAGTTCCTGCCCATGGAACTTTTCATGCAACTCGGGTGTGATCGGCTCTATGGGGCAATCGCAGAACGGGTGATAGGGTCCAATTTTGTCAGCGGCGTATGTGCCGGAGTTGGAATGGCAGAACGGGCAGCCGTCTGAACCGTCGAAATAGTAGAGCTGGGTTTGGCGGAGCATTACTGATTCTCCCTCGACCAGGCTTTGAAATCTGTCGCGATGACGTCGAAACCCGTCGCGTTCCATCGAACGACCACGCCGCGCTGGAGCGGTTCATCAAGCTCGACGACTGTGGTCACCATCACGCCGCGTTCGAGCCGGCGCGAGAGCTGCACAGCGCGCTTCGGGTTGTCGGGCATGACCCGCAGGACGGCGCCGGGGGAGAGGTCGGCGGGAGTGATCTTCTCCTGACGGATCCGGGCGTGTGGAACGAAGATCTTTTTGCGGTGCGATTCGCGCAAGATGCCTTGAGGCAGCGGCGGCAGACGCTTGATCTTGGCTCGCGTGACCTCGCTGCGCTTTTTGCGAATCGTCATCAACAAGCTCCGGTCATCCTCGGCAGTGATCCGGAACGCACCTTCGCCATACGGGACGCGCGCGACGAAGCGGTGACCATCGCGCGGGAAGCGTTCGTGGCCGACATTGACCGAGAAGTTGACATCCTCTTCCAGCGCTCCGATCACGATCACGTCTCGGCGAAACAGGGAGGCGTCACGCCAAGCCTCCGCGAGCTCGTCTGTGATCCGGCCAATGATCTCGCCTATGCGTGAGAATGGTGCGCGCGCAAGATCGCCGAGGTCTTCGATGCCTGCGTCGACCAAGGCTTCAGCGTCGTTCGGCATGAGTGTCGGTAGAGATAGCATCCGTGCCGCTGCATGCCATCGTTGGCCCAGTTTTGGGGAAGCCTCGGCGTAGCCGGCGATGAGACTGACCGGGGATGCGAGTACCTCGCCCACGGTTTCGATCCCATACTCTGCCAGACGGTTACTGTAGGTTGGGCCAATTCCTTCAATAAATTCAGAATTCTCAAGTAAGTTCTTCATGGGATGATTTTTACCCCCAATTCACTGAATGAAATTATTATAAAAGTGCTACAGCCCGGATTGTACTAAAACGCGCCTGTCATGGGAACTGATTTAGCGTATTTCCCATAAGCGGAGACTCATAAGGCGAAGATTGGCAGGCTATCGGACGAGCACCAGGTTGCATCATCGATGATGTGAGCGGCAATGAGATTACCTCATTGAACAGTCTTGCTTGCTGCGATTCCCGTGCGAATGAGGTGGTGTCGCTTCCTCCATCGAAATACAGTTCCAGCATGAGCGCGCCCAACGACGACGACATTGATGCGATCCTGTCCAAGATCGAAGCGAGCGGGCGGCTCGGTGAGCGTTCGCGTCTGCGGGACATCTTGAGACATCTGGTTGCCGAGGAGCGTGCAGGTCGGGGTGAGCGGATCTCGGGGTACAGCATCGGCGTCGATGTGCTCGGGCGTCCGGACGACTTCGATCCGAACTCCGACAGCATCGTCAGGACCGAAATCAATCGACTGCGCCAGGCACTCGAGCTCTACTCCGGCGCCGAGGGCAAGGGCGACCCGCTTCGGATCGACGTTCCGAAGGGCAGCTACCGCCCCAGGATCCGCAGGACCCCAGAGGTGAAGCGGCGGATGCCAGTGGTGTTGGGCCTGGTTGCGGCTTTGGCCGTGGTCTTCACTGGGGGGCTTTATGCATTCGGTCCGCTCTATCGAGACGCCGGTCCAACACAAGTCCCGTTCCAGGGGCCGCGGATCCTGCTCGAGGCGCTTGTCCCTGTTCAGTCCGAAACGCCGGTCGCTGCGATCGCCAGCGGTATTTCGTTCGAGCTCACAACCGATCTCACGCAGTATTCGTGGTTGGCGGTTTCACGAGTACCGGGTGCCGGTCAGGCGCCGCCGCAGCCGACCAATGCCGATTTTGTCCTGTCGGGAGAGGTCTCTGTCGTCGAAGATATTCTGATCGTCGCCGTGAGCTTGTCGACGGCTCAGGAAGGTGACGTGGTTTGGACAAAGAAGTTCGAGCGAACGTTCGAACCAAAGGAAATCGGCGAGTTGCAGCGCGAGTTGGCCTACTCGATCGCCTCGACCCTGGGACAGGATGAAGGCGTCATCCCGACCGTGCTGCTCTCCCACCGCTCGCCGCTCGATGCCATCAGCCTCGAGAACTTCGAATGCCTCATGGGGATTTACGGCTACTGGGAGAACCCGACCGAAGAGGAACATGCCCGACTGAGCAGTTGCTTGCTCGAGACGACCGAGCGCAACCCGAACTATGCCGAGGCGTGGGCCGCGCTTGCGTTCATCTACCTGGATGAGGGCAGGGAGGGTCTGAACCTGCGGGCGGATGCGGATCCGTGGAAGGATGCCGACCAGGCCGTACGGAACGCGCTCGAGATCGCGCCGCTGAGCTCACTGGTCCTGAATGCGGCCATGACGCTGGCGGTCGCCCAGCCGAATCCGGACCATGACGCCTTTCAGCAATACGGTGCCCGTGAACTGGAGATGCGTCCCAACAATGCGTTCACGCTGGCAAACTTCGGCGCCAAGCTCGCGCTGAACGCCGGGAACTGGAAGGAAGGTATGCTTCTGCATGCCCGCGCATTGGATCTGGATCACAATCCGCCGAGCTGGGTTCACTTCGCGCCCGCCTATCAGGCGCTTCTGTTCGGATCGGACGCGGAGTTCGTTGCAACCGCGGAATCGCTCCAGCCTCGCGGGTCAAAGCCGGTGGAACTGCTGCGCGCCATGAGCGCACGGTTGACCGGTGATGATGCCGCGCTTGCGGAAAGCATCTCCCTGTTGAACTCCTACGGCATCGCGACGCAGTCCGACGCGATATCCTATATCGAGAATCGAAGGTTCGCCCCCGAGCTGACCCGGCGACTGGTCGAGGAGATCAAGAACCTGCCGGGCATGTAGCGCCGAACCGGACCCCTGTCATCGAGCGGCGTCTGGGCTCCCGATCCATTGCCTGCTCGAGCGTCACATCGGCGAACATGCGGCGCACGTTCTGTCGGTTCGAATGTGTTGTCGCCTTCCTGCAGGCCTCGAACGCCGTCGCGAGAGCGGTGGTGTCAACGAGGCTGCTTGCTGGGGGTGAAATGTCCAATAACCGACTGCGCAACGCATTGTTGGTCGACGACCAAGCGTTGAACCACTTCATGTTTCAGAAACTGATCGAACACAGTTTTGATTGCCTGTTCCTCGCAACGACCGCATCCGAAGCGATCGAAGTCACGGTTCGTGAAGAGCCGGTGCTGATCATCGTGAACACGGAATCCACGTCACTTCCGGTGATTGAAGTATCCTACACGCTGCGGACCCGTTACCCGGACCGCTTCGGGCAGATGATCGCGATTGGCGGTCAGTTGGAGAAAATCTCGGGAGGTGTAGGAAACCAGCAGATCTTCGATCGCATCTTCGGACAACCCATCGACTACGGTGCGTTGCATGAATTCGCCACTGCGCTTCCCGACGATGTCTGATTCAACCTGGGACAAGCGTGCAGCGGCGCAGGCCGAGAGCCACGTATCAGCCATCGCCGAACTCTTGATGCAAATGGATCAGGAGACCGCGTCAAATCTGGCAAGAGAGTTCGCAAGCAGCCTGATCGCGTTGCTCGCTGACATTGGCGCGATGAGCCCCAACCCGAGCGTGGCCTCGAGTGCCTTGGAGAAGATCCTCGATTTCCAGGTGGAGTTGGAGGACCTCAAGCGGAATCTCCTGGAGTTCGGGCCACGCGGGTGAACGCAACCCGCTGACGGCTGGGGGCTTGGGCCAAACGGCGGCGTTCCGGGGCAATAGATGTTGCGGAACGGGCGCGCCAGACGTCCGCCGTGTTCCGCGCCGTGGCCGCTCGAGGTACGCACACCCCCGCGGATTCAGCGAATGCGTGTGCTCACGTTCTCTCAGAACGGCACGTCGTCGGACGTGCCTTGTGAGGGCGCTTCGGTGACATAGGATGCGATCACCTTCTTCTCCCCGGCCTTCTCGAACGCAACCGTGAGCTTGTCGCCCTCGATGCCCGTGATGAGGCCGTAGCCGAACTTCTGGTGAAAGACCCGCGTGCCGGTCTCGAAGCGGCTGATCGCCTCGGCGTCGATCACCAGCGCGCGCGCCTCCTTGGGCTGCTGGACGGTGTGTGTCGCACGCCGCTCGGACATGCGCTTCCATCCCGGAGAGTTGTATGTCGAGGCTTCCGCCGCGCGTTCCTCGAGCACCGACCCGCGGGTGGTGTGCGCTGCGCCATAGCTGCCGCCGTAGAGGCCGGGCGGGGTCAGCACCTCGACATGGTCACCGGGCAATTCGTCAATGAAGCGGCTCGGCATCGAGGATTGCCAGCGTCCGTACATATGCCGGTTGGCGGCGAAGCTGATCGTCAGGTGCTGGCGGGCGCGGGTCATGCCGACATAGGCGAGCCTGCGTTCCTCCTCGAGCCCTTTCTGCCCGCTCTCGTCCATGGAGCGCTGGCTCGGGAACAGACCATCCTCCCAGCCAGGCAGGAAGATCACTGGGAACTCAAGCCCCTTGGCCGCGTGCAAGGTCATGATCGAGACCTTGGCATCGCCCGCGTCGGTTTCGTTGTCCATGACCAGGCTGACATGTTCGAGAAACCCCTGAAGGTTCTCGAACTCCTCGAGCGCCTTGACCAGCTCCTTGAGGTTCTCCAGCCGGCCGGGCGCATCCGGTGACTTGTCGTTCAGCCACATTGCGGTGTAGCCGCTCTCGTCCAGCATCTGCTCGGCGATCTCGACGTGGTTGGCCCCCTCTACGGAAAGCAAGGCACCCCAGCGGTCGAAGCCGTCGATCAGCTCACCCAGCGCCTTGCGGGCGCGGCCCGAAAGGCCGTCGCCGGTCTCCACCGCCAGACGGGCCGCATCCAGCAGCCCGATGCCATTGTTGCGCGCCAGCAGGTTCAGGTTCTGCAGTGCCTTGTCGCCGATCCCGCGCTTGGGCGTGTTGATGATCCGCTCGAGCGCCAGCCCGTCATCCGGTGACACGGCGACGCGGAAATAGGCCATGGCGTCACGGATCTCGAGACGCTCGTAGAAGCGCGGGCCACCGATGACCCGATAGGGCAGTCCGATGGTCAGGAAGCGGTCCTCGAAGGCGCGCATCTGGAACGAAGCGCGCACCAGGATCGCCTGCCCGTCGGGGCTGATCGGGTCGAGCCCGCGGGTGCCGCGGCTGTAGGCCTCGACCTCCTCGCCGATCCAGCGGGCCTCTTCCTCGCCGTCCCAATGGCCGATCAGACGCACCTTCTCGCCGCCCTGAGCTTCGGTCCAAAGCGTCTTGCCGAGCCGGTCCTTGTTGGCCGCGATCACGCCGGACGCTGCCGCGAGGATGTTGGCGGTCGAGCGGTAGTTCTGCTCGAGGCGAATGACTGCGGCGCCGTCGAAGTCCTTCTCGAACTTGAGGATGTTGCCCACTTCGGCGCCGCGCCAGCCGTAGATCGACTGATCATCGTCGCCGACGCAGCAGATGTTGTTGTGACCGCCCGCAAGCAGCCTCAGCCAGAGGTACTGCGCGACGTTGGTGTCCTGGTACTCGTCGACGAGGATGTACTTGAAGCGGCTCTGGTAGTCCTCGAGCACATCCGGATGGGTGCGCAGGATCGTCACCATGTGCAGCAGAAGATCGCCGAAATCGACGGCGTTCAGCGTTCTGAGCCGCGCCTGGTAGGCGGCGTAGAACTCGGCGCCGCGGCCTTGCGCGAAGCCTGTCTCGTCTGCGGGCACTTTGTCCGGCCCCAGCGCCTTGTTCTTCCAGCGGTCCAGCATGCCGGCGAACATGCGCGGGGGCCAGCGCTTGGCATCGACGCCCTCGGCCTCCAGCAGCTGTTTGATCAGTCGGATCTGGTCATCGGTGTCGAGGATGGTGAAGTTGGACTTCAGATCCACCAGCTCGGCATGGCGGCGCAGCATCTTCACGCAGATGGCGTGAAAGGTTCCGAGCCAGGGCATGCCCTCGACGGCGCCTCCCACAAGTTCTCCGATGCGGTGTTTCATCTCCCGCGCGGCCTTGTTGGTGAAGGTGACGGCAAGGATCTGGCTTGGCCAGGCGCGTCGGGTGTGGACGATATGGGCAAGCCGGGTCGTGAGCGCCCGCGTCTTGCCGGTGCCGGCGCCCGCGAGCACCAGAACCGGCCCATCAAGTGCCTCCACCGCGGCGCGCTGATCGGGGTTGAGGCCATCGAGGTAAGGGGGGGGCGCCATGGCACGCTGGGACAGCGGCACATCGATCGCCTCGAACGCGCTCTCGTCGTCGAACGGGTGGTTCATGGCCGCACACTATCGCGGCGCATCACAAATGGAAAGCGTTGTTCCCGGAATGTTCGAGGAAAACCTGTGGACGAATGTGCCTGGATGCGGTCAATCCAGCGCGCCACTCCGTCAGAGCCGCAGAGCGTCGATCGACGGCCAGGACGACGCACCGGAGATGTCCGGGATTGTCAGTGCCGCTTCGGCAAATGCGGCGGGAGGGCGGCGTTGACATGTTGAGATGTGCGTGCGCTGCTCCATCTCCTACCGTCTGGACAAGACCAACAATCGAGGATGCGCACCATGTTCGGCCTCTTCAAGAAGACAGCGATGCCAACGGCTGAAACGGCTCTGGAGGGGCGAGCGTTCGCACTGCCGACTGCCGAGCGGCACTTTGTGAACAACCGGCCGCTCAAGGGGCCGTATCCCGAGGGCACGGAGCTGGCGATGTTCGGCATGGGCTGTTTCTGGGGGGTCGAGCGGATGTTCTGGACGCTCCCCGGGGCCTGGGTGACCATGGTAGGATATGCAGGCGGGATCACGCCCAATCCGACCTACAACGAAGTGTGCTCCGGGCAGACCGGACACAACGAGGTGGCCCAGATCGCCTATGACCCGTCGCGTCTGAGCTACGAGGCGCTTCTGAAGGTGTTCTGGGAAGGCCATGATCCGACGCAGGGCATGCGCCAGGGCAACGATGTCGGCACCCAGTACCGCTCGGGCATCTATACGTTCGGCGCGGCGCAGGCGAGCGCGGCAAAGGCATCCCATCAAGCCTTTCAGGAACGGCTGACGGCGGCGGGGTACGGCCCGATCACCACCGAAGTCGTGCCAGCACCCACGTTCTATTTCGCTGAGGACTACCACCAGCAGTATCTGGCGAAGAACCCGGGCGGATACTGCGGTATCGGCGGGACGGGGGTCACCTGCGCGACCGGAACCGGTGCCTGATCGCAAAGACGTGTGCAGGAAGCTCTGACCGGGCCGTCGAGGCCCGGCCAGAGCTGGCCTTCGCCGCCGGTGCACCGGCGGTTCGAAGGCTGTGCCGGTCTTCACCCTGTGTGCAGTGATGACAGCGGCGCGTTTTCGCGATAGCTCCGAAGGCCCATCCTTTGAAAGCGAGGCCGCAGCACCGTCATGACCACGTATTCGGCGTTGACCACCGTGGGCGGAGAGGCTGTGGCGACGGCGCTCGGGGCGGCGATGGAGCGCCTGCATCCTGCGCCATACGGGATCGGCACGTTCGAGATCGAGGATGGCCGGGGCCGCTGGGAGGTTGGGGGCTATTTCCCGGCGCCTCCGGACCAGGCGGGCCTGGCCCTCCTTGCGCTGGTGCACGGGGCGGCCGAGTTTGCGGTCAGCCGGATCGACGACCGCGACTGGGTGGCTCAGGTCCGGCGCGAGTTGCACCCGGTGACCGCGGGGCGGTTCGTGGTTCACGGCGGGCACGACGCCCACCGGATCCCGCCCGGCAGGATCGGGCTCAGGATCGAGGCCGCGATGGCGTTCGGCACCGGTCATCACGGAACGACCCGGGGGTGTCTTGTGCTGCTCGACCGGTTGGCACGCCGGGGATGGCGCGCGCGCAACGCCGCCGATATCGGTTGCGGGACCGGGGTTCTTGCGATGGCTGCAGGCCGGCTCTGGCGGACGCGGACGATCGCATCCGACATCGATCCCGTGGCAGCGACGACCGCTCGCGAGAACATGGACGCCAACGGGGTCGCCCCTGTTGTTCGCGTGTTGTGGGCACCGGGCTTTCAGGCACCTGAGTTGCGCCGGCTTGCGCCGTTCGGTCTGGTCTTCGCGAACATTCTCGCGGCACCGCTGAAACGCCTTGCGCCTGACATGGCGGCGCATCTCGCGCCCGGCGGGTTTGCGATATTGTCGGGTCTGCTGCGGCATCAGGCGGTCGGCGTGAGCAGCGTCTACCGGGGCCATGGCCTTGTGCCCGTTGACAGGGTCACGATCGGCGAGTGGACAAGCCTGTTGCTGCGCCGCCTGGCCGGCAACTCCGGCTGAGACGCGCGGAACCCTGCCTGTGTGCTTGCAGTTTGGTCCGAAAAGGCAATGGCCGCCCCGACGGGACGGCCATGTTCGAGCTCGATGGCGCGAGATGAAAGCGCCGGGATGGCCGCGAGGTCGGGCCGATCCTCAGAAGAGGCGCGATTTCGCGTCGAGCGATTCCACGTCAGCCGTCGAAAGACCGATATCCTCGAGCTGGTTCGGGCTCAACGTGGCAAGGACGGCGGCGGTGCGGCGGGCATCGCGCCAGGCGCGCACGCCCTCGATCATGTTCATGACAGCGGTTCCGAAGCGATAGCTGGCCACCGAACCGACAGGGACGACGCGTGCATTTTCATAGGACGTCATCGACGTATCTCCACACTAAGCTGGGGTGCGACCATCGCCTCCCGATGACCGCGAGATAGGGGCGGGCAACCTCGCGCACAATTGCAATGCGTGCATGCGTGATATGCGTTTTCTGCAACCATCGGCGAGGCCCGGAAAGCGACATTTCCACAGGCGGTTATGTCGTTTTCTGGCGAAATCGCGTTGCGCTTCGTTCCCGTTTCGTGCTAAGTATGGAAAAAGTGTGAAACCAATAGGAAAAATCCGTGCGCGTCATTGGGTTCGATCCGGGTCTGCGACGCACAGGATGGGGTGTTGTGGACGCCGCGGCGGGGCGACTCAGCCATGTTGCAAATGGTGTGTGCAGCACCGGGACGGGCGAACTGGCGCAACGGCTCGCCGATCTCTATGCGCAGATCGGCAATGTGATCGACACACATCGCCCGGACGAGGCGGCGGTCGAGCACACCTTCGTCAACAAAGATGCGGCCGGAACGCTGAAGCTCGGGCAGGCCCGGGCGATGTCTCTGCTGGTCCCGGCGCAACGCGGCCTCGTGGTAGCCGAGTATGCACCCAACGCCGTCAAGAAGGCGGTGGTCGGTGTCGGACATGCCGACAAGCAACAGGTCCTGCATATGGTGCAGATGCTCCTGCCCGGGGCCGTGCCGCAGGGCGCGGATGCCGCCGACGCTCTGGCGGTCGCGATCTGTCACGCGTGGATGGCAAACGCGTCGAAGCGGATGCGCGCGGCGACTGGTGTGCGCGCATGATCGGCAAGATCTCGGGGCGTGTGGACTATGTGGCCGAAGATCATGTGCTCATCGAAGCCGCGGGTGTCGGATATGCGGTGTTTTGTGCGCCAGCGACACTTGCGGCGCTGCCGCCCGCCGGCGAGATGGCCTCGCTCTACACCGACATGGTGGTGCGTGAGGATTTGCTGCAGCTCTTCGGATTTCGCTCGCTCGGCGAACGAGAGTGGCATCGGCTGCTTACGTCCGTGCAGGGCGTGGGCGCCAAGGTGAGCCTCGCTGTGCTTGGCGTGCTGGGGCCGGCGGGGCTGAGCCGGGCACTGGCTGCAGGAGATGCGCATGCCGTGCGGGCCGTGCCGGGGATCGGCCCGAAGCTCGCAACGCGCATCGTCACCGAGCTGAAAGGCAAGGCACCGGCGCTCGTTCTGCGCCATGAGCCGGGTGCGGGCGATGTACAGCGCACGCACGGTGCCGCGGGCGATGCGGCCAAACCCGCGCCAAGCGCGGGTCAGGAGAGCATCGGCTCTCCGTCTGCGCCGGAGGCGCAGTTGGCCGCTTTGGGCTCAACTTCGGCGTTGCACGAGGCGGCAGCGTCCTCGGACGCGCTCTCGGCCCTGCTGAACCTCGGCTACGACCGGGGAGAGGCCGCAGCCGCCGTTGCCGAGGCGAGTGCCGCGGATCCTGCGGCTGATGCGCCCGACCTGATCAAGTCCGCATTGCAATCCCTCGGCCGAACCCTCTAGGCTTGGACGTGATGTCCCAGCCAGATCCAATGATGCGTCCCGAACCGGTCGTTGACGATGCACCGGAGCGGGCGTTGCGCCCGCAAAGCCTCGCGGATTTCACCGGACAGGCCGAGGCGCGCGCGAACTTGGCCGTGTTCATCGAGGCAGCCCGGCGTCGCGGCGAGGCGATGGATCACCTCCTTTTCTACGGCCCGCCCGGCCTCGGCAAGACGACGCTCGCCCAGATCGTGTCGCGCGAGCTCGGGGTGAACTTCCGCATGACCTCCGGACCCGTCATCGCGAAGCCCGGAGATCTGGCGGCAGTGCTGACCAATCTCGAAGCGCGCGACGTGCTGTTCATCGATGAAATCCACCGCCTGAGCCCTGTGGTCGAGGAAATTCTCTACCCGGCAATGGAGGATTTCGAGCTTGATCTGGTCATCGGAGAGGGGCCGGCGGCGCGCACGGTGAGGATCGATCTTGCGCCGTTCACGCTTGTCGGCGCCACGACCAGGTTGGGTCTGCTCACGACCCCTCTGCGAGACCGCTTCGGAATTCCGGTGCGGCTGGAGTTCTACACCGAGGCGGAGCTCGAGCAGATCATCGGTCGGGCGGCACGGCTGATGGATCTCAACGCCGACCCGGACGGTATAGGGGAGATCGCGCGGCGGGCGCGCGGCACACCACGGATCGCAGGACGGCTGTTGCGCCGTGTTGCCGATTTTGCCGTGGTTGAAACGGGCGGCAACGTGACCCGGGCACTGGCAAGGACAGCCTTGGAGCGTCTCGGCGTCGATGCGATCGGACTGGATGGTGCGGATCGGCGCTATCTCAAGACCATCGCCGAGCACTACGGGGGCGGTCCGGTCGGGATCGAGACCATGGCTGCGGCCCTGTCCGAGGCCCGCGATGCCATCGAGGAGGTCATCGAGCCCTACCTCATGCAGGCCGGTATGCTGGCGCGCACACCGCGCGGGCGGGTTCTGACCCCCGGCGCCTGGCGTCATCTGGGACTGCCGACACCGAAAGATGCCGAGGGACAGGCTGCGCTGTTCGAGGGTGAAGATGGCTGAGCCGGAATGGGTTCGTGCCCTTTTCACCCGCTCCGATGGCGACTTTCGCTTCGCCCGCTGGGGCCGTGCCATCGCGCCGGTTATTGTCGGAACCGATGATGCCGGCTGCAAGATATTCGAGACCTCGGTCACGACGATTGCCGAGATCGCCGGGCACCCCGTCGCCGAGATCGATCCTGAACTGGGCGCCAACTTTCTGGTCTTTCTGGTCAATGAGTGGACGCAACTCAATGCTACCAGCACGCTTGGCCGCCTGATCCCGGATCTGCAGAGCCTGATCTCGCGACTGGAAGACGCCGAGGCCAATCAGTACCGGTTGTTCGCATTTCAGGATGATGGCGGCATTTGCGCCTGTATCACGCTTCTCAGGTATGACGAGGACCTCCGCCGCATTCCGGCCCAAAGCCTCGCTGTCGGGCAGGTGCTGCAGTCGATGCTGCTCTGGTCCGACACGGCCTTCGACGATGAAAGCCCCATCGGGCTGACCGAGGACGGGCTTTGCCTGCTCAAGCCCGACTATGCGGAGCTCCTGATCGCCGCCTACCACCCGGCAATTCCGCTTGCGTCGTCCGAAGACCATCTGGCGCTGAGACTGGCGGCGCGGATGACCGTGGCCGACGCCCGCAATGAACACTGATCCGCGCTGTCACGAGATCACCGTGCGGGTCTACTACGAGGACACCGATCTCGCAGGCGTTGTCTACTATGCCAACTATCTCAGGTTCATCGAGCGCGGCCGTACCGACGCGTTGCGCGCCGAAGGCATCGACCAGGTTTCGATGCGTGCCGAGGAGGGCCTGGTCTTCGTCGTCACCCGGCTCAGCGCCGACTACCACGCGCCGGCCCGGTTCGACGATCTGCTGCGCGTCACGACCCGGATCAGCCGGGTGGGCGGGGCGAGCTGCGAGATGGAACAGCACGTCTGGCGCGGGACGGAGCGTCTGTTCACCGCATCGGTGCGCGTTGCATGCATGACGCTGGACGGCACGGTCAGCCGCATGCCGGTTGGGGTTCGAGAGTGTCTGAAGCGCATGGTTGGAGGCTGAGCGGGAACCTTCTCCGCCCGCTGCTAGTTCACGAAAATGCTGGGCCGTGGTCGAAACAGTCGATATTTCACACCAGATCGCTCATAAAGGCTCAACAGGCGTCGAACCAGAATCAAACGCAATGATCGGCGGACGCGCGGGCAGGCACGAGAGCAGGACAAGGGAATGACAATCATCGCGAGCGTCGCAGCGGGCGTCCTGGCCTTCGGGCAACAGGCGGCAACTGAGGCATTGGTGACACCGGGTGCAGCCTCAGAGATCGATTTCTCGGTGATGGCAATGTTCCTGCGCGCAACAACGACAGTTCAGATCGTCATGATCCTGCTTGTGCTGGCGTCGTTCTGGGCCTGGGCCATCATCGTCGAAAAGGTCATTGCCTTCAGTCGCCTGCGGCGGCTGACAGCCAGCTTTGAAGACAGTTTCTGGTCGGGACGATCGCTTGAGGAGCTGTTCGAGCGTGTCTCCGGCAAGACCGCTGCCCCGATAGAGCGGGTCTTTGTTGCGGGCATGACCGAATGGCGCCGTTCCTTTGAGCAGGGCGGCCTGTTGCCGGGCACCCAACAGCGCGTCGAGCGCGCAATGACCGTGGCCATTGCGCGCGAGAGCGACCAGATCAACCGGCGTCTCGCCTTTCTGGCCTCGGTTGGGTCTGTCTCGCCGTTCGTTGGGCTTTTCGGCACCGTATGGGGCATCAAGCACAGTTTCGAATCGATCGCGACGCAGCAGAACACCAACCTCGCGGTCGTGGCGCCCGGCATTGCCGAGGCCTTGCTGGCGACGGCGCTGGGGCTTCTGGCGGCGATCCCGGCGGTGATGGCCTACAATCGGCTACTGGGCGAGGCCGATCGGCTGACGGGTGGGCTTGAGAATTTCGCTGACGAGTTCTCGACGATCCTGGCCCGACAGATCGACAGGCAGGGTCGGGAGGTCGCATAATGGGCGCATCGCTTCAGACAGGCAACGGGTCGCGCAGCCGGCGCCGGCGCGCCACGGCACGCCCGATGTCCGAGATCAACGTCACGCCGTTTGTTGACGTGATGCTTGTGCTTCTGATCATTTTCATGGTGGCCGCCCCGCTGCTGACGGTTGGCGTGCCGCTCGAGCTGCCGAAGACCCAGGCCAACGCCCTGCCGACCGAACAGGAAGAGCCACTGACCATCAACCTCGATGCGAGCGGCAAGATCTACATCCAGAAGACCGAGATCGATCGGGAAGGTCTGCTGGCAAAGCTGACCGCCATCGCAGCCGAGCGCGAGACCGACAAGATTTTCCTGCGCGCCGACCAGGCTCTGGACTACGGTTTCGTCATGGAGATCATGGGCGCGCTCAACGCTGGCGGGTTTCGCAACATTGGCCTGGTGACCGATCAGGCGGAGCCGGCGCGCGAGTGACATGAAACTTGGCGCCAGCATATCCGGAGGCGTCCACACGGGACTTCTGGTGTTTGCGCTCTGGGGAGCAGATTGGTTCGCGCCACGCGATCCGATCCCTCTCGTGGTCACAGAGGTCGAGCTGGTGGACGGCGCCGACTTCGATGCGCGTCTCTCGACAGCACCGGTGATCGAGAACGAAGGCCCGGCGGAGCTGCGCAGTCCCTCCGAGAGTGAAACCGATGCCGGTGAAGTCGCGACGCCGGAGGATGCAGCCCAGCCTTCGGACCTGGTGGCACTGGCCGAGACGGAAGCGCCTGAGCCGCAACCGGACGAGCCGCAGATCGTGATCCCTCCGCCACCCACCGACATCCCAACCGAGGCACCGGCACCGTCCATCGCCGAGATCCCCTCGCCCGATCCGCTTGAACGCCAGGCATCCGAGCCGGAAAGCCCGCCGGCCACCGAGCCACTGCAGCCGTTGGCAACAGCAGCAGCACCGCAGCCCGCGCCCAAGCCCACACCTCCTCCCGAGCCGGAGCCGGAGATCGAGGAGACCACCGAACCCGAGCCGGTCGAGGAACAGGCGCCCGATCCGGAGGCCGTCGCAGAAGCCGAACCCGAGCCTGAGCCCGCGCAGGAGCCCGAACCCGAGGCGGTGGTGGAAGCGCAGACCGATGCGCCGCTTGGCCCTGCACCGCAGGAGGCTCGATTGCCGGTGGCAAAGCCTGCGGATCTCGCTGCCGCTGCCCGTGCCGCTGCCAAGCAGGAACAGGTTGCCGCCAAGCCCGCCGAGCCAGACAAGCCGCGCGAGGCCCAGTCGAACCAGAGCGCGGGGGGCTCGACAGCACGTTTTGCCGCCATCGTGACGCAGGGGGAGAAGGATGCGCTCCGCCTCGGCATCAAGCGCTATTTCACCTTCAGCGGCAACCGTTCGGATCGCACGCTTGCGGTGGTCATCGCGGTTCGTCTGGACAAGACCGGCAAGATCAGCGGCAAACCTGAACTTCTGCGCGCACAGGGTGCCGACAAGTCGGCGCAGAACGCTCTTTTCCAGGCCGGGCGGCGTGCGTTGCTGCGCGCCCAGGCCGCCGGAGAGTTCAGCAAGCTGCCGCCAGACAAGCACCAGGCGTGGAAGCTCATCCACGTTACCTTCACACCGGAGAACATCGGGTTTGCCTCATGATCCAGACTCTGCTTGCCTCACTTCCCCGAGCCGCCACCGCAGCCCTGTGCGCACTTGCTTTGCTGGTGCCGCACAGCGGTGCTGCGCAACAGGCGTCGTCGGATGGCGCTCTCGAGATCACGGTTGCGGGTGGCCAGTTCGAACCGACTCCGATCGCAATCGCGCCATTCATCGGTGATCCGAACCTTCTGCAGACGGCCAACGAGATCGTTTCGGTGGTCGCTGCGGATCTCGAACGCTCGGGGCTCTTTCGCCTCATCGACCAACAGGCGCATATCTCGGAAGTGTCCGATTTCGACCTTGTCCCGCGCTATGAGGACTGGCGGGCGATCAACGCGGACGCACTGGTCACCGGTCGTGTGGACCTCGCCACCGACGGTCGGCTGATCGCACAGTTCCGGGTCTTCGATACGGTGGCGGAGGAGCAGCTCGAGGGACTGCAGATCCTCGCAGATCCCAATGACTGGCGTCGCGTCGGCCACAAGATCGCAGATGGCGTGTACTCCAAGCTCACGGGCGAAGGGCCGTATTTTGACAGCCGCGTGGTCTTCGTCGCGGAAAGCGGTCCCAAGGGAGACCGCACCAAGCGGCTTGCGGTGATGGATCAGGACGGTGCCAACGTGCGTTATCTGCCTGATGCGTCCGGGCTGGTTCTGGGACCGCGCTTTTCGCCAGCTGACCAGACGATCCTCTACGTCTCGTACAACACGGGTGAGCCCAAGGTCTTCCTGATGAACCTCGACACCAACCAGCGCGAGGTCTTGGGCGGCTTCCCGGGCATGTCGTTCGCACCACAGTTTTCGCCGAACGGGCGAGAGGTGGTGCTCTCACTCGCGATCGACGGCAACACGGACGTCTATGCGATCAATCTGAACAATCGCAGCCGGCGGCGGCTGACTCGCAGCCCGGCCATCGAGACCTCGCCGTCCTATTCTCCGGACGGGGCGCAGATCGTCTACGAGTCCGACCGCGGTGGCTCTCAGCAGCTCTACGTGATGTCGTCCGGTGGCGGAGAGGGCAGGCGGATCAGTTTCGGCAAGGGAAGCTACGGCACGCCGATCTGGTCGCCCCGCGGTGACCTGATCGCGTTCACGAAGATCCTCGGCGGGCGCTTCCATATCGGCGTGATGCGGAGCGACGGCTCGGACGAGCGGCTGTTGTCCTCGAGCTTCCTCGATGAAGGACCGACCTTTGCACCGAATGGGCGCGTGATCATGTTCTTTCGTGAAACGCCGGGGGCGAACGGCGCGCCGCAGCTGATGACCATTGATGTGACAGGCCGCAACTTGCGCCGGGCAGAAACGCCCGGCGCCGCTTCGGATCCGGCCTGGTCACCTCTCCGGAAATGACGACCGGAACAATTGCGCGCTGTGGTTGCGCCGAGACTTGCACGAACGTGCCCGCCCGCCGATACTGCGCCGGGGTGACGGAACCAACCAACAGTCGGAAAGCCGGCGATGAGGACGACCCCTAGAGGCAAGGAGCAAGACAAATGAAACGCATTGCGATGGCCGTACTGGCTGCCACACTCGTGCTGGCAGGGTGCGCAGACGACGAGGCTGTGGAAACGTCGGCCAGTGCTGGCGCTGGCGCGAGCGGTCCGGCACCGAACACGGTCGAGTACTTCAATGTGGTTGTCGGCGATCGCGTGTTTTTCGAGACAAACTCTTTCCAGCTTGGCGGGCCGGCGCAAGATACCCTGCGCCGCCAGGCTGAGTGGTTGCGGGCGAATGCCGGAAACAACGTGACGATCGAGGGCCACGCAGACGAACGCGGGACCCGTCAGTACAACCTCGCGCTGGGCGCGCGCCGGGCCAACTCCGTGCGCCAGTTCCTTATCAGCCAGGGGGTCGATGGTGCACGGCTTCGGGCGGTGTCGTTCGGAAAGGAACGCCCTGTGGCGCTCTGCTCGGACGAGAGCTGCTGGTCACAGAATCGCCGCTCGGTTAGCGTTGTTGGCACGGCGCCGACAGGCTAGGACACGGCGCCGGGGCTGCGGCGCAACGGAATGAGGTGGGACATGAAAAAGATGCGGACCTATGTCCTCGGCACAGTTGCAGCCTTGATGTTCGCCAGCACCCCTGTGCTGGCACAGAACTGGTCGGGGTCGTCCACGCCGGAAGAGTTGCTCTACCGGCTGGACATTCTGGACGCCGAGATCGCAGATATCCGCGCACGCCTTGGTGGTGCGGGGGGCGCGGCCCCCGCAGCGCCCAGCGGCGATGTCATGCTTCGTCTCGACCGGCTCGAGGCGGAAATCCGCAAGCTCACGGGCAAGGTCGAGGAGCTCACCTTCTCGCAAAGCCGCATCGCAGAGGACGCAGCCCGTCGCTTCGGAGATATCGAGTTCCGGCTCACCGAACTGGAGGGCGGCGACATCTCCACACTGGGCGAGCCCGAGCCGCTCGGTGGCGGCGCGGCTCAGCCTCAGGCGCAGGCCAGCAGTGGTGGGAGCAGTGGCGGCGTCCCGACCAATCAGGTGCTCGCGGAGGTCTCGATTTCCGAGCAGGGCGATCTGGATCGTGCTGTGCGCGACGTACAGCAGGGGCGATTCGATCAGGGCGAGGACCGGTTGCGAGGGTTTCTGACGACCTATCCGGGCAGTCCTCTGAGCCCGGTTGCCTACTTCTGGCTGGGTGAGAGCCAGTTCATTCGCGGCAACTACCAAGATGCGGCGCGCAGTTTCCTCGACGGATACAATGCGGACCAGTCTGCAGAGCGGGCTCCGCACAGTCTCTATCGTCTTGGTGTTACTCTCGGACGACTGGGCCAGATCAACGAGGCGTGCCTCACGCTGCGCGAAGTGCGCAACCAGTATCCGAACGGGCCGCAGGATCTGATCGGTAAGGCGGACGAGGAACGCGATCAACTCGCCTGTGGCTAGGGCTCCGACCGACAAGATCGAAGCATCGCTGGAGCGCATTGCCCCGGACGGCAAGCTGGGTGTGGCTGTCTCGGGAGGCAGCGATTCGACAGCGTTGCTGCTGGTGACGAGCGCCTGGGCTCGGCGCACGGGGCGAGAGACTCTGGCAGCCACGGTCGACCACGGACTTCGAAGCGAAGCGGCTGCCGAAGCCGGAGCTGTCGCGAAACTCGCAGCTCAGCTCGGTGTGCGCCACAGCGTGCTCCATGCATCTGAGGTCGATGGCCCCGGCAATGTTTCCGATCGCGCGCGCATCGCTCGCTTTGCGCAACTTGCCGAGTGGGCTGAACGCAAGGGGCTCGAAGGGGTTCTTCTGGGCCATACGATGGACGATCAGGCCGAGACTGTCCTGATGCGCTTGTCACGCGGGTCCGGTGTCGAGGGTTTGTCCGCGATGGCTCCCGTACATCGGCGTGGAGGCATGTTGTGGCTGCGTCCCATGCTGGATGTCCGACGCGATGAGCTTCGAGACTTTCTGCGGGTGCGCGGGATCGGCTGGGTCGAGGATCCCACCAACGAGAACGCGCAGTTCGAAAGGGTGAGAGTCCGCCAGACGCTGGCGCAGCTCGGTGCGCTCGGCATCGACACCGAGGGGCTGGCCCGCACCGCGGCGAGGCTGCAGAGCGAACGGCGTGTTCTGCAGGATGCGGCGGCGACACTGGCTGCGAGGTCTCTGCGCTGGGGGGGCTTTGGTGAAGCCTACTTCGCCCGGCCACCCTTGTCACAAGCGCGCCGGGAGACGGCGTTGCGTCTCCTTGGCGGCTGCCTGACGCAGGTCGGTGCACGCACATATCAACCGCGCAGGGCAGCGCTCGAAGACGCGCTGGATCAGGTCCTCTCGGATGGCTTTGCTGGAACGACGCTGGGCGGATGCCTGATCAAGCCATGGCGCGATCACGTTGTCATCTGCCGGGAGCCTGCGCGTGCGGCAACACCCGTTGCGTGCGGCCCGGGCGCAGTGCTTTGGGACGGGCGCTGGCGTGTTGAGAGGGCCGATCACGGCTCAGCAGAGGATCACATCGGAATGCTGGGGGATGCCGGTCTCAGCCACCTGCACCTTGCCGCCCGATCCGGAACTTGGCAGGCACCACCTGCATGGCGGGTAGCGCCGCGTCTCGTGCGCGAGACAGTGCCTGCGCTTTGGTGCGGCACCCCGGCGCGGCCGGAAAATCTTGTCGCGGTGCCTCACGCCGCCTATGTCACAGGGAACGCAATGATTTCGGCCCAGATTGTTTGGCGTGATGATGCAATCCGGCCGGGTGCGGGGCGATAAGCCTCGAAAACGCCCTACAGTGGGGCTATGAAGATCGTCGCCGGTGATCGGGCCGCTTGAACCCGAGAAAGCCGAATGGCCAAGAGGAAAAGACCTTGGGTAACGCGAAAAATCTGGCCTTCTGGGCCATTCTGATCCTGCTGCTGGTTACGCTCTTCAGCGTGCTCCAGGATGGAACCGGCTCTGGACGAAGCAGCCAGCTCTCGTTCTCTGACTTCCTGAAGCGTGTCGAGGCGGGCGAGGTGTCGACGGTCACCATCGATGGCGAGAACATCGAGTTCACGACCAGCGACAACCGACGCTTTACGACGATCCAGCCCTTCGATGCCGATATCATCGATGACCTGCAAGAAAAGGGCGTCGAGATAAACGCCAAGCCGCAGGAGCGTGGCTTCCTGTCCGTGCTCGGCGCCTACATGATCCCGATGCTGATTCTGATCGCGTTCTGGTTCTTCATGATCAACCGGATGCAGGGCGGTGGACGTGGCGCGATGGGGTTCGGCAAGTCCAAGGCCAAGCTGCTCACCGAGCGTTCCGGCAAGGTCACGTTCGATGATGTCGCCGGGATCGACGAAGCGAAGGAGGAACTCGAGGAGATCGTCGAGTTCCTGAAGGATCCGCAGAAGTACTCGCGGCTCGGCGGCAAAATCCCGAAGGGGGCGCTGCTTGTTGGCCCGCCGGGTACCGGTAAGACGCTGCTCGCGCGCGCCATCGCCGGTGAAGCAGGCGTGCCGTTCTTCACCATCTCGGGTTCGGATTTCGTTGAGATGTTCGTCGGCGTCGGTGCCTCGCGCGTCCGCGACATGTTCGAGCAGGCCAAGAAGAACGCGCCTTGCATCGTGTTCATCGATGAGATCGATGCAGTGGGCCGGCACCGTGGTGTCGGCTATGGCGGAGGCAACGACGAGCGCGAGCAGACACTCAACCAGCTTCTGGTCGAGATGGACGGCTTTGAAGCGAACGAGGGTGTCATCCTGATTGCTGCCACCAACCGTCCGGACGTGCTCGATCCCGCGCTGTTGCGCCCGGGCCGCTTTGACCGGCAGGTCACGGTGACCAATCCCGACATCGTGGGACGCGAGAAGATCCTCCAGGTCCACGCGCGCAAGGTGCCGCTGGCGCCGAACGTGAATTTGCGCGACATCGCCCGCTCGACCCCTGGTTTTTCGGGCGCCGATCTGGCGAACCTGGTGAACGAGGCCGCGCTGGCTGCTGCCCGGGCCGACAAGCGTCTCGTGACCATGGACGATTTCGAGTTCGCCAAGGACAAGGTCATGATGGGGGCCGAGCGCCGCTCGATGGTCATGACCGACGAGGAGAAAGAGAAGACCGCGTATCACGAGGCCGGACACGCCCTGGTGGGGTGGTACATGCCTCAGCATGATCCGATCTACAAAGCCACGATCATTCCGCGCGGACGGGCGCTGGGTCTCGTGATGAGTGTTCCCGAGCGCGACAGCTACTCGACGTCGAAGACCAAGTATACGTCTCAGCTTGCTATGGCGATGGCCGGGAAAGCCGCCGAGGTGATCAAGTTCGGTGAGGACAACGTGACGTCGGGCGCGGTCTCGGACATCCAGCATGTCTCGAAGATCGCCCGCGCGATGGTGACCCGGTTTGGCATGTCAGACAAAGTCGGAAACATTGACTACGCCAACCAGCAGGAGAGTTTCCTCGGTGCCTACACTGCCGGCGCGTCTCAGATATCGAGCGACACGCAACGCACCATCGAGGAGGAAGTGCGTGGTCTGATCGACCAGGCCTACGAGACTGCCCGGGGCATCCTCACCGAGAAGTCCGACGAGTTCGAGCGTCTGGCGCAGGGCCTCCTTGAATACGAGACCCTCACGCATGATGAGATCGCCAAGGTGATCAAGGGCGAGCCGATCGTTCGTTCGGACGACACCGATCCGCCCCAAGCCCATGGGGACGGCGGGCACTCGGCGATCCCGAAGACGGGCAAACCGAAGCGCAACGATCCCGACCCCGGGATGGAACCACAGCCACAGGGCTGATTTCAGCGCACCCCGCTCGATATGCGGGGTGCTTCCCTCTTGTGCCTTTTTCTCCGAGCCGCCACTTTGATTGCCGCACCACGGGAGGCGCGGCATGGACATCGACGCAGCACTGAAGGCCGGGATCGCAGCGCACCGGGATGGGCGCGCCGAAGAGGCTGAGAAGGCATACAATGGGGTGCTCGAGCTTCACCCCGACCAGCCGGACGCGCTGCATTTCCTTGGCCTGCTGGAGTACGAACGCGACCGGCCAGAAGCCGCAATTGATCTGATCCGCAGATCAATCGACGTGTTCGGTGGAAACCCGGCGCCTCACAACAACCTCGGCAACATCCTCAGGCGCGTTGGTCGCTTCGAGGAGGCGCTCGACGCTTATGCGGCTGCGATCGGAATCGATGGCGGGCACGTAGACTCCTGGAACAATGTCGGTGTCCTGCTGCGCCGTGTGCGGCGTGGTGAGGAGGCGATCAACGTGCTCGAGAAGGCGGTCGAACTCGCACCTGACCACGCGGAATCCTGGCACAATCTCGGCATGACCTATCTCCTGACCGGCCGACATGAAGACGCTGCAGATGCGCTCGACACCTGTATACGGCTCGGCGCTCAGAAGTGGTCGGACCCGGTGTGGTACGCTCGGGTCCTCTGCCGCCTTGGACGAGAAGAACGGGCCGCGGAGGTACTGGAGATGCGGCTTGCCGAGAAGCCGCACGACGAGGTGGCGCGCTTTCAGCTGTCAGCGGTGCGCGGCGAGGCGGTGGATCGTGCAAGCGACGGGTATGTGAGGGATCACTTCAACGATTTCGCCGCGACTTTCGACGATATCCTTCATCAGCTGGATTATAGAGCACCCGCGCTGATCACCGACGCGGTCACAGCGCTTCGCGGCGATGGCGCGCCGTTCAAGGATGTGGTCGACCTTGGCTGCGGCACCGGGCTCTGCGGTCCGCTGATCCGCGAAAACGCGGTGAAACTCACCGGGGTCGATCTCTCACCGGGCATGTTGCAGAAGGCCGCGACGCGGAACGTCTACGACTACCTTGTGGAATGCGAGCTGGTGAGCTTCCTCAGCGAAGCGCCGCCGGCTTGCTTCGATCTGGCGATCTCGACCGATGTGCTTTGCTACTTCGGGCCGTTGGAGGAGATGTTTTCGGCGCTAAGACCGACCCTGAAGCCAGGAGGGTGCTTGATCGCAACCGTCGAACGCGCGGACACTCCCAATCCGCCCGGATACGAACTTCAACAAAGCGGGCGCTATGTCCACAATCCCGCATATGTCTGCGCCGCGGCAGAGACGGCAGGTTTGATTCCGGGCAATCTCGCGCACGAAGTTCTTCGTCGCGAGTTGGGACAGCAAGTAGAAGGTCTCCTTTTTACCGTAACGGCGCCCGCTACTTCCGGCTGATTGTGACATTCTGGTAATTCAGCATATCGAAGATGGACATCGTCACATTCCGGCTTGAAGCGCGTGAGCGCTTTGACCATTGTGACCGCCCAGATCGCGTAAAGCGGCGTTGAGTGTGTGTCTGCAAAGCACGACGATTCCGGAACAGGGAGCTATACATGGCCGGCGAAGACGATACTTTCGAAGTCTACAAGGACAAGCGCGGAGAATTCCGCTGGCGGCGGAAGGCCAAGAACGGCCAGATCGTGGGCGCCGCATCTGAAGGCTACAAGTCCAAGAAGGACTGTGAAGCCAACATGAACCGCGGGCCCAATCCCAAGGACAAGTGGGAGTTCTACAAGGACAAGCGCGGCGAGTATCGATGGCGCAGAAAGTCCTCGAACGGCAATATCATCGGTGCGTCGTCCGAAGGCTACGCAAAGAAGAAAGACGCCGAATCCAACGCTGTGCGTCAGGGATATCAAGCCTAGATTTCTTGGGCCGCTCGCCAACGCGTTGCGGCCCGATCGCAGACGACACGCAGCGCCTTCCTATGGCACCGGTCGACCGTTGATCTCGATGCCTTCGGTGCCAAACTCAATCTCAGTCACGCGCTGCTCTGTGCTCTCGCCCGGACGGGTATAGACCTCCAGCATCGCCTGTGCAGTCTCAGCCATCTGCGGATCGATGAGTCGGGTCGTGGCAAGATTTGCGATCAGTGCTTCCGCGCCGCGAAACTGGACGTTCAGCGTGCCCAGCGGCAGCGAGATCGGCTGAAGCACGTCGAGATCGCCACTGGCGGTGCCACGGGCGCCGAACAGGCTGAGCTCGAAGTCTTTCACCGAGACGTTCGCGGGTTCGAAGGGCGGCGCTTGACCCGGCAACATCTGATCAAGTCGCTGCGTGACGAGGACTGTCCCTTCGAGATCGAGCACCAGCCGAGCGGGATCCCGCTCAAGCTTGCTTTCGGGGTCGAGCGACTCCCACAGCGTGTCGTCGGCCGTAACCTGTGTGAGAGCGAGGCGAAGCTGAGACGGTGCCGGGTCCTCGGACGGAGCGGTTGGAAGCGAGAGGATCGTCTCAACCGTGTCGAGGCTCATCGTGCCGCGGTAGGGCGTGGTCGGATTGGCCGGGGTGAGTGTCCAGAGATTGGCCCGTCCTGCGCCCTTGAACTCTATCTGACCGGTATCAAGAGTTATCAGGGCCGTTGACGAGCCCGCCACCAGATCAAGCCGATCGCTCTGATCCTCACCGGCCAGCGCGCTGACCGAAAATGTGCTGCGTCCGGTTTGCAGCGCCCCTTCAAGGCGACCTTCTGCTCCCTGATAGAACGCGGTGTAGAGACCTCCCAGCGAAGTGAGGTCCGTCTCGCCCACCAGCGACACCTCGTCCTGGGTGATCTGTGCCGACTGTTCACCGTTTGCCGTCACACGATCGATCAGTGTTTCCTCGGCAGCGAGGCGAAACTTGGAGACTGCGCCTGGGGTCACGTCCACACTCGCATCAAGACCCACGAGCGCGATCAGGGAACGCCCGCCGAGCGACGGCTCGTCGATCAGCAGTCCGGCCTCGCCCGCGTTGACGGCATAGCTTTGCGCGCCTTCGGCGCTCGATGCCATCTGCACCATCATTTCCTGAGAGTGCGCCGTTACCTTCAACGTCTTGGGCAGGTTCGGATCGCTGCGCCTGAGCTGTTCGGAAACGGGAATGGTCGCCTCCGCCGTTTCTGGCAAATGCAGCGTGATCGGCGCCCCCGCACCGCCATCCGCCTCAAGCCAGGGCAACTGCACAAGCACCCCCGACTTGCCATTGATCGCCGCGACCTTCTCCAATCGGACGCGGTATCCGAACGGGAAGCCGCCGATCGAGCGATCGTCTGTCGTCACTGTCCAGCCAGCCGTCCCCAGACGCGCGAGCTCCAGATCCAGGCGCTCCTCGACCTGACCGCGGCCAAGATACCAGACAGCACTCCAACCGACAGCGACCAAAAGCAGGACGATCGCGAGGATGCGCAGTGTTCGTTTCATAGGTTCTCCTCGCGCGGTTGCGGCCTGGCCAACATCTTCGAGCGCGATCCCCGTTTCAAGCGCCGCTGAGGGGCAGCTCGCTTGTGGCCCCCAACGGCTCTTCGGGACGCGAGATCATGTAACGGGTGACCCAGATCAACCGTTCCTCGGCGCGGGTGATTGCGACATAGGCAAGCCGCTTCCAGAGCTGCAGGCCGGCCTCTTCCGCTCCGGAACGTGCGGCCGCCCAAAGGTCAGGTGCGAAGACCTGCACCTCGGGCCACTGCGATCCCTGTGCCTTGTGGGTTGTGCAGGCGGCACCATGCAGAAACACGGCGCCGGAGCGCGCGGCGGTGATGATCCGGGGGTCTTCCTCATCGGGGCTTTCGATCTGGATGATCGATGCCACGGAGATGCCGGGTTCGTCGCTGCCGTGGATGTTGACCCGGGCGAACCCGGGCTTACGGCCGGGCCCGAGATAGGTGGCCTGGGCGCCTTTGATCAGGCCCCGGGCCTCGAGGTCCATGCGCTGCTTGCGCTGCTTTAGCGGCAGTTCCAGCCCGTCGCAGATCAAAGGCTCGCCGGGCATCAGGCCGTGGCTCGGAACCTGGTGCGCTGTACGAAATGCATTGATCAGACGAATGCGCGTCTTGTTGCGCCAGACAAGCACAGGGCAACGGCACATCAACTCGGCGTCTGCACGCTGTGTGATCCGCACCCGGTCGTCGTTGCGCGCGGCGTCGCGCACCGCCTCTTCAAAGTCCTCAAAGGCAAGCGCTGTGTCTCCCAGCATATGCGCCAGATCGAGGATCGGATTGTCGGCGGCCTGACGATGGACGCGTGCCAGGCTCATCACCTGATTTTCCGGCAGCCGTGTGAAAATCATCTCGCCACGATTGGCACCGCCCGAAACCGGGGCCAGCTGTGCGGGATCGCCAAAGAGAACAATCAGCCCGAAGATCTCCTTCAGATCGTCGAGCTGGCTCTGGTCCAGCATCGAGCTCTCGTCCACCAGAGCAATGTCGAGCGGATCGTCGCGACGCTTCCATCCGGTGATGAAATCGGCGCCCCTCAGCCCTGCTGCCGCAAAGGCACCAGCGACCGAGTTGTGCTCCTTGAAGAAGGCGGCTGCACGGTCGAGTGCGGTCTCTGCAAGCCCCTCGATGGTCGGGCGAGTCTTGCGCTCGCCCTCGAGCCATTCGGCCAGCTTCTCATATTCCGGGTCATAGACCGGTGTGTAAATGATCCGGTGAATGGTCGTCGCCGGCACACCCTTGGCGCGCAGCACGCTTGCAGCCTTGTTGGTCGGGGCGAGAACGGCGAATGAACGCTTGCTGCGATGCTTGCGACCCTCCCAGTCGGCTCTGATGGCGTTGAGCCCGATCTCCTCCAGCTTGTGGGCGAGGCCAGCAAGCAACACGGTCTTGCCCGATCCGGCTTTGCCCGTGATGGCCATCACCTGCGATGGGCTCTTGTCTTCGACCCTGGGCGTTGTTTTGCCCGCACCCAGATCGATCCCATAGGCCGCCAGACGTTCGGCGACCGCAGCCCATGCAGCCTGCTGATCTTCCGAAAAATCGACGCGCTCGTGTGCCTGCTCGAACATGGCGCCTTCGTAGGATGTTCGGTGCACCAACGCCAGAGCGTTCACTTCAGGATGTCGATGACCTCGGCCAAGTCCATGCTGAGCCCGAACGAGAACGCGCCCTCTGCGACCGAGGGAGGTGCCCCTGGCGGCAACGCGTCCATGCCAAGCGACACGGTGGCGCTGAGACCAGGGATGCCTGGCACCGGCAATTCACGCCCGCTGAGCGGTCCGAGCGCGATCCCGGCCCCCACGACGCCAATCGCCCCCGCCACGATGCTGACGCGGCTGCCGGTCGATGCTCCGTCCCAGATCAGGCGCGCCCGGCGCTCGACCCGGTCGAGATGCCCGTCCACGAACTGGCGCACACAGGGCACTCGGTAGACAGCTGTCATCACATCGCCGACCGTCCCCGGACGGGGCGTCTCCGGCCCCCGCCCGGGCGCGCGCCAGGCACAACTCGCCGCCGGTGTCGGTGGCGTGAAGTTCAAGAGTGTGTCGCGGGTGGCGTCCCGGTCCAGTGCCGACCAATCAGGGTTTAACCAGGCCCTGCGCATGCGGATGGTGAAGCGCGCCGCGCGGAACTCCGCCATGAGCGCTTCGACCTCGGGGTCGAGTTTGAGCCGGTAGTCGCCGAGAGTCAGGGTTGGCCGACGAAACAGCGAGCCGCCAAGCTCGGGAAGCTGGAGCGCGGAATCGCCCATGGAAGTGTCCTCGATCAAATTCAGTTTGCCCAATCGAGCACCAGATGCCGCGAAGCACTCCAGCGCGCGCAAATCATACAGCAAAACAGCAGCGCGGCCGCAGCAGAAAAAACTGCGCCCGCTTGAGGTGATGGTCGGCGATTGTGGCCCTGGGTCAGCCGGTCCAGGCTTCGCGCACGTCTTCGACGGTTCTGAGCCCCGTGGTCGGTGCTGAAACCAGCACAGCCATGTTCCCGGGTGCGTGCTCGTTGCGCATCATCTTGGTGTGCGCGCGTGGGATGTCGCGCCACTCGAACACCTCGGACATGCAGGGGTCTAGCCTTCGTTCGATCATAAGCTGGTTTGCGGCCATGGCCTGTTTCAAATGGGCAAAGTGGCTGCCCTGCAGGCGCTTCTGGTGCATCCACATGTAACGCACGTCAAAGGTGCAATTGTAGCCGGTGGTGCCAGCGCAGATCACGACCATGCCGCCTTTCTTGACGACGAAGGTCGAGACTGGGAACGTGGCCTCGCCCGGATGCTCGAACACCATGTCGACATTGTTGCCTTTACCGGTGATGTCCCAGATCGCCTTGCCGAACTTGCGCGCCTCGGAGAACCATTCCTTGTACTCGGGCGTGTTGACCGTCGGCAGCTGACCCCAGCAGTTGAAATCCTTGCGGTTGATGACCCCCTTCGCGCCGAGATCCAGCACGAATTGGCGCTTGTCCTCGTCCGAGATCACGCCGATCGCATTGCCGCCTGCCGTGTTGATGAGCTGGATCGCATAGGACCCCAAGCCACCCGACGCGCCCCAGACCAGCACGTTCTGGCCGGGTTTGAGGTCATGCGGCTCGTGCCCGAACAACATCCGGTAGGCGGTGGCGAGCGTCAGCGTGTAGCAGGCGCTCTCCTCCCAGGTCAGATGCTTGGGCCGGGGCATCAGCTGCTGTGCCTGAACATTGGTGAACTGTGCAAACGACCCGTCCGGCGTCTCGTAGCCCCAGATGCGCTGGCTCGGCGAGTACATCGGATCACCGCCATTGCAGTGCTCATCGTCCCCGTCGTCCTGGTTGCAATGGATGACAACCTCGTCGCCGACTTTCCATCGCTTGACCTTGTCGCCAACGGCCCAGACGATGCCCGAGGCATCCGATCCTGCGATGTGGAAGGGGGCCTTGTGCACGTCGAACATGCTGATCGGAACACCCAGGCCCGCCCAGATTCCATTGTAGTTGACGCCCGCCGCCATCACCAGCACCAGGACTTCGTGGCTGTCGGGCTTTGGCACGTCGACGACCTCAAGCTGCATGGCCTGCTCGGGCTCGCCCTGGCGCTCGCGCCGGATCGCCCAAGCGTGCATCTGCTTGGGGACATGGCCGAGCGGGGGCAGTTCGCCAACGTCGTAGAGGTCTTTGGTTGGGGCCTCTGTACCGCTTGAGCCGTCCATCGGGTCTCTCCAGTCCTAGCAGCGCGCAAGATTCGTTCGTAGATGCGTTGGAATCGTTCCTGACATTTCACGGTTTTTCAGGCAAGTGGTTTTCACGCGTTCGCAGCATGGTTATTTTGCAGTGCAGCGTATCCGCCGCACACCCGTTCAGGTGATGGGCAGCGCGCGCGGTTCGTGGTCGGTCTGGCGCACACCGATGCAGTGTTGCCCTCGGTAGTTCTCGCCCATCACGGCCCACGTCCGTGTGTCTGCGGCGTGAAGAACTTCGACCGTGGTGTTTTGCTGTCGGTGACGGGATGAAATCTGCCACGGACCGTAGTGATCGGCAAACAGTTGCAGTACGACAGGTCGCGTGCCGCAGAAAATCTCCAGTTGCGCCGGAGCTGCAGCAGCTGTGAGCAGCAAAAGTGCTGTGAGTACCTGCATCCCCAAAGCATCAGACACTATGTTTACTTAACGGTTAAATTGTCGCACGGCTTGCGACGCGCACGCTGACCTAACGCGAGCGGCATGGCAAAAAACGGTGGGAGCCCGATACGAAAGGATAGCTGGTAGACCGATCTGCTCTGCGAATTAGCCGAACGCAGTCTCGATGGCTCTTTGCATTTCCACGTATCTCGTCCGCGTGGAGTGAGAGGAGCGTCGAATGACCGAGGTGGGAGAAGCGGACGCGTTTTGCGTCTTGGGAGTACCGTGTTTTGTGATGATCAATGGAGTGGGGCCATTCTCATCAAATGAGTGGGGCTTCTCGGGTATGAAGATTCAGTACAGTGAGGACGTGCAGTACACGGAAGATCAGTTGGAGGTACTGATTTCTCTGGATAGGTACTTTGAAAGCCACATGAAAATGAAGGCGCAATTTCACAATTATATCGATGGTCAGAGATCCATCGAGATCAGATACATCAACATGAGCGATGTTCAGAGCGCAGCGCTGATCGGGATGGTGGTCTCTGCGGCCTTGCTGAGCGCTTCCAGAAGCAGCTGAGTGTTGTGTTCGAAATTGTAGCAGCGATACGGTCCCCAGTGCCCTCTGCGGGAGCTCAAGGTGCCGGTACGCCCGGCGCGACATCCAGGTGTTCGATGGCGTTGGCATAGTACTCCAACACCGCGCGCTCGTCCGGTCGCACCTGGTAGCCGCCATCGGTCACTTCCAGCAGTCGTCGCAGCACCAGCATTCGCAAACCCACATCGATCGCGTAATCAAGATTGTCCCGCGGCACATGGCTGTGCGCACCATTGCCGTGCAGGCGGTCGAGTTCAGAGGTGACGGCCAGTTTCAGGTCGATTGTTGACAGAGGTGCAGTGGCAGCGAGAAGTACGCGTGCGACCAGGGAAACCGGCAGAACCGGCACCGCGGCCCCGATCCGGTGTGTGAGCTCTGCCCCAAGGTCTTTGACTGTGTCGTCGCCACTCTGATCTGCGAGAAAGGCTCGCAAAGAAAGCGGTTTGCCAAAGCTCACGCAGGCATATCCGAAGCGATACAGCCGGCCCGTGAGGCGCAGCCAGGACAGCTTGAAGATGAACCCCGCGGCTTCAAGGACGCTCACCCGAAAACGGGTCGGGCCGTCGCGGTTGCTGCCCGCGGCTATCAGGATGCGATCTTCCAGCACGCGGTCGTAGTTGAGTCCAACCGGGACGAACACCACGTCCCGGTCCGATTCCGGGTCGAACCCCGAGACGATGTAGCTGAGGAGCCCGAGCTTGGGCGGAGACAACCTGCCGTCTCGGCTGAGGCCGCCCTCCGGGAAAATGGCCTGGGTGACACCCGCCGCAGTTGCCATGTGCACATAGCGCGCCAGGACCCGGCGATACAACGCATTGCGTGAGCGGCGTCGAATGAAATAGGCGCCCATCGCTCGAATGATCCGGCTGAGCGGCCAAATGCGTGCCCATTCGCCGACTGCATATGAGAGTGCCGACCGACTGGACGAGAGATATGTCACCAGCAGGTAGTCCATGTTCGAGCGATGGTTCATCACGAAGACGATCGCTGCGTCCGGGTCGATGCGGGTCAGCGCTGCTTCGTCGAAGGCGCCGAGCCTGACCCGGTAGAGCGCCTGGGCAATCCAGCGCGAGATCCGGGCGCCGATCGCGAAGTAAGCGTAGGCCGAGAACGCGGGGACGATCTCGCGGGCATAGGTTTCGACTTCGACGAGCGCCGCCTCGCGTGGCATGCCGGTCTCGTTGGTGTGCGCTTCGATCGCGGCCATGATGTCCGGATCATAGACCAGACGTTCGATCAACACCTGTCGCCGGGTGAGCTTGAAGGGTTGAATCCGCACATGCAGGCGTTGATTGAGCTGATCGATCGCCCGGTTTACGCGACGCCTCAGCAACCACCGCAGGCTGGGACCGAGCACGCGGTCGACAAGCCCGACGGCAGCGAGTGCAGCACCGAGCCAGAGCGACCAGACCGGTATCTCGATTGTCTCCCACATCCGGCGAACCTCGCCCAGACGGTGCCCGCTGTCCACATGGGTGAGGACACTCCAACCCCCACTAGACCCAGGGCTGCAGCGCGGCTGCACCGCCAGGAACCTGCAGGGCACACTGAACTGACCATGCCCGCAGTGCCGCACACTGGTTGAGCGACGTTACTGCTGTGACTGATGTTGTGCGGCGCTGACGGAGATCTCGACATTGAGCGTTTCTTCGGGCAGTCCGACCACGTTGCCGCGCACCGGCGCCGCATCATCTGCATCGAGACCGGATGTCAGCCGAGCGTACGCGTCCGTGGGGCAACGCTTGTGAACCGGATCGAAGCCGACCCAGCCCAAACCCGGGACATGCGCCTCGGCCCAGGCGTGGGTTTCCTCGGCTCGGCGTTTGGTCGACGACGCCTGGTCTGCCTGGTCTACTTCTGGGTCATGCAGATAACCCACCACGTACCGCGCGGGGACGCCTGCACCGCGGCTTGCGGCGATGAAGATATGCGCAAGATCCTGACAAACACCGGTGCCGAGCGCGAGGGCCTCGGCTGCGGTTGTTTGTGCCGTGGTCGCGCCCGGCCGGTACTGCATGCAGTCGTGCACTTCTGCGCACAAAGCATGGAGCCACGCCAATCTGTCGACTTCCGCGAGGCGTGACACCATCTCTTCGATCCCGGCGTCCGGTTTCGTGAGTGGCGTTTGGCGAAGGAACAGGCCCTTCGGGGATCTTTGTTTGAGGCCATCGATCACACCGGAGCTGTCGAATGTCTCGATCGTGCCTGCAGCCACAAGGTCGATTGTGCCGATCGGAACGTGGCTATGCCACAGCGCGATTCCGTCCCCCAGCGCATCGACATGCAACGGTGTCACCTGCTGTTCGTTCACGGTCACGCTCCAGTCGCGCACCTGCTGAGCCGAAGTCACAGCCGGAAAGAGCTTGATGCGCAATGCCGTGCGCGAAGCCTCTGGTACATATCCGTAGCGTGTCACGTGGCGGATCGACAGCAGCATGCGCAGCCCTCAGAAGTAATAAGCCCGATAGATTTCTTCACTCAGTCGGTTGGTCTGGCCGATCGCCGTCTGAATGAATTCATGGAGGCCCAGCTGCAGCAACTCTCCCATCTGAACCTGATCGAGGCGGGTGATCATTGCGGCCGCGGTGTCATGACAGCCATGGCGAGCGCCATAGCGCATCGCAAGTTCGTTGAGATACCGCCCGATCTGCTCGTAGCTGAAGGCAACGGAGCGGGGGAAGGCGCGGTTCAGGATCAGAAAGTCAGCGATCTTGTCCGGCGAATAATTTCCGCGGTAGACATGGTGGTAGGCGCGGATCGCTGACGTGGCGTGCAGCACCGACGTCCATTGGTGGTGGTCTCGTCCGCCGCCGACCACATCGGTCTCCGGTAGCAGCACGTAGTATTTCACGTCGAGCAGGCGCAAGGTCATGTCTGCTCGTTCGACATAGGCACCCAGGCGCACAAAATCATAGCGGTCGTGCCGCAGCATCGTCGCGTTCGCGGTCCCGCGAAACATCGATGCGCGGGCCTTGACCCAGTCCAGCACGCCCGGCAGATCGCGCAGAACCTCGGAGCTGTCCATCAGTTCAAGCTTGCGCCAGCCGTCGTTCAGCGCCTCCCAGACCTCGGTGGTCAGGGCGATCCGTTCCGAGCGTCCATTGGCCCGCGCCTGCTCCAGACATGAACGGATCGAGGATGGGTTGTCCCGATCCAGCATCAGCGTGCGCACGATCGCGGCCTCGTTGACGGCCTCGGGATCGTCGAATGCATCGATGCAGCCGGACGCCTCGGCGACAGACCGCCATTCTTCCTGGCTGTACGATCCGGGGAGCATAGCCATGCGGTACCCCATCTCGATGAGACGGGCCATGCTGTCCGCCCGCTCGACCAGGCGGCCGACCCAGAACAGATTGGCGGCTGTGCGGCTCAGCATGGCCATTGGTCAGTCAGCGCCTCTCAATCGGTCAATATCCAGGTGTCCTTGACGCCGCCGCCTTGCGACGAGTTCACCACGAGCGAACCCTCCCGCAACGCCACTCGGGTCAGCCCGCCGGGCACGAGCCGCATCGATTGTCCGACAAGGCAATAGGGCCGGAAATCAACATGGCGCGGTCCGACCCCCGTGGGCGCCAGCGACGGGACGGTCGAAAGCTCCAAGGTAGGCTGGGCGATGAACTCGGCCGGCGCCTCGCGGATGCGTTCGGCATAGGCGCTGCACTCTTCGTCGGTGGCCTTCGGGCCGATGAGCATGCCGTAGCCGCCCGAGCCGTGGACCTCCTTGACAACTACGTCCGACAGGTTCTCGAGCACATGCGCGCAATGATCGGCATCCGAGCAGCGCCAGGTTGGCACGTTCTCGAGGATCGGAGCCTCGCCCAGGTAGAACCGGATCATCTCGGGCACGTAGACATAGACGGCTTTGTCGTCGGCGACGCCTGCACCTGGCGCCGAGCAAAGCGTCACGCCACCGGCACGATACACCTCGAAGAGACCTGGTACCCCCAGAAGAGACTCGGGCCGGAACGCCAGAGGATCGATGTAGTCGTCGTCGATCCGGCGGTAGATCACATCCACCTGCTGGGGACCGCGCGTGGTGCGCATCCAGCAGCGGCCTTCATCGACAAAGAGATCGCGCGGTTCGACAAGCTCTATCCCCATGAGATCTGCCAGAAACGAATGCTCATAGTAGGCCGAGTTGAATGCACCGGGGGTCAACAAGACGATCGTCGGATCGCCGGTGCAGGCCGGTGGTGCGACCTCCTCAAGGGTCCGCAGGAGCTGATCGGGGTAGTTGTCCACAGGTGCCACGCCCGCGCCGGAAAACAGCGAGGGAAACATCCGCATCATGATCTCGCGGTTCTCGAGCATGTATGAGACACCAGAAGGTGTGCGGCAGTTGTCTTCCAGCACCTGAAAGCCGGTTTCACCGGTGCGCACGATGTCGATGCCCACGATGTGAGAATAGACGCGACCAGGCGGTTCGACTCCCACCATGGCGGGGACGAACGCCGCATTCTGAAAGACCAGCTGCTCGGGAATGATGCCCGCCTTCAGGATCTCGGCACGATGGTAGACATCGTAGAGAAATGCGTTCAGCGCGCGTGCGCGTTGACGGATGCCCTTGTCGAGATGTCGCCATTCGATGGCGGAAAACACGCGAGGGATCAGATCGAACGGGATCAGTCGCTCCGGGTCGCCGCCTTCACCATAGACGGCGAATGTGATGCCGATACGCCGGAAGATCGCCTCGGCTTCGGCCGAGCGTTGTCGCAGCAACTCCACGCCCGAGTCTGCAATCCAACGTTCTATGCGCGTGTAGGGTTCACGCGTCTCACCGTTGGAACCGGACATCTCGTCGTACATGGGTCAACCGGAGTTGCGATGGTCAATGAAGTGTTAACCAATGCCTTGCCGGCTGCAAGTGCAGTCTGCGCTTCGGGTTATCGCGCCGCAACGTCAATGGCTGCGTTGCGGGGATGTACTGACGCGCGCGCGGAGTTGGCGCCACCTCGGAAACGGATCGCCGTGGAGCAGCGCTTTAGATATGAGCCGATCCTGATAGATGCGGATCTGGTGAAAGAGACCTTCCGAGCTCGTTCTGGTTCCGGCAGCGTTCACACTGCTGATCATGCCGGCATGATCAGCAGTCCCATCAAGCAAGACGTCCCCGCCCTTTGACATTGCTGTCTCACGTCAGCCAGATCGGGTTCGACCAGGCGCGCTTGCCGTCGGCGTCGGCGATCACGACCCGCAACCAGTCGCTCTGTTTGAGGCCTGCGAGTGGCAGCTTCCGTTGCGTGATGCCCTCACCAAACTCGGAGACCGACGCAGCCCCATGTCCCACTGCCAACACCCGGCTGACCGGTGAGCACGACACCTCGATCGAACCTTCTGAAACGGTGATGTTGTGAAACTGCGGTCCTTGCGACGAGTAGTAATCGCCTGCCTTCAGCGCGGCGAGGAGCTCTTCGGGCGCCAGAGTTTCCGATTTCACCATCACCCAACCGCCGAAGTGATCGGGGCCTGTGAAGTGCGCGTCATCGGTGGCACAGGCGCTGAGGCGACGGCCATCTGACAGAAGATAGTCAAGGATCGCTGTGCCGTCGCCCCGGTCGCTTTCGATATCGCAACTGGTGTTGTAGATCTCGACCGCGTCGGCGGCATCGATCTGGCAGGCATCCTCCGGTGTCATGCCGTTCCACTGCGGGTGCGCGATGGCGACGAAGGCACCAGCGCCTGAACACCTGCGCACGAGCGAGGCCATGCTTTCGTCCGAGTTTGCACCGTCAAAGTCGGGTGCGTGTGGCGGCGGAAAGTCGCTTGGCAGGCCAACCGCCAGCACATGCCAGATCTCGCCGTTCTGCATCTGACCGGTGTGCACTTCCGCCCCCAGGATCGTCGTGAAACTGTTGGTCCGATGTTCTGTGGTGTCGGTGATCGGATACCCGTAGAGACCGACGAAATGGTCTGAAAGGCAGATGAAGTCATAGCCTTCATTGGCATAGCGCTGGCAGACGTCTCCCGGGTCTAGGGCGCCATCCGACCGGTTGGAATGTGTGTGCAGATTGCCACGGTAGAATGCGCCGGGCTTGGAGAAGGCGGTCGGTCGGATCATCGGTTGATCTCCTGAGGGTGCGGAGTTGGTGCAGGCGCGATAACCCTATCCGCTCGAGATGACACTATTCTGTCGAGCCGCGTTCAGCCGTGCACAGTGGCCGATCTCCCAGCGCTGCATTGCAATGGTGATGAAACGGCTGAGTATTTTTTAGAGATGGGCGTGCTCGTGGCGGAAGGCGTGAGTTGCGCCTTCCGCTGGGCAAGTCGCTGAATGCCATCGCTTCAGCCCGACATCATTAACACATGTCTTGGTTGACGCAAGGTTAGCAAAAGCTTGACCAAACCTTGACTTTCGTGGCTTTGGGGCCACAGGTGTGTCCGAATTAGATCACTTCCTGGTAGAGCGCGATCGCCGTCTCTTCGGTCAATGGCACGGGATTGCCTCCGGCCGTGGGATCGACCACAGCCATTGCCGCCAATTCCTCGATGCGGTCTGTGCCGACGCCGAGCGCATCGAGCCGCTCGGGTATGCCGAGCTCACAGAGCAGCTTCACCACCGCGTCATGGAAGCCGTCGAAGCCTCCGGGGATGCCCAAATATCCGCCGAGCGCCACAATGCGCTCCTCGATCGCCGTTCGATTGAAACGCAGGACTGTCGGCATGACCACCGCATTCGTGGTGCCGTGGTGGGTCCCGTAGATTGCCCCCACTGGATGGGACAGCGCATGGATCGCTCCGAGACCTTTCTGAAAGGCCACGGCCCCCATTGCAGCGGCACTCATCATTTCTGCCCGCGCCTCGAGGTCCGTGCCATCCGCGTAGGCCCGCGGCAGATTGGCGAACACGAGACGAATGCCTTCGACTGCGATCCCGGCACTCATCGGATGGTAGAAGGGGCTGCAGTAGGCCTCCAAACAATGGGCGAGTGCGTCCAGTCCGGTCCCCGCTGTGATGGCCTTTGGCATGCCCACCGTCAGCTCGGGATCGCAGATCACTTGCGAGGGCAGGACTTTGGGATGGAAGATCACCTTCTTGACGTGATCGGCCGAGTTTGTCAGCACGCCGGCGCGCCCGACTTCAGAGCCTGTGCCTGCCGTGGTCGGCACCGCGACATTCGGGTGGATCGCATCCGCATCAGCCCGGGTCCACCAGTCGCCGATGTCCTCCAGATCCCAGACCGAGACCGTTTGATCTGACATCAGCGCGACCAGCTTCCCGAGATCGAGCCCGGACCCACCTCCGAACGCCACAACTCCGTCATGTCCACCAGACCTGAACGCGGCAATTCCGTCGGAGAGATTCTGGTCGTTGGGGTTGGGATCAACCTCGGCAAACACTGCACGACCGAGCCCTGCTGCCTCCAGGATGTCCAGCGTTTGAGCCGTGATTGGCAATTCGGACAACCCCCGGTCGGTGATCAACAGCGGGCGGGTGATGCCAGCCGCCGCACAGGCGTCCGGCAGTTCTGCGATCCGGCCGGCACCAAATCGGACGGAGGTGGGATAGGACCAGTTGGCGGTCAGGCTCATTTCGGGGCTTCCTTCGTGGTCAGGCGCGCTCGAAGCCGCGCCGCAGATCCCAGTCGGTCACACATCGGTCGGACTCCGCCTGCTCCCAGCGTGCGGCATGCAGGTAGTGGTCGATCACATCGTCTCCAAACGCAGCACGCAGCATTGCCGAGCGATCAAGCGCATCGATTGCAGCACGCAGCGTCTTCGGGATCTCGCGCACATCCTGTCCATGATAGGCATCTCCGACAAATGCGGGTTCGAGTGCGCGTTCCTGCTCGATCCCGTCTAGCCCCGCGGCAAGCAGTGCGGCCATTGCCAGATAGGGATTGAGATCCGCACCACCGACACGGCATTCGATACGCACGGACTTTGTGTCCGCCGCGCAGACGCGATAGCCGGCGGTTCGGTTGTCCAAAGACCAGACCGCTTTGGTCGGCGCAAAGGTGCCCGCGACGTAGCGCTTGTAGGAATTCACATACGGCGCGAGGAACAGCGTCACGGCGTCCGCGTGGTGCAGGAGCCCCGCGAGGTACTGGCGCATTTTCTCCGACATGCCGTGCTCGGCACCTGGCTCGTGGAAGGCCGGATCACCGTCAACAGAAACCAGCGATTGGTGGATATGCGCGGAATTCCCGGCGTGGCGGTTCGACCACTTGGCCATGAAGCTGACCGCGTGCCCCTTGGCCCAGGCAATCTCCTTGACCGCGTTCTTCAGGATCGCATGCCGGTCTGCCATGGCGAGCGCGTCCGCGTACCGGACATTGACTTCCTCCTGACCGGCATCCGCCTCGCCCTTGGAGTTTTCAACCGGGATGCCCGCACCTTCAAGCCCGTTGCGCACCGCGCGCATGACCCCTTCTTCCTTGGTGGTCTGAAAGATGTGGTAATCCTCGTTGTAGGCACTGATCGTGCTGGGCTGAGCGCCGTCGGCAATCTCCTCGAAACTCTCGCGGAACAGGTAGAACTCCAGCTCTGAGGCCATCATCGCCGACAGCCCTTGCTCGGCCAGCCGCGCGATCTGGTGCTTGAGGATGGCGCGTGGACTGTGGGGCACATCCGCATGGGTATGGTGGTCGAGCACGTCGCAGAGCACCAGGGCGGTGCCCTCCAGCCAGGGCAAGCGCCTGAGCGTCGAGAGATCCGGCTTCATTACATAGTCGCCGTATCCTCCGGCCCAGCTCGTTGCCGCATAGCCTTGGACTGTTTCCATCTCCAGATCAGTGGCCTGGAGGTAGTTGCAGGAGTGGGTTTCCTCCCATGCGCTGTCGATAAAAAACTGCGCCTGGAACCGCTTGCCCATCAGGCGTCCCTGCATGTCCACCTGAGCGGCGATCACGGTATCGATCTCGCCAGCGACGACGGCCGCGCGCAGCGTGTCCATGCTCAGAAGTCCTGCCATCGGCTCCCGTTCCATGATGCTAAGATCACTTTGTTGTTCCCCTCGCGGACCAGAGCGATCTGCGCCTGGCGGGAACCCTCCCCAGAAACCCTCGCGCCGTCAAGCGGCGCTACCGCTGACCCGCACGCATCGAGCTTGTCAACGGGTGGGTGTGTCAGTCAAAGTATCCGCACAAAAACAACAAGGGAGGATGGCCTATGTGCCAGATTTTTGCCGGTCAGGATCCGGGTCGCTATGCCTGCGAGACCCGCCGGATGCGTCTCAACGGCCAAAGTACAAGTGTTCGGCTCGAACGTGCGTTCTGGGAGATTCTGGACGAGATCGCCGCGGGCGAGGACATCACCACGCCGGCGTTCATCTCGAAACTCCATGCCGAAGTGCTCGAACAGCACGGCGAGGTCGAGAATTTCACATCGCTGCTGCGATGCGCGTGCTTGGTCTACCAGGACCGCGCAGTGTCGCCTCGTCAGCCGGCGATCGCCGCCGAGTAGCGGAACTGGTTGGGCTTGCGCCTGCCAAGAAATCGCTGGCGTAGTATCAGGATACTACCCGGACGTTCGGTCGGCTGACTACGTTTCGAAGCAGTCTGGAGGATTCGGCAGAAAGGGGACCCTGTTGGCAAAGGCGATCCACAGCATGATCCGAGTGCTCGATGAGACGCGCTCGATCGAGTTTTATGAACGGGCGTTTGGGCTCACGGTGGCAGATCGGCTCGATTTCGAGAGCTTCACGTTGATCTACCTGCGCAATCCGGATGCGGATTTCGAGGTTGAATTGACCATCAACAAGGGCCGCGACAAACCCTATGATCTGGGCGACGGCTATGGCCACATCGCGTTTTGCGTGGACGATGTCGATGGTGAGCACGCCCGCATGACCGAGGCCGGGTTGAGCCCGCGCAAGCTCGTGGATTTTGCGCCCGGCGGCCCCGGGACAGACCCAATTGCCCGTTTCTTCTTCATCCAGGATCCCGACGGCTACGAGATCGAGGTCCTGCAGCGGCACGGTCGCTACCAATAGCCCGGCAACAGACCGGGCGGTCCAAGTCCAAGTGGAGGAACACAGATGACAGAGCAAGCAAGCAGACGGTCGATGACCCGACGCCAGCTGCTGGCTTCGGGGACGGCGTTCGGCGCGGCCCTCGTGGTCGGCTCCGGCTTCGTCGCGCATACCGGCGAGGCCTGGGCTGCGGAAGTTGCGGCACTCAAGCCTGAAACGTTCGCAACTCTCGTTCAGATGGCGCGCGACATCTATCCGCATGACGGTCTGGCCGATCGCTATTACGCTGCCGCGGTCAAGGCACACGACACCGAGGATGCGAAGGCGTTGATCGAAGAGGGTGTTGCCTCGCTCGATGCGCTGGCCGTTGCTGCCGGGCATTCGAGCTATGCCGGAACCGGCTGGGAGGCCGACAGGGTCGCTTTGCTCAAAGAGATCGAGGCGACGCCCTTTTTCCAAGCGGTGAGGGGCGGACTTGTCGTCGGTCTCTACAACCAGCCGGAGGTGTGGCCGCATTTCGGCTACGAGGGCGAGTCCTATACCAAGGGCGGCTATATCGATCGCGGTTTTGACGACATTGACTGGTTGTGAGGAGGACGGACCATGCCAGCACCTTATGACCTGAACGACGACAGCGTCGTTGTCATCATCGGCACCGGCGCGGGCGGTGGCACGCTCGCCAACGAACTCGCGCAGAAGGGCATCGACGTGGTCTCGCTGGAAGCGGGCGGTCGCCATAATCCCGAAGACTTCATCAATGACGAGTGGGCGAGCTTCGGACAGCTGGCCTGGACCGACATGCGCACGACGTCTGGATCATGGAGAGTGGCGCGCGACTTCGCGAACCTGCCCGCATGGATCGTCAAGTCGGTTGGCGGCACAACGCAGCACTGGGCCGGTGCCTCGCTGCGCTTTCAGGAGCACGAATTCCGGATCAAGTCCGAGTACGGTGACATACCGGGGGCCAATATGCTCGATTGGCCAATCACTCTGGCCGATCTCGAGCCGTACTACGACAAGGCAGAGAAGAAGCTGGGCGTTACGCAGACCCACGGCATGCCGGCGCTACCGGGCAACAACAACTACAAGGTCTTTGCTGCCGGGGCCAAGGCGCTGGGCTACAAAGACGTCCACACCGGTCGGATGGCGATCAACTCGAAGGAATATGCTGGGCGCCCCGCCTGCCAGCAGACTGGGTTCTGCTTTCAGGGCTGCAAGTGGGGCGCGAAGTGGTCAGCCGGTTACGTCGAGATCGCACAGGGCGAGGAGACCGGCAAGCTGGAAGTGCGCGAGCAGTGCATGGCGCTGCAGATCCAGCATGACGACAGCGGCAAGGTCACCGGGGTGCTCTATGCCGACAAGGACGGCAATCAGCACGTCCAGAAGGCGCGCGTCGTCTGCGTGGCGGGCAACTCCTTCGAGAGCCCGCGGCTCTTGCTGAACTCGGCCTCATCGATGTTCCCAGATGGGCTCGCCAATTCATCAGGCCAGGTCGGCAAGAACTACATGCGCCACATGACGGGCTCGGTGTATGCCGTGTTCGACCAGCCCGTGCGCATGTGGCGGGGCACCACCATGGCCGGGATCATCCAGGACGAGGCGCGCAACGACCCGTCACGCGGGTTCGTGGGCGGCTACGAACTGGAGACGCTCTCGATCGGTGTGCCCTTCATGGCGGCCTTCCTGAACCCGGGCGCGTGGGGTCGCGAGTTCACCGCTGCCCTCGACAGCTACGAGAACATGGCCGGCATGTGGATCGTGGGCGAGGACATGCCTCAGGAGAGCAACCGAGTGACCCTGCATCCGGACGTCAAGGATCAGTTCGGGTTGCCGGTGCCGAACGTCCACTTCGACGACCACCCCAACGACATCGCGATGCGCAACCATGCCTACAAGCAGGGGATGGCAGTCTACGATGCGGTGGGTGCGACACAGACATACCCGACTCCGCCCTACCCATCGACGCACAATCTCGGGACCAACCGGATGTCGGAGAACCCGGGTGATGGGGTCGTGGACAAGTGGGGCCAGACCCATGACATCGAGAACCTTTTCGTTTCGGACGGGTCTCAGTTCACGACCGGCGCTGCCGAGAACCCGACACTCACCATTGTGACGCTGGCGATCCGTCAAGCGGATCACATTGCCGAACGGATGAGCCAGGGAACCCTCTGACCCCTTTTGGAGGGGCAGGACGCCGGGCGGCCGCTCCCGCCCGGCGCATGTTTTGATGCATTCATCCCCGACCGAGCCGCGACAGGCAGTTGCGGTAGGGCCTGATTGCGAGCAGGATCGCAGCCCGCGCCCAAAGCGATTCAGGACCCGCTATGCCAGAAGCAACTCGGTCGCCCGAGGCCGATCTGCCAATTGCCATCACCATGGGGGATCCGGCTGGGATCGGCCCTGAGATCACGCTGAAGACCGTCGCTGGTTTGGACGGATCTCCACCCGTGGTGATCGGCGATGCCGGAGTGCTGCGCCGCACGTGCGAATGCCTGGAGGTTGCGATCGACGTTCGCACCATCGAGAACATCGCGGCGCACGCGCCCGAAGCGGGACGTCTCGATATCCTCGAAGTCGGGCCGCCTCTCGATACGCCGCCGGTGGGCGAAGTGAGTGCTGCCTGCGGCGCTGCCGCGTTCAGCTACATTCGCACAGCGATCGAGCATGCGCGCGACGGGCGGATCTCTGCCATCGTTACGGCGCCGATCCACAAGGAAGCGCTGGCAGCGGCTGGTGTGCCGTACCCCGGACATACCGAGATGCTCGGTGATCTGGGTGGTGCCAGCCAGACCGCGATGATGCTCGCCAACGATGAGCTTCGGGTGGTTCTTGTGACGATCCATTGTTCGCTTCGGGACGCGATTGACAGGATTGGGCCCGAGAGCGAACTCGCCGCGATTCGTCTTGCCAACACGGGAGCTCAAGCGTTTGGTATCGTAGCCCCGCGTGTCGCGGTCGCGGGCCTCAATCCGCACGCCGGAGAAGGTGGGTTGTTCGGGCGCGAAGAGATCGAGATCATCGCGCCGGCCATCGAGGCAGCGCGCGCCGAAGGTATTGACGCCTCAGGCCCTTGGTCCGGCGACACCGTCTTCATGCAGGCGCGCAGGGGGCACTTCGATGTGGTTGTCGCCCAGTACCACGATCAGGGACTGATCCCGGTGAAGTATCTCGGGATCGACAAGGGTGTGAACATTACCCTTGGCCTGCCGTTTGTGCGGACGAGCCCGGATCATGGCACGGCGTTCGATATCGCGGGCAAGGGGATAGCGGACCCGGCCAGCATGATCGAGGCGTTCGAGCAAGCCCGCCGGATGGTGGCTGCGCAGGTTGAGGTCCGCTGATGGCCTTCGATTTTATCTTCATGCTGACCGAAAACGACCAGACGCTTGTGGATGCACGCGCGCGGCTCGACGAGGTGCTGGAGGGCGGTGCGCGTCACGTGGGTTTCAAGGATGTCGGCCTCCCCTTCGACGAACTTCGGGGGCTGTCTGCCGCGATCCGCAGTGCAGGTGGGCGGGCGTATCTCGAGGTTGTCAGTCTGGATGCGGAGAGTGAGCTGCGCTCGGCGCGCTCGGCGATCAATCTGGAGGTCGACTGCCTCCTCGGAGGGACGCGGGCTGATCAGGTGGCACCCTTGTTGCGCCAGCATCCGGTGCGCTACTATCCGTTTCCAGGACGCATCGTCGGCCATCCGAGCGTGCTTGCAGGGTCTATCGATGACGTGGTGGAAAGTGCCCGGCGGCTGACGGATCTCGAGCATGTACATGGTCTCGATCTGCTGGCCTATCGCTTTGAAGGTGAAGTCACGGCTCTGATGCGGAGCGTTTGCGCAGCGGTCGACAAGCCCGTCATCATGGCAGGCTCGATCGATCGGGAGGAGCGTATCACGGCAGTCGCCGAAGCCGGGGCGTCGGGCTTTACGGTTGGCACTGCGGCGATCCAGGAGGTGTTCCCGACACCGGAAGCGGGGCTCGCAGGACAGGTGCGCGCGATCCTCGAACTCACCCGACGTGCACGGCAGAAATCAACAGCGCCGCGTCGGATCGCACTGGTCGCCCACAACGAGCGCAAGCCGCAGCTGCGCGCATGGGCGGTGCGTCATCGCAAGGCGCTGTCAGGGCAGCGATTGATTTCAACCGGGGGCACCGGCGCGATGCTGCTTGACGCCATCCCGGAGCTTTCGATCCGCCGGTTGCAGCGTGGCTCCCATGGCGGGGACCAGCAGCTCGGTGCTCTGATCGCGACAGGTGAGCTCGATGCGGTGATCTTTTTCGCCGATCCGCATGGGCAACACACAAGCGATGTGGACCTCGCAGCACTTTCGCGGCTGGCAATCCTGCACGACACGCCGATTGCGTGTTCGGCATCTGCGGCCGATCTTGTGATCTCGGCCCATTTGCCAGTCAACATCGCCTAGCGTTCAGGTGCCGCCATCAGTCGGCGCGGCCCCGGGCCTTCCTTGCCCGCAATGTCATCCGGGTTGAAAATTGCACAGCGCTTCAACGAGAGACAGCCGCAGCCGATGCACCCGTCAAGGCTGTCGCGCAACAGCTCCAGGCGCGCGATCCGCGCGTCAATGTCTTTGCGGAAGCTCTTCGCGATGCGGGTCCAGTCGGCCTTGGTGGGGGCGCGCCCGTACGGCAAACGTGAAAGTTGCGCGGCGATCTCACCCAACGTGAATCCAAGCTCCTGTGCGGCGCGCACAAAGGACAGGCGCCGGATGTCTGCGCGCAGATAGCGCCGGTGCCCGGCCGTGGTCCGCAGCGGCTCGATCAGACCGCGCTCTTCGTAGAACCTGATCGCGGAGACCGCTATTCCCGTGCGTGCCGACAGCGCACCAATGGTCATGAGATTATTCTTCATCAGGGCCCTTGATCTCAAGTTAGGTTGAGATCCTAGGTTACGTGAACCGAAGAATGCTGTCGAATTTGAAAGGACACGACATGGCAGTTGTTGAACATGTGAACGTAACTGTTGAAGACGCCGCACACACCGCGGCGATGCTGTGCAAGCTCTTCGACTGGCGGGTGCGCTGGCAAGGTGACGCACTTGGCGATGGATTCTCGATCCACGTGGGTGAAAAGGACAGCTATCTCGCCGTCTACACGGCAGGTCCGAGCGCGACCAAGGCAGATCGCGGCCCGGGCGTGCTCAATCACATCGGAGTGGTCGTTGATGATCTCGACATGGTCGAGGGGCGGGTCAAGGCCGCCGGCTACACGCCCACCATGCACGCAGACTATGAGCCCGGCCGGCGCTTCTATTTCACCGAAGAGAACGGGATTGAGATTGAGGTGGTCAGCTACGCGTGACCATGGCCCAGAGATGGCGATGACCGGCTCCGCTATGGCGGAGCCGGGAAATATGCAGACGCCCGACCTGCCTTCTGCCTACAAATGGCAGATGTGCACCGGACGGTCCGGTGCAGTCGCGGGAGGAGCATATGGCAGAAGTGGAATGGGCGCGCCTTAAGGCGCATGAGCTGCGCCGACTGGCCGAGCAGGACGCTGTGGTGATCCTGCCGATCGCATCAATCGAGCAACATGGCCCGCATCTGCCGGTCATGACGGACACTCGCCTGGGCCACGAGGTCGCTGTCCTGGCCGCGCGCAAGGCCTATCCGGTGCGTCCGACCGTCGTGACACCGGTGGTCTGGTCCGGGCTGTCTGAGCATCACATGCCGTTTGGCGGAACGCTGATCCTCAGCCACGCAACGTTTCGCGCCGTGATACGCGATCTGGTGATCTCTCTGACCCGCCACGGGTTCCATGACATCCTGATCTCCAACTCCCATGGCGGCAACATCGTGGCGATGAACCAGATCTGCGACGAGCTGAGCTCGGAGGTCGAAGCGACGCTTGTCGGCACCACATATGTCGGCGAAGCGGGTCCCGCGATTGGCGATCTGCTCGAGGACCAGGACGGCATTCATCACGCCTGTGAGGGGGAAACGGCGATGATGATGGCTGTGGAGCCAGAGCTGGTCGATGCCTCGGATTTGGCATCACTGGCCGCTCCACGGGCAGACGGGTTCCTGAAAGCCGGGCGGGGGTCCTATCGCTGGCGTCCCTTCGCACACATCACGGGAAACGGTGTCTCGGGCGTGCCGGAGAAGGCGAATGCAGAGAAAGGTCACAAGCTTCTGGAGGTCGCATCTGATGCCATCGCCGCTCTGATAGTCGACCAGGAGACTTGGGCACCGCCAGGAGATCGGCGGGGCGCGGAGATCGGCGGTGTCGGTTTTCGCTCGACCTGATCTGCCGCGCCGTTCCATCAATCCCCCGGCCCACGCGCAGGCCGGGGGAGGTCCAGCCGGTCTGGGGATCCCGGCTGGAGGGGGACGCAACGTTCAATAGCCGTGATCGACACCGACGCGGACGCCACGATCCGTGATCACGAGGCCAAAACGCGGGCGCGGCACATAGACGACCTGAGGGGCTCGATAGGGTTTGGCATGGCGGCGCTCGCGGTATGCGATCTTGCGGTCAGTTCTGCGCTCGATTCGCGCAAGCCTCCGCTGCAGATGCGCAATGTGGTCATCGTTGTACCGCGCCAGACGCCCGCGCTGGTACGATGATCGAGCGCCCAGCCGGTCGAGCTTGTGCTGCAGGCGGTCGACTTCAGCGTTCCGCACATAGGGGTCACGGATTTCACGAAGCCCATTGATCTGTACCTCTATCCGGTCGAGACGGTCCGAAACCCTGGCTGAACGTTGGCCGGCATCGGCAGGGCTGGCACCGGCGAGTGCAAGGGTGGCCACCACCAAACCGCCGAGGAGAGTCTTACGATTGCTCTTCATCGTCGCGCTTCCTTGATCTGCTCTTAGATGAACCTGTCACGCCGCACTGAACCGGTTCCGTCGCGTCACGCGATAACGCTGGCGTGAAGATTTCGCGGTGAAAATCTGGCACCCAGAACCAGAGACGATAAAGGGCGCGGAGCCGAAGCTCTGCGCCCTCCGTGATGAGCGTGCCACCTCGGCGGCACGCCACGTCGCTGCTCGATATTTGGTTAGTCGCCGTAGCGGTAGCGACGGTGCCGCCTGTCGTAGCGTGCGCCGAGATGCTCGTAGCGCGTCGCGCGGCGTTCTAGCCTGTCGGCCTTGCGATCCAGTCTCCGGGCGGCGCGATAGCGGCCCTTCTCATAAAGGCGTTTGGCGCCGCGATCATAGTGGTAGGCGCGTTGCTCGAGCCCATCAGCCCGGCGGTCCCAGGCATTGCGATGCTTGCCGTAAGCGCGCGCATATCCGAGGTGCCAACCATGGTGCCGCCGGTCATAGTGAACGCGAGCCTTTTTCCGCGGATAGTCGCGGCGGTCGGTCCGGAACTCCTTGCGATCGTAGCGCCGGTGCTTTCTGAAGTCTTGGCGGTCCTGCCGCCGCTCCGCGCGAAACTCCTGGCGATCCTGCCGTCGATCGGCACGGAATTCCTGGCGATGCTGCCTTGTGTCGGCGCGAAATTCCTGCCGTTCGGCGCGTCGTTCAGCCCTCCGGTCCGCTCGATCGCCGTCCTTGGCAACCGCCGGAGCACTGAGCCCCATCATCAGCGCAGCCGCTGGAAGAACCAGTGCTGTCACCATCCACTTGCTGATCATCGCTTACTCCCCGTACTCACACCGTTCCGATCATACAAACGCGCAACACCGACAGATCCGTCGCAAGTTTTCGAAAAATTCTCCGTTGACCGCCTCACCGCCCCAGCGAATCGATCTCTCGTGCCAGCTCAGGGTCCACTGTGATGCCATGTTCTGCAACCTCACGCGCGATCTGCTGGCGTCGGCGTCCAGGAAGCCGGGCAGCGCCGTTGTCTTCGAATGCTTTGGCGAGTGCGCCGATGTGCGCCGTGATCGCTTCCCCTCCCAAAGCGGTCGGGTCGATGGCGATCAGAAGCTGGCCCGTGCCGGGCGGCGAACCTTCGCCGTCGAAAAAGCTCGAAGCATCGGCGGCGAACGACGCACCGGTCACCCCGGCGGCCAGGAGTTCCACCATCAACGCGAGTGCGGCACCCTTGGCACCCCCCATTGGCTGCATCGTGCCCTTCAAGGCAGCGGCGGGATCCGTAGTTGGCTGACCGTTTTCGTCCGTTGCCCAATCCTCGGGGATCGGTTCGCCTTTTTGCGCCGCAGCCATGATCCTGCCGCGGGCAACCATCGAGAGGGAGAGGTCGACCACGATGGGCTCGGCATTGGGGACGGGCGCGGCGAACGCGATGGGATTGGTGCCAAAGAGGGCGCGGGTGCCGCCCCAGGGCGCGATCGCTGCCGGGGTGTTTGCAAACATCATGGCAACGAGGCCGCGTCGGGCGAGGGTCTCGACGGTGTGCCCCGTGACGCCCGCATGGTTCGATCGATGGACGCCTGCCAGCGCAATCCCTTGATCGGAGGCCATCTCCGGCAGGGCGTCGAGCGCCAGGGTGAGCGCGGGATAGGCAAATCCGCCGGCGGCATCAATCCGCAGCACACCGGGGCGCATGCGTTCGGCAACAGGGACCGCATGACCGTTCACCTTGCCGCTCAGAGCTTGCGCGGCGTAGCTCGGCACGCGCCTGAGCCCGTGTCCCCCTTGCCCCGCCAGCTCAGCGCCGACAAGCGCGTTCGCCACATGGCCTGCATTCACGGATGAGGTGCGGCATCGCACGAGCGTGTCAATCACCAGCGTCCGGGCTTCCTCGGGGCTCAAACTCGTACTCATAACCCCTCCAGATGGTGGCTCACGCGCTCGGCAATGAGAGCGCTTACACGAATGTTCGATTCCTCCGTCACACCGGCAATATGGGGCGTGAGGATCAGGTTAGGTATCCCCGCGAACACCTGACCATGCGCGGCTCCGAGCGGCTCCTCCTCGAAGACATCAAGTGCGGCCCCAGCGAGGTGACCTCGGCGCAAGCTCTCGGCCAGCGCGACTTCGTCGACGACGCCGCCTCGCGCCGCGTTGATCAGAACGGCATCGGTTTTCATTGCGGCGAGCGCATCTGCGTCGAGGATGCGGCGCGTGCCCTCCGTCAGCGGGACATGCAGGCTCACCGCATCCGCGCGCGCCAGCAGTTCTTCAAGTGTGCACCTCGTGGCATCGCTCCAGACCGGATCGTCCGGATCGAGGAACGGGTCGTGGGCACAAATGAACATGCCCAGCGCACGCGCACGCACCGCTGTCTCGCGGGCGATCGACCCAAAGCCGATGAGACCCAGCGTGCGCCCGCTCGCCTCTCGGCCCATCAGCGCCTGTCGTGGCCAGGTTCCGGCGTGCATCTGATCCGTGGAATGATAGGCCCCGCGCAACAACATCAGGATGCAAGCCACCACGTACTCGGCGACGGACTGGTCGTTTGCGCCTGTTGCCGGGTAGACCGCAACTCCGCGCGCCGCACATGCCCGTTGATCAATGTTGTCCAGACCAACCCCTAAACGTCCGACGCACCGGAGCTCGGGTCCTGCAGACAGCAAATCCGCCGTCACCTGAGTACGGTTGCGCACGATCAGTGCATCTGCTGTGGCGACCGCCGAGAAAAGCCGTTCCGGAGTGTCGACAAGCGCCGGATCATACGTGACGGCATGCGCACCGGCGAGCCGGGCGACCGCAGCCTCATCCATAAATTCACTGATCACGATCATGGGCATGGTTGGCGCAGTCGGCACGGGCTGCCTGATCCTGTCAAGCGTTGGTGAGCACCGTCACCACTGCTTTCGTGAACATGAATAGGACCAACACTTATCAAGCCGTTGTGAAGCGACTGGTATCGCGGCGACGGCGACACCAGTATCCCCGGCACGGGGACATCTGATATGGAGACGGTTGAGCATGGCCAGCCCGGAAGCTGCATTTATGACCAAAGAACCAAAGGACGGGTCCCAATCGGGTGTTCTGCGCTACCTACCGATTGCCCTGATCGCGACGGGTGCGTGCCTGGCGTTCTTTTTTGCCCGAGATTATCTGAGCTTTAGCGCACTGTCCGAGAATGTCGGGTTGCTCACCGAATGGCGGGACCGCAATCTCGTCCTCGCCGGCGCGGTCTATATGTTGATTTATGTGCTGGCCGTCGCCTTCTCGGTTCCTGGTGCGGTCTGGTTGACTTTGGTGGGCGGCTTTCTCTTTGGCGTGATCGCAGGCTCGATGATGACCGTGGTCGCCGCAACCATCGGTGCTGTCCTGATCTTCATGGCCGCGAAGACGTCGCTGGGAGGGCTTCTGCGCGAGAAGGTCGGCAGCCGGATCGAAAAGATGGAGCGCGTGTTCAAGAATGGCGAGGTCAGCTTTTTGCTGATTTTGCGGCTGGTGCCCGCGGTGCCGTTCTTCATTGCAAATGTGGCGCCGGCGTTTCTGGGTGCGGGTCTGCGTAATTTTGCCTGGACGACGTTGGTTGGGATCATTCCCGGCACGGTTGTCTACATCTCCATCGGCTCAGGCCTGGGCGAGCAGCTTTCCCGCGGAGAAGCGCCTGATCTTGGTGTGATCTTCGAGCCGCATATCCTCGGCCCATTGCTGGGTCTTGCAATGCTGGCGGCTCTCCCTCTGGTGCTGCGGCGCTTCGGAATCGGCGGCGGCCCCTCCGGCAAGGACACGGAATGAGCACGGTGCTCAGGCCCGATCTTTGCGTGATCGGGGCCGGGTCGGGCGGACTGTCCGTCGCGGCGGGCGCCGTGCAGATGGGCGCATCGGTCGTGCTCGCCGAGGGACACCGCATGGGTGGAGATTGCCTGAACTATGGTTGTGTGCCCTCGAAATCGCTGATTGCGGCCGCCAAGGCCGCGCACACACACCGGGTGTCCGGGAAGTTCGGCGTCGCGGCAAACGAGCCGCAAGTTGACTATGCGGCCGCTCAGGACCACGTGCAACGCGTGATCGCTGGCATTGCTCCGCACGATTCGGTCGAACGCTTCGAGGGGCTCGGCGTCACCGTCCTGCAGCATCACGCGCGCTTTACAAGCCCTCGTCAGGCGATCATTGGCGAGACGGTGGTGGAGCCGCGCCGCTTTGTCGTCGCCACAGGCTCGTCACCAGCGCTCCCACCCATTCCGGGGCTGACCGACGTGCCGCACCTGACAAACGAGACATTATGGGATCTGCGCGCATTGCCCGAGCGGCTGATCATCATCGGCGGCGGGCCAATCGGTATGGAGATGGCGCAGGCGCACCGCCGTCTTGGGGCCGAGGTGATCGTTCTGGAAGCATTTCGCGCGCTGGGCAAAGATGATCCCGAGATTGCGTCCATAGCGCTCGATGCACTGCGCGAAGAAGGCATCGACATTCGAGAAGGCATCAAGATCGCGCAGATCGTCGCGCGCGACGGAAAGACGATCGTCAGCCTCGAGGATGGGGAGACGATACCCGGTTCTCATCTTCTGGTGGCGGCCGGGCGAAAGCCAAACCTCGATACGCTCGATCTCGACAAGGCGGACGTCACGTACGACAAGCGGGGTATCGCAGTGGATGACGGGTTGCGGTCCGTCTCGAACCGCAAGGTCTATGCGATCGGAGACGTTGCAGGCGGGCTGCAGTTTACTCATGTGGCCGGCTATCACGCCGGCTTGGTGGTGCGTTCAGCACTTTTTCGATTGCCCGTGCGCAATCGTACCCACCACATTCCCTGGGCCACCTACACAGATCCCGAGATCGCCCATGTGGGGCTGAGCGAGGCCGATGCGCGCGCCGAGCATGGTGACGCGGTCGAGGTGGTACGCTTTGAGGTCGCCGAGAACGACCGCGCGCGCGCAGAAGGTGTGCACCGCGGCCTGATAAAGGCGGTGATCGGCAGGCGCGGGCGCATACTGGGCTGCTCGATGGTCGCACCGCACGCGGGTGATCTGATCCAGCCTTGGGCTCTGGCGCTCTCGTCTGGGCTGAAAATCGGTGCGATGGCAGGCCACGTTGCGGCCTACCCGACGTTGGGTGAGGTCTCTAAGAGAGCAGCCGGTGCATACTACGCGCCGCGGCTGTTCGAGAGCGATCGGGTCAAATGGATCGTGCGCACGCTTGCGCGTTTTGGCTGATCTGCCTATTCCTTCAAGGGTCTGTGAGTGCTGTCGCACGTTGGACCAGAGGAAGATGTCGTTTTTCCGGAGCCTCTCCGGCCGTCTGCTTCTCGTGACGATCGCGGTCGTCATGATTGTCGAGATCATTATCTTCGTGCCGTCCGTGGCGCGTTACAGGCTCGACTATCTGACGGAGCGGGTGCGCAGAGCCGAGATCGCGGCGCTGACGGTGCTCGCGGCGCCCGATGGGATGATCCATCCCGAGCTAGAGAAGGAGCTGCTGCACAAATCCGAGACACTTAACGTGGTCGTCGGGCGCGACGGCATCCGGCAGCTCGTGCTCGTCAGACAGGGGCTGGGCCCGGTTATGGCGACCTATGATTTGCGTGATCCGCCGGTTACGGACCTGGTCCTCGATGCACTGAACCGCACGATCAGCGCCGAGGAGGGTATTATTCGCGTCGTGGCCTACGCACCGGCCGATATGGGGCAGCTCATGGAGGTGACGATCGAAAGCGCGCCATTGCGTGCCGCAATGCGAGACTACGGCTTGCGCATCCTGAACCTGAGCATGGTGATATCCGTCATCACGGCGGTGATGATCTTTCTGGTCATGCGCTGGGTCGTCGTTCGTCCGATCACGCAGGTCACCGACAACGTGACCCGCTTCTCGGAGAATCCCGAAGACCCGAGCCGTGTGATCCGCCCGACCAGCCGCGTCGGCGAGATCGCGGATGCAGAGCGAGCACTGGCCCAGATGCAGACAGACGTGTTGGCCGCGCTCAAGACCAAGGCGCGTCTCGCATCACTGGGCGAGGCCGTCGCGAAGATCAGCCATGATCTGCGCAACATTCTCACCACAACACATCTGCTGGCTGATCGTTTGGGCAGCTCAAATGATCCGATTGTCGCTCGCACCGGTCCGAAACTGATTGCCTCGCTCGATCGGGCGATCAGTCTCTGCCAATCGACGATGGCCTATGGCAAGGCTGATGAAGCACCACCGGAACCGAAGCATATCCTGCTGGCGGATCTGATCGACGAGGTTGTAGACGGGCTCTCGCTCATGGCGCAGGAGCAGGTCTCGATTGACCAGTGCATATCGCCGGGGCTGGTGGTTGTGGCCGATCCCGAGCATCTCCACCGAGTCTTCGGCAACATTGCACGCAATGCCATCGAAGCGATTCGCGCGACAGGCAAGAACGGCACGATCACTATCTCGGCGACCGAAGATCAGGATATCGTGGAAATCCTGCTTGCGGATAACGGGCCAGGCATGCCTGCCAAAGCCATTGATCACATCTTCAAGCCGTTCCAGGGCAGCACCCGGCGAGAAGGAACGGGACTGGGTCTCGCCATTGCGAGCGAGTTGATCACCGCTCACGGCGGGACAATCGAGCTGATCTCCAGCACCACGGCCGGGACCACGTTTCGGATCCGACTGCCGCGGCAGGGCCATGTCGCGCCCGAGGCACGCACCGCGTTGAGCGCCTGAGAACGTGCTCTTCTCAGGCGGGGTCGCCTGCCTGTCTTGCCAAGGCATCCTGCGTCCAGTTTTCGCCAGCAGCCATAATGCAGGCAACGCCATCGGGCCGGGTCATGATGATGGTCCACGATCCCGAACCGGATGAGGCCCAGATCTCGAAGACCGCTTCCGCCCCGCGCAGGCCAGCGCCGTGACGGACTTCGCCGAACTTTCGTTCGAGCTGACCCACAAGATCGGCTCTTTGAGCGCAGAGTTGCTCTTCCGCGCCGGCATTTGCCGGAAAAGCCGCCTGCAGTCCCAATATAACTGCGAGAATCGCCAGGGATCGTCTCATGTGCCCGCCTCCTGTCACTGCGCAGGGGCCCATGCTTCTCCAAGCGATCAGGGCGCAGTCCTTGCGCGTCATGTGGCGGCCGAGCGAGAGAGTTCAGTCCGGATCGCCAACTCTGATTGTGTAGGCTAGGGGCCCTATTCGGCTTATCTGGGTGGAGAACGTGATCATTTCGGGGCGCTTTGGGACACATGAAACTCCAATGCCGCACCATCGACACGCTGATCCCGCAATTCAGCAATCATTAGGACCGAAGATCGATCCTACTCGTGTGTGACGGGTATATTTGCGGGGTGACGACATGTCTTTCAAAGCATGCACGTCTGCGCTCAGCGCAGGCGGAATCTTCTTTGTGCGTTGGGTTCGGCAGATCACGCTTGTGACGAGTGCTGTTGCGGTGAGTGCCTGTGCGACAGCGCCGGAACCCGAGCCTCTTGCCAAGCCTCCCATTCCAACTCCGGTCTCGGCCGAGCAGCGGTATGTCAACGCGCTCAACTTTGCGACAGGCGGGGTTAATGTGCCGGCGAAAGGCAAGGCAATCGTGGTCAACATTCCCTCCTTCGAGCTGATCGCCTTTGAGGACGGGTTGCCCGTGCTGCGGAGCCGGGTGATCGTCGGCAAGCCTTCGACGCAGACGCCTGTGATGGAAACCCAGACGTCGGTGGTGCGCTTCCGCCCGACGTGGCGACCGACACCACGCATGGTCGCAAGCGGCAAGTACGAGGACAAACGTTGGCCGGCCGGTAAACGCAACCCTCTGGGGTTCCTGGCGATCCGGCTCGAGCCGGGCATGCTCATCTACCTCCACGGCACCAACAAACCGCAATTGTTCGAACGCGAGAAGCGCGCGCTCAGCCATGGTTGCGTCCGCGTGGAGAAGTGGGACGAGGTCGCAGCGTGGGTGCTCGGGGTGGATCTTGCAACGGTGCACGACGCAGCTTTCGGGCGGCGCACCTTCGACATGGACACAAGCGGTGTGCCGGTCATCATGACCTATCACACCATTTTCCCAGATGCGGATGGCGTGCTCTTTGAGCATCGCGACATCTACCGGCGACAGAGCTTCGCGCAGGCAACGGCGAACGTTGTGAACTGAGAGGCATCGCCGACCCCGCCGCCACCGGCGGCGGGGTCATCCGATCTACGGGACGACGAGATCGTACTGCCCGGCGAAAAACCAGAAGTGATCGATCTCGATCTCGAACCAGCCGTCGATGTAGACCGAACCCCACTCGTCCTCGATCGTCATGCCTGTCCTGCTGGTGGTGACAAGCGCGTCGGCGGCATTGACCAGACCGTTGCCATCGCTATCGAGATCATCCTCATCAAATCCGTCTGGCACATGATCGAAAATGATCCGCTCGGCGGCCCCGTTTGCGAAAACCTCGCGGTCCATGATGTACATGCGCTGCTCGGGCTTATATTCGGACAGTGAGATCACGAAGCGGTCGAAGTCCTGCTCGCCCCAGGCGTAGACGTCGCCTTCGTAGGCTCTCAGAACATCCTGGCCGTCCCCGCCGTAAAGATTGGTGATGTCGCCCGCGCCGCTTTCTCCGGACAGCTTGTCGTGGCCAGCGCCGCCATGGAGCGTGTCGTTGCCGAAGCCGCTCGACAACTCGTCGTTGCCATCCCCGCCAAAGAGAGTGTCGTCGCCGTCGTTGCCGTAGAGGATGTCATCGCCAGCGTCGCCATAGAGCACATCGTCGCCCGCTACCCCGGCAAAGACACTGCTGAACGAGTAGTAGTCGCCCCAGACCACGTCATTCCCGGCGCCCGCACGAATTTCATCGTTGCCCCCGTTTCCCCAGAAGTTGGAGTCAAAGTCGCCAAATCCGTACAGAAAATCATCACCGTCTCCCCCATCGAACTCGAATGTGTTCTCATGAGCGAACAGCGTGTCGTTCCCTGCGCCTCCGAAGAGCTCGTCATTCGAGTATCCGACCAGCATGTCGTTGCCATCGCCGCCATTTAGCCGATCCCCAGGGCTGTTCGGGTCATCGCTCGCGATCAGCGTGTCGTTGCCGCCTTCGCCATACACAGTGACGCCCTCGGCTCCGGTGCCGTCGACATAGTCGTCGCCCGCGCCGCCATAGACGCTCGCATAGTCCGCGTCGGTGTAGACCGTGTCGTTGCCGTCGCCGGCCCAAATGTCGTCGTTTCCGGCGCCGCCGTGAATGGTGTCGTTGCCGTCGCCGCCAAGGATCTGGTCGTTCCCGCCATAGCCGTGGAGGATGTCGTTGTCCTCGTTGCCGGCGATCAGATCGGCGTTGTGGCTGCCGTGGATCTCGTCATTGCCGGTGCCGCCGAAGTACAGAGCGTTGTGGGTTGTCTGCTGGCTCAAGGTGTAAATGCGGTCGTTCCCGGCGCCGCCGCGCGCTTCGTTGCCGGTTCCGGTCATGACGTAGAGCGTATCGTCGCCCTCGCCGCCGTCGAGATAGTCCCGGCCGTTGGCGTAGAGCGTGTCGCGGCCCCGCCCGCCAAAGAGCCGGTCGCTGCCCTCATCGGTCCACCAGCTCAGGTGGGCGCCGCCCCAGAGCACGTCGTCGCCGTCGTCGCCATAGAGCTCGTCGTCGCCTTCGTGGCCTTCCAACAGGTCATCGCCAGCGCCGCCATCGACCTGATCATTGCCCGCACCGGCGTGGACATAGTCGTCGCCTTCGCCCGCGAAGACCGTGTCGTCTCCCGTGTAGGCATAGATTTCATCGTCGCCGTGAAGGGCGTAGATCACGTCATTGCCGGCATCCGCGAAAATCTGGTCAGCATAGATCGACGCCCAGATGGTGTCGTTTCCCCAAGTCCCCTGGAAATACATGGCTCCCCCAATTCGATTTGACGGCCGTCAGGCCGGCCGAGATTCTTCTGTTCGAGAGGGAAATATTGTCCCACACGGCCTGAGCGAGTTCAACGCGTACCGGCGGTCAGACCTTGCCGTACCCTCCGCCGGAGGGCGTTTGCATGACGAATACATCGCCAGGGTAGACCTCGTGCTGGTCATTGCCCGCGTGTTCGACCCGGGTTCCGTCGGCGCGTTCGATCCACTCTCGACCGACCTCGCCCGGTGCGCCGCCATTGACACCAAAGGGCCGCACGCGACGGTGCGAGCAGAGCGTGGTTACGGTCATCTGCTCGAGAAAGCGCATACGCCGGGTGATCCCGTCGCCGCCGCGGTGATGTCCCGCCCCGCCCGAGCCGCGCCGGATGGCGTACTCTTCGAGGCGGATCGGGAAGCGGAACTCCAGCATTTCGGGGTCGGTGGCACGGGTGTTGGTCATATGCGTCTGGATCGCCGAGCAACCGTCGAAGTCAGGGCCTGCTCCGGTTCCGCCACAGATCGTTTCGTAGTTCTGAAGCCGTTCGTTCCCCCAGACATAGTTGTTCATCGTGGCCTGGCTGCCCGCCATTACGCCGAGTGCGCCCATCAGCGCATTGCACATCAGCTGGCTCACCTCAGTGTTTCCGGCAATGACCGCCGAGGGATACTGTGCGTTGATCATCGATCCTTCCGGCGCGATGATTTTAAGCGGCTTGAAGCAACCCTCGTTCAGCGGGATGTCGGTGCCAACCAGCGTCCGGAAGACGTAAAGCACCACCGCGTGGCAAACCGCGAGCGGGGCATTGTAGTTGAACGGGTTCTTATCAGCCGTGCCCGAAAAATCGATCTCCGCTGTTCGCCCCGCGGGATCGACCCGGACGGCTACACGGATGAACTCTCCGTTGTCGAGCTCGTAGTCATAGGCCCCATCGCGTAAGGCCGTGATCACCCGTCTTACGCTTTCCTCGGCGTTGTCCTGCACGTGGCGCATGTAGGCGTGCACGGTATCGAGCCCGAACTGCGCGATCATCTTCTGCACGCCCTGGACGCCTGTTTCGTTGGCGGCGACCTGGGCTGCGAGATCGGCCATGTTCTCGTCGATGTTGCGGCAGGGATATGGGCCCGACGCGAGGAGCGCTCGTGTCTCGGCCTCACGAAAGCGACCACCATCGACCATGAGGAAGTTGTCGATCAGGACGCCTTCCTCCTCGATCACGGTCGAGTCCGGGGGAGCCGAGCCGGGCGTCTTTCCTCCGATGTCCGCGTGATGTCCGCGTGAGGCAACGAAGAACTCTACCTGGCCCCTATCGCCGAAGACGGGCGTGATGACGGTGACATCCGGCAAATGAGTGCCGCCGTTGAACGGTGCGTTGAGGACAAACACGTCTCCGGGCTTCATCTCCGGATTCAGCCGGATCACTGTTCGGATCGACTCGGACATCGAACCCAGATGCACGGGCACATGCGGCGCATTTGCCACCAGTCCACCGGTCGGATCGAACAACGCGCAGCTGAAGTCCAGCCGCTCCTTGATGTTCACCGAGTAGGCCGTGTTGGCGAGCGTCGCTCCCATCTGTTCGGCGATGGACATGAAGAGGTTGTTGAACACCTCCAGCATGACCGGATCGGCCCTTGTGCCGACAGCTTCTGCCCGATCGAGCGGCACCATGCGCGAGAGGATGAGATGTCCCCACGGGTTGATCGTCGCGCGCCATTCAGGCTCGACGATGTTGGTGCCGGTGCGTTCCTTGATGATTGCGGGTCCCTCGACGCTCTGACCCGCGCGCATGATGTCACGATCGAAGAGAGGCACGTTGTAGCGAACGCCGCCCACGATCATCTCGACATGGTCGGTGGGAACCGGCGTCTCCGCAGTCTCCGGTTTGCGGTTGTCCGGCACTTCGTCCGTGCCGCCGATCGCTTCGACCGCCAGGGCTTCGATGATCAGGTCGCGGTCTCCTGCGGTGAAACCGTAGCGTGTCTTGTGGGCCGCATCAAAGCGGGCGCGCAGTTCCGCCTCCGACCCAAACTCGATCTCGAGCGCTTGGTGCGAGCCGCGGTACCTCAGGTGCACCCGGCGCTCTGTTCGTACGGCGCCTTCGGCAACCCCCTGGTCGCGCACTTCCGCCTCAGCCTCGCCAGCCAGCTCGGCCAGCATTGCCTCGGCCGCGGTTCGCTCGGTGAGAGGGCGCTCGAACTGGCGCTCGCGCAGGGCACGTATCTCGGCAAGGCCCATGCCGTAGGCAGAGAGGACACCCGCATAGGGATGCAGGAAAACAGTCTCCATCCCCAGGGCATCGGCGACCAGGCATGCATGTTGACCGCCGGCCCCACCGAAGCACTGCAGCGTGTAGCGCGTGACATCGTATCCGCGCTGCACGCTGATCTTCTTGATCGCGTTCGCCATGTTCTCGACCGCGATGCGCAGGAACCCCTCAGCGGTCTCTTCCGGCGTGCGCACGGGCTCGTCCGTCGCCGCCGCGATCTCGGCTGCCAGTGCTTTGAACTTCTCGCGGACCACGCTGGCGTCCAATGGCTGATCCGCGTCGGACCCGAACACCGAGGGGAAATGGTGCGGATGCAACTTGCCCAGCATCACGTTGCAGTCAGTCACCGTCAGCGGACCGCCTCGGCGATAGCAGGCAGGTCCGGGATTGGCGCCGGCGCTTTCGGGGCCGACCTGAAAGCGCCCATCCTGGAAGATCAGGATCGAGCCGCCACCCGCCGCCACCGTGTGAATGTTCATCATCGGGGCCCGCATGCGCACGCCCGCAACTTCCGTCTCGAACGACCGCTCGTACTGACCGGCATAGTGGCAGACGTCAGTCGAGGTCCCGCCCATGTCGAAGCCGATCAGCTGGTCATAGCCTGCCAGTGCACCGGTCTTGACCATCCCGACCACGCCGCCGGCGGGTCCGGAAAGAATCGCATCCTTTCCCTGGAAGAGGCTCGCGTCGGTCAGGCCGCCGTTCGATTGCATGAACATCAGCCGCGTTCCATCGCCGGTGCCAAGCTCGTCCGCGACCTGGTTCACGTATCGCCGGAGGATCGGGCTGAGGTATGCATCGACCACCGTGGTATCGCCACGGCTGACCAGCTTCATGAGCGGCGAGGTCTGGTGTGAGGTCGAGATCTGACCAAAGCCCACCTCGGCAGCAATTGCTGCGACACGCGCTTCGTGCTCTGGGTTCAGGTAACCGTGCAGGAAAGCGATGGCGACCGAATCGATCCCGTCCGCCTTGGCGTTCTGCAGCGCTGCGCGCGCCGCATCTTCGTCGAGCGGCGAAACCACGCTGCCCTCGGCATCCAGTCGTTCCGGTACTTCGGCAACCCGTTCATACAGAAGCTCGGGCAGGATGATCTGAAGATCGAACAGACGAGGGCGGTTCTGGTAGCCGATCCGCAGCAGGTCGCCAAACCCTCGGGTGATCATCAGCAGCGTACGGTCGCCCTTGCGCTCGAGAAGCGCATTGGTGGCGACGGTGGTCCCCATTTTGACGGCTTCGATGGTGCCGGGTGGAATCGGCTCTCCCTTTGCGAGGCCGAGAAGTTCGCGGATTCCCTGAACAGCTGCATCACGGTACTGTTCGGGGTTCTCGCTCAACAGCTTGTGCGTGACGATCCCGCCGTCTGGCCGTCGGCCGACAATGTCCGTGAAGGTGCCTCCGCGATCGACCCAGAACTGCCACATGAAACTCTCCCCGCTGACTGCGGCGTGATGAACGGTGGCGGCTATCAGGTCAAGCCCGACGCTTGTGCTTCTTTGGAACGGTGGCCGGCTCAGAAGAGCCTTCCAGATCTGAGCTGTACATGCTAGTTGTTGTGGTATGAATGCACTGACACCCAACATAGAGCCTCGAAGGCCTGAAATTCGGCGCTTGTCCGAGGCGACTGCCAACCGCATTGCCGCCGGTGAGGTGGTCGAGCGTCCCGCTTCTGCCGTCAAAGAACTGGTCGAGAACGCCATTGACGCGGGTGCGGGCCGGATCGAGATTGCGATCGCCGATGGCGGCAAGACGCTGATGCGGGTGTGTGACGACGGCTCCGGCATCGCACACGATCAACTTGCACTCGCTCTCGAACGCCACGCGACGTCGAAGATCAAGGACGATGATCTGGTCAACATCAGTGGCTTCGGGTTCCGTGGCGAGGCACTGCCCTCGATCGGGTCGGTGTCGCGTCTTTCCCTGACCTCGCGCGTGGCGAGCGCCGAGGCGTGGACGATTGACGTGCGGGCCGGTGTGCACGCCGCGCCCCGACCGGCGGCGCATCCGTCTGGCACCACCGTTGAAGTCCGCGATCTTTTCCATGCCACACCTGCGCGTCTCAAGTTCCTGAGAACCGATCGCGCCGAGACGCAGGCGATCAGCGACACCGTTCGGAGGCTCGCGCTCGCCGAACCGGCCATCACATTCGTGCTGACGGACGTCAGCGGCGGCGGTGAAGGACGCGTTCTGTTTCGCGCCGAAGGTGCGCAGGGAGCACTATTCGATCAGCGGCTTTCGCGGGCTCGTACTGTTCTGGGGCCGGCGTTTGCCGACAATGCGCTCAGCATCGACGCCGAACGTGATGGCCTGAGCCTGACCGGCCATGCGGGCCTTCCCACCTACTCCCGCGGAGCGGCGGTCGCGCAGTACTTCTTCGTCAATGGCCGCCCGCTGCGCGATCGATTGCTTCTTGGCGCATTGCGAGCGGCGTATCAGGACGTGCTGCCCCGTGATCGCCACCCGGTCGCTGTCCTCTACATTGAATGCCCACCAGAGCGGGTGGATGCCAATGTCCACCCGGCGAAGGCCGAGGTGCGATTTCGTGAACCGGGTGTCATCCGGGGCCTTGTGATCTCGGCCATCAGGCATGCTCTCGCGGAATCGGGGCACAGATCGGCGAGTACGATCACGGATGCGGCCCTGGGTGCATTCCGGTCTGAAGGCACGCCCGTCCCCAAGGGTTGGAGTGCGCCGCGGCCATCTCCGGCGATGACCCAGACAGCCCTCACCATGCAAGCGCCGCCTTCGCAGGAGGGGTTCTCAGAGGCGCCGGTCGATTGGGTGTCAGCGCGCGCGGAGGAACCAGCGCCTGTGCTCGATGCGTACACCACAGGCCCCCTTGGAGCGGCTCGGGCACAGCTCCACGAAAACTACATCATCGCGCAGACCTCCACCGGCATGGTGATCGTGGATCAGCACGCAGCGCATGAACGCCTCGTCTATGAACGTCTGAAGCACCAGCTCGAGGCTGCCGGAGTTGCGCGTCAGGGGCTGCTCGTTCCGGAAATTGTCGAGCTCGGGACGGACGCACCGCGGGTGCTCGAACATGCCGACGCCCTGGCTGAGCTAGGTCTTGTGATCGAGCCCTTCGGCCCGGGGGCGGTGGCCGTCCGCGAGATCCCGGCGCTGTTAGGTCAGCCCGATGTTGCGGCGCTGATGCGTGACCTCGCCGACGAGATTGCTGATTGCGGCGCAACGGATGGACTGCGTGGCCGCATTGATGCGGTCTTGAGCCGGATCGCGTGTCACGGTTCAGTGCGCTCCGGGCGTTGGATGTCGGCGCCAGAAATGAATGCGCTTCTCCGTGAAATGGAGACCACGCCAAACTCCGGCCAGTGCAATCACGGGCGGCCGACCTGGGTCAGTCTTTCGCTGGCCGACATCGAGAAACTGTTCGGTCGCAGGTGAGTAACGCAATGCCGTCAAGTACCATCATGTCCGATCCGCTGACCCTTCAAATCGCTGCGGGCCTGATCGTTCTACTGGTGATTGTTGCCGTGATTTGGGCTGCCTCGGCGGCGAGCCGGTCGGCGCGTGCCACCGAGCCCTTGGCGGCACACCTCACTTTTCTCGCGGATCAGGTGAACGGGCTCGACCGAGGGCAACACCAACTGGCCGGCGCTCTGGGAGCCATCAATGAGCACCAGACCTCCGGTCAGGCGCGGATCATGGAAAGCGTTGAGCGTCGTCTCGAGGAGGTTCAGCGCGCGATGGGAGAGAGCCTACATGGCAGCGCGGCCCGTACCGCGCGCTCGTTGGGCGAACTGCAGCAGCGGCTCGAAGCCATCGACAAGGCTCAGACCAAGATCGAGAAGCTGTCAGGCGACGTGCTGGGGCTGCAGGATATCCTGTCGAACAAGCAGACGCGCGGCGCATTCGGCGAAATTCAGCTCAACGATATCGTTGGCAAGGCGCTGCCGCCGGACGCCTACGATCTGCAGGTCACGCTCTCAAACGGCAAGCGTGCCGACTGCGTCCTGCGCATGCCCGATCCGCCGGGACATATCGTCGTCGATGCCAAGTTTCCGCTCGAGCCCTATGAGGCGCTGCGCAGTGCCGAGACAGAAAGCGCGCGGCGCGAGGCAAGCCGGCTGTTCCGCAATGCCGTGTTGCACCACGTGCGGGCGATCTCCGAGCGCTACATCGTCGACGGTGAAACCGCGGACTCGGCTCTGATGTTTCTGCCGTCAGAGGCGGTTTATGCAGAGTTGCATGCGAACTTCGGTGAAGTTGTGCGCCAGAGTTTCGAGGCGCGGGTGTGGATCGTCTCGCCCACAACGATGATGGCCGTGCTGAACACGTTGCGCGCCGTCCTGAAGGATGTGCGAATGCGTGAGCAGGCGGGCGCGATACGCCGTGAGCTCTCGATGTTACATAAGGATCTCGAACGGCTGGCGCTTAGGGTCGGCAATCTCGACCGGCACTTCGAACAGGCCGCGCGCGACGTCGCAGAGATCAGGATATCGACCGAAAAGGCCTCCAGCCGGGCGATGCGGCTGGAGACGTTTGAGTTCGAAGCAGCGATGGAACCCGAGGCGGAGCCTGCAAAAGCGGTGTCGGGAGAGAGCCGCCTTGTCGAGCAGACATGAGCGGCGCTAGTCCGAGGACGTGCGCGCCTTCTTGAAGCGGCTGTTGCCCGAACCAGCACCCTTGAAGGCTGCACGGCTGCTGTAGGTACGTTCTGTTTCGTTCGGGAGCGCATCGTTTTCGAACCAATCGATCACCGTCGAATACCAGCTGAGCGGGATCGTGTGCCCACCGTCATGCATCAGCAGACCGACGGACGTTCCCCGAGGGCAGCCCTTCCAGTCGATCCGGTCATACTCGCGATAACGGCGTGCTTTCTCCGGGGCGACACAGCCATTTGCGGCAGCTACGCTCGAGAGGCTCTCGTTGATGTCTGCCATGCGTGCACCACCGCTGCTCCACGAGGCTTCTACCGGCACGATACGGTCGCTTCGGCCGTGGGTGTGCAAAACGCGTGCTGGCCCGGAGCAACGCTTCGGGACGCGTCCCAGGTATCCGCCCGCCACGGGCGCATAGGCTCGCGCCAGCCGCGGATTGTGACAGGCGATGTCCCAGGCGAGGAAACCGCCGCGTGACATGCCAGCGATGAGCACGCGATCGCGCTTGATCCGATGGCGGATTTTGGCGTCTTCGAGCACGCGGGCAACGAACGCGGTGTCGTCGCGCGCACCGCCCCGCTCATTGCGGAGGTGCCACCCGCTGTCTACGCCGTCGCGGTAGCGGATGTTGAGCGCTGCGGGCACGATCACCGCATATCCACGCTGCAGGAAGGCCTGCACGAAGCCGTCATAGGACATCAGCTCGCGGCTGTTGCCCGACGAGCCGTAAAGGTAGACCACCGCGGGGTACGGGCCCGGGCCGTCCGGAACCTTAATCCGGTAGTGACCGCCCTTGACCTCGCAGGGCACTTCTTTGCCGCCAACTTCGCATGATGCATTGGCCGAGCTGGCTGCAAGGACCAACCCTGCGGCGAGTGCGGCGCCGAAAAACTTACCGAGCATACGTCCCTCTCGCGGACTGTTTTCCCCGCGATCGACGCTCGTTGAAGAATATGGCGATGTTGGGCCGCCAGCGCGGCCCCGCTGTGGCGAGGGGCTTCTTCTGCGGATGCTTCCGCCGACGTTCATCTGCTGTCCGAGCGCTCTCTGACGTAAGAGCCGGGTGCTGCCTCGATCACACCGAGGACGGCGCCGGGTTCGCGCGCCTCGACCTTGCTCTTCGAATGCTTCGCAAGCCACGTATCCCAGTCGCCCCACCATGAGCCGGGCGTTTCAGTTGTGCCAGTCCGCCAGGCTTCGAGATCGGCCTCCTTGATGCCGGTCTTGGTCCAGTACTGATACTTGCCGGCGGCAGGCGGATTCACCACACCTGCAATGTGCCCCGAGCCCGCGAGCACGAACTTCTGGGATCGCCCACCCAGGAGCTTGGCCGCCCGGTACGCGCTAGCGGCCGGCGCGATGTGATCCTCGACCGCAGCGATGTGGTAGCAGGGAACCTTGATCTTCTTCAGGTCCAGCTTTTCGCCGGCCAGCGTCAACTCGCCCTTCGCGAGCAAGTTCTTGTTGTAGAAGCTGTCTAGATAGAAGACGTGCACCTGGCCGGGCATGCAGGTGGAATCCGAGTTCCAGTACAGCAAATCGAAGGGAAAGTTGTCCTTGCCGAGCAGGTAGTTGTTCACCACGAAGCTCCACACCAGATCAGTCGATCTGAGTGAGTTGAACGCGTTGAACATGTTGTCAGCCGCCAGGTAGCCGTGATCCGACGCGGTACGCTCGACGGTGTCGATCACCTCATCATCGACAAACGCCTGCAGCTCACCGGCATCCGTGAAATCAAACTGAGCTGTGAAAAAGGTGGCCGAGGCCACCCGGTCATCCCCCTTTGCCGCCATCCATGCAAGGGTGGTCCCGAGCATCGTTCCGCCGATGCAGTAGCCAACAATATTGGTTTTCTCGGTGCCGGACTCCGTCAGGACCTTCTCGATCGCTGTGAGGACGCCTTTCTGCATATAGCTTTCCCAGGTCTCCTCGCGCTGGTCATCCGACGGGTTCACCCAGGATACGACGAATACCGTATGGCCCTGTTCTACCAGCCAGCGGATCATCGACTTCTTCACATTCAGATCGAGGATGTAGAACTTGTTGATCCAGGGCGGGACGATCAGGAGCGGTGTCTTATGCACCTTCTCGGTCGCCGGCGCATACTGGAGGAGCTGCATCACCTCGTTCTGGAACACCACCGAACCTGGCGTGACTGCCATGTTCTCGCCAACCTTGAAGGCATCCATGTCCGTCTGACGGATCATCAAGGTGCCGTGGCCGCGTTCCAGATCGCGGGTGAGGTTTTCAAAGCCCCGGAGCAGGTTCTCTCCCTCTTCCTCGACGGTGGTGCTGATGACGTCCGGATTGGTTACAGCGTAGTTCGTGGGCGAAAGCGCCTCCACGAAGTTTCTGGTCAGGAGCGTAAGCTTGCGCTTCTCCAGCGGATCGAGCCCGTCCGCCTGCTCGAGTTGATCCTGCAGCCAGCGCGAGGTCAGCAAATAGGACTGCTTCATCAGATCAAAGCCTGGGTTCTCCTCCCAGAGCTCGTTCTTGAAGCGTTTGTCGCCACGCTCCGGCGTGATCATCGGTTCCACGTCTTCGCCCAGCGTGCGTTGCGCTGCGCGTGTCCAGAGTTCCGCCTGTTCCGACCAGTAACGCGTTGCTGCTTCCGCGGCTTTCTGGGGGTGCTCCATGTAGTCCTGCGCGAGCTTGGTCATCGCCGGGAGTGTGTTCAGCGGGTCCGGCTTCAGCTTGCCCACGTCGTGGACACTGCGGTTCAGCGATTCGGCCCAGAGGTGGCTCGAGCGCTCGACCAGCGTCGAAAGCCTCTCGGCCAGAGCAATCTGCTTATCTGCCATTCGAGCCCCTCCCTCGTTGGTTTGTTGCCCCCGGCAGGGCTGGTGTGCGCCTACAGACATAGCTAGTCTGTCAGAACTCTACCATGCCGATCAGGGTTAACGGAGCGTCAGATCGCAGATGAAGACTTTTTGTTGCACTGCACAATTTGTCGCGGCCCTGTTGTTGTCGGGGTGTGGAACCGTGGAACTCTTTGGCACCTACGACCTGCCAGAAAGCGCAGAAGTCAGCGCAGCCGACTATCCGCGATTGGTCGACACGCCCGAAAACCTGACGCCAGGCACATACTCCGCGGCTGTTCCTGATCCAGCAGACGGCGCAGCTGCTCAAACCGATCTTTCCGCGCGTGCCATCGCGGCGGAGTCGCGCGCGCAAGCCCTGGCCGAACCGGTGCTCAGCGATGCGGAGCGTCGCCGTCTGATACGCGTGCCCAAGGCGCGCCCGGTTCAATAGGGCTGGCCCTGCGTTTCGAACATGCTACCAATCGCAACCCTTCGGCGGGAGCGTGTCTCGAGGGCAGGCTGAAAGTGAGGACAGCGGGATATGAGCACACCTTTCCGGATTGGCATCGCCGGACTCGGCACCGTTGGGGCTGGTGCCGTGCAAATCCTGCAGACCCATGGCGACACCCTCGCAGAGAAGGCGGGACGAACGATTGAGATCAGTGCCGTGTCTGCCCGTGACCGCGATCGGGATCGTGGTGTCGATGTCTCCGGCTTCGCATGGGAGGAAGACGCCGTTGCCCTTGGCGCCCGCGAGGATGTTGATTGCATTGTGGAGGCGATTGGCGGTTCCGACGGACCGGCAAGGGCGCTGATCGAGCGTGCCATCACCAGTGGCAAGCATGTGGTGACCGCGAACAAAGCGTTGATCGCACACCATGGTCACGCACTCGCGGTCGCATCGGAAGCCAAAGGTGTTGCCATTCGCTGCGAAGCGGCGGTCGCTGGTGGGATTCCGGTGCTCAAGGCCCTTGGCGAAGGGCTTGCTGCCAACGGGATCGATCGTGTCTTCGGCGTGCTCAATGGCACGTGCAACTACATCCTGACGGAGATGGAGGCGCAGGGCGCCGCCTACGAGGCGGTGCTGGCCGACGCTCAAAGGCTTGGCTATGCCGAGGCCGATCCGACGTTTGATGTCGGTGGGATCGACGCGGCCCACAAACTGTCGATCCTCGCGGCCATCGCGTTCGGCAGCCGTGTCGACTTCGATGGCGTTGTCTGCGAGGGAATTGAGCGGATCACGCTCGATGACATCCGCACAGCGCGAGACATGGGGTTTGCTATCAAGCTTCTCGGTCTGGCACGTCTGCATCCAGGTGGACTCGAGCAGCGGGTGCGACCGTGCATGGTGCCTGCCAACACGGCGATCGGTGCGCTGCCCGGGGTGACGAACACCGTGATCGTGGAGGGCGATTTCATCGGTCAGTGTGCCTTTTTCGGGCCTGGGGCAGGGGGAGGACCGACAGCGTCGGCAGTGATTGCCGATGTTCTGGACATCGCGACGGGCGCACGCAGGCCGCTCTTCGGTCGCCCCACAGCAGCGCTTGGCAGCGCACCTCGGCTTTCCCATGGGGACGAACACTCACCCTATTATCTCCGCTTCACCCTCGATGACCGTCCTGGCGCCCTGGCGGCGGTGGCGGCGGCGCTCGGAAACTCGGGCGTCTCGATTCATCGTATGCGTCAGTATGGAAGAGGCGATGCCGATGTGCCGGTCGTCATTGTCACCCACGATGTGCGTCGGGACGCGATCGACGCCGCGATCCAGAACATTGGGGCTCTCCCCGTGAACCGTGCAGCGCCGGTCGTGATACGTATCGAAGAGGTCTGATCCGGACCTCGCATGGTTTGCACATGTGGCACCAACCTTTCGGGTGCACTCCGCCATCTCGGGAAGTGCTCCCCCGAACACCCGTGGCGCGAGCCTGAATTCAGGCATAGGTGGTGTCTGATTTATTCGTCACCTCAGCGTCGCTTGCCTGTATCGACAGGCTCGCATAAGGAACGCGATAGGTATCGGCAGTCGTTGGGACAACAAGGAGGGGCACCAGATGGAACCCGATAACGAATGGGATTTTCAGGACCGGATGCTCTCGCTTGGGCTCGCCCGCGTCTCCGAGGCAGCAGCGATCGCATCCGCTCGCCAGGTTGGCCGCGGGGACCAGAAGGCGGCGGATCAGGTCGCGGTCGACGCGATGCGCACTCAGCTCAACATGCTGGAGATCAAGGGCGTCGTGGTGATTGGCGAGGGTGAGCGGGATGAAGCGCCGATGCTCTATATCGGCGAGGAAGTCGGAACGGGGCAGGGCGAGGAGGTCGACATTGCCCTGGATCCGCTCGAAGGCACGACGTTGACCGCCAAGGCGATGCCGAACGCGCTCACAGTGGTTGCGATGGGTCCGCGGCATTCGATGCTGCATGCGCCGGACGTCTACATGGATAAATTGGCCATCGGCCCTGGCTATCCTGAGGGCCTTGTCGATCTCGATATGAGCCCGTCCGAGCGTGTGAACACTTTTTCCAAGCTGAAGGGTGGCGGGCCAGAGAATGTGACTGTCTGCATCCTCGAACGCCCACGCCACAAGGAGATGATTGACGAGGTGCGCAGCACGGGCGCCGCCATCAGGCTGATCACGGATGGCGACGTCGCCGGCGTCATGCACTGTGCCGAGCCGGATCACACCGGCATTGACATGTACATGGGATCGGGCGGCGCACCGGAAGGGGTGCTGGCGGCGGCGGCCCTCAAGTGCATGGGGGGCCAGATCCAGGGCCGATTGCTGTTTCGCAACGACGACGAGATCGCCCGTGCCCGGCGGGCAGGCATCGATGACCTTGATGCCAAGTATAGCAAGGATGACATGTGCCGCGGCGACGTGATCTTCGCTGCAACCGGCGTGACCGACGGCTCGATTCTGCGCGGTGCGCGCCGGGTGGGAGATCACCTCGAGACGGAAACCATCCTGATGCGGTCTCGTACCGGGTCCGTGCGCCGACTGCTCTACCGCACCAAGAACTTCTGATCATTCCGGTGGGCAGTGGTGCCGATGCCTTTCTCGGGGTGACGGCCTCTGCGACCGGACTTCGCTGGCAAGGCCCGGGTGCAGAAACGCTGCGGACGGGCCTCGCGATTTCCCAGGTCACTGGGCTGCCCGAGATTGTGGGCTTGGTTCTCGCCGCACGCGGCGTGGCACCGGACGACGCTGCCGACTATCTGGCGCCGACACTAAGGGCCCTGATGCCCGATCCGTCCGAACTTGCGGACATGGACACTGCGGCGTCGCGACTGGCCGAGGCCGTGCGGCGGCGTCAGCGGATTGCTGTGTTTGGCGATTACGATGTGGATGGAGCTGCTTCCGTCGCGCTGGTGCTGGACTGGCTGGCTCATTTCAAGCTCGAAGCAACGCCCTACATTCCCGACAGGATTGACGAAGGGTACGGACCGAACGTATCGGCAATGACCGCTCTGGCCCAGGCGCACGATCTGATCATCTGCGTTGATTGCGGCACGTTGAGCCATGACCCGATTGCAGCGGCGCGATCTGCCGGTGCGGAAGTCATTGTGGTCGATCATCATCTCGCTCCCGGGATTCTGCCCGATGCCACAGTGGTCAATCCCAATCGCGAGGATGACCGCTCGGAGATGGGGCACCTCTGCGCTGCGGGCGTCGTCTTTCTTCTGCTGGTGGCGACGAACCGGACACTGCGCGGGCTGGGGCACTTCGATGCCCCGGGCAGCGAGCCTGATCTGCGCATCGCGCTGGACCTCGTGGCGGTGGCGACCGTCGCCGATGTGGCCCCGCTGATCGGCCTCAATCGTGCATTCGTGCGCCAGGGACTGTCGGTGATGGCGCGGCGGGGGCGATCGGGGATCGCCGCGCTCGGAGATATCGCCGGACTTTCGGCACCTCCGACGACGCGGGATCTGGCGTTTGCATTCGGCCCTCGCCTGAATGCAGGCGGACGGGTCGGCACTGCGGATCTGGGATTGCGGTTGCTTTCGGCGCGGGATCCTCACGAGGCGGTCGCGCTTGCCGAGAAGCTTGACGTGCTCAACACCGAGCGCCGCGCAGTGGAAGCCGCGGTCCTTGATGCCGCCCTCGCCCAGGTCGAGGACCGGGGCGCGGACGGGCCGCTGGTCTGGGCGGCGGGGCGCGGCTGGCACGCAGGTGTTGTCGGCATCGTGGCGAGCCGCCTGAAGGAGAAATTCAATCGTCCAGCTGTTGTCATCGGCCTGGACGGGGCGACAGAGGAGGGCAAAGGCTCCGGGCGTTCGGTGCCTGGTGTTGACCTCGGCTCTGCCGTGCGTCAGCTGGTCGAGCTGGGTCTCCTTCGCAAGGGCGGCGGGCACCGCAGTGCTGCTGGTCTGACAGTCGCGGCGTCGGATCTCGAGCCTGCCATGGAGAGGTTGGCCGCGTTGCTGGCCCAGCAGGGTGCTGGGACCGACGAGGGAGATTCCCTGCGCTTCGACGGAGCGCTTGCGGCGTCCGGCGTGACCCTGGACTTGATTGCACAAATCGATGCGGCAGGCCCGTTCGGGCAGGCGAACCCTGCGCCTCGGTTCGCAATCGCCGACTGCATCCTCTCACATGCACGGCCCGTCGGAGAGGGTCACTGCCAGCTGCGAATCGGGAAAGGGGGAGGTGCGTTGTCGGCTATCGCTTTTCGCGCCGTTGAGAGCGGGCTGATGGCGTTGTTTCAGTCGGCATCGGAGAGCGGTCGACCGGTCCACCTTGCCGGACGGCTGGAACGCGATGATTGGGGAGGGCGCAGCCGCGCCAAACTCCGGGTGGATGATGCCGCACTGGCCGACGTTGCGCGCTGACGGGGTCTCGCGTCGCGCCCGCGGGCCTGCGCCTGGTTGGAGAGCCTCGCGTGTCCGGCAATCTTCGCGCACACAGTTCGCCTGAACTGAAAACGGTGATCGCACGCACAGCTTCCCGCCGCGCCAAGCAACTTCCGCCTTGCCAGCCGAGAGTTCACCCGATATGACCTCCCACGCCGCGCGCCCTTCGTCTAGCGGTCTAGGACGCCGCCCTTTCACGGCGGAAACACGGGTTCGAGTCCCGTAGGGCGTACCAAATCCCCCAGTATTGAGAGCTGTCGCAGTCGAATGCTGTCGATGCTGGGTTTGGTGCCCGGGGCGAGACTCGAACTCGCACGCCTTGCGGCAAGGGTGTTTGAGACCCTCGTGTCTACCGTTCCACCACCCGGGCTGCGATCCGCCGTGCGGGGCGCTCGCAGGCGTTGCTCTAACACGTCGTTGCGGAGAAGCTCAATGGTTGAGAGCACCGCGGCGCATCGTCCGCCCATTCGTCGGCCGCTGGACAGCCCTCGCGCGTGGTGCTACTTGGCGCCGCATGTTGCGACGCCTCTACGACCGCATCTTCGCATTGGCCGAGCACCCCAAGGCGCTCTGGTTCCTCGCGGCTGTAAGCTTCGTCGAAAGCTCGGTTTTCCCGATAACGCCGCTGGTGATGCTGGCACCGATGGTGTTCGCGAGGCCGGATCGGGCATGGCTGATTGCCGGTGTCTGCACCGTGGCTTCGGTTGCGGGCGGTGTGGCCGGCTGGTGGATCGGCCACGCGCTCTATGAAGAAGTCGGCCGCCCTGTGCTCGAACTCTATGGCAAGGCCGACAAATTTGAAGAGTTCACGGAGTGGTTCAATGCGGTCGGTACCGAGGCTGTGCTGTTTGCCGCTGTGTCGCCCTTTCCCTACAAGGTGATCACCATCGCGTCGGGCGTGGCCGGGCTCAGCCTTTCGGTGCTGATCCCTGCATCGATCATCGGGCGTGGAATCCAGTTCTTCGGAGTCGCCCTGATCATCTGGTACTTTCGCGATCAGGCGCGTGAGATCCTCGAGCGTCATTTGGCACTGATCACAACTGTGACCGCGATTTTGTTGATCGGCGGGCTTTTCCTTGCCAAATACATTTTCTGAATGAGTGTCTACGGGCGCATATTCCTGGCCGGCATCGGATCGGCGCTGCTGCTGGCTGGAGCATTCGGGTTCCAGTATCTTGGCGGACTGCCGCCATGTCCGATGTGTATCTGGCAACGCTGGCCGCACGGGGTGGCAATCGTCGTTGCGATCCTGGCGATCACCGTTCTGTACCAGCGTCGGCGCATTCTCGCAGGCGCCGGTGCGGTTGTGATGGGCGTGAGCGCGGCGCTCGGGCTCTTTCACGCAGGTGTCGAGCGTCTCTGGTGGGAAGGCCCCCAGAGCTGCACCGGCGTTGACCCAGCCTCGCTGACCGCGGACCAGTTGCTCGACCATCTGATGACGGCACCTTTGGTTCGGTGCGACGAGATCGTCTGGGAGTTTCTTGGCCTCACGATGGCCGGATGGAACAGTTTGGTGTCGCTGGGCCTGGGCGCGCTCTGGGTGTTCTCCATGTCGCCAAGGATCACAGCAGCCGAGTAAGCGTGCTCAGGCGTCGAGCTCGGCATCCCAGTAGAGAAAGTCCATCCAGCTGTCGTGCAGGTGGTTCGGGGGAAACTTGCGCCCCTTGTTCTGCAGTTCCATCGCATCCGGCCTGCGCGGCGGTCGGTTCAGTGTCATCCCCGCCTGGCGCAGCGTCATGTTGCTCTTGCGCAAGTTGCAGCGGCTGCAGGCAGCGACGACGTTTTCCCAAGTGGTCCGACCGCCGCGGGAACGGGGCATCACATGGTCGAACGTCATCTCGCCCTTGGCGCCGCAGTACTGGCAGGCAAACTCATCTCGCAGGAACAAGTTGAACCTTGTGAAAGCCGGAAAGGGCGCGGGCCGGACGTAGTCGCGCAGCACCACAACCGATGGGATTTTCATCGAGATCGACGGCGAGTGCACCTCGGTGTCGTACTCAGCGACGATCATCACACGATCTAGGAACGCCGCCTTGATCGCATCCTGCCAAGGCCAAAGAGACAGCGGAAAATAGCTGAGAGGGCGGTAGTCCGCATTGAGGACCAGCGCCGGATGTTCTTTTAGTCCGGCAGGTTGCCGGACGAATGTCGTCGCGAAATCTCCATGCATGACGCTGTTTCCATCACTCTGCTCGCCGATCCTCAAGACGCCGCTTGCTCACCCCGATAACGACCTGTCCCATGGGTCTTGCAGCGGGTTCACTATATATGGAGGCAGGTATTCAGCAACCCTCTAGATACGCCAAGCATCCACCTCGAAAACCTGATAGCAGCGACCCGCAACAGATTTGTGTCGCCGCGCTGAATCAGGTTCGGTCCCGGACCAGGTGCATGGGAAATGCGCGCTAGCCGCTCGCAATCCCGAGATGGCGCATCAAAAACTCCAGAGCAAGTGTCAGACCATCCGGCGCGATCCCGTGCCCGGTGCCTTGACTGATGTGGCTTTGCACATCGAAGCCTGCGCTGCGGAGCGCTGTCTCGGCCGCACTCATCTCGGAGACCGGAACCATCTGATCCTGATCACCGTGCACCAGCAGGATGGGGGGCTTTGACTTTGCCTCGGTGGCAATGTTGTCATTGGCAACCATCCGTCCCGAGAAGCCGACGATGCAGGCCAACTGCTCGGTGCGGCGTGGTCCGACATGCAGGCTCATCATCGTGCCCTGACTGAAGCCGATCACCGCGGTTTGGGCTGCTGTGACACCTTCTTCCGCCATTGCCTCCGTCAGATAGGTGTCGAGAATGCCCGCCGAACGCTCGAAGCCCTCCTTCATCTGGTCTTCGGAGGAGCCGTCGATCCAGGGGATGGGAAACCACTGATACCCACCTGGATTGACACTGTTGGTCTCGGGTGCGTTCGGAGAACGGAATGCCGTGTCGGGCATGTACTCCGAAAGCGGCTTGGCGAGGCCGAACAGATCGTTCCCGTCAGCGCCGTAGCCATGCAGCAAGATGACCAGCGATTTCGTCTCGCCGGATCTGGGATCGGCCCGTGGGCCCGAAAGGGTTGTCATTGGCTGATCTCCGAGATGCCTTCGCGTTGCTTCAGTGCTCTGTAGTAGGCCCAGAGCACGCGTGCTGCAACGGCGCGCCATGGTGACCAAGCAGCTGCCAGCTCGCGGAGTGCCTTTTCGCTTGGACGTTCCCGCAAATCGAAGAGCACGCGTGCGGCCTCTTGCAGCGCAAGATCCCCGGCCGCGAACACATCAGCCCGACCAACCGAGAACTTCAGATAGATCTCGGCGGACCAGGTGCCGATCCCCTTGATCGCGGTTAGCCGGGCGATAGCTTCGTCTTCAGCCATGAGGGCCAGGGCCGGGTAGTCGATGTCGGCCGCTGCCAGCGCCCGCGCATAGCGGACTTTTGGGCGCGACAGGCCGCAATTGCGCAGTGCCTCGTCGTCCATTTCACGGAGGCACTTGGCGTCGTCTGCACCAGCCTTGCAGAGCTTGGTCCAAACCGAGTTGGCGGAAGCGACCGAAAGCTGCTGGGCGCAGATCGTGTGAAGAAGTGCGGCGAATCCACCCGGACGGCGGCGAAGCGGGATGGGCCCTGCAGAGCTCAACGCGAGGGCGAAGCGTGGCTCGGCCTGGGCCAGCCACGCACATCCTTCCGAAACGTCGGCGTCAGATTCTATCAATCGTCCCTGCATCGCGCGAGACGTTGGACGGAGCGCCAGACCACGTCAAGCGTGGCTCGGGAGGGTTTCAGCCTTTGAACGGAGCCAGACCATAGTGATCGGCCAGACGCTGGAGTGCAATCTTGAGCACGACCTTCGCAGAGCGTGCCGACCAGCCCATTCGCCGCTCGCAGGCTTCGAGCCCTTCGAGGAAACAGCACACGCGCAGCGCCGAGTCGGCGAGACCCGGGCCAAGCATGTCCAGTGCTTTGCGAACCCGCTCGCGCGCGGCCATGGCTCCCTCACCCGGGCCGCCCGAAACGGGCGTGCCGGACATCTTGTCACCCGGCGTCAGAAACTTGCGCCAGTCTTGTGCCACCGAGGGGCCGAGATGTGCGCACTCGAAGTCGGTGCGCAGCTTCTCGCCCGCCTCAACCTCTTCGGGAGAAAGGAACGCCTTGCCATCCGAACCCTTGCGCCGACCAAGCCAGCCCAGCGGGCTCTCACCCAGATTGACTTGCTTGCGGTCGTTCTCACCAGAGTCGGGGTTCTTCAGCAGGCGCTCTCCGGCAAGGCGGTGCTGCGCGGCGAAAGGCGATGCGGCGTCGCTGAATCCCATGGCGTTCGGGTTCTGGACACGATCTTCCTCAATCGAGCGGCGGAGGAAGCTGCGCCCCACATCCGTTACGCGATAACGTACCGAGCACGTTCCACGGCTCGAAACCTTTATCCAGTCGTTGCGCAGAAACTCGACTGCGAGCTTCACTTGCAAGACTGCAATCGGCCGGCGGAAATCATTGGCTGAACAGAAGATCCCGCCCATCTCGGTGCTTGGGGTGATCAACAGGAATGCGCCTGGCTCACAGAGGCGCCGCAGAAAACGCTTGGCCTCGCGGCGGATTTCCGTCGCGCTCAGCGGTTGGTCGTAAGACGCGCCGCTGGGAGCTTTGTTCTGGTTCGCCGGGACTTGCGGTTCAACCATGCGCCCATTCTCAACATCGCTCAGAAGTCTGTCGAAGAGCGGATCGTCGCGGTTCTGTTCCACTCGGCGCACGGCCCGGAGCACCGTCGAGGGGTGCGTGCCGTCTGCAGCGGCGAGTGCGCGAATGCTCTCACCCTTGGCGGTGTGGGCCAGGTAATAGGCCGCGTCGCGAGCAGAGCAGACGCTGCCATCTTCAGGAAAGATGTCACGTGCGCGGCTTGTACAGCTTTCCAGTATCTGCTGTGTTTCGTTCACGTCGGTTCGCCTTATTTGAGGAAATTTTTATGCAAACCATTCGTATGTTCCAACGCTGAACAGAATGTTAATCGAAACGAATAGGCGCAACTTAATAATATGTAAATATTGACTTATCGGCGTTTACCAATTGTCGAGCGGTCGGCGTTTCGGCCCAATCGGCAACGCCAACATTTATCATCCAAAGTATCGCTGGAAACAAATACGGAGTCCAATGTGACAAGGGATAGTAGAGTGGATTTTGAAATACGCAATATGAAGCGCCCACGATTGCTCGTTGAAGCGGGACGGATAGGAGCGCGGCACTACAAGCGAGAACGGGATCTCAGGAGCATTTCTGCCGGCCTGCAAGACTTGCCGGCGGAGGACGTTGTCGCGAAGCTCGCAGACCTCGAGAGCCGATATGAGGAGAATCGAGTCGCAAGATCACCCGACTATCGCCCCTCCCGGCATGTGCACGCGCTTTCGGCGCTGCTCGCCGAATGCGCGACTCAGGCGAAGGCGTCAGGTTCGGCGGCCTTGCGCTCGGCGATGAACGCCTGTAGCGCCTCGTCTGTGCCCTGATCGATGGCAGGGGCCTGATACTCGGCAAGCATCCGGCGCGCACGATTGCTCGCAAGCTGCGTCGTGTCCGGTTCCCCATCATCTGCCCAGGTCTCGAACGGCTTGTAGTCCAGCACCTGGGTTCTCCAGAAGGCGTTCTTGAAGTTGGCTTGGGTATGCGCACAGCCGAGATAGTGCCCGCCAGGGCCGACCTCGCGGATCGCATCGAGCGCCTGCGCATTCTCGGAGACGTCGATCCCTTCTGCGATCGAGTGCATGACGCCCAGCTGGTCCGCGTCCATCACGAACTTTTCGATCGAGGATACCAGCCCACCTTCGAGCCAACCACAGGCATGTAGCATGAAGTTCACCCCGCCGAGCATCGCGGCGTTGAGTGTGTTCGCGGTTTCAAAGCCCGCCTGGGCATCTGGCAGCTTCGAGCCGCAAAGCCCTCCGCCGGAGCGAAACGGCAGTTCCAGACGGCGTGCGAGCTGCCCCGCGCCCCAAAGGATCTTGGACGCCTCAGGTGTGCCGAAGGTCGGTGCTCCTGAGTTCATATCGATCGACGTGACGAACGCCCCGAAAATCACGGGAGCCCCGGGCCGGATCAGTTGGGAATATGCCACGCCTGCCAGCACTTCGGCGAGAACTTGGGTCAGGGTGCCAGCCACCGATACGGGGGCCATGGCGCCACCCACGATGAAGGGCGAGACAATGCATGCCTGGTTGGCCGCCGCATAGACCTCGAGCGCTCCCATCATGATGCCATCGAAAGTGAGTGGCGAATTGATGTTGATCAGCGATGTCATCACCGTGTTGTCGGCGACAAATTCTTTGCCGAAGAGTATCTCGCACATCGCAAGCGAATCGGCGGCGCGTTCCGGTGCCGTGACCGAGCCCATGAATGGCTTGTCGCTCAACCGCATATGGGCGTAGAGCATGTCGAGATGGCGCTTGTTCACCGCGATGTCGGTGGGCTCGCAGACCGTGCCGCCTGAGTGGTGCAACCACTTCGACATGTAGCCCAGCTTCACGAAGGCCTCGAAGTCCGCCATCGTCGCATAGCGTCGACCGCCATCGAGATCGCGCACGAACGGCGGCCCGTACACCGGGGCGAGCACGAGCGACTTTCCACCGATGTCGACGTTTCGATCCGGGTTGCGCGCATGCTGTGTGAATTTCGCCGGTGCGGTCTTGCAAAGGTCTCGGGCAAGCCCGCGGGGTATGTGCACCCGCTCGCCCCGTACATCGGCACCTGCTCCGCGCCATCGGTCAAGCGCTTCGGGGTTTTCCACGAAATTGACGCCGACCTCCTCGAGGACGGTTTCCGCGTTGGCCTCGATGATTTCGAGTGCCTCGTTGTCCAGAACATCAAAGTTTGGAATCCGGCGCTCGATGAACCGCATTGTCTCGTGCTTGGGTGTGGTTCTCTCGGCACGCCGTGCCGCGCCGCCGCCGCCGCGCGCACGCCGCCGCCCACCCTCCATTTGTGTCGCTTGGCTCATCTTGTCTGTCTTCGTGCCTGCGAGGCACGCCTCCGGCGATCCCAATGACCCATCTCTTGGTAGAAGATCGTCCATTGAATGCGGCGGACGTTTTCGCCCTCCGGCTGCGCGAATGCGACATAGGCGCTGAATTGCCGGCATGCTTGTCACTCCGCACGCGCTTCGCTAGAGACCCGGGAAAGCTGCTGAGCGGAGCCCCAGATGACCGATCTCCACGAGACCTGCCTGATCGTCGACTTTGGGTCTCAAGTCACGCAGCTCATCGCCCGGCGCCTGCGCGAAAGCGGCATCTACTGTGAGATCCACCCGTTCAACCATGTGGATGATGCGCTTCTCGACCGGCTCAATCCGCGTGCGGTGATCCTCTCTGGTGGGCCTGCAAGTGTCGAAGACGCAGATAGTCCGCGCGTCGATCAACGGGTCTTCGAGCTGGACTGCCCCGTGCTCGGAATTTGTTACGGGCAGATGGCGATGGTGCATCAGCTCGGCGGGCGCGTGGAGGGTGGTCATCACCGTGAGTTTGGACGCGCCTTCGTCACCATGGACAGTGTATCTGCCTTGATGGACGGTGTTGCTGGCGAAGGCGAGCAGACCGAGGTTTGGATGAGCCATGGCGACCGGGTCACCGCGCTGCCGGAGGGGTTCAGCGTCCAGGGTGCCTCTCCGAATGCGCCGTTCGCCGTGCTCGCCGATCCGCCGCGGCGTTTTTATGGTGTGATGTTCCACCCGGAAGTCGTGCACACCCCACAGGGGGGACGCATGCTGCGCAACTTCACGCATGGCATTGCGGGCATGTCCGGCGACTGGACCATGGCCGCCTACAAGACACAGGCGATCGATGCAATTCGCGCCCAGGTTGGCGCTGGTCGCGTGATCTGCGGCCTCTCCGGCGGGGTGGACTCTTCCGTTGCGGCGGTTCTGATCCACGAAGCGATCGGGGATCAGCTGACCTGTGTCTTCGTTGACACCGGCATGATGCGCGCAGGCGAGGCCGATGAGGTCGTCGGGCTCTTTCGAGATCACTACAACATTCCCCTCATCCATGCGGACGAGAGCGACCGGTTCCTCGACGCTCTTGCGGGGGTCACGGATCCCGAGGAAAAGCGCAAAACGATCGGCCGCCTGTTCATTGATGTCTTCGAAAGTCACGCTCGCGACATCGGTGGGGCCCGCTTCCTCGCGCAGGGCACCCTCTATCCCGACGTGATCGAGTCGGTATCGGTCTCGGGCGGCCCATCGGTCACAATCAAGAGCCATCACAATGTGGGCGGTCTGCCCGAGCGTATGGATATGGAGCTGGTGGAGCCGCTGCGTGAGCTCTTCAAGGATGAGGTGCGTGGGCTTGGCCGCGAACTGGGCCTCGATGAGCGCTTTGTCGGACGGCATCCGTTTCCCGGGCCAGGGCTGGCGATCCGCTGCCCGGGTGAGATCACGCGGGAGAAGCTCGATGTCTTGCGTCAGGCGGACACCATCTATCTCGAGGAGATCCGGAAGGCCGGATTGTACGACACGATCTGGCAGGCGTTCGCGGTTCTGCTTCCTGTGCGGACGGTGGGCGTGATGGGCGACGGTCGCACCTACGATCACGTGTGTGCTTTGCGCGCCGTGACCTCCGTGGACGGCATGACGGCGGACTACTACCCGTTCCCGCACGACTTTCTCGGACGAACGGCAAACCGCCTCATCAATGAGGTGCGCGGCATCAACCGCGTGGTTTACGATGTAACGTCTAAACCGCCTGGCACCATTGAGTGGGAATGATCGTTAAGACCACAGGTGTGGCGTCATGGGGGTGGCGCGCTTGTGAAGAGGGACCGGGACGAGATGGTGCCTGAGAATGACATCGCGCATGTAAGATTCGAGAATCCTGGCCGTGTTGCCGAGGCATGCGTGCTGCTGCTGAGCACGCCGAGGTCCGGCAGCACTATGCTCTGCACCTCAATAGAGCCCAGACAGGGGTGTCCGATGGCGGAGTATTTGCAGCCCTTCCAGGTGATCCCGCACATCCTCCAACATCACCCGGAGCTGCGCGACCACGAACGCATCGATTTGCCCAGGTACGCGAACTATCTCAGATCGAATCGTGCCGGGGACAGTGGAGTGCTTGGCATAAACCTCCATGCGGCGCACGTGCCGCTGTTTCGGGCCATCGAGGGTTTCCTGCCCCGGCTGATCTCGATCTCGCTGCTGCTCCGGCGGGACATCGTTGCGCAGGCCGTATCGTATCACTGCGCCTCCGTATCCGGGCACTGGTCGGTGCACTACCGGAGCGCGGAGGCTGAGCCTGGCTACGACTACGCCCATATCGCGCGTCGAATGCGCACCCTTGTCTGCGGGGTGGGCGACAACATCGAGCAGTTTGGCGACCGTATCTGCAGCGTGCTCTTCTATGAGGATTGTGTCGCAGACCGAGTATCCTACGCGGCACTGCTCGGGCTGCCGAAAGCCACGCAGGCCGCTGCCACACATGCCCGCAAACAGGTGTCTCCCACACGCGCCGAGTACTGTGCGCGTTTTCGGCGTGACCTTGCACAGCCGGGACATGAGGATGATCTCGCCGCGTTCCGAGCGTATGAAACGCTCATGGACACGATTTGCAGGACGCGCGAGGCGTCGTAGCCCGGTTGGCGTGCATTTTGTGGCTGGTAAAGCGGGTCAAGGTCCACATTGGGCCATAGAGCCCCGGCAGTTTAACATCTCATTAGCATTTATTTTGGATCAAATTCGAGCACTCACGAGGCTCGGATGGCGTCTATCCTAATTTTCGACGACGAGACCAAGCTCGCCAATCAGAATGCAGTTGTATTGCAGGCAGCTGGTCACACCGTTGAGGTCTTCAGTTCTCCACACAAGGTGCGCGAACGTCTGACCGGTCCGGCCTGTGATCTAATGCTTCTGCGAGTTGAGAGGGCGGATGACGGTGCCGGGCTATTGATCCCGCAGGCGCGCGCGGCCTGGTCCGACTGCCGGATTGTCGTCTTGTCTTCCAGCGAGGAGTTCCGCGGTTCGAAGCTGCATGAGATGGGGCTCTGGACTCCGGACCTCGTCCTGCAAACCCCCGTAGGTGCTCGCAAGCTGCGCAAAACGGTGAACGAGATGCTGGCTGCTCCAATGCGATCCGCGCAGACAAGCTGACCACATGAGCGCATGCGAATCGGCTTGCCGCATCCGTGAGGCGGCGCCATGGTGCGCAGCATGTTCCGGAACGCTGGCACTACCCGTTGTCTCAGTCCTGAGAACTGCCATACGGGCGCACCAGCCTGATGGCGGCAGAAAAGTTCAACGACAGATCCGCCTCGGATCGGCTTGTGTTTGACACCCAGGCCGGCATTGAGCGCCTGCGCGAGATCATGCGTCGCCTACGCGCGCCGGATGGTTGTCCCTGGGACCGCGAGCAGAACTTCCGCACCATCGCGCCCTACACGATCGAAGAAGCCTGCGAGGTCGCTGATGCGATCGCCCGTGATGCCACGGATGAGTTGCCCGACGAGTTGGGCGATCTTCTGTTGCAGGTGGTCTACCACGCTGAGATCGCCGAAGAGCAGAACGCATTCGGTTGGGACGACGTGGTGCGCGCCATCTCCGACAAGATGGTGCGGCGCCACCCGCACGTGTTCGGCACCGAACCCGGCGGGCCACGCGCTGACCCAAGCACTGTTGACTGGGAGGCGATCAAAACCGCAGAGCGGGCGGAGAAGGGTGTCCAGCGGGAAAGTGTTCTGGACGGTGTGCCGGTCACACTGTCCGGTCTGACACGTGCAGCCACGCTGACGCGGCGCGCAGCGCGTGTCGGCTTCGATTGGACTGAACCCCAAGATGTTCTTGAAAAGCTCTCAGAGGAGGCCGCGGAGCTGGTCGAGGAGATCGGTGGCGATCAGGACCGGATCGAGGAGGAATACGGCGACCTGCTCTTCGTTTTCGCAAATCTGGCGCGACACCTCAAAGTAGATCCAGAAGCAGCGCTGCGCAGGGCGAACGCGAAGTTCGAGCGGCGATTCCGAGGTGTCGAAGACGCGCTGCTGGCTCAGGGGCGCGAGCCGGCTGATGCCAGCCTGGCTGAAATGGATGCCCTCTGGGATCGGATGAAGCGGATCGAGAAGGCAACCGACGGATCGTCAACCGACTGAGGCCTTTAGCAGATGTGCTTTGGCATGGCGTCCGCGCCGATCTGACTGTGTTCGTCCTCGGTTTCAGCCCAGAGGGTCGCGCAGATTTCCGACATCTCGTCCAGAAGCGTGGTCGAAGCTGTCCCCGTTTCCTGGCGAAGGTCTTCGACGAGGAGTGCCAGTCGCGAGATCAGTGGGCGCTGTCGCGATGCTTTCGATGCATTGCCGATGGCACGCATCATGAGCTCGAACTCTGGACTGAGCGGCTGCTCGGCGGGTTCGGCCATGTTTACGTGCTGCATAGCAAGAACTGATCCGACGACCCGGGCAAGCTCCTCCGGCGACAGGTTCTGTTTTGCCAGGAATTCGGCACAACCGGCAAGGCGCGCATCTTCTTTGAGGTCCGAGCTCTCGGCTCCGCTGACCATGATCGTCGGAAGTTGATCGTGAGATGACGCGAGTTCATCGGCAAGCTGCAGGCCATCCCCGTCGGGGAGTCGCTGATCGAGGATGAGGAGATCGAACTCACCGCTGCTGAGATAGTCGCGGGCCTCGCTCAACGTTGCTGCATCGACAAATTCGATGTCGACATTCGAACGTTCCGCCGAGTAGCGCATCAGCGAACGGTCGAACTGGCTGTCGTCAACCAGAAGGCATCGGATTGGTCGCGCACCAGCATAAGCTGGGTCTGAGATGACTTCTCCACTCAGAAACGGCGTCTCGCTAGCAGACGTGTTCATGATGGGCCCCCAACATTCTTTGGACCCTGTTTGTTCACTATAAGTCCAAAAACGAAGTTAAGGCGGCATCGCGTTTTGAACGCCTTGAAGACACGATATGCTCATCCGCGCATTCTTGTGCCATCAGCATCGACCAATGGTGTCGTGGTAAGCACCGCGCGGCGCCGATTGCCGAGGATCTCTATCTCGAACGCTGCCCCGTCCTCGGCCCGCTCCCGAGGCACCAGGCCGAGGGCGACCGATTTCTGGCTGTGATGGGCGTACCCGCCGGATGTCACGAAGCCGATCACGGCCTCATCGTCGAAGATGGGCTCCCACCCCACCGCATCCGCATCCTCGGCCTCCACGAGGAAAGCCGCCAGCTTGCGCAGGGGAGGGGTCTCTCGTTCGGCCACCACGGTGTCGCGGCCAATAAAGTTGTTCTTCTTCCAAGAGATGAAGCGGTCGAGACCAGTCTCGGCAGGCGTGTAGTCCGGCTTGTACTCCCGAAGCCACGACCCAAAGTACTTCTCGAGCCTGAGGCTCATCATGGCGCGCATGCCGAAGGGGCGCATGCCCAAATCGTGCCCGGCCTCTGCCAGCATCCCATAAAGCGCAATCTGGTGATCCCGGTGACAATAGATCTCGTAACCCAAGTCGCCCGTATAGCTCACACGGCAGATACGAAGCTGCAGGTGCTGGGCAAAGACATGTCTGAAATGGAGGAATGGAAGCGCCTCGTTCGAGACGTCGAACTCCGTGATCCGTGACAACACTTCACGCGCCTTTGGGCCTGCAATTTGAAAGCCGATCAATTCCTTCGACACGTTTCGGATTGCCACGCCCGTCTTCGGCAGATGGGCGAGGAACCAGCGCATGTGATAGGCTTGAGCGCCATACGATGCCGTCAGCTGCACCCAGTCCTGCCCAAGACGGGTCATCGTGAAATCTCCGATGATGCGACCGCGTGGACTCAGCATCGGGGTCAGCGCCATCCGGCCTTCATCTGGGACTCGGTTCGCCATGATTTGGTTCAGCCAGGCAACCGCGCCTGGGCCCTCGACAAGGTACTTGCCGAAATTGTGGATCTCGTTGATCCCGACGGCCTCACGTACGGCGCGGCATTCCTCGGCAACCGCGTCGAAGGCGTTGGACCGACGGAACGTTGGTGTTTCGTGGCGCGGCTCGCCGTCGGGCGCGAAATAGTTCACGTGCTCCATCCCGTATGCCGCACCGAAGACAGCTCGCTGCACCTCCCAGAGACCATAGGCTGGCGTGGTTTCCAGTGGCCGTCCGACGGGCAGCTCCTCGTTTGGATACCCGACCGAGAAGCGTCGTTGATAGTTTTCGGTGACCTTCAGTCGCGTATAGGGCCGCGTCGCCCAATCCGTGTCGCCGACACCAAATCGCGCAACGTCCATCGCGAACACATCGGTCTCGGTTTCGCCTTCGACCATCCATTCGGCCAGCGACTTTCCCACGCCGCCACCTTGGCTGAACCCAGCCATCACGGCACACGCCGCCCAGAGACCTTGCTTCCCGGGGATCGGGCCTACCAACGGGTTGCCGTCGGGTGCAAAGGTGAACGGTCCGTTGATCGTGCGCTTGATGCCCGCCTCGCCCAGTACCGGATAACGCCGAAATGCCGCCTCCAGCGGTTCGGCGACGCGCTCCAAGTCATCGTTCAGCAATTCGTGGCCGAAATCAGCGGGTGTGCCCTCCACCGCCCACGGAACGGCCTTCTGCTCGTAGATCCCGATCACGAGACCGCGCCCTTCCTGACGCAGATAGGTCTCACCGGTCGGGTCCATGACATGAGGCAGTTCTTCGTGCCGCTCATAGACTTCCGGAATCTCGTCGGTGACGAAGTACTGGTGCTCCATCGGGTGAAGCGGCAGTGAAACACCAGCCATCGAACCGACTTCGCGGGCCCAGAGGCCTGCAGCGTTGACGACATGCTGAGCACGTACGGTGCCCGCATCGGTGACGACGTTCCATTCCCGGCCTGCCGGCACCAGCGCTGTCACGGGCGTGCGCAAGATTATCTCGGCACCCGCCGACGTTGCTGCTTTCGCATACGCCATCGTTGTGCCAGACGGATCAAGGTGCCCGTCCAAAGGGTCGTACAGCCCGCCGATCACGCCTTCGATATTGGTGATCGGGGAACGCCGGGCGATCTCCTCAGGTCCGATGATCTCGGTCTCGAGGCCCATGTAGCGGTGCTTCGCCCGCTCGGCGACGAGGAAGTCCAGCCGATCCTGATCGGTGGCCAGTGTGACCCCGCCCACATGGTGCAGCCCGCAGGACTGACCGGTGATCTCTTCCAGTTCGCGGTAGAGCCGGATCGTGTATCCCTGCAGCGCTGCCATGTTGGTGTCGGCGTTCAGCGTGTGAAAGCCACCTGCTGCATGCCATGTGGAGCCGGAGGTCAGCTCCGAGCGCTCGATCAGGCATATGTCCGTCCAGCCCAGCTTGGTCAGGTGGTAAAGCACCGAGCAGCCCACAACGCCGCCCCCGATCACCACAACCCGTGCCTGCGTTCTCATGCTCCTGATCCTCCCGTGCTGTGCGATGAACAGAACAGATCCGTGCCGCGAAAATAAGAGAGAATCCGACGTCCGGCAGAGCGATTCCGCCTAGCGAAAGATGGCCAAGACGGAATGAAGCCGTTGTGCGGCGACGGTGCACAGGGCACAGCTACGTGCAGGAACGCTCGTCCTCTGGCAGTCGTGCTGCCCGCGCAGAGACGAACAACCCGACAAACACCACGCATCCCGCGGCGACGTACCAAAGCAGGATTCCCTGCATTTCGGCGTGGGCGAGCGGGCTGCCTTCGGAGGCGTCTGACGAGAGGGCGATAAGGCTCACCGCCAAGATCAATCGGCCACAGAAGCTTTGAAGAGAAAGGTAGGTCGCGCGTTGCGCATCTCCCAGAAGCGGCTGGATCCGGGCCACCAGAAACGGCCAGGCAATCGAATCCGGCACCATTCGCAGCATCAGCAATGCGACGATTGCAAGGTGTGCGCTGATCGCCAACGCGATGATCAGGACGATCTGCAAGGCAAGTGCCGCCAGCATCGTGCCTGCAAATCCGAAGGTTTCCCGCATCCAGGGTGCGCCCCAGGTGGCGGCGACAGAGATCAACATCATCGCTGCCGTGACAGTGCCGCTGACGACCGGTGCATCCGCCGCGAGGCCGTACGTGCTCAGGGCATCGAGGATGAACGGCTGTCCGAAGACGAAGGGCACGTGGCTGAACACATACATCGAGAGTGCCAGCACGAAGCACCAGGTAAGCACCGGCTTCGAGAGTGCGCCGGTGATCGCCGTGAAAGCGGTCTCGCGGGAGCGCGTCGTTTGATCCACGGACTGCGGCTCACGGAACCGGAACGCCATACCGAAGGCGATCGCCGCGGCAGCCGCGCTCACGATGAAGGGCAGAATTGCGTCATAGGCGGACATGATCCCGCCGGTCAGCGCCGATAGGGCAAGCGCGGAGAAGGACGCACGCCAGGCGCGCATCTCGTGTGATGCGACTTCATTGCCGCGGCCCTCACGTTCAAGAGACTCGTAGAGAAGTGCCGAATCCGTTCCTGACGCGAACGCCATGCCGGCGCCCAGACAAATTTGAGCAGCTGCGTAGACTGGGAAACCACCGCCGAGAACAAGCAGGCCAGAGCCTATCAGGGTCACCAACATCGACAGAATCAGCGTCGGGCGACGTCCGATCCGATCCGACAGGTATCCGGATGGCACCTCGAGTACCGTGGTGGCGATGTCATACAACGCATAGAGCAAGATCGCCTCGCTGGCGGACAGTTGCTCCTGAAAGAAGAGGAACCAGACGCCCTGCCAGAAGATCAGGTTCCGGAAAAATGAGAACCAAGGGTAGAGGCGCACATTGCGGGACATGGGCGGACGGAGGCTCCGGTTCTCTTTGCGATGATCGTGATGTGCAGCCCCGAGCCCGAGCAAGACGCCACCCAATCAGCCTTAACGTGCTTCGGGTGAGCGAGCCATCAGATCGGCCAGGCGTTTGCCCTGTTCTTCTTCGAAGTGTTCCTCCAGAAACAGCGGCGCGCGGATCAGGTCCAGCCTGAATGTCCTGAAATCCTGGCGAAGTTCGCACCAAGCCGTCAGGTTCCAGATGGCACCGAAAAAGGAGAGCAACAACGGTCGGACGGTGCGCTCGGTTTCGTTGCCTGACTTGGCACAGTAGCTGAAGGACAACTTGCGTCGCTCTCGGATGGCCCGGCGCAGCCTGCCGCGCTGGATCTCAATCGGCTCGGCCCAGTGGTTGCGCGGCGCGTCGATCGGTGTATTGGCCATGTAGTCGCGAAGATGCGGGGGCAGTGCTGCCTCGATCTTGCGCATTGCCTGCGTGGCGGACGCGGCCAGCGCATGATCGGCCCACGACTCGACGATCCTGATCCCCAGGACAATCGCCTCGATCTCTTCCTCGTTGAACATCAGCGGAGGGATGTCCGAGCCTTCGCGCAGGATGTATCCCACGCCCGCCTCGCCTTCGACAGGCACGCCGGATCCAATGAGCGAGGCGATGTCGCGGTAAATTGTGCGCTCCGAGACCTCCAGCTCTTGCGCGATGTCCTGCGCACGCACGGTCTTACCGCGGCGCAGAATCTGGATGATGTCGAACAATCGGTCGGCACGTCGCATTGATGATTCTCCATGCCCCGAGGTCTAGAATATCTCTCCTGACACCATGCTGTCAGGAGCGTGTCACCAGTCCTGACAGGACGCTGTCAGGACGCCAAGCGTACCCATGGTTCCAGCAACACCGGCACCCCGCCGGCAACGTGAAGGAGACCATGCAATGCGTTCGAGCTCTGCCCTTAGATTTCCGGTTTTCCAGCTGCCACGAATCCCTTTGCCGCCTCTGCGTCGCTGGGCTGAGGTTGCACGGGAGCGCCGGCTGTTGATGCAGCTCAATGACCGACTGTTGCGCGATATCGGGCTGACACGCGCAGATGTCGAGCATGAGATACACCGTGCGCCTTGGGATATCTCACCGCGTTGACGCTATTCCTCCCGGCCATATGACACGAGGCGGGTGTGCAGATTGTCTGCACGCCTGTCACCGGCTTGGAGAGCAAAGACATATGCGTGCGTGAGATAGAAGCATGTCGCGTCAGTGTCGCCGGATGCCTCGGCAAGATCGGCGGCCTTGGTGTAGAGGCTGACGAGATGCTCCCGGTCATCGGCAGCATGGGCCTTGATCAACGCTGCGTCGAGGGCCGCGTGATCAGCCTTTGACGAGGGTTGCGTGGACATCGCGGGGGGTCATGTCAGGGCCGTTCACAGGCGTCAGATCCATCGGGCAGGCCGAGAAGACGATGGTCAGATCCATCAAAGCACGCAACAACACGTGATCGCCAGGCTTGCTGAGCGGGGCTGTGAGGCTGACCTCATTCCCCTCGACAGGAACGTTCATCCACAGATTCAACGGGTTTGGGACACGTTCCGGTGTGATTCCCATCTCCGCAAGCGCGGACGTGAAATTGCCAGCGCAAGAGCGATGATCAGGGGCCGCGCCGAGGTGAGCGTAGAGCCAAGGATCGCAGCATGCCACGATCGTATCGTGCGTGCCTGAAAAGCTGTCCTCTTCCAGCCTCAGCATCGGGGTCCGGCGGTTGGACACGAAGATGTCACCCAGCTCCGGATGAAGGTGCCCGGTGACACGCCGGGTATGCTCAACCGAGAGCATCTCGGTCGGATCCGCCCGCGACACGGCCCAGGTGTCAACGACTTGCGAGCCGCTGGTGTTCACGAGGCGCACGGCGCTGCCTGACCCTATGCTGAGCGCGCGTCCATGGCCGCCCGGTATCGTGATCTCGGACGTCATCTAGCCCGTCATCTGCCGGGCAATCCACGAATGGAAATCATGCGTCGGGTTGTCCATCACCGGTGAGAACTTGCCGCCGTCGAAGTCGCGGGCGTGGCGGCCTTTCTGCATGCCTTCGACCACAAAGATGTCTTCCTCGAAAACGCCACGCCAAGTGACCGCGTTCTGCTCGCGCATCACTCGCCAGTCCTCATTGGCGACACCTGGGTCCGTGTAGTAGATCTGGACGTGCTCGCGCGTGCGGTCATGACTGACCGGCTCGACGATGAAGCCGTATGTGTGATCGTTCTGGAGCCCGATCATGATGTTGGGGAAGAACATCGGGTACTCCGCCCCCATGTCCCACTTTTCCGACAAGCCCTCGAAACGCGGAAACTTGAGACCTGGATTATAGATCGTGGTGCCCTGGCCGCAGTAGGGGCCCTCCGCATCAATATGGTAGTGATCCTCGAGGCGCGAATAGCTGTTCAGACCCGGATGTACCCAGGGCAGGTGATAGCTCTCGGCACCGTTCTCAATCGCAAGTTTCCAGTTGCCCTTGACCTCCATCGAAAAGGTGCCTTCGTCGCCGCATTTGTAAAGCGGTTGCTCGAAATCGCTGAATCGCTCGATGGCGCCGCCGGCGTACTCCTCGAAGGTTGGCGCTTTGCCATCGATGTTCACGAAGACGAAGCCGAGCCAGCAGTGACTGCGGACCTCGATCAGACCAAGCTCATCGCGGCGGATTGCATCGTGGCGGTTGGTGCCTGGTCCGCCGACATGCGGTGTCGTGCGCAGCTTGCCGTCCAGTTCGTAGCACCAGGAATGATATGGGCAACGGATCGCCCGTTCGACACGCGTGGGTTCGGCGATGAGGATCATTCCGCGATGGCGACAGATGTTCTGAAAGACGCGGATCTTGCCGTCCCGGCCATGCACCAACACCAGCGGCTGACCCAGGAACGTCAGCGGTTTTGCGTCGCCAGGTTCCGGGACGTCAGACACAAAGCCGAGCGCTGCCCAGTTGCGGAAGAAGACGTTCTCCTTCTCGGCCTCGAACACGGCCGGATCAGTATAGAAGGCGTTCGGTAGCCCACGCGCATCAGCCACAGGCTGCATGACGCGGGACAAGTCGGGCAGCGGCGCGTTCATGGCAATATCCTTGTGAATCAGGGCTCTACTCCAAGATTACCTCGAAAAATTCGCGCCGGACTTTTCTCACTGCGACATCGAGATGTCGCTTTGAAGCGGCTTGAAACAAAGGTTGACGTCACTGTGATCAGCGGTTCGCGGCGGGATTTGCCGATTCATGCGTTAAACTGGCAGCCTGATTAAGTAACGGAGGGCACTGCTATGGCACACCGCGTCCTGAAAACAGCACCGCTGCTGGGGATGGCCATAGGCCTGTTGTCAGCCTGTCAGCCGGGGGTTTACAGCGATGGCACTTACGACCCCTACGACAATGGTGTCTATCAGAGTGATGTGTACGTCACGCCTGCACCGCGGCGTGTTTATCGCACGGCGGATGGAAAAGTCTTTGCCACCGAAGCCCAGCGGCGCGCCTATCTCGACCGGGCTGCGAAGGCGCGTGCACGAGCCAGCTATGATGCCGGCTTCCGGCGTGGAACACTCGCTGCCGAGCAGGCGGACAGGCGTCTGAAGCGGGCCGACCGGGCTGAGCGCCGTCGCAACCGAGCACTGCAGCAGGACGAGGCTTACCGTCGCGCGCTCATACGTGAGCAAAATGAGATCAGGCGTCAGGAACGTGTCGCCGAGCAGGAGTATCTGCGTCAGCGCCGGGCGGAGCGCATCGAGCGTGATCGAGAGCGTGCGCTCCGCAGCGAGCGCCAGCGCCGCAACGCGGAACGCAACCAGGGTCGTGCGGACCAGGATCTGCAGCGGGCACGGCGCGATGCACGTCGAGCCCAGCGTCGGGCAGACCGTGCTGCCGCAGAAGCCGAACGCCAGCGTCAGGCCGCTCGAAAATCACGCCGGTCAGATCGCCTGGCCCGTCAGCAGTCCGGGTCGTCGACCCTGACACCGGCGGCACAGAGGTTCCGCAACCTGCGTAAACCGACCGAGACTGATGCGCAGTTCAACAGCCGTGTGCGCCGCGCGGTCATCGCGGGACGCGAAACAGGCCGTTCCGCTGGTGCAATCCTGCAGGAAAGCGGGGGCAGTGAGCGCAAGGGTTCGGAGCGGTAGACACACACCGACCACACTTGGCTGCGCGCCGCACGGTGGAGTGGCGCGCTTTGCCTTAAGGCCTGGCTCCCAAGATCATCTCTCGGCATCGGTCTCTGAAAAACGCACCTCCTGCAAGCCCCGCCTTTCAAGACACGTGAGCTTCTCACATCAGTACCAGTTTTTGCTGACCCGCTGAGCTGGCGGGGCACGCGTCTCCTCATCGGTGCCGTGTGCTGTGATGTCCCGATGCATGAATGATCGGCACTTGACTGTGCCTGATCCCGAACAGGTACGCGGAACACTTGCACAGGCACGGCAGTTCCGGTGCACCGGCATCGGCATGAAATCTTGGAGGCCCCATCCCGTATGGGTGGAGCCTTGGCGTTCCGCTAGGCGGCCGCTGCTTCCGGGGCGAATCGCGTGTAGAAGCGCTCGGTCTTGTCCGCCATTTCAACGAGAAGCTTCGGCGGTGTGAACCGCTCGCCATAACGAACTGCCAGATCATCGCAGATCTGCTTGGCTGTGTCGGCACCCATCATGTCGAGCCAGGAGAGCGGACCACCGGACCACGGCGCGAAGCCCCAGCCGAGGATCGCACCGACATCCCCCTCGCGAATGTCCATGAGCACTCCCTCCTCGAGCGCACGCACGGCCTCGAGTGTCTGGGCCATCATCAAGCGGTTCTGCACATCCTCCAGCGTGGGCTGTTCTGCGGAGACTGGCCAGATCTCGCCGAGACCCTCCCACAGGCCGGTGCGCTTGCCCTTTTCGTCGTAGCCGTACATGCCGCCGCCTGACTTGCGGCCCATGCGCTCGCGCTTAACCACCATCTCTTCAAGAAGATCGTCAGCGCCTGAGCGAGGGTAGGCGTTGCCCATGGCCGCCTCGGTGGCCTTCGCGATTTTCAGCCCGAGATCGAGTGAGGTCTCGTCAGTGAGCTGCAGAGGACCAAGCGGCATGCCCATCTGCTTCGCCGCATTCTCGACCAGCGCCGGCGAGACACCCTCGGTGACCATCCTCAGACCTTCATTGATGTAGGGGATGATGCAACGGTTGGCGTAGAAGAAGCGCGCATCGTTGACGACGATCGGGGTCTTGCGGATCTGGCGCACGAAATCCAGCGCCTTTGCGACGGCCGCATCGCCGGTTTCCGCACCCTTGATGATCTCGACGAGCATCATCTTGTGGACGGGCGAGAAGAAGTGGATGCCGATGAACTGCTCGGGCCTTTTCGATGCCTTCGCCAACTCGGTGATCGGGAGGGTCGAGGTGTTGGAGGCGAAAATCGCATCCTCCGGTATCTCGGCCTCCGCCATCGCCGTCACGTTTGCTTTGAGGCCCGGATCTTCGAAGACCGCCTCGACGATCAGGTCGCAGCCTTTCAGGTTGGCATAGTCAGGTGTTGCCTGGACGCGGCCCAGCACCTCGTCCTTCTTTTCCGCGGTGATACGCTTGCGCGAGACGCCTTCGTCCAGCAGACCTTCGATGGTGGTGCGGCCCCTATCAGCGCTCTCCTGATCACGGTCGATGAGCACAACCTCGATCCCTGCGTTCGCCGAGACAAACCCGATGCCCGCTCCCATCATGCCGGCGCCGAGGATACCCACCTTCTTGACCGACATGTCTGGCACGCCTTTGGGCCGTACGGCACCTTTCTCCAGCGCCTGCTTGTTGAGAAACAGCGAGCGGATCATGGCTTCGGACGACGGGTTCATCAGCACGTTCGTGAACCAGCGGGCCTCGATGGTGAGCGCCGTGTCGAACGGCACCAACGCACCTTCGTAAACCGCAGACAACATTGCTTTGGCTGCAGGGTAGACGCCCTGGGTCTTGCCATGGGTCATGACCACGCCGCCGAGGAACATCTCGAAGCCCTGCGCCGTGTACGGAGCACCGCCCGGCATCTTGTAGCCCTTCTGGTCCCAAGGCTTGACGATATCCGAATCCTTGGCGCCGAGCACCCACTCCTTGGCGCGGGCAAGCAGCCGATCGGGCTCGACCACTTCGTCGATGATCATCGAAGCCTTGGCCTTCTTGGGTGCGTACATCTTGCCCTGCAGCAGTGCCTCGGCCGAGCCCATGAGCCCCAGCATCCGGATCAATCGCGTGGTGCCGCCTGCTCCAGGGAAGAGGCCCACGAGAATCTCCGGCAAGCCGATCTTGGCCTTCGGATTGTCCGCGGCAATCCGGCGGTGGCAGGCAAGTCCGATCTCGAGCCCGATGCCTGCCGCGGTCCCCGGAGCGGCCCAGGCGATCGGCTTGCCGCCCTTGTTGGTCTTCGGATCCATCCCGGCGCGTTCGATCTTGCGCAGAACACCGTGAAGCTGCTGGATGAAACCGAATATGGTCGCCGCCTGGTTGCCACCGGTCTCGTTCGCCACCTGCTTCATATCTGCGATGACATTGAGATCCATACCGCCGGCGAAATCCGCCTTGGCCGAAGTGATGATGATGCCTTTGACAGCGTCATCGACAAGCGCTGCATCGATGTGGGCGTCGAGCTGGCGGATACCTGCCTCGTTCAGCACGTTCATCGTCGCACCCGGCAGGTCCCAGGTGATGGTGGCAACGCCGTCGCCATCAACGGCCATACGGAAAATCTCGCTCATTGTGTTCTCCTCGATCGGGGATCAGTCGTAGGGAGTGCCGTCCTCGCGGGTCCAGCGGACGCCTGTCTCGGTGATGTCGAGGACCAGGTCGTTGTCGGGATACTGCACGTGCTCGGTGGGCGTCCGGGTGCCGACCTCGAGAATCTTCGCAGGACGGTCCGAGCGGTTGACGATGCAGTGCCCATTGCCATCACCCGCAGTAAAGCCTGCCGCGTCGCCGGTGCGCAGCACCGTCTCGCCGCTGTCGTCCACAAGTACCACCTCGCCATCGACGACCCAGACGAATTCGTCCTGGTGCTTGTGCCAGTGGCGCAGCGCCGAGGCACTGCCGGGCGGGATGGTCGAGAGATTCACGCCGAACTGGGTCAGCCCCACGGCATCGCCCAGCCGCACCCGCAGCTTATCCTCGTTGCTGCGTTTGAGATCGCCCGGGTATGACGATCCTGTGCGCGACGGCGCGGTGTCGATGTCGATCTTGGGCATCTCAATCCTCCAAAGGCGTGCCATCGTGGCGGGTAAACAGACCTGACTTTGCATGAAAGGCGAGATCAACGTCGGAGTAGGTGCAGACGTCGTTCGGGTCATTCGGGCCAACGGCGAGGAACTGCGCATCCGCCGACGAGTGGTTGATGAGATGGTGACCGTTCGTATCGCCTGCCTTGAAGCCGGCCGCATCCCCGGCGCGTAGCATGGTCTCTCCACCATCCTGCACCAGCACCAGCTCCCCCGATACGATCCAGACGAACTCGTCTTCATGCGAGTGCCAGTGGCGCAACGAAGACGTGTCGCCCGGGTGCATCGTCACCAGGCTGACGCCGAATTGCGTCAAGCCTGCTGCAGCACCAAGCGCGCGAAACGATCGGCGCCCCATCTGGCTGGCATAAGGCTCGGGATACGTCGAACCAGTCAGATCAGGTACAGCCGCGACATCTATCTGAGGCATCACTCGGCCCTCAGCTCTGGGCGCGGACGGCGCGCAAGTCCAGCCAGCAATTGACCGGGCTATGCGTTCGGCAGTCATCGACCGAGAGCGTCACGATCTTCCACTGGCCCTCGGTCTTTCTGAGCACGTAACTCAACTGGGACTGACCAAGATCGCGGTCGTCGGAGCATTGAAAAGAGGTCCTGGTTGTCATGTAGGCGAGATCGTTCCGGCCGTTCACGTCTCCGACTATTCTGCTCTCGGCGTGCACCATGCCCATATCTACAAGCGACCGCTGCCACGATTGCATGCCTGCGATCAGCTCGTCTGCCGAATTGAGAATGTGGCGCTTGCCCTCGCGTACGATCACGCACGGATACTCGTATCGGGCCGCAAGTGCCGGGAAATCGCCGCGGGCAAGGATCGGCCCGAAACACGTCGCGATGTCGACAGGTTCTTCCATTCTAGCTTCTCCGGATGCCCGCTAGGGACGACGTAGAGCGTCGCCGTTCGATGCACCTGCATCAGACGGGTCAGTTGACCGAGTGCCGCCTAGTGAGAGTGTTGGCGTTGACGCTGGCCCAGTCTCAAGGCCCACATCGCATCCGAGACCTTGAGATCGTAGATCGAGTCGTCGAAGAAGAGCTGGGTGATCTTCCACTCGCCGCCGATCTTCTTCAGGGTGAAGGTCATGATGGACGTGGCCAGCACGCCGCCATCCCGGTTCAGAAGATCGCGCATCGATGAGATAATCGACATGTCCGGTGTCGGCTGGATGTGCGAGAGAATCCGCGTGCGGAACGCGCGCACCCCATCTCGCCGAACAGCCCGCTCGACTTCGACCAGATAAGCTTCTGCAGCGGAGCGATTCGGGACGACGGCCTGATCGTCCCCGGAGATCATGATCATGGGAAAGTCGAGTGTGGTCATCCACAGATCGTAGTCGATCCGTTCTGGTCCGAATGCCTCGTCCTGACGCAGCACGACGTCGACCGAATCCCACACGCGCGCACCCCACCATCATCACACCCGTTCGATGATGGTAGCGGCTCCCATCCCGGACGCAACGCAAAGTGTAATCAGCGCGGTTTCCTTATCCGCACGTTCGAGCTCATCGAGGGCCGTACCCAGGATCATAGCGCCGGTGGCGCCCAGAGGATGGCCCATGGCGATGGCGCCGCCGTTCGGGTTGACTTTGTCGTGCTCGACGTCGAAGGCCTGCATGAAGCGCAGCACAACCGAGGCGAACGCCTCGTTGACCTCGAACAGGTCGATGTCGCCGATCTGCATCCCGGCTGTCTTCAGCGCTTTCTCGGTCGCCGGCACGGGGCCCGTGAGCATGATTGTGGGCTCGGTGCCGATCTTGGTTGTGTTGCGTATGCGCGCTCGCGGTTTGAGGCCCAGACGTTCGCCCGCCTCTTTCGAGCCGATCAGCACCGCGGCCGCGCCGTCCACGATGCCGGAAGAATTGCCCGCATGATGCACGTGGTTGATCTTCTCGACTTCGGGGTACTTCATGATCGCGATGGCATCGAAGCCGGGCATCTTCTCGCCCATATCCTTGAAGCTCGCCTTCAGGGAGCCGAGCGACTGCATGTCGGTTCCGGGACGCATGTACTCGTCATGGTCCAGGATCGGGATGCCGTTCTGATCATTGATGGCAACGACCGAGTTGGCGAAGCGCTTGGCTTCCCAGGCTTCGGCTGCGCGTTTCTGGCTCTCGACCGCGTAGGCGTCGACATCGTCGCGAGAAAAGCCGTACTTCGTGGCGATGAGATCCGCCGAAATGCCTTGCGGCACGAAGTAGCTTTTCATGGCGAGGTAGGGATCAACACCGATGGCGAAGCCGTCCGAGCCCATCTTGACGCGCCCCATCATCTCGACGCCACCTGCGACGTAAAGGTCTCCGGCGCCGCCCTGCACTTGGTTGGCGGCCAGATTCACCGCTTCCAGCCCGGAAGCGCAAAAACGGTTGATGTGGAGGCCGGGCGCCCGCTCGTCCCATCCGGCATAGAGCACCGCAGAGCGGGCGATCTCGCCGCCTTGCTCGCCCACGGGGGTCACGCATCCCCAGATGACATCCTCGACCTGCTCGGTGGGCAGGTCGTTGCGCTCCTTGAGCGCGTTCAGAACGTTGGCCGAGAGGCGAAGACTGGTCACCTCGTGCAGCGCGCCGTCTTTCTTGCCCTTGCCACGCGGTGAACGCACGGCATCGTAGATATAGGCGTCGGTCATTGCTCCCCCTCTGCCGTGCATCCGGCCAGGTTTCGATAGGATATGAATTCGGTTGCGGTGTTGTCCGTTATGCCGCCGGCCCTGGCGGGCTCGCCCATGACCCAGACCTTACCTCCACAGACTGGTGGATAGCACTGTGGGTTTTCGCGCCGGGCGCTGATCCCGCGCTCGGCGATCGAGGACGAGCGGAGCCGACCAGGCCCGCCCTCGATGACCATATCCACGGCCGAAACCATCCAGCAACAGGCACCATCGACCGCGCTTTGATCCATGCGGCCGTGGCTGAGGGCCGCACTTTCGATCCTAGCCGCCCCGTAGCGTACGGTGCCGCATTGGCTGCCGCCGATGATGCCGACCCCCCTCATGGGAGCGGATGACCCGGCATCAGGTCGTAGGGTGGACGGAACCCGGGCTGCAGGGCGATGCGGTCGCGCCACGCCGTGACATTCGGGTAGGTGGCGCCCCAGTCGATCGGATACTCGTCGGTGTAGAAGAGGTAGCCTATGCAGCTCAGATCGGCGATCGACAGCGAGGGGCCGACAATCCATTCGCGGTTCGCCAGGTGAGCATCGAGCACCTTCAGCGCGCCCTGCGCACGGCCATCGAGAAAGCCGATCACGTCGGCGTTGCGCTTCTCTTCCGGCAGGAAGTTGGCCATGAAACGCCAGGTGGCCAGGTTCGCGGTGAGCTTGTGATTGTCCCAGAACATCCAGCGCAGGGCCTCCTGCGGATCTGTCGGTGCGAACCGACCGAGCTGGTCACTGAGATAGTGCAGGATCACGCCGGTCTGACTCATATGGCGTCCAGCATGTTCAAGCACCGGCACCTCGGCCATGATGTTCATGGCAGCGAACTCCGGCGTGCGTGCAGCGCCTTTAAAGAAGTCCACAAAGACCGGTTCCCAGTCCGCGCCTGCGAGTTCGAGGGCGAGCGCTGCTTTGTAGGCGTTGCCCGACTGGGCAAAGCAGTGCAGTCGATATTCACTCATCATTCTACTCCCATAGGTGGCTTGTGACCGCAGCACCGATGCCCCCGTACCGATGCTGCGAGACTCACGATTATCACGCTACGCCCGGGCAATCACAAAGAGAACCTTGCCGGGGCGCCTACAGGGAAATGTGATCAGGCCGCACGTTGCGAGCGTGCAATTGTGCGGCCGGACCATTCGCTCAGAACGCCTCGGCGGGGAGGTCCATGACAGGGTCTGCGCCGGTCTCAATCCGGGCGAGCCTCAGGCCGGTTTCCGGGAGAACGCGTTTCATGTAGTAGCGCCCTGTGGCAAGCTTGTTGAGATAGAACTCCCGATCTTCGGCACCTGCCTCGATGGCGCGTTGTGCGGCCTTTGCCTGGCGCGACCAGCAAAGACCCATGCAGACCAGTCCAAAGAGATGCAGGAAGTCGACCGAACCTGCCAGCGCGTTGTTGGGGTTCTTCATCCCCGCCTGCATGAAGTACATCGCCGCCGCCTGCAGATCCTTGGACGCCGCCTTCAGCGGCTCGAGGAAATCGCGCGCCAGCGGCAGGTCGTCCTCATTGTCTTTGATGTAGCCCTTGACGTAGTCGAAGAAGGCCATGATCGGCTTGCCGGCCTTCATTGGCAGTTTACGCCCCACCAGATCGAGTGCTTGCACACCGGTGGCGCCTTCGTAGATCATCGTGATCCGGGCATCGCGAACGAACTGCGACATCCCCCATTCCTCGATATAGCCGTGCCCGCCGAAGACCTGCTGGGCGTTCGAGGTGAGCCGGTAGCCTTCCTCGGTCAGGAAGCCCTTGATCACGGGCGTGAGAAGCTCGACGATCTGGCTCGCTCGCTCGCGCTCGGCATCGTCCTTGTGGTGCTTCGATGCGTCGATCAGCATCGCGACCCAGTTCACGAACCCGATGCCGCCTTCGACGAAGCTCTTCTGGTCTAGCAGCAGACGGCGCACGTCCGGGTGTACGATCAGTGGGTCGGCTGGGCCCTCCGGGTTCTCGACACCAGTGACGGCCCGACCCTGCAATCGATCCTTTGCGTAAGCCGCTGACGCCTGGTAGGCGCCTTGTGCGATTGCAAGACCCTGCATGCCCACCAGAAGCCGCGCTTCGTTCATCATTGTAAACATGGCGCGCAGCCCCTTGTGGGGCTCGCCGATCAGCCATCCGGTGGCTTCGTCGTAGTTCATCACGCAGGTCGAGTTGCCGTGGATGCCCATCTTCTCCTCGACCTTGCCGCAGGAGACACTGTTGCGACTGCCGATCGATCCATCCTCGTTCACCAGGAACTTCGGCACGACGAAGAGCGAGATGCCTTTCACGCCTTCCGGTGCGTCCGGCATGCGGGCCAGCACAAGATGGATGATGTTCTCCGCCAGATCATGCTCGCCAGCCGAGATGAAAATCTTCTGCCCCGAGATGTGGTACGAGCCGTCGCCATTCGGCACTGCCTTGGTGCGCAGCATGCCCAGATCGGTTCCGCAATGCGGCTCGGTGAGGTTCATGGTGCCGGTCCACTCGCCAGACACCAGCTTGGGCAGGTACGTCTGTTTCTGCTCCTCCGTGCCGTGAGCGTGGAGGGCGGAATAGGCACCATGGGTCAGGCCCTGGTACATCATGAACGCCATGTTGGCGGCAGACTGCATCGTGCCGACGCAGATGTTGAGGACCGAGGGCATGCCCTGGCCGCCATACTCCGGGTCGCACTCCATCGAGGGCCAGCCGCCGTCGACCAGCATCTGCCAGGCATTCTTGAAGCCTTCGGGGGTGTAGACGACTCCGTTCTCGAGGCGGCAGCCTTGCTGATCGCCTGTCTGATTGATCGGGGCCAGTACGTCGCGGGCGATCTTGCCTGCCTCGTCGAGGACGGCCGAGGTGAAGTCCTCTGTCATTTCCTCATAGCCCTCGATCCCGGTTTCCTCTTGGATTTTCAGGGCTTCGTGGAGGACGAAGCGGTAGTCGCGGAGCGGTGGTTCGTAGTGCGGCATGTCTGTATCCTGATCAGGCTGTGAGATGCGGTGCGGCTACTGGGCAGCGGTTGCGCTGGCCTTGGTGTCGAGCATCGTGCGGACCAGCGCGATTTGCTCGTCCAGATCGACGATTGCTTCCGTCAGCGCGTCGCGTTGTGCGAGGAGATCGGCGCGATGGCGTTCGGCTGTCTTCAGGGTTTCGGAAAGCTGGGTGACCTGACCGTCTCCCAAGTCGTAGAGGTCCAGCAGGTCCTTGATCTCGGCCAGCGAAAAGCCGAAGCGCTTGCCGCGCAGGATCAGTTTCAGGCGCGCCCGGCAGGTCGGTGTAAAGAGCCTGCGTTGACCCTCGCGAATTGGAGCCAGCAGTTCCTTGTACTCATAGAAACGGAGCGTCCTAGGGGTGACTTCAAAGTCGGCGCACATCTGGCCGATGGAGTAGGTCTGTTCGGTCATTGTGATCTGCGATTCTCTGTTTATCTCGATTGCGACGGGAACATGGGCTTGCCTTACGTGCACGTCAAGTATCAAGTTGACGTGCGCGTCAATAAAGATTTGGTGAACAGCAGTGATCTGTGGGTGCCGTGCTGCTCACCCTTCTGCGCTGTACGAGGAGAGGGAAGACATGGCAGACGATGACAGCCGGGCGCCGCCCTTGGTCATGGAGGATCAGGGCAGCACGGGAAAGCTGATGAAGGCGCTGCCGCACTCGCGGGAGATCGGGATGCGACTCCACCACTCCCAAGATGGCGAGGCGCTGATCTCGGTGCCCTATCAGGTCAAGCTGGTTGGCGATCCGGAGACCGGCGTGCTTCACGGCGGGGTGATCACAGCACTTCTCGACACGGCGTGCGGTTCGGCTGTGCTCTCCATGCCGCAAAAGCTGACCGGGTGTGCGACGCTCGATCTTCGGATCGACTACATGCGACCTGCAACCGTTGGCCTGACGGTTTATGCGAAGGCGGAGTGTTACCGCATGACACGGTCCATCGGGTTTGCGCGCGCTGTCGCCTACCATGACGATCCGACCGATCCGGTGGCGTCGGCGGCGGGAGCCTTCATCATCAACCGGCCAAAATCCAAGCGCGCGGAGGACAAGACATGAGTGGGCTCGACGCACAGGCCCGCCGCGAAGCGAAATCGGACGCGGCCCTTGCCTGCCTCACCGAGGCCGTGCCCTACAATCGGTTCATCGGCGTGCGCTTCGATCGGCTGGGGGATGAGCTCACCGCTCGGTTGCCCTACACCGAGGACTTGATCGGCAATCCGGTGCTGCCCGCGCTGCATGGTGGCGTGACAGGGGCGTTCCTGGAGATCACGGCACTTACTCAACTGGCCTGGGATCAGGCTTGGACGATCATGGAGGCCGGGGGGGCAGAGGCGGACGACATCGACGAGGGTCGCTTCCCGCCCATGCCGAAGACCATCGACATTACAATCGACTACCTGCGATCAGGCCGCCCGCGCGACACATTTGCCCGCGCACGTGTGCTGAAGTCCGGGCGCCGCGTGGCGAACGTCCATGTCGAGGCATGGCAAGACGCGCGCAATCGTCCCATTGCGATGCTGCGAGGCAGCTTTCTCATGCCGGCGGGCTAGGCGCATGTTCGGCGCTGTTCGACTGGCACTCGGACCAGTGCTGCTGATGCAGGGACGGCGCGTCCGGAGGGATATCCTGCGCATGCCGGAACCCCAGGGCCCGCGGGAAGGCGAGATCGGCAGCGGCCCCACATTGTCGCTCCTGATACTTGGAGATTCTTCAGCCGCCGGCGTGGGTGTGGCGCACCAAGACGATGCATTGAGCGGCCGGCTGTTAATCCGGCTGGCTCCTCGACTTCGGGTGCGATGGACCGTTGAGGCCAAAACCGGCTGGACGACAACGGACGGGCTCAATGCGCTGAACGATCTGAGCAACGCCAAATTTGACGTCGTTGTGGTGTCACTCGGTGTGAATGACGTGACCACAGAAGTCTCTCGGGCTGCATGGCTCGCTGCCTATCAACGGCTGGTGACGAGACTGCTCGAGAGGCACGGCGCAAAGTTGGTTGTTGCTTCTGCTCTGCCACCTGTGGATCGCTTTGTGGCCTTACCACAACCGCTTCGATGGTACCTGGGCGGACAGGCGCGGGCGTTCGATCGCGACCTTGCAAGGTTGGTAGGGGAAACCGCGCGGGTTCTTCACTTGCCGTTCGACGAAACGCTCGATCCGTCAGATATGGCTGAGGACGGCTTTCATCCGGGACCCAAGGTGTATGACGCCTGGGCTGACAAAGCTGCTGCTGTGATTTTCGACTGGCATACAGGTTGAGGCGCGTCTCAGCTTAATCCTGGAGACCACGCAAATTCTCTGCGCTGCTCGCGGACCGGGTGGTGAGCGTCCGGCGAACGGGTTAGAGTCGCTCCGCCCCGACACGGCTGGGGCGTTCCGGACCGACACCCCGGCCATGACCGAGCAAGAACCTTCCCGCGAGATCACCTATCGCCGCGTTACGGCCATCGCGCTGCCGGTCGTGCTGTCGAACGCGGCTGCACCGCTTCAGGGTGCGATCGACACGGCGATCATCGGCAATCTCGGCGAGGCGGTTTTCCTGGCCGCCGTGGCTCTCGGGACCGGAGCGATCACTCTGCTGATCTCGCTCTTCAACTTCCTGCAGTTCGGGGCGGGTGCTCTGGGAGCACAGGCGTTGGGCGCAGGCGACAAGCGGCGCGTGATCAACGTGCTGGTGCGCGGGCTGATCATTGCGGGTGCTATCGGCCTTGCACTGATCGCGGCGCAGGCACCTTTGCTTGCCGCGACAATGGCTATCTTCGAGGGCTCTGCCGAGGCTGAATCTCTCGCGGGGACCTACTTCGCGATCCGGATTTGGGCGGCACCAGCCGAGCTTGCGAATTTTGCATTGATGGGCTGGTTCGCAGGGCAGGAGCTGACGCGCCGATTGCTCGAGATCCAGTTGATCGTGTCGATCTCCAACGTGCTTCTCAATCTGCTGTTCGTGCTTGGGTTCGGCATGGATGTGGATGGGGTAGCGCTTGGCACTTTGATCGCCGCCTGGATCGGCTTTGGCTGGGGCCTCTGGTGCGCACGCGGTCGGATGCGTGCGCTGTTTCCGGCATGGCGCCCAGAACTCGCGCGGCTCCTGAACTCGCAGGAACTTGCGGCCTTGATGCGGTTGAACCGGGACATCTTTATCCGCACCACCGTGTTGATGGCTGCGTTCACATGGCACATGCGTCTTGGTTCGATGCAGGGCGATATTGTGCTCGCGGCGAACGGCATACTCATGCAGCTCTTTCACATAGCGGTGTATGGCCTGGACGGATTTGCGCTTGCGGCCGAGTCGCTCGTCGGCCAGGCTGCGGGCTCACGCAACGTGCGAATGCTTCGCCGTGCGGCCATCGTCAGCTCCACCGCTGCATTTGGGCTGTCGGTCCTGATCGCGCTCGTGATGATGGTGCTTGCCGAGCCGGTGATCACCCTTTTCACCAATGTCGAGGCGGTTCGTGAGGTGATGCGGGAGCACTATCTCTGGATTGCGCTGTTGCCGATGATCGGCTGGGCTGCCTTCCAGCTTGATGGCATCTTCATCGGGGCAACTGAAAGTGTGGCGATGCGCAACGCAATGCTGTTGTCAGGAGCCGGGTATCTCTTGGTCAGTCAGCCCGCATTGGACCACTTCGGCAACCATGGAGTTTGGGCCGCGGTCTGGGCGTTCCTGTTGCTGCGCGCAGTCACATTGCTTGCATGTTATCCGGCACTTGAGCGTCGCGTGCGTCGTTCGGCTCCCGCCTGATTAGGCATCGCGTCCGACAGCGCTCGAAACGGTGTCGATACCATCACGCTCGAGCAGTTGGTCAAGCCCTGACGTGATCCTGGAGCACAAGCTCACGCCTTCGTAGACCATTGCCGTGTAGAGTTGGATCGCCGATGCGCCGGCGCGAATCTTCGCGTAGGCTTGCTCCGGGGTCGAGATGCCGCCCACGCCGATCAGCGGGATCGCGCCACCGGTCTCGACGTAGAGCTGGCGCAGCACCTCGGTCGAGCGTGCAAAGAGCGGCGCGCCAGACAGTCCCCCCGCCTCGCGCGCGTGCGGCGAGTGCAGCCCTTCACGCGCCAGTGTCGTGTTGGTGGCAACGATGGCATCGAGTTTCATCGCAAGACACACCTGTCCGATGTCCCGGATTTCGGAGTTTGACAGGTCAGGCGCAACCTTCAGGAACAGCGGCTTGCGGTGGCCGGTGGCGTTGGCAACGCTTTCGCGCGCCGCGATGACCCGGGACAGCAGCGTTTCCAGAGCGGCACGCCCTTGCAGCTCGCGCAATCGCTCGGTGTTCGGGGAAGAGACGTTCACGGTGAAGAAATCGGCGACGGGATACAGACCCTCGAGCACGTCGACATAGTCGGAGCCTCGGTCCTCGCTGTCCTTGTTCGCGCCCAGATTGGCCCCCACGATTCCAGATCTCCTGCGATCGGCAAGCGCGGCCCGGACGTGCGAGAGACCACGGTTGTTGAACCCGAAGCGGTTGATCACGGCGCGATCTGCATCCAATCGGAACAGCCGCGGTTTCGCATTCCCCGATTGCGGGCGCGGTGTGACAGCGCCCACCTCGGCAAAACCAAACCCTGCGGCGAGTGTCGCATCCACTGCCAGAGCGTTCTTGTCGAACCCCGCTGCGGTGCCGACCGGGTTCGGAACTTCCAACCCCGCGATCCGGGTTTTCAGGCGGGACGTCGTGATCGGACCGCGTGCTCCCGCAAGCCCGAGTTTGAGGGCGCGAAGGGCAAGGACGTGGGCCGTTTCCGGCTCGAGTGCTTTGAGTGCGGCAAGGCCAAGACGCTCAAGAGCGCTCACGCCACTACGCCTTCCGGGAGCGCGAAGACGCCATCACCGTCACGACCAAAACTGCGGCACCAGAGCGCTGACGTTGCGTCCAGCCGACCATAAAGGTGTGGAAAGAGCGCGCCGCCGCGTGAGGGCTCCCACTTGAGCGCAGGTCCAAGCGCTCCGGCATCGTATGCCAGCATCCAGAGCGTCTCATGCGTTGAGAAATGCCGCGCCGCCGTTTCTCCGACTTGAGCGCCCGTCGAAAGGTGGACATAGCCATCAGTCGCATCCACGGGCACGAGCGGGACGATGCCGGAACGCTCGAGTTCGGCATGCTGTTCGTCCGTGAGAATCTTGTAGACGATCATGTCTGCTCCGGTTCTTCTGCCTCGACGTTGCGTGATTGCGCCTGTTTGGCAAGTGTCTCCGGACGCGCAGGTGGCATTTTCGTGCCAATCTCTGGCAAGCGGATGTCCAGCGCGGCGGCGGTCTTGTGCGCTGCAGCATGCTGGCTGTATGAGAAGCGCATGACGCGTGAGCCCGACATCGCGTGGATTGGGCTGGCAGGTGCGACGCCGGACCCCGAGTGCCATGGCCAGAAGGCCGCTGTGCTGGCTGAGGCCGCAGCGGCCGGGCTTGCCGTGCCCGCGGGCTTTGTTCTGCCGCCCGAACTGTCGGCTGATCCCGCCTCCCATGCGGATGCAATAAACGAGGCCCTGCACCGTCTCGGGAATCCCCTTCTGGTGGCGATACGCCCCTCGGTGCCTGGCTTCGAGGGCGCGGGTGGCAGTGCGACCGCGATCCTGAATGTCGGCGTGACCGAAGAGCGCCTCAACACGCTCGCGGACGTCCATGGACCACGCACCGCGCCGGACCTCTATCGTAGACTGATCCACGCCTATGGTGCCGGGGTTCTCGGGTTGGAGGGCGAGGATTTTGAGTACGCACTCTACGACACACTGCGCCTGGCTGACGCAAAAACCGATGCCCAGCTGACAGGGGATCAGTTCCGAGAGCTTGCTGACATGTGCCTCGAACTGATTTTGCGTGAGTGCGGGTCGGTGTTTCCCCAGTGCCCTCAGGCTCAGGTGCACGGGGCGGTTTCTGGTCTGTCACGCACATGGTCCAGTCCGAGGTCGCAGCGCCGGCGGGCCGCCTTGGGCCAGGACCCAGAGACACCGCTCGCCGTCATCGTGCAGGAAATGGTGCTTGGGCTCGGAGAGGGTTGCGGTGCCGGGTATGCCCGCTTCCGCGATGAGGCCAACGGCCGCCCTTCTTTGACCGGCCGCTACCTTCCGGATGCCCAGGGCGAAGACGTGCTGCTGGGTCTGCGCACACCCATCGTGTTGACGTCTGACGAACGCGCAGCTCTTGGACTTCGCGAGCTCTCGCTCGAGGAGGCCGCGCCAGCGGCTTTCGCAGCATTGCGCAAGGCGGGCGACCGGCTCGAATCCGTCATTGGTGATGCGGTGAGCATCGAGTTCACGCGAAGAGGCGACGACATCTACGTGTTGGATGTGCGTCGTGCAAAGCGCTCGTCTCGCGCTGCTGTGCAGATCGCCGTGGACCTGGCGGGAACTGGCGCACTCGAACGTGATCAGGCCCTGATGTGCATTGATCCTGTGCATTTCGAAGAGCAACTCCATCCGGCGATTGATCCATCGGCGGCCCGCGACCGCGTCGGCGCAGGTCTGGCTGCGTCGCCGGGCGCGGCCTCGGGCCCGCTGGTGTTCTCTCCGGAAGCCGCCGAACGTGTCGCCGCTCAGAACGGAGCAGCCGTTCTGGCGCTGATTGAAACCAGCCCCGAAGACATCCGCGGCATGCATGCGGCGAAGGCGGTGCTGACTGTGCGAGGCGGCATGACCAGTCATGCAGCTGTTGTGGCACGTGGTCTGGGCAAACCGTGCATCGTCGGTGCCAAGGATCTGGTGCTCGACCGATCGGGTGGGCAGCTGACGACGATGGACGGGCGGGTGTTCTCGGAGGGAGATGTGGTCACCGTCGATGGTACATCGGGAGATGTGCTCGCCGGCACAGTTCCGATGATCCAGCCCGAGACCACGGGCGCGTTCGCCACGCTGCTCGACTGGGCGGACGATGTCCGTCGTCTTGGTGTGCGGGCCAATGCGGATACCGGCCAGGACGCCGCCCTGGCGGCCAGTTTCGGGGCTGAGGGGATCGGCCTGTGTCGCACGGAACACATGTTCTTTCCGCAAGGTCGGATCACCGCAATGCGCGAAATGATCCTCGCCGAGACCGAGGATGAACGGCGCCAGGCGCTTTCGCGTCTCGGTCCGATGCAGCGCGGGGACTTTGAGCAACTCTTCGAGGCGATGCCGGGCCGGCCGGTGACAGTGCGGCTGCTGGATCCGCCGCTGCACGAGTTCCTACCCCACGGCGCCGCCGAGCTGGGCGCAATGGCCGACTCGCTGGGGGTGCCCGTCGAGACCGTTTCGCGCCGCGCCGCCGAACTCGCCGAATTCAACCCGATGCTTGGCAAGCGTGGATGTCGTATCGGCATCGCGTTCCCCGAAATCTACGAAATGCAGGCGCGCGCAATCTTCGAGGCCGCACTCGCTTCCGGTCGCGTTACCGGGCAACCCGTGCGCCCTGAGATCATGGTGCCGCTGGTCTCTGCGGTGCGCGAACTGCAGGTCATTGCCAGCGCCATCTACGGGGTCGCCGAAGATGTACGAGGCGCGGCCGGAGACATGGTCGAGTACACCATTGGTGTGATGATCGAGACGCCAAGGGCCTGCCTGCGCGCCGGTGATATCGCTGGGTGTGCCGGTTTTCTGAGCTTCGGCACCAACGATCTGACCCAGATGCTTTATGGTCTCAGCCGGGACGATGCCGGTCGTTTCATGCCGGACTACGTGGCACAAGAGGTGTTCGAGCACGACCCGTTTCACACTCTCGATATCGAAGGGGTCGGTGAGATCATGCGCATCGCGATCGAACGAGCGCGTCGCAGAAACGATGACATTTCGATAGGGCTTTGCGGCGAACATGGTGGCGATCCAGCTTCGATCGACTTTTGCCATCAGGTGGGGCTCGACTACATCTCGTGCTCGCCCTTTCGCGTTCCAGTCGCCCGCCTTGCAGCGGCGCAAGCAGCGATCCGCGCGGCTCGGGGTGGCGAATGACGCTTGGTGATCTGAGGCGTGGCGGCAAGTCAGCCCTCGCCCGCGCGCTTGTTCTGGTCGAGACCGAGGGTGATGGTGCGCAGGTGCTGCTCGATGAGGCGCTTGCTGCACAGAGAGGCCATGCGATCGGGTTCACCGGACCACCGGGCGCAGGCAAATCAACGCTCATCGATGCGCTGATACCGGCGTTCAGGCAGACCGAGAAAACCGTGGGCGTGATCGCGGTTGATCCGAGCTCGCAGAGCTCCGGAGGCGCACTTCTTGGAGATCGAACGCGATTGACCACGGATCCTGGTGACCCTGGAGTGTTCGTAAGATCCATGGCGGCGCGTGACCGTCTCGGCGGCGTGGCTGACCTGACCTTTCCGGCGCTTGTGGTGATGCGTGCGCTCTTTGATCTTGTGATCATCGAGACGGTCGGCGTCGGTCAGTCTGAGACGGCGATTGCCGAGACCGCCGACACAGTTGTCTATTGTGCGCAGCCCGCGGCAGGCGATGCCTTGCAGTTCATGAAGGCTGGCATCATGGAGGTTCACGATCTCGTTGTGGTGACCAAGGCCGATATTGGCGCCCCGGCGCGCCGTGCGGTCTCGGACTTGCGCGCGAGCCTTTCGTTGACGTCACCGAGTGTTCATGTGATCGCGTGCTCTGCGCGTGACGGAACCGGGATCGATGAGCTGACAACCGCGCTCGACGTCGCAATTGCTGACGGCCGAGACACCGCATCCGAGCGCCACAGGGCACAAGCGATGCGTTGGCTCAAGCAGCGAATCACTGCACGATTCGGTTCGGAAGGTTGGCGTCATGTGTCTGCACGTATCCCTCAAGTTAATGAATCTGCACTATTTCAGAACGCCTTTATGGTTAATTCGCGACTTTCTGACGCGATTAGAGAAGCATTCTCATGAATACATTGCGAATGCCGCTTAAATTGCAGAATGTTATGAGGTGTACCGCGTAACGCGTGGGAATTGATTGGTTTTAGCGGAATGAGGCAGAAATAAGCTTCTGACGCAAATTGCCACGGAACTGTTCGGCTGCGAACCAGTTAAAAGATGGTTGTGCCGGGTGCCCGTGGTGGAGAGAAGCATGGAACTAACATCGCAAGGAAGTGGCTCTTACTTCCGCCGTGCGCTGCATGCGATCACACTGGGTGTGACGTGCTGTCTTGTGGGCGAAGCCGCGATCGCGGACACGCCTGTTGGTCTTCGCGACGAGCTTCGCCCGTACCGCGAAACCGTACGGGACGTCTTGCGGGTAGAGCAAACCGCCTTCGCCGCGTTTCGTGAGACCCGCGACTTTGCGCGTGTGGCAGGTTTCCATGATGGTTCCGCACAGACGCTTGTGGTGCCGGCCGACGAGACGGCTCCGAGGGCTGCGATCGGCAAGTTGCTGAACCATGATCTCGAATCCGCAGACCAGGTCGGTGGTGCGCGGGATTCGATGACCGAAGAGCAGATCATCACCAGTCTCGGCGGAGGGCTCGATCCCGCGGATTTTGAGCGCGTCGAGGTACGAGATCGAAACGGTCAGTGGCGCTGCTTGACCGAGGCGCTGTACTTTGAAGCGCGCGGCGAGAGCCTGCCCGGACAGATTGCCGTGGCAGAGGTTATTCTCAACCGCGTCGACTCAAAGCGTTATCCGAACACCATCTGCAAGGTCATCAAGCAGGGGCAGACGCGCAAGAATGCCTGCCAGTTCTCCTATCGCTGCGACGGTCTTTCGGATCGTATCCGCAACAAGCGCGTTTTCGAGAAGCTCGGTAAAATCGCCTGGGTGATGATCGAAGGCAAGCCGCGTGTCCTCACAGGGCGGGCGATGTACTATCACGCCACCCACGTGAACCCGAAGTGGGCCCGCAAGATGGTCCAGACCGCCCGCATCGGTGACCACATCTTCTATCGCCGGCCAGTCAAGCTGTCGCGGCGCTGACGACACCAGGCGGCGGCCGTACGGTTGGGGAACCGAAGCGGCTGCGCCTGCGTATCCCCGCCGGAGCGAGAGAACCGAGCCACATGCAGAAACCATTGTTTGCGGTCGCTGTCTGCACCGCGATTGTCGCCTTGCCGGCCGCGGCTGAGGAGACGTTTGCGCACCCGGTATCAGAAGGCGGCACACTCGGTTTCACGTTCGAGAACGACATCTTCGGCGGCACCGATCAGGACTACACGAACGGCATTCGCATAGACTATCTGTCGGCTCGCAACGATCTTCCGCTTTGGGGGCGACTTGCGCGCAGTGGGTTGGGTTGGCTGACCGATGCCAATGACTGGTATGTGAGTTATGCCGTCGGTCAGAATCTTTACACACCGGGGGACATCTCGCTGGTGGTGCCGCCTGCGGACGACCGCCCATACGCGGGATTTCTCTATGGCTCCTTCGGGATCGTCGCGGACTCAGGCGATCAGCTCGACACCATCGCCCTCGATATCGGTGTTGTGGGACCCGCCGCCCTCGGCGAGCAGACACAAAGCTTCGTGCATGAGGTGATTGACGCTCAAGAGCCGAACGGCTGGGATTTCCAGCTTCGGAACGAGCCCGGCTTTCGTCTGCTTTGGGAAAGGAAGTATCGGTTCCTCTATGACTTCGAGCCCGGACTGTTCGGCCTTCAGGTCGATGCGGCTCCGCACTTTTCGATGGCTCTTGGCAACGTCGATACCTCGGGTGCACTGGGGTTGACCATGCGGATCGGTGACAGGCTCGAGGACAACTACGGACCGCCCCGCATCCGCCCGGCAGTGTCCGGCCCGGGCTTCTTTCAACCTGTAAACGGATTTGGCTGGTACTTCTTTGCTTCAGCCGAGGCCCGCGCGGTTGGCCGGAACATCTTCCTTCAAGGAAACACGTTCCGTGACGGCGTTGACGGTGTCGACCCGCGCCGCCTTGTCGGCGACTTTCAGGCCGGAATCGCGCTGCAGTTCGAAGGGGTTGAAGTCACCTACACCCAGGTGTTCCGGACCGAAGAATTCAAGGGTCAGGACGGGTTGGCGAAATTCGGCTCTGTGCACCTGCGCTTCGGGCTCTGACCGGCGTCGGTTTGGGCAGCGGCGGCTGCACCGAAGCGGCTTAGGCGACGGCGTCCGCGCTCGACGTATTAAAGAACAGCACCTGACTGACCGCAGCTTCCACCGTATCGGTCTTGAACGGCTTGGTCACCAGGAAGGTGGGTTCCGGGCGCTCGCCGGTCAGCAGACGCTCTGGGAAGGCGGTGACAAAGATCACGGGCATCGTCATTTCGTTGAGAATGTCCTCGACCGCGTCTATGCCCGAGGAGCCATCGGCGAGCTGAATATCCGCCAGAACGAGCTGAGGCGCAGTGGAGCGGGCCATGCGCAGAGCACTCGCGCGTGTATCCGCGATACCGACAACGTCGTGGCCCATGCTCGCAACGATGCTTTCGAGGTCCAGGGCGATGATCGGTTCATCCTCGATGATCATAACGCGCGACCGCATCTGGCGGGCAAGTTCGTCGCGAGCTTCATCCGTGAGAACCTCGGCCTCGTCAACGGAAACCGAAATGATGTCGGCGGCATCCTGCAGCGAGAAATCTTCCACGGTCGTCAGCAAGAGCATCTGGCGTGATCGGGGCGTGAGACGCGCGATCCTGAGTTGAGCGCTTGTGATGGCTGGCTTGCCTGCCCCGGTGCTGATCTCGGTGGTCTTGGAGTTGGACCAGATCTGATGGAACAAGCGATACAGAGCCGCACGTGGAGGCAGGCTCAGATCAATGGCATCGCGATCGGCGATCATCGCCTCGATCGTTGCAGCCACAAATGCATCTCCTGCCGCCTGCTCACCACACAAAGCGCGCGCGAATCGCCGCAGATATGGTAGGTGCGGTGCGATCAGATCCGATAGGTTGGTTCGGTTGCTTCCGCTGTCATTTGCGGTGCCGCTCATTTTTAGCTGCCCTCCGGCGTTTTGCCCGCCGCCGGAACCAACGCGGCACTACTGCGTTGGTTCCGCCGAACTCTTTGCTTACAACGAGTCGGCCGGGCGATGCCAGTTTATCACACGTCACCGAGGAGCCCGCAGAGCGTGGCAAAAAACGAGCAAATGAGCGGTGAAGACGAAGAACCGCTGATCGTCCGTCTGGGCGAAAAGGGTGATGACCCGATCACAGCCAACCTGCGGCGCATCTATGACGAGGCGGCGCAGGAGCCTTTGCCGGATCATCTGCTGCAGCTGCTGGACAAGCTCGCCGAGGCGGAGCGTCGTAGATGAGTGATCGCTTCCAGGATGATCTGATAGACACGCTGCCGTCGGTACGCGCGTTCGCTCGCACCTTTCACCGCAATCCCTCCCGCGCCGATGATCTGGTACAGGAAACCATGGTCAAGGCATGGGCGAACCGCGAGAAGTATCGCGAGGGCACCAACATGCGTGCCTGGCTCTTCACTATTCTGCGGAACACCTACTATTCGGAGATGCGCCGCCGCCGCCGTGAAGTCGAAGACATCGATGGTGCACTGACCGGGGGGCTCGCCGAGAAGCCCGCGCATGACGGTCACTTGGCGATGCGCGACTTCAAGGTGGCGCTCGAGCAGCTCAACGACGATCAGCGCGAGGCTCTGATACTGGTCGGCGCCTGTGGCTTTTCCTATGACGAGGCTGGCGAGATTTGCGGTTGTGCCGCAGGAACGGTCAAAAGTCGGGTAAGCCGGGCGCGCCAGCGCCTGACCGAGCTGATGGGGGCGGCGGACGGTGATCCGATCGCCACCAACGGCGAAACGCTTGCCGCCGCCGCACGCGGCGTCGATCGAGCGGCGCAGTCCTTCTGAGCATGCAGCTGCTTAGCCTCTTGTCAGGCTGGCGTAGGCTTCGAGTTCAATTCGCATTGATCCTTGCAGCGGCAATGGCACCGGCGGGTGTCCTTGCCGTGGTGCAGGCGCTGACAAACGTCGAGAACGTTGTCGCGCAGCGCGAGCGCCTGATTGCGGCTGGCTTGCAGAACTCTGCGGAGGATGAGCGTGTAGCGTTTCTGGAGATCCGGAAAGACATGCGCGATGCCGTCCGTGAACTGCGCGCGCTCACGGAGTTCACGGAGGCCTGCGTCACGGCGCTGAGCGACGTAACCAAGGACGATCCGCGGTTTGTGCATGCGGTGATTTTCTCGAGCACAGGCACATCAACCTGTGCAACCCAAGAGCAGCCAGAAATTGGCGGCAACTGGGCATGGCGGGACTTCGTCAACCAGCCGCGGTTCATGCTCGGGGCACCGAGAGCCGCGGAAGGCGAGACGCCGATCCTTCTCGCGCTCTATCCAATGCCAAGTCCCACCGATGATGCGGTTGCGCTAGGCCTTTGGATCGACCTCACCCTGATCCGATCGATTGCCGCATCCGATATGGCGGACCGTCCCTTCGCGCTGCTGGGGCGGCATGGGGAGATCATTGCGCGCAACCCGGCAGCCGTCGGTGAGTGGCTGCCGCCGGAAAAAGAGGATCTACTCTCGGGTGTGAAGCGCGTCGTCAACGCACGGGCAGTGGACGGTGAACGTCGCAAGTTTTTCGTTGAGCCGCTGATCACCGGCCAGCTCTGGGCTGTGATCGCATCGCCAGTGGTCAGTGTCGGGGAGATTCTGCTTGGCCCTCAGGGCCTGGGCGTTGTGACGCCGGTGTTGCTCTGGCTCATCGCAGTGATCGTCGCAGGTGTTGCGATCGACCGGCTGGTAACACGGCACGTGATTTATCTGCAACGTGTTGCAGGGCGCCTGGGGCGTGGCCAGCTCGACACCCAGATCCAGCGTCTTGAGGGCGCTCCGAGTGAAATCGAGCGCCTTGGTGACGCTGTGCGCGACATGGCCCGCAACCTCTCACAACGTGAAACGGCGCTGCAGGAAATGGTTGCCGTCCAGAAGTCGCTGCTGCTCGAAGTTCATCATCGCGTGAAGAACAATCTCCAGATGATATCTAGCCTTATGAACATGCAATTGCGCCGCTCGGATCGCGACACCGAGAAGCAGTCGATGCAGATGGTGCAGGATCGCATCCATGGGCTCGCGCTGGTCCACCAGCACCTCTACGCTACGGAACGCTTGGATTCGGTGGCGCTGGACGAGTTGCTGCGGGATCTGTGTGAGCATCTTCGCGCTTCTCTTGCACCGGCGCGCTCACGGGTCGAGTTCCGTATGACATTGGCACCCATCAACGTGCCCGCGGAGATCGCCTCACCGATCGCATTGTTTCTGACCGAGGCTGTGAGCAATGTCTTCAAGCACGGCTCTATCGGCCGGTCCGTTGCCGTGAACATCGAGCTTCACAGGCAGGACACCCGGTTTGCGCTCACCATCGAGAATCTCCTCCGAGACCCGAGCGCGCCGCCCAAGGTTTCTACTGGTCCGTCCGGCATCGGGTCGCGGTTGATGGACGGATTCGCCAAGCAGATCGGCGGCGAATGCACGCGTGATCTCAGCGACACCACGTTTCGGGTCACGCTGATTGGGCCGCTTGAGCCGCGGGGAGAGAAGTTCGAACTGCGCCGCAAATCAGAAGAAGGCCACCCGGCCCGGCAAATCACATAAATGAAACAACTTTAGTTTACAGTCTGCGCAGTCAGAACGGGTATACAGTTTCACGCGGGCCAACGGCCAGCCAGGCAAGAAAGCCGGCGATCGGGAAGACCAAGATCACGCTGGACCACAGCACCTTTCGGTGCGTGGGCACGCGTGAATTGACCACCGAGATCACGGCCCAAATGTCCAAAGCCAGAACCGCGATGATCGCGAGCCCGACCAGTTCGATGCTCATTAAAAGCTCCATAGTGTTCGTTCGCACGCGCAATATACGCTTGATCGGGCGCAAAGTTCCCTAACGCTGCGGCGTCCCACCGAAGTGTGATCTCTCGGTAGCACTCTTGCGTCCCGTTGACCGGCATGCTTTACCAGCCGCGCATGTGAGGAGGACGCCATGGAGAAGTTCACCACGCTGACCGGTGTTGCGGCACCAATGGACATGATCAATGTCGATACCGACATGATCATTCCCAAGCAGTTCCTCAAGACGATTCAGCGCACAGGACTCGGCAAACACGCCTTCGCTGAAATGCGCTACGATGATCAGGGCAACGAGAATCCCGACTTCGTGCTCAATCAACCGGCTTACCGGAGCGCAAAGATTCTGGTGGCAGGTGAGAACTTCGGTTGTGGATCGAGCCGCGAGCATGCGCCTTGGGCCATTCTCGACTTCGGCATTCGCTGCGTCATAGCGCCGAGTTTCGCCGACATATTTTACAACAACTGCTTCAAGAACGGCATCCTGCCGATCGTCCTGCCGCAGGAGGATGTCGACAAGCTGATGGACGATGCCGGGCGCGGTGCAAACGCCGTGGTCTCGATTGATCTCGAGAACCAGACCATAACCGGGCCCGACGGTGGTTCGATCGGCTTCGAGATGGATCCGTTCCGCAAGCACGCGCTGCTGAACGGGTTGGACGAGATCGGCGAAAGCCTCCAGCAGTCGGATGCCATCGCCTCCTACGAGGCCAAGCGCGATCAGGAGATGCCTTGGCTGTCAAAGGCGAGTGCCTGACCGAAGGCGCGAACCCTGGCGCGGACCCCTCCGGACCGCGCGGCATTTACTCGCGGCCTGAACTGTGAAACGCTTGATCCTTCGGGTTTTTGGAGGATGGGATGTTTCACGGAATTTTCGGGTCTCTGCGGGCGATGGTCGTCCTCTGCACAGCCGCGGCCACCGCCGCGTGCCAGAATTATCAACCCCCGGCGGGGCCGCCTTCGACCGACAATCAGGCCCTGGTGGCGGCGGGGTTCGACGAGACCTGGACGGCGCTGATCGACTATGCCGCGCAGAGCACGTTCACCATCCAGACCTTCGAAAAGGATTCCGGGCTGATGGTTCTGGGCTTCGCGCCCGGCAGCCGCTCGCAATACATCGATTGCGGGACATGGCGATACCAGGGCCTGCTCGGGCAAACCGTGCCGTATGCTGCGCGCAACGACACGAACCTGACGCTGCGCGGGAGCAAGATGAACCTGCGCGTGCGCGAGAACAGCCCCGGTCAGACAAGCGTTCTGGTCAATGCCGTCTACCAGCTGCGCGACAAGTTCGGGAGCTACTGGGAGTTCACGTCCAGCCGACCGGCCACGATCACGGTGAGGAGCGGGGACCAGCGGACATGCCGGTCCAAGAACGTGGCCGAGGGCGAGATCATCCGCGATATCAGCGCGCTGACCTTCCTGTAGCGATGCAGGCAAGCGGTGGCGGAGGGCCGGGGTCGACATGCTCGGACATCTCAGACTTGGCGGGTTGGTGGCGCTCTGCTTCTGGCTGTGCGCTCCGGGTCCCGTGACGGCGCTTGACCTGACGAAGGCCGAGGGCGTGGTGCGGGTCGCCAGCTTCAACGCCAACATGAACCGCAAGGGGGCGGGCGTGCTGATCCAGGATATCGCCAAGCGCGATCCACAGATCCTGACGGCCGCCGAGATCATCCTGCGGGTGCGCCCGGACATCCTGCTGCTGAACGAGATCGACCATGACCCCGAGGGCCGCGCGCTGGCCGACTTTGTGGCGTTGCTGGCAGAGGGGGCCGGCCAGGTGCCGGGCTTCGACTATCCGCACCGCTTTATCGCGCCGGTGAACACCGGAGAGCCGACGGGATTTGACCTGAACGGTGACGGCAAGGCGATGGGTCCCGAAGACGCCTATGGCTATGGGCGCTTTCCGGGGCAATACGGCATGGCGCTGCTGAGCATTCATCCCTTGGGAGTGACGCGCACCTTTCGGTTCTTGAAGTGGGCGGCAATGCCTGATGCTCTGCGGCCGATGAATCCAGATGGGTCTGGCTTTCATGCGGATGAAGTTTGGGAAGCACTGCGGCTCAGCTCGAAAAGTCATTGGGATGTGTCCGTGACGCTGCCCGATGGCAAATTGGTGCATCTGCTTGCGAGTCATCCGACGCCTCCGGTCTTCGACGGTCCCGAGAACCGAAACGGGCGCAGGAACTCTGACGAAATCCGCTTTTGGGTCGACTATATCGATGGTGCACAATGGATCGTAGATGATGCGGGCCAGTCCGGCGGTTTGCCTGCGGCGTCCCCGTTCGTGGTTCTGGGTGATCTGAACGCCGATCCGAAGGACGGGGAGGGGCGAGATGGGGCAATCCGAGACCTGCTTGAACATCCAAGGGTGCGCGACCCCGAACCGGTCAGCGCAGGTGCGGTCGCCGCAGCAGCATCACAGGCGGGCGCCAACGCAGCACAAATTGGCGACGCTGCGCGTGATACGGCCGACTGGCGCGACAATGGTGGGCCGGGCAACATGCGGGTCGACTATGTGCTGACGTCTGATGATCTGGACGTCACTGGCGCTGGTGTTTTCTGGCCAGAACCGGACGATCCGCTGGCCCGACTTGTGGCAACGCGGGGACGAACACTCGCAAGTTCTGATCACCGGCTGGTTTGGGTCGACATCTCGGTTGCGTCCGAGTGAGCGCTGAACGTGGCGCTGGCCACGAACCGCAGGACGGTCAGAACGAGTGATCGACTCGCGGCAAGACGCGAAAAAATTTGTTGCGGTGACAGGCCAGATACTGCGCTGTGATCATGGGCGCTTGAACCGAGATGGCGACCTGTCTCCGGGCTTGCGAAAACCACCATCGACGCGTGGCAACGTGTTGAGCTCACGAAGACTAACCGGCGCTTCAGTGGCTGCCTCGAGCGGCTCGGGTCTGTTCTGAGCTATGCGCTCCATCATTGCGTCTATCCACCATTGCTGAAATGCAAAGGCCTCATCCATCACCATGAGTTCGACAACGGTCTGTTCACGACAGTCTTTCCAGGTGGTGAGAGTGTAGGTGGGAATTGGATTCCGCTTGATCTCTGGGATGTTGGTGCAAACGTCTGATGCGAGTATCAAGTCGATGTTGCGTGCGATTCTGATGCGCGCGAATTTCCGCTCATTTCCTGCGGAACCTTTGAGCGGCCAAAACTTGTCATGTCGATGGTTCGTGTGCACTAGGTTTGCGCCAGAGGAACAACGCTTTGGCAGCTTGTTCCAGAAAGCGCCGTTTATCGGAGCGAGTACGCGCCCTAGGTCCGGCGCATAGCAGGCGATCTGCCAGACGAGTGAGCCACCGTGTCCAATCCCAATGATCAGCTCTGGCACCGGATTCACGCCGTACTTGTCGCTCGCCTTGGCAAGAACCTTGCGCAGAAAGCGTATCTCGTCGCGTCCAAGGCGGCGGGTCCTCACACCTGGGTCGAGCTGGCTGTAGTTTCTGCCTGCGAACCAGACACGATCGGTGTTGTAGTAGTACCAACCAGAATCCTCACCCCATCTGATCGGCCTGATCTTGCCGGCTGAGTTTCGCACCAGAAACCTTTTCTTGCTCACGCCGAGATAGGCAGCAGAATTTCTACTGATCAGTCCCCGATTGATGGACCCGATAGACCCTCCTGCACTGTACCTGAGATTTCGGCGGCGGAGCGCGTCCGGGGCAATCACTGCGTAGCCCTGTTTCAGAAACGCATCGACGAGGTCGCGGTTCTCCATAATCTGCTTAGCGCTCTGCCCCGCGTCGTGGAGGAGGAGAACGGATGGATATCCGTTGCCCGGCGCCGGCGTCTCCGGGACTTCTGCGCGATAGGTGCCGCCGCTGAAGATGCAGGGTTTGGTGTGATCGTAGAGCTCGGCGCATTCGGTTGCAGCGGTGGCGGGCCGATCGATGAGCAATGCAGCGACGCAGATCGAAACGAGAGGGAATGCCGTTCGGATGAGGCGCATCTATCCAGCCTCTCTGTTGTTTTCAATCGTGCGACCCTACGCGACCGACGGCAGTATGACAAACGCGGGATGGCGCAGCAGCGTCTCGGCTCAGGTCGCAGCGCAGACTGTGCAGTTGGGTGCCTTGGCAATCCTGATCGTCCGTGTCTCGGCGCCGAGGGCATCGTACATCAACAGTCGCCCATCCAGCAGTTCGCCGCTGTTGGTGATCAGTTTCACCGCTTCGACCGCCTGCATCGTGCCCATCACGCCCGCCATCGCCCCCAGAACGCCTGCCTCGGCACAGGCCGGCACGGTGCCGGGTGGCGGCGCCTCTGGGAACACGCAGGCGTAGCATGGCCCACCCAGCCAGGGCCGGAACACGGAAAGCTGCCCGTCCCAGCGTCCGATCGCCGCCGAGATCAGTGGACGTCTCTCGGCAACGCAGGTGGCATTAACCAGATAGCGCGTCTCGAAGTTGTCGGACCCGTCCAGCACAACATCATGGTCGCGTATCATAGCGGCCGCGTTGGTCTCCGTGATACGTGTTCGATGCGTTTCCACGCGTGTGTGTGGATTGATTGAACCCAGGGTCATACGAGCGCTCTCGACCTTGGATGTGCCGATTGCCTCGGTGCGGTGGATGACCTGTCGCTGCAGATTGGAGAGCGAAACCTCGTCATCATCGACGATGCCGAGCGTGCCGACGCCCGCTGCCGCGAGGTAGAGCAGAGCCGGGGAGCCCAGACCACCCGCACCGATCACAAGGACGCGCGCTGCCTTGAGGCGCTGCTGGCCAGGCCCGCCGATCTCATGCAGCACGATGTGACGCGCATATCTCTCGAGTTCGGACTCATGGAAGACGCTCACCCAGCGTCTCCTTGCCATCGCGTGACGATCATGCTGGGGCGCGTGCACCATGAGCGCCACCATCTTGCAAGGCGAGGCCGGCGATAGAGCGCTTCGTGCCCTGGATCGGTCGCGGCGAACTTGGCGAGCACGGGGGCCAGGTAGAGGTCCGCCAGGCTGGGATCGGGACCGGCCAGGAACGGGCCATCGGATGCGATGTCCTCCAGTGCCCCAAGCGCGGCATCGGATGCGCTCAGTCCCGCACTTACCTTCTCGCTGTCCGCCTCTCCTCCCCGTGCCGGTTCCCGCACCAACTGGACGAAAACCTGCCAAACCATCGCGGGATAAGCGTATGCGTCTACGATCGACACGATCTGAGTGGCTCGGGTGCGTGCCAACGGATCGTGCGGCACCAGCCAGGGCGGCCCGAACCGTTCTTGGTCGAGCCAGGCAAGGCAGGCGGCGGTCTCATAGATCACGAGTCCCTCATCCGCCATTGCCGGAATCTTTGCCCAGGGATGGCGGTCTCGCTGTTTCGCCTGAGCGTCTGCGTCGCCAAAGACATCGGTCTCGATCCAGTCGTGTTCGACATCTTTCTCGATGAGGGCCAGCGCCAGAATCCGGCTGTACACGCTGTACCGTGCGCCCCAGACGGTGAGCCGGCTCATGCCAGTTCCTTGCGAAGATAGTGCCGCGTTGTGCCGTTCGGATAGTCCAGAACCGCATACTCGCGATAGCCAAGCCGCTCATAGAATGCACATGCCTGCCAGGAGTAGGTGTCGAGTGCTGCGCGTGAGCAACCGCGACGGCGTGCCTCGGCCTCGAGTGCTGCCATCATGCGTCGGCCAAGACCGCGTCCTCGCCGATCCTCGTCGACCCAGAAGCCGCGCAATTCGACCAGTCCCATGTTCGTGACACCGCGGGCAGAGGCAACCACGCGGCCGTTCTCGCGAAACGCCAGCGAAAAGGTCGTCCACGACCAGTCGGTGAACCGTCTGTTGTAGTCTGTGAAGCGGCCTGCGATTTCGGCGTACAGCGCGTCATCCGGCTCGACCAGCTCGAACTGACAGGTATCTTCGTCCATCACACGCCGTCAAAGAGCGCCGTCGAAAGGTAGCGTTCGGCGAAGCTCGGCAGTACTGCCACGATGCGCTTGCCATCCATGCCGTCGCGCTCTGCCAGCTCGATCGAGGCTGCGATTGCAGCGCCAGAAGAGATGCCTCCGGGAATGCCCTCGATGCGGGCGAGACGGCGCGCATTCTCGAAGGCCGTCTCATTCGCGACCGTCAGCACCTCGTCGATCAGGCCAGTTTCGAGAATTCCCGGCACGAACCCCGCCCCGATGCCCTGGATTTTGTGCGGACCGGGCTGGCCGCCGGAAAGCACAGGGCTGTCCTCGGGCTCGACAGCGACCACACGGCAGTTCGGCGCGCGCTCCTTAAGGACCTTTCCGACGCCGGTGATCGTGCCGCCTGTCCCGACGCCGGATACGAAGACGTCGATCTTGCCATCTGTATCGGTCCAGATTTCCTCTGCAGTCGTTGCCACGTGAATGGCCGGATTCGCAGGGTTTTCGAACTGCTGCGGAATGATCGCCCCGGGGATCTGTTCAGCAAGCGCCTCTGCTTTCTCGATGGCGCCGCGCATGCCCCGCGCAGGGTCGGTCAGTTCGATCCGCGCTCCCATCAGCAGAAGCATCTTGCGCCGCTCGATCGACATAGACTCGGGCATCGTCAGGATCAGACGGTACCCCTTGGCAGCGGCAGCGAAGGCGAGCGCGATGCCGGTGTTGCCCGAAGTAGGCTCGATCAGCGTAGCGCCCGGCTTGATGCGGTTGTCCCGCTCAAGCGCTTCGATCATGGCGACTCCGATGCGGTCCTTGACCGAGGCAATGGGGTTGAAGAACTCGAGTTTTGCGCAAATTTCCGCACCCAGGCCAAGCTGTTGGGTCAGACGGGACAGGCTCACCAATGGTGTCGAGCCAATGGTTTGCGTGATGTCGTCGTAGATGCGTCCGCGCGGATTTGCGGTGTGCATGGTGGTCTCCCCCAAACTTGCTTTGCATCAGACTGTAAAATTGGCGCAGCGAATGCAATCGCCCGATTGCTCATCTGAAAAACGGATTGACTTGACCGATGTGGGTCGACACCCGGCAATCAACAAGATGTCTCCGAAGTTGCCTGGTGTCTTTGCTCGTTCGTTTGAGCGCCTTCAGCGAACAGGTCGGTGCCAGGACGCTCGAGCAGGCGCGAGTACCGTTTGTGATGGGCAAGGACGAACTGGTGCGCACGAGCAGCCAAGATGCTTGTGCGTGGGGGCGCCGACAGCCGCACTCACTTTTAGTCAACAAAACCGAGAAACTCTAGCACACGGAAACCGATCATGATGCAATGCGGGTCCCAGCTGAGTTTCCAGGCTTTTGGCTCCCAGGGCGTACCAGTTCTCGTCGCCGGTCAGATCGTGAAGTCAGGTGGTATCTTCGCCCCGTGGGCAACTTTTAGCTTCCGTGCACGCTGGCAGAGATCTTCCATGGTGATCTCGCTCAGGCGTTCAAGGACGATTTCGCGCGTTTCTTCCCAAAGCGGCCCGATGACCCGCTCGCCAAGTTCTGCCTTGGAGATCGGATCGTTCTCCGTCTCGGCGTCGAGTTGGTCGACCACACGCACCACATCCGCCACGGTGATCTTGCGACGCTCGCGGGCCAATGTGTAGCCGCCGCGCGGTCCTCTCACACCTTTCAGGATGCCAGTGCGCACCAGTTGCTGCATCACCTGCTCGAGATACCGCTGCGGGATGCCCTGGCGCTTGGTGATGTCCTTGGACTGCACGGGCTCCGGCCGCGCATTGTAGGCGACATCGAGCACGGCTTCCAGCGCGAGCATGGTTTTCCGGGATAGTCTCAACATGCGTGCTGCCTCAGCCAGTGCCTGTGGAGCCGAAGCCGCCTGTTCCGCGGTCGGTTGTGCTGAGCGTGTCCACCCTCTTGAGCGCAGCGCGGGCCATCGGCGCGAACACGATTTGCGCAATCCGCTGCCCGTGCGTGAGGGTCACGGTCTCTGCTCCGAGATTGATCAACAGCACGCGGATTTCGCCGCGGTAGTCCGCGTCGATGGTGCCGGGAGCATTCACCAAGGTAATGCCGTGGCGGACGGCGAGACCTGAGCGCGGGCGGATTTGTCCCTCGAAGCCGGGTGGGATTGCCATCGCCAAACCTGTCGGCACCAGCAGACGCGCCTGGGCGGGCAGCATCACGCCCGTTTCTCGATCCTCCAGTTGCAGACATGCGCGCAGGTCCATGCCTGCGGCATCTTCTGTTTCATAGGCTGGAAGTGGCAGCGCCGGATCGTGTGTGTCGAGACACTGCACGTCGATTGTCGGTGTCACGCGATGCCCTCCCGGTCCAGAGCCTCGGCAATGCGCGCGGCGAGGCGTTGTGCGACCTCGCTCTTGGCTGCACGTGGCCAGTCCTCGGCGCCTTCCGCCGTTATCAGCGTCACGGCGTTTTCCTGGCCGCCCATGATTCCGGTGCCAGGGCTTACGTCGTTCGCGACGATCCAGTCGCAGCCCTTTCGGGCGCGTTTGGCGGTGGCGTTGGCGATGATGTCGTCGGTCTCCGCCGCGAATCCCACCACCAAAGCCGGGCGCGCGCCCGCCTGCATTTGTGAGATTGTGCGCAGGATGTCCGGGTTCTCGGCGAGTGCGAGCGGAGGAATGTTTCCCGTGCCGTCTTTCTTGAGCTTGCGATCCGATGCGGCAGCGACCCGCCAGTCGGCAACCGCTGCGGCAAAGACACCGGCATCGGCTGGCAAGGCCGTTCGCACGGCTGTCAGCATCTCATCTGCAGTTTCAACATCAACGACCGTCACGCCTTGCGGTTTCGGGACGCTCACGGGTCCCGAAATCAGCACCACATCCGCGCCCAGATCGCGCAAAGCCGCAGCGATCGCGACACCTTGCGTGCCAGACGAGCGGTTGGCGATATAGCGCACGGGATCGATGGGCTCATGCGTGGGGCCGGCGGTGACGATGATGCGCCGTCCCGTCAGCTGGTCTCCGGTGCACAGTCGGCTGGCGATCGCGGACATGATTTCCTGGGGCTCAGCCATGCGTCCCGGGCCATGCTCCCCACAGGCCATGTCTCCCTCATTCGGGCCTATGACCGCAACACCATCTCCAGTCAGGCTCGCCAGATTGCGCTGCGTCGCCGGATGGAGCCACATGCGCACGTTCATCGCTGGCGCAATCAGAACAGGCGTGTCGGTTGCCAGAAGAAGTGTCGAGGCGAGATCGTCGGCATGCCCTTGGGCCATCTTGGCCATCAGGTCAGCAGTTGCCGGCGCCACGACCACGAGATCGGCGACCCGGCTGAGCTGAATGTGCCCCATCTCGGCTTCGTCTGTCAGATCGAACAGATCCGTGAAGACTTTCTGCCCGGCGAGGCCGCTGACAGACAATGGGGTCACGAACTCTGCTGCGGCACGGGTCATCACCGGTGTGACGGTAACGCCCTCGCGGCTGAGAAGCCGGATGACTTCCAGGCTCTTGTAGGCTGCGATTCCACCACCGATGATCAGCAGGATGTGTTTGTCCCGCACGCTCAGCCCGCTCCGTTTTCCGCGGCATGTCCGCTCGGGTGCAAAACTTGCCAAACCCCATTTCGAGGATGTAAATCACAAGACAGTTCGTCGCAAGCGCTTCGATACCAGCGCACAGCCTCACAGTTTCTGAGGATGCAGGATTGGCGAATTTCGCAATTCGTTAAATTTTGAGAGAGTGATAACAGACAAGGTTAACACTCCGTTAACCTTTATTGACGGAGAATTCCGATGCAAGACTGGTATGTATCCGTTCTGGTTTCCGTACGCGACATGGCCGCAAAGAACGGGCTGATTGCGTTGGCCGAGGAAATCGACGTGGCCATTCTGGTCGCTGCGAACGAAAATCACGAACGTGAGATTTCTGGAGCGGAAACGACGGATGTCGGAGGCCTTGAGTTCGATCCTGGAGAAACTCTCCGGAATTCCGGAGTTGTCCCGTCTCGGCGATATCATTGAGATATTCCGCGACACCTATGATGTCGACCACGTCTACTACTGGGCGATGTCGCTGGGTCTGGACACACCACCGGGCCCCCGGATCGGTGCGTCCGCGCTGACCAAGGACGGCGGGGTCATCCGGCCCCGGGCACGCAGTGTGGGAGTGCTCTCCTATTCCCACGACTGGATGGTCCGTTACATGGAACAGCGCTTCGCGGAGTTCGACCCGCTGTTCGCGACAGCCTCGGGCAGCTTCGATCCGATCGACTGGCGCGATCTCGACTACACGTCGGGTCAGCGCAAGAAGATTCGCCAGGAAGCGGACGAGTTCGGAGTCGGGAGCCAAGGCTACACGGTGCCTGTCCGTGGTCCAGGCGGCCAGTTTGCGATCTTCACGATCAACAAGGACTGCCCAAGTGATCAGTGGGACAAACTCATCGCGGAGAACCGCTCGGATTTCCTGCTGCTCGCGCACTACACGCACCAACGCGTCCTTCAGCTCTCGGGTTTCGATCACACCCACACATCGCGCCAGCTTTCGGCGCGCGAACGCGATGCCATGCGTCTGATTGCCAGCGGGCTGAGCCGTGCACAGGCGGCTGACAAGCTCGGCATTTCGGAGAACACGTTTCGCGTCTACATCGACAGCGCACGCCACAAGCTGGGCGCGCTCAACGTTCCACACGCCATCGCCTTGGCCGCACACAGAGGGATCGTGACGCCAGGATAAAATTTTAAACAGTTTTTAATTTGTAGAAAACTATACCTCTTCGTCAGGAAATCTGATGGAGAGAACAATGCCCTTTACTCTGGTGTATGGAGATCATCTTGCTGATTTCCCTGGTTTGGCTGACGAAATGTTCTGCGATCGCCGCGAACAGTTCATGGATACGCTCGGCTGGGAGCTGGATGTTGATCATTCGGGCCGCGAAACAGACGACTACGATCTTTTAAATCCGCTTTACGTGATTCTGCGCGATGATGCGGGAGCTCATCTGGGTTCGACCAGGTTGATGCCCACCACCGGGCCCACGATGATTGCCGACCACTTCTCCCACATCACGGGCGGTGTCGAGATCGAGAGTCCGCTGATCTGGGAGGTCACCCGGTTCTTCATTGCAGACAACGGCGCTTCACGGCGCAAGGCCGCCTCCGCGCTGATGTGGGCTGGATGCCGGTTCGGGCTCGACCGCGGTGTGAACTTCTACGTGGGCGTCACCGCGACCGCCATGGTCAACGTCTTCGCCGCCGCTGGCTGGCCTGCCGAGATTATCGGTGAGGGAACCTGCCCGGAAGGAGACATCAGCGCCTGTCTCTGGGAACTGACCGAAGAAAAATGTGCAGACCTTGCCACCCGTGCCGGGCTTTCGCAGGACGATCTTCATCTGTCGGTTCACAGGCGCCTGCCGAAAGCCGCAAACCTCAGCCATGCGCCGAAGCTTCCGATGATAGAAGAAGCCGCTGCATTGCATCGGACGGCCGCTTGAGACGGCAGGTTCTCAGGCCAGACCAAGCAGATAGACCAGCCCTGCGCCGGCGACGAGCCCGCCGGCGAGCCAAGGCCAGCGGCGCGGGGCAGGATCGGGTTCGGGTGGCGGCTGGCTGCGCCGGATGCGGGCCTCTTCGGCGAGCATCAGCAGCTCGAGTGCGAGTCCTGGCAGGCGGGGGCCCAGGCGGCTGATCACGAGAGCCGTGTCCGCCACATCGCGCAGAAGCGCGCCTGGGCCGAGATTCGCCCGGATATAGTCCTCGACGACAGGTTTCGCGGCCTCGAAGATGTTCGCCTGCGGATCAAGCGTGCGGGCGACGCCCTCGACCACCACCATGGTGCGTTGCAGAAGAATCAGTTCGGTACGTGTCTCCATGCCGAATCGTTCCGTGGTCTCAAGCAGGTAGGCCAACACGCGCGCCATCGAAATATGCTCGGCATCCTGGCCAAAAATTGGCTCCCCGATCGCGCGCAGCGCTTGTGCGAACGCATCGACGTCCCGGTCCGCCGGCACGTAGCCGGCCTCGAAGTGCACCTCGGCGACACGGCGGTAGTTGCGCGTGAGGAACCCGTGCAGGATCTCGGCATAGTGGCGCCGGGTGATCGGATCGAGCCTGCCCATGATCCCGAAATCCAGAAGCACCAGCGTGCTGTCCGGCGCGACCCTGAGGTTGCCCTGGTGCATGTCGGCGTGAAAAAAGCCGTCGCGCAGCGCGTGGCGTAGGAACGTGCGCAGGACGTGGCGCGACAGTTCGGGCAAATCGTGTCCGGCATCGGCCAGCACCTCTGGCTGCATCGGATCGCCGTCAACCCACTGCATTGTGAGCACGCGCCGGCTTGTTCCCTCCCAGAACACCGTGGGAACCATCAAACGGGGATCGTTCTCGGCGTTCTCACGAAACTCGGCTATGGCTGCGGCCTCGAGGCGCAGATCCAGTTCGGCCAACACGACGCTCTCAAAGTGACGAACCACGGCAGTCGGACGCAGGCGCCTGGTTTGGGGCACAAGCGCTTCGATGAGGTCTGCGATGAAGTAAAACGCCCCGATGTCACCGCGAAACTGCCGGCGCACGCCGGGGCGAAGCACCTTGAGGGCAACTTTTTCGCCGGTCGGCAACCAGATCGCAGGATGGACCTGCGCAATCGATGCCGCTGCGACCGCATCACCGAGCTCGCCCACGTTCTCCCATATTGCAGGACCGAACTCGGTCTCGATCTCGATCTGCGCTTCTGCGAGGGAGAAGGGCGGCAGGCTGTCCTGCAAATATCGCAGCTGTGCGACCAGTTCGTCGCCGACAATGTCACGCCGCGTCGACAGGATTTGCCCGAACTTCACGTAAGCCGGTCCCATGGCCTGAAGGGCCCGGGCAGCGGGCGGCAGACTGGGATCTCCGGTGCGTCCGAAGATTCCGACCGGCCAGGCAAGCGTCCGGATGACCAGCCTTGGCCACCCTTTGATCTGAAAGGCGTCGAGAATTTCTCGCATCGCGCCCGTGCGCTCGAACGTCGCACCGGTTCGGAAAAGCCGCCAGATGTGGTTGGGCGCGCGTAGGAGGTTCACAGTCGCCAGCCGGAATGCAGGGCGACGATGCCCATGGAGAACATGCGCCAGTTGACCCGGCCGAAGCCTGCCGTGTCGACCATGCCGCCGAACGTCTCAGCGTCCGGGAAGCGGCGAATCGATTCGACAAGGTACTGATAGCTTGCCCGGTCTCCGGTCACGGCTTGCCCCAGTTCCGGGATCACGTTGAAGGAGTAGGCGTCATAGAGGCGCTGCAGCGCGGGGACCGGCAGGTGGCTGAACTCGAGACACAGAAAGCGCCCCCCCGGGCGGAGCACGCGATACGCTTCCTGAAGTGCAGTCTGCGGGTCGACCACGTTCCGAATGCCGAAGGCGATCGTGTAGGCATCGAAGCTCCGGTCCGGAAACGGCAGTTTCATCGCATCGCCGCAAACCCACTCGACCGGGCCAGGCTTTCGCTTTTCGGCGCGGCGTTCGCCTTCGGTCAGCATCGCCTCGGTCATATCGCAGACGGTGGCATGGCCGTCACCGCCGACGCGTTCGAGAAAGCGGAACGCAATGTCGCCGGTACCGCCGGCCACATCGAGAAGACGCATGCCCCGGCGCGGCGCGAGCCAGTCTATCAGAGCTGCTTTCCAGAGCCGGTGCGCACCGGCGCTCATCAAGTCGTTCATCAGGTCGTATCGGCCTGCAACCGATGAAAACACACCGTGCACCCGGCCTGCTTTGTCGGCGGCCGGGATATCTTCGAAGCCGAAGTGTGTCTGGTCTTCGCGGGGTTCGTCGCTCATGCGGACCTAGATAGCGCGACCGGGTGCTGCGCGCCATGGGCCAGTCGTCTCACGCGCGAATGGATGTTCCGGCCGCCGAGACACGACGGCCGGGAGGAAGGCACTTCAGTCTTGGAGGCGGGTCTCGATAACGGATGCCGCGACGAGGGCGAACAGGATATGGCCCCAGAGTGCGACCCACGTGATCGAACCCCACCCCAGGAAGGGCGGATTCCCGGCCACCAGGTGCGCCATCACGAAGAGCGCGAAGATCCAGAGCGCCACGCCGTAGATCGCGGCAGGCACGATCCAGTGGAGGTTCGGCACAAAGATCCGGTGGAGCGGGCGCACTGCCAGCAGGTAGCCGAGGGGATACGCAATCAACCCGGTGACCGTGTGCAGTGCGTAGGGAATGCCAAGTGCGCCGAGCTCCTTGCCCGGTACCCCGGTAATCTTCGCGAGAACCGCCTGCGCCAGCGGTACGGGCGCGAGCTTGGCTCCCAGCAACGGGCTCAGCCAGCCCTTCAGCAGTGGGCTGACAAACTGGCCGAACAGATCGAAGGCAATTGTGGCAGCGGCGCCGGCGAACAGAACCGTTGCGATTAGCTGTCTGTCCACAACTGGCAGGGATCGCGAAGAGCGCGTGGTGATGGCGGTCATGGGCTCGTCCTTTGAATGACTGGGTGTCTGCTTCGCAATCAAGGATGCCGAGTCGCGCCCGCAAGGATTGTGTCATGCGGCTCACATGGCTGTCAGGAAACGTCAGCGAGGAGGCTTGCGCGCGTCTGCGTTGCTGACTAGGCAGCGGGGATGAAGACAGCCCAGTCCCCGCTCCGCGATGCCTGAACTGCCCGAGGTCGAGACCGTCCGGCGCGGGCTGGAGCCGGTGCTGGAGGGGCAGAGGCTGAAGGAAGTGGTTCAGCGCCGCGCGGATTTGCGCTGGCCTCTGCCCGAGCGCATGGCGGAACGCCTGACCGACCGGCGCGTCGAGCGGCTGAGACGGCGGGCAAAATGGCTGCTCGCAGACCTCGACGGCGGCGAGACCTGGATGATTCATCTCGGGATGTCAGGCCGGGTGCTGATCGACGGCACGCAGACCGCCGAGACGCACCACACACCGGCAACCCCGCAGAAGCATGACCACGTCGTCGCCGTGACCGAGGCAGGTGTGACCATCACCTACAATGATGCCCGGCGCTTCGGCGCCATGGACCTGTGGCCGACCGACAGATTGTCCGAGCACCCGCAACTGGCGGCCCTGGGGCCCGAACCACTCGGCAACGCGTTTCATGGCGAGGCACTCGCGAGGGCGTTCAGCGGACGTCGTTCGCCCGTCAAAGCGGTGCTTCTGGACCAGCGCACGGTCGCAGGACTTGGCAACATCTACGTTTGCGAAGCTCTGTTTCGGGCGCGCATTCATCCCGGGCGGATCGCAGAATCGATCTCGCGTCCGAGAATCGACAGATTGGCGACCACCGTGGTCGAGACATTGACCGACGCGATCGCTGCCGGCGGCTCGAGCCTGCGCGACTACCGCCAGGCGGACGGCGAACTCGGCTACTTCCAGCACACCTTCCGCGTGTACGACCGCGAGGACCGTCCATGCCCCGAGTGCGCCCGCCCGATCCGCAGAATCGTGCAATCGGGCCGATCGAGCTTTTACTGCACCAAGTGTCAGCGGTGAGTAGACGACGCTGACGACATCGCTATTCTCGGCGGCTCGTTTGCCGGCGATTCAGAGGGACACTGACCAATGGCCTACACCAGCATCATCGTCGAGACACATGATCATGTCGGACTGATCCGGTTCGACCGCCCAAAGGCGATGAACGCCCTCAACAGCGAGCTGATGCGCGAGCTGGGCGAGGCACTCGTCAAGTTTGACGCCGAAGACGAGATCGGCGCCATCGTCATCACCGGCAACGAGAAGGCCTTTGCCGCCGGTGCCGACATCAAGGAGATGATGACGAAGACGTACCGTGACGTCTTCCTCGATGACTTTATCACCGCCGAGTGGGAGACGATCCGGCTGGTGCGCAAGCCTGTGATCGCCGCGGTCGCGGGATTTGCATTGGGCGGCGGCTGCGAGCTGGCGATGATGTGCGACTTCATCCTTGCGGCCGACACCGCAAAGTTCGGCCAGCCCGAGATCAATCTGGGCGTCATGCCCGGCGCTGGCGGCACCCAGCGGCTGACCCGCTTTGTCGGCAAGTCGAAGTCGATGGAGATGAACCTCACCGGGCGCTTCATGGATGCCGAAGAGGCTGAGCGCTCGGGCCTCGTGAGCCGGATCGTTCCCGCAGACGACCTTGTCGAGGACGCCATCGCAACGGCATCAAAGATCGCAGACAAGGGCCGCATCTCCGTGATGGCGACCAAGGAGGCGGTGAACCGCGCCTACGAGACGACCCTCTCGGAAGGTGTGCTGTTCGAGCGACGCAGTTTTCACGCGCTGTTCGCGACAGAAGACCAGGTCGAAGGCATGGAAGCTTTCGCCGAGAAACGAGCGGCCAAGTTCAAGGGGGCCTGAATCCGGTGGGGCGAGCCGCCTCACACCGCGACCATTCGCCATTGGTGGATGCGTGCATATGGCTTATCCTACCTTGGGGAAGAAGCGCGCAGGCGCGAATGGCGCGACGCCGCGAGGCGGTCGGGAGATTGTGTGTTGGACTACGAGAAATTCTTCAGTGCGTCGCTTGATGACCTGAAGGCCGAAGGCAACTACCGGATTTTTGCCGAACTCGAGCGTCATGCAGGGCGTTACCCGCGGGCACGTCGTCACGGTGCCGGGAACGGACCCGACGAGGTCACCGTCTGGTGCTCCAACGACTATCTCGGCATGGGTCAGCACCTCGCGGTGCGCGATGCGATGAAAGCGGCCATTGATGAGACAGGCGCCGGTGCCGGTGGCACGCGCAACATTGCCGGCACCAACCACCACCATGTGTTGCTCGAGGCGGAGCTCGCAGACCTGCATGGCACGGAAGCCGCGCTCTTGTTCACATCGGGGTATGTGTCGAACTTCGCAGCCCTCGGTACATTGGGCGCGCGCCTGCCAGGGTGCGTGATCCTGTCGGATTCGAAGAACCATGCTTCGATGATCGAAGGAATCCGCCACTCGCGGGCCCAAAAGATCATCTGGAAGCACAACGATCTGGACGATCTGGAAGCGCATCTGAAGGCGCTTGATCCGGCATGTCCAAAGATCATCGCCTTTGAGTCCGTTTACTCGATGGATGGCGACATCGCTCCGGTTGCCGAGATTTGCGATCTGGCGGATGCCTACGGTGCGATGACGTATCTCGACGAGGTGCATGCAGTCGGTCTCTATGGTCCGCGTGGTGGCGGCATCGCCGAACGTGACGGTTGCATGAGCAGACTGACTCTGATCGAGGGAACGCTGGCCAAGGCCTATGGCGTCGTCGGCGGCTACGTTGCGGGCTCCACCGCGCTTTGCGATTTCATCCGTTCGTTTGCGAGCGGTTTCATCTTCACGACGGCATTGCCGCCGGCCGTGGCGGCCGGAGCGCGTGTCGCCGTGCGCCACCTCAAATGGTCATGCTATGAACGCAAACGACAGCGCGATGTCGTCGCCGAAGTTCGCCGGCGGCTCGATGCCATCGGTATTCCGCACCTCGACAACCCCAGCCACATCGTGCCCGTGATGGTCGGCGACCCTGTAAAGTGCAAATGGATCTCCGACCTTCTGCTGGATGAGCACGGCATCTACGCGCAGCCGATCAACTACCCGACCGTGCCCAAAGGCACGGAGCGGTTGCGCCTCACGCCCGGGCCCATGCACACCGCAGAGGATGTCGATCATCTGATCAAAGCGCTCGAGACGCTGTGGAGCCAGTGCACTCTGAGCCGCGCGGTTGCGTGATGGTTGGCCAGCGCATTCTCCGTGTGCTGATCTTCGCGATGCTCGCGGGCGGCGCCTCGCCGGTTCTGTCCGATGTTGTGGTGACCTACGTCACGCAGGGCCGTGCTGTCTTCCAGGTGAGCGCACCCGATCAGTGGGTGGTGCTCACAGGATCGGAAGTTGCACCGTCCGATATGCCGGATGGACGACGTCCCGCACCTCGTCTGATATCGATCCTGCCATCGGTCGCAGAACCGGAGACGGCGGACGATCCAAGACAGGTGATGTGGACGGGTTTCTGGGTGCCGGACGGCGTGCCGACCATTGACGAGGTGCCGGACTACATCGCCAAGGTCGCACCACGGCTGCTCACCGATGTGGAAGTCACCTTCCGCGAGGAGCGTGAAGTGAACGGGCTTCCCGCGCGCGTGGTGGCCGGTGTCGGTCTTCTCGAGGATCGAGATATCGACTGGGCCCTCGCGGCGATCCAGATCGCGCCGGAGCGGGTCACTCTGGCTGCCTTCATCGGTGAGCCCGCAGCGCACGATCTGCATCAGGAAACCCTGATCGGGATGCTGAACTCGATCGAACCGGCGGCAGGTGCGCAATGATCCGCGTTCTGGTCGCAACTGCGCTCCTCACCTTCCTCGCCGCCTGCGAGACAGGGGGAGGGTCGGTGAGCTACCGGTACGGGAGCCCGTACTACTACGACTGGGGTTTTCGCTACGGAGTCTACGACGTCCATCATGATGTCGACGTGGATGTGAACCTGCCTGATCGTCCCCGACCACCGCCGGGCTGGCGCCCGGACCGGCCAAACCGTCCGGGAACCGGGCCCGGTACTCGGCCGAACCGCCCGTCCACGAGGCCATCCACACGTCCGGCCCGGGTGCGCCGTGCGCCGCGTCGCATGCGCTGAGCGCGGTCAGTCCTCGGCCCAGACGATGGCGCGGATGGGAGTCGGTCCGCCGCCCGCGGCTGGATTGAGCTCCTGCGGGCAATTCGACAGGACAGCAAGCACATCCATTTCGGCGCGCAGATCGACGAAATCTCCAGGGCGCGACTGACTGTCGGTGATCTCGACGTGGCCACCCTGTGAAACCGGGACGCTCATGAAGAAATTGACGTTGGCGACCACCTGTTCCGGCCCCAACCCGTGATGCGCCAGTTCGCGCTCGAAATTGCGCTGGCAGCATTCGGTGTTCTGCTTGCCATAGCGCACCTGATCCACCGCAAACGAGCAGCAGCCGAAAATCGTGTCGTGGCCGCCGATGCTGTCTTCGACCACCGTCATCATCGGCCGGGCGAACTGCGAATAGAGCACCGAACCCTTCTCGATGGTGAGGTGCTTCGGGATTTTGATCGTGTTCGGCATGTGGTAGCGCTCGACCTGGCCCTCATAGGGCACCGCTCCGAAGCAGAGAAAGTCGATCGCTTGTTGCCCGTCGAGATCGATCAGCCGCAGCATCTGCCCGCTGTCCAGCCGAGCGCTCCACGGCGCGCGCGGAGGCACCTTTGTGTCCGAGATAATCCGGCCTTCGGGCAGGGCCGGCGCGCCCGTACTGAGTGTCATGCTCCAAGCCTAGCCCCGGCTCTGCGCGCGGTCGAGCGCTGATGAACACCGAGCGCGGACAGGCTCTGCTGGGTCATGCAGCGATGCTGCTGTTCGCGCTTCTGATTTCGGTATCGTTCACCTTGGGCGATCTGGCCGTGCCCTACATCGATCCGGGTCCCTTGACGGCGGCACGATTCGTCGTCGCGGTCCTTGTTCTGGGCGTGTTTGCGGCACCTCGCGTGCGCGGCGAGCACTTGCGCGGGGTCTGGCGCTACCCACTGCTGGGCGGTCTGATGGCAGCCTACTTTATCCTGATGTTCGAAGCGCTCGCGATCACCGATCCGGTGTCAACAGGTGCAGTGTTCACGCTCACCCCGATCATGAGCGCTGTGTTCGGATGGCTGCTGATGCGCCAGATCACAACACCGGTGATGGCTCTCTCGCTGCTTCTGGCGGGGCTGGGGGCGATCTGGGTGATCTTCCGCGGCGACATCGAGGCGATGCTGGGTCTGCGTATCGGCCTCGGTGAGCGGCTTTTCTTCGTGGGCTGTGCCTGTCATGCGCTTTATACGCCGATGGTACGGCTGACCAAGCGCGACGAGCCGGTGATCGTCTACACCTTCGCGACCCTCGTCGGCGGGCTGCTGGTCACGGGGCTATATGCGGCACCTGGTGTGCTCGCCACACAGTGGGAGCAGCTCCCGACGATCGCTTGGGCGAGCATCTTCTATCTGGGCATCTTCACCACGGCCGGGACCTTCTTCCTGCTGCAGTTCGCAACCCTTCGTCTGCCGTCCGCAAAGGTCATGGCATATGGCTATCTGGTGCCGAGTTTCGTGATCATCGAGGAGGGTCTTCTGGGCCATGGCTGGGTCGCACCACCGGTCTGGTTCGGCGTGGCAGCCACGGTCGCGGCCCTGTTGATCCTGTTGCGCGATGAGCCGAGTCGGGCTGGCCCGGCCCTCAACTCGGGCGAAACCGATCGGTTGCCGCGATGAGGGCGTCGGCGATCCCCGGCTCGGACAGGGCGTGGCCTGCGTCGTCAATGATCTGCAGCTCACCCGCGGGCCAGCGGCGTGCCAGCTTCTGCGCCGTGTGGGGCGGACAGATCACATCGTAGCGGCCCTGGACAATGACACCGGGCACCTCTGCGATTCGATCTAGATTGGTCATTAGCTGACTGTCGTGCTCGAGCCAGCCCCTGTGCACAAAGTAATGGCTTTCGATTCTGGCGAAGGCTCGTGCGTGCGTGCCGTTCACGGGCCCGTTGCTCTTGACAGGCCGGAGCACTGCGGTGGCGGTTTCCCAACGCACCCAAGGTCTGGCGAAGCGGATCTGCTCGGCCTCGTCCCCGCTCGAGAGGCGCTTGTAGTACGCCGAGATCATATCCCCGCGCTCTTCAGGTGGGATTGGGGCTGTAAATTCGCTCCAGGCGTCGGGGAAGAATCGTGCCGCGCCGCCATTGTAGAACCAGTTAAGCTCGGCTTCGGTCATCGTGAAAATGCCACGCAGCAACAGTTCCGTGACCCGCGACGGATGCGCCTGGGCATAGAGAAGCGCCAGGGTCGAACCCCAGGATCCGCCGAAAATTTGCCAGCGCTCGATGTCGAGGTGCTCCCGCAACACTTCGAGATCACGCACGAGGTCCCAGGTTGTGTTGGCCTCGAGACCCGCTGCAGGTCGCGAGCGTCCCGCGCCCCGTTGGTCGAACAGGATCACGTTGTAGTAAGACGGATCGAAGAAACGGCGCATGAACGGGCTGCAGCCAGCGCCGGGGCCGCCGTGCAGCACAACCACCGGTTTGCCGCGCGGGCTGCCACAGAGCTCGACATAAAGCTCGTGCCCATCGCCCACCGAGAGGTGGAAGCGCCGGTAAGGTTCGATCATCGGGTAGAGCCGTGTCTTGCTCATAAGGTGGGTCTGCCATGGCAACGTCTTTACTCTTGCACTATGTCAACGGCGCATAGCGTGCAAGCAAGCCGACAACCGAGGATGGCGAATGACGCAGATCCACCCCCAGGGCGTAACCGTAGATGCGGACGAGATTGCCAAGTTCGAAGCGATGGCCGAGGAGTGGTGGGACCCGAAAGGAAAGTTTAAACCGCTCCATATGCTGAACCCCTGCAGGCTGGACTATATCGTGCGGCATATCGCGGCGCAGCACGGACGGGACCACCAGAAACCACGGGCCTTCGACGGGCTACGCATCCTCGACATCGGCTGTGGTGGCGGGCTCCTCTGCGAACCCATGGCGCGGCTTGGCGCCGAGGTCGTGGGAGCGGATGCGGCTGCGCGCAACATTCCGGTGGCCCGCGTGCACGCCGAGAAGATGGGGCTCGAGATCGACTACCGTCATACGACCGCCGAGGCGCTTGCGGCTGATGGCGAAAGATTCGATGCGGTTCTCAACATGGAGGTGGTCGAGCATGTCGCCGATCCGCAGGCGTATCTCGACGCCTGCGCGGCACTTGTGCGCCCTGGCGGAATCCACATCTGCTCGACGATCAACCGCAACGCCAAGAGCTATGTGATGGCGATCGTGGGCGCCGAGCAGATCATGCGCTGGTTGCCGAAAGGCACGCACGAGTGGTCGAAGTTCATCACGCCGGACGAGCTCTACACGATGCTGTCGCGTGCGGGGCTCGAGCCGGTGGACCGCACCGGGTTCGTGTTCAACCCGTTCGGGTGGTCGTGGCATCTCTCGCCCCGCGATCTGAGTGTGAATTATGTGACCGCGGCGGTCCAACCGAACGCATAGTTCAGGTGCTCAGCGCTCAAGCGGTGCCGTCACCGGTCATGTGCGTGGGCGGACCAGCATGAGCCCTGCGAGCATCACCAGCAGGGCGAGCCATACGGTAACCGCGTGGGTCTCGCCCAAAAGCACGATGCCCCACAACACGCCTGAAACAGTGACCACATACCCTGTCTGGGCCGCAAACACCGGGCCTGCGCGGGCAATCAGCCAGAGAAAGCCGAGATAGGACAACACATTGGCGACACTGAGCGGCACCAGATAGGCTGCGCTCTCGACCAGCCCGGACATGCTGATTCCCGTGTCCGAAGCAAGGACGAGACCGCCCAGCATGATGGTGGCCGCAAGCGAAAGCCCGCAGATTGTGTGGAGCGGATCGCACTCGGGCGGGCACCGCGTGGCCAGGTAGAGGTTCTCAGCGCTGTAGGATGCCGCAGTGATCAGCGGCAGGATGATCCAAAGCACCTGCGTACGCGATGGCAGGCTCTGCTCCGGCAGCATGATCAGCGCGACGGCTGCAGCTCCGAGGAGGATACCGGTCAACCGGCGCCGGTCGGGCCGCTCGATTCGCAGCAGTGCCGCCCCGAACAGTGTCATCATCGGGACGGTGGCGATCACGATGGCCATGATGCCGACGGGAAGGTGGAGGACCGCCGCATAGGAGAGCGCGTTCGGCAGCGTGATCCCGAGGATGCCGCAGACGGTGTAGAAGAGGAGATGGCGCGGTTGATACGGCAGACCGCCACCGCGCAGCATAAGCACGCCGGTGACGAGCAGCGCACCGATGAATGTGACTGCGAGGGAGATGCCCAACGGGTGATGCCCGGCGGCCATGACCTGCTTGGAGAGGTAGTAGGTGCTGCCCCAGCCACTGCCGATGACGAGCAGCGCCAACCAGAGTACCAGCGGTCCGGGACCTGACGAGACGCGAGAGATCAATCCTGTCACGCGGATGACCACGCGAGCGCATCAGCCAGTTCCCGTAGCAGGATGTCTGTCCGCCGCCAGGCCGACATCCGAGAGCCTGGTCGCACGGGCCACCCTCGCATGCGGGTCACGTGCGCGGACGGCGAATGGCCGCGGGCATCAAACGGCTGGGACAACATCAACCGCGACGTCGAGCTGCTGCCGCCCGGCACCCACCACCAGCCCTGAGACCGGGCTCACATCCGTGTAGTCGCGACCCCAGGCGAGGGTGACGTGATCCGTTCCGGGCACCATGTCATTCGTTGGATCGAAATCCACCCAGCCGAACACGGGCTCCCAGACCGAAACCCAGGCGTGCGAGGCATCGGCGCCTTCGAGCCGCTCCTTGCCCGGCGGCGGAATGGTGCGCAGATAGCCCGAGACATAACGCACCGGCAACCGGAGGCTGCGCATGATCGCGATCATGACGTGGGCGAAGTCCTGGCAGACCCCCTCCTTCAGGTCGAAGCTTTCGGTGGGCAAGGTGTCCGCGCTTGTGGCACCCGGCAGATACTTGAACTCGCGATGGATGCGGCTGTTGAGTTCGGCGGCGGCGGCGAGAACGGGCCGGTTGGGCGTGAACATCTCGAAGGCATAGTTCTCGATCTCGCGATCGGCACCGGTCATCGCAGAGGGAAATGCGTAGATGGCGGTCTCAGGTGCGGCCGTCACGCCCGGGTCGCCGATCGCTGCAGCACGGATGTCTTCCCAGCGTCCGGAGGCTTCGAATATCAGCGCCGTCGGCGTCGTGCGTTCGATCCGACACGATGAGACGATCTCGAGGGCTTCGTGCGGATGGGAAAGCGTCGCCACATGCACCTTGTTTCCGAACATGTCGGTGTGAGCTGCAAGGCTGTCCGCCTCGGGTTCGATGGCAATCTCCGAGCGCAGCACGCGTTGTCCGGGGGCGTCCCGCGGGGCCAGGCGGAGCAGGTGTTGGGAAAACGCTGCCCGATTCTCGTAGTCGTAGGCCGTGCGGTGGACGACGTCGAGAATCATGATGACGTCTCGCCGGAGCCGTGGCGAGCCTGAAACACCACTGCCTCGGGGCTCTCTGCGTGCGCGAAGAACGCGGTTGCGATGAGGTTGGAGATCGACTCGAGTTCGCTTCGGGAGCGTTCGCCGAGGGCGATCAGCGCGGGGCGTTCTGTGCCCTCCGGGATTGCCAGGGCGTCAGCATCCGCCAGCCTGATCTCGGTCAGCAGCGCCAGAGCCCGTCGATGCTCGGCACGCCGATAGGGCACCTCGGTCGGCATCTCGCTCAATACATGCTCCAGGCGGCTCAGTTGGAAGGCGAGGGCGCGCGGGTTCGTCTCGTCGAGGATCAAGAGGTCCAGCACCGCCTCGGCGCGCGGTGTCATCATGTAGCGCGTGCGGTAGGCCGAGCTGGAATCGCCGATCGCGAGCCAGGCGCGCAGATAAGTCTCCTCGGTGTCGCGGATCTCGCCTGCAAGGCGCATGGCCACACCGGCAGTGTGATACCCGCGCTCGATTCGACGTCCGAGCTCGAGAAATCGCCAGGCATAGTTGCGGGTCAGGTTTTCCTGTGCCGAGCCTGCAAATGCCGCGAGGGCTTCCAGCGATTCCTCGATCAGCCGGCTGAGCATCGCGGCCTGGTTCAAGTTGACGTCGATGCGCCAGCGCGGGTTCGCGCAAAGCCGGTCGATGAAACGCCAGCTCTCGCCAGAGATCGCCGCGCGGCCCCGGATCGCGCAAGCGCGCAGGGCTCGCAGCGTCGATGGAAGTCCCCAGGGCTCGTCGGCGCTGCGGATGAGCCGGTCCACAGCGTCGCTGAAGCGCTCCTGTCCCTGGAGTTTTGTGTTCGGTCGCGCGTGGATCTCGGTGAGCGTGCACAGCACCGCAGGATCGGCATCGATGCGATTTCCGCCGAGCCATCGCTCCAGGCAGATGCCGAGAATACGCAGCGTGGTTTCGGCGCGCTCGGCATTGCGTCCGAGCCAGAACAGCTGATCGGCGACCCGGCTCAGAAGATCGCGCCCGGTCCGGCGCAGATGTCCGCTGGAGAGATGTGCACCGGGCGCGGGCACCCTGGTCTCGGTGCGCGCTGCGCCGACTGGCGGCAGCACCCAGACGTCCTTGCCGAATGAGAGCGTTGGCGAGCGGCCGTTCTCGACCACCGATGCGACACCGCCGGGGGCCACACTCCAGCCGTCGACGGTCCGGCAGGCGAAGACCCGCATCATCCACTCCTGCGGCAGGATGCGTCCGGCGTTGTACACGGGCGTTGTGCCGAGCGTCGGCATTGCCGTGCCGCAGAGACGCTCGCCCACGCGTGACAGCCGGCTCTCGAGCGGCTCGCCCTTGTCGTCCTTGTCGTTCCAGCCGCCGGGCCTGCCGGCTTCTCCCGTCAGCGGCTGTATGGTCCAGCTCTCCGGCTCCTCGAGCACCTGTTCGCGTGCACTGTCCGTCCCGAGCCACAGACAGGGGGCATCGGCAAGAACCAGATCCTCGCCCAAGAGATGCTGGCTGAGCCGATGCGCGAATGGCGCCAGTGCACGGTTTCCAAACGCGGACGAGCCGATCGCATTGGCGACGGTCACCGTGCCTGCACGGGCGGCCAGCGAGAGCGCGGGTGCTCCGATGGCGGCCCGACCCGGCCGGTGCAGGGCATCGATCTGAGCGTCCGGGACGCCGCGCAGGATCATGTCGATGCGCTTGAGACCGTCGAGCGTCTTCACATAGGCCGCACCGCCGCGGACGGTGACATCCGCGGGTTCGATCAACGATGCATTGAGATAGCGCGCGAAATAGGCGTGGCTGAAGTAGCGAGGATCGCTTTCGCCGCCCGTGAGCAGCACCAACCGGCCTTCCCAGCCCATCATCCGGTCCAGCAGCGTCTGGAACGCTGCATAGTGGCTGGCGAGGCGACGGGCACCCATGTGCACAAAAGGCACCGCGAAGGCCTGCGTGGTGGCGATGCGGTTGGCGAGCAGCCAGCCGTCGCCGACAGGCGTGTCGAGCCGGTCCGCCAGCACGACCCACTCTCCGTCGGCGCGGCGCGCCACATCCGCCTCGTAGACATAGAGCCAGCGCGCCGGCGGACGCTCCCAGCGGGCGCAGTGAGCCGCAAAAGCTGGCGTGCCATAGATGAGCCCGGGCGGGATCAGTCCCGAGGAGACCACCCTTGCGGGCCCGTAGATGTCGGAGAGAACGGTCTCGGCCAGCTGGACGCGTTGGACGATCCCGCGTTCAAGCTCTGCCCAGTCTTCTGCCGACAGAATCACCGGGAGCGCATCTCCGATGCTGGTGCGGGCTGGTTGATCGGCGGCGAAGGCAATGCCGGATTCCGTGCGCAACCGCTGCAACTCGTCGGCACCCTGCCGATAGCCGCGGTCGCCGGCGCGGCCAAGCCAGTCCAGAAGACCCTGCCAGTGGGGGCGTGCCGCACCATCCGCACCGAACATCTCGTCGTGCCGGCCTGCCTCCGGTTTGGGGTAGCTGGCGAACAGATCGGCGCTTTGCTCGGCGGTGTCCGAGAGGTTCAGCATATGGAGGTCCCGGTCATCATTGGCGCCCGTTCAGCACGGGTTGGCGGCGCAGGTCAAGCGTCAGCGGATGCGAGGGGCTCATCCGTGCCGCCGCCGGCGTGTATGTTCCGGAATGATGGCCGTGCGGGATGAAACGGGCAAGCCTGCGGCCCTCCGCTTCCAAGTCGTTGATCGGCTGATTGTCGAAACTCCGCCCGCCGGGATGCGCAACATGGTAGACGAACCCGCCGACCGAGCGGGACGAGAACGTGTCATAGAGGTCAAACGTCAGCGGGGCATGCACGCCCAGCGTCGGGTGGAGGCACTGGGCAGGCTGCCAGGCGCGGAAGCGGACGCCCGCAAAACGCGTGTCGTCGCGCCCCAAGCTTGTGAGTGGCACATCGACGCCGTTGCACGTGATCCGGTAGCGATCTCCGAGCGGACCGGTCACGGCGATCTGCACCCGCTCCAGCGAGCTGTCCACATAGCGCGCGGTCCCGCCGATCGCTCCGGTCTCGCCGAGGACATGCCAGGGTTCGAGCGCCGCCCGCAGCTCGATGTTGACATCCCGGTAGGCTACGTCGCCGAGGAGCGGGAAGCGGAATTCGAATTGCGCCTTGAACCATTCCGTGTCGAGCGGGATGCTCAACGCCTCTGACAGCTCGTCGAGTACGCTGGCGAAATCTGCCCAGACGACCTGCGGCAGCATCCAGCGGTCATGCAGTGCCGTGCCGTGGCGCACCAGCGGACGGCGATAGGGCGTGCGCCAGAACCAGGCGATCAGGGCGCGCAGCACGAGGGCCTGCGCGAGGCTCATCCGCGGATGCGGCGGCATCTCGAAGGCACGGAACTCGACAAGCCCGAGCCGTCCGTTCGAGGTGTGCGGATCATAAAGCTTGTCGATGCAAATCTCGGCGCGGTGTGTGTTGCCCGTGACATCTGTCAACAGGTCGCGAAAGATCCTGTCCACCAGCCATGGTGGTGGGCTGGCACCGGCCTTGTCGATCTCGTCGAGGGCAATCTCCAGCTCGTAGAGCACGTCCTGTCGCGCCTCGTCCATGCGCGGCGCCTGGCTGGTCGGTCCGATGAAGGTGCCGGAGAACAGGTAGGAGAGGGACGGGTGATTCTGCCAGTACCGGATCAATGACGCCAGCAGGTCCGGGCGCCGGAGGAACGGGCTGTCTGGTGCAGACGCGCCGCCAACCACGATGTGATTGCCCCCGCCGGAGCCGACCTGACGCCCGTCGTGGAGGTACTTCACCGTGTCGAGCTTGACGTACCGAGCCTCCTCGTAGAGCGCCTCGGTGATCGCGACCTGTTCGGACCAGTTTGCCGCGGGCTGCACATTCACCTCGATCACGCCAGGATCCGGTGTGACCTTGATCACGTTGAAGGCCGGGTCACTCGGGGGCTCATATCCTTCCACGTGAACGGGCATCGAGAGATCGGCTGCTGTCTCCTCGACGGCGGCGACCAGATCCACGAAAGCCTCGGCCGTGGGAACGGGCGGCAGGAACACGCAGACCTTGCCGTCTCTTGGCTCGATCGTGATGGCGGTGCGTACGTGCTCGGTGAAGATTGCGCGCAGCGGATCGGGGGGCGGCGGCGCAGCTGTCGTGACCGTAACCGGGATCGTCACTGGCTGTGGCGCGCGCTGCTGAAGACGTACTGACCGTTCAGGCAAGGGCGGGCGGCTCGCAAATGGATCACGCTGGACGACGAACGGATAGTCGCCATCGGCCAGATACGGGAGCGAGGTCAGGGGCAGCCGGTAGCCGGCGGATGAATCCCCCGGTGACAGGAGCAGCCGCCCGCGCCGGGTCCTCCAGCGCTCGGTGATCCAGGGATAGCGCCGTGCCGTCGTCTGAGGGCGTGCGTCGGCGGTTTGGGCTAGCTGGACCGGGAGGACCATGCAGACGGGTTGTCCAAGCCCTCGGTCGAAGGCCTCGACCATCTGTCGGCGGGCCAGCGGATCGTCAAGGCGATTGGTCGCCGGTGTCAGGTTTTCGGGCAGGCGGGCCTCTTCGAGCGCATAGGTGGCCGGATCCTCGAATGCCTGCTGAGCGGCGGATGGCTCGAACCCAAACGCATCGGCGAGCCGCTCGGCAAACCGCTCGGCATCTGCCATCGTCGCGCCGGTCGCCGTCTCATCGGCAACGAGGTCGAGTGATCCCCACAGGGGTGTTCCGTCCCGCCGCCAGTGCAGCCCCAGCGCCCAGCGCGGCAGTTGCTCACCGGGATACCATTTGCCTTGGCCAAAATGCAGAATACCGCCCGGCGCGAACCGCGTGCGCAGCCGCTTGAGGAGGGTCTCAGCAAGCGCCCGCTTGGTGGGTCCCGTGGCTTCGGTGTTCCACTCATCGGCGTCCCTGTCGGTCTCGGAGACGAAGGTGGGCTCACCGCCCATTGTGAGACGGACATCACCTGCGGTCAGCAGTTCGTCGATGCGCTGGCCGGCCGCGTCGATGCGCGCCCAGTGGGCGTCGGTGAACGGAAATGTGACCCGCGGCTCCTCGCGCACGCGGGCAACCGACATCTCGTGCGAGAAGGTGACCTCGCAAGGTTCGTGCGCGCCTGTGATCGGTGCAGCCGAGGTTGGCGACGGTGTGCAGGCAAGCGGAATGTGGCCTTCTCCCGCAAACAGCCCGGATGTCGGATCGAGGCCGATCCACCCGGCGCCCGGCACATAGACTTCGCACCAGGCGTGCAGGTCCGTGAAGTCCGCGGGCGGACCGGATGGGCCGTCCACCGCTTTCACGTCGGGTGTGAGCTGGATCAGGTAACCCGAGACGAAGCGTGCCGCGAGGCCGAGATGGCGCAGGAGATGCACCATGAGCCAGCCCGAATCGCGGCATGAGCCGAGGGCCTTGTCGAGCGTCTGCTCGGGCGTTTGCACACCGGGCTCCATGCGGATCGTGTAGTTGACGGCCTGTTGCACCAGCTGATTGACCTCGACCAGAAAGTCGACTGTGACCATCTCGGTTTTCGGCAAGCGCTTGAGGAAGGCGTCAAACAGCGGTCCTTGCGGCCCGGTCTCAAGATACGGCGCGAGATCTGTCGCAAGCTCGGCATCGTAGCGGAACGGAAAGCTTCTGGCGCTCTCTTCGAGAAAGAAATCGAACGGGTTCACGGCGGCCATGTCGGCGACCAGATCGACTGTCACGCGGAACTGCGTCACTGGATCGGGGAAAACCGCTCGTCCCAGATAGTTGCCGAAGGGGTCCTGCTGCCAGTTCAGGAAATGGCCTTCGGGTTCGATCTTGAGCGAAAACGCCAGGATCCGCGTGCGGGAGTGCGGGGCAGGGCGGAGGCGGATCGCCTGTGGGCCGAGGGCGATGCGTTGCCCGTAGACATACTCGGTTACGTGCGTGATGGCTGCGTTGATGCTCATCTGGTTCGGCTCCCGCGCTCACGCTGTATCTAAAATTAACGCCCGCTCGAGGCAGCCTGTCAACGCCGGTGAACCGTCTGTCCCTGCGTTTGTTTCCTATGATAGGCTGGAACGCAAGAAATGGACGAGCGTAGACTGGACGACCGGGAGAGTGGGTATGTCATTGCGATTGTTGAGCCGGATGGCTTTGGTGGCAGGAGCGTTGGTGTTGAGCGCCTGCGCCCCGACGGGCTCCGAGCTCAATCCTCAAACGTTGAGCACGCGCAGTGCCTCAGACCAAAAGCTGGGCGACGAGAACCATCCGAGGATCCTCCAGACATATGGCGGGATCTACCAAAATGCGAAGGTTACCAACTACGTAGAGGGCATTGGCCGGCAGATATCGGCGGTGTCGGAGCAACCGAATGCCAAGTGGACCTTCACCGTGCTGGACACGCCAACTGTCAACGCGTTCGCGTTGCCCGGGGGCTATGTCTACGTCACACGCGGCCTGATCGCACTTGCCAATGATGAGGCTGAGCTCGCCGGTGTGATCGGCCACGAGATCGGGCATGTCACTGCCGGGCATTCGTCTCTGCGCCAGAGCAGGGGATCGATCGCCCAGGGCGCGCTGCTGGGTGGCATGCTGCTTGGTGCAATCGTGGGGATCGACCCGGGACTGCTGCGGGCGGGTGCCCAGCTCGGTCAGGTCGCTGCGGGCGGTGTCTTGGCCAACTATTCCCGCTCGGATGAGATCGCTGCCGACAATCTCGGTATTCGCTATCTGGCGCGGTCGGGCTACGATCCGACAGCTCAGGCTGATTTTCTCGAAAGCATGGGCGAGACGGCCGCGCTCGACGCCCGCATCGCCGGGCGGGCCTACAGCGCCAATCAGGTGGGCTTTCTGGCATCGCATCCGGCCAGTGGGCCGCGGACCCGTCAAGCCATTCAGGCGGCACAGCGCCAAGGTCTGAACATTCCCGTGGGCAGCCAGCGCAATGCGGACGAGTTCTTCTCGGTGATCGACGGGATTGCCTACGGCCAGTCCCCAGAGCAAGGGTTCGTCAAGGGCAACCAGTTCCTGCACCCCAAGCTGCGCTTTGCCTTCACGGCGCCATCAGGCTTCAAGATCACCAATGCCGCCAACGCTGTAACGGCTGCCGGGCCGAACAACACGCGGTTCATCCTCGATGGATCGCGCAACCCGAGCGGTTCGCTGCCGCAATACATCTCCGGCACGTGGGCACCGACCATTGCCAAATCGTACCGGGTCGGACAGTTGGGTCGGCTCGAACAACGCCGGATCAATGGGCTGGAAGCCGCCAGTGCGGTGCTGCCGCTGCAAATCCAGGGGAATGTCTTCGACGCCCTGTTGGTCGCGATCCGGTTGGACGGGGCCCTCTATCGTCTGACAGGGCTCGCGCCGCGTGGCTCGGGTGTCCTCCCGCGTTTGGAGGCAGCCGCCGAAAGTTTCCGTCGCTTGAGCAGCAGCGAGGCGCGCAGTCTGAGGGGCAATTCAATCGACGTGGTGACCGTCCGGCGCGGCGACACGGTCGAATCGCTCGCGCGCCGAATGAAGGTCAGTGCCGCCCCCCTGGACCGGTTCCGCGTGCTGAACGGTCTCGAGCCGGGCGAGCAACTCAAGGCGGGGCAGAAGGTCAAGCTTATCAGGTGAGACAGCCTGGACCGATGGTTACGTCGAGCGCGGACGGACCTCGGCACCGGGCGCTTCCGGCTCGTCATCCACCATTTCGGCCGGGAAGCCCGCCGCCCGGATGTCAAGACCGGTCGCGTCTTCGAGACGACGGATGATGTTTGGGGACAGCTCGCGGGGGCCGTAGCGCGCCTCGCCGTCCTTGAAGATCTCGATCATCTTGGGGTTCATCTCGAGCGGCACCCCGGCCCGTTCGGCGACTTGCTGGAACAGTCCGATGTCCTTGGACACGAGGTCCATCGTGAAGCTGATGTCGCGTGAGCCGTTCAGGATCACCTGGCTTTCGGTTTCATGGACGAAGGAATTGCCGGACGAGATCCGGATTGCCTCATAGGTCGTGGCCAGGTCCATCCCTGCCGCTTTCGAGACGACGAGTGCCTCACAGAGCGTGATCAGGTTCGCCGTCGCGAGATAGTTCGTCATCACCTTGAGGATCGATGCCGATCCCAGCTCGCCAGTGTGCAGAACACGCCGCCCCAGTGTGGTCAGCACCGGAAGCATCCGCTCGAAGGTCGGCCGCGCACAGCCGGCAAAGATCGAGATGTTCCCGGTTGCCGCCCGGTGGCAGCCACCGGACACCGGGCATTCGATCGCCTCGCCGCCCTTTTCGATCACAAGAGCACCGAGCCGCTTGACCTCGGCCTCGTCGGTCGTCGACATTTCCGCCCAGATCTTCCCGGGACCGATGGCTGACAACACGCCATCCTCGGCCTCAATCACGGCAGCGGATGCCGCGGGCGAAGGTAGGCAGGTGACTACGACGTCACAGGCAGCCATCATGGCTGCCGGAGTCTCGCCCCATGCCGCACCTTGCTCGAGAAAGGGCTTGGCCGCCTCATGGTCGAGATCACGGATCGTCAGATCATGTCCGTTGCGCAGGAGCGACCCAGCAAGTTTGCCCCCGACATTGCCGAGCCCGATAAAACCGATCTTCACGCCGCTTTCTCCATCAAGGGAAGCGCCAACATGCTTGCGGCGAAGTTGTCGAGATCGTCATGCGACACGACACATGCCGCGTTCTCGGCCATGCCGACATTGGCGGGTGATTTCATCTGGGCCACAAGCGCTGCCTGGCTCACACCTTCGCAGACGCTCGGCAGTTTGCACTCGATTCCACAGGACCGCATGAGCGATGCAAAGGCTTCCGGCAATGCCGTGGCGTAGCCCGGCGCGCCCAGAGCAGCGGCGGCACGGGCATAGTTCTCACGCCCGCCCTCACGCGTGATCAACTCGGGCAGCGTGACTTCGAGAGCCAGCCCGGTCGCAAGCCCATGATGAATGGATGCGAGTGAGCCCAACGAGTGGCTGATGTTGTGGCCCATGTGGGTGTTGCAGTTGTGCAGAGCGAGCCCCGCGATCGTGGCCCCCCAGAGCACATGGGCGCGCGCGTCAAGGTCCGCCCCGTCATCTACGGCGCGCGGCAGATGCGTGCCGAGCACCTGCAGGGCTTCAAGCCCAAAGAGCCGTCCCGCATCGTTCGAGGACCGTGACGTGACGGCTTCGAGCGCGTGCGCGACGGCATCCATGCCGGTCCACGCGGTGACGTGCGGCGGGAGCGACAGCGTGAGTTCGGGATCGAGCACGGCGTGCGCGAACATCAGCTCCTCGCCCCAGTACCAGAGTTTCGCGCCGGCGGGATCGGACACGATCGAGGTGCGGGTGACTTCCGAGCCCGTTCCCGCCGTCGTCGGTACGGCGATGGCGGGAATCCCGTCTTGCGGCAGGGGGTTGGCTGAAAGGGCAAACCGTCGCGCCGGCGATTGCGAGGGTGCGATGGTGGCAACCAGTTTGGCGGCGTCCATCGCGGCACCGCCGCCGACGCCTATGACGACCGTTGCGCCGTGCGCGCGTGCGCGGGCGGTCAGATCATCAACCACCGTTTCCTTGGGTTCTCCGGAGATCTCCGGCGCGATGTCGACGCTCAGCCCCGCCTCCGCAAAGCCGGTGGCCATGTCGTCCAGAACGCCCAATGTGGCCAGTACGGCATCTGCAACCACAAGAACGGACGCATCTTCGCCGCCGAGTTGCCGGGAGATTTCAGGCAGATCGCTTCGGCGTCCCGCGCCAAACGTCAGCGGCGGGACCCGCCCTAGATCGAAACTCTTCATATGTACCCTCGCAAAGGAACCAGCTTCATGTTTCTTGGCCCTGCTCCCGGGTCCCCAACCCGCGAGGATGGACCGATCCGCATCCAACCGCGTCAAAAATCGGTCGGCGCACCACCTTCGGCCTTCCGCCGCTCGACAAAGGCCGCAAGCTCTTCGGCAATACCTTCGTCCATCGGCGGCGGTTCAAATTCAGCCAGAATCTTCTTCCAAATCCCGTTGGCCCGTTCCGGTGTCTGCACGGCTCCGGTATCGGACCATGTCTCGTAGTTTCGCCAGTCAGACATGAAGGGCGCGTAAAACGCCGTCTCATATCGTTCCTGCGTATGGTCTGCGCCGAAGAAGTGACGCTGCGCTGCCGGCATCGCGTCAACAGCGGCGATCGCATCGACTGCGAGATCGTCTTCGGTCACCGAAACCGGCTGCATGTAATGCTTCATCTGCTGCAAGGTCTCGCAATCCATCACGAACTTTTCGTAGGAGGCACAGAGCCCGCCTTCGAGCCAGCCCGCCGCATGATAAACGATGTTCGCGTGACCGGAAACACAAGCCCAGAGTGAGAAGGCGCTTTCCCATGCAGCCTGGGCGTCCGGGCAGTTGGCGGCACAGGCGTTGGTTGCGCGCATGGGAAGCCCGTAGTAGCGGGCCATCTGTCCGGACATCTGGGTTGCGCGCATGTACTCAGGTGTTCCGAAGGCGGGCGCGCCGGACTTCATGTCGACATTCGAGGTGAAGGACCCCATCACACACGGTGCACCCGGGCGGATATGCTGGAGAAGGGCGATTGCGGCCAGGGCTTCTGCCGTCTGTTGGGCAATCGCTCCGGCGAGCGTCACAGGTGCCATCGCGCCGGCCAGCGTGAACGGGGTGACCGAAACCATCTGATTGCGCGCCGCAAGCCGCATTGCACCGTCCAGCATCGGCCAGTCGTGCTTCAGCGGGCTGGTTGAATTGATGTTCGTGTACATTCGGGGCGTTGCCTCGAACTCCTCGTGGCTCAGGCCGCCCGCAATGCGCACCATCTCCATCACATCCTCGACGCGCTCGGTGCCGAGCGAGTAGGCGTGGGTCACCTTGTCGGTGAGGCGGAGCTTGTCGTGCAGGCAATCCAGATGGCGCGTCGAGGGATGCAGGTCCATCGGCTCGACCGGGTATCCGCCGGCCATGTGGATGCAGTTGAAGTACTGGGTCAGCTTGATGAAATCGCGGAAACTCTCGCGGTCACCGGTCCGTCGTCCGCGGTCGAGATCCGAACAACTCGGCGGCGACGAGACATTCACATAGCACTGGTGGCGCCCACCGATGACGATCTGGCGATCCGGATTGCGCGGTGTGATCGTGAATTGCGCGGGGGCGTGGCCCACAAGCTCCATCACCAGGGCGCGATCCATGCGGACACGTTCTTCCCCGTCCTTCACGTCAGCACCGGCGGCTTTGAGATGAGCGCGTGCGTCCTCGTTGAGAAAGTCGATGCCGATGTTCTCAAGAATGCGCATCGCGGCGTCGTGAACCGCCTCGACCTGTTCGGCGTTGAGCGGCTCCGTCGGTGCATCAGAAATTTCGGGCAGGCTCCATGGCAACTGCTCGATGGCACTGGCTGCCCGCCGGGTGTTGCCCGCGCGCCCGCCGCTGCGCCGCCGCCTTGAGTGCTCGTTCATCGCTCTTCGCTCCGTGATCCGGCCTCCTACACTTGAGCGAGGTGCTTGTGCAGTTCCGTTCCCGATGCGTCAAAGGATGTCGCGTTTTGGACCTTTCAGCGGCAGGCAGGCCATCAGATGGCGGCGTTGTGTCTCCGAAGCAACGCCGGAAGATCGGCGATCGAGTCGATGACATGATCTGCATAGGGGGCCAGATCCTCTGACGGTGCGGGACCCGAAAGGACGCCAATCGAGAGCGCCGCGCCGGCTGCCCTGCCGGTTTCCAGATCTTGCACGCTGTCGCCAACCATCGCGATCGTCTCCGCAGAAAGCCCGATCGCTTCCGCAAAAGCGAACGCCATGCCCGGACCCGGTTTCAACCCGTGTCCGCTATCGTAACCGGCGATGAAGTCGAAATCCGATGCCGCATCGACCGTTTCCAGATGCCGCCGCGCCGCGCCTTCGCTGTCGTGGGTCGCAACGCCCAATCGGTAGCCTTCATTCGCAAGATCGTTGAGAAATGGGCCCAGCGGATCTACGGCCGGTGCCAGCGCACCGCCGATCACCGCTTCGTGCTCGTTCTCGAGCAAAAAGCGCTCGATGGCGAGGGTGCCCAGATCCGGCCGGACGCTGGCCCAGAGCCGTGCAACATCCGAAATCGCGCCTGACACGATGGGCGAGCCTGGCACGAAGCGGCGCTCTGCCAATCTGAAGCCCCCGATCTCAGCCAATTGCTGGCGCTCATCCTCGGTCCTGGCGAGACCGGACAGCGCGCGCTCCGTCACATCGGCCCAGGTGGCGTGAAAGTCGAAGAGCGTGCCGTCTTTGTCGAAGAGGACGGCGCGTACGACACCACCGGCTGTCTTCATTGCGACATCTCCCCTTCACCAAAGGTACCACCCCGTTGACTGATAGCTGACGGGGAACAGGAGCGGAATGTTTTTGAACGGATCCCGCGTGTCTGCACCCTTGGGGCGAGCGATTTCCCTGAGCTCTCCCGCAGGGCGTTTGGGCGCTTGCAGTCCGCAAAAGCGCGGTCTATGCTTTCTCTCCGCCAACGGGCCGCGCAGCACCAGCGCGGCCCGGTGCTTTTTGGCAAGGGCGATAGCAGGTGCACTCTGAAATTCGGAGGGTGGTATGGACAAGGTCCCCATGACCCGCACAGGATATGATGCGTTGAATGCCGAGCTGAAGCAGCTCAAGGAAGAGGCGCGCCCAGCCGTCATCAAGGCAATCGCGGAGGCGCGCGAACATGGCGATCTCAGCGAGAATGCTGAGTATCATGCAGCCCGTGAACGGCAAGGTTTCATCGAAGGCCGCGTTCAGGAGCTGGAAGGCATCATCAGCCGGGCTGACGTCATCGATCCGTCGAAACTGTCTGGGCCGACCGTGCGGTTTGGCGCCGTCGTGGCGCTGGTCGATGAGGACACGGACGAGGAAAAGACATACCAGATCGTTGGTGAGCCAGAAGCGGACATCGATGCGGGGAAGCTCAACATCAGATCGCCCCTTGCTCGTGCGCTGATCGGCAAGGATGAGGGCGAGAGCGTGGAGGTGCATACTCCCGGCGGTGGCCGCTCCTACGAAATCCTCAGCGTTCGCTACGGCTGAGACGGGAGCAGTTTCGCTCCACGCCACATTCTTCGTAGCACCAGACTGGCGAGCAGCGCGATCGCCGACATTGCCGCCATGAGCAGATAGGCATCGCGGATATCACCGTGGTCCACCAGCGCCGCGGCGGCGAACGATGCGCCCGCCATTGCGACGCCGCCGGCCAGCCCGGACGCGGCACCCTGCGCGCTGGCTGTGAGCCGGTGCGGTATCGTCTGTGCGATGAATGCGACGGCGCCCAGGTGGCCCACAGCAAATGTCAGGGCGTGCAGGGCCTGGACGATCCAAAGCATCCCTAGCGGCGGGGCGAGGCTCATCGCACCCCAGCGCACCAGTCCGGCGGCCGCGGCGGCTGCGATTGCATGCGCAGGGCTGATCCGCTCGACAATCCGTCGTCCCGGTCCCAGCATCAAGGCAGTCTCGGCCAGTACACCGGTTGCCCAGAGCCAGCCTATGGTCCCCGGTGAGATGCCTTGCGCGGTCCAGTCGAGCGCCGAGTAGATGTAGTATGCCGCGTGGCTTGCCTGCCCGAGGCTGATCGCCAGCGCGAACACCAGGAAAGTCGGATGAACCACCAGCCGGAGAAGCTCGCCCGGGCGCGCGTCATTTCTGTCGCTGCCAGGTGGAGCGCCCCCGCCCGGGTGGAGTGCTCCAAACAGACCGATGGCAAGGCAGGCCACACTCACAACCCAGACAATGATGTCGGAGCCGAGCTTCGGGATCAGCGCCCCGACCGCAACATTCGCAACCAGAAATGCGACCGATCCGGCGGCCCGTACCGGCGCGTAGGCAAAGCCGAACCGGCCCGAGGCCCGGATGCCCAGCGCTTCGCCCAAGGGAAGCAGCGGTGCCATGGCGAGCGCTGCCAAAAGTGTGAATGCGAGGAGCCAGCCAGGTGTCGCGATCCAGAGATGCGAGATCGAAACAGCGCTGCTCAGAACACCGGTCCAGAGCATCAGCTGGCGCCGGATCGCCCAACGGTCTGCCAGGGCAGGGATCAGCGTGGCGCCGCAAATCCTGACGAGCATGGCCACGCCGAGATAGAACCCGATGTCCGATTCCGAGAGGCCCCAGTCCGACAACCAGACAGGCCAGTAAGGCAAGTGCGCGCCGAGTGCAAAAAACAGGGCGGCGTAGCTTGCTGCGGTGAGGGCCGCCGCGCGTCGCGCCGGGGCCACGCTCAGGTGCCGAGGCCGAAACTGGCGTAAGGCAGATAGCGGACCGGTGTGCCGGGAGAGATGTCCGTTGCCTCTTCGGCCAGATCAACCAGACCTTCGGCCCAGGACAAGCTGCCGACGAGTCCCGAACCTTCGGACGGGAACACCTCGACGTTGCCATCCGCATTCAGACGGGCGCGCAGAAACTCCCGTCGCCCAGCCTTCTTGCGCTTCTCGAATGAAGCCGGCACGAGAAAAGCCTGCGGCTCGGTCCACCCCGTTCCAGCCATCAGTGCCAATGCCGGGCGTGCAAAAATCAGAGCGCACACCCAGGCGGCTACCGGATTTCCTGGCAAGCCGAACACCGGCACCCCGCGCCAGAGCCCGAGCGCGAGCGGCCGCCCCGGTTTCACAGCGATGCGCCAAGTGGCGACCTGGCCCTCTTGCCGCAGGAGCCGCGAGATATGATCCTCGTCGCCCGCCGATGCACCTCCGCTCGTGACGATCGCATCGGTGGTGGCCGCGCCCCGCTCGAGCGCTGCGCGGATATCCGTCGATCTGTCCGGGGCAAACCCGAGATCGACCGGGCTGTGCCCGAAGGCCTCGACCGCCGCCATCAGCATCGGCCGATTGGCATCGAAAATGCCGGGCGCGGCCGGATCGGCTCCGGGCTGGATCAACTCGTCCCCGGTCGAGAGCACTCCGACCCGCAGGCGCGTGTGCACTTCCAGGCGGGCAATCCCGACCGCCGCGAGGCGTGCCAGGTCCGCGGGGCCGAGGCGCCGCCCGCCCGGCAAGACCTTCTCACCCGCGCGGGCGTCTTCACCTGCCGGGCGACAGTTTGCGCCCTGCTTTCGCGGGGCCGCGAAACGCACCTGTCCGGCGCCGACCGTGGCATCCTCCTGCAGGACGACGGTGTCGGTACCGGCAGGCATATCCGCGCCAGTGAGGATCCGCAGCGCATGCCCGGGGGCGACGGTGCCCGCAAACGGATGGCCGGCCGCGGCCCTGCCTGGTTGCAGCGGCAGTTCGGCCACCGACTGTCCCCTAAGCGACGTCCAGGCGAAGGCATATCCGTCGATGGCCGAGTTGGATTGGGGTGGGTTTGCGCGCTGCGCGGTCGCAGGGGCAACGAGGATGCGCCCGGCGGCATCGGTCAGGCGCACCTCCTCGGTTCCGGTGACACAGTGCAGCCCGTCCCGCAATCTGGCCAACGCTGTGTCGACGGGAGTCCAGTCGACGCCTGGTGGCAGCGCAAAGCAGTCATCGGGCAGCCTCGTCGTCATGCGCTTTTCCTGGCGGCGAGCCCCAGGTCCGCGAGCATGAAGTCGGCGATCGCCGGGACATCATCCAGCCCGATGACAGGCTTCGAGGTCACGGGGCGGTCGTTCGACGCGACCGCCCGCACCGTCGGATCGTCAAGCGCGATCAGCGGCTGGCCGGTTTCGGCCCGCCAAGCTTCGATCTTGGGGTGTTCATCGCGCTTGTAGCCTTCGACAATCACCAGATCGACTTTGTCGAGATGCGTCAGCAGCTCTGTCAATGGGGTCTCGGGGGCGCCGCGCAGCTCGGTCATCAGCGCCCACCGAGCCGATGAGGCGAGGATCACTTGATGCGCACCTGCCGCACGGTGGCGGTGGCTGTCCTTGCCGGGCTTGTCCACATCGACAAGATGGTGCGTATGCTTGATCGTCGAGACCATGTACCCGCGCGCGGCGATCTCTGCCACCAGACGTTCAACCAGGGTGGTTTTGCCGGCATTCTTCCAGCCGACGACACCGTAGACATTCATGCGGGCGCTCCTGTCATGCGGGCCGCAATGCGCTCGGCTTCAGCCAGATCTTCGGGCGTGTTGACGTTGAAGAAGGGGAAGCCGTTCCCGTCGAACACTGCGCGTGCGCAACCCTGTCGGTCCGTCCAGACGATCACCTTGCGCAAGTTCTCCTGGGTGAGCGCGTGCTCGAGGTCATCTGCAAGCGCCACGGGCCAGAGTGCGAAGGTCGGATGATCCGAGCGTCCCCGATCCGGATCTTCGGTCGCTGCCATGGCAATAGGGTTCGTACCGCGCACGGCCTCGAGCCGGGCCACGAGGTCGGTCGGAAAGAACGGGGTGTCGCCAGCGGCGCTGACGATTGCCTCATGTCCCCGGTCCGCGGCCCATCGCATCCCCGCAAGAACACCTGCGAGGGGACCTGCAAACCCATCGACCGTATCGGCGATCACAGGCAGGCCAAACGTGGCGAAGCGCTCAGGTGCGCCGTTGGCATTCAACACAACTTCCGACACCTGCGGACGCAGACGCGCGATCACATGATCCAGCAGAGGACGACCGGCAACCGTCAGCATGGCCTTGTCGCCGCCGCCCATGCGTCGCGCCAGTCCGCCCGCCAGAACCACGCCCGCTACCGTCATCAGGTGTCCCGTCCGTCACACGCCTCGTCGGCCAGACTTGTAGGGGTCAGGCATCAGCTCCGCAAGCGGGCGCACGGCAAAGTGCATTCCTTGGGTCGGGATCGCGATTTTCGCATCCGCTCCATAGTCCAGGAGCATCTCGCGGCAGAGCCCGCACGGCGCGACCACGACAAGACGTCGATTCACCGCGGCGCAGAAGACGATCTCTGCACCGGGCTCGGCGGCGCAGGCCATGCCGATTGCAACCCCCTCGGCACAAATTGCGGCGCGGCCCAGCACGCTGTCGACGTTGACCGCCGTGTAGCTGCCGCCTGAGCGCGTGAGCACGGTTGCAGCCACGTGATGGCGGCCTTCCTTCGCGCGCGCCTCGATCAGCCGGCGTGCCGCCTCGATGGCCGCATGATGAGTGTCAGTGAGCATCGTTCAGCCAATCCGTGCGCTCATGTGTTCCGGGCTCGGTCGACAAACTGGTCGTCCATCTTTCGTCGTTGCAGAAGCCCGGGAAACCGATCTTGCATCCCAGCCCCTTTCAATCTTTCGCTCCTTTGCGCCGTTGCTTGCGATCTTCCTCGGGCACCGAAGCCAGATCGGTGTCAAAGACGAGCCGGTCTTCACCGGAGAGGCAGTGAAACCGCTGGCCTCTCATGCGACCGATCAGGGTCAGGCCGACCTGCCGCGCAAGCTCGACGCCCCATGCGGTGAAACCCGAGCGTGAGGCGAGCACCGGTATGCCCATCAATGCTGTTTTGATGACCATCTCGGAGGTTAGGCGCCCTGTGGTGTACAAAGTCTTGTCACGCCCCCCAACGTCCTCGCGAAACATCCAGCCCGCGATCTTGTCCACGGCGTTGTGGCGCCCGACATCTTCCATGAAGACCAGCGGGCGGTCCCGTTCGCAGAGCACCGTACCGTGGATCGCACCGGCCTCGAGATAGAGGCTGGGGGTTGTGTTGATCTTGTGCGCCAGCGCATAGAGCCACGATGTGCGCACTTCTGCTTCGGGGAGCCGGACGCCTTCGAGGCTTTCCATAACGTCACCGAAGACCGTGCCAACGGCGCATCCCGACGTGCGGGTTTTCTTCTTCAGTTTCTCCTCGTAGTCGGTCTGACGTTCGGTGCGCACGACCACCACCTCGAGGTCCTCGTCATAGTCCACCGCGGTGACCAGATCGTCGGACAGCAACATGCCCTGGTTCAGCAGGTACCCGATGGCAAGCTCCTCGGGGTAGTCGCCAATGGTCATCGCGGTCACGATTTCCTGCGCATTCAGAAATATGGTGAGCGGACGCTCTTCGACGACCCGGATGTCCGCAGACGCACCCGTTTGATCGGTACCACGCACGGCCCGGGTCAATCGCAGATTTGCGGGGTCGGGTGAGATCAGGAATTCGGTCATTTTGGTTTCTCGGGAAATGCGCCGTCGCGCAGAAAGGCCGCGGTCAGTGCCGCGACACGCACCGACAGGGGCAGGAGCGTATGCGGGACCGGTACGTCTGCGCAATGTCCCGCGCCGTGCCATGCTGACCGAAGCGGAACCGCACCGTCGTGCGGCCTCTCCAGGTCGATCCCTATCAGGCCGAAGGTGCCGCCGATTGCGCCAACCCTGGGGCATATTTGCACACACCGGTCGTGCGCGCTGAGCTCGCCCAGGCTCGGTCCACAGGCCCACCGGAACAACCGTCGTTGGGCTGCGCGTCCGGCGAGCGCGGTTCCGAGATTGGGGGTGCCGATCTGGACGACGCGCCGGACCCCGGGTGCTGCATCGCCGCGAAGCAAACGTGCAGCCAAAAGCCCTCCCATGGAATGGCCGACAAGATCGGCATCCCCGGCGAACTGAGCAATTTTCTCCTGCACGCAAGTGAGGGCGTCTTCGAATGTGAGCCGGGTGCTCGGATACGATACATATGCCACCGTGAACCCTGCCTGCTTGAGGCGTCGGCCCAGTGGCCACATCGACCTCTGCGTTCGGCCAAGCCCGTGCAGGAGGTGGACTGTGTGCGTTCCCGGCTCTGCTTTGCGTCGTGCGAACATCTGCATGGCGTTTCAGAAGGGGTTGATCGCACGGTAGTCAAGGCTGCTGGCGAAAGCGTCCAGCGCCGATTGAGAATACCGCCGGCGAATGCAATAGTCTGCGCCCCTGTCGGAGCTTCCCTCCATGCGCGCCGTCTTACTGCCATTGATGCTCGTGCTCGCGCCGCAAACCGCACTGGCGACGCTTCAGCTGGGTCTGCCCGTTCTGGCACCGGCTTTCGTCGCAGCTGCAGGATTGTCGCCCGAGGCGGTCGGCCTTGTCGGCGGCTGCATTGGACTTGGCTCGGTTTGGCTGTTCGCCGCGAACGCGGCGGTCACCCCGGTCTTTGGTCCGGTGCGTGCTCTGGCGATTGCGTGTGCCGTAGCGTCATGTGCAGCTCTTGCGGTGACCAGTGGCAGCGTGACAGCGATGTTCGTGAGCGCCGTGATCGTCGGTTTTGCCTATGCCGTGACAGCCCCCGCGGGAAGCCAAATTCTCTCGGACCATACGCCCCGCAAGTGGTGGGGCACGTTGTTTTCGATCCGACAGGCGGGCGTGCCTCTCGGTGGCGCAATCGCAGGCGTTGCGGGGACCTTGGTTGCGGCGGCAGCGGGGTGGGAGTGGGCTTTGGTCACCTTGGCGGCAGTCCCGCTGGCGGTCGCCCTTCTGCTCGCACTGGCGCCAGACCGGTTCCGGCCCCCGACGGGCAGGCGCTTCCAGGTTGGCCCGATTTTCTCGCCAGCCAACCTGGTGCGGCCCTTCCGAACGCTCTCGGAGCAACCTGCCTTGTTGCCCGTGACGCTGATGAGCCTCGGCCTGTCGGGCACACAGGGCAGCCTGTTTGCGTTCCTCACCACGTTCCTGACAGACGGGCTTGGATTGGGCCTGACCCTTGCGGGTGCACTCTATTCGGTGATGCAAATGGTCAGCTTTGCGGGACGGATTGGCGCAGGGCTGCTTGCGGATCGCCTGGGCTCAGCGCGCCGTTTGCTGCAGGTTATGGCATTGACGGCGAGCGCAACCTGTCTTGTTTTTGCGCTGCTCGAACCCGGCGTTCCTGTCTGGGCGTTGTTTGCACTGTCCGCCGCAACCGGCATCACAGTGGCCACCTGGAACGGATTGTATCTCGCCGAGATCGCACGCCTCGTGCCTGCCGAAGAGGTTGGCTCGGCCACTGCGAGTGTCACCTTTTTCACCTTCATCGCCTATATGAGCGGTCCGCCACTTTTCGGCGCAGTCGCCTATCTGGCGGGTTACCCGGCCGCATTTGTCTGCCTGGCGGCGGCTGGTCTGGCGAGTTTCGCCGCTCTCTCACGAACGGGAACCGCGCCGTCCCGCCACTAGGCCCGCACCGAGCGACAGCCAGCCAAGCACTCCCGCGGAGTGATCGGCAAGACTGGGCTTCGCCGTGAAGCTCAACAGGTTTGCAATGTCTCGAAGGCCCGGTGGTGCGCGAACGACCAGCTGCAACGGAAGGCCCTCGATGATTGCCATGTAATAGGTGTAATAGACCTGCGGTGAGACCCAGGCGAACAGCCAGAACACGACAAGCCCAGCGACGATACCGACGAACGATCCCCAGGCGCGTCCTGCCCGCCAGGCCATCCAAAGCACCGTTGCTGCAAGAGCTGCCGATAGCGCGGCAAGTCCGGTGCGTCCTGCGGGTGTCAGCGTGAAGAAGCTGTCGCCTTCATACATTCCGTCGGCGCTTTCGCCATGCGTCGAGCGACCAGCGATCCCGGTCGCGCAGCATCCAGAGCGCCACCATCGCCATGAAGATGCCAAGCGCGATCGCCGAGTTGCGGTTGACCGGGAAGCCCTTGTCGTTGACGTCGAACGGATCGATGAGGCGTGGCCAGATTCGCCAGAGCGTAAATCCATGGATGAGCGCCAGCGCTGCGTAACTCGCTCCGCGCCAGAGACCGAGAAATACCAGTATACAGACCAGTGTCTGAACCGCCCCGATCGCATAGACCTGAGCAACGTCGATGGTGATCTTGTCGAACTGCCCGACCAGCCATGCATACTGCCCGGGTGCCGTAAACTTGTTGATCGCCCAGACGAAGATGAACCAAGCGCATCCCCATCTGAGGAGCAACATTCCGAGTGCCTCTCGGGTGGCGGTGCTCATGATCCCCTCCAGTCGTTCGTTGCGCCCCGATGGTGCCCGCGGGGCTTGAGTTTGCGCCTCGACATCATAGGTGTTTGTCGATAGAACGCGCCGCGAGAGCGACCCTTCCCGTTTATTGACAGGCCTGACCATGGAGAATGTCGTCCTGATCGTCCACCTGATCCTCGCGATCTTCCTGATCTGCGTGGTGCTTTTGCAGCGCTCGGAAGGTGGCGCATTGGGCATGGGCGGCGGCGGTGGAGGACTTGTCTCGGCGCGCGGTGCCGCGACTGCGCTCTCCAAGCTGACGTGGTTTCTGGCCATCGGCTTCATCTGCACGTCGATCACGCTGACCATTCTGGCGGGAGGCAGACAGGGAGGCTCGGTTTTTGACGGCAGTCCGGCTTCGATCGAGGATGGCGCCATTCCACTGCCATCCCTGCCTGATCCGACGAACGAGGATGGCGAAGTGCCATTGCCCGTCGCACCTGTGACACCTCAATCAGCAGACTGATCCTGTGTCATGAGCCCGGGCCAAGCGGCTGACAGCGCGCTCGCCCGGATCGAGAGCTGGCTGGGCGCCCTGCTTGACTGGTGTGCGCTTGCCCCGTGGCGCCACGCCCTCGCGACATTGCTCCTTGCCGTTGCGACCATTCTGCCCGGATTGACCGCGCTGCCGGTCACCGACCGGGACGAGGCACGTTTTGCCCAGGCATCGAAACAGATGCTCGAGACGGGCGATCTCATCGACATCCGTTTCCAGGACAAGCCGCGCTGGAAGAAGCCGGTAGGCATCTACTGGTTGCAGGCTGGGTCTGCAGAGGCATTGGGCGAGGGGGCTGCGTCCCCGATCTGGGCTTACCGTGTGCCCTCGGCGCTCGCCGCTGTGCTCGCCAGTCTGCTCGTGCTCTGGGCAGCCCGGCCCATGATGAGCGCGCGCGCAGCCACCCTTGCGGGCCTGATGACGGCAACAACGTTGTTGTTGGTCGCAGAAGGGCACATCGCAAAGACGGATGCCGCGCTGGCGTTCACGGCGGTGGTGGCGCTGGGAGCTCTGGTGCGGCTGCTGCTGACCAATGCCGGCTGGAGCGTTGCACTCGCCTTCTGGCTGGCGATTGCCGGATCGATTCTGCTCAAGGGCCCAATTGTACCGGTCATCGTTCTTCTGGCTCTGATCTGGCTGGGCATTGCGCAGCGAAGAATACCCGCGCTCGGCAGGCTCAGACCGCTTTGGGGCATCCCGCTTGCCGTCGTTCTGGTCGCACCTTGGTTGATCGCGATCTGGCAGGTCTCGGAGGGGCAGTTCTTCGCCGAATCTGTTGGGCGTGACCTCGTGGGAAAACTCGCCGAGGGGCAGGAGAAACACTGGGGCCCGCCAGGACTATATCTCGCGCTCGTCTGGCTCACGTTCTGGCCTTGGGCGGCATTGTTGCCGGGAGCGGTGGTCGGTCTTTGGGCAAGGCGGCGCGAAGATGCGATGCGTCTGCTCGTGGGCTGGGTGGTGCCCTTCTGGATCGTACTAGAGGCAACGCCCACCAAGCTGCCGCACTATGTGCTTCCGCTGTATCCCGCGCTGATCTTGGCAATTGCCGCCTGGGCCGGTGCCGCACCGCAGATGCCGCGCTTCGCGCGTCGGGCGGGTGCGGCGCTGATCTTGCTACCCGCCCTTGTGGGTGGTGTCGCCGTGATTGCGCTGCCCGTCGCGCTTGAAGGTAAAGTGGTGTTGTCTGCAGCACTTCTTGGTGCAGTCGGGATTGTCGCTGGCATTCTGGCGGCACGCGCTGCGCTGTCCGGCCGTTTGCTGGGCCAGATCGGCGCTTCGATGCTGGCGGCTCTGGCGCTCTACCCGGCCATCCTGCAGTTCGGTCTGCCATCCCTTGTGACGGCGTTTCCGAGCCCGCGATTGGCAGCGGCAGTCGAGCAATGGCGCCCGTGTGCCTCGGGGCCGGCCTTCAGCGTTGGTTACCGCGAGCCAAGTCTGGTCTTCCTGACCGAGACCGGGACCCGGTTGCACACGCCCTCACAGACTGCCAAGGCATTGCAGGACGATCCTGGCACGATGGTCCTGGTCGAGAACCGATGGCGACCTGCGCTCGATCAGTCCATGGCGTCACCGCCGCCGCCGTTGCTGGTGCGTGCCGAGATTTCGTACTTCAACTACAACCGTGGTAAGCATGAGATCGCTCAACTCCTCACCCGTGAAGATGCACGTTGGGCGGCGTGCGATAAAGCGGGAAACTAGAAGGTTGGCGCGCCCGCTCAGCTCACCTATGGTCCGGCGCGATGAGTGATCCGCATCCTGAATCCGCACCACGTTTCACCGTGGTCGCGCCCATGTTGAACGAGGCCGAGAACGTGGCGTCGATGGCACGAGAGATTGCCGACGCGTGCGCGCCGCTCGGACCGTTCGAGGCTGTCTTCGTCAACGACGGTTCAACAGATGAGACGGCTGCGCACATTGCGCGACTGCGCACGGAACATCCCTGGCTGAGGGAGGTGCGTCATGCGCGCCCGTGCGGGCAGTCGGCGGCGGTCCGCTCAGGCGTCATTGCTGCGCGGGCACCGGTGATTTGCACGATCGACGGTGATGGCCAGAACCCGCCATCCGAGATTCCGAAGCTCCTCGCGCCGATCCTCGACGTTCCGTGCCCTCCGGGATTGGTCGCGGGCCAGCGGGTCGATCGCCAGGATACGGCCTCAAAGAAGCTCGCGTCGCGGCTCGCCAACAAACTGCGCAGCCGCATTCTGCGCGATGACACGCGAGATACGGGCTGCGGGCTCAAGGCATTCCCGCGTGATCTGTTCCTGTCGCTGCCCTTCTTCGATCATATCCATCGCTATCTCCCCGCGCTGATCCGCCGGGAAGGGCGCGAGGTTGTCCTGGTTGATGTGAGCCATCGCGCGCGGGAGGCAGGGCAGTCCAAGTACACGAACTTCGGACGGGCCCTGGTGGGCTTTCAGGACCTGCTCGGGGTCTGGTGGCTCCTGCGGCGGCGCAAACTTGCGCAAGTCACCCACGAGGATCCGTGATGGAAAGCCTGATGGGCTTTCTAGGTGCGGAAAGCCGGGGTGAGTTGATCTGGATTCTGGTGGGCCTTGGCGGCCAGGCACTGTTCATGATGCGCTTTCTGATACAGTGGATCGCCTCCGAACGCGCGCGCCGATCAGTGATCCCGGTGGCCTTCTGGTGGTTCTCGATCGGAGGTGCCTCCGTCTTGTTGGCCTACGCGATCTACCGCGCGGATCCGGTCTTCATTCTCGGGCAGTCGCTCGGGTTCATCATCTACATTCGCAACCTCTGGTTCATCTATGCCGAACGCCGCGACGCCTAAGCGTTGAGTGAATCGTTGGAGCCTGTTATGCGAAGCGCACACCGTTGCGGAGGTGGCCTTGGCCCAGTTTAACGCGATCATCGTCGATGCGGATACGGGCGGTGAAGGCCAGTACAACTTCGACGCTTCGGGCCTTCTTATCTCTGCCTCGCCAATGCGGGTTGCACAGGCATTCTTCGAGAGCGAAGTTGCCCAGAAACGCATCGTGGCTCACTTTCCAGACTACGAGATCTACACCTGCTTTCGCCATGACGACCGCTGGGTCGTCACACTGACAGGTGCGCTGATCAATGCGGACAACGACCGCGTGCCCTTTATGGCAATGATATCACTACTGGACGGGACTGAGGATTAGCGTCTTTGTCCCCTTGCCGGGACGGGTCGAATCTAGTAACCCTCAAATCCCGTAGTACGAAATGATGGGGTCGCCAAAGAGCGCTCCACAACATCTGCGGGGCATCCGGGCATGGCGCGATACATCTTCATCACGGGCGGCGTGGTTTCGTCCCTTGGCAAGGGGTTGGCGTCGGCGGCACTGGGTGCATTGCTTCAGGCACGTGGATACACCGTGCGCCTTCGCAAGCTCGACCCCTATCTGAACGTGGATCCCGGCACCATGAGCCCGTTCGAGCACGGGGAGGTGTTCGTGACGGACGACGGCGCCGAGACCGACCTCGATCTTGGCCACTACGAACGCTTTACCGGCGTTGCGGCGCGGCGCAGCGACAGCGTCTCATCCGGCCGGATCTACCAGTCTGTGCTCGATCGTGAACGTAGGGGGGACTATCTGGGCAAGACCATCCAGGTCATTCCGCACGTGACCAACGAGATCAAGGACTTCCTCAAGGTGGGTGAAAGCGAGACCGATTTCATGCTCTGCGAAATCGGCGGAACCGTCGGCGATATCGAGGGCCTGCCGTTCTTCGAGGCCATCCGTCAGTTCTCGCAGGAGCGAGCCAGGGGCCAGTGCATCTTCGTGCATCTCACGCTGCTGCCCTGGCTTGCGGCCTCGGGCGAGTTGAAGACCAAACCGACGCAGCACTCGGTGAAGGAGTTACGCTCGATCGGCCTGCAGCCGGACGTGCTTGTCTGCCGAACCGAGCATCCGATCCCGGACAAGGAACGGGACAAGATCGCGCTGTTCTGCAATGTCCGTCCCGAGGCGGTGATCCCGGCCATGGACCTTCGGTCGATCTATGAGGCACCGCTCGCGTATCACAAGGTCGGCTTGGATCAGGCAGTGCTGGATGCTTTTCAGATTTCACCCGCGCCGCGTCCTGAACTCAGCCCATGGGAGGACGTCACCGATCGGGTCTACAACCCCGACGGAGCGGTGCGCATAGCCATCGTCGGCAAGTACACGCAGCTGGAGGACGCCTACAAATCCATCGCCGAGGCACTGACTCACGGCGGCATCGTCAACCGAGTGAGCGTGATCGCCGAGTGGCTCGACTCCGAGGTTTTCGAGCGGGAGAACCCGGTGCCCTATCTCGAGGGCTACCATGGCATTTTGGTGCCGGGTGGATTTGGTGAACGCGGCACCGAGGGGATGATCCAGGCTGCGCACTTCGCGCGCGAGCGGGATGTCCCATATCTCGGAATTTGTCTCGGTATGCAGATGGCGGTGATCGAGGCTGCCCGCAACCTCGCGAACCTACCGGATGCCGGATCGGAGGAATTCGACCATGAGGCTGGCAAGAAGCGTTTCGAGCCCGTCGTCTATCATTTGAAGGAGTGGGTCGAAGGTAATCGCACGATCAAGCGTGAGGTCTCAGACGACAAAGGTGGGACGATGCGCCTCGGTGCCTACAACGCGGTGCTCTCGGACGGCAGCCAGGTTGCCGAGATTTATGGAACGCCGACAATCTCCGAGCGCCATCGCCACCGATATGAAGTGGACATCAAGTATCGTGATCAGCTCGAACAGGTTGGGATGAAAATTTCCGGCATGTCACCGGATGGCCGCCTGCCGGAGATCATCGAGATACCTGAGCATCCCTGGTTCGTCGGCGTGCAGTTCCATCCCGAGCTGAAATCCAAGCCGCTGGATCCGCACCCCTTGTTTAAGGATTTTATACGCGCCGCAGTCGCTCACAGCCGGTTGGTCTGACGGAGAGCGCGCGCGTCGGCGATCAGCCCATCCGGTTGGTTGGGTTGCCGATGATGTCCATAAACTCCTTGCGCGTGCTGGGGTCCTCACGGAACACGCCCAGCATCGTCGACGTGACCATCGAGACGCCGTGGCGGTGAACGCCGCGCGTTGACATGCACTGGTGCTCACCTTCCATCACCACTGCCACGCCCGCCGGGCGCAGCACCTCCATCAGCACGTTGGCGATCTGCGCCGTCATTTTCTCCTGCACCTGGAGGCGCTTCGAGAAGACGTTGACCAGTCTTGCGAGCTTCGAGATGCCGACCACACGGTCGGTCGGAATGTAGCCGACATGGGCCTTTCCAATGATCGGCGCCATGTGATGCTCGCAGTAGCTCTCGAAGCGGATGTCGCGCAGCACGACCATCTCGTCGTACCCGTCCACCTCTTCGAACGTTCGATTGAGAAGGTCCACCGGGTCCTGCTCGTAGCCTGAGAACCACTCGCGATAGGCGCGTACAACCCGATCGGGCGTGTCCAGAAGCCCCTCGCGGTCGGGATCGTCTCCGGCCCAGCGCAGCAGCGTACGCACGGCCGCGCGCGCGTCCTCTTCGCTCGGTCTCGTCACATCGGGTGGGGTGATGATCTTGCGTACTGTGTCGGTCATAACTCTGCGTATCTCGTTCATCGCCCTGCGCCTTGTGGCTGGCTGCGTCCGTGCAGCCCAATCAGGCACTTTTACATAGCCCAGTGGTCATTAACCTCAAACCATCATTAAGGAACCGTGTTCCGCGCGGCTCAAACCGTCGCAAGCGCCTGGTCCAGGTCGTCAACGATGTCGTCCGGATCCTCGAGCCCGACCGACAGCCGGACCAACCCCGGTGTGATGCCCAGTCTGGCCCGCGCGTCCTCGGAGAGCCGCTGATGGGTGGTGGTGGTCGGATGCGTGACCAGAGACTTGGCATCGCCCAGGTTGTTCGATATCCGCACAAGCCCGAGCGCATTCAAGAACCGAAACGCCTGCGCTTGGCCGCCATCGATCTCGAATGCGATGATCTGTCCCGGCCGCTCCATCTGGGCGGCAGCCAGATTGTGCTGCGGATGGCTCGGCAGTCCCGGATAGATCGTCCGGCCGACTTTCCCGTGCCCCTCGATCCAGCGCGCAATCTGTTCGGCGCCATCGGTTTGCGCATTGCAACGCAAGGGCAGGGTCTCGAGCCCCTTGAGCATCACCCAGGCGTTGAACGGGCTGAGCGCGGGTCCCGTGTGCTTGACGTAAGGTTCAACGTCTTCGCCGATGAAGCGCTTCGAGCCCAGGATCACACCTCCCAGACAGCGGCCTTGTCCGTCAATGTGCTTCGTTGCGGAATAGACGACAATGTCGGCCCCGAGCGCGAGCGGGCGCTGGAACATCGGCGTGGCGAAGACGTTGTCGACAACGAGACGTGCACCCACCGCGTGGGCAATCTCGGCCACGGCGGAGATATCGATGATCTCCAGCGTCGGGTTGGACGGCGTCTCGAGAAAGGCAAGCCGTGTCTCAGGCCGCATGGCATCGCGCCACTGGTCCAGGTCCGTTCCATCAACCAGGCTCACCTCGATCCCGAAGCGCGGGCAGAGCGTCTCCACGATGTAGAGGCATGACCCGAAGAGCGCACGTGCGGCGACCACGTGATCCCCGGCGCGGAGCTGGCACATCAGGGCGGCGTGGACGGCCGCCATGCCCGATGCGGTGGCGAAAGCGGCCTCAGCGCCTTCCAGAGCCGCAATCCGGTCTTCGAACATCGCGACCGTCGGATTGCCGTAGCGGGCGTAGATGAAGCCCTCCCCACCTTCAGGGATCTCGCCTTTGAAACGGGCCTCTGCGGCCTCGGCGTCCGGGTACACAAACCCTTGCGTGAGGTATATCGCCTCCGAGGTCTCACCATAGCTGCTCCGACGAAGGCCTGCATGGACCATGCGTGTGCGCGGTCTGTGGTCTGCCATTATCTCTTCCGGGAAATGCCCGGCCTCCTCATATCGAAGGACCGGTACAGGGGTGGAGCATGTTCTGCCCCACGACCTCTTTAGCGGTATGTTTTACGTGGCCCGCAAGCCGGTCCGACAAATCTCCACGTGTTCGTCCACCTACGCCTTTCTGTCGAAAGGGTCAATCGCCGAGTTTGCCGATTCCCGTGTCGCGTTTTGATGTCAGAAGGCGCTCATCAGAGCGGCCCTGGCATATCCAGCCCGGGTCGTGAACTTCGGTGTCTTTGCGGCGCGAGGTGGGTTCGCCGGTTCGAGTCCGCGTCACTCACACTCGCCGCTGTAGCCGCCTTCATTGAGCCCGCCTGTGCCGCCGGACTTGTTGCGGCAAAGAAAGCTGCTCGATTTCTGGGTGCTCTCGGTGGGCGCTGGTTTTTTGTTGACCACCACGCCGGTGCCGCCCGTGCAGTCATCCCCGCCGGAGTCGCCCTCGTTGCCATATCCATTCGCGAAGACGCGGCACCGGAACGAATTGCTTCGGGTGTTCACGGTTGCAGGTGCGGTCGCTGTCTCCTGCGGCTCTGCTGGTGCGGCGACGACGGCACTCTCGCTTTTCGCGGGCACGGCTGGCTGGACAGGTTTGGCCTGGAGGCGCTTCTGTCGCTGGGCTTCGATCGCGTCATAGTATGCGGCCAGGCGGACATCCGAGACATCGGTCCGCAGCAGCTCGATGACCTTCGCGGAGAACTTGCCATCCGGCGCAAGGCCGATTTTGCGCTGATACGAGGTCAAGGCGTTGGTCGTTCGCCGTCCGGGCAGGCCATCGACCGGCCCGGCTTTGTAGCCGAGAATGTTGAGACGCGCCTGCACGTCGCGGACTTGCGCGCGCGTCGGCGTGAACGGCTCGACATCCGCCTCCAGCTCCGGTACCGGAGCGGCGTCCTCGGGCGGGGGCGTGCTGGACGGGGCTGGGGTGAGTGCCGCAAGCTCCTCCTCTTTCGCAAGCGGTGGGGCGTCCAGCGCCTCTTCCACTGGTGGATCTGGTGGCTTTGCCAGCAGTGTCACCGCGGGTGAGCTTGTTTCGGCTTCCGGTTCGCTCTCTGGCGCTTGCGAGGGCGTGATCGTGATCGGATCCTTTGCGGCCTGGGGTGCTTGAGGTGCCGGCCGGGGGGAGACCGCGGCGAGTTGCTCGCCTGTCAGGAGTGCTTCCAGTCGGCGATCGGCGATGCCTGCAAAGATGCCGTCCGGAAAGCGCCTGAGATACTCCTCGAAGTCCCGCGGATCCGCACTGCTCGAGATCGCGTTCCAGAACGCCATGTCGACGGTCTGAACGGCAGGTGACGGCGCTTGGGGCGCTTGCGGCGGCGTGACGGTGCTCTTTGTGCTCGGCGTGACTGTGGAGAGGGACGTCGGCTGTTGTGCCTCTTCCTCCACGAAGAAGAAGTCTGCCTCGGACAGCGAGCCATACAGGGCAGGCTCCTGGAGCCCGCGGGTGTCCGTCAACACACGGTCGCGCACACGCCGGAAGAGTTTGCCGATCTCAAGCCCGGGCGTCTGCAGAGCGTCACCCAGAGCGGCGGCATAGGGCGAATTTCGGCCTTCACCGTCCTGCGCGACCGTGCCCGCCTTGGCCGAAAACGCGACGAGTTCGTTCTGTCCCGAGGCCTCGATCCGGGCGAGACCTCGGCTCAGGGAGCGGGTCGACGTCGCCATCTGTTCCAGGAATGGGTTGTCACGACAGGCGTCCACTATGACCAGCCCGAGCTGGCGTGCCGGTCGTACCGCCTGTCTCAGCAGCGTCAATGGCGTTCCGTAGAAGACGAGATCGCGCGGCGTATCGAGGCGTGCATCGACCGGGATGAGGTAGTTGCGACGGTCGACCTCGATGCCGTGGCCCGCGAAGTAGATCACGGCCACGTCCGCGCGCGCAGCCTGACTGCCGAAGCGCGCCAAAGCCCGACGCGTCGTCTCGTAGTCCGCGTCGTTCAGCCGTGTCACATCGAAGCCGATGCGGGTGAGCGTGGCTTCCATATCCGCGGAATCGTGCAGCGGGTTGGCAAGACGCGGGACGGTGTCGTAGTCCGAGTTACCGATGACGAGCGCGATCCGCAACGAGGCTGACGCTGGAAACGTCGCGAACACGGTGATGATGCAAATAGCAACTACGAAAATGTCGCGAAGAAATCTGTTCAGGTTGTCTGTAAGCAGCATCGACAAAACCATCTGAATTGAACCCGGTAAAAACTACAGGGTTTTTCATCGAATTTCAAATTTCCGAGCATCCGGTCCGAGGAACGACCGGGCGCTCGGGGCCACCATGAACCGCAATACGGGAATGGTTCGCGCGACCAAGGACGGGCACCAACAGTTAATCCTTAACAAGATGGCACAAGATGTCGTGGTAACGTCATTCTTTTGCAATCCAAGCGTCTAGTGTTCGCGTTACACGACAGCATCGAGGACACGTAAGATGTCCCGGCAGCTGTTGAGGCGTGAATGGCAGTCTTGCGCGTGAACGCGGCCGCAGATGGCGCGATTTTCTCGGCGGAGCCCTGCTCTGTCGGTTGGGAAAGGCGACTGGCGTCGCTTCTTCGGGACGCGCCAGCCAGCGCACCGGTCACTGTTCTGATACATGGTTACCGATTCTCGTGGCGGCCGTCGACGCCTGCGATCCGCTCTTGGCGCGGGAAGGCGGCAACTCCGTCCCGGCACGACGCACAGCACAGGCTGTATCGGACTGACCCGGTGCCCGAGAGCCGCCGTCGCCGTCCGCCACTCGCGGCCTGGCCGAGCGAGTTGGGCTTCTCAGAACAAGACCCGTCAGATGGCGTCTGCATCGCCCTGGGTTGGGATGCGCGGGCAAGGCGCAAATCACAAACCGGCGAGTGGAACAGCTTTGCACAGGTTTATCGCACGGCCCGTCAGGCGTCTGAAGCGCTTTTCCGGCTTGCGGAGGTGGTTGTGAGTGCCACGCCGGGCCGAGCCCTCGATTGCTTCACACACTCGCTTGGCGCCCGATTGGTCATTCAGGCAGCGATGCGCGCACCGGACTTGCCGCTCGGTCGAATCATCTTCCTGGGTGGCGCCGAATACGCAGGCGAAGTCCGGTCCATGCTCGCCGCACAAGACGCGGCAGACGTCGATGCCGAGTTCATCCACATCATGTCTCGGGCCAACGACTTCTACGACGGGCTCTTCTCGATCTTTGCGCCACCACCGGACCGAGAGGGTGATCAGCCCCTGGGCGCTTACGGCCTCGGGGAGTCCCATCGGCGTTGGCTCGACCTGCAGATCGATCATCCGGAGATGAGGGCGCGTCTGGCTAGTGTCGGGCATGCCCCGACCAGGCGGCGCGAGAGGATGTCACACTGGCATGTCTATGCGGACCACGGAGCGATGTCGTTCTACCGGAGCTTGCTTCATGATCGCGCGCTTTGGCCGGCCGAGCGGTTGCGTGCCCTGACCGCTCCCTGCTCCGTGGAGCGCCGCTGGTCGCGCTTGGTGCCTGGCTTGCGGTTGAGCCGGCACACGGCGGCGCCGGTTCCCGAGGCTGCATCCCTCGGAACGTGAGGCTCTTGCGTCAGCGCGACGCCTCTGTTGAAATGCCCTAACTGCATCGATTTGGGACAGTTTCGGTCCCGCTGCCGCGGCACAGTGTCTGGCCGGTTGTCGACAGGCGCTGCAGATCGCATTATTGCCTTGGAACAATAACCAATTACAAAGGCAGATTGGGGCCTGAGCAGCAGTGATCGAGGCTAGGGGATGCAGGTGACGAGACTGGCGCTGGCGGCTTTGATCGCAATGCTGGCGCTCTATTCGCCGTCAGAAGCGGATGTCGTAGCGGACTGCCGACAGCAGGAAGATACCGATCTTGCAATCGAGGCTTGCACGGTTGCAATCAACTCGGACCGTTGGAGCGGCGAGGGCCTCGCATGGGCCTACAACAACCGTGGTCTTGCCTTCGAGGCAAAGCAGGACTACCAGCGCGCGCTCGTGGACTACGACCGGGCGCTTCAATTGGCGCCCGACTATGCAGCGGCCTACTCGAACCGCGGCAACAGCCATGCCTATCAGGGCAACCTCGAACAGGCGCTGGCCGATCACAACCGGGCAATCGAGCTCGACCCAAATTATGTCGAGGCGTATCATAACCGCGGTGTAGACTATGAGGAGCTTGGTGATCTGGAAGCAGCTCTCGCAGACTACAGAAAGGTGCTCGAACTCGACCCCGAGCACCGGAACAGCCATCTCGGAATTGCTACGGTGACCTGCAAACTGGGTGATGTCGAAGCATCGATGGAGGCGCGCCTGAGCGCGATCCGCAAGCGCATCGTTTCCCCCAGGGCGATGCAGGAGATGTTGCGCAGACTCGACTACTATTCCGGTACGATCGATGGAGTCTTCGGGCGCAATTCGCAGCTGGCGTTGCGCTCCTGGACGAGCGAGGGATGCCGCTAGTCAGTCTTGTTCGCGCCGCCGCCTTTCTCATGGCGGGGGTATTGAGCGGGGTGTTTGCAACTGCGAGCATTGCGGCCAGCCGGGCAGAGCTGATCGAAGGATGCTCTCAGATTGACGACGCGTGGCGGCGCATCGATGTTTGCTCTGCTGCGATCGAGAGCGGGTACTGGCCGGGCGGTCGCGCCTCTTGGGCACATTCGAACCGCGCAGTCGCCTATGCCGAACTTGGCGACTACATTTCCGCATTCGATGATCACGAGCGTGCTGTCGCACTCGACTCGACGAATGCAACCGCCCGGAACAACAAAGCCAACAGCCACGCTGATTTTCGTGAGTACGATCGCGCCCTTGACGAGTATGCCAACGCGATCCGGCTGCGGCCTGGTTACCTGAATGCCCACTTCAATCGTGCGGGTGTTCTCATGTCGCTCGGCCGCTATGACGAAGCGCGCCAGGACTATGATGCGGTCCTGGCAGCCGAGCCTGATATAGGCGAAGCCTATGCCGGGCGTGCCGATGCACATTGCGCTGCCGGCGACGTTGCAGCCTCGATAGCCGATCGTGAGGCCGCCATCGGGACAGGTGTGCTCGCCCAGGCAGACTTCGTCGCATATCTGTCTGAGAAGGGGTACGCGGCCCGCGCTGACGCTTCCGACGAGATTGACGATGAGCTGTTCTTGAAAGCGCTCACGGACTGGACGGCGGCCGGATGCCCGTAGGTCGGGTACCCGGATCGGGCTCGAAACCGCAGTTCATGAAGGCGAAATCATCACGCGCTATCACTGAAATGTGCCGATCCGCCCCGTCGGCGCCTGGTGATGAAGGGTGAGGACCCGGCTGTTGCGGATTGGAACCGGCCCCCTATGCTGGTTCAAGCGCGTGGAGGGATAGAACGGGAATGGACTGGCGCGACGAGGGCATCCTCCTGTCGGTGCGCCGTCATGGCGAGAACAGTGCCATCATCGAGGCGCTGACGATCCGCCATGGGCGCCATGCCGGTCTTGTCCGCGGTGGCGGGTCGAAATCCCTCGCAGCCGTGCTGCAGCCTGGCGCCCAGCTTTCGCTCGAGTGGAAGGCGCGGCTCGCAGATCACCTCGGCACCTACAAGGTCGATCTTGTGCGTTCGCGCGCTGGGGCCATCCTCGCCAGCCGCGACATGCTGGCGGCGCTCAACGTGATCAGCGCCTTTCTTGTCCAGTTCCTGCCTGAGCGCGAGCCGCAGGAAGAGCTGTATGCTCAGTCGCTTGGGTTGCTCGACTGCATGGCCTCGGGTGACGCGCGTTGGCCGGTGGAGTACGCAAGGTGGGAGCTCTCGCTCCTCGGCGCGCTTGGTTTCGGTCTCGATCTGAGGGCCTGCGCACAGACGGGCCTGTCGATGGATCTGGCTTATGTGTCGCCCCGCTCCGGGCGGGCGGTCAGCCGCAGTGCGGGCGGGCCCTTCGCCGACAAGCTCCTGCCGCTGCCCGGGTTCCTCATCGGAGAAGGTGAAGCGACGATCGGCGATGTGCGGGAAGCGCTGCGCATGATTGGGTACTTCCTCGAGCACTGGGCTTGCGAGGCCTACGGCATGGAGGAGCTGCCGCCGACCCGCGTGAGGCTTCTCAGGCTTCTCGAAATCTATGAGATGCCGGCTGCGACGAGCGAAGAGGAGTGGAACGCCGACGAGCTAGAGTGGCTCGAGCAGTGGGACTCCGAAGATATGCTGAAGCTGCCGAGCCGCTAGGCCGTCAATCGACGATCTGACAAGAATGGAAGGTGATCGGCTCGATCTTCGCGGCCTCGATGGCGCGCTTGAGCCGATCTGAGAAGAACAGCACGTTCCACAAGCCCGGGGCCCGCCAGAGATCGGGACCGCCGAGGGCTGCCTCGCGAACCGCTATGCTCTCGAGACCCATTGGAACCCAGATGTCCGGGCCGCCACCGAGTTTGCTGGAGTGCTCCGGGGCAAAGCAGTCCTTTTGAACGGTCACGTGCACCAGGACGTAGTCGCCGACATGGGTTGTTTTGTCGGTCTCGTAGAAAGCGATCGGATGCATCTCGACACGACGATGATCCGGGCCAAGCTCCACAGGAGCGCCAAGATCGAACTCTCTCAGGAGCTCCGCAAAGCGCGCCGAGATCATCAGCATTCCGGATTGAATCTGCGACACGTCTTTCAGCTTGGGCACCTTCTTGTGCTTGTTTTTGAAGCAGCGCTTCGGCAGATCATCCGGGTGGATGGGATCACCACTCATGTAATTGTCGAGTACACTTCCGCTGTTGGCCAGCGGATCGTAGCTGATCATTTGGATATTGGTCACGTCGAACAAGCAGTCGCCGGCCCAGACCTCTGATCGGTTCTCCATGGCGGCCTCCGCTTGGTTCAGGTGCAAAAAGCTCGAACACATCGCGGCCTTAGAAGCAACTGGCTTCAGGCCAAGCCATGCGGTAGGTGAGGGCTGTCGCAGACCGGGGCCGCCGACCGACCATGCTCACCGCCATCGCAGACCGCCTTCTTGGCCCGGATCTGGCCCGGTTGCTGGTCCGGTTGATCCGGGAGACAGCATGGGAGCACCGTTGGCGCTATGCCCGCGCGCTGGTCCTGATGCTTGTCGTCGCCGGCATGGGGGCAGCCACGGCCTTCATTGTGAAGGACGTGATCAACGAGGTGTTCATCGAGAAGCGCCCCGAGGCCATGAGCCTGATCGCAGCGACGGTGCTTGCAATCTTCTCGATCCGTGGCCTCGCCATGTACGGACAAACGGTGATCCTGGCCCAGGTGGGCAATGACATCGTGGCCCGCCTGCAAAAGCGCATTCATGCCCACGTGCTCGCACAGGGTCTGGCGTTTCATGCCGATCAGGACAGCGGCACGCTGACCACCCGCGTCACGCACAACGCCAATGCCGCCCGGATGGCGCTTCAGATGCTGGCAACCCGGCTGGGGATCGATCTGTTCTCGGTCATAGGGTTCGTGGGCGTGATGCTCTGGATGGATGCCCGTCTGACGCTGATCGCGCTGGTCGGCCTGCCGGTGATCGTTGGCGGAGTCGGCTGGCTGGTGCGCCGGGTGCGCCGTCTTGCCCGTGCCGAGGTCACGCTGCAATCGCGGATCATCGCGACGATGTCAGAAACCGTATTGGGCGCGCGGGTTATCCGGGCGTTCGGACTGGAGGGCGCGCTCGGTGCGCAGATGGCGGATGCTGTCGACGGGGTCCGTGACCGGGCGAACCGGATCGCGATGCTCAACGGTCTGGTGAATCCGCTGATGGAGACAATGGCCGGGATCGCGGCTGCGGCTGTGATCCTCTATGCGGGGTGGCGGATCATTCACGAGGACATGGATGTCGGCACGTTCGTGTCGTTCCTGACTGCGTTGATCATGGCGGGCGATCCTGCGCGGCGGCTTGCCCAACTGAACGTGGCGCTCCGGCAGCATCTGACGGGTGTCGAGTTCATCTACGATGTTCTGGATCGGGATGTTCGCATGCCCGAGGCGCCGGATGCCCCTGAGCTGAGGGTCGACCGCGCCGAGATCCGTCTGCGGAATGTGGTATTCTCCTATGCGGGGACACCGGCCCTGAAAGGCTTCGATCTGACGGCCGAGGCCGGCAAGGTCACGGCCCTGGTCGGACCTTCGGGTGCGGGCAAATCCACGGTGTTGTCGTTGATCGAGCGGTTCTTCGACCCGGACAGCGGCACGATCAGCATAGACGGACAGGACACACGATCGGTCTCGCTGGCATCGCTGCGCCGCCACCTCGCACTTGTCACGCAGGATACCTTCCTCTTCGATGCGAGCGTTGCCGAAAACATCGCCGGCGGCCGGAGCGATGTGTCACGCAGCGAGATCGAGACCGCGGCGCAGGATGCCAATGCGCACGAATTCATCTCCGCACTGCCTGAGGGATACGAGACCCGGCTTGGCGAGGGCGGCGCACGGCTCTCTGGCGGGCAGCGCCAGAGGATCGCCATCGCCCGCGCCATGCTGCGGGATGCTCCAGTGCTGCTCTTGGACGAAGCGACGTCTGCACTCGATGCCGAAGCTGAGGCGCACGTTCAGCAGGCACTGCAGCGTCTTATGGCTGGACGCACGGCAGTTGTGATCGCTCATCGACTTGCAACAATCCGCCGTGCCGATAGGATCGCGGTCGTTGAGGACGGACGGGTTGTAGAGCAGGGCACCCACGCGTATCTGACTGACAAGGGCGGGCTCTACGCAAGGCTCGCAGCGCTGCAATTCGGGGAACGGGACGACGGTTCCGAAGATTAAATGGACGGAGGGCCGCATGAGCAAAGCACCGTTGACGATTTATCTCGCCGACCCGCGTGGTTTTTGCGCGGGAGTTGTGCGGGCGATCGAGATCGTCGAGAAAGCGATCCAGAAATGGGGCGCTCCGGTGTATGTGCGCCATGAGATCGTGCACAACCGCCATGTGGTTGATGCCCTGCGCGACAAGGGTGCGGTTTTTGTCGAGGAGCTCGAAGAGTGTCCGGACGACCGCCCGGTTGTGTTCTCGGCGCATGGTGTTCCGAAGTCCGTTCCTGCCGAAGCGTCCCGGCGCGAGATGCTCTTCGTCGATGCGACATGTCCCCTGGTCTCGAAGGTTCACGTGGAAGCGGAGCGCCACTCGGCCAATGGATTGCAGATCGTGATGATCGGGCACGCAGGGCACCCGGAGACCGTCGGGACAATGGGGCAATTGCCGGAAGGCGAGGTGATCCTTGTGGAAACGGTGGCTGATGTGGCGCGGATCGAACCACGCAATCCCAAACAGCTCGCCTATATCACGCAGACGACGCTTTCGGTCGACGATACCGCCGGTGTCGTCGAAGCGCTGCAGGCGCGCTTTCCAAGCATTGTCGGTCCGCACAAGGAAGACATCTGTTATGCCACCACCAACCGCCAGGCCGCGGTAAAGGAGATGGCACCGAAGATCGATGCGCTTCTGGTTGTAGGAGCGCCGAATTCGTCAAATTCTCGGCGTTTGGTTGAAGTCGGTCAGGCCGCGGGTTGCGAGTACGCCATGCTGGTGCAGACGGCTGCCGATATTGATTGGCGCGCACTCCAGGGTGTCCGGTCCATCGGTCTGACAGCCGGGGCGAGCGCGCCGGAAGTCCTGGTCGAGGGCGTGGTTGATGCATTCCGCCAGCGCTACGACGTGACGACCGAACGCATCGTGACGGCGGAAGAAAACGTGTCGTTCAAGATCCCACGCGTGCTTCGAGAACCGGCCGTGCGCGGCGAACAGCTCCTGACGAGCGGCGGCGTGACGTGAGCGGCGACGACGAGACGCTCGACTTCTATACCAATCGCGCCTCGGAATATGCCGAGTATGCGTCCCAGGAAAAGCGCAGCCCTCTGCTGATCCGGTTTGCAGAACTCCTGCCCGCGGACGCAGGCGTGCTTGACTTCGGCTGCGGGTCCGGCTGGGCCGCAAGCCGTTTCAAGGAAATGGGGCTGACCACCGTCGGGTTCGATGGCTCGCCGGGGTTGGCGGCGGAAGCCAAGCGGCGGTACGGTGTCGACGTGACAGTCGGACGCTTCGACGAGTTCGCTGACGTGGATGTCTACGACGGCATATGGGCCTCATTCTGTCTGCTGCACGACAGCCGGGAGGCGATGCCGCACCATCTGGGGCGCCTGCATCTGGCGCTGAAACCCGGTGGGGTGATTTACATCGGTCTCAAGGAAGGCACCGGTCGGCATCGCGACACGCTCGGCAGGCTCTATACCTACTTCACCGCGTCTGAGATGGACGGCCTGCTGCGCGCCTCGGGCTTCCATGACATCTCGACAGATGTCGAAGACGGTGAAGGCTATGATGGCACCCCTGCCAAGATGCTGCACATCTTCGCGCGACGTGCCTGAGCTTTTTGCCTACACGGATGGTGCCTGCTCGGGCAATCCCGGACCGGGTGGCTGGGGCGTCTTGCTCGAGGCGCGGGACGGCGAGGAAGTACTGCGCGAGCGGACCCTGTCCGGGGGCGAGGCCAACACCACCAACAACCGCATGGAGCTGATGGCGGCCATCGCAGCGCTCGAAACCCTCGAGCGCTCATCGGAGATCACGGTGATCACGGACTCGGTCTATCTGCGCGATGGCATCACCGGCTGGATCCATGGCTGGAAACGCAACGGCTGGAAGACCGCGGCAAAGAAGCCGGTCAAGAACGCCGATCTTTGGCAACGGCTCGATGCCGCGGTCGCGCGTCATTCCGTGCGGTGGGAGTGGATCAAGGGCCATGCTGGCCATGACGGCAATGAGCGGGCAGACAAACTGGCACGTGGTGAGGTCAAGGCGCTGAAGCAGGCCGCCTCGGAGGGCTGATGGCCCGCGGCTCGGACCAGACGGCGGCATGGTCAGCCCAGCACCGATCCAACAGGCACCTCAAATCCACGTAGCACATCTTCCGCGCGCGCGGCGCTCTTGCCGGCGCGTTGCAGTGACAGAACACGGACTGCACCGGTTCCGCACGCAATGAGGAGCCGGTCGTCGAGGACCGTCCCGGGTGCCCCAGCGCCATCTTCAACCGAGGAAAGCAACAGTTTGGTGCGCTCGCCTCCGATCGTTGTCCAGGCGCCGGGAAAGGGAGAGAGACCGCGAATGAGCCGGTCAATCTCGCGCGCCGAGCCTGACCAGTCAACGCGCGCCTCTGCCTTGTCGATCTTCGTTGCGTAGGTGACGCCATCATCCGGTTGCGGGACCGGGCGCACCCAGCCGCCCTCGACGGCCGCCAAGGTTTCCACCATCAGTCTGGCTCCGAGCCCTGACAACCGATCATGGAGGGTCGCGGCGGTGTCCGATGCCGCGATCGGGGTGCGCGCCATTGCGAGCACGGGGCCGGTGTCGAGACCGGCCTCCATCTGCATGATCGCAACCCCGGTCTCGGCATCTCCGGACATGATCGCCCGCTGGATCGGTGCTGCACCGCGCCATCGGGGCAGGAGAGACGCGTGCACGTTCAGGCAGCCGTGAAGAGGCACGTCGAGCGCGCCCTGCGGCAGGATCTGGCCATAGGCAACCACGATGGCCGCGTCGGGAGAAACCGCCGCGAAGTGAGAGATGGTCGCCGGTTCGCGGAACCGCTCGGGCGTGTCGATCTCGATGCCGTAGCGGTGTGCGGCTTCGGCAACTGGAGACGGACGTGGCGCTTTTCCCCGCCCAGCAGGGCGGGCCGGTTGCGTATAGACGCGGACGATCTCGTGCCCGGCGTCGATCAACGCGTCGAGAACTGGGACAGCGAAGCCGGGAGTGCCCATGAAGACAAGACGCATTTCGGCTCCCGGCTGAGGGTCAGTCTCGCGCCATCTCGCGCTTGAGCTTCTTCATTTTCGCGGTGATCATCGTGCGGCGCATCGCGTTCAGGTAGTCGATGAAAAGCTTCCCGTTCAGATGGTCGATCTCGTGCTGGACGCAGACCGACCAGATGCCCTCGAAATCGCGCTCTTGCGGTTCCCCGTCCCGGTCGATGTAGGACACGCGCACCCCGGACGGGCGGGTCACGTTGGCGAAAATGTCGGGAATCGACAGGCAGCCTTCCTCGTATTCTGCCTTCTCATCGGACTGGTGGACGATCTCGGGGTTGATGAGGCACATCGGCTCGGGTGTGCTCGTCTCATCCTCGCGTCGGGAACAGTCCATCACCAGAAGACGTGCATTGACCCCGACTTGTGGTGCCGCAAGGCCGATGCCCGGTGCGCGGTACATTGTTTCGAGCATGTCGGTTGCCAGCGCACGCACCTCATCGTCGATCTGAGGCACCGGATCGCAGACCTTTTTCAGGCGAGGGTCAGGGTGGATGAGGATCTTTCTGAGCATGCGCCAGCCCACGTATGGGATGGCGTCATCCTGGTCAAGGGCATCACGCGGCATTGCGAAGATTGACGCCTGCGCATCGCTTCCATAGGGTCCGGCGCGCCTGTCCAGAGCGTTTTCACACATCAGAGGATCCTGCGCATGAGCTTTGCCGTCCAGCCCGCCCCGCCCGGCCGCCCGAATCGTTGTCAGCTGTTTGGTCCGGGGTCGCGGCCCGAGCTTTTCGAAAAGATGGCATCGTCGGCCGCAGACGTGATCAACCTCGATCTCGAGGATGCGGTCGCGCCCGACGACAAGGTGCAGGCACGGGCAAACATCGTCGAAGCGCTCAATACAGTGGATTTCGGCAAGAAGACCGTGTCTGTCAGGATCAACGGGCTGGACACAGAGTTCTGGTACGATGACGTCATTGACCTGGTCGAGAAGACCGGCGACCGGCTCGACCTGATCATGATCCCCAAGGCTGGCAACGCCAAAGACATATACACCGTTGACTGTGTGGTCTCTGCGGCGGAGCAGAAAGTGCGCAAGACCAAGAAGATCGGCTTCGAGGTCATCATCGAGACGGCTGCGGGCCTCGCCCATGTCGAGGAGATCGCCGCCGCGAGCCCGCGCATGGAAGCGATGAGCCTGGGGCCCGCAGACTACGCAGCCTTCATGGGCATGCAGACCACGGCGATCGGTGGCACGCAGGACCAGTACTACATGATCGAAGACCCGCGCGAGGACGACACGCCACGCGCCGTTCACTACGCCGATCCCTGGCACTTCCCCACGGTGGCGATCGTTGCTGCGTGCCGTACGCATGGCGTGCTGCCGGTCGATGGCCCGTTTGGTGATTTCTCCGATCCGGAGGGGTTCCGCGCGCAGGCCCGCCGGTCGGCCACCCTCGGTATGGTCGGCAAATGGGCGATCCACCCGAGCCAGATCGCACTGGCCAACGAGGTGTTCACGCCCTCGGAGGCAGCGGTGACCAAGGCGCGGCGCGTGCTAGAGGCGATGGATGAGGCGAAGAAGTCGGGCGCCGGCGCGGTGACGCTGGATGGCAAGCTGATCGATCTGGCGTCGATTCGCCAAGCGCAGGTGATTGTGAGTCAGTCGGAGCTGATCGCGTCGTCAAACGGGTGATGGGGTGGTGAGGTCTCTCGGTGGCCGGCTCTGCCGGCCGGGATAACCCGGCCGGCAAGCCACCCGACGGAACCCGCATGCTTGCAGCCCGCCGGCCCCAACCCCCAGGTTGCCCTGCGGCTTGTTTTACACAGTGCCGCGAAGAGATTACCCGAGTGATAACGACAACGCGAACATCGAGAAAATTGCGCCGCGCGCCCTAAATTGGCGCGGATCCGCGTGTTTGCAAATTCGCGTGTTTGATCTTATGTCCGCACGAACCCTAGGCGGACTTGCCCATGCAGAACTATCTCGACTTCGAGAAGGCAATCGCCGAGCTTCACGGCAAGGCTGAAGAACTGCGTGCGATGGCACGCCAGGACCCTGACATGGATGTTCTGGCCGAGGCCGATCAGCTCGATCAGCGTGCCCAAGAGATGCTGCTCCAGCTCTATGACAAGCTGACACCGTGGCAGAAATGCCAGGTGGCGAGACATCCCGACCGCCCGCATGCGCGCCAGTACATTGATCAGCTCTTTACAGATCTCGTGCCCCTGGCCGGCGACCGCGGATTCGCCGAAGATCGGGCGATTGTCGGCGGGCTGGCTCGGCTGGATGGGCAGGCCGTCGTGGTGATGGGCCATGAGAAGGGACAGGACACCAAAACCCGCATCAGCCGGAATTTCGGGATGGCCCGTCCCGAGGGATATCGCAAGGTCGTGCGATTGATGGACCTCGCTGACCGCTTCCAGCTGCCGGTTATCACGCTCATCGATACGCCTGGTGCCTATCCGGGCAAAGGTGCGGAAGAGCGTGGCCAGGCCGAAGCGATCGCACGGGCGACGGACAAGTGCCTGTCCTTGGGCGTGCCCCTCGTGTCTGTCGTGATCGGCGAAGGCGGTTCCGGAGGAGCGGTCGCCTTGGCGACGGCGAACAGCGTCATCATGCTCGAGCATGCAATATACTCGGTCATCTCCCCCGAGGGCTGTGCCTCAATTCTCTGGAAAGACGCGGAGAAGATGCAGGAGGCGGCGAGCGCGCTGCGCCTCACGGCCCAGGACCTCGAGCAACTGGGGGCTGTGGATCGTATCGTCCCAGAACCTGAGGGCGGCGCACAACGCGACCCGGGGGCGGCAATCTCGGCGACCGGAGCGGCGATAAGGGCCGTGCTTCGTGGCCTGACAGAGCAGGGCCCGGACGCGCTGCGCGCAGCCCGGCGCAAGAAGTTCATCGAAATGGGCAGCGCTGAGCTTGCATAGCGCACGGGCTGCTTGACCGGCAGTGCCAGAGCGTTCGGTGCTTTCGCGGACGTGATGCGGCAGCGCGTTGACGGGCCCAATTGAATCCGCTATGTCCCCGCTTCGTCTTTCCGGAGATATGGACAGCACACATGGCAAACTCGCCAGCCGCAAGAAAGCGCGTGCGGAAGATTGCGCGCAAGACAGCAGTCAACAAAATGCGTCGATCACGCATCCGCACGTTCTTGCGGAAAGTCGAATCGGCGATCGAGAGCGGTGACCAGGCAGCGGCGAATGCGGCTCTGCGCGACGCCCAGCCCGAGATCATGCGCGGCGCCTCGAAAGGCGTGATGCATGCGAATGCGGCCAGCCGGAAGGTTGCGCGCCTCAATCGCAGAATCAAATCGATGAGCGCCTGAGACGTTCCACCTTGACGTGAATGCAGTCTGATGAAGGGCACTCGACGAGTGCCCATTTTGTCGCGGGCTCGACACAAAAGAGTTACGTTCCCGTTTTCTTCCGGTTGAGGCCCAAGGCACTTAGCGCCTATGTTGGCCGGTGACTCGCTGCGGCAACTCGCAATCAATAGAGCAAACATCAGTGCTTGCTTTTGCAATGCAAAAGCTTCCCGTTACTGTGCGCATACTGATGAACAGCGATTCCTCAACAGTCTTATCCCCGTGAAATTCTAAAGTCGGGTCCGAAAATTGTTGCTACGAATCTGCCTCGTCCCATAGGTCTGACATTGTTACAGGGACAGATCGGAGGCAGTCGCGATGACGCCGGGCACGACATCGATGGTCGATGAACTGGCGCCGATTGAGGCATTTAACGTCCTCAGCGACGATCCGAATTCCCTTCTGATTGATGTGCGTACACGGGCAGAATGGAGTTTCGTAGGCATGCCCGATCTCAGCACTCTGGGCAAGGAGACGGTGCCCATCGAGTGGGTCAGTTTCCCAGACATGACGCAAAATGCGAAGTTTCTGGAGCAAATCGAGCAGCTTATCGGAGGCGAGTCTCCTCCTAGGCTGATGTTCATCTGCCGGTCGGGGAGCCGGTCGATGGCGGCGGCAAGGACTGTGGCCGCGGCGATGGATCAAAGGGGCCGTACAATTCATTGTACGAACATCGCCGAGGGCTTTGAAGGTGATCTCGACGCAGAGAGACATCGGAGCAGTCATAACGGCTGGCGGGCCAGGGGGCTTCCCTGGCAGCAAGCCTAACCGCGCAGTGTCCTAGTAATACTTGCGTGGAGAAAAGAAATGATAGCGGGAGATAAGATGCAAGATTCTGCGCACGGGAGTGGGGGTCGCAGTCAACGTACACTGAAGGAAGTCTGGAGGAAGGTCACAACCGACGCGGTTCGTGAGCTGGGTCGTGATCCGGTCGAGAAGTGGATCAAGCCCGTCAAACTGGTCGCGGTAGAGAACGATCTTGTTCTGCTCAACGCGTCAACGAGCTTTCTGGCAGACTGGGTCGAACGCAACCATGGGCTTCTGCTTTTGCAGCTGTTCCAGAAGCATCTCAGCGATGTGCGCCGCATCTCGGTGGCGGTCGCCGAGCAGGACCCGGCAGATGAAACCCCGCTCGAGCAGCGCAACGCCAGCACGCCTGTCCCGGCAAGTGGCGCGAAGATTGTCTCGGCACCTCTCGATCCCCGGTTCACGTTCGACAGCTTCGTGGTCGGCAAACCGAATGAACTGGCACATGCCGCAGCCCGCCGAGTGGCGGAAACGGCTGATGCGTCCTTCAATCCGGTGTTCCTCTACAGCGGAGTGGGACTGGGCAAGACCCACCTGATGCACGCGATCGGCTGGCACATCCAGTCGACGCGGCCTGACTGCAAGGTGCTTTATCTCTCGGCCGAGCAGTTCATGTACCGCTTCGTCCAGGCACTGCGCTTTCGTGACACGATCACGTTCAAGCAGCAGTTCCGTGCGGTCGATGTGCTGATGATCGACGACGTGCAGTTCATCGCCGGCAAAGATTCGACCCAGGAGGAGTTCTTCCACACCTTCAACGCGCTCATTGACCAGAAGAAGCAGATCGTCATCTCGGCTGACCGCAGTCCGGATCAGATCGACGGGTTGCAGAATCGGATCACGTCGCGTCTGCAATGGGGGTTGGTCGTCGACATTCACCCGACGGACTATGAGCTGCGTCTGGGGATCTTGCAGTCAAAGGCGGAGGCGATTTGCAAGGCCGAGCCGAGCGTCCGGCTCGATGCCAAGGTTCTCGAGTTCCTGGCTCACCGGGTGCGCTCGAATGTCCGGGTGCTCGAAGGTGCTTTGACGCGGCTGTTTGCGTTCTCGACGCTGGTTGGGCGGCCCATCAATCTCGAGATGGTGCAGGAGTGTCTTGCTGACCTGCTGCGCACGTCGGAGAAGAAGGTCACCATTGAAGAGATCAAGCGCCGGGTGGCAGACCACTACAATCTGCGCATGACCGACCTGGTCTCGGCCCGGCGCGCCCGGGTGGTGTCGCGTCCGCGTCAGGTGGCCATGTATCTCTGCAAGTCGCTCACACCGCGCAGTCTGCCGGAGATCGGGCGCGGCTTCGGCGGGCGTGACCACACGACCGTGATTCATGCGGTCAAAAAGATCGAAGAGCTGCGCACCACAGACAGTCAGCTCAATGAAGACATCGAGCTGTTGCGCCGCATGCTCGAAGGCTGATCTGCTCCAATGTCCCTGACGCGCCCGACTGGGCGCGTTTGGTCTTTCCCAGCCATGCCTCCCCTGCCGAGACTGCGCTTATGAACTGACCGGGCGCAGTGGATTTCGCTTGCCTATCGCCATGCGCTGCGAGACCATAGGCCCATTGAGCAAGCTAGGGGAACCTAACCACGTGTCTACTGTCGCGCCCGGCAAAGATCCGACGGCGGAGGCATCGGATGAGACGCTGGTCGAGTTCCCTGACAATCGATTGCTGATCGATCTATGCGGTCAGTACGATCGGAACCTGGCTCAGCTCGAACAAGGCCTTGGTGTCGCGATCATGCGGCGCGGCAACCTTCTCGCGATCCATGGTCCGGAGGACAACAGAGATCAGGCGGCGGCAGCGCTTGGCGCTCTCTACGAGCGGCTGGAGGACGGGCGAGAGGCATCCCCTGCTGATCTTGATGCGTTGATCCGGATGGGCGCATTGCCCGATGAACGCAAATCGGCAACCGAGCGGCAGCTCGATATGTTTCCGGGCGGTCGTCTCGAGATTCGCACCCGCAAGCGCACGGTGGAACCGCGGACGCCGGCTCAGCGCAGCTATGCGATGGCGCTCTTCAATGATGAGATGGTTTTCGGAATCGGGCCCGCCGGGACGGGGAAGACCTATCTGGCGGTTGCCGCCGCAGTATCCATGTTTCTCGACGGTCGGGTCGATCGCATCATCCTCTCGCGTCCCGCGGTGGAGGCCGGCGAGCGACTGGGCTTCTTGCCGGGCACCGAGAAGGAGAAGATGGACCCGTACATGCGTCCCCTCTACGACGCGCTTGGAGACATGTTGCCCGGAAAGCAGGTCACCAAGCTGATGGAAGAGGGCAAGATCGAGATCGCGCCCCTGGCCTTTATGCGCGGGCGCACCCTCTCGAACTGCTTTGTCGTCCTCGACGAGGCGCAGAACACCACTGCGATGCAGATGAAGATGTTCCTGACCCGCATGGGCGAGGGCAGCCGCATGGCAGTGACCGGCGATCCGACGCAAATCGACTTGCCGCGCGGTGTTCCCTCAGGGCTCGTTCAGGCGCTCGATCTGTTGCGGGTCGTCGATGGCATCGCGTTCGTCAATTTCACCTCGGTGGACGTTGTCCGCCATCCGTTGGTTGCACGGATCATCGACGCTTATGCGTCGGATGCCGAGGCTTAGAGGTGAGCTGTGACCTCGTCGATCTGGTGATCGAGGAACCCGCATGGCGCGATGCGCTGCCGGATCTCCCCGAGGTCGCAGCACGCTCTGCACACGCCGCACTCACCGGCGCAGGCCTGTCTCCAGACGACTACGTTGTGTGTCTGCTTGCCTGCGATGACACCAGAATCGCTGCGTTGAACGACGCGCATCGCGGGCACAAACGCCCGACAAACGTGCTTTCCTGGCCCGCCTATGATCTTGCGCCCGAAGCCCCCGGCCACCGTCCGGAGGCGCCGCCATCTCCTGTCGAGCAAGGTCAGATTGCGCTCGGTGATGTGGCGATCGCGCTTCAAACCACCCAGGCGGAAGCAGAACACGCATCAACCCCCTTGAAAACTCACGCAACACACCTGATTCTTCATGGTTGTCTGCATCTCTTGGGATTTGATCACCAGACCGAGTCGGATGCAGTTTTGATGGAGGGCTTGGAGGCGCGCTTGCTGGAGCAGATGGGACTGCCAGATCCCTATCTATCTGCGCATTGAGTGAGTCGTCTTCAGACAGATAGGACCAATGGACGATAGCGGCAGTAGCGGCGCTCCGCGCGAAACGCGCGGTTCAGACGATCCAGGCGAAGGGGACCCATCCGGGTCGACGCAGGGCGAGACATTCCTGTCGAGACTGTTCCGAAGCGCCGGTGATGCTTGGCAAACCGGCGTGAACGTACAGAACGACGACGAAGAGGCACTTGGCGGTGCGCTGCGCGAGAGCACGCCCGCCGAGCTTGCGATGATCACCAACATCATCAGGCTGCGCGACTTGCGCGTCTACGACGTGATGATTCCCCGCGCGGACATCGTGGCAGTGGCCGAGGATGCGACGCTCAACGACGTGATGGACGCCTTTCAACAGGGGTCGTTCTCAAGATTGCCTGTCTATCGCGAGACGCTGGACGATCCGCTGGGGTTTGTGCACCTCAAGGATCTTGCATTGCGATACGGGGTGGGGTGTCAGAACTCGGAGGCTGCGTTCTCGCTCACGGGCCATGTCCGCACTGCACTCTTCGTGCCGCCCTCGATGCCGATCGCGACCTTGCTGCAACGCATGCAGATATCGCGCGTGCACATGGCGCTGGTGATCGATGAGTTTGGCGGCGTGGACGGCATCGTAACCATCGAAGACCTGGTCGAGCAGATCGTCGGCGAGATCGAGGACGAGCACGATGCGCAGGACCAGCCGGACTGGAGCAGTGAGAAACCGGGGGTCTACCTGGTCGATGCCCGTGCCGATATCCGTGAGTTCGAGGCGGCGGAAGACGTGCATCTGGTGCTCGAGGACTGGGAGGAAGACGTCGACACACTTGGTGGCCTCGTCTTCATGCTCGCCAATCGGGTGCCGGTGCGTGGCGAGGTGATCCAGCATCCCTCGGGGCACGAGTTCCAGATCGTCGATGCCGATCCGCGTCGCATCAAGCGCATGCGGCTGACACTTTCGGGTGCTGCCGGGAACATGTCGTCGATGCGCCGGCAAGCGGCGGAGTAGCAGCAGGGCAGGGATCCCCGGGGTGACGGCGATCGACGAGCGGGTGGCGAGCGTCGCCGCAGCGGCTCTCAGCCGCTGGAGACGATTGGGCCTGGCTGTTCTGGCGGGCGCGATCATGACCGCGGGGCATCCGCCCATCGGAGTGCCCTGGGGTCTGTTCATCGCTGTCCCCACGATCTTCTGGCTGATCCGTCACGCACCTGGCAACTGGGCTGCCGCTTGGACCGGATGGGCCGCAGGCGTGGGCTACTTCATCAGCGGGCTGCATTGGATCGGGCATGCCTTTCTGGTGGATCCGGACAGATTCGCCTGGCTGATGCCGCTCGGTATCATAGCCCTGCCATCGGCAATCGCGCTGTTCTGGGCGCTTGCAGGTTGGATCTCCTTCGTGCTGCGCCAGCAGAATGCCGTGATCGGTGTGCTTGTGACGGCAACGGTGTTCACCGGCGCGGAGATTGCCCGGTCGTTTGTGTTGACCGGATTCCCTTGGGCGCTGCCAGGTTATGTCTGGATCGACACGCCGGTGGTCCAAGCGGCGGCATGGATCGGACCGTTCGCGTTGACGTTCGTCACGCTTGCATTGGCCGGCTCGGCGGCGACGCTGCTTGACGCGCCGCGAAATCGCACATCGGCGATCAGCGTCATTGCCGCAATCGGCGTCTTTGGGGTGCTCTGGCTTGCGGGAGTTGAGCGTCTCAAGTCTGCGCCTGAGAGCCCCACGGATGCTCCCGTGGTGCGGCTGGTGCAACCAAACGCCCCGCAGCACTTGAAGTGGCATCAAGACCACAGACAGGTCTTCTACGGGCGATTGCTGGAAGGCACTCGTGCGGCACCGGACCCGGCGCTCGGGTCGCCTGACGTGGTGATCTGGCCCGAGACCGCGGTCGCCTTCCTGCCATCTGAGCGTCCGGAGGAGCGCCAACGCATCGCAGACGCCGCGGGAGGCGTGCCCGTCCTGACAGGTGCGCTGCATCGAGAACCGGGCCCGAACGGCGAGCGGTGGTTCAACGCCTTCTTCTCGATCATGCCGGACGCCAGCATTGGCCTGCGCTACGACAAACATCACCTGGTGCCCTTCGGAGAATACGTGCCGTTTGAAAGCCTGCTGGGTGCGCTCGGAATCCGACAGTTTGCCGTTCGTGGCGGCTTTGCCCGTGGGGTCGGACCGGCGACCCATTCGATTCCGGGATTGCCGGCCTTCTCGCCACTGATCTGTTACGAGGCGATCTTCCCGCATCAGGTCGTCGGAGCACCGCGGCCGAATTGGATGATTCAGGTGACAAATGACGCCTGGTTTGGTGGATTTGCCGGGCCACAGCAGCACCTCGCCCAGGCGCGCATCCGCGCCATCGAGCAGGGGCTCCCGATGGTTCGAGCCGCCAACACGGGTATATCATCGATAATAGATTCTTACGGCAACTTAATCGTTTCAATTGATCTCGGAAGTTACGGTCATGTCGATGAAAAATTGCCTTCAAGCATTGCTCCTACACTTTACAGCAGAACCGGAGATATGCCGTTCTTCGTTCTGATTGCATCCATCATTACATTCTTCGTATTTCGACGCATTGTCGCTCGGTGAGATTGACATCGATGTTCTGACCCGCATATCCATTTCTTGGGGGGAGGACGTGGCGGCCTGCGGAGATTGGGCGCTCGTTCTTGGTTTGGATACGCGAGTACCGCCGGTTGCGACTGCCGGACGTGAGTGCTGCGTTGTGAGAGGGAAGGTCGGTTATGGCCAAGTCACCGGACGATGTGGACGCCCATATCGGCGGGCGCGTCCGCCTACGACGTATGATGATTGGAGTGAGTCAGGAACAGCTCGGCGTGGCACTGGGCCTGACGTTCCAGCAAATCCAAAAGTACGAGAAGGGTCTCAACCGGATTGGGGCGGGTCGATTGTATCGCATCGCACGAATCCTCTCGGTGCCCGTCGAGTTCTTCTTTGAGGGCCTGCCGGATACGACACAGGCGGAAGAACCGTCGGATGCGGTGCGCCGAAGCGCCGAGATCCAGTCGTTCCTGGCGACACCAGAAGGCTACGCCTTAAGCACGGCGTTCGTGCGCATTCCGGACGTGTCGACCCGGCGTCGTCTTGTTGATCTTGTCGGCACGATCGCAGCCGAGAAGAACTGAGAGCGCCGCACATCGCCTTGTGGTTGACGCAACCGCCCCCTGCATGCGAAAGGGGCGCCTCGTTGCAAGACCGACCGGGCGGAGACATTGCCCGCGTCTTCAAGGAGGACCGGCGCAATGTCCCGCAAGGACTATCTTTTCACATCCGAATCCGTTTCTGAAGGCCACCCCGACAAGGTTTGCGACCAGATTTCGGACACCATGATCGACATGATCCTGGCACGTGAACCCGAAGCGCGGGTGGCCGTGGAAACCGCGGCGACGACCAACAAGGTCGTCATGATGGGAGAGGTCAAGATCAGCGCCGACAACGCGGTGTCGGATCAGGAGTTCATCGAAGCGGCGCGCCAGACCATTCGCGACATCGGCTACGAGCAGAAGGGCTTTCACTTCAAGACCTGCTCGATTGACTGTTACATCCATGAGCAGTCCGCCGACATCGCCCAGGGCGTGGACGCCGCGGACAACAAGGACGAGGGTGCGGGCGACCAGGGCATCATGTTCGGGTATGCCACCAACGAGACGCCCGAGTTCATGCCGGCGCCCATCCTCTACTCGCACCGCATCCTCCGCCTGATGGCAGAGGCCCGCCACGCCGGCACATCCCCCGAGCTTGGCCCGGACTCGAAGAGCCAGGTCACCATGGAGTACCGCGATGGCAAACCCGTCCGGGCGCACACCGTGGTCGTCTCGACCCAGCATGTCGACGGGCTGGAAAGTGGCGACGTGCGAAAGATCGTCGAACCCTTTGTAATCAATGCGATGCCGGACGGGATGATCGACGAGAACACCGTCTGGCACGTCAATCCGACCGGCCGCTTCGTGATCGGCGGGCCGGATGGCGATGCGGGGCTGACCGGGCGCAAAATCATCGTCGACACGTATGGCGGCGCAGCCCCGCACGGCGGCGGGGCGTTCTCGGGCAAGGATCCGACCAAGGTCGATCGTTCGGCCGCCTACGCAGCCCGGTATGTCGCCAAGAACGTCGTGGCCGCAGGTCTGGCCGACAAGTGCTGCCTGCAGCTCTCCTATGCCATCGGCGTGCCCGAGCCGCTGTCGATCTACGTCGACTGCTACGGCACGCACAAGGAAGACCCCGCCAAGATCGAACAGGCGATCCGCGAGTCGATCTCCTTGACCCCCCGCGGCATCCGCACGCATCTGGGACTGAACCGGGCGATCTACCGGCGTACATCCGCATACGGCCACTTCGGTCGTGAGCCGGAGGCGGATGGCGGGTTCTCGTGGGAGAAAACCGACCTGGTCGACGCGCTCAAAGCCGCGATCTGATCGGTGAGGCGATACGTGATATCGCCACTGTCCATTCGTGACGCGTTTCATGATGATCTTCACGTAATGAACACGTAACCGGTCCCTTAACCGGATATTCAGCCCCTCGAGACGGCAAAGGGGACGACATCATCGCTGATGGCAAACTGATCATCCGTGCCTTCGACGATGCTGATTGTGCCGCGATGCTCGCGCTGCACGAACGGGCCATCCGAGCGACGGGAGATGCCGCGTACACTGCCGCCGAGCGCGAGAGCTGGGCCACCGGTCTGGCCGCCGATGGGTATCTTCGCTCTATGGCAGATGGCGAGGTGTTCCACGTTGCCGAAATCGACGGCGTCGTCGGATTCTGCGGCCACAAGCTGCTCGGTTACGGCGCGGGCCAGGTCTGCGGGCTCTATGTCGATCCAGCGCATCAAGGGTGCGGGCTTGGTCACGCCCTGCTGGCCAATGCCGAGCAGCAACTCACCGCTGCAGGGGCCGATCGCATCATGGTCAGTGCCAGCCTCCCCGCCTTGGCGTTCTATGAGGCGCATGGCTATCGACAAACCGCGGTTGACCAGCACAAGACCCGCGGCGGGTTGATGATCGAGACGCGGCGCCTGCTCAAGGTGCTGTCCGGCCCGGGCCCCTGAGACCGGAGGCGACAGGCGGGTGAGGGTGCGTTCTACTTCAGCGCCTGCCCGGCGGCCTCGATTTTCCTCAGCCAGTTCGCGCCGCCCTCTTCGCTCAGGGTGTCGACCCCGCCGATCAGGGTCTGGCGCACCGGCTTGATCCCCGACAGCCCGAGGATCAGGTGCTTGAGGTTGCCAACGCCCCGGTTCCAGAAGAGATAGCGATACGCCAGCGCCGGCATGCCCATCGTCGCGATCACATGGGCCGATCGTCCTTTCAGTTTTTGCTGGGGCCATGTCGACTGTGTGCTGGTGCCGAGCGCGAACTCCGCCCTGGCCAGTTGTTCGAAGAAGGCCTTCAGGAGCGCAGGCATCGTGCCGAGCCAGATCGGAAAGATCACCACCAGGTGGCGACAGCGCAGGACCTCGGCTTGTGCGGCCTGCATTGCGTCCCCCGGCTGGGTCGCGAAGTCTGCGGGGTCGCACAGCGGTTCGGGCGCGAGGGTCGCGACGTCGAGCCTGCCGACCGATGCCCCGGCTGTCTGGGCGCCTTGCGCATAGGCATCCGCCAGCGCGTGGCAAAGATGTCGGTTGGCACCGTCAGGATGACCCTGCAAGATCGTCACATGAGGTTGCATGTCGTGCTCCGTTCTCCGCAGCACTCATCGCATGCAGCCGGGCTGCGGTCTTTGACCCGGGTCAAAACGGTCCATGATCGGTTGGTCCGGAACGCCCGGTGTCGGGCCTATGTGCCCGGGCCGGAAATGCGCTAGACTGTTCGCCATGGGTGACGACGTGACAGCGCGGCTTCGTGCCATCTGCCTGGACCTGCCGGATGCGCAGGAGAAGGAGGCATGGGGTGATCCGACATGGCGCATCCGAAACCGCATCTTTGCGATGGAGAAGCGCGGAGACGGGCGCATCTCGGTCTGGTGCAAGGCGGCCGAAGGCGGACAGGATGTGCTGGTCTCGGCTGCCCCCGAGCGGTTCTTCGTGCCACCCTATGTGGGTCACAAGGGCTGGGTCGGGGCGCGGCTGGATGCATCGCCCGATTGGGAGGAGGTCACGGCAGTCATCCGGCAGAGCTATCGTCTGATTGCGCCGAAACGTCTGGCAGCCCTGGTCGAATGACCGCCCCGAAGCGTGATGACGGTGCGCCCTGGCGCAATTTCTACGGCCGGCGCCACGGCAAGAAGCTCCGCATGGGTCAGGCGGGGCTGCTCGAGACGCGCCTTGCCGAGCTTGCGCCGCCGGGCATCGGATGGGACGAGAACCCGAACCGCGCGCCGCTGAACCTGGCGGACCTCTATCCCGGCAAGATCATCTGGCTCGAGATCGGCTTTGGCGGTGGCGAGCACATGCTGGCGCAAGCCTTGGCCAACCCGCAGGTACAGATCATTGGTGCCGAACCCTTCATCAACGGGGTCGCGAAACTTCTGGCTGCCATCGAACGATCCGGCGTGCGCAACCTCGCGGTCACGGATGCGGATGCCCGCAACGTGATGGATGTTCTGCCGGCGGCATCGATCGAGCGGGTCTTTCTCAACTACCCCGACCCATGGCCGAAGACCCGCCATCACAAGCGGCGCTTCGTCAATCCGGCCCAGATCGATCAGCTCGCGCATGTCATGTCGCACGGGGCGGAGCTGCGGATTGCCACCGACATTGCTGACTACGTGCGCCACACCCTGGTGTGCATGACGCCGGACCCACGGTTTGTCTGGACTGCCGGAGGGCCGCCGGACTGGCGCACGCCATGGCCCGACTGGCCTGGCACGCGCTATGAGGCGAAAGCCCTGCGTGAGGGGCGTAAGCCCTGCTATCTGACGTTCCGCCGCGTTCGAACGTCCGGCAACGCCGACACGTGATCGTCCGGGCGTGAGGTGTCGGGACCCGAAAGCGTCTGCGCAGGCGCTGGCATGTTGCGGCTCCGGCGACCTCCTCGTGATTTGAGACAGGGTGTGCGACACTCCAGTCCTGACGGGGCAAACCCTCAACTCGGCACAATCGACGTGCATGAGGGTGGGCTGCCAGATCCCCGAATCGCTTGAGCGGCCTGAGCGATGTTCCGGCGACCGATTGGCCTTCCCATGGATTGGTCCGCTGGACGATGAAGAGCCGTGACGGTATATGCCCCGGGCAGTCCCCGAGGATCCTGTCATGCTGAACACCACCACACCTGCACCGATCACCGCACGTCGAGGTTCGGCGTTGCGCGGGACTGCCGCTGTTCCGGGCGACAAGTCGGTTTCGCACCGGGCGCTGATCCTGGGTGCCCTGAGCGTCGGCGAGACCGTCATCTCCGGATTGCTGGAAGGCGAGGATGTGCTTGCCACCGCCGAGGCCATGCGCGCGTTCGGCGCAGACGTGACCCGCGACCAGCAAGGGCTCTGGCATGTGCATGGGGTCGGTGTCGGTGGGCTGCTGGAACCGGATCACGTCATCGATTGCGGCAATGCGGGCACGGGTGTGCGTCTTATCATGGGCATGATGGCGACCTGCCCGATCGCCACGACCTTTACCGGAGACGCATCGCTCTGCCGCCGGCCGATGCGCCGGATACTCGATCCGCTGGGCCTGTTCGGGGCGTCATGGGAAGGGCGTGCCGGAGGCTTCCTGCCCCTGACCCTGCGCGGCGCAACCGAGCCGGTTTCCGTGGAGTACACGCTCCCGATGGCATCGGCGCAGGTGAAGTCGGCGGTTCTTCTGGCGGGGCTGAACGCGCCCGGTGAGACCGCCGTGATCGAGACGGCCGCGACCCGCGATCACACCGAGCGCATGTTGCGCGGGTTTGGCGCCCAAGTGATCGTGGAGCAGACACCGGATGGTCGGGTGATCCGTCTGACAGGGCAGCCCGAGCTCTCGCCCCAGGTCATCGCGGTTCCGCGCGATCCGTCGTCGGCGGCCTTTCCGGTTGCCGCGGCGCTGGTTGCCGAAGGTTCGGAAGTCTTGATCCCATCGATTGGCATGAACCCCACCCGTGCGGGTCTTCTCGAAACGCTGATCGAGATGGGCGCGGACCTCACCCTTGAGCACCAGCGCGAGGAAGGCGGTGAGCCGGTGGCCGATCTGCGGGTCCGGCACGGAGCGCTGCACGGCATCGAGGTGCCTCCCGAGCGCGCGCCCAGCATGATCGACGAATATCCGATGCTGGCCTGCCTCGCCGCCTTCGCGGAGGGCGATACGGTGATGCGCGGGATTGCAGAACTGCGCGTGAAGGAATCCGACCGCATTGCGGCGACGGTTGCCGGCCTGCGCGCAAACGGTGTCGATGTGACCGAGCACGAGGACGGCATGACGGTGCAGGGGCGCGGCGCCGATGGCGTGCCGGGCGGCGGCATGGTGGCAACCGAGCTCGATCACCGCATCGCCATGGCCTTCCTTGTCATGGGGCTCGGGACGCGCGCGCCGGTGACGATCGACGACGCCGCGCCGATCGCGACAAGTTTTCCCGATTTTGAGGCGCTGATGGGTGCGCTCGGCGCTGTTCTGACGCGGGACAATTCCTAAATGAGCATCTGCGCTGAACGCCGCCAGGGAGGAGAACCCATGATCAGTGAGGGAAGCTGTCTGTGCGGGGCTGTCCGCTTCACGGTCGACGGCCCGCTGAGAGATGTGCTCGCCTGCCACTGCACTCAATGCCGCAAGACCTCGGGCCATCACGTGGCGGCAACGTCGGCACCGCGATCCGCGCTCCGCATCGAAGGCGCGGCGGCGATCAGCTGGCACACGTCCTCGCCCGGCGTCCAGCGCGGGTTCTGCGGAACCTGCGGATCGCATCTGTTCTGGGACCGGGCCGCGCGCGACGAGATGTCGATCTTCATGGGCGCGTTCGACGTTGTGCCCGCGTTGCGCCTGTCGGGGCACATCCACTGTGCCCAGAAGGGAGCCTACTACGAGATCGCCGAAGATCATCCGCAGTGGCCCGGCGCGCGCGAGACGGAGCGTTGCGGCTGATGGGGTTCGTGGTGGCCATCGATGGACCTGCCGGTGCGGGCAAGGGCACGCTGGCCAAGGCGTTGGCCGAGCGCTTCGGGTTTGCGCACCTGGACACCGGACTGCTTTACCGTGTGGTCGGCAAGCGGGCACTCGATCAGGGTCGCGGGGTGATAGACGAAGGCGTTGCCACGCTGTGTGCCCGCGATCTGAAGCCGGCGGATCTCGACCTCGATGGTCTGCGCTCGGTCATGGTCGCGCGGGCCGCATCGAAAGTGGCAGCGATGGCGTCGGTTCGAGATGAGCTGCTGAAGTTCCAGCGGAGTTTCGCGACAGAGCATGACGGGGCTGTGCTGGATGGCCGCGACATCGGCACCGTGATCTGTCCGGACGCGGCCGTTAAGCTCTTCGTGACGGCGTCGGTGGAGGAGCGGGCGCGGCGGCGCCACGCGGAACTCGCAGCGCGCGGGTCGTCGCTTTCCATCGAGGCGGTCGTCCAGGACATCATGAGCCGCGACGAGCGCGATACCGAGCGTGCCGACTCCCCGATGCGAAAAGCTGACGACGCCCACTTGCTGGACACGACAGAATTGTCTATAGACGCGGCCGTCGCCATGGCGGCGAAAATAATCGAGCAGGCACGGGACGAGGTCACAGGTTGATGACCTGACCGTGCCTTTTGTGTTCGTCGCCTGAGAAACTGCAAGACCGCTGGATCCAACCGGCAGGCCAGAAAACGTAACCAACGGAGACTGAATATATGCCAGCTACGGCATCAATGGACGAATTCGAATCCCTCCTCAACGACAGCTTTGCCCACGAGACCCCCGAAGAGGGAAGCGTCGTCAAGGGGCAGGTCATTGCGATAGAGAACGGACAGGCGATCATCGACGTCGGCTTCAAGGTCGAGGGTCGTGTTGATCTCAAGGAGTTCGCAAGCCCGGGCAAGGCGGCGGAACTCACCGTGGGCGACGAGGTCGAGGTGTTTCTCGACCGGGTCGAGAACGCGCGCGGCGAGGCGGCCATCAGCCGCGACAAGGCACGCCGCGAGGAGGCATGGGACCGCCTCGAGAAGGCCAACGATAAGGGCGACCGCGTCGAGGGCGCGATCTTCGGCCGTGTGAAGGGTGGCTTTACCGTCGATCTCGGCGGCGCCGTGGCCTTCCTGCCGGGCAGCCAGATCGATGTGCGCCCGGTGCGCGATGTCGGGCCGCTGATGGGCATGCCCCAGCCCTTCCAGATCCTCAAGATGGACCGCCGCCGCGGCAACATCGTCGTGTCACGCCGCGCCGTGCTGGAGGAAAGCCGCGCGGAACAGCGCGCCGAGATCATCGCCAAGCTCGCCGAGAGCGACGTGGTCGACGGCGTCGTCAAGAACGTCACCGACTATGGTGCGTTCGTCGACCTCGGTGGGGTGGACGGCCTGCTGCACGTCACGGACATGGCATGGCGCCGTGTCAATCATCCTTCCGAGATCCTGTCGATCGGCGAGACCGTTCAGGTCCAGGTCATCAAGATCAACAAGGAGACCCAGCGCATCAGCCTCGGCATGAAACAGCTGCAGGCCGATCCCTGGGACACCGTGGGTGCGAAGTATCCGATCGGTGCCAAGTTCACCGGCCGTGTCACCAACATCACCGACTATGGTGCGTTCGTCGAGCTCGAGCCTGGCGTCGAGGGACTGGTTCACGTCTCCGAGATGAGCTGGACCAAGAAGAACGTGCACCCGGGCAAGATCGTCTCCACCTCCCAGGAGGTCGAGGTGATGGTGCTGGACGTCGACCCGGTGAAACGCCGTGTGTCCCTCGGTCTCAAGCAGTGCCAGGGCAATCCATGGGACAACTTCGCCGACAGCTTCCCGCAGGGTGCGGAAGTCGAGGGCGAGGTCAAGAACATCACCGAGTTTGGTCTGTTCATCGGTCTCGACGGCGACATCGACGGCATGGTGCACCTGTCGGACCTGGACTGGGACCGCTCCGGCGAGGACGCGATCCAGGACTACCAGAAGGGCGACATGGTCAAGGCGGTGGTCCTCGACGTCGACACCGAGAAAGAGCGCATCAGCCTCGGCATCAAGCAGCTGGGTGGCGACAAGTTCGCCGACGCGACCCAGGGCGTGAAGCGCGGCTCGGTCATCACGGTGGTGGTGACGTCCATCGAAGATGGCGGCATCGAGGTCGAGTTCGAAGGGATGAAGTCCTTCATCCGGCGCTCGGACCTGTCGCGCGATCGTGGCGAGCAACGTCCGGACCGCTTCTCGGTCGGCGACCGTATCGATGCCAAGATCACCAATATCGACAAGGCCTCGCGCCGGCTCGGTCTTTCGATCAAGGCGTTGCAGATCGCCGAGGAGAAGGAGGCCGTCGAGCAGTACGGTTCGTCCGACTCGGGCGCGTCGCTTGGCGACATCCTCGGTGCGGCGCTGAAGCAGCAGCAAGACGACTGATCCGGGAGCGGCTGGCATGACTGCCACATCCGATCTTGTACTTGAGCGGCGCCGTGTCCGGCGCCGCCTCGCCTTCTGGCGGATCATTGCGATCGTGGCGCTCGTCGTGGCGTTCATCGCCATGATCCCGCGCGGGGCCGGGCAGAGCGGCCCGCACATCGCCCTGGTCAGCATCGACGGCATCATCCTTGAAGATCACAAGCGCGACCGGATGATCGCCAGCATCGCCGAGGATGACGATGCCGAGGCCATGATCGTGCAGATCAACAGCCCCGGCGGCACCGTGGCGGCGTCGGAATCTCTCTATCTCGCGATCCGCAAGGTCGCCGAGCAGAAACCGGTTGCGGCCGTCATGGGTGAGGTCGCAGCGTCCGGGGGCTATGCAGCGGCCATCGGAGCGGATCACATCCTGGCGCGCGGCAACACGCTCACCGGCTCGATCGGTGTTTACATGGATGCTCCTGACGTCTCGGGTTTGCTCGATCAGATCGGCGTCGACGTCACGCGCGTGCGCAGCGCGCCCCTCAAGGGTGAGCCGAGCATCAGTGCGCCGATGAGCGAGCAGGCACTCGCGGCCCAGCAGGAACTGATCAATGACACCTTCGTGTGGTTTCGCGATCTCGTGGGCGAGCGGCGCACGCTGACGGGCGCGGCCCTCGAGCGGGTCACCGACGGGCGCGCCTTCACCGGGCGCCAGGCGCTCGAGCTCGGATTGATCGATTCACTCGGCGATGCCGAGACCGCGCGGGACTGGTTTGCCGAAAACAAGGGAATCGACCCGGACCGGAAGTTGCGCGACCGGACCTGGCGTGACGATGAATTGCCCTGGCTGATGCGGGATCTCGACGCGGCCGTTTCTGCCTTCGAGCGAATCGAGCGCTACATGGGCGGATTTCCGCGCCTGTACGCTGTAACTCAATGATAATTTCCGCTGGATCATTGACCTGATCGGGAGCGCGTGACAGCATTCCTGACCACGGCAGAATCGTGATTGACGATAAATTTCGAGCGAAAGTCGGTGAGCATGATCAAATCTGAACTGATCCAGCAGATTGCCGACGAGAACCCCCATCTCTTTCAGAGAGACGTGGAGCGCATCGTTTCAACCGTGTTTGACGAGATATCGGCGGCCCTGGCGCGCGGCGATCGCGTGGAACTCCGCGGCTTTGGTGCCTTCTCGGTGAAAAAGCGGGATGGCCGGGTCGGACGCAACCCGCGCACGGGCGATCAGGTCACGGTTCCGGCAAAAACAGTGCCGTTCTTCAAGACCGGCAAGGAATTGCGTGAGCGGATGAACGGAGGCAGCTGAGCCGCCGATCGCTCGCCCGGGCTGTGCCCGGGATCACCCGAAGCAGGGCAGAGTTATGCGAACAATCAAAATCGCCATCCTTTCCGTCATCGGAATTGCGCTGATCATCGTGGGAGCCGCGAACATGGCTCCGGTCGATCTATATCTGCTGCCCGCAGCGGCCGGAATGGATGCGCTGAGCCTCAAAGGCGTGCCTCTTGCCGCCGTGATCGTGGTCTCGGTGCTTGTGGGCGTGGTTGTCGGCCAGCTCATGGAGTGGCTGCGCGAGCGCAAGTACCGCAAGAGCGTCAACGAGCAGCAACGCGAAATCAAGGCGCTGAAGCAGCGCAACGGCGAGATGGTGGCCAAGCTCGGCGACGACGCGGAAGACCTCGGACTGCCGGCGCGCTAGGGCTCACCGGCCTGGGCGATCCGTCAAACATCATGCGCGTGAAAATCTGTGGTTTGAGCACACCGGAGACGGTGGATGCTGCCGTGACCGCGGGTGCCGGCTATGTCGGGTTCGTGCTGTTTCCGCCGTCGCCAAGAGCGGTCTCGCCCGAGCTGCTTGCCGAGCTGGCGGTCAATGTGCCCGCGCCGGTCTGCAAGGTGGCCCTGACGGTCGATCCCGACGACGCGTTGATCGACTGCATGGCGACGCTGCCGCTGGATATGGTCCAGCTCCACGGACATGAGCAGCCCGAACGTGTGCGCGAGATCCGCTCGCGCCTCGGCCTGCCCGTCATGAAGGCGATCGGGGTGCGCGAGGCGAGCGATCTGCCTGCAATCGCAACCTACGCCGAGGTGGCTGACCAGCTTCTGATCGACGCCAAGCCACCGAAGTCGGCGGTGATCCCCGGGGGCAACGGGTTGAGCTTCGATTGGCGGTTGATCGCAGGCCGGCGTTGGAATGTGCCGTGGATGCTGGCGGGCGGACTGAAGCCCGAGACTGTGCCCGATGCCGTCGCTCTGACCGGGGCCGCGCAGCTCGATGTGTCCTCCGGCGTCGAGAGCGCGCCAGGCACGAAGGACCCTGCATTGATCGCGGCGTTTCTCGAAGCAGCGCGGTCGGTGTGAGATCATGCGCCGGTGTTTCGGATGAACAAGGACAGCGTGACGTTTCGCCTGGGGACACGTGCCGATGTCGGCGCGGTGGTGGGCCTGCTGCGCGAGGACGAGCTGGGCGTGGCCCGGGAGGGCGAGGACCTGGAGGTTTATCTCGCCGCCTTCGATGCCATGACGGCAGAGGCCGGGAACACCCTGATTGTCGGCGAACTCGACGGGGCGATTGTCGCGGCCTACCAGCTGACCTTCATCTCGGGTCTTTCGCGCCGCGCGTCCCGACGCGCTCAGATCGAGAGCGTTCGTGTCCGGGGGGACCTCCGCGGGCAAGGTGTGGGTGGGCGCATGATGGCGGATGCCGAGGCGCGTGCGCGGACAGCGGGCTGTCGCCTCCTGCAGCTGACCAGCGATGTCACGCGGACGGAGGCGCAGGCGTTCTATGGCAGGCTGGGCTACGTGCCCAGTCACGTCGGCTACAAGAAGGCGCTGGACTGAAGGCGCCGGCCGGGGGCGCCCTCGTCCGAGGCGATCCGGGCGGATGCGTCCAATGCTGGGATCCCTGCGGCCGCGGGCGTGCCTTGATGCCATCCGTCGGGGTGACCCCCTTTTCAGCAGGGGCCTGCTGGCCTAAGACAATGCCCAACACGCAGACAAGGGAGGGCCGTGTCGTGCCCGCAGAGATGCTGAATTCCTACCGCATCGGCCCGAACGAGAAGGGCCGCTTCGGCCAGTTCGGCGGGCGTTTCGTCTCCGAGACGCTGATGCCGCTGATCCTCGATCTCGAAGCCGAGTACGAAAAGGCCAAGGACGACCCGGCGTTCAATGCGGAGATGGACGACCTCTGGACCCACTATGTCGGCCGGCCAAGCCCGCTCTACTTCGCGCCGCGACTGACGGAAGAGTTCGGCGGGGCCAAGATCTACCTCAAGCGCGACGAGCTCAACCACACCGGGGCGCACAAGATCAACAACGTGCTCGGTCAGATCCTGCTGGCCCGCCGCATGGGCAAGACCCGGATCATCGCCGAGACCGGCGCTGGTCAGCACGGGGTTGCCACAGCCACCGTGTGCGCACGCTTCGGGCTCGAGTGCATCGTCTTCATGGGGGCGCATGACGTCGAACGCCAGAAGCCAAACGTCTTCCGGATGAAGCTGCTGGGTGCCGAGGTGGTCCCGGTGACGTCCGGCCGGGGCACGCTGAAGGATGCAATGAACGAAGCCCTGCGCGACTGGGTCACCAATGTGCGCAGCACGTTCTATTGCATCGGGACCGTCGCGGGCCCGCATCCCTATCCGGCGATGGTGCGGGATTTCCAGTCGATCATCGGGCGTGAGACCAAGGCCCAGATGCTGCAGGCCGAGGGGCGTCTTCCCGACAGCCTCGTCGCGTGCATCGGCGGCGGGTCCAACGCCATGGGGCTGTTTCACCCGTTCCTCGATGACAAGGATGTGCGCATCATCGGTGTCGAGGCCGGCGGGCACGGCGTCGATGACCGGATGGAGCATTGTGCATCGCTGACCGGCGGGCGCCCCGGCGTGCTGCACGGCAATCGGACCTATCTGCTGCAGGATGGGGATGGGCAGATTCTCGAAGGCCATTCGATCAGCGCGGGGCTCGACTATCCGGGCATCGGACCAGAGCACGCCTGGCTGCACGAGATCGGCCGGGTCGAGTATGTCTCGGTCACCGATGCAGAGGCGCTCGAAGCGTTCAAGCTGTCATGCAGGACCGAGGGAATCATCCCGGCGCTCGAGCCCAGCCATGCGCTGGCGCATGTTGCAAAGCTCGCGCCGACGCTGCCGGCCGACCACCTGATGGTCATGAACATGTGCGGGCGCGGCGACAAGGACATCTTCACGGTGGCAGACGCGCTGGGCGCCGAGATCTAGGCGCCAGGGCGCATAAACTCCAGTCATAGAGGGACCAGACCGCGGCTTATTTCGCCCCGGATGGACCCTGCGTTTATGGTGCGGCGGGTCTCTGCCCGCTTTCCTTCTGCTCAGGCGGCGCCGGGCCGCCAGTAGCAAAAGGGAACGGACCCATGATGAAGACTGCTCTGACGGCGATGCTGACCTCCACGGCACTGTTCGCGGCCTCCACACTCCAACCGGCACAAGCGCTGGAGATTGATGACCTCGGTCTCGCCGGGGCGGTGGATGACCTCGGTGAGGCCATAGACGACGCCGCGGTTGACATCGGCAAGGCGGTCGCCGGTCTGTCGGGTCGGGGATTTGGCGGTCGCGACCGGGGCGATGATCGCGATGACGACAGGGACGACCGTGATGACCGCGACGACCGGGATGACCGTGATGATCGTGATGATCGCGACGACCGTGATGATCGTGATGATCGCGGCGGAGAAGGCCGCGACAATGATGACGGCGACGATGGCGGGGATGGGGACGACGGTCGCGGCGACGACTAACAGCCACTGAGTATCTGTGCTAGTTGCCGGGGCGGGCACGCCCCGGCTCTTTGTTGCGTTGGGACCATTGAACATGAACCGGACATCGAAACTGCTGATCGCAGCGATGGTGCTGTGTCTTGCCGCACCGCTCGCCGTGGCGGCGGATGTCGCCGATTCCACCAAGCAGTTTCTGATCTCCCAAGGGTACGACATCGTCTCGGTCGAGCGGACGTGGCTCAGGCGCATCCGGATCGAAGCGCGTCGCGACGGCACGGTGCGTGAGATGGTTGTCGATCCCACCACCGGAGAGGTTCTCCGCGACCATATCTCGGAGCCGTCCTCCGAGGGCGATAGCGGCGGCTTCTGGAGCGAGCTGTTCGGGGGCAGCGAGAGCACCAGCACCGGCAGCGCCGGGCAGGGCAGCGCCCCCGGCGGCGATGATGCGGGTGACGACGCCGGTGATGATGCGGGTGACGATGCCGGCGATGATGCGGGTGACGATGCCGGCGATGATGCGGGTGACGATGCCGGCGATGATGCGGGTGACGATGCCGGTGATGATGCGGGTGACGATGCTGGCGGTGACGACGGCGGGGGCGACGACGATTCCGGTGGCGATGACGCCGGTGGCGATGACGGCGGCGGCGCGGGCGGCGGTGATGACTAGTCCGCGCTCAAAGCTCCGGCACCGGCGCTGGCTTGCACCGGCCAGCCTTGCCGCGCTTGCGGGTCTGCAAGTCGTCTGCGGCCTCTTCTTCGTTCAGAACATTGTCGTGTCCGTGTTCGGCCTGCGCACCACGCCTGTGAGCTGGTCCTGGCACGAGGCGCTCGAGATCATGGCGACGGTCGGGTTGCTGCTGGGCACCGCGCTCGGCGGCATCGTCATCCGCATGCTGGTCCTGCAGCGCCGACGTGATGCCGAGCATCTGCGGGTTGCGGCCGGCGAGTTCTACGAAGTCGTGCAGGATCAGTTCCGAGCATGGTCGTTCACGCCCTCGGAGCGGGATGTGGCGATGTTCATGCTCAAAGGTCTGTCCAATCAGGAAATCGCAAGCTTGCGCAGCACCAGCGAAGGCACCATCAAATCCCAGACCACCGCGATCTTCCGCAAGTCGGGCGCGTCCGGTCGCGCTCAGTTCCTGAGCTTGTTCGTTGAAGAGCTGTTGGCAAAAGCCGAGCGGGACGAATCTGCTGGACGGGGGAGCTGTAAATCCGCATAAACCGGCCTCCAGTGGCGCCAGGTACATGAGCGACGCGCGAGAGGGGACTGTTTCGATGAGTGGGTTCAAGGCCGGCGACCTGGTGATTCTGAAATCCGGCTCGATGCGAATGTGCGTCGAGGCCGTGGACGGCGAGATGATCTCGACGGTCTGGTGCCATGAAGGGATGATCAGCCGCGATACGTTCAACGTCATCTTGCTGAACAAATGGGAATATCGCGAGGACAGCGCCCCGCGGGGCGACCGGGGCGACCGGGGCGGACCGCCGCGCCATGCAGGCAGCGGCAAGCCCTATGGCGGAGACCGAGACGGTGGCGGCAAGCCCTACCGTGGCGGTGACCGGGACAGCAGGCCGCCGCAGAAGACGGGCTGGGACGGCAAACCTCGCGACAAGAAGTTCTATCGCAAGGACGGTTGATCGACCGGGAGCTGTCCGTAGATCAGCGCGCAGGGGTGAGTGATGTCGCGCATCGATGCCAAGTTTGAGATGTTGCGCACCCAGAACCGGGCGGCGTTCGTGGCCTATGTCATGGCCGGCGATCCGGACTTTTCGGGTGCGCTGGAGATCATGCGTGGCCTGCCCGGCGCCGGGGTCGACCTGATCGAGCTTGGCCTGCCCTTCACCGATCCGATGGCGGATGGTCCGGCCATTCAGGCGGCGGGCCAAAGGGCGCTCGCGGCCGGGATGACCCTGGAGAAAACCCTGGCGATGGCACGTGAATTCCGTGCCGAGGATCAGACCACGCCGATCATTCTGATGGGCTATTACAATCCGATTTACTCGATGGGTGTCGATGCCTTCCTGTCGGCGGCCAGTGCCGCGGGGATCGACGGCCTGATCGTCGTCGACCTGCCGCCGGAAGAGGATGACGAGCTTTGCGTTCCGGCGGTGGCGGCGGGGCTGAACTTCATTCGGCTGGCGACGCCGACCACGGACAACCGGCGCCTGCCTGCGGTGCTCGAGAACACCTCGGGCTTCGTCTACTATGTCTCGATCACCGGGATCACCGGCGCCGCGAGTGCCGTCGCCACCGATGTCGGGCCGGAGGTGGCGCGCATCAAGAGCGCCACGGATCTGCCGGTCTGCGTGGGCTTCGGTGTCAGGACACCGGAGAACGCGATGGAGATTGCGCGTGTGGCCGACGGCGTTGTCGTGGGCTCGGCGATCGTGGACAAAATCGGCAAAGGCACACCAGTGAGCGAGGTCCTAGATTTCGTGCGAACACTGGCAGACGGTGCGCACGCAGTGCGCCAGTAGGACTTGACCATGACGCAGCTCGATATCGATCAGAACAACTCCCTCTACTACCTGCACACGCCGCCAACGCGGCAGGCCGCACCGACCTTCGTTTTCGTCAACGCCCTGACCGGCACGACCGAGCACTGGGAAGCGGTTGTGGCGCCCGCGCTGCGCGCGCAGGGTTTCGGGACGCTGAGCTACAACTTCCGCGGTCAGGCGGAAAGCGGGTTTGAACCGGGCCTTGCGCTGACGCCGTCGCTGATCGTCGAGGATCTGGTCCGCCTGCTCGAGGCTCTGGCACCGCAGCGGCCGGTTCTGGTCGGTCTCTCGATCGGCGGGCTCTTTGCGGCGCAAGCAATCCGGGCCGGGGCCGCGGCCAGCGGGTTGGTATATCTGAACACCTTGCGCGAGATCGGCCCCCGGATCGCCTGGATCAACGATGCGCTCGGCCACTTCGCGGCCGAGACCGGCGTGCAGGCGATGATGGACGCCACCTTCCCGATGCTGGTGAACCCGGAGTTCCTGACCGCCATGCGGCCCAACTTCCTCAAGGGCGGCTACCAGCCGCTGCCGCCCGAGCACGGACACTTCAACCTGATGACACACTCCGCCGAGGCCGAGTGGGCGTTTCCGTGGGCAAGCCTCGACCTGCCGACACTGAACATCACCGGGCTCTGTGACCGGGTCTTCTATGACCGTGATGTCGTGGCGCGTCTGCTCTCGGCCATCCCGGACGTCCGCGCCCTGGAATGGGATGACTGCGGCCATCTTGTGCCGCTCGAGCGGCCCGAGCGGTTGGCAGATGCGCTGGGCGTGTTCGGCGCGGAAATCGAAGGCCGATAGCGCCTATGCCTGTGTTGAATGCGTCTGGGGCTGCCTATATCCCTCGGCAGACCCGAAGCCACGCCGTGACAGCGCCATGAACTGGATCACCGACAACATCCCCTCGAAGCTCAAGTCGATCTTCGTGAGGCGTGACATGCCGGAGAACCTCTGGTCCAAGTGCGACGAGTGCGGCCAGATGATTTTTCACCGTGAGTTGAGCGACAATCTCTTTGTCTGCCCGAGCTGCCAGCACCACATGGTCATTCCGCCGCGTGCGCGCTTCCGGTCGCTGTTCGACGGCGGCGTCTTCGTCGAGCTGCCCGTGCCCGAGGCGCCGGCGGACCCGCTGACCTTCCGCGACTCCAAGCGCTATTCGGATCGGATGCGCGACGCCAAGCGCAAGTCCGGTGAGCAGGAAGCCATGCTGGTGGTGCATGGCCAGATCTACGGGCTCGGTGTGGTGGTGGCCGGGCAGGATTTCTCCTTCATGGGAGGTTCGATGGGGATCGCGGTCGGCAATGCCATGCTCGCGGCCGCCGAGGCCTGCATTGCCCGCCGCGCGCCCTTGGTGGTGTTTGCCGCCGCAGGCGGTGCGCGGATGCAGGAAGGCATCCTCAGCCTGATGCAGATGCCACGCACAACGATCGCCGTGCAGATGCTGCGCGAGGCGCGCCTGCCGTTCGTCGTCGTCCTCACGCACCCGACGACAGGGGGCGTCACGGCCTCCTACGCCATGCTCGGGGATGTGCAGATCGCAGAGCCGAACGCCCTGATCTGTTTTGCCGGTCCGCGGGTGATCGAGCAGACGATCCGCGAGAAGCTGCCCGAAGGCTTCCAGCGCTCGGAGTATCTTCTCGAACATGGGATGCTCGACATGGTGGTGCATCGCGAGAAGATGCGCGAGGAGCTCGGGCGATTGCTGCGGCTCCTGATGAACGAGGGCCCCGTGGTGCACGGAGACCTGCTGCCGCCGGCCCCCGCGGACGAGCCAGCGCCCGAAGCACCGCCCGACACCGGGCCCGAGGCGTGAGCCGTCCGGCGCCGAGCGATGCGATCCTGGACCGCTTGCTCAGCCTTCACCCGAAAATCATCGATCTGACCCTTGATCGCGTCTGGCGCCTGCTCGCGGCCGTCGGCAACCCGGAGCGTGCGCTGCCCCGTGTCGTGCACATTGCAGGCACCAACGGCAAGGGGTCGACGCTGGCGATGATCCGCGCCGGTCTCGCCGGGGTGGGATGCACGGCGCATGCCTATACCTCGCCCCATCTGGCGCGGTTTCACGAGCGGGTGCGCATCGCCGGCGAACTCATCTCGGAACCCGAGCTCACAGCCCTGCTCGAGGAGTGTGAGGACGCAAACGGCAGCGCGCCGATCACATTCTTCGAGATCACCACCGTGGCGGCGTTGCTGGCGTTTTCGCGCCACCGGGCAGACTATACCTTGCTCGAGGTCGGACTGGGGGGGCGCCTTGATGCCACCAATGTGATCGAGCGGCCAAGGCTGACCGTGATCACGCCGGTGTCCGTCGACCACCAGCAGTATCTTGGCGAGACGCTGAGCGAAATCGCCGCCGAGAAGGCCGGCATCCTGAAAGAGGGCGTGCCCTGTGTCGTTGCCGCGCAGGACAGCGCGGCGCTCGCGGTCATCGAGGCGCGGGCGGAGCATGTCGGCGCGCCGCTCTTCATCCATGGGCAGCATTGGTTGGCCCGGCGCGAACACGGGCGCCTCGTCTACGAAGACGAGAACGGGGTGGTCGATCTCGATCCGCCGGCACTGCTCGGTGCGCATCAGTTCGAGAACGCTGGCACGGCCGTTGCAGCCCTTCAGCGCCTCGGCGTGTCAGAGCGTGGGTGCGCGGCTGCGATGCGGGATGTGACGTGGCCGGCCCGCATGCAGCGCCTGCGTCACGGGCCCCTGGTCGAACAGCTCTCGCCGGACGCAGAGCTCTGGCTTGACGGTGGACACAACATTGCTGCGGGCCATGCCATTGCGAGCGTGTTTCGTGACTGGGTCGCGCGGGCGCCCGTGCCGGTTCACTTGATCGTGGGGATGCTCGAGACGAAGTCTGCTGAGGACTTTCTGCGACCGCTCGGCCCCTTCGTGAGCAGCATAAGCACAGTCGCGATCCCCGACACCGTCGCATCGTTCACGGCGGAGGCGCTGATGGATATCGCACGCGATGTCGTCTCCGAAGCCACGACCGCAGACACGGCGTCAGAGGCGCTCGATCAGATCGAGCGCCGCTCCGAAGGCCCGCATCGCGTTGTGATCTGCGGCTCGCTCTATCTGGCCGGTCACATCCTGCGCGAGAACGGATAGGCCCGTTCAAGCGCCTCAGATCGCGCCGGTGATCCAGCTCTCGATGCCGCGTTTGGAGTCTGCGCCGACCTTCTTGTCGACGATCTCGCCATCCTTGAAGAGCAGGAGGGTCGGAATACCGCGCACCCCGTACTTGGACGGTGCGTTCGGGTTGTCGTCGATGTTGACCTTGGCGACCCGGATTTTGCCGTCCATCTCGCTGGCGATCTCCTCGAGTGCCGGGCCGATCTGCTTGCAGGGGCCGCACCACTCTGCCCAGAAATCGACCACCACCGGTGAGTCTGCTTTCAGGACATCCGTCTCGAAGCTGTCGTCGGTCACATCTACAGTCGACATGGTACAATCCTTCCCCATCGCCTCATCGCTGGCGCGGCTACCAGGATGACGAACGTAAGTTCGTGCCGTGAGGGAATCAAGCAGGCTGCGCGAGGGCGTGATCAAATGCATGGTCGAGCAAGTTTGGCTCGACCAGCATGAGTTCAGGCGACGCGGTCCAGAGGATGTGCCCGTCGACCTTGCGTTCCGGATAGATTTGCGAAAGCGCCCGCCGGTACGCACCGAGCTGGGCGAGATAGGCGCGCGGCACCTGCGCGGACGTATCCGGCACCTGCGAATCGGTTTTGATGTCGCAAAGCATGACGTGCTCATCGGACACCAAAAGGCGGTCGATGCGCCCCAGCATGGGCAGCTCATGTCCCGCAACAGGCAGGGCGATGCCCGCCTCGGCCAGTGCATCCGGTCCGAACAACGCCGCAGCCTCCGGCAGAGCGAGCGCCCGCAGCGCCTCGGCCAGAGCATCCGCGCGGATCGCGCCATCAAGGTCCGAGAACTCCGACGCCATCAATCGCTGGCCTGCAGCCGTGCGCGCGGCTGGCGTGATGTCCGGCAGGCACTCGAGCAGGCGGTGCACGGCCGAGCCCCTCAGAAGCGCCAGCTCGCGGCCCAGACCGCGCCCGCCGACGGCCGTCGGTTCTTCGACCAGCGCGCTCGGGCTGAGGCGGCGCGGGCGTTTCTCATGCGGTGCGGCGGTGAGCCAGTCCGGTCGCGGTTCAGGGGTCGGGGCTGCTGTGGACATCGGCTCTGTCGCAGTTGCCGCAGCGCTTGGTCCCGTTTCCAGACGCCGCATCGGCACACCCTCCGGGCCGGGCACCTCTAAGGCTTCGGCACAGCGGTCCATGGCACCGTCGAGCAGACCGTACCAGGTGCCCTCAGACCGGCCCGGTGTTCCGGCCCCGCAGAGGATCAGCCAGTCTTCGGCCCGCGTCAGGGCAACGTAGAGCAGGCGCCGACGCTCCTCGGCCTCAAGCCGGGTTCTCTCCGCGCGGGCATCGGCGGTGGCGACATCATCGTTGGCACTGGCACCTGCCCAGAGGCAAATCTCGGGATCCCCTGCCGGCAGGAGCAAGGGCCGGCCCTGTCCGCCGCTGCGCTGCGCCATCGTGTCGGGCAGGATCACGATCGGCGCCTCGAGTCCCTTCGCGCCGTGGACCGTCATGACCCGGACCTCGCCCTTGCCTTGCTCCATTTCGCGTTTGACGTCGATGTCGGCGCGCTCGATCCAGACGATGAAGTCGGCAAGCGCCGGTGTCGACTGCGCCTCATAGGTGAGCGCCTCGGCGAGCAATTCGTCGATCGGGTCCTCGGCCTCCACGCCGAGGCGTGCCAGAAGCCGCTGCCGGCCACGATGGCGCCCGAGCGCGCGCTCGAGAAACTCATAGGGCCGCAGAAAGTCCGCAGCCGCCGCCATGTCATCCAGGAATGCGACGGTCTCGCCATGCCGCCCGCTTTTGCGGAGCGCTTGCCAGAGTGTGCCGTCCCGGCCGTGCGCCACGCCGCACAGCTCTTCTTCGCTCATGCCGCAGAGGGGAGAGCGCAGCACCGCCGCCAGCGATAGATCGTCGCCGGGGCAGGTCGCGACCTTGGCAAGCGCCAGCAGGTCCATGACCGCGAGCTCCTGCGCGAGGCTGAGGCGGTCGGCGCCAGCCACCGGCACGTCCCGCGCCTTCAGCTCCCGGATGATCCCCCGCGCAAGCCTGTCGCGCCGGCCGACCAGAACCAGAATGTCGCCGGGCCTGACTGGTTCGCCCGGGGTTCCGTTGCGCGCCGGTCTGAGTTCCTCGGCACACATGCGGGCGATCTCTGCCGCGATGATCCTGGCGAGGCGCTCCTTGGCGTCAGACCGCGCAGGCGCATCGAGCGGTTCCCACCAATCGGGCGCCGGTGCGGCGGGGTCGGGTTGGACAAGCGGCCAGAGATCGACGCGTCCCCGATCCGCCTGCCGGCTTGCTGCGTGTCTTATCGCCGTATCATCAACGGTCAGTCCGCTGGCCGCGTCTCCGTCGAAAACCTGGTCGACGAACTCGAGGATCGTGGGCACAGAACGAAACGACGTGATGAGCGCGGGCTGGCCCAGCGGTGTTCCCAGGGCTGACAGGCGATCGAGATTTCGGGTGCGCATCTCGCCGAACGCCTTCGGCTCGGCGCCCTGGAACGAGTAGATCGACTGCTTCTCGTCCCCCACCACGAACAGGGACCGTCCGGCCGACGCGGCACCTTCCCCCGCCTGGAATTCCTGAACGATGGCGTCGATCACCTCCCATTGCTGCGGTGCGGTGTCCTGCGCCTCGTCAACGAGGATGTGGTCGATGCCCTGATCGAGCTTGTAGAGAACCCAGGCCCGCGTATCGGCATGCACCAGAAGATCGCGTGCCTTGCCGACCAGATCGTCGAAGTCGAGCAGGCCGCGGGCCTCCTTTGCGCTCGCGTATCGCTTCAGGAAGCCGCTTGCAAACCGATGCAGGTCGTCCGTCCGCCGCCCGATTTCGGCACGCAGTCCGGCATCGCGCAGTGCGTGGGCCCAGTCTGCGAGGGCGTTGAACGTCTCTGCGGCATCCGGCATCGATCCGCAGACGGCCTTTGTCGGCAGGCCCTTGCGGGGTGTGCCCTTCTGAGTAAGCGCCGCTCCGATCAGCGCGGCTGCTGCGGCGCTGGGATCTTTCGGGTGCAGCAACCCGGCCTGCGAGATGGCGTCTGCGAGTGCGCTGTCCTTGGCGCTGCCATGCAGGCTCAGCGCAGTCGACAACAGCCGCAGACGGTCCCAGTCGAGCGCGCTCAGCGCTTCAGCGGCGAGGGCCTGCGGCGAGGCGGGCAGCGCTCCGAAGTGTGCCTCGAGGCGCGCCGAACTGCCGGTTCCGAACATGTCGCGTCGCGCCAGAATTCCGGCGATGAGCTGATCGATGCCTCCCTCATTGAGGCGCCGTGCGGCGCGGTCGAAGGCGTCATCGCGGCCCTGCTCGGCATCTTCCGCCATCTGAGCAAGGACGTGGGCGTGCATCTTTTCCGCCGTGCGTTCGTCCATCACCTCAAAGCGCGGCGAGACGGCAGCCTCGAGCGGAAAGCGTCTGAGGAGGGCATCGCAGAACGCGTGAATGGTCTGGATTTTGAGGCCGCCGGGGGTCTCGAGGGCACGTGCGAACAGGCGTCTCGCCTCCGCGATGCGCGCGGTGTCGCCGGCGACATCGACCCCTGTGAGCCGGGCCAGATCGTGCGACAGGCCCGCCGCATCGGCCATCGTCCAGCGCCCAAGCATGTCAACCAGGCGGTTCTGCATTACGCTGGCGGCGGCTTTCGTGTAGGTCAGGCAGAGGATGCGCTCGGGCGGTGTGCCCGCGAGCAGGAGCCGCGCAATCCGCTCGGTCAGCACCCGGGTTTTGCCCGAGCCCGCATTGGCGCTCACCCAGTTCGACCGCCGCGGGTCCGCGGCAGCGACCTGCGCTTCGGTGGGGCCAGGATGGCGCGGGGCGGTCACTCCGCGTCCTCCCATTCACCGCGGCGCGCCAGGTGGTCGTAGTCCCCGGCAAAGGCGTCCCGCTCGACGCGGCCGCGCGAGACATACGCCGTTGCCTCCCGATCAAAGGCAGCGAGCAGCTGCGTCACCCGCTGCATATGCGTGTCGATCTCGGCCGCGTGCAGTTCAACATCCGTCGACTTGCCGCCCGTGCCCGCCCCCGTCAGCCCGATATAGGCCCCGGCTTGCACGTCGAGCGGGCCGAGCTCGCCGAAACCGCCCGCGCGCAGGATCGCGCCCTGCACATGGAGCTGGTGGCTGAAGCCCGCGGCAATCATGCCCGCCGTTGGCGGTTGTCCGGTCTTGTAGTCGTAGATCGCGGCCGTGCCATCGCGGAGGCGGTCGATCCGATCTGCCTTTGCCGTGATCTCGAACGGACCGCCGCCCAGAGGCAGCATCAGCGCCCCGTCGACTTCCAGCGCGATCGGCATGGCGTTGCGCCGCCGGGCATCTTCTGCGGCGATGAACCAGGACGCAAAGCGCACGACCCGGGCGCGCCAGATGCGCCGGAGTTCGGCCTCGTGAACGGTGTGGCTCAACACATCATCGGTGGTCTCGAGCAGCAGGGCGTGCGCGGTGTCTTGGTCGGGCCAGGCGGTACGGGTGCGCTCGATGAATGCCTCGAGGATCGTGTGGATCAGGGTGCCACGCTCCCGGGCGTCCGGTGCGCGTCCCAGCGGTTCGAGCACGCGAAGCCCGAGGATGCGTCGTGCATAGACCGCGTAGGCATCGCGAACGAGTGTCTCCAGGCTCGTCACAGGCAGACCGCGCGGGCGCAGGGCGACAGGTGGCGTTGGCCGGGGACGCGTCGCCCGCGGGGTCGAGCTCTCGGGGCGCCGGAGATGTCGCGTCAACCCGATCAGTCTCATGCCGCGTTCATCGGCCAGTTTCAGCGCCGCACCGGCTCCCACGCCGCCGAGGAAGTTCCTGAGCCGGACCAGCCAGCGTGACGGCACGGTGGGCGTCCCATCGATCCGGCGCGAGCGGGTCAGGATCACATTGGGATGGCACGCAGCCTGCAGGAAGTCGTGGGCCGCCAGTCCAACGGTCCGCTCGGGCGGTGGCAGGCCCAGGCGGTCACGCATCGGTCTGCTCAGCCAGGGATCCGGATCGGGTGTGCCGGGCCATACACTCTCGTTGAGGCCTGCGAGGATCACCGTGTCACCGCTCTGGACCCTGGCTTCGCGGGTGCCCCAGATCGAAACCCTGGGGTGCGGGGCTTCGGGGCGCGGGCGCACTTGCTCGCCCTGCATCAAGGCCGAAAGAAGGGACCGGTATGGGGTTTGCAATGCCGTGCCATGTGCCGATGCCGCAGCCCCGAATTCGCTCATGAAGGTCCGCAGATGTGCCCCTGCCTCGCGGGTCCAGATCGCCGGAGGCTCGGGGTGATCATCGTCCTTGGCGGGACCGCATGTCAGCGCCTCGGCCGCATTGACATGAGCCGCAACCGTCGCGGGCAGATCGCCGGTGCGGAGCGCATCGCCGAGCGTCATCAGCGCCGAACTCACGCGGGCGTGCCATGCCGCGGCACTGGCTTCGGCCATTGGCCAGGCAGGCACAAGATCGGCGTGGGCACCGCCAGGTTTCGCGCGCAACACCTCTCGCTCATACGCGCGTGCATGCGTCAGATGCTCGGCGCGCGTGCACCCCGGGGCGAGCAGCGGGTGCTGCAGCATAGACGCCAGTCTGACCGCATCGCTGCGTTCCACGGCCTCGACGATCAGCGACATCAGGATGCCGGGCGGTGTGAGGGCCAGCGGACGGCCCAGAGAGTCGTCCGGTACCACACCGAAGGCGTCCAGTTCGGCCGTCACCCGGCGCGCCAGTGCCGCATCGGGGGTGATCAGGGCAACCGTGTGGTCCGGCTGCTCGAGTGCGTCGCGGATTGCCAGCGCGATCGCCGTGGCCTCGACCGCCGGGTGCTCGGCTTCCACCAGGGAAAGCCCGGCCGTGGCGATGGGCAGACGGTCGTGCAGCTCTTCCGCTGCCCGATGCCAGTGGTCGGTGACGGGCGCGGGGCGCAGCACCTGCGCCCAAAGCGCCCGGCGTTGGTGCCTCTTCTCGTCGTCGGGAGCCGTGCCCCAGTCGACGACGTCGGCGGGCGTGGTGCCGAGGCGCCCCATCAGGCCCTTGAACGGGCCCATCGGGTGTTCCGCGCCCGCTGCATCCCAGATCGCGGGCTCGATCCCGGTGTCAAAGCCCGGCAGAACGACTGCCCCGTTCGCGAGGCGGGCGATGGCCGCGAGAAGTTCCGCGGTCGAGCCCACCGACCCGGTCGATGCCGCAGCGATCACCGGCGCTGTGGGAGGGGTGCGCGCCCAGCGTCCGATCAACGCCCGGATGGCCGCGCGCTGGCGCGCCCTGGGATCAACGGCGCCACTGGATGCCTCGGCAAGGATCGCCGGCCAGTGGCTCCGAACGATGTCGACGAACCCCAAGGTGCGCTGCCAGTGCTCGGCCACGCCGCCACTGACGTCGGTGTTCTCAAAGAGCGAGTCCATGCGCTCGGGTGGTACGTCCTCGTCCTGAAATTCGTCCATCAGCCGCGCCAGGGAGTCGGCGAGCGCCGGTGCGGCGGAAAGAGGTGCGGTGCGGGTTGCTTCCCGGGCATGGGATGACAGGTACCGCTCGACCAGGCGCGTCAGATGCAGGCGCCGCTCAAGTGTGCCGATCGGCGGGCCAAGCTCGGGTGCGGTCAGCGGATCGGTGCCAAGCTCGGGCAGAATGACCATGCGCGGCACGAAGGCAGCCCGCCCGGGATGCGCGGCAATCGCCTCTTCAATCCGGCGCAGGCTGCGCCTGGTGTTGACCATGACGACGGTGCGCGCGGCGATCTCTGGCGGCAGCGAAGCCAGCCTGTCCCAGAACCCCGCCGCAAAGACACTGGCAAAATCAGCGCCCGGTGGGATCGCGTAGAGGTGCGGTGCGGGGCTTGCGAACAGCGTCATGCGCCCGGCGGCACTCCGGCCAAGGCGGTATCGGCGGCGGCAAGCCCGTCCGGTGTGCCGACATCTACCCAAGCTCCGGGATAGACGACGGCCCTGAGCCGGTCTGCCGCCAGAAGACGGTCCCATATCAGGTTCAGCGAGAACGCGCCCTCGGGCGCATCTGCCATGACGCCAGGTGCAAGAATGTGTGCACCTGAATAGATGAACGGTGCGCGGTCCGCGCGGCCGCGCCGCACCGGTGCCTCGAGATCCGCCTCGAGGTGGAAGTCGCCCGCACGGGTGTAGGCGCGGGCGCTGTCCACCGATACGAGCAGCAGAAGGGCGTCCATCTTTTCAGGCGCCCAGGCCCGTGCCAACGACTCCAGCGGATTTGGTCCCACCCAGATCGAATCCGAGTTGGCGACGTAGAACGGATCCGGTCCAAGCGAAGGCAGTGCCTGCTTCACGCCGCCGCCCGTGTCGAGGATGACGGGCATCTCTTCAGAGAATGTGATCGTCGGTTCGTGTCGTGCCGCGAGATGGGTACGGATTTGACCGCCGAGATAGTGCAGGTTGACGACCGCGCGGTTGACGCCAACCGCCGCACAGTGATCGAGAACATGATCCAGCATCGCCCGCCCGGCGACTTTCAGGAGAGGCTTCGGCGTGGTCTTCGTCAGCGCCCCCATCCGTGTGCCGAAGCCCGCGGCCAGGATCATGGCGGAGCTTGGCGCGTTCATCCGGCAGCCTTCCCGCGCAGCCTGGCGAGGGTCGGGCCATCGGGCGCTGGTGAATGACGCTCGACCCATGTCCGCAGCGCCGAAAGCTCGGGGTGCGCCAGGTCTTGCGCCAGGTGGCCCCATACGCGCGGGATGAGCTCGAGATAACGCGCCTTGCGGTCTCTGATCGCGAGCCGTGTGAAAATGCCGATGATCTTGAGATTGCGCTGCGCCCCCAGGAGCGTGTAGTCGCGCCGAAACTGCTCGGCATCCAGCTCGGGTCGTGCCGCGAGGTAGGCCGCGATCATGCTCGCGCGAAGCTCGGGGCTGGTGTCGCGCCTGGCATCCTCGAGGAGCGAGACAAGGTCGTAGGCCGCATGCCCTGCCAGAGCATCTTGAAAGTCCAGCAGGCCCACCGAGGCAATGCCGGACCGGCCAGGCAGCCAGATCAAGTTCTCGGCATGATAGTCTCTGAGAACGACCACCTCTCGCGCCGTGCTGATCGGCGCAAATGCCTGCTCGGCAAGCTCCGCAAATTCGCCGGTTTCAACGCCTGTGTGGTGCAGCCACCAGTCGGCGAAGAGCATCCATTCCCGTCGCAGAGTATCCAGGTCGTAGGGATCGAGGGTATGACCGTCCATCCGTTGCGGGGCCGGAATGTGAGCGAGATGAACCAGCAGGTCGATGGCTGCGCGGTACAGGCGATCCTCGTCACCGGGTGCGTGCGGGATCCAGCGCGCGAAGAGATCGTCTCCCAAATCCTCCAGCAGCAGGAACCCGTGCGCCGCGTCCTCCGCCAGGATCTCAGGCGCCGAGAACCCTTGGGCGCGCAGCCAGTGGCTTATGGCTGCGAACGGGCGGACATCCTCGCCGGGTTCCGGCGGCGCGTCCATCAGCACGGCAGGCGTGCCCTCGGGACGTGTCAGCCGCAGGTAGCGCCGGTTCGACGCATCTCCCGCCAGCGGACCGATGCTGGCATGGCTCCAGCCCGCCTCTGCGAGAAATGCGGCCTGGGCCTCAGCTCGCGTCATCAGGTCTCCCATGCGCCATGCCCCTGCCAGCCACCGCGCGGCGCAAACACGATCTGACGCGCCTCGCCGCTGCCCTCAATATGAACGTCCAGGCGCTGCGCGGGCAATCCTCCGGGCCAGCGTTCAGGCCATTCGATCAGCACCAGCGCATGCTCCAGAGCCTGATCGAGCCCGATTTCGTTCAGCTCGTCCGCATCTGCGATCCGGTAGAGATCGGCGTGCCAGATCTCGAACCCTGCGGCTTCGTAGACATTGACCAGCGTGTAGGTGGGCGAGGGCACCTCGTGGTCCGGATCGTGCAGCACCGTGCGAATGATGGCACGCGCCATCAGCGACTTGCCCGCACCCAGACCGCCATGCAGGGCAATGCAATCGCCGCCACCGAGCTGTGCTGCGAGCCGGGCCGCGATCGCCTCGGTCGCTTCGGGCGATTCGCTCTCGAAGCGCTTCTCTGCGATCTGGAGGCCCGTCACGATGATGCCACCGCGCCTGGGAGTTTCGCCTCTGCCGGCTGACGCGGACGCCTCCCAAGGAGCAGCCAGAATGCAATGCCCATGTTCAGCAGGTTCCAGGCAATGCCATGGAGAAAGGCCATCTCGTAGGAGCCCGTCAGGTCGTAGATCTCACCCGAAAGCCAGCCGCCGAGCGCCATCCCCGCGACGGTTGCCGTGATGACGAGGCTCACGCGCGTGCCCGCTTCGCGCGCCGGAAACCTCTCGCGCACGATCACCGCGTAGCTCGGCACGATCCCGCCCTGGCTCAGCCCGAAAAGCGCGGAGATCACATAGAGCGAGACCAGTCCGTCGAATGGCAGGTAGAGCAGCAATGTGAGGCACTGCAGGCACGATCCCAGGATGAGCGTTCGCACCCCGCCGATCCAGTCGGCGATCATGCCCGATGCGAGACGGCTCACGACGCCGAGACCCAGCATGATCGACAACATCTCCGTGCCGCGCGCGGGGCCGTAGCCGATGTCGACGCAGTAGGCCACGATGTGCACCTGGGGCATCGACATGGCAACGCAGCAGGCCAGCCCCGCGATCACCAGCAGGGTCTGCAGCGTCGCGGGAGACCCGCTCGTCCGAGCGTTTGCTCGCGCGGCCTCGTCGTCACCGGCACCGCGCGGCTGCCCGCGGCGCAGGCAGAAGATCAGCGGCACGAGGCTGACGATGCAGAAGAGCCCGATGCCCACATGAGCGCTCCGCCAGTCGCTCTGCTCGATTGCAAACTGCAGGATCGGCGGCCAGATCGTGCCGGCCAGGTAGTTGCCGCTTGCAACCACCGAGATCGCGACGCCTCTGCGGCGCAGGAACCAGTGAGAGACATCTGCGACCAGCGGGCCGAACGACGGCGATGCGCCGATGAAGCCGATGAGCACTGCCTGCACGGCAACGTACTGTTCATAGGTCTGCGCAAAGGCTGCAAGGATGTATCCGATCCCCAACGAGACCGCGCCGATGCCCAGCGGCACGCGAATCCCGAAGCGATCGGCGAGCCGGCCCATCAGCACACCGCCGGCGGCAAAGCCCAGCATGGTTGCGGTGTAGGGAAACGAGGCACCGCCGCGATCGATGCCGAACTCGACCTCGATGATTGGCAGCACGACCACCACAGACCAGAGGCCCACCCCGGCGATCGTGCTGATTGCGAGCGACACGACCAACCTCCACCAGGCAGCAGGGCTGTCCGGCGCTGGGGGCTGGGTGCTGGCGTTATCGGTGATCATGCCGTTCTGGTGGTCGAGACGTCAGAGGCGCTCTGCGTAGCGGACGGCGGAGTACCGGGCAAGCGCGGCAACTTCAGGGGGCACAGTTTGACTGCCTATGAGGCCTCTGGTACGATTTAAGACGGGGGACGCGAGATAAAGGTTTATTGTGATGTTTACTCATGGATTCGTACGTGGCCGCTTCTTGGTTAGTGTAGCCGCGGCAGCTCTTCTTGCAGGATGTGTTCAGGCTCCGGCGCCCAGCCAGCCGAGCGCGGTTGCCGTGAACGCGCCCCAGGCGGCGCCCTTGGACCGGGATGAAGGTCTCACCACGTCGCAAACGATCGAGATGCAGGCGTTGCTGAAGCGCCTCGGCTATCCGGTGGGCGCGACCGACGGTGTGGTCGGCGCCGATACGCGAAGCGCGATCAAGATGTACCAGACCCGCACAGGTGAACCCGCGACCGGGTTCTACTCAGGCGCTTTGCTGGCCTCGCTCCGGACCTCCGTGAACGCCCTCGGACCCGGGCTCGGAGGACAAACCGTGGCGACAGCGCCCGCGGTTCAGCCGGCCGCGACGACGACAAGCCGCAGCAAGCCCGCGGTGAGCAAGCCCGCCGCGGCGGTGACGGCAGCTGCACCGGCGACAACGACGCCGCCGCGCAATGCGCCGAGCACACCGTCTGCACCCGCGGTCGAGACAGTCGAAGCCGAAGCACCCGTCGTGAAAACTGCCGAAACGGATGTTCCGGCCAGCACCGGCAGCACCAACCTCAAATCCTCGAGCGGCCTGTCCGTTCTCCTCGGCGCCTCCGATAGCGATGGCGGCGGTGGAGGCGGCGGCGGCGGCGGCGGTGGAGGCGGCGGCGGTGGAGGCGGCGGCGGCGGAGGAGGCGGTGGAGGCGGCGGCGGCGGCGGTGGAGGCTGGTAGCCTCTCCACCTCTTCCCAACTGCCCTGACCTGACAGAACCAGTCAGCGAGGAATGAAGATGCGTCGACTGCATGTTTCCCTGGGCGCTCTTTGCGCCGTCGCTTTGGCAACTGGTGCTCAGGCGCAATCCTTCGGTGATGACACGACCCTGTTCAGGGGCCTCGGCTTGATCGAGGCTCCTGAAGCGGTTGCGCAAGCGCCTGCGGTCGTCCAGCGCTACGCCGTGGTTGTCGGCAACAACACCTACGAGGATATTCCCAGTCTCGCGAATGCGGGCAGCGACGCCAAAGCGATGGCGGGGTTCCTGCGTGAGCAGGGCTTCCGGGTGTTTGAAGGGTACGATCTGGACAAGCGCGGGTTCGAGGATCTGCTGCGCCGGGTTCTTTTCGCACTCGATCCCGAATCTGAGGTGTTGTTCTACTATGCCGGACACGGGATCCAGATCGGGCGGCGGAACTATCTGCTGCCGACCGATGCAGCCCTTGAATCAGCCTACGACACCCCGTTCGAGACGGTGACACTGGAGAGCCTTGTCGCAATCCTCGCCGCGCGGTCGCGGATGCAACTGGTGATCCTCGACAGTTGCCGCGAGAATCCGTTCTCGGGCATGGCGATGATGACGGATCTCGACACAACCCTGTTCGAAGCCCGCGAGGGCTTCAACTCGATGACGGCGCCCTTCAACACGTTCCTCGCCTACTCGACCTCGCCCGGCGCGATTGCCGTGGATGGTGCGGATGGCAACAGCCCCTTCACCAGCGCCTTTATCGAGCAGGCGCGCCTCACACCCGACCAAAGCATCAGCGAGATCCTCAGCCGCGTGCGCCGCGAGGTCTACGACATGACAGCGGGCCTGCAGGTTCCGTGGGACAGCTCGACGCTGGTCGAGCCGTTCTTCTTTGAGCCCGAAGAGAAGGGACCCGTCGAGGCCGCGTCGGTCAACGTTCAACCGGAACAGCTGGCGCAGCTGGTGGGCGTTGTGTCTTCGCGCAACGTCAATGGTCAGGTCTCGCTGACAGGCCCGCTTGAGCGACGGGTGGCGCTCGGCCGTGGCATTCTCGAGTCGCTCGGCGCCGGGTTCACCGGCCCGCTCAGCGTCTCTGCAGACCAGCTGGAATCCGGCCGGCTGGTGCTTGGAACGGTGCCGGAGCAGGACTACACCGGGCAAGAACTGCCTGCCACGGCGCTTGCGAGCCTGTTCTACGAGTACCTTCCCGGCCAGAGACCCGCGCGCGGAGATATCGAGGACTTCACAGTCTCTGAGCAGGTCACTGTCACGTCGGAGTCGACGGGGACTGTGGCGATCGAGCTGAGCCTTGCCGCCAATCAATGCGATTTTCAGGCGGGCGACTGGCTGGATCCGGAAGGCATCGGGATCGTACGGTATCCGAACGAACTCGAGCCCGAGGCCATCGTGACGGCGTGCGAGGCGGCAATTGCGGAGTCGCCTGGAACAGGCCGGTTTTACTATCAGCTCGGCCGCGGGCTTCAGGCGCAGACGAAGTTCGATGAGGCACGGGCCGCTTTTGAACGTGCGCGCGATCTCCGGCACACCCGGGCGTGGCATGCGCTCGGAGACCTCGTGGCCGAGGCGGACTCTATCAAGGGCGGACGCTCCGAGGAGGGCGTGCCGAAGGAAGCGCTCGAGTTTTATGCTCAAGGGGTGCAGGAGGGCGATCCCTACGCGTTCCATGCGCTCGGCAAGCAGTTTCTGCGCCATGGCGAGACCGAGGATGTGCGCAATCACGGTTTCGCCCTGCTGAGCCGGGCGCTCGAACTGGGTCACACCTTCGCGATGAACGAGTTGGGCTACTACTATCTGAACGAAAACTCCGAACACAGCGAACCAAAGCGCGGTCTGCGGTATCTCCGGGAATCCGCCGCGCGCAATGACATCTACGGTTTCCACAATCTTGGTCTGGTCTACGAGCGCGGTTTGGGCGGCGAGGCCGTGAGCCCCGGCGAGGCATTGGCCTGGTACCAGAAGGCGGCGATGGGCGGTCACCCGTTTGCACCGGTGAACATCGGACGGCTCTACTTCAATGGCGCGGAGGGCGTGCCGGCTGACCCGCTGCAGGCCATCCGCTGGTACGACGAGGGGCTGGAGCGCGGTGTCGCATGGGGCGGTGCGAATGCGGCGTGGATCATCCAGAACCAGCCGCCCAAGGGCTATCAGTCGGCGGACGCGGCGGTGCGCGCCGCCAAGGCGGCGGTCCTGCGCGACGAAGAGGCGGTGAAGGCAGCTCGGGATGTGCTCGCCTCGATCGGCCCGAAGGACATGGACAGGGCGGCACAAATGCTGCTTGGCGATCTCGGAGAAGACGTGACCGTCGATGGTGTGATCGGCAATCAGACGCGCGCGGCAATCGACCGGATCACCGCGGAACACGGCATCACGATCGACAGCTCGGCGCCCGCTGATCGTCTTCTCGGGCTGGCCCGTGCCTACTGGAGCACGAAGAAGTTTCGCGTAGACCTTTATTGACTTGAGCGTCCGCGCCTGCCGCCGGTTGCGTCCGGCGGTCCGGGGCAATCGTATTGTTTGCACACGGGGTCCCGCCCGCGTTGACGCGGTGTTGGTCCACCACAGGGTGACCCCATTGTCTGACCTAGGAATTTGGAGGCGCACATGACCGTAACGCCCTTGGAGACGCGTGAACTCGCGCCCGGTGAAGCAAGATCACGCAGCCGCCTGAGCTGGTACACTGCGGCAGGCAAGCGCTTCTTTCTCTTGGCTCAGCAAGGCGCTTTCGCGGACAATTGCTACGATCACGGCCGGTTGCTCGCCAAGGAGATCGAGGATGGTGTCTTCGCCGAGATCATCGACACGATACGTGTCGATACGGACACGCCGCGCGACTGGATTGACACGGTTGCCGATGCGATTTACCGGCGAATATCCACCGAGGTCTTCGACGCCTGTTCATCCGAGTTTCGCCACGGCGTACGAGCGTTGGGAAGTGGAATCTTTGATGCGCTTGACGATCCGATCTTCACGCAACAGGAAGTGATCGACGCGAATGTGGCGATCGATGCCGGCAACCTTGCAACCGGTCTCACGAGGCGGCTGAAGAAGCCGTTGGCGGCTGAGGTGTCGGAGAACATTTTTTACGTCATCGGCGCGGTTCTGCGCTTTCGCCCGGGTCGCCAGGAGCGCAATGTGCGCTCGGAAGCACTCTTGCGGAGGCGGGAGATCGGTGCCGCGGCACAGCGCGGGCGCACCGGTCCCCGGTGTGTGGGTTTCGGCTGCACTGGGTTTGCCGCAGCGCCCGATCTCTGCGCCGATGGCCGCGGCTTGCACGCGCGCAATTTCGATGGCGCGTTTTTCGCCTGGAATCGCTATCCGGGGATTTTCCTGACGGACGAGCGCGAAACCAATCCATCCTGGCACCGGTTCGCCTCGGTCGGCACTGCCGGCCTGATCTATCCGGGGGGGATCAGCGGGATGAACGACCGAGGCATTGCGTGCTCGTTGCATCAGATGTCGACGGTCAATTTCACATCGGGCGACACCGATGGCGGGTGGGAGATTGCACCCGTGGTGCAGCAGCGGATTCTGCGCGAGGCCGGGAGCCTCGACGAAGCCGTGGATCTGGTGCGCGACATCAAGCACTTCGCCTCTTGGACCATCGTGGTGTCGGATGCCCGCGCGGGCCGCAGTCTGCGCATTGAACTCAATGGCCGGGAGGATGAGCGCAACCGCTATGACGGGCGCGTTGAGGCCAGTGAACCCGCCGACCGGATTGTCCAGTCCAACCACTTCCTCGCCGCAGCGCTCGCCGAGACCAACGAATTCTTTGGCGATGCACACTTCACGCCGAGCGTCGGCAAGTGGCTCGAAACCCGTGCCCGGCTGGAAACTGTTGCGCCGGCGCTGGATGCGGGTGCGGGATCGGTCGATACGGACTTTGCGATCGACGCATTGGCGGGTCACCGTGATGGCCGGATCGACGGCGCTTTCCGCAGCTTTGGCCGCACCGTCTGCAAAGCCTATGGGATCATGACCAGCATTGCGCGCGCCGATCCCGACCGTGATCGTGCGGACGACGCGCTCTGGTTCACCCTTGGCGAGCGGTTGCCGGGGCCTCATTCAACGATGGTCGGGTTTGCGATCGACTGGGATGCGTTGAGCGCCGCGCCGGTGGCGGACCGCCCGGTCCGAAAGGCGGATGCGGATCCGGCATTCCTCGAGGCGATGACCAGTTACATCGCAGCCTTCGAGGCGCTCTGGCGGCCGCGTGACGCCAACGGGCGATATCTGGGACGCATGCCGGATGCCATTGAGCTGGACACCCTGCGTCATGTCGCGATCGGACACATGGACCGTGCAGTCGCCGCAGCCGAGGACAATGGCTTCATCGATCCGCCGTTGCGCTACATCCGTGCGCGACTGTGCCACGAGGCAGGTGAATTCGAACGGGCCGCCGGTGACTGGGCCCGGCTGCGGGACTTTGCGAACGTGCCGTCCATCCCGTTGCACGATTACGAGCTCGCTCTCGTGCATATTCTTTCGGCAGCGACGGAGTCGGCTCTTGGCCGTGAAGCGGAGGCGGAGCAGATGCTCGCGGCGGGAGAGCGGCTACTGGATGTTGTGCAGGCCGACTTGTTTCCTGCAGGCACCAAGCCGCACCAGGGATTTGCGGACTGGCGAAAGGTCGTTGCGACGATCCGCGCCGAAGGAGCAGGTGCGGACTTGCCGGACATCGACTTCGTCACGGTGGAGTAAGCTCGGGCCACAGGCTCCCTCGCAACCGCCCTCGGCCTGCATCTGTCGATGTCTGGCAGGACCACTACGAGGTTCGGTGCAGGATCTCCTTGAACGCCTGCTTCTCGTAGGAGGTCAGCGGCGCAAGGAGGTCATCGATCACCTCTGCGACCGCACTTTGCAGTGTCAGCACGGTCTGCCGTCCTTCAGGCGTCAAGCTCATCAGTGAGACCCGTGCATCGTTCGGAGCACCCTTGCGCTCTATCAGACCCTTTGTCTCGAGCGCACCGATCAGCCGTGTCATCTGCGACTTGTCCCGCGACATCTCCCGAACCAGGTCCTGAATGCGGGCGGGCTCGATCTCGGCCAGCGTGAGCAAGAGAATACCGCCGTTTGGTCCGACCCGGTGGACATCAAACTCGGGCGCGCGTGCGTTCAGTGACGCGTGAATCCGCCTCATAAAGCGATCGACGAGACGCGCAATCTCGGTATCGGGGGTGCGTGAATTGGTTGACAAAGTCCACTTTCTTCAGCTAGTCGATTCCACGAGCATACTGCCACCGGCTTTTTGAGAAAACGGGCATATCGCAGTGCTCATGTGGGGGGAACGGCCATGACAGACGTGCAGCGGCTGGCTTTGAAAGTGTCGGCGGGGCTCTGGATCATCTGGGGACTGGTGCACGCAATTGCCGGTATCCTGGTTCTTTCTGCGGATGCTTCCGGGGGCTTTGCCGCAATTGCCGACGCGGTCGAGCCAAGTGCTCTGGCGGCCGACTACCACGGGGCCGTTGGAGGGATACTGAACCAGCACGCCTGGAACCTGCTTTGGTTCGGGGTTTGCACCACGGTCGGGGCAGTCTTCATTTGGCGCGGAAATCTGACATCGATCTGGGTGACCGGCTTGATCGGCGGGCTCGCAGATCTCGGCTACCTGCTGTTCGTGGATTTTCCCGGATACGTGAACTTCATGCCCGGCACCTTGATGACGATCGTGTCCGGATCGGCGGTCGTCCTCAGCTTCTGGGTTTGGCTTTCCCCGCGTCGGCTGACGGATGGATGACGCGTGACTCACTCCCGGCCAGCACTCGCCGCAATGATCGTTCTGTTTGCGGCGCTCTGGGTGCCGGCTGGTCAGCAAGCTTTCCTGGCAGAGCATTGGATGAAGATCGGAACGTTCGCCGCTCCGGTCCTGGTTTTTATGGGGTTCACAAACCGCGCCCCTGATGCGGGACCGGTTCTCGCCGACGTCAAGTTGATGGCGACCTTGATGACGGCTGCCTACATGGTGCACCAGTTCGAGGAGCACTGGATCGATGCGCTGGGCCGGATCTATCCGCTCCGTGAGCTCCTGAACGAGATGTTGCGCAATGCTTTCGGCCCGGCAGCCGCGGCGGCGATGTCACCGGAGGCGATCTTCTTCATCAACACTTCGGTTGTCTGGCTGATCGGATTCATCGCGATCTGGCGGGCGCCATCGCATGTGTTCCCGGCGCTCGCGATGGGCGGCGTGGTCTTTGTCAACGGGCTCAGTCATCTTGCTCTCGCCGCGGCAAGTGGCAGCTACAACCCGGGCCTTGTGACGAGCGTGGTGTTGTTTCTGCCGCTGTCGGTGATTTTCGGGCAGGCCTTGCTGGCGCGGCAGATCGCCCGGGCGCGGGAGGTGGTTCTCGGGATTTGCTGGGGCATCGGCGCGCACGTGTTCCTGGTTGCGGGGGTGCTCGCCGCCAATGTGCACGGGCTGATCCCGATCAGCGTCTTCTATGCGGCCATTATTGGCTGGGCGATTGTTCCGGCGCTGGCGTTCAATCCGTCAAGGACGCGTCAGGCTTGAAAAAGGGCGGGTGATCCTGCCAGCGATTCGCATCGAGGCCATACGCGAAGCCCAGATCATAGAGTGCGCGCATGTACACCGGGTCGAACATCTCGGCGGCCTGCTCGTCGAAGGTCTTTGGAATCCAGAGCACCTGGAAGTTGATTTCGTCACGCTGGGCGATTGCATAAATCTTGTAGAGGTCGCCGCTGCCCGAACCGCTGATCAGGCTGCTGACCGCCTTCCCGGCAATCGAGAGCACGCCGAGTTCAACCGGGCTGTATGGCTTGTTCAGCGTGTTGTTGATCACAACGTAGAGATTGCGTTCGATCTCGATTCCGAGTGCCCTGTCGACTTCCCGCACCGGCAACTCCGGACTGAAGAGCATCACCTGCTGGGTCGCGCCGCCATCCACATGAACTTCGTCGTAGGTGACGCCGTCGCTGCCCAACACCGGGATGACGACCGGCGGCAGCGCGGCCGGGATTGCTGCCGAGGCGCGCAGCACGTCGCGGATCAGGGTCTTGGCCATCGGGTGACCGGACACCGCGATCTCGGTGACGTTCCAGATCACCGGCCGGGCCGCGTCAATGTTGGTCGTCCCGATCAGCAAGCGCCGCCCGGCCGCGGCCTCCTGAGCCAGCATCGACACCACCTCGTCGTTGACGAACGCCTCGACCAGTGCGTTGAACCCGGTGGCATCCGTCAGAGAGGTGCCGCCGGACAGCGCAGCGAACGGGCTCGGTTCGAACAGCTCATCCGTCGAATACGAGGTGTAGAATGTCTCGAGTTCGTCGTCGAAATCAGGGCCGAGAAAGGCCAACAGGCCGATGATCGCGCCGGTGCTGACGCCCGAAACCATGGTGAACTTCGGCCTGGTGCCGTGCTCGGTCCACCCCGCCAGAAGGCCCGCGCCAAACGCCCCATCCGCGCCACCGCCAGACAACGCAAGCACGCTTTCGGAGATCGGCGCTCCGCTTGCGATCTTTTCAGCATGCACCCGGCGCACCCGGGCGATTTCGTCGGCAAGGAGAGCAACGGCCCGTCCCTCACCCAGATCGTCTCCCCAGACCCTGAGCACACCGGGAATGCCATAGGGCGCGGCCATCGCGATGTCGGCTTCGGCCAGGGGAGAACGGGTCAGCGATGAGCACGCGCCGAGACCTGCGCCGGCGGCGCATGAGAGAAGCATTCGCCGGTTGAGTTGCCCGGGTTTGCGGCTTGCGGTGCTGGTCATGCCGTCACCGACGCTGCGCGCTTGCTCCGCTGTCGCATCAGCAGACGATAGACCGAAGGCACGAAGATCAACGTGATCGGAGATGCCACCAGCAGGCCTCCGATCATGATCGCCGCCATCGGCTCGAACAGAGCGCCACCGGCCAGTGCCATGGGGGTCAGCCCGCAGATTGTCGTCAGCGAGGTCAACAATACCGGGCGTGCGCGTTGCGCCGAGGCCGCGACGATCGCGTCGTCGAGCGGCAAGGTTTCACGCTCGATATCGATCTGATTGATCATGACGATCGCATTGTTGATGATGATGCCCATCAGCGACATCAACCCCAGCATGGCGAAGAACGACATGGGATGTCCCATGCCGATCATGGTGTAGGGCGCACCGATGACGATCAGCGGGATCGTCAGGAACGTCACCAGCGAACGGCGGATGGAGTTGAATTGGAACACCAGCGCCGCCAGCATCACGCCGAGCGCAAGCGGCAGATTGCCGCCGATCTGACCCATCACATCGGCGCTGTCTTCCAGTTCACCGCCAATGTGGATCCGGTACTCCGAACCCAGTGCCAGCGCATCCAACGTGGGCTGGAGCCGGGCGAGCACCTCCTGCGCGCTGAGGGCGACGCTCTTGCCTGAGACGATCACCTGACGGATCTGGTTCTCGCGGCGGATCTCCGAATACTCGAGTTTCGGCTGAAAGGCCGCGACCTGGTCGACCGAGATCACCTCACCCCCGGCGGCAATCGAGAGGTTCGCCAGATCCTCGACGCTGTCTCGTCCGTCACGCGTCGCACGCAGGACAATCGGAATTTGCTCGTCGTCTTCGCGGAATGTTGAATAGGTTGTGCCGGAGAAGTAGGCGTCCATCACTTCCGAGATGTTTTCCGAGGTGACGCCGAACTCGCGTGCCTTGTCTTGGGCCACGTCGACCACGACTTTCAGCACCTTGTTGCCCCAATCGCTCTCGTTCTTGATCAGCGCCGGGAACTCGGCAAAGGCGGCCTCAACCTTGGCGGCGGCGGCCATCAGCACCTCTGCGTCCGGACCGCTTATCTCGACATCGACCACGCCGGACTCCGAGCCGCCCTGGGGCAGGCGGGTGACGCGGAACCGCGCTTCGGGAAACTCCTCGATAAAGACGCGCCGGGCCCGGTCTGCGGTCTCGATGGCGTCCGCCAAGGTGGCAGTGTTCACTTGGAAGAACGCGCTTGCCGGGTCGGGGTCGGCGGGATTGAGACCGAGGTTGAACCTCGGCCCCCCGTCGCCGACGTAGACCGTCGAGTTGCGCACACCCGGGTTGATCTCACCGTCCCTGAGCCAGTCCTGCACACGAAGCGCCACCTGCTCGGTCTCGGAGATCGCTGCCTCCTTGGGCATGTCCATGTAGATCAGGAAGTCGGCCCGCTCGCTGTAGGGAAACATCTCCTGCTTGAGCAGCCCGAACTGTGTCCCGGCAAATCCGACCGCCGCGAATGCCAGTGCGGCAATCGGCACGCCGAACGGCAGAAGGCGACGGACGACCGCGCGATACATCTCCAGCAGATTGAGCCGCCCCGGTGCGGTGTTCCGGTCAGGTTTGGGCCTGAGGATGCGCACACACAGATACGGCAGAAAGTAGAGAGCTGTGATCCACGACCCCAGCAGCATCGAGGCGACGACGGCACCCAGCGAGAATGCGAACTCTCCTTCGGTGCCTTCAATCAGCAACATCGGGATGAATGCCGAGATCGTTGTGATCGAGGCCACGCCCAGCGGCACCATATACTGCGCGCCCGCTTCCTTGGCTGCTCGTTCCGGGTCTTCGCCGGCATTGATGCGGCCTTCGATGTCTTCCACGACGACGAGGCCGTTGTCGACCAGGAGCCCGAGCGAAATGATGACAGCCGCGATCGAGACCTGCTCGATATCGACACCGATCCCGGACATTGCCGCCAGCGCGAAGCAGATCGTGAACGGCACGATGCACGAGATCACGAACGCGGCCCGAACACCAAGGAAGAGCAGCATCACCACGAGGACCACGACGAATGTCTGTCCGACGTTCTCAAGCGCCCCATTGACGGAGTCGGTGACGTTGGTCTCCTGAAAGGTCGACACATTGAGTGCGATGCCGATCGGCTGGCGCTCCTCGAAGCTCTTCAGGTGCGCAGCAAGACGTCCACCGAGATCCTGGATATCCGTGGTCGCCGACATCTCGATTGCCAGCACGATCGCGGGCTGCCCGTCGAAGAAGACCGGGGTCTCTTTCGGATCGACATAGCCACGCCGGACTTCGACCAAGTCCGACATCCGGACATAACCCGCAAGCCCGCTGACCTTTGTCAGGACACCGCGGATTTCATCCACATTCGCCAGATCGCCGTTCGCCTCCAGAACGATGCGGGTGCCGTCTGCATCGATCTCGCCTGCTGGCAGGATCACGTTCTGCGCGGTCAGGTCGTCGAGCAACTGCTGCATCTGCACGCCCACCGACGCGAGTTTGCGGGTGTCGACCTCAAGCCAGACCCGCTCGTCCTGCTCGCCGTAGAGGGTCACTTTCGTGATGCCATCGACGCTGTAGAGCGATGTGCGCAGATCGTCGGCGACGTCCTCGATTTCGGCGAGACTGAACCCATCTCCGGTCAGGGCGACCGTGGCAATCGAGACGTCTCCGTAGTCGGTGTTCACAACGGGTTGCGACGTCCCGTCCGGCAACTCGCTCACCACCGCTTCCATCTTGTTGCGCAGATCCTCCCACGCGTCCTCGATGCCACTTCCGGCCACGATGTCGTAGAGGTGCACGTAGATCAGCGCCTGTCCGCTGGTGATGACGGTTTCGATGTCTTCCACTTCGCCGATTTCGCGGACTTTCCGTTCGATCGGGATTGCGATGAGGTTCTCGACACGCTCGGGCGACATGCCATCGAACTGGACCAGCACGACGGCCGTTCGGATCGTGATGGCGGGGTCTTCTCGTTTCGGGAGGCTGAGATAGGCCGCCAGCCCCATCGTGATCACGGCAACCATCATCAACGCTGTGAAGCGGGACTTTTCGATCCCAAAGCGGGTGAGGAAATCCATGCGTCTATTCCCTCGGCTCGAGCAGTTTGACTTCCATCCCCTCTCGCAGGAAGGAGACGCCCTTGGTGGCGACGTGTTCGCCTTCGGTCAGGCCTTCCACCACCAGGAGCTTGTTCCCGCGCAGCCCGGCGAACGTGATGGTGCGGCGCTTGACCGTGCTTGTTTCCGGATCGAACACATAGACCGGTACAGGCAGGACCGAGCTCGGGCCGGCGCCTTCGGGGATCTGGCCTTCCGGGATCGCCGCGCTGATCGGGATCAGAAATGCCTCGGCGTTCGGGACCTCGAACGCGAACGAGACTTCGACCGCCATTCCGGGTTTGATGAATGGCGTGACCTCCTGAAGCTGAACCACCACGGGAAAAGAGGACACGGTTTCCGCCCGCTCGCCGAGTTCGCTGACGACGGCAGCCAGGGGCTGATCGGGCGCATCCGCCAGTCGGACGGTCGCCGGTGTGCCGACCACAAGCTGCGAGACAACCTCGAAGTTCACGGAGAAGGACACTTCAAGATCGCCCTCCTCGTAGATGGAGAGCACGCTCTCCCCGGCACTCACGGTCGCAAAACTTTCCGCCTCGACCGCGTTCACGATGGCATCGAAGGGGGCATAGAGCTTGGAGTCGGCGAAATCTTCCTCAGCGCTGGTCAGGTCCTTTTGAGCCTGGACCAGCTGGGCGCGGCTTGTTTTCACCGCAGTGGCATCCTCGTCGCGCTGGACTTTGGTGACCACGCCGCGTTGCAGAAGTCCTTCGGACCGCTCCAGATCCTCCTCATCCTGCGCAAGCTCGGCAGCTGCTTCATCGACCGAAGCTTGCCGGTTCTCGATTGACGTGAGGAACTGCGCGGCGTCGAGCTCTGCAAGCAGTTGCTCCTTGTCAACGCGTTGACCGACGTTCAGATCGAGCTTGCCCATGCGCCCGCCCACCTTGAACGAGAGGACATTGACCTCGCCGGGTTCCAGCACGCCGGGATAGCGGCGCACCCTGGTTTCTTCGGCCGACCTCACCACGGTCGTGATCAGCCCGCGAACCGGAGCAGGTTCCGTGTCGGTTTCTTCACTTTCCGGGAAGCAGGCGGCCAGAAGGCAAACCGAGACCAGGGCGATCGGCAGGTGCCAGGTCGGACGCTGCCTCGCCCGCAGCGATGATTTCCAGCCGGAACAGAGAGGCTTGGTCAAGAGATGCATTCGCCACTCCCTCATTTCGCGTTGCTAGACACCCCGCGAACTCGCTCCGCGACGCTGTTTGTCGGAAATATTGAAGAAGTAATTTTGAAAGAAGTTGCGAAGAAGAATTGGTGGCTATTTTGTTTGTGTTAGAGGGTACGCCTCTAGATTTTGCATTTTGGATTGACTCGGCCCCACCCCGTCGCGAATCTCATCAAACAATGACGGTTAAGGGGGGCGAGCGACAGGACCATGTCAGCAAAGAAGCGGACATTTCCGGCCGCGGATGCGGGATTTCACAATCATGTAAGTGTCGTATCCACGACCGTCGCATTCGCGTTGTCGCAAGGCATGTCGATCGATGACATCAGGGCGGCAACCGGCATGGAGATGGTGACGCTCGCTGATGCGGATGCTCGTTTGCCGGATGATATGGCTCCGCGGCTCTGGCGGGCACTGGCGGCACGGACAGACGGAAGCGTGGCACTGACGATCGAGTCCGCAAAGGCCATGCCGTTCTCGCTTATGGGCGGGCTCGCTCATGGGATTCAATTCGCCGGCGATTTGCGCGGAGCATTGCAATTCATGAGCAATCATCGGGTCGTGATCGCCGACCGGTTAGACCTGAAACTTCATGAGGGCGACGCAGATGCGGTGATGACGAGCGAGCATCCGAGCGACGAGATTGATCAGGGGCGTTTGTCCGAAGTGGGCACCGCAGTCGGCGTCCGCATGATCCGGGAAATCCTGCAGATCGAGGGCGCCATCTCGCGTGTCGAGTTTCGCTATGCGCCACTTGGACCTGTTTCGGACTATGAAGCGTTTTTCCGTGTGCCGGTGAGTTTCGGGAAGCCGCGCAATGCAGTTTTCCTGCATCGTGAGGCACTGGATCAATCGGTAGAGCAAGCCAACGCGACCCTGTTCGAGTTTGTCGAGCGCCACTTCGCCGAGGTGCTCGGGAGGTTGGAGAGTACCCATGTTCCGGCGGATCTGGCGCGGCTTCAGCGCGCGATCGCCGATGGTGCAGCCCGCGGTGACTATCGCGCGACAACAGTCGCGGGCCGCGCTCAGCTGAGCCTTCGCCAGGCACGTAGAATTGCGGCACGTCACGACACTTCACTGCACGCCATGATCGACGAGATGCGCGCCTCCAATGCGCGGGCATTTCTGCTGGACCCGTCAAGCTCGCTGGAAACTGTGAGCTCCCTGCTCGGTTACTCGGATGATCGGGCGTTTCGTCGGGCGTTCAAGCGTTGGACCGGTGAGCCGCCTTCGGCTTATCGACGCAAACACGTCTGATTGAACTTGCAACACTGTTGCGTTGGTGTGTCCCGCATTGGCGCCGACGGGCAAGCGGCTCATACGTCTCTCTAGCGACTTCGATGCGATCAATGCCTCCTCCGCCGACGCACGGTGTCGATCGTCGTGCCCATACCGTGACTCAGAAATCTTTCGGGCTGGCGTAGGAGGCGCAGAGTTTCTCCGTACCAATTCACGAGCCAACAAGCGCTCGCGGATATCGGAGACAACAACCATGCGTTCGACACAACTCATCTTAACCGCATTGCTCGCAACCGCAGTGGCTGCACCTGCGGCGGCCCAGCAGTTCGGACCGGGCTTTGCCCGCATTGATACCGACCAGGACGGCGCGGTGAGCCGTGCCGAGGCGACAGAGGCACGCCGCGCCATGTTCAACCGATTGGATCGGAACGCCGACGGTCGGATTTCTTCTGACGAACAAGAAGCCGCGCGGACGCGGATGGCCGCATTTGCGCAGATGGTTCACTCGGCCATGGTGCTACGTTCGCAGCGCATGGACACTGATGGTGACGGAAGCCTGACGCTTGATGAGTTCACTGCACAGAACCTGATGTTTGAACTCGTCGACCGCGATGGTGATGGCTTCATCACCAAGGCGGAAGCCGCCGCGATGCGCGACACCATCGCCCAACGGCATCGGTGAGCGCCATGCAAAGAGGAAACAGCGGACTGAGTCGCAGGTCGCCGATCAGAATTGCCTTCGCCCTGATCGCATTGGCAGCCGTAGTCTTGATCTTGAGCGATGCGCAGGCATCCGAGCGGACCCGAACCGGGCCCAACGGCTCGGTCACCAAGAGCTATGATCCCGAGACCGGCCTCGTCATCGACCGGAGCGGTGTCAACGGGGGCAGCTCCAGCGCGACCGTCAACTGCTCGCGCAGCGGAAGGGTGAACTGCTCACGTGACTACTCCGTGACCGGCGCGAACGGTGAAACGTTCTCCGGTCAACGGAACAGCCAATACGGCTTGTTTCGCGGGCGTTCCGTCAACACGGTCACAGGGCCGGATGGCAACACTGTCTCGCGACATCGCCCGGCATATCGCTACAATCGCGTCAATCGGCGGAGGCTCGGCCACTGGTGAGACCGGAACTGCCGCCGCCTCTTCTCTAGGCCTGGAGATATCCTTGACTGATCGGGATGCTCAGCACGAGGCGGCGGCGCTCGTCCGGTCGGTTGCGGAGGGCGACCGCCGGGCGCTTGGGGATCTGATTGCGCTGCACGGGCGCGGGCTTACCCTTGTCGCAACGCGCTATCTCGGGCGGGCAGATGAGGCTGAGGAAGTTGTTCAGGATGTTTTTCTGCGGGTCTGGCGTCATGCCGGGCGCTACGAGCCGGATCGAGCGCAAGTCAGTACGTGGCTCTATCGGATCGTGGTCAATCTCTGCATCGACCGGCAGAGGAGGCAAGCGTTTCGGCGCTTCGTCGGACTTGAATCTGCGGCACTCGAGATCGTGGATCCAATGCCCACAGCCGCTGACACGCTTGAGAGCAGGCAACGTCTGGCTAAAGTCAGGAAAGCAATTGACAGGCTGCCCGACCGCCAGCGGATGGCTTTGTTGCTCAGTGCCGTCGCCGGGCTCGACAGCGCAGAGGTCGCGGGAGCGATGGGCTCCAGCCGCGGCGCGGTCGAGCAACTTCTGGTGCGCGCTCGTCGCGCCCTTCGACCGATCGCTGATGACGACGAGGAGGTCAGTCCGTGATGCACGATCACGATGACGAAACCGACAGGATTGACGCGCTGGTGCGCGCGGCAAGTGCACGCGATACCAATGCAGAGAAGCTCCGCCGAGCGGTGAACGACCGGCTCGATGCGCAAGCCGGAGCGCGGGTTTTTCTGAGACCCTTCTTCACCCCGAGACTGGCGGTTGCCGGGTTCGCGACCATGCTGCTGGCCGCGGGATTTGGCGGCTACCACCTGCCCGGTCTGGCGACTGGCGACCCTGATGAGAGCATGCTGTTGCTCGCGATGGGAGCGCCCACGGCACTCGACGATCCGATCGTCGCATTCTTCGTTGGAGCAGATCGATGACTTGGGGCCGTATCTGGCGGGTGCTGTTCGTGGTGGTGTTCTGCTTTTCGCTGCTGCTCAACGCGGTGGTCGTAGGTGTTGGCGTGCGCCTGTTCGATCGCGGGCGGATTGGTGACGGCATGGCGCAGGTTCTGATCCAGATGCCGCGGGAGACCCGCCGTGCCCTGGTCAATAGTTTCCGGGCTGAACGGCCGGAGCTGCGCCGGCTCGGCGCTGAACTCCGCGCCCGTCGAATGGAAATGCTCGAGATTGCAACGAGTGATTCTGCGGATTCCGCAGCTCTTGCGGCGGCGATGGAGGAGGTCCGTCGTGCCACGACACGACTGCAGACCGCTGCCCATGAAACCATGCTGAAGACCCTGGAGCAGACCAAGAGCGGTTCCAACTAGACGATGATCGGCGCGCGAAGGACGATGGATCGGGCGAAACGTGCCGCTGTGAGTGTAGGAATCTTTCCCCCATTGCGCCCAGCATGGTGGTGGTCGCAACGCTGAGACTTCATCGCACTGACGCAAATCAGGTGACCAGACATTAGCCCAAAAAGAGACCGTCAGATGCCTTGTTCAGGGTAGCGATCATTTAATTCAATTTAATAATAAATTAAGGGTCTCGATCGATTTTTCGGTGCCGTCGACAAGGGAGGCGGGCATGCAATCGATGATCTGGGATTTCCTTTCATCGGAAGGATTTCAGCCGCATGGCATGTGTCTGCTCTGGCAGTCCGATGTCTTCTGGGCACATGTGATCTCAGATATATTGATTGCATTGTCTTACTTCAGCATCCCGATTGCGCTCATTTACTTTGCGATCCATCGTGCAGATTTCACCTACAGGTGGGTGTTGTTCCTCTTTGGCGGTTTTGTCTTTGCTTGCGGCTTCACCCACATGCTGGGGATTTGGACGATGTGGGTCCCTGACTACGGGATACAGGCCAGTGTCAAAGCGGTGACTGCGTTGGTTTCGATGGCCACCGCCATAGCGCTCTGGCCGCTGATGCCGAAGCTGCTGGCGCTCCCGAGCACCCATCAACTTGCCGAAAAGAACACGGCCCTTGCTGCTGAAATAGCGACCCGCGAGCATGCCGAGCGGGAGCTGCGTCAGCTCAACAATGAGCTGGAGGTCCGAGTTTCTCACCGCACCGCAGAGCTCGAGCAACGAAACGCAGAGCTCCTGCTCGCGCAACGATCCGCCGAGAAATCGAGCGCTGCGAAGTCCGAGTTTCTGGCATCGATGAGCCATGAAGTGCGTACGCCGATGAACGGAGTGCTGGGCATGCTCGATCTGCTGGACGCCAACCAGCTCTCGACAGATCAGCAGGAGATCGTGCACCGGGCAAAGGACGCGGCAGGCGGGCTGCTTGATGTGATCAATGACATTCTCGACTACTCCAAACTCGAGGTCGGCTCCGTCGAACTGATCCAGGCGCCCTTCTCGCCGGAGCAGACGGTCATCAACACGATTGCGCTGCTCAAGACCCGCGCCGATGAAAAGGGGCTGGAGCTGACATGCGACATTCCGGAATGCATTCCTGATTTCGTGGTCGGCGATGCGCGGCGGTTCCGGCAAGTTCTGTTGAATTTGGTGGGAAATGCCATCAAGTTCACGTCGAGTGGTGCGGTCAATGTCCGTGTCCATCATCGGGCAGGTCATGACGGCGACGCCACCATCGAAGTTTGCGTGAAGGACACAGGGATCGGTATTGACCAGGAAACTCAGCGCAACCTCTTCAAGCGGTTTCACCAGGCTGATCCGTCGATTTCTCGACGGTATGGCGGTACCGGGCTTGGGCTCGCAATCTCCAAGCAGCTGATCGAGCTGATGGACGGCGACGTCGCCGTGGAAAGCGAGTTCGGTCGAGGCTCGATGTTCAAGTTCACGGCAAACTTCAAGGCCTATGGGGGTGAGAGAGACCGCGCCGGGGCCGTGTCCGAAGAAACCCGCAATGCGCGACCCGAGTGTCTCAACGTGCTTCTCGTGGAGGACAATGAGACCAATCGATTCCATCTCGTTCACTTGCTCACGGCGGCTGGCCACTCGGTCGAGACCGCTGAAAATGGCCTGCAGGCTGTTGATGCCGCAGAGAAGCGCCAGTTCGATGTGATCCTGATGGACATCTATATGCCCGAGATGGACGGGCTGGTCGCGGCAAAGGTCATTCGGACACTGAACGGCCCATCTGCGCGGACACCCATTGTGGCCTTGACCGCAAGTGCGATGGTCGGTGATCGCCAACACTACTTGTCGAGCGGAATGGACGAGTATGTCTCCAAGCCGGTTGACGCCAATGCGCTTTTTGCTGCGATTTGGAAAGTCATTCGGCCGCGTTCCTTTGGCTCCGGTATGGCCTAAGGAGGCGGTGCTAGACCCGATGTAGCCGCCACGACCTCTTTGAACCTTTTCAAGCAGCCAGCGTGAAACCTGTGTTCGAAGATACCACTTCGCCTCTGATCCCCCGGACAGGCCGCGCTTGTGATCGTCATTTCGGCCGCGCCGGCTGACGGGATGGGCAACAGCCATCGATCACCGCTGTGATGGCCTGAGCGTGCTCGGAAGGTGTCAGTTGCAACCACCCAGCGAGTGGACAAAATAAGAATATGAGAGGTCTTCTACAGTCTGCAGAGAAACTAGTATAAGGTCTGATTGGCGATACCTGCAGCGAATCACCATAATCGCAGGGCGCCGGGAGGAAATATGGTCGATATCATCTCGAAGCGGTCGGGGCCGCGCGAAGAGGATATGCGCGCGCGCTCACTGATCGAAAAGAACCGTGGAACGATCACGAAACTTGCCGATCAACTGAGCAATGGAGCTTATTCGGAGTCGAAGCGGCCCGTCGAAGCGCCGCAACCCTCCGGATTGATTATCTCTGATCTGGGTGCTGGCAAGTCAGCGGACGAGCCGCAACCCTATGTGCGCATCAGCCCGAACCGCAGGGTGGTCGTGGTGGATATGGAGACCAGCCGCCAGATGCACCATCTGGGCGAGCTGCGGCGGATCAACGGTCAGATCACCTTTATTCTCGCAACAAGGGAGAACGGTTTCTTCTCGCCTCTGGATCAGGAAATCGCGGATCGGCTGGTGACACTAGACGGCGCGGTTCTTGGTCCCGAACGGGCAGAAGACGCGTTCGCCAGCGAGCTTGAGTCAGCCCTCGGATACGGCTGATCGACTACGCTACGCCTGCATTCCCGATGCGAGGAATTGCGCCATGCCAACGAAGCCGCAGGACGGAAATCTAGTCGACATAAACGAACATCAGGACCGGGCCGTCAACCTGGCCTGGGAGCGCCACCAAGCCGGGTCACTCGACCAGGGAGAACCAAATCTCGGGGTGCGGTCGGCGATCCACAATTCCTGGGTGCGCAGCACTGATGCGGGCATCGACGCCCAGTCTGACGGGGCGCCGTCGGATGACCAGGCCTCGAACGTCGCCCGCCTGAAGATGGCCAACGAGGAGCTCTGCCGCGCCGCCCGCGAGTCTCTCGACAAGATCGGACGCATGCTGCTCGGCACCGAGGCGATGTTGGTTTTGACCGACAATCGCGGGCTGGTGATCGAAGCCATCGGTGACCCAAAGACCCTGGATGCGGGACGCAAAATCAACCTCCATGTCGGTGGACTGTGGAACGAACATGCGGTCGGCACAAACGGGATCGGGACCGCCCTGTGGGCGGGCGAGCCGATGTTCGTGCATGGCTCGGAGCATTATGTCGAGACGCTGAAGGAGTGGAGTTGCGCTGCCGCGCCGATCCGCAATCCCATTGACCGGTCGGTCATCGGAGCCGTCGATCTCTCCGGATTGACGAACATCTTCCGCCAACACAACATCGCGTTCGCCGCCGCGGCGGCGGGGGAGATCCAGGCGGCGCTGGCCCAGGCGCTGAACGAGGAACGGATCCGCCTTCTCGATGCCCTCATCGAACAGGCTCCCAAGACTGGAGTTGGCTATGAAGACGGGGTTGTGATCCTTGACCGGGCAGGCCGGGTTCTGCACCGCAGCGGCTTTGAGCGTCTGATCCTGACGGATGGCACGGAACTGGACGCGCGGCTGGGTCGGCGTCTGGTGGAGCTCAAGGATGATCGGGTCATCGACGCGGACGCGGTTGCGGCCTCGCTGCCGCCGACGCTGGGCTTCAGGGGCATCAACGATCTGACCATAGACGGCGAGGTGCGGGGCGTCGCCATCGTGATCGATTGTGAACGCCGTGCCGCGAAACCGGCCTCCTCGCGGCCTCGGGTTCCTCACACTCGCATACCGACCGCATCACCGCTTGGTATTGTGGCCGAGTGCGAGGAGATGCTGGAGGCTATGGACCTGGCCCGTCGCGTCGCGCATGTGAATGCCCCGGTTCTCGTTCAAGGTGAGACAGGCACCGGTAAGGAGTTGTTCGCGCGCCTGATCCACGACGAGCATTCCGCTGGCCGGGAAACCCCTTTCGTGGCGATCAACTGCGGTGCCATTTCACGCGAGTTGTTCGGGGCCGAACTGTTCGGCCATGTGGACGGCGCTTTTACCGGCGCGGTCCGGCAAGGCAAGGCCGGGCGTCTTGAGGAGGCGGACGGCGGCGTGTTCTGCCTGGACGAGATCGGCGAGATGCCGCTGGAAATCCAGCCTTATCTTCTGCGCGTTCTGGAAGAGCGGGTGCTCTACCGCATCGGCGACGGCCATGCGCGGCCCTTCAATGCCCGCCTCGTTGCCTTGACCAATCGCGACCTCAGGGCAGAGGTGGAGGCTGGGCGTTTCCGGCGCGACCTCTACTATCGGATCGACGCGGTCACGGTCGAGGTGCCACCCCTGCGCCGCCGTGGCACTGACATCCTGCTCTTGATAGATCACTTCAACCTGATGACGGCAGCCGAAACGGGCCTGGAGCCTTTGCGTTTCTCCGACGATGCACGGTCGCTGTTCCTGAACTATCGCTGGCCCGGCAACGTGCGCGAGTTGCGCAACCTGATCCACCGGTTGCACTCCATCTCCGTGCGCCGGGAGGTCGCCATCTCGGACCTGCCGACAGAGATATCGGTCGAGCAGGATGGCGACGCGCCGCTGGGCTCGCCGATGGGCAGCCTGAAGGACGCTGAGAAGGCCCTGATCTTGCAGACAATTCACAAGCACAAGGGCAATCTGAGCCGGGTCGCCGCCAATTTGGGCATCACACGACCGACCCTCTACAGGAAGCTGAAGCTCTACGATATCGAACGCGTGTTTCGCTGATCTGCGACTGGTAGACATTGCCGATTGGGCGCGCCAAGCTAGCTGCATTGATTGGTTGGTGCGGACCATCGGAGCGGACAGTGTTGCATACGTCAGTCAAGAGTCTTGATCGGCACTACGTCGGCGTGTCGCCGCAATTGCTCGCTCGGGTTCGGCAGAACTGGTCTGCCCTGTCACTCGATCTCGACAAAATCTGGCGCGAGACGATCGCGACATTGCCTGGGTTTTCCGAGCTCGACCATGTGCCCGCCTTTCCGGACAGCAGGCCTATCGACCTGTTGCTTTTGTTCGATCAGGGCTGCTGCTGGATCGACAATCTGCGCCATGTGTGTCGGATTCTTCAGGGACGCGAAGACGATGGCCGTCTGACAGCGGCTCAGATCAAGGGGCTGATCTCGGTGTGCGGTCGTCTGCGCGACGAACTGGCGGCCGTGCGCATGCTGGCCATTGGCGGCCTGCCAATGCCGGCCATGCAAATCGCCCGGCCGATCTCCGAGGATGTGGATCTGGCTTTGTTGCTGTTGATCCGCCGAAAGCATGCGCAATCCTTTGTCGACTGCAAGACGCCCGAGGAGGCGGCGGAGTTCTGGCGTCGCCATGTCGCGGGCGGACGGGCGTTCCGGCTGGTGGCGCAGGCGCTCTACCGGTTCGGGCTGGATCACTCGAATGACAGCGACTACGCCCGCTGGCGCAAGGAGGTGCTCGTGTTCCTGGGCAGCATTGTCCACACCTCGTTCGTCGGCGCACAGGAGCGGGAGCGGGAGCAAAGAACGGCACTGAACCTGGCTGCTCAGGAGTGCCTCTACTTCACAACCATCCGCGTCCAGGAAATGTGTGCCTATTCGTTGGTCCTTGGCACGGAACTGCGCGAGGATCTCGCCTCCGTTGCGCCGGCTTCCGACCTTGAAGCGGAGCGCCTCCGGTTTGCGAGAAGCGGAGGCGACATCATCGTTGATCAGATGCGGTGGCTGACCGACACGCGTGATGTGTCTTCATTTCCTCCCGCCGGGGTCTTTCACTGAGACGTTGATGCCTCGAGCTCAGTTGGGCTTTCCCTCAGCCTTCATTCTGCCCTCGGCGATCCAGCGGGCAGCCAGGACGAAGGCGCCGGTGGCGAAATCCTCGCCATGGGCCTTGATCATCTCCTGGCCGATATCAGCGATGCGACGGAAGAACTCATCCTTGCTTTCTTCTTCGGCCGTCAGGCGGGGTTCAGCGCTCATAGCTCTCTCCTGATCATCCTTTGAACAAATGAGGTGGGAATGAAATCAGGGCCATTTCCCCGTTCGCGTCCCCCATCGCCAGGTGCTCGCCGCTTTCGCTCCACACGAGGGCGGATACGGGCCCGCCCGAGGCGCGCAACATCATCTCATCGGCGCTGCCGACCTGGGCGATACAGGTCAGCCCGTTCGCGTAGCCGACCGCGATCAGCGGCCGGTCGGGACTGGCGGCGACCCGTTCGACGATGACGAGGCCATTTCGCCCGACTTCGAGCGCATCGCCGAGGCCGTCCCCGGACAAAGTCCAGGCGATGGTTCGGAACGCGCCGGATGTGGCGAGCGCATTGGCCGCCTCGCTCCAGGCGAAAGATCGTACAGGCGTCGGATAATCGTGGATCTCCTCGCCCTGCAAATCGTGCGGCGATATCAAGGCGAAACCCGGGTTGCTCAGGCCACAGGCCAATTGCATGCCATCCGGGCTGAAGCTGAGCGTCTGGGGCGGGCTGTCCAATGCCACACCGTCGCCGACCTTAGCGCCAGCGACAAAAGACACGCCCTTGTCGTGCCCGACCGCCAGACTCTCGCCGTTGGGCGCAAAGGCCAGGGCGGTGACGTCTTCGCCAATCTCCAGTCGGGTAGGCTCGGCGTTTTCGTCGTCTGGCAGCAGCGTAACTGACTGAGCGGACCCGATCGCCACGGAGTGCGAGCATGGGTCGCGTGCGATTGCGGAGATCGGGTCTGCGAGCGAGATCTTCAGTGGCACGATCTGGCCGCGGGGCGTGATGTAGGCGAGGTCGCCATCCTCTGTTCCCGCGACGAAGGACTTGCTGCCATAGGGCACGGCAGGGCCGCGAATGTCTTTCACGATCACAGGCGGGCGCACGGGTTTGGTCCTGGGCAGGATCGTGGGCCTGCCGGTGTCTGCGGCGGTGCGCATGCGCACCTCGGGACGCTCGGGGTCGGCGACCGGCGCGATGGCAAGAACGCCCTCTCCATCACACCCGCTCGAGAAGGCCACATGAGAGCCCTCAAGGTTGAACACCGCATCGTTGACTGGGCCTTGCATCGTCCAGTTTCGGGCGAGCAAGTCGAAGAGGGTCGGCGGCGCCAATGTATCTGAGGCGATGCTCATTGCTGCACCTCCCTGTCACACCTGGAAAGTTCCTCGTCCAACCGGGTCAGCGCCACTTCCAGAGTCTCAACCTTGACTTCTGCCTCGGCCAAGCGCGCCCGGGCCTCATCGTTGGCCGCGCGCGCCTCTGAAAGGTCGCCAGGCGATCCGTCCTCGACCGCCATCAGTGCGATATGGGCACCATTTGCCGAGGCCTGGGCACGATGGTGGGCCGCGTTGGCTTCGCTCAAAGCCAAGCTGGCTTGCAGGCGTTCGGCGAGAATGTCTGTTGCGGTGCGAGTGGTCATCTGCCGACCAGCTTGTCGGCGTCAGCGTCGATGGCGGCCAACTGGTCGGGCAAGTTATCCGCCTCGCGCACGAACTTTGACTCGACCGTGTCGATATGGCTGCGCAGCGCATCCCAGATGTCCGTGCGGATGACACTGGTCGTGTCACCCAGCATCCGCTCGATCTCCTCGATCCGGAACGGCCGGGCGAGCGCGACCCCGGCAAACACGAAATCCCGCATCTCGGTGGCATGATTGTCAATGAAGATTTGCAGCAGCGCGTGATCCTCGCGCCTTATGCCTCTAGCCTCCAGCTCCTTGATCACCAGGTCCTGGAAATATTTCAGTACCTTGTACTGAGACTCCCCCAGGAACTGCATGGTGAAGATGATGTCGCGCGGGGCGCAATCCATGATGTCCTGCGCCAAGGCCGCGCCGCCCAGCTCGTCGGTTCCGCGGGTGTGGTCTGCCTTTGGCATGACGCTTTTCCAATCCTCTTGTGCCCCGGCGGTCGAGGTCAGGACATCCTTCCGCAGCCTGTCACCATTAAGTCAAAATATCCCTCTACAATCAACCCAGCTTAAATGGTTAATAAATTGTAAAACATCAATATAAGAAAAATATACAGTTGTAAAAAAACGTTACACTGCTCACATCGGCCCCTCATGGGTTCCTGGGCGATTTGCCTTCATTTTCAGGTCTTTCAAGAGCTCCCAATCGAATTGGCACGGATATTGCTGGATCCGGGGCAGAAGAAGTGCGCAAGCCATCCGGTTCTGCGCCGTAAGAACAAAGGATGGGGGGAAACGGCAATGGGCTCACGCCTGCAATCGCGTCTTGCGACGATCCAAAGCAACTTTGGATCGAATAGCCGTCTGAACACGCCCCCAATGACCTTTGCCGAAGTCCAACGGCCGGATTGGTCCGGTCGTATCCAAGTCCGTAAGGAAAGGTGAACGGCAATGTCATCACTTACGCTCAACAAGATCACCTCCCAGAAGGGGATCTCGGTCGGGGAGGCGACGAAGAAGATCGCCGATCTGGGCTGGAATCCCTCGTATGTCCAGGAGGCGATGACCTACCCGACTGACTACAAGATCGCCAAAGCTCCACGCGACCCGATGAAACAGGTTCTTCGGTCCTACTTCCCGATGCAGGAAGAAAAGGACAACCGGGTTTACGGTGCGCTGGACGCGGCTCTTCGCGGCGATATGTTCCGGAACGTGGAGCCCCGCTGGGTGGAGTGGATGAAGCTCTTCCTGGCAATCATCCCGTTCCCGGAAATCTCGGCCGCCCGGTCCATGGCCATGGTTGCACGGCTGGCCCCAGGTGAGGATCTGCGCACCGGGTTCACCATGCAGATGGTCGATGAATTCCGGCATTCCACGATTCAGATGAACCTGAAGAAGTGGTACATGGAGAACTATATCGACCCGGCCGGGTTCGATATCACCGAAGAGGCCTTTGGTAAGTGCTATGCCACCACCATTGGGCGTCAGTTCGGCGAGGGCTTCATCACCGGTGATGCCATCACCTCGGCGAATATCTATCTGACCATTGTGGCCGAGACAGCGTTCACCAACACGCTGTTCGTGGCCATGCCGTCGGAAGCGGCCCGGAACGGCGACTATGCTCTGCCGACCGTCTTCCTGTCGGTACAGTCGGATGAGAGCCGGCATATCGGCAACGGCCACTCGCTCTTGATGGCAACGCTGAAGGATCCGGACAACCATCTGCTGATCGAGCGGGACATGAAGTACTCGTTCTGGCAGAACCACGCCATCGTCGACGCGGCGATCGGTACCTTCATCGAGTACGGCACCACCAACCGTGACAAGGACAAGGAGTCCTACGCGGAGATGTGGCACCGCTGGATCTATGAAGACTACTACCGGACCTACATGCTGCCGCTCGAGAAGTACGGCATCAAGATCCACCACGACGACGTGGCCGAAGCCTGGAAGCGCATCACCGAGAAGATGTATGTCCATACGGTCGCCGAGTTCTTCGCCGTTGGCTGGCCCGTCAACTTCTGGCGGATCGAAGCCCAGACCGAGAAGGACTTCGAGTGGTTCGAGGCCAAGTATCCCGGCTGGTATGCCCGCTTCGGTGAGTTCTGGAAGTGGTATGGCAAGCTCTCGAAGAAGGGTTCGACGGTCATCACCTTCAACGAGGATGTGGGCTACGTCTATCCGCACCGTTGCTGGTCGTGCCTCGTGCCTTGCTTGATCCGCGAAGACATTGTTGTCGATGAGATCGACGGCAAGCTGCACACCTTCGCGCACGAGATCGACCGTTGGACCGCCGTCGAAGGCTTCGCGGACGAGTTCCAGGGCCGCCCGACGCCGGCCATGGGTCGCTTCTCAGGCAAGCGCGAATGGGAGACGCTGTATGACGGATGGGATCTGGCCGACGCCATCGTCGACCTGAACTTCGTCCGCTCCGACGGCAAGACTCTGATCCCGCAGCCGCATCTGCGCTTCGACGACAAAGAGATGTGGACGCTCGACGACGTGCGCGGCCACACGCTCGGCTCGCCGTTGAACGCGCTGCGTGCGATGACGCCGGAGGCGCGCGAAGCGCATCTGGCCGAGTACCGCGCCGGCTTCACGATCAACACCTGTCACTGATCTCAAGCCAAGCAGGGGGCGGGCACCGCTCGCCCCCCACGCCCAGCACCGCAACCGCGCCACGGAACGAGCCCGTATGACAGAGACCCATATCGTTCGCCTCCAGCCCGTCGACGTCGAGTTCGAGGTAGAGGATGGCGAGACAGTTCTAGATGCCGCCTTTCGACAGGGCATCTCGCTCCCTCATGGCTGCAAGGAAGGGCAGTGCTCGGCCTGCAAGTGCAACCTGATCGAGGGGGATGTCGAACTCCTCAAATACTCCACCTTCGCGTTGAACGATATGGAGAAGGAGCAGGGCAACATCCTCCTCTGCCGATCGCTCGCCTACAGCGACATGGAGGTCGAGCTTCTGAACTACGACGAGGAGCTCCTGTCCAAGTCCATCGCCGTCAAGGAATTTGCCGGATGCATCGCCAGCGTCGAACGCCTCACCCATGACATCAGGGCAATCGAGATCGAGCTTTCGGCGCCCATGAAGTTTTGGGCAGGCCAATATGCCGACATCACCGTCGAAACGAAAACGGGGGAGAAGATTACGCGCTCGTTTTCCATGGCAAATACGCCGGAGCAAGCCGAGAGGCTGCAATTCATCATCAAGAAATACCCCGACGGAAAATTCTCGGGAGAGCTCGACACCGGCGGAATCGATATTGGCGCCAGCGTCACGATCCGAGGCCCCTTCGGAACCTGCTTCCGACGCGAAGACCGAGAAGGAGCGATGATCCTGGTCGCCGCCGGCTCCGGCATGTCGCCGATCTGGTCGATCCTGCATGACCATGTGGCCAGCGGTGAGAGCAGGCCGGTGCACTTCTTTTACGGCGCGCGCACCCAAGCGGACCTGTTCTATCTCGACCGGATCCGACAGTTGACCGAGAACCACCGCGAGATCAGCTTCATTCCCGCCCTCAGCCATGCCGATGATGATGCCACCTGGAACGGTGCTCGCGGTTTCGTGCACGAGGTGGTGCGCACCCATCTGGACGATCTCGGCATCGATGGCGAGGGCGACGTCTACGCCTGCGGTCCACCGCCGATGATCGATGCCCTGTCGCCTGTCCTGTTCATGCAGGACTTCGACCCCGACCGAATCTTTTTCGATCGCTTCACGCCGTCTTCCGGTTCGTCGATTCCCTGAGCGGATCGACCGCTAGCCGGCTGAAACAAGGATCAAAAGGGAGGATTAGCCACATGCCAGCCACGTCAAGCTCCGTCGGGTCAGGTGCCGCGGGTGCCGCAGTCTTTGCGGACTCTAATAGCCGCAAATACCGATACTTCGAGCCAAAAGGCCGCCGCGCGAGCCACTACGAAGACGTCACCGTCGACGTTCAGCCGGATCCGGAGCGCTATCTGATCCAGGACTGGATCATCTCGTTCCCGAATGGCGAAGGCGCCTATGTGAAGGGCGCGACCCAGGCGAAGTCCTCGAACTGGCACGCCTTCCGTGCGCCCGATCAGGAATGGGAGCGCACCCACTACCAGCGTCAGTCGAAGATCGAGACCATGGTGCAGAGCGTCATCCAGAACGCCCGGCGCGCCGGCGCTAACCAGTCTTTCGATGCGGCCTGGAAGAAGATCCTGCAAACCCATCTGGGCGCGTGGAAGCATGCGGAGTTCGGCCTTGGTACCTCGCTGATGCAGGCGCAGCGCTACGGCTACACCCAGATGATCAACAACGCCACGCTGACGAATTCGTCCTACAAGTTGCGGCTGGCTCAGGACATCACCCTCTACCTCGCCGAGATCGGCTTGGAAATCGAGGGCTGGGACAACGATGCGGGCAAGAAAACCTGGATGGAAGACCCGATCTGGCAGCCGACCCGCAAGGTCGTCGAGACCATCATGGGCGCGTCTGACTATGTGGAGCAGTACCTGGCCATCAACCTGGTCTTCGAGCCGCTGGTGGGCGAGCTGTTCCGGTCCGGCTTCATGATGCAGGTGGCCGCGGCCAACGCCGATTTCGTCACGCCCCCAGTCATCTCGGCAGCCGAGGCGGACTATGAGCGCAACCTCGCCAATGCCATCGACTTTGCCTTCATCCTGGTCGACGACTCCGAGCACGGCGCTGCCAATCGGGACCTGCTCCAGGGCTGGGTCCAACGGTATGGCGATCTGGCTGACAAGGCCTCGGAAGCCCTGCGTCCGATCTGGTCACAACCCCATTCCAAGCCTCGTTCCTACGACGATGCGCGGGCGGTCTCGGTCGAACGGCTGGGCCAGATCCTCGGCGAACTCGGCCTCAGCCGCTGACCTGAAAGGAACTATCAATGAGCATAGTCGCACGCGACGCCAGCCGGTCCAACATCTTCAAGGAGATGAAGGACATTACCTTCGAAAAGACCATCTCGGACCAATGCGGCGTCACCATGAATGACTCGGTCGAGGCCCGCGCCATCGCCGAGTTCATGGACGAGTCCGATCCCAATGTGGTCATCACCTACCAGCCTGCGCTGATCCGGATCGACGGCAAGGGCAAGCTGACCTTCAAGATGGATGAAATCGGCGAGTATCTCGGCCGCGAAATGACGGCGGAGATTTTTGAGGTGAACACCTCCACCCACTACGGGCGGATGGTGCGCGTCGATGACAACACCGTGGTGCTGCTCGGCAATATGGACGACGTGATGGAATACATTTCGTGAGACGGGGCGCCGGGGTGTGTCCCCGGTGCCTTCCACAAGCAAACGGGAGGGGTGAGATATGTTCACAACGCCAGACGGGAAAGAAATCTTCGTGATCGACGGCCACACGCATTTCTGGGATGGCAGCCCGGAAAACCAGGCCAACATTCATGGCAAACAGTTCATCGACTGTTTTTATGCCTACCACACCACCCTCAGCCCACCGGATCAGTGCTGGGAGAAATCCAAGTTCGAGAAATACACCGAGGACGACCTGTACCGGGACCTGTTCGTGGACGGCCCCGACGATATGGCCATTCTCAATTCGACATACCTGAAAGACTTCTACAAGACCGGGTTCAACACGATCGAGCGCAACGCCGCAGTGACCCGCAAGTATCCCGACCGCTTCATCCTGAACGGGGCCTTCGACCCCCGCGATGGTGAGAAGGCGCTGGAATACATCCACTTCATGAAAGAGACCTACGACATCAAGGGCGTGAAGCTCTACACCGCCGAGTGGAACGGCGAGAGCAAAGGTTGGCGGCTGAACGACCCGTCGGCGTACAAATGCTTCGAGCTCTGCGAAAAGCTCGGCATCAAGAACATGCATGTCCACAAGGGCCCGACGATCATCCCGCTGAACAAGGACGCCTTCGACGTCCATGATGTGGACTACGCCGCCACCGACTTTCAAGGGCTGAACTTCATCATCGAGCATTGCGGCCTGCCGCGGCTGGACGATTTCTGCTGGATCGCCGTGCAGGAGACGAATGTCTACGGCGGTCTCGCTGTCGCTCTGCCCTTTATCCATGCTCGCCCTCGTTACTTCGGTGAGGTGATCGCAGAACTTCTTTTCTGGCTTGGCCCCGACAAGCTCCTCTTCGGTTCCGACTACGCCATCTGGACGCCACGCTGGCTGGTGGAAAAGTTCTGGGCCTTCGAGATCCCGGAAGACATCGCGTCCGAGCGCGGCGTGCAACTGACCGACGAGGTCAAGGAAAAGATCCTCGGCCTGAATGCAGCTGCTCTCTATGGCGTTGATATCGAAGCGCAAAAGGCAAAGCTGACCCCCGTTTCCATCGCGGCGGAGTGAGCTGATGCCGGAACGTGACGCCGCATCGGCGCGAGAGCGGGAGGTCTGGGACCGTCTTGACAGGGTCTGCGACCCGGAACTCGACGAGCCTATCACCGATATGGGCTTCGTCGAAGACGTGAAGGTCACCGGGGCCGACGTGGACGTATCGTTCCGGCTGCCCACCTACTGGTGCAGCCCCAACTTCGCCTTTCTGATGGCCGAGGGGGTGCGCCGGGAGGCGGTGGCTCTGCCTTGGTCGGAGCGAGTTCGGGTGCACCTCGAAGATCATCTCTGCTCGGACGAGATGAATGCGGCAGTCAATGCGGGGCGTACCTTCTCGGACGCCTTCGCGTTGCGTGAAGATGGCGGCGACCTTGATGAGGTGAAGGAGAAGTTCGACCGCAAAGCCTTCCTGCGGCGGCAAGAGACAGTGCTGACAGGTCTGCGGACCCTTGGCTGGGCACCTGCAGATCTCGCTTCGCTGAAACTCGCGGACTTTTGCTCGCTTGCGCTGGATGAGGACGCAGGATCGCACCGCGACCGCTATGTGGAGAAGCTGGTGGCGCGGGGTCTGGCGATAGAGCCGGACGACCCTGCCTTCCCGGATCTCGACGGAATTCCATTGACCGAAGCGGGATTCGCCGACCGGATGAGCGCGCTCCGCATGATCCGCATCAACATGGAGTTCAGCGGTGCGCTCTGTCGAGGACTGAAACAGGCCCGCTACAAGGAAGTGGTCGAAGTGGACGGCGAGCCCACGCTGGTCGACTTCATCCTCGATCGCGTGCCGCCGCGCGCTGATTCGGCCCAGCCTGCCGACACATCACCAGCGAACCAATAACACCGACGGGGGAATGGAAATGCCCAAACTGCTGATACATGGCAATGAAGCCCGCCAGGCCCTGGCTGCCGGGGTGCGGGGATTGGCGGCGGCGGTCGAGCCGACGCTGGGGCCAAAGGGAATGAACGCGATGGTCGACCGGCCCGTCGGCACGCCACTTGTCACTCGCGACGGCGTCTCGATCGCCTCTGAGATCGAGCTGCTCGACCGGTTCCACAACATGGGAGCCCAGGTCGCGCGAGAGGTCTCCATGCAGACCAACGATGTCGCAGGCGACGGAACCACCACCTCCATCGTGCTCGCCAACGGCATGGTCCAGGGCGGAGTCGAGTTGACCGCCAAGGGCGCCAAGGCCGTCGATCTCTGCCGGGGCATCGACCAGGCAGTTGCCGTGGTGCTCGATGCGCTGCGCGCCAGCGCCACCGCTGCCGATGACGATGTGGTCGCCCAGGTCGCCAACATCGCTGCCACGGACCCCACGCTTGGCGCACTGGTCGCGCAGGCCCGCAAAGCTGTTGGCCCCGAGGGCGTGATCACCGCAGATTTCGCGGTCGGGCCGGAGACAACGCTGGATGTGGTCGAGGGCATGTCCTTTGAGCGCGGCTACATCTCTCACCACTTGGTCACCGACCAGGAAGCGATGATCGCCGAACTGGACAATCCCTATATTGTCCTCACGGACCTCAAGCTGACCGATCCGGGCCAGCTTGCCGCCGCCCGTGCCATCGCAGAGGAGGATGGGCGGCCTCTGCTGGTTGTCTCGGAGGATTGCGGGCCCGAAGTGCTCAGCTCGCTGCTCGCCGGCCAGGCTGCCGGGAAGTATCTTGTCGTCCATCCGCCGGAGTTCGGTCAATGGCGCCAGGCGATGATGGAGGATCTGGCGATCCTGACCGGCGGTCGTGTCATCGTTCGCAATCTGGGTGGACGGCTCGAGGACATCACCCGTGATGATCTTGGCTCAGCCGACAAAGTGGCGGCCTCTGCCAGCGAGACCACGCTGATCCGAGGCCACGGCGATCCGGCGGCAATCAAGGCGCGCCGTGCCCAGGTGCAGCGCCACTACGACCGCGCCCCTCCGAACATCGAACAGGACAAGCTGCGCGAACGGTTGGCCAAGCTCTGCGGCGGCACAGCGGTCATCTATGCCGGTGGGGTCACCCCGGTCGAACAGAAGCGCACAATCCAACTGATCGAAGATTCGCTGAATGCGGTCCAGGCTGCCATGGCCGAAGGCGTTGTCACTGGAGGTGGCGTTGCCTTGGCCCGCGCCGCCTCGGCGCTGGACGCGCCGATCGATCAGGCCGATGGCGACGTGAAGTCGGGGATGGAACTGATCCAGTCGGTCCTCTCCCGTCCCCTCGCGCGCCTCGCCATCAACTGCGCCCGCGACCCGAACGAAGTGGTCCGCAAGATCGCAAGTCTTGGCCCCTCCGAGGGTTTCGACGCGGCGACCGGCGACTATTGCGACCTGCGCGCCAACGGCATCGTCGACCCGCTCCGTGTCGTCTCACAAGCGCTGATGAACGCTGCTTCCGTGGCCACGCTGATCCTTACCACCGAGACGCTGATCGGCGATGTGGAGGAGGATGAGGATCCGACGACCGGCGCCGCGCTCGGCGGCGGGGCTGAGAAACTGGGTCGTCAATAAACGGGTGGGCGCGCGCCCGTAGAAGGCGCGCGTTTCTTTTTGGGGAGGAAGATCATGAAGGCCGCACGGCTCTATGAATACGACGCTGCGATGGAAGTCGATCTGAGGATCGAAGATGTCAGAGCGCCCACCATCAACGCCCCTGACGAGGTGATCGTCAAAGTCGGCGCCGCCGGCCTCTGCCGCACCGATCTGCACATCATCGAGGGTGTCTGGAAGGACATCATGGACACGGAGGGCACCTTGTTGCCCTTTGTGATGGGGCACGAGAATGCCGGCTGGGTCGAAGATGTGGGCTCGGGCGTCACCTCGGTCAAACCGGGCGATGCCGTGATCTGCCATCCGCTGCGCACCTGCGGCATCTGCCTGCCTTGCCGCTATGGCGAGGACATGCATTGCGAACACGGGTTGTTCCCGGGACTGGGCCTGGATGGCGGGTTCGCAGAATACTTTCTGACCAACGAACGCTCCCTGATCAAGCTCAACACGGGCATTACACCGCTTGACGTGGCTCCCATGGCCGACGCAGGCATCACCGCCTATCGCGCCGCAAAGAAGGCCGCGAAATTGCTGCGCCCCGGCGCCTATTGCGTGCTGCTGGGTGTGGGCGGGCTGGGTCATATCGCGCTGCAATGCCTGAAGTCGATCTCCGGCGCCCGCATCATTGCCATCGACCAGCAACCGGCGGCACAGAAGCTGGCCAAGGATCTGGGCGCGGATTTCGTCCTCTCCGGCGATGGCGACGTGGTGGAGGAAGTGCGTGAGATCACCAGCGGCGGCGCCCAGGTGGTCATCGATTTCGTGGGCGAATTGGGGGTCGAAAACCTTTGCTGGAAGATGGTCCGCAAGGGCGGCCAGATGCTGGTCGTCGGCTATGGCGGCGAGGTCCACGTGCCGACTGTCCACTTCGTGGTAGAGGAGATCAATGTTGGCGGCAGCCTAGTCGGCAACTACACCGAACTGGTCGAACTGATGGAGCTGAACGCCGATGGCAAGGTGAAGATGCACTATACTGAATACAAGCTTGACAACATCAACAAGGCGCTCGACGACTTCAAAAACCGCCGCTTCGCCGGCCGCGGGGTCATCGTTCCCTGACCAACAGCCGCCTCTGAAATGTCGCGACAGCGAGGGAGACACCCGTGAGCAACCACGTCGACATCGAGCCGGGCGCGCCGCCCTCCGCCGCGGTGCAGGAGCCCTGCTTCCGCCTGATCTATCGCAGCCGCAGTCTGTTGCCAGGTGGCGTCGGTGGCGCCGCCGTCGGCCTCACCAAAATTCTGAAGGTCGCCCGCACCAACAACGCGGCGATGAACATCACCGGCGCTCTTGTCCTCTACGACGACTGGTTTGCACAGGTGTTGGAGGGGCCGGAGGCCAATGTCCGCAGCCTCTTCGCCAGGATCGAGAACGATCCGAGACATCAGAGCATCTCGCTGCGGGAAGCTGACCCGACGCCCGCCCGCCTGTTCAGCCGCTGGGCGATGGCGCTGGTGGCAGAGCATGGGCAGCCAGACGTCCCGTTGGTGGTGGCCTCCGGCGGCCTGTCGGAGGCTGCCCCCTGGCGGGTAACGCTCGAACAGGAGCGCGTCCTTTCTCAGCTCCGCGACATGACCCGGGGCTACGGCCGCGGATCCTGAACACCTACGAGTGCAACTGCGATTGGAGAGACTGGCCAGATAGAGTTAACGCAACGATCCCATATTGCGTATATCTTCTGTGCGCCATTGACTTAAGCGCATCTCTAAGCCGTTACAACGACCTATGCTTATCTAAGCACGATCTCCCATCAGCGCAAGAAGCGCGAGGCTGCCCATTCCGCCGGGTGGCCTCTTCTTGTTTGAAAGACGCTGAACAGATCACTTGGGGGGCCCGACAGTCAGATGGATTTTTATGGTCGCTAGTGAGGGGTCGCCCGGCAGCGGCACCTTGCGCACTCTCCCGTCCTGCCTGCGCACGAAGTACCAGAGCGAGCCCTTGGCCCCCTTCCGTTCCTGCGTGTACTTCAGGCGGGTGCGTTTCACCAGCAATCCTCCAGGTTCTCAGCAATACCCTTCAACCGTTTCTCAATCTCGGATGTCAGCTATCGGGGTTGCCCGCCTATCATGACGGGCTCAAGGTACACGTCCTATCGCCATGCTCGGAAATGCTCCACGCGGACGCGCATGAGCTTTGCGGCTTCCTTCTCCGGGGCAGCGAGGGGGCGCAGCTCGGTCATGCGGTCCACCATGCGAGGAAATAAGGAACGAACCTAGTCATGCAGTGTCATTCCTGTCATCGCAGAGCAATTCATCGAACCTGGATTGTGTAGACAATTGGGTAGATTGCACCTGCCCATACATAAAAATATCGATTTAAATAGGCATGATAAGGATCTCAGATGGTGCGGTCGAGAAGACTCGAACTTCCACGGGAGTTACCCCACAGCGACCTCAACGCTGCGCGTCTACCAATTCCGCCACGACCGCATCTGTGACAGTGCCGCTGGCACTTAGCAAAAGGCCCGAGACTTGTGAAGCCTTTGGCGCTGAAATAATGGAACGTGATGGTTGAGTGGTGGATTTCCGAGGGGCTGACGCCTTATGACGAAGCGCTCGCGTGGATGGAGGCGCGAGTGGACGCATTGATTGCGGGATCAGCTGACGAATGCGTTTGGCTGCTCGAGCATCCACCCATCTACACAGCCGGAACAAGCGCGCGCCCAGAAGACTTGCTCTCGCCAGACCGGTTCCCCGTCTATCACGCCCGGCGAGGTGGCGAATACACCTATCATGGTCCGGGGCAGCGTGTCGTCTATCCGATCCTCGATCTGAACCGTCGCGGACGGGACTTGAGAGCGTATGTCCGGGCGCTGGAGAGCTGGGTCATTGCATCGCTTGCCGACTTTCAGATCAGAGGCGAGCGACGTGAAGGTCGCGTAGGCGTCTGGGTGGTTCGCCCGGACAGGCCAACAAGGCCAGACGGAGGTCACTCAGAGGACAAAGTTGCAGCAATCGGTGTGCGGGTTCGTCGGTGGGTGGCATTCCACGGCTTCTCTATAAACGTGGAGCCGGAGCTCGAGCATTTCGATGGGATCGTGCCGTGCGGAATAGATGGGTTCGGCGTCACTAGTCTGGTTGACCTGGGGATACCGGCGTCGATGAGCGATCTTGATCTTTCGTTGAAGCGAAATTTCGCGCGCCATTTCTCCCCCTTGCCGGAAAACAGACCGGATCACGTTTAACCCGAGCGAAACAACTGGATGTCAAGGGACGTTGATGTGATTGCGTCATCGGACTAGATAATCTGCTTGCTGTCGCCGCGACCGCGGGGCGGCGCGCGATAAGACACCTAGGGGAGTTTGACCTGTGAAGAGAACAATCGGTTTTGGAGCGGTGGTTGCGGCGGTGATGTTTGCAGGCAGCGCGCAAGCTGAAGGGGACGTCGCGAAAGGCGAGAAAGTCTTCAAGCGCTGCAAGGCATGCCACAAGGTAGAAGACGGCAAGAACGGCGTCGGACCGCACCTTGCGGGTATCGTTGGCCGCGCGGTGGCTTCGGTCGACGGATACAAGTACTCCTCCGGAATGGTCGAGTTTGGAGCCGACAAGTCCTGGACAAAGGAAGAGCTCGACGCCTACCTCGCCAATCCCAAGAAGCACGTCAAAGGCACGAAGATGAGCTTTGCCGGCCTGAAGAAAGAGGCCCAGCGTGCAGACATCATCGCCTATCTCGAAGGCCTTTAATTCAAGCTGTCGAGAGTTTCGGAATGCCGCCCCGCCATATCGCGTATGGCGGGGCGAACTACGTGGAATACAACGTCGCGCTGCGGCAAGGATGCCAATTGAAGCTCTGGGGAGGGCGCGCTAGACCGATTCCCAACTAGAAGATTTTCGCGGAACGCACTGGTACAGCGTTTCGACGGGCCTGCTTAGAGGAGCATCAAATGGCCGAAGCGGCAGTTCACGCCCACGACCACGATCACAAAGTTGGGTTTTTCACCCGCTGGTTCTGCTCGACCAATCACAAAGACATCGGGATTCTTTACATCCTCACCGCGTTGCTGGTCGGGACCATCTCGATCTTCATGACCTGGTACATGCGCCTCGAGCTGATGGAGCCCGGTGCGCAGTACATGACCATGGAAGACGGCTCACCCAACGGGCATCTCTGGAACGTGATGATCACCGGGCACGGCATTACGATGATGTTCTTCGTGGTGATCCCGGCGCTGTTTGGCGGGTTCGGAAACTACTTCATGCCGCTGCAGATCGGCGCGCCGGACATGGCGTTCCCGCGGATGAACAACCTGAGCTACTGGCTCTATGTGGCAGGTTCGTCTCTCGCGGTGTTGTCGCTCGTCGTGCCTGGAGGCAATGACCAGCTTGGATCCGGTGTCGGGTGGGTTCTCTACGCGCCGCTATCGACCACTGAAGCGGGCATGTCGATGGACTTTGCGATATTCGCGGTCCACTTATCCGGGGCCTCCTCGATCCTCGGCGCCATCAACATGATCACCACGTTCCTGAACATGCGAGCACCTGGCATGAAGCTGATGAAGGTGCCGTTGTTCCCGTGGTCGATCTTCGTTACCGCGTGGCTGATTTTGCTTTCGTTGCCTGTGCTCGCAGGTGCCATCACCATGCTGCTCACCGACCGCAACTTCGGCACGACCTTCTTCGATCCGGCAGGCGGCGGCGATCCGGTGCTGTACCAGCATATCCTGTGGTTCTTCGGCCACCCCGAGGTCTACATCATCGTTGTGCCGGCCTTCGGCATCGTCAGCCACATCATCTCGACCTTCTCGAAGAAACCGATCTTCGGCTATTCTGCCATGGTCTTCGCGATGGTTGCGATCGGCGCGCTCGGCTTCGTCGTGTGGGCGCACCACATGTACACGGTGGGCATGAGCAAGAACTCTCAAGCCTACTTCATGCTGGCGACCATGGTGATCGCGGTGCCCACGGGCATTAAAATCTTCTCGTGGATCGCGACCATGTGGGGAGGTTCGATCGACTTCCGAACCCCGATGCTCTGGGCTTTCGGGTTCCTGTTCCTGTTCACAGTCGGCGGCGTGACCGGCATCGTGCTCAGTCAGGCGGGGGTCGACCGGGCCTACCATGACACCTACTATGTGGTGGCGCACTTCCACTACGTGATGAGCTTGGGTGCGGTCTTTGGGATCTTCGCCGCGATCTACTACTGGATCGGCAAGATGACCGGGCGACAATACCCTGAGATGCTCGGGAAGATTCACTTCTGGATGATGTTCATCGGTGCGAACATTACCTTCTTCCCACAGCATTTCCTCGGTCGTCAGGGCATGCCACGGCGATACCTCGATTATCCAGAGGCGTTCGCCGACTGGAACTACATCTCATCCATCGGGGCATTCATCTCGGGCGCCAGCTTCATCCTCTTCTTCTACATCATATGGGTGACTCTGACCCGGGGTGCGAAAGTCGAGAATCCGAACTACTGGGATGACGAGCTGGCGACGTTGGAGTGGACACTTCCCAATCCGCCCCCAGCGCATACGTTCGAGACCCTGCCGACCCGCGAGATGTGGGACAAGCAACCGGCACATCACTGAGCCTTGGCTGAAAGCGATGGTATCACCGCGGCCGGGGAAACTTCCCCGGCCGCTCGCGTTTCGGGGGTCGCATGGCGCGACCGCCGCGATCGTCCTGTGTACAGCGTGCAGCTTTGGCCGAACCGATCTCTGACCCCACGCGGCTTTCACGTCACGCTGATGTTTGCCGCGGCAGGACTTGCGGTACCCATGCTCGCGCTTGCGGGGACTGGGGTCGTGTGGGGCTTGCTTCCGTTTGTGATCCTGGTCTTCGTGTGCCTGCGCTACGGCATGAAGCGAAACGCCCGCGATCTCGGAATCGTCGAAGAGCTTACGCTTTGGAGCGATGAGATAAGGGTTGAGCGACGGGACCCCGATGGCCGCGTGCGCCGCTGGCAGGCGGACCCCTGGCACGTTCGGCTGCGACTCTACGAGAATGGCCCGCCCGAGCAATATCTCACGCTGAAGGGCGCGGGGCGCGAGATCGAGCTCGGCGCCTTTCTGTCCCCGGACGAGCGTGTTGCTCTCGCCAGTGAACTGGAGGCAGCGATCGCTCGAGCAATTCGTGGTGACAGAAGCGCTCCCGCCGGCTGAGATTTCGGCGTTGCCGACGCTTGAGTGCTTGGTTCCTTCGGACCGGAATTTTGGCTCGCGACGGTTTCACGGCTCCCAGAATCCGGGTATGCACCGGTAGGTCCCACACAACTCCGAGGCCGCTGTGACCGAGCCCATGGAAGAGCCCGGCGAAGTGCCGCGCGAAGACGACTATGCCCTTGATCCGGAGACTGTTGCGGCGGTCTGCGAGTCGTGCGAGGCGGCTGATCGAGTGGGTGTTCTTGCCCTCATCGAGGATATGCACGCGGCCGACATCGCCGACCTGCTCGAACAGATCAACCAAGACGAGCGGCGGGCCTTCATTGACCTGGTCTGGGCTGACATCGATCCCGAAGTTCTTGTCGAACTGGGAGAAGGGGTCCGCGACGAAGTCCTGAGAATCCTGGAACCCGGCCGTCTCGCCGAAGCCGCGAAGGACCTTGACACGGACGACGTTGTCTACCTGGTCGAGGATCTCGAGGAGGATGCACAGCGCGAAATTCTCGCAGCGCTCGATCCCATCGACCGGCATGCCGTTGCCCAGTCGCTGAACTACCCGGAGTACACGGCCGGGCGGTTGATGCAGCGTGAACTGGTGAAGGCGCCACCGTTCTGGACCGTTGGTCAAACCATCGACTTCATGCGCGCCTCGGAGGACCTGCCCGAGCAGTTCTACGACGTGATCATCGTTGACGCAGGCGCCAAGCCCATCGGCAAGGTCTCGTTGTCGCGAATTCTCGGTGCGAAGCGTCCGGTGACCCTCGATTCCCTCATGGATGAGGACTTTCGCACCATCGGACACTTTGAACCGCAGGAAGACGTGGCCTACGCGTTCAATCAGTATCACTTGGTTTCTGCGCCTGTGGTGGACGGAGACGGTCGGCTCATCGGGGTGATCACCATCGATGATGCAATGGAGGTGCTCGAGGACGAGGCCGAGGAGGACATGAAGCGTCTCGGCGGTGTCGGTGACGAAGAGATTTCGGATTCTGTTTGGGCGATCACCCAGCGCCGTTTCCCATGGCTCGCTGTTAATTTGCTGACTGCGATCATCGCGTCGCTGGTGATTGGGTTGTTTGATGCCGCAATCGCTCAGATCGTGGCGCTGGCTGTGCTGATGCCGATTGTCGCATCGATGGGTGGCAATGGCGGGACCCAGAGCCTGACCGTTGCCGTCCGCGCGCTGGCGACCCGCGATCTTACCGCGACAAACGTTTGGAGGGTGGTGACGCGCGAAGTGTTGGTTGGCCTCGTGAATGGTGCGATGTTCGCGGTGATTATGGGGCTGGTTGCCTGGCTATGGTTCAGCGAGCCGCTTCTGGGTGGTGTGATCGCTGTCGCCATGGTGATCAACATGCTCGCAGCAGCACTGGCTGGCATTCTGATTCCGATTGGACTAGATCGCGCGGGCGCGGATCCAGCGCTCGCGTCGGGAACGTTCGTGACGACAGTGACCGATGTGGTGGGCTTCTTCGTCTTCCTGGGTCTGGCAGCCCTGGTGCTTCTTTGACGCTGGGTCGCCGACATCGAGGGACGAGGCTGAGCCCGACGAAATTGTGCACGGAACGCGCGTGTCATCTCTCAGGGCTGGCTGTATACCGGAAAAGGCAGCGAAGCAGACCTGATCTGGAAGATGCAGCCCACCGAGTGCTCTTGTTCTGTGAGGTATGACCCATAGATCGACGTTGAGTGAAGTGCCAAGCGATGTTGCTTGCGAACTCCCTCCTTGATTTCCACTCATCCAACCAGTCCATTGCGCGGAACAGTATGAGGCGCCCATGACCCAGTTGCCGGCAACGATCGACGAGACCCAGCAGAAGCTCGGTGACACGGGATATGTCTGCGGGCGAGACCTTGCGACGGTGGTGTACCTGTCCCTGAAGCTTGGCCGGCCGCTGTTCCTCGAAGGTGAAGCAGGTGTCGGGAAGACCGAAATCGCAAAGGCGCTGGCAACGGCGCTGGGTCGCCGTTTGATCCGGCTGCAGTGCTACGAGGGGCTGGACGCGGCTTCGGCTGTGTATGAGTGGAACTATCCCGCGCAGATGATCGAGATTCGTCTGGCGGAAGCCTCCGGTGAGACCGATCGGGAGCAGCTCTCTGGCGCCCTGTTCTCCGAGCGCTTTCTCACCCGGCGTCCGTTGCTCGAGGCAATGCAGCCCGCAGATGAGGGACCGCCTGTTTTGCTGATCGACGAACTCGACCGCACGGACGAGCCGTTCGAGGCATTTTTGCTTGAAGCGCTCAGCGACTATCAGGTGACCATCCCAGAGCTCGGCACCGTCAAAGCGCCCGCACCGCCGATCGTGATCCTGACGTCGAACCGGACGCGCGAGGTGCACGACGCGCTGAAGCGCCGATGTCTCTATCACTGGGTCGACTATCCAGATGCAGAGCGAGAGTTGGCAATTCTCTCATCGCGCGCTCCCGAAGCACAGCAGACGCTTTCGCGGGAAGTGGTGGCATTCGTCCAGCGCCTGCGCGAGGAAGATCTGTTCAAGCGCCCGGGGGTCGCCGAGACCATTGACTGGGCACGGTGTCTCGTGGCGCTCGACGCCCTCATGCTTGATCCTGAGGTGATCTCGGACACGCTGGGCGCGCTCCTAAAGTATCAGGACGACATCGCACGGTTCAGGGGCTCGGAGGCCCGCCGTCTGCTCGATGAGGTGCGCGTCTCGATGGCGGGGGCCGCGTGACGGAGCCCTCAGTCACGACATCCGAGCATGGTCGGCTGCCGGCGAACATCCTGCACTTCGCGCGCGCGCTCCGGGCAGCAGGGTTGCCTGCGGGCACCGGGCGGGCAGTAGAAGCCGTGCGGGCTGTCGAGGCTTGTGGGTTCCAGCGTCGGGACGACTTCTACAACACTCTGGCGGCCTGCTTCACCTCGCGCCCCGAACACAGGGCTGTGTTCGACCAGTGCTTTCATATGTTCTGGCGGGATCCGCAGATCCTCGAGAAGATGATGAGCCTTGCGCTGCCTGAAACACGGGTGCCAACGCCCGAGCGGGAGAAGCGTGCCGGTGCGCAGCGAGCCTCGGACGCGCTGAACGCTGGGAACGAAGCCGCGGCCGAAACCGAACAGGTTCGCGAAGAGATTGAAATCGATGCGCGCCTGACCTTCTCGGATCAGGAACGGCTCCGGGCACGTGATTTCGAGCAGATGACCGCTGCAGAGCTTGCCGAGGCCCGCCGTGCCATCGCGCGGCTGACATTGCCTGTCAAGCCGATCGCCTCTCGGCGCACGCAAGCGGCTCCCCGAGGCCGGCTTCCAGACTGGCGACGCACGATGCGGGCGGCGATGCGCAATGGCGGCGTGCCCGAGCTCGCACTTCGTGAGCGGCGGATCCGTTGGCCCGCGCTGGTCGCGCTGTGCGATATTTCGGGCTCGATGTCCGTCTACTCGCGCATGATGCTTCATTTTCTGCACACGGCTGCCAATGCCAAGGGCGCGGGATGGGCCAAGGTCCACGCATTCACATTCGGGACGCGTCTTACGAGCGTTACCCGTCATCTTACCCATCGCGATGTTGATGAAGCTCTGGACCGCGTGGGTCAGGAGGCCTTGGATTGGGAGGGCGGCACCCGGATCGGGGCGTGTCTGGAAGCGTTCAATCGCGATTGGTCACGCCGCGTTCTGGGGCAGGGAGCGGTCGTGCTCCTGATCACGGACGGGCTGGACCGAGATGAACCAGACCGACTTGCCCGCGCGGCGGAACGGCTTTCGTTGAGCGCGCGCCGTGTGATCTGGCTCAATCCGCTGCTGCGGTGGGATGGGTTCGAGGCAAAGGCACAAGGCGTGCGGGCACTGCTGCCGCATACCGATTGCCTGGTCTCGGCCCATTCGGTGGAAAGTCTCGCAGGACTTTCCAGTGTGCTGACCCATGCCGAGGCCGCCGGGCACAGGGACCGGCTTGTGGCCGCAATGCGTGCACCCGAAGCCACCTGATCCTTGGCGCATGGCGCGGAAGTGCCTACCTTGGAGACAACGGCTTCCGGAGCAACACCTGGAGGAACAAATGACCGCGGATCACAACCGGATCACCGAAAAGGCGCTCGACTGGCACCGGGCGGGCAAAAAGGCGGCTTTGGCCACGGTCGTGCAGACGTGGGGTTCTGCCCCCCGCCCGGTCGGTGCACAGCTTGCGGTGTCAGGCGAGGCCGAGATGACAGGTTCGGTTTCAGGTGGCTGTGTCGAGGGCGCCGTCGTTGCCGAAGCGCTTGAAGCACTGGAAGACGGGCGCTGTCGTATCCTTGAGTTTGGCGTCTCCGACGACGATGCATTCGCGGTGGGACTTGCCTGTGGCGGAACGATCCGGGTGATGGTCGAACCGGTGGGCGTTGGAACAGGGATCAGCGCGGAACTGCTCGAGGCCGTGAGTGACGCTCGTGCAGCGAGACGCGGCATCGCTGTTGAGACAGACACAAACACCTGGAGCCGGCGTCTGCTCGGGTATGACGATCTGCCCGCACGATTCGATGCCGATCAGTCCGGGTTCGACGCCGACACGCCCGCGCGTTTCGTGCAAGTTGTGAACCCGCCGCTTCGCCTTGCAATCATCGGTGGCGCGCACATCGCCCAACCCCTCTGTGAGATTGCCAACAGTGCGGGCTATGACGTGACAGTCATTGATCCCCGCGAGGCGTTTGCAAGCGTGACACGGTTTCCCGGCGAACGGCTCGTGCACGAGTGGCCGGATGCAGCGCTTGCGTCTCATGGTCTCGACCATCGCACAGCCGTCGTCACATTGACCCATGATCCGAAGCTTGATGATCCGGCGTTGGCTTCCGCGATTGCCAGCCCGGTCTTCTACATCGGGGCGCTTGGGTCCACCCGAACACATGCCAAACGTGTCTCACGGCTGACCGACGCGGGCTTCACAGACAGTCAGATCGCGCGGATCGATGCACCGATTGGGTTGGACATCGGCGCGCGCTCACCTGCTGAGATCGCCATCGCCGTGATGGCCGAGCTTACCGAGCGCCTTCGTCGGCCCGCCACGCGCCCGGGTGGCATCGGCGAGAGTGCAGAGGCAGCGGCGTGAAGTTTGGACCGGTTCTGCTGGCCGAGGCCGAGGGTGCAATTCTTGCGCATTCGCTGGGTGTTGGTGGCCGTCGGCTGAAGAAGGGACGAGTTTTGTCCGCCTCTGACGTCGCAACGCTTGCCGCGGCGGGGTTTGACGAGGTGACGGTGGCACGTCCCGAAGCAGGGGACCTCGGCGAGGATGCGGCAGCCGCTCGTGTTGCGGCAGCGCTGGTTCCGGATGCGGCGCGTGCCGGGCTTTCGATCGCCGCTCCCTTTACCGGCCGGGCCAATGTCTACGCTGAAGCGCCCGGCGTGCTTGGTGTTGATGCACCGGCGGTCGGGCGTGCCAACGAGGTCGACGAGGCGATCACGCTCGCGACCCTTCCGGATTGCACCCGCGTCGCAGCCCGCCAGATGGTCGCGACCGTCAAGATCATTCCGTATGGCGCCCCCGACAGCTCTGTCGCGGCTGTGGAGCGCATGCTCGAGGGCCGGGGAGCGCTCTGTCTTCACCCGCTTGCGGTTCGCTCGGCGACGCTGATCTTAACCCGCACGCCGGGCATGGCCGACAAGCTTGTTTCGAAAGGTGCGGATGCGGTTCGTGCCAGGCTCACGGCGCTTGGGATTCATGAGGTGCAGGAGCTGGTGGTGGCGCACGAAATCCACACTTTGTCAGCTGCCATGGCCGAGGCTGTGGGTGATCTGACGCTGATCCTTACGGGCTCGGCAACCTCTGATCGGTCAGATGTTGGGCCTGCTGCGCTCATGTCATCCGGCGGTCAGCTGATCCGTTTTGGTATGCCGGTTGATCCTGGCAACCTGCTTTTTCTGGGCACACGTGAAGGACGCCCGGTGCTGGGATTGCCCGGTTGTGCGCGCTCGCCCCGTCTCAACGGGGCTGATTGGGTGCTCGAACGGCTCGCCTGCGGGCTTGAGGTGTCGAGCGCAGAGATTTCAAGAATGGGAGTCGGCGGGCTTCTCAAGGAGATTCCATCTCGCCCCGAACCGCGCGGCGGCGGTGCGAGCGCACCGCGCCGTCCCGAGATTGCGGCCCTCATGCTCGCGGCGGGTGGCTCAACCCGGATGCGCGGGCGTGACAAGCTTCTCGAGACGGTGTCAGGACAGCCGCTTATCGCACATACAGCGGGGGTTCTGTCCGCGAGCGGCGTGGACAGCGTGACATGTGTGCTGCGCCCGGACGACACGGCGCGCAGGGCAGCGCTGGCCGAGGCGCCAGTGACGTTGGTTGAAAACTCGCGAGCCGCCGAAGGGATGGGCACTTCGCTCTCAGCCGGGATTCGCGCGCTCGGCGCTCAGGTGGATGGCGTGCTGGTGATGCTTGCCGATATGCCGGGCGTGACCGCGAAAGATGTCGATCGGCTGCTCGCGGCATTTGATCCGGATGAGGGCAGGGCAATCGTGCGTGCAACTGCCGCTGACGGGACGCCTGGCCATCCCGTGCTCTTTGGGCGCCGCTTCTTCGAAGCGCTGGGTGCACTTGAAGGTGATACCGGCGCGCGCGCTGTTGTCGCTGAACACGCCGAGTTTGTCGTTGACGTGGCATTGTCATCGGCGGCCGCGCTTGTTGACCTTGATACTCCCGAAGACTGGGCAGCGTGGCGGTCCCGAGCCTGAACCCTGCGAACAGGGGATTTGTCATCAGTGCCGCGTAGCGCGTGCTACGACAGGTAGGCACGCCCATCTGTCTGGACGTGCCCGATGTTCAAGCAGAACGCGCCGCTTTAGATTCTGGCAACGGGTGCAAACTCAGAAATCCTTGAGCCCCTCGATGTCGATTGCGGCGAAGTAGGCCTCCTTCACCTCCACATCTGCCGAGCCGCTAATCTGGATCATGATGCGATTGTTGATCAGGGTCTGCAGCTCACCCTGATTGGTGATCACAACCTTTTCCCGATTGATGCGCTTCACCTTGCCCATCGCACCCATCAGGGCGGCATTGGAGAACATGGCACCCATTGCCGTGACGATTTGATTGTCAGCCATCAACTGGATTTCGACCCGCTCGGACCCGTTCGAATAGTTGGCTTGCGCCATCAGTCCGCCGCCGAAAGCGCTGGCCGACTGTGTGGTGTCCTCATCCTGTCGGTCCCATCCACTGAGCGGTTCCGGCAGGAAACCGCTGAGCCCCTCAGCCTTCAGTTGCGCCATCAGCTGAGCCGCAAAGTCGAGTTCCTCCTTTGCGAGCTTTATGTCGCCCGCAAGGTAAGCCTCCAGGGCCGCCTCGATAGAGTCCTCGATTTCATCAGCCGCCGCTTCCGGGCTGGGCGAGACCGCCAGCAGCAGCGCCGGCAATATCAACATACGAAATTTGAGTGCCATGATCCTCCCTCGCTCCGTCCTGCGGATGCCGTGTTCAACTTTAAGCCGGAACAAGCGGTGGGTCCAAGTCCGCAATACCGCGAAACTCATCTGGCCCGCGATAGACCCCAAAAGGCCACGGCGCCCAATGACACGAACCCAGCGATGGTGAGGTTCATCGACAGGGCCGAGCCTGCGTAGAAGCTGCCGGAGAAAAGACCTGCAAGCGCCGCTGCGCCAAGCTGGCACGAGCCCAACAGTGCAGATGCGGGACCTTGGGGCAGACTTCCGGCACTGTCGAGGACAACGATGGGCGCCGAGGACAAGATGATGCCCAGCCCGACGCCGAAAACGGTCATTCCGGTCAAAATCGCAGGAACCCCGGTGTGGCCCATGAGACTTGGCGTCACGAGCAGCGCGCTGCCGGCCAAGGCGATCAGGATCGCTGTGTTCATGAGCTCTCGCGCGCTCAACCTGCCTGCCAGTCGACTTGAGATGAATGTCCCGGTGACATAGGCAACAACGATCAGCAGATATGAAAGCCCATAGCGTTCGGTCGGCACGTCCAACAGATCGATGAAGATCACCGGCCCGGTCGTTACAAAGGCGAAGAGTGCGCCGAAGATCAGAGCCAGCGGCGCCATCGCAGCTAGGTAGTCACGTCGCCGGAGCAGTCCGACATAGGCGCCAATGGCATTGTCGAACCTGAGCGGCTTTCGTTCTGTCAGCGTCTCGGGCACATAACTGCGTACACACAGCGCCATGATCATCGCCAGTCCGGCGATGATCCAGAATCCCGCGCTCCAACCAAACCAGATGTGGAGATAGCCGCCAACAAGAGGGCCGATCGCCGGCGCAAGGCCAAGCGCTGCGCCGTAGAGTGCCATGACACGAACTGCCGCGTGCTCCTTGTACAGCTCGCGTATGATCAGCACGATGACGACGGAAGGCACGCTTGAGAACACCCCCTGCAAAATACGCCCGGCGATCAGCATTTCGATCGTCACTGCGAGGGCGCAGGCACCCGACACGACCGCGAAAACCATGAACGCGCCGAGTATCATGCGCCTGCGACCAAGCCGGTCGGCGAGAGGTCCATGGAACAGTTGTGCCAGCGCGTAGGCAGCGAGGTTCAGGCTGATCGTCAGCTGTGCCGTATGCACATCCGTGGTGAATGCTGCCGGCAAATGAGGGACACTCGGCGCAAAGAGATCGGTCGACAGAATACTAACTGCCGTGCACCCTGCCAAAACGTACGGTGTGGCACGAGGTGCCGCACGAGGCTCACTCACAAATCATGACCAGAGGTGGCTTCAGGAAATTTCGCGATAGTATCCGGCGCTGGCATAACCTTTGAACTGGTTTGTCTGCCAGTCGTGGCTGTCGAAATTGTCAAACTCATCAGGGTGAATGAACTCGTCTCGAAACCAGGGGTATTTCGTTTGGTCAAAGGAGGCCATCATCCACTCGATCATCGTGGCGATCCGCGGCGTGCGCTTGGCATCCGGGTGATACGTCATCCAGATGTCCATACGGTGATGGATGCCAATGTCTATCGGAACGAGATTGGAGCCCAGTGCGGACGCGAACGTCGGCAAACCACCGATCCCGGCACCGCGCTCGATGGCATAGAAGTGCGCGGCGCTCGAGTTCGTCCGGATACCAACGATGCCTTCGATGTCTTCGATCCCGAGGTAACGCGGCCAAGCCCCGCCATCCAGCTGCGGACCGAACTGGTCGACCAGACGGTGATCGAGCATGTCGTTGGCGCTGTCCGGCGTGCCGTATGTCTCGACATATCTGCGCGAGGCATATGGGTACACATGCAGCGAGCCAAGGCGTACCCGAACCACATTGGGATTTGTCGGCTCGGCGAACTGCACCGCCAGATCCGCTTCCATCCGGGCCACGTCCGCGCACGTCTCCGAGCAGGACAGGTCAATCACCATCATTGGGTTGGACCGTTGAAACTCTACAAGCCGCGGCATCAGCCAGTAAGACCCGATGCCCTCGGTTGCCGAAATGCGTGCAAAACCACGCTTGTGCGGATCGAAGGTCTCGACACGGCGTTGGAAGTCAAATGCGCCCTGCTCGATCTGATTCAGGCTCGATACGAGCTTTGTCGCCTCGCGTGTGAGCTGAACACCGTTCGGGAGACGTTCGAACAACGCGAACCCGAGCTGTGCCTCGAGGCGCCCAATTCGGCGAACGACTGTCGAGGAAGTGAGACCAAGCGACTTAGCTGCCTGACGAAAACTGAGAGTGCGTGCGCATGCGAGAAAGAGTTTGAGATCATCCCACGAAGGATCACATCTCGCGGTTTGAGCAAATACCCGCTGCATTTACGCATCGCCCCTGTCTGCTTTCGCTGTGCTGCCAACATGCATGGATCGGACTACGATTTCCACCATGAAGTGCAAGAGCGGTAAAACTTTGAACAAATTAGTGCAAAAATGAGCCCTCCTCTCGTTGTGGTTCCGCGCCGCTCGCGCAAGGAATTCGACGCGCTCCCGCGTATGCGCAGTCGAAACCGCGTCAAAATAGCATCAGCGAGCGCTTCAGATCTGGCTGGGATCTACCCGACACTCTCAGACGCGTTTGATGGCCGGATCGCCCCACTCGACGTTTGCGAACATGTTCGCAGAACTCGTCCTGACAACATCTGGTCGATCGCCAGTGCCGAGGACGGCTGCCAAGTTGGTCTCTACGCGATGATCATGCTCAGTTCGGCGGGTGAGCGCGCTTTGCATGGTGGCGGCTTCAGCGGTCTGGATCCTCAGGACGAGCACATGGCTCAGCGCGACGGGCCCGTTGCTGCGGTTTATCACTGGGCCGTCTACGCGCCTGGAGTTGCGGTCGCTGCAGTGACGCTGATCGCAGAGCATCTTCAGAAACCAGAGTATCGCTCGGCCGATCTCTACGGCAGCGGCTCCACTGTGTCCGGGCGTCAAATCATGCTCGCCACAGGATTTGTGCGGGTCGAGGATTCACACATCCCCGAGCTCCACCGATATGTGCGGTTCGCAAACCGTTCCGCGTCCTGACCACTTCTATAGCTCAAACCATCCGACAAGGAGAAATGTGATGCCCGATGGTCAAGCCGGATTTGTCGATGCTGCCGAACAGATCACGACTTTGCGTTCGAAAGGGGCCTTGAGTGTCCGTGTCGTGCGCAACATCGAGGACATGATGAAGATTACCGCCATCCGGGCGGCCGTGTACATGGCGGAGCAGAGTTGCCCCTACGAAGAGGAATTCGACGGCAATGATTTCACGGCCACCCACTTTATTGGCTATGTGGGGCGAGAGCCTGCAGCCTGCCTCCGGGTTCGCTATTTCGGCAGCTTTGCCAAGATGGAGCGGCTTGCAGTGCGCCACGAGTACCGCAAGTCCCGCATCGCGTTCCGCACCATTCGCGAGGGCATCCGATTCTGCAATCGGAAGGGATTCAACCGTATATACGGCCATGCACGCGACGAGTTGATCCCGCTTTGGAGAATGTTCGGCTTCAAGGTTTATGAAGGCAGCCGCTCGCTGGTGTTCTCCGACTACTCCTACACTGAGATGATCTGCGAGAACCCGGCGCCCGATGATGCGATCACGCTCGAAGTCGATCCGTACCACTTGATCAGGCCTGAGGGAGACTGGGACCGGCCGGGTGTGCTGGAGGCATCAATAGACAGGGCCGTGACAGCGCCTTCACGCGATTTCGCAATAGCAGCCGAATAGGAGGCCGACCATGGGGGTGATCGTCTTTCCAGCTCCGGCGGTGTTCCGTCGAACAACACCGATGCTCGTGGTCTTCGGAGCGTTTGTCGCTCCGGAGGCACGGCAAAGCATTCCGACCCACGCACTGGACGCGCTCGCAGCATTCGTGACCGAGGCGCGCACATTCAGAGTTCGGCTTGCTTTCTCACGCTACACAGAGCGCGGTGGGGGCGCATTGACCTGCTGGAACCGCAGTTGCCGTCCGCGCATCAGTGAGCCCGTCTTCGACCACCCAGAGCCTTCATGTTTCTCGAATTCCGAGTTTCGCGGTGCTCTGGACCGGAGCGGGCAACACGGAATCACCTTCTGCGGATTGGCCGGTGATCCTGCATATGAGGAATCAATTCGTGATTCAGTAACCTTCGGGGTGGAGGTTTCACGTTCTGATATATGCTCGGCGCTGCATAAAAGCAGCACCATGGGCCCTTTGGCGTGCAATTTGGGTTGTTCGATCCCCGCAGAGCATGCTCTACCTAGTGGTACTTCGAGCTGGCTGGACCGATTCCGGACAGTGAGGAACTGCGAAGAAAGCGTGTCAAAATGCGAGAATGTCGAGAAAGCGAAGTATCTGCCTTAATTCGTATGCTTGTCTACGTTCGAAGTGAGATGAATCGTAATGACATGATCGAACCCATACGGCACATCGACGACGCCCTCGCCGCCATGGCGCAGGCAGAATTTGAAGATGACGGAGACAATGTTGTGCCATTCTCAAGGGAGCGGCATAAATACTGATTGGATACTTTGTCTATTAATATCAGTTCAAACGCTGCGCATACGCAGCGACTAGCGTGCAGGTTCGTTCACCGCTAAGCTCTGCAACGAAAACGTGTGTACGGTTTTGAGACAGGGCAGAAGCGGATGATTCACGACATCAATGACATGGTCGGCGGCCGCATCCGTGCCCGTCGGCTCGAGAAGGGTATGACCATCGAGCAGCTCGCTGCAGAGGTTGGTGTGCCGGACACATCACTCACCGACTACGAAACCGGCCGCGAGAGCGTGCGGGTCTCAACGTTGTTTCGGATATGTCGCGCGCTATCCGCACCGCTCTCGTTCTTCTTTGACGGGCATCAGCGCGCGATGGACACGATGCTTCGTCCCGAGCCGACCTCGATGCGGCGCAATGGTGCCAGCGGCTTCGAAGTGGACTACCAGAAACTCTGGCTCCTGAACAGTTTCGCCAAGATTTCCGATCCGGACGTGCGCATCCGCGCCCTTTGTCTCATCGATCAAATCTCCACGGCCTCACATGTTCCCGAGGGCGCACGCCAGGAGCACTAGCTCTCTGATCTAAGTGATTTGCGTGGTGAGGTCGATCTCACCACTTGCTCCCTGAGCGAGAGCACCGACGAGTCTGTCCGCGACGATCTCGCAAGATGTGAGCGCGTTTCGGTCTTCTCCCGGGAAGAAGCGAGCGCGCAGCGCCGTCGGCATCGCTGGGGTGGTGGCGATCACCACTTTTAGGCCCGCATGCGCGGTCTCCCGCTGCCAGGTTCTTGCGATCGTGAGCTGCGCCGCTTTGGTCGCGGCATACACGGCATTGAACTTCCGATCCTCCGCATCAAAGTCCCGGCAGAACACCGCCGCTGCACCGGTTGATCGACGGAGCAGCGGGTCCAGCACACGGATCAACCGCTGCGTCGCCCTCAGGTTCACAGCGATCGCACCATCTAGGTCACCTGCATCGGCATGTTCGGCAGGGGCGAGTGGTCCGCCATGAATTGCTGTATGCGCCCAGATGTCGAGTTGGCCCCAACGCTCGTGAATGGCTGCACCCAGAAGCTCGAGTGCCGGATCATCGCAAAGATCCGCAGGCACGAGTGTTGCCGAGCCTCCGGCGCCGCGAATTTCCTCGTCCAGATCTTCCAGGGCACCGCTTGTGCGCGCCAGCGCAATCACATGCGCTCCGGCTAGCGAAAGTGACTTCGCAAGTGCGTACCCCAAGCCTCGTGACGCGCCGGTCACAAGGGCAATCCGTCCGTCCAATCCGTCCATGATGTCTCGCGCCATCCGTTGCTCAGGCATTCGCACTTTAATTGACCGCAACACACGCAGACCATGCTGCATCGCCGCAGTCGTAGAAGCAGGTAGTAGGTGAAGATATTGCGCTGGACGTGGTTCGAGGCGTTTGCTATAGGCTCGCGTCCATAAAGGCTCCTTTTCCGGCGTAGCTCAGTGGTAGAGCATCGGACTGTTAATCCGCTGGTCGTAGGTTCGAATCCTACCGCCGGAGCCATAAAAATCAAACGTTTACCCGACACCTGACCTGGAGGTGTCTTTCGGTCGTCTCGCAGGGTTCGCAGAGCCTTCGGCGTGACGCCCATTCCATTGCCGCTGCAGGAATGGACATGCTTTCCAAGCAATCCGGATTGTGTCCTCTGAAGCTGCAGTTTCAGCATTTAGGTAGATTGCGCCTCGTGCTTTCAACAGGCTTGTGCTCGAAATCATGTGGCGTCCTGCATTGACGGCGCAGCATCGACTGCGCCCTCTCAGCCCAGGCTCGGGAACAGCGACATGGGCGCTTGGCGGAGACACTCTGCATCTTCGATGAAGGCGCGCAGGACGGCCGGGTACAGCCGGTGCTCTTGCGCCAGAACGCGTGCGGCGAGCGTCTTCGGCGTATCTCCTGCTTCGACCGGCACGACCGCCTGCCCCAGGATCGGGCCCGCGTCCAGTTCTGGTGTCACCTCGTGCACGGTGCACCCATGAACAGCAACGCCTGCCTCGAGTGCCTGTTCATGGGTGCACAATCCGGGAAAGAGCGGCAGCAACGACGGATGAATGTTCAGCATCCGCCTCTGCCATCGGTTCACGAACGACGCGTCGAGGATGCGCATGAATCCTGCCTGGGCCACAAGGTCGGTGCCTGCGGCGATGAGCCGGCGCTCGATCTCCGCATCGAACGCCGCCCGGTCAGCGCCGTACGGCCGGTGATCGATCACGGTGGCCTCGATCCCGAGTGCTTCGGCTTTGGCAACTCCGGGGGCATCCTGCCGGTTCGAGATCACGATTGCTGGCTCAGCGGGATGATCCGGCGCTTGCATCGACCGGATCAACACCTCCATGTTCGAGCCTGACCCCGAGATCAGAAGCCCCACACGCACACGCGCGTTCATCCAAGTGCGCCCTCATAGTGGACACCGGGTTGGCTGACGACACGGCCAATGCAGACCGGTGTCTCCCCGGCGGCTTCCAGCGCGCGCTCGATCTCGGCAACCGCATCATTGGCTGCAACAACGACCATCCCGATGCCGCAGTTGAACGTCCGCAGAGCCTCTGCTGCATCCATCCCCGCGCACGTGGTCAGCCATCGAAACACCGGTGGGAGGGCCCACGCATCCAGGTCAATCTCGAGCCCGAGACCTTCGGGCAGAATTCGCGGCAGGTTCTCGGTCAGACCTCCGCCCGTGATGTGGGCGAGTGCATGAAGCTTGTGGCTCCTGAGGGCCGCCATGACGGCAGGCACGTATATCCGCGTCGGTGCAAGGAACGCCTCACCCAGCGTGGTTGCCGCGAAAGGCGCGGGCGCAGACCACTGCAAGCCCTCGGCTTCCACGACTTTGCGCACCAGCGAGAACCCGTTCGAGTGAACGCCGCTGGATGCGAGGCCCAGAAGCACATCGCCCGCACCGACCTCGCGCGGCAGTGCGTGGCCTCGCTCCATCGCGCCGATCGCAAATCCTGCCAAATCGAAATCACCATCGGCATACATTCCGGGCATTTCTGCCGTCTCGCCACCGATGAGTGCGCAGCCCGCCGTGCGGCAGCCAGACGCAATGCCCTCTACGACAGCCGCGCCTTCCTCGACCGAGAGTTTTCCCGTCGCGAAGTAGTCGAGGAAGAACAGCGGCTCAGCGCCCTGACAGATCAGGTCGTTGACGCACATGGCGACAAGATCGATGCCGACCGTGCCGAGCTGTCCGGTTTCGATGGCGATCCGGAGCTTGGTGCCGACACCATCGGTGGCCGCAACGAGGATCGGATCATCATAGCCCGCCGCACGAAGATCGAAGAGCCCGCCAAACCCGCCGATCGCACCCATCACTCCCGGGCGCATGGTCGAGTCCACCGATGGTCCGATGCGCTCGACGAGCGCATTGCCGGCATCGATATCGACGCCCGCATCTCTGTAGGTTAGGCGGTTTGGACGTTTCGTCATGCCGTGCTCCGTTCGACCCGGTTCCACGTAGCATCGATGCGCCTCCTTCGGAAAGTCCAGAGACCTCTGGCGCTCGCTGAGCGGTGTCCGCAATGTTGACGCGTCGCGAAGCCGCGACTATCAGCGATACCACCGGGCCTGTAGCTCAATTGGTTAGAGCAGACCGCTCATAACGGTTTGGTTGGGGGTTCGAGTCCCTCCGGGCCTACCAGACAGTCTCTTTGAATAGTCGGATCATTGCCGCCTTCTCCAAAGTGATCCTATGCTAGAGGCTCGCGTGTTGCAGCGTGACCTGTCTTTCCATCCTGCGGGTGTTTTACGCCCGGGTTCGAATGTTCCGCTGGGCGAGCTGAGCACGACACGCTCGGGATTGGCCAAACTTGTCGAGAATTTGTCTCATCGGAGGGTTGAACTTCAGGCCCGCCTCGCGGCAGACTTGCAAAAAAGCGGCACAATGAAACCTGGCGCACCCATCATCGCGCGCAGAAGCATGTCGTCTGGTTAACCGAATGTTAAGTTGAATGATCGATTGGTAAAGAGGACAGGATCTGTCGGATATGAAGCCGATGAAACATGAAAGTGATCTGCTGAACACCGACCGCAGCTCCTCGGAAGCGCAGAGGCTGCACAAGGCTTTTGCAGCGTCGCCGATCGCCTTCGCTTACTTCAACGCGGTCGACAGGTTGCTGATGTGGAACGCAGCCTATGAGGATCTGAACAGTCACATCCGGCCCTTGATACGGCGTGGCGTTCACTTTTCTGACCTGCTTGCCGACGTGTTGCTTCAGGGTCAGATCGATTTGAAAGGCCAAGATCCGGAAGATTGGCTTGCCGAGCGGCTGCAGGCGCGGAGACATGGCACAACCGCCTTCCGCAATCTGGCCGACGGGCGCACGTTCCTGGTTCAGGAGCGCAAGGATGCCGTGGGCGGCACGCTCGGCATCTGGATCGACGTGACCGACCTCTTCAGGCTGGAAGCCTTGAAAGGCAGTTGCTCGGGAATTCTCGGCGAGCCTGGCGATCTGTCCGATCATGGCGCTCAGGACATGATCCGCAGTCATCTCCAAGTGGTTGTCGCCAATCTGGAAATGATCAAGATCGAAGGCGAGACGCCGAGCGCGTCGACCTACATCGACGATGCGCTTACAGCAGCGACTTCGATCAGGAAAGTGATGGACCGCCATCGCGTCCCGGATCAGTAGCCCTCATCGGCCCGCGCAACTGCGTCGGCTTGTCGGCTAGACGCTTCGCGCCGTATCCAGCAACCACTCGGAGAAGGCCGCGACCTCTGGTCGCTCAAGCGCATCGACCGTCGTTACAAGGTCATATCCGATGTCCGTCGAACGCGCGCTTTCCGGGAAAGCTTGAACCAGCAACTCGGCATCGAACAGATCCTTCAAGATCGGCCAACTGGCAAGGATCATGCCCCGTCCGGATGTCGCCGCCTGAACGGCCAGACCATAGTCACTGAACCTCAAGCCCTTCGTCGTGTCGATCGGTGGCCCGCTTGTGGATTTCAGCCATTCGGTCCAGTCAAACCAGAGGCGCGTCGCGTTCGCCCAGGGAAGTTGTGTCATGTCCCAATGTATGAGCGGAACGTGCCCAAGTTGCTCAAGCGAAACCAGAGACGGAGAGCCCTTCGCGAGTGACGGGCTGCATGCGGGGAAAACCACATCCTCGAAGAGGCGCTGCACGATGAGGTCGTCGCTGGCCGGGACACCGTAGCGTATGGCCAAGTCAGCTTCGCTCTTGGCGAGATCGACCACTTTCTGTGACGAGTCGATCAGCACGCTGATGCCCGGATACTGCGATCGGAACTGCTCAAGCTTTGGGACCAGCCAGGTGGTCGCGAAAGACGCCTCGACTGTCACGATCAGCCGCCGGTCGCCATCGGTTCCGCGCATCTTCTGCACGGCAGTTCTCAGATGCTGCATCGCTTGTCCGAGACTGTCGGTGCCCGATTGGCCGGCCGCGGTGAGAGAAAGCCCGCGCCCGTTGCGCTCAACGAGCTTTGTTCCGATCGCCTCCTCGAGTTTTCGCACCAGCTGCTTGACCGCGGCTGGTGTGACGCTGAGTTCAAGAGCGGCGTCCCGGTAGCTCAGATGGCGGGCCACCGCTTCAAAGGCACGAAGCGAATTCAACGACGGTGTCCAGCCTGTCATGAATTTAGTTTTTCTAACTTCTGAGCGAAGATCAAATGGTTTTCCGAGCGGCACGAGTATCGCCTAGCGTAGGCATCTGCACCGCTGCAATCTCGGGCGCAGCGGGTTTGATGACTGTATGTGTCTGATCCAGAACCATGCGGCGGATGCCAGAGCAAGGAGAACAAGATGCGCTCAGGGGATGGGAGTACCAGAAGCGTCGTCACCGATCTTGCGGGCGCAGGCTGGGACTATTCGATCACACGTCACGCCTACCATGAGCATGAACGCCCGAAAGGAGCGCACTACTGCGTCTACAATCGGCGGCTTATGGCGGTGTGCTTTGATGATCACTCGACCGAGGACGGGTACTGGCGCCTTCGAACGCAGGCGGCTGTTCTGCACACAGGCGAGTTTCCCCTCGAGTTCGAAGGGCCCGATGCCGAGCATTTACTCGACAAGCTCTTCACCAAGGACATCACCAAGCAGAAGGTCATGCGCTGCGCCTACGGGCTGGCCTGCTACGAGGACGGCGGACTGATCGTCGACGGCATCCTCCTGCGGCTGGCTGAGGGCAAGTTCTGGTACGCACAAGCCGACGGTGATTTCTACGGTTGGGCGCGGGCCCATGCCACGGGCCTGGACGTGCGCATCTCGGATCCGGACGTTTTCGTGTCCCAGGTTCAGGGGCCGAACGCGTTGAAGATCCTCGAAGCCGCCAGCGACACCGGGATGCCCGAACCGTTCGGCTACTTCGCGATCGCCCGCGTGCAATTTGGCGGACAGGAGGTGGTTGTCACTCGCACCGGCTACACCAACGAGCTGGGCTGGGAGTTCTATACCGAACCGCATCACGATGCTGACGCGCTGTGGGCCCACATCAGGGCAGCAGGCGCGGCGCATGGCATCGACCTGTTCGGGCTCGATGCGATGAACATTCGTCGGATCGAAGCAGGCATCCTGAACGCCGGATCTGACTTTAATCACACGACCACACCGTATGATGCAGGTCTCGGAAGGTTCGTGGATCAAGACAAGGGCGACTTCATTGGAAAGACAGCGCTTGCTTCGGCATCGCGACGCCCCCGGCTGCATGGCATCAAGTGCATGACGGGAGAGCCGTTGATTTCGGGAGCGGTCTGCCGCGATGGCATGGTGATAGGCAAAGTCACGGCGGGAGCGACCTCACCCTTCCTCGGGCATGGGATCGGGTATGCGTTGCTGGATGATTCAGCGCACGGTGCAGGCACTCACGTCGAGGTCGTATGCAAGGACCGCAGCATGCATCAGGCTGAACTCGTGGAGCTGCCTTTCTACGACAAGCGTGCCGAAATCCCGCGCGGCAAACGGGTGGACATTCCAACGCGACCCTGAGCGTACTTGGCTCGGGCCAATCCAAGAACAACTTTGGTACAGAATTGGATCACCCAATTCAGCGAGTCGCTTGCAAATTGATCGGGAATCGCGCCAGATTGACCTTGCAAGACCTGCGATGACGGGTCTTTGGATCGAACAGGGCAACCAAAATCGGACCGGTTGGCTGAAACACAGCCAGAGGCGGGCCCGAAAGTGGGAAGAAACGGGAGTGTGACATGAAGAAGCTGCTTACGAGCGTCGCCGCCGCCGTGCTGATCGCGACCCCGATCGCCGCGAATGCGGTCGAATCGGATGAGCCGATCATCATCGTGCAGAACAACTGGACCAGTCAGCTGGTGCTCAGCTACGTGGTCGGGAAAGTTCTGGAGGGCAAGGGATACACGATCGAGTATGCCCCCTCTGACAGTCAGCTCCAATTCCAGGCGATGGCCGACAACGATATGGATTTTCAGGTCGAGGCTTGGGAAGGCTCCATGAAGGATGCCTTCGAGAAAGCAGTCGAGAACGGCATGCTGGATGCCGGTACCCACTCGGCTGAGACCCGCGAGGAGTGGTGGATCCCGAGCTACGTCCTCGAAGTCTGCCCGGAGGCCACCGACTGGAAAGGGCTCGATGCCTGCGCCGAAAAGTTCGCGACAGTCGAAACCGCGCCCAAGGGGCGGTTCGTGGGGCCGCCGGCCGACTGGGGCAAGAACTATGCCGACCGCGTGAAGTCGCTCGAGATGGACTTCATTGCGATCAATGTCGGACAGGCAGCAACGCTCTGGGCCGAGCTGCAGTCCGCGTATGACCGCAAGGAGCCGATCGTGCTCTTCAACTGGACACCGAACTTCATCGAATCGAAGTTCGAGGGGACGTTCGTCGACTTTCCGAAGCCCGAGCCTGCGTGCTTCGAGGATGCGTCCTGGGGTCCGAACCCGAACGCCACGGGAGACTGCGGTGCACCGCACAGCGGTTGGCTGAAGAAGGCCGCATCGCCCCGCCTGCCAGAGACCTGGCCCGGCGCTTGGGAAATTATCCAGAAAATCGACTTCTCGAACCAGCAAATTGCCGACGCTTCGCTTCTGGTGGATGTCGATGGCATGGAGCCTGAGGAAGCCGCCGAGAAGTGGATCGAAGCCAATCAGGATCTGGTCGACGGCTGGCTGAACTGATTGGCCAAAATGCACATTTCCGGCACGTGACAGCGCGTGCCGGTTTTTTGCTGACATGTCGCTGGCCGATCCGTGTACAGACAGGTGACGGTCAGCTGTTGTAGCGCCGCGAGCAGAACCGGGATAGTTCCATGCCTGGCGACGTGCAGATCAGATGCCGGAACATATGGAAGCTCTTTGGAGACAATCCGAAGCGTTTCCTGCGATCAGAAGGCGGCAGTCCCAGTCCCGAGACGGTGCAACAAAACGGCTACATCGGGGCTGTGCAGGACGTGTCCTTCGATGTGCACAAGGGCGAGATCCTGATTGTCATGGGTCTGTCCGGGTCGGGGAAATCCACGCTCATCCGTTGCATCACGCGACTAAACGACCCGACCGCAGGCGAGATGGAGTACGAGGGGCGCGACCTCCTGAAACTCTCGGAGCGCGAGCTTATCGAGATTCGCCGCCACAACTTCGGGATGGTGTTTCAGGGCTTCGGTCTGCTGCCACACCGCGACGTGCTCGAGAATGTCGCCTTTCCTCTCGAGGTGCAGGGCATCGCGAAACGCGACCGAGTTGAGCGCGCGAAGAAGATGATCGACCTCGTGGGTCTCGGAGGACGTGAGTCCTACTTTCCGCGCGAACTTTCGGGCGGTCAGCAACAGCGCGTCGGGATCGCGCGCAGCCTGGCGGTGGAACCGGATATCTGGTTTCTGGACGAGCCGTTCTCGGCGCTTGACCCGCTGATCCGCGCGGAGATGCAGGACGAATTTCTCCGCCTGCAGTCCATGCTGCACAAAACGATTGTCTTCATCACGCATGATTTCGAGGAAGCGACAAAGCTCGCTGACCGGATCGGGATCATGAAGGATGGGCGGATGGTACAGCTCGCCACACCCGAGGAATTGGTGCTGAATCCCGCGGACGACTATGTCGCCGAGTTTGCCAAGAATGCACCGCGCGAACGCATCATCTCGGTGCGTGCGATCATGAGTTCGGTTTCCGAAGCGGCGGATGGTTCGGTGTCGGCGTCCGCCAAGATCGGCACCGTTGCCGAGCAGGTGCTGACTGCCGAGCGACCAGTTGCCGTCATCGATGACGACACCCAGCAAGTTGTTGGCTCGCTCACCCGGCAGGAAGTCGTCCAGACAATTTTCGGCAGGCACGCGGCATGACCGAGGCCACGGCTGAGCGGGCGCAGGTGCCCTCGCGGCCAAGCCTGCAGGTGTCAAACCTTCCGATCTGGGCTCAGTTTGCCTTTGTGATCGCCTTCGGCGTCGCGCTCTCGCTGGTTTGGGACGGCGCCAAGCGCTGGCCCGCAGAGTGGACAGTCCCTGCGGAAGCCTGGCTGACGGGGTTCATCGAGTGGCTGAAGAGCGAAGCGACCATCTTCGGCATCGAGTTCAAGGAAATCACGCGCGGGATCGGCGAGGCGCTGAAAGTGCCTGTCAAATGGGCCGAGTACCTGCTCTACCGTGGTTTCAAGCCCATCGGTCTAGGCCCGCTGCCTTGGGTCGCAGTTGTCGCCGGGGTTTGTATCTTCGCCCACTGGGTTGGCGGGTGGCGGCTCACGATCCTCTGCGGCGTTTCGCTCCTCTACATCGTCTTCTTCAATCTCTGGAAGGACTCGATGCGGACGATGACCATCGTCATCGTTGCGGTGCCGATGGCGGCCGTGATCGGCGTCTTCCTCGGCATCTGGGTCACACGTTCGAAGATCGTCGCGCGGATTGTAACGCCGATGTTCGATCTGATGCAGGCGACCCCGCACATGGCCTATCTGGCGCCGGTTGCAGCCCTGTTCGCGCTCGGGCCGGTGACTGCGTTGATTGCAACGGTCGTCTTCGCCATGCCGCCGATGGCGCGCTGCACGATCCTCGGTTTGCAGACCGTCTCGAGCGACGTCCTCGAGAGCGGCCAGATGTCGGGCTGCACGCGGCGTCAGCTTCTCTGGAAGGTCGCTCTGCCGTCTGCAAAGCGCACGCTCATGCTTGGTCTCAACCAGGTGGTTATGCAGACACTGGCGATGGTCGTGATCGCTTCGATCGCGGGCGCCCAGGGACTTGGACACAAGCTTCTGTATTCGTTGCAGCAGCTTCGGCTGGGTGTTGCGATCGAACAGGGCATCGCGATCTCGCTGATTGCCATCGTGCTCGACCGTCTCACCCAAGCCTACGCCTACAAGGAGACCGACCACTTCGCCACCGAGCAGCGCTGGGCGCGGCGACACCGGCACTTCCTGATCTTCCTCGCCGTGCTGGTCGCAAGCTACATCGCCGCGGCATGGTTCAAGACGCTGGGCGTCCCGCCGTCCAAATGGGTCTGGGGCAGCGGGGAGGCGAAGATCATCCTTTTCGACGCCAAGCAGCTTGCACGGGTGCTTGACCAGGCGATCCGGGACTTCAACGTGGTCGCGTTCGACTATGTCAACCCGGTCCGCGACTGGGCGACAGTGTGGATACTCATCCCGGTCCGAGACCTCTTCCTGTGGCTGCCCTGGCCCGTTTTCTTCGGGATCGTGGGTTTGACGGCGTGGCGGCTCGGACGCTGGCCGATCCTCCTGCTCTGCCTGGCATTGATGCTCTCATTCACGGTGACCGGGTTCTGGGAAGAGACGATGAAGACCACCTATCTGGTGCTCATCGCCACCTGCCTCTGTGTGCTTATAGGCGTGCCGCTCGGCATCTGGTGCGCCCGCTCGGAGCGTGTGGCGAAAATCGTCATGCCGGTCTGTGACACGCTCCAGACCTTTCCGTCGTTCATCTATCTGATCCCGGCAATCATGCTGTTCCGGATCGGTGACTTTGCGAACGTGTTCGCCATCATTCCCTACGCGATGGTCCCGGCAATCCGATTCACCTACCTGGGCATCAAACGTATTCCGGCAGTCACGGTGGAGGCTGGAATCGCCAACGGTGCCACCAGATGGCAGCGCCTCTGGAAGGTCGAGATGCCCATCGCGATCCCCGAAATCATGCTGGGCATCAACCAGACGATCATGATGGCGCTGGCAATGACGGCAATCACTGCACTAATTGGCTCCACCGACCTCGGACAGGAGGTCGTGCGGTCGATTTCTACCCAGAACTTCGGACGCGGCATTCTTGCGGGCTTCTTCATTGCGGCGCTCGGGATTATCGCCGATCGCATCATCAGCTCGTGGGCCGAGGAGCGCAAACGTCAGCTCGGGATTGCCGCCTGAGGAGTAGGGATGTGCCCAGTGAGGCGGTCAGGTGTCGAGAAGGACTTTCTTGATCTCTTCCGCGGCGGCCTCAGCGATTTGGCGACGCACGACGTGCACAGCAGAACCGAGATGCGGGGTGAAGACGGTGCGCGGTGCAGCGCGCAAGCCTTCCGATACCTCCGGGGGGGCGTCAGGTCGGGACCGGTCCTCCATCTCGAAGACGTCCGCTGCATAGCCACCGAGATGGCCTGATGCCAAGGCTTCGGCCACAGCCTGCTCCACGACGACAGACCCGCGGGCGGGATTGATCAGAAACGCACCGGGTTTCATCTTGGCGAGAAATGTCCCGTCGACGAGACCAAGGCTCTCGGGTGTCAGAGGTGTCGCGAGCACCAGGAAATCCGATGATGCCCTGAGCGTTTCCAGGGGCATGAAACGCGCATCGAGTGCCGCTTCGGATTCACCGTCGAGCGGGCTGGTGTCGAAGTACACCCGTTCACAATCGAAACCCCGCAGCAGTTTCAGCAGGGCGCGTCCAACCCGTCCCGAACCCACAATCCCGACACGTGCGCCGTCGATCGATCCACCATAGAGGAGCGGTCGCCATCCTTCGAAGCTGCCGGATCGGACATGCGCATCGCCCGGCAGCATGTTGCGCGCGACGGCGATCATCAATCCCAGGGCCAGCTCGGCTGTGGGCTTGGTCAGCAGGTCCGGGACATACGTAAACGCCACCCCGTGATCCCTGCACGCATCAAGGTCCACATTGTCAAACCCCTTGAATGCACCGGCCACAATCTTCAGGTTCGGGCTGGCTTCCAACAGGCTGCGATCGATCCGCTCCGTCATGAACGCCATCAAAGCTTCTGCGGACGCGCAATGTTCGAGCAGGCTCCGATACGGAACCGGCGCTGGTCCAGGGTTCATGAAAACCGGTCCGAGAACAGACAGGTCCGCAATAATCTCCCGCTCGATGGGTTGAGCGACAACGATACGGTGCGACATAGCTAACTCCGGGCTTCGTGCGTGCTGTGTGTCGCGTCGATGAGCGCCGGCGCAAGTTACAAGATCGTGTCGTGCATGTGTCACCGAACTGTGGCGAACCGCGGCGAAGTTCATCTCAAGCCATGAACCAGCACCGCGCCGAACATATCGACACTGTTGTATCGCCCACTCCGCCAATCCTGGCACTGGCGGACGTGAGCGTGACGTATCCGAACGGCACCACGGCGCTTCACAGCACGTCGATTAATTTCGAAGATCATGCGTTGACGGTGTTGTTGGGCCCTTCAGGGGCTGGAAAGTCGACGCTTCTGCGCAGCCTGAATCTGCTTGTGCGCCCAACCACCGGCCGCGTCGTCGCTCGTGATGTGGGTGCGTTGGAGACGCCTGCACACATCCGCGATCACCGCCGGCGCTGCGCGATGATCTTCCAGCAGCATCAACTGATCGGGCGGCTGACGGCGCTGAGAAATGTGCTCACGGGGCGCCTCGCCAGGCACTCGTCATGGCGCACGCTCCTGCCACCTGCTGAAAGCGAACGCCGCCTGGCACTGGCCTGTCTCGATCGGGTCGGGTTGCTGGAAAAGGCACTCAGCCGGTGTGACGCGCTTTCGGGCGGACAGCAGCAGCGTGTCGGGATTGCCCGCGCGCTTGCCCAGGAGCCGGGCATCATCCTTGCCGATGAGCCGGTTGCCTCGCTCGACCCCGCAGCATCTGAGCGCGTGCTCACCAAGCTGCGCGACATCTGCAAGGAGGACGGCACACCGGTGATCGTGAGCCTCCATCAGCTTGAGTACGCCCGCCAGTTCGCTGACCGGATCATCGGCCTGTCGGGTGGCCAGATCGTCTTTGACGGCCCTCCCACGCATCTGACCGACGACGTGCTCAACCGCATCTACAACGCCTGACCAGACGGGAGACCTGCAATGCTTCGCCGTACCATCCTGACATCGATCGTTGCGCTGGCGCTGTCCGCGCCCGCCCTCGCAGAGGACTACAACCCAGACACGCTCAAAGTGGCGCTTCTGCCTGACGAGAACGCGGCAACGGTCATCCAGGACAACGAGCCGTTGGCGGCTTATCTTGAGGAGAAGCTCGGCAAGGGTATCGAGCTGATCGTGACCACCGATTATTCTTCGATGATCGAAGCCATGCGCTTTGGCCGCATTGATGTCGCCTATTTCGGGCCGGCTTCGTACACGATCGCGAAAGACAAGATGCAGGACGGTGATCTGGACATCGAACCGTTTGCCGCGCGCCTCAAGGGGGGCTCCACGACTTATCAGGCAGTGCTCATCGCAGCCACCGAGAGCGCGATCGAAAAGATGGCCGATATCAAGGGTTCCAAGATCGACGTCGCGTTTGGTGACCCTGCGTCCACCTCTTCGCACTTTGCCCCGAAGTTCACTCTCATGAACGAAGGCATCATGGACGAAGAGGACTACACGTCGAACTATCTCGGCGCGCACGATGCGGTGGCGGTTAACGTCCAGCGCGGAAATGCTCCGGTAGGCGGACTGAGCCGTCCGATCTTCGAGAGTCTGGTCGAAAAGGGCACCATCGACCCTGAGAAAGTTCGCATTCTGGGGTACTCGGCCGACATCCCGCAGTATCCTTGGGTCATGCGCACGGACTTGCAAGCCGATGTGAAGCAAACGCTCAAGGATGCGTTCTACGATCTGAAAAAGGGCACGCCTGAAGGCGACGCCGTGCTCAAGCCCTTCAAGGCCGATGGTTTTGCCGCCATCACGGATGCCGACTACGACATCATCCGCGACATTCGCAAGAACGTCGCCAACTGACGAAGCGCTCGGCCAGGGGGCAGAGGATGACTGACCAGGCGGCACTCGATCGCGCGACCCAGCTGCTGGCTGAAGATCGCCAGCGTCGTCTGGTGCGCACGCTCTGGGTTCTGCTGATCGCAGTCGGGATCATCTTCTGCCTTTGGTTCACCGAGTTTCTGAACGGCCCAAGGATGGCCGAGGGGTTGCCGGCGATCGGTACCCTGATGGGTGAAATGGTGCCGCCGGACTTTGCCCGGTGGCAAAAGTGGATCGGGCCGCTGATCGACACGGTCGCCATGTCCGTCGCGGGTACGGCGCTGGCGGTGGTGATCTCGCTCCCGCTTGCCTTCCTCGCAGCTCCAAACACAGCGCCAAATGCCTGGGTGGCGCGGGCGGCACGAACGGTGCTGAATGCCCTGCGGGCCGTGCCCGAGTTGATCATGGGCATCGTCTTTGTCGCAGCGGTCGGCTTCGGAATGCTTCCCGGAGTTCTGGCACTTGGATTGCACTCCGCCGGCATGGTCGGCAAGTTCTTCGCAGAAGCCATCGAGCATGCACACCACGCGCCTGTCGAGGCTGCACAGGCGACAGGGGCCACGCCGTTTCAAGTGATCACCCACGCGGTGATGCCTCAGGTGCTCCCGCAGTTCGCCGACGTCACGATGTACCGCTGGGAGTACAACTTCCGAGCCTCGACGGTGATGGGAATGGTCGGTGCCGGCGGGATCGGCACCGAGCTGGTGGGCTCTCTCAGGCTGCTCGACTATCCCCAGGTCGGGGCAATCCTCATCGTGATTCTGGTGGCGGTCACGATCGTAGACGCCTTGAGCGGCGTCTTGCGCAAGCGACTTACCTGAGCCGCTCCGACCTCAACGAGCGGACCGCATCAGGGCTGGACGCGACGCCTTATCCGACAAGCTCAAGCCCGGAGAAGAAGAACGCGATTTCGATCGCGGCGTTCTCGTCCGAATCCGAGCCATGAACCGAATTCTCGCCGATCGAGAGAGCGAACTCCTTGCGGATCGTGCCGGCATCAGCGTCCGCAGGATTGGTGGCGCCCATCACGGTACGGTTGGCCGTGACCGCGTCTTCGCCCTCGAGCACCTGCACGACGACGGGTGCAGAGCACATGAATGTGCAGAGCTCGTCATAGAAAGGGCGCCCGGCGTGGACCTCATAGAATTTTCCCGCCTGCTCCTTGGTGAGATGGATGCGCTTCTGAGCCACGATGCGCAGTCCGGCGTCTTCGAACTTTGCGTTGATCTTACCTGTGAGGTTGCGGTTGGTTGCGTCCGGTTTGATGATCGAGAGTGTGCGCGTGACGGCCATTTTGGAAGTTCCCCGGTTCTGAGTCTGGTCTCGCTCTGCGGGCCGGCCGGCCCGAATTGTGGATGTTTGCGCGGCCCTTAACATGGCATGACCCGGCGAAGGAAGGGCAATTCGCAGGATGTCCTGAATGTCCGAGCCAACAGCAGAACACACCGTGCACTTTGAGTGTCTCGCAGTCGTCTAAACGGCCTGGACCGGCATCAATAGAGCCAGGTGAGGCGGAAGGCTGTGTCCCTTGGCGAAAGCGAGTAGGCGCCTGCGAACGCCAGGTTCAGACCGCGTTCTGGCGGGCGTTGGCGATGTAGATTTCCCTCAGGCGCTTTGACAACGGGCCGGGCATTCCATCACCCAGCGTCGCGCCGTCCACCTCGACCACGGGACAAACGAACGTCGAGGCAGCCGTGATGAAGGCTTCGGACGCGTTCTGAGCCTCGGTGATCGTGAAGGGTCGTTCCTCCACCTTCATTTGGGCTTCTGCGGCAAGCGCAAGCACCGAGGCACGCGTGATGCCATGCAGGATGTCGTTCGAGAGCTGGCGGGTCACAATTGTGCCCTCACGCGTCACGATGTAGGCGTTGTTCGATGTGCCCTCGTTGACGTGTCCATCTGCCACCAGCCATGCGTCATCCTTGCCCTGTCCCTTTGCCTGCATTTTTGCCCAGGAGGAAAACAGGAGCTGGGTCGTTTTGATATCGCGCCGGCCCCAGCGCTGGTCTTCAACCGACATCACCTTGATGCCGTGCTTCGGTCCCTCTGCATCCTCAAAAGACTTCGCCTGAGTGAACAACACCATCCCGGGCGTCGCATCGGCGGGCCATACGAAGTCACGGTCGGCTGCACCGCGCGTCACCTGCAGATAGACCAGGCCCTCGTCGAGTTCGTTGCGTGCAATCAGCTCTCGATGGATTGCCAGCAGCTCGTCATCCGAGACCGGGCAGGTCATTTCGAGTTCGCTCAGTGATCGGTGAAGACGCGCAACGTGTCCAGGGTAGTCGCAGAGCTTGCCATCGAGCACCGCACTCACCTCGTAGACCGCGTCCGCCATCAGGAAGCCGCGGTCAAAGACCGAGATTTTCGCCTCGTTCTCAGGTAGATACTCGCCGTTCACATAAACGATGCGCATGTCGTTCACCCCCAGAGTTCAGGTGCCGGCGGATGAACCCCGGCGCTGTCATAGGTCAATCCGTCCGCACGGTCCTCCGCCAGGAGCAGCGGCCCGTCGAGATCGGTTACCGCAGCTCCCTGCGCCACGAGTACACCCGGTGCCATGGCCAGTGATGATCCGACCATGCAGCCGACCATGACCTTGTAACCTGACGCCAGCGCAGCTTCGCGCAACGCCAGCGCTTCTGTCAGCCCGCCGGTCTTGTCGAGCTTGATGTTGATCATGTCATACTTGCCGGAAAGTCCCGGCAGTGTCGACGTATCGTGGCAGGCCTCATCAGCGCAGACGGGCAGGGGGCGGTCGATGCCTGCAAGGGCTGCATCATCATTCGCCGGGAGCGGCTGCTCGACCATCTCGACCCCCAGATCGAGAATCACGGGTGCAATCTCGGCGTAGGTTGTGGCACTCCACCCCTCGTTGGCGTCGAGCACGATCCGGCTCTCCGGTGCACCTTCGCGGACAGCGCGCAGTCTGTCGATGTCGCCGCCGCCGCCAAGCTTGATCTTGAGGATTGGCCGGTGTGCATTCGCCGCGGCCTTCTTGCGCATCGCTGCAGGTTCATCGATCCCCAGCGTATAGACCGTGAGGACGGGTTCGGGCGCACCCAGCCCCGCGAGTTCCCAGACCCGCCGACCGGACTGCTTTGCCTCGAGATCCCAGAGCGCACAATCGACCGCGTTTCGCGCTGCACCCGGTGGCAACAAGGTCTGAAGCCTTGTGCGATCCAGATTGTCGAGAGGCACGTCACGAAGCTGCGCAAGCACGCTTTCGACGGTCTCGCCATAGCGCGCATAAGGATAGCACTCGCCGCGACCGGTGGACCCTGCAGCGGTCAACCGGCACTCCACCACGACGGATTCTGTCCGCGTCCCGCGGGAGATTGTAAATGCCTCGGCCAGAGGGAAGACGACGCGTTCAACCTCTAGGCTCAGGCTCATAGTGCATCCACAAGCCGTCCGGCGCCGTGGCGAAACGGGTCGGTGGCGGGCAGACCGAGGCGTGTTTCGATCTCGTCGAGGCAGGCCTGAGCGGCTGTCTCGTCGAGTGCGGCGGTGTTGATGGCGCAGCCGATCACCTGGACATCAGGGTTGACCCGCCTTGCCAGCTGGACGGACAGATCGCGCAGCTCTTCGAGCGAGGGGAGGGGATAGTGGGGCAGCCCGCGCATGTGTGTGCGGGTCGGCTCGTGACAGAGCACCAGCGCATCCGGCTGGCCTCCGTGCACCAGCGCCATCGTGACGCCGGAGTAACTGGCGTGAAACAGCGAGCCCTGGCCTTCGATCAGATCCCAGTGATCTTCGTCGTGGTCGGGCGTCAGCTGCTCGACCGCGCCCGCCATGAAGTCAGCGATCACCGCATCGAGCGGCACGCCGTCACCGGTGATCAGGATGCCGGTCTGTCCGGTGGCACGGAAGTCGGCCTTCATGCCGCGCCCGCGCATCTCCTTCTCCATCGCGAGCGCCGTGTACATCTTCCCGCAGGAGCAGTCAGTGCCGACCGCAAGGATGCGTTTGCCGCGCCGCTTCTTGCCGTCACCGATCGGGTACTGGACAGTTGGCACGCGGACATCGTGGAGCGTGCGCCCGGTGCGTTCGGCAGCGGCCACAAGATCGGGCTGTTGGTTCAGGAGTGTATGGAGACCGGCGGCCACGTCCATGCCGGCTTCCATCGCCTCGATCAGCACCGCCTTCCAGGCATCCGAGATCACGCCGCCCCGATTGGCCACACCGATGACCAGGGTCTTCGCACCTGCGGATGTGGCCTCTGGGATGGACATTTCGGGCAAGCCCATGTCGGCGTTGCACCCCGGCAGGCGGAGTTGACCGACGCTGGCATCCGGCCGCCAGTCCTTGACGCCTTGAGCAACCTTGGCAGCGAGCGCATCGGGGGCGTCCCCGAGAAACAGCAGGTAGGGCTGGGCAAGGCTCATGGGTGCAGCTCCGACTCACATAAATGACCAGTCTTCTGTTTCAGTCTCCGGGAAGGTGACGTCTGGTGCCAGAAACAGCAAGCCGTGCAAGCCAGCGCTGACCTGCATCGACCGGGTCTTTGAAGTATTGGCGCTCATTTGAGCGGTCCGGGGCGGGTATGTCAAACACCTGAACACGGCTTCGGCATCATGTGTCAGACGCCGAGGCTCACCGGTCCATCTGCTGTTTGCGGCTTCGCGTTGTCTTAGTCGAAGATTTTCTTCTTCGTACGCTCGGCCTTGCTCTCGATCGCCTGTCCGGTGCGCTCGATAGCATCACCGGCTCCCTGAACATCCCGCCCTGCGCCTTCAATGGTGTTGCAAGCGGCAAGAAGCAGGGCGCATGTGAGGAAGACTGCAAATCTTCGCATTGCTCTCTCCCCGATACGGATCAGGAAAAGCCTACCCGAGCCGGGCCGGATGTCAAAGTCCAGAAGTCATGCGACGCGAAGCTCCAACGTCGATTGCGCTTCGGCTGTTTTGTCGAGCACACGCAGGCTTTCGTGCGGGTCCAGTTCCTCCGGAACAGCACACAGTCTTATGCGCTCGAGACACGCACCGAATGCCGGGCTACCGGTCAACACCGCAAACGGGATCGAGAGCACGAGCCCCGTCACCATTGGGGCCGCCCAGACGAGCGTAGCGGGGCCTGCGCCGACCCAGATCGCGATGATCAGAGACGCGCCAAAGAGAGTTTGCGGCCAAAGGCCACGCGCGGCATCACTCCAGCTGAGACGGTAGACGTCGCGTTGCTGGCCGCTCCAGATCACCGACTTGCCGAAGGCGAGTCCGATCAAGAACAGCGTCACACGCAGAGCCACGACCGGGGCGAGGAGGATTGTGAATACTGCCTCAACAAACCCGCCGACGGCAAAGCGCAGGCGACCACCATATCGCGCTGCGCCGCCCCGGGTGAGCGCGATGTCCAGAAGACCCATCAGTTTGGGGACCAGACTAACGGCGAACATGATGAAGAACATCGCGATCCCGAATGCGATGTCGATGCCGCCAACATCGCCCTCGACCATTTTGAAGGCGGCAGCCAGGGTCATCAGCATCCAAGCCGGTGCACCGAAGTACATCATTACCGCCGAGAAGATCTGGAAGCGTGATGTCGGCTTCAGCCCGCGCATGCCGAGCAGCCAAAGATACTGCATGTTTCCTTGGCACCAGCGAAGATCGCGTTGGGTGAAATCCATAAGGGTCGGCGGATTGTCTTCCCAGGAGCCGGATTCGACAGGCATGACCCGGACTTCGTATCCGGCACGCCGCATCATCGCTGCCTCGATCTGGTCGTGGCTCAGCACATGTCCGCCGAGAGGGGGCTTTCCGGGCAGCATCGGCATCCGGCAGTGGGCCCGGAAAGGTCCGGTGCGCACCAGTGCGTTGTGTCCCCAGTAGGGCCCGCAATCGCCTTGCCACCATGATGCGCCCATCGTGAACGAGCGCATGCCGTGGCGCATTCCGAACTGGAAGATGCGGGCGAAAGCGCTCTGAGCAGGCGTGCCGACGGCCAGCGACTGGAGGATGCCGATCCGCGGATAGGCCTCCATGATGCGCACCATCCGCACAATCGTCTCACCCGCCATGAGGCTGTCGCTGTCGAGCGGCAGGTAGAGATCGTAGTTGCGGCCGGCGTTCTGCATGAAGTCACGCACGTTGCCAGCTTTGAACCCGATGTTGCGTGTCCGCCTGCGGTAGTGCGCGCGTTCACCGCCGAGTTCAGCGCGCATGGTATTGAACAGCCGCTCCTCTTCTGCCGCGACCTCCGGATCGGAGGTGTCAGACAGAATGTGAAGGTCGAAGTTCGCCCCATGCCCCGTTGCATCCAGCGAGCGGCGCATTTCGGCGGCACGGCTGTAGGAGCGCAGCGGATCCTCGTTGCGAACCGTCATCGCCAGTGCAGTCCGCGTTGTGAGCGGCTCGGTGCCTTCCGCCGCTGCCATATGCGGCGCAACAGACGACAACGCGTCGCGACGGAAGTGCAAAAGCCAGATCCCGAGGAGTGCGTTCCAGAGACCCGCCACCGTCCAGGGCGCGCCGATGAAGAAGCAGATCACAATAACGATGTCGCTCGCAGACCAGCCGCCCGCGCCGAAGACGCGCGCGATGCCCCATGTGAGCGCCGTCAGCGTCGCGATGTTCAGAACTGCAAAGATGACACGGCGCGTAAACAGAGTGCGCCTGTCTTGCAGACCGGCTGGCGTCATCGGTCCTTCCGCCGCAGCGCCGCGGGCAACCATCGACACAGGGGTGATCGTCGGGTTGTTTGTAACTTCGGTCATTTCTCTGAGGCCCTTCCGGAAGGGATGTGCCGCCATATAAAGCTGGTGCATGATTCGAAATCTTCAAACGGGTGCTGCAGATGCTCACGAAAGCCGCCGAGCCGGGATGCGGCACGACCGCGCGCGCTCTGGTCTATACTGGACCGGGCATCGTGGCGCTCGAGGACGTTGTGTTGCCGCCGCTCGATGGCGGCATGGTCGAGGTCGAGACGCTGCACTCTGGGTTGAGCCGGGGTACCGAGCGTCTGGTGCATATGGGGCAGGTCCCGCCTGCAGAGCATGCCCGCATGCGCGCGCCGCACCAGATCGGCGACTTCCCTTTTCCCGTGCGATACGGCTACGCTGCGGTCGGCCGAGTGACCGCCGGGCCAGATCGACTGCTGCAGCGCACGGTTTTTGCGCTTCATCCCCATCAGACCAGCTTCCGCGTCCCTGCGGACGAAGTGGTGGAGGTGCCCGACTTCGTTCCTCCAGAACGCGCTGTGCTGGCTGCAAACATGGAGACTGCACTCAACGCGCTCTGGGACGCGAAACTCGCGCCGGGGGCCCGCTGCCTTGTGGTGGGCGCGGGGCTCGTTGGTAGCCTCATATCTGTTCTCCTGTCGCGGCGACGGGACTTAACAGTACATATTACCGATATTCGTTCTGATTCCGTCGTCAACGAGGCTGACTTTCGCGTGAGGTTTATGTCGCCTCAGGCCGTGGGAACGCACGCATACGACGTTGCGTTCCATACATCCGCAAGCGCTTCAGGGTTACAGACCGCGATTGATGCGCTGGACTTCGAGGGACGGGTGATCGAATTGAGCTGGTATGGGTCTCGGGCTGTGGAAGTCGCGCTTGGCGGAAATTTTCACGCAGGGCGTCTGCAGATCATCTCGAGCCAGGTTGGGCACATCGCGCCCGCACGCCGCGCCTCCACGGACTACCGCGGCAGGTTGGGGCGCGCGCTTTCGGCGTTGGACGATGAGAGACTAGATCGCCTGATCACCGAGGCCGTGCCTTTTGACGCGCTGGAGACAGAGATACCACGCTTGCTCGCGCCCGATGCTCCGGGTATCGCAACGCGCATCGACTATCGCTGATCAGGGCCAAGCAGAGCGCGGGCGACCCCTCGCAGAAACAGGAGAGTGCAGATGTATGCCGTCGAAGTGCGTGATCACGTGATGCTGGCTCATTCCATTCCGGGCGAGGTGTTCGGGCCAGCGCAGAACTTGCACGGTGCGACCTATGTGATCGATGTGGCATTCATGCGGGAGACGTTGTCCGAGGACGGGATCGTGGTGGACATCGGTCGCGCGCACGATGTGCTTGCAGCAGCTCTCAGCCCGCTGCGCTATGCCAATCTCGATGCGGCCGAAGAGTTCAAGGGAATCAAGACGACAACCGAGTTCCTTTGCAAATACGTCTTCGATCACGTGGCTGGTGCCGCTTCGAAGGGAGACCTCGGACCGGGATCGGACGGGCTCCAGAAAATCCGGGTGACGCTCAACGAAAGCCACGTTGCGCGCGCGTGGTACGAGGGCACGCTCTGAACATGGCATCACGTCCTGGCGGCCACTCGTGCTTGCCCGCGGCTCTCCCTGGCGCTCGAGGGGATGCTGCGGGCGTGCTGGCCGTGCCCGGAGACCTCGCCACCCCGACAGGCGGGTATGCCTATGCGCGCCGCGTTCTCGAGGCCGCCCCGGAGGCAGGGTTCAGTCTTGGGCATCTGGCGCTTCCCGGCGGGTTCCCGATGCCGGATGCACAGGCGTTGGAGCGTGCATCTCAGCAACTGACAGCATTGTCACCAGATCGGCCGGTCGTGATTGATGGGCTCGCACTTGGTGTTCTGCCTGTCGAGACACTGATCGAGTGCCCCGCGCCCGTCATTGCGCTGTGCCATCATCCGCTCGCTCTGGAAAATGGGTTGTCCGACGCCGAAGCCGCTGACCTCTATACCCGAGAGAGACTGGCCCTCTCTGCCACCGCGGCCGTGATTGTCACCAGCCGAACCACCGCTGATATTCTCGTGCGCGACTATGCCGTCCCGCCTGCGCGATTGACTGTCGCGCATCCCGGGACAGACCCGGCAGCCCGCGCCGCAGGTTCCGGCGGTGCGCAGTGCCGGTTGCTCTCGGTCGGGTCACTGACACCGCGCAAGGGGCACGACAGGCTGATCTCTGCACTTGCAGCGCTCCGGGAAGACGACTGGTCGCTGACAATTGCAGGCGGCGCACATGACAGCGCCTGCGCAAAAGCGCTGCACGATCAGATCGCGGCTGAAGGATTGACGGACCGTATTCGCCTTGCCGGCGCGCTGTCCTCGGAGGCGCTGGAGACCGCGTATCATCGAGCTGATATCTTCGCACTGGCGTCTCTCTACGAGGGGTTCGGGATGGCGTTTGCTGAGGCAATGGCGCGTGGCCTGCCAACGATCGGCTTCAAAACCGGTGCGGTCGAGGAGGCCACTCGCGGAGCAGCGCTTCTGCTCGACCCGGGCGATCAGGCTGGTCTCACAACTGCGCTGTCGGAGTTGATCCGCAATCCAACGAGGCGCTCTGACCTTGGTGAGCGGTGCTGGAACGCTGCACAGGACTTCACGCGCTGGTCAGAAACGACCGCTCGCATCCGGGATGTGGTCGCGGGGTTGCAATCGTGAGTTTCAGTACGGACTGGCTGGCGTTGCGGACCGAAGCAGATCGGCGGGCACGTGCGGATGGCTTGATGCGCCAGTTGCAAGACCACCTCGCGGGGATCGAAAAACCACGGGTGCTCGATCTCGGTGCGGGCACGGGGGCAAACCTGCGCGCGCTGTCCCCGATACTGCCAGCAGAACAGCATTGGTTGCTGATCGACAGCGATCCGGCTCTTCTCGCAGAAACCAGTCCGCCTTCCGGCGGCACGCTCGAAACGCGGGTGTATGATCTTCGTGGAGATCTGCAGCCGCTCTTCGAGCCGGCACCGCACCTGGTCACAGCATCTGCGTTCTTCGACCTGTGCGGCGCGGAATGGATTGATCGTCTTGTCGCGGCGACCGCTGCCGCGGGTGCCGCCTTCCATACCGTGCTCATCTACGACGGACGTGAGCTGTGGGAGCCCATGCACTCTTTCAATGCCAAGGTTCTGGCGGCGTTTCATCGAGATCAGCGGCGCGACAAGGGCCTCGGCCCGGCGTTAGGGCCGGATGCCGCAAGCTACCTCGCCGAACGTTTCGCACTTGCCGGATACCGCGTGGAGAGTGCCGCAAGTGACTGGCTGCTCAGTTCGCCCGCCGATGCGCCGCTCATCGCAGCACTGGCCGAGGGAGCAGCGGAGGCTGTGCGTTCTGAGCTTGGGGATTGCGCCGACACGTGGCTGCACGCACAGCGTGTGGCCGAGCGTGTCACAATTGGGCATCAGGATGTGCTGGCTCTGCCCCAATAAGGGCGACCGGGAACTCTTAGTCCGAATCGACTAAGTCGCAGTTTGTGGCCGGATTTGAGGGTGGGCGGAAGTTAGGAAACCGTTACACTTCGTTGAAAAACCTACGCTCTTTTGGCTCCAGGTCTTCCGCCCATTGTCTCTATTACCAAATCTATGGGTGAGCTACTGGGGTGAGACAAGATATGGATGCCATTTGGATGTGGCGAAGTTGTGGCAAGATCTCGGCGAACATGACCAGTCTGGGACAGTTATGTGAAAGTCATTTGAATCAATGGCTTCCTTTCACTCGGAGTGCGAACGCAAGCGATCGTACGCGACTGTGCAAGCGCCATAAATTTGTCTGAACATCATCAATTCTACCCATGCGTGTAAAATGATGGAACTTGCCGCGATTCAAAGCGAATCGAGAGAGCTGATATCTGGGGTTGCAGACAGGACACACCGTCCACGTCACTGTCGGGGCCAGCAGACTCTGCTTCTAGGTCAATGCGGTCTTGCGAAGACCGGCCTGGAGTACTTCGCTTCAGGTGTTGAAGAGAAAGTTCAGCACATCTCCGTCACGAACGATGTAGCTCTTACCCTCAGCGCGCATCCGGCCCGCCTCCTTGGCACCCTGCTCGCCGTTCGCTTCGATGTAGTCTTCATAGGCAATGGTTTCCGCCCGTATGAAGCCTCGCTCGAAGTCCGTGTGGATCACACCGGCAGCTTTTGGCGCTGCCGTGCCCGAGCGGATCGTCCAGGCGCGCGCTTCTTTCGGGCCCGCGGTGAAATAAGTGATCAGCCCAAGCAAGTCATATCCGGCGCGGATCAGCCGGTCGAGCCCTGGCGCTTGTAGCCCCATGTCGCTCAGGAACTCGGCGCGATCCTCATCGGCAAGTTGCGCAATCTCCGCTTCGATGGCCGCGGATATCACGACAGAACCGGCGCCGTCAGATGCCGCCATTGCGGCGACAGCTTCGGAATGCGCGTTTCCATCGGCGGCATGTGCCTCGTCCACGTTGCACACATAGAGCACGGGCTTGGCGGTCAGAAGCTGCAGCATCACCCAGGCTGGTGCGTCTTCTTCGCTCACGTCCACGGTTCGCGCAGGGCGACCATCTTCCAGCGCTTCCGCGGCGGCGCGCAACAGCCGATCCTGCACCACAGCCTCCTTGTCGCCGCCGCGGATCTTGCGAGAGAGGTTCTGGAGCCGGCGCTCGATCGAATCCAGATCAGCCAGCATCAACTCGGTCTCGATGGTTTCGGCGTCCGCAACCGGGTCAACGCGACCCTCGACATGGGTCACGTCACCATCCTCGAAACAGCGCAGCACATGAGCGATGGCGTCGACCTCGCGAATGTTGGCGAGAAACTGGTTGCCGAGGCCTTCACCCTTGGAGGCGCCACGGACCAGCCCCGCAATGTCGACAAATGTGAGCCGTGCCGGGATCACCTCCCGGGACTTCGCGATCCCCGCCAACTGGGAGAGCCTCGGGTCCGGCACCGCCACTTCACCGACGTTGGGTTCAATCGTGCAAAACGGGAAGTTCGCCGCCTGTGCCGCTGCCGTTCTGGTGAGCGCGTTGAAGAGTGTTGACTTGCCCACGTTCGGCAAGCCCACGATCCCGCATTTGAAGCCCATAGCGCTCTCCACCAGCCGTCCAGTCTGCCCGCCCGGGCAGCCGCGGGCGCCTGATGCACCGCCCCAGCCCTGTGGTCAAGACTGGGCGGGGCGGAGGACGCGACGTTGTCAGAGTTTACCCTCGGCAACGCGCCGCTTGATGAAGTCGCGCGAACACTCGCGATCGCCTTCAAGGGCATTGTTCTCGATTGTGAGAAAAAGCTTCTTTCCAGGAGCCCATCCCCCCAGGGTGTCGAAAATCTCACCCATGGCCTTGACGGAGTCTGTGACGAGGCCGTCCTTCTGTCCCAGGCCAGGTGCGATGCACCCCTTAATGTCATTCACCGCGGCCGCATCGTGGATCATGAGGGCCTGAACCCCCTTGTCGACAAACCTGATGGCTGGACGCGGGGTTTCGATTTTCATGACCATCTCGAGGTTGTAGCCACCTTTGCGGGCATAGGTGTACCCATGGCCGCGCTCCATGGTGACCCAGCTCTTTTCGCCAATTGTCAGTTCGCCGAAGATCATCCCGGTCGTTTTGCCGATCTCACCGGTGCGGCGCAGGGTGAGCAAAACATGGACTGGAACATGGGTCGGAAGAAAATCTGCCAGACTCGTGGACACACGATTCTCCAATACAAATTTGAATGTGAACAATATCGACAATTCTACGAAACGGTCGCTGGAGCGTCAAGTTGCCGACCGCTGCAGCACCGCCCATCTGGCACACTTGCGCGAGAGATTTCTGATCGGCGTACGACTTCTAAGGCCTGGATCACCCTTGATGCAAGCCGGGTGCCGCGCACTGTCAGAGAGGCGAAAAAACATAAGTTATACAGGGCGTTACCCAAAATAAACTCTCGGCACATATCCGTGAGGCAACGTGCGTTGCGAGCCCATATCACCTGTGTGCAACTCCCCGGCATCAGAAACGGAAACGCAACCGGGAGAGCACAATGACTGACCTCAGAGTATCGGTTCAGAACACCTCGGACTTTGGTGGAACGTTCACCACACCTTTCTACTTCGGATTCCATGACGGCGCCTTTGACCTGTTCGACGCGGGCGAGGAAGCATCACCTGGTCTCGAGGCGCTGGCCGAAGATGGCAGCTTTGGGACCATTGCGGACGAACGCCTTGAGGTCTCACCCGACAGCCAGGGGCTGGTGGTTGCGGGCAACGGTGGGCCGATCGCGACACGCGAGCAAACCTCGAACACGATCACTGTCAACGGAAGCGTCAACGGTCAGGTGAGCTTCGGGGCAATGATCCTGCCCTCGAACGATGCTTTTGTCGGGACGGATGATGCGCTGACCCTCTTTGACAAGAACGGCAATTTCCTCGGCGCACAGGAAGTCTCGTTCGCGGGAACCGACGTCTACGACGCGGGCACCGAGGTGAACACCGAGCTTGACGCCGCCTTCATCAACCAGTCCGCTCCCGACACCGGGGTGGATGAGAACGGCGTGATCGAACTGCACCCGGGCTTCAATGGTTCGGTGGGCAATCCGGTTGGCGAGGGCGAACAGATCATCCTCGGCGGCACGAATGCCTTCGGGGCATTCATCGATCCCGAAGTGGCGGACTTCACCTTGCCAGGCGCCCAGATCGCAACCATCCACATCAACACGGTTGTCGAGCGCGAGGGCTCGGATGATCGAGACGTGATCGTCGGCAGGGCAGATGACGACATTGTCACAGCTGGCGATGGAAACGACCTCGTGTTCGGGCGTATGGGCTGGGACGTACTGCATGGTGAGGACGGCAACGACCGGGTTTTCGGCGGCCGTGGCAACGACGAGATTTACGGCGGTGACGGGAACGATTTCCTGTCGGGCCAGACCGGAGATGACATCCTAGATGGCGGCGACGGCAACGACACGGCGCGCGGCGGGGCCGGAGACGACCAGATCGGCGGCGGTGCGGGCAACGACTTCCTGCGAGGCGGGACCGGCGATGATGCCTTCCTGTTCGCGACGGGAGATGACCGCGATCAAATCGGAGACTTCGATCGGCTGGGCGACGATGTGGTCGTGCTTTCGGTCGAGGGCATCGAGAGCTTCGAGGATGTGTTGGATGCGGCCAGCGAGAGCGAGACCGGCACGGTGCTTGCCTTCGGCGGTGGTGACAGTCTCTTTTTGCGTGGCGTCGCAACCGATGATCTCGAAGCAGGCGACTTCGTCTTCATCTGAGGCGCATCGAATGCAGGAGAGGGCGGTGCAGCCCTCTCCAACTCCGAAAGCGCGAACGGCTCTCTAACCCTTTGAGAACTTGGCGAGCAGGCGGGCCAGCGGGTTGTCCGGCGAGGCTTTCTCAAGCACTTTCGCGGTTCGTGCGCGTGCGTCCTGAGGCTTGCGGGCGGCGACCTTGGCTGCGTGAGGTGCCTTTGATTTCGCAGCCGCTGCACGGGGCGGATTGGTCTTCAAGGCGACCGCGTTCTGAAACCCTGACGCATCGCCGGCGACCAGTTTCGCGGCACCGTCGGCAACGCCTTCGAGCAGGGGCGCCAGCCAAGCCTCATCTGCCTTGGAGAAGTCGTGAAGCACATATCTCGCGACCAAACTCTTGTCGCCGGGATGTCCGATCCCAAGACGCACGCGGGCATAGTCCGGACCTATGTGGGCGTGGCACGATCTGAGTCCGTTGTGACCGGCATGGCCCCCGCCAAGCTTGACCCGGCACTTGCCCGGTGCGAGATCGAGTTCATCGTGGATCACGATGATGTCCGCCGCATCGACTTTGTGAAACCGGGCTGCTTCGGCCACCGACCTGCCGCTTTCGTTCATGTAGGTCATGGGCTTTAGCAGTAGCGCGCGCTTGCCGCCGATCCGGCCTTCTGCAAGCTCGCCCTGGAACTTGGAACGGCTCGGACCGAACCCGTGTGTGCGGGCAATCTCATCCACCGCCATAAAGCCGATGTTGTGTCGATGCCGGGCGTAGGACCCGCCGGGATTGCCGAGGCCCACGATCAGAACGACATCGCCAGTGGCGAACGCCGACGCGCGCTGGCGCTCAGCCGTTGGCTTCGCGGATCTTGTTGGCTGCGTCCTTGTCATAGCCGACGCCCTTCTCGTCCAGCATCGTGTCGAGCTCGCCGGATATCGTCATTTCGGTAACGATGTCACAGCCACCCACGAATTCTTGCTTGACGTAGAGCTGCGGAGTGGTCGGCCAATCGGAGAACTCCTTTATGCCCTGGCGCAACTCGTCCGAGGCTAGGATGTTCACGTCTTGGAATTCGACGCCCATATAGGTGAGGATCTGTGCAACCCGGCTGGAGAAGCCGCATTGAGGCATTGTCTTGGTGCCCTTCATGAACAGCACCACGTCGTTTGCCTCTACGACCTGCTTGATCTCTTCTTTGGCTTCAGTGGTGTCGAGCATGACGGCGTCCTTATCCTGTACCGGATCGGTCCGGCCTCACAAAGCTATCGCGTATTTAGTCTGAAGCGTCCGATCGGGCAAGGCGTCAAGGCGTTTCGGTGAACGCAAGAGCCCGGGAAAAGGCCGCGTGCCACCCGGAATGCACTCGGGCCGGATTGGGTGCCGTCCTCATGAACACCGTGCGGGGAGCGGTGGGTCCGTGTCAGTCTTCGGGCTCTTGGTCAATGGATGCCCGCGCCATCGGACGCGATGCCTACCCGGTCTTGATTCACTTGGGCGCGCTGGTTTGCAGGGCCAGAGCGTGCAGAGGCGCGTTTTGACCTTCGAGGATCTCGTTCAGGGCGGCATTCACCATGCGTTGTTGCTGCACGCGATTTTTGCCTCGGAACTCTTCGTCGATGACGGTGGCTGCGTAGTGATTGCCATCGCCCGCCAAGTCGCGGATCTCGACTTCTGCGTTCGGGAAACGTGCCTTTATCAGGCGTTCGATCTCGGCAGCTTGAACAGGCATGCAGACGTCCCGTTTTGCGATTTCGTCGATTCACATCTAGAGGCTGCGCGAGATGCTGGCAAGCCGGGGCTTGCGATGCGGTGTCCGTCACGGCATGGGTGCGGTGCAGGAAGAGGGAGCAGCAGATGGCAACAGTGGGGGAAGCGTTGATCACGGCGCTTGAAGCGCGCGGGGTTGACACGGTCTTTGGCATTCCGGGTGTGCACACCGTCGAAATGTACCGGGGGCTAGCGACCAGCAGCATCCGCCATGTCACCCCGCGTCATGAGCAGGGCGCGGGCTTTATGGCTGACGGGTATGCTCGGATCTCGGGCCGTCCGGGTGTGGCGTTCGTCATCACGGGTCCAGGGCTCACCAACATTCTCACGCCGATGGCTCAAGCCTATGCCGACAGCGTGCCGATGCTGGTGATTTCCTCGGTCAATGCCCGCGAGGCACTGGGCCGTGAGGCGGGTGATCTTCATGAAATCCGCAATCAAGGCCTGATTGCGGCACAGGCTGCCGCGTTCTCGCACACGCTGCTTGCTCCGGAGCGCCTCGACGAAGTGCTCGACCGCGCCTGGAGCGTTTTTGAGGGCGCGCGGCCGCGCCCGGTGCACCTCCAGATCCCGCGCGATCTGCTGTCCGTCGATGCTGGCACGATCGCGCCGCGCACACCGCTTCGGGCACATCGCCCGTCCGCATCCGCAGCCCACGTTGCCGATGCCGCGAAACATTTGCGAGACGCCAAGACGCCGTTGATCCTGGCCGGTGGTGGCGCGGTTGCGGCAGCAGACCCGCTGCAGGAGCTGGCCGAGCGTCTTGGCGCGCCCGTTGTGATGACAACAAATGCCCGCGGTCTTCTGCCCGTTGACCATCCGCTGGCCATTCCTGCCAGTCCCTCGCTCGCCAGTGTGCGCGCAGCAATGGAGAGCGCCGATTGCTTGCTGGCTGTCGGGACCGAGATCGGTCGCACCGACTTCAGCATGTATGCCGACGCCAAGTTGGAGATCTCTGCGCCGTTCCTGCGCATCGAGATCGATCCCGAGCAGATGGCACGTGGTCCCAGGGCAGATGTGGCGATGCTGGGCGATGCTGCAGCGAGCATTGCCGACTTGTCAGAGGCCATCGGCGAGACAAACACTGCGGACGGCGGTGCATCGTTGGCCAAGGCGACCCGAGCGGCGGCCCGTGACGAGTTGGGCGACGAGTACCGACGCTTCTCTGACTTCCTGGCGGTGGTCCGCGATACCCTGCCGGACGCACCGATCGTGGGCGACTCGACGAACGCCGTTTACGCCGGGAATCTGTATCACGCCGCTCCGGCACCGCGCCGCTGGTTTGGAGCGGCAACGGGCTACGGCGCGCTGGGGTACGGTTTGCCGGCCGCCGTGGGTGCGGGGATCGCGCATGCCGGACCCGTCGTCTCGATGTGTGGAGACGGAGGCGTCCAGTTCAGCCTGGCCGAGCTTGGCTGTGCGGTTGAGGAACGCCTGCCGCTTATCCTGCTGATCTCGAACAACCAGGGCTACGGTGAGATCAAGCGCTACATGCAAGAACATCAGATCACACCTGTCGGTGTCGACATGCACACGCCGGACTTCGTGGCACTCGCGCACGCCTACGGCGCGAAAGGTGTGCTGCTCGAGACACTCGATGCCCTTGCCGGCCTCCTCACCGAAGCGGCGCGCCGCGATGGCCCGACCGTGATCGAGTTCGCCGAGCGCCTCGTCATCGGCCCATGAGGGCCGCGGGGTGGGGTCAGAGCCGCGTGCGTACGTGCCAAAGCTCGGGGAAAAGCTCTACCTCGAGCATTCTGCGCAAGTAACTCACGCCGGCTGTGCCCCCGGTGCCGCGCTTTAGTCCGATGATGCGTTCGACCGTGGTGACGTGATTGAAGCGCCAGCGGCGGAAATAGTCTTCGAAATCGACCAGCTTCTCGGCAAGTTCGTAAAGACCCCAGTGGCGTTCGGGGTCCTGGTAGACGGCGCGCCACGCCAGCATCACGGCTTCATTCTCAACATGAGCCTCTCGCCAGTCGCGATTGTCGAGGAAATCCAGCGCGAAACCTCTTCTGTCCAGCAGACGCAGGGCCTCATCATAGAGGCTGGGCTCGGTTAGCACCGCCTCGAGACGGTCCATGACCTCCGGACGGTCCGCATGCGGCGCCATCATCGCGTGATTGCGGTTGCCGGCCAGAAACTCGATCTCGCGGTACTGGAAGGATTGGAACCCCGAGGAGCCACCGAGCGCGTCGCGAAAGTGCGTGTATTCGCTGGGCGTCATCGTCCTGAGCACGTCCCATGCACTGTTGAGCTGCTCGAATATCCGCGCAACCCGTGAGAGCATCTTGAAGGCCGGTGCCAGATCATTGGCGGCGATGGCCGCACGCGCAGTGCGCAGCTCGTGGATTGCCAGCTTCATCCAGAGCTCGGATGTCTGGTGCTGGACGATGAACAGCATTTCGTCATGGGCATCCGAAACCGGTGCCTGAGCAGCCAGCACCGCATCTAGGTGGAGATAGTCGCCATAATCCATCGGGTCACCGCGGCGCGTTGATCGGACGATCCAGCGTCCAGTCGTAGGTGCCAGCGTCACGCTCACGCACTGCCTGCTTCCAGCCCACACTCTCGGCACGGGATTTGAAGTTGAGGCCTTCCGGCGAGTGGCGCGTGATGCCATCGAACACTGTGGCCAGCGTCTGGGTCGAGGCCAGCCCCATGTTCTCGAGCACCTGATTGACCATCAGCTTCTGCATGGCGAGCTGGTTTATTGGGACCGAGGCCATCCGCATCGCAAGCGCTTCGACTTCGGCGTCGAGTGCATCTTCGGGCACGGCCTTGAGAACAAGTCCCATGCGCTCCGCTTCGCGCCCGTCCACCTTGTCGCCAGTGAGCAGCATCCTCTTCGCCCGCTCCGGGCCGAGACGGTAGACCCACATCGCCGTCGTCGGGCACCCCCAGACACGTGCCGGCATGTAACCGATCTCAGCGGTGTCCGACATGATCACCATGTCCGCGCAGAGCGCGATGTCTGAGCCGCCGGCGAGGGCTAATCCGTGCACCTTGCAGATGACGGGCTTCAGCGAGCGGAAGATTGCCATGAACTGGTCGGTGTTGCGTTTCATGAACGCGTAGTCCCTGATCGGGTCCCAGGGCATCGGTTGGGTGAGCTCGGCGCCCACACCCTCGCTTGCCTGTGCGTAGAACTTCAGATCATAGCCTGCGCAAAATGCTCGCCCCGCACCCGAAAGCACGATAACGTGAACCTCAGGTTCTTCATTCGCCCTTTCGACCGCATCTGCAATCGCCGCAGGCATCTTGTCGTCAATGGCATTCAAAACATCTGGTCGATTGAGCGTAACCCGGGCGATACGCCCGTCCCGCTCATACAAAACGGGGGTCATCGGAACTCCTTTCCCGTGCTCGGTGACGTGGCTGTGGCCAAAACACCCCGGAAACAAATTTTTCTCGGAGAGTTGATGGCGTACTAACCAGTGATTAAGACTTTCGCGTACTCCATGTCACAAGGGATACTTGTCCCATGGGGCGGGACATCATCAGACAGGCAGTGGCTATGCGCGATCCAATCGATACCTACAACAGCTTCATCATCCCCTCCGTTGAGGAAATCACCGCGCGTGGCTCAACGAGATACGACATTTTCTCGCGCCTTCTGAAGGAGCGAATCGTCTTTGTCGCCGGTCCGGTGGAAGATCAGATGGCAACAATCGTCGTTGCCCAGTTGCTGTTCCTCGAGGCCGAGAACCCGAAAAAAGAGATCTCGATGTACATCAACTCGCCTGGAGGCGTGGTGACATCTGGGCTCTCGATCTACGATACGATGCAATACATCCGGCCCAAGGTTTCTACGCTGGTGGTTGGTCAGGCGGCGTCGATGGGCTCGCTGCTGCTGGCGGCCGGCTCGCCGGGGATGCGGCTTGCCCTTCCGAACAGCCGTATAATGGTGCACCAGCCCTCCGGTGGGTTCCGCGGTCAGGCGTCGGATATCATGATCCACGCCAAGGAAACGCAGGACCTGAAAAACCGGCTCAACGAGATCTATGTGAAACACACCGGTCAGGAAATTGAGAAGGTCGAAGCCGCCTTGGACCGAGACAATTTTATGACACCCGAGGATGCGAAAGCATGGGGACTGATCGACAACATTGTCGAGGAGCGCTCGGAGTCCGATGATAGTGAGTGATGTGTGTTATGCGACCGGGGTGATGATCCGCTGCCTCGTCGTGACAGGGCGTAGTGTGATCGTTAGGATGATTTATTCGGATTCGGCACGGCCGTGTTCCTGAGGTGCGGATCGATGGACGGCGGGACCAACCGCCTGGAGTAGCGCAATGAGCAAGAGCAGCGGCTCTGACAGCAAAAACACCCTGTACTGCAGCTTCTGCGGCAAGAGCCAGCATGAGGTGCGAAAGCTGATCGCCGGCCCGACGGTGTTTATCTGCGACGAGTGTGTCGAACTATGCATGGACATCATCCGTGAGGAGACGAAGAACAATCTCGTCAAGTCCTCGGACGGTGCCCCGACTCCAAAAGAGATTTGCGAAGTCCTGGATGACTATGTGATCGGCCAGCAGACGGCAAAGCGCGTTCTGTCTGTTGCGGTGCACAATCACTACAAGCGCCTCAATCATGCGGGCAAGTCCACGGATGTCGAACTTGCAAAGTCGAACATTCTGCTGATCGGGCCGACTGGCTGCGGTAAAACGCTGCTCGCACAGACGCTCGCGCGTATTCTTGATGTGCCATTTACCATGGCCGACGCCACGACGCTGACCGAAGCCGGTTACGTCGGCGAAGATGTCGAGAACATCATCCTCAAGCTGTTGCAGTCCGCTGACTATAATGTCGAAAGGGCGCAGAGAGGCATCGTCTACATCGACGAGGTCGACAAGATTTCGCGGAAGTCGGACAATCCTTCGATCACACGGGATGTGTCGGGCGAGGGCGTACAGCAGGCACTACTCAAGATCATGGAGGGCACGGTCGCGTCAGTGCCTCCTCAAGGGGGCCGCAAGCATCCACAGCAGGAGTTTCTCCAGGTCGACACCACTAATATTCTGTTCATCTGCGGTGGTGCATTTGCCGGGCTCGACAAGATCATCGCGCAGCGCGGCAAGGGCTCTGCAATCGGGTTCGGTGCTGACGTCAAGGCAGAGGATGACCGGCGCGTCGGAGATGTGCTCGAAAGCCTCGAGCCGGAAGATCTGTTGAAGTTCGGCCTGATCCCCGAGTTCGTCGGCCGCCTGCCGGTGATCGCCACGTTGCGTGATCTGGACGAGGACGCGCTGATCACGATCCTGACCCAACCGAAGAACGCACTGGTCAAGCAGTACCAGCGGCTCTTCGATATGGAGGACGTTGCACTGCGCTTCACCGATGAGGCGTTGAGCGCAATCGCCAAGAAGGCGATCGAACGCAAGACGGGTGCGCGCGGTTTGAGGTCGATTCTCGAAAGTGTGTTGCTTGACACGATGTTTGATCTGCCTGGCCTCGAGGGTGTCCGCGAAGTCGTCGTGAATGACGATGTCATTGGCGGAGAGGCTCAGCCACTCTATATCTACGCTGATCAGGGAGCGGAGGCGACCGCCTCCTGACCGGAGCATATCCGGGTCCGTGCACTTGACGCCCGGTGCCTGAGTTACCAGATGCCGGTGCCGTGCAGAACAGCACCAAGTAAAGCCTGTGCCTCAAGGCACGGGCACGAGAGGCAAATCTATGAGCGATCAATCAAAATCTGGCGAAGCACACAGTTACGCGGTTCTGCCATTGCGGGACATTGTCGTGTTCCCGCACATGATCGTCCCGCTTTTCGTTGGTCGCAGCAAATCGGTGAAAGCACTCGAGGCGGTGATGAAGGAAGATCGTCAGATCCTCCTTGCGTCGCAGCGCGATGCTGCTCAGGACGATCCGGACGAGGACGATATCTACGAGGTTGGCTCGCTCGCCAATGTCCTTCAGCTTTTGAAGCTTCCCGATGGGACGGTCAAAGTTCTGGTTGAAGGCCGCAGCCGCGCACAGATCACGCAGTTTCTCGAGAATGAAGACTTCTTCGAGGCCTATATTGAGGCCGTGCCCGAGGAGGAGGGTGACGAGGCGACGCTGTCAGCTCTCTCGCGGTCGCTGATCGAGCAGTTCGAGCGCTATGTGAAGCTCAACAAGAACGTGCCGGAAGAAGCTTTGGCGAACATTGGCGAGATCGAGGATCCGTCGAAGCTCGCCGACACCATTGCAGGGCACCTCAGCGTCAAGCTGGCAGATCGCCAGGTGCTGCTGGAGGAGCCCAGGGTCACGCACCGGATGGAGAAGATTCTGGGTCTGATCCAGGGTGAGATCTCGGTCCTGCAAGTGGAGAAAAAGATCAAGAGCCGGGTCAAGAACCAGATGGAGAAGACCCAGCGCGAATACTATCTGAACGAGCAGATGAAGGCCATCCAGCGTGAGCTCGGCGAAGGCGATGACGGTCGCGACGACATAGGTGACTACGAGCGCCAGATCGCTGAAACCAAACTCTCGAAGGAAGCGCGCGACAAGGCCATCACCGAGCTGCGCAAGCTCAAGAACATGAGCCCGATGTCTGCCGAAGCGACGGTGGTGCGCAACTATCTGGACTGGATGCTCTCGATCCCGTGGGGCAAGAGATCGCGGATCAAGAAGGATCTCGGGCGCGCACAGAGCACCTTGGATCAGGATCATTACGGCCTCGAGAAGGTCAAGGAACGGATGATCGAGTATCTGGCCGTTCAGCAACGCTCATCGAAACTCAAGGGTCCGATCCTGTGCCTCGTCGGACCGCCGGGCGTGGGTAAGACTTCGCTCGGGAAGTCCGTTGCCAAAGCCACGGGGCGTGAGTTCATTCGGATATCGCTCGGCGGTGTGCGGGACGAAGCCGAGATCCGCGGCCACAGGCGGACATACATCGGCTCGATGCCCGGCAAGATCATCCAGTCGATGAAAAAGGCGAAGACCACAAACCCGCTTATCCTGCTCGACGAGATCGACAAGATGGGCCAGGACTTCCGGGGTGACCCGGCGTCGGCCATGCTCGAGGTGCTGGATCCCGAGCAGAACAACACCTTCGCCGATCACTATCTCGAGGTGGAGTACGATCTCTCCAACGTGATGTTCATCACCACGGCAAACACCTACAACATGCCCCAGCCATTGCTGGATCGCATGGAGATTATCTCGCTCGCCGGGTACACCGAGGACGAGAAGCTCGAAATCGCGAAACGCCACCTGCTTCCGAAGCAGATCAAGGAGCATGGGCTCAAATCCGGTGAGTTCTCGCTGGATGATGACGCACTGATGGAGATTGTCCGCCGCTATACGCGGGAGGCGGGTGTACGCAATCTCGAGCGGGAACTCGCCAAGCTCTGCCGGAAGGCACTCACCGAGATCGTGCGCGGCGATCACAAGCAGGTCGACGTGAGCGCGGATATAGTCGAGCACTACCTCGGCGTGCCGCGTCACAAGCACGGCTTGGCAGAAGAAACCGATCAGGTGGGCGTCACCACAGGACTTGCATACACATCGGTTGGCGGAGATCTCCTGCATATTGAAGCGCTTGAGCTGCCCGGCAAGGGGCGGATGAAGACGACCGGCAAGCTCGGCGATGTGATGAAGGAGTCAATCGACGCCGCCGCGAGTTTCGTGCGTGCCAAGGCCCCGGTGTTCGGTATCAAGCCAACGAGGTTTGAGAAGATTGACATCCATGTCCACGTGCCGGAAGGCGCAACGCCCAAGGATGGTCCGTCTGCCGGTATCGCAATGGTGACCTCGATCGTCTCGGTGTTAACGGAAATCCCTGTGAAGAAAGACGTCGCCATGACGGGTGAAGTCACGCTGCGCGGCAACGTCCTGCCCATCGGCGGGCTCAAGGAGAAGCTGCTGGCGGCCCTTCGCGGGGGGATCAAGACCGTTCTGATCCCCAAAGAGAATGTTAAGGACCTGCCTGACATTCCTGAAAACGTGAAGGATGGGCTCGAGCTCATACCGGTCGAGAACGTGTCAGAGGTGCTGAGCAACGCGTTGACCCGGAAACCTGAACCGATCGAGTGGGACGGGGACGAGAACGGCGTTGATACCCCTCCCATCGAAGAGGGATCGGGTGCAGCGGACGCGTCCCTCGCACACTGACGTCAGCCGGGTGGTTCTTGACCGCCCGGTACCCTTGGTCTAGGTCGCAGGGCCGTGGGTCGTTAGCTCAGTTGGTAGAGCGCTTCGTTTACACCGAAGATGTCGGCAGTTCGAGCCTGTCACGACCCACCATTTTTTAATGCCTTAGCCCTTTTTTGCGAAGTGCGCGCAGGTTCATTTGAACCTGTCTGCTTCTATTGCGCGTCTAGCGGCCGCTGTGAGCGTTGAGATCATACCACGTCGGCGCTCCGCACATCTCCAAGAGTTGCTCACACAGCTCGCTCAATGGTCCGAAGACGGGGACAGCCCCAAGCTTGCTCTCATCTCCGTAACGCAGCCGACCAGAAACTAAGAGATCGCCCATGATCTCCAGCGTACGCTCATTGATATCGGGAAGGCTCGAATGCGGATGTTCCCTGCACGCCTGCCAGCATCTGACTAGATTGTGTGAGAACCCACGAACACTCTTCTCCGTCAATCCAGCGTCGAGCAGGTATGCCTTCAGTGAAAGCTCGATGGAGTGTGCACATAGCGTCATCACGGGCGGGGGTGCGGCAACATTGTAGGCCAGCAAGAAGCCAATCTTGTCATCTGCCGCCTTGGCAGCTTCGAAGTTCAGTCGCGCCAGATATTTGTAGTAGTCCGACCGTGTGCCAGCATCGACTGAAAACACCGTGCACCCTCCTACTTTCTCGCCCAACCCAGCTCGAGAACCTCGGTGGCATCACGCAGATGATCCGGCCTGAACTTCGCGTAGACGCGACGTACCATCTGCACATTGCCGTGCCCGAGGTAGTCCTGAGGAGCCTTATCCGAGTGGTCCGATTTGATTGTTGTTGCATGACCGGCCTTTGGTCCATCGCGACGATTGCTTCGGGCGCGGGCGGGCGGTAGCCAAGGGCGCTGTGCGGTCTCTCGGTGTTATAGTGGTGGTGCCACTGCTCGATTGTGATTTGGACTTCGCGGAGCGAATAGAAGATCTCCCCGTTGAGCCACTCGTCTCCGAACCTGGCATTGAAACTCTCGCAGCACCCATTCTCCCAAGGTGAGCCCGGCTCGATGAAGGCGGTTTTCGCATCGACGGCGGCGATCCATGTTCTGACCTTCTCGGCGATGAACTCGGGGCGGTTGTCGGAACGGATGAACTCGGGCGGCCTGCGCAGGATGAAGAGATCGGTCAGAGCGTCGACGGCATCGGTCGAGTTGAGCTTGCGGCGCACCCGGATCGCCCCTTGCCCGTCAGGCGATTGGAACAATCGCCGAGAGGGGGCACTCTCGGCTGTATTCGTCGATGATGTTCAGCGTGCGGAATGATGAGACCTTGTCCGCCATTGGTCCGAGGACAATGGTCGAATGCCGTCGTCAGTGCGGCAATGCACGAAGTCGTAGCTCCAGACATGGTTGCGCCGTTCTGGCCGGAGGCGGACACAGGAACCATCGTTGAACCAGAGATGGCCCTTCTTCGGTTGCTTCATTGGCACCGTTCGTCGGGCAACCCTTCCACTGGAAGGCCTGCTGGTCCTCCTCACCCCCTCGCGCCGCCAAATCCGTTCCACGCGCTTGTGGTTCACGTGCCAGCCCGCGTTGTTCAGCAAGCCCGTCACCATTCGATAGCCATATCGTCCGTATTGGCGAGCCAGTTCGATGATGTCGGCCACCAGGCGCCCCTCGCATGGCGACCTTTCGGTAGGCGCCGCTGGGTGGAGCGGTGCTGACCGAGCGTGCGACAGGCACGGCGCTCACTTATGCAGTGCGTCTGCCGGACATGGTCAATGCATTTGCGACGACGCCCAGGGCTCAGGCGCTGCGCGCGTTCAGGCCTGAACCGGTCCACCGGACCGTTTCCGGGACGGCCTTCACTCCCCGTGCCGCCTCCGATAGGATGAGTTTGTCGAGCGTAAGATCCGACACTGCGCGGCGCAGGCGTTCATTCTCCCTCTGAAGCTTCTTCAGTTCCTTGAGTTGCTCAGCCCCCATGCCGCCATACTTCTTGCGCCAGCTAATGGGATGGACGGCTCTCCCTCCCACCCGGCAGGCTTCGGCCGTCGGCGTTGAAAGGAGAGAGCCATGACCACCATCGACATTCTCGGGATCGATATCGCCAAGAACGTTTTTCAGCTTCACGGGGCCGATCGGCGTGGTCACCCAGTCTTCAAGCGCAGGGTGATGAGGGATCAACTGCTATGCGTCCTTGAGGGACTAGAGCCCTGCACAATCGCGGTCGAGGCCTGCACCGGTGCCTTCTGTTGGGCTCGCAAGTTCGAGCAACTCGGTCACAACGTGAAGATTGTCAGTCCGCAATACGTCAAACCGTTCGTGAGGGGTCAAAAGAACGACGGTAATGACGCTGAAGCGATCTGTACCGCGGTGCGCCAACCGCACATTCCGCTCGTACCGAAGCGAACTGTCGAACAGCAGGACATCCAGGCGCTCCACCGCGCTCGTCAGCGGCTGGTCAACCACCGAACAGCAACTGTTTGTCAGATCCGCGGCCTTCTTCTCGACCGCGGCTTTGCCTTCGGCACGTCGATCACCAGAGCACGAAGGATGATCCCTGAGATCTTGGGTGACCTGACGAACGAGCTTTCCGAGATGGCCAGGGATGCCATTGCCGAGCTCTGGGACCTTCTCCGTGATCTCGACCGGCGGATCACCTCGTTCGACAAGAAGATCGATGCCGTCTTCAAGGCGAGCCCGACTTGCCAGCGGATCGCGAAGATCAAGAGCGTTGGCCCGAAGACCGCGACGGCAATCATTGCCGCCATCGGTGATGGCAAGGAATTCCGGAACGGCAGGCATCTTGCAGGCTGGCTCGGTCTGGTGCCCAGACAGCACTCAAGCGGTGACAGGCGGACCATGCTGAGCATCTCGAAGCGAGGGAGCCAGCATCTGCGCACACTGCTCGTTCACGGAGCGAGGGCAGTCTCACAGCACCAAACAAGAGCGACCCATTGAACGCCTGGGTCAACGACCTTCGGGAACGGCGCGGCTGCAACCGGGCCACGGTCGCGGTCGCCAACAAGAACGCACGAGTTACACCAAAGGGCACCGACTTTGACTCACCACCCCGCACCCCCGCCCAACCCCCTGATCGTACGCTGGAAACGGGGGTTGGGCGGGGGTGCGGGGTGGTGAGTGGTAGGTTCACGCCTGTGAGCCTTGGTATTATCTGGGCCGTGCTTCGAAATGGCGAACCCTACCGCGCCGCCGTCTGAAGACTAAGACGCTGATTGCAAGACGACGAAGAAATGGACTGCCGGGATCGAACCGGTGCGCGCCGAGCCTGAACAATATCGCGGCCTTAGAGGCCTACCAGCTGTAGAGGCGCGCGCATGCGGATACCCCATTTGGGCGCTCCGGCTTCGGTCGGCTGACGCCGGATAGATGTTTGCAAAGGATCTGAGCAGCCAACTTCACCGTCACACCTTGCAAAGGGAGAGCCGTCCATAGAGATAGCAGGTCTGCTCCGTCACGCCGATCTGGCGCACCGCATCCGCCCGTGGCATCCCTTGGCCCTGCAACGCCTCGACCTGGCGTAGTACGACAACGATCTCCTCCGGCTTGGCTCGCTTGTTCGCCATCTCTGATCCTCCGTTTCCCTAAGCACAAAGGTGGACCAACTCTGCTGGGGAGGCTCACACATCTTCTTCAATCTCGCGCAATGCAGTCAGCACTGCGCACGTCTGACGCCAGCGCGGCGCTCGCGCCGGGCCTGCACACCTTCTTCCGCGTGGTTCGTTCATGAAGCTGGCTTTCACCGGGCGGATGGGTCGATCGACCTCTACCCGACAAGCGAGGAGGTGCCCGGTCAGACGACCGTCGGCGGCGCGCTGCCGCCTCCCGATGCGCGGCAATCCGAGGATGCAACGTTTTGGCACCCGCGCGTCTGGGACTTGCACACTTTGGCTGGTTGGAGGCTCGAACACGCCGGTGATCCGGAACTTCAGTCCAGAGCCCGTGCCCGGCATCGATGCGACTGGTCTGTTTTTCACGGCCGAGACGTTTGAATAGACACTCGCCGCGGACGCATCAGTGCGCCTCGGCCCAACTCTGCCCCCGCCCCGCATCGACGACGAGAGGCACCGTGATCGCAACAGCCGGCAAGGCAGCACCCTCCATCGCCGCGCGCACGGTCGCTATGGTATCGTCGACTTCGGCCTCGTGGACTTCGAACAACAACTCGTCGTGCACCTGGAGCAGCATGCGCCCGCTCAGACCTGCTGCCGCCATTTGGTCAGGGATTCGGATCATCGCGCGGCGGATGATGTCGGCGGCTGTGCCCTGAATGGGCGCGTTGATCGCCGCACGTTCGGCAAAACCGCGATGCGGCCCCTTCTGGGTGATGCCGGGCGTGTGGATACGTCGCCCGAACAGCGTCTCGACATAGCCCTTCTCCCGGGCATGCGCCTTGGTTTCATCCATGTACTGGCGAATGCCGGGAAACTTTTCGAAGTATGCGTCGATGAAAGCCTGAGCATCCGCGCGCGGGATCCTCAGATTGTTTGAAAGCCCAAAGGCCGATATTCCGTAGATCACCCCGAAATTGATCGCCTTTGCACGTCTGCGGACCATCGGGTCCATACCCTCGATCGGTATGCCGAAAACTTCTGACGCGGTCATCGCGTGGATGTCCAGGCCGTCCCGGAACGCCTGCTTCAGCGCATCGATGCCGGCGATGTGGGCAAGTATGCGAAGCTCGATCTGGGAGTAGTCAAGCGACAGGATGACGTTGCCGTCCTCCGCAACAAACGCCGTGCGGATCGCGCGTCCCTCTTCGGTGCGCACTGGAATGTTCTGCAGATTCGGATCGGTGGAGGCCAGACGCCCCGTCGAGGTCGAGGCCAGAGAGAACGAAGTATGCACTCGCCCGGTCTCGGCGTTGATGTGCTCCGGCAGGGCGTCCGTGTAGGTGGATTTCAGCTTCGAGAGCTGGCGCCAGTCCAGCACGCGGGCCGGCAAATCATGACCCTGGGCCGCCAGCACCTCGAGCACATCCGCGCCTGTTCCCCAAGCCCCGGTTTTCGTCTTCTTGCCGCCTTCGAGCCCCATCTCGTCGAACAGAATCTCGCCCAGCTGCTTTGGTGAGCCGATGGTGAACTTGCGCCCCGCGAGCCCATAGACCTCGTCTTCGAACTCCGCCATCTTCTGCGCGAAGCGGTTTGACATTGCCCCCAGCACATCGCGGTCAACGCGAATGCCGTTCATCTCCATGCGTGCAAGCACAGGGATCAACGGGCGTTCGAGCGTGTGGTAGACGGTCGAGACCCGCTCTGCCGCCAGTCGCGGCTTCAGCCGGTGCCAAAGGCGCAGCGTGATGTCTGCATCTTCGGCGGCGTACTTGCTGGCGTCCTCGACCGGAACCCGGTCGAAGGTGATCGCCTGCTTGCCCGAGCCGATGAGCTCCTTGATCGGGATCGGGCGATGGCCGAGGTGACGCTCCGAGAGATCGTCCATGCCGTGCCCGCCCAGCCCCGAGTCGAGTGCGTACGAGATGAGCATTGTGTCGTCGATGGGGGTGACCTCGACATGATGGCGGGCAAGGACCTTGATGTCGTACTTTAAGTTCTGCCCGACCTTGGCGATCGCCGGATCGCACAGCACCGGACGCAGCACGTCGAGCGCATCATCAAGATCGAGTTGACCGGGCGCGCGGGCAAGCTCTCCGAGCAGGTCGTTCTCGCCCGAGACATGGGCCACAGGAACGTAGGCGCCCATCCCCGGCCGGGTCGAAAGGGCGATGCCTGCGATCTCCGCGACCATCTCGTCCAGGGACGTCGTTTCGAGATCGACACAGAGAACGCCCGTCTCCCGCGCATCCTCGACGATTCTGACCAGTGCCTCGGTGGTGGTGACGGTCTCATATGCGCTTGTGTCGATTTCAGGGAGCTTGACTTCAGCACCTGGTGCCCAGTCGGCAGTCCCGCGCCGGTCGGTGCCGGCGGGGGTCGATCCCTCGCCGGCACCGGCCTTGTCTCCGGACGCAGCCTTCACGGGCGCATCGACACCGAGCGCTTCGGCGATCCTGTTCGTGAGCGTGCGAAACTCCATGTCCGTCAAAAAGGCGAGGAGCCGCTCGGCATCCGGGGCTCCGAGCACGAACTCGCTTATGGCGTGTTCGAGCGGGACATCTGTCTTCAGGGTCACCAGTTCGCGGCTGATGCGGATCTGCTCTGCATACTCGATCAGTGTCTGCCGGCGCTTGGGTTGCTTGATCTCCTGCGCGCGCGCGAGCAACGTCTCCAGATCGCCGAACTCGTTGATCAGCTGTGCTGCGGTTTTGACACCGATCCCGGGCGCGCCGGGCACATTGTCGACCGAGTCGCCCGCGAGCGCTTGTACGTCAATGACCCGCTCCGGCCCGACGCCGAACTTCTTCTCGACTTCCTCCGCTCCGATCTCGGCGTTCTTCATGGGATCGAGCATCATGACGCCGCCGCCGACCAGCTGCATCAGGTCCTTGTCCGAGGAGACGATCGTGACCGCAGCGCCCGCCGCACGCGCCTCAACGGCGTATGTGGCCATCAGATCGTCCGCCTCGTAGCCTTCCATCTCTATGCAGGCGAGGCCGAAGGCCCGTGTCGCATCCCGGATCAGCGGGAATTGCGGCACCAGATCTTCGGGTGGGGGCGGGCGATTGGCCTTGTAGTCGTCATAGATCTCGTTGCGGAAGCTCTTCGAGGAGTAGTCGAAGATCACAGCCAGATGAGTTGGCCCCTTGGTGCCGAAGCCCGAGACCATCTTGTGCAGCATGTTGCAGAAGCCGGAAACCGCCCCGATGGGCAATCCGTCGGATTTACGGGTCAGTGGCGGCAGCGCGTGATACGCCCGGAAAATATAGGCCGATCCATCGATCAAATAGAGATGATCGCCCTCGCCGATGCCGCTCATTTACCCACTCCGCCTGTTGCAGGTGGGCATTGAACGGGATGGGTGCGCGAAAGACCAGCAGGAATCGCCGTCGATGGTGCTCAGTGCGAGGCCGCACTCTCAGCGAGCACGAAGCACTTGTCGCAGTAGCCGCACTTGACCCAACCCTCGTCGCCAATCGTGAGCCAGACGCGCGGATGTCCCAGCGCGCCGCCGCCGCCATCGCACGAGATCCGGCGAGTGGTCACGATCTCTGTTTCGGGGGCATCCTTGGGCATTGAACTGCTCTCCGTCTTCTGCGCCCGTCGCGCGGCGGGCGCATTCTAGCGCAGCGCGCCGAGTGGGCAAGGACAGTGCGCGGGTGCGGCATCAACGCGCGGTGTTTGACCGAAGCGGTGTACACCTGTTACGCGAGCGCGGCATCCTGTCCAACCGGAACACCTCCCATGCCAGAAAATGCAATCGAAGTCCGCCAACTGGTGAAGACCTACGCAGCATCCGGGCAGGGTGAGGCCAAGCAAGCGCTCAAGGGCATCGATCTCGACATTCCGGCGGGGTCGATCTTCGGTCTTCTCGGTCCAAACGGTGCCGGCAAGTCGACTTTCATAAACATCCTTGCGGGTCTGGTCGTGAAGTCCTCGGGTTCCGTGCGCATCTGGGGATTTGACCAGGACGTCAACCCTCGTCAATCCCGCGCGGCCATCGGGGTGGTGCCGCAAGAACTGAACCTGGACGCGTTCTTCACGCCGGCGCGCACGCTCGATGTGCAAGCGGGGCTCTATGGTGTCCCCAAGGCGCAGAGACGGACGATGGAGATCCTCGACCGCGTCGGCCTTGCGGACAAGGCCCATGCCTACTCGCGCTCGCTGTCGGGGGGCATGCGCCGTCGTCTGTTGGTGGCAAAGGCCTTGGTGCACAGCCCTCCGGTGCTCGTGCTCGACGAGCCGACTGCGGGCGTCGATATCGAGCTGCGCCAGATGCTTTGGTCCTATGTGCGCGAGCTCAACGACAATGGGGTTACCGTGATCCTGACCACGCACTATCTGGAGGAGGCCGAGGAGATGTGCGAGCACATCGCCATCGTCAACCACGGTGAGGTTGTGGCTTGCGATCGCACGTCGGTGCTGCTCAGCCGGCTCGATGCCAAGACCCTGGTTCTCCGGCTGGCCGACGAAATCGCCACGCTGCCCGATCTGGGGCAAGACGTCCAGGTGAGCCTGCGCACGCCTGAAACGGTCTGCCTGACATACTCACGCAGCCGTGTCAGTGCACCGGACCTGATCGAGCGGACTGCAGCGGCCGGGTTCCAGGTGACGGACATCACAACCGAGGAGCCGGATCTCGAAGATGTGTTTCTGGCGCTGACGCGCAGTGAGCACGCCTAGCGATCAGCTCAACTTCCGCGCGATGACACTTGAGATGTCTCCAACCACGTAGCGGGGCTGATCAAAACTGCTCAATGCAGGCGCGGGGTCTGACGGCGCACCCTTCCAGCCTCGTTCCTTCCAGCGTTCGAACAGCGCTGCATCCAGCGCGTTGTCTCGGACGATACGAGCGCGCAGCGCATCTGGAATTTCCTGAGGCGCGAGCTTCGGGCTTCGGGTCACATTGCGATCCTCGACCGCTTCAGGCACTCCCAGTTCGCGGCTGACCCCCGCAATCATCTCGCCCGCGCGCCGGTAGCTCCCCACAAAGTGGAAGTCGGCAAGCCGCGTCTCCAGCCAGCTCAGCCGCGCGGTCGACGAGAGCCCGTAGATCGCCGGGACACCCCACTCGAAAAATCGATTGAGCAGGAACCGGGAGATCGGATTGCGCCGCTGCGCCGCGTACCAGGCGGCGAACTCGGGCGGGCGGGGGCCATAACCCTGTTCAAAGCGGGTCCAGCGGTAGTTGTAGAACGACAGCAGATATCCCAGGGGGTCACGCAGGAGCACCGAGCAACGAATGTCGGCGGAGAGAAAGCTCCGCATCATCGAGACACTCAACGAATGCCCCGACACGGCCACAACATCCGCCACCTTCCCGGCGTCCAGGTCGGGATAGCGGTTGCCCACGAAATTGCGCCAGACGCTCTCCCAGCGTGGGGCGAGCATGAACCGCGGTCCCAGATGCCGGGCGAAGTGATCCTCGACGGTTGTGCCCGCGCACTTCGGAACGTGCAGCAAAAAGTGGATGGTCCTGCCGGATGACATGCGGTTTCTCGTGCCCTTATGGTTTTCGTTGACCGACCTGACAGGCGTCCCCATACCGTGCGCAAGCGATGCTGGGGAGACCGGGCCGATGAGTTACATCTATGACGATCAGAACATTTTCGCCAAGATCCTGCGGGGTGAGATTCCGAACAAGACCGTGCTCGAGACCGAGCACTCGCTGGCGTTTCACGACATCCAGCCGCAGGCCCCGGTGCATGTGCTGGTGATCCCGAAGGGGTCATACGTCAACTTTGACCACTTCGCCGCCGAGGCATCCGATGCTGAAATTGCGGATTTCTCCCGCGCCATCGGCCGGGTTTGCCGGGAGACGGGCGCCGCAGCGAGCGCCGGCGGCAACGGGTTCCGCATGATCTCGAACACCGGTGAGGACGGTGTGCAGGAGGTGCCACACCTTCATGTCCACATCCTCGGCGGGCGCCGGCTGGGGCGGATGCTGCAGAAGCCTGCCTAGACCTCCACACGTCGGCGCGTGACTAGAGCGGTCTCCGATCTGACCGAATCGCAGGGGATTCCCATCGGGACAGTTTTCTGATTCATACTACTGACCGGAGGAGGAGGCTGGTCAGAATGTCCAAGGCTCTTTCTCTCGATCTTCGAACGCGTGTCGTTGCGGCAGTTGATGCCGGCGCCTCGCATCGAACTGCAGCTGAGCGCTTCGGTGTCAGTGCGGCCAGCGTGAGCCGCTGGCGATCGATGTCGCGGCACCAGGGCGATCCCCGACCCGGACCGTTGGGCGGTGACCGGCGATCTGACACGATCGAAGCGCACGCTGATACGATCCTGGTCATGCTTGAGGCGACACCGGACATCACGATCCGGGAACTGCGGCTCGAGTTGTCCAGGATGGGGCTCGCCTTCGGGTACGGCACGATCCAGCGCTTCCTGATCCGTCACGGCATGACGCGCAAAAAAGACTGGCCATGCTGCCGAGCAGGACAGGCCGGATGTCCTGAGAGAGCGCCGGGCATGGTTCGACGCCCAGCCTGACCTCGATCCGGCACGTCTTATCTTCATTGACGAGACGTGTGCCAGGACCAACATGACCCGCACCCACGGGCGATGCCGTCGGGGTGAGCGCCTGCGCATTGGGGGCACCGCACGGGCACTGGAACACCGACGTTCATCGGTGCATTGTCACTGCACGGCATGCTGGCCCCTTTCGTCATCTCGGGGCCGATCAACCGCACTGCGTTCGAGACCTATGTCGAACAGGTGCTGGTCCCAGAACTGCGCCCCGGCCAAATCGTCGTCATGGACAACCTGTCCAGTCACAAAGGACCTCGTGTCCGTGAAATGATCGATGAAACCGGCGCGACCCTGTTGTTCCTCCCGCCCTACAGCCCGGACTTCAACCCGATCGAAAACGCGTTCGCCCGCATGAAGGCAATTCTGCGAAAGGCCGCCGAGCGGACTGTCGAGGGATTGTGGAGCGCCATCGGCCGGATCGTCGACATGTTCACGCCTCGAGAGTGCGCCAGCTACTTCAGCGCGGCAGGATATGATCCAGACTGATCGGTTTCCGCTCTAGCTTCGTTGTCGTCCGCTGCGGCGCTGCTCATAGCTTTGGCGCAATGCAGCGATCTGTTCACGGCTGCGCTGGCGGTCGGCTTCGCGCAGCGAGGCCTCGATGAAATCCATGTGTGCTTCTACAGCCAGGCGCGCAGCCACCGGATCATGGTTGCACACGGCATCCAGGATTGCGCGGTGTTGCTCGAGAAGCTGCATGCGCCTGTGGCGGAGCGAATAGATCACGGAACGGTTGTACCAGACGCCGCGCACCAGCAGATCGTAGAGCGTGCGCATCATGTGGAGCATGACGACGTTGTGCGCCGCCTCGACGATTGCCATGTGAAACTCGGCGTCGATGCCCGCTTCTTCTTCGGGATTGCGCTTGGCGGATGCTGATTCCATGCGAGCAAACACACTTCGGATCACCGAGATGTCCGCATCAGTCGCCACCTCGGCGGCACGGCTCGCAGCAAGGCCTTCCAGGTCGCGCCTGAAGGCGAGATAGTCGAACAACGCGCGCTGATGGGTGGCGAATAGCTCGATCAGCGGTGCTGCGAAGGCTGACCCGAGCACTTCGGCCACGAAGGTCCCTCCGCCGGGGCGCGTCACGATAAGACCGCGGCCTTCGAGTTCGGCAAGTGCTTGGCGCAGGGTCGGCCGGGAGACATCCATCTGCTCGGACAGGCTGCGCTCCGACGGCAGTCTTTCGCCCGGCGTGAGGATGCCCTGAAGGATAAGCTCCTCAAATTGCTGAACAACCGCTGTAGAAATCTTCTCTGATACAATCTGCTGAAACGGCATATCCCCTCCCGCTTGCAGAACGTCAGCTTCGGGTGATCTCCCGGAAAGTTCAAGCGTCTCGTTCGGGCGAGATCTCGGGCAGGAGTTCCGATATCAGCCCGGCGTCCCCCTCCAGCAGCTTTTCCTCAGCACTGCCACCGCGCAAGCCGATGCGCCCATGCTCGAGAAACAGAGGTGCCGCGAGCGGCGTCACCCGGTTGGCCCGCACGTGATGCAGAACGCCGTCTGATCGCGCCAACATTTCCTCGATCCGGCCGAAATCGACCAGGCCGCGCAAGGCCTCCTGCCGCGTGATGCGCATCAACAGGTGGTCGGGCTCGAACCTCTGGAGCGTGTCGTACAGGATGTCCGACGAAAATGTCGTCTGTCGTCCGGTGCGCCGCTTGCCCGGCAGGTTGCGCTCGATCAGACCCGTGACGACGGCAATGTTGCGGAAGGTGCGCTTCATGACGGTGTTGCCGGCAAGCCAGGTCTCGAAGCTCTCGGTCAGGCCGTCGCCAGAGATCAGCGCGGCCGGATCCTGCACGTCGCACATTCCCCAGAGCATCAGCGCGTAGTCGTTGGTCACGAAGCCCTGTGGCGCCAGCCCCGCCTCCTCCATGCGCTGGCTGATGATGAGCCCTAGCGTCTGGTTCGCGTTCTTGCCTGCGAACGCGTAGATGACCATGTGGTGCCGGTCGCCACGCGGGAAAGTCTCGACCAGCAGTCGGTTCGGACCCGGCAACGCGGAGTATCGCCGCTGCAGCTCGAGCCACTCACGGACCGGGGCGGGCAGGGCGCTCCAGTGCGCGGGGTTCTCGAACATCTGCATCACGCGATGCGAAAGCTGGGTCGACGTGGCGAGCTTCGTCCCGGAGAAGACAGCGATCTTCGGCTCCTTGCCGGGCGACGGGCTGACCTGCATGCCAAGCTCGCGCATCCCGTCAAAGCGCACCACCTGTCCGCCGATCAGGAAGCTGTCGCCCGGTGTGAGCGTCGCTGCGAAGGCTTCCTCGACCTCGCCGAGCAGTGCTCCCCCTCGGCCGCGGCCCATGCGCACCTTGAGATACTCGGGTTCGACAATTGTGCCCACGTTCATGCGGAGCCCGCGGCTTGCACGCGGGTCCCGCAATCGCCAGCGCCCGTCGGGTTTCTGGATCAGCCGGTGCCAGCGTTCATAGGCTTTGAGCGCGTAGCCGCCCGTCGCGCAGAAGTCTAGGCAGGCATTGAAGTCAGCGCGGCTCAGGGTTTGATAGGCCCCCGAGGACTTAACCTCCTCAAAGAGCGTGTCCGCCGCAAAATCGCCCGCGCATGCGATGAGCAGCATGTGCTGGCACAGAACGTCCAGTCCGCCTCGGCGGAGCGGTTCGCCATCGAGCTCGCCTTCTCTTACCGCACTCAGGGCGGCATGACACTCGATCACTTCGAACCGGTTGGCAGGCACCATCAGCGCGCGTGACGGTGCGTCGTAGCGGTGGTTCGCCCGCCCGATCCGCTGCACGAGCCGGCGCACATTCTTCGGTGCACCGATCTGGATGACGAGATCCACATCCCCCCAGTCGAGACCCAGATCGAGCGATCCCGTGGCAACGACGGCCCGCAGCTCGCCCGCCGCCATCGCCGCCTCGACTTTCAGGCGTGCCTCCCGCGCCAGCGAGCCGTGGTGGAGCCCGATCGCCAGCCCCTCCTCATTGGCCAACCATAGGGCACGAAAGAACAATTCCGCCTGAGCCCGCGTGTTGATGAAGATGATCGTGGTCCGGTTGGCCCGGACCTGGTCCATCACCGCAGCCGCTGCATAGCGCCCGCCCATACCGGCCCACGGCGGAACCCCGGCATCGTCGAGAATGCCGATCTCGGCTTCGGGCCCCGCATCGGCCAGGTGTATGGCGCAGCCCTCGGGCGCGAGCCAGGCGCCGATCTCGTCAGGGTTCTCGACCGTTGCCGAGAGCGCGGTCAGACGCCGACCTGGCGCCAGCCGGCCAAGACGGGCGAGCCCCAGCGAGAGCTGATCGCCGCGTTTCGATCCGGCAAGCGCGTGCACCTCGTCCACGATCACGCGCTCCAGGCTGCTGAAAATGCCGAGAGATTCCGGCCAGCTCAACATCAGGGCAAGGCTCTCCGGCGTGGTCAGCAGGATGTCCGGCGGGTCGCGGCGCTGGCGTGCCTTGACCGAGGCCGTGGTGTCACCGGTCCGGTCTTCGATGCGGATCGCCAGGTCCATCTCGGCCACCGGCCCGCGCAGGTTGCGTCCGATGTCGGTGGCCAGCGCCTTCAGCGGCGAGACGTAGAGGGTGTGCAGACCACCCCCCTCGCGCGCTGCGATTTCGATCAGCGAGGGCAGGAATCCGGCAAGGGTCTTGCCGGCACCGGTCGGCGCGATCAGGAGCGTGTGTTGCGCCTCGGCCCCCAGCAGCGCGCGCTGGTGGGGATGCAGCGTCCAGCCGCGCTTGGCGAACCACTCGGCAAAGGGGGAGGGCAGGTCCATCCCCGCAGCATATAGCGCCCGCGGGCGCTCCCGAAACCGCATCTGGGCAGATGGCGTGCACGCACCCGGAAGGTTGAGATTTTGTCACCCGCCGGGGCGCTGCCGGGATGACGTCAGGACACCCCGATGCACGGGCCATGCACATCCCATGCACGGGCCGTATTCAAACCTTTGCAGTCAGGTATCGGGGTCCGCGGCCGCGATGAAGCCGTCAATTCGGGCGCGGATCTTGCTCTCGATTTCCTGCCAACGAGGCAGGTACTGACGGCCATAACTGACCTGCGCATTGAGAGCAGGACGAACTCGGATGAAGTGCTGACATCCGGGATAGGGCACGCTGCCGATCTGGTTGCAGGTGATAAAGACCGTCCGCTCGCCGTTCTCGAATTTGACGAAGTTGTCTTTCTGCGCACGATCGACTGCCAGCCAGTAGAGCCGTGCACCTCGCCACTTTCGCGAATTGAGCGTTTGAGAAGCTGGTCCCAGAAAAAATCTCGAAACATCGTGTCAGAGGGCCCGCCCTCCCGGGCTCACGATTCAGCAGCACGTTGATCCAGCGGCTCTCCTTGTAGCCTCGGTGCTTGCGCCATTCCTCGTACGAGTCTTTCGTGCGGGCCGTCAGGTCGGGCAGTTCGGTGATCATGAAGACACCGCCGACGCGATGAAAGCCGTCCTCGGTGAGGAATTCCTCCTCGCGGCTGTCCTTCTGGAGAGGCGCGTCGAAGTATGCGGCGGGGATGGCCAGACGCCAGTCACCGATCTGGACGGGGACGGGGGTCTCCAGCGTGCTGGCGATGCGAGAGATGGCCACGATCTCGCGGCGGGGCCGATCCGGTTCGGACGTCGTGAAGATGGGGGCCAGCCCGGCGCCGATGCCGAGCAGCATCACCAACAGAATTGCGCCGAGAGCGAACAGGCGTGCCATGCGCACCTGTTCCAGTGAGCCTCTGCCCGGGTCAAGTCGCAGTTTCGGGAGGCGTCGGGTGGCTCAGCGGTGCGACCAGTCCTCGCCGGAGGGCGAGAGCCCCAGCGTGTCGCCGTCCGTCGTGATGCCGAGCCCCAGCACCGTGCGGTTGGCATAGGCGAAGTACGCCGCGACCTGGTTGATCTCGAGAATCTGACCGTCATCCCATCCGGCCGCGCGCAGGCGATCGACCGCTGCGGCGTCCATCTGCGCAGGCTGGGTGGTGAGTGCCTCGGCATAGCCGACCGCCGCCGCCGCGGGCGGATCGAGCGCGATTTCGGGTTTGCCCGCCTCGAGGCTCTCACGGATCGCCCGCGCCCGATCTTCATCCAGGAGCCGGCACAGGCCCGCAAAATGATGTTCGACACAGTAGGCGCATCGGTTCAGCAGGCTCACATGCACGCCGATTGTCTCGAGCAGCCACTTCTCCACCCGATTGGAGGTATGATGCAGCACCGCCTTGTAGAGCGCCATGTGGCCTTCCATCGTGTGCGGGCGCAACGAGTGCGCGCGCATGATGTTGTCGACGTGCCCGTCAGGCCCGACGACCCTGCCATAGAGCACCTGCAGCCTGCCTGTTGCGCTCGCCTCGTCGACGGTCTCGATCCACATTCCGCACCTCCGATTCGCCCGTTTGCCACTCTGGCGCGAATCGATGTCCGAATCCGACATGCTTTCGCGCGGCCATGTCGCTCTCACGATAGTGTCCGCTTGCCGGATCACGTATATGTGAAGCATCATTCGACCAAGGAGCGGAAATGGGTGTGGGAGTTTCTCCCCGCCGGGCGCCCCTTGGCCGTTCGCACACGGAATGGCCGACTTGGGGTGCTCTGGCGGGCTGCTATGCTGGCTGGTTGCTGACGATCTGGTATGCTGATGTTCTTGGCTGGGCGTTCGTCCTTCCGGCGGCCATTCTCGTCACGTTTCACTCTTCATTGCAGCACGAGGCGCTGCACGGTCACCCGACCCGCAGTGCCGCCCTCAACGAGGCGCTGGTGTTTCCGGCGCTCGGGCTGCTGATCCCCTACAGGCGGTTTCGCCAGACCCACCTGCGCCATCATCACGACGAGCGGCTGACCGATCCCTACGACGATCCCGAGAGCTGGTATCTGGCCGAGGAGGTCTGGTCGCGCCAGTGTTCCATCCGCCGGCTGCTGTTCCGCGCGAACGCAACGCTGCTGGGTCGCTTCGTGCTGGGCCCGGCGTTGTCGCTGTTCGGGTTCTACCGCGCCGAACTGAGGGCGATGAGGGCAGGAGATCGCGAGATCGTTGACGCCTGGCTGCGCCACGGGCTCGGCATGATTCCGGTGATCGGGTTTCTCGTCGCGGCCGATGTGGGGGTCCTGACCTATCTGCTTGCGGTGGCCTATCCCGGGCTGTCGCTGATCATGATCCGGACGTTCATCGAACACCGTGCGGCCGACCGGCCCGGCGAGCGCACGGCCATCGTCGAGGCGGATCCGTTCTTCAGCCTGCTGTTTCTCAACAACAATCTCCATGCCGTGCACCACGCCAATCCGACGATGCCCTGGTACGACCTCCCCCGGCACTGGCGCTCGCTGCGCGATGGCGTGCTCGAAGGGAACGGCGGCTACCACTTCAAGGGCTACGGTGCTGTGGCGCGGCGATGGCTGCTGCGCGCGCGAGAGCCGGTGGTGCATCCGTTCCTGCGCCGCAATGGCGAGGCGGACCGACCCGAGTGATCGCCGCGCTTCAAATGTATGACTGGCCGGAAGCCGCAGGCCGCACCGACCGGTTCTGGCGCCGCGTGCATCGCGAGCTCGCCGAGGTGGGGGTCGACGCACCTTCGGACCTGACACGGTCGGGGGACATCTCGGCGCCCTGGAGGGATCCCGGCCTGCTGATCGGCCAGACCTGCGGGCTCCCCTATGTCTCCGGCCGTTGTGGCGATGCGCTGATTGTCGGCAGGCCTTGCTACGGGATCGAGGGCGCCGAAGGCGGGACGTACCGCTCGGCGCTGATCTGCAGGCGCGAGGACACCGGCACTCTGGCGAAGTTCCGCGGGCGCACGGCAGCGGTCAACGAATACGGCAGCCAGTCTGGTTGCAACGCTTTGGCCGATGCCCTGCAGAAGGCCAAGCTCGATCGCGAGGGGCCCTTCTTCGGCAGCATCAAGCTTTCGCGTGCGCACCGCTCTTCGGCGCAGATGGTCGCCGACGGGGAGGCGGACATCGCTGCGATCGATGCGGTGGCCTGGGCGCTTTTTGCAGAGTTCGAGCCCGCGCGCCATGCCCGTCTTGCCGTGGTCGACTGGAGCCGCGCCATGCCCGCGCTGCCGTTCATCACGGCGCCGCGGCACCAGGCGCAGAAGCCCGCGATCTACGGGGCATTGTTGGGGGCGGCGCTTCGATCCGATGAAGCCTGTCTGCCGCGGGACATGTTGCCGGCGGATGACGAAGACTACGAGCCGATTCGCCAGATGTCGGCCCGCGTGGCGGACATGCGCCTCGCGCCCGGCGAGCCCCGCTTGCGTGAGGCGCGCTGAGGGCGTTCTCCCACCGGCTGTGCTGCGGTAAATTCGCCCGGCACGTCTGAGAGGGACATCATGGCAAGCATGACAGTCGAGTTTCGCAACGTGGACGGAACCGAGGCCGCGCTGGGCTGGGCGGGCGTGCACACCATCGTGGTGGATCGACCCGTCGGAAAGGCAGGCGGCAGGGGGCTGGGGTTCAACGGTGGTCAGCTTCTGGCGCTCGCGATCGGGGGGTGCTTCTGCAATGACCTGAGGTACCTGGCGCACGACATGGACCTCGAGATCGCGCGCCTCGGCGTCGACGTCACGATCGATCTCGAGGGGGATCCCCTGATCGTCACCGCCGCCCGGACCTGTGTCGACTGCGAGATGGCGGACGGCTCGGACCCCGCGGTGCTGGTGCGCCGCGCCGAAGCGATCTCGACCGTGAGCAATTCGCTGGCAAAGGGTGTCCCGGTTTCGGTCGGCTCAGACGGCTAGCCGGACCGCAGAACAGCCTGTTCAGCAGGAAAACATCGCACGAAGGCGTGCCGAACCGATTCGCATGGCCAGCACGGTCACAATCATCGCCAAGAGGGTGGAGGTGAAGCGGCAAACGACCTCACGGCGCGCAGGCACCACGGTGCTTTCGGCATATTCTGCGCCGCCGACAACCAATCCTCGGCTTGCGCGTTATCGGATTGTGAAACAGACGTCGGAAAAAGTGTGCTTGCGACGCGGCGCGTTGATGACGCATTCTTTCGATCGCGTGAAACGAGCTCGTAACAGAACGGATCGCCGGAACAAGGCATGGCGCTGCTGGCAGTGGAGAACCTCTCGATCTGCTTCGGGCCTCCGGGGCTTCTGCCGCCCGTCGTGGAGGGTGTTTCCTTTTCAATAGACGCCGGCGAGGTGCTTGCGCTTGTTGGCGAATCGGGTTCCGGAAAGACCCTCACCGGCAAGTCGCTGATCGGTCTGTTGCCGCGTGCCGCCCGCGTGATCTCGGGACAGGCGCTGCTGACCCTCGATGGCAAGGAGATCGACCTGCTGTCGATCGACCATCGCAAGCTGCGCCAGATTCGCGGCACCGGCATCTCGATGATCTTCCAGGAGCCGATGAGCGCGCTCTCCCCGCTGCACACCGTGGGCAGCCAGGTGGCGGAGGTGCTGAAGGTTCACGGCGACCAGAACGCCGAGCATCGCAAGGCTGCGGTCCTGAACATGTTCGAGGAGGTGGGCTTTCCCGATCCCGAACGGGCCTGGTCGGCCTATCCCTTCGAGCTGTCGGGCGGGCTGCGCCAGCGCGCGGTGATCGCCATGGCGATGGTGGCCGGGCCGAGCCTCGTGATTGCCGATGAGCCCACCACAGCGCTCGACGTCACAACGCAGGCCATGGTGCTGGGCCTGCTGAACCGTTTGCAGCGCGAGCACGGCATGGCGGTTGTGATGATCACCCACGATCTCGGTGTGGTCGCCAACATGGCGGACCGGGTGGTGGTGCTGCGCCGCGGCAAGATTGTCGAAAGCGGCCCGGCGCGCGCGGTGCTCGGCACGCCGGGGCATGGCTACACCAAGGCGCTGATCGAGGCGGCCCCGGATCTGCCTGACAACATGGCCTGCTTCACGGAGCCCGGTACCGACGCGATTCTGACGGTGAAGGGGCTGTCCAAGACCTATCCGGGACGGCGACGCAACTTCGGCAAAGACGACCCGCCGGTCCAGGCGCTCATCGATTACTCGATGCAGCTCGAGCGCGGCCGGACCGTCTCGGTGGTGGGAGAAAGCGGATCGGGCAAGTCGACCGTGGCGAAGCTCGTGCTGCGCGCCGAGCGGCCCGACCCGGGGGCGCAAATGACGTTCTGCGGGCGTGACGGGGTGGGTCATGCGATAGCCGAGCTCTCGGGAGCGGAGCTGAAGTCCTTCCGCCGCCGCGCTCAGATGGTGTTCCAGGACCCCTACGCGGCGCTGAGCCCGCGCATGTCGGTGCAGGACATCCTCACCGAGCCGATGCGCATCCACGATGTCGGCACCAGCGCCGAGCAGCGCGAGCGCGCCGCCTATCTGATGCGCCGGGTCGGGCTGAGCCCCGATCATCTGGCGCGCTTCCCGCATGCGTTCTCGGGCGGGCAGCGCCAGCGCATCGCGATTGCCCGTGCGCTGGCGCTCGAGCCGGAGCTTCTGGTCTGCGACGAGCCGACCTCGGCCCTTGACGTCTCGGTGCAGAAGGAAGTGCTCGAGCTTCTGGCGGAGCTGCGCGAGGAGCTGGGGCTCAGCTACCTCTTCATCAGCCACGACCTGGCCGTCGTGGCCCAGCTCTCCGACCGCGTCGCGGTGATGCGCCGCGGCCGCGTCGTCGAGGAAGGCGCGGCGGACTGCGTCTTCAACGACCCGCGCCACCCCTACACACGGGCCCTCATCGCCGCGAGCCCCGAGGCGGACATGGACAGCAGGCTCGATCTGGACGCGGTGGCCGCAGGTGCCGGCGCGCCCGAGAGCTGGCCCGATCCGTTCCGCTATGAAGGCGAGCGGGCGCCCGCCCTCGTCGAAGTATCCCCCGGCCATCTTGTGAGACAGGCAGCATGATCAGAACCACCGCCCTTGCCCTTGCCGCGGCCCTGTTCGCCGCGCCCGCCCTGACCGCTCCCCTCACCCTGATCGAGACGCCCGAGATCGCGGCGCTCGCCGGGACCGACGATGCGCTGCCTCCGGTGGCCGAGCGCATCCCCGAGGAGCCGATGATCGTGGATCTCGAGGCGCGCGGGCGCACGCCGGGCAAGCACGGCGGGACGATGCGCATGTTCGTCTCGCGCTCGAAGGACGTGCGCTACATGTCGGTCTGGGGCTATGCGCGGCTGGTGGGCTACAACGCCAACTACGAACTGGTGCCCGACATCCTGCGCGCCTACGACGTGACGGACGGCGGGCGGGTGATCACGCTGCACCTGCGCCGCGGGCACAAATGGTCCGATGGTGCGCCGTTCACCACCGAGGATCTGCGCTACTGGTGGGAAGACGTGGCCCTCAACGAGGAGCTGTCGCCCTCCGGTCCGCCGGTCGAGCTGCTGGCCGGTGGCGAGAAGCCGGTGGTCGATGTCGTCGACGAGGTCACGATCCGGTTCTCCTGGCCGCATCCGAACCCGCGTTTCCTGCCGGCGCTCGCCCAGGCACGCCCTGTCTACATCTACCGCCCGTCGCATTTCATGAAGAAGTACCATGCGGATTACGCGCCGCCCGAGAAGCTCGCCAAGAAAGTCGAGGACTCGGGCAAGAAGAACTGGGCCGCGCTGCACAACAAGAAGGACAATCTCTACAAGCTCGACAATCCCAAGCTGCCCACGCTGCAGCCCTGGCGGAACACGTCGAAGAAGAACGGCCAGCGCTACGAGCTTGTGCGAAATCCGTTCTATCATCGGATCGACAGCGATGGCCGGCAGCTGCCCTATCTCGACCGGGTCGAGCTGGAAATCGCCGCCGCGGGACTGATCCCCGCCAAGGCCAGCATGGGCGAGGCGAGCTTGCAGGCGCGTTCGATCGGCTTCACCGACGCACCGGTGCTCAAGAAGAACCAGAAGGAGCGGGGGTATGTCACGCATCTCTGGCGCTCCGGCTCGGCCAACGAGGTCGCGCTCTATCCGAACCTCAACTACATCGATCCGGTTTGGCGCGAGGTGTTTCGCGACGTGCGTGTGCGCCGCGCGTTGAGCCTCGGCGTGAGCCGCAAGGCGATCAACAAGGTGCTCTACTTCGGGCTGGCCGCCGAGCGCGGGGTCTCAGCACTCGAGGAGAGCCCGTTCTTCAACTACGAGAACGCCACCGCCTGGGCCCGGTTCGACATTGCCGAGGCAAACCGGCTCCTGGATGAGGCGGGTCTCGGGAAGCGCACACCGGCGGGCGTGCGGCTGCTGTCGGACGGCCGGCCGATGGAGATCATCATCGAGACGGCGGGCGAGCGCCGGGAGGTCGAGGATGCGCTCGAGATCATCGGGGCGACCTGGGCCGAGATCGGGATCCGGCTGCATGTGAAGGCGATGGATCGCGACATCCTGCGCAACCGAGCCTATGCGGGACGCTCGATGATGGTCGCGTGGTCCGGCTGGAACATCGGCATCCCGACGTCTGAGACTGCGCCGATCGAACTCGCGCCGATCGACCAGGCGAACTACAGCTGGCCGAAATGGGGCCAGCACTACCAGACCTATGGCGCCGCCGGTGAGGCGCCGGATCTGGCGGAGGCCAAGGCGCTGATGTCCGAGTTCGAAGCCTGGATGAGCGCGCCCAACAAGGCCGGTCGCGAGGCCGCATGGCAACGCATGCTGGCGATCCACGCGGATCAGGTGTTCGTCATCGGAACGGTTGCCCGGGCGCCGATGCCCGTTGTCTGCGATGCCCGACTGCGCAATGTGCCGAATGAAGGCATCTATGCCTGGGATCCGGGCGGGCAGCTCGGTGTGCACCGGATCGATGAGTTCTATTTCGACGAGGACACGTCTCAGTGACGCGCCCGTTGGCCGATTGCGTGCGCCGTCGGCGATGGCGGGGCGGTGCGGCCATGCCCGCGCTTTGCGCGGGCCGGAAGACCGGTGCGGTCTGCCGCTGCGCGTCTCGACGCGCAGATGGCCGCTTCGCCCCGCGGCCACGTCAGCGCGTGGTGTCACCGGGTCTCGGCGGCGAGCCTCTCTTCCATGACCGACGCGTAGCGCGTGTGGAAAAACCGAACGCCTTCTTCCGTGAAGGTCTCTTCATGCGGATCGACGATGTAGTGCCCCTGGTTGAAGCCCTGGCTGCGCATGCCGCGCTGGACGTTTTCAACCAGTGCGCGGTCCTCCGCGCCGACCTTTTCCGAGGCGAAGGCGTCACGCGCCGCCAGATGATCGGGATCCGCCCCCGGGCGCACGAAAAGCTGGGTGTCGCGGATGCAGGTCTCGGGTCCCGTCGGCATGACGCGCGAGACGTTGATCGACGGCTCGCCCGGCACGGTGCCGATCAGCGTGTTCGGAAACAGGAACCAGAAGTTGCCGTCCAGCAGGTGGCGGTCGAGATCGAGCCGGTACGCGGCGGTCTCCGCCTTCATCGCCGTGGGCAAGTGCTGGTGCATGTGGTGGCGCGCGAACGTGTGTCGAATGCCGGTGCAATCGAACATGTCGCAGAATGTCGGGTGGGCGGTCTCGCAGTGGTAGCACTCGAGGTAGTTGTCCACGAGGGCCTTCCAGTTGCATGCAAAGGGCTCATCGAACATGCGCCAGTTGCCCGTGCGCTCGAAGGTGCGAATGCCGGGGGTGGCGGCCTCGATGTCTTCGGCCAGTCCTTCCGCGTAGCTCGCGAGCGGGTCTGCTTCCGGATCGAGATTGATGAAGTAGAAGTCCAGCAACCGGTCAACACGGATCTCGGCGAGGCAGATCTCGGAGCGCGGCACCTGGGTCGTGTCTCTGCCGCGCCGGATTCCAATGAGCCTGCCATCCAGCCCATAGGTCCAGGCGTGGTAAGGACAGACGAGCCGGCCTGCTTCACCGCTGCCCTCGACGAGACGGTGTCCGCGGTGCGCGCACACATTGTAGAACGCCCGCACCACGTCGTCCTGGCCCCGAACCAGCACGATGTCCTGATCGAAGATCGACATCGTCGCATAGGCACCCGGCGTCGGCAGGGCCGATACATGGCAAGCGAACTGCCACGTGCGGAAGAACAGGTGGCGCTTCTCGAGCGCAAGGACGTCGGGTTCGGTGTAGTAGTAGGCGGGCAGGGTGCGGTGCGTGGCCACGTCGACGATGCGGGCCTTCTCGGCGGTGCGCCTTGTGTCGATGTCCGAAGGCATGGCGGTATCTCCTTCTGGCTCTTTGGCGCGCCGAGTATGCGCCGCGCGGGAGTGACCGTCTCGCCAGGCCGCGACGTGTTCGGTCGCGCCCGGAGCTTCGAGGAGCGCACGGCATGCTGATCTTCCTGATCCGCCGTGTGCTCACGATGATCGTGACGCTGGCCGCCATCTCGGTGCTGATCTTCGTGATCATCAACCTGCCCGAGGGCAACTATCTGTCGAACGAGATCGCCGAGATGCGGGCGACCGGCGAGGCGGCCGGCATCGCCAAGGCCGAGGCGATCATGCGCGAGTACGCGCTCGACAAGCCGATCTGGCAGCAATACCTGATCTGGATCGGGCTCGCGCCGGGCATCTACGGCTTCGACGGGTTGCTGCAGGGCAATCTCGGCTGGTCCTTCGAGCTCGAGCGGCCGGTGGCGGAGGTGGTGGGCGAGACCGTCTGGATGACGGTGATCGTCAATCTCGCCGCACTCCTGTTCGTCTACGTCGTGGCGCTGCCGCTCGGCACCATCGCCGCGGTCCGGGCGAACAGCTGGATCGACTATGCCGCCTCGCTGATCGGCTATATCGGTCTCGCGACACCGAACTTCCTGCTGGCGCTGATCATGCTGTTCTACGGGGCGCGATATTTCGATATCCCGATCGGCGGGCTGATGGCCCGTGAGTACGAGGGCCAGCCGATGAGCTGGGACAAGTTCCTCTCGATCCTCACGCACCTGATCGTGCCCACGATCGTCATCGGCACATCGGCGGCGGCGGCGGTGATGCGCCGGCTGCGCGCCAATCTGATGGACGAGCTCAACAAGCCATATGTCGATACCGCGCGCGCGAAGGGCGTCTCGCCGGTGCGGCGCATCGTGCGCTATCCGCTGCGCATGGCGCTCAATCCGTTCGTCGCCGACATCGGTAACCTGGCGCCGCAACTCGTCTCCGGGTCGGTCATGATCTCGGTGGTGATGAGTCTGCCGACAATCGGACCGATCCTGTTGCAGGCGCTCAAGAGCCAGGACATTTTCATGTCGGGTTTCATCCTTCTGTTCGTATCGGTGCTGACCCTGGTCGGCATGCTGATTTCGGACATTCTGCTGGCCGTGCTGGATCCGAGGATCCGGCTGGGCGGCCAGCGGCGCGGAGCCTGAGATGGCGGCAGGCGGCGAGAGAGACGGACCTTCGATGACCGACGGCAACACCCACTACGTCGCGGCCGAGGCCTATGACGCGGATGCGGACCGCCAGCAGCTGGACCGCGCCGATCTTGATGCGCCGACGCGGGTTCTGGTCTGGCGCCGCTTCAAGCGCCACCGGCTCGGGGTGGTCTGCCTGATCTTCCTGGCTGTGGGATACGCGTTGCTGCCGTTCCTGGAGTTCTTCGCGCCCTACCTGCCGAACCGCATCCACGAGGACCACATCTTCGCGCCGCCGCAGGGGCTCTATCTGTTCCACGAGGGGGAGTACATCGGGCTCCACACCTATGCGACCGCGACCGTCTACGATGTCGAGACCGGGCTCGTGCGCAACGTGGTGGATCGCGAGACGCCGCTCCCTGTGCCTGTGCTCACATCCTGCGGCGAGCCCTATACCGACGATCCCATGGTCAACCCGCTTCTCGGCCTCTTCGAGTCGAGCTTTCGCATCATCTGCCCGCCGGAAAACGGTCAGCTTTTCCTGCTGGGGTCGGACCGGCTCGGCCGTGATGTGCTCAGCCGGATGATCTACGGCGCGCGCCTCTCGACCACCATCGGGCTGATCGGCGTGTCCGTGAGCTTTGCCATCGGCCTGATCCTGGGTGGCATGGCGGGCTATTTCGGCGGATGGATCGATGCGACCGTACAGCGGCTGATCGAGATTTTCCGTTCGCTGCCGGAGCTTCCGATCTGGCTTGCGCTTTCAGCGGCGGTGCCGGTGCATTGGAACTCGCTGGCCGTGTTCGCGATGATCTCCGTAATTCTGGGGCTGCTCGATTGGCCGGGGCTGGCGCGTGCCGTCAGATCCAAGTTCCTCGCCTTGCGAGAGGAGGACTATGTGCGCGCGGCCGAGCTCATGGGGGCCTCGCCCAAGCGCATCATCGGCGTGCACATGACGCCCAACTTCATGAGCCACCTGATCGCGTCGGCCTCGCTGTCGATCCCCGCGATGATCCTGGGCGAGACGGCGCTGTCGTTCCTGGGCTTCGGGATTCGGTCTCCCTCGGTGTCCTGGGGGCTGATGTTGAACGATGGGCTGAAGCTCGGATTGGGCGCGCTCGAGATCTACCCGTGGGTTCTCATGCCGATGGTGCCGGTGATCCTGGTCGTGCTGGCGTTCTCGTTCGTGGGCGACGCCCTGCGCGACGCACTTGATCCCTACTCGTAGATACCTCTTATCCGGGATCGGGGCCGTGCTCTGTCGTGGCAATGAGACATTGGCGTGCCACAGTGGGATCTGGTCATCAGCGACCAGAATCATGCCATAGGGAAAACGCCATGTTCCGCAAAGTCATTGTCGCCGCAGTATGTGTCGCAGGCCTGTCCACGAGTGCAGCGTACGCTCAGTCTGCAACGGGTCTCGTCAAAGACGCCGCCACCGACGCGGTCAAGGACGCGGCCGTCGAGCAAGTGAAGGGTGCAGCCCAGGATGCGGCCTCCGATGCCGCAGGCTCCGCGGTCGATTCCGCGCTCGGCACGTCCACTGACACCGCCGATACCGCGACCGATACGGCCACAGAAGCCTCCGCGACAGCAACCTCTGCGGCCAGCACCGACGTCCAGGGCGCAGCAACCGACGCCGTCAAGGATGCAGCGACAGATGCGGCCATCAAGTCGGTGACCGGCAACTGAGGCGCGCCGTCCCGCGCGCCGTGCGATGACCTCAATCGACCCCCGAGTTGGCGAAGCCGGCCCGGGGGCCTTGCCGGCCCGTTCCCGTGCGCGCCGCGCGTTATCAGTTCCTCTACCGCCGCGTGGTAACACTCCTCATTCACGACGCTGTCGAGGGGAAGATCATGTGGAGACGAGGATTGGCGGGCGCCGCTCTGCTTGCGATGCTCGTCGCGGAGCGTGCACCTGCCTACACGGTCAAGGGCAGCATCGAGTGTCCTGACATTGTGCGCGAGGATTCGGACGAGTTGTTCCGGGCACTCAACAAGTGGTGGCTGCTCGGGTATTTCACCGCGCGCAACTACTCGACCGATGCCGCCGTGGGCAAGGGCGTGCTGGACGACAACCTCTACCTGATCGCCCTGGACTTCTGCCGAAAGAACCCGCGGCGGGACTGGGATGATGCAGCGATCTACGTCTACAGCCTGATGGACTGATGTGCCTCTGCCGCATTGGCGAGCAGCCAGTCGCGGAACCGACGCCCGGCCCGCCCCAGCGTTCCATAGACAAGCGAATAGCGTTGCACGCCGGCGATGCTGTATCCGGGCAGACAGGGCTCGAGGCCGAACCGCGCGGGCAACTCCCCGCACGCGGGCGCGCGCGCCAGCGCGATCGCGCCGGCCGCCGCGAGCGACAGAGCGCTGAGCGTGTTGTCGGTGTAGATGATCCGGGGCGGTGGCCCGCCGCTTGGCAGGATCGCCGACCAGTTGGCGCGGTGGGTCGCGATCTCGATCAACGGCCAGTCCGCCAGATCGCCGGGCGTTGCGATCTCGGCCGCGATGTCTGGCGGGGCGACCGGATAAATCGTCTCGCCGAACAGAGGGTCGCTGTTCTCGGTTGTGCTGGGTGGTCTGCCGAAGGTGATCGTCAGATCGGCCCGGGCCGGCTGATGTTCGTGGACCACGTTGAGCAGCGTGAGCCGGATCCCGGAATGGCGCTGCTGGAACACCGGCAGCCGCGGTGAAAGCCACCCTGCAGCCAGCAGCAAGGAGGATTGCACGGTCAGCTGGAGGGTGCGCCGGTCACCGAACAGGTTCGCACTTGCCATCTCGATCGAGTGGAGGGCCTCCGCAACCACTGGCAGGAAGGCGAGCCCGGCCTCATTGAGCGTCACCGAGCGCGGGCCCCGCTCGAACAGGTCCCGGCCGAGATGGCCCTCGAGTGCCCGGATCTGCTGGCTGACCGCCGGCGGCGACATGTTGAGCGTCTCGGCGGCACGGGCGAAGCTTCCGGTGCGGGCGGCGGCCTCGAAGACCCGCAGCCAGTTGAGCGACGGAATGCGCGGAATGTCCATCTGCCAAGGATAAGCTGAGCTTATCCTTGGGGCAAGAGACCCGCCTTGTGCCCTCAGGCGCCGACGGCAATCTTGCGCCTCATCCCGATCAGAGGAGCAAGCCCATGACCACGCCGCTCGACGATGCTCAGACAGCCGACTACCGGCGCAACGGTTTTCTATGTCCGATCGATGTGTTCAGTGCCGCCGAGGTGGCGAGCCATCGCGCAGCGCTCGAGACGCTCGAGCGGGATCACGCGGGCACCCTGCCGCGTTCCGTCGAGGAGTATCTGAGGAAGTCGACCTATCTCGCCACCGATGTGCCGCTGCGTGTCGCACGCGATCCGCGCATTCTGGACCGTGTCGAAAGTCTTCTCGGGCCGGACATCATGCTGTGGAGCTGCGAGTACTTCATCAAGGACGCGCATTCGACGAAGATCGTCTCCTGGCACCAGGATCTGACCTATTGGGGCATGGACGGCTCGGACCATGAAGTCACGGCCTGGATCGCCTTGTCGCCCGCAACCGAGGCGTCGGGGTGCATGCGCTTCGTGCCCGGCTCGCATCAGCAGTCGATCGTGGCGCATGCGGACACATTCGGTGCGGACAACATGCTGAGCCGCGGTCAGGAGATCGCGGTTGACGTCGACGAGGCGGATGCCGTGGTGGCGGCCCTCCAGCCGGGACAGATGTCCTTGCATCACGGACGGTTGTTCCACGCGAGCGGGCCGAACTCGACGGACGATCGGCGGATCGGGCTGGTGATCCGCTACATCCGGCCGGACACCCCGTCGACCGGTGTCGGGCGTGACTATGCCATGCTGCTGCGGGGGGCTGATCGCCATGGCACACGGATCAATGTGGCACCGCCGCCCGGCAGCTTCACGCCCGCGCATCTGGCATTGTTCGAGGAAGTCGCCAATGCGCAGGCGCATGTGCTCAGTGACGGGCTGGCAGATGCGAGCCAATTGTATCAGAATGCTGCTGCAACAGAGGCAGCGGAGGCGCCACATGGCTGAGACGGTTTCGTTTACCCAGATGAAGGACGGCACGCGGGCGGATTATGAAATGCTGGAGGCGCTCGAGGACGTGTACCGTCAGGGCACGGCCGACAGGTTGCTGCGCGAGCTGGCCTCGCAGGACGCCGAGAGCATCTCAGGCTACAAGATCACGCGCCTCCAGCATGGCCTGCAGTCCGCGACCCGGGCCCGGCGCGATGGCGCGGACATCGACTGGGTTGTGGCGGCCCTGCTGCACGATATCGGTGACGGGCTTGCGCCGCAGAACCATGACAAGTTCGCGGCGGAGATTCTCAGACCATACATGCGGGAGGAGCCTGTCTGGGTGGTGGAGCACCACGGCGTGTTCCAGATGTACTACTACGCGCATCACTATGGCTGGGATCGCGAACAGCGCGACGCCTACAAGCAGAGCCCGTACTACCAGTCCTGCGTCGACTTCTGCGAGCGCTGGGACCAGGCGAGTTTCGATCCGGACTACCCGATGGATCCGCTCGAGAGTTTCGAGGCCGAGGTTCGCGAGGTCTTCTCGAGGAAGGCCTATGACCCGGCGGTCGTGCAGGCCGGGGTTGTGCGCGGATTGCCCGCCGTTGCCTAGCGGAGTGCGCTGCGCGCACACGACATGCGCCCGTGCCCGCCCTTGCGGGCAGGCACGGGCAGTGCTGCCCGGCGGCCGGTGCCGCGCGGATCTCAGCAGTGCGGGATCCGGTTTGAGACACGATATGTCGGGATTTACTCAAAGTTTAGCGGATCTGTCGCTAACGGATACGAAATGGCGTTGACAGCGCCCGTGCATCCACGTAGGCCTGAGCCTACAGGTGCACAGACGCGGTGATCGGCATCTTCTGACGCTGATAGGGCCTGGCCAGTCGCGAGACGTGGCCGGGCCCTTGCCGTTTGAGTCTGTCTTGAGACGTGGGCTTCGGTGCTTCGATGTCAGCCGTCGATGACATGGAGTCACGAAAAGAGGCATCAGGTGCTCAGACGCGGTGTCCCAAGCTTGTGCCCCGAAGAGCACACCTGACGCCTCTCGATCGTGCCACCCGAGGGTGTCGCGATCTGGATCTTCTGCCTGCCGCGGCCCCCTCGGGCAAGACCGCCCGAAGGCTGCCTCAACCTTTGTGCACCGCCAGCTGCGCCCCGACCGATGCCGCGCCATCCGAAAACGTCGCCGCCTTGGTCAGTCCGCCCGATCACGCGTTCCACACTGCCCACCCGAGGGCTGGCCGTCTGGACCGCTGCTCTCGATCAGCCGTCCGATCCACCGCGTTCTTGTTTCCGAAGAACCAGTCCCGCGATGTGAATACTGTGTCGTCGCAAGTATGAGGTTGCAAGATAAACAATGAAGGAGGGCGCATTTTCTTGTGGATATTTTCGGGGTTATTTTGTGGATTATTTGGTGGATAAGTCGAATAGCGAAACTGTCACATTGGTTTGGGGAGCGGGTGCCGGGCTTGCCTCTGATCGTCTCGGAGAGGTGCATTCGCCCTCGGGATCGCCTGAATCAGGTTCCTGAGCGATTCGAAGAGCCCAAATTTCGGGCACCCCTTGCGACTCAAGCGTCGGGCTTGATGGCCTCCGCGAAGAAGCCGCTGGCCTGCACGGTGTTGCGCCAGTCGCTGGCGCGTGCATCCACGAGGCGGTTGAGGCGGCCCGCCAGCCGTTTCTCGACCTGGGCCTTCCAGAACTTCATCATGTTCAGGATCGCCGAATACTTGCCGCGGATCGGGTAGAGCGTGACCTCGTCAAAGTCGCGCAGGAGATAGGCCATCCCGTCGCGGGACAGGCGCTGGTAATCCTGAAACATCAACCCGCGCGGCGCATGGTAGCGCCACATCCAGGGCACATAGAGGAACAGCCTGCCACCGGGCTTGAGCGCCGCACGGAAGTTCGCGACCGCCGCCGGCGGATCGTAGACATGCTCGAGGATCGCCAGGGCAATGACCGCATCGTAGCGCCCGTGCATCTCGCTGGGGAAGGGCGAGCAGACATCTCCCAGGATGTCCGGGTAGTCGCCGAAGTCGTTCAGGTCGAGCGTGTCCACCTGACCGGCCAGCGCCGAGAGCTGTTCGCGCATGCCGGCGCCGATGTCGAGAATGCGCTCGGCACCCCGTGTGCGTTCGACAATGTGGGCCCGGCTCCGGTCGTCATGCAGAAAGCGCAGGTCTATGCGTGCGCGTCTGGTGATCGCCTGCAGGCGCGCATTGAGGCCGTCGACGTCGTGGATGCGGGTCTTGCTCATCGGTCCGGCTCGGTCAGGCGGCGCGCAATAGCCGCCTCCATGCGCTCGAGGGCCCGGACCGCGCCGCTCGTGTTGATCGGCAGCGGTGGGCGTCGTCCCGCTGCTGCGCTTTCGTCAACGGCCTCGGCAAGGGCCGCCGGGGTCACGTCCTGCAGGCGCATCAGCCGGATGCCCTCGAAGCGCGCAAGGGCGCGGGCGCGGATCAGCTGTTCCTGCTCTCCACCCTGTTCCGAGGGGATCAGTATGGCCTGGGTGTCACACCCGGCGAGGTCGACGGCGGTGTTGTAGCCCGCGAGGCTGACCGAGACGGTGGCGGCGCCGAGGCGGGCCCTGTAGTCCGTCCGCGCTGGTTCGACGCGCATGTTCCGGCTGCCGTGGCTTTTGCGGAGCTGGGTGCAGTGCTCTTCTGCGTCGGCGCCACCCACCAGAAGATGCCAGGTGTGCGAGCTCTTGCGTGCGGCCTCCGCGGCCAGCCCGAGCAGGGCGCGCCCAAGATCGCCGCCCCCCACGGACACCAGAACGGACGCCGCATCGGACGGCGCCGCGGGCAGTGCCGCCACGTCTGGTGACACATAGCCTGTGTGGTGGATTTTGGGCGAGAGATCCGCAGGCAGCGGCCATGTCGCCGACAACGGCACCAGTGCCGGATCGCCATGCACCAGCAGGGCGTCATAGTCGGCGTGAAGGCGGCGGGCGGCTGCGGCGAGGCGCTTGGGCTTGGGCTCGGGAATGTCGCGCACGGAAGAGAGGATCGCGACATGCGGATTGACCTGCCGGGCCGTCGCAATGGCGGTCTCGAACTCGGGGGCCAGCATGCGTCGTCCCAGCGGGAACAATTCGGTCACCAGTGCATGCGGACGCGCAATCTCGATCGCTTCGGTCAGAGCGCTCTGGCGCTCTGCGAGATAGGCATCGCTGGCCGGGAAGCCGCCCGCATCACAGAGCTGCGAAAAGTCGAGGTCATGCACCGTAAGGGCCGGAAGCTGAAAGTGCTCGACCGATGGATGCGCCCTGTTCTCGAGATGGGGCAGCGGGCGTCCGCCACTGATCAGCATCACATCGTGCCCGGCATCCGCGGCGGCGGCGGCCAGTACTTGCGTGCGCACGAGGTGCCCGGTCCCGCTGAGATGCTGGCTGAGAAACGCGATCCGTCGTGTGGGGCTCATGGACGGGCCAGAAGGCGAATGGGGACGGCGCCATGGCCCGGCTGGCCAGAGCCGGACAGACGCAGCGGATAAAGCCGGCGGCGCTTGACCTCAGGGGCGGGATCGGGCGCCCAGGCAAAGCCGAGGATGATGCGCATCAGTGCCTTGTGCAGCACGAGGATGGCGCGCTGTCCGTCCGAGGCGATTTCCGCGAGGGCAGGCCGCAGGCGATCCCAGGCATCGCGGGCACTCTCCCCGCCCGGCGCCTTGTCCTCCCAGCCCCATTCGCCGGTCGGCCGAAAGCCACTGCCGCTCTGCGCCAGGAGGTCGGCGGCCTGTTGTCCCTCCCAGGCGCCGAAGCTGAGTTCGACCAGCCGCGGGTCCGTCTCGACCGGCTGTCCGGGAGCCAGCAGACGGGCGGTCTCGACGGCACGGGCCAGTGTGCTGGAGATCAGGCGGCTGCCATGCCAGGGCGGCGGCAGTGCAAGTGTCGCGAGCTCGGCCCTTGCGGCGTCAGTCAGCGGGCGGTCGGTGCGTCCCTGAAGGCGACCGCTGCCGTTCCAGTCGGTGGGCGCGTGGCGGATGAGGGCGATCTCTGTCATACGAGCAGGTCTCGCAGGCTTTCTCCCAGTGTCCGGGCGGCGGCCTCGATCCCGTGGCGCGACATCACGTGGGCACGCGCTTCGGCCGAGAGCTGCGGCCGGCCGGCGGCAGCGCGGAGGATCGCATCGGCCAACGCACCGGGATCATCGATCGCCGCGGTCACGCCACCGCCGATCAGCGCGCGCGGCGCCGGATGCGCTTCGGCCACGACCGGCAAACCTGCCGCCTGTGCCTCGAGATAGACCATGCCCACCCCTTCGTTGACGCCGGGCCAGACCAGAAGATCGCTTGCTTCATAAACGGCACGCAAGCGTTCAGGCGAGTCGATGGCTCCGGAATATCGAATGCGCTCTCCGAACGGGACAAAAAAGGCGTCCACCTCTCGACGTGCGGCACCATCCCCGACGATCTCCAGCCGCCAGTCTGTGTCTAGGTGGGACAGTGCGGCCCCGAGCCGGCGATAACTTTCGAGTTTGTCCCCCGGCCGCATCATCGCCACGGTGAGCAGCCGAAGCGGTGTGCCTGCGGGCCTCGGCGGGAGCGCGGGCCCGGGGTCGAGGAATGCCGGCAGGTGAACCATGCGGTCGGCATGTCCGGCGGCCTCCAGCGCGGGCCTGTCACGCTCGGTGGTCCAGTACAAGCGATCCGCCGACCCGATCGCCGCCTCCGATGCCGCCGCGAACCATGCCCATGGTCCCTCGCGGCGCCGTGGTGAGATCGAGGGCTCTGACAAGGCATAAGGAATGCCAAGCCGCTTGGCGATGACGGGACCCAGAAGGTCCGGCGCCTTGTAGTGGCAGTGGTAGCTGAACCAGAGAGCGGGCGGTTCGTGTGCAAGGCCCGGGGTCAGTCGCTCGACCTCGGTTGCCGCCGCGTCTTGAAGCTGGGCCTGCACCGCCGCATCCCCCGCGATGTCCAGGGTGCGCAGCCGAGAGATCAGCACGGGCGCAAAACCCGCGCTTGTGAGGGCTTTGAGATGCAGCCGCGCGATCTCCCGGTCACCTGACGGGGTCGGGTGGTCCGGGGCTTTCATCGGCGCGTAGAACGCAATCCTCGGTGCGCTCATCGGGTCATGGCGGCGGTGAGGCGCGCCTCGAGGAGATCAATGCCCGCCGCCATGCCGAAGTTGTCGTGCAAACGCTGGTGGGCGGCTTGCGCATAGGTGGCGCGGGTCACCGGATCACGCGCAAGATCGGAGATCGCCCGGGCCAGTTCCGCTGGTTCTCCAGGCGCGACCAGGCGGCCATGAACACCGTCCTCGATGAACTCTGGAATGGCCGAGACCCGCGTGGAGATGATGGCGAGGCGCTGTGAAGCCGCCTCCATGAGCACGTTGGGCAAGCCGTCGCGATCGCCGTCGGCGGCAATCTTAGACGGCAGAACGAAGAGATCGGCATCCCGCATCGCGGCGATGACCTCGTCCTGATCGCGCTTGCCCTGCCAGGTGATCCGCGATGCCAACCCCAGATTTTCGGCCTCGGTGCGCATGCGCTCCGCGAGCTTGCCGCCGCCGATGTGCACGAAATGCCAGTCCAGTTCGCTCGGCAGGTGTGCGAGGGCCGTCAGCAGATCGTCGTATCCCTTCTTCTCGACGAGCCGGCCCACCGAGATCAACGAGACGGACCCACGCTGGGGCCGCGCATCCGGCGGCTTGGGAAAGCGCGACAGATCGAGCCCGTGATAGACCAGATCGACCGTCCCGCCCTCTGTGTCATGCGACCTGAGATAGTCAGCGCCCGAGGCCGTGCAGGTCACTCCGAACGCCGCATCGGCGATCTTTTCGCGAATTTCCCACTCGGGCGTCGTCCAGATATCCTTGGCATGGGCCGAAAATCCCCACCCAAGTCTTCGGATCAGCGCGGCATAGCGTGTCACGGATGCGGGCGTGTGCAGGAAATGGGCGTAGAGAAACGTGATTTCGGCCGGAAGCTCAGCCGCCATCACCAAGGCCTGGCCCCAGCGGCGCACCCGGTTCCGGGTCGGATCGCGCCTGAGATCCGCGAGCCACACGCGCCGGGCCTCAGGATAGCCGGGCAGACGGCGTGCCGCGCGCCAGCCACGCAGCACACGCAGGGGCTCCTCGTGGAGATACTCCGGAAGATAGGTGACCGGTGCCGCGATCTCATCGTGCATCGGGTGGCTCTTGGGATCGTATGGCTTGCGCAGCGACCAAATCGCGAAACGATGGCCGCGCCGCTGCAGCGCCAGAAGTTCCTGCGCGATGAAGGTCTCTGATAGACGAGGGTAGCCCTTGAGCACGACCGCCAGATCCGGCGCAGTGCTCCGGCCCGGCCGCTGGTCCATCACTAGGCTCCGGCCGCTGCGACAACCGGCGGATCGAGCGTCGCCCGTTCGGCGATGGTATCGAGCCCGGCCATAAGCCCCGGAATGCGTTGCTCGGAGGGGCGGCGCTGATAGGCAAGCGCCTTGATCGCTTCTGCCATCACAGTCGGCCCGTTGCCATCCCGCTCGGGGCACAGCATGCGAATGAGGCCGAGCTCCTCGGCGGCGGTGGCGCGGATGAGTTGCTCGCGGCGCGGGCGCCTGCGCGGATTGATGATCGCTGGCTTGTCCATCGAGAGGATCTCGCAGAAGGTGTTGTAGCCACCCATCGCGACCACACCCGAGGCATCGGCCAGCAGCCGCTCGAGCCTTGGGTGAAAGCTCAGCGCGCTGACCCGGCCTGCGAGGTCCGCGATGCGGATGTCGAACTCCTGGCGACGTGCCGCAGGCAGGAACGGGCCGTAGACGATCAACGCGTGCTGGCGCAGGCCCGGATCGCACTCATAGGCCCGCAGCACCCAGTCGATGAGTTGCGTTCCGTCGCCACCGCCGCCCGTCGTGACCAGAACATAGGGCCGGTCGGGCAGCTCATGTCCGCTCTCGGCCGGCCAGTCGGAGGCCTCCCGGTGCAGATAGCCTGTGTAGATCATCCGATCTTGCACGCGCTCCGGCAGCCCCAGGCCCGCCAGGGGCTCGCAGATCTCCGGAATGCCGTAGACCCAGATTTCGTCGTAGAACCGCTCGAGCGCGTCGCTGGCACCCTTGCGCTCCCATTCGATCGCAAGCGCATCTTCCTCGTCGAGCACATCGCGCACGCCCAGAACGATCCGGGTGCCCGCTTCGCGCAAGGCGCTCAGCGTCTCGGCGAGCTCCTGGCGAAAGCCCCACGGCTCCTTGTCGACAATCATCAGATGGGGCGCGAACTCGCGGGCCGTGGCGGCGATGATGGCCCCGCGCAGCCGCACCATCTCGTCGATCGGCATCGTCAGGTTGCGGGATGTGTACGAGCCGTTCGCGAGCTTCACCACGCCCGGAAGCCGCACATGGTCGGTGCGCGCCGCAAAATCGAAGCGCCCCGCGATCGGTGATCCCGTGACGATCAGCGCCGAACGGTCGGGGAACGGCGATGTCAAGGCGGTCGCGATGGTGCGGGATCGCCTGAGGTGCCCGAGCCCGAATGTGTCGTGGCTGTACAGAAGCGTGCGGTGATCGCGCGCTGAGTCGAAGTTCCGAACAAGTTCGGGCATCCCACCCTCCCGGTCGTCGGCCGAACAGTTTGACGGCGCATACACGTCTTCTATCCGGGCATTCTAGTGGCACGCGAGAGACCAAACCACCAGCACAGTCCCTCCACAACACATAGCTAGACATCTTTGTGAGATCCATGCTCTCTCGTGCGGGATCTGCTAGAATTGATCGCAAACCGTTGCACAATCAGGGCTGTCAGGCTTTTTGGTGTGCGAGTTGGAGCAGAAGGATGAGCATGGCGGAACGCGTCGCGGCAGCAGGCAGTTCGGGAAATCGCAGAGTTTTTTGCACCGGACGTGCGGCCGTGTTGTTCGCATTCCTGTTCGGCATTCTTGTTGTCGTGATGTCCGGTGCGAGCGCCCCGGCGCAGGTGCTCGACTATGGCAGCCTTCTGGGCACGAGCGAACCCGATCCCCCGCAGCAGAGCCGACCGGTCGCACCGCCCACGACCGAACCAATGACATCACGTCCGCGTCTGGCTCCGGGCCTGACACCCTCGCCTGCCGACTACGGTCTGATCGCCGAGAGCGTGCCGGACCCGACGCTGAACGCGACCCGGCAGGCCGTGAATGTGTTCAGAGGGCGGCTTGTCGCCAGCATCAGCCGCCTGCCCGAGGCGTGGAAGCAGATAGACACGGCCCTCGCCGCTGCGAGCCCGACCGGCAAGCCCAGCTACTTTCTGGGGGTTGCGATCTTCGCCGTCCTGCTGCTGATGATCGGCCGCGCGGTCTCGATACTTTATGCCGTCTACATCGCCCGGCCGATCTTCGTGGGCATGCAGAAACCCAATCCGATCGGCTACATCGACAAGCTTCCGTTGCTGGTCTACCGCACCCTGTTCACAGCGTTCGGCGTGGTGCTCAATGTCGGCATCGCCGCGATGGTCGGTCTGATCTTCTACCAGGAGCACGAGGCCACCCTGATAACGGTGATCCTCGTCTTCGCGAGCTATGGCGCGATCTCACTGGTCGATGTGATATGGCGCATGGCGCTGGCCCCCTACCTGGCCGAGTACCGCCTGCCCAAGATGGATGACCATGACGCCACGGTTCTCTATCGCTGGCTGTCGCTGGTTTCGATCTTCGGCATCCTTTCGATGGCCTTCAGCTACTGGATGCAAGCGCTCGGTCTGTCGCCCGAAGTGCATATGGCGATAACCATCCTGCTCTCGCTGATCATCGTTGTCTCGCTTTTGGTGCTGATCCGGGTCAACCGGCGCACAATCGACGGGGTGCTCCTGGACGGCACGCCGCGCGAAGAGGCAAGCTGGCTTGCGCGCACCGCGGTCGCGTTGTGGGCGCCGGTCCTGTTCGTCTATCTGGTGTTCACATGGGGCGATCTGAGCTTCAGACTGGTCATGGGCATCGAGGGCGGTCCGCTGCGTCTGACGGTGCCGTATCTGATCTTCCTTGCCGGCATCCTCGTCTACGCGGTGACGTCCTATGTGATCGAGCGGGTGTTCGCGCGCACGCGCCGGATCGCCGAGGTCAACCGACAGCTCGACGAACAACGCCGCATCGAGGAGGAGGTCGAAGCCGCCGAGCGACTTGCGGATCTGAAGACCTATGACGGCAGCTCGGCCGACGTGGACGGCGACGGCGAGGAGGAGGCAGGCCCCCCTGCACCACCGCCCGAGGAACCTCCAAAGCACGTACCCGTCCGGTCCACCAGCAGCATGCACACCATGGAGGATCTGGCGCGCCGGGTCGCCAGCCTCTTCGCCATCGGTGCCGTCTCTTACTCGCTGATCAAGTTCTGGGGGGGCGCCGACGTCTTCGAGCGCTATTGGCAACTCGACCTGCTCCAGAACATCATCGATCTGGTGTTCGTGGGCTATGTCGTGTTCCACGCGGTGCGCATCTGGATCGACCGAAAGATCGAGGAAGAAGGCGGCGACGACTTGCCCGCGGGCCCGATGGAGGGCGAGGGCGGCGGCGCCGGGGCGACACGGCTCGCGACCCTCCTGCCGTTGTTCCGGAACTTCCTGCTGATCATCATCGCGACTACGGTGATTCTGCTGGCCGCCATGGAGCTCGGCGTCAACGTTGCACCGCTCTTTGCCGGTGCCGGCATCGTCGGTCTCGCCATCGGCTTCGGCGCGCAGACCCTCGTGAGGGACATCCTCTCAGGCGCCTTCTTCCTCATGGACGACGCGTTCCGCAAGGGCGAGTACATCGATGTCGGCGAGGTCAAGGGCACCGTCGAGAAGATCTCGCTGCGCTCGTTCCAGCTCCGCCACCACCTGGGCATGCTCCACACCATCCCGTTCGGCGAGATCACCCACCTCACCAACTTCTCCCGCGACTGGGTGATGATGAAGCTGCCGCTGCGCGTCACCTACGACACCGACGTCGAACGCGTGCGCAAGCTCATCAAGAAGCTCGGCATCCGCCTCCTCGACGACCCGGAGATCGGCGACCGGTTCATCCAGCCGCTGAAATCGCAGGGCGTGATCATGATGGAGGACTCGGCGATGATCATCCGGGTCAAGTTCATGACCAAGCCCGGCGAGCAGTGGGTGCTGCGCAAGCGCATCTACAACGAGATCCGCGAGCTCTTCGCCGCCGAGGGCATCAAGTTCGCCCACCGCGAGGTCACCGTGCGCATCCCCGGCATCGAGGACAAGAAGGCCGAGGATCTCACCGACAACGAAATCCGCGCCGTCGGCGCTGCTGCCCGCCGCGTCGGCGACCAGGTGGAAGAGGAGATGCTCGCCACCGGCACCGGCGGTGTGGGGGATACTCGGTAGCGTAGCCGCAGGTGTTCACGCAGCGTTGGTGTTTTGCGCGATTGCGAATCAGACTGTTCCATGAGAAAATTTTTATATTCATTTCAATTTCAGGAGAATTCGCATGCAGCGGCTTTTGTTGACATTCAATACTGGCGAAGATGACCTTCGATCGGACAGCGAAGTCAATCTTGCAGTGAAGATCAGGGGAATTGCGGAACCCGAAGTATTTGAGGACGTTGCAAATGGGCAGGAATTCCCACCCAATTCTGTTCGTTGTTTTCCGATCACTGTGAGGCAGATCAACAATATATCGGAAATCGAACACTTTCAGTTGACGCATGTCACCAATGGTGGCGTGAGCGTGGACAATTGGGATGGCAGCGTAGTGGTCGATCAGCTCGGCGACAGGCCAATTGCTAGTGAAGGACCCCACCGTTTCAATGGACGTGACAGGGCGATTACTTTCCGACCTGACGAGTTCGACAATGTCTGGTCTGATGTCGGACATGCCAACAACGTGGTGGCAATGACCTTTGCTTCGGACCCTCGTTTCTCTGGCTTCCCCGATCAACGAGTCGACACTCCAGAAGAACAGACCTTGTTCGCGGCAACTCGGAGCAGGATACTTGCATGGCGGCGTCCCAGCGCAGCGGATGAGAATTGGCAAGCCTTTGACGATCCGGCCGATATTGTTGCGATGGCGTCGCTCGGTGAGATGATGTTCAGTGTGTCCTCTGGTGGCTTTTTGGGTCAACGCCAAGGCAGCCGGAGGGAAAGTCAGTGGACAACCATCGACGGACCTGGAAACGATGTTCGGGCGATGGCCGCAGCAGGCGGGCGGCTCTGGTCGATCTCGTCCGGAGGCTGGCTGTCTTGGCGCGACAACTTCACACCGACAGGAACCTGGGCGCGAGTTAACTCCGGAAACGACATCGTTGCCATGACAGGTGGTGGAAATACGCTTCTAGGCGTGTCTTCAGCGGGACGTCTGATGTCGCGGCCTGCCTCGATTGCGCCGAACGTCGCTTGGACCGATATCGGAGATGCCGAGGGGGTGGTTGCCATCGCCGTAGACATGCCGAGAGACTTCGTAGAGGTGGACTTCCTCTATGCCGCAACGCGCGACAATCGTCTCATTCGCCGACCGGTCGTCATTTGATCGCTGGGTGTATGCCGATGGTACAGGAAGTCAGCGGTTGAGACTACTCGAACGGTTTTAGGCTGGCTCGTGCCCGCCCTTCGCGGGTGGGCGCGGTGCCCTTTGCGGTCATTGACGAGGCGGGCGTCGATGGGCGCCCAGCGCTGGCCCTCAGGCTGTCGCGAGAAGACCTGCAGAAGACCCCCCTTAAAAAACTCCAGCGCCACTCCGTGGTCGAGTATTCAGGGCTCCCAAGAGATGTCTGGGGGCGTCGGCGCTGTTTTCTGCGTCACAGGAAGTGTTGTGAATCAGCAGTTCTTTTTGATGATGAAATAAATCTGTAATAATGCATAAGATATCAGTTGGCATATTAACCACAATTTAAAGTTGTGCCCAGATACCGCAACGGGAAGCGAGACCTTTTCAGTGCCAAGTCCCTGTTGGTGCCCTATTTCTCATTGAGGAATGTATGGCAACTGTGGGAAGGTCCTCGCTGAGACTCGGCTGCTCGGGGAGAGGATTGATGCTTGAAGACAGGTGGGCGCGGCTGGTGGATGCCCTGCACAGAAAATCGCTGGAGGGAGATTTGGCCTGGGAAGAGGCTGAAAGCTCAACTTACTTGGCGGAAATACTAAACTACAAAGTCTCGATATCAAGCGACAAGGCCAATGGGGCTGCACCGACTTTTAAAGTCGTCGTCATGGGCAGCAATAAGAACGAGCTTGATAATTTCAGCAATGAGGACTTGCAGTTTCACTTCAGGGGCGGAACGTACTCCAGAAAGATGAGTGAGATTCACACACTGGCCCAGAGACAGGCGAATGGTGTGGACAAGGCCATAGACGAAATAATTGACTATTTCGAGGGTGATTGAGCTTCATTTGATGTTCTTCAGAGAACACGTGCGCGCCGTCTCGGGGTGTTCGAGACGACGCTGATCCTCGGCAGCTGAGGTGACGGACTCTCCTGCTGCCCGGTTGCGCGAGCGATACCCTGTTCATCGCAAGATCGACCATACGCGATTCGCTCCCGTTTCGGGCGCGGCACTGGCGATATGGGTGTGACGGCAGCAACGCCCCATGGTCCACTTCTTGTGCCGTCAGGGCGCGCCAACGCTTGTGGGCCTTTGCAACCACGTCTGTTAGCCTTGGCGCTCGTCGCAGAGGGCGGCGCTGATAGTGCCGCGCACGGGTCCCGTTGGGCGGTCCCGGCGGGGGCACCCAGAACGACAAAATTCCGCTAAAATTCACGTAAAGGGTTACATAACCGGATGTGCCCTAGGGTTGGGCCGTCTGTCATCTGTCAGGGGATCGCCCATGCGCCATCTTGTTGTTCTGATCTCTTTCCTGCTGCTGGCCCCCGCGGCACACGCTGCGTGCTCGGGCACCAGTCTGATGGAGCGCATGCAGGCCGATCACCCGGAGGCGTTCGCCGAGATGCAGGCGCGTGCCGATGCCATCCCGAACGGGCGTGGACGGTTCTGGCGGATCGAGGCGGACGGGACCGAACCCTCGCATCTGTTCGGAACCTATCACGCGGCCGAGGCGGTCGAGACAGTGCCAAGCCAGGTCTGGAAAACGCTGGAGGGTGCGCGCGAGGCCTTCTTCGAAATGAGCCCCGCCGAGCAGGACCGCCTCGAGAAACGGGTGGCCAGTGATCCGGAGTTTTCGATGAGCCTGCAGGGCGCGGGATGGCAGGTGCCGGGCGGACGCGCAGACCGCGCGCTGGTTGAATCGGCGCTGACGTCCCGGGGCCTGACGCTCGAGGCGGCCCGGAAGTTCAAACCTTGGTTGATCTTCACTCTGCTGGGTTTTCCCGCCTGCCATATCCAGGGGCTGTCGGCTGGGGAGGTCCCGCTTGATCTTGTCATGGCGCAACGGGCCGAGAAGGCCCGCGTGAGGGTGGATGGGCTCGAGACATACGAGCAGGCGCTGGGCACGTTTGGGGCGCTGGGCACGCGGGATCTGACCCGGCTGGTCGTGGCGCAGGCTGCCCTTGTCCCGATCGAGAACGACGTTTGGCAGACGATGCGGGATCTCTATGCCGAAGGCGAGATCGGACAAATCCGCGAGATCGGTGATCTGATCAGTCTGAGCGTCGGTGACGTGAAACCCGACAGGCCGCTGCAGGACCGGCTGGCGGCGCGCCTGCTGGACAAGCGCAATGCGCTCTGGATGCCGGCAATCGTGCGTGCCGTGCGTCGCGGCAACGCCTTTATCGCGGTGGGTGCGCTGCATCTGCCTGGCGAGGCCGGATTGATTGAGCTGCTGCGCGCGAAGGGCTTTGAGGTGACGCCGCTGTCGTGAGCCAATCCGATTCAGACACAAAAGCGCGGCCCGGTTGCCCGGAGCCGCGCACACGATCGATATACATACGCAATAAACACCACCTTAAAATATCGGATCGGCGTGGCCTCTATTTCCTCCAATACTACGCACCGAGAAACCTACTCATTTGGAGGCTGCGCTCCGATGAGTTGAATAATGGCGGATTATTGGGCGGCGCTCTGTAGCGTTTTGTACAATTCGGCGAAAAATTTACTTATCAGCGCAACTTTCTGTCGGCGACGGGGCCGCCCCCTCACGGGAGGCGCGCAGCGACGGTCCTCATAGGGGTTGGGCTGTCACACTGAAGCGAGCTTCGATGTCAGTGGTCGAGACGGGTTCTGAGCGCCGCCGCTGGTCCGGATCAGAGCACTGCGACGGCGCCCAGCGATGCGATCGCACCGAGGCTCAGGGGCCAGCGCAGTGCCGGCCACCAAGCCGGTGCGCCGCCTGTGCGGGTCACAAGCACGTCACTCGCCAGCAGGACGGCAAATCCGAACATGAGCCACACTTCCGGGAATGGCAGCGGCATCGAGAACACCAGCCACACCAGGAGTGCCGGCAGCGTGGATAACCCGAGCGACAGGTATCCCGGCCCCGTTCCTAGACCCGCAGCGGCGAACCCCCAGCGGCACCCGCCCATGAACGACAGGATCACCGCCGCATAAAGCATCACGGCGCCATAGGCCTTGGCCGCCCAAGGCTGCGGCAGCACCCAGGCGAGGATCGCCCCCCCCACAAAGGGGATCAGCCCTGCGAGACCAAGCCAGCGTGCAGCGGGAGGAACATCCGGCATCAACCGCTCGGTCGGATCGCTCATCACAGGCTCCTTCGAGCAGGCCAGTCAGACATCTCCGGCATCATAGCGTGCCTGGCTCTGGCCGCCAGCGCCGATCCGCCGCATGCAACCGCAAGACAGCGATTGACCCGTCGCACGGCCGCCGCTATCCCCGGCGCCGGTTGACGCAGGGAGCAGGGTATGCGCTGTCGGATCATCGATCGTCTTGACGAGGTCGCGGGAGAGTATGATGCGCTGCTCTGCGACTTGTGGGGCTGCTATCACAACGGTCTCGAGCCCTATGCCGCGGCCGTTCATGCGTGCCGGAGCTTTCGCGAAGCGGGCGGCGTGGTTGTGTTGCTGACAAACGCACCGCGACCCGCGCATTCGGTCAAGCGTTTCCTAGACGGAATGGCGGCCCCCGAAGAGAGCTATGATGCCATCGTCTCGTCCGGATCGGCATGCCAGGATGCTCTTGGCAGCGGCGGTTTCGGCGCGGCGATACACTATGTGGGCCCGGATCGGGACCTGCACATGCTGGAGGAGCTCGGCCTGGCCTCCGTCGCGTTGGCCGATGCGGACGCGATCCTGCTCACAGGGCTGCGCGACGACAGGGTTGAGACGCCCGAAGACTACGCCGCCGACATCGAGGCCTGGAAGGCGCGCGGGCTCACCGTGCTCTGTGCCAACCCGGACATCATCGTCGATCGTGGGGAAGAACGCTTGTGGTGTGCGGGTGCGATCGCGCGTGCCTATGAGGAGGCGGGTGGCAAGGTTGTCTGGTACGGCAAGCCACATGCACCGATCTATGCGCGCGCGCTCGATGTGGCGGCGGAGGCCAAGGGCGGTGTGCTTGATGTCGCGCGGGTTCTGGCCATCGGAGACGGCATTGCCACTGACGTGAAAGGCGGCATCAATGCCGGACTGGACGTGGCGTTTGTCACGGGCGGCCTTGCGGCGGGAGAGCTCGGTCCCGATCCGGAGAGGCCGGAGCCTGCTTTGCTACAGCGCTATCTCCATGGGCACGATCTGGCGCCGCGCTACGCCATTGGCCGCCTGCGCTGAGCGCCCTCTCGGCAGATTTGCCACAATAAGATTTCGTTTTCTGGCCCTAAAGCAAAACGAAATTGCGCAAGATTGTTGCGTGTGCGAGAATCAACTCGTTCTGCGTAGTTCCAATCCGGCCCTGAGAGGACGCCATGCTCGACAACATCGATCCCAATCGCGGTACGATCTGCATCGAGGATCTCGAGATCGGCATGAGCCGCTATGTCGAGAAGCTCGTCGATGACCACGACATTCGCGCGTTCGCCGAGATTTCGACGGACCACAACCCTGTGCACCTCGACGAGGAATATGCCCAGCAGACCATTTTTGGCGGGCGAATCGCGCATGGCATGCTTACGGCCGGGCTGGTGTCCGCTGTGATCGGCGAGCAGCTGCCGGGACACGGCACGATCTATCTCGGCCAGTCGCTGAAATTTCTCGCACCCGTCCGTCCGGGCGATACGGTGCGCGCGGAAGTCAGTGTCACGTCGATCGATTACGCCAAGCGCAGGGTGACTCTTGATTGCGTCTGCCGTGTGGGCAATACAAAGGTGCTGATGGGTGAGGCCTTGGTTCTCGCCCCGTCCAAGAAATTCGACTGAGACGGCGCGTGGCCAGCTCCTGCGTGCCGAGAGGCGCGCAGGCTCAATGCAAATCATCACCAGCTATCGGGGTCTTGCCGCCGGGGACCGAGGGGCATCGGTCGCGATCGGAAACTTCGATGGCGTGCACCGTGGGCACCAGGTTCTGCTGAAGGACGCCGCACGGGAAGGCGGCGGCGCGCCGCTGGGGGCGCTGACCTTCGAGCCGCATCCGCGACGCCTGTTTCAGCCCGACGCCCCTCCCTTCGCGCTGACAACCGCGGCCGAGAAGGCGCGCATTCTGAAGAGCCTGGGCGTGCAGCGCCTCTATCAGCTCACCTTCGACCGGTCGCTTGCCTCGATGGCTGCAGAAGATTTCGTCCGCGACGTGCTTGCCGACGGGCTCGGTCTTCACCATGTGGTGGTCGGCGCCGACTTCCGGTTTGGCAAGGGACGCTCGGGAGACACGGAGATGCTTCGGGAGATGGGGGCGGCACTTGGCTTCGGTGTCACGGTGCAGGCGCTCGTCGGTGATGAGAGCGGTGACTTTGCGTCTTCCGCCATCCGTGAGCTCGTCGTGGCCGGCAGGTGTGCTGAAGCGGCTGAACAACTCGGCCGCTGGCACACAGTAACTGGTGTGGTGCAGGAAGGCGACCGGCGAGGTCGCGACCTCGGCTATCCGACCGCCAATCTGACGTATGGCGAACAACTGGTTCCGTGCTACGGGGTCTATGCGGTCATGGTCGATGTGCTCGACGGGCCGCACAAGGGCCGGCATCCCGGTGTGGCGAGCCTCGGGGAGCGACCGACATTCGGTGTGAACGCGCCAAACTTCGAGGCTCATCTGTTCGATTTCACGGGTGATCTGTATGGCGCATCGGTTTCAGTGGCGCTGGTGGCCTTCCTGCGCGGCGAGTTGAAGTTCGACAGCGCAGAGGCCCTGATCCGGCAGATGGACATCGACAGCAAAGATGCGCGCACGGCTCTCGCCGAGGCTGTCGAACCGCGCCCGCACTGATCCGAGCCAATGCGGACCGCTCTCTTCAACATCTGCTTCTATGTCTTCAGCTTCTTCATCGCGCTGATCTGCTGGGTGATTGCGAAGGTCTCGACCCGTGAAGCGATGTGGCGGGTGCTGAACTTCTGGGGTCGTGGGGTGCTCTGGATGCTGCGTGTGATCCTCCGCGCCGAGATCCACGTACGCGGCTTTCACCGTGTGGACCCGAGCCGGCCGCAGATCATCGTTTCAAAACACCAATCTGAGCTCGACATCGTGATGCTCGGTGCACTGTTCCGCAACATCTCGGCCATTGCGATGGAGGAGCTGACGAAACTGCCCTTCTTCGGCGCGATCCTGAAGAAGGCGGATGTGGTGCTGATCGCCGTTGATGGCGGACCGCAGGGGCGCACGCAGCAGGCCATCGACGGGGCGAAACGGATGAAGGCCGAAGGGCGCACGATGGTGATCTATCCCGAGGGCGAGCTGATGCGCCTCGGCGCCAAGGGACGCTATCGCCGCGGGGTCGGGCACATCTACCAGGCGATGGAGGTTGAGGCGGTGCCGGTCGCCGTCTCCCTCGGGGTGATCTGGCCGCAACGCAGTTGGCGCAAGCGGGTAGGTGCACAAGGTGCGATCGAGTTTCTCGAACCGATTCAGCCGGGCATGGCCTTCGATGAATTCATGAGCGAAGTCGAACAGCGTATCGAAACGCGCACGATGGAGCTGATCGAGGAACATGCCCGCGGACGGGAACTCGACGCGGCCAGATCCCGGTATGAAGCCGGTTCCGCCGACAGCTAGCGTCGGTGCCCGTTGGGTCCAAGCTTCATGATTTTTCCCCATGTCGACAGGCGTCATCGCTGATCGGTCGCCGACAGGCGAGGCTTGGCAGCACGAGTCCGATCGGTCAGAGTACGCCCCGGGGGGACGCCCAAGGGGAGGGCTGTCATGGGACGAATGTGGAAGCTCGGTACTGCGTTGGGGCTCGGTGGGCTCCTGATTGCCGCCTGCAGCGGACCTGAAACCGCGCCGGCGGAGACGGACCCGTATCTCGCCGAGGCGGATGATGGCTGCCTGCCGGATCGCCGCGCGATGAACACCCACAAGGTTTATTTCGACACCGCCCTGACACGGGTCGAGGATGCACCGCTGTTTGCGCTTGGAGCGCTCCAGTCCTTCACCGAGACCGGACGCGCCGGGGGCAAGATAACGTCGCAAGGCATCACGCTTGCGGGTGGCTACTTCGAGCGCCTGAAGCAGGGCGGGAACGATCCGTTCGCGATCCTGCGCATCGCGTCGCGTGATGTCGAAGCCGAGAACCGCCAGATCGATGCACTGCTCAGTTCATTCGACAGGCTGGTTGCCTGCCGCAAGGCGCAGGGTGCGGACGTGCAGGAGCGCTATCGCGCCGGTCAGATAGAACTCGACGACGCTCAGGCGCAGATGGCGACGGTGCGCCGGCGCTATGACGAGGATGTCGCACGATTTCGCGAGATCTCGCGGCAGGTGACGAAGAACACCGAGGCGTTCTCGGCGGTGTACAATGACATTGCCGCAGACAACGGAGGCGAAGCGCTGGAGGTGAAACCTTTCGTGCGGGGCACGCCGTCTGCTGTCGTCGAGCCGCGCCCGGCGGTCAAGAAGGCGGGGACACCTGTGAACTCGCTCAAGGTCGTCAGCGCACCGGCGCCGGAGGTGAAACCCGAGGTGCAGCGCCTGCAGAACGAGTTGCTCACCAATGTGCGCAAGCGCGATGCTGTGATCGAACGGGTCGAGCGGGCGGCGGATGAGAGCCCGGTGCTCGATCTAGCCTGAGGCTGTCGCCGTTTGACGCCCGGTTGTGCATGCGGCAAACTGTTGATCCGTTTTCCGAGCACAGGAGTGCCCATGTCAGTCGCCGGGTTTCGCGCCATCCTCGGGGCGCTCGCCGCAACCCTCCTGATGTCGGCTTCAGCGGACGCTGGGCTGCAACGATGGAGCGTGGTTTATCTAGATAGTGCCGGGCAGCCGACGGCCTATGGCAGCGCCGCGTCAGCCGAGGCCTACGTGATCGATGAACGTGGCTTCTCGGTCGGCATTGGATGCGCACCCGACGGGGGGCACAGCTTCGTGATTTCGGCCCCCGAAGGCGGCCCGGCTGACTTTGCGGGGCCCGAGATGGCGCCGTCCCTGAGGATCGGCATGCCGGGAAACGATGCGTTTTCCGGTCCGACCGGAGATATGGTGTTCGATGGCACGCGGTATGTTGGCCGGATCGCCACGCCCGCGCTGGATGCGCTGCGCGCCAGCACCCGGGACGGGCGGCTGATGATCAGCGAGTTCACCACCCGGACCATCCTGAAGCTCAAGCTGCAGAGCTTCGAACGCGCCATCAACGAAGTGCGCTGCAAGTGATCCCGGCTGCGGCCGGGCGCGGAAGAGCCACCTGCACGGACGTGTGAGAACGCCGCGCGCCGGGCGCTTGCCACGCAACGGACACCGGACGCGGCGCTCTCAGGGGTGTTGTCAGCTCAGGTGATGTACGTCGGCACGCCCGTAGACCGGGGTGGAGATCCCGGCCTCGCGCGCCTTGATCTGCAGGGACAGGAACTGCGAGTAGTGCCGCGACTGGTGCAGGTTGCCGCCGTGAAACCACAACGCTTCCTGCTGCGTGGGTTTCCACATGTTCCGCAGTTCGCCCTCCCAGGGGCCCGGGTCTTTGGTGGTGCCCGAGCCGAGTCCCCAGCACTTGCCGACTTTGTCCGCGACCTCCTGGCTGATCAGGCGGGCGGCCCATCCGTTCATAGAGCCATAGCCCGTCGCGAAGACCACGAGATCTGCCGGATACTCCTGCCCCGAGATCACGATGCCCGTCTCGGTGAACCGTTCGGCCTGACCTTTCGCAAGCTTGATGTCGCCATTCGCCACCAGCTCCGAGGCGCCCACATCGATGTAGTATCCCGACCCGCGGCGGAGGTACTTCATGAACAGCCCGGTCTCGTCATCGCCGAAGTCGACATCGAAACCGGCCGCAGCCAGCCGGTCGTAGAGATCCTTGTCCCGACGCTTGGTTTCGTCCGCCTGCGGCTTCTGGATGGCCGGCAGCACGGCATAGGGGATCGAGGCGAAGATCAGATCGGCCATATCGGTCGTGATCCCGTTGGCGACCGCGTCCTCCGAATAGAGCGCGCCGAGCGCCAGCTCCATCAGCGTCTCGGACTTCACGATATGGGTCGATGAGCGCTGCACCATCGTGACATCAGCGCCCTGCTCCCAGAGATCGGCACAGATGTCGTGGCTTGAGTTGTTCGATCCGACGATGACGCACGTCTTGCCGGCATACCCGTCCGCCCCCGGATACTTCGATGAATGGAAGATTTCGCCCGCGAAGGCATCGGCGCCCGGCAGCTCCGGCAGGTTGGGCACGCCGGACATGCCGGTGGCGAGCACAAGCTGCTTCGGTCGCAGCGTCATCGGGGTGCCGTCCCGTTCGATCTCGACGGTCCATTCACCGGCAGCCTCGTCATACCGCGCTGAATTCGCGGTCGTCCGCGTCCAGTAGTCGAGTTCCATGATCTTCGTGTAGCTCTCGAGCCAGTCGCCGATCTTGTCCTTCGGCGAAAACACCGGCCAGTGGTCCGGGAACGGCAGATAGGGCAGGTGGTCGTACCAGACCGGATCATGCAGGCAGAGCGAGCGGTAGCGGTTGCGCCAGCTGTCTCCCGCGCGCTCGTTCTTCTCGACGATGACGGTGGGCACGCCGAGCCGCTTTAGCCGGGCGCCCAGCGCAATCCCGCCCTGACCGCCGCCGATGATGACGCAGTAGGGTTGGGTCGACGTGCCGAGCTCGGCGCTCTCCCTCGCGCGGCGCTCCTTGTAGGTCTCGCGCTTCTGGTGCGCGCCATGTTCGACACCATGCGCGCGGCTTCGGCCCTTGGCTTCCTCGTGGCCCTTGAGCTCCACCATCGTGGTGAGCAGCGTCCACGCCTTCTCGCCCTTCAGCCGCACGTGGCCTTTGCCCCGCGCCGTGGCGGTTTCGACCGTGAACCAGGCTTCGGTGACCCCGTCCGCTTCGGTCGCCTCGCCTTCGATCTTCCAGTTCGAAGGCTTCGCGGTGGGCAGGGTCGCCTTCAGCATGTCGGTGATCGCCGGGCGTCCCTCCATCGTCTTGATGTTCCAGGTCAGAAGCACGAGATCGCGCCAGTAGCAATCGTCATCAAATAGCACGGCCGCTCCTGCGGCATCTCCCGCTGACAGCGCTGCGTCGAGTCGCGACAGCCAGTCGGTCACCCGTTCTGATGCGGTCATATTTTCCTCCCTGATTTGCCCGAAGCGTTTGCCGGATCATCTTTCGGGTGAACGTGCCCGATGAGCCCGGCTTCGTCCAGCGCCGCCAAATCCGCTGGTGCGAAATCGCAAGCATGATAGGGTCCGGCCGACATTCACGGGGGAGATGTCATGCCTGCGTCCAACCAGTTTACGCTTCTGAAGACGAGGCGGTTCCTGCCCCTGTTCCTGGTGCAGTTTCTCGGCGCTTTCAACGATCAGGTGTATCAGAAGGCGTTCGTAGCGCTGATCACTTACCGCCTCGCAGACCAGGTCGGCATCCCCATCGCTTTGCTCGGCGTGATCGCCTCCGGGCTCTTCATCCTGCCGTTCGCGGTGATCACGCCGACCGCGGGCCAGATCGCCGACCGGATGGACAAGGCCGTGATGATGCGCTTCGTGAAGGGCTGGGAAATCGTGGTGATGGGCCTCGCGGTCGTCGGCTACCACACACAGAACATCTATTTTCTGTACTTCGTGCTGTTCTTGATGGGCGCCCAGTCGGCGGTCTTCGCACCGATCAAGTATTCGGTGCTGCCGCAGTATCTCCACCGCGACGAGCTGATGGGCGGCAACGGGCTGGTGCAGGGGTTCACGTTCCTGGCAATCATCTTCGGCACCATCATCGGCAATGAGCTGATCCTCACCGAAGGCGGCGTGCTGATCGTTTCCGTGACCGTGGTGAGCATCGCTGTGATCGGCTTCATTGCGAGCCTCTTCACGCCGCCCGCGCCACCGGTTGCGGACAACGGACCGGTCGACTGGCTGTTCCCGCGTGCGATCTACAAGCTGTTCAGGATGTGCGGGGAAACACCACCCGCGATGCGCGCGATCCTCGCGATCTCCTGGTTCTGGTTTCTTGGTGCCACGTTCCTGTCGCTTCTGCCCTCCTACGCCCGTGAGGAACTCGGTGTCGATGAAGGCGTGTTGACGGTCCTTCTGGCCGGCTTTTCGGTCGGTGTGGCGATCGGCGCGATTGCATCCGAGGCGCTGAGCGGGGGGAGCGTGAGCGTTCGCCTGCCTCCGATCGGGGCGATGGGGCTTGCGGTCATGGCGGTCGAGCTCTGGTTTGCGACGCCGCCCGCGCCATTGCCGGACGCACCGCTCTTGGATCGAGCGGCGTTCTTCTCGGATTTCGCCGGCTGGCGCATCCTGATCGACTTTATCATTCTCGCGGCTTTCGCGGGCATGTATGTTACGCCGCTGAACGCGGTCTTGCAGGCCGAGGCGCCGGAAGAGACGCGGGCCTCCTACATCGCCTGCTCCAATGTGATGGATGCAAGCCTGATCGTGGTCTCGGCGATCGTGACCGGTGTTCTTGTCGCGGTGGGCATGCCCACAACCGAGGTTCTGGTGCTGATTACGGTCACCGGGCTTCCCATGGCCTTTGCCGTGGCCCGCTATGCACCGGACACAAGGATCGGTCACATCGCGCTCAGATTGTGGCCGCGTGGTCCGGCATGACCGATGTGCCAGCATTCGAAGAGCGGTTGCGCCGCACGATCGTCGAAGGTTACCGGCGGCTGGGGATGAGGCGCGGCTGGAGATTGCTCTATTCTCCCAAAGATGTGCTGGATGACGCCGACGTGGCATTCATTGGTCTGAATCCCGGAGGACACACCGCCGATGCTGCTCACGGCGAATTTTCGACGTCGCAGGGCAGTGCGTACGTCTTAGAAACCTGGGAGGGTAAATCGGCTCCAGGGCATGCGCCCCTCCAATGCCAGGCGCGACTGTTGTTCCGTCAACTGGGGGTGCCGCCCGAGCGTGTGCTCGCAGGCAACCTTGTGCCCTATCGGTCCCGCTCCTGGCAGACGTTGCCCCATCGGCGTGAGGCACTTGCGGTTGGACGGACGATCTGGACCGACATCCTGCAACGCGCCGAGCCCGGTCTTGTGATCGCGATGGGGGCTGTGGTTTGGCAGGCGCTCTCGCGGATGCTCGCCGTCGGGGACGTGAAGACGTATCCGCTTGGCTGGGGCAAGGTGGTCGCGCGAAGTGCACGGTTTGAGCACGGGCGCCTCATAGGGCTGCCTCATCTGTCGCGGTATCGTGTCTTCGGGAGGTCGCGGAGCGAACAGGCGCTCGGTGCCCTGTTTGCGGCTGGAGGGTGTTGATGCGGCCATCCTTCTGGGAGCGCGTGACGCTCGACGAAATGACCTCCGACGAATGGGAAGCGCTTTGCGATGGCTGTGGTAGGTGCTGCGCCATCAAGCTCGAGGACGATGACACGGGGCATGTTCACTACACCAATGTCGGCTGCCGGCTGCTCGACATCGAAACGTGCAGGTGCGGCAACTATGCGCTCCGCCGGCAGCTGGTGCCCGGTTGTGTGCGCCTCAGCCCCGAGAACATCGCCGAAGCGGCTGGCTGGATGCCCGAGAGCTGTGCGTACCGGCGGCTTCACGAGGGGCGCGACCTCGCAGACTGGCATCCGCTGATCTCGGGGTCACCCGACAGCGTGCACGAGGCCGGCATCTCCGTTCGCGGCCGTCTGGTGCCGGAGTATGAAGTCGCCGAAGAAGATCTCGAAGACCACGTCATTTCCGGTGACGGGCCGGCTGACTGAGGCCTGGACCCCGCGTCGGTTGCACGGTCGGCCACCGGAATCTGTTGCCCTGCTCACAGCGTCCTGCCAAGCTGATCGCGCACCCCCCGGGGCAGCTTTTGACGCCTGTCCCTGCCCATTGCGCCCATGGAGGCCCTCGATGCGCATTCACACCCTCACCGCTCTGATGAGCGGCGCAGTTCTGAGCCTTTTCGTTGTCCCGGCACTGGCTGGCCCGGCCCTCGACCGTGTCATCGCCGAGAAGAACATTCGCCTTGGCATCCGCACCGATGCACCACCCTTCGCATCGCTTGTCGATGGCAAACCTGCAGGCTTTTCCGTTGATCTCTGTGCGCTGATTGCAGGCGCTATCATGGACACATCGGACATCGACGAGATGACCGGGACATTCGTTTCCGTGGACACCGAGGATCGCTTCAAGAGTGTTGCGGAGGGCGAAATCGATGTGCTTTGCGGCGCCACCACGGCAACGCTCACCCGCCGTGAGATGGTCTCGTTCTCGATCCCGGTCTTCTCGACCGGCATAGGTGCCGCGGTCTCCAAGGACGCGCCGGCGCTCCTCAAGGAGGTGCTGGTCGAAGGCGGGCCCGCAGTGTTGTCGGATGCCGCCATCACCGAAGCGCTTGAAGGCAAGACACTGCTGGTGCGTGCAGGCACGACCGCCGAGGAATGGGTGCGTGGCAGCCCGCTCGAGAAGATCAAGGGCGTCACCGTGGCCACCACCGACGACCACAAGGCCGGTCTCGAAAGCGTGGCGGTCGGCACGGCTGATGTCTACTTCGCGGACCTGCCCATCCTGATCGGGCAGCGCGCCGATCTTGGCGACTCCGACGCAGTGCTCCTCTCAAGGAACACGTTCACGCACGAGCCGTATGCGCTTGCCTTGCAGCGCGGTGACGAGGATCTGCGTCTCGCCATCGACCGGGCGCTGAGCCACATCTACCGCACCGGCGCAGTCTACAAGGTCTTCAACCGGCATTTCGGCAAGTCGGGCGCGGAAGAGCGCCTGTTCTATTCACTGGTCACCCTGCCCGAATAGGGCAGGCCTTCGAGGGGCACGCATGATCTTCACTTCCGACAATGCCTCGGGCGCGACGCCCGAGATCATGGCGGCCTTGGTCGATGCCGAGGCGGACTATGCGATGCCCTATGGCAACGATTCGCTGACAGCGCGTGCCGTTGACCGGGTTCGGGATGTATTCGAGGCACCGGAGGCGGCGGTCTACTTCGTCGCCACCGGGACGGCGGCGAATGCGCTGGCGCTGGCCTGCCTGTGCCCACCCTGGGCCACGGTCTATTGTCATCGGGGAAGTCACATCGAGGAGGACGAGTGTTGCGCCCCCGAGTTCTTCACAGGAGGCGCCAAGCTGACGCTTCTGGATGGTGATCACGCCCGCATGACACTCGAGGGCCTCGGTGCGGCCATTGCCTCGGCAGCGCCGGTCGGGGTCCACAATGCTCAGAAGGGCGCACTGTCGCTGACCCAGGCGACCGAGGCGGGCGCGATTTACACCCTTGATCAGGTCCGGGCGCTGGCGGGCACGGCGCGCAATGCCGGATTGCCCGTCCACATGGACGGTACCCGCTTCGCGAATGCTGTGGCACGCATCGGCTGCACGCCGGCCGAGTTGAGCTGGAAGGCCGGTATAGACGTGCTTTGTCTTGGCGCGACGAAGAACGGTGCCCTTGCGGCCGAGGCCGTGATCCTGTTCGACCCCGAGCGCGCGTGGGAGTTCGAGCTCAGGCGCAAGCGGGGCGGGCACCTCTTCTCGAAGATGCGTTTCGTCTCGGCGCAGATGGACGCCTACCTGACCGACAACCTGTGGCTGCGGACGGCGGCGCATGCCAATGACATGGCGGATCGTCTGGCCGAGGGTCTCGGGAACGCCGGCGTTCCGGTCGGTGGTCCTGTCGGCGCAAACATGTTGTTCCCGGAGATCACGCTCGACCAGCACCGGCGGCTTCAGGAGGCGGGCGCAGTCTACTACACCATGTCGCCGTTCGATGAGGCCGGTCCCGGTGATCAGCGGATCAAGACCCGACTGGTCAGCTCGTTTCGCACCACCGAGGCCGATGTCGACCGCTTCCTCGCGGCGGTGGCCTCGTGACAGTGCTCGCCCGGCTGACGCCCCGGTTCGCCGAGGCCCCGGCGCACCGGATCGGCGTGATATCCCTCGCATCCGACGAGACCTGCTCGGATGAGCTGCGCGCGCTTCTCGCACAGCCGTCGCTGGTTCTTCACGAGACGCGGATTGCGAACGCCGACAAGATCGACGAGGCCTCACTCGCCGCGATGGAGAGCGGGCTCACCGGCGCCGCCGCCTTGCTGCCCGCTGGCACGCCTTATGACGCCGTTGCCTATCTCTGCACATCCGGCTCCGTGATGATCGGCTTCGGGACCGTCGAGACGCTGGTGGGAAAGGGGGTGGACACGGCCACCGTCACGAACCCGATGTTGGCGGGAATCCGCGCCTGCCGGGCTTTGGGCGCGCGACGCATCGCGCTCGTCACACCCTATATTGCCGAGGTAACCGCTCGATTGGCCGCATGCTTCGGGAGCGCGGGTGTGGAGGTCGTGCGATCAGCGAGTTTCCTGGTGGACAGCGATGCGCGCGTGGCATTGATCACGCCGGAGGCGATGACCGAGGCCGCCTGTTCGGTCGCCGCCGCCGGGGATGTTGACGCGGTTTTCCTGTCATGCACGGCGCTCGCAACCGTGCGCCATGTCGCGTCGATCGAGCGGGCGGCCCGCGTGCCCGTCCTCAGCTCGAATCAGACGGTGGCCTGGGACCTGGGGCGGCTGACAGGCATCGAGCCGGTGCCGGGCGACTGGGGGCGCTTGTTTGATGTCCCCCGAGACGTCGAGTGATCGCGCTTTCCAGCGACGAGCAGGCCATGCTGGCGCAGGATGCGTCGTCCGCTGTGGGCATTGCGATGCGGGTCGTCGTCGAAATGGCGCGGCTGATGGGGGCGGACCGGCTGGTTCCGATCACCCACGCCCATATCGATGGCTGTGTCTACTTCGCCGATGCGGGTGTCCACTTCACCGAGCGATTGCGCGATCTGGGCGGGCAGGTTGCCGTGCCCACATCCCTGAACGTCGGAGCGCTCGATCTGGTCAATCCGGACCTTGTCCGCTCTGACGGGCATGCGCGTGACATGAGCAGGCGTCTCATGTCAGCCTATACAGACATGGGTTGCCAGCCCAGCTGGACCTGCGCCCCCTATCAGGCGGGATATAGACCCGAAACCGGTGCGCAGATTGCCTGGGCCGAGAGCAACGCCATCGTGTTCGCGAATTCGGTGCTGGGCGCGCGCACAAACCGCTACGGCGACTACTTCGACATCTGCGCGGCGCTGACCGGCCGTGCACCCTATGTGGGTCTTCATGTCACGGAAAACCGACGAGCGCGTCTGCTGGTGGACCTGACGGGTTTGCCCGAGGCGTTGCGCCGGCAGGAGAGCTTCTACCCGGTTCTGGGCGCGTGGCTCGGGCGGGTCGCGGCAGACAGCATTCCTGCGCTCCGCGGCGTGCCCGCAGATGTGCCCGAGGATCATCTGAAGGCGATGTGCGCCGCGGCCGCTGCGACCGGCTCTGTCGCCTTGATCCATGTGATCGGCGTCACTCCCGAGGCATCAACCGAGGACGACGCCTTCGCGGGCCGCGCGCCCGATGCGGTTCTCCGGCCCGATCTGGACGAGATGCGCACCGCACGCGATGCGCTCTCGACTGCAGCGACCGATCAGATCGACTGCGTGGCGCTTGGCAGTCCGCATTTCTCACTGGGCGAGTGCCGCAGGCTGGCGGCGCTCTGCGATGGACAAAACTTCGCCAAACCCGTTTATGTGTGCACCCGCCACGACGTCTATGCAGCGCTCACAAAGTCGGGCGAGCGAGAGCTCATCGAGGCCGCCGGCGGCATTTTCGTGATCGGCACCTGCGTGGTTGTCACGCCGATCTTGCGACAGGCGAGCGGTGTGCTGATGACCAATTCCGGGAAGTTCGCACACTACAGTCCATCCACCGTCGGTCACGAGGTGGTCTTTGGCTCGCTCGAGGAGTGCATCGCGTCTGCCGTCTCCGGCAGGGTCGCGAGGGATCAGGCGCTTTGGGACTGCTAGTCGAGACCACACCTCTGGTTGCCGGAGAGGCTGAGGGCCGTGTGCTCAAGCTCTCGGCGCCGGTCTGCTTCTGGGGCGGGCTGGACCCCGTGAGCTCCGAGATATCCGATCCGCGCCATCCCGAGGCCGGCGTCGCCCTGAAGGACCGGGTGGTCGCCATCCCGGCCATTGTCGGGTCGAGCTCTTCGAGCCAGTTCCTGCTCGAACTCATGCGTCTCGGCAATGCGCCGCGGGCCATTGTGCTGGGTGATGCCGACCTCATCCTGGCCGTGGCCGTCGTTGTCGGGCGTGAAATGGGCTATGGCAGTTTCCCGATTCTGCGAGGCGATATCGGGCCGCTGACGGATGGTGCCGCAGTGCAGATCGTCTCGGACGGCACGATCCGAAGCCCGGCTTGAAGCACCTGGATTTTCCGCTCGCATCACGAGGGTGTGATGCTAGTCTCCGGCCCCGGGCCGGGTCTTTTTTTGCGCGGCTGAGTTTGGGCCTTCGGGCCGAAGTATGACGGGGAGAGTCACATGAGAACACTTGCACAGATCGGCGCCGGCGCGCTGATGATCAGCGTTGCGGCCGCGTCGGCGCACGCCGCCTGCACCAACGAGGTTTGGAACAAGGTCATGGAACGCGGCAAGGTCGTGATCGGCGTGAAGGCCGATTACAAGCCGTGGGGATTCCGTGACGAGAACGGCAACCTCGTCGGCATGGAGATCGACATGGCCAATGAGGTTGCGGCGGCCATGGGCATCGAGGCCGAACTGGTGCCTGTGCAGTCCTCGAACCGCATGCAGTTCCTCGAGCAGGGCAAGGTCGACATGTTCATCGCGACCATGTCGGACCGGGCCGACCGGCGCGAGATTGTCGGCATTCCCGGGCCCAACTACTACACGTCGGGCACGAACATCATGTCGCCCAAGGCGCTGGGGTTCAAAGAGTGGGAAGAGCTGCGCGGCAAGCCTGTCTGCGGCAAGCAGGGCGCGTTCTACAACCAGATCGTCGAAGAACGCTACGGTGTCGAAGTCATCGCCTTCACCGGCAACGCAGAGGCCAAGCAGGCACTGCGCGACAAGAAGTGCGTGGCCTGGGTCTATGACGACTCGTCCATCGGATCGGATCTCGCCTCGGGCAACTGGGACGAGTTCGAGATGCCGCTGGCGTCTGAAGACGACAACCCGTGGGGGCTCGCCGTGCCCAAGGCCGAGGAGAGCTGCGTCTTCGGCAACTTCATGTCCGGCATGCAGTACAACTGGCACCGCTCGGGCAAGCTGATCGAGCTCGAGGCCAAGTGGGGCATCAAGCCGACCGCCTATCTCGCGGCTCAGTCCGAGAAGTTCAGCGACTGGATCGAATGACAATCGTGCCTCGCCTTCGGGCGAGGCACCTCTTCAATTCGTTTGATGTGCCATGAGATGGATCATCACGATCGCTGCGTTGGTCGCGCTGGCAGGCGCCATTTGGGCCTTGTCACGTGATCTTCTGCCCCCCAAGGAGGTGCGCTTCGCCTCCGGTGGCCAGGGTGGCGGGTACTGGTCCATCGCCGAGCGTTACGCCCGCATCCTGGCTGAAGACGGCATTTCTGTTCGGGTTCTCGAGACGTCCGGTTCTGTCGACAACGCCCGTCTGCTGGCGGAGGGGGAGGCGGATGTTGCGCTGATCCAGGGCGGTATTGCCTTGAGCGGTGCGGTCAAGTCGTTGGGAGCGTTGTTTGTCGAGCCCATGTTCCTGTTCATCCGCACGGACGGTCCCGTGCCGCAGAATCCGGCGCTCTGGCGCGGCGTGCGGGTGGCGCGCGGGGGGGCTGGATCGGGCACGGCCGCAGCCTTTCAAGGTTTCAGGACCGCAGCCGGCCTCGGCGAGCAGGCTGTCACCGAAGTGGAAGCAGGCGGCGCGGATGGGGCGGCGGCCCTGCGCGCCGGTGAGGTCGATGTCGCCGTCTTTGTGGCGCCCCTGAGCGCGCCCTATCTCGAGGATCTGTTCAGCGACCCGGGGATTTCGCTCCTGCGCATAGAGCACGCCACCGCCCTCTCGCGCAGGATGGCGCAGACCGAGGTCGTGGTTCTGCCCTCGGGCGGGGTGACCCTGGCCCCTGCTGTGCCGGTGACGGACTTGCCGATGCTGGGGATGGTGGCCAATCTGGTGGCGCGCGATGACCTGCATCCGTCGCTCGCGGACAGACTGGTCGAGGCCGCCCGTAGTCTGCACTCAACGCCGAGTGCCATCTCGCCGGAGGGCCGGTTTCCCTCGCCCGAGACAAGTCCGGTACCGGTCGATCCCTACGCCGCCAAGCTGATCCGCGAGGGCACGAGCCCGCTCCAGGCCTACCTCCCTTACTGGGTCGTGGCACAGATCAACCGTTTCGCGCTGCTGCTGGTGCCGGTGCTGATCTTTCTCATTCCATTGGCGCGGGCGATCCCGGGGCTTTACGCATGGCGGATGCGCCGACGCGTTTTCCTGCACTATGCGGAAATCCGCGAGATCGACGATGCGGCACGCACCGAGAAAGACCCGGGCGCACTGCGTGCGCTGATCGAGCGGCTGGATGCGACGGACCAGGCGATCGCGGGTCTCAGCCTGCCCCCGACCTATCGCGACAGGGCTTATTCCGCGCGTCTGCATATCGATCTGGTCCGTCAGAAAATTCAATCGCGTCAGGCAGCGCTTCGGGCCGATGCTGGTGCCGAATTGGATGCGCGAATTGTGCAGCCAGGTGCTGGCTGACGCTGGACACTTCCATCGTGCCGTCGCACTGTCTCCGACCAGTCTGGCGAGAACGGGAGGTCGCATGGCAGGCAATCTCACAAATCGGCGCGTTCTGCTGTCGAGCCGGCCCAAAGGGGTTCCTCAGGCCGAACACTTCACCGTCGACGAAGCCGATGCGGCCATGCCGGACGAAGGGCAGTTCCTTGTAAAGACCGCGTTCTGGTCCGTGGACCCGGCGATGCGAGGCTGGGCGAACGATGCGCCGAACTACCTGCCTCCCGTCGAGATTGGAACGCCCATGCGCGCCTTCGCCGTCGGTGAGGTCGTCGCCAGCCGCCATCCGGGCTACGTGGAAGGTCAGACGGTGTCCGGCATGTTCGGTTGGCAGCGATACGCCGTCAGTGATGGCAGCGACGTCGACCGCATCGTCGAGGAGACGGATCTTTCGCCGTCGCTCGCCCTTGGCGTGCTGGGCCTGAACGGGGTCACCGCCTATTTCGGTTTGCTCGAGGTCTGTGAGCCCAGAGCCGGAGAGACAGTGGTGGTCTCGACCGCGGCCGGGTCCGTTGGCTCGGCGGTGGGCCAGATCGCCAAGTTGAAGGGCTGTCGCACCGTCGGGATCACGTCATCGGCAGAGAAAATGGCACAATGCCGCGATCAGTTCGGCTACGATGCGGCGCTGAGCTATCGTGCGGGCGATTTGGGGACAGCGCTGGCCGAGGTCTGCCCGGACGGGATCGACTGCTACTTCGACAATACCTGCGGGCCGATCAGCGACACGGTGATGGGCCATCTCGCCCGGGGCGCGCGCATCTGCATCTGCGGCACCGCTTCGTTGACCGACTGGGATCCGATCCCTGCAGGACCTCGGGTGCATCGTCAGCTTCTTGTGGCACGGGCGCGCATGCAGGGCTTTCTGGTGCTCGACTACAAGGCTCGCTATGGCGAGGCCTTGGCCGAGCTTGCCGACTGGGTGCGCGATGGCCGACTTGCCAATCAGGAACACATCCTGGACGGCGCCGAGTCCGCCCGTGGTGCCATTGCCATGCTGTATGCCGGTCAGAACACAGGCAAGTTGCTGATCAGACCTGATTGAGCGCTCCCGATGTGCACTCAGACAGATAGGGTTCCATCAGGCGGTGGCCGTCCGGCACAAATTCGATAGCTGATAAACGCACACGTGAATTGACAGTTTCGCGCGTGCGCCGCGATACCCGTCTCGGGCCGGTGCCGGGCTGCACCGGCCCGCAAGTTCACTATCTGGAACGGAAAAACGCCAACTCGTTTGAGCGGACAAGACACAGGAGACAGGGAATGAGAAAGAGCACCGCGATGGTCGCGGGCGTACTGGTGGCATTTGCCATGGCATCACCTGCGCTGGCGATTTGCAGAGGGTACGGGCCGCAGACACCGCGCGACATCAGTCTGACCGAAGGTTTGAACAAGCGGGCCTGGTCCCTGGCGTCCGAACCGGCGGCGCTGAACCTCTGCAACATTCACACGCACACGAACGCCGAACACAAGGGGCCCGGGTTCACGGTCTATGCCGGTGATGGCGAACATGGCGGCTATCAGTGCAACAACGCGGACACTCTGAGCGAGGCTGAACTGGCGCCAACGGAAGGCGAGAGTTTCAAGGCGGTCAAACCCGGTGACACGATCGAGGTGCACTGGGTGCACAGTTCGTGCGATGTCACGCCCGGAAAGGGGCTCGGGTCTTGCCTCAGCGAGGCGTGCGCCAACCCGGAACTGCGTGTCGAGGCACAGGTGTTTCTGGTGGTCAACGATCCGGACGCGCTTGACTTCAATGACTTCGCCTATGGCGGCAACGTCGTCGATGGACTGCACCAGGCAAAGTCGCTGCCGTCTGATACGGGCACGCCGGTCGTGTTCGCGGGATCGACCACGGGGCCGAGCTACACCGAAGCGAAGTGCTCGCCATTGCAGGTGACCTGGAGCGTGCGCCCGAACTGCGCCAAGCTCGACATCAATTCGCTCAATGCATGGGGCAAGGACAACGTCTTCGAGGAGAACAAGTCGCACGGTGTGCGCCAACTCGTGACCGCGCCGGAGCTTCTCGCACCGATCAACTGAGACGGATTGGCGCGGGTTCAGGCCCGCGCCGCATCTGACTGGACAAGACCGGTTCCCTCCGCGAGGCTGACAGCGTCGACGTGGGGAGCAAATGGAAGACTTCTTTCGACAGCTGGCCGAGGATGCGCCGCGCTGGAACGTCATCTGGATGTATGACGAGCGTCAGCAGGGCAAGGTTCTCACCGGGCTTTGGATGACGGTCAAGCTGTCGGTGGCCTGCCTCGCCCTCAGCGTCGTGATCGGTCTCGTCGGCGCTTGGATGCAGGGTGCGAAGTCCCCGATCGTGCGGGCGGTCGTGGCAGGCTACATCCAGTTCTTTCGAAACACGCCGCCGCTCGTGCAGCTGCTCTTCTTCTACTTCGCGCTGGGCCAGTTCACGCCCACCCACTCGCCCGACGGCTGGCTCGAAGTGCCGATCATCAGCAATGTCGGCTGGGCGATCATCTCGCTCTCGCTCTTCGCTGGCGCATTTAACGTCGAGATCTTCCGTGCGGGGATCGAGGCGGTACCGGAATCGACCCGCGAGGCATCCGAGAGCCTCGGGTTCTCACGGCTGCAGACCTACATCTACATCGTCCTGCCACTGGCCTTCCGCGTCTGTCTGCCGGCGCTCAACAACAATCTGGTCAATCTGGTGAAGACGACCACGCAGGCCTACGCCATCGCCGTGCCCGAACTGTTGTATCACTCGGTGTCGATCTGGAACGACTTCCCGTCCGCGCAGTACCCGACCATGGTTCTGGTGTTCGTGGCCTACATCTTCCTGGTCGCGATCCTGGTGTTCGGCATGACGCGATGGGAGCGGGCGATGAAAATCCCGGGCTACGGCACATGAGCGCCAGACCAGCCGCGTCGCCTGAAGCGATCCGTGCGCGCGGGATTGCCGGAGTAGACGCTCCGGGACGCACCGATCTGCCCGTTCTCAAGCCCTTCGATCTGTACGCGGTGACACCCGACGGCTACCTCGCGGTGCGCTGGCTTGCAGGGTTGCCATGGTGGAGCCCGGTTGCCGTGGTGCTGATCGCCCTGGTCTGGCCGACGCTGGCCTATGCACAATCAGGCTACTCCACGGCCGACGCCTTCGATGCGCTCTGGCGTTGGATGCCCTTTCTCGTCTGGTCCGGGTTCTTCTTCAACGTGCTGATCTCGGTGCTGGCGATGGCAATCGGCACCGTGGCGGGCGCAGCCCTGGGTCTTGCACAGATCTCGCCCCGGCGGCCCGTGCGGGCTGCGGCCTGGTTCATCACCCAGCTCTTTCGCAACTCGCCGTGGCTTGTGCTCCTCTTCATCGTGCTGTTGGCGTTTCCGTTCGAGATCAAGCTCTTCGGCCTGATCATCCCGATCCCCGACTGGATGAAGGGCGTCATCGGGCTGAGCCTGCCGATCATGGCCAACATCTCCGAGGTCGTGCGGGGTGCTGTGCAATCCGTGCCGACGGCACAGTGGGAGGCATCGGAGAGCCTTGCCTTCACCCGGCGCCAGACGCTGTGGCAGATCATCCTGCCGCAATGCTACAAGCGCATGATCCCGCCCTGGATGAACTGGTATGCCATCCTGACGATGGCGACGCCATTGTGCACGCTCCTGGGGATCGAGGAGCTGATCACCCTCAGCCGTCAGGCCATGGAGTCGGAAGACAATCACCCCGAACTGCTGATGCCATTCTACGGATTCGCGCTCGTTCTGTTCTTCGCCTACTGTTATCCGATCGCGAGATGGACCATCTATCTGGAACGCAAGCATGCCGTGAAGCTCTGATGGAGGACGTCATGACCAAATCCCTCGAGGGCGAGGTTCTCAGCGACGATGATACCGTGCCGCCCGTACACGACGTGACACCGGGCTGGATCGGCCGCAACCGCGAGCACATCGAGACCGGGCGTCGGCTGAGCCAGGCGCTGATGCTGCTGGCACCGCCACCGGCGCGGATCGCGCTGGGCGTGGCCTCGGTCGCAGCCGACGCACTGTTGCTCGCCGACGAGTACGGCCGGCGTCGCGGCGACCCGCGCGAGGGTGCCGTCGCTGCAGGCGCGCTGGCGCTGGAAGGTGCCGCATTGTTGGCCATGTCGCGGTTTGCACCGGCCCGGCTCGCGGCAAATCTCGCCGGTATTCAGGCTGCGAGAACCGCACTCGGCCGGCTCAAGGCGCGAGCCGCATGACCTGGACCGCCGATCAGCCGATCATCTCGCTGAAAGACGTCCACAAGTCGTTCGGCGATCTCGAAGTGCTGAAAGGCGTCACCTTCGATGTGATGAAGGGCGACGTGGTCTGCATCATCGGTCCGTCCGGCTCCGGCAAATCGACGCTGATCCGCTGCATCAACGCGCTGAACGACATTCAAGCGGGGTCGATCAAGGTCGAGGGGCAGGAGGTGCATGACCCGGATCTCGACAAGCTCGAACTGCGCAAGAAAGTCGGGATGGTCTTCCAGCAGTACAACCTGTTCCCGCACAAGACGGCCCTGCAGAACGTCATGATGGCGCCGGTTCTGGTTCTGAAGCAGGACAAGGCAGAAGTGGAGGTGCGGGCACGCAAGCTGCTCGCGAAGGTGCGGCTGCAGGGCAAGGAGGACAGCTATCCAGGCGAGCTCTCCGGTGGTCAGCAACAGCGCGTGGCAATCGCGCGCTCGCTTGCGATGAACCCGGATGTCATGCTGTTCGACGAGGTGACCGCAGCCCTCGACCCCGAGACCGTCAAGGAGGTGCTGGTCACGATCCGGGAGCTGGCGGAAGAGGGGATGACCTGCATTCTCGTGACGCACGAGATGGGATTTGCGCGCGAGATCGCCGACCACATCTACTTCACCGACCGGGGGGTGATCGTCGAGCACGGCCCGCCCGCGAGCTTTTTCTCCGAGGCGAAGGACCCGCGGACCCGCGAGTTTCTCAGTCAGATCCTCTGAGGTTCAGGCCGCGAAACGGTCCGCTGCGCGTGCGGCTGACGCGGCAATGATGTTTGGCACTTCATGGTCGGTGCCGATGGGATCGAGCATCGGTCCTTGGAAGTTTGCTTCGGTCAACGCCTCGGGCAGATCGTTGTCGACATGGCCCGCGCGCCCGGCAAAGAGCGGCAGGCAGATCGCCGAACCGTCGACACGTGCCGCATCCGCCAAATAGGGAACCTCATCGACATAGCCGATCCGGATTTCGGCAAAAGCACGGGCGGCCCCCATCGTCTCGGCAACGGCCCGCGCCGCAGCCGACGGGCGCGGATCGGATGGCGAGCCGTGCGCTGCCAGCAGCAGCGTCGTCTCGGACGGTGTGAAGTCACGCGCGGCAGCGGCGGCGAGGGCGCGCCGAAGGCACAGCGCCGGCAGCGCGGGATCCAGTCCGAAGGGCGGTAGGATCGCGGCTCCTCCTCCGCCGGAGCTGGCCAGCCGGCGCGGGAGCTCTTCGCTGACAAACCAGCCATCGGCCATGAAGTGGGGATAGACGGCGAACCGGAGCCCCTCCAGAGACTCGACAGCCGTCTTCAGCGTGCCATGTCCGGCAAGCGTGGCACTTCGAACGGACCAGCCGGGCAGGTGAACGGCCACATTCGCCGCCAGATCACGCATCACCGCCTCGGGCCGGTCCGGCGCCGAAGGCGATCCGTGCGAGACGATCAGAAGACCATTGGAGGCCGCGCCCATGGGTAAATGTTTCCGACTGAGTGCATCCATGCGGTCAGCATATAGGATGTGCGCGGGCCAATCCCAACCACAAGCGGTTTTCAGCGAGCCGCGAAGGCTGTGTCAAAGGGCGCGGGGATGTAGAATTCTGAGAGCGCGCGGGCGCGGCTGACGGGTGACATCTTGCGCGCGGTCTTGTTGATGATGCGATCGAGCTGATCCTGTGCCCGGCCTTCGGCAAAGCTGCTGAAGTACCAGCGCAGAAAGACGAAGCAGACGACGTCCTCGAGCCGCTGCACATCCCTGTCGCGCTTCATCCGCTCCTTGCGCAGCAGCATGCCGACGCGGGCCATGTCTTCGGCGGTGTAGCCCGCGCCGCCCATCAGCTCCGCAACCCTGTCGGCGTGACGATCGGCCTGATCTTTGCGCCAGACAAGATAGCCGGCGAGGCCGTCGGGGTAGTCGGCGCGGGGCAGCATCCAGCGTTCAATGTGCTGGCCGCGGGCGGCGATCTGCAGGTGCTCGGTGGCATCCGGAAAGAGATGCTCAAGCTCTGCAGACATCCGCTTGCCATAGAGCAGGTTTGCCGGTTCCGGGCCGTCAGGGCCATTTTCCGATCTGGGGTCGGCGGCATTGGCCGCGTCGATCGCGGCCAGAACGATCTCAAGGCGCGATGCCATCAGAGCCCCAGGGCATGGCGCTGCTCGGCTGCGAACCCCTGGACCAGTCGGTCGGCAACCAGCGCAAGCAACGCCATCGCGGCTCCGGCGGCGATCCCCAGTCCGACATCGGCGCTGCCGAGCGCGATGTAGATCGATTGGCCAAGCCCCGTCGTGCCGATCAGAGCGGCGATCACCAGCATCGCGAAGGCATAGAGAATGGTCTGGTTCAACCCGAGCAGGATCGAGGGTGCCGCATATGGCAACCGCACGTCGCGCAAAATCTGACCGCGGGTCGCTCCCGTGGCGATGGCGGCCTCCATCAGATCCGGCGGCGTGGTCACCAGGCCATGCCGCGTGTAGCGGATCATCGGCACGACCGCGTAGGCACAGATCGCCAGGATCGCGGAGAACTCGCCGATCTGGAAGAACATCAGCATCGGGATCAGGAAGACGAAGAGCGGGATGGTCTGCAGCGTGTCACAGACCGGACGGAGGATGCGCCACGCCAGCGGGCTCAGCGCCGAAAGCATGCCGAGCGATCCGCCGACGACCGCGCAGACAAGGACCGCTGCCCCGCAGAGATACACCGATAGCATTGCCCGGTCCCAGAGCCCCGAGAACAGGATCGCCGCAAGCGCGCCGCCTGTGAACGCAGCAAGCCCCCAACCGCCCGCGCGCCATCCAAGTGCTGCGACGGTGGCAATCACCGCAGGCCAGGGCAGCTGTGTGATCCCGGTGTGATAGACCGCAGCGGCGCAGAGGACCACGACACCGGCCACCAGCCAGCCGCGCCAGACCGCGAGCGCGGCCACCCCCGCCGCGATGCCGAGCACCGCCACGCTGAGCCCCGTCGTCCAGGTGAACCCCCACGTGAACGGGAGCACCGCATCGTCGAGCCCGATCCGCAGCGGCAGGAGCCCGTAGAACATCGCACCGTTCTTGATCGCATCGAGGGTCGCGCCGTTTTCCCGCGTGAAGGCGTTGAGCCCGTCATCGATGTTTTTGGTGTAGGCGCCCAGGAAGCCTGAGGTTGCGCCGCTGACGAGACCGGTCAGATACTCGAGCATGCCCAGCACCAGCGAACCGGCGAGCAGGATCAGCGCAATCCGCTGATCACCGCGCTCCGAGCGCGAGAGCGCGGCACTCATGCGATCGATCAAAACGGCGAAGATCACGATCACGAAGCCTGCGAGCAGTCCCGGTCCGACCCAGGCCTTCTGGACGGCGCGGACCACCTCCCAGCCGATGTCGTCCGATCCGCCGATCACCGCGGCGATGATCACCATCGAGAGTGCTGCCATCACGCACTGGTTTACGCCTACCAGGATTTGGGGCAGGGCGGCCGGCAGCTCGATCTGGGTCATGCGCTGCCATCGGGTCGTGCCGATCATGCGTGCGGCCTCGCGGATCTCGGGGTCCACCCGCTCGAGCCCCAGCAGGACATTGCGTGCCATCGGCGGCGCGGCGTAGATCGCCGAGGCGATCAGTCCCACGACCGGACCGAACCCGAAAAGCACGAGAAGAGGCGTAAGATAGGCGAATGTCGGCACGGTCTGCATGACGTCGAGCACTGTCTCGACCGCGCGCTTCAGCCAGCCGATCTCGTAGGCGAGAATGCCGATCAGCAATCCGATCGTCAGCGCCAGGGGCACCGAGACCGAGACCAGCGCCAGCGTACGCATGCTCTGCTCCCAGTAGCCCGAGGCCAGAATGAAACCCAGGGAGAGGAATGTCAGGAACGCCATCGAACGCCCGCCCACACGCCAGCCGAGCGCCACGAACGCACCGAAGATCGCAGGCCAGGGAACTTCGGTGAGGATCCAGTTGGCTGCCGTCATCGGATAGCCGATCGCGGCGGAGAACCCGCGCGCTGCAGGTTTGATCACCTCGAGCAGCCAGCCCAGCCCGGCGCCGATCCAGGTTGTGACCGGCAGCGTCCAGGCATCCGGCCACTTTGCGATCCAAGGCAGGAGCTGCGCCAGAAGCGCGGAAAGCACGCCGGCGCCGACGATCACCAGCGCCGTGATCTCGCCCTGACCGAGCGGCCTGCGGGGGGCGGGCAGGACGTCGGCAATCGCACTCATCTTGCAGTCGCGCCCAGGGCCCGGACCAGATCCTCGGGCGTCAGCATGCCGACAACCCGTCCGTCGCCATCGGTCACCTGCAGGTCATGAAGATCGGCGGCAAAGGTCGAAAGCGCGTCGTCGAGGCTCATGGCGGGCACCAATGCAGGCCCCTCGCTGACCTGAGCAGGTGTTGCGGGCGGCGTCATGATGTCTTCCACCGTCATCATCCGCCCACGCGGAATCTCGCGGGCGAATTCGGCGACATAGTCGTTGGCCGGTGTCAGGACGATCTCCGCGGGCGTGCCGATCTGCACGATCTCCCCATCGCGCATGATGGCGATCCTGTCGGCGAGCTTCAGCGCCTCGGTGATGTCATGGGTGATGAAGACGATGGACTTCTGAAGGCTCGCCTGCAGACGCAGAAACTCGTCCTGCAACTGCCGTCGGATCAGGGGGTCCAGTGCCGAGAAGGGCTCGTCCAGGAACCAGATCTCCGGGTTCACGGCCAGCGAGCGGGCGATGCCGACGCGCTGGCGCTGCCCGCCCGAAAGCTCGCGCGGGTAGGAGGCGTCGCGCCCTTTGAGCCCCACGAGCTCGATCACCTCGGCTGCTCTGGCCAGGCGCTTGTCGACTGCAGTTCCCTGCACCTTGAGCGGATAGGCGACGTTCTCGGCCACGGTCATGTGCGGAAACAGGCCGAAGTGCTGGAACACCATGCCCATCTTCTTGCGGCGCAGCTCGATCATTCTCCGCGCAGACGCCTTCAGGATGTCTTCGCCGTCGATGTGCACGGCGCCGCCCGTGGCCTCGATCAGCCGCGAGAGGCAGCGGATCACCGTCGACTTGCCCGAGCCGGAAAGCCCCATGATGACGAAGAGCTCACCCGCGCGCACTTCGAAGGACACGCCGCAAATGGCCGGCACGAGGTCCTTGCCCTGCAATTCCTCCCAAATGGCGCGAGCGGACTTTCCTGGCTGTTGCGCGGCGGTCAGGTGCCGCCGCGCGTCATCGCCAAAGACCATCCACAGGTCCTGGCAGGCGATGACGGGTGTTTCATTCACCAGCGTCAGTTCACTGCTGCATCGACGACCGGCTTCCAGGTGGCTTCGTTCTCGGCCATCCAGGCCGAAACCACGTCCTCGATTTTCTGGCCATCCACGTCGACCGCGCCCATCATCGGCTGCTGGGCCTCGACCGAGAGCGTATAGTTGGTGAGGATCTCATGTGCCGCCGGCCACTTCTCGGCCATGCCCGACCATGCAGTCTTGAAGATGCGGGTCGGGATGAAGTCACAGTCGTTCACCGCGTTCGGGTTCGGCCCCCAGGCGGCGTCCTCGTAGCACGCGGCCTCGCCCACCGGCAGATCGACCCATTGCAGGTCATAGGCTGACATCGCCCAGTGCGGCTGCCAGAAGACGATCAGCAGCGGAGACTTCTTTTCGCTCGACGCCCGCAACTCGGCAATCAGCGCACCTTCCGAACCCGCAGGCACGGCCTTGAAGGGCAGATCGAGCCCGGTTGCCCGGTCCGCCCCCGGCGTGCCCCAGTCGGCGGGATAGTCCACAAGACGGCCCATCGGCAGGGTCTCGGCGGTGGCGAACTGACCTGCACAGTCCTTCAGCGCTTCCCAGGCGGGCAGCCCGGGGCAGATTTCGGCCACATGCGCGGGATAGGCAAAGCCCTCCTTGGCGTTGAGCTCGAGATCACCGAGGTCGTTGACCGATCCGGCTTCCGCCAGCTGAGCGAACTGCTCCGACACGTTCGAAGACCAGACTTCCAGCGCCGCGTGCACCTCGCCATCGGCCATCGCCTGCCACATGTTCATGTAGCCTGCCGTCGTGTACTCGACCGTGTACCCCGCTTTCTCGAGCATCTGTCCCGCCACATGAGTGGTGACGTGTTGGCCGGTCCATTCGTTGACGGCAAGCTTGATAGGCTCGTCCACCGCGCCGAGTTCGGCGGCGTAAGCCGCGCTGGCGCTCAGCGCGAACGCCAAGCCTGCAAGCACCGTATTCTTCATGACTCACTCCCTGTTGGTCATCTTGTCTTCTGTGTAAAGTTTGCACAGATGCGCCTTGAGACCCAAGACAAAACATCAGGCACAAGCAGTCATGCAAAGGGTGTCTTGCGCTCGGTGATTTCGCGTGCGACAGGGGATCCGGGCCTGTCGCCAGCCTGTATCGCGAGGATCGCCGATGACGCCCCAGTTCTCCATCGCCCAATTGCCTGCGCTCCGGCTCGGGTGTGCAACAGCGCCACTCCGGGCGGCGGGCGTGGCCCCGATGTGCCTCGCGTGGCCTCGGCGCGGCGCTTTCTCCGACATGAGAGGTTGAGGCGGACACGATGGCAAACTCCAACAGACCCGCGCGTGCACTGATCGAGGGCCGTCCAGCGCTCGTGGTCATCGATATCCAGGCGGGCACGTTCATCGACAGCTCGGAGGTGCGGGCCATCGACCACATGCCGGGCTACCGGACGCGCATGTTGCATGCCCGTCAGGCGATCGATGCGGCCCGAGCCGCCGGCATCCCGGTGATTTTCATCCAGGAGGCGCACCGCCCGGATCACGTTGACTTCGGCCGCGAGCTTGATGGCGACGAGGACGTGCACTGCGTCGAAGGCGATCCGCGCACCGAGCTTGCGGTGGCCGAGATGGGCATCCGGCCGGACGACTACATCATCCGCAAGCGCCGCTACTCGGCGTTTTTCGGCACCGATCTGGAAATCCTGCTGAGAGGTCTGAAGGCCGAGACGCTGTTGCTCTGCGGCGGGCTCACCGATGTCTGCGTCCACTACACCTTCGTCGACGCCCACCAGTCAGACTATTTCTGCCGCGTGATCGAGGATTGCGTTGCCGGCTCGAGCCTCGAGGCGCACGAAGGGGCCCTGCGCGCCATGGAGTATCTTCAGACCGGCGCGCGGCGTTCCCTCGACGAAATCCTCGAGGCCATGGAGGCCGCTCGCGAGGCCGTCGCATGAGGCAGGGTCGGCTGAAACCGATGACGTATCAGCCGCCGCCCGGGTGATCCCGATCCGTTTAACGCAAACGCATTCAGGGAGCCTCCGATGACCAAGTCCACATCCCCGCCCAACATCGTCCTCATCATGGCCGATCAGCTGGCACCGCACTTTACCGGCGCCTATGGCCATCCGCTGGTCAAGACCCCGCACATGTCGGGGCTGGCCGCGCGCGGCACGCGCTTCGACGCGGCCTACTGCAACGCGCCCTTGTGTGCGCCCAGCCGGTTCTCCTTCATGTCCGGACAGCTCGTGACGCGGATCGCCGCCTATGACAACGCGTCCGAGTTTCCGGCGACGATCCCGACATTCGCGCACTATCTGCGCCGGGCCGGTTACCGAACCTGCCTCAGCGGCAAGATGCACTTCGTCGGCCCCGACCAGCTGCACGGCTTCGAGGAGCGGCTGACAACCGACATCTACCCCGCGGATCATGCCTGGACGCCGGACTGGGAGCTGCCGGACGAACGGATCGACAGCTTCTACCACAACATGGATGCGGTCCGGAACGCGGGCCAGGCAGCGACAACCTTCCAGATCGAGTACGATGAGGAGACCGCCTTCTTCGCCCGGCGCCGGATCTTCGAGTACGCCATGGAAGGCATCGCCCCGTTCTGCATGGTGGTCAGCTTCATCCACCCGCATGATCCCTATGTGGCCCGGCCGGAGTGGTGGGATCTCTACGACCACGACGCCATCGATATGCCGGACGCGTCTCCGCCGCCCGATCCGCACACGGTCCGGCTGATGACGGGGATCGAGGCGAATGCGCAAGACGTCACTGCGGCCCAAGTCCGCAAGGCGCGCCATGCCTATTACGCCAACACCTCGTACTTCGACTCGAAGGTCGGTGCGGTCGTGCAGGCGCTGGAGGAATCACACCAGCTCGACAACACGATCGTCATCGTCACCGCCGATCACGGGGACATGCTGGGTGAACGCGGGCTCTGGTACAAGATGAGCTTCTTCGAGCAGTCTGCCCGGATTCCGCTGATCGTCGCGGGTCCCGGTGTGCGCCGCCAGACCCGGCCCGAACCCTGCTCGCTGATCGATATTCTGCCGACCTTTATGGATGTCGCCGGGGGCGACGTGGCGTTGGGCATGCCGATCGACGGGATCTCGCTCTGGCCCGCGCTGACGGAGGGGCGCGAGACGCAGACCGAGGCCATTGGCGAGTACTGCGCGGAAATGGCCCCTGCAAGACCGGTCTTCATGATCCGGCGCGGCAAGTGGAAATACATTCATTGCGATGCGGATCCGGCCCAGCTCTTTGATCTCGAGGCCGATCCGCGCGAGCGGACCAATCTCGCTGGAGATCCCGCCCATGGCGATGTTGCGGCCGCCTTCGCCGCCGAGGTCGCGTCGCGGTGGGACAGCGGCGCGATCAGCGAGAACGTGATCGCTACCCAGAAGCAGCGCCGCGCCGTGCATGCGGCGATGGAAGCCGGGCTGCTGACCTCGTGGGATTATCAACCGCGCCGTGATGCGGCGAACGAGTTCGTGCGCAATCATGTGTCATGGGACGACGTTTTGAACCGCATGCAGTATCCGCCACCTGGCGTGACGTGAGTGGCGCCCCGGGGCGGGGAAGGACGCGCCCGTCGCCGGGTTGAGCAAGACCGCGCCGATCGCGGTTGCGTCCCGGGTCTGGTCAGCCGCGCTCGCGCAGCAGGCGGGCCTTGTCGCGCTGCCAGTCCCGCTTGGCTTCGGTGGCGCGCTTGTCGGTCATCTTCTTGCCCTTGGCGAGGCCGAGCTCGAGCTTGGCCCGCCCGCGGTCGTTGAAGTAGAGTTTCATCGGGACGAGCGTCATGCCCTGCCGCCCGGTGGCCTGCCAGAGCCGCGCAAGTTCGCGCTTGTGCACCAGCAGCTTGCGCCGGCGTCGTTCCTCGTGTCCGAAGACGTCGGCCTTGGCATGGCTGAACGGCGGGATGTAGGCGTTGATCAGCCAGAGTTCGCCATCCTCGACCGTTGCATAGCTTTCCACGATGTTGGCCTTGCCCTCGCGGAGCGCCTTGACTTCGGAGCCTTCGAGCATGACTCCGGTCTCGAGTGTGTCCTCGATGAAATAGTCAAAGCGCGCGCGCCGGTTTTCGGCGACGGGTTTCTGCTGAGGTGCCTTCTTCGGCGGAGCCATGGAGTTCAGCTTCCGGTTCGCGGATCGGGTGCGCTCCGATGGCGGAGTTGAGCGCTCAAGTCAACCGCCCCGCACCCAAAGCGGCCATCTGCGTTCAGAGAACGCAGCCGGAGAGCGGATGCTCTCCTTGCCCTGTGAAACAGGGCATGGCCGCTTACGCCCGTGGCCAGTGCCGCGCCAGAACAGGCACGACGGGCGCGGGTATCAGGCGTTGACGAGCCCGGCATGGATCATTGCGGAGCGGATCTTTGCCTGTGTCTCGGGCAGGGCACTTGTCAGCGGCAGGCGCACATCATCCGAACACTTGCCAAGCACCGAGAGGCCGTACTTCGCGCCCACCAGCCCTGGCTCGGTGAAGATTGCCTGATGGAGTGGCATCAGCCGATCCTGCAGTGTCAGTGCGGTTGTGTAGTCGCCTGCAAGCGTCGCCTCCTGCATCTCCGAGCAGAGACGTGGCGCCACGTTCGCCGTGACCGAGATGCAGCCGACCCCGCCCTGGGCGTTGAAGCCGTGCGCGGTCGGGTCCTCGCCCGAGAGTTGGATGAAGTCCGGCCCGCACGTGATCCGTTGCTGAGACACGCGGCTCAGATCTGCGGTCGCATCCTTGACACCGACGATACGCGGCAGCTTCGAAAGCTTTCCCATCGTCTCGGGCGTCATGTCGATCACCGAACGCGGCGGAATGTTGTAGATGATGATGGGCAGCTCGCAGCAGTCGTGAAGCGCCTTGAAGTGTTCGTAGAGACCGCGCTGGGTGGGTTTGTTGTAGTAGGGCGTCACGACGAGGGCCGCATCCGCGCCTGCCGATTGTGCATGGCGCATGAAGCGGATCGCCTCATCGGTGTTGTTCGACCCCGCACCTGCCACTACGGGGACACGGCCTGCCGTCTGCTCGACCACGACCGTGACGACGCGTTCATGTTCTTCGTGGCTCAGAGTCGGGCTCTCGCCGGTGGTGCCGACGGGCACAAGCCCTTTCGTGCCTTCGTCGATCTGCCAGTCGATCAGCGACCGGAGAGCGTCCTCGTCGATCTTGCCATCCTTGAGGGGTGTCACCAGTGCCGTGAGTGATCCGCGCAGCGCTGTGCCGTTCCCGATGGCCATAACATGCTCCCTGTTGGCTTTGCGCCCGTATATTCAGCTTCGCCCCGGCCCGCAAGACGGGCTCCCAGGCTCCGCCCCAAGTTTGCCGTGATTCTGCCATGGAATTTACTGAGCATGTCTCCGATTCAGGATATGTTAGGTATTCGCCGCGTTCACTGGCGGCAGCTTCGCTATTGAGGAGAATCCCCTTGGCCTGGCGCCTCAGAACGGCTTGTTTCCCTTGGCGCCGGCTTGCGGCGGCGACCTCGATCATTCTTGCAATGTCGCTGCCCGCGGGCGCGATCGATATCGCCCAGGCAGAGCGCGATGGCCTCCTCATCGAAGAGGCGCTCGCGCTCGGGGCCAACGGCAAGTGGCGCGCCGCGGAGGCGGCGGTTGCAGATGGCGACCTTCTGCTTCAGGACATCGTGCTCTGGCGCAAGCTGCGCGCCGGCGAAGGCACGGTGCGGGAGTATCAGAGTTTCGTCAGTCGGCGCGGGACCTGGCCCGGGCAGGACATTCTCGCCGAAGTCGTGATGGGCGAACGTCGTCCCGGGACCGGACGCGGCATCAGGGGCTCTGCGGCGGAGGCCTACCGGCAGTTCCGCAGCGCGATGAAGCGCGATCGTTACGCGCAAGCCGAGAAGATCATCCTCCAGCGTTCAACCGGTGAAGAGGCTCTGGGTTCGCCCGAGGTCTGGGCGGACCGCCGTCTGCGTCTCGCCCGCCGTGCAGCGCGAGAGGGCCGGGCCGAGCGCGCCTATGCGCTTGCGAGCCGCCATCACCTGACGCCCGACGCCGGATACGCCTTTGCCGATTGCGAGTGGGTTGCGGGTTGGGTTGCGCTGAGGAAGCTCAATGATCCCGCGCGCGCCGTCACACACTTCGAGCGGTTTCATGCGGCGGTCACCACGCCCATCAGCCTTGGCCGCGGCGGCTACTGGCTGGGCCGCGCACACGAGGCGCTCGGGAACGAGGCCGAGGCCAGTCGCTGGTATGCAGTCGGCGCGCGTCATCAGACATCTTTCTACGGACAGCTCGCCGCGGCGAAGGTGAGTGCTGCTGGCAACCCCAGCCTCGCGAGCGGCGATCTGCCGGACTGGCGCAACAGCCCCGCAATGCGCGCGGACGAGGTGCGCCTCGCCACAACGCTGCATTTCGCAGAGGAGAAGCGTCTTGCGATGGCGACCTTCAGCCATCTCGGGCGGACAATGCCGGAAGGCGCGCTGGGGCCGCTTTCGCGGTTGGTGCTGGATCTCAAGCAGCCTCACTATGCGGTACGGATCGCGAAACGCGCGGCACGGCGCGGCATCCTGATCTACCCGGCCTACTACCCGCTCCACGACCTCGCGAACTATGCCAGCGCTGTGGAGCCCGCCTTCGCGATGGCCATCGCACGGCAGGAGACCGAGCTCAATCCCAAGGCGATCAGCCGGGCCGGCGCGCGCGGTCTCATGCAGCTGATGCCCGCGACCGCGAAGCGTGTGGCAAGCTGGGTCGGTGAAGAGTACTCGCGCGATCGCCTCATCGAGGACTGGCGCTACAACGCCCGTCTCGGTCAGACCTATCTGGCGCGCCGGGTGCAGGACTTTGGCGGCTCCTATGTCATGGCGGCGGCCGCGTACAATGCCGGTGCGCATCGCGTCAGCCGCTGGGTGGACGAATTCGGTGATCCTAGGCTTGCCGGTAACGACGTGATCGACTGGATCGAGCAGATTCCGTTCGAGGAGACACGCAACTACGTCCAGCGGGTCATGGAGGGGCTCTACGTCTACCGTGCGAGACTGGCCGGGAGCGTCGGGCCGATGACCATCGAACAGGATCTCGCCCGCGGCATCCCGGTTCCCGCGACACGGCCCTGAGCACGGGCCGGCGAGACCCGGCCCGATCCACCATCGCGCATCCTTTCCGCATCGATTGCTGCCTCTGCGGTTGAAGAAGTTTGCGTGCTCGGCCATTCTGCGAGGGCGATGCCGATCTGGCGATGCCCTCCCGGAGGCCCCCCGATGCCCGTTACCACCTGCGTGTTCGATGCCTATGGCACGCTTTTCGATGTCGCTGCCGCCGCGCGAGAGGCCGCCGCTGAACCCGGCCGCGAATCGTTCGCCGAGATCTGGCCATCCATTGCCCAGACCTGGCGGCTGAAACAGCTGCAATACACCTGGCTTCGCGCCACGGCCGGTGTGCACGAGAACTTCTGGCAGGTCACCCAGGACGGGCTCGACTATGCGCTCGCCCAGCATGGGCTGGACGACGACGGATTGCGCGCCCGCCTCCTCCAGCTTTACTGGGAACTGAGCGCGTACCCCGAAGTGCCCGGGATGCTGGGCGCGCTCAAGGCAAATGGCATGAACACGGCAATCCTCTCCAACGGCACTCCGGAAATGCTGGCCGGCGCCGTGGAGCATGCGGGCATCGGCGATGTGCTCGACGTCAGCCTGTCGGTGCAGTCGCTCGGTGTCTTCAAGCCGCACCGGACGGTCTATGGCCTCGTGGGCGAATACTTCGGCTGCCCCGCCCGCGAGGTGCTGTTTGTCTCGTCGAACTGCTGGGATGCCTGCGCGGGTGCGGGCTATGGCTTCACCGCCGTCTGGGCAAACCGCGCAGGCGAGCCGCTCGACCGATTGCCCTGGAAGCCCCAGCACGTGGTGGCGGATCTGACGGCCATCCCAGAGATTGCGGCGGCCGCGTCATGAGCGCCGTCTTCACCGCAAGCGATGGCCGCCAGATCGCCTACGCGGATACGGGTGGCAACGGCCCGGCCGTGCTCTGCCTGGCGGGTCTGACGCGCACGAAAGCGGACTATGCCGATCTCGCCGCTCATCTGGCGCCGCAGTTCCGGGTGGTGAGCATGGACTATCGCGGGCGCGGGAACAGCGCGCACGCCAGCGAGCCGCTTGCCGAATACACGCCCGCCGTCGAGGGCCGGGATGCGCTCGAACTCCTGGCCCATCTGCGCATTCCGCGCACCGCGATCATCGGGACGTCGCGCGGGGGGCTGATCGGGATGGGGCTGGCCGCGCACATGCCCGCCGCGGTCGGCGCGCTCGTGATCAATGACATCGGTCCGGTGGTCGAGCAGGCAGGTCTCGACTTCATCATGACCTATCTGGGCCGCGATCCCGAGTTCGCCGACTTCACCCAGGCGGAAAACGTCCTGCGCGAGACGTACGAGGCTGATTTCTCGGATCTCACGGACGCCCAGTGGCAGGCATGGACACGGCGCAGCTACGCGGACAAGGATGGCCGTCCTGTCCTTTGCTATGACCCGCGCCTGCGAGACGCGACGGTGGACCAGCTCGCCAAGGCACCCGCGGATCTCTGGTCCGTCTATGACATGATCAACTGTCCGATGCTGGTGATCCGCGGTGAGAACTCCGATCTCCTGACTGCGGAGACCGTTGCGGAGATGGCGCGCAGGCGTCCCGAGCTTGCTCAGGTCACGGTGCCGAACCGGGGCCATGTGCCCTTCCTCGACGAGCCCGCGTCGCGCGGCGCCATCGACACTTTCCTGGCGGGCTGGGCATGACCGAAGCGATCTCGATCAGTGAAATCCTTGCGGCGCGGGCGCGTCTGGAAGGCGTGGCCAGGCTCACCCCCATGCTCGAGAGCCCGTTTCTCAACAAGCTGGCCGGGCGACGCGTGCTGATCAAGGCCGAGTGTCTGCAGCGCACGGGGTCCTTCAAGTTTCGCGGCGGCTGGTCGGCCATCTCGGCCATGGCCGAGGAACAGCGCGCACGCGGCGTCATCGCCTATTCGAGCGGCAATCATGCGCAGGGCGTGGCCCATGCCGCCGAGCTTCATGAGATCCCGGCAGTGATCGTGATGCCGGAGGATGCGCCCGCGCTGAAGCTCGCCAACACCGCGGCGCATGGTGCGGAGGTTGTGACCTACGACCGACCCGGCGGCGAAAGCCGCGAGGAGATCGGCACCCGGATTGCAGAGGAGCGCGGTCTCACGCTGATCAGGCCCTTCGACGAGCCGATGGTGATGGCCGGGCAGGGCACCTGCGGTCTCGAGATCGCCGAACAGGCCCGCATGCACGGGGTCGAGCATGCCGATGTGCTGGTCTGTTGTGGCGGCGGGGGGCTCGCATCAGGCATTGCCCTGGCGCTCGAGGCGGAGATGCCGGGCCTGCGTGTGCGCCCGGTGGAGCCCGAAACCTCGGATGACGTCGCCCGGTCGCTTCAGCAGGGGACCCGGCAGCGCAACGAAGGGCCGATCACCTCGATTTGCGATGCGATCGTCACGCCGGCGCCGGGTGAGCTGACGTTTCCGGTGCTCAAGCGCCTCTGCGGTCCGGGTCTCACCGTCAGTGACGACGAGGCCCTGAAGGCGGTCGCCCAGGCGTTTCTGCGGCTCAAGGTTGTGGCCGAACCGGGTGGGGCGGTCGCGCTGGCGGCAGCGCTGTTCCGGGGTGGCCAGATCGAAGGGGACACGGTGATCTGCGTGATCACCGGCGGCAATGCCGATCCGGCGATGTTCATGCGAGCGCTCGACACGCTCGCCGACTGAGCGTCCCTCAGCGCATCGGCGGCAATGTCACGGATCGTGCCGAACATGCGCGCACCGATGACGGACAGGCGCGCGGCTCGAGGCTCTTGCTGAGGCAGATGCGGACCTCCTGCAGATAGCCATCCCGGCAGGTCACCACCACATCGCGGTCCGAGAGCGCGGGATTGGCCTCGAGAAACGCCTGTTCGACAACCCGCGGATCGACCTTCACCTCGCGATCAAGCTTGCGCAGCACCTTGGGGCGGTTCACCGCGCGATACGCATTCCGCGCGAGATCGAAGTAGTCCATCGCGGGCAGATCGGCGCAGCGTCCATGCTTCTTCCACTGGTGCCAGGCCAGCCCGGGACTGCCCATGATGTCGGTCATCGTCCGGCTTTGCGCACGGCTTGGATCCGTGTGGCGCGAGCGGCAGAACTCGGGCCAGTCGCGGGTGCGCTGCGGCCAGAGCCCGTGCAGGGTGAAGCCGAGGTCGTGGCGCGCATCGCATTGCGGGGCGTCGCGGGCGTCACCCTCGCGGGCACACCAGCTCGCGTTCCAGCTCAATGCGAGAACGTAGAACTCGAAATCGCCTGCCTTGTCGGCCGCCCTCGCGGGCAGCCAGGCAAGCGCAAGCACGAGAGCGAGGCCGAGACGCAGCATGTCGAAATCCGCTTTCCATCGAGAGACATCCAGCCTATATAGCGCGTAGCACTTTCCCCCGATACCGCGAGATGCTGCCCCGGTGCCGGTCTTCGGACCAATCTTCGCCGGTGTCGGATGGCCCGTTAAGGAGGCGAGGCGACATGACCAACGATCTGCCACTGATGCCGAAAGCGACAGCCGTCTGGCTGATCGACAACACGACGCTGACATTCCGCCAGATCGCGGAGTTCGTGGGCATGCATGAACTCGAGGTTGCGGGTATCGCGGACGGCGAGGTGGCGATTGGCATCAAGGGCTTCGATCCCATCGTCAACAACCAGCTCACGGCTGACGAGATCAAGCGGTGCGAGGGTGATCCGGTGGCGCGTCTCACGCTGATCAAGCGCCAGGTTGCTCCCGAGCAGAAGCGCAAGGGCCCGCGCTACACGCCGGTCTCCAAGCGCCAGGAACGCCCGCAGGCGATTGCCTGGCTCGTGCGCTATCATCCCGAGCTCGAGGACAGCCAGATCTCCAAGCTGATCGGCACAACCAAACCGACGATCGAGGCGATCCGCAACCGAACGCACTGGAATTCCTCGAACATCCAGCCGGTGGATCCGGTGGCGCTGGGTTTGTGCCGCCAGATCGATCTTGATGCCGTGGTGCGCAAGGCCGCCGAGAAAAAGGCCAAGGCGCAGGAGGCGGTCCCGACCCCCGAGGAGCGCATCAGCCTCATGCCCGTGACAGAGAGCCTGAGCGAGCCGCCGCTTCCCGGACAGCAGGAGCTGCCGAGCAACGTCAAGGGCTTCGAGAGCATCAGCCTCGATGATCCGCGTGGTGGCGATGCCACGGACGGGGACGATGCCATCGACCCGGACGCGCTGTTCAATCTGCCCAAGCGCGGCAAGGACGACGCCGAAACCGACGCCTAGGTCGTAGGCCCTCCCAGTGTTTTCGTCAGGGGCGGGTTCGACGGAGCGCGGTTGAATGCGGTTTGCACTCGGAGCGGTGGCTGCGATCGTTTCGGCCTTCGTGCCTCTCGGGTCGCCGGCGCAAACGGCGATGGAGCTGTTCGAACGGATCACGCCGCCTGCCCTGGCCACGCTGTCCTATGGTCCGGATGGCTATGAGAGGCTCACGCTTGGGCAACTGAAGCGCCTGCGCCGCGGCGCAGAGGCATTGACCCCTGAACAGATTGCCGCCAATCGCGCGCGTCGCGTCGCCTGGAGAATTGCCGATCGGTTGCGGCTCGTGTCAATCTTCGATGGCAACGAGGATGGCACAGTGACGCCCGAGGAGGCTGGCTGGGTCGTCAAGGCCGATCCGCGGCGCGAACCGCGTCTGCGTCAGCTCCTGCGCGACGCGGATGCGGACGGGGATGGCACCATCGCCAAGGCGGAGGCAGAGGCTTACGCACGGCACTACGCCGAGACCTACCCCAATCTCGATAGAGAGACGGGTGCCGCGCTGATGGCACACGATGTGGACGCGGACGGCATCCTGACCGAGAATGACATCCGCAGTTTCGTGTCCCGGATCCGCGGGCTCATCTTCGGGGATCCCTCACAAGACCCGCTCTGCACATTGCCGGAAATCTCCGGCGCGCATGAGTTCCACCTGATCATGAGCGATGGCAACAACGCCGCGTCGGAGCCGCCAAGCATCGACATCGAGATTGCCGGCGGGTCCAGGGCGCATGTCATCCTGGCGACGTCCGAGACACCCGTCCTGTGGTCGTTCAGCGGTGATCCCGATCTCGTCGCGCGCATGATCGTGACCGACACGGCGATCGGGGTCAGGGGTCTGCCGCCCGGCAAGATCATGGTGGTGCCGGAGACACCCTGCACGCGCGCGGTGCCCGGCGACCGGTTGAGCCATGACGCCTTTCTTGCCCGCGCGCGGATCAAAGCCGTCACCGGGCGCAAGCCTGACTTCAATCACTTCGAAACCGGCACGTATCTCTATCGCCCGTGAAGGCGCCGGTTCAGCTCTGGGAGGCGCGTTCGGCGCGCTGAGCGCGCAGGCGGTCCAGGTTCAACCGAAGCGCGCCGCCTGTCAGTCTGGCGATTGCCCGTTGCTTCGAAAGTTTGCTCATCTCGCGCGACACGGCTTCGCGGTGGGTGCTGATGCGCGCTGCGAGATCCAGATGGGTCGGCGCCGGTCTGATTTCGACGCGACCGTTCCCATTCTGGGCGTTTTCTCCCAGGCGGATCAGTTCCTCGATAAGGCGTTCCCGCACGATCATCGTGCTGAACTGGTAAATCCGTTCGGTCATCTGTCGGGACCGTGACGCGAAGTACCTCAGCAGTGCCCACGTAAATCCCGGTCGCTGCTCTACCAGCTCAACGAACTGGGCCCGACCGAGCCGGCCAACTTCGATGTCCTCGATCGCGACCACACTTGCGGATCTGGGTGCGTTGTCGATTGCCGAGAGCTCACCGAAGATTTCGCCCGCGGGAATTTCGCGCAGGGCGATGACCCTGCCGTCAACCGAGAAGATCGTGGCCCGGGCGACGCCGCTGAGCACGAAAAACACATCGTTGCTGCGCTCATCCTGAGTGAGCACGAACTGATCCGGCGTGAATAGCTCAACCGTCAAGTGCCGGCGCAAGTACGCCCGGTCCTCCGTCGACAACGTGTCGAGAAAACGCTTGTCCCCCATTTATGCCGCTCCCTGGACGTCACCCAGCCGTCGGGAAAACCGCACCTCCATACAACCCAGACAATATCGCGATTGGGCGTCACAATTTCCACGATGATTTCACGTCTTCGTGATCACCAACGCGGCAGTCGGAACAGCTCTGGGTGGTTTTTTGGCAGGACGACGGAACGGGCGGCGTTCGGTGCTTCAGCGCACGGGTGCCGCCAGCGGATCCAGGATCGTCCGACCGCCATCAACCGGCAGAATCTGCCCGGTCACATAGCTTGCCTGTTCGGTCGCGAGAAACAGGGCGACTTCCGCTGCCTCTTCGACCTCGGCAATGCGCCCGAGCGGTGTGGTGCGCACGAGCGCTTCGCGGAGTTCCTCGTTCTCTCGGAGCATGGCCCTGAGACGCCCCGTCATGATCGCCCCGATCGCCACCGCGTTGACCCGGATCCCATGCGGCGCGAGACCGGCTGCCATGGAGCGCGTCAACTGATCCAGTGCCGCACATGGCACCGAATAGGCCAGAAGGTCCGGCACGGTGCGCTGGGCCGCGATCGAGGTGATGTTGACGATGGCCCCCCCATTGGGTGCACCCTCCGCCTCGCCTTGTTGCACCAGCTTCCGGGCGAAGTACTGCGACAGTCCGAACACACCGCGGACATGCTCGCGGAGCGCCGTGTCGAAGTCATCGACGCCGAGATCCAGGAAATGTGCCAGCGCGTCGGCCGCCTGCGGGCCGTTGACCAGAATGTCGACATGTTCGAAGCGGTCTATCGTGGCGGCGAGCAGATTGGCGATGCACAGCTTGTCCGGCTGTTCGAAGTGAAACCTGGCGGCATTCGCTTCATCCTCGAGCGAGTCGTAGGCCTTGCCCAGCACCTTCTCGTCCGAATCCGCCAGCATGACGTTGGCGCCGGCTTCGAGCATCCGCTTGGCAATGGCGAGCCCGATCCCCTCGCCGGCTGCCGTCACGATAGCGGTCTTTCCGTCGAGCGGTTCCGGCATCGCGCCCTCCCTGTCCCCCGGAGCACAATAGCAGGGCACAGGCATGGCACGAGCACTTTTTGGCGCGCGGTGCGCCTGCGTGCTTTGCGTCAGAGGTGGTTGCCGGGGTCTTTACAACCGCGCGGCGCTCGGCCTCAATGCCCGAAATGCCGGGGAGGAACGCATGACCCAAGCCTACCGGGAGGGCCTCGACCGTTGCGAGGCGAACTTCCAGCCACTCACACCGCTTAGCTTTCTGGCGCGATCCGCGGCGGTTTTCCCCGAGAAACTTGCGGTTATCCATGGTGATCAAAGGCTCGACTATGCCGGGTTCTACGAACGCAGCCGAAGGCTTGCGAGTGCGCTGGCGGGGGCGGGCGTTCTTCCCGGACAGACGGTTTCGGCGCTTCTGTTGAACACCCCGCCGATGCTCGAGGCCCACTACGGCGTGCCCATGGCGGGCGGCGTGCTCAATGCGCTGAACACCCGGCTCGACGCGGCGGGGATTGCGTTCATTCTCGATCATGGCGAATCGCGCCTGGTGATTGTCGACGCCGAATTGTCGCCGCTCCTCGAGACAGCGCTCGATCTGGTCACCGGACCGCGCCCGCAGGTGGTGGAGTACACGGATCCCACGATCGATGTGCCAGCGAGCGGGATCGGCACTGACTACGAGACCTTTCTCGCGGCTGGCGATCCGGCCTTCGCGTGGCGCATGCCGGATGACGAGTGGGATGCCATCAGCCTGAACTACACCTCGGGGACGACCGGAAACCCGAAAGGCGTGGTCTACCACCATCGCGGGGCCTCTCTTCTGGCGACAGGCAATGTGGTGCATGCCGGGATGACCGGTGAGGCGAACTATCTCTGGACATTGCCGATGTTCCACTGCAACGGCTGGTGTTTTCCTTGGTCGATCTCCGTCGTGGCCGGGACGCATGTGTGTCTCAGACAGGTCCGTGCGAAGGCCATGTATGATGCCATTGCCGACCACGGCGTGACCCATCTGTGCGGTGCGCCCATCGTGATGGCGACGCTCCTGAACGCACCCGAGGAGGAAAAGCGCGCCTTTCCGCAGCGGGTCGATTTCCGGACGGCGGCGGCACCTCCACCGGAAAGTGTTCTGGCCGCGATGGGCGATGCGGGGTTCGATGTCACGCACCTCTACGGGCTCACGGAAGTCTATGGGCCGGCCGTCATCAACGAGTGGAAAGGCGAGTGGGATGCGCTGCCGGTGGCCGAGCAGGCCCGCCTGAAGGCCCGCCAGGGCGTCAACTACCAGGCCCTCGAGGGCATCGACGTGATGGACCCCGAGACCATGGCGTCGGTTCCGCGCGACGGGGAGACCATCGGCGAGATCATGCTGCGCGGCAATGTCGTGATGAAGGGATACCTCAAGAACCCGCAAGCCACCGAAGAGGCCTTCGCCGGCGGCTGGTTCCATTCGGGCGATCTCGCGGTAATGCATGCCGATGGCTACGTGCAGATCAAGGACCGGGCCAAAGACGTGATCATTTCGGGTGGCGAGAACATCTCGTCCATCGAAGTGGAGGAGGTGCTGTACAAGCATCCCGCCGTTGCCATTGTGGCGGTCGTCGCGAAGGCGGACGAGAAGTGGGGCGAGACGCCGTGTGCCTTCGTCGAGCTGAAGGCAGGGGCGTCGGCAACCGAGGACGAGCTCATCAGTTTCTGCCGCGACAACCTCGCGAGGTTCAAGTGTCCGCGCCATGTGGTTTTCGGTGACCTGCCGAAGACATCGACCGGCAAGATCCAGAAGTTTGCGCTGCGATCCCGAGCCGCCGATATCTGATTGTTGCGCACCTCACCATCCACGGCTCCGCCGTGGATGGTGCTTGCACGCTCCAGCCCGCCCCCACCCCCGCCGCCTCCGCGCTCAAAGCCTGGCTTTGAGCGCGGAGGCGGCGGGGGTGGGGGCGGGCTGGGTCGGAAGCGGTATGCTCGCAGAGCATGCCGGCGCGCGAAAACGGGCAAAACTCAGCAGGGTTGTTCGTCGGACCGGCGCACCCTCAGAAGGGCGTCGGCCGCGAAGGCCGCCTCTGGTGAGACGATCAGCGGGTTGATCTCTAGCTCCAAAAGCGTTGTCGCCTCCGCCTCCACGGCGCTCTGCACCGCCATCACCGCATCGAGGATTGCCGCTCTGCTGGCGGGGCGTGCGCCGCGAAACCCGTCGAGCAGCTTGGCGACCCGCAAGTTGCTCAGGGCCTCGCAGACCGTCTGCCGGTCTGAGGGGATCATCAGCGTTGTGCGATCCTCGAGCAGCTCCGTGAACACCCCGCCCGCCCCGATCGTCAGCGAGAACCCGTAGGCCGCGTCATACAGCACCCCGACGATCAGTTCGGCCACCCCGCCGCTGATCATGCGCTCGACGAGAAACCCGTTCGGCGCGGGCATGGCCTCGGCCGCGCTCCGAACCTCGGCCTGCGTGTTGAGACCCAGCCGGACCGCGCCTGCCTCGGTCTTGTGCGCCACCCCAAGCGCCTTGAGCGCGACCGGAAACCCGAGCGCGTGCGCGGCCTGGGCGGCATCCTCTGCCGTCTCGGCCTTCCGACCGGCGGGCACCGTCACACCATGGGCCGCGAGCTTTGCCTTGGCCGTCGCCTCATCCAGCAGCACAGGATCACCCGACGTCACCGTTGCGCCCTGCGGTGCCAACAGGACCGGTGGCGGTAGGGGCTGGCGCCAGGCGGCGCCAACCGCTGCTGCGGCCTCTGCCGCCGCCATGGCTTCGTCCAGACCTCTCAGCGGTGCGATCCCGGCGGCGAGCAAAGTCCGCGCCTTTGCCTCCGGCAGACATTCCGGCAAACTCGAGACGACGGCGGTCCGCGCGCCGGTTCGTTCTGCCGCGGCCGCGATGGCGTCGGTGCCGCACTGCCAGGCCGCATCGGAACACCGATCGGTTCTGGGAAAGTCATAGACCAGCATGGCGAGATCGAACCCGCCGCTCAGCATCGCAGCATAGGTCTCCGCCATGCGCTGCGCATCGCCCCAGATGAAGGTGTGATAGTCCAGCGGGTTCGACACGGTCACCAGTGGCCCGAGCGTTGCCTTGATCCGGTCATGCTCGTCCTGGCGCAAGGCTCTGAATGACACCTGCCTGTCCTGGGCCGCATCGGCGATCATCGCGGCCTCTCCACCCGAGCATGACATCGACGCGAGCGTGCGCCCAGGCAGTGGCCCGTGGACATGCAGAAGCATCAGGCTCTCGAGGAACTCCGACAGGCTTGTCACGACGGGAATGCCGATCCGTGCGAGGAAGGCCCGCCCGGTGGCCTCGCTGCCGGCGAGCGAGGCGGTGTGGGACAGGGTCGCGGCACGGGCCTGCTCGCTTCGTCCGACCTTGAGCGCGACGATGGGCTTTGCGAGCACGCGGGCCCGTGCGGCCAGCGCCTCGAAGGCACGCAGGTCACCGATCCCCTCGATGTGGAGCCCGATCGCCGTCACCCGCGGGTCCTCCAGCATCGCCAAGCCCAGCGTGGCAAGCCCGATCTGGGCCTGGTTGCCGGCCGCCATCACATAGGCCATCGGCAAGGCGCGGCTCTGCATCGTCAGATTGATCAGCATGTTCGAGGATTGGCCGAGGATCGCCACGCCGCGATCGACCCGCGTGCCGCCATGCTGATCGGGCCACAGCACCGTGCTGTCGAGGTAGTTGATCAGCCCATAGCAGTTGGGTCCGATGATCGGCATGTCACCTGCCGCATCGACAAGTCTTGCCTGCAGCGCGATGCCTTTGGCGCGGTCGTCCTCGGCCTCGGCGAACCCGCTCGCGAAGCAGACGGCACCACCGGCCCCCATGTCCGACAACGCCGCGATTGTTTCGACCGTCGCGTGCCGGTTCACAGCCACATAGACCGCATCCGGCGGCGCCGGCAGCTCTGCCACCGAACGCACGCAAGGCAGGCCGTGGATCTCGTCCCGCGTCGGATGGACGGGCCAGACAGTCCCCTCGAAGCCCATCTTCAGGCATTGCTCGACGACAGCGATCCCCCAGCCGCCGCCGATCACGGCGATGGACTTCGGGCGCAGCAGGCGGGACAGGTCAGCCAACGCGGTTGCCATCCGCATCGATCACCGGTGTGCCGTCGATCTTCGAGAACGGGCCCGGCGGCAAGCGGTCCAGCAGGTCCAGCACCGTCTCGGACGGTCGGCACAGCCGCACGCCGTTGCGGGTGCAAACGATGGGTCGGTTCACGAGGATCGGGTGCTCGAGCATCGCAGCAAGGAGCGTCTCTGCCGCAACATCCGGCTCAAGCAGCCCCAACTCGGCAGCCGGAGATCTTTTTTCCCTCAGGGCCGTGCGCGGGGTCAGACCGGCGGCGGCAAAGAGCGCGAGGAGTTGCGGACGCGTCCACCCCGTCTGGAGGTACTCGATCACCGTTGGCGCGTAACCGGCGGCCTTGATCATCGCGAGCACGTTCGACGAGGTCTGACAGTCCGGGTTGTGATGGATCACGATGGCCGTGTCTTCCGGCTGCATCGCTCAGGCCCCCAATGGCCGCAGCAGGTCGCGGCTGATGATGTGGCGCTGGATCTCCGAGGTGCCGTCCCAGATCCGCTCGACCCTTGCGTCGCGCCAGAAGCGGGCGAGCGGCAGGTCGTCCATCAGCCCCATGCCGCCATGGATCTGGATCGCCGCATCCGTCACGCGGGCCAGCATCTCCGAGGCGTAGAGCTTGGCGGAGGCGATCTCGCGGTTCGCAGGCAGCCCCTGATCGAGCCGCCAGGCGGAGGCGAGCGTCAGCCAGTCGGCGGCGTCGATCTCGGTGATCATGTCGGCGAGCTGGAAAGAGACCCCCTGGAACTTGCCGATCTGCTGGCCGAACTGGCGCCGCTCGGCCGCATAGTTCAGCGCATAGTCGAAGACCCGCCGCGCCCGGCCGACCGACATCGTGGCGACCGTAATCCGCGTGGCATAGAGCCATTCGTTCATCACGGCGAAGCCGCCGTCGACCTCTCCCAGCACCTGAGCGTCCGGCAGCCGGCAGTCCTCGAAACGCAGGATCATGTTCTTGTAGCCGCGATGCGAGACCGAGGCGTAGCCGTCCGCGATCTCGAACCCCGGCGTGCCCCGGTCAACGAGGAACGCCGTGATCCGCTTCTTCGGGCCCTTCGGTGTCTGATCCTCTCCGGTGGCGATGAAGACGATCACGAAGTCCGCGTGTTCGGCGCCAGAGATAAAGTGCTTGGTGCCATTGACGATCCAGTCGCCATCGGCGTTCGGTCCGCCGCGCACGGCGGTGCATTTCATGCCCCGCACATCCGAGCCGGCATCGGGCTCGGTCATGGCAAGCGCGTCCATCTTCTCGCCGCGCACGGCGGGGCGAAGATAGCGCTCGACCTGATCGCCTTCACAGGCCATCAGGATGTTCTGCGGGCGTCCGAAGAAGTGGTTGAGCGCCATCGCACCGCGCCCGAGTTCGCGCTCGACAAGCGCAAACTCGAGATGGTTCAGCCCCGCACCGCCCACGCTCTCGGGAAAGTTGCAGGCGTAGAAGCCGAGCTCGATCGTCTTCTGCTTGATCCGTTCGGCGATCTCGGGCGGCACCTCACCTGTGCGCTCGACCTGTTCTTCGTGCGGATAGATCTCGTGCTCGACGAAGGAGCGCACCGTCGAGACGATCATCTCCTGTTCTTCCGTCAGACCGAATTGCATGGGTCTACTCCTTGTGCGGATCGCCGTCGGGCAGGATCCCCCTGATCACGGGCCTGTCCTTCCAGTCGGGCTTGGGCAGCGGATCTCCCGCGCGTGGCAGATACTGTGACGGGGTGCCCGCGGTCAGATCGGGGATGTAGCGGGGACAGTTCGGGAAGATCTCGCGCGCCTGCAGGCGGATGATCATCTTTGCGCCGGGGTAGTCGGCCAGGCGGGGATGCGTCTCAAGGATTTCTGCGCTTCCGTTGACACGCAGGCGATAGGAGGACGCATCGAAGCGGATGAACAGCATCCCCACCGACGGGCTCAGCAGCAGGTTGCCCAGCGAGCGGTACATGGAGTTGCCGTCGAAGTCGGGCCACTCGAGCGTGGTGGGTCCCGTCACCTGCACGAAGCCCGCGGGTCCGCCCTTGAACGAGCAGTCGACACTGTCGCCGTGCGCGGTGGCGAGGAAGAAGTACTCGGAGGCCTCGATGAATGTCCGCTGGTCTTCGCCGAAGTCCACAAGCCTGCGATGTGTCTCGAGCGCATCGGCGACGCGGCGGCCATCGAACCGGTCCTGCAGGTCGCGGTGGCCGTCGTGGAACATGCTGGGCCGTTCGGTCATGGCATCAAACCTTGGGGTCGGGGTTGAAGGTGTGTCCGTCCACCGCGATGACCTGGCCAGAGACGAACCGTGCCTCGGGGCTTGCCAGGAAGACGGCCATGTTGGCGATGTCTTCGGTGGTGATGAAGGTGCGCATCGACGTGCCGGCAGCGTAACCTTCCCGCACGTCGGTCTCCGAGATCCCCTTTGCAACCGCCTCGCGTGCGATCACGCCGTCCATGCGCGCACCTTCGACAGCACCGGGGGCGAGCGCGTTGACCCGGATGCCGTGTGGCCCAAGCTCCATCGCCAGAGTCTTCATCAGTCCAATCACCGCCCACTTCGCCGCTGCATAAGGTGCGCGGTTTGGGTAGCCGAAGAATCCTGCGGTCGAGGAGGTGAGCAACATCACCCCGGACCCGGCCGTCTTCATCATCGGAGTGGCGTGCTTTGACGCCAGAAAGGCGCCATCGAGATTGACCTCGATGCAGTGGCGCCAGTCCGTGAGTGCGACATCCTCGACCGGTGCCGTCGGGCCCGAGATGCCTGCATTGGCGCAGAGCACGTCGATCCCACCCCAGGTCGCGGCGATCTCCTCGAAGAGAGCGGCAATGCCCGGCGCATCCGCCGCATTGACCTGGGTGCGCCGCCAGTCCGGCGCGGCACGGGCAAGCGCTGCCGCATCGATGTCCGTGATCCAGACCTGCGCGCCGGCGGCGGCGAAGGCCTCCGCCATCGCCCGCCCGATGCCTGCCGCCCCGGCGGTGATCAGCACGCGCATGTTGTCGAGCTTTGCCATCAGCGCTTATCTGCCCGGGGCGGTCTGGCGCCGGATCGAACCGGCGCGCGGCTTGGTTGCGAGTGGCGCCAGGCCGGATCGATCCTGTGCTCCGGACTTATTCGAGCACGGTGGGATAGTCTGTTGCGAGATACCCCTCCGAGCCGACCTGCGTGCCGTCGAAGCCCACCATCGGGGTCTCCCAGTCGTCCATCGCCGTGAGGCCCTGCGGCTTGGCTTGGATCAACCCATCTGCCAGCTCGTCGGTCAAATCGGTGCGCGCGCTGGCGCGAACCGGCAGGAAGTCCAGCGTGTCTGATTTCGTCATCAAAATGTCCTTCAGCTAAATCAACGAGACCTGGAGTCTCGCAGATCACAGGACAGCGGTCGGTGAGCCTGGTCACAGATCCACGCGCATGCATCGCTCAGGCCCTCTGTCCCACGGCACGGCCCGCGCCATCGGGCACGGGCAGCGCTGCGTGAAGTGCCGCGATCTCCTCGAGCTTGGTCTGCACGGCGTCAGCCGGCGGGCATGATGCCCGGGTCTCGAGGCTCACGTGCAAAAGCAGGTACTCGCCGGTCGCCAGCAACCGCCCGTCGCCGTGACGGAAGCTGTGGAAGAGATGCATCTTCTTGCCCGCGCCCATCAGCACCTGAGTGTCGACCGTCACCGGCTCCAGCGCGCGCACCTCGTCGAGAAAGCGGATGTGACCCTCGACCGTGAAGTAGCTGAGCCCGCCCGCCACATACGTCGCATCAGCGCCGATCAGCTTCATGAAGGCATCCGTCGCATCCGAGAACACCTGTCCGTAGCGCGCCTCGTTCATGTGGTTGTTGTAGTCGGTCCAGTCCGGCGGCACCGTGCGCTCGACCGTGCGGATCGGTTCGCCGAGCTCGGAAGCAGGCGGGGTGGCACCTTTCTCGAACAGGGCCTTCTCGTAGTCCGCCAGCGTCCTGCCTGCCCCCCAATCGTTCGACTTGAGTGACTGCATGATGGCGATCAGGTTGTCGTCGCGGATCGCCTCGAGCGCGCGGGGGCCGAGGTTTCCAGACTGCGCCTCGCACTGATCGCCCACCATGTCGACGAACTGATCCGTCAGCTCGGGCACATCCATCAGCTTGGTCCAGGGCCATTTCAGGCAGGGGCCGAACATCGCCAGCATGCCGCGCATCCCCGCCTCGCCTCCGGCCAGATGGAAGGTCTGCATCGTCCCCATCTGTGCCCAGCGCAACCCCGGGCCATAGGCAATTGCGGCGTCCAGTTCCTCGGCGGTGGCCACCTTGTCGTGCAGGAGCCAGAGCGCTTCGCGCCACAGCGCCTCCTGCAGACGGTCCGACAGAAACCCCTCGATCTCGACCCGGCAATGCAAGGGATGCATGCCGATGGAGGCGTAGAACGCCTTCGCCCAGTCGATGTGCTTCGGGTCGGTCTGCTTGCCCGCCACCAGTTCCACCAGGGGCAGCAGATAGACCGGGTTGAACGGATGCGCGACGATCAGGCGGCCCGGATGCGCCATCTCGCCCTGCAGGTCCGTCGGCATGATGCCGGAGGTGCTCGACGCGATGACGCCCGAGGTGTTCACCGCCTCGACCTCAGCATAGACGCGGCGCTTGACGTCCACGCGCTCGGGCACCGCCTCGATGATCAGGTCGGCACCCTCCGCCGCTTCAGCCGCCGACGCCGCCAGATGCCACGCTGCCCGACCCGGCCGCGGCGCCATGGTGAGCTTGGCGTAAGCGCGATCAGCTCCCGCCAGCACCTCGCCCAGCTTGCGCTCGGCCTCCGGGTCCGGGTCGAACACCGTGCACGGAATGCCATTCTCGATCAGCCGGGCCAGCCAGCCCCCGCCAATGACGCCTCCGCCGAGAATGGCCGCTCGTTTGACCTGCATGTGTACCCCCATCAGTGCGCGACCCCTCTGCTATAGCTCGCCTTCGCGGCAAAGAAGCGCCGTCCGACAAGAAGCATTGCGCGAACAAGGAACCCAAGGGCGGTCGTACCCATCATCCCGCCGATCATCAGATAGATGCCCAATCCGGGATCGTCCTCACCGAGGCTCGGGATGTACAACATTAAAGCGTACAACGCGCCAAAAACAGCAAGTGTCGTCCGCAGAAGCCACCTCCAGCTTCTCATGCACACCACCAGCACGAACGGCGCGAACAAGATCGACCAATAGAGCCATTGGAGTGCGGTTCCGTTGGACATGGACACCTCACCAACGAGCATGGCTGCTGACATCGTCGTTCCTCCTCTGCTGCAGGGTGGGTTTCAAGCTCACGCGACGGTGTCGTCAGACCAGCAAAAGCAATGCGATGGCTGCGCAGACGGCGCTCAAAATGAAGGCGGCACGCCGTTCCCCCACCCCGCCGTGAGCTTTCGTCAGAACCCGTGCCCTCCGCCAAGCGCGCTTGTTTTCCATCGCCTTCATCTCCGAGTAGCGCATCCGGTCTCCCTGGCTCTCTCAGTCGTCAGCCTCACGTCCAGATCGGCCCGCCGATGATCAGGCCGTCCATCGGTCGCTTGGGTATGCGCGCGCCTGTTGCCCGCCACGTGCCTGCGACTTTGCTCTGCCGCGGGTCGACTTTATGTCGGGCTGTTTGCCAGACATGCGCGGCACAGATGCAATACGCTTGCGGGACGGAAGCCATACGCTTGCCATATGCCCTGTCCGGCAGCCTCATGCCGGGGCGCGTTTCTCGATCTGGAGTTTTGCGCGCACCTCCTCCGGGCCGATGACGCGGGCGCCCATGGCCTCGATGATGGTGACGGCTTTCTCGACGAGCTGATAGTTCTGCGCCAGCACGCCGCGTTCCAGATAGAGATTGTCCTCGAGCCCGACGCGGACGTTGCCGCCCGCCAGAACGGCCGCCGCGACATAGGGCATCTCGTTGCGCCCGAGCGCGAAAGCCGAGAAGATCCAGTCCTTTGGCGTGTTGTTGACCATCGCCATGAAGGTGTTGAGGTCGTCCGGTGCGCCCCATGGCACGCCCATGCAGAGCTGAACCAGCACGGGTGCCGGGATGATGCCGCGATTGACGAGGTCCTGGGCAAGCCAGAGATGCCCGGTGTCGAAGGCCTCGATCTCGATACGCACGCCGCTTTCGACCATCCGGGTTGCCATATCTTGTAGCATGCCCGGTGTGTTGGCCATGATGTAGTCGGCTTCGGCGAAGTTCATGGTCCCGCAGTCCAGCGTGCAGATCTCGGGACGGCACTCGAGAACGTGTGCAACGCGCTCGGCGGCCGGGATCAGATCCGTGCCGTCGGGGTCCAGCGGGAAGGGCGCTCCCGCGGGCCCGGTGACGATGTCGCCTCCCATTCCAGCGGTCAGGTTCAGAACGACGTCGGTTCCGGAATCCCGAATGCGTTCAGTGACTTCGCGGTAAAGAGCCAGATCGCGCGCCGGGGCTCCGCTGTCGGGGTCGCGCACGTGGCAGTGGACGACGGCCGCCCCCGCCTTGGCCGCAGCGATGGCGCTCTCGGCGATCTGAGCAGGCGAGCGGGGGACGTGTGGAGATCGGTCTTGTGAGCCGCCGGAGCCGGTAACGGCACATGTGATGAAGACCTCTCGATTCATGTTAAGCGGCATCTGGACCCTCCCGATCTAGCGCGACTTTGCGCAGCCAATCCGTGGCTGCTTGCCGGAAAGCGACACGTCGGGTGGCAATGCGTCGGCCGAGGGCCGCTTTCATCTCGCAACCGGCAATCGAGAGGCGTCTTGCGCCGGCTTCGTCTTCTCGAGCATCGCGGATGGGTGAAGACGTGCTTGCGTCACACGCGCAGCGTGCTACTCCGGCGCATCCGCAATGAGGACCGGGCAAGAAAGATGGCCGCTGGGGAAACGCGACTGTACGATCTCTTTCGAGTGCACGGCATTGCGTGGCAGCATCACACGCACCCACCTCTCTTTACGGTAGCGGATTCACAGTCGCTGCGTGGCACGCTCCCGGGTGCGCACGTCAAGAACATGTTCCTGAAGGACAAGAAAGGCGGGCTCTGGCTTGTCACCTGTCTCGAGGATCGCAAAATTCGCATTCGGGATCTGGAGCGCGAGATCGGCACCCAGAAGTGCTCGTTCGGCAAGCCGGACCTTCTTTTCGAGCATCTGGGCGTAAAGCCGGGAGCGGTGTCGCCCTTTGGCTTGATCAACGACACGGCGCGTGTCGTGCGCCCCGTGTTGGACCGCCAGATGCTCGAGGCGGACATGCTGAATGCACACCCGCTGCACAATGAAGCGACGACAGCGATCGGGCGCGACGATTTCATCCGGTTCTTCGAGATCACGGGGCATACCCCTTTGATCGTGGATTTCGATGCTTTGGAGGGCCTCGAACGCGCACGTGCCGGCGCGGAGTGAGCGGCCAAGATTGCGGGATTGCGGTGTGCGCTCTATGTCATGGGTAAGCATCATAATGACTGGGGACAGCAGATGATCGAACTGGGCAGGTCCGCCAAGCTGGCGGAAGGTGCCGGCGAGGTGAAGGAGACCACCGACGCCACCTTTATGGCCGATGTTGTCGAGGCGTCGCGTGAGCGTCCGGTGATTGTCGATTTCTGGGCACCCTGGTGCGGGCCGTGCAAGACGCTCGGACCGATGCTCGAGGAGGCAGTGGCTGCGACCAATGGCAAGGTCTCGATGGTCAAGGTCGATGTCGATCAGAACCAGATGATCGCATCCCAGTTGCGCGTGCAGTCGATACCGGCCGTCTTCGCCTTTGTGGATGGCCAGCCGGTGGATGGCTTCATGGGCGCGCTGCCCGGCTCCGAGATCAAAGCCTTTGTCGAGCGGGTGCAGAAAGCCGGCGGCAACGGCGGCCTGGATGACGCTTTGGACGCCGCTGAGCAAATGCTCGCGGAGGGCGCGGCGCAGGACGCCGCACAGACCTTCGTCGCAATTCTCGGCGAGGATCCGCAGAACGCACGGGCAATGGGCGGGCTGATCCGGGCAACCCTCGCCGCTGGCGATGTCGAGCGGGCGAAGGCGATCCTCGGCACGGTCCCTGAGGAGCTCGCAAGTGATGGCGCCATCGCTGCCGCGCGCTCGGCGATCGATGTGGCTGAGCAAGCGCTGGATGCGGGCGAGGCCGGAGAGCTGCTTGCGCGCCTGGAGCAGAATGCCGATGATCACGAAGCGCGCTTTGATCTCGCAGCGGCGCTTGTCGCCAAGAACGATCGCGAGGGGGCCGTCGATCAGCTTCTGGAGCTGTTCCGACGCGACCGCGAGTGGAACGAAGGTGCGGCCAAAGAGCAATTGTTCAAATTGTTCGACACCTTTGGCGCATCCGACCCGCTGACGCTGAAGGCAAGACGCAGGCTTTCCTCGATGATTTTCAGCTGAGCCCGCTATGACGCGACACTTTTCGCACTCGGACCTGCCGGAGACCATTCCCGTCTTCCCGCTTCCCGGTGCTGTGCTCTTGCCGCGCGCACGTTTGCCGTTGAACATTTTCGAGCCCCGCTACCTCGCGATGCTCGATGATGCGATGCGCTCCGACCATCGTCTGATCGGAATGCTCCAACCATTCGAGGGATCGGAGCAGCCGCCCCGGCTGCACAAGATCGGGTGCGCGGGGCGGGTCACGTCGATGAGCGAGACCGAGGATGGGCGCTATCTCATTGTTTTGACGGGGATCTGCCGATTCCGGGTTCAAGGTGAGCACGATGGATTCGCGCCCTATCGGAGGGTGACCGCAGGCTGGGCGGATTTCGCGTGTGATCTTGGCCGGGACGAGACGCTGGGGGCGTTTCAGAGGGACGAGTTTCTCGAACTTCTGCGTCAGTACTTCGACATCTCGGGGCTCTCCTCCGACTGGGACAGCATGCGCGAGGCCAGTCCCGAGATGCTGATCAACTCGCTGTCGATGATGTGTCCATTTGCGGTCGAGGAAAAGCAGGCTCTTTTGGAGGCGCCCAGGCTGGGCGATCGAAGCGAGACCCTGACGGCGCTCCTCAGGTTCGCCATCGCCGAGGGCAATGGGGGCGAGAGCCAGGTTCAATGAACGAACGCCAGATTTCCGCGACCCCGCCGGTGAGCCGTAAGCTGCTCGAGACCCTCGTCTGCCCGGCGACGGGGGGGCGCCTGGAGTATGACGCAACGCGCGATGAATTGATCTCCAAGGCCGCGCATCTCGCCTATCCGATCCGCCAGGGCATCCCGATCATGCTGATCGACGAGGCGCGCACCCTCGACGATTGATCGCACACGCGGAATTTAGATCGATTGACCGGCAAGCAGGCGAGGGATCGCGCCCGCAGTACCGCCCGCCTCTGCCATGAAGAACCGGCGCAATCCCGGCGAGCGCGCGACCAGACCGAGCCCTGCATTGCGCAGCACCTGCGCCGGGGCGGACGAGGTCGAGAACAGTCTGTTCAGTGCATCGACGCCCAGGGACAGCGCGCTTGCATCGAACCGGCGCCAGCGCTGATATCGCTCGAGTACGTCGAGCGCGCCGATGTCCTCGCCGCGACGGGACGCCTCGATCAACACCTCGCTCAGAGCAGCCACATCCCGCAGGCCGATGTTCATCCCCTGACCGGCGATTGGGTGAACGCCGTGTGCCGCATCTCCGAGCACGGCGAGCCGCGGACGCACATACCGGTCGGCCAGGGCAAGTCGCAACGGGAACGCCCATCGGCGTCCGGCCAGAGCGATGTCCCCGAGCCTGCCTCCCAGGCGAGACCGCACAGCGCCAAGATAGCCTTCGTCATCCAGTGCCGAGATGGTGCGTGCCTGTTCGGCCTGTTCGGACCAGACGAGGGAGGATCGGTTGCCTGTTAATGGCAGCACTGCGAACGGGCCGCCGGGATAAAACGACTGGTGAGCGACACCGTCGTGTGGACGTTCGTGAGAGATTGCGCAAACCAGACCCGTTTGGCGGTAGTCGCGCTCGAGATACCGGATTCCGGCAGCGCGTGCGGTGTCCGAGCGCCGTCCGTCGCAGCAGGCCACCAGAGCCGATGTGATCGTTGTGCCATCATCCAGCGTGACCGCTGCTCTCGCGGTGTGGTCGGTTGCCCGGGGTGTCGCTGGTGCCAAAACCTCGATGCCCGCATGGTCCGCAATCGCGTCCAGCAGGGCATTGCGCAGAAACCGGTCCTCGACGATCCAGCCGATCTGGGTGTGCCCTGCTTCGGCCGGATCAAAGGCCAAGGGCTGTGCCGAGGCCGGTCCTGGACACCGGTCGATCACCTCCATCTTCAGGATTTTCTGGGCCTCATGCTCAATGCGGTCCCACATGCCCAGGCCGAGCAGCAGATTTCGAGACCCTTTGGACACCGCGTAGGCCCGGCCGTCAAAATCCGGATCCCGGCGCGGTTCAAGCGATGAGCGGTCGATGAGGACGACGCGAAGGCCGTGACGCGCCAGCGCCAGCGCCAGTACAGGGCCGATCAGCCCAGCTCCGAGAACGACGACATCGGCGTGCCTATCAACTGTCATCGCTTTACTATTGGGACGCGCTCCCTGATTGTCCACCTGAGCAGCCGAGATGAGGGAGAGCCAGATGGACGCATGGCGAAGCAAGAGCGCCGCCGAACAGGGTCGCGCGATTCAATCGGGCACGCTGGATCCGCGTGAACTGGTGGAGTCCTACCTTGACGCGATCGACGCCCATCCCGCCTCGGGCGAGATCTATGCACGCGTGATGCCGGAGCGTGCGCGCGCCGAGGCGGCAGCAGCAAGCCAGCGCGCGAAGGAAGGCGCGCTTCTCGGCCCGCTCGATGGTGTGCCGATCTCCTGGAAAGACCTGTTTGACACTGCCGGCGTGGCAACAGAAGGCGGGACCCGATTGCTGAAGGGCCGCGTTCCCGATGCGGACTGCCTTGTCCTGAAGCGGGCGGGCAAATCGGGCTCGGTCTGCCTTGGGAAGACCCATACCTCCGAGCTGGCGTTCTCCGGTCTTGGCGTGAACCCCATGACGGCAACGTCACCCAACAGCCAGGACCCGACGCTCGCACCGGGCGGGTCCAGCTCCGGGGCGGCTGTCTCGACCGCACTGGGCCTCGCGGCGGGCGGGATCGGCTCGGACACCGGGGGATCGGTGCGCATCCCGTCCGCCTGGAACAATCTCGTGGGGCTGAAGACCACGGCTGGTTTGATCCCGACGGACGGGGTGATCGCCCTTTCGCGCACCTATGACACCATCGGCGCGCTTGTCCGAACCGTCGAAGACTCGGCCCTGTTCCACGCCATGTTGACGGATGGTCCGGTACCGGACTTCGACGCAGGCGCACTTGCCGACGAACCGCTGCACGTCGCCGAGACACTGGTGCTGGAGGGATGCGATCCCGGCATCGTCGAGGCAATGGACGCCGCGATCGATCGGTTGGCCGCTCAAGGTGCCAGGATAAGCCGGGGCCCGGTGCCGGAGTTCGAGGCTGCGGTGGGGGTGATGCGTGACCTGAGCCCGGTTGTGACATCCGAGGCCTGGGCGGAATGGGGCAGCGAGATCGAGGCCAACCCGGGTGTGATGTGGCCTCCGATCGAAATGCGCTTCCGTCAGGGCAAGGATCCGGACGCGGAGAAGGACACCGCCGCGCGTGCCGAGTTCGCGCGCATCTCCGCGGCGCTCCAGACCCGTATCGCCGAGAGCGGCATCCTGGTGATGCCGACCTCACCCTGCTTTCCGCCCCCCATCGAGCGGCTCCTGACCGATCAGGCGTATTTCACGGAGCGGAACCTCCTGGCACTCCGGAACACGCGTCTGGCCAACCTTCTCGTGCTTTCGTCGCTCACGCTGCCAACTGGCACCTCCATGGCCGGATTGATGCTCGTGGCGCCCGCCGGGGCCGAGGCGCGCCTGCTGAGGATCGGCCGTGCGATTGAAAAGGTTCTCACGTGACCGGTCGGCCAACAGCGCCGGCCGAACTCGCCATCACGTTCCTCTACTATCGCGATTTGCCGCGCGCCGAGGCGTTCTATCGCGATGTGATGGGCTTCCCGCTTACCATCGATCAGGGTCATCTCGCGAAGATCATGCACATCGGAGGAGGCGCGCACGTGGGTCTGGTCGATGAGGCCCATGGCATGAACAAATGGACGGAACAGAAGTCCGTCCAGCTCTGCGTGCGGGTTCCCGATGTGGATGCCTGGTATGCCTATCTCTCTGCCACAGGTGTCTCGAACCTCAGCCGCATGTTCTCGAATGAGGCGATCGGCATCCGCGCCTTCGTCTTCGACGACCCAGAGGGCTATCAGATCGAGATCCAGTCGGCGACGAGAACAGGCGACTGACCCGCCTCGAATCCGGTCACATATTTCACGTCGTGATGAGGCACGTGTGACCGTGCCGGTCTGACGCAAACTTCGGTCGTCGGCAGCGGCCATCACGCGCCGCCTTCGCAAGGCCCTGAATTGTCGGCGTATTCAGCGCCTCCGCTTTCGAGAAACTATGAAATTGCTTCGCGCCAACGACCGCTCACGCAAGACGTGAGCGGCTCTGCGGGGTGCTTCTGCGGCCGCGAATATTTCTCACTGCCTGCTGTTCCATCTAGGACTGGCGTCACGAACGGGCGCTGGCAGATGTACCACCAACTGCGGAGGGAGCTCCGCATCAGAGATGGAGAATTCCGATGCCCGTCCTGCAAAGTGGCGATACCAGCTTTCTGAACCGTATCGAATTGCGCTTCGGCGATGACCTGCCCGACAGTTTGCTGGAGCTCGCGAAAGGCGTCGCAACGTATCATTCTCAACCCGAACAGATCGAGCTGAAGACCATCGGTGACGCCACGCTTGCAATGATCGAGAAAGACCCGATCACCGCCGAGATCTTGGGCAAGAGCTGGCTCGATGACTTTATGAAGGAGCTCAACACGGCTCTGTTGGATGCAGGCAAGAAGCCAATGCGCCCGCCAAAGCCGGGATTTCGCATGAATGTTTCAGCGCACAACAAGAAGCCTGTGAACCGCCACAAGCAGATCAAGAAGAAGCTGCGTGCGGCGCAGGAGGCAGTCAATTTGACCGCCCCGATCGCATCAAGTGCCAGTGCGGGTGCAGGGGGACCGGCCTTCGCAGTCGGCGCATCGACGTTGATCGGAAGTGCCGGGACGCCGACGGTTGTGGCGTGTGGGACGGCATTTGCCGCAGGCTCGGTTGCTACGGCTGGCGCTCTGCCGCTCGCTGTCGGCGGCGCGCTGATGATTGGCGAGACGGCAGTCTCGGGCCGTGCCGCGGTCAGCTCGATCTGCAAGCGTCATTCGCTGCAGTCGGTTCAGAGACATCGCAAAACCGAATTTTACAGATGCAATCCAATCTTGGCCGAAGACTATCGGCTGGGTGAGCACGAATACATCTCGGAGATCACACTCCCATACATCATCCGCCAAAAGGGGAAGAAGGCAATCACCCGTGGAATTCAGGCAATTCCAGCCGGTGTGCTCCTGACGGGCACCTGGGGACTGGCCCGTCGTGTTCGCAAATGGAGCAATGGAACGCGAGGCAAGGACCGCAAAATGCATGCAGAGGTTCTTGCCCGCCATTTCATTTCCCATGATTGTGATCTTTGTTTTGCAATGATGTGCGTGCTCTTCGGCGATGAGAAGAAGGCGTTCTGGTTGCGCGATCAGACGTTTGAGGTGGTGAATGAAGCAGTTCTGCCGAAGCTCGCTTCGAAGTGACCCGCTGCCGTATGGCCACACCTCTCCTGCCGGGCGGAGGGCCCAGATGCAAATTCTAGACCTTCCGTGGCTGAAAGAGTATCGTCATCAAGAACTGGGCGCACAAAGACGTCCAACGCGAGGCAATTGATGCAGTATCCGACACGGTTCTCCGATCTTCCGGAGTACGCGTTTCCGCGTTTGCGCAGGCTGCTGGGCGATATCCCGCCCGGCGGCTCTGAGATTGCGATGTCGCTGGGCGAGCCTCAGCATGCCGTCCCGGACTTCGTCGGGCCCATCATGCTCGAGCACTCGGCGTTGCTGTCGAAGTATCCGCCGAACGAAGGTCTGGCCGATTTGCGAAGCGCGATTTCGGACTGGCTCGGTCGCCGCTACGGCGTGTCGGAGGGATATCGCGATCCCGAACGATCGGTTTTCCCGCTCAATGGCACCCGTGAGGGGCTGTTCGCAGCCTGTGTCGCGCTGTCTCCTGAGATGAAGAACGGGGTGCGGCCGGCCGTTCTGCTGCCCAATCCGTTCTACCAGTGCTATGCGGTCGCTGCGATGACGGCGGGGGCGGACCCGGTCTATCTGCCGTGCAATGCCGAGACCGGGTTTCTCCCGGACTTTGCCTCGCTTCCGCGCGAGTTGCTGGACCGCACCACGGTTGTCTACATCTGCTCGCCCGCAAACCCGCAAGGGGTGTGCGCCGATCGTGCCTACTGGAAGACGCTGCTGCGTCTTGCAGACACCCACGACTTCAAGATTTTTGCCGACGAGTGCTATTCCGAGATCTATCGCGAAGCGCCGCCCGTGGGTGCGCTCGAGGTGGCAAGTGAGATCGGCGCCGATCCCGAGCGGCTGGTCTGTTTTCACTCGCTTTCCAAACGCTCGAATCTTGCGGGGCTGCGCTCTGGCTTCTCGGTGACCGGGCCGGAGAACACCGCGCGTCTCGTCAAACTGCGTTCGTATGTGGGCGCACCGCTGCCGATCCCGGCGCAACACGCTGCCGCTGCCTGTTGGCGCGACGAGGCCCATGTCGAGGCAAACCGGAAACTGTATCGCGAGAAGTATGCCATTGCAGACGAGATGCTTGGCAACATGCCGGGGTATCGCTCGCCCGAAGCCGGCTTCTTTCTCTGGCTCGATGTCGGCGAGCTGGGTGGTGAGGCCGCGGCGCTCCAGCTCTGGGAACGTGCAGGGGTGCGCGCCTTGCCCGGAGCCTATCTGTCGCGACCGGTTGCAGAAGAGTACGGCGGTGGCGATCCGGGGACACGCTATCTGCGGGTCGCGATGGTGGCTTCGGCCGCAGACGTGCGTCGTGGGCTCGCGTCGGTAAGGGACTGCCTGATGTGATGGACAGGCACGCGTAGAAGGTCGTCAGGGGCTGGGGTGGCTCCGAGCGGCACGGTTGAGAGGGACAAGTGCAATGGCGCTCTTTTTCAGCGAGGGACAATCGGCGCCGCTGATGGATGCTTCGATGTCGGTGGCGATGCGTCGACGGATGCTCGAGTTGATCGGCCTGGGTGTCGGAGCGCTGGCCATCCTCCTCGGCATGTGCCTCTGGTCCTATGATGTGGCTGACCCGAGTTGGTTCAGCGCCACAACACGCGATCCGTCGAACTGGCTTGGCGCGGCGGGCGCGATCATTGCCGACCCGCTCATGCGGTATCTCGGGCTCGGGTCGTGGGTGATCGTCGCCTTGCTTGGTGTCTGGGCGCTGCGCTTCGTCTGCCACGTCGGGGAGGAGCGTCTGGTTCGCAGACTTCCCGCCGCGCTCGGGTTGCTGGTGCTCGCGATGCCGTTCGCATCGACACATCCTGTCCACGCAGACTGGCAGCTTGCCCACACCGGGCTCGGTGGCACCCTGGGCGACAGCATGGCACGCTGGATGCTCGACGTGCTTCCGCTCTCGGAGATGGGCGCGCTCCTCGTGCTGACCCTGCTGCTCGGCTGCGTGGTTCTTGGGCTCGGGCTCAATGCCTTGGGTTTCGCGTGGGCGGAACTTTCCGGTATCTGGCGTTGGCTTTGGCGGTCGTTCGCGATCACCCTCGGCACGATTTTGCACCTGGTGATCATTGCGCTGGTCACGACGGTCGCGAAGCTCCGGGATGTTTACCGGGCCTGGCGCGCCCGCCCGCGATCCGAAAAGCTGGCGCCTGCGGAGCCAACGGGAAGCTGGCGCTTCGGGATGTCGAGCTTTGTCTCTCCGTCGGGCGATACAGCGCCAGACCATCGAACCGAGCCGGAGATCGTTGTGCCTGACACGGGGACTGCTCGTGGTGCGATCGCAACGGCGATGCGCCGGCTTGCGGGCTCCGATCCAACCGATGCGGATCTGGAGCCTGACGCGACGGACGAGACGGACCAGCCGGACGTGACGCATCGGCCTGCTGTCGAGCGCGAACGCAGACCGGCTCGCAAAAGCCGCAAGGCTGCGTCCGAGCAGCAGCCAAGCCTCGATCTTGAGGGTCTGGGTGAAGAAGGTGCCTATCAGGCTCCGCCACTGGCACTCTTGCAGGCGCCTACCACTATCGTGCGTCATCAGACCTCCGATGCTGCGCTCGAGGAGAACGCCCGCATGCTGGAGACTGTGCTGGAGGACTACGGCGTGCGGGGCGAGATCATCGCGGTCAAGCCAGGCCCGGTGGTGACGCTCTACGAGCTGGAACCTGCACCCGGTCTCAAGGCCAGTCGTGTGATCGGGCTCGCCGACGATATCGCGCGCTCGATGTCTGCGCTCTCGGCGCGTGTCTCGACGGTGCCGGGTCGTTCGATCATCGGCATTGAACTTCCCAACACCGAGCGTGAGAAGGTTTGGCTCCGCGACGTCTTCGAGACGCCACACTACGGAGATGCGCGCTATCCGCTCACGCTGGCGCTCGGAAAGGACATCTCCGGTGCGCCAGTGGTCACAAACCTGGCGAAGATGCCCCACCTTCTGATCGCGGGTACCACGGGCTCCGGCAAATCCGTCGCCATCAATACGATGATCCTGTCGCTGCTCTACAGGCTTTCACCCCACCAGTGTCGGTTGATCATGATCGACCCGAAAATGCTGGAGCTTTCTGTCTACGACAACATTCCGCATCTTCTGGCGCCCGTCGTCACCGATCCGAAGAAGGCGCTGGTCGCGCTGAAATGGGTCGTTGCCGAGATGGAGGAGCGCTATCGCAAAATGTCGAAGATGGGGGTGCGCAACATCGATGGCTACAACGCGCGGGTGCGAGAGGCGCTGGACAAGGAGGAGGCGTTCTCACGCACTGTCCAGACCGGGTTTGACGAGACCACGGGCGAGCCCGTTTATGAGACCGAGACGTTCGAGCCGGAAGAGATGCCGCTGATCGTGGTGATCGTCGACGAACTCGCGGATCTCATGATGGTCGCCGGCAAGGAGATCGAGGCCTGCATCCAACGCCTTGCGCAGATGGCACGGGCATCCGGCATCCACCTGATCATGGCGACACAGCGCCCCTCGGTCGATGTTATCACAGGAACGATCAAGGCGAACTTTCCGACGCGGATCTCGTTTCAGGTCACCTCGAAGATCGACAGCCGGACCATCCTGGGTGAGCAGGGCGCGGAGCAACTCCTCGGGATGGGGGATATGCTCTACATGGCGGGCGGCGGGCGGATCACCCGCGTTCATGGCCCCTTCGTCTCCGACGAGGAAGTCGAGGAGGTGGTTGCCCACCTCAAGACCCTCGGCACGCCTGACTATGTCAGCGCGGTCACCGAAGGCAGCGACGACGAGACCGAAGCCATGGTCGACGAGAAACTGGGTCTCGCTCAGAGCGGCGATACCGCCGACACGCTCTATGACAAGGCAGTGGCGATCGTCGCCCGCGACCGCAAGTGCTCGACGAGCTACATCCAGCGCAAACTCGCCATCGGCTACAACAAGGCGGCCCGCCTGGTCGAGCAGATGGAGGACCAGGGCGTCGTGACGCCGGCCAATGCCGTCGGCAAGCGTGAGATCCTCGTCGAAGAGCGCTGAGGGGTTACGCAGCCCCAAATCTCTCACGGCGTAAGGTTTTCCCAACACCTTCGGCATCGACAGATGGCCACGTCAAGGTGATGGAAAGGGGTGCTCAGGTGGCATGCGCTCTGCTATGACGTGGCTCACAAGATTGTGCGCGTGCGTCGGAGTGGACCGGGGCTGGCGTTCAACAGGCCGATCACACATCGGGTGTGGTGAACGGACAACTGATAGGCGGTGGAGCCATGAAAAGACGCACGCTTCTCGGACTCTCGCTTGGTGCGGGTGCGGCGGCGGTGTTGCCGCGCCGGGTGGAGGCTCAGATCAACCAGGCTGATCTGCTGCGGATCTCGAACTACCTCAATGGCATCACCACCATGGAGGGCAATTTCGTTCAGATCGGTCCTGACGGAGACCTGTCAGAAGGTCTGTTCTACATGCGCCGCCCAGGACGGGTGCGCTTTGAGTACCAGCCCCCGAACCCCGCCCTGATCGTCGCTGACGGATTCTGGGTCGGAGTCTACGACAAGATTGCGGAGACGCTCGATCGGTTTCCGCTTTCTGAGACACCGCTCGATCTCTTGCTCCGGGATCGTGTCGATTTGCGCAACGAAGGCGCGGTGGAGCAGGTGGAGCGCAGCGAGGGTTTGCTGCGCGTGCGCGCCGTCGATCCCAACGCACCCGATCAGGGCTCGATCACCATGGTGTTCGCTGACAATCCGCTCGAGCTTCGCCAATGGGTGGTCGTTGACGCGCAAGGACTGACCACGACGGTCGCGCTCAGCGAGACTCGCCGGAATGTGACGCTGGACCCAGACCTGTTCTTCATCGAAGAGCCGTCCTGAGGCCTTTCGGGTTAAAGGTCGAAGTCGGCCAGAACCGGGGCATGGTCCGAGGGTTTTTCCGCGCCCCGGAAGCCTTTCAGAATGCGACTTGAGCCCGAGATCGGTGCGATGGCGCCACGCGCCCAGATATGATCGAGGCGGCGTCCCCGGTCAGCGTTCTCCCAATCCCGTGCCCTGTATGACCACCAGGAATAGAGCTTTTCGGGTGCAGGAATGTCCGCGCGCACGACATCGCGCCAGTCCCCGGCTGCCATGAGCCCGTTCAGTGCGTCGACCTCGACCGGCGTGTGGCTGACGACTTTGAGAAGCTGTTTGTGGGACCAGACGTCGTCTTCGAGTGGCGCGATGTTGAGATCGCCCACAAGCACTGCGTCCTCGTCCAACTCGCGGGCCCACTGGGTCATCTCCGATACAAAACGCAGCTTGTGATCAAACTTCGGATTGGTTTCCGGATCCGGCTCATCGCCGCCCGCGGGCACGTAGAAGTTATGCAGAACCGTGCCCCCAGGCAGCCGGACGGCGCAGTGACGGGCATCGTCCTGTCCGCAAAGCAGCATCGTCTCGACGGGTTCAACGGGCACGCGGCTCAGGATCGTGACCCCATTGTAGCCCTTGTAGCCGCGCGCGGCCGCAACTTGGTATCCGAGCGCTTCGAAGACCGTGCCCGGCAGCTTTTCAACGGGGGACTTCGTCTCCTGCAGACACAGCAGATCCGGGGTCTCCTCACGCAGAAACTTCTCGACCAGCGGTGCGCGCAGACGCACGGAGTTGATGTTCCAAGTGGCGATCGTGATTGGCATAAACTGCTCCGGTGTTCACACGCTTCGGACGATGGACCGGGCTTCCGCAAGGCTCAAGAGGAAAGCGCCACCACTTCGGCCGCTTTGCGCTGGTCCAGGATGTGCGCCAGATGCAGAGCGCCCGGCGCGGGGAACGCCGGGCGCCGCCCTTATCCGGGCAGTCGAGCGGCTTGAGGGGGAGACCGCTCGTAAGGCAGCAGTTGTTCTTTGGGGGAGCCGCTGCCGTACCCTAATAGGTGGTGTGGTGCCTTGGTCAGGTCAAGTCGACGTCGATCACAATGACAGTCGATAGCCTCCCGTTTCTGTCAAGAGAATGCGGGCATTCGATGGGTCGGGCTCGATCTTTTGGCGTAACCGGTAAATATGGGTCTCGAGCGTGTGTGTCGTCACACCTGCATTGTATCCCCAGACCTCGCGCAGAAGCGTGTCGCGCTCCACCATGCGCCCGCCAGCGCGGTACAGAAACTTCAGGATGTTGGTCTCTTTCTCGGTCAGCCGCACCTTCCGCTCGGCCTCGTCAACCAGGATTTTCGAGCCCGGTCGGAAGCTGTACGGCCCGATGGCGAACACCGCGTCTTCGGACTGTTCGTGCTGTCGCAACTGTGCGCGGATCCGCGCAAGCAGTACCGGGAACTTAAACGGCTTGGTGACGTAGTCATTGGCACCTGCATCGAGGCCCAGAATGGTATCCGAATCTGTGACATGTCCCGTGAGAATGAGGATCGGGCAGTTGACACCACTCTTGCGCATCATGCGACAGACCTCACGTCCGTCCATGTCTGGCAGACCAACATCGAGGACGATCAGATCGAATAGCTCAGATTTCGCGCGGTCGACACCGGCGCCGCCGGTCTCTGCTTCGAAGACATCGAAGTCTTCGATCATCATAAGCTGCTCCGCCAACGCCTCGCGTAAATCCAGATCGTCGTCAACCAGCAGTATCTTCTTGGCAACGGCCATCTCAGGTCCCCATCTTGCTTGCGGTTTCATCGTTTGGACGCTCCGCAATTGGGAGGCGCTGCGTCAAAGTTCCACACTACGTTTCATTTGGTCACCGAACTGTGCAACAGGGCAGGGGTTTGTTACAAATCACAACTTTCCCCGGCCACACGCTCCTATATACGCAGGGACGCAAACCCGAAGGGCAGGGTGAGGACACGTTATGGAACTCACAATCGATGAAGCGGTTGCGCGTGCGCGTGCAGATTTGAGGATCGGTGCGCCGGTTGCGCTGACCGCGTCGGAAGGCGGGGCCTTGGTGCTGTCGGCGGAGACTTGTTCTGCCGCTCGTCTGGACAGCCTGCGCCAGGTTGCACCGGACGGGGTCGATCTCGCGATCACGCATCGGCGTGCGGCGACGCTGAGCGCCAGGGTCTATGACGGGCCTCTTGCGCGCGTGGTGGTGCCCACAGACGTGGGTCTCGACTGGGTGCAGGCAACGGCGGACCCGTCACTTGATCTGGCGCATCCGCTGCGCGGACCCTATCGCACGCGCCGTGAGGGGCGCTCTGACATGCATGCCGCGGCGATCCGCTTGATGAAGGACGCGCGGTTGCTTCCAGCAGCCCTGGTCGCGGCCTGGCCGACGGCGGCGCCCGTGCGCGAGATCGCGCGCAATGCGGGGCTGGCGTGTCTGGACGAGCTCCTCCTGCGGCGCGCAGCCGATACCGCTGTGCGCATGCGGCGGGTCTCCGGCGCACGTGTGCCCACGCGGTTTGCCGAGGCTGGCCGCGTACATGTCTATCGGCCGTCAGATGGCGGCGAGGAGCACTATGCTGTCGAGGTCGGGCGTCCTCCGCGCGACGAGCCGGTGCTCGCCCGGCTCCATTCAGCGTGCTTCACGGGGGATGTGATCGGGTCGCTGAAATGCGACTGCGGGCCGCAGCTGGCGGCGGCGATGGACCAGATCGCTACGGCCGGTGCCGGTGTGCTGCTTTACATGAACCAGGAAGGGCGCGGTATCGGACTTGCGAACAAGATGCGGGCCTATGCGCTTCAGGACCAGGGCTATGACACGGTCGAGGCAAACCATCGTCTGGGCTTTGAAGACGACGAGCGTGACTTCCGCCTGGGTGCCGAAATACTCAAGACGATGGGTTTCAGCTCTGTCCGGCTCATGACCAACAATCCCGGAAAGCTCTCGATGATGGCTGCCTCGGGACTTGATGTCACCGAACGCATCCCGATTCAGGTTGGAGAGACTGCACACAACGCAGCCTATCTCGCCACCAAAGCGGCCAAGTCCGGCCATCTGCTGTGAGCGTGGCGGCCCGGCTACCTGCCGGCGAGAGCTTCCTGAAAGAACTTGGCAACCTTTGAATTGAAGTCCGTATGGAAGCGTGCCCGATCGAAGCCTTCCGGATCGTTGCAGATTTGGGGTGCCTCGTCGATCTGAACCTGGTCGCACAGGGCCATGAATGCAAAGTGACCGGCCTGGGGAACGCGGTGGTAGTCCGGTTTCACCGGCAGTTCCTCGTAGATCACTTCCGCATGGTTGGGATGCAACAGCAGTTCGTCTTCTTCGGCACGCCATAGCTGAACCGGCACTTTGACATCCTTCAATCGGCCACCTGAGAAGATGATGCCCACCGGCGCTGCAATCACGGCTGCGCCGATCCGTGTGTCCTGCCGAAAGCCTTCGATCTTCCTCGGGTCCTCCCGAGATGAAGTCCGGCGGTCGGGCTTGCACATCGGATCGCTCCAACTGACGAGACAGTGCATCAACAGCTTTCGGAAGCTGGGTTCACCGCCAATGAGCACCAGACCCGTGTAGCCTCCTCGAGAGAAGCCGAAGAAACCGATCCTCGTGGTGTCAATGTGCCCGCGCCCGGACCAGGATCCAAGCATGTGGTCGATCAGCTTGCTGACTTCCGCCGGTCTGTTTGTCTGCCAGGTCCGTCCGATGTCGGGATGGGTAGTCGACGCGACCACGAAGCCTGCATCTGCCAGAGAAGAGGCCGTGTCGTGATGCCCTCCAAACCAACCATAGGCGCCGTGTGACATGACGACCAACGGAAGTGCAGCGCCTTCGACAGGACAATCCGGTGTTCCGGAGAGACTCACGCCCCGGAGCTCAACAGGGCCCGGCGGGCTCGCGCACGGATACCAAACAAGCCCCTTGAGAGGCGGCGCGTCCTCGACGGGACTGGGAACCGAGAGGATTTGCAGCCCCGCAGCCGGTGCGGTCGCAACCTGAGCAATAAGGAGCGTCAGCGCAAGAAACGGCAGTTTCACATTCGAAATCATGATGGTCTGTCCCTGCAATATGATTGGGATAGCATAGATCTGGGGAGAAACACCCGCACCGCAAGAGGCTTGCACCCGCACGACCATCCGTGCATAGCGACAGCATGCCATCCAGCCTCGACTATCACACCATCTCCGAGATCTTCCGCCGCTTCGAGGAGCGCAGTGAAGAACCGAAGGGAGAACTCGAGCACGTGAATGTGTACACCCTTCTGGTGGCCGTCGCCCTCAGCGCGCAGGCAACCGACAAGGGTGTCAACCGAGCCACCCGCGCGCTTTTCAAGATCGCCGACACCCCTGAGAAAATGCTCGCTCTGGGGGAAGACGGTCTCATCGAGCACATCCGCACAATCGGCTTGTATCGCAACAAGGCGAAGAACGTCATGAAACTGAGCCGAATCCTGGCCGAAGACTATGGTGGCCAGGTGCCGTCCTCACGTGCAGCACTTTCTTCATTGCCGGGTGTCGGCCGCAAAACAGCGAACGTCGTGCTCAACATGTGGTGGCGCCATCCGGCACAGGCCGTGGACACGCACATCTTCCGTGTTGGAAACCGAACGTTAATCGCACCGGGAAAGGATGTGGCAACGGTTGAGCGAGCCATCGAGGACAACGTGCCCGCAGAATATCAGCTCCACGCCCATCACTGGCTGATTCTGCACGGGCGGTATGTCTGCAAGGCGCGCAAACCCGATTGCCCCGCTTGCCTGATCCAGGACCTTTGCCCCTATCCGGAGAAGACGTTGTGAAGGAACGACTAGACCTCGTCGCTATTGGAAACGCCATTGTCGACGTCATCGCGCCTGTCGAAGACAGTTTTCTTGCAAAGAATGGTGTGCAGAAGGGCGTTATGACGCTGGTCGACCAGGAACGTGCGGTGGCGCTCTACGATGCCATGCCTCCGGCGCAGGAAGTTTCGGGAGGCTCTGCATCGAACACCGCTGCGGCTGCGGGTGCCATGGGTCTGAACACAGGTTTCATCGGGAAGGTTCGCGCGGACCAGCTTGGGCAAATCTTCGCCCATGATATACGGGCATCGGGCGTGCACTACGAAGGCCCCATCACACCTTCAGACAGCGCTGCCGAGACGTCGCGCTCGATGATCTTGGTCTCCCCCGATGGCGAGCGGTCGATGAACACCTTCCTCGGTGCGTCGGTCGAACTCCGGGCGGACGACATCGACACGCAGATGCTGGGCGAGACGAACTGGCTTTACCTCGAAGGGTATCTGTTCGACACGCCGGAGGCGAAGGCCGCCTATGCGCGCGCGCTCTGGGCGGCGCGCAAGGGTGGAGCAAGCACGGCCGTCACTCTGTCGGATCCCTTCTGTGTTGACCGGCATCGCGACGACTTCCGGCGGCTCATCTTGAACGAGATTGATCTGGTCTTCGCGAACCGCGCCGAGATTCTGTCTCTATATCAGACGGATGACCTGGATCGAGCGCTCGAGATGGTGAGTCGGGACGTGTCGGTTGCCGCAGTCACACTCTCGGCCGACGGGGCGGTGATCGTGCGCGGTTCCCAGCGCACAAAGGTGCCCGCAGCCCCTACGAAGGTCGTGGATCTCACCGGGGCCGGCGACATGTTCGCCGCCGGGTTCTTGGCAGGGGTCACGCTCGGGCGCGACGATCGGGTCTCGGCGCAAATGGGTTGTGCTGCAGCGGCCGAAGTGATCTCGCACTATGGCGCGCGACCTGAGTGTGACATGCAGGCGCTTATGGCTGCAGTCTAGATTGCTCTGCCCTGCTTTCCCTCGACGCTCGAGGCTCATCCGTGCCGGCAGTTTCTGAACGGCAGATTTCTCCGATCCTTCGCTAACACCAACTTCCGGCGCGCTGTCAGCATAGAGATGCGCAACGAATGATCTTATTCATGCGTTGGGGCTTTGCAGATCTGTCCTGACTCTGTATGATCACGGTGATTTGATCGATGACTCAAGAGGCTAGCTAAGGCTGCGCGGGGAATGCAGCAGGGGGAGCCAGCGACGCATGTTGGGAAAAAAGTGGGTTCTGGGACTGATCGCCGCGATGGCGCTTGGACTTGTGGCCAATCCGTTTGCCTGGGCAAACGATCGAGTACATAACGGCGCGGCAAGTTGTGCGGCGTCCACCTGTCACGGCAGCACAGGTGTAGCAGCGGGCGGAGCGGTTGACGGCAACGAACATGCCGTTTGGCTAGATGGCCCGCATTCCAAATCCTTCCGCACCTTGCAAACTGCGCGCGCCGAAGAGATTGCGCGCAACATGGGCGTGGGGTCAGCGTCGCGGGCGGAGCTCTGTCTCGACTGCCACGCGGTGCCGGTGCCGGCGCGGCTGCGCGGCTCCGACTACAACATCGCGGAAGGTGTGACCTGCGAGGCCTGCCACGGCGGCTCCGGGGACTGGTTGGATCTGCACAATTCCGGGACAGCCTCGCGTGACCAGTTGCGCAATGCCGGCCTGTTCCCGACCGAGGACCCGATCCAGCGCGCCTCGATGTGTCTCGACTGTCACTTTGGAGCAAAGGATCAGTTCGTCGGGCACCGGCTGATGGGGGCCGGGCATCCGAGGATCAGCTTCGAGCTTGACAGCTACACCGAGATCAATGCGCACCACACGGTGGACTCCGACTACCTGCAACGGAAAACCTATGTCGACGGCGTGCGTACGTGGGCCATCGGGCAGGCGATGTCGATCTCCCGCCGGATGGAGTTGCTCGCCGACAACCAGACCGGCACGGTCGGCTTTTTCCCGGAGCTGGTTTTCTTCGATTGCCACGGCTGTCATGCTCCGATGAGCGTGAAGCGCCGCGATACGGTCGCGCGCAACGGTCAGCCGAAGCTCGACGACTCGAACATGCTGATGCTTCGTGTGGCGATGGCGCAAGCCGATCCCGGACTGTCGGGTCAGATCGATGCGGACCTCACGGCATTGCACCGTGCGGCGGGTCAGAGCCGCGGAGCACTGATCGGCGCTGCTCAGCGGATGCGGGAGACATCGAACCGCGCGGTACGGGTCCTGGCATCGCGCAGTTTCTCCGGCAGCGACATGCAACAGATTCTGCGCCGGCTCGCATCTGATGGGGCGAATGGTCGTGTGACTGATTACTCATCGGCCGAACAGACGACGCTGGTCATCGATTCCACACTCGCCGCAATGGCGAATGCCGGCCACATTCCCGAAAGCGAGTACGACCGGCTCGGTTTGGTTCTCGATCAGGCGTTCACTTCCGTCGAAACCGACGACGGCTACGACGCAAGTAGGTTCATTTCTGCAATGCGCGCCTTCGAGGCGGCAATCCAGTGAGTTCTGACTTCCAGCCCGGTCAGCCTGTGCCGGGCGAATTGCGCACACAGGGCGATTGAACACGTGACAACATACAAAGTAGCGATCATCGGTTCCGGTCCAGCTGGTGTGAGCGCCGCGACCCGGGCGGCATCGATGGGACTGAGCCACATCCTTCTCGAGCGCGCGCCTCACATCTCCGACACCATCTCGAAGTACCAGAAGGGCAAGTACATTATGTCGACGCCCGACAGCTTGCCGTTGCGGTCGGAGCTGCACTTCGAAGCTGACACGCGTGAAGCGATCCTGTCCAACTGGCAGTCACGGGTGCAGGAGATGGGCGTCAATGTCCGGCATGGCGCAGAGGTGTCCGGCATCGACGGTGAGAAAGGCGCGTTCCGCATTCAGCTTGCCAGCGGCGATGTCATCGACGCGGAAACGGTCGTGGTGGCGATCGGGCTGCAGGGCAATCTGCGGAAGATGGGTGTTCCGGGCGAGGACAACGGGCTCACACACTACCAGCTCGATGATCCGGCTGACTATTGGGACAAAGACATCATCGTGATCGGTGCCGGCGATGCAGCGATCGAAAACGCCGTCGCACTTGCGAACAACGAGAACAGGGTCACGATCGTCAACCGGCGTCGGGAGTTTGCCCGTGCCAAGCAGGGCAATGTCAGCCTCATCCTGAACGCGATCAAGGACGAGCAGATCGAGTGCCTGTACAACGCCACACCGTCGCGGGTCGAAGACGGGTCAATCGTGCTGAAGACCCCCGATGGCGAGCGGATCTTGCGCGCCGACAGGGTGATTGCCCGTCTCGGTGCGATTGCGCCGCGCCGTTTCATTGAAGACATCGGCGGGGTCTTCGAGGAAGGCGCGGATTTCCCGAGGGTGTCCGAGTACTACGAGTCCGACCGCCCGGGCATCTACTATATCGGTGCGCTGGCGGGGTACCCGCTGATCAAGCACTGCCTGAACCAGGGCTATGAGGTGATCCAGACGATCGCCGGGCAGCCGGTGGATGGCGCGGATATCGCGCTTCTGCAGGAGAATTTCCAATCCATCGCTCAGGGTCGCGGGGTGCACGATCTGCTGCGCGAGGTGAAGGAAACCATCGCACTCTTCCGCGGGCTGACCGTGCTTCAGCTTCGTGAGTTCCTGCTCGACGCGACGATCACCCAGTTCAAGCCAGGCGAGCAGATCATCCGCAAGGGAGAAGCGGGCGACAGTCTCTTCATGGTGCTCCGCGGTGCGGTCGAGATCCCGATCGGTGAGGACAAGATATTCGTGGTGAACCGCGGGTCGTTCTTTGGCGAGATGGGTCTGGTGATGGGGCGCAGGCGCGCCGCCGATGCCTTCGCTCATGACGAACACGGCTCGGTCGTGATCGAGGTGCCGCGGATGGCGGCGCTGAAGCTGCTTCAGTCGTCGACCACGGCGCGCAAGATGATGACGGACCTCATCGTCCTGCGTCGACTGCAGTCCTTCCTGTCACCTGATCTCGACATTCGCGATCTGCAGGAGATCATGGAGACCTACGAGGTCGTGCGCTTCTCGCGCGGTGACTACCTGATGAAGGAGGGTGACGACGCCGACGCGGTCTACGTGATCCAGTCAGGCTCGTGTGCGATCACAAAGCTGATCGAGGAAAAGGATGTCGTTATCGCCTATGTTCCTGCGGGGAACCTGTTGGGCGAAATGGCTCTGCTCAACAATGCGCCGCGCAACGCCACGGTCCGTGCCGCAATCGGCGTCGAGGCGATCAAGATCGATGCGAACCTCTTCAAGCAATTGCTGGAGCGCAAGCAGAAGCTGCGCGCGATCGTGCAGACCATTGCCGAGGAACGTGCGATCGGCGTTGGCGCGCGCACGACCGCCTCAGACAAGAAGTCCAGGATGGTCGATTTCCTGATGACCAATGGGATCGGAGAAGCGACAAACGCAATCGCCATCAACACAAAGCTCTGCGTCCGGTGTGACTTCTGCGAGAAAGCCTGCGCCGAAACGCATGACGGTATCCCGCGTCTCGACCGCGAGGCGGGGCCGACCTACGCGGATATCCACATCCCGATTTCGTGCCGTCATTGCGAGCACCCGCACTGCATGTCGGATTGCCCGCCGAATGCGCTCTACCGCACACCGGGTGGCGCCGTTGATGTCAATGATACCTGTATCGGCTGTGGCAATTGTGCCCGCAATTGTCCGTACGACGCGATACGACTCTCAGCGAAGCCCCGCCGGCGCGGGATTTTCCTGAGCTGGTTGCTCTTCGGCCTAGGCGATGCGCCGGGCGAGAGGCGGGCCGCGGTCAAGTCCAAGGAAAACAAGGAGGTGGCGCGAAAGTGTGACCTCTGCGAAGACGTGCGCGGCGGTCCGGCTTGTGTTCGGGCCTGTCCGACGGGCGCTCTCGTCCGGATTGGTCCTGAGGATTTACTTGAGAAGATCCAGGAGTCTATCTGATGGATTTACGGCCTGGGTTCCTCGAAAGTCGCGGTTGGCTCTACGTCGGCATATTCATCAGCATCCTGGCCTTAGCAGCCTTTGTAATCCACGACCCGATCGGTGGGCGTGAAGGGTCCACATGGGTCGGCTATGGCCTCGGCGGCTTCAGCGGGCTCATGGTGCTGTACCTGGCCTGGTACGGATATCGGAAGCGACGGTTCCGCAGCTCGAGCGGCGCGCGCAGTGAAGTCGTATCGGCACATGTGTTCATCGGCTTGTCGCTGATCTTCACGGCGACACTCCATTCGGGATTCGAGTTTGAGTGGTCCGTGCACACGCTCACCTATGTGCTGCTGATGTTCGTGATCGTCTCAGGTATATTCGGGATCTGGGCATATAACGTTCTGCCGGACGTCATTTCTCGCAATCTCGAAGAGTCGATGGCGGAGAAGAAGCGCTTCGACAGCTCGAACCTGGAGCAGCTCGAGCAGGACATCGAAGAAATCGACCGCCGGCTCGAACGCTCCATGCAGTTTCTGCCGGACGTTTTCCGCGCCCCGGTGCAGAGATCGCTCGAAAGAACCCGCCTTGGCGGCAGTTTGATCACTATCCTCAGAGGGTCATCACGTCGATGCGCAACCGCAAAGGCGCTGGCAGAGGTGCGTGACCTGATCGACCGCGGCGTCTTTTCCGACGATGAACGTCGTCGCCTGGTCGAGGTTGTGCGCGATCTCGCCCGGAAACGCGAAGTGGCCGCCTGCTTGCGACGGGACGGGCGCTATCGGGGGCTGCTCGCCGTATGGCTCTGGGTGCACGTGCCGTTCACGATGGCACTGATCGTCACCATGATTTGTCATGTCATTCTTGTCTTCTTCTATTGGTGAGCGCGCCCATGAAGATTCTCCTCGTCACTCTTCGTAAGCGTGCTGGCAGCGACGACGTATCCCGCCGCGAGACCATTCTGGAAGGTGAGCGCATCCGGCTTGGCCGCGGCGTCGCCATGGAGATCAATCTCCCGGACATCGAGGTCGACTTCCACCACGCCGATCTCGTCGGTGGTCCAACAGGATTGTCGCTGGTCGCTGCCGGCGAAAACGGCATTCGCGTCGGCAGGAAAGCCGAGCAGCGGGTCGAGCTCTCGCAGGGCGCTGAAGCCCGGATTGGGCGGTACCGGTTCCGCGCAGAGCCCGGTCGAGACGGCGCTGAGCATGTATTAATTCTTGAAGAGGAACCAGCGACCGCCAGTCGGCGTTCAACCAGAAGGGTGAAGCGTCGAGTTCCGGAAGTTCTTCCGAGCAGGCGTCTGATTGGGTGGGTTCTCAGCCTGTCGATTCTCGGGGTCTTCTTCCTGTGGCCAATGGCGGACGTCTTGACTCGCGAGGCGCCGTCAGATGATGCGGTGGTTGTAGATGGTATGGCGCGTACAGATGTACCCGACCCTTCGCTTATGGAGCTTTCGTGGCTGTCCGGCCCGTTGTCGGAAAGTCATGCCATGATCGAAGATGATTGCGGTGCCTGTCATATGCGTCCGTTCGAGCGCACCACGAACAATGCTTGTCTTGCCTGCCACGCTCTGGTCGAGAACCACGCAGATCCTGCCGAGCACCCGTCGGTGTCGCTGGAGGCACACCGCTGCGCATCTTGTCACAAGGAGCACAACGGCAAACTGGCGCCAACGGAAACAGCGTCCGTGGCCTGCGCGACCTGCCATGAGCGTATCCGCGAAATCTCGCCGGAGAGCCAGTTCGGCAATATCAGCAGTTTCGCCGTTGACCACACGCCATTCCGGATGGCGGTGATTGTGGGTGTCGGGACTGATGCCAACGGCAGCGTGTTCCCGCAAATCGAGCGGGTTCCGTTCGATCCTCAGAACCCGCCGAGCGAGGGGTCGGGGCTCAAGTTCCCGCACAACAAGCATCTGGCGGAGGCCGGGGTGAAGACACCCGGGGGCAATACCATTCTTCGTTGCGCGGATTGTCACCAGCAGGAACCGGGCGGCAATCTGATGCGGCCCATCAAGTTCGATCGCGACTGCAGCGGCTGTCACAAGATGACCTTCAACGCGGCCGGGGTTGAGCGCGAACTGCCCCACGCCTCGGAAGATGAAGTGGCCCGTATCGTTCGTGATTACTTCGTGTCTGCAGCTATGGCGGGTGGCGTCACCACCGAGAGTGCCCCTGAGCCGGTGAAGCGCAAGCGTCGGCGCCGGATCGCAGGGCAGAGCACCACCGAGACCAAGGCTGCAACACTCACCGACGACGATCGCGAGCAGGCGATCCAATGGGCGACGCAAGAAGCGCAGGTGCAGATGGACACGATCTTCGGGGTGCGGCTTTGCGGCAATTGCCATGAGGCGCGCAAGTCACCTGGCGCGAGCGGCATCGACCGCTGGCAGGTGATGCCTGCTTTGCTGCAGCGCCAGTGGATGCCAAAAGCCCGGTTCGACCATGAGCCCCACCGGGTGATGGACTGTACCAACTGCCACAATGCCCCGGCCTCGACTGCGTCATCGGACGTGCTGATGCCGGGTATCGCGACGTGCCAAGGCTGCCACAAAGGGCAGGGCGAAGAAGATGGCGCTCGTTCCGAGTGCGTCGATTGCCACGAATACCACGTCCCGGGCCGCTCGCCGATGTCGGCCGAGCATGCCGAGATTTTTCATGCCCGGGCCAATGCAAGACAAAAGGCGGCCGCGAACTGACAACTGTAGGACGGGGGGACGTCCGAGGGGGATAAGATGCCGAAACGCAACAACGAGCGTGACAAGCAGGACACCTTAAGGGGAATTCTACTCGACTTTGCGTTGAATTCGCGCGAGAATCTTCTCGGTCTTGTGAGCAGGTCCGAGGGGGACGCGCACAAAATGCCGAGATTACTGATTGTTGCGGCCGTCGGATGGGGAATTGCTTCCGGTGTTGCCGCTGCTCATGATGCGCCCGATGTGCTTGGTGCGACGACGTGCGGTCAGTCGACATGTCACAGTGCCAGCAAGCCCTGGCCCAACTCTTCGGTTACCCAGCGCGAATACGTGACTTGGAAAGAAAAAGATCCCCACGCCAAGTCCTACCAGACCCTGCAGACCAGCAAGGCGAAGCAGATCGCGGCCAATCTGGGCTATCGCTCTCCGACATCGGCCAAGCTGTGTCTGGATTGCCACTCGCTCAACGTGGACGAGGCGCATCGCGAGGCCTCGTTCGATCAGACCGAAGGGGTGATTTGCGAGGCTTGCCACGGCGCTGCCTCGAGCTGGCTCGGTGTGCACCAGACAGGTCTTTACTTCTATCAGCGCAATGTCGACGAGGGCATGTATCCGACCACCGATCCGACGAAGCGCGCTGAACTTTGTCTGAGCTGTCACATGGGCACGCCGGACAAATTTGTGAGCCACGAAATGTTCACGGCCGGGCATCCTCGTCTGCCGTTCGAGCTGGGTTTCTACACCTGGTTCGCAGAGGCAACACCGGGACGCACGGCGGGCTATGCGCATTTCCAGGTGGATGACGATTACCTGCAGCGCAAGCCATGGCCGTTCGGCGTTCGGGTCTGGTCTATCGGTCAAGCCGTCCAAATGAGGACCCTGATGGAGCTGATGACCAATCCGAAGCTCGCAAGCAACGGGATTTTCCCCGAGTTTGCCTTCTTCGATTGTCAGTCGTGCCATGACGCTGCCCTGGACGGGCGCGGTGCGATCGGCACCGCTGGCGTGCCGCGGATCTATGACGCAAACGCCTACTTCGTTCAGTTGGCGGCGACGCTCGTGGACAAGCGTCTTGCAGGCCAAATCCGATCGGACATCGCGGCTGTACGGACGGCCGCCGGTGGATCGTGGGAGGGAATGCGCGCTGCGGCTCGACAGCTGCGGGCGCGACTGAGCCTGCTTGTGGAGAGGCTTGAGGCGAAGACGTTCAGCGACCGGGACACTCGGTTCGCTTTGCGTCAGATTGCGGCCGCGGCAAACCGCGGTGTGTTCGAAGGCTACTATGCCTCGGAACAGGCGATCCTGGCCGCAGGATCGCTGGTTGATGAACTCGATAAGCTCGAGGTCCTTGCGCCGGGCCGGGCCATTGCCGCCCAGTCCGCCGTGCGCCGTGGTTTGGGGGCATTCACTTCGATCGACAGCTACAATCCGGCGCAGCTTAGATCGGCACTGAGCGAGGCTGCGAGCCTCGCCACGAACTGACGTGATGATCCGAATGGAGCGAGACGCATGATGTCGAAGCGATCAATCCTGGGGTTTGCTGCGGCGGGGGCCGCAACCGTACTGATTACCGTGTCCGCTCAGGCACAGGTCGGTCCGGCGTGGGACAAACCCTCTTACACCGAAGAAGGTACGGCGGCGATTGCCCAGCAGTCAGAGCTGGTGTCGCCACGTGATCCGCACTCGGATTCTTTCAAGAACAACCCGTTCCCATCGGCGGTTCAGTGCGCCGAATGTCACCAGAAGATCTTCTGGGAGTGGGCGTCGTCGAACCACGCATATGCGTCGATCTCGCCGATGTTCCACAAGTTCGAACAGCGCATCAACGATCTGGCCTCTGGCACGATCAACACGTTCTGCGTGCGCTGTCACCAGCAGATCGGGACCCAGCTTGACGAGCCCCGGTGGCAGGCCCTTTGGGAGCGCAGCCAGATCGCGCGCGAAGGCATCACCTGCGTGACATGCCACCGCGTCTCGGAAGAGTTCAACAAGGTCAACGGCCAGCGTCACGTGCAGCCCGGTACGATCTATGAACCGATGTACAACTCGGGCAATGCACCCGGCGTCGCCGAGGTCGTCTCGGACAAGGAACGCTACAAGGTCTCGACCAAGCCGCAGGAGGACGGAAGCCCGATCCACACAGGTGTGATCGAGTTCCCGCAAATCTCACGCGCGGATTTCTGCGTGTCCTGTCACCAGGTCGCCGTGCACCCAGGCATCAAGCTCGAGGTTGTGTGGGAGCAGTACCGCGCCTCGCCAGCCGCTGAGCACGGCATTACCTGTCAGCAGTGCCACATGGGAAAGGTTCCGGGAGTACCGTCTTATGACGACTTGCCGGCAGATGATCCGAAGGCATACGAAAAGTGGCCGGTTGCAATCGTGAACGGTCGTCCCGTCGGCGATCTGGACCGCGACCACCACAACCACGCCTTCTACGGTCCTGGCTATCCGATTGCGCACCCGGGCATCTTCCCGTTCAATCCGCGTGCGCTGCGCTGGCCCATCACCACGTGGCTCAAGTTCAACCACCGCGAGCCCTGGGGCGTCCCGGACTGGGAAGACAAAGTTGCCGCCGGCGAGGTCTCGGTCGAGTTTCCGTCCGAATGGTCTGATCGTCAGGAGCGTGAGACCGCGCGGTACGTGATCGATCAGAACCTGCGGATGCTCGAGCTGAAGCGCCAGGATCGCATCGCGGTCATGGAGAACGGCAGCCGCATCGATGGGCCCTTCTTCGATGGCGACACTCCGGGCGTCGGCGAAAGCCTGAACGTGCGCTACCGGATCACAAACCTCGACGAAGGTCACAACCTGCCGTCCGGTTCGCTCGGCGCTCAGCCGGAGATCTGGTTCAATGTGGCGCTCATCGATCCCGATGGAAATGTGGCGTGGGAGTCTGGCTATGTCGACAAGTACGGCGACATGGCTGACCTGCACTCGCTGGAGCTGGCTGAGGGCACCATCGATCACGACGATCAGCTGGTGAACCTGCAGACCAAGTTCCTCGTGCAGAGCGTCAAAGGTCCCGACCGCGAGATGTATCTGCCGGTCAACTTCGACGTCGACCAGATCCCGCATATCCGTCCGTCGGGCGTGCCGTCTTCGGTGCTCAACCACCCCGCCGGTATTCGGATGGAAGGACGCTCGATCCCGCCGCTCGGTTATCGTGATGCCGAGTACTCGATCCCGTCGTCCGCCTTCTCGAAACCGGGCACCTACCGGCTGCAGAGCAGGCTGAGGAGCCGTGCTGAACCGATCTACTTCATGCGGTTCGTGTTCGCCACGGACGAGATGATCCGCACGATGAATGACTGGATGATCGACGTTCATCCGTCTGCTGTCGAATTCGAAGTGCAGTAAAACAAAATGAAGGGGGCAGCCATGTGGGGGAAAAGCCTGCCGCTGGCCATCGTGGGGACGATGGCTGCCGGCCACACCTACGCCGCCGAGGATTGGAAACCGGTGGAAAGGGACCCGACCGTCAAGGAGGTCCCTTTCGACAACGAGCTTTTCAAGCCCGATCCTGAGTACTCGGTCACCTACGATCCCGATGCACAAATCGAAATCTACGGCGGCAAAACTCCGGTGGACAACCCGAAGCCACCGATCGAACTGGGCCGGGGTCTCTATGATCCCGGCGAGATCGGCGACGGAATTCAGCTCTTCGGGCCGAAGAACCAGCTGTTCCCGGCATTCTCGCTGTTCGGGGATATCCGCACGGCGGTTGCGTTCAACGACAACGGCGCAGCCGAGGTGGCCCAGGTGGCCGCTCGAGCCAACCTCAACTTCAACCTGGAGCTGACCGGCACCGAGCGCATCCACATGTTCTGGCAGCCGATCCAGGACGGCAACGACTTCACCCGCTGGGAGTTTGCGGGGAATGACGAAAGCGATGGCCAGGTCGAGACCTCGAACGAACCGACGACGCTGTTCTTCGAAGGCGATCTCGGCGCTATCGTGACTTCGATCACGGATGAATACACCTCGTGGGACATGCCGTTCGCTGTGGGACGGGTCCCTTTGCTTTTCCAGAACGGCACCTGGTTTGACGATGCGTTCCTCGGAGCGGCGGTGACTATTCCGGCGCAGAACTCGCCAGCGCTCGATATCACGAACTACGACATCACGTTCTTCGCGGGATGGGATGAGATTTCGTCGAATGCCTTCACCAACAATCTCGGTGACAAGGCTGATCACGAGGCCGATGTCTACGGTGTCGCAGGCTTCTTCGACTGGAACGAGGGCTATCTGGAGCTCGGCTACGCCTATCTGCACGATACCGATGATAACTCGGGTGGCGATCAGAGTTATCACAACATCACAGCCGCATTCTCAAAGCGCTACTTCGGTAAGGTCGCCAACGCGACCCGCATCATCGGCAACTTCGGTCAGAACAACCCGCCCGGAGCCGCCAACAAGACGGCGAGCGGCTTCGTTCTGCTCTCCGAGAACGCATTCATCACGCCCTCGATCACGCTGGTGCCCTATGCCAACTTCTTCTTCGGTAAGGACACGCCGCAGAACGTTGCGGGAGACGGTGTTCTGACGAATGTCGGCCTCAACTTCGAGACTGACGCGTTGACCGGCTTCCCGAAGCTTGATGACACTGCCCACGATGCCTTTGGGGGCGCGCTCGGTGTCGAGTACCTGTTTGGCCTCGAGCAGCAGATCGTCGGCGAGTTCGCCTTCCAGGTGCCCTGGGACGATGAAGAGGGTATCGAGGACGTTCAGATGGCGGTTGGTGCGCGGTATCAGCGACCGCTGACAAACAGGCTCATCTTCCGTGCCGATGCGATGTACGGCATTCTGATCAATGATGCAGATCTCTTGGGTGTGAGGGCGGAGTTGCGTCTGAAACTCTGATTCCAAGAAGGAAACAATAAGAATGGCCGACAAGGTTGACCTGTCGGATTTCATGGATTGGGTCGTGGACCGCAATCCAGGGGAATCCGAATTCCATCAGGCTGTGCACGAAGTTGCCGAAACTGTCATCCCCTTCATCGAGCAGAACCCTGTTTATGCGAAAATCAAGGTTCTGCACCGTATGGCGGAGCCGGACCGCATCGTCTCGTTCAGGGTTTCGTGGGCGGATGACAACAACGAGGTGCAGGTCAACCGGGGCTATCGGGTGCAGTTCAACAACTCGATTGGACCGTACAAGGGCGGCATCCGCTTTCATCCCTCGGTAAACCAGAGCGTTCTGAAGTTCCTCGGCTTCGAGCAGACCTTCAAGAACTCGCTGACCGGTTTGCCCATGGGCGGCGGCAAGGGTGGCGCGGATTTCAACCCGAAGGGCCGCTCGCAGCATGAGATCATGAAGTTCTGCCAGTCCTTCATGACCGAGCTCTATCGTCACATCGGCGCGGATGTTGATGTGCCGGCGGGCGATATCGGCGTGGGCGGCAAGGAAATCGGCTACATGTTTGGCGCCTACAAGCGTCTGACGAACAGCTTCGAAGGAGTGCTGACCGGCAAGGGCCTCGAGTACGGCGGGTCGCTGATGCGCCCGGAGGCGACAGGCTATGGTGCGGTCTATTTCCTCGAGAACATGCTGCATCACCGTCGGGATGCGATCGAAGGCAAGACCGCCGTGGTCTCAGGCTCGGGGAACGTTGCCACGCATGCGGCCGAAAAGATTGTCCATCGCGGCGGCAAGCCCATCACGCTGTCCGATTCTGGCGGCTTCATTCATGATCCCGACGGTTTGACCGAAGAGAAGATCAACTGGGTCAAGGAGCACAAGAAGAGCCGCGGCAATCGCATTTCCGCCTATGTGGACAAGTTCCCCGGATCAAGCTTTCACGAGGGCAAGCGGCCGTGGGGCGTTCCGTGCGATCTTGCTCTCCCGTGCGCGACACAGAACGAGCTCAATGGCGAGGACGCCAAGGCATTGCTCGCCAACAACTGCATCGCCGTCTCGGAGGGAGCGAACATGCCCTGCGATATGGCAGCGATCGGTGCCTTCCATGACGCGCGGATCTGTTATGCCCCGGGCAAGGCGTCGAATGCCGGCGGGGTTGCCATGTCCGGGCTCGAGATGAGCCAGAACTCTGCGCGCCTGCACCGCGACGAGGAAGACCTCCGTGTTGCACTTCGCAAGATCATGGATGACATCCACGGTGCCTGTGTTCTTCAGGGCGCGGGTGAGGGCGATTACGTCGACTATGTGAAAGGTGCCAACGTTGCCGGCTTCAAGAAGGTCGCGGATGCGATGCTCGCCTTCGGCGTGGTCTGACAACAGTTTTTCAGCGTTGAGAACGGCGGCCCCTTCCGGGGCCGTTTCTTGTTCGCAGCATCTCAGAGCAAGCGTCTGACCGGGCATGGACGGTCGCCGGGTATCAGCGATCATACCCAGTGGCCTGGGCGGATCAGGAGCCTCGAGTTCGGTGTCCAGTGTGCGAGGATCCACACCAAGTCCGTGTGCCGGAACGCGATGCATCCCGCAGTGGGATGCCGCGGTTTGCGCCAGAGATGTACGAAGATCGCACTGCCGAGACCGGGCACGCGTTCCTCGTTGTGATCCGTCACCACGCAGAGATCGTAAAGTCGATCACCGCGTGCCATGCGATCCGCCGGGTGGGAGTGCGGGTGGCGAACCGGTGCATTGTAGGCGGTGTCGTCAGGGCACTCGGCCCAACCCTGCTGCGGGCCCAACGGCATGGCGCGCAGGCAGGTGAACGGTTCTGCTCGCCGGTCGGCCCGCCAATAGAGCCCTCGGAGGCGCCATGTTCCGGCAGGGCTTGCCCCGTCCCCCTCCTGCTTATCGCATGCGGGCCTGATCCCCCCACGACCGATAGAACACGGCATGCTTCGGCCGAGCATACGGGCGCCCCAGGGACCCACCACGAGGTCGCCTCGACGCCTCATGTCCGACGCTCCAGTACCCAGTCCCCGCGCAGCGGCCAAAGGCAAAGACCTAGCGGACCGAGCAGATTGACCAGTGGCGATTCATGCGTTTCATCGCCCCGTATCGCGGTCCAGCGGTAACCTCTGAGTGCGCGAAGGATGATCGCCGTTCGCCAGGCGGTGCGCACCCACTGCAGCAGCCGCCGTGGACCCTGCGACGTGCCAATCAGCGCCGTCGGATGAAGTGAGATATGGGCATGGCGAACCCGCTTGTCGAACAGGGCAGCGGCGGTTGGAAAGAGCAGATACTCACCACCCTCGATGTCCATTTTGACGACGATCCGACCCATTGCCGTGGCGCGCGCCAGAAGTGCAGCGGGTGTGAGGCTTGCTACTTCGTAGGCCCCTTCGGTGTCACTGTTCAGCAGAGACGTGGTGCTCTTGCCGCGCTTGCCATCCGTGTCGCCGAGGCGCACCGGCTGGCCGGAGGGATGCAGGGCCTGTTCGATCAGCACGACGCGCGCCGCCAGTTCAGGGTTGAGCGCCATATTCGCACGCATCGCACGAGCGGCCTCCGGGTCGGGTTCGAGCGCGATGACCCTGGCGCCCTGCGCGGCGGCAATCAGCGAGGTGGGGCCAATCCATGCCCCAATGTCGAGAAAAGTGACACCTGGTTCGAGCCAATCCTCGAGACGCGCCAGCAAAACCGGCTCCCAGCGTCCTGCGTTGACCTTCTGCCAGAAGCGTGCGCCTGCGCTGGCATCGACGCGAAAGCGTGCAGCGCCCGCAGACACATCGATCGGAGGTTCAATTGGGCGCTGCCTGTTCATTGCACCATCGTGCGGCGCTGGCCCGGATCGATCAAGGTGGCATGTGCCACACCGATCACAAGCCGTTCCTGCCGTGCCACGCGCGCACGAGGTGGGGTTCGCCGCGTGCGCTTGTCTCGCCACAGGGACGACACTCGACGCGGCGCCCGGAAGGGTTCTGCCACTTTCAGAAGCAGACAACGTCCAGGGGAGGGATGCCGTTGAAGCCCACGCTCGCATAGCTTGCCGTGTAGGCACCGGTGGCGCGGATCAGCACGCGATCCCCAGCACGGAGCGAGAGGGGCAGCTGCACCGGTCGGCGCTCGTACAGCACATCGACCGAATCGCAGCTCGGACCGGCGAGGATGCACGGTCCGGTTTCGCTGCCATCGGCGCTGGTCTCGATCTGGTAGCGGATTGCCTCGCCTTCCGTTTCTGCCAGACCAGAGAAACGCCCGATGTCCAGATACACCCAGCGCGCGATATCGCTGGGACGCTTGCGGGCCACAAGCAAGACTTCCCCGACGATCGCGCCTGCGGACCCCACCAGCGCGCGTCCCGGCTCGGCCATGACAACCTCTGGCTGCCCGAAAAGCTCCGAGATCATCGCCGTCAGTTCGTCGCCATAGCTTTGCGCATCCTGCACCGGTTCAAGGTAGGCAACCGGAAAGCCACCGCCGATGTTGAGCACCGTGAGATCATGCCCGGCTGATCTTGCCGCATGCCAGATCTCGCTGGCTTGCACCATGACCGGGCGCCACAGCGCGGCAGTGCGGGTCTGAGACCCGACATGGAACGACAGTCCCACCGGGCGCAGACCACACGAACGGGCCTTGTCCATCAGGGAAATCATCGATCCAGCGGGACAGCCGAACTTGCGCGCGAGTGGCCAGTCACCTGGGGAGTGCTCGACCATCAATCGCAGAATGACCCGAGCCCCCGGCGCTGAAGCGGCAATCTTCTCGAGTTCCTCAGGCGCATCCGCTGCAAACAGATCGACACCCTTGGCCGCGGCCCAAGCGATGTCTGCAGGCCGCTTGATGGTGTTCCCAAACGAGATATCGCAGGGACGCGCTCCGGCCTCAATGCACAGAGAGATCTCAGCGCGTGACGCGGCATCAAACCGTGCACCTTCCCGGTGCAGCCGAGCGATGACCGGTGGTGCGGGGTTGGCCTTCACGGCGTAGTACATCTGCGTCGCAGGCATCGCCTCCGACAGTGTTCGGTACGCGCCCGCCACCGCGTCCAAATCCATCACCAGCGTCGGCTGATTGTAGGTTTGTTCGTCGAGATAGGCGTCCAGACGGTTTGGCGCAGAGTCATTGGTGTTCGGCGCGCATGCACGCGCAGTAGAATGGAGTGGCATCGGCGTTCCCCATGCAGACCCGGATTGTTGCCCGGACGGTCCAGATAGAGACGCGACCCGTCGCTGCGTAAACGCATGCTGCGGCATGGCCAGAGGCGCGTGCGTTGGCGTCGGCGGGGGATATGGCCTTCCTTGAGCGAAAACGCAAGAGGCAACCGTGGGGTCTGGCGCATGAATGCGTGTCCTCATCCATGATGTTGAAGTCGCTTTGGCGATCTAAGTAGCGCGAAAGACACAGTTTTGTGCTAGTGCTGTGTCGTGCAGGGCCGGAAGGGGGGTGGGTCGTGTTGCGGGGGACTGAGTCAGGGCGGTATCGATTGTCCTATGTCATCGATGCGGGCGACTTTCTCACGGAGGTCAATGGAGAGTGGGACGAGGTTGCCGCTGCCAGCGGCGGCGAAGGCGCGTTGGCAGTCTGTGTCATCGGCACCAATCTAAAGCAGCACATCTCGGGGAAGGCCACGCACGCCGCCTATGCCGACTTGCTGCGCCGTGTCCGCGGTTCCGGTGAAACCATCTCGCTTCATATGTGCGGCGATGGACCAGGGTTCCACCGTTCCATGCTGCTGACTTTGGAGCCTCTGGATGACGGGGCGGTGCGCTTCACAAGCCAGGTGGGTGCAAAGGAGGATGCGCGGGCCACCGCGAACTTCATCACATATCCCTATGATCGCCGGCACGATGGCGATGCGTTGGTCAAGCGGCGCTGCAGTTTTTGCCTGAGGGTGCGGATCGGCAATGCGTGGCGAACACCCGGAGATGAAATCGGCGTCACCGAAACTCTGGTCGAGTACGACGTTTGCGACAACTGCCGCGATCGGATCGCTCGTGCTCTGGATGACTCGTAGAGCTCCCTGGCGCAAGCTGGGTCCTGCCAGCATTCTTTCCGACGCAGGATCCGGGTGGAGAGCGCGGACAGCGCCGGTAAAGTCGGGGCCAGTCAAAGGAGATTTGTCATGACCGCACATGATCCGCAGGACCGCTTTCACTACGAACTGATGGCGGCGGCACTGGCCTTCATCGAGACCCGCAAAGGCAACCAGCCAAGCCTTGACGAGGTGGCAGATGCGATCGGGCTCAGCCCCGCGCATTTCCAGCGGGTCTTCAGCCAATGGGTGGGTGTGAGCCCGAAGCGCTATCTGCAATATCTCACGCTTGATCACGCAAAGCGGTTGCTCGCCGAGCGCCACACGCTCCTCGATGCGACATTCGAGACTGGCCTTTCCGGCCCGTCACGTCTGCACGATCTGTTCATTCGCTGGGAGGGCATGACGCCTGGTGACTATGCGCGGAAGGGCAGGGGGCTCGCAATTTCCTGGGGCTGGTTTTCATCACCCTTTGGCGAGGTGCTCGCCATGGGCACTGAGCGTGGCCTGTGCGGCTTGGCGTTCGCCGCCGAAACCGGGCGCGGTCCGGCCATGGCCGACATGCGAAGCCGCTGGCCCGACGCCACCTACAGCGAGGATCCCGAGACGGTGCGTGCAGCGGTCGAAGCAGCCTTTGGCGGCGGAGAGGTCACGCTCGCCCCCATCGGCGGGCCGTTCCAGATCAAGGTTTGGGAGGCTCTGCTGGAGGTGCCGACCGGACATGTCACGACCTATGCCGAAATTGCCCGCCGAATTGGTGCGCCCGGAGCTGCGCGAGCGGTCGGGACTGCGGTCGGGCGCAACCCGATCAGTTGGCTGATCCCGTGTCACAGGGCGCTCCGCCGCGACGGCGGACTGGGTGGCTACCACTGGGGTCTGCCGGTCAAGCGCGCGATGCTGGCCTATGAATCGGCCCGACTCGAAGCCTAGGCGGACAGACGGACGACGAGAAGGATTGCTCGGAACTGAACCTGCCATCGCATTTTGGGCGGAAAATCTTCAAGTTCTGAGCAACTCCAGATGGTACGCAGGGGGGTAGATATCGCCAGAGTCATTGACTAGAATTTTAGAAGTCGAGTCGATGCTCAGCTTGTGTTTCCGGAGGTTGCTTGATCCTGCAGCAGTCAGCTCTCGGCGCGCCGCGCGCGCGTATCGACATGAGCCGGGGCAGCTGGGCACTCGCGCCAGATGTGGTTCTGCGAAACGGCGCATCGTTCTCGCTCGTGACGATTCTGCTCACCGCCACCCACATGCTCCAGCAATGGGATTTTGCGCCCGCTGCGATCCCGACGATCCGTATGATGCTGCTGATCGTGACCGGTTTCATAGCCTACCGCACCTTGATGAGCGGCGGGGACAAGGTTGGGTTGTCAGCGCTGTTGGACGCGCCGCGCGGCGATGTCACAAGATTCGCCGGCGTGATGTTGATCATCCTGGCGCCGATTGTGGTGCTCGGTCTTTGTTTGAAGATACCGGCGCTCTCGGCGATGCTGCCACCGGGTGGGTTGATCCCCTTCATGATGTTGATGGTCGTGACCTACGGGGCGTTGATGATCCTGCTGGGCACGGCACTTCCGGCCACCGCTGCGCGCGGTGACGCAACGCTCCGCTCGGCGATTCGACGTGGTCGCGCCGGATACCGCGAGATCGGCCGGGCAATGGTGTTTGGGCCGTGGCTGTTCTCGGTGCTTTATTCGCTGGCCTTGCTGAGCACGCAGGCGCTCGGCCTGCCGGCGATGGTCGGCCCGGGGGACTCCGGCTGGATGGTCGCGGTGTGGCTGATCGCTCAACTCCTGAGCTCCGCCGGGCATGTGTTCGCCGCCGCGATGACTGCGGTGGTGCTGAGCCGCGCCTACCAGAAGGCCGTTCGGTTGGAGCCGCCACGAGCCCGGTTGGCCTGACCGGAACAGCTCCACTGTCTTCAACCGGATGCGAAGCAGTGATTGGCGACCGGCGTGCGAACTTTCCTATGAACCGGGGCTTTGCGCTCTCTCGGGGAGAAGTGCCGCCACATAGCCCGGCAAGGCAAACGCGCCCAGATGAACTGCAGGCGTGTAGTATTGCGTCGCGATCCCGGATTTCTCGAGCCGTTCGGTCAATGTCGTCAGATCAGAGCTCCGCGCATCGCCGTCCGTGCCCCAGCCGAATGCCATGGGCCCGCCCGCATAGGTGGGAATGGTTGCCAGATAACAGGTTGCGTCGGCAAAGAGCGCTTGAAACGCGCGCATCGTCTGGCTGAGTTCATCGCCCTGTAGAAAGGGCACGCCGTTCTGTGTGACGAGGATGCCGTCCGGGCTAAGGCAGCGCTTCGCGCGACCATAGAAGGTGTCTGTGAACAGAACCTCCCCCGGTCCGATGGGGTCAGTCGAGTCGATGATGATGACATCAAAGGTCTGGTCGGTTTCGGCAACGAACGCCGCACCGTCGGCGATGACGAGGTCGAGACGTGGATCGTCAAACGCTCCCGCGGACAGACCCGGCAGATGCTGCTTCGAAAAATCGACCACGCCGGCATCGATTTCGACCATCGTGACATGATCAACCGCGTCGTGCCGGAGCACTTCGCGTGCCATCCCGCCATCGCCGCCGCCGATGATCAGCACGCGTTGCGCCGCACCGTGGGCAAGGATCGGCACGTGCGACATCATCTCATGGTAGATGAATTCGTCGCCCTCGGTTGTTTGCACGACACCGTCGAGTGTGAGAATCCGACCGAACGTAGCGTTCTCGACAACCCTCAGCCGCTGGTGGGTCGTCTCGCTGTCGTAGAGCACCCGGGTTTCGCGCAGGCTCTGGCGGAAATCCTCGTGCAAGGTCTCGACGGACCAGCCCGGCATCGGCTGCGTGCTCATCTCGGTCTCCCTGGGGCGTGCCGGCGCGCGATGGCCGGGTCGAGCCGGGAAGTAACCCATCCTGAAGCGCGATCACAAGGGCCGTTGCTGTCTCTTTCCGGTTTCGAGGGTTCCGGCCTAGGATCGGACCGATGAATTGGATTGGTGCATTGCCATGGACGTGTCCGATCGTGTTTGTCACGGGGTGAGAAGATGACGCTTCCGATAGCTGGCGGATGTCAATGTGGTGGGGTTCGCTATGCACTCTTCGATGCTTGGGAGGCACTCTATGTCTGCCATTGCTCCGAATGCCGGCGGCAGTCCGCGTCTGCGTTCGGGATCTCGTGCATCATGCGGAGCGAGGCGGTTGACGTGCGGTCCGGCGAGCCGCGGTGCTGGGTGCGCGACACGGATGCCGGGAACCGGCTGGCTTGCTGGTTCTGCGCGGATTGTGGTACCCGGCTCTGGCATACCTCCTCGGCCTGGCCGTCGTTCCGCTCGATCAAGGGAGGTACGCTGGATGATCCCCCCGATCTTGCGAACGCGGTCCACATTTGGACCGCCTCGAAGCTGCCTGGCGTTCTGATCCCGGACGGAGCGCTCTGTTTCCCCGGCGAACCGGATTAGGGGCGCAGTCCGAATACCGGTGCAAGACACGGTGGGCCGGCGTTTCGGAAGGTCCTGTGCTCGGTCGTGATGACTGCTCGGAGCCCTGAGCGGGGCAAGTTCGATTGTGCGCCTCTCGCGTGCGGCATTCTCGCTGTTCCGATGATGCATCGACGCAAGATAGATTGTGGCAATTCGCTGCGGTGCAGAGCGGATACAGACGGTGGTGATCGTGGCAATGGCCAGACTGATGGCGTTCACCATGTAGCGGGCGTGCGCGTTGCAAAAGCTGCCATCGAGTTCGTGGGTCGTGCCGAGCGCGTGAACCGTGACGTGATAGCGGTGCTCTTCGCCCCGCGGAGGGCAGGCCCGCCAAAACCCACCGCGCCGGAATCGCTGGTCAGCCCCACGGCGCCGGCAGGCAGGGCACGCCGGTGGGTTGAGCGTTCACATCGGCGGGGATGTTGAAGGCAGACCAGTGCTACCATCCCGACCCGGTTGGAGCGTCGGGTCAAATACCGTGACGGTGAAGCTCTGAGTGCCTTCCGGCGCGCTGTTCCAGGCATGGCTCGGATCCGCTTCGATCAGGCGCCGTACCCGGCTGACCGGAGTGTCGCTGTCCGAGATCGCCTGATCGATCCCCGTTTCCCGCATCCATGGGAGTGGCTCTGCCATGCGGTGGCGCCGGATGACGGGGGGCCACCGGAATGTCTGGACGACATCGGGCGTTGACCGCCGAGACTGTCTCTGCTCCCGAGCAAAGCTACAGTCCCGCTGCAACTCGTCCACCTTGGCGCTTGTACCAAATCTCGATCGGTTCTTCTCTGCCGCGAACCGAGACGCGATCACCGGCCTTCAAGCCCGAGACGATCCCAAAGGGGTCCGAGCTTGTTGCACCCGCCGCCTCGATCACGGCTTCGCTGACAACGAGATCCACCTTCAGTTCTCTCGTCAGCGCCTCCAGCCGGGCGGCCACGTTCACCGTGTCACCGACCACGGTGTACTCCAGACGCTGCGCATCACCGATGTTGCCCACGATGACATCACCCGAGTGAACGCCGATCCCGACGCGGATCTGCTCCTGCCCCTGGGTGGCACGCTCGGTGTTCATGGCGTCGATCTCGGCAAGCATCCGGCCTGCGCATCGCAGGGCCCGCTCGGCATCGTCCGGACGCGTTTGCGGCGTGCCGAAGTGCACCATGATCGCGTCACCTATGAACTTGTCGACCGTCCCGTCGTGCGCGATCGCGGCACGGGCCATGCGTCCGTGAAAGTCTCTCAGCAGGTCAAGCAGTGCGTCGGGCGCCAGGCGTTCCGTGATCGCGGTGAAGCCGACGATATCGGCAAACAGAACCACGGCGCGCTGCACCTTCGTCTGATCCAGGGACTCGCCGTTCTCCGTGATCTCGCGCACGATGTTGGGGGAGAAGTATCGTGCCAGGGCAGATCGTTGTCCCTCGGCGGCCACCTGGCGGAGGACCAGCTGGCGAGAGCGCCAGACCGTCAGGGTCAGGATCAGCGTGATCGCCGACAGAAAGACCACCTGGTTGACCCATCGGGCAAACCCCACGGCGTTGGGGTCGAGCACTCGGGCGAACGCCTCCTCCAAGCTCAGCCCCGCGCCCAACACGTCGCGCGACGAGAAGAGCTGCGTCTCGGGCAAGCTGACGACCCAAAGGAACCCCACGCTCCACGAGATGACGGCCGCGAGCCCGGCCCAGACGACCAGCACGGGCCGATAGCTCAGCCCCATGTAGACCAGGAAGATGCCCAGATAGAGGAAACCGGGCGCGCGCAGGTTCATCTGCGGGGACCATCCCTCCAGGCCATAGGGGTTTGGCACGATCAGCAGGAAACTGAGGACGGTGGCGTCCAGCAGCAGGAAGAACGCGATCACCAAGCTACCCCCCCGCCCACGCCGTGTGAGCCAGTATGGGATCGCCCCAAAGAGCAGGAACACCAGGAGCACGCCCAGATAGAGCGCCGACCTCTCCAATGGCAGGGTCACCGTAACCCAGACAGCGAAGAGCGCGAGGACGATCACCCGTCCCCGGAACATGAATGTCAGGCTGTTGCGTTCCTCCCGCTTGAACCCGTGTATCGGGCCGTCGGTCGCCTGCCGGTCCATTCGGCCTGTCTCACACCCATGACTGCTCAGTCGGCGTCGACGATCTGGTACTTGCCCGCAGCGCGGACATAGACCACGCAGTCCCCGGCATCTCCGCAGCTCAGGCTGTGCGCGGCATTGCCTTCAGATCCAAAGTAGCTGCCCGCGGTCAGCGAACGGGATGTGGAAAGCCCGCCGGCTTCATGGGTCATCTCGCCCTTCACCAGGACGGCTTTGACTTGGACCCCGCCGGTCTCCAGCTCGCCGGTGTACCCGGCCGGCAGTTTCACGAACGTGCCGTTCAACTGGCCATCAACGGGCTGTCCCCACAGGAAGGCCATCTCCGGCCCGCCCTCGCCGGTGCTCTGCGCCACCCAGGTGACATCCGACGAATCGAGCCAGACCACGTTGCGTTCTTCGACATTCACGGGCCGCTCCCCGTTGTCGAAGGCTTGCCGTGACGGTTGGACGAGATAAGGGCCCGAGAGGATTTCCAGGAACGCCGTCCCGCCTCCAGGCCCGACAGACGTGATGTGCACTTCTCCGGCAGGCTGGGTCCAGAACGAGCCCGGGCCCATCCAAAGGTTCTCGGCATCGGGATCGTCGTTGTGGACCGTGCCCTCGATGACCACGGCGCGGTACGTGATGTTGTGGATGTGCGGCGGGGAGGCAAAGCCGTCGGCGAAGGTGATCAGTGCGCCGCTGGGCACGTCCTGGCGGATATCGCCCCAGAGCACACCCGCCTTGGGACTGGCATCGCCTCGCGCGGGGTTGAGCGGGATGAACTGGACCTCGGCGCGGTCCACGACCTCGACCTTTGGCTGGGCATGCGCCATTCCCGATAGGCACCCCAATGTCGCGGCGATGACCACTCGCGCTGCGCGAAACTTCATCTTCTCACCCCTTCTGCTGGTAGATCACTTGCGTTGCTGCGTTGCCACAAGAGATAGTGAGGACGAAAGTCAGATAATGGCGCTCAAGCCGGAAACACTATTTGGCAGGGCCGAACAATGAGCATTGATCTAAGGTCACTGGAACTCTTCGTGCGGGTGGCCTCTGTGGGGGCAATTGGCAAGGCCGGGGCCGAGCTGGGGTTGTCCCGGGCAACCGCGACCCAACGGATTCAGGAGCTTGAGACAGCGGTGGGGGTGCAATTGTTGCATCGGACGACGCGGTCGGTGTCGCTGTCCGTGGATGGAGAGGCTTTCCTGGCCCACGCCACGCAAATCCTGGGGGACATCGACGAAGCGATGTCGGATCTGCAAAGCGATCCCGCGTCGGTCAGGGGAGAGCTGCGCATCGCTGGTTCCGCATCGTTCGGCAGAAAGTTTCTGGCCCCTTTCGTGGCCGAGTTTCTTCAGCGCTATCCAAAGCTCTCGGTCCAGCTCCACCTGAGCGACACGACCTTCGACATCGTCGAGAACGGCTTCGATCTGGCAGTGCGACTGGGCCGCCTGTCGCCCTCAACCCTCAAGGCTCGGCGTGTCGGCGAGAGCCCGCGGATTGTCGTCGCATCGCCGGCGTATCTGGCCAAGCACGGCACGCCCCTTTCGCCATCGGACCTTGAGAAGCACAACTGTCTGATCCGATCGGATGTCCGCACTTGGTCCAAGCGGGGACCCGACGGCCATGTCCATGACGTCAAGGTGAACGGTTCCTTCGCCACCAACTTGGCCGAGGCTGTCACCGAGGCGGCGCTCTCCGGCGTGGGCATCGCCCGAAAGTGCCTCTGGGAGATCTCAGAACACATGGCAAATGGCGATCTGATCGAAGTCCTGCCCGACTACACGGTGCTGCCGGAATGGGACATCTCGGTTGTGCGCCCGCCTTCCCGGACCCCACCGGCCCGTGTACGCGCGTTCACCGAGTACATTGCCCAGAAGTTCCGAAACGTCCCGTCTCTGACGAACGCACGTTCTTAGACATGGTGTTCGGTTCAAACCGATGGCTGTTCAGGTCAGTTCTCAGAGCCAGCGTCCACGTATGGCGCACCCTTCCGGCAGCCAAAACCGGCCGATGCCAAGGTGCGCGTAGGTCGAAGTGCGTCAGAAGTCGCTGCTGAATTCTATCAGGCTCAGCTGCGCGTTGATGGGTCTGGCGCATCTGCCAAGCGGACTGCTCGTCTCCTGCGGTCTGGGCTTTCGAATGCCATGCACCCCCCTCAAGCGCGCTACGACCGACACGCAGAAGCGGTTGCGGTACGCAGGCTTTCGACCACGCGATCGACATCGCCCATCGAGAGGCACAAGGGTGGCACCATCCTCAAAACAGATTGCGACGGGCCAGACTTCGAAAGAATGATGCCCTGCGTCCGGCAAGCTTCGAACACAGCCGACGCCGTGTCGCGATCCGGCACCTTGGTGGCTCGATCCTTGACGAACTCGATGGCCAGCATCAGCCCGCGCCCACGAACGTCCCCAATGATCGGGAACTCCTGCTGAAGCTCTTGCAATTCCTGCAGGAGGGTGGCGCCCACCGTGCGTGCGTTTTCCTGCAGCTTTTCATCGCGCAGCACGGCCAGCACCGCGCGCGCTGCGGCGGTCGATGTCGGGTTGGCGCCGTAGGTGTGGAACATGAAGCGTTCGGCCATGGGCGCTGCGATCTCCTTACGGGTGACCACTGCACCGATCGGGAACCCGTTGCCCAACCCCTTTGCCATGACGACGATGTCCGGCACGACCCCATCCGCCTCGAACCCCCAGAAGTGATCGCCGGTGCGGCCAAAGCCCGATTGCACTTCGTCCGCGATGTAGAGCCCGCCCGCCGCGCGGACGCGTTCCGCCGCGCCCGACATATAGCCCGGCGGCATCTCGATGATGCCACCGTAGCCCTGAATGCTTTCGACGAAGATGCCGGCAACCGTCCCGGTCGTGGCGGTTGCGATGGTGCGGTCGATCTCGTCCAGATAGGGCTGCGTTCCGGGCCCGAAGATGCCGCGGTACTGGTTCGGCTCGGCCACGAACGAGACGTGCCCGGGCATGCCCGGATGGCGCCATCCGGCTATCCCGGTGATCGATTGCGCCGCCGCCGTTGGCCCGTGATAGGCCGTGCGCAAAGCCAGCAGATCCAGGTTGCCCGTATAGGTCCGCGCCATGACCATCGCGAGGTCGATCGCCTCCGCCCCCGAATTGGTGAAGTGCACGACCCAGTCCTGACCCTTGGGCATGGTGGCCGCCAGTTCCTCGGCCAGATGCGCGGGCGTTGGATGATAGAACATGGTCGTGCAATGGGTCAGCTCCTCGGCCTGCGCCATGGCGGCGGCAACGACGCGGGGATGTGAATGCCCGACCGAGATGCAGACATTCATGCCAAGAAGATCGATGAACTTCTTGCCCTGCGCATCCCAGAGGTACTGGCCCTGGCCCTTGCGAAAGACGATCGGCTCCTTGAAAGGCGTGAAGCGCGTCAGCGAGGCGGCGTAGTATGCGTCGCGCCGTGCCGCTGTGCCTTCGTGGGTCCAATCGGTGTGCAGCGGGTGTTCGGTCATCTGCTGTCTCCCTGGCGCAGGCGAGTGTTGTCCGGATCGAACGGTGGGCGGTCCAGGATGCGGACCGGAACACGCCGACCCAGGATATCGGCGGTCAGATCGCGCCGCGCGGTGCGATCGCGCAAGTACGCCAGCGCGAGCACCATGCCGGTCCGGTGCCCGTGTGCGGCGGACGTGATGATGCCGACGGCACGATCCCCCTGCCAAAGCCCGTGGGCATAGAACGGGTGCACGTCCTGTGACTGGATTTCCAGCAGCACCATCTCCCAGTCGTTGGGGCGGACAAGGACGGCATCGCACGGGCGCCGCACAAAAGCGCTCAAGCCGGCTTCGATCGGTGAGCGCTCGGTGGTTAGGTCCCCGCCCCAGGCACGATAGCCCTTCTCCAGTCGCATGCTGTTCGCGGCATAGAGACCGTAGTGGCCGATACCGTGCGGCGCGCCGGTCTGCCGCAGAAGAGTGTAGATGTCCGATGCACCGTCTCGGGCGACGTGCAGTTCCCAGCCAAACTCTCCGACGTAAGACACCCGCATCGCCAGGGCGGTGTGGCCTGCAATCTGGATCGAGCGGCAGGACAACCAAGGAAAGTCCAACGGATCATCCGTGCACGCGCCCAGCACCTTGCCTGCAAGCGGTCCCATAAGGCCGATGACCGCAGTGCCCTCGGTGACATCCTGCAGGCGGATGTCACCCGCGATGGTCTTGACCACATCCCAATCCATCTGCCGCGCGGCGGCGGCGGATGTCAGGTAGGCGCGATCCTCGGCGACGCGGGCGACCGTGAACTCCGCCAGCACCCCGCCCGCCGGTGTCACCGCATGGGTCAGCCCGATGCGGCCCGGGGATGGCGGGCGATTGAGACCCAAACCGCTGAGGAAGGTTTCGACGTCGCCGGTCACCTCAAACTTCGTGAAGGCCGAGAGGTCTGCCAGGGCCACACGTTCAGTGACGGCTCGGACCTCGCGGTCGACCTGATCGAACCAACCCGGTTTGCCAAAGGTCTCCGGTGTCGCGGTGCCCCCGAAGTGCAGCGGCCGCTCCCACCCGTAGGCAAAGCCCATCACTGCCCCCTGATCCCGCATCGCCCGGTGCAGCGGAGAGTGCAGGATGTCCCGCCCTGCGGGGCGTTCTTCGAATGGATAGTGCACACCGAACTGCAGGCCGAAGCATTCCACCGCCTTGGACACGCGGTAGTCCCGGTCTGCCCAGGTCCCAAAGCGCCGCGAGTCCACGGCCAGTGCGTCCATCGGCGGCGTGCCGTGGGTCATCCAGTGCGCCAGGAACCAGCCCGCGCCGCCGCCTTCCATCACCCCCATCGAAGACCCCGTCAGCAGCCAGGCGTTTTCGAGCCCGTGGGCGGGTCCGATCAGCGGGTTGGCATCGGGAGAGAACGTGATCGGGCCGTTGATCACCGATTTGACACCACCATCCCCGAGAGCTGGGATCCGAGCCATCGCCGCTTCGATGATGTGTTCGACGCGGTCCAGATCGGGTGGCATCAGATCGGCGCCAAATTCGGGTGGAACACCCTCGACCGACCAGACCTGGGCATCCCTTTCGTAAGGTCCAAGGATCAACCCGTCGCGTTCCTGACGGACATACCAGCTTTCCTCCGGGTCGCGGATGATCGGAAGCTCCGCCGCGCCGCTGGCTATCCGGTCGGCAACGGCCGGCACGGTGTCGGTCACCAGATATTGGTGCAGGACGGGCACGGAGGGGATGTTCAGCCCCATCATGTGCCCGATCTCCCAGCCCCATGTGCCGGCCGCGTTGACCACGTGGCGTGCGCGGACCGGTCCCTTGGCGGTGTCGACCAGCCATTCGGTCCCGTCACGCCGGATCGCTGTGACCGGGGCCTGCCGCCAGATCAACGCACCTTCGCGCGTGGCCACCTGGGCCATGGCATTTGTCGCCAGGCTGGGGTCCACATGCCCATCGTCGGGCTCGTAGATGCCGCCGAGCAATCCATCCAGACGGGCGAGCGGATGCAGGTCTGCGATCCGGTCAGGCGTCAGGATCTCAAGCGGATAGCCGGTAAAGTCGGACAGTCCGGCGACATGACGAAACTCGTCCATCCGGTCGGGGTTGCGTGTGATCCGCATCGCGCCCGATCGGTGGAACCCGCAATCCTGCCCGGTCTCTTCCGGCAAGGTATCGCGATAAAGCCGGACGGACGTGGCGCGCAGTTCCTGGATCGTGGGGTTGTGCGCGAAATGGGTGCAGAGACCCGCGGCGTGCCAGGTGGACCCGTGGGTCAGGTCGTTCTTCTCCACCAGCAGGACATCCTGCCAGCCCATCTTGGTCAGATGGTAGAGCAGCGAGACACCCATCGCACCGCCCCCGATGATGACAACCTGTGCCTGGGTCATGTGCGCATCCTTTTGCCCTCGGGATCGAAGGGTGGTTTTGTGAGTGGGGTGGCGGGGTGGTCGCGCCCGGCGACACGGACCCGCAACTGCCGGGCGCAGGTTTCGGCCAGGGTTTCGCCTTGGTCCACCTCGACCAGGCCAAAGGCCAGGTTCAAACCGGTGCGCGGCCCACGGGCACCGGAGGTCGTGAAACCGATATGGGTGTCGCCATCGTAGACGGGTTCGTCATGCAGCATCAGCGCCTCACCTTCGATCTGCATCAGGATCAGGCGTTGGCGCACCCCCATCGCGCGTTGTGCTTGCAGCGCTTCTTTGCCGGCGAAGTTCTTTGACCAATCAATCGTGAAGCCAAGGCCTGCCTCCAACGGTGTGATCGTGGAGCCGATGTCGTGGCCCCAGTGTTTGAAACCCTTCTCGATCCGGCAACCGTCGAGCGCATAGTGGCCCATGGGTTTCGCCCCCGCCGAGGTCAGGGCATCGAACACCTGCTCAGCGTTGCGGCTAGGAATGGTGAGCTCCCAACCGCGCTCCCCGACAAAGCTGACCCGCATGGCCCGACACTCGACCGAAGCGATCTCGGCGCGTTTCACGGCGCCATAAGGAGCGGACCACTCTTCAGCGGGTGAGAGGCGGCCCAGCAAGGCCTCTGCTTCCTGGCCCATGACGCCGATTGTGCAGTGGTTCTCGGTCACATCCGCGATGTCACACGATTTGAGGTTTCTCCGCAAAAACGCCAGATCGCGGCTGCGGGTGGCAGCGCCCGAGGTCAGGTGGAAGCGGTGTTCGCCCAACCGCGTGAGTGTCACGTCCATCTCGATCCCACCGCGATCGTTCAGGATCTGCGTGTAGGCCGCTCGCCCGGGAGGCATGTTCATTTGTGCGGTCGTCAGGCGGTTGAGTGCGTCGACCGCGCCATCACCTGAGATGTCGATCTTCGTGAAGGGGCTGAGATCCAGCAAGACTGCGCCGTCTTCCATCTGGGCCGCTTCGCGTGCAGCTATCGGCCACCAGGGTTGTGCGTTCGTGGAATAGGGAAGATCGCGCTCGCCTTCATTGCGGGCGTACCAGAGCCCACGTTCCCATCCAGCCGTCAGCCCGAAGACAGCGCCTTGTGCAGCCCAGCGGTCGTGCAGTGTTGACCGGCGCAGGTCCCGTCCGGCCTTGGGCTGCTTGTACGGCCAGTGCAAGGCGAAGAGGTCCGATACCGCTTCGCGCATCCGGTCGGCCATGTGCGCGGGGCGTGCCGCCAGCGGGTCAACGCGGGCGATATCGACTTCCCACGGATCTAGGGCTGGATGGCAATCGACGATCCAGTCCGCCAGAAGGCGTCCGACCCCGGCGGAGGACATCACACCGACCGAGTTCATCCCGGCGGCGACGAACAGCCCGTCGACCTCTGGTGCTTCGCCGACCAAGGGGCGGGTGTCGGCGGTGAAGCTTTCTGGCCCGTTCATGAAGTGCTGAATGCCGACCGACGCAAGCCCGGGCATCAGATCCAACGCGGCCTGCATGAATGGGCCGAACTGGTCCCAGTCCTCGGCCATTTCCAGAAACGGCCGGTCGCTTTCTGGGCCATAGGGGTCCCAGCACTTGGCGTCGGGTTCGAAACCGCCGATCACCAGTTTACCCGCATCACCCTTGATGTAGATGCCGCGGTCCAGATCTCGGAGCACCGGAAAAGGGTCGGGCAGGTTCGGCATCGGCTCGGTGACCACATACATGTGTTCGACGGCCTGCAGGGGCAGGGACACCCCGGCGGTTGCCGCAAGCTCACGCGACCATGCACCGGTGCAGAGGATCACCCGGTCCGCGGAGATCTCGGTGCCATCGGATGTCTGAACCCCGGTGACCCGCATTCCCTCGGTCAAAAGACGGGCAACACCGGTATCCTCGCGGATCTCGACGCCGTGCGCTTTCGCGGCGCGGGCATAGGCCATGCAGAGGTCCACCGGACTGACATTGCCATCCTCGGGGACATGCAGGGCACCGACCAGACCCGTGCGTTCGAGACCAGGCAAATCGATGGCCTCCGGCGCGATCATCACTGGCGTCAACCCATGGGTCAGCCCCAGGTCGGCAATCCGGTGAAGCTCGTCCAGCCGGTCCGATGCACGGGCAAGCCAGTAGCCGCCAGTGCGGCGATAGCCGGTCGACATGTCTGTTTCGGCCTCGAGACGGGGGAACAGCTCCAAGGCATGGCTCGCGAGCCGCGTCATGTTGGGTGTCGCCCGCAAGGGCCCGACGATCCCGGCGGCGTGCCAGGATGTGCCCGAGGTCAGTTGATTGCGTTCAAGGAGCACCACATCCTGCAGGCCCCGCAGGCCGAGATGGTAGGCGACGCTCAGTCCGATGGCACCGCCGCCGATGATGACCGTGCGGCTCATGGTTCTGCTCTTGATTGACCGTGCAACCCGCGTTGGGCAATGCTTTGCCCATGCAGATCCATGCGCTTTGGTGTCATCCCCGCTCGATGTCGACCGCTGTCGAACGCATCATGCGCGAACGCGGCGACCTGCAGGTCCTGCACGAACCGTTCATGTACGACTACTACATCAGCGGCGACCGGGAAAAGTTCGCAGGCTTTGCGCCCGAGGCGGGCCACCCCGTGACCTATGACGGCATTCGCGCCATGATCCGCGAGAAGGCCGCCCTTGGCCCGGTCTTCCTGAAGGACATGGGGTACTATGTCGTCTACACATTGTCGTCGGATCCAGAATTTGCCCGGCAGATGACCCATGGCTTTCTGGTTCGCGACCCCGCCGAAGCCGTAGTTTCCTATGCGAAACGGCAGCAGGATTTCACCTGCGAGGAGGTGGGGCTGGAGGCGCTTTGGCACCTGTACGCTTGCCTGAGGGACCAGGGCTGCACCTGCCACGTCCTGTCCAGTGCTGCGATCAGATCCGACCCTGCGGCTGCGATGGCAGCGTACTGGTCTGCGATCGGCCTGCCGGATTGTCCGGATGCGCTCAGCTGGGACAACGCGGTGCCGGATGGGTGGCGCGCCGTCGAGACCTGGCATCGCGAGGTGCTCGAGACCCGCGAAATCCTGCCACCAGACAGTGAGCGCGACATTGAGGCCGAGCTTGCGGGACTTGGCGCACCCTTCACGGACTATGTGGCGCATCACCGCCCGTTCTATGAGCTGCTTCTGGCGGCGCATCAGAAGTAATCCCTGTCCGGCAGCGCCGCCTTGGTTCGGGCCATGTAGTCCTGCAACGCGGCGTCGGTGTCAGGATCAAGGCCGGGATCCTGGTAGCCGGCCAGGGTTTCCTTCCAGAGACGGTTCGCCCGTTTGGCCGCATCTTCAGCGCCAGCAGCCTGCCATTGCTCGAACGCGCTATCATCCGGTGTCAGCGGCCGAAACAGCGCCGTCATGAAGTTCGCATGCGTGTGCTCCGAGCCGAGGAAGTGCTGCCCAGGTCCGGTTGCGGCAATTGCCTCCATCGCCTGGGCGTTCTCGCTGAGATCGATCCCCTCGAAGAAGCGCCCGACCTTGCCGCAGAGATCGTGATCGATCACGGTTTTCTCGAACGAGGTGACCAACCCGCCCTCCAACCAGCCCGTCGCATGGTTGATCAGGTTGGCCCCGGCAAACATGGACATCATCAGGCCCCATGCCGCTTCCTGCTGGCTCTGCGCGTCTGACACCTTGGAGGAGGAGAGTGTGCCCACCGTATGCAGAGGAACACCGAGACGGCGCGCAAGCTGCCCTGCGGCCAGAACCATCAGCCCTGCCTCGGGCGTGCCGAAGGTCGGTGCGCCTGTCTTCATCGACATGGTCGAGGCGAAGCTGCCCATCAGGCATGGTGCCCCCGGGGCCACCAGTTGCACCAGGGTGAGCGTTGCCAATGCCTCGGCCAGCACCTGTGCAAGCGTGCCTGCAACGGTAGAGGGCGACATCGCTCCGGCCAGAACCCATGGCGTGCAGGCCACAGGTTGTCCCGCCCGGGCGTAGGTCTTCAGCGCGCCCGACATGTGGGCGTCCATGACCAACGGTGCATTCGTGTTCGAGACACAGTAGAGCACCGGGTTTTCGTCAACAAACTCGTCCCCGAAGACGATCCGGGCCATGTCGATGGCATGCCCGGCGCGTTCTGACCCGATGAAGGCCCCCATGAACGCCCGGTCGGAATGGCGGATGTGTGCGTAGAGCATATCCAGATGGCGTTTCGGGGCAGGCAGGTCCACCGGCTCGCAGACAACACCACCAGAATGGTGCAGCCAGGGAAGGCCTTGGTGGAGCTTCACGAGATCCTGAAAGTCTGCATAGCTTGCGTAACGGCGGCCACGTTCAAGGTCATGTACAAAGGGCGGTCCCCACGACGGACAAAGCACCGTCGCGTCACCGCCGATCTGCACGGTATTGGCCGGATTGCGCGCGTGCTGGACGAATTGCCGAGGAGCCGTCGCCTTGACAGTCCGCCGACAGTACCCCCGATCAAAGCGCACGCGTGTACCGTCGACATCGCATCCGGCATTCCGAAAGATATCAAGGATCTCGCGATCGCCTTCGAACGCCATCCCGGTGTCGGTCAGGATCGTCTCGGCATTCTCTTCAATCAGGCATAGGCCCTCTTCGCCCAGCACGTTGTAGGTGCCCAGACGGCGCTGGATGAACGGCGCTCTCGGCTCAGCACCGGCACATTTTTGACGTTTCCTGGGGCGTGTTCTTCGCATGCTCGTCAGCGAAGCAGCCGAGCTTGTCTCTGCGCAATGGAAATGTATGAGTATTGGAAATTCTGATACTATGGTGCAGAGAAATGCTGGAACCTCGCTCGATCGGCCCCGGCCTGATCCGTTCGCTCGAAGTGCTCGTCGCCGTCGCCGAGACCGGCCAGATGCGCTCCGGCGCACAATTGCTGGGCCTGAGCCAGCCCTCGGCCTCGCAGCATATCGCAACCCTCGAGAAAGCGTTTGGCGAAAAGCTGCTCGACCGCAGCACCCGGCCCGCAAGTCTGACGCATGCGGGTCTGCGTCTGCACCAGCAGGCCCAGAACGTGCTGAATGCCTTGGCATCTCTGGAGACCGAGATGCGCCATGGCGGCCGGTCGCCAATCGGCATCTTGAGGATTGGCCTCCAGGCCTCGATCGCCACGACTTTGACGCCTGGCCTGGTTGCGTTGGCACAAGAAAGGTACGGCGTGCGTGACCTGACGCTTCACGCGGGACAAAGCGGAGACCATGAAAGGCTCCTGAGAACCAAACGGGCCGATCTGGCAATCACCTCAAACCCGATTCTGGATCTCGACGGGTTGGAGCGATACCCCGTCATCACAGAGTCTTACCTTCTGGTTCTGCCAAAGGACTACCGGGGTCCCAGCGATTCTCTTGAGGCGGTGCAGGAACAATTGCCGCTGGTTCGGTTCTCCGACACGACGAATGCGGGGCGTCAGATTTCGCAACACCTGCGGCGGTTGAAGTTCGAACCCGGGCGGATCATCCAGGCGGACCGTTCCAGCATGGTGACTTCCTGCGTGGCCAACGGCATGGGGTTCAGCCTCCTGACGCCAACGCTTCTGATCGACGGGCTTGTCGAGAACATGCCTTTGCATGTTTCCCCCCTTCCCGTAAGGGGTCTGTCCCGAACACTGACTGTCGTCGCGCGTGTAGGCGAACTTCATGATCTTCCATCAGACATCGCGCAAAGCGCGGCGCATGCACTGACGGCGAAAGTTGGGGAAGTCGTAGGCGATGTCGGCCGTTCTGCGATCACGCCCGCCCGTTAGCCTCGTCGGGACAGCTGCACGTGCCCACAGAGCTCGGGCGCGGGTGGAGAGCCCAGTGCGCCAGCCCTCGCAACAGCCGATGCCCTCTGTCTCCGATCCGAGTTTTGAAGCTTCGGTATGAAGCATACCAAGTTTCACGCGGGTTCAGACAACTGGCTCGAAGACTGGATTGGCGGCTTCGTCCCGCAATATCGCCGTTGGCGTTGAGACCGGGCGCCTCCATTTCGGCCGGGACGGTGGCCTGCCGCGTCGGGTTAAGACCTTTGCGGATGCCGCTTCACGCCGGGGTCAGGTTCAGTGCGATCGAGATTCGCACGTCCTGGCCATAGTATGGCCGCACCCCGTGGCTGAGCCAGGAGGGGAACATCACGAGGCTGCCGGCTTTGGGAACGACCACTTCGTTTGCGCCGACCGATTGGCCCGACGCGGTGGAGAATGCCAGCAGCGGTGCCAACATCGCAGGTCCGACGCCGCGGGGGTCCTGGATCTCGAATTCGCCGCCGATGTCGGGCTCTGTTCCGGCGCCGCCGTCCGAGACATAGTAGGTCGCCGACCAGTAAGCGCCCGGATGGGTGTGAAATTCATTGCCCTGGCCCTGGCGGTTCACGTTGGCCCACGCGTTCATGCGCCAATTCAGTTGTACCGGCTGACGGGCACGGTCGCAGGTGAGCTGGCGTGCGAGGTTCTGCGCGGTTTGCAGCACATGATGGCCCTCCGGCCCGCACCATTGTTCGAAGTCGGTGGCGGACTGCCAGCCGCCCCAGTTCGAGTGCTGCACCCCGGGGGTGGACGCCTCGCGCGACAGAATGGTCTCTTTCAGCGCAGCATTCACCGCTTCGGAGCCCGGCATGGGCAGGATCGCGACCGGGGTCGGAAACAGGTTGCGGACCTGGATCTGCGGTCCCTGCGCCGGGTTTTGAGCGGGATTGCCTGCGGATGCTGGGTGCTGGTTCATAGCGCGACTATAGGCGAGCCTTGATGGCGATCAATGGTGCACAAGCGCCGGTGGATCACGAATCCCGAATGCCGGCTCAACATCCCCGAAGGCTGCCATTGGAACAGGCCTCTCGCAGGATGGCGGTGCGCCGCAAAGGTGCGTGGTTGCGCAGGTCCAGCACGTTCGCCGGCGCAGAAACTGCTTTCGGACGGCCGAGCGTACCGCTTCCGTGCACCGACACACTTGGACCCGCCAGTTGATCACCGGGTTCGGGGACAGCGATGTGCCTCACGGCAATCTCGGTGCGATGCGTTTTCGGCATGTGCCCGAGATGCTGATCGCATTCTGGTTGGTCGTGATCGGGATCACGACGTCACACACGAAAAGCACCTGCGGCAAACCGCAAGCGCTCTGGATGTGTTTTCATCGGGTATCCCGCTCCGGATCGCGCGCGATCCGGAGACCGGTTCAGAGTGCCGCTTCGATCAAGCCTTCGCCGCGCAAAAGTTCACGCACCTTGACTTCGCGCGCCGCGAAGGCATCGCGCAGAACATCCACGGCCGCCCAGGGCTGGGCATCGCCGCACATGAAGACGTCGAAGGCGCCGTAGCCAATCTCCGGCCAGGTGTGCACGGAGATGTGGCTCTCTGCGAGGACCGCCACACCACTCACGCCCTGCGGGCTGAACTTGTGTGTGTGGATGTGCAGGAGCGTCGCGCCACAAGCGTCGACACAATTGCGGAACGCATTCTGGATACGCTCCTCGTCGTCGAGCCCGTCTGCGCCCATCACTTCGATGATCAGATGTATTCCGGCAATCGTCTTGCCTTCATGGCGCACGAAATGATCGTCGCGCGCCTCGTCCAACACGTCTCGGTCCGAGACAATGGTGAGATATTCGCGGGCCTCCCGCGTGTCTTCCGCATGGGTGGTGCCTGTCCCCAGGTCCATCCCCAGTTGGAAGAGGTGTGCCTTGTTGCTCATGGCAACGCCTCCCCTACCAGCAGATGCAAAACCCAGTAGCCCCTTAGCGCCCCCCCGCGAGTTACGCGAAGTTGGGATCGGCGACCCTGTGGAGCCGAGACAGATACTTGCTCGGCGGGTTCGGATCAAGGGGAGAGGCTCACATTATCCGTCTGTTGGAAGACTGGGACAATTCGACCACACCGATGCCTTCATGCTGCCATCGGGCATTGCGTTAACTTGTTACGAAGGACTCCCAGGGGGTGTGTGATGGAACTGATCTTCACGGCGGTTGCGGGCGGAATTTTCACTTCGGTGCTCTGTGGCATCCTGATTGGTGCCCTCCATCGCAATCCCGCGGGCGACCTGCTGTGCGGCGTGATCGGCGCTCTTCTGGGGGTTCAGCTCGTGCTGGCGGCGGACGTGCCTGAGGTTCTGCTCGGGCTTGCAACCGCGGTTCCGCCGGAAGCTCAAGCTCTGGGGTTGGCGATCGGCTTCGGTGCCATCGGGGGACTGGGCTTTCGCATTCTGGTCGACGTGATCGACCGTACGATGACCGAGTAGGCCGCAGCCCGGATTTTTCCCGTTCTTCAGTGCCGGAAGTGCCGCATCCCCGTGAAGACCATGGCCAGACCAGCCTCATCGGCCGCGGCGATCACCTGATCGTCGCGCATCGAGCCGCCTGGCTGAATGACCGCGGTCGCGCCCGCATCGGCGGCGGCCAGCAACCCGTCCGCGAACGGGAAGAACGCGTCGGATGCGACCACCGAGCCCTTGGCCGTCGGTTCCGCCAGGCCAAGCTCTTGCGCCATGTCCGAGGATTTGCGTGCCGCGATGCGGCTCGAATCCACCCGGCTCATCTGCCCCGCACCGATCCCGACCGTGGCGCCGTCCTTCGCGTAGATGATGGCGTTCGATTTAACGTGCTTTGCCACCGTCCAGGCAAAGAGGAGGTCATCCATCTCTGCCGCGCTCGGCGCACGCGCCGAGACGGTGCGCATCTCCTCCGGGACAAGGGTTGCGGCATCATGGTCCTGCACCAGCAGTCCGCCAGCGACCTGACGCCAGCCGCGTCGCGGCGCTGCCGGATCAGGCAGCGTGTCGGTCACCAGAAGCCTGAGGTTGGGTTTCGTTGCAAAGACGGCCCGGGCGTCGTCGTCCGCGCCGGGTGCAATCACGACTTCGGTGAGAATCTCGACAATGCGTTCGGCCGTCGCGCCGTCGAGCGGGTTGTTCAGCGCGACGATGCCACCGAAGGCTGATGTCCGGTCGCAGTCGAAGGCGCGGCCGTAGGCCTCGGCCAGCGTGCTGCCCGTGGCCGCGCCACAGGGGTTGGCATGCTTGATGATCGCCACGGCAGGCCCGGAGGGGTCGAACTCCGCGACCAGCTCGAAGGCGGCGTCGGTGTCGTTGATGTTGTTGTAGCTCAGTGCCTTGCCCTGCAGCTGCTCGGCCGTCGCCACGCCGGGCCGTGCGGTGCCGTCCAGATAGAAGGCGGCTGTCTGATGTGGGTTCTCGCCATAGCGAAGCGGCGTTGCGAGCCGTCCGGCGAGTGTCAGCCGGCGTGGCACGGTTTCGCCGCATGCCTCCGTGAGCCAGCCCGAAACCGCCGCATCATACGCCGCCGTGCGCGCATAGGCGATTGCCGCGAGCCGGCGTCGCAGCGCGAGATCGGTGCCCCCGGCCGCCTCGATCGCCTCGAGAACCGGGGTGTAGTCCTCCGGATCGACGACCACGGTGACGTCGGCATGGTTCTTGGCAGCCGAGCGGATCATCGCAGGCCCGCCGATGTCGATGTTCTCGATGCAGGTCGGGAAGTCCGCACCCGAGGCCCGGGTCTCCTCGAAGGGGTACAGATTGATGATGACGAGGTCGATGGGGCTGATGCCGTGGTCTTCCATGGCCGTGCGGTGCTCGGGATTGTCTCGCACGCCGAGCAGGCCGCCATGCACCATCGGGTGGAGTGTCTTGACGCGGCCATCCATCATCTCGGGAAAACCGGTGATCTCGGCGACATCACGAACGCCGAGCCCTGCCTCTCGCAGGGCACGCGCCGTCCCCCCGGTCGAGACGAGTTCGACGCCCAGATCAACAAGACGCTGACCCAGCTCGCGCAGGCCCGACTTGTCGGAAACCGAAATCAGGGCGCGGCGGATGGGTACGAGGTCGGGCATGGCGAGGCTCCGGTCGAAACGGTTGAGGCCGATTTACGCAATCCGGGTGATCTTGACCACGGCGTGTGGCGTCGCAGGGCCACGCTTCGTCGGCGGCTTTTCTCAAAGGCGCCGCGCCGGCTGTTGCGACCTTGGAAAGCGCTCGCACGCGGCGGTCGTCGACGTGTGTCCGTTGGGCTGTGCTGGGAACAAGATCGCGTCAGCCGACGCGCTTTATCCGTGCGGCAAAGAAGCCGTCGAGGCCGCCTTGCTCGGCCCACATGTCAGGTCGTGTGCGCAGACGTCCCGCGGCATCGATGAACTCCGGCGGCAGTGTGGTCGGGGCCGTTTCCAGTTCGGCCTTCGCGGTCCGGGCAAGGAACGCATCACACTGATCCTCGCCTTCCGCCTTGAAGAGCGAGCAGACGGCATAGACCAGCGTGCCGCCGGGCCGGAGCCACTCGAAGGCGCGGTCGAGCAGCCGGACCTGCAATTCGAGCAGCGTCTCCAACTGGGCACCCGTGAGGCGGTGCGCCAGGTCCGGATGCCTGCGCAGCGTACCGCTCGCCGAGCACGGAGCATCGAGCAAGATCGCGTCAAAGGGTGTGTCCGGTGTCCAGTTCAGCGCATCGGCGGTGATGGTCCCGGCAGACAAATCCGTCCGTGCCAGGTTCTCGTCGAGCAGCGCCATCCGTCTCGTCGAGATATCGAGCGCTGTCACTTGCATCCCGGATGCTGCAAGTTGCAGCGTCTTGCCGCCTGGAGCAGCGCAGACGTCCAGGACGCGTTGCGACTGGTGGATCGGGATGAGGCGCGCGGGCAGTGCGGCGGCGGCGTCCTGCACCCACCAGGCTCCGGACGCGTACCCGGGCAGGGCACTGAGTTGCGGGCGCCCGGACAGGCGCAAAGTGTCTGTCGGCAGGATTGTCGCTCCGAGCTCTCGGGCGAGGACACGGGTGTCGGCAGCGGTTCGAACGGTGAGATCGTGAGGGGCTGGGGTCAGGTGCGCCTGGGCGATGCGTCTCGCGGCAGACTTGCCCCAGTCCCGCCGGAACCGCTCTGCCAGCCACCGCGGTGTGTTCAGTGCCGCTGCATCCTGATCGGCGGCAATTTCAGGTCCTTCTCGCGCGATCCGGCGTCCCACGGCATTGGTCAGTCCGGTCAGACGCGCACCCTTTGGGCTCTCTCGCACGAGGTGCACCGCCAGGTCGACAGCTGCATGCGATGGGGTCCCCGCAAAGAGAACCTCCGCTGTCAGCAGACGAAGCGCGTGATGCGCTGGAGGCGGAGGACGGCGCTCGACGAAGCGCCCGATCACGGCATCTATCTGGCCGAGGCGGCGCAGGACGGTGTCCGCCAGGCCACGCGCCTCGGCCCGTATGGCGGGTGAAAGCTGGTCCCCCGCCTCGCTCAGCATCGCGCCGCGGTCGAGGACTTCTGCGAGCGCTCTGTGGGCGGCGCGACGGGCGGCCAGGCCCGGAACGTCCGTTTTGGCCTCCCGCTTGGTCCGGCTCAAGACCAGGGACCGCTTTGGCGCGGTGCGCCACCCCATGGGCCGCTGTGGCTCGTCCCGTCCGGTGTTGCTACCGCTGCGGTCCGTCCCATCTCGGCTGCCTGCTGCTTCAGAGCGGCGATCCGGTTCTCGGTGTTGGGGTGGGTGGTGAACAACCCGTCCATACGCCGCCCCGCGAGGGGGTTGACGATGAACATGTGTGCGGTCGCGGGGTTCTGTTCCGCGGTCGCCATCTCGTGGCGCGCTGCCTGACCGGAGATCCGGGCGAGCGCCGAGGCAAGCCACAGCGGGTTGCGGCAGATCTCACCGCCCAGTCTGTCGGCTGCGTATTCCCGCGTTCGGCTGATCAGCATCTGGATCAGCATGGCGGCAATCGGGGCCAGGAACACCATGAGAAGCGTGCCGATCACGCCGATCGCCCCCCGGTCGCGTCCGCCTCCGAAGAACATGCCGAACTGCGCAAGCATCGAGATCGCGCCGGCGACGGTCGCCGAGACTGTCATGATCAGTGTGTCGCGGTTCGAGATGTGGGCGAGTTCGTGGGCGATCACACCGGCGAGTTCTTCATGGCTCAGCGTGCGGAGGATGCCCGTCGTGACCGCAACGGCGCCATGCTCGGGATCGCGCCCGGTGGCAAACGCATTGGGCTGCGGATCCTCGATGATGTACAATGCAGGCATCGGCAGCCCGGCATTGGCCGCCAGCTTCTCGACCATGGCGAAGAGTTCCGGGGCCGAGGCTGGGGTGACCGGCCGGGCATTGTGCGACCTGAGCGCCAGCTTGTCTGAGTTCCAGTACGCATAGGCGTTCATCCCCACCGCGATCAGAAGCGCGATGAGACCGCCCGCGACACCTCCGATAAGCCAGCCAACGACCAGAAACAGCGCCGTCATGCCAGCGAGCAACATGCCTGTCTTGAGATAGTTCATCCTGGTGCCGTCCCTTGCCGAACAACCGTATCGTCGCATACTTCTGCACGTGTGCGGAGAGGATATATGGACGACACCGACGACAAAGAAGAGCAGATCAGCGCAGCCGCAGCCCGTGCGCTGGCAGAGGCAGACGCGCGGCGCGCGGCCCGTTCGCCTGTCGAACTGCCCTCGGAGCGTGGCGGCCGCGGAGGTCCCGAGCCCACCCGTTACGGCGACTGGGAGAAGGAAGGGATCATCTCGGACTTCTGATCGCTCCTGCGGCCGTCTCGTACGGGACCGGCACGCTTGTCGTGGTGCCCGATGACCCCTTCGCCGTCGTGTGCATCGCAGGGCTGGTGTGGGGCACAGCGCTTGGCATCGCGGACGTTCCCGCCCGCGCAGACCTGTGGGGACGCCGCGAGAGATCGGATCGACATCGGCGCCACGCCAGACGCGGCGCTCCGGACAGCGGGCGCGCTAGGCTGACGCCTCTTCCAGGGCACGAAGCCAGTTTTCCCGCGCGATCTTCGCGATCAGCCTCTCCCCGTATCCGGCCTGTCGCATCGCCGCGATCAGCCTCGGCAGACCGGTCACATCGCCGATTTCCGTGGGCAGGCAGCATCCGTCGAAGTCCGAACCGAGCGCCACGCCATCCTCGCCCAGATGCTCCAGAAGATGGTCGAGATGGCGCAGCATCTGGCTGATCGGGGTGTCCGGATCCTGCTGGCAGTCGGGGCGCAGAAAGCCCACGTGGAAGTTGAGGCCCACAACTCCGCCGGAGTCCCGGACCGCCGCGAGCTGGCGGTCGGTCAGGTTGCGCGCGCTCGGGCTGATTGCGTGTACGTTTGAGTGCGACGCGATCAACGGCTTCTCGCTGAGCTTGGCGACATCCCAGAACCCTGCCTCGGTGAGGTGCGAGAGATCGATCAGGATGCCGAGCTTTTGGCATTCACGCACCAGTGCGCGCCCCGCATCGGTCAGGCCTTCGCCCGGCTCGAGGTCCGGTTGGGACGTCATTGGCGCGCCATGTCCGAAAATGTTGGGCCGCGACCACACCAGCCCCAAAGATCGCAATCCCGCAGCGTGCAGTATTTCCAGCGCGTTGAGATCCGGGTCGATGCATTCGGCGCCCTCGATATGGGGCACGACCGCAAGGCGGTTCGCCGCCATTGCAGTGCGAACAGCCGGCGCGCCGTCACAGATCTCGATCCTGTCGGGCGCTGCGCGCGCAAGCCTCCGCAAGCGGGCAAACATCCCGATCGTCATGTCGAGTGCGTGCGGTTGATCGATCGCCTCGAAGTGCCGCGGGTCCTCTTCGTCGAACGGTACATTCGGGTCCATGCTGCGCCAGGGTGAGAACATGGCGAAAAGGCCGCCGCGCAACCCCGAGGCTTCGGCGCGCGGAAGGTCGATGTCGAGCACGGTGTTGCTCTCGATGAAATGTGCTGCCTGGCCTGCGCGCGCGGCCATCTCGAGCTTGAGAACAGTGTCATTGTGACCATCGAAGACAGCAACCGGATCGTCCATCTGAAATCCACCTTCGTTCGAGTGCGCAAACATGCACGCCCATAACACCCGGCACACCCAGGTTGCCAGCCCTCGCGTGTTTCTCCGCGAACCGTGACAATCCGGGAAAAGTGCTATGTATAGAGGATGCACACGATTGGTATGAGGACGCCATGACGACCATCGCAATGCCCCGACCCGACGCTGGCCTCATTGCTCGCAGAGACGAGATTGTGGCCAGGCTCGAAGAGGCGTTGCCGGCGGACTGTGTGATCTCCGAGCCCGCCGAGACACTGGCCTACGAATGTGATGCGCTCACCGCCTATCGCTGCCCGCCTCTGGCGGTGGTGCTCCCGCACACGACCGAGCAGGTGGCGGCTGCCCTGCGCGTATGCCACGAACTTGGCGTGCCGGTGGTGCCGCGAGGCTCGGGCACGTCGCTCGCAGGCGGCGCGCTGCCGACTGCAGACAGCGTGATCCTCGGCACGGCCCGACTGAACCGGGTGCTCGAGATCGATGCCGACAACAGGTTCATTCGTGTGCAGACCGGCATCACCAATCTCTCGGTCACGGGCGCGGTCGAAGACGAGGGCTTCTTCTATGCGCCCGATCCGTCGAGCCAGCTTGCCTGTGCGATCGCCGGCAACATCGCGATGAACTCGGGCGGTGCGCATTGCCTCAAATACGGCGTGACGACCAACAACCTCATGGGTGTGCGGATGGTCATGGCCGACGGCGAGATCGTCGAGCTCGGCGGGCCGCACCTGGACTCGGACGGCTATGATCTCTTGGGCGTGATCTGCGGCTCGGAAGGACAGCTTGCGGTGGTGACCGAGGCGACGCTGCGCATCCTCTGCAAGCCGGAAGGTGCGCGCCCGGTGCTTATCGGGTTCAACGAGCCGGAAGTCGCGGGCGAATGTGTCGCCGCGATCATCCGGGCGGGCGTGCTGCCGGTGGCGATCGAATACATGGACCGCTTGTGCATACGCGCGACGGATGATTTCTCCGGTGCGGGCTATCCGGATGTCGAGGCGCTGCTGATCGTCGAGGTGGAAGGGTCGGAAGCGGAGATCGAGGAGCAACTCGCGAAGGTTGTCGAGATCGCACGCGGGCTGAATCCGGTGGAGCTGCGCGAAAGCGCCAGCGCCGAGGAGAGCGCCCTGATCTGGAAAGGGCGCAAGGCGGCCTTCGGCGCGATGGGCCAGATCAACGACTACATGTGCCTCGATGGGACCGTTCCCGTCAGCCAACTGCCCTATGTGCTGAAGCGCACGGCCGAACTCGCGCAGGAGCACGGGCTCGAATGCGCCAACGTCTTCCACGCGGGTGACGGCAACATGCATCCGCTGATCCTGTTCGATGCCAACACCCCCGGTGATCTGGAACGTGCCGAGGCGTTCGGCGCGGACATCCTGCGCCTGTGCGTCGAGGCGGGCGGCTGCCTGACCGGCGAGCACGGCGTGGGCATCGAGAAGCGCGACCTGATGGGTGATCAGTACAGCCGCGCCGACATGGAGGCGCAGATGAAGGTCAAGGACTGCTTCGACCCGGGCTGGCTGCTCAATCCGGCCAAGGTGTTCCCGCTCGAGGTCTCGGAGAGCCGCCGCGATTCGACGTGACAATGCCGTGACATCCCGCACAGACGGCATCTGACGGCAGCGTCATCCTGTCTCCATTGTATTTGAAATGGAGATTTTTCGATGCCGATTGAATTCAGCGCTGAATCGCCACTTACCCGCGGGATAGCGTACGACAGTAGGCGTTTTGCGTGGATCTTGGTGCCGTTGCACAGCTCCAGGCGTGTGACTGTCTCAGGCACTGCAGGTATGACACCCTTCCGCTCCAGGCTGGAAGACGAACTCCTGACCTATCATGTGGCGGGCATCAATTTCGTCGAGCACGGTAGCGGCGACCGGCGCGTGCTTGAAATCCGCGGCACACGTCCGGGGCTTGCCGCGATCGACTATGCCGAGACGCCGCCGCAGGGAAGGGATCAGGACAATCCCCGCCTCATTGTTTCAGTCAAACGCAAGCGCCTGATAAATGCGGCATTCCACTACGTGAAAGGCGGGATCTGGCAGCGGACGCACCGCAAGCCCAACCAACTCGACAGTCTGCTCAACGGTGTCAATCGCATCCTCGAGCCACAGGCCAACGTTCGCGTTGTCTGCAAGTCTAGGCGCTGGTTGCCGACCCGTCCGTTGGGGTTCCGGGTGATCGAGACGCCGAAGAAATACGAACATGGCCGTGTCGTACACCGTGGCATTAAACGGCCTGAACGTTTTGCGGCGAGACGCGAGCGAGCCATCGAACGTGCCAAAGACGACCAGCGGTTGCGAGAGTACAGCTATCTGAAAGGGCTTGGAGATCCGCACGCAGACCTCAATGTCTTCTTCGTGCGCCGCGCCCAGTCTATCCAAACTGGAACCCATTCAAGGATTCCAATTTCAACCCGTTCCGCAGGTCCCCTCAGGATCCGACCGATAAGCGTGGCATCAAGCCGCGTTTGTACGACGTGGAGGCATGGGCAGGGTTGAACGGCAACAACATGCTGATGGAAGATCAAACCTTTGGCGATGCCGAGGTGTTCGCTCACGAAATCCTGCACCATCTTGGGCTCGACCATCCCGACGATGTTGAAAGCCAGGCCGAGCTGATAGCTCCGGGACAGACGGGGAAATGGATTCCACGTCGCCACGCTGATCGGATCAACCGGACGGATCAGATATTCGGCCCGTGATCCGGGTCCGGTGCGTGTAGCGGGCGCTACAGACGCCGGCATCATGCCGCCCGCAGACTCCCCCGATTGAAACAGTGATTTCAGCGGGGGTGATTCGGATGGCCATTCGATTCAGCATGAACCGGCAGAACTGGGGCCTCGACACGACGGAGCGGCCTGCCTGGGTGATGGTGCCGATGCATGGGGTCAAGCACGTCATTGTCGACGGGGCCCGCGGTTTCAATATGATCCGCACGCGTCCCAACAGCCTCGGGCTCGAGGCGCAGGCGGGATTTGACATCACGGAACATGGCGACGGCGACAGGCGCACCATCGAGATCCGTGGCACGCGCCCCGGTCTCGGTGCAATCGAGTACTTTGACGATCTGTCGTTCATGGAGGACAACCCCGCACCGCGCAGGCTGCAGATTGCGGTCAAGACCCGGCGCGACGTCCAAGCGGCCTTCCACTATGTCACCGATGGCAACCAGCAGATCACGCGTCGCCGCCCGACTGATCTCGACGGGCTGTTGCGCAGGGTGAACGCGATCCTGATGCCGCAGACCAATGTCTGTGTGGTGCGGCGTTCGACCCGCTGGCTGCGGACCGCCCGCAATCTGGGACGGTACGTGATCGAGCGTCGCGGCTATCGCGGGGGCAACCAACGCCTGCGAGAATTCTCCTACCTCAAGGGCCTGGGCGATTCGACCGCCGATCTCAACGTGTTCTTCGTGCGCCGCTATGAGCGCAGACTGGGCGATGGTCGCGACACCGAAGCCTCGGCCGAGCGCGGCGGCAATGACATGATCATGGAGGACCGGGTCGACGATGATGCGGAGACCTTTGCCCATGAGATCACCCACCACCTCGGCCTGTCGCACAGCGATGCCATCGACGACACCAACCTGAACGCGAGAGGCAGTGACCGGACGGGACAGTTCATCCCGCGCCGGCTGGCAGACCGCATGAATCCGACCCGACTCGAGCTTCTGCCGATGAATCCGTTCGCAGGTGCTGGTGGTTAGCGACAGAGCACATTAGACAGGCGGGATGACAGATGCTCTGATCCCGTCCGATGAAAACGAACTGGCCGCGGCAATTGCCGATGCCGCAGCAGCCCGCACCCCGCTCGAGATCGCCGGCGGTGGAACCCGGCGTCCGTTGGGGCGCCCGGTCCAGGCAGCAAAGACGCTCTCCACCCGGGGGTTGAGCGGGATCAGCCTCTACGAACCCGGCGCGCTCACGATCATCGCGAAAGCGGGCACATCGCTGGCCGAGGTCGAAGCCGCTCTCGCCGCTGAAGGGCAGCGTCTTGCGTTCGAGCCAATGGATCATCGCACGATCCTGCGCACGTCGGGTGAGCCCACGATCGGCGCGGTCGTCGCCTGCAACGTCTCGGGACCACGGCGGATTCAGGCCGGCGCCTGCCGTGACAGCCTGATCGGCGTGCGCTTCGTTGACGGCTCGGGGAATGTTCTGAAGAACGGCGGCCGGGTGATGAAGAACGTCACCGGCTATGACCTCGTGAAGCTGATGTGCGGCTCGTGGGGAACGTTGGGCGTTCTCACCGAGGTGGCGTTCAAGGTGCTGCCGGCCGCCGAGCGGGAGGCAACGCTGGTCCTCGAGGGGCTGGATGCGGCTGAGGCGGTGTCGGCCATGAGCCGGGCGATGGGCGCGCCCTATGACGTCACGGGTGCGGCGCATTTGCCAGGGGGCGATCTCTCGTCGACGCTGCTGCGCGTCGAGGGACTGGCCGGGCAGGTGGACTACCGCCTCTCGCGGCTCGGTGCGCTTTTCCCCGACATCGCCCAGCGGGTCGCCGAAGGTGCCGAGCACGACACGTTCTGGCGGCGTCTGCGCAATGTCGAGCCGTTCGCCGATGATGACCGCCCGATCTGGCGGCTTTCCGTCAAACCGGGCGACGCGCCATCGGTGGTGGAGGTGATCGAGGCGGAACTTGGCGGCGAGGTGGCGCTCGACTGGGCGGGGGGACTGATCTGGACCCGGCTGCCGGAAAACGCCACGGCGCACGCAGATGTTCTGCGCACCGCCCTTGCCAAATTCGGCGGCCACGCCACGCTCGTGCGCGCGCCCGAAACTGTTCGTGCAGCGGTGGATGTCTTCCATCCGCAGCCCGTGCCGATTGCCAGACTTTCCGCCGATCTGCGTGCCAAGTTCGATCCGGCGGGTATACTGAATCCGGGTCGGATGGTCGCCTGAGGGGACGGAGATGCAGACGAACTTCACCTCGGAACAGCTTGCTGATCCGGCGATAAAGCGCTCGAACGAGGTACTGCGTGCATGCGTGCACTGCGGCTTTTGTACAGCGACATGCCCCACCTACCAGGTTTTGGGAGACGAGCTCGACAGCCCCCGGGGGCGCATCTATCTCATCAAGGACATGCTCGAGAACGAGCGGGTGCCGGACGACAAGACCGTCACCCACATCGACCGCTGCCTAAGCTGCCTCGCCTGCATGTCGACCTGCCCCTCGGGCGTGCACTACATGCACCTTGTCGATCATGCGCGCGAATACATCGAACGCCATCACAAGCGGTCCTGGGATGATCGGGCGCTGCGCTGGATCCTGGCCCGGATCCTGCCCTACCCGATGCGCTTCCGCGTTGCGATGCTCGGAGCCAAGATCGCGCGCCCCTTTCGCGGGCTGATCCCGGACGCGCGTTTGCGTGCAATGCTCGAGATGGCACCGCGCTCGATCCCGCCTGTCAGCCGCAACGACGATCCGCAGGTCTTCCCGGCTCAGGGTGAGCGCCGCAAGCGGGTTGCCCTGATGACGGGCTGTGCGCAACGGGCGCTGAACACGGACATCAACGATGCGACCATCCGGTTGCTGACGCGCCACGGATGCGAGGTTGTGGTCGCCGACGGGGCCGGTTGCTGCGGTGCATTGACCCATCACATGGGCAAGACCGCGGAGAGCCATGCGACAGCCGCGCGGAACATTCGGGCGTGGGTGCGTGAGATGGACGGGGCAGGGCTCGACGCCATCGTCATCAACACCTCGGGCTGTGGGACGACCGTCAAGGACTACGGCCACATGTTCCGAACCGAGGCCCTGGCGGAGGATGCAGCCCGCGTCTCATCGATCGCCAAGGATATCTCGGAGGTCATGGTCGAGCTCGGTCTGAACGACCCGACCCATGCAGCACCTCTGAAAGTTGCGTATCACGCGGCTTGCTCGCTGCAGCATGGCCAGCAGATCAAAACTCATCCGAAGACCTTGTTAAAGGCCGCGGGCTTTGCTGTGGTTGAACCCGCCGAGCCTCATCTCTGCTGCGGGTCTGCCGGGACGTACAACCTGATGCAGCCTGAGATCTCGGCGAAGCTGAAAACACGCAAGGTCGAGAACCTCATGGCGACCACACCCGAGATCATCGCTGCCGGCAATATTGGATGCATGATGCAGATCGGCTCGGGGACCGGTGTGCCGGTGGTGCACACGGCCGAACTGCTTGACTGGGCGACGGGTGGCCCCGTGCCTGCGGTACTGTCACGCGAGCACGCTGATTGGAAAAGCGCACCAGATGGCCAATGACAAATCGAAGCAGATGAGCTTGTGGCTGCTGATGCATATTGCAGTGCAGCAAAAGGGTCTGTAGTGCTGACGCATTTCTGCCAGAACGGCAACGCTCCAGGGAGGCGGCTTCCATGACCGAAGACATCAAGGATATCGATCCCGTCGAGACGCGGGAATGGCGCGAATCGATCGAGGACGTCATCGACCGTGACGGGGCCGAGCGTGCGCATCACCTGCTGGACAACGCGGTGACAGTCGTCCGTCAGCACGGCGCCAACCTGCCCTTCAGCTCGACCACCGGCTACATCAACACCATCCCGCGGGATCAGCAGCCCGAGTTCCCGGGCGATCAGCAGATGGAGTGGCGCATCCGCACCATCAACCGCTGGAACGCCATGGCCACAGTGGTCAAGCGCAACAAGGTCAGCTCCGAGTATGGCGGGCACATCGCATCGTTCGCCTCGTCCGCAGTGATGTACGACATCGGTCTGAACCACTTTTGGCGCGCACAAAGCGACAAGCATGGCGGCGATCTGGTGTTCTTCCAGGGTCACGTGATCCCCGGCATCTATGCCCGTTCGTTCATGGAAGGCCGCATCACCCGCGAGCAGATGGAGAACTTCCGTTCAGAGGTCGATGGCGAAGGTCTGTCGAGCTATCCCCACCCCTGGCTGATGCCGGACTACTGGCAGTTCCCGACCGTTTCGATGGGTCTGGGCCCGCTGATGGCGATCTATCAGGCGCGGTTCATGAAATACATGCACAACCGCGGCCACATCGACATGGGCGACCGCAAGATCTGGGCCTTTCTCGGCGACGGGGAGATGGACGAACCGGAGAGCCTGGGCGCCATTGGCCTCGCCGCGCGCGAGGGGCTGGACAATCTCATCTTCGTCGTGAACTGCAATCTGCAGCGGCTCGACGGCCCCGTGCGTGGCAATGGCAAGATCATCCAGGAGTTGGAAGGTGACTTCCGGGGCGCGGGCTGGAACGTCATCAAGCTGATCTGGGGCAAGCGCTGGGACGATATCCTGAGCCGGGATCACACCGGGCGCCTGCGCCAGCTCATGGACGAGACGGTCGACGGTGACTACCAGACCTTCCGCTCGAAGAACGGCGCCTACATTCGCGAGCACTTCTTCGGCAAGTATCCGGAGACGGCCGAACTGGTCAAGGACATGACCGATGCCGACATCTGGGCGCTGCGCCGTGGCGGTCACGACCCCGAGAAGGTCTATGCCGCCTATGCCGCCGCCAGTGCCAACAAGGGCCAGCCGACCGTGATCCTCGTCAAGACGGTCAAGGGATACGGCATGGGCGATGCCGGCGAGGGCATGAACATCACCCACCAGCAAAAGAAGCTGGCGGCCGAACAACTGGCGGCGTTTCGCGACCGCTTCCAGATCCCGATCGAAGATGACCGGGTGGCGGAAGCGCCATTGCTCGAGCTGACAAAGGACCAGAGCGACTATCTGGCCGAGCGCCGCACGGCACTTGGCGGGCCATTCCCTGCACGCCACGTCGTCGACACCTCGACGATGAAAATTCCGCCGCTCGACTCCTTCTCGGCGCAGCTCAAGGGCACCGGCGAGCGCGAGATCTCGACCACCATGGCATTCGTGCGGGTGCTCACCACGCTCTGCCGGGACAAGAACATCGGCAAGCAGGTGGTGCCCATCGTACCGGACGAGAGCCGCACCTTCGGCATGGAGGGCATGTTCCGCCAGCTCGGCATCTACAACCCGAAGGGCCAGCAATACACGCCCGAGGATGCCGATCAGCTCATGTACTACAAAGAGAGCCAGGACGGGCAGGTGCTCCAGGAGGGCATCAACGAGGCGGGCGCCATGGCGGACTGGATCGCTGCGGCCACCAGCTACTCGGTGCACGGCGTGCCGATGATCCCGTTCTACATCTACTACTCGATGTTCGGCTTCCAGCGGATCGGCGACCTCGCCTGGGCGGCAGGTGACAGCCGGGCGCGCGGGTTCCTCCTGGGGGGCACGGCCGGGCGCACCACGCTGAACGGCGAGGGCCTCCAGCACGAGGACGGCCACAGCCACATCCTCTCGTCAACCGTGCCGAACTGCATCAGTTACGATCCGACGTTCAGCTATGAGGTGGCGACGATCATTCAGCACGGTCTCACCCGCATGTTCACCCATCAGGAGGACGTGTTTTTCTACCTGACCCTGATGAACGAGAACTACAGCCACCCGGACATGCCCGAGGGCGCTGAAGAGGGTATCGTGCGGGGTCTCTACCTGTTGCAGAAAGCGCCCAGGAAGGCCAAGCGGCACGTCAACCTGATGGGCTCTGGCACGATCCTGGTCCAGGTGATGAAGGCGGCGGAGAAGCTGAAGGAAGACTTCGGCGTCACGGCGGATATCTGGTCGGCAACCTCGATGACGGAGCTCGCCCGCGACGGCCAGGACTGTCTGCGCTGGAACCGGCTCAATCCGCTTGACGAGCAGAAGGTGCCCTACATCACGCAAACCTTGGCCGCGGCCAAGGCAAAGGGGCCGGTGATTGCCGCGACCGACTACATGAAGAACTACTCCGAGCAGCTTCGGCCCTTCATCGAGCACCCCTTCACGACGCTCGGAACCGATGGGTATGGCCGCTCGGACAGCCGCGCGAACCTGCGCCGCTTCTTCGAGGTCGACGCCAATCACATCGCCGCCGCCGCGATGGTCGAGCTCATGAAAGAGGGCTCGGTTGATCGCCAGGCGATGGCCGAAGCGATCGACCGCTACGAAATCGACGGTGCCAAGCCGAACCCGCGTCTGGTCTGAGCGCGGCAGGAAAAGGGGACAATGATGAGCACGATCGACGTTAACGTGCCGGATATCGGTGATTTCTCGGATGTGCCGGTGATCTCGATCCTTGTGGCGCCCGGCGACACGGTGTCGGAGGAAGATCCGCTCATCGAGCTCGAGAGCGACAAGGCCACCATGGAAGTGCCCGCACCTTCTGCTGGCAAGGTCGTCGAAGTCAAAGTCAAGGAAGGTGACACGGTCTCGGAGGGCGCTCTGATCCTCACGCTCGAGACCGCAGGCGGCGGCGCGAACGGTGCCGAAGCGCCCGCTGCGGAAAGTGCGCCTGCGCCAGCTCCTGCGCCTGCCGCACCGGCGCCGGTCCCCGCACCCGTCGAGGCGCGCGGCAAGCTCGACGCCGTGGATGAGGCTGGCTTCGCCAAGGCGCATGCTTCGCCTTCTGTCCGGGCATTCGCGCGCCAGCTTGGGGTCGATCTCGGCGCACTGACGGGTTCGGGCCGCAAGGGGCGCATCCTGCGCGAGGACGTCACCGCTGCCTTCAAGGCCGCAAGTGCGCCGGCCGGGGCAGCATCTGTGTCTGCGCAGGGCGGCATGGGCATCCCGCCGATCCCGGCGGTCGATTTCTCGAAGTTCGGCGCTGTCGAAGATGTCGAGATGTCGCGGATCAAGAAGCTCTCCGGGCCGGCGCTGCATCGCTCGTGGCTGAACATTCCGCACGTGACCCACAATGAAGAAGCCGACATCACCGGGCTCGACCGCTACCGTCGCGAGCTGGACGGCGCCGCCAAGGAGCAGGGGTATCGCGTGACCCTGCTGAGCTTCGTGATCAAGGCCTGCGTATCGGCGCTGAAGACCCACTGGGAAGTCAACAGTTCGATCCACCCGGACGGCGACAAGCTGATCCGCAAGTCCTACTACAACATCGGGTTCGCCGCGGACACGCCGCAGGGGCTGGTTGTGCCCGTGATCAAGGCCGCCGACTCGAAAGGCATCGTCGAAATTTCCAAGGAGCTGGGCGAGCTCTCGTCAAAGGCGCGCGACGGCAAGCTCAAGGGAGATGACATGTCCGGCGCCAGCTTCACCATTTCGTCGCTGGGCGGCATCGGCGGCACCTCCTTCACGCCGATTGTGAACGCGCCGGAGGTGGCGATCCTCGGGCTCACCCGTTCCAAGATGCAGCCTGTCTGGGACAAGGAGGCCGAGGAATTCGTGCCCCGGCTGATGCAGCCGCTCTCGCTGTCCTATGACCACCGCGCGATCGACGGAGCGCTGGCCGCCCGCTTCTGCGCGACTCTCAAACACCTGCTCGGCGATGAACGCCGGCTGATGCTCTGAGGGGGCGCGGACAATGGCAGTGATCGATGTGAAGGTTCCTGACATCGGGGATTTCTCCGATGTTCCGGTCATCACGGTGATGGTGTCGCCGGGTGACGTGGTGGGGCTCGAGGACCCGCTGATCGAGCTCGAGAGCGACAAGGCAACCATGGAAGTCCCGGCCCCCGTCGCAGGCAAGGTGATCGAGATCAGCGTGAAGCCGGGGGATGCGGTCTCCGAGGGATCGCTGATCCTGACACTCGAGGCGGAGGGGGCCGTGGAGGCGGCACCTGCACCACCCGCACCGGCAGCGCCCGAGGCAGAGACAGCCGCGCCGGTGCACACCGGTGCCAAGGGTGACGTGCACGCCGAATTCGTCGTGCTCGGGTCGGGCCCCGGCGGCTACACGGCAGCGTTCCGGGCCGCAGATCTCGGGCTGAAGACCGTGCTCATCGAGGCCAACCCGACGCTGGGTGGTGTCTGTCTCAATGTCGGCTGCATCCCTTCAAAGGCGCTTCTTCATGCCGCCAAGGTAATCACCGAGGCCGAGGAGATGGACCACTTCGGCATCTCGCTCGGTGCGCCGAAGATCGATCTCGACAAGCTGCGCGACTGGAAAGACAGCGTGGTCGGTAAACTCACCGGCGGGCTGGATGGGCTTTCGAAGGCACGCAAGGTCCAGGTGGTGCGCGGCTACGGCACCTTTGCCGGTGCAAACATGATCGAAGTGGTCCATGAGGGGAAAACCACCACGGTCAGCTTCGATCAGTGTTGCATCGCTGCGGGCTCGGAGCCTGTGACCCTGCCGTTCATCCCGCACGATGATCCGCGGGTGATCGATTCGACCGGCGCGCTCGAACTCGACGGCATCCCGAAGCGGCTGCTGGTGCTGGGAGGCGGGATCATCGGGCTCGAGATGGGGTGCGTCTATGATGCGCTTGGATCCAAGGTGACGGTGGTCGAGCTGATGGATCAGCTGATCCCCGGCGCGGATCGCGATATCGTCAAACCGCTCCATGATCGCATCAAGGGCCGCTATGAAGCGATCCATCTCAAGACCAAGGTGACCGCGGTCAAGGCCCAGAAGAACGGGCTGAAGGTCACGTTCGAGGGCGCGGACGGCAGCTTCGACAACATCTTTGACAAGGTGCTGGTCGCCGTCGGGCGGCGGCCCAACGGCGCGCTGATCGGCGCAGGGTCCGCCGGGGTCGTCGTGGATGAGCGCGGGTTCATTGCGGTGGATGGTCAGCAGCGCACGAACCAGCCGCACATCTTCGCCATCGGCGATGTGGTGGGCCAGCCGATGCTCGCCCACAAGGCCGTGCATGAGGGCAAGGTCGCCGCAGAAGTTGCCGCCGGGCACAAGCGCGCCTTCGATGCCCGGGTGATCCCGTCCGTCGCCTACACGGATCCGGAGGTTGCCTGGGCCGGCCTCACGGAGAACGATGCCAAGGCTCGGGGCATCAAACTGGGCAAGGGCGTGTTTCCCTGGGCGGCGTCAGGTAGGGCGCTGTCGATCGCCCGCTCCGAAGGTCTCACGAAGGTTCTGTTCGACCCCGAAACCGACCGGATCGTCGGGGCCGGCATTGTCGGTCCGAACGCGGGCGATCTGATCGCCGAGGTCGCGCTTGCCATCGAAATGGGCGCTGACGCGACCGACATGGGACACACCATTCACCCGCATCCGACGTTGAGCGAGACCGTGAACTTTGCCGCCGAGATGTTCGAAGGCACGATCACCGACCTGATCGCGCCCAAGCGCAAGAAGCACTGATATCCGGTTAAGTGACCTGTTTGGTGATATCGGTGAAGATGATATTGCCGCTGATGAGCACGCTCGGAGAAGGTGATTTCATCACCTCAGCGCAACGTTATCGCGTAGCTGTAGGCGCTCGTCAGGAAGCGTGAGATTCGGTGCTCGACCAACCGCTCCGCCAGGTCGTATGCGGTGCGTGTTGCGCGCAGAAGCGGCGAGCCCACGGGCACGCTCAGCAGCATCGCGGCCCCATGGTCGGCGGCCACCGCGTCAAGCGCATCCTCGGCCCTCAGGACTGAAATGCCGTAGAGTTCCTGGTAATGCGGATAGAGCGCATTGGGCAGCGGACCCCTTTCGCCGAGGTCGGGCATGAGAGCTGCGGGCACGATGACGGTTTCCAGGATCGCCCGGACGCCCTCGATCGTGCGCAGCCTGTCGATGACATGAACGCGATCTTCCGGCGTGATCTGCAGCGCCGCGGCGTGGTTGCGGGCGGGGATCGTGGCGAAGTTCTGGCGTGCCAGCTCTGGCAGGGCGCGCTCGCCCAATTGATTGATAAGTCTGAAGAAATGGAAGTTGGCACGCTCCGGTGTCTGCTCGGGAACGAAGGTGCCACGGCCTTGCGAGCGCTCCAACGCGCCATCTGCGCAGAGCCCGTCAAGCGCTTTGCGCACGGTGCCCTGGCTGACCCCCAACGCCTCCGCAAGCGCGATCTCGCTGGGCAGTGCGGTGCCGGGCGGCCACTCACCGGCCATCAGGCGGGCCACCAGTCCGTCTCGGATTTGCGCGTACAGGGGACGAGGGTCGTTCATCTGATCTCCGCAACGGTAGACATGGGTAGTCTTATAGTCTTATATAAGACTCGACGCAAACCTGAGAACGAGGACGCGATGAGCCATCCCCACCTGCTGGTCCATGACACCGCCGACAATGTGGGCGTTGTCGTCGTCGAAGGGCTGACGGCCGGCACCGACATGCTGTGTGTCGTCACGCACGACAACTCGGACTTTCGGCTGACCGCCAAGGCTGACATCCCGATCGGCCACAAGGTCGCGCTGACTGACCTGAGTGCTGGAGACACGGTCACGAAGTATGGCGAGGACATCGGCAAGATGGTCGGTCCCGCTGCCGTGGGTGAACACGTCCACACCCACAACTGCAAAACGAAGAGGTGGTAGTGAGCGTCCTGGGCGGTCAGGCGATCATTCACGGTCCAGGCGAGGGCAAGGCGAACTCCGCATTCGGGTTCGATCGGTACCTGCGCGTGATGCCTGAGGACACAGGCGGCACGTTTTCGGTCTTCGAGGAAGGGGTGCCCGCCGGTCACGGGCCGCCCCTGCACATCCACCACGACGCGCAAGAGCTCTTTGTGGTGCTTTCGGGCCGCGTGCGCTTCTTGTGCTCGGGACGAGAGGCAGAGGCGGGTCCGGGCACGACTGTGCTGATCCCCCAGCACGCAGAGCACACCTTCAAAGCGCTCGAAGATTCGCGCGTTCTCATCACGCTGACACCAGGACGCTGTATCGGCTTCTTCGATGTCGCCGAAGGGCTGGATCCGGCCACCGACGCTGCGCGTATCGCCGAGCTGGCGGCCGAGTTCGACATGGAGATCACCGGCGCGCCGCTCTGAAGGGCGCTCGGACACGAGAGGAAAAACAATGCCTTATGATGCAACCAACGTGATGGTGAACGCCTGGCGTCGCGAGAATGGACGTGTAGGCGTGCGCAACCACGTGATCATCCTGCCCGTGGATGACATCTCAAACGCCGCTTGCGAGGCTGTCGCCAACAACATCAAGGGCACGATGGCGTTGCCGCACGCCTATGGTCGACTGCAGTTTGGCGAGGATCTCGACCTGCATTTTCGCACCATGATCGGCACCGGCGCCAATCCCAACGTCGCCGCGTGCGTCGTCATCGGGATCGAGCCGGAGTGGACCAAGGTGATCGCCGACGGGATCCGCGAGACTGGAAAGCCGGTGGCGGAGTTCTCGATTGAGCAGAACGGTGACATTGCCACCATCGCTGCCGCGTCCTGGAAGGCGAAGGAATTCGTGCACTGGGCGACCGAGTTGCAAAAGGAGCCTTGCCCGCTGAACGAGCTCTGGGTCTCGACCAAGTGTGGCGAGAGCGACACCACCACAGGGCTCTCTTCGTGTCCGACCGTCGGGAACATGTACGACAAGCTTGTTCCACAGGGGCTCTACGGTTGTTTCGGGGAGACCTCCGAGATCACCGGTGCCGAGCACATCTGCGCCAAGCGTGCCGCGACACCTGAGGCCGGCGAGAAGTTCATGAAGATTTTCCAGGCCTATCAGGACGAGGTGATCGAACCCCACAAGACCTCGGACCTCTCGGACAGCCAGCCCACCAAGGGCAACATTCTCGGAGGGCTGACGACCATCGAGGAAAAGGCGATGGGGAACCTCGAGAAAATCGGCCGCACTTCGAGCTATATCGATGCAATCGGGCCGGCGGAAACGCCGTCCAAGGGCGCGGGGCTCTACTTCATGGACACCTCCTCGGCGGCGGCGGAATGCGTGACCCTGATGGCCGCAGGCGGCTACGTCATTCACACTTTCCCCACCGGTCAGGGCAATGTGGTCGGAAACCCGATCGTGCCGGTCATCAAGATTTCCGGCAACCCGCGGACGCTGCGGACCATGTCCGAGCACATCGATGTGGACGTGACCGGCGTGCTGACCCGCGAGATGACAATCGATCAGGCGGGTGATGCGCTGATCGACATGATCGTGAGCACTGCCAACGGGCGGTCGACGGCAGCCGAGGCGCTCGGCCATGTCGAGTTCTCGATGACCAAGCTCTATCGCTCGGCCTGAGCGGCGCGCCTGCCGACGCGTTAACGATCCCTTTTGACCAAATCTTAGGCGCCCGGACGTACTCCTGTTCGGGCGTCCGGGAGGTCTCGGGCGGCGGATCATGACGACGCACGCATGGGGGCTGGCGATGGTCATCAGAGAACGCCTTGCGGGATCATCTCATGTTGTCGAGCTTTGTGCCTCGCGGCTTGATGCCTCGATCGCCGACCGGTTCAAATCGGACATGAAGATGCTGATCGATGATGGCGCCGTGAGGGTCGTGCTGGACTTTCGGCGGATCGACTTCATGGATTCGACAGGTCTTGGCGCGCTGATCGGCTGCATCAAGCACATGCGCGGACGGGGTGTGATCGAGATCGCCTGTCCGAAGAAACAAGTGCGCAAGGCGCTCGAGATGACGCGGCTCGACAAGATTTTCCCGCTCCGCGACCGGATGCCTGCGGGTTGACGAGACGTCTACTCGGCAGCCCGACCGTAGAACCCGATCTGTTCAGCGGCCGAGAAACGCACGTCCTGTGCCTCGTAGTATGAAAAGACCGCGATGATCCTGTCCGTCGGGCCCTCGACCGGGGTCACCCGGTGGGCTGTGTTCTTGCCACGGAAAACATTCAGTGTTCCAGGTTCGACCGCGAGCTGCTGAACTCTCGGATCATTTCCGCGCAGCATCCGCGCGACACCGTCATAGTTCGGATCACTCTCGCTCCGCAGCCCGGTTCGATACTCGAACACGCCGCCTGCATCTGGAGATTGCAGGAGCAGCGTCGTCGTGAATTCTGAGCGGTCGAAGTGCCAGTTGAGCGCTTCACCAGCGCCGTAGCGCATGACGTTCACGCACGCCAACGGATCGTTCATGACGTGCAGCGCGCGCTTTTCCATCACGGCGGCCAGGAAGGCCGCAAGCGGGGGCCATCTGTAGAGCTGCAGCAACAGGCTGTCGGCAACCTGATCAGCGCACACCGTGTGGTTAATTGTTTCCAACCGGTTCAGCGCCGGGTGGTCCGGGGCAACGCCGGAAATGTCCTCAGAGAAGTAGATGTTGTGCGTGCGTCTGTGGTGGAACGCGTTCTCGAAGGCGGGTAGCACCTCTGCCAGCATCCCGATCAGCGCATCAGGGCGCACAAGTTCATCGAGATTGAACATGCCCGTGTCAGCCAATTCGCGCTGGCAACGCGCAATCAGGTCAGCACCGTCGGGTGTATCGAGACGGTCCAACGGATAACGTTCGACATTGATCAAATCGTGCATGACACCCTCGCGATGGTGCTTCTTCGTGTACTGCAAACCTTGCACAAGTCTGATTAGGTGTCATGTGCCCAAGGGCATGTCATCCCTTCCGTGTGCCAGGTCGGTACGCTAGGATCGTGCTGTCCACACAGCGGATCGGGAAACCCATGGAGATTGTACTCAGTTTTGGCCGAGCCGGGCTCCGTGTGCCCTTGCCGCCTGAAGCCCGCGCAACGGTGATCGAAAAACCCGCGATGAAGCTGCCCGCCGATCCCGTCGCGGCTGTTTCAGAAGCGCTTGACGCGCCGATCGGCTGCGCAGATCTCGCGAACTTGGCGCGTGGCGCATCTACGGCTTGCATCCTGATTTGCGACATCACCAGGCCAGTGCCCAATGCACTTTTCCTGCGCCCGCTGATCGAGCGGTTGGTCGCGGCGGGCGTGCCCACCTCAGGCATCACGGTTCTGGTGGCGACAGGGCTGCATCGGCCAAACTTGGGCGATGAACTGGCGGAGCTCGTCGGGGATCCCTGGGTTCAGGATACCGTGCGGGTCCTGAACCACGATGCGCGAGACGAGCAAGCACATGTTCATCTTGGCACCACATCGTCGCATCAGTGCCCGGTTTCGCTAAATCGGGAATTCGTTCAGGCGGATATCAAGATCGCGACCGGGCTGGTGGAGCCGCACTTCATGGCGGGTTACTCTGGTGGCCGCAAGGTGATCGCGCCGGGCGTTGCGCACCATGAGACGATACGCACCTTTCACAGCGCGCGCTTCATGGAACACCCGCTTGCGTCGTCCTGCAATCTTGTTGGCAATCCGTTGCACGAGACCCAGCTCGAGATCGTGGGGATGCTCGAGGGGCCGATCTTGTCTCTCAACACCGTGCTGGATGATCGTCGCAACCTGGCGTTTGTCTCGTTCGGCGAAGTCGTTGCGAGCCATCTCGCCGCTGTCGAGTTCGCGCGCGGCAGTTGCGAAGTTACCACCGGGCGGCGGTTCAAAACGGTTGTGACGTCCTCGGCGGGCTACCCGCTGGACAAGACCTACTACCAGACCGTGAAGGGCATGGTCACACCGCTCGGCGTGCTGGCCGAGGGCGGCACGCTGATCATTGCGTCAGAGTGTTCCGAGGGTCTTGGCTCAAGCGATTTCCGGGCAGCGCAGAAACGCCTGGTTCGGCTTGGTCCAGATGCGTTCCTGGAGACGTTGACGGCAAAGCAGCTTGCCGACGTGGACGAGTGGCAAACGGAGATGCAGCTCAAGCCGATGCGGGTTGGCAGGATCGAACTCTACGCGCCTGCGTTGCCGACCTCTGATCATGAAGTGACCGGCGTGGTGCGTGTCGATGATCTCACCTCTGCGATTTCGGCCGCGATTGAACGCCATGGAGATGCGGAAATCGCTGTCATTCCAGAAGGTCCATACATCGTGCCATTTGCGGAAGCACGCCTGGCGGCAGAGTAACTTCAACTGGCGATTTCAGTCCCGACGGCACATTTCGGGCGCTGTAAAACTATTCAGGTGGATGTGCTCGAATTGCATCCTCATTCACTTCGACGCCCCATCCAGGCGAATCAGACAGGACCAGATGGCCCTGTTCAATCTTCGGCGGGCTCACCACGTCGTCCTTCCAGGGCACATCATCGATGTCGATTTCCATGATCCTGAAGTTCGGAATGGCTGCGCAGAAATGGGCGCTCATTGCTGTCGAAAGGTTGCCGTAGAAGTTGTGAGGCGCGCAGTTCATTTCGAAAGCCTCGGCCATGGCCGCGATTTTGACGCTCTCGAGTATGCCGTTCCACGGCACATCTACGATGGCGATATCCATTGCACGGGACTGAAGGAAAGGCAGGAACTGGCGTCTTCCGAACAGGGATTCACATGACGCAATGGGCGTGCGAGCCCCGCGTCTGATGAATGCCAGGCCTTCCGGATCGTACAGATCAATTTCCAGCCACATCAAATCGTGCCGGTCGGTCAGATCGGCGATGCGACGATAGCCTTCGGTCTTGCAATTGAAGTTGAGGTCAAGCAGCAGATCCATTTCTGGTCCTGCGCCGTCGCGAAACGCGGTGAGTTGCCGGTCGATGCGTCCCAGGAGGTCCCTGTCGACGTTCAGTTCAGGCCACCCCCCGCAGGCAGCAAAGCCTGGCTGATACATGAAGGGTGGATCGGCGTCGAAAAAATAGATGTTCATTTTCAATGCGTCGAAGCCCTGTTCACGTACGAAAGCGCCAAGTGTGCGCACATCCTCGAGCGATTGCAGGTTGGGAGTTCCCATCAAATCGGCGTGCTGGAGGCGATAAGAGCCGCAATGCGACCAGTACAATCGAAGGCGTTCGCGGACCGGTCCACCAAGCAAGGTGGATACAGGAACGCCGAGTGAGCGCGCTTTGACATCCACCAAAGCATTCTCGATGGCGGCGATTGCCTGACTGATCATCCCTCCCGGAGCCTGGCGTGTTTGGGCGTAGAGTTCGGCGGTGAGCCGTTCGACCGGCCGTGGGTCACGACCGATCAATGGCTCCGCCAGCTTGCGGATCACGCCGGTCAATCCCTTTGAGCCGTAGCTTTCGTTGTACTCGGACCAGCCGACAATGCCGTCATTCGTCGTGATTTTCAGGAAAGACCAGACCCGCCAGCCTGCGTCACAGTGCAAATCTTCGATGCTGTGGATCTTCATGTTTTCCTCCAACGACGTCCGCGCAAGCCCAGATTGAACGCGGTATCGGATTGAGCACCCAGTCCCTTGGCCCTCGTCGGACTGTTGTTGCGGTGCCGGTACATAGTGGATTCGAAAAGAGCCTTGCCGTTCCACCGTGGTGCACGTGATACTCTGGCGCAATGTCCAGCAGCGAAACCATTGCACTGATAAAACCACTCGGCGGCATTGCCGGCGACATGTTTGCCGGTGCGTGCGCCGCGCTTTGGCCGGACCTGATGCAGCCCTGTCTCGAGGATGTGCGCGCGGTTGTCCCGCAAGGCAGCGTCGAGGTGTCGTTCGAGACAGCCTCTGCGAATGGGTTTGCTGCCAAAAGGTTCGTTGTCGGCGGAACAGGCGGGCCTGCGACAGGCACCTACAGCAACATCGCCGCACTGATTGAACGCGCGCCGGTTGAGGATTGCGTGCGCCAGACCGCTCTCTCGATTCTTCGAATTCTTGGCGATGCTGAAGCCCACGTGCACGGCAAACCGCTCGCTGAAGTTCACTTTCACGAGCTGGCAGACTGGGACTCGATTGCTGACATCGTTGCTGCGGCGAGTTTCATCGCCCGGGCGCCGGTTCAACGCTGGTATGCCGACCCGCTGCCGCTTGGCGGTGGCACGGTCGCGACGCAGCATGGCCGGATCACTGTGCCGGCACCGGCTGTGCTCACTATTCTAGAGGGATATGACTTCACTCATGACGGTGTGACTGGCGAGCGGGTGACGCCGACCGGTGCCGCAATTCTCAGATACTTGGCCGACCCCGGTGCGGCTCGTGTCCAGGGGAAATTGCTGGGCTCAGGGTTCGGGGCCGGCACGCGGACGTTTCCAGGGCTCGCAAACGTCGTACAACTTGTTGTCTTCTCTGAGATTGGGGCACGGAGCGAGCCGATCGTTGAGATTGCGTTCGACATCGACGACATGACACCGGAAGAATTGGGTGTTGCCGTTGAGCGTTTGCGTTCATGCGATGGTGTTATGGACGTAACGCAGACCCCCCAGATCGGTAAGAAGTCGCGAGCGATCTTCCTGATCCGGGTGTTGTGTGCACCTCACGCCGCGGAGAACCTGGTGCAGGCTTGTCTGACCGAAACATCGACCCTGGGGGTCCGGTTTTCAGCGATGAACCGCAGAATACTGGATCGCTCGCACGTGACAGGGCGCGACGTTCCGGTGAAAGTTGCCGCTCGACCCGGCGGTGCGACCACGGCAAAGGCTGAAAGTGACAGTTTGCTGCCAGTCAACTCGTTGCGGGAGCGTCGAGCCAAGGCACACGCGGCGGAAGTTGCCGCGCTAGAAAGTGCTGGGAACGGTGATGACTGAGGTTTCCAAGCCGCTCAGCCAACTCGAAGCTTGGTTCGCATCCGCTGGTCCGGTTGCCATTGCCGTCAGTGGCGGCGTCGACAGCATGACGCTTGCGCATGCATCAAATCGTGTGGGAGCGCCGGTCGAACTCTTCCACGCGGTCTCTCCGGCCGTACCTGCCCATGCAACGGAACGGGTCCGAGGCCATGCCAAGCAGTACGGCTGGCTGCTGCAGATTGTGGGTGCGGGCGAGTTTGATGATCCAGACTATCTGCGCAATCCGGTCAACCGCTGCTATTTCTGCAAATCGAATCTCTACGCGCGCATCCAGTCGCAGACGGATTCGGTGATCTGTTCGGGCACCAATACAGACGATCTGGGCGACTTTCGTCCCGGTCTTGGAGCGGCACGCGAACAAGGTGTCCGGCATCCATTCGTCGAATGTGGAATCGACAAGGCGGGGATCCGGGCGCTTGCCACCGAGATGAAACTCGATGATCTGGCCGAGCTTCCTGCACAGCCCTGTCTCGCGAGCCGTGTAGAGACCGGTCTGGTCATTCAGGCGGATGCGCTCGCGCTTATCGACGAACTCGAGCAGCGGGTCGCCCAAGCGATTGGACCGGGGGACATTCGCGCGCGGCTCACACGTGGAGGGTTGCGCCTCGAATTGCCAACAAATCGCATCGAACAGCTCGAGCAGCACGAAGACGGGCGCTTGCTGGCCGATATCGCACGACAGGCTGACGCCGCGGGTCATCGCTTCGCCGGCGTCGGCCCGTATCGCCGCGGCAGCGCATTCCTGCACGATGAGGCGTCTTCGTGACTGAAGTTCGCCTGGATTGGGCACGGGGTGCGCGAACCGGAGTGCCGGAGGCGGTGTTCTGCGAGGGCAAGTCGGTCGAACAGATATCCCGCATCCTGGCGGACGCGGACGCTCTCGAGCGCTCGCTGCTCTTGACCCGATTGTTACCGCAGCAGCTTGATGCATTGTCCGGTCCCGCGTTGGATTACGATCCTGCCTCGCGCACCGCCATCCTGAACCGCGGTTTGCCCGAGCCCAGGGACAGGGGCGTGGCCATCGTGGCAGCCGGGACATCCGACACGCCGGTCGCCTACGAAGCTCTCCGGACACTGCGCTTTTCAGGCATAGAGGCCCCGTGCCACATAGATGTGGGGGTCGCCGGGCTTTGGCGTCTCACCGATTGCGCCGCCGCCCTGCAGGATCGCCGCGTCATCATCGCGGCCGCCGGGTTTGAAGGGGCACTTTTTTCGGTTCTGGCCGGACTGGTCCCGGCGCCGGTCATCGCTGTGCCGACATCCGTCGGCCTGGGTGTGGCGGAAGGCGGGAAGGCCGCGTTGAGCACGGCACTTGCCTCTTGCGCCCCGGGCGTTGTGACGGTCAACATCGACAACGGTTTCGGGGCCGCTTGTGCCGCCATAAAAATCCTTGGTGCCGCCAAGAGCACCGACAAAGGGAAGGACAACACATGATCCCCTCGATCATTCCGATACCCTTGCCCGAGGGGCTGGAGACGCCGCTGCCGAAAATGCTGCGCGCCCGCCAGCGCTTCAATGCGGTCGAGCTGGCGGATGTGAACGTCACGATCGCCGCCGAGTTCGGGAAGTTCGATCATGTCGATCTGAAGGGAAAGTCGGTCGCCATCGGGATCGGCAGCCGCGGCATCCGCTCGCAAAAGCCCGTGGTTGTGGCGGTCGTGCGTGAGCTGAAGGCGCGTGGCGCAGAGCCCTTCATCGTGCCCGCGATGGGCAGCCATGGGGGCGGCTCTGCCGAAGGCCAGCAGCGCATCGTCGAAGGCTACGGTCTCGGCGCCGACGATCTGGGCATTCCCCTCAAGTCTTCGCTCGACGTTGTCGAGGTCGCCCGGGTTGCCGACGACATGGGCCTGTTCTGCGACCGGAACGCGTACGAAGCCGACTACATCGTGCCCGTGAACCGGGTCAAACCGCACACGAGCTTCCGCGGCAGGAACGAGAGCGGCATCTGCAAGATGCTCTGCATCGGGCTCGGCAAGCACACCGGTGCGGTGGAGATGCACCGCCGTGGCATGGACCGGTTTGGAGAACTCCTCCCCATCGCGGTACCGGCGTACCTTGAGAACACCAATGTTCTGTTCGGTGTCGCCATCGTTGAGAACGGCTATGAAAAGCTTGCCCATGCCGAGCTGGTGCCTCCCGCCGACTTCGTCGAGCGGGATGCGGCCTTGCTGGAGCAAGCCAAGGCGCTGATACCGCGGCTGTTGCTCGACAACATCGACATTCTGATTGTGGATCAGATCGGCAAGAACATCTCGGGCGCCGGTATGGATCCGAACGTGACCGGACGTAACAGCTCGATGAGCAAGGACTTCAGTGACATCGATATCCATCGCATTCTGGTGCGCGGCCTCACGGAGGAAACCGAGGGCAATGCCACCGGGATCGGGGTTGCGGACATCACGACCCAGGCCCTCGTGCGCAAGATGGACTGGACCAAGACCTATGTGAACCTCGTGACAGCAGGGGTCCCGGCTGGCGCCTCGCTGCCGCTGGTCGCGAACAATGACCGTGAAGCCCTCTTCATCGCGATGCGCAGTTGTCCGATGATCACGCCCGAATCGGCGCGAATCATCCGCATCGAGAACACGCTGGACCTGGGTGAAATCTGGGTCAGCGAAGCCTACGAAGATGAGGTTCGAGCCCATCCGGACATGGAACATCTGGGCGAGCCGTTCCAGTTCGCCTTCGACAGTGACGGCGTGATGGCGGCGTTCCACCACTGAGGGGGCTGAGATGACTTTGACCTACGAGCCGTTGCACCCGGACTTTGGCGCGCGCGTGACAGGTGTCGATCTTCGCGAACCGCTATCGGAGGAGACATTTGCCGAGATCCGCGCCGCGGTGGACACCTATTCCTTTCTGTGTTTCCCGGAACAGCCCTTCGATGACGACCGCCAGCTTGCCTTCACACGGCGTTTTGGCGAGCCCGAGCCGGACCATGTGGCGTTCGGCAATACCGGCGAGATAAAATATTTTGGCACGATCGGGAATGTGCAGCCGGACGGGACTGCGCTGGGCGCGACACACAAGAAGACGATCTTCTCCACAGGCAACAACATGTGGCACTCCGACGCCTCGTTCAAAAAGGTGTCGGCGTTCGTGTCGATCATGTGCGCCTATGAATGTCCCGAGGAAGGCGGTGAGACGCTGTTCGTGTCGACCCGGTCAGCGCACGATCGGTTGCCCGAGGAGCGGAAAGCCGAACTTGACCCGCTCATTGCCATTCACGACTATGTCTACTCGCGGTCGAAAGTGGCTCCCGATGCGGTCTCGCCCCGCATGGCCGAGACCCTTCCGCCCGTTCGTCATCGTCTGGTGCGGCGCAACCCGTCGAATGGCGCGCCCGCGCTTTTCATTGGCAGCCACGTGCGTGAGATCGAGGGGATCGGTGAGCAAGAAAGCCGGCCGCTGCTCGACGGTCTTATCGAGCACGCCACCGCAGAGGCGCACATCTACGCTCACAAGTGGCAGCCCAATGACCTCGTGATCTGGGACAACCGTTGCCTGATCCACCGCGGAGCGGGATATGACGCCGATCGTTTCCGGCGCTACATGCGCCAGACACGGGTTCGCGGGGTCTGTTCGAGCCTCGAGGAAGCCTAGGCTAGTTGGTCCGCGCTGGAGGTTGTGCCGGCGCGGGGCTTGTCGGGCACTCGGTCGGGCGCGTGCGGTTGGGGTCGCGCAGTTTCTCGGGAACATTGCAGTCGTTCACCCGCTGCGGGTCGCTGGCCTTGACGCCGAGACGCTCCTTCCCGGTTCTGGTGGCGCCATCCCGGTTGTCGCGCGGCACCTCGGAGGTGCCTGCCAGCGCCATAAGCGCAAGGATCAGAACGCGACGTCTCATGTCGCGTCGTGAAAGATGATGCCAAGGGTGTGACGCCGGCCTGACCGGATTCTGCTGACACCGTGGCGCTGCTTGACGCGATAGACCCCTCGCGTCCCCTGCCGGGGGCGCTCATTCACCGCGAACACCACCCCGCAGCCCTTCCGAAGCGGCACGACTTCGGCACGGGACTGCATGCGTGGACGTTGCTCGGTGAGAACAAACTCGCCCCCCTCGAAATCCGCCGGGTCGGAGAGCAGGATCACGACCTGCAACGGAAAGACATGCTCGCCGTAGAGATCCTGATGCAGGCAGTTGTAGTCCCCGGGCCCGTAGCGCAACAGCAGCGGCGTCGGCTTGGTCTGGCCGCTCTGGTGGCAGCGGGCGAGCATCTCTTCGTGCGTGTCCGGGAAGGTGAGGCCGGATCCCGTCGCCCGCGCCCAATCGTTCGAAATGCGGGCGAGGCCGGGATAGAGCGTCGAGCGCAGTCGGGCGATGGTGTCCGGGAGGGGCGCCGCGAAGTACTTGTACTCGCCTTCGCCGAAGCCGTGGCGGCGCATCACCACCCGGCTCCGAAACGGGTCCTCCTGATCGTAGAGCGCAATCATTGCCGCACACGCGTCGTCGTCCAGCAGCGGGCCGAGATCGCCATGGCCGTGGGCCGCAAGATCCTCGCCGACCTGCCCCCAATCAATGCTGTGTTTTGGAAACCCGCCATCCATCGCCTGTCTCCCAGTTGGCATCTGTCTGCTGAGCATTTCGCCACTTCGCCTGCCATGCAGCCCGAATCTTGCGCTGATGCGAGAATTCAGTGGTCCGAGGTTCATGGAGGACTGGTCAAATTGACATGGATCAACTTTAAGATGTGCATATGGGAGCATGATCAGACCCGCGAGTCGTTGCGGTGAGATGGAGGAAGAGACATGGCCGACAGCCTGCACAGGAATGATGTGTCCTCGGCAATCCCGATGGCACACTTTGACGTGGCGAGTGTGTTCGAGTCGAGCCGGCGCCTGTTCGAAGTGGCGGCGGCGAGCCAAGGGCATGCTCTCGACCGGGTGATCCGCATGAACGGCGAGCTGAGCCGGTTCGTCGCGCTCCGGCTCGAGCGGGACCGGGCCGCTGCCCGCGAACTCGCCGGATGCGGGACCCCGTCCGAAGTGGCAGACACCTATGGCCGCTTCTTCGACACGGCGGTCAAAGAGTATGCCGAGGAGTTCGGATTGCTCGCAGGACTCTGTGCAGACCAGGCGCGTGAAGTGGTCGAGGACATGCAGCATCAGGTTGAAGAAGCGGCAGATCCGCACGTGCAGGACAAAGACAGCGCCTGACACCGGGACAGTCCGAGGCGCACGCGTCAGATGTCGAGATCGATCCAGACGGGCACGTGATCCGAAGGTTTCTCGCGCCCGCGAATCGAGCTGTCGATGCCAGAGCAGTTCAGTCGGTCGGCAGCTTGCGGGCTCAGCAGCAGATGGTCGATCCGGATCCCGTCGTTCCGGTCCCAGGCCCCGCCCTGATAGTCCCAGAAGGTGTAGACTTCGTCCGCCTGGGTGGTTTCGCGCACCGCATCTGTGAAGCCGAGATTGACGATCCGCCGGAACGCGTCCCGGCTTTGCGGCATGAACAGCGCATCGTCGCGCCAGTCGTCTGGACGTGCTGCATCCCGCGGATCGGGGATGACATTGTAGTCGCCAGCCATCACCACCGGCTCTTCCGTTTCTAGAAGGGCGCGCGCCCGTGTTTCCATCCGGGCCATCCAGGCCAGCTTGTAGTCGTATTTCGGGCCGGGGGCCGGATTTCCGTTGGGCAGATAGAGCCCGCACAGCCTGACGGCACTGTGCTCACCGGAGATCGTGCCTTCGATCCAGCGTGCCTGAACGTCTTCATCATCGCCCGGCAGACCTCGCACCACGTCCTCGATTGCGCCCTTTGCGAGAATGGCAACGCCGTTGAAGCCCTTCTGACCGTGTGTTTCGACTGTGTAGCCAAGCTCTTCGATCTCGGCGCGCGGAAAGGCCTCGTCCACGGACTTGATCTCCTGGAGCACGACCGCGTCGGGCGATGCCTCGTTCAGCCAAGCGCTCAGCGCGGCGATGCGGGCCTTGATGCCGTTGATGTTGAAGGTTGCAATCTTCATGCTTCTGACCTTTCTGAAATTGCTTCGCGGGTCAAGGGAAGCCGCATCCGGGGGATGGCATGACATCCACAGACATCGACGTTGCCATCGATCTCTCGATCGCGCGGGACGGGGCCGAGCGGGCGCGCAACTGCCTGCTGGGGCTGCGCGCGCGCCACGATCTGTCACCCTTTGAGTACTGCCGGGAGGTGCGAATCGCCCCGCTTGCCCGCCCGCACAGTCACCCGGTGATCACGCTCAACGCGCTGGTGATCAATGACCTGAGCTATTTGTGTCTCTATCTGCACGAGCAGGCTCATTGGCTGACGGCCTGGTATGCGCAGGCCCGTCGGGAGCGGTGGGACCGGATCGGACAGGCGTTACAGACGCGATATCCCGATGTTCCCGTTGGTGGTTCCGAGGGGGCGGGCGACGCAGACTCCTCCTACCTCCATCTGGTGGTGAACTGGCTGGAGATCGAGTTCGCCTCGCGCCTCGTCGGGACTGAGGCTGCAAGGAATGCGGCCGGCGCGATACCCTACTATCGGGCGCTGTATGCGATCGTGTTGAAGGATTGGGGCGCGCTCGAAACACTCTACACGGTCGAGGGACTTTTGCCCGCGAGGCCCGCGAACGAGATGAACGATCAGGACCGCGCCCTCGCCGCCGCAGCGGACTGGCGTGCCTGGCCCTGAGGTTCAGACCGACGTCAGATCGAGAATGACGTACCGCAGCCGCAGGTCGCCGTGGCGTTCGGGTTCTCGACCGCGAACCGCGCGCCAATCAACTCGTCTTTGAAGTCGATCACCGAGCCCGCAAGAAACGGCAGGCTCTCCGGATCGACAAGGACATCGTGGGCGCCGTCTGAGATCACCAGATCGTCCTTGGCTGCGGCATCCTCGAGGCCGAACTCGTACTGAAACCCGGAGCATCCGCCGCCGAGAACAGCAACCCGCAGGCGGGCGCGGTCGTTGCCCCCTGCCTCGGCAATCTCAGACAGCCGCTTGAACGCGCCTGCCGTAACACCGATGTCTCCCGCACTCACCGTAGCGGTTGGCGCAGCACCCACCGGCAGAGGTGAAGACAAATCAGGGACCGTCTGATCCATTCTCTTGGCCTTTCGGATCGGCTATATCCGTATTGCACAAATGTATGGCCGCGATCGCCCCCGGGCAAGGGGCGGCAAGAGGGGACGCTGATGGAGGACACTGGGCTTGCGCCCTACGCGGCACATCCCGCGATGAGTCGCGGCCGGCTCCATGCCGAGCTTGGCAGCGCACACCGCTCGCCATATCAGCGAGATCGCGACCGGATCATCCATGCCTCTGCATTTCGACGCCTCAAGCACAAGACGCAGGTTTTCGTCGAGCACGAGGGGGATTACTACCGCACGCGGCTCACCCACTCGATCGAGGTCGCACAGATCGCGCGCACCATCGCGCGCACGCTCCGGCTGAACGAAGACCTCGCCGAGGCCGTGGCTCTGGCGCACGATCTGGGCCACCCGCCGTTCGGACACACGGGCGAGGATGCCCTGCAGGAATGCATGAGCGCATTCGGTGGTTTCGATCACAATGCCCAGACTATTCGAATTGTCACGCGCATCGAAGGCAACTACGCGGCGTTTGAGGGGCTGAACCTGAGCTGGGAGACGCTCGAGGGCATCGCAAAGCACAACGGACCGCTTCTGGACAGCGAAGATGCGTCGCGCGATCATCTTCCCTTCGCGATTGCCGCCTATGCGGCGCGTCATGATCTCGAACTCCACACACAGGCGAGCGCAGAGGCTCAGGTGGCGGCGCTCTCGGACGACATCGCCTATGTGAACCACGATCTGAACGATGGCCTCAGGGCCGGGCTCTTTACGGTCGAAGAGGCTCAGGCGCTGCCGGTCATCGGTGATGCATTTGTCGACGTCGACAGGCAGTGGCCGGGGATCGCGCCCAAGCGTCGACAGCACGAGGCGCTGCGGCGGGTGTTCGGGACCATGGTCGAGGATGCACTCAGCGCGTCCGCTGGACTGATTCGGGATGGAAATCCTGAAAGCCTGTCCGATCTGCAAGCGCTCCCCAACAGCGTAGTCGCGTTCTCGCGGCCAATGGCCGAGGATGTGGCAGCGATCAAGGCGTTCCTCTTCGAGCGGATGTACCGCCACTGGCGGGTCAAGCGCATGCGCGTGAAGGCGGTGCGCGTCGTGCACGATCTCTTCAACATCTTTCTCGCGGATCCCGGCATCATGCCCGAGGGCTGGCATCAGCTTGCCGGCGAGGCCGAAACCGAGACGGATCGCGCGCGGGTCGTCACCGACTACATCGCGGGCATGACAGACCGCTTCGCACTCGAAGAGCATCGCATCCTGACGGATCCAGTCGCACGCGCCTGAGCACGCAAATGTGCGCCAGCGCGCCTTGGTCCATGCCGGTCGCTCGCAACGCCCCTTGGTTGACCACTTGGCTGTGCTATGCGATCCGAAGCCCTCGCGACGGCCAGCAGCAAGGTAGCCAAACATGAACCTCTTCGCCGAGATCCGTGCGCATGTGGTCACTGCAGTGGCTGGACTTGCCGATGCGGGCAGCGTGCCGGAGGGGCTCGACACAGGCAACGTGACCGTCGAGCCGCCACGCGATCCCGCCCATGGCGACATGGCGACCAATGCCGCCATGGTGCTGGCACGCCAGGCGCGCATGAAGCCGCGTGAGCTTGCTGAGATGCTCGCCGAGGCTCTGGTGGCGCTGCCCGCGGTCACCGCGGCAGATGTTGCGGGGCCCGGGTTCATCAATCTGCGTCTCGCTCCGGCTAAGTGGCAGGAGGTGCTGGCAGCAGCGCTCGAACCAGGGGGGCAGTTCGGACAGTCCCGAACGGGCGCGGGAAAGCGCGTCAACGTCGAGTTCGTCTCGGCCAATCCAACGGGGCCACTGCATGTCGGGCACACCCGTGGCGCGGTTTTCGGAGACTCACTGGCCTCGCTTCTTGCATTCACCGGCTGGGACGTCACCCGCGAGTACTATATCAATGACGGCGGGGCCCAGGTCGATGTGCTCGCGCGGTCGGTCTACCTGCGCTATCGCGAGGCCAATGGCGAAGAGATCACCATCGCCGAGGGCCTCTATCCCGGAGACTATCTGGTCGCGGTCGGCGAGGCCCTGAAGGCGAAGTTCGGCGACACGCTGATGCAGGTTTCCGAAGAAGACTGGCTTCCTCGGATTCGGGAGTTCGCCACCGATGCGATGATGGAGACGATTCGCGCTGATCTCTCCGACCTCGGCGTGCACATGGATCACTACTATTCAGAGAAGTCGCTCTATGGCACAGGGCGGATCGAGGCAGCCGTCGAGCGCCTCGAAGTGCAGGGGCTCATCTACGAAGGCATCCTCGAACCCCCGAAGGGCAAACTGCCCGAGGACTGGGAGCCGAGGGCGCAAACGCTCTTCAAGTCCACGGAGTACGGTGACGATGTCGACCGGCCGATCAAGAAATCCGATGGCAGCTGGACCTACTTCGCTCCAGATCTCGCGTATCACTACGACAAGACCGAGCGTGGCTACGACTTGCTGATCGACGTGTTCGGCGCCGATCACGGCGGATACGTCAAGCGCATGAAGGCCGCGACCGCAGCGCTCACCAACAGCCGCGTGCCTCTCGACATCAAGCTGTGCCAGCTCGTGCGGCTCTACAAGAACGGCGAAGAATTCCGCATGTCGAAGCGGGCCGGCACCTTTGTCACCTTGCGCGACGTGCTTGATGAGGTGGGACCGGACGTGACCCGCTTCACACTTCTCACCCGCAAGAACGATGCGCCGCTCGACTTCGACTTCGACAAAGCGCTCGAGCAAAGCCGCGACAATCCCGTTTGGTACGTCCAGTACGCCCATGCTCGGGTCAATTCGCTGATGCGCCGTGGCAGCGAACAGGGGATATCCACGGATGATGCGGCCCTTGCAGGTGCTCCCCTCGATCTGCTGACCCACGATGTCGAACTGTCTCTGGTGCGCAAGATCGCCGAGTTCCCGCGCCTGGTCGAGGCAGCGGCCGCGGCGCATGAGCCGCACAGGATTGCCTTTTATCTCTATGACCTAGCCTCCGAGCTGCACGGTTTCTGGAGCCTGGGCAACACGGATCCGACGTTGCGCTACATTGTGGAAGACGATCCCGAGCGCACTTTGGCGCGTCTTGCCATGGCACGCGGGGTTGCTGTTGTGATTTCGGCAGGTCTTGGTATTCTGGGCGTGACCCCGATGGACGAGATGACATAGGCCACAAAGGCCAGCCACGGGGTCAGAGCAGAAGAGCCTCGCATGGCGGGGCATTGTACAGGCTTTGATCCGATGAAGGATTCCTCTCCACGGAAAGAGTCAGCGGGCATCGCTCCGCCGACGCTGGCTGGGCGTGTGACGGAAGGTGCGAGCACATTGGTGGGGGCAGGGCTCGCGCTCGGCCTGATCATCGGTGCCAGCACCTGGGTCTATGGTGTCAGCAACCGCGATCCTGGCACGATCCCGATCATTCGCGCCGACGCCTTGCCGGCCAAGATGCGCCCGGCCGATCCCGGCGGCATGGTTACGGCCCATCGGGACATGAAGAGCTACGAGGCCGCGGAACAGGTGGTGCCGGTTGCCGCGGTGAGTGTGCGGCCAGGCCCTCCCTCGCCGCGTCCGGAAGATTTGTCCATGGGAAGGCTCGCTGAAATCGCGGCGCTTTCGGACGGCCCCGCAAGCACGGCGGAGCCTGCTGCTGGCAAGACGCTCGCGCCCGCCCGCGTCGAAGCTGCGCCGGACGACGACACCGAGAAGCTGGAAGAGAAGATCATAAAGGGCACCAAGTTTGCACCAGCGCAAAGTCCGATGGCGCGCCGTCGGCCGAGCAGCCTGATGGCCCGCCATGCCTCTGCCAAGAGTGCTGTGGCAAGTGGGGCACAACTCGTGCGACAGGCCGAGACCTCGGCTGTGCAGGTCCAGCTCTGGGCGGATCCGGACGAATCGGAGGTGCGTAGCGAGTGGAAACGCATCTACCGTGCCAACAAGGACATCCTCGGGGAGCGCGCGCTGGCCGTACGCACCACGAAGTCCGGCGGCAAGCTCTACTACCATCTTCGGGTGGGGCCGTTCCAAGACCAGGCAGAAGCACGCGGGGTCTGCCAGGCGCTGATGGCGCGCGGGCAGGATTGCATCGTCGCACAGAACGGCTGATCCATGGGACCGCGCGCAGCCATTCTCGATCCCTCGGGTACGGCGCTCAGTCCGGAGGAGCACCGCTTTTTCCGTGAGGCGGACCCCTGGGGGTTCATTCTGTTCGCGCGCAGCATCGAGAACCCGGCCCAGGTCAGGCGCCTGGTGGATGAGCTGCGTGAGGCGGTGGGGCGCCAGGCTCCGGTTCTGGTGGATCAGGAAGGCGGGACGGTTCAGCGCTTCAAGCCGCCCCACTGGCGTCGCTGGCAACCCGTGTCGGAGCTTCGCAGCCGTCTTTCGGCCGAGGCTCTGGCGGAAGCCTTGCATCTGCGCAGCCGCCTGATCGCGCATGAACTCAGAAGCTGCGGGCTCGATGTCAACTGTGTGCCGATGCTGGATGTCCCCAGTACCGGCGTTCATGCGCACATCGGGGATCGGGTGCTTGGCACAACTGCGGACGAAGTGATCCGAAACGGTCGCGCGGTGTGCGAAGGCACGCGGGCCGGCGGGGTTCTGCCAGTGATCAAGCACATGCCGGGCCATGGTCGCACGCTGGCAGACAGCCATGACGAACTGCCCGTCGTTGCGGCCACGGCGGACGCGCTCACCGCAACAGATTTCGCGCCCTTTCGAGCACTCGCAGGCGAGACCATGGGGATGACCTGCCATGTGGTCTTCGAGGCATTCGACGAGACATTGCCGGCCACCCACTCGCCCACGATGATCAGGCTGATCCGCGAGGAGATCGGGTTCAAGGGGCTCCTGATGACGGATGATCTCTCGATGAATGCGCTGCAGGGCTCACCGGGGACACGAGCGCTCACCGCCCTCGAAGCAGGTGTCGATATCGCGCTCTACTGCAACGGCACCCTCGAGCAGCGCCGCGATCTGGCTGACAAGGTGCCAAGACTGAGCGGCGCCCCACTCGCGCGCGCGCGCGCGGCCGAAGCCGCGCGGCCGGAGCCCGATGCCACCGACATCGAGCAGGCCGAACGGCGTTATACGGAACTGACGGGCGAGGTGTTGTATGCCTGAAGCAATTCTGATCGGCGAGGAGCCGTTCGACACGCCGCCGCGGGACGCGGACGCGATCGCTGCCGAAGAGTTCACGGTCGCTGTTGACGGCTACGAAGGGCCGCTGGACCTGCTGCTGTCCATGGCACGGACGCAGAAAGTCGATCTCTCGAAAATCTCGGTGCTGAAGCTGGCGGAGCAGTTTCTGGACTTCGTCGAGCGCGCCCGGACATTGAGGATAGAACTCGCGGCCGACTATCTTGTCATGGCGGCCTGGCTGGCATTCCTCAAGTCACGACTTCTCCTGCCGGTGGCCGAGGAGGATGGTGGGCCGACCGGCGAGGAGATGGCGGCACATCTGGCGTTCCAGCTCGAGAGACTTGAGGCGATGCGCCGGATGGCAGCCCGTCTGATGGGGCGAGATCAGCTCGGCCGGGACTTCTTTGCACGCGGGATGCCAGAGACCCCGACCGTGCATCGCACCACCACGATGCAATGCTCGCTGGCCGATTTGCTGAAGGCTTACGCCGGTGTCCGGACGCGTGATGAATATCGCCCGGTTGCAATCGAGAAGCGCGAGGTCCTGTCGATCGAAGCCGCGTTCGAGCGCCTGCGCTCCCTCATGGGCACGGCCGTCGATTGGCGTGCCCTGATCGTCTTTTTGCCGGACGGGTGGAACGATGCGCCCTCGAAGCGCCGCTCGGCCATTGCCAGCACATTCGCGGCCAGTCTCGAACTCGCCAAGCAGGGTGAAATCGATCTGAGCCAGGACGGGGTGTTTGCCCCGATTTACATGCGACGGCGCGGGGCTGCGTGAGCGAGACACCCGAGGAAGGGGCGGCCGCGAGCCTCTTTGAGGCGCCGCCACTGGCTGAGCTTGAGCGAATGGTGGAGGCGATCCTCTTCGCATCGGCCGAACCGCTGACGAAAGCGCAGATCGAGGAGCGTCTGCCCAATGGCGCGGAAGCCGGGGAGGCGCTCGAGGCGCTCGACCGCCGGTACCAGGGACGCGGCGTCAATCTGATAAGCATCGGGCCGGCCTGGGCCTTTCGCACCTCGCCTGATCTTGGCTTTCTCATGCGGCGCGAGGCTGTCGAGACCCGCAAGCTGTCTCGGGCGGCCATCGAGACGTTGGCAATCATCGCCTATCATCAGCCCACGACCCGCGCCGAGGTCGAGGAGATCCGCGGTGTTGCGGTCTCACGAGGCACGCTGGACATGCTCCTGGAACTGGATTGGATCAAGCTCGGGCGTCGGCGCGAGACACCCGGGCGGCCCGTGACGTTCGTGACCACCCAGGCGTTCCTTGGCCATTTCGGCTTGGAATCGGCACGCGACCTGCCGGGGCTGAAGGAACTGCGCGAAGCCGGTCTGCTCGAGAGCGCACCGCTCCCCGGCAAGAAACTGACCCTCGACGAAGACGATGTCGAAACCGACACCAACGACCTGTTCGATGGAGATCAGGGCGATCCAGAATGAAGTGGGTGCCACGCTGGGCAGTGCCGGGCGTCTATGGGGTCGGAATCGTCGTACGCGCGGCGCGCAGGACGGCGATCGGGCTTCTGGGCGGGCGCACATTCGGCGTTCGCATGCTTGTCGAGCGGGACGGCCACTTCTGCCTCATCCGCCACACCTACGGGGATCGCACGGCCTGGATGCCACCGGGTGGCGCTGTCGACTGGCGCGAAGAGCCCGAGGCGGCCGCAATCCGGGAAACGGCAGAGGAGGTCGGCATCACCGATCTCAGCGACGTGCGCATCGTGCATGCCTACCGCCACAAGCTCGACTGGGGCGATGACGTCGTGATTGTCTATGCCGCGAGAACCACGCAGGAATTCGCGCATGTCTCGATCGAGATTGCCGACATCATCTGGGCCTCTCCCAGTGACCTGCCACCGGACACCTCGGCGCGCACGCGAGCATCAATCGCTGCAGCACTGGCCCAACCCATCTAGAGCGGTCTCCGATCTGACCGAATCGCAGGGGATTCCCATCGGGACAGTTTTCTGATTCATACTACTGACCGGAGGAGGAGGCTGGTCAGAATGTCCAAGGCTCTTTCTCTCGATCTTCGAACGCGTGTCGTTGCGGCAGTTGATGCCGGCGCCTCGCATCGAACTGCAGCTGAGCGCTTCGGTGTCAGTGCGGCCAGCGTGAGCCGCTGGCGATCGATGTCGCGGCACCAGGGCGACCCACGCCCTGGCCCTCTGGGCGGTGACCGGCGATCTGACAGGATCGAAGCGCACGCTGATACGATCCTGGTCATGCTTGAGGCGACACCGGACATCACGATCCGGGAACTGCGGCTCGAGTTGTCCAGGATGGGGCTCGCCTTCGGGTACGGCACGATCCAGCGCTTCCTGATCCGTCACGGCATGACGCGCAAAAAAGACTGGCCATGCTGCCGAGCAGGACAGGCCGGATGTCCTGAGAGAGCGCCGGGCATGGTTCGACGCCCAGCCTGACCTCGATCCGGCACGTCTTATCTTCATTGATGAGACGTGTGCCAGGACCAACATGACCCGCACCCACGGGCGATGCCGTCGGGGTGAGCGCCTGCGCATTGGGGGCACCGCACGGGCACTGGAACACCGACATTCATCGGTGCATTGTCACTGCACGGCATGCTGGCCCCTTTCGTCATCTCGGGGCCGATCAACCGCACTGCGTTCGAGACCTATGTCGAACAGGTGCTGGTCCCAGAACTGCGCCCCGGCCAAATCGTCGTCATGGACAACCTGTCCAGCCACAAAGGACCTCGTGTCCGTGAAATGATCGATGAAACCGGCGCGACCCTGTTGTTCCTCCCGCCCTACAGCCCGGACTTCAACCCGATCGAAAACGCGTTCGCCCGCATGAAGGCAATTCTGCGAAAGGCCGCCGAGCGGACTGTCGAGGGATTGTGGAGCGCCATCGGCCGGATCGTCGACATGTTCACGCCTCGAGAGTGCGCCAGCTACTTCAGCGCGGCAGGATATGATCCAGACTGATCGGTTTCCGCTCTAGCCGCTGATCGGGCGCCCGAAATAGATCACATACCCGTCCGGATCGCTGACCTCGAAGCCCCTGAGCCCATCTTCACGGTCGACCGCTCCGCCCTGAACTGCGAGACCACGGTCCGCAAATTCAGTGGCCAGCGCGTCCGGGTCCGCCACATGAATGAATGTGTCCCATGGCGCCCACTCATGGACGAACCGATTTGGCGTCGGCTGCACGCCCGGTGCCGTGACCTTGAGCATGATCTGGGCCTCCGCGCGGCCCACCAGCGCGAAGAACGGATCTTCTTCGGGGGCGCGGTGGCGGCACTCGAAGGCCAGCTTGTCCACATAATGCGTCAGTGAACGCTCGAGATCCGTGATGATGAAGAAGGGTGAGCATGGTCCGATGGTGACTGTCATGGAGTGCTCCAAGCCGGTTATGCCGCTCGAAAGTGTTTCGAGAGCTTGAGTGCCTGTCCCTGATAGTTCGACCCGATTCCCGAACCGTAGAGCACATCCGGGATCTCGGCCATCCGCTCGTAGACGAGACGTCCGACCATCTGCCCGTCTTCAAGCGCGAAGGGCGCTTCGTGGCAGCGCACTTCGAGCACCCCGCGCGAGCCGCGTCCTCCGGTCGAGGCATGCCCGAAACCGGGATCGAAGAAGCCGGCGTAGTGCACGCGAAACTCGCCGGCGACCGCCATGTACGGGATCATCTCCGCCGCTACGTTGGGCGGCACGCTGACAGCCTCGCGGCTGACGAGAATGTAGAAGGTGCCGGGGTCCAGAATGATCCCGCCACGCCCGCGCGGGATCACCGGCTCCCAGAACTCGGCCGGGTCGTAGTGTCCGATCCGATCGAGATCGATCAGTCCCGCATGTCGGCGCGCTTGCCAGCCGACGATGCCGCCCGGCTCACGGGTGGTCAGGTCCACCGAAAAGCCAAGCCCGCCATCAATCAGCGCGTCTCCGGCGACCAGAGGATCGGTCTTGTGAAGCGCGGAGAGTTCGTCGTCGTCCAGTGCGGCAGCACCGCTGCGAAACCTGATCTGATTGAGCCGGGCACCGGGACGCACCAGCGCGGAGAAGGTGCGAGGGCTGATTTCGGCATAGAGCGGACCGCGGTAGCCGGCCTCGACACTGTCAAACTCCGGGGTGCGGTCGGCGATCAGGCGGGTGAACAGGTCAAGCCGGCCGGTTGAGCTCTTGGCGTTTGCCGCGGCCTCTATGTGGGAGGGCAACTCGAGACGTTCCATAAGCTCGACGACATAGACGCAGCCGGTCTCGAGAACCGCACCCGGGCCGAGGTCGATCTCGTGCATGGCGAACTGCTCAAGGCGTTGCGCAACGGTGTGGTCGCGGCCTGCGAGAAAACTTGCCCGGACACGCCACGCCCGCTGGCCGAGGCGAAGGTCGAGGCTCGCCGGTTGCACCTGCTCGAGCTGCACCGCCCGATCCGCATGAATCGCGCCGCTCTGTATGAGCGTGCGGATCGACTGCGACGGGAGGACACCAGGTTTGGTCACGCAGAGCCTCCGTGGCTGGGGAGGGCAGCACGGACGCACTGCCAAGAAAAACGCCAGCGGCTGAGCCGCTGGCGTTCAACATTGGTCGGGCCGGCGAGATTCGAACTCACGACCTCTTGCGCCCCATGCAAGCGCGCTACCAAGCTGCGCTACGGCCCGTTCCTAGGTCGCCAGATATACCGGCTTGAGAGGACGGCGCAACGGGTATTCTGCGTGTTGGCGACGCGAACCTGATCAGCCCTGCTCGCTTTCCAGCTTGACCAGCAGCGCTTCGAGCCGCGAGATCGTCGCCCGGACCGTTGCCGCATCGACCGGCTTGGCTTGAGGTGCCGCCTGGCCTTTGACTTTGGTCTTCAGCGCAGAAAGCCGTTCGGCCGCATCTTCAGGCAGATCCAGCGGAAGCATGCTGCCCGCCATGACCTCTGTGGGTTCGAGCGAAAGCTCGGCATTCGCAAGTCCGCGCGCGACGACCGTCTTCGAGCCCTTCTCGCGCAGCATCTTTTGGACGCCCTTGATGGTCAGACCGTCATCATAAAGCAATGCCTTGATGCCGCGCAGGAGCGCAATGTGGTCGGGACGGTAAAGTCTCCGTCCGCCGCCACGCTTCATCGGCTTGACTTGGGCGAACCGTGTCTCCCAGAAGCGCAGCACGTGCTGCGGCAAGTCGAGCTCGTCGGCCACTTCGCTGATCGTGCGGAACGCGTCCGGCGACTTACCCGTGGTACTTTCTGACAGACTCATTTCTCGTTTCCTGCGTTCACCCTGTCCTTGAGAATATGGGACGGACGGAAAACGAGTACGCGGCGCGGGTCGATCGGGACCTCTTCGCCGGTTTTCGGATTGCGTCCCATGCGCGCGCCCTTCTGGCGCACGGCAAACGTGCCGAATGAGGAGATCTTCACGGTATCGCCTCGTACGAGCGCTTCGGACACGCGTTCGAGAATGGTCTCTACCATCTGGGACGATTCGTTCCGTGAGAGCCCAATTTCTCGATAGACTGCTTCGCTCAAATCAGATCGTGTGAGCGTACTGCTCGCCATTTCAAAACTCCCTCGGGCTCTCCTGAATGTGGTGTCCCCCGGCCCCCTGATCACAGGTAGGAGAGCGGAAAAATGACTCAATGTCAATGACTTGGCGGACCGATTAAAACAAGGTCGCGAACGGACTGAAAAGTTCTACCAGCGCAACAGCGCAGAGCCCCATGCCAGTCCGCCGCCGATGCCCTCCATCAGCAGAAGCTGGCCCTTCTGAATTCGCCCGTCCGCGACACCGCAAGAAAGCGCCAGCGGGATGGATGCCGCCGATGTGTTGGCATGATGCTCGACGGTAACGATCACCTTGTCCATCGGGATGCCGGCTTTCTTCGCGGTGCTCTCGATGATGCGGTAGTTCGCCTGATGGGGCACGATCCAATCGACATCCGCCGCAGTGACGCCGGCTTTGTCCATCACCTCGTGCGCGACGTCCGCCAGCTTCACGACGGCGTGGCGGAAGACCTCGCGCCCCTCCATCTTGAGAAAGCCCGCGTCCTGGGTGCTGGACGGTCCCCCGGAGACATGAAGGATGTGATTGTGCGTGCCGTTGGAATGCAGGCAGGTGGACAGGACGCCGCGATCCGAGGGGGTGCCGTCGCCTTCGTTGCTCTCCAGGACCACAGCGCCGGCACCATCACCGAACAGCACGCAGGTCGACCGGTCCTCCCAGTCCAGAATCCGCGAGAACGTCTCGGCACCGATCACGAGCACACGGTTCGCCATGCCGGCAAGGATCAGCCCGTTCGCATTGGCAAGTGCATAGATGAAGCCTGCGCAGACCGCCTGGATGTCGAAGGCAAAACCGTTGGTCATGCCGATGGCACTCTGAACCCTGGTCGCCGTCGATGGGAAGGTCTGGTCAGGTGTCGCGGTCGCGACAATGATCGCATCGAGGTCGCCGGGATCAAATCCGGCGGATGTCAGGGCCTTGCGCGCCGCCGCCACGGCAAGATCGGACGTCAGCTCGCCTTTCGCGGCAATGTGGCGCTGGCCGATGCCGGTGCGCGCCCGTATCCATTCGTCTGAAGTGTCGATGCGTTCGGAGAGTTCTGCGTTTGTGATCACACGTTCGGGCAGGTAGTGGCCGCATCCACGCGCGATGGATCGTACGACGCTCATCCGCCTGCATTCCCCCGCAGTTCCCCGTCCTTGGCGCCACTAAACCCTTGCTCTTCCAGCATTGCAAGCTGCTCGGCGACGTGGCTCGGAAAATCGCGGCTGGCCATCTGAACGGCGAGATCAATCGCCGATCCGTATCCAACAGCGTCCGAGCTGCCGTGGCTCTTGACCACGGCTCCGTTGAGGCCGAGGAACACACCCCCATTCACACGTCGCGGGTCGATGCGCTTGCGCAGACGTTTGAGCGACGTGAGCGCGAAGAGCGATCCGATCTGTGAGAGGATCGAGTGGCTGAAGGCCTGCTTGAGCGCTTCGCGGATGAACGTGGCGGTGCCTTCCGCGGCCTTCATGGCGATGTTGCCGGTGAAGCCGTCGGTGACCACGACGTTGATCCGATCGGACAGGATGTCGTTGCCTTCGATGTAGCCGACGAAGTCAAATCCGGGATCGACCTCGGCAAGCTTGGCTTCGATCAGTTCCTTTGCCTCGTGAAGCTCCTGCCGGCCCTTGGTTTCCTCGGCGCCGACATTGAGCAGACCGACCCGCGGCCGCTCCACACCCAGCGAGAGGCGGGCATACTCGGCTCCCATGACCGCGAACTGCAGCAGGCTTTTCGCATCTGCCCGGACATCCGCGCCGACATCGAGCACGATGTTGAAGCCTTGTGCCGTTCGTGATGGCCAGTGCACGGCGATCGCTGGTCGATTGACCCCCGGTGCGCGTCGCAGCGCCAGCATCGACATCGCAACGATCGCCCCGGTGTTGCCGGCGGTGAGCGCAATGCGTGCATCGCCGTCTGCCACGCTCTGCAGTGCGCCCCAGAGCGAACTGCGCCGACCGGTTCGAAGCGCGCGCGACGGCTTTTCGCTCATCGACACGACATCGTCCGCATGGCGCAGATCACAGGCCGCCGCGAGCTTGGGCCGTCTCGACAGCAGGCGCGACAGGATCGCTTCGTCGCCATGCAGGATGAACCGCAGATCGGTGTCGGCGCGCACGGCACGCGCCATGGCCGCGATCAACGGCGCTGGGCCAAGATCTCCGCCCATTCCATCGACGGAGATGACCGTGCTGCCGTGCATATGCTGTCCGGATGGTTCGCCGGCCGCGCCCGCACTATGCGGGCGGTCCCGCATCAAATGGTCATGCCGCGTCGTCGTCGATATCAATTTCCTCGGCCTGACTCACGACCTCGCGGTCGCGGTAGTAGCCGCAGGCTGCGCAGACGTGATGTGGACGCTTGAGCTCGCCGCAATTTGGGCATTCGGCGGAAATCGCAGCACTCAGCGCGTCGTGCGAGCGGCGCATGTTGCGCTTCGAGCGCGTGACCCGGTTTTGCTGGACGGCCATACTTACCTCTGTTCATCCTGCCGGGTTACGCCGAGCGCGCCCCGTTGCCGCTGGCGCCGCATCGCGCAATGTAAACCCGGCGATGCTGTTAAGTCCTCAGAATCGAGTGGCGGAACATACCGCGTTTTGTCTGACGGGCAACCGTTTTTTGTCACCTTTTGCCGGCAGCCTGCCTGGCTACTTTCCCGACATACGTGCGCGGAGCGCTTCGAGCCCCGCAAACGGTCGCGTGGTCTCCGCGGCATCGTCGCCGTCCGTGTCCCCGCCCGCCTGCACGGATGAAAATGCGGCGCCGGGAGCGCGCGGATAGGGCTCGAGGCTCAGTGCGAGGGCCTCGATCGCGAGGGCGCCGAGGTCGATGTGCCGCGCAAAGAGATCGGGATCGTCTTCGTCGCTCGGTTTCATTTCCTGCGTGATCAGCCTGGCGTAGAGGTGCTGCGGGACGTAGGTCCGGCTCACGGGAAGATCGATCTTGCTCTCGACGGGACCGAGCGTGACGACGCAGCTCTGCTCGACCTTGGCGGTCAGCCGGCCCTCGGCTCGCCAGCCTTCCTCGCCCCAGCCGTTCAGGTTGCCCTTGTAGCGCATGCTCGAGACACGCGGGATCTCGAGAAACGCCGCGATCCGCTCGAGCGCGTCGCTGTCCGGGCGCACATCGAATGCAACCGTTGACGCCCGGTTCAGTCGCAGCGTGTCGATCAGATCGGCGTAGGCGGGATGCGCCTCGTCACTGTGTTCGCGGGGAGCGTCGCGCCTTCCCATCTCTGCCTCCTCCGGGTTCCAACTCGCATACGGTCCCCGGGCACTTTGCTTGCAATGCACCGGGTGGCACGGTAGGGCAATGGAAAAAGTATGGGTGTTTGTTGGAGCTAAAACAATGCCTCAAACCCGTTGGACAACGTGGCTTGCCGCCACACTGCTTGGGATCGGTCTGGGGGTCGCGGGGTGCTCGCCCGTCATCGACTCGCACGGATATGCCCCTGTGCAGGAGGAGCTTGATCAGATCCGGGTCGGCCAGGACACACGCGGGTCGGTTCGGCGCAAGATCGGCCGTCCGGGCAGCACGGGCATCTTCACGGAGGATGGCTGGTACTACGTGGCGACGCGGATCAAGCGCGAAACCTACAAGGAACCGAAAGTGCTGGACCGCAGGGTCGTGGCGATCCGCTTTGACTCGACCGACATCGTGTCCTCGGTGAATCAGTACGGCCTGTCAGACGGGCAGGTCGTCGATCTGGTGACCAAGACCACGCCGACGTTCGGGCGTGAACTTACCGTTCTCGAACAGGCGCTCGGCAACGTGGGCACGATCCCGAACAGCGTCTTCGAAGAATAGTCAGGCGGTTCGATCCGGCTCGGAGGGCGGGCTGAGGGCCAGCCAGGCGAGGCCTGCGGCAGCGATGCCGAGGAACGGCAGCATCGCGTAGTTGACCGCCTCCCAGCCAATCGACGCCATCAGCGCACCAGACCCGAATGAGGCGACGGTCACCAACCCGAAGACCAGGAAGTCATTGACCCCCTGTACGCGTGCGCGTTCTTCCGGCGCGTGCGCGCTCGCCAGCAGGGTGGTTGCACCGATAAAGCCGAAGTTCCAGCCGATGCCAAGCAGCGCGAGCGCAATACCGAAGTGCACGAACGTTATCCCGGCGACGGCGACGAAGGCACTGATCGCCAGCGCGATCAGACCGACCGCGATGATGCGCGATGTGCCGAAGCGGCTGATCAGATGCCCGGTGACGAAGCTCGGCGCAAACATTGCGAGGACATGGATGCGCACAACCTCCGCTGCGTCCTCGGTCGCGAAGCCGCACGCGACCATGGCGAGCGGCGTGGACGTCATCACGAGGTTCATCAGCGCATAGCTGATCATGGCGCACAGCATCGCGATCACCACCCGGCGATCGGCCAGGATCTCTGACCAGGGGCGTCCCGCGCGTTGGCCACGTTTGCGGCGCGCCGGTGTCGGAATGTCCAGCAGAAGCACTGGCAGCACGCCGATCAGATTGACGACAATGACCGCCTGATACGCCCCGGAGAAGGGCACTGGCGCGCGCAGGTCCTGGAACTGCACAACCAGCTCCGGGCCGATCACGGCCGAAGCCAGTCCGCCGGCCATGACCCATGATATCGCACGCGGGCGATACTCGGCCGACGCGAGATCGGTTGCGGCGAACCGGTAGAACCCGTGTGCCGACTGGTACGTGCCCAACAGCGCCGATGCCACGAGGAACAGGTGGAAATCGTGCGCCTCGATGGCATAGATCGCCAACAGTGCGCCCGCTGTTCCGCCCATTGCGCCCAGCAGTATTCCGGTGCGCCGTCCCCAGCGTCCCATCAGTGCCGACATGCCCGGCGCCAGGAGGGTGGTCGTCAGCACCGTGATCGAGACCGGCAGCGTCGCCAGAGCCTTGTTCTCGGCCAGCAGTTGTCCGATCAGACCGGCGAGGATGAAATGCACCGGCAACATCGCGCCCAGCACCGATTGCGCCCACACGAGCACGGCGACTGCGCGCCGGGCGCGTCGGTCCTGATCCATCGAAAGGGCAGCGTCGGTCATCGCCTGTCTCTAGCGCAGCGCACGGCCCTGCGACAGGGGGCTGAAATCAGGCTGCGGATTTCCCGCGCAATTGGTGCATGGGTTCGGCGGTGAGGAACACACCCGGCTCGGGCCGGAGCGTCATCAGCATGGTCGGCTTTGGCACACGGTCTTCGATGGCGTGGAACCGATAGCGGGCGACGAGGGTCGCGAGAATGATCTGCGCCTGCATCATCGCAAAGTTCGCGCCGACACACACCCGTGGCCCGGCACCGAATGGCAGATACAGATAGCGGTCACGGCCCTCGGTGCTGGCAGGCGAAAAGTTGTCCGGATCAAAGTGGTTTGGCCGGTCCCACCACATCTCGTGGCGATGGAGCGCATAGATCGGGATGAACAGCGTGTCGTTGGGCATGATCTCGCGCCCGCCCAGCAGATCGGGGTCCAGCACGTTGCGCGCCAGGAGGCCGACGGGCGGATAGAGCCTCATGGCCTCCTCGATCACCTGCCGCACATAGGGCATGGCTTCAAGGTCCGGTGCCGTGGCCGGGGCATCCCCGATCGCCGCCAGCGCTTCTTCCGAGGCGCGGTCGTGATACTCGGGGTGCGTTGCCAGCAGATAGAGCGACCAGGATAGCGCGAGCGCCGTGGTGTCATGGCCCGCCACGATGAAGAACTGCATGTTGTGAAGCACATCGGTCGGGCTCATACGCCGCCCCGATTGGGCATCTTCGGCGTTCAGCATATGATCGAGCAGGTCATCGGCCTTGTCCGACGGCGCTTCCTGACGGCGCGCCTCGATCGCTTGGGCCACCATTTTGTGCATGGTCTTCACCGAGCCCCGGCCCAGGACCGCGCCCGGACGCGGAACCCAGTTCGGGACCTTGAGAAAGTCCAGCAGCGAGGCCCGGCCCGCAGTTTCGAAATAGCGGATGATGGCGGCACCGTAGCGCTGGGCGTCAAAATGCTCGCGCCCGGACAACGCGACATCGCAGATCACGTCGAACGTGGCGGAGAGCATCTCCGACACCATCTCGCGGGGCTCCGATCCCGCAAGGCGCTCGGCGGCGCGTTCGGCCGTTGCGGTCATCACCGGGGCAAGCGCGTTGACGTTGCGCTGGGCGAAGACGGGAGCGACCGCGCGGCGCTGCCAGCGCCAGGCCGCCCCGTCTGATGTGAAGAGACTGTCGCCAACCGCCGGGCGCAGCATGCGCAGCATCACTTCGGATTTCGGATAGTTGGTGACGTTGTCGAGGAAGACCCGCTTCAACGCTGCAGGGTCCTGCACCATATGCCAGCGCGAGCCGAGGCGGCCCGAGATCATCGGCTGGATGTAAGCCAGGCCCGGAATGATCTCGAGCACGTTGCGCCTGGATGCGGCGAGGGACTCGAGCATGGAAAGCGGCTTGGTGTGCGGCTCGATATGCGGCGGCAATTCGCTCATGCACGCGAAGGTAGCGCAGATGGCATGGAGCGCCAATGTGACGGAATGCGCCGGATCGTCCACGATGTGTCTCAGACAGGGATCGCTGTCGGCGAAGGCTCACCCGCGGGCGCTCGGTTCCTTCCGCAAACCGATATTCTCGGTGCTGACGGCGGCTCGATCACGATCCGTTTAGACGCTTGAAGCTACGTTGACATCGGGTGGTGCGATGCCCGACAAACCCGCTCGCGCCACCACGCACGCGGTGTCGCGGCCCACCGGAGGAACAGCGAGCCTTTGATGAACGAGCCCAAAACCACGACCGATCGGGCGTGGCCCATCGCAAAGTTCTCGAACCCGGACTGTACCGCCACCGGTGAACTGCGCGCCGAAGTCAGCTTGAGCGGCCTGCAGACGCTGTGGTTCAACACCGGCACGCTCTGCAACATCGCCTGCCGCAACTGCTACATCCTGTCGAGCCCCACCAACGACGCGCTTGCCTATCTCACCCTCGAGGACGTCCGTGAATACCTCGACGAGATTGCCGGCGACGGGTGGCCCGTGCGCGAGATCGGTTTCACGGGTGGCGAGCCGTTCATGAACCCGGAGATGCCGGACATGCTGGCGCTTGCACTTTCGCGAGGGTTCGAGGTTCTGGTGCTCACCAATGCAATGCGCCCAATGATGCGGCCCTCGGTGCGGGTGCGTCTGTCTGAACTTGCCCGGCTCTATGGCGATCGGCTGACGCTGCGGGTATCGCTCGATCATCACTGCGCGGTGACCCACGATGGCGAGCGGGGCGAAGGCACTTTCGCCAAGACAATCGAAGGGATGCGCTGGCTCCGCGATACGGGGATTCGCATGGCGGTTGCCGGGCGCTCGATCTACGAGGAGGACGAGGCAACCTGCCGCGCAGGATTTGCGCGCCTGTTCGCCCGGGAAGACTTCGCCATCGATGCCGACGATCCCTCGGCGCTCGTTCTGTTTCCGGAGATGGACGAGGCAGCAGACGTGCCGGAGATCACGACCGCATGCTGGGACAGTCTGGGCAAACGCCCGGAAAGTGTCATGTGTGCGAGCGCCCGCATGGTCGTGCGTCGGCGCGACGCCGTGCGCCCGGCGGTGCTCGCCTGCACCTTGCTCGCCTATGATCCCGCCTTCGAGCTCGGCGCGACCCTTGCCGATGCGGCGGGTCCGGTGAAGCTCAACCATCCGCACTGTGCGAAATTCTGTGTTCTGGGCGGGGCGAGCTGCTCGGGCTGAGATCGCGCGGTCTTCCATCGCTCCCACTTCGCGGGCAGAGTGCGCCGCGTGCAGTCGGCGACTCGGCTGTGCGGCTGGGACAGGATCAGGCCGATGCTTGCGACGGAAACACTCGATCGGACGAACATCGTCGCCTTCCTCGGCGACATCTTTGCGCGCCGCGGAGCCGAGGAGTATCTTGGCGAACCGGTGACGATCGCCGAGCACATGCTGCAGGGTGCTGCGCTGGCGACGGCGGCCGGGGCGTCAGACGAGGTTGTCGCGGCCGCGCTGCTGCACGATGTCGGTCATTTCACGCACGAGTTTCCCGAGGACGCGGCTGATCAGGGGATCGACAGCCGGCACGAAGAGGCCGGTGCGCGCATCCTCGAGCGGTTCTTCCCGGCGATCGTGACCGATTGCGTGCGCCTGCATGTGGACGCCAAGCGCTACCTATGCGCCACCGATCCCGCCTACTATGATCGGCTTTCGGCCGCGTCGATCCACTCGCTCGAGCTCCAGGGCGGGCCGATGGGGACCGACGAATGCACGGCGTTCGCGGCAAATCCAAATCTGAGCGAGATCATTCAGGTCCGGCTCTGGGACGAGGAAGGCAAGGTCCCGGGCCTCGACGTGCCGGGCTTCCCGCACTACGTGGCGCTTCTGCAGCGGGTGGTCGATCAGCATATGAAGGGGTGAGCGATGGTGGCGATCAGACCGCTTGAAGCAGGTGACGAGGCGGAGTGGCGCCGCTTGTGGACCGGCTATCTCGAATTCTACGAGGCGAGCGTTACGGAGGAGGTCTATCAGACCACGTTCCAGCGGCTTCTCGGCGACGATGCCCACGACTTCCACGGGCTGGTGGCCGAACAGGACGGCACGTTGATCGGTCTCACGCACTACCTCTTCCATCGCCACTGCTGGCGGGTCGAAAACGTGATCTATCTGCAGGATCTGTTTGTCGATCCGAGCGCCCGCGGCACCGGTGCGGGACGTGCGCTGATCGAGGCCGTCTACGCTGCGGGTGATGCGGCGGGCTGTCCGACCGTCTACTGGCTGACGCAGGACTTCAATGCGACCGCGCGCCAGCTCTACGACCGGATCGGCACCCTGACCCCGTTCGTCAAGTATCAGCGCTGAGCGGCGGCATGCGGACAGGTGCCCTGTTCTGGCTGTTGAGTTTCGCCGTGCTGGTGTCATGCGGGCGCACGCAACCATTCGAGGTCGCGCCGAAACCCGAACAGCCGGTGTTCCGCACCGCAGTCCCGGCTGGCCATACGTCCTATGACAATGGCGATCTTGCGGATCTCTTCGTGCGGCTGACCCATGATCTCGAGTGGGGCGCCAGCCGGCCAAACTTCGTGCGATACGAAGCGCCGGTGGCCGTCGGCCTGACCGGTCCCGGTTCGGAGCAGTACGTCGGATTTGTCGACGATTTTCTGGGCGAGGTGCGCCGGTTCACGAACATCGATGTCGCGCGCCGCGACCCGCCGCACAATCTGGTCATCCAGTTTGTGCCCGGCCGCGAGTTCGCCGAGGCGACGACCAATCTCTGTATTTTCGTCACCGGCGTGCCGAGCTGGAGCGGCTATGTCGCCGGGCGCGGGCATCACGACCGCCACGCAGAGGTCGAGCAGTCGCTGAGTGCACGCACCGTGTTTATCCCGGACACCGGGGAGCCGCATCAGATCCGGGCCTGCCTGATGGAGGAGATCACGCAGGCGCTCGGACCCTCCAACGATCTCTACGCGCTCTCTTCCAGCATCTTCAATGACGACGATGGCCATGTCTGGCCGACCCGCCTCGACTATCTGATGCTCAGCGTCGCCTATGATCCGCTGCTTGAGACCGGGCTGGGCCGGCGCGAGACCGCTGAGCGGGCGCGCATCGTTCTGGATCGCATGAACCCTGCGGGCCGGGCCGGGGCGGCGCTGCCCGCGCTGGACCAGCAAGGCGCGCAGCGCTGGCGCGACAGGCTGCATCGGGTGCTTGGTTCTGGCGACACCCGATCCACCGCGGCCGTCAGGGACGTCGAGCGTCTGCGCGATGAAGCGGTGCGCAATTGGCCGGGCTCCGCCTATCACTGTGAGGCGCTCAGGGTTCTTGCGAGCATGCGTCGCGTGCGTCGCGAGAAGGCAGCACTTTCGGCAGCGGAAGACGCAATCGAGGTCTGCAAGTCCGTGCATGGGCCCGAAGATATCCGGCTTGCGGCACTTCGGCTCGACCGGGCGGTGGCGCTCTTCGAGCGCAGGGAGTATCAAGGCACACTCGACGCGTCGGAGGGTCTGGCGGTGGCGTTTGCGGCCCACGGGCGTGAAGAGCTTGTGGCTGCAGCCCTCACCTTTCGCGCACGTGCACAGGTGCTGTTGGAGAACGATGCCGAGGCGCGGGCGCTTTTCGATCGTGCAACGCGCTGGGCGGCCTACGCCCATGGTGCCGACGCGCCCGTGGTAGGCCGGCTGAGACGGTTCTGAACGGAGGCCGAAGGATGGTAATTGCCCTGATACTGGCGCTGAGCGCGGGGTGGCTCGGCTGGCGGCGTGCCGGGCTGCGTGGGGGCAATACGGCAGACAAGGTGCAGTATGCGCTGGCCCATGCCATACCTGCGTTTCTGGTGGGCATGATCGGCATGACAATTGCGGTTCGCATGGGGTGGCTCGGATGAGCCGGCGACAGGGACCGAGGGCCTTGAAAGCCTGGTCTCTCAGGCGGTAGAGCCTCCGGGAGAATACGCCTACCCATTGTGATCAGGCGTGGAGATGAGATGACGGTTTCTGAAGCAGAGCGCGCTTTCGGCGATGTGCGCTCGCTCCTGCGCCGGTCAGAGTATCTGAAGGCCTTTGATCTTGCCCGCACAGCGGTGGACGCGCACCCGGAGCATGTGGGATTGCGCCATCGTGGCGTGCTGGCGCTGGCGCGAGCAGGCGCGACGACAATTGCCTCAGAGTACTTTGTCGCCTGGGGTCTCGACGGAAACGAGAAGGACGCGGATGTCCTCGCCTTGCGCGGGCGGTTGCTGAAAGATGAGGCGATCAAGCGTGATGGGGCGGACCGGCAGGCGGCGCTCGTCAAGGCGGCGGAAGCCTACGAGCGGGCATTCGCGGCGGACACCGGCAACTTCTTCCCGGCGATCAATGTCGCGACGCTCATGTCGCTTGCCGGGCGCCGCGAGATCGCCCGGAAGTGGGCCGAGGTCGCCCGCGATCTGACAGGTGCCCAGGAAGATTTCTATGCGACCGCAACGCGTGCCGAGGCGCTGCTGATCCTCGGCAAAGAAGCGGAGGCGGGCGATGCCCTCCGCCTCGCGGGCGCCGCATCGAACGCCGATGCTGCGGCAGTGTCCACGACCCGCGCACAACTTGCCCGGCTCGTTTCCCACTTCGGTAGCGATCCCGCATTGTTGGATCCCCTGCAGCCGCCCCGCGTCGCACACTTCTGCGGCCACCTCGCCCCACGCAACGGTGCCGAAGGACGCCTGCCGGCCTCGCAGTTCAACCGCGTGCAGGCTGAAGCGGCCCGGATCATGGAAGAGAACCGGATCGAGTTCGGGGTCGGGTCTCTCGCGGCGGGATCAGATATCCTCATTGCCGAGGCGCTCCTCGCGCGCGGAGGAGAGCTCGACGTCGTGCTGCCCTTCCAGCTCGACGAGTTCATTGAGATCTCCGTGCGGCCGTCTGGAGAAGGCTGGGTCGAACGCTTCAACGCCTGTCTTTCAGGCGCCGACGACGTCCACTTCGTGACCGAGGACGGTCATCTCGGCCATGATGAGCTGTTCAACTATGCATCCCACTTCGCGTTGGGACTTGCCAAGCTTCGCGGACAGATGCTGGGCGCAGAAGTCCATCAGATTGCCGTCTGGGACGGACAGATGCCGGGTGATCAGGAGAAGTTCGGCACGGTGTTCGATCTCGAGATCGGCAGCCGGTCGGTGCAGCGCCAGCATGTTGTTTCGCCCACCGAAGACGGCACGGCCCCTGTGCTCCGGACGCCGCCCGTCCATCGTCCGCGGCCGGATGAGCGCAAGCGTCACACGATGATCTTCGGTGATATCAAGGGCTTCAGCAAACTCTCCGATGCCCAGCTGCCTGCGTTCGTCAATGTCGTGCTCGGGACGTGCGCGCATGTCTTCGAGCAGTTCGACCATCAGATCAAGTTCCGCAACACCTGGGGCGATGGCCTGTTTCTCGTGTTTGATGACGACGTGTCCGTGGCCGCCGACTGCGCGCTTGAACTGCAGGCAGCGGTGAGGGGAATCGATCCGGGCGCGATCGGCGTTCCCGAGCGGCTCGGACTTCGGCTGGGGCTGCACTACGGACCGGTGTTCGAGGCCTATGATCCGGTGCTGAAGCGGACGAACTTCTTTGGCTATCATGTGAGCCGCGCGGCACGCGTGGAACCCATCACGCCGGAGGGGCTTGTCTATGTCTCGGAGGCCGCCGCGGCCGCGCTCGCGGTAGACGCGCCCGACAGGTTCCGCTGTGAGTATGTTGGACGCGTGCCCCTCGCCAAAGGATACGGCGAGTTCCCGATGCACCTGTTGTCACGCTTCCGCTGAGCGATCGCAAACGTGGCCGTTGGGCGGTTGGCGTGCGATCGCGCTTGATCGTTCTGCCCGCCGCACGTCAACTGCGGGGACGCAGTCGGGATCAGCACAAGAGGGCTATTGGATGACGAAGCACGGTTCATCGTTGCGGCAAATCGGGTTCATTGGACTGGGCGGCATGGGGCGTGGCCTGGTGCGCAACATGCTCAAGAATGGGCTCGAGGTACACGTCGCCGACCTGGATCCCGCGCGGGTGGCGGATGTCGTGGCATCGGGTGCCCGGGCTGACGGGTCACCGGCAGAGATCGCCGCCGGTTGTGATGTCTTCGCCGTCTGTGTCACGACGGCAGAAGCGGTGCAGCAGATCGCGCTCGGCTCGGGCGGCGCTCTTTCAGCCATGCGCGAGGGCACCGTTTTTCTCGACCATACAACGGTGAGCGCTGATCACGTGGACAAGATGCGCGTCGCTTGCGAGGCACGCGGTATCAGATACGCGGAAGCGCCGATGACGCGCACGCCTGCGCATGCGGAGCGCGGCGAAGTGAACATCCTCTACGGTGGCGACGACGACGTGCTCGAGACGCTGCGCCCGGTCTTCGACACCTATGCAGAGAACATCTTCCACGTGGGACCTGCCGGCCATGCCATCCGGCTCAAACTGATCCACAACTACATTGCGTTCGCAAATGTCGCGTCCTGGTGCGAGGGGTTTGCGATGGCGGCGAAGGAGGGTCTCGACATGACCAAGGTGATCGACATCATCTCGGCTGCCGGCGGCCGTTCGGGGATGATGGATCTCTATGGGAAGTTGACCCTGGAGCGAGACTTCGCCCCCCACATGTCGCTCGCCAACGCCCACAAGGACGTGCGCTACTACGCTGAGTGTCTCGAGGCCGCCGGATTGCCAAGCTTCATGGCGCGGTCTGTTGAGCAAACCTACGCGCTTGCTGAACTGAAGGGCCACGGGCAGGAAGGCTGTACGGCGGTGATCAAGCCCTACGAAGAACTCACAGGCGTCGAAGCTCACCTTCCGTCGCCGGGCCGAGCAGTTCCATGAGCTGCTGCGTCTCGCGCGGAGAGGATGAGACAGACCCGCCCCACATGGCGGCTTTCGCGGTGGCCAGAAGGTCGAGCGCCCGGTCCTGCTCTCCCTGGCTGCGATGAAGCTTTGCCAAACTGACCGTCGCCTGCCACTCGAGTGACTTGGCGCCCTGCTGCCGGGACCGGCTTATCGCGCGTTCAAAGAGGGTGGTGGCGCTGGCGCGATCTCCGGTCGCAAGACGTGCTGTCCCCTCGAGCCGGTCGATCTCGGCGAGGTAGTAGGCCTCGCCCGTCGCGCTGGCGAGGTTCCTGGCCTCGGCGAATGACTTGGCTGCGTCCTCAAAACGCGACAAGGCAATGTTCGCCTCTGCCTTGAGCCCGAGCCATTGCGTGAGCACGAGGCGCGCTTTGATCCTGTGCCAGATTCGTTCGGCCTCCTCGATCGCCGCAAGTCCGCGGAGGGGCTCGCCGAGATTTACGAGGGAGATGCCGCGGCAGAACGTCGACTTTGCGAGAGATTGCGGCAGGTCGTGCTTCTGCGCGAACGCAATGCCTTCATCCGCTTGGCGGAGCGCCGCGTCAAAGTCGCGTCGCAGACTCAGCAGGACAGCATTGAACCCCATCGCCAGCGCGATGCTGTGGTGGTGCGAGAAGCGCCTGCTGAGGTCGAGGGCCTCCGAGCCGGCCTCGCTGGCGCGGTCAGCGTTGCCGAGGAACCACTCGGTCCAAGCCGAATAGAGCAGACAATGCACGCCAGGGTGTTCGCCATGCGCGAGCAGATGGGTTCGGTGTTCCCCCCACTCCTGCAAGTCGCGCTGCAGTGCGATCCCCCGGTCCAACCATTTGGCCGCCGCTTCGAACTCTCCCATGTAGAAAAGCGTGGACCCGATCGCGCGGTGTGCATGGGCTGCCCGAAGGGCCGACTCCGCGTTTTGACTGGCCTGGACCAGCTGCTCGGCGATGCCGTGAGCGCGTGCCAACTCGCCGCGCACGAAACAACCGGCCCAGAGACCCTGCAGCACGGTTGCCTTCTCCCTGGTGCTGCCAAGGGCCTCGCACAGCTCGTAGGCGCGGCTGTAGCTCTCCTCGACTTCTGGTGCTGAGTACCCCTTGACTGCGATGTAGGGGACACCGATGGCGATACGCAGCTCCAGTTCCTTGTGTTGGCGCTGAGGCTTGTCCGGGATCTCGCCGACCAGGTCGAGGCCGCTCTGCAGGAGCGATATCGCTTCCTTGTTCTCCGACCGGCCGAGGGCTCGATTGGCAGCGCGTTGCCAGTAGGTCACCGCAACGTCAGTCTGACCGGCCTGTGTGAAGTGCTGGGCCAGGAGCTCGAGACCATACTCGTTCTTGCGTGTTTCGTTTGCCTGCTGCAACGCCTGGGCGATGCGCGCGTGGATCTGCTGGCGCCGCGGCTTGAGCAGGGAATAGTAGGCCGCGTCCCGTATCAGTGCATGCTTGAATGTGTAGGTCGCGGCGGGTGGCGTTCCGACCTGGAAGATCAATTCGGCCTGGGTGAGCTGGGCAAGTGCTGCGCGCAGCTCTTGTTCCGGCTGGTTGGTGACGGTCGCAATCAGTTCGTGCGAGAACTCGCGCCCGATCACTGCGCCAAACTGGGCCACTTCCTTGACCGGCGAGAGCCGATCGAGCCTGGCCATCAGAGAGTCCGACAACGATGCCGGGATCTCTATCCGGTCCAGTTTGCCAGAGATCGCCGCTCCATGCTCGAGATCGCTGGCGATCCCGGAATCGAGCACTGCTTTGGTGAGTTCCTCGACATAGAGCGGAATGCCATCAGCCTTGGAGAGGATCTGATCCGCCACCGCATCGGGCAGGGGGGCCGTCTCTGACAGGCGCGCCACGATCGCTTCGCTCTGCTTGCGCCCGAGCCGGTTCAGGTGCAGCACCGTGACGTGCGCCTGTCCGATCCACGGGGCGACGAAATCAGGCCGGAACGAGATTGCCAGCATCACCGGTATGCGACGAACCCGGTCGATCGTCATGGTCAGGAGTTCAAACGTGCTGGGATCAATCCAGTGCACATCCTCGCAGATCAAGAGTACGGGGCGCTGCTTGGCGAGCGCGACGATGAGGTCGCAGAGTGCCTCGAGGGTGCGCCGCTTGCGCTGTTCCGGGCTGAGTTCAATGGATGGCAGGTCGTTCTCTACCGGTATCGACAACAGCGACGCGACAAGCAAAGTCACCTCGGTGCGTCGCGGCGTCGACTCGGGCACGAGTGCCGCGAGGCGTTCGAGCCGCTGAGCCGGCGAGTGTTCGGGCGCAAATCCGGCGATGCGCTCGATATGGCGTATGACCGGATGAAACGCGCTGTTCGAATGGTAGGGTGAGCAGAAGAGCTGGACGGTTGTGTGCACCTCACTCTGCACCTGCTGCATCAGTGCGCCGATCAGGCGCGACTTCCCGATGCCCGCTTCGCCTCCGAGCAAAACCACTTGGCCATCACCATCCTTGGTCCATGCCCAGCGGTCCGAAAGGATGCCCAGTTCGTTGCGCCTGCCAACGAGTGGCGTGGAGGCGCGTGCTTCGGCATTTCCCAGCACGCTCTCAGGTTCACGGGCGCTGATGACCGCCTGACCCGCCCAGTCTTGCCTGCCCGCTGGCCGCGCCGCCGGTGCGAAGTCGAAGCCCGTGCCAAGCAGACGCTGCGTTGTGCGGGCGACGACGGTCTGAGCCTCACCTGCCTGTGCACGCATCCTTTCAACCTGCACAAGCACTTCGCCTGTGATCTCCGGCATGCCATCATCATCCTGCTCCTCGGCAACGGTGACGATGCCGGTGGCAATCCCGATACAAAACTTGAGTTCCGCACTCTCCGGTCCATCTACCGCGAGTGCTTGTCGGCCGAGCGAGAGCCCTGCGTGCACGGCGCGAACCGCATCATCTTCCTGAGCGGTTGGCAGGCCGAAGAAGGCCAGCATTGTGCTGCCTTCCTGGGATACGATGTTGCCGCCCCAGCCGGTCACAACACGAGCGCATGCCTCGTGAGACTGCTCTGAGATACGCGCGATTTCATCGGGATCGTATCGTGCGGCGAGCATCTCCATATCGTGCAACGAACAGGACAGCGCGGTCACTTGGCGCTGTTCGCCCCTGAAGGCGTCCAAGTTTGTCGCCTTCGACTTTGTCGGGTCTTGCGCTTCAGCGGATACAAAGTTCGCATTTGCCACGGATGGCGCGTCTGAAACCTTCGACGGCCCACGCAAAACATCAATCAGGGTCTGGATCGGAGACGCATAGTCCTCGTTTCGGAGCCGCAGGGCGCCGCGCCTTCTTATCTGACGCAGCGACTCTGGCAGTTGATCATCTTCGGGAAAATCAACGTCTTCTACCAGAACGGGTATCACCCGAATGTCGCTGCGTCGAAGCGCACTCTCGATTTCAATTCTCACGAAATCGTCATCGCGGGAAAGGCGGTCTACGTTTTCGATCCATCCGGGACCAATCACGATGATGAACGCGGAACACGCACCAATCTGCTTTTCTAGCACGTCAACAAAGTCGATCCCCACGAGCTCTGTAGAGGCATCAACGTCCCTGAATACTTGGGACTCACCAAAGAAATTGCAGAGTCTGTCGTAGACACGGCCGGCAGAATCATTGTCGATGCCGCGACGATAACTGATAAAAATATTTTGGCTTTTCACTGCTACTACGTCCGAAAAATGCTGAACAAAAGAAGGCGTAGTACCCAATGAGCAGACGTTCAAGCGATTCGCTGTGGAAGGACTGTGGAAGCATTCTGATCTTGCCGGGAGCGCTCGCCTTAAACGTGTGCTGGCGCTTGGGTTGCAGTGATGTAGTCCAACTGTTGTCACTGCGGGGTGTCGGGGGCTGGCAATTTCTCCGAGAAGGTCTCACGTCTTGCGGGCGTGTAAGGATGAAGTTCCGGTGATCGCCGCCGCCTCCCTGGGTTGTGCAACGAACGCCCAGCCCACACGTTGCCGAATGTGCCTGAACGTGCCATCGTCGACTTCATTGGCATGACCATAGCCGTTTGCACGGGTTGCCTGGGCCGACCAGACGAATTTGACGAAGAGATTCCCGCCGGTGTCGATGAGAGCTGCCGCACATATCGTTGCTCTTGCCTGCCTTCTCGCGACAGCCGCATGCGGCACGCGGTCCGAGCCATACCGGGTTGCTGCACTGCCGGATGCCGAGGGATATCTTTCAGCGGTTCCGGTCGGTCACACGTCCTACTCCAATGAAAGCCTCGTGGACGCTTTCATCGACCTGACCCATTTTTCCGAGGATGGGGAACGCTATCTCCATCTCCACCGGTTCGAGGGACCGGTGACGATCGCCATGGCGGGTGAGGCATCGCAACCCTACGCCGGTTTTCTCGAGAACTTGGTTGGTCTGATACGCGAGGAATCCGGCGTCGACCTGAGCGTGAATGCGCAGGCGCCCAACATACTGATCCGCTTTGTGCCGGGAGAGGAGTTCTTTCCGGAAACGACAATTCAATGTGCCATCGTGTTTGGACGACCGGGTTGGGCGGAGTTGTTGCAAGACCCTGCACGCTACGCACGGCCGACGAAGGGAACATCGGCGGTACTGAGCCGGATGAGCGTCTTCATTCCCGACACGATCGAGCCCTACAAGGTCCGTGAGTGCCTGCTCGAAGAAACCGTGCAGGCGCTGGGAACGTGGAACGATCTCTACGGGCTCGGTCCGACGATGTTCAATGACGACAACGCCCACGCCTGGCCCACGAAGCTCGACTTCCTGATGTTGCGCGTGCTCTACGATGCGGACATGACGGCGGGGCTGGACCTGATCGGAACCCGCTCGAAGGCCCTGGAGATCCTGACGCGCATCAACCCGCAGGGCATCGGAGCGCCCCCGCTGCCGGCAACCCGTCTGCTTGAGTTCCGCAGTTGGCGCACCCAGCTCCGCAAGCTGGCGGATGCGGATCATTCCGAGGAAACGCGGCTTGCCTTTGCCAAGCAGCTTGCGGCTGAATCGGTTCGCCGCGCACCCGGCTCGGCTTTTGATTGCTTTGGCAGGACGCTTCTCGCCAGCATCGCTATCCGTCAACGGGAGACGGGTGCGCGCGGGTTCCTCGAGGACGCCATCTCGACCTGTGGCGATGCCCACGGGGAGGAGGACATCAGGATTGCAAAGCTTCGACTGCGACTAGCAGAGCTCGATCTCAGAGAGCAGCGCTACGCTCAGGTCCGCACCGAAGCGGTTGAGCTGATCTCGATTTTCACAGCCTATGGTGCGGATGACGATCTCACGAATGCGATTCTGTTTGAGTTGCTGGCCAGCAGCCGCCTTGACGCGTCGGACGTGCACACCCTTCGTCTTGCCGCCACAGAGTGGGTGGCCTATGCGTTTGGGGATGATCACGACCTGACCACGAAACTGCGCCGGTAGCCTCACAATGTTCCTGAACCTCTTTTTCAAGCTCAAGGAAGCCAAGGTGCCCGTCAGCCTGCGCGAGCATCTGACGCTTGTCGAGGCGATGGATGCAGGGCTGGTGATCTACGACGTCGAGGAGTTCTACTTCCTCGCGCGCGCGGCCCTGGTGAAGGACGAGCGCCACCTCGACCGCTTCGACAGGGTCTTTGCCGAAGTCTTCAAGGGGCTCGAGACGGTGTCCGCCAGCCCGGACGGTGTCGATACCGTGGAGCTGCCGGAGGCCTGGCTCCGCAAGATGGCCGAGAAGTTCCTGACGGATGAGGAGAAGGCCGAAGTCGAGTCGCTCGGCGGTTGGGAAAAACTCATGGAGACCCTGAAGAAGCGCCTCGAGGAACAGCAGGGTCGTCACCAGGGTGGTTCGAAATGGATCGGCACGGCAGGAACCTCGCCCTTCGGCGCCTATGGCTACAACCCCGAAGGCGTCCGGATCGGTCAGCATGAAAGCCGCCACCGCAGGGCGGCCAAGGTTTGGGACAAGCGCCAGTTCAGGAACCTCGACGACACGGTCGAGCTTGGCACCCGCAACATCAAGGTGGCGCTGAAGCGCTTGCGCCGTTGGGTGCGGGAGAGCGCCCATGAGGAGCTCGACCTCGACGGCACGATCCGCGCGACCGCCGAGCACGGATATCTTGATGTGAAATTGCGCCCCGAACGCCACAACGCGGTCAAGGTGCTGATGCTGTTCGATGTCGGCGGGTCAATGGATGACCACATAAAGGTGGTCGAGGAGCTGTTTTCCGCCTCGCGCACCGAGTTCAAGCACCTCGAGTACTACTACTTTCACAACTGCCTCTACGAGGGTGTCTGGCGCGACAACCGCCGGCGCTGGGACCAGCAGACGCCGACCTGGGATGTGCTCAACACCTATGGACCGGACTACAAGCTGGTCTTCGTGGGCGACGCCTCGATGAGCCCGTACGAGGTGATCTACCCCGGTGGCGCCAACGAGCACTGGAATGCCGAAGCGGGGGAGACCTGGCTGCGGCGCGCGCTCGCACAATGGCCGAACGCTGCCTGGATCAATCCTGTGCCGGAGAAGCACTGGCAGTACACCCATTCGATCGGGATGATCCGTGAGATCATGGACGGCCGCATGTTTCCGATGACGCTCGCCGGTCTCGATGCCGCCACCCGCGAACTCAGCCGCTGACAGACGGGCCTGAGCGGCAGGATGCCGGAGGTCGCTGTGACCCACGACGACGGCCACTTCGATGAGCACGTCGCATCACGCTACGACGCAGACGATGCCCTTCCCGACGCGCAGAGCCTTTGCGCGAGCGTCGAGTTCCTGGCGGGCGCCGCTTCCGGCGGGCGTGTCCTCGAATTCGGCATCGGGACGGGACGCGTCGCCCTCGCCTTGGCGGCGCACGGGCTCGAGGTCGAAGGCATTGACCTGTCGCGTGCCATGGTCCGGCGGTTGCGCGCCAAACCGGGTGGCGGCCAGATACCGGTCGAGATCGGCGACTTTGCAACCGTACGATTGGGGCGCACCTTTTCGCTCGTCTACCTGGTCTTCAACACCATCAACAATCTGACGACGCAGGCAGCACAGGTCGCCTGCTTCGAGAACGCGGCAGCCCATCTCGAGCCCGGCGGTCGCTTTGTTGTCGAGGTGGGCGTGCCCGCGCTGCAGCGGCTGCCGCCGGGCGAGACCACGGTGGTCTTTCGCTGCGACGATCAGCAAATCGGGATCGACGCCTATGATGTGGTGACGCAGCGCTTCACGTCTCACCACATAGGGCTGGCGGACGGACAGACCGCGCGCACCTCGATCCCCTTTCGATATGTCTGGCCAGCCGAGCTGGATCTGATGGCGCGCATCGCGGGACTGTCGCGCGCCGAGCGCTGGGGCGGGTGGTGCCATGAGGCCTTCACGGCACAAAGCACCAGTCACATCTCGGTGTGGCGCAAGGAGGGCTGAGCAAGAGCACGGCCCGCCTCCCGTGCGATGCAGGGCGCAATCCCGACCGAAACCGTTTGAATATGGCCCGTGCACGGGTTCTGCATGGGCCGTGCACGGAGCAACTGCCTGAAAAACTGACAGTTTCCGGGCTCTCGGGGTCAGGGGGATCCGGCGGTCATTGCGCAGAGGATCTCGTACATGATCGTCGCGCCGTTGAGCGCGGTGATGCCGCCCACATCGAAGGGGGGAGAGACTTCGACCATGTCGGCGGCAGCGATGTTCAGCCCCGCCAGTCTGCGCACCATGCCTTGCGCCTCGCGCATGCTGAGCCCGCCGGCTTCTGGGGTGCCCGTGCCGGGGGCATAGGCGGGATCGAGGCTGTCGATATCGAAGCTCACATAGACCGGATCATCGCCGACGATCTCGCGGGCCTCGTCTATGCACGCGCGCCAGCCGCGCTCCTCGACCTCCTCGATCATCATGACCCGCATGCCGCTGTCATACGAGAACTTCCACATGTCGCCCATGTAGAGCGAGCCGCGGATGCCGATCTGCACGACCTTCTTCGGATCGAGGAGCCCCTCGTCGACGGCGACCTTGAACGGGGCGCCGTGGTGAAATCTCGAGCCGCCATAATTGTCGCCGGTGTCGCAATGGGCGTCGATATGGATCATGCCCAATGGACGGTCCTTCGCGATCGCCCGCAGGATCGGCAGGCTGACGGAGTGGTCGCCGCCGCACGCAAGCGTCCGGATGCCGGCAGCGTGGGCACGTGCGAAGAATGCCTCGATCTCGCGATGCGCGGATTCGAGCTCGTAGGGTTTGGCGATCCATGCATCGCCAATGTCGGCGATCGTCGTTGCCTCGAACGGGTTGATGCCCGTCGCCTGGTTGACCCGGCGCATCAGGGACGACTGGTTGCGGACCTCGCGCGGGCCGTGGCGCGGCCCGGGACGGTTGGTGACGCCTCCGTCATAGGGGACCCCGCAGACCCCGATCTGTGGCGGGTTGGCCTCGAATGCCTCGACATAGGGGAGCCGGAAGAAGCTGGCGAGGCCCGTGAAGCGCGGGCGTTGCATGGGGTCGTCGAAGGCAAGGGCTTCGGTGTCGGACATCGGGGGCCTCGGGAGATGTGGTCGTCGACCACACCCTGACCGAAGCGACCGCCCCCTGCAAGTGTGCGCTCAGAAGCGCTCGCGGCGTGCCTTGTCGGCGTACGCGATCTCGCTTCGCTGCAACCCGATGTCGCGCAGCAGATGATCGCTCAGGCGCGCCAGGTGCTGCTCGTCGCTGGCCTCCCGCGTCATGCCGAAGAGATGCGCAATGCTTCTGCGAACACTGAAACTTGGCTTCGGCTGAAATTCAGATTCCGGAGTGTGCTGGCCCAATGTCCCGCTCCCATAATGCCCAGAGGATGATGACGAGGCGGGTATCGCCGAAGAGTGCGAAAATTGCGTTTACCTCGCCCGGAAATGCGACTGGCGCGAGGCCCCTGGAAAGGCATAGTCTCGGCGCATGCCCAAACCTCGATTCATCCATCTGCGTGTCCATTCGGCCTACTCGCTCCGCGAAGGTGCGATCCCGATGAAGAAGCTCCCGGGACTGGTCGCCGACCGGCAGTTCCCGGCCGTCGCGGTGGCCGACAGCAACAGCCTGTTCGGTGCGCTGGAGTTCTCGGAGGGTGCGGTCAGGGCTGGTATCCAGCCGATCGTGGGATTGCAGCTCTCGCTGGCCTATGCCGCGCAGACGCCGGGCGACCGGCCTTCGGAGCCCGCGCCGGTCGCGCTCTATGCACAGACGCGCGAGGGCTATGAAAACCTTATGGCCCTGTCGACGACGGCACATCTGGAGAACGATGCCTCTGGCCTGGTCCAGGTGGACCTCGAGCGCCTATCCAAGCACAGCGCGGGCGTCATCTGTCTTTCCGGCGGCGCTGGCGGGCCTCTGGGAGTGCTGCTGAGGTTGGGGCGCCAGGAGGCGGCGGAGGCGCTGGCAAAGCGTCTGGCTGCGATGTTTTCGGGTCGGTTCTACGTCGAAATTCAACGCCATGGCACCGATGGTGCCTTGCGGACCGAAGCCGAGGAGGCGAGCGAGCCCGGGTTGGTGGGGCTCGCCTATGCCCTCGATCTGCCGCTGGTCGCCACCAACGAGGTGTTCTACGAGGCGCCTCACATGGCGGATGCGCATGACGCGTTTCTCTGTATCGGACAGAGCACCTACCTGAACGATGCCCGGCGCCAGCGGCTGACACCCGAGCACTACCTGAAATCCGAAGAAGAGATGCTCGAGCGGTTCGCCGATCTGCCCGAGGCTGTCGAGAACAGCGTCGAGATCGCCATGCGGTGCGCCTACCGTCCGCGCACCCACGCGCCGATCCTGCCGAAGTTCGCCGATGACGAAATCGAGGAGTTGCGGCGCCAGTCCCGAGACGGGCTTGCCGCGCGCCTTGCCGTGATCCCCCACGCAGCCCCCGTGGAGGACTACGAGAAACGCCTCGCCTTCGAGCTCGAGATCATCGAGGGGATGGGATTTCCCGGCTACTTCCTGATCGTCGCCGATTTCATCAAGTGGGCGAAGGAACGCGATATCCCGGTCGGACCGGGGCGCGGGTCGGGCGCGGGCAGTCTGGTCGCCTATGCGCTGACCATCACCGATCTGGACCCTCTGCGCTATGGGCTGCTCTTCGAGCGCTTCCTGAACCCCGAACGCATCTCGATGCCCGACTTCGACATCGACTTCTGCCAGGACCGGCGGGAGGAAGTGATCACCTATGTGCAGGAGAAGTATGGCCGCGACCGGGTGGCGCAGATCATCACGTTCGGCGCGCTGCTCTCCAAGATGGCCGTACGCGATGTCGGCCGCGTGCTGCAGATGCCCTATGGCCAGTGCGACCGGCTTGCCAAGCTGATCCCGGTCGAGGGGGTCAAGCCGCTCTCGATCGCCAAGGCCCGCAAGGAGGAGCCGAAGCTCGACGAGGAGGCGCGGCGCGAGGAGGTCGTGGCGACCTGTCTCGACTATTCGGAAAAGCTGGAGGGGCTGCTCAGAAACGCCTCGACACATGCGGCAGGTGTTGTGATCGGGGACCGGCCGCTCGTCGAGCTGGTGCCGCTCTACCGCGATCCGCGCTCGGACATGCCGGCGACTCAGTTCAACATGAAGTGGGTCGAGCCGGCGGGGCTTGTGAAGTTCGACTTTCTCGGACTGAAGACGCTGACGGTGATCCAGAACTGCGTCGACTTGCTCGCCGAACGGGGCGTCGAGATCGACATTGCAGCGATTCCGCTGGACGACGAGAAGACCTACGCGCTCTATTCCGCCGCCGACACGGTGGGCGTCTTCCAGGTGGAAGGGCAGGGCATGCGCGACGCGCTGCGGCAGATGCAGCCCACCAGTATCGAGGACATCGTGGCGCTCGTGGCGCTCTATCGTCCCGGTCCCATGGAGAACATCCCGAAGTTCTGCAATGTCAAGAACGGCCGTGAACCGCGCGAGTCCATTCATCCGCTGATCGACCCGCTGCTCGACGAGACACAGGGCATCATCGTCTATCAGGAACAGGTGATGGAGATCGCCCGCAAGATGGCCGGCTACTCGCTCGGCGGTGCCGACATGCTGCGCCGGGCGATGGGCAAGAAGATCCAGGAGGCGATGGATGCCGAGCGGCCCAAGTTCCTCAAGGGCGCGGCCGAGAACGGGGTCGACGAGGCGAAAGCGCTCGAGGTCTGGAACCTGCTCGACAAGTTCGCGAACTATGGCTTCAACAAGTCGCACGCGGCAGCCTACGCCGTGGTGAGCTACCAGACGGCGTACCTGAAGGCCAATTACCCGGTCGAGTTCATGGCCGCGGTGATGAACCTCGACATCCACAACACCGACAAGCTCAACACCTTCGTGCAGGAGAGCCGGCGCATCAATGTGCCGGTGAAGGCACCCTGCGTGAACCGCTCTGCGGCGGCGTACTCGGTGCGCGAGGGGCAGGTGCTTTATGCTTTGGGGGCGCTCAAGAACGTGGGCTCCGATGCGATGCGCCTGATCGTCGAGGCGCGGGCGGACGAGCCGTTCCGGGACGTGTTCGATTTTGCCCGCCGGGTGGATCTCAGGGCCGTGGGCAAGCGGGCGCTGGAGAACCTCATCCGGTCCGGTGCCATGGATCAACTGATGGCGAACCGCCAACGGCTTCTGCGTGCGCTCGACCGGCTGGTCGACTACTCGGCCACGGCACATGATGAGAAAGCCTCCGCCCAGGTCTCGCTCTTCGGCGATCCCGCAGAGGCGCTGCCGCCACCACGCCTCGGCGAGATCGAGGACTGGCTGCCCGGCGATCGGTTGCGCGAAGAACATGATGCGATCGGCTTCTATCTGTCGGGGCACCCGCTCGACGACTTCATGCCCGCACTCGCGCGCAAGGGTGTGCAGACGCAAACGGAATTCGCCGCCAGCGGACGCCCGGCGGGTCGGATCGCGGGAACGCTCACGGTTCGACGCGACCGCAAGTCGGCACGCGGTACGCGGTTTGCTTTTGTCGAGTTCTCCGACCCGCAGGGGCTCTGGGAAGTCATGGTGTTCTCAGACGTGCTCACGGCGCATGACGAGTTGCTGGTGCCCGGCGAAAATCTCGTCTGCACGGTGGCCGCCGAAGTCAACGAGGGGCAGACGCGCTTGATGCTGCGTGCGGCATCGCCCGTGGGCGAGGTTGCGGCGGCGGCCGGGAGGTCGGGTCTCGAGGTGCATGTCGATGCGACTGAAGCGTTCGATTCCGTTCGCACGCGGCTCGAGCTGTTGTCGACACCGCAGAATGTGCGGCGCGGCCAGGGGCCGGTGCGTCTTGTGCTGGCGCTGGCGGATCTCGGCCAGGAGGCGCATGTCGAGCTTCCCGGATCGTATGCGGTGGGACCGGATATCGGCGGTGCGCTCAAAGCGGTGCCGGGTGTGCAGTTGGTGCGCGAGCTCTGATCCGGGCGCAGATGACCGCCTGGCGCACGGCGTCACACTCAGGACCCACCCAGAGGCCGGATGCAGTGACCGCACTTGTCAGCGCACGCCCTTGGGTCTACGTCATCGCAAAGTCACACAGAGGAGCGTGCAATGATTGGCCGCTTAAATCACGTGGCCATCGCGGTTCCCGATCTCGCGGCGGCGACGGCACTGTATCGGGATACGCTTGGGGCGACGGTGTCGGACCCGCAACCCGAACCCGATCACGGCGTCACCGTCGTTTTCGTCGAGCTTCCGAACACGAAAGTCGAATTGCTCGAGCCTCTGGGTGAAGGGTCGCCCATTGCCAGCTTCCTCGAGAAAGCTCCGGCGGGCGGGATCCACCACATCTGTTACGAGGTCGACGACATCCTGGCGTCCCGCGACAAGCTGAAGGCCGATGGGGCGCGGGTCCTCGGCGATGGCGAGCCAAAGATCGGCGCGCACGGGAAGCCTGTGCTGTTCCTGCACCCCAAGGACTTCACCGGCACGCTGGTTGAACTCGAGGAAGCTTAAATGGCCTGGACCTCCGCGATCGTGCTCTACGTCGTGATCTGGATGATCGTGTTCTTCGCCCTGCTGCCGCTCGGACAGGTGAGCCAGGCGGAGGCCGGGAAGGTCGAGCCCGGAACGCCTGCCAGCGCGCCCGCGGATCCCAAGCTGGGCAAGAAAGCGCTCTGGACGACGTTGTGGGCCACACTGCTGTTTGCCGTCGTCTTCTCGGTGATCCAATTCGGCCTGATCACGCTGGACGAGATACCCTTCTTCTCGCGGCCGGACAGCTCAACCTGACGACACGCCGGAAGATGCCGGCGGTGTGGCGTTGTGCAGCCGGTGAAACTGGTGGGTGATCGTGGCAACACCGAGCATCGGGATCAGCAGGTTCATCACCGGTATCGTCAGCGGGATGGCCATCAGCGTCCCGGCGAGCCATGTCCTCATCGTGTTGGCCTTGCGCAGAGAGGCCGCTTCCGCGCCGGGCAGATGGCGCTCGGCGACAAGCTGAAAGTACTCGCGTCCGAGCAGGTAGCCGTTCACGGCGTAAAAGACCAGCGGCGCAAACGGGCCCGAGAAGAGGTAGACGATCAGCGCCAGCAGATTTACGAGAACCAGCACTCCCGTGAAGCCAAGTGCTGCAATCAGGCTGTCCTTGAAACTCGCCGGCCTGCGTTGCGGCAGGTCCGGGTAGTGGCGGGCTTCGACCGCGTCGGCGATCTCGTTGAGAAAGATGCCGACGAACAGGGCGGCAACCGGGATCATCAGGAAGGCCGATGCCAGCAGCACCGCGCCGATCGCCAGACCCTGCAGCCCCGCGGTCGGCAGACTGACGTCGCCGATCAGCGGCCACGTGCCGAGATCGGTTGGAATGAATCCCGCCAGCCAGCCGGCGATCCAGCTCACCGCGAGCAGCAGGCCGATCGTGAGCCCCAGCGCCTTGGCAAGAACCCAGGCGAAGCGGCGGTCCGTCATTTGCCCGAGCGCTTTGAGAAAGTCGCCGATCAGAGCCATTGCGTGATCTCGTCGAGGTCAGGTCTGTCGCGTTCCGCGGGCGCGACGGTCTCCGCTCCGATGTGGATGAAACCCGCAACGAAGCCATCGCCCTGCCATCCCAGCGCCGTCTCGAGAAACGCCGCGTCATGCGTGAGCGGGCCAGTCAGCCAGTTGGCACCCCAGCCCGCCGCCAGGGATGCATTCAGAAGCGCAAGACAGGCCGCGCCCGCCGACAGTTCCTGCTCCCAGCGCGGGATCTTCGGCGAAGCGACGGGGGCGGCGAGCACGGCGATGACCGCGCCGCCCATGCGGAAGGCGTTGCTGTGCTTCTCGACCTGCGTCGCCTCTTGGCCCAAGTCGGTGAGCCGGGCGGCCGCGATCTCTGCGACACGCGTCTGCGCGTCGCCCTGTATCACCACGAACCGCCAGGGCACCAGCTTGCCATGATCGGGTGTGCGGGCCGCTGCGGTCAGCAGCGTCTCGATCTCGGTGCGCCCGGGGGCCTCCGGCCCCAGCGTCTTGGCCGGGCGAGAGCGGCGGGTCAGCAGAAAGTCCAGCGCTTCGGGCGAGGGAGTGGGCATGTGCGCTCCGTCCTAAGGGGTCGGCGTCTGATCTGGAGGTCGGGCGCGCGGGCGTCAAGCCCCGGGCTCAGCCGGTGGCCACCAGCACGGGGCGTGTGAGCGCCGAGAGCGCGCGCTTCTGGCGCCCGTCTGCATCGAAGTTGTCAGGATCGAGCCAGGCCTCGAAGGCGGGCTTCAGGCGCGGCCACTCGCTGTCGATGGCTGCATACCAGGCGGTGTCGCGGTTGCGCCCCTTTACGATGGTTGCCTGGCGGAAAACTCCCTCGTAGCTGAATCCCAGCCGTTGGGCCGCACGGCGCGAGCCCGCATTGAGCGCGTTGCACTTCCATTCGTAACGCCGGTAGCCGGTCTCGAAGGCCCACTGCATCATCAGATACATCGCCTCGGTGGCGGCGCGCGTGCGCTGCAGCGCGGGTGAGAACGTGATGTAGCCGACTTCGATGCTGCCTGCGCCCGGATCGATGCGCAGATAACTCGCGGTGCCCACGGGCCGGTCATCGACGAGGATCGCAAACTGGAGCGGGTCGTCCACGGCGATCGCATCGTCGAGCCAGCGCTGGTAAGAGGCGAGATCCGCAAACGGTCCGTTCGGCATGTAGGTCCACACCCGGCCGTCGGTATCGGCGGAGAGCGCGTCGAAGAGCCCGGGCGCGTGGGTCGGCACCAGCGGCTCGAGCCGGCAGTACCGTCCCGCCATCTCCGCACGCACGGGCCGTGGCGGTGGTGTCCATCCCTCGACCGGCGCGCCGACCGGTTGGCCCAAGGCGTTTGATTGCGTCATGTCTGACCCTCCGTCTGTCATCGATGATGACCGGAAACCGGCCCGGGTCCAGTGCCAGACGGGAAACTGCGTTGGGTCAGCGCGTGATCGACCTCACTTCCGGTCGGCGTCCTGTCCGAGGAGACCTGCGCCTGCCGAGCGGATCGAGACGAACTTGCGCAATGTGTCGAGCCAGAACTGCGCGCCCAGCATCACGGCCAGCGCGAGCAGGAACCAGCCCAGCAGCGGGTTGCGCTTGAGCTGTTCCCTGTAGCCGGTATCGAACGGGTTCGCGGTCCGAAGGAAGCATTCGACCCACGCGCTGTCACCGCAATGGCTCCATCCCGCCGAGGACCCGATGTTCTCGAGCCCGGCGCTGAGCTCTGAAAGACGCTTCGCCAGGTTCTGCCTGATCGCTTCGAGTTGTTCATCGTCGGCCGTGTTCTCATTGGTCGCCGGCCCGCCTGCGACACCGACATGCTTCAGCACGTCCTCGAGATCATCGAGCGCTGCAACTTCCTCGGCCATCACCACCACCTGCTTGCGCAACGCATCGTTCTCGCGCAACTCCTGGCCATAGCGGATCGGGTCGGTGTTGGTGATGATCGCGAGCACCAGTCCGATCACGAACAGCACCCACTGGGTGCGCCGCACATACCAGCCGGCGAAACGGTCGCGCGTAGCTTCGTACCAGGCGCCGATCGCCGCTTCGATCGCGTCGGTTTGGCTCTCCACCCCTTCGATCACGGCGGCAACGCGGCGTACAAGCTCGCCCGGTTTGTCGCCCGCGGCCTCCTCGCGGATGCGCTCCACGAGCCTGCCGAGATCATTCGGGGCGACCTTCAGTTCCTCGCGCAAGTGGTGCAACACGGACTTGGTGAACAGGTTGGTCGGAATCTGTGACGGGTTGCGCTGGTCCGGGGTGTCATTGTCTGCGGTGCTGCTGGGATCGAACGCCCGCGACGTCCAGGTGCCCGGTCCTTTCAGGCTGTCGATGAGCGGGGTATTCCAGAACTTCCGGAACTCCTTGGTGTCGCCGATCATGCGCAGGATGCCAGCCCGCAGGGTCTTTGCCCGAAGGTTGAAGATCGCGGCAACAGCCTCCTGGATGGCTCCGGCAAAGAGGCTGAAGACGAGGATCAGAAAGATCACGCCGATCGAGATGTCGAGATACACGAGTCCGGTCACTGGAAAATTCCTTCATCAAACGCAATGGACGAAAAATAGCAGACTCAACGCCGGAGTGAAACCACCCCACCCTGGCGCGAATATCCGGTTAAGGGACCGGTTAGCGGAAGATTAAGTGAAGAATTTCACGGAACCACATGAGATCGAGAATGGATTTGCCGATCCCGGTTGCGTGCGCTTGCGGGACTCCGCGAAACCTTCCGCATCAGTCGCGGGGGATCACCCTGAGGCCCAGCTCGCGCAGCTGCTCGTTGGTGGGTTCTGACGGCGCGCCCATCATAAGGTCTTCGGCGCGCTGGTTCATCGGGAACAGGATGACCTCGCGGATGTTCTCCTCGTCTGCCAGCAGCATGACAATCCGGTCGATGCCCGCCGCGCAGCCGCCATGGGGTGGCGCGCCGTAGGTGAAGGCGTTGACCATGCCGCCGAAGCGTTTGCGGACCTCGGCCTCGGGGTAGCCCGCGATCTCGAAGGCCTTGAACATGATCTCCGGGCGGTGGTTGCGGATCGCGCCTGAAACCAGCTCGTATCCATTGCAGGCCAGATCATACTGAAAACCCAGCACTTTCAGCGGATCGCCCTCCAGTGCCGCCATCTCGCCCTGGGGCATCGAGAACGGGTTGTGCTCGAAGTCGATCCGGCCGGTCTCTTCGTCGCGCTCATAGATCGGGAAGTCGACGATCCAGGCAAAAGCGAACCGGTCTGTGTCGGTGAGGCCCAGTTCATGACCGATTTCGACGCGGGCCTTGGCGGCAACACGCTCGAATGTCTCCGGCTTGCCGCCAAGGAAAAACGCGGCGTCGCCGGGGTTTAGGCCCAGTTGCTGGCGGATCGCTTCAGTTCGCTCCGGCCCGATGTTCTTGGCAAGTGGTCCGGCACCTTCCGGCGGGTCGCCCTCGCGCCAGAAGATGTAGCCCATGCCTGGCAGGCCTTCTTTCTGGGCGAAGCTGTTCATCCGGTCGCAGAACGCGCGCGACCCGCCGGTGGGTGCGGGGATGGCGCGGATTTCGTTGCCGGGCTTCTCCAGCAGCGAGGCGAAGATCTTGAAGCCCGAGCCTGCAAAGTGCTCGCTCACGACCTCCATCTTGATCGGGTTGCGCAGGTCCGGCTTGTCGGTGCCATACCAGAGCATCGCATCGCGGAACGGGATTTGCGGCCAGTCCTGATCCACCTTTCGCCCGCCGCCAAACTCTTCGAAGACGCCACGGATGACGGGAGAAACCGTATCGAAGACATCCTGTTGGGTGACGAAGCTCATCTCGACATCGAGCTGATAGAAGTCCGTCGGCGAGCGGTCGGCCCTCGGGTCCTCGTCGCGGAAGCAGGGCGCGATCTGGAAGTACTTGTCGAATCCCGAGACCATGATGAGCTGTTTGAATTGCTGCGGTGCCTGGGGCAGGGCGTAGAATGTGCCCGGATGCAGGCGGCTCGGGACCAGAAAGTCCCGGGCACCCTCGGGCGATGAGGCGGTGATGATCGGGGTCTGGAACTCGCGAAACCCGATGTCCCACATGCGCCGCCGGATCGATGCCACAACATCCGAGCGCAGCCCCATGTTTTTCTGGAGTTTTTCGCGGCGGAGGTCGAGAAAGCGGTACTTGAGCCGGGTCTCTTCCGGATACTCCTGCTCGCCGAAGACCATGAGCGGAAGTTCCTCGGCGGGCCCGAGGACCTCGAGAGCGCGGATGAATACCTCGATCTCGCCTGTCGGGATCTTGGAGTTCACCAGATCAGGTTCGCGTGCCTTCACCTCGCCGTCGATGCGGATGCACCACTCGGCACGCACGTTCTCGACCTCGGCGAAAGCCGGGCTGTCCGGATCGGCCAGAACCTGCGTGATGCCGTAGTGATCGCGCAGGTCGATGAAGAGCACGCCGCCATGATCGCGCACCCTGTGCACCCAGCCCGACAGGCGGATGGTCTGCCCGACATGGGCGGATGTCAGCTCGGCGCAGGTGTGGCTGCGATAGGGGTGCATGGCGGGCTCCGTCGCGCTGGGTGCGGGCTTCGGATAGACCGTCTCGCGCCGCGCATGTCAAGCAGCGGGCACGTGCCGGCTCAGGGGCTGACCGCACCGTGATAGAAGAAGATGCCGAGCCCGGTGGTGAAAATGATCTGACCGGCCACCGCGTGCATGATCCAGGCGACCGTCATCGATCGCCCGCGCAGGTAGGCCCAGCCCATGATCGCGCCGCCAACGCCGGTCATCACAATCGTGACCCAGCTGTCGAAGAACATGTGACCGAAGCCGAAGATCACGCCGTTCATGACAATGGCAATCCGGTCGGAGGGAAACAGCACGCCGTAGCGTTCGAAGAACAGCGAACGGAAGATGATTTCCTGGGGCCAAGCCGAGACCAGAGGATAGCCGATCATGATCACAAGCCAGAGCTCGGTCCGGTAAAGCGGCATCTCGAGAAACCGGTGAGGGACGAGCCAGAGCACGAACGCGACGCAGGTCACCGCCGTGCCGACGATGTAGAGCAGGATCAGGCGCCACTCGCGCAGCACCGGGCCCTGGAACAGCTTGGCGAAGCGCCAGCCAGGGGTGCACCAGAGCAGGAAGGCTGCGACCGTGGCCAGGATCCATATCGACGGGAACAGAAAGCGGTTCGCCCGCAACTCTTCGAAGTACACCACCATGAGCACCGGCACGCCAATGAACAGCAGTGCGAACTCGGTCCAGAGCTGAAGCCGGCTCGCAGACCGGATGGCAAGATTAGACATTCCGCGTGATATGGAGGTGGCGGGCGGCAGGTCAAGAACCTGCCGCCGGTCGGTCTCACCCGCTCGTGGCGGGTGTGATGCGGATTTCAACGCGACGGTTCTGCCCGCGCCCGGCCTCGGTGTCATTCGTCGCCACGGGTTGGGACTCGCCGACGCCGAAGGATGCGAGGCGCGCCTGGTTCACGCCGCGACGGGAGAGATAGCCCGACACCTCGCCTGCTCGCCGCTCGGAAAGCGCCTGGTTGTACTGATCCGAGCCGGTCGAATCGGTGTGGCCGACGATGTCGATGTAGCTCTCGGGGTAGCGATTGAAGGTGGTCGCCACCTCGTCAAGCGCAGGGAAGAACTCTGCCTGAATGTTGGATGAGTCGACCGCGAAAGTGATTTCCGAGGGCAGGTTGACCAAGAGCTGATCGCCCTGACGCTCGACCTCGGCCCCAGTGCCGGCGAGGCTTGCCTCCAGATCGCGTTGCTGCTGATCGAGATATTGACCGACCGCAGCACCTGCGAGCAGGCCAATCCCGGCTCCCACGAGTGCGTTGCGTCTGTCATTGCCGCCGACCAGCGTGCCAGCCGCAGCGCCGACAGCAGCGCCGGCAGCGCCGCCAATGGCCGTGCGCTGATTGTTTTGGACAGTTTCGCAAGCGACGAGAGACGTGCAGCATGCGAAGGCGATCAAGGCGTTACGAAGCATTTCATCCTCCGGATTATCAGGCGGTTATCGCCTTTTGCTCGACCGATCTGTTTGCGTGCGGCATAGCTGTTGCGCGCGCTCAAGCATCGGTTCAACGCGGCCTTATAGCATTGGTTCCGCAATTTCGATATCAAATTGAGTTGAAAATTGGAGTCCACTGTTCCTTGATCGGTGCCAGGCTTTTCAGCTCGCGGTCGAAGATCCCCATGCCCGAGGCTGCCAGCTCGCCGTAGACCGCACGGTCGGTCAGCCACGCGATGGGGCGTTGGCCCATCTCCGAGAAGAATCCCTCCAGTGCCTTGGCTGCGCGTGACTGCGCCCGTGAGCGGTTGGCAACCAGGTGCACCCGGACCTTGCCCTTCCGAATCCGCTTGAGGTCTTCAATGTCCTCGAGAAAGCCACGAGTTGCAGTCTCATCGAAGAAGGAGGGTTGCACAGGCGTCAGCACAGCACGCGCGTTCGAGATCAGTGCTTCGGCCTTCGAACCCTTCAGTGCACCGGGCGCGTCGATGATCAGCCAGTCGAGCTTCTTCGGGTGCTCGCCGATGCTGCTCGCCTGGGTCCAGTCGATCGACCGGATGCGGGGCACGGTGTCGGGACGGCGCTCGACCCAACCGAGTGCCGAGCGCTGACGGTCGGCATCGGCGATTGCGACGCGCTCTCCGCGCTGTGCGAAGGCTGCCGCCAGGTTGACAGCGATGAGCGTCTTGCCAACACCACCCTTTCTGTTGGCGACGAGAATGGTCCGCATTGCTGTTAGAGTTCCTTTCAACTGGGAATTGATGGTGCGACACTATCGACTGTATAAAAGGCGCTCAAGGAAACTCGCAGAAACCACGGGACAGGCGCGGATTTTGACGCTAATAGGCTGCGCATGAAGATGATCACCGACGCGGCCGCGCTGGCAGACATCTGCGCGGAGTTCTCCGAAGCGTCCTATATTACCGTCGACACGGAGTTCATGCGCGAGCGGACGTACTGGTCCAAGCTCTGTCTCGTGCAGATGGCCCGGCCTGGATCCGACGAGGACAGTGCCGTGCTGATTGATCCGCTTGCAGACGGCATGGACCTGTCGCCACTCCTGGCACTTATGACCGACCCGGGCGTGGTGAAAGTGTTTCATGCCGCACGCCAGGACATCGAGATTTTCCACAACATCGGCGGGATCATCCCGGCACCATTGTTCGACACGCAGGTTGCGGCGATGGTCTGCGGCTATGGGGATCAGGTGGGCTACGAGACGCTTGTGCGCCGTGTGGCGAAGGCCGAGATCGACAAGTCGTCGCGCTTCACGGACTGGTCGCGCCGTCCGCTGAATGACAAGCAGCTGCGCTACGCGTTGGCCGATGTCACCTTCCTGCGCCAGATATACGAGGTGTTGTCCGCTCGGATCGACGAGAGTGGCCGCGCGCACTGGGTGAGCGAAGAGCTTGCCATCCTTACGGATCCTGCGACCTATGAGGCGGACCCGGCTCAGGCATGGCGCCGCGTCAAGGTGCGCTCGAACAACCAGCGGATGCTGGGCGTCGTGCGGGCCCTTGCGCACTGGCGCGAGGAACTGGCCCAGCAGCGCGATGTGCCACGCTCGCGCATCATGAAGGACGACGCGCTGATCGAGATCGCGACCGCGCGCCCAAAGACCGCCGACGACCTCGGGCGGCTCCGGTTGGTGCAGCGCGAAGCGCGCAAGGCGGAGATGGCCGAGCAGATTCTCGAAGTTGTTGAGCAGGCCATGGCCCGTCCTCTCGAGGATCACCCTGCGGTGCCCGAGCCGCCCAGGCGGCGCGAGGGATCGGGCGCCATCGCGGATCTGCTGAAGGTTTTCCTGAAGGCGCGGGCCGATGAGATCGGTGTTGCGCCGAAGCTGATCGGTTCTGCGGCCGATATCGAAGCCTTGGCCGGGGAAGACAGCCCCGATCTCGCGCTCTTGCGGGGCTGGCGGCGTGAGGTCTTCGGCGACGATGCCCTGCGCATTCGGGACGGTCAGCTTGCGCTTGCCGCCCGGCCCGGCGGTGTCCGGCTCATCACACTCGACAACTGAGCGGGCTACTGTTCGGATTCAGATGCCGACTCCGGCGCGTCTGCCGCCCCTGAGAAGGACGCTTGAACCCCGCCGCGCAAGGCATGCACGCGGATGCCCTGGGCACGACGCAATGCCGACGACTTGATTGGCAGATCGGCCCTCACGGCTCGGGTGCGCGTGGTGCCGACCGGCAGTTCGAACCCGGGCTGCGGCGCGGTGGCGACAAAATCCAGATCAATGAATCCATCCGTGCCTGGCGAGCCGCCGCGTCGCGGTCTCAGCCGGGGCAGGGAGTATCCGAGGCCGGGCGCCGTTCCGAATGCCGTCACGATGAAACCATCTCGCGTGCGACCGAGCTCGATATTGCGCACGGATTGGATGGGCTCGACGCTTGCAACCGCCGCCTCGCGGGCCGCCTTTTCTGCCTGGCTCTCCTCGCCGACGGCCGTTCCGGCATCGTCCAGAAAGGTCCCGGTATTGCACCCGCCGATCATGACCGCCCCGAGAAGCGCGCTCATGAAAGTGCCAACGATCCGCATGCACGGCCTCAGTGTTTCCTCGTCCTCGCGCCTTCACTGGACCATCAGAGCGCCGAAATGCAAAGAATTTTTGCCAAATTGCCAAAGACTGCGGCGCCGTGTTCGCCCGATGGGGGTAGACCTCATGCTCGCTGCACCTTAGATCTGAACTCTGCCCCGCGGATGGACTGTGACATGACGACAGGCGTGACCTTCGAGGAAATCGCTGAGAATTTCGAATTCCTCGATGACTGGGAAGAACGATATCGCTACGTGATCGAACTTGGCCGCGCCTTGCCGGTCCTCGATGACGCCCGGCGCGGTCCTGCGACGAAAGTCGAGGGCTGTGCAAGCCAGGTCTGGCTGGTGCCCGAGGTGCGGGTCGACGACACCGGGGTCGAGCGGCTGTTCTTCCAGGGCGACAGCGACGCGATGATCGTGCGCGGCCTGATCGCAATCCTCACGGCACTCATCTCCGGACGGACGGTTGCGGAAATCGTCGACATGGACATCGCGGCGGAACTCGACCAGTTGCAGTTCAAACAGGCACTCTCGGCCCAGCGGTCGAACGGACTGAGTGCCATGGTGGGCCGCATCCGGGACATTGCGGGAGCCGCACGCGCGGCCTGACAAACGGAACCGAAAGATGACGGACTTGCTCAGCCAGAAACTTGCCGAGCGCGAATGGCTTCTGCTCGACGGTGCAACGGGCACCAACCTCTTCGCGATGGGGCTTCAATCGGGCGACGCGCCCGAGCTCTGGAACGTCGATTCACCCGAGAAGGTGCGTGCGCTCTACAACGGTTTTATCGGCGCGGGCTCGGATCTGATCCTCACCAACTCGTTCGGAGGCTCGCGCTACCGGCTGAAGCTGCATGACGCTCAGGACCGTGTGTATGAGCTGAACAAGCGCGCGGCAGAGATTGCACGCGAATGCGTGGACAAGTCGGGCCGCTCTGTCGTCGTTGCCGGCTCGGTCGGTCCTACGGGGGAGATTCTGCAGCCGGTCGGCGCCCTGAGCCATGAGGACGCTGTAGATGCGTTTCGAGAGCAAATTCGAGGGCTGATGGACGGCGGCGCCGATGTCATCTGGGCTGAGACGATTTCCTCGGCCGAGGAGTTTCGTGCAGCCGCCGAGGCGGCCTCGGCCGAGGGGACGCAGTTCTGTGCGACTCTGAGCTTCGATACTGCCGGGCGAACGATGATGGGTGTCACGTCGAGTGGTTTTGCGCAAATGGCAGACAGTCTTGATCGAAAGCCGCTGGCTTTTGGTGCGAACTGCGGGACGGGCGCGCCGGATCTGCTGCGGACGATCCTGGGGATCACGAAGGCCGATCCCGACGCCATCGTGATCGCCAAGGCCAACGCAGGGATTCCGAAGTATGTCGACGGGAAGATCGTCTACGATGGCACACCGGAACTGATGGCGCGGTATGCCACCTTGGCTCGCGACGCCGGCGCCCGGCTGATCGGGGGATGCTGCGGCACGGTCCCTGAGCATCTTGTGGCAATGCGCAGCGCACTGGAGAGCAGCGAACGTGGCCCGCGGCCAAGCCTCGACGAGATCGTGGAACGCATAGGAGCGTTCTCATCCGAGAGCGATGGGACCGAGGTGGTCGAACTTGCGGCACGTCGCCCTCGCCGCGGGCGAAGACGCGCCTGAGAGACGGCGTCCGGACGGTCGAGATTTCGGCGTGAGTGCATCAGGCGATCGTGTCAACAGGCCAGTTTGGCTCCAATTGCTAGCGCGCGCGGCGCTTTCGTCGATGCAGCGCGAGGGCCGTCAGCACGCCTGATACTGCTCCGAACAGATGCGCCTCCCACGAGACGGCGATGCCGGTGTAACCGGAAAGGCTCACAACCACACTCCCATATGCCAGCAGCGCCACTGTGGCACCGGCGAGCGCCCTGAGGCTCCGCTCGATCGCGCCGAGCGCCACCACATACCCGAACAGCGCAAAGATCAGACCGCTCGCGCCGACATGGACCGTGCCAGGTCTGCCGAGGATCCACACCGCGATCCCCGTCAGCAGAATCATCAGCACGCACGCCGCTACGAGCCGTTGCGGAGCGACCAGGACCCCGATCCCGCCAAGAATCGCCAGCGGGACCGTGTTGGCCAGCGCATGGCCCAGCCCGGTGTGCAGAAGCGGCATCGCCGGTATCCCGATCAGCCCGGCGAGCGCCCTGGGGCGCAGCCCGAAGAGCTGGTTCAAGTGGTGCCCTGCAATCTGGTTGATCATTTCGATCGCCCAGATCAGCGCGATCAGCACGAGAACAACGCGGTATTTTCCAATTGTCATGTTCAGCGACATGAAGCGTCCATTGCCGATTGCGCCGTTGCCCGTCAAGGTGCCGGGTCGCGCAGGCGTCGTGAACCAGCCCGCAAGCGACGAATTTGTTGCGCCCTCTTAGGAATTTCCAGACTATTCCCGGAGAAGAGGGTTTCCTCGCACGCGGGAATTTTGGGAGCTGCCTTCATGTCCGAGGAAGAAGACGACATCGTTCTCAGTGAGCTCGACGATGACGAGCTTGTCCTGCAGATGCATGATGACCTCTATGACGGCCTCAAGGATGAGATCACGGAGGCGGTCAACATCCTGCTGGAGCGAGGCTGGGCGCCATACGACATTCTGACCAAGGCACTGGTCGAGGGCATGCGGATCGTCGGAATCGACTTCCGCGATGGCATCCTTTTCGTGCCCGAGGTTTTGCTGGCGGCCAACGCCATGAAGGCCGGGATGTCGATACTCAGGCCGCTGCTGGCCGAGACCGGCGCGCCCAAGCTCGGCACCATGGTCATCGGCACCGTCAAGGGCGATATCCATGATATCGGCAAGAACCTCGTCTCGATGATGATGGAGGGTGCGGGGTTCGATGTGTTTGACCTGGGCATCAACAACCCGGTCGAGAACTACCTGGCCGCCATCGACGAACACTCGCCGGACATTCTCGGGATGTCGGCCCTGCTGACGACGACGATGCCCTACATGAAGGTCGTGATCGACACAATGAAGGAAAAGGGCATTCGGGACGACTATGTCGTGCTGGTCGGAGGTGCTCCGCTGAACGAAGAATTCAGCAAGGCGATCGGCGCAGATGCCTATTGCCGCGACGCTGCAGTGGCCGTCGAGACTGCCAAGGAGTTCATGGCCCGCAAGCATAACCAGCTGGGTGCGGGTGCCTGACAGTCCTGAGGCACAAGCATTCTCAGCCGACTAGTTCTGTTTGACCTTGGCGAGCATGGAGTCGAGCAGTGCGTTGCTCAACTCCTCGACCCACTCGCTGTTCTGCGATCTCACCGGGGTATAGAGTCCGGCTGTGACATAGACGTTTCCGGCCCGGGCGCCGTATTGGTGCAAGATGCTGGGAATTGTGTTGTAGCACACATTGACCGAGTATTTTCCAGACCAGAGATCAAGCTCGCCATCTTTCCAGTATCTCTCCCCAAGCGACGAACTTGCCTCAACCCAGCCGATTTCCCAGAGCTCTCTCGCCATTTCTGCGTCTTTGAGTCGTCGGACGATAAACTCGGCTCCGAAGATGTCATCATTCTCGGACAACCCGCAAAAGTCGGTTTTCGCAGCATAAGTGTGAGCAATGCCGGACAGTTCGCTGTTGCGGACGATCTCTCTCGCTCGCGATGGGTCCTTAAAGTGGTCTACTTCGTATGAGGTGCTATCGACACTCGACTTTGAGCTCAATTTGAGGGATGCGGGAATGTTGCTCAGCTCCGGCATCAGTGTGCCGAGCGATCCCGCATAGATCGAAGGCGTCTCGCCCTGCGATCGGGTCTGAGAAGGTCCGGCTGCCGGCGCCTTCGGTTCCCGAGCAGCGGTTTCTCTCTCTGGTTCCGAACTGCGCCCCGGCGCCCGAGGATTCGCGGCGAGGTCTGCCCCGCTTGCCTGCGATCCGTTTCCCGGAAGATGCGGAAGTGCTGTGACTCCAATCCCCGCAGTCAGGAGAAGCACACCGACAAACGCGGCGAGCCGCTGCCGCTTGGCGGGCAGCTCGATGTGCGTGCCGATCTTCTCCACGAATGCGAGCAAGACCAGCACCGCGCCCAAACCCATCAGAACATTCGGGACGGACGTGCCGCTAAGTGTCTTCAGAACGTCGAGCATGCTCATCGCCCCAAAATTTTTCTTGCTATGCTGAAAGAGTACCACGACGCGCGAAGGACAGAACGCAGGTGACGTTGGAGATATCAGATGCGGAGCTGACGGATGTGGGCCTCGATGCGCCAGCAGGGCAAGGGCGGGTTCTGCTCATCGCCTGCGGTGCGCTCGCGCGCGAGATCCTGGCACTTTGCGAACTGAATGGTTGGAATCACATGGACTTGGCCTGCCTGCCGGCCAAGCTCCACAACCAACCGCAGGCCATTCCCGAGAGTGTCCGGGCACGGATCGTGCGGGCCCGAGCCGATGGCTATGAGAGCATCTTCGTGGTCTATGCCGATTGCGGGACCGGAGGTCTCCTCGACCGGGTCTGCGAGGAGGAGGGGGTGGAGCGCATCGAGGGCCCCCATTGCTACAGTTTCTTCGATGGCAACGCGGCGTTCGAGGCACGCACGGACGCGGGCGAGATCACGGCCTTCTATCTCACCGATTTCCTCGCAAGACAATTCGAGACGCTGATCTGGAAAGGTATGGGTCTCGACCGGCACCCCGAGCTTCTGCCCATGATGTTCGGCAACTACGAGCGCATCGTCTACCTCGCCCAGACCGACGATCCAGCCCTCGAGGCCAAGGCCCGCGCTGCTGCCGATCGGCTGGGCCTGGGCTTCGAGATGCGCCGCACGGGGTATGGCGACCTCGCCCGCTTCATGTCCCGGATCGCCTGAAGCGCCGTATGTTTTTCATGCACAGTTCATGCACAAAACATGTGCATGCCTCCTCAGGGAGGGAGGCAGCCCGCCTGCCCGTTCTCGTCCGGCCAGAGAGCAAGCGTGCCCTCTGGTGGCTCTGCAGAACGGGACGTCGCGGGTGTGCAAGACACAGGGCTTGGCTGAACCGGCCGAGATCGCATGGATCCGGGAGGCGCCCGTCAGCTTAGCTGGGCAGTCTGTTGTGCTGTATGTCGAAGGTTCGCTCGATCTTTGACACTGCCGCGGTGATCGCCTCTGTCGAGCGGTGTGCACAGTCCTTCCGTGCGCAACTGCCCGACCCGCGTGGCTTCAGCGTGTTTTCGCTCAGCATGTGAGGTGCTGCCCCGGGTCTGAGCCCGGGGCGCGCGCGCGTGGTCGTCAGGCTCAGTCCTTGACCAGCCTGAGGTGCCCGCGGGGGCGATCGGACGCATCGTCGCTGTCTGTGTCGGTGTCGCGGCCCCCTTCGATCGAGACAAGGCGGGTCTTGCGCGGCTTGTCATGCTCGGCATTGGCAAGCTGCGGACGGCGGCGCGGACCACCTTTGAACGGTTCCGACTTCTCGCCGAAGCCCGGCAGCGGCGTCGGGCTGTCGAGATCGCGCACCGTGACGTCGATTGGCTCGACCGCCATCTGCTCGATTTCGAAGCGCAGCGGCATGCCGTCAAACCCTGGCTTGGACGCTTTCAGCGGCACGAGGCAGCCGATCACACGGTCGATCATGCCGAAGTCCGAGCGCAGCGGCAGCAACAGCAGTTCCCATACCGCGCCTGATTCCGCGTGATCGCGCAGGCGTGCATAGCCGACGCCCGGATCCTCGAGGGTCTCGGAGATCAGCGCCGACAGGCTTTCGCGGCTCTGGGGCGCCATGATCGCCCGGGCATTCATGCCGCGCAGTTCCATACCGAACGCATCGACGATTGCCGTGCCCGCGAGACGGAAACGGATGTTGCCGCGTCCGAGGTTCTCCAGAATGAAGAGATTGCGTGCGTCCCCGGTCATATCGCGCGGATCGATTTCGTTGCGATAGGGTGTCTTGCGACCGGCCCGAAGCCCTTCCCAGTAGCCAAGCAACGCGCGCAGCTCGGCGTGGATCATCGTGTTGGTCTTCATCAATCGGTACGCATCCAGGTTGACGGTGTCGCCGGGCACTAGGTCTTCACGGTCCATCAAACTACTCACTTCATATCAGGTTTACCAGTTGCCCGCCAGAACCGGGCGGGTTCGTCGCAGAAGGAGCAAGACGCGTGCCAGTTGATGCGAAAATGTGAAAATTCTTGCAGGAATTGACCTCGTCGGCACCGTGCTTATGGTTGCGCGCGGCGCCGGATGCGTCTGACCAGGTGTCTGATGGATGATCCTCTCAACTCTAATCTGAGCTTGCCGGGCGCTGCGACGGCGACGCGGCGCAACGGAATTCTCTTGGTGTTGTCCTCGCCCTCGGGGGCGGGGAAGTCGACGCTGTCGCGCAGGCTCCTGGCCAGCGATGACGGTTTCATGCTTTCGGTCTCTGTCACGACGCGGCCGCCGCGGCAGGGCGAGATCGAAGGAAAAGACTACTTTTTTGTTTCAAATCGGCGGTTTAACGAGATGGTAACCGAAGGTGACCTGCTCGAGCATGCGCAGGTTTTCGGTAACGCCTACGGCACGCCCCGTGAGCCGGTCGAGGCGGCGGTGGGTGCCGGGCGTGATGTGCTGTTCGATGTCGACTGGCAGGGCGCGCAGCAAATCCGTCTCTCGATGCTCGGATCGGCGATGGTCTCGATCTTCCTGCTGCCGCCGTCGATCGCCGCATTGGAAAGCCGGCTCAAGAGTCGTGCCCAAGACAGCGAAGACGTGATTGCGGGCCGCATGGCGAAGGCGAAATCCGAGATCAGTCATTGGGCAGAGTATGATTATGTCCTGATAAACGACGACTTGGATCGATGCTTTTCTCAAATTGAGACGATCTTGGCGGCAGAGCGTCTGCGTTTGGCACGCTTGCCAGGCATGCGCTGGCAGATAGAGATGCTGGATCGTGAGTTCGAGGCGCGCTGAAACGCCATCCCGGAGATCATACCATGCCTCTCTACGCACTTGACGACCGCTCGCCGACCTTGCCCGAGGACAACAGCCACTGGATCGCACCGGGCGCGCGCGTGATCGGGGACGTTGTGATCTCCGAGGGTGTGAGCATCTGGTTCAATGCAGTGCTGCGTGGTGACAACGAGCCGATCACCATCGGTGCCAAGACGAACATTCAGGATGGTGCCGTGGGACATACCGACCCGGGTTTCCCGCTCGATATCGGAGCCGGCGTCACGGTGGGGCATATGGCGATTGTGCATGGCTGCGTGATCGGCGAGGGGTCGCTGATCGGCATGGGGGCGGTGGTCCTGAACGGGGCGCGCATCGGGCATGGGTGCCTGGTCGGCGCGGGCGCGCTGGTGACCGAGGGCAAGGTTTTCGAAGACAACACGCTGATCGTCGGCCAACCGGCACGGGCCGTGCGGCTGATCGACGACAGGGCCCGCGAGATGCTTGCGGCAGCCGCACTGAAGTATCACGCTCGCCGTGATCTCTATGGCCGGGAACTGCGTGAGATTTGAGCCGCGAGAGCTCAGTGGTGCGGATCGACCCGCATCGTGACGTTGCCTTCACCGCGTTCGATGGACAGCCGCCCGCCGATGGCGTCCGCGGCCTCGCGAACGAACGCGAACTCTATGTCGCGCGGTTCGAGCACCCGGTCTTCTTCCGGGCCGCTCATCAGCAGTTCGAACCGCTCGGCGGAGCAATTGGCGGTCTCACCATCGGTGCTGATGCTGATCGGCAGCGTCACATTGTCGGCCAGTGACACGGTCACGCGTCCGCGCATGCCCGTCATCGACCGCGCGCACAAAGACATCAGGCAAATGAGCCGTGCCTCAGCGCGTGTGAGCGCCGGACCGGCGCCGCCCAGCACCGACAGCTCGATGCGCTGGCTCGCGATCATCGCTTCGACGCGGCTCACCAGGGTTTCCCGTCCGATGTCGCTCGCGGCTTCTCCGGTCGAGCCGAAGGCGATCCGGTAGAACTGGAGAAGGTCCGAGGCACGTTCAGCGCTCTGGCCGATCATCGACAGTTCAGAACCCCATCCCGAGGTCTGAATTTCTCGGACGAGGTCCACGCCGTTGATGATCGCGCCGATGGGGCTGATCAGATCATGACAGATTCTGGTGGAGACCACAAAGGCCAGATCAGATGACTGCATCATACCGACGATTCCGCTTCCTTCTGGAAACCGCGCGCCGTTGCGGCTAGACAAACCAAATGACAGATTTCTTTGAGGTAGGCGCGATTGTCACTATGGATGCTCGCCCCGAGTGGGGACAAGGCCAGATCCAATCCATGGTGGGCGACAAAATCACCGTCAACTTCGAGAACTGTGGCAAGGTTGTCCTGCAAGGCTCGGGGCACTCTCTACGTATGGTCGCGCAAGATCACCTGTGAACCACAACTAGCGCGCGAAGTGATGTGTCGGTATCAACACTAAAATTGAATGTCCATAGGGCTGTTGATCTTCAGGACACGCCCTGTTGCGCAGCTGCTTCTATGGCCATAGTGTCCGGCAGCCCGAAACCCGGCGGCAGCGCGAGCGTTCCCGGGCCCGGTGCGTAGGGAGAGACACAAGAAAATGCGCATCGACGCGGGACGTTTCACGGTCAGGCTGGCGGAGTCGGAAGAGGACATCGCGGCCGCGCAAAGGTTGCGCTACAGAGTGTTCGTCGAGGAGATGGGTGCTGACGCGAGCGCCTCCGAGCGGGCGTTGCGCCGTGAGTCCGATCGCTATGATCCCTACTTCGAACATCTCCTGCTTGTGGACGGCGAGTGCACCGACCCCGATATCCCGGGCGGGGTCGTGGGTGTCTATCGACTGATGCGCGGTGCCACCGCGCGTGCCGGGATCGGTTTCTATGGAGCCGACGAGTACGATCTGGGGCTGCTCGAGCGCTACCCGCAGGAAGTTCTCGAGCTCGGCCGCTCATGTGTCGACCGCGAGTACCGTGGCGGTGCGGGCATGCATCTTCTCTGGACCGGGCTCGGCGAGTATGTGGCGGCGCATCAGGTGTCCATCCTGTTCGGTGTGGCGAGCTTCCACGGCTGCGACCCCGCGCCGTTGGCCCATGCGCTCAGCTATCTGCACCACAATCACCTGGCGCCCAAGGATCTGCGCGCGCGTGCGATCGAGGGCAGCTTCACGCCGATGGATATTCTCGCACCCGAAGAGGTGGACAAGGTTCAGGCGATGCGCCAGATTCCGGCACTGATAAAGGCGTACATCCGTCTGGGCGGCTTTGTCGGCGAGGGGGCCTATGTTGATCACAACTTCAACACCGTCGACGTCTGTCTGATCATGGACACCGAACGCATGGTGCAGCGCTACCGCAAGTTCTACTCGCGCAAGCGCGGCGGCTCGGTCGAGCGCATTCTCGGCTGAGCCATGATGCGTTGCCCGGCCCTGTCGTCGTGATGAGTGCACCAAGATGAGCACCTGGAACGACGCCCCTTACCCCGAACTTGCACCCCCGGCACTGCCTGGACGGCTGATCGGCGGGATCCGGGTCGGGCTGATGTTTGCGATCACCGCGATCTGTCTCGGCGTCTTTCTCGTGGGTCGGGGATTGCGCGGCCTGCTCGGGCGGTGGGTGACGTTCCACTTCTTTGCGGCGCGCCTCTGGGCCAGAGCGTGTCTCTGGCTGTGCGGGGTGCAGCTGACGATCGAGGGCAGGCCGATCGCCGCCGGCGCGCTGGTGGCCAACCATTCCTCCTGGCTCGACATCCTGGCGTTGCGGGCAGTGCGCCTGATCTACTTCGTCTCGAAAGACGATGTGGCCTCCTGGCCCGGTGTGGGCTTCATTGCGCGCATCACCGGTACGGTTTTCATCAAGCGCAAGCGCACCGAGGCCAAGCGTCAGGAGGCGGTCCTGCGCGAGCGGATCGCCCATGATCAGGTGCTGTGCATCTTTCCCGAGGGGACGTCGACCGATGGCCTCCGTGTGGTGCCGTTCAAAAGCTCGCTTTTTTCCGCGTTCTTCACGGACGGGGTCGGCCCGGACATCGAGGTGCAACCCGTCTCACTGCGGTACACGCCCGCCCCGGGAACGGACTTGCCCGAGAACTTCTATGGCTGGTGGGGCACCATGTCGTTCGAGGGCCATATCTGGGATGTGGTCACCCGCTCGTTCGGCGGGCACGTGCACGTGCGCTTCGCCGAGCCGCTGCGGGTTGCCGATTTTCCCGACCGGAAGACCCTGGCCGATCACTGCGGACGCATTGTGGCGGCCCCCTTCGGTGGGGTGGATGTGCGCTGAGCGCGCGATCAGTCCACGGCGTCTCTGAGGGTCCGCGAGCCGATGTTCTCCGGCCCGGGGGCATGCTATAGACGCCGCACCACGCGCGCAGAACGGTACGCCGATGAACGACACTACCGAGACCTCCTTCAACGACCGCGGGCCGCCCACCCCGGAGATTTCGCTCTCGGTCTCGCCCGAGGTGGAGTTCACCGAGGCCGAGGCACTGGCTGGCTGGTTGCGCGAGAACGCGGTCGAGGAGGTCGAGTGCGTCACGTCCGATTTCGCCGGCATTGGACGCGGCAAGGTCATGCCCTCTGCCAAATTCGCCCGGTTCGAGCCGCTCTATCTGCCAACATCGCTGTTCTTCCTGACGATCACCGGCGGGTATCCGCAGCTCGAGAACTTCAAGGCCTACGACACGGATGCGGATCTGATGCTGCGCCCGGATCTCACGACCGTGCGTGCGGTGCCCTGGGCGAACGATCCCTCCGTCCAGGTGATCCACGATGCCTGTGACCGGCGGGGGCGCCTGGTCGAGTATGCGCCGCGCTCGGTTCTGCGCCGGGTGCTGGCCCTCTACGAGAAGGCGGGCTGGCGCCCCGTGATCGCGCCAGAGATCGAGTTCTACCTGACCAAGCCCAACACCGACCCGGACTATCCGCTCGAGCCCCCGATAGGCCGGTCGGGCCGTCAGGGTGCGCCGAGCCAGGCCTATTCGATCTCGGCAGTCGACGAATACGACCGGGTGGTCGAGCACATCTACGACTATGCGGCCGCGCAGGGTCTTGGCATTGACACGATCATTCAGGAGGCGGGCGCCGCGCAGCTCGAGATCAACCTCAATCACGGCGATCCGCTGGTGCTGTCGGACCAGGTGTTTCTGTTCAAGCGGCTGATCCGCGAGGCAGCGCTCAGATGCGGCTGCTATGCGACCTTCATGGCCAAGCCCATGGAGGGCCAGCCGGGCTCGGCGATGCACATTCACCAGTCGGTGGTCTCGATCGAGACCGGCCGCAACATCTTCTCGGATGAGAACGATGCGCCGAGCGCCGCATTCCAGCACTTCCTCGGCGGGCAGCAGCGCTACTTCCGCGCGGCGATGTGCCTGGCAGCCCCGTATGTGAATTCGTATCGCCGCCTGGTGCCGCACATGACGGCGCCGATCAATCTGGACTGGGGGCAGGACAACCGTACCACCGGCCTGCGCGTGCCGATCGCCTCGGGGGATGCGCGGCGGATCGAGAACCGTGTGGTCGGTGCCGACGCCAACCCCTATCTCGCCGTCGCCGCCTGCCTGGCGACGGGATACCTCGGCATGATGGAGCAGATCGAGCCGCGCGAGGAGATGCGGGCGCTTTCCTACGATCGGCCGCGTGAGCTGCCCTATGGTTTGCTCGAAGCGGTCGAGGAGTTCATCGCCTGCGATCCGCTGCGCGACGTGCTCGGCAAACGGTTCTCGCGATTGTACGCGGCGGTGAAGCAGCACGAGCACGACGAGTTCATGCAGGTGATCAGTCCGTGGGAGCGCGAGCACCTGCTGCTCAACGTCTGACGGGGCGGTTCAGAACCCGGATGCCGCCGGCAAGGGCAGCATCGCCAGATCGGTGATGTTCAGCGCGTCGATCTGGGCCTTGTTGAGGTATCGTCCGCCTGAGATTTCGTGCATCAGGTTCCGGCGCCTCCGAACATGTTCCGCGTGCCGTGTCCCGCCGAGAAGGGCGTGCACGCTCTCATGCGCGATCGTGATCCCGTCATTCCCGGCAATGCGGTCTTCGATCATGATGCAATTCGTACCTCCGAGATTGTACCCTTCGGTATCGCCGTGGACGGCATCGCCGCGCAGCCGGACCTCGCGCACGAAGAAAATGTTGAGATCGGCATCCGGGTCCTTGCCCGCGAAGATCACAGCCTCTTCGGTCCGTCCGCTGGATGTGACGGTGTCTGGTGAGACGATACGCCCGAGGTTTTCACTTATCGCCAACGCCTCGGTCTTTTTGCTCTTGATCCAGACATTTGCCTGCGGGCCCAGAATGTCGTTTGTGTCATCGATCAAGGCCTGCAGCCCGCTGCCGCGACGACCGGGCACGGGATCGACCTGTCGCCGCGTGACCTGGCGCGCGCCATCCGAGACATAAAAGAACGATGTCGAAATGGTCCGCGGCGCCTTGACCGCGATGTCGATGACAATCTCTCCGGGTGCGGCTCCCGGGCGCAGCGAGTCGAGCTCGAAGCGGACTTGCGTGCGCCCCGGTGCGCGGCCCTCGAAGGTGACGTGCGATTCAAGTCTGCGGGAGACCAGTGGCGCCACAGTGGTGCCGACGACCGTCGTGTTGCCGAAGTCGCCCCCGGTGACACGGCCGCCATGAAGTGTGAGCTGGCGCTGCTGGCCGAGTGGGACCATCTGATAGTCGGGAGATGCGGACCTGTCGAAGCCGCGACGCACCGTGCGCGGTGTGATGCGAAATGCCACTGGTGATCTCCAATCTCTCGGCCTGAAATATGCAACGAAGTCTACAGGTCGCAGCGGCGGCGATCAACTTTTGCGCGAGATTGCAGTGGCGAAGGCAGAGAAGGTCACTGCCGGGTCATCCGCATCCCATGTGAGCCTGTCCGGCACGATGAAGTCCGCGATGTGTGCGAGCCGCGCCGCCTCGGCGGGACCGACGCCGCCATCGACGACGCAGGGGATCTCGATCATCTCGGCCCACCAGGCGAAGAGCTCGTCTTCGGCACGCTCCTCGGTGCCGAGCGCGCCGATTTCCCCAACCGGGCCGAACGCCACATAGTCAGCACCGGCCTCGCCAAGCACCAGTCCGCGGTGCCGCGACGCGCCGGCATGCGCGCCCACGATCCGGTCGGAGCCGAGCACGTCCCGCACCTCCCGCAGCGGTGCCGCGCCCTTCGCCAGGTGGACGCCGTCGAGCCCGTGCGGGGCGACGAGCCGGTAGTGATCGCGCACCAGAAGGGCGACGTCGTGTGTGTGACAGTGGCTGATCACGGCATCGAACATCCGTCGCCAGTCATCTTCCGGAGCCTCGCCAAGATCAATGCGCAGGCAGGCCGGCGGCGCGATGTCCGCCAGAGTGTCGAGGACGCGGGCCAGTGCCCCGGCAAATGCCTGAGGATCTGCTTGCTGTGGCGAGACGAGATAGATGCGGGCGTGCGCGGGGGTGTCGTTCATCGATCGGATGCCGGGTTTCAGTCGTGACACGGTCTACGCACGGACCGACCGCGCTGGCAACCCCGTGCGCGCCATCGATCTGGGCGAGATCAGGTTTGCGGTGCCCAGCCGGGCGGGGCCATCTCGAAGCTCTCGAAGACAAAGCCCGGGCTCACCGTGCAGCCCACGAGCGTCCAGTCGCCGAGGCTTTCGGCGGATTGCCAGCATCCCGGCGGCACGATGCGCTGCGGGCGTTGCTCCGGACCGAACGGGCCAAGCCGGTGCACGCTGGCCGGCCCGCCCTCCTGTGACAGGCTGAGCGCGAGAGGCGCACCGCCGTACCAGTGCCAGACCTCGGCGGCATCGACGCGGTGCCAATGGCTGCGCTGACCCGCCTCGAGCAGATAGTAAATCGCCGTGCCTGCCGCACGGGTGCCTTCCGCGGCCTCCGCTCTCCAGGTCTCGCGATACCACCCGCCTTCGGGATGCGGCTCGAGACCGAGGGCTGCGATGATCTCTGCCGCCTCGGCGCTCATCGCCGCGCTCCCGCAGACAGCGCCACAGTGCGGCCCGATTGGCAACGTATCGTTAACTTGCCCGGCTCAGAAGCGGTTGCCGGGACGGGGGACACGTCTGGGGAGACGGCAATGAGCGGCTTCTTTTTCATCCTGGGTCTTTTGATCATTCTCATGGCAATCGCGTCGCGGTTCTTTTTGCCTGCCCGCTTCGGCTTTCTGAAGTGGGGGATCGGTCTCGTCGGCGCGTTCGCGGTGGCCTATGGCGGATTTACTGGCGCGTTCTTCTATGCCGAGCCCGGCTACAAGTACCATGTCCGCACGATCTTTGGCGATGAGAAGATGGTGCGCGACGTTGGCTACAACACAAAGCTCTGGGGTCAGGTCAATTCCTGGAAGAACGCCATGTCGGTGCAGGCGACGTGGAACGGCGCGGGCAACCTCTCGGCGGAACGGGACGGGCGCAGCGGAGAGGTGTCGGCGAACCTGGCGCCGCAGACGCTGGTTTTCCTCGATCAGGTGGATGCGGCTGTCACCGCGACCGCCCGCTATCAACTGCCCGAGGACGAGGAGAGCTTCCTGCGCCTCGCCCGGCAGTTCCGCACGCCGGAGAACCTTCTCAGAACCGAGCTGATCCCGGCGTTCCAGGAGACACTGGGCGCAAGCGCCTCGCTCATGGCTGCCGAAGAATACTTCTCGGGCGGCCGCACCGAGTTCAATTCGGAATTCCAGGCCCAGATGCAGAATGGCATCTACCTGGTGAAACGGCGTGAGGTCGTCCGGTCGATCCAGCGCCAGCAGACCTCGAGCGCCAATCCTGCGCTCGGACAGGAGCAGGAGCAGTTCGGCGATGATACGCAGGTGGTGTTCATCGTCGAGAAGCTGCTCGATTCCACCGGCCAGCCGCGGCGCAAGTCCCAGAACTTTCGCGAGTTCGGCATCACGGTGGTCTCCGCACGCATCACCGACGTGAACCCGAACGAGCGTTTCAAGAGCCGGATGGAGCAGAAGCAGGATGCCGCAGCGGCCCGGTCGGTCGCACGCGAGCAGCGCATTCAGGAAGAGGAACAGCGTCTGCTGGCGATTTCGAAGGGGGAGCGCGAAGTGGCCGAGCGTCAGGCGCAGGCCAAGGTGATCCAGATCGAGCGCACCACCCAGGCCGAGACCGAAAAGCAGCTTGCCATCACCGAGGCACAGAAGTTCCGCGAGCAGGCGCGCATCGAGAAGGAACGTGCGCAAATCCTGCTCGAGACCGCGACGATCGATGCCGAAGCAAAGCGGGTGGCGGCAGAGGCCGAGGCCTATGCCAAGCGCCAGATTCTCGAGGCCGACAACGCCCTGGCGCAGAAGCTCGATGCCGAGATCGAAATCCAGAAGCTCTGGGCCGAGGCATATGCGCGCCGGCAGGTGCCGCAGTATGTCTTCGGCGTCGGTGGAGGAGGGTCGTCGGGACCGCCAACGGGTGCGGATTCAGAGACCCGCATGCTCCAGCAGCTCCTGACCATGGAGTATGCAAAGCGCCTGGACTACGAGCGCGCGCTCACAGGTCGCGACGAGGAGCAAACACTCGCGCTGCCCGCCGTCACTCAGTGAGCGTCTGACCCGCGCCGCGGTCAGCTCCAGACGACCGCGGTGCCCAGCACGATGAGACTGCCGCCGGCGATCTCCTTCCAGCTGAAGGTCTCGCCGAACATGAGTGCAGAGGCGGCTGCGATCACGATGCATTCGAGGCCGAGGATCAGGACGTAGACGATCGCCAGTCGCTCGACTTGCAGAGCGCCGATCTCCGCCCATGCGCCGAACGCAAAGCAAATCACGATGACACCGATGACGAGGACCGGCGGCAGCTTGCCCCAGTATTTCATCGCGATCATGGCGCCGGCATAGAACAGTGCGGAAACCAGAATGAAGAGCGTGAGGCTCATGATCTTCTGAGTGGCGGTCTGTGGGTGGGATGCGGCTTGGTCATCTTGCATGGCTCCAAATCTCCCGAGGCAATGCACCGAGTATTCTCAGCCCGAGGCATGGTGTCGGTAGCAATTGATACATGCCTGAAACGTTCTGCGCCGTCTGGAGTCGCTGCACGGGCGGCCGATCGCACGATCACGCCAGATAACATTATTTTTAACATTCATATTGACATTTATATTGAGATGCCCAATTATGAACACATCGAAGGCGACGGGAAGGCCGCGCCAGATTTTTAGGACCAGAGAAACAGGGGAATACAAAATGCCCGGTGGCAATGAATATGTTCAGCTCGGAACCAACCCGAAAGAAAAAAAGTTCGTCAAGATCAAGAACATGTTTAAGCGTAAAAAGAAGGGTGCCATCTTCGGGAAGGAAAACGAGAAGTTTCTCTGCGACGGATTTTCATTCGACGCAGATGACTTCGACGACTATGGGTATGAAAAAGATTCTTTCGAAGTATTTGACCACGAATTCACGCCAAGCAACAACAAGAATGCGCCATCCAAAAATTTTGGCGGCGTCAACATGCAGCTTACAGTCATCAACAAGAAAGGCGCGAACCTCGGCGATGCCATGCTGAAGAAGGCCATCCGCGAGTCGCGTTACATGGGCCGGCGGGACTGGAGCGCGCCCGACAAGCTCACCGCGACGCTGGCAGTTCTCGGCGGTGCAGGCACGCTGATGGAAGAAGCCATCAACACCGCCGTCGGGTCGCGTCCCCGCATCAAGGAAGAAGTTCCGATGTCGATGCGTCGCTGGAGCAAGTTCTGCACCGCGACCGAGACAGCGCTGGTTTCCGAGAAGATCCCTCTGGTCGGCCAGATCGTATCCCCGATCGCGACGGCGATTGCGTCGGCCGCCGAGGGCAAGAGCGTCGGCCACATCTCCCGCGATGCACTGGCCGGCGAGATGGCCTCGCTGATCGACGGCGCGCTGACGACGGTGACGCTGGGCGTCTACGGCGTGGTGACCGAGATCACCGGGCAGGTGGTTGCGGCCATGACGTGTCTCGTCAAGGCACACTACTACCACACCACCTGGAGCTCGACGCAGAACCAGATCGAGCTGAAGATCAAGAAGCTGCAACAGGATTATGAGAAAGCCAAGGCGGCGGGCCTGTCAGACGATGCGGTTTGCGACTATGCCAAGCATATCAAGTGGCTGCAGAACCAGAGCAAGAAGTGCTCGATGCGTGGCCAGAAGTACGGTGATATCGTGAAGTACTGGGAGAAGAAGTTCCGCGCCGCCGCGAAGAAAATCGGCGCCACGAACGCCCAGGATCTGGCTGACTACATTTCCTACAACGAGAAGATGGCGGCCAACGGCTAATCCCCGGACCGAAGCCGGGCAGAGCGTGGCCGGGGCAGTCGCCCCGGCCTTTTTCGTTCAGGCGCGGCCCTTGTAGATGTCGATCAGCTTCGTCAGCATCGCGATCGCATCATCGCGCTCACGCTGGAACGTGTTGCGTCCGATGATCGAGCCGTTGCCGCCGCCGTCCCGGATGGCACGGGCGTCGTCATAGACCGAGTTCTCGCCTTTCTTGGCGCCGCCCGAGAAGACGATCAGCCGCCGTCCGTTCAGCGAGGAGCGCACACAGTCGGCCACCCGCGCGGCCTGGCTGGCGATATCGATGTTCTCGCTCTTGTAGACTTTCGCCGCTTCCTTGAGTTCCAGGTGATCGGTCGAGAGCTTGACCTTGATCACGTGGGCACCGAGCAGTGCGGCGATGTGAGCGGCGTAGGCTGCGATGTCGATGGCGGTCTCGCCATCCTTCGAGATCGCCTCGCCGCGCGGATACGACCAGATCACGGTGGCAAGACCACAGGCCGAAGCCTCGCGGCGCATCTCGACGATTTCCTCGAACATGTCGATCGCCGAATCCGAGCCGGGATAGATCGTGAATCCGATCGCGGCACAGCCGAGGCGCAGCGCGTCGTCGACCGACGCCGTCACGGCCTGGTTCTTGCCCGCCGTCGATGACATCAGCGAGTTGGCCGAGTTCACCTTCAGGATCGTCGGGATCTGGCCGGCAAAGGTATCCGCGCCGGCCTCGAGAGGACCAAGGGGGGCCGCATAGGCATTCAGTCCCGCATCGATTGCCAGCTGGTAGTGATAGTGCGGATCATATGCCGGCGGATTGGGAGCGAACGAGCGCGCGGGGCCATGCTCGAAGCCCTGATCCACGGGGAGGATGATCATCTTTCCGGTGCCGCCGAGCTTGCCGGACATCAGCATCGAGCAAAGCTTGGCCTTCACTCCGGGCGTCTCGCCTTCGTAGTTCGCCAGGATTTTTTGGACGGTCCGTGTCGCCTTCATGATGCTCCTCGTATCCTGTTGCGGAGAGCGGCCCTTGTCGGACCGACTGGTCGGGATTGGTGTCGGGATGCGGACTACTGGAGCCCCGGCGGGGCGTCAAGGCCGGGTCGCGCCGGTGCGGCGACAGGCCCGTGTGATCAGTTCAGGTAGGAATCGTAGTAGCTCACCAGTCCGGTGCGGGTCTGGTTGCCGAACAAGCCGTCGATCGACCCGCTGTAGAGGCCTGCGGATTTGAGCACGAACTGCACCGCTCTCCATGTGTCGCGCGGGTAGTCGCGGTGTCGGTCGATCAACGTGTTCAGCGTGCCGCTGTTGCCGTCGCGGACGGCGCGCATGTACCACTCGCCTGCAAGATTGGCGTCCTGGCTGACGCCGAGCCCGCGCCGGTGCATGTCCGCAATGTTGTGGATCGCGGTGACGTTGCCGCGCCGTGCCGCCTCTTCGTACCACTCGAAGGCGGCCGCATAGTCCTGCGCCACACCGAGGGCGTTCTGGTGCATCCAGCCGATGTTCGCCATCGCGATGGCATTGCCGTTTTCGGCAGCGCGTGTGTACCACTTCATCGCTTCTTCGAAGTCGCGCTCGACCCCGATGGCTGCCTGGAACATCCAGCCGATGTTGGTCATGGCCGTGGCATAGCCCAGATCGGCGCCGCGCCGGTACCACTCCAGCGCCTCGGAAAAGTTCTCCTCGACTCCGAGCGACGCCTGATACATCCACCCGATGTTGTTCATCGCAGGGGCATAGTCGCGGGCGGCCGCTTCGAGAAACAGCCGGCGGGCCTCGTCGGTGTCGAGGTCGACGCCTTCGCCGTTCAGATACATCGTTGCGAGGTTGTTGGTGGCCGCCACGTAGCCGTCGTTGCTCAGCTGCTCGAAGATGGGGATCGCCGCTTCGAAGTTGCCGGTGAAATGATCGACGCGCGCGAGCTGATACTGGAAGCGCGCCTCATCCGGATACGTCTCGAGTGCTGCCGTGCAGGCCTCGCGCGCGGACAGCGGCGTGATCAGGCGCCACGGCGTGCCGTCGGTGGCGCGTTGCGGGTCAAAGGGATTGGCCACCAGTCGGTCGCAGAGATGCACCGGAGCAGGCTGCGATCCCTCGGGTGCGGGACCGAGCGGGCTCACCGGCTGCTCGTTCAGCTTGTCGAGCAGCGCGACCGCGAGAACCACATAGGGATTGGCCGGGTCGTGGCCATGTCGTCCGAGAAATGCATCCCAGGCGGCGGGCGTGCCGATCTTGAGCGTCTGCAGATAGTCGTTGACCGTCTCCTGCAGCGCGATGGCCTTGGACAAGCCGTCGGCGTCCTCCTCCGGCACGAAGGAGAAATCGTTGAGCACCTCATCGTAGTACGCAGGCGTCTGCCGGTGCGGCACGGTTTGAGCCAGCTTGTTGACCCTCCGGCGCACCTCGACGGCCATCTCGCGAAGATCGAGCCCCGGCGTGCTCAGCATCGGCAGCAACGTGCGGGTGTAGACCGAATTCGGATCCGGGTCGTCGTCGGAAAGCCGGTCCAGCGCCGTCTCCCCGGCGCCGGCCGAATACATCACGAACGTGCCGCCGGGTGCTGCGATCCGGCCGAGGCCGCGGCTCGTGCCGACGCTGCGTGTGCCTTCGGCCTGGAACGGATTGTTGCGGCAGGCATCGAGAAAGGCCAGCGAGAGTTCTGCGCCCGTGTTCTTGATCCGGCTGAGCACCTGCGAGAACGAGATCGCCTCATCCCGGATCAGGTTCTCCTGCCCTGGCGAGGCATTGGGAATGTCGACCGGCAGAAGGTAGTTCTCGCCTTCGATCTCGACGCCGTGGCCGGCGAAGAAGATGAGCGCCGTGTCACCGTTCTCGATCAGCGACTCGAACTCACGGATCCGGGTGTTCATCTCGGCGCGGTCGGCGTCCGTGACCGTCAGCACCTCGAAGCCCAGGAACCGCAGTTTGTCGGCCATCGCCAGTGCATCGTTGCGCGCCTTCAGCAGCCGCGGCACCTCGGTGTAGCTGTCGTTGCCGATGACCAGCGCGATGCGGTCCGCGGCCCATGCGGGTGCCGCGAGACCTATGGTGAGCAGGAAGGCAAGCAGCCGAACGATCATGTCTTGTCTCTGTGCCGACGCAGGCACCCAGCCTGCTCCAGTGTTTTGCCCTTGCGAGAAATTTGCCAGCCGCCCGGCGGACTTGCAAGGGGCGGGGCGGCTGGGTCGATCTCAGTCCACGCTGTTTGCGGCAGGCCCGCCCGAACCGCCGCCGCCCGGTCCCGCGGCGCCGCCGCCGCCAGACGCTCCGCCGCCACCGGATGACCCTCCGCTGCCCGAGCCGCCGCTCGCGCCACCGGCGCCACCGCTGCCCGAGCCGCCGTCGCCCTCATTCCGGGATGTGCTCCAGATCGAGTTCGATTGCCTGGGCTTAGCCGGTGCGATCTCCTCAGGATCCGCCGCTTTGGCGATCTTGTTTGCGTCTGTGCCGCCTGTGGCTTTCGCGGGTGTCTGATTGTGCGTCGGCGACACCGCCCGGGTCGTTCCCGGGGCGCTCGCTTGGGTGTTCACAGCCGCCGAAAGATCATCCAGCAACGCCGGAGAGTAGAAGCCGGTCGAGGCTTGCCCGGTTTGTTCCTGGAAGTCGTAGATCGCGTTTCGACTGCGATCTCCGATCGTGCCATCGACCTTGTCGGTGAGGTAGCCGAGCTGGTTCAGCATCGCTTCCATGTGGAGCAGATCGGCCCGTTCCAGCGGGATGTCGCTGGTGAGCGAAGCACGGCGGGGCTCTCCTTGGTTGAAGAGATCGAAGTCAGGCAAGTCGGTGCATCCGCCAACACCGATTGCGGGCAACAAGATGCACGCGCTCAAAGTTGTTCTGTGGATCACAATGTCCTCCTATTTGAATTAATCTGTTTCTTTGTTGGTCTAAGGGACCCGGCGCGTTTCGCGCCGGGCAGTCTGCATAGGTTCGGATATGTCAGGCGGCGGGAGTTCAGAAGGTGCCTCCCGCGCCGCCGCCGCCGCCGCCGCCAGCACCACCGGCACCGCCGCCGCCAGCACCACCGGCACCGCCGCCGCCAGCACCACCGGCACCGCCGCCGCCAGCACCACCGCCGCCGCCGCCGCCAGCACCACCGGCACCGCCGCCGCCACCACCAGAGCCGCCGCCGCCGCCAGCACCTCCGCCACCATCTCGATCGAACGCAAACAAGGTGGCCTGCTTTTGCGGTTGCGTCTGCTTGGGCGCGGCTGGTGCTGACTTCGGCACGGTTTTGACTTCCGCGGCCTTCTGCTCCACCGATCTGGTCGTTGTGGACGCGGGCGCGGTGGCAACAACAGATCCCGCAGCGAGCGCGTTCACCACCCGGCTCATGTCATCGACCAATGCCGGAGAGTAAAAGCCGGTCGTGTCCCGGCCCGTCCGCGACTGATATTCGGCAAGCGCTGTCCGCGTCGTTGGTCCGATCAACCCGTCGACGGCGTCGGTTTGGTAACCGAGCCGGCCGAGAAGCGCTTCCATGTGCAAAAGTTCCGCTGTCGACATCGGCACGTCGGCAGTCAAAGCTTGGGGCGTTTGCGTTGTCAGCGAGGATTCTGCGTATTGCGGTTGCGCGCATCCGGCGAGTATTGCCGCTCCACACACGCATAACAACTTATTCCGCAAGTGCTTGTTCATCGATTCGCTCCCCTGCATCCGCAAGCAACCCAAACTTTTTGTATGAGCGGATCGTTTCAGGTTGAACGCATCCAAACAAGCGGCATTTGTTACATTCGCCTGAACTATTCAGAATTTCGGCTTTTTGCCTGAGGCAGAAATTTCACTTCGGAAATTATTGCGCTGATACAGCACAGGAGCAGTGCCGGTGCTCTGTCACATGTCCGCACAACACAGCGCCCGGCTGCTGGTGTGCAGGGGCAGGGGGCTCGTGCGGAGCTGTGGGGGGATGATGCGCTTGCTGCGCAGCGTCGCCTGTGTCGGCGACGCCGTTCTGTGTGTGGGGATTCCTAGAGGTTGCCGCTGTGGCCGACACCGTCGTTGTGGTCGGCACCGCCGACCCCGGATGCGCCGGCTGAGCCACCATTTCCGCCACCGCCGCCTGCGCCGGCCGCACCGCCGCCGGTCAGACTCACGGACTGTGGCTGTGTGTTGGTGCCGGCCTGCGGCAAAACTTTCGGAGCGGGAGCTTGATTGGAGGGCCGTTTCGGCTTGGCCACGTTGACCGCTGGCGCAGTCTCATCCGTCGAGCGCACGATTGACGAGGCCGGTGCCACGACTGCATCGCCTGCAAGTGCGTTGACCGCTTGCCCCATCCCGGCGAGGAGGGCTGGCGAATACTCGCCCGTCGGGGCCTGTCCGGTACGTGACTGGTACTCCGCAACGGCATCGCGCGTCCTCGGGCCGATCACGCCATCGACGGCGTCGACCTTGTATCCCAGCCGGTGCAGCATGGTCTCCATATAGAGCAAATCGGCGGGCGTGGGGCTTGCACCGCTGGACTGGGCCGTCGTTGCCGCCAGAGCGCTGTACTGAGGCTGTTGCTCGAAGGTCTGGGCACATCCGGCGACCAGCACTGCACCGCATGCACAAAGGGCAGTTGTTCGGAAAATGCGTCTCATCTGCTTCTCCTGCGCGAAATAACAATACGCGTGTAACGCACAACTCGCCATTGCTATCCCTGGTTGTGGTATTTCGGCTGGTGCGCATCGCAATGACCGGGTTGTCAGCCGCTCTCTCACCGGGCACATACTTTCGATCCGAGCGCATATCCGACAGGGGGCACCGATGGAGCACAGAAGATTTGGGCGGACCGGGTTGCAGGTTCCGGTGCTCGCCTTCGGGGGCGGCTGGGTTGGCGGCGTGCTCATTCACGGGGGAGACGAACAAGCCAATGCCGCGCTCGATCTTGCCTGGGAGTCGGGGATGGACTGGCTCGACACCGCGGCAGATTATGGCGGAGGTGTTTCAGAAACCGTGATGGGGCGCTGGCTCGCCGGGCGTCCGGCGGAGACACGTCCGGGCATCTCGACCAAGTTCCGACTGGACACCGCGGCAGGTGACTTCCGAGGTCAGATGTTGCGCATCATGGATGAAAGCTTTGCGCGCCTCGGGGTGGACAAAGTGCCCCTGATTTTCTGTCACAACCCGGTCTCGGCGAGCGGCACGGGGGATGGCAGGCTTTCAGTCGATGATGCCCTGGCCGTGCGCGATGACATGGAGACGCTGCGCGAGCAGGGGCTGTGCGACTGGCTGGGCATGACCGCCCTGGGAGATCCGCCCGCCCTGCAACGCGTGCTGGACAGTGGGCGTTTCGATGTGGCGCAGGTCTACTACAACATGCTGAACCCGACGGCTTGGGAGGGGCAGGAGCCCTGGAACTCGACCAATTTCGATGGATTGCTGAAGGTTTGCGCCCGCCACGACATGGGCGTGATGGGCATACGGATCTTTGCTGGCGGGCACTTGGCGAGCCCCGTGCGTCATGGGCGTGAGATTCCGGTCACTGCCGCCGCGGACGACGCGGCCGAAGAGCGTCGCGCCGAGCTCCTCTGGCAAACCCTGACCGACGAAGACGGGACCCGGGCCCAGGCCGCGATCCGGTTCGGTCTCGCCTGCCCTGCGGTATCGACGGTGGTCGTGGGGCTCGGCGAGATTGCGCACCTGCGTGAGGCGATTGCAGGTGCCGCGATGGGACCGCTGCCTGCGGTGCGGCTTTCGGCGGTATCCGACGCCTGGAAGGATTCGGCCTTCACCGCCTGACGGTCGTCGACCTCCTCACATCACGCGCAAAACCTGGAGTGTTGCACGTTGGCAGCAACGCGGCCTCAACTGGGGTTGTGTTGCATTTGCTACAGTCGGTTTCGGCAATTCAGTTACAGTTTCATTAACCAAGTTGATGAAGGTTCTTTGCCACAATCGAGCCTGATTTCAGCATGACGATTTGCTGGCTGAGTAGAACCAGAACAAGGTTTGGGTGCCGTGGTAAACAATGTCGCCAGTACGTACGTTGCGACGAACGAGCTCCGGGGGACCGGGGCCAAGGTGTGGCAGCAGGCAAGAAGTGGGACGGGCCCATTTGACCCGGCTCCCTACGGTTTTGCCCTTTTGTTCAGCTCTTTGGTTTCTGCAGTTCTTTTTCCGCAGAGCATTGTTTTTCCGATACTTTCAGCCGTTGCTTTTCTTCCGCTTCTCGCGCCCTGGTTGGCTCTTCTCGCAACAGCGATGTGTGCCCCGGGACAAGCGCTCATTCCTGCCGCAGTGCGGTATGTTGCTGCATGGCCTGTGTTTTATCGCCCGCTCGTCCGGCCAGGGCCTGTGCAGACGTCTCGTATGCGGCGCTTCTGGGGACTGTTGCTCTCATACTGGCTTTCGGAGCGTTGGGTCGAGGCATGGACATTAACGATTGGCGTCGCCATCCTGACGACGCTGCTAAGCAAGAGTAGTGTCTGGGCTGCAACATCGAGCGCCGACTTCCTGACCGCACTCGTGCGGTTCCACTCGCCGGCCGAAGGCACCGATCCGATCGTGGTGCTGATCACGGCAGTGTCTGCCTTCGCTGCAATTCATCTCGGCCGGGTGCTCGGTATAGGTGTTCGCCACCTGTGTTCCAGCACCCTCCACCGCAAGGCGCGCGGCTGGACGCAGGCGCAGTTCTCCGCGGCGATGCTTTCGCAGAACCACATTGCCGCGAGCCTGATGAGTGATCGCGACACCGGACCGAACGCCGCGTTGCCCGACAACATCGACCAGCGCGTGGATGAATGCTCCGAGAGCCTGTTTGCCGGTCTGATCGGGCTTGCGATGGGAATCTGGGGCTCGGTCGCCTCGATCTACTTCATCTCGATCGCCGTGCTCGAACGTTCGTCCGAGGTTGACTTCCTTGAACGCTGGGCAGGTCAGGCGTCCCAATTCATCGCAAGCGAGACCGGGGTGATCGTCAACCTCGCCCCCGGTGAGTACGGCACGGCCCTGCTGGTGCTGGTCCTGATTGTCGTCTACGTCCCGATCGGTACGATCTGTGCGTGGCGGATCGGACGCGTGCTCGAGCGCCAGACCTTGGCGCGGCAGGCCAGCGACGGCACATGGCGCGGTGAGCTCACAACGCTGTTGAACCGCTCATCGCAGATCGCGGCGTCAGAAGGTGAGCGCGCGCAGGTTCGGGTCAACCAACGCCTTTATGCCGCGATCGACCGCAACTGGCACCGTCTCAACATTACGACCGTGCACTTTCAGCTCTTCTCGCGCGCATACGTGTTCCTCTCGAACCGTCTTGTCGGTTACCTGCCCGGTCTGCCCGGTTTCATCAGTGGCTCGATCGGTTTTCGGGCCTACTCCGCCACATCGGAGCTGGTGGCCGAGCTGATCAACGACTGTTCCTGGTTCATCCACGTGATGCCAGCGATCGCCACGTTGAGGGCGAACGCGCAGCGCCTCAACCAGGTCGCCGAGGCGATCGAGCAGGCTCATGATCGTGCGGGCTTCTACGGCCGGACGGGCATCCACGCGTTCAAGTACACGACACAGGAGCCGCGGTTCGGCTTGTCCCTGCGGGATGTCGAACTGCGCCACCGCGGTCACGACGCCGAACCGTTCCTCACTTTGAAACCGCTGAGTTTCGCCCAGGGAAGCTGGTCCTATGTCGCCGGACAGAACGGTTGCGGAAAGAGCAGCCTGATGAAGGCGATTGCGGGCCTCTGGCCTTATGGCGGCGGCACCATCGCCCACCCCGAAGGTGCGCGGCGGTTCTTTGCAGGCCAGGACCCCGATCTGCCCGACCGGCTCACCCTGCGCGAGCTCGTGTGCTATCCCCACGATGCGGATGCCTTCTCGGATTTGCAGGTCGCAGCGGCTCTCGGCCAGGTCGGCCTCGGCAAGTTCCTCGGCGAGCTCGACAGCGAACTCTACCGCGGCAAGTCCTGGCAAAGCCTGTTCAGCGGCGGGCAGCGCCAGCGTCTGGTGCTCGCGCGCATCATTGTGCAGAAGCCGGACGTCCTGTTGCTGGACGAAGCCTGCTCGGCGCTCGACCGGGATGGCGTCATCGATTTCCACAGACTCATCCAAGAATCCTGTCCCCGTGCCATCGTGATCAGCATCATGCATGAGCCCGAGCCGCCGGTCTGGCCCGATGGCACACCATTCTATGACCAGGTGCTGCGGATCGAGGATGGTCAGGCCACGCTGGATCGACTAGGCTCGGAACTGGCGGCACGGCACGGGATCGCCGCCGAGTAGGCACAGCGGACAGGCGGCATGGGCGGGTCCGGCGACGCGACTGGCATCTCGGCTCGGGTTGACGCGCTGATGGCGCAGATGACGCTTGCCGAAAAGATCGGGCAGCTCAATCTTCTCAGCGCGGGCGAGGGACCGGACACGGGCAGCCCCGCCGTGCGCAACATCGAAGCGCGTCTCGCAAATGGCGAACTCGGCGCCCTGTTCGGCACGAAGTCCGTGCGCTCCGTGCGGGCCTGGCAAGAGCGCGCGGTTGCAGGTTCTCGACATGGCATCCCGCTCCTGTTCGCTGAAGATGTGATTCATGGCCATCGGACCATCTTTCCGCTGCCGATCGGTCTTGCCTGTGCATGGGATGACGCGCTCTGGCACGACGTCGCACGGATCGCTGCGATCGAAGCCGCCGCAGAGGGTATCAACCAGGTCTATGCGCCGATGATCGACATCGCGCGCGATCCGCGCTGGGGCAGGGTTGCCGAAAGCCCCGGTGAGGATCCCTGCCTCGCGGGGCGATATGCAGCCGCAATGGTCCGGGGATTCCAGGGCAGCGCTCCGGCCGCGCTGGATACGGTGGTGGCCTGCCTGAAGCACTTCATTGCCTATGGGGCACCTGCCGGGGGGCGGGAGTATGACAATGCGAGCCTCGGCCCCGAAGAGTTGATCGGTGTCTACGCCGCGCCTTTCCACGCCGGCATCGCGGCGGGCGCTGGCTCGGTGATGGTGTCGTTCAATGCGGTGAACAAGCGCCCGATGCACGCCCATGGCCCGCTGATCAATGGCTGGTTGCGCCAGACCGCAGGGTTCGAGGGGCTGGTCGTGTCGGACTATACCGGCGTACAGGAGCTGACCGCCCACGGAATCGGTGATCGCGCGAGCATTGTGGCTCAGGCGCTTCTGGCGGGTGTCGACATGGATATGGTGGGTGAGGACTACCTCGCCTGCCTGTCGGCACTTGCGGAGGATGGTCTCGATGATCCCGAAGCCGGACTTGAGCTGCATGCGGAAGACATGCGGTCCGCGATCGACGAGGCCTGCCGCCGGGTGCTTTCGTTGAAAGCCCGCCTCGGCCTGCTCGATGATCCGTTTCGGTACTGCGATGAGGCCCGGGCGGGCAACACCGCGCTGACGGCCGAGCACAGGAGCCTGGCGCGGCGCGCCGTGGCCGAAAGTGCGGTGCTTCTCAAGAACGATGACGTTCTTCCGATCGCAGACGGTGCAAGGGTCGCATTGATCGGTGCAATGGCGGATGACCGGACCAACATGCTTGGCACCTGGGCGGTTGCGGGTGATCCCCGGCAGGCCGTCACCATTCGCGAGGGACTGGCGGCCGTGCATACGGGTGAGATCACCTGCTGCAAGGGCGCGGATCTGGTGGACGACCTGGCTCTGGCCAAAAGGCTCAATGTGCATGGGCAGACCGTGTTTCTCGACGAGCGATCCTCTGACGACATGATTGTCGAGGCGGTGGCAGCGGCGAAAGCGGCGGATGTCGTCGTGGCCGTCGTTGGTGAGGCAAAGGAGCATTCGGGCGAATCCTCGTCGCGCACCAGTCTGGAGTTGCCCGCCCCCCAGCAGCGCCTCGTCAGGGCACTGGCCGAGACCGGGCGTCCTCTCGTTCTGGTGGTCCTTGCGGGGCGCCCGCTGGCGTTGGAGCAGGAGCACGCGCTCGCGGATGCGATCCTGTTCGCCTGGTTCGGAGGGACCGAGACGGGTAACGGGATCGCCGATGTCCTCACGGGAAGGGTCGAGCCTGGCGGTCGGTTGGCCGCAGCGATGCCTGCGCGAACGGGGCAGGTGCCCGTGCATCACGCATCGGAGCCAACCGGGCGTCCATGGCCGAACCGGGTGCAGAAGTTCAAGGCAGGCTATATCGATCTGCCCGACAACATCCCGCCTGCGACGGGCCTGTACCCGTTCGGGTTCGGGCTTGGCTACGCATGCATGGAGTGGCGCACTCCGGTCGTCGACAAGACGCATCTGGCATCGACAGATGATCGCGCGATCCTCAGGATCACGATCGCGAACACGGGCTTGCGCCCGGGATCCGAGGTGGTGCAGCTCTACGTCACGGATCCGGTTGCGCGCATCACGCGACCGATGCGCGAACTGAAGGACTTCGAACGGGTGCATCTGCCGCCTGGCGGTGAGCGGGAGGTGACATTCGCAATAGAGCGGGATGCTCTTTCTTACCTTCTGGGAGACTCGGTCGAGAGCCTGCAGCGGGTGTGGGATCCGGGCACGTTCCTGCTGCATGTCGGGCCGAACTCGCGTGATACGCAAACCGTCGAGATCAACTGGTCGGCGTGAGCCGATACCCCGAGCTACCGCGCCAGAATGAGCTCGAGCGATGTGGCAATGCTTGTGGCGTAGGCATCGCCAAGTGGGCAGTGGTGCTCGCCCGGCAGTACATCGAAGCGGACGCAGTCAGACAGGGCTCGGGCCAGTGTCCAGGCGTCTTTCGGCGTGGTGATCGTGTCTCGCGCACCGACGATCACGGCAGAGGGGCAGGCAATCTCAGGAAGCAAGGGTGCCAGATCGTGATCCGGCCACTCCTCAAAGGCATGCGGCAACTCGCGTTGCAAGGCGGCGATGGCCTTCGGTCCCATCGTGTGCCGCGCCTCGAGCAGGGCCGGTCCCGAACGAACCGGCGATATCGCGAGCAGACCCCGCGGTTCTGGTTGATCGGGCGCACCCGCGAGGCGGCATGTCGCGTAGGCGCCCATGCTGTGGCCGATCAGGACTGGCGCCGCGCGCTCCCCGGCGAGATCAGCGCCGGTGGCAAAGGGCGGGGCGACCCACCCGCCCGCGCGCGGCGCAGGGGCGTCCGGGTTCAGCCATTGCAAGACGGCCGAGAGATCGGCGACATGCCCCGCCATCGTGAACGCGGATTTTTCTCCGGCGGCGTCATTGCCTGCAGAGTTGCAGAGGTCGGGCACCACCGCGACAAGATTGTGCGCCAGGCAAGCGGCGGTGATCGGCCGGATGTGGTTCTGCTCGGCACCACCATTGCGTCCGTGTGCGATCAGGGCGATGCCGACGGGAGCCTCCGGCACATGGACGTGGATCTGCATCAAACCGTCGGCGGCGACACCGGCGAGCATGTGCGTCTCGACTGAAGACCGCATCAGTTTCGGCTCCCGGAGTGTCTGTGCCCAAGGTCGAATGGCATGGGTCAGAAGCCCTTAAGCAGCTTGATCGATGCCTTGTGTTGTGCGGTTCGCCGCAGTTTGCGCCGTTCCCGTTCGGCGAGGGCGTCAACCACTGCGCCGCCGGGACGTCCGGTCTGTTCCGCACAGGCTGCCAGTGCCGCAGGCAGCATCGGGGCCGCGTCGAGGTTGCCGTATCCGAAGATTGCCGTGCCGTCCGGAGAGGAGGGATCACGGAGCAGCCCCTTTTCGCCTTCGCCTCGGAAAACCTTCCAGAAGGCGTCGAAGGCTTTTTCGCAGTCGGTCAACAGGAACGTATCCTGCCGAAGGAGATGCAGGATTTCCCTTGAAGACGTGAGTCCGGTGTCCGCAGCAAGCGCCTTTGGTCCACCCAAGATGCTGCATGCGATGAGAACGATCAGTGCGTGGAATTTGACAGGCTTCATAAGGGGGCGCTCATGAGTTCGAAGCGCGACCACCCGCAGATGACAGCGCGCGACACAGTGTGTCATGCCGCGCGCCGAGGTGCAAACCGGCTCGGGTTGCAGATGCCGGATGCAACCCGTCCAGGCTCAGTCGATCAGGCCGAGGCTTTCGAGTTTCAGGATCACCTGATGCGCGCAGTGATCCGGGTCAACGGACTCGGTGTCGAGCTTGAGCTCGGGCTTCTCCGGGGCTTCGTAGGGGTCCGAGATGCCGGTGAACTCCTTGATCTTACCTTCGCGGGCCAGCCGATAGAGGCCCTTGCGGTCGCGCCGCTCACATTCCTCGAGAGAGGTTGCGACATGGACCTCCACGAACGCGCCGAAGGCCTCGATCATCTCGCGGACCGACCGCCGGGTCGAGGTGTATGGTGCGATCGGCGCGCAGATCGCGATGCCGCCGTTCTTGGTGATCTCGGACGCAACATAACCGATCCGCCGGATGTTGATGTCGCGGTGTTCTTTCGAGAAGCCGAGTTCCGAGGAGAGGTGTTTGCGCACAACGTCGCCGTCCAGCAGGGTGACAGGCCGCCCGCCCGCTTCCATCAGCTTGACCATCAGTGCGTTGGCGATGGTCGACTTGCCGGAGCCGGAGAGCCC
>CBDHHE010000001.1:0-2437500 GCA_965263335.1 Thermohalobaculum sp. | reverse complement strand
GCGGCGCCGTGCGAAACCCGGACCCGCGCGTTCACTGGATCGGATCAAGCGCGAAAAGGGCGTTTGGTGAATGCCTTGGCGACAAGAGGCGATGAAGGACGTGGTACGCTGCGATAAGCTCCGGGGAGCCGCGAACAGGCTTTGATCCGGAGATCTCCGAATGGGGCAACCCACCTGAAGAAGGGTTATATTTGTGCTACCGCGCTTCGCGCTGCTTGAGCACGTGATTGACGCTGGCCTCTGAGGTCAGTGTTTTAAACGTCCTCAAGTAATGAGCGTGGCGAATGGTAGGGCACTATATAATTCTTCTAACCAGGTACTTGATTGCTGAATACATAGGCTTTCAAGAGCAAACCCGGGGAACTGAAACATCTCAGTACCTGGAGGAAAGGACATCAACCGAGACTCCGCTAGTAGTGGCGAGCGAACGCGGACCAGGCCGTGTGGTCTATAAAGGCGAACCAGTTGGGAAGCTGGGCGAGATGGGTGACAGCCCCGTAGCCGCAGAAAGGACCACCGTTAGAGTAGGGCGGGACACGTGAAATCCTGTCTGAACATGGGGGGACCACCCTCCAAGCCTAAGTACTCCTTGTCGACCGATAGTGAACCAGTACCGTGAGGGAAAGGTGAAAAGCACCCCGACGAGGGGAGTGAAACAGACCCTGAAACCGAACGCCTACAAACAGTGGGAGCGCAAGTGACCACGTACCTTTTGTATAATGGGTCAGCGACTTAGTCTCTCGAGCAAGCTTAAGCCAAGAGGTGTAGGCGCAGCGAAAGCGAGTCTGAACAGGGCGACGAGTTCGAGGGATTAGACCCGAAACCAGGTGATCTAGGCATGGCCAGGCTGAAGGTGCGGTAACACGCACTGGAGGGCCGAACCCACATCCGTTGAAAAGGATCGGGATGAGCTGTGCCTAGGGGTGAAAGGCCAATCAAACCTGGAGATAGCTGGTTCTCCGCGAAATCTATTTAGGTAGAGCGTCGCACGTATCCCCCGGGGGGTAGAGCACTGGATGGGTAATGGGGCCCCACAGGCTTACTGATCCTAACCAAACTCCGAATACCCGGGAGGACTATGCGGCAGACAGACGTCGGGTGCTAAGGTCCGGCGTCGAAAGGGAAACAGCCCTGACCGACAGCTAAGGCCCCTAATTCGTGGCTAAGTGGGAAAGCATGTGAGACGGCCAAAACAACCAGGAGGTTGGCTTAGAAGCAGCCATCCTTTAAAGAAAGCGTAACAGCTCACTGGTCTAGTCAAGCTGTCTTGCGGCGAAGATGTAACGGGGCTCAAGCCACGAGCCGAAGCTTCGGACTGGCATTGCCAGTGGTAGCGGAGCGTACCGTGACAAAGGCTGCGCCTTTTCTGTTTTTATGTGTCCTACCGGCCTTCGGCCTGCTTGAGGACGTTTTGGAGCAGAGCTCGAATGATGCACCAGGCCACTGGTGCGTGGTTCAGAGTGATGTGCCAGGAACGCGCTCAAGTGAGCCAAGCGAAGCGAGCGGTAGCGCAAGCAAAAAACAGCGAAGGCGAAGCCTTGGCGATGAAGCCGGCCTGTGAGGGTTCCGGTGGAGCGATCGGTAGCGAGAATGCTGACGTGAGTAGCGATAAAGAGGGTGAGAGACCCTCTCGCCGAAAGTCCAAGGGTTCCTGCTTAAAGCTCATCTGAGCAGGGTAAGCCGACCCCTAAGGCGAGGCCGAAAGGCGTAGTCGATGGGAATCAGGTTAATATTCCTGAGCCAGGAGGATGTGACGGTTCGCAGACGTTGTTCGACCTTATCGGATTGGTCGGGCTGCCAAGCGGATCCTGGAAATAGCCCTCCATCAGATCGTACCCTAAACCGACACAGGTGGACTGGTAGAGCATACCAAGGCGCTTGAGAGAACTGCGTTGAAGGAACTCGGCAAAATGCCTCCGTAACTTCGGGAGAAGGAGGCCCTGTCTCTGGGCAACCAGGGGCGGGGGGCACAGACCAGGGGGTGGCGACTGTTTACTAAAAACACAGGGCTCTGCGAAGCCGCAAGGCGACGTATAGGGTCTGACGCCTGCCCGGTGCCGGAAGGTTAAAAGGAGGAGTGAGAGCTCCGAATTGAAGCCCCGGTAAACGGCGGCCGTAACTATAACGGTCCTAAGGTAGCGAAATTCCTTGTCGGGTAAGTTCCGACCTGCACGAATGGCGTAACGACTTCCCCGCTGTCTCCAACGCAGACTCAGCGAAATCGAATTCCCCGTGAAGATGCGGGGTTCCCGCGGTCAGACGGAAAGACCCCGTGCACCTTTACTACAGCTTCAGACTGGCATCAGGCCTGTCATGTGCAGGATAGGCGGTAGGCATTGAATCTCCCACGCCAGTGGGGGGGGAGCCACCCTTGAGATACCGCCCTTGATACGCTTGATGTCTAACCGCGCGCCGTTATCCGGTGCCGGGACCCTCTGTGGCGGGTAGTTTGACTGGGGCGGTCGCCTCCCAAATGATAACGGAGGCGCGCGATGGTGGGCTCAGAGCGGTCGGAAATCGCTCGTCGAGTGCAATGGCAGAAGCCCGCCTGACTGCGAGACTGACAAGTCGAGCAGAGACGAAAGTCGGCCATAGTGATCCGGTGGTCCCGCGTGGAAGGGCCATCGCTCAACGGATAAAAGGTACGCCGGGGATAACAGGCTGATGGTGCCCAAGAGTCCATATCGACGGCACCGTTTGGCACCTCGATGTCGGCTCATCACATCCTGGGGCTGGAGCAGGTCCCAAGGGTTCGGCTGTTCGCCGATTAAAGTGGTACGTGAGCTGGGTTTAGAACGTCGTGAGACAGTTCGGTCCCTATCTGCCGTGGGTGTACGAGACTTGAGAGGAGCTGCCCCTAGTACGAGAGGACCGGGGTGGACGGACCACTGGTGGACCTGTTGTGGCGCCAGCCGCAGTGCAGGGTAGCTATGTCCGGACAGGATAACCGCTGAAGGCATCTAAGCGGGAAGCCCCCCTCGAAACAAGGTCTCGCCGAGGATCGTGGTAGACCACCACGTCGATAGGCCGGAGATGTACGCGCAGCAATGCGCTCAGTTGACCGGTACTAATCATCCGATTGGCTTGATCCGATCCAGTGATCGCGCGAGTCGATCCACAGACGCCCCGGCGCCCTTCGGGCCGCCTCGGCGTGCGTGTGGACACACCGCGTCACGGACATCCCGTCAGTGCAACGACCTGGAAAGACATCCCCACTTGGTTCAGTGGAAGATTTTGGCGTCCGGCGCCGGGACAGCCCCGGAGCCGCGGGCAATGCCCGCGCCAGGACACACAAACCTTCCGCCAGACCTTGAGAGCGCCCGCCGGGTGCTCTCAAGGTCTGGTGGTCACAGCGCGAGGGAAACACCCGATCCCATCCCGAACTCGGCCGTTAAGCCCCGTTGCGCCGATGGTACTGCGTCTCAAGACGTGGGAGAGTAGGTCACCGCCAGACCAAGATACGAACGCCGAACGTCTCGTCATTCTCTCTCGACACGCATGTCATAAAAGCGCCGGCGATACCTGCGGACCACACCGCACACCAAACTCAGGCGCAAAACATCTCCGCGGGGTGGAGCAGCCCGGTAGCTCGTCAGGCTCATAACCTGAAGGTCGCAGGTTCAAATCCTGCCCCCGCAACCAGCTTTGTCGAACAGGATGGCCGGAAGACGAAGCGAACCCAAGCAGCGTCAGGATCAAGATCGCCGGTAAGCCTGACTTCTGTGTTCTTACCGTCAGCTGACGGCGAGACGATGATCTCGGGCTCGATCAGTCGATCAGCGCCTGGACAAGCGCCAGAGAACGCTGATCTTGCTTCGGCTGGTCGGTGCCGGGCGCTCTCAATGAAGCGCCGAGGTTCGACAACTTCTCCGAGGAAGGCGTATACCTGCGCGAGACCGGGATGGAGCCGTACCGGCTCGGAGTTGGCGCGGCCGTCCCTGTCTCGAGCTCGGTCCGTAAGCTCTCCTTGCATTCGCGCCTCCAGTGCCTTGAGTTCCTCGGTCATGGAGGCAGTTCGTGATCAGCGCGTGCCGCCCGGCGCCGGCCTTGATGGCCGCGATGATCGCCGCGATCTCCTTCTCGGTCTGCGCGAAGCGCGCGGCGACTAATTCGTCCGATTGGCTGCCTCGGCTTTCATCGAGCCGCAATCGCCGCCGCTGAAGCCGCAGAGTTGAGCTCGAGCTCCAGGTCTTCAGCTGTGTCGCCGTTGCACCAAAATGCTCAGCGGCAACGCTGGCATAGCCCGCCCCGATCACCAGCTCAGACAGATGCGCTACAGTCTGCTCCTTGAACTCCGGCGAAAACCGCCGTCTCGAGTCCGTCTTGCCATTCTCGTCCCTCCAGGTCGGTGTAAAAACTACCGCCTGCCTGTCCGGCATCGGGGACCAAGGTCACCAACGTACTCGCAACCGGAGTTGGCCCGCGCGGAGCATGGCTTCGGGCTACGCGCGAAAGTTGCTGGCTCGGATGGGTAATGCCTATCCGCGCCTCAATGGATGTTCACGAGGAACCCCACCCGGCGAGAAGGTTCCCGCAAGCCTCAGCCTTTTGCGGCGATGGATTTCTTTGGATCATAGAATGGTTTTGGCACAACTTCGCAATTTCGTTTCTCTCCAGAGATATCGATCACGAGTTGGGTGCCAATACTAGTATGATCGCAAGACACCATTGCCAACGCCAAGTTCTTTTCAAGGCGCGGTGAATATGTCGCGGATGTCACATAGCCCACGACTTGTTGTTCGAAGATCACTGGCCAGTGCTCGTCGTTTGAACCGATAAGTGGTGCGCCATCAAACACCATTCCGACAAAAAGTTGTTCGACGCCGTCTTGTTTGATCTTTTTTAGCGCAGCCTTGCTGACGAAGTCGGCCTCCATATCAAGATCGACGAGACGATCCATGCCCAATTCGAACGGGTTGTTCTGTAATGTCATGTCCGCATGATAAGAAAGCATTGCTGCTTCGATGCGGCGTATGCTGGATGTGTGCCCGGGTCGAAGTCCCAAAGGCTGACCGACTTCCATCAAATGTTCCCACAGGCGGTTGCCGAACGAGCTGTCGCGCAGAAAAATCTCATATCCCAACTCGCTCGACCAACCAGTTCGCGATATGACCAGAGGTACACCTTCCCACTCAAGTTCCATGAAGCGGTAGTACTTTAGCTCAGCGGGAGCGTCACCGAATGCCGCGCTCAAGATGGCGCGCGATTTCGGTCCTTGCAGCTGAAGGGGTGAGACATCCGGCTCATCAATCCGCACATTCATACCGGAATTGGCCGCCAGACCCTTTGCCCACAGCAATACATCGCTGTCAGCGATCGAAAGCCAGTATTTATCCTCGCCGAGCTTCAGCAGGATCGGGTCATTGATGATCCCACCCTCCTGATCGGTGATGAGCACATACTTGCACTGACCGATCTGGCACGTCGAGAGATCACGGCAAACCATGTACTGGACGAACTCTGCCGCGTCCGGGCCCGCAATCTCGACCTGACGCTCGACAGCGACATCGCAGAGAATTGCATGGTTCACCAGGTTCCAGAAGTTCTGCACAGGGTCGCCGAAGTCGCGGGGAATGTACATGTGGTTGTAAACCGAGAAGCCCTTAGCGCCCCAACGCAGCGCGGCATCGGAAAATGGTGACTTTCTCACCTGTGTTCCAAAGCTGAACCTTTGAAATTTGTCGACGTTACCTGGCAACATCCGTTCTGATCCGTGACGCGTGACATTTGGGATCTTCTAGTCATCTGGGCCGCCCGAGCACCGTGGGTTTGCGACCAGAAAACAAGCGTCACCGCCTCGTGCGTCTGTGACTGTTCTGCCCTTCGAAACGACAATCGCCCAACTGTCGGTTTCGCGCTTGAAGCGGCTTTCGGTCGCGAGATCGCATCCACAGCGTTTTACAAATGTCGTGGCTGGCTCGAGTGGGCCAAGTTCGCGTGTATTCACGCCTCTCATGTCTCACAATAGTGGGTGAGATCATTCAGCGGCCGCAGGTGTTTGGCTCCCGCGTTTTCGAACTTGTCCAGGTGGCTCTCCAAAGACGCGCCGAAAGGCCCGGTTGAAGGCCGGTTCAGACTGGTAGCCGAGATCAGCCCCGATGGTCGCGATCGGCAGCGATGTCTCCAGGAGGACCTGTCGCGCAAGATTCATCCGCCACTTCACAAGGTACTGCATCGCTGGTGCGCCCACCAAGCCGGTGAACCGGGAAGAGAATGCGGAGCGGGACATGCCGGCGACCTTGGCGAGCGCCTCGACAGTCCACTCCTCTGCCGGTGCGCGATGAATTGCCATGATCGCGCGACCGATCTGGGGGTCTCGTGCTGCCGTCAGCCAACCGCGGTCCGCATCCGGAGAGCTGTTCAGCCAGCGCCGGATCGCCTCGATCACGACCACGTCCGCGAGACGTGTGATGACCGTTTCTCCGCCAGGGCGCAGCTCACGCGCCTCCCGGGCGATGAACTGCAGCGTGCCTTGCAGCCAGCTGCCCGCATCCTCTTCCCATGTGTCGATCTTGAGGACACCCGGCAGCAGCGCCATGAGCATACCGCTGGCAGCATGATCAATCCTGACCAACCCGTACATGATGCTGGTCTCTGCACCACCGCCGCCGAACTCCAGCGTCTCGTAGAGCTCCGTGACCTTGCGGATTGGCAGTTCCTCAAGCGCATGGAGTGGCGCTTCAAGGTTGCTGCGGAAGCTTACCGGCGCACCGCGGGTCATGAGCACGAGGTTTCCCTTCTCGATCTGGAACGGCTCATCATTGCCCACGGTCAACCAGCAGCGCCCGCCAATGATCACCGCGAAGCTCATGACCTCGGGAAAACCGGGTATCGCGACACCCCAAGGCGCGGTCAGCCGCGATTGGCAGTAGAAGGTGCCGGTCAGCTTGAGCAGATGCAGTATCTCGCCCAGCGGATCTCCGGTGGGTTGAGCGATTGCGCTTGGGTCTGGCACGTGCGGCTTGTTCTGGCTCATGAGTCAGCAGTGGCCTGCGTGATTTGATCTGTCCAGTTGTATTGGACGAATGGATAAGAAGGAAGGATTTTTAGGTCTGTTTAGCCATGATTTTCTCACTAACTTTGCGTCATCGAACAAGTTCAAGGAGATGACCAATGACCACCCAACCAATCCTTGTCATCGGCGCCACAGGCAAGACCGGCTCGCGCATCGCGAAGCTGCTCGAGCGTAAGGGGCTCGCCGTTCGGCACGGTTCTCGCAAGGCCGACATCCCGTTTGACTGGGACGAACCTGAAACCTGGCCTGCCGCTCTCGAGGGCGTCGCAACAGCCTATGTCTCGTACTTTCCCGACATTGCCTTTCCCGGGGCGGTCGAAAAGGTCGAGGCTTTCACTGCACAGGCCCGGCAGTCCGGCCTGCGGCGGCTTGTGCTGCTCACCGGCCGCGGCGAGCACCATGCGGAACGCGCCGAACAGGTAGTCCGGCAGTCGGGTGTGTCATTCACCATCATCCGAGCCGCCTGGTTCGCGCAGAACTTTTCAGAGGGCGCGCTCTTCGATCCGATCATGGCGGGCGTTCTGCCGATGCCGGGCGGTGACATCCGCGAGCCGATTGTCGACATCGATGATATCGCTGAGGTTGCTGTCGCGGCACTCACCGAAGATGGCCACGCCGGCGAGCTCTACGAGGTCACGGGCCCCCGCCTCATGACGTTCGGTGAGATGGCGAACGCACTGTCGACCGCGATTGGGAAACCAGTGCAGCACCTACCGATCTCGTTCGCAGCCTTCCGTGCCGAACTGGCCCGGGCGAATGGTGAGATGATAGCAGACATCATCACAGAGATTGCGCGAGAGACCCTGGATGGTCGCAACGCCTACCTCGCCGATGGGGTGCAGCGCGCGCTTGGCCGTGAACCGCGTGACTTCACTCAGTTCGCCGAGTCGGCTGCCAATGCCGGTGCCTGGGCCGCTGCGGCATAACCTCCACGCCTCCAATGTTTGAAGGGGTCTCCCAATGTCCACGACCTTGTTACAGAAACTCACCATTGGCATCGCCGGCGTGACTGCCTTGAGCATCGGCCTTGCCATCACCTCTGCGCCCAGTGGCTTCTATGCCAGCTATGGCATCGAGATTGGGTCGGACCCGAACCTTATGAGCGAACTGCGCGCGCCGGGCATGAACCTGGCTGCACTCGGCGCCGTGATCTTCGCAGGCGTCATTCGTCCGCAGATGGCGCATTTCTCGGCCGCACTAGGCGCACTGGTCTTCCTCGCCTTCGCACTGGGTCGGCTGGTCAGCATTGCTTTGGACGGTATGCCCGAGAGCGGGATCTTGGTGGCTCTGTTCATCGAGATCTTCGTCGGTGGGTTCTGCCTGCTCAGCCTCCACCGACTGCCTTCGAGTTCGCTGCTCGGAGGGGCGAACTTTCGCAAGGTGCTGCGCCAGTGGTTCCTCTCCAGGGTCTGACCATGAGCGTCGCACGTGCTGAGTTGGATGGCGCTGGTTGCTTCGGTTATCAGCGTCAGCCCCACACCAAAGACGAGGATGATCTCACGGTCGCAATCATCGAGGATGTGGGCTCGAGGTAGACGTCGCGAAATCGCTGCTGCTCTCGTTGCCGACTTTGGGCAACTTTAGGTGCCACGTCGGATAGTTTTGGCCAGTGAAAGGCCAACTCCGATGCGGCCACGCTCGTCAGAACCTAAATCCAAGATTGAGCGTGCCTGTGTACTGACCTTGTTCGGCAGCGCCGAAGCCGAGGATGAGGGGCCCGAATGTGGTCTGAACTCCGGCAAAGATCGAACCGGCTAGGAAGCCGCCGTCGTTACCGATCTCGTCCCAGTCATCGAACGCACCGCCGAATTCCAGGCTTGCCCCGGCAAATGCCTCCCTGCCAAAGGGGTGCTCGAAGCCGAAGCGGCGATAGTACCGGAGACCGAGAAGAGCTGTGACATTGCCCAGGAGCTCGCCCTCCGCCAAACCGGACAGGTTCTGAAATCCGCCGATGAATCTGGGATCGAACCCCGCCGGCTCGATTTCGCCTTCCGCCGCCGCGAAGGCCGAAAACGTGCTCTGACCAAACGAACGGGCCGCGAGTGCATCGAAGCTGATGCCGCTGCCGCTGTCGTCATCGGCGAGATCGTACTCGTACGACAATCCCACTTGAATCCCGGATCGCGGCAGATCGGGATCATCTAAGGTGTCATAGTCGATCGTTAGAGCAAGCGGGACTTGATCCTCGACAACCCTGCCGACATTCGTGCCCGGGATTGTGCCCGTTCTGATGTCGATAGTCTGATGCACGAACCCGATACCGGCGCCGATGCGGCCCCAGTCCCCAGGTGTCCAGAAGAATTCGCCTTCGACAATCGCCGCCTCGACGATGATTTCCGACAGCGGGTCGTCGAGATCCTGGAAGAGGGTTCCGCTTTGATTGACATAGGCACCGGTCAATCGGAGATGGAACATCTGATCCAGATCGAGAGGCTGTTCGAAGCGTAGCTGAACGGCATCAATGTTTCCGAACGACAGATCGAAGTCGAAACGCCCACCGAGCGCGTTTACTTCGGGAACTCCTGCGCCGAGCGCGATGGTAAAGTCGCCGTCCCCGCCGAACGTATCATCCAGAGCGATTCCGAACCGGGGCGCCAGCAAGCCGTCATTGCGTTGGGTGGCACGGACGATCAGCAAGTCTTCGCCATCCTGATTCTCAACACGGTAGATAACGTTCTCGAACAGATCGAGGCCGTAGACCCTTGTGATGGCTGTCTCGATTTCTCGACCGGTGGCGGAGCCGCTATCCGGCAAATTCAGGCGGCGCCGGATCACTTCCGGATCAAGCGTTCCGTCATACTCGACCAGAATGCGGTCATAGGCGACAGCGGCATTCCGCAGATCGCCAATCGGGGTGCGCTCAGGCGCTGATCTGTCCGCCCCGAGCGCGGCCAGACGGGACTGTTCTGCCAAAACGGTCTCGGCACCCTTGACAATGGTATCGGGCGCCTCGGCGAAATCGAGCATGCCGACAGCTCCGACATCGGGGACCAGCAGCACATCTTCAGCCCCGAGTGTCGCGAGCTGATCGCGGGTTCTCGAATGAATGAAGATCGACAGCGTCTGGCCGAGGGATGCATCGAGTGACGCGAGATCCTCGGCTGTCTTTTCAGAAGGCGGAATGGATGACACGATGACAATGTCCGCGCCCATGTCGCGGGCCACGTCAATCGGAAGGTTGTTCGACACGCCGCCGTCGACGAGCAGGCGCCCGTCGATAGTCACAGGCGGGAGCAACACCGGTATCGACATCGATGCCCGCAACGCCTCAACCAGCGGACCGCGGCTCAAGATCACTGGCAGCCCTGTGGACAGATCGGTCGCAACCGCACGAAAGGGGATCGAGAGATCGTCGAAGTTCTCGATCTGGTTGTGCTGTGTTGTGAGCTGGGCGAGGATCGCCGTGAGCTTAACACCATCGACCAATCCAGAATCCAGTTGCGCACCGCCCGCACCGATACCGATCGGCAGATCTGCTTGGACGCTGAGCGGGTCCAGTCGGCTGTCACGTCGGAGGGGGTGTTCCAGCCTGCGGTCTGAGGAATCGTTGAGGATGCTAGACCAGTCGATCTCCAAAGCAACACGTTGAAGATCATCAGGCGTGTATCCCGCAGCATAGAGGCCGCCGATAATCGCCCCCATGCTCGTTCCGGTCACAACATCCGGGCGAACACCGAGCCGCTCCAGCTCCCGAATGACACCGACATGAGCGACCCCGGCGGCACCACCGCCTCCAAGCACAAGCCCGATGCGTGGTTTTTCGCCTGCAAATGCAATTGTTGAGGCTAGGGAAGCGGCAAGCAGTCCCTTGCAGATCTTCCACAGTATTCTGCTCATGTCGGTCGCCAACCAGCTTAATGCCATGGGCAGTGTTTTGCCCGTTCACTGATGCACTGGCACCCCTTGAATTCGCGGTTGTACGGACTAGGCGGTGAGTTGGCTCAATCGGCTGACTGGCTGGCCGCGCGTTGGCGCCACCTTGGACGTGCGCTTCCTCAACGAGACCAGAACTTCGATCAGGTCCGGCGGGGCCAGCCGGCAGTTGAAACGACAACTCGTCAACGGCGCTGCGTATGCGAAGTTTGCGCGTGTCTTGCGCAGGATCCGGCAGAAGTGGCGGTCAGGTGATTGGGCACGGATTGAAGAGGGCAAGCTGATTGTGCAGTCCAAGTCGTTCGGTGCTCGTCTTCTTTCCGCTAGCGACGGCCAGGATCTCCTCGAAGATCTCTCCACCCATGGCGCCAAGCGTCTGACCCGCCGAGATGATCTGGCCGGCATCGATATCCACAAGGTCGTGCCAGCGTCGTGCCAGATCGCTGCGGGTGACGATCTTGAGGACTGGCACCTCGGACAAGCCGTAGGGGGTGCCGCGCCCGGTGGTGAAGACGTGCACATTCATGCCTGCGGCAAGCTGCAACGTGCCACAGATGAAATCTGATGCAGGCGTCGCAGCGAAGAGCAACCCATTCTGTGACGTACGCTCACCTTTAAGAGCCCCCACTGGGTGGTCCAAGGAAATTTTGGTGCATGTCTGTGATGCCCGCTCCGGTTTGAAGCTCGCGCATTTGCACCATCAACTGCTGCGTTTCAGGGCACGGCGAAAGCGTGAGACTTGGCCTTGGATCAACCTTTTTTATCCGCCCCTTCGATCCTGCAAGCCAAACATGTGCCAATCGAAGAGCTGGTCTATTGAAAGCGTAGAAACCTTTGGTGTCGTGCGGTCAAAAATCAGCAAACAGCCGGCCGTATCCCTGAATCTGATCCCTGATGCCTGCGAGACGGAGTGCATCCCAGGCAAGCGCCTGATTGGATGCGATGACTGGCTTGCCAACACGCTGCTCCAGCCGGTCAACGATGTCCAGAGAGCGCAGTGCACCACACGAAATGAAGATCGCCTGCGCTTCAGATCGGTCGAGAGATGCGGCCATGTCTGCAATGAAAGAAGGCTCGACGCGGACCATGTCGCTGTCGCGCGCAAGATTCAATCCCTGAATGTCGAGAACCTCGAACCCGCGATCGTTCATGTAGTCCCGCTCCGCCGTGTTGACCTCGTCCAGGTAGGGAGTTGCCACAACGATGCGATTTGCACTGACGGTGCTAAGTGCTCGGATCACCGCAGCTATGATGGAGGAGGGTTTGGCGTTGGGGTTTCCTACGCGCAACAATTCATGGACCTTTTCCTGTCCCAAGACCAGCGAACCTGACGTGCAGGCATAGCTGACAACATCCAGAGAGCCATCTGGCAGCAATGTTGAGCTCGCCAGCGTGAGATCTGGCGCGATCGCAGCCAGGTTCGCATTGTTGATTTCGTCCGGGTTCGAGACCCGTGCAAAGTGCACTCCCACGCCAGCTGGACACAGACGAACCATGTCATCCTGGACTGTCTGTTCGGTGGCCAACAGCACAAAGCCCAGTTTGGCACGAGGGTGGCGTCCTTCGTCGAACACCGGCGTGAAGGAGCGGGACCGGACGTTCATAGTTCTACCAAATCCAGCGAGCTGCGAGACAACCGCTCGACACCGGTGTCGGTGACAAGAACTGAGTGCCCGAGGCACATGGCAAGGCCTGCCTCTGAGTCCATCAGGATCATATGCAGGAAGAAGACCTGGCCAGCCTGCATGATGAGTGGATTACCTTCGTAGAACATCGGAAAGTCGACCCAGATCGGATTATAGACTGCACCCATCCCGTAACCGCAGGCCTGTAGACGCGCATGCTTCAACCCATGCACATCAAGCACGCGCGTATGAGCATCGAACACGCTGCCCATCGGGTCACCGGGCCGGATCGCGGTCTCGCACGCCTCGAGCGCTTCGAGCGCCGCTTCATGCATGCGTTGCTGGGGATCTGTTGCCTTGCCGACGATCAAAGTACGCATCATCGCCGCGTGATACCGGGCATAGGCCCCCGACCATTCAAGCGTCAGTTGGTCTTGCGCGTCCAGATGACGCCGGCCCGAGTAGTACCGGCACAGCAATGCGCCAGGCCCGGAGCCGAGAATGAACTCGTTTCCCGCATAATCACCGCCTCCCTTGAACACGGCACCCTGCATGGCCGCAAGGATATCCCCCTCGAAGGCGCCCGCCTGCGTGGTTTCGATGGCTGCGTCCAGCGCATCATCCGAAAGTCTGGCCGCGCGGCGGTGCATGGCGATCTCGGCGGGTGACTTTACCCGGCGGCATGCACGAACAACGTCCGAGGCTTCGATCAGGTTCGGGATGGCCGACCGTACCATGTCGCCATTCCAGGCGGTGAGACCCGCGGTCTGTGTTTCCCATCCGATGCGCTTGCCGATCAGGTCGCGTGTTGCCAGCAAGCCCGCCAGATCTTGTGCGGGTGTTGCGCCTTCAAACTCGGCCCAGATGTGGATATGGTCATCCCGCAACACCGAAGTGTGCCTTGCTTGCCTCAGGTCCGGTGCGCGGGTTAGCAGATCGATCTGCCCGTCCGCTCCGAGGATCATGCACTGGAACATGGCGAAGCCGAACGTGTCGTATCCTGTAAGCCAAAGGTGGCTTTCCGGTGCGAAGAGAAGAATGGCATCGAGGTTTGCACGCTCCAACGCAGCTTGCGCCTTCAAGATGCGTGCGGCGTACTCACTTTTTTCGAAATGCAGGGGCACTGTGCAACCTTAGGGTCGGCGGTGAGGAAACCACTCGTGCCACGAACGCTCACATTGCGCCACCCTAGACTGCTCCGCCCGGCTTTGCCGGAGGACGAACTAAGCGACGACCCTGGGCGCTGTTGGTGAGGCTGCGCTGCGGGGGCCGTGTTCAAGTCGCGCCGGTTGCTCCTTTCCTATGCTGTTGGTGCCTGTATGCCCGTGGGCGGCATCGTGCGGGTGGCGAACTGGGCATCCAAGCGAGGTGTAGAGGCTGAAATGTTCCCATAGGCAAACCTGGTTGAGCGGCGGCGCCGTGGTGGTGCGAACAGCACGGCGTGAGAGTACGGTCGAGAGCCGAAACGGTTGAGAAACAGCTGCGCTCTGCCCTTGCAGGGTGAACCAAAGATCCCTGGCGAACAACTTGATGCGTTGCCGTTCGGACCTTAGCCTCATGAACTTGTTGGCTAGAAAGGCAGGACCGCTCTATGAGCAGCCCACGACCCGGGACAAACGAACGCAATGTGGGCGAGGGCAAACGGAGACGGAGCTCACGGCAAGCCAAACTCGTCCGAAAGGCCGAGGCCAGTACAGTTTCGACCCGAAGGGAACGCCATGTTGCTCTTCCGTTGATGGACGCAAGTCAGTTGGCGATGATCCATGATGCGGTGAAAAGGATCCTTTGGGAGGTCGGCGTCATCATAGATCACGAGGCAACTCGTGCACGTCTCCTTGACGAGCACCAGTGCAGATTGGGTGAAGACGGCTACATCAAGTTGCCGCCGGATCTGATCGAGAAGGCAATCTCGACCGTGCCCGATCGGATCATGTTGTACGACCTAAACGGCGAGCTCCGGATCGATACAAGTGCCAAGACTTCGTCCTACTGTCCCGGGCACAATTGTGTGCGCATGCTGGATTACCAGACGGGGGCGCTCAGGCCATGCAGCCTGGACGATATTCGGGATACGGCGCGGCTTTGCGAGAAGCTTCCCAACATCGATATGGCCTGCACGCTTGGTTACCCGAGTGATGTGCCGGCGGAGGACGAAGCTGTGCTGGCCTCCCGGGCAATGCTAGAGAACTGTGTCAAACCAGCCGCCGTTCTTGCCCATGACGAACACATCCAGGCGCGTATCATGCGACTTGCCGCCGAGATGGTTGGCGGATGGAACGCGCTTGGCGATAAACCCGTCGTACTCGAGCTGATGGGACCGATCTCACCTCTCAGGCTGCCGGATGAATTTTGCGAGCGCATCATCAATTGCGCGCGGTGGCGCATCCCGTGTGTCTGCTATCCGGCGACATTTCCCGGAATGTCGAGTCCGATCAGCACAGCGGGCGCTATTGCCCAATCTTCCGCGGAGGCAATTGCCGGGATCGTCGTCCATCAGCTCGCCGAACCTGGCGCTCCGGTCCTGAGCGGTTCTGCGGTCCTGCCCATGGATCTCCGCCAAGCTGATCTTGCATACGGATCTCCCGAATACATGCTCAACGGCCTGGGTGCCGCAGAGTACTTTGAATTCATTGGCATCCCATCATGGGTCGGTGCCGGTTGTTCGGACTCCCACGATTTCGATGCGCAAGCAGCAGCCGAGGCTGGCGCAAACATGGCAATCGCTGCACATGCAGCAACGCCTTTCGTTCACAACCTCGGTTTCCTTTCTGGCGGCCGGACGGGATCGCTCGAGATGCTCGTCCTTTGCGATGAGTTGGTCGGGTGGTCATCGCGAATGGCAGGAGGCATCACGGTCAATCCCGAAGAAATCGCGCTCGATGTGATAAAGCAGGCAGCCCCCAACAATTCCTTCTTAACATCGACGCACACTCAAGACCGGTTTCTGACCGAGAACTGGTTTCCTGATCTCAGTGAACGATCCGATGCCGACGCCTGGATGGAACGCGGCAGTGTCGACATGCGCAAAAGAATTCGCCAGAAATTGGCTGACTTGCTCCGCTCGCGGTGATGCGCGCGAAGCGGATCCGTGGGGGAGCCGTCATGGAACCATATGCTGATCTTGGGCGCTATCGCCGTGATGTCACGGCGAACAACGCTGATGCAAAGCTCTGGTTCAATCGCGGCCTCATCTGGTGCTATGCATTCGCCTTCGAAGAAGCGGCGCGATGCTTTGCAAGAGCGCTTAAGTGCGATCCTGATTGCAACATGGCGCATTGGGGAACCGCACTGGCGATAGGGCCATACTACAACAAGCAGTGGGAGAGGTTTGATCCTCTGGATCTGGCGTCGATCGTCTCCCGTACGCACGAGCACAGCCAAGCCGCTCTCAAGGGGATCGATCAACTCTCCGGCGTCGAGCAGGCGTTGATCCGAGCTTTGACCAAGCGTTTCCAAGCGCCGACACCGGCACCCGATCTGAACAAGTGGAACGATGACTACGCCGATGCCATGCGCGGGGTTTACCGATCCTTCCCAAACGACGCAGATGTATGCGCATTGTTCGCTGACGCGTTGATGAATCGGACACCATGGGGTCTTTGGGACATTCACACCGGCAAGCCCTGCAAAGGCGCTGACACGAAAGAAGCGCTTGAAGTTGTCGAAACAAAAATGGCTGCGATGGAGACCGGCGGGGAAGACCCGCACCCGGGTCTGCTGCACTTTCACATCCACATTCTCGAGATGTCGCCATTCCCCGAAAAGGCATTGAGGAGTGCAGATCGGTTGCGGACCCTTGTCCCCGACGCCGGCCATCTCAATCACATGCCGACGCATATCGATGTCCAATGCGGGCTCTACATCAATGCGGTCGTCTGCAACGACGCTGCAATCGAGGCTGACAGCAAGCTCGTTGACCGTGAAGGTCTGGAAAACTTCCATGCCCTGTCACGCGCGCACAACTTCCACTTCAAGATCCACGGCGCGATGCTGCTTGGCCAATCCAAAGCGGCAATGGCTGCTTCGAAAGGACTTGTCGCGACGATCCCCGAGGCATTGTTGCGCTGGAAGAGCCCTCCCATGGCTGATTGGCTGGAGGGGTACGTCGCAATGTATATCCACCCGTTCATCCGTTTCGGCCACTGGCAGGAAATTCTCTCTCAGCCCTTTCCGAACGATCGCGAGCTCTACTGCTCAACAACGGCGCTCTTGCACTATGCGCGAACGCTCGCTCACGCGGTTCTTGGTGATGTCGAGGCCGGAACAGCGGAGTTTGAACGGTTCCAAGGCGCGGTACAAAACGTCCCCGAAACGCGAACCGTCTTCAACAACACGGTGCGGGACATTCTTGGCGTTGCGCGTGAAATGGCGCAAGGAGAGCTGACATATCGAATGAACGCGTTCGATAGCGCGTTTGAGCACCTGCGCCGGGCGGTCGCTCTCTCAGACGCGCTTCCGTATGACGAGCCTTGGGGTTGGATGCAGCCAGCCCGCCACGCCCTCGGAGCGTTGCTCTTGGAACAGGGGGAGTTGGAAGAGGCTGAGGCCGTCTATCGCGCGGATCTTGGCCTTGATCCATCCGTGCCACGCTGCTGTCATCATCCAGAAAATGTTTGGGCACTGCACGGTTTTCACGAGTCTCTCCTAAGACAAGGCAAGTTGGGGGAAGCCCGACTCATCGAACCGCGCCTGAAAATCGCGTTGGCACGTTGCGACGTTCCAATTCAGGCTTCATGCCTCTGTCGTCTTGACTGCCATGAACAGACCGCCCCCGTCGGAACCTTCGGAGACTGAGAATTTGAGCAGGAGCATCTGTTGGATCGAACTCGTGGAGGCGACCGACGCGCTCGGCGCACCTTACGAGGGCTTGTCGCGCGAAGATGGGAGCATTCACAATCTGTACCGGGCCTTCTCGCAGTTTCCAGCGCCCCTCGCATCTGCTGACAGGTTCTATCGCGATGTAATGCATACCTCAGATGCGCCCCTGCCAATGTGGCTTGCGGAGCTTCTTTCTGTTGATGTCGCCATTCTGAACAGTTGTGCCTACGCGCTCGCCCACCACGGTGCGAATTTCATCGCGTTGTATGATGATGCGGCGAAGGCCGAGGAAATCATCAACTCGCTGCAACAGACGGGGCCGGAGATCCCTGCGCTGGAAGAGAAGGTCCAGGCCATTCTGCTGTTCGGCCGGAAGCTGACACGCCATCCTGAGGACATGACTCAAGGTGACATCGAAACTTTGCGAGCACACGGCTACAGCGACGCAGAAATCTCCCAGGCGGTTCAGGTAACAGCTTCGTTTGCCTACTGGACACGCTTCATCAATGCGCTTGGGATCAGTAGCGACGGCGAGAAAATCGGCAAGTACGGCTGACCATACTCGGCACGTCGCATCAAGTAGCTGTGATGCAACTGTTGCTCAGCGGCTGAATTTGGGCGGCGAACGTAAGCCCCACTTGTGGTGTCCATTCTCATCAAGTGTGTGCTCAATGCATTTGAACGTCGTGAGCCGCAACAGTGTCGCGAAGCCAATGATGTCGATGGCTGAAGCAACCGGAAGCTCGCTGAACCCGCAAGTTGGTCACGAAATTCGAAGATTGAAACCGATCAGAGGCTCAGTCTATCGTTAACGAAGTTGGGTGGGCGCGATCCGCCGAGCCCCAGGGGTGTGCCACCATAGATGGCAATTGGTGAGCCGGGAGATAGGCCAGATGACCGATTCCGAAAAGAGACTGAACCCGCCTTCATTCAGCCGTCTGAACCGTCGGGAGTTCTCGATAGGTGCTGCTGGCTCACTGGCTGCGGCCCATACGTTCCTTGGCGCGGCGCCCGCGGCCGCTGCTGCGCCGACGAAAGGCGGTCATGTCCGGATTGGGGCGGCTGAAGGTTCAACGTCCGATTTGCTTGATCCAGCGCCGGATTCAAGCGCCTTCATCACCTTGCTTTCGTCGACCTATCTCAGCCAATTGACCGAGGTCGATCCGAACGGCAATCTCAAACCCCAGCTGGCTGAATCCTACGAGTCGAACTCCGACGCCACACAGTGGACATTTGATCTGCGCAAGGGTGTGGAGTTCCATGATGGCAAGCCGCTTGTCGCCGAAGACGTCGTGGCGACGATCAATCATCACCGCGGCGAAGACTCACAGTCTTCGATGAAGGCCTTCGCCGAACAGGTTTCGGATGTGAAAGCAGATGGGTCGCACCGGGTGATCCTGTCGCTCAACGAGGGCAATGCAGATTTTCCGTTCATTTTGAGCACGGGCTCGTTCTCGATATTGCCGAGCAAGGACGGCAAGGCGATGCCGACTGCTGGTGTTGGAACGGGCGCATACATCCTGGACAGCGTTGACCAAGGTGTCAGGGCAGAACTCAGGCGCAACCCGAACTATTTCAACAGCGATGTTGCGCATTTCGACACCGCCGAAATCGTGGTCATTGCCGATGCGGTAGCACGCAACAACGCGCTCTTGTCGGGTGCCGTCGATTTGATCGACAAGGTCGATCTGCAAACGGTGCACCTGCTCGAGAAAAATGAATCTACCGAGATTCTCGATGTGACGGGAACCCTGCACTACACGTTGCCCATGAACACCACTCTGGCGCCCTTCAGCGACAACAATGTCCGTCTGGCCCTCAAGCACGCCGTCGACCGTGAGGAGTTTCTCGACAAGATTTTGCTCGGTCATGGCGCGATCGGCAATGATCACCCGATCTCACCCGCGAACCGGTACTACAACACCGAACTCGAACAGCGTGTCTATGATCCGGACAAGGCGAAGTTCTACCTGAAACAGGCTGGGCTGAGTTCGTTGGAAGTCGAGCTTTCGGCATCAGAAGCGATCTGGACAGGAGCCTTGGACGCCGTGGCGCTGTATCGCGAGCAAGCGGCGAAGGCTGGCATAGATCTGAAAGTCAACAGCGTTCCCAATGATGGCTACTGGTCGAACGTTTGGATGAAACATCCTTGGGCTGCGAGTTACTGGAGCGGACGTCCAACGGAGGATTGGATGTTTGCTCAAGGCTACGCCGCTGAGTCGAGTTGGAATGAAACGTTCTGGAAGAACGATCGCTTCAACATGCTCCTCAAGGCCGCACGTTCGGAACTGGATGAGGCAAGACGGCGCGACATGTACTGGGAAATGCAAGCGCTGGTGCGCGATGATGGAGGAACGGTCGTGCCGCTGTTTGCCAACCATGTCATGGCCTTCAACAACACCAAGCTGGCGCATCCGGAAAAAGTGGCCGGCAATTGGAACCTTGACGGCTACAAACTGATCGAACGGTGGTGGGTGAAGGGCTAAGGCATCGACACGACCTCGATTGTTCCAGCGAGCCCGCACGTTGAGGTTTCGAGGTCGGCATCGCGGCAAGCGCGACCCTCTGAAAGGCTGCCATAGATGCAGCGTCGGTAGGAACATTGGTAGAGACGCGAGCTACTTTCCGCCCGCAAAGAATGGTTTGCGCAACTCGGTCTTCAGCACCTTGTTCGCGCCAGAGAGCGGCATCGGCTCGGTGCGGAACGTGATCTCTCGGGGGCACTTGTATCCTGCCAATCGAGCGCGGCAAAAGTCGATCAGCATTTCCGCGTCCGCTTCTGCGCCTTCGGCGAGGATCACGACGGCGTGCACTGCTTCGCCCCACTTGGGTTCAGGAACGCCAATCACAGCCGCTTGGCTGACAGCGGGATGAAGCGTGAGCACATCCTCGACTTCAGTCGGATAAACGTTCTCACCACCTGTGATGATCATGTCCTTGAGGCGGCCAGCGATATAAAGGAGACCTTCACTGTCGAAGCGCCCCATATCACCGGTATGGAACCAACCGCCACGCAGCGCTTCGGCGGTTTCGTCTGGACGATTTAAGTAGCCTTTCATCACCGTGGGCCCGCGGGTGACGATTTCGCCGATTTCACCTTGTGGACATTCTTTGTCATCAGCGTCGACAACGCGGACATCGAGATAGGGGACCGGACGGCCGACGGATTGCAACTTGCCGGCTAGCGGCCCCGCCAAAACGTGGTATTCCGGCGTGAGAGCCGCGATCAGGTTCGACATCTCCGTCATGCCGTAGCCGTTGGTGAACTGAGCAGATGGAAACGCGGCCAATGCTCGTTCCAACAAGGCGGGTGGGGTCGGCGAGCCGCCAAGCATGATGGGTCCGAGGGACGTGAGATCATGATGTCCGAACTCAGGATGCTCCAGCAGCATGTGCATCATGGTCGGCACCATGGTCACCGCGTGCACGCGATGTCGAGCGACAAGCCGCATCATCTCGACCATGTCGAACTTCGGCATGATGACGGTGTGTGCGTTCAAGAGAACGGCAGAAAATATTCGCGATCCCGGGGCCATATGAAAGAGCGGCCCAATGATGATCTGTGGCCTCCCGATATGGTTGCGCATGATCGGTGGTGCTCCGAGCGCGTTGGTCAACATGTTGGCATGGGAGATCATCACCCCCTTCGAGCGACCCGTCGTTCCGCCGGTAAAATAGATGATCAGCGTGTCGTCGCCCCCTGACCCTCTCGTCGATGGCTGGCCACTGCGGCGAGCGAGGTCTTCGTACGGTGTTACTCCGGCGGGAGCAGTCTCGCCCGCCTGGATCAAGTGCGTCACCGACGGACACGCGGCCGCGGTTGCGCGGGCGATGTCGGCGTGGGATGCGTCGAAAACCAGCACACGCGGTTCACAGTCTTCCACCGCAGCGATGCATTCCGGCAAGGACCAGCGGAAGTTCAGCACCACGGTGCTCAGCCGCGCCATGGGTGACGCGAAGTAGAGCTCGTACAGCGTGTCGGAGTTGAAGCCCAGATAGGCGATGCAATCGCCCGGCTCGAGCCCCATACCTTCGAAGGCAGCGGCAACATTCAGGCAGCGCTTATGAACCTCGAACCATGTTCGGGTATGATCCAAGAACGTGGTCGCCGGCGCTTCCGGATAACGGTGAGCCACGTTGGCGAGCAGGTCTCCGAAGCGCGCGATCATTTTGGCTCCCTCTGCGGTCACGTCGCCAACCAGCAAAACCTCGGACCGATCGCCTGCGCAGTCAAGCGCGGTTGCGGCAACCAGAAGGGTCGCCTACGGTTCGATCCAACACCGCCAGCCCAGACCAGGAGCCCCCCACATGGATGTTCTCGATGCCATAAGGAGCCGTAAGTCGATCCGTGCCTTCAAGCCCGATCCGGTGCCGCGAGAAACGCTTCGCGAGATTCTGGCCGTCTCCCAACGCGCTCCCAGCGGCACCAACACCCAGCCTTGGCATACGTGGGTCTGCTCCGGCGATGTAAAGGACGCGATCACCCGCGATGTCATGGCAATGATCGAGAAGGGGGAGGGCAAGGGCTATCATGACTACGACTACTACCCGGAGCGCTGGAGCGACGTGCACAATGCGCGTCGACGCGCTGTAGGATACAGCCTCTATGAACTGCTTGGTATCGCCAGAGAGGACCGCGAGGGTCGGGCCCGCCAGCTCGCGCGCAACTTCAAGTTCTTTGATGCCCCGATCGGCTTGTTTGTTACAGTCGACAAGTACCTTGCGCGCGGCAACTGGGCTGATACGGGCATGTACATCCAGACGATCATGCTGGCGGCAAAAGGCTTTGGCCTGGATACTTGTCCCCAGGCAGCCTGGATTCCATTGCAGGACCCGGTCTTCCGTCACCTTGGCATCCCCGACGATCAGGAGTTGGTGACCGGAATGTGCCTGGGCTACAGCGATCCAGACGCTATAGAGAATACCTTGGTCAGTGAGCGTGAGGAAATCGAGAATGTGGTGAACTGGCGCGGCTTCGACTGATCTGTTGGCGAGTTGCGTCGCTTTCCGCCGAACCTGAGTACGTGATCGGATCCAGCGGTTCGCCGCCGTCTTCTTCAGCCTGCGGCGCGACATCACCCTTGGATGATTGATGGAGACAGTCGACTAGGTGGTGCGCCGAGACTTGTCCCTTCGGGCTCGGAATGCGAGCCAGCCCCATGACCACTGAGCCGTTGCCAGGCTTACGATCCAGCTCAGGCGCTTGTTGGGGGCATTCTTAGCCAAACAGAACCGAGGGCAGCCATGTCGCCAGCGCTGGGAATGAAAAGACCGTCGCGAGCGCGAAAAGCTGGATTGCGATGTACGGCAGCACACCGCGATAGATGTCCGTCGTGCGCACCTCTGGCGGCGCCACGCCCCGCAGGTAGAACAACGCAAAGCCGAAAGGGGGCGTGAGAAACGAAGTCTGGAGATTCAGGGCTATCAACACTCCGAACCAGACGGGATCGATGTCGGATTGCAAGATCACGGGTGCCACGATTGGCATGATGATGAAGACGATTTCGATGAAGTCGAGAAAAAATCCAAGTACAAAAATCAGCAGCAGAACTGCGATCAGCGCGCCATTCGCGCCGCCCGGGATCGAGTTCATTGCCTCCATGACGATCTCGTCCCCGCCAAGCGAACGAAAGATCAGCGAAAAGATCGTGGCGCCGATCAGAATTGCGAACGCAAGCGTCGAGATTCGCATCGTCACCATAATCGTGTCTGTGAGCGATCCGGCACGTCGCAGTATCCAGAGCGCAGCGATAACACCTGCGAAGAGGAGCGCAGACGCGACGAGCGCCAAGCCACGCGCTGCCATGTCGAAGCTAGTGATCCCTTCTGCGCCGAACCGCAAATCGGCCGCCGAGCGAAGCAGGATCAGCAGGAACACCGATGACAGTGCCGCAAGAACGGTTGCGCGCGCCCAGACCGATCCACTCGTCTCGCGCGCCAGCCTGACACCAGCGAGCAGCAGTGCGCCCAGTGCGCCGATACCCGCGGCCTCAGTCGGAGTCGCGGCGCCCGCGAGGATCGAGCCGAGGACTGCCACGATCAGCAGAACAGGTGGTAAGAGGCTTTGTAGAACTACGCGCAGCTGCAGGTCCTCGTCGTGGCCCGTGACCACAGTGGGGCAATCGGCTGGGCGTAGAATGCCCACGACCAACTGGTAGACCATGTAGAGCATGGCGAGGCCAGCGCCGGGGATCAAAGCGCCGGCAAACAGGTCCCCAACGGAAACCGGATCCGGCGCGAAGTTTCCGATCTCGCGCTGTGCCTCCATGTATGCGCCGGACAACTGGTCGCCCAGAAAGACGAGCACGATCGACGGTGGGATGATCTGGCCGAGCGTTCCGGCGGCACAGATCGAACCCGCCGCGAGCGACGGGCGATAGCCCTGCTTCAGCATTGTCGGGAGGCTGAGCAGCCCCATTGCCACAACAGTTGCACCCACGATTCCGGTTGATGCTGCAAGCAGAACACCCACCAGTGTGACTGAGATGCCGAGCCCCGCAGGTACGCCGCGGCTGAGCCGAGCCATGTTCAGCAACAGGTCCTCGGCGACGCGGCTGCGCTCGAGAATGACGCCCATCAGGATGAAGAGTGGAACGGCTGTCAGCACTTCATTGAACATCGCTGTACCGAAGATCCTCGACGGGATCGCGGACAGGTAGGAAAAGTCAAAGACGCCGAAGATGCTGGCGATGCTGGCGACGATCAACGCAGACCCAGACAGCGCGAAAGCAACGGGTATACCGGCGAGAACCGCACCGAATGCTGACGTGAAGAGCACCACGACAAAAATCAGTTGCAGATCTTCCATGGCTCAACTGTCGCCGGGGCGCTCGGCGTCCCAGTCCGGGGTGCTTGTCCGGTCAATCAAGCGGGCCGCAGTTGCGATCGCTTGTAGTGCCACCGAGACCGCAAACACGAGGATCGCCGATTTCAGAAGGAAGACCGCTGGTATCCCACCCGCCTGCCGTGATCCTTCAAGGACCGACCAGGCGCGGGCCACGTAGGGAAAGCTGACCCAGAAAATCACTACTGCAACCGGCAGCACAAACACGACAAGCGCGATCAGGTCGACCCAGCGCCGGACACCGGTCCGGTAGCGTGCGTAGAACACATCGACCCTGATGTGCTCGTTCACCTGCAGCACAAAGGCCGATCCCGCCAGGAAGATCAGCGCGTGCCCGTAGATTGCCGCTTCCTGGACCGAAATTATTCCGTAGCTGAACACGTAGCGGGCAATCACTGAGAAAGCCTGCGCCAGCATCATCACAAGCGCGCACCATCCTGCCGCCCGCCCAAGCAGGCGGTTGCAAGTTTCGATCACTGCGATGGTCTTGCGCATGGCTTTGTTTGGATTGCCAGCCTGGGCGTGGAGCCCAAGCTGGCGTGGCCATCAGCCAGCGCGCACCATCGAACGGGCGCGCAGATAGGCTTGTTCTGATTGCTCGGTCCATGACGCTGCCTCATCGAGGAAGGTCATGTAGCTGTTGTAGACTTTCTTGGTCAGTGGATCTGCTTCCGCGGCATCTGACAGCACTTGCTTGGCGGCTGCTCCAAGCTCCAACATCACATCGTCGGGATAGGATCTAAGCTGAACGCCGTGCTCGTTCAGGAGCACATCGAGTGAGCGGGAGTGGTTGGCGATGAAGTCAGCCGGGTTCATGACATTTTCTTGCGCCGCCGCCATGCGAATAACAGTTTGGTCCGCCTCGGAAAGTTCTTCCCACAGCGCAAGGTTGACGCCGAGACTTTCCGCGGAAGTCGGCTCTTGGAACCCTGGATTGTAAAAGTACTTCGCAGCCTTGTAGAAGCCAAATCCAAGATCGATCCACGGTCCCGCCATTTCGCCGGCATCGATAGCACCCGACTGCAGCGCCTGAAAGATTTCGCCGCCTGGGAGCGTCACTGCGGTTCCGCCAACCGCGTCGATCACCTTGCCGCCAAATCCGGGAATCCGCATCTTCAGGCCCCTGAGGTCGTCGACAGAGTTGATCTCTTTGTTGAACCATCCGCCTGCCTGGGCGGAGGAGTTTCCGGCCATGAATGCTTTGACGCCGAAGCCTGCCGAGACTTCTTCCCAAAGTTCCTGACCGCCTCGGTGGTAGACCCAGGCGTTGTGTTCGGCGGTGGTCATTCCAAACGGCACTCCGGCGAAGAAGTTGAACGCCGTGGACTTGCCCTGCCAGTAGTACTCCGCAGCATGATACAGATCCGCTGCCCCGCTCGCGACAGCATCGAAGGCTTCGAATGGCGGGACAAGTTCACCAGCACCGAAAACCTTGACCGTCAGGCGGCCATCGGTTGCCTGAGTGATCGCGTCACCGATCCGTTGCGAGGCGACCCCAAGTCCTGGAAACTTCTTTGGCCAGCCGGTGGCCATTTTGAGCTCGCGCTTGCCCTGCGCGTAAGCTGGAGCAGCGATTGGGGCTGCGGCAGTACCTGCGATAGCGCTTGCGATCAAGGTCCTGCGAGTGGTTGTTGCGGTCAATTTTTCCTCCATTTGTTGTCACTTGATGATTTGTTGGCGTCTTTTCCCTAGGCACCTTGCAGTGGCATGTGAGCGGTGCTTCCGCGCACAATCAGTGTTGTCGGGCAGCGGATCTCCTGGGGTTCGAGACTGCTGTCCCCGATCATTTCGAGCAGCACGGTGACGGCCTCTTGGACCATTCGGTCGAGGGGCTGGCTCATGGTTGTCAGGTCGAAGACATCCCAGCCGCTCATTTCAACTCCGTCAAAACCTGCGATCCACAGGTCATCGGGGGCTCTGAGGCCGATCGCTTTCAGACCGTTGACAACGGCAAAGGCGATCAGGTCGTTGCCACAGGCGATCGCATCAGGGGGCGTCGGCCCCTGCATCAGATTGATCGCGATCTCCCTGAAGCGTGCGTGACTGAACTTGGGCTCGGAGTGAATCTGGTATTGAACCTCGGTGTCGCTGGCATCTAGAGCCTCTCGAAATCCACGTTCCCGTTCGGCCAGCGTGGTTCGTTCACTTGGGCCATTGATGTAGGCGATCCGGCGTCGCTGGCCTGCCAACAGGTACCGTGCCAGTTCTGCCGATCCCTCGTAGTTGGTCGATACAACCTGTGCGCACGATCGTATCGGGACTGGCCGATTTAGCGTGACAACCGCAATGTCGCGTTCAAGTGCGGCTTCAATCGCCTTCTTCTGATCGTCTGCGGCAGTGAACACGATGCCATCGATTGTTCCTTGCAGGATGGCATTGATCACACCGTCGGTTCCCTCGGTTTCGGTGTTCCAAACGATCATCCTCAGTCCAAGCGCAGTCAGTCTGGGCCCGAGGGCTTCGAGGATCTCCGGGACGACGGGGTTCGTAACGCGTGAGACGGCCACGCCTATCGTGTCACTACGCCGGGTGCGCATGGCTTTGGCGACGGCGTTTGGGCGATATCCGTTCGCCTCGACGATCTCCATGACTCTCGCGCGGGTGGCGGGGCTTACATTCTGAGCGCCGGATAAAACTCGCGAAACAGTCGCCTGAGAGACGCCGGCAAGCCGCGCGATCTCGGTGCTGTTGGTCATGCGCGGCTTGGCGTTCATTGGAGGCCACTCAGTTCGGAGAAGACCAGAGAGATGCTTGAGATCCATCTGGCAGCGATAAATGTATACGTATACATGGATCAATGTCCACATCAACTCAACGCCCTGGAGATTGGCTTGAGCCGTGACCTGGACCAGCTGAAGCTGGGCTTCATTGCGGTGGGAGTGGTGCGATCGTCTAAATACCTAACTTGCCTCAGTGCGCTGTTGCACGTTGATCGCAGCTCTGAACCGCAGCGTTGCCCGATCGGTCCGGATCAACGAGGAGATGCCTCATCCGGTGCAACATCTCCAATCTTCGCCACTGCAATTTTCGGCCCAGACCGTTTCCGAGCCCGTGCACGTGAGCGGCACGCAAACGGTTTCTTCGCGATCATTTCAGTGCTTAGTGTTCTTCTGAGGGGTACTCGGCTCGGGCCGAGCGTACATGTGGGGATGGGGAGGAAACCATGAGGGCATTGCTTGTCTTGGCGCTGACAGCGTCGCTTGGCCTGAACACCACAACTTTTGCCGCTGAAAGAGTGGCACTCGTGATTGGCAATGGCGACTACCTGCATGCGCCAGATGCGCTCACAGCAGTGCGCGACAGTGCATCTGTCACAAAGGCGCTCAAGTCGGCCGGGTGGTCGGTTATCCAAGGCACGGATCTTGGTCAGACCGGCATGCGACGTTCACTCAAGGCGTTCACGCGCGCGATGTCGGGCGCGAAGGAGATCGTGATCTATTACTCCGGCCATGCGCTGCGGACAGGTGGCGCGACCTACCTCGCACCGGTCGACACAAGAGCTGAGACGCTCACCGATGTTATGTTCGATGGCGTTCCGCTTGAACTCGTGCTGCGTCTAGCTTCGCGCAGGCCCGGACGTTCGGTGGTCTTTCTGGATGGGGCACAACTTTCTGGCTTCACACCGACGAAGTTCGCTGAGCCGGGCCTTGCGGCGCTGAAGCCTCCAAGGGGCGTCATGATTGTGTCTGCCGCAGAACCAGGCAAGGCCATTCGGCGCTCTTCGCATCGTGACAGCCGGTTCGCCCGCCTTCTGATCGATCAGTTCCTGCAGCCGGGCGCAGGGGTATCAGACACAGCTAAGCGCATCGGGCCGCCAACCCACACACGCGGTTCGGTGGATGCGAGTTTCCTGCTTGCCGACCCGCCACGCCAGATTCAGTCGGGAGCCGGTCTAGATGCCGAGATTGAACTCGCATACTGGCGGACTGCAGAACGCAGCGGTCTGGCCGATGACTATGCAATCTATCTTAGACGCTATCCAAACGGTCGATTTGCCAACACCGCGCGTCAACGGCTCGGTTTGGATCGAGGCAATGCAACGCTTCCTAGTGATCTCAACCTGGACCCGGCCGCCGCCGAGGAACAGAAGCTACGTCTGTCCAAGATCCGCAAGCGCAAGATTCAGGAATGGCTCACGGCCCTCGGTCGCAAACCGGGCACAATAGATGGTATTCTTGGACGCGCCTCACGCCGAGCAATCACGCAATGGCAGACCGCAAGTGGCTTCAAAGGGACGGGCTATCTCAACGAGCCGCAGCTCGAACGGCTCTCGCTCGACGGGAAACGTGCAGTTGCTGAGCAGCGCCGCATCGCCCTTGCTGAAGACAGTGGGTACTGGGCAGCTACCGGTGCAATGGGCACGATCGGGGGGTATCGTGCCTATCTGAGCAGATATCCGGACGGTGTGAGGGCAAAAGAAGCGCGCGCGGCTCTCGCCAAAGCCGGAGAGGCTGAGGACGACCAACAGGTCAGACAGGAACGCCGCATGTTCACTCATGCGCGAACGACTGACACAGCCAAGGCATACCGGGACTACCTCTCGTCCTATCCCAACGGTGCGTTCAGAGACGAAGCCCTCACGCGCCTTGACGAGATCGAGATGGCCGAACATGAGGCGGCGGAACAGCGGCGGCTAGAGCAGGAAGAAATCGCGCTTGCTCTGTCTCAAGCGGACATCCTTTCCGTGGAACAACGGCTGCGCCGGGTCGGCTTTGAGCCCGGAGCGCTGGATGGTCAGATTGATGAGCGAACGAGATCCGCGATCAAGGGATACCAGGCGAGCCGTGGGCTGCTCGACACCGGATTTCTCGATCGACCCACAGTGGTCAACTTGGTGCAGGAGACCAACGAGCGACAACAGCAAACCGCGGCGATCGACGGCGCTGAGGTGTTGCGGAGACTGATCGAAGCGCTGAACCGCAAGGGCACAGAGCAGTAGACAAGTGTCGCACGGAAGCGATTGGGTTTCGTCGGACAGGTAGGTTTTGTAGATGCTCTCGCCGGGGCCGGTGGTGCTGAGCGCTGAGGACCCGAGCGTCATTGTGCACACTTTGCTCGGGAGTTATCCTCCGAGCTGAGAGTCCACCGCAAAAGGTGGGAGACCAAGCATGGGCGATGTGGGCTCCAGTCAGGGAGGAACAAGACATGACCGTGACAACCACCCGGTCTCTGAACGACGTTGACATCGGTAAAGTCGCGAGCCTTGCCGAAAAGATCGGACAGGAGCCCCATGTCGCTGACACCACATGGCGTGCTGAGGTGAAGTGGAACGGTGGCTTTCGATCAGAAGCAAAGGTCCGTGACTTCGACCCCACCCAGTCTGATGAGCCGGATCAGCTCGGTGGCACCAATTCCGGTCCGAACCCGGTTGAACAGGTGCTCGGTGCACTCGGCAACTGTCTGGCTGTCGGCTATGCCGCAAATGCCACCGCTGCTGGGATCAAGATCAACGACATGACCATCGAGGTCGAAGGCAATCTCGACCTGCACACTTTCCTGGGTCTGAAAGATGGCAATGCTGGTTTTGGCGACATCTCCGTGAGTGTGCACCTCGACAGCGATGCGTCTGCAGAAGCATTGCAAGCTCTGCACACGAAAGTAGTCGGTTCATCGCCAGTGGGTCATACGCTCAGCCGCGCGGTCCCCGTGGACATCAAGCTCGCTTAGTGGCGGAAGTCTAGGCTGCCATCGAAGGGCTTGAGGTGCCCTTGTGAGGCAGGTCTGCCAGGCGGCACGCAATCTCTTTCGTTGGTCCGATGCGAGATCTTCGTCATGTGTCGCTCAGTGCAACATACGAGATGTGCGCTCGGTTGACACTCGACCTGGGGCCATCCTGAGCGTCATCCGCTTGAGTGCCAGGCCAAACTGTTCCGCAAGCGCTGTGATCATCCGCCCCCAGGCACTTGCAGGTCACATCGTGGCGCATCAGTGGGCGGCGACTGTGTTGAACGGCTGTTGAAAAGAGTTGTTCGACATATCGCTACGGACGAGAAGCGTGGCGATCAGCATTGCGTCTTCTCGATTGCCCGCTGACGCAGCTCCTACAAAGTTAGCAAACACCGCTTCATCCGCCCCCAGGCACTTGCAGGTCAGATCGTGGCGCATCAGTGGGCGGCGACTGTGTTGAACGGCTGTTGAAAAGAGTTGTTCGAAGGTTTTCACCGCTATCCGCCCTTAGGGAGGCAAGGCGCCCGCTGGGCACCTTGCCCTCTCAACGCACGGTCTAGGCTGCGTGCAGCTGGCCCAGATCATCATCCTGCGAAACAACAAGAACTGGCGGCTGCGCGCGCGCGCTGGTTGTCTCAGCGCCGCTCCCGGACTGCCTCACCTCTTTGATCTTCGACATCAGCTCAGCAGCGTTGTCGGACAGTGCAGAGGATGCTTCCGCCGCTCGGCCTGCCGCGCCCACGTTCTTCTGAATGATCTGGTCAAGCGCTTGCAGCGAGTTCTTGATCTCCACCGCGCCAATATCCTGCTCCCGCGTGGCGGTCGAAATTTCTTCGACCAGCGTGGCTGTGCGCTCGATGTTTGGAACCAGCTCACCCAGCTTCTGGCCTGCTTCGCGGGCAATGCTGACAGAGTTGCTGGAAAGCTCGGAAATTTCCGATGATGCATGCTGGCTTCTCTCGGCGAGCTTTCTCACTTCCGAAGCGACGACGGCGAAGCCTTTTCCATGTTCCCCGGCACGGGCCGCCTCGACCGCTGCATTGAGCGCAAGCAGATCCGTTTGTCGTGCGATCTCCTGGACGATGCCAATCTTGCTCGCAATCAGATCCATCGCCTTCACGGCGTTCGACACCGCATCTCCAGATTCCTTCGCATGAACCGCCGCATCCACGGCGATAGACTCTGTCTCCGCTGCATTTTGGGCGCATTGCCGGATGTTGGTCGAGATTTCCTCGATCGCCGAGGCGACGCGCTGCGCTGATGACGCCTGCAGTGAGGCATCTTCATGGATCGACTTCGCTTCGACCTGCACATCGTCCGTGCCACGCGCCACGAGATTTGCGGTTTCCTCGACGCTCGACACGACGTTGTTCAAAACGTCGTTGATCTTCTGCATGTCCTCTTCGTTCTTCTTGCAGAAAGCCGCAGCCGCAGCAATCAGCAGGCCGACCTCGTCCTTGCGGTCCGATGCTTCGACCAGTTCATTGCTGTCGCCTTTGGCGATGCGCGACAAGAGTTGAGCGATCTCGGCGATCGGGCGACCGACGAGAGTGTTGCTTGCGACCGCGATCAAGGCAGACAAGATGATGATGACCCCGATCGAGAGGGATGCAACGAGCGTGGAGGTGTTCACGACGTCGACTGCGGCAGCATCAGCCTCGAGGCTCTTGGCCCCAGCCCAGTCTTCAAATGCCAGCAGTTGCGCGACGATTTGCTTCTCGTTCTTTTCCATTGTTTTGGAAGACGCATATGTCTGCGCCTTCAGGTTCAGGTACTCCCGATGGAGGTCAAAGAGTTGCCCTTCGCTCAACACCGCAGCAGACCAAGAGTCGAACTGAGCGGAAAGACCTTCGATCTGGGTGGATTCTTGGGAGTCTTTTGCAAACTTCTTCAGAGTCTCGAAGTGTCCCACTGCCTTGGCTTGCGCCCCCATAAACTTTTCCTCCAGCTTATCAAGCTCAGCCGCTGAGTTTGCGCTCACGTACTCGTAGGCAATTTCGTCCATTTCCAAGACAAGCTTTTCCACTTCCTTTGCCGCCACCACAGCGGGAAAATCGCGGTCAAAAATCTGGTGCAAGAGTGTGTTGATCTGCGAGACTGTTGTGGACGGCATGCCGGACAAGCGGTCAGCATTCTCTTCTGCAGCGCGCATGCTTTCTTCGTGGATAGCCGCGATCTCTTCGAGCTCGTGGATCAGGTCATTGCCCTCGGCAACAAACGTCGCGATCTTTGTCTCCGTCAGCAGCTTGTCCTTGACCTCAAGCTCGTGTGCCGCAATCAGATCCCGCGCTGACTGGACAAACGGCTGTGATGCGGACACGGCGTTGGCGATCAAGGTCCGAGCCTCTGGGTCCGTAGCATCGGCGCGTAGTTTGTCCAAGCTTGCCAAGAGCTTTCCGGCGTGAGCTTCGAATTCGGCTTTCCACTTTGCGATCGACTTTTGGTCATCATGCGCCATGACCTCGATCGCACTCTTGTCCGCTACGGCGGCGTGGTGAATGGTTTCTCCCGCTTGCCTCAGCATTGGCGCATATACGCCAGTCACTTCATGCATCTCGTGCTCGATGGCTCGGATCGAGACCCAAGACGCCGCGGCGGACAGAACCCCGACCACACCAATCAGTGCCAAGGCGAACATCGACTTGAATTTGATCGACATGTCTACGAAACGAAAATTCATCTGTAGCCTCCTCCGGCATGTTCATTGAGCCGCAGCAGAGGCTTTGCGAACCTAATGGGTTATTAACTTGGCAAAATGCTGAACAAGATTGCACAAATATTCAAATACACAAAAAGTGATTTGCTGGATTTGTCTATCGAGGCTTCAGATCATTATGGCTTTGAAATTGTTCGAATTGTTTTCATGGAATATTGTTAACGACGCTCGAGTATGGCTTCTTCACTTCGGTCGAGAACGTGATGCGCAGAGTGCCGGCCACAAGGAATTCGATGCCCGACATTGTGGTGTTTGGAAAGATTGTCGCAAAAAATGCATTCAGAGCTGGTCAGGCCTATTGGTGGGGAGCCCGTCAATTGCGAGGTTGAACAGCGCTGAAAGATGCCAGTTCTCGACGTCGCCGTTCCAGATCAATCGCATCAGCCACGCATGCACCTCGAGCGCATCAGTCCGGGCCGGCTGCAACTGGACGCGGCTCGCTGGTTTTTCCGGCCCGAACGCGTTCCCGGGTTCCGGCGCGCTGGCGTGCCGCCTCCTCGTCGCCCAAGTTTGCGCGAAGCTCATCCAGCCTCAAGCCTGCCGACCTTGGCACCGTACGCCCTTCGTCGTCCAAGCCGTCCCATCGAGCCTTTACAACCAGCTTTTTCCGACGTTGATGGGGTTGCGTGCTGTCCATGTAGCGAGGGTCGACGTCCTGCTCGACGGTCACGTATCCAGCGGCGGTAGCTGCATTGATCAGGTCGATTCCAGCCTGTGTGCGGATGATGAGCGCGTTGGTGCCTGGATCCTCGTCCTCGGTGTCTGGATCGGGCGAACCGCCTGGCCACGTGTCCGACGCAGCAATATCGGCACCCTCGCCGATCCCATCCGGACAAACCTTGCAGCGGAACGGGAGCATCCACTGTGTCTCGTCGGTGCCCCAGAACTCGGTGTACCGGAATTCGCGGACCCGACCGTCCCGCGTCTCATACCTGGTTCGGCCCGGACAGCCATGGCCTCGATACCGAAATGCGGTCAGTTGCTCGGGATCGGTGCCGTCATCGCGAAGAAATCGCTCCATGGATTCTGGCGGCATGAAACCCCCGCAAACTGGTGTGAGCCAGTACTTCACGAGCTGGTCGACGCGTGGGTCAAGATGCGCCAGATTTCTCAGGGCTGCGATGTCGCAGGGTTTGCCGATAAAGGCGAAGGGTTCGCCACGCGCAAGACTGTCCACAATGTCGATCAGCAGCGCCGTGGGTCCGTATCGTGATCCGGCGCCTTCGATGACATCATCACGGGTCGTCGAGATTTGGGTCTGTCCAAACGTGGGTTCAGCTTCGTTAGGCTTTGCATGGTGGAGGAATGAGACTTCGCCGCTCTCGACCAGGTACTGGCCGATCGCCGTCAGAACACCGCCGGTTGCGCCGCGGAACCGAACCTCGGGGTCGCTAGCATAGGCCGTTACCATTCTCCGATAGGGCCCCCAAACAAGGTCTGTCTTGGTCTCAGCGGAGTGGAGGCGCGGCGGCAATCCGTCCAGCCGTGTGCCGGGGCAGGTGGCATAGATCCGATCGACAGTGTCGTGGTCCAGTTCCCCAACCAAAACAGGTCGTTCGTACCCGTTTTCCACCTTCTTCATATGAAGCCGATCGGGGCCCGCCACTGCTTGGCAGAGGCCACATCCGATGCACATGCCATCTTGAACAATCCGGTAGAGTCGCTCTTCAGGAGCCGCAGGGGAGCTCAAAGCATTTTCCTCCAATACTTCTCTGCTTGTGAGCTGGCGTTCGCGTGTGCGTTTGGATGCCCCGAACGCAAATCAGGCAGCACCAGCGCCACGCATGAATTTAACGATGCTCTGCACTACACTGACGGTCCACCGCGCGTGGTCAACTTCGATTTGCAAGGGAGATGGCGCTTAACCTGCACAACGATGTGTTGAGCCAGCCGGTCTGCCAAGCGATGACATCGTGCGGGCGCGCTATCGATTGATGATCAACGCACGCATCCCGGCGGTCAGGTTCGTTAAGCTTTGATGTCAGCCGGTTGATCCCGCTACAGTTGCATCCCACTTTCGGATCAGGTGTGAGGGGGAATTCATGGTAGACGATCCGGGATGTTTTACTGGAGAAGGGCTCACCCGACGTGAGCTTCTTCGACGTGCTAGCGCATTGGCCGCGGCAACCAGCGTCTCCTCGCCGACTTGGGCTTTGGGAGCAACACTGCCGCTTGGTCGAAGAATGCGCGAATTGGCGACAGACTGGCTTACTCAGCTAGACGACAGCCAGCGGAGCGAGGCGACCTACAGTTTCGACAGCAGAACACGCCGGCGATGGAACTACATGCTGGGTTCCGCTTTTGCCAACGGTTTGGCGCTGGAGAGCATGACGCCCGTGCAAAAGGATGCTGCCATGGCATTGTTGGATGCCGTGTTGAGTCCCTACGGGCTCCTCACCGCCGAAAACATCATGCTGCAGCAGGACATCATGCGTGATGAGTGGGGCAAAGGCAGCCCTGATCGGAACCGAGAACGGTTCTCGCTTCAGATCTACGGTACACCTTCGCCCATTGAGCCATGGGCATGGCGCTGGGAAGGACACCATCTCACCATCACGTTCACTCTTCTGGGCGACGAAATCGTATCTCAAACGCCCAAGGCCTTTTCTTCGGAACCGAATACGGTGCCGTCCGGACCGCACCGTGGTCTCGTGGTGCTGGAGAATGAAGCACTTGGTCGAGCGCTGTTCGCGGACCTTGACGACAAAGAACGCAAGGCAGCTCTGATCCGTGAAAGCTCTTACGGGAACATCCTCAGCAAGCCCGGCCGGGAAGATGCCATCGACCAGCTCGAAGGTGTGCCCCTTGGTGAGCTTTCGGAAGGAAAGGCTGACTTGGTGCGTCGGCTGATCGAGCTGTACACGAGCGATCATCTGGTAGGAACGCTGGCCGAGGCACAGCGCGCGAGAGTCAGTTCGGAGGATGATGCAGCGATCCGTTTCGGTTGGGCGGGCCCGAACGTGGAAAATGAATCGATGTATTATCGGATCCACGGCGCCACGTTCTTGATCGAGTTTGCTACGCTCCGTGGTCAGCCGCAGCATCACCACACGATCGTGCACGATCTGGCCCGAAACTTCGGCGATCATGTGCTCTGAACGCCGGCCAAGGACCAGCACGCAGCAAGGGCCTTGACGCCAGCCCATAGGATGCCGCGCGAAACTTGCATGTGAGTGCATTGGTCCGACGGTGAACGGACAGTGCCGACCGCGCCGTGGCGGTCTTCAATTCTTAACTCTGGACATTGTGGGGTCATACAATGGTGAGAGACTGACCTTTGCGTCAACGGTTTTGGTTGCGACTTCAAGCTCATATTCGCCGGACAGCACGTAGTCCTGTGTCACGCCTTCGGCATTTCGCACGTATCCAAGCCCGATGCTGAGGCCCAGCGTGTGTCCGTATCCCCCTGAACTCAGCCAGCCGCAGCGCTCACCGTTTCTGTAGATGGTCTCCCGGCCATGCAGGATCGTGTCGCCACTGGTCGAAAACAGCGCCAGCATCTTCGTGATGCCGTTCTCTCGCTGTGCCTGCAAAGCCCTTCGCCCACGGAACTCGGTTGTTTCGCGCATTTTTACAGCCCAGCCCAAGCCTGCTTCGTCGGGGGTGTGATCGGGGCCAATGTCGGACCCCCATGCGCGATAACCCTTTTCGAGCCGCAGCGTCTCAATCGCCCGGTATCCGGCATCCCGCAAGCCATGCTCAGCGCCGACCGCGTGCAAGGCGTTGTAGACCGTGCGCGCATACTCCGATGGCACGTGAAACTCCCAACCAAGCTCGCCGACATAGGTGATCCTGAGCGCCAGCACCGGACATCCCGCGATGCCGATGCGCCGTGTTGTAGCAAACGGAAAGCCGCTGTTGCTCACATCATCTTGGGTTGTCGCCGAAAGGATATCTCTCGCTCTGGGACCGAACAGCGAGAGCACGCTGCTGGCCGAGGTTACGTCGAACAGCTGCGCATTCATGCCATGCGGAATGTTGCGTTGGATCCAGTCAAAATCATGCGTGGCAAAGCCGGTGCCTGTGGTGATGTAGAACTCATCAGGGGCTGTCCGCGCGCAGGTCAAATCGCACTCGATTCCGCCGCGATCGTTCAGCATCTGTGTGTAGATCACTGACCCAACCGGCCGATCGACCCGGTTTGCCGCAATCCAGCCCAGCGCGGCTTCGGCGTCCGGACCCTTGAGAACGAACTTCGCAAAGGAGGTCTGATCAAACAGGGCCGCGGTGGTGCGTGCAGCTTTGTGCTCGCGCCCGACAGCATTGTGCCAGTTGGGGCGTTCGAAGCTGTAGACATCCTGGGCAAGCTCGTCAGAGGCTGCAAACCAGTTCGGTCGCTCCCAGCCGAGCTTCTCGCCAAAGACCGCACCAGCATCTTGAAGCATGTCATACAAGGGCGAACGACGGCTCGGACGTGCGCTTTCATTTTCCTCCGACGGCCACGCCATTGTGTAGTGCTTTGCATATGCTTCCAGCGTGCGGGCTCGAACCCAGTCTGTCTGGGTGTGAGGACGGCCGAAACGGCGAATGTCCACGGGCCAGAGATCGAAAGGCGCTTCTCCCTTGGCGACCCATTCGGCAAGCGCCATTCCCGCGCCTCCGGCCGATGCGATCCCGAAGGCGTTGAACCCTGCACCGACGAAGATGTTCGCCAACTCGGGCGCTTCACCGAGGATGAAGTTGCCGTCGGGCGTAAAGCTTTCCGGGCCGTTGATCAGCTGCTTGATCCCCGCCTCTTGGAGCTTGGGCACCCTTGGCAGCGCAAGATCTACGATCTGCTCGAAGTGATCGAAGTTTGACTCCAGAAGCTGAAAGTCGAAGGGCTCGGGAATGCCATCTGTCGCCCACGAAATCGGGTTGGGCTCGTAGCCACCCATCACAAGCCCCCCGACTTCTTCCTTGTAGTACGTCAGGCGATCCGGATCCCGTAGCGTCGGCAGATCGGATGGCACTCCGAAGGGCTCGGTGATCATGTACTGATGTTCAATTGAGACGAGCGGCACCGTCACCCCAATGGTTCTGGCGAGTTCACGGGTCCATTGACCACAGCAAAGCACAAGTTTTTCGCAGCGCACATCCCCCTCGGGCGTCCTCACACCGGCAAGCTTGTGATCCTCAATAAGGATCTCGGTGACAGGGCAGTTCTCAATCAGCTTTGCTCCGCTGTTTCGGGCACCTTTCGCGAGCGCGAGCGTGATGTCCGACGGGTTCGCCTGCCCATCTGTCGGCAGATACGCTGCGCCGAGGACATCCTCGATCTCCATCAAAGGCCAAAGTTCCTGTGCTTCCTTGGGCGTCAGGAGCTGCATGTCGAGACCGAAACTGTGCGCGGTCGTGGCCTGACGTTTGACTTCGGTCCATCTTTCTTCGTTGCAGGCGAGCCTCAATCCTCCATTCATCTTCCAGCCTGTTGCGAGTCCTGTCTCTGCCTCGAGCTGGTCGTAGAGTGTGATCGAATAGCCGAGAAGTTTGGTGATGTTTGCATTCGAGCGGAGTTGCCCGACGAGACCTGCAGCATGCCAGGTCGAGCCCGACGTCAAGCGGGCCCTTTCCATCAGGAGAACTTCGTGTCCCAACTTGGCGAGATGATAAGCCGTCGAGCAGCCGATGATGCCGCCGCCCACGACGATTGTCTTCGATGAAGCAGGCAGAGCCATATCAGTCCTCAGGAGTTGCGGAAGTCTGCGAGCGCTTTGGTCAGGCGCGCCATGTTCTCTGCCGTGTAACCTGCGTAGTCGAAGTCGATTTTCGAGTGCATCTCGGACACCATCGACCAAAGGGTCTCCCGCATCAGTGAGGTGCATTTCATTGCCTGGTACGGGCGCCATCGCTTTTCAGCAGGTACCTCGTAGTATTGCTCAAGCATGCATCGCTCTTGCGCTTCGGCGAGCCCGTTGTTTCCGGCGAGACCTGCGAGATCAAACAATGGGGTGTTGAACCCAGCATACTCCCAGTCGATCAGCCAGAGCCTGTTGCCATCATCAAGAATGTTGGCAGCGAGCAGATCATTGTGACCGATCACCAGTTCGACGGGTCCCGTGGCTGCTTCCAACTTTGATTGTTCAGCCATCAGCTCGGGCAGGATTGCCGCGTGACAAGAGCCTTCGGCGGACAGTCGGGCGACGTATGTGCGGTTTACTTGAAATGGCCAGAAGGTCAGGACGGGTGTCTGTAGATGCTGCCCCAGAGATCGGTGTGCGTGTGCCACCAGATCGACAATGCGCGTCAAATTGCTGGGTTCACCGACATCGGCCTCCGTGAAGGTCTCGGCTTCCAAGAACTCGAGCACAAGCACACCCGGCTCGTGGTGGACGATCGCAGGGGATATGCCTGCAGCCTCGGCCGCGCGGCTCACGACGAGTTCATTCCACCTCATAACTCCGTGTTCTGGAATGTCTTCTCCCAAGCGCACGACAAAGTCACGACCGTCGTCCCGGACGCGCAGATTGACGTTGGTGATACCACCTCCCAGAGGTTCGATGTCTTCAGGGTGCGAGAAGCAGCTCAGCGCCGCTGCACGTTCAACCGGGGTCGGCATGGCATTTCCAAGCAGTGTCGTGTTCCCGAACCGGGCGATGGTCCGGGCGGTGGAGGTTTCAGACAAGACTTCGACGCCATTCAAGTCATTGGCGCAACGAAGCGCAACATCTGTGCCGCGCAATCATGCGCTCACGTCGTGAATCGTTCGGAGATTGTCTGCTCGGATGCGTGCTCACATCTTGGCGTGAAGCAGGGCGGTGAAACCTTGGCTTGCGGGTGCACGTTGGTCCTCGGGCCAAGGCGCTGGTTTCGTCAAACCGAAAGGAGGCCGCCCTCAGGCGGCCCCCAGCTCGATAGGATCGCGCCTATTTATGCGATTTGTAGACTTTTTCCTCGTGCATGCAGCCTTGGACGATGAGGCCGAAGCAAAGAGCGACCGCGATGATCAGTAGGATCATTGGTGTCGATCCGCCCGCGCCAGTGTAGATGGCTGAGGCGCCTTCGAAGGTCTCGATGGGTGAACCCATGGGATTTTCCTTTCCTGTCGTTGTGGGTTACTCGGCCGCCATTGGCTTCAGAGGGCTTTGCATGCCCTCCGGGTAGGCGATTGCAGGTACCTTGACCAAATCCATGCCCACAATCTCGACTTCCTCCGGGATGCGCAGCAAGCCGAACATTTTCAGCACCAGCGAGACGCCATAACCTGGGATGAAGCCCAAGAGTGCCATCGAGATCATGCCGATGAGCTGGCCCATGAAGTTGGTGTCCGGGTAGTCGCCGTTCGGATAACCGGAGGCGACGATACCGAAGATCAGGATGCCGAAGGCACCGCAAATCCCATGCACCGACACGGCACCGACCGCATCGTCGATCTTGAAGGTTTTCTCGAGCCAGGCCGCGCCAATTGGTGCCAGTGCACCACCGGCCACAGCGATGATGAACGTCAGCGGCGGCCAGTAGAGGTCGAGACCCGAGGCCGTTGCAAACACGCCCGCAAGCGCGCCAGACATCATCCAGAACGGATCGCGGGTCATCGCCCAGCCGCCGATGATGCCGCCGCCGAACGCCATGACAGTATTGAACGCGACCGCCGAAAGTGTCGTCGGGTTGCCGAAGATCGTCGTCCACTGTCCCGTGCCATTGTAGATGATGCAGCCGCCCAGGAAGCCGAAGAAGCCGACGAAGAGAACCATCAGCCCGAAGACGCTGAGAGGCACGTTGTGAGGCTTGATCTCGTTGGCGGTACCGTCCGGGTTGAACTTGCCGATGCGTGGACCGAGGTTCAGCAGCACGCCAAAGGCAAACATGGCAGCGATCAGGTGAACGCATCCGGCGGCACCAAAGTCATGCCAGCCAAACTCGGTCAAGAGCCAGCCATCGCCGTGCCATGCCCACGACGCTCCGATGATCCAAACCACCGAACCGAGCAGGATCGCGAGAATGATGAAGCCCGCAACTTTGATCCGCTCGATCACGGCGCCCGAGAAAATCGATGCCGTCGTCGCTGCGAACAATGCGAACGCCGCCCAGAAAACACCGGTCGCATTGTCGGCGAGGTTTGGTCCCATTGCCTCGGACCACGGAGCGCCGCCGGTTTCTGCGCTGAAGTCCGGAAGGCCACCCGGCGATGCCAGATAGAACCACCAGCCGAAGAAGAAGAAAGTCGGGATCACGAAGGCAAAGGCGAGAATGTTCTTCGTGCCCGAGGCGAGCACATTCTTCATCCGGGAAGCGCCCATCTCATAACCGAGAAAGCCTGCGTGAATGATGAACATGAAGGCGGTGCACCACCAATAGTACACCTCCATATTGATCGTGGTTGTCCACGTGATTTGCTCTTCCATCTCGCTCTCCTGTCTTTCGCGGGCGCACTGTCCTCGAGCACCTCGCAGCCTTCGCTGCTTTGGCGAAGACGATGGCCATGACAGGCGGTACCGGAAACAAGAACGCTGGATTAGTAAAGGGGATCGCACAAAAAAAGCCCAGCCATGCTTGAGATGAATGAAAGATGGGCAGAATTTCGCCAGAACGTGCGTTTTCTGGGCAAAATTCAATAGGCCTTCATTGCAGAGTTGAATGCTCAGAAATGTCTCTCATCGAGCATCTTTTCTTGCGTTGATGCGCCTGCATGTGATGAGCAATGAACTTGGCAGGTGCTGGAGGCAGACCGCTCGTGCTCCATGAGGCGCAAGGGCGCAGGCTCCGTTTCAGCGCGATGCCTGTGTCTATGCTGCGCTCAGTTTCTCGAATCTGAGCACGTGCCGTCCTGTGAAGCCTTAAGTTCGTCAGGGGCGTGACAAGGGCAATCACGCGATCACCCGATTGGATAGAGTTCAAACGTCGCGTGACGCCGGTTCTCTCTCTTTTGCAGGCGTGGGAATTCATCATCCGACCCATTCGCCTTCTGCATTCAGTGATGCTTCACAAGATCACCTTCGATGAGATGATCCCCATCGCTTTTGAGGAGCCCCAGATCTTCATCAATCTGCGTCTTGCCGATCTCAACCAGCAAGGACACCCAAATAGACAGCGTGTTCTCTCGCGCACGCAAAGACTGGTTCCGGTGGACATGAATCAGTGATTCGATTTCATCTGAAACTCGAAGTTGGCGTGGAGACTACCCGGACCGGGACACGAGCGACTATGGACATGACTTTGTTTGCCGAGGCCGTCATGACGGGTCTGATCGGTCTCTGGATGGCAACCGGTGCATTGGACAACTGGCGCTTTCCGGAGCTCAATCGTGCCACCGTCGCTCAGGTGATGCGGATGGAGCGCATGGAGCAGCAGTACCCCGAAGAGTTCTCGCATGTTGCACATCGTCGTGTAAGCGACGTGCGCGTCGTCAATCTCGCATTTCGGCTTATTGTCCTCTGGGAGAGCTTGTCGGCGATTCTCTTATGCCTCGGCTCTGCGATGCTGGCTGTCGCGGCTCTAACCGGTGGAGACATCGGCTTTGCGCGCAACATCGCAATCGCAGGTGCCTTGAGCTTCACCGTGAATTGGGCGGGTTTCCTAATCGGAGGCAATTATCTTTGCTATTACTATTGCCACTTTGAGGGTCAGTTCACACATTTCATGCTTGTAATATGGGGAAGTCTTGTCTGTACATTGCTTGTTCTGTCAGCATAGTTTCGGATTAAGCACACCCTGAGAAGTTTTGGCGCAGACCGTGCAAGTTTTGACTTCGGAGACGGTCGGTGTGGGCAAGCCTGTGCACTTCGGCGCTGGCATCAGGTCGGTGATGGATCAATTCGTGGCATTGGAGTTTGATAAGTGCCGGGCTGACTTGACCCACATGCGGCAAGTGCATTCAGGCATCGGCCTGGGGCTGTGAAAGGGCCACAGTGATGTCTCGTATGGAGGAGCGGAGCCAGATGGACACGCAGCTGGGGCTGAAAGTTCAGACCCGAACATCAAGATGGTGTGTTTCGCAGCCGAGCACTCGCGACGCGTTCAGCAACAAGATAGGGCATAGAGATTGATGAGTACGCGCGTTCAAACGCATGGGAAGTTGACGACGCTCGATGCACTGGTCATTGGTGCGGGGTTCTCGGGCCTCTATCAGCTGCACAGGCTGCGCGACGGTCTCGGACTCAAAACCATGGTCATCGAGGCCGCTGACGGCGTGGGTGGCACATGGTACTGGAACCGATATCCGGGTGCGCGTTGCGACAGCGAGAGCCACGGGTATGCCTACTTCTTCTCGCGCGAACTTCACGAAGCGTGGCAGTGGTCTGAGCGGTACCCCGGTCATGCGGAAATCCGGCGCTATCTGAATTTCGTTGCGGATCGGCTGGAGCTGAAGAAGGACATCCAGTTCGGTGCGCGGGTGATCTCATGCACATACCTCGAGGACGCCAATCTCTGGGAAGTCGCGACTGATACGGGTGCTCTGTTTCGAACGCGCTGGCTGATAACGGCAGTCGGTTGTCTTTCCGCTGCGAATGTTCCGGAAATTCCAGGACTCGGCGACTTCGAAGGGCAGTGGTTCCACACCGGAATGTGGCCGCACGAAGAAGTCGACTTCACAGGCAAGCGGATCGGACAGATCGGCACAGGTTCGACGGGCATCCAAGCCGCTCCGGTGATTGCAGAGAGCGCTGGTCATCTAACCGTGTTTCAGCGCACGGCCAACTTTTCTGTTCCCGCACGCAATGGCCCGTGGGATGGCGAGTATGCCAACTGGGTGCGCGACCACTACGATGAAATCAAGGCGCTGGTCCTGTCCACGCCGAATGCGCACCCGTTCCGCATCTCACCGAACAAGGCCATGGAGATTTCGGATGCTGAGCGCCTCGAGTTGTATGATCGCGCCTGGGAAAAAGGTGGCCTGAGGTTTCGAGGTGTTTTCCAGGACCTCTTGTTGTCGCAGGACGCGAACGACACAGCAGCCGAGTTCATCAAATCGAAGATCCGCGAGACCGTGACGGATCCCGAGACCGCACGGATGCTCTCCGATATTGATCATCCATACGCCGCGAAGCGCCCCCCGATCGACACCAACTACTTCGAAACCTTCAACCGATCAAACGTCACGCTCGTGGATGTTCGTGCAGATCCGATCCGCGAGATCACACGGACGGGGATACGGCTTGAGAGCGGCGCGTTCCACGAACTCGATGTGATCGTGTTCGCAACCGGCTTTGACGCAATGACCGGTCCAATTCTGCGTCTTGGCATCGAGGGGCGAGATGGGCCGCTGTCAGACTTCTGGCAGGAGGGCCCGATCAGCTACCTTGGTCTTTCCATGCCGGGTTTTCCAAATTTGTTCACCATCACGGGGCCGGGCAGCCCATCGGTTCTGGCCAACATGCCTGTGCCAATCGAGCAGCATGTCGATTGGATAACGGATGCGATCGCGTATTGCAGTGCAAATGAGATCGACTCTATCGAGGCAGAGACCGAAGCGGCCGCGCTTTGGGTCGAACATGTGCGCGAAGCCGCGTTTGCAACATTGCTGCCGGATGCTGGCCACAGTTGGTACTGGGGCGCAAACGTGCCGGGAAAACCACGCGTGTTTATGCCCTATGCGGGGGGCATGGTCCGCTATCGCGGCATTTGCGACAGAGCGGCTGGCGATGGGTATGCCGGCTTCACATTGGCCAAGCCGGATGGTGCCTCCTCGGGGCGCCGGGTGGATTTCAACGCCATACTGATGAATGGACCCGGGATCTGAGGGTTGAGTTGACGACGACGCCTTCTTCGCAAACCGTGTTAAGTATTAAGATCGGAACAAGGATGGGGACCACCATCCGACATCAAAAACAGATCGGGGAGGAAAGAATGACCAGCGAGTTTCAACTGAAAGATCGCGTCGCGGGCCGGCGTGGTTTCCTGAAAGGTACCGCTGCGAGTGCCGCGGTCGCACTCGGCGCGCCCGCGATTGTGCAGGCTGCCGACAGCCCTATTCGCATTGGAGTGCCCTCAATCTTTTCGGGACGCGTTGCGATCCTGGGTGAAAGCTCCTTCGAGGCGGTACAGCTTGCCTGCGATGAGGTGAATGCTGAGGGCGGCATAAATGGGCGGATGCTCGAGCCCGTTCAGCGCGACTCCAAGGGAAAGCCGGACGAGGCCTCCCGCATGGTTCGCGATCTCGTGAACAATGAAGGCTGCGACATCATCCTGAATGCGGAGGCTTCCGGTGCCTCGTTTGCGGTGAATGAGGTTGCCCGGGACATCAAGAAGTTCACGATCCACTGTGTGTCAGAAACGTCATCGTTGACAGCGGATCCCAAGAATCGCGTGCCTTGGGTGTTCCGCGCGGCACGCCAGGGCATCCATGATGCTGTTGGTGGTGGTCTCTATGCCGCGAAACTCGCGAACGAAAAGGGATTGACGCGCTGGGCGACGTGTTCTCCGGACTATGCCTATGGTCGGGCAAACACCGAGGAGTTCATGGAGTATGCTCGGATCTTTGCGCCCGAGATCGAGGTGATCGGAGAGACCTGGCCGAAACTGTTCCAGCCGGACTACACTGAGAACATCACCGCCCTGCTTAACACGGGCCCTCAGGCGCTTTACTCCGCGCTCTGGGGTGGAGATCTGGTAGCCTATTTCGATCAGGCCTCTCTCTACGGCTTGTTCGATCAGTTCGAGGCCGTGGCCGTGAACCTCGGCGACTATCCCGTCATTCAGGCCGTGAAGAACCTGCCATCGGGCGTTCATGCCGGCTCACGCTACCACAAGGACGTGCCAGACACCGAGGCGAACGAGGCGTTCTACGCAAAGATCACGAAGGACTCGAATCTGCCGCCAACCAACTGGACTTGGGAGTGTTACACCGGGATGCAATTCATCATTGCGGCGTTGAAGGAGACCGGCGGCGACACGGATCCGGAAAAGATGGCCGGAGCCGTTGCAGGCCGCACTCTGGACAGCCCGGTCGGCGCGGACGGCACAGTCACCATGCGTGAGGAAGACCACACCCTGATTGGATACATGGTCGGGTACTCCAAAACCGTCGACAAGGAGCCCTGGATCACTGATTTCCAATCAGCGGCGTGGTCGGACATCCTGACCCATGAGGCGGACTGGAAGAAGCGCAAGGCCTATACCTGAGCCAAACCGGCGGCCTGATTGACAGGCCGCCACTCTTCGCCCTCGCGCTGGATGGGAAAGCCGCCATGATCGATATCGACGCACTCATCCAGTGCTTCTCGACGCCTGCCTGCGTAGTGAATCAGCTGACATCCGGACTGATTATCGGAATGCTGCTGTTTCTGGTGGCTTCCGGCGTCACTTTGATCTTTGGCGTCCTCGGCGTGATCAATTTCGCCCACGGCAGCTTCTACATGCTGGGTGCCTATTTCGCCTACAGTGTCTATGTTGCGACCGGCAACTACTTCCTGGCAGCTTTGGCCGGTGCGTTGGGTGCTGCCTTTTGGGGGATACTCTTCGAGAAATTCATCATCAGTCGCGTGTACGGCGAGGATGTGCTGATGCAGCTGCTTGTCTGCTATGCGATCATCCTGATCACGGACGATGCGGTTAAAATGATATGGGGCGCTGAATACCTTGCCATGGGTGTCCCCGATGAGTTCCGGATGCCGCCTTTCCAAGTGATGGGCGGCTTTGTTCCACCGTTCTACCTCTTCATGATTTGCGCGGCAGTGGTGATCGCCATTCTGTGTGTGCTGGTCGTGAACCACACTCGCTTCGGTAAGATTGTCCGAGCGGCGGCTGTGAACCGACAGATGGTTTCGGCTCTTGGTGTGCGCGTGCCACTTTACTTCGCCATGCTGTTTGGCCTCGGCTGCGCACTTGCCGGTATCGCCGGGGCACTGGCCGCGCCGGTCCGTTCGCTGACACCCGGCATGGGGTTCGGCATTCTGGTTGAAAGTTTCATCGTGACGGTGATCGGCGGTATGGGGTCGATCTCGGGCGCGTTCCTGGCGGCTCTCATTCTCGGTCTGACGAGATCCATAGGCTCGGTCGGCTTTCCGCTTTTCGTCGATGGCTTGATGTTTTTGATGATGGCCCTCGTGCTGATTTTCCGACCGCAGGGTTTGCTAGGCAGGAACCTCGGCCGATGAGCGGACGCACACTCGACGTGTTGATCGCGGCTGCGGTTCTGGCCGTCTTGTTGGCGGTCGGTCTGCTTATCGAACACCCATGGCCGCGCGACTTCCTGACATCAATCTTCGCCTATGCCCTCTTGGCGATGTCGTTGAATCTGCTGATCGGCTTCACTGGCCTCGTGAGTTTCGGGCACGCTGCATATTTCGCGTTTGGCGGATACACCTTTGGTTTGCTGCTGCAATGGCCATCGTTCACCGATGCTCTGGGGGAGGCGTCGGTGCCGGTCGCGATGGTCGCGGGATTGGGCGGCACCGCCCTCTACGCCGCCGCCATTGGCGCGATCTGCGTCAGGTTGAACGAAATCTACTTTGCGTTTCTGACACTCGCTTTCCAGATGTTCCTGTACTCGGTGATTTTGAGCTGGGTGGATCTGACCGGCGGCGATCAGGGTCTCATGGGTGGAATTCCGCGCCCAGTCTTCTTGGGGATTGATCTGTCTGATGGGCACGACCGGTTTGCCTTTTGCGCCGTGTTCTTCATCGCCTGCATCCTTTTGCTCCGTATCGTGACCCAATCCAGTTTCGGCTACACGTTGCGCATGATCCGGGACAACCAGCAGCGTGCGGCGTTCCTGGGTGTCAACGTGTTCAGGGTGAAGCTGATCTGTTTTACGCTTGCAGGTACGATTGCTGGCGGAGGGGGGATCATTCTCGCGCTCTTCACGTCCGGTGCGTATCCCGAGTGGGCGTTCTGGGCGCAGTCCGGCGAGGCAATTTTCGCCATCATGCTGGGAGGGATGACGGCCTTTCTCGGTCCGATCCTCGGCGCGGTGCTCCTGCGCGTCATCAATGACGTCGTGCAGAGCTACACATCACACACTGAAATCTTCATTGGCGGCGTGATCCTTTTCGTGGTTCTGGTGCTGCGGCGCGGCATTCTCGACTTCTACATGGAGAAGCGCGCCAGGGCCCAAGAGCGCCGTGAGGCGCCCTCGGCGCGGGAGGCAAACCCATGACCCCATTGGCCAACAGGATAGCCGTCATCACAGGCGGTGCCAGCGGGATTGGCGCAGCGACGGCGCGTGTTCTGGCTGCCCGTGGCGCTCGGGTCGTCATTGCAGACATCAATGAGGATGCGGCCAGGGTCGTCGCTGCCGAGGTCGACGGGCACGGATACGCTCTGGATGTGCGAGACTCCGATGCCATTTCGGCGCTCGCCGATCGCGTCGAACGCGAGATCGGCCCCACTCGCATCGTCGTCACTTCCGCGGGTCTGGTTCAGTCGCCTTTGTCCCCGGAAGATCTTTCTATCGAGGTGTTTGATGATCTCGTCGCAGTCAATCAGCGCGGCACATGGCTGACGCTTCGGGCGTTTGCCCGCCACATGTTGCCGCGCCACGCCGGAGAGATGGTGACGATCAGTTCCATTGTCGCCGAGCGTTCAGTGCCATTGCATTCCTATGCTCCTGGCAAAGCTGCGGTGTTGAACATGACACAGTGCCTAGCCGGTGAGTGGGGCAGGGGCGGTCTGCGTGTGAACACGGTGCAACCTGGCTACACCCGCACGCCTGCCTTGCAGGCTCAGATAGATGCTGGAAATCGCGACGCGTCCCTCCTGGAAGCGAACTCGACACTCGGTCGTATGGTTGAACCCGAGGAAGTCGGGCGTGCCATCGCCTTTCTCGTATCGGATGAAGCAGCTGCAATCACTGGCGCGGCGCTCCCTGTCGACGCTGGCTATTTCTGCGCGGGAAGCTGGCACCCGTATGGCGGTGTCAGGGTGAGGAACTGATGCTGAAGCTGGAGAGCGTCGTGAAGGCGTTCGGCGGCGTGGTGGCCACGAACGACGTGTCTCTGGAATTCCCGAAAGGCTCTCTCAGCGCCATCATCGGCCCAAATGGCGCAGGTAAAACCACGCTCTTCAACCTGATCACGGGGCATCTCGTGCCAGACAGTGGCAGGATCTTGCTGGCTGGCAACGACATTGCTGGGTTGAAGCCCGCAAGTATCGTCGAGAAAGGGATCGGCCGCGCATTCCAGGTTGCGTCGATCTTTCCATCGCTGACCATTGAAGAAGCACTGATTGGCGCAGCTTCCGCACATCTCGGGCACTCTGGGCGTCTCTTTGAGGCCTTTCCGCCGCCCGCTGCAAAACGTCGGGCAGAGGAGATGATCGACCTGCTGCAAATGGGCGCTGTCGCGAAACGCAAGTGCGCAAACATCAGCCATGGAGACCAAAAACTGCTCGACGTGGGCTTGGCTCTGGCGCTGCAGCCGCAGGTTTTGTTGCTGGATGAACCGACCGCGGGCATGGGACCGGAAGAGCGTTGGGAGATGATCAATACGGTGCGGCGCTTGTGGGAAACGCAGGACATGACGTTGATCTTCATCGAGCATGACATCGAGATCGTTTTCGAGGTCGCCCAGACAATCAACGTCCTGAAGTACGGCGCCGTTCTTGCATCCGGTCCGCCCAACGCAATCCGTGGAAATCCCGACGTGATCGAGGCCTATCTGGGCACGGCACTGGATGAGGATTCTGCGCCATGAACGAGCCCATCCTCGCGGTCGACAGCATTGATGTGTTCTACGGCGCGTCACAGATTTTGTTCGGCGTGAACATCGACGTTCGCAAGGGGCGCACTCTGGCGCTGCTCGGGCGCAACGGTGCCGGGAAGTCAACGACGCTTAAGGCTATTTCTGGTATTGCCCCGCCCGCTCAAGGTGCGGTTCGCTTCGAGGGCCGGGACCTCGTTCGCGCCGCCCCTCATACGATCGCGCGGGCAGGAATCGGCTATGTGCCAGAAGACCGACAGGTGTTCCCGGAACATACCGTTGACGACAATCTGATGATTGGAGAAAAGCCGGGACCGGATGGCGCGCGCGATTGGACGCGCGAGGCGGTCTACGACGTGTTTCCCGTTCTCGCGGGCATGAAGGATCGCCTTGCCGGACTGCTGTCGGGCGGTGAGCAACAGATGTTGACGATTGCGCGGACCCTGATGGGCAATCCGACCGTGCTGTTGCTCGACGAGCCATCCGAGGGCCTGGCCCCGATTATTGTGCAGGAAATCGGCCAGCTCATCCGACGATTGCGGGAAATGGGTGTCACGATCGTTTTGGCCGAGCAGAACATGCACTTTTGTCTCGGCATATCCGAGGATGCCGCGATCATCGATAATGGGCACATCGTGTATCGATCGACGATCGAAGAGCTGCGTGCGAACGAAGATGTGACCCACCGCTATCTTGCGATCTGAGCGGTCGCTCGTTGGAGTGGCGGGCCAGAGTAGACAGTCGCGGAAGCAGGAGGTTTGGCACCGCCCCCGCTTGGCTTTTTGCTCCCGATCCGGTTGATCCTCTGCGAACCTAGAACGGGCTGTTGCGGCCACGCCGAAGCTTCGCCACGTCACGACGCAGTTCGAAAAGCGCCCGCAACACCACGGCGAGAATGACAAGAGCGCCGCCGACAATTGTCCACTCGGTCGGCACTTCGTTGATGAAGATCCAGACCCAGATCGGACCCAGAGCAAACTCCAACAGCATGAACAAGGTTAGCTCAGCCGCCACCAAGTGTCGGGACGCAGCAATGAACAGTGCGTTCGTCAAGCCGGATAAGCCGCTTCCGAGCAAGATGCACAGCAATAGATCATGTGTCGAAATTGCGAGGTCGTCCCATCGCAGCACACCAGCCACCACGACGATCATCAGACCCGAGACCATCAGCGCCGGCAACATGTCGATGTTGCGATTTTGTCGGATGATGATCGCATAGCTTGAAAACAAGAACGCCGTCAGCAGCGCCATGGCGTTGCCGTACAGCGAACCACTGCCGATTCCGTCGACCATCATCACGGCAACACCGACTGCCGCCGCCAGCATCGTCAGGAGCGTCGAGGACTGCAGGGTCTCGCGCAAGAATAACCAGGCCAAAGCCGCGCTGAGAAAGGGGATCGCACTTAGTGTGAACAGCGTGTTTGCGACCGTCGTATTGGTGATCGCTTGCAGGAAGGAGATCCCAGCCCCGGCCAGCAACGCGCCCGCGATCAATCCAGGCCACCCGATCTGATGCACTTTCCGGGGTGTCTGCGCCCCATAGCGGAACAGCATTATGAGCGTGACGGTCACAACCAGTGAAAATGAGCGATAGAAATTGATCTGCCAGACGTCCGCATCTTCCAAGCTGCGCAGAACGAGGCCGCCGAAACTGATGCCGAGCGAGCTCACCACCATCAGCGCCATCGCAAATGCGCGCCGGGGTTTGGTTTCGATCTGTTCGGATATCGTGGACACGGAACTTTCGTATTCTGAAACAGATGAGGACAATCGTAGCTGCGGCACTATCGGGATGCGTGTCTGATAGCGACCCGTCGATCGGCCGCTACAGAGTTTTGTCTTCTCGGCAGCTCGCTCGTCGGGAGAACAGCATGGGCCAATTCCTCCAAGTCGTCTACGCTGTCACGTGATATTGCGCTTAGAAGGTGCGGTGAGTGAGGTGAGAACGCCTGGGGGAGCCCGAAATGCGTCTTAGAAACAGAACTGCGGTGGTGACGGGTGGTGCCTCCGGTATCGGGAAAGCGATCGCTTTCCGGTTTGCCGAAGAAGGTGCGAAGGTTTTTGTTGCGGACATTGTCGAAGTTCCACTTGAAGGCGGCGAGCAGACCGTTGAGGCCATTCGGAGGGCCGGTGGTTCGGCCGAGTTTGTGATCTGCGATGTCACAAAGGCCGAAGATCTGGAGAAGACCATCGCTCGGGCAGGCCATTTGGACATCATGGTGAACAACGCCGCCGTCCGGTCCCCCATGCGCATGCACGAAACCACTGAAGATGAGTGGGACCGAGCGATGGGCGTTAACGCGAAAGGTGTCTTTCTGGGCTGCCGAGCCGCGGTCCGACAGATGCTTCGCCAAGACCTTCAGGGCGAGGTTCGTGGCCGCATCGTCAATATATCTTCTCAGCACGGAATGGTGCGAAGCCCACATTCCTTCGCCTACGGTGTGGGCAAGGCGGCTGTGGTCTACATGACCCGGCAGATCGCGGGTGACTACGCCGCTGATGGGATAGTTTGCAATGCCGTTGCTCCTGGCAAGATCCTGACCGGTCGCGGTGGGGGCGCCACAGCGCCAGAGGTTCTGGAGTACTCCCATGCCCGCACCCCTTGGCCGCGTCTGGGACGGCCATCTGATGTCGCGAGTGCTGCGCTGTTCCTCGCCAGTGACGAGGCAACATTCATCACCGGCGAGAACCTCATGGTCGATGGCGGATGGATGGCGAGCTAGAACGCCATGTCGTGGCTGGCTGAGACCGCCTTACCGTGATGTGGCTGTACGAGGTGCCAACGTGCACGCGACGTTCGCTTCTGAAGGGCCAGTGATTCGTCACTGAGAACATCAGCAAGGCTGTTGAAGAACCTCGCGGTGCGCATTTTGCCGTACCTTGGATCAGACGCCTTTCCAACTGTATGGTCTTGCAGCCACCTTCTGCCGGAACTGCAATCCTGTGGTGGCGAGCGCCACGGCCATTTCCGATCAATCAGACTTAGTTGGGTGCATGAGGAGCGGCGCTCAAGTTCAGTGATTGGGTTTGCATAGAGACTGCGAGAATGCCGGATCGAGAGTTCCGACCAGCAATGTCCTGAGTTGGAGTTCTGCACTTGGATGCGGCGAGCTGCGGTCCCGGAACGAGTGTTCCCCTCGCTCTACAACTTGAGCCTGTGGCGCTGCACGCCGCTTGGTGGATTTACACAACTGACACGTTGCCGAGACGGAGATGTTGCACCTTCGCAAACATATGTGCCTGTGGCAGACGAGGTCTATATCCAGCGAAGCCAGACGGTTGGTACTGTTCGGCGCAGGGTGTTCCTGCGCGCGGCACTCGTGCCGTATCTGCTGCTTCTGCCTGCGCTTGTCTTTCTCACGCTCTTCACGTACTGGCCCATGGCCCAGGTGCTGTTTGCATCGCTTTACCAGCGTCGGGCGATTGCAGGTGAGGGAGAGTTCGTTGCGCTTGGCAACTATGGGCGCCTGCTAAACGATCCTGACTTCCTCGGTGCGTTCATCAACACCGCGCTGTTTATCGGTGGAACGGTGATTCCCAGCGTGGCACTTGGCTTCTTGTTCGCGCTGGCGCTCAGGCGCAGTGGTGCGCTGGCAAACCTCTTCCGTGCGGTCTTGTTCTTCCCGACGCTCATGCCGCTGGTGGCCGCATCGGCGCTTTTCATTTTCATCTTTTTGCCCGGGATCGGTCTGCTCGACTACTACCTGGCAAAGCTCGGCGTGCAATCCATCAACTGGCTCGGCCATCCGGACATAGCACTCTGGTCCATCGTGATGCTGACGATCTGGAAGAATGCGGGCTACTACATGCTCTTCTTCCTGGCAGGCTTGCAGTCGCTCCCTGAGGACGCCGAAGAAGCAGCCCTGATCGAAGGCGCAAATTGGTGGCAGCGGCAGTGGTTGGTGGTGATCCCGATGCTGGGACCCACATTCGCATTCGTCACTGTGATCGCGATCATCACGGCGGTCATTCAGGTCGACCATGTGATCGTCATGACGAAGGGCGGGCCAAACAACGCGACCAACCTTCTGCTGTTCTACATCTATCAGCAGGCGCATGAGTTCTATGACATCGGTAAAGCCACTGCGGCGACTGTAGTAACGCTGGGGCTGCTGCTCGCTCTGTCGGCGCTTTCGCTGCGCACGATGGAGAACCGGGTCCACTATGAGAGCTGAGCGATGATGCGCCTGTGGCCTGCCATTGGCCTCGCGGGCTTTGCCGGTGTGGTCTTCCTCTGGTCCGCTCCGATCCTGTGGATGCTGCTCGCCAGCGTTCGTCCCGAAAGCTTCGGCTCGCTCGACATGGCGTCGCTTTGGCCCGACACTTTGCCCACAGGCGATCAGTTCGAGTACGCGTTCCTAGATGGCGATTGGGCGGTCTGGTTCCTGAACTCGTTTATCCTGGTGACCGGGACGCTGGTTGTACAACTGGTGACGATCTCGCTCGCTGGCTACGCCTTCGCCCGGATGGAGTTCCCGGGGAAGGACGTGCTCTTCTACGTCTTTCTGTTTCAGCTGATGCTCGCGCCGCCTGTCCTCATTGTGCCGAACCTGACGACGCTGGTGCAGCTCGGGCTCTACGACACGCTGATCGGCGTGATGGCGCCTTATTGGGGATCGGCTTTCGGGACGTTCCTCATGCGCCAGACCTTCCGGGCAATTCCGAAAGACTTCGAGGAAGCCGCTCTGATCGACGGCGCGTCCTGGTGGCAGATCCTGTGGATGGTGCTGCTGCCGCTCGCGCGTCCCGGGATCATCGCCTTTTCCATTGTCTCGGTGGTCTTTCACTGGAACGAGTATCTCTGGCCTCTGATGGTCCTGTCGGACCCGGACAACATGGTCCTGACAGTCGGCCTCGTGAGCTTCGCGCTTGGCGCGGAGGGGGCGTCGGATTGGGGGCTGATCGCCGCCGGCACGCTCCTGGTTGTGGCACCGCTGGCGGTCGCGTTCGTCGCTTTCCAGCGCCAGTTCGTCAACAGCTTCATGTCCACCGGCATCAAATAGGGAGAGAGCCTGATGTCCTTTATGAGAACCATGGTCGGCGCCGCCGCGTTGACTGCTTTCGCGACAGTGGCCAGTGCCGCCGAGCGCATTGAGTTCATGTTCCCCGCACCTGTCCAGGGCAAGCTGAGCCGTGAGATGCAGCGGATCGTGAAAGAGTACAACGCAGCGCAGGACAAGGTCGAAGTTGTCGGTGTCTTCACAGGCTCCTATGACGACACCAAGATCAAGAGCCAAGCCGCCGCAGAGGCGGGCAAGCCACCGGCTGTGGTCTTGATGTCGGCCAACTTCGCAGCTGAACTCGCAATGAATGATCTGATCGTGCCGATCAGCGACATTGCCCCCGAGGGCACCGATCTTGACGCCTTCCTTGGTGAGTTCTGGCCCGCCGTGCGCCCGAACGCGTTGTTCAACGGTGAACTGTACTCCGTGCCATTCCAGAACTCGACCCCGATCCTCTACTACAACAAGGAACACTTCGCTGAGGCCGGTATCACCGAAGCTCCTGAGACCTGGCCCGAGTGGATCGATGCCGCCAAGAAGCTTGCCAAGCCAGAAGGTGAGCGTTGGGGCCTCATGATGCCGTCGAACTACGACTACAATGGCTGGCTGGTGCAGGCGCTCTCGATGGCCTCGGGCGGGTCGTTCTACAACACCGCGTATCCGGGTGAAATTTTCTATGATCATGCTTCAACGAAGGCCGCACTGAAGTTCTGGCGCGACATGGCGCACGAGCACAAGGCCATGCCCACAGGCGTGACCGACTCGAAGGCGGTTTCGACTGCGTTCTTCGCGGGCAAATCATCCATGATCGTGCTCTCCACGGGCGCGCTCAGCTTCGTGCGTGAGAACGCAAAGTTCGACTACGACGTCGCGTTCATTCCCCGCAACGTTCGCAACTCGGTACCGATCGGTGGCGCGTCGCTGGTCAGCTTCAAGGGCACTACGCCGGAGCAGAAGGCCGCGGCATGGGACTTCATCTCGCATCTGACGTCCCCTGAAGTGATCGGTGGCTGGTCGCGTTTCACCGGCTACTTCTCGCCGCGTCAGACGGCCTACGACTTGCCGGAAATGATCGACTTCGTGAAGTCCAACCCGGACGCCCTGCGGGCGGTCGAACAGCTCGAGTACGCCGGCCCGTGGATTGCAACCTACAACACGGTTGCGGTGCGCAAGGCGGTCGAGGATGAGATGCAGGCACTTCTGTCGGACGCAGAGCTCAGCATCGATGATGCGGCTGCACGGGCGCAGGAAAACGCAGATGCCATTCTCGAGCCCTACGTCAACGAGACCGCACTGAAGTTCTGAACCGAAAGACGCAAACTCGCGAGGGGCCCGGCGGTCCCTCGTTCCTAGCTCGGGAGGCCGATATGCTGCTCGCTCAGATCACCGACCTGCACATGCGATCTGACGACACGCCCTTGTCGGGCAAAATCGTCACGCGTCCCTACATCGCCGCAGCCGTCGATGCCGTTAACGATCGATCGCCAGACGCAGTCTTCGTCACAGGGGACCTGACCGACATTGGCACGGTCGAAGAGTATGCTCTGCTGCGTGCCGAGCTGGACCGGTTGACGTCTCCGTACTTCGTGATCGCAGGCAATCACGACACGCACAGCTCGCTGCGCGAGTCGTTTCGCGATCACGCCTATATTCCTGCCAAGGGCCCACTCAACTGGGTTGTTGATGACTTTCCGGTGCGCCTCGTTGGTCTCGATACGGTTGTGCCGGGCAAAGGCCACGGAGAGTTGGCCGCCGACACGCTAGAGTGGCTCGATCACCAGCTCTCCGCCACATCCAAGCCGACAATCGTTGGCTTGCACCATCCGCCGTTTCCGACGGGTATTCTGGGAATGGACAAGATCATGTGCCTCAACGGTGCGGATCTGGCGCCGATCATAGCGCGCCACGCCCATGTCGAGCGTGTGATTGCCGGCCACCATCATCGTCCCGTGCAGATTCGTTGGGCTGGTACCGTCGGGCAGATTGCGCCTTCGGTTGCGCATCAGGTCGTGCTGGATTTCTCAGAACGCGAGATGGCCGAATGGATCCTGGAACCCCCGGCATTTCTGCTTCATCGATGGTCTGCCGTAACGGGCGTGATCACGCATACGGCATACATCGGCGACTATGATGGGCCGCATCCGTTCAAGCTGGACCCGGAGTATCCTGGCGGTGCTTAGCTGGGTTGCAGGGCACGTCACACAACGGCGAGCACCGAGCCATCAGCATTGAAGATGTGGGCTGCTTCGGGTGCAAAACCGACACGCACCTGCTCTCCAACCCGCACGTTCGCACTGCCTTCATGACGCAGTCGCACTGACTGATCCGCTGCGGAGAGATGCAGCAATGTCTCGCCTCCCAACGGCTCGATCATCTCGACATTGGAGTCCCAAACGATGGCATCACTTGGCGCTTCGTGCAGCAGTCTGAGATCCTGCGGTCGAATCCCAAGTTCGGCTGCATTCGCAAGGGCTCCCGGCAGAGCATTGCCCGCAACGCTTGGCACGCCATCCTTGGTCGCAACCTCGAGGAAATTCATCGCCGGCGTCCCTATGAATCCTGCCACAAAACGATTGGCTGGCCGGGCATACAAATCTTCTGGTGGACCCACTTGCTGGATCTCGCCCTGGTTCAGGACGACGATCCGGTCTGCCATCGTCATCGCCTCGATCTGATCGTGGGTGACATACACCATCGTCGCTCCGAGGCGGCGATGTAACGCGCGGATCTCACTTCGCATTTGGTTGCGCAATTGCGCGTCAAGGTTCGACAGCGGCTCGTCCATGAGGAACACATCCGGCTCCCGGACGATGGCCCGACCCATTGCGACGCGCTGGCGTTGTCCGCCAGAAAGCTCACGGGGCTTTCGGTCCAGCAGACCATCGAGGGCAAGAAGAGCTGCCGCTCGGCGTACATTTTCGGCGCGGGTGGCGCGATCCGTGCCACGTACCCTGAGGCCAAAGCCGATGTTTTCCTCGACGGTCATGTGCGGATAAAGCGCGTAGTTCTGGAAGACCATCGCTACGTTTCGTGCCTTAGGCGAGAGGTCGGTCACATCGCGATTGCCGATATGGATGCGGCCCGAGGATACCGGCTCCAGTCCGGACAACACCCGGAGCAGCGTCGTCTTCCCGCATCCAGAGGGTCCGACATAGGCAACAAACTCACCATCCGCGACGTCAAGCGACAGGGAGTGGATCACGTCGACCGAGCCGAAGGATTTTGTAACCTCCGCGTAACGTATGCTAGCCATCCGAGATGCCTCCTGCGTTTTGACTAGCAGGTGGGAGTGACAGTTTTTAAACAGCCAGCCGCGCTGAAAACCCCTGAGAAGTCACTGCGCAACTTGTTCGAATAGGGCTTCACAAGCGCTCGCGATACGATCGAACTCCGCGGTTGCAAGTGGGACGTGCCAGACCTCCTGAACCGAAACTCGAGCCAAGGTCTGGTGTCGACCTTTGATCAGTCAGCAGTAAGGTCCGGAAGGTTTTCCAGTGGTGCGATATCCGTCTGCCTCACCAGAAACCTCTTCGAGCGGCGCTTTGCCGATCCGTCCACTCCATCACAGGCGCAGTAGTGAACCGCGCGGCCTTGGTGGCTGGTCGCCCCTCGCAGCAAATTCATTCTTTCGTTGAAATCAGTGTCGTGGGTGCACGTGACGGAAGGTCGTGGGAATGAAAGGATCGAGCCCATGGGTGGGTTGTTTTAGAGACCCCGGGGTAGTTGCCTCCTTGCAGGAGGGATGTGCCCCGGGATCTCGTGTTCAGACCGGGATCGTCCCGGCTCGCGCAGACCTTAGACCAGGAAACTGTCTACATCATCGAACGCGAGCGTTCCGTTCCAGAACAAGTTCTCCTTCGGGCCTTCACCGAGCGGACCGCCGTTGTCCCGTGTGTAGAACCCGTCCGTTTCCGACTCGAGCGTTACGCCGTTGATCGTGATGTTGTCGACCACGAGATTGCGGTTCTGCCCATCCGGGCCCTTGCCGTCATTGAAGTAGACGATCTCGATGAGCGAAACGTCGTTGTTCTCGAACTGGAATGTGTCGGTCTGGAAAACGTTCACATCGTTCGCAGAACCGGCAACTGGGTTGAGGATTGAGCGGACCCCAAGCGACACACCGTCTGCGAAGGCTTCGTACATTGGGATGTTGCCGTCTGAGCCGTTCCCGCCGACCTTCACTTCTAACGTCTGAGTGTCGCCGCCACCCGTGTCGGAGTCGGTCACCGTGATCGCGACATCCTGCGTGGTGACTTCACCCTGTCCGTCATCTGCAGACACCGTAAGATTGTAGATGTTGTTCTGGCCTGCATCTGCCGGCGCATCGAAGTCCGGTGGGGTGTCGAACGTGAGAACGCCTGTGGTCTCGTCGATGCTGAAGAGAAGCTGATCCGGCCCACCTTCGATGTCGTAGGTGATCGTGTCCTGGTTCTGGTCCGTGGCGTTCACATCGAGCGCAATCGTCGAGCCTTCTTCCACGCTCACCGAGGCGGGGCTCGTGATGACAGGTGCCACATTCACGCCCGGGTCGGTCAGGACAAAGGGAGAGTCCGAGACGCCGATGTTGGGGGCATTGCCGGGCCTGAAGAGCTCGAAGTAGTCAATGTGGAAGCCTTGGGACCGACCAGCAACCGTGATGTCGTGGAATCCAGCCGACAGATTGAACACGGCAGTGAAGTTGGGGTTTGGCACGCCATCAAGACCTTGCGCAAACCCCCAGCCACCGGTGCCGCCACCGAACACCTTCACGAACCCGTTGTTCGACACCGTGTTGGCCTGGTTCACCTGAAGCGCCTCGGCATCATCATCAATCTTGAGCCAGACATCGTTGCGTTGATCACTCGGCTCGTTGGTATCGCGCGAGGCACGGAACCTGAGCTGAAACTCGCCCTCATCGCCTTCGGGGATGAAGATCGTGTAGTTGAGGAAGCTGTCTGTCTCTGGCGGGTTCAGGGCTTCGCTGTCCGCCTCGGAGCCCCAGAAGTAGTGACCGGTGCCTTGCGTGCCGGATTGGTTTCCATCGGCGCCGTCTCCCGCGACATAGGTCCAGTCTCCGCCTGGGTTGGTGCCACCATTCGCGACGTTCACATCCTCAATCTGGATTTTGAAGCGCGCGCTGTTTCCGGATCCGATGATCTCGAAGAACCCGTCCACGCCCGGATTGTTGTCACCACTGTCATCCACCGGGGTTTGGGTCGGATTGGACAGGTAGACGCGATCCACCGGACCGAGCGGGAAGTCTTCGGTATCGACCACGGATGCCGCGACCACGATCGGAGCCGTTTCGTAGCCGGGGGTGAAAGCCGAGCCGTCGAAGTTCTGTCCACCGCTCGCATTGTTGTAGTCGAAGGCATCCACCGGCAGCGTGACCGTGCCGCTCGCCCCGACATTCACCTGGAAGGTCTGGAAGTCCGCGGCATTGTTCGCGAGGAACTCGGGCTGCGTACCTTGAAGGCGCGCCGCCACAAGTTCTCCGGCTCCGCCCGAGCTGGTCGTAACCGGGTTCAGGCCCTTGCTGAGCGTGACCTGGACCGTAGAATTGGCCGGTCCGGTGACCACGATCTCAGGAACTGTGCCGCCATACGTTCCGGTCTGGCTCGAGTCGAACCCGTTGACCGTGACCGTGGCGACCTGCTCGGTCTGGCCTTGTGTGGCCTTGCCGATGCTTCCGGCTTGCGTGCCGTTGTTGCCGAGATACCCGGTCGACGTGGTTCCGTCATCGAAGAGGACCGTGAACGACGATCCGGCAACTTCTGCTCCCGAAACACCACCAACGTCCCAACCATTGATGGCACCGCTATCGATGAGGCTTTTCAGCAGGCCTGCAATCGATCCGGGGTCCATGTCGCCGGAGAAGCCGACGGTCTCGCCGTTGACCCAGCCCCCTTCGCTGCCATCGGATTTGAGCAGCAAGCCGCGGAAGCCGCCCGCTGCCGGGTTGCCCGATCCGGTGGTGTTGGGCAACGGAGTATCGCCCTGGAAGAAATAGGTGTCGGTGACGTCCGCATCGAAGAACGCGCCGGTGCCGTTGCCGGATTCCGAGTTCACGCCAAAGAGTTTCGCCGTCGTATCTCCGGCAGTGCCGTCAAAGTCTACGATGGAGTCTCCGTAGAGCGCATTGCGGAAGTCGATGAACACCGCAGCGATCTGCTTGTCGCCGGTGTTCTCGATGATGAACGAGTTCGGACCGAAGTTGGACGACTGGATGCTGTTGACGTCCTCCATGATTCGCAGTTCCGCACTGCCGACTGCACCTGCACCATAGTTGCCATCGTTGTCGACGTCGGTCAGTGCGAGGAGCACCTCTTCACCGTCGCTCGGGTCTGCAGGAGGATCGACTTCCTCCACCCCTTCCGTGATCTTGAGGCGATTGAGCTGGGCATCGAAACCCGGAGCTCCGCCGCCATTGGCTTGCGTGAAGCCGACACCCACACCAACCGTTGGATCGGCCAGGGCTGTTGCCAACGCACCCGAGATCGGAAGCGTGCCGTAGGGGATGTCGGTCGCACCAACGATCGGAACACCACCCGTGTCCAGGAACGTGAGCGTCGCCGACACCGAAGCGCTTGTCACCTCCAGTCTAATGTCGACGCTTGCGAAGTCATCAAGCGTCAGCCCGTTCGGAAGCGGCTGGTTGGCATCGCCTGCCTTCGCTTCGACATTGTCGGTCCGTGACGAGAACTCGACCGAGCCGGCGGCGAAGCCGAAAACCACCTTCACGAAGTCCAGACTGTCGACACCAACATGCAGTCCGATCTGGTCGAAGCTGTTCGGGTTCGTCGCGGCACCAACCCAGGGATTGAGGACGTTGCCCTCGACCGTGAAGCTGTCGTTCTTGATCCCGAGTTGAGCGTCATCCTCCGGATTGTTCGCGTTGCCGGTGTCACCTGCGGTGACCGAAGAGACGTTCAGCGTGCCGCCCGACACGGATGTGGCACCGGTGTCCTCATCGAAGTTCGCGCTGACAGTGCCCTGCAGGAAGCCGGTGATCCCATTCTCGAAGATCGTGCCATCGGTATCGAACGTCAGGTCGATCATCTCGCCTTCGGCCAGCAACGTGCCGTTGTCCGCATCATAGATGAAGCTGTCGTCGGTGTTGACGATCCCGTCTCCGTCGACGTCCGGGTCGTTCGCATTCGGGGTCAGATCGCCGTCGAGATCACCATTTGGTGCGAGCGGATCAACCTCGCCGACGCCTGGAAGAACGGTGAGCGTCAACGTGAGCGATGCATCGGGTGTCACGGTGCCCACGCTGTCATCATTGACCTCGACCACCACATCGAGGGCCGGGTTTGCGACAACGTCGAGCACAGCGTTGGCGACTAGATGCAGCTCGGGTCCGACCACGCCATCGATGACTTCAAAGAGTGCTGCATCTTCACCCGACAGAGTGAGGACGTTCTCGCCCAATCCATCATCCGTGACGAAGATGTCCGCAACCTTCGTGGACGACGTCGTGTCGGCGTCCTCGGCAATGTCAGCGATCACGTTCTGCAACTCGACCGCCGTCGGCGCCTGGTTTTCGTTGATCACCACGATGTTGAAAGTGGTCTCCTCGGTGATACCGGAACCGGTCTCGTCCGTTGCCGCAACTGTGACCGAGTAGGTGTCCTCACCATCGGGTGTCCCGCTGAGCACACCATTGCTGATCGTAAGCCATTCCGGGCCGGACACGATCGAGTAGGTGAGCGGGTCTTCCTCTGGGTCCTCAAACGCGTTCAGCGCTGCGAGATCGATGGCGAGCGGCCCGAGTGTTCCGAAGTTCTGGTCGTTGATACCGTTGGCGGTGGGACCGAAGTTCGCCGACGCGCCCGCCGGCAAGAACTCAAAGTGATCGATGCGGACAGATTCGCTGCCGTCGCCCTGCGCCGTGAGCTTGAGCACAGTGTCGGGACCAACCGCCAGGTTCGAGAATGTGAGCGTGCGCAGGTTTTGCGCCTGAGCACCTCCCGCACCACCGTCCTGATCCCACGTCCAGTTGGCGAAGTCCTCGAAGGCGCCACCATCTTGCGAGACCATCAGCTGCGCCGTCGATGCACCATCATTCTCATCGTAGAAGGCGACACGCACATCATATGCGCCTGTAAGCCCAAGCGCGCTGACGTCAATGGATGCCTCACCGGTCTCTCCGTTGAAGAGGCGGATCACACCGTTCTGTGATTCGACGAAGAAGCCTGTGCGTCCGCTGAGCGGGGCACGATCGACGTCCGAGCTCTCCGCCTCCACCAACAGGCTCGAACGACCGTCGACAGGCAGAACGTTGAAGAAGAAGCTCTCCTCGGTCGTCAACCCGCCCTGGTCTGTTGCCGTGACGGTGACTTCGAACGGCCCCGATTCTGTCGGCGCGCCTGAGAACACGCCCGCATCGAACGTGACACCGTCAGGCAGCGTCGCGGGATCGACCGAGAACGTCAGCACATCGCCTTCATCGGGATCGGTGAAGCTGTTCGTGATGTCAAAGACGAAGGCCTGACCCTGGGTTTCCACCTGGTTCGAGATGTCGGTCGAGGTTGGCGCGTTGTTTTGTTGGATGACCTCGAACTGGAATGTTTCGATGGTTTCGTTCGTGCCATCCGTCGCCGTCACGCTGATCTCGTAGATGCCCACATCTTCGGAGGTAGGGGTGCCCGAGATAACGCCGTCCACGATCGAGAGGAAGTCCGGAACCGTCGTCGGATCAGTGAACTCGACGGTCAGCGGATCATCGTCGGGATCGACAAAGAACGAGCCGACGTCGAACGAGAAGGGATTGCTCTGCGTGATCGCCTGGTCGGCGATTCCTCCCGGTGCGAACGGAGCGCCGTTTTCATCACCTCCCGTCGAGTCACCTGGTGTTCCGGAAATCTCGATGTAATCGAGGCGGACGAACTCGCCAGCCTGACGCGTGCCCTCGATCTGGACGATCGCATCATCGCCGATCGCGATGTCACCGAATGCTTTTGTACGGAAACTGGACTGCTGCGCGGCGTTCCCGCTGGTTTCGTCATCATCGAGCACGAAGGTTTCGCTGAACAGCGTTAGCGCGTTCTCGATGACCGAGAACGTCACGGTGCTCTCGCCGTCGTTCTCGTCAAAGTGGCCGAGCGTAAAGGTGTAGGTTCCTCCGGGCACCTTGCCCGAAAGATTGTAGGTCGCGACGCCGCTCTGACCCGCTGGCAGAGCGATGACCTGATTGCCGTCGGCTGCACCCTGAGACTGGTCGAAGAACGTATCCTGCGTGTCGGCATCTTCAGCCTGGATACGGACTGTGATCGGTTCGATGAACGCGTCATCCTCGGTCACGGTTCCGCTGGCTGTTGTGGTCGCGCCAAGGACTGCAGCGCCACCTGAGACACCTGTGAGCGTGACCTGAACCACATCCGGTCCGTTATCGGTAGCATCGTTGGCGACGGGCACGCTCAGCTGGCCCACACCCGCCGTGAAGGTCACCTGTTGGACCACTCCGGTGGCATCCGGGGTATCGAACGTGACGTCGATGATGCCGGAGAAGTCGCCGGTGGCTGCGAGCGGGAACAGAAGGGGCGTTGTGTCGGTATCGCCGGTCTCCTCCACTTGCGGCGCATCCCCGATCGTGACCAGCACGCCGTTTGCAACGGTCAGAGTGAAGTCGATCGTCTCGACGGACTCCGTTTCGCTTGCGTCGGTTGCCAGAAGCTGGATCGCATAGTCGCCCGCCGCGACGCTGTCCGCGACCGACAGCACACCGTCGTTCAGGCTGATGCCGGCGGGGAGCACACTGCCATCCTGAAGACGCGCTGCGAGCGTGGCAACATCACCCAAATCCTCGTCGTCTACGCTGACCAGGGCCGAGAGATCGATGTCCTCGGCGATGCCGGTCGTAACCGACTGGGCGGGCACGGCGCCCGCTATGGTTGGCGCATCATTGGCATCGAGCACAGCCAGCGAGAAGTCCACTGTCGCATCCGGTGTCGTGCCGACAGTTGTATCGTCAACACCGATGGTCAGATTGATTTGCGACTGGGTCTCGAAGTCCAACGCCGCATCAGCAACGAGATGAAGCTCGGGGCTGCCCGCATTGTCGACCACCGTGAAGAGAGCGAAATCGTCCCCGCTCAGGATGATGTCGTTCACACCGAGACCATCATCGGTGATCACGATATCGGCGATCTTCGTCGTACCGAGGCTGGTGTCTGACGCTTCCGATATCTGGAGCACAGCGTTTTCGAGTGCGATCGCGGTCGGTGCTTCGTTCACCGCTGCCTCACCCAGCCCGGTGACCTTCACATATTCGTAAGAGACATCGAAGTTCGCCCTGCCGTTCGCCGCATTCGTCGAGGTCTGGATGACACCAAGACCGAGCGGGTCGCCCGCCAGAACCGCAGCGGCGAGACCGTCCTCAAGAGTTATCTCGCCGATGTTGAGCCCCGTGACATCGGGGATGTTTGCGCCCGTGGCATCCACGAGTGTCGCCAGTGCTTTGGCCTTTGCGATCGGAGCCGGATCAGCATCCTCGACGAAAACCTCGAGCGAGATGATGATTTCCGCAACCGATCCAAGATCCAGCCCCTCAGGCAGTGCTGCCACCACATCGCTTGTGTTGCCATCGTTGTTGCCGCCCGCATTGTCCTGCACGAGCTGGAACTCGGGTTCGCCTCTGCCGAAGACCGCCTTGACCAGATTGTTCTGGTCGAGACCGATCACCACGCCGGCCGCCTGGAAGTCTGCGGGCGCATCTGTTTCGGGTGTGCTCGGATCAAAGTCAGGGAACGCAAAGCGGGTTTCCACGCCGAGGCCTTCAGAGGCTGAGAACGCCGCAACCAGTGCATTCTCTTGCGTGTTGTTGTCGTTGAAGTGATCGCCGTTGGTCGCTGTGATGTTCAGCGTGCCCCCTGAGACTTCGGCATTGCTCAGGTTGATCTCGGGGTTTGTCTTGTTCGGGCTCAGCAGTGCGCCGGTCAGACCGTTCTCGAACGGCGTGCCGTCTGAATCGAATTCGAACGTCACCATCTCGCCCGGCGCCAGGGCCTGGCCTGCGTTGGTGGCATCGTAGACGAAGGTCTCATCACCGTTCAGGGCGCCATCGCCATCGATATCATCGTCTTCTGAGTTAGGTGTCTGATCGCCATCGAGATCGTCCCCAGGCCCAAAGCCGGATGCGAAGTCGTTATCGAGCAGCGTCACCGTTGCGGTAGGATCAATGATCGTGACCGGATTGCCGCTTGGCACGGTCGCGCTGTCAATGTTGAGCAGGAACGTCTCGTCCGCTTCCTGCGCCGTGTCGCCGGGTAGCCCAATGTCGACGGTGGCCGAGGTTTGATCTGCGAGGATCGTGACCTGACCGCCAACGATCCCGGTGTAGTCTTCGCTCTCTACGGCGGTGTCGTCTGCTGTCGTGAAGACAATGGTGACGGCTTCCGTCGTATCGCCGGTGCGGGTGAACGTGACGGTCGCCGTCCCGGCATCCTCGTCAATGGTCAAATCTTCGACGGAAACTTCAACGACGGTCGGTTCGATCTCGTCGGCCTGACGGATGACGATCCCGCTCAGTTTGGCGTTGTTCTCGTTCGTCGTCAGGTCGATGTCGATCGCCGTGGTATTGCCGAAGGCTTCCGGTGCAAAAGTGTCCGCCACGGGAATGACAACCGGGGTATTCGGGTCGCCACCCGTTTGGGCCAGAATGTCGAAGTTCTCGAGTACAAGCTCGCCCTCGACACTCACATTGAAGTTCCGGTCGCCGACATTGCTCTGAAAGATCTCGGCGAAGTAGAGCTCAACCGAGTAGGCTCCGGCCCCAACCGGGATTTCGTACGACAAGTTCTCGGCAAACCGCTCGGTCTTGAAGACCGTGTCGTTGAAATCGGCCTGGACGCCATTGCCGTTGTCGATGTCGCCTGTCGAGCCATCGGTGAAGGTGGAGCCGTTCAGGAAGCCCGTGTCTGCAGCAAACTCAATGCCGTCCTGGCTCAGTGCCGGACCGCCGGCGTTGATGGCGGCAACCACATCTCCGGGCTGTGCCGGAAGGGGCTCGGTCACGAACGTCAGGGTGGCTTGCGATGCTTCTCCGCCCTGGTTCAACCAGAACGTCACGTCGCCCGTCAGGTTTTCCTCGTCGAAGCCCACGAAGCCGAATGTGGTGTCATTGAGGTTCGCGAGCAGGTCTGTGCCGATGTCGCCGGTGCCGAAGACATAGCCACCCTCGAGATCGCCGGGTTCGACCACGTTGTCCGGCGTCTGTCCGAGAGGTGGGATTGCCGGGTCGATCACGAAGTCGCCGCCCAGCTTGAGGCCGAGGAAGCTGCTATTGGAGGTGTCCGCCTGGTAGTCCGAGAGGATAACGTCCTTGAGACGGAATCCCTCTGGGATGCTCACCGTGAAAAAGTCTCGGTCGTTGTGGCTTCCGACGAGGTTGGAGACAATCGTCGTCGAACCGTCCGCAAGCAGGTTGATCGAGTTGGGCGTACCCGCATCCGAAGAAAAGTCGTCACCTTCGACTGGTATACCATCGACGGTGTCCGCGTCGGGCGCCACGATTACATCATCGTCTTCGATTGTGATCGTTGCGCTTGCGGTGCCGATCTGGGCGTTCGAGCTGACACTGGTGATGTTGACGCTGAACGTCTCTGTCCCCTCCGGCAGGGAGTCCGGATCCAGAATGTCGATCAGAAACGTGACATCCGAGGAGCTGCCGGCGATCGTGACGGTGTCGGTGTAGACGCCTGTGCCTTCGTTGAATGTACCGAAGGCATATGAATAGTCCTCATTGGGCGTCGCCGTGCCGGGCACGATTTCGAACGTCACATCCACGTTCTCCTCGCTGGGCAGCGTGAAGTTCGTGAGCAGCGATATCTGCACCTGTCCTTCGGCTTCACCCACCGTCTGATCGCCGCTGACGATCGAGACAACCGGCGTGGGGTCTGGCGCATCGCTCACCTGGCTGATCTGGATGGCATTGATCTTCGGGTTCTGTGCGTCGTGCTGGAACTCGAGGTTCAGCTCGTCGTCAGTGGCGGTGTAGACAAGCTCGCGCTGCGTTGCGACGCCCAGAAACGGTTGTTTTTCAGCGCCGGACGCCGAGTTTGCGGTCGGTGCAGGGGCGCCGACGAAAGCCACAGCGTCCTCGAGGGGGCTGATGCCCGTGAACTCGGCTGGCAGCGTGCCGTCGACCGTTACGTCGAACGTTCGCGAGACGCCGCCATTGCCGGACGTAAAGCCAAAAATGTCGGGCCAATTTTCAGCGTAGTACAGTGTGATCTTGTAGGTCGATCCCGTCTCGACGTCGAAGTTGTAGGTGAGCTTGGCACCGCCTGCGTTGTTGTCGCCGCGCTCGTAGACAAAGAGCTCCCAGGGGACGGCCGCCGGATCGACATTGCTGAAGTCGACTTCATTCTCGGCATTTGTGAGGGCGTTGGTGAAGGTGTCGCCTGTGGCACCGGTCAGGGAAACGGGGCCTGAGGAGTTGATCAGCGATTCATCGCCGATCCAGTCGGGTCCACCGTCGATCGCCGCGATGGTGCCGGTCCCGGGCGAGGCGTTGGTGCCGGTTGCGTTCACCCTGTAGAGCACGATCTCATCCGCGACCGTCACATCCACGGTCGCCGTGTCGGTCAGATCGGTCTGATCGCTCAAGGTGTACTCGAACGAGGCGTCTCCTTCGACGTTCTCGTCCGGCGTGAAGGTGACGAAGTCATCGCTCGTGTCGCCCGGCGTATCGTTGTCATCGAGCACTGCAGTTCCGTTGACGGCGTTCGAGACCTCGGTGATCGACAACACATCCAGCTGGTTGGGATCTGTATCGTTTGCCAACAGTGTGAGAACCGGAATGTCGATGGGTTGATTGACGCCAGTCGAGACAGAGTCATCCTGGGCATTCGGTGCGACCTCACTTTCGGTCGCCGTGATGGTGATGTCGTCAAACACCGCCTGGAATGCGTTGTTGGTGCTTTCACCGGTGTTCGAACTGAAGAGACCCACGGCAAGACCGGACTCCTGGCCCTGAATCGTGCTGTTGCCTTTGATCGTCTCGAGGACGGTGCTGCCTGCGAGCGAAATCGGCGTGCCGTTGACGGTGGCGGTCGTGCCGTCCGCTTTCTCGTAGTTCACCGTAGGTGTTGCGGTTTCGTTGGTGACGTCAACCAGCAGATCGATGAAGATCTTTTTGCCATCAGCATCGTCGACGTCGAAGATGTCGTTGGCGGCAAAGTCGGCGGACGTGACGCTATCATCATCCTCGAGTGCAATCTGAATGGCGGCCTCATTGGCCCCGGTCTTGATCGCGACGACCTTCAGATAATTCGACTGGTCACCATTGCCGATGTAGCCCCCGAGCTGCTGGAAGTCCCCTGTGATCGTGTCGCCCGGGTTAAACATCGACCAGCTGACCGTGAAGGTGTCGACGGCGGGCGAGATGGACACCCCGGTGTGGAACAGATACTCGCCACTGTTGTTGCCCTGGAACGGGTCTCCGTTCGAGACAAACTCGATCGCGGTCGTGCCGCCACCGGCTGCCGTTGTGAACTTCACGTTGTCGAGGTTCACGACGTTGTCCGGCGTGGTTGCGGGTTCCTGGAAGAACTCTTCGAAATCCGTGGTGCCGTTGATCATCACGCCGGTCAGACCGCCGCCGAAGCCCTCTTCGTCTCCGGGGAACTCGTCGCCCGTGCCCGACGCGGCAAAGCTCCAGAAATAGGTTTGCCCGCCCTCGATGATCACAGATGTTCCGTTCGTGGCGTCGCGTGTGAACGGGTCGTTCACATTCGCGATCCCGTCATCATCGAAGTCGTTGTCGTCCGGCAGCGATTGCGAGTTCGGGACCCAGACGCTCACCTCACCGCCACTGCGCTCGACAACCCAGATGCTGCCATCCGCCGGGTTTATGGTCACATCGAGGGCTTGCTGCAGTCCGCCCGGAAAGCCGGGCAGCTCGAAGATTCCGTCGGCGGTGTTAGGCACCGTGAAGTCATCCGCGGTGCCGAGCACGCCATCGGGCCCCGGATCCGTCACGGCTTCGATCCCATCTCCCGCATCAGTGAGATTGAGAAGCGTGAGGTTGCCGTTGAACTGCGTGACGAGCAATGAGCCGTCCAAAGCGCCATCGAAGGCCGTGCCTTGCGAGTCGTAGTAGATCAACCCGTTGCTGGACGAACCGATGGTCAGAATTGCGTTGGTTTCATTGCTGCTGCGCTCGATGCGTACCCCACTTTCCGCCAACCGCTCAGGGTCGCCCGTGAACTTCGAGGGATCAATGATGAATCCCTCCGCGATGTCCACGCTGTCAGGCACGAGCGCCGACAGATCCGGGACCGAATTCGGCACAACCTCAGTGTCGGGGTTGCCGGTGTTGTCGCGAACGGTCCAGGCGAGGTCCTGGTTTGCGCGCGCAGGGTTCGGGTGCCCGTAGTATCCCCCATCCTCAAGCAGGAAGAGCGGCTCGGGGTCGCCGGAGCCGCCACCCAAAGGATCGTTGGTTACGTCACCGTTCTCGTCGACGACGGGATCGCCACCGAGGGCGGGGTTGGACCCGTTGTCTACCGTGTACAGACGGCCATCTGGAGTGATGGCAAGGTCATAGGGATTGCGCAGACCGTCAGCATAGATTCGCAACGGCGCATCCGCTGGCAGAATTGCCATGTTCAGGCCATCGTTCCCGCCGAACGGACCGTTGACGTCCAGGCCATTGGCATCTTCGCGCACGCCGTCATTGGCAACGCTCGGGTCGTCCAGCGTCGGCAGATCGTAGATGAAGTTCCGCGCTGTTCCGCCTTGACCGCCATCGGCATCGGTCAGCACCTGGCGCGACTCCAAGTCGACCAGATCGATCTCGAGCACGGTCGCCGAGAGCGCATACTCGCCCGTGTACGAAAAGAACTGAGAGGGGGCGCCGTTGTTGGTGAAGCCGCCGACTGTCAGGAACAACTTGGTGCCGTCGTTGCTCATCACCATGCCGTTTGTGGCGTGGTTCTCTTCGGACCTCGGGAAACCGCGAATGAGATCAACGACATCCCACTCATTCGTCGTGCTGTTCCAGCTGACCCTCGTCAGGACCCCGGAGTTGGTGTCGAGGTTCAGGTCGCCGTTCTGAGAGATCCGGGGATCGCTGGAGTTGATGTAGAGCACCGGCTCGTCGGCCGTGCCCGCCACCAAAATCCCGGTCACCTGGCGATTGCCCTCGTTGGACAGCGCTCCGTCGTCGTTGTGATTCTGGAGGTTCTGGACAACATGATTGCCAGCGGCGTCCAGCAATTCCTCATGCGCGGTCGCTACATACTGACCGTCCTGGATCGTGACTGAAAATGCATTGATCGTGCCGTTCTGCTCGGAGACGTACAACCGGCCATCCGGTCCGAACTGCAGCGATGTCGGGTTGGTCAGAACGCTGCCATTGCCGCCTGCGTTCTCGATGTTGCCGACGTTGGAAAAACCAATAGCCATGACTTACTCTCCAAACTACGAAACTCAGTGACTGTTCTTGGGGTCATCCGTACGGCCGCGGTTGGCGGCACGCTGGTTGCGAACGGGCGAGTGTGAGTGCGCTCGGCTGAGGACCGACGTGCATTGTTCTCGCTTCAGTGATGGTCGTGATTTCCGCGCTCTGCGCGCTGAAGAGTTTTCTGGCGCAAAGGCTGTGGCAACGTTCTTCGGGGTTGCCATGAACTTGGTGCGGGTACCGGAAGTCGGCGCGTTTGGGCGACGCGCGATTGACGCGGCACCCTGGTTTTCACCCGGTAAAAGTGCTTCCTCGGCGATAGCTTGCTTTGCAACACCGATAGTATTTTCAAACACTGCCGCGAGCAATCTCGCGTCCAGGCCTGACGACTGAAAGCATGCAAGCGGCGAGAACACACCAGCACCTACAATTACCAAGTAACAGTTGCATAAAAAGGAATCACATCGTCAAAAGTCAATCTATATATTCGTTTAAGGGGGAAGACATGTGAGTTTCAACCAAAACGAGCGTGTGTTTTTGCGAGAAGATTTATTCTAGGTTGAAATTATCAACTTTAGATGGCCGGTCTGGTCTTGGATATCTGATTGGCTGCTCGTTGTTTGTTTGGGGTTTTGTCCGTATGCGCCTGATTCAGATTAGAGAATCGGATTGCGCGATTGATGAGAGTAGAGCTCAACCCCGGGATTCTTCCCGAATGATTGCAGATTCTGCGTAGGAGCTCATACTGAGAACCACTTTACACGCTTAGGCAATTGTAACCTTTGCGGTTTTCGCCTGTGGCCACAGGTGATTCGCGCCGCTGAGTTGCCAAGAATCTCCCTTCGCGCAGGCTGAAACGCACATTTCGCCGGAGACTGAATATTGCCTTCATTCGCCCAACCACACCCGGTGATTTGGGTCGCCTTGTTCGATACTGCGTTGACTACGGTTGCCCGATAGCGGCAAGCACATCTGCCCGTCGCGGGATGGGGTCGACCGCGCCAAGCCCGGACACTGTGCCTGCCGCTACGATTGCCGCGCGCTGTGCCGCGATGACCGGGTCATCGGTTTCCAGCCACCAGGCGAGGAACGCGCCCGCGAAGCTGTCCCCGGCCCCTGTCGAGTCGATCGGCGCTGCGGGCGTGGGCGGTATGTGCGTGCCACCGGACGTCGATGCGAGATAGCACCCATTGGCCCCCATCGTGACCAGCACAATCTTCACCCCGAGAGCCCGATAGTACTCGGCGATGCTGGTGGCGTCAGTGCGGCCCGTCAGGTGGGCGCTGTCATCGATGCTGGTCACCGCCACCCGAGCAAAGCGCATTGCCCGGTCGATCACCTCACGTGCGGACGATGCGTCCCAGAGCTGGAGGCGCAGGTTGGTGTCGAGCGAAACCGTCACGCCTGCGTCGTGTGCCAGTTTCATCGCCGCCAGTCCGGTTTCCCGAAGATCCGGTGACACGGCGAGCGTGATCCCGCTCAGATGAAGACAACGCGTCTCCCGGATTGCGCGAGCCGGCAGGTCCTCGGGCCTCATCAGGCTCGCCGCCGATCCGGACCGATAATAGGTGAAGAAGCGGCCATCGGGATCGGGATCGACGAAGTAGATCCCCGTCGGCGCGTCGGGATCGCGGATGATGTGCGTGGCGTCAACGCCTTCGCGCTTCCACATTTCAACAATGGAGTCGCCGAACCTGTCTTTTCCCAGGGCTGTCAGATATCCAACAGACGCGCCCTGGCGCGCGGCGGATATCGCTGCGTTGGATGTATCGCCGCCGAAGCCGCGCTTGTAGGTGCTGTCTTGCAGCCGAACGAATTCGACCAGCGGCTCACCGAGGCAGAGAATATCGCTGATCATCTGAGATCTGCGAGAGCGTGTCTCACGGCGCGGGCGGCTGCGCGGATTGTCTGATCATCGCCGGCCTGAAGCGCCGCATCACTCACCAGCTGTCCACCCATGCCGACACAGACCGCACCTGCTGCGAAGTAGGCTGCGAGGTTGCCGGCTTCGATGCCACCAGTCGGCATGATCTCGATCATCGGGTAGACCGAGCGCAGCGCCTTGATGAACCCCGAGCCGCCAAGCTGTGCGGCTGGAAACACCTTTACGAAAGCCGCGCCTGCTTCGTGCGCGCGCAAGGCTTCGGTCGGTGTTGCTGCGCCGAGGGCGATCGGAACACCTGCCTGAGCACCAACCTCGGCGAGCCCCGGCACGAAGGCAGGTGAAACCACGAATGCCGCGCCAGCGTCGATTGCCGCGCGGCCCTGATCAGCGGTGAGCACCGTGCCAACCCCGATGCAGAGTTCCGGGTCCTGCGCGAGATCGCCAATCACCTCCACGGCACCTGGGGTGGTCAGCGTGATCTCGAAGAGATCGAAGCCTTCCTCCCGGAGAACATCGACCCCGCGCCGGGCGGCTGTCTGGGTGCTTGTGCGGACAACCGGTGCCACCCGTGCCGCTTTCAGCTTTGCCGCAATGTCGGACATCCTGCTTCCTGTCTAGCTGAGCGCTGTGCTTGCGCGCGCGAGCAAGCGAACCCGCAGATTGACGATCTTCTCGATGGTTTGGTCTTCAGCAAGCGCCGCGAGGATGACGCGCGCGGTCTCTCCTCCGATGCGGTGCGCTTGTGCATCGACTGTTGTGATCCCCGGTAAGGCGTGTTCAGAGAGGTCGTAGGCGCCAAAGCCAGCGACGGCAATCTCTTCCGGCACCCGCAGGCCCTGGCGCAAGGCCGCATTCATCGCCCCAAAGGCAGAGAGATCAGAGACGCACATCACCGCTGACGTATCCGGCCAGCGGCTCAGGAGTCGCTGCATGGCTTCGGCGCCTTCACGCATCGTGATCGGTGGTGTCAGATCGGTCACAAGTCTGTTGGTTGGCAGCCCAAGCTTCTTGAGAGCTCGAACAAAGCCCAGCTGCCGATCGGCGCCGCGTGTGTCACGAGCGCCGTCGCCGCCGATGAAGCCGATGTTCTTATGACCTTGGTCATACAGGTGCCGGGCGACACGAGCGCCGGCATCTGCGTTCGAGAATCCCACGACACGGTCGATCGGGTCAGTCGGCAGATCCCAGGTCTCGATCACGGGCACACCCGACCCCTTGAGCAGCACCCTGCAACGATCGGTGTGCGCGCCGCCGGTGACGACGATTGCCTCCGGACGGCGGCGCAGAAACGCCTCGACCATGCGTTCTTCCTCGGCGGTGTCGTAGTCCGTGTACCCCAGCAGGAGTTCAAGGCCGCTGTCCTGAAGTCCTTCTGTCAGACCGCGGGCGGTGTCCGCGAAGTTTGCGTTGTTGATCGAGGGGATCGTCATTGCCACAAACCCTGATCGGCGCGACGAGAATGCGGAAGCCGTGAGGTCTACGACATATCCAAGCTGGTCTGCCGCCGCGCGGATCCGCTCTCGCGTGGCATTGCTGACGGACGTGTTCTGGCGGAGTGCGCGAGAGACTGTCATGGGAGACACCCCGGCCAGCCGCGCGACGTCTGCCATGGTGGCTTTACGGGTTTCGCTCATCGAAAGTCGGTAGGCTCACCAGGGTTGTTATCGGTAACATCGATAGGCGCAGGTTCATCGCCTTGTCAATCTTGAGAGCGTCGTCTCGCCTTGTTCGATGCTTACGGGCATGGCAACCCGAGTGTCCGTCCGAACACCGCGGATGGCCGCAACGAGCATGCGGGCTGCGGTCTTTCCCATAAGCGCACGTGGCGTCGCCGAGGTGGTCAGTCGCCTGGGCAACACGTTGTTGATGTTCAGTCCGTTGAAACCGACAATGCCGATCTCATCGGGCACACGAACCCCGCCGGACTCGCAGGCCATGAGCCCACCAAAGGCCAGGTGATCGTTCAGAAAGCAGATCACGTCGGGGCGCGGCCTCATCTCCAGTCCACGCTCGGCTCCATCACGCCCCGCCTCGAACGAAGGTGGTGCATCGATGTGGATCTGAGCCAGCTCTTTTCCGGCCTCGGCAAAGGCAGCAGCGAGACCGGCCATCCGCTTCTCTGCACGCGTATCCCGTCCGTGCGTGATCCCAACATATGCTGGTGCTCGGTATCCCTTTTGAAGCAGGTGAGCGCCCATGTCGTAGCCGACCGCGCGATGGTCGATGCCGACGCACAGATCGATCGGATCTTCCGTGACATCCCATAGTTCCATCACGGGCATACCCGCAGCCTTCAGCCGAGATCTCACATTCGGTTTGTGGTCGATCCCGGAAAGCACCAGAGCAGCAGGCGACCAGGTTACCATGCGCTCGATCCACGCGGCCTCTCTTGCCTCATCGTAGTCGGAGGTTTCGATGATCGTCTCAAGCCCGGCATGGGAGAGGGTTTCACGCATGCCGGCGATAATCTCGGCAAAGACTGCATCGAATAGCGTGGGGACCGAAATGCAGACGAGTGTCGATGTCGCCTGGGCGAGCGAGCCTGCAAGTCTGCTGGGCACGTAGCCGAGTTCTCTGGCCGCTCTCACAATCCGGGCACGGGTCTCCTCGGAGACCCCTTCAAGGCCGCGCAGCGCCCGACTGACCGACATGATCGAGACACCGGCGGAACGCGCGACATCTCCGATCTTCGCGGGTGCTCGGTCAGGCGACATCACATATCCCAACGTTAGCGCTAACGTAGTTTTAGCGAGCTCTCGCTTGCGCGTCGATCCGCTTCTCTGCGAGATGTTATCGATAACAAGAAAACCTTGCGGGAGGAGCCAGCATGCCTCGTATCGTGCTGGACAACATCGAGAAGAGCTTCGGGTCGGTTCGCGTGCTGCATCCGTTGGAGCTCGAGTTCGCGGACAGCGAATTCACCGTCCTGGTGGGGCCGTCCGGCTGCGGCAAGTCCACGACCCTGCGCATTCTTGCCGGGCTCGAGACCGCGAGCGGCGGTGAGATCTATTTCGACGACGAGCCCATAAGTGCTCTCGAGCCGAAGGATCGCGATATCGCGATGGTCTTTCAGGACTACGCGCTCTACCCCCACATGAACATCGCGCGGAACATGAGTTTTGCGTTGCGCCTCGCCCGGACGCCGAAGGCCGAGATCGACAGCAAGGTCAAGCGCGTCGCCGAGATGCTCAACATCGCCCACCTGCTGGACAGAAAGCCCGCCGAGTTGTCCGGCGGACAGCGTCAGCGGGTCGCCATGGGGCGCGCACTCGTACGTGACGCCGGCACCTTCCTGTTCGATGAGCCGCTGTCGAACCTTGACGCCAAGCTGCGAGCTCGGATGCGCACGGAGCTCGCCGAGATGCGCGACCGTATCGACAAGAACATGATCTACGTCACCCACGACCAGATCGAAGCGATGACCCTGGGGGACCGGATTGTCGTCATGGCCGATGGCGTTGTTCAGCAACAGGGCACGCCGCAGGAGTTGTTCGAGCGTCCGGTCAACAAGTTCGTCGCAGGTTTCATCGGGACGCCGACCATGAACTTCCTCGACGGTGAATTGGTGCGCGAGAATGACAGGCTTTGGGTGCGGGGGGAGGGCTATCTGCTCCCGCTTCCGGCTGAGAAAAGTCAACAATTGCATGGCCACTCTTCGAGGAGCATCACCATGGGCATCAGGCCTTCGGCGTTCTCAACCGACCCCGGTGTGGGCGCTCCGATTGAACTCACGCTCATCGTCTCGGAGTACCTCGGTACGCAGTCGGTGCTGACGACCAATTGCGGTGCGGCGGAGGTTCAGGTCGAGATCAACGGCAGCCCACGTGCACAGTCCGGCGATCAGATGACCTTCGGCGTGCAATCTGAAGACATACGGATTTTTGACGCCGACACCGGCGCGACACTCTGATCGAAGAAAGAAATGGGAGGGAAACGGATGCTGAAGTTCCTGAAGACCACCGCAGTTGCGGTGGCTGGGATTGCCATAGCCGGGATAGCTGCGGCCAATCCCTATGAGCCCTACGAGGGTACGACACTGGTCGTCAACTTCCCTGCGCACCCGCACTACGATGCGGTGCTCAAGGTGCTCCCGGAGTTCACCAAGGAAACCGGAATCGAGGTTGAGGTCGATCAGCTTCAGTACCTGAAAATGCGCGAGCGCCAGACCCTCGAACTGACGAAGAACGAGGGTGACTATGACCTGATCGCCTACGTGGTTTTCTCGAAAGCTGACTACGTTTTCGCCGATCAGTTGGAGAATCTCGCGCGCTACTTCATGAATCCCAAGCTTGCAGATCCGAACTACGACGCGGACGATCTGATAGACGGATATGTCGAGAACATCGGCATCGCTGGTGGTAAGAAGGGATATCTGCCGGGCAAGACCGGCTCGCTCTATGGGATTCCATTCGGTTCCGAGACCTCCGTCCTCGGCTACCGCACGGACATTTTCGAGAAGCACGGTCTGAAGGTTCCGGAAACCTATGACGAGATGCTCGAGCTCGCCTGCAAGATTCCGGAGCTCGAGCCCGGCATGGGCGGTATGTCCTCGAGGGCCGCGTCGGGGCACCAAGCGAGCCACGCGTTCCTGTTGCACCTCGCCCCACTTGGCGGTCGTGTTCTTGACGATAACTGGAACCCGGTTGTGAACAACGCGGCCGGTGTCGAGGCAGCCAACGCGCTGAAGACGATCGTTGACTGCGGTCCCGAAGGTGCGTCGGGCTTTGCCTTCGGTGAGGCGCTCGCGAGCTTCCTCCAGGGCAAGACGGCAATGTACCTGGACACCACCGTGGTCGCCGGCCAGATCGATGATCCCGCAAAGTCCAAAGTCGTCGGCAAAGTCGGCTGGGCGCTGCATCCGATGGGCACCCGCCGTGGTTCCCAGACAGGTGGCTTTGGTATCGGCATTCCGAAGAACGCCGAGAACAAGGAAGCAGCGTTTCTGCTGATGCAGTGGCTCACATCGAAGAAGGGCGACAAGCTTGTGGCGCTCGCAGGCGGCAATCCTTCGCGCTTCTCTACCCACGCTGATGCCGAGGTAAACGCCAAGTTCCCGCACATGGCAACCTTCGGCGAAGCGCTCAAGCATGCCGATCCGGACTGGCGTCCGATCATCCCGGTCTGGGGCAAGATCAACGCTGATCTGGGTACCTCGCTCAGCAAGGTTCTGACCGAAGATCTGGATCCGCAGGAAGCGCTTGACGGGGTTGCGGAACGGGCCAAGGAGGTCTTGACCGAAGCAGGCTACTACACCTGGCAATAACGCCGTCTCTGCTCAGGCGGCGGGTATTTGCGCCTGCCGCCGGCCAAGAGGATCCCGGCCCGATGCTGAGCCACCGCCTCAACCGATTGACGCCCTACATGTTCCTGGCACCTGCGCTTTTGGTGCTGGCTATTGGGCTGCTCTACCCGGTCTGCTACATGATCTACGCCAGTTTCCTCGACTGGAATCCGAGCCAGCGGATCGGCGAGGCGGACTGGAAGGGCCTGGCGAACTACACGGGCCTGCTGGCCGACGAGGCATTTCAGGAAAGCTTCTGGGTCACAATCAAGTTTGCCGCGATCGTCGTGGTGATCGAGATGGTGCTGGGTGTCGGTCTCGCCTTGCTGCTCGATCGCGACCTGAAGGGCATGGCGGCACTGCGCACCGTATTCATTTTGCCCATGATGATCGCGCCCATCGTGGTTGGAATGGTCTGGCGGTACATGTACCACCCCTCGGTCGGGATCATTAACCGGACGCTGGAGGACCTGGGGATCGGTGGGGTCGCCTGGACCTCGGACGGGACCGCCGCCTTCTGGTCCATCGTCATTGCAGATATCTGGCAGTGGACCCCCTTTATCTTCATCCTGTCGTTGGCGGCACTGCAATCGCTGCCGCGCAGCGCGCTCGAAGCAGCGCGTATCGACGGGGCGACCGCGTGGCAGCAGGTCTGGCACATCAAACTGCCGCTGATGATGCCGGTGCTGATCGTCACATGCCTTTTGCGGCTTATCGATGCGTTCAAGGTGCTCGAGGTCATTCTGGTCATGACCAACGGCGGACCCGGGCTCTCTACCGAAATCCTGGCGCTTCGCATCTCGCGCACGGCATCCGAGTTCCGTGAGTTGGGTGAGGCCGCGGCAATGTCCAACTTCCTGTTGATCCTGCTCCTGGTCCTGACTGTCGCCATGTTTCTCTACAACAAGGCCGTCGAAGCGCGCGCGGCCCGCCTGCGCGCCGCGGCGGAGGACGCTGCATGACCCGTCCCAACACCGCATTCTACGCCCTGATTGTCTGCCTCGTGATCATGTCCGCAGGGCCGATCGTGTTGATGCTGGCAACCTCGCTCAAGCTCAACGTCGACATCATGTCGGACACGTCCGGGCTCATCTTCGCGCCGACGCTGCGCAATTACGAGACGGTCCTGTGCAACGTTCTCTGGTACGAGCCGGCCCATGTTGACTACTGCGACAAGACCTTCGGGCGGGCGCTGGGGAATTCGCTGATCGTGGCGCTGATCTCGACGGCGCTGACGCTGGTGATCGGGACCATGGCCGCCTACGCGATCGTGCGCTTCCGCTTCATGGGACGCGGCGCGGTCAACCTCACCACGCTGATGATGCGGATGGTCCCGCCCGCCGTGCTGCTGGTACCCGTGTTCGGGATCTGGACGTTCCAGTACGGGCTCGACGGGACCTATGCCGGGATCATCCTCGTCTATGTGGCGATGAACTTGCCCTTTGTGATCTGGATCCTGCAGGCCTTCATCGTGCAAGTGCCGATCCAGCTTGAAGAGGCGGCGAAGATGGACGGGGCGGGCCCCTTCCAGGTGTTCTTCCTCATCGTGTTACCAGTGATCGCACCCGGGCTGGCGGCGGCTTCGATCTTTACCTTCCGGATCGCCTGGAACGAGTTTCTGCTGGCGAACGCGTTGTCCGATCGTGGTACCCGCACAGTCCCTGTGACAATCGTGAACAGCCTCACCGAGCATGACATCGATTGGGGTGTGATCATGGCGACGGGCACGCTTCTCGCGATCCCGCCGATCATCTTCACGTTCATCGCCTCCAAGCAGATCATCACGGGGATGACGGCGGGAGCCGTGAAGGGCTGATGGATTGGCTTTGGTTGCCGATCGATCCTGATCGCGCGCATCAGGTCGGCGTCTATGTCTCCTGGCACGGCCGGTTGATGGTGCTTGCCTGGGGGGGACTGTTCCCGTTGGGCATCCTGATCGCGCGGTTCTGGAAAGTGACGCCCGGACAGAACTGGCCCTCCGAGCTCGACAATCGCGCCTGGTGGCGCGCGCATCTCAGTCTCCAGTACGCCGGAGGGCTGCTGATGCTGCTGGCCCTCGGGCTGATCATTGCCGCTGACGGCTCCGGCACAGGCACGCATGCGACACTCGGCTGGGCGATCACCGGATTTGCCGGACTTCAGTTCTTTGCCGGGTGGTTCAGAGGCAGCAAGGGCGGGCCAACCGAGCCAACCCTGCGTGGAGACCATTTCGACATGACGCGTCGCCGTATCATCTTCGAGCATTTTCACAAGTCCGCCGGATACGGGCTCTTGCTGATCGCCTGTTGGGGCATCATCTCGGGGCTTTGGCAGGCGAATGCACCCGGCTGGATGTGGCTCGCCCTCGGTCTTTGGTGGGCGCTGCTGATCGCGGTGTTCGCCACGCTCCAACGCCGTGGCATGGCGGTGGACACATATCAGGCAATCTGGGGCGCTGATCCGGCGTTTCCGGGCAATCGGCGTCGACCAATCGGTTGGGGGGTGCGACGCCTCGCACCGGAGGAGCGCCCGCCGTCAGCACCGCAGTGAGTTACCTCGCCCCGAGTTGCCCCAGAATGCGGCCAACAACCTCGTCCACCGGCGCATCAATCGGCGTGACGATGGCGTTCTCATCCGGCTCTATCGGCTCGAGCGTAGCGATCTGGCTGTCGAGCAACGTCACCGGCATGAAGTGTTCCCGCCGCGCCGTCATGCGGTCATGGATGACGTCTCGGGTGCCGGACAGATGGACGAAGAGAGGTGCAGACCTGCAGGCTGAAGTCAGCCTGTCGCGGTATGTCCTTCTCAGGGCCGAGCACGCCAGCACCACTCTCCCCTCACGCGCGACGGCGTCTTCCATCACTCCGCCCAAGCGATCCAGCCAGGGCCATCGATCGGCATCGGTGAGCGCCTCGCCGGCAGACATTTTTGCGACATTGGAGGGTGGATGATAGTCATCGCCGTCGAGGAACACCGCATCCAGTCGCCCTGCCAACAAAGCACTGACTGTTGTTTTCCCGGACCCTGTCACGCCCATTACGATCAGCCGCTTCGGGATGTTTGCATGCTCCATCGTCGCTCCCCCGTGCATCTTGTTGCGCACCGCGTGCCAGTGCGTAGCATGCCCGTCATCCGGGGAGCACGCCGAAAAGGATTGAAGGATGGATGACCTCGCAGACATCGGCGTGGTCGGTTTGGGGGTCATGGGGGCGAACCTCGCGCTGAACCTCGCTGAAAAGGGCTTTCGCGTGGCCGTCCACGATCACGACGCCAACCGGCGGTGCGCATTGGCATCCGGGGCGTTCGCCGACCGTTTTGTTGATTGCCCGAGTGCCGGGGCGCTTGTCGGCGCAATCCGCCCGCCGCGCCCGGTCATCATGCTGGTGCCGGCTGGCGAGGCCACCGATGCAGCCATCGAAGCGCTCTCAGAACATGCATCGCTCGGGGATCTCTTGATCGATGCGGGGAACTCCGACTTTCACGATACCCGCCGTCGTGCGGCTGCTCTCGAGGCGCGGGGGCTCAGCTTCTTTGGCATGGGTGTCTCGGGTGGCGCCGAGGGGGCACGACACGGACCTGCACTCATGGCCGGAGGTTCGCCCGCGGTCTGGGATAGGGTGGCGCCCATGTTCACAGCGATCGCTGCCCGGTTCGGCGACGCGCCATGTGCGGCATGGCTTGGCCCCGATGGCGCGGGACACTTCGTCAAGACCGTGCACAACGGCATCGAGTATGCCGACATGCAGATGATTGCCGAGGTCTACGGGCTGATGCGAGATGGCCTCGGGTTTGATGAAGACCGGGTTGCGGAGCTTTTCCGAAACTGGTCGACGGGCGCACTGGCCTCGTATCTGGTCGAGATCACAGCAGACGTCGCGGCCGCCCGCGATGCCCTGAGCGGGCGTCCGCTGTTGCAGGTCATTGCAGCCCGTGCAGGGCAGAAAGGCACCGGCCGATGGTCTGCGATTGAAGCTCTTCGGCTCGGGTCTGTCGCCAACACCATCGAAGCCGCAGTCGGCGCGCGCAATCTCTCATCGGTTGGGGAGCTGAGAGGGAGCGAGAGCTTGCGGTCCGACACGAAGGCGCGCGTGCCTGATGTCCAAGTCCTGCACGATGCCTTGTACGCCGGAAAGATCATCGCCTATGCGCAGGGTTTCGAGCTGCTGGCGCAGGCATCGCGTGAGTACGCCTGGAATCTCGATTTCGCGCAGATTGCCCGCGTCTGGCGGGCGGGATGCATCATCCGCTCCGACATGCTGGATGATGTGGCCAGTGCATTTGAGGCGGAGCCGGATGCGTCGCTGCTGGCTGGGCCGGCGTTTCAGGATCGGCTCGCGCCGCTCATGACTTCATTGCGCGAGACCGTCTCGGCAGCGGCGCTGGGCGGATATCCGGCGCCTGCTTTGGGGAGTGCGCTGGTCTATGTCGACCAGCTCACATGCCCGCGCGGCACCGCGAATCTTCTGCAAGGTCTGCGTGACTATTTCGGACAGCACGGATTTGAGCGAACCGACCGGGACGGAACCGGTTTTCACGGGCCCTGGGTGAGCTGACGCTGCAGAATTCAGGTCGGAACGTTTTCCGTGTCGCGCGGCTCGAAGAACTCCATGAGCGCGGCCTGATCAGCATCGCCCAACCCGGCAGCAGTCATCAACCGGTGCACCTCGGCACAGGCTGCCGTCAGCGGCATCGCCGTGTTTGTCAATCGCGCAAGATCCTGCGCACCGTTCAGGTCCTTGACCATGTTCGCGATGCGCCCGGATGGCGTGTAATCTTTTGCTGCCATGCGCGGCATGTACTCTTGCAGGATCGCGCTGTCGGCCCGGCCGCCCTTCAGAGCGACCGGGATCATGGCGGCATCGACGCCCGCGTCCTGTGCCAATCGTGTCGCCTCGGCGACGCCCATGAAGCCGAGCCCGCAGAGCACCTGGTTGATCAGCTTTGTGGTCTGACCGGCACCGGTCGGCCCCATATGCGTGAAGTTCGCACACAGGTCGGACATCACCGATTTCGCTCGTTCGAAGTCCTCTGCTGTGCCACCTGCCATAACGGTCAGCTCACCGATCAGCGCTTTCGGTGCGCCGCCTGAGAGCGGTGCATCCACCCACCGCAGTCCCTGCGCGGCGGCATCATCTGCCAGAGCCTTGGTCGAAGGCGGGTCAATCGAGGACATGTCGATGATCATAGTGCCTGTCCTGGCGCCTTCCGCCACGCCCCCATCCCCAAACACGGCCGCCCGCACGATGCCGGGCGAGTTCAGTGACAAGATGACAAAGTCCCGGTCCTGTGCCGCGTCGGCCGCCGAGGCAGCAGCTTTAGCGCCTTTTTCCACCAATGGTGCCATGACCGCTGGATTGAGATCGAAGACATTCAGATCGTTGGCGGTCTCGGCCAGCCTTGCGCCAATCGCGCCACCCATTGCACCGCATCCGACAAGCGCGACCTTGTTCATGCTCACCTCACAAGCAGGCGGTCATGCCGCCGTCCACAAAGATTGTCTGCCCGTTCACGAAGGACGATGCGGGTGACGCCAGAAAAACCGCCGCACCGACCAGTTCTGGCAGTTGACCCCAGCGACCTTGGGGTGTGCGCTTGGCAATCCAGGCCGTGAAGTCCGCATCCGCGACGAGTGCCGCGTTCAATGGTGTGTCGAAGTAGCCCGGTGCGATTGCATTGATGTTGAGCCCCTTCGGCGCCCAGTCGGTTGCCATCCCCTTTGTCAGGTTCGCAACCGCACCTTTCGATGCCGTATAGGGCGCGATCCCCGGCCGCGCCAATGCGGTCTGCACCGAGGCGATGTTGATGATCTTGCCGGCCCCGCGACCGATCATGTGCCTTGCTACAGCTTGTCCGACATTGAAGACCGACGTGACGTTTGTGGCGATGAGCCGCTCAAAATCTGCAGGGTCGAAGTCCTCCAGCGGCATGCGGTGTTGCATGCCGGCATTGTTGATCAGGATATCGATCGGACCTTCGCTCTGCTCGAAGCGATCCACAGCAGAGCGTGCCGCTGCGTGGTCGGTGACGTCAAACGGAAGGCTTGCCGCGCCAAGCGCATCTGCCGCTTCGCCGAGTTTGCCGGCATCCCGTCCGTTAAGCACCGCACGCGCTCCGGCGGCCATCAATCCTTCGGCCAAGGTGTACCCGATGCCCTGGCTGGATCCCGTGATCAATGCCGTCTTGCCACCCAGGTCGAACAAGTGCGCTGACATACCGGCTCCTGTGTCTTTACATGTCGAGAAGTGCCTATATGTTATCGATAACATGATCAAGTGGGGCACTATGCCGGCACGTGAAAACTTGTGGTTCGGGCGTTTTGCAGCGGCCGGTAGTTCAGGAGCGTGTGCGACGCTCATTCAAGCGCGCCCGTTCCGAACCAAGCTCAGTGTTGCTCGTGCCCTCAGCTTGCAACGCGATCAGCAACGTCCATCCGCAGATATCGGCCGAGGGTCACGATGAAGGCTATTGTTATCCATGCTCCCAGGGACTTGCGCCTGGAGGATCACGAACCAGACCAGCCCGGACCCGGGGAGGTTTCCGTGCGGCTGGCGATGGGCGGGGTCTGCGGATCGGACCTTCACTACTACAACCATGGTGGGTTCGGATCGGTTCGCCTCAGAGAGCCGATGGTTCTCGGGCACGAGGTTTCAGGGTATGTGGAGACCATCGGTCCGGGCGTCGAAGGCCTTGCCAAGGGCGATCTGGTGGCCGTCTCACCCTCGCGTCCCTGTGGCAAGTGCTCCTACTGTGCTGCAGGATTGCGAAACCATTGCCTGAATATGCGCTTTTACGGATCGGCGATGCCGTTTCCGCATGTCCAGGGCGCCTTTCGCGAGTTGCTGGTGGCCGAAGCTTCACAATGCGAGAGGGCCAACGGGCTCAGCCCAGGCGAAGCAGCAATGGCCGAGCCGCTCTCCGTTTGCCTTCATGCCGCCCGGCGCGCGGGCGAAATACTCGGCAAGCGGGTGCTGGTGACTGGATGTGGGCCGATCGGCGTACTCTGCATTCTTGCGGCCCGGCGTGCCGGCGCGTCAGAAATCGTTGCCACAGATCTCGCGTCGAACGCGGTGAACCATGCGCAACGAGCAGGCGCGGACAGGGTCATCAACCTGACAGACACGCCGGACGGGCTCGTTCCCTACGAGGCAAACAAGGGGCATTTCGACGTGCTCTTCGAATGCACGGGCGTGGCGAGCGCCCTTGCCGGTGGCCTGTCAGTGATGCGACCGAGAGGTGTCGTTCTTCAACTCGGTCTCGGAGGCGACATGACGTTGCCCGTCCAGATGATCACCGCGAAAGAACTGGAGCTCCGCGGCTCCTTCCGCTTCCACGAGGAGTTCGCCACCGCCGTGTCACTCATGGAGAAGCGGCTGATCGATGTCGCGCCCCTGATCACTCACACGCTGCCAGTTTCCGAAGCAGAGCGTGCGTTTCAGATTGCGAATGACCGGGGCCAAGCCATGAAGGCGCAGATTGCGTTTGGCGGGGCGAGCTGAGCCTCGGACGCTCCCCTGCGAGTTCGTGCAATGCCCCGACCGGTACGCTGCCCACCCACCCGCGCCCGAGGCTCAGCTTGGCCTTTCAGGCGGTGTCCGCGCCAATTGATGCCAGCGCGGCCCGCGCGACATCGAGGTCCTGATCCGGCGTGCCGGAGCCGACACCGATGCCGCCGAGAACCTCGCTGGCGACACGGATCGGTAGTCCGCCCGGCAGCCCCGTAACACCGCCGCCGGTTGCTGCGGCGATGGCAAGGCGCACTGCCTCCGGGATTGCACCTGAAGGGACGCCATGCGAGGCACAGGTCAGCGCCTTGGCATGTGCACTTCGCCGGCTTAGGAACTTTGATCCCGTCATCCGGATTTCTCCCAGTGTCTCGCCATTCTGATCAACGATGACAACGCATTGTGGTTGACCGATCTGCTCGGCCCGTTCGATTGCGGCTTGAAGCATCACCATGACACCGCGGTGGGTGAGTGTCCGTGTTGTGGTCGTGTTTTCCATTCCGCTTGGCACCGTCTGATCCGGAGTTTATGTTATCGGTAACACACCTAGCATCGAGCGCCGTTCGGAGAAACCGCTTATGTCATTTTTCGAGGCCAATGAACCGGTCTTCAACACCTTCGTCTTGGGCAACGCACCGGTGAAGCAGCTTGCGACGGGATTCGATTGGGTGGAGGGCCCGGTCTGGTTCGGAGATGCGGGTTGTCTGCTCTTCTCGGACATTCCCAACAACCGGATCATGCGCTGGACACCCGGTATTGGCGTTTCAATTTACCGCGAGCCTTCCAATTTCGCGAACGGGCACACGCGGGATCGTCTCGGTCGACTTGTCAGCTGCGAGCATGGAACCCGCCGGGTGACCCGCACCGAATATGATGGCTCGATCACGGTTCTTGCAGATGCGTTTGAAGGCAAGCGCCTGAATTCCCCCAATGATGTCGTGGTGAAATCTGACGGGTCGGTCTGGTTCACGGATCCCCACTACGGCATCATGACCGACTACGAAGGTTTCAGGGCAGAGCAGGAGTTGCCCTGCCATGTCTACCGGATCGGCACCGACGGGGGCATCTCGGTCGTGGCTGATGACTTCAACTGCCCGAACGGGTTGGCCTTCAGTCCGGACGAACGCCGGCTCTATATTGCAGATACCGGACGCATCTTCGGAGATGATCCAACGCACATTCGCGTGTTTGACGTCGAGGGGGATGCCCTCGCAGGTGGCGAGGTGTTTCACAGCATCTCTCCCGGGGTAGCGGATGGGTTCAGATGTGACACGGATGGCAATGTCTGGTCCTCCGCCGGAGATGGCGTGCACTGCATCGCTCCCGATGGCACACTTCTGGGCAAGCTTCTGGTGCCCGAACTCGTCTCGAATGTCTGCTTCGGCGGTCGCAACAAACACCAGTTGTTCATCACGGGCACCACTTCGGTGTACGCGGTCAGCTTGAACCGTTCCGGCGTAGTTTGAGAGCCTGTGACGTCTGCCGAAAGCTCCTCCGGAACCGCCGCTCGGCATCACATCGCCGATCAAGGGTGGGCTTAGACAGGTCGACCTTGGGTCGAGCCTCATGCCCGAGCCGGTGGGTGGTTTGCGGCAGGGGTCGCGACCGGGACAAGAGACCAAGAATCGATCGTTCCGTGTGCATTCGGCAAAGACCGCAACCCTGAAGGGATGTGCGCGTTGCCTGATGGACAGCGCAAACTGATCTTGTTGTGAAGCTGGTGAACTCTCGGTGCATGGCGTTAGCCATGATACAGGAGGGGTCTGTGATGCTGACAGACTCAGATATCGAGCGCATTCGTGCCACCTGGGCGCGGGTCGCTCCTCTTTCGGGCATGGCTTCGGAGCTGTTTTACGGACGGCTGTTCAAGCTCGCGCCCGACATCAAGCCGCTCTTCAAGTCGGATTTGAAGCTTCAGGGTGTCAAACTTGTCGCCACGCTCGCCTACATAGTCGATCATCTCGACGAGCCCGAGAAGCTTAACAAGGCTGCCACCGAGCTCGCGCTTCGGCATGTTGGCTATGGCGTGACCTCTGATCAGTATGCGCCTGTGGGCGAGGCCTTGATCTGGATGATACAACGCATGCTGGGCGCAGGGTTGACCATCGAGGACGAGGTGGCCTGGACAACTGCCTACGCGATGCTTGCGGACGTGATGGTGCGGGCGACGGATCAGGTGGACGAAGCTTGAGGCCGCCGGGTGACCTCTGAGCCGCTCCGAGCGACAGCGGATCGGGTCGGCCAGAGCAGGCTCGTCGCCTGCACGACGAACGTTCTGATCGTCAGCGCCAGCAGCACCAGATCCAACAACATGGATCGCGACTGGGCGTAGGCCACATCCAGCTCGACCCGCTTCTGAAAACCGGTGTCCGAGTTCCCTGAAAGACGCCAAAGTCCCGTGATGCCGGGCTTTACGGCGAAGCGAGCGAGCGCTCGCGTGGAGAAGACCAGGGTATCCTGCGGCATGGTGGGTTCTGGACCGACGATCGACATGTCTCCCTTGAGTACGTTGAAGAGTTGCGGGAGGCCATCCAGCGAGGTCCGTTGGATGAGGCGTCCGATGCGGGTGGCGGCCGGATCGGTCTTCAACCCTGAAGTCGCAGTTGCGGCCTCTGTCGACATGTCGGATGTGACATGGTTTGGCGCCCGGTTGCGGCTGCAACGAAACGAGATGAGATGGAACTCGCGCCCGTTCTGACCGATCCGTCTTTTTCTCACGAACACCGGTCCGGTGCTTTCAAGACGGATCGAAGCTGCGACGAGCAGCATCACTGGTGCAATCAACACAAGCCCGAAGCTTGAGAGAAGTACATCGAACACCCGCTTCGGGTCTGACGTGCGAAGAACTTCAGACCCGTGCCAGTGCAATGCGTACTTCATGGCGCGTGCGATAAATATCGGATTGCCAATGACATAGCGGCTGAACATTCGCTTGGGCTCGAGACCGAGGCGCCAAAGCCATTCTAGCCCGGTTCGCCGCAGAATCTTGGGCGCACGCGTCACATCCCCGGCCCAGAAGTCGAACTGAGCGCCCACCCCAACGACGAGACGCGCCTTCAGGCGATGCCGGTTGCGGGCAATCCATAGCTCCTGAAGCGGCACGCCGAGCGCGACAAGCACCACGTCCGCGCCTGAACGATTGATTTGTTCGATCACACGGCCATCGTCGCCATCCTCGAAATATCCGTTGGCCGTTCCGGCAATCCCCAGTCGAGGCACCTCTGAGCGGGCGGTTTCGGCGGTGCGCTCCGCGACACCGGGGCGTCCACCGAACAGAAAGAGCGACAGGTTGCGCTCGGCTGCACCCCGACACAGCGGCAGGAACAGATCGGTTCCGTTCAGGTTGGCGTGAAAAGACCGCCCCGTCAGTCGGGCCGCCAGCTCGAGCCCGGACCCGTCTGGCAACAGTGTTCCGGTGCTTTGGAGAAAGCGCGCGTACTCCGGCTCACGCATGGCCACGTTCACGCAGTGCGCGTTGACAAAAGCTGCGCTCCGCCGCTCGACGCCATCCAAAAGACGAGCAATCGCTTGCTCTTGCGCAGCACTCATAAGGTCAAGACCAAAGAGGTCGATTGTCGTAGCTCTATGCATGCTTTGCCTGCCTTGGTTGTCTGCAGGCAGGGTCCAGATCCGCTCGGGCCGAGGCAATCGACCGAAAGACTGTATGGACAGTCATTCAGGTGGTTCCGCTATCCGGTCAGTGTGTCTGGTGGTTGCCGGAGCCGTCCGGCCCCTATCCTTTAGGATAGGTGTGCTGTCCACATGCGCATTCGAACGACCCATGCGGATCAACTAACTTTGGGTATTCATTGACGAGGACAAAATGATGCGCGTTGCGGCAGCCACGAGTGAAGATTCAGACACTCACGAGGCCATCGACAAGATCATCAAGCAGCTCGGCATCGACGCCGGGTCGGCACCAGATTTCTTGTCCTGTCACTCCAGCGTCGGTCATTCGACCGAGCTCGTCAGGCACTCGCTTGCGAAAACTGGCGCCGTTGCTTTGCACGGCGCTACGTCCTGCCAAGGCGTCATGAGCAATGACGGCATGGTCAGCACCGAGGGCTATGGCATGGGGGCTCTGGCGATTTGGGATACCGACGGGAACTACGGCACGGGGATTGCCGCACAGGATGATGATCCGCGTTCGGCTGCTCGCGAAGCCACGATTGCCGCGCTGGATGCAGCCGGGCGAAGTGGCGAAGTGCCAGAACTCCTGTGGATTGCCGCCGCGCCGGGTCGGGAAGAAGACATCATTGCGGGAATCGAAGAAGTCGTGGGAGCAGGTGTGCCGATCCTGGGCGGCAGCGCTGCGGACAACGACATCGCCGGTGGCTGGTCCGTCTTCGATCGGGATCGCTCCGAAAGTGCGGGGGTCGTCGTCTCGGCACTTTTTCCATCCAGACCTTTGTCGAGCGCCTACCAGAGCGGATATGCCCCTGTCGACAAGTCCGGCCATGTGACCAGAGCGGAGGGCAGGCGCATCATCGAGATCGATGGCGAGCCGGCGGCAGACGTCTATGCGCGATGGACGAACGGGCTCGTCACACCTGCACGGGGCGGGACCTCGAAGACCATCCTCTCCTGCAGTACAATGATGCCATTGGGGCGGGAAGCCGGGCACGTCGCAGATGTCCCATACTACGTACTCGCTCATCCCGCACAGTCCCATCCAGACGGCAGCATCGAGCTGTTTGCGGATGTCGCAGAGGGTGAGGAGCTGCGTCTGATGATCGGTGCAGTCGGCACGCTCACGGCGCGCGCCGGAAAGGTAGCGACATTGGCCATGAAGCGAGGCCAAGTCTGCAAGCCGGATGTCGCAGGTGCGCTTGTGATTTATTGCGGAGGCTGCATGCTCGCCGTGCGCGAACATATGGATGATGTTGCGCGCGGCGTCGATGAAGCGCTTGGCGGGGCGCCCTTTCTCGGGGTTTTCACCTTCGGTGAGCAGGGTCCGGTTTTGGATGGCCAGAACCGGCACGGCAATTTAATGATCTCCTGCGTGACGTTTGCGCAGTGAGGACCCAAGTTGCCTGAGAAGGGCGAAACCGAGGAGCGGCTGCGCGAGGCGCTTTTAGAGCTCAATCTGCTGAGGGAGCGCGAGGCGTCGGCTCTTCGCCAGTCGAATGCGCTTCTGGATGGCCTGGCGCGCATGACAGGCGCCGTGTCGCCCGCCAAGGCGCTCGATGATCTGCTCGCCTCCGCCCGGACCAGCCTCGGGTGTGACGCGGCGTTCGTGATCGAGCCCGGCGACACCGGTGCCAGAGTGGTCCAATCAACCCAACCCGAGTTGATGGGCGTTAGTCTGCCACCCGAACTCCTGCATGGCTCCCGAACCCGGCGCGTTGCCGATCTCTCGCTAGTGCGGTGGTGGCGTGACGTATCCGGGCTTGCTGCCGATCTCAGATCGTTGCTGTGTGTATCGATCAATCTGCCTGATGGTTCAGTCGGCGGACTTGTGGGCGCGTCATATGCGCATGCACGCTTCTCAGCCGCCGAGCAGGATATGATGACGCGCCTTGCCGGATTGGCCTCGCAAGCGCTGGCGACACTGGCTCTCGCCGAGCGAAATGCGCTCCTCGCTGCAGTGATCGACGGTTCATCTGCGAGCGTGACGATCGCAGACGCGACCAGCGACGCAATGCCGTTGATCTACGTGAACCACGCCTTCACTGATTTGAGCGGGTACCCGCCGGGCGAGATCCTTGGCGCCAATTGCCGATTTCTTTCGGCGGAGCCGCCGGATTCTCAAGTTCGCGCGGAGGTTCGAAACACCGTTCAAGCAAGAGGTGCGGGCTCGTTCGATGTTCGGAACAGACGAAAGAACGGGGAGGAGTTCTGGAACCGGCTTACCCTTTACCCTGTCAACGGATCGGACGGGCAGACCAGCTTCATGGTCGCCACGCAAGTCGACATCACCGCTGAGCGTCAGGCTGCGCAGGAGCGCGATGCCGCACGGCAAAGACTGATTGGTGCCCTGTCCGCGACGTCTGAAGGGTTCTTGCTGCTCGATCCTGCCGGAAACATCGTGGTCGCAAACCCCCAGTACAGAGATTTCTTCGAAACACGAAACGCCGCTTGGCGCGAAGGAGATGCCTTCGTCGAAACGTTCTGCGCGATGCTGGTTGACCAAGGTGCAGACAAGGCCACGGCACGGCAGCGAGCACGTGCCCGGAGAGACAAACTTTTCACGACCCGGGAAAGCCGCGAGGAACGGCTCGATGACGGCCGCGTGCTTTTGGTCAACGATCAGGCGACTGCTGACGGCGGCGCCGTCTCGATCGCGACGGACATCACGAGTCTGAAGGCCACCGAGCGGATACTCCTGCAACGGGCAGCCGCGATCGACTCGGCACAGGACGGCATTGCGGTGACGGACATGGAGGGCCGCTTTGTCTACATGAACCCCAGCCATCTCGCGATGTTTGGCTTTGAAGGGGAAGCCGAAGTTCTCGGTCGGTCATGGTCGGAGCTATATCGTCCCGATCAGGCAGAATACATAGAGCGGGTCGGCATGCCCGAACTTCAGCGCAACGGGGTTTGGCGCGGCGAGGTGACCGGCATCAGCCGGAACGGCGAGACAGTTTATCAGGAGATATCCCTGACATTCCTGAAGGATGTCGGCATCGTTTGTGTGACGCGCGACATCTGGGAGCGCCATCGCAACCTGCGTGAGCGCGAACGGCTTCAGGAACAATTGCAGGCAGCACAGCGGCAGGAAGCAATCGGTCTATTGGCGGCAGGTGTCGCCCATGATTTCAACAATCTGCTTTCGGCGATCAACGGCTCGGCGGCACTGCTTTCGCTCGATCTCGACAAGAACGATCCGTCGCTCGCTCATGTTCAGCGGATCGAGGCTGCGGGCGAACGGGCGAGTGAACTGGTCGGGCGACTCATCGCAGTCGGGGCCCGCCAGCAGAAGACCGAACGTGTTGATCTGGTGAAACCGTTCGAAGAGGCTGCCGAGCTTTTGCGTGCGGGATTGAGATCGCGTGTGACGCTCTCCGTTCATGCGCCCGACAGGCCAATGATCGCAGATGCCGATCAGACATCGTTTCTTCAGGTGGTTCTCAATCTTGGCATCAACGCACGAGACGCGATCGGGGCAGGGAAGGGGGAAATCACCCTGGCGTTGGAGGAGGCTATCCCGAGGGCATCCCCCGCGGACGTGTTGCTGGGCACGGTCGAACCGCAAACGATCTACGCAAAGCTCACCGTTGGCGATACGGGCAGCGGGATGAAACCCGGCGTGAAGGACCAGATCTTTCGCCCGTATTACTCCACCAAGGGAGATGACGGCACGGGGCTCGGCCTCGCGGTTGTTGCATCGATCGTCAAGGCGGTGGGCGGTGCAGCCCGTGTTTCCTCGAGCCTCGGGACGGGCACCGAGTTTGAAATCTGGTGGCCGACGCGCGCAAGCGTGAAAGCGCCTCATCGAAGCAGCCTGACGCGCGCACCCCCCGCGACCCCGGGGCCGACCGCGCTTTCAGGCCATACAATTCTGGTGTGCGATGATGCAGAGGCTGTTGGCGAAGTGATCTCAGGGTGCCTCGAACAGTCGGGCGCTGAGACGGCGGCTTGCACTCATCCTGGCGATGCGCTCGAGGCCATCACTGACGATCCATCGGGCTGGAGCCTGCTGATCACGGACTTTGATATGCCCGACATGGACGGGGCAGCGCTTGCACGGGAAGTACGCAAAATTGCACCTCACCTGCCGATCTTGCTCTGCACTGCCGTTGAACAGGGTGTTGCCGCGCCGGCGCTTTTCGATGCCGTGCTCAAAAAGCCCATCGAGCCCGACAGCTTGATTGCGACCGCCGAGGCGACCATAGTCGCCCGCAACGCTGCAGTGAATGAACCAGAGGCTGGCAAGTAGATGCGCATTCTCCTCGCGGATGATCATGAGCTCGTTCGCGATACGATCTCGTCCTATCTAGAGCGTGAGGGCAGCTTCGAAGTGGCTCTGGTTGGCGATTTCAAGACGGCTGCGGAGCGTGTCGAAGCAGACGGGCCCTACGATCTTGTCCTTCTTGACTACAACATGCCCGGAATGGCTGGCCTTGCCAGTCTCGAGCGCATGAAGGCACTCAATCAGGAACGACCGGTTGCACTCATTTCGGGAACGGCGGATCGCAGCGTTGCTCAGTCCGCGCTGGATGCAGGCGCTGCGGGGTTCCTGCCCAAGACCATGGCGGCCAAGTCCCTGCTAAATGCAGTGCGCTTCATGATCGCGGGCGAGCAGTTCGCACCGGTAAAGTTCATGACCGAAGTCCCGGAAGATGAAAAGCACCCTCTCCAGGACGCCTTGTCCGATCGCGAGTTTCAAGTGCTTGAAGGGTTGTGCAGGGGGCTATCCAACAAGGAAATCGCCCGGGAACTGGAACTTCAGGAAGTCACGATCAAGCTGCATGTGAAGACGCTCTGTCGCAAGCTGGAAGCGCGCAATCGGACGCATGCCGCGATGATCGCCAAGGAGCAGGGGCTCTTCTGACGCTCTGCCTCCCGACACGCTATCCGTTCGGGTAGCCCGGCTTACCAACTGCACCACCGCCACAACCTTGCGAGCGTGACCAGCCTGCGCGCTGATCGGGTAGTATTCCTGGCAGAGGTGTTGTCAGTGAATATGCGTGTAGAGCTTGATTTGGACCGCGTGCCGATCGAGGGCGAAGTCGCCCCGAGCCGGAGAAAACGGACAGGTTCCATGTTTGCCCGCATCTTCCTGGGTGGCCGGGCGGACGATGCAAGCCGGTCGCCCCGCTACGCCATCCTATTCCTACTAGGCTTGCTGGGTATCTGGGCGCCGATCTGCTTTTACCTGGAGCACGCACCGGTCACCTTTACGTCTGAAGTGTCGATGATTTTGCCTGGGGCAGGTGCCTCGGCATCCGTAAATCTTTCGGACATTGGACAGGCCTCGAGCACGGCAACGTCGCCCTACACCAACAACACGGTCAGTCCCACGGTCACCTACAAGCGCTTGCTGGGCGCACGTCGCGTCCTCAAGGCCGCAGCAGACGCGGTGGGCGAAGATTTGCGTGAGCTCGGGAAACCCCGGGTCAAACTGGTCGATCAAACCGGACTGGTCTTCTTCGAGATGAAAGGCGCCACGCCGGAAATCGCGCAAACGCGGGCCGAGACCCTCACCGCGGCGTTTTTCAACGAACTGGACAGGCTGCGCTCGGACGAACAGGCCCGGCGCAAGCACGGCGGTGAGGCGGCAATCCGCGAGTATCGGGATGCGGTCGATCGAACCCGGCGCAAAATCACCTGGCTTCAGAACGATACCGGGCTGATCACGATGGAACAATATCGGGGCCTCGTCTCCGACACCGAGGCAATGGCGCGCCGGCTGGGCGACGTAGAGACCTCGCTTCTGCACGCCGAGGCGGTGGTGGCTTCGCTCTCGAAGACGCTCGAGAGCAATCCAGCCCATGCCGCGCTTGCGCTGGCACTGCATGGCGACCCGGAGTTTCGTGCACTGGCGCAGGCAATGTCGGCGAGTGCTGCCGAGCTTGGCATTGCTCGTGGAACCTATGGTGGCGAGAACCACCCAGCGGTGGTGTCGGCACGTACGGCTTATCGGGGTGCCAAGTCGCGCCTCGAGCAGCGTGTTGAGACGGTCGTCGGCAGCAAGGAGCCGACCGCTCTGGCCGAAATCGAATTGATTCAGGACGGCGAGCGTGCGGCTATTCTGGCCGAACTCGTGCGTCGCGCTGCTGAACGCGACGGACTTGCAGCCGAGCGACGCGGCCTTGTTCGCGCGCTGACTGAGGCACAGACGCGCGTGATGTCGTTGGTGGATACGGCCGCGCGTCTCGATGACCTAAACCGCGACTACCAGGTTGCCGAAGCGGTGTTTGCATCCGCCATGGCGCGCACGAACACCACCACATCGGACGTCTATGCGTCCTATCCTTTGATCCAGGTTTTGGAGGAAGCGTCCCTTCCCGAGGAACCGTCTTCCCCCGACACCCTCATCGCGCTTGCCGCAGGTGCGCTGGGGTCCGTCTGTCTGTTTGTGGGCTTGATCCTCGCTTGGCTGAGGCGCCCGTTGATTGGCTTGCTGACGGGGGCGCGCTCCCAGATCGCGGCGGAGCGCCTGCGTCCGTGAGCGCCGCGTCCGAGTATCCTGCGGAGCGCTTGGTTGCCTGGACGCTTCGGGCGACCTGGCCATTCTACTTCATTGGCGCGTTGTATCTCGTGGCACCAATTCTCGGGTGGTTTCTCGGCGTGCTGTCTGTGCTTTCGCTCTATCTCGGGCCTGCAATGCGCGACGACTTGCAGGCCACGGGCCCTGTGCCTCCTGTGATTTGGGCATGGATTCTGGGCATGGTGACGTTGCTCATCGCTCTTTGGGTCGGCCATTCTGACTGGGCGCTCGGCCCTGCACAGACGCTGAAATCTACGATCGGATGGGCGAAGGGCTGGGCTTTGCTTGCGCTTTTTCCCCTTGCCGGTGCCGTGTTGCCGATCCGGCGCGCACCTCTAGTCCGGGCGCAATGCGTCGTCGGCCTCTGGACGCTCTGCATACTGCCTTTGTGCGTCGCATCGCCGTATGTCGGATTGCCCTCGCAGCTCTTCACATCGCCTCTTGAAATCGTGGGCGGTCCCGGCCCGGAGTACTTCACGGTCTTTCTGTTCACGTTCGATCCGGCCACGTGGACGCCCCGCTGGCAGTTTTATGCACCCTGGTCACCGTTCGCGGGCCTGCTCGGGGTCGTGATGGTGCTGTTCGCGCTGGAAGAGCAAGACCGGCGCTGGATGATCGTGGGGCTGCTGGCGGGACTTGCGATGGTTCTGCTCTCGAAGTCGCGGATGAGCTTCGTGGCCGTCATCGTCTGCACAATCGGGCCACGCCTTATGCCGATCCTCCTGCGTGGTTGGGCGTGGCAGGCCTCCGCCGCTATCGCCGCATCAATGGCGATGTTCGGCTCTTCGGTTCTTCAGGCGATGCAGGACACTGCTGCGGCGTTCAGAGCCGCACGGGCAGACTCATCCCGCGTGCGGGAGGCGCTTCAGAGAATTGCCGAAGAACGTTGGCAGAGCGACGCACTTTGGTTTGGTCATGGTACCGTCCGGCCCGGGTCTCACCTCGTCGAGCACATGCCGATTGGCAGCCATCATACCTGGTACGGCCTCTTGTTCGTGAAAGGTGCGGTAGGTTTTGCGGCGCTGCTGGTGCCCTTCGTCTGGCAGACTGCAATCTCGCTGATAGACGCGGCAAAGGGACCGAGAGGTCGCCTGCCGCTGGGGATCATGCTCGTTTTCGCAGTATTGTCCTTCGGCGAGAACATCGAGATCGAGGCGTATCTCCTCTGGCCTGCACTCCTTATCCTGGGAATTCATGCTCGTGAGTTATCGCACGGCCAGGCAAGAGACCTCGCCGACCAAAACTGAGCTGCTCAAATCGGAGAACCTATCACCGCAATCAGCATCAGATCGTCAATGTGCATGTGGCGCGGCATCTCAATTGCTGGAGATGGAAACAGCCCGCCGGTGTTTCTGTTGCGGCAAGAGCACCAATTTCCTCAGAAGCCCGCCGGGCGTCACCGGTGGCTCGGCCGGGGGATGGCCTCGCATTCCCTCAAGCTGCGTGGACAGGCGTTGGCGTGCTCTTTCGATCCGAGATGACGTCGGCGAGAAGGCCATGCCACTCCAGCTCGAACCGGCTGGTGGCCATCGCCGCACGTTGACGGGCGATCAGTGAACGTTCCGCAAGATCGTGGCGGGAGAGCTCATGAAACGCTTGCGTCCAAGCGTCTACATGCTGGCATCGGACGCTAGACATGTCGCCTTGCACCTGGTCGTTCAGCCCATCGACAGCGTTGGCAATCACCACGCGTCCCGCCGCCATCGCTTCGAGCGCCACGAGACCGAACGGCTCCCAGCGAGAAGGCATTGCGACGATGTCCACTCCTGCCATGGCCGCGTCGGGGCTGTCGGCAAAGCCGTGGAAAACGATAGAGCGTTCGTCAGCCGCCAGGGCTTTCAGCCTGTGGCGTTCCGGCCCGTCGCCATGCACATGAAGCTCGAGGTCTTCGCGGTTCGCAGCTAGAAAAGCGCGAATAGCGATATCAAACCCCTTCTGGGTATGAAGCCTGCCAATCAGGCCGATCCTGAGAGGGGTTTGGTGGCTGGGAAGGTCGAGCCGCAAGAACGGTGCGAGGTTCACAACAGGATGGATCGCATGCAGCTTTTGCGGCTCAATCAGGCCGTCGCGCCGCATCCAGGCTGCTTGAGAACCGCTCACGGCCACCAGACGGTCGAACAGCGCGTAGCTCGTGCGTAGCAGTGCGTGAAATCTGCGCAGGGGCACGGCGTTCGCCAAAATGAACCCCTCGGAATAGCTGTGCTCGACGTGTACGAGCGGAATGCCCGGGTGACGGGCGCGCAATGCAACAAGCGTCGGCAGATTTCTCCAGCTGACCGAAAGGTGGGACACGATCACGTCCGCTTCCAGGCGAGCCACACGCCAACTTCCGCGCGCGATCTGCGTCTTCGTGTGCACAGCCTGCTCTGCCAGAGTCGGTGAGGTCTGGACATAGTCCAGCATGCGGTTCACACCGCCGGCGCCTGCATCATCGATGAGATGCACGATCCTTGGTTTCATGGTGCTCGTTTCCTGCATTCGTGATCACGTAAAGCGCCTGCGTGCTGCCAGAAGGGCCATCTCGGTACGCTGGTAGGCGCGGCTCCCCGCCGTTGCGAGTAGCGCCGCGGCAAGGAACGTGGTGATCGACTTGATGGGTTCGGCTGCGACAGGCCGTAGCGAGGCGTTCAGCGAGCCCCTTGCCAACTGCATGGCAAGAGACCCGTCCCGCAGCCCAACAGCGCGACGGCAGAGATACCTGAGCTGGTAGGCTCGTGCCGCTTCACCGTGGCGCGCTATGAAGGACGGCGCGATGCATTTGATTTTCTCATACATGAGGTTCCAGCTGGCGAGCTGGCGTTCGATGTTCCCTGACAGGCCCGTGGGATTGATCCGGTAACGCGTCAGCAAACCGGGCACGCCTTCGATCTTCCAGCTGGTGGTCAAACTCAGACGCAGCCAAGCCTCAACATCTTCGGTTTGGCGAAAGGTTTCATCGAACCACCAGTCACGCGAGGTCTCACCTTCCGGGCGGTAGGCAATATCATCCAGCGCCGTGCGCCGGATGACGGCGCTGGAGCCGTTGCCAATCGGGTTTCGCAACAGAACGTCGCGGGCGGTGATGCCTTGAAGCTTGGGACGCTGAGAAAGGCCCATGTCCTCGCCGTCGTTTCCGATCATGCGAGAACCTGAAAAGCTGATGCCGACATCGGGTCGCCTGTGCAGATGAGACACATGCGCCGCCAGCTTCTCGGGCTCCCAGAGATCATCTGCATCACAGAACCCGATGAAGTTTCCGCGACTTTCGGCAATGCCTGTGTTGCGCGCGCCTGCGAGGCCAAGATTAGACTGGCGAACCAGCCGTATGCGGGCGTCTTTGAACCCATGGACCACATCGAGCGTCGCATCGGTCGAACCGTCGTCGACGATGATCAGTTCGAAGTTTGAGAAGCTCTGCAACAGCAGAGAACAGATTGTGTCTTCGATGGTTCTCGCCACGTTGAATGCGGGCACAACGATCGAGACGAGGGGATGTGCTTCGTCAGCGGGCATGTTGTGCTCCGGTTCAGCTGAAAAGGCGCGGGTGCAGAGATCGCGGGAGGACCGGCGCGATCAGCGCGCCGAGGAGCGTGGCGGCACCGCGCACAGGATCGTCGAAGAATGCCCGAGGGCTGGTTGCGATTCCTTCGGCTGCGAGGCGCAAGGCGGTTGATCCCGGGGCACCGGTCCTAAGCGCGCGCCGCGCCAGGTACCGCAAGTGCAGCGCGTTCGCCCGCGTGAGCAGCCTTTCTGAAGACACCTCTCCTCGCCGACGTGCGGTGTCCACTGCAACCTGGCGGCTTTCGCGCATGGCCTTGATGTTTGCGGAGAGACCGAACCGGCTGGCTCGATAGAGCGTCAGGATCTGATCGATGCCCTGAATTCGAACGCCGGAGGCTGCGGCGCGTACAAGCCATTCGATGTCCTCGTTGTGCCGCACATCCGGATTGAACCCGCCAGTTGTCCTGAAGAGCGACGCGCGCACGGTCAGGTTCGACATGGTGCAGACCGGGTTTTCTCCTAGGAAGGCTTCAGCCGACAACTGGCCTCTGGGAACGGACGAGACGGCGTCGGTTTTCTCAGGGTCTTGGCGAAAGAACGCGACGCGCCCATAGATGGCGTCTGCCGCCTCTGACCTGCTGAACTGCGCCGCCAGGATGGACAAGCGATCAGAGGGCCAAAGGTCATCTGAGTCGAGAAAGGCGATGAGTTCCCCTTCGGCGTAGTCAAATGCACCGATGTTACGTGCACCCGATGGTCCGTTTCTGGCGCATTGCACTACTCTGATCCGGCTGTCGTGTTTCGCCCAGCTGGTCAACAGCGACGGCGTTGCGTCGGTTGAACCATCGTCGATGATGATCCATTCCCAATCCCCGAAGTCTTGAGCGAGAACAGACCGGATTGTCGTCTCGAGTGTCTCGCTGGCATTCCAGCACGGCGTGACGATTGAAAAACGGGGCATGGATCAGGCTCCCTTTGCCGGTCTGAGCCCAAGCGCTGCGATTGCAGGCCAGGCTGCGGCGATCTGGATGGAAGAGGCGATCAGCAAATGGCTCCAAGCCAACGCCTCGAGGCCGATCGGTGCGACGAGCAAGGTGCCTATGACCAGCGCGCCCGTCAGCGTTGCAGTCACGATGAATTCCGCCCCAGGCCTGTCCATAGCCCGAAGCCGCTGTGCTGCCGCCGCCCACAGTATGCCAGGGATGGCCGCGAGACACAGGATTGCGACAAGGTCTTCGGTGCCCTGCCAGGTGGCCCCGAAGAGGAGCGGCACGTAGACGGGCGCCAGCAGGGCTTGAGCAACAACGACCGGTGCCGTGCAGCACAGTGCAAGCCTGAGGGCTCGAGCGAGTGCAACAGTCCGGTCCCGGGCGGCACAAAGATGCGGAAACAGCACCACTGAGAAGGCCTGCGCCAGGGAGGTCGACAATCCCAGGCCGGCATTGACGGCGAAGAACCAAATGCCGAGCGCTTCGGCACCCAACAGAGCACCAATCAGCAGTTTGTCGGCGTGGAGCCTCAGTGCCTTCACAACCTCGACGCCCAGAATTGGCGCGCCAAAGTTGAGGAATGGCCCAAGCGGCGCGGGCGCTACGCCTGCGTCTGGACGCCAAGGCCTGAGTCTTCGCATTCCGATCAGCCAGATCGGTGCACTGAGCACCTTCGGCAGAATGAGCGCAAGCGGGTGCACCCACACCAAGGCAAGCGCCGCCGTGAGAACGTTGGCTGCCAGGATTTGTGTCCCGGAGATTGCAGCGGTCGATGGCAGGCGTCCTTCACGCATCGCCAATGCGCAGCTCACCAGGCCCCCGGGCATGAAAAGGTATTCTAACGCCAGGATTGCCAGCATCATCGCGACGAGGGCTTCCCCACTCACCAGCCAGAACGTGAGTGCCAGTGCGATCTGCACAAAAAACAATCCCATGCACCACACCCAGTAGATCCGCTGTGCTGCGCGGCAAACCGCCTCGAGTTGCTGTGAGTTTGCAGCGATGATCCGTTGCGAAGCTCCGTTCTCTGTGAGTGACTTCAACACGTCCGAGGCAGCCATCGCACCTGCCGCCAGCCCGATCATCGCCGGATCGAGCGTGCGGGCGACGACAAGGATCACGGCGAGTCGAGAGAGCTTGGCGACGGCTTCCGACGCACAGTATGCGAGCAGGTGGCTCGCAAAGCCTCGCGCATTGTTTCCACTCACTTGCCACATGGCGAACTCCTGAACTACGCGACGCAAAGCTGGCGCGATCAGCGATCCCGCATGCCTACCCCGGCTGCAGGCGTCTTTCTCGCGTCTGCTCGGACATGTGACGGGTGCGAATGGGCAGTCATCTCGACTTTCGGATAGGCTCGGGTTCGAACGAGCACCCTCGACCTACTGACGAGGTCGTGCAGTCCGATCGAAAGGCGGTCAGATATCACACGCCGACGCGGCCCCACCGGGAACGGAGCGTGAGACGATGATCAGAGTTGAAAGGTTTGCGGCACTTGTCGCAATTGCGGCAATCGCAGCGTGTGCACCGATGCGCGCACCCGAAAACCAGGAGCCGGCCGCACAGGGTAGAGCCTATCAGGCGCAATACAGATCGGGCGAAGTGAGCGAGCGAGATGACAGGAATCGCCGTTCTGCCGCAGTGACCGCCGAGCGTTGCACCCCGGCAGACAGCTCAAAGCGCCACGGCGTTGGGACAGTTCCACAAGGGCCCGAGCTTTTGTCTCGTGGCGATCTGGTCTCAGTCTCGGTAGGCAAAGACGAAGTCTTCTCGGGAGAGTTCGAAGTCTCGCGCGACGGTCAGTTGAAGTTGCCTCACCTGAAAGGCGTGGGCGCACACGGCCGCACCGTTGAGGCGGTCGAAAAAGCGATCCGCAGCGGGCTCGTCTCCGGGGGGTTCTATGGATATGCGCCAAGCGTGTCAGTACGGGTCGTCGATTTTGCGCCAGCGCGTGTGCACGTGCAGGGGGCAGTCTTCGAGCCGGGCCCCCATGATGTTGGACTGATCTCGTCCGACGACCGGGACAGCGCGCGTCAATCAGCGCTTGGCGCTGCCACTGAGGGGCGAAATCTTTCCGTTGCATTGCGCCAAGCCGGGGGCGTGCGCCCGGATGCCGATCTGTCTCGAGTGGTTGTTCAACGCGATGGGACGCGCCATGTCGCAGACTTGTCCGGCGCTTTGAGCGGCCGGGCTTTTGCTGATTTGATGCTGCTGGCCGGTGACCAGGTCATAGTGCCAAGTCGCGGCTGCTTTGTGGAAGAATTGATGGTTGCGAGTGCTGTGACACCTCCCGGGGTCAAACTCTATCTCTCCAACCTGACGAAGCCCGCGGACGCAAACGCGCTTTCCGCGATCGGACGAGATGCCCGCGAAGTCCCCTGGGGCACCCGTTTCCTGCAGGCTGTGATCGGAATGAACTGCGTTGGCGGCACCCAGATCACCAATGCGGATCGCTATGCGGTTCTGTTCTCACGAAATCCCATGAGCGGGAACTCGGTTGTGATCGAGCGACGGATCGAGGATCTTTTGCGTCGTGCTGACCGGGATGACCTCGACCCGTATCTCCTGCCAGGCGACGCGATCGCCTGCTACGACAGCACCGTGACGAACATCACCGAGGTTGCCAAGGCGATTTCCATTGTAACAGGAACGGGATTCTTGCTCGCGCTCTGATGGCGAGGGCGGTCTGGCAGTGCTAGGCTCGATGCGATCCATCGGAGGAGGCGAGAATGTCGAAAGCCGCAAACGCATTGCCAGACCAGCCAGAGACCTGGAAATGGCCTGAAGAAACCTGGCGCCCGATCGTTGAGAAGATCCGGGCAGGCCGGTCGCTCAAGCCCAGCTCGTGGCCAGGCGGCGCACGCTGCGCGGTCGCGCTCTCGTTCGACAGCGATCACGAGACCCAGGTGCTGCGATGGGGGCACACCTCGCCGGGGCGTCTTTCCGCATGCGAGTTCGGTGCGCGGGTGGCCGTTCCCAAAATCCTGAAGTTGCTGAAGAAGTACGATGCTCCGGCGACGTTCTTTGTCCCTGCGGTCGTCGCGATGCTGCATCCGGATGAACAGCGCGCCGTGATCGATCACGGCCATGAAATCGGCATTCATTCCTGGATACATGAGTTGAACTCGACATTGCCGCCCGAAAATGAACGCGACCTGCAGATGCGCGCGGCTGACAAGCTGCAGGAGATCTGCGGGGTTCGTCCTGTCGGGATCCGAACACCGTCATGGGACTTCTCGGCTCATACGCTCGCGATCACCCGCGAGATGGGGTTGATCTATGACTCGTCTCTCATGGCGGACGATGATCCTTATGAAATTCTCGAGGACAACCGGCCCACAGGTGTTGTGGAATTGCCTGTTGAGTGGATCAGGGACGATGCGCCTTACTGGGCCATGGATCGGTTCACGGGTTTGCGCCCATATACACCGCCATCCGGCGTGCTCGAGGTTTTTCAAACGGAGTTCGACGGTGCATACGAGGAGGAGGGCCTGTTTTTGCTCACAATGCACCCGCACTTCATCGGTCACCGGTCGCGCATTCGTGTTTTGGAGGCGCTGATCCGCTACATCCGCAGCCACTCCGGCGTCTGGTTTGCAACGCACGCCGATGTTGCACGGCATTGCCGGGAACAGGCGGGCATGTAGCATCGCGCAGGTGAGCCCGCGCCCGATCGGCGGGCGCTAGCGCTTTGATGTTCACGGGTGGGCGCGCTTCAGTACGCTGCGATGCCCAACGTGAAGCCGCCATCCAAGGTCAGAACCGACCCCGTGGCGTATGAGGCGTCTTCGGAGAGCAACCATCGTATAGCCTGCGCCACCTCCTCTGGAGTTCCCTCTCGGGCGGCAGGAATGCGCGTCAGCTTGGTCTTGTGCTCGGTCGCTCCTGCATCCGCCGCATGGGCAAGCACCTTCTCTGTTGCGATCAATCCCGGCGCGATCGTGTTCACCCGGATGCCCAAAGGCGCCAGTTCCACAGCCATGACTTTCGTCATTTGCACAAGACCCGCCTTCGACGCCGCGTAGTGAGCAATTCCTGGTCTCGCCAGCACCGCTGCCGTTGAGGCAACATTGACCACAACCCCGGATGTGCCCTGGGCTTTCCAGTGCTGGGCAAGCGCTTGCACCATGAGAAACGGGGCGCGAAGATTGACGTTCAGGACATCGTTCCATTCTGACACCGACATCTCGAGCAATGGTGTCACCGGGTAGATCCCGGCGCAATTCACAAGGCAATCAATCTCCGGCACCGCCTCAAGTGCATCAGTGACGGCAGCGCTCAGGTCGGCGGGTTCCGAAAGATCGGCTTTGACAGCGTGATCGAACTTCTGTGGCATCGGCTCGCGGTCCAAGCTGACAATCTTGCACCCTTCGGACTGAAGAAGCTCGGCGGTCGCAAGGCCGATGCCCGATGCGGCGCCTGTGATCAGGACTGCGTTCATGTGAGTATGGAAGTTAGACCGAGGGCGTCGGATGGCTGACACAAGATCGCCGGGGATCGCACCAAGCAGCTAGGCATCCGAAAGCAAGCAGGCGTCTGCCTGTCCGGCGACCTTCTCCACAAGTGGCGGGGGCTCGGCCGCGCAGGCTTCCTGCGCATGCGGGCACCGCGTCCTGAAGCGGCATCCGGATGGCAGATTGCCCGGATCGGGAGGTTCACCCTCCAACCAGAATGTCTCGGTGATACGTGCTTGGCCAATCCGGGGAATCGCGGCCAGCAAGGACTGGGTGTAGGGGTGACGGGGGCTGTCGAAAATCTGCTCTGTCTCGCCCAATTCCACAACGCTGCCGAGGTACATCACGGCCACGCGGTCGCAGATCATCCGGACCACGGACAGATCGTGGCTGATGAACACATAGGTCAGGTCGAATTGCTTCTGCAGGTCCAGGAACAGGTTCAGGATCGTTGCCTGAACCGAAACATCCAGACCCGACGTCGGCTCATCCAGCACCACCAGACTGGGCTGCAGGGTAAGAATGCGCGCGAGCCCGACCCGGCGTTGCTGACCTCCAGAGATTTCGTGCGGATAGAGATCGAGATGGCCCTCCGGCAACCCGACCGCTTCGAGAATCTCGCGCACCCGTGCTTGCCGTGTTGTGCGGTCGAGGTCCGTGTGGATCACCAGTGGCTCATCGAGAGACTTGCCAATCTTCCAGCGCGGATCGAGCGATGCTCCGGGGTCCTGGTAGGTGTATTGCAGATCGCGTCGCAACTCTCGGGACTGATGGGGTTTGAGGTTGGTGATGTCATTGCCTTCAAAGACGATCTTGCCCGAAGTCGGACGATGGATGCCCATCACGGTCTTGCCGAGCGTGGACTTGCCACAGCCGGATTCACCGACCACTCCCAGAATCTCGCCTTTTCGGACAGTCAGCGAGACATCGTCCAGCGCCTTCAACCAGCCCACCCGGCGCTTCCATGCGTTCAAGATGGGGAAATACTTGCGAAGATCCTGCAGCACGAGCAGGTCGGTGTCTGGAGCTCTCACGCGTTGGTCTCCTGCTCTGTCTCAACGGGATTGAAGCAGCGCATGAGGTGGTCGGCCCCAGCTTGCGTGATCTCGGGGCGACTGGCCCGGCACGCATCGGTGGCGAGATCGCAGCGGGGGTGAAAGCGGCAGCCGGACGGTGGGTCAATCAAGCCCGGAATCTGTCCGGGGATGCCCTGGAGCCCGCGCTTGCCGCTGGGCAGGGATTGCAGCAGGCGCTGGGTGTAGGGGTGTCGCGGGGCCGCGAAGAACTCGTCTGACGGAGCGCTTTCCACCTCCTGACCAGCATACATCACCGTGATGCGGTTGCAGATCTCGTAGGCGGTGCCGAGGTCATGGGTGGTGAACAGCACCGACACATCCCGCTCAGTTGCCAGCTGTTTGAGAAGTTTGAGGATCTGAGCCTGGATCGTAACGTCGAGTGCCGTCGTGGGCTCGTCCGCGATGATCAACTGGGGATCAGGCAGCAGCGCCATGGCGATCATCAGTCGCTGACGCTGGCCACCTGACACTTCATGCGGATACTTCTGCAAGATCCCCTCCGGATCTGGCAACTGAACCGTCCGAAGCAGATCCATAACACGCGCTCGATCGGCTTGGCGTCTGGCACGCGGATAGAAGCGGATGCCTGAGCCTGGCTCGCTGTTGGGCGACTTCCACTTCATCAGCTCGTCGATCTGCGCACCCAACGTGAAAACGGGATTGAAAGAGGAGAAGGGATCCTGAGGGACGAACGTGATCTTGCGACCACGCACTTCCGTTGCGAGATTGGCTGGGTCTTCTGCCAGCAGGTCCTGGCCGTCGAAGATGATCGTCCCGGACGTTATGCGTGCCGAGTTGGCCGGCAGGACACCAAGGATCGAGCGCGCCAGCGTGGTCTTTCCGCAGCCGGATTCTCCCACAAGGCCAACGATCTCACCGCGTCCGATACGAAAGTTGACGTGGTCCAGCACGCGGGCGAGACCATTGTCGGTTCTGAAGCCCACCTCGAGGTCGGTAACGGTGAGAAGATCATCCATCCGTCGACCTGCGGGTTCGGGGGTCGAGGATATCTCGCAGGCCGTCGCCGAGCAGATTGAAGCCCATCACGACCAGAAAAATCGCAAGTCCGGGCGCTGTGGCATACCACCATGCTTCAGGCAGGAACTCGCGACTTTCGGCGATTGTGCGGCCCCATTCCGGACTGGGCGCTGGAGGCCCAAGACCTAGGAAGCCGAGCGCTGCCGCCGTCAGGATGGTACCGCCCATGCCAATGGTGGTGCGAACGATCAGCGAGGACGAGATGTTGGGCAGCACGTGCAACAGCATCACCCGCCAGGGAGAGGCGCCGAGTGCGATGGATGCCTCGACATAGGTCTCGTTGAGTGCCGAGCGTGTCTCAGCATAAACGAGGCGTGCCCAGAACGGCCAATACGTTGCAGAAAGCGCGAGGATCACGTTTTCTATGGACGGCCCGAGCGTCTGCGCGATCGCAATGGCGAGAACAATCTGAGGAACGGCGAGGAAGATGTCCGACACACGCATCAGCGCGTCGGAGATCCAATTGCGATAGTACCCGGCAATCAGACCGACCGGCACGCCGATCAGGACGGAAATCCCGATGGCGATGACTGCAATCGAAATCGTGATACGTGCGCCGAAGAGGAGGCGCGAATAGACGTCGGAGCCCATCCGGTCTGTGCCGAAGAAATGGTCAGCCGAAGGACCTTGCAAGCGCTCGGGCGGATTGAACTCGGTGACGTCCTGCGGGTGCGTTGCCAGGATCGGGGCTGCAATGGCCACGACAATCAGCATCAGGATGATCAACGCACCAAGTGCCGCTGTGCGGTCGGCAGCCAGTTTGCGCAGCAGGAAGTAGGCGGTCTCCATCAGTGCGCCTCACGCGGATCGATCAGCCCGTGGGTGATATCCACCAGAAGGTTGGCGATGATGAAGACCGTGCCCATGATCAGAGTGAAGCCCATGATCGCGTTGTAGTCAGACTGCAGGATCGAGCTGACGGCATAGAGACCAAGACCGGGCCAGTCGAAGACAGCCTCCACGACCACTGCATTGGCGATCAGATTTCCGAAGATCAGACCAAGTTGCGTGACCGTGCCGATGAGGGCGTTGCGCAGCACATACCGCCAGATCACAACGCGCCGCGGTACGCCCATGGCTTGTTGATAGTCCACATAGTTGGAGTTGATCGCATCGAGCACACCGGCACGTGTGAAGCGCATGACGGTGGCCATCGCGGGGAAGGCGAGGGTGATCGCAGGCAGCACCATGTGGTGGACGACATCCCAGAAAATTTCCCAATCGCCCATCATGACAGCATCGATCAGAAAGAAGCCCGTGACGACATCTGGCCCCCAGCCGTCGACACGCCCCTGAAGCGGGGTCATGCCCCATTCCATTGCGAACAGGAGTTGCAGCAGAATCGCCAGCCAGAACGCCGCGATGGCGAGTCCCGAAACGGTGAAGACCCGCAGGACATGATCAAGCCAGGAATTCCGGTTCACGGCGGCCAGCACACCCAGTGGAATGCCTAAGAGCGCAGAAAGCAGAATGGCAACAAAGGCCAGCTCGAGTGTCGCTGGCAGGCGCGCCACAAGGTCCTCGGCGATCGGTCGCTGGGTGTAGAGACTGATGCCAAAGTCGCCTTGCGCCACGCCGAGGATGTAGTTCCAGAGCTGGATGTGCACGGGCTTGTCGATACCGAACTTGGCCTTGAGGGCTGCGATCTGCTCTGCCGTCGCATTGTCGCCAGCGATGAATGCAATCGGATCCGCCGGGATGATGTGGCTGATGGTGAAGGTGATCACCAACAGACCCAGCAGCGTTGGAACGAACCAGGCAAGACGGTTGAGCGTAAGAACAAGTGCGCGCATCAAGCTCTCGGTGGAATGCGAGAATGAGCGCGGCCCGGAAGGCCGCGCGCTTTGAGGACGGTGCCCCCGGCTGATATCACTTCATCGAGACCCAGCGCATCTCCTGACCGTTGCCGATCGGCGAGAAGCGCACGCCCGTGACGTCCTTGTTGAAGGGCCCGAACCACTTGGTGTTGTAGACGAAGATGCCGGCCGCGTCCTCCATGAGGAGCTTGTTGGCCTTCTCGTAGTTCGCCTTGCGCAACTCCTGATCAGTCGACGTCCGCGCTTCGGACAGAAGCTTGTCGACCTCCTCGTTGCAGTACCAAGAGTTGTTGCGTGCGCCGATCTGCTCGCAGGCATACATCTCGCCAAGCCAGTTGTTCGGATCGGCGTAGTAGGTCGACTTCCAGAGGAACAACAGATCATACATTTGTTCCTCGTCCCGCATTTTGCCGGATGCCACCGCCCACGGCTCCGAGACAATCTTTGTCTCTACGCCGATCTTGTTGAGCGCGTTCTGCAGAAGTGCCGCTGCCTGCTCGGTCTGCCCATATCCGGTCAGCGCGCCAAGCGTGATTTCCGGAATGTCGCCTTCGACCTTGGCAAGGTACTCTTTCGCCTTTTCAAGATCCGACGTGTAGCCTTCGAGGCCCGAAGGTGCACCCCACATGTTGTTCGGCAATGGCACGGGATTGCGCGCGACCGATCCCGACAGGATGTTGTCGATGAACCCGTCATAGTCGAACGAGTAGCTGAGCGCCTTGCGGAAATTCAGGTCGTTCATCGGAAACCGGCCGTGATGGATGATCGAGTAGAAGATCCTCATGGATTCTTGTTCGTCCACCACCACGTTCTCGCTGTCGCGGAGACGTTTGACCTGATCCTGGGGCAGATACCCGTCGGTGCCGTGGAAGTCGCCGTTCATCAATCCCAGAACGCGGGAATTGATTTCGATGACGGTGCGGAACTCGATTTCATCGAGCGGGTCCTCGACCATATCCCAACCAAAGAAATGGTCCTCAAAGCGCTCTGCCTGCCAGCCCACGGCCGGGTCATAGCGCTTGAGCGAGAAGGAACCGGAGCCCGCATCGTTCTTCGAGAGCCATGCGGTGCCGAGATCGCCGTCGACGTCATTGGCCTGAACCAGCTCGGCGTTCACGATATGGATTTCCGGCACCGTGGCGAGGAAGATCGCCGATGGTTTTGAGAGCGTGAATACCACGGTCTTTGGATCAGGCGCGGTGGTCGAGCCCGGCGCGACCGTGTCCTCGAAGAGCGAATAGGCGCCTTTCTTCATCTCGAGAATGCGGTCGATCGAATAGACGACGTCCGAAGCCTCGACGGGTGATCCGTCGTGGAACTTGGCATCTCGCAGCGTGAAGGTGTAGGTCAGCCCGTCATCCGAAATCTCGACCTTCTCGGCCAGCCAAGGTTCGAGGTGCGGAGGGTTGTCGAACCATCTCATCAGCCCGTCATACAGATTGATGCGCGATGCCACGCGGCCGACGTCGAAGATGGCGTGGGGGTCCAGCGTGTCATATGCGGATGAGTTGGCGAAGACGAACTTGCCGCCAGCATGTGCCGGCGCCGCCATTGCACCAACGGCCAACATCGCGGCGGCAGCGAGCCGCCCCAGGCCGGGTGAATAGTCAAACAGTCTCATGTGCAGTCTCCCTGTTGCAACATCGCTCTCACGGCTTGAGCCGTCGCCTCCGAAAGCCCGGGTTCGATCCGGGTCTGATGTGTCACCGGTTCCATTGAAACCCGTCGATCGTGATGTCTTGGCCAGTGATGTAGAAGGGCTCGGTCGTTGTCAGGAAGGCGACCAGTTCGGCCACATCGGCGGGCGCGCCCGTGCGATTGAGCGCGATGCCCTTGATCAGTTCCGGCTCTCGTTCTGCGATGACCGGGTTCTTTGCGGTCAGTTCGGTCTTGATGAGGCCGGGACAGACACAGTTTACGGCGATATGCGGGCCCAGTTCCTTTGCGAGGGCGCGGGTCATGCCGACGATCCCTGCCTTTGCGGCGGCATATGCGAACTTCGAAACTGCCGCCGTGACCCCGCCGGAGTGCGCGTTGAGCGAGGACATCGACACGATGCGTCCGTATTTGCGTTCAAGCATGAGCGGGGCCACCGCCTGAATGTAGTTGAAGCAGCTCTTCAGGTTTACATCGATGGCAGCATCCCATTGATCCTCGGTGATGTCGAGGATGCCCACTGGTGCTGACCGCCCTGCATTGTTGACCAGAACGTCGACCCGGCCCCAGTTCGCATGGATCTCCGACGTGACTTTTTTTGCACGCTGATGGTCTGAAACATCGGCTTCGTGGATCGTACAGGGCACGCCAATCTCGGCGAGTTCATCCCGCGTGCGCTCCATTTCGGGCACCAGAACATCAACCAGTGCAACCGCGAGACCTTTGTGTGCGAGTGCGTGGGCGCAACCGCGTCCGATGCCGCGCGCGCCTCCTGTTATGATCGCTACCCTTTGGTCTAGTCCTGCCACCAGCCCCCCGAAACCCTGAGTGACTGAGATGTTGACGACCATTGTGCGCTGCGTCAATCATTAACCTTTGTGGATGTCTGGTCGAGGTCGCTGGACAGAACGGTGGCGGTTGGGCTTGGCACGCGACCGGAAGGGAGAAGGATATGAGCGTGCGGGTGGCGGTAGACATCGGGGGCACCTTCACCGACTTCTGTGTTTTCGATGAAACGACCGGTGCGCTCAGCACACTGAAAACACTTTCCACTCCTGCGACACCTGGTGTCGAAGTGATGACGGGGATCGGCGAGCTCGAGGCCAGGTACAACCACCCGGCGGATTCCATCGGTTACTTCACCCACGGCACCACCTTGGGCGTGAACACGGTCATCCAACGGCGCGGTGCCGAACTTGCGCTGATCACCACACGCCATTTCGAGGACGTGCTGGAAGTGGCGCGTCTGAAGGTGCCGGACCCCTACAATCTGTTTTCACGGCGTGCGGCACCGCTGGCACCGCGTGAGCGTGTCTATGGCATCGACGAGCGTGTTCTGAAGGATGGCACGATCGAGACACCCGTCGATGCTGCCGATTTGGCGGGCGTCGTGGCCCGTGCCAAGGCGGATGGTGCGGACACGATCGTTGTTGCACTTCTCCATGCCTATGCAAATCCTGCAAACGAGCACGCGGTGCGCGAGACCATTCGCGCGCTGGACCCTGACCTCACAGTGACGCTCTCCTCCGATGTCTGGCCTGTCATTCGGGAATACGAGCGCACGGTCACTGCGACAGTTGCCGGATACGTGCAGCGTCGAGTGGCTGAATACATCGGGTCGCTGCAAAGCGCCTTGAGAGAGGCTGGGGTGCCCGCCGAGCCCATGATCACGAAGTCCAACGGCGGGGTGATGTCCGCCGAGCTGGGCAAAACGGATCCGATTGCGATGCTGCTGTCTGGCACTGCGTCCGGCGTCATAGGTGCAGCGGATGTGGCTGCGCGTGTCGGTGCCGCGGATGTCCTGAGCTTCGATGTGGGTGGTACATCAGCGGACGTTGCCGTCATCCGAGAGGGAAAGCCTGCCTTCGGTGTCGGCGAACTCGTGGGAGAGTTTCCGATCTATGTCCCGACAGTCTCGGTGACGTCAATTGGGGAAGGTGGCGGCTCGATCGCCTGGGTCGACGACTTCGGTGTGCTCAAGGTTGGACCTGAAAGTGCCGGGTCGACGCCGGGCCCGGCCTGTTATGGACGGGGCGGTTCAAGACCAACCATCACAGATGCGTTCGTCGTGCTGGGATTTCTTGGTGCCGGAGAGCTTGGATACGGCGCGGTTAATCTGGACCGAGATGCTGCGGAACAGGCGCTCAGAACGGTGGCTGAACCCTTGGATATGGAAATTGAGCATGCCGCCGAGGCCATCATCCGAGTGTCGATTTCCGGCATGTACCTCGAAGTCTCAAAGCTGATGAGCCGCCACGGTGCTGATCCCCGAACGTTCTCGCTCCTGGCCTTTGGTGGCGCAGGTCCCATGACGGGTTGCTTGTTGGCCCGCGAACTCGGCTTGGCACAGGTGATCGTGCCGCCAACGCCAGGTGTCTTGTCGGCCTATGGTGGGCTGATCGCGGACGTTCGCAACGACTTCATCCGAACGGCTTTCGTCGACCTAGACGAGGAAGGCTTGGCCGTACTGGAAGGTTATGCGACGGACCTCGAAGCACGCGCGACAGGCTGGCTGCGGGACGAGCAGGGCTTCAAAGGTGATGCCAGGCTGATCTGGTCTGCCGACATGCGCTATCGTGGGCAGTCCTACGAGATCGAGACGATCCTCGATCGTGCTGACATTTCTACAGGGAATGTCGCGTCGGTGGCCGACTCGTTTCATGCGGAACATGCGCGCGTCTATGATCACTCAGACCCAGAGGCGGAAGTCATGGTGGTCAATCTGCGCCTTGTGATCAGCGGGTCGGCGCCGAAACCCACGCTGACCCAACGCAACATCGCCCATGCTGATGCGGCGCCGGTTGGAACCACCGAGGTGTTTCTCGACGGTGAACGACATCATGCGGCGGTCCATCGCCGCAGCGATTTGCTCCCCGGCCATCGCTTCTCAGGGCCCGCCGTCATCACCCAGGACGACACCACCACCGTCGTGTTGCGCGATCAAAGCGCTGCCGTCGACGGCTGGGGCAATCTTCTGATCTCATCGGAGACCTGAGCTATGCCCATAGACAAGATCACGCTTGAGATCCTGAAGAACCACACTCGCGCCGCAGCTGAGAGCATGGCGTTCACGCTGTACCGCACGGCCCACTCGACGTTCGTCAAGGAGACTGAGGACTTTACCACCGGCCTGACCACGCCGGACGGGGAGACCTTCGCGACGCCCACGGAGCTTGGTGCCACCTGGTTCGTGAATCTCAACTACGGTGGGGCGATCAGGCTGATCGACAACTACCGCCCGGGCGATGTCTGCCTTACCAACGACCCATATTCGGGCTTTGTGTGCACCCATTCGCCAGACATGCACATCTGGAAGCCGATCTTCTGGAAGGACGAGGTTGTCGCATTCTCCGTTGGACACATCCACAACACCGATGTCGGCGGCGCCGTGCCCGCATCGTTGTCTCGGACCCTCTCGGAGATACACCAGGAAGGCGTGCGCATTCCGCCCAACAAAATCCTCATGGAAGGCGAGATCAACCAGCAGATCCTGGACGTGTTCTTGGCGAACGTTCGTGCTCCGGACCAGAACTGGGGGGACATGAAGGCACAGATTGCGGCTTGCAATACGGGAGAACGCAAGGTGCTTGAAATGATCCAGCGGTTTGGGATCGACACGTTTCGCGAGGGCGTCTCGGATCTGCTGGACTATTCCGAGGCACAGGCACGCGCGATCGTCCAAGGCCTGCCGGACGGGCGGTACCCGTTTGCCGATTTCATGGACGAGGATGCCCCAGACGGTTGGCCATGCCGTCTGATGCTGACGCTGATCATCGAAGGCGACACGCTTGTATTCGACTTCACCGGGTCCGATCCGCAACTCGAGTCCTCGCTCAACATGCCGACGGGTGGCGATGAACGGCATACTTTGCTGATGGTCGGCCTGACCTACGTGCTCTATTCGCTCGATCCATCGTTGTTCTTGAACTCCGGGCTCGCCCGGTGTTGCCGTTGCATCCTGCCGTCAGGGACCATCGTGAACCCGGTCTTTCCTGCGGCAGTCGGCATGCGCACCCTCTCTTGCACCCGTTTGCAGGGTCTGATCCTCGGTGCCTTCGCACCGGCGGCCCCGGACAAACTTGCTGGGTCACCGGGCTCAGGCGGGCCCATCATGAATGTCAATACAATCGACAACAAGACCGGCCGCCGCATCATGGCGGCGATCAATCCGATGACCGGTGGTGCTGGCGGACGACGCGAAGAAGATGGCCAGGACGGCTCCGGTGCAAATCAGGGTTTCCTCAAGAACACACCGGTCGAGGTGAATGAAGTCGAGGCCGGCATCAAGGTGCTGCGGTACGGACTGGCACAGGACTCGGCTGGACCGGGTTTGCACCGCGGAGGTTTTGCAACCGAGATGGTGTTCCAGACCTTCTCGCCAAACTCGAAGGTCACGGCGCGCAATCGCGACAGGACAAGGTTCACCGGTTGGGGGATCGCGGGCGGATTGGCAGGCGGGCCGTCGAAATTCATTCTGAACCCGGGCACAAACCGTGAGCATGATCTGAAGAACACTGACATTCTGACGATGGGGCCCGGAGATGTGCTGCACGTCTCGTGCGGAGGTGCCGGCGGTTGGGGAAATCCTTTGCAGCGAGACCCTGAGGCCGTATTGCTGGATTGGCGTCGCGGCTGGGTGTCGGTGGAGCACGCGCGCGACGCCTACGGGGTGGTTATCGAAGACGGCGTCCTCGATCACGGCGCAACCCAAGCCGAGCGAGCATCGCGGTCCGGCGAGGGTGTCGATGGCTTCTACGATCTCGGCCCCGAACGCACGATGTTCGAGAGCGTCTGGACAGACGAGAACTACCGCGTGCTCACCGAGTGTCTCGCCAGCCTGCCTGTGCACTGGCGCTTCTATGCCAAGCATCGGATCTTTGCTGCAATCGATGCATTGGCGGTCAACTCCGGCGCGCCAGACGGCGCGGATGTCCGGCGCATCTTCGAGGGTCTGCTCGAGGAGTTCCCGCAGCTTTCGGTGGCGGCAGAGTAGGGTGGAGATCACCTACACCGGCAAGCGTGTCCTGGTGACGGGTGCCGTCAGGGGCATCGGTCGGGGCATTGCGGGTGCGTTCGCGTCAGAGGGTGCGGAAGTGCATGCCACCGACGTGGATCACGCTGGGCTTTCCGAAATTGCGCAGATTGCCGGCGTGACCACGCATGAGCTGGATGTGACCGACGCAAGGTCCATCGCATCTTGCGTCAGCATGGCAGGTCCCTTTGATATCGCTGTGCATGCCGCAGGCGGCATTGTCGGTCGCAAGCCGATGCCACTGGAGGAGGTGACCGATGCCGATTGGCGTGAAATTCAGGCAGTGAACGTCGATGGTGCCTTTCGCATTGCCCGCGCAGTCACACCGGGCATGAAGTCAATCGGAGCGGGACGGATCATCGTGATCTCTTCCGGCGCCGGATTGCGGGTGTCGCGGACGGGCATCCACTCATACGGCACGGCGAAGACCGCCCAGATCGGGCTCGTCCGGCAGCTTGCATCTGAGCTCGGCAGGTATGGGATCACCGTCAACGCGATTGCGCCAGGCTACATGCCGCAGACATCGCCGGACTACCTGCCGCAATGGAAAGCCCTTGGAGCGGATGGCCAGGCAGCCGTTGTCGAAAGCATTGCGATGCGTCGTCTCGGAACCCCGCGGGACATTGCAAACGCCGCGATCTTCCTGGCGTCCGAACACGCTGACTGGATCACCGGGCAGGTTCTGCCGGTCATGGGGGGACCATGAGCCGATACGCCCTCGCGCTCGATGTGGGCGGCACGTTCACCGATGTGATCCTTGCCGAACGCGAAGGCGGTGCCTTGTGGGTCACGAAGTCTCCATCCGTTCCAAGCGCTCCGGCGGATGGCTTCTTCGGCGGCGTGGACAAAATGCTCGCTCTGACCGGTGCCTCGGCCGAAGAGATCGCGACGGTACTGCACGGCTCAACCGTCGCGACAAATGCAATTCTCGAGGACAAGGGAGCGCGCACCGGGCTGGTGACGACGCTCGGGTTTCGGCACGTGCTTGAGATCGGTCGCGCCGAGATCCCGCGTGCTGCCAATCTGTTCAATTGGATCAAGCCGCGCCGCCCTGTCCCGCCTCGATACATCTACGAGGTGCCAGGCCGCATCCGCCTCGATGGCAGCGAGGTGCTCCCGATAGACGAGAATTCCATCGTGGAAGTTGCAGAAGCGATCCGCGAGGCGGGGCTGAGCGCTGTCGCGGTGGTTCTTTTGCACTCCTACGCCAATCCCGCTCATGAGCAGCGGGTCGGCGACATTCTGCGAGCGCAGCTGCCAGAGGTTGAGATCGCACTGTCGGTCGATGTGCTGCCTGTATTTCGCGAGTTCGAGCGGACAATTGCAACGAGCCTGAATGCGTCCGTGCAGCCCGTCGTGGGGCGCTACATCGGTCAGTTGGCTGAAGGGCTCGGCGCGCGCGGGATTGGCGCACCCTTGTTCATCATGAAGTCCAATGGTGGAACGTGCCCGCCAGACGAAGCTGCACGGGGTGCGGTGCACCTTGCCCTGTCAGGGCCTGCTGCGGGCGCGCGGGGTGCAGCTTACCTGGCGGCAGCGACCGGATTGCGCGATGTTCTGACCATCGATATGGGCGGTACCTCGGCGGATGTCGCACTGATCCGCGACGCAGAGCCTGCGCGGACAACCGCAGGGCGTATCGGTGAGCATCCGTTGGCTCTTCCCATCATCGACATCCATACCATCGGTGCGGGTGGCGGTTCCATCGCGACCGTCAAGGATCAGGGCGCGATAAGAGTTGGCCCTGAGAGTGCCGGCGCCGATCCCGGCCCTGCCTGCTACGGTCGAGGTGCCACGCAGCCAACCGTCTCAGATGCCAATCTCGTCCTGGGTCGCATCCCGCCGCATCTGCTCGACGGTGAGGTGGCGCTTGACGAAGAGGCAGCGTTTCACGCTGTGCAGAGCCACGTCGCGGCGCCGCTCGGCATCGATGTGATGGCGGCCGCGCAGGGGATCATCGACCTGGTCAACAGCAACATGACCGGTGCGCTTAAGGTCATGTCCGTCGAACGTGGTCTCGATCCCCGAGACTTCGCGCTTGCCGCGTTTGGTGGCGCCGGCCCGGTGCATGGTGCGAGCCTCATGCGCTCATTGGGAGCAGGACAACTTTTGGTGCCTCGCTATCCGGGAATTCTTTGTGCAATAGGGCTTTTGACTGCTGACCTGCGGTACGATTTCGCTCTTACGCATCTTCAGCGGGCTGATGCCTTCGATGCCGCTGCAATGGGCGGGATCTTGGCCGACTTGCAGGAACGGGCGGACCGCCGTTTGGAGGCAGACGAAGTCCCGCCCCAGAGCAGACACTTCCAGCGTGCGGCCGACATGCGTTACGAGAGGCAGGGTGTTGAGCTTACGGTGCACATGCCCTCCGGCCCTGTCACCGAAGCGGTTTTGACGCGCCTCGTCAGCGATTTTCACGCCTTGCACCAGCAGCTCTACACTTTCTCGGACAGGGATGCGCCGGTCGAGATTGTCAATCTTCGGGTGGGCGCCACCGGTCACACCGGTCGCATCTCACTTCCCGAGATTGGCTCCGCATCCTCGTCGTCTCCGGAACCGACGGGTGAGCGTCCGGCCAATCTGGACGGCCATGGAGCGAGAGCCACGCCGGTGTTTCGGCGTGAGATTCTCATGGCCGGGCACGAGATCGAAGGCCCGGCGATCGTAGACCAATTGGACTCGACGTCGATCATCCTGCCCGGTCAGCACGCTCTCACTGACCGGCTCGGGAACATGATTGTCACGGAGGGTAGCCCGTGAGCGCCACGCCAGACAGTTTCACGAGGGAGTTGATCAAGGGCGCACTGAACGCTGCCCGCGCCGAGATGGAGGCCCTGATCGCTCGCACGGCGATGTCACCCTTCATCAGAGAGAAGAAGGACTACTTTACGGCCTTTCTGAACCCCGAAGGTGAGCTGGTCGTCTCCACCAGTCTGACGTTGGCGGGCAATCTGGTGGACGCGGTGTTGTCAGAGTACCCCGCCGAGACAATGCAACCGGGCGACCTCTATTGGTACAACGATTGCTACGGTACCGGTGGCGCTGTCAGTCATCTTCCCGACATGGTTTTCATCATGCCGGTCTTCCACGGAGACCGCTTGATCGCCTTCGCGGAAGCCTGGGGTCATCTCTGGGACATCGGCGGCTCGGTTCCAGGCTCGATCAGCCCGAACGCCACAAGTGTCTTTCACGAGGGCATCATGATCCCGCCTGTCCGGGTGATGCGTGCCGGTGTCGAGAACACGGAAGTCGTGCGCATCTTCACGCGCAACTCTCGCTTCCCAGAGATGCTCAAGGGTGATCTCAAGGCGATCGTGGCAGCGTGTCAACTGGGTGCGCGACGTCTGGAGGAGACTGTGGCGCGGTATGGCGTGGACGCTGTCGAGGCTGCCTTCGAGTGGATGCTCTGCGAGACCGAAGCTGCGCTGCGTAAACAGATCGTCGAGCGCATTCCGGACGGGGACTACGCCTTCCGCGACCGGATCGACTCCGATGCCGTGACCGATCGTTCCTTCTATGTCGATGCAGTTCTGCGCAAGAGAGCTGGCGCGGTAGAGTTGGATTTTTCCGGGTCCGACCGACAGGCCGAAGGGCCAATCAACTTCTTGATGGACGACTCGGTGCCGAAGTTCATGCTCGGGCTCTGGATGACGATGGATGAACCCGGTATCGGTATGAACGGTGGGTTCGAGCGTGCGGTCGAGCGCGTGGTGACCCGCCCGGGGTCGCTCGTCGCGCCGAAGTTTCCGGCGCCGCTGGGGCTGCGTTCGCACACCATGATCAGGGTGACGTCCGCTCTGTTCGGTGCTCTGGCCCAGGCAACTGGCGGGCACGCATCGGCGGCACCTTGTGTCTACGTGCTCTACTATCTGCGAGGGCGCAATGCGGATGGTAGCGAGCCGCTCTGCATCGAAGGTCTCTCGGTCGGATTTGGAGCGCGCACGTTCGCGGACGGCATCGATGCGGTCTACTATGTCGCGCAGGAAAACTATCCGATCGAGTTCGCAGAGATGGAGTTCGGCGTCGAAATAGAAGCCTTTGGGATCCACGAAGATTCCGGGGGTGCTGGGCGTTATCGCGGCGGCTGCGGAATTGTGCGCGACGTGCGGGTATTGTCTGACGAGGCGACGCTTGGCATCCGGCTCGACAATTGCCGACAACCTGCGTTCGGGGTCAATGGCGGCCTCTGTGGGCGGCCTGGGCGTGTGATCGTGAATCCAGGTCCGGATGAATGGGACATTGCCACCATGTCCGATGGCAACCACCTGGCGAAAGGTGATCTTGTGCGGATCATCACGCCCGGCGGTGGTGGCTGGGGATACCCGATGGACCGTCCTGCCGACGACGTTCTTGCAGATGTGCTCGACGGTTTCGTGTCAGAAGCCGCCGCGCTTGAGCACTATGGCGTGGTTCTAAATGGCAACATGGTTGACGTGCCGGCGACAGATGCCCGTCGCCGCTTGATGTCTCGCTCGGAAAAGATGTTCCACAGAGGTGTGCACTATGATGCTCACCAGGACCGACAAGACGTCTGACCGGTTCACGAGACCGGCGGCTCCCATGCATCCAGGCCGGGCCATTCGTTACCGAGCAGTTCAGGTTCAACGTAGTCGACGAGACGCTGCCGGTGATGGGCGCGATCCTCAACGAACAGCGATGCTGCAATTGAACGTGCCAATCGCTGTGCACCTTCAGAGACCGCCGGGATATCGTTCGCAAGGTTGCCAAGACTGAGTTGGGCCGTGTGTGTGAAGCAGTGAATTGAGCCAAGTTCCAAGCTTTCGTTTCGCGCGCGCAGTTCGAACCCTGGACCGAGATAAGGGAAGGCTGCCCACTCGCCTTGCGCCTCGGGCACGCGATCGCCCCAACGCAGGATTTGTGGCGCGAACGACGCCAGCTCGGCGGGCGCATCAAGGTCGATGGCAAAGCCCGTGCCCAGAATCACGAGATCAGCTGAAACTTCGCCTTTCGTCGTCAAGATCGTGAACTTTTCTTGGTCCAGAGATGCATCCTGCACCTCGGCCCCGAGAAGCAGCTTGGCGCGCGGATCCGATGAGATGCGCAACACCGAGGCGCGGGGCGGCGCGATCCTGTGGTGCATCACGTAGTCCAGAAACGCGAGCTTTTCGGCATCAGGAAGAGCGCCGAAGCCCTCGGTGAATCCTGGATAGACCGTCTGCTTCATCTTATTCAGCCGAGGCATCTTGTCGGCCCGTCCGATCAGCACGACGCTGGCTGCGCCCGCTTCAAGAGCCGTTGCCGCATTGTCGAATGCAGATGCCGCGAGCCCGATGACTGCAACTCGCTTGCGCTTCAAGGCAACAAGGTCGATATCTTCTGAGGAATGCAGTACACGCGTGCCGATGAACCTCTGAAGGCACCCCGGCACCCGCGGGGACGCCTGACCTTCGCGCCCTGTGGCCAAGACCACCCGACGTGCACTCAGTGTTTCGTGGCCGGCGGGCCCCTCGAGAGTCAGGCGCACCCGGTTCTCCAGTGGAACGATGTTCCGCGCCGCAACACCACTTTCCACCCTGGCGCCCGTGACCCGTCCATACCAACGAAGATATGCCATCCAATCGGGGCGGGTGATCCGATCGAGCTGCTCCCAGTCAGCGCCCTGTGCTTCCCACCATGCCCGGAAGGTAAGATTGGCGAGGCCCATTGCAGGTCCGGTCAGATGTTTGGGCGAACGCAATGTCTGCATCCGGGCATAGGTGAGCCACGGTCCTTCCAGTCCCGCATCGCGTCGGTCCAGCTGACGGATGTTCGCGATGCCCAATCGGCGCAAGGCAAATGCTGCAGCGAGCCCACACATTCCGCCGCCGACGATCGCCACATCCGCGACAGGTTGCCCATCTTGGTCAAAAAGGCGCGGTGTCCACTCGCCGGGGGGATGGTTAAGGCGTTCGAAGTCCCGCGACAGTGCGGCCTCCAGTCGAGACAGGCCATCTGAAGGAGCATCTTTCATGCGCGCAGCTTATTACGAGCGGACCGGAGATGCATCAGACGTGTTGGCGCTGGGGGCGTTGCCAGATCCCGCACCCCGAGATGGCGAAGTCCTGGTGCGGCTCCTTGCATCAGGGGTCAATCCCTCGGACGTCAAGAAACGTCAGGGTCGGATGCCGGTGCCGGACGCCTACGAGCTGATAGTGCCCCACAGTGACGGGGCAGGCGTGATCGAAGCCGTAGGCTCTGGAGTGCCCGCATCGCGCATTGGACAGCGCGTCTGGCTCTGGAATGCGCAATGGAGGCGTGCGATGGGCACGGCGGCCGAGTTTTGCGCTCTGCCGGCTGAGCAGGCGGTAGAGCTCCCCAACGATGTTGGATTTCATGAAGGGGCCTGCCTGGGTATCCCTGCGCAAACCGCCTGGGCCTCTGTCATGGCCGGAGAGCCGAAACAAGGACGAGCCGTGCTCGTTCATGGCGGTGCCGGCGCAGTTGGTGAACTCGCCGTTGCAATAGCGTCGGACGCGGGCGCGCAAGTGATAGCAACCGTCTCGTCCCAGGAGAAAGCAGATATCGCGCTGGCCGCAGGGGCGGCCGCGGTCGTAGACTACAAGACCGAGGATGTGGCAGATGCGGTGCGCAGCTTGCGCGGGGACGTCGATCACATCGTTGACGTCGACTTCGGGGCGAACCATGCCGTGAACGCCAAGTGCATAGCTGTGGGTGGGACGATCGCCAGCTATTCTGCTCCCAGCAGGCCGGTGTTCGAGATGAACTACTATGCCTTTGCGGCCAAAGCAGTGAATTTGCAGTTCGTTCAAGTCTATCTGCTTTCCGCGGAGGACCGTTTGAAAGCCATTGCGGGGGTCGATGGTCTGCTCCGTCGTCGGGCGCTTCCGATCAGGATTGGCCGGTCCTTCGAGTTGGGCGAAATCGCGGAGGCTCATGAGGCGCAGGAAGCAGGCGATGTTGTTGGAAACATCGTGGTGACCATTGGCGATTGAGACCCGCGGCGCGCGCCGAGGTGCAGGACGTCACAAACAGGTCTGCACTGGCGGTGTCCTGCGGGATGCACGCCACTCCTTGGTCTGGGGTTGCAAGGTGTCTTTGTGCACTGGGATCCCGCACGAAAAACGCTTACGCAATAGGCGCTTGGAGCGTGTTTGCACAAATTTTGTGGCAGCATCGACTTTCGTGTTCAGTTCTTTTGAAATCGGGTGTTAGTGGGTTTCATGAGCACGGATCGCCGAGACTTCGCTGGATACTGGCAAGGTGCGCCACCTCCGCCCTGGCCGAACGCCGCGCGCCTGGCGGTGTCCTTCGTGGTCAATGTCGAAGAGGGGGCCGAGCGGTCAATCGCTGATGGCGATGACGTCAACGAAGGCGTCCACGAGGCCGCCGAAGAAGTGATCGGTCGGCCTGATCCCTGCATGGAAAGCCACTATGGCTACGGTCCGCGCGCCGGGTACCGCAGGATCGTCGAGGCCCTCGACGCTGCAGGCGCTACCGCGACGTTCTCCACCTGCGGACGCGCAGCACGGCGCTCGCCTTGGTTGCTGCAGGACGCTGTTCGGCGCGGGCATGAAGTGAGCTGCCACGGGTGGGTTTGGCAGTCACATGCCTACATGGAGCTCGACGAAGAGCGTGAGGTCATTGCCAAGACCCATGCCGAACTCACCAAGATCTTGGGAACGCCGCCGGTCGGCTGGCACACGCGATCGGCTTCGAGCCTCAATACGCGGTCGCTGTTGTTGGAACATGGTGGCTTTCTGTACGACTCCGATGCCTACGACGACGACATTCCACGTATCGAATGTCATGGCAGCATTGATCACGTTGTTCTGCCTTATGCTTTCGACACGAATGACATGCGCTTCCGTCCCGGCGGCGCATTCGTGCATGCTGACGATTTTTCGAGCTACTGTGCAGCCGCCTTCGACCGGCTGTGGGAGGAAGGCCGAACAGAGGCGCGAATGATGTCTGTTGGGTTGCATCTGCGCACGATCGGCCGCCCGGCTCGCATCGGTGGACTGGAGGGGCTGCTGCGTCACATGAATCGGAAGGGGGGTGTCTGGTTTGCTTCACGTCGCCAGATTGCCGAGTGCTGGCGGACGGCCCGCGGCCTGCAAGTTTGGGCACCTCGGATGGACGCATGATCTATGACCTGATCATCAGCACGGAACAGCGCGGGACCCGTCTCGCGCGGGCGATGCCGGGCAGGCGATCGTGATGCGCATCCTCTGTCTCAACGCGAATACGACCGAGTTCATCACCCGCGTGGTTGGCGACGAGATGCGGGCAACGCTGAATGGGACTGCGGAAGTCGTCGACGCAACCGCAAGCTTCGGACCTGCCGTGATCAAGACGCGCCTCGATCATGCCGTTGCATGCCACGGCGTTGTGGATGCTGCGGCCGCCCACGCAGGTTCTGTCGACGCCGTGATGTTGGCCGTGTCCTTTGACACGGGCCTTGCTGTCTTGCGTGAGGCGCTTGACGTTCCGGTCGTGGGGATGTCGGAGGCATCCGTGGCCATGGCCAGGATGGCGGGTGGCAACATCGGCTACATCTCACTCGGTGAGAGTGTCACGCCCCTCTATCATGAGACGCTGGGGCATTGCGATGTGCAGCGCGACCTCGCGGGCTGGGAGGCACTGGAGGTGCCGTCCGCCTATCACCAAGGCGACAGGGACGAGCTTGACGCGTTACTCGGTGCTGCGGCGGTGAAGCTTGCGACAGACGGTGCCGATGTGGTCGTTCTGCTGGGCGCTGTCCTCGCTGGCGCTGCGCGGCGAGCGCAGGCTTCGAGCCCTGTCCCTCTGATCGATGGGGGACGGGCAGGCGCTTTGATGGCGCGTGCGATGATTGAACTTGGTCTGCGCAAGCCTTCCATGGGCAGCTTCGCCGCTCGCGTGAGTGGAGGGCTTTGCGGCGTTTCTCGATCGCTTGGCGCGTTGCAGGCGCCGGAGTGAGCGTTGTCTGTCAGGGTGTCGCGACAAAGTCCTCTGCCCAGGAACGGAGCACCTGGTAAGCCGCTGCGAAGTCATCGAAATCCATTGCTTCATCCGGGTTGTGACTGCCGTTTTCGTTGCGCACGAAAATCATCGCTGCAGGAATCCCCTGGCCCGCAAACACTGCGCAATCGTGTCCGCCACCTGATGGCATCTGGTGCACAGCGATCCCTTCGGCTTTCGCCGTAGCCAGAAGGCAGCCTCGAAGGTCGGGGCTCATCTCAGCCTGGGCAGCTCGGGTATGCGCTCCGAGTTCGATCATCACGCCACGCTTCTGCGCGATCTCGATCGCAGTCGCCCGGATAAAGGCGTCGAAGCGATCCAATGTGGTTGGGTCTGCGCTGCGGAAATCGAGCGTGAAACTCAGCGCGCCGGGCACCTTTGTGATGCCATGCTGCCTTGGATCGGTGGAGAATTCCCCGATCGTGAGCACGAGGTCATGGCCATCCCGTTCCATGTTGATCCATTCATCCTCGAGCGCCGATGCCAGTTCAGCTCCCGCAAGCACCGCGTCGCGTCTACTGGCCCTCGGCACACCGCCCGCATGCGTAGATTGTCCGAGGATCGACGCAAAGCGATACCGAACGTTGCCGCGAATGGCACTGACGATCCCAACGGGCACATCGTGCTCTACGAGGACTGGGCCTTGTTCGATGTGGAGCTCGACAAAGGCACGTATACGCTCGGGGTCGAGAGATGCTTGGCCCAACCGGATCAGTTGAGGATCGAACCCGGCTTCGGACATATGATCGGCCAGCGTCCGCCCAGTATCGGCGCGGCGCACCCGATCAGGACTGTCAGCGGGCAGCAGGCCGAACGCTGCACGGCTCCCGAGATAGTGTTCAGGAAACCAGATCATCTCCTCGGCCCGGATCGCCATGACTGTCACGTCAGACTGCGGCTTCGGACCAACTGCCAAGTCTTCGAGCAGAGCCAGTCCCGCCAGCACACCTGCTGCCCCATCAAAGTTGCCGCCATGTGGAACACTGTCGAGATGCGAACCGCACATCAGTGCTGGCAGCGCGCGGTCGATCCCGGGCAAGGTCACATAGAGATTTCCGATGGCATCCGTGCGCTGTTCGAGACCGATCCGCCTGCTCTCCCGCCGGATCATTTCATGAGCCTTTGCTTCGCCAGCGCCGAAGCTTGCGCGGGTGATGCCGGGCGGGTCTGCGGTTTCCCGCGCGAGCTCATCGAACAGGCGACGGGCCGTATCGAGCCCGCTCAAAAGCAGACCTCGAGCATGCCAATCTCGGCGTGGAGACCTTGGTCTGCGGACGAAGTGATTGGTGTGCCCTCCATTCAGATAACTCTAAAACGCCGAAACGGACTTGAGCGATCCCCAGATGCCGGGTTTCTGGATGCCCATGTTAGCAGTTGCCACGAAGATCGATACCTCCAGGAAAGAGACCGGAGAAGCCTCGACGCAGGGGCTTGTCCGCTGACCATTTTGCTTGGTCTTGGGCCCTAGTCGGTCATCTCTCGGGCGCCCTAGATATCGAACACCCGTCCCCAGCCCTTGATGCGCCTTGGGTCAGCGCCCGCCACTTTCATCGATTTCCACAGGGCCGTGGAGACCGTGTCGTAGACGGGGATGTTCGTCTCCGCCTCAATCTTCGGGGCGATGCTGGCACCTCGAAAGTTCGTGCAGAAGACTGATATCGCGTCGGGTTTTTCTGCCGCCACGGCCCGGCACATCTCGAGGATATCCTCTTCAGTGTAGGTGGAGAATGAGTAGTTCCCAGGATCGCCGAGGTGACGGTCGGTCACGACCTCGAAGCCCTCGGCGACATAGTTTGCGTTGATCGCGCTCTGGATCTCGTCGAGATACGGCGTCACGAACGCGATGCGTCGGGCGCCTGTGGTCTGCAGGATCTCGTTCAGCGCCAGAACGGAGGAGCAGGCCCGCACCGCGGTCCGCGCTTCGATCTTGGTGCAAAGATCACGATCGGTCTGGAACCCCATCCAGCCCGAGGATGTCCCGTTCCAACAGATCGTCTGAACTTTGGCGTCTGCCAGCAGCTCAGCGGCGTCCAGCATCGGGTCGGCGGTGAACTGCCCCAGCGCGTCTTCCTCAAGCGAGATTTTGAGCACTCGGAACCGTCCGAAGTGTGCGGTCACGTCGGGCAACTCCGCCAGCATTGCCGCCGTGATCGGCTCCAGCACGGTGTTCGAGGACGGAGTTAGCATGCCCAGGCGGATAGGTGTGCGCTCCATATTATCCGATGGTGGTTCGGCGGGTGGTGTCATCTACTTCGCTCCAACCGGTTCTCGCGCACCGACCATCTTATGTCTAAGCAAGTATCGGGCCAATGTGCAGGAAGTCTGGTTGGGGCACCGCAACTCGCCTAGGCTGCCGACAGCAGAAAAATGAAATGTTATATCATATCAACAACTTCGCGTTCTGCTACTGCGTTCGGAATTCTGCTTGCATGGCACAAATATTGCTTAACGGTTGGGGAGGTGGCTCGGGATCCCAGGACCAACCGAAATCCCGAGCCCCTTGCGTCTGAAACACAAGGAGCGCCGTTATGTGCGAACGAGAAGGCAATCGCAACTTTCCAGATGTATCAGGAATCGACTTTACCCGACGTGACCTGCTTAAGTCAGGAGCAGCTTCTGCGCTTGGATTGAGCATCGCATCTGGTTTGCCTGGAGTGGCGGCAGCCGCAAGCACTGTAAAGTCGACCCATGGCACTGGGTTTTGCAATCTCCCGTTGTTCTTGAGCCATGCTCGGCAGACCGCACAAGAAGACGGGCTGACCCTAGAGTTCGTAAACACGCCGACTTTCGCAGAACATGTTACGTTCCTCGGTGCGGGTCTGGTGGACGTGGGCGTGCTTCCCTACACGAGCTTTGTCGCGCTCTATGACGCTGGCGCACCAGTAAAAATAGTGGCGGGCTCTGGAATCGAGGGCTGTGCGATCGTCTCGCAGCCCGGCCTCGACAGTGCCGAGAAACTGAAAGGCAAGACACTGGGGACGTTCCAGCTCGATACGCTCGAGGTGCTGCCCTACGACTACCTCAAGGCGAACGGCGTGAAGATGTCCGATGTGAACGTGCGCTATGTGGGCAACACGCCCGAAGCGGTCGAGGCGTTTAAAGCCGGTGCACTCGACTGGATCTGCACCATCGAGCCTTACGCCACCAGCCTCCTCAACGATGTCGAAGGCTGCCACATGCTGTCGGACGGCAAGGACATCTACGGCGCAAACTACACAGATTGCGTGCTGTGCGCCCGCGACAGCCTGATCGCCGAGAACCCGGACGCCATCAAGGCGCTCATCAAGGCGATGATGAAGTCACAACTGGCGTTCGAGCAGGAAACGCAAGCCGTGCTCGATGAGGTTGTCGGCACCTACTACAAGACCTCGATGGAAAACGCGGTGATTGGCGCCACCAAGCAGCCGCCGATGGTCGATCAGCGCGCCAATACGGACTTTATCCTCGGGCGCACCGACAGCCTCATGGAGATGGGCTACATAAAGAAGAAACCCGATGACAGCGCGATCGATTGGTCGATGCTGGAAGCAGTGATAGCAGAGAACCCCGAGCTCTACGCCTCGCTCACTGTTAAGTCGGCTTGATGGCCAGCACGGACGCCGCGGTCGGCGGGGCACAGTCCCCGCCGTCGGCTCTTGCAGAGCTATGGCAGCAGTTGGCTCCCAAGATCGGTTGGGGCATCGTGTCGGTTGGCCTTTTCGCGCTGATCTGGGAGTTTCTCTGGCTGATTGGTTGGGCGGACCCCAAACTGCTTCCGCCTCCTCACATCTTCATGGGTGACTTCGCCGGGCAGGCAAAGAACTTCAACACGGCACAACGATGGCAGATCGGTGCTGGCGCATCAGACGCGCCTTCACCGGAGATGGCGGTGGTCATCACGATTGTCTCGTCGACTTATCGTGTGATCCTAGGCCTGCTGCTTGCGTCCTTCATCTCGATTTCGATCGGCATTGCAATTCGATACTGGATGCTGATGGAGAAGCTGACGCTGCCGACGATCACGCTTTTGGCGCCTGTCTCTCCGATTGCATGGTTGCCGGTGGCAATATTCCTCTTCGGGATCGGAGACGCGCCGGCGATCTTTATGGTCTTCATCGCGCTGTTCTTCACAATGACGCTCGCAACGATCACGCAGATTGACAGCGTCAACAAGAACTACATCAACGTTGCGCGGACGATGGGAGCCTCGAAGCGCCAGATCTACACCAGGGTTATTCTGCCGGCGATCTTGCCCGGCTTGCTGGTTGTGCTCCGCCTCAACCTGTTCGCCGCCTGGATGGTGGTTCTTATCGCTGAAGCAACGGGTGTCGGATATGGGCTCGGGCAGGTGATCATGCTGGCGCGTAACACGTTCAATCCAGGTCTGGTGTTCTTCACCATCGTTCTCATTGGACTGACGGGGTTCATGTTCGACTATGGGCTGCGGACATTGCAGTCGCGCATTCTGTATTGGGTGCCCAAAGGGCAGGGGAGCCTCGGATGATGCTGTCTGCAATCTCTTGCCGAGGTACGGGTAAAATCTGGGCGATCGGCACGCGGCGCGCGCATGAGGCCATCGCGACGGTTGACCTCGACGTCGCTCCCGGTGAGTTCGTTGTGCTGCTTGGCCCGTCAGGCTGCGGCAAGTCCACCTTGCTGTATCTGGCAGCGGGACTGGAAAAGGCGACATCAGGCGAGATCACGTCCTTCGGCAAGCCCATCGAGGGTCCCGGACCGGACCGGTCGCTGATCTTTCAGGAGACATCGCTGTTTCCCTGGCTCACCGTTGGCCAAAACGTAACGTTCGGTCTGTCGCTCGGGGGAGCAGAGGCGCCGCGGCGCAAAGAAGTGGCGGAAGATGTGTTGTCGAAGGTGGGACTACGCGCCGCAATCGACAAACGTCCGGATGAGCTCTCAGGCGGGATGCGCCAACGGGTCGCCGTGGCACGCGCGCTGGCGATGGAGCCGAAGGTGCTGTTGATGGACGAGCCGTTCGCCGCCCTGGACGTTCAGACGCGCGCCAAGATGCAGGACTTCTTGCTCGATGTCTGGCGGGCATCTGGCGCGTCGGTCCTTTTCGTGACCCACCATATCGACGAGGCCGTTGCTCTGGCAGATCGCGTCGCCGTCTTCACCAGCCGACCCGGGCGGATAAAGGAAATCGTGCCTGTCGATCAGCCACGACCGCGTGACCCGTTTTCCGCCGAGGCGCAAGCGCTCCGCCAGCACCTGACGGACATTCTCAGCGCCGAAGTGGATCGAGCGTTCGCAGAACAAGAAGCGCTGACCTGAGGGGGATCAGAATGAACACCAGCATAGTCCGCGCCCGCCATGTAATCACGGGCGTCGCGGATCGGCACTCATGGAGCCAGATCGACGACGGAGCCGTGCTCGTCGAGGACGGAAAGGTTCGCGCCGTCGGTCCCTACTCCGAGATATGCGCTGCGCACCCGGAACTGCCTGTCCATGGCACGGGACGGCAAGTGCTGATGCCTGGCTTCGTGAACGGCCATCATCATGTCGGGCTGACCCCGGTCCAGCTTGGATCGCCTGACATGCCCCTCGAGCTCTGGTTTGTCACGCGACTGGTGTGCCGCGCAGTCGATCTCTACCTCGACACCCTCTACTCCGCGTTCGAGATGATCTCGTCTGGGGTGACCACGGTACAGCACATTCATGGTTGGATCCCAGGCAAGATCGATGCGGTCACCGCTGGCGCCAACGAGGTGCTGCGGGCCTATGATGACATCGGCATGCGCGTGAGCTATTCCTTCGCGCTCCGCGATCAGAACCGCCTCGTCTACATGGACGATGCTGAGTTTGTCGCTTCGCTTCCCGAGGATTTGCGTCCTCCGATGGAGCGCCACTTTGCCCGCTTCGGCATGGACCTCGACGACTTCATGATGATGTTCGAAGCTCTGCATGCGCAGCACCACAATCATGAGCGGATCGGGATTCAGCTCGCGCCTGCCAACCTGCACTGGTGCTCTGATGCGGCGCTGGAACGTCTTGCAGATACATCCCAGCGTTTCGATGCACCGCTGCACATGCACCTAGTCGAGACGGCTTTCCAGAAGGAGTACGCGAAGCGCCGTGGTGGTGGTACGGCTTTGGAATACATTGACAGGTTCGGACTGTTGGGTCCGCGGATGACGCTTGGGCACGGTGTCTGGCTGAACCACTCGGACATCGAGCGCATTGCGGAAACCGGAACGCATATCTGCCACAACTGCTCGTCGAACTTCCGGCTGCGCTCGGGGGTCGGACCTCTCAACGTCTGGGAGAAGCACGGCGTCAACACAGCCATGGGGATGGATGAGGCAGGCATCAACGACGACCGCGACATGTTGCAGGAACTCCGGATGGTTCTCAACGCGCACCGTACGCCCGGCATGGACGACAGTGTCCCGACCGCAGCGCAAGTGCTGAGGATGGCGACGTCTGGCGGGGCTGCCACCACGGCGTTTCGCGGGTCGATAGGTAAGATCGAGGTAGGGCTCGGCGCTGACATGGTCCTGATAGACTGGGACAAGCTGGCCTATCCCTATCTCGATCCGGAGTATCCGGTTCTGGACGCGGTGATCCAACGCTCGAAGTCCGAAGGAGTCGATATGGTCATGTGTGCAGGCGAAGTCATCTACGAAGGTGGCAAGTTCACCAAGCTCGACCGGCAAGCAGCACTGGAACAGCTTCGCAAGGATCTCACCCGCGCACTCACGGAGGAAGAGGTCGAGCGGCGGGGTCTTGCCAAGCAGCTCTTGCCGCATGTCGAGAAGTTTTATGAGAACTACTTTGACGCTGCCGAGGTGCAGCCGTTCTACAGCCAGAGTTCATCAGTTTAACATCGATCCCGATGGCTGGTGATTGGTTGCGTCACCGCCCTCAAACGTACCCAAGTGCAGCCCGGTTCGCAGCGAGAGCTCGGCTGTACTCCATCACGCGAGCGGTTTGGCGCGCGACATCTGCGCCGTGAGACTTCTCGAGCAGGTAGAACATTGCGTCGATCCCCAAGGTAACTCCGCCACTGGTCACAACGTCCCGATCTTCGACGATGGCAGCTTTTTGAGTTTTGGTCTGATCGCTCAAAAGGCGGAGCGGGCTTGTCTCGCCCTCAAACACCTCGACTTTCGTTGTGGCCTGTCGACCATCAAGAATTCCGGCAGCAGCCAGGATCATTGCTCCGGTGCAGATCGACGCCATGCTCGCCCGCGATGTTTGCAGATATCTGAGGGTTGCTGGGTCTTGCGCCGCCGCTTGCCAACCCGGTCCACCGGTAACGACGAGATGGTTGAAGGCCGGCGCATCGTCAAACCCATGATCAGCAATGACTTGAAGGCCGTTGGCGCAGGTGACGGGGCCGGCAGTGCGCGCGACCCCTGCAAATTGCAGATCGGGGGCAACGCGACGTGCCATCGAGAGGACGCCGAACGTCGCGCCCACATCTATGGGCTCAACGCCGTCGTAGATCAGGATGCCGTACATGTTGGACCCTCGGTTCAGGACACTCCCTGAACTCAAGCATATCGAGCCTCCGGACGGAACAGGTCACGTGGGAGCACGGCCAACCTCCCGCACTCCGATCGCTCCCCAGTTGCCTGATCAGCCAGGCACGATCGTCTCGTCAAGCTTATGGTCTACGGTCTCGACTGTGTGGTCGATCTCGGCATTGGGCATTTCGAGCTGATGTGAAATCAGTTTCACCAGCAAGTCGACCCGCTCGATGAAAGGCGCGCCTGCAGCCACTGCCCGAGCCGCCGACGAGGGCTTCAGGAGGCTCTCTGCAGCTTTGGCGTACTTCTCGAAAGGAACTTGGTCCTTGGGATCCGCTCCCAGGCGCAATGCGATCGCATCTACGTGGGCGTAGATGCTCCGTGAGAGCTCGATGTCCTCATGCACGGCGTCGCGGATTGCACGCGGTTCATGGGGGGTGATGCAGCGATAGTTGCCGGTGAGCAGCATCGACCACTTCGCCAGCGGCACGAAGAGCGAGTCGAATACCTTCAGCTTCACCGGCACGTCCTTACCGTCCAGGGTGACGTCAGCGATGTCGGCTTCCAACTCCCTCAGCAACTCATTGTGGGCCGAGTCCTCGAACGTAGCCGCCTTGAAGTTCGTCGGCAGACCGACGTGCAGCACGTTGGCAGCTTCCTCTGGCGGTCGGAACGCTTGCGGATCAGGGGAACAGAGCGACATCAGCCCAGGTTCAAACCGGTCCCATACCTGTGCGTTGGTGAAGGCCTCGTCCAGGTCCATGCCCTGCAGAGCCGGAATACGCTTGAGGTAGGGCAGGGGCGGCATGTTCATGATCGAGAGGCATGGCAGCTTGGCCTCGGCAATTTTGATCATGAGCACACGGATCGTGTGGTTTGTGTACTGCGGCTCCTGCATCGCCAGCGCCACAAGATCATAGCGGGACACATCGACGTCTTCAGGAGTGGAGGCATCGACTTGCCCCGGCAGATCGCGTGAAAAAATCGCGCGATGCATCGCCTCATCCCGGAGTTTGATGCGGACTTCGGTGCCATCACGGTTTATGAGCTCCGAGGTCTTGGCTCGGCAAACGAGGGTCACGTTGTGACCTGCCATTAGAAGTTTTGTCGCGAGCAACGAGCCGTAAGATGCCCCAAGAATCAGAATGTTGTGCGGCATGGGTCCCTCGTCTGCCGAATCCCGGAGGCACCTCTATTGCACCGGCGGAGTCACCTTTGCAATTCTCATCAGACGAACATCTTTGTTCGCGGTCGGTGGTCCTCGACAACCAGTGACCGGCTCTCACTCCGCCTTACCAGGATGATTTCAGTCTCTTCAGAGCAGTAAGGTCACGATGTTCGGCCAGATGATCAGCACGCTCAATGCGAGCAGCTGGATCATGATGAACGGAAGGAACCCGCGGAAGATGTCCGTGAGCGAGATGTGCGCCGGCGCCACCGATTTCAGATAAAACGCCGCCGGCCCAAACGGCGGACTGAGAAAGCTCACCTGCATGTTCATGCAGAACAGAACACCGAACCAGACTGCGATGTACTTGGGGTCCAACTGACCGATGAATCCGATCTCCTCAATCGGCAATTTTCGCACGATCGGGAGGAAGACCGGAATGATCAGCAGAACGATGCCCACCCAGTCCATGAAGGCGCCCATGAACAACAGGATCAGCATCATGGTCAGCAGCACCAGCATCGTTGGCATCTCCGAACCCACAATGAGGCCTGCGATGTAGTTGGGCCCTCCGGCCAGGGTGTACGCGCCGGAGAGCGCTGCAGCTCCGATCGTCACCCAGATGATCGTGCCAGTCGAACGCAGCGTCCGCATCAGACTGTCCCACATTAGGCCGACAGATGCTTCCCCGCGGAGGAGTGCGATCAAGAAGACCGCCAGCGCGCCCATGCCTGCTGCCTCGGTTATCCCGGAAATGCCGCCGTAGATCGAACCCAGCACCACGCCGATGACGGTGAGAGGGGCCACAAGCCCTCTGCCGTGCCGCCAGCCGAGTGCCGAACGCCTGCGCCCGAAAACCACCACCGCAAGGACGAGGCCAAGCGCCGATGTGGCAGCAAGCCATGGCAGATGATGGGTCATTCCAAGGAAGATCGGGTCCACGTTCTCGGCCAGCAGGTTCTGGCCCGTCAGAGTGAAGTAGAGCGCCCGCAGGAAGAGGAGTGCTGAAACTCCGGCCAGCAAGATCGACAGGAACCCTCCGAACATGCCGAGTTTCTCGCGTCCGGTCGGATCGTCGGGTTCGGGGTCGGGCAGCGGAGCATCGCTTGGCCGAAGCTGTGTGCGGATCACGATATAGGTGATGATGAACATGGCGAGCATGAAGCCCGGCACGAAGGCCGCGGTGAACAATGCCTTGATCGAGGTCTCTGTGATAAGTCCGAAGATGATCAGGACAATTGACGGCGGGATCATTGTGCCGAGCGAGCCTGAGGCGCAGATTGTTCCGATGGCGAGGTTCTGATTGTAGCCGAGCCTCAGCATCTGCGGCAGCGCGATCAGGCCCAGCAGCACGACCTCTCCGCCAATGATGCCTGACATCGCAGCCATGATGACGGCCATGATCGACGTGACGATTGCGATACCACCGCGCACCCGGGAGAGCCAGAAATCAAGCGCATCGTACATCTCTTTGGCAACGCCGGATCGCTCCAGCAAGGCCGCCATGAAGATGAACAATGGAACGGAGATCAGTACATACTCCGTCATCAGGTCGAAGATCTTCTGTGTCAGTATGTACAGCGGGCCGGTGCCCGGCCTGCTAGTCAGCAGCCCCTCTCCAAAGCTCAGCGGATCAGTGATGAGCGTCGGCTCGAACTTGAGGATCATCACGACCAACGCAAGGACCGCGGACGCAAAGCCCAGCGGCATGCCAATCCCTAGAAGGAAGATCAGTCCGAGAACGAGAACGATCGAGATCGTACCGATGTCCATCAGTTCGCCCCGACGCTTTTCTTGATCGCTTCCAGTTCTTCGGCGTCTATGTCGTCAGCGGCCGTGTGGGTTTCCGGCTCGAGGTTCCAGTCACTGATCACATTGACAACCGCCTGCAGGGCGACGAGCGTGATGATGATCAGTATGGCCGGTTGAACTGTGGCGGGAATTGGCGGATCGAAGGCCGTCCCGAACATTTCCCACTTGTAGAACTTCGTGATGAAGACCTGCTTGTAGCTGCCGTAGAACATAAAGAATGCGAATATCACCAGCAGACTGGCCGAGAACACATCACAGGCGCGTTGAAGCCAGCGCGGGAACAGATCATAGAGCAAGAATATGCGAATGTGGCAGCGCTGTTGCATCGCGTAGAGCCCGGCACAGAGGAACACAAAGCCGGCGATCCAAAGTGTGAGCTCGTTTGCCCACAGCGTGGGCGCCTCGAGTGCGTAGCGCAGAAACACCTCGTAGAGCATTACGCCCGTCATTGAGATGATCATGATCATTGTCGCGCGTCCGAAGAAGAGCGCAATTCGGTCGACTGGACGCCAAGCCTGGTACTCCATGGCATAGACTTTCAGGCCAAGCGCCCCGAGCACGAACAAGACCGGAATCAGGATCAAGGCGGCCCAGTCAAAGGGATCGGCATAACCGCCGAACAGGCCAGGCATTCCGGGCGTGACATCCTTGCGAAGATGGAGAGCCGACATCTGGTCGACCAGGCCCGGATTGTCGGGTGGTATGAAATCCAGAATGTATGCAGGTGTGTGCCAGATTGCCCAGCCCATGCAAACGAGGAAACACGCAGGAATCAGCCACTCCCACAACCCACCGGCTTTCTCCGCCACAGCGTTTCCCCCCAATTGCCTTCTTAGCCCAGGCGAGCGATCCGGTCGTCACTGACCGGATGTCTTTTAAGTACCAAGAAGCAAGAACGACGGGGCTCAGTCAGCCCCGCCGCAAACTATGCATTCGGTAGGACCTCACTCGGCTGACATCGCACCCATGCCGACGAGGAAATCGATGTGGCTCTGCAACAGGGCCTTTGCTTCCGGGGTCGTTGCGAACTCGGTCCAGCCAGCTTTTACTGCGGTGCGAAACTTGCTCAGCTCTTCCGGTGACCATTCGTAAAGGTTCACGCCCTTGGCGCGAAGATCGACGGCGTTCTGCGAGTTCTTGACCTCATTGATGGTGGCATTGTGCAGCGCCAGGCTGTCCATCGCCACTTCCATGATTTTCTTGTGGTGTGCCGGCATCGCATCCCAGACATCCTTGCGGCAGGCCAAATGGTCCGCCGGCATCGAGTGGAAGCCGGGGTAGTTGGTGTGCTTGGCTATGTCGTAGAGACCAAGGCCAATGTTGTTGGTCAGGTTGGCCGCGTCCGCGCCGTCGATGATCCCGGTCTCGAGCGCTGTGAAAATCTCGTTGAAGTCCATCACGATCGGTGAGGCGCCGAGGTTCTTGAACACCAGTGTCGCCATTCCCGGGGGCGAGCGGAACTTCCAATCCTTGAAGTCTTCTACGCCGCGGATCGGGGCGGTGGAGCTCAGCGATTCTGGTCCGGGAATCCACCAGCCGACGAACTCCATGTTGTGATCGTTATAGAGCGTGTTGACCGCCTCGCGTCCGCCACCATGCAGCAGCCAGGCCATCTGCTGGTAGGGATTGGCGTAGCCACCCATAAGGTCGCCCGCAAACTGGAAAGCCGGGTTCTTGCCGGTCTGGTAAGACCCACCGGTCATATCGCAATCGAGAATGCCGGTTGCCGCAGCGTCGAATGTCTCGGCAGATTTCACAACTGACGAGGCGTAAAACATCTCGACCTGGATTTCGCCGTTCGACATCTCCTGGATGTCTTCGATGTATTTCGCCGCCATCTGGCCCGACAGCGTTTCGGGTGAGAAGTGAGTCTGAATGCGCAGGTTTGTGGTTTGCGCCATCGCGGCGCTGGCGCCGAGGGCAAAGGCACTGACGGCTGCTGCCGCGAGTGTGAACTTTCTCATGGTGGTCCTCCCGGTTTTCATCCCAGTCCGGCCGTTCTTGTCGGCAGCGTCGGACGTTGAAGCTGGACACTACCAACGGTTCATAGGGGGGACAACCGATTTTTGGAATTTTCAAAAATTCAGAATCCAAGTAGAAATATCAAAATTCTGCCGTAAATTCGAACGCGAGGAGACCCGCCATCAACCGACGGTTCGACAGCTTGGACATCTATGACGACTTGAAAGCCAAGCTCGTCTCGGGTGGGCTTGCGTCCGGGGTCAAGCTCAAGCCCGCCGAACTGCAAGGAAACTACGATTGCTCCCCGAACACCGTGCGCGACGTGCTGATGCGACTGTGCGGCATTGGTCTGGTCGAGTTCCAGATGCAGCGCGGGTTTCGCGCAACCCCGAGCTCGTTGGAGCGTCGTCGTGACGTTGCGAGGTTCCGGATCCTGCTTGAAAGCGAAGGGGCAGCTGCATCAATGGAGCGCGGTGGTGTGGCCTGGGAAGCCGAGCTTGCTGCCGCCCACCACAAGCTTCTCCACATCGAACGCCAGATCGCGCAAGAAGTCGATGTACAACCTTTCATGCCGCTCTGGACCGACGCCGAACTCGAGTTTCACGAGACTCTGATATCGTCTTGTGCGTCGCCCTTGCTGATCGAAACCTTCGGGCGCGTTTATCTTCAGTTTCGTCAACAGCTTGTGGGAGTGCAGCGTGACTTCGGCAACAACTACTTCGAGGCGATCATCGTCGAGCACCAAGCGATCGTCGATGCTGCTCTGGCCCGAGATCAGGCCGCCTGCCGGAAGGCGATCTTCGAGCACATGAAACGGAACCTATGAAGTATTTGGACAACAGCTGAGCAAACTATTTTTCGCTCTGGCCCGCAGACGCACGTCGAGCGCATCAGTTCCAGTCACCCATGATGTCTTCCCAGATCTTCTCGCCGATCAGGCAGTCGTAGCCTTCCGCGTGATGTACATGCTCGTGTTCTGGCAGCTGGTTGACCAGCTCCAGCACCAGCTTCTGCCGAACGGCGGCCGGAAAGTCCTCCCACTTTAGCACCGGGATGACGAAAGCGGTTGGTCCCGTGATCACGCAGTGACGATAGTACTGATCGAGGTCATCGAGATGCCACTGGGAGCCCATGCCCTCGCGGGTCATTAGCGGGAGCCCATTGATTGTGATGTTTCGCGCTTCGGCATCAGCGCGGGCTGAGAGAACGGGTCTGCCCTGATTGTTCGGGCCGTCTCCGGAAATGTCGATGACGTGCCTTTGCCCATCATAGCCGTTCTGTTCAAAACGTGGGATCGCATATTCGATGATCCCCGAAATCGAAGTCCGTCTAAGCGCTTCATTGAAATCGGCTGTCAGCCGCTCCGCGAACGCCTTTGCATCCTCTCGTGTCCGGATGAGAGACCAGTCTACGATCTGGCGCTGGGAGTAGTATCCCGCCCATTCAACATACATCAGCGCAATTTGCCCGTGTGGTCCAAGCCCGATTGCCTGCACAACATCATCGCTGACAAGAGCCTCGGCGTAACCGCGTCGCTGGATTTCAAGTTCGCGTGGCGTCATCGATCGCGACACGTCGATCGCGAGGATCAGCTCCAAGTCGACCGGAACTTCCGCGGAAGAAGATCCTGCGATCCCCAATGCGGCTACAAGGCTGATGATCGTTGAACGCATGAGGTGAGTGAACTGGGAATCGCTCGCTCTGTCGAGCCGCATCCGGCCTGCCGCTACAGGCTGCTTCCATTTCGCGCAGATCGCCGGGGGACAATGGGCTGATGATCGGCGTCTGGCGTCATTCTCTTTGGCGCTGGCTGCAAAACGCAGCCGAGGCCCGGTCCTGGACCTGCGGTGAACAGGCCGGACCGGGTGAGCGACGCTTCCGGATGACTTGCTGGAGAGCGAGTTCGCTTCGGAATAGGTGTGTGGCGTCGCAGCGATCACTTACATCCAGATCGAGTCGGTTTCGAACTCCACGAGCTGTTGAGCGATTTGCCAACCGCCACCAGCATCAGCCGGGTCTGGAGGAATGGCGAACCCGTCCACATCACTGTCAGCCAGGATCGAGCCTTCGTCGAAAGCGGCGATTGCTTCTTCCTGAGTGATACCCTCCAGCCTCGCGATCCATTGCCAACCAGCTTCGGCCGTGTTCGCCGCAAGCAGCGTGTCAGCGCCAGCGTAGACGGTTAGGAAGACATCAGTCCAAGCGACGCCAAGTCCGATCTCCTCTGCGAGGAAGTTGTCGGCGAAATCGAGCAGGTCTTCTCCCAGTGTGAAGTCCACAAGCGTGTCCATGCCAAGATCACCGGGCCGCCAGCGAAACACATCCGAACCTGTTCCGCCTGTGATTTCATCCGAACCGAGGCCGCCGATCAGAAGATCGTCATCCTGAAAGCCCTTGAGCTCATCGTCGCCTTCGTCGCCAAGCAGGATGTCGGAACCGTAAGCACCGTTGACATAGTCATCGCCTTCCCCTCCGGACAGGAAGTCGTTGCCACCGCCGGCCTGCAGAGCATCATCACCAAGGAAGCCAAAGAGAATGTCGTCTCCCACACCGCTATTGAGAATGTTTCTGACATCTGAGCCGAACATCGTGTCATTGCCGGTGCCCATTCCGGTATCTGCGTTTTCGATGCTGATCAGCGTGTCATTCCCCTCACCAGTCGCAACGCCGTTCTGCAGGTCGATGTGCATGTCGGCGTTGGTGAGGAACGATGCCCAATCGCTCAGAGCACCCCCATCATAGGTGTCGTCCCCTTCACCCCCCTCTAGCCAATCGAAACCGTCGCCGCCCTCCATGTGGTCGTCGCCGTCTCCGCCAAACATCTGGTCATCGCCATCGAGGCCGAACATCTCGTCGTCGCCGCCGAAGCCCCGAATGATGTTGCCCTGCTCGTCGCCGTACAGAATGTTGTCCTCGTCATCTCCGAGGACATACGGATCCGAGAACTTTTGCGCGGGATTGAACAGGACCATCGGTCTTTGCCCCTCGATCACCGCCTCGGAGAACACCGACTGTTCCATCGCCAGCGTGCGCGATGCCGCCATGTCCAGAGGCTCAGACGGGTAGGTCAGTCCGTACTCCATAGGCAACGCTATGGAGTGTTTGGCGAGGCCGCTGCTGCCGAGCGACGTGAGCTCTTGCTCTTCAGCGATTGTGTGTTTCCCGGCAACCGTTGGACCAGCTTCAGGAGCTGGATCAGCTCCATTGTCTGCGAGACTGCTCAAGTTGGTGCCGTAGAATGTGTCGAGATACTGGTAGAACGTCATGCTGGGTCTCCGATACGTGCGACGCGCCGCGTCATCGATGAATCTCCAGGCCTCGCAGCCTTGGGGTTTTGATCAAAAAGCCCGGATCAAAAAGAAACGACGTGAAATTCCAAAGCGAGTAGGGCGGGTGTGCTGACCGCGTTGTGACAAGTTCGATGCCGCATCTGCGGCACAGCGCGGACTATAATTTGCCTGCTGATTTGCATGAACGCGCAGCCCTGCACAGTCGCCATGCAGAGATGCCCGAACCCTGCGCTACAAGGTCTGAGTTGGCTTTAGTCCTGGGCGAGAGCGGCACGTGGTGTCGCTTCGTGGGCCGTGGGCTGGAGCGAGAAGCGTCAGCCAACCCAGTCTTGGGCCTGCTTGCGCAGCGCTTGTGCCGCATGGTCTACGAACACTCGTATCTTGGCGGCGCGCAACGGTCCCTCCGCGTGTACAAGGTGAATCGGTATCTCTCGGTCCTCGAAGCCCGGAAGCAGTTCAACCAACTTGCCGGATCGAAGCGCATCAGCGACCTGATAGGACAGCACGCGCGTAACTGCCCAGCCCGAGAGAGCTGCATCGATCGAGACATCGATGTTGTTCGCCACAAACGCCGCACGTATGGGCACGCTTCGCTTTTGCCCTGCCGCTACAAACTGCCAGCTGTCCGCTTGCGTCATTTGACTTGCTGAAACGAGACGGTGATGAGTCAGGTGTTCAGGCATTTCGGGTCGGCCACGCGCCTGCAGATAGGCAGGGGATGCCACCACGACATGGCGCACGGCTCCCACCCGAACTGCGGTGAGGCTTGAGTCGGGCAGTTCACCAATTCGGACTGCGACATCTAGACCTTCTTCAATCAGGTTCACAATCCTGTCGACGAAGAGTGCCTGCACGCTCACCCTTGGATTCAGATCGAGGAAACTTCGCAGCACCGGAGCAATGCACACGCGACCGAAGATGGTGGGCGCTGTGACCGACAGGACGCCTTGCGGTTCCTGATGCGCGCCAGCGGCGGACGCCTCTGCGATCTCGAGATCGTTCACCAAGCGCCTGGCATCCGTGAACAGCCGCTCTCCCGCTTCCGTGAATGCGATTTGGCGTGTGGTGCGGGTGAAGAGCCGTGTTCCTATCCTCTGTTCCAGCCCGGAAATTATCCGTGTCACTGACGGAGGGGAGCGGTTCAATCGTCGGGCGGCGGCATTGAAACCACCTGCTTCGGCCACGGCAATGAAGGTTTCCAGCTCGGTGAAGCGGTCCATGCATAATTCCACTATATGGAATAAAATATGATTTATAATATGTATTAATCAGAAATGCAAAATCTCCCATCTTTCGGTCCAGCAGCAATGCAACGGAGGATGACATGGCGCACAAGTTTCTTGAACTGACCTTCACCCCGGCCGTGCAACGAGAGCAGGATCGGCTCGGCTCCGCGAAGCACTATGCCAAGATGCTGAAGCCCGGAGCCGGGAGCCATGGTCGACTTGGCCCGGCCGAAGCGACGTTTATCGAGGCTCGCGATGGTTTCTACCAAGCGACCGTCTCCGAGACCGGCTGGCCATACGTTCAATTCAAGGGTGGCCCTGCGGGTTTTCTGAAGGTTCTAGACGAACACACCATCGCCTATGCTGATTTTCGCGGAAACCGTCAGTACATCAGCCTTGGAAACCTCAATGCGGATGATCGCGTCGCGCTGATCCTGGTCGATTATCCCAACAGGCGTCGCGTGAAGATACTGGGTCGCGCACGCACCGTTGAGCTCGCCGACGACGCTGAGCTTACGGCAGAGCTGACGGTGCCTGGGTACCGGGCCCGCCTGGAGCGCGCGGTCCTAGTCACCGTGGAGGCGTTTGACTGGAACTGCCCCCAGCACATTCCACAGCGCCTGACGCTTGATGAACTGGAAGACCATCTCGAACCCGTCCGTGGCGAGATCGCTCAACTCAAGGCCGAGAACGAACGACTGACCGAGTTGCTGGGTGCTGCCCGGAACCCGGCCTGACTGCCCCACCAAAACTCAAACCGAAGGGACCCAAACCATGAGACTTACATTTCCCAAACTCGCCCGCGCGTCCATTGTGGCAATGGCCATGGCGCTCACGCCTCTCGGCAGTGCATCTGTTCTGGCTGAAGACGTTGCCGTCGAGCAAGATGTCAGCTTGGTGAAGTACCGCTCGGAGATCATCCAAGAGGTCAACGTTGCATACCGGGAGGCAGGAGATCCGTCCAATCCCACGATCGTCCTGCTGCATGGCTTCCCCACGTCTAGCCACATGTTCCGAGACCTGATCCCGATGATTGCCCAGGAGTGGCACGTGATCGCGCCGGACTACCCCGGCTTTGGTGCTTCCGACATGCCGTTGGTGAGCGAGTTTGACTACACCTTCGACAACATCGCAGCCATGATGACGGAGTTGCTCGATCGGAAAGGTGTCGATACCTACGCTGTCTATCTCATGGACTATGGCGCACCTGTGGGCTTTCGGATGTTCGAGGCCGATCCCGAACGCGTCAGTGCCTTCGTCATCCAGAACGGCAACGCCTACGAAGAAGGGTTGCTCGAGTTCTGGGACCCAATCCGGGCCTACTGGGCGGATCCGTCGAAAGAGAATGGTGACAAGCTGCGGCCATTTCTGACGATTGATGGCACGAAATGGCAGTTCCAGACTGGGATGCAATTCCCCGAGCGGGTGAGTGCGGACAACTATTGGCACGTACAGTACCTGTTGGATCGGCCGGGCAATCAGGAAATCCAGCTTGCGTTGTTTCTGGACTATGGCACCAACCCAGGACGATACCCGGAGTGGCAGAAACTGTTCCGCGAACACCAGCCGCCGACGCTTTTGATGTGGGGTAAGAACGATCCGATCTTCCCGGAAGAAGGCGCGCACCCCTACAAGCGTGATCTGAAAGATGTCGAGTTCCACATCCTCGACACCGGCCACTTTGCGCTAGAAGAGTATGGTCGGGCGATCGCCGACCGGATCATCGTGTTGCGCAGCCGCCTCAAGGACTAGGACCACGAACAGACTGCGGCAGTTATCAGCTGCTCGCCTTCAGTATGCAGAAAGGCGGACCCTCGGGTCCGCCTTTGATCTTTTCGCGCGATGTACACTTTGTGTCGCGTCTCTCAGTCCTCAGGTCATCCACCAGCGCTTGATGCAATGTCCGCCGTCCATCTCCCAGCCGCCACCGATCTGGCCGTAGGAAATCTTCTTGTTGACGACCGCCACGTCGGACCCGAAGGCCCAGACGACGTTCCCGAAGTTTTGGCTCACGAGCTCCTGCACTTCGCGGTACTGTCCTGCGCGCTTCGTCTCGTCGAGCTCCGCCCGCGCTGAGGTGATCAATTCATCCACGCGCGGGTCCTTGGAGACCGTGTCATTCCAGGGCGCATCGGAGAGGTACTGGATCGACAGGATCATGTCCTCGACAGGTCGGGAACCCCAGTAGCAGTTGCACCATGGCTTGGCGTTCCAGACGTTCGACCAATAGCCGTCTTGCGGCTCGCGGATGACATTGACGTTGATGCCCACACCGGCGAGCGACGATGCGATCAGCTGCGCCGCATCATTTGCACCGACAAATGCCGTATCGGATGTGTGCAAAGGCACCGTGTGGCTGTCGAGCCCGGCCTGCTTCATATAGAACTTTGCCTTGTCCGGGTCATAGGTGTTCTGGACAATGTCAGGTGCGTGGTACTTGAAGCCGGGCCCGATCGGATTGTCGTTGCCGAGCGATCCGTATCCGAACAACACTTTGTCGAGAAGCTCCTGGCGGTTGATGCCGTGTTTGATCGCCATGCGGACATTGTTGTCATTGAAGAACTCAGTGTCGACCCGCATTGGTGCAGTAAACATCAGGTTGGACGGCACGTCCTGAATCGCCAGATGCGGTGCACGTTTGACCACCTCCATGGCGCGGAGATCGGGCCGGTTGATCGCATCCACCGACTGGGTGAGGATCGCGTTCTGGCGTGCAGTGCCGTCGGAGATGACGATGACCTCGGCCGAGTCGAAGAACCCGAACTTGTCCTGCTGCCAGGCATTCGGTGCGCGCTTCATCGAGATGCGGATGCCGGGATCGAAGTTTTCGATCTGATAAAGCCCGGTTCCATGCATCGACAGGACGTCTGCCTTCCCGTCCACGGTCGGCGCGACGTTCATGTGATAGTCGGTGAGCAGAAACGGGAAGTCGGCATTGCCTTCGTTGAGCTTGAACTCGACCACGTCTCCGTCGGCCTTGATGTCAGCGATGCCCGAGAAGACGCCTTTGGCGCCGGATTGGGAATCCTCACCGCGGTGAGTGTTCACAGAGTTGATCACGTCTTCTGTGGTGAGGCTCTTGCCGTTTGAGAACTCGACGCCGGCGCGCAATTTGAAGCGCCAGGTCTTCGCGTCTTCGGAGGCCTCCCAGCTCTCGGCGAGCCCAGGCTGCGCTGAGTTGTCCTGGCCGACTTCGACAAGGCTGTCACGGCACGCGCGGGCAACGCAGATCATCACCGTATCGATGTAAGTTGCGCCATCCATGCTGTCTGACGTGTTGCCGCCCAGCAAGCCAAATTTGGCGTGACCGCCCTTTTTCGGCGTTGATGCCTGTGCCCTTGACCACAGACCGGATGCCGCGCTTGCACTCAGCCCAAGCGCAGTTGCACCCACCATGAATTCACGTCGTGTTGCGCGTGGGTCTCTCAGAATTCGCCGGATGAGTTTGTCGTTGTTCACACTCGTCTCCCTGTTGGTTGATCGTGATAGGCCCGCAAGCATCCTTCATGATCGGCACGCGCTGCAGCTACGCGGCACGGTCGATCAACGTGTTGGTGTGGAGGTAGAAGAGCGACCGTCGAAGGGGCGCTCAGCGACGCCGGACCACCTCGATTGTCAAGCCGGTATCTGGCAGATCGGCACTCGTCATTCCTGGTATGATCACTGCGAGTGGCCGAAAGCTTCTGATACCAGCTCTGTCTTGCCTCGAACGTCTTGCGGCGCTGCGATCGGCTTTGGAGTGACCCACCCGAAGCAGTCACGACCAGCTGGACGTACATCCTCTCGATCTCATGGGAATGCACACAAGCGAACTCGTCGCTACAGGTGATCCGATACCCTCCGATGTCTGCAACATCGTCCACGTCTTTGCCATTCGACGCTCTGACGTGCTCTCCAGTCTTCGGGCCCGGAAAATGCCTTCACGCATTTCGAAAACATCAAGCTCGGGCCGCCGATACACAGCGTTAACCATGACTCAGCTTATCTTAAAACGCAACTTGGGCACCTAAAGTGCCCTCAAAACGTGCAGAATTCTGAGGCAGCGAACCCTCTGCATGTCCGCGCTTTATTCGCGCTTGCGGCCAGCCGAGCCGTAGAACCAATCGTCCGGGTAGGGATACCACCAGTCCTGCACCACGGGTTTGTGGTCTATGACGACCATCTTCGAGCGCCGAAATGCGTCCAGACCCTGGCGGCCCAGCTCACGGCCCAATCCAGACATCTTCCAGCCGCCGAAGGGCAGAGCGTCGTTGTCGATCAGCGGATTGTTCACCCAGACCATACCGGTCTGCAATTTTTCGGCAGCCTGCATGGCTTCGTCGAGACGTGTGGTGAAAACCGAGGCGCCCAGCCCGAAGGGCGAAGCGTTGGCTCGGGCGAGCGCTGTATCGAAGTCTGGCACGCGCTCGACGGCTGCGACGGGGCCGAAACACTCCTCGTGCATCAGCATCATGTGAGAGGTGCACCCGGTGAGAATTGTTGGGGCATAGAACCAACCGGTGTCCATCTCGTCGGGTATGCAGCCGCCGGTTACGATCTCGGCCCCTTTCGATACAGCGTCTTCGACGAGGCGGATCACTTTGGCTCGTGCTGCCTCGCTCACGAGAGGACCGATCTCTGACTTCTCAAGGCCATTGCCGATGCGCAGGCGACGGGTCTGCTCTGCGAAGGCATCGACAAACGCATCGTGAACGGCGTCGACGACGAAAAGACGCTCCGCCGACGTGCAGACCTGGCCCGAGAGGTGAAAAGCAGCGGTGACAGCACCGGCTGCGGCCACGTCCACGGGTGCGGATTGCGAGACGATCATCGGATCGCTGCCGCCGCACTCGATGATCGCGGGCTTCAAGCGCTCAGCGGCGGAAGCCGCGACTTTCCGGCCTGCGGCGACCGAGCCTGTGAACGCCACTGCGTGGGTCTGGTCGCTAGCAATCAGCGCTTCACCGACGGCTGCTCCGCCGGGCACACAAGCGACGAGGTTCGGCGGAAGCTCGCTGAAGCACTGCATGAATTCGAGTGTGGAAAGCGTGGTCGCCTCGGCCGGTTTTACCACACAAGCGTTTCCGGCCGCGAGCGACGCCGCCACTGTCCAGCACATCAACAGCACCGGGAAGTTGAAGGGCATGATGTGCGCCGAGACGCCCAGCGGCTCGTACCTGGCATATTGGAACGAGCCTTCCTGCGTCGTTCCGCCAACCTTACCGGCTTCGTCGCGGGCCATCTCGGCATAGTAGCGGAAGACCGAGGCGCAGTTCGCCAGTTCGCCGATTGCCTCCGGATAGGGTTTGCCCATCTCCTGGCTCATGAGCACGGCACATCGGGTCAGATCCGTGGTTTCAATCGTATTCGCGATCCGGTGCAATACCACGCTGCGTGTCCTTGCATCGCGGCGTGCCCACGAGAGGTAGGCAGCGTTCAGGTCGTGTAGCACTTGTGCGAGTTCGGCGGTTGTTGTGTCTGCAATCTTGCCTACAGTGCGCAGCGTCGCCGGGTTAATGACTGGTCGCGCGGGGCCGGACATCGATCGGAAACTTGGCGCTACAAACAGGTTGGGTCGAGATGGATCAAACATGTGCCATTCTCGCTAGGTGTTCGGCTCTTGCACCACTGGATATTCGCGTTGCCATTGCCCGACGCGCGACCAGCACCCTATAAAGCTGCCCGGTCAGCAGAATGTGGGTCACATGCGTCAGGTGGAATTGACGCCGCGAATTGTCGAGTTGCTGCGCAAACAGCGGCTGTCGGCTGGCTTTCACATCCGTGAACAGTGGGTGGCGGATGCGCTGGGCGTATCGCGCTCGCCGGTTCGGCGTGCCTTGCAGGAACTCGAGCAAATGGACGTCGTTCGGTCCGAACACAATCTGGGATTCTTCTTGTCCGTGGGAACTGACTCCGACAGGTTCCGCCAGATCGCGTTGCCGGAGACCGAGATTGACCGTATCCGGCGATTGATTGCAAGTGAGCGGTTCGCCACTTTGATCGGCGATCAGGTGGCTGTGGGCGATCTTTGCCAGCGCTATGGCGCAAGCCGCGCGACGATCCTGAAAGTGCTGGCGCAGATGCAGGAAGACGGGTTGGTCGAGCGCCGCGCAGGCCATGGATGGGCACTTCGAGCCACGCTCACCGATGAGGCGTCCTATGGCGAAAGTGCCCGGTTTCGGCTTCTGATCGAGCCTGCGGTGTTCGAGGAGCCAAGCTTTGACATGCCGCCCGCGGTGCTTACGGGGCTGCTCTCGGCGCAAGTTCGTTTCGCGGCATCCGTTTCGGAAACGCCGATGAAGACTCTCGTCTCCGCTGACGCCGACTTTCACGACACGATGGCCGATGCCAGTGGCAACCGCTTTCTTGCGCGTGCGATCCAGCAGATCACGCGGATGCGCCGCGTGGCCGAGCCTGAACATCACGTGTCGCGCGAAAGGCTGGCTGCCTCGTTTCGCGAGCACGCAGCGGTCCTGCAGGCAATCGCAGAAAGAGATTTGGAGCTGGCGCGTGATCGCATGATCAAGCATCTGCATCACGCAGATGCGGCGCGACCGGATCTTCGCAAGGCAAGGGTTCTCGCGCACCGCAGGTTGACTCGTCGATGAACTCACTAGATTGTACAATTAGCCAAAAAAATACAAGTTGCTACAGGGGGCGCGCCGCGGGTCGGTGAAAAACTTCCTGAATGACAAGGAGATGCATCGATGACCAGATTTCTGCTTGCGACTGCGATCTTGGCGCTCGGGCTTGGTTCCGGTCCTGCCACAGCTGCCGACAAGATCGTCATTTCGAACTGGGATGGGTACATGCCGGCCGATATGGCGGAGCGTTTCAAGTCGGCCACGGGTATTGAACTGGAAGTGGCTCTGCACGCGACGAACGAAGAGATCATGGGCAAGGTCGTTGCAGGGGGCGGCAAGGGCTATGATGTCCTCTTCGTGTCCTCGCCTTTCGCCGAAGCGCTCAATCAGCTGGGGCTGGCGGCCAAGATCGACCATGAGCAGGTTCCGAACATGGCGAACCTTTATCCACAGGCTAATGAACTGGCGTATGATCCGGGTAACACCTTCTCAGCGCCATACGCTTGGGGCACCACCGGGCTTTGCTACCGCGCGGACTTGGTAGAGGGCACTCCCGACTCGTGGGCCGATCTGCTTTCCCCGTCAGAAGATCTGAAAGGCAAGATCACAATGTTGGCCACCGATCGCTGGCTCATGGCCGCGGGCATGCTGGCTCGTGGGTACTCAGTCAACGAGGCCGATCAGGCCAAGATCGACGAGGTCAAGACAGACCTGATTGCGGCGAAGCAGAACCTGCTCGCCTACGACGACACCACGTTCTACTCGAAGCTCGTCTCGGGCGAGGCGTCGCTGGTCCACGCCTGGGATGGATGGTGCAACTATGGTCGTGCCGAGAACGCCGAGATCAAGTTCGTCATTCCCAAGGAGGGGACGGATCTTTGGGTCGATACCATGGTGATTCCCGAGGCGTCTGAGAACAAGGCTGCGGCGCATGCCTTCATCAACTTCGTGCTGGGCGAAGACACCGGGAAGTGGGTTGCCGAGAACATCATGTACAAGGTGCCCAACAAGGCGGCCATGTCAGCTCTCGATCCGGACTACATCGCCTCATTCCCGAACATCGGGTACGACCCGGCCGAGATGTTGGAGCAGGAACAACTGCGCGATCTGGGAGCCGCTCAGAAGGCCTATACCAAGGCCGTGTCCGAGATAATGGCATCGCAATAGATCGGCTTGTGCCACCATGAAGCTCCGGAACTTCATCCGGGTTGTCGATAGATGAGCCAGCGGCTGCGGTCATGGCTGCTGATGCTGCCAGGCATCGGCTGGCTCACAGTGTTCATGATCTTGCCGTGCCTGCTGGTGTTCTTCTACAGCTTCTTCGAACGAGGCGTGTACGGCGGCATCGACTACATCTTCGGCTTTGGAAACTTTGCGCGTGCGGCGGAGCCCATCTATCTGGGCATCTTTCTGACGTCGGCTCGAATTGCAGCCGAGGCAACGGTGATCTCGGTTCTGTTGGCCTATCCCGCGGCCTATGCGATTTCGCTCGCTCCCAAGCATCGTCAGACCGGATACCTGCTCTTGGTCATGCTGCCGTTCTGGAGCAACTATTTGATCCGCACATACGCTTGGATCGTGCTGCTTAACCGCGAAGGTCTTATCAACAACGGGCTTGAGAGCGTGGGTGTGATCAGAGAACCGCTGCCCATTCTTTACAACGAATTCGCCGTGGTCACTGGACTGGTCTACAACTATCTGCCTTTCGTAATACTCGCGATCTACGCATCGATCCAACGTTTGGACCCGTCGCTAAGGGAGGCATCGGAGGACCTGGGCGCGCCTGCATGGCGAACATTCTGGCGTGTGACGTTCCCGCTCACGTTGCCTGGAGTTGCTGCCGGGGCGGTCTTTGTCTTCGTGCTGTCGATTGGAAACTTCATCACGCCGGATCTGCTCGGTGGTGGTCGGCTGCAGATGGTCGGCAACCTGATCTATGACCAATTCCTGTCTGCGCGTGACTGGCCGTTCGGCGCCGCGCTGTCGCTGGTGCTCATTCTGATCATGATGCTTCTATTGTTTGCGCAGGCAGCAGTGGTGAACCGGGCACAGTCGGAAAGGCGGGCCGATGCCTAGGGTCATGCGCTTTCTGAGTGCTCATCTCATATTGGTATATGCGTTCCTCTATCTGCCGATCTTGGTTCTCATGGTGCTGAGCTTTAACCGAGGCGGCATGCCAACCGCATGGACCGGGGTTTCGACGGCCTGGTATGCGAAGCTTCTCGACAGTCCTGAGATCCTCTCGGCGGCCGCCAATACCCTCATCGTCGCTGCGGTCTCGACAGTCATCGCCACCGCGCTCGGGACACTCCTTGCGCTCGGCGTTTCACGCAGGCCGCAGTCGAACACTCTGGACGCGTTGCTGTTTGCACCGATGATCATTCCGGACATTGTCTTGGCGATTGCGCTTCTGAGCTTTTACACGTTCCTGGGTTTCACACTGGGTCTCCATTCAATCATCTTCAGCCATGCGGTGTTCAACATCGCGTTTGTCTGCGCCATCGTGCGCACGCGGCTGCGCGGGTTTGACTATGCGATCGTCGAGGCATCCGCAGACTTGGGTGCAAGCGCTTTCACCACATTCCGCAGAGTGACTTTGCCGATGATCTGGCCGGGGGTTCTTGCCGGAGGCTTGCTTGCGTTCACGCTCTCGGTCGACGAATTCATCATCGCGTTCTTCACGGCGGGTGCCGGTGCGAGTTCCACCACTTTGCCCATGCGCATCTACTCGATGATCCGCTTCGGCGTGACACCCGAAATCAATGCCATGGCGACCATCGTGATGCTGTTCAGCTTCACTCTGGTTCTGGCCTCGCAGCGCATAAACCGTGGGGCGGTTACCGATACATGAGAGCGCCCTCGGTCATGGCACTTGATCAGGTCACCAAGCGCTTTGGTGCAATGGTGGCTGTCGATCAGGTGTCGTTGAATCTGCATGAAGGCGAGTTCTTTGCGCTGCTCGGGCCATCGGGTTGCGGGAAGACCACCCTTCTGCGCCTGCTCGCCGGATTTGAGGCTCCGGATCAGGGCCGAATCTTGCTGGATGACACAGACATAACCGACATGCCCGCAAGCCGCCGCCCGCTGAACTTGATGTTTCAGTCCTACGCGCTGTTCCCGCACATGTCCGTGCGATCGAACATTTCCTATGGGTTGGAGATGGAGCGATTGCCTGCAGACGAGATCGCGCAGCGAACCGACGAGATCATGGAGCAGGTGGCTCTGACGGAGTTTGCATCTCGCAAGCCCGACTTGCTGTCCGGCGGGCAACGCCAACGCGTGGCATTGGCAAGGGCATTGATCAAACGCCCGCGGCTTTTGTTGCTGGACGAACCACTGGCGGCGTTGGACAAGAAGCTGCGTGAGCAGATGCAGATCGAACTGAAGCGCCTGCAGAGCGAGTTCGGATTGACCTTCGTGGTCGTCACCCACGATCAGGAAGAAGCGTTGGTCATGGCTGACCGACTGGCGCTTATGCGAGAGGGCCGCATTGCACAGATGGGAAGCCCGCGTGATCTCTATGAGCACCCGGCATCCCGTTTCGTGGCTGAGTTCGTTGGTACGAGCAACTTCCTCGAGGGCGAAACAGTGGATGGTGGCCTCGCCACGGAAGCCCATGGTCTGTTGCGCGCAAAGTCTCCGACCCCGGGCTTGCGCGCGGCATTGGCCATCCGGCCCGAGAGACTGGCGCTGATCGAAGAGTGTCCCGTCGACAAGAACGGAGTACAGGGCGACATTCGCGCCATTACCTATCACGGCAATGATCTGAACGCCCATGTCGAAGTTGCCGGAGCGGACCGCGCACTTAGCGTTCGGCTTGACGCAACCGATGAAACTGCTGCTCGCTGGCAACCCGGCCAGACCGTCTGGTGCATTTGGAGCCCTGAGGACGGACGCATTCTTGTAGATCAGTGAACGGAGGAGGGGGGCTCATGGCCCAGAAGACAATCGCATTTTTCCCGGAAGCAGCGTTCGGCCCGGCGCTCAATTCGGTGGGCATTGCGCAGGCGGTCGAGAAACTCGGCCACAAGGCTGTGTTCCTTTCGGACCCCGGTTTTCTCGAGGTGTACGAGGGCTATGGCTTCGAGGCCCACCCCGTCGCGCTCTCCGAGCCGATGCCACCGGAACAGATGGCGAAGTTTTGGGAGGACTTCATCAATGGCCACATCCCGAACTTCCGCAAGACGCCGATCGACCAGCTCGACAACTATGTCAAGGATTGCTGGGAGGCGATCGTGGACAGCGCGAAGTGGGCTGAAAAAGATCTGCCGAGCGTGCTCGCGAAGATCCAGCCCGACATCGTTTGCGTTGACAACGTGATCCTGTTTCCCGCGATCAAGCGATACGGCGCCGAGAACGGCAAGCCGTGGGTGCGCATCATCTCGTGCTCGGAGAACGAGATCGAGGCCGATGACATACCGCCTCACCTCTCGGGTTGCGGAGCGCAGGACAAGGCGTGTCACTCGGCTTTTCGGGCGAAGTTTCATGAGGTCATCAAACCGATCCACGATGACTTCAACGCCTTCCTGACCGAATGCGGCGAACCGACTTACGCGATCGGAGAGTTTTTCGAGGCGTCTCCGCACATGAACTTGCTGCTGTATCCCGAACCAGTGAAATTTGCGCGGGCGCAACCTCTTGATCCGGCGCAGTTCCAGTACCTTGAAGGCTGTGTACGCCAGGACGAACCCTATGAAGTTCCAGCGTTCAAGACGCAGAACGACAAACCCTTGCTCTATGTCAGCTATGGCTCACTCGGTGCAGGCGACACGGAGCTTCTGAAGCGCGTCATCGCGGCCATCGCCGAACTGCCGTATCGTGCACTTGTCAATGTCGGAGACTATCACGATGCCTATGATACACCGCCCGACAATGTGCATCTTTCATCTTGGTATCCACAGCCTTCGGTCATTCCGCAGGTCGATGCGGTCATCCATCATGGTGGCAACAACAGCTTCACCGAGTGTCTCTACTTCGGCAAGCCAGCCATCATAATGCCCTATGTCTGGGATGGTCACGACAACGCGACCCGCGTACAGGAGACCGGCCACGGTTTCAAATTGAACAGGTATGACTGGAGTAACGAAGAGCTGGCCGAAAAGCTCGATGCGATGCTGACGGATCGGTCCATGCAAGACCGTCTCGCCGCGACCTCTGCCCACATGCAAGCGCGCCACGGCCCGACCAAGGCCGCTGAAATTCTCAACGGCTTGCTCGGCTGAGCCATGAGTGCACACACGGGATCGACCGCGCCACATATCCATGGCGCTTCAAGCTTTGTAGAAGAGCTCGTCGACTGGGGAGGACATCTCGAGCCGATCGATGGTCGATCGGTAAATCGTGGGCGGCTTTTGTGGAAAGGTGCAGAAGACGGGCTGCCCGAGGCGGGTATCTGGGAGTGTACGCCTGGTACCTGGCGTCTGGTGTTGCCCCGGGACGAACTTTGCCACTTCACCTCCGGACGCGCTGTCTATCGCGCCGATAGCGGTGAAGTGATCGAGGTCGGGCCTGGCACGGTCGTCCACTTCCGCGAAGGCTGGTGCGGCGATGTCGAAGTGATCGAAACCATACGCAGCGTCTATATGCTGCGCTGAGCAGAGGCCCCATGAAATCCGCTCGAACTCAGATGCTGCAGGCGACCCCTAAACTTCATGACCCTTTGGGCGTTGCCGACCTGGTTGATTGGGGGCCAATCCCCACGATGATCGAAGGACAAAGCCACACGTCCGGCAAACTGCTCTTCAAGGGTCCAGACGGACGGCCGGAGTCCGGAATCTGGGTGTGCACGCCTGGCATCTGGGAATGTCACGTCACTCGGGATGAACTCTGTCACTTCATTGCCGGGCGCTGCACGTACACCCACACGTCCGGTGACGTCATCGAGATACGGCCCGATACCGCGGCCTTCTTCCCGGAAGGCTGGCGGGGCAGATGCGCGGTCCACGAAACCGTGCGCAAGGTCTACATCATCCGGTAGTCGGAGCCCAAGGTCCCGAGTTTGCGCCGCTCAAAGTGCATTGCAAGAATCTCTGAACCGGACAGGTGAACCGGGATGATGCCCGAAGCGTCTTTCGAGAAAGAGCGATCCGGTTTCATCCCACACTCTCCAGCACAGGCTGCTGCCATCGGCGTGGTGAATTCTTCGCACCCCTCGGCCCCTTCTGCTTGACCACCCTAAACAGCCGTGCTGCTCTGATTCGATAGCACAAGGCCACTTCACGCCGCTCGAGTGGAGGGGAACAGAACATCAAATAGACACGGGAGTGATACCATGCGCAGACGTGATTTGACGAAACTGGCGGCGACCGCCGTTCTGTCGGCAGGAGCGGCGCTGTTCTCGCTCCCTACATCGGCCGCAGACATCACCATGAACCTTGGCTTCGGTGCACCCGAAGAGTCGCTCTACGGTCGGTTTGCCAAGATCTTCAAAATCAAGGCAGAGGAATACACGAACGGCAGCGTTGAGGTGAAGATCCGGTGCTGCAATCAGATTTCAACCGAGGATGAGGGCTTCAAGGCCATGCAACTCGGCACGGTCGACGGGTTTTTCATCACCGCCAACAACGTCTCGCCTCACTGGCCGCTGATGGACGTGACGGTGCTGCCTTACATCTTCCAGGATACAAAGCACCTAGAGCGTGTCGTCGACGGTCCTGTCGGTCAATTGATGAAGGACAAGCTTCAAGAGGCAACCAGCGTTCATCTGCTCACGTTCGGGCCGGCCCTGTATCGCGACTTCTACAATGCGAAACGTCCGATCAACACGATGGCCGACATGGAAGGCTTGAAAGTCCGGGTGCCAAAGAACGAAGTCATGCTTGCGACCTTTGAGGCGTTCGGCGCAGAGCCGATCCCGCTAGCCTGGTCGGAGACACCCACTGCGCTTCAGACCGGTACGGTCGATGGCGGTGACAACGGCACGTCCTTCATCAAAGATATGAAGTTCTACGAGTTCGAGCCTCATCTGGTGATCCTCGAGCATTTCGTGGCCATGGCCCCGCTCTTCGCGTCGGACAGCTTCATGAAACGCCTCAGCGACGATCAGCGTGCGCAGATCATCAAGGCTGCAGAGGATGCGGGGGCAGAGTTTCGCGTACAGGTGCTGAACGAGACCGAAGAGGTCCGCACCTGGCTGTCAACCGAAGGCGGGATGGCCATGACCCGCCCGGACAAAGCAGATTTCATCGAGGCGGCCAAAGGCGTGCAGAATGACTTCGCCGAGAAGCGCGGCGCCGAGTTCGTTGAGCTTGTGAATGCCATCCAGAGCGCTGCTGAATGATCGTTGCGTCACGGGGGAGGCGTGTGGTGCCTTCCCCGCATAGCGCAACAATCCTGCGGGACCGATTGTGACCTGGTTGAGATGGCTTGAGCGGCATTTCGAGGAGCTACTCTGCTGTTCTTGCCTAGTGGTGATCGCGATCAGCGTCTTTTCGCAGGTCGTTGCCCGCTATCTCTTCGAGACTGCGTTGCACTGGACTGAAGAAGTCGCAGCCATGGCGATGGTTTGGGCAGTGTACATGGGCGCCTCGCTCTGTGTGCGCGAGCGCTTCCATATTCGCATCGTCGTGGCTGTCACAGCGTTGCCTGTCGGTGTCGGCCGCGTCGTGATTTTTTTCGCGGATTTCTTCTGGGCGTTCTTTTGTCTTTTCATGATGCGGGTGGCTTGGGATTTCCTTGCCGTCGCCTGGAAGTTCACATCGCTCAGCCCGAGCTTGGGTATCAATCAGTTCTATCCTCAGACCATTCTGATCATCGGCTACGGGTTGATGCTGACCCGGCTGATCCAGTCTTACGTCATATGGTATCGCGACGGCGCTGAGGGGTTGCCGGGAATGCTCGAGGAGAACCTGGATCAGGCGCCTCCCGGCGATCAGGAGCATCGCCTGTGAACGAGCTTATGATCCTGGCGATCGTCTTCGTCGTTTTGACGGTCATGGGCGTGCCATTGTTCGCCTCGGTCGGCCTGACGACCGCTTTGGCTCTGTTCATGATCGACATTCCCTACACGCTTATGGCGCAGACGGGATATGCCAGCCTCACACCGTTTCCTCTACTGACCATCCCTCTCTTCGTGCTTGCCGGGCGGTTGATGGAGGTTGGTGGAATGGCCACGCGCATGATCGCGATCGCGACCAATCTTGTCGGTGCCTATCGCGGATCGATGGGTCTGGTTACGGTCTTTGCCTGCATGCTGTTTGCTGCGCTCTCGGGTTCGGGTCCGGCCACGACTGCTGCGATCGGCTCAGTCACAGTTCCTGCCATGAGACGTGAAGGCTACGACGTGCCTTTCGCCGCAGCGATCACGGCCAGCGCCGGTGCGCTTGGCAGCCTGATCCCGCCATCGAACCTGATGATCATCTATGGGCTGGTTTCGGAAACCTCCATTCCGCGCCTGTTCCTGGCGGGTCTCTTGCCCGGGCTGATGGTTACGGTGCTCTTGATGATCACCACCTACATCATCGCCCGGCGTCGCAACTATGGAGGTGGTGGTGATCCCTTCACATGGGGGCCATTCCTGAGGGCAGCTTGGGACGGAAAGTGGTCGATCGGTGCACCGGTCCTCATTTTGGGCGGCATCTATGGTGGGGCGTTCACTCCGACGGAGGCTGCGGGTGTTGCGGTGTTCTACGCCTTATTTGTCGGCCTTTTCGTCTACCGTGAGCTGACATTCTCCAAGATCATCGAAGCCCTGCGCTTTACCGCGTTGCTTACCGGGATCCTGATCCTGCTCACCCCCACGCTCGCCTTCGGCCAACTCACCGCCTTCTACGATGTGCCGGCAGCCGTCCAGGACGGCATCACGTCGATCACCACGAACCCTTTCTTGGTGCTGCTGCTGATCGGGGTCTTCTACATCTTCATCGGCACCTTCATGGAGTCTCTGGCCCAGATCGTCTTGTTCACAGCGGTTTTCCTGCCGCTGGTCACTTCGCTGGGCGTGGATCCGGTCCTGTTCGGTGTGTTCACGGTTATCACCTGCGAGATCGGGTTCCTCACCCCACCTCTTGGTGCGAACCTGACCGTGGCCGCGCGCATCTCGGGCATATCCATCGAACGAATTTCGGTGGCGGTACTGCCGTTCATATTGGCCTATATCATCGGCATGATCATCCTGATTGTGTTCCCAGACCTGACCTTGTTCGTACCTGACTACTTCTACGGTGTGGCAAAATAGGAGAGCCTGTGATGTTCGATCTGATCCTGAAGGGTGGCGAGATCTGTGATGGTACCGGCGCAGACGTTTTCACAGGGGACGTCGCCATCACCGGGAACAAGATCTGTGCGATTGGAGAGGTTGACAGTGCAGGCGCTGAAGTCATCGACGTCGCCGGACTGACCGTCTGTCCCGGATTCATCGACATGCACACACATTCAGATTTCACGCTGGTCGCCGATGGACGGGCAGAGAGCCAGGTACACCAGGGCGTCACAACCGAAGTGATCGGACAGTGCGGGATCAGCTGCGCGCCGGTTTGCTCACACAAGGCGATCAGCGCGGTTTCGCCCTGGTACACCGACAAGGCGGATCACCTGCGCTGGCACAGCTTCGCCGACTATCTTGATGTCCTGGACAAAACCGATCTGGGGGTGAACGTCATGGCATTCGTCGGACACGGCACGATCCATCGTGCGGTCGTCGGCGCGGAGCTGCGTGCAGGCGAGCCAGAGGAGGTGGCCGAGATGACCCGGATGGTCGATCAGGCCATGGATGAAGGCGCTGCGGGATTTTCGTCTGGTCTGGAGTACTTCCCGGGCATCATGGCATCGCCGGAACATCTGGTTCCGATGTGCGAAGTTGCGGCCGAGCGCGGACGGCTCTACGCGACCCATGTGCGCAATCGCGACACCCACTATGATCTTGGCTTTGCAGAAGCGATTGCGACCGCCCGGCAAGCCGGATCCAAACTGCAGATCAGTCACATACAACCCAAGTTCGGTGCACCAGACCACGCAATGAACCACACGCTCGAGATGATCGAGCTCGCACGGCGCTACGACGTCGACATAGCGTTCGATGTCATCCCGCACGACTGGGCGCATACGTTGATGGTGGCGATCCTTCCCAAATGGGCGCAGGCAGGTGGGATTGACGATATTCTGAGACGTCTGGCCAATCCGGAGATCCGTGAAAAGATCAAGGCAAACCCCCAGCCAATGTGGCTAATCGTCAAGGCCGACCGTTGGAGCGACATCGTCCTGCTGAACGCCACCGTCAATCAGGATCTTGTCGGTGCTGACTTCGCTGAGATCGGACGCATGCGCAACACCCACCCCTATGATGCCGTCCTGGACATTCTGCTCGAGGAGGGTGAAAATCTGATGGGATGCTTCTGGTCTTCGAAGTCGTTTCGCGACGACGATATCGACCTCTGCCTCTCGCAACCTGAATGCGCGGTGATCTCGGACACGATTGCGATTGCCAATGATGGCATCCTGAAAGATCACATCGGCTCATTGAGCGGCTACGGTTGGGCGGCGAGGTTTCTGCAGTATTATGTACGGGATCGTCGAGTGCTCAGTCTCGAAGAAGGTGTGCAGAAGATCACCTCCATCCCAGCCGAGCGTCTGGGTCTGAGAGACCGCGGGAAACTGTGCGAAGGTTATCGAGCTGACATCTGTGTGTTCGACAAGACAAACATTGCCAGCAACGTCACGGCCAGAAATCCACGCCGCTATGCCTCCGGCATCGCCCATGTGCTGGTGAACGGTCAGATGTCGATGAGAAATGGCCAGCGTACCATGGCGAACCCGGGTGAGGTGATCCGCGATTTTGCCGCCTGATGCGCACACGGCATCAGTCTTTGACTGCATGTCTAGCAATTCGGTCGGGCCAAAGAAGCTGTTACTTCCGATGCTCTCAATCTCAGATTGGGCGATTTGGTTCGGGCGCCGCATTTTTGTGCCTGATCATGTCCTTGGAAATTTGTGCAGTGCGTAACTGGTTTTTTGTGCACTGCATTGACGGGGCGCGGAATCACTGCAATTGTTTTACCAAGCAGACAAAAAATCGAGCAGGCGGCTATCTTGCGGGATCTCTGAGATCTTCGCGTCGACGGGGGGTCTAACCATTGGCTTGGTTTGTCACGATCGTTCTGGTTCTCATTGCAGCGATCCTGCTGATCTTGTTCCTGAACAGGTACTATCGGAAGGCGACACGCGAGGTTGCCTTGGTCCGGACGGGTTCCGGTGGTCAGCGTATTGTGTTGGACGGTGGCTGCATCGCCGTACCGTTTCTGCACAAGATCAGCGAGATCAACATGCGCACGACCAAGCTCGAGATCGAGCGGGCAGGGACGAAGTCTGTCATCACAAAGGATCGCTTGAGAGTTGACGTCGGAGCCGAGTTTTATGTGCGAGTGGACTCGACCGAGGAAGGCGTTGCGACGGCCGCACAGGCCCTGGCAGGTAAGACCTTCCGGGCATCGGAATTGGCAGACACGCTTGAGGGAAAATTGGTGGATGCCGTTCTGTCCGTTGCCGCCGCGTACACGATGGACACCCTGCAGGATGAACGTGGAAAGTATACATCCGAGGTCATGGCGGAGTTGAAAGACGATCTCGCGCAGAACGGCCTTGTGCTCGAAAGCGTCTCGCTCACGCGGCTCGATCAAACCCCATTCCACTCGCTCGATGAGAACAACGCCTTCAACGCATTGGGGATGCGTCGTCTGGCCGAGATCATTGCGACCAACAAGAAGGAACGCGCCGAAATCGAAGCGGACGCCGAGGTTTCTGTGCGTCAGTCCGAGTTGGACGCGACCAAGCGCAAGCTGGTGATCAGCCAGGAAGAGGAGGAAGCCGTGATTGCGCAGCAGCGCGAGATCGAGACATCTCGGGCCAAATCCCAGGCGGACATATCCGAGGAACAGGCTGCATCAGAGAAACGCCGCGAGGCAGCTCGGATTGAGCGTGAGCGCGAAGTCAGAATGTCCGAAATCGAGAAGGACCGCGCCTTGCGCAAGCAGCAGCTCGAGGCGGAATTGGCGACGGAGACGACCCGATCCGAGAACGTGGTGAAGCTTGCCGCCAAGCGCATCGAACAGGCGGTCGCGGAGGCAGAGGCCCTGCGCGCTCGCACACAGGAAGTCGAAGCCGAAGCACAGGTCGAGACATCTAGGCAAACCGCCGAAGCTGAACGCGAGAAGGAACTGGCGCTGATACGTGCGCGGGAACAGGCCGAGGTTGACGACACTCGTGTGGCCTCGGAAGCGGGGACGCTGATCTCGATGGCCGAGGCTCAGGCGAAGGCGACGCTGGAACGTGCCCGGGCCGAAAAGGACGAACTGCTGGCTAGGGCCGAGGGCACCGCGGCGCTGATTTCCGCAGAGAACGCGCAATCGGCGGAGCTGATGCGCCTGAAGCTCGATCAGGACCGGCTTCGCACGCTACCTGGTGTGGTGGAACACCTCATGCGTCCTGCCGAGAAGATCGAGACGATCAGGATCAATCATATTTCTGGTGTCGGCACAGGTGTGGGCGGCGGCGGCTCGGGAGAGCAAGGCGAGAAATCCGCAATCAACCAGGCGGTCGACGGTGTCCTGAACATGGCGTTGCAACTGCCAGCGGTGAAGAAGCTGGGCGAGGAAGTCGGGCTGAACATCGGCGATGGTTTGGACGGCATCACCAAGTCGCTCTCAAGCGATGGTCCGGACCATGCGACTGACGAAACCGACAAGAAGTGACGGACAACGTCGCGCAGACAGAACGACAGACAGGAGAGAACTCATGGCTACCACACGCAGACACTTCTTGGCCGGAGCCTCGGCCGTGGCGCTGGCCAGCCCGGGCCTGATCGGACGGGCTGAGGCCGCCGACAAGATCAAGTTCGTCTCTATTCTGGACCAGTCCGGGGGCCTCGACATCTACGGCAAACCGATGGTCGATGCGACCCGTCTGGCCATCGATGAAATCAACAAGGCAGGTGGTCTGAATGGTGCCGAGGTTGATCTGCAAATCTACGACCCGCAGTCGACCATTCAGTTCTACACTCAGTTCGCGACACAGGCAGCTGCCGGCGACAGGGCGAACGTAGTGCATGCTGGTATTACATCGGCCTCGCGTGAGGCGATCCGCCCGACCTTCGCTAGGTTCCAGACCCTCTACTTCTACAATGTCCTCTACGAGGGCGGTGTCTGCGACATGAACAACTTCTGCACCGGATCAACGCCCGCGCAGACGGTGGAGAAGCTTGTTCCCTACACGATGAACAAGTGGGGCAAGACGGTCTACATCATCGCAGCCGACTATAACTACGGTCAGATTACTGCGCAGTGGGTGCAGAAGTATGTGCGCGACAATGGTGGAGATCCGGTGGAAACGGAGTTCTTCCCACTGGATGTCACCAATTTCGGGCCGACTATTAAGAAGATCCAGCAGGCCAAGCCCGACATGGTCATGTCAGCGCTCGTTGGGGGTGCGCATGTGTCATTCTACCGGCAGTACGCCGCCGCCGGTATGAACCAATCCATCCCCATCGCCTCGACCACCTTCGGCGTCGGCAACGAGCACAAGCTGATCTCGGCAGAAGAAGGCGACGGCATGATCTGCGCCTATTCCTACTTCGAGGAAATCGACACCCCTGCAAACAAGGATTTCGTTGCACGATTCAAGGCGTTTGTCGGCGACGGTGCGCCCTCGCTGACCGAGTTGGCGGCGCGTTCCTATGAAGGTGCCTATCTCTGGGCCGAGGCGGTGAAGGCGGCCGGCACAGCGGATCGTCAACCAGTGATCGATGTCTTGCGGGGCGGGCTGTCGTATGATGGACCTTCGGGTCCGGTGACGATCGAGCCGAAGACCAACCATGCCCTTCAGAACGTCTATCTCGCCGAGTTGAAGGACCAGAGTTTCAACATCATCGAGACATACGAAAGCCAGCCGCCCAGCGACACACTCCTGGTGTGCGATCTCGTGGCCGATCCCAGCCAGTCGGCGTTCAAGTTCGAGAACGGGCTGGAGGCCGCGGGCATCAAACTCTGAGAACAGGGCCGGGCGGGACGACATCTGCCCGGCATCCTCGGGACAAACTCGCGCCTTCTCGCGGCGTGGCGGAGACATCATGGATCTTGTAGTCGCGCTTGGTCTGCAAATCATCTACGGCATCGCGAACCTCGCGCTGATCAGTCTTGGCCTTGCGATCATTTTTGGGATGATGCGGGTGATCAATCTCGCGCATGGCGAGTTCCTGATGCTTGGCGGATACACGGTCGTTGTCGCGACCAACAACGGTATCAACATCTGGGTGGCGATGTTGATCTTGGCGCCACTCGTCGTCGGCTTGATTGGGGTGATCGTCGAGCGCTTGCTGATCCGTTGGTTGTACGGACGCATGGTCGATACTTTGCTGGCAACTTGGGGACTGTCGCTGCTTCTGATCGGGTTGGTGACAACGATTTTCGGCGCTTCAACCGCCACAACGATTTCCCCGCCGCTGGGTGTGATCCAAATCGGCGAGTACACCTCATCAGGTTATGAGCTCTTCCTCATCTTGGTGACGATTGGTTTGTTGGTTTTGGTCTGGGCTGCACTGAAGCTCACGAAGCTCGGTCTCGTTGCCCGCGGCACCATGCAAAACGCCGAGATGGCATCGGCGCTCGGGGTCTCCACAAACCAGACGTACATGATCACATTCGGGCTGGGTGCAGCGGTCTCGGGACTTGCTGGCGGTTTGCTCGCGCCCGTCACCGGTGTTCTTCCAACGATCGGAGCAATCTACATTGCCAAGGCGTTCATAACGGTGATTTCGGGCGGTATGGCGATACTGGCTGGGACTGCATCGGCCTCGATCCTGTTGGGTGGCGTGAACGGGATCACCGCATTCCTGACGGGACCCACGATGGGCGAGGTCGCTCTGCTGCTCGTTGCCATAATACTGCTTCGCCTGATGCCGCGTGGCATCACCGGCACATGGTTCAAGAAAAGCCTATGAACGCTCACCGGGACTTTCGCGGAACGCTGACCGTCGCCGTTCTCGGCTTGATTTTCACGCTGGCTGCACCGGCGGTTTTCGAACTGTTCACCATCATCAATCTGACAACAGCGATCGCACTGGCTGTGCTTGCCCTCAGCCTAGGTCTGGTCTGGGGCTATGGAGGCATCCTTTGCTTCGGTCAGACCGCGTTCTTCGGGATCGGAGCCTATGCCTATACCATTGCAGCGATAAACTTCGGGGGGTCGAGCTGGGCAATTCTTGTGGCAATCCTTGTGGCGGCAATGGCTGCAGCGGTGCTCGGCTACTTCATCTTCTACGGCAGGGTCTCGGATGTCTATCTGGCTGTGATCACACTGACGGTGGCGTTGATCCTCTACAGCCTGATCCGACGCACATCCGGCCCCGAATACAAGATCGGGGACGCACTTCTCGGTGGTTTCAACGGTGTCACGTCGCCGCCCATAAACGTGCCTTGGTCGCCCTACGCGCTGCTGTTCCCAGAACATGTGTTCTACGTCGCGATGGTTGCTCTGATCATCGCGTATGTCTTCTGTGGCTGGCTGGTGCGCACGCACTTTGGTCGGGTGTGCATCAGTATTCGGGAGAACGAGTTGCGGGCTGAGTTGATTGGTTACGACACCCGGCTCTACAAGCTTGGCATCTTCACCATCGGTGCGGCAATCGCCGGGCTGGCCGGCGTGCTCTTCTGCAATGGCGTGGGGCGTGTGACGCCTGATGTCTTCAACCTCTACCAATCGGCACTGACGATCATCTGGGTCATCGTGGGAGGCCGCGGCACTCTGATTGGGCCAATCCTCGGGGCCTTCGGGTTGTTCTATCTGACATCGTCCTTGGGCTCTCAGACCCTGCTGAACAACAATCTGGTGCTGGGTGTGATCCTGATTGCATTCGTTCTGGGTGTTCCAAAGGGTGTGGTGCCAACGGTCACCGACTGGCTGAGCAGAAGACGTGGTCGTCGAGCGATGCGCGCCAAGGAGCGACGCATGCGTATGCGCCGCTCCCGGGCCGGTACTCCACTGGAGCCAGCAGAATGAGGCGGGGCGAAGTTGTACTCGAGACCCGTGGGTTGTCGATGTACTTTGGTGGCGTCAAGGCGGTCGACCGTGTCGACTTTTCCCTCTGGGCAAACGAGCTACGCTGCCTGATAGGTCCGAATGGAGCGGGCAAGTCGACCTTCTTCAAGTGCTTAACCGGGCAGCTCAGCCCGACCGCTGGGGACGTCGTGATCCGTGATGTTCATGTCGCTGGACGAGAGCCACATGAAGTCTCGGCATTGGGAGTTGGGATCAAAACCCAGGTGCCGAATGTCTTCAATGGCTTGAGTGTCGAGGAGAATGTCTGGCTTGCCGCGCGTCGCTGGCACGGAAACGCCCGTGCCCGGGCGCTCACCGGTGAGACTTTGGAGCGACTGCAACTGACCGAGATCCGGAACGATACCGTGGATCGACTATCCCACGGCCAACGCCAGTGGGTGGAGCTGGGCATGGTTGTGGCCGCCGAACCCTGGCTCGTGCTGCTGGACGAGCCGGCAGCAGGCATGACTCACGAAGAAACTCAGCGCACCGCCCAGCTGATCCATGAGATCAACAAGACTGCGACCCTGATTGTCGTGGAGCATGACATGCAGTTCATCCGCATGATTTCGAACACGGTTACATTGTTCCATGAAGGCCGGATTCTTATGGAAGACACCATGGAATCCATCTCCGCGGATCCCAAAGCCAGGGAAGTCTACTTGGGAACGCGGGCATGAGCGCACTTCTGGAAGTCAAGGGGCTGACATCCGGATATGGCCGGGTGCCGGTGCTACATGGTGTCGACTTCAGCGTCAGTGACGGCGAGATCGTCGGCATCCTCGGTCACAATGGGATGGGCAAGACAACGCTCTTGAAGACCGTCATGGGGCTTATCCCTGCGACGGGCGGTGTGATGTCCTTCGCCGGGCTGGACTTGAATGGTGAGCGCACATCCGAACGTGCGAAGCTGGGGATCGGATATGTGCCACAGGGACGGGGAATTTTCCCGAACCTCACAGTCCTCGACAACATCCGTATGGGTATTGCCGCGCATGGCTCGGACGAAGAGGACGCTGTGCGGCGAATCCTCGTCGAGTTCCCTCGGCTAGAGCGCCTTTTGGATCGCGAGGGTGGCGCTCTCTCTGGTGGTGAACAGCAGCTTCTTGCCGTCGCCCGTGCGCTTATTTCCGAACCGGAACTGATCCTGCTGGACGAGCCAACCGAGGGTATTCAACCAAGCATCATCGACGAGATCATCGAGCTGCTCAAGGACCTCAACAAGAAGCGTGGGCTGACGATCGTTCTGGTCGAGCAGAACCTGGACTTTATCCGCGAGCTTTCGGATCGAGTGTTGTTGCTGCAGAAGGGCGCGATCACCGGAGAGATGTCCGGATCTGACGCCGCCGACCCGGCTTTGATCGAAGAGTTCACAGGGTTCGGGAGCGGCGCAGGCAGCAGCTACGGGCAACTCAAACCGTCAGACATTGCCGTGAACGGGGCGTCTGGCGCTTCAATGGAAACTGCACCGAAGAAACATCGTCCGCAGGACAGCATTCTCAACGAGAGGATCAGCTACATGACCGCTCAACGCCCGACCTTTGCGCAGTTGAAGGACATCACGATCGAGCTGGGGATGAACCTCTCGGATGCACGCATCAAAGAGTTCCATGACGTCATGCAGCCAACCTTGGATGCCTATGATGTCGTGGACTCGCTTCCCGATCATCTGCCGCCGGTGCTCTACCCTCGTACGGCAGGTGCGCGACCGTCGGCTGAAGAAAACCCACTCAACGCCTGGTACGTAAGGACGGAGATCCGCGGGGCGCCACGCGGTCCGCTGCATGGCAAGACCGTGGCCGTCAAGGACAATGTCTGTATTGCGGGCGTCCCCATGATGAACGGAGCCTCGACGCTCAAGGGTTATACCCCGGATGTCGATGCAACAATCGTGACCCGGCTCCTCGACGCTGGCGCGACCATCATGGGTAAGGCGCATTGCGAGTATTTCTGCCTCTCAGGCGGATCGCACACCAATGCGACAGGGCCGTGCCACAACCCGCACAAGATGGGCCACTCCGCTGGTGGGTCGTCCTCCGGCTCCGGGGCGCTGGTGGGCGGTGGCGAAGTCGACCTCGCCATTGGCGGTGATCAGGGCGGATCGATCCGCATGCCCGCCTCGTTCTGTGGTTGCTATGGCATGAAGCCCACCCACGGGCTGGTGCCCTACACCGGCGTGATGCCCATCGAGACCACCATCGATCACACCGGACCGATGTCCCAGACGGTAATGGACAACGCCTTGATGCTGGAGGTGCTTGCCGGGCCGGATGGCCTGGATCCCCGCCAGTACGATGTGGTCACCGACAAGTATGCCGCAGCGGTAACCCGAGGCGTGTCAGGCTTGAAGATCGGCATGGTCAAGGAAGGGTTTGGCCGAGCTGAGTCCGAGACGGTCGTGGACACCAAGAACCGTGCCGCAGCCGAGATGTTCAAGCAAATGGGCGCCACGGTCGACGAAATCTCGATCCCCTGGCACGAAAAGGGCCCGGCGATATGGACCCCCATCGCCGTGGAAGGGCTCACCAATCAGATGATGCACGGCAACGGCATGGGCACGGGCTGGAAGGGCATGTACACGACCTCGCTGCTCGACTTTCACGCCAACTGGCGGCAACGCTCTGACGAGCTGTCAGACACGCTGAAGATCTGCATGTTCATCGGCCAGTACTATCTCAAGCACCACCGCGGGCACTATTACGCCAAATCGCAGAACCTCGCCCGGCAGTTGCGTGAGGAATACAACAAGGTGCTGGCCTCCTACGACCTGCTGCTGATGCCCACCACACCGATGAGAGCGCCTCCGCTACCGCCATCTGATGCTCCACTGGAATTGTGGTGCCAAAGTGCGTTCGAGATGCTTGGGAACACGGCACCCTTCGACGTCACCGGTCACCCCGCCATGGCAATCCCTTGTGGCATGTCCGATGGTCTGCCGGTCAGCATGATGCTTGTGGGGCGGCGATACGAAGAAAGCACCATCTACCGCGCCGCCGGTGCGTTTGAGTCCGCGGGCGACTGGACGCTGATGTAATGCCCGGCATCGTGCCGGAACTTGGGAAGAGCCACGTCAGCGGCGCGACGGACCGTCCGTTGCTGGAAGCCACGATCCCAGCCTTTCTCTCGGAAGTCGTCCGCCGCCACGGGCACCGTTCAGCGACGGTGTTTCGCGAGACTGGAGAACGTTGGTCCTATAGCGCGTTCGCCGACAAGGTGGACCAGATGGCCGCTGGGCTCCTTTCGGTGGGTCTCTACACTGGCGACCGGGTTGCCATTTGGTCGCCCAATCGCCCGGAATGGGTCCTGGCTCAGTTTGCGACGGCCCGGATCGGTGCGATCCTCGTGAACATCAACCCGGCCTGCCGCGTCTCGGAGCTGGAGCATGCGCTGAAGCAAACCGGCGCCAAGGCGATCATCTTGGCAAGTCGCTTCAAGACGTCCGAGTACATCGCCATGTTGCAGGATCTTGTCCCTGAACTGGCCTCATGCGCACCTGGACGTTTGACGTCAGAACGCCTGCCAAAGCTCAAAACGGTAGTGCAGCTGGCAGAGGGCCCGGCGCCCGGGTGCATCCATTTCGATGAGCTGATGGCTCGTGGCACAGCCGCGCAGAGGGCCCGGCTCGATGCCATTACGACCGGGCTAGACCCGAACGATGCGGTCAACATCCAGTTCACCTCCGGCACGACCGGTGCGCCGAAGGGCGCGACGCTGACCCACCGCAACGTGTTGAACAACGGTATCTCTTGCGCACGTGCTATGCGCCTGAGACCCGGCGATGCGTTGGCAATCCCTGTCCCACTTTATCATTGCTTTGGCATGGTGCTCGGCAATCTCGCCGCTGCCGCCTACGGTGTGAAAATGGTCTTTCCCGGCGAGGGGTTCGATGCGCTCCAGACCTTGCAGGCGCTCGACGCGGAAAGCTGCACGGCCGTGCACGGCGTGCCGACGATGTTTCAGGCGATGTTGGACCATCCGGACTTCGGGTGTTTCAATCTCAAATCGTTGCGCACTGGCATCATGGCGGGTGCCCCATGCCCAGCCTCACTGATGCGCCGCGTGATTGACGAGATGCACTGCGACCAGATCACGATTGCCTATGGAATGACGGAAACAAGCCCCGTGAGTTTTCAGACCTCGGTGGGCGACAGCTTGGAGCATAGAGTCTCGACCGTCGGGCGGGTGCAGCCGCATGTCGAGGTCCGGATTGTCGACACTGAAGGGAACACGCAGCCGGTGGGTGTCCAGGGGGAGTTGCTGACGAAAGGTTATCTGGTCATGAAGGGTTATTGGGGCGAGCCCGACGCAACCAGAGAAGCGGTTCGGGATGGCTGGATGCACACGGGCGATCTCGGTGTCATCGACGAGAACGGCTACTGCCAGATCACGGGACGAATCAAGGACATGCTGATCCGCGGCGGCGAGAACATCTATCCGGCGGAGGTCGAGAGCTTGTTGCTGCTCCATCCGGATATTGCCGCGGCCCAGGTGTTTGGGGTGCCAGATGCCAAGTATGGTGAGGAGGTCTGTGCCTGGATCATCCCGCGGGGGCGCGGTTTGACCGAGGAAGCTGTGCGGGCATACTGCAAAGACAGTCTCGCTCACCACAAGGTGCCTCGCCACATCCTGTTCGTGGACGACTTCCCGATGACGGTGACGGGCAAACCTCAGAAGTTCGTCATGCGCGACCAAATGATTGCGACAATGAAATGAGTCCCAACACTCATGGCCAGGAGGGTTCGAAATGAAGACCATCACTGCAGTCATCCGGACGAAAGAGGGTTATGAAGACACAATGCGGCAGGGACTGTTGGATGTTGCCGCAAATGTTGCAGCCAACGAGCCGGAGACACGGGGTTTTTTCATCTGCCAGGACGACAAGGAGCCGCAAATTTTCACCACCTATGAGCGGTTTACAGACCAGGCGGCGATGGACATCCACAACAACTCAGCCACAGTTGCGGCGTTCTTTGAGATCGCTAAGCCGATCCTGGACGGAGACGTGATCCTGCACACCTGTGACGAGATTTCGGTAAAGAACAACTGAGGTGCGGGTGGCACGTGTCACCAGAGCACTGCAACCTAGATGGTTGCCCGAGCCTGCTCGGGCTGCTCGGTGGCGCCGCGCCGCCGGACAGCTGTCACAGTATAGCCAGGTTCATCAATCTCGTAGTCCGGCGCCCTTCACGAGGATCGGTGCTTCTCCAAAGCCGCGAAGTTCATCGGCGGCCCGCCAATCCTCCTTGGCTGCGAGAAGAGCCGCTTGATCCGTGACCTTCTTGGCGGCGACCAGCTTCTCCAGCGCGCTCAGCCAGTGAAGATAGTAGGTGTCCCCCAGATCGGGATCCCCGGATGTCTGTGCGGCCTTGATCTCGGCGCCGAGGGTGTCACACCATTCCGTCCACTCGAAAAGGCCCTGCCTGTGCAAATCCAGCGCCATGGCAAACGCCTTAGCCTCCCACGGTGCGGCGAAGACAGGTCCTCCCTCGTCATGCGGCAGATGCGGGGTCCGCTTCAGATCAACCCCCTTGATCATGTCGTTCATGGCGCAGGCCGCATGTAGTCGTCGAACATGTCGATGTAGAGGAACATGTTCGGAGCCGCATCCTCGCCCCAGAGCTCCTGAAAGCTGAACTTCACGGAGTAGGCATGCTGAGCTTTGTGCCCCAAACCGTGCGCGCCGGTGTCGGGGAAGGCGAACACGCCGTGATCTCGCTCGACCACACCCGTTTTGCCTCGCACATAGCGCGGCAGGCGTGTGTGCGCGGCCGGGTTGATGTTCTTGATCTCGACGCGATCGCCTGTTTTGAACTGAGCCGGTACATCCTCATCAACGCGACATGAGGCACCGGTCGAGATCAGACCAGGCACGATCTCCGGTGTCAGCAGCGGCATCAGGCATCCTCCATCGCGATGTGTTCCTTGCGAGCGTCGAGTTCCTCCTTGGAAACCACGCCCTTTTCGACCAACAACGTCTCGAGCGAGCTGAGCCAGTGTTCGTAGTAGCTCGTCTCCAGATAATGCGCTGGATCCATGCGCTCGATCGCATGGCGGAACTCATCAACGTTGTAATGCCCGCCCGCAAAGCACGACATAAACATGCCGAACATGCGGCGTTCCCAGTCTTCGTGGAAAACAGGTTCGTTCGCTTCCGGGTTGATCGGGCCCATACCATGCATGCCGCCCAAATCGTGAATTCCATTCATCGTTCTGTCCCCCTCCTAGGCATTGCCGGCGAGGCCGGTCCCGATCATCGAGTCACGCGTGACCAAGGCCTCAAGTTCGGCCTCACTCATGTTTTCGGTGCCCGCAGGGCGTTGGGGCAGAACCAGGTATCGCAGCTCGGCATTGCTGTCCCATACGTGGATTTCGACGTCCTCGGTCAGGTCCACGCCGAATTCCTCCAACACCCCGCGAGGATCCCTCACCACCTTGGACCTGTACGGGGCCGCCTTGTACCAGACGGGCGGCAGGCCCAGCGTTGGCCAAGGGTAGCAGGAGCACAGTGTGCAGACGACGATGTTGTGCACTTTGTCGGTGTTCTCCACCACCACCATATCCTCACCCTGCACACCGGAGAATCCGAGCTCGGCAATGGCCGGTGTGGCGTCCTCGAGCAGTCGCTTCTTGTAGTCCGGATCAGACCAGGCCTTTGCGACAACCTTGGCGCCATTGCGTGGTCCGATCTTGGTCTCGTACGTTTCGACGATCAGATCGATGGCTTCTGGGTCGATCAGGTTCTTCTCTGCCAACACCGACTCCAAAGCCTTTACGCGCAATTCGACATCGGACAGAGGCCTGTTGTGCGGGTGGTCATGATCATGCGGCATCGGTGTTCTTCCTTCCTGCATTTTTCACAGCAAATCGTGCGCATTCGTGCTTGAATTGGTGAGCCATCGAGGCCTTCGCCTGCCACGCCGTCGTGGAGCGAGGCCTCATACGCGCGATGCAACGGTGCGGCCCGTCGGGATTGCCGGCGGCTCCATCACAGAGTGTCTGTTTGGGCCCTCTCACGCTCACTCGTGATAACCCTTTGGCTTGTCGAAATACCCCGTTTCCCAGGCCTCGACGAGGCGCAGTTCCGGCAAACTCGAAGTGGTTCGTCTTGATGCGCACTTAGCCCTCAAACACCGCGGGCAAAAGTTGAATGCGCAAAGGCAGTTTCGCCTTCGAGAGGAGCCTAAGCGGAAAAGTAAACGTCAATCAAGGCACTGCTTGGTGCTTCTTGGAATCTTCCGGCAAGTTAGCTCTGTTGTGCACAAAAATCAGTCAAAGGTACGGATTCAGCGATAGAGCGCCTCCAACGCCGCCGCGCCACGGTAGACAGTCATTTCGTCGAGATGTCGACCGGTGAGCATTGCGCCGATTGGTCTTGCATCCGACGTTGTGCCGACGGGAATCGAGATAGAGGGATGGCCTGTTGCGCAAAAGGGGGCGGTGTTGGGAAGCATCTCGAACGCGCGTCCAACCACGTCCTCGCGTGACGCTCCGGGTTTCGGCAGCGGCGTTGTCGCCATCGGTGTAGTCGGCATCAACAAGAGATCGTACTCTGCCAATGCGTCATCATACGCCTGTGTCAGAAGCCGGTTCAGATTCTGCGCCTTGCCGTAGAAGCGACCTCGGTGTCGTGTGGACATCAAGTGGCCCGTCAGGATGCCCAGCTTCAAGGTATCTGACAGTTCGCTCGCGCGGTCGTGCCATCGTGAATGGACATCCAGCAAGCTTTCGAGAAAGACACCCTTCATGTTCGTGCCGTAGGCGTTCTGACGCATCATCAGTTCGGTTGCGCCTTCCAGGAAGATCGGTGTCCAGATCGCAGCGCCGGCGGCGTGAAGCGGTATCGATATCTCATTGACCTCGACACCGTTCTCAGCCAACCGATTGGCCGCCTCCCGGATGCGCGTGTTGATTTCAGGTTCTGCCCCAGGGCGGTCGAGGCTTTCGCTTACCAGCGCTATGCGCAGGCCGAATGCCCCCCGGTTCAGAGCTTTCATGTAGGGCTGCGATGGTGCACCGCTTTGTCGGGGATCCAGACCGTCCGGACCAGCCAGGGTCTCGAGCATCAGTGCATTGTCAGCAACGGTGCGTGTGATTGGGCCCGCGTGATCGACGGTCAGTTCAACGGGGAAGATCCCGGTGTAGGGCACCAAGCCATGGGTCGGCTTGAGCCCAACCACACCGCAGAACGATGCGGGAATTCTGATCGAGCCTCCTTGATCACCTCCTGTCGCCATGTCGACGAGGCCTGCAGCAACCAGCGCACTCGACCCTGAGGAGGATCCTCCCGCGTTGTGGCCGGGCTTTGCCGGATTTTCGACCGGTCCCGGCCAGGAAGTATGGCTCCCTCCCGATGCGCAGTAGTACTCGCACACGGCTTTGCCGTGGATCTCTGCGCCTGCATCTAGGAGGCGAGACACGATGGTCGCGTCGATCTCCGGAACATACCCCGACAAGATCGACGCACCGTTCTGCATGGCCAATCCGGCAACGCAGACATTGTCCTTGATGGCGACTGTCTTTCCTGCCAGCGGTCCTGTGCTTGCTCCGCGGATGTGCGATTTAACCGCCCAGGCGCCGAAAGGGTTGTCTTGTGAGGCTGGACGGACGCCGGGCGCGCGCGGATAGGTGACTGGCGGCAACGGTTCGACCAAATCAGCGACGACGTCATAGGCATCGAGAAGCCCCTGCATCAGGCCAAGATAGGACTCGGCGTCCGCTTCGGTCAGGTCGAACCCAAGCTTGAGGGCTGTGTGCTGCACGTCGCCAGCATCAGGTCTCGTTAGCGGCATGGAATCCTCTGGGCTGCCTCTGGACGTTGTGGTGCGCGTTGGGATCAGAGCTCTGGGGCTACTGCACAGTGGATGATCACCTATTCGAGCCATGCATCAAGGCCCATTCCGCCTCCCAGGTTCGATAGCGAGCCATGTTCGGGACGGATGCGCACCAATCGGTCACTTGCGTTCTGGACGTCAGTCACCATCGAAGATTCTCGGTCGCTGACTGAGATTTTGTCCGATTGCCGCATTGGAGATGCGGGTGTCATTGCGTAGACGAAGGCCATGCAGTCAGACTCCGCACAAATTGAACCAACGACTCGAACTGGATCTCTCACGGATCGGGCCTATCAGCGGCTCGAAGAGATGATCGTCACGCTCCAGCTGGCTCCGGGCAAGGTGCTCTCAGAATCGGAACTGATTGAGACACTGGGGATCGGGCGGACACCGATCCGCGAAGCTCTTCAACGGTTGGCTCACGAAGGGCTCGTCGTGATCATGCCGCGGCGCGGTATTCTTGTCTCGGAGATCAATCACGCGAAGCAACTGGCTCTCTTGGATCTGCGCCGTGAGGTCGAACGATTGATTATGCGGAATGCCGCTTGCCGCTCGACCGAAGAGGAACGCGTGGCCTTTGCGGCGCTGGCCGAGAACCTGGGACGTGCCGCCGAGGAAGATGACGACGTGGCCTTCATGCGGTTCGACCTCGAATTCAACCGTCTGACGATCAAGACCTGCCGCAATGAGTATGCAGCGCGCAGCATGCAGCTGATCCAAGGCTTGGCGCGGCGGTTCTGGTATCAGCATTATCAGCAGGCCTTGGATCTGCAGCGATGTGCTTTCCTGCACAAGGCTGTTGCGGATGCAATTGCACGAGGTGATGAGGCGGGAGCGGCCCAGGCTTCCGACGACCTGATTGACTATATGGCGGAGTTCACCCGTGCGTCGATCTGATCTGACTGTGTGGGGCTCAGTCGGTTCCTCTCTTGACCTCCGGAAACAGCCATATCGATCCAGAGATAAAGGCAACAAGCCCAAAGAACAGATAGGGCGATGCTTGCAGGCCAATCGAGTCGCGGGCCAGCCACAAGAGAGTGGCGATCAAGAGGACGACCGTATTGAGAACAGCGCGCATTTTTGGCGGCATGTGAGAGCTCCTCTCAAAATGGGTGTGGCAAGGCTACGAGACCGACTACGCTAAGCAGTGCAACCGAAACAGGCGCAATGCGAGACTCTCTCAGCCTAGATGGGATCGGGTCAACCAACAGTGGCGCACCGAGAACCGCAAGACCCGCTGCTATCACGGCCACAGCAGTCGGCAACAGCGGAACCGTCAGCGCCAGGGCGATCAAAAGCGCGGCGATCAAGATAGCAGCGGCACAGACCAAAACGCTGCCAGTCAAGCCTGAAGGATCGTCGCGTGGAGGCCGCAGCGGCAGGAACGCTGCAATGATCACGACTGACCAGACGGCGATGACCGATCCGCACGTGAAGGCCAACAAAATGGTCACATCAACCTCGGCCAACGGCCCTCGCATTGCGGCCCCATGTGTTGCTGCTTGATATTTCTCTGATATATTATTCGCTGTTGGTCAGGCAAGACATGGGGCTCGAATGGCAGATCGCGTCTTTCGAGGAGATCGCACGATTGACGGTGTGGAAGTGACCGTGGATGGCAGCACCCTCGATCCGCATCTCGAGCTAAAGACATACACGGATCATGGTTTCGACTGGAGCTATGAAGGAGACAGCCCTCGCCAACTTGCTCACGCCATTCTGATAGAGCATCTCGGTGACCATGCGCGCGCACAGAAGCTGACCGAAGAGTTCATGCTCCGTGTTGTGGCCTATTTCAACAATGAGTGGGTCATGACCACCACCGACATCGACACCGCGCTGTCAAACATCCATGCCGACAGCTGATCCTGGGAGAAATCCGATGGAACTGACCGATAGTGCCATGTCCGCCCGCCAGCGCGTATACCGCGAGACCTATCGCAACCGCATCACGGGTTGGTACAATGGGTGGCTCCACGTGGCGGTGATCTACATGATCGGCGTCGCCGCCATAGTGATCTACGTGCAGAGCATGCACGACATCCAGTGGTACGAATGGTTGATCGTGCCGGTGGCGTTCCTGGGCGCCAATTTTTTCGAGTGGTTTCTGCACATCCACATCATGCACCGCCCGCAGAAACTCCGTGCGCTGCGGGTGATCTACATGCGCCACACGATGATGCACCATCAGTTTTTCACCGATGATGAGATGGCTTTTGCTGGCCCACATGATTGGCGCGTTACGTTCTTTCCGCCTTTTGCGCTGATCACGTTCATCTGCATGTCGGTGCCGATCGCGTTGATCGCAGGGCTGGTGTTCACCGCAAACGTTGGTTGGTTGGTGATCACGACAACCACGTCGATGTACCTGATCTATGAATTCATGCACTTCTGCTGCCATGTCCGCGAGAACTGGTTCGTGCGTAACATGCCATTCGTGAACACGTTGAGGCGCCACCACGAGGCCCATCACAATCAGTCGATCATGATGGAGAGAAACATGAACCTGACATTCCCGATCATGGACTGGCTGATGGGCACCTCTGACTTGAACCGCGGGCTGCTCGGACACTTGTTCAATGGTTACGAGACCAAGCATGTGAAGACGGACATGCGCAAGACATCACGGACACCCGATGGGCGGACGGCAAAGAACAAGGTCGTCCCGGCGGAGTAGGCTTGCGAACAAACTCGGTTGTTTTTTTCGATCCTTCTCTAGCTGATCTTTGTGGGGCTGGTCCTGTCAGCGAACGTTCCGAAGGCATTCGCGGCAAGCTGGGTGGCCCCGAAGGTGCAGGGTGTGCTGAGATCGTTTGCTGCAGCCACTCAGACGAAGCTGCTCATCTCGGCGCGTGCTTGACAACCTGAAACTTCACGCCAAAGTAGATATATCATAAATATATGAAAGCCGTTGATCGCGGGGGGTGATCGTGGCGCCTTCTGTCGCAGCAGTGCCAATCAAGCGCCGAGGCAATCGGCGAAATTGCCAGCGGAGGATTCGATGCCTGATCTAGTAGATGTCAACGAGCTGAAGCTCGCCGAGGAGCTGGACAACGAAACGCCCATTCCGACGCAGATTATCTCGAACGGCGAGTTCACACCGCAGCCTCAGACCAAACAGCAACGCCAAGTCGAAGAGCGGATGCATGCACTGGCCGACACCCATGGCAAGGGCATGGACCGGCGCAAGTTCCTGCGTTCGTCGGCCGGGATGGCCGCGGGGTTTGTCGCGATGAACGAGGTCTTCGGACCGGTGTTCAACGTCTCAGAGGCCGAAGCCGCAAACCACGATCAGGCCGAGGAACGGGCCAAACATTTGGCAGGACAGTTCATCTTCGATGATCAGACCCACATGGTCCATGACGGGTTTGAACAGGAGGGTCTTCTGGGTCTCGGCGTCTACGCGTCGCAGAACTGGAACCCGGATCTGAAGGACGATGAACTGACGCTCGCCTACTACAAGTTCGACAACTACATGCGCCAGATCTTCGTGAACTCGGACACCAAGATCGCTCTCCTGTCGGGTGCACCGTTTGACGATCCCTCATGGAACTTCGTGTCCAACGAAGCCATCGTGAACACCGTGGCAATGGTCAACAAGCTGGCGGGCACGCGCCGGATGTTCGGCCACCACGTGATCACACCGGGCAAGCCCGGCTGGATGGACGAGGTCGACAAGGCGCTGGAGAACGGCGCGCACATGGACGGCTGGAAAGCCTACACCATCGGTGATCCGCTCTCGGCCTCGACCGAGCGTCCCTACCGGCTGGACGATGAAGAGCTGATGTACCCGTTCTTCGAGAAGGCCGTGAAATACGGCAAGACCAATTTCGCCTGCCACAAGGGTCTGATGCCTGCCGACTACGAGACCACGTGGAAGGACAAATGGCAGTACAATACCGTCTGGGACGTAGCCAAGGCGGCCAAAGACTGGCCCGAGATCAACTTCATCATCTACCACTCGGGCATGCGGCCGTTCCTGGAAGATCCGACGCCTGTGCTGGAGGAGTTCGAGGCCACCGGAGAGCTGAAATGGGCCTCGGATCTCGCCCGCATTCCGGAAGAGCACGGTGTCACGAACGTCTATGGCGAGCTTGGGACCACGTTCGCCAATTCCTGTGTCACCCACCCGCGCCTGGCCGCAGCGATGCTGGGCATGCTGATCAAGGGGCTGGGCGCCGACAAGATCGTCTGGGGCACGGACTCGGTCTTCTACGGCTCACCGCAATGGCAGATCGAGGCCCTGCGTCGCCTCGAAATCCCCGAGGACATGCAGGCGAAGCACGGCTTCGCACCGCTGGGAGATGCAGACGGGCACGTCAAGAACACGATCTTCGGTCTGAACTCGGCGCGCCTTTTCAAGGTCAACTTGAGGGCCGATCTAGAGCCGATGGAGAACGACGGCATACAAAAGCTGAAAACCGACTTCGCACTGCTCGACGGCATTCGCGACAATGTCCGCTACGGCTACGTCTCGCCGACCTGACCGGGCGCACCCCAATCAGCGGGCCAGGCAATGCGTCTGGCCCATTGCATCGAGATCTGGAGGCACCCCATGACGCCCAAGCTGCACCGTTGTCTGGCTGCGGCCCTACTGGCCATCGGTCTGTTGTCCGCACCTGCCGCGGCCAAGGATGGTGCGCTGATCTATCAAGACGTTTGCGCGCGCTGTCACGGCCTGCTCGCCGAGGAGAACTCCTGGCAGCAGTACGTTCCTCGGAGCAGCTCGGGCGTTGAGCTTGCCGTTGTGCTGCCGCAGGGTCCGACACTGAATGGGATCGTCGGTCGCCCCGTGGGCATCATCGAAGGCTACCAATACACCAAGGGCATGCGCGCCTTCGCCGAAACCGGTGCGATCTGGGATCTCGAGACCCTGGACAAGTTCATCACCAACTCGCGCGCGTTCGTCAAAGGCACCACGATGATCGTGAAGCTCGAGGAGGAAAGGCGCATTGCGGTGCTCGAATATCTGGAACGCGTGGCGCGCTATGAGCCCTAGAACTTCGTCGGTGCGATGAAGTTTAAGTGAGCGCACCTTTCGCAACTTCTCGCTGATCGCCTAGCGTCGCGGAAGAAGGGCTTCAGGTGCGATCTGCATCGAGGTTGCGCAGGCCGCAAGGAACTCGGGCGTGCTTCTTTGGAAAAGCATTCGGAGTTCGTAGATGGTTGCCCCGTTCAGCAGAACTTCTTCAGCCGACGTCCTTTGACGTGAAGACGTCCCGACCGGCGGAAGCTAAAAGTTGAACCAATGCCGTCGCATCAACGTTGTTGAAGCTCGCGTTGGGCGGGCTAAAACTCCTGCTCAAAATAGTCAGGCATCCCGCGACCAAGATCGGAGACGACCATGCGCTCTCTCTTCCCCATCGGCTTGGTGATCATGTGCTCAGCCGGATTCGTCCCTGCGATGAAGGCTGATGCGTCGCCGATTTCTGGTACCCGGCAACTCACCTTTGAAGGTGCACGCGCTGGCGAAGGGTACTACTCGGCAGACGGGACGCGCATGATCTTTCAGAGCGAGCGCGAACCAGGCAATCCGTTTTATCAGATGTATGTCATGGACTTGGAAACGGGTGACGTTGAGCGCCTTTCGCCTGGAGTAGGGAAGACGACCTGCGGCTGGATTGCACCGGGAGGCAAAAAGGCGATGTACGCCTCCACAGAGCTCGACCCGGATGCCGAAGCGAAAATGAAGGCAGAACTCGACTTTCGCGCCTCCGGCCAATCACGACGCTATTCTTGGGACTACGACCCATCCTACGAGCTCGTCGAGCGGGACTTGCAAACCGGCGCGTTCAAACGTTTGACAGATGCGGTGGGCTATGACGCTGAAGGTTCTTACTCTCCCGACGGCGAGAGCATCCTGTTTGCGTCAAACAGGCATGCGTATGAGACAGAATTGAGCGACGCCGATCAGAAACGTCTCGAGAAGGATCCATCCGCTTTCATGGAACTCTATGTCATGGATGCCGATGGCGAGAACGTACGGCGTCTCACGACCGCTCCCGGCTATGATGGTGGTCCGTTTTGGAGCGCAGACGGCTCAAAGTTCACTTGGCGGCGGTTTTCCGAGGATGGCGCACGTGCGGAAGTCTACGTCGCGAACGCGGATGGCAGCGATCAACGCGCAATCACGGATCTTGGTGTCATGTCTTGGGCACCCTTCTTTCATCCGTCTGGAGAGTATCTGATCTTCGCAACCAATCTGTTGGGCTTCTCGAATTTCGAACTCTACATCGTCGATGCCGAAGGTGAGAAGGAACCGGTTCGTGTCAGCGATCGCGAGGGGTTTGATGGACTGGCGACCTTCTCTCCAGATGGCGGGACCTTGAGCTGGACGTCCAACGCCACATCGACCGGCAAGAGTCAGATTTTTGTTGCGGACTGGGATCACAGCGCTGCACTGGAGCTGATCGATGCTGCCACGCCGCGCCGGACGGCTTCCTCGCTCAAGACGTCACCCGATATCGATGTCGCCGACATCAAGCTGCACGTTGAAGCGCTTGCGTCCGAAGAGATGGAAGGGCGGCTGACAGGAACTGAAGGCGAGCTCAAGGCAACGGAGTATGTTGCGACAGCTTTTGAAGCGTTCGGGCTGACACCGGCTGGAGACAATGGCGAGTGGTATCAGGAATTTGAGTTCACCGCGGGGGTCGACCTCGGCGCCTCTAACAGCCTTGCAATCTCGATTGATGGTCAAGCAACGGACAAAGAGGTGGGGCAAGACTGGATGCCTCTTGCCTTTGCAATGACGGGCGCCACGGAAGAAGCGCCAGTCGTGTTCGCCGGATATGGCCTGGTCGCGCCGGGACAAGGAGATCAGCCAGCACTTGACAGCTATGGTGATCTGGATGTGACCGACAAGTGGGTCCTGATCTGGCGCGGCATGCCGGGCGATGAACCAGCGGACCGGCGCACGTTCCTCTCCCGCTTTGCCGATCTTCGCTACAAGGCTTCGGTTGCGAAGGCGCGCGGCGCTGCGGGCGTGATTTTCTCGCCACCCGTTCGTGAGAGTTTTGACGCAGGGTTGCCTCGCCTCGCCTACGAAGCGACTTCTGGTGCTGCGAGCCTGCCGGTTGTCGCCGTTGGGCGCGATCAGATGACGGCGATGCTGTCGGTGCTCGGCGATGACCTCGAAGAGATGGCGGCGAAACTCGAGGCTGGGGAGGTCGACGGACGCGATCTGATCGGCGTGACTGCAACGGCGCAAATCGACCTCAACTTCGAGACGCGGACGGGACGCAACGTCCTTGCAAAGCTTGAGCTCGGGAATGGAGATGCGCCAGCACTCGTTATCGGCGCACACGTCGATCACCTTGGACGCGGTGAGACCTCCGGGTCTCTCGCATCGGCGGAAGAGCAGGGCGAGGTGCATTTCGGGGCTGACGACAATGCATCCGGCGTCGCTGCAATGCTTGAGGTGGCTGAGCGCTTGGCCGAGCTGAAATCCGATGGAAAACTCACTGGGCCGCGCGACGTGATCTTCGCAGCTTGGTCTGGCGAAGAACTGGGCCTGCTCGGAGCGGAACACTTTGTCGATGCGATGGCCGAGGAGGCCGGGACCGATGATCTCGCCGGCCTTGTGAGCGCTTACATGAACCTCGATATGGTCGGGCGCCTTGAAGACAAGGTGGTCATCGGTGGGATCGGATCTTCGCCGGTTTGGGAGCGTGAGATCGAGCGGAGAAACGCCGTGATCGGTCTGCCCGTTGTGACCAATGCAGACACCTACCTTCCAACAGATTCGACCGCATTCTATCTCAAGAAGGTGCCATTCCTCTCGATGTTCACCGGTGCGCACACCGATTACCACAAGCCCAGCGACACCCCGGAGAAGCTGAACTACGAGGGTATTCGTGACATTGCGCGGTTTGTTGCACTGGTCGCGCGCTCCCGTGTGACGGCCGAGGAAGAGCCGCCATACGTCGAACGTGCTCGTCCGCGCGGAGAGGGCGGGCGGCGCATGGGCGGCGTTTTCCTCGGTACGATCCCGGACTACGCGCAGGAGGGCGTTACAGGTGTCGCGTTGTCAGGTGTGGTCAAAGGAGGTCCTGCCGAAGAAGCGGGTGTTGTTGGCGGTGATGTTCTCGTGGGCATCGCCGGGCAGGAGCTGGAGAACATCTATGATTTTGTCCGTACTCTGAACGGTTTGAAACCTGGAGAGACGGTGCCACTGTCAGTGATGCGCGACGGTGAACGCGTGGACATCGAGATCACGCCCAGGAGCCGCGACAAGTAGGCTGTGACGCACCGGTCTCAACGACCCGGCATGCGGTGAGCCCGGTGCACGATCTGTATCCGTGGCAAGTCTGCCAGCTCGCGGCGAACCCGGTCTTGCGGTTCTCGGGTGCTACAGTTCGCGACGAGACACGCGGCTAGATCGTTGCACCTGTCTGCTCCTTGACGCAATCATCTGGGGATGAGCATCGGCTTTTCGGAAGGGTGCGCAATCAAGGAGCCACTCGTGGTGACGCAGGAAATCGAACATTTTGACGTCTTGATTGTCGGCGCAGGTATTTCGGGGATCGGCGCCGCCTACCATCTGTCAGAACAGTGCCCCGATACCAGCATTGTTGTGCTTGAAGCATTCGAGACCTTTGGCGGCACCTGGTGGTCGCATCGGTATCCGGGCATCAGGTCGGACAGCGACCTCTACACGTTTGGCTATCGGTTCAAGCCTTGGGTCGGCCCGCCAATCGCGACCGCCGACGAGATTCTGTCCTACATGGGCGAGATCATCGAGGAGAACCAGCTGGCGCGTCACATTCGCTATCGCCACAAGATCAGCGCGGCCGAGTGGTCAAGTGAGCGCAATCTATGGACGATAACCGCGGTCAACCTTGATGTGGAAGAAGAGGTCCAGTTTACCGCCGGTTTTCTTTACATGGGCAACGGATATTTCCGCCACCGTGAAGGCTATTGGCCGGATTGGCCCGGCATGGATCGCTATAGTGGGCGGCTGGTCCATTCGGAGGAGTGGACCGACGATATCGACTACGCAGGCAAATCCGTCTTGGTGATTGGCTCTGGAGCGAGCGCGGCGACGATCGTCCCAAACATGCACGACGCGGCGCATGTCACCATGCTGCAGCGCTCGCCGACGTTTTTCCGCACTGGCCGCAACGCCATCGAAATCGCTGATCAACTGCGAATGTTGCAAGTTGACGAGACCTGGATCCACGAGATCACTCGGAAACAGATCCTCTACGAGCAATCTGTGTTCACCAGCCGGACCTTCAGCGAGCCTGAGACAGTCAAGCAAGAACTCATCGGTGAGATCCGACGCTTGTTGGGTCCCGACTATGATGTCGACACACATTTCACGCCGAGTTATCGCCCGTGGCGGCAGAGGATTGCCTTCGTTCCGGATGCGGATTTGTTCGAGGCGATTGCGTCCGGGAAAGCCACGGTTGTGACCGGCGAGATCGAACAATTCACTGAGTCAGGAGTTTCGCTCAAGACCGGCCAGGAGCTGGAAGCAGATCTGATTGTTGCCGCGACCGGGTTCAACATGAACGCGCTGGGTGACATTGCCTTTCATGTCGATGGCGCACCACTGGATTTCCACAATACAATCACCTATCGCGGCATGATGTTCACCGGGCTGCCAAACCTGGTGTCGGTGTTCGGTTACTTCCGCGCCAGCTGGACGCTCCGCGCTGACCTTGTGGCGGATTTCTTCTGCCGGTTGCTGACTCATATGAAGCGGACCGGCGCTCAGAAGGTGGCCGTTGAACTCAGACCGGAGGATCAAAACATGCCGATCCAGGACTGGGTTGCATCCGAGAACTTCAACCCGAACTACGTGACGCGAAGTCTTCACCTTCTTCCGCGGTGCGGCACGAAACCCGAGTGGCAACACACACAGGACTATTGGCGGGACAAGGACGACTTTCCGGCCATTTGTCTTGATGCGTCTGAGTTTGTCTATTCCGGCAGCACGGCCGACGGCTCGCTACAAGTTGCCTCGGGCAAACCGGTCGCGGCAGAATAGCAAGGCGACCTGCTTTCTAGGGACCGATCCCAATCGGGGGTTTGCGCCTTCAGGAGGCACGTCGACTCCACTGACGTTTGCACCGGCATGGATGGGACACACTCCATTCGGGACGCGACCAGGTTGCAAAAGGAATGGAGCATTGAGCACCGCAAGTTACTGAGGCGGTTCGACCGTCAACTCGGTTCCATCTCGAGAGGCACGCTACGTTCGCCGGTCATAGTTGCGCGACACAGGATTACTATCCGGGCAGCTCCAACGCTGAAGTCCAGATCAACGACACTGGCCTCTAGCGTTCATTGTCCAAGCACTATGTGAATTCGATGTCGATCGTGCCAAAAGGTCCGAAGCTGGCGTGCAACTTACTGCCCGGACGGACCGCCACCGACTTTACCGGAGCGCCTGTGATGACAATGTCACCTGCCTCGAGCGAACCGCCAAGGCCGTCCAGCTCAACAAGCTTGTTGGCCAGCCATGCCAAGGGTTGCGCCGGATGGCCCATGACATCGCCTGAAATGGCAGATTGGCTCTCACCGTCGACATCCATCGTGAGGGTCACTGCGGCAAGATTGACCTCGGCGGGGTCGAGAAAGGTCGTGCCCAGCACGACAAAACCAGCGCCCGCATTGTCAGCGAGCGAGTCGTTGGCCTTGGCCCGCATGGCACCAACACGGCTGTCGATCACTTCGATCGCCGCCCGTATGCGGGACGTTGCGGCCAGCGCATCCGCGAGGGTCACTCCTGGGCCTGCCAGCGGTCGAGACAACTCGAAGGCAAGTTCTGGCTCGGCGCGGGTGTCGCTCAGCTGACCGATGGACACAGGTGAACCGGCCGTCAGAAACATGTTGTCCAGAAGGATGCCGAAGTCGGGTCCGGTCATCCCGTACATCTTTTGCATGGCTTCTGAGGTGAAGCCTATCTTGTGACCCGCCGGTTTGCCGCCGTCGTTGACCAACAAGTCAACCAGCTTTCGTCGGATGCGGTAGGCATCTTCGAACACGAAGTCGACCGTTTCGCTCGGAGGGGGAATGCCCTCACCCGCCGTGATCGCCGCGTGCAACCGCGCTGCAATCTGGGCATGCTGCGTGTCGGTGAGCTTCAAGTCTTGGCCTTTGCGCGTGCGATGTTTCTGCGTGTCGGTAACTCGTCTGGCATCGGAGTGCTCAACTTTCGCCTCTCGGATGCGGACTTCCCATATCTCGGAGGATGAGCTGAAATTTCGAGTTGTCAATTTATTTTCGACATTCTACTAATTGTTGTCATTGAAGCATCTCTCGGAGCGCTGCTGAATGCAGTCGTGGTCTCCGGAGGTCGTTCAGGTGCGATATGGCAAGTTCCGAAACCCAATCCGAGTTTACCTATCATCGCGTGCGCGCAGACATCCTGAGTGGACATCTCGCTCCGGGAGCAGCACTTCAGTTCGCGCAGCTTAGGGAAAGCTACGGCGTCAGCATGGGTGTGCTCCGCGAAGCTCTCACCCGCCTCGCCGCCGAAGGCCTGGCGGTTGCTCGTGCGCAGCAGGGCTTCCGGGTCGTTGATCTCACGCTGAAGGATCTCAACGATTTGACGGATTCGCGTGTCCTGATCGAAACCGCCGTGCTGAACCAGTCCATCAAGTTTGGTGATCTCGACTGGGAGACCCGGATTGTCTCTGCTCATCACCGGTTGGAGCGGACCGAGAAGCATGTCGACGGCGATGAGAACTCCGTCACTGATGCTTGGGCGCAGGCGCATCAGGCGTTTCACATGGCACTGATCAGCGCTGCCCCCAATACACGCCTCATGAACATCGCGGAAGGTCTGAGGGCGGCTGCAGAACTCTATCGACGATGGTCAATGCCATACGAGCAAGTGAAGCGCGATGTGGCCTCTGAGCACCGGGTGTTGATGGACCTGTCGCTCAACCGTGAGGCTGATGCGGCCTGTTCGGCGCTTGCAAAGCACCTTTCGTACACCCGCGATCTGATCGTCAGCGGGATGGAGGGCGCACTGCAATGACGGCAAGGTTCCGAATGCCCGCTGAGTGGGAACCCCACCAGCGCACCTACATCGGGTGGCCGTGCAGAACCTCATCCTGGGGTGACACCCTCGAACAGGGACGAGATGAATTCGCACAAGTGGCAAATGCAATTGCATCCTTCGAACCTGTGACGATGATCTGCGCAGACGACGCGCAGGCAGCCGATGCGCGCAGGCGTCTCACCGAAACCATCGAGGTGCTGGTGCGTCCGATGGACGGGTCATGGCTGCGCGACAACGGGCCATTGTTCGTCACAGACGGAAGCACGCTTCTGGCGCGCCACTTCACATTCAATGCCTGGGGTGAGCGCCACGCCGATCGGGACCGCGATGCGCGATTGGGACGATGCATTGCCGATCATGCTGGCGTGCAAGTCACATCGGTCGACATCGTCCTCGAAGGCGGTGCGATCACCATCGATGGTGCGGGAACTCTTATCGCGCCCGAGGCATGTGTGATGCACGAAACCCGGAACTGGTATCTGACCCGGGATGCCGTGGAAGACGGTCTAAGAAAGAACCTCGGCGTCGACCGGGTGGTCTGGCTGCCCGAGGGGTTGGCTGAAGATCAACAACGCGACCCGGACAGGATGTACTACGGCACGGATGGCCATATCGACCTCTTCATGTGCTTCATAGATGTGAACAAGGTTCTGATGCTCTCGGTCCCGGATGATGATCCCAACGCCCTCGTGCTGGCGAAGAGCCGTTCCATTCTGGAAAGTGCAGGGATCGAAGTTGTCGAGTTCCCGCACATGTCGGGGTTTGTCGAAGACGGTCGCTACATCATCGCGCCTTACATGAATTTCTACATCTGCAACCGCGCCGTGATCATGCCGCAAGCTGCGGAAGACCCTGAGGCCGATGCGGCTGCACTGGCGGCACTGCAAACCCATTTTCCCGGGCGAGACGTTGTCGGGGTTCAAATGCGGGCGGCGCCGATGCAGGGCGGTGCCGTTCATTGCCTGACACAACAGGTGCCAGCGGTCGCAGGAACTTAAGCCAATGAGCATGATCGAGCGTGTAACTTTCGACGTCGCAGGTGTCACAGTCGTTGGCAACTTGTATTTTCCCGACAGCGCCGGACCGTTTCCCGGCATTGTCGTCGGCGGGCCAATGACATCGGTCAAGGAACAGGTGACCGGTGTCTATGCAGCGGCTCTCTCCGAGAGAGGCATTGCTGCACTTGCACTGGATCATCGCCACTTCGGGGAAAGCGGCGGCGAGCCGCGCCAGTACGAGAACTGTCACCACAAGATCGAAGACCTGAAAACTGCCATAGATGTGCTCGCGGACCATCCCAGGGTGGACGGGCACAAGATCGGTGCCGCAGGTGTCTGCTTGGGAGCCGGGTATGTGATACATGCAGCTCTGCAAGATCCGCGCGTCCGCGCAATGGGCACAGTTGTGGGATACTTTCGCGATGTCCCCGCGATGCGGGCGGCTGATCCTGACGGATTTCAGGCGAAGGTCGATCAAGGCATCTCGGCTCGAAAGCACTACGAAGCGACTGGAGAAGTCTTGTCTGTCCCTGCGGCGGCGCTGCAAGGCGACGCGGCCATGACATTGCAATCAACCTACGACTACTATGCCACGCCGCGCGCAGGCGTACCCAACTACGAAAATGCCTTCGCGGTAATGTCTCGAGAACACTTCTTGACGTTTGATGTTCAATCTGCCGCGCCGCAGGTGAAGGCTCCGCTGCTCATGGTGCACTCTGAAAACGGTTTGTCACCAGCTTGGGCCAGAAAGTTCCACGACAATCTGCCGTTCGAGGCCCCGCTGCACTGGATCGAGGGTCCAAACCAGACGGCATTCTACGACGATCCGGAGCTTGTCGCCCCAGCGGCGGACCTTCTGGCTGATCACTTCATGACGCATCTGAACAGACCTGACGTCTGAGAGCTCTGGGGATCGCTACAGACTTTGGCCAAACAATCTGCGCTGTTGGCAACCCGAAGCATGAGAGATACGGCTCTCGATTGTTCAGAACAGAGTTTCATCGATGCGTGGATGGTGGGCTGATCTGCTGTCCTCCCAAATTGCCGCGCCGTGCCCAGGATGAGCTGGATTGCTAGGTCAAAACACCGCGATGCCGGTATGCGATAAGACAGCTTCGCGTCAGAATCGAAAACATCGGCCATTTTGTTGACGTTCTCTCGAGCGGTTGCTCGGGGCCGTCACAGCCTCTGAATCACCCAGAAGCTGCAATCTCAGGAAGAGCTGCTTGGAGCGGCATCCCGTGTGGTTGCAAACTGACCGAGTTTCGAGCCGAAGCGCTATGAACTGTCATAGTCAGCGCTTAGCAATTTGGGCTTTGGCGTTGTCAGCCTGTCCGCCCGGAACAACCTGATTTCCGGCCACCGACATGGAGTGCAGTATGAAACAGTATTTCCTCGCAGCAGCAGCCGCGGCCACCGCTCTGACCTACTACTCAGCGCTTTGGCACAAGTCGGAAGCAATCGAAGAGGATATCCGCGCGCGCGCGACTGCGAGCCTTGCGGAAGTGGATTCTTCGGGGATCGCCGTCGAGGCGGACGGGCGGCACGTGATCGTGTCCGGCGTTGTGGATGACGCATCGCGCAAGCAGCAACTGCTCGTGCAGGCGAGCAAAACCGACGGTGCCCTCGGTCCGATCGATGGCATGACGTACCTGGCTGCGCACGGCTTTATCTCAGCTGTCAAAACATCGGTGGGGATAACGCTCAATGGCTCTGTTCCGGATATCGATACGCGAACACGTTTGACTGAAGCCGCAGGTCGCGCAACCGACGGAGACGTGATCGACGGTCTCGAAGTCTCCGGCTCTGTGGGCCCCTGGCATCAGGAGGCGGAGTACGGTCTGGAAATGCTCGGCTTGATGTCAGTGGGAACGATGACCTCTGCCGATGGAAGTTACGTGCTCTCTGGCACCTCTGCAAATGAACCAGAGGCGATCGAAACGGAATTGGCCACTCGGGGCAACTGGTCGGCGCTCATCTCCGAACCTGTTCCAACGAAGGGCCTCACTGACCAGATCGCGGAACTGGAGAGAGACCTAGCCAACAGCCGCACTGTTCTTTCGTCCCGCGATGCGATGATCTCGGGTCTGACGCGCGAGCTCGACACCCTGCGCAGCGGCCTTTCGGCGCGCGAGGCCAGCGCGGGGGATCTCGCGGCACAGCTTGCGGCGGCTCAGGCGGCAGAGACGGCGTTGTCGGACGAGCGCACGGTGTTGTCCGCGGAGCTGGCGTCGAAGGACGCGGCGCTCTCGGAGCGGGATGCGACGATCTCGGGTCTGACGCGCGAGCTCGACACCCTGCGCAGCGGCCTTTCGGCGCGCGAGGCCAGCGCGGGGGATCTCGCGGCACAGCTTGCGGCGGCTCAGGCGGCAGAGACGGCGTTGTCGGACGAGCGCACGGTGTTGTCCGCGGAGCTGGCGTCGAAGGACGCGGCGCTCTCGGAGCGGGATGCGACGATCTCGGGTCTGACGCGCGAGCTCGACACCCTGCGCAGCGGCCTTTCGGCGCGCGAGGCCAGCGCGGGGGATCTCGCGGCACAGCTTGCGGCGGCTCAGGCGGCAGAGACGGCGTTGTCGGACGAGCGCACGGTGTTGTCCGCGGAGCTGGCGTCGAAGGACGCGGCGCTCTCGGAGCGGGATGCGATGATCTCGGGTCTGACGCGCGAGCTCGACACCCTGCGCAGCGGCCTTTCGGCGCGCGAGGCCAGCGCGGGGGATCTCGCGGCACAGCTTGCGGCGGCTCAGGCGGCAGAGACGGCGTTGTCGGACGAGCGCACGGTGTTGTCCGCGGAGCTGGCGTCGAAGGACGCGGCGCTCTCGGAGCGGGATGCGATGATCTCGGGTCTGACGCGCGAGCTCGACACCCTGCGCAGCGGCCTTTCGGCGCGCGAGGCCAGCGCGGGGGATCTCGCGGCACAGCTTGCGGCGGCTCAGGCGGCAGAGACGGCGTTGTCGGACGAGCGCACGGTGTTGTCCGCGGAGCTGGCGTCGAAGGACGCGGCGCTCTCGGAGCGGGATGCGACGATCTCGGGTCTGACGCGCGAGCTCGACACCCTGCGCAGCGGCCTTTCGGCGCGCGAGGCCAGCGCGGGGGATCTCGCGGCACAGCTTGCGGCGGCTCAGGCGGCAGAGACGGCGTTGTCGGACGAGCGCACGGTGTTGTCCGCGGAGCTGGCGTCGAAGGACGCGGCGCTCTCGGAGCGGGATGCGATGATCTCGGGTCTGACGCGCGAGCTCGACACCCTGCGCAGCGGCCTTTCGGCGCGCGAGGCCAGCGCGGGGGATCTCGCGGCACAGCTTGCGGCAGCCAAGTCAGCGCTGGCCGATCGAACTGCAGCTAGCGAAAAGCTTAGTACCGAGCGAGATGCCCAAGTCGCGCTTTTGACGGAACGAGACGCGGAGATCGCGACTCTTAGAAGCGAAATCGCAGCCCAGGCATCGGGCAGTTCAGACAAGATCCAGAGCTTGCGCGAGGAAATGAACCGGGTCGCTGAAGAACGCGAGACTGCCCTCGCACGGCTGGCCAATTTGGAAGCGGCAGGAGATGAAAGCAAATCGGCCTTGGATGCGTCTCGTGCCACGATCGCCGATCTGAATGCCAAGATCGCGGCCGGAGAGCGACGGCTGGTCAGCGTCGAGGCCGAAAAGAACGAAACCGAGGTCAAGCTTGCAGCATTGGCGCGCGAGCTCACTGAAGCACGAAACGGGCTGGCCCAGCGTGATGCCACGATCTCGGGTCTCCGTGAAATCTCGACGAGAACAAAGCAAATCGATCGCTGTTCAGAACGAACAAACCGGGTGATCGAGGGCAGCCGCATCAATTTCGTGACTGGCAGCGCCGAGCTTTCAAGGAACTCGATCGCATTGCTGGAACGACTGACCGGGATCGCAATCGCCTGTGCCGGCAAAGGTGCGTTGCTCGAGATTGGCGGCCACACCGATGATCAGGGGGAGGCGGTGGACAACCAAACTCTGAGCGAAGCACGTGCCTTGGCAGTCTTAGCGTTCATGGCGGAGCGCGGTGTGCCAACCGAAGGGCTGGCGGCCATTGGATATGGTGAGAGCCAGCCTGTTGCAGACAACGCGACCAGCGAAGGTCGCGCAGCCAATCGCCGGATTTCCTTTGCTTGGCAGGCGCTTTGAGTGCCTGCGCAGGTTGCGACAGTGACCCACTTGAGTAAGTGAACGGAGTAGAATGATGACCTATCTTTTGACGCAAATCGCTCTCTACATGTCTGTGACCTTTCTGCTTGGTCTGCTGATCGGCTGGCTGATTTGGCGCTACGGTCGCGACACCGCAGTTGCGGACACATCCACACTCGAGGCTGAGCGCGATGAACTACGAGCTGCGCGCGATCGGCTTACAGAAGAGCGAGACGTGCTGCAGGAGCAGTTGTCGAACGAGAACAACAATGTGGCGACGCTAAAAGCGGAGCTCGAGCGATGCCACACCCGCTGCCGGGAACTTGAGGATCACGCGGATGAGTCCACCCAAGAGCCAGCGGTCGCCGCACCCGTTATGTCAGCTCAGTTCGCTGAGCAACCCAAAGCGGATGTTGGCGTGAAGCCGGATGGCATTGACGGGCCGCGTGGTGGTGTTCCGGATGACCTTCAGAGAATCAGCGGCGTTGGCCCAAAGCTGGAAAAACTCCTCCACAATCTGGGCTTCTATCACTTCGATCAGATCGCCAACTGGACCGAGGAACATGTGGTGTGGGTCGATCAGAACCTCGAAGGCTTCTATGGTCGTGTCACACGGGATAGGTGGATCGAGCAGGCCAAATCGATTGTAGCGAACAGCCCTCCATCCTGACGCCGCCGCCGACGCCGCGCGATGACCGGCGCTCGTTTGTCGAAAGCGCTCTCAAGAAGTGTTGAGCGAGACGAGGTTGTGCCGGATGGGTTCGGCAACCAGGAGCAATTGCCGTTCCCGTTGATGTTTCGTCGAATGGCTATTTTCAGACGATTGAAGCCGCTGGAAGCCCCCTTCCGTGGGGGGTGGGGGTATGTCGTGCAAGCTGTGGGGGTGGCCGATGCTCGCAGGGAACATCATGGTGCTGCCCTACAGTACGATTGTTCTCTCTTGCCGGAGGGAGGCCGCTCTAAAGCTTACTCATTTCTGCATTTTTGGTGGCGGGGGAGGGACTCGAACCCTCGACCTCAGGATTATGAGTCCTGCGCTCTAACCAGCTGAGCTACCCAGCCATCTCGACCCTTAGGCGGCGGACCGCTTCCCACATCGTGCCCGTCGTGTCAATGCCGACGGGTGGAGTAATGCTCTAGTCAGCGTCGAGTGCCTCAAACTCCTTCTGCAATTCGTCCTTCGAGACGGTCACTTCGGCGACGGTCGCTTTCTCCACGATGAAGTCTACGACCTTGTCCTCGAAGAGAGGTGCGCGGATTTGCTCAAGCGCTTCGCGATTCTGACGCACAAAGTCGAAGAACTCGCGCTCGCGTCCCTGATACTGCTGGGCCTGTGCCATGATTGCTTGACCGAGTTCGCTTTCGCTCACCTCGACCTTTTCGCGCTGACCGATCTCGGCGAGCAACAGCCCAAGGCGCACCCGTCGTTCGGCCAGGGCGGTGTGCTCTTCAGTCGGCGTGATTTCGGGGCGCTCTTGATCCTGCACGTCCTGGTTTTCTTCGTGCCAAAGCTGATGGGCGATGGAGTTGGCTTCCGCCTCGACGAGGCTCAACGGTAGAGCGAAGCTCACCATCTCATCCAGCGCGTCAAGAAGACGTCGCTTGATCAGAGTACGCGCTGCCCCGGCGAACTCTGCTCCGATGCGCTCCTTCATCTGTTCGCGCAACTGGTCGAGGTTCTCCGCGCCATAGCGCTCTGCCAGCCCGTCGTCGATCGGAGCAGCGACTGGTGCGCGTACTTCCTTGATGGTGACCTCAAACACCGCGTCTTTGCCGGCGAGATGTTCCGCCCCGTAGTTCTCGGGAAAGGCCACGTTCACAGTTCGCGATTCACCTGCTTTCGCTCCCGAAAGCTGCTCCTCGAACCCCGGGATGAAGCTGTTGGAACCCAGCACGAGCGGGTAGTCCTCCGCTGAACCACCGTCGAATTCTTCGCCGTCAACGCTGCCGACAAAATCGATCACGATCTGATCCTTGTCTGCGGCTTCCGCGCCTTCTTCGCGAGCTTCGTAGGTCACTGCGCCTTCGGCGAGGCGGCCCAGCGCCTCGTCCACTTCTGTTTCGTTGACCTCGACGACCCGGCGTTCGAGCGAGATGGCTGCGTAGTCGACCTCGGGCACGTCCGGCAAACACTCGTAGGCGATCTCAACATTCAGATCATCGCCCGCTTCGAAGTTTTCGTTGGTGATCTTGATGTCAGGCTGGCGGGCAGGACGGTGGCCTGCCTCACGCAGATGATCGGCCACCGAGCTTTCGACAGTCTCCTGTACCACCTCGCCAAGCACCGACTTGCCGAACATCTTTTTCAGCAAAGTGATCGGTGCCTTTCCTTTGCGAAAGCCCTTCATCTGGAAATCCTTGCGGACGTCCTGAAGCTTGTCGTTGGTGCGCGCATCCAGATCGGCGGCACTGACCACCAGCGAGTACTCGCGCTTCAACCCTTCGGACTTTGTCTCGGTGACCTGCATCGGTGTCCTCTTGTCGTTCCGGCCGCGCCGGTACTTGTCGCTGTCTGGCCGACCATGATCTGGTGCGGGCGGAGGGATTTGAACCCCCACGCCTCTCGGCGCCAGAACCTAAATCTGGTGCGTCTACCATTTCCGCCACGCCCGCATCCCGCCGGGTGCTGCCCACCCCGCAGAATTCGGCGCTTCTATAACAATGAGTCGTCAGTGGCGATAGGATAAAATCCTGTCGGAGCTTTCCAGCACCTATGAGCGGTCAATTGTTTACAACGATTCGGGCCCATCTCGACCACTAGAGACCGAGTTCCCGAAGCACCTCCGGTAGTTGTTCTGGAAGATCCTCGGCAATCAGCCCGGGACCAAATGTGCGTGCGCATTCGACGTGCAGCCAGGACGCGGTCTCAGCTGCATGCACAGGGCCGTATCCGCGGGCGAGCAGTCCGGTGATCAGGCCTGCGAGTACGTCACCCGAGCCTGCGGTGGCGAGCCACGGAGCTGCGCGGCCATAATGTGCCGAACTGATCGAACAACGACCTTCCGGATCGGCGATCACGGTGTCTGGCCCCTTGAACAGAACAACGCAATCCGCTCGCGCAGCAGCCTCGCGGGTTGCGTCGGCTTTCGAGAAGGCCGGGCCCTTTGTGGGTGGTTTCTTTAGCTTGGCCAGGATGTCCGGGAACAGGCGTCCGAATTCGCCCTCATGCGGTGTCAGCACGCAGTTGTCGTGCAGCATGTCGAAAAGGTGTGCGGGGTCATCGCGATACTCCGTCAGCGCATCGGCGTCGAGCACGGTGGGAACTTTGGCGGAAAGGATCGCTTTGGTGAACTCGCGAAGACGCTCGCCTGTCCCAAAGCCTGGCCCGATGCAGATGGCCTTGGTTTTTCTATCTTCGATCGCGCTGTTGAGTGCGTCGACATCCGACACCGAGGCCAGCATAATCGCGTCGAGCCGTGCCGCGTTCTCTTGCAATGCGGATGGCGGGCAGCCGACGGTCACCAGTCCAGCGCCGATCCTGAGGGCTCCGCGCGCGGCGAGCCGTGCAGCACCTCCCTTGCCGACCCCGCCCGACAGGATCAGCGCATGACCGTGGTCGTATTTGTGCTGTAGCGGCGGCTTGCTCAGATGGGTCTCGTCGACATCCACCTGGTGAACTTTGCCGGTACCTGGGACCAGCCCGATGTCGCAGACGCGCAGCTCTCCACAAGCCTGGTCGGCCTCCCCCAAGAGGTGACCGACAAACGGAGAGTGAAAGGTGACAGTAAGATGCGCTGCCATCGAGCGTGAGAATGCGTTCTGCTCATCCCGGTCGATGTAGCGACCGCTGTCAGCGCAGAGCCCGGACGGCACGTCAATCGCAACGACCCAAGGTCCATCGAGATGGTTCCGCGGCAAGACAAGATTGTTGATCAGCTGTTGGAGCGTGCCGAAAACGTCGAAGGGACGACTGAGCCCTGAGCCGAAAATCGCATCGATGACGATATCTTGGCGTGTCAGGGAGCCTATGCACTCTTCCGCCGCCTCCATTGACGTCGGTATAAGACCAAGTTGGCGCGCCAGGCGTGAATTCGCGGCGGCGTCTGGAGGAAGTTTGGCCTCGTCGCCGTAGAGGAAGACCTCGACGTCCCAGCCGCGTTCATGCAGCAAGCGGGAGATGACAAATCCGTCCCCACCGTTGTTGCCAGGGCCGCAGAGGACGACCGCGCGAAGTGGCGTCGTCGCGAGTTCAGGTCGCCAGTCGAGGATTGCGTCCACAACGCCCTGACCGGCGCGTTCCATGAGCTCGAGCCCCGTCACCTCACCGGACTCGATGGCGGCTTGTTCGATCGAGCGCATTTGCGCGGCAGTGAGCAGCTCGGTCACGATGCCATTCTGTGTCTAAAAAATGTGCAAACTGAGCAAAAATTCACCATCTCGGGCCTCGATCTCTTCGGTCATGCGCTCCCAAGGCCCTGGAATGACAGACATTCTGTTGGCCGGCGTTGTCTGGCACACTCCCTGCATCCAAGAGAGGTACGCGACGCCGGGCTGCCTGCGTGGCCCAGAATGCTGCGCCGCAGAGCCGAGGGAGAGAAGAGCATGAAGAAGGTCGAGGCCGTCATCAAGCCGTTCAAGCTGGATGAGGTCAAAGAAGCGCTCCAGGATATCGGGATTCAGGGCCTGAGCGTCCTCGAGGCCAAAGGCTTCGGACGACAGAAGGGTCACACCGAACTCTACCGTGGTGCAGAGTACGTCGTCGATTTTCTGCCGAAGGTGAAAATCGAAGTCGTCGTCGGAGATGATCAGGCGGATGGCGTGGTCGAGGCAATCTCGAACGCAGCGCGGACGGGTAAGATCGGAGATGGCAAAATCTTCGTTTCAACCGTCGAACAAGCAATCCGCATTCGCACCGGCGAAGACGGACCGGACGCACTCTGACCATAAGAAACAATGCTGACAGGAAAGGGACGTGAGGATGACCACAGCAGCTGATATTGTTAAGCAGATCAAGGATGAAGAGATCGCCTACGTCGATATCCGCTTCACCGATCCGCGTGGCAAGATGCAACATGTGACGGCGATCAGTGACATCATCGATGAAGACTGGTTTGCGGACGGGTGGATGTTTGACGGATCGTCGATCGCAGGATGGAAGTCGATCGACAAGTCGGACATGAAACTGATGGCCGATGTCGAGACCGCACACATCGATCCGTTCTACGCGGAAAAGACGCTCGCTGTGTTTTGCACGGTACACGAACCGGACACCGGCGAGCTTTACGATCGCGATCCGCGTGGTACAGCAGTGAAGGCCGAGCGGTACCTGAAGGACAGCGGAATGGGCGATGTCTCCTATTGGGGACCCGAGGCTGAATTCTTCCTTTTTGACGATGTGCGCTTCAAGGTCGACATGAACAAAGTCGCCTACGAAGTCGATGCGATGGACGCGTCTTGGAACACCGATACCGAATATGAGATGGGTAACATGGGCCACCGGCCCGGCGTGAAAGGTGGCTACTTCCCTGTGAACCCGACCGATGCAGGGCAAGACATCCGCTCGGAGATGCTGTCGACCATGAAGCGCATCGGCATGGCAGTCGATAAGCATCACCATGAGGTTGCATCGTGCCAGCATGAACTGGGCCTCATATTCAACACCCTCACGACACAGGGTGATGCGCTGCAGAAGTACAAGTACGTCATCCACAATGTTGCGCACGCCTACGGAAAGTCTGCCACGTTCATGCCGAAGCCGATAGCAGGCGACAACGGCACGGGCATGCACGTGAACCAGTCGATCTGGAAAGACGGGAAACCGCTCTTTGCGGGCGATCAGTACGCGGATCTTTCGGACGAGGCGCTCTACTACATTGGCGGTGTTCTAAAGCACGCCAAAGCGCTGAACGCGTTCACCAACCCGGCAACGAACTCCTACAAGCGTCTCATTCCTGGCTTCGAGGCGCCCGTGTTGCTGGCATACTCCGCGCGCAACCGCTCGGCCTCTGTGCGCATCCCGTGGACCGAGAGCCCGAAAGCAAAACGTGTTGAGACGCGCTTCCCCGACCCGGCCGCGAACCCTTACTTGTGCTTTGCGAGCCTTCTGATGGCGGGTCTCGATGGGATCGAGAACAAGATTCATCCCGGTGAAGCCGCCGATAAGGATCTGTACGATCTCCCGCCGGAAGAACTTGCCGGGATTCCGACAGTGTGCGGATCGCTCCGCGAAGCCATGGCTGCACTCGAGGCGGATCACGAGTTCTTGCTCAAGGGCGGCGTCTTCACCCGCGATCAGATCGAAGGCTACATGGATCTCAAATGGGAAGAGATCTACGCCTACGAGCACACGCCGCACCCGGTCGAATTCCAGATGTACTACTCCGTCTGAGTTCCGGTGTTGCAAGTGTTGGCCCCTGCGCAGTCGCGCGGGGGTCGTTCTTTTTGGTTAGGGCCGGAAGGCGGTCAATCGCCGGCCCATCTCTGCCAGTCCCATGACATCTGCGTTGGCGAACGCAATCCGCAGGCAGCGATCGTAGAGACCAACGGTGTCATCTTCAGGCATGAACATGCTGCCCGGTAACACGAGCAGAGATTGCTCGGCGAGCAGACGGCGAGCAAGCGTTTCGGAGCTCATACCGAAGGGAGCTTCGACCCAAGCGAAGTAAGCGCCCAGACCTCGGATTTGCCAGTCTGGCAGTTCGCTCGAGAAGACGTCAGCCACTTTGGCCCTTCGTGTCAGGATCTCGGCGCGCTCTTCGGCCACCCAGTCTTCGAGCTCTCGCAACCCGAAAAGCGCCGCAATCTGTCCCGACTGCGATGGGCAAATCGTCACCGTGTCGAGCACCTTCTCGGCCTGGACGATACGCTCAGCGCCTGCGATCAGCGCGCCGGTGCGGTGCCCGGTCAGTCGAAACACCTTCGAAAATGAATAGAGGTGAACCAGGACCTCCTCCCAGTCGGGGCGCGCGAACAAGGCGTGAGGCCGGTCTTCGTGCTCGAGAAAATCCCGATAGGTTTCGTCGACGATCAGAAGCGTGCCGTGGTCACACGCAAGGTCGTAGAAGGCCTCGAGAAGAGCTGCAGGATACTCGGCACCGGTTGGGTTGTTCGGCGTGACGAGCAGGATTGCCCGAACGCGATCAGTCATCAGGCTTTTGGCGGCGTCCAGATCCGGCAGCATCGCCTCGTCGCAAGGTAGGGGAACAGCGTCGACACCGCTCATATCGAGCCACATCTTGTGATTGAAGTACCATGGGGCGGGGATCAGCATCGCGTCCCCTGGTGCGCACGCTGTAGAGGCGGCAACGCAGAATGCCTGATTGCAACCAGCCGTGACCGCTACATGATGCGGATTGATCTGTCCGCCGTAGCGTTTCGACCATTGCCCCGCGATTTCCTCGCGCAGTTCCGTGTTTCCAAGGACAGGTCCATAGAGATGCGCCGACGTTTCGTTCATCAGAGCGTCGGCGAGCCTGCGACGCAGGGCTTCGGGCGGTGGCGCGACAGGTGCCGCCTGGCTCAGGTTGAGGAGCGCCTGATCGTCCGGCAAGTGCGCAGACCGCACCCATTCTTGGATTGCCATGATTGGCGGTGAGGCAACCCTCGCAAGATTGGCGTTCAGCAGCATAGCCCGTCCATCTGTCAGCACGACTTTCTACAGTGGTGGCCGCGTCGGGTATCTCTCGTCAATGAAACACACTGATTTTTGCGAACTTTGCCTTTGGCCGATGGTGTCAGCTTGACCCTGTGTGCGAAGCCCCTAGAACCGCAGCCATGGCCGAACCTCCAATCCTGACATTGAGCGACATTTCGCTGGGCTTCGGTGGACGGCCCTTGTTTGCCGACGTGTCACTGACGCTGAGCGCACATGATCGGCTCTGCTTGGTCGGGCGTAACGGCACTGGCAAGTCCACCTTGATGAAAATCATCGCCGGGATGATCCAGCCGGACAGCGGGACGCGATTTGTCCAGCCCGGAAAGTCCGTTGCCTACTTGCCTCAGGATCCAGATTTCGCTGGCCACGGCACATTGTTGGATCACGCGACTGAAGGGCTGGATGCGACCGAGCACTGGCGTGCCGAAAGTGCGCTGGATGGGCTCGAGGTCACTGGCAGCATAGCGCCTTGCGATGCCTCCGGCGGCGAGCGGCGCCGCGCTGCGCTTGCCCGGCTCATCGCACATGCGCCAGATCTGATGTTGCTGGACGAGCCCACCAACCACCTGGATATCCGTGCCATCGAGTGGCTTGAGGGGCATCTGTCCACAACCCGCGCGGGCTTTGTGATCATAAGTCACGATCGCGCCTTCCTGAACCGACTGAGCCGGGCGACGCTTTGGCTCGACCGTGGTGAGATGCGACGCTTGAATCAGGGGTTTTCAGACTTCGAGGGCTGGCGTGACAAAGTCTGGGCCGAAGAGGACGCCGCGCGCCACAAACTCGACCGACTGATCCGCGACGAAGCTCGGTGGGCGGTCGAGGGTATCTCTGCACGACGCACCCGCAACCAGGGTCGGGTGCGCAGGCTTGCTGATCTGCGTGCCGAGCGGCAGGAACAGATTGTGCGACGAGGACCGGCGGCGATGGCGCTGGAGGCCGGAGGCCCTTCCGGCAAACGCGTCATCGAGGCAAACTCTCTCAACAAGTCCTATGGCGACCGGACGATTGTAGAAGACTTTTCGATCCGGATTGGGCGCGGTGAGCGTGTGGCGCTGGTGGGGCCGAACGGGGCGGGCAAAACAACACTGCTGCGCATGCTGATTGGTGAAGCTGCACCCGATTCGGGCGCGGTCAAGATTGGTGCGAATGTCGACATCTCCATCTTCGACCAGAACCGGGAGGCGCTTCTGCCTGAGCGCTCGCTCTGGGAGACGCTCACCGAGGACAAGCTGACACGCGTGCGTGGAGCGGCCGATCAGGTCATGGTGCGTGGGCGGCCACGCCATGTGGTCAGCTATCTGAAGGACTTCCTTTTCGATGAGCGGCAGGCCCGCGGGCCAGTCAGTGCTCTCTCGGGGGGGGAGCAAGCGCGTTTGCTGCTGGCGCGCCTGATGACGCGTGAAGCCAACCTGCTTGTGCTGGACGAACCTACGAACGATCTGGACGTGGAGACGCTCGATCTGCTGCAGGAGCTGATCTCGGACTTCGATGGCACCGTTCTTCTGGTGAGCCACGATCGGGACTTTATCGACCGAGTTGCCACAACCACGATCGCCATGGAGGGGGATGGACGCGCCGTGATTTATGCTGGCGGTTGGTCGGATTATCGTGCGCAGCGGGCCGGGAGCATCGCAGAGGATGCAGCGCCAAGAGATGCCCCCAAGAAGGTGCGGACCAAACCCAGCACCCGGGAGCCCGCCCAATCGGCTGGGTTGAGCTTCGCCCAATCCCATCGTCTCGAAGCGCTGCCTGGAGAGATCGACAAGTTGACTGCGGAGATTTCGAAACTCGAAGCCCTCCTGGCTGAGCCGGAGCTTTACGCCCGCGATCCCGAACGTTTCGGCAAAGCGAGTTCTGCGCTGAGCGAACGCCAGAATCGCCTGGCCGCCGCCGAAGATGAGTGGTTGGAGCTGGAAATGCAGCGAGAGACGTCATCCTCTTGACCGTCCGTTGTCGACCGCTAGAACTGTGCCGTCGTGTCGGGAGGGGACATGAAGCTGATCATTGATGACGACACCGGGCGCCTCTCCGTCGTTGACGACAGCGGCACGCGCGACATTGATCTCTACAGCGACGAGGCGTTTGAGCTGATCTCCGATCAGTATGTTCGTGTCGGCTGGAACCAGAAGCAGGTCTATACCTACGCGTGGATGGGCCGGCCGGTGATCCAGTTGCCCGACGACATGATCCGCATGCAGGAGGTGATCTACCGGCTCCGACCCGACCTGATAATCGAGACCGGTATCGCGCATGGCGGGTCACTGATCTTCTATGCTTCGCTGATGCAGGCGATGGGTCACGGCCGTGTGCTGGGCGTCGACATCGACATACGTGCGCACAATAGAACTGCGATTGAAGCTCACGAAATGTTCCACCGGATTGACATGTTGGAAGGTTCATCGGTCACTTCCGAGATCGTCGATCAGGTCCGTGAACATGCCGAAGGCCAGAAGGTCGTGATGGTGATCCTCGACTCCGACCACAGCTACGCACATGTGACGGCTGAATTGGAGTGCTATGCCCCGTTGGTGACACAGGGCTCCTACATTGTCGCGACCGATGGGGTGATGCGGGACGTCTCGCGGGTCCCGCGTGCAGGCACCGACTGGGAGACGGACAATCCTGCGAATGCAGCCGAGGATTTCGCGGCGGGGCACAGCGACTTCGTTCTCGAACAGCCGCCATGGCCGTTTAACGAATCGAGTTTGACACGCAATGTGACCCACTATCCGAGCGCTTGGTTGAGGCGCCGCTGACAGTCAGCCTGGGTGCCTGTGTCGATCAGAGTTTGGGGCGATGAGCCTGTCTGAGTGCGAGATCTGCCAAGTAGTCTTTCAGCTCAGCCGCAAGGTCTCCTGTCTCCGGGAAACCAACTTCGGTCCTCAATCGCCGCGTGTCGGCTCCCAGAAGGCTTGGTTCGCCGTCACCGAGCATTCTGCGGCCGAACCTGAGACAACCTCTCGTTCCGGCAGCGGTTTCGATCAGGTTTCCGATCTCCGCAAAACACGCGAGCCTGCCACTGGCGAGGTTCACGGCTCCCGTGGTGGATGAGAGGGCGAGCGCTGCGATCGCAGCACCCAAGTGACGTACATGCCAGAAGTCTCTTGCCGTGTCGGCTGGTCCGCAATCCAGTGACTGCCGGTCATGGCAGGCTCCAATCATCGCAGGGATCAAGCGGTTTGGTGGCTCGCCCAAGCCGAAAGTGTGAAAGACCCGTCCCCAAGCTGCACTCACGCCGTCACGCTGCGCGAGATCCAGTAGCGCCTCTGCCGTTCTTGCCTTGCACCGGCCATATGGAGTGTGAGGGGCGATTGGAGCATCTTCCGACAAGCAGGCTGTTGCACCAGTCCAGTCATACTCGGCGCATGTACCTATGCCGATGGCGCGCTGTCCTCCCGCCGCAAAGAACATCTTGAACAAGGCGATCGATGCCTGCTCCCACGTTTCGTTGAGGGGAGATGTCCAGAACTTCCCATGGTCAGTCACCCAGGCGAGATGGATCAGTATGTCAGGGCGCAAGGTGTTGATGGCCGACGAAGCTGCTCCTGGTGCGAGGAGGTCGATGCGTTCCACCTGACCCGGATCGTGCAGCGTCAAGACCTCTGCACGTCCTTCGAGCGCGGAGGTGACGTGGCGACCGATGTAGCCGCCGGCGCCGGTGACGAGAACGCGTTGCATGCGGGGCGCGTAGCAGGCGCTACTCGGCAAGTCAAAACGATGTGTCTGCGCTTCAGAGGGCTTTGCGGTTGTGGGCCAAGGCGGTTAGAATATGTGGTGGCGCACATGTGCGCGTGAGACCGTGGGTGTGCAAGACTGGCATTGATCCACGGGGGGAGGAGTGGGCATGGCGCGGGTCGGTATCGGCATCCCGGTCTACAATGGTGGTCCGCTCCTGGCGGAGTCTCTGGAGTGCGTTCGCACCCAAACATTCGAAGATGTCGAGGTCCTGATTGGCGACAACGCGTCCGACGACGAAACGGCCGAGATTTGCGCAAGCTTTGCAGCGCGTGACAGCCGGATTCGCCATATACGCCGGCCGATCAATATCGGGCCAGGAGCGAACTTTGTGGATCTGCGCCAGCAGAGCAGCGCCGATCTGTTCATGTGGCGCGCCTATGATGATCTGAGCGATACCACCTATGTGGCAGAGCTGGTCGAGCGCCTCGATCGTGACCCACATGCGGATCTTGCAGTAGGTGAGATTCATTCAGCTCCGTCTGACCGCGCGAAGATGCGTGTCACGCCGTATCGACGGGGCCCCGGTGGGCCGCGGATCGCCAAGGTCGCGCATGGTCTGTTTCGTAGCCACGCGAGCTGGATCTACGGTCTGTGGCGCCGCGATCGCCTCGCTCAGGAGCAGGACCGCGTTCGGGAAGACTACCCCCACGATTGGGGCTGGGATCATCTCGCCCTGTTGCCGGTCCTTCTTGATGGGGCCGTGACCGGTACGAACAAGACCAAGTTCCTTCAGCGCATCCTTCGAACCGACACAACGCGGGAAATCCGACGGGCACGTGCGCCCGGCCTTGCTGAAATGCGGGCGATACGCGCGAGTTACGAGCGTGCCACCCTTGCCCGGGTGGAGGATCGGACATGGTCTTGGTCAGAGCGGGCGATACTCAATCTCATCCTGCCCTTCTATATCGATCGTCGGGCGTTTTCCCGAGGGCGACTGTTTCGCCGGCGCATCGGTGCGTCTCGCACCGTTGCGGATTCTTGAGAACGCTCCCGGTTTCGTAAACTGCGCGCTCATCCGCTCAAGCAAGTTACCAGCGAATCGGTCAGGTCTCGAAGAAGAGCTTCGTAGTGATCAGCTCCCGGGGCGATGTCAGCGCCGAGCGGGTCGAGCACACCGCTGCGGGCTGCTCCGCCTTCGATGACGGTTTCCACGAGGCGCTTGTCGAATTGCGGCTCGGCGAAGACGCAGACTGCGCCACTCTCAGCGAGCGTCTCCTTGATCTCGACAATTCGTGCAGCGCTCGGTTGCTCGGCATCATTGAGCGCAATCGATCCGGACGCCGATAAATCGAAGGCCGTCTCATAGTACTGATAGGCGTCGTGGAACACGATGAACGGTATGTCGCGCACCGGCTCAAGCTTTGCGCTGATGTCGGTCTGAAGCGACGCGAGCTTCTCATGGGCTGCCTGTGCATTTGCGGCGTATTGCTCCGCGTTTGCCGGGTCTGCGTTGGAGAGCGTAGCCGCAATCACTCGCAACCATTCCTGGGCATTGTGCGGGTCCAGCCACAGATGCGGGTCAACCGATCCCTCGTGAGCATCATGTGCATGATCATCGTCGTGCTTGTGATCGTGCTCGGCGTGCTCATCGTCATGCTTTTCGCCGTGCTCGGCATGATCATCGTCGTGCTTGTGATCGTGCTCGGCATGCTCGTCGTCATGCTTTTCGTCGTGCTCGGCGTGCTCATCGTCGTGCTTGTGGTCGTGCTCGGCGTGCTCATCGTCATGCTTTTCGCCGTGCTCAGCATGATCATCATCGTGGTCCGAATGATCGTGTGCCTCGAAGCGGCCCCCGGCGCGGATTGGCAGTTTGCTCGTGCCCTCGACCTCCGAGAGCTCCAGCATCGCTCCTTCCTGGACGAGGTTTTCACTCGCCTCGAAAAGCCAAGGCGTGAGTTCGTGGCCTATCGCGAACACGACATCCGCCTGTTCAAGCGCCAGGGCTTGGGAAGGCTTGAGAGCCACATGATGCGGCGAGCTGTTGCCTTCCACGAGGAGGATTGGTGTGCCCACGCCCTCCATGACAGCGGTGACAAGCGAGTGCACCGGTGGAATATCTGTGACGACTTTCGGAGACGACAGTGCGGTGGTGGCCGTCAGGACCATCGCCAACCCGACTGTCGAGGCACAAGTTTTCGCGTGCATACCACAACCTCTTTCCACTGCATCCTGGGTGATATAATATTACACAAAGAGGCAACGCAATAACATAACAACGCAGAGGCGCATATGACACCTTCGGCCTTTCAGAAGCACGATCATGCAAAGTGCCGAAAGACTGCCCTTGCAACGGCAGAGGCGCATTGCCGTGAGCAGGGTTTGAGGTTGACGCCGGTGCGTGCTCGCGTGTTCGAGCTGCTTTTGGAGTCGCACACCGCGCTTGGGGCCTATGACGTGCTGCGCCGGCTCGTCGACGAAGGCTTCAGCGCGCAGCCGCCGGTCGCATACCGAGCGCTGGACTTCCTGGTTGCGCAGGGACTTGCCCACCGGATTGAAACGTTGAATGCCTATGTGGCCTGCGCGGTACCGGGCGAGACGCATGTGGCGGCGTTCGTCATTTGTAAGAATTGCCGCACTGTGGGAGAGACAATCGAGCCCAACGCCGGAAAGGCGCTCGCGGAGGCGGCAGAGCGGATGGGAGTGGGCGACGTGCACTCCGTCATCGAGACCGCAGGTGTATGCAGCGCCTGTCAGGCCCGAGAGGGCTCTGGATGAGCGCACTCATCGAGGCTTGCGGCGTCGATGTATGGCTTGCCGAGACGCGGGTACTGCATGGCATCGACTTTGCGATCCAGCAGCAGGAAATTGTCACGATCCTCGGTCCCAATGGGTCAGGAAAAACTACGCTTCTGCGGGCTCTGTTGGGCGCTGTCCCGGTGGCAGCCGGGTATGTACGTCGTCGCAAGGACTTGCGTATCGGGTATGTGCCGCAGCGTCTCGCAGTTGATCGCACGATGCCTCTGACCGTTGGGCGGTTCTTGGCATTGGCGGGTGGCGATGCACAGGCACGCGAAGCAACATTGCTGCAGGTCGGCATTCCTGGTCTCGAAGGGCGACAACTCGGTGGATTGTCCGGCGGTCAGTTCCAGCGCGCGTTGTTGGCTCATGCCTTGCTGCGTGAACCGGAGCTGCTGGTGCTTGACGAACCAACACAAGGCCTAGACCAACCGGGGACGGTGGCATTTTACGATACCATCGCCCAGATGCGTCAAGAATTCGGTTGCGGCGTTCTCATGGTCAGTCATGACCTGCACGTGGTGATGAGTGCGTCAGACCGGGTTATCTGCGTCAACGGTCACATCTGTTGCGAGGGCACGCCCACAGTCGTCTCTGCTGCGCCTGCCTATCGGGCCATGTTCGGCTACGGCACTGGAGGAGCGCTCGCGCTTTACCGCCACCAGCACGATCACCATCACGATCATGATCACGCCCGCGGGCAAGGTCCCCTCCCAGCTGCTCAAGACGGCAGCTGAGTATGGTCTTCGAGGGTTTTATGCTGCGGGCGGTGCTCGCTGGAATCGGGGTGGCCGTTGCTGCTGGGCCACTCGGGTGCTTTGTCGTCTGGCGTCGGATGGCCTACTTCGGTGACACGGTTGCGCATGCTGCGATTCTGGGTGTCGCTTTGGCGCTCGCGGCAGAATTGCCGCTGGTTGCAGGCGTCGGCCTCACCGCCTTGGTGGCCGGGCTGCTGGTCAGCGCAATGTCGGGACGGGCCTACGCCAGCGACACGCTTCTTGGCGTGATGGCGCACGGAGCGCTTGCCTGCGGGCTGGTTTCTGTTGCTCTGATCGGCTCGATCAGGGTCGATCTGACGGCGTATCTGTTCGGCGACATCCTGTCCGTTGGCTGGTCCGAGGTGACGGCCGTTTGGATGGGGGCCGCCGTGATCAGCCTGGTTATCGGCCTCAGCTGGCAGAGGCTTATTGTGGCAACCCTGAGCACCGAGCTTGCGGTCGCTGCCGGTGGAGACCCGCGCCGCGACAATCTGGTGCTGACGGCAACGTTGGCGGTGCTGATTGCCATATCGCTCAAGCTTGTTGGGGCGCTACTCATCACTGCGCTCCTCATCATTCCCGCTGCTGCGGCCCGTGCGCTGGCCCGCACGCCCGAGGCGATGGCCGGAATAGCTATGCTGTTCGGTGCACTCTCGGTCATCGTAGGACTGCAGGCTTCGCTTGTTCTGGACACGCCCGCAGGCCCGTCGATCGTTGTGACGGCGCTGGTCATTTTCGTGCTCGCGAACTTGATCCGTCTTGTGGTGCCGGAGCGGTAGATTGCGATCATCTTCGCATCAATGCGGTTTCGCGGCTTGCAGTTGGAGGCGGCGCGGGTCTAATGGGGTGGATGGGCAGATTGTTTCGACGACGCCCGCGGACGGGGATCACCATTCCGGAGGAGAGCTCACGCCATGCGCTATGAAGCCCCCCAGACCATCGAAGAGGCAGTCGGCCTTATCGCTGCCGAGACGGGCAGCGCTCGGGTGCTTGCCGGCGGCACCGACGTTCTTGTGCAACTGCGGTCCGGCATCGTCATTCCCGATCTGATCGTTGATATCAAGCGCATCGGCGGGATGCATGCGATCACGTCCGAAGACGGCGGGTTTCGCATTGGCGCCGCGGTCTCCGGGATCGAGCTTGGGGCGCATGAGGGTGTTCGGGCGCTTTGGCCGGGTGTGGTCGAGGCTCTTGAGCTGATCGGGTCAACGCAGATTCAGGGACGCGCGACGCTCTCCGGCAATCTCTGCAATGCGTCTCCGGCGGCTGACTCGGTGCCTGCGCTGATTGCGGCAGATGCAAGCGTGCGCCTTGAAGGGCCTGGCGGCACGCGCGATGTCGCGGCCGGAGATGTGGCGACAGCGCCGGGGCAGACATCGCTCGAGCAGGGCGAGATCGTCACTTCCATTTTCCTGCCCGCCAGACCTGAGCGGTCAGGTGATGCCTACCTGCGCTTCATCCCCCGCACCGAGATGGACATCGCTGTCGTCGGCGCCGGTGTTAGCCTGACGATGGGTGCGGATGGGGTGTGCACCCAAGCCCGCGTCGCGCTGGGCGCGGTGGCGCCAACCGCTCGGCTGGTACCCGAGGCGGGAGAGGCGCTGATCGGCACGACGCTGGATACCGAGGCATTGGAAGCGCTCGACGCTGAATGTGCCGCTGCCTGCCAGCCGATCTCGGACAAGCGTGGAACAGTTGAGTACCGCACTCGGATGGCGGGCGTGCTGGCACGCCGCGCTGCGGTTGCAGCTGCCAAGCGAGCAGGGGGGAACTGATGAGTCAAATCCACGTATCCACCACCGTGAATGGTGATGCTGTCGAGTTTCTGTGCGAGCCCGAGGATACCCTGCTCGATGTGTTGCGGGACCGCCTTGGCCTCACCGGCTCGAAGGAAGGATGCGGCACCGGGGACTGCGGCGCTTGCTCGGTCACCGTCGACGGCAAACTGGTTTGCGCGTGCCTTGTGCTCGGAGCAGAGGCCGCGGGTCGCGAGGTTGGCACGATCGAAGGCATGTCGGACGGTGAGACCCTGCACCCGCTTCAGCAGAAGTTTCTTGATCACGCGGCACTCCAGTGCGGTATCTGCACGCCTGGCTTCTTGGTTGCGGCAAAGGCGCTTCTGGAGCGGAACCCTGATCCGACCGAGACGGAAGTGCGGTATTGGCTCGCAGGCAATCTTTGCCGTTGCACCGGTTACGACAAGATCATCCGCGCGGTGATGGATGCCGCTGCTGACATGAGGAGTGCATAACATGGCCCTCGACCAGACACTGGACCGCAATTTCAAGATCGTTGGCACACGGGCGAACCGTCCGGATGGCATCGACAAGGTGACCGGGAAGGCGCGGTTCGGCGCCGACATGTCCGCGCCGGGCCAACTGGTAGGACACATCCTGCGCAGTCCCCACGCCCATGCGACGATCGTGTCGATCGATACGAAGGCAGCGGAGGCGCTGGCCGGCGTGAAGGCAATCGTGACCGCCGATGATTTTTCCGATCCGAGCGATGACGCGACGCGCGATGTGCTGCACCACTGCATGGCACATGGCAAAGCAATGTATGACGGTCATGCTGTGGCTGCGGTGGCCGCGACGTCAGCCGCGGTGGCCCGACAGGCGCTGTCTCTGATCGAGGTGACCTACGAGGTTCTGCCGCATGTCACGGATGTGGATGCGGCAATGGCCGCCGATGCGCCCGTCCTGCACCAGGGTCGTTCAGACGAAACCGTGCCTGATGGCATGTCGCCGAATGTGATGTCTCGTTTCGAGTTCGGCTTCGGTGATCTCGAGGCAGGCTTCGCGGCAGCAGATTCTGTGATCGAGCGGAGCTTCAAAACCGAAGCAGCTCATCAGGGCTACATCGAACCTCATGCATGTCTCGCCAATCTGGGTGCGGATGGTCAGGGCGATCTCTGGTGCTGCACCCAAGGTCACTATATGGTTCGTGGCACCTGTGCCGCGATCCTAGGCCTCGATGTTGGGCAGCTCCGCGTCACCGCGTCCGAGATCGGTGGCGGGTTTGGCGGTAAGACCACGGTGTTCATCGAACCGGTGGCTCTTGCGCTTTCCCGCAAGGCCGGCAAGCCGGTGAAGATCGTGATGAGTCGGGAAGAGGTGTTCCGTGCCTCTGGTCCGACGTCTTCGAGTTCGATGGACGTGAAAATCGGCATGACATCGGACGGCCGCATCACGGCTGCCTTCGCCGAGTTGCGCCATCAAGGCGGCGCATGGCCCGGTTCACCGGTGCAGTTCGGCGCGATGTCGTGTTTCGCACCCTACGCTCTGGAAAACGTCAAGACCATCGGGTGGGACGTCGTGGCCAATCGTCCGAAGCAGGCGGCCTACAGGGCCCCCGGTGCACCGATGGCGGCATTTGGCGTTGAGAGTGTGATTGACGAGCTTAGCAATCAGCTCGGCCTCGACCCGATCGCGGTTCGTCTGAAGAACGCGGCAAAGGAAGGCACCAAGGCGCCATACGGTCCGCGCTATCCACGGATTGGCATGACCGAGACGCTGAATGCAGCTCAGGCACATCCGAACAGTTCGGTGTCGCTTGGGCCCAATCAGGGACGTGGCATCGCATCCGGCTTCTGGTTCAACTTCGGCGGTGAAACCTGCGTCTCGCTGAATGTGAACCCGGATGGGACGGTCAACCTCTCGGTGGGTACGCCTGACATTGGCGGGTCTCGCGCCTCCATGTGCCAGATGGCAGCCGAGGAACTGGGCATTCCTTACGAGAAGATCCGGACCATCGTCGCCGACACCGCCTCGTTGGGATACAACGATGTCACGGACGGAAGTCGTGTGACGTTCGCGTCTGGGCTCGCGACGATCGAGGCTGCTCGGGATGCAATCAAGAAGCTCTGCGCACGCGCCGCAGCCATATGGGGCATTGATGCGGACGCGGTGGAGTGGGAGGAAGGCCACGCGAAACCCGCCGGACCAAATGCCGGGAAGTTCGAGCCGCTTTCCCTCGCAGAGATTGCGGCGAATGCTGGCCGCACCGGTGGACCGATCGCGGGTCACTACGAGGTCAATGCCGACGGCGCAGGCGTCAGCTTTGCCACGCATGTGGTTGATGTCGAAGTCGACCCTGAATCGGGCGCTGTGAAGATCTTGCGCTACACGGTGTGCCAAGACGCCGGGAAGGCGGTGAACCCCGACTATGTCGAAGGTCAGTTCCAGGGCGGTGCGGTGCAGGGCATCGGCTGGGCGCTCAACGAAGAGTACATCTACGGCGAGGACGGGCGGCTTCAGAACCCGGGTTTCCTCGACTACCGCATTCCAGTGGCCTCGGATCTACCCATGATCGACACCGTGATCGTAGAGGTGCCCAATCCGGGACATCCTTATGGTGTGCGCGGTGTGGGCGAGACTTCCATCGTGCCGCCGCTGGCCGCTGTCGCAAATGCCGTATCTGCGGCGGCCGGCGTACGGATGACGGAGATTCCGATATCGCCGCCGAAGCTGTCGGCAGCGATCGCGGCGGCGCGTGGCTGAGACGCCTGAGCGATCCGTACGGGTCAAGCTTTGGGGCTCACTGAGTGCTCAGGCCGGTGGTCTCGACGAGGTCACGGTAGAAGCAAGTACTGTTCGCGAAATGCTGACGGCACTTGCAGTTGCGCATCCGGGCATGGCGCCGCAAATAGAACGCGGCGTATCGGTCTCGATCGACGGTCTGATTTACCGCGACAGTTGGCTGACGCCGATTGACCCTGATCAGGAAGTTGTCCTGCTGCCGCGCTTGACCGGTGGGTGAGCGATGGCGCAGACGGCCGTTCCGAAGGGGCACGGTGTCTTGGGAGGAGGAGCGATCCGAGAAAATGGGGTGGGGCTGTGATTGATGTGGATGCGGTGAGGGCCGACACACCTGCTTGCGAGGCGCAGTTGCACTTCAACAACGCGGGTGCGTCACTGATGCCGCGTTGCGTGTTCCAAGCGGTGACCGATCATCTTGCGCTTGAGAACAACGTCGGAGGCTATGAGGCAGAGCGCCTTGCTGCGCCTGCCCTGGAGAGGTTTTACACAGAGATCGCGCATCTCCTGAACGCAAGCCCGGACGAGATCGCGTATGTCGAGAATGCCACACGCGCCTGGGACATGGCGTTCTACGGCCTTCCTCTGATCGAAGGCGATCGTATCCTCACGCACGGATCGGAGTACGCCTCGAACTATCTGGCGCTCCTGCAACAGGCCCGGCGGCGTGGTCTGCACATAGACCTCATCCCCTCGGACGAGCACGGTCAAATCGATGTGGCCGCCATTCCCGCGCTGATCCGTGAGCAGACGCGGCTCATTGCAATCACCCATGTGCCGACCCAGGGTGGACTGGTCAATCCGGCGGCTGAGGTTGGCCAGATCGCCCGGCAGCACGGACTGATGTACTTGCTCGATGCCTGCCAGTCCGCCGGGCAAATCATGCTCGATGTCGAGGCCATTCAATGCGATGTGCTCTCAGGCACGGGCCGAAAGTTCCTTCGCGGGCCGCGTGGAACAGGGTTTCTCTACGTGCGTCGGAGTATGGTTGAACGCATCGATCCGCCCTTCGTCGATCTGCACTCGGCGGTGTGGCGAGAGGATCAGGGATTCCAGTTTGTGCCCGGCGCGCGCCGCTTCGAGAACTGGGAAAGCTTCGTCGCCGGACGCGTGGGCCTCATGGAGGCTGTGCGCTACGCCAATGATCTTGGACTGGACGCGATCGAGGACCGGGTGGCAACGCTCGCGGCGGGTCTACGCTCTGAACTCGGTGCGGTGCCCGGTGTCGACATCCATGATCTGGGTGCAAGGAAGTGCGGAATCGTGACGTTCACAAAATCGGGACTGGAACCATCCGAGATCGCCGCCCGATTGCATGAAGACGGGATCAACATATCCGTCTCGCAGGTCCAGTCTGCGCGTCTCGATCTGGGCAAGCGCAAGTTGGATGCGGTGGCGCGGGCATCCGTTCACTATTTCAACACCCAGAACGAGATCGACCGTTTCGCGCAACACGTGAGCGCCCTGTAGTCGTCCGCAGGGCCGCGCCGGTGCGGCGCAGCATCGAGATGGTTCGCAGCCCATCTGCTGCCGGTTTCTAGTAGCCGCCTCCGCCGCCGCCTCCGTCGCTCTGCTCTTCCTCTTCGCTATCGGCTGGTGTTGCTCCCAAACCGCTGAGGAAGCCTAGGCTTGCGCTACGGGTGCTTGCCTCTCGCGCATAGCTTTCGGAACGCCCGGGATCGTGATCAGGTGAAGTGGGGGTGCCGTAATAGTCCGACAGATCTCGCATTGCATCCACGATGCCGACATCGACAGCGCGACTGAGCAGATCAAAGCCGAACTGACGTTCGGTCTTGTCGCCTCCCTCGCCGAGCAGAAGCGCGCCCAGAGCCCGGTAGGCAACGGGATCCCCGAGTGCCACACCCCGCTCGAAATTCTGACGGGCACCGATTTTGTCACCTGCTCCCAGCGCGAGTTCGCCGAGGGCCGTATGTGACCTCGCATGGCCCTGCTCTGCTGCCTGTGTAAACGCCCTGCGCGCTCCGGCCACATTGCCCGCGGCAAGCTGGGCGCGCCCGAGTTGGTGATGAAAGCGACCACTGTTGGGGTTGGCCTCGACGGCCGCCCGACATGCCTCGAGAGCCGTGCTTGCGGACAGTTTTTCGTTTGTCCGGAACAGGCCCGTTCCCTGGATGTCGAACCACTCACCGGCCTCGTAGTCGCATTCGCCTGGGATGAGCCGCAGTGTCACGTCGACGGTGCGTGCATCACCCCCCACGGGCCGGATCTCGGCGTTGAAGCGTTCGACGATAACGTTTGCACCGCGCGTGAGACCGGCCTCCTTCTGTTCGGTGCCCAACACATAGAGCAGGGCACCGAGGTGAGCGCCGTCGACAACTGGAGAGTCACGGTCAAGAAGTGCACCGCCCTCACCAACCAGTGCGAGCCGTCCTTCATTCGGTTGGCCGGACAACCGAACGCGATCGCTGGCGCTTACGCCGAGCACGTCGCCCAGGCGCGCCCCGAGGGCCACCCAGCGCTCGTAAGGTGCATCGATCTCGATTGCAGATGGCGCCACAGATGCCGCAACCACTTGCGGTGCTGTTTTTGCGGACGCGAGTGCAGGAGGTCCCATCGCTGCTGCAACATCGATGGCGGCCGGCTCTGGGGCCGGCTTGTTCAGAAGGAACGGTTGCTCGAGCGCCGATGACCAGGTTGGTGTCTGTTGACCGTTCGTGGCATTTTGTACGTCGGTGCGGACATTGGGCAGGGTTGTGGACAAGGGGGCTGCTGCACGCGCCACAGCACGGTCCAGCAACGATGCCGTATAGGGGCTGTTGTCTCCCTCACCGTCGTAGGCAAGTGCTCCTGGGCTGGTCGAATAGGACACAAGCGTGCTTTCTGGGGCCTTGGGCTCCGTAAAGCCTAGTTCGGTTGGAAGCAGGCCTGAGTCGACAGTGGACATGACCTGTGCGCCGGCAAACGGGTTGTTGCGGCAGGCATCCAAAAGTGAAACCTGCTGACTGGACCGACCACGCAGCAAGGCAAAGACATTCTCAAGCGTCACGGTCTGAAAGGGCAGGCTGTAGGCATCGGTGATCCGAGCTTCGACGGGCACGAGATAGTTCTTGTCGCCGATCTGGAAGCCATGACCGGCATAGAAGAAGAGCGACTCGGCCGAGGGTCCGCCCTCGATGACCGCGGCGCGCAGCGCGCTTTCGAAGCTCGGCTTGTCGACGTCGAGGCCTTCGATCACGTGGAACCCATAACTTCGCAGCATACCCGCCATGGCACGTGCATCATTGCGCGGATTGTCGAGCACGCCGACCGAGGTGTAAGCGTTGTTGCCGATCACGACGGCGACACGTGGCTTGATGGTCTGGAGCGTGCCCTCGACGTCGATGATCTCGTTGCTGTCGCGAAGTGCTTTTTCGGCTGCGACCAGTTCAGGCGTATCGGGCGCAGCGATCAGGCCGATGCCTCGCTCCGCTGTGCTGCATGAGGCGACGAGATACGTGACACAAACGGCGTAGATGATTTTGCGCATGAATGTCTTCGCTGACTGATCAGCGTCCCAATTCAGATCCCCCGAAACACCTGCCACCATTTTTCGACCAGATTGCGGCATGAAACGATGTTACGCGATCAACCGAAGGCAGTGACCTGAGCTCGCACCATCCGGCTCTGGTAGAAGTCCAGCATCAACTTGCGGATCAGCTCGACATCGATGGGTTTTGTGATGAAGTGATCCATCCCGGCGGCGAGGCAGTCCCTCGCCATGGTTTCAGCGACGAGCGCCGACATTCCAAAAACGGTGAGATAGGCATTTGCATCGTCGACTCGTTCGGCGCGGATCATGCGGGTCGCCGTTACGCCGTCCATCAAGGGCATTGAGATGTCAATGAAGACCAGTTCAACCGATGGGTCGCTTGCGACTGTTCGGACGCATTCGACACCATTGGTTGCGAAGATCACGTTGGCGTCGAAATCTCCGAGGATCGCTGCGAGGAGGGACCGGCTGGCCGGGTCGTCGTCCACGACTAGAACCGTGGGGGCAGGGCCGGTGTTGTCTGGCACCTGTGGACGGGGGGGGCTTACAAGGCGGTTCTCCGGCGCTGTGCCGATCACGCTTGCAAGCGTCTCGTAGAGCTCTTGTGGGTACACCGGCATGTCCAGGAAACTGAAAGGCCCTCCGCTTGCCTCAATGCTTTCCGCACCCGTTGCCAGAAAGATGAGTGGTGCATGTCCCTGAGGGAAGTCGGCCGCGAGGCGTCTTGCGAAGACGCTGCCGTGCAGCGACGGCATCGTGAGCTTGTAGAGGATTGCGTCGTAGCGGGCCCGCGCGGCGGCAGCGTGCGACAAGGCACGGAACGCTTCCTGACCGGAGACCACGCGATCAACCGTCATGCGCGCCGCAAGCAGGTAGTCACTCAGTATCCTGCGGTTCTCCGGCTCTGAATCCACCAGCAGCACATGCCGCCCCGCCAAGTCGAGCTGCGATATGCGGCTATATTCTTTCTCGATGGTTTGGGCGCGTTGCATTGTCAGTTCGAGCCTGAAGGTGGTGCCCTCGCCGAGTTTCGACTCGACGTCGAGCTGGCCGTTCATGCGATCAACGATGCGCTTGCAGATCGCGAGTCCCAGACCCGCGCCTGCATAGTCGTTCGCCTTCGAGGCCCGGCCTTGTTCGAACGCATCGAAGATTGTGTCGAGCTCGTCCTGAGCGATCCCGACGCCCGTGTCGCTTATTGCAACGTTGAGCCCAACTTCGAGCGGGGGATGCTCGATGACTTGGAGCTCGATCTTCACATGACCGCGTTCGGTAAACTTGATGGCATTTCCCATCAGGTTGACCAGGATCTGCCGGAACCTGCCGGCATCGCCCTGTACCTGTCGGTTGGTGTCAGGTGGGATGCGCACGAACAGTCCGATCCCCTTGAAGGCAGCCTCGTTGGCAAGCAGTTTTGCGACCGAGACGATCACCTCGCCGGCGTCGAACGGTTTGCTTAGCAAATGAAGCTTGCCCACCTCGATGGCGGAGAAGTCGAGAATGTCGGAGAGGATCGTCATCAATGCATCGCCCGACGAAATGATGATGTCGACCTGTTTTCTCTGCTGATCGGTGAGCTTCGTGTCGCTCAGGATCTTTGCCATGCCGAGCACGCCGTTCATTGGGGTGCGGATTTCATGGCTCATGTTGGCGAGAAACTCGCTCTTCGCCTGGGATGCCAGTTCTGCATGCTTTCGCAAACCAACTTCCTTGTCATGGGCGACTTCCATGACGTTGGCCATTGTATTGAAGCTGTCACGAAGATCACTGAGTTCGAGAATCTCCGGAACATTCCGGTTCTCGGTCACCCGAATGCCGACCTCTCCCGCAGCCATTCTGCCTGCGGCCCAAGCAACACGTTTGACGCGCCGCGCGATGCGGATCGAAACCAGGAGCCCAATCAGGATCGACAAGCCGAGACCCGCCGCCATGATGGCCAGAAACTCGCGGTTGGCGTGAACCGCAACCTGCTCCAGCTCTGCCATTGGCTGCGGCACCATCACGCCCCATCCGGGGATCGCAACGGTGGTAAAGCCCGCGATCATCTCGCTTTGCATGGCGGGTGAAAAGAAGGTCGCAACCCCGGTTTCGCCGGCCAACATGCGTTGGACTGCTGAAACCCCGGACAGGTCGCGGGCCTCGGTTTCCCAGTCTTCGAGCGGGTGCGCCAGCACGTGGCCACTCCTATCGACGATCGCCGCATGTCCCTTGCGACCGAAGCTAATGCGCCGCTGCAAGTTCTGAAAGAACGTCGTATAGATGGCTCCGACGACCAGCAGATCACCTTGCTGTTTTACGAGAAAGAGCCTCGGGCGGCCGTTCGGCACAGCACGAACCGTCGAGATCTTTACGCTGCTGGCGCGCGCCATCTCTTTGAATTCGTTCAAGCGATCATCCGGAACCCTCTCGGGGCACGCGGCCTCTTGGGCCATGAAGGCACGCACGACCAGTCCCGAGCTGCGATCCACCACGCAAATGTGCCGAAAGTGCAGGTTCTCGAAGATGCCCCGCGCAGCCTCGCCTTCACCCTCTGCGATCATCGGCGCAAAAGCTTCGAACGCGGCGGTCAAGTCGCGATGGTAGGTTTCCATCGCGGCACCGAGGTTCTTTGCGATCAGCAGGTGACGCTCGCGAACTTCATCCACTTCCGAGCGCAAAATGGAGGAGTGAGGCCACAGCCAGAACACCAGCAGTGGTGCACCCGCCGCAAACATGAATGCCAGGATCAAAAATGTCCTTATCCGCACACGCCCGCTCCCCCAGGGCACTCGGAGAGCGAGCCGAGCACCACTCGGCAGCGTGAAAGGGGCAATGTTAATTTTCGGTTAAGACATGGCGTCCAGAGCGCAGATCAATGTTCAGCTGTCAGGACTCGGATGTGGCGCGGGAGTGGTTCGGGTATGTAGCCCAATCAGGCGTGTAGGTCTCATCAGCCTGATTGCCCCATGTCAGCCAGCCCGCTCGGATGCCACGGCCGAAGAGCTCCAGAAAGGGCCCGGGCGAGCAGCTTTCGATGAGAGGGTACTGCTCGTCGGGCTTTCTCGAGTGCTCGCGCTTTCGGCTGGCGATAAGGTTCACCTGCCGCCTTCCGGCGGACAGGGTCCGCGCACCGCGTCCGCGCGTACCGAACAGGAGAAGTTCGGTGACGTTGCGAAAGTAAAAGCCCACGCCGCGCCCATCCGAGCCGCCATCCTTGCGCACCTTGTGCCAGACGATGTTCGCCTTGTAGTCGAACCCCCAAGCCTCGAGGACGGACAGCCCTTGAGGCAACAGTGCGTTAGGTACCCAGAGATAGCAATGCGCCGGGTTCATGGTGTGGTCTGCGACCGGGAGTGCTTGGATCTGAGAAAGTGTTAGGGTCGGATAGCGCGCGAGGCGTCGATGCTCTGGGGCGACCTTTCCTGTGCGATTGGTGAACCTCCATGGCGGATCCGCCAGGATTGTTCCGAATTTCCGACCATCAAGAGCCGTCGAAAGATCAGTTGCGGCGTTCACTCGGCTTCCCTTCATCCGAACGACGGAAGCGATCACTGCTGCCTGCGATTGCGTTCATGATGACAGGTTACGCGGCCTTTGGCTCACGACAAAGCGACTCATAGGTCGTTCGGAGAATGGCCGCCGTATCGCTCCAGCGATAGCTATCGGCCGACTGTCGGGCTTTCTGCCCCATTTGGCCGAGTGCATCTGAGCGGACAGCTTCTCGCAAGGTGTCTTCCAGCGCCGCTGGAGTGTCGGGATCGTAGAGAAAACCATTGACGCCATGCTCGATGATCTCCGCGATATGGAACAGCCGGGGCGCTAAAACGGGACGGCCGAGGGTCATTGAGAGCATTGTCGTGCCAGAGGTTAGGACGGCGCGATAGGGCATCGCCACCAGGTCTGCTGCTGCGAACAAAGGTGGAATATCATCTTCGTCGATGAACCCATCTTTGATCAGAATTCGGGGGTCCTCGGCCAGTGACCCGAGGTCGACGGGATGGACCTGCTTTCCGGCGATGACCAGTGAGGTGTCTGGCTCAGATGCGTTGGCGAAGGCGCGCAGCAGAGCGCGGGCGCCCTTGTATGCGCCCAGCCGGCCAAAAAGCAGCACCATTCGGCCTTCTTCGGGCAGCTCAAGAAGGCGGCGCGCTTCGAGCTGCGTTCCATCCCAGGGCGCGAACCAGTCCGTGTAGTTTCCGTGCGGCGCGATCACGACCTGTTCTGGTGAAATCTGCCATTTGGGCGCGATGTGATCGGCGGCGGACTGGCAGTGAAAGCAAACCTTTTGCGCCAGCCGGGCGAGCCGGGCCACAATCCACGCGTGGACATCTCCGAGCATGCCATCGTGGGGCGCTTCATTGTGGATTGTCCAGACAACGTGGCCTCCGTGATCGGTGAAGGTTTCACATGTCGCGATGAACCGTCGAGCCAGTCGCCAGGCTTCTTCAGGTGGGTTGTCGCGATAGACTGCGTCTTCCCAGTGCAGGTGAAAAACGATGTGTCGCGTATCCCCGACATGGCGAAGCCGCCTGAGGGCGGTGTCAATGTTGCCGTACCGCACGGAACAGCGGTTCGCGAGTTCCGTGTAGCTTAGTGTTTGGTAGGGGTTAGACGGCCTGTAATCCGGATAAACGACCACATCGGCGGCGCACGCATCCACGGGTGCGTGCGTCACCGGTCAGTAGTTGTCGCTGCCGGTTGAAGGCTCGTTCGCAGCACTTGCAGCAGCGGCATTCGCAGCGGCCTGAGAACCAATCACACCCGCCGCGGCCGAACCGCTGATCGCTGCTGCCGCACCTGCCGCATCCGCGATCTCGGTTGTGTTGTTGTCCGCCTGGCGACGTGCAGCAGAAGCCGCATCTCCGAGTGCTGCCTGTATCTGCTCCTCGGTCGCGCATGTCCCCGACGCACATTGCGTCATGAGATCTTGAGCCATCCAGGAGTACGGGCTGTCAGGATACGCGCTGATGAACGACCGGTAGCTTTCGAGATCGTTCGCTACGACCGCATCGAAGAACGCCACCAGATCGGGCGATCGACCGCTGGTGTTGCCTTTTGCAGGCGTGGGAGGTTGAGCACCGGTGGTATTGAAGCCGCCGGAGTTCTGAGGTGTACACGCAGACGCGAACGCGCTGATCGCGAGTGACGCAAGAATCAAGTATCGTTTCATCGGTGTCCTCACCGCACAAACTGTCCTAAATTGTATCCGATCAAATTAGCTGGTTCAACACCGCGCTGACCGGCTTCGCAAATCGAATCGCGGTGAATGTGGAGATGCGCCTTGCTTGAGCGGGCAAAACGACTGCTGGAGCGACCGCCTGAAGGGGCGCGACCCGAGCACACTGGGCTCTCGATGCGTTTCAAGGATTCCGCACAGGATGCGCGCCCGCGGTTGCTTGTGCTGATGCTCGGGCTGACCGCAGATGAGATCGCACCATTGGTGGACAGCGTTGTGGGGCGGGCCCGCAATCAGGGGCGTGAACCCATTTTTGTGGTGAGCGTGCCCTGTTTCGAGCACCTTCGCCGCCACGAAGTGGTGGTGGAAATGGTGCCCTCTGCGGAAATTTTGGGAGAAAGCGATCCTGTCCGCTATCAGGTGTTTGCGTCCGAGAGGCTCGAGAGCATTCGCGAGACTTGGCTCACGACGTTCGAACTCGACCTGAGCCGCAGCGGATCGGTTCCTGAGGCGCCGGTCAAATCCGATTGATGCGGTCGGGCAGTGGCGTTCCGACCCGAAGCGCGACGCTCGAATCTGCGATAAACTGCGCCATCTCGGCAGCACCGCTTTCAGCGTTCGAGAATTCGTTGTTTTCCATTGCTTTGCGAAACGATGGATCGAGCGCCTGATCCAGGACGGTCTTCACGTCGAGAGTCTCGTGCGCACGCAGGGTCAGTGCGCGACCGATCGAGTTTGCATACCGCGCCCGCAGCAACTGATCGTCCATCGAAGGGGCTTCATTGGGTACGAAGACGGTGGGAATCCCAAAGCATAGGCTCTCATGGAAACTGTTGTAGCCGGCGCTGCAAATAAGGAGGTCGAATGCCCTGGCGAACCGGCTGCTCGGATACTCGGAGAAGACAGCGCCGCGGATCGCCTCCGCACGCAATTCGTCACTCGTGATTGGGGAACGCAGTTCGACCAGATGCACCGAAGGACGGCTCAGAAGGTCCGCCACCATTGCTGCGCGTATTTCGGCGAAGCTGAAGTTTGCGCCGGCGCCGAGTTGAAGCGCCACGCACAGGGCCCCATCGGGGACGCCGAGTTTTTCCCTGGCCTGGTTGCGCGGCAGAAGCTCGTTCCGATCGAGAAGAACCGTGGGCGGTACCACCAGAGCTTCATCCCGACGCATCACGGTGGATCCGACATCTTCGTTGGCGCAGAGGTCCGAGGGTTCCAGCACCGCGTCGAAATGCTTTGCCCGGTCGAGCACGGACACGTCTCGATTGCGCCGCCAAAGCGCACGGCGCACCCAGAACCAGCTGATCTCGGGCGTTGCGACGGTGACATCTATGAGCCCGGAGTAAGGCCAGTTCCCGTCGAACACGACAGAAGCCGGCTCGTACAGTCGAATGATCCGGGTCAGCCTGCGCGCAAGCAACTTGTTCCACGAAGCATTCTCGAGGCCGAGATGCGCGTAAGAGGGCATGTAGTCGAAATGAAACCCCATGCGATCCAGCACGTCCGCGCCTTCGGAAAGCGTGAAGAACCTGGGTTCGATCTGGTCCGGCAGGCGCCGTGCAATGGCCATGAGGCGTGTAAGGTGACCAAGCCCGACCCCGTTCGATGATACAAGAAGGACGCGCGTTGGGTGCGTTGTGCCTTTTGCTGCGCTTTGCGACGGACGCTGGAGTGCCTCTTGCTTACCTTTAGAGGTCACCTCGGCCAATCTAGTTCGGCGAAGGGATGCGGCGAACCTGAGATTTGCAATGCGGATCGCTTGTCGACTCTGTCTGTAGTAGGCACTCGAGTCGCGTGTCAGGCGAGCAATAAGCTTCGCACGATCTGGCCCGGTCACGAAGAGTGCCGCCTCACCCAGTTGAGGTTCCAGTGCTGGGTGGGCCACAATCACGATCCCCGCAGCGGCGAGGCGGGCCAACCGTGTGAGCTCGGCATAACATGTGGCGGCATCAGAGCCCGCAACGACAAAGTCGATCATCCGGGCGGAGTCCTCGACGGGCAAGGGCCCAATGCCGAGAACTTTGCCGAGCCCTGCGCCGGTCAGGTCATCTGGCGGTGGGGCTGGCTTTGGCTCGGGCGTGTCCAGTGCTGTGAGACCGAGATAGCCGATCACCGGCGCCGAGGGAGCGGACTTCCTCGGGCGTCCAGAAAACTCGTCGGGATGCAGAGCTGGCCACCAGGCGGGAATGTCGAAACGGCCTTCTGTTGAAAGCATTTGAACAGGTGCGCGGAAGTATCCCTCAAGCGTCTCGAGCGTGCGCGCGTCTGTCTCCGGGTCCGGGGCACTGCCGATCGTTGGTACGACCAGCACCTGCTCTGCCGAGAGCGTCGTTGGCATCGACGGCATGTGACGAAAGTCTCGCCTGTCGATCACGATGATAACCTTCGCCGCCGCAGGCGTCGCTGGCGACAGGAGTGTCAGTCTCCCGGCTTCGATCTGTTCGGCGACCCAGGCGTCAGTGGGTTGGCGGCTTTCTGACCGTTTGCGGTAGAGCGAAAGAAGTCCAACACGAAGTCCGCTTGCGATCGCCGCTGCGATTTCAGTCTGACGCACAAGCGCCAAAGCAGGATCGCGTGCCTGCACGTCGGCAAGAACAACCAGGTCGAAAACTGCGGATGTGGTGGGCATCTGCGCTGGCGGTCAGAAACGAACGGAATGCGCGAGTAAAGACGATGTTCTATCGGGCATTGGGCCTTGCAATCTTGCGCACCCAATAGTCGGGCTTGGGATCGTGCGGGGTCGAGGAGTAGCCTGCCAAGACGATTCCGCCGTCTGTGTCAATGACGGCGTTGTAGAACTTTTCATCGTCGCCTCGGTGGAGCCGGCGGTCCCAAAGCACATTTCCGCGCGAGTCGATCTCGAAAACCCAACCGTCCGTCGCTCCTTCTGCATTACCCTCGGTGTAGCCGAAGACGATCCAGCTTCCGCTTGCGGTTGCAATCATTGACTCCAGGTCGTCCTTGTGCGGGCCGCCGAAGAACTTTTCCCACAACAAGTCGCCGTGCTCGTCCAACAGCATCACCCAGCCATCGCCTTTTGGGTCTTCGGTCTGTGAATAGCCAGCGAATCCGATCATGCCATTGGCGCCGAGCTGCATGTAGGCAAAATCCGCTCCCGGTCCACCGTAGGTGCGCTCCCACAAGACTTCGCCGAAGCGATCTGCCTTGATGATCCAGAGATCGTCCGAGCCGTTTTCTGGTGACTTGGTCGAGCCCGCCAGCAGGAAGCCCCCATCGGTGGTCGCTTGGTACTCGTGGATTCGCTCGTCTTCTTCGGTGCCGTAGGTGCGGTCCCAGGCAATCTCGCCGTCAGAATCGATCTGCACCAGCCAAATGTCGCGCTGGCCGGCGCCCTTTGATTCCGTATGCGCAGCGATGATGATGGTTCCGTCCGGCAGCAGCGAAGCACCGAACCCGCGATCGTCCTTCGCGCCTCCGAAGCGGTGTTCCCAGATCAACTCGCCCGTGTCCGAGATGCGTACGACCCAGACATCTTCCTCGCCCGCACTGTCGGTCTTAGTGGCGCCAACGCCGAGAATGTCACCGCCCGGGAGTTCGAGCAGACGGTCAACGATTTCCTCTCCCTCGCCTCCATAGGCACGCTCCCAGATCACCTCGCCGGTGCTGTCGAGGGCAACGATCCAACCGTCTGACTTTTCGCTGACCCGGTGCTGCTTGGAGGCAGTGTAGCCTGAGACGTAAAACCCGCCGCCGGAACGGGCGATGACGTCGAAAGCCTTATCGGTACCTGTGCCGCCGAACGTCTTGTCGAACAGCACGGGCGGCAGTTCTTGCGTGTCTCGTACGGCGCGGGCCTTGGGGTTGAGCCCGAGACTGGAACTGAAGACCCAACCCTCACGAGCGCCCGCCAACGCCACGCGCACCCATCGGCCATCATCGGATTGTGCCACAGGTGCCACTTCGGTCGCGCCCTCGAGAAAGCCGAGAGAGCGCGACTTCGCGTCTGCGTCAGTGTAGATGATGGCGGGTGGGCCTTCCTTGATCCGGTTCTTGAACACGAGGCGGGGAGGGGAGCTTTCCGCGAGGGCGGCGATCTCGGTGCCCGCTGGCGCCGCATTCGCCAGTGCGGCGGGCGTCTGGAAGACAAAGTCGCCATCGTCCAGCCGGGCGTCGCGGATTTTGCCGTATCGCGGTGTCTGCAGCGGATTGATCGAAGGGACTTTCAGGGAGAGATAGACCCCGAGTTCCAAGCCCGTGACATAGCCGTCATTGTTGGTGTCCGCGGCGCCGTCAATTGCATCGACAAATTCAGGCGCGAACACGCTTTGTGCTGGCACCTCCTGATCGGCATCCCCCGCCGTGATGAACTGGCGAACCGGTTTCGACGTGCTCGCGGCGATGTAGGCACTGCCAGGATCCCCGATCGAACGGCTCTCGAACACCGTTCCTGCAAAACAGCTGTCGAACAGGAACAACACATGCTTGGCATGCACCAGTCCGCCGGCCCAGGCGACGATCTCCGACATGTCGACCGCGCCGATTATGAAATCTTCATCGGCCTCCGTCGGATTCGGCGCATCGGTGGGCACCAGGTATCCTTGGAAATTGTCGTCACTGTAACCGTGTCCGGAATAGAAAATGAGGAGACGATTGTCCTTGTTTTCCTCGCCACGCCCATACTTTGCGAGGAACGAGCGAAGGCCACTGCGAAGTTCTGCCCCTGAGGGATCATTGAGTCTCTCGACAATGAAACCGCGTTGGGTCAGTGCCGCCTCGATCTCGGCGAGTTCCGACGGGATGCGAGGCAAATCGGCCCATGACGGGTCGGAATAGTCGGCAGCGCCGATCAAAAGGGCGTGGCTTCCCGAATATGAGAACCCGAAACCGCCATCGGGTGCAGAAATCTGTCCCAATCCTCGCTGTGAGGCAGGCTCATTCGCAACAGTATTCGTTGCCGAAGCTGTTACAAGCGCGGCAACAATCGCGGCGATCCCGACTGCCAACCTCTTCAATTCCGTTGGCGCACGCTCTCCGAGCGTAAAAAATCTCTCGTGCAATTTGGCCATCTGCGCTGTTCCGGCTGTTGCCCGACCCAAGATCAATAGGGCCTCAGGGTGACCCATCCTGGCCCGGCGAGGCAAACAGAATCTGCGATGCATGAGACTGGCGCCTCAAGCTCATCCAGCTTTCATCTGCGCAATCTGCTGCAGAGCGGCCTCGCGAGAGGTGGCCACGCTCGGGTCCGAACCTGCACCAGCTGTGGTCTTTCCAGTCTCATCTTCTGCGGTCTCGATGAAGCGGATTGTGCCGAGTGAGTGGTTGACGCTTATGCGTTTGCCGCGATGCGCAAACGCCACCCAAGCCTCAGGCCATATCCGGCATTCGCGAAAGTTGATTAGAAAGTACCAGTCGAGCCCGGAACGGTCGATCACGGATTCGATTGCATCGTAGAAGTCATTGACGACCTGCGAGCTGCTGAACACGAAATCGCTGAAATCAAGCTCGATGATCTGTTTTGCCTCGTGCACCTGGATCCGGGCCAGATAGGCGGGATCGGCGCGAGGGCCGCGTTGTTCCTCTGCCGCAGTCACCTCTGCCTGCCGGGCAGCGGCGTAGACCGCGACGGCGAGGTCATCGATGCCGGCTTCGAGGCGCGTGCAGGCGTGCAGCGCGGTTTGCACGAAACGCTCCACTTCATCCCGCTCTATGTCCGGGTAATCGCGGAGGATTTCCAGGGCGCCGCGAATGGCGGTCAGCGGTGCCACGAATTCTTCTTCCACCTTTGTGCTAAGCGCGACGGTCCCGTCCTTGCCAGATCCAGCTTCTGCCATGGCTCGCCTTTCCGACGCCTATTCCCAACGGATCCAACGCACAAGTGGTGGTGCGTTTCCACCCCTGGCGTCAGGTCTTCGTGTGTCGCGAAGGCGATATTGCATCGCGTGTCGGTTCGCGGTCTACTCCTGCTTGGGCTCCCGACAACAATTAAATCAAGGGAGGGGACACGACGTGATGGGAAAAACAGTACTGGTTGCCGAGGACGAGCCCGGCATCATTGAGTCTCTGCATTTTTTGCTGAGCCGTGCAGGATACGCCGTGGAAATCGAGACTGAGGGAGCCGAGGCATTGACTGCCGCACTGGAAAGAACACCTGATGTGCTTGTGCTCGACGTGATGCTGCCAGGGATGGACGGCTACGAAATCCTGCGCCGCCTCAGGTCGGATTCACGCACATCCGGATTGCCGGTCATCATGCTGACAGCCAAAAGTCAGCGCGAGGATCGAGAGGCGGCGCTTTCTTCTGGAGCGGATGTTTTCATAACGAAGCCGTTCGCGAACGCCGATATCATTGCTGCAGTGAAAAAACTGGCCCCCAATAACGCCGCTTGAGAGCGATTTCACGCAAGTTTCACACCTGCAGCCCGTCCTGAGTGCATGCCGTAACAGATCATCCGTCTCCAGCAACACACGTTTCTGGAGCCCGAGATGTCAACGGTTTCGATCAAACTGCGCAACGTTCGCCGGCTGCTTTGCAGTGTCTCTGTCGCAGGCCTTGTGTCAGGCGCGGCGTTCGCCTCCGGAACCGTGCCAGCGATTGCACCGCTGTCCGATCGCGACTTCATTCACGACGGTCAGCCGGATGAGGCTCTGGTCCGCCTGGGGCGCGATCTGTTCTTCGACCCGATCCTGAGCGGCAACCGCAACATCTCCTGCGGCACCTGTCACGATCCCGCACTCGGTACGGGTGACGGTCTGGCGCTCGGAATTGGCGAAGGCGGTGAGGGGCAGGGCACGGCCCGCCACACTGCTGAGCCCGTGTTGGCGCGCGTGCCACGAAACGCACAACCGCTCTTCAACATCGGTGCGCGCGAATACGACGCCATGTTCCATGACGGCCGACTGGAGCCCGACCCGACTCATACCTTCCCCAGCGGATTTTGGAGCCCGGCACGCGAGCACTTGCCCGTGGGCCTCGACAGCCTCCTCGCTGCTCAGGCGATGTTTCCCGTGCTCTCGGCCATCGAGATGGCCGGACACAAGGGTGAGAACAGCGTGGCAAATGCAGTTGCGAATGATCGCCCTGCCGAGGCATGGGCTCTGCTCGCAGCCCGGCTCCAGGCAATTCCTGGATATGCCGAACAGTTTTCGTCTGCCTTTGCCGAGATCGAACGACCTGGTGACATCCGCTTTGTGCATGCGGCACGCGCACTGGCAGCGTTCCAGTCGGTCGCGTTCCGCTCGCAGGGCAGCCTGTTCGACCGTGTGCTTGAGACCGGCGATGCCTCGCATCTCTCAAGAGCTGCGCGCCGGGGCATGTCTCTGTTCTATGGTGAAGCCGGCTGTGTTGCATGTCACTCGGGCCCGCTGCTGACCGATCATGGCTTTCATGCGATTGCGATGCCGCAGACGGGTCCCGGTAAGGAGCACGGCTCGGACACCAGCTATTGGCGCGCCACCGGGTTTGCACACCGACCTGAAGACGAGGGCCGCTTCCGGGTGACCTTCGACCAGGCAGATCTCTTCCGCTTCCGCACGCCTTCGCTTAGGAACGTCGAGCTGACAGGCCCGTGGGGACACAGCGGTGCCTACGCCACGCTCGAAGCGGTCGTGCGTCATCATCTCGATCCTGTCGCCGCGCTCGAGCACCACGATGGTGCAGACTTGCCTACCCTCGCAGGTGTTGTGGAACGCGCCGGTCGCGGTTCGGAACTTGTCCATCGTCTTGTCAATCCGGCGCGCCGTTCGGCATTCGATGCGCGTGACAACTGGGTTCAAGCCACGCCTGCGTTGCGCGATCGGATCGCGGACGCAAACGAACTTGCGCCGACCCATCTCGACGACCGCGCCGTTGCCGACCTCGTCGTCTTCCTGAAGGCGCTCACCGATCCCGCAATGCGCGACCGTTCGCATCTCGTGCCTGACCGGGTTCCCAGCGGCCTGCCGCCGCAACCGCAGACGACCAATGTCAATTGAAGGAATTTGACCATGCTGCCCAACAATTCGATGACCAACCCTTTGCTTGAAGCTGTTTGGCGGATCTCAAGTGCGGTCGCCGCTCCAATGGCCACCGTGCGTGCCGTCATTGCTGCGATCGCTGATGTCCGCCGTCGGGCAGGTACGGTCGATGTACTGGAGGAGCTCTCCGATCATCAGCTCAACGACATCGGGGTCACACGCGACATGATCCAACGGATGCGTCGCGACCCGCGGTACTTTCTCTGAAACCACCAGCAAGCTCTTAAGAATCAGGAGAATTCCATGACCACAATGACCAAGTTTCTGGGCTCGGCTGCGCTTCTTGCGGCTGTGTCCGTCGCTCAGGCGAGCGCACCTCACAAGCTTGCGATGCTTGAGCAAGACTCAGGTGGTGCGCTGGACGACTCGGCACACGCACAGGTCGAGATGGCCGCCGCTGCAGCTGAGAACGTGGAGCGCTACGACGCGCCGGTGGAGATGGAGTTGAACTTCATCTTCCACATCGACGAAGCGTTGGCCGAGCAGGACGTTTTCATCGAAAAAGTTCCCGGTTCGGGCGAAGTGTTTCGCCCGACAGGGGCCACCCGTGACATGGATGCGCCTCTGTATGCGCCCGCTGAACCGGTGAAGCACAACTTCCTCGACCCGACCGATCTCGGGCCCTGGAAGAAGGGCAAGGCGCTTGGCATCACGCTCGGCGAGTGGTTCGCAGCCCGCGGTTGGGGGACCTACCGCTGCGAGAACGGAAGCGGTCATGTGAAGATCAACTTCCAAAACCTTGTGCCAAATGGTGTTTACACCATGTGGCATGACTTCTTTGTCTGGCCGCCGACCGAGCCATTCATTGGTACCTACGACCTGCCGTTCGGCGCGCGCGATGGTTCGGAGAACATGTTCAAGGCGGATGCCGAGGGCAATGCCGTGTTCGAGCGCACGATGGCGCCATGTCTGCAGCTCTCGGGTGAGCACCTGATTTCTGATCTGGCAATCGCCTGGCACAGCGACGGCAAAACCCACGGGCCGCTGCCGGGTGAATTCTCCACCGACACGCACGTGCATATGTACCTCAGTCTGCCCAAGCGTGCCGGCCTCTAGCCGAACCGGAGGCGTGCTTGGCAGGGCGGCGCTGCACCTTGGCGTGTGGCGCCGCCACAGACCTCCAGGAAAGGAGATCGACCAATGATGACGAAGTCCGAACTGATCGAGCGCGCCGCGCTCCTTGACCTGCACAAGGCGGCAGCTCCTGAGTTGCGCCGGCTTCTGGGTCTTGATCTTGCGACAATCGATGGAACCCTCGTGTCAATCGGTGCCGGCTTGCCGTCAACAGCGGTGGTCATCAACCGCGCAATTGGACTTGGTACGGACATGCCGCCTGGGCCCCGCACGGTGGTTGAGATCGCCATGCGCTACCAGGAAGCCGGTGTGGATCGATACTTCGTGCACGGCGTGGCCTCAGGTGCCCCCGCGGAGCAACCGTGTCGGTTCGGACCCGCAGGTCTGGACAAGGCACGTGGCTGGCAAAAGTTCCGCCGAAATGGCGCGCCCGTGCCCCAAGTCGAGACAGACCTTGAGATCATTGAGATTGGGCCTGACCGCGGCGCCGAGTTCGCGCGCATTGTCTGTGGCGCATTCGACCTCGGCGAGATCGCGGAACCCTGGCTCGCACAGTTGCCCGGGCGTCCAGGCTGGCATGTGTTCATGAGCCTCGCGGACGGAGAGCCAGCCGGGGTCGGCGCGCTCTTTGTGTGCCATGGCCTGGGCTGGACCGATTGGGGTGCAACAGCGCCGGCCTTTCGCTGCAGAGGCAGCCAGTCGGCAATCCTCGCGGCCCGGATCAGACGCGCCTACGAGGTTGGCTGTGCCGAGATCTTCAATTGCACCGGTGAGGCTGTGCCGGGTGATCCCCAGCACTCCTACGGCAACATTACCAAACTTGGGTTCGAACCGGACGTATTGCGGACCAATTTCGCGCCCGCCCTCGCAGCTTGAGGCCAGCCGTCGACAAATCTATTTCAGCGTGAGCACCACCTGCCGCCCGGCGAAAGCCGGGCGGTCAATTGTTTGGATTCCGACCAGTTTGCCGACGCGCCCGCGACCAGTTGACTGAGCGCGTAAGAACGATGCGCTATGACACGGCTGCTTCGATCGTTTCCTGCCCCGAGATGTGCTTGACCCGGAGAGAGTTCGGGTTCGGATCGCGGGCCGCAGGTGCTATCTCGCACGTCCGTCAGACCTTAACAACAAAGGGCCCTGCCTGGGTGGCAGGGCCCTGACACATTTCAAGCAACGGATGGTTCAGGCCGCGATGCAGGTCTCAGCCATTGCCGCCACATGCCGATGATCTGTGCCGCAGCACCCTCCAAAAATGTTCAGGTTCGGCAACATGCCTCTCAGCGAACCGTAGTCGTGACCGAGCTCGACCGGATTGCCATCGTCGAGTTCCTCGGCTGCATCCAGTTCCGCGTGACTGCATCGCGAGGCGTTGGCTCGGATCGAACGGATGCGCAAGGCCCAGTCGCCCCCCGACTCGAGCACCGCTCGGAAGTGGTCGGGATGTGCGCAGTTGATCCCGAAATAGGCGGCGTATCCGTCGGTTGCAGCGTCTGTTTCGCGTATCGCATCCCCCAAGGCCTGGCCCGACGGCAAGCGCCCATCGGTCTCGACGGTGAACGAGAGCGCGACCGGCATCTGCGCCGAGCGTGCAGCCAGTGCAATACCGATGGCCTCGCCCGTGTGCGTCATCGTCATTGCGTGAACCATGTCCGCTTCCGTTTCCGCAAAAGCGCGGATCTGGTGAGCATGATACCGCGCAGCTTCTGCGCCGGTCATCATCTGCGACGGGGCGTATCCGTCTCCGCGCGGGCCGATGTTGCCGGAAACCACGACGGGACCAAGACCCATGAAGCCGTCGCGTTGCTTGATCAAGAGTGCAACCGATTCGCGGTTGATGCGCGCGATTTCTGCCTCTGTGAAACCGAGCTGCGCACCCCACTCTGAAGAGGCCCGCCAGGTTGGAGTCTCGAGAATGAATCCCGCACCGCATGTCGCTGCGATCTCGAGATAGGGTGCGATGTAGCGCCTGATCGCGCCGCGGCCTTCTGCCGTCTCCACAAGAGGGAAGGCAGCGAACAAGGGCAAGTCAATGCCATCGTGGAAGACAAGCGTTGTCTCGAAGCCACCATCGGTGAGGAAAGGCGCCCCCGACATCTGAGGCAGGGCGCGAGCGGCTGGCTCGCGTGACTGTGCATTCATGAATGGGTCTCCTGATCCCAATCGGCCTCATCCGACAAGGCCGCTCCATGAGCGCAGCTTTGCTCACATGTACCGGGCGCAAACGGTCGAGCGGTGTGAAATCCGCGTGAATTCGTTGGCCAGTTAAGTGATTTCCGGGAAGCCGGCATAAAGCGCAGGGATCAGGTCGCGCATCAATGAGTCCTCTAGATCGGTCGCAAGCGCTCGTGCCTCTTCGACGTCCCCGTCTGCGCTCTGATTCCGTCCTCGCCGCGCAAGCAAGCGCGCGCGTACAATCACCAGATCGGACCATCCCAGCGGTTCGGCTGCAGTATAAGACGCCAGTAGATCCGCCTGCCGCTCGACTCCGCGCCAATCCTGCGCCGCCAGAAGCGCTTCGATGGCCGATTGTCGGCCGAAAAAGTGGCAGTGCGATACCGCCGTGTCGTTCAGCACACGTTCCATGCGTTCGAGTGCTTCCCAGCGTTCGGCCGGATTTCGTGTCAGTTTCGCGCGCAATCCCTGCAGCACTGGCTCGTAGTAGCCCGCAAAGGCAGAATCTGCCGCTTCCAGTGTTGCGCGAGTGACTGCAAGCGCCGCGTCCTGGTCCCCTTCAGCCGACAGGATCGCTGCCCGCAGCTTCGCGACGTCCAACGCAAACTGTGGCGCGCCAAGCAGATCAACAAGTTCGATACACCGCGCGGTGTCGGCGCGCGCCTCATCCAGCATGCCCGCGGCAAGGTGAAGGTCAGCGCGCACCGTCAGCGCAACCAGTTCCGATCGCGCATTTCCAGCCTCCGCCGCACGGCTTGCGGCGGCATCCGACAGGGCAAGTGCATCTGGCCCAGGGTCTGCGAACCAGTGACTGAACGCTGCCATGAACCCATGTGCCATTTCGACCAGCCCAAGCCCGTGCTCCCGCGCGAGTTTTTGGCATGCCGTGAAATGCTTGTGTGCAGAACGCATGCGCCCGGCCGCGTAGTGTGCATCGCCAAGGCCTCCGAGCGCGCGACTGAGGTAGAGTGGTGCTTCCGCTAATTCGACTGCGCGTTCATTGTGGACGAGGCATCTGGCATGATCGCCGCGTGCAAAGGCTTGTGCACCTTTTTGGGTCTCGATCTCCGAGGCAACATCACGCTCCAAGTCCTGCTCGGAAAGTTCTGAAGCGCGCGCGAGCGCCGCATCCGCTTTGTCGAGATCTCCTTTCAGTCGATGGACCCAGGCTTCTCGGGCAAGATTTGCGGCCTTCAAGGAAGCCTGCTCCGCGCACTCGGTGCCCTCCGCGAAATCGGTCAGCGCCGCATCCAGATCGCCTCGTTCGCGGTGCACGCTGCCGCGGCAAAGCAACAAGCTCGCGCGCGCATCGGGGGGCGCATCCAGCGACATGCCGGATTCGATGAACCGCATGCCCGCTTCGAACTGATGTCGTGGCATCAGGATATCGGCGGCGATGGCACAGGCGCGCGCGGCGTCCCGGGTGCGTCCGGCGACAGCATGCTCCGCCCACTTGATTGGATCGCGGTCGCGCAATGCTTGGCTTGCTCTGGCGTGCAAGCGGAGCCTGTCGGCGCGTGTGATGCTCGAGTAGATGGCTTCATGCACCAGCGCATGACTGAAGGTCAGTGCGGCGCCATCACGGGAGAGGAAACCTTCGAACAACGAGGCACCGAACTCTGCGGGCCCGAAGCAGAAGATGTATTCTTCGTGAGCGAACCGTGTGCCGAGCACCGATGCCTGACGGATCGCCTGTCGCTCGGCTTCGGGCAATCGATCGAGCTGTTCCTGTACCAGCGAAACCACGGACGCCGGCATGCCGTCGATCTCGGGAGTGGCTTGCAACAGGCGCACAAGGAACAGCGGATTGCCCTCAGCGCGCCGGATCGCGGCATCTGCAGACTGTGACGCGTCCGTGCCAAAGGCCTTAGCGAGTTGCAATGCGTCGCGCTCACTGAGCGGACGGAGAGCAATTTCAACTGACTCCACGTCCGTCGAATCCCGGGCCAACGCGGGTCCGAAACGCGCCTCGGACATTCGCTCGGTCACCATCATCAACGTGGAAGAACGCTTTATCTGCTCGGCAAGACAGACGAGAAAGGCAAGCTCTCCCGGATCGGCCCAGTGCGCGTCTTCTATGATCAAAAGGCAGGTGCTCGATATCTCGCTGGTGAACTGCGCAATCGTTGCTGCGGCGAGCTCTGTGAAGCGCGTTGTCGGCATTGCCGAGAGAAGTGCTACGCCACCTCGCGGCAGGGGGGCGCCAAGTGCAAACGAGCGCATCGCACTCTCGGCCGGGCTTAGATCGGATCGGTGAGGCACGTGCGGCGCAAGCATCGCGCCGATCTGGCGGATGGCGGGCAGCTGTTCCCCGAAGCTCTGAAAGCCGATACGGGCAACGATCCCGCCCTCGGCTTCGATCTCTGTCTGGAGCTCCTGGCTCAGTCTGGTCTTGCCGATACCTGCGGCACCGCGAAGGATCACAACGGTTCCGGATTGGTCGATCGCGGTTGTCTCTGCGATCGAGCGAAGCTGGGCCAGCTCGACCCGCCGTCCTACAAAAGGCAGGTTCGGGCGATCTGCGGACGGTGCTTCGGTGTTCCTGCGCGTGGAAGTGTCCTTGTCGGCTGCGCCATCTGCGCGCTCTCCGTCTTCCAGTGTGCCTGCTTTCGCTGACCCTGCACGCGCGATCGCGACGCGACGCGCTTCACCGGTGATCTGGCGTGGAGGCCCGGCTGCGTGGATCACGCGGCCCGATGCAATCCCGAGGCGGGCCTGAGGCATCGCCTGGAGAATAGACTGCGCGACGCTCCTGGCTCGCTCGCGTTCATGTTCGTTTGCGTCATTCAACCCGAAGGCAAGCAACAAATCGGCATCCGCGCCTTCCAACACCACGCAGGCAAGCTCTGCTCCACAGCTCTCGCCAACACGCCGGAGTTGGGCGGCTGCGTCCGCCATGTCTTCAGGATCAGCAGAGACCGGTGCCAACCCTGCGAGAATGGTCACTTCACGCACCTCGCCGCTCAGAGGTGCCGATGCTGTTGTCTCTGGTTCGGCGAAGGGAATAACGGGTTGTTCGGCGGGTGCCGTCCGCCCGGCACGAATGCGGTCATAAAGCGCCGTGGTCTCCGGTTCGGGACGAATTGAAAGCTCTCGCGAGAGAATGTCGGCGCAGCTTCTGTATTGGCGGATGGCTGCAGCGGTCTCTCCCTGGGCCGCAAGGATTTGCATGGCTTTGCGATGGAGCGACTCGCGCAACCGGTCGCGCTCGAGCGCGCGCATGGTCAGCTCGAGCGCTTTCGGCAAGGCGTTTCGCCCGATTGCCGCAGCGGCTGCTGTCTCCAGCACATCGATCTCAACCAGCCGGATGCGCCGGCGTTCGGCCATAAGCCAGTCACCGATCGCCGGCTCTCGCCAAGTGATGCCTTCGAGCAGCTCGCCCCGGAGCAACGCCAACGGATCAACATCGGACGGCGCGCTGCGCCACGCCTCCAGCTCGTCGATATCGAGATCGATCTGGCTTCGATCCAAGCAGATTCGGTCGATCCCAGCAACCAGGGCTTCAGCCCTTTCCCCCAGGGAGCGGCGAACATGTGCGAGTGCCTGTCTCAGGCTGGCGCGCGCCTGGTTGTCGCCGCTGCTCTCCCACAACAGATTGCACAGCGTGTCACGACCGACACCCACGTCTCCGGCCATCGCAACACGCGCGAGCAAGAGCTGCGCTTTGCGCATCGCGGGTGTGTGGACCTGCCCATCGATGAGCAGGCGCATGCCGCCTAACAATTCAAGCCTGCACCGCATCCGCAACGACGCCCTGCCGACGTTGTGCGAGGTCGGCGCGGGTCTCTCCTCTACTGCGACATGGATCGCACCAGTTTTGCCGCCTGATATCATCGGGGCAGGGCCGCTGTCATTCCTTGCAACAAAGTAAGACCCGGCGCATTGGGCAACCTCGGCTCAGACTGCTCGATTGGTTGGAGTTTGCGAGAGATGCGCACTGATCGACCTCATCGCAGGTGGCCCCAATAGGCTCGGCGCGACCCGATGAGGTACCGGGCCGCGCCGAAAGAACTCATGTCGTGCTGCGTCCGCTAGGAAGATGCGGGTGGCAGCGAGTCTACTGGGCAAACATTGGAGGGATTGAGCGTCTCGTGCGGGATGAACTTCACGAAACGTGGACGGATGACCAGCCGGTTGCGCCAAACCTGCTCACCGAGGCCGACATTGCCGAAAATCGGCTGCCAGCGCGCGCTCACCTCGACGAGAAGCACCGAGTCCTGATCCTGCATTGTGGGCAGGATTGCGACGGGGATCTCGGTGTCGATCAGCGGTTCGAACGCATCGACATCGTCGCTGCGAGCCGAAACGGACCAGAGCACCTGGTGATCATCTTGAGCGAAGCAGATGCTGGAAATGCGCAGCGTGCGCTGGTCGAGGTTGCCCGCCAGCATCTTCTGCTGCAGATCGAACAGAAACGCCATGTCGGTGTTGTTCACCGCGCCATTGTGACGGCTCATGATGTCGCTGATCGTGTGGGCCAGCTTGGCCGTCTGGCTGTTCGAACGGAAGGCGTCCCAGTAGACCAGCGAGCCGGTGATAATGAAGACCAGCAGTGGAAAGATGATGGTGAATTCCATCGAGATGTTGCCATCCTCAGCACGGAGGAAACGACGCAAACGGGTTTGGATCCGGGTCATGCTCTCGCTCCTTCTCACGACGGTTCGTTCATGAAGGCCGAGTAGGCGACCATCTGATAGCCACCACTGCTGTCCGGCCGCATGCCGAGGGTGATGCCGAGACCGGGGAAGATCGGGTCAACGATCATGCAGGCGCGTACGAACATGATCGATTGTGCAGCGCCCGGATTGAAGGAAATGGTCGGATCGACTTCGCCCGTGCGATCGATGCAGTTTGGCTGATTTTGCGGGTAGGCATCGTTCAGGTCCAACTGAACCAGTTCGAGGATCATGTCGCGGTCACAGTCGGCCAGGATTGTCGATTCCTCACAAATGCGGGCCTTGAGATTGTCGTGGCTCAGGTCGGGGATCGCCGCGAGACGGAGTTCCCGCACCACGATGTCCACGCCGCGCTCGAGCAGCACATTGCGCGTGGCGAACCAGCCGATTTCGAAGATCATCAGGATCAGGAACATCAGGAACGGAAACACGACAGTGAACTCGACCGTGGCGTTGCCGTCCGTATTCTTACGGAACTTGTTCAGGAACTTACGCATACTCACACGCTCCCCAGAAAAATACTGAACATTCTGCAGCTCAATTGATGAGCTGCAGGTTAACAATGTCGTCGGCGATGTTCTGGAAGGCGGCCGCGATCTCGACGCCCTCGACCAGATAGAACGTGGTCAGGTTCGTCGCACAGTCCTCGAGAGCTGCGATCGCCGTATCCTGCCCCTCAAGTTCGAAGCCGATGGTGTAGACTGTGGAGTTCGCGATCGTGTTCGCACTGGTCGCCGGCTTCAGCTGGTCGCAGATTTCCTTGAGGTGCTGATCGCCCGAGTTCGTACCAGTTTTGTTTCTGAAATCGCCGTTCTCGGGGCGGTTTTGATCCCAGTGTGCGAGCGGGTGGTCGTCGTACTTGTGGTCCTTGATCTCGCGCAGGGTCGTATTGCGGCCGTCGGTCATGATGACGGTCACCTTGTGCACGGACGGATCGTCCCACTCGTGCGGCCAGTCCGCAAAGTCGCTGTCGATCTTGTTTGCCGCAATGCGGGCATCCATGATCGGACGCGACGACGGATCAAGCAAGGCAGCCGCCCATTTCGTTCCCATGAACGTCGAGGTCAGGTGCTCCAGCCGCAGATTTTCGATGGCAGCTTTCAACTCGCCGGCGTTTGACGAGAACGGGAGGATCGCGTTGTCGATGTGCGGGCAGCCGTAGACATTCTCGCCGTTGCGCGTCCGCTCGATGAAGTGATGGTGCTGGTCATAGGCGACAGTCGGCTGCATTGGCATTGCCGTGGTGTCGAAATCATCCTCGAGGCTGTCGTAGTCGAAGCAGCTCGAGAAGTCGTTCACAGCACCCGTGCTGTCGACGAAGCGGTTGAAGTTGTAGAGGTCTGCCATCGAACGCGGCAGGGCGACCTGGGCGGAGAACGGAATGATGGAAATCGCGGTCTGAGCGCCATTCTCCGCCGTGAGGATCGTGTCGATGAACTCTTGCGCCGCGTCCTTGAGCTGGTCGAGCTTGCTGCCGGGTGCTCCTGTGGCGGCGCGCCCCATCGAACCGGAAACGTCCAGCACCAGAGTGATCTCTTGCTTCGGTGCCGCCTGAAGCGCACCGGCCGCCGCCGTGACGTCGATGTTGTTGAGACCCATCAGACGCAGGAAGATCGTGTCCATCGGGAAATCGGCAGTGGCATTTACGCTTCGCCCACCGGCGAGCTGCTGCACATTTGCCCTGATGTCCAGGTCGGTGTTCGTGAACTGGCGCGAACGCAGGTACTCCTCGACAACCGTCTGTGCCTGATCGTCCACGGAGTCTTCGGCGTCGGGATCGTAGAACTGGTTGCTGTTGGTCGCCGCGAGCACGCCGCGGTCCAGAGCATTTTGGAGATCGGCGCGCATCATCTCGTGGCGCATGAAGTCAACCGACATGCCGCCGACGACCAAGAGCATGACGAGGATCACGAGCACGAAAAGGGTGATGCCACCTTCTTCGTCCCGCGCGAACACATTCAGCCGCGTTGTCGTGTTGTCATTGTGGCGAACTTTCTCAGCCACTTCAGTTTGTTTCGCGCCGAACTCAGTCATTTTCCGCACCCAACTCTACCTTCAGACAGGGACAACCGAACAAAACCACCTGTCTTTCCAAAAACTTTTCGCAAATATCTCTGTAAATAAGGCGAGATTATGTCTCCCCTATTTCATTATGTGTATGCTTTGGTCTAACTACAGCCATCAACTCAGAAAACCTGAAGGCACACCATCACTCTACTATCGAGGTTCAAGTATAGTTAATTTGCATTAGCTGTAACGGGTGCGGCTTCTGGCGGAAGCATGAAGCATTTCTGCTACAATTGTGGCAAGCTTAGAAAAACTCAGTCGCTTCAAGGTAGTTCTTGCGGCGAGCGATGTGGTCGCGGAGGGCTTCATTGACATCAGGACCGAGGACGGGATCGTCGTAGGCCGAGAGCCTGACGTGCCAGGGCTCTTGAGCTCTGGCTGCTGTATTGCGCGCTCCCTCGGTGTGGTATTGCTCGACGGATTGTTGTCTGAAAGCATCGGTTGAAAGAAGGTGGACCGGAGTTCGTCCACGTGTGATTCGCGTTGAGGTCGTGCGCGCCGGGCGCTGAAACGACGGCCGCTGCCGCTTGAAAGGCAAGCCGGGGGCGGAGCTCTCTCACTATCCAAATCTGGTCCGCACCCCATCATGCTGCCGATGGTGCCGCTGCATCGTCATTCGATAGACGACGTGGAAGAATTCGCAAATGCTCTCGATACGAGTTTCGGATCACCGGCCGAAACGTGACGATGACCCGTTCAGGTCCGGGCGAGCAATCCACGTCGTCTGGTTCGAACCGGCACCTGTTTAAGTTGCGGTCCTGCGTGCCATCACGATTCCCGCCAATCCGCACAGCACCAGCGAGATGCAAAGCCCGAGCACAAGGTCGTAGCCTCCAAGACCCCAGAGCACCGATGCGAGAATGGGGCCGGCGGCACCTCCCAGCATGTAGGGCACAGCCAGCATCCCGGCGATGACGCCGAACCCCGCGCGTCCCAGAAAATCTGCCGTGAGGACGGGGCGCACGATGCTTGTGACACCATAGGCAGCCCCGTACGGAACCACGAACACCAGCGCCAGCCAAGGTGCCATGCCGGCCGACAGCAGTGCGCTCAGGCCCAACACCATGCCGGCAAAGGAGCCCACGGCGGCGCCGAACGTTCCGACCCAACGCCCGAGCGCGATCATGATGATCCGACCCAGCACCTGCATCGGGCCAACCATCGAAGCGACCAGAACCGCAACACTGACCGCAACGCCGCGATCGTCCATGATCGGGCGGATATGGCTGATCAACATGCCATGCACGAGCCCCGTCGCCCCGAAGCCGATTGCGATCCACCAGAATGTCGGGCGTGCGAGCGCGGCGCGCCCTTCGTTCCCCGTTGATGGCGCGCGCTCTGAGGGTGGCATCCGGTGATTGTTGAGCAGACGCAGCCCCAAGGCCGCAATCGGCAGCGTGCACAGAAGGGTCGCCGCAGCGAAGACCAGAACCGTGTCACGCCATCCGAGTGTTTCTGAGAGCCACCAGGCAGATGGAAACGAGACAGTCCCTGCAAAGCCCGCGACAAGCGTCACAATGGTGATGGCTTCGCGCGCTCGTGCGCCGATGGTGACCGTTATGATCGCGAAGCAGGCCTCGTACAGGCAGGCTGCGTTGACAAGTCCGATGGCAATCCAAATGGCCCAGAACTGCCACAAGGTTTGAACCTGCGAGAGCAGCGCAAGCAGTACGGCACCGAGTGCCAGAGCCCCGAGAAACATCGGGCCGCTTTGTCCTTTGTCGACCAGCCGCCCCGCCTGCGGTGCGAGCAGGCCCGTTACGATCAGAGAGGCCGTGAAAGCACCGGTGATTTCTGCCCGCGACCAGTCGAAGGCAGCCTCCCATGCGGGAAGAAGTGCAGGAAACGAATAGTAGAGTGCCGCCCAAGCCAGTGTCTCAGCGACAGCAAGTGGCACCATTGCGAGTCTGAGCGATTGGCCCAAGTGCACCCCTCTCACACAGGTTCACCACTGAGTAGCAGGGATTGTTTGCGCGGGCGACAGATTGGTGCAGTGGGATCAAAACTGCGGGTCAGATGGCATCATACCACGTTTGAGCATGTAGCTGACCAAACGGCGTACATCGACAATGTCCCTATGGCGTTTAGGGTACCCGTTGTGGCTCTGCAGTTGGTAGGCCGCTGACAGGCAGGCCACCCGCTTGCCGGCGATGAAACCCTTCGCCTGGAATGCACTTGCCGGGTACTGAACTTCTCGGGCGGGCGGGCCATAGACCCCGTCATTGGTCTTGTTGAACGTCACGACATGCAAATCGACGCGGTGCCCACGCTTGTTGCCGATCACGAAGTTCCACCACCGGGTGTCGTCGCGGATGATCCGTGCATATCCGCGCCGACGAAGAAGATGAAGAAGTGAGGTGACGTGGCGCTGTTCAACCACAAGGTCGAGATCGCCATGGCGACGCGTCTGGCGCCGAAGCAGCGCATCTACACCCCAACCGCCGTCGATCCAGACATGAATGCGGCGCGCTGACAGGATGCGCAGCACGGCAAGCACTTCTCGTGCAGGCATGCTTGGTTTCATCCAAGGCCACATGATGAACCGCAGGACCCCACACTACGCTGGTCGCTCGAGCACCGGCGGTGTCACATCGTCGGGCATTGGGCAGACATACGGGTCCTTTGCGAGATGAGCCGTATGGGCGGCCTTGGCCTCCGACCTGAGTGTTGGGTCCTCGATCAAGCGCTTGGCGGTTGCGGCCATCACCTTTGCGGCGTGGATCATGCCCTTGTGCGCCGCCGCTGCCTTGCCCTGCGCCACCACTTGCCACGTGTGGAACGGGGTCCCGATCGCGCAAGTGGCGACCCTTGCCTGTACGGTCGGCACCGCCCAGCTGACGTCCGCCACGTCAGTCGAGCCTTCACCTCCCTCGCCATCGTTCTCGAACGGTGCCACGAAATCGCAGAGAGATGCACCGGGCTCGGGTGTCATACCGACCCTGCGGAAGCTTGCGGCGATGTCGTCAGGGGTCAGCGTCTCCTGGATTGCGGCTGCAAAGTCCCGGTCGGTTGTGTCGAATGGCACCGGTCCGAGCCGGTCGAGTTCGGACTGCATGGCCATCTCGAGCGGGGTGTTGCCCAGAAGGTTGGACACGGCTGTGAAAACCTGCGATTGGACGCGCGTCTCCGTCATCAGTGCGGCGCCGTCCGCGATGTTCTTCACCCGCTCCAGAAGTGCGCGCAGTCCCGGCAAATCACGGGCGCGAACAAGTTGGCGGACGACAGCACGGTGCTGGACCACATTTGGCGCCAGGCCACCTGCGTCGAGATACGCGTAGTGCACGCGCGCATCATCCGGCATGTGTTCTCGCATGTAGTTGATCCCAACGTTCATCAGCTCCACCGCATCCAGCGCGCTCCGCCCCAGCTCCGGGGCTCCCGCAGCGTGGGCAGCCTTGCCATGGAACGTGAAATCGATCCGGGTGTTCGCAAGCGAGTTGGCGCGGCTGACCGCTGTGAATGTTGCCGGGTGCCAAGATATCGCGGCATCCACATCGTCGAAAAGCCCATCACGCACCATGAAGGTTTTTGCGGCACCTCCCTCTTCCGCCGGGCAGCCATAGTAGCGCACACGTGCTTCGATGCCGTTCGCGGCCAACCAGTCCTTCACCGCGGTTGCTGCCAACATGGCGGCGGCGCCAAGCAGGTTGTGACCGCAGCCATGCCCGTTGCCGCCGAGTTCGAGTGGTTGGTGTTCGGCGACACCCGGCGTCTGGCTCAGGCCGGGCAGGGCGTCGAATTCGCCCAGGATCGCGATGACCGGCCCCGCATGTCCCGCCTCCCCGATCACAGACGTCGGGATGCCTGCAGCTCCTTCGTTGATCTCGAACCCCTGACGCGAAAGCATCTCGCGGTGCGCCTCCATCGAGCGGAACTCGCCATACAGCGTCTCAGGCGTATCGAAGACCTGGTCTGACAGCCCGATGAAGGCGTCACGGTGCTGCTCTACGTGATCCCAGATGACTTCGGAGTTCTGCATGAGATGGGCCCCTGTGCTGTCGGTTCCATTGCGCCGGTCACAGGAAACGCGCAGCGTGTTCGAATGGCAAGGGGCGTTGCAGGTGCACTACTGCAGGCGCGCTCTCAAGCGGTCGGTGAGATACTCCATGGCCAGCACGATGAGAAAGATGACCAGGATGATGGTGGAGGCGTTCTGGTACTGGAAGAGATCGAAGGCGGCCTCCAGTTCCTGACCGATACCACCCGCGCCGACGAGCCCGAGGACTACGGAAGAACGCACCGCCTTCTCGAGCGCGAAGAGGGACGAGTTGACCATCGAGGGTGCCGCATCCGGCAGGATCGCACCGAAGAGGATCGATGCCCGGTTGGCCCCGATGGCGGAAAGCGCTTCTTGCGGTTCCTTGTCTGCGTCCTCCATGGCCTCGGCAAAGAACCGACCGCAAAAGCCGATGGTGTCGACGATGATCGTCATGGTTCCGGCCACAGCACCCAGGCCGATTGTTGCGACGAATACCAGAGCCCAGACCAGATCCGGGACCGTGCGCAAGAGCGAAACCAGGGCCTTGAACAGGTAGCCCCCATATCCGATCGGCGAGACCCCGCGTGCCGCCAGCCAGGCGATCGGAAGGCTCAGAATGATGCCGATAACAGCACCTACCAGCGCTATCTGGAAAGTCTCGATGATGCGCAGTCCGACGCGTTCGAGAAATTCCGGCTCGGTGTTTGGCGGCAGCATTCGATCGAGCAGACGCACCATGTTGGGCGCACCGTCGGCCAGTTGCCCGATCGAAGGTGCCACGTCCCCCATCGATGCAATGACCAGTGCGGCAAACGCGACGAGCAGGACAAACGATACCGTTGAAAGACCGGACAGCCGGGAGGGGACGACCGGGCGCGCCTTATTCATTGAACGTGCCTTCCAGATCGCTTTCGCTCATCGAGCCTGCAGGTTGGTCGAAGTGCACACGGCCGCCCTTCAGCGCGATGACGCGGTCGGCGAAGGCTTCGGCATGGGTCATATCGTGCGAGGTAAACAGGAGCGTGATCGCATGCTCGCGGCAGAGGCGCTCAAAGAGCTCCATAACATCGCGCCCCGCGACAGGGTCGAGACTGGCCGCAGGTTCATCCGCAATCAGAAGGCGCGGCGCGTGGACAAGTGCACGAGCGATCGCAACCCTCTGCTGTTGACCACCGGAGAGCGTATCAGCGCGTGCCATTGCGCGATCGGCAAGACTGACCTCGTCAAGCGCATGGATTGCGCGTTCGCGCCAGGAATGCGGGGCAAGCGAATGGGCGATTGCGCGCCAACCGCCAGGCTGACCCGTCATGCCGTGGAGCACGTTGGTGAGCACGCTCGAGCGCTCGACGAGGCAATGGTTCTGGAACACGAACCCAGTCTGCCGGCGCAGCCGCAACCTTTGCTGCGGGGACGGAACGCTGTCGAAACGCTCACCCAGGGTATTCACCGCCCCCCCTGAAATCCCGTGAAGCCCAATGATGCACTTCAGGAGGGTAGACTTGCCAGAACCGTTGGAGCCGATCAGCGCCACACGCTCACCGGCGCAAATGCTGAGGTTGACGCCAGTGAGGACATTGTGCTTGCGGTCATAGGTCTTCTTCAGACCATCAACTGTGATGACCGGTTCGCTCACATTCGGTCCTGGCCTGGCGGAGGCGGCAGGCCGCCCCCGCGTGCCATCGATGCTCAATCGCCGACAAATGATTTGGTGTCGACGCCGATGGTCCCGTACATCGCCCGCACATAATCGTAATCAGCGTCGTCGATTTCAGTGAGGAAGAATCCGCCCGTGTACTTCTGGTTGTCGTCGCCCTCTAGGATTGCTTCCATCAAAGTCTGACCGTCGTTCAGGAACGCGTCTCGGACTTTCGAGAAGACCTCCTCGGATACATCCGGGCGCGATACCAGAATGTCGTTCGGCAGATCGCGACCGCGTGCCACGACGGTGAAGGCCTGATCGGGAAACGCCTTGCGGATTTTTTCCAGGTGGCCCTTGTTCATTCCGATCGCCTGCACGTCACCGCGGATCAGTGCCTCGACCGCGACATTGCGCGAGATGATTTGTGCGTCATAGTCCTTGGCATAGGCGAGCCCCATGTCCGAGAGCGCCTGCGCCGGACCGAGATGCTGTGACGTCGATCCGACCGAGCCGAACGTGACCGTTTTGCCTTTCAGGTCTTCAACGTTGCGGATCGGCCCCTTCGCCAGCGTCACGATCTGCGCGAAGTAGTCCGGACGCTGCCATGCGACCACGATCTTCGGCTTGGTGAGCTCCTTGATCACCACGTACTCAGCGGGACCGGTGAGCACGAAGTCCACCTGATCGGCGTTCATGGCCTCGACCGCCGCAGTGCGTGAACTTACGGGGAAGAGCTCGATTTCGAGGCCGGTTGCCGTTTCAAGCGCGGTTTCAAATGCACCGAATTCCTGTTTCAGGGTCTCGAGCCCTTCGATGTCGGTGACAGCGAACTTGACGGTCTCGGCCGAAGCCGGCACGGCGATGGCAATCGCCGCTGCGGCGAGAAGTGAACGGATCATGGGGCTCTCCTGTCTGATGCGGAATAGATTCCGCTGGGTGAGCCGTAGCTGACGCGCGTGTCACTATCGTGAAAGAAAAGCAGCAGTCCGTTGAAGCAATAACGACATGCAAGCTTCATAAAAGCGCAGCCTTTGGTTCACCGTACTGTCTGACTTCATGGCGAGGCTCGCCGCGCTTCGGAGATGCCATGAACGCGATTTCTGTACATTCTGTGACAAAGTCTTTCCGGGGCGTGACAGTCGCTCTGGATGACGTGTCAGTTGCAATCGAACCCGGTGAGATGGTCGCGCTCATCGGCGCGTCGGGTTCCGGAAAATCCACACTGATCCGTCACATCTCGGGTCTGCTTCTCGCTGACCGTGGTGCGAAGGGAGGCCGGGTCGAAGTGCTTGGCCGTGTGGTGCAGGAACAAGGGCGCGTCGCGTCCGACATCGCACGGACCCGGACGGATATTGGCGTCATCTTCCAGCAGTTTAACCTCGTGCCTCGGCTGAGCGTGCTGACGAACGTGCTGGTCGGTCTCCTGGGTCGACTGCCCCGGTTGCGCGCGACGCTCGGCATGTTTTCCCTTCCTGAGAAACAACGAGCCATGCACGCGCTTGAGCGCGTTGGTATCGCGCGAACCGCCCGCCAGCGCGCTGCGACGCTTTCGGGTGGTCAGCAGCAGCGCGCAGCCATTGCCCGCACCCTTGTGCAGGGCGCCCGTGTGCTGTTGGCAGACGAGCCGATCGCCTCGCTCGATCCGGCCTCAGCCAAGCGTGTCATGGGCATTCTGTCGGAGATCAATGCCGAGGATGGGATCACAGTCTTGGTGTCACTGCACCAGGTCGAATATGCGCGCCGCTACTGCACACGCACCATCGCGATGCGCGACGGAAAAATCGTCTTCGACGGGCCTTCACGCGAACTCACAACCGCCTTCCTGCGCGAAATCTATGGCGAGGCCAGTGAGGAGCTGATCTTGCCCGACGCCGACGATTTCCAACCGGCACCAGCCGCAATACCAGCCTAATCGCATCAACAGGAGAGAGAGCCCATGAAACTCTGGAGCCGTCTGGCAACAGCCGCTGCCGTCGTGGTCGGTCTGGCCACCCCGGCGCTGGCCGATGAGCGCACCAACCCAGACACCTTGTACTTTGGCATTCTGGCCACGGAAAACTCCACCGCACAGCGCGAAAAGTGGGGCCCTTTCCTGGAGGATCTCGCAGAAGCTCTGGACATGCCGGTCGAGCCCTTCTTTGCGGCTGACTATGCCGGCGTGATCGAGGGGATGCGCTTCGACAAGGTCGACGTCGTCTGGTACGGAAACAAATCGGGCATGGTCGCCGTGGATCGTGCCGGCGCCGAGATCTTCGCCCAGACCACCGAGGCGAATGGCGATCAGGGCTACTGGTCGGTCATGGTCACCCACAAAGACAACGACCTGACCTACGAAGACGTGATCTCCTGCGGCAAGAAGATTGACTTCGGAATCGGTGACCCGAACTCCACTTCGGGCTTCTTGGTGCCCTCGACCTTCGTCTTCGCCAAGAACGGCATCAACCCGCGCGATTGCTTCAAGACTGTGCGGAATGCCAACCACGAAACCAACCTGATCTCGGTCGCGACCAAGCGCGTTGACGCCGCGGTTGCCTCCTCGGGCGGCCTCTACCACCGCCTGAAGAAGGCCAAGCCGGAGATGTTCGCCAACATCAAGGAAATTTGGCGGTCGCCGCTGATCGCGTCGGACCCGATGGCCTGGCGTCCGGAGCTGGATGAAGCCCTGAAAGCCAAGATCATGTACTTCTTCATGACCTATGGCCGCCTCGGCACTGATGAAGAGGTCAAATCTGCACGCGAGAACCTGGCCATCATCGCCATGGGCCCGTTCATCCCGTCCTCGAATGCGCAGCTCTGGCCGTTCTACGAAATGGATCAGATCCGCCTGCGTATGTCGGTTGAGGGCGACGAGACCTTCTCGGCCGAGGAAAAAGCCGCGAAGATCGAGGAGATCGACGCCAAGATCGAAACGATCCGCGCCGCGGCAGAAGCCCGCCCGCGCAAGTAGCGCGCTCAGAAAACCTCAAAGCGCGACCTGTCCCCTCCCCCGCAGCGGGGGAGGGTTAAGAGGGGGGTAGTCCCCCCGCAACCGGATCCAGCCCATGACCGATGCCACCCTGAGATCACTGGACGACATCCACGTTCCGGGCCGGACCGTGAAAGAGAAGGCCTTTGATTTCCTGCTGTGGGGCACGTTCCTGGTGTTGCTGGTCTGGTCGTTTCTGCCATCCGGTATGCACCGGGTTTGGGAGGTTCTGACCCAGGGCGACAACATCGCCATGATGGTGAAGGACTTCCTGGAGCCGAATTTCCGCTATTGGCGCAGCTACCTCGATCTGATGCTGGAGTCGGTCCAGATGGCGGTCTGGGGCACGTTTCTCTCGGTGATCTTCGGGGTTCCATTCGGCCTGTTGTCCTCCACCAATATCGCACCGTCCTGGATTGTGTTCCCGGTGCGCCGCCTGATGGACGCCTTCCGCGCCATCAACGAGCTGGTGTTCGCACTGATCTTTGTTGCGGCCGTAGGGTTGGGCCCGCTGGCAGGCGTACTGGCGTTGACGATCCACACGACCGGCGTGCTCGCCAAACTGTTCTCCGAGGCTGTGGAGGCCATCGACCCCCGCCCCGTCGAGGGCATCCGCGCCACCGGCGCCTCGCGTCTGCAAGAAATCGTCTATGCGGTGATCCCCCAGGTGCTGCCGTTGTGGATCTCGCTGGTGCTTTATCGATTTGAATCGAACGTCCGATCTGCCACGGTGCTGGGTATTGTCGGGGCCGGGGGCATCGGCATGTCCCTGTCAGAAGCGCTGCGGGGCTTCGAGTACGCCTCGGGTGCTGCGATCCTGCTTATTATCCTGATCACAGTTTCGCTGTTCGACATCCTGGGTTCGTTCCTGCGCAAGGTTGTCATCGACGGCGAGGAGCACGCGCGCTTCGCGATCTATCTCAGCTTCATGACGGTGATCGTGGTTATGATCGAGCTGATCCTCAGTGGTGTGATCGATACGGCCGCGATGTTCTCGAGCTCGGAGTAGCAGAGCTTTCAGAACGACCTTTCTCTGAAGGTCTGGTGCACCGACGTGCTGGACCATACAGTTGCAGTGCGCCGGCGCGAGGTGATGCTCCTCCGCGCGCAATGCTGGAGAGGGGGAGACGTGGACGATCTTTTTGATCTTTCAGGCAAGGTTATTCTGCTTGCTGGAGCGGGCGGAGGCTTGGGCGCACCGATTGCGCGGGCGTTGGCGGTACGCGGCGCTTCGATTGCTGCTCTCGATCGCGATCTCGCAGCACTTGAGGTTCTTGCCGACTCACACAAGGGGATCTCGGCCGTTCAGGGCGACATCACCAGCTCTGCTGAGATAGCGGCAGCGTTCACACAGGCGGAATCCGAATTCGGTTCCGTCGATGCGCTGATAAATGCCGCGGGAGTGCTGCCGGTGGCTCCCGCCGACGAACTGGACGAGACGGACTTTCGCACCTGCATGGAGCTAAACGTAACGGCTGCATTCCTGCTCTCGCAACAAGCCATCCACCATATGAGCGGCAGGGGCGGTCGGATTGTGCACATCTCATCAGTGTCGAGCCAGGTGGCCAATCCCAACTACGTCGCGTACGCCACGTCAAAAGCGGGTTTATCACACATGGTTCGTGTGCTTGGACGCGAACTGGCCCCCAAAGGTATCTGTGTCAACGCCATCGGCCCGGCCATTGTCGAGACGCCGTTGAATGCGCCCTATCTCGCAGATCCCGGCTTTCGCGCCCGGGCTTTGGCCGATATCCCGATGGGTCGCTTCGGTTCGACTGATGACCTGATCGCGCCGATCGTACTCTTGCTGGCGCCGGGGGGAGCGTTCATCACCGGCCAGACCATCTATGTGGACGGTGGCCGTACGCTCGTTTGACGCCTGCGCTGGAAGGCGCGCCGAATTGCCGGCGTCGCTCGAGCGGGATGCTCGGCGCGTGTCTAGCCCGGTTGTTCGTTGGGCCATCTCAGGCCAATGACCAGCCTCCGGTGCCTTCCGTCATCGGTGAGTACTCTAGAAATTCAAATTTGAAGCGCAGATGCGCTTCGGTGCGGAGAACCTCCGTGGCACGCACCCTGATCAGACGTTCTGCACCACTGTACTTTGCGACCTCGGGCCCATCCCAGATGATCTCAGCCTCCCCAGTCAACGCAACGGTGTCCCCCGAACGGAAATCGAGGAACAGCACACCGCACGCCTTGTTCAGAGCCAGATTGCCCACCGTGTTGAAATGATTGTTGCCAGGGAAGTCCGGGAACACCAACGTTTGCGCATCCTCGACTCTGATGAAGCCAGGCTTGCCGCCACGGTGCGACACGTCTGCGCCGTGCGACCAGTCATCGGCGCTTCGCGTGTACGCGGTCGCGATGAAAAGCGTATCGGCCGCGCTGATGATTTCGCGTGATCTCTGGTCCAGCGTCTCGGATCGATGAAGCTGGACGTGAGACGCTTCGCGGTCGTCGAGGATTTGTTCGACGCTCCGGCTCTGAATGTAGCGCGGACAGTTTCCGAAGCTCTGCGAAACCACGATCGTGAAACCATCACCTCGCCGCGCCGATATCCTGCCGGCAAGCCGGTTGCGCCGGCGGGTTTCAAGTTCGAGCCCGAGCAGGCCAATTTCAACGCCTGGTGCGAGCGCAGACTCGAGGGGATCTCCTTCGGACGGAAGCGCGGCAATGTCGAGTGTGCGCGGATCTGCACTCGATACAAAACCTGTTGTGCCGGCGACGAGCGATGCCCAGGGCCTGCCGTGGTTGTCGGCTGCACCGATCAGGACGAAGGGCAAACCGGCGTAGAACTCCCGGTGCTGTTCCGGCATGTAGGGCCGCACCCCGCGGCGCCCCGTCGCCTCGACCCGGTCGCGTACGCCGAACCGTTCTTGCACCATCCGCTCGCCCTCGTGAAAGGGCGACGGTGCTTCTTCAGTCATCTGTTTCCTCCCGCAAGCAAGCGGACGGTCGTGCTTTGGCATCGACCGTGATGACCTATCGTGGCAGATCGCGGCTGTCTCGCCTAGTCGAAGACGATGCGAGGGAAGTAGAGCGATACAACCCAGTTCGGTTGATCGACGATCTCGCTGATCCGGAGATCGGCTGAGACCGAGCACAGCATGTAGGCCTCGACCGGGCTCATCCCGTGCCGCGCAGTGAGCAAGTCGATCATGCCGGAGACAGCGGCCCGGGCCCCCTCCATCAGGTCCGGTCCGATCCCGGTGGTGACGTCAAACCCCGCCTCATCTTTCTCCCGGCTTACGGGACCTGCTGTGCGAAAGCGCGGAAAGACAGGTGCTGCGCCCTTTTCAAGACCGAAACGCAGCGTAACCGCCATCGGGCTTTCGATTGCCGTGCCGCAGACCTCTCCATCTCCCTGTGCCGCATGGGTATCGCCAACCGAGAAGAGCGCGCCTGCAACCTCGACCGGCAGCCAAAGCTCGGTGCCTGCAGAAAGATCGCGGATGTCCATGTTGCCGCCCATGCGACGCGGCGGCACGATCGAGTGAAGACCCGCTTCCGCAGGTGCCAGTCCGATCGTGCCGGTGAAGGGCTTGAGCGGTATGCGCGCAGTCTCTCCCCACATCGCCGGTGCCATGGTGGCAGGATCGTAAGTCCAGTTGATGATGGCAGGCTCGACGAACTGATCCGCGAGCAGGCCGAAGCCGGGAATGTTGGCAGTCCATCCCCAGCCCGAGGGTTCGAACCGCTCGATCCGAACGCGGAGCGCATCACCGGGCTCGGCGCCATCGATGTAGATCGGTCCACAAACCGGATTGACCCGACCGAAGTCCATGGACGTCACGTCTGGGACTGTCGAGTTTGCGTCGAGTTGGCCGCCTGAAGCCTCATGGATGTCGAAGCTCACGGTCTCGCCTGGGGCAATGGTCAGCACCGGCTTGTTCGCGTTGTCCCAGCCAATGTGGTGCTGGTGGCTGTGAATTGTGTGCGCGGCGTGGGTGTGCGGCATGCGCGGGTTCTCCTTCTCAGAACTTTGCGGCGATCTGGCAGAGTGCTTTGGCGAAAGTCTCCGCGATGCGCTTTTGGCCGGCCGACGTGGCAATCCGGTCCTGACGAATCTCGATGAGGACGTGGGGGATCCGTCGGAACTCGCCGTGCACCGGAATCGTGAAATCGCCGTCATCTTCGATCTGGTACGGCTCGTTGTGGGCGATGATCAGCGATGGGTCCGTCGCCGAGAGTGCATCGTGCAGCGCCTCCGCAACACCCATGCCCCGACGCGAGAGCAGTCCCACATCCCACGGCCGCGGCTCCGGATCGACACGCAGCGCTGGCGTGAAGCTGTGCACCGATACCAGCACGGCCAACCTGTCCGCCGATTGGCGTGCGTCGAGGTGGGTGCTGATGGCCTTATGATAGGGCGCATGGATCGTTGCGTGCCGCGCAGTCGACTGATCTTCCGTGAGGTTTTGGTTTGCGGGAATCATCGTGCCATCGCTCATCTCGGGTATGTGGCTTGGCACACCTGCCGGACGGTTGCAGTCGATCACGAGGCGCGAGTAGGGTTGCGCGAACAACGGCGCATCCAACCCCTCGGCAAGCTGCCTCGCAACATCAAAGGCACCGATGTCCCAACCGATGTGGCGCTCGAGGTCATTTGCCGCGATGCCCAAGTCACCTAGTGTCGATGGAACGGCCCGCCCTGCATGCTCACAGGTTAAGACGTAGGGTGAGCCTCCGCAGGCGTTGATCCGATCGACCGGCTCTGGCTCGCCTTCGCTCAGCATCACACCTTCTCGCGCCCGATGTTGAACGCTGGGATCAATCCGTTGGGCCGCCAGAGCAACAGCAGTATGACAATGCCGAGCGCGAGCGCCTCCTTGAAGGGCTGCCATGTTTCCGGCAAGTAGGCGGTGAGATAGATCTCGATGAACCCGAGCGCGAAGCCGCCTGCGACCGCGCCGGTTAGGCTGCCCAGCCCTCCGAGTATCGCTGCAATGAAAGCCTTCAGAACGGGCACGAACCCCATCAGCGGATCGACCGATGCCCGTTGCGCAACCCATAGGACGCCGGCGGCTCCGGCGAGGGCGCCCGAGATCGCGAAGGCGCCTGCAATCACGGCGTTGGCGCGCACCCCCATGAGGCGGGCAACCGAGAAGTCCTCGGCGGCGGCGCGCATGGAAATTCCAAGCACGGTGCGTTTGAGGAAGTGGTTCAAGGCGACCAGAATGGTCAGCGTGATAGTGATCGACAGGATCTGGTTGACCCCGATCGTCAGCTTCCCCAGCGTTATCGATTGTGCCAGCACATCAGGCAGGATCACGGGCTGAGAACGCGTCGAGATCAGGTTCTGAAACAGCGTCTGCAGGATGACCGCCACGGCAAAACTGGTCACCAGCATCGTCGCCGGCGTTCCGCGCCGAACCGGACGGAAGGCCACACGTTCCATCAGGACTGCGGCGGCGATTGCGACTATGACGGCCACAGGTGCGGCGATCGCGAAGGGCAGCCCCCAGAGGCCCGCAAACATCAGGGCGTAGCCGGTGATTGTCATCAGCTCCCCATGGGCGAAGTTGATCATGCCCATGATCGAGAAGATGATCGCAAGGCCGAGCGCGAGCAACGCATAGGTTCCGCCCAGGCTGACGGCGTTTATCGTCTGCTGCAGGAAGAATTCCATCAGGCGTGCCCTAGATAGGCCTGCTCGACCAGATGCGACGATGCGAGGTCTTCCGAGGAACCTTTGGCGACGATCTGGCCTGACGCCATCAGATATGCGCGATCCGCCACCTCGAGCGCCATGGCCACATTCTGCTCGACCAGAAGCACCGTTATGCCATCGTCGCGCATCCGTGCGATCTGTTCGAATATCGTGTCCACAATGCGCGGCGCGAGCCCGAGTGACGGCTCGTCCAAGAGAAGCAGTCTTGGCGACATCATGAGGGATCTGGCGATTGCGAGCATTTGTTGCTGTCCGCCCGACAAGGTGCCCGCAATCTGTCCGCGGCGTTCGCCCAGGATCGGAAACAGCGTTAGCATTCGTTCGAGATTTGCAGCGCGCTCCGGTGCGTTTCCGCCCAACGGTACCGCACCAAGCGTCAGGTTCTCGGCGACTGTAAGGGAGCCGAAGATTCGTCTGCCTTCAGGCGTCAGTGTGAGCCCACGGCGGACCAGCAGTTCGGTGGCAATCCCCGAGACGGAGGCGCCCTCGAACAGAATTCCACCCTGCGCAGGCGCGAGCCCGACGATGGCGTTCAGCGCAGACGACTTGCCAGCGCCATTCGCGCCGAGCAGGGCGACGATCTCGCCCCGCTCAACTGTCATGTCGATCCCGCGCACGGCCTCGACCGCGCCATAGCGCACTTCGAGACCCTGCACCTCCAGGATCGGTCCGTTGCTCATTGCATACGTGGCGCAGGGACCAATGCCGGATCGGGCGATGGTTGACCCACCAGCTCGCGCTCGCCGCCTTTCACGCGGATAAGCGTGACCTGCCGCACGGGCATGCCGGTGGTGCCCTTGTAGGTGATGTTGGAGGTCACACCCTTGACATCCTCCAGATTGGCAACGCCGTCACGGATTGCCTCCGGATCGGTCGAGCCCGCGGCGATGACACCAGCCTCGATCACCTTCATCAGATCATAGCCGACCGCGGCAAAGATTGTATCGGCCGGGCGGCCGTACACATCCTCGAACTTCGTGAAGAACCCTTCCAGGTCGGAGCCCGGCGTCGGGTGGCCGGCGGTCGAGAACACCAGACCCTCAGCGGCTTCGCCGAGCGAAAAGGTCGTCGGGCTGTCGATGCCGTCCGACCCGATCACCTGCGCGGTCACACCAGCGGCACGGAGCTGACGAATGAAGGCGGGGAAGTCCGGCTCATAGGCCGCTGTCATGATCACGTCGACCGGCGGATCGAGCGCCTTGATCTTGGTGATCTCGGCCGAGAAGTCCTGCTGGCCGATCACATAGGTGCCCTGGCCGGCGACGGTGCCGCCGAGAGCCGTGAACACATCAGAGAAGTAGAGGGGCAGGGTCGTGTACTGGGTGTCCGGCGAGTAAAGGATGTACGCATTGGACCACCCCTGATCGCGGGCCCACTGTGCGGAGACGGTGGCCTGCACGTTGTCGCCCGGAAAGTTCGCGAACATGAAATCGCCGCCCATCAGGGGCAAGGTGGGCGAAGATGCTGCGGGGGAGAACGCCGGTACCTTTGCATCGGTCGCAAGGGCCGCAGCGGCGAACGACGGGTCTGCGTCTGATGGCGTGATCAGCACCTGGATGCCGTTGTCCAGCAGCTCCTGTGCGGCGATCGATGTCTGTGCGGCGTCCGAGCGCGTGTCGACAATCTCGAGCTCAACCTTGATCTTGCCGCCGATGCCGCCCGCCGCGTTTATTTCGTCCATCGCGATTCGGAAGCCCTCGATCGCGGGACCATCATAGGGGGCAAGCCCGCCCGTCTGACCGGAAGCAGCGCCGATCTTCAGCACCTCCTCCGCATGAACGCCGGAGGCAGCCAGCAGCGTGCCGGCCAGAATGCCTAGAAAACCACGTCTCATCATCGCTCTCTCCTTGTCTGTCGTTTCAGCCCGACAATGCCCCTGCCACCTGTTCTCTGCCCCGTCGTCCGAGATAGGCCTCGATGACGCTGGCAGTTCTCTGCACCTCTTCGGGCGCTCCTTCGGCGATCACTGCGCCTTCGTTCATGACCACGACACGCTCGCAGAGCCGCATGATCAACGGAAGATCGTGATCCACAATCAGAATTCCCATTCCGTAGCGTTCGCGCAATGCCTTCAGGTCTCCCATCAGCGCGTCCGTTTCCTCGCGGTTCATGCCCGCTGCCGGCTCGTCCAGGAAGAGGAACCGCGGCGCGAGCGCGAGGGCCCGTGCAATTTCGACGCGGCGCTGATCGCCATAGCTGAGGGTTGATGCCTGGACATTCGCGCGGTCCGAGAGGCCCATTGCCGCCAGAGCTTCGGCTGTGCGCGCCTCGGCATCGTGGGCTCTCGGCCAGCCCCGCAACGCCGCGACGGCGACATTCTGGCGAACTGAAAGCGATGTGAAGAGGCGGATGTTCTGAAAGGTGCGACCCAGCCCCATGCCGGCGAGCGTTGCGGCTGGCGCGCCCGACACATCGGTTCCATCCAGGAGAACACGCCCTTCGCTTGCGGGAAGAACACCCGACAGCGCGTTCAGGAGGGTGGTCTTTCCCGAGCCATTGGGACCGATCAAGCCCACGATCTCGCGTTGCTCAAGCCTGAGGGAGACGTTGTTGACTGCGATCAGACCATCAAAGGCCTTGGTCACGCCGACTGCCTCGAGACTGTGCGTTTCGGTGTCCGGCACTTTCGGTGGTAGGGATTGCGGAGATGTGGCCTGCGATGGTCGAAAGAGCAGTTCATCCCACTCCAAGCGGTCGAGAAGCCCGGCACTGCGTCGATACATCACCAGCAGTATGATCAACCCGATGCCGATCTGAGTGGTGCCAAAGAGTTCGGGCGTCGCGTAGCCGAAGATCTCCACCCCGCTCTCGACCCTGCGCAGAACTTCGGTGACGATGGTGATCAGCACCGCCCCTGCCAATGCGCCCGAGACCGTGGCCATCCCACCGACAATGAGCATGGCGAGCAGGGCGAACGTGTCGACGAAGTAGAACTTCTTGACCGAGAAGGCGCCGAGGAAGTGGCCGAGCAGGACACCCGCGAGCGCCACCAGTCCTGCACTCGCGACCCAGGCGATCAAGCGATGCCGCCGCACGCTCACCCCCATCGCTCCCGCCGCAAGTCCGTCGTCCCGCGCCGCGCGGAGCTTCAATCCGATCACCGAGTCGCGAAACAGCCTGGCGACGACGATCGCCAGCACTGCACACCCTGCGGCAATCCAGAGATCGGTGAGCCTCGGTACCCCGAAAAACGACTGGCTGCCGCGCGTGATATCCCGTGCGCCGATGATGATGCCGTGCACGATCACAAGAAGCCCGAGTGTCGCTATGGTGGCGGCTGAGCCTTCGAGTTTGGAGATCACGATACCGACCAAAAGCGCGACAGCCATCGCGAAGAGCATCGCCACCACCGCCGCCATGAACAATCCCATATGCGCGTCGGCGAGGAAGGGGGGCAGATTTGCGAGACTGACCTGCTTCATCTGCACCGGCATCGTCAGAAGCGCGGACGCATAGGCGCCGATTCCCATGAAAGCGAGATGGCCGAAGCTGAGGATCCCCGAATTGCCGGAGTAAATGCCGATGCCAAGAATCGCGATGAGGCTGATGAAAAACACGATCAGCACCCGTTCGGCCGACCCGCCGAGCGCGCTCGCGATCGCCGCCGCACCGAGCAGGAGCAGCACATATCCGGCAATACCTATCCAGGGTCGGTTGAGCATTGTCTCCCCACTTTGGTGAACGCAGGGCCTTTCGAGTGCCGTCGCGTTCACCCATCGCTCCCCATAGAGCGCCCAGTCCTTGCAACGCATCAAGCGGAAAGTTCAGAATGATCGCCAATCGGATGACCAGACAAGGGGTAGGGTGATGAATCGAGAGGCATTGGTCATGGTCTGCTGTTCGGACCTCTCAGGCCTGGTCAAAGGCAAGGGGATCCCGGCGGCGGATCTGCCGGCAAAGCTCGAACGCGGCATCGGCTGGGTGCCGACCAATGCGCAGATCACCGCGTTCAACTCGATTGCTGACACGCCGTTCGGGGCTCTCGGTGACTTGTTCCTCGTGCCTGACCCCACGACCGAAGTTCGTGTCGACTTTGGAGACGGTGGACCGGTCGACCATTGGTTCCTCGGCGACATCCGCCAGACAGATGGGTCCCCATGGTCTTGTTGTCCTCGCTCGATCCTGCGTTCCGCGCTGAATGCGTTGACCCAAGAGACAGGTTTGATGCTGAGGTCAGCATTCGAGATGGAGCTGCAGTTTCTCGAAGACGAGACCGATTTCGGTTCGGGCTTTGGACTGACTGGTTTCCGCGCCAAACAGGCCTTCGGCGAGGCGTACATCGCCGCCATGCGCGCGGCGGGGGTCGAACCGGACAGTTTCCTGAGGGAATGGGGGCCTGCGCAGTACGAGGTCACGATGCGGCCCCAGACCGGTGTTGTTGCCGCCGACCACGCGGTCATCATGCGCGAAATGGCACGCGCAACGGCGCAGCGTATGAGCGAGCGGATCACTTTCACCCCGGTGCTTGATGCAGGCGGTGTCGGAAACGGCTTGCACATTCACATGAGCCTGTGGGATGCGGCAGGCAATCCGGCGAGCCACGATCCTGCCGGCGTCGGCGGCATGAGCGGTGTGGCTGGAGAGTTTGTCGCCGGAGTTTTGCACCATCTCCCTGCGCTCACCGCTTTCACGGCACCGAGCGTTGTTTCCTACGGGCGGTTGATCCCGCACCGCTGGAGCGCAGCATTCAACAACCTGGGACTGCGCGACCGGGAAGCGTCGGTGCGGATCTGCCCGGTACAGGAAACAGCAGGCAGCGATGTTGCCCGGCAATTCCACGTCGAGTTTCGCGCAGGCGACAATGCAGCCAGCCCCTACCTGCAACTGGCCGCGTTGGTCTGGGCGGGGCTCGACGGCATCAGGAACAAGCGCGTGCCGCCGGAGCCGACGGCAGAAGATCTGTCCCTTCTCGATGATGCGGCGTTGACCGCGCGCGGTATCCGGCGTCTTCCCGGGTCGTTGGTCGAGGCGCTCTCGTTGCTGGAAGAGCATGCAGTGGCGCGGGACTGGTTCCCGCCGGAGTTCATTGATGTCTATCTGAAGCACAAGCGGGGTGAGATTGCGCACCTTGAGGGACTTGATGAGGCCGAAGTACATGCGGCCTACTCTAGGGTCTACTGAGGTGCGTCGCCCGGTTGGCTACCAGGTCAGGTGAAGTTCTGCCGGACCGCGGAACGTGAAGTTCGGGAAATAGGTAAGCTGCTGGTCAGGCACCAGTTCGAGGTCGGGCACCTTCGAGACAAGGGTCTCCAGCAGAACAATCCCTTCGAGTGTGGCGAGCCGGCTGCCAAGGCAGAAGTGAATGCCCCGACCGAACGCGATATGGCCGCGCGCGTTGGAGCGTTCGATGTCCAGTATTGCGGGTTCTTCAAAGAGAGCATGATCATGGTTCGCCGCCGCCAGGGAAAGAAAAACCTGTGTGCCCTCTGGTATCTTGTAGCCCGCGATCTCGGTGTCTCGGACGGCGACGCGCCGCCAACTGGTCTGGGGTGAGTTGAAGCGGAGGATCTCCTCCACCGCATTTGGGATCTTCGCCGGATCATCACAGATCTTGCGCCATTCGGATCGGTGGGTCAGGAGGCTGATGAGGCTGTTGGCGAGCATGTTGCTGACGATCTCGTGGCCTGCGAAGGACAGCCCGTAGATCACCGACTCGACCTCTGGATAGCTCAAATCCTCGGGGTCTGCTTTGTGGGCGGCGAGCAACTCGGACGTGAAGTCGTCCGCCGGGATCTCGGCACGTTGGCGCACAAAGTCGGCGCAGTAGCGCCAGTAGGTGAGCATGTTCCGGGCGATGTCGACCTGCTCGTCATCCTCCGTTCGGCCCCACGTGAAGGCAAGGCGGTTGGTGGTCCATGATTTCAGGCGCGCATCGTCCGCTTGCGGAAAACCGATCAGCCGGAAGATCATCTCGCCTGGAAGCGGATGGCCGATTGCCTGCACGAACTCAGCCGGCGCGCCGCTTGCGAGCATCGCATCGACCATCTCTTCGCAGCGTCGCCGCAGATAGGGCTCGAGGATCTTCATTCGCCGCGCCGAAAACCCGGCTTGTGTGTGTTTGCGGATCCGCGTGTGGTCGGGCTGCGCCCGGTTCGACATGACGGCAATCGGTCGGTAGTCGGGAACGTTCAGCGCTTCACGGGCCGCCTCGCAGATCGGCAGAACTGGATCCTGCACATTCTCGGATGAAAAGTCCTCCTTGCGGCGGAAAACCTCGGCCACATCCTCCATGCGGGTGAGCACGAGATAGCCGAGCTCCTCGGCATAGAAGACCGGACTGTCGGCGAGACGTTGACGCAATGCGGGGTAGGGATCGCGGAGATAGTCGTCGGTGAAAGGCGAAAACGTCGTGTCGACCGGGCAACCGGACGGCGCTGTCTTCGGGCGCGGCCGAATGCGGTGATAAGCTGTCTCCGTCATGACTTTCCCCCGTGACCGTCGGATGCAATCGCGACGCAGAAGAGACTAGGCGAAGCTGATTTCGACCGAGCCGAAACTGCCGAAATCCGCGTGGATATGCGTGCCGGGCGGACATTCGAGCGGTCGAATGAAGCTGCCTGAGAGTATCACATGCCCGGCTTCGATGCTTTGGCCATAGTTGGCCATGCGCCTGGCGAGCCACACCACACTCTCGACAGGATCGTTCAGCACACCTGCGCCGAGGCCGGTTTCTTCCACCTCACCATCTCGGGTGACGATCGCACCCACCCAACGCATATCGACAACATTCGCGTCGTGGTGCTCGGGACCGAGCACGATTCCCGCGTTCGCCGCGTTGTCGCTGATCGTGTCGGTGATGATCCGGGCCTTGCCCGATGCCGGGTCGCGCCTCAGGATCCGTGTGTCGAGGATCTCGATCGCAGGCGTGATGCTTTGCGTTGCTGCAAGCACCTCTTCGCGTGTCACGCCTTCACCGGCGAGTGGTGCGTTCATGAGGAACGCGATCTCGGCTTCTATCCGCGGTTGGATGAACCGTCCCGCAGGCACTGTCTCGCCATTCGCAAACCACATGTCATCGAAGAGAATGCCGCTGTCAGGAACATCGATCCCAAGCGCTGCCTGCATGGCCTTCGAGGTAAGCCCGATTTTCCAACCGATGATCTTGCGACCCGCGGCGAGCTTGGCCTCGATCAGCGCCTTCTGGATTGCGTATGCGCCGTCCATGTCCAGGCCGGGGTGGCGCAACGAGATGAGCCCGATTTGCTGTCGTAGTGTTTCCGCCTCAAGCAAATCCTCGGCGACGCTGCGGATCTCGGTATCGGTGAGAGTCATCCCTCGTCCTCGACACCATTGCGCAGGAGCCCGATGCCTTCGACTTCCACCTCGATGACATCACCGGGTTTCAGGAACCGGGGCGGGTCAAACCGAGCGCCTGCGCCCGTGGGTGTGCCTGTGACGATGATGTCGCCCGGCGAGAGCGTGGTGAAGGTAGAGATGTAGGCGATCTCCTCGCGGATCGGAAACATCATTCTGGCGAGCACATCGTCCTGGCGGACTTCACCGTTGACGCGCGTCACGATCCGAGCCTCATCCAGTTGTGCTGCGTCTGTGAACGGCACGAGCCAGGGGCCTATGGAACCCGAGCGGTCCCAGTTCTTGCCCTGGGTCACATTGAACTTTGCATGGCGCACCCAATCGCGGATTGTGCCTTCGTTGCAGAGCGTCAGTGCCGCGATATGCTCATATGCATCCTCCGGCGCGATGCGCCGACCGCCCGAGCCAATCACCACTGCAACCTCACCCTCGTAGTCGAGCTTGTCGCTTTCGGGTGGGCGGATCAAAGGCTTTTCATGACCGGTGAACGAGGAAGGGAAGCGTGGGAACAGGGACATGTGCTTGGGCTGGTCGCTGCCGTCTCTGTATTCTGCATTGCGATCCGGAAAGTTCACACCGACGCAGATAATGCGTTGCGGGTCAGGGACCGGGATCGCGTACTCGAAAGTGGTGTGGGTGACCTCTCTACCACGTGCGGCATCTTCCAAAGCGCCCAGACCCCCGGCTGCGATCACGTCGCGCATCGTTGCCCAATCCGGGAACTCCGGACTTAGGGCGATCATGCCACCCCCGGCGACGGCGCCATAGAAGGCTTGGCCTTGGGAGATGTAGCTGGCAAAGCGCATGTGCACCTCTCAGGGAGCGATGATGGGTTGGGCCTTGAGCACGGGCTCACCGACTTCGGCGCCGTCAAAGCGGCTGCCATTTTCAAACCAGGAACGCGGCGCCGGCGCACCCCAGAGGGTCTGGCGCTGCGGATCCTTCAGGTCCCATTTGATCGGCTCGAGATCAGGATCGACGGTCTGATAGTCTGAGACGTAGATTTCGATGCGGTGTCCATCGGGATCGAGCACATAGAGGAAAAAGGCATTCGATATGCCGTGCCGTCCGGGGCCGCGTTCGATGTGTGTCACCCACCCGGTCGTGGCCATCAGATCCAGAAGATCGACGATCGCCTGGATGCTCGGCACCCAAAAGGCGGTGTGATGGAGCCGTGGCCCACGTCCGTTCGTGAACGCAACATCATGCACGCCGCCCTTGCGGTGCATCCAGACGGCCCAGCATTTGCCGGTCTCCGCGTCCTCGGTGTACTCGGTCACCCGAAACCCGATTTCGTTGTAGAACGCGACCGAGGCATCCACATCCGTGCTGAACATATTGAAGTGGTCGATACGGAGCGGCCGGACACCGCGGTAGAGAGCATACTGCTGGTGGATGGGGGCGAGCCTGTGCATATCGACGTAGAACTCAAGCGGAATGCCCCACGGGTCTCGCGTGCGCAACGTGCGTCCCATGAAGGGCTGCTCGACCCAGTCGACGGGCAGGCCCTTGGCTTCGAAGAACGTGGCCGCCTTGTCGAGATCGGGCGCGTCAAAAAGTTTGAAGCCCAGCACGCCGACACCGGCTTCCTCTGCTGCAACGAATTTCAGACAATGATGCCCGCGTTCCTCGAGCGCACGCAGATAGAGCGTCCGCTCATCCTGATGGCTGACCTGTAGTCCCATCGTGTCGACATAGAACGCACGCGTCCGGGCAAGGTCGGTCACCCGGTATTCGGCATGGCTGAGGCGCACGATGTTGAAGGGGGGATAGAGTACTGGGGCGGGAACGGGCATCACCTAGCCTCCGAGCCGCGGGATCTTGTGCTGGCCGGTGGCAATTCCGATGTGCTTTTGCTCCATGTAGAACTCGAAAGACCAATCTCCTCCATCGCGTCCGATGCCGCTGGCCTTCACGCCACCAAATGGCGTGGGGAGGTGGCGCACGTTCTCGGAATTCACCCAGATCATGCCGGCCTCCAGCCGGTCTGTGAACCGGAGTGCGCGGGTGAGATCGTTGGTCCAGACGTACCCCGTCAGCCCGTATGGGGTGTCATTGGCGATGGCAAGCGCGTCATCCTCGGTGGTGAACGGAATTGATGTCAGCACCGGGCCGAAGATCTCCTCACGCGCGATCCGCATGCTGTTGTCGGCACTGGTGAACAGGGTCGGCTGGACGAAGTATCCCTCGCTGCAATCAGATGTGCCGCCTGCGGCGATCTTGGCGCCTTCAGCTCTCGCCACGTCAAAGTAACCGGTCACCTTGTCGAAATGCGTCTGGCTGATCAGTGGGCCGATGACGCTGTCCGGATCCAGCGGATGGCCGACTTTGATCCGGTTGACCCGATCGACGAGCTTTGCCTCGAAGTCTTCGCGGATGGTGTCTTGGATCAGCAGACGCGAGGACGATGTGCACCGCTCGCCGTTGATCGAGTAGATCATGAAGACAACAGCATCGAGTGCGCGCTCGAGGTCGGCGTCATCGAACACGATGACCGGGTTCTTGCCGCCGAGCTCGAGATGCACCCGCTTCAGGGTATCCGCGCCCTGCTTCATGATCAGTGAACCGGTCTGGCTTTCACCGACAAATGCGATGGCTCTGATCATTGGATGCTCACAAAGGGCGGCGCCCGCCTCGTGACCGTAGCCATTCACGCTGTTGAGCACACCGTGCGGCAGACCTGCCTCCTCGGCGATCTCGACCAAAAGGCGGCCCGAGAGAGGGCTGTCCTCGGCGGGTTTGTGCACCACTGTGCAGCCCGCAGCCAGCGCTGGGGCGATCTTCCACGTCGAGAGCATGAACGGCGTGTTCCAAGGGGTGATCACGCCAACTGGACCGATTGGTACCCGTGCCGAGAGGTTCATCAAGGTGGGTGAGTAGGTGTTCTTGCCGTCGCGGGCCGCGATGACCTGATCGGCGAAGAACCGGAAGTTCTCCGCACCTCGCAGGGCCGCCTTCGACATGAAGCGCAGAGTCTGACCGGTGTCCCAGCACTCGCAGAAGGCGATTTCCTCGGCGCGCGCCTCGATTGCTTCGGCAACGCGGACGAGAAGCCTTTTGCGCTCGGCCGCCGGCGTGTCGCGCCACGCCGGGAAGGCGTCTGCTGCGGCCCGGGCTGCAGCGTCGATGTCGGACGACCCGCTTCTGGCCACTTCGCAGATCGCGCTCTTGTCGACAGGCGAGATCGCCTCGAACGTCCCGAGCTCCCCTGGCGCATCTGTACCGGCGATCCGATTCGGAATGCCGCCTGCGCGATGGCGTTGTAAAAACCGCTCGAGCTTCGAGATATTTTCGGAGAGCGTCGTCATCATCTAGCTCTCGAGATGTTCGCGGATGCTCCCGGTTTTGGGAGAGAGTTCCGGGTCGATGTCGCGCATCTCCATCGACAGCGCGAGCGGGCGTTCGGCCATGATCGGTGCCACAAAGGCGCGGGCGCTCTCAAAGAGGGTTTCGGTGGCAGCCTTTTTGACCTCGATTGGCCGACCACCCCGGAGCCGGATCGAGATGTCGATGTAGCCATGCGCCGGATTGCCGTCTGCGATGCTGTAGTGTCGGGCGGCGATCGCCCGCACCCGGATGCCGGCATCTGGAAACGCCTCGATTGTCATCGCGGTTCTGCGCAACTGATCGCAGAACGCGCTCATGTCGATCACGTCCTCCAGGTTGGCAGAATACTCGATGATGAAGTGCGGCACGACACGTCCTCGGCACTGAAGTGGTTCGTCTTGTTCCGATTTGCGCGCCCGCCGTGTCAAGCCTCGGCAATCGTGGCGATGACCTCGTCAACCGTTTGCACGCGGCAGTATCCACCAAACGCGCGCAGCGCCTGGTCATGGCGTTCGTCGGAGTAAGTCGCACAGCCGTCACTCGCGCAAACCATGTAGTAGCCGAGGTCGGCGCCATCACGGACTGCCATATCCACGCACTGATCAGTGATGAACCCCGCAACGATTACATTGTCGATTCCCAAGTTTCGCAGGAGGTAGTTGAGGTTGGTCGAGTTGAACACACCCGACGACGTCTTCGGGAGGACGATGTCATCCTCTTCGGGCTCGATGCCGGGGATCATCTTTGCTCCGGCGGAGCCTTTTGCGACGAAGATGCCAGAGAGCTTGTGGTCGAGGCTTCGGTCGCGGCCATCGCGGGTGAGGCTCTCGATCACGGTGTAAAGCACTTCGATGCCGCGTGACCGGGCTTCAGCGATCAAGCGCTGAAGAGCGGGCAGGGCGCGTGTCTCGATTTGTTTGACGTAGTAAGGCTGCTCCGCGCGCTTGTCTGCATCAAACTCAGACATCTGTGCATCCACGATGAGCACAGCGGTGCGCGCGGGGTCGAGAATCCGATCTCGCTCTAGTCTTTCGGTCATGAAATCCCCCTTCCAAGCTGAGACTGATCTTGCAGCCTGAGGCCGGACTCGCGCAATGCATTCCTGCTCCGCGTGTGCGATGATCCGCCTGCGAGGTTCAGGAGGATTGCCCCAGCTCACTGGCGAGCACATCGAAGACCAGCCGGACGCGACGGTTCATTCTCAGTTCGCGGTGTGAGACGAGATACACCTCGAAGGAAAACGGGGGCAGCCAAGGCCCCGCCTTCTCGACCAGCGGTTCGTTGTCGCCGACACTCGACAGCATGACCCCGACGCCAAGACCCCGCTTCACAAACTCCCACTGCACAACATGGTTCGAGCATTTGAGCGGCACATTCGTTGCCGAGACATCGAGTCCGACGCTCTTCAAGCCTTGCAGGAACAGCTCATTCTCCTCGAAGCCAATGAACCGGGCATTGGACAGACCTTCGTTGGTCTGTGGCCAGCCGATGCGGGAGAGATAGGAACTCGCAGCATACAGTTCCGCCGTCTCATCGCGCAGCTTGCGCGCGATCAGGTTGGGGTCTGTCGGGCGTGCGCTTCGAATGGCGATGTCCGCCTCACGCCGGCGCAGATCACTCACGTTGTTTGATGCCACGACGTCCACGGTGATGCCCGGGGCTTCGCGGTGCAGAAGGTGCAGAACCTCGGGCAGCACGAAGGCCGACGCAACCTCGGTTGCGGTGATGCAGACCGATCCTTCGATAGATTGCGACCTGCCTGACGCGGCCAGCGAGATCCGCCCCGCAGCTTCGCCCATCTCGCGTACATGTTCCATCAGTTCCAGTCCGCTTGGGGTGAGCTCAAGCCCACGCCCGACACGTTCGAACAGCGCTACACCGAGCTCCTCCTCGAGCGCCGTAACCTGTCGTCCGAGCGTGGGTTGCGTAAGACCAAGCGCCCGCGCGGCGGCTGACAGCGAACCCTCTTCGGCCGTGACCAAGAAGGCCCGCGCTCGATTCCAGTCGAATTTGACCGACCTCCAATCCATGCAAAAATGCATATCTGAAGAACGGATCTTGTCAATTCACACGGCGATTCTCCATGTGTAGTCCACCAGCATCGCATTTTGCTCTGCAGGAATGCAGGGGTGAAGCCAGCGTGAGATCAACGGAAAACCAAGGCTCACCCGCGCATTCCTGTCAGGAACACGTTCGCACACGGAGACGAAAACCATGCACGCATCAACCGACATTCACGACTTGCAGCGCGTCGAGAACCGATCAAGACCGCCACGTTCCGTCCGCTTCTGGGATTGGATTGCCGAACGCTACGCAGCGCAGCCGATCGCCGATCAAGCATCGTATGAGGAGAAGCTGCGCATCACGAGGGAATACCTCACGAAGGAGTCGCAGCTGCTTGAGTTCGGCTGCGGCACCGGCTCGACCGCGTTGCTCCATGCGCCCTATGTAGATCGCGTGTTGGCCACCGACATCTCACCGAAGATGATCGAGATTGCCCGGCGAAAAGCCAGCGAGGGCGCGGTCAGCAACGTGCAGTTCGAGGTCACAGCAATCGAGGACCTCTCTGCTCGGGAAGGCGGCTATGATGCCGTGCTGGGGATGAGCATACTGCATCTGTTGGAGCAGCCAGAGGTCGCGATCGCAAAGGTCCACCGCCTGTTGAAGCCGGGCGGGGTGTTCGTCTCCAGCACCGTTTGTCTCGGCGACGGCATGAGTTGGTTCAAGTTCATCGGGCCAATCGGCTACGCGCTTGGACTGCTCCCCCGTGTCCGGGTTCTCACTGCCGCCGAAATTGTGGGCATGCTGAAGGCTGCGGGGTTCAGTGTCGAGCACGAATGGCTCCCCGGAAAGCGCAAGGGTGTATTCGTTGTCGCACGCAAGCCCGCGTGAGCTGAACGTGATAGGGGCGAAAGCCGATCAGTTGTGATGTCCGGGGCGAGTTCGGGGATGCGGATCTTAACAAATACGCCGCATCGAACGGCCCACCCGCCAGTGCATCGGCGTGTTCCGACAACGCCGGTGTCGTCTTGTTTGACGTCCTGCATTCTGCGCCAACAGAATTCATCGCACGTCTCGTGGCCAGACATTGGTCAGCGATGCCATACAGTTCGCCTCTGCGACTTCGCCTGATGCACAGTTCTTAGCAATCTGGTCATAGCCATCGACCAAGAACGATCCGTGCACTAACACTCGATGCGAACCCGAGAGGTTTCTCCTTGGATGAATGCCCGGGATGTCTGCACGAGCACGAACGGAATTGTCGCATGAATAGAGAGAAGCAGCCGGTCACCCAGGAGCGTCCCGCGCCGCACACGGATGACACCCTCCCGGAAGGGCTCTGGTCGGACACCTTCACGTTTCGCCATGGTCACTGCGATCCGGCCGGGATTGTCTATACGCCGCATTTCTTTCATGTCTTCAACGAGATCATCGAGCGATGGTTCGAGGACGAGCACGGGATTCTCTACCATGACGTGCTCGGCCCACGGCGGACGGGGCTTGGCTATGTCACGGCTTCGGGCACGTTTTTCACACCGGTCAAGATGGGCGAGCAAGTCGAGGTGTTCATCGCGGTCGAGGCCATAGGCCGGCGATCTTACAGCCTGGTTCTTCATGCGATGAAAGGTGGCGCTGAAGCTTTGAGAGGGCACTTCACGACCGTGGTCACGTCGCTCGATACACTCAAGTCCATCGAAATTCCGGACGATATCAAGGCTGCGTTGATCGCCTACGAAGAACGCACGCAGCAATCCTGAGGTCTAGTCGAGCACGGGAGTGCGCGCGAGCCCGTAGTGGTGGAGACGTCCCACCAGTTCCTCAAGTCGGCTCTTTCGGTAGGCGTCCAGGTCGAGACCTTCGTAGTTCAGGAACCCTTGCTGCGTCTTCAGCCCCGTTCGACCTTCACGCATGTTGCGGTCGACGATGTCAGGGGCTGCGTAGCGCGGGTTGTCCAGAGCATCTGAGAGATAGTTGCTGGCATGATAGAGGATGTCGCCGCCGCCCCAGTCGATGAACTCCAGCATGCCCAGCACTGCAAAGCGGAAGCTGAAGCCGTACTTTATAGCCTTGTCGATGTCCTCGGCCGATGCGACACCCTCCTCGACCATGCGCGCCGCTTCGTTCATCGCAAGCGCTTGAATGCGCGGAACGATGTAGCCGGGGCGTGCGGCGCACACGACCGGCACCTTGCCCACGGATTCAAGGCAGCCCAGAAGTCGCGTGGTCACTTCGGCATCGGTGTTGGCACCTGGGGAGACCTCCACCAGCGGAACGAGGAACGCCGGGTTCAGCCAATGTGCGTTCAGAAAGCGCTGAGGTTGTTCAACAGCCGGCGCAAGGTCGTCGACGAGGATGGTTGAAGTTGTCGATGCAAGGACCGCATTGTCGCGCATCATCCCTGAAGCCTCCGCCAGTGCAGCGCGCTTGACGTCAACCAATTCGGGCACACCCTCGAAGACAACGTCCGCCGCGCCGAGCGCGTCAGCTGCGTCCCGTTCCGGAATGCATGCGATCCGCGCGAGAATGTTCTCGCAGTGCACAGGGTCAAAGAGACCGAACCCGGCGAGCAGCGCGAGCGTCTCGGAGATCTCCTGCAGCGCGTCGCTCCGCAATGTCTCGAAGCCGCCATCGTCGCGCGGTTTGAAATCGATCAAGTCCACATGGTGTCCGGCATACGCAAAGACCTGCGCGATGCCGCGACCCATCCGTCCCGCGCCAAGACATGCAATCCGCGCCCGGTCGCGCGTCACGAGTTCCATCCCTCGGCCAGCAGGCTCTGCAATTCATGCTTGTCGTTCGTGCCCAGCCCAAGCTTGGAGAGCGGGCGGCCGGTCTGATGGAAGTTGTCCCCGCAAATCGCCGATCCGATCGCCAGCAATCCCTTTGTCACAGGAACATCAACGCCGGCGAGGTCTCCGAGGGAACTGAGCAGTGACAGGCCAAGCCGCATGTCTTCGGTGACATATCGGTGCTCGGTCAGCACGATGTCCTCGCGCCAGTCTCCGGAGCTCACGAGGTTGGCACGAGAGGCGCGGTTGTACATCCATTCATCCCCGTCCGCTCGGTAGTGGTCTGCAAGAGGGAAGTGCGGCGGGCCGTATCCGAACGCCTCGCGGATTGCCACACGCTCGGCATCGAGCCGGTCGGTGACGCGTCGCACGGCAGGTTGGGTGCCTTCGTTGTGAATGTCCCATTTTTCAAAATGCTCCAGAGGGCCTGCGTTCATCACAACGAGTGGTGCGTGAATGATCGGCCCGGCATTCATCAGGGCCGCAGACAGAACATCCCCGCAGGACTCAGGCACACCAGGGAACGCCGTGTCGATCGTCGAGAGTGCGTGCGGCAACAGCGAGAGCGGAAAGACACCGACTGGCAAACGCACGGCGCGGGTCGAGATCACCACCTCGGCAAACCCGTGCTTGCGTGCCAGCCAGGGCAGGGTTCCTGTCTCCGCAATGGCGATGCCATCCAGCGTGCCTGCGTCTCGCGCGGCCGTCGCAAAAAGCATTGAACCCATCGTGCCGGGCGCGAGAAACAGAACCTGGCCAGGCGTCAGATGAGGCGCCACGGCCTGTGACAGAGCGTCTTGACCAGTGGCGGGAACGGGGCAGAAGATCAACTCGGCATCCTGAAGCGCCTGTTCGAGCGATGCCACTATCTCCAAGGGTTTTGCGATGCGCGTGCCGTCTATGTCCCGAACGGTGATCTGTCCGCCCAGTCTGTGGTGTTCGTCGATTGTGACCGGATCGCGCCTCCAGAGACGCACTTCGTGACCTGCAAGCGTGAAGTCGCCCGCCGCAGCGATTGATCCGTTGCCGCCCCCCAGAACCGCGATCCTCATACCACCCTCCAATTCGTATCGAGGTACGCCCGCTCGATCAGCTCTCCAGCAGCCCGGGCAAGGTGAGCGAGATCGCCGGCACAAAAGTTGTCAGCATCAGCGCTGCGAGGATTGCAAGATAAAACGGCCAGATCGAGCGAACGGCTTTCTCCATGCGGACCTCGCCGATGGCACAGCCCACAAACAGGCAGGATCCCACGGGCGGTGTGCAGAGGCCAAGGCCCAGGTTCATCATGAGCAGCATCGCGAACTGGAGCGGATCCATACCGAGCTCTCGTGCGACCGGCAGGAAAATCGGTGTGCAGATCAAGATGAGCGCGCCCATGTCCATGATCATGCCCAGAAGCAGGAGCGTCACGTTGATCATGAGCAGAATGGCAACCCGATCCTCGGAGATGCCGGTCATGAACGCGACCACTTTGTTCGGAACCTGGTGGAACGACAGCATGTAGGCGAAAGCTGCGGCGCTCGCCACGAGGATCATCACCATGGATGTGGTTTTCACCGCGCGGACCACGGCTGTGACAAAGCCGCCCCAGCTGAGCGAGCGATAGACGAGCAGGGTCACAAGCACCGCGTAGATCGTGCCGAAGGCGCCGGATTCCGTGACGGTGAAGATGCCTGACAGCACACCGCCGACAATGATCACTGCGGTGAAGAGCCCGGGCAGGGCGAAAATGAAGCTCAGCAGTAGCGAAGACCATCCCGGGAATTTTTCCGCTGGGTAGCCGCGCTTCACGGCAATCAGATACGCCGCTGCAGCAAGGCAGAGACACATCACAACTCCGGGCACCACGCCCGCGAGAAAGAGCGACGAGATCGAAATACCGCCGCCAGCAGCAACAGCGAACAGGATCATGTTGTGGCTGGGCGGGATCATGATCCCGGCGATCGATGAGGTCACCGTAACGTTGACGGCATAGTCGTCGTCGTAGCCCTTTTCCTTCATCACCGGGACGAGGATCGATCCGAGGGCTGAGACATCTGCCACCGCTGAGCCCGAAATCCCGCCGAAAAGCATGGATGAGAAGACGTTCACGATGCCGAGCCCGCCTCGCACCGCCCCAACGGCGGCTGATGCGAACCGCACCAGACGCTCGGCGATGCCGCCATGGAACATCAGCTCGCCGGCGAAGATGAAGAAGGGAATCGCCAGCAAGGAGAACACATTGACCCCAGCCACGATCCTCTGGAAGGCGACGAACAGGGGCAGCCCTTCCCACCAAAAAGCCGCAACTGCGGCAATGCCCAGGGAGAACGCGACCGGGACGCCGATCACAACGCACACCGCGAACGTGGCGAGCAGCAGGATGAGGCCGGGGTCCATGCGTTAGTCGGTCAGACTGGATCGGGTGCTGGCACCCCGGGCCATCGCGATCAGATGACCGACCGAAAACAGGCACACGAGCCCTCCGCAGAGCATGATCGGAACAGCGCGGAGACCCTCGGGCAGGTGGATCAGCGGAATCTCGGAGCCCCATTTGAACAGAACAAGTTCGTAGCTGTGCCATGCCATGATCGCGCCAAACGCTGCCATCACGATGTGTGTGACGATCATGAAGACCAGTCTCAGCGGTTGGGGGGCAGCATCGCGAAAGTATGAGACGCCCAGATGGGTGTTCTCGCGGATGCCGACCGCGGCGCCGAGAAACGTGATGACCATCACCAGCAGCAGTGACACCTGCTCGACCCAGGTCGGCGTGTCGTTCATCACATACCGTCCCCAGACGAGCCAGCCAAAGATCGCCGTCAAGATCACCAGAGATATGCCGGCGACGACCTTGCAGAACGAGGAGAGGGCTCCCAGCACGGCATCGAGCCGACTGTGCCCGGTGTTATGTTGTGGTGCAGACATTGCGTCCTGTCGGGAAAAGTTTCGCGCCGCCGTGACGCATGAAGGAGGTGGTCACAGCGGCGCGCGATTGGACCGTTATGTCAATCTGTTGACTGGATGAGCTCTACCAGCGGTTTGATGTCCGGGTTGTCCGCCAGATAGGTGTCGTACACTGGCTGCATTGCCGCTTGGAAGCCGCTCTTGTCCGCGATTTCGTTGAACTGGACACCGGCCGCGATGACTTTCTCTCGGCTCGAGGCGGCACGGGCTTCCCACAATTCGCGCTGGAGGTTCGCCGACTCGATTGCAGCCTCGCGCACCGCTTGCTTGTGCTCGTCCGACAGGCCGTTGAAGACATCGGCATTCATGCACACACACTCCGGGATGATCAGGTGCTGGCTTAGGGAGTAGTATCCTGCGACCTCGAAGTGACCAGTCGATTCATACGAGGGCCAGTTGTTCTCGGCGCCGTCCACGACACCGGTTTTGAGCGACTGGTAGACCTCGGAGAACGCCATCGGGGACGGGTTGCCGCCGAGTGCATTGATCATGCCCGAGTACAGGTCGTTGTTCATCACGCGGACCTTCATGCCAGCAACGTCTTCCGGCGTTTCGATCGGCTTTTGTGAGTTGTAGAAGCTCCGCGCGCCCGAGTCGTACCAAGCCAGCGCGATCAGCCCCTTCTTCTCCATTCCGGCCGAGATCTGAGCACCCGCGTCGCCGTCCAGCGCCCGGTGCATATGCCCCATATCCTTGAAAATGAAGGGGAGGGAGACAACGTTCGTCTCCGGGATCGTGGGACCCATGGGGCCGAGATTGAAATTGCCGATCTCGAGCGCGCCGGCCCGGACCTGCTCGATCGCGTCGGGTTGACTGCCGAGCACGCCGGAGTGGAACATTTTGAGGGTGATCTCGCCGTTGGTTTTCTCGGCCAGCAGTTCGGCGAACTTGTCCATCGCGACGGTGTTCGGATACCCGTCGACGTGAATGTTCCAGCCGCGCCATTCGGCGGCGGACACGGACATCGAAGCGAACAACGCCGCCGCGAGGCCGAGCGCGACGGGTCTCAAGACGGTTGCCGTAGGTGAACCTGTTTGCATGACATTCCTCCCTTTGGAGACGTGGCTTGTCGCGACAAATCACGCCTGTTATGAAATTCATCATGATAAGTAGAGTATGAGCGGTCAACATGAATCTGGTTGGGAGGCCAGCAGGGAAACGGGGCAAGAGCCTGACCGAGCGAGTGCGCGAAGCGCTCGCCGCGCGCATCACCTCCGAAAAGCTGCGCCCCGGAGACAGATTGCCGAGCGAACGCGAGTTGATCGCCGAATTCGGTGTGTCTCGGACGGTGATCAGGGATGCGTTGTCAAGGCTGCGTGTCGAAGGTCTGGTTGAGCCGCGTCAAGGCTCCGGCGTGTTCGTCTGCGAGCCGCCATATCCTCTGACATCCTCTCGGGCCGGAGAGACGCTTTCGTCGATCGTGGAGACCCTCGAGATTCGCGCTGCCATCGAAATCGAGGCAGCGCGCCTTGCCGCCACCCGTGGCTCACCAGCGCAACTCACCGAGATCGGGGAGCGGTGGGAAGCGATGCGGCACGCGGGAGACGCGCAGGCTTCCGAGGCCGCGGACCTCGCGTTTCATCTCGCCATCGCCGCCGCGGCCAACAATCCTCGGTTTGTGGAATTCTTCGACTTTCTCGGGCCGCGCACGATTCCGAGGTCGCAGCTTCGGGTATTGCGTGAGATGGCGCCGACGCCACCGGACTATGCGACCCAACTCCTGAACGAGCATCGCATCATCCGCGATGCGATCTTCGCGCATGATTTCGATGCGGCGGGTGATGCAATGCGTGATCACTTGCGGACCAGCCAGGCGCGCTACATCAGCCTGATCCGATCCACATCCAGCCTGTCTCAAGAATGAGCCGGTCCAGCGCGGTCTTTCAAAGAGCACGCCAAAATAGCATGTGCGCGTGTGTCACAAAGCAGATCTCAGCGACCGATCGCATAGGCCTGCATGAAGCGAGGAGTCGCCGCGGCCCGAACCAAACCACCTCGTGTAAAGCCGGCGGCGCACAATCGGCCAAGCGACCACGGCGGCTGAACGGAAATGACATGGCCGCGTTCGGTGAGCGCCGCGCGAATGTCTGGATCGACGCGCTCCTCGATGAACAGGCCTCCCGGCTCGAACGCCCGCGGCGCAAAGGAATTCACGTAGTGGCTGGTGTGGAAGAGCGGCGCATCAATTGCTGCCTGAAGGTTCAAGCCTTCGACGAGATGACGCAGGAGCACGCCGAGCGTCCATTGATCCTGCTGGTCGCCGCCCGGGGAGCCGAGGCCCAGAACTGGCCGTCCCTCACGCGTGACCAGTGTTGGTGTGAGTGTCGTGCGCGGACGGCGTCCCGGGGCGAGATGTGATGGAATGCGTTCATCAAGCCAGAACATCTGACCGCGCGTCGTGATGTTGAAGCCCAGTCCAGGCACTGCCGGTGCAGATTGCAGCCATCCACCCGAGGGTGTGGCCGAAACGAGATTGCCCCATCGGTCGACCACGTCGAGATGACAGGTGTCACCTTCGATCTCGGGCAGATCGGCGAAAGTTGGCTCGCCGCCACCGGCGCCACTCTCGGGCGGCGCCGCGTTCTGTAACAGGACGTCTTTCAGGTGGTCTTCACCCGGGCGAAGCGCGTGACTTGCATCACTGCGGATCAGCGCGGCCCTTTCATCAAGGTAGCGGTCGGACAGAAGACGCTCCAGCGGGACATCGACGTGGTCAGGATCCGCGAACGCCGCGTCGCGATCAGCCAGCGCCAGTTTCAACGCTTCGACCGAGAGGTGAAACCATTCTGCACTGCCCGGCTCGACATCAGCGATCCCGTGCGCCTCGAGTAACTTGAGGGCCATCAGCAACGCCGGACCCTGTCCCCAAGGCCCCGTCTTATGGACAGTGATGCCGGCGAAATCCGCGCTGACCGTCTCTTCCCAGGTGGCCCGCCAGCCGGCCAGGTCCTCTCCGCTCAACAACCCTGTCTGACGCCCGCCGGCACCGTCGGACTGCTCGCTCTGATAGAAGGTGTCGATTGCCTCGGCGACGAATCCTTGCGACCAGATGAGACGCGCCGCTTCGATCTGGCCATCACGATCCGTGTGTGCGGCCTCCGATTGTGCGAGCACCCTGGCATAGGCGTTCCCGATCTGGGGCTGGCACGCCAGTGCGCCGGGTTGCGGTGCGCGATTTCCGGGCAGCCAGACCTCGGCCGAGTGATGCCAGTCCGATCGAAAGAGCGGGGCGATCGCATGAATGGCTTCGGCGGCTCGGTGCACGAGCGGATAGCCATTCTGCGCATAACCGATGGCAGGTGACAGAACGTCGCCAAGGGTCATTGTTCCGTATTCGAGCAACAGGCGCATCCAGGCATCGAACGCACCGGGCACCACCGCGGGGAGGAGCCCCATCCCCGGCATTCTGTCCAGACCGTATGCCTTGATCCTATCGATCGTTGCCGCCCGAGGTGCCACGCCCTGGCCACAGAGCACTCTCGGGCGGTTCTCACCTGCGGCGTGGATGAGGATCGGCACCTCACCACCCGGACCGTTCAGGTGCGGCTCGACGATCTGCAGCGTGAACCCCGTGGCCACGGCGGCATCAAAGGCGTTGCCGCCTCGCTCCAGCACACCGAAACCGACGGCTGAGGCGAGCCAGTGTGTCGACGTGACAGCGCCGAAGGTGCCTCTGATTTCAGGCCGCGTGGTGAACGCCTGTGCCATGTATCAGCGCCAGGAGACTGCGCGAAAGCGCGCAGACATGTGCACGTGACACGACCGTGCTTGGCCTGCTCGGCCAGCGGCTGACCAACTCGACCTTGTCACATCGTCCTCCATTGCAGGCTTGGGGCCGGTTCGGTTCGGCCGCGACAAGCCTATCGTCACTTGGCGCGACAGGCCAGTTCATGTCGGATGATTTGTCCCGTGCTGGGTTCAGGTCGCTGCCCGCACGCCCGCCATCCGCCGTAGCATCGATTTCCCGTGCAACAAGAAGATTAGAGACGGCATAGTGCGGGCATAGCTTGACAACCGGGTCATTGCCGTTGGCCAATGTCGTTGGGCTTCGGCCGCAACAACGACAATGCGCATGTCCGGCGAGAGATGGTCCGAGCGGGGGAAACGGTGAGCGGCTCCACATACTTTGATGCCGTCGATCACACTGCGGTCAGCGAAACCTATCCCGTCACGGATCTGGTCCGCGCATTCTCTGACGTGAGCCGGGACGAGCTGCGCAGTCGTCAGGAACGTCAGCTTCTCCATCTGGTGGATTTCGGCTGGCGGGTCCCGTTCTATGCGAAGCGCTGGAGAAGCGCTGGTCTCGCGCCGGGCGATGTCCGTGGACTTGATGATCTGGCGCTGCTGCCGACCTACACCAAAGCGGACCTTATGGCGTCTGTCGCGGAGCATCCGCCCCTTGGAGATTTCCATGGCCTCGATGGTGTGCCTCAGGACGCACGCCCTCCGCTGGTCTTTCACACGACCTCCGGCACGACGGGGACACCGCAACCTCTGTTGTGGGGTCCGAGGGGCCGTGAAATCCAGAACCTGCTGCTCGCACGTCTCTACGCTTTGCAGGGCATGACCCGGGCCGATGTCGTGCATTCCGTCTACGGCTTCGGCTTGGTCAATGGCGGCCACTACGTGCGCGAGGCGATCCAGCATTGGATCGGCGCTCAGGTCTTGTCTGCAGGCACGGGAGCCGAAACCCGATCTGTCCAGCAGGTCCGGGTGATGCGCGACTTCCAGGCCACTGTTCTGGTCGGCTTCGGTGACTACTTGCGCAAGCTGGCCGACGTCGCGCACGCCGAAGGCCTTGCCCCGGGCGAAGACATCAGGATCCGTATGATCTCGGGTCATCTTGGCGTGGACGGGGCCGCGAAACTCGCCGCAGCCTGGGGCGTCGAGGACATCTTCGACTGGTACGGTGTCGGCGACACGGGTGCCATTGCGGGCGAGGGACCGGATCGTGCGGGCATGCACATTCTCGAAGATGCGCATCTGATCGAGGTGCTCGATCCGCAATCGAGCAACGAGGTCGGGACCGGGTCGGATGGCGAGATCGTGTGCACATGCCTGTACAAAGACGATGTGTTTCCCGTGATCCGCTTCCGCACTCAGGATGTGACGCGCATCCTGCCTGGCGAGAACCCGCTCGGGCTTCCTTTCCGGCGCATGGCGGGGCACCTGGGGCGGGCCGACAATATGATCAAGCTGCGCGGCGTGACCGTCTATCCCCATGGCATCGGCACCCTCCTCGGGGAGGCGTTCGGGATACAAGAGTACATCTGCAAGGTCGCATCGTCAGACGGCGGCTCGGATGTGACGGTCTTGGCCGAGGCGCGCCAACCGGAAGACGGGCTTGCGTGCCGGATCGAGGAACTTTTGCGCGCCCGGCTGGGCGTGAGAATTGCCGTCGAAGTCGTGGCGCCCGGTGCCACGGCAGAGCTGACAGAGCTCGACAGTCGCCAGAAACCCCGCAGGCTGATACACGAATGAACACCATCACGTCGAAGATCGAAAAGCTCATGGCGCGTGTGTCCCTCGAGGACAGCGCTTACAATTGTGTCCAGCGCTTCTACCCCGAGACGGCTTCGATCGAGGCCGAGGAAACCGATCGGCGCCGTGCGAACGAAATGCGTCTCGGGCCGCTCGATGGCTGCATCTTCGCTGTGAAGGACAATCTCGGCGTCGCGGGCGCGCCTTGCACCGCTGGAGTTGCAGGGCGCCGGGCGCACATTGCGCAAGTCGATGCACTTGTGGTTCGCCGTTTGCGCGCGGCGGGTGCGATTCTGATCGGTAGTCTCAACATGGAGGAAGGTGCGCTCGGAACTCTGGGCGACAATCCCGTTTTCGGGCGCTGCATGAACCCGCTTAAGCGCGGCTACACGCCGGGCGGCTCATCCGGCGGATCGGCTGCTGCGGTGGCTGCCGGTTTCGTCGAACTGGCGCTCGGGACCGATACCATGGGTTCGATCAGGTTGCCCGCCGCATACTGCGGCATCATCGGGTTGAAGCCGACCTTCGGATTGCTGGGGCGGAGCGGACTGGTGCCCCTCGCGACATCACTCGATACCGTCGGGCCGCTCGTCAGGGATGCAGCACTTCTGTGGCAGGTGCTGCAATGCTTGGCCGGCCATGACGCTGAGGATTCGGACAGCAGGACCGCACCAACAGGATGGTCGCATCGCCCAAAAGCGACCGACCTCGCAGGCACGACCTTCGGGGTGCCCCGGCAACTGTCTTCGGTTGAGCTCGAACCCGAGGTTGCCGCTGCCTTCGAGACAGCGCAGCGGGTTGTGACCGATCTTGGAGGGACGATCGTCGACGTAGATGTGGCCGGATGGGAGCCGGATCGTGCCCGGCGGGCCGGGCTACTGGTGATAGAGGCGGAGGCGGCAGTCGAATTTGCCGATCTCATCGACACCGAAGATGCCATCAGCCCGGCATTGCATCGTCTGCTGGTCTATGGCCGTGACGTTACGACGGAGCGGCTGCTGCAGGCCCAGCAACTCTTGCGCGCCACCGCGGCAGCGGTCGACAATGCGTTGTGCTCGGTTGACGCGCTCATTCTGCCAACGGCGCCGCAACGGGCGTTTCCGCACGGAACCGGAGCACCACCCAACCAAGCCGATCTCATGCCGCTTGCAAACTTCTCAGGCTGTCCGGCGGTGGCCATGCCCGTGCCGTGTCCGGGTGAGTTGCTGCCTGCGTCGGTCCAGATCGTTGCGCCCAGATGGTCCGAGGCGCGGCTGACCTGCTGGACCGAGTGCCTCGCGCCGGCCCTGTCTAACGCGTGAACTACCCGTTCCACGGGACGCAAGCCCGAAACCGCTCTGCGATTTCACGGCGTGTCGTGATCCAAACCCCGTCAGCGCTTGCAACATGCGCGAGGAAAGCCTCAAGCGCCCAGATTCGCCCGGGTCGACCGATGATCCGCAGATGCAGGCCAATCGACAGCATGCGCGGGCCCTCGGTGCGGCTCTCTGCGAGCAACCAGTCGAAGCTGCGGCGGGCATAGTCCAGCCAATCCTGCGGACTGTATCCGGGCGCTGTCCAGAACTTCATATCGTTCGTGTCGAGTGCATATGGCACGCAGATCAGAGGTTGGTGCGTGTGGTTCGCCATCTCGACCAGTTCCCATCTGGGGATGTCGTCCGAAACATCGTCCATGTGGTAGGTGTATCCCGCGTCAACGAGGAGCCGTCGCGTGTTCGGCGTGTGCAGATAGCGGCTCAACCAACCAACAGGGCGGCGCCCACATGTCGCTTCGATGGACCGCGTGGCCTTGGCGATGAATTCGCGCTCTCTTGCCTCGTCGTAGGAGAACTGGTGAACCCACCGCCAGCCGTGGGCGCAGACCTCGTGCCCCGCATCCGTGATCAGTCTTGTGAGATCGGGTGCCCGTTCCAGACTGAGTGCTGCAGCCGTCACTGTCACAGCGCAACCGTGCTCTTCCAAGAGTCGGAAGACGCGCGGTCCTCCTGCCCGGATGCCGTACAGATAGTTGGATTCGTTCACGTAGTTTCGGATCGGCACCGAGACGGCAATGCCCAGCTCATCCACAGGCTCGGGGCGCTTGTCACCTTCGGCGACCGACATCTCGGCGCCTTCTTCCACATTCACAACAAGCGACAGGGCCAGCGTTTTGCCGTCGGGCCAGCTGAGTTCACCGGTCATCAGATGGCGCCAGCGTCTCGCAGCGCGGCGATCTCTGCGGGCGACACCCCGAACTCGACCAACACCTCATCCGTATGTGCGCCCAGATCCGGTGCTGCGGTCTCTAGAGCTGCGGGGGTGCGCGACAGCGAGACCGGCTGAGCGATCAGCTTGGTCTCTCCACGGGCGTGGTGCGAGACAGTCTGTACGATGCCCGTGTGGCGGACATGCGGATCGTCGAACATTTCATCAATCCGGTAAATCGGACCCGCCGGTACGCCGTGTCTTTCGAGCAGTTCCAGCCAATCGGCGGTGGTCCTGGCGGCAAAGACAGGTGCCAGAACCGCCCAGCACGCAGGGCGGTTGCGGTATCGGTCTTCCTGCGTGGCGAAGTCTGGATCCTCCGCCAATTCGGGCTGGTCAATCGCTCGGCAGAGCGCTTGCCACTGCCCGTCTCCGCCGACACCCAGATTGAGATAGCCGTCGGAAGTGGCGATCACGCCCATGGGTGTCGAATAGGGATGGTCGTTGCCAGCCTGCTCGGGCACGTCGCCGTCAACCAGATAGCGCGCGGCCTGAAAATCCATCAGGGCGATCTGAGCCTCGAGCAGCGAGGTGTGCACCCATTGCCCCTTGCCCGAGCGCTCCCGCTCGGCCAGCGCGACGAGAATGCCAATCGCCGCGTTCAGTCCGGCAGAGCTGTCAGCCACCGCGGTGCCGGCCCGCATCGGACCTTCGCCCGGTTGGCCCGTCACCATCATCAGGCCGCCCATGCCCTGAGCGATCTGATCGAAGCCGGGGCGTCTGGCATAGGGCCCGTCCTGACCAAAGCCTGAGATGCTGGCGAGAATGATGCGCGGATTGACCGCCGACAATGCCTCGTAGTCTATGCCGAGCCGCGTCTTAACATCGGGCCGGAAGTTCTCGACCACGATGTCGGCCGCGGTGACGAGGCGCATGAACAGTGCCTTGCCTTCAGGCTTTTTCAGATTGAGCGTCAGTGCACGCTTGTTGCGGTGCAGGTTCAACATGTCATAGCCGTGGCGCGCCCCGGACATGCCCGCGTTCGGATCGACGCCCTCAGGTGCTTCGATCTTGATCACATCGGCGCCGAAATCGGCCAGCACTCGGCAGCATGTCGGTCCGGCACGAACGCGAGTGAGATCCAGCACGCGGAGATGCTCCAGGGCGGTCGAGGGGCGGGGGCGGGGCATCGGCTACTCCGGCAGCGGGGGCAGGGTGTCGGTGTAGGGTGCGACGTCTGCGCCGTTCGTGCCGTCCGCCGCGACGAACCAGTCGCCGATCTGGTGCGAGGTCATGAAGACCGTCTGAGGATGTTCAAGAAGAAGGTCGAGCACCTTTTCGAACTGGTACGCGATGTGGGGCACACCGATGATGTGCGGATGCAGGCCGAAGGTGAGGCAGCGGGGGTTCTGCTCGGTCTCGCGTTCGAAGACCGCAAGCGTTGCTTCGAAACGTTTCAGGATCTCGTCGGTCGAGGCGTTCTTGATCGCATAGAGCGGCACATCGTTCAGCTCGAGTGCATAGGGCAGTCCCACCATCGGCCCGTGCTTCGTGCGGATCCAGAAGGGGAGATCATCGATGACCCAGTCATGGAGGAACTCGATGCCATTTTCCCGAAGCAAATCGATGGTGTCGTGACTTTCTCCGAGTCCGGGCCCCAACCACGATCTGACCCGCTTGCCGTCGCATTGCTCGAGCCTGGCGAGGCAGCGCTTGATCACCGCTTCCTCGTCATCGGCGTTCTTGAGCGATTGCTGGATCCAGCCATGGCCGACAAGCTCCCAGCCCGCTGAGACGATCTCGTCCATCAGGTCCGTGTAGACATCGGCAACCTGTGCGTTCATCAGCGCCGAGACGGGCAGACCGCGCTGAGCGACCATGTCCATGAAGCGAGGCATGCCGCAGCGCATCCCGTACTCGACCCAGGAGTAGTTGGGAACATCGGGCGGCTCGATTTGCGCACCGTGCGGCGGCGGCAACACGCCGCGCGGCATGGGCCGGTCGAACGGCCAGTACTCGATGTTCATGGCGAGATTGACGATGATCGGCTTGCCCTCAGGCGGTTCCAGCCGCTTTGTCCGGCTGGACATCCGGTAGGGGACACGGGGGTTGGACCAGGGCATTTCAGACCTCCGTCAGTCGATGTGCAGCCGTGCGGCAGTGTCGGGCCATGTCAGGTTGATGGCGCTGCCAGGTTCGCGGGGGCGGGCACCCGGACCGGAGACGACCCGCGCCGTCACCTCGGTGCCATCCGCTAGGGCGATCCGATGCGACGTCGTCAACCCGAGATACACGGCCTCGAGATAGGTGCCGCTCAGCTTCGCATCCTGCGCATCGGTCATTGTCAGCAGCTCCGAGCGGATCGAAACCGAAACGCTCGCGCCTTCCGCAGCACCGGTCACGCGTGGCACCGTGATGAGACCACCGCCGGTCTCGACCGTGGCCGTGTATGAGGTCAGCGTGGCGATGCGGCCATCCAGGAGATTGTTCTCTCCGACGAAGCTCGCGGTAAATCTGGCCTTGGGGGCTTCGTACACCTCTCGCGCACTGCCTTGCTCCACCAGTTTGCCATCGGCGATCAGGGCGATGCGGTCGGCAACTGTCATCGCCTCTTCCTGATTGTGCGTCACATGGATGAAGGTGATGCCCACCTTTTCCTGAAGGTGCTTGAGCTCGAGGCACATGTCCTTGCGCAGTTGCGCGTCCAATGCCGCCAGGGGCTCGTCCAGCAGTAGAATGTCCCGGTCGAGCACGAGGGCGCGGGCGAGCTGGACGCGCTGCTGCTGTCCGCCCGAGAGCTCGTGCGGCTTGCGTTGGCCAAGACCGGACAGCCCGACCATCTCGAGCATCGCGCCGACTTTCTGTTCGATCTCGGACGCCTTTTTCCTGGCCAGAACAAGACCGTAGCCCACATTCTTCGCGACGGTCATGTGAGGGAACAGCGCATAGGATTGGAAGACCATCCCCGTCGGCCGCATCTCTGGCGGCTGGTCGCTGACATCCTGGCCATGCAGGAGCACCTGCCCCGCGGTGGGTTTGTGAAAGCCGCCGATTGTTCTGAGGAGCGTGGTCTTGCCGCCGCCCGAGGGACCCAGCAGCACGAAGTATTCTCCCGCGCGGATCGCCACATCCACGCCGTCCAGGGCGCGAACGCGTCCGTAGTGCTTGGACAGCCCGCGGGTCTCGACCGCCAGTGTCATGAGGTCACCGGCTGAGCTTTGGCGCGCGCCTCGACATCCAGCTTGTCCGTCCTGATCAGCGTGATCAGAATGATGGCGCCGATGACCGCGATGGCAACGAAGCTGACAAGGCTCGACATCGCATAGGACTGCTCTGACATGCCTTCGTTCAACATCTGGCTCACAAGGACCGTGGTGAATGTGTCGAACCCGCCCTTCAGCAGGCTGGTGCGGGTGTACTCGTTGAAGCAGAGGATGACCGTGAACGCACAGGCGCTAAGGACGCCGGGGCGGATTTGCGGGAACTCGATGTCCCAGAAGGCCCGCCAGGCGGTGGCGCCGCAGGCGCGGGCAGCTTCGGTCTGCTCGGTGTTGTAACGCCCCATGGTGATCAGAACGACGATGAAGGCATAGGGGATCGTGTAGATCACAAGCCCGATCCAAGCGGTCGTAAAGCCGAGGGCAAACCAGTCGTCCATGAACGTCACGCCAAGTTGCTCGCCAAGGGCCGCGAATGTGTGATTGAGGTTCTTGAAGTAGACCAGCAGGGCCGCTCCGAAGATGTCGGCAGCAACGAAAAGCGGCGAAAGCAGGAGGAAGACCACGAAGACCTTGCTCTGTGCCGCCTTGTAGCGCTTTGCGGCGAGCACCGCGAACGGGACTGTCACGAGCACCGTTGCGATCGCCAGCGCCGAGGTCCAGCCGAGCGCGTTCATCATCAGCCGGTCGTTGAAGATCACGCCGTACCATTCCAGCGTGAAGACGTACTCGGCGGCACCGAATCCGTTCTCGTTGAATGAGACATACATAACGTAGAACACTGGAACCATGAGGGTAAACACGACCAGAAGAAGATAGAGCCATTGCAGCCGATAGCCCCAGGGATTGGCGTAGTCGTTCACCGCGAAGGCTCCAGGATCGTCGTGAGGTCGAAGAGGCGGTGGCCCAGATAGAGCAGCCCGAACAAGGTCGCCATCATGATCGCCGAGATCGCCATCGCAAGCGGGAAGTCGAGTGCCACGATGGCCTGCGTCGCGATCAGGCCCGCGTTCACGGCACCAGGACCGCCGAGTATGTTCGGCAACAGGGCGATGCCGATGCCGTTGACGAAGATGAAGACCGAGCCCGCAAAAATGCCCGGCGCGGCCAGCGGCAGGATGACGTCCTTGTAGACGCGGAACGTCGAGGCGCCGAGATCCTCGCACACCTCGAAGATGTACTTGGGCACGGCTTCCATTGCGAGAAAGCCGCTGAAGACGATGAACGGCAGGAACGACAACACTTCTCCGATGATCACACCTGTCGGCGTGAAGAGGATGGAGGTAATCGGTTCCTCAATCAATCCAACAGATTGGAGTGTTTCGTTCACAAGGCCGTTTCGCTGCAGCACTGGACGAAGTGCGAAGACGCGGATGATTTCGGACACCATGAACGGCAGGATGAATAGCAGCACAACACGGTGTTGCGCGACCTGCGGGACGCGGCGGCGCACGAAGACGGCGATGGGAAAGCCCAGCACCAGGCAAATCACGACCGAGATCAGCGAGTGGTACATCGACGCGAGGAAGTTCTCGAGCCGTGCAGAGGTGAAGAAGTTCTCGTAGGCAAACAGGGTAAACCCCGGCTCCATCCAGAACATCGTGCGCTCGAACACGCTCCACACGGCGGTCAGCGCCACCGGCAGGGCGAAGAACACCACCATGAAGACGAGGGGCACGTAGAATGCCCCCCGCTGAAGCCGGGTCGAAAGACTGGTTCGCGCCATCAAGCGGCCTGAACGCGGGCCCACCAGTCCTGATAGTCGCGGATATGGGTCGGGAAGACGTTCTGCCAGGCGTTGCCGCTGACAGCGAGACGGGACTGCTTGTTGCTCAGCCGCTCGGCAATCACCGCTTTCGTGGCATCGTCGAAGTCGTCGGGATGCGCTTCGACATATTCATTCACGCCCTGCATTTGTGGTGTGAACCCGAGTGTCGCCAATGTCCGCGCGCCGAACCAGGGCGAGAGATACACGTTCATCAGCTTGTAGAAGTTCTCGGCCTGGCCACGCTCCTCGCCGCCCTTGGTCAGCATGAACATGTTGTTCCAGGTTTGGTGTCCTTCCTTCATGGTGCCGTAGCGGATCTCCTTGCCGGATTTCTTGGCCGAGACCACCTGGATCGGCTCCCAGCAGCTCGAGACCAGCACTTCTTCCGACGCCAGCAAGTCGACACCGTTCTGGAACCCGTCCCAGAAGGTGCGGAACTGACCCTTCTTCTTCTGCTCGATCAGGAACTGGCAGACGCCCTTGACCTCGTCCGGCGTCATGTCCGAGGCATCTTCGATGTCCTGCTTGCCGCTTTGCTTCAGATAGATCGCGGTGTTGGTGAGTGTCGGGCCGAAGTCGTTCTGCATGGCTGCCCGGCCCTTGAACTGCTCATCGAAGAGCGCATCCCAGGACGTGAGTTCCTCGCCAATGACCGAGTGGTTGTAGGCGAGGCTGTCCGCGTTGGAGATGTAGGGGATCGAGACGATCTTGCCCTCGTAGCGAATCGTGTCCGCTGCCGCGCCGCCTTCTTGGTAGGTTGGCAGAACGTTGCTCCAGTTCGGGATCTGACTGACGTCGAGCTCGGTGATGACCCCCTGGCTGGCCAGCGCGTCTTCCATGCCGCCGCCATTGTCCGACATCGCGTCATAGAGCTTGTTGCCGTCGCCCACGACCATCTTCTGGATGGCCTCGTCGGCGCGGGCGGATTTTGCGTTGTAGGCAATCGAAATGCCGGCCTGCGCTTCCATCGCGCTCCAGTCCTTGGCGCCCACTTTGGCCACGCCGATGGTCCAGAGCTTGAGCGGCTCTGCTGCCAGCGCGGTTGTTCCGTGCAGGCCCGCTGCCGCTGCGGCACCACCTGCCAGCGCAAGCATTTGGCGTCTTGTGAAGTCCAACTGAGTCATGGTCTGCGTTCCCTGTCGAAATGTTCTCATCATGCCGGCGGATCATTCTGTCGCGTCCGCTTCCTGACCTCACACGTTAGACCGGCAGATAGACGGCGCAAGCACAGTCTCCGATTTATCCATATACGGGAGAACGCACGGCATCGCTTGGCGCAGAGAGCGTGGGCGTGTTCTATGCGCGCACAGCAGCGGAGGATGCAATGGATCTGGGTCTGACCGACAAGACTGTGCTCGTAACGGGTGGCTCAAAGGGGATCGGGCTTGCGACGGCGCGGGCCTTCGCCGAGGAGGGCGCCGATCTCGTCATCACCGCGCGCAGCGAAGCGGCTCTGGCTGAGGCGGCCTCCACGATGGCGGCCGAGACGGGGCGTGCAGTGACACCCTTCATGGCCGATCTCTCACGGGATGAGGAACGCGAGCGCGTCTTTGCAGAGCATCCCGACATCGACATCCTGGTGAACAATGCGGGTGCGATCCCGGCTGGAGACATTGCCAACGTGACAATGGCTGCCTGGCGCGAAGGCTGGGATCTCAAGGTGTTCGGCTACATCCATCTCTGCAAGCTCTATGCGCCTGCAATGTCGGCGCGGGGCGCTGGCACGATCGTCAACATCATAGGTATGGGCGGGCGGGCGGTCCGGCCCGGCTACATCGCGGGGGCTGCTGGAAACGCCGCGCTGATCGGGTTGACCAACGCTCTCGGTGCCGAGACCCCGGCGAGCAATGTGCGGGTTTTCGGGATCAACCCGGGGCCGACGCTCACCGACAGGATCATCACCATGGCGCGACGTTGGGCCGAGATCAAATTCGACGATCCCGAACGGTGGCGCGAGACTCTGAAGGAAGAAGCTTTGCCGTTCGGGCGCTTGAAGACGGCCGAGGAGGTTGGCGCGCTGGCTGTGATGCTGTGTGCGCCGCAGGTTCACTACCTTTCGGGAACGGTGATCGACCTGGATGGCGGCGCACAGTGGGCGGGCTGATCGCCAGCCCCGTTCACGTGTCGCCGATGAAGTCCGCAATCTCTCGCCACATCACAGGTGCGTTTGAATACATCGGGAAATGGCCGCACTCGGGGATTTGTGAAAGCCGGACCCCGCTCGCCTCGATATGGGCGAGATAGCCCAGCCCCCGGTTCTGCTCACCGTACATGAACATTTTCGGGCAGGGCAGTCCGAGGAACTTCGCCATGAGCCCGCCATGATCTGACAGCTCGACCATTGATGTGAATATCCCGGGCACGGCCGCCGCGCGCACTTTGTGACGCAGGGTGCTGCCATAAAGCGTCGAGGAAAATCCCGGAAGGGTCTGTGTTCGCGCAATGAAGGCCTTGAAGAATGCCTCGGGATCAGGGTCGGCGTGAGCCACGATCTGTCGGCTCAGGAAACAATCCTCAGGTGCGATGTTGCCCTCGATGTCGATGAAGCTCAGCACACGTTCGGGATTGGTGTGAGCCAGCATGAGCGCGGTCAGTCCGCCCATCGAATGGCCCACAAGATGGAACTGCGTGAACCCCGCATGTTCGAGCATCGCCAAAGCAGTCTCGACCAGGAACCCAATGTCGATCTTCGCCAGATCGTCGCAACGGGTCTCGCCACACCCTGGGGCGTCGTAGGCCAGGAAGGGTCGATCGGCAAACCGGGGATGGCGTACAAGATCGGCATAGTCCTCCTTGGTCGAGCCAAATCCGTGCAGAAACAAGATCGGCGTCTTTGCCCCGTCCCGCCCGATTGCGGCAACGTCCAGTCGCGTTTCCGCAATCTCGAGACTGTGAGTCGTCTGCTTGAATTGAACGGGCATGAATAGGGGTCCTGCGTCTCTCAGGTCAGATCAACCGTCGCCGAAGCCCGATCCAGGATTGCGATAGGCGCCCCGGGGTGGGGCGAAAATGTCGAGCACCCGGCATCCTTCGGGACCGGCGCGCAAGGTGTGTGGGACGCCGCCCGGCGTGCGCCAGAAATCGCCCTTGGTGACGGGGATCTCGACGCCACCCTGGACGCGAACGGCACTGCCTTCCAGCAGAACGCCCCATTGCTCTTCCGGGTGATCGTGCACCTTGCCTTCCGAATTCGGGGCGGCATCGACGATCGACAACATCGCGTGTTCGCCTGCGAAGATGCGTGCCGTCAGCCCGGGCGCGAGGTCGCGCAGAATGCCGCTGCTTTCGTCGTCGAGCCTGTGAAACTCAGGGTGCTTGGTCATGCGTCGCTTCTCCCCAGATGTGCCGCTCGGCGAGCGCAAGGCCGCCACCGGCCGTGTCGCCTGGGCCCCACCAAAGAGCGTTGTCGCGTTCAGTTCAAGCCACCTGTTGCCGCGATGAAGCGGGCGATTTCATCCGTTCCCTGATCGTTGCGAAGCTGGGCAAAGCAGAACGGCCGCGCACCGCGCATCCGGGCCGCATCGCGCTCCATGACGTCGAGCGATGCACCGACATGCGGGGCGAGGTCGGTCTTGTTGATCACGAGCAGGTCCGAGCGGGTGATCGCCGGTCCACCTTTGCGCGGGATCTCCTCGCCGGCAGCCACGTCGATCACGTAGATCGTCAAATCTGCAAGCTCGGGGCTGAACGTCGCCGAAAGATTGTCGCCGCCGCTTTCGATGAGGATGACGTCGAGGTCCGGATGCGCCGCGCGCAACTCGGCCACCGCCGCAAGGTTGATGGAGGCATCCTCGCGGATCGCCGTGTGCGGGCAGCCGCCGGTTTCGACACCCTTGATGCGATCGAGCGGTAGCGCCTGCAAGCGCATCAGTGCCTCCGCATCCTCCTGGGTGTAGATGTCGTTGGTGATCGCCGCGACTGAGTAGGTCTCGCGCATCGCCTTGCAAAGTGCGGCCGTCAGCGTGGTCTTGCCGGCGCCGACAGGTCCGCCAATTCCTACGCGCAATGGTCCATGGACGCTAGGCATCATCCACCTCGGCAAACACCTCCAGCGCCGCATTCAATCCGTTGATCGCGGCCGGAAACCCTCCGTAGAGAGACATCTGCCAGATCACTTCGCCGACTTCCCGCTTCGTGGCGCCTGACTTGAGTGCGGCCGCGATGTTCACCTTTAGCTGAGGTCGGGTCTGGCCGCCAAGTGCGGTGAGGGCCGCCACCGTTGCCAGCCAGCGGGTCTTGATGTCCAGGCCCTCGCGGGCGTACTGCTGACCCCAGGCGAAATCCACCGCCGAGCGCGACAGACCCGGCACCAGATCGTCATAGCGACCCCGCAGAGCGGCCTCCATGCCCGGATTGAATGTCTCGGAAATTGCCTGGCCTTTTTCGTATGTGTCTTCGGTCATGATCGGAACAATCTTACGGTCTGTGTTTCGTGGTGGAACGACGAGATATCCGCCTGGATCGCACAGCCGCCAATATCGTCGAGCCTGGCGATGATGGCGTCTTCCGCAACCTCGAGGCATGGCCGCATGAGATCGGCGACGATGCGTTGCCCCTCGCTCTGTCCGAGCGGCACCAATCTGATTGCCGCCGAGACCAGATTCGAGACGAACGCTTGAAGATAAAGCGGAACCGTCGCCTCAAGCGTTATGCCATGAGTGGCTGCGGCCTGTCCAACCACAACCGGATACGGTGCCGCCGCAACATCCCTCCACGCGGTCGTGGTCACCTCGGAAAAGGCCGCGCCTTGCGCCTGGGTCTCGAGCAGACGCTCGGCAGATGGCGCGAGTGCTGCGGCAAGCTCCGCCACCTCCGCCAAAGCATCCCGGTCCTCAGCGACGGATGCCCGCCAGGCGTGCGACAAGACGATCGCATCCGTGCGCCCGGCACCCAGCGTCACGCAATCGCTGATCCACGCGGCGCAGCTTTCCGCGTCCGAGACGTATCCCGCGCTCACGGCCCACTCGAGACCGTGGGAGTAGGTGTAGGCTCCCACGGGATAGGCAGGCGACAGCCAGGTCGCCAGCGTATAGGCTGCGTCAGCCATGGCGATGCGGGATGTGGGCGTTCGGGTCGTCATGGGCCGTGTGCGCGTGGCCATGCCCATGGGTGCGCCCGTGGCCATAGGCCCCGCCTTCGGGCTGGAAGGGCGCTTCGACATGGGTGATCTCAGCGCCAAGGCCGCGCAGCATGCCCTCCAGCACATGATCGCGCTGGATCAGCAGCCGATCCGCCTGAACCTCGCACGGCGTGTGGCGATTGCCGATGTGCCATGCGAGCCGGGCAAGCGCCGCCCCGCGCACCTCCGCCAGCGGCTCCGCCGCCGCCCGGATCACCAGCGCCACACCATCGGCCGCAATGACTGTTTCGCCATCTTTGTAGGCGCGGGCCTCAGGTGCATCGATCAGCACTTCGCGTCCTGCATCGGTTGTCACAACCCGGCGCCGGAAAAACCGCGCCTCATAGTCGAGCGCGGCAGTTTCGTGCGCTGTTGAGCGATTGTCAGTCATACCAAAAATAGACTACCCGAGTTCCCTCCGGAGCAATAGGTCGTTCCCCGAGGCCATCGAAAAGATCCGGGGCATCGGCCCACTCTTCCAACTGATCAGGTTCCGCCACACTCGCGAACCAGTTCGCCACTTCTTCCACAGCTGCAGTTGTGATCAACACACCTTTGTCACTGTATATCTCCCCGTTGCCGGCTCGAACGTCAGCTAGCATCTCGCTCTCACTGGATCCCGATGCATCTATATGTATGAGCCAGAACAGCAGCGCATGAACATCACGATGATTTTGCAGTTCGCCCCAGAAATCGACTTCGACGATGTTCTCAGGCTGGGGATACACATTGCACCACATCGTAGCATTCGGGAATGCAAAGTACTCATTGACCGAAACAAGTGGCGCTGTCTTTGGGTAAAAGCCGCCTCGGATTTCCGAATCAAGCGGTCTCATATTTTCGATGAGATATTCGGCGTGCTGAAATTGTTCTTCTGTGAGCATCGTCAATACCTAGAACAGGAAGTACCGCTGCGCCATGGGCAGCACCTCGGCGGGTTCACAGGTCAGGAGTTCTCCATTGGCGCGGACCTCGTAGGTTTCGGGGTTGACCTCGATCTCCGGCGTGGAATCGTTCAGCACCATATCGGCTTTGCTGATCTTACGGGTGTTTTTCACGGCCGCTGTCTGCTTCGCCAGACCCAGACTGTTCCCGATACCATTCGCATGGGCGGCCTCTGAGACGAAGGTCACCGAAGACGCCTCGAGCGACCGGCCGAACGCACCGAACATGGGCCGGGTGTAGACCGGTTGCGGCGTCGGAATCGAGGCGTTCGGATCGCCCATCTGCGCACACGCGATCGTCCCCCCGACCAGCACCATTTCGGGTTTCACGCCGAAGAACGCCGGCTTCCAAAGCACCAGATCGGCGCGCTTTCCTTCCTCGATAGAGCCGATCTCGTGGCTGATGCCGTGCGCGATCGCCGGATTGATCGTGTACTTCGAGATATAGCGCCGGACGCGCAGGTTGTCGTTGTCGCCGGTCTCATCGGGCAGTCTGCCGCGCTGGCGCTTCATCTTGTCGGCGGTCTGCCAGGTCCGGATCAGCACCTCGCCGATCCGCCCCATGGCCTGGCTGTCTGACGCGATGATCGAGAACGCCCCCATGTCGTGCAGAATGTCCTCTGCGGCAATGGTTTCGCGTCGGATTCGCGATTCGGCAAAGGCCACATCCTCGGGGATCGACTTGTCGAGGTGGTGGCAGACCATCAGCATGTCGAGGTGCTCTTCCAGCGTGTTCACCGTAAAGGGCCGCGTCGGGTTCGTGGATGACGGCAGCACATGGTCTTCACCGCAGACCTTGATGATATCAGGGGCATGGCCGCCGCCTGCGCCCTCGGTATGGAAGGCGTGGATGGTGCGCCCCTTCATGGCCGCGACCGTGTTCTCGACAAACCCGCTCTCGTTCAGGGTGTCCGTGTGGATCATGACCTGCACGTCCATCTCGTCGGCGACCGAGAGACAACAGTCGATCGCGCCGGGGGTTGTGCCCCAATCTTCGTGCAGCTTCATCGCACAAGCGCCGCCCTTGACCATCTCGACCAGTGCGGCGGGCTGCGAGGCGTTCCCCTTGCACGACAGGCCGAAATTGATCGGGAAGGCGTCGAGGCTCTGCAGCATGCGCCCGATATGCCAGGACCCCGGCGTGCAGGTGGTCGCCAGCGTGCCGTGCGCGGGGCCGGTGCCGCCGCCCAGCATGGTGGTGAGGCCCGAGTGCAGCGCGTCCTCGATCTGCTGCGGGCAGATGAAGTGAATGTGGGCGTCGAAGCCGCCTGCGGTCAGGATTTTCCCTTCTCCTGCAATGGCTTCGGTGCCGGGGCCGATGATGATGTCAACATCCGGTTGGGTGTCCGGGTTGCCCGCCTTGCCGATCTTCGCGATGCGTCCATCGCGCAGGCCCACGTCGGCTTTGTAAATGCCGGTGTGGTCGACGATCAGCGCGTTGGTGATCACCGTGTCGACAGCGCCCTCGGCGCGCGTGACCTGGGACTGGCCCATGCCGTCGCGGATGACCTTGCCGCCGCCGAATTTGACTTCTTCTCCGTAGGTTGTGAGATCTTTCTCAACCTCGATGAACAGCTCGGTATCGGCGAGCCGCACCTTGTCTCCGGTGGTCGGACCGAACATGGCAGCATAGGCCGGGCGGGGGATGGATGTGGGCATTAGAAAGCTCCCGAGGTCAGCATGTCGACGCGAGGCTGATGACGCCCGCGATAAAGGAAACGCGCCCATAGCACGTAGAGGGGCGTCATCGCCCCGGCATCGATGTCGATCTCTTCGTTGAGGCGTGTGCCAGCGCCATCGGGTTCCAGCCACAACTTGTGGTCCCAGCGGCGTATGCCCGCGCCGCGCTCGCGGCTTTGGAAGCGCATGGCTGCCTCGTCGCAGAGTTCAACGGTCATGTGGTAGACTTGGCGCGGCAGGATGCCGAAGAGACGGACCATGACTTCCAGACTTTGTCCGGTGTGAATGCGGCCCTCCGGCAACCCTTCAAACACGACCAGCCGCCGGCACGCCTCCGCCAAGGCAGAGAAATCCGTTACCATCGCCCAGACGCGGGGCGGTGCGGCCGCGTAGTGGAAGGTGTTGCGCACGATCGCCACGGATCAGAGATCCCCCATAACCTTCTGATTGAAACCGAAGACACGACGCGCCCCGTCATAGGGGATCAGCTGGACTTCTCGCGACTGGCCGGGCTCGAAGCGCACGGCGGTGCCGGCGGGGATGTCGAGGCGCATGCCGTGCGCAGCAGCGCGGTCGAAGTCGAGCCCGCTGTTCGTTTCGGCGAAGTGATAGTGCGAGCCGACCTGCACCGGGCGGTCGCCGGTGTTGGCCACCATCAGCGTGATCTGCGCGCGCCCGGCGTTGAGCTCGATATCACCTTCGGCGCAGATGATTTCACCTGGGATCATGTTGTCCTCCGTGACGGTCCTGGCAGATGATGTTCTGGTCACCCATTTCACCAAACGGGTCACTTAACCGGATATCAGGCATCGGGGCGCGGCTCACCGGATCGGTTCGTGGACGGTGACGAGCTTGGTGCCGTCCGGGAACGTGGCCTCGACCTGCACGTCGTGGATCATCTCGGCGATGCCCTCCATGCACTGGTCGCGGGTGACGACGTGGGCGCCTGCCTCCATCAGGTCGGCGACCGAGCGCCCGTCCCGCGCGCCCTCCACCACGAAGTCGGTGATCAGTGCGATCGCTTCGGGGTGGTTGAGTTTGACACCGCGGGCGAGCCGGTTGCGCGCCACCATCGCGGCGACCGAGATCAGGAGCTTGTCCTTTTCGCGTGGAGTGAGTTGCATCAGAGGCTCCATGTCCGAGGGAGTGGGGCGCCGCGCAGGAGCTCCAGCGCAGGCATCAACGTGCGTCGCAGGGCAAATCCGTCCGGCGCCGACAGGCGGGCCGCGAGCACGCCGGAGCGGATCAGCGAGGCGCCGCCCGACGCGCCCAGCCTGTCCCGCAGCGGGGCCAGGATTCTGTCGGCCCGAGGTGCGGCGAGCAGCAGCGAGGCAAACGCGCGGTGCCCGCCAAGAGTTGCGGCCGAAGCGGTCAATGCCGCCGCATCTCCGCGGATGCGCAGGGCGTCGGCGTAGATCAGACGACCCTCGCGCCGCACGCGCCACTGATCGGAGAAGCGCAGGTCCGTCACCGTCTCTCCCATCGCGGTCCGGCCCAGGATGACGGGCTCGATCGCAAGGAACGACGCATCGCCGGCAAGATCGACCGAGAGCTGCCGCGTCAGGGCCGACCGATCGAACAGGATCATTTCCTGCGGCAGCCAGTGCAGCACAGCGCCGGCTTCGGCAGAGAGAGCGGTGGTGATCTCGCCATGTGTGCCGGGCAAGGCGCGGTAGGCCCGCTCGGCGGTCTGGGTGGTCAGCGTGAGCGATGCGCCGCTGCGCACAGCGGCTTCTGTGCGGAACCGGTCACCGCCCGTGACCCCTCCGGCCGTGTTGAGCAGAACGGCCGTGAGCTCTGGCGTCAGCCCGCGCGGCAGAAGGGCCTTGGCGGAGCCGCGCTGGTACAGCGTCTCGAGCGTTGTTCGTCGTCCGGCGAGGCGTGCAGAGAGGCGCACGACCCCGTCGGCACGCGGGAGTGCGCGGGGCCGCACTTGGGCGTCCACTGTCTGATGGGCAAGTGTCACGATCCCCGTCTTCTGCGGCTTCGACCCCGTGTAGGCAGCACGGCGGACTTGGCTGCTGCAACACAAAATCGGTGGTGGCAGCGAAGAAAAGCGGACTTTGCCGCATGTATAGTCACACCGGGGCCGGAACTGCCGGGTTAGGCGGCACATCAGCAGAGCGCAGTGTGCATTGCGGAAAATACGTGCCGGATCTCAGGCATTTGCCGATCAATGGTTGTTGCGTCGTCCCGGTTCCGCTGCCAGTCTCTGCTCTTCCGAAAATGATTTGCGTGTGGGAGGGGAGTTGGCAAAGTCTGCCGCGGTCGAGATTTGCGGGATCGAGAAGGTCTTCGGCGTGGCGCCACATGGCGTGGTCGCTCTCGACAATGTGTCCATCGATATCCGGGACAACGAATTCTTCACGCTGCTCGGTCCCTCGGGGTGCGGGAAGACCACGCTGCTGCGGTTGCTGGCGGGCTTCGATCAGCCGACTGCGGGAGACATCTTCCTGTATGGCGAGCGGTTGCAGACGCTCCCGCCGAACCGGCGTCCCATCAACACTGTCTTTCAGGCCTATGCGCTGTTCCCGCATCTCGACGTCGCCGAGAATGTGGGCTTCGGTTTGAAGATGCTCGGCCGCCCGGCCGCCGAGATCGCCAAGCGGGTCGACGAGATGCTCCGCCTCGTCCAGCTCTCGCAGATGGCGGGGCGGCGGCCCTCGCAGCTCTCGGGCGGACAGCAGCAGCGGGTCGCGTTGGCGCGCGCCCTGGCGCCCGCGCCAAAGGTGTTGCTGCTGGACGAGCCGCTCTCCGCGCTTGATCTGAAACTGCGCCAGCAGATGCGGGTCGAGCTCAAGCAGATCCAGCAGGAGACGGGAATCACGTTCATTTTCGTCACCCACGATCAGGAAGAGGCGCTGACCATGTCGGACCGTATTGCGGTGATGTCGGCGGGCCAAGTCCAGCAGATCGCAAGCGCGCGCGAGATCTACGAGGCGCCGAGCAATCGCTTCGTCGCGGATTTCATCGGCGAGACGAATCTGCTCGAAGCGGATGTGATCGCAAACAACGGGAACGGGACGCGCGTGCGCCTGCCAGGCGGTCTCGAGCTGGATGCGACCGGACAGGCGCCCGGGTCGCGCCGCGCCCATATCTCGATCCGACCCGAACGCCTCTCGCTCAGCAGTGCCGACGGGCTGCCCTGCACCGTCGAGCGGCTGGTCTATCTGGGCACCGACACGCAGTATGTCGTCCGCCTTGATGACGGCACCGAGGTGGTCACGCGTATCCAGAACGCCCATGCCGCCGAGGTTCCGTTCGGGCCGGGCGATGCGGCGCATCTGACGGTCGACGCGGGTGCCGCCCGGGTGCTGGCGGACTGATGGCGGCGGTTCCGGGACCCAGCTCGGGCGGTGATGCCGTCTACAGCGAGGCCCGGCTCGGGCTCATGCTGCCGTCCTGGCTCGTGATCGGCGTGTTTCTGCTCGTGCCCGTTGGTCTGATGCTGGTCTACTCGTTCCTGACCAAGGAATTCCGGGGCGGTGTGGTCTGGGAGTTCAGTCTCGCGGCCTATGATCAGTTCTTCGTCGACCGGGGTCTGTTCGGCGACGAGCCGCCGACGCTCGAATGGACCTACCTCTCGATCATCATGAGGTCTGTCTGGCAGGCCGGGCTTGCGACCGTGCTGTGCCTGATCGTGGGCTTTCCGACGGCATGGTACATCGCGACGCGGCCTGCGAAGACACGCTCGTTCTGGCTGTTTCTGGTGACCATTCCGTACTGGGTGAACCTGCTCATCCGGACCATGTCGATGAAGTTTCTGATCCGCGACAACGGGCCGGTGAACGAGTGGCTGATGTCCATGGGCGTGATCACCGAGCCGATCGGGATGATCAACACCGACTTCGCCGTGCAGCTTGGGCTGTTCTATTCGTACCTGCCGTTCATGGTCCTGCCGATCTATGCGGCTGTCGAACGCTACAACTTCGCGCTCAGCGAGGCGGCGGCGGATCTCTATGCCTCGAAGTGGCAGACGCTCTGGCGCGTCGTGCTGCCGGTGGTCCGGCCGGGTATCATCGCAGGCTGCATTCTGGTGTTCGTGCCCTCGCTCGGTGCGTTCCTTGCGCCCGATCTGCTGGGGGGCGCGAAGAACTGGATGATCGGCTCGCTGATCGAGGATCAGTTCAAGGGGGCTGCCGGGAACTGGCCCTTCGGCGCGGCGGCGGCGATGATCCTGCTGTCGATGGTGATGGTGGTTCTGATCCTTTACGCGCGCAATGAAAGCCGGAGGACGGGACAGTGATCAATCTGCGCCGCTTTCCCGGCTTTCTGCCGATGACCATCTTTTGCCTCGTGCTGCTCTACGCGCCGCTCTTGATCGTCATGGTCTATTCGTTCAACGAGACCGCCTCGATCACGCGCTGGGGCGGCTTCAGCCTGGTCTGGTACGAGCAGGTCTTCTTCGGAATCGAGGCGGCGAAGTTCAAAACGGCGGCGTGGAACTCGCTCATGATTGCGGTCGTGGCGGCGACGATTGCCACATTGATCGCCATGGCCGCGGCGCTGGGCATGCTGCGGGGTGGGGCGTTCCGCGGCAAGTCGGCGAGCTTCGCGCTGATCAACCTGCCGCTGATGGTGCCCGAGATCGTGACCGCCGTTGCCACCCTGATCTTCTTTTCGGCCATCGGGTTCGAGCGCGGCCTCCTGTCGATCCTGCTCGCGCACATCGTCTTCTGCATCCCGTTCGCCTATCTGCCGATCGCCGCCCGGCTGCAGGGAATCGAGGCGATGTACGAGCAGGCGGCCCTCGATCTCTATGCCAGCCGCTGGCAGGCGTTCCGGCTGATCCTGCTGCCGCTGATGATGCCCGGGATCGCGGCTGGCTTCCTGCTGGCGTTCATCATTTCGCTCGATGACTTCATCATCACCAACTTCGTGAAGGGTGCCGGCGTCGAGACGCTGCCCACCGCAATTTTCGGGGCGGTCAAACAGGGGATCAAGCCGGACATCATGGCGATCAGCACCTGCATGCTGATGATCTCGGTTCTGTTCGTGACTGTCTCGTACTTTCTGAACAAACTGGGAAATCAAGAAAGACAGAGGAGGTCTGAATGAAACTGGTGGCCAAACTTGGCGCCGCGGCCGCGGTGCTGGCGCTTTCTGCGGGAACGGCCGCAGCGGAGGGCAAGCTCTCGATTTATCACTGGTTCGAGTATATCCCCCAGGAGCTTCTGGTGAAGTTCACCGAGGAGACCGGGATCGAGGTGACCATGGACACCTACGATTCGAACGAGTCGATGCTCGCATCGCTGAAGGGCGGCACGCTCGGGTCCTACGACGTGGCGGTCCCCGGCGACTACATGGTCCAGATCATGCGCGACGAGGGCATGCTGGACACGATCGCCGAGGGCGAACTGAAGAACAAGGCCAACATCGAGGAGCAGTGGCTGAACGTCGACTTCGACCCGGGCCGCAATCACTCGATCCCCTACCAGTGGGGCTCGACAAGCTTCATGGTCAACCGCGAGACCTATTCCGGCGAGATCAACGACACGAGCATCATCTTCGATCCGCCCGACGAGCTGAAGGGCAAGATCAACGTGCTCGACACGCAGGGAGAGCTGCTTGCGCTGGCGTCGATCCATCTCGGCATTCCGCAGTGCTCGACCGATCGCGAGCAGCTCAAGCTCCTGTCCGCCACGGTGAATGCGGCGAAGCCTCACTGGGCGTCGTTCAACTCGGACGGGGCGAAGGATGTTCTGGTGTCGGGTGACGCGGCGGTCGGCATGATCTGGAACGGTTTCGGCGCCAAGGCACGTGCCGAGGGCGCCCCTGTCGAGTATGCCTATCCGAAGCAGGGCTATGTGGTCTGGATGGACAACGTGGTGCTGCTGAAGGACGCGCCGAACCGCGACAGCGCGATCAAGTTCATGGACTTCCTGCTGGAGCCCGAGAACATCGCCGCCGTGTCCAACTTCGCGCAGTACACCGCCGGTGTGAAGGATGTGACCCCGTTGCTGACCGACGAGCTGAAATCGTCGCCCGAGCAGAACCCGCCGCCGGAAGCACCGCAGGGCACCTTCGTGAAGGTCTGCGATCCCGAGACCCAGGCGCTTTACGATGCGATCTGGACGCGGCTGAAAAAGTAGCGAGCCGGCCCAAGAGCATGCCAATCCCGGCGCGCTCGGTGACAATGGGCGCACCGCGGTCACGTGACGGGCGCCCGGATTGGTGAGCGGTCAACTGTCGGGGCTGTCTGCAACCCGCAGATAGTCCCGGCCTTCGATTTGCCAAAGTCGATGCAGCGTGTCCCAATCCGGCATTTCGGCCATCTCGGCCCCATAGGTCTTTCCTGTGGCGATGCGGTGGAAGGCGCAAACTGCCTCGAGGTGGGCACCAGAGTGCAGAAACGCGAGCATCGCCTCGCGGCTGGCCCAGGCGCTCCGCGTATGATGTACGCCGTCGATCCCGCGGCCTTCCGCCATAAGGCAGCCGGGAGCGGCCCGGGCCTGCATCATTGCGGCCATAGCCAGGCGTGAGAACTCCCACCGGTGCCAGAACCGCTTGAGCCGCAGGCCGGTGACCGAAACGTATATGCGGCCACCCTCGGCAATGTCCCCGCCGTCCCGAGGATCGCCATCCGCAACAGGCGGCTGGTCCAGCCCCTCGATCATGGCACCCGTGTCCAGTCCTGTCCGCGACAGATCAGGCCAGCCAGAACGCAGCCCGAGACCTTCAGGACATTGCCATCTATCGTCATCTTTGACGCATAAGTTTCGTCGTCATCCGGCGCCCAGATGGTGCCGCTGGACCACGCGTTGGCTCCGTCCGGTTCCATGTCACGGATCATAACCTTGCCGCGCAACTCCGCAGCGCGTGCCTCGTCCATCTGAGACGGATCGTCGTTCAACGCATCGACGATGGTGCCACACAGTTTCGCGGCATCGCTTGTGCAAGGTGCAACGGCAACGTGAAGATATCCGCCATCATCTGCCTTTTCGCTTTTCCAGGTTCCGATTGCGTCCGCAGACAGCGCAGGGCTGCTCAGCACCGCGATGGCGAGGCTCAGTCCGGTCAAGCGCATGGGATTTCCTTTCGGATAGCAGACGGGAAGTCGTGCTCGGCGCAGTGATTTACGCCGTCTGCGCGTGGCTGTCGGGCAGCCGCCGCGCGACGTAGGCGATCCAGGGTATGAACAGAACAAAGGCGATCTCGATCACCATGGCTCCGATCATAGGCGGCTCGGGCCAACCGACCTGGCTCACAGAAAACAGTCGCGCCAGCCCAGCGAGAAACATGACCCCGAACATGATCTGGGCGATGGGCAGCGCGCGCTCGAGATTGCGGACAATCCAGATCGCCAGGAAGAACGGCAAGGTGAACCAGATCGCGTAGAACCGCAGCTGGTTGTCCGCACTGGCGCTGACCGGACCATCGGGCAGCCAAGGGGCCGAGGCCCCGGCGACAAAGTCCAAGACGCCCAGGATCAGCGGAATTGTTCCGGCAAGGACAAGAGCAATCTGAAGGGTTCTGATCATCTGCGATTCCTTTCACTTGCACTTTGCAAGCTATCTGATCGCTTGCGTAATGCAAGTGAAACTTCTATGGGGGCGCATGACCGGAAGATCCTCCTGCCCGATCAGCGGGGTGCTGGACATTGTGGGCGACAAATGGACGTTGCTGATCCTGCGCGACATGATGTTCGGCGGAAAAAGCCGCTATCTCGAGTTTCAGAGATCCCCGGAAGGGATCGCGACAAACATTCTCAGCGCCCGCTTGTCGATGCTGGAAGACTTTGGCCTCGTTCGCAAAACTCCCGACCCCGCAGATGGGCGGCGCCAGATTTATCTGCTGACGGAACGGGGTATCTCTCTGGCTCCAATTCTTGTTGAAATGACCTTGTGGGGAGAATCGAACTTGCCGGATGTCCACAAAATCAACGGATTGCAGGACCGGTTGAAGGCAGGCCGCGACGACGCGCTGGGAGAGCTGGCCGAACAGTTGCGCCGGAAAGCGGGCCTGTCCGACTAGAAGGCTGCCTGGAACCTTGCTGCACCGCCAAACAGTCCTTGCGGCGGGATGCCGTACCTGACAGCCTGTATTCCAGACAGGATAAAGGAGACAAACCATGGACGGCATGATTTCCACCGGCGCCCTGCACCCGCTTTCTCCGTTGACAGCCGAAGAGATTACCGAGGCTGTTCAAATCGTGCGGGCTGGTATCGAGAACGGCGCCGAGGCGAAGTTCGAGATGATCGAGCTTGCGGAGCCGGCGAAATCCGTCGTCCGCAGCTTTTCGCCCGGAGAACCGGTTATGCGGGAGGCCTGGGTGAACGTCTACCACAGCGACCGCAAGGGTGTTCTGCGCTGCCGCGTGTCGCTGAGCGAGGGCACCGTGCTCACCCAGACCCATCTTCCGGACGCGCGCCCGATGATCGCGCCGGTCGAGTTCATGGAAATCGAGAACATGGTGAAGGCGGATCCGCGCTTTCAGGCAGCCTGCAAACGCCGCGGGATCGAGAACCTGGATCTGGTGACCGTCGACCCCTGGTCTGCGGGGAACTTCGGGGTGCCCGAGGAAGAAGGGCTGCGCATCAGCCACGTGTTCTGCTGGGTGCGCAACTCCGAGCTCGACAACTCCTACGCCCACCCGATCGATGGTCTGAATGCGACGGTCAACATCAGCACAGGCGAGGTGATCGAAGTCTGGGACAAGGGCGACGTGCCGATCCCGCGCGAGGAATGGAACTGGGATCACACATTCCAGAAGACCGTGCGCCAGGACCTGCGCCCGATCAACGTCGTCCAGCCCGAGGGCGTCAGCTTCAAGCTGGATGGGCACCGGCTCACCTGGCACGACTGGGATCTCCAGATCGGCTTCAACGCCCGCGAGGGTCTGACGCTGCACAACATTTCGATCGCCGGGCGGCCGGTGCTCTACCGGGCCTCGATTGCCGAGATGATGGTCCCCTACGGCTCGCCAGACGGTGCGCACCCGCGCAAGAACGTGTTCGACATCGGCGAGTACGGGATCGGGCGTGTGACCAACTCGCTCGAGCTCGGCTGCGATTGCCTGGGCGCCATTCAGTATCTCGACGCGGTGATGAACGGGCGCGACGGTGAAGTGGAAGTGCTCAAGAACGCCATCTGCATCCACGAAGAGGATATGGGCGTTCTGTGGAAGCATTGGGACTTCCGCCTCGACCGGACCGAGGTGCGCCGTGCGCGTCGCCTTGTCGTGAGCCAGATCGCGACCGTCGGCAACTATGAGTACGCCTACTACTGGTACTTCCATCTCGACGGCATGATCGAGTTCGAGATGAAGGCGACGGGCATCATCAACACCACCGCCTGCGTGCCCGGTCAGCCCGGCCCCTACGGTGTCGAGGTGGCCCCGGGCGTGCTGGGCCAGATCCACCAGCACGTGTTCTGTGCCAGGCTCGACATGGCCATCGATGGGGACGAGAACACCGCCGTCGAGTGCAACACCAATGCCGAGCCGATGGGACCGGAGAATCCCTACGGCAACGCCTTCCGCATGGTCGAGACTGTGCTCGAGAGCGAAAGCCAGGCCCAGCGCAAGGCGAACCTCGAAAGCCATCGCTACTGGAAGTTCAAGAACGCCGAGAAGACCGGCCACACGGGCTACTCGACTGCCTACAAGCTCATACCGTCATCGACCGTGACGCCGTACATCTCGCCCGACGGGCCGTCGGGACGGCGTGCGGGCTATACCTACAACGATCTCTGGGTGACGTCCTTCGATCCCGATCAGCGCTTCCCTGCGGGCGAGTTCGTGAACGGCTGCGACGGGTCGGACGGGCTGCCCGCCTTCGTCGCGGGTGACCGTGATCTCGTCGGCAAGGATCTGGTGGCCTGGCACACCTTCGGCCTGCACCACGTGCCCCGGCCCGAGGATTGGCCGGTGCAGCCCTGCATCTCGTGCGGCTTCAAGCTGATGCCTGTGGGCTTCTTCGATGACAGCCATGTCCGGGACCTGCCCTGGGAGAAGAACAGCGCCAGCTGCCACGCATCCAGCTGAGTCCCCGCGGCCGGTCACGGTCGGTTGCGCTGAACTGTTGAACGCCTCCGCCCGCGGGCGGAGGCGCTTTGATGCGTCTGCCTGCCGCTCAGGCGAACAAGACGTCGTGCTCGTCGAGATGGGTGACGCCCCACAGCGTGACCGCCCCGTTCTCGGCGTGGATGCGCAGGCTGTGGCCGACGATCTCGCTCGCGGCCTGGACGGCGTGGAAGTCCTCGAAATCGTCATCCGACAGGATCAGCGTGTCGTTCCAGCGTAGATCGCGGACGAAGTCGTGCCCCTCGAGATCGGTCATGTCGAAGAAGTCCCGACCGCCATTGCCGAAGAGGTGGTCGTTGCCGGCGCCGCCCGCCAGGTGATCGCTGCCGACGCCGCCAAGCATCACATCGTTCCCGTCATCGCCGAACATGATGTCGTCGCCGAGATTGCCGAACATGCGGTCATTGCCGGCGCCGCCGTTCATGATGTCGTCGCCGACCCGGCCGAACTGGGTGTCGTGACCGGCACCGCCCTGCAGGATGTTGTCATCGAAGTCACCGATCTGGCGCAGGTTCTGCACCGGTGCGATGTCGATCGGCAGCAGCACGCGGTCGATCGCCTGGATCTCGCCGTTCGCGGTTTCGATGTCCGTCAACCCTTCGATGAAGCTCGGGTTTGCGATCTGCGGATCGGCATCGATCAGCTCGTTGTCCTCGAAGCCGATCCGGGCACCGTCCAGTGCGGTTTCGGTGAAGCGGTCCGCTTGCAGTTCGGCCACGGTCGAGCCACCCGCCTTGACGTGATAGAGCAGCACGTCGGTGACCAGCTCGGGACCGAGCGCGCCGACCAGAGCGCCTGCGAGATCGGCATCCGAGAGCGCCGACACGTCGAGGCCGAGATCATGCGCAAGCGTGCGGAACGCGTCGTCCGTGGGTGCGAAGACCGTGAAGTCGGCCTCGCTGTCCTCGAACAGACCCAGCAGCCCGGTGGCCGTCAGCGCCGCGGTGAGCGCCTCGAAGGCATCGTTGCCGCCGGCCACGTCCGCAATCGTCGGCTGCGCGTTGGCCTCGTCCACATCGATCGGCAGCAGCACGCGGTCGATCACCTGGATGATGCCGTTGCTTGCCCTGATGTCGGTGAGACCCTCGACGAACTCCGGGTCTTCGACATCCGGGTCGTTGTCGATCAGTTCGTCTCGGTTGACCGCGAAGGTCACGCCGTCGAGGAGCGTGTCCACCGTGCCGCCGGCCTGCAGTTCCTCGACCGTCGAGGCGCCGGATTTCACGTGGTAGAAGAGCACGTCGGTCAGGGTCTCGATGCCCAGGGCGTCGACCAGGGCGAGTGCGATCTGGGTCTCTGAAAGTCCCTCGACATCGATGCCGAGCGTCGTCGAGGCAAGTTCGGCAAACGCGTCGTCGGTCGGCGCAAAGACCGTGAAGTCACCTGGGTTCTCGAACGTCTCGGTCAGTCCGGCCGCATCCAGCGCGGTGACCAGAATGTCGAAATTGCCATTGGTCGAGGCGATTTCGGCGATGGACTGGGCCGGTGCCGGCGGTTCGGGCTCGGGCTGGTGAAAGACCCGATCGAAGATGCGCGTCAGCAGGGCGCTTAGGTCAAAGCTGCTCATGGCTCGCTCCGTTCTTGTGAGATGTGGATCAGGTTCCGGGGATCAGGACGGTGTCGATCACGTGGATCACGCCGTTGCTGGCGTCGACATCCGCACCGATCACCGTGGCTTTGCCGACCTGAACGCCGCCTGCAGTCGCATCGATCGGCAGACCGCTGCCCTGCACCGTCGTCGCCGTGAGGCTCTGACCGGCGATGTCCGCCGACATCACTTCACCGGAAAGGACGTGGTAGGTGAGGATCGCCTGAAGCTGCTCGCGGTTCTCGGGCAGAAGCAGCGTTTCGACAGTTCCCTCGGGCAGTTTGGCAAACGCCGCGTCGGTGGGCGCGAACACGGTGAACGGGCCGGTTGACTTCAGCGTCTCGACCAGACCTGCGGCCTGCACGGCGGCGACAAGGGTCGTGAAATCTCCGGCACCAACGGCGGTGTCGACGATATCGGCTTGCGGTGCTGCCGGGGCCGAGGCCTGCTCGGTGGCGGCGCAGGCGCTGATCGCGGCGACGAGGCAGAGGGCGAGGATGCGTTTCATTTTGATCTCCTTCATGTCGTTCTGCTTTTACGTGTGAAAATATTCCACACTTGCATCCGGGAAGGTGACCTGCGCCGTAAAGTCGTCAAGTGAATTCGTGGACTTTTTTTCCACGAGCCCTAAGATTGCCGTATGCCAGAGCCGCCCATCGACAACCGAAGCAGTGCGTTCATGCAGGCCCTCAACGGCCTGTTGCGTCCGCTGGTGCGCGCCCTGATCGCTCAGGGCGTGACAGCGCCGGCGCTCTACCGGCTGCTCAAGCGGCTCTATGTCGACGTGGCCGAGCGCGAGTTCCGTCTCGACGACGAGCGTCCCACAGACAGCCGGATCAGCCTGTTGACCGGTGTGCATCGCCGCGACGTGCGCGAGTTTCGCGACGCAGCCGATCCGAACGCCGGTGCGGCACGGCAAAAGGTGACGGCGATCGCATCGGTGATCGGCCGATGGCTGGCGATGGCCGGGGACAACGGCGGTGCTCAGAACGTGCCCGCGCTCTCGCGGTCCGGTGCCGACAGCTTCGAGAGTCTCGTGCAGTCTGTCAGCCGCGACATTCGTCCAAAAACCGTGCTGGACGAGCTGCTTCGCCAGGGTCTCGTCGACGTGAGCAGCACGGACGGCAGCGTGAGCCTGCGCACCGAAGAGCTGTTCGGTCCCGGAGACCTGGACCAGAAGATGCACTTCTTCGCCGAGAATGTGGGCGATCACCTCGCCGCCGCCGTTGACAACCTGCTGGCGGAGCAGCCTCGATTCATGGAGCGTGCTGTGTTCTACAACCGGCTGCAGGGTGGCTCGGTCGACGAGCTCGAACGCGTGGCGCGTCAGCTTGGCTCGGAGGCACTGATTGATCTGAACGGTCGCGCGAGTGCCCTACAGGCGCAGGATGTCGATCTGCCCGAGGGCACCGAACGGTTTCGCTTCGGCGTGTTCTTCTATCGGGAGGACGAGGCCGACGAGCCGACAAAAACAAGAAACGGGAACGGTGGGAAAGATGCGCAGAGCTAATCGTAGGGTGGTCCTTGCTGGGCTGGCTGCCGGGTTTGCCGGTGCCTGCACGGCTCCGGCAAGGATCGTTGAGGGCGGCAAGAAAAGCCCGGAAGGCGGCATTGGCGGAACGGGCATCGTTGGCACGCTGACGGGTTTTGGCAGCCTCTACGTCAACGGCTTGCGCGTCGAGACGGCCGCATCGACCGCCATCACGGACGCCCTGGGCCCCATTCCGCAGTCGGCCCTTGCGGTCGGTCACAGCCTGACGATCGAAGCGGCGGACGACGCAGGACAGCTGGTCGCGCGCCGGGTTCACGTCACACATCCGGTGATCGGGCCCGTGCGTTCGATCTCCCCCGACCGGTCTCTGCTCGATGTTGCCGGCGTGCCGGTGCGGGCACGGCCTGAAAGCACAAGCGAAATCGGGGTCGGAGCCGTCGTCGCTGTGTCGGGTCTCTGGGATGGCGCGAGCGTCGTGGCGTCGCGCCTCGATGTGCGCCGGACCGGGGATGTGTCGGTCGTGGCCGGCGCGGTGACACGCGATCCGCAGACGCAAGCTCTTTCGATTGGTGGTGCCGTGTCGCTCGAGGGCGCGGTCGATCCGTCGCTTGTCGGCTCGTTCGTCACTGCGACCGGTGTCTCCCGGTCCGAGGCGTTCGTGCTGCAGGATCTGCAGACCGGCAGGTTCACCGGCGCGGCCGGCCCGCTCGCACGCCTCTCGGTCGAAGGCTACCTCGATCCCACGCCAGACGCACCATTCTACACGGTTTCGGGGCTCGGCCACAGCTTCGACGGTGCCGCGCGGCTCGCGCCATTCGAGACGGGCCGCACCATTTTCAGCGGTGACTACATCGAGACATTTGTCGTGCAGACCGGCGTACCGCTGCCCGATGACGCTGCCGCACGCGCGGATGTGCTCGTGGCGTTGCAGGAAGGCAGGGGGGCGAGCCTCGCGAGACCGGCGCGCTAGAGCTCGCGCAGCATCTGTCCCGGGCGAAGGGCAGACCGCGTTTCAGTTGACGGGGGCGATGCGCTAGGCTCGGGCGCATGTCGGAGAAGAAGCTCGCCCTGCCGCCGTTCCGCGCGCTGCTGGCCTTTCAGGCAGCAGCGACGCATGACCGCCTCGCAGATGCGGCAGCCCGGATCGGTGTCACCGAATCCGCGGTCAGCCATCAGCTCAAGCAGTTGGAGACCTTGCTGCATGTCCAGCTTTTTGACCGGGCGTCGGGGCGGCTGAAGCTCACGCCGGCGGGGCGGCGGTATCTCGAGCGGATCGAGCCGGCGTTGAGAGAAATTCAGGATGCGACCGAAGCCCTTCTGCCATCCCAAGGCCGCCAATCTGTGCGGCTGACGATGCCCCCGTCGCTGGGGGCCACGTGGCTGATCCCACGTCTGGGCGATTTCGAGGCCGCCTATCCGGACGTCGATGTGCAACTCGTTCTGACGACGCGGATTGTCGACATGCGCCGCGACCAGATTGACCTCGCCGTGCGCTATGGCCGTGGGGCGTGGGCCGGCGTCAAGGCGACGTTCCTGTTCGAGGACCTCGCCACGCCGGTTGCGGCGCCGGGCTTGCTGCCTGCGGACCTGTCGCTCGACGCGCTCCCCAACGACGTCCGCTACATCATGAACCGCGCCATCCCCGGGGAATGGGAGGAATGGGCGCGGGCGCGCGGGCTGGCACCTCCCGTCACGCAGCAGACGTTGATTCTGGACTCTATCGAGCAGGTTCTGCAGGTTGCCGAGACCGGGCACGGTCTTGCCATGGGGCGCTCTCCCTACGTCGAGGAGCGTCTTGCGCGTGGCACGCTGGTGGCGCCCTTCGGCCGGATCGGGCCGACCGGTGCTGCCTACTATCTCTGCCGGAGCGAGACCGAGCCGCTGCCCGTGGCGCCGAGACGTCTCGCGCAGTGGCTTTCGGAGCAGGCAGCGGCATTTGCCCAGTCGCAGAGCAGCCAGTCCCAGACTTGAGGAAAATTCAAGTCGGCCTGAGCCTTCCTCATTTGAGATCGGGGCGGGAACATACCACCTCGGGTGCATCGAGATGCTGATCCTTCGCCAAGGAGACCCGAGATGAACCAGATCACACAAACGGTTGCCCACAGCGGCGCCGATGTCGTAGCGCCGCTGACCTTCATCGTGCCGCAGGACGAAAAACCCGTGTTCCACAGTCAGGCGCTGACCGGAGGCGAGACGAAGTTCTTCTTTGATGTCGAAGATCACCCCGTGCCTGTCACCGATCTCCGTCCGACTGCCGAGCGTTTCACCTTGGACACCGCCGGTTTCGCGTTCCGCCACGCCCCGACGGCCGTCAGGGATCTCTATGATGACGACACCATCGAGAGCGCCTACTTCGCGGAAATCGAGGCGATGCTGAAAGACGAGTTCGGTGCATCGCAGGTTGCGGTGTTCGACGCGACCCGGCGCTCGGATGGCGGCAACGGAGCGGCCAACAAGGACGGCAAGCGCGGCCCTGCCTCGCGCATCCATGTGGACTACACGGCGCAGAGCGGTCCGCAACGGGCGCGTGACGTCCTCGGTGGCGATACCTACGAAGACCTGATCGCCAGGGGTGCCCGGATCGTCCAGGTCAATGTCTGGCGTCCCATCGTGGGCCCGGTGCAGCGCTCTCCCCTCGCACTTGCCGATGCATCGACCGTGGCGCCGCGGGACCTGATCGCGACGGACCAGCTGTTCCCCAACCGGACGGGCGAGATCTATCATCTGGCGCACAACCCCGACCAGCGCTGGTACTACGCGCCAGAGATGACGCCGGACGAGGTTCTGCTGATCAAGGGCTGGGACAGTCAGGCGGATGGACGCGCCCAGTTCACGCCGCACACGGCCTTTCCGCTGCCGGCCCAGGACAACGCTCCGGCGCGCGAGAGCATCGAGGTTCGCGCCATCGTCGTGATCGAATGACCAATCGGGGTGCGCCCGGAGACGAGCGCACCCAGCCCTCCGATCGGGCGGTTCTGAGACGGGGCCGCCCGAACCCCGCGGGGCCGCCTCAGCCAGCGACCTGATCGCGGGCGCGGCGCCTCAGCCTCTCCCCTCCGATACAATCTGCGAAACAGACGCGCCCGCCCGGGCTCTGCACGGTGATTGGTCCTGCCTCTCCGCGGAATGTCTGGTGTTGGGGGTGATCGTGTGGTTTTCAGTGTCTGGGCGTTTTGCCGTTGCGCGCAGCCTGCCCAGGGAACGCAGGAAGCACAGGCAGGCACGCAATCTGCCGGGCGACAGAGAGGAGAGGACTCGATGACCAAGTTGAACAGGCGTACGACCCTCGGCCTGATCGGTGGAGCCACCGCGGCCACGCTTGCCGCCCCGGCCCTGGGGGGGCAAACCAAGATCACCGTGGGCGCGCTGCGCTTCACCAGCCATGCGGGCAGTTTCGTGGCCTTTGAGCGCGGCTACTTCACCGATGCGGGACTGGACGTCGAGTTCAAGTTCTTTCAGGCGGCGCAACCCATGGCGGTGGCCATCGCGTCGGGTGACATCGACTATGCGGTGACGGCGATCTCGGGCGGGCTGATCAACCTCGCCGAGAAGGGGGCGATCAAGGTGATCGGGGGCGCGCTCACCGAGGAGAAGGGCATCGATGGGCAGAAAATCCTGGCATCGAACGAGGCGCATGCGGCCGGGGTGACCGGGCCATCAGAACTTGACGGCAGAACCTGGGGCGTGACGCAGGCGGGTTCCTCGTTCCACTACATGGGGTCGAAGATCGCCGCGGCGGAAGGCGTCACACTCACGTTCAAGCCGCTACAGAAAGTGGGCGCCATCATCGGCGCTCTGAAGTCGAGCCAGATCGATGCCTGGTCGATCGTGCCGCATATCGCGAAGGCGCTGGGCGGGGCAGGGGCTGTTCAGATCATCGGTGACGTGGCGGACTACATTCCCAACTACCAGGTCACGACGGTGTTCACATCCGCCGAGAATGCGGCCGACGACCGCGCCACGACCGAGGCGTTTCTCAAGGCGTTCGGGGCGGGCGTCGACGATTTCAACGCAGCCCTCGTCGACAAGACTTCGGACGATGGCGAGGCGATGGTCCAGCTGATCCACAAATACGTCTATGCGGACAAGCCCTACGAGGCAGCGGCCAAGTCGATCCGGGCCGGCGCCATGCGCATCAGCGCGAACTCGGTGCTGAACGTGACGTCGATCGAGGATCAGCTGAACTGGTTCAAGACCGAGGGTCTGATCGACGCTGAGATCGGCCTCGACACGCTGCTCGACACCTCCTACGTCGAGACCGCCTGATGACGCTTGGGACGGCCTGCGCTGTCCCGCCGGAGGCCTGATGGACATTCGGCTCGACGGTGTCGGACACCGCTATGGCGCGACAGAGGTGCTGCGCGACATCACGCTCGACGTGGCGTCGGGGCGGATACTGTGTCTGGTGGGGCCGTCGGGCTGCGGAAAGTCGACGCTGCTCCGTCTGATCGGGGGGCTCGAGCGGCCCTCGGCAGGTGACATCCTCGAAATGGGTGTTGTGCCCGAGGCGTGCCTGAACCCGCTGACATTCGTCTTTCAGGACTTCGCCCTGCTGCCCTGGCGCACCGTCCGGGGAAACATCAGTCTGGTGCTCGAAGATCATGGCCTCGCTGCCGCGGAGGCGAGGCGCGTCATCGATGACGTGCTCGCGCGCACCAAGCTCACGGAGTTTGCCCACGCCTGGCCGAAGCAACTGTCGGGGGGCATGAAGCAGCGCACGGCAATCGCACGGGCGCTGGCGGTGAACCCGGCGGTGATGCTGATGGACGAGCCGTTGTCTGCGCTCGACAGCCAGACACGTGAGCTGCTGATGGACGATCTTGTCGCGCTCTGGACGCGGACACCGTTCACGGCGATCTATGTGACGCACAACCTTGCCGAGGCGGTGCGGCTCGGTCACGCGATCGCGGTGCTGTCCCGGCGCCCGGGGCAGATCCGGGAGGTTGTCGAGATCGACAAGCCACTCTCCGAGCGCTCGCGCAGCGATCCCGATCTCGATGCGGTGCAGCGTCATCTCTGGTCGTTGATGCGCGACGAGGCGCGCGCGGCTGACGCCGAACTGATCGATGCCTGAGGCACGGCCCGTTCGCTACCGGGGCGGTGGCTTCGCGCCCAAGCCTGTGCGCTGGATCGGCGCGGTCGTGCTCATCGGTCTGATCGCATGCGCCGAGATCGGTACGCGCGCGGGATGGATCAGCGCGCTCACGCTGCCGCGGCCATCTGACGTGCTGGCGACCTTCGGCGAACTCTATCGTTCGGGCTTGTTCTGGTCGCACCTTCTGCCGTCGCTCACCCGCCTCGCGGTGGGCGCTGCGATCGGGGTGAGCGTCGGTATTTCGGTGGGGGTGCTGATCGGGTTGTTCTCCTATGTCCGCTCGGGTCTGGTGCCGGTCGTCGCCGCCATCTTCCCGGTGCCGAAGATCGCGCTTCTGCCTCTGTTCGTGATCTGGTTCGGCATCGACGAGGGGTCGAAGTATGCGTTGATCGCCTTCGGCACGTTCACCCCGACGGTTGTCGCGACCTACGGCGCGGTCGACAATGTCGATCGCACGCTGATCCGGATGGGCCAGAGCTTCGGTCTGTCGTGGCGCTCGATCGTGCTGAAGATCGTGTTGCCCGGGGCGATGCCCGGCATTCTCTCGGGGCTCAGGATCAGCCTCGCGATTGCGATCATTCTGCTTGTGGCAGCCGAAATGCTGGGGGCCGAGTACGGCATCGGTGCCTACATTCTGGAGGCGGGCTCGCTCTATGACCTCGAGCGGCTCTTTGTCGGGGTGACAATTCTTTCGCTGCTGGGGATCGGTGTGAGTGCGCTGGTCGGCATGATCGAGCGCCGTGTGCTCGACTGGCGGGTCTAGCGCGGCGCGCGCTGGGCGGAGCGCACGGCCCCGCGCCCGCGCTTCAGGACGCAGAGATGTCTTCGAGGATCATGTCGGCACATTTCTCGCCCACCATGATCGCCGGCGCGTTCGTGTTGCCGGAGGGCACGGTGGGCATGACCGAGCAGTCCGCGATCCGAAGGCCACCCATCCCGTGCACGCGCAGCCGCGCATCGACCACAGCGTTCGCGTCCTGGCCCATGCGGCAGGTCGATGTCGGGTGGAAGATGGTTGTCGCCTTCGCGCGGACATGCGCCATCAGTGCGCCATCGTCTTCGCGGTCGAGCCCCGGTTCAACTTCCTCGGCCACATAGTCCGCGAACGGCGCGGCCTTGCTGATGCGACGCGCGAGACGCAGGCCCTCGATCAGCACGCGCCGGTCGTATTCCGTCGACAGATAGTTTGCCACGATGCGCGGATGCTCGCGGGCGTCGGTTGAGCGAATGGTGATCTCGCCTCGGCTTTCGGGGCGCAGCTGGCACACCGAAGCTGTCACGCCCGGCCATTTGTGCAGTCCGGTGCCCGGCTTGTCGGCGCTGAACGGGATGAAGTGAAACTGGATGTCCGGGGTCGCGCTTTCCGGCAACACCCGGGCGAAGACGCCGACCGAGCCCGCCGAAAAGGTGAGCGGCCCGCGTCGTTGCAGTGCGAACTGGAGCCCGATCGAGACCCGGCTGAGAAGGCCGTTGACGTCATCATTGACCGAAACGGGCCGGTTCAGGCGGTAGAGCGAGCGCACTTGCAGGTGGTCCTGCAGGTCCTGGCCGACGCCGGGCAACGCGCTGTGCACCTCGATCCCCAGATCCTGCAGCAACGGACCTGGCCCGACGCCAGAAAGCTGGAGCAACTGCGGAGAATTGATCGCCCCGCCGGCGAGCACGACTTCGCCCCGGCAACGGGCAAACCGCTCGGCATCATTCTGGAGATATCTCACGCCCGTGGCGCGGCCGTTCTCGATCTCCAGCCTCGTGGCCAGCGCCCCGGTTTCAATTTTCAGGTTCGGACGCCAGCGCGCAGGCTTGAGATAGCCGACCGCTGACGAGCACCTCAGGCCGTTGGCCGAGGTCGTCTGGAAGTAGCCGACGCCTTCCTGCTCTGCGCCGTTGAAGTCCTCGTTGCGCGCCAATCCCGCGGCATGTGCTGCATCGATATAGGCCTCGCAAATCTCTCGCCGGTCCCGGATGTCCGAGACCTTGAGCGGCCCGCCGGTGCCGCGCCATGCATCCGCGCCGCGCTCGTTGTGTTCGGCGCGCTTGAAATAGGGCAGCACGTCATCCCAGCCCCAGCCGACATTGCCGAGCTGGCGCCAATGATCGTAGTCCGCCGGCTGGCCGCGCATGTAGACCAGTCCGTTGATCGCGCTGGACCCGCCAAGCACCTTGCCCCGCGGCCAGTGGACCCGGCGATCGGCAAGTTCCGGCTCGGGCTCGGTGTCATACCCCCAGGAGAGCGGAGACAGCATCGTTCTGTAGTAGCCCACCGGCACGTGAAGCCATGGGTTGCGATCGCGCGGCCCCGCCTCGAGCAGGAGAACCTTGTGCTTGCCGTCCGCCGTCAGCCGATTGGCCAGCACGCACCCGGCCGAACCGGCGCCGATGACGATGAAGTCCCATTCCTCGCTCACGGGTCGTTTCCTTCGAGGGGCCGCTTGGGCAGGTCAGGGCTTATCGGTCGCCGCGCCGTTCGGAAATGTCAAGGAACGCCATGCGGCTTTGATTGTTTCGTGCACCACCCACCGGAGCGAGCGCACCTTCAACGCCACGGTGAGGACTGCCGGATCAGGCGCGCCGTTGGGAGCAGAGATCGCGCCAGCCGACACTCCCGTCTGTCTCGATCCCGCGTGGCTGATCTTTGACGATCCACGGCTCGACAGGCCATCGTTCCGATGCAAAGCTTGCCCTCGCGCTTGTCGGGAGCAAAGCGATGACACATGGCATGATCTGCGCACCACAGCCGGAGGCCGTCGAGGCGGGGCTGGAGGTGTTCCGGAATGGTGGCAATGCCGTCGACGCGGCGATTGCGTGTGCGCTGGTCCAGACCGTCGTCGACCCGCAGATGTGCGGCATCGCGGGCTTCGGCACAATGCAGCTCTACCTGCCGGAACGCGGTGTGCACACAACGCTCGACTTTCATGCACGGGCGCCTCTGGCGGTGCGCCCAGACATGTGGGAGCACCTGATCGAGCGTGAGGCCCAGGACGGTTGGGGGTTCATACTCAGAGGCAGGGTCAACGAGTTCGGGTACGGCGCCATTGGGACCCCACGTTCGCTTGCGGCCTTCGACGAGGCGCTGAAGCGGTTTGGCACGATGTCGCTCGCGGAGTTGCTCGAGCCCGCGATTGCGCACGCCGAGGCGGGTGTGCTGGTGCGCCCGCACATGAGCGAGTTCTGGAACCTGCCGCCAAATGCGGGGCGTGACGCCAACCTGTCGATGCTCACCAAGCATCCCGTCACCCGAGGGATCTATTGCGACGCGGATGGCCACCCGGTGGGTGTGGGGCATGTGCTCCGCAATCCGGACATGGCACGTACGTATCGCCGCATTGCCCGCAACGGTATCGATGATTTCTACGCGGGCGAGATCGCGGAGGCGATGCTGGCGGACATGAGCGCCGGGGGCGGTCTGCTCGGGCGGGCTGATCTGGCCGGCTGCGGGCCGGAGGAGCATCCGCCGCTGGAGGGCACCTACCGGGGCCACCGCATCACCACCAGTCAGCCACCGGGCGGCGGCGTGATGCTGATCGAAATGCTGAACATCCTCGAGCACTTTGATCTCGGGGACATCGGTCACAACTCGCCCGAATACATTGCGGTCGTTTCCGAGGCGATGAAGATCGCAACCGTCGACAAGGACACCCGGGTCGGTGATCCGAGATTTGTCGACGTGCCGCTGGCGGACCTCATGTCGAAGGAGTATGCGGCGCGGCGCGCCGATGAAATCCGCCAGGGCAGAAAGGCCGATGTCACGCGGCTGAACGACGGTGGCCGCGAGAGCAGCCACACGACCCAGGTCTGTGTCGTGGATGAGCACGGCGATTGCGTGACCATGACCCACACGCTCGGGCAGCCCTCCGGGGTTGTGACCGACGGGCTCGGCTTCATGTACAACGGCGCCATGACGGTGTTTGATCCGCGGCCCGGGCGATCGGGGTCGCTGGCGCCGGGCAAGGCGCGTTTCTCGGCGGTGTCGCCCACCATCCTCTTCAGGGACGACCGGCCGTTTCTGGTGCTGGGTGCGCCGGGAGCCACCTACATCACGATGGGCAACCTGCAGGTCATCCTGAACGTGCTCGACTTCGGGATGTCGGCACAGGAGGCGGTGGTCGCGCCGCGATTTGCGGCGACTTCGAATGTCATCGAGCTCTCGAACCGGATTCTGCGATCAGCCGAGCGGGCCCTCGTGGATCTGGGATATCCCGTGCAGCGAGTGGCCGCGAGCTATGCCTTTGCCTGGGTCCACGCCATCCGGGTTGTCGACGGACGCTGGGACGGTGGTGCCGATCCCGCGACGGACGGGATGGCGATGGCGGTCTGAGCGCCCCGGGGAGGGCTTCACGATCGGATGCCAAACCAGGAGTTGGCCGTCTTCCAGACCTGCACCCTCGCGCGCCGCTGTTTCGCGTCCAGCTCCTGTTGGTCTCAGATGAAGTAGATCGGACTGGACCACGCCTGGTAGCCGTCTTCGGTTGTCACGGCGATCCAGATGGGATCGTCCTGTCCCTGCTTCAGCGAGATGGTTCTGGTCTCCGTGACCTGCCTCGGCAGCGCATCGTTCGGCAACCGGCAGACCGAGAGTTGCCGCCCCAGACCACCCGCATCGAGGACGATGCGCTCGAGCCCGATGCTGGCCACAGGCTGATCCAGTTCGCCATGGTTTGTGCGCACGCACAGACGTGCCTCAGGGCTGGCCTGAACATGGGCGTCGAAACCCATGAAGTTGCCAGTGGTGATGGTGTCGAAGACGACGCTGTCCGATCCCCGTTGCGTGAGTGTGCGTTCGGGATTCCAGAGGTTGATGGTCTGAAACTCCGTGATGCGCGCGCCCTCGAAGCGTGCCTGCCCGCGCCAGCTTGTGTTGCGCCCGCGCCCGCGATACTCGGCGCCAGCCCAGATGACGCGTATGCGGTCCCCGAGATCGTCGACCCCGTAGGGACGGATCGTCTCCAGCAGTTCGGTGCCATTGCGCAACTCCACCCGCTCGATGCCCGCATGCGCCTGCACGGCAAAGCTCACCTCGACGCCCTGCGCCGATGTCTCGACGATGTCTCCCATCATGGCGCTTCCGGCCGGTGTGCGTGGTGTTTCGGGAATGGCGCCCGGATTGCGCTCGCAGATCGCCGAGCCTTCGGGCAGCGCGGCCGTGACCTCCATGTGGAGCCGGCAGCCGGTGGTCCCATAGTGGTGCCGCCGCCGCTGTGCCTCCATGATTGACGCGCGATCATTGCGGTCGGTCAGGAAACAGGTCAGCCCGCCATACGCGCCGAAGGTCGAGGCACCCGGATAGCTCGCTCCGGGCCGGCCCTTGTGGCCGTCCGAGTTGCAGACGACCCCAACGCGCCGTCCCAGCGGAAATCCGTCCGTGAGGATCCACTCGAACGTTCCCCAGGCCGAGTGCATTTCGACCGCGGTTTCGAGCCGTGCATCATGGTCATAGTGAATGTTGGCATAGCGACCGCCGACATGGGCGTAGACCACCGCGTCCTCGTCGCGCAACGCCTCATAGAGCTCGGTGAGCGTGTTGGCGTCCGTCGACATGTCGGAGCGATCCTCTAGCAGGGCGTGGCTGCATCGGCGGATCGGGCGCCCTTCGGTGGAGAAGAACACGTTGTGGTCACCGCCGATCGCCGTGTTGCCTGACCACTCGTAGCCGGGGAAGACCGTGAAGCGGCCGGGTTCGTTCCATTCGGCCGTCACCCTGTTCAGCTTCTTCCAGAACGCTGTGTTGATCTGAAAATCGTTTCCCTGATGCGCCGACACCTCGAGGAACGCCTTGTTGCGGGCGAAGTCGAAGTAGCTCTCGATCGTGTTGACGCCGATGGTCTCCCCGGTCTGGCCATGGAGATCGCCCCAGAACCCGGCGTGGTGTCCGGCACGCACGATCAGTGGGCCTGCCTGGGCAACTTCGATGTCGTCGATGAAAACCTTGATCCAAAGCGTACCCTCCTCGTCGCAGCTCAGACCGTCGAGGGTGAGGGCCCTGTCCTCAGGGGCATAGTCGAACGAACTTGCAAGCCCTGACACGGGCAGGGAGGGTTCGAGGCGCACCCGGCCCGATGCCTGGCGTGTCGGGTTGCCCCACATGTCTTCGGCCTTCAGGCCAAGATGGAAGCGCTCGCCCGGACGACGCAGCGTGGGCAGAACCGCGACCCATTTCTGCGCGGGTCCGGCGATGACGGGTACCGAAAACTGCTGCTCCAGCGGAAGGAAGTTTCCGGTGGCCTGCACATCGGACATCACGCGGAACTCATAGCCGCCCTCCGCGAAGGTCTGCATCAACATGCCGGGCGAGCCCTCGGACGTGTCGCCGAAGGTCAGCACGATCTCTTCGCCTTCGCTGAGGTAGCCGCCGTTCAGTTGCGCTGTGATGGCCATGTTCCAGGGCCGCTGCCCCTCGGGCGCGATCCGCAGCGAGATCGTCCCGTCGCCGCTGCATGTGGCCGTCAGATAATTCGGTGCGGTGGGGGTGTCGGTCTGCGGTTTGCCTGCGTCCGAAATCATCCGGAAGCACACCCTGATGCCCCCGGTGTCGTCCACGCCGATCCGCCCGACCGTGTACGTCAGACGGAAGGTCTGGAAACTGCGCGCCTCGACCGGCGCTGTCGGGTGCAGCTCTGCCGAACCGTAGAGCTTGGGATCATCCCCGGAGCGCACGGACGGCGCATTGTCTCCAACCAGCTCCGATTGGACGGCGGTGAAAAACGCGGGTTCGGTCATTCTTGGCTCCACTGATCCGGTTCGAAGGGCAGGCCTGCGAGGTTTCCACGAGTGCACGCTATCGACTCAGGGTGTTAAACTATATAGTTTTTTCAAGCACCGCATCGCACAAGCGGACAGTTTGACAGGAGAGAAGAATGTTTGAATTGAACCGTCGTGTTGCCCTTGCCGGGATCGCCGCCATGGCGGTCTCCGCGACGGCGTTTTCAGCCGCAGCGGAGTATCCTGAGAAGCCCGTGACGCTCGTCGTGCCCTACAAGGCCGGCGGCAGTACGGAGACCATGGCGCGTGTCTACTCGAAGGCGCTGGGAGAGGCGCTCGGGACAAACGTTGTTGTCAAGACGCGACCCGGTGCGGGTGGTGCTGTTGGGGCGACCGAAGTGGCCAACGCGACCGCCGACGGCTACACGCTTCTCTTTGCGGCTGCGACCTCTCTGCTGTGGCCGCCGCTCACGCAGAAGGTCGAGTACGATCTCGGCAGCTTCACCTATGTCGGTCAGATCACCGAGTACCAGCAGGCCATTGTCGCCAAGGCGGATGCACCATTCGACAGCATGGAAGAGCTGATCGCCTATGCGAAGGACAACGCGCTGAACTTCGCCGATCAGAGCGCGATGTCGCGCTCGTACATCAACTACATCGGCGCTCAGGAAGGCGTGGAGTGGACCGGCATTCCGACGAAGGGCGGCGGCGAGATGGTGCCCTTTCTGCTGGGTGGCAAGATCGACTTCGCGTGGTCCGGCGGGATTCACAACCGCTATGGCGAGGACATGAAGGTCCTCATGTCGATGAACAGCGGTCGTCTGATCGCCTCGCCGGACACCGTTTCGATTGCTGAGGCTTATGGTGTGTCGATGCCCAGCCAGGCGGTGATCGTGGTGCCCAAGGACACGCCGGACGAAATTGTCGCCACGCTCGAGAGCGCGGTCGAAGAGGCGACCAAGGATGCCGAGTTCGGCGAGCTTGTGACCGAAAAGCTCAAGTTTCCAGTCAAGTTCGTCGGGTCGGCTGCCCTGGCGGAGGACATTGCCAAGACCACGGAGGGCCTCAAGTCGGTCATCGCCAAGACGCAATGAGCACACCGCGCATCAGCATGGGAACAGAAGTCGCGGCCGCGGTGCTCTTGGCCACAGTCGCGACCATCTGTCTGGTCTGGTTGATTCCGAGCCATACCCAGCCTCCGATGAGTGACGCGGATCTTTCGCCCGCACTCTTTCCCACGATCGCCGCCTCCCTGGTGCTGCTTCTGTCGGTCGGCATGGCGGTTCACCGGCTGCGTCGCCCGTCGGATGAGGCCGGGGAACTCGGTGCGATGACGATCCTGCTCGAGCTTTTCATCTGGGGGCTCGCCGCCACGGCAATCGGCTTCGCGCTTCCGGCGCTCGGTTTCGTCCCCGTGGCGATTGCCATCGTCTTGCTCGGCGGCATCGTGACCGGATACCGTCAGTGGTGGGTGATCGCGCCATTGGCCGTGGGGTTTGCCGTGGTGGTCGATCTTGGCGCCTGGCAGTTCTTCACAGTCGATCTGCCGTGACACGGCGCAGTCCCGGACGGTCATGATAGAGAACCTCGCCGCCGGCTTCGAAGCGGCCTTCACGCTGACAAACCTGATCTTCATCGCGGCGGGGGTAACGCTGGGCATCGTGATCGGCGCGATCCCCGGCCTTGGCAGCGTGACGGCGCTGGCGGTGCTGGTGCCCGTCACCTACTACATGTCCCCGATATCGGCGATCGCCTTTCTTGTCGGGGTCAACAAAGGCGGCACCTCCGGCGGCGCCATCCCCGCCATCCTGCTCAATTCGCCCGGAACACCGGAGGCCGCCGCATCCGCGCTCGACGGGCATCCGATGGCGAAACGCGGCGAGGCGGAACGTGCGATGAAGTTCGCGCTTTACTCCTCGGTCAGCGGCGACACGATCTCGGATGTTCTGCTGATCTTTCTGGTCGTCCCGTTCGCGGCGATCGCGCTTGAGTTCGGTCCGCTGGAATACACGGCCGTTCTGCTGTTTGCGTTTGCGCTCTTGGCGGGCATCTCGGGCGAGTCCCCGGCAAAGGGGCTCATCGCTATCTTCGCCGGTGTGTTTTTATCGACCATCGGGCTCGATCCGGTGGACAGCACATCGCGCATGACCTTCGACGAGGTCAATCTCTATGACGGATTGCCGCTCACCGCACTGGCGATCGGTGCACTCGCGCTCGCCTCAATCATCGAGCAGATGTTTGATCTTCGGCGCAACCCGGCCATCGCGCAGGACGCAGCCAGACTTGCCGCTCAGGCCAACCGGGCCTTGCCGTTGCGGGAGTTCTTCGGCCACTGGAGGGTGATCGGCCGCTCGGCGCTGATCGGGTCGGGTGTCGGCATGCTGCCGGGCCTCGGCGTCACACTGGCGGCGTTCCTCAGCTACGGAACCGCGCGGCGGGCATCGAAGCAGCCAGCCGAGTTCGGCAAGGGCAACCCCGAGGGCATCATCGCGACCGAGGCCGCCAACAGCGCCGTCGTGGGCGCCAATCTTGTGCCGACCATCGCATTGGGCGTTCCCGGAAACATCGCTGCGGCTCTGCTGATCGGTGCCTTCATCATCCACGGGATTGTGCCGGGTCCGTTCATGCTGACGATGCACGGCGACGTCATCTATGCGCTGTTCGCCTCGATGCTGATGGCGAACTTTGTCCACCTCGTGATCGGCAAGGCCGGCATCCCGCTCTGGGCGTTGATCGCGCGATCGCCGAAGGCGCTCGTGTTGCCACCCGTGATCGTGATGTGCATCGTCGGTGTCTATCTGCCCGGACAGTCGCTGTTCGAGGTCGGGGTCATGCTGGTCTTCGCCGGCATCGGACTGGTGATGCGCCGGACCGGGTTTCCCGTCGTCTGCCTGGTGATCGGCTTTCTGCTCGGCAGCATGCTCGAGACGTCGCTGCGTCAGGCGATTCTGCTTTACAAATCGGACTTTTCGGTGATTTTCGACAGCCCGCTCGCGATCATCTTCTTCGTGTTGACGGCGGTGGTTCTGGGACGAGCAGCTCTAAGGTCATGACGGCACATGCACCCGAGACGGATGCGGAGACCTTTCTAGCGGCCGAGTTTGCGCGCTGGGCCGGGCAGTCCCGCATCACAAAGCGAACGGCGGCCCGCCTGGCGATTGCCACGGCCATCGAGAAAGGAGTGCTGCCGAAGGGCGGCCTCGTGCCGCCGGAGAAGAAGCTCGCGATGGTCATGGGCATCAGCCTGGGCACCGTGCAGGCGGCGCTCGGCGAGCTGCAGCAATACGACGTCATCATCCGCCGCCGCGGCGACGGAACCCGGGTTGCATCGACCGAGGCCATAGGCCGCGACGTCTGGCACTTCCGGTTGCTCGACAAGACGACCGGGCTGAGGATGCGGATCACTCATGCGGTGGTCGAAATTGACAGGACCGAGGGTGCCGGTCCGTGGCGCCAGATTTTCGCGGAAGATCGGGTCTTCCTGAGACTGCGCCGTCGGTTGCGCATGGACGGTGCGGTCGCTGTCGGGGCGGAGATGATCCTGCCGCGCCGATTGGCCCCCGGTCTCGAAAGCACACCGCCCGCCGAGCTGCAGATGCTGAACATCCGCCCCTACCTTGCGCAGCGCTACGGTCTAGAAACATCTCATGCCGAGCAGCGGATCGAGACGGTCACCCCCAACGCGATAGACGCCGCCCGTCTCTGCATCGCGGCTGACGGGCAGGCCTTCCAGATCAGCGCCACGGCGCGGGCCCCGGATGGCCAACCCGTCTATTTTCAGCGCATCCTCGCCCCCAGCGACCTTTGTGCGCTGACGTTCTGAAAATCGACGGGTTCAGGTTCCGCAAAAGGTCTGATGGACCACCTCGCCGGCTTCCGGTGGCAGCATGTAGCGTGCGCGGTCCGGCTGTTCGTCGAACGGGCGTGTCACAACGTCCAGAAGCTCCTCGAACAGGCTGAAGTCACCGCCGAGTGCCGCGGCAATTGCCGCCTCAACCCGGTGATTGCGCGGGATGTACCGCGGGTTCACTGCCGCCAGGTCCTCAGAGAAGCCGCCGCCTCGTGCGCGCCAGCCTTCGGCCCAGGCGTCGAACGCTGCTGGATCGGCGAACTGGCTGCGGGCCGTTCCGTCGCTCAGCCCCAGGAACGTCAGTGTGAAGTCCGCGTTCGCCTCGGCCATGCAGGTCAACAATCCCTCGATCAGACCGGCGTCGTCTTCCTCGGCACCCGCGAGCCCGATCTTCGCGCGCATCTCGGACAGCCACGCCTGCTGAAAGAGCTCGGGAAAGCCGTTCACCGCGGATTGCGCGGTTGCGAGCTGTGCCGCGTCGTCCCCCGCCAGAACGTCCAGCAACGATTGTGCCAACCAGGCGAGGTTCCATTGAGCGATCTTCGCCTGATTGCCGTAGGCGTAGCGCCCCTGCTGGTCAATCGAGGAGAAGACCTTTGCCGGGTGGAAGGCGTCCATGAAGGCGCAGGGGCCATAGTCGATGGTCTCTCCGCTGATCGTCATGTTGTCGGTGTTCATGACGCCGTGAATGAATCCGAGGCTCATCCACCGGGCGACCAGTTTGGCCTGGCGCGAGATCACGGCGGTCAGCAAGGCGGCATAGGGGTCCGCATCGTCGGCGGCCTCGGGATAGTGCCGTTCGATCGCGTGATCGGCGAGCAGACGCACGGCTTCCGTGTCCTCGCGTGCCGCGAAGAACTGGAACGTGCCGACGCGGATATGGCTGGCGGCAACCCGGGTGAGCACCGCGCCGGGCTCGGCATGCTCGCGGAACACCGGCTCGCCGGTTGCGACCGCGGCCAGCGACCGGGTGGTCGGCACACCGAGTGCGGCCATCGCTTCCGAGACGATGTACTCGCGCAGCACCGGTCCCAGTGGAGCGCGCCCGTCCCCCATGCGTGAGTAGGGCGTCGGGCCGGAGCCTTTCAGCTGAATGTCGAACCGCGCCCCGTCTGGCGCCACGACCTCGCCCAGCAGGAGCGCCCGGCCATCGCCGAGCTGCGGACTCCAGCCGCCGAACTGATGCCCGGCATAGACCATGGCAAGGGGCTCTGCGCCTTCGGGGACATCGCTTCCGGCGAGTGCTGCGATCATCTCCGATGCCTCGAGCGCTGCAACGTCAAGACCGAGCCGCGTCGCCAGCCGGTGATTGGTTTTGATCAGGGACGGTGTCGCCACGGGGGTCGGGGGCTGGCGCGTGTAGAACCGTGCCGGCAGCCGCGCATAGCTGTTGTCGAATGGTATGGTCGCGGTCATTCTGAGCCCTCTGCTTCCACATCATATAGGCGCGTTGCCGCGTTCCGGGAATCTGCGCCTGAAAACCTTACTTTGCCAAGCGGGCAGAGCGCGATACCTCCTTTGCAAATCATGCGAGGCGAAGATGGCTGTGAACACCCGGCCCGTGGCGGCAGGAGAGGCGTTGAAGGTTCTGCGTGCCGGTTGGGAGGCGCAGGCCGATGGGCACCTACTGGTCTCCTACATGCTGCATGGCCGCCCCGGCGTGGGCAAGACCGAGATCGTGCGCCAGTTGGCCGACGAGCGTGGGGCGCAGCTTTTCGATCTGCGCCTGACCACGATCGAGCCTCAGGACCTCCGCGGTCTGCCGTACTATGACCATGAGACACTCAAGACCGTGTGGTACCGACCTGAGGATTTGCCGGATGATCCTCACCGCCCGGCGCTCCTGTTCCTCGATGAGTTGACGGCGGCGGCGCCCGCGCTGCAGCCCGCGGTCTACGGGTTGCTTCAGGAACGGCGGGTCGGACCGCATCGCCTGCCGGACACGGTGTTCATCGTTGCGGCGGGCAACACCGCCGAGGATGGTGCCGTGGCCTATGAAATGGGAACCGCGCTGTCGGATCGGCTGGTTCATGTGAACGTCGTTGCGACGGCACAGGACTGGCTCGAGAACTATGCGCTGCCCCGAGGACTGCATCCCACTGTCATCGCCTTCATCAAGACGAGGACCGACCTGCTGGAGACCACGGAACGCATCCTGCAGTCCGGGGACATGATTGCGGCGACGCCCCGCTCATGGGCGCGCGTGAGCGATATCGTGAAGACGCACCCGGACCGCAGCCTGCGCGACATTCTCGTCTCGGGCACGGTGGGCGAAGCTGTCGCCGCCGAGTTCGCAATGGTTGCCGATGAGATTGCCGCCAGCGTGCAGGTTGCCGATCTGCTCGAGGCGGACGCAGCCCGGCGCTGGACGCTCTACCCGGTGTCGATGCATGGCCTCAATGCCCTGGTCTTTGGCCTTGTCGGCAGCCTGAACACGAGCACCGTGCGCGAGGTTGTCGAGGTCATGGCCGGCCTGCGCGAACTGGCGGGCAAGCGAGACGAGCCGGGGTTCAGGCAGATGCCGCTGGCTGAACTCTGCACCTACGGGTTCGAGCTGTTGATCCAGAAAGCCCTCGACCTCGAGCTTGGTGAGGCCGTTCTCGCCAGCCCGGCCTATCAGGCATACGCCCATGAACGTCGCGCAGCCGGGCTCGACTGAGCATGCCCGCCCATTCGCGGCGCGCGGGGTATGCTTTGCGAAAGCTCGCCGAGGACGATCCCGCGCTTGGTGTGCTGGCGCTTTGGTGTCGCCATCGCGATAGCGATGGCCATGTCGCACCCGCCTGGAGCGCAGGTGACGTGATCAGCTATGGCCCGGGCTTCGAACTGCTGGAGCCCCATGTGCAGGTTGGCTTGGCCGCGCACCATGTTCTGCACATTGCTTTCCGACACGGGCCACGCAGCCGCGCGATGTTTCTGCGCTTCGGGAATGCGTTCGAGGAGGACGTCTACAACATTGCCGCCGATGCGATCGTCAACGAAACGCTGCTGCTCGCGCGCTATGCTTTGCCCCGCCCCAGCCTGACCCTTGGTGGACTTCTTGAGGCGACCGGGTCCTCTGACGATCGCACGAACGGCGCCCTGAGCCGCATCGATACCGATGCGCTCTATGTGATGCTGCTGCATGAACGCCAAACCGGCCGATCCCGGCAGGACACTGATCCGGCGAGCCCCGTCAAGCGGGCCGATCGCATCCGGGACATTGCCGCACAGCAAGGCTTCGCGAGGGATCTCGTCGCGTCGGAAGAACCGTCCGATGATGCCAGCGACCGCAACCAAGCCGCCGAGTGGCAGCAGCGTATCGCGCAGGCCATGGATGCGGGACGGCGCGCGGGGCGCGGGATCGGGACGCTTGGCTTTCGGATCGCTGATCTGCCCGAGGTGCGCACGCCGTGGCAGACCCTTCTCAGAGGTCTGGTGAGCAAGGCGCTCTTGCAGGAGCGCTACCCATCCTATCGCCGCCCGTCCCGACGCTGGCTTGCGACCGAGGGTCTGGCCCGACAGCGCGGAACATCTGTGCCTGTTTTTCAGCCGAGCCTCCGCCAGGATCACGAGCAGCCCAGGATCGCCGTGGCGCTCGACAGCTCCGGATCGATCGACGATGTGCGGTTGCGCCAGTTTGCCGCCCAGCTTGCGGCCATCGCGCGACGCACCTCGGCGGATGTGCACCTGCTGGTGTTCGACGAAGTGGTGCAGTCTGAGCGATTGCTCGGCGGCCCAGACTGGATTGGTGAAATCGGACGCATCGACTTCAGTCGGGAGGGCGGCACGAGCTTTGTCGATGTGATCGAGCGGGCATGCGTCCTTGATCCCTCGATCATCGTCGTGCTGACCGATCTGGAGGGACCGTTTGGCGAAGCACCTCGCGGGGTTCCGGTGCTTTGGGCAGTGCCGTCCCTGACCGATCGCAAGCCGCCGTTCGGCCGCGTGATCAGCCTCGCCCACTAGCGGCGAGGGCTGCCAGACGGGCATGAGCGGACACGCTCCCCGCCTCGAGCGCAAAGGTCCGGATGGGCGTGTTCTGTGCCACACTGATCAGGCGCAGCTTGCGCTCGTCCAGATCCCCATCAAACAGCGTCGACCTGATCTGCGTTTGCTCGTCGTCATCCAAGTCGAGAAACGCCGGTTCGGGACCGTCCTGCTGGACCGAGACATATGTGAGCGGCGGGATGCGCAGCAGCTCGGACTGTTCGATGACCAGGTGGAGGGTGCCCTCCGTCAGCTTTCGCCCTGCAGCAATGCGTGTCAGGACCTCATTTGCACGGACGTGGAGGAGGTCGAGACCTCGATCAGCTTCCACCGGATCGATGAGCGCACGGCGGGCCGCTCGGCTGGGGACCGAGAGCACATAGCTCTCGAACACCATCACGAACATGGCCATCGGCACCGGGGCGAGACTGATCGGCAGCGCCCATTCGGGGCGGAACAGCAGTGCGATCGGAAAAATCGAGAGGGCAACCATGTACCGGGCCACGGGTGCCTCAAAGACCGTTCGCCAGAAAAGACCGCCAAGGACACGGCGAGGGTACACCCGCCGCCCGAGGGTCAGAAACCGTCTGGGCACCGTCTGGATGGACAGATTGCCTGGGAAGGCGACATTGGATGGTGCCAGGATGAGGAGCATGTCACCCACACTCTGGGGTGGCCGCCAGCCGAGCACAAGGGGGTCTCTGCGCCGATCGATGGCGGCGGCAAATGGCTCTTGGCCGCTTGTGAAATGAGCCGGGCGTACGCGCCCCTGCTCGTTGTGGCACGCGGAACCGGAACGACCTTTCGCCTGACGCACCGCGCCTTCAGGCCGACAGTGCCATGTGACATGAGCGCCAAAACACCGTCGATGCAGGCCCCTGGGTCCCGCGGGCACAACGGATCGAAATACTGATGCGCAGTCCGTGTAAATTTCTTCACTACAACCTTTGATACTTGAGAGCGTCGATCAATCGATCATGATGCTACTCTTAGTCTGCCCAAGCATTTTCGCGGAAATATGTAAGTAGTAGTGACTTATATATTGGTTGCCAGTTGGCGATTTTCTCCGCCAGAATGACTGAGCTTTTTCTGCGGTAGAAAATTCTAGGGCCTCGACGCATGGCATCGGAAAATCCCGGTTGGCTTTCAGTTTCCGCAACCGCGGAGCCGCACGAAACGAAGCAAGCAATCAAAACTCGAGATGGTCAGCCACTGGCTGATCCAAGAAACCCTGGGGAGGGAAAACATGACGTGTCGAAAGTTGATTGATGTCGGCCGCCGGCAGTTCTTGCGTGGCGGTGCTGCGGCAACAGCCGGCGTTGCGGCGACCGCCGTTGCGGGCCAGCAGGCAAAGGCCGCGCAAGGCAGCGCTCGTGTCGAGTATCCTTCGAACCGGCTTGCAAACGTCGCTGATCTGGCGACGAACGATCCGCTCGAGGTCGTCTATCCTGACGAGGATGCGCCTGGCGTTCTCCTGAAGCTTGGCACGGCTGTCGAAGGGGGCGCGGGCCCGGATGGGGACATCGTTGGTTTCTCGACCATCTGTCCGCACAAGGGCTATCCGCTGAGCTACAACGCCGACGACCGCTCGTTCAATTGCCCAGGCCACTACTCGCGCTTTGATCCGGAAGCCGGTGGTCAGCAGATTTGGGGGCAGGCGACCCAGAATCTTCCCCAGTACATCCTTCGTGTCGACGATGCGGGCGACATCTACGCAGAAGGCGTGGACGAGTTGCTCTACGGCCGGCTGTCGAACGTGCTCTGAGGAGGGAAGATCATGGCTTACAAACGACACATCGACCGTCTGCCGATCATTCCAGCAGACGCCAAGAAAACCAACGTGACCTGCCACTATTGTATCGTCGGTTGCGGCTACCATGCCTACACATGGCCGGTGAACAAGCAGGGCGGGACAGCGCCTGCCGAGAACGCGTTCGGCGTTGATCTCTCGCAGCAGCAGGGCGCGGACACGGAGGCCTGGTATGCGCCGTCGATGTACAACATCGTCAAGCAGGACGGCAAAGACGTCCATCTGGTGATCAAGCCCGATCAGGAGTGCGTCGTCAATTCGGGGCTTGGCTCGATCCGCGGCGCCCGCATGGCCGAAAACCGCCCGTCTCACGTCACCGGCACGCAGCAACAGCGTCTCACGGATCCGATGGTCTGGCGCTATGGCACCTGGCAGCCGACGTCCTGGGAGGATGCGCTGGACCTCGTCGCCCGTGTGACCGCGCGCGTGATCGAGAGCGACAACGAAGACGATCTCTACGTCTCGATGTTCGACCACGGCGGATCGGCCGGCGGCTATGAGAACACCTGGGGCACCGGCAAGCTCTACTTCGGCAGCATGAAGGTCAAGAACTGCCGGATCCACAACCGGCCCGCCTACAACTCCGAGGTTCACTCCACGCGTGACATGGGCATTGGCGAGCTGAACTACGCCTATGAGGACTACGGCCTGACCGACACGATCTTCCTGATCGGGGCCAACCCGCTCGAGACGCAGACAAACCTCTTCCTGAACCACATGGTTCCAGGCATGCGGGACGGTGCCAAGGTGGTCATCGTCGATCCGCGGCGCACGGTGACGGCGAATGCCTGCGAGGACGCCGCAGGGGCCGAGAACGTACTGCATCTGGCGATCAATTCCGGCACGGATCTCGCGCTCTTCAATGCGCTCTTCACGCATATCGCCGATCAGGGCTGGGTCGACAGCGACTTCATCGCGAACTCGACCTTCCAAGGTGGCGAGGCAGTTGCGGAAGACACGGCACATCCGTGTGCGTTGGGATCCTTCGATCTGGCCCGCGAGGCCTGCCGGATGTCAACCGCGGAGGCCGCCGAGATCTGCGGCGTGCCCGAGGCGGACATCGTCAAAGCCGCGGAATGGATCGCCGCTCCGAAGGATGGCGCGCGCCGCAAATGCGTGACCGCCTACGAGAAGGGCATCATCTGGGGCAATGACAACTACCGCACCATCGGCGCATTGGTGAACATTGGCCTTGCCACAGGCAACATCGGGCGCGAAGGCGGGGGCGTCTGCCGACTGGGAGGCCACCAGGAAGGCTACTATCGTCCTGCCGAGGGCCATGTCGGACGCCCGGCACCCTATCTGGACGATCTGATCATCAACGGTGGCGGCAAGGTGCACCACGTGTGGGCCTGCGACCACTACAAGACCACGCTGAACGCCACTGAGTTCAAGCGCATCTACAACAAGCGCTCGAACATGGTGAAGGAGGCGATGGACGCGGCCGCCGGCAAGACGCGCGCCGAGATGGTTGATGCGATCGTCGAGGCGGTCAACGCGGGTGGCATCTTCTCGGTCAACGTCGACGTCATCCACAGCCAGATCGGTCAGGCCGCGCACGTCGTTCTGCCGGCGGTGGAATCCGGTGAGATGAACCTGACCTCGATGAATGGCGAGCGGCGCATGCGGCTTGTCGAGAAATTCATGGACGGCCCCGGATCGTCGAAACCCGACTGTCTGATTGCGGCGGGGCTCGCTCAGCATCTCGAGAAAGTGCTGACCGAGATGGGCAAGGCAGACTATGCAGCCCAATTCCAGGGCTATGATTGGCAGACCGAGGAAGATGCCTTCATGGACGGCTACAACCAGGGCAACCCGGATGTGACCTATGAGCGCCTGCGCGCCATGGGCAACAACGGTGTCCAGGAGCCGGTTGTGGGCTTCGAGAATGGTCAGCTCGTCGGCACCAAGCGTCTCTACGCGGACGGGACGTTCGACCGGCATGGCCGCGAGGACAAGAAGGCCTTGTTCTGCGCCGGGGCGTGGCGTGGACTGCAAGCGCCCGGAAAGCAGGCGCAGAAGGACAAGTTCGCGTTCCTGATCAACAACGGCCGGTCAAACATCAACTGGCAGAACTGGTTCCTCGATCAGGACAACGACTTTGTGGCCGATCGCTATCCATACCCGTTCATCGAGATGCATCCCGACGACATGACCGAGCTCGGGGTTGCGGCGGGCGATCTGGTCGAGATCGTGAACGATGACGGGGCAACCCAGGCGATGGCCTATCCGACCCCGACGGCGAAGAGAAAAGAAACGTTCATGCTGTTCGCCTCGCCAACCGGAACGCAGGGCAACGTCATCAACGACGGTACGAACGAGTTGATCCTGCCGAACTACAAGCAGACCTGGGCGGACATCCGCAAGCTTGCCGGCGCGCCTGCCTCGGTGCAGCACCTGACGTTCAAGTCCAAGGAGTACACGGCCGGCTAGACTGGCCACGTGCGCATCTCTGAACCGGTCCCGTTCATGGATGGTTCAGGGGTGCGTGCATCCGGCCCTGTGGCGGGGTGTTGGCTCTTGGCGCGCACCCGGTTCACGGTGAGTGTCGTTCCATCCGGTTTTGACGGATGATGCAACAATCCTCCGCGCCGTTGGCGGCGCACTTCTGCGCCTCCCCTGACTGATAGCCTGGCGCGCCCACGGCCAAAGTCGTGCTTTGGCTGCAATCAAATAGCTTCAAATGTCACGTTGCCGACGCATGATCGGGTTGATCCTGTGGGAGCCACAGTGATTCTGTGCCAACGGCACAAAACAACAGGACGGGGCGCGCATGCTTTTCTGGAACTTTGTGAACACCGGCCTGCAATTCGTTGCAGCATTGTTCGTGGTCGGCATCGGTATCGCCGTGCTCGCCATCGTCGTGATGTTCGTGATCGACCGTTTGCAGACAGAGGACGCGGTGCGGCGCAACTACCCCGTGCTCGGCCGGTTTCGCTATCTGTTCACGGAACTCGGTGACTTCTTTCGTCAGTACTTCTTTGCGATGGACCGCGAGGAGATGCCCTTCAACCGGGCCAAGCGAAACTGGATCTCTCACGCCGGCGACGGCAAGGAGAGCACGAACGTGATCGCATTCGGCTCGACGCGGAACCTGCGCGAGGCGGGCACCGCGATTTTCGTGAATGCCCCGTTTCCACCCTTGGATCAGGACTATGCGAAGACCGAACCGATGCGCATCGGACCGCATTGCCGCGTGCCCTACGACGCGCCGTCGTTCTTCAACATCTCGGGCATGAGCTTTGGTGCCCTGTCGCGACCTGCCGTGAAAGCGCTCAGCCGCGGCGCCGCCGAGGCCGGGATCTGGTACAACACAGGTGAGGGCGGGCTCTCGGACTGGCACCTCGAGGGTGGCTGCGACGTGGTCTTTCAGATCGGCACCGCGAAGTACGGCGTGCGTGATGCGCAAGGCAGGCTGAGCGACGACAAATTGCGTGCGGTGGCCGCGCATCCTCAGGTGCGGATGTTCGAAATCAAGCTCTCGCAGGGCGCCAAACCCGGCAAGGGCGGTATCCTGCCCGCGAGCAAGGTCACTGCCAAGATCGCCGAGATCCGGGGTATTCCCGAGGGCCAGGCATCGATTTCACCCAACCGCCATCCCGAGATCGCGAACTGTGCAGACTTGCTCGACATGGTGCACCACATCCGCGAGGTCACAGGAAAACCTGTGGGGTTCAAGGCAGTTGTCAGCGGCGTCGACTGGCTCGAGGAACTGTGCGACGAGATCGAGCGCCGCGGTCCGGAGAGCGCGCCGGACTTTATCGCGGTGGACTCGGGCGATGGCGGGACCGGTGCCGCGCCGATGCCGCTGATGGATCTGGTCGGTCTGTCAATCCGCGAGTCGTTGCCGATGGTCTCGAACGTGCTTCACGCGCGCGGGCTGCGTGGACGGGTGCCGATCATTGCATCCGGCAAACTCGTGACGCCTTCTGAAGTTGCCTGGGCGCTTGCTATGGGTGCAGATTTCGTCGCCTCGGCGCGGGGGTTCATGTTCTCGCTCGGGTGCATTCAGGCACTCAAGTGCAACAAGAACACGTGCCCGACCGGGATCACCACGCACAATCCGCGTTTCCAGAAGGGCCTCGTTCCGCGCGAGAAGTACAAGAACGTCGCATCTTACGCGAAAGTCGTCATCAAGGAGGTCGAGATGATCGCGCACAGCTGCGGCGTCGGCGAGCCTCGTCAGCTTCGCCGCCACCACGTTCGGCTGGTCGAATCCGATGGTCAATCCGCACTGATGAGCGAGCTCTATCCGCGCCCTGAAGTGACCGCCTGAGCACTTCTCGGGCGTCTTGGTTGAAGGCTTTCGAGGGGCGGCGATCCGCAGCAGCCGACGTCGCGCCACGACGCGAGCAAATCAAGTCCACTCGCGAAGCAGTCTTTAGAACTTGCGCACAACAGCGGTGGTCGGTGCAGTGACGATCACGTCAGCGCACGGCACCGAAGCGATAGTATGCATCAAATCGACTGATGTGTAACCTCGGCGGGCAGGTCAAATTCCTGCACAGTCATTGCAGAACCAGCGCGAGGTGCTGAGGCATCGCGAACAAATCAGCACAGCGCAAATGTAAGCGCATTTGTAAATCTGGTTGTGTGCCATGGAAATTCAACTTTAAAGAGCATCGATTCTTTGTTAAGCTCCATTCGAAAAGTCAGTGGGAATTTTCGATATGAAGATAGTTCTATTCGTTGCGATGGTCGTGGTTGGCATTTCAGGTGCCACGACGTTGGTGAGCACCGACACTCAGGTCAATCCCTGTAATCCACAGATCCAGAACTGCTGATCAGACGACGGCCGGTGCGGTCGCTTCTTCTGAAATTTTTTGACAGGTAGATAAATGGCTGAGCCAGCAGCCGATCCGGTGGGCGTGTGGCCCGCTGGTCTTGAGAGAAGTTATTGGAACCTCCACAAGCTCGAAGCCTTAGGCCAGAACGATGTGCGTGGGCTGCCCTTCTTTCTCGCAGACTTCGATCTCGACAGCGGGTTCCTGATTGCCACCATGATCGGCATCGTGGTGATCGTGGTCTTCGCCAACGAGCGATTTCGTCGCCACTCCTTCCAACCCGACAGTTTCAGTTACAGCGTGTTGCGCGAGCTGTCACCTGTCGACCTAAGAGCACACGGCGAGATGCGTGTGGCGCGGGCGCTCTACATTGCGATGCTGCTGGCGATCTACCTGGTCTTGACCTTCTTCGGAAAACTGTTCTTCGACATCTCCCAGATCGTCACCTCCGCCGGTGTGCAAAGCCCCCTGCCGCAGGTCAACTTCAATGGACCCGAGTGGCCGCTGATGGTCAGTTTCGGCATGGCGGGATTGGTGCCGGCCCTCAAACCTGTCGACTTTGCCGAGAACAAGCTTCGCCAATGGGCGCACAAGGCGATCGGCATTCCGGTCGAGGTCGAACGCAAGGCCATGCGCTTCGAGCGCTTGCTTGCCGAGTATGTCGAGACGGACCCTGATCACAACTCTGTCGCCATCGAGACGAGGGCGCCGCCCTGGCTCGTCAGCCATGTCACTGACCGTGAGACCGTCATCCGGACCATGCGCGCGCGTGACCAGTTGGCCAACTTGCTGATATGGCTCGAGGAGGAGCGTGCCTACTGGCCGAATGCTGAGGTGCGAACGGCGCTACAGAGCTTTGCGCGAACACAGATCAGCGATGCCGAAGTCATCCTGGAGGACTTCGACGAATTGCTCGGGCAAAGCTATGAGCATGCACCAGACTCCCAGACTGAGGCTGGTCAGCGGCTGTCGGAACAGGATCGCTTGCTGCTGCATCGCAAACGGCTGGAGCGCCACTGGATCAGCCTGCGGGAAGGCATCAACCGGCTGCGCGACGAGCTCTGTGCCATTATCGTGGTGTACGCCGAGCGCGACCGGGAGTTCAGCAACATCCATGATCGCAAGCTCGAGGCAATCGTGACACAGGCGTTTCGAGGGTCTGCGATCCAAGAAGGTCCGGGATTCTGGATCGGCATGGCCATGTTTCCCGTTTTCCTGACCTACGCGGCATGTGTCTATGTGGGGCTCCACCCTTTGATCGGCTCGGCTGACACAACACTGCGGACCGTTACGTACACCGCTCTGTTCGAGACTGCGCGTGTGGCGGCGCTCTTTTGGTTTCCCGTCGCTGCCGCAACAACCTTGCGCCACTTCCACCGCGACCGGGACAGGTGGCTGCCCATTCGCATAGGCGATCTCGATCGCATCATGACGCAGCAACTTTTGATGGCGATCGGACTGGGCCTGCTTGTGTCCTGCATTCTGCTCGTGCCGCTTCATGCACTGTGGGCTGCACTGAACTCGGACAGCGAAAAGATGTTCTTGCAGAAGTTCATATCGGATGACTTCAACTTCCTCGAGCTGGCCACGACACTGTTCTGGGTGAGTGCCGTTCAGGTCACGTTCGTCGTGCTTGCGATTGATCACAAGCGCTTCCGGGATCTCGAGACACGTCGGCCGTTGATCTTGTTCGGGCTCGCCAGTGCGCTGATCACATTGGCATTCTACAGCGCCTACGCCTATGGCTGGTTGGGCGTGGGATACGAGCTTGGATGGTTCGGACCGCCCGGTTCAGTCAACCAGTCCGACGATCTGTCCAACTTGCTGTCGTTCAAAGTGATCAACCGGTATTCGCTTGTGCACGCGGTCGTGTTCTCCGTGATGGCATTCCTGTCCGCCACATACTTCATACCCCGAAAGATCGGTGACGACGCGATACCCGTGTACGGAAACGTCAAGCAGGCAAACTTCTGGCGACCCCGCCAACCGCCGCAGTGACCACCGGGTTCGCAATTTTCATTGTGGCTGCCGGTGCGATCTCCGCAGAGGCCCAGACACTCGACGAGATCAAGAGCAGTCCCGGAACGCCGCGTCAGGCTGAAAGAAAAAGCCCAGACCTGCCTGAAGAAGTGTTCGTCGGATTTCGCACCGACGCTGAACCGTTTTCCTACCGCGTCAGGAACGCCGGGATCGAGCGCTATACCGGGTTCATCGCGGATCTGTGCCACAAGATCTTCGCCAACGACAGATACACCCTCGTCAGCAAGAGGCTCGACGCCGGGAGCAAGCGTTTCGAGCGTCTTCGGCGTCTGAACGAACGGGATGTGCCGGGAAAGCTCGATGTCATCTGCGATCCGGTGACGCTCAGATACTCGATCGACACCTACAAGATGCCCTCCAAGCCGGGTCGGACGGATGGCATATTCTCGCCGATCGTGTTCGCCTCAGGCGTGTCCTATGCCTACCGCGACAACGGCAACAAATCGGGGCCGATCTTCATGACTTACCTGGACGGCGGTACCGCCGAGGAAGTGGCGATCGATGCTTGCCGTGCGGACCTCTTTCGCGCCAATTGGGCCTTCGAAAGAACAACCTGCAAGAAACCTCCGGCCAATGGGGCGGGACAGCCTGCGGGGCGCACATCTGAGAGCCCTTCAGAGAAGAATTCCGCTCAACATACTTGGATGACGCTCGACGAGTGCAAGCAGGCTGAAGCTGACTTTGCGAAGCCAAAACCTTCCCGCCCTGTTGGCGATGGTGAACCGGACAATCCGCGCAAGTACCACTTCTGTCGTGCCGACGATCACTCGGAGATGGTCGAATGGTTCTGCGCAGAGACAGGGGCGGACGCGACGACGACCCAAGTCTATCTTGGTGATATCGACATCATCACAGGCAAACTCGTCGCGCACGTCACGGACAAGCGCTGTCCAGATTATCAACTCGCCGGCGAAACATATACCTATGAGCCGTATGCTTTGGTAATCACCGCATCAAAGCCCGAACTCGTGCAGTTCGTACACCAGAGGGTCTACGAATTTTTCTCCGACTCGTCAGGTGCTGCCGCGCTCTTTCACAATCACTTCCCGGACAGGCAGATGTCTCGGCCGCTCGCGAGTCTCTTTCTTCTCAACGCTGTGGAGCGCCCGGGATTGTTCCGCCGTGGACAGAGGCCTGCGCCCAAACCAGATGGCGCACGGAAGGAGGTGCCCTCCGTAGGCGATCAAGATGTTCCGACGGTCCTTGGTCCGGATGTGCCTCAGAAAACTCTGCCAGCTCCGGCCAAGGTGACGAAGCCTTTGGTTGAGTAGCGCTTCCAGACTGGCGCTGCTCGGCCAGCGCCCGGCGCCCCACCTTCAGAGAATGGCGAATGCAAGCAAGATGATCAGGATCAGCGCGAAGAGCCGCCACCCATTGCTGTGGATTTCTCCGGGCGTTTCGTCCGTGCCTCCCGAGGTCTCCGCGTCCTCGCAGCCGTCACCGACCTCGATTGGCGGGCTGAGGGTGGGTGGCCCTGCGGTGCGGTCCTCGGCCGGTACGAACTCCGCTTGCACGCGAGCTGCGCCGGGTCGGGCCTCGAGATCGACGACCGCTCGGCAATTGTCTTCCAGTTCAATGCCGTCAGCGAAGGTCTCGCCGTCGACAGTGACCCGAACATGCCCCTTGGGTTTGTCCCGATGCCGACTGAGGGTGGCCACGATGATAGGGAGCGAATATCCGTCTTCTCCCTTCGCCGTCGCCGTCACCCTTACGGAGACGGCTTCGCGACGGTGACGTTCAGCAAACGCGTATGCTTTGGCGAAGCTTTCATCTCTGGTCGTGGCGACATCGAAGACACAGTCCTTCCGCAACGCAGGATCGTCCACGATCTCGCAGATTGCCGCAGCGTCCTCTTCGTTTGTCGGCGGCAGGACCCGTCTGGAGCGGCAACTCGAGGCCCGGTTTGGCCGTGCAGGGCGGCTCTTGCGCTGGCCAGTTCGGGTCGGCAAAGAATTCTGCTGACGTGCCCGGCTCGTAAGTGAACAGGCTTGTTGCCCGCGTCACACGCCAGGAGTTTGCGAACGTCACATAGAGTTCGTCCTTCGTTTGTGCGTCCGCCACTGAGCACTGGATGTTTGGGATTTCACCCTCGTTGAAGACGGCCCCGGGCGCACCCTCGTGGTGGGGATTGTCGGGACTTGTCGCGTTGAAACAAAGATCGCCCGGTGTCCCCGGGCTGTGTACCGGGCGCCTCACCAAGGCACCAAACTCAGCCTGCATCGTCGAATTGCGGCCCCACACATCGCTGACCTGATAGGTCGGAGGACTGGGACGGCGGGGGGCACAATGTCGTGTCGGCAAGAACGAGCCGCATGGTCTCGTTGGCGGTGCCGTTGGTGCCATCGCCGGGCAAAACCCCGTCGATAAGCATGTTCTCATGGCCGTCTCGCCCTGAGTCAGATGAAGCGTGGGTCCCGGGATGGCGCCGTTGTAGGTCTCGGCGTTGACCAACGATATCCCAGGCGCGATGACCACAGGTGTCGTGGCCGTCGTGGAGGTGATGATTTCGAGATCGAGGACACCGTTCGGTACCGCCTCATTCAGCGTTTCATAGGCACCAACACCAGTCGTCATTGTTCAATTCCCCAATAGAAAATTTCACATGGAAATCGTCGTTTGGCTGGACGTTGCGATCAGATGACAAAGGTTGCCTGTGCATTGCGGTCAACGATGCGCCTGCACGATTTGATCTGTCGCACTGTTCAGGTCAGCAGAGAAAGCAGGTCCAGCTTGGACTGTGGTCGCTTGCGTCACTGATATTGGAGATCAAGTTGCAAAATATTTCGAAAATGACTGTGGCTCGGCAGTTTTAACGCACTAAGTACTAGTGGATTATTTTAATATTGCGCATCAATTTTCAATAAAAACGTTGAATATTTTGCATGGAGCTGTATGCGATAAATACACTGTCATTTTTTCGTCTACATCACTCATATTGAGCGCTTCATATGCAAATTAATTCATAAGAGCATGATTCTTACGTGCGATACGGACTAACGTTTTTGATAGCTTCGACGGTTTTTAATTAATATTCGGGCAATAGAGGAACTCTAGTGTGCGTTTTTCACAAGTGGGTGGATGAGAACAACCGATCACTCTGCATATCGAGGCCTTCCGTGTGGCTGAAGGTGGATGCGCCCACTTGCTTGGTGCAGTGCGTCGAACCGATGCGCCTTTCCGCACCATGCTTGAGCGGCCTTTATGGTGTCATCGGATGCGCCCGTCAGCAGCACGTTCGGGCTCCCTGCGCCAGACCAAGTGATGCCTCGAAATCAGGTGCCAATGTCAACGAGGGCCGGCTCGAGAGCTGGGCCGTGAACGCGCGGTGCGTGAAAAATTGTTCGAGAAAACTGCTCTCCGGTCGACGCAGATCATGGAAAATGTGTCCCGATAACTTAGCATGGGGCGTTCATCATATTCTCACGAGGTTGCATCGTGCAGCGATTTCATTTCATTTCCGGTCTGCCCCGATCAGGGTCGACGTTGACCGCGGCCATCCTGCGCCAGAATCCCGATCTGCACGCAGGTATGTCGAGTCCGCTGGCCTCTCTTTTCGACACATTGATCGCCCAGGTGTCCGCCGGCTCCGAGTTGGCTCCGATGGTCGATGAGGACCAGCGTGCGCGTCTGCTGCGTGGCCTCTTCACCAGCTACTACGCGGATCGTCGGGAGCGCGTGATCTTTGACACCAATCGGGCATGGACCGCACAATTGTCTGCGCTGATCCGCCTGTTCCCCGACGCGAAACTGATCTGCTGCGTGCGCGATGTCGCTTGGGTGATGGACAGCCTGGAGCGCCAGTTCCGCAACAATGCCTTTGAGCATACGCGTCTGTTCGGTGCGCCTGGCGAGCGGGCTACCGTCTATACGCGTCTCGAGGCATTGGCCGGCCCGAACCGGCTCGTGGGCTATGCTTGGCAGGCGCTGCGCGAGGCCTGCTATGGCGAGCATGCGGATCGGCTTTTGATCCTCGACTACGAGATCCTGACCCGCCGCCCGCAGGAGGCTTTTGGGCTGATCGACGAGTTCCTCGGGCTCGCACCGTTCGACTATGACTTCGAAAATGTGTCCTATGATGCGCCAGGCTTTGATCAGCCGTTGGGCTTGGCCGGATTGCACCGCGTGCGCCCGAAGGTGTCGCCACAGAAGCGCCAGACCATCCTGCCGCCCGATCTTTTCAAGCGCTTCTCGAACATGGCCTTCTGGCGTGAGCTGGAAGGCAGCCGCGCCTTCAGGATCACAGCGACGCCCACCGAAGCGGCGGAAGCCGCCAAGCAAGCAGATGAGAGCGAAGCTGAAAGCACTGCCACCAGCAATCTGGTCTAAGGGATGGGTATTGGCCACCCCTGAGGTGGTGGTCGGCAACGACGAAACTCTGGACCTCGCCAAGAGCAAGGGCACTGCTGTCAGCATCGTCCGGCGTGCGTGGACTTTGTGGCGATTGCTCGTCCAGAAGCGCCAATCCACATTTGTTGCCTGGAGCTGACAATGGCAGGCCGCTCGGGGCGGGGCCCACGCCAGAGGTATGGCCAGAGCGGCGCTCAGGCAGCCTCTGGCACAGGGGCCTCATCGTCGATCGCTTCTCTACCGGGTGAGATGACACCGTCCCGGCTCAAACAACCGCCAGACCCAGATCGAACTCAAGATCGCCATTCACCCAAAGCGCCTCACGTGGTCCGGTGAAGCGTGGATCGTCTGCCAGCGCCGGGCTTGACGGCGTGAAGTCACCTGCGATTTCGCTTTCGAACGCGACACCACCCACTACGATGCTGTCGACAAAGAGGTTCACGTCCTCGCCTGTGCCCGGATCGCTTCCATCCGAGTCAAAGCTGATGGTGACAGTCTCTGGCGGTGTATCGGGATCGATCAGAAAGACGAACATGTCCGTCTCGAAACCTGTAGCAGCCTCGGCGTTGGTCTGTGGATCGAGGATCGTGGCATCTCCGACCGATGCGCCGTCCACGAGAACCTCGAAGGCAGGGAGCGCATCGGGACCTCCCGTGCCGCCCGCAACGACGGTGATGGTCGCGATGTCAAAGGCGAGCGTGCCGTTCCAGAACAGGATTTCGCGCGGGCCTTCCGCATTGGGGACAGGTCCATCGGGCGTGAAGAAGCCATCGATCTCGGATTCCAGCACACCATTCGCCAACTCGATGCTGTCAACGATGAGGTTGCGATCGATGTTCGACCCCGGCTCAGCGCCGTCATTGACGTACTGAACCCCGATTTCCTCGGGCAGCGGATCGGGCAGCGGGAAAAAGAACGTATCGAAGATCGTCTCATCCGACACGTCTATGGGCGGCAGAATGGGGTTGGGCACGGTGCCTGACCCAACCTCGAGGCCATCTGCCAGAACGCGGAATTCGGGCGACGTGACGTCCCCTGTCCCTGCGAGTTTAAGCCCGAGCTGACCGCCGGCAGCGATTTCCAGCGCTCCGAGATCGGCCGCATTGGCTCCATTGTTGGCGATGCCTGGCAGGTCGATGGGGCGCGATATCCCGCGGGCATCTGTCGACGGTGCAAGAGAGTCCTCCGCGCCATCGAGCGCCGGGTTCGACAGATTGTTCACAAGCCGGATCGTGTCGATCCCGCCGCCGTTGTCGGACAGCGTCCCGTCGAGCACATCGCCCCGGGCAAGGCCCGCTGTGACGGGCGCGCCATTGATCGAGAAGGTATCGCCGAGGATGTTGCCGCCGACCAGCGTGGCGGTGCCTTCGATGTCATCATCCACGATGCTTGCATCATTGCCGATGACGATGCTGTTTGTGAGCGCCAAGTCGCCAGCTGCAAGTCCTCCGGTGTTCGCAACACCAGCGCCACGGGCCGACATGTTGTCGGCGACTGTTGTGTTGATGAGTGCAACATTCGCCCCGAGATTGAGCAGTCCTCCACCCTTCAGCGTGCCTGTGTTCTCGGCGATCGTGCCATTGCTGACCGTCAGAAGCGGGTCGGCGGCAGGGTCCGCCGTCGAGACCGTGTAGATGCCCGCGCCCAAACCCGCGATGTTGCCCGAGATCGTGACATCCGTCAGGCTCGCAATCTGGGAGCTGTAGCCACCTCCTTGGGAGACCACATGGACGCCGCCACCTGATTTCGCCGCCGTATTGCCGGTGATCGAGACGGCCTCGGGGTCATTTGCGTAGGAGCCCTCGCCAATATAGATGCGCCCGCTTTTGTGGTAGATGCCGCCGCCGAAGGTCGCGGTGTTCCCGCTGATCTCACCACCATTGATTTGCAGGATCCCGATCGACGTGTCCCAGTAGATGCCGCCTCCCAACGGGGCCGTGTTGCCGCTGACAGCGCTGTCAAAGAGATCGACATCTGAATAGGTCGCGAAGATCCCGCCGCCTCTGGTGGCGTTGGCCCCGTTGTTGACGATCTGTGTGCCGACAATGTCGACACTTGCATTGAACCCGAAGAACGCGCCGCCGCCGTCGTTCTCGGAGATCGTCGAGCCGACGATGTCGCCGCTCCCTTCACTGTAGAAGCCGACACCCCGTTCACCATTGCCGGTGATCGTGCTGCCCTCGACATAGAGCCTCGACTGATAAATCTGTTGCAGTCCGCCGCCGGTGTTGTTCTCGACCAAGGTGTCTGAGACGTTGGCAATCGGGCGCACGTAGCCACCAACTCCTGCGATCCCGAAACCTGACCCGTCATTGCCGACGATATCGACCCCATCAAGCACGGCATCGGTCGCGTGGATGGCAATCGTCGGAGGGCCGCCATAAAGGAAGGCACCAGGGTCCTCTGCGGAGGGAACCAGCGCTGCTGTGTTCCCCTCGAAGCGGCTGTCCGAAATCTCGATTGTGCCTGTCGGATTTCCATCTGGCCCGATGGCCAGAACTGCCGAGCCGGGAAGCGCATAGCCGCCCGTCACTTGCAGTCCGTTGAGCGTCACTTGCGTGGTTTCGGTCGTCCCATCGACGAAGAAGGCACGGCTGATGCCATCGGCATCGATCGTGATGTCGAATGTCCCGTCTCCGTCGATGTCGCCATCGATCTGAACGGCGCCGAGCGGTTCGAGCTGCCCCTGGGTGAGCACCAAAGTCCCTCCCGAGAGGGTTGGGTCGAACTCGATCTGATCGGCGCTGGCAGGGTCGGCATTGGCGAGCCCGATTGCCTCGCGCAGGCTCAGACCTGAGCCGTCGGGTGCGCCTGGTGTCTCGCCGCCTTCGAATGGTTCGTCGTCTAGGGATGTCACAAGCAGGAGTGCCATGCTGGTCTCCGAAATGGCTTCATCTAAATCGACGCAATTTTAACGCAGCGCCCAGAGGCTGAGAAGCAGGCGGCGCATTACAATTTGTGATATGAGGCATCGCTGATGCTGCCGGCTGCGCACTCTATTGAAGTGACGGTGGTATTTTAGTTCGCTTCGAGTGCGCGCAAGCATGTAATTGGCGGGTTTTTCAAGTATAATTTCAAGGTATATTGTTTGAGTTGCAATTAATGGGCTCGCATTAATCAAATAATATTATTAAATAATTCAAGTATATTTATATAATAGCTCATACTGGCAAAAATATGTAGTTATAGTATATATTATAAAGTAATGTAAATACCATGACCCAGAATAGCTGTGTATGAAGATATTTTCGCCGGGTGGGCCGTATAATAACCTGCGACTTATAGCTTGGGCAAGAGCAGTTCTCACTTAGGGCTCGGTGAGGTTTTCTGGTGAGAGCCTGAGAAGGTGCCAGTCTGAACGGGGCCCGTTGGATGTCGATCGCCATTGTTCAGTAAGGCTTAGCTGTCGCGCCGGTATCGAATTTGTCCAGGTGCGGTCATTCGATGCCTCGCACGGCGCGAGGATGAAAGGCGCTGCTTCCAATCAGCATGTCAAATCGATGGCGTCTGTCGCATCGATGGCGCTGCGTCGACACCCATGCTTCTCAGGACGGTCGGGGCGACAGAGAGTTGCGAGGCTGGTGTTTCGTCCACACCACCAGTGGTACCGTCGATCCAGTAGAACGGCACCAAAGTGCTCTCGTCACTTGTGCCGCCGTGGAAGCCATCTCTGTTCATGCCGTGGTCCGATGTCACGACCACCTGGTAGCCCGTATCCAGCCAGCGCGGGACGCACTGGGACAGCATTCCATCGACGATCGCAGCTTGGGCGTTGTACTCAGACGACTCGCCGCCGTGACGATGGCCGATCATGTCCAGGGCTGAGGGGTGGATCAGCATATAGTCCGGCGCGAACCTCTGGATCCGCAGGTCGCCAGCGTGGATGACCTCGGAGTCCGGCATGTCGAGATCATTGTAGAACCGACCGTGCTGGATTGTGAGGGTTTCGTCGTCGACCTCGCGGTCAGTCACGGGATCGTACGGGCATCGGATGTAGAGTTCCGAGAAGATGTAGAACGCAGATGCCGTCGTGACGCCGCCGGCCGCCCGGACCCGGGAGAAAACGTTTTCGAAGCTCGAAAGCCTGCGCGACTCCTTGCCGACGATGCCGTGATCCCCGGGGCTCAGTCCGGTGTGAATGGTCTCGTAGAGCGGGCGTGGATCACCCTATCGCACCGGCGAACAAGTTTCACGCTGCCGACCTACCGCAGCGCGAATATGATGCTGACAAGGCGAAATGGTTCCTGAAGCAAGCCGGGATGGAGACGCTGAAGGTCGACCTGAGCGCCACGGATCTGTTCGGCGGTGGGGTCGACTCGGCGCTGCTGTTCAAGGACAAGGCGGCCAAGGCCAGCATCGACGTCAACGAGGTGAAAGAGCCAAAGGACGGCTACTGGAAGAGCATCAGGTTGAAGAAGCCCTTCGTCCTGTCGTCATCGAGCGGTCGTGCGACCGAGGACTGGATGTTCCAGACCGCCTATGCCGCCGGCGTAGACTGGAACGAGACTCGCTGGAACCACGAGCGATTCAACTCGCTGCTGCTTGAGGTACGGGGCGAGCTGGACGAGTCAAAGCGCCGCGATCTCTACCGCGAAATGCAGCCAATCGTGCGCGATGAGGGCGGCGTGATCGTCCCCGTGTTCGGTCAGCGTCCGCATGCGGTTTCCGACAAGATCGCGCACGGTCCGATCTGGGGCACCTGGGACATGGACGGGCGCAGGTTCGTCGAGCGCTGGTGGTTTGCCTGACGCCTCGGCCACTCTGCACCATGGCTGCATGATCTGATGTTCGTTGGAATTCCGCCGGACACCTCGATGCCCAGGGTGGGGACGCCTCGGACCGGACGCAACAGAGCTAACCGAACCGCCACGAAGTGTCGTCAGTGCGACGGCCCCGGTCTCGAGGCAAATCACCCCAAGGTTGTCACCGAAACGCCATCGATTTGTCGCCCGCCCCACACTTAAGCCCTTCAGGTTCTCATTCTTCGGACATGGAGGGAGACGGTTCATGAAACTCGTCAAGTATTTTACCGCTGCGGCAGTCGCGCTCAGCGCCGTGCCAGCATTCGCGGTGACCGAAATCCAATGGTGGCACGCCTTCTCGCCCGACGGCAAGCTAGGACAGACACTGGTGCGTTACACTGAAGAGTTCAACGCCAGCCAATCCGACTACAAGATCGTCCCGGTGCACAAAGGCTCGTACTACGAGACGCTGAACGCAGCGATCGCTGCCTACCGCGCCAAGAAGAACCCGGCGATCGTCCAGGTCGTGGGTCGCGGGGCCGCCACGATGATCAAGTCGGGCGCCGTCTACCCGGTGCATCAGCTGATGGCCGATGCGGGTCAGGACGTGAACTGGGACCGGTTCATCGCGCCCGTTCTGGCCGCGTTCTCGGACGAAGCGGGCCCGGCGGCGATGCCGTTCAACACCTCGACGCCGATCATGTGGTACAACGCCGATGCCTTTGAGAAGGCCGGCATCGACGGCGCGCCCAAGACCTGGGACGCTCTGGGAGAGGCTGGTCGCAAGCTGAAAGCCGCAGGCTACGAATGCGGTATCACCTCGGCTTGGCAAATTTGGGTGCACCGCGACAACTACTCGTTCGCTGAGAACCAGCCCATCGCCACCAAAGGCAACGGCATGGACGGGCTGGACGCCGAGTACGTGTTCAACACCACCAAGTTCGTGAATCATGTCCAGCGCATTCAGGACTGGGTCAAGGAAGGCATCTACACCTACACAGGCCGCACCTGGCAGGGTGGCCACGAGGCATTCTATGCCGAAAAGTGCCCGATCTTCCTGGAAAGCTCGGCCGGATATGGCGGCATCTCACGCAATGCCAAGTTCCAGTTCGCAGCGGACTTTCTGCCGTTGGAGGCCGACACCACCGAGCCGAAGAACCAGTTCCTGGGCGGCGCTGCCTTGTGGGTCATGAAGGGGCGCCCGGATGAGGAGTACAAGGGCGCTGCCGCGTTCTTCGCCTTCCTGGCCTCGCCGGAGATGCAGCTGGATTGGCACAAGGAGACCGGATACGTGCCGATCACCCTGGACGCCTATGATCTCGCAAAGGAGGAAGGGTACTACAACGACTTCCCGCACCAGGAGATCGCGATCAAAGCGTTGTCGCGCACCCCGCCGACAGAGAACACACGCGGCATGCGTCTGGGTTTCGGCGTCCAGAACACCGAGATCCTGAACGAAGAGCTGGAGAAGGTCTGGGCGCTGGAGAAGTCGGCGCAAGAGGCCCTGGATGACGCGGTCAAGCGCGCCAACCAGAACCTGCGCCGGTTCGAGCGCACAGCAGAGTAATCGGACACGGGGGGCGTTCGCGCCCCCCACTTTCTTATGCACAAGCGCGCCTTCTTCCGATCGAAGTCTCTGCCATATCTGCTGCTGCTGCCGCAGATGCTTGTGCTTGCCGTCTTCTTCTTCTGGCCCGCGGGACTGGCCATCTGGCAGAGTCTGTATCTGGCCGATCCGTTCGGGTTCAACTCGATCTTCGTGGGATTGGAGAACTTTCAGATTCTGTTCGAGAGCCCGGAATACTGGGCGTCTGTGCGGGTAACGTTTGTTTTCTCGATCCTGACGACTGTCTTGGCAATGGGCATCGGTCTGATGCTGGCCGTCTTTGCCGACCGGGCCATGCGCGGGGTGCTGATCTTCAAGTCCGCAGCGATCTGGCCCTATGCAGTCGCCCCTGCGGTTGCGGGCGCGCTGTGGATCTTCCTCTTCCATCCGGTTTTCGGGGCGGTTGCAGGATTCCTAAAATCGATCGGCGTCCCCTGGGACCCACTGCTGAACGGAAACCACGCAATGACGCTTGTGGTGGTGGCCGCGGCCTGGAAGCAAATCTCCTACAACTTCGTCTTCTTCTTGGCTGGGTTGCAGGCGATCCCGAAGTCTTTAATTGAAGCCGCTGCCATCGACGGGGCGGGACCGGCCCGGCGGCTGTGGCGGGTGATCCTGCCTCTGATGTCGCCGACAATCTTCTTCCTGATTGTGGTGAACACGGTCTACGCCTTCTTCGACACGTTCGGCATCATCCATGCCGTGACCGGCGGTGGCCCGGCAGGTGCGACGAACATCCTGGTCTTCAAGGTCTACACGGACGGTTTCGAAAATCAGGACATCGGCTCATCGGCAGCGCAGTCGGTGGTGCTGATGGCCATTGTCATCGCGCTCACGGTGTTCCAGTTCCGATATGTTGAACGCAGGGTGTCCTACGCATGAGCGCAGAGATCGTCATGGATGCCCCCGTCAGCCGCACCAAGCGCCCCAAGCTCGAGCGCGTCGGCATGGTTGAGCACGCGATTTGGTTTGACCGACTGGCCTACGCGGTTCTGATCATCGGCTCCCTGATCATTTGCCTGCCGATCTTCTATGCCATCGTGGTGGCCTCGATGCCGGCTGGCCGCGAAAGCGAAGCGGTGTGGCTCGTTCCCGGCACCGCGCTGCTGGACAACCTGGAGACTGCCTGGAACAAAGAGCTGCTCGGCCGACAGCTGTTGAACTCGCTGATCATGGCGGTGGGGATCACAGCGGGGAAGATCCTGATCTCGCTCCTGTCAGCTTTTGCGATCGTCTATTTCCGATTTCCGTTCCGCATGGGATTTTTCTGGCTGATCTTCATCACCCTGATGCTGCCCGTCGAGGTGCGGATCATGCCGACCTACGAGGTGGTCGCAAACGCCTTCCTGCCGCTGAACGCGATCCTGGGCCTGTTCGGGCTGGAGCTGGCGCTGGAGTGGTCGCTGTTGGACAGCTACACCGGGCTGATCCTACCCCTGATCGCCTCGGCCACGGCTACGTTTCTTTACCGCCAGTTCTTCCTGACAGTGCCCGAAGAGCTGTGCGAGGCGGCACGCATCGACGGTGCCGGGCCGATCACCTTCTTCCGCCGCATCCTGATGCCGATGTCCATCACCACCACTGCGGCGCTCAGTGTCATCCTGTTCATCTTCGGTTGGAACCAATACCTGTGGCCACTTCTGGTCACCACGGATCAGAACCTGACGACAATCGTCATCGGGGTTGCGCGAACCCTTCCCACCGAAGACGCAGATGCCCAGTGGAATCTTACAATGGCCACTGCACTGATCGCCACACTGCCGCCGGTCGCGGTGGTGCTGATCCTGCAGCGCTGGTTCGTACGCGGCCTGATCGAGAGTGAGAAATAGCGATATGGCCGAGCTCAAGACGACCGGTTTGCATAAGCGATTTGGCGAGGTTCAGGTCCTGCACGGGATTGACGTCTTGATCCCCGACCGCACGTTCTGCGTTGTGGTGGGTCCTTCGGGCTGCGGCAAGTCCACTTTCCTGCGCTGCGTCGCTGGCCTTGAACATGCAAGCGATGGCGAGATCCGCATCGGCGGTCGTTTGGTGAACGATGTCGAGCCCAAGGACCGTGACATCGCCATGGTCTTCCAGAACTACGCCCTCTACCCGCATATGACGGTCTCTCAGAACATGGCCTTCGGGCTGGAACTGCGCGGCATGTCCAGGGCCAACCGTCAGGCCAAGGTGGAAGAGGCCGCCCGGATCCTGCAGCTCGACGGACTTCTGGACCGCAAGCCGCGTCAGCTGTCCGGCGGGCAGCGTCAGCGCGTTGCGATGGGTCGTGCCATTGTGCGTGACCCTGCTCTGTTCCTCTTCGACGAGCCACTCTCGAATTTGGACGCAAAGCTGCGGGTCGAAATGCGGCTCGAGATAAAGCGCTTACACCGGGAACTCGGCGCCACCAGTCTCTATGTCACGCATGATCAGGTCGAAGCGATGACCATGGGCGATCTGCTGATCGTTCTGAACGAGGGCCGGGTGGAACAGATCGGCCCCCCGATCGAAGTTTATCAGCGCCCGGCCAGTCAGTTCGTCGCCAGCTTCATCGGCTCACCCCCAATGAACTTCCTGCAGGCGCATGCTCAGAACGGACATGTGACCGTGCACAATGCCAAGTTTCCGATCTCGGCACCTGTGGAAGGTCCACTCACGATGGGAATCCGGCCCGAGCACATATCGCTCACGCCAGGGGCTGGCGACCTGGAGGTGACCATCGACGATGTCGAACATCAGGGTGCGGAGACCATCCTGTACACGCGCCTCGGCGCATCGCGCTTGGTGATCCGGCAACAGGGCCACAATGACTGGCCGTCAGCCTCGGCCGGTCTTATTTATGATGCGGACAAAGTTCATTTCTTCGACAACACAACCAAGAGACGGTTGTGAGGCCAACCAGATCGTGCCCTTCCGCCTCAAGACTTGGCCATCTTCTACTTGGTGGTCTTGGCTGTTCAGGAGGGGTTGGCGATGGCTCGGTAACGGTGTTCGGATGACGACGTGTTGCGTGTTTTGCGCGAGATCGAAGTGTCACGCGCGGATGGTTTGGATGTGGCGAGCGCATGTCGCAAGCCGGGCGTCTCGGATGCGACCTGCTATACGTGGCGCAAGAAGTTCGGCGGAGTTGGATGTCCCCGGCTGGCGGAGAAGAAGGCGCTGGAGAAGGAGAGTGAGCCATTGTCGCGCCAATGGTCCGAGCGACATTGGCGAACGCGTCTGAAGCGGATCGTGGCGGACCTGGAACTCGACAAGCTCATCCTCAAAGAGACGCTCGATTGTCTAAGGCGCCAGGCCTGAAGCCGCTGACCTGCGCCAGGCCGTGATCCATGTGCGCCAGAAGCTCGATACTTCCGAGCGGCGCACCTGCAGGACGGTCGGCATGGCGTGCTCGACGCAGCAGTACAAGGCTCGCAAGGCCGACGATGACGAAGCTCTGCGCCTGGCGCTGATCCGGCTGGCCAAACAGCATGGCCGCTATGGCTATCGAAAGGTGGTCAAACTGTTCAGGCTGGAAGGCTGGGTGGTGAACCACAGTTGGAGGCGACCGTGGCCCCAGTGGGGCCACGCAAGCACCGGAAACGGTGGAACGGCTGTGGCGAGAGGAAGGGTTGCAACTGCCGCAGCGCCACAGGAAACGCCGCCGCATCTACCACAAGGACAGCTCGGTCATCCGGCTCAGGCCCCTCGCCCCAAACCATATCTGGAGCGTCGACGTTCGCCGCAGCGCTCGGACCGGTGGCGCACTGCGCGGCTCACTCCATGACAAGCTGAGCTCCGGCCGACCGTACAAGATGCTCACGGTACTGGACGAGTACACGCGCGAAGCGCTGTGCGGGCATGTCCAGGCGAAGATGAGGTCGGCTGATGTCCCGGAAGCGCTCTATCCGCTTCTGCTCAAGCAGGGAAAGCCTGACCACAACCTCAAAACAACGCTCCTTCCCGACATGCTATGGCCCCGAGCTTGTCGCCCCCGGCCTGCAGAACGGGCTGGTGAGGGTCGGCATCGCGCCACGAAGGATCTCTCCTGGGAGTTCTTGGGAGAACGGACACAACGAGCGGCTCAACGGGACCCTGCGAAGGGAGATCCTGACTGCGGACTGGTTCTGCCCCGCCGAACAGGCCCAGACCGTCATCAACACCTGGCTCAGACAGGACAACCGAAGACGGCCACATCAGGCGCTGGGCACGCGCCCGCCGATCCCAGAAACCGTCATGAAAAGTGGCCCACAAAAAAGGCAGAGGGGCACCCAATGGTGGGCGCTGCAGCACGAGGCGGAAACCGATGAGCAGCCTGCTGTTGGGCAGCGCGCGACGGCTGCGATGGCACGCCATTCTCACTTTGGTGACGATCAGTTGGGTGCTGCTGCGGACCAGATCGCGACACGGATTTACGATGTGAGAGCGCCGGCACGAAGCGATGCCCAAAACCAGCATGACGGAATCGGCACCCAGGAGTTTGGATCGGCTATTCGACAAGCTTGGGGCGGAGCATGTCCGAGCTGTCGAACGCCCCCGCCGACCAGACGCTTCTCGAGAGGACTTACGCCGGTGAACTCGGTTTTCGCTGCGCTCCCAACCATACCTCCTGCGCCTGTTCGGCGATCACGGCAACCCGGGCGGCGACCTCCTCGTCGGTGATCGAACTGACGGGATGGTCGATGACTACGGGGCGAAGCTCCGGCATGCCGACCGCGGTGCGGGTCAAGCGGGTCTCGTTGACAAACTCGGTGGTGATGATCGGCGCTGTCGGCAGGCCGAGTTCTTCCAGAGCGATGGCGTCGCGGATGCAGCACGAACAGCACGACCCGCAGTCGCCGATGGCGGTCAGCACGATGTCGTTTTCGGCGGCGATCTGGCGGATCATCTCGGGGGGCGCATCGTTCGAGAAACCATGGGTCTTGACATAGTAGTTGACCCCGGCGAACTCGATCTGATCCGAAAGGGCCGCCGCCGCGCCGCGCAACAGCTTGTTGGCGTTCCACTTCGAGTTGTCGAGAATGCCCAGGCGCAGGCCGGCCAGGCCCGCTTTCCGATCGGCGAGCGGGCGGTTGTCCGTATCGACAACGCCGCAGGGATCGAAGATCTCGACCGTGCTTTTGGAATCCAGCATGGTGTCTCTCCCTAGAGTTTGCAGAGGCCGTCGGCGCAGTCGTCTGTAGGCCCGGCAGCGGTATTGTCAACCGGGCGGACAACTGGCGTAGACATGTGCCCCCAGCCCGGGATGAATGCGGAAAACCGCCCCGCATCCCCGCCGATGACGAAGAGGTGGATACGCTCAGGGCTCTCGACGATGGGAATGCGGTCGTCGGGGCCGCGCTTGTACCATTTCGGCAGGTTGCGATTGTAGACCTTGCCGTAGCGGTGATCGCGGGAATGGGATCGGAAGGGGTTACCGGAATGGAGCCAGAGGTAGCTCTTTATGTCGTGCCGCGTCCAGCCGTACTTGGTAATGGTGCGCGCATGCTCCAGCCCCAGCGCCAGGGCGCAATGGCCCGACAGCACGGACGTGTTTGAGGCAATGGTGCTCATGGCCGAGGCAATGGTGTCGAGGATCCCTTCCGGATCATTGCATTGATGGTCGGTGACCGAATGCGGCGCCTCGGCGGCCAGCGCGAAGACGGTGGACGTGTCGGCAGAATACCCCTGCTCAACGTGGTAAGGCGCCAGAGGGCTCGCCAGCTCGTGCTCGCAAATGGCGTAGGTGTACTTGGCCGGATTGCCGAGGGTGCACTTGTCCAGATCCGGTGCCCGCCCTCCGCCGACATTCAGCAGGATGAGCCGGATCGCCCGCCCGATCGTCGCGTTCGCCCGGTTGCCGGAGCCAAACGCGTTGGCACCGCCATTCATCCCGATCTCGGCGGCTATCGGGCCGTTTACCATGATCAGCGGCGAGGCCATGTGCGTGGTCGCCTGCACGCCGTTCAGATTGAACCTTCGGTCGGTCAGAGCAAGCATCGCCGCGCGAACGACCGGCGCGTACTCAGGCAGGCAGCCTGCCATGACCATGTTGATCGCCAGAACCTCTCGGGTCAGGGCGCCCCACCGTGGCGGGACCTTGCATTCGACGGTGTTCGGCTCGCCGCCCAGCGCCGCGATGACGGCGTCGATCTTCTCTCGCGTCGGCGGCACCACGGGCAGACCATCGGTCCATCCGCGCTCGAAATAGTACTCGACCAGATCGATGTCGGCGTCGACGACGGCGGCTGGATTGGTCTCGACGGTTGCCGCTGTGCTCATGGGGTTCGCTCCCGTGCGTTTCGCGTTCGCCTAACCTTATCGCTGCTCTCCGACAGATCACAAAGACCAACTGATTTCGAAGATTATTCCTGATCATGCATCAATCGAGATGCCAGTGCTCCTCGATCACCTGCAACAGACCGTGCGCCGCCGGCGACAGCTCCCGCTCGGCGAGTTGCAGAACGCCGATGCCCAACGAGATCTGCGGATCGCGCACAGCAAGCCGGATCAGATCTTCGCCAAGATCGCCAGTGATCGAGGCAGAGGGGACGACACCCACCCCGACACCCGCCCGTACAAAGCTCAATAGCGTGGGGACCTGCGAGACCACCGCCGCATGTGTCAGCGTGAAGCCCCGCCCCGCGGCTGTCGCATCGAGGACACGCCGGGTCTGCGAGCCCGGTGGCAACGAGACCAGCGGCAAGTAGCGCAATTCGTCGAAGCCGATGGACTTGGCGCCGGACGTTCCAAGCTCCGAGCCCCGGCCCGCCACCAGGTCGAAGTGACCCTGACCCAGCCTTGTTGCGCGAAGCCCTTCGGGCAGGTCCTGCAGGTAGGTGATGCCAAAGTCTGCCGCGCCGCCTTTCACGTCGTCTATGACACTGCCGTGGATGCCGTCTCGAACCTGGATCTCGATGCCTGGACGTGCCCGGCGATAGCTTGCTACGGCACCGGGCAGGATGCCGTGGGCGACGGACATGAGGCAGGTAACGATCACCTGGCCTCTCTGCTGATCGGCGAGTTCCTGCATTGAACGCGCTGCGATCCGAAGGTCGTTGGTCATCCGCTGGGCAAGTGCGACGAACTCCCTGCCAGCCTCGGTCACGCTCACCGTCCGGGTTGTCCGCTCGAACAGGCGAACACCCAGCACGTCCTCAACGCGCTTGATCGACCGGGTCAACGCGGGCTGGGACATGTGCAGTTCAGCCGCCGCAGCAACAAAGCTTCGGTTCTCGGCCACGGCCAGAACTGCCAGCAGCTGTCGAGCGCCGATATCGGGAATGTGGCCCGCATTCATGCATCGACAATTGCAGGAAGTAGAAGGGATGTCGATGCGCCCTCACTGGGCGCATTAATCAGTCTGCGTTTGCAGGGTTCAGCCGAACACCGATTGAACGACCAGGTTCGGCAGCCATAGCACCACGGCCGGCACCAGCAGACAGAGCACCAGGACACAGCCATCCGTGCAAAGGAACGGGAACGATCCGCGCATCACCGTGGTCACCGGCACGTTTGTCGTACCGCTTACGGCAAAGAGGTTGAGGCCAACCGGCGGGATCACGGCGCCCATCTCGATGCAGAGCGCGAATAGAATGCCGAGGTGAATGGGATCGATGCCCAGCGTGATGGAGACCGGGTAGATCACAGGGACCACCAGCACAAGCACCGCGACGCCGGTCAGGCAGGTCGACAGCGCCAGCAGCACAACCATCAATAGACCCAGGAATGCCAACGGGCTTAGGCCCAGCTCGGTGACTGCCTGTGCGATGTCCTGCGGCCAGCCCTGGTTTGCCAGCAGGAACTGGAAGATCCCGACCCCGCCCAGCACGAAGAACAAGATGGCGCACAGGTTCGTCGCGCGTTGGGTGGCGGCCCAAGCCTCCTTGAAGAAATCACCGCGCAGCGTGACGGCCCCGTAGAGCAGCGCATAGGCACACGCCGCTGCACCTGACTCCGTTGGCGTCAGAACCCCGCCATAGAGCCCGCCGAGGACGATCACGGGCATCAACAGCGCTGGGAACGCCTCCAAGAATGCGCGCCCTAGCTTTTGGAGGGAAAACTTGCTGGCTGGTAGCGCTAGGATCGCCGCCATGGTCAACACGATGATTGCGTCACTGATCGCCAACATCACACCGGGCGCGACCCCAGCGAAGAAGAGCTTGGTGATCGATTGCTCTGTCAGCACGCCGTAGAGGATCAGCGTGATCGAGGGTGGAATGAGGATCGCGATTCCCCCGCCCGTAGCGATCACGCCCGCCGCCATCCATTTCGGATAGCCGCGCTTTAGCATCTCGGGATACGCAACCACGCCCATGGCCGCGGCCATGGCAGTGCTGGAGCCGGAGATCGCGCCGAACATCACGGCCGCCAGGATTGTCGCATAGGCGAACCCACCGGGAAGCCAGCCGATCAGCGCATCAGCAAACCGGAATAGTTTCTGGATCAGCCCGGTGCGCTCCATCAGGAAGCCGGCGTAGACGAAGAACGGGATCGCCATCAGCGTGTACTTGTTCACGAAGCTGAAGAACGACCGGAAGATCGCATTCGGGCTCAGCAATGGATCGCTGATGATAAATGCAACTGTGACGCCGATCAGGGCGACGGCAATAGGGGCGCCAAGCGCCAGCATCGCGAGCAATGCAGGTCCGATGAAGCCCATTAGATATCAATGCCTTCTTCGACGGGGGCCCATTCGAAGACCTTCTTCCCGAACAACGCCCGGATATCCTGGTAAAGCTGGAAGAACGAGACGACTGCCATCAACACAAAGGTCACGATCAGCGCCAGTTGGAATGGCCAAATGACCAGCACCATGGACAGAGTTGTGCGCTCCAGCGCCATGGAACGCTCGACCGTGGGTATGCCCCACGCGGCGAGCCCGGAATAGAGCATCAGCGAGATCGCGGTGATGAGTGCACGGATGAAGAGCACGACCCGCTGGTGGCCGTTCTCCTCGAGTGCGTCGATCACGAAGGATACACGCAGGTGGGACCGGCGGGCCTGGGTTACAGCGAAGTAGAGAAAGACGGCCGATACGATGCCGTAGGTCACCGCGTCCTGGCCCCAGTCATAGACCACGCCGAACACATAGCGGCGGAACACCTCGACAATGGCAAGACTGGTCCCAAGAAACATGGCCAGAACTGCAAGCTTCCCGATCACATCATCCAGCAGGAAGCGGACCACCCGATATGCTCGGTCGAAGATGTAGTCCATACCAGCCCCCCGCGTGATCATGATGCGCCACTGCGGTCTCGCCGCTCAGGCGCCTAGAATAGAATACGGCCAACCCGGAGGCTGGCCGTTCGAAGGCGCAAAACGCGCTTACTTCTTGCGGTACTTGGCGAAGAGCTCAAGCATCGGGCCACAATCGGTCGCTTCCAGAGAGCTCTCGCCCAGTGGATTGGCCGCCACGGCAGCGCTGGCTTCCTCGGCGAACTTGTCGACCCACTCGTCAGCACCGCCCGGGGTGTTGGCCTTGATCCATTGCTGGGTGGCGTCACCCAGCTGTTCGGCCAGGGCCTTGGCCTGATCCGGGCTCATCAGGAAGATACCCGGTGCAGTCGGATCATCGGTGCCGTACTTGTCGATCAGTTGTTTGTCGTTGCAGTAGTTGGCCTCTTTCGCAAGCGGAAGAACCTCTTCCTGCACGATTTTCTCGATGATCGCCTGATGCTCGGGCGACAGCGTGTTCCACCATTTGTTGGACGCGGCCAGGTAGTAGTAGTCGCCAACGATCCCATTGACCCCAGCCACCGAGAAGTAGGGAGCCTGCTCTTTCACGCGGTTCCAGCCGCCGAGCGAGGTCAGCAGGCCATCGATGACGCCGGTCTCGAGCGCCGGCGGCACGTCGCCGAACGCCATGGTGGTCGGGTTCGAACCGAAAGCGCTGAGCATGGCGTTCTCCGCCGGGCCCATCGAGCGCATCTTCTTATCCTCGAAGTCACTCGGCGCGATCAGACGGCCCTTGGCCCCGCCAACGCCCATGTAGAACGACATGTGCGCGGTGCCGAAGATCTTCACGTCATGGATGTCGCGGAAGCGCTGCTTGAGCATTTCGATGGTTTCGAATCCGTCCATCGCGTTGATGGCCCCCGGCGTGGTCAGCAGCATCGGACCGACGACGACGTTCGCATAGGGCTCGACTTGTGCGGTCTTGCCGAACTGGCCCCAGGCCATTTCCAAATTACCCTCGGTCATGGCTTCCATGGCTTCGGGGATTTTATAGAGCGATGAGGACACGAAGATCCGCACATCGCTGCCTGGAATTTCTTCCGCAACGCGGTCCTTAAGGCGCTCCATGGCAATCGCGGCCGGGTGCGGCAGGCCTGCGGTGTCCGAGGCGAGCCGGATCGTGACCCCTTCGGCGTTGGCTTGCGCGGCCATGATGGCACCGGCCGCTAAAGCCGAACACCCGAGCATGGCGAGGCGCTTGCCCAGCGATGACGTGAATTTCGTTAGCATGTGATCGTTCTCCTCCGGTTTTACCCTACTCGAGTATTTTTTGTTTCGTGCGGGACTTTGAGCTGGGTGTCAACGTGACGTGCTTGTCATTGGTTACTCGAACATTTGCACCAACCCTATACAAAGACAAGCCCGAGTGAAACAGTCACCCAAGAACCCGGACATAAGTTCGCACAGCATCGCCCGCTCTGCAAATGACTTGCCTGAGAGACCAAGGCCGACCGATGTTGTCACGACGCACGATTGAGAGGAGCCTAGGATTGAACCAGATCCAACAGACATATACGCGCATCCAGGTGCGGCCCGTGACGCCGAGAGTTGGTGCCGAGGTCCACGGGGTGGATCTGTCCGCACCGCTGGATGATCAAACCTTCAGTGAAATTAAGACCGCCTTCCAAAATCACTGTGTTTTGTTCTTCCGTGATCAAAAACTGGAACACGAGAGCCAGAAGGCCTTCGGGCGGCGGTTCGGCGATCTCGCCACGCACCCCGCCATCAAAGCGCCCGAGGGACATCCCGAGATCGTGCCGATTCATGCAGATGAGAACTCGACCAAAATCGCTGGAGAACGCTGGCACTCGGATGTCTCCTGCGTCGAGGAACCGCCGCTCGGCTCTGTGCTCTATCTGCACACGGTGCCTGAAACCGGCGGCGACACGCTCTTCTCGAACATGTACGCAGCCTATGACACGCTTTCGGACCGGATGAAGGTGTATCTGGATGGGCTGACCGCCCGGCATGATGGCGAAGAGCAGTATCGGGGACGTTACAGCAATGACGATGCCGGAAAGGTCTATCCCAGCGCCGATCATCCGGTGGTTCGCACGCATCCCGAGACCGGGCGCAAGTGCTTGTTTGTCAACCCGATCTTCACGACCAGGATCAACGAACTGCCACGCCTCGAGAGCGACGCGATCCTGCGCATGCTGCACCAGCACTGCCAGAACGAGGACTTTCAGGTGCGCTTCCGTTGGCAGAAGGGCTCTGTCGCATTCTGGGACAATCGTTGCGTGCAGCACCTGGCGATTTGGGACTACTATCCACACACTCGCTCCGGCTTTCGCGTGACCATCAACGGCGACCGTCCGGTTTGAGCGAGCGGACGTCCGTGGCGGGAGGAGGCGCGAGATGATGACTGAAGATCTGTTCCCCGATGGCTGGCGTCAGACCACACGCTACCCCGACCCGGCCGTGCAATCTCTCGACCCCAGCTTCGACAAGTATCGTCTGCCGCTGGCCGGGGTCGAGCGGCTGGCCACGGGCCTGCGCTGGGCCGAGGGTCCGGTCTGGTTCGGTGATGGGCGCTATCTGCTGTGGAGCGATATTCCCAACAACCGCATCATGCGCTGGGACGAGGCGACGGGGCAGATCGGTGAATTCCGCAAGCCATCGAACTTCGCAAACGGCCACACCCGAGACCGCCAAGGGCGGCTGGTGGCGTGCGAGCACGGTGGGCGCCGGATCACGCGGACGGAGTACGATGGCACTGTCACGGTGCTGATGGATCGCTTCGACGGCAAGCGGCTGAACTCACCCAACGACATCATCGTCAAGTCAGACGGCACGATCTGGTTCACCGACCCGGTCTTTGGGATTCTAGGGAACTACGAAGGCCATCGCTCCGAGCCCGAATTGAGCCAGAATGTCTACCGTTATGACCCAGAGACCGGTGAAGCGCTGGTGATCGCCGACGACATCCTGGGGCCGAATGGTCTGGCGTTCTCGCCGGATGAGCAGATCCTCTACATCGTCGAGAGCCGTGGAGAGCCGACCCGCAAGATCCTGGCCTACGATGTGGCCGGCGACAGTCGCTCGATCTCGAACAAGCGGGTGCTGATCGACGCAGGCCCCGGTGGCACGCCCGACGGTTTCCGCGTCGACGTTGACGGCAACCTGTGGTGCGGCTGGGGTATGGGCGATCCCACTCTGGACGGAGTGATGATCTTCGACCCGGATGGCAAACCGATTGGTCGGATCGCCCTTCCGGAACGCTGCGCCAATGTCTGCTTCGGGGGCCGCGCAAACAGCCGTCTGTTCATGGCGGCGAGCCAGTCGATCTATGCGCTCTACGTCAATGTTGCAGGGGTGAAGGGCGGCTGAATTCGAGTCCGACATGCGGGGTTCGTGCGGTCCCGAGCACCTCAACGCAGCGCAGCTTCGTGACAGACTCTCTCGGCTTCGCATGCCTGTTCGCCATCTCTGATCCTCCGTTTTCCTATCAATAACGGTGGACCAGCTCTTCGGGGGAGGCTCAGTGGGGTACGCTTCCGGTTCTGGACAAAAGCGGAAATTTTGATAGCAAGCGCTATTAGGCTAACACATCACCCTGAAATCGTTGACTCTGATTGAGGCGCTGTATTCAATACTCTTGATGTTATTGGAGATATATCTGACGTGGGTAACGGAACATATTCGCTGTAGATGCTAAACCCTGTGGATCAGCCAAGCTATCAAAGTATATTTCAAGAAATAGTATATCATCATGCTAACTGATGTTGAAATCGAAAAAGCAACAAGACTAAATCCTTTTTACGCCTATCGACTCAGATGGATAGATTTGAATGGTAGAAGAACTGGTTGGATTTCACGATTTCACCAAATATGCGTGACCGTCCGGTGTAGGTGCTCTGGCCGGTTGCGGCTGATCTGCTACGCTGCGTCAGCAGCGTAGTTCCAGAGTAGCAGCTCGTCCAGACGGGTGATCTTCTGCTGCAATGCGGGCCAGCACCCAAGTCAGCCAGGCTTGTGGAGACATCGTTGAGTTTCGCGGTTTCTCAAGGTATAGGCTTCCATGGCCTTTCCGCCGCCCTCGGAGCCCGCAAAAATCCAATTCTTCCGTCCTATGGCCACCGGCTTGACGCGCGCTCGGCGGAATTGTTGTCCAAAGACAGATGGCCGTTGCTGAGGTAGGGTCGGGCTTTCGGCAATCGCCCCAACGCATAACGGATGGCTTGGGCCAACGGCGTTTTGCCGGACAGCCTGGGCAACTGTGCGTGCAGCCAATTCTCCAGATCGCCGAAGATGGGTTTGGCCTCGGCCTGGCGCACGGCGGCCTTTTCCGCTGGTGAGCGGCCTCGGATATCCTTCTCGATGATGTAGAGTTCCCGGATGCGGCGGATCGCTTCCTCGGCGATGGCACTGCCCTGGGCGGTGAACACGTCCACGAACTTGCGGCGAACATGCGCCATGCAGGCCATCTCATTGGCTTTGTCGTCGCCGAAGAGACCGTTGAACCCGGAATATCCGTCGGCGTGGACCCAGCCAGCCTGAGAGATGACTGACGGGGGTTCGCCTTTGCGGTCGATCGTGAACTGGTACCAGGTGCAGGGTGGCGCTTTGACCATGGCCGTTCATCTCGGATCCAGACCCGTGCCGTCTTGGTCTTCTTCCGGCCTGGAGCCTGCATCTTCACCGGGGTGTCGTCTGCAAAGAGGGCATCGCCACGCCTGACGATGGACCGATCTCATCTGCCAGGGGCTCCAGCAAGGCCGTGCATCGGCCCACCCAATCCGCCATCGTGGAGCGATCAAGATCGATGCCTTCACGGGCGTAGATCTGGGACTGGCGATATAGTGGCAAGTGATCCGCGTACTTCGACCAGAACATGGGCCAGCAGCCCCGGTCCCGGCCTGCCACGCTCGATTGGACGCGATGGTAACAGAGCCTGGACAAATGCCTCGCAACTGGAACGCCATCCGGGGACGAATGATCCGCTTTACCTTGAAGCAACCCGGAACGTATTCCAATTCCTCGGTGACATCTTCCCCCACGGTCTTCAGAGATCCGCCACAACGCCCGCATTCACCTGGCGACAGCACCTCATCTTCCCGGTCGAGATGGTCGGGCAAAGGCTTGCGGCTATGCTGCCGGGGCGGTTTATGTTGCGTGGATTTGGAACTTGGGTTTGCCTGGTCGCGCGCGTCGGCGATCTGCTCATCTTCGACGAAGGTCAGATTGAGCTGATCTGAGCCTTCCGCCTTCGACCCGAACCTATGGCGATTATGGCCATGCAACTGGTGCTGAAGCTGTTCGACTAACGTTAGGGCCTTGACCTCGTCGGCCAGAAGACGGTTCACCGCCCGCAACTCGGCGGGGTCTTCCGGGGCGATATCGACGTCTTTCAGCATTGCTGATCGTATGGATCACAGCATCATAAATCCGGGAAATGCCAAAGCCGCTGATTTTATTGAACTATCCTGTGCGCAGCGGACGCCAGGTCTTTTGTGGCATGCGCCAGTCAATGCCCTCCAGCAACATCGTCAGCTGCGAGGCGGATATGCTGATCTTACCGTCCTTCGCGGCGGGCCATACGAAACGGCCCTTCTCCAATCGCTTGCTGAACAAGCACGCACCCTGATGGTCCCACCATATGATCTTCAACAGATCGCCCCGCGACCACGAAAGACGAACAGTGCCCAGAGTAGGGATCTTCAGCCAACACAGTCTCCGCCTGGGCAGCCAGCGTGTTAAAACCGCGCCGCATGTCCGTGACACCAGCCGCAAGCCAGACCCGCGTGTTCGACGGAACCGGGATCAAGCCATCAGCCCTTCAACCAGACCCAGCACCGCCGAGAGCGCCGTTGGCCCTTCGATCAGAACCCGGCGGCCATCCGACAGCGTGATGTCCACGCGGTTCGCAGAAAGCGGGGCATCGGAGGGTCCGATTGGAAGCGGCCTGTCGTCGCCGATGGCGACCGCGCTGAACCTTCAATCTCCACCGGCAGAAACCCGCCAGCCTCGATGTTGTCATCTTGACCTTCGACCACCGGAGCAAACCGAGGGTCCTTCAGCCATTTGAAGATCAGGTTCGCATTGACCGCATATCGCCTCGCGACCTGGGCAACTGAAACACCGGCCAAAACTGTCTGCTGGCAAATCTCACGCTTCTCTTCATCCGACCAAGCCCGCTTCTTCCGCCTGCCCATAGAGTGCCTCATGGTGTCCACTATCGATGGTGGACACTATCCGCCTCTATCCGCGCACGTCAGGTCGCCTTCAACGGACGCTCACAAATATGCGGTTTAATAGGGCTTTCTAATGGCGTGTCGGCAAGGGACTTTGCTCTTTCAATTGAGTCGTGGCAGCGCTCGAATTTACCAGATGGCGCAGATTTCGATGGCATAATTGGTCGAGACACTTGGTTGATAATGGAGCGACTCACGCGCTTTTCGTCGGCAGAGCCTGGTTCTATTCCGTCTTGGATCATGAGCGCAGATGGCAGAAGAAGCAGTCAAACTGATTTGGGGTCTTCTCCCCGGTCTCACGGTGAGCCAACTAGCACTGGCACATCCGTTGTCGAACGGATTTTCTCCTCTACTTCGACCGAAGGCTCCATTTCGTACTTCTATCAGGACCATAAAGGTTATCCAACAGTTGGTCGCGGTTTCTTGGTTAAAACAAGAGAACGCCTCGCAACTATCAGAATGATTTGCCCTAGTTTGCGCCCTGGTCTCGATGGGAGGGTGCCAAATTCTACAGATTGCATACGAAAAAATTGGGAGCTCATCCTAAATCATCGCCCAAAGAACAGTAACAGAAGGACCGCAAAGCCTCACTCTCATTTCAAGCAGTATTTAGATAGTTATTTTAGTTCACACCCAGAGATTGGCATGAGTACATGCGCGATGACCTCTGAGCAGATGGATTCTGAGACGCGACGAGTTATACGAGGTTTCGTAAACGGGTGCCGCCGCTTCATGGACGATTTTGACTCTGCACCACCTTCCGCGCAAGTAGCAATTGTCCGTATCAGCTACGGCTCGGGCCCTCCTGGTCTGTTCAGACAAATGCGGTATGGCAGAGCTATCACGGCTGCGATTTTGACGCAGGATTGGGGCGCAGCCATTCGAGCAGTGGGGACAATGGACATATCTGAACAGAATAAGAGGCTATTAAGAGGCTTATTTCGTCGCGCATTGACTGAGTAGCGTCTTGGATTAGTTCATCGAGAACAATTTGTTTTGTATCTCTAAATTTGAATGCTCTACTATCATCTTAGAACAATTCCGCTTCCTATACAAAGCGGAAGGGCCTACGTTGCTGGGATAACAATCCCAGACATCGCATTAATCTTCCAACCTGCCGCTGTTTTAGTGAACGCATAAAAAGCATTGACCTCTTCGATTAGCGAGCCGTCGGCCCGCAACCTCCGTAAATTGCGTAAGATCACATGCGCCTTGGTGTCACTCGACGCCAGAAGCTCTATCTCTGCGCCCTCATTGTTGGCCCATCCTTTGGATGTCCGCAAAACGTTCGGGTCGAGGGGGAACTCCTTCACTATGCTGACTGTTCCGTCTGCAATGAAGGCGAGAGGATAGTGCACGTGTTCATTAATCCCCGGCAGATCGCCATTTCTGAAAGCTTCAGAGTATGCTTCAAAGGCTGCAAGAACCGAACTATCACGCGGATTTTCTAGATCTTCGCTCATCACAATTCCGGATTTGCAGGAGACTAAGAGTTTCGTTCATCTAATGTGACCACCAGCCAAAGTGGAAGTGTTTTTCCGGGTGGTGCACATACTATGACATTTGCACCGTCAGGTACGCTTCGCACCCAAGTGGGTACAGGACTTGTAGATGGAGTCGGTTGTCTGAGTTCGGTCGAGTGGTGACATCGTGGTGACACGGGAGACCGTCGAAACCGAGAAACAGATGTAACTAATTGATTTAATTGGTGCCGGCTGAGGGGCTCGAACCCCCGACCCCCTGATTACAAATCAGGTGCTCTACCAGCTGAGCTAAGCCGGCGCAGATCGCAGCGGGATAGTCCTTTTTCCGCGCTCGCGCAAGACGGCTGACCAGGCGCCACTACGCTTTGTCGTCTGCCTTCGACGCCCGCCAGAGCACCTCAGATGTCAGCGGTCGGTCAAGGCCTGCGGCACCAGGGCCGGCGGCGTCGATGATTGCGTTCATCAGGACGCCTGGCGCGCCAATGGACGACAGCTCGCCAACGCCTTTTGCGCCGAGCAGCGCATTTGGGCTGGCCGTGCCAGACAGCGAGATGTCAAAGACTGGGGTGTCGATGGCTCTCGGCAACGCGTAATCCATGAAACTGGCGCTGAGCGGTTGGCCGTCAGCGTCCGAACGGACGGCTTCCATCATCACTTCACCAAGCGCCTGCGCGATTCCTCCGTGGATCTGACCAAGTGCGGACGCCGGATAAAACACCCGCCCAATATCGTCGACGCCGACGAAAGAACACACCTGCACCTCGCCGGTTTCGGGGTCGAGTTCGACCTCGCAGGCATAGGCGCCGTTTGGGAACGTTGTATGGATGCCCTCGAATGCCGAGGCGCCAACGCAGCCCGGATCATCGGCATCAGGAGTTGAGGGTGGCCTGCCGGCGATCTGCGCGAGCGTAAGCGCACGGTCGGTCCCTACGATCGTGAATTGTCCGGCGCCGTAGGAGAGATCGCGCTCCGTCACCTCCAGCATCTCGGCCGCCGTGCTGCGCGCGTTGTCGAGCATCAGGAGGGCGCTGCGGTGCACGGTGTTCGCTGCCACAGGCAGGAGGTTTGAACCGCCCGTGCCACCGCCTGGTGCGAGCACGTCACTGTCACCTTGCGTGACACGGACTGTTTCGATTGGAATTTCGAGCGCCTCTGCCGCCACCAGGGCCAACGTGCTTTTGTGGCCTTGGCCAGAATCCTGAGAGCCCGTGTAGACGCTGACGGTGCCGTCCGGATGCGCCTCGACGCGGCTCTGCTCGGTTGTGGAGCCGCCCGTGGCATGAAGGTGAAAACCGACACCCGCACCAAGTCTGCGCCCGCGCACAATTGCGGCTGCCTTGCGGGCTGGCAGTCCGTCCCAGTCCGAGGCCTCGGAGATGCGCGCGGCGAGGGCGGGAAAGTCGCCGCCATCCATGGTCTCACCCATTGGCGTTTCATGCGGCATGTCGGCTGGGGTCAGCAGGTTCTGACGGCGCAGAGCCAGCCGGTCCCGACCCAAGCGCTCGGCGGCGACATCGATGAGACGCTCCAGTGTCGTCGTGGACTCGGGCTTTCCGGCACCACGATAAGCATCGGTCGGCACTGCGTTGGTGAACATGGCCGACACCCGGTAGTGCTGGGCGGGGATGGCATAGCACTGTCCGAATGGCCGGATCGCGCCGGTCGTGACTATGAACGGGGCGACTGTGTTGAGGAAGGCGCCCATATCAGCCAGGGCATCGATGCGAAAGCCGAGAAACCGCCCTTCAGCGTCGAGTGCCAGAGCTGCCCGGTCGACGCGGCCTCGGCCCATCGCATCGGTCATGAGCGATTCCGTGCGCGTTGCGATCCACTTTACCGGGCGTCCTGTGAGACGCGTGGCGACGAGTGCCAGCACGTGCTCAGGATACGGCCAGATCTTCGCGGCGAAGCTTCCGCCTACGTCCTCGGTGATCACCCGCAGGCAATCTTCTTCAACTCCGAGACAGGCTGAGAGCGCGGCTCGCAGCGCGAATACGCCTTGGCTGGGGGTGATCAGTGTGAAGCGCTCACTGGTCGGATCGAAATGTGCCAGGCAGCCTCTGGGTTCGATTGGCGATATCGCGATGCGCGGATGGCGAACCGTAAGTTCGACGACATGAGCGGCTTGCGCAAAGGCCTCCGATGTCTCTGGCGCGTTGCCCTTCTCCCAACTGAATGACCGATTGCCCGGCGCGAACTCCCAAATCTGGTGGGCGTCCGGTTGCGCAGCAGAATCGACGCTTGCGACGGCGGGCAATGCGTCGATGTCGAGAACGATCGCCTCCAACGCATCGGCTGCAATATAGGCATCTTCAGCGATGACTGCTGCAATCGGTTGTCCGGGATAGAGCGCGCGTTCACGCGCAAGGATGGGGCGCTCGGGTTCGATCATCGGCGCGCCGTCCACCCCGGTGACCGGTGCGCGCGAACGAAGCGGTCCGATGCCAAGCGCGTCCAACTCATCGATCGTCAGAACCGCATGAACTCCCGGCATTGCCCGGGCATCAGACACGTCCAGCTCGGTGATCTGACCGTGCGCCAGATCGGACCGGAGCACGGCCATCTCGAGCTGATCCTTCATGGAGCGATCGTCAATGAAACGCCCGCGTCCTGTCAGCAACGCATGATCTTCGATCCGGTGCATCTTGCTCTGGCTCGGTCTGCGATCGGTGCGGCAGCTCAGGCGGTAAAGCCGACGGAGCGGGTTTCTCCGGGAGAGCCACGTTCACGATATGGGGTGCGATTGAAGTGGCTTCTATAGCACTTCGAGAAGTGTGATGGCGAGGTGAATCCGCAGGCAAGCGCCACATTGATCACCGTCATATCGGTCTGAAGCAGAAGATTGCGCGCCTTCTCGAGGCGAAGTTCCATGTAGTAGCGCTTTGGCGAGCGGTTCAGATAGCGCCGAAACAGGCGTTCGAGCTGTCGGGTCGACATGTTCACCGATTTTGCGAGTTCGGCGGGGGAGATCGGCTCTTCGGTGTTCTGCTCCATCCTCTGGATAATGGTCACGAGCTTCGGGTGGCGCACCCCGATGCGTGCCGGCACTGAAAGGCGTTGCTCATCTCCGGCGCCGCGCACGGGCGCGTGCACCATCGAGTCGGCCACCAGCGAGCCCAGATCAGCGCCATGGTGTTGTCCGATGAGATGCAGCATCATGTCGGCCGCTGCGGTGCCGCCCGCACAGGTGAACACACCATCATCTGCGCAATAGAGCAGGTTAGAGAGCTCGGTCTCGGGAAACTCCTCGGCGAAGGCAGCCTGGTTCTCCCAGTGAATGGTACATCGCTTGCCATCCAGGAGACCGGCGCGTGCCAACACATAGGCGCCCGTACAAACGGCGCCGACGCCGACACCGCGGCGCGATTGCTTGCGAACCCAGGTCAGGATGGCTTTGCTTGTTGCCTGCTTGACCTCGAGTCCTGCGCAGACAACGATTGCGCTGTCTCGCGGCTCGTCCTCAAGCGCGCCGTCTGCCGACACCACGGTGCCGTTCGAACACCGTATCGGCGCGCCATCCTCAGAGACCGTCTTCCACGTGTAGAGATCGCGGCGTGCCATTCTATTGGCAATCCTCAACGGCTCGATTGCCGCGGAGAACGCAATCAGCGAGAACATCGGCGTTAGCAGAAACACATACTCTCGCGTTCTCACGTCCTGATATCCGACCACGTTGCTCACCGCGGTACCTCTGGGTTCGGAGAATGCGTCACAAGACGACCAATCGCGCGCAATTTCGGGTCCGTCAAGACGCGATTTGCACGCTGGAGATGACAAGATGCGCCAAGGCTGCGCCGGGAACACGCTTTGCTTCTCTGTGCTGGCAACGCGGAGAACGCTCGGCTATATGGTGCGCAAAACATGACACCGGGGATTGAGACGATGAATGCGAGTTGGACGCCATCGACCTGGCGCAACCACACCGGGCTGCAGATGCCCACATATCCGGATGAGCACGCACTGAGCACGGTCACCGAGAAGCTGGCCGGTTATCCCCCGTTGGTTTTTGCAGGAGAGACGCGCGCCCTGCGTGCCGAGCTCGCCAAAGTGGCCCGCGGCGAGGCATTCCTGCTTCAGGGTGGCGACTGTGCCGAGAGCTTCTCTGAGTTCTCTGCAGACAACATCCGCGATACGTTTCGCGTGCTGCTGCAGATGGCCGTCGTGCTCACCTTCGCTGCCCGCAAGCCGGTCGTGAAGGTCGGTCGTATGGCCGGGCAGTTTGCAAAGCCCCGCTCATCGGATGTCGAAACGCAAGGCGATGTGACCCTGCCGTCCTACCGTGGCGACATCATCAACGGATTCGACTTCACTACGGATGCGCGCGTTCCCGATCCGGACCGCATGCTGCAGGCCTATCTTCAGTCGGCGGCGACGCTGAACCTTTTGCGCGCCTTTGCGCAGGGCGGATATGCCGATCTGGATCGAGTTGCGGCGTGGAACCTGGGATTTGCAAAAGGGTCTCCGCAGTCCGAAAGGTACATGGCGCTTGCCGAGCGGATCTCGATGGCGGTGGACTTCATGGCCGCGACCGGCGTGAACCCTGAGAACGCGCATCCACTGCGCGGCGTCAACTACTACACCAGCCATGAGGCACTTCTGCTGCCATATGAAGAGCCCTTGGTCAGGATAGACTCTACATCGGGCGAGCCCGTCGCAGGTTCCGGCCACATGATCTGGATCGGCGACCGGACGCGGCAACCCGATGGTGCACATGTCGAGTTCTGCCGGGGCGTGATCAATCCGATCGGCCTGAAGTGTGGTCCGAGCCTCGCACCGGATGAGTTGGTGCGGCTGATCGACCGGCTGAATCCGAAGAACGATCCCGGACGGTTGACGCTGATCTGCCGCACAGGCGCCGGTAAGGTGGCCGAGCATTTGCCGGGCTGGATCCGCGCCGTCGAGCGTGAGGGCAAGGCGGTTGTCTGGTCGTGTGATCCGATGCATGGGAACACCATCAAGTCCGACTCGGGCTACAAGACGCGACCCTTCGACAAGGTGCTCGCCGAGGTGCATGAGTTTTTTGCAGTGCACAAAGCCGAGGGCACCTATCCGGGCGGGGTGCACTTCGAGATGACCGGACAGGATGTCACCGAATGCATGGGCGGAATGCATGAGGTGAGCTCTGACGATCTCTCGAGCCGCTACCACACCGCGTGCGATCCAAGGCTCAACGCGAGCCAGGCGCTCGAACTGGCGTTCTTGCTGGCGGAACAGCTGGACAGTCAGCCGACCGATGTGGGCGCTCAGGCAATCGCGGGCTAGGACGATGCTTCGCCCGGTACAAGGCCTGCTCATCCGGCTTGAGCAGGAGGGTATCGCATGAGCTACGTTGTCGTACTCACCGCAGTTCCCGGAGCGGGACTGCCCGACGATCTGGTGTCTGGTGTCGCGGCACGGATCGACGCGTCGAACTGGCGCCGACTTTGGAGCGACGCTGCCGAGCTGTTCGTCGATGTGCAGCCTTTGCCCTTCGAACTTGAACAGATCGACGTCAACATTGTGCCGACCGAAGGGCGCATGAAGCGTCTGCTGATCGCGGACATGGACTCGACCATGATCCCTGTCGAGTGCATCGATGAATTGGCAGATGTGGCTGGGGTGCGCGATGAGGTGGTGGCAATCACTGAGCCGGCGATGCGCGGCGAGATCAGCTTCGAGGAGGCGGTCGAGGCACGTGTTGCGCTGATGGGCGGCTTGCAAGAGCAGGCCTTGTCCGAAGTGATGGCCGCCCGCATCACGCTGACGCCTGGTGCAGTCACACTTGTGCGCACCATGCGCGCGCATGGCGCCTACACCGCCCTGGTCTCTGGGGGCTTCACGTACTTCACTGAGCGTGTCGCGGCGCTCATCGGTTTCGATGAACATCGGGCCAACCGCCTCGTCATCGAGGATGGCCGGCTGACGGGCACGATCGAGAAACCGATCCTGGGGCGGCAGGCGAAGGTGTCCGCTCTGGCGGAGCTTTGCGCCTCCAAAGGACTGGACGCATCCGATGTCCTTGCGGTGGGAGACGGGGCCAACGACCTCGGAATGATCCGCGCTGCTGGTCACGGTGTTGCCTTTCGCGCGAAGCCGGTCGTGGCCGAAGAGGCCGATTCGCGCATACGGCATGGGGATCTCACCGCATTGCTCGCCCTGCAGGGCATCGGCCTCGACCAGCATGTCCACTGAACCTTTGTGTACCCAGTGCTGCTGACTGACATGTGAATTTTTATTTCATCACACTGCGCATAGGGTCCCATCAAAGTTTGGAGAACTGGTATGCGCATCCTGAAGAACCCGTCCTGGTCCTTGCCAGAGGCGATCACGACGCCCGAGCACATCTTCATGAACCGCAGGCAATGGCTCGCGTCTGCGGGGGCGTTGGCGGCGGCATCCATTGCGGGCTCTGCGTTCGCACGTGTGCCGACCAGCGAGTGGTCTCCAGCCGCAACCGCAAATCCAGCATTCGCGGATCCGGGGCGCCCGATCACACCCGAGGACGTGAACACCACTTACAACAACTTCTATGAGTTCGGGTCCCACAAGGCGATTCACGACGCGGCTGAAGCGCTCGTGACCGATCCATGGAAGGTGACCATCGACGGTATGGTCGAGAGCCCCTTTGAAATCGACTTCGAGGATCTGATCGCGAAGATGCCGGTGGAGGAGCGCGTCTATCGTCACCGGTGCGTAGAGGCGTGGTCCATGGTGGTGCCATGGATCGGTTTTCCGCTGTCCGCGCTGGTGGCGCATGCCAAGCCGCTGGGCTCCGCAAAGTTCGTCCGGTTCGAGACCTTTCTTGATCCGGACGTGGCTCGTGGCCAACGCCAGCATTGGTATCCCTGGCCATATGTCGAGGGAGTCACCATGGCGGAAGCGACGAATGATCTCGCTCTCATGGTTGTTGGCGCTTACGGGAAGGTTCTGCACAAACCCTTCGGCGCGCCGATTCGTCTGCACCTGCCGTGGAAGTATGGCTTCAAGTCGATCAAGAGCATCAAGCGGATCAGCTTCGTCGAAGAGCGCCCAGTCAGCTTCTGGGAGGAGTTGCAGAGCGCGGAATATGGCTTCTGGGCCAACGTGAACCCTGCCGTGCCGCATCCGCGGTGGAGCCAGGAATCAGAACGCGTCCTCGGAACGCAGGAGAGAATTCCCACGCAAATCTTCAACGGTTATGGAGATCAGGTGGCGCATCTCTATTCGGACTCCACCGAAGGGACAGCGCTCTGGCGCTGACGCCTGACTTCAGGCGGCCTTCAGGCGAAGCGTGCGGAGTTGGCGCTCGAGGCGCCACCAGAGGAACAGCGACAGGATGCCGAGGACAAACAGCTGATCGCTGGGGGTTGCCGGCGCCGTGTCAGCAAGCGTGCGAATTTCCGGACCGTCGAGCAGCCATTCGAACAGCGGAAAGTATACCAGTCCAAAGAATGGAATGAGTGCTGCCGCGGCCACAGCGCCGCACTCGAGTCGCAGCATCGTGCCGCTGCGCGGCGCCGTGTGCGAGACGTAGAATGCCAAAGCACCCCCAAGTGCGGGGTAGCAGGCCAAAACGATCGTTGGGACGGGAAAGCTTCTCAACGATAAGATTGTGAACATCAGTACTGAAGTAGAGGCTGCAAACAGCAGGCTCCACACAATTTTCCTGTCCATCTCACACCCCATACCGCGCGGCCTCGATCGCGCCGGTCTTCATCACGGAGACAACTTTCGGTCAGGCTTCCAAACAAAGCCTTAAGCCGCGAGCTGTCCTTTCCCCCTGAATCGTTGTTAGGTGGAGAAAGTGGCGGAAACCCTTACGAAAGATGGACAAAAAAAGGCCGGGCAGAGCCCGGCACCAGTCAACAGGGAGGTATCACAATCTGAAACGCCTCGGCGTCTCGCGGACAGAGATAGACAGCCCTGGCCTCTGGTACAAGGCGCGATCGGCCAATTCCGCTGCAAACCCGCTATGCACTTTGTGCAACACTGTTGACGGTGGTTTCTTTTGCGAAAACCGACACTTGCGTCAGCATGAAGTCGCGAAAGGCCAAGACGCGCCGCGAGCGTCGCAATTCCTCGGGGTAGGCAAAGAACACCGAAAACGGTGGCGACGTGTCCTCCGGCAAAACGTTCACGAGCTCTGGATAGCCGCGGGTAACGTAGTCAGGCAAGGCCGCTATGCCGATATCTGCAAGTGCTGCCTGAAGAATTCCGAAGTAGCTGTTCATTGTTAGGTGAGAACGCCGCTCGTTGGAAAACTTTGAGGCAATCCAGACCCTTGAGGCGTCTGGTTGCGGTGCATTTGGGCTGAAACTGATCAAGCGCCGTTTGAGCAAATCTGCTGCATCCGAGGGCGCGCCCCATTGGGAAACATACTCGCGCGAGGCGTAGAGGCGCATCCGCACCTCCATGAGCGGACGCCGGATCAGGTCGGCCTGCTTCGGTTCACCAAAGCGGATCGCGACGTCCGCCTCGCGCATACCGAGATCGAGCGTCTCTTCGGTGAGAACGAGGCTGACGGAGATGTCAGGGTGCTGTTCGAACAAAGCCGGGAGGCGCGGTGCCAGCCATGAGGTGCCGAAGCCGGCCGTCGTCGTGACGCGCAGGTCGCCGAACACCTCATCCTTGAGATCTCGTATTTGGGCCGCTGCCTGAGTGAGCTGCTTCGACATAGCGCGAGTCGCGTCATAGAGAAGCTCGCCTTGCTCGGTCAGCAGAAGACCCCGCGCATGCCGATGAAACAACGTCGCGGAGAGCTGTTCCTCCAGACCGCGGATCTGGCGCGAGATGGCGGACTGGCTAAGATGCAAGAGTTCTCCCGCATGCGTGAGACTCCCCGCGTCGGCCACCGCGTGAAAAACTCTAAGCTTGTCCCAGTCCATTGCGGCACCATCAAAAAAGTGCTGATCTCTTCACCTAAAGCCGCGGCAATGTGCCATCAAGAGGCACCCGCAGAGATCACAGGCGGAATTCATCGAGATGATGATCTGGAGACGGAAATGAAATGCATCCGTGATGCCTTTCTTGGTGCGGTGTTGCTGATGTGCGGCGTTCCGGCACTGGCTGAGGACGTCCTCGATGGGGACTACCGCGGGCTTGAGGACGCGACCGGCGCCAGAATCGTAATCGAACCCGATCCGGGTGGATACCGCGGAACGTTCTACGATCCAAATGGCCGCAGCCAGGACTTCGAGGCTGACCGTGCGGAAGATGCAGCCGAGGCTGTGCTCGATATGGACGGTCGGACGGTCTTGATGCGAATGGCGCCGTTGCCGTTCGGGGCGGAAGTCGCGCTGATTCCCTTTGATGCCCAAGGACAACTGATCACCGCGAATGGACGGCTCCTGACCTTTGTCAGGCGTGACATCGACCTGCCGGAGGCGCCGGAGAACTACGTCGAGCCCCCGCGTGCGCCAGGCGCGCGGCTTGCTGCCGGCAGCTTTCTGGCGAGCTATGAATTCTGGGATCCAACCGGTGTACGAAACGGGTACCTGGCGTTGCCCGAAAGGTTCCGAACCCTGATGCGCCTGTTTCCCACGATCCAGCTCGACGTGATCTGGAAGCTTTGCCTTGCACCAGGCGCGGATGATGCCCTCGCGATGGCACTTCGCGGGCAGGGTGTCGCATGCCCCGAGGTGCTCGGCGCGATGGCAGCGGCACAGCGTGACGGCAGGTTCGATGATTTCAAGGAGGACGTCACCGAGGAGAAGCAGGTGCTTGCCGTGTCTGTGCGCTGTGCCGATAATTATGTGATGAGCAAGGAGACCTGTGACCGCGCAGCGAGCCGGATGAGCAAGGCCGCGGTGTCGCTCGAGACTGCTGCAACCGTACTGAGGCGCTTTCAATGAGGTCTGCGCACAGCCACGGAGCAATCGGATGAGCCTTAAAGGTCGAAAGATTCTGGTCACTGGCGCATCGAGCGGCATCGGGGCGCACCTGGCTCGTTTCCTCGCCGCAGAAGGCGCGCATGTGGCTGCAGCCGCCCGGCGGGTGGCCGCGCTCGAAGCGCTCGCCGCAGACTATCCGGATCGGATAACGCCGGTTGCGCTGGATGTGGCCGATCCTCTGTCGGTGGCAGAGGGCGTCGCGATAGCGGCCAAGCAACTCGACGGATTGGACGGGCTTCTCAACAACGCCGGTGTCGGCATGCCGGCACGTGCAATCGACATGAGCGAGGAGGCCCTCAATCAGGTCATAGACATAAATCTCAAGGGTGTTTTTCGCGTCGCGCAAGCCGTGGCGAAGGTCATGGCCGAGGGCGGTGGCGGGGCAATCCTGAACACGGCGTCGATCCTCGGCTTTGGCGTGCAGCCGGGTGTTTCGGCCTACATGGCCTCGAAGGCGGCGGTCGTCCACCTGACGAAGGCTCTGGCGCTGGAGTGGGCTCGATACGACATACGCGTCAATGCCATCGCCCCCGGCTACTTCCCGACCGAGATGAACAGCGAGTTTCTCGAAAGCGCTGATGGTCAGGCGTATCTGCGCGTGATCCCGATGCGCCGGTTCGGGCAGTTTTCTGACCTCGAAGCACCGGTTGCTTTGCTGCTGGGTCCCGGAGGCGCCTACATCACCGGTGTCACCATTCCCATCGACGGCGGGCATCTGCTGCGGCCGCTCTGAGGCGGGGGCTCTACAGCTTGGTCGCGGGTGCAGGGGGTGTGTGTTGACGCCGGGCCGCGACGGCCTCGCGGTGCGATATGTAGGTCGCCGATCCGACAATCACCGCGCCGCCGATAATGACATACATGTCCAGCGCTTCACCGAACACCAGCATGCCCAACAGCGTGGCCCACACCAGCTGCAGGAAGCTCACGGGCTGCGTCAGGGTGATGGGTGCGGCGCGGAAGGCCCGCGTCAGCGTGTAGTGCCCGAGTGTCGCAAAGAGCGCGGTCAATGCGAGCCAGAAGACCTCCTCAAGCGTGGGATCGCGCCACTGAAGAACGGCTCCGGGCAGCAAGGTCAGCGTGCACCCGACCGACAGCAGCCCGACGATCACTGCGGGCTCTTGGTCGTCCGTCAGCCGCTTCGCCAAGAGGAACGAGCATGCGAACAATGGCGCTGCCGTCAGCTGTGCCAGTTGTCCGAGGGAGACCGTCTCGAAGCCCGGTCGTACGATGATCAGGACGCCTGCAAATCCCAGGGCCACGGCGCTAATTCGCCTGAGCGCGAGTTTCTCTCCGAGAAAGAGTGCAGCACCGATGGTCACGAAAATCGGCGCGGTGTAGCCGATGGCTGTCACCTCGGCGATCGGGATGCGGGCCATTGCGTAGAACCACAGCATCACCGCGATACCGTGCAGCAAGCCCCGCACCGCGTAGAGACCGAGCGGTCGGTTCCGCAAGCCTCCCCGCAACAATGGTCCCATCATGGGCAGGATCATCAACAAGCCGATGGCGTAGCGGATGAAGGCCGCCTCGATCGCCGGCATGTCCGATCCCAAGTGGCGCACAATCCCGGTCACCGCGACGAACAGCACGCCCGTCAGCAGCATCCAGAGAATGCCTTCTAGGGCGTTGCCCTGTTCAGTGACGGACGCATCGCGCATTGTTTGAAGCTCCGCTGGCCGGCCGCCTATTTCACCTTGCCAGTCGCGGGCACCCTAGTCGGGCAAGGCGTAGATGTCACACCATGGATATGATGTTCGACGCGGCTCGCGAAGCGGTGCGGAACTGGTGTGCGTGCGGCCGATGTGATAGACGCGCGGCTTGGTTATTCTGGAGATCGGCGTGTCAGCTTCGGACCAGCAAAAAACGATGCAGGCAGCGCAGGCGGTCCAGCCGGATGTCGTGGCACTGCCACGCCGTCCGCTCGCGATGCGACCGAGCCTGATCGGGCTGACCAGAGAGAAGCTGCGCGAGGCGCTGGTCGATGCAGGGTGCCCGGAACGACAGGCCGGTATGCGCACGGCGCAGCTCTGGCAGTGGCTCTATCAGCGCGGGGTGACCGACTTCTCCGAGATGACCAATCTCGCGAAGGGTTTTCGCGCGGATCTGGAGGCGGCCTTTGACCTCTCGCGACCGGCAATCGTCTCGCGACAGATATCCGAGGATGGCACCCGGAAGTACCTCCTGCGCCTGGCTGGCGGGCATGAAGTCGAGACAGTCTACATTCCCGAAGAGGACCGCGGTACGCTTTGCATCTCCTCACAGGTCGGGTGCACGCTCACCTGCACCTTCTGCCACACAGGGACACAGAAGCTGGTGCGCAACCTGACACCGGAAGAGATTGTCGGGCAGATACTGGTGGCGCGCGACGATCTTGCGGAGTGGCCGAAACCAGGCGAGCGCCCGCCGGACAAGCGACTGCTCTCGAACGTCGTCCTGATGGGCATGGGCGAGCCGCTTTACAACTTCGAAAATGTCCGGGACGCGATGCAGATCGCGACCGACAATGAAGGGCTCAGCCTGTCGCGCCGGCGGATCACGCTTTCCACGTCGGGTGTGGTGCCCGAAATCACCCGTTGGGGCGAGGAGGCCGGCACGATGCTCGCCATCTCGCTGCACGCGGTGCGCGACGACTTGCGGGACGTGCTCGTGCCCATCAACCGGAAATGGCCCCTCGAGGCACTGCTTGATGCATGCCGGGCCTATCCGCGTCTCTCGAACGCCGAGCGGATCACCTTCGAATACGTGATGCTCAAGGGCGTGAACGACACGGATGCGGAGGCACGCGCGCTCGTGCGCCTGATCGCCGGCATACCGGCAAAGGTGAATCTGATCCCGTTCAACTCCTGGCCCGGCTCGATCTATGAGCGCTCGGACTGGGCGCGCATCGAAGCATTTGCCGAAATCGTCAATCGGGCCGGCTATGCGAGCCCCGTACGCACTCCGCGCGGACAGGATATTCTGGCTGCCTGCGGACAACTCAAATCGGCAACCGAACGCGGGCGCAAATCGCGGGCGCAGATCGCCGCGGAGACCGCGGGAGGCTGAGACGATGCGCCGGGTGATGATCGTCGGAGGCTCGGGCTCGGGAAAATCCACGCTCGCGCGGGAACTCGGCGCGCTCACGGGGTTGCCCGTCATCCACATGGACACGCTGTTCTGGGAGCCGGGCTGGACTATGGCGGAAGAGCAGACATTCCTCTCTCGGGTTCGGACGGCTATCGCAGGAGATCGCTGGGTGATCGATGGCAACTACTCACGGACATGGCCGGAGCGTGTCGCGCGCGCGGATACAGTTGTTTTTCTGGATCTGCCGACATGGGTGCGTCTCTGGCGTGTGATCAGCCGCACGGTGCGCGGTTATGGTCGGCCGCGCCCTGATCTCGGCGCTGGGTGTCCCGAGCGGATCGATCTCGGCTTCGTCTTCGGATGGGTGTTGTGCTATCGCAGCTTAGGGCGCCCAAAGGCGCTTGGCCTCATGTCTGCGGACGGCCTGGCGCACCACGCCACCCGGCATCACCTGCAAAGCCGGCAGGCCGTGAGGGCATTTCTGAGCGCGTTGTCGCCTGGCGAACCAAGCGCGTCCGATCTCGATCACGAGGGCGCGCACCCATGATCGATCGGGATGAAGTAGCGTCGGCGGCGAAACGCATAGCCCCGTTCATCAGGTGCACACCCGTGCTGGACATCGACGGCGGAGCGCTGGGTCTCGAAATGGACGTGACCCTGAAGCTGGAGCTTATGCAGCACACCGGGAGCTTCAAACCCCGCGGCGCGTTCAACGGGCTCTTGTCGCAGGAGGTGCCTCCGGCAGGTGTCGTGGCGGCATCGGGTGGCAATCATGGGGCGGCTGTTGCTTACGCCACTTCAGTTCTGGGCGTGCCGGCCCGGATTTTTGTGCCCGAGATCGCCGGACCCGCGAAGATTGCGCTCATCAGATCGACGGGTGCGGATCTGGAGGTTGTCGAGGGCGTGTACGCGAATGCCGCCCACGCGGCCAATGCCTATCAGGCCGAGACCGGCGCGCTTTCCATCCACGCCTATGACGCACCGGGAACCGTGGCGGGGCAAGGCACTGTGGGCCTCGAAATCGCGAAGCAGATGGACGAAGTCGACACGGTTCTGGTGGCCGTGGGTGGAGGCGGCTTGATTGCTGGGATCACGTCCTGGTTTGCGGGCAGGGCGGATGTCGTGGCTGTCGAGCCTGAGACTGCACCGACACTCTCGCGCGCTCTCGAGGATGGCCCAGAGGTCGAGGTCGAGGTGTCGGGGGTGGCGGCAAACTCGCTGGGCGCGCGCAAGATCGGCGGGATCGCCTATGAGACGTGCCGACAGAACAACGTTCAGAGCGTTCTGGTGAGCGATCAGGCAATCGTCGAGGCGCAGCGCCGGCTCTGGCAAGCCTGTCGCGTGCTGGCTGAACCCGGTGGCGTGACGGCGCTCGCGGCCCTCACGTCGGGCGTGTGGCGTCCGGCACCCGGGTCGCGGGTCTGCGTCGTCATCTGTGGCGGCAATGCGGATGTGCCATTCGAGCGCGCGGGGTGAGTTCAGCCCCTAGTCAGGCACCGGGGAAAACCTGTCGAGTTGCATCGCCGCAACTTCTTTGAGCAACTCGATGAAGCCTGCCACTTGATGTGCGCAGACGGCGGCACCTTTTTCGGCGGTCGCCAGCGAGGCATCACCCACGGTGCCGTCGGTGTTCAAGTCGGACGCGATCCACCCGTAAGAGATCGGGCCGATTGGCGAGATTGCGTCGGTCTCTGCTGTCGAGACGAAGTCCTTGGCGTGCGCCATGTCCACGGTTTCAGGACGAAAGGCGAGCATCAAGGATGTCTCGACGTCTCCGCCGTGAATGCCATAAGCGTCCTCCCGCGCGGTGAACATCCCTTGAGGCAGGCCAAAGGCGCCCCACTGGCATTTGACCGCGAGGAGGCCGGCTCGCACCCTGAGTTCTCGCGCGATGATCGAGATCAGATCGACGTTTCCACCATGCGAGTTGATGATCACGAACTTGCGTACACCTGCGCGGGCGACTGAGTGCCCGATCTCCGTCCAGACGCTCAGCGCCGTCTGTGCCGAGAGAGTCAGTGTGCCTGGCGCGTGGAGATGCTCGTTCGATTTGCCGACGGCTTGCACCGGCAAAATGCGGATATCGAGCTCAGACGGCACCTGTTGGCGCAGCGCCGCCAGCATGCCCTCGGCAATCATCGTGTCGGTACCGAGGGGAAGATGCGGCCCATGCTGTTCAATGGCTGCCGTCGGCAGAATGGCGATCGTGCGCATCGGGTCGATTTCATCGAACTCGGTGGCGCGGAAGTCGGCCCAGTCCAAACGGCGGGTCATGGCGTTTTCCTTCAGTGGACGCGGTCCGCAATCCGTGACGGGCGCATGAGCCGGTCGATCGTACGGACGACGCGGCTCAGATGTCGTGTGCGGCTCGCATCTGTGGACCGGTCCATCGAGTAGTGTGCAACGAAGCCCGTGCGGCAACGCGGGTGACAGAGCAGGCGCACCCCTCTGAGCAGCATGCGCTTGCCGGGAGCGCCCACGAACTGTGTGAGGCGCCAGCTCGCGCCACAGGTCGTGAACACACCGAGCCGCGTTACATGTGTGAGCCCAGGCCCGATATCGCCGCCTTCCGGCATGACGAAGGCGACCCCTGGCAAGAGCACTCTGTCAAGCCAACCCTTCAGTGGCGCTGGCACGCTGTACCACCAGGTCGGGTAGACGAAGATCAGGGTGTTGCACCACTTGACGTTGTCGGTGTGGGTGCGCACCGGCGCACAGTTTTGTGGATGCTGCTCGTAGCAGGCGAGCTCGGTGGCGCTCAGCGATGGATCGAAGTCTTCGGCATAGAGATCGGCCGTGCGGATCTCTGCACCTACGGCCTGAAGCCGTTCGAGTACCGTATCCCGGACAGCTCGCGTGAAGCTCTCCGCGTTTGGGTGGCAGTAGACGACCAACGCACGCATCAGCTCTGTCCCGCAGTTTTGGCGGGCTGCAACTCCGGATAGGCGTACATGCGGTCGAACCCCCAGTCGGGATCATCCCAGGCGATCATCTTGCCCGGATTCAGGAGACCCTTCGGGTCCGCTTCGCGTTTAAAGCCGAGTTGCACGTCGTCGACCGTCTGGCGTCCACCCTCCTCAAGGGTATAGCGATGCGGGTTGAAGACCCAGCATCCCAGGTCCTCGTGGATGCGGATGATCTCGTCGAGCCGCTCTTCTGTGGTGAACTTCACGAGGCTGAGGCCGGCAAAGACCACTTTCCCGTTTTCACGCATGACTTCGAGATGTTGCAGGACTTCAGGCGAGAGGCGCTGACGGATCGCGTCGACTTTGGCCATGGCATCGGGCTGGGCATAGCGGACCTGCAGATAGGTGATGGACGGATCGACTTTGAGAGCGCGCAAGGTCGTGTGGTTCCAGCCATACTCGAAAACCGGTCCCGGGCCGCGCGTCCAGTCATGATCGTCAGAGCGGTAGAGGATCCTCGCTCCGGGCCGCTGTGCTGCGAACGATAGAAAGCCATCCATTGCGTGGGGTGCCACCATGAGCGCAACGAGGTGTGTGCCAGGATCGACATGCGGCCGCACACGCTGGAAGTAGTCGTAGGCCGTCGGGGCTTCGAAAACGGTCACGAGTTTCAGGAGGATGCCGTCCTCGTGGGCGAGCTCTTCGCTGAACTGACCGGCCTCGCCAAAATCATCGAATGCCACGAAGAGATCGACCCAATCATAGGCCGGCGCCAGAGGCATCTCGATTTCGGTGATGATCCCGTTCGTCCCGTAGGCGTGCGAAACCCGCGAAAGTGCATCACCTGTGAACTCCAGCGCGCGCGGCTCTGCTTCCATCGTAACGACGCGAAGACGGATGATGTTGCCAAGATCGCGGAGCGCCCCCCAGGTGCACGATCCCACGCCGCCCGACCCGCCGGCGATGAACCCGCCGATCGTCGCGGTCGCCCAAGTGGAGGAGAACATGCGGAGCTCCTGACCGGAGTCTGCGATACAAGCCTCATCCAGCTCTTTCAGCAACACCCCGGGTTCCGTGATGACGCGGCCCGGATGGATCTCCCTGATCCGGTCCATCTGCCTGAGATGCAGGATGCATCCGCCGCGGAGCGGCATCGCCTGACCATAGTTTCCCGTGCCCGCGCCGCGTGTCGTGACCGGCACGTCATGGGCGTAGCAGGTCCGCAGGACGTCGATGACCTCGGCTTCGTTCCTGGGTGCGACGGCAAAATCCGCGGTAACATGATCGAGCTGCGCCTTCAGCACGGGCGAATACCAGAAAAAATCGCGGCTCTTGGCACGGACTGTAACAGGGTTCTCGTCCAACTCGAGATGGCTGAGTGCTGCCTTGGCAGCGTCAATGTTCGGGGTCATCGGCGCTCCATCAAATGATCGAGTTCGGCATAATCCGGCAGTGTTCTGTCGATCTGACGACCTGCGCGCAGCACAATCCTGTCTGCCTGCGGGCGAGCCAACAGTTCGTTCCAGTTGCGCGCCCTGAAAATCACCAGATCCGCGGAGGTGCCGGGTGCAAGACGAGGTACGGGAAAGCCGCAGGCCGCCGCGGGTGTCGCCTGAAATGAACGCACCCAGTCACTGTCGGAATGGTCGAGGTGGCCAATGCGCGTGGCCTCCCGCATCACCTCGACCATGTCGAGGTCGCCATAGGCGTAGAAGGGATCTCGGGTGTTGTCCGAGGCGAAGGACACAGGAACTCCGCGGGACTTCATTTCGTGCACCAATGTGATCCCCCGTTGGCGCGGTGTGCGGTCGCTCTGGCGATCCTGGAGATAGAGATTGCACAATGGCAGGCTCACGATGTTCAACCCCGCCTCGGCGACCAAATCCAGCGTTTCGCTGGCGGCGCCTGCATCTTGCTGGGCCAGCGAACAACAATGCCCGACGGTGACCGGAGCACTGAAGCCGGTCTCCAGCACGACTGCTGCGATGGCTTTGAGCGCTGCCGCCGACGGGTCGAGCGTCTCATCTGCGTGAAAGTCCACAGCCAGTCCGCGCTCCTCCGCCATGCGGAGAAAACATCGCAGCCGGTCGAGCAGGTCGGGGAGCGGATAAGCAACGCAACCGAGCACGCCACCATGCTCGGCCACTATGTCGGCGGTGCGCACAAATGCCCCTTCGTCGTCGACATCGGCAATGCCCACAAGACAGACACCCTGTAGCGCGATACGCCCCTCCCACGCGCAGCGCATGTCTGAAAACACCGGCCAGGAAATTTCATCCTGTGGGCTGATCGAGTCGATGTGCGTGCGCACCGCCTGTGTGCCGTGGGCAAAAGCGCAGCGGAGCGCGAAATCCATGCGGGTGCGCACGTCCTCTGCACTCCATCGGGTCGAGCGGTCGGTGCTGGCGGCATGCAGCGCCCCTGCAAATGTGCCGTCCGGATTGGGTGTGCGCGGCCAGATATGCCCCTTGTCGAGATGGGTGTGCATGTCGATGAACGCGGGCAGGACCATCGCGCCCTTCATGTCCACCGGCTGTCCCGAACCTTCGACGATGCGCCCCTCCAAGATCGTGAGATCGATGCTTGTCAAATCTCCGGCACGGTCTGCCAAACACGCAGGCGCTGTGAGATTTTTGAGGGTCAACGGACGCTCAACGGGCAAGGACAGGAAGTCCATCATCCCTCACGACGCACGGCACTCTCGTGCCATTTCCTGAGCATGAGATGGCTGATGAACGAGAGCAGTGCGAAGATCGCGATGCCCGTTGCCGCAATCAGGATGAGTGCTGCGAACATGCGTGCGATGTTGAGGCGATAACCCGCTTCCTGGATCAGTCCTGCCAGGCCCAATCCAATGCCGCCCGATCCCGCAACGAGCTCGGCCACCACTGCACCGATGAGGCTCAGCCCGCCCGCGATCCGGAGTCCACCCAGGAAATAGGGCAGGGCGGATGGCAGTTGCAGATAGCGCAGCCGCTGCCAGCGTGTTGCGCCGTAGATGCGAAACAAATCGCGCAGATTGTGATCCGCCGAATTCAGCCCGAGCGTGGTGTTGGAGAGGATGGGAAAGAACGCGACGATCCACGCGCAGATCAGCAACCCCGCGATCTTGCTGTCGACATAGATGAAGATCAAAGGCGCAATCGCGACGACGGGCGTCACTTGCAGGATGACGGCGTAGGGGTAGAGCGACATCTCAATCAGCCGCGACTGCGTGAAGAGGACCGCGAGCCCGCCGCCGAGGATCACCGCAAGCGCCAGGGCCGCGGCTGTCACGCTCAACGTCAGCAACCATGCATCGAAGAAAATTGCCCGCCCCTCGATGAGACTGTCCAGCACCCGCCCGGGGCCCGGCAGGATATAGTGCTCAATGTTGCCCCAAACGACGATCCGGTCCCACATGAACACCGCGAGCGCCATGACGATGAGAGGCAATCCCAAGGCTGCCCAGCGATCGAAGCGGTTGCGGTTAAGACGGGCCTGTTCCTCGCGGTCCGGTGATCTGGTTCTCGCTCTCATGCGTCCGCACCGATCGCGACGTGAAGGGCCTCCGATGCCGATCGGCAATGGGCGGCGTAGGCGGCCGAAGTGCGAAACTGCTCGTCACGGGGATAGGGCGCATCGACCTCGAGTTCGCGGATCACGCGGCCCGGACGCGCGGCCATCACCACGATACGATCACTCAGAAATACGCTTTCGAACACGGAATGGGTGACGAAAATCACCGTGCAGCCGATCCTTGCTTTCAGCGCGAGCAGATCGTTGTTCAGGCGAAACCGTGTGATTTCGTCAAGGGCTGCAAACGGCTCATCCATGAGAATCAGCCTGGGATGGGTCACCAATGCGCGCGCGATGGAGACCCGCATCTTCATGCCGCCGGACAGCTCCCGCGGATAGGCGCCGGCGAAATCCTCGAGGCCGACCAGGCGCAGGGCGTCGGTGATGTCGGTCCCGGCTTCTCGACGAGACCGTCCGGCGAGGCGAAGCGGCAGCCATACATTCTCCGCGACCGTCGACCAGGGCATCAGAGTTGGCTCCTGAAAGACCACACCCAGATCACCGCTGTCCCTTGGCTGAGCCCAATTGATGTGCCCCGAGGTCGGATTGATCAGTCCGGCGATCAGACGCAACGCCGTCGACTTGCCGCACCCCGATGGTCCAAGAAGGCTGACGAAATCCCCCGAGCGCACGGTCAGCGACATGCCGTCGAGTGCTGTGACCCCGCCTCCGAAAACCTTGTCGACTGCCTCCATGCGGAGCAGTTCGGCACGATTGCTGATTGGGCGCGCCATTTGGTTCATGCGGGCCGCCGGAATTCGGAACGGCGCCCCTCGCAAACACTTCCTTGCGCCACCGCCGGTCCCTACTTCTTCAGGTCGAGCCCCACGCCCTTGCCGACGAACTCGGTCCGGAAGGCGCTCTGCCAGTCGATCCCGCCATCCATCACCCCGGATGCAACCATCTTGTCGTAGAAGTCCTTGACCTTGGTGTCGGTGATCACGCCGATCCCCTTCTCAACAGCGTCTCCGCTGTCGACGATGCCCTCCGCGAGCATCTTCTCGATGGCATAGGCGATCTTGTCGTCGCTCATCTCCGGGTTGGCGGCTTTGATCAGTTCATTTGCGGCGGCGTTGTCTCCGTAGAGATAGTTGTACCAGCCCTTGATCGAGCCCTCGACGAAGCAGGCAACCTCTTCCGGCTTCTCTGCGATCGTGCCCTCCATCACCTCGATCGTCGTGGCGTAGGTCGAGTAGCCCGCATCCGCGATCAGGAAGACATTCGGTGTGAACCCGCCTTCCTTCTGGACCAGGAATGGCTCCGAGGAGAGATAGCCCTGCATCCCCATCTTCTTGTCCGCAAGGAAGGGGGCCGGGTTAAAGGTGTACGGGCGTCGTTGGTCGGTGGTGAAGCCGTGCTCGGCCATCATCCATTGGTAAAATGACTGAAAGCCATTGTCGCCGATCAGCAGGGTGAGATCCTTGAGTGCTTCCCAGCTGTCGGCCTCGCCGGGGTGGGCGAGGATCACCTGTGGATGCTTCTGGAAGATTGCCGCGACGGAGACGACCGGAATACCCTCCTTCACCGCGTTGAACGCTTCGAGCAGATCGCCGCCCATGTGGTAGTCGATCTTGCCAGCGATCAGCAGAGCGCGATTGTTGACTTGAGGGCCGCCCGAGACGATTTCGACATCGAGCCCGCAGGCCGCATAGGTGCCGTCAGCGACCGACTGGTAGAACCCGCCGTGCTCGGCTTGGGCCAGCCAGTTCGTGCCGAAGGTGACTTTGGCGTTCTCTGCGGCGGCTGGGACCGATGCGAGAAGCGTGGCTGCCGCTGCGACCGAAGCGAACGGCTTTAACATGCTGGACATCAACCTCTCCCGTATGATTCGTGCCCACTGAGCGCGGATATCCTTTTGATAGTTAGAGCATTGCACAGGCTCGGACAGCAAGGCAGTGTGCCTCCGGCGAGATTGCCAATGCTGCACCGCGTCATCTCGCCGCAATTCGAGCATGAATGAGAGCTGAGACCGGAGCCGCCGACAGAAATGGTTGAACCTCGCCACCTGACAGCGATCACGCCCGAAGGCATTCGCCAGCCCTTTGCACGATACTCACATGGTGTTTTGACGAGCGCGGGCGCGCGGGTTCTGGCAATCTCCGGACAGCTGGGCGCGCGGCCGAATGACGAAGTCCCTGCCGAAGTGGCGGCACAGGCCAGTATCTGTTTCGCCAATATTGATGCGATCCTCGCTGAAGCCGGACTGCAGCGACGGCACATCCTGCGCCTCAACGCCTACGTGACCGATCGTAAGCACATGCCCGGCTACATGCACGCCAGAGATGTGTGGATCGAAGGTTTGACGCCTCCGCCGGCATCGACGCTGATGATCGTGTCGGGGTTCACGCGTCCTGAATTCAAGGTTGAGATCGAAGCGCTCGCTGCCGGTTAGTGATTGGGGCACCGCGAGTGGTCGGGACAAACAAGCGATCAGTCGTCTCCATCGCCCCCGTCGTCACCCCCGTCGTCACCCCCATCGTCACCGCCGTCATCGCCACCACCACTGCTTCCGCCGCCGTTGCCGCCACCATTGCCACCGCCAGCCGAACCGCCACCGGATGCACCGCCGCCCGATCCGCCGCCGCCACTCGGACCGGAGTCGCCCCCACCCGACGCCGCGCCATTGCCTGCGCTATCGCCTGGGTCCCTTCCGAGCGCGATCTGCAGGTTTTTGCTGCTGCCCTTGCTCTGCACGTCGTCGATGATGCGGATCAGCTCCGAGACCTTGTCGTCCACCCACGTTGCCACATCTCTCGCGCTCTCAGTGAGGATGGCTTTCTCGATCGCGATGCTGTTCTTGGGTGGTGCCAACTTCCGTTGGCCATTGGAGCCGACGCTTTTCTTGGCTTTCGATTGCTTGACGATCCGCTCGATCAGCGCGGCGTATTCCTCCTCGGTCTCCGTCTCCAGCGCCGCGCGCTGCCGTGCGGTGAGATAGCCAGTCGCGTCGAAGCCGTTGGCGGTCTGCCACTGCGCGATGACCCGGCGCGTGCGGGGGCCGAAGATTCCGTCGGCGCCAAGTGGTCCGAGGCCTGCCAGATTGAGGCGGCGCTGCAGGGCGACGCGGTCGGCTGGACTGAGCTTCAGCTCAGCTTCCAGGCTCGCGGGATTTTTCTCGGGTGGCAGCTCTGTGAGCGCCTCCAGCAACTCATCGAGCGCTGGCTCACCTTCGGACCAGTCCGGCTGCCGTTCGGTGATGCTGACCCGCGGTGGCAGGCGAAGCGCTGCGTCTAGAGTGTCAAATTCCGCTTCCGCAAGTGCCCAGACGACCTCGGCCAGCTCAGGGGTTGCCATGCCATGGTCGGCGGTGAAGGTGTCTGCGCCCTGCGATGGCACGGCGCCCGTGTTGTAGCCGAGCATTGCCAACTCAACGCTCGGCTCGGGTCTCGCTGGCGCGGCATGCTCCTCAAACAGCTTCTTCCACGTGACGTGAGAGCCTGGCGGAACCGTCGGAGCGGTCATATCCGGCCCGCCGGAGAGCGATGGCTTATTGCCGAACATCGTGGCTTCAGCCGGGGCGAGACGATGTGCTTGGTCGGCAAGCGCCAAGTAGGATCTGTCGATCACCTGCACCTGATTGAGCACTATCCGGCTGGCGTTTGGTGAATCGAATGGCAGCAGAACGCTTGCGACCATGCCGCCGATTCCTGCCTTTTCCTTCTCAATCGCCGCGTGGATGCCAAGTGCGGCCATCAGCAAGAAGCAGACGCCACCGGCACGCAGCAGTCTCGGTCTCAGATGCTTGGCGCGAATGAGAGATGTCACTGACCGCACCGCGGGCCACTTGAGTTTAGGAAACAGTCTTTTCTTTTCCGGTGAGGGCTGCGGGGGGGTGTCCTCGGGTTCGACAAGCTGGACTTCCTGCGGCTCCGAGATGGTGTTGGCCGCCGCCTCGACAGGGGGCACAGCGATCAGCATGCGTTCGTGCGCTTCCTGTTCGTTTGAGCTGCTGCCCCAGTCGATGAGGACAGGCGCCGTGCCGTCGGTGAACAGCGTCTCCCCCGCCTTCGGAGTGACGATTGCCGCCGACAAAACTTGAACGGTTATCGATCCAGGTGCGCCGAGATTGTTGAAGCGCTCGATCATGCCCTCGATCTTCTTGATGGTTCTGGCACATTCGCGCTCAAGCCGGGCGCGCTTTTCCGGGCGCAGGGCGCTTACCGGGGTGAGGGGCGCGCCGGAGCGAGAACGCCAGCCGACGAGCGCTTCGGTTTCATCGAGATCGGGAACAGCAAAAAGACCGAGTTCATATTCGGTTAGCGACATTTTCAGAAGTGAAATGACACGGTCGTACTGCAGGATGATGGGCGCGCCGAAGACGTCGACTCGATGCAACTGCCGCTTAATGGGCAGCGATGTGACCGACGCGGTCACTCCCGCACTAGAGGCGGTGGTTTCCTCCGCTCTCTCCCTGAGTCGTGCACACTCTCACGCACAGATCCGTTCATTTCTTTGCTCCGGATCACTTTTTATATGTCGAAACTGGTTAAACCCGCAGTTGAACAGTACAGCGATTCTTTAAAAAGCGCACGGGTTTTCAGCTGGTTCCGCACGCAATGCTTCAACTTCCGCCACGCCGCGCATTGTTTTTTGGCGTATTCGTAGCGGCTTGGAGTGGCCAGTGTGCCCGCCGAATCGATCCGGCGTGCACTGATTCGAGCTCAGAGTGTGGCAGCTGCGCTGCCGAGCATCACGCCGCCGCGAGATGCCCTTCGGTCTTTGCCCACGCGTAGGTTGCATCGAGCGCTTGCTCCATCGGTGCAAGAAGCTCTTCGATCTCGGCCTCCGTGATGATCATCGGCGGGCACAAGGCCAGCGTGTCTCCGATCGCACGCAGGATGACGCCCCGATCGAGGAGCTCGCCCATGAGGCGCGCACCCACCTTGCCGGGCTGGGCGAACATGGCGGCCGAGTCGCGATCCGGGCTCACTTCAATGGCCCCCATCAATCCGACCCCGCGCACTTCGCCCACCAGCGGGTGCTGTTCAAACTTGCGCAGCCGCTCTTGGAACACAGGCGCAACTTTCCGAACGTGGCCAACCATGTCGCGGCGGTGGTAAATGTCCAGTGTCGCGCAGCCAACGGCACAGCCGAGCGGGTGCCCGCCATAGGTGTAGCCGTGTCCGAGCGCTGGGTGGCGTGCCGACTCTGCTTCGATGGCATCCGTCATCTCCGCGTTGATGGCAACAGCGGACAGCGGTGCATAGGCGGCCGTGAGCTGCTTCGCCATCGAGAACGAGGTCGGCTTCATCTCCAGCGTTTCGGCCCCGAACCAGTTGCCCGTGCGCCCGAAGCCGTTGATCACTTCGTCGTCGATGCAGAGGATGTCGTACTTGTCGAGCACGCTCTGAATGGCGGGGAAATAGCCAGCGGGCGGAACGATGACGCCACCTGCGCCCATCACCGGTTCCGCAATGAAGGCTGCCACGGTGTCCGGGCCTTCCTCGAGGATCAGGGCCTCGAGATCCGCCGCCAGACGTTGCGTGAATTCCGCTTCGCTTTCACCGTCGCGCCCTTCCCGCCAGTAGTGCGGAGTGGTCGTGTGCTTGACGAAGTCGAACGGCAGATCGAAGGAGCCGTGATTCAGCGGCAGACCCGTCATCGAGGCCGACACCAGCGTCACGCCGTGATACCCGCGCTTGCGAGAAATTATCTTTTTCTTCTCGTGCTTTCCGAGGGCGTTCATCATGTACCAGATGAGCTTGACCTGAGTGTCATTCGCCTCGCTGCCGCTCGAGCAGTAGAACACACGGGCCATGGGCACCGGCAGGACGTCCTTGATCTTCTCGGCAAGCTCGATGGCCGGTTCGTGCGTGCGGCCGCCGAACAGATGGTAGTAGGGCAGCTTGCCGAGCTGCTCGCGGGCGGCCTCGATGAGCTCCTCGTCCCCGAAACCGAGACCCGCGCACCAGAGACCGGCCATGCCCTCGATGAAGCGCTGGCCTTGTTCGTCATAGACATACACACCTTGCCCGGACTCGATCAGGTGTGCCCCGATCTGGCGGTGCGTGTGCGCATTGGTGTAGGGGTGCAGCAGCGCTTCGATGTCGCGGGTCTGTGCATTCGTGAGGGGGGCGCGATCATGCGGCATCTCGTATTCTCCCGAGAGGTTAAGCCGGTGCAAACCCCATCGGAATGAGGCGTCCGGACAGCCCGTGCAGTCTGACGGAGCGTCGACGTCAACCGGCGATCGCCCGCATCGTCCCTTTCCTTCCTACAGTGTTGGCGTAGAATTTCAACTCGCCCCGGAGCGATCCGGCAGTGGCTCCGAGCCGATGCACAGCGCATGCACAGATCATGCAGCAATCATGCACAGGCTGCTCAATCGCGGGGCAGTCCCGTCGCCTCGGCACGGATGGATCACTCGGAGGTGGACAGCTCGTTCAGAATGCTCAACCATCGACGGGTTCGCCGGCGTGTCCGGCGTCCGGCCGGCGCAGCCCACCTCTGGCGCCAGGTCCAATCAAAGACGGTGAGGAGTTCTGATGAAACATTTCATGACAAGGACGGGCGGCTGGCTCGCAGCGGCAGCCCTATCGCTGACGCTCGTCGCACCCGCACAGGCGGCGCCGCCAAAAGATACGCTGGTGATGGCCAAGGACATCTCCGACCTGATCACGCTGGACCCGGCCGAGGTCTTCGAGCTGTCGGGCGGCGAGATCATTGCCAATGTCTATGACCGGCTGATGATGTACGAGCCGGAGGACCTGACGACGCTGGTCGGCGGTGTCGCCGAGACCTGGGAAGTCTCGAACGAAGGCAAGACGATCACGTTCACGATCCGGCCCGGTCAGACCTTCCACTCGGGCAATCCTGTGACCGCCGAGGATGTGGCGTTCTCGCTTCGCCGCGTGGTCAAGCTGAACAAGACCCCGGCATTCATTGTCACCCAGTTCGGCTGGACGCCCGAGAATGTCGACGAGTTGATCGTCGTCGAGGGCGACAATGTGAAGATCACCATCACCGAGGATTTTTCGCCTGCCCTGGTGCTCAACGCATTGTCGGCTGGTGTGGGATCGATCGTCGACATGAAGACGGTCATGGAGAACGAGGTCGATGGCGATCTCGGTTACGCCTGGCTCAAGTCAAACAGCGCGGGCTCTGGTGCCTTCAGCCTCAAGACCTGGAAGGCCAACGAGCTGGTCACGCTGGAATCCTATGGTGACTACCGCCACGGCGCGCCAGCCATGAAGCGGGTGATCATCCGCCATGTTGCCGAACCCTCCGCGCAGCGCCTGATGGTGGAGAAGGGTGACGTCGATCTCGCGCGCAACCTGACACCCGATCAGATCAAGGGCATAGAAGGCGCTGAGTCCATTGCCATTTCGGCGGATCCAAAAGGCACGCTTGTCTATCTCGCCGCAAACTCGGCCAACGAGATCCTGGGCAAGCCCGGTGTCGCCGAGGCGTTGCGCTATCTCATCGACTACAAGGGCATGTCCGAGAGCTTTCTCGCCGGCCAGTATGTGGTCCATCAGGCGGCCTGGCCATCGGGGCTCTGGGGGGCGCTCACGGAGACTCCGTTCTCGCTCGATGTCGACAAAGCCAAGTCGATGCTCGCCGAGGCGGGCTTCCCGGAAGGCTTCGAGGTGCGCCTCGACACGCTGAACCGGGCGCCCTTCCCGGAGATTGCTCAGTCAGTGCAGGCCACGCTCGCCCAGGCGGGCATCAAAGCCGAGATCGTGACGTCGGAGGGCAAGACCCTGTGGCCGATGTATCGCGCCCGCAAGCATGAGCTGATCCTGGCGATCTGGTCTCCGGACTACACGGATCCGCACTCGAACATCGACTCGTTTGCGCACAATCCGGACAACAGTGAGGAAGCGAAGCTCACCGGTGTTCTCGCGTGGCGCAACGCCTGGCAGAGCGACGCGATGAACGCCAAGGTCATCGCGGCCCGGAACGAGCTCGATCTGGCCAAGCGCGAGACGCTCTACTTCGACATCCAGCGCGACCTGCAGAAGAGCGGGCCCTATGCGGTGTTGTTCCAGCAGACCGAGCAGACCGCCGCGCGCAAGGACGTCGACGGGTTTGTCTCGGGCTCGAACTTCGATCTGGTGTTCTACCGGAATGTGACGAAGTAACCCGTGGCTGACACCACCGACCGATCCGCAGCGCCGGGGCGATCCCTGGCGCTGCACCCGGCGATCCCCGCGATCGCCAATGCGGTGCTGACGCTGGTGCTCACCTTTCTGGGGCTGACCGCGGTCACGTTCACGATCGGACGCGTGATGCCCGCGGACCCGGTGCTCGCCATCGTCGGCGACCGCGCGCCCGAGAGCGTGTACCAGGAGGTCTATCTGCAGCTCGGGCTGGATCGGCCCATCTACGAGCAGTACCTGCGCTATCTGGGCGAGCTTGTGCAGGGCGATCTCGGCACCTCTATCATGACGGCTCAGCCTGTGCTGGATGACATCCTGCGCTTCTTCCCGGCGACGCTGGAGCTGGCGACAATCGCGACGCTTCTCGGCGTCTTCCTCGGCGTTCCGATGGGCGTCTGGGCGGCGGTCAACCAGGGCCGCTGGATCGATCACGTGGTCAGGGTCCTGGGGCTGATCGGATACTCGGTGCCGGTCTTCTGGCTCGGCATGGTGGCGCTTCTGATCTTTTACGGCATGCTTGGCTGGGTGTCGGGACCCGGACGCTTGGACGTCTACTTCGATGGCATCGTCGACCCGGTCACCGGCGTGATCCTGATCGACTCCGCCATGGCCGGTGAGTGGGAAATCTTCTGGAACGCCGTCTCTCACCTCATTCTGCCCTCGCTGATCCTCGGCACGTTTTCATTGGCCTACATCGCCCGGATGACGCGCAGCTTCATGCTCGACCAGCTCAATCAGGAGTACATCCTGACCGCCCGCGTGAAAGGGGTCTCCGAGCGCAGTGTGATCTGGCGTCACGCCTTCCGGAACGTGCTGGTGCAGCTGATCACCATCATCGGCCTGACATATGCGTCGCTGCTCGAGGGGTCCGTCCTGACCGAGACGGTTTTCTCGTGGCCGGGCATCGGGCAGTACATCACCACGTCGCTGTTCAATGCCGACATGAACGCGGTCCTCGGCGGCACGGTGGTCGTGGGCATCTGCTTCGTGGGCATCAACATGCTCTCCGACTTGCTCTACAAGCTCGCCGATCCGAGGGCGCGGGCGTGAGCGTCGAGGCCGCCCCGCCCCCGCCGCGCACCGGGGTCAGGGCCTGGCTGCTGTCGGACCAGCCGCAATCGACGACGCAGGCGCGCTGTCAGCGGGCCTATCTCGCCTGGCTGGCCTTCAGCTCCAACGTGATCGCCATGACGGGGCTCTTCATCGTCGGCACGCTCGTGCTGATGGCGATCTTCGCCCCGCTCCTCACCGCCAGCGACGGGCTTGAGCCGGTCCTTGAGCGTCGGCTTCAGCCTGCCAGCGCAACGCATTGGTTCGGCACGGATCAGCTTGGCCGGGACATCTACGACAGGATCGTCTGGGGCTCCCGGATCACGCTCTATATCGTGTTTCTCGTGTCGGTGATCGTCGTCCCGATCGGGTTGTTGATCGGGACGGTCGCGGGATACCTGGGAGGTTGGGTCGACAACGTCCTGATGCGGATCACCGACATCTTTCTCGCTTTCCCTAGGTTGATCCTCGCGCTTGCCCTCGTCGCAGCCCTAGGTCCGGGACTGGAGAACGCCGTCCTGGCAATCGCGCTTACGACCTGGTCGCCCTATGCCAGGATCGCGCGGGCCGAGGTTCTGACAATCCGCAATTCGGAATACATTCTCGCGGCCCAGGCACAGGGGGCAGGGACGTTCCATATCCTGCGCCGGCACATCTTGCCGATGTGCCTCGCCTCGGTGATCGTGCGGCTCACGCTCGATATGGCGGGCATCATCCTCACGGCGGCGGGGCTCGGTTTCCTTGGCCTCGGCGCGCAGCCCCCGACGCCGGAGTGGGGCGCGATGATATCGACCGGGCGCCAGCTTCTGCTGGATCAGTGGTGGGTGCCCACGGTGCCGGGGATCGCGATCTTCACGGTCTCTCTGGGCTTCTGCCTGCTCGGAGACGGTCTGCGCGACGTGCTTGACCCGAAGAGTGCGCGGCAATGAGTGCGCTGCTCGACGTCGAGGATCTCCGGGTCACGTTCCAGACACCGCAGGGCGAGGTCGAGGCGGTGCGGGGGGTGTCGTTCACGCTCGGGCGCGAGCGTCTTGGCATCGTCGGCGAGTCGGGTTCCGGCAAGTCGCAGACGGGCAGGGCGCTGCTGCGCCTCTCGGCTGCGAACGGCCGGATCGCGGCACGGCGGATGGAGTTCGACGGGATCGATCTCCTGGCGGCCGACGAACGTGCCATGCGCGACATCCGCGGTGCGCGCATTTCGATGATCATGCAGGACCCCCGCTACTCGTTGAACCCCGTCATGACGGTGGGCGAGCAGATCGCAGAGGCTTATCTGATCCATTCGACGGCGACACGGCGCATGGCGCGAGACCGGGCGATGGAGATGCTCGCCACGGTGCAGATCCGCGATCCGGAAACCGTCTACAACCTCTTTCCCCATCAGGTCTCGGGCGGGATGGGGCAACGGGTGATGATCGCGATGATGCTGATCCCGGAGCCGGACATCATCATTGCCGACGAGCCGACTTCGGCACTGGATGTTACGGTTCAGATGCAGGTTCTGGCGCTGCTCGATGACATGGTGCGCGAGCGCGGCATGGGCCTGATCCTGATCAGCCATGACCTCAGCCTCGTCGCCTCGTTCTGCGATCGGGTGCTGGTGATGTATGGCGGACGCGTGATGGAGGAACTCGACGCGGGCGCTTTGCGTGAGGCGCATCATCCCTACACAAAGGGTCTTTTGAACTGCCTGCCCGAGCTCGACCGGCCGCAGGACGAGTTGCCTGTGCTGGTGAGGGACCCGGCATGGCTGACACAATGAACACGGCCGCGATGATCGCGGTTGATGACCTCACGGTCACGTTCGGTTCCGGTCAGACGAGGGTCGAGGCGGTGCGCGGCGTGTCGTTTCAGGTGGCACCTGGCGAGGCGTTCGGACTGGTGGGCGAATCCGGTTCCGGCAAGTCCACCGTGCTGCGCGCGATCGCGCGGCTGACCACCGCCTGGAACGGTGACATCCGCATAGACGGGCGTTCGCTGGATCACCGCAGGGACCGGGCCACCGCGCGGCAGATGCAGATGGTGTTCCAGGACCCCTACGGCTCGCTGCACCCGCGGCACACGGTCAACGACATCCTGCGCGAGCCGCTTCAGATCCACGGGTTTGACAGCCACGAGTCCCGAATCCTGCAGGCGCTCTCAGATGTCGGGCTCGGCAAGGGGCTCAGATTTCGCTACCCGCACCAGATTTCCGGCGGCCAGCGCCAGCGCGTGGCCATTGCGCGCGCTCTGATCCTCGAGCCGCGGATCCTGCTGCTGGACGAGCCCACCTCCGCGCTCGATGTTTCCGTGCAGGCAGAAATCCTGAACCTTTTGAAGCGTCTGCGCGCCGAACACGGTCTTACCTACATCATGGTCAGTCACAACCTCGCCGTCGTGGCGCATCTGTGCGAGCGCGTTGCCGTGATGAACAGGGGACGCTTCGTGGAAGAACTCACCGCCGGTCAGTTGCGCACGGCCAGCCCCTCCGAGGACTACACGCGTCAGCTCATCGCCGCGAGCACCGGCTATGACCGCGAGACCGCGCGCCGGATCGTAACCTTTGAATAGGGCTGCCGATGTCGATCCTCGTCCATATCGGCCAGCCCGCCTGGATGCGGGACGAAACGCTGCGGGACACTCTGATGCCTCTGCTGCCCGGTGTGACGATCTACTGTGGCGCACCGTCCGGGGTTCTGCCGGATGTCCGGATGATTGCTCTGTCCGCCTCCACCGGAGACGCCTGGGCGTTCCTGCCCAATCTCGAATTGGTGCAGAAGCTCGGTGCCGGGGTCAACCAGGTGGTGCGCGATCCGGCGCTGCCGCCCGGCGTTCGGATCGCCCGGCTCAAACCGCAGGTGCAGGCCCGTGAGATCGGCGAGTATTGTCTGGCGCATGTGCTGCGCTATCAGCGCAACCTCGTGCAGCATGAGATGGACGCCGAGCTGCACCGGTGGCGCCAACGGGTACCGCGGGCGCCGGAAGACACGACGATTGCCATTCTCGGGCTGGGCAACATCGGCGCGCACATGGCGGGGCTGTTTGCAGGGCTCGGGTTTCGCACGATCGGGTGGAGCCGCAGTCCGAAGACCCTCGAGGGCACCGATTGCAGGGCTGGCGCCCGGGCGCTGCCGGAGCTCCTGCGCGAGAGCGACTATGTGATCGCCGTCCTGCCCTCAACCCCGGAGACCACGGATCTCTTCGGGGCCGAGCTGCTCGCAAGGATGAAGCCGGGCTCCGTGCTGATGAACGTCGGCCGTGGTGACCTGATCGTGGAGGACGCGCTTCTTGCGGCGCTCGAGGACGGACCGTTGGCCGGCGCCGTGCTTGATGTCTTCCGCTCCGAGCCCCTGCCTCCCGACGATCCGCTTTGGGATCATCCCAGGATCACCGTCACACCGCATGTCTCCGGCTGGCGTGTCGGAGGGTTCGAAGACGTGGCCGAGAACTACCGTCGCCTGTGTGACGGCCGGCCCCTCCTGCACGAGATCGACCGGGAAAAAGGATACTGAATGAAGCGGGCCAGATCATCCGGGCGCCATCCGCTCGCGGCCTGCCGCGAGCATGTGGGCGTATCGCGGGCGGGTGCCCGCGATTCCGCTGAACCCGGAGGCTGCGGGATAGGCGCTCGCTAGTTCGCCGGGGCCTCTTCCTCGAAGATGTCGGGCAGGTTGTCGACCGCGCCTTCTTCGCCGGCCGATTGCGACCGTCTCCTTTGCAGGTAGGCCGAGCGCAGGGTCACATAGCTGTCCTCGCTGTTATAGAGGACTTCATCGATGATGTCGGCGTTCCGGTTGCGGGCATCGATCGTGTCGACCGCCGTGACCGCCGGGGACAGCCCGTCCAGCGCCGTGAACGGTCCCACATAGGTCAGCGGGCTGAACGCCGTGTCGACCAGAAAGCCGAACGTGTCGCGCGCCGTCGAGGGGCCGACCAGCGGCAGCACCAGGTAGGTGCCCTCATCCACATCGTAGGACGCCAGCGTGAGCCCGAAATCGGTGGTCTCCTTCGGCAGCCCGACCTCGGTTGCCGGATCGAGCAGACCGCCCATCCCCAGAATGCTGTTCACCGTGAAGCGTCCGAATGTCCGCAGCGATGCCTCGAATTCGCCCTGCAGCAGATGATTGGCAAAGTCCTTGGTGAGATCGATGTGGTTGAGCCCGTTGCCGATCATGTGCTGGATCAGCGCCGGCGTGGCAAAATCATAGGCCTGTGCAGCCGGGCGGAGCGCATACTCGTCCAGAGTCACGTTCACCGAGTGCATGCTCCGGTTGAAGGGCTCGGCGTCGTCGGTCGCCGCAAATCCCTCCCGTGGACCGGACGAGGCGCAGGCCGAGAGGCAGAGCGCGCCGATCAGGGTGATCAGGGCCGTACCGTTTGCGCGAGATGTCATGGTTCAACTCCGGCGGTGAGGGATGGAAGAGCGGCATGTCTTGTGAATCATCGTGAGATGATTCCGCACAGGTTTGCGTTAATTATATGTCAGGCCCGACCGGAGGCCATACTCCGACGCAGCATTGTGAGATCACGAGTTTGGCGCTCAAGGGCGAAAAATCGCAGGCAGGCTGGGCAGATCGCAGGGTGGCTGCCTGTATGACAGCGGCGATGCGCCGCTCCCGGCTTGTTCTCGGCGTGATTGCCATGCTCATGCTCCTGTCGATCTGGAGTGCCTCGGGGCTGGGCGTCGACACTGATTCGTCGCGAATGCTGGACCCGCAGCTTCCGGCGCAGACGCGGGCCCACCAGTTGAACGCGGCCTTTCCCGGGATCAAACGCACGATCGTGATCACGATCGGGGCGCCAAGCGCGGATCAAGCCGATGCGCTTGCAACCCAACTCGTGTCACGGATCGAAGAGCACCTTGCGGTCGACAACGTCTTTGCCCCGTCGGTCGATCCATATCTTTCGGCGCACGGTTTCCTTTACCAGGGGATCGGGGACGTGGACGCGATGTTCGCTCAGCTCAGCAAGTCGGCCAACCTGCTGGCGCAGTTGCGCGTGAACCAATCGCCCGAGGGGTTCTTCTCGGCTGTTGCGGATGCGACGCGGTTGGCGGCGGGTGCAGGCAGCGAGACCGGATCGCTTGATCCGCTCTATGCGGAGACAGCGCGGGTGCTGGAGAGCGTCCGAGCGGGCGGGGACACGGCCTTCGAGTGGTCGGGCATGCTGGGCCCGTCAAGTACCGGTGAGCCTCTGCTGCGGGTGATCAGCGTTCAGCCCGTCCTCGACACGACCCGTCTGAACCCTGCCAAACCCGCGCTGACGGCCATCGAGGCGGCGATCGCGGCCCTGCCATCCGATCTGATGCGCGGGGCACAGATCGGGGTCACCGGCGAGCCCGCGCTCCGGGCCGAGGAGATGCAGAGCGTGCTCTCTCGCCTCGGTCTGTCGCTCGGCCTATCGTTGATCCTGGTCGTGGTGATCCTGCGCATCGGGCTGCGCTCGTTTCCGCGCGCGGGCGCCGGGTTTGCAGCGCTCCTGGTCACGCTTGTGCTGACGACCGGGTTTGCCGCAGCCGCGGTCGGCACGCTGAACCTGATCTCGATTGCATTCATTGTGCTGATGGTCGGGCTCGGCATCGACTTTGCCATCCATGTGCTCGCGCACCTGGAAGAGGACTATGTCCGAACCGGCAGCGTTCCCGAGGCGGTTGAGATCACCGGTCTCAGCGCCGGGCTGGCCCTGACGCTCTCGGCCATCACGACGTCCCTCGCCTTTCTTGCGTTCGCGACGACGGATTTTGCCGGCATGGCCCAGCTCGGCCTGATCGGAGGCGCAGGCGTTCTGATTGCCTTCGCCGTCGCCATCACGCTCTTGCCCGCCCTGGCCGCGCACTTTCCGCGGATCGCGTCCGCTCCGTCCTCGAGCCCCAAGAAACCGCCGGATCACCCCACCGTCAGGCGCTGGCCAGCGCTGGTTGCCGTGTTGCTTGGGTGCGCGGCGCTCTGGCCTGCCGCTCAGGCCCGCTTCGATGCCGATCCCATGGCGTTGCGCAACCCGTCTGCACCTGCGGCTCAAGCCTTCGCAAACTTGGCCAGCACCCCTCAAACCTCTCCGTACCGCGCCAGTGTGCTCGTCGGATCCGCCGAAGAAGCGGCGCATGTCAAAGCAGCGCTGGCCGACGTCGACGAGGTCGCCCGTGTCACGGTGCTCGCGGACCTGATCCCGGACGAGCAGTACGACAAGCTGGATTTGCTCGATCTCGCAGCACCCTCGATCGAGCATGCGGTTGCCGGCGACCCCGTCTCGCTTGCCGACGAAGACGATGCGCCACCCATCGACCGGCTTTTGGCGATCCTGCCTGCGAGCAGTGCCGCGGATGCGCTGCGAGCGGCACTCGAGACGTACGATCCGTCCGATGCCGAGGCGCTCTCGGACGCGCTGTTTCGGTTTTTCCCGCTTCTGACCGGGCGTCTGGAGGCATTGCTTTCGGCTGACATCGTGACAGCCGAGACGCTCCCACCACCGATGGCTGCGAGATTTCTGAGTGCCGATGGCCTTCAGCGTGTCGAGGTGGTCCCGGCGCGCGACCTCAGGGACCCGAACGCTCTGGAGGCGTTCGACAGGGCGGTGCGCGCGGCAGCCCCGGAGGCTGCGGGCGGTCCGGTCCAGCTCGCGGCGGCCGGGCGTTCGGTGGGCGGCGCGATGCTCACCGCCACGCTTCTGGCCATTGGATCGACCTTGTTGCTCGTCGGTGTGTCCACCCGCAGTCTGGCGGCAACCGTAGCGGTGCTTGCGCCGCTCATCCTTGCGGGCATCCTGACCGCGGCCATGAGCCATCTGCTCGACCAACCGTTCAACTATGCCAACGTGATTGTCCTGCCGCTGATGATCGGGATCGGTGTCGACAGCGGGATCCACCTCGCCATGCGCGCAACGCGCAGCGCACAGGCGGTGTTCGCCACGTCGACACCTCGCGCCGTGTTCTATTCCGCGCTCACCACCTTTGCGGCGTTTGGCACGCTCGGCCTGTCCGAGCACCGCGGAACCGCGAGCATGGGCATTCTGCTCGCTGTTGCCATGGTCGCGGCCGTCCTGTCGGTCTTCGCGCTGACCCCCGCACTGATCCGGGCGCTTGGGTCACGATGAGACCAAATTTTTGCGATGGTCTCGACGGATCCGGCACGAATGACCATTCTAGAGAGCGATGCGCCATCAAGGAGAGCCGGATGCCCGTTGCGTTGCGCCTGTTTGCCGCCGTTTGTCTGCTGTTTGCTCTCGCACAGCACCCGCTTGCGCTTGCGAATGACAAGGAGACGCGGGCGATTGCACTCGCCGAGACGCTTGTTGCCGACGCGCACAAGGCGCTGAACGGCGCCGACGGCGACGCGGGACCCGCCTTGCGGGCCGCCGTCACCGATGCATTCGCCTTCGATGTCTGGCAGCGCTTCCTGCTCGGCACCGCCGCGCAAGGGTTCTCGGATGCGGAGCGCGACGAGGTCGGGTCGTTGCTGCCGGGTTTCATGGCACATCTCTACAACTCGCAGTTCGACAAGGGTCTGGACACGCCGCCCGCGGTCGGCGGTGCCAAGCCCGCCCGGCGTGATGTGCTTGTCAGCGCGGTCTACAAGCGCACGAACGGCAAGGATCTGCCGGTGGACTGGCGCATACGCGACTTCCCCGATCGCGGCCCGAAGATCATCGATGTGATGGTCGGAGGCACGTCCTTCCTGCTGCTCAAGCGCGACGAATTCGCGGCGATCATCAACAAGGGCGGGGCTGCGGCGCTCATCGCGCATTTGCGTGAGAACAGCCTCTAGCTTTTCCACAGGACGTCGCGACCCGCGCGTTTGTGATGCTTGTGCGACAGTGTCTTCCTTGACCGTCTTGCTGCATGCGCTAACACGGCAGATCAACAAGGGCTCAGGCCCGCGGCAGGAGAGTGACTGATGGGTGTTCCGTTTCGGCAGCAGATGGCGGTGGCCGCCTACATCGCCGGGCAGAAACTGAAGCGCAACAAGCGCTATCCGCTGGTGCTGATGCTCGAGCCGCTCTTCAAGTGCAATCTTGCCTGTCCCGGCTGCGGCAAGATCGACTATCCGGACCTCATCCTGAACCGCCGCCTGACCCCGCAGCAATGCTGGGACGCGGCCGAGGAATGCGGTGCACCGATGGTTGCGATCCCCGGAGGCGAGCCGCTGATCCACAAGGAGATCGGCGAGATCGTCGCGGGCCTTGTCGCGCGCAGGAAGTATGTCTCGCTCTGCACCAACGCGTTGCTTCTCGAGAAGAAGCTGAAGCTGTTCGAACCCTCGCCCTACCTGTTCTTCAGCGTGCACCTCGACGGCCTCAAGGAACACCACGATGTCGCGGTCGACCAGAAAGGCGTCTTCCAGCGTGCGGTCCGAGCGATCAAGGCGGCCCAGGACAAGGGCTTCGCGGTCAATGTGAATGCCACGATCTTCGACGGGTATCCCGCCGAGGAGCTGGCGGACTATCTTGACTACGCAAGCGCCCTCGGGGTCGGCATCTCGATTTCGCCCGGCTTTGCCTATGAACGCGCACCGGACCAGCAGAGCTTCCTGAACCGCCGCAAGACCAAGAGCTTCTTTCGCGATGTCTGGAAGATCGGCAAGGCGCGCGGCTCCAAATGGAACCTCTCGCACTCGCCTGTGTTCCTGGATTTCCTGCTCGGCAATCAGGAGATGCTCTGCACCCCCTGGGGTATGCCGACCCGCAACGTGTTCGGCTGGCAGAAGCCGTGCTACCTCCTGGGCGAGGGCCACGCCAAGTCATATGCCGAGTTGATGGAAACCACGGAGTGGGAAAAGTACGGCACGGGCAACTACGAGAAATGCGCTGACTGCATGGCCCATTGCGGCTATGAACCGACGGCGGCGAACATCGCCTTTTCCAACCCGCTGAAGCTCTTGAAACTGGCCTTCTCGGGGTTGCGGACGGATGGTCCGATGGCGCCCGAGATCGATCTGTCCAATGCCCGGGCGGCGGAGGAGCACCACGAGCGCATCGTGTCGGAGGAAATGGAACGGATCCAACGGGAAAAGGCTGCCTAACCGCTTTGCCGCATGCGCCCGCCGCCGCGCCAAGGCCTTGGGCCGCAGGCGGCGGCAGATGACTCTGTCCGTTCCGCTCTTGGCGGACGGACACCGTTGAACACCGATCCCGGTCTTGCCCGGCGACCCTCTGAGCAGGCGTTCGCTGCGCTGATCAGAGGCGGTTGATCGGGACCTTCAGGTAGACCGTGCCGTTGTCCTCGGGCTCCGGCAGATTTCCGCCGCGCATGTTGACCTGGATCGAGGGCACGATCAGCTTCGGCATCGACAGGGTTGCATCGCGCGCCTCGCGCATCGCGACAAAGTCGTCCTCGACCGCTTCACCGCCCACATGCTTGTTCCGGGCCTTTTGCTCGCCCACGGTGCTTTCCCACGCGAACTGGTCTCTTCCCGGTGCCTTGTAGTCATGGCATGTGAAAATCCGCGTATCGTCCGGCAGGCTCAGGATTTTCTGGATCGAGTGCCAGAGCTCGCGGGCGGAGCCGCCCGGAAAGTCGCAGCGCGCAGTCCCGAAATCCGGCATGAACAGCGTGTCGCCCACGAACGCCGCGTCCCCGATCACAAAGGTGCAGCATGCGGGCGTGTGCCCCGGGGTGTGGAGCACGAACCCGGACAACCCTCCGATCTCGATCCGGTCCTGCTCCCGGAACAGGGCGTCGAACTGCGAGCCATCGCGCTCGAATGCGGTGCCGGCGTTGAAGACCTTGCCGAAGACGTCCTGAACGGTTGTGATCTCCGCTCCGATGCCGATCTTGCCGCCGAGCGCATCCTGCAGGTAGGGGGCCGCCGAGAGGTGATCCGCGTGCACATGGGTCTCGAGGATCCACTGCACCTCGAGGTCGTTTGCCTCCACATGCGCGATCAGCCGGTCGGCCGCGGCCGTGCCCGTCCTGCCGGATGCCTGGTCGAAGTCGAGCACCGAGTCGATGATGGCAGCGGCCCTGCTTGCCGGATCGCGAACGATATATGTCGCGGTGTTGGTGGGTTCGTCGAAGAAGGCGGTGACATCGGGTGACATGCGGACACTCCCCACTCTGGAAATTACACTCAAGAAATGGAGATTTCTGAGCGCCCGTCAATCCCCACAGCGTCACGATTGTCTCAGGTGTCCCACGCCACGGGCAGTTCCAGCAATCCGCGGAACGCCCAGCCGCCGATCCTTGGCGAGCCTGTGAGACGCATGCCCGGCAATGCCTCGAAGATCATCGGCAGCGCAACGTCGGCGATCAGGGCCCGGGACGCAGCCGCCCCCGCACAAAAGTGCGGGCCTGCGCCAAACGCGATGTGCTTGGAGGCGTCGCGCGACAGGTCGAACTGATCGGCGCGGGCGAAGTGGGCTTCATCGCGGTTCGCAGACCCGAACATCAGAAAGACCCGTTCATCAGGCGAAAAAGCGACGCCGTTGTGCACATGGGGCTGTGCGACGCGTCGCGGTGACATGCCGATTGGTGAGAGCCAGCGCAGATATTCATCCAGCACCTGAGCCCAGGTGACCGCTCCGGCGCGGACCTCGGCCAGCTGATCCGGATGGTCGAGCAGTGCCCAGATTGTGCCGGCGATGGCATCCCTGGGTTCGTTCTGGCCGCCGGAAATGGCGAGCTTCACATTCGCCCGGATCGCCGTCTCCGGCAGGTCCGCCCGCAGCATGGCGCCGATCAGGCTTTGATCGGGAGCATGGCGCAACGCCGGAAGCCGCGCCTCGATATGCGTGTCGATCTTGTCTGTGGCCGCGTGGCAGCGCGCTTCGACATCGAGGTCTCCGGCATAGTTGGCGATGCCGTCGATCATTGCCTGGGAGACGGCATCCATCTCGGTGCAGCTCAGGCTCTCGAGCCCCGTGATCGCACGCAGGGCATGCCCGGAGAGCGGCATTGCGAAGTCGCGCACCAGATCGGCCGTGCCGCGCGGACGGAGCTCCGTCAGCAGCGTTTCGGCATCGGCGCGGAACTGTGCGAGCCATCGGTCGCGCACGGTGCGCGGTGAAACCGCTGGGAAGATGGCGCGCCGCTCGTGCTGGTGGGCCTCGCCATCTTTTCGCATGAGGTTTTCGCCCATCAGACGGGTCATCAGACCGTCGGGCTGGTGCGAACTGAAGATGTCGACCCGCTTTTCGCAGGCCGAGATGTCGTCGCGCCGCGTGATCAGCGTGGCGCCGAGCTGGGGCACGGTGGCGATCGGGGCCTCGCGGCGCATGCGCGCCAGATCAGGGTACGGGTCTGACCAGAATGCGTCCGGGTCGATCTCGAAGACCGGCGCTGGTCCTGCGTCTTCGTGCGGATGAGTGGGGCCAGCCATTGCGTCTCAACGACTGTCGGCCGGTGTGAAGTTCCACTGCGGCTCCGCGAGCACCTTTTCGCGCCCGCCAAGCTCGGCCAGCTTGCGTGCCTGATCGGCGTGCGCGCGGGCATTCACGGCTTCCGGATCGAAGGCACCGGACATCCGTCTGCGTGCCTCGGCGACGATTTCTGGCCGCACCGCGGCAAGATCAGTCGTCTCGCCCGGATCGGACATCAGGTCAAAGAGTTGCGGCCGGTGGCCCTCGGCATAGTGGACATACTTCCACGTGCCCCAGCGCACCATGGTGATCCCGACAGAGACACCGCCATCGTGATACTCGCTGAACACGGTGCGTTCGGGCACGGCCTCCTGCGTGAGATCAATGCCCGGCAATCCCGAGGCATCAACCGCCGCGGCGTTCAAGATGGTGGGGGCGAGATCGATCAGGCTCACAGGTGCTGACCGGCGTTCGGCGGGTACGCCGCGCCCCGCGACGAACAACGGCACGCGCGCCGAGGCCTCGTACATGGTCGACTTCGTCCAGAACCCCTTCTCGCCCAGCATCTCGCCATGATCGGACGTGAAGATCACCAACGTGTCCTCGGCCTGTCCCGACGCCTCGAGCGCCTCCAGAACACGTCCCACCTGCGCGTCCAGAAACGAGCAGAGCCCCCAATAGGCCGCCCGTGCGATGCCGCGCGCCTCCGGGGTGAAGTGGGCATCATGGTCGAAGAACGCGCCGATCTCGCGCAAGATCGGATGGTCGGGCAGGGGGTCCTCATCGCTCTCGAAATCAGATGGGTCATAGAGCCCGAAGTATCGATCCGGCGCGATCAGGGGATAATGCGGGCTCAGGTAGCTGACGAACGTGACCCACGGCGCATCGGGGGCGGCCCCGAGCCAGCGGCACGCCTCGTCGGTCACGCGCGAATCAAACCGGGTATAGTCGGTCATGCCCGGGCCGATCTGTTCGGAGAGCTCTGCCGTCGCGTCATAGGAGGGCAGAGGGCGGCGCAAAAGGGCCTGAAGCCAGCCGCGCCCGTCGACCACATGAATGGGTTCGATCTGCGTGTCGAACCCGGTCGGATCGGCTGCACGCCGGTAATGCAGCTTGCCGATCGAGGTCACCGGAACGCCCGCCTCCTGCAAGCGATGGCCCCAGCCGGGTACGCGCCCGTCATAGGGTTCGGCAGAAGACCAGTAGCCGATCTCATGCAGATAGCGTCCCGTGGCGATCGCCGCCCGGGTGGGGACGCAGATGGGAGAGGGTGTGTAGGCGGCGTCGAACACGAGACCGCGCCGCGCCAGCGCATCCAGGTTGGGTGTCACGGCCCGGCCGCCGAGCGCCCCGACGCCTGCGCATGAAAGCTCGTCCGCCATGATCAGCAGAACATTTGTCACAGCGCCACTCCGCCCGGCATGCCGGGTTCGCCCCAGAGCAGGGTCAGGCCCTGTAGTCCGGCTCGTCCCTGTCGAGCAGCGCCTTGACGCTGTCCAGATGCTTGTGGGCGACGATGCCGAAGTCCTCGATCTCCTGAGCCACCTGCTCGGCCGTCTCATCCGACAGCACGGCCATTTCCCGGCCTGTCCAGAGCGACTTGATGTAGACCTCGCAGGCGCGCTCGAAATAGTACATGCGGTTGAAGGTGTCGGCCACCGTATCACCGATGACCATGATGCCGTGATTGCCCATGATCAGCACTTTCTTGGACGGATCCTCGAGCTTGGTGCACGCCCGCTCGGCCTCTTCTTCCAGCGCAAGTCCGCCATAGTCGGTGTCATAGGCGATCCGGTTGAAGAACATCGCACAGTTCTGATCGACGGGGGGCAACACCGGATCCTTCAGGCAGGCGAGAACGGTCGCATGCACCGAGTGCACGTGCATCGCGCAGCGGGCGTGCGGGCAGAGCCGGTGCAGCGCGCCATGCAGACCCCACGCGGTCGGGTCGGGCGCGTCGGGCCGATCCATCGTCTCGGGATCGTTCGCGTCGATCAGCAGAAGGTCCGAGGCCTTGATCAGGCTGAAATGGACCTGATTGGGGTTCATCAGGAACTGGGTCCCGTCGTCGTTCACGCTCAGCGAGAAATGGTTCGAGACGCCTTCGTGCATGTTGAGACGTGCCGTCCAGCGGAAGCTGGCCGCGAGGTCTATCCGTTCCTGATGAAAGGGAAGATTGTCGGTGCGCGGTGCAAGATCGGTGACGGACATGGCGGCAGCTCCTCATGGCGTAATCATCGCTACAATGCGCCCAGCGGCCCGTGTGTGCAAGACCGGCTCAGCCGTGCTGGATGAGTTCAACACCCATCACGTGCAGAACGATCAGCACCAGATCGAAGGCGGCGAGAAGAAACGCAGCTCTCAAGGCCTTGAATTTGCGAAAGAGGACCTGCGCGGTCGCCACGTTCGTTCGCGCGAGGGACATCACGAGATCGGACACCTGTGCGGTGCGCATGAAGCGTGCGTACTCCAGTGGTTCATGGCCGTGGGCCACAAGGCTGGGCCAGGAGAAACGATCCGTGCGCCGGATCTTCTCGCGCATCTCGCTGTCCGGATAGCGCGGAATGATCGACCAGATCGCAAGCCCGATCGCCACCATCATCAGGACGAAGATGATGATCGCATCGATGTCGTTGCGACCCACCGCTCCGATCTTGACCGGTCCGTTCAGGGCAACCAGTCCCATGAGCGTCATGAGCGCCGCCGCTTTTGCGTCCGCAAACTGGGTCTGCGTGACCAGCGACGCATGCTGCGACACCAGGAACTGTACACGAATGCGGCTGGTGTGATTGACATCCACGCCTTCGAGGCTCGAGATGTCCTCGGGCTGATCGCCCTCGTCGAGGTTTGTGACATCAGGTTTTTGCGCACTCGACATTGGCGCAAACTATCAAGAATATGCCTTTGAGCAACGGATTTGCCGTCACATTGAGATGACGGTCGGGGTACGACACGGAACCGAAATGCACGGCCACAGAATTGATGCGCTGCAATACTGCAACTGGTCCGAGACCGTCTTTCGCCAATGGCGTCAGGGCGGGCTCGACGCCGTGCATGTGACGATCGCCTATCACGAGGATTTTGACGAGGTGGTCCGCGGGATCGGTGACTGGCTCGGGCGATTTGAGGACCACGGCGACCTGATCTTTCAGGGACTGACCGGCTCGGACGTGCGCAAGGCCCGCGCGACGGAGCGCACCGCGGTCTTCTTCGGGTTTCAGAACCCGGGCCCCATTGGCGCCGATCTGCGCATGGTCGAAATCTGCCACAGGCTCGGCGTGCGCATCATGCAGCTCACCTACAATCTCCAGTCCTTGTGCGGCGCCGGCTGGCAGGAGCCCGGGGACTCCGGGCTAACACGGTTCGGCCGGGAGGTCGTGGCCGAGATGAACCGCCTCGGCATGATCATCGATCTGAGCCACGCCGGGGCACGCACTGCGCTTGAGGCAATCGAGGCATCTGGGCGTCCGGTCGCGGTGACCCATGCCAATCCGCGCAGCTGGTGCGCCACCGATCGCAATGTTCCGACGGAGGTTATGCGCGCGCTGGCCGAGACCGACGGGATGCTGGGCTTCTCGCTCTATCCGCATCATCTCTCCGGCGGGTCCGGCTGCACGCTCGAGGCCTTTTGCGCAATGGTGGTCGAGGCCGCCGAGATCATGGGGCCCCGGCGCATCGGCTTCGGCTCCGATCTTTGTCAGGGCCGGCCGGACCGGGTCGTGCAGTGGATGCGGGACGGGCGCTGGACCAAGGCGCGGTCTGACGCGGTGTTTCCGGATCAGCCCGTTTGGTTTCGCGACAACCGAGACTGGGACGGGATCGAGGCGGGGCTGCGGGCTGCGGGACTTTCTGCCGGCGAGACCGCTGGCATCATGGGCGAGAACTGGCTCCGGTTCTGGGAACAGGCTATGTTGCCGCAATGAACAGTGAAGTGATCACCGGTTATCGTGCGGGTCTGCTCGGATGGTGCGTGGCAGAGCATGCGCGTTACTATGCGGCGCATTGGGGATTTGGCGTGTTCTTCGAGACCAAAGTCGCCACCGAGATGGCCGACTTCCTGCGCCGCCTGCAGGATGCCGGAAACCATCTGTTCTCGGCCGCGGATAAAACCGACTTCCTCGCAACGGTCACGCTGGACGGCGGCGACGCTCAAGAAGGTCTCGCGCATCTGCGCTGGTTCATCGCGAGCAACCGCGCCCGCGGGCAGGGTCTCGGCCGCAGGCTTCTGGACAAGTGCATGGACACCGCGCGCGCCGACGGTGCCGATGGTGTCTATCTCACCACGTTTGCCGGGCTCGATGCGGCGCGCCGGCTGTACGAGGACGCCGGCTTTGCTCTGGTGACCGAGGCCGAGGACGCGACTTGGGGCAGGGTGGTGCACGAACAGCGTTTCGAGGTGCGGTTCTGATGGACGGATTGCCAGAACGTACAGTTGCCCTGCGTGGACCCGAGGTCGTGATGCGGCTTTCCCGGATGGGCTCGTTCCACGCGACGCGGCTCAGCTTCATACGGGTGTTGATGCGCCGCATCGCCTCGGAAGGCTGGCGCGTCACGCGTCCGATCTGGGAGATCGACGACAGGGGCGTCGGACGGGCTGTCTATGAAGTCGCGGCCGGACCGCGAACGTATTCGCTGGTCGCGTTCGCGCATGATCTGCCCGATGAGCTGCGATCCGACCGTGTGATCGCCGAGGCCTGGGACGCCACCTTCGCGCTCTTCGACGGACAACCGACGCGCGGTGATCTGGACCGTCTCGCCGCCAATGTGCCGCGTCAGGAGGCGGGCCGTGTCTCCGAACGCGAGCTGACGCTCAGCCGTGCCAACCGCTCGGTCAGGCTTTGGTCGCATGTCATCGACGCGTTGCGCGCGGGCGGTCAACCGGATCGCGCCGAGATTGCACGGGTCGGTTATCTGATGCGCACAACGGCCGTCTATGGCTCGGGCAAGTTCGGCCTCGCCGACCGGGATGCGATTGCCGACCGGCCGGAGCTGAACGTGCCCTTCCAGGCCGAGATGCTCACGGTCTGGCTGATCCGGACATTCGTGCGCGATCTTGCGGAGCATTTGGGTGGTGGCCGCCTCGATCCCGAGATCGCCCGGATGCTGGGGATCGGCAACTCGACCGGGCTCGGCATGGCGCCGTTTCTGATCACGCATCCGGTGCTGATCAACAACTGGATGCAGACGCGCGAGAAAGCCCTCGCGAGCGTGCGGGCGTTGGCGCTCGCAGGCGATGACACGCAGAGCATCTTCCGGTCTCTGATCGTCCGGGCGCAGCGCAACGCACAGACCTGGCATTCGGCACATCCCGTCCAGACTCGGAAGACCGAGGAACTGCGAGTCGACCTGGCGCGTCTGGCGGCGCTCGATTTCGATGCCGTCTTCGCCGAGACGCAGCCATGGGACAAACTTTGGCGTTGGGGCGAAGGGGCGCTGGGCCTCGAGGGGCAGGAGCAGCTTCTCTCGCTCATGCTCGAGCCTCACGGCAGGCTGATCGATGCGCTCGCGGATGAGTTGGCCGCGGATGAGGAGGCCGCTTTCGCGATCGACGGGCGCATGTCCGCGGGCACTGTCCGCGCAATGATTGCCCGTCACTATGGCTGGGCGGGCGAAATCGACTGGCAGGCGTCGGAGGCGCAGGCCCGCCTCTGGTATGTCTCGGCCGAGAAACTCGAGCCGCGCCTTGCCGAGCGTGCCGATGAGATGTTGGAGCCTTACGAACAACCTCTGGCACCCGGGCGCGATGTGACGCACCTCGCCTCAGCCTTGTCGTCGGTGCCGGACCATGCCCCGATTGCGGAGCTGTTGATGGCAGCCCCCGAGCACCGCCAGGCCGTGCGTCGTGTCCAGATCACCGCACGCCATCCCTACGCTGAAATTCGCGACAACACGATCGATGCGGCCATGATGCCCATCGATCTGCTGCGTGCGAAGCTGAGCATGTTCGGCGCGACGCGGTTCGATCCGCGCTCCGACCGGTGGGTGCGCATCACCATGTACCAGGGCGCGCCCTATCCTGACGAGATCGCGCACATGCCCGCAGATGACTGGATGCTGCCGGCGTGATGGAGGCTGCCTCGGATCTCGCGCGCGACTGGTCTCTCGGGGAAATCACTTCGCTGTCCGTCAAGGCGGCGCGTGGCCTGGGGCTGCCCTGGGGGTTGGCGGAAGAGGCAGGTTGGGCCGTGCGCTGTCTCGAGCGCAATGGCCTGCCAGGCGGCGCGGCGCTGGCGGGCCTGGACACCAGTGTCGCTTGCCCGCTGTGCCTCGGCTGCGCCGTGTCGGATCTCGGTGCCGTTGCGCTCGATGGAGCAGACCCGGTGTCATCTCCATTGCTCGTGCTCGCGTTCTTGACGAGGGTGTCCGAACCGACGAGCGCCTTGCAAGTGGCGCTCGGTTCCGCGCGTGCCGTCGTGTCCACTGTCACAGTCGAGATGTCCGATGCCCCGCCGGCCTTCGGCTCGGTTTCGGTTCTGGACGTGGTTTCCCGCCCGGCAGCTCGGACACTGCACCGGCGTGTGCGTGGATGGGATGCGTCGGTGTTTCAGCGCTTGGAGGCGCTGGCTGCGCGGACATATGCACCTGCCAGCGAGCTGTCGCGGCGCGCAGGGGCGGGTGCCGGATTGACTGACAACGACTAGTCGTCGCCCGGAACACCGTAGCTCGGCGCGCGGGAGGGATCGATGGCCCGTATCACGTAGTCATCGAGCTGAGGCTTGTAGACCTCCCAGGCGGCTGCGATTTCGTCGATGGGGCAGGCGTCTGTCCAGTCGCATCGAAGATCAGCGACCGGCCAGGCCACCTCCCGCACCATCAGCATTCCCGCTGAGTGGATCGGACCCGCCTCGCCGCCGGACGCAAGCCCCGCCCGCATGGCGATGAGCAGCCGGTCGCCGAGCCCGCCGCGGGAGGCCTCGAACGCCTTGGCCATGACGTCGGGCACCGCCTGATTGGCAAGAAGGTTTCCGGCACAGGCAACATTTCGCCCGAGCGCCTCTGCCGCGATCCCCAGCGATTGATCGCCGGAGTGGATTGCGCTCTGCCCTGCCGTGTCGACGGCAAGAAGTTGACGGTAGGCCATGTGTGGCCGGTTTCGCGCGAGGATTGCTGCCGCCTCCTGCGCCGTGGCGCCGTGTTCCATCAGATCGAGTGCTGCAGGTCCCAACTGCGGGTCTGTCACGTTCTGACTTGCGACGGCACCGACATCGGCGCGGGCGTAGGCACATCTGGCTGCAACCGCCGGGGACGACGACGCAACCGCGACACCGAACATCCCCGTTTCTGCGCAGCGTGCCACGATGGAGAAGGTCATGTCTGCTCCTGCGGTGTGTGGGCTTTGAGCTTCCTGGTCGGTGTTGGTCCGAAGGCGGGGATGGTCGTGATGAGCGAAAGGCCGGGAAAGGCCGGCAGGCGTTCTGGGGATGGTCGTTTCTCGTTCTCAGACCCACAGGTACATCAGCCCGTGATTCCAGCCCAGCGCAATTCGCCATTTTTGCCGGGGCTTTGCCCTGTGGACGGCTGCTTGGGAGAGGCTTGCGCTTAGATTGCCACCTGCAAATCATCCAGCCAGGGCCGTTCTTCAAGGAACGTGCGCAGCGTTCGGACGTCAAGCGGCCTTGCCAAAGCGAAGCCTTGCAGAAGATCACATCCGAGGTCGCGCATGATGTCTGCATGATCCTTGGTCGCGACGCCTTCTGCGATCACACGCAGCTCCAGTGCGCGCCCCATCTCGACGATCGAACGGACGAGATCGCGATGGGTCTGATTGTCGGGCACCGGATTGACCAGATGGCGATCGATTTTGATCGTATCCGGCGACAGCTTCAGCAAGCCGATTATGGATGCATGTCCGCTTCCGAAGTCATCGAGCTCGATGCCGATGCCCATCTCCTTGAGACGGTCGATGTTCCAGATGATCTGGTCGTCGCAATCGTCGAGGAACACCGATTCGAGGAGCTCGAACGACACCAGACCGTGCGGGATGTTGGCGCTCACGATACGATCGATCAGGGTGTCGTCGGCGAGGCGATGGTAGGACACATTCACCGAGAGCTTCGGAATCTGGTGTCCTTTTGCCTGCAGCCAGGCGTGGTCGACGAGAGCCTTGTCCAGTACAATCCGGTCGATGATTTCGAGAACCCCGAGGTCGTTGGCAACGCCAAGGAAGCGGTCGGGTGAAATCACGCCTTCCTTCGGGTGACGCCAGCGCACAAGTGCTTCGATCCCTGAGATCTCAAGGGTCTGGGCGTCGAACTGCAATTGATAGAAGGGCTCGAACTCGTCATTCTCTATCGCTTGAAGCACCGCATCTGCAGAGCGTTTGTAGGCAATGATTTCGGCGTGAACGACGGCGCTATAGAACTCGTAGCTGCCCTTGCCGCGGCGCTTTGCGCGGTAGAGCGCGATGTCGGCATGCACCAGCAGGTCGCGGGTTTCCGCTTCGCCTGAGCGGAGAACGGCAACACCGGCATAGGCACTGTACCGGCAGGGTTTTCCCTCGAAGCTGAAGGGAGCGTCGACCTGCTGAATTACCGTCTCGACCAGGTCGCGGACCGCGACTTCGTCGTCCTCCACGATGGACACGATGACAAACTCGTCGCCTCCGACGCGCGCGACAATGTCATCGGGTCCGACGCAGGCCTTCAGGATCTTCGAGACATGCGTCAGCACTGCGTCGCCTGCCGCGTGCCCGAGTGTGTCGTTGATCTGCTTGAAGCGGTTGATGTCGATATGCACCACCGCCAGCGCTTCATGCTCGGCGCGTTGATTGGCAAGGCCGTGCAGGGAACGGTCGAGCTGCAATCTGTTCGCGACGCCGGTGAGTGGATCGCGCAGGGCTGCGCGCTCGGTCTCGGCACGGGACCGTGCGAGTTCCGCATTGCGCTCCTCGAGCAATCCGACGGCGGCCTCGAGATCCTTCAGTGCTTTGGACTTGGCGGCGTTTGCCGCTTCGGCGTCTTCCTTGCTGCGCACGAGGCTCTCTCGGGCGGCTTCTTCGGCCGTCAGGTCCCGGCCCATGCCGCGATACCCGAGAAAGCGGCCGTCAGATGCGAAAATCGGCGATCCACTGATCGAGAGGAAATGTCGCTTGCCGTCATGACCGAGCCGCCAGAAGGTTGAATCTCGAAACGGCTCGTGCCTTTTCAAAACCGCCAGGTGACGGCGCATCTCTTCGCACATATGCCCGTCCGGCACGAGTTCCTCGCGGGACTTGCCGATGTGGTAGTCAGCCGGGATGCCCACGGCGGACTCCACACGATCAGAGATGTAGGTGAACCGCAGATCTGGCCCCATTTCCCAGAACCAGTCAGAGGCCATTTCGGCAAAGTCGCGATGGCGTGCTTCCGCCTCCATCAACGCACGGTGCATGCGCATGTCGAACGTAATGTCCTGGAACATCCCGTAGATCGCGACTGTTCGCCCGGTTTCATCACGCGTGCACTCGCCCACGGATGAGACATCGCGGATATCTCCGTCACGTCGCACGACCCGCAGTCGAAAATTGAATCCCACCCCGTGATTGAGCGCATCATTGAGGTGGTCTTCGAGGATGGGCCTGTCGTCTGGGTGATAGAAGGCGGCCGCGGCTTCCAGAGGCACGAGCTTGCCATCGTCGACGGTGCCGTGAATGAGGTGTGTTTGACGCGACCAGAACACCGCGCTCTGATCAACGTCCCAATACCAGAAGCCGATCTTGCATAGCCGTTCGGTCAGATCCGCACGCCAAGCTGGCTGCAGAAACACCGGTTCATCGCTATGCTCATTGTCCATCGACATCTTGCGACCGTTGGTGCGACACTATCAACGTGCGTTCATAACCAAGAAACGCATAACAAACGCATAACCGCCGTTCGTTTTGCCTTTCCGTCCTGCGGCGACGCCTCCGACTCTGGGATCTGCCAGTCAAATTGCGGCGAATGAACTGGGATTGAACTCTGCAGGTCGGGCCGAGGCGGTTGACGCGCGCTCGGTGCCCATAGAGGCACATGCGTCAGCCCGGGAGCCCCAAGGCCGATCACACAAGACTGTCGCAATCTATGTGCTAGTCATCACCTCCAAGCGATCGATGCAAGGTGATGTGTTCAAACCATGAATACGATTGGGGCTCGGCCAAAGCAGACTGAGGTGGTGGGATGACACGGCTTGGCGACACACCGCTCGTGCACGAAAGCGCCGTGGTGACGCAGTGCACGCTCGGTCGTTTCGTGGAAATCATGGCCGGCTGCAGCCTGCTCAATGTCGAGATGGGCGACTACTCCTACTGCGCGCGCTTTGCAGACATCGCCAATGCCCGCATCGGCCGCTTCTCGAACATCGCGGCCTTTTCGCGAATCAATCCGGGAAATCACCCGACCGATCGGGCGAGCTTGCACCATTTCATGTATCGCTCGGCGTCCTATTGGGATGATGCCGAGGATGACGAGACCTTCTTCGAATGGCGCAAGGCGCATCGCTGTGATGTCGGCCACGACACATGGATCGGCCATGGGGCGATCGTGCTGCCCGGGCGTTCGGTCGGCACCGGTGCCGTTGTCGGGGCGGGGGCGGTGGTGGCGCACGACGTGGCTCCCTACAAGATCGTGGCCGGCGTGCCCGCCCGATCCGTTCGCGACAGGTTCTCGCCCGAGATCGTGGATCGACTTCTTGCGCTGGCGTGGTGGTCATGGGAGCATGCGCGCCTGCGCGATGCACTCGATGATTTCCGCACATTGTCGGTCGAGGCTTTTTTGGAACGCTATGGCGGGTGAGCATGCCTAATGATGTGGTGACTGCAACCGGCGATGCCCATGCAGAGGCTGTTCTGGCGAATGCGCGGCTCGTGCTGCCTGACGAGGTCGTGACAGGCTCCGTGCTGATCCGCGGCGGCGTCATTGCCGCGATCGAGACCGGACAGTCCGTGCCCAATGGGGCAATTGACTGCGACGGGGACTATGTGTCGCCCGGCCTGATCGAGTTGCACACCGACAATCTCGAGCGGCATATGCAACCGCGCCCCGGCGTGGCTTGGCCGCGGCCTGCGGCGATCATCGCGCACGATGCGGAGCTGGCGTCTGTGGGGATCACCAGCGTGTTCGACGCATTGCGTGTCGGATCAATCATCTCCGAGGCCCGCTCGCGCTATGGCAAGTATGCCCGCGAAACCTGCACCGAGCTTCTCAGGCTCCGCGCGGACGGTGCCCTGCGGATCAGTCACTTCGTGCACCTGCGGGCCGAGCTCTGCTCGGAAACGCTGACGGAGGAGCTGGACGAATTCGGCCCCGAGGACCGGATCGGGATTATCAGCGTGATGGATCACACCCCCGGTCAGCGACAGTTCACGGACACGCGCCAGCTTCGGGTCTACCTGCAAGGCAAATACGCAATGTCCGACAGCGACATTGACAGTCACATCGCCTTCAACAGGCAGATCGGAGAGACCAACGGGCCCCGCCATCAGGAAGTCGCGGTGACCCGCGCGGGCGAACTCGGCGCCATCCTGGCGAGCCATGATGATACCTGCGAGTCCCATGTGACCGAGTCCGCGGCCTTCGGTGCCAAGCTGGCTGAGTTCCCGACCACCCTCGAGGCGGCAGCTGCGTGCCGGACGAACGGAATAGAGGTGATGATGGGCGCACCGAACCTGCTTCGCGGTGGTTCGCATTCCGGCAACGTGGCGGCTGCAACGCTGGCCGAGGAGGGTCTGCTCGATATCCTGTCATCCGACTACGCGCCCTCGAGCCTGCTCTCGGCAGCGGTCAAGCTGGGCCTGCAAACCGGCGACATGTCCGCGGGCATCGCGCACGTGACCGAGGCCCCGGCACGCGCAGCCAACCTCGACGATCGTGGCGTCCTGAAGGTCGGACACCGCGCGGACCTTGTCAGGTTTGCAACATCTGCGGAGCTCCCGATCACACGTGGTGTTTGGGTGCGCGGGGCCCGTGTCGCCTGATCAGGAAACGCGAGCCACGCCTCCCTCGTCAGCCTGCGGAAAAGTCAACAGTTCAAATCTGTCGGCCGTCATGGAACTGACTTAATTCTGAAGTGTCCCCGTTGAACTCCTTGCCGATAACGCGTTCGGGAGCGTGCGCGAGTCGCGTCGCTTAAGCGCCAAAGAAGCGCGTGGATACGGCAAGGAGTTGTGCAAATGGAATCCGCCTACACCCTCGAAATTCTGCACATTGCGGACCAGGAAGCATCGACTGGAGCAATCGTCGATGCGCCCAATCTTTCCGCGGTGCTGAACGCACTGCGCGATGAGGATCTCGGCGGCGATGGCCTGCCCGACAACACCCTGACGCTGTCGTCCGGTGACGCGTTCATTCCAGGTGTGTTCTTCGATGCCTCAGAGGAGGCTTTCGGGTTTGGCGGTATTGCGGACATCCAGATTCAGAACGAGCTCGGCATTGAAGCGATCGCGCTCGGCAACCACGAATTCGATTTCGGAACGCGCACCCTTTCGGAGCTGATCACCGGTCAGGATGTGACCGACGACAGTGATCCGGACGATGGTTTCGTGGACACGGTTCCCCAGTCGATTGGCCAGATCCTCGGCGAAGATTTCGGCGGCGCAGATTTCCCCTACCTCTCGACCAATCTCGATTTCTCGACCGATGGCTTCATGGCGCCGCTCGAAGTCGATGGCGGTCAGGCTCCGCAGGGCAATGTGGTGACCTCTTCGACCGTGATCGCGATCCCCACCAACAATCCCTCGATGGTGGATGGAGAAGCAGGCTTCACATCGACGCCGATCCACACCGTCGGCCAGTCGGTGGAGTCCACGGGTGCGCTCAACGATCTCAATGTCGAGAGTGGCGGGCAGTACACGCCCGTGGGTATCATCGACGGTATCGGTGCATACGCGCTCGACGACAGCACTGTCCGCATTTTCACCAATCATGAGCTGCTGCATTTCCGCGGCAACGAGTACGAAGTTTCGGACGGGCAGGGCGGCTCGTTCTCGATGACCGGTGCACGGATCAGCTACTTCGATATCGACAAAGAAACCAAACAGATCACCGATGGCGGCATCGCCTACAACACGATCATTGATGCCAATGGCGATGTTGCGAGCGATTTGAGCTTCCTTGGGTCACCCTTCGCGCCGGGCTTTGGCGCCGGACCAGGCGATGGGGCGCCGCTTGCAGGCTTCAGCCGCTTCTGCTCGTCACAGTTCGTGGACGGCAATCAGTTCGGTGAGGGCCGCGGGGTCACAGAGAACATCTACTTTGCGGGCGAAGAAGACGGTGGCGGGTTCAACTCCATCGGCGGCGGCATGTGGGCGCTCGATGTGGACACCGGTGTGCTCTACGACGTGCCAGGCATGGGCAACGGTGCTTGGGAGAACATCACCCAACTCGACACCGGCAACGACACCAATGTGGCGTTCATCCTCTCGGACGATTCATCGCCGTTCAATTCGGATGACTTCGGCGCCGATGCCAACGGTGACGATGACGATGAGGCCGCACCGCTCTTCATGTATGTGGGCGAAAAAGACGCGGCCTCGGACGACTTCCTCGAGCGCAACGGTCTCGACGGCGGCAAGCTTTACGTCTGGGTCGCCGACACTGCCGACACCGACAGCCCGGCCGAGTTCAACGGCACCGGCTCGACCGAGGGCGGTATCTGGGTTGAAGTTGACAACAGCCCGACCGGCACGCCTTCCGAGGATGGATCGAGCGGGTTCGATGAGTTTGGCTACCCCACGCAGCGCACGCTCTGGGAGCGGGCCGAGGCCGTGGGTGCGTTTGGCTTCTCCCGCCCTGAGGATGTGTCGACCAATCCCGAAGACGGGTCCGAATTCGTGATGGCCTCGACCGGTGTCGATACCTTCGATGTCGATCCAAACACCGGCAACGGCGCGGACTCGTTCGGCACGATCTACACCATGTCGGTCGACTTCTCCGATATCGATGCGCCGACCGGTACGCTCAACATTCTCTACGACGGCGACGATGACCCGTCACGCGCGCTGCGCTCGCCCGATAACCTGGATTGGGCGGACGACGGCAAGATATACATTCAGGAAGACGAAGCCGAGGAAAGCACAGCGTCGGGCGACGAGGTGCTGTTCGGAGAAGGTGCGGCCAACCCGAATGAGGCGGGTATCGTGCGGATTGACCCGACCGACGGGTCGGTTGAGCGTATTGCGAACATCAATCGCGACGTGATCCTCGATCCGACCACGGATGGTGAGCCAGTCGACCAAGACGCAGGCAACGCAGGCGAGTGGGAGACATCGGGCATTCTGGATGTCTCGACGCTTTTCGACGAGGAGCCCGGTACACTCTTCCTCTACGACGTGCAGGCGCATGGCATCGAGGATCAGGACGACATCAACGCAGATAGCAGGCTCAACGACGACGATCTGGTCGAGGGCGGTCAGCTCGCGTTTCTCTCGGCTCCCGGAGTCAACCTGGGTGAAGCCGCCGAGAAAATCGGTGTTGTCGGGGCCACGACGCCGACGCTTGCCACGATCTCGAGCTCGGACGATGTGGGTGTCAGCCCCGACCCGTTCGACGGCTCGCCCACCCCTGACCAACTCGATGCGCTTGCTGCCGAAATCCAGGCCGAGGTCGACGCGCTTCTGGCGGCCAACCCCGACATGAACAAGGTGGTGCTGCTTGCACACATGCAGCAGATCGACATCGAGCTTGCACTCGCCGAACGGCTGACTGACGTCGATGTGATCGTCGCCGGCGGATCGAACACCCGTCTCTTCGACGACAACGACCGCATCCGCGACGGCGACACCGATCAGGGCGAGTATCCGCAGTTTGTCGAAAACGCAGGCGGCACAACCACGGCCGTCGTCAACACGGACGGCAGCTACAAGTATGTGGGCCGTCTGGTGCTCGACTTTGACGAGGATGGCAACGTCATCGCCGAGAGCTACGACGAAGATGTCTCCGGTGCATATGCGACAGACGAAGAGGGTGTCGCCGCTCTGGGCGCCGAAGGGCTTGTGGATCCCGAAATTCAGGAGATCGTTGACGCGATCGAGACCGAGATCATCGAGGCCGAGTCGAACGTGTTCGGTATCTCGGATGTGTTCCTGAACGGCAACCGCTCGGGTGGCGACACCGACGGCGTCCGCATCCAGGAGACCAATCTCGGCAACCTGACCGCGGATGCGAACCTGGCCGCGGCCAAGGAGTTCGATGACTCGGTTGTGGTTTCCATCAAGAACGGCGGCGGCATCCGTGCCTCGATCGGCGAGTCGGTTGTGCTGCCCGGCACGACGGAGGCTGCGCGCCTGCCGAACAGCGCGTTGTTTGACGGCGACGGAAATCTGATCAAGCCCGAGGGCGGCATCAGCCAGAACGACATCGCGACGACGCTTGCGTTCAACAACGCGCTCACGCTTCTGACGCTCACCAAAGCCGAACTGGTCGAGGTGCTCGAGCATGGCGTGGCCGCGACCACGGATGATCCGAACAACGCACAGGGCCGCTTCCCGCAGGTGTCGGGTGTCAAGTTCTCCTTCGACGTGGACTTGCCGGAAGGAGACCGGATTGTCAGCGCAGGTATCTTCGACGAGAACGACACGCTGATCGCGGAGCTTGTCCGTGACGGAGAGATCGTCGGTGATGCCTCCGAGACCTTCCGGATCGTGACCCTCAACTTTCTTGCGGGCGGCGGTGACGGTTATCCGTTCCCAGACGGCCCGGATGCGAACCGCATCGATCTCAATGACATCGACGGCGATGGCATCGACGATGACGTTTTCTCCGGCGATGCGACCTTTGAGGCGGATGGCACCGAGCAGGACGCTCTCGCTGAGTTCCTGAATGACAACTTCCCCGATGAGAACAGTGCCTTTGCCGCCGCGGATACGCCGCGTGAACTGGATGAGCGAATCCAGAACCTCGACCTGCGCGAAGACACGGTGCTGCCGGATAGCGGCTCAAGCAGCAGTGACGCACCTGAGCCTGCGAATGTTCTGGAGACCCAGATCGTCGGGGAGATCGAACTGGACGGCGCTGAAATCATCACCTTCGATGCGGACACGCAGCGCGCTTTCGTGACTTCGGGCGATGGACTGCAGGTGATCGACGCCTCGGATTTGTCGGCGCTCAGCGTGATCGACACGCTGGATCCGGCCGCGCTCGGGTTCAACGAGAGCGAGTTCACGAGCGTTGACGTCGCCAACGGCATCATCGCCGCCTCGCGCCCTGACTCGACAGCAACCGAGAACGGCCAGGTGCTGTTCTTCTCGGCGTCGACGCTGGACTTCCTTGGCTTTGTGACAGTGGGCGCCTTGCCCGACAGTGTCGCCTTCAACGAAGCGGGCACTCACCTGGTGGTGGCCAATGAAGGCGAATCCGCCGGAGACGAGAACGAGCCGGATGCCGATCCGAACCCCGAAGGCTCGATTTCGATCATCGAGCTGAACACCGCAAACCTGACGCTGTCCACGGTGACGACGCTCGACTTCTCCGATCCCAGCATCAGCTTTGCGAGCCTTGAGCAGAAGGGGGTGCGCACGAACCGCGACGCGCCGTCCGCTGCCGCCGACATCGAGCCGGAGTTCGTGACGGTCGAGGGCAACAAGGCCTTCATCACGCTGCAGGAGAACAATGCGGTCGCCGTGATCGAGGACGTCACCGCGCCGTCGCCGCTCACGATCGACTCGATCCAGTCGCTGGGATTGCAGGATCACCGTGGCGGCCCCTCGCTCGAGACGTTTGATTTCGGCGATCTGCCGCTGCTCGGTGTCGATGCGAACGGGCTGGAGATCGATCTCGGGGGCTTCTCGGGCCTCTACTTCACCGAGGAAACGTCCGAAGCCATCACGTTCCTGGCGGTGCCGGATCGTGGCCCCAACGGCAGCGAAGTGGTGCAGGGCGCGCGGACTTTCAACCTGCCGGACTACCAGGCGCAGATCGTCGAACTGACCCTGGACAAGTCCACCGGCGTTGTTGAGATCGGCGAGCAGCTTCTTCTGACCCGCGAGGACGGCACCACGCCCATCACGGGACTGCCGAACATCGAAGGCTTCGACGAAATCCCCGTCGATGCGGCCGGCAACCCGTTGCCCTTCGACGAATTCGGCGCGGACATGGAAGGCATCGTGCGCGATACGGACGGCACCTTCTGGACCGTCGATGAGTACCGCCCGGCGATCTACCACTTCGACACGGACGGCTCGCTGATCGACCGCTTCGTCGCAGAGGGTACGTCGCTGCTGGGTGATGTGCCTCAGCCGGAAGGCACGTTCGGCTCGGAAACGCTTCCCGAGGACTATGCCGATCGCCGGCCCAACCGCGGGTTCGAGGCCGTGGCCGCCGATCTGGAAGCGCGCAAGCTCTATGCCTTCATCCAGACACCGCTGGCCAATCCGGATCGGGACGCCTCGGACAACTCGGACGTGATCCGTATTCTCGAGCTCGACATGGACACCGGGCTGCCGTCGGCCGAGTATGTCTACCTCCTCGAGGATCCGGGCATTCGTCCGGGCGGCCGTGTCGACAAGATCGGTGATGCCGTCTTCAACCCGGAAACCGGGACGATCTACGCCATCGAGCGGGACGCAAACTTCGACGCTGAGGCGACGAAGAACATCTTCGAGATCGATCTGTCGGGGGCAACCAATGTCCTTGGGACAGACTTCGGCGGCGAGACGCTCGAGCAACAGAGCGCCGACGATCTCGAAGACGCCGGCATCGTCCCGGTGTTCAAGGTCAAGACGGCGAACCTGCCGCAGCTCGGCTACACACCTTCCGACAAGCCGGAGGGTTTGGCTCTGCTGCCGGACGGATCGCTCGCGGTGCTGAACGACAACGATTTCGGCATTGAGGACTCCACTGGCCTCCTGCCGCAGCTCGGCATCATTTCGTTCGAGGGCAACTCCCTCGATCCGTCGAACGAGGACGGCGGGATCAACATCGGCAACTTCGATGTCCGGGGTCTGCGTCAGGGAGATGCGATCGCCAGCTATACCGTCGCCGGCGTGACCTACTACCTCACAGCCAACGAGGGCGATGGCCGGGACGTGGATGAAAGCCGCGGTGCCGATCTGGTGGATGGCGATCCGGACAACGGTGAAGTTGATGCCGGTCTCGATCCTGAGCTGCTCGCGCAGCTTGCAGACGAGGCCGTGCTTGGTCGCCTGAAGTTCTCGAACGTGGATGGCGACACCGACGGAGATGGCGACATCGATGTGCTGCACAGCTTCGGCGGCCGTTCGTTCTCGATCTTCGACGAGTTCGGCAACCTGGTCTACGACTCCGGGGACGATTTCGAGCTGATCACCGCCGCGGTCGTGCCCGACATCTTCAACTCGAACGGAGAAGTCGACAGCTTCGACAGCCGCTCGGACGACAAGGGCCCCGAGCCGGAAGCCGTCACGCTGGGTGACATCGGGGATCAGACCTACGCCTTCATTGGTCTCGAGCGCGTGGGCGGCATCATGGTCTACGATGTCACCGATCCGACGGCTCCGGTGTTCGATCAGTACATTCCGGGCGGAGACGATCTTGGACCGGAAGGTCTGAAGTTCATCGCGCCGGAGGACAGCCCGACCGGTACGGCACTGCTTGCGGTGGCCAGCGAAGAAAGCGAGACGCTCACCTTCCATGAGTTCGTTTCCACGCTCGAGCCGTCGCTGGTGGAAGTGATCGGCGTGAAGGGGAGCGAGAAGCTCGTCGGCACCGACGAGGCCGAACTCTTCAACGGGCTCGAAGGCAACGATCGCTACTTCGGGCTTGGCGGTGGCGATCGCTTCGTGATGAACCCGCAGGACCGCGACTGGGTGCGCGACTACAACCAGGAAGAAGGGGACATTGTCGATCTGTCCGAGTGGGGTGTGACGTCGCTGGACGACATCATTCTCGAGAACCTCGGCAACTCGATGACGATCACCGACGTGAACGACGTGAAGAACTTTGCGCGTCTGTTCCCGCACGACAAGCAGCGCCTGGACGTGAGCGAGTTCACGGAAGACTCGTTCATCTTCGCCGAGACGCTGGTCTGATCTGCTTGGCGAGGCGGCTGCTGGCGTCTCGCGAACCTTCTGCGTCCGGGTGGGGTGCTGTTGTCACTCCACCCGGTATCGCTGCTCAAGCGCGTCGAACGTGTCCTTGTCCACGATCTGCTGGCGTTGTTCGAAGCCGATCAGCCGCTCCTTGACAGCATCGAGCGAGCCATCACGATGCAGTGCGCGCATGACGTCCTGCATCGCAAGCATAGCCGCCTGCAGCGCCGCGTTGGCATAAAGCACCATGCCGAACCCGAGCTCTGCCAGCGTCTCCCGCGGAACCATCGGCGTTTTGCCGCCGACCACCAGATTGGCAACCTGAGGCACCGACAACTGTTCCGTGATCGATCGCATCTCTTCCAGCGAGACAGGTGCTTCCACGAACGTCATGTCAGCGCCGGCGTCCGAATAGGCGGACGCCCGTTCGATCGCAGCGCCTAAGCCCTCGATGGCACGTGCATCTGTGCGCGCGATGATCAGCAGGTTTTCGTCCTGGCGAGCATCTACGGCAGCCTTGATCTTGGTGATCATCTCTTCCGTCGCGATCACTGCCTTTCCGCTGAAGTGACCGCACTTCTTGGGAAAGACCTGATCTTCGATTTGCAGAGCTGAGGCGCCGGCACGCTCGAGCACTTGAACCGCGCGACGGGTATTCAGCGCATTGCCGAACCCGGTGTCGATATCAACGACGAGCGGAAGGCCACAGACTTCATCGATTGCCGCGACGGTGTCCTGAACCTCCTTGAGAGAGACCAGTCCGATGTCCGGAACGCCCAGATGAGTGTTCGCGATTCCGGCACCGGAGACATAGCAGGCCTCAAATCCGCTGGACTGGATGATCCTGGCGGTGAGGCCATTGGCGGCTCCGGGGACTATCAGGGCGTCGCGCCTGTCTACAAGCGTCCGCAGTGTGCGCCGGCGGGCCGCCGCGGAGTCAATCTTCTTGTTCATACATCCAGTTAGCAGTCTTCAGGGCGAGATGGGCCGATTCTTTGCAAGACCTAACGCCATTTAGACACGCAGCCTGGGTTATGCGGCCGCAGGCAATCCACTCCCGCCGCTTGTTCTCGGACTGGCATGTTCCGAAGCGGCAGCTCCAGTTCCTTGCGACGATGCATGGGTCATCTCGAACTGAGATATGATGTTGTTGAGTTCATCGGCCTGCGACGACAACTCCTCTGCGGTCTCACGTGCGGTTTGTGAGGTTGAAGTGTTCTGCTGGATCACCGCATCCAACTCGCGGATGGCGCCATTGATCTGTTCTGCTCCGGTGTCCTGCTCGCGTGTCGCACTCGTGATGTCCTGAACCAGATCGGCCGTACGGTGAATGCTGGGCACAAGTTCGCCGAGCAGCTTCCCAGCCTCACCCGACACGTCCACGCAGCGCACGGAGAGTTGCGAGATTTCCTGCGCTGCATGCTGACTGCGTTCGGCGAGCTTGCGCACTTCTCCGGCCACGACTGCAAAGCCTTGCCCGTGCTCGCCGGCACGCGCCGCCTCAACGGCCGCATTGAGCGCCAGCAGGTCGGTCTGACGGGCAATCTCCTGTATGACGACGATCTTTTCGGCGATCTCCTCCATCGCTTTGACGGCCTCCGCAACGGTCTCGCTGGTCCGGCTCGCGTCATCTGCCGAGCGCTTGGCAATCGCTTCGGTTTGGCCGGCGTTCTCAGCAGACCGGCGGATGTTTTCCGCCATCTGCTGGATCGCAGTGGAGGCCTGCTCGGAAGCGCGCGCCTGCTGCAGTGCGCCGTCGTTGATCTCGCCCGCACGTTCGGTCAGAAGCCGGCTGCCGTCCGACACCTGCTCGGCGCTGTCGGCAGCGCGCCTCAAGACATCGGTCAGTGCTTGTTCGAGTTGGCGCATTCGAGCAACGTTCTCCCGGAAGACGTCAAGTGCCGATGCCATTTGACCAATCTCATCGGAGCGATTGCCGAACGTGTTGTCGTCCGTGACATCACCGTTGGCGAGTGCGTGTGTGCGCTTTGTGAGGCGTGTAAGTGGCTTCATCAGCGCCAGCTCGAGGGATCGGAATGCCAGCAGTCCAAGGACGAGGCCCAGCAACGCACAAACCGCCATTCCCAGTTGTGCGAGGCCGATCGCACCAGAGACATCTCGCCCAGCCAGATCGATTTTTTCAAGCGCCACCGAAATCTCTTTCTCGGCCTCCTTGGTGAGAGCGGACACCGCACCAAGGGCCGTCTCGGCCGCAGCGCTTGCTGCCTCCTGCGATGCGAGCTCCGCGCGGCGCAATGCCGCTGCTCCCGTCTCTGGATGCGCAGCTGCAAGTATCTTCTCAACGATCTCGTCCAGGGTCGTGCTCATGCCGGAGCGGACCGTTTCGATTTGGGATTGTGTCTGGAGGATCGCCTCGATTGTGCTCTCGACGTCGACTGGAGCTTCGGCGACAGCGCTGCTGAACACCTGTACGACAAGCGTGTTGAGCAGAGCGTCGATGCTGAGCATCGTGCGGATCGATGCGACCTGCGTGTCCATCAGGTTTTGAATGCGCGCGGTGTTCTCCTGAGCGGCTTCCTCGGTGCGTATGGTGAGATCAAAGATGCGATCGTCGACAATCTGCTCGATCGTAATCTCGATGGCCCTGCGCGCGGAGATGACCTCGTCCACGCGTCTTGTGACAATAGCGCCCCACCCGCCCTGACCATCGCCAACTGTCTCGATCAGGACTGCGGCGGCCTGCGAGAGTGCCTCGGCGTCTGCCGCCTCGAAGTCCAAGTAGTCGTTCACCGCTCGTTGCAGCCGGTTTTGTGACGCGATGCGGAGATCCTCCATGATCGCGCGTATTGCGGGGTCCGATGCGACCAGGCCTGTGATCGCGGCGCCGGAAAGAAGGTTAGCGGCCGCGCGCGCCGTCAGGATTGCCTGGACGTGTGCAAAGTCCTGATTGACCAGGGTTTCGATAATCTCGGCACCGTTCTCACCAACTTCAACTCCGCCCCGCAAGAGTTCCGCCTTGGCTTCTTCGATAAGTGGGTTGATGATCGCCTGCGCTTCGCTCGACAGCTCAACCGCTTGTTGGAGCAGGGCGTGCTTGCGCCCAGTGATGTCGATCAATTCACGGCGGGCGTTCTCGAGCGTCGTCTCCGCGGTCCGGACCGGCGAGAGTTGGGGAAGAAGCCGGTCTCGTTGCTCAGGCGTCGATTGCTCCAGGATCGCTTCCAGGCGGTTCAGACTTGCCCCGTAGGTCTCTCGGGCAGTCGCCAGGGTCTCCGTGGTGCTGGCAGCTCTGATGGCCTCCACCGAGCGCGCGAGAGGCAGCACCTCGGAGATGATCTCGCTCGCACTTCGAAGGTCCCCGAGGCGTTCCTCTCGGAGTGTTTCGAATTCACTCGAGATCACACGAAACGCAACAAATCCGACCACTGCACAGATCAGGGTAAGAGATATCGCTGCCAAGAAAGTGCGAACCAGCTTGCCACGAAGGGACGTCGGTTCGTGCGTTTGCATCCGGGACGACGGTGTTGGCAATGAAGGCGATGCCACGGTCAATTCTCCCCAAATAGGTGCGCCTGCGCCGCGTGATCCTGGCGACCCCGCGCGAGGTCGTCGACGACTGCGTCTAGGATCCGTGCGCTTCAAGCGGCGCGAAGCCACCGTCGGAGTTGATCTCCGTCAGGAACACATCGTCCATTCCCTGGTTGTCCCGCGCTGCGAAACTGAGCATGGCGCCCCCCAGATCGAGTTGCGACATCGACCAGACTGCATCTAGAAAGGTCTGACGGGTGACATCCTTGCCTGCAGCCTGGAGCGCTGCGACCGTGAGCCGCCCGACGATGTAGCCTTCGAGCGAGACGAAGCCCGGTTCGGCGTCCGCGTTCACCGCTTTCAGCGCTGCGTGGTACTCCGCAACCAATGGGATGCTTTGATCCCATGGGAACGGGACCACCTGGCTGACGATGACGCCCGCGCCATCGGGGCCGAGTTCTTGCGCGAGCGCCTTGGAACCGACGAAGGAGATATTGACGAACACCGGGTTGAACTTGACCCTGCGCGCCACCTTGATGAACTCGGCGACCGGCTTGTAAGCGCCCACCATCACAACCGCATCGGGCTTTGTCTTGCGTATCGACAGAAGAGCTTGCTTCACGGCCTTGGTGTTCCGGGTATAGGTGCCCTCGGCCGTGATCGTCATGCCACGCCGCGCGAGCGCGTCTGACACGCCCGTGAGCCCCACGCGGCCAAACGCATCGTCCTGGTAGAGAATCGCGATCTTTCGAAAACCGCGCTCGTCCACGAGATACTGGATCCAAGCCTCCGTCTCGGCGGCATAAGTTGCGCGCACGTTGATGACGTTGCCGTGGGCCGGATCGCGCAGGAACCCAGCACCTGTGAAAGGACCAATGAACGGGACCTTGGACGAGGTTGCGATCGGCTGAGTCGCCTTCGATGTGGGCGTACCTACCGGGCCAATGAGCCCAAAGACATTGCCGCTGCCTATCATCTCCCGAACGAGTTTCGCTGAACGGTCCGGTTCATACCCATCATCCTCATGGATCAGCTCAAGCTGCCGGCCATGTACGCCACCTGCGGCATTGGCCTCGCTGAACGCGGCGCGCAGCCCCTCGCGCATCCCGTTGCCAAGCGCCGCTGCCGGGCCCTCGAACGCGGCAACTTGCCCGAACGTAATTCGCTCGGGCGCGACCCCATCTTCGGCAAGTGCGACCCCTGCGCCGAGCGCACTTGCCGTGGCGAAGGCAAGAATCCCTTTGAGCGACATGGTCTCTCCTTCTGATGTGGGGCCTTCGGGATACGGAGGGCTTATTCACAAAACCTTTCCACAGCGTCACTCCGACGCGGTTTCCGGCAACAAATTTGCAAGTCTCGTTGGGTTTCGGAGTGCTCAGGGGCTCCCGTGCAATCACTTCGAAGGATGCCGCGTTCTGTGCGGCTGAACGATGCGGCCGTTGCCTTGACGCATCCTCGCGAGATAAGACAGGCGCTGCATTGCTCCTCAAGCAGCAGGAGCATGTGCACGAACTGAACATGCGGGTGTGGCGGAATCGGTAGACGCAACGGACTTGAGATACGCTTGAGTGCCCCGGTGGAAACGCCGGGTGCAGAACTGCTCAAATTCGGGGAAGGCTTCCGGTGCGGCCGATGCTGATCCCGAGCCAAGCCCGCGGCGATGCGGGAAGGTGTAGAGACTAGACGGGCAGCGCCTAAATCCGGTTCGCCGGCCATGGCGAAGGGATAGTCCAGACTGCAAACGTCGGCTGGCACCAAGCCGATCGACGGCGGCGAAAGCCGTGGTGGTATGAAAATCCGTTTCCTTCGGGAGTGAGGGTTCGAGTCCCTCCACCCGCACCAGTCGAACACGTGGCGCATTTGCTCGGCGCCCAGCTCTCTGACCGCTCGGAAGGCATACCAATCCTCAGGCCGTTTCTGCCAGAAAATTGATTGGTACCCGATGGTTAGCAGAAGCTCACTACGAGAGCCGCAGGCCCTGGATAAGTTGGCGCAGGCCAATCGCGGCACCGGCAAATATCGACGCGAGCACAACGGGTGCGCTGAAGGCGAGCGTCGAGAACGCCGTCAGACCCTGACCCACAGAGCAACCGATGGCCAGTACGCCGCCTACGCCCATGAGAACACCACCAAACATTTGCCTGCCCAACTCGCTCGGATCGTCGCAAGCTTCCCATCGGAAGTGGCCCTTCGAGATGCTCCCGAGGCACGCACCCAGCACGACACCGATCACCGATCCGACGGCGAAGCTGAGGCCGCCGCCACTTGCGATCATCAGGAAGAGCAGGGTCTCGCCCAATGGTGCCGTGAAACTGTGCGACTCGACGGTGATCACGTTGAAGCTGTGTTTGGCCAGAAGGCTCGTGCCAAGCCACGCCGATGTTATCGCAAGACCCACAACCGAGGCCCAGAAAATCTCGTTCACCGATGCGCGGAAATGCCTGTCCGACAGCGCCCACAACAGGAGCAGAAGCGAGACGCCAAAGGCTGGAAGCACGGGTGCAGCGCCGACTGCATCCGCGAGGGCATGCGCATATCCCGACGCGACACCTGGGGCGCTGGGTTCTGGTGCGAACAGGAGGATGCGTACTGGCGCCAGTGGGCCTGACAGCACCAAGTATGCAGAAATCCCCGTCACGATCACGATCACGAAAGATCGAAGGTCGCCTCCGCCCAGCCGCGCGAGCGCGCCATACCCGCAGTTTCCGGCGATCGCCATGCCGTAGCCGAACACGAGCCCACCGAGGATACTCGCGACAGGATTCCAGACAAAACGGGCATAGAGCGAGACGGACAAGTCTACGATCCCCACGTGCGCCAGCACAAACGTTCCGGAGATCGCCACCGCGAGTGCGACAGCCCACATTCGGATTCGGTTCCAGCTGTTCCCGTACAATGCGTCTTCGATCGCACCGAGCGTGCAAAACCGACCTCGGCGCGCCGCAAGGCCGAGGAGAAGCCCGCCGATCAGCCCGATCGCCGGAGACAGAAATTGGGAATCCAACCAGTCCATGACTTCCTCGCAGCGGCCTCAGGCGTCGGCAGAGTCCGTCTTGCAGAACATGTCGTAGACAACCTCGATCATCCGCTTCGCACGTTCGTCGCCGAGACTGTAGTAAATCGCTTTGCCATCTCGCCGGTAACTCACGAGGCCTTCCAGGCGCAGTCTCGCGAGTTGTTGGGACACAGCCGCCTGGCGTGCCGAAAGCAAGTCTTCGAGCTCGGTTACCGACTTTTCGCCAGCGGCCAGGTGGCAGAGAATGAGAAGTCGACCTTCATGCGACAGCGCCTTGAGAAAGTTCGTCGCTCTCCGGGCATTCTCCATCATCTCGTCCAGCGCTTTCTCATCAAGCCCGTCGTCGAAAACCGGCAATGCCATGCGTCGGTCCTTCAGTTGGTCGCTGGTCTGCCAGCACGATTTGTATCCGAGGGCGGCAGCTTCTCGAGCAGCTTGCCGAGGAGCCCCCAGAAGAAGTCTTCGCCCGGGTAACCTTCGATCCGGCCCACTTCATTTCCACGTTCCACGAGAACGAATGTCGGCGTGAACTGGGGGCGGCTCGAGAGTGCGATGCCGTCTGGAAAGGTCCCATGAATGTCTATGCGGCGCAGCGGTGCAGTGCGACCCTCATCCGTTTTCGAGTAGATCACGCCAACTTCCTCGTTCCAGCGGTCGCACCAATGGCACCAGTCTTCCTCGAACATCAAGAGCTCCGCAGCACTCGCGCGCGAAGCGCCCGTGTTGAAGACGCTGAGGACCGCGATGAGGGTTCCGCACGCCAGATGTGAGATCATTGACGACATGAAAAACATATATACAAATCTGCATATGAATATCTAGCAGATTCGGGGGCTCGATGGGATTTGACGTCGGATACGGCGCCGCAGTTCTGGCGGGTCTGGCGTCATTTCTCACGCCATGCATCCTGCCGATCGTTCCATTCTATCTTTGCTACATTTCCGGCGTGAGCTTTGACGATCTCGCAGGTGACGGCGGTCGCCCCTCGCCTGTGAAGCGACATCGGGTTGTTCTGTCTGCGGTCATGTTCTCGCTCGGCATGATCCTCGTGTTCGTCGTGCTCGGGGCCGCTGCAACAGCGCTGGGTCAGCAAGTGCGTGCATGGTCTGTGGAGCTGAGGTGGTTTGCAGCCGCAATCGTACTTGTTCTCGGATTGCACTATCTCGGCATCCTGCGGATCGGGTTGTTGATGAGAGAGGCGCGGCTCGACATGGGAGACAGGCCGCTTGGATTGCTTGGGCCGTTGTTCATCGGCATGGCCTTCGCCTTCGGATGGACACCCTGCGTCGGACCGATCCTCGCCGCCATCCTGTTCATGGCACAAGATTCGGCGACGATGACCGAGGGTGGCCTCCTGTTGCTTGCCTACGGGATCGGCATGACCGCGCCATTCATTCTTGCCGCGCTCTTCATTGGCCCGTTCCTGTCATGGGCCAAGGGAATCCGGCGACATCTCGGCACCATCGAAAAGGCCATCGGAGTGATGCTGGTCGTGTTTGCCGTGCTCATCGGAACCAACTCGGTCGGGGAAATTGCCGGCTGGATGCTCACTGTCGCGCCCAATCTGGGCCTTTTGCAATAAGGAGGAAGATCATGAAACTCCTCGGGTGGATCGTCGCCGCATGTCTGCTCGCGACTCCCGCAGCCGCCGCCGAGATTGGAGAGGACGGACTGCACAAGCAGCCTTGGATGCCCGTCACCTTCAAGGACATGACCGAGGATCTCGAGACGGCAGCCGATGAAGGAAAGCGCCTCGCCGTGATCTTCGAGCAGCGCGGATGCATCTATTGCAAGGAGCTGCACGAAACCGTCTTTTCCGATCCGGAAGTGGCTGACTACATCAAGGACAACTTCATGGTCGTGCAGATCAACCTCTTCGGCGACGAGGAGGTCACGGACTTCGACGGTGAAGCGCTTCCTGAGAAGGAGATGGCGCAACGTTGGGGTGTCGTCTTTACCCCGACCATCCTGTTCATGCCTGACGAAGTGCCTGCCGAGGGCACCGCGAGCGCCGCTGCGGTCAGCACGATGCCGGGCGCGTTCGGCAAGTACACGACACTGCACATGTTCCAGTGGGTGGCGGAGAAGGGGTACGAGTCCGGCGAGCACTTCCAGAAGTATCACGCGCGAAAGCTGGAAGCTGCTCAGCAGAATTAGATTGCGATCTCCAACGCATCGAAAAATTCAATATTCTGAATTTATCGGTTGGATTCTCGCGATCGCTGTGGTTAGTTTCACACAAAAGAAGTGCCAAAAGCAGCTCCGTGGGAGGATAAGTATGCGCTCGATTGCTTTGCCGATGCTTGTGGCGGCGGCGTTGGTGACCCCAAGCTTGGCGGAAACCATCGCGCCCAGTGAAGTTGTCTTCGAGGACGGCGCGATTTCCAAGTCGCTCACTGGCGTGCCGGGTGATCCGGCCAAGGGCAAAGAGTGGTTTGTCGGGCGCAAGCTTGGAAACTGTCTGGCTTGTCATGTGAATTCTGATGCAACCGGCGAGTCGTTCCACGGTGAGGTCGGGCCTCTTCTCGATGGTGTTGCCGACCGATGGACCGAGGCCGAGTTGCGCGGGATCGTGACGAACTCGAAAATGATGTTCGATGGGACCATCATGCCGGCCTTTTACGTCGATACCGGCTACTTTCGGCCCCTCGACGACTTTGCGGGAAAATCAATCCTGACCGCCCAGCAGGTCGAGGACATCGTCGCCTATCTGCAGACGCTCAAGGAAAACTGACGGAGGATTCAATGGAAGTCACGAGACGTCAGGCTATTGCGCTGGGAGCTGGCGCTATTGCCGCAATCTCCCTGCCGCTCCCGGCTTGGGCTGAAGACAACGGAACCGCGGAGGCGATCAATGCCTTCACAGGCGGTGCCGAAGTCAAGGAAGGTGGGGTCGAGATCGGCGCGCCGGAGATTGCCGAGAACGGAAACACCGTGCCTGTCGAAGTTTCGGCCGATGGAGCGAGCGCGATTCTGCTTCTGGCTGCCGGCAACCCCAACCCCGGCGTAGCAACCTTCAATTTCGGCGGGCTTTCAGCCGCCTCGTCGGCGAAGACGCGCATCCGGCTCGCTCAGACGCAGGATCTGGTCGCCATAGCGAAACTTGAGGATGGCTCGTTCGTCAAAGCCAGCCGGACCGTGAAAGTCACCATTGGCGGCTGCGGCGGCTGAACCGGTTGAGGAGAGAAACAGATGGCCAAAGTCAAACCACGCGTGAAGGTGCCGAAGACGGCTGCGCCCGGTGAAGTGATTACGATCAAAACACTGATCAGCCACCCCATGGAGTCCGGTCAGCGCAAGGACAATAAGACCGGCGAGCTTATCCCGCGCAAGATCATTAACAAGTTCACGGCCTCGTTCGAGGGCGAGGAGGTCGTCAGCGTCGACATAGATCCTGCTGTGTCAGCCAATCCCTACTTCGAATTCGATATGAAAGTGCCCGGACCAGGCACGATCCGGTTCGAGTGGACCGACGACGACGGCACTGTCTACGACCTGGAAAAGACCATCAAGGCCGCCTGATAGAAGCGGCCACAACGGGAGGAATACATGAAGTACCCGATGCTGGGAGTGGCAACAGGTGTGACTGTTGCCGTGGCTTGGGCGGCGCTCGCCGGGCCGGGGCCGGACCAAGACAAGCTCGTGATCGAAGGCACCGAAATCGTCACCGAAGTGAAAGCGCCTGAAGGTCACCCGCTTGACGTCATTTATTCCGGGTGGCGGTTCCGGTCGGACGAGACACAAGCGCTCGAAACAGATGACTTCGAGAATCCAGCCATGGTCGCTGTGGAGTACGGACTCGAACTCTGGGAGACCGCAGCCGGCACATCGAACAAGTCCTGCGCCGATTGTCATGGTGATGTCGAGAGCATGCGCGGTCTGCGGGCCAACATGCCCCGTTGGAACGAGGCAAAGGGAAAACCCGAAAGCCTGGAGCACATCATCAACGCATCGATTGCCGAACATCAGGGTGCTGATGTGTGGAAGTGGGAAAGCCCGGAGATGCTGGCGATGACCTCGCTCATCGGCATGCAATCGCGCGGTTTGCCGATGACTGTGCAGACCGACGGGCCGATGGCGGAGTGGGTCGAGAAGGGCAAGGACCTCTACTACACCCGTGTTGGACAACTCGATATGTCCTGTTCGCAATGTCACGAAGACAACTACGGGAACATGATCCGCGCGGATCACTTGAGCCAGGGCATGATCAACGGCTTCCCCACCTACAGGTTCAAGTGGCAGGGTCTGGGCTCGCTCCATCGCCGGTTCTCGGGGTGCATGAAAAACATCCGGGCCACGCCCTACAAGCGGGGTTCAGATGAGTTCGTTGCGCTCGAAGCCTATCTGGCATGGCGCGGCGCAGGTCTGGGAATCGAGACGCCCGCTGTTCGCAACTGATTGACCCACGCGCCGCGGAGCGACCGTGGCGCGTGCGGATCCTTCTCATCAGGCAAGGTCGCCGGTCAATCGGGCTTCGACGGAGCGCGAAACCGTTCGGTGTGTCCTGCAGAATGGAGACAAGGCCATGATATCTCGGCGCGACTTCCTCCAGGCGACTGTCGCGGCATCTGCGATTGTTGGCGCTTCTGGCGTGGGGAACTGGGGCAAGCTCGCGGCCCAGCAGCGCCTTACACAGGATCAACTGCTGTCGTTTGACCCACTCGGCAACGTCACGCTCATCCACCTGACGGACTTGCATGCACAGTTGAAGCCAATCTGGTTTCGTGAGCCTGCGATCAATCTCGGCGTGGGAGCGGCGCGCGGGCAGCCACCCCATGTGACGGGGGCGGATTTTCTCAAACTCTATGGAATCGCGTCCGGCTCCCCGGAAGCCTATGCATTGACATCCGAAGACTTCGCCGCTCTGGCGAGGGGATACGGGCGGATGGGCGGCATGGACCGCGTGGCGACTGTCGTGAACGCCATTCGCGCCGAACGACCTGGGTCATTGTTGCTGGACGGCGGCGACACATGGCATGGGTCCTATACGGCTGAAAAGACCGGTGGCCAGGACGTTGTCAACGTTATGAATGCGCTGTCTCCGGACGCAATGGTCTCCCACTGGGAGTTCACGTTCGGCAAGGACCGCGTGGACGAGATCGTTGACAGTCTCGACTTTCCGTTCCTCGGCGCGAACATCTTTGACAATGAATGGGATGAACCTGCCTACGAGCCCTACAAGATGTTCGAGCGTGGCGGGGTACAGGTCGCTGTGATCGGGCAGGCGTTTCCCTACCTTCCGATCGCGAATCCGAGATGGATGTTTCCGACGCTCAGCTTCGGGATTCGCGAGGACCGCATGCGCGAAGTCGTGGCGGAAGTCCGCGATGAGGGCGCCGAGGTCGTCGTCCTGTTGAGCCACAACGGGTTTGATGTGGACCGCAAGCTGGCCGCGCAGGTCGAGGGCATTGACGTGATCCTCTGCGGGCACACCCACGATGCACTGCCCGAACCGCTGATGGTGGGCAAAACCGCGCTGATCGCATCAGGCTCAAACGGCAAGTTTGTTTCTCGCGTCGATCTGGATGTTCGGGACGGAGAGGTGAAGGACCTACGCCACAAGTTGATCCCTGTCTTCTCGGATGTGATTGAACCGGATGCCTCCATCACGGCTCTTATCGACGATCAGCGCGCGCCGTTTGCGGCAGAACTCGCCGAGGTGCTCGGGCATACCGACAGCCTGCTCTACCGGCGCGGCAACTTTAACGGCACTTGGGATGATCTGATCTGCAACGCACTGATCTCCGAGCGGGACGCGGATATCGCTCTGTCGCCCGGCTTCCGCTGGGGACCAAGTTTGCTGCCCGGGGATCCGATCACGCGTGAAGACTTGCACAACGCAACAGCGATGTCCTACCCGGCGGCGTATCGTTCCGAGATGACGGGTGAGCTCCTTCATACGATCCTCGAGGACGTTGCCGACAACCTGTTCAATCCGGACCCCTACTATCAGCAGGGGGGCGACATGGTCCGCGTGGGCGGGATGGGTTACCACATCGACGTCGCAAAGCCGCAGGGCAGCCGCGTCACCAACATGACGCTCCTCAGGACTGGCGAGCCAATCGATCCAGCGAAGTCCTACATTGTCTCTGGATGGGCCTCGGTCAACGAGGACACCCAGGGTCCGCCGATCTGGGAAGTCGTGGAGAACCATGTGAAACGTGAAGGTCGGGTCAGGATAGATCCGAACCAATCGGTGCAGGTTTCCGGCGCTTGAGCGTATTGTACGCGTAAATCATGTGGATTCTGCCCGAAACATTCAATAAGATGAATGCGAATGACAGAGAATCAAGAAGGGTCTCGCATGTCTGACAAGACAACACAGACCAACCGCAGGGGTTTTCTGACCGCCGGCCTTGCCGCCGGAGGGGCGGCTCTGGCTGGAAGCGCGAAAGCAGCGGGCGATCCGGCGATCATCGAGCTTCAACCCTGGGCTCAGCAACTGGGTGACGGCGTGGACGCGCGCCCCTACGGCGCGCCTTCGGAGTTCGAGAAACATGTGGTGCGGCGCAATGTGCCATGGCTCACCGCGGATCCCGTAAGCTCTGTGAACTTCACGCCGTTGCACGATCTTGATGGCATCATCACGCCGAACGGGCTTTGTTTCGAGCGCCATCATTCTGGAATCGCGGAAGTCGATCCGGCGCAGTACCGACTGATGATCAACGGGCTGGTCGACCGACCGTTGGTGTTTACCTTGCAGGACCTGATGCGCTTTCCGCGCGTCAACAAGATCTACTTCCTCGAATGCGCGGCAAACTCCGGGATGGAATGGCGCGGTGCCCAGCTGAACGGCTGCCAATTCACCCATGGTATGATCCACAACGTGATGTACACGGGCGTCTGGCTCAAGGACATCCTTGCAGAGGCCGGGGTCAAGACCAGTGCGAAGTGGATCCTGCCTGAAGGCGCAGATGCCGCTGCGATGACGCGCTCCATCCCGATGGAGAAAGCGCTCGATGACTGCCTCGTGGCCTTCAAGATGAACGGGGAGGCGCTGCGGCCTGAACAAGGTTATCCGGTTCGTCTCTGCGTTCCCGGTTGGGAAGGAAACATGTGGGTAAAGTGGTTGCGCCGAATCGAGGTGGGCGATCAGCCTTGGCACCATCGTGAGGAAACGTCGAAGTACACGGACCTTCTGTCGGACGGGAGAGCGCGTCGTTTCACGTGGGAGATGGATGCAAAATCGGTCATCACGAACCCCAGTCCGCAGGCTCCGATCTCACATGGCCCCGGACCAACCGTCTTGACCGGCGTGGCCTGGTCCGGGCGCGGTACGATACCCCGCGTAGATGTCACGCTCGATGGAGGCGATACGTGGGTTGAGGCGAGAATGGACGGTCCCAGCCTCGATAAGTCGATGCATCGCTTCTACCACGAATTCAATTGGGATGGTCAGCCGCTGCTTCTGCAGAGCAGGGCGCACGACTCGACGGGCTACATTCAGCCGACCAAGGATGCCTTGCGAGCCGTCCGGGGGGAGAACTCGATCTATCACAACAACGGCATCCAGACTTGGTATGTGGACGAGCAGGGAGTGGCGGAGAATGTCGAAGTATCCTGAAGCCGCGCTCGCGGTGGTGATTTTATGCGGTGTCGCCACGTCTGCCGTGGCAGAACCGCTGGGTCTCGGGCGAACCGCAACACCTGCCGAAATCGCGGCATGGGACATCGATATCCGTCCTGACGGAGAGGGGCTCCCTCCTGGCTCCGGAGATGTTTTCACCGGCGAGGAAGTTTTCATCGAGAAGTGCGCCGTCTGCCATGGCGACTTTGCCGAGGGTGTTGATCGCTGGCCCGTGCTTGCCGGCGGATTTGATACCCTTGCCTCGGATGACCCGGTCAAGACCGTTGGATCGTACTGGCCCTACCTCTCGACCGTTTGGGACTATGTGCACCGGGCGATGCCGTTTGGTGACGCGCAAAGCCTCACAGACGATGAGGTCTACGCGATCACGGCTTACATCCTGTATTCGAACGATCTGGTTGACGATGAGTTCGTGCTGTCCCGCGAAAACTTTGCCGAAACGAAGCTGCCCAACGAGCAGAATTTCTTCATGGATGATCGCGCGGAGAGCCAGATTTTCACGAACCGCGAAGCCTGCATGACCGGCTGCAAGGGTGACGTGAAGATTACGATGCGCGCGCGCATCCTTGATGTGACACCAGACACCGAAGAAGAGGAGGCGGAGGCCCAGCCGGCAGCAGTCGTTGCTGACGAAGAGCAGGCGGCACTTGATGCCGGTCTGGTCGCTGCGGGCGAGAAGGTCTTCAAGAAGTGCAAGGCGTGCCACGCCGTGGGCGAGGATGCGCGGAACAAGGTCGGACCGATCTTGAACGGCATCGTCGGCGCAGACCTCGGTGCCGTGGAGGGGTTCAGGTACTCCAAGGCCTTGCAGGCGCGCGCGGAAGAAGGCGCGGTTTGGGATGCAGGTGCGCTGGATGCGTTTCTGGCAAAACCGAAAGACTGGCTCAAGGGGACCAAGATGTCCTTTGCAGGTCTCAAGAAGGAAGAGGACCGGGGGGCGATCATCGAGTTCCTTCGGAGCCATTCACAGTAGCCCATGAGACGCGCAGCCCTCCTTTTATGTGCATGTCTTGCCGCTGTAACGGGAGCGTGGGCGGCTGAGAGCGGTGATGCGGAACGCGGCCAACGCATCTTCAACAAGTGCAAATCGTGCCACATGGTTGGCCCGCAGGCCAAGAACCGGGTTGGTCCGCACCTGAACGAACTCTTCGGTCGGCGCGCAGGTTCGATCGAAGACTTCCGATACTCGGAAGATCTTGCGCGGGAGGGCCGCGACGGTCTCCATTGGACGGTCAGCAAGCTGGACATCTATATCGAGAACCCCAAGGCTCTGGTCAGCCAGACACGGATGAACTTCCGTGGCCTGAAGGACCCGGCGGACCGCTCGGACCTCCTAGCCTATCTGAGGCAGTTCTCTGCCAATCCGCAGGATATTCCCGAGAGCGAGCCCACAGCGTCGCCGAGCGATCCGGATGTCGATCCTGCGATCCTTGCGATCGCCGGAGATCGGGACTACGGCGAGTATCTCGCGTCCGAGTGCACGACATGCCATCAGGCGGATGGCGCGGACGAAGGGCTGCCTTCGATCACGGGGTGGCCAAAGGATGACTTTGTGATTGCCATGCATGCCTACAAGACGAATGCGCGCCCACACCCGGTGATGCAAATGATGGCGTCGCGGCTATCCAACGAAGAGATAGCTGCGTTGGCCGCATACTTTGAGGGCGTCAAAGAATAACAAGGGAGGATGGAAAAAATGATCCTGACAAGACGTGGATTTCTGGGAACGACTGTGGCCACTGGTGCTGCATTGACTGCACCCGCAGTGCTCGGTGCGGGCAAGCCCAATGTCGTGATCATCGGCGGCGGCGCAGGTGGTGCCACAGCTGCACGCTATATCGCAAAGGACTCCGATGGGGCGGTCAATGTCACGCTGATCGAGCCACAGCGTCAATACCATACCTGCTTCTTTTCGAACCTCGCCATTGGCGGCTTCTGGGAATTTGAGAAGACCGGTCACTCCTATGCCAAGCTTGCGAGCGAGAACGGTGTCAACGTGGTCCATGACATGGCCATGGGCGTTGATCGGGATGCCAAGACGGTGGCCGTCGCCGGTGGCATGTCCTTCAGCTATGATCGCCTCATCGTCTCGCCCGGCATCGACTTTGTGCCAGGCTCGGTCAACGGCTGGTCCCTCGAAGATCAGGATGTGATGCCCCACGCTTACAAAGGCGGCACGCAGGCGGCCCTTCTCAAGGCGCAGATCGAGGCCATGCCGGAAGGCGGCACCTACGTGATGGTGGCACCGCCGAACCCGTACCGCTGCCCGCCGGGACCATATGAACGCGTCTCGATGGTTGCCCATGTGCTCAAACAGAAGAATCCGACGGCGAAAATCATCGTTGCCGATCCGAAGCCGAAGTTTTCGAAGATGGGCCTTTTCCAGGAAGGCTGGGAGAGTCACTACTCCGGCATGGTGGAGTGGCTGGGGCCGGACTTTGGCGGGGGCAATGTGACCGTCAATCCGGCGACAATGGAAGTCGACATCGACGGTGAGGTGGTGAAGGCCGATGCCTGCAACGTCATTCCGGCCATGAAGGCAGGCTGGATTGCGGAGGCAGCCGGCCTCACTGGCGACAGCGGCTGGGCACCCGTAAATGCCGCGGACATGTCCTCGAAGATGGATGAAAACGTTCATGTCCTGGGCGATGCATCACAGCAGGGAGACATGCCGAAGTCGGGCTTCTCGGCCAACAGCCAGGCCAAGGTCTGTGCCATGGCCGTTCGCGGCGCGCTGACTGGGTCGAAGGTCTTCCCGGCCAAGTACTCGAACACCTGCTGGTCGCTGATCGGCACCGAAGATGGCGTGAAAGTCGGCGCGTCCTATGAGGCGACTGAGGAGAAAATCTCCAAGGTTGATGGCTTCATCAGCCAGACCGGGGAAGATGCGGCTCTACGCAAGCAGACCTACGAGGAGAGCATCGGCTGGTACAACGGCATCACGGCTGACATGTTCGGCTAATCAAAGCACAGGAGACCGCCATGCGCAGGCTAGCGCTGGCCTTGGCGGTTGCCATCGCACTCCCCGCGATGGCAACCGCCGATGGGGTCAAGACATACGAGTTTGACGGAAGCTTCGATGACGCGGCGTTTGCGGTTGAGAGCGCGATCGTCGGCGAGGGCCTCGTCATCGACTATGTCAGCCATGTCGGCGCGATGCTGAACCGCACGCAGGAAGATGTTGGCGGGACGGAGAAACTGTTCGAGAAGGCTGACATCTACATCTTTTGCTCCGCGGTGCTCTCGCGTGCTGCGATGGAGGCCGATCCGGCCAACATCGCGCATTGTCCGTACGGCATCTTCGTCGCTGAGCTGGGCGATGGCTCTGGTACGGTTCAGATTGGTTATCGTCAGATGCCCGATGGGCCGATGCAGGATGTCGAGGCATTGCTGGACAAGATCGCTGCGGAAGCGATCGGTGATTGACTGGCTACTGCATCAACTTCGGATTGAGCAACAGATCACCCAGCAGCCGATCCACAGGCGCGAAATCGTCGGTCAGGAACACCAAGTTGTCCGAGCCGACCTCGGCGATCATCTGGTCCAAAGGGATCTGTATCCAGCGCCGGGCAAATCCGTAGTCCGAGGCCACCTCGCTGGCGGGTGTGGAGATATCTGATGCCAGCAGTATCCAGGTCGTTCGAGTCTCTCTCGGTTGTATCGCGTCGAGGTCGAGCCAAAGTTCGACGTGCTCAAAGCGTCGTCTCAGTGTCTGCGCCAGGGACAAGACAAATCTAGGCTCCCTCTGCTTGTCGACGACGTTCATGACGTAAGCGCCTCCGGGGCGTAGACGACTGCGCAGCCCGGCGTGGAATTCGTCCGTGACGAGGTGCTGTGGCACGGAGATGTCGTGAAACGCGTCGCCGAAGATGACGTCGAAGGCACGCGTCTCCGGGAGTGCTTGGAGCGCTGATCTTGCGTCCGCATGAACGACACCGAGATTTGGTGACGGGTCCAGCCACAATCTGGTCCGCGCGGCGTTTGTCACCTCGGGATCCAGTTCAGCCACAAGGAGTCGCGCGTCCGGCCACCTGGACGCCCATGCACGCGGTAGTGAGTATGTCCCGCCCCCGATGAAGAAAGCCTCAGGCGCCTGATTGTTCATGCGCAGCCGAAGGATTTCATCGACACCGTGGACATAGGGAGTGAGCAGAAACTTCGGGTCGTGCGCATCGTTCACACCGTGGGCCAGATGATCCAGCGCCATCACGCCTGCTCTCCGGCCGAGAAACTGGGCTTCGTCTATCCGGATGCAGAAATAGGCGCTCTCGCGGATGCATGGTGACGCCCAGATCCAACCGGCAGGTGCGATTGCCGTGGCTGACGTGACAACTGCTGTGGCCGCCAAGAGAACGGCCTTGCCACGTCCGGACCAGAACACAAGTGCGAGGGCGCCGTAGGTGAGCGTGATCAGAAGCACCGACCCGAACGTGCCGACCCAGGAGATGAGCACAAGACCAGCGATCAGCGTGCCGATAATAGCTCCGAATGCACCTAGGGCGAACATGCGCCCCACAATGCGTCCTTGTCGGTCCGGTGAAGACGAGTCCAGCGCCATCTTGGTCAGCAGTGGAGACATCAGTCCCGCCATCGCGCTCGGCAGGAAGAAGGCTGAAACCGCAAGGACGCTTACATGGCTGATCGGGTTCGCTGTTGCCGCCAGCGGCTCAACCCAGCGCAGCACAGGCAGGCTCACGCCGGTGAACACTGTGGCGCCAGTCAAGCCGACTGCGACCCATCTCTGAGGTGACTTGCTTCTGTCGGACAGGACGCCGCCCAGCCAATGGCCAAGCGAGAGCCCCGCCAGGACCACGGCGATGATTATCGTCCACGAGTATAGAGACATGCCGACATAGGGTGCGAGCGCTCGACCAGCGATGATCTCCAGGGCCATGGACGCAGCTGAAACCAGTGTCAGCGTCAGAGGCAGCCAGAAGCTGGGGCGGGCGTCACTCACCCCAGCGCCACATCTCGGGCAGGAACTGGTAGGCTTCGTTGCGTCGAATGACATGTCCGACACCAGGAAACGGCAGGTGGTAGCCCGCGACCGCAATGCGGTCCGTTGCAGCCCGGTCCAGCAGACGCCGTCGATTCTGAACCGCCAGATCCTTGTCCATGTCGAACCCGAAATGCCAATCCGGATGTTCGAAGCTCGCATAAACATGATTGATGGCATCTCCGACCACCATCAGTTGCGTGCCTTCGCTTTCGACAAGGACAGCCATGTGTCCAAGCGTGTGTCCAGGGGTGTCGACCATGTGAACGCCAGGCACGACTTCTGCACCATCAGAGACCATCGAAGTGCGCTCTGCCACCGGTGCCAGCGCGTTCTGAGCGCCAACCACCATGGCTTGCATCACCTCTGGGACCTGGTTCACGCGATCGGCAGCGGACCACCAGTCATATTCTGTGGCAGAGATCGCGTACTCTGCTTCCGGAAAGCGCGGTTCGTCGAACTCGTCCAGCATGCCCCAGACATGATCCGGATGGGCATGGGTCAAGGCAACATGCGTGATGCTTGACGGATCAATCCCGGCGGCCTCGAGGTTTCCTGAGAGCCTGCCGGCCGAAGGCTGAAACCGCTCACCGGAGCCGACATCGACGAGAATTTTCGCAGCACCTGTGTCGATCAGAACATGGTTGGTGTGAGCGAAGTTGGTGGCGGGATCGAGGTGGCGGTTCTCGAGAAAACTTGTGACGGAATCGCGGTCTGCGTTCGTGCCGATGGCATCGGTCGGCACAACCAGATTGCCATCCGAGAGGACCGTGATCTGGAACGCGCCCACGGCAAACCGATGCCAGCCGGCGTTCTGCTCAACTCCCGGTGCAGCGATCCTTGCCAAAGCTGGCGTGGCTAGAATTGCCGGAGCAAAAAGTCCCGTTCTAAGAACGTTGCGTCTGGTGAGGCTCATGGCACCGTTTCCTAGTGGTGAAGATTATTCCCACTCCATCTGCTCGTAGACCCGGCCTGCATTGCGGGTGGCCAGCTCTTCGAACGTGTCCAGATGGGCGTAGGGGGATTGGTCGACATAATAGGCGTCGGCAAGCTCGCCACCATTGTCGATGTGCTCGCGGATCTTGCCGCGCAGATAGACCAGATAGTCTCTCGTGTAGCGGCGTACCTGTGCGATGTTGGTGGGATGTCCGTGGCCCGGGATCACATACAGAGCACCCAGCGCTTCGAATTCGTTCTCCCAGGTCTCGATCCACCCTGCGGTGTCGGTGTCTTCGAAGATCGGTGGCATCCTCTCGTGAAAGGCCATGTCACCCGCAATGACGAGCTGCTCGTCTGGCAGCCAGACGGAGATGTCTCCGGGTGAATGCGCGGGACCGAGATACAGCACCTCAATCCTGGTGCCGCCCAGCGTGATTTCATGCCGGTCGGTGAAGGTTTCCGTTGGTGGAGTGACAGCGGTGCCGTCAGCCTTCTCGCGATTGTAGTCTTTCATTCGGTCGAGAATATCGTAGCCGCGCTCGTTGAATTCGGCCGCTGCATCTTCATGGGCAAGGATCGGCACGCCTTGGTCGGCCCAGTACGTGTTGCCGAGCATGGCGTGACCCTGGCCGTTTTCATTGATGACCAAAACGACAGGCTGATCGGTGATGCGCTTGATCTCAGTGTGTAGCGCTTCGGCAAGGATTGCAGCGGCGCCGGCGTTTACCACGACGACTCCGTCTGTCGTGACCACGAAGCTTAGATTGTTGTTGTGGCCAGAGTTTTCGTATGTTGGCGGAGCGGTTGCGCCAATCGCTGACCAGACGTTCGGTATGACTTCGACTGGTTTTTGGTAGAGGAAAGATTGCGGATACTGATCAGGGATCGCCTGATCGGCGTGTGCGCCCAGGCCGTGCGTGCAGAAGAGCAGCGCCAGTGTTCCCAAGGATGCTCGGATACTTATCGACATATGCAAATTTAATAATGTGATCGCGCCAAGGTCAACGGCTGATTTTCATGAAGTGCCACGGCAACCCACAAGAAAGTCACTTCTGAGTCGTCTGGTGTGCGCCGCGATCGCTTGCGAGTTCGTCGGTGGCAGCAGGAGTGAAACCGGCAGGGTTGAGCAAGCGGCGCTCTCTATTGCTCGTGCTCCTGGTCTCCGTCTCGCTTCGAGAAGGGCTAGAGTGCTGCCGGTGTAGACTGCGGCCAGGGTGCAAGCGCCGCGTTCTCTTGGACCCGCGCGTGATACGAGTGTTCAGCAACGCGCCAACTGAAGCCGCAAGTGCGCCGGGTGGTCGTTGGAGTTCGACAAGAGCCGGTCCGTCGGGGTTGGGTGCCGCAGCTCGAACTGCCCTTGTCTGCACGAGGCACGCGTCACGGCTCGGGCATGCTCCATACGGCAGGCTCTGAACCAGGCCGCCGCCAATTCTGCGCAGCAGGGCATGTATGCCGACAAGTCAAGCTTGGGGTCTCATTTGGTCCTGAATGGCGGAAATCCCGGTCACGCCGGAAGGCTCAAAGGAATTGACGAACAGGGTCCAGAGCGACGTCGACTCTCCAAGCAAAGTCGAAATCACCAATGCGCACAGGTCGTTGGTTCGACCGGTTTCATGCGTGTCAGAAGGCAACCACTTTGCATTCGCAGCAGACCTCTTGGACCGATCGTTCAGACATCGAAAAATACCGTTTCGTTCTCGCCCTGCATGTGAATGTCGAAGCGGTAATGTCCACGTTCCGCAGCGCCTGCGATGAGCGTGCGGCGCCGTTCTTTCGGTACTGCTCCAAGCACCGGGTCGTGATGTGGTGCGTCCTCTGGGAAGTACACCCGGGTGATACAGTGGTTCAGAAGCCCCCGCATGGTCAGAACCAGCGTCACAAACGGGCAGTTGCCGGGTGCGGTGGCGCCAGGGCGGATCGTGTGGAAGCGGAATCGCGTATCGCCACCGGCCTCGACCGGGCCCATTGCCCCCGTTCCGCAACGTCCGTAGCCGGTGAAGCCGTCATTGCGCACCTGATCGGCATAGGCGCCGACGCTGTCGGCTTGCAGGAGCTCAACCATTGCATCATGCACCGGGACCCCGCTGCCATCGAAGACTTCGCCCTCCAGGAGAATTCGCTCGCCAGCAATGGCAGGCCCTGTGAGGTCGTTGCTGTGCATGTCGCGCAGCGCGTAGCCGTAGGGTCCCGGCGTGAGGCCAAAGGCGAAGAACGGTCCGATCGTCTGGCTCGGCGTCGGACCCGGTGTTGCCGTCACAGTGCGGCCGTCTTCGTAGACATGGTCGTGACTGCCGCCGCGATCGGCAGGGTTCATGGTGCCGAACTCGCGCATGTCAGCCATGGTCATGTCCCTCCTCAAAGGGTGTCGCGGCCTTGCCGGCCAGCACGATGTCGAACTTGTAGCAATGAGCCCAGTTCGGCACCGTATCCTCGATTGAGAACTGGCAGATCAGACGGTTGCGCACGCAGGCTTCGGGCGTTGCATTGAAGATCGGGTCGAAGGGCAGGGTCGGGTCGCCGGGAAAATACATCTGAGTGATCAGTCGTTGCGCGATACCGGCACCGAAGACGGCGAAATGGATATGTGCCGGCCGCCATGCATTGCGGTGATTGCCCCAAGGGTAGGAGCCCGGCTTGATCGTCACGAAGCGATATGAGCCGTCAACTCCGGTGATCGTGCGTCCTGCGCCCAGGAAGTTCGGATCGAGTGGAGCCGGGTGGCGCTCCTCACGATGCACGTAACGTCCCGCGGCATTGGCTTGCCAAATTTCGATGAGCGCGCCTGGGACCGCCCGACCGGCCTCGTCCGTGAGCCGGCCTTCGACGAGGATGCGTTCACCGATCGGGTCACCATTGACGCGGGCATTTGTCGTGAGATCTGCCTCGCCGTCGGGCAGCGTGGGCCAGACGGGTTTGAGCGCGAGCGACTGGTCCCACTCCGCCACAGCAACCGGGGGCTGGCTGGGACCGCGCGTGGTGGAGGATTTGTAGTCAGGGAAGATCATCTCGGGCATGTCGGACCAGCGACGCCCGCTTACTGCGTGTTGCATACTATGTCCCCTCCTGCTTGGTCGCGACGATCTGCTCGGTGATCTTCAATGCATGTTGGGCCCTTGCCTCGCCGACGTGAGCTGCCGCAGGCAAGAAGCCGTCGGTCACGTGCACCAGTGAAGTGTCGGGTTACACTATGTGAACACTCGGGGGAGCGCTCGGTCGATCGGCGTCTCGCAAAGCGCATCAGCTTTCTCCATCAGGCAAGCACGTTGTCGTAGGGCAGCCCGACATAGTTCTCGGCAATCGAGGTCTGGGCTGCCTTTGACGAGAAGATGTAGTCCAGTTCGGCCACCTTCATTCGTCGCCCGAACGCGTCATCGCCGTCGAAGTCGTGCAGCAGGGTCGTGAGCATCCAGGAGAAGCGCTCTGACTTCCAGACCCGGCGGAGGGCGACCTTGGTGTACTGGTCCAGTCCGCGTTCTTCTCCATCGGCGTAGAAGGCGGCCAGCGCGGTGGAGAGGTATTTGACGTCTCCAATCGCGAGATTGAGGCCCTTTGCTCCAGTCGGCGGCACGATGTGTGCGGCGTCTCCGGCCAGAAACAACCGTCCAAATCGCATCGTCTCGCAGACGAAGCTGCGCAGCGGCGCAACACTCTTCTCCAGTGCTGGCCCGGTGGTGATGTTGCTGGCGACCTCGGGGCCGAGGCGGAGCTTGAGCTCATCCCACAGCCGGTGATCCGGCCATTCCGCGAGGTTCTCGTCAGCCGGGCACTGGATGTAATAGCGCGAGCGGGTTGGCGAGCGCATGCTGGCCAGAGCAAAGCCGCGCTTGCTGTTGGCATAGATAAGCTCGTCCTGGCAGGGTGGCACATCGGCGAGGATCCCAAGCCAGCCGAAGGGATAAACACGCTCGAACTCGGTGCGCTTGCAGGCCGGGATGGCTTGGCGTGATGGACCACGGAAGCCGTCGCAACCGGCGATGAAATCTGCCTCGATGCGAAAGGCTTCGCCATCGATCGAGAACGTCACCGATGGCTTTTCCTTCTCGAGGTCGTGCAGCATCACCCCGTCGGCTTCGTGATACATCTCGGTGCCGGCGGCGCGGTGAGCTTCCATCAGATCCTTCGTCACCTCTGTCTGCCCATAGACGGTAACATGACGGCCGATCAGGTCTCCCAGGGCAATGCGGAAGTTCCGGCCGTCAACGGCGAGATCGAAGCCCTCGTGGACAAGACCTTCCCGACACAATCGGTCGCCGATCTCCGCTTGTCGCAAAGTCTCAACAGTCCCCTGTTCCAGAACGCCGGCGCGAATGCGTGACATGACGCGCGCCGCGGACCTCCTTTCGATGACAACCGAGCGCACGCCGTCGAGGTGCAGGAGCCTTGAGAGCAGCAAACCCGATGGGCCGCCGCCGACAATGGCCACCTGGGTCTTCACCGTGTGCACGGGCTCGGCAGAAGGTTCCGCGGCCATCGTCAACTCCTAAGAAGCGTCGGCAAAAGCAGGCATATGGAGGGGATTAGTATCAGCACCGCGACGCGTATCACCTCACCGATGAAGAACGGAAAGACGCCGCGAAAAATAGTGCCCATCGTCGTCTGGGGCGAGAAGCTCTTGATAACGAACACGTTGAGCCCGACGGGAGGTGTGATCAGACCGAGTTCGACCACCACAAGCGCAAGGATCCCGAACCAGATCTTGAGGTCCTCGTTGTCCATGCCGAACGCGGCTGTCTCGGCGGTGGTGTAATCGCCGCCATTCAGCTCGACGAGGATTGGCCAGAAGAACGGGATGACCACGAGGATCATGGAGAGCGACTCCATGAAACACCCGAGCAGGATGAGCACGAGCAAAAGGACAAGGATGACCACATACGGATCGAGTCCGCTGGTCCCTGCCATCGTGCTGAGTGTCGCAGGCAGGCCGGTACGCGCGAAGAACCCCTTGAGCATATCGGCGGCGAATAGGATCAGGTAGATCATGCCGGCTGTCTTGGCTGTCGCCAGAACGGCGCTCGCCATCCCTGGCAGTCTGAGTGGTCGACCGGGCGATAGAAAGCCGTAGAGTGCAATGATGAACACACCGACCGAAGCCGCCGGTGTCGGTGTGAACAGGCCAAGACCCAGTCCCAAGATCATTGCGCCGAAGATCACCAACACGGGTATCAGCCGCAGAACGGCCTGGCGATGCGCGTCTGTTGGCAACGCCTCGGCCATCGGCGCGATCTCGGGTTTACGGGCAACGAGGAGCCGGACGACGATGATGAAGAAGATCACTGCGAGGAACCCCGGCAGCACAGCTGCCTGGAACATTTCGATGATGGATGCCTCGACGACGATGGCATAGATCACCAGCGCGACCGAAGGCGGGATCAGGATGCCAAGTGTGCCGCCAGCGGCCAGAACGCCGGTTGCAAGTCCCTCCTGATAGCGCAAGCGCCTCAGTTCCGGCAGCGATATCTTTGCCATCGTGCTCGCCGTGGCCAATGAAGACCCGCTGACGGCACCGAAGCCCGCGCAGGCAACGATCGTCGCAATCGCGACACCGCCCCGGAGGCGTCCGACAAGCGCATTCAAACCGTGGAAAAGATCGTGGCTGAGGCGCGCCTCGGACGCCAAAAAGCCCATCAGGATGAAGAGTGGCACGACCGAGAGATCATAGTTCGACACGATGTTCCAAAGCGATGTCGTAAACTGTGAGAGATAGGGTCCAAACCGCAGAAAAGGTGCGACCTCGCTGAGAACGTAAGCCCCGCCGACGGAAGTTGCGATCATCGACAGCGCGACGGGTACCCGCATCATTATCAGCAGGAACAGCACGACGATTGCGCCCGCCCCGACGAGCTCTCGTTCGTTCACGGCGCGGTTCCGCGAGCGGGCGCTTCTTGTGCGTCGATCGGAGCGAGTGCGAGCGTGAAAGCGGCAACCGCCCAAAGCGCCAGCGCAACAATGCCGGGCAACATGAATGGCCAGATTTGCCACTCAAGCACCGGTGTGCGGAGACCGTCGGCAAGATAGCCCAGCATGCCCTTTGCCATCATTCCCGAAAGGAATGCCGCCAGACAGCCCATGAGCGCGTCAGTGATGCGCGTGAGCCGATCAAGTGCACGCTCGGACATCAGGCCGGTGAACAGATCGACGCTCACGTGTCCGCGTTGAAGCTGGCACCAAGGGAGCATGAGAAGTGCGCCAAGGCCAACGAACATCGACACTGCGTCCTCATAACCGGGGAGCCCGGGGACCGTACGATCGAAGAGGCGAGCGCCGGCGTTCAGCACGAAGCCGGAGACGTTCACGACTGTGACGAGGACGACGACCGCAAAGAGCACGCCACCCAGCACCGCGCTCCACCAGCAGAGGGCGTGAACAAGTCGGATCATCAGGAGCACCGGTTTTTCCGGGCCGCCAGCAAGATGCCCTGCTGGCGGCTCTCTTCTGCAAGCGCGTTCAGGCGCTGCGCGCCTTCATCGCATCCGTTGCGGCGGCGAGGAGCGCGGCACCGTCAATGCCTTTGGTTCCGACCTCTTCGAGCCAGCGTCCGGCCAAACTCTCATGCAGACGGTCAAACTCGGACGAGGCCTCCGCCGAAAGCTCCTTCACGGTCCGTCCCTGATCAGTCGCAATTTTCTTGCCGATCGGCTCGATTGCATCCCAAGCCGCGCCGATCTCGCTGCTGATCGCGGCCCCCGAGTTCTCCTCGACGATTGACTGCAGGTCTTCGGGCAGGGCGGCGAAACGATCCTTGTTCATTGCGAACATGAAGGCGGCAGTCCCGAAACGCCGACCACCTGCCAGCTCGATCGAGTACTCCGCCAGCTGCGCAATCTTGAGCGGGATAGCAACCTCGAACGGGATAAGTGCGCCGTCGATCGTTCCCTTCGAGAGCGCCTGGGGCAGTGCGGGCACCGGCATGCCAACCGGTTCCGCCCCCCAGCTTTCGAGCATCCAGACACCTGTTCTCGAGGGACTGCGCAACTTGAGCCCGGCCACATCAGCCGGCCCGTTCACGTCCTTGCTCACCATATGGAGCGCATTGCCCGCATGTGTGTGGATGAGCAGCGGTTTCACGTCACTCAGATCGTCGGCGAGCAGCGGCATGACATCCTGGATCGCGTTGGTTGTCACCTCTGCACTTCCGCCGTGTACCATCGGCAACTCGAAGACCTCGAGCCGCGGAAAGACGCCCGGCGTGTAGCCGGGCAGTGTCCAGACAATGTCGGCGACGCCCGAACGCACCTGATCGTAGAGCTCAGGCGGCTTTCCGCCGAGTGACATCGAAGGAAAGATCTCGAAGGCGATGCGACCCTTGGACGCCTCGGTGATCCGGTCCGCCCAGGGCTGGATCAACTTTGTCTGCGCCGGCGCTTTCGGGCTCAGAAAGTGATGGATCGTGAACGTAAACTCTGCAGCTTCTGCGCGCCTTGGAACAGAGAATGATGCAGCACCCGCTACCGTCGTGCCGAGGAACTCGCGTCGTGTGAACATCTGGGCCTCCCCCTGCATTGACCTATGTCAACGTGACTGTCGCTCCGTTTCGGTGATATCGGCGAACCACTATTCGTACCATGGACATTCGGCGCCGAGATTTGCACAATCGGCGCAAACTCGACCTGAGTTGTGCTCCATGAACAAGACCGCACGCGATATCGTTCCGAGTTTCCAGCTCTACGGTGAGGCCGAGCAGCATGGGCTGCCCGATCTCATCCATGTCGAGACCTTGAAGGACCGCAGCCAGCACCATGATTGGCGGATATGGCCCCATCGACATTTGGATCTGTTCCAGATCATGCGATTTCACACCATCGACATCGACATCGATCTCGATGGCGATGTGACAACAACAACCGAACCCGCCATTCTCTTTGTTCCTCCGAGAGTCGTGCACGGTTTCCATTTCTCGCCAAGAGTGGTTGGAACCGTGACAACCGTTCCACTTGAGGCCCTTCGTGGCGGGAGGGGTGTTGCCAGCATCGATGCCTTCCCTTTTATGGTGCTATCCAGCGCGCAAGCCTTCGAGCGCCTCTCGAAGTCTCTCGATGAACTGGAGGAAGAGTATCGCCACCAAAGGCGCGATCGGCAGCTGGCTCTGCAGGCCTTGCTCGAGCTTGTCATGACCTGGGCCATCCGGGCGCGAGACGAGAGCCATGAGAGCATCGCGCGCCTAGGCAGTCGCGGAAACTCCGAGTTGCGCGTTCACGGTTTCCTCGCCCTGGTTGAGCAGCACTTCACAAAGGGCTGGAGCGCTGTCGACTATGCGCGCGAGGTCGGCACGTCAAAATCGCAGTTGACGAGAGACTGCCGCGCCGTGGCTGGATGCAGCCCGATGCAGATTGTCCATGATCGCCTCATAAGAGAGGCCAATCGGAAGCTGGCATACACGCCTTGGCCGATTGCCCAAATCTCTGAGACCCTTGGCTTCACGGACCTGGGCTACTTCAGCCGCTTCTATCGGGAGCGCACCGGCGAGGCCCCGAGCCGCTATCGTGCCCGGTTCCGGTCGCGCACAGTTGAGTGAGAAGGCGTTTGGGGACGAACCCGCAAATCCGAGGGCTGGTTGAGCGGAGAGCTTGTCTTGCTGCGAAAACCTTGGCCGGAAAGCGCGCTCACAGGGAGAAGGCAGCTGATCGCCTGACTTTTATGGTTTCGCAAGCCTGATTTGACTCGGCTGGTCCGGCATCACCGGTGTTGCCAGCGCCGACAATGTCACCGAGGTCAGTTTCAAGTGGCGTTCGTGCCTTGAACGGCTCAGCAGCAACGGGACCAGTTCTCTGGATCGATGTGTTCTGGTGCTCGGACCCGGGCCAAGTGCAACGTCAATCCCGCGCGCACGGCACTACTTCACTGGCGAGTGCTTGTCTCTGTTCACCGCCAGAAAGCTGCGAATGTGATTCAATGCGAGATCGATTTTCCGCGTGTTTTCTTTCCAAGGATACAGGCTGACCTGGGCGTTCGGCGCCAGCATGGCCACCTCCATCGCCGTCGCATAGGGATGCGCAGGAATGTCGTCCGGCAGGATCAGTACCGGCGTCTGACAATTGCGGACGAACTCACGGTCGACGGTGAGCACGAAATCGGCTCGCTTGGTGTACATGTTGTGGAGGTATTCCGAGGCCATTTGCATCGTGATCTCGGGCCGCTGCTCGCACAGGCCCGGCGCCCAGTCCTTGATGTTGTTCTGGTAGTAAATGTCCGGAAAGCTGGAACTGTAGCCGCTCGGATGCACGCAAACTGCGCACACGACACGATCGCCGGCGCGCTTCAGCAGGTTCCAGATCATCGGACCGCCGATGCAAAAGCCCAGCACCATGAACTGATCGATTCCGAGATGATCCATCAATCCCAGCTGATCATCGGTGAAGGCATCCCATGTCCGCTCGATTTCGAGGGGCCCTGTCGACTGGCCGTCATTCGCATTCCGCAAGTCCAGTGCGATGACCCGATAGACATCACTGAGCGAGTCGAGCGGATTGAACGCATGGGTTGCCAGCCCCGCAATGGTCGCATTCAAGCCGCCACCGGGAATGACCAGCAGCGGGAAACCTGATCCGGCCTCCTGATAGTGAATGTTCACGTCACCATTCTGATAGATCGGCATACTGGTTCTCCCTGCCCATCTGGGCGAGTTGTCGCGAGCGTTGGGCCTTACGTTATCGCCTTCTCACGAAAACGCACGCGACATGCAGCCATGTCCATGTTGCGCTTAAATGCCGATGGTGGAGTGGGCAACACGCGGGCTATCAGGACCCGAGCGCAATGTGTATCGCTCAGAAAGTCCGCGGCATCACCTATTTCAACGGGTTCGGAGATCATTCTTGTCGCTGTGATCCCGCTGCCTCGCGCAATCATTTCGAGATCCGCAGTGCTGCTGGTGTGGCCTCTTTGCCCTCCGGTTTCCCCGTGCATCGAGTTATCGATGCAAACGATTGCGAGGTTCTGCGGTGCAGCCGATGCAACCGTCACCAGCGATCCCAAGCCCATCAGAAGCTCTCCATCGCCTGTTACAACCGCGACATTGCGGTGAGGTGCGGAGAGGGCCAAGCCCAATCCCATCGGCACTGCAGCTCCCATCGTTCCGGCCATCGAAAAGAGATTTGCGCCATCTTCCGTCAAGGCTGCCGTGTCTTTTGACGCGCCAGCCAGACCACTGACGAAGAGCCAGTCCTCCGGCGCTGGAAAGAGCTGTGGCAACAGTTCGCGCCGGTCGATGTTCGGGGAGGGAAAGTTCGCCATGATCAGAACGCCTTTGCGCCAAGAAACTTCTGGCCGAGCACAATGGCGGCGGCTTGTCCGCCGGTGCCAGACGCGTCTACAGCCGCGCGGGTGGCGATCTCCAGTTCATCACGTCGTTCTACCTTGAACATCAGAACACCCATCGCGCGGAGCAAAACCTCGGTGGCCTCTCCCATCGGGTACTGCCATGGATTTTGTTCGCCGTAGTCTCCCCGCATCGAGATCATCATCAAGAGCGGAAATCGCCCTCCCTTGGCCAGCGACAGGAAGTTGGTGCAGTTGCCGAGGCCGCTCGATTGCATGCAGAGCACGCCACGTGCCCCGGTCAAATCAGCCCCTGCACAAATCGCAACGCCTTCTTCTTCGGTGGTCAGGAGCAAAGCCCGGGTCTCGTTACTGGTCTCGGCAAGAGCAATCAGACGATCATTCCCAGCATCAGGCACGTGCGCGAAGAGCGTGACGCCAGCCTCGCGCAGAATGTCGAACATTGCGGCGGACCATTCGGCGTGTGGGTGCTGATTCATCATCGCTGCTTCTCCTTCGGATCGAGGGCCAACTCGACGGCTTTGGCCCGAAGACACGTTACGTCAGCTTCGCCATGTCTCGGGATCGGACCGGTACGTCACACGATTGCGATCGATGGCAGCAAACTCCGGTTCGTGAGCATTTGCGCAGGCTCGAGCAGACCCATTTCACGCCAACACTAGCAGTACCTCTCCGGTCCGACCCACTGACCTTCGGAATAGCGGTCACCATGCGCCCAACCTATCGGCAATACATCTTCGATCCGCGCCAGGTCGTCGGCACTGAGATCCATCGCAGCGCCTTGGGCGAGCTGACGCAGATGTGCGATATCTCGCGTGCCCGGGATTGGCAGAACGTGGTCTCCTTGATGGGTCAGCCACGCGATCGCCAGAGCGGCCGCCGGTACGCCCATGTCCGCCGCCAATCCACGGAATTCCGTGTTCTTCGCCAGATTGGCACTGAGGTTCGGCTCCTGGAACCTGGGATTGACCTTCAGGAAATCGAGTTGTGCGATTGTTTCCGCTTGATGCGGCTGGTCCGTCAGCAGCGCGCGCCCGACAGGTGAGAACGCCACAAGGGACGCGCCGATCTGCTTGCAGGTCTGCACAAGTCCCATCTCGGGCGAGCGGGTCGACAAGGAGTACTCGGACTGCACCGCTGCGATCGGGTGCACCGCGTGGGCGCGCCGCAAAGAAGATGGGGCAATCTCGGAATACCCAATTGCCTTGATCTTCCCGGCCTTGACGAAGCCCGCCAGTGTTTCGGTCACGTCTTCGATCTCGAAGGCAGGATCGCGCCTGTGAATGTAGTACAAATCCACGGCGTCAACGCCCAGTCTGGTCAGGCTGGCCTCGAGAGCCTCCTCCAGGTGCTTGGGGTCATTGTTGAACCTTCGATCTTGATTGCGCGTAATCCCGCCCTTTGTCGCAATGGCAAAGGGCGGTTGTCCGCCTCGGCGCTTCAGCCAGTCACCGATCACCGTCTCAGATCGGCCCATCCCATACACGTTCGATGTGTCCACATGGGTGATGCCGAGTTCGACGCAAGCGTCCAGAACCGTCATTGACCCCTCGTCCGTCGCTGGACCGTAGAAGTTCGTGAACGACATCGCCCCATAGCCCAGCACACTGACGTTCTGGCCGGTTTGGCCGAGGTTGCGTTGCTTCATTGCGTGATCTCTCGTCAGGTTGTTGCAGCCGCCGCGCATCCGTCAGATTTCGGACGGCGGATCAATCCAGTTGTGCAAGTCGAGACCGCCATCCACAGGGAGAATGGCGCCGGTGATGTAGGCGCCACTTCGCTCAGACAGCAATGCCAGAGCCCCGCTTGCCACGTCCTCCGGGCTGCCGGGACGTCGCATGGCGATACGTTCAGACAATTTGGTGAAGTCGCCCTGAAATCCACCTCCGGGAATGGCACCAGGTGCAACGCCGTTGACCCGGATGCCGTCGGGTCCGAGCGCTTTGGCAAGCTCCCGCACAACCATGACCTGCCCTGCTTTCGAGGCACTGTAGTGCGGCAGGTTGCGGGGTGTATGTGCGTGCAGCGAGGCTACAAACAGGATACGGCCTTTGATACCAGCCCCGCGCATGTCCGAGGCCAGTTCGCGCGCAAGAAAGAACCCGCTGCGCAGGTTTGTATTGACCATCGCGTCCCACTCATCCTCGGTCACTTGCAGGATCGTCTGGGTCTCGATCCGCCTCGGTGAGGCGCTGTGCACAAAGATGGTCGGCGCGCCGAGCGCTTGCCGGGCAACTCCAAGCAAATCCTTCCAACCGTCGCGCCCGGACAGGTCGCAGGAGACAGCCACGGCTTGAGATCCTGACTCCTCGATTGCCGTAGCGACTTCGGTTACATCGCTGATATCCGCGGCGATAACACTGCTTCCGGCCGCGCCCAGGGCAAGCGCGATCGCACGCCCTATGCCCGAGGCGGCACCTGTGACAAGGGCGACATCGCCCGAGAATTCCTGATCGGCCATGCAGACCTCCCCATCCGCGCCCACCGTTCAGTGCCAATGCCGTCTTGTCAATTGAGCCAAGCCAAGCATCCGTGGACTGCATGGGTGAAGTTCGAGCCGAGTTGCCGCGAAACGGACCGGTCGGGGATTGTCCACATGCAAGCCCAGCAATGCCAAGACAGGAACCTGATGTGAGAGCTTTCGAGACCAGAGCCTCAGGGTCCGGGAGTTCCGCCACTCGGCTTGCAATGGCCCTGCGTTTCTCCGTCGCGTGCATGCCTTAAATGCGATGGTGAAGGCAGATGTCGTGATAGGGTTCACAAATGGCTGAAACTATTTCTCGGTTCATGGCGCGAGTCGTCTTGACCCTCTTGATCGCGGCGGCTGTGCTGGCCTCGGCGTCAGCTCCCACCCGGTCGCAAGCCCAGACGCAGGTATCGCTGGAACTGGTCCTCCTGGCAGATGCGACAGGTTCGATCGACAATGATGAGATTCGTTTTCAGCGTTCTGGATACGCAACCGCCATCACTGATCCGGCTGTCGTCGACGCGATCATCCACAGCGGCTACGGGAAGATTGCGCTGACCTATGTCGAGTGGGCGGACTACACTTCTCAGGACGTCGTCGTTCCATGGACGGTGATCGATGGCGCTGAGAGCGCCGTGGCATTCGCTGGCGCTCTGCTCGATCCGCCGCGGCGGGCGTATGGGCGGAACGCGATCGGTTCTGCGTTGCTGGCGGGAAAGAGGTTGATCGAAACGAACGCTTATGAGGGACTTCGCGCGGTGATCGATCTCTCCGCGGATTCGGCGAACAATTGGAACGGCCCGAGCATCCCTGACGCTCGCGCAGAGGTTTTGGCCGCCGGTATCACGATCAACGGCCTCGCTGTTTTGTGCCGCAGCTGCAGCGGCCAGCCAATCAGCTACGATCTGGAGGCGGCGTTCCGTGATCAGATCATCGGAGGCCCCGGAGCCTTCGTCGTCACCGCGGAGAACGCGGAGACATTTGCCGGTGCCGTCCGGCGCAAGCTTATCCTCGAGATTGCCGGGAAGGTTCCGCGTCATCACGAGAGTGCGCTGCTGGACAAGGTGGATGATGACTGACGCGTCAGCGGCCGGACCGAGAGGAGAACACAGATGACAGAACGCAAGAAGGCGACGGACTTCGATCCAAGGATCTTAGAGGTCTTCGATGGCTACGTTCACGGCCAGCTCTCGAAGCGCGAGTTTATCCGTGAAGCTGGGCGCTATGCAGCGGCGGGCGTGACAGGGGCGATGATCCTCCAGCAGTTGCAGCCGAACTATGCGCTGGCCCAGCAGGTTGCGCCTGAGGACCCGGCGATCGAAACCGAGGTGATGTCCTACGACAGCCCGCGGGGACATGGCGCGATCAGCGGCCTCATGGTCCGCCCCGCCGGGACATCGGGCAAGCTGCCTGCGGTGCTCGTTGTTCATGAGAACCGGGGACTAAATCCCTACATCGAGGACGTCGCCCGCCGAGCGGGCAAAGCGGGTTACCTGGCCCTAGCGCCCGACGGGTTGACGCCCTTGGGCGGTTATCCAGGCACCGATGAAGAAGGCCGCACCATGCAGCGCTCGCTGGACGGGGCCAAGCTGATGGAAGACTTCTTCGCGGCATTCGAGTTCCTGCGCGATCACGCAGACTCGACCGGGAAGGTCGGTGCTGTAGGCTTCTGCTATGGCGGCGGTGTCTGCAATGCGCTGGCCGTGGCCTATCCGGATCTCGCGGCATCGGTCCCGTTCTACGGCCGTCAGGCCGCCGCGGAGGACGTGCCTGCAATCCGTGCGCCGCTTATGATCCACTATGCTGGGTTGGACGATCGGATAAACGCGGGCTGGCCCGCGTATTCGGAAGCGCTGAAGGCCCACCAGAAAGCGTTCAGCGTTCACTTCTATCCGGATGTCCAGCACGGGTTTCACAACGATACAACGCCAAGGTACGACGAGGCAGCCGCAACGCTTGCTTGGAAACGCACATTGTCATTCTTCGACCAGCATCTGAGCTAACATGCAGCATTCCTGTCCTGCGTCTGGTCAGGCAACTGGACCGTTCTAGGTATCGAGACATTGGGGCCGAATACGAGGATGTCGCCCAGCCTGCGCATGGCAGGAAACCGTCTGCTCACGGGGAATTGCGCTCCCGGGCTCATGGCAATTTGTGGTAAGAGTTAACTCTAGCAGAGCCGTCGTGACTAACACTGATCATCCCAAGGGCATGCCCGGGCAGACGCACCGGCCAGAGACGCACAACAGGAGAGGCCAAGATGAACCGAGCTCCGAAAACCCGCCGCGATATGCTCCTGATCGGGGCTGCAGCCGGAGCCGTGCTGACGACAGGCGCGTCCGGCATACTTGTGCCGGCGCAAGCGAATGGTCTTGCGCCGACACGGACGATGCGGGGCGGTGCCAATAACTACCGTCCCGGGGCGCCGATCGTGGAGCGCATCGGCGGCGGCGGCTTCTGGATGTCCGGCACCGTGCGGCGTGCGGGCGATGGCGTGCCACTGGAGGGCATACGAATCCAGATCTGGGCGCACACCACGGAGGGGCACGAGCGCGACGAGCGGAGCCATGGTGCCACGCTGACCGATGTGGACGGTGCATTCCGCATGGAGATGCCGCAGATTGTTCCTGCTTTCGGACAGCCCCATGCGCACCTCGCATACGACGCCGAGTTCGATGGCAATGGTTTTGAGACTGTGTTCCTTCGGCCCGTGATGCCGAGCTCGAGCGACACAAGCCTCAGTGCGCATTTCGTGCTGCAGGCCGCCTGACGACCGAGCGGCACAGGTGCGTGCGCTTTTGATCTGGACGGCCCTGGCGGCCGCCCTCTTCGTGCCGGTGGCCATTGCTGCGACAAGTCCGCTGCTGGCATGGCGAGACCCCATCTACGTTCTGGCAGGGTTTGCGGGGATCGTTGCGATGGGGCTGTTGCTCCTGCAGCCCTTGCTGGTTGGCGGATATCTGCCGGGACTACCCATTCTTCGCAGCCGACGGCTGCATTTCTGGGTGGGCATCGGGCTGGTGTCGACTGTGGTCGTGCACGTATTGGGCCTCTGGCTGACAAGCCCGCCGGACGTGATTGATGCGCTCTTCTTCAGGTCTCCCACGCCGTTCTCCGTCTGGGGCGTGATCGCCATGTGGGGGCTTTTCAGTGCTGCTCTCTTGGCCGCCTTTCGCAAGCGGCTCCGCTTGAGGCCCGTTGTCTGGCGGTTTTGTCACGTCACCCTCGCGGCACTCGTGGTCTTGGGCAGCATTGTCCATGCGATGCTCATTGAGGGCACAATGGGTATGGCGTCGAAGGTGGCACTCTGCGTGCTGGTGCTCGCGGCGGCAGTTAAGGTCGTTGTCGATTTGCGGCCTTGGGCTCACTTGACGCGCCGAAAGGCGTGAGTTTCAGTGACAGCCCCCAGCGTCGGTCATGAGGAAGTCAGGTCAGGCGCGCGCATGCGATCGGGCACTTCTTTTCAACTTGGTCAGGTCAAGCGGTCTACCCGCGCAGTGAACAAGCGCCTGCGTGCTCGGTTTGCATTGACGAGTGATCATCATCGATGGCCTGGGCAATCTGAATGCGACGACCTGTTGGAGCTGGAATGCAAGACCGATCAACATACTGCGATACCCGAAGCCCGCCTGACGGACTACAAGCGGGCGCTCTCGGTTCTGAAATGCAGGCTCTCTGGAAGCTCACAGAGACGTCGGGCTGAGCAAAATGAATTGACAGCGGCAGCACGAAATGAAAAAAATCCCGAGAGTGGAATTAATTTCGAGCGCTTCCCCAGATGCAGCGTACACCTGGTCAGCTTCACGCTTTCGGAGGCGATGACGAACAAATCGCCCGCGCAACATGGCTGCATTTTGTCGGTGGCTTGACACAAAGCGAGATCGCGAAGCGGTTGGGCGTTCCTGCCACACGCGTGAACCGGTACATTGCTCGGGCCCAGGCCGAGGGGCTGGTGCGGATCTTCGTGGACACCTCGACCTCGGAATGTGTGATGCTTGAAACACGGCTGATGGAAGCCTTCGGGCTCGATCACTGCCGGGTTGCCATGTCGGTGCCAGAGACGGGCAGGTTGCCGCTGCGTGCGCTGAGTGCGGTGGGTGGAGACTTTCTGATGCAAATGGTTGCAGGCCGCCGACACGATGTGATCGGGATTGGCCATGGCCGCACCATTGCAGCAGCGGTCGATGCTATGGGCCGGGTGGCGGCAGAAGGCATCACGTTCGTTTCCATGCTGGGCGGGCTGACCCGCTCGTTCGCCGCGAACCCCTACGACGTTATCCACCGGCTGGCCCGAACCACGGGTGCCGATGGCTACATGCTGCCTGCACCGATGTTCGTGGACTCTGCCGAAAACCGGCAGATCATGATGGCTCAATCCGGCATCATCGCCACAATGGAGCTGATGAGCACGGCCAGCCTGACCATTCTCGGAATTGGCGCGCTGGAGGAGAGCGAGCATACCGCGATCATGCCCGAGGCGAATGGTGTCCCGGCGGTGCGAAGCCTGCGAGAGGCTGGGGCCGTCGCCGAGATTATGGGCCAGTTTCTGGACGCGGACGGAGCGACCATGGCCACAGCCTTTGACGACCGGGTGATGGCGCCGCCGCTCGAGAGCCTACGTGGACGGGACGTTGTTGCCATCGCCGGTGGCGAGAGCAAAACCGGTGCCATTCATGCCTCGCTGAAAAGCGGGCTACTGACAGGGTTAATCACCGACGAGGCAACCGCTCGTGCCATTGTCGGGGATGACGGCGGTGCCGTCGAAGCCGCATAGACAACGAGCGAACGGGAGGAACTTCCACGATGTACGAAAAGGAAAAAGACCTTATCGCCGCCTGGCAGCGGGGGCAAATGAGCCGCCGCAGCCTGATCCGCGGTCTCAGTGCGTTGGGCATGACGGCGGCTGGTGCCGGCACGCTGGTGAACATGATGCAGACACAAGCGCTGGCTGCGGACTTCGACTGGAAGGCGCACGATGGCAAGTCGCTGAAGTTGCTTCTGAACAAGCACCCTTACACTGATGCGATGATCGCCAACCTGGACAACTTCAAGTCGCTCACGGGTATGGACGTTACATATGATGTCTTCCCGGAGGATGTTTACTTCGACAAGGTCACGGCGGCCCTCTCGTCGCGCTCGTCCGAATACGATGCGTTCATGACGGGTGCCTACATGACCTGGACCTACGGGCCGGCAGGGTGGGTTGTCGACCACAACGAGTGGATCCAGGACGAGAGCAAGACGAACCCCGGCTACAACTGGACCGACATGATAGAGGGCGTTCGCAAGTCCTGCGCTTGGAACGGTCGCCCGGGCGGAGCACTCGGCTCGGACGACGCGATGCAGTGGTGCATCCCGTGGGGATATGAACAGAACAACCTCGCCTACAACGCCGCGATGATGGAGAAGGCCGGCGCCTCTGTCCCGACCAACTTGGACGAGCTTATGGAGTCGGCTGCAAAGGCACAGGCCGGGAACGACGGAATCTACGGCATCGGTGTGCGCGGCTCGCGGTCCTGGGCGACGATCCACCCCGGCTTTCTGTCTGCCTATGCGAACCTTGGCGAAATCGACCTGAACGTCAGCGACGATGGTAAGCTGTCAGCGGCGATGAACACGGATGGGTCCAAGGCCTTCCACGCCAAATGGGTGAAGATGATCCAGGAGTCGGGTGCCTCCGACTGGTCTTCGCACACATGGTATCAGGTCGGCACCGATCTGGGCGCGGGTAAGTCGGCGATGATCTACGACGCCGACATCCTCGGCTACTTCATGAACGGCGGCGACAATGCAATGGCGGGCAAGCTCGCCTATGCGCCGTTCGCGGCCTCGGGCAACGGCGCACCGACGCCGAACATCTGGATCTGGTCGCTGGCGATGTCCAAGTTCTCGAAGGATCTGGATGCCACCTGGTACTTCATGCAGTGGGCATCCGGGCCGGAGCACGGCCTGTTCGGCGCAAGCCAGATGGACTTCGTCAACCCCGTGCGCCAGTCAGTCTGGGACGATGCGGGTTTCCGCGAGCGGCTCGCCGACAGCTATCCCGGCTATGTCGAGATGCATGATGTCTCCGCGCCCGGGGCGGCGATCAAGTTCACCGCGCAACCGCTGTTCTTCGATCTCACAACCGAGTGGGCGGCCAGCCTGCAGAAGATGGTCGCGAAGGAGGTGCCGGTCGATGAGGGTCTGGATCAGTTGGCCGACAGCGTGAACCGGCAGCTGAAAGACGCAGGCCTCGGTTGACAAAGGGTAGGGTGGGGGCAGACCCCCACCCTCCGCTCAAAGACATGAACGCGATTGCATTTCGATTTGTCGCTGGCGGGTCTGATGTCCCGGGCCTGACCCGATACGTCCCGCGCGCCCGAGCCAAAGATCCTGGTTTTCGCTCGCGCGAGCAAGGAGCCTGCCTGCCATGACGGCGACCGCCACTGCCGACGCTCCCCGGCGCCGCCCGCGCGTCTCTCGCCGCCTGTTACCCTATCTCCTGAGCCTGCCAGCACTCTTGGTTTGCATCGGCATTCTGATCCCGTTCGGGACGGCAGTGTATTACTCACTTCAGCGCTTTCGGATGAGCCAGCCCTGGAACAGAGGCATGAACTGGGGCGAAAACTATCTGAACTTCTTTTCCGACCCAGACTTCTGGAACACCCTGCAGATCAGCCTGGTGTACGCCTTTCTGACGGTCGGGCTGGAGTTGCTGCTCGGCCTTGGCATCGCGTTGCTGTTGCAGAAGCGGACGCGGCTGAACAACTTCATATCGATCATGCTGCTCATGCCGCTGATGGTGGCACCTGCCCTGGCAGCGCTGATGTGGAAGCTGATGACCAACCCGAATTTCGGGATCCTCAGCTATCTCGCAGGTCTCGTGGGCTTCGAGGATTTCAAGTGGGGCAATTCCCCTGACACCGCGCTCTTCACTGTCGTGCTGGTGGACATCTGGGTCTACACACCGTTCATCATGATCCTTTTGCTTGCAGGGCTGCGCTCGCTCCCGAAACAACCGTTTGAAGCGGCTGCATTGGATGGTGTGCCGCGCGCCCAGCAGTTCTGGCGCATCACGCTGCCGATGCTGATGCCGTACATTCTGACCGCCTCGCTGTTCCGGCTGCTGGACAGCATTCAGCAGTTCGACATCATCTATGCGCTGACTCAGGGCGGGCCCGGCGACAAGCTGATGGTCTTCCAGGTCGAGGCGTATCTGAACTTCTTCCAGTCCACCAATGTCGGACGGTCGGCAGCCCTGCTGATGATCCTTTGGGCGGTGACGTTCTTCCTGTCAAACATATTCATCAAGAACTGGCTGCGCCTGCGCGAGCGCGCGAGGGGAGAGATCTGATGGACTACCAATCGCCCCTTGAACGCTGGCTGCGAGGCATCGCGCTTACGCTGGTCGTGCTGTTTTTCATGTTCCCGATCTTCTGGATCGCGCAGATGAGCCTGCAAACCAACGAGACCATCCTGCGCTCGCCGCCCTCGCTGCTTTATACGCCGACGATCCAGAACTATCAGGCGCTGATCACCGGAAAATTGGAGACCAATGCGGGCACGTTGGACGTGGCGTTCATGTCGAATCTGTTGAACTCGGTTATCCTTTCAGTGGGATCCGTGGCGGTGGCCCTCATGCTGGGGGTTCCGGCGGCCTATGCATTTGCACGGCACAAGTTCCGCGGGTCCGAGGACATTGCCTTCACACTTTTATCCTTCCGCTTTGCGCCGCCCCTGCTGGTCCTGTTGCCATTGACGATCTATTTTCAGGACATCGGTCTTGCAAACACCTATGGCGGGCTGATCTGGGTCTATCAGCTGATCTGCCTGCCGCTGATCCTATGGATCGTGCGCGGCTACTTTGAGGACATCAGCCCGGATGTCGAACATGCCTATCGGATTGCGGGCCATTCGTGGTGGTCGACCTTCCGGCGCATCGCTCTTCCGCTGGCAGGGCCCGGGATCGCGGCGGCGGGCCTGCTGGCCTTCATCTTCGCCTGGAACAACTTCATCTTCGCATTGGTTTTGGCAAGTGCAGACAAGCAACCGGTAACCGTCGGCGCTTTGGCCTTTGTCACCGCCTCTGGCATCCAGTACGGCCAGATTGCCGCCGCGGTGGTACTGTCGATCACGCCAACGCTGGCGCTCGCGCTCTGGGCGCAGCGGTATCTGGTTGAGGGTCTTTCCCTCGGCGCGGTCAAGGGGTGAGCCGGTGAGCCTTAAGATCAACGCCCTGAACAAGCGGTTCAAGTCGGAAACGGTGCTGGACGGTGTGTCACTGGAGGTGCCCAAGGGTCAAACACTCGTGCTTTTCGGCCCCTCCGGAGCGGGCAAGACCGTGCTTTTGCGGTGCATCGCGGGCGCTGAAGACCCGGATGCCGGACAGATCGTGATCAATGGAGAGGACGTCACCGATCTCCCGCCAGAACGCCGCGGCGTCGGTATGGCTTTTCAGAACTTTGCACTCTTCCCGCACATGTCCGCGTTCGACAACATTGCCTCTCCGCTGACCGCTCAACGCTCAACGCGGGATCGAATTCGTGAAGGCGTGGACGCTGTCGCCCGCCTGTTGAAGATCGACCATGTGTTGGGCCACGCGCCGCGTGCACTGTCGAACGGTCAGAAACAACGCACGGCGTTGGCCCGCGCGCTGGTGGCTGAACCAGATGTCCTGTTGCTGGACGACCCGTTGCGGAATGTTGACGCGAAGCTTCGTTTCGAGATGCGACTGGAGTTGCCCCGCCTGCTGGCTGATCGCGGCGCGACGGTGGTCTATGTGACTCAGGACTACAAGGAGGCCATGGCGTTAGGGGATCAAATCGCAGTGCTGCAGGATCGGCGCGTGGTGCAGGCGGGCACGCCCGAGGAAATCTACCTGCGTCCTGCCACAGTCGGCATCGCCAACCATTTTGGTGATCCATCGATCAATTTGCTGGATGTCGTCCCAGGTAGCGATGGCTCGGGCATGTCTGTAGAGGTTTCGGGGCAGAAGATCGCTCTGCCGTCGGGGTACGATGCTGCTCGGGGCAGAGACTGTGTTTTGGGAATCCGCCCCGAAGCGTTGCGGTTCACCTCGGGGCCGGGCATCCCCGTTACCGTCGAGGCGGAAACGCCGTTGAACGAGAAAGCCGTGACCCTTTGCGTGACACGAGGGGGGCGTGAAATCCTGATCTCCCGGCCTGCAGGGACCATCGCACCTGCCAGTGGGCCTGCCGTCATTGCAATGGATGCCCAGGACGCCATTCTGTTCGATCGGGGCACGGGCAATCGAATTCTCCCGGCCACCGGCGAAACTGCCGGGGAGGCTGCGGCATGAGCGGAGCGCCCCTTACGCTCGACCGTATCAACAAGCGCTACAACGCCGGCGCAGCAAACGAGGTTCACGCGGTGCGGGACTTTGACCTGACCGTCGAGGCCGGGGAAATCGTGGCGCTGCTGGGCTCGTCCGGCTGCGGAAAGACCTCAACTCTGCGCATGATCGCGGGGTTTGAAGAGGTGTCGGAGGGCAAGATCACCCTGGGTTCAACCCAAATCCACACCCTGCAACCCGCCCGACGCAACGTCGCCATGGCGTTCGAAGGGTACTCGCTCTATCCGCCGCTGACCGTTGGCGAGAACATCGGGTTCGCCCTGAAGTCCCAGCGGCTGGACCGGGCCGAGATCGATCGCCGGGTCAGCGAGATCGCCAGGTTGCTGGAGATCGAAGACATCCTCGGCCGCTATCCATCGTCGATTTCCGGGGGACAGCAGCAACGGGTCAGCCTTGGCCGCGCGCTGATCAGGGATGCGGACCTGCACCTGTTGGATGAACCGATGGGGCAACTCGAACCCCAATTGCGCGCTCACTTGCGCGGGCGAATGAAGCATTTCATCAAAGAGCGCGGTCTAACGGCCATTCTGGTGACCCACGATCAGACCGAGGCAAATGCACTGGCCGATCGCATCGCGGTGATGGAAGACGGCGTGTTGCAACAGTTCGACACGCCCGAAAGGTTGAAAGACCGCCCGGCGAACCTCTTCACTGGAACGTTCATCGGAGAACCACCGATGAATGTCTTTTCAGCCGAAGCGGCGGTGGATGGCGGAGCGCTGAACTTTAAATGGGCGATGGTGTGACGCTGAGCTATCCGCAAGACGCGTTCGCCGCCGAGTTGCGTGACGACCTGCTGCAACAGCGCAAAGTAACCGTCGGCATCCGCCCACATGCCGTGCAAATCAACGATACCGGTGTTCCGGCAAAGGTTCTGGTGAACCAGTGGCTGGGCGACCAGTCCCACATTGCAGCAAAGTTTGCCGGGGCAACCATCGTGTCCGTCACCCACGACCGGGCGCGGTTGGACAAAGGAGCATCGATCGGGATCTCCATCGCCGCGGAAGACCTCCACCTCTTCGAAACCGACACGGGCGCAGCCATCAGCCACGGCGGTGAAAGGGTTGCGGCATGACCCGCGATGTCCTCATCGGTATCGATGCGGGAACATCGGTTATCAAGGCGGTGGCCTTCAATCTTTCGGGACAGCAGCTTGCGATTGCCAGCCGACGCAACAACTACTCGACCCTGCCGAATGGTGGGGTCGAGCAGGACATGGCCCGGACCTGGGAGGATACCGCTGCGGTGTTGCGCAGGCTGGGCGATGAGCTGCCGGGACTGGCGGGCCGCGTGCTGGCGATCGGTGTGACTGGTCAGGGCGATGGCTGCTGGTTGATAGACAAGGACGAGCGGCCGGTCCACGATGGCTGGCTTTGGTTGGACTCTCGTGCGGCGGCCGAGGCGCGGGAGATCGATGCGAGTGCGGGCATCGACACCATCTATCGCGCCACAGGTTCGGGCGTGAATGTCTGTCAGATGCGCACGCATCTGACGTGGATGAAGCGTCACGACCCGGATTTGCTGTCCCGGGCAGCCACTGCGCTCCACTGCAAGGACTGGCTTTACCTGAACCTCACCGGCGTGCGTGCGACCGATCCGACAGAGGGTGTTTTCACCTTTGGCGACTTTCGCACCCGGGACTATTCGGATGACGTCCTGGAGGCGCTTGGACTGTCGGATCTGCGCTCCCTATTGCCACCGGTGGTAGATGGTGCGGTCACTGCCCATGGCCTGACACCGGCGGCGGCGGCCGCGACAGACCTGCCGGCAGGAACGCCGGTATCGCTTGGCTATGTGGACATCATGTGTACGGCCCTCGGGGCAGGCCTGCACGATCCCGCCGAGGCGCCGGGATTGACGATCCTGGGTTCGACCGGCGTGCACATGCGCTTCGTTCCAAGCGCAGAGGCCGTGGTGCTCAACGACGCGCGATCCGGCTATACGATGGCATTTCCCGGCAAGGCCTACGGGCAGATTCAGACCAATATGGCGGCAACCCTCAACATCGACTGGATGCTGGGTTTGGCGGTTCAAATCCTGCAAGCCGAGAACGTCGAACGATCTCTGTCTGATCTGTTGAAGGGGCTGGACGACAACGTCATGACGGCGCGTCCGGGGGGCGCCATCTACCACCCGTTCATCTCGTTGGCGGGCGAGCGTGGGCCGTTCACCGAGCCTGACGCCCGAGCGAGCTTCACTGGACTGGACCAGACCACAGGCTGGTTCGATATGATGCGGGCCGTTTATGACGGGCTCGCTTTGGCAGGGCGGGATTGCTACGAGGCGATGGGGCCGATGCCATCGGAGATCCGCATGTCCGGAGGAGCGGCACGCTCGACGGCGCTCCGCCGGATCCTCGCAGCAGCACTGGACAGACCGGTACGCTCGGTGGCGCAGGAGGAAGCCGGGGCTGCCGGAGCCTCTATGATCGCTGCGTTGGCGCAAGGGGTGTTTCGGGACGTTGATGCCTGCGTGGACACTTGGGTCGCGCCCTTGCTGCAGACACCTGAAGCACCGGACCAAGCCCTGGTGCCCGTGTACGATGCCCTTTTCGAAGCCTACCGGACAGGGCGAGAGTCGGCCCCCCCGGCGTGGGCGGCCATCTCTGCTATGCGGGAGCGGCTCACATGACCTCCTCTGCTACCGAGATCGCGATCATCGGCGACAGGTTCATGCTGTCGGACATGTTCGAGGCTGCCCTGCGCGAGGCCTGCGGCGACGCCGTCACATGCCGCAATCTGGATCTGCCCTGGCCCGACGAGCCTATGGAGCACGGCTATGCCAAGCCGGGTATGGAGGGATTGAAGGAGTACATGGGCGAACCCGCCGACGTGATAGGCCATGTGGGCTCGGCACCGGTGCTGGTCACGCATTTGGCGCCGCTCTCAGCCGCCATGTTCGCCGACATGCCCAAGCTCAAGCTGGTGGCGGTGTCGCGTGGTGGACCGGTCAATGTCGACATGCAGGCCGCGCGCACGCATGGTGTGACGGTCGTCAACACGCCGGGGCGCAATGCCTCGGCCGTCGCCGAGTTCACCATCGGCGCCATCCTGGCCGAGACCCGCAACATTACCCGCGGCCATGACGCGCTGCGCAGAGGTGACTACCGCGGTGATCTGTATCGGGCGGATGTCACCGGCGACGAGCTGTCGGAGATGACAGTTGGTGTGATCGGCTACGGCGCGGTCGGCACGAGAGTGGTTCGCTTGCTGCGTGCGTTCGAGTGTAGGGTTTTGGTCGCGGATCCTTATGTACAGCTGTTGCCCGAGGACCTCGAAGGGGGTGTCGAGTTGGTCGCCTTGGACCGGTTGCTGGCCGAGGCGGATGTGGTGACGCTCCACCCGCGGGTCACATCCGAGACCACGGGCATGATCGACGCCGTCGCGCTGGCCGCCATGAAACCAACCGCGGTGCTCGTCAACACTGCCCGCGGACCGCTGATGGACTACGATGCGCTCTACGACGCATTGTCCGCGGGGCGGATCCGGGGTGCCATGCTCGAGACTTTCGCCATCGAACCCACACCACCGGACTGGCCGCTCCTGCAATTGCCCAACGTGACCCTCACCCCGCACATCGCCGGGGCTTCGCTGAAGACCGTGCGCATAGCCGCCGCGAAGGCCGCCGAGGAAGTGCGCCGCTGGATCGCTGGCGAGCCACCGCTGAACCCCTGCTGAGCCGAGTTTTTGCAGACGATCTCCCGGACCCCAAGGACGCAACATGAAGAAAGCCGAGAAAGACCTCCGCCAGGCCATCATCGATAAATGCCGGTTCATGAACGCCTCAGGGCTGAACCAGGGCACGTCCGGCAACATCTCGGCGCGGTACGAGGATCGGGTGCTGATCTCGCCCTCGGCGACGCCCTATGATGCGATGGAGCCGGAGATGATCGCATCCATGCCGCTGGAGGGGGAATACGGTGCGTGGGAGGGGCCCTTGAAGCCTTCGACCGAGTGGCGCTTTCATCTTGACATCATGAGGGCCCGCCCGGATGTCGGCGCTGTGGTGCACGCCCATCCGACCTATTGCACGGCGCTGGCAATTGCACGCAAGGAGATCCCGGCGGTTCACTACATGATGGCCGCGTTCGGCGGCATGAACGTTCGCTGCTCGGGGTACGCGACGTTTGGGACCGAAGAACTCTCGAATGAGGCGATCAAGGCGCTGGAGGATCGCAACGCCTGCCTTCTGGCAAACCATGGCAGCATCGCCGTCGGGGCAAACCTGGAGAAAGGCATGTGGCTCGCGGTAGAGCTCGAGACGATAGCGCGCCAGTACTACAACACACTGCTGATCGGCGGTCCCGTACTGCTCAACGAAGCCGAGATTGCCGAGACCGCAAGGGCGTTCGGTTCCTACGGCGTGCAGGAAGATCACAAGAAGGTCGCTCAGGCCAAGCCAAGGCGCTCGGGAACTACGAAGTCCAAGTCCAAGGCCAAGGCGAAGACCTGAGCACATGACCGAGCCCGTCGATCTGCTGGTGATAGGCGGCGGCGTCAATGGTGCCGGGGTCGCCCGTGACGCGGCAGGGCGGGGATTGTCGGTCGTACTGTGCGAAAAAGGCGATCTTGCCGAGGGCACTTCGTCGCGGTCTGGCAAGTACATCCATGGCGGGCTGCGCTATCTGGAGTACTACGAGTTCCGGCTGGTCCGCGAGGCGCTGATCGAACGCGAGGTGGTGCTGGAGGTTGCGCCCCACCTGACATGGCCGCTCCGCCTGATCCTGCCACACAGCCCAGAACAGCGCCCGCGTTGGCTGATACGGCTGGGGCTGTTCATCTATGATCACCTGGGTGGACGCAAACGCATCCCCTCTACGCGGGCGGTGGATTTGCGCAGAGCACCCGAAGGCGTCATGATCCGGGAGGCATTCTCCTCGGCCTTCGCTTACTGGGATGTCTGGGTGGACGACGCACGTCTGGTGATCCTGAATGCGGTGGACGCAGCGCGGCACGGGGCCAAAATTCTGACGCGGACCGAGTGCATCTCGGCACGGCGCGAGGACGAGCTCTGGCGGGCCACGCTTCGCGACACCGAAACCGGGGAGAGCCGCGAGATCACCGCTCGCGCCATCTTCAACGGCGCAGGCCCATGGGTTGAGAAGGTCATCGGCGGGGTCGCCGGTATCAACACGTCGAAACGCGTGCGCCTGGTCAAAGGCAGTCACATCATCATGAAGCGATGGTGGGAGGGAGAGCATGGCTATGTCCTCCAGAACACCGACAAACGCATCATATTCGTAAATCCCTATTTCGATGATCTTGCGCTGATCGGGACCACGGACATTCCCTTCGACGGTGTGCCCGAGGATGTGGTGATCGATGGCGATGAGGTCGACTATCTTCTTGGTATCCTGAACAGGTACTTTCGCACCGAGTTGACCCCTGATGATGTGCTGGACAGCTATTCTGGGGTGCGCCCGCTCTACGACGATGATGCGACGAAAAATGCCTCTGCTGTTACCCGAGACTACGATTTCGAGCTTGATGGCGGGGATGGGCGTGCACCGATGCTGTCGGCTTTTGGCGGCAAGATCACCACATATCGCAAGCTTTCGGAGCATGCGTTGGTGCGGTTGCGGCCATTTTTCCCGCATATGGGTGCAGACTGGACCGAGAAGGCACCCCTGCCCGGAGGCGGCATCGCGAACGCCGATTTTGATAGTTGGCTGCAAGGGTTTCGGGCGGCCCGGCCTTGGCTGCCCATAGATCTCGCCATGCACTATGGGCGCTGCTATGGCACGGATGCGGCGACCCTGCTGGACGGGGCCGTCGCTATGGAAGACCTGGGCCGGTGCTTCGGTGGGCTCTTCTATGAACGCGAAGCACGCTGGTTGATGCAGCACGAATTCGCCCGCACCGCCGAGGACATCCTGACCCGTCGTACCAAACACGGCATGTTTCTCAGCATCAGCGAACGGGCGGCCTTCGCAGACTGGCTCCGCCTGCACGAGGCTGCCGCATGACAGCGCAAGCGCTCAGAGACACTCCGGCGTATCGTGATCTCCTCGAGGTTTCCGAACGTTTGGGGGCCGATCCTCTGCAAGTGCAAGGGCCCGGCGGAAACACATCGCTGAAGTCTGACACGGCGATGTGGGTCAAGGCTTCCGGCACGTGGTTGTCCGATGCCCGCAAGACCGACATCATGGTTCCGGTTGACCCGGCGGGCATGAAGGCTGCGTTGCTCTCTGGCGGTGCGGAGGCGGAGGACGCCAAGACCTTTGCGCTTGCGGGTGCCGGTTCTGATCTGCGCCCCTCGATCGAAACCGCTTTCCACGCTGCAATGGACTGGCCAGTCGTGCTGCACACCCATTGCGTGGCGACCATCGCAGTGGCGATGCGCGCTGATGCGGAGAGGGTTGTGGCAGATCGGCTGAGCGATCTCGGCGCGATCTTCGTGCCGTACATCAAGCCCGGCGTGGACCTCGCACGGTCGATCATTGCCAGACTCACATCCACAACGCAGGTGGTCGTCCTGGGCAATCACGGGCTCCTGGTTGCGGGCGAGACGCCAAGCGCCGCGGAAAGCCTGCTGCGACAGGTCTCGGCCCGGCTGGAGCCAGCTGCCGTCAGAGCTCCAATCCACAACGAGGGTGTTGCCGCGGAATTTCTGAAGACGTTCACATCGAGCCTGGTGGGAACGGGCTTCATGCCTGTGCCCTCGTCCGCAACGCAGCAGGTGGCACTGGACCCGGCTTTGCTGGCATTGGCAGACGGCAACACGCTCTACCCGGATCACCTGATCTTCCTCGGTCCCGGCGTGGTTGTGGCCCGTCCCGGCGAAACCGTCCCGGAGGCATCTCTGAGAGCGACATGGGATGGGCCGCCGAGGAAGCTCGTGCTCGTGCCCGGACGGGGTGCTGCGATCCCGTCGGAGGCAGGAGCGTCGGTCCTGGCATTGGCGCGCGCACTGGGCGATGTGCTGGTACGGGCTGATCTTCGCGAGCCGGTGACGCGGCTGACGACGGGCGAAGAACATGACCTCCTGAACTGGGATGCGGAGAAGCACCGCCAGGCGCTCGAAGCTGCCAGGTCCGGCAAGGCATGACGGCGGGGATCGCACTCGGTATAGACGTGGGGACAGGTGGCGTCCGGACGGTCGTGCTCGACGCCGAGGCCAGAGCTGTTGCCTCGACCAGCGCTGCAATGTCCGAGTTCGGGTCTGACCGGCGTGACCCGGCGATCTGGGCGCATGCCCTAGAGGCAGCTCTGAGCCGTTTGTCGGAGCATGTGCCGCTCGGGAGTATAGAAGCCGTATCCGTGGACGGCACGTCCGGTACCGTGCTGGGATTGGACAAGAGCGGCAGCCCGGTCGGCACGGCACTCATGTACAATGATGCAGTGGATGACCAGGTGATTGTCGAGGCCATCGACCGCGTGGCACCCAGGGAGACCGCGGCGCGCGGCGCAGCCTCCGGACTGGCCCGGGCGATCGTTCTTCAGGGCAGGCCCGGTGTGACGCGGATCGTCCACCAGGCGGATTGGATGGCGGCTCTTCTGGCCGGGGGAGCGGTGCCCAGCGACGAGAGCAATTCCCTGAAATCCGGCTACGACCCGTGCGCGCGCCGTTGGCCTGACTGGCTGGAAGGCACACCGCTGCGTCCCGGTCTGCTGCCCGACGTGGTGGCTGCGGGAACAGCGACCGGAGGCACGTCGGGCCGGTATGGCCTGCCGACGGGAGCGATACTGGTGGCAGGAGTAACGGATGGCTGTGCTTCGTTTCTCGCGACGGGTGCAAATGACCCGGGCGATGGCGTGACGGCACTTGGCACGACCCTGACCATAAAACTGCTGTCCGAACACCCCGTCTTCGCGCCGGAATACGGTATCTACAGTCACCGTATCGGCAACATGTGGCTGGCAGGCGGCGCCTCGAATACCGGCGGTGGGGTGCTGGCAGATCACTTCTCCGCTGACCAGATCGAGGCGCTGTCGGTAGAGATCGATCCGGTCCGGTCAAGCGGGTTGGACTACTATCCCCTGTCCCGTCCCGGCGAGCGGTTTCCCGTTTCCGACCCCGATCTCGCTCCGCGAATGATGCCACGCCCGGAAGCGGACAGTGCCTTTCTGCACGGCCTGCTCGAGGGCATCGCCCGGATCGAAGCCGAAGGATATCGCAAGTTGGCGGAGCTGGGTGCGACGCGCCCGAGAACGCTGCGCTCGGTCGGTGGCGGGGCAGCAAATGCAACATGGACTGATATCCGTGCGCGTATCGTGGGCCTGCCAGTCAAGTCCGCAATCTCGGATGAGGCCGCTGCGGGTGTCGCCCGGTTGGCCCTTGGTTCGGTCAGGAGCAGCGAATGACACGCGCCATCGGCGGGTTGTCGGAGATCGCAGATCGTTTCGACGCGGTCCTTGTCGATCAGTTTGGCGTCTTGCACGACGGGATCACGGCCAGCGACGGCGCTCGGATTTGTCTCGAAAACCTGAAAACCAACTCCAAGCTGACCGCTGCGTTGACGAACTCGGGAAAACGACGGGATGCCAATGTGCGGCGGCTCGCGAATTTCGGATTCGGTGAAGAGCTGTTCGACGCCGTCATCAGCTCCGGCGAGCTTGTGCGCGGCCTTGTTGAGACAATGCTGGCCAGAGGTGATTTACCGGAGAATGCACGTGTTGCCGTCATCTCTCGCGACGGAGACATGCAGACGTTGAGCGGATTGGGCCTGGAACTAGGTCCGCCCAGCCAAAATTTGCCAGACCTGATGCTGATCGCCGGCGCCGAGCCGGAAACGAACACGCTTGGGAGCTATCGCGCTCTGCTCCTGCCATCTGCGAAGGCTGGGGTCCCCGCCCTCTGTGCCAATCCGGATCGGTGGATGCAGACCCGTGAGGGTGTTCGCTTCAGTTCAGGTCAGATTGCCGAGGTCTACCGGGACCTAGGCGGCACGGTAACGATGCTCGGCAAGCCATCGGCGCAAATCTTCCGCGCGGCCTTGGAAGCACTTGGCAATCCGCACCCTAGGCGGACCCTGATGATCGGCGACAGTCCTGAGCACGACATTGCAGGCGCGGCGTCGATGGGGCTCCAAACCCTTCTCGTGACCTCGGGTCCGCAATCAGTGACGGACCCGGCCTGTGCTCCCGACTACTCGATCGAGTCGCTGATCTGGTGACAGCCGCGAGGGGCAGGCACCGACTGGAGCCTTGGATACTCTGCCGTCCACTGTGCGCCAGTTTTTAGCCCATTGGGCGCTCGGCACGAGTTGGACATTCGCCCTGTTGTGTTTCAGATCGCGCGCATGCGGAGTTTCTGGGTCAGTAGTTCCAGAGCCACTACGGTCAGGAAGATCACCAGCAGGATTGTCGCCACATGGTCATAGTCGAACAGGTCCCAGCGGCCCTTGAGTTCGGTCCCGATCCCCCCGGCGCCAACGATGCCCAGCACGGTTGCGGTGCGGATGTTCCGCTCAAGGATGTACTGGATGTAGGCATAGTACTGCGGCAGAACCTGAGGGATAACCGCATAGCGAAGCACTTTGATCTTGTTCGCTCCGGTCCCGCGCAGGGCACGTTGCGGTCCTGGGTCGGCGTTCTCGATCTCATCGGCGAAAAACTTGCCCAAGAAACCGGAGGTGTGCAGCGCTAGCGCCATGATCCCGGCAATCGGCCCGAACCCGTACATAAGCACGAAGAACAACGCCAGGATCAGTTCGGGCATCGCACGATTGAAGCTGCAGACCGCACGGGCGACCTGATAGACGGCATGATGCGGTGTGTAGTTTTGCGCGGAACAATAGGCCAGTGGGACCGCCAGAAGCACCGAGAACACGGTGCCCCAGATTGCCATCTCGATGGTCTCCCACATCTTGATCAGCACCTTGACGAGGTAGCCAATGGGTTTGACCAGGAACTCAGCCTCGATTTCGGTGTAGTTCTCCTCGATCACCGAGTACTCGCGCTCGGTCCGAACTTCGACATAGGAGAACAGGGGCAGATTGTCGGCGTCGAATTCCTCGATCCGATTGGTTTCCTGGATCGTGGACATCTGAAGCGGGAAGGATTTGCCGAGGAAGTTCGATGCTCCATTGATCACTTTGGACTCGCCAAACCCGAAGACTGAGGCGACGGCGCCCCAGGTTTCGCTGACTGCCTTGTCGAGCTCGACATTCTTGGCAGAGAACCCCGCAAGGATCACGATAATCAGCAGGATGCCGATGGTGCGCGAGGTGATGGTGCGGTGCAGTTCCCAGCTTTCCGAGGGCAGACGCGTCTGATCTGTCACAGCCATGGGGGCCTCCTATCCGGTGATGGCGCGCATCGCCGCGCTTTGGCCAACAATCCCGTCCTGAGTGATCCGGGTAGGCAGGTCGGCGCCGGTCAGGTCGCCATGATCGCCGCCGTAGATCTGGTGCAGACGGTCCGTTGTCAGCGCGGCGGGGCCGTCATCGAACACCACTTCGCCGTCGCGCAGCGCGACAATGCGGTCGGCGAACTCGATCGCGAACTCGACCTGGTGCAGGCTGCAAACCACCGTGGTGCCACGCTGGCGGGAGGCTTCCCGGAGCAACCGCAGCACATGGCGGCTGACGGTCGGATCCAGGCTGGCGACGGGCTCGTCGGCCAGCACAACATCCGGATCATTGATGAAGGCGCGGGCAATGGCGACGCGCTGTTGTTGACCGCCGGACAGCTCGGAGGCCCGGCGATAGATCTGGCGTTCTTCCAGCTCGACCTCTTCCAGGAGTTTGCAGGCGAGCCGTTGCTGATCGATTGGAAACAGTTTCAGCAACGCCTTCCAGGTTGGCGTCACCGGAAGCAGCCCCGATAGCACATTGTGCAGCACACTCAGGCGCGGGACCAGATGCAGTTGCTGGTGGATCATCCCGATCCGTCCGCGGATCTCGGCGAGGTTGCTCAAGGTCACGGCCGCGCCATCCAGAGCGACTTGCCCCTCGGTTGGCATGACGAGGCCGTTCACGGTGTTCAATAGAGTTGACTTTCCTGCGCCTGAAGGTCCGAGCAGGACGCAGAACTGACCCTTGGGGACATCTAGAGTGATCCCGTGGACGGCGCGAGTGCCGTCACGGAAGACGTGGGTGATCCCCTCGAAATTCAGCATTCAGGTGTCCTAACTGCGATTGGAGAATGGCCCGCGCACGTCGCGCGGGCCGCTAGAAATTCAGCGGTGGCTCAGCGTTCGCCGGCCTTCTCGATGATCTCGCCTTTGACGCGCTTGGTGAGCGCCTTCAGCTTGTCCAACGCGCCAAGCATCTTCTCGAGCGGATACTCGGTGTCGTAGCGGTCCACTGTCTTGCCGCCATATCCGCGGATGAACTGAGGATCGACCTTGGTGTGGATCTCCGAGAACGCCAGACGGATCTTGGCCTTCAGCTCATCCGACAGCTTGGCGTTCATGGCCAGCGGTGGGTTCGGGATCCCCTCAGATTTCGCCAGCACGCGGAACACGGTCGGATCGATCACGCCCTTCTTCACAGCCTTTTCCCAGGCGTTGAACGAGGCCGCGGCCGCGTCCACGCGCCCTTCCTGCAGCGCGGCGATCGAGTTGGTGTGGCTGCCCGCGATCACGATTTTCGACAGATCCTTTGCTGGGTCGATGTCCGCGGCGATCACCATGGCGAAGGGGAAATTGAAGGATGACGTCGAGTTGGGATCACCTACGGCGAGGCTATGACCCTTCAGCTCGTCGAGAGCTTCGATGCCCGAGTCCTTGCGCGTGTAGATGCCGGAATAGTACACGGCCTCGTCGTTCTTGACGTCCACGGCCAGCAACTCTGCGCCGCAGATCTCACGGGCCTGGCCATAGGTCACCGCACCATACCAACCAATGTCAGCCTGATCGTTACACAGGCCCTGAACAGCAGCGGCATAGGAGTCGCCGAGCTTCAGGTCGAAGTGGATGCCGTACTCTTTGGTGATCGCGTTGAACACCGGGCGGTAGTCGCTGAGCGTGTCACGTGAACCGATCTCGGCCGGCACCATGATGACGCGCACCGGGTCGTTTTCACCCCCGGTCGGCATGTCAGCAGCACTGGCGGTCACGGGCAGTGCCGCGATCAATGTTGCTGCGAGAATTCGAGACGATGGCATGGATGGTTCCCCTCTCCTGGATGGTCGTGCCGGCACGATCTTTGCTGCCGGCTTTCGATCCGCTGCTTGCCCGGCGGCACTGCAGCACCTGAGGCTCTGCCCCCGAAGATCTGCCCGCCGGATGCGTTGCAGCGTGCCGGGAAAACATGGCAGCTCCATCACACCCGCCAAATGGTCATCAAACCATCACGCAATGTCCCGATGTTTGTGACGATCGCCGGCCTGACACATGCGCGTTACGGAAATGCGCGATGATTGCCAGCATCTGAACAGATCGAGAGCAACCGATGACACGAGGCGGGCAGGAGACGACGGCTTGGCGATCGGTCTATCGCGACCTGCGCGGTCAGATTGATCGCGGCGACCTCTCGGCCGGGACCCGCTTGCCGACGATTGCAGCATTGGCAACGCGCACGGGGCTGACCCGGCACGGCGCGCGCCGGGTGCTGGAACGCCTGCGGGACGAAGGCCACAGCCAGAGCTGGCAAGGCCTCGGCTACATCGTCGCGCAGAACGTCATCAACTACAGGATCGAAGATTCCCCGCGCTGGGGACAGAGCATGTCTCGCCTGGGCATGCCGAACACCTCCCGCATGATCGGTTCAAGAACTGTTCGTGCATCGCGGGACCTGGCGCGACAGATGGGACTGAAGCTCGGGACGAGGGTCTATCAATCCGAGGTTCTGCGGTTGATCGATCAACGGCCGACCGTGCTGGCGCGGGGGCACTTTCCCGTGAGCCGCTTCGAGGGCATTCTTGAGAAGATAGGCAGACTGGGCAGTGTGACAGCGGCGCTGGCTCAATTCGGTGTCCACGAGTGCCGCCGCCAGAGCACGCAGGTGGAAGCCCGGCTGCCCACACACCACGAAGCACTGGTACTGGAGATCCCTTGCAGCCAGCCGGTCCTTGTCAGCACCGGTGTGAACGTCGACCCGGCCGGCACTGTGGTTGAGGTCGCACTCTCAGTGTTTCGGGCCGATCGCATTGCGTTCAGCTTCTGACCAATCCCAGTTTGCTTGGCTCGCGGTCTTTGGCGAGCGCATGAACGACAACGAAATCGTTGACGTTGGGTCGTCTTGCTTCGCTGCCGTTGAACGCTCAGGCCGATGGCAATAGCCGAACGCGGCGCGCGCAGCGGCTGGCGCTGGAATGGGCCGCGAAGACCTGAGTTGCCGCTCAGAGCAGAAGCAGAGCGATCTAAGCTCGAAAATCCGGCAAAGAAGGACCGAAGCCGAAATTCCAAATACGTTAATCAATGGTTAACGCCGCGATGGAAGAGATGAAGTACAGGGAATGGGAGGACGCGATGCGTATGACTACGCTAATTGTTGCATTCTCGCTGATGCTTGGCACTGCTTTGGCCCAAGACAGCACTCTCAATGTCGCAGGTAGCGTGTCTTACACCGGGAACATTCAGATCAACAAGGAGACACCGTTCTTCGAGAACCTCGGCAAAACATCTGGTCTGAATCTGACGGTGAACTATGGTCCGATCGACAAGCTGGATATGGATCCGGAGGAGGCTCTCGATCTCGTTGAGAGCCGCGTCGTGGACATCGCATCGCTTGGGATCGCGGTGACCTCCAAACGCGACCCCTTGCTGCTTGGCCTTGATCTCGTTGGCATGGTCACGGACTACGAAATTGCCGAGAAGGTTGCGCGTGCCTACACACCCGTGCTCCGGGCCCATCTCAGGCAGAACTACAACGCTCACCTGTTGGGGGTCTGGCCGTTCGGACCTCAGGTGCTGTTCTGTAAGACGGAGATTTCGACCATTGCGGATGTCTCCGGCAAGCGCGTCCGTGTCTATGATGCCAATCTGGGTGCCGTCATCGAGCATCTTGGCGGGATCGCGGTGCCGATCAAGTTCAGTGAGGTGCGCCGGTCGCTGGAGCTCGACTTGATTGACTGCGCCATCACGGGCCCCAGCTCGGCCAATACAGCGGGATGGGTGACCAACTCGAAATCTACATTGCCAATCGGGTTCCAGATTGCATTCAATGCCTATGCGATCAATTTCGACCGTTGGAGGAGCTTCTCCGAAACTGAAAGAGCCAAACTGACCGCGGCCTTCAGCGCGTACATCGATGAGGTTTGGAACTACTCTCGCGAACTTTACGAAGATGCGCTGCGGTGCAACGTCGGCGCCGAGCCTTGCACCACGGTGCCGTCACATACTCTCACCGCTGCACCCGTGACCGATGCCGACCGTGCGCTGATCAGAAACAGCCTTCAAACCGTGTCTCTGCCGGCGTGGCTTGAGAGTTGCGCGGCTCGGGGGCAAGATTGTGAAACTCTTTGGCGCGGCAGCGTTGGAGAGGCTCTTGGAATACAATAGGTCCGCAGCGGATCGCGATGCTTCGTGGCATATCACTTCAGCGTCAACTTCGATTGGCGTCCTTGATCCTGTCGTTTCTGGCGTCAGTTTGTGCGGCAGTGGCAATCTTCGCCGTATGGCAGTCAAGGGCGACGCTGCAACAGGCGCTTGACCGGCAGATCCCGTTCTTCGAGCAGACGCAAAACCTGACCCGCGACGTCGAACGGGCCGTTTCTCAGGTGTTTGTTGCCTTCTCCCTGAGCAGTACAGACGAACAGAACAGTTCTGCCGAGGCATGGGAGGCGCTCGATGCGGCGACCAGTCGAGACCTGCTGGCGCTCGAGCGGTTAGAGCTCTCAGAAGATCTTGGATCGCTGAAACAGCATCTCGAAGAACTCGCTTCCGCCCGTGCCCTGATCATCGACATGCTGATCAAACGGCACCGGCTAAGAGCCAAGCAGGCCAAGGGCATCCGGCAATTGAAAGATGTGCAGGAACAGATGCTCGAAGTTGTCGACACGATGTTGTCCAGTCGCGATCCGAGGAGGCCGCACGGCGCGGAAGCGAATGCGCTGACCGAGTTGCGGCGGGCAACCGTTGCAATTTCCACGACCCTGCTGGCTTTGCCCTCTGAGACCCGTGAGGCGCAGATCAAGCTGGCTGACGTGCGGACCCGTTCCTATGTTCGCCGTGCCGATCGCTTGTTGGCGTCATTGCCAGAGAAGCCCGCGGCATTCTTCGCAACGAACATCGCCAGAATCGAAAGTTCCGGCACCGGTTCAGGCTCGCTTTCGTTGCTGCGCGAGGCGGAAAACCTCATCACAACAGACGCCCTGCGTCTGCGACAGGACGTACGTCAACTCGCTCGCCTGATCGGAGAAGACCTGGACACCATCTCTCAGGTTTCGCTTCGCTCTTTCACGGAAAGGGTCGCTGCCGAGCAGAAGCTGCAATGGTTGCTTGTGATCCTGGTCTCGGCTCTTGCGACAAGCAGTGCGGCTGCTGTGCTCCTGTTCCGCGGTTTTGTGCTCAATCGTGGGCTGATACAGCCACTGGCTCTGGTCAATCGAGGGATTCAAGAATTCGAACAAAGTGGTACGCTCATGGATGTGAGATCGCTCCCCGACAATGAGATCGGGCGTGTCGCTCGCACTTTTCGGTCCATGACCGAGCACCGTCTGTGCGCTGAGCAAGAACGGGAAGCACAGAATGAACAGCTCTCGCTTCTCAACACTGCATTGGAAGCGGCCAATCGAGAACAGGCCGAGTTCACCTATGCCATCTCGCATGATTTGAAATCGCCGACCAACACAGTGCGCATGTTGCTGCAAGAGTTGCGCGAAGTCATGGATGATCGGCTGGACGAGAATGATACCGAGCTCCTGGATGATCTCGACACGACCACCGCCCGCATGGCGCGGTTGGTCGAGGACGTGCTGACCTATGCCCGGTCCGTGGGCGAGAACATGGAGGTCGAAACCATCGATCTTCGCGTCGAAGTCAAGGCGATCTTGCAGGACCTCTCGGGAGACATTGCTGCGGCTGGTGCGGAGATTCAGATCGGAGACTTGCCGAAAGTCACCGGCAATGCGATGCAACTTCGGCTGTTGATGCAGAATCTGATCTCCAACGCGATCAAGTTCCGCCACTCGGGGCGCCAGCCACTGATCGAGGTTTCAGAGGTGGAGTCTGAGGAGCCCGGGCACATCGCCATCGAAGTCCGCGACAACGGCATCGGCATCGACCCGGCATATCACGATCAAATTTTCCGACTTTTCAGACGCTTGCACACACATGGTACGTATCAGGGGTCCGGAATCGGTTTGACGATCTGCCAGCGCATCATATCCAATCACAGGGGGCGTATCGAAGTTTCATCTCAAGACAAGATTGGCAGCATCTTCACGATACTACTTCCAAAGGAAACAAATGGCGGCCAGAATTCATAACGCGATGCTGATCGATGACGAAGAGATCGATCAAAAGCAGTATACACGTATCCTCAAACGATCCGGGATCGTCGAAAAGATCACAACGTTCTCCTACGCTGATGAGGCTTTTGAGTTTCTGAAAACGAATGTCGACTTGACCGTGGATGTCATTTTTCTGGACATCAACATGCCCAGGATGACCGGGTTCGAGTTCCTCGAAAAGGTCTCGGCGGAGCTGAAGCACGAATTCGCTTATGTTGTGATCGTGATGCTGACCACGTCATTGGATCCCAAGGACCGCGAGCGGGCGAGCAAGTTCGACGTTGTGCGGGACTTCATCAACAAGCCCCTTGAAATCGCCCATGTGGAGCATGCGGCAAAGTTGTTGGAAGACATAAGGAGTTGAGCTCCGAGCTGCCCCGTGCGGGAACCTCGCTGGGCAGTCGTCGCGGCAACTCGACGCTGACAGTTTTCCTCTGCACATTTCAAATTTCGCCCGGAATGGCCCGCGTTGACGTGCTCTGTGCTGTCAGCACGTCCAACTGGCGCAGCTTCGCGACGATCTCCTGAGGCTTGTGTCTCTTGCTCGGCAGAGATCCTTCTTGGCGGCTCAGCCGCAACGACAGGTGGAGCCGTTCGAAGGGGTCAAGCCACAGTCGGTCGGCGTCTCACTTAAGGTCTTGTGTTAAAGGTAAGTGCGCAGCCCAATGAGGCGTAGAATTCGGCTCCAAATGGATGAGTTTGAGAGGGAGCTGGTGCCGCTGAAGGGACTCGAACCCCCGACCCCATCATTACGAATGACGTGCTCTACCAGCTGAGCTACAGCGGCGCCGGGACAGTCCATAGCAGCGAACTTTCCTGTCCTCAACTAGGAAGAGCTTGATTGTCGAGAACGGATCCTACCGCGCGGGTGGCGCTGCTCTTGGACAAATCCGGAAAGAGTGTTGATCGCGCTGCACGTTGGACCGTCTGCGTGAGAGCCGCCTTGTGGCACGGGGCTCGCTTTTTGAGCGCGGTTGGAAGCTGTCGATGATAGCGATCATGGTGTCGAGCGGTCAGTCGTTTAGCGGACCTTCGAGTTCCGGGTTGCTTGCAAAACTTCAAGTCCACACCTTTGAAGAAGCGATCTTGGCGGCCGGCGAATGCTGTCCCTTTTGTCCCGCCGGTGACTTGCTTCGTCTTGCTGGATCCTCTCAATACCGCAGAGACTTGCGCGCGCGGATTGTTCGAGGAGTCAGTACTAGAAAACGAATAGATCGTCGCTTCTTTGTGCAATTTGTCGCATCCGCGCTTTTCAACGACTCCTTAATACTTCGCGGGCTTTGTTTACGTAGTAGAAATGTTTGTAAAGAGTTGCGTAATGAGCCTCAAGCTTAAGGTGTTCGTCGCCATTGCCGTCGGGTGCTCCGCATTGGCCGCTGCGGTCATACAGATCGGCTCGCTGGAGATTCGTGCGGCAAAGGCTTATGTCGCCGACATCGAAATGCCACGCCGCGTCAGCGCAGTCATCCATGAAATGCAGATCGAGCGCGGACAAAGCGTCGGATTCATCTCGTCTGGATATGATCAAGGCGCCCTCGAACGCGTCACGGCCCAGCGTGTGAAAGTCGACACGCGGATCACAGAACTCGAGAACTATTTGTCGCTATCGGACCGGGAAAGTATGGCGCGGGATGTCGCATTGGCGGTTGAGCACCTGCGCGAAGACCTCGCCGGTCTCGGAACGTTCAGAAGCCGTGTCGACGCACAGGACGCGTCGGTGCCGAATGTCGTCGGCTTCTACACCAACCTGATCAATGACCAGATCGAGATCTTGGGGCATATTGCCCAGCACAGCAAGACCGAAGCTGTGACAAGCCGAATGTTGCCGTTTCTCGCGCTCGTGAAAGCCAAAGAGCATGGAGGTCTGGAGCGGGCGATCGGCGCAGCGCTGTTGAACCAGGCGGCGGCTGGTCAGGTTAAGCTGGACACGTACCAGAAGTACCTCTTCAGGCTTGCAGGCGAGCACTTCGCGCTGGAGGAGTTCAAGATTGTCTCGAGCGGCGAGTACAAAGCTTGGTTCGACACGTCGGTGAAGAACGCCCCGGTCATTGCCGAAGTCGAGCGCGTGCGTGATGTCCTCGCCAGTATTCTGCAGACGAATGATGCTCAGGGTATCGCAGGGTCTGCCTGGTTCGGTACAGCAACGGAGCGGCTCAATCTCTTCAAGGCAGTGGAAGATCGCATCGTCGAAGATCTAGAGCGCGTGGCTGCAGAGGGCTTTGAAAGCAAGTGGGCTGAAACGCTTGTGATCGCCGGTATTGGTGCGTCTGCCTTGTTTCTGTCGCTCTGGCTCGGCCTCAATGCGATCCGAGGTTTCTCAGCCGGCTTCAAGCACATTGGTGACGATATCGAGCGGTTGAGTCTGGGCGATCTCAGCACGGTTGCAGTTGCCGGCGGGGCTTCGGATATCCTCAGGCTTCGGCAGCAGATCAACCATCTGCGAACAAACATGAAGCAAATCGCAGCCATCGCCAACAAGATGGCGAGCGGTGATCTGTCCAACAAAATCGAACCGATGTCCGATGAAGACGAGATGGGGCAGGCGCTCGAACGGATGCGGCTCGAACTCCACGCCATGTCTTCGAAATCCAGCGAGATGGTCTCTTCCCTGTCGTTTGGCGCTGATCAACTGAAGGAACAGTCCGATGGGCTGAGCCGAGGCACCCAAACTCAGGCCGCCGCAGCCGAAGAACTGAAAACGACGGTCGGTCAGATCAATGAAGCCATTCGACTGACCGCTGAGAATGCAGGATCGACCGACGCGATTGCCCGGGCCGCTGCAGAGGACGCGGAGAGATCCGGCGAGGTGGTCAAGAACGCTGTCCACGCGATGTCGACGATCAACGATCAGATCACCATCGTCCAGGAGCTGGCAAGGCAAACGGACTTGCTCGCACTGAACGCCGCCGTCGAAGCAGCGCGCGCCGGTGAGCACGGCCGCGGCTTCGCTGTCGTGGCCTCGGAAGTGCGCAAGCTCGCAGAACGATCGAGCACTGCTGCCGAGGAAATCAGCCGCCTGTCCGAGGAGACAAGTTCGCTGTCCGACGACGCTGGCCGGTTGCTCGACGAACTCGTGCCCAAGATCCAGAAGACAGCCGTCCTTGTGCAGGACATCTCCTCGGCGATGCGTGAGCAGAACTGCTCAGTCGAAGACATCGATCAGGCCTTGTCCGATCTCAATGGAACCATTCAGTCGAACTCTTCGAACGTGGTCTCAACGGCTGAAACGGCATCGTCGCTTGCGTCGAGTGCAGAAGCGTTGGAGCGGCTGTTCGAATTCTTCACGAGATCGGGTGCCTCGTCCGCACCAAAAGTCGCCGGCACCGACCTCGAGAGCGCTGGAGGCTCAGAAGACCACAGGGTTGCTGCCTAGGCTGGCGCAACCGCATGTGCCTCGCAACACACCAAGCATCCGAACATGGTGAGAAGAATGCCTTGTTCGGATGCTCACTTTGCGCGCGATGCCCTCGGGCTTCTGCCATCAACACCGTCAGCACGGGTGCCGTGTAACGCGGGTTGTTCCTCTGCCGATTGCCAACGCCGACCGACGAGCAACACGCCGATCCTGCAGGACGGTGGGAACGTGGCACCCCGCACATCTTGAAGTCTGCTCAAAGACACATCGACAAGTACCTACGCGGACAGCGCATCCACCGACGCTGGTACTACCTCCGGTGCCGGATTCGAGGATCTTGGGGCGAATTCTCGACACAGGAGACCAAACATGAAGATGACCACTGAGGAAGCCTTCGTCAAAGTGCTTCAAATGCACGGCATAGAGCATGCGTTCGGCATTATCGGTTCGGCGATGATGCCGATCTCGGATCTGTTTCCGACGGCGGGCATCAAGTTCTGGGACTGCGCCCACGAGTGCAATGCGGGCATGATGGCGGACGGCTACACCCGCGCCTCGGGAAAAATGTGCATGGCGGTCGCACAGAACGGCCCCGGCATTACGAACTTCGTGACGCCCATCAAGACCGCCTACTGGAACCATACCCCAATGCTTCTGGTCACGCCGCAAGCCGCAAACAAGACGATCGGACAGGGTGGTTTCCAGGAAATCGAACAGATGCGGCTCTTCGCTGACATGGTTTGTTATCAGGAAGAGGTCCGTGACCCTGGTCGTATTGCCGAGGTTCTGAACCGCGTGATCGAAAAGGCGTGGCGCGGTTGTGGCCCTGCGCAGATCAATGTCCCGAGAGACTACTGGACGCAGGTCATCGACATCGAACTGCCGCAAATCGTCAGGCTGGAGCGCCCGGCAGGTGGCAAGGATGCGATCGCCCAGGCTGCGCGAATTCTGTCCGAAGCCCGTTTTCCCGTGATCCTCAACGGGGCAGGGGTGGTGATCGGCGGTGCGATCCCTGCGAGCCAAGCGCTTGCCGAGCGACTGGATGCTCCGGTCTGCTGTGGCTACCAGCACAACGACGCGTTTCCGGGATCGCACCCGTTGCACGCCGGACCGCTTGGCTACAACGGGTCGAAAGCGGGGATGGAACTGATCTCGAAGGCGGATGTCGTTCTTGCACTCGGCACAAGGCTCAACCCGTTCTCGACGCTGCCGGGCTACGGCATCGACTATTGGCCACAAGACGCGAAAATCATCCAGGTCGACATCAACGCGGATCGCATCGGCCTCACAAAGAAGGTCACCGTCGGGATCCAGGGCGATGCCAAACTCGTGGCCGAGGCCATTCTCGAACAGCTCGACGCTGGTGCAGGCGATGAGGGACGGCAGGCGCGACGCGATCTGATCGCAGAGACGAAGTCCCGTTGGGCGCAGCAGCTTTCTTCGATGGACCACGAGGACGATGATCCGGGAACATCCTGGAACGAGCGGGCGCGCACGCGCGAACCTGATCGCATGAGCCCGCGCCAGGCGTGGCGGGCCATCCAGGCAGCGCTTCCGAAGGAGGCCATTATCTCTTCGGATATCGGCAACAACTGCGCCATCGGCAACGCCTATCCGAGCTTCGAAGAAGGTCGGAAGTATCTTGCACCCGGGCTGTTCGGGCCATGTGGATACGGTCTGCCCGCAATCCTCGGTGCGAAAATCGGTCGGCCGGACATGCCGGTGGTGGGCTTTGCCGGAGACGGCGCGTTTGGTATCTCGATGAACGAAATGACGGCATGCGGGCGCGGGGACTGGCCGCCCATCACCATGGTCATCTTTCGCAACTATCAGTGGGGGGCCGAGAAGCGCAACACCACGCTCTGGTTCGAGGACAACTTCGTCGGCACCGAACTCAACCTTGGTGTCGAGTATGCCAAGGTGGCCGATGGGTGCGGGCTGAAGGGCGTGCAGGTGCGCTCCACTGCCCAGCTGACCGAGGCCCTGGATGAAGCCGTCAAAGCACAGATGACCGCCGGCGAGACGGTTTTCATCGAAGTGGTTCTGAACCAGGAGCTTGGCGAGCCATTCCGGCGCGACGCGATGAAGAAACCGGTACGCGTCGCAGGCATCGATCCCGGGGATATGCGCCCGCAACAGATCGCTTGAGTGTATTGTCGGGAGCAAGCAGAGGTGCCTGCTCCCGATCTCGCGCTCTGGCCCTCACTCACGCCTTTGTCACGACAACCTCGGCGTATTCTGCCGGTACGGTCATTGTACCATCGCTTGCGACGTTCATGCGTTCGATCAACGCCAAGATGTCCGCCTCGAGCGCTGCCTGGCCCGAAGCGTCCAGCGCCAGGAATGCTTTCTCCACGGGTCCGTAGAAGGTGCGGAACACGTCCACGAAGTGGGCGGGCGAGCGATAGCGGAAGGCGAAGTTTCGTTTCGTTACGGAGATGTTGTAGGCCGCATCACCAAACGTCGCTTGAAGCCAATCTTCGGTTCCCCAGAGCGCTGGCGATTGCACACCGGCTGGTGGCGTGACGTGTCCACCGAGCGTCTTGAAGAGCTGGCCGATGAAGCTTGGCGGTGTCCAGTTCGCCAGACCGATCTGGCCACCGGGACGACAGACACGCAGAAGTTCTTGCGCCGCTTGCACTTGGTTGGGGGCGAACATGACGCCAAAGGTCGAAACGACGGCATCAAAGGATTCGTCCTCAAACGGCAGCGCTTCGGCATCCGCGACCTGGAAGGTGACTTCCAAGCCTTCTGCTGCCGCGCGTCCACGGCCAGCCTCGAGCAGCGTCGGGACATAATCGGTCGAGATCACCTCACACCAGCGGCGTGCAAAGGCGAGCGTGGCGTTTCCGTTCCCAGCAGCGACGTCGAGCACCCGCCGGTCCGGACCAACATCCAAGGTTTCGGCAAGCGTCTCTCCCACAATCTGCAAGGTGACACCGACCTTGGCGTAGTCACCCGATGACCATGCCGCGTTCTGCTTGACCTTGATAGCCGCGAAATCTGGGGAAACTGTGCTGTCGATCTTGTTCATAGTCCTCTCCTTGTTGGCAATCGTCCGCCCTCTGCGGAGTTCTTTCGCCGAACCGCTGAAGCTGCAGTTCCAATAAGGAGAAGTTAGATCGGGCGTGTTTCACTCGAATGTCTTGAGCGAGCCGTTTGGTTTCATGCCTGTTTCAGGGCAGGGTCTGAATTGTATCTCTTCTGTAACTTGGTTGAACCGCCTGATTTCGGCGCTCAGCGCGGCTTCGTGCGGCGCTCTGCGTGCCACTCAGCCACCAACTTGGTCTCACGGCTGCTCGTGTCGATCCCGGTGATCTTGATCCGCTTGGCGTGGTCGTTGTGGAACAACAGCTGCGAGAGCGGGTTGATCAGATTGCTTTCGATCCTGTTGCCGATGCCACGACCGCCATCGTTGAGATCGAATGTGCAAAGCGACATCAGCTCTTCATGTGCGTGCTCGGTCATACCGATGGCAACGTTGTGCTCTTCCTTGACCGCCGCGAACACCCGGCGGCAGACCGCATTGAAAATCACCGAGGCGCTTCGTGAATTGATGAACTCGAACGGCACGATGTTCTGGCCGAGACGGTTCATGAGCTCAGGTCGCTTGAGCTCGTAACGAAAGTGGTCGCTGACCGCACGGGTGAGCTTTTCCTCGACAACTTCCGGGGCATCGGAAGGCAGCACTGCCTGACCGGAATTGTTCGTCTTGTCGCCACCCACCATACCGACGTTTGACGTGAATATGATCAATGACTCGGAGAAATAGCCGGTTTCACCACGCGAGTCAGAGAGCCGGCCGTCATCGAGGATTTGCAGGAAGGCATCCAGAATGCGCGGGTGTCCCTTCTCGATCTCATCGAAGAGAAAGACACTGAACGGACGCGCGCGCACAGCATTCACAAGCTCGCCGCCGTTCTCGTGCCCCGGTGCGCCAGGTGGCGGTCCGATCAGGCGGCCGATCGACGTCTCGGCCATGAACTCCGACATGTCGAAACGGTTCATCGCAGATTCATCACCGAACATCACCTCAGCGACGGCCTTGGCAAGTTCGGTTTTGCCGACACCTGTCGGCCCGACGAAGAACAGCACACCGCGCGGACGGTTGCCGCGGCTAGTGGTCTGCGCGCCGGAAAGCCCCATGATCGAACGGACAAGGATGTCATAGGTTTTCTCGAGCGCTCGCGGCTGTCCCTTCACACGGCTCTCGAGCACGGACTTTGCTTTTCTGACCCTTGTGCGCATGACAGGCGATGTCCACGGATTGCGCGTCGTTCCAAGCCGGTAGCTGCGCAAGGCCTCGTTGATTTCGACAAGCCCGATCTTTTCGGCCTGAGCGAGCTCTATGACGCCGAGCATGTCCCGCAGCGACATGCCTTCACAACGCACGGCGAATTGCTCGACGTGGTTCTGGCGATCTTCCAGCGAGATTGTCGCGTGGTCGTGCAGGCCGCTCGCGACTGCACTCATGAAACTTGTCCGGTCGCCGAGATCCGGCATGCCAATGAAGATGTCGCGCAGCGTTGGATTTGCGACGGTGAACCAGTCTGGCATATCGCCCGCTCGATCGACCACCCAGAGTACCGCATTCCGGGGCGGGCAAGACCAGTCCAGTTCTGGCCGCTTTGGCGCAGGTGCTCGGGCGGTCTTGTCTAGCTCCACGAACAATCTGTCGACATCTGGTCCTGGTCGGCGAATGACAGTCGACACGTAGTCCAGCATCAGCGCCATCGGGAGCCTGGCTTCGTTCATCACCGTTGTCGCGAGGCAGGCGGTTTCTTCAGGAGTGCGCGCGGCGCCGCCCATCTCGATGCCGAGATCGCGCAGGTACTCTCCGACCCGGGGGTCGCAGTCGGGATGAAGGCGAAGGCCGGCGATCGGATCATGCAGGAGCAGCGCTGCGTAGCCTTGCCCCTCCAGCACGCGCCAAACCGCAGTGTCGAACGGCACGAAGCCAATCTCGTTGCGCTCGCGCACCGGGTACAGATCGCGGAAATTGCCGGACAGTACGAATTGCGAGCGGATTGCCAGTCCCGACGCCAGCTCCTGAAACCAGGTTGGCGCGACATAGTCGAGAAACTCGGCTGGCTTCTGGGAAACATCGTTCAACGAAACTCTCCTTCGGCTCACCAGCAATTTTGTGCGGCAGACAGCGTCGCCTAGAATCACCACTGGTTGAGTGATGTTCCATACTTTCACGGAGTGGCATGAATTGGGCGTTATCGGGGCCACGCCCTGCACCGATCAGAGCGCGACGCCAGTTGTTGGGAGCAGGATCGGGTTTCGATAGCGCCTGGAGCCACCAAGGCGACGATGTCAGCGGTCTATGCCAGGCACCATTTGATGATGCTCTTTTGCACATGCAGGCGGTTTTCAGCCTCGTCGAAGACTACGGACTGCGGACCGTCAAACACCTCGGAGGTAACCTCCTCCTCACGATGCGCAGGCAGACAATGCATGAATATGGCATCGTCATTTGCTCTGGCCATGAGGCACGCATCCACTTGGAATGGCCGTAGCTGGTTGTGTCGGCGGTCTCGGGCAGACACATCGTCATGCATTGAGAGCCATGTGTCCGCGATCACCGCATCGGCCCCGGCAACAGCACGATGCGGATCACGTTCGATCTCGAGATGTGCGCCAGCGGTCGCTATGACGTCCGGGTCTGGGTCCAATGTCTCCGGTCCCGAGAAAACGAGCTGGAAGTCGAACGCTTTCGCCGCGTGAGCGAAAGAGGCGAAGACGTTGTTCCCATCACCCGTCCAGACGATCCGCGCCCCTTGAATGGGTCCGCGGTGCTCCTCATACGTCATCACGTCGGCCATGATCTGGCAGGGGTGGCTCGTATTGGTCAGACCGTTGATCACCGGAACCGTCGCGGCCTCGGCCATTTCGTCCAGCGTGGCTTTCTGGAACGTGCGGATCATGATCGCATCCACATAGCGCGAGAGCACACGTGCCGTGTCGCCTACGGTCTCGCCATGGCCAAGCTGAAGCTCGCTGCCCGAGAGCACCATGGTTTGGCCGCCCATCTGACGAACCCCCACATCAAACGAGATGCGCGTTCGGGTTGAGGGCTTCTCGAAGATGAGGGCCACCACACGATCGGCCAGAGCTTGGTCCGCATCAGGACGCAACCGCGGCCAGCCGTTTCGCAGCGCCTTCACCTGATTGGCTTCGTCAAGGATCCCCCGGAGTTGCTCCGGGGGAATCTGATCGAGATCGAGAAAGTGCCGGGTGGTCATGCCTCCCGCGCTTTCAGTTGCGCGCAGGTGGCTTCCAGCCGTCTCACAGCGTCGGACAGCTCGCTCTCCGAGACATTGAGCGGGGGCAGGAACCGCATGGTGTTCTCGGCAGCAGGCACAGTCAGCAGACCTGCATCACGAGCCGCCCCCACCGCGTCGCCGACGGGAGTGGTCTCGTGAAAGCGAATGCCGATGAGCAGTCCCTCTCCGCGAACTTCCGCAATGAGGTCCGGATTGTTGTCGGCAATTTCGGCCAAGCGTTGGCGCAGGTGGCCTGCCTTGCGGCGAACTTCTTCAAGGAAGCCGTCAGACAGCACCTCGTCCAGAACGGCACATCCAACAGCACAGCCCAACGGATTGCCGCCATAGGTTGACCCATGGGTGCCCGGCACCATGCCGGCTGCTGCCGCCTCGGTGGCGAGACAGGCCCCGATCGGAAAGCCGCCGCCAATTCCCTTGGCGATTCCCATGATGTCCGGCGCGATGCCGGCCGCTTCATGGGCGAAGAGGTGCCCCGTTCGTCCAACCCCCGTCTGGATCTCGTCAAAGATCAGCAGAAGTCCATGCTCGTCGCACAGCGCGCGCAGCCCGCGCAGGCACTCCTTTGGCACGGGACGGATTCCGCCCTCCCCCTGGATCGGCTCGATCATGATGGCCGCTGTTTCGGGGCCGACAGCGGTTCGCACTGCTTCGTGGTCCCCGAATGGCAGGATGTCGAACCCCGGCAGAAGCGGGCCGAAGCCGTCCACCAGCTTCGCTCCCCCCGCAGCCGAGATCGTACCGAGCGAGCGGCCATGGAAAGCGCCCTCGAACGTGATGATCCGGTGACGGCTCTCGCCTTTCGCGGACCAGTACTTTCGGGCGATCTTGATGGCGAGGTCCATCGCCTCGGCGCCCGAGTTTCCGAAGAAGATCGTGTCCGCAAACGTGGCGTCCACGAGCTTCTGCGCAAGTTTTTCCTGTCCGGGGATGTCGTAGAGATTGGAGACGTGCCAAAGTCGTCGGGCCTGTCCTTCCAAAGCTTCGACGAGCTTCGGATGGGCATGGCCGAGAACGTTGACTGCGATACCGCTACCGAAGTCGAGATACTTCTCGCCATCAACGGTATAGAGCCACGATCCCTCACCCCGCTCGAATGCGAGCGGTGCCCGTGCGTAAGTCGGCATGACGGGCGAGATCACGGTTGGGTCTCCTTCAGATGTGACGCAGTGCGTCGGTTAAAAAGCAAAAGCGCCCCACAGGCGGTGTCCCGGGGGGCGACTAGAGTGTTATTGATGATCGGGTCGGAGGTGTCAATCGGGCTCCTTGATGGTGCTTTAAGTCACAGTGAAAATGTGCACGGGAGGAAGTGACGTGGAACGTGTTGTTCTGATCCGCCACGGCCATGAGCCGATGGATGATCGTGTGACGGTCTTCATGCACCGATGCGGCTTAGAGCCTGAGACGCGCCGTCCCTTCGCTGGCGATACGCTCGGCGAGGTTGACGACAGCGTTGTGGCGTCTGTCGTCTATGGCGGTCCCTTCAATGTATTTGAGACCGATCGGCACCCCTTCCTGCTCGAGGAGCATCGCTGGATCGAGCAGTGCTTGACGCGCAACGTTCCAATCCTGGGCATTTGTCAGGGTGCTCAGTCAATTGCTCATGTCCTTGGAGCGCGTTGCGGTCCCCTCGTGGGCGAGCCGCACGAGTTCGGATACTACTCGATCCAGCCAACCGAACCGGGGCGTGCGCTCTTCCCGGACCAGCTCTGGGTCTGCCAGTCACACTTTCATGGCTTCGATCTGCCGGCCGGGGCAGAGCGTCTGGCATCCTCCGAGCTCTTCCCGCAGCAGGCCATGCGATATGGCCGGTCAGCCTATGCGTTCCAGTTTCATGCAGAAGTGACGCCGGCGGGGTTCCGTCGCTGGCAGGACGCCGACTGGGCAGCCTATGGCAAACCTCACGCTCAGAGTCGGGAAGAGCAGGATCGTTTGCAAGTGCAGCACGACGCAGCCCAGGGCCGTTGGTTCGAAGGCTTCCTGGATGATTTCTTTGGTCCGGCTTTGTCACGGCCGTTTGGGGCCAAATCGACTGAAAGGTTGAGTGGCATGAGGGCAGCGCAAACGTGACGTGAGCGCTCTGGTCACACTGTTCAGTGCTGTGATTTGCGCGGCGGCGTGTGTTGCCGACACCGATGGTGCGCCAAGCACCGAGGCTATCTCAGCGCCTCGTCGCGGCGCGTTAGATGTGCGGCGCGTAGATGTATCGGGCTCGGAACTTTTCAGCGCTGGCCAACCACTCAGGGTTTCAACCGGTAGCCCGAGTTCAGCCAGCGCCAAGCAAGCCCCCAGAGCCCGATGTTGATCACCACCGTGAACGCAAGTCCGGTCCAGGGGTTTGCATCGCTCATCCCGAGCGCTCCGTACCGAAAACCATCGATCAGGTAGAAGAACGGGTTTGCCTGGCTCGCGAACTGGAAGGCATCTGGAAGTGCGGCGATGGAATAGAATGTTCCCGACAGGAAGCTGAGTGGGGTGATGACGAAGTTCGTAATTGCCGCCATCTGATCGAACCGCGTCGCATAGACTGCGGCGAGAATTCCCAGCAGCGACAGCATCACCGATCCGCTGAGCGCGAAGAACACCATCCACGCGAGGTTCGACGGCCAGAGACCGACAGCCGGAAAGATCACGATCATGACTGCGGTGGCGCAGATCACGCCGCGCACGAGGCCACCTGAGACATAACCGACGAGGATCTCGGTGGCGCTGAGCGGCGGCATGAGCGTGTCGACGATGTTTCCCTGAATCTTCGCGATCATCAACGAGGAGGAGGTGTTCGCAAACGCGTTCTGGATCACAGCCATCATCAGTATGCCGGGCGCAAGGAACTGCTCGAACGGGAGCTCGGTTGTTCCGCTGCGTCGGGCACCGAATGCGAGCACGAAGACTGTCATGAACAGCACCGACGTGGCGACTGGGGCCAGCACGGTCTGCGTGTAGACGACCATGAAGCGCCGGATTTCACGCTCGATAAGTGTTGCCAGCCCGCGCCAGTTTACCCGTCCGAAGCGCCTTTCGCCGATTGCCTGAGGGCTGGACATATGGCACACCTCGCCGCGCGTTGGTTCTCGATGGCGCCGATGTCTTGTTTCGGCGGCTCAACCAACTATCATACGATGTCTATACATCAAGCAGATCGGAGACCCGGCAATGCGCATTGGCGCCGCGGGCCTCGAAGTCCTCATTGGGAGACATGGATGTCCTGGACCGACGAGCGTGTTGAGAAACTGAAGGAACTCTGGTCCGAGGGCATGAGTGCCAGTCAGATCGCGAAGACGCTGGGTGGCGTCACGCGCAACGCGGTTATCGGCAAGGTTCATCGTCTCGGACTGTCCAACCGGGGTGCCGCTCCGGGTGCTGGTGGTGGTGCAGACGAGGTGAAGAGTGCGTCCCCGGCACCTTCCACCGCCGCACCGGCAGCCGAGCCACCAAGAAAGGAACCGGTTCCGGAAGCCCGTACCGCGGAGCCACCTGCACCGACCGAACCGGTGCGCCGTGCGCCACCCGCCATCCGGGACGCGACGCAGCCGCGCGCGCCCGGGGCGCCGACGCCAGAGGAGGAAGCTGCCCGCGCGACCCTTGCGGAGATCGAGAAGATGGCGCGCCATCTTACGCTTCTGGAACTGACCGAACGGACATGCAAGTGGCCGATCGGCGATCCGACGGACGAGGATTTCAGCTTCTGCGGCCTGCCCGCCGTGCCTGGCAAGCCCTATTGCCAGAACCACGTCTCGGTCGCCTTCCAGCCGATGTCGACCCGGCGCGACCGTGCCAGGGCCAATCGCTAGCGCGTACCGACGCCGGTCTGCGCATGAAGCAGCCTAGTTGCCGTACTTCTCGTCAAAGGCGTAGCCCGCCGCGCGGACCGTTCGGATCGGATCGCGCTCACCACGTCGGTTGATTGCCTTGCGCAGCCGGCCCACATGTACGTCGACCGTTCGCACTTCCACATAGACATCACGACCCCAGACCAGATCGAGCAGTTGCTCGCGGCTGTAGACGCGGCCGGGGCGTTGCATCAGGCAATCAAGCAGCCGGAACTCGGTCGGACCGAGGTGTATCTCGCGGGATGCACGGTGGACGCGATGGGTCTCGCGATCCAGAACGATGTCACCGAAGGTCGCGGCATCGGACGCGATGGTCGGCCGGGAACGCCGCAGAAGTGCACGCACCCGTGCAGTCAGCTCCGGAACCGAGAACGGCTTCGTGAGGTAGTCGTCGGCACCGATGTCCAGACCCCTGACACGGTCCTCTTCCTCGCCACGCGCTGTCAGCATGATAACCGGCGTATCGCGCAACTCGGTGCGGGCGCGAACCCTTCTGCAGATCTCCAGTCCCGAGATGCCGGGCAACATCCAATCCAAGAGCACGAGATCCGGTTTGTCATGCTCTATAGTCATCATCGCATCCTCGCCATCGGCGCAGATGCTGACATCGAACCCCTCTTTCCCGAGGTTGTACTCCAGCAGCGCCGATATCGGCTCCTCATCCTCGACAACCAGTATGCGCGCGTTCATGTAGCGTCACTCCTGTGGAAGGTCTGTGCCACTGACAAATGCAGGGCTGCCATCGTCATCCGTTTGGATCCGGCAAGGGCACATCTGCGAAAGACTCGCCCTTGGGCCTGTCATCCCCCAGGGGTTCACCTTCCACGACGTAGTAGGTCATTTCGGAGATGAACGTGGCGTGATCACCGATGCGCTCGAAGTTCTTCGCGATGAACAGCATTTGCGACGACAGACCAATCGTGCGAGGATCTTCCATCATGTAGGTGATCAGCTCGCGAAAGATCGAGTTGTGCATTTCGTCAATTTCGACGTCGCGCTTCCAGACCGAGACGGCGAGCGCCGTGTCGCGTGCCGTATAGGCATCGAGCACCTCAGCCAGAAGGGTGCGTGTCTGCTTGCCCATCCGAACGACGGACGGGGCGATCTTGAGCGGCGCGCTTTGATTGAGGACGAGGCCGCGCTTCGCCACATTCTTCGCCAGGTCGCCGATGCGCTCGAGCGTCGAGGCGATCTTCAGGGCGGCCACCACCTCGCGCAGATCACTGGCCACGGGCTGGCGCAGTGCCATGACCTCGATTGCACTGCGCTCGAGAGCAACCTCCATGTCGTCGAGCCGCTTGTCGTTGCGAATGACTTCTGAGGCGAGCTCGGCATCGCGCACCATGAGCGCCTCGATGGCCGAACTCAATTGCTCCTCGGCAAGCCCGCCCATCTCCGAGATGCGCGCCGAGATCCCTCTGAGGTCGTGATCGAACGCCGTGACGATGTGGTTCGACATTGCACTCATGGCAACATATCTCGGCGCGGTGCGCGCTTACCTCTTGATCTCGGACCTATCCGAAGCGTCCGGTGATGTACTGCTGCGTCTTCTCATGGTCGGGGTTCGTGAAGATCTTCGAGGTTTCGCCAAACTCGAGAAGATGTCCCAGGTGGAAAAACGCCGTTTTCTGGCTCACCCGGGCTGCCTGCTGCATCGAGTGCGTGACGATGACGACGGAATAGCTTTCACGCAATTCGTCGATCAGTTCTTCAACCTGTGCTGTTGCGATGGGGTCGAGCGCCGAGCAGGGCTCGTCCATCAGAAGCACCTCAGGGGCCGTCGCCACCGCGCGCGCAATGCACAGACGCTGCTGCTGGCCACCGGAAAGTCCGGTTCCGGGTTCTTCCAGCCGGTCCTTCACTTCGTCCCACAGCGCGGCACGACGCAAACTCTGCTCGACGATCTGCTCAAGATCCGCGCGTGACCCTGCGAGGCCGTGAATGCGCGGCCCGTAGGCGACGTTGTCGAAGATCGACTTGGGAAATGGATTGGGCTTCTGGAACACCATGCCGACGCGGGCGCGAAGCTGCACCGGATCGATGTCGCGCGCATAGATGTCATGATTTTCCAGGAGAATGCTGCCGGTCACCCGGCAGATATCAATGGTATCGTTCATGCGGTTCAGGCAGCGCAGGAAGGTCGACTTGCCGCAGCCGGAGGGCCCGATGAACGCCGTCACCGTCGTGTTTTCGATTTCCACGGAGACGTTTTTGATCGCGTGCGTGTCTCCATAGTACACGTCGACCTCAGTCGCCGAAATTTTGCTTTCGGTTGCCGTCTCGGCGCTTCCGTCGGCCATCTCACCACCGCCTTTCAAAGCGTTTGCGCAGCAGCACTGCTAGGGCATTCATCAGAATAAGGAAGATCAGCAACACCGAGATCGCCGCCGCAGTCTTCCCGTCGAACAGTCGCTCGGACTGGTTGTTCCAGAGGTAGATCAATGAGGGTAGAACGTTTGCTTTGTCCAGAGGCCCTGTGGGTGGATCCTGGATAAAGGCGTTCATTCCAACGATGATCAGCGGCGCTGTTTCGCCCAGTGCCTGAGCCATCGCAATGATCGTGCCTGTAAGAATACCGGGCATGGCCAGCGGCAGCACGTGATGGGTTGCCGTCTGGAGGCGTGACGCCCCCAAACCGAGGGCTGCGTCTTTGATTGACGGCGGCACAGCCTTGATCGAGGCGCGCGCCGCGATGATGATTGTGGGGAGCGACATCAGGGCGAGCACCACGCCGCCGGCGAGCGGTGTCGATCGCGGGTCTTCCGCAATGTTCTTCAGGATGCCGTCGAAGAGATTGACCCCGAAGAGCTGCACACCCGAGATGAGCACCGTGATGCCCAACAGACCAAACACGATGGATGGCACAGCCGCGAGGTTGTTGATGTTCACCTCGATCAGCTCGGTCACCCGGTTTTTCGGTGCGAACTCCTCGAGATAGATCGAGGCCATCACACCGATCGGGAAGGCCAGAAGGAACGTCACGATCATCGTCCAGAATGATCCGATCAGAGCGCCCCAGATACCGGCGAGTTCGGCATTCGAGCTGTCCGATGAGAAGAGTAGACGTGTGTTCGACACTTGCTCGATCTTGCCTTCTCTTTCGAAGACTTCGAGCCAGACGAGTTGCTTGTCGGTCAGCTTGCGCTCCGCCTCGGGACGATCGAAGAGCAAGGCTTCCCACGAACCGGCATCTGCAGGTTCAGTGCTGTCCAGCGGTCGGTACACGACTCCCGTCGCGGAATCCGGGGCGAGTTCTGTGACCTTGATCCATCCGCGGTTGATCCGGATCAGAATCGTCGGGTCCAAGTCCGTGAGCGAGAAGACAGTCGTGAATTCAGTCGCATCGCTTAGCAACTGATCCGCTCGGGCATTGGCGGCATCTCGTGTCGCGATGAAACCGTCGAGCCTGGTCTGCAGGCCGGCACGTGCGGCTTCGTCCGTTGCATCGTCCAAGAGACCCTGGATCTCTTCGACAGCACGGGCCTCGTTTCGTGCAATTCGTCGCTGAACGCGAGCGGCTGCGGCGCGGGAGTCGCGGATGCTCACTCGAGCCTCACCGAAGGAGCCCGGCTCGAAATCAACGGTCAGTTGATCGCCAACGGCGCCCGTTCCTTCACCCACAATCTTTGCGCCACCCGTCACACCGGCGTCCTTGAGCTTGCCGAGGTCACCCTTCAGGTAGAGTTGGACCTGATCGTCGAGCAATGCATCAAACAGCAGCGAGCCACCGATCAGAGATTGGTCCGACTTCACGATCCGTCCAAGCTCGAGACCCGCATCCGTCGAAAGAAGCGCCGTCAATTCGCGCCGTTCGCGTCTGTCGATGTCTCCGCCGACAGCTTCGATCGTCGCGTCGCGGATAACGCCGTTTAGGATCGGTACTAGCCGAGGGTTCGGATCATCGATCCGCGCCATTTCACGGTCGGAAACCTCGATCGTGGTCTCGAGTGACAGATAGTATTCGTTCAGAACGCCGAGGGTTTTCACGGCGATCGTGTAGATGAGCGTGCTCAGGGCAAGGACAGCGACAAGGAGTGCGAGAATCCCGTACGCCTTGAGCCGCCATTCGGACCAGTGCCTCTTGCGCATCAACCGGGCGGATTCTTCCGATGTGTGCTTCGCCGAGAGGGCGGTCATATCGATTGTGCCATCAGGCATGGCCAACTCCCTCAGTCGTATTTCTGCCGGTACTTGCGCACCATGCGCAGTGCCAGAATGTTGAGACCCAGTGTCGCGAAGAAAAGTGTGAAGCCGAGCGCGTAGGCAGGACCTGCCGCTGTCTCCGCCTCCGTGTCGCCGAGGATCAGCATCACGATCTGCACCGTGACGGTGGTCACCTTGTCGAGCGGGTTAAAGGTGAGGTTGGCACTCTGGCCAACCGCCATGACGACGATCATCGTCTCTCCGACCGCTCGGCTGATGCCGAGCAGCACAGCTGAAACGATGCCGGGCAGGGCCGCGGGCAGAACAACCTTCATGATCGTCTCTGCCTTGGTCGCGCCCAGGCCGAACGATCCGTCGCGCAATGCCTGAGGAACCGCGTTGATGACGTCATCGGAAAGCGAAGAAATGAAGGGGATGATCATGATTCCCATGACCAACCCAGCCGCCAGAGCACTCTCGGCTTCGACATTCAGGCCAATTGCGTCGCCGATGCCCACCATGGCGGGAGCGACCGTGATGGCAGCAAAGAAGCCGTAGACCACTGTCGGAACGCCGGCGAGCACTTCGAGAAGCGGCTTGGCCCAGGCGCGCACTCTGGGTGTTGCGAACTCCGAGAGATAGACGGCCGCGAACAATCCGACAGGCACCGCGACGATCATCGCGATCAAGGTGATCATGAAGGTGCCGAGGAAGAGCGGAACGGCCCCGACTTTTTCGGCTGACAGAGCCCCTTCGTGCACGCCGGAGAGCGGGCTCCAGGTTGTGCCGAACAGGAACGCGTCGACGCGCCAATTCAGACTTGCGAAGAAGTTCAGCGTCTCGCCGACCAGAGAAAGCACGATACCGATCGTGGTCAGGATGGCGACCGCGGCGGTGAGCCAAAGCACCGTGCGCAGGATCCGCTCGGCCCGGTTGCGGGCGCGAAAGTCGGCGTTGAGCTGGCGATAGGTAAAATAGAACGCTGCGCCGGCCGCGATGAGGCTCAGAATTGCAATCACCCAGGTCCGGATGCTGTCTACTTCGATATATCGCTCGGACAGCGCGCGGCGCAGTTCGTCATCGGCAGATGCGATGCCGCCGGTGGCAAGCGCTTGGGCGTCGAGAATGGCCTGGGTTTTCACAAGGTCTGGCAGGTCGGGCGCGTTCGCTTCGACCGCGGTGCGCATCGCGCCGGCGACGTAGCTGCTCATGGCCGTGCCCGCGACCATGTAGGCCCCGTATCCTACGATCACGATCCACAACAGGCAGTACAGACCGTGGTAACTCGGGCGGGAATGAAGGTTGGCGAGCTTGCCGTCGGCCGCAGTGATGGCCCTGTTCCGCCCCACTGCAAACCCGGCGATCGCCAGAAAGGCAATAACCAATAGTGTCAAAGGCAACATGCGAAGCTCTCCCCCCTACCCGCGCCGACACCGCCTTCTATTGCGGAGCGTCACGAAATCCCGGCGACTGCGAAACCGCCGGGTAGAATGCCGTGGCGGGCAGACGCCCGCCACGGTTAGGTCAGACAATCAGAGCTCGTTGCCCGTCATGGTCGCCTGGCCGAGAACTTTCTCGGCGTTCTGCGCATGCGCATCTTCCGGCAGCGGGATCAGACCTTTTTCGGTCAGGTAGCCGTCACTGCCCGAAGCTTCCGGAGAAACGAACTCAGCCGCATACTCCATGATGCCCGGAACGACGCCGACGTGGGCTTTCTTGATGTAGAAGTACATGGAACGCGACACCGGGTAGTCACCCGACGCAATGTTGTCGAAGGTGGGCTCGACGCCACCGACCGTGGCGCCTTTGATCTTGTCAGCATTCTGATCAAGGAACGAGAAGCCGAACACGCCGACAGCATTCGGGTTGGCCTGCAGCTTCGAAACGATCAGGTTGTCGTTCTCGCCAGCGTCGACAAATGCCCCGTCGTCACGAACTTCGATATTGTCGCAGACTTCTTCAGCGGCACCGGCTGCTTCGCAGCCTTTCTCGAGCGCCAGCTCTTCGAAGGCGTCGCGGGTGCCCGATGACGGCGGCGGGCCCAAAACTTCGATCTTGATCGCCGGGAGCGACGGATCGATTTCGTTCCAGTTGGTCGGTTCGCCCTGGCCTTTCACAAGCGCTGTAAAGAGCTGCGCGCGGGTGAGTGCGAAGGTCGGGCCGCTCTTGTCGTTGGCGACGACGATGCCGTCAAAGCCGACGATGGACTCGACGACGTCGGTCACGCCGTTCTCTTGGCAGGTCTTGAACTCTTTCGCCTTCATGCGGCGCGAAGCGTTCGTGATGTCCGGTGTGTCGGTGCCGACACCCGAGCAGAACAACTTCAGTCCGCCGCCCGAACCGGTCGATTCCACAACCGGGGTCGGGTTTCCGGTCGACTTGCCGAAGGATTCGGCCACAGCGGTCGAGAACGGGAACACCGTCGACGAACCAACAATTTTGATTTGGTCGCGTGCGATGGCATTGCCGGCCAGTGCGAAGGTTGCGAGCGCGGCGACGGCCACGCTGGTGGTGAGTGTTTTCACGACGTTAGCTCCAGCTCAGGTTTCGTTGCAGATGCAACGGTGCGTAGGAAAGTCCTCCCATGTCGCTCACGTAAGGGGCCAAGTGATGCATTGCGTTACTGCCCACCGCGCTCCTGAGAACGCCGTCCCGCTACGCCGACCGACGACGGCAACCTAGGGGTCTAAAGCAAAGCTCAAACGACATTTAAGTGTGGAATTTGTGACACAATAACTATCTGTTTTATATGAATAAAACACCATCACAGGAAATTCCCGCGTGTTTTGCGGGAATCAAAGTGCAGTACTTCACTCCGCATTGCCGAAGCCTTGGGGTAGGGCTTGCATCAGGCATCCGCAGCCCTGTCCGAAAGAGGCGGGGAATGTCAGGACCATGCTGTTGTTTGGGCGCGATCTAGGCGGCGTCGACGGCCCGAAGGTACTTGCCGCGAGACTGGTCATGCCCTTCTTTGGGCACGTGTATCGGCAGCCACACCACGAACTCCGAGCCTTCATTGGGCGTGCTCTCGATCGACAAATCCCCGCGATGCCGGTTGATGATGTGCTTAACGATCGCCAATCCGAGTCCGGTTCCACCACGCTCGCGCGAGCGGCTGACGGAAACACGATAGAACCGCTCCGTCAGGCGGGGAATATGCTCCCGCGCGATACCTATTCCCTTGTCAGCTATAAAAACCCCGATCATGCCGCGTCGGTCCGTGTCATCTCGGCGGAAGCCCACGCGAATGTCTGTGTCCCGGCGACCGTACTTTGTGGCGTTGTCGATGAGGTTTCTAAACAGCTGCGACAACTCGCCGGAATCTCCGAGAACAATGATACTTTCTTCGGACTCTCTGAGCACGAGCCTCATCCCCTGTGCCTCGGCCATCGGACTCTGGCTGTCGCAAATCTCGGCGACGAGGCGGCCCAGATCCAGCGGTTCGCTTGGCGCGACGCGCTCGTTCACCTCGATGCGGTTCAGCGAGAGCAGGTCTTGTACAAGGCGCGCCATCCGAGCCGTCTGGCTCGACATGATCCCCAGGAAACGCTCCGTTGCGCCCGGATCTTCCTTTGCGTGGCCCTGCAGCGTCTCGATGATGCCCGAAATGGCGGCGAGAGGCGTCTTGAGTTCGTGACTGGCATTTGCAACGAAGTCACGGTGGATGGCTTGTGCAACGCGGGCCTCTGTCCGATCCTCCAGCACGACAAGAGCTTCCGCTCGCGATCTGGACAGCCGGCCGGTCGGCGAAAGTGGCCGAACCTGGATGTCGAGGTGCCTCTCCGAATGACGGGAGACCATAATCGTCAAGTCACTGCTCGCACGATGGCGCAGTGCCAGTTCAATGGCTTCGAGAAGGCGCGGGACGCGGAAAACCGAAACGTGTGCGCCGACGGACCGGCTCAGCCCGAACATTTCAAGCGCAGACCTGTTCGCGAATTCGACCGAGCCCGGATCCGCGACGACGATGATCCCGATCGGCAGTTCTTCGAGCAGCGCCCTTCCTGCGCCTGCCGCCAAGGTTTCGTTCGTCGGCTCAGGTTTGGGGGCCACTTCCGCTATATGAGTTGTCTTCTCCGCAGGGGGCTCAACGCCGAAGGTCGCCGTGCCCACCAGAGCGCCAATGCTGGCAGCCAGGATCGTCGTGGCCGCCTGCGACCAGACCGCGTCCGCCACAAGGCCTGTGACCGCAGCAAAAACCGCAGGAGCGAATATGAGAATGATTGCGCGCACGTCTCGGCAGGTCAGGACTTTGCGATTCACGACAGTGCTGTAACGCTATCATGATCGATGCTGTTCATAGAACGGCAATTGCTTTCAGCGAAACGTCATATATTTGAGACGAGGTGCACAGAGCTTGTGACAGGAAAAACATGATCAAATATGCGCTCAGATGCGCAGACGGCCATCTCTTCGAATCGTGGTTCAAAGATTCCGCGGCGTTCGAGACGTTGTCCAACGCCGGACAGCTTGCGTGTGCGGTGTGTGGCAATCCTGACGTGGACAAAGCTATCATGGCCCCCGCGGTGAGCACACGAGACGAGAGTGCGGCACAGATCCCGTCGGGGAACTCTCTTCCTGAGCCGGCGGGACCCTTGAGCGCACCTGCCAGTCCAGCCGAAACGGCTCTGCGAGCGCTGCGCAAGCACGTCGAGAAAAACTCCCGCTATGTCGGCGAGAGCTTTGCCGAGGAAGCACGGCGCATACACGAAACCGACGCAGAGAAAGAGGCGATCTGGGGCGAGGCCAGTCTCGATGATGCACGTCTCCTGCATCAGGATGGCATCCCGGTCACTCCGCTGCCCTGGTTCAATCGTCGCGACGATTGAGCTTGGCCGCAAGACGGTCCGCTCGGCCCCGCGTAGGGGGGCGCTGTTCCACGACTGCTTGACACGAATCGCTGTGCAGCGACTCTCCCGTAGGCATCCCAGTGTCCGTTCCCGCTTCCGTCGGTGAATGTCGACACGCGAGCAAAATGAAATCTCGACGACGGGAGGAAGCAGACATGCTGGTCTATCCGACGATTGAACTGCAAAGCGGACGCTGCGTGAGCTTGGTCCGCGGAAAGATGGATGAACCGCAAATCTGGCACGTTGACCCGGTGGTTGCGGCGCGGCGTTTCGTCGAAGAGGGCGCTGAACGTCTGCATGTAGTCGATCTCGACGCGGCTATCGGGGCCGGATCGAACACGGAGATTGTCGAAGAGATCATTCGCCATGCCGAGGTTCCGGTGCAAGTTGCCGGCGGCGTTCGGAGCATGGAGTTCGTCGAGCATTGGGCGGATGCTGGCGCGGCGAGGATCGTGATCGGCACCGCCGCCGTGCGCTCTCCCGAGCTGGTGCTCCGCGCTGCAAAAACCTACCCGGACCAGATCGTGGTTGCCGTCGATGTCTGGAAGGGAAAGGTCATGGCGGAAGGCTGGACGGAAACCACGATCTTCGATCCGATCGACTTCATCCGCACTTTTGCGGATGCACCGCTTGCGGCTTTCATTCTCACCGACATCGATCGCGACCTCGATCAGCCGGAGTCAAGTATCGCATTAACGTCGAAGGCCGCCGCGGCGACGCGCACGCCGGTAATATCGAGCGGACTTGTAAAGACGCTCGATGACCTGTCGACGCTGCGGTACGTCTACAACATCTCTGGCGTGATCATCGGCCGGGCGTTTTTCAACCGCTCGCTTGTGTTGGCCGACGTGCTCGAGATTGCAGCGGCGCGTCCCGAACGGATTGCCGAGTTCCAATAGCGTCGCGGATCACTGCGCGGGTTGATCAACACACGAGGGTGTCGACTTGCGGTGACGGGTCGGGAGCGATATAGCACGCGCGCCCGGCAATGACCGGCATCCGTTTTCCCCTGCGCCCGGAGCTCGCAGATGTCCCGCACCGCCCCGCGGCTGGTGATGAAGTTCGGCGGCACATCTGTTGCCGATCTTGAACGCATCCGAAACGCGGCCGCAAAAGTAAGGCGCGAAGTCGACGCGGGGCACGCCGTCGTCGTGGTTGTGTCCGCTATGGCCGGACGGACAAACGAGCTTGTCCAATGGGTGCGTCAGGCATCGACGCCGTCTGGCTCGAATGCGTCTGGCCTGTTCGATGCGCGGGAGTACGACGCCGTGGTCGCGTCGGGTGAGCAGATCACATCCGGCTTGATGGCACTGTGCTTGCAAGAGATGGGTGTGCCCGCGAGATCGTGGCAAGGATGGCAGATACCTGTGCTTACAACGGGGGCACATGGGGCGGCGAGGATCACCGAGATAGGCACAGAGCTGATAGAACAGAAGTTTGAGGAGGGCCTGCACGCCGTCGTCTCAGGTTTTCAGGGTATCGGACCCGATGGCCGCATATCGACGCTGGGGCGCGGCGGTTCGGACACCTCGGCGGTTGCCATGGCTGCCGCTTTGGGGGCGGAACGCTGCGACATCTACACGGATGTCGACGGCGTCTACACCACCGACCCGCGCATCGAGCGGCGCGCGACGCGGATCGACCGGATCGCCTATGAAGAGATGCTGGAGCTCGCATCTCTCGGTGCCAAGGTCCTGCAGACACGCTCGGTTGAGCTTGCAATGCGCTACAAGGTGCGTTTGCGCGTCCTCTCGAGCTTCGAGGACGGACCAGGCACACTTGTCTGCGACGAGGAGGATATCGTGGAACAAAATGTCGTCAGCGGCATCGCATACTCGCGCGATGAGGCAAAGGTCACCCTTGTGAAGGTCGATGACAGGCCGGGGGTTGCAGCGTCGATCTTTGGCCCTCTCGCGGATGACGGCATAAACGTTGACATGATCGTCCAGAATATTGGTGCCGACGGTATGACGGACATGACCTTCAGCCTTTCGGCGGATCAGATCGCGCGGGCGCGTGCCACCCTCGAGACGGCGCAGAAGACGATCGGCTATCAGACCCTCATCGTTGATGAGGATGTCGCCAAGGTCTCGGTGGTCGGCATCGGCATGCGAAGCCATGCGGGCGTCGCCAAGCGGATGTTCTCGGCACTTGCTGACGAAGGGGTGAACATCAAGGTGATCACGACCTCCGAGATTAAGGTGAGCGTGTTGATCGACCGGCGATATGTTGAGCTTGCGGTGCAAGCCCTGCACGCGGCGTTCGATCTCGAGGCGGCCTGACCGCGGTACAGGGACCGATGTGGTCCTAGAAGATAGATGAGGGAGGGCAGGATGCCCGCCATCCCGGGGGGATCCCGTACACTGCTCAGGACGCTTCGCAGCGTCATGGCCGGTACGGGTCATGACGAGGCGAGCGCCCCCCAGACCGCGGCCGCCCAGAAGCGTCTCGACAAGATCGTGCGCTTGGTTGCCGCGAACATGGTGGCCGAAGTCTGCTCGATCTATCTGAAGCGCGACGAACAAACGCTTGAGCTTTGCGCGACCGAGGGTCTGCGCGCGGACTCGGTGCATTCCGCGCGCCTCCGGGTGGGGCAGGGGCTCGTGGGTCGCATCGCCGCGCGCGCCGAGCCGATTGCCACCAGCGATGCCCAGAGCGAGCCGGGCTTTCGGTACCTGCCTGAGACAGGGGAGGAGCGATACCGCTCTTTCGTCGGTGTGCCGATCCAACGCATCGGTGAGGTGATGGGCGTGCTCGTGGTGCAGAACGAGACGGCGCGCACCTACGAAGCCGAAGAGATCGAGGCGCTCGAGGTGGTGGCCATGGTCATCGCCGAGATGGCGGAGGCAGGTGCTTTTCTTGGCTCGGCGGGTGTCGCTGCAGGTCCTGGTCGCCGCCAGGGACCGCTTCGGATCGACGGGATCGCTGCCTGCGAGGGCACGACCGAAGGTGTCGTGCATCTGCACGAGCCTCGGCTTGTGGTGTTTGACCCCATCGCAGAAGATCCGGAAACCGAGCGCCGCCGCCTCGATGAGGCGATCGGGGCGCTGCGTGAGGAAGCGGATCGGCTCGTGGCCCGTGAGGGTCTCGCGCAGGATGGCGAGCACCGGGACATCATCGCCGCCTATCGGATGTTCGCGTATGACAAGGGCTGGGCGCGCCGCCTCGGCGAAGCGATTGACTCGGGGCTGGCGGCTGAGGTGGCGGTCGAGAAAGTGCAATCTGATGCGCGCGCCCGCATGGAGCGGGTCAAGGACCCGTATCTGCGCGAGCGCTTGCACGACCTGGACGATCTCGCGAACCGTTTGCTGCGGCTGCTGGTCGACCCGATGAGCGGCGGCGCAGAGGAGATCCCCGAGAACGCCGTGATGATCGCCCGCAACATCGGTCCAGGAGAACTGATGGACCTTGCCGGCCGGGTGTCGGGGGTCGTGCTGGAGGAAGGCGCGATCTCATCCCACGCCGCAATTGTGGCACGCGCGCTCGACATGCCGATGGTGGTCCTTGCCGAGCGCATAACCCGCGATGCCAACAGCGGCGACAAGATCATCGTCGACGGTGACGGCGGCGTCGTGCACCTGCGTCCCGAGCAAACCGTGCTGGATCACTTCCGCGAAAAGATCGTGATGGCCGAGCAGGCCCGGATTGCTTATCGCGGGATTCGGCACGAGCCCGCAACCACGCGAGATGGAGTCACCATCGCCATCAAGATGAACGCCGGTGTCCTCGCAGACCTGCCCTCCCTCGAGCATTCCGGCGCGGAAGGTGTGGGGCTGTACCGGACCGAGCTGCAGTTCATGATCCGCGATCGCATGCCGCGGCGCGAGGCGCAGACAGCGCTGTATGCGCGCGTGCTCGATGCCGCGAACGGCCGCGATGTGATCTTCCGGACACTGGACATCGGCTCGGACAAGGTGCTGCCCTACATGCGCCGCAACGAGGAGGCAAACCCGGCACTGGGCTGGCGGGCGGTGCGGGTGGGTCTCGACCGTCCGTTGCTATTTCGGATGCAGATCCAATCCCTGATCCGTGGAGCCGCAGGACGTCCGCTCCACGTGATGTTCCCCATGATCGCCGAAGCGGACGAATTTTACCGGTGCCGGGAGATGGTCGAAAGTGAATTCGAGCGCCTGGCAGCCCTGGGTCACGAGATGCCAACAGGCCTGCGGATCGGCTTGATGCTCGAGGTGCCGAGCCTTGTCTATGCGCCGGACCGCCTGTTCGAGACGACGGACTTCGTTTCAGTCGGGGGAAACGACCTGATGCAGTTCTTCTTTGCGGCCGATCGCGAGAACGAGCGCGTCCGGCGGCGCTACGATCCATTGAACATAAGCTTCCTGCGCTTCCTGCGCGCGGTGGTCGAACGGTGTGAGCGCTTTGGCACGCCCCTGAGCTTCTGCGGAGAGACGGCTGGTCGGCCGCTCGAGGCTGTTTCTCTGGCTGCCGTCGGATTTCGTGAGTTTTCGATGCGCCCTGCCGCGATAGGTCCCGTCAAGCAGTTGCTGCGTTCGATTGACCTTGCTGGCGCGCGCGCGCTCTTTGAAGAGGTCGAACGGGAGGGAAAGGCGTCGATGCGTGATGCACTCACCATCTGGTTGCGCACCCGTTACGGCTACTCAGCGTGAGATGTTGTGTCGTCATTTCGCCGCAGATTGATGTTACCGGACTTCCATGATGTCAGTTTCACGTGTTGTCACCGCCGCAATGTTCGTGGCTTCGGTGGTTTTGGGGGCATTGCCCGCCTCGTCGCTTGATCTCGAGCGGCGGCGCATGCTGTCAGCTGAAGAATCCAAGCCATGGCGTTCCGTGGGTCGCGTGAACGTCGCATCACTCAATCGTAGAGGCATGTGCACCGGCACCCTGATCGCCCCGGATTTGGTGATCACCGCGGCGCACTGCGTGGTGAACGAAGCGACAGGAGCTCTGCACCCGCTTGATGACGTGCACTTTGTTGCTGGCTGGCGGCAGGGGACCGCGGTCGCTCACGGGCGGGCCGCCAGTATCGCCGTGCATCCCGAGTACCGTTCCGCCGCGCCACTCACGCCAGAGAAGATCGGCGCAGATCTTGCGCTCATTCGCCTGCGGCAGCCCATTCCCGAGGATACGACTTCGCCTTTTCAGGCGGCACCTGCGCCGTCGCCGGGCACGCCACTTACGCTTCTCAGTTATCGCCGGGACAGGGCGCACGGCCTCACGCGGCAGGATGACTGCGCGTATCAAGGTGCGGTTGAAAGCATCCTGGTTCTCGACTGCTCGGTGACCTTCGGGGCATCTGGATCACCACTGTTTGCGATGCTCGATGGCGAGCCGAGATTGATCGGCGTGCTGTCAGCGAAAGGTGGCACAACCGCTCGTCCGCAGGCCTTCGCCGTGCGTCTGGATGCGGAAATGCCGGAATTGCTGGTCGCTTTGCCCTAAAGCTGCCTGTGCCGGCGGGGTCTTGACGAAGTCTCCCGGGCTTCCCACTTCATGGCTGTCGGAGGCCGATGATCGGGTCCGACGCCAACCCGCCCGCCTGGTGTCAGGGGGCACATCGTCATGTATCGCTCTGATGGAGGTTACACATGCGCACGCTTGATCTTACCCCGCTTTATCGCTCGACCGTCGGTTTCGACCGGCTCGCCGGCATGCTTGACCAGTTGATCGCTGGTGACGTGCCCGCTCCCAGCTATCCGCCCTACAACATCGAGAAGACCGGCGACAGCAGCTACCGGATTTCTGTCGCAGTTGCAGGGTTTTCCGAGGAAGATCTGAACATCGAGGTCAAGGAAGGCCAGCTCACGATCACCGCGTCGAAACGCGAGACCGATACCGGCGACAAGGCCGTTTATCTGCATCGCGGCATTGCCGAGCGCGGCTTCGAACGCCGGTTCCAACTTGCTGACCATGTCCGCGTCCATGGCGCGGAACTGATCAACGGTCTGCTGCACGTGGACTTGGTTCGCGAAGTTCCCGAGGCACTCAAGCCCCGGACGATCGCGATCAGCAATGGCACCGCTGCCAAGACGATCGCAGGCTGAACAGCCCGAATCTTATGATTGCGCGCCCGCTCCGTCCCTCGGAGCGGGCGTTTTGATTTGTGCGAAGCTTGCCGCGTAGAAGCGCTACTCTCGGTGCTTAGCCTCTGTTTTTCACCTGAAAGTTGCGAGATTTTTGGGAATTGAACGGGTGTTCACTTTTTGGGGGTTGACCACCGCCACGCAACCCGCCTTATTGGTCGCCAAAGCGCGCAGACGTTCGTTTTGCGGACGATAAAGACGCGCAAGACTGGTCGCACGTATTTGCGATAGGCTTCTTGGGAGGAGGATTGCGTGGGCTCCGACGCATGGGTTAAGGCTGGTCGCGACACGTTTCCGAAACTTCTGGCGGAAAACGCCAAGCGCTTCCGCGACCGTCCCGCCTGTCGCGAGAAGATGTATGGAATCTGGGCAACCCACACCTGGGCGGAAGCCAACGAGGAAACACGCGCCTTCGCGATGGGACTGAGAGAGCTCGGTCTTGCAGAAGGCGAGCGAATGGCAATCGTTGGCACCAACCGGCCGCCGCTTTACTGGTCGATGGTGGCCGCTCAGATGGTTGGCGCCATCCCGGTCCCGGTCTATCAGGATTCCGTCGCCGAAGAGATGATCTTCGTGCTGGACCACGCCGAAGTGACCTTCGTGATCGCCGAGAACCAGGAGCAGGTTGACAAAATCCTGTCGATCAAGGACCGGCTCCCCGCCGTGCGACATATCATCTACCGCGACCCGCGGGGGCTCCGGAACTACGACCACACCACGTTGCACGCCTTTCACGAAGTCCAAGCACTGGGCCGCGAAAAGTCCGGTGAACATGGCGCCGAACTGGATCGGCGCATCGCGGCGGGCACGGCCGAAGATACCTGTGTGATGCTCTACACCTCGGGGACCACGGGCAATCCGAAGGGCGTTGTGCTCACAAATCAGAACGTGATCTTCGCGGCGGCCTCGTCCTGCGAATTCGACGGACTAAACGAGCATGATGAAACGCTCGCCTACTTGCCGATGGCCTGGGTCGGCGATTTTATCTTCTCGATCGGCCAGTCATTCTGGTCGGGCTTTTGCGTCTCGTGTCCGGAAAGCCCGGACACGATGATGCACGATCTCCGCGAGATCGGGCCGACCTACTTCTTCGCGCCGCCCCGGATCTTCGAGAACTTGCTCACGACGGTCATGATCCGGATGGAGGACGCCGGACCGCTCATGCGTCGAATCTTCCACAAATACATCGACTTCGCCAAGGATGTTGGTGTGAATATCCTGGACGGAAAGCCCGTCGGATTCATGGACCGGCTGAAGTACCGCATCGGCGCGCTGCTGGTGTACGGGCCGCTGAAGAACACGCTGGGGCTCAGCCGGGTCCGGCTCGGCTATACAGCCGGCGAGGCCATCGGGCCGGAGATATTTTCGTTCTATCGATCGATCGGGATCAATCTCAAACAGCTCTACGGGCAGACCGAGGCCAGTGTCTTCGTCACCATCCAGCCCGACGGTGAGGTGCGCGATGATACCGTCGGCGTGCCGTCTCCCGGCGTGGAGCTGAAGATCGACGATGACGGAAAGGTCTGGTACCGCTCGCCGGGCGTCTTTCAGGAGTACTACAAGCAGCCCGAGAAAACCGCCGAGACCAAGGACAGCGAGGGCTGGGTTGATACGGGCGATGCGGGGTTCATCGAGGAAGGCACCGGTCACCTCAGGATCATCGATCGGGCGAAAGACGTGGGCAAAATGGCCGATGGCAGCCTGTTTGCACCGAAATACGTCGAGAACAAGCTGAAGTTCTACCCGAACATCCTCGAGGCTGTGATCCATGGCGCCGGGCGCGATACCTGCACCGCGTTCATCAACATCGACCTGAGCGCGGTCGGTTCCTGGGCCGAACGCAACAACGTGGCCTATGCGTCATATCAGGAGCTTGCGGGGCATCCGAAGGTCTACGAGACCATTCAGGCGCATGTCGAGGAGGTCAACGCCTCGCTCGCGCAGGACCCGATGCTGTCGGGTTGCCAGGTGCACCGCTTCCTTGTGCTGCACAAGGAGCTCGACGCCGACGATGGCGAGCTCACGCGCACCCGCAAGGTTCGTCGTGCGACAATTTCCGAACGCTACGCCGCGCTGATCGACGCGCTCTACGACGGTTCACCCGAGGTCTACGCAGAGACGGAGGTGACCTATGAGGACGGTCGCAAGGGCGCTATCTCGGCAACCCTCGAAATACGAGACGTGAAGACATACCCGCGCGCCGCCGCGGACCGTGCGGCTTGAGGAGAGTTCAATGAGCCACGACGTCGCCGCCGCGGCCGAGACCGACCTCGAATACGCCAAGGCCGAGCTCGATCACGGTCTCGCCCCCAGGGTGATCGGGGACACGATGATGGAGGTCAAGAACATCACGCTGCGCTTCGGCGGTGTGGTGGCGCTGAAGGACATCAGCTTCGACATCAAGGAAGGCGAGCTCCGCGCAATCATCGGCCCGAACGGCGCGGGAAAATCCTCGATGCTCAATGTTATCAACGGGTTCTACCATCCGCAGGAAGGCGAGATCTGGTTCAACGGGGCCAAGCGCGGGCCGATGAAGCCCCACCAGATCGCCCGGCAGGGGATCGCGCGCACGTTTCAGAACATTGCGCTTTTCCACGGCATGACGACGCTCGACAACATCATGACCGGCCGTCTCACCAAGATGAAGAAGAACATGTTCTGGCAGGCGATTTGGGTGGGCCCCGCCGAGAAGGAAGAGGTGGAACACCGCGAGCATGTCGAGAAGATCATCGACTTTCTCGAGATACAGTCGATCCGCAAGACACCTGTCGGGCGGCTCCCGTACGGCCTGCAGAAGCGTGTCGAACTGGGACGTGCGCTGGCCGCGGAGCCAAAGCTCCTGCTGCTCGATGAACCCATGGCGGGCATGAACGTCGAGGAGAAGGAGGACATGTGCCGCTTCATTCTCGACGTGAACGATGAGTTCGGCACCACGATTGCGCTGATCGAACACGACATGGGCGTGGTCATGGACATCGCGGACCGGGTGGTGGTGCTGGACTACGGCCAGAAGATCGGCGACGGCACGCCGGATGAGGTGCGCGCGAACCAGAATGTCATCGACGCGTATCTCGGGGTCAGCCATGATTGAGCGCCTCGGGCCCCCGGATCTCGGCCATGCACCGGGCATGCACAATCCATGCACAATTCATGCACCGTTCCTCTGTCTGACGACCGGAGTGGCGCATCGGTTCGGAGGGGCCTGAGATGGAGACTTGTTTCTCGACAGTCTGCTTTCTGAACACCGGGGAAGTTGTGCTGAACGGGCTCATGGCGGGAGTCATGTACTCGCTCGTGGCGCTTGGCTTCGTTCTGATCTTCAAGTCGTCCGGCATCTTCAATTTTGCACAGGGGGTCTTCGCGCTGTTCGCGGCGCTGACCCTCGTGGGCTTCCAGACCGGCCAGGTGCCCTTCGCGCATCTGCTCAACTGGATTCTCGGCACCGACGTCCACCATTGGGGCGGGGGGATGCACTCGATCCTCGCGATCCTGTTTTCGCTCTGTGTCATGATCGGTGTTGCCTGGGTCGTTGTCCGCCTCGTGCTCCGACCGCTGGTGAACCAGGAGGGCATCATCCTCTTCATGGCGACCATCGGTCTCGCCTTCGTCATGGAGGGCATGGGCGATCTGATGTGGGGCGCGAACGTCAAGACGCTGGATGTTGGATTGCCTTCGGGAGGCTCGCTCTGGTGGGAGGACGTAACGCGCACCTGGGCGCCCGAGGAAGACAACTACTGGGGCATGTTCATCGACCGCCTCGACGTGACCGCGGCGGTTGTGGCGGTGGTGCTCGTGACCGCGCTCACGCTGTTCTCGCAGTACACCAAGATGGGCCGTGCGCTGCGCGCCGTGGCCGATGATCACCAGGCGGCGCTTTCGGTCGGCATTTCGCTCGAGACGATCTGGTGGATCGTCTGGTCGGTGGCCGGCATCGTCGCGCTGGTCGCCGGCATCATGTGGGGCGCGAAGTCGGGTGTTCAGTTCTCGTTGTCGCTGATTGCGCTCAAGGCCCTGCCGGTCTTGATGCTGGGCGGCTTCACCTCGATTCCGGGCGCCATCATCGGTGGTCTGATCATCGGGGTGGGTGAGAAGCTCTTCGATTTCCTGATCGGCCAGCCATACCTGGGCGGTGCGACCGAGAACTGGTTTGCCTACGTGCTTGCGCTGTGCTTCCTGCTGTTCCGTCCACAGGGCCTTTTCGGCGAGAAAATCATCGAGAGGGTGTGATGGTATCCTCGCCTCAGACAGCTCAGAACCAGTCGCTGATCCCGGATGCCAGAGCGCCGATCAGCGCAATGAAGATCAGGCCGATGAAGAGGGCGACAATCAGGGCGTCGAAGACGATCACGGCCGCACCGGCAGCAACGATCCCCGTGACGCCGAGGGCCACCGAGGTCGTGGCGCCGCCGATGACATCCAGAATGGAGCCCGCCCACCTGCCGGGATGTTCACGCGCGGCCTCCGTGCGGTGCGCGAGCAGCTTGGCCTTCGCGGCGTCGAATTCTTCGGATGAGAGCGCGCCCTCATCGTGGAGAGACTTGAGCTTCGCCAGCTCGTCCGCAATCGACATGTCTGCGCTCCCGATGGATCTGCCTGGAAGATCGACCATCGCACAGGATTGTGCCGGAAGCTTGGCGCGGGACGTGCCGGCAGGCCCGCGTCAGAGCTCGCCCTTGACGGCGATGGCGACCACGAAGAAGGCGGCGCAGACGATCAGGCCCACGAGGATCCAGTTGAGGTGGACGAACGTGGCGCCGGCGACGACGAGGCTGATCACGCCAAGCCCGAGCGCGCCTCCGCTTTCGCCGATGAAGGACAGCGTGTCCGCCAGAATGGGCTGTTCTTCGAGATCGTCTTCGATCTCGTCTTCGTCTGTCTCCGCCCAGGGTGCTGCGACAGTGTTCTGCGCGCCCGGGCTGAGAGTTTCGAGTTCATCCGCCAACGTCATGCGTCATCCCCCGCGTTCGTGCATGACTAAACTTCCACGCGAGTTTGCAACAAATGCGGCGGGCCGCTGCCCGAACATCCTCAAAACAGAGGGAAAAGTTCGAAGCGATGCGCGAGTGCCAAATTTGCAACGCCCACTGTTGCGTCGAGTGCGGGGGCAGGGCCTTGGTGGCGCGGCCGGCGAATGGACGGTTGCTCGGTGGCGCGCCTGTCCGGGCGGGGGTGTGTGATGCGCCGGGTCATCGAGCTTTGCGGATACTGGCTCGTCTTCATGGGCATCGTTGCGAGCATACTCATGGGGACGGGCGTGTTCTGGGGCATGCTTAAGTCCGGTGCCGGGCATGACGGCGCGACGTCGTCCGCGCTGGGCGCTCTGCTGCTGGCGGGACCACCGCCGATCATTCTCGGACTAGTTATGGCGCGGTTCGCGCAAACGAAGGGAGCCTGAGCGATGTTCTATCGCGAAGCCGGTGAGTACAAGGCCAGCTACCAGGCGGATCACGCCACCTTTCCGATCCGTTTCGACTTCTGGCGGTTCTGGGTGGTCATCGGGATCGCGGGGCTGGTGGTGCCCTTCGTGGTCAATGACTACTGGGAGCAGGCCGTCTTCATGCCCTTCTTCGTCTACGGGCTGGCGGCGATCGGGCTCAACATTCTGACCGGTTACTGCGGACTGGTTTCGCTCGGGACCGGCGGCTTCATGGCTGTGGGCGCTTATGCGGCCTACAAGCTGATGACCGGCTTTGTCTGGATGGACATGATCTCGGTCGTGCTGCTCTCGGGTCTGATCACGGCGGGCGTGGGCATCCTCTTCGGCTTGCCCAGTCTGCGTATCAAGGGGTTCTACCTCGCAGTTGCGACACTCGCCGCGCAGTTCTTCCTGATCTGGATGTTCAACAAGTTCGGGTGGTTCTACAACTACTCAGCGTCAGGCCAGATCACGGCACCCGAGCGCTCGCTCTTCGGGTTCGTGATCACCGGTCCGAACACGCAGCCGGGCGTGACCTATGCCTTCTGTTTCATCTTCATGTTCGTCTTCGCCTGGATTGCCCGAAATCTGGTGCGCGGCCGGATCGGACGATCGTGGATGGCGATCCGGGACATGGACATCGCCGCCGAGATCATCGGCGTGAACCCTCTCCTGGCCAAGCTTTCGGCCTTCGCGATCTCGTCCTTTTACATCGGCATGGCGGGAGCGCTGTACTTCGCGCTCTGGAAGGGGGCGGCCGAGGGCACCGAGGCGTTCCCCATCGACATTTCCTTCGACGTGCTCTTCATGATCATCATCGGCGGGCTGGGCTCGATCTTCGGCTCGCTGGTCGGTGCCGCGTTCCTGGTCACGCTGCCCATTCTGTTCAAGAATGTGCTGGTGGGCTACTTCGGCTGGCCGACCGATATCACCGAGTACACCCAGATCACGCTGGTCGGCACGCTGATCATCGTGTTCCTGATCGCCGAGCCGCACGGCATTGCCGCGCTGTGGCGAACGCTGAAGGAAAAACTACGGCTCTGGCCGTTCCCGCACTAGGGTGGGGGTGCGTGCAATCGAGACGCCCGGCGTGACGGGCGCAAGTAAAGTCCTGAACCCAGGGAGGATGTGGACATGAGACTGATGAAGCTGGCCGCAGTGAGCGCTGTCGCCATGATGACGGCCGGGCCTGCGCTCGCCGATCTGGTGATCCCGACGCTCAACTATCGTACAGGGCCCTATGCGCCGAACGGCATTCCGACCGCGGACGGGTACTCCGATTACCTTACCATGCTGAACGAACGCGATGGCGGGGTCGGCGGTGTGCCGCTGGTCGAGCGCGAGTGCGAGACGGCCTACAACACCGACAAGGGCGTCGAGTGCTACGAGGCGCTCAAGGGCGAGGGCGCGCTGGTCTTCCTGCCGCAGTCGACCGGTATCACCTACCAGCTGATCCCCAAGGGCTCGGCGGATGGTATCCCGATCATGTCGCCGGGCTATGGCCGGACCTCGGCCAAGAACGGCAAGGTCTTCGAATGGGTCTTCAACCCGCCGGGCACCTACTGGGATGTGGCGTCCGCTCTCGTGAACTACGCGATGAGCGAGGAAGGCGGCAGTCTCGAGGGCAAGAAGATTGCGCTGGTCTACCACAACTCCGCCTATGGCAAGGAGCCGATCCGCACGCTGGAGGAACTCGCCAAGAAGCACAGCTACGAGCTGATGCTACTGCCGGTGGATCACCCGGGGCAGGAGCAGAAGGCAACCTGGCTGCAGGTGCGCCAGCAGCGTCCGGACTACATCTTCATGTGGGGATGGGGCGTGATGAACCAGGTCGCCGTGAAGGAGGCCTCGGCCATCCGCTTCCCGATGGACCGCTTCATCGGCGTCTGGTGGTCGGGCTCGGAGGGTGATGTGCTGCCGGCTGGCGACGGGGCGAACGGCTACAAGGCCGCGACGTGGCACGGCACCGGCACCGACTTCCCGGTCTTTGACGACATCCAGAAGTACGTGATCGATGCGGGCAAGGCCGCCGGCGACGGCAGCTATGTGGGCCAGGTGCTCTACAACCGCGGGGTCTACCTCGCGGCGATCACGGTCGAAGCCATCCGCAAGGCGCAGGAAATGAGCGGCAATGCCGACATCACGTCGGCCGACATGCGGGATGGCATCGAGAACCTCGACATCACCGCCGAGCGCTGGACCGAGATCGGGTTCCCGGGCTTTGCACAGCCGGTGAAAATGAGCTGCGCGGTGCACTCGGATCCGGGTCTCGTCGCGGTGCAGCAGTGGGATGCGGCGAGCAAGAGCTGGTCGCTGGTCTCCGACTTCATCGAGCCAGACCGCGAGGTCGTTGACGGGCTGATCGCCGAGGACAGCGCGGCCTATGCGGCCGAGAACGGCATCACGCCGCGCGACTGCGCGAGCTGATCGCCGACACCAAGACCACGGGCGGCGCTTTCGGGCGCCGCTCTCCCCACACCGCGTTTGTGAGCCCGAGGACCGTCCATGCTTGATGCCGTGAAAGGCGACACGAAGACCGAGACGCTGCTCGAGGTCAACAACATCGAGGTGATCTACAACCACGTGATCCTCGTGCTGAAAGGCGTCAGTCTCAGCGTGCCGAAGGGTGGCATCACCGCGTTGCTGGGTGGCAACGGTGCGGGCAAAACCACCACCCTGAAGGCGATCTCGAACCTGCTGCATTCCGAGCGCGGCGAGGTCACGAAGGGCACAATCGTCTACCGTGGACAACCGGTTGCAGAGCTCAATCCCTCGGAACTGGTGCGACGCGGCGTGATTCAGGTGATGGAAGGCCGGCACTGCTTTGAACACCTGACGATCGAGGAGAACCTGCTGACGGGCTCCTACACGCGCAAGGACGGGCGCGCGGCCATCCAGGCTGATCTCGATCTGGTCTACAGCTACTTCCCCCGCCTGAAGGACCGCCGCAAATCCCAGGCGGGCTACACGTCAGGCGGCGAACAGCAGATGTGTGCGATCGGGCGGGCGCTGATGTCGCGCCCCGAGACGATCCTGCTGGACGAGCCCTCGATGGGGCTCGCGCCGCAGTTGGTCGAAGAGATTTTCGAGATTGTGCGCGGGCTCAACGAGAAGGAGGGCGTGAGCTTTCTGCTGGCCGAGCAGAACACCAACGTTGCGTTGCGCTATGCCCATTTCGGATACATTCTCGAGTCCGGCCGCGTCGTGATGGACGGGCCCGCCGCCGAGTTGCGCGAGAACCCGGACGTCAAGGAGTTCTATCTGGGCATGTCGGAATCAGGACGGAAATCGTTCCGCGATGTGCGCAGCTACCGGCGCCGCAAGCGCTGGCTCAGCTGACAAACACGCCCGGTGCGGCCCCCGTCGCACCGGACAGTGTCGTCGTCTCCGGCGTGGCACTGTCTGCCCTGCCGGAGGGTTGGTTTACCCGCTCGCCTGCGCCGGGTTGCGGCGAAAGACGTTCGCCCGGTCCGCCGTGGCATCTGTCGGCTTCTCGCTCGGCATCGGGCGTTCAACTTCGGCGCGCGGAGTGTTGCTGCGCGCAAGGTTTTCGCCCATGCGAATGAACTCGCTCAGGCGCGAAACTTCTTCCTGAAGTTCAGCGCGACGGTCCATCGCAACTTTGATGAGGTCGGTCATTCATGTTCTCCCACGCTCAGGTCCACCCATCCATAAGGAGATTTAACTATCTATACTTGCCCGTGTTGGTTGTATGGCGGCTGGATGGCTGAAATGAGGCGCAAACATTTTACAAGGACTTTCAATGCCAACCTGCCCGCGGGCCGGTGGTGACGGAAGCACAGACAAACCAGGGATCGGGGCGCAAGCGGGCACTCTTCGTGTTCGTGACCGTGCTGATCGATTCGATGGGCATCGGCATCATCATTCCGGTGATGCCGGACCTGTTGCGCGAGGTCTCGGGCCTTGGCCTGGCGCAAGCGGCGCTCTGGGGCGGGTATCTGAGCTTTTCCTATGCGGCGATGCAGTTCCTGTTCAGCCCGGTTCTGGGCAATCTCTCCGACCGCTTCGGACGACGCCCGGTGTTGCTCATCTCGCTGCTCACGCTCGGGCTGGATTATCTGATGATGGCCATGGCGCCCGTGCTGTGGCTGCTGTTCGTCGGGCGGCTTGTCGCCGGGATTGCCGGGGCAACGCACGCCACCGCGACCGCGTACATCGCCGATGTCACGCCGCGCGACCAGCGGGCGGCGGCGTTCGGCCTCGTGGGAGCAGGGTTCGGCGTCGGTTTCGTGATCGGTCCGGTCATCGGTGGTCTGGCGGGCGAGATCGGCACACGTGCGCCGTTCTATGTGGCCGCAGCACTGGCGTTCGCCAACTTCGTCTATGGCGCGTTGGTCCTCCCTGAATCGCTGCCACCTGAAAAGCGCCGCCGCTTCGAATTTGCCCGCGCCAACCCGCTCGGCGCGCTGGCCCAGATCAGGTCGATGCCGATGGTGGCGTGGTTCGTGGCGGTGATCTTCCTCTACAACATCGCCCATTTCGTCTACCCGGCGATCTGGAGCTTCTACTGCGCGGCGGCGTTCGGCTGGAGTGCGGGCGAGATCGGTCTGTCGCTTGCCGCTGTGGGGATCGGGTTTGCCTTTGTGCAGGGCTTTCTGATGCGTCGGCTGATCGATCGGTTCGGCGAGGCGCGCACGGCAGCGATCGGTCTTGCAGCGAACGTCGTGTCACTGGCGGGCTTCGGGCTCGCCCCGGCGGGCTGGGTCGTCTATCTGATGATCCCGGTGTCGGCGCTCGGGGCCATCGTGGCACCCGCGCTCAACGGCCTGATGTCGTCACGTGTGCCCGACGATGCTCAGGGCGAACTGCAGGGTCTGCTCTCTTCGGTCGCCGCGGTGACGGCGATCTTCAGCCCGCTCCTGATGACGTTCATCTTCAGCGCGTTCACATCGGAGACCGCACCTGTCTGGCTGCCCGGCGCGCCGTTTCTGGCCGGTGCGGTGCTGATGGCGGTTGCCGTTTTGCCATTTGTCGCAGGCCTGAAACAGTCGCGTGCGTGAGGGTCGCTTGCTGCCAATGGGGGCGCGCGGCTAAAGTGGTTCAAACAGAAGACGAGCAGGGGAGAGCGGCGATGGCCGACCACTACGACGCACTCGAGACGCGAGAGCCGGCGGCGCGTGAGGCCGCGGTTTTCGAGGCCCTCCGCACCCAGATCGCGGACGCACAGTCCCGTGCGCCCGGCATGGCTGATCATCTCGTTGGGGTCGATGCGGATGCGGTCACGGATCGCGCGGCGCTCGCCCGCCTGCCGGTGCTGCGCAAGACCGCGCTGGCCGAGATGCAGAAGGCACACCCCCCGTTTGGCGGGCTGACAACGCGCCCGGCCGCCGAGTTCACGCACATGTTCCAGTCACCCGGCCCGATCTACGAGCCGGGGATGGACACGCCCGACTGGTGGCGCTTTGCGCGCGCGCTCTATGCGGGCGGTCTGCGCGCGGAGGATGTCTGCCTCAACTGCTTCGCCTATCACCTGACGCCCGCGGGCTTGATGTTCGATTCAGGCGCCCGGGCGATCGGTGCCACGGTGATCGCGGGGGGCATCGGCAATACGGAGGCGCAGGCGATCGCCGCTGCGGACTTGGGCGCAACCGCGTATGCGGGCACGCCGGATTTCCTGAAGGTGCTTGTGGAGAAGGCCGAGGAGTTGGGCCGCAGCCTGAAGATTGACAAGGCCATTGTCGGTGGCGGGCCTCTGTTTCCGCAGATCCGCCAGTTCTATCAGGAGCACGGGATCTCCTGCCTGCAGGGATATGGCACCGCCGATCTGGGTTCGATCGCCTACGAGAGCCCGGCCATGGAAGGGATGGTGGTCGATGAGGGCGTGATTGTCGAGATCGTCCGCCCCGGAACCGGCGATCCGGTTCCCGAGGGAGAGGTCGGCGAGGTGCTGGTGACGGTGCTCAATCCGGACTACCCGCTGGTCCGCTTCGCCACCGGAGACATGTCTGCGGTGCTGGCCGGTGCCTCGCCCTGTGGTCGGACAAACATGCGCATCAAGGGCTGGATGGGGCGCGCCGATCAGACGACCAAGATCAAGGGCATGTTCGTCAGGCCCGAGCAGATTGCCCAGGTGCTTGCCCGCCATCCCGAGGTCACCAAGGCGCGCCTCACCGTCGACCGGGAGCATGATGCAGACGTGATGATGCTGGCGGCAGAAAGCATGCAGGCCGATGCCGTGCGCATCGCCGAGACCCTGCGGGATGTGGTCAAGTTGCGCGGCACCGTCGAGATTGTCGCGCCCGGCAGCCTGCCCAATGACGGCAAGGTGATCGATGACGTGCGCAAGTTCGATTGAGGCCGCCTGAACGCGCGCTGCAACTTGCGTCGCGCAGATCGGCATGATATCCGCGCAAATCGCAATCGAGTTGATTGCAGGGGCCCAGGTAGCTCAGTTGGTAGAGCAGCGGACTGAAAATCCGCGTGTCGGTGGTTCGAATCCGCCCCTGGGCACCACTTTTCTCTCAATCAAATCAATGAGTTGGGCTGAAATCTCCGTTGGAGAACCCATGCCCGCAAGTCGCTGCGGGTGCGGATTTGCGCGCTTGTTGACGAATTTCGAACTCAGTTCGATTTTCCGCGCTTCTTCAGTGGCTTGTACCAGTCGTGCCGTCCAGTCCGTTCGATCGCGGCGATCCACGCTCTATCGAACGCGGACTTCGAACAACCCAGTTCCCGCATCGCTGCCGTTCGCAGCTCTGCCTTCGTCGCCCACTTCGGCTGATCGGGAACGATGCGTGCGGTGATCCACGCCTCGCACGCCCGTCGCTGTATCTCGGCTTCGCGGTAGAGCTTCTCGCGATAGGCATCCAAATCGAAGTCTCCGAAGCTGCTGATCAGGGCACACATCGATCATTGCCGATTGTCCGGGCGCTGCCCAGCGGGTCGTCGTTGACTTCGGGCATCTACTCTTCGGTCTCGACGTCAAACCGGTTTGCGATGGTCGGATGCAGGACACCTGCATGCAGAGCCAGAAGGATGAGCTCGGCATCTATCCCCTCGCCGGCCGCAATGGCCCCGTCGACACGCTGCTCGGCAACGTCCGCAGCGGCAAGGGTATTGCTGGCAACGAACTGATCCGGACCAAGGATGGAATAGCTCAGAATCTCTGCAGCTTTTTCGTAGTCCGCATCACGAAGAGCGTAGTCTGCCGCCGATGCATTCTTCATGAGCCTTATGGTCGTGAGCTTCACCGCCTCCGGAACAATTCGCGGATGGACGTCAAACTGGCGCAGAGCCTGATCTAACGCTTTGAGGCCTTCATCGCGGCCAAAGAAGTTGAACAGACCCAGCATGTCAGGAGGCTATCATGGATCGCTTGCACCAGGGGCACCGTCATTCATTTTTGTGCGAAGGTCAGGAATTGCCAAGCTCCTTCGAGACTCCGCTTTCAGTCCGGGGCGGCAATCGCAACGATGAGCCGGGTTCGTGGTCGCAGCACTTGACGGGGGTTTCCGCCAGCCGTTCTTTCGGATGCTGTGGATCGCGGGCGGAGGACGCACGACGCTGGACACTGTGCCTATTGTCGCTGTGCGTCGCTGCGGGCGTTAATTCGCGAACTGTTTCATCGATGCCGCCAGCTTGCGATACGGACGCAAGATGCCTTCAGGATCATCTGCGTCCTTGCACTGGCGTGGAAACGTGACGTCGGCAAAATGTGCGGGATCAATGTTTGGCCAGCTGCGGCGCTGCGACTCGAGCAAGTTGAACGCCGCTTCAGGTTCGTCCAACAGGTTCAACAGAGCAGCATGGCGGATGGTCGTATAGGGGGTCTGGAAGATCTGAGCGGCCCGGGCCTCGGCTTCCAGTGCGAGAACATACTCGCCACGTGACATGCGGAGCAGCCCGATCCAGGTCAACGTGATCCATCGGATCGGATCGTCGGCGGCCAATTGACTGTCAAAGTCCTCGACTTCCCTCATGATCTCGTCGGGCGCGACCCCGCATGTGTAGGGATGTACGAGGGACAGGAAGATCGCGAGCGCATGGGTCGGATCAAGCTGCACAACCCGTTCCATCGAGCGTGTCGACGCATCAATGTAGCCCGAGTGCCACTGTCCCAGAGCAACGTTGAAGACGACGTTTGCGTCCAAGGGTGCGAGCTCCATTGCGCGTTGCCAGCTTTTCTTGGCTTCTTGCAACGCTGCATCGCCGTTGATGGTCGCATCGATCGCGGCAAGATAGGCCAGTTTGTCGGCCAGCACCGAATAGGCGGGGCCATAGTTCGGGTCTTTCTCGAGCGCGCGCCGAGCAAGCGCCAGTCGTTCTTTCTGCCACTCCAACGCATTCACCGAAGACCCTGCAATCCAAGTCGCCATCACGACAAGTTGGTGCGCGGAGAGGGTGCTTGGATCGCGCCCCGCCAGGACATCCTTCGTCGCGCCGAGCAGGCGCGTCTTCAGCTCCCTCGACACATGCTGGATGATCGTCTGGCGTTCGTAACTGTCCTCACCGTCGGTTGTGTAGCTTCGGCTCCAGACCAGAGCATTGCTGTGAGCATTTATCGCCTCGATCGAAAACTGGAGTTCGTCTCCAAAACTCTGAACATCGGTCTCGACGCGAAAGTCCACCTTGGCTGCGAGCGGCTCGGCCTCACTGCCGATGACCCGAAAAATCGGATTGCGCGATATGGCCGATCGGAGGTCCTGAACAATGCCTTTCGAAACCGCATACTCAGGCTGATTTCCCTGCAGATCGTCAGCGTATCCCACCATGACTCGGATCGAATCCGGATTGGGATAGGCAGCTTGGTCCGAAGTCCGGATGGAAATCACGCCCGCCAGAACGATGGTTGCCGCAGCGAGTGCGCCGCCAAGCAGCAACAGCATCGGGGTTCGGCGCCTGTTCCCCTGCTCGATTTCTCCGGGTTCTGGCGAGGCCGGAGCCGTGTCGAGCGCAGAAAAGGTCGGGCGATATGTCCCCTTCGGCACTTCGATGCGAACCGGCGCAGTCGAGCCATGGGTCGCGTAAAAGTGTTCGAGCGATTGCCGCAGCCGGTTCACCTCGACCCGGACGATGCTGTCGGAACTGGGATCGAAGCTCTTGCCTCTGCCGAACACCTCCGTCCCGATCGTGTATGCTTTGATCTTGTCCCCGCGCCTGTCCAGTTCTTCGAGGACCAGATACCGCAACAACTCCCTCAGTCTCGACTGTTCCCCGAACGCCTTGCCTTCAAAAATCTGGTCAAGCGTTTGCAGCACGTCTTCACGCCGCACTCCGGTCGGACCAAGTCCCTCGGACATAGTCGATCACCTTTCGGGTGACTTCCTTTCAACCACCAAACCAATCAGGTTGGATTCCAATGATATTTCACTTTGTACAAAATGAGTGCGCGGCGTCAAAGTCGATGAAGTCCCAGCGATGGAGATTTGTTACAACGCGCGTTGTACTGGTCTGAGCCCCCAGCATCTCTAGGTTTTGACGCGGTGAATCGATCGCACAGACCTCGCTTGCGATCTGCTTGTGAGAACGTCGACCCCTGAGCGTCAATGCCGTATGCAATCCCGTATCAACGATCGAACTTCTGCATTCTTTGGTGCGGGCAGGATCCGATAGATCAGCTCGTCATGAAGGACTACGCATGGATTTTGGGTTGGGACATCCAGTCCTTCAGTGATTTTGACAAGTGCCGGGATTGGGCATCGACGAACCACTTCGATCTTTTCGTCGCAGACCTCTGCATCGGTAAATCGCAGTGTGGACTCGAGGCGTTGCGGACGATCCGGTCGGACAATCCGAGCAATTGGGACGCGCCCGGCCTGCTGCTGGCAGACGACCCGATTCCAAGCAGCGCCATCCGAAAGGCGGAACAGATCGGTGGCGCAGCCTTTCGGATGAAACCTCTCATACTGTCAGACCTGAAGTGGCTTGTTGAACGGTTCACCAAAGACAAACCCAGTCAATAATTCCAGGTTCAAGGCAAATGGATCACATGGCACGTGCCGATGCGTCAGAGCAAATCAGTCCCGACCAACTGTTGCGTGAGTTTGCGGAAGAATTCATCAAACTCGATCTCGAGATGGGGAAGGCCTCGTCCGGGCAAAATCGCGACACTCCCCACATTGATCAGCTGATCGATGCTCAGTCCGAGATCATTCGCTGTGCACTGGAGGTTCAAGCTTCAGATGTTTCGGGCGTCTTGGCGAAGATGTCCATCTGGGTGGCCGATGCGCCAGACCTGGCGTCGAACGAGGAACTGAGCAGGCACGACGCGATCCTTCTGTCGGCCTATGCAGACCTGGCAAAGCTGGGGAGCAAGCCGGCCGAGTAATCGGAACGTGAGCGCTCTGCTCACATTCGTTCTGCCGCAAGCGACCTGATCCCACCTGCAATGCGCGGAGACGGCAGATATCGGCCTGAGTTCAGTGTTCCGCCCCACTGCATAAGTGCTTGCAATGGGTCAGGCGCGGCTCAACATCGCCTCCCGGCTGCCCGGGAAACGTGGCCCTTGCAGACAAGCGCTGTCGGGATGATTGAGACTGACCCTCTCCGCAACGACATCGAATGTTTCGCCCGGGCCCGTTTTCGCACAGACTGCCTCCCTTCAGAACGGAGGCCACCGATGGCAGAATCCGCTGTTCCCTGGACCACTTTCCTCACACCGCCCGGTTTCAGCCGCGCCCCGGGCGTGGGGATGCCCGACAACCGCTTCACCGCCGAGGCGATGGCCCGGCACAAGCGAGAGGGGCTGGACCTGGCCGTGCGTGCGCGCATCTGGGCGATGGTGGCGATCGGGGTCTTCATCCCGATGATCACGCCCTGGCCGGCGGTGCTGTTCTACGAGGCGATCTTGGTGCTCTTCATCCTGCTCGGACTTGCGCAGCGAAGGGTTGGCACCGTCGGGCACAACCGATGGGAACTGGTGCTGCTGTTCTGCGATCTCGCACTGATGACGGCGGCGTGCATGTTGCCGAACCCTCTGGATGAGCGCGCGCTGCCGCTGGGCTTTCAGTACCGGTTCGAGACGTTCATCTACTTTTTCACGATCCTGGCCGGCGCGACCCTGTCCTATTCCTGGCAAACGATCGTGGCCGTGGGCACCTGGACGGCGGTGCTCTGGGCTGCGGGGCTGGGGGCGGTCTGGTATCTGCAACAGGACCCGGACGGCATTGGTGCCGCAGCGCGGGCCCTTTTCGCCGAGCATCCGACGCTCGGCGAATTCGCTGATCCGACCAATGTGCATGTAGATCTGCGTGTCCAAGAGATCCTGGTGTTCCTGATTGTGGCCGTCACGCTCGCGGTTTCGATGCGGCGTCTTCAGAACCTGGTGCTGAAGCAAGCCGAAGCCGAGCGCGCGCGCGCCAATCTTTCGCGCTACTTCTCGCCCAACGTGGTGGACTCCCTCAGCCAGAACGACGATCCGCTGCGCGAGATCCGCAGCCAGAATGTCGCGGTTCTGTTCGTCGATATTGTCGGGTTCACAGCCTATGCGGCAGGCCGCGATCCCGCGCGGGTCATCGGCACGCTCCGCGATTTCCACGCGCGGATGGAAGCGGAGGTGTTCGCTCACCAAGGGACATTGGACAAGTATCTGGGCGACGGGTTGATGGCGACATTCGGCACCCCTGTCGCCGGCGCCCGGGACGCGCTGAACGCGCTAGAATGCGCCGTGTCGATGCAGGCAGCCGTGCGTTCCTGGAACGAAGAACGGGCCGGACGCGGCTCTGTCCCGATTGAGGCTCGTTTCGGCCTCCACTATGGCCCTGTCGTGCTCGGCGACATCGGGGCAAATCGGCTGGAGTTCGCGGTGATCGGAAACACGGTGAACGTGGCGAGCCGCCTGGAGGCGTTGACGCGGGAACACGGTGTCGAAGTTATCGCGAGCGATGCGTTGATGGCCAAAGCTCGGCGCGAAGGTGCGGAGGAGCCGCTTGTGCAGCGGTTCTCACCCATGACCAGCCAGCAGATCCGTGGACTCGATGCCGGCATCGAGGTCTGGAGTGCTGGTTGACCGGTGCTGCCTTGCTGCGAGGGTGCGATGATATCGATCGGGCAAGCGACAGCAAACCCGACGATCTCATCCCGCGACTGGCTGTGTCTTGGCCGAGAAAAGGGGTGTCAGCTGATCGGGAACCTTGAAGGACCGTCTTGACACCTCATTGCTGAGATCGATCGGGGACAATGCGGCTCAAGGTAGGCCCCGGGACTGCCGAGTTCGGGCCGACGGAGACCGACAGAGCCGTTCGAGCGCGGCCAACGACCCGGTTTCGAGGATTGGTCTGACCGGCGTCACATCCGAGACGCTTCGGGAGACATCGGCCAAGCGGCGGTCGGGCGTTTCTCAGCCGACCTCGATCCAGGTGGACATGCCTGCTGCGGCGTGCTCGAGCATGTGACAGTGCAGAAGCCAGGCACCGGGGTTGTCGGCGACGAAGGCGATATCCGCGTTCTCGGCCGGATCGAGCAGCAAGGTGTCTCGCAGCGGGCCTTCATCGCCACCTGCGCCCAATCGGCGGAAGTGATGCCCGTGAAGGTGCATTGCATGCGGCCAACGGGTGTCATTCTTGATCGAGATCCGGGCGGTCTGCCCAAGACGCACCCGCAGCAGCGGATCGGCGGGCGGTTCGGCCATGCCGTTGAAGGCCCAGGCCCGTCCCTTGCGGACCAGATCCCGGATGTCGGTTTCGACCCCACCGATCATCGCAGAACGCATCCCGCCCATGGCGCCCCCTTCCATCACCAACGTGGCAGATGCCGCATCGGCGACGGTCCCGAGCGCTGGTACGTCATTTGGCTGCAACGGCACGGGGGCGCTCATCCGCGTCGGTCGCACCGGCGGCTCCACATTCACAGTGGAAAGCGCATAGTCTCCGTCTCGTTCAAACGAGATCAGAAAGGCTTCGCTTGCCGCTGTCTCGGTCACATCGACGATCAGATCGGCCCGTTGCGCCGGTGCGAGGCGGAGGCGGTTCATGGGTTCGGGCCGGGACAGGGGCTGCCCGTCGAGCGCCATGATCCACCCCTCCAAACCCTTCAAACCAAGCGTGAAGACACGCGCGTTTGCCGTATTGATCAACCGAAGTCTGATCCGCTGGTGCCGCCCGGCAACGAGCTCGTGGGCGGCGTCGCCATTCACGGTCACGAAGTTTCCGATCCGACCGGCATGCGACCAGTCGTGCATCAGACCAAAGCTCTCATCGATCTGTGCTTCGGCATCCAGTCGCCAGTCATCGAGGACCAGAACTTCCTCTCGATCAATCTCGGGCGGCATGTCTTCCTCGATGATCAATGGCCCCTGGAGCCCCCGCGCAACCTGCTCCCACGACCGCACGTGCGGGTGATACCAGTAGGTGCCTGCATCGTTGGCGGCAAAGTCATAGAGGAACTCGCCGCCCGGCTTAACCGGCTGCTGACTGATCCCCGGCACACCGTCCATGCCGTTCTTGATCCGAATGCCGTGCCAGTGGACAGTTGTTTCCTGAGGGAGCTGGTTTACGAGGCGCTGGGAAATCCGGTCTCCCCGCCTGGCTCGAAGCGTCGGACCGGGGGAGCGGCCATTGTACGTCCAGAGCCTGGTCGGGCCATAGTCCGCCGACACAAGTTGAACCTCTGACGGGGCAGCGATCAGTTCAGGCGGCACGTCGGACGCTGCGCGCGCGTAAGGTGCGACGCTCAACGCCGCCGATCCGATGAGGAACGTCCTCCGAGTTTGTGTCATTGCCTCGTCTACCTGATTGCCACGAACGGTGCCGGCTTTACGTTCTGCAAACCTAGCCCTGCCACGCACTGTCGCCAAGATCGACGGTCACAGCAGCATCCCCAGGACTGGATGTAGCATTTGACCTTCCAGTTGCTGGAGGCCCTATGTTGGGGCCATCGCGCGTCAGCAGGCTCCGAGGCTGCCATGAACAAGATTTCTGCAATCGAGAAAACCGCAACATTGCATCGGATGGTGATGGGCAGCCGCCTGTGCCCGCACGGCTTGAAGGCAAAGGATCTTCTCGAGCGGAGAGGCTTCAAGGTCATCGACAGACCGCTCACCAGCCGCGAGGAAGTTGATGCCTTCAAGGCTCGGCATGGCGTGAAGACGACGCCACAGGTGTTCATCGGTGAGGTGCGGATCGGCGGCTATGACGATCTGCGCCGCCATGTGGGTCTGTCGGTGAAGGACCCGAACGCGACCACCTACCAACCGGTGATCGCCGTGTTCGCGATGGCCGGCGCCATGGCGATCGCCGCGACCTGGGCGGGATATGGCGATCCGTTTCGGATCAGAACCGTCGAGTGGTTCATCGCCTTCAGCATGTGCCTCCTCGCGATGCTCAAGCTCCAGGACATCGAACGGTTTGCGACGATGTTCCTGAACTACGACCTTCTGGCCCGCCGTTGGGTCCGGTACGGGTATGTCTATCCGTTCGCCGAGGGTCTGGCTGGCGTTTTGATGGTTGCCGGAGCGCTGACATGGTTCTCGGCACCGCTTGCGCTCGTGATCGGTACGATCGGCTGCGTGTCTGTGTTCAAGGCCGTATGGATCGACAAGCGCGACCTCAAATGCGCCTGTGTCGGCGGCAGCAGCAATGTCCCGCTGGGAGTCCTGTCGCTCACCGAAAACGTGATGATGGTCACCATGGCGATCTGGATGCTGGCGAAGTGACAGGCAGATGAAGAAAATTATCCTGTTGGTCGTCGTCGTGGGAGCTGTCCTTGTGGGGCTCGCCTGGAGGTTCCTTGCTTCGGGGTCTGATGATCACTCGGCACACGCGGGTGCCGCACTGGCACAGGTGAAAATCCCGACGCTCTCGGCAGTGGCGACAGAGGGCGAAGTTGTCTTCGATGCCAACTGCGCGGTGTGCCATGGCCAGAACGGGGCGGGCGTCGATGGTGCCGGACCACCGCTCGTTCACATTATCTACGAACCCAACCATCACGCTGACATCACCTTCTACATGGCCGTGAAGCAGGGCGTCCGCGCCCATCACTGGCGCTTTGGAGACATGCCGCCGGTGCAAGGCGTCGGCGAAGGCGAAGTGACAAAGATCATCGCCTACATCCGAGAACTGCAACGCGCAAACGGCATCAACTAAACAGAGGCGGCGATGAGGTTTTTCGCATCACTGGTTCTCGCGATTGCACTCCCCGCACTGGGGCTTGCGCACTCGAAGATGGACGCGACCGTTCCGGCGAACGATGCTGTCATGGACACTGTGCCCAAGCAGTTGGAGTTCACCTTCGGCAAGAAGATCAGGCTCACCAAAGTCTCGGTTACCGATGCGGACGGAGATCCCGTCGATGTCGATCTTTCCGACCACAAGGCGTTTCGCGGCAACTTCGTGCTGCCGGTCGAATTGGAGGGCACAGGCATTTTCCAGGTCGCCTGGAAGGGACTGAGCGCTGACGGGCATATCATGAGCGGCACATTCAGCTTTTTAGTGAAGTAGCCCTTGGCATTCGACGCCTGGACGATACTTGCGATCGTCGCCAAGACGGCGATGTATCTCGGTGTCCTGGGCGCCTCCGGCACGCAAATCTATCGGCTGACCATCGCGACACGTGCGCAGACCGCGCCTGATAGATTGTCCACCGAGACAGTGGTGTATGCGCTCATCGGCGTTTTCGGCGTTGTTCTGGGCTTCTTCACCGCATCCGCGATGCTGATGGGTGGTTGGGCTGGGGTCACAGATCCCGAAGTGCTTGGCCTTCTCTGGGACACGTCTCAGGGCGACTTGCTGCGGCTTTGCCTCGCTGGGCTGGCTGTTCTGATGCTCGCTTCGCTGATCGAGGGGCCAACTCGCATCATCGGTCTGATCGGCGCTGTTGTGGCGCTGTCAGGCTTCTTGGTCATGGGGCATGTCGCTGACGCCGATGCGGGGTTCGCGAGCTCGGCCCACTTTGTTCATCTGATCGGAATGGCAACCTGGCTGGGGGCCTTGATCCCGCTCTACAGGCGCGCACGCGACGGCGACAACCCTGCCGAGATCGCTCGCGCCGCCGAGCGCTTCGGAAATCTCGCGATGATCTTTGTTCCGATCTCGTTGGTCGCAGGTGTGGTGATCGCCTGGTGGCTGGTGGGATCAGCAGGCATGCTCCTTTCGACGACTTATGGTCTGGTGCTGTTTGGAAAGATCGCGATCGCAAGTGGTCTGCTTGCTGTTGCCGCGTGGAACAAGCTGCGTCTGACCCCTGCGCTTCGCAAGGGCGACGCACGTGCCGCAGGAGCGCTCCGGCGATCCATCGCACTCGAACTTGTGGTGATGCTTGGAATTTTTGTCGCAACATCGGCGCTGACGACGGTCGTGGCGCCGAGCTAGCAGAGATTGTTGTCTAGCTTTGCTTCATCTGACCAGGGAGCGCTGTGCAAACTCGGCCATCCATTGGATCGCGTGCGCTGCGGGCACATCGTTTTGTACCATCTCTGGCCCAGGCATTCGGTCGGTGTGTGTGCGCTCGGCAGGATGATCGACCCTCAACCGAACGCGGCTCAGTCTGCAGGTAAGGCCCGAAGCGGGTACACCTCGCCCGCCCATTTTGACGCGATGTCGGCGTTGTGCGTGACCAGCACCACAGCGATCCCGCTGTCACGGCTGATGTCGGCTATGAGATCGAGCGTGTGCTTTTGCGTGATCGGGTCGAGCCGGCTTGTCGGCTCGTCAGCCAGCAGGACCTTGGGTTGCACGATCAGCGCACGCGCGATGGACAACCGCTGCAACTCTCCGCCAGAGACCGCGTCCGGACGCCTGCCGAGCAGCGAAGCGTTGAGGTTGAGCCTTGCGAGGTGATCGAGCACCGCTTCCCAGTTCACTCTGTGACGCCGGGCAACGTCCCGAAGGTTCTTCTCGAGCGTCACGAGCGGAGGGAAGGCGGCAGGCGGGTCCTGATAGAGCTTCTGCACCGCGTGCTTGCCCAGCTCCGGGGCACGATCCACCCGTCCCGCATGTGTGGGAAGCAGCCCTGCGAGCGTGTCGAGAAGCGTGGTCTTGCCGACACCGCTTGGGCCGTGGATGGCCAGTCTCTGCCCCGCATGGAGCGTGAGGTCGAAGCCTTCTATCAATCGGCGCCCGGCCCGGCAGACAGCGACATCGCGCGCCGTCAGGACAATGTCACCCGGTGGAGCTGAGGGCTGAGCGGACCATGCGCGTGGATCCGCCGCCAGCAAAGCCTGCGTGTAGGGCGCCCGCGGTGTCTGCAGCACTTGTCTGGTCGGCCCGGTTTCGATCGCCTCCCCGTTGCGGAGCACGATCAGTTCTCCGCCCAGTGCCTCGGCGACGCCGGCGTCATGGGTGATCGCGAGGAGCGTGCCGCCATTCTCCGGGACCTGCGAAAGCAACTCGATCACCCGCGTCTGCCTGTCCTGGTCGAGCCCCTTTGTCGGTTCATCTGCAAAGAGGATCGGCGCGCGGCTGGTTGTGGCTGCGGCGAAGGCCACCCTCTGTGCCATGCCGCCTGAGAGCGCACCGGGCAGGCGGGGCTCCAGTGCATCCAATCCGAGGGTGGTGAGAACCTCTGCCGTCGCCTTCTTGGCCGCCGCTGCGTCAAGCCCCGCAACGTGCCGATGCGCTTCGGCTACTTGCTTCCACGAGGCCATGAGCGGATCGAGCGCCCGCCAGGGTTCCTGGGGCAGAGAAGCGAGCTCACGACCCCACAGTTTTGCCCGTTCTGTGGGCGGCAGATTGTCCACACGATGCTGATTGATCGCGATTTCTCCGCTCGCCCGCAGGCTTCTTGGCAGCGTTCCGAGAACGGCCTGCGCGATGAGGCTCTTGCCCGCGCCGGTTTCCCCCATGATGACGAGCGTGCCACCCGCTTCGACGCGGAAGCTGACCGGGCCCAGCAACCGCGTGTCGCCGGCGAAGATCGACAGGTTCTCGACTGCGAGCGCGCTCACTGTCTCTGCAACCCCCCGACGCTGAGATGCAGGGCCAGAACGGTGATCATCAGGCAAATCACCGGTTGCAGGATCAGGAACGGGGATTCACGCCAGAAGGGGAGGAGTTCCGTCATCATCACCCCCCATTCGGCCGTTGGTGGCCGGACGCCCACGCTGACAAATCCGAGCGCCGCGACGGCGGTGACCGCGGTTGCCGCGCCGAAGGCGGCGATGGTCAGGAGACCCGGTCCGATCTCGGGCAGGATGTGGCGTCGGATGATCAGGCTCGGGGGCAGACCGAGCATGCGGGAGGCCTCGACCGCCGGTTCGGCCAGAACCACGCGCGTGCGCTGGCGGATGTAGCGGAAGTATTCGACCCACAAGGTCAGCGAGATCCCGGCGTAGAGTGCCCACCAGGATCCCGGTGAGATTGCGGCGAGCATCAGCACCAACAAAAGCCCGGGCAGCGCCAGGATCGCATCGGCAAGGCTGGTGAGGAGGCGGTCCGTCCAGCCTCCGAACCAAGCCGCCGCAATTCCCAGAAGCGTGCCCGGAACAGCTGCGGTAAGGACCGAGAGAAGGGCAAGCGACAGGGACAGCTGCGCACCCGAGAGGAGCCTTGCCGCCATGTCTCGGCCCAGATGATCCGTGCCGAGAAGGTGCTCGGAGCTCGGCGGTTGACGGGCCTCGAGCAGCGATTGCTTCGCCGGGTCATGGCCGACGAGATCGGGACCGACCAGTGCGCAAGCAGCCAGTGCTGCCAACAGGGCAAACCCCACCAGCCGCGCTGGCTCGGGCACCCGGCCTTGGGCCTCGGCGGGACCGCCGGGCAGACTTTGTGTCTGCTCGGTCATGTGGTCCGGGTCCTGGGATCGATCCCGCGGCATGCCAGATCAATCACCAGATTGAGCGCCACGAAGATCAGTCCCAGGGTCAACGCCGTGCCCTGGACCATCGCAATGTCACGCGAGAAGATCGCATGGACCAGCGCGTGCCCGATGCCGGGCCAGGCAAAAACCGTCTCGACGATCACCACGCCCTCGATCAGATACGCCATCTGCACGCCGACATAGGCAACCACCGGCAGCGAGGCGTTGCGAATGACATGGCGCAGAACGGTCGTGCGCGCAGAGAGACCTTTCGTGCGCGAGAAGAGCTGCCATTCCGAGGCCATCGCCTCGGCAACGGCATCACGGACGACACGGTTCGAGACGGCGGCGAGACCAAGGCCCAGCGTGAGCGAAGGCAAGATCAGGTGTTCCGGCCCGCGAAACCCCGCCACCGGCAGGAATTTGAGGTGGACGGCGAACACGAGCACCAGGACCACCCCGAGGGCAAAGGCCGGAATGGCGCGTAAACAGATCGAAAGCGCGAGTGTCGTCCGGTCGATCAAGCCACCAGGGTTCAGTCCCGCGGCGATGCCCAGAGGCAGGGCGATGAGAACGGAGACAATCACCGCGCCCAGTGCCAGCAGCAGAGAGAACCCCAACTGCGTGGCGATCTCATCGACCACCGGCGTGCCGTAGACGAGCGACCGGCCCAGGTTGAACTGCGCGAGCTCGCCGAGCCAGGCGAACAGTTGTGCCAGCCAGTGACGATCCAAACCCAGCTCCGCCCGAACTGCGTCGGCAGCGGCGGCATCCATCATGTCATAGCCGTAGCGGCCCGCGGCAATACGGTAGGCGGCGTCGCCGGGCAGTGCCTGCATCATCGCAAAGCTTATAAGCCCGACGATAACCGCCACGATCAGCGCTTGCAGTCCGCGCTGGGCGAGAACAACAAGAACTGATCTGGCCGCCGTCATTTGGTCCAGGAGACCTTGCTCAGGCCATAGCTGCGCTGCAGCGGATCAATGACCACGCCTTCCAGACCGGATGCGATGGACACCGTGTGCTGATACCAGACGATAGGGATCACCGGCAGTTCCTCGTGAATGATGCTTGCGACCTTCGCGATGTTGAGCCTGCGTGCATCATCGTCAGATGTCGCCGCGATGTCGTTCAGCGCGGCTGCCACCTCGGGGTTGTCCCAGCCCATGGCGCCCCAATCACCGCCACCTTTGCCGAAGTCCTGGAGGACGGTGCCAACCGGGTCCGGCGTCAGGCCGTAGTTGCGCGCGTAGAGTGCCACATGCAGCGTGCCGTCCTGATGCCCCGCCGGGATCTCGGAGTAGTTGGCAACGCTGACCTCGAGCTCGACGCCGATCTCTTTCCACATGTCCTGCAGGGCGGCCGCGATCAAAGGCAGTTCGGGCCGGTCGGGGAAGGTGCGGAGCAGAATCGAGAACCGCTCACCGTCTTTGACGAGGATGCCATCCTCTCCTGCGGCCCAGCCGAGTTCGGTCAGAAGTGCCTTCGCAGCAGGCACGTCATGGGCGAGGGTTGGCAGCGACGGCGCGTGCCATGTATCCAGCGCCGGCGGGAAGAGCTGGCCCGCCGCGGATTCGGGAAACCGGGTGATTGCGGTCGCAATCCCGTCGCGATTGATCGCCAGGCTCAGCGCTTGGCGGGCACGCGGATCCTCGAAGAACGGATGACCCGCGTTCACTTTCAGGGTGACCACCCGCGGGATCGGCACGGCGAGGGTTTTGACCGTCTCCAAGCCGCTCAGACGAGCATACCCGGAGGGGTCGAGCGTGAAGACCATGTCCGCATCACCGCTCTCCGCCAGCAATGCACGGGTCTCTGCGCGACCCGCCGCGAGGTAGCTGACCGCCTCGATCTCTGGCGCATCGCCCCAATAGGTGTCGTTGCGCGCCAGATCGATGCTTTGCGGTGGCGTGAACGCCACTACCTTGAAGGGGCCGGTGCCGATCAGTTCTGACGGATTGCCGTCGTCGTCAAATGATGTCGGCGACGCAATGATGGTCGTTGCGTGCGCAAGCAGCGAGGGGAGCGCCGCAAAGGGCCGCTCAAGATCAAAGATCACGGTGCCGTCGCCGGAAGACACGCCGGTCACGGGCGCTTTCGACAGGACCCCAGGCTGCTCCCACGCACGGGTCAGCGCCTGTGTGGCGGCCTCGGCATCGAAGGGGGTGCCATCATGGAAGCTGACTCCGTCGCGCAGATCGAATGTCCACTTCAGCCCGTCAGGAGAGACCTCCCAGGACGTCGCGAGCCCCGGACGAAGTTTGCCAGACACGTCCGCATCAACGAGATTCTCCATGATCTCCAGCTTCTGAATGGCGAACCCCGAGACCGCAGGATCAAAACTTGCCACCTCCCAAGGAGCGGCAATCCTGACTGATTCGACATCCTGCGCTGCGACGCAGAGTGGCAGGAGGAGCGCTGCACCAAGGACAGCCGCGCTGGCTGGCTTTACCATTTGGAATCTCCCTCGGATGGGTTTGAATGTTATAATGTTGCGTATCGAGGAAGATGAATGGGCGTCAAGTGGGGTCGTCGCCGCAAGCGCGCGGCGCATCAGCTCAGGTCCGGTGCGCCGTCATCGCCTGAGACATCGTCGCTGGCCACATTCTGGGAGCGGACGAGGAAAAACTCGCCGCAGGGCTGCCGAATCTCGCAACAAGTTTGGTTGCGAAGGCGGCCTTGTCGAGCTGCGAACTCGGCGCACAAGCGCCCGGGCACCCGCATCTGAGTGTATGACCCTATCGCGGAGTGATGGACAACACGTGCGGGAAGCGGTTGCGCACGCTGTCCGTGCGCAATGGCATTCGGATGAAGCCTCCGCGCTGCCAGAGCGCCACCTGATCTGCAAAGTTCTCGCTGTTGATCCATCCATCTTGCCCGCCGAGAAGCAGGAAATAGTTCTCGTCCAGATCCGAGAGGTCCGAGATGTGTCGCGATTGCGATCCGAAGAAGGTGTCGTGGCGCTCAGATGTCAGAGGGTGATCCGATTTCAAGACGGTCTCGCGGCTGCCCGGTGCCGGAAGATCTTCGATGAGGTATCGTCCGCCGATGAGCGGCGCTTGGCCGAGAACATGGGCGATGCGCAAGCGGTGGATGTCGCCCCAGGTCTCTCCGGAGCTGGCGGCCTCTCCGGCATCATCGAGTGCGCGCCCGATCACCTGTTCTCTTTGGGCGGATGTCAGACGGGCGAAGTCCTCGACCAGAAAGGTGCGAGTCCGGCCGAGCGCTTCGTACGCCTGGTACGCGCGGGCCTCACCCAGCGCGGCATAGGTCTCGGGCGCGAGGCGCGTGAGCAGCGCCTCGAACACGCGTGCGGCCCGGCTGTCGGCTCGGTATCCGCCGTCCCAACCGAGGATCAGGTTGACGGCTTCACTCTGCGCAAGTCCGGTACCGGCACCCGTGAGATCGTTGCGCAGAGCTGCGATCAGTTCCAGGCTCAGCGGCGAGACGATGTCCTGCTGAAACGCCGTCAGATCGCTGACCGCAATCTTCTCCTTTCCCAGAACCAAAGCCCGCAGCCGGCGGACTCGTTCGTCCTGCGGAAACACGCCGCCATAGGGACGCGCAGGACTGGGCGCGGGTCGATTGTTCGCCGAGACCAGGTATCCCTCGGCTGGATCAGTCACCGAGGGAAGATCCGGACCCGTAAAGACACCGCGCCAATCGGCATCGGATTGCTCTGGTGAGACGAGGATCGGATAGCCGCCCGCTGGATCACGCGCGGGGACCTTGGCGGCGATCAGCCCCGCGAGGCCGCCTTCGGCATCCGCGACGAGAAAGGTTTGCGGCGGGAAGGCGAACCCGGCGACGGACTGGCGGAATTCCTCGACCGTCGGGGCCTTCATCGCGCCAAGCAGCGCGGTGGTCTCGTCGGTCGGCGTGTGGCCGGTCCAACGCAGAGCGAAGTCAGGGCCCGCATCAGGCGCCAGGTCCAGATCAGAGATGACGGGACCATAGGCCGAGCGGCGAACCCGCACCGCACTGTCGAGCCAGTACCGGACGCCGATCTTCGCCTCTTCGGTGTCGAAGGCGGCGGCGGGCAGACCACTGACATCCACAAACTGGCTGGTCGTGGCCCGCAGGTTCGTCCCGCCCCACGCAAGCGTCTCGTTGCGCCCGAACCCGAAGACCGGCGTGCCCGGCACCATCATACCCACGGCCCGGTAGCTGGGGGATCGAAGCCCGACGATCATCCACGCGTTCGGGAACAGAAATGCCAGGTGTGGATCGTTGGCCATCAATGGCGCGCCTGTCGCGCTTCGGGCGGATCCTATCGCTATGCTGTTGCTTCCGGAGCGGCCGTTTCGTGCCGCGAACTCTGCAAAGCGCCTGACCGCGCTCTCCGGCGACAAATGTGAAAATGCCGTCCCATAGGACACGGCCCCTCTCTGCCCGGAGTCAAGAAGTCTTGCGGCGATCCGATTGCGCAGCTCGCGGTCCCCGATCTGCAGCATTTCCAGAAGATATGTCCAGTTGAGATCGACGCCCGCCGCTCGGCCGAGCGCCAATGTGTCCTGCGCCGTCCAGGGCTCCCATTCGATGCCGGCGACATCGAATTCATGCGGACGCCAGGTGTCCGGCAAGCGCGCGGCATAGTGGTTTACGCCGGCAACATAGCGGTCCATCCAGAGTTTCGTCTCGGGCGGCAGGCTCTGATAGATCTCATCCACAGCCCGGTAGACGTCGAACGTCCGTATGGCCGCGTCCAGCTCGACGGTGAAGATGCTGGCCGATTCCGACAATCGTCCCTGAATGATGCGTCGCACGATGGCCATCTGCCCAAGCCGCAGGTGCGCATGGGTCATGCCCAGCACGAAGGCGGCATCGGCATCGGTCTGCGCCTCGATGTAGGGAACCTGAAACCTGTTCCATCGGACCGTCACCGGTCGCTCAACCGGGACGCCCTCGGTCGGAAAGGCCGAAAGACGCTGATCGAGCGTGGCGGGCTTGGGCAGAGGCGTGAGTACGGCGCAGCTCGTGACGAGAGAGGTTGCGCCGAGCATCCGGATCAGCGCGCGCAAGGCGCCCATCCATTGCCGTCTCGGGGCTCTTCCGGCATGCCGCGCCATCATCTCGCCCCTCCGCGATTGCGGCGCATCTGGGCGATCGAAAGAAGGTGCGCAATGATGGCATAGGGGACAAGGAACATCGGGATCAGGCCGAGCGGGTACTCGATGACCGGGTTCGGGTTGTCGAATGCGAAAAGCTGGATGGGCGTGGCCGAACTGGTGAAGCCGAAGAAGAAGGCCGAAGCGAAATCGGCGAGCCCAATCGTTGCGACCAGCAGCACCGCCCCGTCGGGTACCTTGCCGGTCGGATAGCGGATCAGCACAGCGCATGCGACGAGCCCGGCAAGCAAATCGCCCCATCCCGCGGTGTGGGCGAAGATCCCGGGCAGTGTGCCGCGGTGGTGCTCGAAGACGAAGATCAGCCCGATGGGTCGGAAAAGTTGAAGCGCGATCAGCAATTGCTGCGGGACGCCGTCGCCCAGAAGCGTTTCACGGAATCGCCAGGCGACGAGCCCGGCGACAAGCACATACACAACCGGGAGACCCGGAAATCCGCCGAACAGCGCTCGATCAAAGCCGGTACGTGCCGCAATCCACGCATAGATCGTCCAGAGCAGGATGATGGCGCCGGTGACGATGGCCTGGCGCAGCGGCACGCGCCCCGCGTACTGGATCATCATCATGTGCCAGAAAACCGCTGGCACGGCGAAGAGCACGACCGCTTCAGAGATTGGCGAAAAGATCATATCATGCCTCTCGGTAGACACCATCTACCCACGAAAGTAGACGCTGTCTACCAATCGGCAAGGGGAGTGTGACAGATTCCGAAAACGAACGATCGATCAGAGTCAGAAGGAGACGGGGCCGAGCTGTCGAAACCTTCGTCGACCCGAGATGCGCTGCTTGCCGAAGCGCTGAAGATCATCGAGCAGGATGGCATCGACAAACTCAGCCTGCGGGCGGTGGCGAGGAGGCTCGGCATCTCCCATCAAGCGCCCTACAAGCACTTCGAGAGCAGAGACCACATCCTTGCCGAGCTGGTGTCGAGGCTTCACGACGAGTTCACCGATCATCTTGAGGACCGGCCTGAATCCGAGCGCGCCTTCACCGATCTCGGGAACATCGGTGTCCGCTTCTTCGACTACGCTTTTGCGCACCCATTGAAGTACGAGCTGCTGTTTGCGCGCGTCTTTCCTGTGGACGCTGCCGACGCTCAGCAACTGGCAAAGGCGCGCAAGGCATTCGAACTGCTTGAGAACAGGCTCGGCACGATGCAGATCAAACCGACCCGGCATGGGCCGGCGCAGGCACGGCTCGACGCCTTCTTCGTCTGGGCTGCGTTGCATGGGATCGTTTCGATCCTGCATTCGAACGCCGTTGAAACCATTGGCATTGAAGACCCCGAGCGAGACGCGCTGCTGCAGCACATGTTCGACCGCATCGGCAGCGCGCTCGATCCGACGCAGTAGCCACCGACGCCCCCCGGTTCTGCCTCGTTTCAATGAAGGGCATCTCGGGTTCCCTGCGCGATCTTAGCTCGCTGACCATCGGTCGTTGCCTGCTGGACCGGACGTGTTCGCAAGGCCGCGGTCGCTCCCGAAGACAAAATTGAGGGTGGGCTCTGCGACGCAAAGGACGACCTGTGCGGCACCGGGCGCTGGCACCCACGCATCGCCTCGCCCCGTGTGTGTGACGGTTCACTCCCGGCGACTGCGACCGATCCTGCTCGGGGGACCGAATCAAAACTGGACGAAAGCGCCGTACCGAGATCGGCCACCATAAAGCGAAGCGAGAGTCCTCACCTGTCTTGCTGCCCCCTAAGTTGAGCAAAAGACGTCAAAGTCGCAGCTGTCTATCAGAGAACCCCGGAAGCTTGCAGAGTTCGCCGGTTCGCTTGTGGTTTTGAGCACTTTCGACTAAAGTCAATGAAATCTCAGGGACTTGGAGTTCTGTTTTCTCTCTGAGAGAGGTAATCAACTCAAGGGAGTTGCATTGTGTGAAATGCCACTCGGTAGTTGGGTGCGGCAGTAACGTCGATCCAGCGAGTTTGTCCGAGAGTAGGCTGTCGCGGCGGGCTGACTTGGAATGTATAAAGAGTACTTCGGCTTCGATCGGTACCCATTCGAGCCTCTTCCCGACTCCAACCACATTTACTGGACCACCGAGCATCGGCGTGGCTTCGAGACGTTCGGCGTCGGTGTCGAGCGCAATGCTCCCATCGCGATCCTGACCGGTGGCGCCGGGACCGGCAAGACCACGCTGATCACGCGCTATTTCCAAGAGGCATCCGGCAAGTCCACCATCGGACGACTGTCCACCTTCCCCAGCGCCGGGGCAGGGCTGCTTCACAGAACGCTGACAGCCTTCAACCAGAATCCGGATTGCAGCTCTGAAGCGATTCTGCTTGCGCGGCTGCAGGACTGTCTCACGGATGAGTTTGCGTCCGGCCGGAGCTCCGTGCTGATCATTGACGAAGCGCAGGAAGCATCCGACGCTGACTTCAACGATCTGGGCCTGCTGACCAACATCAACGATCGTGCGGACGTCCAGCTGATGATCGCCCTGGTGGGCCGCCCGAAGCTGCGCCAGCGCCTCGCACGACCGGAATTCCGGTCGATCGCTCAAAGGATAGGCGCGGACTTCAATCTTGCCGCGATGAGCAACAGTGATGCCGCGGGATACGTGCGGCATCGGCTTATTTCTGCCGGCGGCTCGGAGAACCTCTTCAACTCAGCTGCCTTGGATGAGGTGTACGCGGCAACTGCCGGTGTTCCTCGAGCCATCAATACACTCTGCGATCGCTGTCTTGAGGTCGCGTTCGAACGCCGGCAAAAGCGGATCAGCGTCCGGGATGTTCGTGCGATTGCCAGCGATCTGCGGACGCAAGGGGAGCTTGCGGCTCCGGCGGCGGTTCATGCGACGCAGCCTGAGCGATCAAGTTCGACCATAGCGCCAGCGACGTCGATACCGGAGCAGCCAAGCGGGGCCGCCGGTCTTGCCGGTGTTGCAGAGGAGGGCGGTGATGCAACCTTCGTGGGGGCTTCGGCCGATGCTGCGGGGTCAAGAGGTGCTTCAGACTGGGACGGCAGCGCGCACTCCAGTTTGGCGGGTGACGCTCACGATGCATCCCAGAGCGACGACAGGTGGCTCGATCCGCCCACGCTCATGCTCGCGGCTGATGAGGCGACAACGAAACCCGCGAAGAACCCGCGATCAATGAAACGAGCTGCGCCGATCGCTGCCATTGCAGCTTCGGTCGGTGCGGTGGTCGTCGCCTATGAGCAGTTCGATGGAGAGGTATGGCTCGATCAACTTGACGTATCTGCGGGGCCTGCCGTGATCTCTGAAGACCGGGAGGACTTGGCAGACGATCAGACGGCATCGCTGGCGCCCACGCAACTGGAGTTCGCACCGGCGGACGTGTTCCGGAGTTTCGCTTCGACAGATGACGGAGGCTTCACGCGGGCGAGCTTTCCCCCGGAAAGTGAGTTGGTTGGCGCATCGATGCCGCCTGCGACGTCGAACGCACTCGAACCCGTTGCCTTGCCCGCCGCATTTGCCCTCATCGCAGATCGAGACGCTGGTGTCCCAGGAGCGTCGGCGGACATAGGATTCTCGGAACCGGCCTCGGCGGCCGCGTCCAGGACGCCGATGCTTGCGATGGGCGCGGCCACAGGCTTTCTTGAAGCGCTCGACATGGAAATGCGGTTTGCTGCGCCGGCGGCGAGTTTTGACACGCGTGGTGCGCATCTCTCGCCGGCAATCATGCGCTTTGGAGACAGTGGTCTTTCTGCCCAAGTCCAAGACGAACGATCGATTGACGCGATGCTCGGTGGGCTGGGAGCAGATGCACCCGCGTTCTACACCGTGCAGGCTGCAGTCGCGATCAGTCACACGTCACGTCTCTCCGCGGATCCGAAGCTCGATCCGAAAGACTTCATGTTCGACGAGCAGCTGCACGTGCAGGTCCTGCTCGGCGTTGCCCAGGCAGAACCCCCGATGCTTCACGATGCAGGAGACGATCAACTCACCGCATCCTGGATTGGAGCGCCACCGGGCTTGACACGCTACACCAGCGTCTCGGCCGAGTTCCCGTCGTCTGCGGATGAAAACGTCAGAGCAGCCTTGGCGGCCGTGCCAGACGCTCCCGGTTTGCTGGGGCAGTATGACAGGTCTGTGTCTGCCGATCCTTCAGAACCCATTTCCGAGGTTGCGACGATCGCATCGCTGGACTCCGCCTTCACCCGTGTCGACAGCGACCAGACCTCGATCGCCGTTGCGGCACTCAACGCATCGGCGGATCCCGCAGGCCGCTCTGCGAGTTCCACACGGTCGATCGCTCCTGCAACAACGCCCGAGTTTGTCCTGCATCTCCGGTCGGATGAGTACCGTTCTCTGCGCAATCTGTTCGCGATGCTCTGGGAGGATCGGCCTGCCCCCACACCGGTTGAAACTGCCGCCCCAGAACGGTCGGCAACCTACTTTCGCACGGCGGTTGACATCGGCATGGATGACCCGACCGGCGCCATGATCAACTTTGCGCGCGCCGCGATTTCGGGTCACAAGCGCGCCGCCTACTACCTCGGACAAATCTATGAGACCGGCGATGGCGTGCCCGTCAACCCGTCGCTGGCGCGCGCCTGGTACCAAGCTGTTGGTTCAGATGAACGCAACGCTCAGCGGCGGTTGGCTGATCTGGCCGCACCCCGGTTCGAGGGGCGCGTCGAGCCACCGCACTTGCTGCTTGCAGAACGCGACGACACCACAATAGCGGAGTTTGTTTGGACGAGTGCCCAGGGCGCCGATCCAAGTTTCTACGTGATCGAGATTGCGGCGGCTTCGGGAGAAGGTGCAATTGCATCCTATCGCTCTAACGTCTCGGCTGTGCGGCTTCCCTTGCCTGGCGCCGCGAAGTTCTGGCGTGTTCTCGCGGTTGATCACGCGAAATCTCGCTATGCCGCCTCGGAGTGGCAGGAGATTTCGGGTGGTGCCCAAAGCATCGCCGAGACCACGCCACAGTCATCCACCGACGCAACGTTGCCGATCATGCTTGTCGCACACCCTGATCAGCCAGACACTGACCTTGCAGAAAGCCTCAGCGCTGCCTCTGGTTGGCCAGGCGTTCGCCTGCAGACGGTAGCGGTCGACCGCTCGGAGCTCGTTGGCAATGGTGTGTATTACTTCTACGACGAGGACCGTGAAGCTGCAGAAGCGGTGGTTGAGGCTTTGTTTCCCAACGCGGTCACGTCTGTGCTGAAGGTCTCATTTGCGCAGCCTCATGAGGCACCCGCACCTGGGGAGATACTGGTCACTCTGACTGGGTCTTGAAGGAGGGCGTCCTGTGGTGCCGGCGGTGACGGTACCACGCGACCTCGATGATCAGCAGCCGATTGCCGCGCAAATTCTTGCCCGATAGGCTTCATTTGCCGAGCTTTCCGTCGTCGGTTGCTGCACCGGTGCCGGAGCCTCCTCCTGGCGACAATTCAGAACGTAGTCCTCAGACAGTCCTGCGTTGACGCATTCAGCGATATCCCAGCCCGGTGGAATCTCGTTTAGATCGACATCCTTCCATTTCGGATGCCCTGTCTCCTGCAGGTCCCGGAAGCGCGTCAGGATAAGATGCGACAGATCGGAGACCGCCTTGCAGCTCTGTTGATGATATGCGTTCTTGTTCGGCACGAACTCGTATGTCATGAGCACGGCTTTCACAGAGACGACGTCGACCGCCTCGGGCTGGAACGGATAGGTGCCCGCTGCGATCTGATCCGGCAAATAGACAGTCTGGAGCGTCTCGTTGGCGATCGGCACGAGATGAAACCTGACAGGATCGATGTCTGGCGAGGAGAAGAGCCTGGCCGGCGCGCCGGCAACATAGAAGAATGCATCGATCTCGCCCGCCAGCAACGCGTCGAGTGATGCGTCCGCGTTGATGGTGATCCGTTCGGAGGGCTCAACGCCCGCGAGGTCGAGCACGAGCGACGAAGTCAGGAAGGTGCCGCTGTCAGCGACGCCAACAGAGACTTTGCGTCCGTTCAGATCCTGAAGCCCGGCGATCTCGCGCTTGGCGAGAATATGCACCTCTTCGTTGTACAAGGGTGCCGCGATGCGAACGCCGAAGATTGCCCGTGCAACGTCGGTGTCTTGCGTCGCGTAGGTTTTCAGATACTCGAGCACGTCGCTCTGCACGATTCCGAACTGGGTGTGCCGGCGCTTGCGCACACCGAGGAAATTCTCGAGTGACCCGGCGCTCTCCTGAACATTCAGCGAGAGATTGCACCGTCCCAGTTCACGGCTGAGGTCGCGACCAAACTGGATGTATGTGCCGCTTGGGCCGCCTGTTAAGATGTTCAGGGGAAAGTCCTGAGCACCCGCGGACTTGGGCAGGCAGAACATCACCACGACAACGAAGGCAGTTGCCAACTTCAGAAGCTTCTCAGCAACGCACATTTTTTTCTCCAGTTTGGATCGGCTCTCAACGCGCTCAACAAGCACCGAGGTCCCGCGTCAGAGACACCAGGATCTGGCGATTAACAACGTTAAATGTCTCTCTCAGGGCGTCGATCACGCAGACCCCTTCGAGAAGACGGCTCTCCAGCTGCTCGCGCTGTACCTGTTCCGCCAGAGCCAGCCCAGGTGCTGCAAGGAGTGCCGCCGTGACATCTTCGCTCGATCTGGCGGTCAGCTCACGAGTCGACGTCGGTTCAATTGAGAGGCTGCGGGTGGCGGCGGGCGCTGGTGCTTCCACAACAGCCGTCGATGGCGCTGTGTAAGTTGCGGGCGAACCAGTCGTCTGTCGTGCCGGCACAGCCGTTGCATTCGTTCCTTGTCCGAGACGCTGGCTCTCGAGTTCGGTCAGCGTCAGGCGAAGATCAGCCTCCCGGGCGACCAGTCTCGACAGCTCTGTGGCGGCAATTTTGACCCGGTCTTCGACAATGTTCGTCTCTTCCTTCAGCGCAGCAAGCCGTTCGATCCACTTGCCTTCCTCTTCCTGTAGCTCTCCGATCGACACTTGCCTCGTAGAGAGCTCGAGCTCCGATGCGTCCAGCTTCTCGATCGTTTGGCGGTACTTGAGTTCTGCGACCGTCCAATCCTCGATGTTTACCGCGAGACGATCCAGATGGGCCTCCTTGGTTGCAACCTGGTTATCGAGGGATGCGACCTCCTCGCCAAGCTCACTCTTGCGTGCCTCGAGCGCGTCGACGCTCTGCTGGCTTTCGTTGATCCGGACGGACAGTTCTGCGCTCTTGAGGTCAAGTGACTCCACTTGCTTCGCGACTTCACCAAGCTGATCCGTGCGCGCAACCAGCTGGGCTTCTTTCTCCTCAAGTCCGACGATGGTGGCCTCGAGGTCCGAGCGCTCGGCCAGCGTGGCATCGAGTGTCGTCTGTGCTTGTGCGATGGTGGCTTCGACCTGCTGGAGCTCGCCCTGCCTGGTCTCGTAGTTGTTCTCGAGCTCGGCGATGGTGCCCTCCAGACCCGTGCGTTCCGCAAGCGTCGCGTCAAGTGCGGCTTCCGCTTCGGCGACGGCGGCTTCGACCTGCTGCAGTTCGCCCTGCTTGGCTTCGAACGTGCCTTCGAGCTCAACGATGGAGCCCTCCAGCCCGGTGCGTTCGGCAGCCGTGGCATCCAGCGCTGCCTGCGCCTCGGCCACCGCGGTCTCGACCTGTTGCAGTTCGCCCTGCCGGGTCTCGATCGTGCCTTCGAGCTCGGCGATGGTGCCCTCCAGGCCTGTGCGCTCGGCGAACCTGTCATCGAGCGCTGTTTGCGCCTCGACGATCGCGGCTTCCACCTGCTGTAGCTCGCCCTGCCTGATCTCGAAAGTGCCCTGGAGTTCGACGATTGCGCTCTCCAGGCCCGTGCGTTCGGCGACAGTGGAATTGAGCGTTGTCTGTGCCTCGGCGACGGCGGTTTCGACCTCCTGCAGTTCGCCCTGTCTTGTCTGAACCGTACCTTCGAGTTCGGCGATGGCAACTTCCAGACTGGTGCGTTCTGCATAGGTGTCGTCGAGTGCGGTCTTTGCCTCGGCCACTGAGGTCTCGACCTGCTGCAGCTCAGCCTGTCGAGATTCGAGCGTGCCTTCGAGCTCGGCGATGGAGGCTTCTACATCCGCGCTCCTGGCAAACGTTGCATCGAGCGCTGTTTGAGCTTCGGCGACGGCTGTTTCGACCAGTTGCAGCTCGCCTTGGCGCGTCTCGACGGTGCCCTTGAGTTCGGCGATGGTTTCCTCGAGGCCCGTGCGCTCGGCAAATGTGGCGTCCAGGACGGTCTGTGCCTCTGCGACGGCTGTTTCGACCTGTTGCAGCTCGCCCTGTTTGGACTCGATCGTTCCCTCAAGCTCGGCGATGGAAGCTTCCAGGCCGGTTTGTTCTGCGATCGTATCGTCGAGCGTTGTCTTCGCCGCAGCCACAGAGGTTTCCACTTCCTGCAGCTCCCCCTGTCTTGTCTGGACCGTGCCCTCGAGCTCGGCGATGGCAACTTCTAGACTGGTGCGCTCGGCGTATGTGTCGTCGAGTGCTGTCTGAGCCTCGGCCACGGCAGCCTCGACCTGCTGCAGCTCACCTTGTCTGGCTTCGAACGTGCCCTGAAGCTCAACGATGGAACCCTCAAGGCCGGTGCGTTCGGCAGCTGAGGCATCCAGTGCTGTCTGAGCCTCGGCCACAGCAGCCTCGACCTGCTGCAATTCGCCCTGACGGGTCTGGAGCGTGCCTTCGAGTTCGGCGATGGAAGCCTCAAGGGCTGTACGCTCGGCCGAAGAGGTCTCGATCGCGGTCTGCGCCTCGGCCACGGCGGCCATCAGCGCTGCCTGCTCGCCCTTGAGACTTTCCACATCGCCACGCGTGGCTTCGAACTCGCCCAAGAGATCTGCAAGCTTCTGCTGCGTCTCAGCGAAACGTTGCATCTCCTTCTCGTGCCGAGCCTGCAAGGAAGCCCACTCTGCGTCTGCGGCTGCGAAGTCTTCTTCGAGCAGAGCGATGATCTTGCGAAACGAAGCTGCACGGTTTGACAGCTGCTCAATCTCGTCGATGTGAACAACCGAGGTCTCATCCTGCGCCGCTGACTGGTCAGCCACCGACACAATTGCCACAACCAATAGAAGAATTGCTGTATATCTTTTCAACTTTAACAGTCCCGCTATTACCAGTGCCACAACCTGTCTCAACTATTCTTAAACTGGCACAGTATGTTTTGCAAAGTTGAATCATCAGACACGCCTAACACCTAGGGCAGACAACACGAATTTAGTTCTCGTGATTGCTGAAATCTGCGGGTGGTGCGAGCGGTTCGGGAAAGTGGCATTTGAACAATTCTGTGACAGAAAAGTTCGCCCAGTTGTAAGCTGATGAGGTGTGGGAAGCACAACATTTAGTGGGTGCCTGGCTGTCGGGCTGTGCCCTTAACATAGACAGGCTGATTGTCTCAGCGTCGTGCGACGACCGAAGAACGGCTGTTGCACGCGTGCTCCGCTGGCACTGCCCCCTGAGATCAACCAAACGATTCTTTGTTGGCGATCCGATTCACAGAGCGGCGATCTCCCTCAACCAAGCGGCGAGAATCGCAACGTGGCGATTGCCAATTGCGCTGCCAGGGAGGGTGCGATGGCAGCTCTTCAGTTGTCGATGCGGTATCGCGAGGGAAGCGTCACTCGACCCGAATAGTGGCGATCTGAGCGCTCAGTTCGCTGCGCACCGAATGCGCCTGCCTTGTGACGGATCAAGGCTAGGTCTTGTTGTCGCGCACCGACGCTGTGGCCTTTAGGATCGCCACGACCAGTGCGTCACGCTCTGCCGCAAGTTCTTCCTGGCTGCGCCCGCCGGCTTCCGCAAGCACCCCATCGAACAACGTCTTGCGCGTTGCGTCGTCCAGTCTTGGGTCGCCCATTCCATCCCACCATCCGTGAAAGCTGTCCGCGAAATGATCCATGTAGGACTTCAACCCACCCGGCCCCGCAGCGAGGTGCCAGATGAGATTGGGGCCCATGGCGGCCCAACGCACGCCAGGGCCTGCCCAGATGGCCTTGTCCACGTCCTCGACGGTGGTCACGCCTGTTGTGACGAGATGGATGGCTTCACGCCAGAGCGCCGCCTGCAGGCGGTTGGCGACATGGCCTTCCACCTCCTTGTTCACGCGGATCGTGACCTTGCCGAGGCTTTCATACACTGCCTCGGTGCGCTCCAGAACGCCGGGTGCGGTCCGTTCATTGCCCATCACTTCGACAAGCGGCACCAGATGCGGAGGATTGAAGGGATGGCCCAGAACGACGTGTGCGGGGTCACGCCATCCCGCTTGCATCTGGCTGAGTGTGAGGCCGGAAGCCGAGGAAGAGAGGATCGCCTCTCGATCCATCGCATCCTCAACTTCGGCGAAAGTCTCGTGTTTCACTGGCAGCCGTTCCGGCACGCTTTCCTGAATGAAAGACGCACCGCTCACCGCTTCCGCTGCAGACGTGTGAAAGGTGAGGGCGGTCTGATCTCCATGGGCCGTCAACCCAAGCTCGGTCATGACCGGCCATGCGGTTTGGACATAGTCTCGCAGCCGTTCTTCAGCACCGTCTGCCGGGTCGTAGGCCCGGACGGTATGGCCATGGGCGAGGAAAAGAGCGGTCCAACTTGCGCCGATTACCCCGCAGCCCAAAGTTGCGAACGTGCCTTGCTCGATCATCAGAACAATCCTGGTTGCAGAGGGGAGGCCGCTGTCAGGCCGCCGTCCACCGTGAATAGTTGACCCGTCGCGAATCCCGCCTCGTCTGACGCAAGCCAGACTGCCATGGCGGCGATGTCCGCAGGTTTTCCGAAGCGCCGGACCGCATGGCGGGCGAGTGCGTCAGCCTTTGCCGCGGCAGGGTCGCTCGCCAGATCAAAGCCTGCATCGAGCATGCCTGTCTCGATCCAGCCCGGGCAGATCGCGTTGCAGCGAACTCCCGGGCCATGATCCACGGAAATCGAGCGGGTGAGCCCGTGCACGAAGGCCTTCGAGGCGTTGTAGAGCGCCATCGAGGGGTCGGCGGCCATGCCCGAGATCGACCCGATGTTGATGATTGACCCGCCACTGGGCATCGCAGGCAGAAACGCGCGGCAGGTGTTGAACACACCTCTGGCATTTACGCCCATGACGAAATCCCAATCCGCGTCGGTGCTGTCCGCAACCGTCTTCTCTACCTGGACGCCGGCGTTGTTCACCAGAACGTCGGTCGGGCCGATGCGCCGGGCGACAGTGGACACCGCTGAAGGATCGGCAACGTCGAGTGTGTGCCAGGCACAATCCTGCGGCAGATCCTTTGGCGGCTCGCCGCGCCCGCATGTCGAAACGCTGGCACCTTCGTGCAGGAACGCGTCGACAATCGCGCGACCGATGCCCTGACGCCCCCCCGTGATGAAGGCCCGTTTGTTGGCAAGCCGCATCCTCTGCGCCCCTAGAATCCGACCTGATCGCCACCCTTTAGGCCGAGCCGCTCGCGGGCTTCGTTGGGTGTGGCGACGGTCAGGCCAAGGTTCTCGACGATTGTGCGGATGCGGGTGACCTGCTGGGCATTGGATGTCGCCAACTCGCCCTTGCCGATGTACAGGCTGTCTTCAAGGCCCACTCGGAGATTGCCGCCAAGCATCGCGGCCTGCGTGGCAAAAGGCATCTGGTGCCGCCCCGCCGCCAGGACCGACCATTCATAGTCCGTGCCGAACAGCTTGTTGGCGATGGTATGCATGTGCATCAGGTTCATCGGATCGGCACCAATGCCTCCCAGGATGCCGAAGACCATCTGAACGAAGAAGGGCGGTTTCACCAAGCCTTTGTCGACAAACCAGGCCAGATTGTAGAGGTGGCCGACATCGTAGCATTCGAACTCGAACCGGGTGCCGTGCGCCTCACCCAGCTCCTTCAGGATGAACTCGATGTCGGCGAAGGTGTTGCGGAAAATGAAGTCCCGGGTCATGTCGAGGAACTCGGGCTCCCAGTCGTGCTGCCACTCCGTGTACTTTTCCAGCATCGGGAAGGTGCCGAAGTTCATGCTGCCGACATTGAGCGATGCCATCTCGGGCGATGCCGACAGAGCTGCCCTCAGGCGCTCCTCACGCGTCATCCCGAGGCCGCCGCCGGTCGAGACATTCACCACTGCGCCCGTTGCCTGTTTGATGCGGGGCAGAAACTTCATGAAGGTTTCCGGCCTCGGATCGGGTTTGCCCGTTTCAGGATCACGGGCATGCAGGTGGATGATGGAGGCGCCGGCTTCCGCCGCCTCGACGCTTGCCTGCGTGATCTGGTCGGGTGTGATCGGGAGATGCGGGCTCATGGAGGGGGTGTGGATGCCCCCGGTCGGCGCACATGTGATGATGACGGGTTTGGACATTGTCACTCCAGTTGGTCGGGCAGGCCCCGGCCATTGTTCCACCAACGGTGGGGATTTCGAGAGTTCGGATCGTACTCGGCACGGCTGACCCAGTCCTCGCGCACGAAAATGACCGGTTCTTCATAGTGATGCACTGCCAATATTGCCCCCATGACCTTCTCGAGCGCTTCGAGGTCACGCTCGATCGAGATCTTCAACTCAACCATCGGATAGGTTTCTGTGGTGCCCGGCGCAAACCCAATCACATGCGTGTCCGTGGTCGACCCCGGGTTCGGGCGTGCCGTTTCGCGTCCAATTGCCGAGATCGACGCATTGCGCCGATAGTTTCCATACCCCAGCGGATGCACTTTCAGGATTTCATCGAGGATGCGATCGGTATCTTCGGGCAAGGTCTGCACCTCGATGGTGAAGACTGGCTTCAATCGGCCGGAGTTTGCCTTGTACCGAGACAAGTCCGCCATCTCTACAGCCTCATCTGCTGGACCTGAGCGGACAACCCGCCATCCAGAACCCACAACTGACCGGACGCATAGCGTGCTTCGTCCGAGGCAAGCCAGGTCACGAGATTGGCCACGTCTTCCGGCGTGCCATAGGTCCGCAGCGGATGCACATCGCGGGCCTGCTGTTTCAGGCTTTCGACCGACCCGCCATGGCCGCCATGGAAGAAAGACTGCAGCATCGGCGTGTCGACATAGCCCGGGCAGATTGCATTCACGCGGATCCCCTCCGGTCCGTGATCGCAGGCCATGGCGCGGGTCAACGCATGGACCGCTCCCTTCGTGGCGCAATAGACCGCAAGGCCCGGGTCGGCGATGAACCCGTCATAGCTGCCGAAGTTGATCACGGACGCACCCGGAGATTTGCGCAAGACTGGCAAAGCGTGCTTGCAGGTCAGGAACATCCCCGTCACGTTCACCGCGAAGGACCGGTTCCACTCCTCGAGCGTGGTCTCCTCGATCGTCTTTTCGATCTCGATCCCCGCGGCATTGACGAGAATGTCGAGCTGACCCCAATGTTCGGAGATGCGGGCCATGGCATCGCGGGCCGCGTCCTCTGACGTGACATCGTACTGCACGACACGGACGCCCTCGGGCGCCTCCGGCCAACCGGCGACATCGGCTGCGATGACTTTCGCCTCCTCGCCGGCGAAGCGCGTGCAGATCGCTTGACCGATCCCGCCGCATCCGCCGCTCACAAAGGCAGTCTTGCCCTGCAGTCGTCCCATGGCTCGCCCTCCCATGATGAACAGCGAATGCTGTTCACGGAAACCTGCCGGATCACATTTGTTTTCTAGAACCTGAAGACCGGTCTGGCCAACATGTCTATCTCAGCCTGCAGCGTGCGCATAGGCATCCAGTACGAGCCCGTGGAAGTGGTGCAATGCATGCTCTGACTTGCCCGAGCCCGCCGGATCATGAACGATCCGGCCCTGGTTGAACGCTGGCGTCCTCATGCCCTTCTGCACGCTTTCGACCAAGGCGATGTCCTCGGCCTGGAGCACCTCGTCGACATATCGGATTGCCTCCTCCTCGGCCGGCGTCTTCTCGGCGGTCTCGAAGAAGAAGTCATAGGTCTCGAGCGTCCGCTCGGGGCCCGCTGGAATGATGTGCAGCACGATAAAGTTGCCGCGGCCCGGATAGCGCATCAGGCAGGTGTTGGGCCAGAGCCACCACACCGCATGGTCCTTCACGGTCGCGTTGTCGACCGCATAGGCAGTGTTTGCGGTCTTGCCTGCCTCGGCCATGTGGCTCGAATAGAGACCATGGGTCGTGACCTTGTAGGTGTCCATGTCGACCAGTGTGCAGAAGTCCTTGTGCGCAGTCGGGCAGTGGTAGCACTCGAGAAAATTGTCGACCACATTCTTCCAGTTCGAGCGGATGTCATAGGTCAGCCGGTGCGCGAAGGTGAGCCGATCGATGTCCGGCGCCCAGTGGCCGATCTCGGCGGCGAGATCGCCGGATTGTTCGGCCAAAGAGGGCGCATGCGTATCGAGATTGACGTAGACGAAGCCGCAGAACTCCTCGACCCGAAGGGCGTCGAGGCAAATCTCATCCAGATCGAAATCGACGAGATTTTCTGTCTCTGGCGCTCGTCGAAGCTGTCCCTTTAGGTCATAGACCCAGGCATGGTATGGGCAGAGAATTCGCGTTGTCTCGCCAGAGCCGCGCAGAAGTTCATGCGCCCTGTGCTTGCAGACGTTGTAGAATGCGCGAAGTGTCCCTTCGAGATCTCGCACCACGGCCACGGGACGTCCTGCGATTTCAGTTGTCACATAGGAGCCTGGCGTGCGCAGCGCTTCCACATGGCATATCCATTGCCAGCTGCGCGCGAGGATCGCGTCCTGCTCGACGCCATACCACCGCGCATCTGTATAGGCGTCCGCGTGCAACGAATGCGACCGGTCAGGCGATGTGGAGTACCCTTGGCGGACAAGCGCGAGGTCCGAAGCTGTGGGTTTGTCATGCATGGCACCGCCTCCCCGTTTTGACACCTAGAAGATCCGTGAAACGCATCAACCGAGCCTGATATAAATCGACACTCAATTGATTTTATTCGTCGGTGATTGACCGCGTCGGCAGAGGATGCATCGGCCATGCCCGGAACTCGAACGGCACGCGTCCCTCATGTCGATCGCGCATTGGAGGAAGGCCGAACCGCGTCTTGTAGGCCCTGGAGAAGTGCTCCGGGCTGTTGAATCCGGAAGCATACGCCACCTCGCGCAGCGGGATCTCGGTCTGAGTGACGAGGCCGCGCGCCCGATCCAGACGAATATCGCTGTAGTACTGTGTCGGAGATCTGCCCACGCAGTCGCGAAAGAGACGCTCGAGTTGTCGTTGCGAAACGTTGGCGCGCGACGCAATCGAAGGGATCGCAATGCTCTCCTCGAGATTGTCCTCCATCACCTGGATTGCGCGCCGGAGGGCTTGTGGCGCCATTGCACCCAAGGGTTCAGTGCGGCCCGGAAGCTGGCGGGCATTCTCCGGGCGCAGCCGGTCATGGAAGACGTACCGGGCGACCGCGTTGGTCTCGGCGTCTCCGATCCTGGCTCGCAACACCTGCAAGGCGAGGTCGCTCGCCGCCAGTCCGCCACATGCACTCAAGCGATCCCGGTCGACGACATACAGGTCTTCAGTCACCGTGATGTCCGGGAAGGTTTCGATCAGCGCGTCGATGTGCTCGTAATGTGCGGTCGCGCGATATCCGTTCAGCAGCCCGGAGGCCCCTAGAATGAAGGCCCCGGTGTCCAGTCCAACGAGTGTCGTGCCAAAGCGCGCCCAACGACGGAGCACGCCGTCAAGCGGGTTGCCATAGCTTTCTTCCGGCGTCCAGCTGGCCGACACCACCGCCATGTCGGGCGGCTTGCCGCCGCGCTTCAATGCAAGCGAGTTGACCTCGATGCCATTGCTCGCCGCCAAGAGCCCACCTTCGAGTGAATAGAGATCCCACTGATAGATCGGATGCCCGTTCAGATAGTTGGCCACTCGGAATGGATCGATGAACGACATCGTGGTCGCGAGGTTGAAACCAGGCGTTGCGAAGACGGCAATCTTGTAGGGTTTCGCGGGCATTTGCGGTTTCAGATCATCCGGCGGCGTTCGATGCTACCCGCTGTTTGCTTGTCGTCAAACGAGTGTGTGCTCGAAGTGCCAAGTCTTCTGCATCATCTCGGCGCCGTCCCAGTGCACGGACAATGATGCGTCGATCGAGAGCCCGCCTTCGCAGGTTTCCGCAATCACTGAACTTCGGATGTTGGCTGATCCATCGGGACGCGTGAGCTCGATCGCGTGTTCGACAACGCAGCGAACTTCGGACAAGGCTGTTGTGTTTGCAAAGTACTGCGCATAGGTCTCGAACGTGAAGTCGGTGCCTGTTGACGTATAGTGAACGGTGACCGGCGGTTGTCGCCACGATGATTGTGCGCACCCGTCGGATACTCGTGCAGGCGCTCTTTCAAGCGGCGCCGGCGAACTGATGTGCCAGGATTTCTGGCTCGGCAAGGGGTGCGCCTGCGGAAGTGGGATCGACAGCGGTGCACTGGCTTTTGGCGCGGGTAGCATCAACTGTGCTTTGCTTGACGAAACCTTGACACGCGCTGCCTGCAGTGGAGGCCAGACAATCGGCCAGTAGGATGTCCCGATTGCCAGGCGGATGCGGTTGCCACGTGAGAACCGGTAAGCGGTGTTCGGCAATTTCAACGTCACGCGCATGGGCTCAGCGGGCGAGAACGGCTTTGCGGCGTCGAGGTTGCTATCGAGCGACAGGTTCAATACCTGCCGTGTGACAAGGTTCGAGCATCCATCGCTCGCAACCTCGCAAAGTCGGCACACGACTTGAGCGTCGGCGCGGTCTCGCACAATCTCAACGCTCAGCTCTGCTTGACCGACAAGATCGATGTCTTCGTCGAGCGGCGCGGTATCGAAGCACAGAGCACGTGCGTCGTCCGCTGACTGATCGAGGGGCTGCCCTCCGATGCGACCGAAGTAACCCGTGTCACCGGCGCATTCGCCGTGGCGGATGTCGTTCGGGATGTCGAACAACCTTGGTTCGGCGTCCGGCTGTGCTGCGAGGCCATTGGGGCTCAGGAACAGTGTTCTCGTTCGCACCCCTCCGGGATTGGCGATCTCGGTCCATTCCCCGCTTCGCAAGGTGAGCCTGTCGGCGGGCGCGTCGAACGCTCTGCGCCAGAGGCGGAGCTTGGGCCAATCCAACGCTCCGGGGTTGTCTTCCTTTAGCCAATGATCCCACCAGGTAAGAGCGACATCCTGAAAGCTCATCTCCGGGCCTGGTTCGCCTTGATCTGGGTAGTGATGACCCCACGGCCCCACAATTCCCCACGCGACATCCGGTCTTGCCGCGACAAGCCCCATCACGGAGTTCGAGTACCGATCCGCCCATCCACCGATGGCGAGGATCGGGCACTTGATGTCTCCGGCGCTGAACTTGATGGACCCGTGCCGCCAGTATCTGCCGCGGGTGCGATTCCGGATCCAGGCGTCGAGCGGGAAGGCGAGCGCATCGAGCCGCCTCTGCCAGATCAGCCTCCAGTGCTCACCCACTGTCGCTGAGTCCGGTGGCGCCGCGAGGATCGCCGGCAGTGTTGCGCCCCATTCGAGGCTGTCCGTCAGCAGGCAGCCGCCCATCCAGTGTATGTCGTCCTCGAAACGGTCGGTCGTCGCACAATTTGCGATGACGGCCTTAAGTGCGCTCTCGGAACCGACCGACGCCTGCAGCGCAGAGGTCCCACCCCACGACGTGCCGAACATGCCGACGCGGCCAGTGCACCATGGCTGCGATGCGATCCAGTCGATCACGCAACGGGCGTCGGCCAGTTCTTCGTCGGAGTACATGTCGGGCATCGACCCCTCGCTATCGCCAGACCCGCGCATGTCGACCCGGAGACAGGCATAGCCGTGGGCCGAGAAGTAGGGATGGTTTCGCTCATCTCGCGCGCGGACCATGTCGCGCTTGCGATAGGGAATGTACTCGAGGATCGCTGGAAATCGTGCTGGTTCAGAGGTTTGGGGAAGCCAGATGCGCGCGGCCAGCCGAATACCATCCGGCATTGGGAGCCAGGTATGCTCGATGTCATCGACTGCCCAAGGCCCATCCTGCATTGTCATTACATTTCAGTGCCTTGGTGGTTCTTTCATGGAGAGCGATCGTCGTGTCTCGAGCTGCGAGCCTAGATTTACAGAAGAATTCCACAAGAAAAATCTTGTCAAGGTGGATTTCTATGCAAAGCTTCCAGTCGCGACTCAGCTGAGCGAAGGGGGCCAACTGGGGCATGGATGGCAACGGCGCGGCGCTGGAGGGTCAGGCCGACGGGTATGCAGAGAACCTGATTTCGCTTGGCTCCGAAATCCGCCAGGTGCGTAAAGCGCGTCAGCTCGTCTTGAAGGATGTCGCCCGCGAAACTGGGATTTCCGTCAGTCATCTCAGTGCCATCGAGCGGGCGACCACCAATCCCTCGCTGGATGTCGTGCATAAGGTGGCCCGTGCACTGGATATTGACCCGGACTGGTTTTTCGCCCGCCGTCCGGGCGTCGGCCCGATGGAACGAGCCTACGTCGTACGCCGGAGAAATCGAAGAGATCTGAACACACTCTACAGGGAAGACAAGGAACAGATCGGCCTTTCAGACGAATTGTTGTCCAGTTCGATCGGAGGCTCGCTGTTGCTCGGCGTGGCCGAGTACGAGCCTCACTCGGAGCGGCCCGGCCACACCATTTATCAGCATGTCGGCGAGCAGCATGGCTATGTGGTGTCAGGTGAACTGGAACTGCAGATCGGTGACGAATTCATCACGCTGCATGAAGGCGACAGCTTCAGTTTCCCGACCGAAATCATCCACAATGCACGAAACCGCACGGACCGTCCTGCCCGGCTGGTTTGGGCGATTTCGCCCATCGTGATTCCGAAGGACGTGGTCGTACCCGCTCAGGCCGAACTGGAGGACGAAGCGGCTCAGGACAAGGGCTAGGCTTGGACGTTCGACTCACGTTGAAGACATCTCAACAGGGAGCAAAAAACATGATGAAGACACAGAAGCTTGCAGTATCGCGACGATCGTTCCTCGCAGCGACGGGCGCTTTCGGGGCGGCGGCGGTCGCCGGTCCGCGGTTGGCGATCAGCGCCGACGGAACGACGCTCACGGTGCGCTCGTATTCTGATCTCCAGGTGCTGGACCCCGCGTTTCGCCTGTCGATTCCCGAGGAAGACATTCAGCGTGCCATCTTTGCCGGTCTGGTTGTGCCTAAGCCGGGAGATGTCTGGGGCTGGCAGCATCAGGCCGCCGAAAGCATTGAGCAGGTCGATGACTTGACCGTCGAGTTCTCGCTGCGAGACAACATCACGTACACCGACGGGTATGGCCAGATGACGGCCGAGGACGTGAAATTCTCATTCGAGCGGATCGCCGATCCCGCGAATGAAAGCCCGTATGCCGGCGATTGGTCGGCTCTGAAGGAAGTCGAAGTCACGGGCAAGCTTTCCGGACGCATCCATCTCAAGAACCAGTACGTGCCGCTTTGGTCCACTACGCTGCCGAACACCAGCGCCATCGTTCTCTCGCAAAAAGCGGTCGAGGATGCTGGCGGCAAGCTTGGGACAGAACCCGTGGCGCAGTCCGGTCCCTATCTGCTTGCAGACTGGCAGCCCAAACAGAAGACCATTCTCAAGCGCAATCCCGACTGGAAGTACGAGCAGGGTGGTTTCGAGGAGATCCACATCATCCCGATCGAAGACCCGGCAACTGCCGAACGTGGATTCGAGGCCGGCGACCTCGACTACACTTGGACTTCGGTGTCCTCGCTTCCGCGTCTCAAGGAAAACCCGCCGGCGGGGAGCGTGGTGCTCGAGAAGCCGTCGCTTGCTTACGTCTGGCTCGGGATAAATCAGGACGCCGAACCGTTCACGAACCCGAACATTCGACGCGCGGTACAGCACGCCATTGACCGGCCGACGGTCGTGGATGCGGCCTACTTCGGTGCTGCGTCGGTCGGCAATGGCATCATCGCCCCGGGCCTGCCCGGCAGCCGCGATGCGGTCACATATGACTATGATCCCGACAAGGCCCGCGCCTTGCTCGAGCAGGAGGGCGCGACGGATCTGAGCGTCACCCTGGACATCCTCAACCAGTCCGAGCGCCTGACCGCGGCGCAGGTGATCCAGGCGAACCTGGCCGATGTCGGCATCCAGTGCGAGATCAAGCAGAACGACAGCGGCACTTTCTGGACATTGGGCTCGAAGGACGGCGAGTACTACAAGTCGCTGCAGCTGGTGCTCTCCCGCTTCTCGATGCAGCCTGATCCGAGCTGGGCGACGGTGTGGTTCACACCCGAACAGGTCGGCGTCTGGAACTGGGAGCGGTTCAACAGCGCAGAGTACAAGGAGCTGCACGATCAGGGGCTTCTGGAAAGCGACCCAGCGAAGCGGGATGAGATTTACAAGAAAATGCAAGCGCTTATGGACGAGAGCGGATGCTATGTATTCCTCACGCACGAGGTGGTCGGCGCCATTCACCGCGATGCAATTTCGCCGGGACTGAAGCCGAACGGAGAGTCGTTGTTCACCGAATTCAAGCCCGCCTGACTGAGGCTGGGCGGCCGTCGATGGCCGCCCGCACTTCATGCTGAGCTACACCATCAAGCGCCTCGGGCTGGCTGTTTTCATCGTTTCGGTGGCGATGCTGCTGCTGTTCTCGATGATCTACCTCATCCCTGGGGACCCGGCGGCGGTGGCACTGGGGCCGCGCGCGACCGAGGCGATGCGCGAGGCACTGCGTGTTAAGATGGGGCTTGATCAACCGGTCTGGGTGCAGTTCTCGAACTTCTTCTTCAGTGCCTGGCAGGGCGACCTGGGCAACGAGGTGCTGTCCGAGCGCCCTGTCACCGCGGTGGTGCTTGAGCAACTTCCGTTCACGCTCGCGCTCATCGCGGGCGGCATGGTCTGGTCCGTCGCGCTGGGCATCCCGCTTGGCTGTTGGGCCGCGGTCAAGCGAGGAACCTTGGCGGACCGCATCGTCGGGGTGCTCAGCGTGGCCGTGATCGCGGTCCCGTCCTTTGTGATCGCGATCTACGCACTTCTCGTGTTCGCTGTTTCCCTGCGATGGCTTCCGGCCATCGGTGCGGGCGAACCCGGCAATCTGGGCGACCAGCTCGTGCACCTGATCCTCCCGTCGCTTGCGGTGGGTTTGGGCTGGGTGGGCTACATCGCCCGCATGGTGCGTGCCTCGATGCTCGAGGTGCTCGAGGCACCGCATATTCGCACGGCCCGCGCCTTTGGTCTGCCCGATCGCCAGATCACGTACCGCTACGCCCTGTCGATTGCGATTCTGCCGACCGTGACGCTTCTGGGGGTCGGCATCGGGCAGATGCTCTCCTCGGCGGTCTTTGCGGAGATCGTGTTCGCGCGTCCGGGCATCGGAAAACTCGTCTACGATGCAATTCTGACCCGCAACTATCCGCTGGTGACCGGTGCCGTGCTCGTCACGACCGTGTTGTTTGTCCTCATCAACCTGATCGCAGATCTGATCGTCGGAGCGCTTGATCCCCGTGTCCGCAGCCGCCTATAGTTTTCTCCGATCCGGTCGCAGGATCTTGGCCGAGCCCCTGGGCGCGCTCGGTATTCTGCTCGTCATTCTCATGGTCGGCGGCGCCGTTTTCGCGGACGTTCTCGCGAGCGCGGATCCGAACCGCATCTCGCCACGGGACCGGTTCCAGGGGCCATCTTTCGAGCATCTGCTCGGTACGGATCAGCTGGGCCGAGACCTGTTCTCTCGTGTTCTGCACGGAGGGCGCATCGCTCTCTCGGTCGCGCTCTTTTCCACGGCGGCATCGCTTGTGATTGGGATTGTTCTCGGGCTCATCGCCGGTTACGGACCGCGCTGGCTCGACAATCTGATGATCCTGCTGTTCGATGCGATCAAGAGTTTCCCCACCGTGATGCTCGCACTTGCGCTGGTCACACTGTTCGGGCCGTCTTTGACAGCGGTGATCGTCGTGGTGGTGCTTGTGAATGTGCCGGGCTATGCGCGCATCATCCGGACACAGACTTTGGCGCTGCGGTCCGCGGAATTCGTTACTGCGGCACAAAGCATGGGCGCGGGAACGGCACGGATCCTCAGGGTGCACATCCTGCCGAACGTCATCGGCCCGCTGCTGATCCTGGCCTCGATGGATATCCCGGTGGTCATTGCGATCGAAGCAGGCATGTCGTTCCTGGGTCTTGGAGTCCGCCCGCCGACGCCTTCGTGGGGGGCTATCCTGAACGACGGGTTCGCAGCAATCCGGGACACCTCGTGGATTGCGATCGCGGGTGGCCTGCCGATCATTCTCACCACGCTGGGTTTCACGTTCCTTGGCGAGACTTTGCGGGACGTCTTCGACCCGAGGCTGAAGGCACGCGGATGAGCGTTCTTGCAATCAAGGACCTGAATGTCAGCTTTGCGACGGAGCGGGGAAGCCTGCACGCGCTAAAGGACGTGTCTTTTGACGTGCCAGAGCGGCGCATTGTCGGAATCGTCGGCGAATCCGGTTGCGGTAAGTCGACCCTCATCAACGCCATCCTTGGGCTGTTGGCGGACAACGGACGGATCGATAGCGGCGAGATCCTGTTTGAAGGAGTAGACCTGACAGGGGTGAGTGCCCACGAGATGCAGGCACTTCGCGGACCGCGCATATCGACGGTGTTTCAAGACCCGATGGGGGCGCTCAACCCCGTCATTTCCGTCGGCAAGCAGATGGAGCACATCCAGTACCGCTCGAACCTGGGGCGTGCCGAGAAAGCGTCGCGGGCGAGGGAGATGCTCCGCCGCGTGCGCATTCCCGATCCGCAGGCCGCGCTCGCGCGCTATCCGCACGAATTCTCGGGCGGTATGAAGCAGCGCATCGCGATTGCCATGGCGCTGATGATGGAGCCCGCTCTGCTGATCGCCGATGAGCCGACCACCGCGCTTGATGCGACGCTCGAAGTCGCCACCATCGAGTTGCTGCAAGAACTGCAGGACCAGATCGGTTGTTCGGTCTTGTTCATTTCGCACCACCTGGGTGTCGTCGCCGAGCTTTGTGACGATGTGGTGGTCATGTATGCGGGCGAGGTCGTCGAGCGCGGGACCACGCGCCAGATTTTTCACACACCTGGACATCCCTACACCGAACGGTTGCTGGACTGCGATCCGGCACGTCAGTCCGAGCGCACACGGACCTTGCCAACGATCCCCGGCGAGATTCCGGACCTGCACGTCCGTGCGCAAGGCTGCATCTTCGCAGAGCGGTGCCATAGGCGCGCGCCAGTTTGCGATACCGCTCCGCCCGAAGCCGAGGACCGGGGTCACATGGCCCGATGTCACATGGTCGGCGCATGATCTTGTCGGTCCGAGATGTGGAGGTGACATTCCGAGTGGGTCCGCTGGTGCGCCGCCAGTCGATCCTTGGCGTTGCAGGGGTGAGCTTCGATGTCTCTGCGGGCGAGACCTTCGCGCTTGTGGGCGAGAGCGGCTCCGGCAAGACGACACTTGCACGCGCGATCAACGGCTTGCAGTCCATCTCGGGAGGCGAAGTGACGTTCGAGGGGCGACGCATCGATGAGCTTTCCACCGCGGCGATGAAGCCACTTCGCCAACGCATGGCGATGATGTTCCAAGACCCGGTCGGGTCGCTCTCGCCGCGGATGAAAGTGGGTGATCTTGTCACCGAGCCGTTCCGCATTCATCGTGTTGGCGTATCGTTCCAAGACGAAGCCCGTCGTCTTCTGTCGCTTGTCGGACTGCCTATAGACTTTGCCGATCGCTACCCGCATCAGCTTTCGGGCGGGCAGGCCCGGCGGGTGGGCGTGGCGCGTACGATTGCACTCAATCCCAAGCTGATCATCGCGGATGAACCGACGGCGGGGCTGGACGTCTCGGTGCAGGGCGAGGTTCTCAACCTTCTCAATGATTTGCGCGATCGTCTTGGGCTTGCGATGATCATCATCACCCACAATCTGCACGTCGTGCACCACGTGGCCGATCGCATGGCGGTGATGTATCTGGGGCGCTTCGTCGAGACAGGCGCCACTGAGGATGTTTTCCAAGCGCCAGCGCATCCCTACACCGCGGCGCTGTTGAGCGCCAATCCGGAGCCTGACCCAGACAAGGCCCGCGAGCGCATATCGCTGCCTGCGGAGGTTCCTTCGCTTCTTGCACGCCCGGATGGCTGCGAGTTCCACACCCGTTGCCCGTGGGCTCAGACGCAGTGTGCATCGGAGGCACCGGCCGTTTCGGGCAATGCACGCCGGCTCACCTGCCACTTTCCCCTCGCTCACGGGGCGAAGCCACCGTCCAAGGAGACCGCTCCATGACAGAAGTCATCGAGACCGTCTGGATCCCCATGCCTGATGGCACCCAGCTCGCCGCGCGCCTCTGGCTGCCTTCGGATGCCCGGCGGAACCCGGCCCCGGCAATCCTCGAGTACATCCCGTATCGGCGCCGCGACCGCACGCGCCTTCGCGACGAGTCGATGCATCCACGTTTCGCCGAAGCGGGCTATGCCGCGATCCGAGTGGACATGCGTGGCTCGGGCGACAGCGAAGGCGTGATGCTGGACGAGTACGCCGAGATCGAAACCCAGGACGGCGTCGATGTGATCGCTTGGATTGCAGCTCAACCATGGTGTGATGGCAATGTGGGGATGTTCGGAAAGTCCTGGGGTGCCTACAACTCGTTTCAGGTGGCCGCCAGGCGTCCGCCCGCGCTCAAGGCAATCGCGCCCGTCATGGGCACAGACGATCGCTGGCTCGAGGACATCCATTTCTATGGCGGTGTTCTCGCCACAGACAATTTTTGGTGGGGCTCGATCATGCAGCTCTACAATGCGATGCCGCCGGACCCGGAGATCGTCGGCTCGCGCTGGCGGGACATGTGGAAGGAGCGGCTGGAGGCGATGAGCTTCTGGCCCGCCATGTGGCTCGAGCATCAGACCAGAGACGAGATGTGGCGGCGTGGCTCGATTTCGGAGAACTACGCCGATGTAGAAGTCCCGGTCTACTTCTTTGGGGGCTGGGCGGACCTCTTTCGGGACACACCTTTCCGGATCGCTCAGCATCTGAAAGCGCCTGTAAAGGTTCTGATGGGGCCTTGGGCGCATCTCTACCCGCACGAGGGTATCCCTGGACCTCGGGTGGACTTCCTCGACGAGTTGATCCGCTTCTGGGATCACCACCTTAGAGGCCAGGATACCGGCCTCATGGACGAGCCGCGCTATCGCTTCTGGCTTCAGGACTCGGTTGATCCGGCCGGCGCGCACCCGGAGCGCCCAGGCGTCTGGGTGGAAGATGTCAAATGGCCATCAGAAACCGTCAAAGAGCAGACTTTTTGGCTCAACAACAGGCGTCTCGAAGCAGCACCGCAGCCGGGCGCTGAGATGTCAATATGCTCGCCGCAGTCGTTTGGGTGTGCGGGCGGCGATATGTGCTCCTTCGCGATTCCCGGTGATATGCCAGTCGATTGCCGCATCGATGCAGGCGGTGCCTTGAGCTTTGACGGCGAGCCATTGCAGGCCCCGCTCGACATTCTTGGTCAGCCGACAATCACTCTGACGCTGTCGGCCGACAAACCCCAGGCCTTTGTCGTTGCATTGCTTGTAGATCAATCGCCTGCGGGCGCTCAGACCCTGATCTCACGGGGGTTCGCAAATTTGATGCACCGAACCTCCGACGCCGTGCCGGCTCCGGTTGTTCCCGGGCAGGAGATGACGGTTTCTGTGCCCTTGCACGGGATCGGCTATCGGGTTGCGCCGGGACATCGGATTGTTGTGCAGATCGCGTCGACCTACTGGCCCATTCTGTGGCCATCGCCTGAACCGGTAACCTTGAGTTTGAAGTCTGGAAAGTCGGCGCTCAGCTTGCCGGTTCGACAGCCGACGGCTGAAGCCGCCCGGCCATTGCCCCGCTCCTTGCAGGCCTCGATGGAACGGCCGGTCACTCAGGTCCGCGAAGGCTCCATGGAGCGCTCAACGAAGATCGATCTCGAGACGGGTGAATACATCTCGCGCTTCTTTCTGGACGGCGGCGTGTTCGGACCCGTTGGCCGAATTCGCCTTGATGACATCGGCACCGAGCTGGGAGATATCTCCGACCGGGTCTACCGAATTCACCCAGCGGACCCGCTGACTGCACAGGCGACGATGGAGCAGGAGGCTTGCTTCGTTCGGGGCGATTGGTCGGTCAAGATCAAGACGACGGCGAAAATGACGGCGGACAAGGACAAGTTTCACCTTCGTGCCTCGGTGGACTGTTGGGACGATGAGGCGCTCTTTCACCAAGTCGAGTGGGAACACTCGATACCAAGGAACGGCATGTGATGGTTGAGATTCCCATTCGCGCGGATTTCCCGCGCAAGGTTCGCGAAATTGAGAACACGTGGATCACGATGCCGGATGGTGTTCGGTTGGCGGCCCGCATCTGGTTGCCCGAGGATGCCGAGCACGATCCGGTGCCTGCCATTCTCGAGTACCTGCCGTACCGCAAGCGCGATGGCACAGTCGAACGAGATCAGCTGACCCACCCCTATTTTGCAGGCTTCGGGTATGCAGGTGTTCGGGTTGACATGCGCGGCACCGGCGACAGCGAGGGTGTCTGCAAGGGCGAGTATCTCCAGCAGGAGCAGGACGATTGCCTCGCCGTGATCGAATGGCTGGCGGCCCAAGCTTGGTGCTCGGGCAAGGTGGGCATGATCGGGATCTCCTGGGGCGGGTTCAACGGGCTTCAAGTGGCGGCCCGGCAACCCGACGCGCTCGGAGCCGTGATATCGCTTTGTTCGACCGATGACCGCTACGCCGATGACATCCACTTTATGGGAGGCGCGGTACTCACCGACAAACTTGCCTGGGGTGCCACCGCGTTCGCCATTGCCCATACGCCTCCCGATCCGTTGATCGTTGGCGAGCGCTGGCGCGACATGTGGTTGGAACGGCTGAACGGGAACGGTCTCTGGCTGCTGGACTGGTTCAGACACCAGAGGCGAGATGCCTTCTACGCCCATGGCTCGATCTGCGAGAACTATGCGGGTGTGACCGTGCCGGTTTATCTGGTGGGCGGCTGGGCGGATGGCTACACGAACACGATCTTCAGGATGCTGGAGCATCTCGAATGCCCGAAGAAGGGTCTCGTCGGCCCTTGGGCTCACAAGTACCCTCACTTCGCAACGCCCGGACCTCGGATCGGATTTCTGCAGGAATGTCTGCGCTGGTGGGATCAACATCTGAAGGGCATCGACACTGGGATCATGGACGAGCCGGAACTGTGCGCCTGGGTTCAGGAACCGGCAGCGCCCTCGCCCCACCATGACGAACGCCCCGGCAAGTGGGTCACACAGCCAAACTGGACAGGTATGGCGCATGACAAACAGACGCATTGGCTAAAAGACGGGTGCCTCGGGACCGAGCCAGGCGAACCGATCATGCTGAGTTCGCCTGAGAACACCGGTCACACTGCCGGGGCCTGGTGCGGGTACGGGCTGTCTCCGGATGGGCCGCTCGATCAGACCCACGATGCAGGCATGGTGTGGTTCGACAGCGCACCTCTCGAGGACGGTGTCGATCTTCTCGGCTTTCCAGTCTTGCTGGCCCATGTCGCAAGCGATGTGCCACAGGCCAATCTCGTGGCGACACTGTCCAGTGTGGGAGACGACGGAAAGGCCACGCTCATCAGCTACGGTGTGCTGAACCTGACACACCGCAGCAGTGATGCCGATCCAGAACCGATGCCTGACCATCCGACACCGATCCGTCTTCAGTTGAACGCCTGCGGACAGCATGTCGCGAAGGGCGCGCGATTGCGCCTCGGCCTGTCCAGCGCCTACTGGCCAATCATTTGGCCATCACAGTCAAAGGCCGAGCTGACACTGACCGACGCGAAAATCGAACTTCCGGTGTGCGTGGGTGTGGCGTCGCCGGATCGGTTTTTACCGGAGGAAGGCGCATCTCCGCTTGCAGCCGAGGTGCTGTCTCCCGGTCACTTTGAGCGGTGGCGCACAATCGACTACGTCACAGGGGTCGAGACTTATGAGATCCACTCCGACACCGGTCGCGAACGCCACGCCCACACCGGACTTGAGGTGCACTACGTCAATCGGGACAGATTCAGCATCCACCCGGATGACCCCAATTCGGCGGTTGGAACCTGCTCGTGGACAAAGAGCTACAGTCGTGGCGACTGGCGTGCCGAGGTGGGTGTGAGAGTCACTGTGCGTGCACGCTCCGATACATGGCAAATCGATGCGAACCTCGAGGCCAAAGACGCTGACGGCCTTGTCGCGGAGAAGAGGTGGTCTGAGAGCATCACGCGAGATCTGGTATGAGTGCCTTCCCCGAATTCAGTGCCAGCGCGGAGGTTCACTCGCTGACCGCGGGGGGCGTGACAATGCGCGTTGTCGTGCAAGGGCAGGGCCCCGACGTCGTGTTCATCCCCGGTGGCGACCAGACAGCCGAGGGCTATTCGCAGCAGTTCGCGAGATTGTCGGATGCGTTCCGCTGCATCTCCTACGACCCACGCGGAGCGGGAGGCACAGCCTCGCCACCAGCGCCCTGGACCATGTCGGACTACGCGCAGGATTGCGCCGCCGTCATTGACGCGTTCTGTGGCGGTTCTGCAGTCGTGGTCGGTCTCTCTCTCGGAGGGCTCGTCACGCAGCAGGTGGCGATCGAGTTTCCCGACAAGGTCCGATTGGCGATTCCGATGGGCACCGCTGCCTACATCGATGGCTTTACGCGTGACTGGATGCAGGCCGAGATCGACATGCGAAAGGCGGGCCTCGCGCTGCCTGACTACTTTCTCGCGCCGCACTATGCCGTTTATGCGTTCCCGGCCAAAGCGCTTCACGACCCAGTGCTCTGGTCAGAGATCAAGGAGAGCTACACCACGCGCTTCGCCAATCGCGAGCCGGCGGACCTGATCGATCAATGGGAAGCCTGCCTCGCGTTCGATTGCCGGGAAGCGCTGAAAACATGCGACGTCCCGATCCACGTGATCAGCTTCTCCGAGGATGTTCAGACCGCGCCATCCATGTGCAAGGTTGTCTCGGACCTGGCACCAAACGGCGTGTTCCACGAGCTTCCCGGGTTGGGCCATGTTTCGATGATGCGGCATCGCCCTGATGTCGTTGCCCAAAGATTGCGCGAGATCATCTCCGGGCATCTGGATCCACTCACCGGCGAGTGAATGATCCGGGTTGTGCGCGAGGATCGCGAGGCGGCTACTTTGCCGAAGCTGCCTCGATGGTTCGCCCGGACAGCTTTCGGGTAAGGCTGATCCTTCGAACGAACGCGACGACAAACACCGCTGACAGGATCAGGATGATCGTCGGTGCAGGTGCGCTGTCGATGTAGAAGCTGAGATATGTTCCCGCGAGCATTGAGCAGACGCACACGACCACGGATACGATCATCATCGCACCGAACCTCCGCACGAGCAGGAAGGCGATGGCGCCAGGCGCGATCAGCAAGCCGATGGCCAGGATCAATCCTGCGGCAGCGAGCGTGGCCACGATGCAAAGTGACAAGGCAGCCAAGAGGCCATAGTGCAGCGCTTTCACTGGAAGCCCTGACGCCTGGGCGTGGGCGGGGTCGAAGCTGTAGAGCAGCAGATCGCGCCACTTCAGCGCAACGACGGAGGTGACACCCGCCGAGATCAGGCCGGCGGTCCAGAGTTCGTGGCGCTCGACCCCGAGCATGTTGCCAAACAGGATATGGTTGAGGTGGGCATTTGTGTCGATCGAGACGTAGAGCACGATCCCGAGCCCGAACATTCCGGAGAACACGACACCCATCACCGTGTCCTGCTTGACCCGGCTGTTGTCCGCCAGATAGCCGGTGGCGACCGCACAGGTCATGCCCGCGGCGAACGCGCCAATGATCAATGGGATGCCTGTGATGTAGGCGACGACGACTCCGGGCAGCACCGCATGGCTCACGGCATCCCCCATCAACGCCCAACCCTTCAGTACGAGAAAGCACGAGAGCAGTGCGGTTGGCACCGCAACCATCGCCGAGATGTAGAAGGCGTTGTGCATGAAGCCGAATTGAAACGGCATCAGAAGGACATCGATGCTCAACCAACCGCCTCGCTGGTAGGAGCGTTCTGCAGTGCCTGCGCAGCTTTGCGACGTGCTGCGAGCAGTCCGTGTTTCGGAGCAAACACGAACGCCAGCAGAAAGATCAAGGTTTGCAGCACGACGATGATTCCACCGGTTGCACCGTCGATGAAGTAGCTGATGTACGCCCCCAGAAAACTGGATGACGCGCCAATCGCAACCGAGGTCAGGATCAGACCTGGGAACCGATCGCAAAGGAGGTAGGCGGTTGCGCCGGGTGTGACCACCAAGGCGATCACGAGGAAGGCGCCGACCGTCTGCATTGCCGCCACAACGCACGCAGAGAGAAGCACGAAGAAGACAGCTTTCAGGGCGGCGGGGTTAAGACCGATCGAACGGGCGTGGCTCTCGTCGAAGAATACCACCATCAGGTCTTTCCACTTTGCCGTCAGGACGGCGAGGGACACGAAACCGATGATCGCAAGCTGGAGTGTATCTTCCGGATCAATGGCCAGGATGTTGCCCATGGTTATGGTCTGCACGGACACAGCCATCGGATTGATGGAAACCATGAATAGGCCCAGACCGAAGAACGAGGTGAAGATCAGGCCGATGATGACGTCGGGTTTGAGCCCGGAGCGCTCGGAGAGGAACAGCATCGCTCCGGCGGCCAGCCCGCCTGCGATGAAGGCCCCGAGCGCGAACGGCAAACCCAGGATGTAGGCGCCGGCAACGCCGGGCACGACCGAATGCGAGAGCGCGTCGCCGATCAGCGACCAGCCCTTGAGCATCAGATAAACCGAGAGGAATGCACACACGCCACCCACCAGTGCGGAGACCCACATGGCATTCGTCATGTAGGAGTAGGTGAATGGCTCCAGCAGCGTGCTCACCCGTCGGTCTCGGTGGTGTGGGTTTTCTCGCCATACTGGACGAACGGCCGTTCGTCGTCGGTCAGGATCGTCACCTCGCGGGTGTCGCCGTCGTCATGCAGCGCCGGGCCCCCAAGCGTGATGTGTCGCAGAACGCCGCCGAATGCATTTTCTAGGTTCTGCCGTGTGAAGATGGACTCGGTGATGCCATAGGCGAGAACCGTGCCCTTCACCAGCACGGCCCGGTCGCAGAACTCCGGTACGGATCCGAGGTTATGGGTTGAGACCAGCATCACGCGATTTTCATCGCGCATGACGCGCAGCAGACCGATGATCTGCTCCTCCGTCTTCACGTCGATGCCCGTGAAAGGCTCGTCAAGAAGGATGATCTGGCCGTCCTGCGCCAGTGCTCGTGCAAGGAAAACCCGCTTGCGCTGGCCACCTGACAGCTCGCCGATCTGGCGATGGCGGAAGTCAGACATGCCGACGCGTTCGAGCGCTTCGTCCACGGCTGCATGGTCCTTGGCAGAGGCGCGGCGCAGAAAGCCCATATGGCCGTAGCGCCCCATCATCACCACGTCTTCAACGAGGACAGGGAATGCCCAGTCGACCTCTTCCGATTGGGGCACATAGGCGACGAGGTTCTCACGCAATGCTTGCCGCACTGAGTGGCCGAGGATCTGGATGTTGCCCTGCGCGACCGGAACAAACCCCATGATTGCCTTGAAGAGGGTGGACTTTCCTGCGCCGTTTACCCCGACAAGCGCCGTGACAGTGCCCCGCGGGATCTCGAAGGTGGCGTTCCACAGCGCGGTATGGCCGTTGCGGTAGGTGACCGTGACATCTTCGACAGCAAGTCCAGTACCCGGTTTCTCCCGGGAAACAACGTCCTGACCGCGCCGGTTTCTCTCCAGCACAGATCTCTGAGCGACCTGATCGGTCATTGCTTTTCCCACGCGAGCGAGACTTGCCGTATGCGCCAGTCCTAGCGTTGGGGACCGTCCCGACATCTGGGTCACCTCAGTTCGTGCCCGCAGCCAAACCCTCGGCAACTCTGCGCGAGGTGACTGTCAGCAAATCCAGGTATGTTGGCACCGGACCACCCGCTTCCGATAGACTATCTACATAGAGCACTCCGCCGTAGATGACACCTGTCTCGCGCGCGACCTGCTTGGCGGGCGAAGTGTTCACCGTGCTCTCACAGAACACCACTGGGACGTTGTTGGCCCGGACTGCATCGATCACGGTGCGCACTTGTTGAGGTGTGCCCACCTGATCGGCGTTCATTGGCCAGAGATAGAGCTCATGCAGGCCAAAGTCCCGAGCAAGGTAGCTGAACGCCCCCTCGCAGGTGACCAGCCATCGTCGATCCGGAGGAAGCTGTGCGATTTGATTGCGCAGTGGCTCGATGGTGTCGCGCAACTGATCTTTATAGGCTTCGGCGTTTTCCAGGTAGGCTGTGGCGTTGTCCGGATCATGCGCTGCAAAGGCCTCTGCGATGTTGTCGATATAGACAATTGCGTTGTTCAGACCCATCCAGGCGTGCGGATTAGGTTTGTCCTTGTAGGTGCCCTCTGAAATCGGGATCGGGTCGATGCCTTCGGTCAGCGTAACTGACGGGATGTCACCGAGATTGGAGAGGAATTGCTCGAACCAGAGCTCGAGGTTCAGACCGTTCCAGAGGATGAGGTCTGCGCTTGTGGCCCTCACGATGTCCTGCGGCGTCGGCTGGTACCCGTGTATTTCGGCTCCGGGCTTTGTGATCGACACCACGTCGGCCATGTCACCCGCCACGTTCTGTGCCATGTCGGCCAGGACGGTGAAGGTCGTCACGACTTTCATCTTTTCATCGGCGAGTGCCGGGCCCGTTGCTGAAATCAGCAGTGCTGCGGCAACAAGCTTGTGAAACGCACCGCGCATTCCGTTCTCCGTAAGATCCGCCTCCGCTTCATCGTCGTTAATGCGACTAACTCGCATGAGTCAACGTAATTGCGACCTATTCTCATTTAAAGTTGCTCTTGCCTCGCAACTCGCGTTACTAGATGCGAATGACCAACTCCAAAGCCTACGAAATCGCCGATCAAGCGATCCGCGCCGCCGGACTCAAGGTCACCCGGCAGAGGCGGGCGATTTTTCGAGTTCTATCTGAGGCTCAGGATCATCCGGATGCGAACGAAGTACATCGGCGCGCGCAAACTCTGGATTCAACGGTCTCGCTCGCAACAACGTACCGGACCCTGGCCGCGTTGTCGGAGAAGGGCGTGGTACATCGGCTCGAGTTCGAAGGGGCATCCGCGCGGTTCGAGACCTCGGACACGCCGCACCACGATCACATTGTGGATGTGGATTCCGGGGACGTCATCGAGTTTGTCTCCGCAGAAATCGAAACGCTGCAGCGCGAGATTGCAAGGCAGCATGGCTACGAGATCGTCTCGCATCGGTTGGAACTCTACTGCAGGAAAAGCCGCAACTCGTAGAACCGACGCCAGATGGATTTGAAACGGGACGGCCTGTCAGCCGTCCCGCATATTCGTCAGTTCTTTGCGAACTTTCTGATTTCACCGGAGGCGAGCCGGGAGGCATACGAGTTCAGCTCGGCGCGGACAACTTTCATGAGGAAGTAGAGCGCAGTGATGTTGACAACCGCCATCGCGAAAATCGCGGCGTCGGAGAAGTCGATCACCGGGCCAAGGCTCGCCGCAGCGCCGATCACGACGAAGATGCAGAAGATCACCTTGAATACCAGTTCCGTGATCTTGCCTTCGCCAAACAGGTAGGTCCAGCTCTTCAGACCATAGTAGGACCACGAGATCATCGTCGAGAAAGCGAACAAGACGACTGCAATCGCGAGGATGTAGGGGAACCAACTGATGGTCGAGCCGAACGCTGCCGATGTGAGTGCGACACCTGAGTTGCCGTCGACAGTCGCAATGCTCGAGCCATCGAGGACATAGAGTCCGGTTTCGGGATCCGTCAGGAGCTGGCCGGAGATTGTGATCACCAAGGCGGTCATTGTGCAAATGATCACGGTATCGATCAGAGGTTCCAGCAGGGACACGAACCCTTCGGTGATGGGCTCGTTGGTGCGGACGGCGGAGTGCGCAATCGCGGCCGAACCGACGCCCGCTTCATTCGAGAACGCGGCACGCTTGAAGCCCTGGATCAATGCGCCCACCATGCCGCCGGCAACGCCGAGCCCGGTGAATGCGCCCTCGAAAATCTGACCGAACGCCCATCCGATCTTGTCGTAGTTTATGATCAGGATGATCAGAGCGGCGCCGACATACATGATGCCCATGAACGGCACGACTTTCTCGGTGACCTGCGCGATCGACTTCAGTCCGCCGACGATCACGGCGAACACCACACCCGCAAAGACGACGCCTGTGATCCAGCCGGGGAAGTCACCAACGATGCCCGAGATCTGCGCGTGCGCCTGATTGGCCTGGAACATGTTTCCGCCGCCAAGCGCTCCTAGGATGCAGAACACCGAAAACAGCACTGCAAGGATCTTGCCGCCAGGCAGACCTAACTCCTTGAAACCCTTGGAGATGTAGTACATCGGGCCACCGGAAACCGTGCCGTCCGGGTATTCGTTGCGGTACTTCACGCCGAGCGTGCACTCCGTGAACTTCGACGCCATTCCCAGAAGACCGGCCAGGATCATCCAGAAGGTGGCCCCGGGTCCGCCGATCCCGACGGCAACGGCTACGCCGGCAATGTTGCCGAGACCGACGGTGCCCGAGAGCGCGGTTGCGAGCGCTTGAAAGTGGCTGACTTCCCCAGCGTCATTCGGGTCAGCATAGTCGCCCCTCACCAGGGCAACCGCATGACCGAAGAACCGTATCTGCACAAAAGCGAAGTAGACTGTGAAAACCGTGGCAGCAACAACAAGCCAAAGCACGATCCATGGGAAGCTCGTCCCAGGGATGGGTGCGAAAATCAAATTTACGAACCAGCCGGTCGATGACGCGAATGCTTCGTTCACGGCGGCATCGAGACCGCCCTGATCCTGAGCGTGCGCGAGTGGCGACGCGGCCAATGCAGCCGCCAGCGCGATCGGAAATCTTGCTTGGATTCTCATTTTGTCTCCTCTCAACCCACGACTGTAACGGGTACGTTTGCCTGCATGACCAGCGAGGCGGTTGCCGTGCCGAATATGCGCTTTGCGAACCCGCCTTCCGACGCTCGTCCGACGATGAGTTGATCGGCGTTTTCTTCGATGGCGACGCGGTTGAGCACCTCTGCAACATCACCGTGCTTGACCATCCCGCGGGCTTTGAACCCGTCCTTTTCCAGCGCCGAGACCGCCGGATCGACCACCCGTTCCATGGCGACCGAGATTTCCTCTTCCCGACGCTTGTGGCGCTCCGCGTTTTCCTCCGCCGTCTGGAAAGAGAAGGGCGACCATTCAACAACGTAGACGATCAACATCTCGCACGTCCCGATGAGGCCCGACAGACGCCTCGCATAGGCAAGCGCCCGTTCTCCCGAGGCCTCCCCGTCGAGGCCGATGACCAGTTTCGTACTCACGTCGTTCTTGCTCCCAGTTGCGCCCCCAGAGTGAGGCTCCCACCGTGAGAGAGGCCCATTTTCTCAGGAGCTGAGGCGGGAAGGGGCGACGATTTCAGCGTGCTCTCACAATTAACATTTTAGGAAAAACGACTGGTTTATGTGCCCAAAATCAGGAATAAGGCAGTGATTTTGACTGTGAACCGGAAAAAAACAGGATATCTTCCTGATGCGGAGGGAATTCGACTACATTGACCGCCGAATAATGGACGAGCTGCAGGCCAATGGACGCCTGTCGATCGTTGAGCTCGCGAATCGCGTGAATCTGACCAAGACGCCTTGCGCCGAGCGTGTGCGTCGGCTCGAAAGAAACGGTGTCGTTACAGGATATCGGGCTGTATTGGACCCTCGATCCGTGGGTGTGGCGCACGTGACAATTGTGCAGATCAGCCTCGCGCAAAGCAGTGACAACTCGCTGCAAGAATTCAACGCCGCCGTGCGCGAAATTCCCGAGGTTCAGTCCTGTATGATGATTGCTGGCCACTTCGACTACCTGCTGAAAGTGCACACCCGCGATATTGCTCATTTCCGCGAGGTTCTGGGCGAGCGCATCAGCCAACTCCCGAACGTTCAGCAGACTCACTCCTTCGCTGTCATGGAAGTGGTCAAGCAAGACGATTGCATTCGGATGGCGCCTTCAGGGAAACTTTAGAGCGATTGCGCTTTCGCCGCTTCGGGCCGTGTGACGCGAGCGCAGCGTCTCCAAGGTCCCAGCTCCGTTAACGCAGTCATCCCAAACGGTTAGAGCAGAGGGCAGACCATAGCCCTGAGGTCTGTTTCCGGTCGATCGCCATTAACCTCCGAGAACGCTGCAAAACAATCGGAAATTCCAGCTGTGAGCGTAATTTGTTAATGGTTTCGGCGCAGGCTGCACGCTCCACAGCCGAAGGAATGAGTGGGATGCGCGTTCATGAGTTGTTGGCATCAAAGCAGGATTCGCGGCTCATCTGTGCGCGACCGACTGCGTCGACGCTGGAGTTGGCCGAAACGCTGACGAACCACTGTATCGGTGCATTGCTCATCACAGACGAAGAAAACAATCTTCTCGGGTTGGTGTCTGAGAGGGACCTGATCCGCACATACGCGGCATCTCAAGGCGGTCTGATGGCATATCAGGCGGGCGATATCATGACGCAAAATGTCATATCGAGCGGTGAAAACGACGATGTCTCCGACACGCTGTCGCTTATGACGGAGAAACACATTCGTCATATGCCTGTCCTGAGAGATGGTAAGCCGCTTGCGATGTTGAGTATTCGCGAGATTGAGATTGCGTATCGCAGTCTTCAGGTCGATGCGCGCACCGATGAGCTCACGTCATTGCCCAACCGACGCAGCTTCCTCGAAACGCTGAGGGAGGAGTTCAGCCGGTCACAAAGATTCGAACAACCACTCTCCATCGCGATGATCGATCTGGATCATTTCAAGCAGGTGAATGACAGTCACGGGCACGCTGCGGGAGATGCGGTTCTTTGTGCGGTCGGGCGTCTCCTCGTGAGGGAGCTCCGCACCTACGATCGGATCGGCCGACTGGGAGGGGAAGAGTTTGCAGTCCTCTTTCCCCATGCATCGATTTCGGCCGCTGAACAGGCATGCGCCCGGCTCAAGGTTGCCCTAAGTTTGGAGGATGTGCCTTGGGAGGACAAGTTCATCCGGGTCAGTGCAAGCTTCGGCGTGACGGAGGTGACTGCCTACGATGTCAGCGGGGAAGCAGCGTTACGCCGTGCCGACAATCTCCTCTACAAGGCCAAGGAGGGGGGGCGGAACAGAGTTGAAGTTGACGCTTGCTGAGTGCAGTTCCGCGATGCGGGACAGATGACTAGGCGCTTAGTTTGCTTGTAGTTCGATCTACTCGGCAACGTTGCAACTTGGGACAACCACTCGATCCGCAAGCCGATGCAAGACATTGGGATTTCGCAGAAGTCTGCGTTTGATGGGTCTCCACAGACATTCCGCAGGCGCTGACCCACATGCGGAGCTCAAGCAGGCGAACCAACACTGCTGCAGCCCTGAAACGCAGTTCTTGCGGAGCACTCATGCGTTGTTTCAGCTGCATGAGTGGTGCGATCCAAAAAACCCGCCGGCCTGGCTCAACCGAGCTCAAACGTTGCTTCGCCGAACGTCCTTGAAAGGTCCCTGGATGGGGCCGGCCCTTTGTACATGCGCGCGCAGGCGAAGGCTGGAGACAGGCCCAGGTTTCTTGCCATGGACACGCCGTCCACGTTGGGGTCGGGAATGTCTACAAAGACTTGCTCGGCATCGACCAAGGCAACGAGGCTTTCGATGAGCGCCTGCGCGACATCTCGGTTTGGTGCCAGCAGTGGTCCGATCTTGTGTCCAAGGCGGCACGTGCGAACCGTTCCGACCGCATGTATCTCGTGGCCGCGTCTTAGCACCATCGTCCGGCGGTTTTTGGTCTGGCAGACCCATTCGGATAGGTAGCGGTCGCGACAAACCCCGCCATGCACCTCCCGGTCGAGCCTGAGGACATCTTCGACGTCGCCGGTCGAGATGCACTCGAAGTCATCGTGGTGATGAGCGGAGATTTTGCCGCCGTATCTTTGCGTGTGGTGGGCGTAGTTGAAGCCCGAGAGGCGATAGTTTTCCTGTTGCGCCGGAACCCCGTCTAGACCGACCCGACGGTTGCCAAGTCGCTCTAGCCCTGCTTGCCAGGTGGCGAGGCCCAACCCCTTTCCACGATGTTGCGGCACACAGAGATAGAATCCCAGGAAGGCATAGCTTTCCGAATGCCTGACCACGGAGATCGCCGTTACGGGCTCATCCTCAAGCCAACCCATCAGGAACCCCTCTGGATCGACGGCATGGAAGGCCGAGGCATCGTCAAGGCCGGGGTTCCAGCCTTCGTCGGCTGCCCAGTCAACTGCCCGCTTGACGTCCTCAACCGTCATTGTGGACAGTCGAAACGCTTCGGTCATGACAAGGCTTCGCGCAGTGACTTCGGAGGACTTGGTCGATCGGAAAGATCAAGCGAGGAGCGCAGGTCGAGCAGGTGGCTTTTCATCAAACCTTCCGCTCTGGGGCTGTCCTTGTCTGCGATTGCGTCGACGAGCGCCATGTGCGCGTGACTTTCGCAGAGTGCGTCCCGGCGCTTCCAGTAAAGCGCAATGATCAAGGATGACCGGGCGATCAGTGCGGAGATGAACTCCGCAATGGTGGTTTGATCAGCAATCCGGGCGATGGCCAGGTGGAATTCGCCAGAGAGGTAGACCGCTCGCCCGGTGTCGCCGGATTGCATCGCCGAATGTTCTTGCTCGATGTGGCGCTTGAGTTCTCGGAGATCGACCGCTCGTGCCCGCTGAGCCGCGGAATGGGCAGTTCGTGGCTCCAGCAAGGCGCGGGCCTCGAAGACTTCGCGTGCTTCACGTGTCGAGGGCTTCGCGACGAAGGCCCCTCGATTGCGCTGGGTTTCGACGAGCCCTCGGTGCGTGAGTGCTTGCAGCGCGCCCCTGATCACAGTCCGGCCCACCTCGTAAATCGAGGCCAGCTCATCCTCGGTCAGTTTTGTCCCAGGCGACAGGCGATGGTCTAGAATCGCTTGCTGTATCTGCCCGGCAATCGCGTCGTTGTGGGCGACTTTCGATTGCGTGGCACTTTTGGCCGGCATGCCAGGTCGCTCCTTCGTCTCAGCGCCAGTCAGACCATATCCACTTGGTGAGATGACGTTCAATTGATTCGGAGATTGCGCACACTCTGTCGAGATTTCGTGCACAATCCTTGTCCAATCGTTGTGAAAAACTGCCCTGATTGCGCGCATTTCCAGATTTTGTTTAGGTGCCGGGGCGTGCGAACAGGGTTTTGTTTGTCTGCTTGCAGCTTTGCCGACACCCTTTGAGCCACGACACAAGGCTGGAGACATGCGGTCAAACCTTGACCTGGAATTGGTATCGCTCACGAAACGCTACGGCGAGATGCTCGCCGTGGACGCGATCAGCCATGTTTTTCCGGCGACCAACTATGTGTGCCTTCTGGGCCCCTCGGGGTGCGGCAAGTCCACGACGCTGAGGATGATCGCAGGGCATGAGGCTGTCAGCGCCGGGGCCATCATTTTGGATGGCTCTGATATCTCGGCGCGACCGCCCGCGCTCCGCGGCACCGCAATGATGTTTCAGTCTTATGCGTTGTTTCCGCACCTGAGCGTGGCCGAAAACGTTGCATTCGGCCTCAAGATGCGCGGTGTCGCGAAGGACACACGTTTGGCGAAGGCGCAGGAGCTTCTGGCGCTCGTGGACATGGAGTCCCTTGCCGAGCGACTTCCGGCGCAGCTTTCAGGTGGCCAGCAGCAACGCGTCGCACTGGCACGCGCCATGGCGTCGGAACCACAGGTCTTGCTGCTCGATGAGCCGTTGTCGGCGCTTGATCCGTTCCTGAGATTGAAGATGCGCAGCGAGCTGAAACGGCTGCAGCGGGCGCTTGAAATCACCTTTATCCACGTGACCCACAGCCAGGACGAGGCCATGGCGCTTTCGGATCAGATCGTGGTGATGAACGCTGGCAGGATCGAGCAGACCGGACCACCACGCGAAGTCTTCAACACCCCGCGCACCGAGTTCGTGGCGCGCTTCATCGGCAATCACAATGTGCTTTCCCTGGCGAATGGCCGCTTCTCCGTTCGCGCCGATCGGGTGCGCCTTGCGGCCGATGGATCGGCTGACATGCGCGCGACCGTCGTGGAGGTCGAATACCAGGGAACGTCAGTTGCGTTGTCGATGCGGGGGGACGGGGACCAGGAGCTGACGGTTCTCGTCGAGGAGCGTGAGTTTTTCACATCACCGCTGAACCGCGGCGAAGAGGTTGGTCTGTCCTGGGACACTGCCGATCTGCATGAGCTGAGGGACTGACCGCAAACGCCTGATCAACGGGCAAAAGACCAACACGGCAAGGAGAGACACGAATGACTGAGACAACCAGAACTACTGGGCTGACTCGACGCAGATTGTTGCAAGGGACCGCGGCAGGCGTGGCGGCCAGCACGCTCGGCGCCCCGACAATCTGGGCGCAGAACATCAAGGATGTCACGCTGCGCCAATTCGGAACCGGGGTGTCAAATCTGAACGAGGTGGCCGCCAAGGTGAAGGAGGACCTCGGTTTCACTTTGGAGATGACCGCGCTGGATTCCGATAGTGTGACCCAGCGCGCCGCGACACAGCCGAAGAGCTTCGATATCGCAGACATTGAATACTGGATCTGCAAGAAAGTCTGGGCCGCGGGCAATCTGCAGGCCATGGATACGTCGAAAATTGCCAACTACGACAAGATCGTCGGCATATTCCGAGACGGCAAGCTGACGCCCGAAAGCACGATTGCCCAGGGCACGGCACCGCACACTGTGGGCTTCACCACCGGTGTCGATGGCAAGGAGTTCGTCGACGAGGAATCCGGTTGGATGACCCTGATCCCGACGATCTACAACGCTGATACACTTGGCATCCGTCCGGATCTGATCGGCCGGCCCATCAACAATTGGAAAGAGCTCCTCAACCCCGAGTTCAAAGGCAAGGCGTCGATCCTGGACATTTCCTCCATCGGGATCATGGACATGGCGATGGTCGTCGAGTCGATGGGTGAGTACACCTATCCAGACAAGGGGAACATGACCAAGGAAGAGATCGACATGACCCTCGGGATCTTCACCGAGGCGAAGAAGGCCGGTCAGTTCCGCGCCTTCTGGAAGACCTTCGACGAGTCAGTGAACCTGATGGCCTCGGGCGAGGTGGTGATCCAGTCGATGTGGTCACCCGCCATCACTGCTGTGCGCTCCAAGGGCATTCCGTGCGTCTACCAGCCGCTGGAAGAAGGATACCGGTCCTGGGGCGGCGGAATTGGCCTGTCCGCAAACTTGTCAGGTTTGGAGCTGGAAGCGGCGTACGAGTACATCAACTGGTATCTGTCGGGCTGGGTTGGCGGATTCCTGATGCGCCAGGGCTACTATTCGGCGGTGCCGGAGACCTCCAAGGACTTCATGTCAGAAGACGAATGGGGCTTCTGGTTCGAGGGAAAAGCGGCTCAAGGTGATATCACCAATCCTTTCGGTGATGTTATGGAGAAAGCCGGTGCGGTGCGCGACGGCGGCAGCTTCTATGATCGCATGGGTGCGGTTGCGTGCTGGAACGCTGTGATGGACGAGAACCAGTACATGGTCCGCAAGTGGAACGAGTTCATTGCGGCCTGAGGCTGACATGAACAATTGGTTCCGGTGAGCGCATCCGTGCCCGCCGGAACCAAACCCATCCTCTCGGCTGCGGAGCGGCGGGCCCGCATCGGCGCCGGGTTGTCGGGGCTGATGTTGTCGGCCCCGATCTGGATGGTGCTGCTGTTTTTCCTTGTGCTGCCGATCATCATGATCGTGGTGGTCAGCTTCTGGGGTGCAACAGAGTATTCGTTTTATCCGGACTTCCAGTTCGACAACTACGAGTTCCTGTTCGGCTCGTCGGTCACGTATGCAGTGTTCCTGAAGACGTTCACCTACACGATGCTCGTCTGGTTCTTCACACTCACGATCGGCTTCACGGTCGCATACTTCCTCGCGTTCCATGTGCAGTCGCTGACCTGGCAGGTCGGGTTGTTCCTGCTGTGCACCATCCCGTTCTGGACATCGAACATCATTCGGATGATCAGCTGGATCCCGTTTCTGGGCCGCAACGGTATCGCCAACTCGACGCTGATCTCGATGGGCGTGATCGACGAGCCGCTGGAGTGGTTGCTCTTCAGCGACTTCGCCGTGGTGCTGGCCTTCGTCCACCTCTACACGCTGTTCATGGTGGTGCCGATCTTCAACACCATGATGCGCATCGACAAATCACTGATCGAGGCCGCACGCGACGCAGGAGCAACCGGCTTTCAAATCTTGACCAATGTGATCATCCCGCTGACCAAACCGGGGATCATGATTGGATCGATCTTTGTTGTGACGCTTGTGATGGGAGACTTCATCACGGTGCGCTTCATGTCCGGATCCCAGTCGGCGAATGTGGGACGGCTGATCTCGAACGACGTGGGACTGTTGCAATACCCGTCAGCCTCGGCGACGGCGGTGGTCCTGCTTGCCACCGTGCTGATCACCATTGGCATCATGCTGCGTTTTGTTGACATCCGGAAGGAACTTTAGATGGAGAAGCGCCCCCGTTCCTTCTATGTGCTTGCGGGCTTCTTTGCCCTGTTTCTGCTGTTCCTCTATGGCCCGACCATCACGATCGCGATCTTATCGTTCCAGGGGCCGCAGGGAGGCCTCACCTTCCCGATGAACGGCGTCTCCACCCACTGGTTCGAGGACCTCTTCGAGCAACAGGCCGTCGGCGACATCTGGGGCTCGTTTGGACGCTCGTTCGTGCTCGGACTTCTCGTGATGGTCACGACCGTCGTGTTCTCCGTGATGGGAGGCTTGGCGTTTCGCAAGCGCTTTCCCGCCTCGACGTTGCTCTTCTATCTGGTGATAACGTCGCTGATCATTCCCTCGATTTTGGTCTCGCTGGGCGTCGGGCTGATCTTCAACCGATTGGATTGGGAGGTTCACTGGTCGACCTCCGGATTTGGATCGCAGCTGACATGGACACTGCCGTTTGGCCTTCTGATCATGTTCGCGGTGTTCAACCGCTTCGACAAGTCTTACGAGGAGGCAGCACGGGACCAGGGTGCCACTGCCTGGCAGACGGTGCGCTACGTCGTGCTTCCTCTTATCGCGCCCAGTCTGATCGGTGTGGCGCTTTTTGGTTTCACGCTGAGCTATGACGAATTTGCACGCACCTTGCTCACATCCGGGAGCTACAACACCCTGCCACTCGAGATCTTCGGCATGACAACCAATGTCACGACCCCGGTTATTTATGCGTTGGGGACACTCACCACCGCGTTTTCCTTCTTGATCGTGGGGACATTCCTCACTGCGGCGGTTATCGTCAACCGGCGCCGCTCGCGGCGTGCGACTGATGCCGGCAAGGGCATGATCTGAACAGATGCGCGTTCTGGTCATCAATCCCAACAGCACGGCATCGATGACCGAGGGCATCTTGTCGTCGGCGCTCGCCGCTGCCGCATCCGACGTCGAAGTGGTTGCGATGACCAATCACGATGGTCCCGCCGCGATCCAGGGGGCTTCCGACGGCATCGCGGCCACACCGGGCGTTGTCGAGGCGTGTGTGAAAGCGGCAACTTCGGGCTTCGATGCAATAGTGATTGCATGTTTCGACGACACCGGTCTGGCCGAGGCCCGCGCGGCGTCGAGCACCCCGGTTATTGGCATCGGTGAAGCCGCCTTTCATGCCGCGATGTTGTTTGGCGGGCCATTCACCGTGATCACCACTTTGCCGGTGTCCGTACCGGTGATAGAGGCAAACATTGCTGCCTACGGCTTTGCCCGTTCATGTGCCAAAGTGCGGGCGAGTGGGCTCCCTGTGCTGTCCCTTGAGCACGACCCTCCTAGAGCGCGCAGAGTTCTGGAAATTTCGGCCCGTGACGCTGCCGAACAAGACGGGGCTCACGCACTTGTCCTGGGATGCGCCGGAATGGCACCTTTCGGCGCGGCCATGCGTGCTGCATCGGGTCTGCCCTCTGTTGATGGGGTCGCGGCGGCCATGGGTCTCGCACGCACGATCATCACGGCGGCAGCTTGAGAGAACAAATGACCGACTACGCGCGTGATATGAAAGGCTATGGGGCAACGCCCCCAGACCCACGGTGGCCTGGTGGGGCGAAGATCGCCGTTCAGATCGTCATCAACTATGAGGAAGGTGGCGAGAACAACATCCTTCACGGGGACAACGCCTCGGAGGCGTTCCTGTCCGAAATCGTCGGTGCACAACCGTGGGAAGGCGAGCGCCATTGGAACATGGAATCCATTTATGAGTATGGCGCTCGTGCCGGGTTCTGGCGCTTGCATCGCCTGTTCACGGGCATGGCCATACCGGTCACGGTCTATGGCGTGGCGACCGCGCTGGAACGTAGTCCCGAGCAGGTCGCCGCTATGAATGCGGCGGGTTGGGAGATCGCTTCACACGGCTTGAAGTGGATTGAGTACCGGAACTTCTCCGAAGCAGAAGAGCGCGCGCACATCGATCAGGCCAAGGCCATCCACGCCCGTGTGACGGGGCGCCGGCCCCGTGGTTGGTACACCGGGCGTTGCTCGATGAACACCGTGCGCCTGATCGCCGAAGACGGCGGCTTCGACTATGTTGCGGACTCGTATGCTGACGATCTGCCATACTGGTTGAAGATTGGCGGCAGGCAGCAGCTGGTCGTGCCCTACACGCTCGACGCCAATGACATGCGCTTTGCCACACCGCAGGGCTTCAATGCGGGCGACCAGTTCGAGACCTACCTGCGCGACAGCTTCGATGAACTCTACCGTGAAGGACAGGCAGGGGCACCGAAGATGATGTCAGTGGGGTTGCATTGCCGCCTGGTGGGACGCCCGGGCCGGATCGCGGCGCTGCGCCGCTTTCTGGAGTACGCCGCGGGCCATGCCGATGTCTGGTTTGCCCGCCGCATCGATATCGCCGAGCATTGGCATTCGCACCATCAGCCGTAAACCTGTGCGCGAGCTTAGCCCGCATCACCCCGCGCTCCGGGGAACATCAGCAGACGCAGGGTGCTGTTTTTAAATGTCTGTCGCGGAGCCCAGGCTCGTCAATCGATTGACACGCTGCCTGACCTGCCTAGCCTGATGGCCTCTTTCAGGCCCTGAAGGCAAAGACGCATGCACATTGCAGATCGCGTTCCCCGTGAGCGTGTTGGCGAAGAACCCGGCGGCCGGTCGTCTTCGCAATGGTTCTCGTTTCTCCTGGTGCTTCTTGTATCGGGCGCGGTCCTTTTGGCTACGCACGCGGGCGCACAAGTTCCGCTTCCGGACAATGCGCAGCAACCTGCTGTGGCGTCGCTCCCCAGTCCGCTCACACCGGACGCGGTGCGTGAGTTGGTGTCGCGCCTTTCCGACCAGGAGGTGCGTGCGCTGCTGCTCGAACGTTTGGATGCGGTAGCAGCACGTGAGCTTCAGCAGGCGACCCGTGAGCACGTTGAAGCATTCAATCACCACGCGACGATCGGAGTGTTTCAGACGGTGCGGGAAGCGGTTGAACGTCTCCCCAGGCTCTGGTCGAGCCAGATCGAGAGCTTTCAGACCTTTTCTGAACGCATCGGACCGGGCGGGCTCTGGATCCTGTTCGGCGCTCTTGCGCTCGGCGTAAGTGTCGGACTCGTGGGGGAGTTCATCTTCAATCGCCTCACACGTCGATGGCACATCGAGGCACCCGGCGATGGGCAGCGATCGCTCCGCAGCACGATCCGCTTTCTGTTCAACCGGCTGTGCAAGGATGTTTTCGGTGTTCTCGTGTTCTTCATCGTCGCGCAGCAGTTCGGCCCTCTGGTGATCCGGGCAGTGTTCGGTGATGCAGCGGACTTGACCGTTTTCGGCCCTTACATCCTGATCATCTGGAGCAACTTTATCGTGTTCCCCCGTCTCGGCGCCGCCGTCGGGCGTTTTCTCCTGGCTCCTTCCCGACCCGAGCATCGGCTGGTGTTCATGGATGACTGGTCGGCGCGCTTCCTCTTCCGCAATCAAGTAAACCTCATCGTGCTGATGGGTTTCTCGATCGCCGTCGTTGAATTCAACAGCCTGAACGGCGTCGTGATGGGTGAATCGCGTCTGGGTTTCTGGCTCAACTTGGCCGTCCACGTGTTCATCATCTACATCGCCATCCGTGCCTGGGACGGACTGGTCATGATGATGCGCGGGTCCGATCCGGATGTCACACCGGCGGAAGCATGGGTCGCGAGATCTTATCCCTGGTTCGTCATAGGGCTGTCGATTGGGACATGGTGGCTCGTGTCGGTGATCTCCAGCTATGGCGCCTACGAGCTTCTGATAACGGGAGCACACTACAAGATGATGTTCCTGCTCAGCTTTGCCCCAATCTTTGACACGGCAATCCGGGGGTTGGTGCGTCATGTCGTTCCGCCGATGACGGGCGACGGTCTGCTTGCCGAAAGGGCGTACATCTCGACGAAGCGCAGTTACATCCGCATCGGGCGGGTGTTGATATTTGCGATGGTTCTGCTGCTCTCGGCCACGTTCTGGCCAGTCGATTTTCACGACATCGCGGCTGGTGGTGTGGGGATACAGGTTGCCGCTGGAATCATCGAGTTTCTTTGGATTGCGGCGGCCGGATACCTCGTCTGGGAGCTTGTGAGCCTGTGGATCAATCGCAAGCTTGCACAGGAGCAAACAGCGGCAGGCTTCGATCTCACCGAGGACGAGCCTGGTGGCGGAGAGGGCGGCGGCGCGGGGGGGTCGCGGCTCTCGACGGTTCTGCCATTGGTTCTCGGGGTCGCCAAGGCGGCGATCGCTGTCATCTTCGGACTGATCGCTCTGGGCAATATCGGTATCGACATCACCCCGTTGCTTGCGGGTGCGGGCATTGTCGGTTTGGCAATCGGCTTCGGCGCGCAAAAGCTGGTCGCCGACGTCGTTTCCGGCATCTTTTTTCTCGTCGATGACGCCTTCCGCACGGGGGAGTATGTTGAGATCGAGGGGACCGTCGGTACGGTCGAGAAGATATCGATCCGCTCGATGCAGCTTCGCCACCACCGCGGTCCGGTGCACACGATTCCCTACGGTGAGATCCCGAAGCTCACGAACTACTCCCGTGACTGGGTCATCATGAAGCTAAAGTTCACGGTGCCGTTCGATACGGATCCGAACAAGGTGAAGCGGCTTTTCAAGCAGATCGGCAAGGACATGATGGAGGTGCCGGAGTTTGAGGCCGATCTCCTGCAGCCGTTCAAGTCGCAAGGCGTCTTTGATTTTGATGATGTGGGTATGATCATCCGGGGGAAATTCATGGCCAAGCCCGGGCGACAGTTCGTGCTCCGGAAAGAAGTCTACAATCGCGTCAAGAAAGCGTTCGAGGAAAACGGGATTGAGTTTGCTCGCCGTGAGGTCAGGATCGCTGTGCCCGGCCTTGGCGCGGAAACCGGTCTCAACCCCGAGCAAACGGCGGTTGTCGCAGAGGCTGCCGCAGTGGCCGTGCAGGACAATCTCGTTAAAGAGAACGCACCCGAAAAGTGACCTCGGGCCGCGACCACTGAGGGTCAAACTACGATGCTTTGCTCAGGGCTTTGACGCATGAGCTCGACTGTCTGACTGCTGTTCTGTGCTGCTCGGGATCAGACGGAGCTTGTTCCATGCATGATTCACGCCCGGGAGGCGCGACCAAGCCACATCCATCATATGGATAACCGCGTCAGAACGACTGGTTGTGTGGGCGAATGATGCTACAATCCAACCTTGTAGTCTGTGGCACATAAAGAGAACCACCGACACAGGGAGGAAGACATGATCAGACTTTGCACGATCTTCGGCATTGTTGTTTCCACATGGTCTTTTGTGCCAGCGGGGGCGCAATCACTGCAGGATCTCGCCGACGACCAAGCCACGCCAGACAACATTCTGACCTATGGAATGGGCTATGATCTGAACAGGTTCAGCCCGCTTGAGGAGATCAACAAGGACACGGTGCGTCGTCTCGTGCCGGTCTGGTCCTACAGCCTCGCAGACGATCGCGGTCAGGAAACCCACCCCTTGCTGTTCGACGGCAAGATGATTGTCACGACCCACAACGCCACCGTCGCACTCGATGCTGTCACAGGCCGCCAGATCTGGAAAAACTCGATCGATTATCCAGCCGAAACCCCGCGCGTCGCCTGCTGCGGGATTGTCAACCGGGGCGCTGCGATTCTCGATGGCAAAGTCTTCCGCACCACGCTTGACGCCCATGTGACCGCGCTCAGCCTCGAGACTGGAGAGGAGCTCTGGAAGACCAAGTCCATCGATTTCAAGGACGGCTACTCGATGACGGTGGCCCCGCTTATCGCAGACGGGGTGGTGATCGTCGGGATCTCGGGCGGTGAGTATGGCATCCGCGGCTACATCGAAGGCTATGATCCCGAGACCGGCGAGCGGAAGTGGCGTACCTACACGGTCCCCTCTCCAGGCGAGCCGGGTTCCGAAACCTGGCAGGACGGCGGTGATGCGTGGAAACATGGCGGTGCGCCCGCCTGGTTGACCGGGTCATACGATCCTGAACTCAACACCGTCTACTGGGGCACCGGAAATGCCGCGTCCTGGAATGCAGGTGTGCGTCCGGGAGACAACCTCTACACGTCGTCGATCCTCGCGCTTGATCCGCAGACGGGAGAGATCAAGTGGCACTTCCAGACCTCGCCAAACGATCCGTTCGATCATGATGGCACCAACGAGCTGATCCTGACCGAGCTCAATGGCGAAAAGGTGCTGATGCAGGCGAGCCGAAACGGATTTCTCTATGTGATCAATCGGGAGAACGGTGGTCTCGTTGCGGCCAACAAGTTCGTCGACAACGTCAATTGGGCCACCGGTGTCGACCCGGAAACTGGGCGGCCGGTCCATACAGAGATCTACACCAAGGCCGTTGCCGGAGAAGAAGTGACCTACTGGCCATCTGCCTTCGGCGGCAAGAACTGGTCGCCGTCCGCCTACGACAAAGGTCGGAACCTGATGTACGTGAACACGCTCAACATCGGGATGAACTACAAGGCCGTGACCCCAAAGTACCGGCCTGGAGTGTTCTATTTCGGCGCAGAGTTTTCCTGGGCGTGGCCCGAGGGGCATCGTGGCAGTCTGCGCGCTATCGAGCCCAACACCGGCAAGGTTGCGTGGGAGCAGAAGGTGGATATCCCGAGGCTCGGCGCGGTGCTCTCCACGGCCGGTGGTCTTGTATTCACGGGTGCACAAACCGGCGAGTTTGAAGCGTTCGATGCGGACACGGGCGAACAACTTTGGTCGTACCAGACCGGCTCCGGCATCGTCGGGCAGCCTGTGACATGGGAGGCTGACGGCAAGCAGTATGTCACCGTCGCAAGTGGTGGTGGTGCAGTCTATGTGCTGTTTGCCGGAGATGAGCGGCTCGCCAATGTGCCGCCGGGTGGCTCGATCGTCACTTTTGCCCTGATCGAGTGATGCGTTTTGTGCAATTTGCCTTGGCGTCGGCGCTCACAGCAGCGCCGGCGCTTGCAGAGGAGCCCCATCCGCTGCTGGCAGAAGGTGCATCTCTCTACAAGCAGTTCTGCTCGCATTGCCACGGGCTTGAGATGGTCAACCCGGGCACGAGCTCGTTCGATCTGCGAAAGTTTCCGAACGACGACAAGCCACGCTTCGTGCATGCCGTGCAGAATGGCAAAGGTTCGATGCCTGCATGGGGCGACATACTGCTGCCACCCGAGATCGATGCCATATGGGTCTATGTGGCGACGCTCGCTGGTAAGCAGCCTTTTCCTTCAGCCGGGAACGACGCAGCCCCCACGGTGCCCGGCGACCGGCTTCTCACCGGGGGCACCCTTACGGCCTGTCTTGCACGGAACGGCGGGGCAATGTCGGGCTGGCGTCACAGCGGAGGGACAGGGTTCGACTATGTTGTGTTGGAGGCGCTTGCCGATCATCTGGAACTGGCGTTCGAAGTGATCTGGTTCGAGGCGGATCAGGACGAGTTCGCTGACCCGGTGACCGAAGCTTATGCCATGCTCAGCCATCCTCTCTGTGACATCGTGGCGGCACATCCCGACATGCCCGCGGCGCAGGGAGCTCCATCGCAATCGCGGGCAGCGTTGCCGCGCTGGACGGACATGCCCGCCACTTTGGATCGGCCGCCGACGGTTGACCTGAGAGCGATCGAAGCAACAGTGCCGTACCGGAGAGTGGAGCTCGGCCTCGTGCTCGCTGAAGATCATGCGGGCGAAGCAGTTCAGGCGCTCAAGGACCTGTCCGGAGTCAAGGTGGGTGTGCCTCAGGGCACCCTCGGGGAAGCCGTGCTGAGACGGCAAGCCCCAAAGGAGCTGATGCAAACCGCTGTGACGCTGCGACCGGGGCCCGGCTTTCTGTGGGAGATGGAAAAGGGCTTGTTCGATGCCACCCTGGTCGAAACCGGGGCGTTCGACTTCCACAAGCGTCAGAACCCGATCTCAAAGCTGCATCTGACCGACTATCGTCACGCATTGGGGCTGAACATCACGTTTGCCGTGCTGCAGGAAAATGATGCTCTGAGAGATGCCGTGAACTGGGCACTTGAGGCATTGCTCGCAGAGGACACATTCACCCGTCTCGCTGAAGTGCAGCAGATCACCTACATCCCGCCTCGTCAGGAAACCGGATCAAACTTCCGCGCACTTCTGGAGTGAGGTCTGTTCCACCGCTCTGGCTCGGAAAGCGTCGCGGTCAGCGCTGCCGGGATGCGAGGCCCTGCTGCCTGAAATCGTAAGTCGGCACAAGGTCAACTCTGCCCTGCAGGTTGATACTCGTTCAGGAACATATCGACGGTTGTTTCGACAATCGTGTCCATCTCGGCTCTGGACACGACAGCACCCGAGAATATCACAGGCCAAAACGCTTGCGATTTGATCAGGCCCAGAAACTGCTCGGTCGCGCGATCAATATCGGGTGTGATGAGGTTCCCAGCGCTGGCCGCCGCGTCGATGAATTCGCGAAAGACAGCGACGCGCGCCATTTTCTCATTCATTTCCGCAGCGAGCACCGGGTCACGCATCGTTTCTCCGACAACCATCCGCGCAAGCTTCATGAAATCCGGGTTGGTCAGAAGCCGGCCCTCAGCCCAGCCGAGTTCCACGAGTTGTTCCCTGATGGGGCGATCGGGTGAGTACACGACTGTGAACGCCTCGTTGGCCTCGCCAGCCATGATATCGAGGATCGCCCGGAAGAGCGCTTCCTTGCTGTCGAAGTGATTGTAGACCGTCCGTTTCGAAACATTCGCGCGTGCCGAGACACGGTCCATGCTGGCACCTGCATAGCCCTTCTCGCGGAACTCCGCGACAGCCGCATCGATGATCTGGCCGCGTTTGCCCTCGATCAAGCCCATAGGTCATCCTGCCTTTTCGTCAACCTAGAGGCTGCCAGATAAATTGTAAACTTGGCAGTTTACTCGGCGGTGCAAATCTGTAGACTGCACCGTATAGTTTACTCGCGCCAGCCGCGAGGCTGCCCAGCCCACCAAGACAAAATCGACAGGAGGCCAACATGGCGACCGATCTCACCATCAATGGCAAGCGGGTTAGCGTCGAAGCGCCCCCCGGCACGCCGCTGCTCTGGGTCCTGCGGGACGAGCTGGACATGACCGGGACCAAGTTCGGCTGCGGGGTGGCGTCATGCGGCGCGTGTACGGTCCACCTCGATGGTGAGCCGGTCCGGTCGTGCTCGACCTTCGTCGAGGACGTCGCGGATGCCGAAATCACAACCATCGAGGGCGTGTCTGGCCCGGCTGCGCAAGCCGTGCAGAAAGCCTGGCGCGATCTCGATGTCGTGCAATGTGGGTACTGTCAGTCAGGGCAGATCATGTCGGCCATCAACCTTCTGGCGACAAACCAGCGGCCAACCGACGAAGACATCAACGATGCGATGTCCGGAAATGCCTGCCGCTGTGCCACCTACCACCGCATCCGTGCCGCAATTCACCACGCCGCCGAAATCATGGAGGGCTGAGCATGACCATTCAGGCATCCAGACGATCGTTTCTGAAAGGAGCGGCTGCAACAGGCGCAGCGCTGATTGTTGGTGTGACGCCAGGCGGCACGTTTGCCGCCGGTACAGCCGCGGCCGAGATCAATCCGTTCGTGCGGATCGGCTCAGACGGCGTGGTTCACGTTGTCATCAAGCACTTCGAGATGGGACAGGGCACAACAACCGGTCTGGCGACACTGGTCGCAGAGGAGCTCGACGCCGATTGGGAAACCCTCGCCGTCGATCTGGCACCAGGCGACTCCAACCGCTATGCAAATCTGTTTTTTGGCAGTCAGGGCACTGGCGGGTCGACCGCGATTGCCAACAGTTTCGTCCAGTACCGCCAGGCAGGTGCAGCGGCACGGGCTGTCCTGATCGAAGCCGCGGCCGAGACTTGGGGTGTGCCCGCTGACGCGATCCGCGTCGAGAAGGGCATTCTCAAGTCCGGCGATCGAAGCGCCCACTTCGGCGAGCTGGTCGAGAAAGCGGCGACGCTCACGCCACCGGCAGAGCCCAAGATCAAAGAGCCCTCCGAGTTCCGGCTGATTGGCATGGATGGGCTGCCACGCAAGGACAGCTTGGGCAAGACTGTGGGCGCCACGACGTTCGCGCTGGATGTGAAGGTGCCGGGCATGGTCCATGCGGTCATCCTGCACGCCCCGCGCTTCGGTGCCAAGCTGACGGAGTTCGACGCGGGCAGCGCAGGGGAAATTCCCGGGTTCATCGACGCCAAGGCGTTGCCCAATGCCGCGGGTGTCGTGGTGTATGCGCGGAACACCTGGGCTGCGGTTCAGGCGCGCGATGTCTTGGAGGCCACGTGGGACTTCTCTGAAGCCGAAAACCGCTCCTCGGATGAGATGATCGCCTATCACCAGGGACTTCTCGATGTGCCTGAACTCCAGGCGAAGAAGGGCGCAGACCTGGGCGCTACCAGCGTTGCATTGCAAGGCGCGGACTCTTTCGTCGAAGCCGAGTTTCTGTTCCCCAACCTGGCGCACGCGCCGATGGAGCCACTCAACTGCGTGATCGAGCCCACCGAAAACGGAGTGAAGTTTCACGACGGCTGTCAGTTTCCGGGCATTACCCAACCCGTGATCGCTCAGGTTCTGGGCCTTGCGGTCGAGAACGTCGAGGTGAACACGGTCTATGCTGGCGGTTCGTTCGGACGCCGTGCAACGCCGCTCGCCGACTATCAGATGGAAGCCGCGATGGCCTTCGACCTGCTTGGCCGGCAAACGCCTGTGAAGCTGATCTGGACACGCGAAGATGACATCAAGGGGGGGTACTACCGTCCCATGGCAGCCCATCGCGCCAAGATTGGCCTGAAGAATGGTCGCATCATCGGTTGGGATCATCGGATCGCGGTCAAGTCGATCCTGAAGGGTGGACCCTTCGAGTCGGTTCTAGTGCATGACGGGATTGACCATGTCTCGGTTGAAGGCATCGAAGACACGCACTACTCGATACCGGCCCTCTCGGTCGGCTTGACTGACGCGCAGACCCCCGTAACGGTTCTCTGGTGGCGCTCGGTCGGGCACACCCATACCGCCTATGCCATGGAAACGCTTGTGGACATGGTGGCGGAGCAGGCAGGTGAAGACCCGGTTGCGTTCCGGCTTGGTCTGCTTTCTGAAGGCACGCCCGACCAGCAACGTCTCTCTGGTGTGCTGCAGCTGGCAGCCGAGCGTGCCGGCTGGGATGAACCGCTGGTGGCTGGCCGGGGGCGTGGTGTTGCCGTGCACAAGTCGTTCAACTCCTATGTCGCCCAGGTCGCGGAAGTCTCCATCACTGATGGCGCGGTCAAAATCGAGCGGATCACCTGTGCCGTAGACTGTGGCGTTGCGGTCAATCCGGACATCATCCGCGCGCAGATGGAAGGTGGGATAGGGTACGGGCTTGGTGCGATCATGCGCAATCAGATCACGTTCACGGAAGGTGAAGTCGATCAATCCAACTTCCCCGACTACGAACCGCTCCGCATCTCGGACATGCCATCGATCGATGTGCACATCATGATCTCTTCGGAACCTCCAACCGGCGTGGGTGAGCCGGGTGTGCCGCCCGTTGGACCAGCGTTGGCCAACGCGATCTATGCCGCGACAGGCAAACGTGTCACGCGGCTCCCGATGACCGAGAGCGGTGTGGAGTTCGTTTGAGACAATAAAAGAAGCGCGGTGGCCGACGCGGCCACCGCTTTGCGTAGGCGCGAGGAAGCCTCATACCATCGAAAGTGACAGATTGCGCTCGGCTGTCGATTCTCGTCGACGACAGACGATGTTGGCTCTGTTTCGTGAGCTCAGCGGGGTGGGCGCAGTTGCGCATGTTTCTCGTACGCCACTCTGAGCCCCGCCCCGGTCTGGCGCGAGTTTGATCGCAAACGCCGTAGTTCGGTGCACTGGCCAAACGACTCGGGGTGACATCCGATGCAGCATCCACCAGCTTCAGGCACAACTTCGCGGTGTATCGTTCGACACAGTCGCCTTTCTGGTGTCGGATTTAAACGAGTTGCGTCGAACTTGTTGAAAATTTGTGCTTTGTTGCTGCCGGTCCGCGCTTCATAGTGGACTTGGTCGCCGGTCCGAGACAGTCTGCGCGGCCATTTGAAGAAGGGGTCGCTCATGTCGAAATTCATCCGCAACAGACGTTCATTTCTACGGGGCGCAACCGCTGTCGGTGGCCTGGCTGCGACGCACAGTCTGATCGGACTGGGTGCGGCGCATGCCGCAGATCTCACGACAGTCAAGATGCAGCTGGGTTGGTTGGCCTCGAACGGCATTCTCGGCGAGGTCGTCGCAAAGTCCAAAGGCTTCTATGCCGAGGAAGGCATAGAACTGGAAATCACACCTGGTGGGCCGAATGTGGACGGCGTGGCTGGTGTCGCTGCCGGCCAGTCGACCTTGGGGCAGACCTCATCGAGCCCGTCGGTCATGCTTGCCCGTTCCGCAGGCATCCCGATCAAAGCGTTCGCCGCAGGTTACCAGAAGCATCCCTTCACGTATTTCTCCCTGAAGAGCAGCCCGATCAAAACGCCGAAGGATATGATCGGCAAGACGATCGCGACGCAGCCAACGGCGCAGATCCTGCTCAGAGCGCTGCTTGCCAAGAACGATATCGCCGAAGATCAAGTGACGGTTGTCAACATGGGTTCCGATATGAACCAGCTGATGACGGGTCAAGCACAGGCAGTGACGGGCTGGAAGACCAACACCAATGCCCTGAAAATTCTCGGTGAAGACCGCGTCGACATGATGTTGTGGGACACCGGTATCCAGCTCTACGCGAACGTCTACTTCACGACCGACGAGATGCTGTCCTCATCGCCTGAGGTGCTGACGGGTTTCCTGCAGGGTTCGGCACGTGGTTGGGGTTATGCCAAGGAAAATCCCGAAGAGGCGGTGGACCTTCTGGTCGCGGCTTATCCGAACCTGGATCGAGACAGCGAGCTCGCCGCCGTTGATGCCGTTCTGGGCTTCAGCTTCGATCAGACGACGTCGGCCGATGGCTGGGGCGCGATGAATGCTGACAACTGGAGCGCCCAGGTCGAGACCTATGCCTCTCTTGGCCAGTTCAAGGGCGAGGTGCCGACGCTTGATGCCGTGATGACCACGCAAATTCTCGAGGCCACGGAGGCCGTTCGCAAACAGGTTGGATGACACTGCATGCCGCTTGCCTTGGCTGACGACAAGGCCGCTCCGGAAGGTGGCTCGGCAGGTGCGGGGTCCGTCGCGGTGGCAGTTGATACTGTCACCGTGCGTTTCGGGACGGGCGAAGATGCCATCACCGCATTGTCGGACGTATCCCTCAACATTCATGAGGGCTCCTTCGTCACCCTGATCGGCCCTTCCGGATGCGGGAAGTCGACGCTGCTGCGGGCCATTGCTGACTTGGTACCGGTGACCGGTGGTAAGATCACCGTGCTGCAGCAATCACCCGAGACCGCGCGCCTTCAGAGAAATTTCTCGTTCGTCTTTCAGGAAGCGACGCTGCTGCCTTGGCGCAGCGCCATCGACAACGTGCGTCTGCCTCTCGAGGTTGGCGGCGGGCAGGTTGCCACCGTTGAACCCGAAGCGCTGCTTGAACTTGTGGGATTGAAAGGGCGGGAGAACGCATTTCCCGATGAGCTGTCAGGGGGCATGCGCCAGCGCGTTGCCATTGCGCGGGCGTTGGTGACCCGTCCGAAGATACTGTTGATGGACGAGCCGTTCGGGGCGCTCGACGAAATCACGCGTGACAGTCTGAACGAGGAACTTCTCCGGATCTGGCGCGAGACGGGCACCACGATCATCTTCGTGACGCACTCGATCCCGGAAGCCGCATTCTTGGGTCAGCAAGTGCTCGTCCTGGCCTCGCATCCGGGTCGCGTGAAGGAATTCATGGACATCGATCTGCCAGACGAGCGACGATTGAGCATACGAGACACGATGGAATTTGTGCAGATCACCGCCCATCTCCGGCAACTCCTCGCGGCCTGCTGATGTCCGAGGCCTCTGCAACAGCCCCTGCTGAGGCACGGAGTTGGGCCGCGCCTGTGATCGATGTCGCGCGCCAGAGATGGCCGGCGATTTCAGCGGTGATCGGGCTGATCGTGCTCTGGCAAGCGGTGATCTTGGTCTTCTCGGTTCCGACCTACATGGCTCCTAGCCCGGTCGATGTGATCAACGAATTCCGCTCCAGCGCAGACATTCTCTGGAAAAACTTCTGGCCGACATTCTTCGAAGCATTGCTCGGCTTTTTCTTCGGCAATCTGGTCGCCATCGGTCTGGCCATCTGGTTCGTTCACAATCAGTTGGTGGAACGTGCATTCTATCCGATTGCCGTGTTCATCAACACCATCCCGATCATCGCCATAGCACCCATTCTCGTCCTGATCTTCGGCAACGGGTACACGCCCAAGATTGTCATTGCAGCCCTGATCTGCTTCTTCCCGACCCTTGTGAACATGGTCCGCGGACTGCGCGCTGTCTCTCCTGCCACTCTCGATCTGATGCGCGTCCTCTCCGCATCGAAATGGGAAATCTTCTGGAAGGTGCGGTTGCAGAGTTCACTTCCGTTCCTCTTCGCCGCTCTCAAGATCGCCAGCACCACCTGCGTAATCGGAGCGATTGTCGCGGAGTGGATCGGATCGAACTTCGGACTTGGGGCGTTGATCATCGAGGCGACATACAATTTCCGCTCGCCGCTCTTGTATGCGACAGTTTTTACGGCTGCTTTCCTTGCAGTCATCTTGTTCACGCTGGTCACAATCGCCGAGGCGCGTATCATCCGCTGGAAAGCGCCAGATGTTCACTGAATTCAGAACGGGCCGGATACTTGGAGGTGATCATGACTGCACAAACCTTTGTTGAAACCACACGTACTGCCATGATTGCAGACCGATCCGACGTCGTCGTCGTTGGTGGCGGCCCGGCAGGCATCGCTGCGGCTGCTTCGGCTGCGCGCAATGGTGCAAGCGTCACCCTGCTCGAGCGGTACCCGTATCTCGGCGGCCTCGCGTCGGGCGGCATGGTTCTGATCCTTGATGACATGCACAACGATCTCGAGATCACGGTTCAGGGGATCTGTGCCGAGATGATCGACCGGATGTCCGCGTGGGGTCTGTGCGTCACCGCGCCCGAGGCGGATCGCCAGTACGCCATTCGGGAAACCGACGAGATGTGGCGCAAGTGGTCCCGCTGGGGATTGTTCGACTTCCACACCAACACGATGCCGCACCCGGTGTGCTACTCGGCATCGTTCGATCCGGATGGGTTCAAGCGCGCGTCCTATGACGTGATCCGCGAGTCGGGTGTCAAGCTCCGGCTGCACAGCTGGTTCTCATCGGCGATCGTTGAGGACGGGACCATAAAAGGTGTGGTTTGCGAAACCAAGGAGGGGCGCCAAGCGATCATGGGCGATGTCGTGATCGACACGAGCGGCGATCTCGATGTCGCTGCCAGTGCTGGCGCTGCCTTTCAGGAGGGCTCATTCATCCTGACCACCGTCTCACGTTGGGGTGGGGTCGACACCGACCGTGCCGAGGCCTTCCAGTATGGCAATCCCGAGCAACACCAGGCGCTCGACAGGGAAGCCAAGAAGATCATTGGCGGATGCTGGAACTACTGGTGGCTCAAGACGCCTCTGCCAGGGGTCATCTGGCTCAACTGTCCGCACATGCCCAAGCTCGATGGCTTGAAGGTCGATGACCTGACCGAGGCCGAGCTTCAGGGCCGCGACCGTATCCAGCGCCTGCTGGAGTTTTCGCGCAAGAACTTTCCTGGCTTCGAGGACAGCTACGTCGTCGATTTTGCTCCGCAGACCGGTGTGCGTCAGACCCGCTTGCTCGAGGGTGAGTACGTTGTCACCAAGCCGGATGTGATGTCACGGCGGCACTTCCATGACACGGTGTGCCGGGGCAGAGACTACTACACACCATATCGGGCCATGGTGCCACGTGATGTCGATCAGCTCTTGGTGGCGGGGCGCCACTACTCGGCAACGCCGCAGGCACAGAAGTCCAGTCGGGAGATCCCGCCATGCATGGCAATGGGCGAAGCCGCGGGCATTGCCGCGACGGTCGCGCTCAATGCCGGGGTGAAGGTGCGTCACGCGGACGTGCGCGCGATCCAGCGGCAGATGCGGGCGCAGGGTGCCGACCCGGGTGATCAACCGTCGGCGAATGCATCGGTGATGGAGGCTGCAGAATGACACCGCTTCCCCTCGACGGCGTGCGTGTGATTGATTTCACACAGGTGATGCTCGGCCCGTGTTGTACGCAAATGCTGGCCGACTACGGCGCTGAGGTGATCAAGATCGAGAAGCAGAAGATCGGCGATCTCTCCCGCTGGTCGATCGGATCGGATCCGGACGGTCTGAACAATCCTGTCTTCTGTTCCCTGAACCGCAACAAGAAGAGCCTCTCAGTCGATCTGAAGTCTGCCGAGACGAAAGCGCAGGTGCTCGAACTGATCGATGGGGCTGATGTCGTTGTGAACAATTTCCGCCCCGGCGTGATGGAGCGTATGGGCTTTGGCTACGAGGCTCTCTCCGAGCGCAATCCGCGGCTGATCTACGCGGTCGGCACAGGCTTTGGGCTTGAAGGACCGAACCGGCACAAAGGCGGGCAGGACATCCTCGCCCAGGCGATGACAGGTGTCATGGACAGGCGCGCCGACAAGAGCCAGCCGATGACCATCTATCCCACAGCGCTCTGCGACTATTCGGCCGGAATGCACCTTGTGCAGGGGATCCTGCTCGCCCTGTTGCAACGCGACAAGACAGGCAAAGGCCAGCAGGTTGCGGTCAGTCTCTACAGCTCGATGCTCGCAATGCAGATGCAGGAAGCAGCGGCGCACATGATGCGTGGACGCGATCTGAACTGGGGGGCGTTTCCCTTGACGGGTGTGTTCGAGACCACCGACCGCCCGATTGTCATGGTCGGTGCGTTCAAGGAGAATCCGCTGCGCGACATCTGCTCGGCTCTGGAAATCGAAGATCTCTCGACCGACCCGCGGTACGGTGACTTCGACAGCCAGGCGGCGCACCGTCCCGAGTTGCAGGCAATCTTCCGCAAACGGTTTGCAGAGGAAGGATCGGCGCACTGGCTGGAGCGCCTGGAGCAGGTCGACATTCTCTGTGCGCCGGTGCGTACGTTGGGTGAAGCGCTTGAGGACGAGCAGACCATCGTCAACCGCATGGTCATCGAAGCGGGAAACACCAGCGCGGGCGCCATCCGGCTGGTCGGCAGCCCCATCGATATGTCTGGTGCACCGCTTGAGGTGAGGATCGCACCGCCGACGCTTGGTCAGCACAATGACGAGCTTCTTCAGACCCAGATGACCTCAAAGACCGGTGCCGCATGACGGTTTCGCTCGAGGTCGAAGGTCGTGTCGCGCGGGTGACCATTGACCGTCCAGACCGGATGAATGCGATCGATTCCGTCAGTGAGGACGCGCTTGATCGGATCTGGTCCGAGCTGGAGACAAGGAACGATGTGAGTTGCGCCGTGCTCACTGGCGCGGGCGACAGGGCTTTCTGTACCGGCGCCGACATGAAGGATGTGGGTACCTCCGGCCTAGAGTACTGGGCACAGCCAAGACCCAACGGGTTTGGCGGCATCGCCTTCAGACGCACGCTCGATATTCCGTTGATTGCCCGTGTGAACGGGTATGCGCTTGGTGGCGGGTTCGAGATGGTGCTTGGGTGCGACATCGTTATCGCCTCGCAAACTGCCAAGTTCGGTCTGCCCGAGGGCCGGGTCGGGCGCATGCCGCTCGACGGTGGCATGGTGCTTTTGCAGCGGAAGATCCCTCACAACCTCGCGATGGGCGTTCTGTTCACCGGCGGGCGGTTCTCTGCTGACGACATGGCACGATTTGGGATCGTCAATGAGATTGCCGAACCAGTCGATCTGGACGATGTAGTGAGGCGGTGGACGGATCAGATCGTCGAACTTGCACCGCTATCACTGCGGGCGATCAAGCAGACCGTCAACCGAACCTCCCATCTCACCCCGGCGGAAGCGCAGGCGCTCAAGCTGCCGGCAGTCATCAAAGCCCTGCAGAGCGAAGATGCCGATGAGGGCGTCCTTGCTTTTCAGGAGAAACGTGCACCCGAGTGGCGTGGATGCTGATCTGGGCTCTCTTGGGTTTGCACGTCGTGTGACGTCCCTAGGTCGACGCCTCATCCGGTTTCTGCAGGCTCGTTTGCGGGGTGCTTCGCGACCGAGGGGTGGTCCTGAGTGGTCGTGTGGTCGGCGTCCCATCCGCCAGGGGTGCCCCAGCCGGTAACACCGTCTTCGAAAAACTCGCGATTGATCGCTTCGAACGCCTTTTCGGAGTCGGGAAGCTCGACATCCAAGTGAATCGCATCCACCGGGCAAAGCGATAGGCAGAGCGCACAGTTTATGCACTCGTCCGGTTGGATGTAGAACATCCGCCCGCCTTCGTAGATGCAATCGACGGGGCAGGCCAGTGTGCAATCACCATCCTTCACGTCGATACAAGGTGCTGCGATTACATAAGCCATACGCGTATGCCCCGAGTTTCATTCAACCGTGAGTATTGATCAGTTGCCACGCCCAAAAAAGTTCGCTCCCGTATGATGTGCGTTTCCAAATGAAGAACCTCAGGACATAGCTTCGCAAATGTTGCTCCGGCGCGAAAGTCGAGAAGTATGCAGGATTAACTTTATAGGGCAACGACGAGCGATGTTTTCGGCGATTTCATGCGACACATGAGTCTGATAGCGTTCAGCAACCGAACCTGGTCGGAATCGTATGTTGGACATTCGTCGGTGGCTGAAGCGGCTTGATCTCGAACGCTACGCTGATGCGTTCGAGGAAAACGACATTGATGCCAGATCGCTCGTCATGCTGACCGTCGATGATCTCAAAGAGATGGGTGTCAGTGCGATCGGCCATCGCCGCTTGCTTCTGGACGCAATCTCGAAGCTGAGCGAGCAGGAGCAGCAACCGCGGTCTCAGGTTGCCGAAATGCGCCAGCTTACGGTCTCGTTCTGCGATTTGGTGGGTTCCACCAAGCTTGCTCTCCGATTGGATCCAGAGGACATGCGGAATCTGATGCTGGCCTATCAGCAGATGGTCGACAAGATCGTCCGGCAGCTCGACGGCCGTGTCGCCAAGTACATGGGTGACGGCATTCTGCTCTACTTTGGATATCCGCATGCCCACGAAGACTCGCCAGAGCGCGCCGTCCGAGCAGCGATGGACATCAATGCGCAGATGAGCGCTCTTGGCGCCCTGTATGGTGAAGACCTGCAGGTGCGCACCGGCATCGATACGGGTTTGGTCGTGGTTGGCGATCTGATCGGTGAGGGCTCGTCACGAGAGGAAAACGTTGTCGGGCGCACGCCCAACCTGGCTGCACGCTTGCAGTCCCTGGCGGCTCCGGGGGAAATTCTGATCAGTGGTCAAACGCGACGGCTGACCGGCAACGTGTTCTCGTACGACGAACGGGGCGAAGTGGTGCTCCGCGGGTTTGAAGGGACGCCGACCGACATCTTCAGTGTCGTGGGGTTCGGCCCGTATCAGACCCGGTTTGAAGCCCGAGCGGTCGAAACCGGGGGATTTGTCGGACGCGAGCGCGAACTGGCTGAGCTGCAAGCGGCATGGGAGGCTGTGAAGGGTCGTGTCGGGCGGGCCGTGCAGATCACCGGGGAAGCCGGTCTGGGGAAGTCTCGTCTCATCCACGCGTTCCGAGACAGCGTTGCCGGAGAAGCCTCCGACGTCGCCATCCTGCAATGCGCCCCGCACTCTGCCAACACCGAACTCTATCCCGTTGTGACCCACCTTCGCCGCGAGGCGGAGATGGGTACGGGCGCTCCGACCGGGCGACAGTTCCAACGACTGCGCGATTTCTTGTCGGGTTTCTCTTCTTTGGACGAGACGGACATCTTCTCCATTCTCTCGTTGATCGACGAAAGGCATGAAGAAACCAATGCGGGCTTTGTTGATGCACGGCGTCGCCGATTGATCACGCTTGACGCGCTGGTCACGTTTTTTTCGGGGACTGGTCGCGGTGGTCCGGCAATTCTGATTGTCGAGGATGCGCATTGGCTGGATCCAACCACGCGAGATCTTCTGGAGCGTCTGGTCAAAGGCATCGACAATCTGCCGATCCTGATGCTTGTCACCTGTCGTCCAGAGGCCGTGCTGTTTCCCGATGCCGTGCCGGGCGTTGTCCGCCAGTTCTTGAGGCCGCTGGATGGCTCACAGTCCATCGAGATCGTTCAGCGGATCGCTGCCCAGACAAATGTCTCCGACGAAGTGACTGAACAGATCGTTGCCCGCGCAGGGGGCAATCCGCTGTTTGTGGAGGAGCTGACAAAGTCGCTTCTGGACGTGGAGACCGGCAATGGGCCGGAGCCTCGTCACGTCAACGCGGAAACGATTCCCGCGTCACTGCGCGATGTTCTGACCGCCCGGCTGGATCGTCTGGGCGCAGCACGGGGCGTTGCCCTCACAGCCGCAGCAATCGGACGAGAGTTTTCCGGAGCACTGCTCGCTGTCGCCATGTCGAGGCCCGTCGATGAAATAGATGCGGCACTGCGAGATCTGGTCGAGGCAAACATCGTCGAAGCCGCTGACGGTGATAGCGGGAGTGCCTACACGTTTCGGCATGCGCTTTACCGCGAGGCGGCATACGAGTCCTTTCTCCGAAGCCATCGCAAAAAGGTGCATGCAGACATCGCGGCCGCTCTTGAGATTACCGATCCCTCGATCCGGGAGCTGCAACCCGAACTCCTCGCTTATCACCTGACCGAAGCGGACGATGTGCTGCCCGCGCTCGATTGCTGGGTGCGCGCCGCGCGGCGATCCTATGACCGCTCTGCCAGTGCTGAGGCCATTCACCACACGACCAACGCTCTGAAACTGCTGCCGCGCCGAGACCCCGGCCCGGAGCGAGATCGTCTCGAGCTGGTGTTGCAGACCGAGCTCGGGTCGTCTCTGATGACCCTCGAGGGGTTTGCCGTGCCCGAGGCTCATGCAGCGTTTGCGCGAGCCTATGAACTTTCACACCACGTCAAGGAAGGTGTTGCACTCTCGCGGGTGCTCCGCGGTCTCGTCTGGTTCTATGGCAGCCAGGCACAGCTGCGAAAATCTCATGATGTGGCTTCGACACTCCTCAACCTGGCCGAGCGGAGCAACGACCGAAGCCTTATCATCGTGGGGTGTCAGTCGCTTGGCATCATGCAGTTCATGCTGGGCGACCTTCTCGAAGCAAACAAGAACTTCGAGAAGGGTCTCGAGCTCTATGAGCCTGGGCGCGACCGCAAGCTCGGATTTCAGTATGCGGTCGACCCCGGCATCAACAGCCTGAGCCTGGACGCGATCGTGCTCTGGCTGCTGGGCCGTCCTGAGACGGCCCAGACGAGGGTCGCCGCGGCCATCGAGGCGCTGGTGCATGTCGAGCATCCTTTGACGATAGCGCTCACGCAAAGCTGGCTTGCGCGTATGCAGCCACTGATGCGGGCCACCGGGCCCGCGAAGGATTGGGCCGAGAAGACCATAGCTTTCGCACGTGAGCAGGACATCAAGCTCTGCGAGGCCGAGGGTATGATCGTGCGTGGGTGGTCTCGGTCGATTGCTGATCGAGCCGCCGATGGTATCGTCGAGTTGTCGGATGGCGTGGAGTTGTGGCGCTCGACCGGATCGAGAGTGTTCGAGCCCTACTACCTGTATCTTCTGGCGGATGCGACAAGCGCCTTGGGTGAACTCGAGGCGGCATGCGACATTCTCCGCGAGGCCCTTGAGATGGTCGAAAACAATGATGAGCGCTGGCTCTCAGCCGAGATCAGACGCTTTTGGGCTGACACGCTGAGAAAGACCGGTGGCGAGACTTCCGATATCGAACGGTTGTATCTCGAAGCCATTGCAGATGCCCGTGGACGTGGGGCGCGTTCGCTGGAGCTTCGAGCCGCTATGAGTTTTTGTGCCTTCCTCGAATCTCAGGGTAGGGTCGAGACGGGAAGGGGCTATGTGCGTCACGCCTATAGCGGGTTCACTGAAGGGTTTGCGACGCCTGAACTCATGGAAGCGGCTAAGATTGTTTCAGAGGACCCCGAGAAACCGGTAACCGAGGTCACGATTTGAGCAGGGCACTATGACCAGTGGTCGGATGATCGTTGCAAATGCGCAGCTTGTGCTGCCAGGCGGGACAGGCACGCTTCCGGTCGGCGACCTCACGATCGATGGCGGCACGATCTCTGACATTTCCCTTTCGCCGTCAACATCCGCTCCGCACGGCACACAGGTTTTCGACGCGTCCGGATTGATCGTGATGCCCGGTCTGGTGAATGGCCACTATCACTCCTACGGGTCTGCACTGAAAGGCACTCTGAACTACAGGCCACTTGAATGCTGGTCGCCCTACACTATCGCGTGGGGGCATGCGCTCAGCGACGAAGCGGTGGGCCTGGCCATTCAGATCGGCGCAGCCGAGATGCTCCGCGGTGGGGTTACCGGATGCATCGACCATTTCCCGAACCTGTCGCTTGCCGATGAAGCGCTCACGGCCCACGCCAAAACAGGCATGCGCGTGGGGTTTGCGCCGATGATGCAGGACGTGCAGGACTGGCAATTCTTCGATGTCGATCTGCCCGAGGCGTTGCGGCGCAAGGTGGATCACGCGCCCATCACGCCCGCCGCTTTCGAGGTCTTCTTCGAGGATCTCTACCGAAGGTGGCACGGGCGCCATGACCGCATTCGAGTTCTGCTGGGACCCAATGCACCTCAGCGATGTTCGGAAGAGATGTGGACCCTCTGGCGCAAGCTTGACCAGAACATCGGTATGCATGTTCACACCCATCTGCTCGAGACCCGGGCTCAGTGTCGACGGTGCAATGAAGTGTACAATGGCGGCGTGATCGCTGCGATGAACCAATCCGGTCTCCTGAACGACCGCCTGTCGGTTGCGCATGGGATCTGGACCAGCGCCATCGAGCGCCAGGCGTTGAGTGATCATCAGGTTACTGTCGTGTCGACGCCTGGTGCTGAGTTGACCCTCGGTGACGGTATCACGCCACTCATTGCCCACATCCAGGATGGGACGGTTCTCGGACTTGGTACGGATTCTTCGAACGCGGGTGGACGCCTCAGCATGTTCGAGGAAATGCGGGCCGCCTTGACACTGCCACGCATTTTCGACCGCGATTTTCATCGATGGCTCGATCCGGGCCAGGTCTCTCGCATGGCAACGACTGGCAGCGCCCGCGCGATGGGGCGAGACGACATCGGTGAAATCTCGGTTGGAAAGAAGGCTGACCTCGTGTTCCTGGATGGGCGGCAGGCAAGTCTTGCCGGCGTCGAGACAAATCTGCAGACGGTCGTCTGTCACGCAGACAGCAACGTGGTGCGTCATGTGATGATCGAGGGCGGTTGGGTGCTCAAGGATGGCGAAATCACAACCTTTGACGAACGTGCGGTGGTTTCGGACTTTGCGCAGCTCGTCCCGGAGATCGTCCAACGGGTGCAGCCGGGTCTGCAGACAGCCGATGAGCTACAACCCTACCTTGCACCTCTGTGCTTGCACTAAGAGAGATTGATGTACGGTTCCAAGACCTGGTCCAGCCAGTTAGAGGGCAGATCGTGCCCGCGCGTTGAGCTCGCACGGGCTAGCTGACGCCTGTCCCAAAAAGCAGACCCCGGCCAGCGACGGACCAGCCCGTAATATGAGGCGCGCAGGTCGAGATATCTCTGGAATCGCCGTTCCAACCGAGCTTGTCTGGCAGACAGTGGCGCAGCCACGGCGCCCGCTATGATCTGCTCGGCGGCCTCCATGCCAGACTTCAGCGCAGCCACGATGCCCTGAGAAGAGGCTGGATCATACGAGATCGCCGCGTCGCCTATTGCGATCCACCCTGCACCTTGCGCGACCTCAAGGATCGAGGATTGTGCCGGGACTGCTCGCACGGATGCATGCTCCGGCATCGAAATCTCCATGAACGGACGGAGATTTCGTGTTTCGTTGAGCAGTCGGTGCCAGGTGCGTGCGCACCCGAGCCCGAGCCGATGGGCGATGTCGGTGTCCGTCAAAAAGCACGCGACTGTCTTCTCAGCAGGGAGGCCCGCAACATACCACCAGCCGTCTCTGACCGCCTCGATCCGGGTCATCCGGTCCGCAGAACTGCCCTCGAAGATGCTGTAGAAGGCAACCATCCGGTCTATGCGGCGCACGCGCGCACCCAGGCTGCGGGCCAGGCGTGCGTTGCGGCCAGTGGCATCGACGAGTATTCGAACGTGCGTCGAGAATGCGCGGCCATCCGATCTGTGGCCTCCGACCGTGAACCCTCCGTCAGCGCATCGTGAGGCCTGCTCAGCCCGATAGCCGCATTTGACATTGCTGCCGGCCTCGGCGGTGGCGGCGGCGAGATCCGCATTGAAGCGCCGTCGATCGAGATGCCATGCCGAACCGATGGGGCTTGCGATCAGGTCGAGGTATCCCGGCTGGTCATCCTGCCAGCTCGAACAAAACCCGACACATTCGAGATGCCGCTTGCGCAAGAATTCAGGTGCGAAGCCGAGTTGTCTGAGAACGCCGGAACCCTCGGCCGACAGCACCTCCCCCACACGGTGATCGTGGTATTGACTGGCCTCGAAAACGGTGACCGACAGCGCCGAATTGCGCGCAAGCGTCAACGCGCAGGCAGATCCCGCTGGTCCGCCTCCAAAAACCCCGACATCTGTGACGATATGTTCAGGCTTTCTTGTCAACGATCGCGTCGTCCCGGTCGACTTCCTGGTAGTTTGGAACTGTGTCGCTGCCCTTGTTGATCACAAATCCCATGCCGTCCCATTTGGTCACCATTGCATAGTCTCCGGCTTTGCTATCGCCTTTGTCCTTGGGCAAGCCACGCGACCACTCAGCCTGTTGGTGATCTGCAAGCATGACGTTGACCGGACGCTGGGCGGGCCACCAGAACGGGTCCATGTCATCTTTCATGCCATCCTGCGTCGAACATTCGTTGAAATCCGCCTGCCAGGGCACGGCCATGCGCTTTGAAAGGTCTCCGGGCTCCACACCCTCATCAAGGCGGTCCTTCAGGCTCAAACCATCGGGTCCGGGTGCCACGGCTTTTATCCGGAAGGGTTCTGCGTAGATCTTGGGATTGCGTGCAATCCAGGTGATCTCGATGCCTGGGCAGAAGGGGCCGCCGACGCAGTTTTGCAGGATGGCCTGGCTCATCGCTTCGGGGGTCAGCGCTTTGGATGTATCGTCGGCGCGGTTCGTGAATCTCCCGGCAGCCCATTGGGAAAGAAGGAAGTACTGGGTCTGCGTAACGGTCAGATACTTCGGCCCCGCGTCGGTGAACGGATTGTCACCGGGTTGATAAGGCATCAGTTTCTTCCCGGCGTCGCTCTTGGCAACGTTTGGCTGATCCGGTGCCCGCAGCGAACGGAAAACCCGCTCGCGAAGTTGGCGTGATGCATCCGAGGGATCACCGAGCCCCATGTCTCTCAGTGTCAGATGAGCGTAGGGCGGGATCGCTGCCACCCACTGCGCTGTCTCTGCATGCTGCAGGATCGGTTCGATCTCGGTCTGGAAGTCCGCGACGTAGTCCGTCTGCCAGGCCCCGTCCTTGAAGATGGCGGGGTTGAAGTTCCACTCCCGGACATAGAGATCATACAGAGTGTCGTAGAGCGTGACGATATTGGGTATCTGAGGCGCAAAGGCCGGGGGCGTGACCAGCACCCAGGCGCCGGCGTCAACGTCCACTTTCTCGCCGCTGTCGAGCACGATCTGTGCACTTACGGGACCATCGGATACATCGTCGAACCAGCCATTGTTGTTGGCGTAGGTATCGATCTTGCCGACCACCGGCGGGCCGCCGGGCCGAAAATCGTTGCAGACCAAACTGGACACGCCGGAGTTGCCGAACCCGCCGAGCACTGCCAACCGACCTTCGGCGTCCATTCGCATTCCACCAAGCGAATTGACCTGTCGCGGATGCATGTCGTCGTGCGGAAAGGTCTGCTTGTATCCATTCTGACCTTTGCCTCGTGCAAACTCGGCTGTGGGCGCGTCGGCAGATACAGTCAACGGACCCGGGTCGATGATCAGGCGCTCACGGTTTGCGGTGTCTTTGACCTGTGGGTTCCGCAAAGGATGATCCGGCGCATATCCATGCTCGCCCTCGATGTCGCGGAACGTGTACCAGGCGGCCTTCTTGTTCGCGAGATGCGCGGTCCAACGGATATCTGCGACCCCACCCTGTCCGATCTCGACCGGGGTGCCAGCATCGTCGTCGCTTTCGAAGCGCCAGACCTGAAACCGCGCGGCCTGCCGTTTGAGGCGCCCTTGTGCGTCACGGAAGTTCTGGACGGGAACTTCTGCGCCGTTCTCGATCTCAAAGGGCAAGGCACGAAATTTCTCGGGACCATAGTAGAATTCGGTGTCGCTGTTACCGACGCGCGCGATCCCGATGGACGGAAAAATCTTGTAGCTCACCCCCAAGGTTCAGCCCCCTCAATCCACTTCGTTGCGCAGCCAGTCGTAAAAGAGGCCGGTCTGCTTCTGATGATCGTAGTACTCCTTCAGCAGGCAGTTGCTGAGTGCGCTCTTCTCGTCAGCGCTCAGCTTCTCGGGCAAGCCGGGCGGCATGTAGTCCAGCTGGATGAATGTCTCGACGAATGTCAGAGTCTGCCAGGGTTTCTCGCCCAGTCCGTCGGTGCCGTGCACGTCCCGATCGCTCGGAACAGCCTGCGGGAAGTTCATGGCTCCGATCAGGTTCTCGTTGTGACAGCTTGCGCAATCCATCATCTGGGCGATCTTCTCGTCGTCCACGTCTGGCCACTCCGCGGTGCAGCTCGCCATGAACTCCTGAGAGCGGTAGCGGTCTGCAGGTCCGATCGCCGGTCCGAAGTGGGCGGGTTCGAGCAGGCCGCCAAAATAAGGTGGGCCCGCATAGGCTTGCTGGTTGTTGAGGAAGTCACGAAGTTCATCCGTCCTGGCTTGAGGGGCCTCGATCAGCGAGCCATCCGCTTCGAACGTGAACCCGCGATCGGGGTAGAAGGGCATGACCGAGGTCTTGTGGCAGGCATAGCAGTTCGTTGACTCGCCTGTTGCGATGATCTTCGGCTCAAGAATGACCTGATCGTCGTGATACTCGCGCCAGTAGTCGACGATGAAAACTTCGCTGATGTTCGGTGGCGGCTTTCCCGTCGCTTTGACCGAAACGATCGAGACGCCGTTCAGCTTATCCTGATCGGCACCGATCTGCTCGGGGGTCAGGATCCCGAACTGAATGTACTTGCTGATTTCCCCGGGGATGTAGACGGCAAACTGCCCATAGGTCTTGCAATCCGGCGAGGGAAGAAACGGTGCTTCATAGAGCAACGTCGTCCATTGCTGCTCGCCCGGCTTGTCCTTCACAGCGGCGTTGCGCGCCTCGATCATGTCCAGCGCGTCCTTGTAGTGTGCAGGATCCGATACCGCCTTTAGGAAGGGCTGGCTCTGAAGAAGCTCAGGGAAGGCGATCGCGTCTCCGGCATACTCGATGTAGGCCTTGTCCGGGATGCTGAAGCCGCGGGTGTGTTCCGGCTTGAATTGTTGGCCGAGCGATGTGCTGAAATTCACGAGGTTGGCCAGGAGCTCTTTCCGGATCTCCTCGGAAGGATCGCAACGATCGATGACTTCGAGCGCCTCAGCACCGGCGTTTGAGACGTTCTTCCTGCAGAGATACTGTTCTTCGCGGTGCGGTGTACGGGTGCAGAAATTTGGATGGCCCCCCTTGGGCGTGCCAAAATCCGGGCAGCTGTTGGTCGGGGTCAGCATCTCGTTGATCGTGGTGTTGCGCCACTCTATCCATTCTGCCTTGTCAGCAGGGCATGCGCTCTGAGCACGCGCGGGCTCTGCTGTGAAGGTGGCGGCACCAAGGACTATAAGGGCGCAACAAGTTCGTCCAAAGAACATCCGGCCAGTATCCCCTCGCAGCAGTCAATTGCTCGGTAGCATGTCATACATCACCAATTGGCACAAACTAAATATGCCCCCTGTTCTGATGTGCGCATGAAGTGCGGTATAGAATCCAAAAATTTTTACACAGGATAACTTTCGTGCCTTGATCAAAGATAGAATCACATGAGAGGATATTGCCGAATCGTGCTGGGGTGGCTCGGCGTTTCGGAAGAAACTGCCAGATGAATATACACAGTTCTTGGTGGAGGAAAGTCTCGAGCCGCGTGCCGGGGCTCGTTCTGCTTGCCATGACGGCTGGTGGCCACGCTGCTTTGGGCGATGAACTCCCACCACTCAACGCCAATTTTCCGGCGGGAGTGGCTGATTTGGAAGGCCTGCATGGTCTCGAGCAACAGCAGCATGCCTATAATCTGTTTTCTTGGCAGTCCTTCATCGCAGCGAACTGGCCACGCGATGCAGGCGGAGGTGCCGACACTGAAGCGAAGATCGGCGAAGGCGGTGACAATCTCACGGTTTGGGAGGCTTGGCTGCAGGACACCGATTTGCTGGTGCCGCCGGGTGACGAGCCACGTGCCTGGGCCAATGGGCCGCGGCCGTTGCCTCCAGCCTGTCGGGGGATCGCTGCAAATGATGTCAGCCGGGTTGGACATCTGACGAAAGCTCCCGATCTTGAGAGTGCGTTCGTCGAACCGGGCAATCTGGGTCCGCTCATCAATCAGAATGGCGACTTCACCCGCTACCAGATTTCGGTGAACGAGCCGTATTACCGCTATTTCCGGGCGCAAGGCCTCTACAGTGCGACGGACCTCTCAACCAATCCCAAGATTGATTTTCCAAAGAGCTCGATGGAGACCAACGAAATCGGCGCGATGTCGATCAAGGCGTCTTGGATGCCGCTTTCCGAGAGATATGACGCCTCGCGTTTTCACGTATCGACCATTCTGGTGCTGAATCCGAATGGGAGTTGCGAGAAGACTGAAGTGGCACTCGTCGGCCTGCATATCGCTCACAAGACATCGCAGGCTCCGCAATGGGTCTGGTCGACATTCGAGCATGTCGACAATGCCCCCACCACGGGCCAAGGTGCCCGCACGGCATACAACTTCAACAATCCAGAGTGCGCCCCGGCTGAATGTCCGATCAATCGTTCCATGCCAAAGCCATGGGATCCGACGAAGAAGGCGACCCCGACGCAGGTCGTGCGCATCAAGGCCATCCCTGACAGCCTGGCGGAATTGAACACTAAGATGCAGGCGCTGCTGCGCAGTGTCGATGATCAATCGGTCTGGGCAAACTACGAGCTCGTCGGGACCCAGCGCCCGAGACGTCCCGATGCGATCGACGATCCGATCGGTGCGCCGTGGCCAAGGTTCTTGGAGAACACCACGATGGAGACATTCATTCAGGGATCAGCGCCACCCACCGCTTCAAGCTGCACTGGGTGCCACAATCGCGCGACGAGCTTCACCGGCGAGTTCAGCGATTACTCTTACATCGTTGCACGGGTCCCGCCGCCAAACTGACCAGATATCACGACCGGGCAATACAAGGAACGAACGCATGGAGAGCTCAGCGACCCCAAGCAGCGCGTCGCTTCAGAAGCTGGCGGAGGCCCTCACGGGATTTGGTCCGGAGCACATGACCATCGCGTTCGAGAATTGCGACTATGCTCAGATCCTGGCGGAGCAGGCTGAGGCCGACGCTATCGCGAAGATGCTCGGGCTCTACGATGCGTTGGTTGATAAGGGTTTGGGCACAGATGCTATTGCCACGCAAATGCTTGATGCGGATACACATCCCGATGTGAGCGCTCTCGCCCGCGCATTCATGAAGCTGCTTTATCTGGGTTACTGGTTTGCGCCGGACAGCTCTCCCGGAACCAGTCCGGTTCTGCTGGGGGGTGTGCCCTACGAGAACGGCCTTGTCTGGAAGGCCATGCAGACGCATCCGACCGCGCTGAGCAATCAACGCTTCGGAAGCTGGGCGAGCCCGCCTCCGCCGCTCTCGGCGTTCATCAAATGAGCGAAGATGCGATCCAGAGCCCTTACGACGCCATTGTTATCGGTGCCGGCTTTGCAGGCACAATCGCAGCGCTGGAGTTGGGTCGCGCAGGCAAGCGGGTGCTCGTCCTCGACTCCGGACCACACAGTGCAGATCAGCGTACTTCTTTCCAGCAGCACTCGCTCAATGCCTGGATCAGAACACCGGAGACGCCCTTTCCACCATATGGGAGCGATCCCACCGTTGAAATGGCACCGCGCGCCACGGCTATGGCGCTCGGTGGGTGGCCTGTGCTGGGTGCGCAAGATCGTGCCGCAAAGATAGAGAAACTGAACCGTCACAGTTATCTCACATACGATCCCGCCTCGGAGATGCCGTTTCTCAGCGGGTACGAGCGCCTTGTTGGCGGAACCTCTTGGCACTGGCTCGGCACCTCCGTGCGGCTCGTTCCCAACGACTTCCACATGAGGAAGACCTACGGCTGGGGTCACAACTGGTTGGTCAGCTATGACGAACTGCTGCCGTACTACGAGAAGGCCGAGGCCGAGATCGGTGTCGCCGGAGATGTGGCCGAGCAGGGGTACTGCGGGATCCATTTCTCCGAAGGCTACCACTACCCGATGCCGAAGATCCCGTCGACCTACTCCGATGTCACGTTGAACGACGGCGTGAGCGGCCTTGTGTGGGAAGACATTCCAGTGTCGGTGGTCAACACGCCACAGGGCAGGAATTCCCTGTATCGCGGTGGTCGGCCTGCTTGTCAGGGCAACAACAGCTGTGTTCCTCTCTGCCCGATCCAGGCGAAGTACGATGCCACCGTTACGCTTCAGCGTGCCCAGGCAACGGGTCACGTCACAACGCTTGACCGTGCGGTGGCAACGCGCCTTTGTGTCGATCCCGTCTCTGGCAGGATCTCTGAGGTTCAGTTTCGCCGCTACAGCCCGGACGGCACACCAGGGGACACCGAAACAGTTTCCGCGACCCTTGTTGTCGTGGCAGCCCACGCTATCGAAAGCGCCAAGCTGTTGCTGCAATCGCGCAGCGATGAACTCCCTAAAGGCGTTGCCAACCAATCATCGGATCAGGTTGGGCGCAACCTCATGGATCATCTGTGCTACCTCGCCTGGGGGCAGTCCGAGGCCCAGAACTTCCCCCATCGCGGCCCTCGGTCAAGCTCGGGCATCGAGCACCTGCGCGACGGTCCTTTCCGAAAGCACCGCGCGGCCTTCCGCGTTGACGTGGGGAACGAGGGCTGGGGCTGGGCCGACCATGACCCATATACACTCTGCAACGATTTGATCGATGGTACGAACAATTCGCAGCTGAACCCGGATCTTCAAAGGCTTTACGGCGCGGAGCTGATCGAGGCTTTGAACCGGAACCTCACTCGTCTGGTGAGATTCTGCTATCTTGTCGAACAAACGCCCGAGCAGGACAACCGCATCACCCTCTCCGAGCACCACCAGGATGGAATGGGTCTCGCCCGCCCCGAGATCTCATACAGAGTGAGCGACTACACGAAGCGCGGGTTTGTGGCCGCCCAAGAGGCAACCAAGACCATCTTCGACCACGCCCACATAAGAGACTATACCAAGTTCGTGGACATGCCTGGCTATCCGGCGTTCGAGTTCATCGAGAACGGGCATGCCTACAGGTTCAACGCCTACGGAGCGGGCCACATCATGGGCACCTATCGCATGGGACCTCGCGGCGAGGGGGTCGTCGATGCAGACTCTCGCACGTGGGACCACGGCAATCTGTATCTGCTCGGCAGTGGTGTTTTCCCGACTGTGGGCACCGGCAATCCGACACTGACACTCGCGGCACTTGCGTTCAAAGCCACCGAGAGCATGGTGCGCGATCTCGTTTGAACTGTTCTTGTTGGTGCAGCGTCGTCAATTTTCGCCGGATTGCACACCGCAGATGCCCGGCCCAATGCCGCCCATCTCAACCGTGGCGGCAGCTGGTGTCATCGCCGGCCGTTCGGGGTAGGGCCTCAGTAGACCTCGAGGATGAGCACATGATCGGTGAGGTCGAGTGACACCGAATCCTTGTTCTGGACCGCGCGCATCTGGTTGTCAGATACAAGCGGATCGTAGACTTCGATGCGTTTCACGTTCTTGTTGAGATCCACCTCGACCGAAATTGGGTCCACGACAATCTCTTTCTTCTTTGCCGAGTCCCAGATCAGGGCGTCTCGCCACACGATGATGTTCGTGGCTCCGTTGTCCTTCTTCAGCACAAGCGAATGGGTATGCTCGTCGCCGCCGATGATCTCGACGTTCAGCTTGCCGTGGTTGGCGCTGCCGCTCTCATCTCCAAGAATGGATGTGAGGTTGTGCAGTGCATCCGCCGCCGGTTTCGCCCGACCCGTCTCGCTGAACATGCCGAAGGTGGTCGTGTGATCGCTCAGGCTGCTCCCGTCATTGTCGAACAGCTCGTACAAGAACGTTTTTTCAACGCCTTGTGCGTAGCTGTTCACAACGGTGTTCAGCGTAAGCTTCGCCTGCACCGACTCGCTGACCGCGAGCGGGCTGCTGGTCTTGGTGCCGTTGTTGTAGCCCGTTTCCGTGATCACGCTGGGCAGATCGCCGGTCAGCGGCTCGGTGTTCTCCAACCGGTTGATCATCTCGTAGTGATTGTGGAATCCGGTCCGAACATAGGCGTGCACGTTCGCGTAGTCCGCGTAGTCTGACAGGTCGGGAAACCCTTCGAAGTTCTCGGCTTCTCTGCCAAACCAGACGGTGAACATGTAGATCGGGATGTCGTCGAGAGCTGCCTTGCTCTTGAACGTATCGTAGAAGAGCTTCTGGACTTTTTCTGCGGTCGCGGTGTTGATCGCCCTGGTGTCACCGACCTCATTGAAGCCTTCGAATGCATCGATGCTGCCAGGGTGATCTTTCAGGAAGTTCGTGAAGAACGCAGCGTATTCGTTCAGTTGCTTCTGGGTGCCGGTGGCGAAGTCTTGGCGCATCACGAAGGTGAAATCGATCCCTTCCTGCGCCAGTTGCTTGTGAAAGTTCACAGATTTCGCGTCGTCGATCCCCAGCATCCGGGTCCTGACGTTGTTGATGCCGATATACTCCAGGCTGTCCACGTAACGCTGCAGGTCTGCCTGGTTGGAAATCGAATCTAGCACGCGTGCGTTGATCCCGAGCGAGTCGAGAAATGTGTCGGTCTTGCCGCGACTGCCCGTCGGTTGATCCGGTCGGGCCGCATCCGCGTCGACCGACTTGCCGTCGATCGACAGCGCATCGGCTGCGACGATCATGCCGGCATGAGTGATCTTCGTAGCTTCGATGATCGCCACGGTCTTGAAGTTCTCGCCGCCGGTGGGCCCGTTGGCGTCCACCTGCAACTCCGCCGTCTTGCTGGGAAAGTCGAACTCGATCTTGACGTAGTCGAGAATGTCAGACGTCCCGGCGTTGTAGTTCGCAAGCAAGCCGGACAGCTCGATGCTGTCGCCTTCTTCCAGCTTGAAGTCGCCGAATGTGTCGATGCCTCCTGGCGTGAGCACGAAGAGATCGGCACCTTCGTTTCCGATCAAGGTGTCGACGCCGTTGCCACCGTTCAGGGTGTCGTTGCCCAGCCCGCCCCACAGACTGTCGCCGTTTGCTTCCCCGAAGAGATCGTCATTGCCGTTGCCGCCACGCAGCTCGTCGGCACCAGCGCCGCCATAAAGATCGTCATTGCCGTCTTCGCCGTAGAGTCGGTCCACACCCCCGTCGCCTCTGACCAGGTCGTTTCCGGTACCGCCACGCAGCTCGTCGTTTCCGAGGCCGCCATACAGCTTGTCGTCCTTGGCGCCGCCTTGGAGGAGGTCGTTATCGTTCCCTCCGTAGAGAACATCGGCACCATCTTCACCGAACAGGCGGTCAGCACCGTCATCACCGTAAAGCGTATCGTTGCCTTTGCCGCCGCGCAGCGTGTCGTTGCCTTCTCCGCCTCTCAGAAGGTCGTTGCCGCCAGCGCCTAGGAGGGTGTCCGCACCATCCTCGCCGTAAAGCATGTCATCGTCATTGCCGCCGTTAAGGGTGTCGTTGCCGATCCCGCCGTAGAGTTTGTCGACGCCGGCACCACCTTGCAGGTTGTCGTTGCCCGCATCGCCCTTTAGGAGGTCGTTGCCCGTCCCACCCTTCAGCGAGTCCTTCCCGGCACCGCCATAGAGCGAGTCGTTCCCCTGGTCTCCGAACAGCTTGTCGTCGCCATCGTCGCCATAGAGTTTGTCAGCGTCGTTGCCGCCGCGCAGCGTGTCGTTCTGAGTGCCGCCTCTCAGGAGATCATTGCCACTGGCGCCGATCAGCAGGTCAGCACCGTCGTCGCCATAGAGCTTGTCGGCACCATCTCCGCCGTTCAGCTCGTCCGCCCCGGCACCTCCGTAGAGATCGTCAATCCCGATCCCGCCGAACAGCTTGTCGTTGCCGGCTTCGCCGAAGAGGTCGTCATTCCCCGAATCTCCGTAGAGGCGGTCGGCACCAAGCCGGCCATACATCCGGTCGTTTCCCGCCCCGCCGCGCCGCGTGTCCGCGCCGCTGGTGCCAATGATCAGATTGTCGCCGCTAAGATCAGCCACGTTGAACTCCCACGGACTGTAATTTTCACCGACGCCCCCTTTGGTTAACGTGATCGCCTGATGTGGCAATACAATGGCAGGTTGTTAGGGCGCGTTTAAATTAGCCTATTTGCAGGTGTCCTGAGGCCCGGCGCGATGTTTCAGAATGCGACAATCATTTTTCATTGCTGCGCAGTTCATGAATGGCCAAAGGCGTTCAGGATCACATGACAAGGTTCACGACAAGAACGCTGGAAACGGACACGACTCACTAAATATGACACTATGCGACGAATGCCGATCTGCCGCTGCGTGGATTGGTCTCACCTGTATCTTAAGAGCGGTCGGGGACGCCTGAAAACTTGGGCGTGACCCTGTTGCTTTCTACCTTTGAGCACCTGCGCGAAGCAGGCTACCGTGTGCGTCAACCCTTTTTCAGATCGGGCACGGTGAACAGGCCGTGCATCTGGCCTGCTGGCAGTTGCGCGAGAACTGCGCGGAACCGCGGTTCAGCTTGCCTCGGGATTGTTGGGTGGCCATCACCGATGCGAGGGTTACTGCACCATGTACCGGTCGGAGGTTTCGCCATTTGATGACGGGGGGTGATTCAAGATTTGTGAAGTGCCCCTTCTCAGAAACTAAGTTTATTCAAGAAGTTGGCATGGCATCCGTGTGCGGATCGAGAATGTTATTCGCATGTGTCGCAGATGCGCAGCCCCCAAAATGACAATTGATCCTGACAACCAGTCGTCGGTCGGCTGGAGAGCCCGGTGCTCCGAGTGCAGATGTGATGAAAGGCATGTTCTGACGGTACTTTTGTGGTGCCCGAACCACTGAGAACCGTGTTGAGCGCTCGTAAAGAAAACTCACCTTGAAGGCGGATATCCTGCTCGAAAAATCCCTCTATGAGTGGGTGGTTTAAGCCATTGCGGCAGCATGCGCGAAGCTCGGAACATCTGGCTGAGATGCCTGTAGGGTAAGGCTTTTGCGCCAGAAAAATTCAATTTAAAGTTGACCATCGGCGCGGTCATTGCTATTCACTTTCGATAATGCCACCGATGTAGGCATCTCGCCGCTTCGAAGGTGAACCCCGCATCCCCTCCGTGGAAACTCCCACACAGGCCGCGCCGTGCGTGAGCTCGCCGTCGATGTTTGCACAGAACTTGCGGGTGCAAAACTCAGGCGATCTCGAACCCTTTCGGTCCGTGCAGTAGCGGTGAGTTCATGTTCGGCGTCGAGCTTTCCTTGCAAGCTGTTTGATTCATGGTGCAAATGCCTGCGGGCTCACATGAATGGGCGTTTGTGAGTGGGCGCACGCCCGCATTGAACGTCTGCACGTGCAAGCTGCACCGCTCCGTTGGCGGGAGTTTGCCGGCCGTCATGGCCATGTAGATCAGCGCAAGAAGCGGCGGCTGCATCCAGAGCTGGGGGTTTTTGCGAAGCAAACTTTGCCAGCAATGGCCTGTCAGTTCGTGCAAGGCTTCGCGCAACCTTCAGAAGTAAAACAAAAATCGATGATCAACGCGGTGCGCCAGCTTCGGATGGAGCGAGGGGTTTCCTTCGCGCGCACAGGCGAGACGGAGAAACGTAATGAACATCGGATTGAGTGCCGCTATCAGCGCGCATGCGCTGAGCGGCAGCCCATTCAACAACTCTGATCCACCGATCAGCACATCTTGGCCAGTCGTGAGTGGTGTGCCCGAGGTCGGTGAAACTCTCTTGTGCGCGCCCGGCACGTGGTCTGGCACGCCGACCCCAAGCTTCGAGTATCAGTGGTTCAGGAACGGGTTGCAGGTGTTGTCGGCTACGTCACCCGAGTACGTGCTGGAGGCTGGTGACAACGATGCGCTCATCAGTTGCCGGGTCACGGCAGTGAACTCCGCGGGAACAGGCGTCGGCAGCACTGTTCCTGTGATGATCACCTATCCGTCACCGCTCAACGTCACACCACCGATCGTGGAAGGCGCACCCGTTGTGGGCCAGACACTGTCGGTCCTGCCCGGCGCTTGGATGCCGGCGGTCGGAGCGGGGGTGGAGCTAAGCTATCAGTGGCTCCGCGACGGTGCCCCCATTCCGCACGAGATCGGGCCATCGTTTACCTTGAAGGAAGCAGATGACCTGACGGTCGTTTCTTGCAGGGTCACCGCAGTGACGAACCACCCCGTCGAGCCGTCACTGTCTCTTGCAACACCACCACTGAGCATCACGCGTGAGGCTCCCACCGCATCGCAGGCACTCGCGGATCAAGCACTTTCCGAGCAAAGTGGCGTGCGTCTGGTCGACGCGTCGATCGATTTCCAGAATGCGCTCGGTGGCACTTTCAGCCTGCAGAGCGCACCGTCGGGCGTAAGCATCGATCAGAACACCGGCGTGGTCTCGCATGACACCCGGCTCACCGGCGTGCTGAGCCAAGCGAGTGTGGTCGTCGTCTACTCAAACTCCGGCGGCACCGCATCTTCAGCCTACTCACTCGATGTTCTGAGCATCAGCGACACGAGTGTCTACACGGCAGGCGCCTCTGGAACGGTTTGGGTTGCAACGCACGGTGATGATGCGACGGCGGCGCGCAATGACCCGGACCGACCTTATGCCACGCTGACCGGCGCATGGAGTGCGGCAATGCTTGGCGACACAATCAAGTTTGCGGCGGGCACATACACGCATTCGGGCACCGTCACACTCGCGAACAAGGGTGCCACGAGCGAAGCGGATCGCATTTCAATCCAGCCTGGCGATGGCGTTGCGACCGGAGATGACGGCGTCTGGGACGTCGCATTTCGTCTGGATGGGGATCTGCATGACGCCTCTCACATCGAGATCGACAACCCCTACACGTCGATCGTTGGGATTGACATCGAGTGTCGAACCACTGGCGGAGCGCGTGGAGGGGCGATCAGTGCTACCGGGCTCCCGAACACTCGACGTGCGGACGGCACTGAAATCACCGGCAATGACGGGGAAATCGGTATCGGCTGGTCGGCCCCCCTCCGCGGATTGTGGCTCTGCAACAATCGCATGCACGGTGCTTGCGTCGATCTCATCAACCTCGAGCGGGTCGAGCAAAGTTTGATTGCGGGCAATGAGCTCGATCAGACACAATCGACGGGCACGGGTGTGCATATGACTGCCTGCCGCCATGTGGTGTGCGAGTGGTTGGACCACATCGGGCGTGCGGGCGCCAAAGCGGGCCTTCAAGCAACCGGCGGCTCGCGTGACATCGAGTTTCGCGGGGTGCTCTCAGACTGGAGACCCGGCGATCCAGCACGTCCGGCGATGGTCCTTGGCGGTGTGTCCACATCCGGCACGCAGCATCCCGCACTTCCCGATGGGAGCGGCGAGACACCTGCCTTGCCGAACCACCGCGCGAATGCATGTGTCGATGCTCGGGTCGAAAGCTGCGTCGTGCTGGGAGACGCCGCGCAGGATTTCCGGCTGGAAGGCTGCGAGGGAGGTGTCTTCAGGGATTGCCTCGGGCTCTCCGATGGGGCGTCCGCCGTTTCGGCCTTTGCCCTCGGCACAGCCGATGCTTCAGAGGACAGCGCAACGGCTGCTTCCACGCCGTCCACCTTCAGTACGTTCGCGCCACCAGTTCACTACGACTGGGATTCTCGGAACAACAGTTTCGAAGACTGCGAATTCAACTCGCAAACAGCCGACAGCGATACCAAGGTTTTCCAAACGGGCGCTCACTTGTCCGGGAATGTGGTGACCGGGACCGTGGTTCACCCAGCAAGCGGCGCTGAAGTTTGGGCAACAAAGCCGCAGAGCGCCTACGGTCGCGCAGCGAGAACCAACACCGTAGCCCCCGCGTTGCTCGTCCCAGCGTCAGAGCCAACATCTGTCTTTGGAACTGCGGTCTCGGTTTCCTTCGGAGCGAGCATGGGGGTCTCGAGCACCACGCGTCTGGGGCCAATCAACGGTGGCTACGCCAATTGGATCGAGCGCACCGGAACCAACTTCGTGGCAAGCGATCTCTCCGACAACACCGGTACTCAGACCAGCCTGAGTTTGGAATTGGCAGGCGGTTTTGGCGATGGTGCGCCGACATCGACGAGCGACGATCTATCGTCGGAGTATGACATTTTCCACAGCGGCATTCGCTGTCGGAGCGCTTCCAGCAGCACCGATACCCGATTCATCCTGCGCGGGCTCCCCTGGGCGTGCGATGTGATTGTGATCTATGATGAGCGAGCCGGTGCGCCGACCAACTCCACCTACCGTTTCAGGGACGGACACAGAACTTACTACGCCGAATCCGATCAGTCCGGCAAATGGGCTGGCACCTGGGTTGAGAACAGCTCGACCTCTGAAAGCGCCTCCGCAAGCACGGGAAACTATGTGCGCTTTTCCGGCGTCACCACGCCTGACCTCACGATCACCGTCGAGGATCTGGACTCGTCTCACAATGTTGTTGTGGTCGGAATCCAAGTCATTGAACGGACTGATCTTTTCCTCACCCCTTCTTCCAGCGAGGACGGAAACGTGAAGACTTTCGATACCGTGGCAGCGATGGCTGCCGACAGCCCAAACCTCAGTGCAGGCGCAACCGTTCTGTGTGTGGGACGCGATGCGGGCGGCGATGGCGGGCACGCGATCTGGAACATCAGCGGTACTGGCACCGCGAATGGCCACACGGTTCTCGATATTGGGAACAACCTGTTCGCCACGCTCGGGAAGTCACCGAATGCCGTTTATGATGTGCGTGCGGTCGGCATCTACGGCATGCAATCGCAGTTCGGTCGCACGAACGGCGAGACAGTGGCAACCAAACTCCTGGCGCTCTTCAACCATGTGATGTCGATGGGTGGCGGCACGATCTACATGGCCGAGAGCATTCATTGCGGGAACGTCACTTTCCCGGCGAACGTCACTGCGGCGCAGTGGATGACCATGCAGTGCAAAGACGGGGTCGAAGTCCATCCGAGCAACCCGATCGCGGGCACGTACATGTGGGAGTTCCCGACAACCGGTCCCAGCTTGACGCATGTCAGCCTGATTGACGTGCGAATCTTCGGCAACACCAACGACAAGACACTGAGTACCGGAGAGGGTGTCTACATTGGACCGACGAACAACGGCGTCATCCGTGGGTGCTCGGGCCACGGGATCAAGGGCGTCGCGTTCTACGTCTCCGGTTGGAACAACAGCCGCATCGACATCAAGACCTACAAATGTGGTGATGTTGCTACGGGGAAATATGCTCAGACGCTCACGGACAACGCGATCAAGGGCAACAATCTGAATGACTGCGATCTCCAGTGCAGCACGGAGCGTGACGAGCTCGGCATTGCTCTCGACAACGCGCTGATTTGTCGTTCTGTCTCGGCGTTCAAACTACATGGCGGCGAGGAGGTGACACGCGCGCTGCGAATCCTGAACTGCAAGGGCTTCCATCTCGACGTGATCGCCACGCAGACGTGGAAGACCGACGGCTTCATCTGGATCGGCGATTCCGGCGATGTTGCCAATCATGGCCAGGTTTCAGCCGAAGGAAGCGCATTCAGTGAGACGACGAACGGCGTGATCAACTTTGCCAACATCCACAACAACGAGTACACCGGCACGGGCAATGGCCGCTACATCGTCATCGACTTTGACAACGCCAATAGCGGCCTTCGGTTTACAGGTTACGTGCGGGAGCAGAGGCCTCCAACTCAGGCAGGTGCATCGGTCGAATTCATCGGCATTCAGAACAATCGCGGCAACAACATCTACCTTGCCGATGCCAACTCGATTGGCGATGGGGACGAAATCTTTCAGAGCCAGATACCCGTCGCACAACGCGTGGCCTAACGATCTGGAGGTGCGCTGTGCCGTCGCTTACCGGCGCAGCGCACCCTCGCCGGGGGCAGCTCCAAGATACCCTGACGCAGAGAAGCCTGAGCCGAAACTTGCTGTCCGGCGGGCTATTCTGTCGCGGAGCGCGAGATTTCGACAAACCGTTTCGATCCCGCCCGGCGAAGGGTCAATGTTGACCCGGGTGCCATCTGGAAATCGGCGGAGTTGCTGAGGTGCATGGCATCCGAGCTGACGACCGTCAGATTGCCGTTTGGCGCACAAATCGTGCACTGCTGGTCGATGTCCATGTTGAACGCACGGACCTCGGCTGGTGCTTCCAGATCAATGTCGACAAAACTCGCACCGCGCAGATCGACTTTGCCGTTCTCGACATCCGCATCAGTTCGGGTAAGCGGACCGGGCAGGGCGTCGGCCGTGAGCGCGCGGCTGTTGCGGCGCCGGACGGGCTTGCGATCGTCGAGCAGGCGGCGGGAGGGTTTCGCATCGTTTGCAAACCTGAGCCCGCTCAGATCATAGGTCACGCGTTTCACTCCGGGTCCCACGATGCGGAAGTGATGATACCGGCCGCCCTGTTTTCGGGGCTTGAGCTGCTTGTTGATCAGCCCTTCGAGGCTGACAAATGATCCGGGAGACTGGAGGTCAAGCACACACCACGCCGCAGATCCTTCGCCAGCCCACTTGATGTTGAACATGGTGTCGATCACGAGCTTTCCACGTGTCGTGTGTTGCGCCTTGTGACGATCGACGACCATGACTTCGCGAGCTTCGTTCTCGGCGTCCGAGATCAGGATGAATCCCTCGCGGTTCCAGCTCTGCGACGCATATACCCGGAGCGCAAACGAGCCGCAGCGGTGAAGTCTGAGCGCGCGCAGCGTTTGGGGTCCGCCATGCAGCTTGAGCGATGAGCCGTCGCGGATGATCACCGAGCCTTCGATGTTGATGCCGAAGAGATCCTGTTCGGTCGTTCCCTGCAAGACAAGGTCATTGCAGGTGTTTCCCTTCGCCAGGTTTCCGGTGAAGTTCTGCGCATAAACGCCGTCTTCGGTGCCGCATTTGTACGTGGTGATATCGATGCGGGAGTTGTTGGCACCTTCAATCTGCCATGCGCAGCCCTCGATCCAGTGCGCCGAGCAGTTGTCGATCGTCATCTGGTTTGTGGGTTGGATCAGGATGCCATTGCATCTCAGCCGGTTGGGCCTGCGTCCCCAAACTTTTATGTTCTTGAAGCTCGGGTAGGTGTTGTTCTCGCCCTTTGCAAACGTCCACATGAAGACGCCAGGTTGCGGGTTTGTCGGAGTGATCCGTGCACCTGCCTGCATCTCGTAGGTAATGCGGGCCTCTTCCGGAATCTCCGGAAACTCCACATTGTCGCATCCGATGCTTTGCGTCATCTCGATGATGCCGCCGCCGCCGCGAACCATGTGATGGGTCAGCGCGAGCAGGCGGGCCGCCACCTCGGCGCCCGGCGTGTCTTCGAAGATGCCGATCTGTCGCACGTCGTGGCGTGTCTGATGCGCCAGCCAGGCGAACTTGCCATTCGCAAGTGCCACGCAGCACGGATCACGGTCGGAACCTTCCTCCGTCACCAACCACAATCCGCCCCCTCCGTCGCCGGGACGCCCCCAGCCCCAGATCAGAGCAACCTCTCCCGTGCTAAGCCAATCCGCAGCCTGGAGTGTTCTGACCGACTGAAAACCTGGGGTCGCCGAATTGGCCGCGTCCGGTCCAGCATTGTTGCCGGCCGCCACAAGAATGGGATCAGCTTCGTTGCGCGTGCCGGAGGCGGGTGCCGCAGTGGCCGCGGCAGCTGAAAGCGAACACCCGATCAGCGACCCCGCGTGCAGCAAGCGACGTCTCGTCAGCGGCGACATTGGCGTTCTCCCCAACCTTCAAACTGATCTTCTGCTAACGAGTGGTAGCGGGATTCCGTCGCGGCTTCGAGTCAGGCTTTCGGCTGAACGGGCCATCGCCTCGTCCCACCGGAACTGCGGCTTGGTGATCGGAATATGGAGCGCTCTGCGTGCCACCAGCGCCAGTCCCAGAGCAAGCGCGCCGGCCCCCATCGGCAACCCGCCGGCACCGCCGAACATCACGCGGATCAGGAAGAGGAGCGGCAGGCACGCGACGAGCAAGGCCTCGGGTTGGTGGGAGTTTCCATGGTAGATCGCCCTCAGCCCCTGCACCGACAGGATGGCCACATAGATGATCACGAAGGCCGAGAGGACGGCGCCCGCAACCCCGGCAGCAGCGAACGAGTACAGGAAGAAGTTGTGGATCGAGTAGTAGATGTTCACAACAACGGTGCCCGCGCCCAGTAGCATATTGTTCTCGATGGATGCGAGCGCCTGGTCGTACTGCTCCAGGCGGCCATCTCGGCTTCCCTCGTCATTTACGACGTTGTAGTAGAAGAACTCCGCAATTTCGGCCCAGAACGTGACCAAGAAGCTCAACAAGGCTGCCGCGAACATCAGGATTGCCCATTTGTTCCGTGCGGACTTGGCCCAGTGCCAGAAGAAGACGATCGACGTGAGCAAGCAGGTCAGCACGCCGGAGCTCGAGAAGATCGAGAGCACGACAAAGAGCGAGAGCAGCGCCACCGGGATCATGCGCCGGTCGCCGGTCAGCGCGTACGATCCCGCAAGAATGTAGAACAGCGCAAAACTGGCGGCGACCGTGTTGCTCATGGACGAGAAGTAGGTGAAGTCATTGCCCTGCTGGAAAGCATTGTAGATCGGGGCCATGATCGTCGCGTTGAGGCGTTTCCGGTTGAACGTCGTCAGATACTCGGTAATGCCGCCGACGAAATCCACACCCGAGACCATCACCGACACCACGAGCACGCAGATGAACCCTCCGACGGCCCAGATGACGGGCATCGGAGAACGCAGGTTGCTCACATTGGCGACGGCAACTGTGCTGGCGACCGCCACCATCGACATGATCATGGTGTTGTAGGGTTGGCCGCGGGTCGCATGGCTCGCGATCAACAGGATCAGCAGGCCGACCGTCACGACCAGAACGAGTGGTGCCCGGAGCTCGCGTTTGAGGATCACCAAGACGCCGCCCATGGCGATTGCGAGCAGTGCGCCCATGTTGGAGAGTTCGAGCGTGTAGCCACCGGCGCTGGTGACAGGCACCCATTTCGCCCCCACGGTCGCGAGCAACACGAACAGCAAAATGGCCCCAAGCGGCTCGGCGAGGTTCAGCCCTCGGCGCTCCTTCTTCGCCGGGAGCGCAAACGCGTTCATGTCGCGGTCTCGCGTTCCACCTCGTACTCCAGCCAATGCGAGAGATCACGGTCGAGCATGGCTCCGAGCTTTGCCACACGATCGCGGTGCTTTTCGACGAGCAACCGGCGGTCGGCACCCGTAAGCGTCTCGGACGTCTGTTTCGCGGTGGGCTTGTAGAGCGCGTCCTGGAGGCCCGGCAGGCTCTTCAACCGGCCGATCACGTTGGGCATACCGGCCTGGCGCACGAGCTTGGCAGCTTCCTTGATCGCTTTTGCAAGGATGGGGCTGCGCGCTTCCCGTGCCGCGTACTGCTTTTTCGCGGCGTCTTCATATGTGAAGTCCGGGTCGACACCCAGGTACTCGTAAAGCTCACGGGTGAACTGCGCCGGGTCCCTGGACAGATCGTCAAAGACGAAAAGCTTCAAGCGCTCGCGGGGGAAGAGTTCGAAGAGCCGCGGCAGATAGTCAGCATAGCACCCGTAGTCACGGATGAACCGAAACTCGCCGTTCATCTCTTCGGCAAAAGTCCCCGAGACTTGTCCGTTGCGCTTCATATGCAGATATGCCGACCAATCGCGTTCGATCGGATTGCGCAGTGACGCGATAAGCTTCACGTCCGGCAGTTCTTCGGCGATGCGTGTCAACGCCATGTCGCTGAAAAGATAGCCCGGCGTCAGCTCTCCGACCGCGAGGTGCTCTGGCGTGGCGTCTGCAAAGAAGCTCTCATACCACTCCATGCCGCGGCGCTCTTCCTCGGGTTCGTGGAAGTACTTCACGTACTTGGCAACGGGCACAAACACCTGCGGATGGGCACGCAGGGCCTTGTACATCCATGTGGATCCGGCGCGCGGGGCGCCAATGTAGATGAAGTTCGGACGGGTCATTCTGCGGGCTCCGTCAGTTCTGCAGCGGGGCGCTCCAAAGGCTGTACCGACGCCAGGAGCAGGATGAAGAAGTAGGTCAGAAGAACAACGCGTGTGATCGCGCCAAGTACCATCGACCATGCCGCGCCACTGGCCCCGGTCTCCGGCACCATCATCAGCGCGGCGATGACGGTCACAACGAAGGCCGCACCGTTCACGCCGAGGCGGCGCCAGTAGGCATGACCGGCGGTGAGCGCAAGCTGCATCGGCGCAGAGGTCAATCGCAGTGCGGTGGCGGTGATCACGATGACAAAAAGCGGCACATCAACATAGGCCTCTCCGTAGAGCAGCCTGAGCAGCGTATCGCCTGCGAACGCCGCACCTCCCACCAGCGCAATCCCGATGAGCGCCGAGAGGCCGATCAAGGCGAGCGACAGTCTAAGAAGCGCCTTCTTGCGGCCTTCCCGGATCGTCTTGCGCAACCGTGCCGCAGAGGCCGCACTGATCGCCGTGGTTATGGTGGTGAGCGCCACGCTGATATAGGCGATTGCCCCGAAGAGCCCGACCGCCGCAAGACTGTCGAAGCTGTCGAGCACCAGGCGCGGCGCGCTCACCGTCGCATTCATCAGAAACCCGGCCAGACCGAGCGGCAAAGTCCACACGAAGAGCTTCCAGAGCGACGCGCGCTTTGCACGAAAAATTCCCGAGAACCGGTCGGTTACGTTCAGGCGCTTGAGGTATCTCTGATCGATCGCGACGATCGCCAGCGTCCACATCGCCGCCTCGACCAGAAAAGCCGCCCACAGCAATCCGGTGAGCGCATAGGTGATCGCAAATCCCGTGAGCCCGGCACACCCACGCGCGATCATGGAACCGGCGACGAAGTCCAGGCGCTCTTCGCGCTGGAACACGCTGTGGTTCATCTGGGACTGAGCGCCGATCACCTTGACAACCATGAACGCAAAAGTGGTCGTCAGGACGAGAGCATCCTTGCTGTGGTAGAACACGGCGACCAGAATGCACACCACCACAACAGAGAGCAGCGCCATCAGCAGGCGAAGAGCGAAGTAGTCGGCGCGACTGAACGAATCGAGGTCGTCGACCCGATGCGACTCTCCGATCGACATTGTGGCGAAGAAAAAGACCGGCGTCACAAGGGCTGTTGCGACGGTCACGGCGCCCACTTCCTCGGGCGAGCCGAGATGCGCGACGACGGTCAGGATGCCCCACTGCGTGATGGCGAAGACGACGCTGCCGATCAGCCCGAAGAGCACGTTCTTCTTGAGCGAAAGCGCTTTTGCCACGTTGGTCGTCCTCAGCCCGATTTCGCTACGGCGATATCATCTGTACGGATGTCTTCGACACGGGTTTCTGGGACACGACATTGATGTCCCGGGTCTCGATGCGATCGTCTGTTCTTGACGCGTCGTCTAGCCCCGGTCTGTGCGCCGCGGTTCGCCCCCAGAGGCCGGTTCTCGGCGCCGGGAGATGCCAAGTCGAAAGCCGATCCTGTCACGCGCGCACTCCTCACCGCTTACACCACACTCGCCAGCCTCGTACGCTGGCTCCCCCGCGCAAACGTACATCCTTTGACGGGGTCATGGCAATCAATTGCTGCACCGCACATACATCTTCCTGATCTGGACAGTTTTCCGCGGCAAAGCTTGAGCCATTTCATTCACCTGGCTATAATGATGCAGTGCAAACACGCGTGCAAAATGCGTGCTCGTTGCACGGATGGGTAGCGGGGTATTGAACAGTGAGCACGCCGTCCTCGAGACGCCGATCGGTCATACTTGTCACCGGTGCGCCGCGGAGTGGAACAACCCCGGTCGGAAATACGATCGCGCAGGCGGCGGGAGCAGAATCGATCTATGAGCCGTGGGGGCCGACCGGTGATGTGCGCTTCGACGTGCGCTTTCCAATTCCAGGAACCGCAGGGTTCGAAAAGTCGGAGCTCGGCCGGTTTGTCGACGATCTCGCGGCACTGAGCCTGACGCTGAAACCGCAGGTCCGTGCGGGCCACAAGAAGCTTCCGTTCTCGCAACAGCTTGTGCGCAGAGTGTTGGGCACGCGGACGGCACACTCGCTCCGGATGGCGCGGCTGAAATGGGGTCTGTCGCACGTGGTCTGGAAAGACCCCTATGCGGTTCTTGCAGTGCCCGACATTCTCGAAGTGGATGTTCCGGTCGTCGTGACGCTGCGCCCCGCTCTGGCGCAGGCGGCGAGTTACAAGCGGCTCAATTGGCAGCCGAACCTCGGCGCGATCTATCCGCGCTTCAAGCAGCGGTACGGCGCAGACGCTGACATCGACCGGATCCTCTCGTCGCCGGACGAGCCCCCCAAGTATCTGGCCGCGGCGATCCTCTGGCGCATGGCCTACACAGCGGTATCGAAGGGGATCGGCCATCCCGGGCTGCACATTATGTCCTCCACGTCTCTGGAGCATGATGAAGTCGGCGCTTACGAGGGATTGTTTTGTGGGCTGAGCTTGCCCTTTGAGTCTGCCAAGCGCTACGTCGAAAAGCGCAACGCGGGGTCAATGAACCAGAAGCGCGAGGCCACCGCAGTGCACGACTGGAACCGGTCGGTCAGCCACACAAACAGCTACTGGCGGTCGGTTCTGACCGATGACGAAGCCGAGCGTGTCCGCGATTTGAACGCAACCCTGGAAGACACGGTCAGTGCGGCGTCGGTTGGGGCCCGTCCGTCCTGAGAGGGATCACCTGATACCCTGGGTGAGGTGCGGCTGCACCAGTCGCGACCCGGACAACCTAAGTCTCTGACAAGGCGTTAGCGCATCTACGCAAGGTGAAATCGCAAGACTTCGCGCAGCCAACTAGGCTGCTGCTTTCCATGCTGACGCACCGGTGACGCCCATTGCAGCGAGCGCGTCGATTTCACTCGCGAACAGCGCCTCAAGCCTTGACCGCGTTTCATCGGGCATCGGCGGGTACTGCTCTGCTTTCAGATTGCGCTGGAGGATCCCTCGACCGATCCGGGTACGTAGTTCACGGGGAATGAGCGCTCGGACCGCCGATTTCAGAGGGTTCTTGCCCGTCACCAGCTTGTGGAGCGTCGCGGACCGGGGCATTGCAGATTGGTTCGAGTGCGTCTCGGCAACCGGCGCCGCATTGCTCTCCGGCAAGTCAAGATGGGCGCGCAGACGCTGATTCAGGCCGGCCGCGTCGCGCAGCTCGGAATTCATCAGCACCAGAACCTTCTCGCGACCGAGCTTGTCGAATGCATGCTCGAGCTGGCCCGCATAGCGGCCCACTTCCACATAGGCGTGCCGCCACCAGCGTTCCTTCGCGGCGCGCGCCTTGGCAATGCGCTCGGGCTCGGCGTCCAGCGACTCTTCGAAGGTCATGGGTTCGTTGCCAAGCCTGCGCTGATGCCAATATGCGGAGTAGGCGCGATCCACCGGATTGCGCAGCGTGACGATGAACCGCGCGTCCGGGTCTGCGTAGTCAGCCAGTCGGTCGATCGCTTCTCGAGAGGCGAGATAGAACGGCGTCGCGTCACAGAGAAGCCGATGCGATCCGGTTGCAGAGGCGTTGTAGTATTCGTCGCTATACCAGTCTTGACCCTTCGCCCAGAGTTCCTCGTCGCAGAAGAAGTAAGTCTCCTTGACCGAGGGCACGAAGACTTCGGGTTGGGCGGCCAGCATGTCGGCCACCGTCGTGGTGCCGCACTTCTGAGCGCCGAGAACGAAGACCGAGGGCTTACCCATGGATGGCATTCCACACAGCAAGGTCCGGCGCGCACAAGACGCGTGCCCGCTCCATGAGTTCTGGGGTCAGAACGCGCTTCTTCTCTGATTCCGGCTGTCGCATCTTGTTCTCATGCCCGATCCCAACCCGAATGCCGAGTTGTTCTTTCAGCTGCACCTTGAAACTCTTTAAGTCATCGAGCCTGCCGACGATGCTGAACCTCTGTAGGTTGGCGATCGCGGCATCTACCACCTCAGGAGCGCTGAGATCGGGAACCCGCGTCTGGCCGCAGAAGAATTCGACGTAGCTGGCGCCGAGCCGCTTTGCACGATCTGTTTCCAGGAAGGCCTCAAATCCTTCCTCGATACGCGCATGTGCCTGCGGCTTGTCATGGCTCCAGAAGTAATGGGAGATAAAGCGTTTCACGGGCTCGCGGAGGATCGTTATGAACTTGTACTGTTTGTGGAAACGCTCATGAGCGCCCACTGAAAACGGCACGTGCAACGACAGACAGCGGACGTCCTCGAACATGTAGTAGAGCAGCATCTGCTCGCGGAGTTCGGCGACATCGATCAGCATCTGCTCGCGATCGGTGCGGCCGGTGAAAATCTCGAAGGCGCGAAAGCTCGACTCCGGGGTCACGGTTGCCTGGCTCATGATGTAACGCATCCGCAACGCGCGGCCCACTGACGTCCCACCACATTTCGGCACGTGGTGGAACACCACGCGTTGGGGGATCATCCAATCCTGCGCGCGTGTCAGCATTGGTCTCGCGTAGTCAATCAAGTGCACGGCAGGCTCCTGGGTCGCAGTGACATGCAATCGCCACCGGAAAGTGGGTCAGCATGGCTATGCTGCAAATGCATTCACCAGAGGGCGAAGAGAGCATCATGGATTTCTCAGCCCCATCCAGTGACGTTTAGGTCAAATTCCGATGCAAGCCGCTTGTTGTGCGGTGCAAACTCCTCGCGCAACCGGGCAATGAGATCGCTCTCCGAGTTGCCGGGACCCTCTGGCGCGCGGGTGTTGAAGCGGCGGTAGACCGAGCGAAGCGCATCATAGGCCTTTCCCTTCGGCAACAAGCCGCGAACTGCGATGTTAAGGCTTTGAAGCTGCCGGTTCCGGGGCGCGTAGGTCTCGTTTTCACGAGGGAAGTCATATGCATTGTAGAACGAGGTGTCGAGATTGAGCCATGCCGCCACCCGCCGCGTCATCGCCGCAGGGTCGCCCTGAAGCTCATCGAAGGTTGCGACCATAATGCGATCAGCGCCGAGGCGTTCGCGCCAGGGTTCGAGGTGCTGTGCATAACAGGCAAAATTGTAGGCGTTGCGCGCGAGCTCATTGCCCTTGAAGTCGTGGCTCCCTGTCCGTGCAGCCGACAGGAACTCGTCAAACCCCATCGATGAAGGAACCCAGTCCCAGTTGTCGCGGAAGTAGGTGTAGAGCGAATAAATCTGCGCAGCGGGCTCGCGGAGGATGAAAAGACACCGCGGCTGGCTTGGCAGAGTTGGGATGTGTTCGAGGGCGCTCGCATTGTAGATGTAGCTCGGGGTCGCCTCCAGAATGACCTTGGGGTCGGCGCCGTCGGGCACCGGGAACTGGGTGCGATAGGTCTCGAGGCCATTCGAGATGTGAAAGTCGGGCGAGTGCATGTGAGTGCCCGGATCGACGAAGAAATAGGTCTCCTTGTCGACGGATCCGAATGCGTCCGGATGATCGGCGATCCACCGGAAAAGGGAACTCGTGCCAGCCTTGGGTGCACCGGCGATAATAAAGTTGGGAAGCCAGGGCAGGGCAGTCACGATTGCACCTCCTCCACGAGTTGACGCCGCTTTGGGCTCATCAGATCGCCAACGATCGCGAGAAACTCCCGCTTGAACCTGTTCAGCGTGAACCGCGTGTCGTAACTGTCGCGGCACTTGGGCCGCATCGAGTGGAGCGTCTCGAGATCCAGGTTGAGCAAGGTCTCGGCAACCGCCTCTGCCGAGAGCGCAAACACCTGACCGGTTTCGCCTGGGGACACGAGCGACGGCAGGCCGCCACGATCGCTCACCAGTGCTGGCGTGCCATTCCGGAACGCTTCCGCGACGACGAGGCCGAAACCCTCCCAGCGTGACGGCACGATCAATGCGTCAGCCGAGCGATACCAGTCATCGATTTTGCTCTTGTCCACCCAGCCGTGCATCTCGATACCGCTTGGCAGCGCCTGGAGATCGCTGTCCTTGTTCACACTGGCGCCAACGACATGCAGCCGGATGTCGTTCCGCTTCCCTTCGACGCGGCGAAAAGCCTCCATCAGAACATCCAGGCCTTTCTGGCGGTCGAGGCGTCCGACGAAAAGCAGCTCGATCTGCGTGTCGCGCGCGTCCTTGCCTTGTCCAAAGCGATCACTTCGCGCATCGGGTCTGGCGTCTGGAACGGCGTTCTCGAGCAGGACGTGCTTGCCGAAGTACCCAAGCTTGCGGGCGAGATCGCGCTCGGCTGCCGAAATGTTGATCACAACGCTTGCCAGGCCCGAGCAAGTGCCTTCGATCATCCGGACGATGCGCTGTTTCCAACGGCTGTGATCGTACATGCTCATCGCCCAGCCATGGGCACAGAAAATCACTGGACGGCGCTCGAAGCTCAGGCGCAGCACCACGACCATCAGAAGCGAGAAGGTGCTGTGGCAGTAGATCACATCGGGGTCGGTTCGCCTGATGGTTCGCAGCGCCGTTCGCACCATGCGGTAGAGCGATCCGATCCCTCGCTTGGGGTAGCTGAACGTGACAAGATCGTGCTGGCTGTCTATATGATCCGAGTGCTCATAAGGTGCGACCACGGTCGAAGAGATCTCTGCAGCGTCGAACGAAGCAAAGAGGTTGATGTAGGATCCTACGCCCCCCTTCGCCGTTTCGCACACGTGCAAAATTCGCAACGACCTCATCTCTCACACCCCATCACCCGTGTCGCACTCTAAGCGTAGCAAAGTTACATGTCATGCATATTATACGAAATTGGCAGTATTGACGCAGCTCAAGTGCGGCATTTTCGGAAGTGCATTATATTGTGCCAGATCAATTCATGGGTGATTACTGCTTCACCAAAGCCGTAGAGGTGCAATTCTGTGCTTCTCAACGGCAGAGACTTGCGGGAACTCTGGCTTGCTCACCGCGACTTTGTCCACTTTTCAGTATTTGAGCATGCTCCGGCGTGCAGCCGTCATCACGACGCCCAGCGGCTGCAAACTGATCCTGGCGAGCGTCTCGAGCGCCTCGATGACCTTCTGTGCCGGCGTGACATGGTATCTCGCGACGAAGATGATCGCGTCCGAAAGCTTGCCGAGGATCTTCAACTCGGGAGCCGTCAACACCGGCGGGGTGTCCACGATAATGATGTCGTAGTAGGTGCGCGTCCCTTCGATCACTTGCGCGAAAACCTCTGACGAGATCAGGTCAAGTGGCTTCTCGGGCTGTGTCTCGCAGCAAAGCACGTCAACGCCGAGATAGGGGTCCCGGACCACAGGCAGCGTCTTCTCATCCTGCGTGCAGAGCGAAACCAGCCCGCGTTGCGCGTCGGGCGACACATTCTTCGACAGCCTTCGCTGGCGGAGATCCGCGTCCACGAGCAGGACGCGGCGGTCGCTGCCGGCAAAACTCGCTGCCAGCGACATCGACAAAGTCGTCTTGCCCTCCTTCGCCATGGCAGAGGTCACAGCGATGATCTGCGGTGGCGTGATCCCTTCGGGCATAACCGTCAGGTTTGCCCGGATGTCTTCCATCGCCGGGCCGTAGAGGGGTGTATCCGGGTGAATAAACCCGGCGCGCCCCGACTTCCGACGGAACCTTGACGCGCGCGGGGTCGCGCCAATGAGCCGGCAGCCAGTGATGTGCTCGAGGTCGCGTGGTGTTTTCAGCGGGTCTGAGGTGGTTTCACGCAGGAAGATGAATCCAAGGCCCGCAAGACCGCCAAGAACTGCGCTGAAAAACAAGATCACGAGTTTACGCGGCGAACTCGGTTCGTGCGGCAAATCTGCGTAGCTCAGAATCCGGCCATCGGGCTGAATGCGGCTCTCACGCACGGAGATTTCTTTGAGCTGGGTGACGAACAGCTTGTAGAGTTCGCGAATTGACTGGGCCTCAGCGCTCAGCCGTTCCAGTCGCACGGCATCCGCAGAACGGGCGGCACCGTCCTCGCCATATTGGAAGCCGTCGATGCGCGCCTCTGCCTCGATGAGTTCCAGTTGCAACTCTTCGAGACGCGCAGTCATCCAGTCAGCGGCCTCTCTGTTCACCTGCTGCTTCTGGAGCGTCTGGTTCTCGAGGTAGACATTCGCGACAGCGTTCGCAATTTGCCGCGATTTCTGAGGCCGCTTCGTCTCGGCGAAGATCTGAATCACGTAGGTGTCGTGGATGTTGCTGATCTGGATCGCTTCCCGCAACGCACGCAGCGTCTCGATCTCTGCGCGCTGCTGAGCGATCGAGAGCTCGTCCTCTGACAGATCCCCAAAGTTGCTACCGGCGAAAGGGTTGAACTCCGGATCTTCAGCCAGGTTCATCCGCTCGATCACCTGGAGAAGCGCGGAACGGTTCAACAAGATCGCCGCTTCCGTATTGAAGAGCGTGCTCGTGAACTCCAGCTTGGCCCCCTCACCCGGAAGGCTCACCACGTCCTGATTCTGACCGGTGTAGACCACGGTCGCGACGGAGCGGTACATGGGTGTCGCGATGTGGAAGGCGTAGATGTAGGCCACGACGATCGCGCTGAGCGTGGTGGCGATCAAAACCGGCAGATTTCTCCAGATCGCGGACGCGACAGCGCCGAAATCGACAAGGTCTGTTCCCGTCGAGCTGACAGGCTCCACACCCGGGGCAAGGTGTGCTTCGGGTGTCCGTATCAGCGGGCGCATATGATACTCCGGCGCATCTCGTCACTCCTAACGCACGCGATCCTGCATACTACACAAGACACTTTTACTCTTCGGATCGCGATTCTGCGGTCTGAGCGGGCTGGCCTCGGTAAGCTGACGTTTACGGTTCTGCCAACCCAGATCAACCAGCGCAGGCGTCAAATCTTATGACCCGGGCGCCTCCTCGACCTTTCGAATAGTTGATACACACACTAAACTCAACCCTCTGAAATCGCCGCAGAGGCAGTAATAGTTCCTTTCTTTCCGGTCGAATTCGGAGATTGGGACCATTCGACACACCATCGGCTGCTGCAACCGGTTTCAGGTCCATGCAACCTTTTGGTGGACTGCGGTCATTTTGTTGTCTGTCGCCAACTTCATCAAGAAGATTGCGCGCCGGAGCGCCCAAACACGAGAGCATGAAACGCATCGGTGGGCCGCGACCTTGCGCGCAAGCTCGGGCAGGGCAGAGGAGCCGAGGCGCGAGTAGTGGTTCCTCCCGCGATGGCGAGTTCCCGGGCGCCAACTCATCGATACCGTTGGTCCCATGGGTGGCAAAAACCGGAACCGAGTTCCGCTTTGAAGCATCTGCCCAGGGCGCCGATGGGATGGGTTGGTGTGTGCGATATAATCTCGCACCGACAGGACCTTACCCAATGGTTAATGACCTGCTATGTTAATTATTAAGGGGTGACGTAACGATAGGTTCTCCGCGGCAAGCGCGGCGGGCATCAGCAGAGAGCGCCGGACAATTTTTCCATCTATTCACGCCGTTGCAGCGAAATACTCACGGTAGAAATTTCAATTATAGCGCGAAGCTGTGCTCTAGAGTTCCTGACGCCTTCCAGTGGAATCCACGGGGCAATTGTCAATGAACTGTCACGATCCCGTAGTCGATTGCCTGCACACACGGCCCATATGAACAGGTCACGTGAAAAAGCGAACCCTGAACTTTGGGTGGGACAATCCATGCACTTGCAGATAACAGTGATTCGGAACTCGTGTGATATATCTTCGCTGGTTTCTGCAACTCAAGCGTGCCGCATATTTCACCATCGCGCCGCATAGTGATGGTTGATTTATGCGCACTTCCCGCGAAAAAAGTAATGACGCTGCGGCTCAATGTGTTAAAAAGATGGCAAGACGCGGTTGCAGAGGGGGTGAGCGCGATCGACTGCCGGGGTGAGCCTGAAAGAGAAGTCGTTCTCTCGAAATTTCTGCTGCGGATTCGGCCACACGCGAGTGGGGGCCAGGGTGCGCTGCGTAAAGTCTATGTGTGCCTCGGCCGCTTGGAATTCTTCAGAGGTAGTCGGCGTTACTGCGCTCTGGGGGTCTTCAAGCCCACGAATAGAAGTGCGGCAGAGTTCGCGTCATAGGTCTACAAGGAGTGAGGTATGACTAACTCAATGGCGGTTGCGCGGGCGGAAGCCCCGGGCGAAGACAGGGCCGAGTTCTATCTGGACCGAGCGCCGGCAGCGTCTGCCGCGGACCTAGGAGCCGTACAGTCACCTGAGCACGATGCGGTGGGCGGCTGGGTTAAGCGGTGGTTTGACATCGCGTTTGCGATGTTCGCCATAGCACTCACGGCACCGCTGATGATCGTCGTCGCGGTTGCGATCAAATGCGGGTCGCGTGGGCCGATCTTCTACGGGCATCGCCGCATTGGCCTGAACGGCGAAGCGTTTCAGTGCCTGAAATTCAGAACCATGCACAACGACGCCGATGTGCGCCTTGCGCACATCATGGAAACCGATCCCGAGGCGCGCGCTGAGTTCGAGAAGTACCGCAAGCTCAAGAAAGACCCGCGGGTGATCCCGGTGGTCGGAACGTTCCTTCGGGCCAGCAGTCTGGACGAGCTTCCGCAGTTCTTCAACGTCCTCGCCGGCACCATGAGTGTGGTGGGACCGCGCCCGGTGACGTCCGAAGAGTTGCGGTACTATGGGAGATCGGTGAAAAAGTACCTGTCCGCCCGGCCGGGGATAACGGGTCTCTGGCAAGTGTCCGGACGGAACTCGCTCCAGTTCCAGCGCCGCGTTGCGCTTGACATTCGTTACCTGAGAGACTGGTCGCTAATGAGCGATGTATGGATTATACTCAGGACCCTTCCGGTGCCTCTCACTCGTCAGGGCGCGTACTGATCGCGCCAGAGGCTGCGGAACACAGTACTGCGGAAGAAAGTTAGGTAACATGCGTGGGTTTGACGATTTGGGTGGCAGCGCCAGGACGTTGCGAATGAGAAAAATGCTGACAGTGAGATGCTCCGGGTTGGCCGGGTTGGTGGTCGCGGCTGCAGTTGCTGTGTCCGCGCCGGGAAGTGTCGCTGCGGCTGAGACCGTGTACCGGCTGGGACCGGGTGATCGCATCTACTTCTCGGTGATCACGGCCGATGGCGTCGAGCGCGAAGCCGAAATCGGCATCGATGGTGGCGTGTTCCTGCCATTTCTGGGGGCCGTGCAGGCAGGGGGCAAGACCCTCAAGGAATTCCGTGCGGGTATTGCCGAGCAATTGCGTGGAGCGCCGATCCGTCTTCCAGCGACGTCTGGCGACAAGGAATGGCGCGCGCTCCAGCCCAATGAGATCGTCATAGACGTGTCGGAGTACCGTCCGGTGTATGTCTCGGGAGACGTGGAGCGTGTCGGTGAAATCCCGTTTCGGCCAGGTATGACGGTACGGCATGCACTCACCAACGCGGGTGGTATGCGGCTGATCAATGACGCGGATGATATCCGCATGGTCGAGCTCATGACGAGGCGTGAGATGCTCAGCGAGAGAGTCGCGGTGCTTTCGACGCGTCTGGCGCAGTATGAAGCGAACATGCGGTTGATCGACGAAGACACCGGGGAGGCCGCACCGGCGGCGTCCCAGGGTGAAGGTGCGACGGAAGCTGCTGACGCGACCGACAATCAGTGGATTGAGTCACGCGAGGCTGTGCGTCTTGGGAACAAGCAGAGCCTGGAATCTCAACTCGAGCAGATGGACCAGCGGTTGTCGGTCCTGCGCGAGCTCGAGGTTGTCAGCGCTCAGACGCTCGAGCTCGAGGAAGACAACTTCGAGCGCGTCAAGGATCTCGCGTCTCGCGGGGTGGCGACCACCAACGCGCTGAACGACGCGCGCAGGGACTTGCTGCAAACGTCGTCGCGGGTGCTTGAGACGTCTGAAGACGTCTATCAGCTGCAGGTTCTGATGACGAAGTCTCGTGAGCAGGTGGACCTTGGGGACCTGGAGACGAAAGCAGAGCTCGTAGAGCTTATGCAAACCGTGACAGACGACCTGTCGGTGGCACGCGCGCAGTACGAAGTGCTGTCCAGCTATCTTGCCACGATCGGAGCGAGCGGTTCTTCGGCGTCGGATGTGAGTGTTCTCATTCAGCTGCATCGAAGTGATGATTCCGAGCAGAGCAAAAGATTTGTCGAGGCAGACGAGCCTGTGATGCCGGGGGATGTGCTCGAGGTCTCGCTGGTACCGCAAGAGCTGAACTGAACGGTTTCGCGGCGCCATAACGCCGCGGTTTCACAATGGATTGGGGCTGTACATTGGCTGAGGGATCGGTGCAGAATATTTCATGGTTTGATACCGTGTTAGAGTCGACTACTGAACGAGTGCCGTGGATGAAAAATAAACGAAGAATATTATTCGTTCTTCAACAAGCGCTCGGTTGGCGGACCTACGCAACACAACTAGAACTTGCCTTGAAGCTGCGATCTGATCTGGAGTCGCGAGTTATTCCTGTTCCGCATTACAGGTGGCTTGCGCTTCCCTATAAGCGGCAGCACATGGTGCATCACGAGAAGTTCTATCGCTATTTGGACCCGATTGATGGTTTCAACGGATTTCTCGGAAAGTCGATCCGAGAAAACATCTCTGACTTCCAGCCGGATCTCGTTCACTTCTCGGCCCAGTATCCTGCAGGCTCCTTTCACCGCGAGGAAGGAGGCCCGCTCGTAACCGCGGCCCTCGACGCCACGCGCGTGAACATGGAGAAGCAGACCGGCGGCGACTTCTGGAATGAGAAGGACTTCTCAAGCGAGGGGCGTCTGCTAAACAGCCTCGACCACTTGTTCCCGTGGAGCCAGTGGGCGGCCCAGTCGATGATCGACGACTACGACGTGCCGGAGTCGAAGATCGACGTGATCTTCCCGTCACTCGATCCGGCAGCGATCGGCGCGCGAGACAACAGAGAAGTCGGCGAGAAACCACGCGTCCTCTTCATCGGAAACGACTTTGTGCGGAAGGGCGGAGATAAGCTCGTGCGCTGGGTGACCGGTCCGCTGGCAGGTACGTGCGAGCTGCACATCGTCTCGGGCGACCCTCGCGCGGAACAGTACAAAGGTCCCAATGTGGTTGTGCACGGTGGCGTGCCGCACAAGCGTCTCATGCACGAGGTATTGCCGAGCATGGATATGCTGTGCCACCCGACCAAGGCAGACATGTCTGCCTATGTGGTGGTTGAAGCAGCCTTCGCCGGATTGCCTGCTGTGACCAGCGCGATTGGCGGTATTCCCGAGTTGGTCGATCACGATCGGACAGGATGGGCGCTTCCGCCGGATGATGAGAACGCCTTTATCGAGACGATGCGGATGCTGTTCGCAGATCCAGCCCGCATCGCAAAAGCCGGCCGGATGGCTCATGAGCGGGCTCATGCCAATTTTGATGCGATCGCAAACTACAACAGACTCTTCGACGTCCAGCTTGCAATGATCGAACGAAGGGCGAGCGCCAACGCAGAGGTTGCAGCAGCGAGTCGGCGTCAGAGCAACTGAGGGTCGGGCCGCGCTCGATTTCCAGTTTCAATGCAGACCGGGAGACATCTCGAAATGAGCGTTGTTTCGAATGTGCTCCTGGTTGGTGATTTCGCTCAGATAAATGGCGGGCAGGCGAAGGTCGCCATCGACAGTGCACGACTGCTCGCTGAGCGCGGCATCGGTGTGACGTTCTTTGCAGCGTGCGGGCCGATCTCCGATGCGCTGCGCCACCCGGGCATCGATGTAATCTGTCTCGATCAGCCTGACATTCTCTCTGATCCCAGCCGAATTCGCGCGATGCGGCGGGGCATCTGGAACAGAACGGCGGCGCGACGGCTGTCCGAAGTGATCGAGAGATTTGATCCGAACTCCACGGTTCTGCATTGTCACGGTTACGCCAAGGCCTTGTCGCCTGCCATTGGTCCCGTGCTGTCGAGCGCGAAGCTCCCCACAGTCTACACGATGCACGAGTACTTTTTGGCCTGCCCAAATGGCGGGTTCTACGATTATCAGCGCAACGAGATCTGCAGGCGACGGGCTCTCGGCTGGGACTGCCTCACGACGAACTGCGACGTGCGCCATCCCGCCCACAAGGCTTGGCGTGTCTTGCGGCAGGTCGCGACCTGGGGTCCCGGCAAGCTGCCGAAGGGTTTGCGCGACATAATCTGCATCTCCGAAGTCCAGCGAGAGGCGATGCAACCTTACCTGTCGAGCGCCTCGCGAATTCATCACGTCCCCAACCCGATCACCGATGAGGGTTTGCCGCGTGTTGTCAGTTCCGAGAACGATGTGTTCCTTTTCGTGGGCCGCCTGAACCCTGAGAAAGGGGGGCGAATCTTCGCCGAAGCCGCCAAGCTGGCTGGGTGCAAGGCAGTGTTTGTGGGTGACGGTGCCGAGCGTGAGGCAATCGAATCGATCAATCCCGATGCCGAGGTGCTGGGCTGGCAATCACCGCAAGAAGTCCAGGCCTGGCTGTCTCGAGCCCGCGCGTTGGTGTTTCCGAGCCTTTGGTACGAGGGGCAACCACTGTCTCCACTCGAAGCTCTCTCGCGCGGTGTTCCCGTCGTTTGCGGAACTTGGAGTGCTGCACGGGAATGTGTCACCGATGGGGTCAACGGCGTCCTCTACGACAGCCCGGATGCGACGACGCTCGCTGGTGCGCTGGAGCGGGTTCGATCCCTGCCGAGTGAGACCGTGCGGCTCACAGAAGACCTCTCATTCGATCGCCACTTTGCCGCGTTGCAGGAGGTCTACGGTCACCTGCTGAGGAGTCGGGCCTCGTAGATCCGGAGAGACCCGCTGGACGAGGTTTCCCGGGCTCGGGCATTCGAGCTCACCCGCAACGATTGCAATCTCTCCACGTTCATAGGTTGAACTTAGCCTCTGATTTCGCTTGAAAATTGTGCAAGCGCAAAAAAGTGGGTGCGATGCACAAAAAAGTTGGTTCAGGTTGAAACGGTGTGCGCTCGGGGGCGTTGTAACACCGGGTATCTGAGGCCGCACGGGATGAGTGTCCGTTACAATCGGAACGTGTGGTTTGGCACTTAGACTGGGGGGACTGATGCATTTAATGAGGGCGCGCGTTGCGCCATTGAGTAAGCGTGGTCGATGGCGATTTCGATGCGGTTATTCCGCGTCCGAAGATCGCCTCCAGCAGTCTCCCTTCCTCCCAGACACACTCCAACTCCCCATCCTCCGCACAGTTCCAAAATGCCTATCTCGTAGGCATTTCGAGGCAGTGCGCGCCTTAAATTTTCAAGGCATCAACAAGGTGAACGAAGCCGACACAATTTTACCAATTGTTGACATAAACGCGCCCAGTTTCCCCCCGCATTGAGAGAGTGTGTGCCGTAGCGTGTCGCGATTCAAAGTGCTTTCCCTAACCAAAACCGAAGACGTGTTCGGGTCTGAAGATCCGGCGCTCAAGGAATGCGAGAGGCAACACAGCACATGACCCCTTCCGAGGTGACGCCCGATATCACCGGTGAGCTGAAGCAGTGGCACCGAGTGACGTTGGATTTCGAAGGCCCGGACGCCAGCGAAAACCGGTCGACCTTCTACGACACGAGAATGGACGTCACGTTCACCAGCGCGAAGACCGGCGAGAAGATCACCGTACCGGGCTACTTCGCTGCGGATGGTGACGCCGCTGACTCCGGTGCAACATCGGGTAACATCTGGCGGGTGAACTTCAATCCACCCGACACGGGTGAATGGAGCTATGAGGTCTCGTTCCGTACGGGCAAGAACGTTGCGACCTCGCTCAATCCCAACGACGGTACAGCCAGCGGCTTCGATGGCTCTTCGGGTACGTTCTCGATCGCCGCGAGCAACAAATCGGGAGATGATCTGCGCTCGAAAGGAATGCTCGAGTACGATGGCGATCAGTACCTCAGCTTCGCAGGCGACGGCAGCACGTTTCTGAAGAGCGGGGTAGGCTCGCCTGAGAACTTCCTCGGATACTCCGGATTCGATAACACACCAGACTCACATGACTACGCGCCGCACCTGAGCGACTTCAACGCCGGCGATCCGACATGGGATGGCGGTCAGGGCAAAGGCATCATCGGTGCCGTCAACTATCTCGCTGAGCAAAACGTCAACTCGATGTACATGATGTTGATGAACGTCGGCGGCGATGGCCGTGACGTCTGGCCCTGGGCGGATACCGATCTTGACTCGATCAAGAAGAGCATCGGCACCGCCGACGGCTCGTTCAACCTGACGACCGGCGCCAACGCGTTCGATGTCTCCAAGCTCGACCAGTGGGAAATCGTGTTCAGCCACATGGAAGAGTTGGGCATCACGCTGCATCTCTTCTTTCAGGAAACCGAGAACGACTTTCTGCTGAACGATGGCGAGCTCGGTGTCGAGCGTGCGGCGTTCATGCGCGAGATGGTGGCCCGCTTCGGTCACCATAACGGCGTGATCTGGAACCTCGGCGAGGAGAACACCAACACCGCCGGCCAACTGCGTGACCATTCCGAGTACCTCAAGGCGATCGACCCTTACGATCATCCCGTGGCACTGCACACTTATCCTGGCGACCACGACACCTATGAGGACTTCCATGGCGAAGAGACCCTGGATGTGCTGTCCTTCCAGACGGCGGGTGACTCGCACATGCCCGATCTGGATCGCTACCAGGGCGGCGCCGAACAAGAAGGCCGACCCGTCGTGGCCTTTCTGGATGAGCCGGGCAGTGCGGCCGTCGGTCTGGCGGCCGAAGGTGATCTCGGCTGGAAGAACAACCACGAGAACATGCGCGAGACGCTGTGGCAGTTCTACACCGAAGGCGGGTCCGGTGTTGAGTGGTACTTCGGCTACCAAACCGACAACGGTAAGGGGGGCGATCTCGCAATCGAGGACTTCTCGTCTCGTGAAAGCGCCTACCAGTGGTCAGCCGTGGCCCGATCGTTCTTCGAGGCGCTCCCGCTCGACGAGATGACGGAGGCCGATGGCCTGACGAGCGGCACCAAGGGAGGGGATCACGTCATCGCGAAGCGCGGCGAGGTCTACGCGATTTATCTCCCGGAAGGCGGCAGCGCCAATCTCAATCTCTCGGGCTTCAACGGCAAGTTCTCGGTGCTCTGGTTCGATCCGCGAAATGGTGGTTCGCTTCAGGACGGCACCGTCACAGAAGTCGATGGCGGCGGCACTGTCAGCCTCGGCTTGCCTCCAAACAACACGAATCAGGACTGGACGATTCTCGTTCACTCGGAAGGAATCATCACGCCTGAGCCACTGCCACCGGCTGATGAGCCTGCAAACGAGGAACCCGAGCCCGAGCCCGAACCTCAGCCGCAGGGAGATCTGGATCTGTTTCTGATCGACCCTGCGACCGATAAGCGCATGCTGCTCCTTTCTGACGGCGACAAAATCGACCCTGAGTTGCTCACGGAAGGCAGATACAGCATAGAAGCTGTGCCGCGGATGTCCGGCGTAGAGAGTGTTCGCCTTTCAGTTGAAGGACATACGCAAGTCGAAAACGTATCGCCCTACTCCTTGTTCAATGATGTCAACAGTAATTTCTTGGGGCAGCCGCTCGGCGATGAACCGATAACGGTCACAGCTGAGGCCTTTTCTGCGGATGGAGCACGGGGTACGCTCCTCGCAACCACGACAACGACTTTCGAGAGAGGTGAGAACGTGAACACAGGCGGACCTACCTATAAGGCCAAGAATGGCCTCGTCGTTATGGAGGTAGAAGACGGGATCTTCGCCAACAAGAACGACGCTGGGAACAACGACTGGAAGCTGGAGAAGAAAATCGACGGTTACACCGGCGATGGCTATCTGCGGTGGGACGGTCCAAACCTCCTCAACCCCTCCAAAGCCGGTTCGGGCACACTGAAGTACAAGTTTTCAGTGGATCAGAAGGGCGAGTACTTCGTCACGCTGCATGCGACGCGACCCAAGAATGACGAAAAGAACGATGCCAACAACGACTTCTGGGCACGGGTCGATGGGGGACCGTGGCAGAAGGTGTTCTTCGGAGGTCCGCGCGAAGAGTGGAACTGGGCGCGCACCTTCGACGTCAAGCACGTCAAGTCTCCGTTTGCCTATGATCTGAGCAAGGGCGAACACGTTCTCGAGATTTCGGGTCGTTCACACGAGGCGATGCTGGACCGGATCCACATCAATCTCGACAAGCGCAACATGGAAATTGACGAGCCGGTGTCGAAGACGACGGATGGCGGAAATCAAGATCCCGGACCACAGCCGGATCCCACTCCAGACCCAGCTCCGGCGCCAAAACCAGCGCCAAACGGCGATCTCGTGGAAGTCTTTGTCGCAAACACGACCACCGACAAGACGATTACGAAGCTGACGGACGGCAAGGTTCTGAAGACGATCGACGGCAAAAAGGTGACGCTCTACGCTGAGTCCACGGGCGAGGCGGACATCGGAAGTGTCAAACTTTCGGCACCTGGCATCGGCACCAAGACTGAAAACGTCGAACCCTATGCCCTGTTCGGGGACAGCAACGGGGACTTCCTGGGTGGCGTTGAAATCGAACCTGGCAACCATGTCGTGAACGTAACAGCGTATGCTGGCGCCAACGGCACGGGTAAGATTCTCGACGAATTCGCGATCGACTTCTCGGTTCCGGGTTCCGTGCCGATCAACCGGGTGCCGCTGCCGAAGGACGACACGGCATCGGCGACCGCTGGAAAGAAGAAGGTCATCAACGTTCTCGCGAACGACAAAGATCCCGATGGCGATGCTTTGACCGTGGACCTGTTCAGCGATCCGTCGAAAGGCGTCGCGGAGATCATCAACAACAAGGTGCACTACACCCCCAACGCCAAGGCCAAGGGCACGGACACGTTCGAGTACGTGGCCATCGACTCGGAAGGCGGGAAGAGCGCTCCGGCTCAGGTGACGGTTTCGATTGGTGCCAGTCAGCCAAGCGCCGATACCCTGCAGTTCTTCCTGGTCGATACTGCGACGGACAAGGTGCTCACCGAGGTCGAGGACAACGACACGATCGCCTTCTCGGTCGTGAAGGGTCGCAAGGTCTCCATTATGGCAGAAGCCGAGCAGGGCGCACCGGACATCGGCAGCGTCGAGCTGGAGTATCGCAACCAGACTCGCATCGAGAATGTCGAGCCTTATGCGCTGTTCGGAGACCAGAACGGTGACTTCATGGGCGGCAAACAGTTTGCCAAGGGCAGCAGCCACAGCGTGTCGGTTGACGTCTTTGCCAACAAAGGCGGCAATGGGGCCTTGCTCGACGAGATCGAACTCGACTTCCAGATTGGATGATCGAATGGTGCGCCTCACGGCGCCCGACGAAACAACAAGAAACGCCCGGGATACCGTCCCGGGCGTTTGCTTTTTGATCGGCGATCGAGCGCGTCAGGTCAGTGTGAAGTCAAACGTCTCGGATGCCAGCAAGGTGCCGTTGCTGTTGTTCGCACTGTAGGCCTCAACGGTGAGCGAGAACGCGTTCACTGGCAAAGTTTCACCCCCGAAGTCGTCGCCCGAGTTACCGAATGACGCCCAACGCTCGAGGTTCTCGTTGCGGGTGTTTGTCAGTGCGCCGCCGAAGCTGAAAAAGACCGATTCCACGGGATCGGACAGTCCGCTTTCGTCGATCAACGCCTCGAAGGCGAACTGGTCGGCCGACAGCAGAGCAGGGTCGATCGATCCGCTCTCGGTGAACGTTGCGACGGTCTGATCTGTCACGGCGTCGATCAGGCCGACCGTGATCGGACCCGTTCCCCCGCCGCCATTGTCCGACGGGTCGTCGGTGACGGTGATCTGCACGGCCTGCGTGTCGAGCCCGCCATTGCCGTCGCTGGCCGAGACGATGACGTCGTAGACGTTGTTGAGGCCGACATCGCCCGGCGCCTCGAAGTCCGGCGGGGCGATGAAGCTGAGCACGCCCGTGCTCGGGTCGATCGAGAACAGCGCGTCGTCGGCGCCGCCCCCGAAGCCGAAGGTGATCGGGTCGAGATCGGCATCCGTCGCATCGACGTCGAGGGCGATGGTGGTGCCTTCGACGACGCTCGCGGAGGAGGCGCTCGTGATCACCGGATCGGCGTTCGAGCCATTGTCCGACGGGTCGTCGGTGACGGTGATCTGCACGGCCTGCGTGTCGAGCCCGCCATTGCCGTCGCTGGCCGAGACGATGACGTCGTAGACGTTGTTGAGGCCGACATCGCCCGGCGCCTCGAAGTCCGGCGGGGCGATGAAGCTGAGCACGCCCGTGCTCGGGTCGATCGAGAACAGCGCGTCGTCGGCGCCGCCCCCGAAGCCGAAGGTGATCGGGTCGAGATCGGCATCCGTCGCATCGACGTCGAGGGCGATGGTGGTGCCTTCGACGACGCTCGCGGAGGAGGCGCTCGTGATCACCGGATCGGCGTTCGAGCCGCCGCTCGAGCCGGATGTCCCACTGACATCGAGCACCGGGGTGGCCTGAACGATGAACCGGGTGCCGCCGGTGCCCGTGAGCTGGACATTGATCGTGTCGCCGGCGTTGAGCGGACCCTGGCTCGCGATCAGGGCGTTGATCTGATCGGCCAGGTCGACGACGTTGGTGATCGTCTCGTCGTTCTGCCAGGTGCCGTTGGCGCTGACCACCTCGGACCCGCCGATGAAGGTCTTCCCGCTTCCGAACGCCTCGGCGTTGAGGCTGTCCTCCACCTGGAACGTCAGCGTTGCGTTCTTCGTGTGGGTCCGGTCCGAGACCCAGCTCATGACCGCGCTGCTGACACTCGTGATGTTGTCCGCGCCGGCGCCGACCGTGAGGCGCATCTGGATCGTTTTGTTGGTTTCCAGATCCGAGCTGTTCGCACCCGAGCCAAGCTCGATGTCGTCGGCGTTGACGAGCACCTCGGCCTGGAAGTCAACGGGAACTCCCCCGCCGCCATTGTCCGACGGGTCGTCGGTGACGGTGATCTGCACGGCCTGCGTGTCGAGCCCGCCATTGCCGTCGCTGGCCGAGACGATGACGTCGTAGACGTTGTTGAGGCCGACATCGCCCGGCGCCTCGAAGTCCGGCGGGGCGAGAAGCTGAGCACGCCCGTGCTCGGGTCGATGGCGAACAGCGCGTCGTCGGCGCCGCCCCCGAAGCCGAAGGTGATCGGGTCGAGATCGGCATCCGTCGCATCGACGTCGAGGGCGATGGTGGTGCCTTCGACGACGCTCGCGGAGGAGGCGCTCGTGATCACCGGATCGGCGTTCGAGCCATTGTCCGACGGGTCGTCGGTGACGGTGATCTGCACGGCCTGCGTGTCGAGCCCGCCATTGCCGTCGCTGGCCGAGACGATGACGTCGTAGACGTTGTTGAGGCCGACATCGCCCGGCGCCTCGAAGTCCGGCGGGGCGATGAAGCTGAGCACGCCCGTGCTCGGGTCGATCGAGAACAGCGCGTCGTCGGCGCCGCCCCCGAAGCCGAAGGTGATCGGGTCGAGATCGGCATCCGTCGCATCGACGTCGAGGGCGATGGTGGTGCCTTCGACGACGCTCGCGGAGGAGGCGCTCGTGATCACCGGATCGGCGTTCGAGCCATTGTCCGACGGGTCGTCGGTGACGGTGATCTGCACGGCCTGCGTGTCGAGCCCGCCATTGCCGTCGCTGGCCGAGACGATGACGTCGTAGACGTTGTTGCCGACATCGCCCGGCGCCTCGAAGTCCGGCGGGGCGATGAAGCTGAGCACGCCCGTGCTCGGGTCGATGGCGAACAGCGCGTCGTCGGCGCCGCCCCCGAAGCCGAAGGTGATCGGGTCGAGATCGGCATCCGTCGCATCGACGTCGAGGGCGATGGTGGTGCCTTCGACGACGCTCGCGGAGGAGGCGCTCGTGATCACCGGATCGGCGTTCGAGCCATTGTCCGACGGGTCGTCGGTGACGGTGATCTGCACGGCCTGCGTGTCGAGCCCGCCATTGCCGTCGCTGGCCGAGACGATGACGTCGTAGACGTTGTTGAGGCCGACATCGCCCGGCGCCTCGAAGTCCGGCGGGGCGAGGAAGCTGAGCACGCCCGTGCTCGGGTCGATCGAGAACAGCGCGTCGTCGGCGCCGCCCCCGAAGCCGAAGGTGATCGGGTCGAGATCGGCATCCGTCGCATCGACGTCGAGGGCGATGGTGGTGCCTTCGACGACGCTCGCGGAGGAGGCGCTCGTGATCACCGGATCGGCGTTCGAGCCGCCACCGGGCACGAAGTTCGAGTCAGACGCCCCGATGTTCGGAGCGTTGCCCTTGAAGAACTCCAAGTAGTCGATGTGGAAACCCTGTGAGCGCCCGGCGATCGTGATCGTGTGCAATCCAGCTGCGAGATTGAACACTGCCGTAAAGTTCGGATCCGGCAGACCATCAAGCCCTTGCGCGAAGCCCCAGCCACCGGTCGCGCCCCCGAAAACCTTCACGAAACCCTCGTTCGAGACCGTGTTGGCCGGGTTGACCTGCAGCGCTTCCGCATCGTCGTTGATCTTCAGCCAGGCATCGTTGCGGGCATCCGAAGGATTGCTGGTGTCCCTTGAGGCACGGAACCGGAAGTTGTATTCGCCTTCCGATCCTTCAGGGACCAGGATGTTGAACTCCAGTGCGCTTGCCAACTGCGGAACATTGACGGCGTCGCTGCTGGACTCCGCGCCCCAGAAGTAGTGGCCGGTTCCTTGCGTGCCGGTCTGGTTGCCATTCGCGCCATCGCCTGCGACATAAGTCCAATTTGACAGTGGCGTGGTCCCGCCGTTCTCGATGTTGGGGTCCTCGATCTGGATCTTGAACCTGGCGTTTGCGCCCGGATCGATGATCTCGAAGTGACCGCTGGGCCCACTCGGGTCATTGAGGTTGTCGAAGGCGAGCGTGCCGTTCCAGAACAGCTTCTCACGCGGACCTTCCCCGGTTGCACTGCCGTTCTCGCGCGTGAAGAAACCGTCGACCTCAGCCTCGAAGATCTCGCCGTTCAGCTCCATGTTGTCGACGATCAGGTTCCGGGGCTCTCCATTTGAAGCGCCGTCATTGAAGTAGACGATCTCGACGTTGTCTGGTGCTGGGCCAGAGAACTGGAAGACATCGAGCTGGTACAGGCTGTCGTCGTTGACATTGAAGTTCGAGATGCCGCCGGCAACCGGAGCAGTGATTGAACGGATCCCGAGCGAGACGCCGTCGGCGAACACCTCGTACATCGGCGTGTTGTCGGGCAGGGTGCCGTTGCCGCCCACTTTGACAGTGAGCGTGTTCGACCCGCCATTGTCCGACGGGTCGTCGGTGACGGTGATCTGAACGGCCTGCGTATCGGTACCGTTGTTTCCGTCATCCGCCGTGACGATGACGTCATAGACGTTGTCGCCTCCCGTATCCCCGGGCGCTTCGAAGTCCGGCGGGGCGAGGAAGCTGAGCACGCCCGTGCTCGGGTCGATGGCGAACAGCGCGTCGTCGACACCACCGCCGAAACCGAAGGTGATCGGGTCGAGATCGGCATCCGTCGCATCGACGTCGAGGGCGATGATTGTGCCTTCGACGACGCTCGCGGAGGACGCACTCGTGATCACCGGATCGGCGTTCGATCCGCCGGAACCGACGGGCGTGTCCGTCGGGTTCGTGAGATAGACCCGGTCGATGGGGCCGAGCGGTTGGCCGCCGGTGTCGACCACCGATGCGCCCACAACAATCGGCGCTGTGGTGAAGCCTTGTGTGAAGGCCGAGCCCGCAAAGCTCTCGCCGCCACTCGGATTCGGGGTGTTGTAGTCGAAGGCACTGGCGGGCAGTGTCGCTGCACCCGTTCCATCCAGCGTGACCTGGAAGGTCTGGACATCGGCCGCGTTGTTCACCGGGAACTCGGCATGGGCGTCAGCGAGGCGCGCCGATACGAGATCCGCGACACCGTTGTTGGTATTGGTGACGGGGTTCAAGCCCTTGCTGAGCGTCACGAGGACCGTTGCATTTGCGGGCCCGTTCACGACGATGCTCGGTTCGGTGCCACCGTAGGTTCCGGCCTGTCCGGAGACGAAGCCGTTTACAGTGACAGTCGCAACCTGTTCGGCACGGTTCTCTTCTGCTTCGCCGACGCTGCCGGCAAGCGAGCCGTCCGACCCAACGAAACCGGACGCCGTCGAGCCGTCGTCAAACAGCACCGTGAACTCGGAACCAGCAACCTCCAGGCCCGATATGCCGCCTGCATCCCAGTTGTTGATCGCGCCGATGTCGACACCGCTGGTCAGGTTGGACTTGAGCAGGCCCGCAATCGAGTTGGGGTCCATATCGCCCGAAACACCAACGAACTCTCCGGAGTCGAAGCCGCCGCTTGTGCCGTCAAACTTGAGCAGCAGACCACGGAAGCCGCCCGTCGAGGCCTGGCCGGTGCCTGTTGTATTGGGCAGCGGGTTGGCGCCGGGCAAGAAGTAGGTGTCAGCCACATCCGTGTCGAAGAAGGCGCCTGTCCCGGCGGCAGACTGAGAGTCCACCTGAAACGGCTTGGTCACTGCGTCACCGGCGCTGCCGTCGAGATCAACCACCGAGTCGCCGTAGAGTGAATCCCGGAAGTCTATGAAGACAGCCGCGATTTCCTTATCGCCGGTATTGTTGATGGTGAAGGAGTCGACCCCGAAATTGGAGACCTGAACGTCGTTGTTGCCGGCCAAGATTTGCAATTCGGCACGACCAACCTCACCGCCGGTGTAGTTGCCGTCATTGTCGACGTCGGTGAGCCCCGCAAGGATGGTCTCGACATCAGACAACGGCGCCGCGTCGTCTTCGGTGATGGTCCCTGTACCTGTGGTGTTGCCGAAGCTGAACGCGTTGACACCTGGGGTTGGGCTATCCTGCGCGGCCGTCAGCTGCACCAACACAGGCGTGTCGCCGGTGTCAATGTCGTCGTTGGGCACGCTCACATTCAGCGATCCCAGACCATCGACATAACTGACGACCTGCGTCTCCCCGATCGAGGCGTTCACATCGAAGGTGATCTCGACGTCTCCGGTGAAGTTGTCGGACGCCACCATCGGGTAGAGGATTGATGTAAAGGTCCCATCGTCGCCGGATTCCTGAACACTGAAGGCATCATCGACAATCCCAATTTGGATCGTGCCTGGCTGGTCGCTCTCGGCGATCGTCACCGTGCCCGTCGCGGTCCCGATCGTCGCATCGTTGGAGGTGTTCGACACGTCTGTGATGGTGACCGTGAAATCTTCCGCGGACTCCACATCCGGATCATCGATGATCGGGATTGAAATCGTCGCCGAGGGTTGGCTCGCCGGTATGACGACCGTGGTTCCTGCCGGCGCGGTGAAGTCACTCGAATCCGCCGTACCGTCAGCGATCGCGTAAGTCACTGTGATCGCCTCGGAGTCGTCGCCCGTGCGGGTGAAGGTGACGATTGCGTTCTCACCTTCGTTTGCAGCGGTGTCAGCAACCGAGACAACAGGTGCGGGCGGCGAGACGGGACCGCTGAGCTGTGAAATCTGAATTCCGTTGATCTTCGGATTCTGGGACTGACCGTGCAGGAACTCGAGCGTCAGGGTCGTGTCCTGAGCAGTAACGGTGAACTCGCGTTGCTCAGCGACCCCGAGGTAAGGCTGCTTCTCTGCGGCTGGTGCTGAGTTGAGCGTTGGCGGCGGTGAGCCCACAAATGCCACGGCCTCTGCAAACGGATCGATGTCGTCGAACTCTGTCGGCACTGCGCCTTCAACAGCTACATCGAATTGACGCGGATTGCCGTTCGCGGTGGGTGCAAAAATGCCCTGGAAGTTCTCTGTGTAGAAGAGCGTGATCTTGTAGGTCTCGTTGGCGACCACGTCAAAGTTGTAGGTCAGATTTGCGCCGGCTGAATTGCCATCGAACCGTTCGTTGATGAACAATTCGAAGGGGGCCACCAGCGGGTCTGCCGTGTCGAAGTCGATCTCTTCTTGCGAGTCCGTCAACTGGTTCGAGAAGGTCGAGTTGACGGCTCCCGTCAGCGAAACCGGCCCGGTCGAGTTGATCAGGGTAGAGTCGTCGATCCAGTCAATCCCGCCATCGATTGCTGCAATCGTTCCGCCGCCGGCGTTCGCGATGTTGCCACCAGCATTCACGCGGTAGATCACCACCTCGTTGGCGACGTCTATGCTGACCGTCGCCGTATCGGTCAGGGCCGTCGAGTCGGTGACCGTGTAGTCAAAAGTTGCTGTCCCAGCGAAATCGGTTGTCGGTGTGAACGTGACGAAGTCATCGCTCGCATCGCTCGGCGTGCCGTTGTCACTCAGGACGGCCGCGCCATTCACGGAGTTCTGAACGCTCGTCACGGTGATGGTGTCACCGGTGTTGGGATCCGTGTCGTTTGCAAGCAAGGTCGACACTGGAATGACGATCGGCTGGTTCACGCCGGTCGTGGCCGTGTCGTCCACTGCGTCCGGCGGCAGCGGCGAGTCCGCCACCGTCACCGTGATGTCGTCGAAGATCGCCTGGAAAGCATTCGATGTCGGCTCGCCGACGTTCGTGCTGAAGAGACCAAGCGCGACGCCGGTCGTCTGTCCCTGCACGCTGACATTGCCATTGATGGCATCAAGCAAATTGGTGCCGGTCAATGAGACCGGAGTCCCGACGACGGTGCTGGTTGTATTGTCAGCTTTTTCGTAGGTGAAGCTCGGCGTCGCGGTTTCGTTCACAACGTCGATGTCGAGATCGGCAAAGATCCTCTTGGAGTCAGCTATCGTAACGTCGAACAGGTCGTCAGCCTGCAAGAACTCGGTCGATACGATGCCGTCATTGTTCTCGAGCGTAACCTGCAGTTCCCTGTTGGCAGACTGGATCGCAACGACCTTGAGGTAGTTCGACTGATCGCCCGTGCCGATGTACCCGCCGATCTGCTGGAAGTCGCCGGTGAACCCGTCGCTGCCCGGGTTGAAGAACGACCAAGAGACGTTGAAGCTCTCTACGGTGGGATCGATCGAGATGCCGGTGTGGAACAGAAACTCGCCGCTGTTGCTGGTGGTGTTGGGATCGCCGTTCGACGCGTTCTCGACAATGGTCGCGCCGCCACCGGCCGCCGTGTTGAACTTGACATTGTCGAGATTGATCTCGAGGCCGGGAATGGTTGACTGTTCCTGGAAGAAGTCCTCGAAGTCGACCGTGTTGTTGATCATCACACCGGTCAGACCGCCGCCGTAACCGTCCGGACCAGGAAAGTCGCCACCACTGCCGGAGGCCGCAAAGCTCCAATTGTAGGTCTGTCCGACCTCTGCGAGCACGGATGTTCCGTTCGTGGCGTCACGTGTGAACGGGTCGTTGATGTCGAGGATGCCGTCGTCATCAAAATCATCGTCGCCGGGCTGCGTCGTGACATCCGGAACCCAGACCGAGATTTCATCTGAACCGATCTCGGCGACCCAGAGCGTGCCATCCGGTCCGATCGTCACGTCGAGCGGGTTGGCGAACGCACCGTCAAACCCGCCCAGCTGGAACGAGCCGTCTTCGGCACCCACTGGCACGAAGTCGTCGGCGGTTCCAAGGATGTTGTCAGGGCCGGGATCAACGACAGGTTCCACTGCCAGACCGTCTGCGGTGAGGTTTAGGGCTGTGATGTTGTCGTTGAACTGTGCAACGAAAAGCGTGCCGTCCAGTGCGCCGTCGAACGCGGTTCCCTGGGAGTCATAGTAGAGCAGGCCGTTGCTCGAGGACGCGATGTTGACGAAGCTCTCGGAGGCGGGATTGACGATCAACTCGGGGGGGTTGTTCGGGTCCTCAATGCTGTAGGGGATCCGGACTCCGCTCTCGGCCAGTCTTGTCGGGTCGCCGGTGAACTTTGACGGGTCGATCAGGAAGCCTGCCTGAATCGTGCTGCCCACCAGAACGCTCGGCACCAGCGTTGAGATGTCCGAGATGGTGTTGTTGGCGCCGAACGCGGGATCCGGAACGCCATTGTCGTCGTAGACGATCCACTCCACACTCGGGTCGGACCGCACTGGGTTCGGGTGCCCGTAGTAGTTGCCGTCCTCGATGAGGAACAGAGGCTCGAGCGCGCCTTCACCGCCATTGACAACCTGGTTGGTGATATCGCCGTTGACGAACAGCGGATCACCGCCGACACCGTCATTTGATCCGTTGTCCACCGTGTAGAGCTGACCTGTCGGCGACAGGGCGAGGTCGTATGGGTTTCGGAAGCCATCCGCCAGGATTCGGAATGGGGCGTCGGAGGTCAGGATCGCCTGGTTCAGACCGTCGTTGCCGCCAAAGGGCCCGTTGACATCAAGCCCGTTTGCATCCTCCCGAACGCCATCATTCGGGACGGTGGGATCGTCGAGTGTCTGCAGGTCGTAGATGAACTGGCGTGACGTCGTGTTCTTCCCGGCGTCCGCATCTGTCTGCACCTGCCGGCTCTCAAGGTCGACCAGATCGACTTCGAGCACAGTACCGGACAGCGCGTATTCCCCGAGATAGGTGAAGAACAGCGACGGTGCGCCGTTGTTCGTATTGCCCCCGACTGTCATGTAGAGCGTGTTGCCGTCGTCGCTCAACTGCATGCCGTTGACCGCGTGGTTCTCCTCCGAACGCGGCAGGCCCCGGATAAGATCAATCTGCTCCCAGTTCGTCCCGTTCCAGGTCACTTTGGTGAGAACACCGGAGTTCGTGTCGAGGTTGGAGTCCGAGGGCTGATTGTTCTCATCTGGCTGAGAGATGCGCGGATCACTGGACGTGATGTAGAGAACAGGGTTCTCGGCTGTTCCTGCAGTTACGATTCCGGTGACTTGCCTGTTGTTGATCGACTGGCCGGTCGAGCTGGTCGTTGAGATCGAGCCATCATCGTCGTGGTTCTGTATGCCTTTGACCACGCCGAGACCATTCGAGAGCAAGAGCTCCTCGTGCGCGGTGGCGACGTATTGCCCGTTCTGGAGTTCGACGGTGAACGCGTTGACCGATCCGTTCTGCTCCGAGACGTACAGCCTGCCGTCCGGGCCGAAGGCGAGCGTCGTCGAGTTGTTGAGGACGTCCGCAGTGCCGACTCCGTCAAATCTGCCGATGTTGGAGAAACCAAGAGCCACTTTGTTGTCCTCCTTGCAAGCTGAGCTCGGCCGCTAATCCACGCTGGCCGCTCGTGCGTTACAGGTCCTGTCGATCCCTGGATGTGAGCGCCGTGGTCTCGTCGGCCCACCCGCATCCGTTCTTTGAAGCGTTGTTTCTTCTGCTGTTCAATTGACGACCACGAGCGGGCCGCCACCAACTTGATTCAGTTCGCCGCGAATGGATATCTGGATAATTCGCGCATTCAGTGTATCCGACACACATGGCCAATCCGGCGCGTGATGTTAGCTATTGTCAGGGCCGCAGAGGTATCCACGGCGAAGTATGAATGTAAGTGCAATTGCACGATCACTCCCCTTTAACACGAAATCACCCGCGACCATTCTACTTGTCACGTACTGTCCGCTCACTCAGACTTTCTTATACAGAGCAACTGCAGCATGATCAAGCGTTCAAGACTGCCGATTGCCCAAATGACAAGCATAAGATGCGTTAAATTACAACATGTTGTGCATAAAGTCTGTGCGTACACACGCCCAACATAAAAGTGTCGTTAGATGGTGCTGTAGGTTAACTTTGCGTTAGTGCCCCAAGTCTTTGTTTTAATGAAATATTAACCGATGATGACCGCATGGATCAATGTGCGTTGCGGCAATGAGTCCTTTGTATCAGGGTTGAGAGCCTGCTTTGCAGCGTCCATTTTGCCATCACGCGCAAGACGAAGCTTGGATGATTTTATTGCGAAGCTTTTTTGCCGAAAGCATTGGTTCGGTGAGACACGAGAATCCATAGTCAGCACATCGACATTCAGGTCGCGACTGCTCGCAATCTATTCTTTGCGAATTCGCGCTCTATGGCAGTTGACATCCTCGGGCACGGACATCCAGCCAGATCGACCTATTTGAAGAGATCATGACAAAGTCCAATCTCATCTTGGTACTGGGGGACCAGCTTTCCCAGAACATGTCCTCGCTTCAGATCGGTTCGCGGGGTGAGGACACGATTCTCATGGCCGAGGTGTTGGAGGAAGCGACGTATGTCCGTCATCACAAGAAGAAGCTTGCCTTCATGTTCTCGGCCATGCGCCATTTCGCGGAACAGCTCAGAGAGGCGGGTTGGCAGGTCTGCTACACATGCTTGGATGATCCGGAAAACACTGGCTCGCTGGGCGGTGAGGTGCGTCGGGCGATCGAATCTTTGGCCCCCGCCCGCGTTCTCGTCACAGAGCCTGGCGAAGCACGTCTGATACAGGCCCTGCGGGATTGGTCGCGGTCTTGGGGCGTGCCGTTCGAGCTTCTTGATGACACGCGGTTCATCGCGACACATCGTGAGTTCGAAGCCTGGGCAGACGGCCGAAAGCAGCTCCGCATGGAGTATTTCTACCGCGAGATGCGCCGCAAGACAGGGCTCTTGATGGAGGGTGATCAACCCGAGGGTGGCAAGTGGAACTTCGACTCCGAGAACAGGAAACCTGCGCGGGGTGATCTGTTCATGCCGCGACCCCATCGAGTCGAGCCCGATCCGACGACCCGAAAGGTCCTCGACATGGTCGACACGCGCTTTGAGGCACACTTCGGGACGCTACACCCATTCTGGTTTGCGGTGACGCGTGAGGACGCCCTCGCTGCGCTCGCAAACTTTGTGAAGGAAGCCCTCCCGCAGTTTGGCGACTATCAGGATGCCATGCTGGAGGGTGAACGCTTCCTCTACCACTCGGTCCTTTCGCAGTACATCAATGCTGGGCTGCTTGAACCGCTCGAGGTTTGCCGGGCTGTCGAGAGCGCCTATCGAGACGGTTTGGCCCCGCTCAATGCAGCCGAGGGCTTCATCCGCCAGATCATCGGTTGGCGTGAGTTTGTGCGGGGGATCTACTGGCTGAGGATGCCCGGATACACCTCTGAAAACCATCTGGGTGCCACCCGGCCGCTGCCGGCGTTCTACTGGACGGGCGAGACCGATATGGCCTGCATGGCTGCCGCGATCGGGCAGACCCGCGACGAAGCGTATGCGCATCATATCCAACGACTGATGGTCACCGGGAACTTCGCGATGTTGGCAGGTGTCGATCCTCGCGAGGTGCACGAGTGGTACCTCGCTGTCTACGCAGACGCCTACGAATGGGTTGAGGCGCCGAATGTGATCGGGATGAGTCAGTTTGCCGATGGTGGCCTGCTTGGGTCGAAGCCATACGCCGCAAGCGGAAACTATATCAACAAGATGTCTGACCATTGCGCCGCATGCCGCTACAGCGTCAAACAGAAGACCGGGCCTGACGCATGCCCGTTCAACCCACTCTACTGGGACTTCATGGCGCGAAATGAAGAGAAACTGCGGGGCAACCCGAGGCTGGGTCAGGTGTATCGCACATGGGATAGACTGAGCCCCGAGAAGCAGGATGCGTACCGCTCCAGCGCACGAGCGGTGCTTGCGGCGCTCTAGACCAGCAGTCCGAGGCTTTGAAGCATGCGCGGGATCTTTTGCTTCAGAGCGAAGAAGCCCTTCGTGGCGTGTCGCCAGACCAGCGTGTCATAGGCGCGCCGGACTTGATGCAGTCTCACGCCTTCTTTTTCGAGCGTAGGTCCTATGGCGGCAAGACGTTCTGCCACCGGACCGACCGGAGCATACGCCGTGACAACTGTGCGAACCTTTGCGGCCTCGGCGGCCGTCAAGATGCGGCCCGCCCAGTCGCTAGACTCGGTTGTCTCTTTTCCGCCCATTCTCACCACTGCATCCGTGACGGCGCCTTGCGCAAAAGCACGCGCTGGTGCGCCGATCGGCAAAGAGGATCGCGCCTCGGTGGCCAACAACCCCAAGACGCCGGCGGGAGAATGCGGCAGGGTCTGCTCGGCGTGCCCATCTTCCTCCGTGACGAGCATCAGATAGGCCTCCTCGGGAAATGCCCCGGCAGCGGGCAGGGGGCAGCACGCGTGTTCAACTGACTCGGTCAACGGCTGGGCGACGTTGGCGAGCTGGTGATCTGGGTCGAAGCGGTCACCAGTGTACTTCGCGATGTTCGAGGCGCGGGCTAAGTAGGTTTTTCCCTTGGTGTGCAAGCCGGCCACCCATCGCCAGCTCAGGGTGTTTGATGCGGCATCTCCGTCCACAAGATGGCGCAGGAAGAAATCGGCGCCCAACTCCCACGGCAGACGCAGCGTGAATATCCAGATCGATGCAAACCACATGCGCGTGTGATTGTGCAGATACCCGGTCTCCACCAACTCCCGGGCCCAATGATCGAAGCAGACAATTCCCGTGCGCCCGCCGACCGCGTCGGCGTAGTCGCGGGCGCGTTCGACATCTGCCTCCAAGTCTTCGAGCGACTTTCTCACACTCGAACGGTAAGTCTGCCAGACGCTGGGTCTGTGTTCGAGCCAGCCTTTGAAGTAACCTCGCCAGAAAACCTCCTGCACGAACTTCTCTGCACTCGACAATGCATGGCGCGAGAGGGCGGAGCGCAGGATCTCCTCTTCGGTGATTAGCCGATGGCGCACCCACGGCGACAGAGCTGAGACATTGTGGCGTCGGTCGGGTCCAAAGTCATAGTTCCGCCGGCTCGCATAAAATTTGCCCATGCGGGGTGTGAAGTTCTCGAGGCGGGACAGTCCGGCATCCCGCGTCGGCGTGAACACGATCGGTTCGCCAGTGTCCTCCAACCCGGGCAGGGTGGCGGCATTGGCTGGGCGATCTATCATGTTCTGCTCCGATGCGAAGGATGGCGGCTTGACCGAGGGAGATAGAGCGATCGAGGAGATGATCCTGCGGCTTTGCCGCGCACGCGGGCCGGGCAAGACCATTTGTCCCTCGGAGGTCGCCCGCGCGCTCGAACCTGAAGAAGCCAAGTGGCGCGCATTGCTCCACAAGGTGCGAGCGGTGGCCTGCCGGCTCTCACGCGATGGCTCGATCGCGATCTACCGGAAGGGGAAAGTCATCGATCCCGCCGCTGTGAGGGGCGTGATCCGTCTTGGACTGCTGCCGGATGACTAGGTTTGCGCCTTTGACGCCGACACCGCTCAGAGCAGTACCGAACCGTCTCCCAGACATTCGCCCACTTCTTGCGCCATGCGAAGGGCCGACCGCAGGCGGGACAGGTCTTTGCCGGCAAGTCCGCCTTTCGACCCGGTCTCAAGTTGCACCTTCTCCGAGAGGAAGGTCGAGCTGCCCGGCCGACTTCACGGCGGAGCTTCGGCCACGGTTCGGGATCCCGCTTTTCCGGCTTCCGTGCCTGAGCTGTATTGCCGATGCTTCCGCCCGGAAGGCTTCGCCGCGCCGAACCGCCCAGATCTGCTCGCGCGCGGCACGCGCTGCCGCAAGATGGTTGATGATCGGATGTGGGTATGCATTCCCGAGCACATCGCGTGCATTTTCGGCTTTCCACGGTTCCTGCAGATACCGATCGGGAATTGCCGAGAGTTCTGGCAACCATGTCCGCGTGAACACACCTGTCGGATCCTGATCGTGGCCTTGCTTGACCGGGTTGTAGATCCGGATCGTATTGATGCCGGTCGTGCCCGATTGCATTTGCACCTGACTCCAGTGAATTCCCGGCTCGTAGTCCGTAAACAGCCTCGCCAGAACCAGCCCGGGTGCACGCCAGTCAAGCCAGAGATGATAACTCGCGACGGCCATCACCATCGCGCGCATGCGAAAGTTCAACCAACCGGTCGCGCGAAGAGACCGCATACAGGCATCAACAAAAGGCAGCCCGGTCTCGCCGGTCGCCCAGGCATCTAGCCGATCCGTATCAGGCGCAGAGGGCCGAACGCCGTCATAGCCCCGATGAAAGTTTTCAAACTCTATGCGAGGCTCGTCCTCGAGTTTCTGAATGAAATGGCAATGCCAATGCAGCCGTCCGGAGAATGAACTCAATGCATCGCGCCATTGTCGAGCGTTGCTGCGCTTGTCGGATTTCAGCGCAAGCTGTGCTCTTCGATTGGCCTGTGCTGCTTCGCGCACCGACAAAGTGCCCCATGCCAGGTGCGGTGACAGGCGAGAACAGGCGTGCGCGCCTGCCACCGGTGAGGACATGGCGCTACGGTAGCTCTGGCCCCGGACGGTGAGAAAGCTTTTGAGACGTTCCTGTGCGGCACGGCGACCGCCATCCTGACGCTGCGGACACGCATCTTCCGAAATCCCCAGCGATCTTGCCGTGGGGATTGCACCGATTTCGATCTGAACAGGGGCAATGTCGGGCGCCTGCGAAGCCGCCTCGCTCATGAAACTGTCCCAAGCCTTCGCCCATCCGTTCCTCGACCTCAGGCGCCGTTGCACGCCATGATTTCGAGTTTCGTGCCAGCGGATGCCTTCGGCGGTGCACCAAGCAGCGACCGCCTTGTCCCGTCGGTAAGTCCAGTCGTTCCCGGTTTCCTCGTTCGACCAGAGTCCCGAAACTGGATGCTCCCGATGAAGTTCTCGCAGGACCTCGATGGTGTCGCCCGTGCGAACGACGAGGGCCTGGCCGCAGGTCGCGAGCGCATCGCGAAGTTCGGAAAGGCTCTCCTGGACGAACGCCCATTGCCGACCTGACAAGTCGCTCTGTTGCCAGAGATCTGGCTCCGCGATGTAGAGCGGAATCAGCGGACCTCTGGCAGCAGCGCTCTCAAGCGCGCGATTGTCTTGCACCCGCAGGTCTCGCTTGAACCAGACAACTTGCAACCAGCCACTCCCATGTTGCCGAACAGAGCTGGAACGTAGCGTCGGCTCTAAGAATGTCACTTCTGGTGCGGGGGCGACCTGTTTGGGAAAGTTTGTGGAACGCCGGCATCAAGCGCCCTTGTCGACCGACTGGCTCGAACTGGGTCTCGTGTGTGCCTTGATCACAAGCAGCGGAAACCTCGTGCCTTACGCGGCTTCGCTTCCCGACACGGCTGCCCGGACGAACTCGACCAGCTTTTCGGCGTCGACGGGCTTCGGGAGATACGCATCCATCCCCGCTTCTATGCACCGCGCCCGGTCCCCAGCCATTGCGTGCGCCGTGAGTCCAAGAATGGGCGTGCGGCGTCTTTGCCGGGCGCGTTCCTGTTCGCGCAGACGCCGTGTCGCCTCGAGCCCGTCCATCACCGGCATGGAGATGTCCATCAGCACGACGTCGGGACTGTGGGCGGCAATCATGTCCAGTGCGTCCGCACCATTGTGGGCCTCGATGATCCGCACCGGTAAGGCCGCCAGTATCTGCTTCGCAACAAGCCGGTTCACGTGATTGTCCTCGACCAGCAGGACAACACCCTCGAATTCAACTGCCTCGTCTTCTTCCGAGACCTCGTCTGCTGGTCTGAGCTGAGGCTCGCGAACATCGGCGCGCAGCACGCTTGCTGACATCGCATTCATAATCGCATCGAAAAGTTCCGATGCTGGTGCAGGCTTCATTACGAAGCTGTCCACGAGTGCCTGATCGATCTTGTCGTGTTCGGTGGGATCGACCGACGACAGCAGAACCACCGCGACATCTGCGGTCGTGGCCTCCTCCCGGATCACCGTCAACGCTTCGCCGCCATCCATGCCCGGCATATGGTTGTCGAGGATCACGGCGTCGAATGGTCTTCCTTGTTTTGCCGCGTTGCGAAGCAGTTGCAGTCCTTCACGGGCTGATGAGGCAGATGCCTCCTCCATGCCCCAGACCGTCAGCAATTCGCGCACGATGAATCGGTTGGTTTCATTGTCGTCGATGGACAGGACGCGCTTGCCCTTGGCATAGATCGGTGCCGCCTCCACCACAGGGTTCCCGTCGGCCACTGTGAGCGACAGTTCCACCCAGAACTGCGATCCTTGCCCGAGGGTGCTGCTCGCCCCGATGCTTCCCCCCATGACATCGACCAAGCCCTTTGAGATCGCAAGGCCGAGGCCGGTGCCTTCCTCGCTGCGGGTGGAAGACGAATCGATTTGGGAAAACTTGTCGAAGATGTGCTCGAGCTTGTCTGCTGGGATGCCGCACCCCGTGTCGGTTATCTCGATCCGCACTTTGGATGTGCTGCTGCTGGCACGCTCGTCTAGCTCACCGGTCAGATTGACGAACACCTGCCCGTGGTGCGTGAACTTGATCGCGTTCGACAGGAGGTTGGTCACGACCTGCTGCAATCGGTAGAGATCGCCCACGACATGGCTTGGTAGATCAGGCTGGATGCGCACCAGCATCTGCAACTGCTTGTCGTCTGCGAGGCGCGACAGCAGTCGCACAGGCTCATTCACGATACGGCTGAGCTTGAGCGGCTGTTCCTCAAGCACGAGCTTGCCGGCATCGACCTTCGAGAAATCCAGAATGTCGTTTATGACCCGCAGGAGTTGCTCACCCGATTGAACGATGACGTCATTCAACATGGATTGCCGGTCATCCAGGCTCGTTTGCGCGAGCAGATTTGCCATGCCCAGCACACCGTTCATCGGTGTTCGGATCTCATGGCTCATCGTGGCTAGGAAATCCGACTTTGCGCGGTCGGCGTCTTCTGCACGGTGTCGCTGAGCCTCGAGTTCCGCATTCTTCGTGCGCAGTTCGCGCAGAATGGCAATGAACAAAATGATTGGAAACAACGATCCGAGCAGGACGAGTGTCAGGATCGCCGCGCCGAGTACAGCGTACTCCGTTTGAAGAGCCAACCTCGTTTCCGTCTGATCGACATAGACTTCAACGATGGCAACAACGCGCGATTGCTCGAGAACCGGAAGGTAGGTTTCGCTGTAGAAGTCCGGACGTGAAGGGTTGTCGCGTCCGTTCTTGATAACTGTGAACGGTCGCAAGGTTTCGATCACTGAAGCTGCGTTCGGATTGTGCTCCCTGAGACCACCGTGGTCTTCCGAGAGCTCGTCGGACGCGAAGCGCAGGTCTCCTTCCGCGCTGAAAAGCTTGAAACGGAAAATGCTGCCAAACTCCTGAAGGTTTTCGATCATCGATCGTTCATGCGCGCTCGGCTTCGCGCCCTGCGCGAGCTTCTCGATGTCGGGCAACAGTGTGGCCGAGTACTCGGCCCAGGCGATTGATCTTCTCTGGGCGTCCCGTACCAGAGCTCGATCTACCATGAACTGCCAGATCAAGAATCCACCGATGAACAGTGCTGCAATGGCCAAGAAGCCAAGCGCGATCCGAAGCGGATGAAGCATTCTACTCGCCATCTATGGGACCCGTCTGATTTGGTTCCCTCGTACTCACTTGAAAACGTTGAGTTTCGATGAAGTTTGCTCGCGCGCTACCAGCGATGCCTGAAGTCCGTGATCGTTGAATTTTTCCCCTCAGCCAAGGATGTGGAGCGGGTCTTGAGGCGTGAAGTTGCCTTGATCAGCGTCGGGCAGGTCGTCTCGGGTCGAGTGCAGCTACGGCCGATGGATGTGCCGGAGGGGCGAGTTTCATAGGTTTCAGGTGGTTGCCAAAGCCTTCTCGCTTTCCGTTCGAAGACTTGCTCCATGAAGGAAGTGTAAGGAATAAATTACATTGTAAACGTCAATCAAGTATGACACTGTTTTCATCTGCCGGAACTGCTCTGCACAGATCGATCAGTAATCGACCGTGCCGGCAACCGTAGCTGCGCGGTACTCCAGTGGGGGACAACGAAGTGACGGCGAGAGCGAAACTGGAGGAGAATCATGTCCGACGATCATGACAAAGTCTGGCCAACTGGGTTGACGCTCAGTGAAGCCGAAGAGGTACACAGCTATCTCATCGATGGCACCCGCGTGTTTGGCGGCATTGCGCTTCTGGCGCACATTCTCGTCGCCTCATCCACCCCTTGGCTCGGCTAGGAGGTAATCAATGAACAATGCTAAATTGTGGTTGGTCGTGAAACCGACCGTCGGCGTGCCGCTCTTCCTGTCGGCCGTCGCTGTTGGATCGTTCGCCGTGCACGTCGCCGTGCTCACGAACACCAGCTGGGTTTCCGATTTCCTTTCCGGTGAGCCCCTCGGCACAGGTGACAAAACGGCGATGATCGCGAATGAGAACGCCGTGAAAGCCGCCAGCTTTGAAGCTGTTGGCGATCGCGTTGTTGTCGTTCTGCCCGATGGCCGTCGTGCCGTCGCAGTGATCGAAGAACCTACCATCGTGGCAAATGCGTCCGGGCGACTACCAGCGTCCGAGTAGTCTGACACGAGCTTGCAAACAGGCGCGGCCGTCGGGGTCCCCGGATCAGGCCGCGTCATATCGAGCTGGCCTTGCGTAGGCTGGTACTGGCAGCGGGGGGCACAGCAGTGCTCGATTACAGACGCGTCGTGCTGGGGAAACTGTCGCGGATCGGTCCGCGCTATCTCCCGTTTGCAGATGTGGCGTCCGATGATGTCCCGCTTTCCAGACTCCTCAGGTTGTCGCTGTTCCAGGTCACCGTGGGCATGGCACTGGTGTTGCTGGTCGGCACCCTCAACCGCGTCATGATCGTCGAGCTCAACGTACCCGCGTCGCTGGTCGGTGTGATGTTGGCCTTGCCCTTAATCTTTGCGCCGTTTCGGGCGCTGATCGGGTTTCGCTCCGACACCCACAAGTCCGCCTTCGGATGGCGCCGAGTGCCGTTCATTTGGAAGGGCACCCTGCTGCAGTTCGGCGGTTTTGCCGTGATGCCGTTCGCCCTTCTCGTCCTGTCGGGCTATGGCGAGTCCCACGATGCTCCGATCTGGCTGGGCCACGGTTCCGCTGCCCTGGCCTTCCTTCTCGTCGGCGCCGGCGTTCACATGGTCCAGACGGTTGGCCTCGCGCTTGCGACCGACCTCGTGCCGGAGGAAGATCAGCCCAAGGTCGTCGGGCTGATGTACGTCATGCTTCTTCTCGGCATGATTGCGAGTGCGATCATTTTCGGAGCACTTCTCGAGAACTATACACCCGGGCGACTGATCCAGGTCATCCAAGGTGCGGCCGTGGTGACAGTGGTGCTGAATGTCGTGGCGATCTGGAAGCAGGAAGGCCGTGATCGCGCGCGCGCCGCCTCTACGGCGCCGAAGCCCCGATTTGACGACTGCTGGCGGGCGTTTGCCAGTGCCAAGGGCGCCGTGCGCCTTCTAGTGATCATTGCGCTGGGAACGGCGGGGTTCGGCATGGCGGATGTTCTGCTCGAGCCCTATGGCGGTCAGGTGCTCGCGATGTCAGTTGCGGCGACGACCAAACTGACCGCCGTCATGGCGCTGGGAGGTCTGATCGGGTTTGCCGTCGCCTCCCGTGTGCTTGGACGCGGCGGGGATCCGGCGCAGATGTCCGCCATCGGGGCGTTGCTGGGCGTGCCAGCCTTCGCGGCAATCATCGCCACTTCTTTCACGGGCAGCATGAGCTTCTTCATCGGTGCGACGCTGGTGGTTGGCTTTGGCGCAGGCCTGTTCGGTCATGGCACGCTGACCGCAACAATGCGTGCGGCTCCTCGCAACCAGATAGGTCTTGCCCTCGGTACGTGGGGAGCGGTTCAGGCGACGGCTGCCGGACTGGCGGTCGCCGTGGGCGGCATCGTGCGGGATGCCATCGTTGCCATGTCGGATGAGATGAATTTTGTGGCGGCGGATGCCTACATGCCGGTCTTTGCCGCCGAGGCGGTGATGCTGGCGGCAGCGCTTGTTATCCTGATCCCGATGATCCGAAGGAAACCGAGGGATCGACGTGCGCTCTCGGAGGCCTAACTTATGAAAGGTGCCGGCGAGCTCCGATGCTCAAGTCCGGTGCACTAACGACTGGAGGAACACCATGACCACGATCATCACACGGATGTATAGCGCCAAAACCGCTGCGAACAACGTTGCAGATGCACTTCGCGCCGAGGCGTTCCCCGAGAGCATTTTTGACGTCATCTCCGGTGGCGACGATGCGGCAGAACGCATGGCTGCGGCTCAGGTGGACGCTGCTGAAGCTGCGGTCTACGGACCGATGCTAAAGGGCAACAACACATTGGTCGTGGTCCGCGCTCCGTTCGCGCCATTCGGCGCTGCACGCACCGCGATGGCGATCGTGGATGCCGGCTCGCCGATGGAAGTCGAGGTCGAAAAGCCCAACCGCTACATTGGGCTGGATCCGCAATCGGCCAGGATGGAGATGAAAGTCCAGCATCGGTACTGGGGTCGGGTGGTTCCGCACATCCTGAACGAAACCAATTCCATGGGACGCGGTCGCGCGCCGTTCCGGTTCTCTTCAGACCTTTTTGGCTTCCCGACCATCCGTCACAGGTACTGGGCGAATCTGCCCGGGCACCTGCTCAATGAAAGCAATTCGGGCGGGCGGGGACCTGCACCATTCCGGTTCTCCTCGGGCATGTTCGGTATCCCGATCATCCGGCACAGGTTCTGGGCGAATCTGCCCGGGCACCTGCTCAATGAAAGCAATTCGGGCGGGCGAGGTCCTGCACCATTCCGGTTCTCCTCGGGCATGTTCGGTATCCCGATCATCCGGCACAGGTTCTGGGGGAACCAGCTCGGGCACCTGCTCAACGAAAGCAACTCGGGCGGGCGGGGTCGTGCGCCATTCCGGTTCTCCTCGGACCTGTTCGGCATTCCCACACTGATCAAACGCTGATCCGGGCCGGCTCGACCCTCGGCCTGCTGACACCGCAATCGTTGCTGAACGCGGGTGCCGAGCTTCCGGCGCTCGCAATCACGGCAGGGAGTTCGGCGAATTCAGCTCGAAGAGCGGTCGTTCGCCCTGTGCGGCGCATGATCCCGTTGGCGATGTGAGGGGGAGTGTTGCGGTTTAGCTGACAAGCCGAACGCACAGGGCTGCCGCCGTGCAGTATGCGGTTGTGACAACGAGCGGTGCTCGCCCGTTCCATGTCTCGGCAAGCGACTCGTCTCTGCTCTGCGCATCGCAATTCCGATGAGCCAGCTGCAAGTCAGGATTCTCATTGCGGTGGCAAGTTTAGGACCCGAGACCCAATCGGCGATCATCTTGCTGTAACAGAGGGTGAGAGCAGAAAGAGTGCGCCGGCGAGAGTGAGCCCCTCTCTGATTGTTCGGCTGTCCGCCGCGATCGCACAGTGGCGCTCCGCCGACCGCAAGCGGGTCGAGGTCCGCCTTAGCGAGAATTCCGTCGGATACGGATCGTCCCAACAACCCTGCAACCAAGTCAAGAAACAGTCGGGGCGCGGTGAAAAGCCAGATCTGAGTACCGACTTCCGCACAGCTGCGCCCGAAGGCGATGACGAGGTCATCGCCCACGCACACCAGAGTCGGAAACTGAAATCCAAGCCCAATCTAGGTAAAGAACAGCCGCGCGAGGATGCGCCAGCGTATCAGGCCCAGCCAAGCGCGCGCAGAGCCAGACCGTCATTCCAGATTTTCGTCATGTGGCGAATGCGGTCGCCGTCGAACTGCATGACATACACATAATCGGACGCAACGGCTTTTCCGGTGGGTGCGACTGGCCCTCCATCTCCGGTATGTGTTCCGTGAAACACGGCCGCCGCGGCAACAGTGCCCCGTGCGTCATCACCGGCAAACGTCGTGAGTTCGTACCGTCCGTCAGGGATCGGTCCGAGAAGGCCCTTCATCCACTCCGCATAACCCGAAAGGCTGGTGATCTCGGCCAGCGCGTCTGCCTGGCAGGCGAAAGTTGCGTCCTCGTGGCAGAACGACTTGCAGCCTTCCCAGCCTTTGCCAGTCTCGCAAGCTTCGAAAAATGCCGATGCGGTATCGATCATTGCCATCTGTCAGTCTCCTCCGTTGTGGCGCGTCAGATCGAGGTGAGCAGAACCGCTCAGCCGCTTCTGACTGCGCCGTGAGTGTGAGCATGCCGCAGAACCCACAATGTTCGTATCTGCCAGATGCGGCAATCGGTGTATGTGGTACGTGGCGTGCGGGTCCTGCGTCAAATGTCGAAGCGAGGGTTCCGCATGGCCGAAGGAGCGCGATGTCCTTGCCATCGCGCCTCGCACGGGACTGGGCCGGGCCGTCAGTGAGCTGCAGACAGTGAGCATCGTGGACGCGCGTGGGGAAGGCGTTTGTCGTGATCGAGAACGCCCGCCGACGCCGAGCGCTCGCTTCGATCTTCACGTTCTGCCGTCTCTAAACGCTCACGGCGGCGACCAGCTGATGTCGGGAGATGGATGATTTGGTTCCTTCCAAGACCATGCGGCCATTGCGCAGCGCAAAGAACTGATCGCCGTATTGGTGCGCAAAATCGAAGTATTGTTCAACGAGCACGATTGCCATGGCATTCTGGTCTTTCAGATACGCGATGACCTTCCCAATCTGCTTGATGATGTTCGGCTGGATGCCCTCCGTGGGCTCGTCAAGCAGCAGTACCTTCGGTCGCGTGACCAAGGCGCGGGCGATGGCCAGCTGTTGCTGTTGACCGCCCGAGAGATCACCGCCACGCCGTTTGCGCATTTCCCTGAGGACTGGGAACAGCTCGTAGGTCTCGTCGGGCACGCGCCGTTCGGCGCGGGGAAGACAGGCAAAACCGGTTTCGAGATTTTCGTCCACGGTGAGCAAGGGGAAGATGTCTCGCCCTTGCGGTACATAGCCGATCCCTGCCCGTGCGAGCTGCGTGGCACGAGGGGCGGTCTGGGCTTGTCCATTGAACAGGAATGTGCCGCCTGATCGTGGATGTGTGCCTGCGATCACCTTGAGGAGACTTGTTTTGCCGGCGCCGTTGGTGCCCATGAGACAGGTTACATTGCCGGTCTCGGCTGTCAGAGAGACGTCATACAGCGCTTGGGACGCACCGTAGAACAGATCGATGTTGCGAAGCTCCAGCACGCTCAGCGACCCAGGTAAACGTCGATGACAGTCTGATCGGCGGTGACGTGGTCAAGCGAACCCTCGGCCAGAACAGCGCCTTCATGGAGGACAGTGACCTTGCAATCCAGCTTGCGGACGAAATCCATGTCATGCTCGACCACCACGACTGCGCGCGTTTGGGCAACGTCGCGGAGCAGGCGGGCCGTATGGTCGCGCTCCTCAACGGTCATGCCAGCGGCGGGCTCGTCCACGAGCAGCAGTCGCGGATCTTGGGCCAACAGCATCCCGATCTCCAGCCACTGCTTCTGGCCATGGGAGAGCTGACCGGCTGGCTGTGCGAGATGCGCGGCCAGTCCGACCTCTTCGGCAATCTCCTGGATGCGAGTGTCGTCCGGGGTTGAGGGGCGGTACAGCAACGCCGCCCAGGGGCGTCGATCTTTGTTCAGCGATATCATGAGGTTGTCGGCGACGCTTTGATCTTCGAACACCGTTGGCCGTTGGAACTTCCTTCCGATGCCTCTTTGGGCGATCTGGCTTTCCGAGAGCTTGAGAAGCGAGACGTTGTCCTCACCCCAGAAAACCTGTCCTTCGTCAGGGCGGGTCTTGCCCGTGATGATGTCCATAAACGTCGTCTTTCCGGCACCGTTCGGACCGATTACGGCGCGCAGCTCCCCCTCCGAGATTTCGAAGGAGAGGTTGTTGATCGCCCGGAACCCGTCAAACGAAACAGAGACACCTGAAACTTCTAGAAGAGCGCCGCTCATTTTCGCACCAGCTTGTCTATGGTGCCGCCAAGGCCGGAAGGTGCGAACAGCGTGACCAGCACGAAGCCGAGCCCGAGCAGCACCTGCCACCAGTCGACCCACTTGATCGTGTAGAAGCCGAGCGGGATATCAGGCGCTTGCCCGCCCGTGAACCAGCTCGAGGCGAGGCTGACGAGGGCCGCGCCGATCACCGCGCCGTAGAGCCTGCCCCGCCCGCCGATGGCCACCCATACCGCAAGGTAGATGGAGGCGATCGGCGCGATCTCGGCTGGGTTTATGATGCCTGCCTGCGGGTAGTAAAGCGCCCCTGCAATCGCGGCCAGCACTGCCGTGAACGTGAATACGGCGAGCTTGTAGGCTTCAACATTGTACCCGAGGAAACGCACACGCGTCTCGTCGTCCCGGATGCCCCGGATGATGTTCCCGAACTTTCCCGCGGTGATCCATGTGATCAGCAGATAGCCCAGCCCCAGAGCCAGCGCGGAGGCCCAGAAGAATGCCAGCGAGATGACGTCCTGCGAGGTTCGTTCGAAGCCTGGAATGTTCTGCAGGCCTGACAGGCCGTTGTTCCCGCGCAGGCCGCTGTCGTTCTGGAACAGATAGAGGGAGAGTGCGAGCGTCAAGGCCTGTGTCAGGATCGAGAGATAGACCCCCGTGACCCGGCTTCTGAACGCGAGCCACCCGAACACCAGGGCCAGCAGTCCGGGTACGAGAACCACCAGCGCCAACTGGATCACCAAACTGTCGGCGAACATCCAGATCGTCGGAATCTCCGAGCCCCCGACCACGCCGAAAATCTGGTTGCCGATACCTGCGCGAATCTCGGCATCGGTTGGCGGGATCGCCTCGGCGGCGAGCGCCTCCACCACGATGGCCTCGGTTCGCGCATACATGAGCCACATGCCGATCATGTATCCGCCGAGGCCAAAGAAGGCGAAGTGACCAAGGCTGAGAATGCCGCAGTAACCCCACACAAGATCCATTGCCACGGCGATCAGGCAAAAGCAGAGGGTCTTTCCCAATATCTTGACGAAGCTTGTTGATACAAGGCCAATGCCAGCGGCTTCGCTGAGCACGGTTATCGCCAGCGTGAAGACGGCGAGAAACGTCAAGAACACCAGCACCGAAGGATTGCGGAGTACGAGCGGGCGATGCGTTGAGTTCACGCTCAGTCCCCCGCCGCGCGGCCTTTGAGGGCGAAGATCCCTTTTGGCCTGAACTGAATGAAGATGATGATGAAGATGATCATGTAGGTCTGAGCCGCGAGGGTGTTCGATGGATTGAAGGCCTCGATCCCTTTCTGCAGGCTTCCGATGAGGCCCGCGCCGGCCAGAACGCCCCAGAGATTGCCGACACCGCCGACGACCACCGTCATGAAGCTCTGCACGATGTAGTCCTGCCCAAGTCCCGAGGTCACCTTTGCGAACAGACCGATCGCCACACCCGCGATGCCCGCAATTCCCGAACCGAGTCCGAAGGTGAGCATGCGTATGCGATCGGGATCGATGCCCATCGAGGCCGCCATCCGGGGGTTTTGGGTCACCGCACGAACCTCCAGACCCAGGCGGGTCCGGTTCAGGACAAACAGAAGGAACAGTAAAAACGCGAGGCCGAGCACGAAGATCGCGACGCGGATCCAAGAGATCGAGACGACCGCATTGATCTCCCATGCCCCGCCCAGCCAGTCGGGCGAGGTCAGCGGGCGTGCTTGGGTGCCGAAGACGTTCTTCGCGATCTGCTGCAGCGCGATCGAGACACCGAACGTTGCGAGAAGCGTCTCCAGCGGGCGATCGTAGAGCCATCTGATCACCAGGCGTTCGAGCGCGACACCGGCCCCGAAGGTTAAGCCAAACGCCAGCGGCAACGCCACGACGATCGAGATCGTGTAGTCCGGGATGATCTGCTGCACCACAAAGCCGGTGTAGGCGCCCATCATAATGAACTCGCCATGCGCCATGTTGATGACCCGCATGACCCCGAACGTGATGGCAAGCCCGATTGCGGCGAGAAAGTAGATAGATGCGAGCGACAACGCATCCAGAAGCAGATCAAGGATCTCGTAGGCTTGCACCCTTGCCTCGATCGAGCGCAATGCATTCTCCGCAGCCTGCGTGATCTGAGGATCGGGTTCGGAATAGACCGCGTAGTAGGAATGAGCCGCAAGCGCATCTTCCCGCTCGGCTCTCGTCGGCGCGGGTTTGGTCTTTCCCGCTGCGGCAAGTGCTGCATAGGCCTGATCACGCGCATCAGGGTCAGACAGTTCTGCGACCGGTATGCCGCCCACGTGGCCGTCTTCGATATGGGTGGCGAGAATTGCTTTCTGTTCCCCATCCGATATCGGGGCTGTCGTGCCGCTGGCGACAATCAGCGAGAACGCCTCGACCTCGGTGATGTCTTCTCCAAGCTTCAGTTCACGGGCGATGTTGCCGGCGGGGGTCTCGGTCGCCGCAATGGTCTTGGTGGTGAGCAGCGGATTGAGCGCCGCACGAACGTCGACGCTGAGCGTGGTAGACACGGACGCGATTGCAGCGATCCGCGCTGCCGGGTCAGGGTCGAAACGGATGGTCAGAAGGCCAGCGAGCCGCTCCTTCTCGAACTTGAGAGCTGGATCGGCCTCCTCAGGGATCGAGGCCCTCAGCGCTTCAAGCTGGGATGCAGAAGGATCGCGTTGGATGGCGGTCAGGCTTGCCCGGCGTTTGGCTGGGTCCGGATCCATGAGCTGGAACTGAACCAGGGCGGCTGATATCAGCCCACGCACACCACTGTTCGGCTTGATCTGCTTGAGCTGCTTCTTCTCGGCCTGGCCCTCCGGCTCACCAGTTGTGAGATTGAGAAGGGTGTAGGTCTTGCGGTCGTCCGTTGTTGCGCGGAAGAAGCGGCGGTCCGACTTTCTTGCCCAGATTTCTTTCTCACGCCAAAGCTCAAGGACGGTCTGAGCTTCTGGCAATCCGCTGTCACGCAGAGCGTCAATTGCAGGTTGGATGGACTTTCGAGAACCCTTCTGGATGATCTCGGCATGTTCCGAGAGAATCTCGTCGATGGAGACTGGCTGAGCAGCCGCGGTCCCGGGCAGAACAAGCAAAACCAGCGCGATGTGGACCAGCAGTGCCAGAGTTCTCGACATGTGCACTCATACAAAGAAAAAAAGGGGGCTGGGCTGCCCCCCTTTGATGATTGGTGACGCCGGTCAGTAGTTTGACTTGATCTGGACGCAGGTGCTGGTCTCGGTGTTGTACATGCCGCAGCCAAGCTCCTTCCAATCCGACTTCAGCACAGCCGACTCCGGCAGGAAGTCTGTCCAGGCATCGCCCGCGACCTCCTCGGTCTGCGAGATGATGTCGAACTGCCCGTCGGCCTGAATCTCCCCGATCAGTACCGGTTTGGCGAGGTGGTGGTTCGGCAACATCACCGCCGTACCGCCCGTCAGGTTCGGGAACTCCTGACCGTACATCGCTTCGCGCACCTTATCGACGTCGGTCGTGCCGGCGGCTTCCACAGCATTCACCCACATGTTGAACCCGATGTAGTGAGCTTCCATCGGGTCATTGGTGACGCGCTCTTCGCCCATCTTGGCCTTCCAGGCGGCGATGAAGGCCTCATTGGCCTCGGCATCTGCGGACTGGAAGTAGTTCCACGCCGCGAGATGCCCGACGAGGTTGGTCGTGTCGAGCCCCGAAAGCTCTTCCTCACCGACCGAGAAGGCAACCACGGGAATGTCATCGGCCGATACACCTGCCGCGGCAAGTTCCTTGTAGAACCCGATGTTCGCGTCGCCGTTGATTGTGGAGATCACGCCAACTTTCTTGCCATCGGCGCCGAGGGCCACCACGTCGGCAACGATCTTCGACCAATCGGAATGGCCGAAAGGCGTGTAGTTCACGAAGATGTCGCCTTCCGGGATGCCCTTGTCCTTGAGGTATTGCTCGAGGATCTTGTTGGTCGTTCGCGGGTAGACGTAGTCGGTTCCCAGGAGGGCGAACTTCTCGACGCCCAGCTCTTCCAGGTAATAGTCCGTGGCCGGGATCGCCTGCTGGTTCGGCGCAGCTCCCGTGTAGAACACGTTCTTCGAGCTTTCTTCGCCCTCGTACTGGACGGGGTAGAACAGCAGGCCGTTCAGCTCTTCAATCACTGGCAGCACGGATTTGCGGCTGACCGACGTCCAGTTGCCGAAGATGACATCGACCTCGTGCTCGGTCAGAAGCTCACGCGCTTTCTCAGCGAAGAGCGGCCAATCAGAGGCCGGATCGACCACGACCGGCACCAACTGCTTGCCGAGAACGCCGCCATTGGCGTTCTGCTCTTCGATCAGGAGCAACATGGTGTCTTTGAGCGTGGTCTCCGAAATCGCCATTGTGCCGGAGAGTGAGTGCAGAATGCCGACCTTTATCTCTTCATCTGCGGCCATCGAGATCGGTGCAGATACGGCAATCATTGCCAAGGATGCCGTCATCAACTTGGGAAGTTTCACAGTCGTTTGTTCCTCTGTCTTCCGTCGAATTCTGGGTAATCGTTCGGTTCGGTGCGGACGCTAGTTGACGGCTGCTGTCCTGTCTGCTGCTGAATCTTCCCAATGGTGTTGCAAAAATCGCAACGCTATACTGACAATATGAGACTGGTTCAGATCTATACCGCCGTCGACGCCATCGCGCGCTTGGGCTCGATCCGCCGGGCCGCCGAGATCCTGGCCATTTCACCGTCAGCGCTCAATCGACAGATCTTAGGCTTGGAGGCCGAACTGGGTTTGCCGTTGTTTGACCGGCTGACCAATGGTGTCCGGCTTTCAACCGCAGGTGAAATCTACATCAAGGCCTTTCGGGATCATCTGAACGATCTCAAGCGCGTCGGAAGCCAGATCGCAGACCTGTCTGGGCAGCGCATCGGGACGGTGCGAATTGGTGTGGGCCCAGAACTGTCAACGGTGTTTCTGCCGCGCCTGATCGGAAATTATCAGCGTGAGCATCCGCACGTGAACTTCCGACTAGAAACAATGAGCTACGACGTGATTGCGGAGGATGTGGCGCAGGGCGAGCTCGACGTTGCCGTTGCGGTCGAGCCGGTGCTTGTGCCGGGTATGTCCTCGGTTGCATCTGAGGACGTCGCCCTGGTCGGCGTATCAAGAGGTCCAGAGCCCAGGTGCGACGCACCATTGAGCTTCGGTGATCTCGCACAGCGACCCTTGATTGTGCCGACACGCGCTTCAGGGCTGAGGAACGTCATTGATGCCATGTTCGCGGGTCGGCGCATCACGCCTCACTACCTTGTTGAGGTGGACTCGGCTGTGACCCCCATCCTGATGCACGATCCCGACGTTCTGTGGCTTGCGGTGGCACAAAACATAGAGCCGCAGCTTCTCGGACCGCTCGGCTTGTGCACACATGCGATCGCCCCCGGTACCATTCCCAGCGCGAGTGTGCAAATCGTCCAGCGCGAGCATCGGGTGCTGCCGGTGGCCGTTACCAGCATCATGACAACCCTGGCCATGGAACTGGCGGGAGAGACGCACCCTTAGAACTCAACATGCCGCTCACAGACGAGCGAGAGTTGCGCATTGTATGGTGTAGAATGTGCCGCGCCAGGTGATCCGTTCGATTGCCATCCAAATGTGTTGCTTGCCAACCAGCCGGGTCCCGCCGGCCCGAGCACCGAAAGACCTGTCATCGACGATCCGGAGGCCCAGCATGATCCCACTTGCAGTGCAGCTCTTCTCGCTCCGCCATGCGGGATCGCTTGATGATCAATTCGAGCTCGTCTGCGCGGCGGGTCTTGAAGAGGTGGAGCTTCACGCACCTGAATTTGACGACCCGACGGCGACGGCAAGGGCGCTGTCACGTCACGGCCTTACGGCCCGGACCGCTCATGCGGGATTGGATCTGCTGGCCGACGCTGAGACGATCGTTGATAGTGCCCAGAAACTTGGGCTGAGCGACCTCGTGGTCTGGGGTTTCGTAGAGCGGGACCTCGGTCCCGACCCGGCCGCGTGGGAACAACGTGGACGTCTTCTCGGAGACCACGCAAACAGTCTCGCGGAACAAGGCTTGCGGCTGTCGTTCCACAATCACGATTGGGAGCTGCGCGAACTGCCGGGAGGGCATGGGCTCGATGTGTTGTTTGAGGCGGCTGGAGAGGCTCTGGGGTGGCAGGCCGATCTCGCCTGGATTGCGCGAGGCGGTGCCGACGTGCCCGCAATGCTGACCCGACATGCATCGAGGCTGCGTTCGATTCACTTGAAGGATCTGAGCGGCGCCCAGCCAACTGATGAAGAGGAAGGCTGGGCGGATCTCGGCCACGGGATTCTCCCTTGGCGCAAGTGGGCAGATCAGATCATGCGCTCTCACCCGGCCTATCTGGTACTGGAGCACGACGCACCATCGGACTTCCCGCGCTTTCTCAGCCGGAGTGCGGCGATGGCACAGCGGCTCTTCAGTGAGGCCAGCACGTCATGAGAACGCTTCCACTCAGTGTCGGGGTGATGGGTTGCGGCAATGTCAGCGACACCTACTTCCGCAATGCAGTCCACTTTGCCGACAGCTTCCGGATCATTGCCTGTGCCGACGTGAACCCGGCTGCGGCCAATGAACGGGCCGATCGTTGGAACGTCCAGGCATGCCTGCCAGAACAACTTTTCGCGGCGGATATCGATGTCGTTTTAAACCTGACCGTGCCGACAGCGCATGCGGAGGTCTCCGCTGCGGCTCTGTCGGCAGGCAAGCATGTCTATTCAGAGAAGCCTTTGGCGGTTTCTCGTGAGCAACTCGACCGACTGACGACGCTCGCAAACGAGCGCAGCCTTCAGATAGCTTGTGCGCCTGACACCATCTTGGGCGCAGCGGTCCAGGCGGCAAGGGCCGCAATCCAGGACGGCAGGATCGGAGACGTGGTTGGCGCAACTGCCACGTTCATGTCCCGCGGCATGGAGGACTGGCATCCCAATCCTGACTTCTTCTTCCAACCTGGCGGCGGTCCCATTCTCGACATGGGACCTTACTACATCGCAACACTGCTCGAGCTTATGGGGCCACTCGAAGGCGTGTCCGCATTGGCATCGAGCGGCTTGAAAGAGCGCCGCATCGGCTCGGGAACGCGATCGGGAGAGCTTATCGAAATCGCTTTGCCGACCTCCGTCCGCGCATTGTTGCGCTTTGTCTCTGGTGCCGACGCGAGTTTTGTTGCGAGCTGGGATGTGTGTGGCCACAGCCTGCCGCATGTCGAGATCTACGGCACCCAAGGCACGTTGACGTTGCCGGATCCAAACTGGTTTGGAGGTGCTGTCATTCAGACGAACCCGGACGGTTCGAAGCAATCGCTAGACCTGGCGTCGTTCAAATACGGAACACCAAATCGCGCGATGTTGAACGATGCCAAGGTCGCCGACTATCGTGGCCTCGGACTCGCGGATCTATGCGACAGCATTGTCGAGCAGCGCCTGCCACGGCTTGGGTTACCGTTCGCAGCAGACCTGACGGAAGCGCTCCTGCTGCTTTCTGAAAGCACGGACGGGACGTTCCGCGATGGTATGCGCTCGCAGAGCAGCAGTTCTTAGCCACAGTATGCAGGTCTCAAGAATACCGTCAGGTCACTGCGACGTTCAGTGTTTGTGCGTCACAATTCCGGATACCGCAGCTCGAACCGCGCGCGCCACATCCCCCAACGGCGGAGGCTGCCTGTCCTTTCCAAACAGCGACTGGTCCAGTTGAAGAAGCTCGATCGGTGCTTCAGTTTGGTGTCGCGAGACAATCTTATGCCCGATACGGCGAACTGCGCTGTAGTTCTTGCGTCGCACTTCGCGACGAAGCGCATTGAGCAAGGGATCACGCCGCAACCAGGCCGGCCACCGCCATTGACCTTTCCGGAGGCCAATCGTGGCCACGATCAAGAAACCTGAAATGACCGCAAGAGGCAGGCTTCCGTTCGGGAGCTCGAACGCCCAGGTGGACGAGCTCTGCGCGACATCCCGAGTCGCATCGACCTGCCCCGATGACGGACGCACGACCTGGGGTCCGTTTTTGTAGGCCACACGTTGAGCCGCGATCTTTATTTCCTTGGTCTCACGGTCTTTGGTGTCGAAGTATGCAATCCTCAACGGGTTCAGATAGCCAGCGGAATCCTGATCTGGTCGAACGGTCCATCGCCAAAACACTCGAGTCACGGGCCCGTCAGGGCCAAGCGTGGTCAGTCGTTTGTCCGGGTGTGGAAAGATGTGCGCCCCGGCCCCGGTCAACGCCGGCATGGGCGGGATACGCTGTGCCGCAGAACCTTTGACTGTGAGGGTCACCACCCTCAGCGCAGCACCGCCTGGCTCAAGGGCTTCCGGTTGATTGGACCAGCGATCTGAGACCTCAATTGCGCGCACCGGAAACCACCAGTCTTCTGTCTCGGGCTGTTCGGCGACCTCGAGCATCAGGCCGTTGGAGGTCTGAGCCACCGGAATGGTCTCGCCGCGCCGCGAGAGCATCTCGAGTTCGTGAGTAAATGGCGTCACATCCAGTTGGCCCGATTGCCTTGGAAACAGGGCCATGCGCCGTTCGAACTTGAGAACCTCGAAGCCATCTTCAAAGTCCTTGTACCATCGGTCCTCGCCTAGCTGCATCCAATCGAACGCCTTCAGCGTGGGTTGCTGCAGCTTCTCGCGAACGACCGCGATCTTGAAGGTACCATGGATCGACAGCAGAACCATCTCGCCGGGATAGGGTGCCTGGGCGCGCTGCTCTAGGACAAGTCTCAGCTTGGTATCCCCGGGCTCTATGCCCTGCTGCGCGTGCGCGGGTACGCCAAAGAGCAACGCCGCAACTGCAAGCAGACATCTCAATGCGGCGCCTCCGTGGCTGGCAGTGCGGTGCCGGCGGCTTCGCGCGCTTTTTGCTCCGCAGCGAGGCGCGCCCGCAGGTAAACACCTGGCTGGTCCTCGAGCGTTGCCAGCCAGCGGCGATCAGCGCCGATGAACTGGGCGTCGAAGATGTTCGGAACGCGGCGAATACCGGAGGTGGACAGTTCGGGCATCCAGATCGATGTGCTGGCGTTGTTCACGTCATCACCTTCACCGGAAGCGCGACCTTTGCCCTGACCCGGTTCGGCAAGCAATGTCGGCCCGTCACGCTCGCGTTCCTTCGGAAGTTTGAAAGGTTCAAACTGGGTCCCGGACAAGAGAGATGTGATGAGCCGGTGATTGGAGATGGTTTCCGCGTCGTCGGGATCGTGGCGCAGAGCGCGCTCCCACGCCACCAGTGCTGCGGCGTAGTCCCCTGCATGCGCCCAGGCAACGCCCTGATTGAAGTCCATGCCCGCAGTTTCGAACTGCTCTGCTGCTTCTTCGAAACGGCCGACCTCGAAGAGCGCGGCACCCCGGAGCGTGGGCTCGTCCAACAACGGCAATGCCGTGCTCGGAAGACCTATCTCGAGAAGGATGCGGCCAAGGGGAGTGGTTCCGCTCAGCGCCAAGCATATGCTCAACAGTGCGGCTGAACCCGCGACAAGCACGCGTTGGAGCGTCATGCCCGGCTCCGGCGGGGCAAAAGCAGGAACGCAGGGAAAAGCGCGATGATGAGGAGGTATCGACCGATATCCTCTAGCACGAGGATCGCGTAGTCGGTCTCTGCGAGCCGCTCTGCAGGGCGCAGGGAGATGTGATCTGCAACAGGGTAGGGGTCGGCATGCGTCGCTATCCGACCGTTGCCCGCACGGGCGAGTGCCGCCAGCGTGGTGACGCCTGCTGCGTCGCCTGGCACCTCTAGTACGGAAAGGGCCGCGCCTGCACTGACAAGTGCCGCAGCTTCATCAAATGCCGCGGGTCCAAGGCCACCGCCATCACTTATCAGGACAACATCCGATATGAGGATCTGAGCCTCTTCGAGCATATGGCGGGCGAGCTTCAGACCTTCGGCCGCACGACTGCCGCCAATCGGCATGACGTCCGGGTCGATGAGGGCCAAGGCGCCATCAAGTGCGCGAGTATCTGTTGAGAACGGAGCGATCGTGTAGGCCTCGCCAGCATAGGCAATAGCGGCGGTCTGGCGGGTTCCTGCTGCCTTCGCGACGATGCGCGCAGCGGTGAGCGCTTCGAAAAGTTGGCCGCTTTCCGACACAGACGGTGAGAGGTCGATCACCAGCACCACACCATCAAGATTGCGGTAGCTGGTCGTGTCGCGGTGCTCCGTGGCCGGTCCGGCGAGTGCGAGGCCAAGTGCCGCGACGGCCAGCGACGGCCACAAGTTCTGCCGCCCGCTCAGTGGTAGAACACGGCCCATCTTGCGCATGGCTGCAAGCAACTCAGGATCGACCGCGCTCTCCCAAGCCCCCAATCTGTCGGCGCGTTTCGCCAGGATGGCACCCAAAATTGCCGCGAGCGGTATGAGCGCAAGCCAGTAAGGCCGCAGCCAGACGTATCCAAGAGCTTCGATCATTCTCTGAAGGAACCGATCATCATGCCTGCGGCGATGATCATCGCAAATCCGGCGGGCCAGATCCAAAGCGGGCGATGCACAAGCGCTGTTGGTCCGCCAGTCGATATCGCTTCAAGCTGGTCGATTGATTCAGTCACATAGACTAGGTCCTCTGTCGTGCGCACGCGAAAGTACTCGCCCCCCGAGAGTTCGGCGATCGCACTGAGCGCTTCGGTGTCAACGCCGTCTCGGCTCCGGTCGGCTGCGTTATGCTCACGCGGTCCCATCGCGATGGTGTGAATGCGAACACCTAGCTCGCCGGCAAGGCGCGCCGCATCCCGAGGCTTGACTGGGCCCGAATTGTGGACGCCATCAGACAACAAGATCACGACCTTTGCCTCCGCCTCGCTCTGGTTCAAGCGCCGCAAGGCGAGACCAATCGCGCCGCTGATGCTCGTGGCGCGCCCAGAAATGCCGATCTCCGCAGCATCAATGGCATGTGCGACGGCGGCGACATCGAAGGTTGGCGGTGTCGCATAGTAGGCTTGGCTTCCGAAGACGACGAGAGCGACACGGTCACCGCCTCGACCTTCGACAAACCGGGTCGCCACGTGCTTAAGCGCCGCCAGGCGAGAAACCTCCCGGTCATCGATGAAAAAGTCCTCGCGAACCATCGAGCCAGATAGATCTAGAGCCAGCACCAAGTCGCGTCCGCTGACTGGAAGCGCCGGGTTTGGCACAAGGAGGCGCGGTCCGGCGAGCGCCGCAATAAGTGACACCCAAAGCAGCAGGGGCAGGGCGCCTCGACGGTGCAATGACCGCGTTTGCCCGGATGTGCCGCCAAGGCGTGCGCCGATTCCCTCCGGGACAAGAAGGGCGGCACCGCCGCGCCTCTCCGCGGGCATCACCCGCCAGGCCAGCAAAGGCGCCAGCAGCAGGAGCAAGAACGCAGGATCGGCAAACTCCAGCATCGCTCAGATCCGCGCGATACGGCATGCCTGATCGAGCATGTCTTCTAGCCGGCGGGGATCGAAGCTTTCGTTGGGGTCGTAGAGCGCCTTGCGTAGGTCCAGCAGCGACGCACGTTCGAGCCCGAAGCGCTCTGCTGCGCGTTCGGTCCAGTGCGCTTGCCCAGGGGCGGCTGCCTCCGTCATTTCTCGAAGCAGGTTTGCAAGTGCTGTGGTTCGATCCCGATCCGGCAGGTCACTGTACGAGGAACGCTCCAGCCTCAGGCTTGACGGTCGCAACACGCGTGCGCCGCCGGACAATTTGAGCAGCAGTGCGGCAACAAGGATGCCGACCGCCAACGCTGTGGCAAGATCGATCCAGTCCGGTCCGGCAACGCGCAAGCCGTAGAGGCCCGTCAGGATGTCGGCGTCTTCGGGCAAACTAGACCTGCATCTCGGGAGGAAAGGCTGCGTGGTAGGTGTTCGCGATCGAAAGTTGGGCGAAATTGCTTTCCGAGAGCTGCCGAGGGGCAGCCACTCCGGAACGGCCTGACACAGTACAGTACCGGTAGCGCAGCTCTGGTGCCGATGTCTCGAAGGCATCAACGATGCGAATGACGGACAAGGAAACGCGGGCCTCCAGCTGAAGCGCTGCTCCGGTGAAAGTCTCGCCTGGGGTGTCGAACGCCGTCGCGAGTACAACCTCGGCCCGTCTCCGTGCGAGGCGACGTGTGAGTTCGAGCGCGTCTGCCAACGGAGGGTCCGGTGCGTCTGCGAGTTCGAGCGCTGCATCATGTGCGCGCGACATCTCGCCGATCACCGCGACCATCGCACGGTCACGGGCGCGCGGCTCGACAAAGCGAGGCGCTCCTGCTGAAATTGCAAGCAACCCGACCCGCCCTCCATCGGTCACCGCTTGCCAGCCGGTGAGACAAAGCGCTTCTGCTGCAGCAATGGAGCGAAGCGTCCGCCGTGTGCCCCAGAGCATTGATGGACGAAAATCGGCCACCAGAAGCGTTGTACGGTCGCGCTCCGCCTGAAACGTACGTACCTGCGGCTTGCCGCTGCGCGCGGTCGCGTTCCGGTCAATGTGTCTTGGATCATCACCTTCTGTGAAGGCGCGTAAATCGGCTGTTTCGAGCCCTTGCCCCCTCGCTCGGGTGACGAACCCGCCGGGCAAGCGCGTCAGCGAGGCGGGTGTTGTGGTTTGCCGGGCCAAGAGCCGGAGTCTCATCAGGTGATCGAACTCGAGCGTGACCATCGATCAGAGCGGCTCGACACGGTCGAGCAGTCTCTGTACGAGCTCCCGGGCCGTCAGGCCGTCCGCCTCCGCGCGCCATGTCAGAACCATTCGGTGCGCAATCGCATCTTTTGCGAGCGCGATCACATCTTCCGGTGTCGCAAAGTCCCGGCCATGCAGCCATGCTCTGGCACGTGCACCCGCGAGCAAGGCGATCGAACCACGCGGTGACACGGGATGGGCAATCTCGGGATTGGCCTCGGTGTCCCTCGTTGCCGTGACCAGCCTGACGATGAAGTCCTTGAGTGCAGGTGCCGCATGGACGGCTTGGACTGCCTTCTTCGCCGCACAAAGATCGTCGACTGCCAACCGCACATTGGGTGTTGCGAGCTCGACAAACTCCGCATCGATCAGATCAAGGATGAGCAGTTCATCGGCCGGCCCGGGTGGCGTCACGATCACGTGGAACAGGAAGCGGTCGAGTTGCGCTTCGGGAAGCGGGAACGTGCCCTCGTGCTCGATCGGATTTTGAGTGGCGACGACCATAAAGGGTTCCGGCAACTTATGGGTCTCTCCACCCGCACTGACCTGTCCTTCGGCCATCGCCTCCAGCAATGCGGATTGGACCTTTGGGGGTGCACGGTTTACTTCATCGACGAGAAGAATGCTGTGAAACACCGGCCCGGGCACAAAAACAAATGTGCCGCTGTCCGGTCGGAACACGGGCGTTCCTGTCAGATCCGACGGCATCAGATCCGGCGTGCACTGCACGCGGGCGAAACTCGCATCGCAACCTTCGGCGAGAAGGCGCACCGCTCGGGTCTTGGCCAACCCCGGTACCCCTTCCACCAAGACGTGCCCGCCGGTGCAGAGGCCGATCAGCAGCCGCTCCACAAGCGGGGTGCGGCCGATCAGTCGGCTCTCAATCCAGCCACGCAACTGCGACATCGCCTCGGTGGCTCTAGCGGTGTCGTGCACTTTTGCTCTCCGGTGACATAACCGACCTGATCCTACAAGAAAGGTACGGTCTGAGAACCGCCTTTTCCGCGAGATGTGGCGGAGCGTCTCTCGGCAGCCTCGGGAGAGTGGCAGGCTGCTCAAGGTGCACCGAATTCGCGGCTGACAATGAGCGCGTGGAACATGTCGGGACCGAACATCCAGAGATCACAACGTCGAGGCCAACGCGGGTTCAAAAGTTGCGACTCTGTTCGGCTTGCGCTCCCGCACGGGGTGACCCATTGGCATGAAGTTTTGGTGACGCGTGTCGGTTGGCGCTGACCACTCCTCGGCCCCATGGTATGGACTCGGAGCAACCACAAAGGGGTGAGAAAAATGAAGGCGTTCCTGCCTGTCCTGTTTCTGGTATGCATCGGTGTGTTCCCGGTAAATGCTGCCGAGCAAACCCCAGAGGGCGAACGCGTGCTCGGCGTTCAGATGCGCGATCTGTTCACGCTACGCGGCAAACCATCCCCTACTGCAGTTGAGCTCTCGGGCCGTCACGTGGAACTCGCGGGGTTTCTTGCCCCGGCACCAGATGAACAGAGCCCGTTCCTCGTTCTGGTCGGTGCGCCGACCTCGTTTTGCCCTTACTGCACGACTGTGGATGAGCGTGATCATCTGCCGTTTGTGCTGGTCTACCCATCGGAGGAGTTCGATCGGACTGGTCTGGCAGACAACGCTAGAGTTCGGGTCATAGGTCAGATGAGCGCGTCTCACGGCTATGAGGACACCTACGGGATCCACAACGACATCCGGATCCTGAGTGCAGAGGTGGTGCGTGATGTTCGTGCAGTGAACCCGGTGCGTGCTCGCCTCCAGGCAGCCCGAGCAGCTGCATCCCGTTCGCGCAGCAAAGAGACGATCGGTGAAAATTGAACGCCAGGGGTCGGCTGCTTCCGGACGATCCAACACCGTTGGTGCCGCACGAACGGACGATGTGATCGGGATATTTCCTACGCCGGTGATGGTGTGTCGGCAAGTGATCCCGCAGAAGCTCGTTGACGCACTGATCCTCCAGTTCGATACGAGCCGAACCGACAATAACGTCCGCACGGCACTTCTCAGCCATACGCCGACGACCAATCCGCGTGCACACAAGAACTACGGAGCCGTGCTGCAACATGCAGCTCCGAAGATTACAGCGTTTGGCGAGGTCCTTCTGGGCGAGCGGCTCAACTGGGGTGTGAAGGAGATCTGGATCAACCGGATGGAGCCAGGCGGTGCGCAGAAGATGCATAACCACGCCAACAGCTTCATTTCCGGGGTGATCTATCTCACCGAGACGCATCCCGGATCATCGACGGTGTTCCACCGATCCGCGGCATCGGACACGTTTGTGATGTCCAATGAAAACAAGGCCTGCAAAGTCAACGCGTTCAACGCACCAGTTTACCGCACGCCCCAGGTTGCACCCGGCGACATGATCCTCTTTCCCAGCTATGTGATGCATGAAGTGCCCCCGAACCAGGGCGAGCCGCGGATGACCGCGGCGTTCAATGCGCTTCCGGAGCGGATCGACAGTTGGGGCTACACCGTCTCATTCAGGTGAGCGAGAAGTCGTCTGCCACTGCCACGGGTCTGGGCGAGGTGGCAACACGAGCCAGTTGGCTCGGCGGACCCACCGCCCTGCACATCATCGTCTTTCTATCCGGTACGGCGGGTCTCGCCTATCAGATTGTCTGGGTGAGGATGCTGACGGTCGGGCTCGGACACGAAGTGTTTTCTCTTCTTGCTATTCTTGCGGCGTTTTTCTCCGGCCTCGCGATTGGCGCTTGGCTCTTCGATCGGCGTGTTGCGGCAAGTGCCCGGCCGGGTCTCTGGTATGTATGTCTCGAGCTGATCATCGGGGGCTGGGCGCTGGCGCTGATCTGGCTGGTCCCGCTTGCGAACCAGACCCTCTCGACGGCCATGGGTCCCTCCCCATCCGAACTCTGGCGGTGGCTGGTTGCCTTCAGCGGGACCACAGCATTGCTTCTGCCGGCGACTGTTGCCATGGGTGCGACCCTTCCCGCGGCAGAGCGCTTGTTGTCCTGTCGCACGGGGCGCACGACCGGTGTCGGAGGGCTCTATGCTGCGAACACGGCAGGTGCGGTGCTCGGCGTGCTTGCGACGACGATCTGGATTGTTCCCTCGGCTGGCTACACCACGACGCTTATCTGTTTTGCGTTTGTGAACTTGTTGTGCGCTGCGTGGACCTTCGCAGGACCTGGCTCGGGTGAAGTCTCGCCAAAGGCACAGGCGCGGCTTGCGAAGGTCGACACACAGACAATCTCGCCTCACCTCATGCTCACCGTGTTTCTCACGGGGCTCCTCGGCATCGGTTTCGAAGTTGCGGGCGTGAGAGCGCTGGCTCAGTTGCTCGAGAACACAGTCTACTCTTTCGCTGCCGCTCTCACCGTCTATCTCCTTGGGACGGCAATGGGGGCCGCTGCTTGGCAGATTTGGGGGAAGGTTGCGCCGTGGTCTGAACGACCACTCGGCCTGCTCATCCCTGCCTCGGCTCTGGCGGGACTTGTGGGCGTCCTCGCCATTTTCCTGGTGCGTGAGACTTATGAAGGTGTCCATTCAGCGACCGGTTTCAGTTTTGCCGGGGCGCTCATTGCCGAGTTGGCTTGTGCCGCGTTGGTTTTCGGACCCACAAGCGTTGCGACAGGCGCTCTGTTTGCGCATCTCGCTCAGGCGGCACGAAGACCAGCTGGTGGTCTTGGTCTCGCGTTTGCCTCGAATCTCGCTGGTTCCGCGGTGGCGCCGGTCTTGGTGGGCGTCCTCGTGATCCCTACGGTTGGTGTCATCGCCGCTATGGCGGGCATCTCCCTCGGCTACCTCTTGCTGCTAGCCTTGTGGCGTGGAGCGTGGTCCGGAACAGTGCAGGGTCTTGGCGTCGCAATGATTGCGATGTTCGCGATGACAGTGATTGCGGGACCGGTCGATCATCGTCTGGTGTCGGCACCGCCCGGGTCTTCCGTTGTCACGTATCGCGAAGGTGTTGCCGCGAACGTCAACATCATCCGGGACGCGGCCGGGGACTTGCATCTGCGGGTGAATGGCACGCTGGTGATGGGGGGCACGGCATCGTATGCGTTGGACCGGACGCAGGGGCACGCGATCCTTCTCCAACATCCGAAGCCACGCAGGGCATTGTTCTTGGGCGTCGGCACAGGTGCCACGGTTGCAGCCGCTGCTGCCTACGAGGACTTGCACGTCGATGCGGTAGAACTTCTGCCCGAAGTTCTCGATCTTGTGCCGGCGTTTGAGGAGGCGGACCGAGACATTCGGGCTTCGGACGGGCGGATAGAGCTTGGTGTCGCCGATGCAAGGCGCTTCGTGAACGTTACGCCCAACACGTATGACGTGATCATCGCCGACAATTTCCATCCGGCCAAAGATGGTGTCGGGCTGCTCTACACGCGCGAGCATTTTCGGCAAGTTCGCAACCGTCTCTCCGACAGCGGATCATTTGCGCAGTGGCTGCCTTTGCACCAACTCGACGAGCCAACTTTGCGCCTGATAATCCGGAGCTTTCTCGCCGAGTTTCCCGACGCGCGTCTGCAGGTCGGAAATTTCAATCTGGCGACTCCGATCCTTGCTCTGGTGGGCCAGGCGGGAGGCGAGCGTCCGGTTCTGCGCAGTGAGTGGCCATCTTCGCCGCGTTTGCGCGCCGAGCTGCGCAAGATCGGATTGGACGGCCCTCTCGCACTCTACGGTGGTTTTCTTGCAGGACCCGACGCCCTGGCCGCCTACGCAGGAGAAGGAGCGCTGAACACAGACGACTTGCCGCTGGTTGTGTTCGAGGCGCCTCGCACCGTCTACGAACCGCTTGATGCGCCCATCGACCGTCTGATGGCATTGGTCGAGCGCTTCTCACCTTCCCCGCGAGATGCGGTTGATCTGTCGGACAGCCCTGATGCGGACTTGTTTGCACAAAGTCTTGTTGCCTACTGGCGAGCCAGAGATGCGTTCCTTCGTCTGGGCGCCAGCACAGTCCTCAGCGGAGATGTGGTCCGCGATGCCCGCAGACTTGCGCCCGAACTGCTTCGTATTCTGCGGATGAGCCCGGAGTTTTCGCCCGCGCTGCGTCCTTTGCTGAACATGGCGCAATCGTTGGCGCCGGTGGATCCTGATGCCGCCAAGGCCTTGCTCGTCGCGGTCAATCGGACTGTCCCTGGTCAGGCAGCGGTTCAGCAGCTGGCGCGTCAACTCTTCCCGAACTGATGTAGGTCAGACGAGCATCTGCATGCTGAAAGACATCAGCCCGATTGCGGCGATCCAGCTTGAAAGAACCCGGTAAGTGATCGGCATCCACGTGCGCTCTGTGGCCAGAGCCCTCGCAGCGGCAATGGCGAGGGTCCCGAGTACAGTGCCGATCACTATGACACCGCCCGAGTAAAGCCACCAATCGACAGCCGTGCCTTGTACGGGTGCGCCATTGGCATAGCCATGTACGACACCGATCAGCCCCGCGAGAAACGTTGTCGCTATACCCGGCAGACGGATTGCCGCCGCACCCAAGCCGCCTGTCACGCAGAGTGTCGCGGCGATTGCAGAGTTCAGACCGGTCTCGACACCCGTCAGGCTGCCTGCAATTGTGCCGAGCAGAAACCCGAGCGGGAGCGACAGCAGGGTGAAACGGGCGGACTGGATCGGCTGGAAGGCGGCGACCAGCGCCAACCCCACCAGGATGGCGACATGCTCCGGCGCAACGATGAGATGCAGCACGCCGGCGTAAAAATCACCGAATTCGACTCCGACGAGGTGCGCGTTTGCCGGGCTCGGTAGAACCGCAACCAGCGCGATGCCCGACGCCGGACCTGTCGCGCGTTTCATGTGATGACTACGTTGGCCGTGAAGTAGACACCCGCGAGAGCCACCAGCACGCCACCTCCGCGCACGACCGACGGGCCTCTGGGGCGCCAATCGTTCAATAGGCCGATGGCGATGCCCACCGCATGCAGCAGACCTGTTGCCGCGACAAATCCAATTCCATATGCGAGCGGCGAGGCGGCCTCTGGCAACTCCTGGCCATGCGCGTAGCCGTGGAACACCGCGAAGACGGCAACTAGCGCAATGGCAAGGAACACAGGTGCCCGGTAGGCAAACGCCACAGCGAGCCCTAGCACCAATGCGGAGAGGGCGATGCCAACTTCCACCGCGATCATCGGGGCGTTCGCAAGACCGAGAACACCCCCGAGTGCCATCACAATGGGAAAGGCAATTGGAAGCGCGATGATCAGTGGTCTGCCAAGCTGTGCGCCCCAAAGTCCGACGGCAACCATCGCGACCAGGTGATCAAGCCCGAGAATGGGGTGGAGGAGGCCGCTGATCAGCCCTCCCGCGACGCCTTCGGTGCTGTGCGCCAACGCAGGGGTGGCGGCAAAGCTGAGTATCAGGGCAACTGATGCGGCTAAGATGGTTCGCATTTTCTAGGCTCCAACCATTGCGGTGACACGTTCGAAGAACCAATAGGCTGCGATCGAGCCTATGGCGTAGGCGGGGGCGATCTGGCTCCAGGTGGGCCATTGTACGGACATCGTGCGGTACGCCCACGCCATCGCCAGGACAACAAAAACGAAGGCAATCTGGCCGATCTCGACCCCGATGTTGAAGGCCAGCAAGGCGAGCGGTACCGCATCGCCAGGAAGTCCGAGCTCGACCAGTGCCGAGGCGAACCCGAAGCCGTGTAGCAGGCCGAACCCGAAGGCGACGGCCCATGGATGGCGGAGCGTCAGGCTGGTTTCTCCGGTTTGCGCGCGCAGCACTTCCACCCCGATGAAGACGATCGATAGCGCGATCAGTGCGTTCACCAATGGCTCGGGGACGCCCACCCAGCCGAAGGTGACGGCCCCCAGGGTGAGGCTGTGGGCAATGGTGAAGGCAGTTATGGTCTTCAGGAGCATCCATCGACGCGTTGCAATCCAGATGAGGCCCAGCACGAACAGTAGGTGATCGACTCCCAGCAGAATGTGCTCGATCCCGATCGCGGTATATGCGGCAGCGATCTCTGCCATTCCGGCCCATGTCGATCCATCAAGCTCGGGCGACATCTCGACCGTCGGTGCAGATGGCGTAAGGGTTAAGATCCGCGTCTGACCGCTCAGATCATTGATCTTGAAGATCGCCGCTGACTGCCCAGCGCCAATCCTCTCGAACCCGAGTACGCCGACCAGGCCTTCCGAGCCGCAGTCCAGAACCCGATCCTCAAGCGCACAATGCGCCGGAAAGATCGGATTGAGCGGCACCGCCCGGTCCTTGTTTGGTTCCAGTTCCCAAGCAAAAACATAGCGCCCTTCACCCAGTTCGGTGAGCCGCGAAACGGCAACATCGGTCTGATGCGCGATGGCCAGGCTCGACCAGAGCATCGCAATCAGACCTATCAACAGCGCCGACTTCACTGGGATACCACTCCGGCTGCATTCACCTGGGCTTCGGGAAACAGAAGTTCGACGGTATCACGGTCATAGGGGAGCTCACTCACGGAATAGCTCGCCATCAAGGCATCCAAGGTTTCCCGTGCGACGCGCTGTGTCGCTTCGTGCTTCCAATCCTTGCGGGCCGTGCTTTGAATCTCCTCAAACGTCGGCGCCCGGGGAGGCACCCGCTTGATCAACTCGACAACCTGCCAGCCACGTGATGAAGGCACAGCGGACCAAGTCTCGGGCTCTAACGCTGCGACGGCATCTACGAATGCTGTTTCAAATGCTTGAGACAGCTGAAGCCGCGGACGTTCGGCAAAGGTGAGCATGCGGATCCCCGCTGGTTTTACGACTTCGCCGGCAATTTTACGCGTCTGTGCATTTTCCGCTTCGCGTCGGGCCTCGGCTTCGTTGGCGTCGAGAGCGATCACCTTGAAACTCAGAAGTTCTGGCGATTGGTACCTTTGCTTGTTCGCGTCAACCCACTTGCGCAGCACAGGCTCGCTTGGCGGGTCGACGTTGATACCATTGTAGATCAGGAGGCGCATTCGATGCACGAGCCGTTCACGGATCATCTCGTCCCCTTGGTCGAGATTGAGGGACTTTGCTTCGCGAAACAGCGTTTCGTTTATCAGAAACCGATCAACGAGAGGCGCCATCTCTTCGACCGTCGGCGCGCGATTGTTCTTCTCTGCGAAGATCGACGCCAAGCGGCTGTAGACATCCTGATCCAGCACGATCTCACGCGGGTCCGCGGCCTTCCGGGGTGAAATCGCGTTGCTTATTCCAAATAGCACGAGTCCGATTGCGAGGAACTGCACAAGCGGCTCTCGGATCAACCCAGCAAAGCGCACTTTAACGGCCTCCGTACCCGAGATTGAAGGAAACCTCGGACTTCTGTGGGCTGCCTGTAACCATTTAGCGAAGGTGAGGTGACGGTTCGCATACTATTTTTCGTCAACACAGAAACCCGATATCCATCTGTTATAACATAACAAAATGTGGAAAGTCAAAATTCCGTGATGAAATCGTCTTTATTGCAAGGTGCTACTGTAATTCTTCGTCGCTACCACTGTTAAAGCCCATAATAGACGGGTTTTCTGACAGAGAGGCATCAATGATCGCGAAACAATTGCCCGCGGGCGCGAAAGCGCTCGTCGCGGGGGTGAGTCTTATTGCCCTGAGTTCAGCCACAGCTTCGGCTGAACCCCTGAACAAGATCGCTGAGTTGGAATCCAACGGCGCATATCTGAACGGCGACAAGCACAACCACACCACTTGCACCGATGGCGCAATGTCTGTTCAGACCGTGGTCAACGAGTCGCTCAACACCTATGGTCTGGACTGGTTTGCGCAGACCGGCCACGGCGGGTCGGGTGATCGCGATTGCCGCTTCGATGATCCCGAGTATGATGGAGAGGCTTCGGGTTCGGGCGATCGCTGGGTCAACACGATCGGCGAAGAAAACATCCTCGGCGATGAAAACAACGGCAGAATGTGGCGCTGGCAATCCATCACCGAATACGCCTATTCGCTGCAGAAAGCGATCGGCGAAACCGGCGATCAGCCCGTCTGGCTCGGTGTCGAGCACAATGCTCCGGGTCACGAGCACATCTCGATGTCCATCCTGAACGGCCAGTTCTCGAACGACAACGCATATGCGCTTGGCCAGTTCGAGTACCTGTTTGATCGCGGTGACGGTGACACCAGCGGCGGCGAAGAGAATGACTTCGAGAACCCGGCGAACAACGGCATTCCTAAGCCGGGTGTCGCTGGCGGTGTCTTCGATAGTGAGCTTCTCACGGGCGATGCAGGCCATGCAGTGTCGGTTGCCGCAGTCGAGTTCCTGCGCGACCGCTACCTCGACAATGCATACTACGTCCCCGCTCACGTCGAGCGTCAGGGTGGCTTTGCCAGCACGGAGAACCGTGGCTACAATGTGGAGCACTTCCGTGACTTCCACACTGCCGGCCTCTTCTTCCCGCAGAACCCCAACGACACCCGCTCTGTCGTGTTCGGCGCCGAGATGATCGCTGGACACCAGTTCGCAAACGGCGGACGTGGAACGTACGAAGCCGACCGACCGACTGCCGGCTTGGGCACCTATGGTGGCGCAGGCGCCTACTCGGGTGCAGAGGTTTCCGTCGCCGGTTTCGACTTCGATGGGAATCCGATTTCGAACGCGACGCTCAACGAACTCCGCGCAGAGCTGAACGCACTGTTTGAAGACCGTCTGACGGAACCGTCTGGCAACGACCAGTACGACCAGCTCGATGCCTGCGAGGATTGTGCTGATCCGGCACCCGCCGACATCGGCACCTCGCTCCAGGAGCGCTTTGTGCTGGGTCGCCCGGGTGTAAAAACCATGTGGGATGCCCTGCTTGGTGAAGGCCGTCGCTTCTTCAACTTCGGTTCTTCCGACTGGCACAACCGTGGTACCTTCGGTCCGTTCGAGCCGCAGTCGACGCTTGATCCGTGGCCGGGTGAGTACAACCAGCTCTATGCTTATGTGCGTGGGTCCGACTTCGGTTTTGGCCGGGTAACATCGCAGAAGATCGTACGCGGCATGCGTGACGGAAACAGCTTCTCCGTGATGGGAGATCTGATCGACGAGTTCTTCTTCGTCATGTGTCAGGGCAACAAGTGTGCGACCATGGGCGAGACCCTCGAGGTCACACCGGGCGGCGCGGACATCGAGTGGGTGATCAAGCTTCGTGATCCCGAAGGACCGAACTTCTCGCCCTACTTCTTCGCCAACCAGTCGCTGGCGCAGATCGGTATCGACATCCCGACCAACGAGCCGATGCTGAGCCACATCGATGTGATCCGTGGTGACATCACGGGTATCATCGATCCCTCAGACCCGGCCTACACCACGAATGTCTCCAACCCGACGACGGAGATCTTCGCCACCGTCGACAACGACGTGAATGGTGACGGCTCGAATGCGGACAGCGAGTTCGAAGTGTCCGGCGAGCACTTGATTGCCAGCGGCACGATCCCGGTCTCGAGCATCGAGAACGACATGTACTTCCGGGTGCGTGGCACCAATATGCCGCAAGCGACACCGAACGAGACCGACGCTGACGGTAACCCGCTGCTCGACGACTTCTCGTCCCTGATCCCCTGCACGGCTACGGGCGAAGGTACGAGCGACGAAGAAGTTGCCGATGCTTCAGTTGAAGCGCTCGCTGTCACAGGCAATTCGAGCTTCCGTGCGCGGAATGCGGTGAACGCGACATTCGATCCCGAGGCGTGCCCGGATCACCTTCCGGTCGACGCCGCCGGCGTGAAGTTCCTGGACGCGGATGTCGAGGCATGGACCGACCTCTGGTTCTACGCCAACCCGATCTTCGTCGAAGTTCGCTAAACAGGTCACAGTCCCACTGACATTCGGGCCGGCACCTTGTGTGCCGGCTCTTTTCGTTTCAGATGGAAGTGGCTACGTGGTCTCGCGTAGCTGCAACCTATGACGCGTCCGGGAGCACGAACTGTCGCTCGTCGAAGTCCTTACGATTGTTGTAGCACCTGCGATCGGCAGTTTCGCCATGCTTGTGGCGGACCGCTTCGGATCAGGGCGATCCTCTGTGCATGGTCGATCTGTTTGCGATCACTGCGGAGAGACGCTTGCTGCCAGAGACTTGGTTCCTATCGGCTCGTGGCTCATGCTCAGCCGAAAGAGCCGCTGCTGCGGCAAGACGCTGCCATGGCGCTACCCACTTGTGGAGCTCACTGCACTGGTTCTTGCGGTCTGGGCGGTTTGGGTCAGCCCCCCAGGCATTGCCCTCCTTGGAGCGCTTCTTGGTTGGTGGTTGCTCGCACTAAGCTTGATCGACTTGCGCTGTCTTCGGCTTCCGGACACAGGCACGCTGCCTTTGATGCTTTTTGGGCTTGGCGTATCCGCTGCAGGATTGACCGGTCCGCTGTTGGTTCATCTGCTTGGGGCAGGGATCGGCTATACGGCGCTCGCCGGAATTGGTTGGGCCTATCGGCGGTTCAGGGGGATCGACGCGCTTGGGCTTGGTGATGCGAAGCTGCTGGCGGCAGCCGGCGCGTGGCTCGGCGCGCACGCGCTACCTTCGGTCCTGATCTGGGCCTGTCTCAGTGGCCTCGCTTTTGCCGTTCTCAGAGGTTGGCGCAGTGGGTTGAGCATGTCGACTGCGATACCGTTCGGACCATTCCTCGCCCTGGGATTCTGGATGGGATGGCTCTACGGTCCGATCAACTTTTACTAGCTGCACTGCCCATCAGCGGAGTGTCATGAGAGTGTCGAAGAGACCCTTTACGAAGGGGATGTGAAGGACAACCTCCCACTGTTGGCAGGCGGCTCGAACGGGGCTGAAATGCTCGAGCGCCTAGGGGCTTGGCTCCAAGAAGAAGGCGTGGTCTCCCAACAGCAACTCGTCCGATCCGAGAAGGTCGCGCGCGAGTCCGGTGAACGCCTTGACCACGTCCTCACGCGACTCGGCTTTGCGTCCGATCGTGTGATCGCCGACGGGTTCTGTGCAACCTTGAATGTCGCGCGCGCCAAGCCTGACGACTTCGTTGAAGACCCCCCGCTTCTCGACGAGTTGGGTCTGCGCTTTCTCAGCGCAGCGCGTGTCATGACGCTCGCATTGGATGCCGACGGTTTGCATGTCGCGGTTGCTGATCCCATCAACACGAGCGCATTGGATGCCATCTGTCTGAAAACCGGGCACCCGGTGGTGATGAGCATCGGTGTAGCCTCTGAGATCGAGACAGCGCTTGAAAGTCATGCCCGCGCGCGCGCGCTGGAGCGGGGCGACGCTGATCTTGGCGAGCCATCTGTCGAGGATACCGCCGCTGATGTTGCGCGTCTGAAAGACATCGCCTCTGAAGCGCCGGTGATCCGGATCGTGAACCAGCTGATCCGGCGTGCCGTCGAGGCCCGTGCCTCCGACATTCATGTCGAACCCGCGGATCAAGCGCTGCGTGTGCGTATAAGGGTCGATGGCGACCTTGTCGACGTGGAGCCTCCGCCGCCTCATCTACGAGCTGCCGTGGTGTCCCGGATCAAGATCATGGCGCAGATCAACATTGCCGAGCAGCGCTTGCCTCAGGATGGGCGCATAAAGGCTACCGTTGCAGGGCGTGACATCGATCTGCGTGTTGCGACATTGCCAACGCTTCTGGGCGAATCGATTGTGCTGCGTTTGCTGGATCGCTCGGGCCTCACGCTCACCTTCGACGGGCTCGGCTTCAGCCCTGACGCAGCCACCCGCATGCATCAACTCATCCGGCGTCCGAACGGGATATTGCTAGTGACGGGACCTACGGGAAGCGGGAAGACGACGACTCTTTATGCCGCGCTGTCGCAGCTCAACACGCCGGAGCGCAAGATCATCACGGTGGAGGACCCTGTCGAGTACCGGCTCGAGAGTATTTCGCAGATCCAGGTCAAGCCGCAGATCGGTCTGGGCTTCGCCGAGAGCCTTCGGGCCATTCTGCGCCAGAACCCGGACATCATCATGATTGGTGAAATCCGTGATCGCGAGACGGCCGAGATTGCGGTACAGGCGGCGCTGACGGGACACCTTGTGCTCGCAACGCTCCATACGAACTCGGCGGCTGCCGCAATCAATCGCCTGCGTGACATGGGCGTCGAGGACTATCTGATTGCAGCGACCGTCGTAGGTGTGCTGGGACAGCGACTGGTCCGCAAGCTCTGTCTCCACTGCGGTGTCCTTGAGGAACCTGAGCTTGTTCGGAGATTGGTACCGGACGCATCTGCGGATCAGTTTCGAGCGGCAGAGGGATGTTCTGACTGTCGTGGCACTGGCTATCGCGGGCGTACCGGGGTGCACGAGGTTCTGATCGTCAACGACGATGTTCGCCGCGCTGTGCTTCAGCGTGCCGATCATCGCGACATCGAGGCGATGGCATGCGAGACCGGAATGGCGACCATGCGCGATGATGCGCTCTCCAAGGCGACTGTCGGCGAGACGTCCTTGTCCGAAGTTCTCCGCATCGCTACCGAAACCTGAGCCGCCATGGCGGAGCTTTGATCATGCCCATTTTCCACTACCGCGCTGTCGATCGGTCGGGGAATCTCGTGACGGGCACGCTCGATCGCACGGATGCTCGCGAGGTCGCACGCCATCTTCATCAACAAGGCAGCACGCCGCTCCGGGTGGACCAGAACCGCAGCACGACCGTTGCGGACATTCTCAACATCGAGATCACGCCACGCGATGCTCTGAACACCAGCGGCCGGATCGCGTTTACCCGATCACTCGCGACTCTGATGGATGCCGGGCTGGCGCTTGATCGCGCGTTGGAGATCGTGCGCGACCTTGGTGCGGACCGGGCTGTTCGCAAGATTGCCGCGGCGTTGCTGGAGGATGTGCGCGAAGGGGCATCGTTCTCGGATGCCCTCGATGCCCACCCTGCGGCGTTCTCGCCGCTGTTCCGCGGCATTGTGCGGGCGGGCGAGAGTGGTGCCGATCTCGATCTGACGCTCACCCGTCTCGCCGAAATGCTGGAAGAACATGCCCGCCGGTCGGGAGAGCTGCGCTCGGCAATGATCTATCCTGCGTTCCTGATCGTCACTGCGATGGGCTCGGTTGGTGTGCTGTTGGGGTATGTGGTGCCCACTTTCGAGCCGTTGCTTGCAGATGCAGGCGTCGAGCCACCGGCGATCACCCAGTTCGTGATTGCGGTTGGAGAGTTTGTATCGCGCAACTGGCAGGTACTGGTTTTAGGTGCATTGAGTGCGGGCATTGCCATTCGCGTCGCTCTCGCATTCGAGAAGGTGAGACTTCAGTGGCATCGTGCGCTCCTGTCGGTGCCGTTGCTGGGAGGCATGTTGCTGAAATTCGAGGCAGCCAGGTTCGCCCGTGTTCTGGGCACGTTGCTTGGCAACGGGGTGCCGCTTCCCGCAGCGCTGCGCCTCACAACTCCGGCGCTGGGCAATCTCGCACTCGCCGCAAAGATCAGTCAGATTGTTCCCGAAGTTGAGGCTGGACGCGGGCTCGCGAGGCCGCTCCGCGAGCATGTGCTGCTCCCTCCGCTTGCGCTGCAGCTTATCCAGGTCGGCCACGAAAGCGGGAAGCTGACTGCAATGCTGATGAAGATCGCAGAGATTTTCGAAGACGACTCAAAGCGTGCGTTCGATCAGGCGATCTCGCTCCTGACGCCGCTGCTGACGCTCGTGATGGGCGGGCTCATCGCGGTGATCATCTCCTCGATTCTGTTCGCGCTCTTCAGCATCAACGAACTTGCATTCTGAGGGTGATCCAAGGTGACCAAACCTAAGCGCAAGCTACAACCTGACGCCGGCCTGACGCTTCTCGAACTTCTTGTGGTCGTGACCATTCTGGTGCTGCTTTCCGTGGCCATTGGCACGGTCGCACTGAACTATCTCGGAGGGGCGAAAGCCGACGCAGCGCGCCTGCAGTTGACACAGATCGAGGCCGGTCTCGACCTCTACCGACTTGATATGGGGCGGTACCCCGAAGAACAGGAGGGTCTATCGGCCCTTGTCGAGCGACCGACAAACGCGGACGCATGGCGAGGACCCTACGTGCGCAAAGCGTCGGCGCTGGTCGATCCTTGGGGTGCGCCATTCCAGTACGAAGTCCCCGGAGAGAACGGCCCCTACAATCTGTTCTCATGGGGTGCGGATGGTGCGGCCGGGGGTGAGGATGATGCAGCAGACATCACAAGCGAGTAGGAAAGATGGTGGCTTGACGCTTCTGGAGATGCTGGTGGCGATCTCCATCCTATTGCTGTTTGCAGCCGCATTGCCTGGCTTGCTTTCGGATCGCGCCAGCCATCGCGACACGGTCAGTCAGGTGATCTCGTTGCTGCGGATGGCCCGACTAGGGGCGATCACCGAGGGTGCGCCAGCCGATGTGGTTATCGATCTCGAGGACCGTACGATCAAGACGGATGAGACAGAAGCGAGCATGCCGCCCGGGGTCGCGATCGAGGTGAGGAGCGCCCGCGAGTTGACCTTGGACGGGGAACTCAGGCGCATCCGCTTCTTTCCCGACGGAAGCGCGACCGGCGGGGTGATCGCCCTCAGCGAAGGAGAGCAGCAAACGTCCATCCACATACACTGGTTAACGGGGAGCGTGTCCCGTGAAGAGTGAGACTGAAGGCGGCTTCACATTGCTCGAGACGCTGGTGGCATTTTCGCTCATCGCACTGGTTCTTGGCGCCGGCTATGGGGCCATGTCCGGTGGCGTACGCGCAGCTGGCACCGCAGGTGACAAGCTGACGGTCTTGTCAGCTGCAGAATCGGTGTTGGCGCAGGTGGGCGCTGTCTACCCGCTCGCGCCGGGTTCCAACGAGGTCACCCACGAAGATGTGCGCGTTTCCATCGAGATCAGATTGGCAAGACCTGACCAGGCAGATGCTTGGCGTCAATTGGGCACGGCTCCATTTCGCATCGTCGTCTCGGCAGCGTCAGACGGCGGCGCCCCAGTGCGGCTTGAAACCTTGCGGCTCGGCGTGCTCGAATGAGTCTGCGTGCAACAAACGGCACCACCGCGGGCTTCAGCCTTGTCGAAGTTCTCGTAGCGATGACGCTGATGTCGATGGTCGGGATCATGGTGGCAGGCGGCATCCGGTTCGGCGGTGCGGCTTGGGAGCGGACTGAGGACGCAGCCGCGGCCTCGATCGAAACGCGGGTGGTTACCAAGTTTCTGCGCCGCCAGATCGGGGCTGCCCAACACATTCAGGTTCGAGACGGTAGCCGCAACCCACCGGTGCTGTTCGATGGTCAGCCCAAATCAATTCGGCTTGCGGCTCCCGTTGCAGCACATCTCGCTCCTCCGGGTCTGCATCTTGTGTCGCTGGACCTCGATCAGAGTAGGGCAGGAGAACATCAGCTCGCAATGCGTTGGTCGAAGCTGGGGGTGAAGCGACCCGAAATCGATCGTACCCAAACCGGAGAGCCCCTGCTTCGCGATCTCGGCGACGTTTCATTCAGGTATTTCGGCGTGGATCCTCAAACGGGAACGCAGATCTTCCAGGACGCTTGGCGTGGCCGGACAAATCTCCCGCAACTGGTCGAGGTCACCCTGCGCTGGCGGGACAGTTCGCCGCGCAGTCCGCATCGCTTTGTGATCCGGCTCGCCCATGCCGATGGGGGCCGCTCATGAGGACTTCGGGTGGGTGCCGTCTATGAGCTTGCTGTCGCGGTTCCTCAAATGGTGGCTCGGGGAACTCATCGGGCTCGTGCCCGGATTGGTCAAACGCGCCATGGTGCCACGTCCCGCCACTTTGCTCGCGACCGATCAGGACGGGTTGTTGTTGAGCCGACTTGGCACACGCGACACCGTAGGGCTCGGTCTCGCGACAGAGCTTACGCCAGCGAAGCGCGATCGCCTGCGGCGCTCGGTGCGCCAAGGCCGATTGGAGGTGGTTCTAGGTGTTGATCCGCAGCAAGTCGTGACGCTCCAAGCAAAGCTTCCCGCTGCCGCGGAAGAGGACCTCTCTGCGGTTCTCGAGTTTGAGATTGACCGCCTTACTCCGTTCACAGCCGATGAGCTCTACTTTGCTTATCAAGTTGTCGGTAGAGATGAGACGGGTCCATCGATCGAGGTTGCAGTGTCCTACACACCTCGCGCCCGAGTTGCGGAGCAGATGAGTGCGCTCGACTCTCTCGGACTGACGCCAAAGCGGCTGAGCGTTCTCACGGAACAGGGCAGGCCCAGGGCGCACAATCTGCTACCGCAAGCGGTCACTCGGGGTCAGAACTTCGGTCGTGTTCTGGCGGGGTCACTGACGGGGATGGCTGCTGTGTTGCTGATCGCGCTTTGGGCGGTGACTATGCACGGGAAGGAGCAGAAAATCGAACAGCTCGACGCGCAACTTCGAGACGCGCGTGCTGCGGCAGTTGCGGTAGACGTGGACCACACTGCATCGTCGGGACAGAGCCGCTTGGAGCTCGAGATTTTTCGCGCGAAATCCGGCAAGTCCATGGCGGTTCATGTGTTGGCAAGACTGACCGAGGCGTTGCCGGACGATACTTGGATCGACAGCTTCAGCTTCGACGGGCACGAGGTCCGGATTTCCGGACAGTCGGCCGATGCGGTGGCTTTGATCGCATTGTTCGATGGCCACCCCAGCTTTCGCGATCCTGTCTTCAGCGCACCGATCACGCGCAATCAGGCTGGAGGTGAGCGCTTTCTAGTGCAGATGACGTCCCGAGGCCCGGAGGGATGAGGTCACTCGCGTCACGCAGTCTCGCGCTCCTGTTGCTTTGTTTAGTGATTGGAATCGTGATCTTCGGCCTCATAGTGCCGGCGGTCGAGCGCATCACCGAAGCAGATGCGCAGATCGCAGCGCTCTCTGAGCAGATCGAAATGTTCGAGGCACGACGCGGCGCTGCCTCGGAACAGGCAAGCATCGAAGTGGCGGAAGAGGTGTTGTTTCAGGCATCGAGCCCCGCCATGTCAGCGGCGATGCTGCAGGACGTTCTGAAGTCTGCGACGGAGCGCGCGGGCGCTGCGATCAACAGCTTGCGCGTTGAACAGGCCGAATCCCTCGATGACGCACTGAAGGTCTCGGTCACGTCGGACCTGACTGCAACAACACCTGCGCTGGAGACATTGCTCTACACACTTGAGACGGGTGTGCCTTACGTTTTTGTCGAACGTATCGATGTGCGCCGCGCTCAATCTACCGAGCAGATCGGTGAACCCACCGATCTCGCCATCAGATTGCGGGTGTTCGGCTATATGGCGGCTCCCGAGGCCCGATAGCACCGGGCACTGACTCTGCGTCACAAAACTGTTTTCCCTGCCCACTACCACAAGATGGTCGGAGAGGATCGCGCGATGACCCGGCTTGGGCGCTACAATCTGTTGATGACGATGGTTTGCTGCCTTCTGGCACTTGCCCTGTCGAGCGAGCTCTCCGCCTCACGAGATGTGGAGAAGCTGTTCCTTCGAAGTTCTGAACCGATGGTGTCTAATCCTGAGCGGTTGACACTCGACCGTCCGTCACGTTCTCAGGTCTCGACGATTTCCAAGCGACCGCTCTTTGTTTCATCGCGCCGACCGCCGCAAAATCTTGCCGCGGCATCGGCTTCGAAACCCTCCGCACCTGATGTGGTGCTCACGGGAATAGCTGTTGCCGGTGGTGCACAACGCGCGATCGTTCGAGTCGCGCAAGGTGAGCCGCAGCTCTTCGAACCCGGAGAGCGGATCGCCGGCTGGCGGCTCTTTCAGATCAGCGATCGCAGCATAGTGCTGAAGCGCGGCGCAGAACAGTTCGTCGCGAGCCTGGGGGATGAAATTGGCGTGGAGACGCTTGCAGGGGCACACGCCGGCGCATCCGAGCCCGGCTCCGTGCGGGTGCATCCTAAGCTAAGCCAATCGAGCCACACCGTGGCAATCCAGGATATGAGTGACATCATCGATTGACGGCGTGGCCGTGCGGTGCGGGAGAATGGGGTTTCACGCCAATGGGGTACAGATGGGCTGACTGGCGGTTTTGCCGGGTCTTGTTGCTCGGCCCAGCGCTGCTCGCGGCGTGCGAGCTGCACGAGCCTTATCGGCCACGCGACGTATTGCGCGATCTTCCGCGGCCGCAGGATGAGATCGTCCCGCTTCCCGGTGCCGAGCAGGCGTCGACTCCGGCGATCTCGAGCGGAGGTACCGCCACGCGCGAGATACGCGGGTTCATTCGACACGGCCAGAAGAGCTCACCCGTGTCGGCAGGAGCATTGCCGGTCGCTCCATCTGGGGATGGCGAGTTTTCGCTCGATCTGGAGAATGCGGACCTTGCCAACGTGGTCAGGCTGTTCATGGAAGACGGCCTGAGCGCGAACTACATTCTCGATCCTGCCGTGACCGGGTCGGTCACTCTTCGCACCAATCGTCCGCTGACAACCGAGCAGTTGTTGCCGACGCTGGAAGAAATTCTCCGCTTGAACGATGCGGCGATGGTTCTGCAGGACGGCACGTACAGAATTCTCCCGCGCGCTCAGGCCGGACAGGCGGCGCCACTGCTAAGCGCTCGGTCCATTCAACAGCGCGGCCTCGTCACGACGGTAACACCGCTTCGGTTCGTCACAGCCGAAGATGTCGCCGAGGTGCTGGAGGGTTTCGCACCGGTTGCCGGCTCGATCAGGCTGGATCGGAGCCGGAACCTCGTTTTCGTGATCGGCAGCACGGCGGAACAGCGCACCATACAGAATGTGCTCGCAACACTCGATGTCGACTTCTTTGCAGGGCGTTCATTCGCGCTCAGGCCGTTGCGTGAGGCAGATGCCGCAGAACTGGTGGATGAGCTGAGCGCACTCTACGCTACCCCTTCGGGAGCGCTCAATCCGGCCATACGGTTCATCCCGATCGACCGCATCGACTCCGTTTTGATCATTGCGGATCAACCCGGCCTCATCGATGAGGCCCTCGCTTTGACCCGAAGCCTCGATCAGGGTCTGTCGAATACCGAGAGGCTGCATGTCTACCCTGTCACCAACCGGCGTGCCTCTGATCTCGCTGCTATTCTTGGCGAGATATTCGATGCTGAGATTGCAGGAGCTTCCAATGTGCCCAGTGATCTGGCGCCGGGGCTGACACCTGACGAAGGCTTTGCGGACGCCGACGGGACCGTGGAAGCCCGGCTTGAGCCATCGGGCGTTGCCGCACTAGATGATAGGGCGTTCGGTGTCTCATCCGGTGATGGCTTTGGTGGCGGGAACAGCGGTGTCAAACGCATTGTTGCCGACGAGTCCAGCAACTCGTTGGTCGCACTTGCGACAGGGGACGGAGCTAAGGCGCTCGAGAGCGCGCTTCGCCGCTTGGACGTTCAACCGCTTCAGGTGATGATCGAGGCCACGCTGGTTGAGGTGGTCCTGAACGATACGCTTGAATTCGGTGTCCGCTGGTTCCTTCAGCAGGGCAATTTCAGTTTTGGTTTCAACGACGTGATTGGTACGGCGGTTGGCTCGTTCCTGCCCGGATTCAACGCACAGTTTGCGAACAATGACGCCACCGTGACAATCTCTGCGCTGGATGCCGTGACAGATGTCCGGATCCTGTCGTCACCCACGCTGATGGTGCTCGACAATCAGACCGCCCGTCTGCAGGTCGGAGACCAGGTGCCGATCACAACACGTGCCGCGCAATCAACAGATGACCCGGACGCGCCGGTTGTGGCGGAAACCGAGTATCGTGATACCGGCGTGATCCTCGAGATCAGGCCAACTGTGAACGCCGGTGGCCTTGTGGTGCTCGAGATTCGCCAGGAGGTCTCGGACGTCCAAGAAACTGCAGGCGATGTGAACCCGACCTTTGCCCAAAGGGTGGTGGAGAGCAGCGTGGCAGTACAGAGTGGTCAGACTGTTGCGATAGCAGGTCTGATCGAAGAGGCCTCCGAGTTCGGGCGCGATGGTATCCCCGTGCTATCACGCATTCCCATCCTGGGTGCAGCCTTTGGCACCACGATCGAGGATGGTGGACGCAGCGAGCTTCTCGTCTTGATCCGCCCAATCGTGATCCGTGATCAGAGCGATGCTCAAGCAGCAACGCTCGAACTGCAGCGGAAACTGGCGAACATCGTGCCCCAACGCGCTTCGACGGGTGATGCTGCGACGGCGCGTTAGCCGTCAACGGTGCTGCGATGACCGAAGGCGTATCACGTTACCGGACGGTTCGATCGTGACCAGACGTGTCTTGCGCACCACTGCACCGCTTGGCATCCGTACCGTCGCGTCGATCGTGAAGCTCTCGGCGTTGTCGAGTGCCAGCAGCTCATTTTGCTGTTTGCGCCGCTGCTTCAGATCCTGGCGTACGTCACGGTTCATCGGGAGCACATCGAACACCGCCTGTGGTGCCGTCAGAGGATCTGGAGCGGCTCTGTGACCGTGGAGGGTCACCAGTGGCGCGAGACGATCCATCGGCACAAGTGCCGCGAGCTCGGCCAGCTCGTTTATCGGCTTTGCTCCGAGACGCCATGACACCGCGCGAATCTTGTCGGCGCGTCTCACGCGGGCAGTGATCTGTTCTGCAATGCGCTCCGCATTCGTCGCGCCCGCCGCACGAAGGAGCGGTGCTAACATCGCTGGGTCACCATCGAGGAGATCATACTTTCCGTACTCTGCCTGCACTGAGACGTCGACCAGAACTGACCCATGCCGCCAAGCATAGGCTCGGCCATCAGTGATGATCGCACGCGTGCCATCCAGCGCCCTTGTGCTTCCCAGAGGGGGACGTTCGTCGGGCCTTGCGGGAATCTCCAGTCCTCGTACCTGCGCGGACATCAGGAGTGTGGTCCACGATAGTGCAGCGTTCGCCGACGCTTCCGCACGCGCAGCATCGATCTCGTTGGCAGCGAGCTGGGCAGTTGTTCGCCCCTCCCGCACGACCCCGATCGTCAGGACGCTTATGACAAGGATGAGCCAGATGCTGATGAAGAGCGCAATCCCGCGATCACGGTTCGCGCTCTCCAGTTGTTCTGGCATCGGCGTGTTCCCAGTCACATTCCTCAGAACAGGATCGTATCCGTCTCGAGTTCGGGGGACACGACAAATTGGCTGACAATTCTCGGTTCCAGATCAACCACCGAGGTCGGGTCGGCCAGGACTTCGTCTTCGGTGTATGGATCAACGCCGTACGTGGTGACGGTTAGATCTTGTGTATCGGCATCGATGTCGAACTGGGTCCAGCCATACGTGGTCGAGGCGACGAAGTCTCCGGCGAGAAGCTCCGCGTCGATCAGACTCTCGGCCTCGGTGCCATTGTTCAGACCGATCGGATCGTAGCCGAACGGCGCCAGCAAGGTGTCGTTGATCGCCTGTTTGAGGAAGTCGTCTTTGTCGTCCGGGACGTTGTCGGTGTCAGGCGCAATTGGCAGGCTGTCGAAGAAGGCTTGAACCGCCGGATCACCACCCGCGAAGATATCTCCCAGAAAGAGCCCGGTGGGGGGATCGAACGCGACCGAGCCGGTGGTGATCTCGAAGGCATTCGTTGCGATATGCTCGCCGAAGGGTTCTTCCTGATAGGTCAGGTTGTTCACGTAGGTCGCGTGCACATCGGCCGCCACGAACACGACGTTGTCAATGTCGTTGTCGTCGATGAACGAGAGCAGATCCGACCGTTCGGCGTTGTACCCGTCCCAGCTGTCGGTGTTGATGCCCGGGAAGAGCGGTTGGATCGGCTCGGGAGTGTAGATGAACTTCCAGGTGACGCCGTTCGTGTCAGCCTCGAGCAGATCTTCTTTGAGGTCGGCCAGCTGTTGAGCACCGAGAAGCGTCCGTCCCGGCTCGAAGGTCGAGGCGTAGACGCTGGCGACTTCAGCCGGGTCGAGGAAGTTCGAAGGTCCGGGCAGCTGTTCGTCACGGAACGAACGCTGGTCGAGTACGAAGTTGGCAGCATCGTTGCCGAACTCCTGGAAACGGTAGAGCTTGCGCTCTTCCGAAGTCACCGGATCGCCGGTGTCGCCATAGAATTCCTCGCGGATAGCGTGGAAGTCATGAAATGCCTGCAGGCCGTTTTCGTAGAGCGTGGCGTCGTTCACGAACGCGTCCGGGTCATCGCCCGGGAACAGATCGCGGAATTCGCTCTCGCCTGTGGCGCCTATGGTTTCGCCGCCTGCGAAGTCGTTGGTCACTTCATGGTCGTCGATGGTGGCGTAGATCGCGGTTGTGGCGAAGAGATCAGCGAAGAAGTTCTCGCCGCCGCGTGTGCCATAGACCTCTTCGTACTTGGTGCGGAAGTCCGAAAGAGAGATTGCCTGCTCCTGAGGCAGGGCAGGGCTGCCAAAGTCCGCGTAGATCGTGTCGCCATGCAGAAGGAAGAAGTCGAGGTCAGCCTCCGGCGCGTTCGAGATTGCTGGGTAGGGTGCCAACTCACCGCGCCAGTCGCCGGAGACACCGAAGCTCAGGCCGTTGTGGCCGTCATCGTGTGGCGTGCGAAACCTGCCTTCGGCGGTCGCGCCTGCGGCGTCTTTCACCTGGTACACATACTCTCGACCGTCTCTGAGGCCGTCGAGCTCGAGTTTGACCGGCACGTCAGTGTCCGTGACCTCAACGCGGTCTTTGGCGATCTTCCTAAAGCGTCCGTCCGGCCGAACCAGAAAGACTGTGAAAACCACTTCGCCTGGTGCCAATGATCTCGCCCAGAGGACTGCGCTGTCTTCAGTGACGTCGCCTGCCGCGACACCGTTGGGCAGGGTTTTTGGGGCGACATTGCGGGGATCGAAGTCGGGATTTGCCGCGACATCGAAGATTTCGAGAACCTCGCCCAGATCGTTCAGTTTGAAGTTCGTGTTGTAGTTCTGGACTTCGCCTTCCTCCGCGTCGGGGAACACGAACTCAGGTGCGTTGGACCCGTCTTGGCTGACAAAGAGGCCGTTCTCAAAGCCGGGCAGGCCGGTCGAGACAATCTCGATACCGTCGGTTTCCTCGACGCCGTCGATGTCCCCTTCACCGCGGACGGCGAACGAGCCCTTGTACTGATTGGTGATCCGGTCGAAGGCTGCAAACGTGCTGTCACCCTGAGAGCTCACGAGGATCAGCCCCTCGCCGTCTTCGCCATAGTGGATCGAGACGCCTTCGAGGTCGGGCTCGAAGAATGGGCTGTCGATTGGCGCCACGGTGGTGAATTCGTCGGAGCCACCGAGCTCTGCCTGGAAGCTGAGAAGGCCGAGTTCCTCCTCAACCGCCACGTATCCGATCCCGGTCTCGCGGTCGATGACGATGCCTTCGGACTGGAAATCCTCGGGATCTGCACCGCCGGGGACTGGCAATTCGAGCGTGCGCACGACTTCGAAATTGTACTTCTCGTTCTTGCGCTGCTTCAGCTCGAGCTGGGCAATCGTCGCGCCATCTGCCTGCGTGACGAACACATAGTCTTTGCCATCGATAGGAGAGTGATAGGCTGCGAGCCCGTAGGCGGTGGCCTCGCCGTCATCCACGCCGAAGATCGAATCCGGGATGTGGAACTTGGCGGTCACATCCTTGAGCTTCCCGTTCTCCTGGATCTTGAAGACTGCCAACACGTCGTTCTCGCGATCCGAGGCAATCACCAGATTGTCCTCATCACCACGGCCGGCACCGTAGAGCACGTCCACATTGTTGTAACGTGTGCCCTCGGGCTCGATGCGTTGAATCTCGGTGCCTTCTAGATCGTAGACCCTCAAGCCGCCGTTCTTCATTGCGGTGACGATGATGGTCTCGGCTGGATCCTCGCCCACGAACACAGCGCTGTCGTCGCTGTCCGGGCCCTCGCTTTCGTCGAACTGGTTATCGAAGCGCAACTCGTCCGGCGTTTCGGTGACGGGTGCGATCGTCGGCACCTCGCCCAGTTCCAGAGCGAGGGCGATGAACTGGTTCGCCTGCGGGCCAAAGGCGGAGAAGTTGTCGTCCGACATGATGACAAGGCTCTGGCGGCCATCGGGGAGGACTGGACCGAGCGCGAGCCCCTCAATGTTGTCGGGCACGATCCCGAAGTCGCCAAGATCAACGAGGAGCTCCTTTGAAACCGTCTCGTCGACATTGACTTCCAGCTCACCATCGTCCTCGCCCACTGGAACGGCGTTTTCACCGATCACGTTGGTGGCGCCCTGTGTACGCACGAGGAATAGCTTGCCCGTGTACCCGCGGTCGGTGTCCGGATCGGTGCCCGGTTCAAGGACCGAGAAGGAACGCTCAAGAGCGAGGAGCGTGCCCTGGTTGTCGAGCGCGAGCAGTTCAACAAGCCCGCTGTCGGCGAAGCCATCGTCGAATGGTTCGCGCGCGATCTTGTCGACCTCGTAGATGTACTCGGCCACCGGCAGTCCAGTCTCGAGATCGTAGCGGACGATGCGTGCCGCTGAACCCAGTTCGGTGCTTGAGCGATCGCCATCTTGCGCCAATGCGCTTTCCGTCGCGGTCCAGAGAGTCTTTTGATCAGGCGAAATCGTCAGGCTTTCGAACCCGAGATTGTTCCGAACACCATTGGTTCCGTCTGTGTTCGGCTGGAACTTCGCGTCGACCGGCAGTTCGCCATCGACCACACCGTCGTCGGATACGGTATAGATCGCAGGGTTTCCGAACAGATCACGCTCTGATGAGATGTAGATCTGCCCGCCTTCGCCGATCGCGATGCCCTCCGGATCCGGGTTCAGCGCGTCGAATGTCTCACCTGTGGGGAGCGTCAGACTGGTTACGCTGCTGAACTCGACGTCGCCGTCTTCCAGCGAGCCATCGCTCAGATCGATTTCGATTTCGTAGAAGCGCGGTGTGCCATCGTCTCCGTCGCTCCGATCATCAGAGACCGCGAGGAAAGCACCTGTCACAGGGTCGTTTACGATGCCTGACAGGCCGCCGATCGTGGTGCCATCGAACTCGGTAAAGCTCGGGATCTCAGTGAAGCCGATGAACTCGACATCGTCGACGGTCACACGATTCTGATTGGTGAGGCGTAGATCGACCGAGACCAGACGGTGATCTGAGGTCGGAAACTCTGCCAACGGGAAGAGCGGATCATCCGCTGCTTGCCAGAACACCGAGCCGTCGAGGTAGGCCAGCCCTTCTTCGGAGGGCAGGGCATAGTCGACGCGCAGGTTGCCTGGCGCGCCATCGGGGTTCTGAACGCCGTTTGAGTCGAAGCCTGCAAAGCCGAAGTCAGCAGTGTCGAAGGCAGGGTTGCCGAGATGGGTCTCGTTGAAGCCCGCCTGCCGGTCAGTGGCATCCACACCGCCCTCAGAGTCCGGCGTGACGGCCGGATCGGTTGCAGAGCCGTTTACATCGGGATTGTCGAGCAACTGGTTGATGGCGCCGTCGAAGCTGTCGCCGTCGAACGGATCAGCGTTGTAGTCGCCGACAATGACAAATCGCTCGCCGCTCTCCAGCCCGCCGGCCTCGCCGTTGTCGTCGTAGATGTAGTCGGCGCCATCTGCGTAGTCTGACCAGAACCGGATCTCATCGTGATTGCGCTTACCGTTGCGATCCTCGGTTCCGTCGAAAACCGGTGGCGTTGGATGTGCCGCAAGGATGTGGACGATCTCGCCATCAACGACAACTGGCAGATCAACGTGGTTCTTCGAGGACAGGCGGAGCACCTCGATCTCTTCCGGCGAATAGAATTCGGCGAGATTGTCCGGTGAAGGGGTCGGATCCTCGGTCAACAGGTTCCCAGGCATGTCCTTCCAAAGGAACTCCTGGAAGGTGCGGATGTTCCCCTCGTCGATCGGATGCTTTGAGAGGACCACGAAGCCGAACTGGCCTTCAAAGAACCCAAAACCCTGGGCATCGCCGGCACCACCGAGAGTGCCATCGTTGTCGAGGTCGAGCCCCGAGTCGATCCCGGTGTTCGAGGGCGCAACAAAGACATGTGGGTAGTCCACAGGCTCTTGGCCGTTCTGGCTGACGCCAAGATAGTTTTCTTGGAACAGACGGGCGGCTTCGCCGTCTGCATCAAAGTCGAACTCGTTGATCAGAATGATGTCCGCGTTGGTGCGTTGAATGATCTCGGCCACGGACTGGGCCTGGCTGTCATCGGGCGTGGACAGGTTGTCGATCAACTCCCCTTCAGAATTGCGGTTGAGCGATGCATTGAAGCTGGCGACGCGAACTTGCCCATTCATCTTGATGATCTCCCCGGGTGATCGTGACTCTTCTCTCCCGGATAGGCAGTGCGGAACACGCGCCCTCTACTGGGGCGTCAATATTTCATGACAATTCCTTCCTCATTTCTTCACGATTTTGACGAGGGCCAAAACGTTTCACGAAGGTGGTTTTTTCGGGCCCGGGGCTGCCCGATCGGTGTAGATTTGCCAGGCTCAGGGTTAAAAGAGCGCATTCTCAGTCTGTTCTGAGTGTCAGGACGGCTGCGACCGCGTGTTCTTGATTTGCATTGACGACGGCTTCCTGTGCTTCATCTGTCGCAGGAAGCAACGCTCATGTCGACATGTGGGTAGGATTGGGTTTACCTAGCCTTTGGAGCGGTGGAATTGGAATCGCGCGCCGAGACCACACCACTCGACGCGCGCTGATGGAACGGGGGTGACTGTGAACTTCAAGACCGAACCTGGAGACGTCGACGTCCATGGGATTCGACTGGCTGTGGCAAGCTTGCTCGAGCAGCATGATCTTCGCACAGATGACTTCTACATGATCTTGGGCATCGATCTCGAGCATCTGGAGAAAAGCGACACGAGTGTCGCGGTGGCATTCATCGATGGCATACGAGCGGGCTGGATGAACCCGCCTCGTAAGTCGGCCGAACGCACGAACATCTTCGAGTCGCGTTCCGGTTAAGCGCGACTTCTGACGATCGGGAGACTTTTGGTAAGCGCCAGCCTGAGCGGGGGCGCTACCAGAATCTTGTCGGATAGTCGCGATCAAATTCGGCTAGAGAAGCACATGACGTAGCCCACCTGGGGTTGCGATCGATGGGCTTGCTCAATGCAGAAAGCCCACGTGATGTCATGTAGACCCAGCATTTTAACGAAGTCCGGCTTTGATCACGAGGGCTATAGCCGGTTGCGCCGCAATTGCCGATCAACGGTGCGCCAGGTTTGAGCGTCAGGGGGCAACAAGAGTGTCCCGGCTGAGCAGGGTGTTCATGAAGCTTTTCGCATCCAAGTTCCCGGTCCATGAGCCGGGCTGTTTCGACACCCATCCTCAACCGTATAAGCCCCACGTGATCAAGCTGTGCTCGGCGAGATCGCCGCACATCGAGCCAACTCGGCTTCTGCTGGATCGGCAGCGCATCGGTCGCGCCAGATCGCGCATGTGGCCCTCTGATTTCAAGGCCCTCTACGGCGTGCAAATACTCAACATCAAAGTATCTGCCGTTTGAATAAGCAAAACCGAAAAACACCGAGAATATTCGTATACTTTCTGGTCAAGTACGGCCGGCAGCTTAACGTTACCTCGGGTGTGAACGTTGTCGGGGTGCAGCTCGCCTCAGGAAATCTGCTTTCACGATCCTGACCGCCCAGCTGGGATTGCTCGAACTTGTCCTGCTCGTGTCGCAGTCGCTGGTTGGGTTCGGCGTCATTCGCGGCAAGATGAACGGAAGCCCGCTCGGCATCCTCGAGCAGGTTCTGCGTTCGTTTGGCAATGGTGAGGTCTGGCCGCATCTGCGAGTGACGCTTCACGAGCAGGTCGCGGGCTACATCAGCGGCGTCTCCGTGGGAACCGCAGCAGCCTGGGCTCTTTGGTGGACACCGTTGCTGGGGCGGGCACTGGAGCCGTTCGTTGCCATCTTCAACGGCATTCCAAAGATTGCCCTGGCGCCACCGATGATCGTCTGATTCGGCATCTTCGAGACGTCGAAGATCGCTCTGGCAGCGATCATCTGCGTGACCATCGCCTGGATTTCCGCTGCCGAGGGCGTTCGGCGCGCGGACCGAGAACATATCGATATGGTGCGCGCGATGGGTGCATCGCGCTGGCATGTCTTCTCGCGGATCGTCGTGCCCTCGTCGCTTCCGTGGGTGATCTCGGCCATGAAAATCAACATTGGCTTCGCTCTGGTTGGTGCTGTTGTTGCTGAGCTCGTCTCCTCGAACCACGGTCTTGGGTCCGTGGCGGTGCAGGCCTCGATCTTTTTCCAGATCGACAAGCTCTGGATGGTGATCCTCGTGATCGCGGCGATTACCGCGGCGCAGTACCTGTTTGTCCTGAAACTTGAGAACTGGTTGCTGCATTGGTCGAACGAAGACCAGCGCGCGTAGGACAGAGTCGAGCGACCCTGCAGAAGGAGAAAGATATGTCGAGCTTCATTGCGAGCCGCCGCCGCTTCTTGGGTGGTGCTGCCGGTGTGGCGACCCTCAGCCTGTTGCCCGCCGGTGCGTCCGGATCGGCTCTCGTCGAAATCACGGCGGCCTCAGCGGTTGAGACGCTGTACTACCTGCCTCTCTATGTCGCGAAGGCCAAGGGGTTCTTCGAAGAGGAGGGGCTGGACGTCACGATCTTCAACGCTCAGCAGCGGACAGTTGCCGTTCGGGCCGTCGCGTCGGGTGATGCCTTCTCCTACAATGGTGATCCGGCTGAACCTGCGCTGGCACGTCAGCGCGGCGTGGGCATCAAGAACATTGGTGTTCTCGTCGACCGTGCGGCGCAGGTGGTGCTGGGCCGTCCTGGGGTGCCGAAGAATCCCAAGGAGTGGGGCGGACGCAGCATCATTATCCCACGTCCACCTCACACCGCGGTGTCACTGATCCAGATGACATTGATCGACAATGGGTTCGAGAAGGTCGACGCGGACGGGCTCGTCTGGAAGGGCGAGTCCGTGCGGCTCCTGCCGGTGTGCAGGCTCGGAGCTCAGCGCGCTGCTCGCCGAGCAGGCAGATCTGGCCGTGGTGCTGGAGCCGAACACGTCAAACGGAGTGGCGGCCGGCATGGAAGTCCTGACCAGCTTCGCCGTGCTCGAAGAGGTGATCGCCGAGAAACCTGATAAGGGGCAGGCTTTTGCAAACGCGATGACCAAAGCCATGGTGTTCGGTCACCAGGATCCCGAGGGTGCCGCAGCGGTGGCGGTTGAGCGTTACGCCGACTCCGACCCCGAGATTATCACGGCAGCGGCGAAGCGTACTATTGCCCAAGGCGCCTATCCGACCAGTCTCATGGTCAGCGATCAATCTTAGAAGAACAACCTTGAGCGCTTGTTGCCGGCCACCGAACACCCCGCCGCAGGTTATGCGTCCGATGAGCTGATGGATCTGAGCTTTGCCGAGAAAGCGGCGAAGGCTTTCCCCATGCCGAGCTGATCCGTTGTGTGCGATGGCCGCCGAGGCTGAAAGCTCTGCCGCGTCGGCGTCCGAGGCCAGCACACCTCGCATCGAGTTTGAAAAGGTCGCCCGGGTGTTCAGCCAGGGCGACCGCGAGGTCACGGCGGTGGAAGAACTCACTTTCACCGTCGGAGCACGCGAATTTGTCTCGATCATCGGTCCGTCGGGCTGTGGAAAGTCGACCGCGCCAAAGCTGATATCGGGGCTCGATCGTCCAACTCGTGGTCGCGTGCTGGTCGATGGAAGGGAGGTCACCGATACGCAACCGAAGCTGGGGTTCATGCTGCAAAGGACCTGCTTCTGCCATGGCGCACGGTTCTGGGTAACGTGGAGCTCGGACGCGAGGTTCGCAACATCCCTAGACGCGAGCGTCGCGAGCGGGCCATGGGGTTGATTGACAAGGGCGGACTTGACGGTTTTGAAGCGACGCATCCCAAGCACCTCTCGGAGTGGATGCGGCAGCGTGTGGCGTTGGTGCGAACTCTTGCGATCGATCCGGAAACTCTGTTTCTGGACAAGCCGCTGTCAGCGCTCGATTTGCAGACAAAGCTCAAGATTGAAGAAGAGCTTGTTCGAATCCCGCACGAGGAAGGCAAGACGCTTCTTCTGATCACGCATGACCTAGCAGAAGCCGTTTCGGTTTCTGACAAGGTGCTCGTTGTCTCGGCGCGGGCGGGCCTGATCAAGGCGGAACATCGCCTTTCTTTGTCAAAGTCCCATTCACCCGAGGAGGCAAGCCGCAACCCGGAATTCAACGCTGTGTTCGAGATGCTCTGGCAGGAGCTCAGGAACGACGTTGAAATCTGAAGCAGAAGGGTTGCATGCCGGTGTGCCACCGCTGCTCCTGAAGTCGGACCGCGTTCGCATCCTCGGCCTACAGTCACTACTCATAGCTGGCCTGCTCTTGTTCTGGGAGCTGTCGGTGATTGCTGGCTGGGCCGACGTGTTCGTCCATGGCCGGCCGAGTGAGATGTCTGCGTTCCCTGCAAGAGGACTGCTCGACGGAAGTCTCTTGTATCACACTGGCGTGACGCTGCTGGAGCAGGTTTTCGGCCTGGTCATCGGCACGACAGTCGGAACGGCAATCGGGCTTGGCCTTTGGTGGTCACGGTTCTGGTCACGTGTCTTCGAACCCAGTGCTGTCGTCCTGAACGCCACTCCGAAGATCGTTATCGCCCCGTTGATTGTCGTGTGGTTCGGGCTGGGCCTCGAACCGAAGGTGATGATCGCGGTTCTGACGTCATTCGTCGTCGCATGGCTTGGCGCCTTCGAAGGCGTCAGACGCAGCGATCCTGGCGAGGCCGATCTTGTCCGGTCCCTTGGCGGCAGCGAATTGGATGTCTTCCTGAAGATCGTACTGCGCGGTGCCGCTCCTGCGATATTGGCCACGCTGAAGATGAATGTTGGTTTGTCTCTGATCGGCGTGATCACTGGGGAGTTTCTGTCCTCGACAGCCAGGCTGGGCTACCTCGTCGATAGTACAGCGAAGGTCTACCAGATGAGCCACACCTTGGGTGCAATCGTACTGATCGCAGTGCTCGCTGCCGTTTAACCGGCATTGATCGAGCGACTTCAGAAGCGCTTGGCGTACTGGGTGGACTAGGGACCGCGTCGTGCTCAAGTTCGGGCAATGCGTGACATATGTGTCGTCTTCAGGATTGCGCCGGCAATGGCGTGTCCGCTCAGCCAGGCAGCCTCGACGCGGGCATCCAGACACCAATCACCGCCAGCAAATAACGTGCCCGGCTCGTTGCACAGGAACTGTGTGCCGAGGGGCCGGGAGACCCGTGCATAACGCCAACGGTGTGCGGCAGCGTGCAGAACATTCGCCGGATCGGCTTCCAACCGTTCACAGAGCATTGGCAGCATCAGCTTGGCGATTTCCGCGCGGTCTCGCTCAAGATTCTCTCTGCTCCATTCTGGACTTGCCTGAGCGACCCAACAGTCTGTAGGCGGTCGGCCTGGCTTGCTGCTGTCCAGAGCGATCCATGCGAGGGGATCATCCGGGTCGATCCTGTGCGCGTAGGGCCATGGCTCACTTGGAGCAAACGCCGCCATCAGGGTCAGGCACGGATCAAACCCTACGCTAGCAAGCTCGTCCCCGAGTGCGTTCGATGGGCCGAGCAAGGCTGCCGTCTGAGGAGCGGGCGCCGTGACCACCAGCTTCTCGACATCCAGCGCGCCGCCGTCGGTGATCACAGACCAGCCATTTGCAATCTCGCGCAGCTGCGTGACCTCTGTGTTCTGCCGGATCTCAAGACCACGACCCAGATGCTTGGCGAGCGATGTCATGCCCGGAGTGCCGACATATACCGGCTTGCCAGTTCCGAGATCCCACTCAGAAATCGAGCCAGCTTCCTGTGCAGCGGCCAGAACAGCAGCAAAGCCATCACTGCGTGCCGTGACAAACTGCGCGCCATGATCGAACTGATAACCTCCGTCTCCACGCCGTGTTGCAATCCGACCGCCGATCCCGCGACCCTTGTCCAGAACAACTGGCGAGACGCCGGCATCGCTCAGTCTTCGGGCGCATGCCAGTCCCGCCATGCCGGCTCCGATGATTGCGATACTGTCAGGTGACGTCATGTTACCAGGTTCCTCGCTTCGACCAGCGGTGGACGCGTTGCCGTCACAGCCGGTTCTTCGCGCTTCGGCACAAACACTCCAGCGATTTCAGACTGCATGGGCACTGCAACTGACGGAGTTCCGTGACCGATCAATCTTCCCGAGGCGTTAACTGCTTGCAAATAGGTTGGCACTGGTCTGGCGGATTTCTACGGGACGCGTCACTCCGCCCTAAGTCCAGAGTGAAGACTGTCGTTGTTCGCGACCGGAACGATGGATCGATTGGACTGATCTTGAGCATCGTTTCCGGGCGAACAGCAGAACTCGGGTTCTTCAAGCCAGCCCAACGGGAGTGTCGACATGCTGCAGTCGTTTGGTCCGAAGATCAGCGCCGTCATCGTCGGGGCATCAGGCGGGCTCGGAGCCGAGTTGGCTGAGCAATGCCGGACCAGCGGGTTGGTCGAACATTTGGTCCTGCTGTCAAGATCCAAACCACGGGACATTGCGCAGGGTGAACACTGGTTTCCGCTGGAACTAGAGGATGAGAGCTCGATCTCCGACGCTTCTTCGGCCACGGAGGCCATCACAAGAAAGATCAACCTCATCATTGTCGCCACTGGCATTCTACATGACAGCGCAGAAATCAAACCCGAAAAGGCCTGGAGAGACATCGAGCCGAGCAGCCTCGAGAAGGTCTTCCGCATCAATGCGTTCGGTCCGGCGCTCGTCGCAAAACACTTTCTGCCGCTGCTGACCACCAAGAGAAAGTCGGTCTTCGCAGCGGTTTCGGCGCGGGTCGGCAGTATCTCAGACAATCGCCTTGGCGGCTGGTACAGCTATCGAGCGTCGAAGTCCGCGTTGAACATGTTCATCAGGTCATTCTCGATCGAGCTTGCGAGGCGCAATCCGATGGCCGCTTGCGTTGGCGTTCACCCCGGCACGGTCGATACCGCCCTCTCGAAGCCTTTTCAGAGCGGTGTGAGAGCGGATGCGCTCTTTTCGCCAACGGAATCGGCTCGCCACATCCTATCGGTTCTCGATTCCATCGATGCCGCTGACTCTGGGAATCTTCTTGCTTGGGATGGTTCGAAGATCCCGTTCTAGTCCAATGTATGCCTCGCAGAGGGCGTCGATCTCGCCATGCGGGATCGCGTGATGGACGGTAGAGCCTAAGATCCCAGCGCGAAGGTGGACATTGTGGGTGAGGCAGCAGAACCCAATATGAACGTGAGCGCGGCGGGCCATTGCGGAAAAGCTTTGAAGCTCGATGGTTATGGCTCAGCGTCAATTGCCTTACGGGTCTGGGTCTTTCTCGCGGAGAAATGCATTGAAGTTCCCAACCAGGAACTGAACGTCCGACAGCATCATCAAGTTTAGGAGGTCGGTTGAAGTGGCGTATTCAAGCTCGCGGCAAGCGCCGGCAACCATGAACACCCTGCCGACAAGGTTTAGAATCATGGGCGGGGTTCACGGCTTGGATCCGGCGCGTGAATGGGTTCATCAGCTCCGGGTTTCCACCGCTGCACTGTCTTGACAGGCAATGATCGCGAGATTGGTGGGTATGCGACTGGCTGCCGCTGCACTACGTGGACCAGGGAGATGTACTCCACGATCCGCACCTGCTGCTGGAGGCCGCCGCACAAGGCTTTAGGGTGGCGTCTGGCCTGCTTCCGTTCGTTTTGAGCTTCGTTGCGGTGGCGCGCTTGGCGACCGGCAGCGCCCGCGACGTCCCAAGCATCAGGACCGCTCTTTCAAAATTGTCAATGGAAACAACGCACTGTGAGTGAATTTCATCACGCGAGTTTGGAGACCCCTTTTGGCGGAGAGCATCAAGTAATTATCATATAAAAAATACATTCCAATGTCAGGCCATCGATCGCTCAATGAGTTTCAGACGCCACGCGGCGGAGATTTTTATTAGATCGGATGACCTTGCAGCGAAGAAATACTTTGGTCGGATGGAACTTCCTGCCCAGCTTGAGGCCCTTCAGCAAACGGAGAAGGAGTGCTTTAAGGCGATCGTCCAACCCCTCGAAAACTGGAAGAATAATGCCTTGTCAAGTTTCGATCCCGCACCGCGCCCAAAGGTTGATTTCCTTTAGGTTGAGTGGTTTAGGGATGCTTTCAGACACGAAAACTGTCATCTGATTTAACCCGACAGTGCGATTGATTTTGAGTAAAGCGCCACGTACCGTCCGGCAAATTTTTCTTCCGGGGTGGGGAGTGAGCGAGGATGGTTGCAGGAACAGTTTCCGGCGAGCTGAAGCAATGGCATAAAATAACGGTCGACTTCGAAGGTCCATCCGTGACCGAAGAAGCATCGACGTTTCTCGATCATCGTCTGGACGTTACATTCACCAACGCAGCTACCGGCGAGACAATCAAGGTGCCGGGCTTCTTTGCTGCGGACGGTGACGCGGCGAACACCAGCGCAACTTCGGGCAATGTCTGGAGGGTCCACTTCACACCTCCCGACACTGGCGAGTGGAGCTATGTGGCCTCGTTCCGCACGGGCGATTTCGTTGCCGTGAGCCTTGATCCGAATGCGGGCACAGCCGCGTCCTTCGATGGCGCGAGCGGATCGATTTCTGTCATCGAGTCGGACAAAACCGGCGACGACTTGCGCGCCCACGGCACGCTTGTGAATGATGGCGATTTCTATCTGAGCTACGCGGGAAGCGGGAAGACCTTCATCAAAAGCGGCGTTGGCGGGCCCGAGAACTTCCTAGCCTTCGACGGCTTCGACAACACCGTCAACACCACGATTGATCAAGCCGCGCCACCGGATTTCGCGACGCTCAAATCCTACGAACCGCACTTACAGGACTTCAATGCGGGCGATCCGACATGGAAGAACGGCGAAGGCCAAGGGATCATCGGCGCGGTCAACTACCTGTCCGAGAAAGGGATGAACTCCTTTTACCTGATGATCAACTCGGCAGGGGGCGACAGCCGGAACGTGCATCCTTGGTCCACAACCGGTCTCGAGGACATCCCCAGGAACACCAGAGGCGCAGACGCCGAGGCGTTGTCGCCACTGTTCCAAACCTACGACGTCTCGAAGCTGGCGCAGTGGGAGATCGTTTTCGAACACATGCAGCAGCAGGGCATCAACCTGCAGCTCTTGTTTTCGGAGACCGAGAACCAACGCCTGCTGAATGACGGAGAGCTCGGTATCGAGCGGATGCTGTACTACCGCGAGATGGTCGCGCGGTTCAGCCACCACAACGCTGTGATCTTCAACCATGGGGAGGAGAACACTCAATCCCACTCCCAACTGGTCGATGCCTACGGCTACATCAAGGCGCTGGACCCCTACAATCACCCGGTCGCGTTCCACACCTTTCCATCGTCTGCAAACTTCCCGCGATACCTCAATGACCTCACGGAAAATGCCTGGGATGTCGTTTCGTTTCAGCAGGGCACCGACAATGTCGAGCAGTTTTTCATCGAGCTGTATCAGCAGACTGTCGACGCCGGGATTGAGCAGCCCATCCACTGGGACGAAGCCTGGAACCGTCGAGCGGGATTCCAGCCCGACTCGAATCCGGAGCAGCAGGCTGTCAATCGCGAGAAGTGGTGGGCGACACTGACCAATGGTGGTGCCGGTGTCAGTTGGTATCCGGGTATCCCCGACGACCTGTCGCAGGAGGACTTTCGTACCCGCGACATCGCCTACACTTGGACCGTCGCGACGCGCAAGTTGTGGGAGCAGCTTCCACTCAACGACATGGCTCCCGTTCACGATGCCACGTCAGAGACCGGCGACTATGTGTTCGGGCAACTCGGTCAGATCTATGTGATTTATCTGCCGAATGGCGGGTCGGCGACTCTGAACTTGTCGGCATTTGGTGGTGAGTACGACATCGTTTGGTTCAACCCGCGCGGGGATGAACCGGGACTTGAAGGCTCGGTGACGACGGTGCAGGGCGGAAGTGCCGTATCGATCGGTCAACCTCCAAAGGATGCGACCGAGGACTGGGCTGTGCTTGTTCGAAAGGCCGGTGAGTTTCGGCTCGAAGGGATTGACCCCGATGTGGTGCCGCCGAACGAGGCGCCGGTTGCGACCAATGATGCTGCTGCGGCAGTGGCTGGCGAACCAGTGTCTATCGATGTGTTGGCCAATGACAGTGATCCCGAGGGCTCAAGCCTGACCATCGCATCGGTTGACGACCCGACAAATGGGTCGGCCGTCATCCAGAACGGTGAAATTGTCTACACGCCAAACGAAAACTTCGACGGGTCCGAGACGTTCGCCTACACCGTGAGCGATGAACTGGGTGCGACGACAAGTGCGAACGTGACAGTCAATGTCGCGGAAGCGCCTCCGCCGCAGACCACACCGGCGAACGCGGCTGCGGCGTTTGGCTCAACCGCCTTCGATCTGCCCGATACATTCTCGTCTTTGACGAACGGCGCGGCGTTGATCCAGATCCTGCCGGGGAGCGAGAACGTCAAGAAGTCGAACTTCTCGGCCAACAGCTTCACCATCGAGAACACCGGCGATGTTCGCATTGTCGGTGTGTACTTCGACGTCTCGACGGCACTCTACGGCGACGCCGTCTTCGATCCGGATGGGAGCGGGGGCGACAACATTGCGAAGGGTCTAACGATCAACACCGAAGGCGACACGTCGGTCATTGATGCGAGCACATACGACGAGTTCTTCCAGCCCACAGACAATGGCGCTGACCCTCTCTTTGCTGATGGTGTGGCGGAAAACGATGCACAGGGCGGATTTCGTGGGTTGTTGTTGAAGTTTGGCGCCACGGGAACCGGCAGTGACGGGTTTGCACCGGGGGAGCAGGTCGGCCTCAGCATCGATATGGATCCAAACTCGATCGCGGGCTTCAACAAGCCCACGATCGACAGCGGGGCCGTGCCAAGTTGGGATGTTGGGGGCATCTCTGGTGCGGAGCTGATCGGCTCTTCGGTCACGGTGCTGTTCTCTGACGGCACGACCGCGACCAGCGAGCTTGTGAGCGACGGCAGTCAGGCCGGGTCGCAAGCATTGGTCACGCAATCGTCGCCCGAGCTTTCCGCTTCGATCTCAGTCAATGACCTCGATCCGGGCGGCGTGGGCACCTACGCAGACCCGCCCAGCGTGGCCGTCTCAGGACCGGCGGGCTCGACCATCCGGGTCGTCCTGACGAAGGGTATTCAACCGGTGCAGAACGACGCCGCCAATGCGCGTTCGATCGTCGAGCAACGCTTGGCTGATGAAGATTTCGCGGCCAACAACGCGGTCGAATTCCAGATTGTCGATGTCACGCTGGGCGCGGGAGAGACATCGCGGGATATCTCATCGCTCTTTACATATGACAACAATCCCAACGGGTTCGTCTTTGACGGAAACGATCAACTGCCGCTCGGGTTCGTTGCGTCGGTGATTGATCCGGACAATGAGGATATCCCGCTTGGTCCTGTCAGTGATGCCATTTACCTGAGCTATGATGGTGGTCCGGTGCCGCCGGTCCCAGCAGATGGCGCATTTGAGCTCTACCTGATCAATGCGGACACGGATGAGAACCTGGGCCAGATAGTCGATGGCGTGATCGATGTCAGTGAGCTGAACGGCGCTGCGTTCTCCTTCGAAGCGCGTCTCACCGGCGGTGAGACGGCGGGATCGGTCAGGTTCGTGCTGTCGACGGGGCAAGCCAGGACTGAGAATGCCGCCCCTTACGCGCTGTTCGGTGATCGCGGTCCCGATTTCCTCGGCGGCGCGCTTCCTCAGAACGACTTCACGACAACCCTCACCGCGTATTCAGGGGCCGGAGCAAGCGGGTCGGTTGTGGCGCAGGAGACCTTCGACATCACGCTCGTCGACAATGGCGAGCCACCTCAGGAGCCTGAGAACACTCCTCCTACCGCGGTCAATGACGCAGCGTCGACTGCCTTTGAAACCGCTGTCAGCATCGACGTTCTGGCGAATGACAGCGACGCAGACGGAGAGCAGGTTTCACTGGTGGGTGTTGGTGCGGCACAAAGTGGTCAGACCAACATTGTCGACGGTGAGATTGTCTACACACCGAACGCCGGGTTCAGTGGGGTAGACAACTTTTCCTACACGATTAGCGATCCCGAGAATGCGACCGACTCCGGGGTTGTGACGGTGACCGTTGCGGATGACCAAACGCCCGGTGAGCCGCCAGCGCAGGATGGACCCATATCGCTCTTCCTGATCAACGCGGACACGGACCAGTTGCTCGATGACATCTCAGATGGCTTCCTCGACCCGTCACTGTTGAACGGCGCAAACTACGCGATCGAGGCTCGGTATGATGGGGCGGATGATGTCGGCTCCATCATTTTCGAGTTGTCGACGGGGTGGTCAAAGACCGAGAATGTCGCGCCCTATGCTCTCTTCGGAGATCCGGGCGGAAACTACAGAGGTCAGGCGCTTCCTGATCAGCCCTTCACAGCAAATGTGAGCGCATACACCGGTGTTCGGGGCACAGGCGAGCTGATCGCCGAGCAGACCTTCGATTTTGTGTATGACGAAGATGGCAATACGCCACCGCCATCGACCGCTGCGAATTTCATCGAGTTCGGCTCTGTCACGACCAGTCAGAGCGGTCGTGATCAGTGGCATTCTGTTGAATTCGCGCAAGCGATTGCGAATGCGGTAGTCGTGATGGGTCCGCCGAGCATCAATGACGCGGACCCCATGACGGTCCGGGTCCGGAATGTCGATGAGAACGGCTTCGAGTTTCAGATGTCGGAATGGTCCAATCTGGATGGTGTGCATCCGACGGAGACCATCGCCTGGGTCGCCGCGAGTGCCGGAGTACACGAACTCGCTGACGGGCGAAGCCTGATGGCGGGACAGACGACAGCACAAGACGCAGCCTTCAAGAGTGTTTCGTTGTCGGGATTTGACTCGGCACCGGTTGTGCTGGCTCAGGTCTCCTCAGACAATGACGCACAGCCAGTCGTTGAGCGTGTCAAAAGCGTAGACGCCGGCAGCTTCTCACTGCGTCTCTCGGAAGAAGAGGCTGCGGACCAGATTCATGCAACAGAGACAGTCGATTTTATTGCCATCGAAGCAGGCACCGGCGCTTCGCTTTCAGTGGGCAAAACCGGGACGACCGTGACACATGTGCCCTCCGAGATTCCCAACGATGGCATAGACGAGTTTCTGTTTCTCGCTGACATGCAATCGACGAAAGGCGCAGATACAGCAGCACTTCGCGCAACTTCGACGGCAGACTCCGCCTCGGTCTTTGTTGAAGAAGAAACGTCCAAGAACGCTGAAACAAAGCACGTTGCGGAAATCGTGGGCTTTGTTTTCGCGGAAGAGGGTGTCCAGGAGTTGTTCTGATCCAGACATCACAACGCTGGACGCTTGCTCTGAAGTCAGCGCGGCAGCGGCGGCGCTGACGTCAGCCGGTAGAGATCAAGCAGAAATGAGAGACCGTTGGGGCATCGGGGATCAGATCACCTGTCGACAGTGCCTGAAGATCACCAGCGCTTAGAAGTGGTCCCACTCTGGAACACGCGCCCATGTTCGGTGCCACGAGCCCCTTCGCCGATATGCCGGGTGAAATCTCAGTTGACGGCGGCGTCTCTAGTGTCCCGGCGTCTCTAGTGTCATTGTATCAAGTTCATCATTCCGAGTGAGACAACGAGGAAGAGGAGCGTCATTATCCCACCTGCCCGCATGTAGTCTGTCACCCGGTAGCCGCCCGGCCCCATGATCAGTGCATTCACCTGATGGGTCGGGATCAGGAACGAGTTCGATGTTGATATCGCGACAGTCAGCGCGAACAGAGCCGGATCGCCCCCCGCGCCGATCGCAATGTTGACTGCAAGAGGGACCAGAAGAACCGTCGCACCAACATTCGACATGATGAGCGTGAATACGGTGGCGAGGACCGCGACGGCTGCCTGAATCACCCAGATCGGCATTCCGTCAAGGACGGCCAGCGCCTGCGCGGCAATCCATTCAGCCGTGCCAGTCGATTGTACGGCCTGTCCAAGCGGGATGAGGCTCGCCAGCAGAAAAACCGTGTTCCAACCGACAGATTCATAAGCTTCCTCGATCGAGAGCACGCGGCTCAAGATCATGCCGACTGCGCCCACCAGGAGGCACAGCGACAGCCGCATATCGGAGAACAAGACAAGCCCCAGTGCGATCAGAAAGAAGCCAAGCGCCCAGCCAACCTTTTGTGGACGCAGTTCTTCACGCGGATAGTCCGACGTGACAACCACGAAGTCGCGGTTCTTCTCGAGCCGGGTCAACGAGCTCCAAGTCGTGTGGCAGACAAGAAGGTCTCCGGCTTGGTAGGGTGTGCGGCCGATTTTCTCTCGATCACGTGTCAGCGTCTCGCCGCCCCGATAGATCACAAGCGGCGAAAGCCCGAAGATCTTGCGGATCACAATCTCGCGGCCGGTCTTCCCGATCAGGCTTGACTCGGGTGGGATCACAACCTCTGCAATGCCCGACTTGCCGGGCCCGAGTGCCTCGACGAACACTTCGAGGTTTCGGGTCTCGCGCAGTCCTTCCTTCTCCAGAAAGTTCTCGAGGGCTGCGGGCTCGGCGATCACACCCAGACGGGCCGGGGCCGTGATCTCGACATGACGGGCAGGTGCAATGAAGGTCCGGCCCCGGAAGTGGGTCGCGACGATCTGGATGCCAAAACCTTGTTCGAGATCGTCAATGGTTTTGCCGATAGTGGCGTGCCCGGCCGGGACGACAACTTCGTGGATCTTGCCTTGAAGACCGTAAGTCCGGTTGAAGTAGTCGAGGAGTGTTCGCCCCTTGCTCCCGTTGTCCGCTGTTCCCGCTGGCAGCACGAACTTTCCAAGCAGAATGAAGTAGAGAATCCCGGTTGCGACCAGCGCGATGCCGATTGGCGTGACCGACATCAACCCAAAGGTCTGCATTTGCTGATTGGTTGGTAGCGAGGAGTTGATCGTCAGCAACAGATCATTGAGCAGGATGAGGGGCGATGACCCGACCATGGTCATGGTGCCACCGAGGATCGCGCAGAACCCCATCGGCATAAGCATGCGCGACATCGGCAACCCGGTCCGGACGGAAATTCGGCTCACCACCGGCAGAAAGAGCGCGGCGGCGCCGACATTCTGCATGAAGCTCGAGATCACGCCGACTGTCGCGGAAGTCAGCGAGATGATCCGCGATTCTGTAGCCCCTCCCATCCGGGTGATCCACGCGGCGACCACGGACATCACGCCGGTTCGATCGAGCCCGGCGCCGATGATCATCACCGCAATGATCGACATCACGGCATTGCTTGCGAAGCCGTCAAACAGATGGCGAACGTCGACGAGCCCTTCGAGCCCCGGCACCGACGCGAGACAACCCATCAAGACCATGATCAGGATCGCAGCGAGATCGACGCGGACAATCTCTGAGACAAAGAGAAAGACAGTGAGCCCGAGCACTCCGAGCACAACTGACATTTCGAGTGTCAGCGTAGCATCCATCTTTCCCCCAAGGTCTCCGCTGCTCGCGGCGGCTATGCCCGTGCCTTACCATAGTAAAGTTGGCTGACATGTTCCGCCTCGGCGAAGAAGAGCCAGCGCTCGAGAAGAGCACCGCCAGCGGCTGCCAGCACCGCAAGGATGAAGAAGATGCTGTGGCTTCCGGTCAACAGCGCGGCGAGCGCAAGGAGGCCAGGGACTGCGAAGAGAGCGATTGTGGCGCTTCGCCTCAACTTCTCGGCATGTGCGCGGGCGACCTGATATCCCATCTCCCGCATCACGAAGTTGGGCCGAGTGTGGGGCGGATCGAGTGGCCTTACTGTTCCGAGATAGCCGAGCCCCGTTGCATCTTCGATTGTGTACTGACCGGGATCGGCATCGATTCGCTTCCAATAGGTCAGTTTCAGAACGGCAGCACCGACGAGAGAGGCCAGCGTCAGGACCGGTGCCCAAACCGTTGCGTGACCTGCCAGCGCCAAAATCGCTGCAAGAAGCACCGCCCCGGTGGCTGCGGCAAGCGCCAAATAGACTGTTGGGACCAGCGTCATGTGCCACTGCCGGATCGTGCGGAGCGAGCCATAGATCATGCCGGTGCACCAAACGGTGGCGATGGCGCCCGCGGCCGAGAGGATCGCGAGCAGGCTTGTGAGACCGGTCTCGAGTCCGAGAAGCCAGATCAACGCCAGACCGCCTGCGGGAACATAGGTCGCAACGGCGGCAACACCTTCGCGTGACAGCCAGGACGAGCGCCACTGACTGAAGGCGCCGAGCGCGCGCTCGGGATGACCGAGATGCAGTGTGGAGGCAAGGAGCCCAGCCGTCACGAGAACCAGTGCCAGCAGGATCAAGGAGAAAGCCACCCAGCGTCCGCCAGGCAATGCGTCAAAAACGTGAGCAACGGAAAGCCAGAACAGCAGCCCATACCCGGCGCCGGAAGCCGTTGTGAAAACGATGACAGAATAGGCGGGGTGCATGCAGCCAGTTCCCTTTATGCCGAAAGCGCGCGGTCAACCCACGCAAAAAGCTTTTCGATTGCGGAGTTGTCTGGTGCGTTAACCGGGATGGGCCCTGGCTCGGGTGACACCGTCTTGTTGATACGGGGTGGAAGGTACTTGTTGACCGGCTTGTAGCCGAACGAGTCGAGTAGGTTGAAGCCATCGCGTGCTGCAACCGAGCGTGAGACATCGCTCTCGGGATCGCCCAGATCGCCAAATGCCCGTGCGCCGGTCGGACATGCACGCACGCATGCCGGCACTCGGTCCTCTTCGGGGATGGTCTGGTTGTAGATTCTATCGACGCAAAGTGTGCACTTCTTCATCACACCATCATCGTGGTCATACTCCCTCGCTCCGTAGGGACAGGCCCATGAGCAGAGTTTGCATCCGATGCACGTGTCCGGATTGACCAGAACTATTCCATCTTCGGCGCGTTTGTAGCTTGCACCGGTCGGACAAACGGTGACGCAGTCCGGCTCCTCACAATGCAGGCACGAGCGCGGGAAGTGCACGGTCTTCGCACTGGGCCCCTCGCCGACTTCATAGGAGTGCACCCGGTTCAGCCACGCACCCGAAGGATCGGCGCCGTAGGCGTCATGATCCGTGAGAGGCGCCGAGTAGCCTCCGGTGTTCCACTCCTTGCAGCTCGTGACGCAGGCATGGCAGCCAACACAGATGTCAAGATCGATGACGAGCCCGAGCTTCTTGTTCCCAGCTTGCGGAAGCGAGGTCATGGCTGGACTCTCCTGAATGCAGCGCCAAAGGCAACTTTGCTGGGTGATGGGGGTTGGGTGGCCGTTCCTGTCGCGGCGAAAAACGGCTCGGTGTGTTGAGCTCCATCAGCCAGCTCGATCCCCACGCGGAGATCGAACCACGCGGCCTGTCCGGTGATCGGATCGGAATTCGAGTACCTGTATCCACCGCCTCCTTCGGGCAGCAGTTCCGATATCAGATGATTCAGCAGGAAGCCCTCGTTCGCCTCCGGCGCGTCACTAGACAGGCCCCAAGCGCCACGGCGCTTGCCGATCGCATTCCATGTCCAGACCGTGTCGGGATTGACACCGTCCATCAGCCGCACCTGACAGGTCACGCTCCCCTGATGAGATGTGAGCCGCACCCAGTCATCGTCCCGCGCGCCAATTTTCTCGCCGAGCGAGCGGTGAACATAGAGCCGATTGGCCGCTGTTATCTGTCTCAGCCATGCATTCTGGCTGCCCCAGGAGTGATACATGTGCATCGGGCGCTGGGTAATCGCGTGGAGCGGAAAGCGCTTGGAGTCTACCAGCGCTTCCTCGAATGGCGCGTACCAGAAGGGCAGGGGATCAAAGTAGGTCCGCACCCGACCGCGTGCACGTTCCGGAGGCTGGCGGTCTCCGTGACCTTCTGCCGCCAGCCTGAATGCCTGCAGCGGCTCGCAGTAGAGCTGAAAGATTGTGGGCAGCGTGACGGTCCGAAAGCCCATCTCGACCGCCCATGCGAGGTAGTCCCGGTTTGCGTGCTTGTAGTAGGCCTGTTCCGGCGCGATGTGTTTCGCAAAGAAGGCGCCATTCTCGATGTAGCGATCGAGTTGCTCGGGGTTCGGAGCGCCTTGACCTGATTGCGCACCATCTGCTCCGCGCCAGCCTGCCAGTGGGCCCAGCCCCGGCTTGCGCTGATGGTTCACCATGTAGTCGGGATATCCGCCGGGATACTTGGCCGAGCCATCCTCATTCGTGAATGCCGGGAATTTCAGCCGTGCACCAAGATCGATGAGCACTTCCTGGAAACCCCGAACATCGCGGTCTGGCTCGACCACGGGATGGCGGATCGAATCGGCCGCCATATCCGGCTCAGAGATCGGTCGATCGAGCAGCGATATGCAGTCCCAGCGCTCGAGGTAGGTGGTGTCCGGGAGAACCAGGTCCGCGTACGGCACCATCTCGGAGTAGTAGGCGTCCGAGTAGATGATCTTGGGGATCACATAGTCTCCATTGTCGTCCTTTGCCGTCAGATTGTCGATCGTCCCCGGCACGTTCATCGAGGAGTTCCAGGCCATGTTGGCCATGTACATGAAAAGGACTTCGATGCCGTAGGGGTCCTTCTTGGCCGCGTTGTTTATGACCATGTGCATCAGCCCGTGGGCTGACATAGGCGCGTCCCAAGAGAACCCCTTGTCGATCCTGCAAGCGCCATCCTCCTCGAGCAGCAGGTGCTGCGGTCCGAGCGGGAAGCCAAGGTGCGGCCCGCCGAGCGGTTCTTCAGGGCGTACCTGTCCGGTCGTTCCGTGCGGCAACAACCAGGGAGGAGCTTGTTTTGGATAGGGAGGCTTGTAGCGGAAACCGCCAGGGCAATCGATCGTGCCGAGCAGGATTTGAAGAATGTGGATCATCCGGCACGTCTGAAAGCCGTTTGAATGAGCCGAGATGCCGCGCATGGCGTGCATCGAAACCGGACGACCGATCATCTTTTCGTGCCGGCGGCCCGCCCAGTCCGTCCAGGTGCGTTCAAGCTCGATTTGCTCCTTGAACGCGACATGGGCCAGTTCGGCCGCAATCCGGCGGACTTGATCCGCCGAAACGCCACACCGCTCAGCGACGGTTTCGGGGCTGTAGTCCGCACTCAGATAGCGCTCTGCCATCAGTTCGAACACGGGGCGGGCGCGGCGGCCGTCTCCAAGGGTTCGCCTGCCGGTGAGTGCTGGGCGGCCCTCTAGTGCTGTCTCGACTGAAAGCCCGCTTGCCAACCTGCCTGCCGCGCCATCCCAGACGAGCGGATCACCGTCCATGTCTCGTGCGAAGAGTCCGTTGTCCGGCGCGCCCGGTTCCTCGATCACGAGCCAGGGCGCGTTGGTGTATCGGATCAGATAGTCGAGATCGATCTGCTGGGTGCGGAACAACTCGTGGATCAGAGCGCCGACGAACAGCCCGTCGGTGCCAGGTCTGATCCCCACCCATTCGTCGGCGACCGCGTTGTAGCCCGTGCGCACAGGATTGATCGAGACTACCTTTGCGCCGCGGTCTTTCAGCTTTCCGATGCCGATCTTGATCGGGTTGGACGCATGGTCTTCCGCCACCCCAAAGAGCATAAAGTACTTCGTGTGCTCCCAGTCCGGGTCGCCGAACTCCCAGAACGCACCGCCGAATGTGTAGAGACCCCCGGCCGCCATGTTGACCGAGCAGAATCCGCCATGAGCAGCAAAGTTCGGTGTGCCGAACTGCATCGCCCAAAAGCCTGTGAGTGACTGGCTTTGATCTCTGCCGGTGAAAAAGGCGAGCCGTTTTGGATCTGACTTGCGCACGTGGCCCAGCCAGTCGGTGGCGAGTTCGAGCGCCTCGTCCCAGGAGATTTCTTCGAACTCTCCCGACCCGCGCGGACCAACTCGCTTGAGCGGCGCTCGCAGGCGTGCAGGCGAGTAGTGTTGCATGATCCCGGCTGAGCCTTTGCCACAGAGCACCCCCTTGTTGACGGGGTGATCCCGGTTGCCCTCGATGTAGCGTACGATTGGCTTGCCATCCGGGCCGTCCCGGAGATGCACATTGATCCCGCAACGGCAGGCACACATGTAGCAGGTCGTTTGAGCGACCCTGTCGCCGACCGGGACATTCATATCGATCGCAGGTTCCTGGCTCATTGGTGTGCGTCTTCCGTGCTGTGGGAGATCTGTGCAGCGGCCTGTGCCCCCGTGATCGCGATCATCTGGTAGACATCATCAGCTGAGCAGCCGCGGGACAGATCGTTCGCTGGACGGGCCAGCCCCTGCAGGATCGGCCCGAGCGCCACTGCGCCGCCGATCCGCTGCGCGATCTTGTAGCCGATGTTTCCAGCGCTCAGACTTGGAAAGACAAAGACGTTTGCCTGTCCGTCCAGCGGCGACTCAGGTGCCTTCTTGCCCGCGACATCGGGCATGATGGCCGCATCGAACTGAATCTCGCCGTCAACGATCAGACCCGGCGTACGTTCGCGGATCATCTCGATCGCCCGGCGGATCCTTCCGATCGACTCATGAGCACCGTCGGGAACGCTTCCCATGGTCGAGAACGAGAGCATTGCGACCCTTGGAGCTTCACCGGTGAGGGCCGTCAGAGATAGCGCCGAGGCGGTCGCGATGCTCGACAACTCCTCAGCCGTGGGCTGCATGATCAGGCCGCAATCGGCAAAGACCACTGGACGCGAAAATGGCGCGGGAAGGAGCATCAGGAATGCGCTCGAAACGACGTCCGCTGTCGGAGCCTTGCCAATGATCTGCAGGGCGGCACGTACGGTGTCCGCAGTCGTGGCGACCGCCCCCCCGATCGTTCCGTCCGCATCACCGCGCCGCACCATCATTGCCGCAAAACCGAGCGGAGCGCTCATAGCGTGGCGCGCCGCATCGGCGTCAATGCCCTTGTGGCGGCGCAGCTCGTGAAAGGCCGCTGCATAGCCGTCGAGGGACGGCGACCGCGCTGGATCGATCACTTCGATCTGCGCATCGGAGGCATCCTGCCTTCCCAGTTCTGCCTCTACCTGCTCGGCTTCACCAAGGAGCACGATCCGTGCGAGGCCATCCCGCGCCGCGCGCAGCCCGCCCTCGACTATGCGGGGGTCTGCGCCTTCGGGCAGCACAATGCGTGGCCGGCCCTTGCGCGATGCCGTCGAGATCGCCTGCAGGATGTCCATCTTGCGAGGTCCTATTCGTCTGGCTGGGTAAGCGGCCACCCAGAGCGTGTTCGTCCGGGTGGCCGTGGGAGGGAGATCAGAGCCTCGGCGTCTGTTCCACAAAATCATCTTTGGAGATCCCGGCGACGGAGACTGGCGGCTTCATGGCATCGCGCCGGAACGGCTCACCCAACTCCTGGTTCAGGACGCACTCGATGAAAGTGGTGACGTTCTCTTCCATCTGCAGACGGATCGAGTTGCGCAACTCTTCGCTCAACGCCTCGGTCCCGCTGACCTGAACACCGCGCACTCCGCAGCCTTCTGCCACCTGCGCGTAGTTCACGCCGAGGTTCAATTCAGTGCCGACGAAGTTGTCGTTGAACCAGAGCGTTGTGTTGCGCTTCTCCGCACCCCATTGGTAGTTGCGGAAGATGACCATGGTGATCGCGGGCCATTCACCCCGTCCGCAGGCTGTCATCTCGTTCATCGAGATCCCGAATGCACCATCACCCGCGAAGCCCACACAGGGCACGTCCGGGCATCCAATTTTGGCGCCCAGGATCGACGGCAGCCCGTAGCCGCAGGGGCCGAACAACCCGGGCGACATGTACTTGCGGCCGTTCTCGAATGTCGGGTAGGCGTTTCCGATCGCGCAGTTGTTGCCGATATCAGTCGAGATGATGGCCTCTTTCGGCAGCGCTGCCTGAATGGCGCGCCATGCCTGGCGCGGGCTCATCCGGTTGGGTTCACGTTCGCGCGCCCGAGCGTTCCAGGTGATCCCCGGGTCGTCATCCTCATGATCCATGCCGGAGAGCTGTTGTGCCCATGCGGACTTGGCCTGAGCCACCATCCCCGTGCGCTCTGCCCGGCCTGCATCGCCGGCGTGGTCGGAGAGCTTTGCCAGAATTTGCTCTGCCACCTTACGTGCATCGCCCTGGATGCCCACCGCGACGCGTTTGGTCAGCCCGATGCGGTCTGCGTTGATGTCGACCTGAATGATCTTCGCTTCTTTCGGCCAGTACTCGCTCTGATAGGCGGGGAGTGATGAGAACGGATTCAATCTCGTGCCGAGCGCCAGGATAACGTCGGCCTTCGAGATCATCTCCATGCCTGCCTTTGAGCCATTGTAGCCGAGGGGGCCGCAGTGAAGCGGGTGGGACCCCGGGAAGGCGTCGTTGTGCTGATAGTTGCAGCACACCGGGGCCGAGAGACGCTCGGCGAGCTGTACTGTTGCAGGGATGGCGCCAGAGAGTACGACCCCGGCTCCGTTCAGGATGACCGGAAATTTGGCCTCCGAGAGCAGACTGGCTGCCTCGTTGATAGCTTCGGGATCTCCTGGCGGGTGCTCGATGCGCACGATCTGCGGCAGATCGATATCGATCACCTGCGTCCAGTAGTCCCGCGGCACGTTGATTTGCGCCGGTGCCGAGCCGCGAAATGCTTTGAGGATTACCCGGTTGAGCACTTCAGCAATGCGGGAGGGGTCTCGAACCTCCTCCTGATAGCAGACGCAATCCTCAAACATCGCCATCTGCTTCATTTCCTGGAAGCCGCCCTGGCCGATGGTCTTGTTCGCGGCCTGTGGGGTCACCAGGAGCAGCGGCGTGTGGTTCCAGTACGCCGTGATGATCGGGGTCACCATGTTGGTGATGCCCGGCCCATTTTGTGCGATTGCCATTGACATCTTGCCGGTCGCGCGGGTGTAGCCGTCCGCGCTCATGCCCGCGTTTACCTCATGGGCGCAATCCCAGAACTGGATGCCCGCGGCCGGGAAGAGATCCGATATGGGCATCATCGCAGAACCGATGATGCCGAATGCATGCTCGATCCCGTGCATCTGCAGAACCTTAACGAAGGCCTCTTCGGTCGTCATTTTCATGGGTCGGCTCCTATTCCGTCTAGTTTAAGCGCATTGGTTTTCTGAGTTGGACAACGTCACTTCCCGCGATCCTCTCGGATAAGCTCGCCTGCCTTCTCACCGATCATGATGGCGGGGGCGTTGGTGTTGCCGCTGACGATGGCCGGCATGATCGAGGCATCGGCAATGCGTAGGCCTGTCACACCATGGACACGCAGTCGGTCGTCGACCACTGCCGCGGGATCGCTGCCCATTCTGCAGGTGCTGGTCGGGTGGTAGATCGTCTGGCTGATGGACCGCGCCACATCGAGCAGCTCTTCATCCGTGCTCGGATCGCCAGCCGGTACGTGCTCGCGAACGATGTACGGGCTCAGTGCTTTGGTTCGACTCATCGCGCGGGCAAACTTGACCGCCCTTACCGCGCACATCTGATCGGCCGGCGCAGAGAGATAGTTCGGCACGATCTTCGGGTGCTCAGCCGCGTTGGGGCTGACAATGTGGATGTGCCCCCGGCTCTCTGGTCTCAGCTGACAGACTGAAGACGTGATCCCGGAGAACGGGTGCATCTCTATGCCCGGCTTGTCAGCGCTCAAGGGCTGGAAGTGGAACTGGATATCGGGAGTTTCGAGTCCCTCCATTGACTTCGCGAAAATCGCCACCTGACTGGCGCCCAGGCTCATGGGACCCTTGCGGAACAGGATGTACTGCAGCCCGATGCCCATACGAGGAATGAAACGGTTGATCGCGTCGTTCAGCGTAGGGACATTGACCTCGTAGACCAGCCTGATCTGCAAATGGTCCTGCAGGCACTCTCCGACACCTGGCAGTTCGTGGCGAACAGAAACGCCAGCCTGTCTGAGTACGTCGCCCGAGCCGATGCCGGACAGCTCAAGGATTTGCGGCGAACCGATCGCTCCGGCGCACAGGATGACCTCGCCCCCGGCATTCAGACTGATTGTGCGGGTGATGCCTTTCCGAGTGAACCGTACACCTGTCACACGGCGGGCTTCGTCTTCGGAGAACACCAGTTCCTGGGTATGGGCGTGCGTGATGATCTCGAGGTTTGTGCGCGGCCTGGCAGGGTTCAGAAAGGCCCGGGCGCTGGAGCAGCGAAATCCACCGCGTGCTGTCTGGTGGAAATAGCCTGCCCCTTCCTGATCTTCGCCGTTGTAGTCATCAGTTCGTGGCACGCCCATTTCGACGGCCGCATCTATGAATGCCTCCGCAATCTCACTCTTTGCCCTGATGCGCGAAACCGAGAGCCCGCCGCTGCCGCCGTGGATGTCAGTTTGGCCATCCTCGTGGCGCTCCGAACGCTTGAAGAGCGGCAGAACATCATCATAGCCCCAACCCTTGTTGCCGAGTTGTGCCCACTGATCATAGTCCTGCTTCTGCCCGCGGACGTAGAGCAGACCGTTTATTGAACTCGATCCGCCGAGGGTTTTGCCTCGGGGCCAGTCAATGGATCTGCCGTTCAGGCCTTCGTCGGGCTCAGCCTTGTAGCACCAATCAGTGGCAGGGTTGTGCAGCGTCTTGAAATAGCCGACCGGCACATGGATCCAAGGGTTCCAGTCACGACCGCCAGCCTCGAGCAGAACAACCCGTGAAGTGTTGTCGGCGCTGAGACGGTTTGCGAGAACGCACCCCGCCGATCCGGCGCCAACAATCACGAAATCAGCTTTGGTTTCCTCCATGCCGCCTTCCCCGTCGGCTTGTGATTCTTTGCTTGTGTTGCCTTTCGTAATCTGTATTTAATGAGACTACAAGTCTCAATAATGAATCTCCAGGAGGAAGACGATGAAGGTTTCCAGCACTCTTGATCAGATCTCGCGCAGGGATCTTTTTCGCGTCGCGGGTCGGTATGGACTATCATCGACACTGTTGGCGGCGGGCGGACTGGGTGGCGCCGTGTCGCTCTCAAGCCTCGCTCAAGCCGCTGAATCCACTTACGAAAAGCGCTTCAGTAAGGAGGCCAAGCATACACTCAAGTTTGGCGCTGCAGGCTTCAACGCCCGCAACCTGCTGATCGAGCGTGCGGGTGCGCTGTTCTTTGCTCAAGATCTCGAAGAGCGCACAGACGGTGAGATTCGAATCGAATTCATCGGCGACAATCAGCTTTGCGGTCAGCTGTCCTGCGTAAAGAAAACCCAGCAGGGCATCGTCGACATCTATGCGGCCTCGACGCAGAACTCGGCAGGCGGCGCGCCCTACCTCAACGTGCTCGACTATGCCTACGTCTTCCCTGGGCGGGCATCGCAGTACCACTTCATGTATCACCCGGAGAGCCAGAAGCTTCTCCGCGAGCCGCTCGAGAAGCGCCACGGTCTGAAGTTCCTGTTCAGCCACTGCGAGCTGCGCGGTATCCAGCTCGGTCTGAAATGGCAGGACGCACCGACGGTTGACAAAATCGAGACGCTGTTCGGCACCAAGAACCGGGTGACCGGCACTCAGCTTGGCCGCATCGCGATGGACCTCCTCAACCTCAACCCGGTTCCTGTGGCCTGGGAAGAAACCCTCGATGGTCTGAAGCAGGGCCTGATCGACGGCGCCGAGACATGGGCCTCTGCTGTGGCTTACGCCAACATGTCTCCGGTCGTTTCGCAATGCGTCGATCTGCGGTTCTTCTGCGGCACCGAGCACACCTCGATGTCGGCCAAGGTCTTCGACAGCCTAGGCGGCGAGCTGCAGGATGCCGTGATGGAGTCGGCCTATACCTCGCAGGTCCACGTCCAGGCGGCGAACGAGGCTGCGCTGGTCAAGACCGTCGGCTACTCGGACCCACAACTGCCGAACACGATCTTCGCCCGCGACAATGTCCGCATGGCGTTCCTGCCAGATGCCGAGATCAAGAAGGCCGAGGAGATGTGCTCGCCTGAGTTCAACCCGGATCCGTGGGAGCAGTGGCGCGAGCGGATCAACAAGTGGGCCGGTGGCATCGACACCTATACGGACCTGCACCGTGTTGCTCGCGAAGTCCCGGCCGACATGTTGCCGGAGAACGTTGAACCACGCCGTTGGTGGAAGGGCGCCTAGAGACCCTCACGGATGCCAGGCGCCCCATCTGATCAGGTGGGGCGTCAACCCGATACAAAAACCGGCCAATACAAAGCCGGCCAATCCGGGAGGAAAACGGAATGTTCGATGTTTTCATTGGCCTGTGGGAGATCGTCACTGCGCTCCTTTCAGGCGACGCGTTCTTCATCTCAGAGGCGTTGAACGGTCCAGGAGCCTACGTGTTCGGGGCAATCCTGGCGATCGGCGGCGGCTACCTCGTCATGCGCTTGTTCCGCGCGGTCCCATTTCTGGATCAGTACTTCGAGAAGACGGTGCTCGTGAGCACCTATCTGATCATCGCGGGCGTGATCTTCGTCGAAGTCATCCGCCGCTTTGTCTTCCAGGCGCAAGTGCCCTGGTCGACGACATTGCCACCGTATCTCTTCCTGATCATGACTTGGGTTGGGTGTGCCTACAACACCCGGCTCCGGGCGCACCTGCGCTTTACCGAGGTGCGGGTGAACCTGCCGCGCATCGGGCAGCTCTTCTGTCTCACGCTCGATGCAGTTCTGTGGGTGACCTTCGCGATCATCGTGATCGTGACGACCCTCAAGCAGACCGCGAACTCAGCTTCGAATTTCCAGATTCTCCTTGGCACCGACAACGTGATGCAGTGGTGGTTCTACGTCTGTGTGCCGATCAGCTGGATCCTGCTCAGCGGCCGGGTCATCGAGAACTTGGTCGACGACTTCCGACGCTACCGTGAGAACGAGGAGATGATCCTCGCCAGTGGTCTCGGTGAATAGGGGGGATGCAAAATGACTGACGGAACATGGGTTTCAATCATCTCAATCGGCGTCACCATGCTCTTCATGCTGGGCGTTCCGATCTTTCTCGTCATCGGTTTCTGGGTCGTCGGATGCAGCTTTGTGCTGGGGCTCACACTGGACAACATCGGGGTTGCTTTGTCGGATGTCTTCACCGACGGATTTGCCCTGCTGGCGATGCCACTCTTCATCTTGACAGGTGACTTGATCAACGCGTCCGGTATCGCGAAGAGGCTCACGGATTTCGCCTATTCCTGTTTCGGATGGGTGCGAGGAGGGCTCGCTATGGCCTGTCTTGGCGCCTGTGGGCTGTTCGCCGCCATCTCGGGATCGAACTCCGCGACGACGGCAACCATCGGGTCGATGATGCATCCGGAGATGGTCGATGGTGGCTACGATGAGAGGTTTGCCGCGGCGACAGCGGCTTCAGGCGGAACCGTCGGGATCATCATCCCGCCATCCATCATCTTTATCGTCTACGGCTTCTTGATGAACCTTCCAATCTCCGATCTGTTCGTCGGCGGCATCCTGCCGGGCGCTCTGATGGTGATCGGGATGCAGGTTGCCTGCTGGGCCATCTGCGAGATCAACGGGTGGGGCCACTTGATCAAACTCCAGATTGGTCGTGTCATCAAAACAGCGTTCGGAGCGTGGCTCGGCTTCTTCGCGATCGGGCTGGTGCTTTGGGGCATCTACACCGGCAAGTTCTCGCCGACCGAAGCCGCAGCCGTCACCGTCGGATTCTGCATCATCGTCGGATTGATCTGTCTGCCGATCTTCCGGATGTTCAGCATCGATTTCGACAAACCCGTTGAGGACAAGACCTACGGCGATATGATCCTGGTGAAGGGGTTCACGGTTCTGGACTTGCCAAGCATCGTCCTTCGCTCGGCGCAGATCACGGGAATCCTGGCTCCGCTGATCGCCGTCTCTGTCGTGATGCAACAGATCCTGTCGCTGCTCGGCGCGAAAGAAACGATCGAGCTCTTCGTGACAGGCATGGGTGGGTACTACGCCGTGCTCTTCACGGCCATGGTGATCGTGTTCTTCTCCGGAATGGTGCTCGAGAGCCTGCCGGTGACGATCATCCTCGCGCCGATCCTGGCACCGATCGCACATTCCATCGGAGTCGATCCCGTACACTTCGCGGTGATCTTCCTCGTTGGCGCGTCGATCGGGTTCATCACACCACCCTACGGGCTGAACCTATATGTCGCGAGCGGGGTGACTGGCGTTCCCTACATGCGATTGCTAAAGTTCACGGTACCGTACCTGGTCGCGTTGCTGTCGGTCTGGTTCTTGGTCGCACTGGTGCCTGAACTGTCGACGATGCTTCTGCCAAACCGAGGGTAGGAAAACAGAGGATCAGCAGTGCTGGATGACGAAGCCGAGAGTGTTCGGACCATTCCTAGAAGCATCAGACTGCTGCTGATCCTCGAAGAAGTCGCCCGGATCGGGATTCCAGCGACACCAACAGAGATCAACCGGAACATAGGCCTGCCCAAGCAAACCCTACACAGGCTGTTCACGTCGCTGGAAGAGCAGGGGTTTTTGCAGAGGGAGCACGACGGAAGGTCATATGCTCCCGGGCCGCGGATGCGATCGATGGCGGTTGGTGTCATCTCGTCCACCCGGATCAGATCGGCCCGGCTTGCGGTTATGAGCAGATTGGCCGAAGAGATCGGGGAGACCTGCAACCTCACGCTGCCTGAACGCGATGGGATGGTCTATCTCGACAGGGTCGAAACCGAGTGGCCTCTGCGCATCCAGTTGCCGATTGGAACGCGTGTCCCGTTTCACTGCACGGCGAGCGGGAAGCTCTATCTCAGCACGCTTTCGTCAGCGCGCCTCGTGCGTGTCTTGAACAACATGAAGTTTGAGAAGCGCACAAAGCAGACCATCACCAGCAAGTCCGCACTCTTAGACGAGATCGATCGGATAAAGGCGCAAGGGTTCTCCGAAGACAATGAGGAGTTTATCGAAGGCATGGTCGCGCTTGCCGTTCCAGTCAACGATGAGCATGATCGCCTCGTATCGACCCTTGCGTTCCATGCGCCTACACCGCGCATGACCATTTCTGTTGCCCGCACCCACCTGGAGACGATGCGACGAGCAGCAGATGAACTGTCCCAGCTTCTGACAGAAGAGTAGATCAGTCAGATCGCGCTCTGCCAGCCTTCACAAAATGGCTCGCATACTGACCGCGATCATAGCCGCCGGACGTGACCGAGACCGATCGGATTCCGCTCCGAGTGGCATGAGATGAAAATCAATGCCTTTGATATCAAGAACAGGGCGGGGCGCAAAAATTGACAAGCGCAATCTGTGCACAGCTCCCCATGCTGGGGTTCGACGCACAAACGTAAGACACAGGCGCCTAATCAACTGGCCTCAACAGCCTTGAGATCGCGTCGACGTAAACTTGCGCACCCAGCGCGATGTCCTCGTCTTTCGTGTTCTCGGACCAATGATGACTGATGCCGTCAATCGATGGAACGAACATCATCGCGGAAGGAACATGTGGGGCAATCATCTGTGCGTCATGTCCGGCTCCGCTTGGCATCAGGCGATGCTGTCCGGATGCGAAAGCCTCGGCAGCCTCACTGAGAGCGGTTTGCGGCTCGTCGGCCATGATTGCTGGTTTGGACTGGCTGATCACCTGCAACTCTGCAGAGCATGGCGAGGCCTCATCGATTTCGCTGACCAGCCGAGCGAGCGTGGCGTGCATCTTGTCGAGCGTGACTTTATCGGCATCGCGGAACTGGAACAGCATTTCAGCTCTGCCCGGAATGATGCTGGGACCGCCTGGCTCGAGCGTCACACGGCCAACGGTCCAGACGGAGTCCTCGCCCGCGACTGTCGGGAACGTGTCCTCGATCTCGCGCCATAGCTGCATCAGGGCCTTCCCTGCGTCACGCCGGGTGGGCATCGTTGTGGTGCCGGCGTGGTTCTGAGCGCCTTCGAAGACAATCCGGTACTGCCAGATCGCCACGATTGATGTCACGACTCCGATCTTGAGCCCTTCGTTTTCCAATCGATTGCCTTGTTCGATGTGTGCTTCCAGGAAGGCGCGATACCGGGCAGGTTCGAGACGCTCCCGCGCACGGCCTTCGAGACCCGCGTCTGACAAGAGTTGGCGCAGCGGTCCACGATCAGATCTATCTTGGGCCTCATCGATTGCGGCATCATCGAGACCCTGGGCGAAGGACTGGCTGCCTAGGAACGAGAACGGTCCGTTAAAGTGGCCCTCTTCATCCGCGAATGCGATCACGTCCACACCGCCTGGGCCACCAGCTTCGACCACAGCTCTTGCCGCTTCGAGGGCATAGATGACACCCAAGGCGCCATCAAGCCAGCCTGCATGGTTCTGGCTCTCGATGTGGGACCCAGCGAGGACGAATGGTCCAGCACCTGGAGCCCGACCCACTACGTTTGCCACACCGTCGATCACCACATCATGGCCGATGGCTTTCAGCTGATCAGCAAGCCAGTGTCGGGTGATCATATCTTCCTTGGAAAGCGTTGGTCGGTGAACACCCGTCTTGTATGCGCCGATCTGGCGTAGCGAGTGCAGGTCTGCAAGCACTCGATCGGTGTTTGCTGAAATCACGGGATGCTTCCTCCACTCTCTTCGGACAGTTTCCAAACAAGGCATACGATCGAGTCCAAGATCAAGCAGTGCATTCACGGAAGGAAGAGCTTACCCGGTCGCTGCAGGCGCGATAGGCGCACAGGGCTTCGTCTTGCGGGAGGGATATCGGCTAGCGTCACTATACTTTGGACATCGAGCCTCGCATCACAGGGTCTAGCCAAAGGCGCCGAACCTGTCTGATTTAATCAAGCGTTGCACCGGAAGTCACAGTCGAGAACACCGTGTGAAAACTCAATTCCGCCGACCCAGCGCGCTCGGGCTGGGAGCAACATCGACTCGGGTGCTGTCAGACCAATTGAACCAGTCTCAAAGTTCGGGGCGCAGGTCCATCACTGGTCACAAAGTTCCCCCCCACTCAGCCAGCTCGGCAGTCCGGTTGGCCTTGAAGTCATCGCGGGGGTAAAGGTGGCGTTCGCAATTGAAGTGGTTGGAAACGGAGGCATGGATCGAGGCTGTCCCAGCCCCTTAGAACTGGGCCATAGTTCCTTGAACTGGACAGGAGTGAGCGATGGCCCGGAAGCGTCACACGGACGAAGATGCGCTGAGGCTGCTGCGTGAGATCGAGGTGCATCTCGCTTCAGGCAACGACGTCACAGAGGCCTGACGTAAAGGTCGGCATCAGCGATGGCACGTACTACAATTGGCGCAAGAAGTTTGGCGGGGCGTCTCGGTCTCAGTTGGCTGAGAAGAAGGCCCTTGAGAAAGAAAACAAGCGTCTGAAGAGGATCGTTGCCGAGCTTGAGCTGGACAAACTGATCCTCAAGGAGAGCCTCGATTTTTTAAAGCCGAAGGCCTGACGGTCGCGCAGCTCCGCCAGGCCGTCATCCATGCTCGTCAGAAGCTTGGGACCTCAGAGCGCCATACCTGCCGCGTCGTTGGGGTGGCGCGTTCCACCCTCCAATACCGGCCTAGTCCCAAGGACGATGATGGCCTACGTCTGGCATTGATCCGGCTCGCCAAGAAGTATGGCCGGTACGGCTACCGCAAGATTGGCGAGCTGCTCCAGACCGAAGGCTGGCGGGTGAACCATAAAAAGGTGGAGCGGCTGTGGCGGGAGGAAGGTTTGCAACTCCCGGAGCGGCACAAGAAGCGCAAGCGTCTCTACCATCACGACGCCTCCGTCATCCGCCTGCGGCCGCTCTACCCCAACCACATCTGGTCGGTGGACCTCGTTCACGACCGCCTGAGCAACGGCCGACCCTACAAGATGCTCACCGTGGTCGATGAATACACGCGTGAGGCGCTCAGCGTTACGGTCGCCACCAGCATGGGCTCGCATGAAGTGCTCGAAGCCCTCACGCCTTTGATCCTGCAGAGAGGCGCTCCCGATTACCTGAGATCCGACAACGTCCTATGTGGACGCGAGCTTGGGAAACGCGGGCAAGAGATCTCTCCGCGCCGGAGCTTTCCGGCACGTCTTGCAGCGTGATCCAGGCGGCTTCCGCCGTCAAGGAAGCGGTCTCGACCATAGCAAACCCGGGGTCCGGCTCCGCGGCCCCGACCGTCCTCAACACGAGATCCAAAACCAGGCGAAAGACCCGAACATTATCTACGGGATCGCAATGCGTCCCGACGGCCCTGTCAGAGAGAGGTCCTCCCGCCTGGCACCGCCCCCTCGAAGAAGGGGCGGTAGTCGACGCCGCCTTTGACGACCGCATGCGCGGTGCGCGCCATCTTGGCGGCGATCGCTGTGAGCGCCTTGCGGCGGAGATCGGGATTGTCCCGGTCCCGCGCGAGGTAGCGCTCGAACTTTGCTCTGAAGCTGTTGTCGCGTTGCCGGATCGCGACCTGGCCCGCGAGCCAGAGTGCGCGACGCAGGCGCGCATTACCGAACTTCGAGAGCTTGGTCTGGCCGCGGAACTGGCCGGACTGCTGGGTCGAGAGATCGAGCCCGCAATACTTCAGGAACTGCCGGTGATGGGCGAAGCGCCGGAGGTCGCCCGCCTCTGCGAGGATAGTGAGCGCGTTGATCGGGCCAACCCCTGGGATGGTGCGGAGCAGCTGATAGTCCCGATCATCGGCGAGCATCGCCTCGGCGCGGCGCTCGATCTCAGTGCGCTGGCGGATGAGGCTGCGGCCCTCGGCGAGCACCATCCGGAACATGACGACGGCGTCGGAGGATGGGTCGACCGGTAGGCCGATCGAGGCCTGCGCCGTCTCGTAAATGTCTGAAAGCAGGCGATGTTTGGAGACCTTGCGCCCCACTACCTCCCAGGCGGCCGCGATGAAGGCGTCCTTCTCGAGAGCGGCGATCATCGCCGGGAGCGGGAACATCTCGAGGAAGGCGAGGAACCAGTCGCTGCGCGCGTTGCCCCGGAACCGCTCGGCCTCTGGGAAGTAGAGCGGCAGGTAGTGGGTCAGCAGCCGATGCCAGAGCTCGGTCTTCGAGCGCGAGATCGCCTCGTGGGTCTTAGAGAGCTCCTGGATATCGACGAGCCCATGCGCGAGCGGATCGCAGTAGCGCTGCACGTGCCCGATGCGGAGCATGTGAGAGGCATGATCTGCGCGTCCTTCGGATCGTTCTTGTCCCATCCGTTCGTGATCGCCTCGCGGGTCCGGGCCAGGGCGAGGGACGAGATCAACCGCAGCTCGATCCCGGCCGAGAGCAGCCGGTGCGCGAGCGGGCGATGATAGTTCCCGGTTGCCTCGAAGCCCGCGACGACCGGGATCTCGAACCCCGAGAGCCTCTCGACGAAACGGTCATGCTCGGCGCGCGTGTTCAGCACCGTCAGGCGCCGCCTCCGGGCCCGCCCGGGCATCTCGATCAGAACTTCGTTGCGGTGCTTGGCGACATCGATCGCTACCAGCACGGCGCGATCCGGCATATCCTCGGACAAGGTCATGGTCGGTCTCCTCTTCGGTGGCGTTTGGCCACATCACGCGTCAAGAGACCTCGAGCCCGGCCATGGCCGACTGCTGCGCTACGTGGGGGCGCCGCAGCCGTCCATGGCCTCCTCAACCGACCGCTTCCCAATGTGCTATGGCCCCGAGTTCATCGCTGAGCTCCTGCAGAACAGGCTGAAGAGGCTCGGCACCGAGCCAATCCGCATCCTGCCAGGGGCTCCTTGGGAGAACGGCTACAACGAGCGGTTCAACGGGACGCTCCGCCGAGAAGTCCTTGATGCCGAGTGGTTTGCGACAACAAGACAGGCCCAGGTCGTGATCGACATCTGGCTCAAGCAATACAACGAGATCCGCCCACACGCGGCACTCGGCATGCGCCCACCAGTCCCAGAGACAATTTAAAGAGAGCGCAAGAAAGTGGCCCAAACACAGGGGGCTTTACAGGATACTCTATCCCAGTTGGTGGACCACATTCAGGGAGCTACTCCACTACACCGACAGCAATCCGGCCTGCAGCGCCGTCATCGCCGCAGCGGCCCGCGACGAAACGCCGAGTTTGCGGTAAATCCTTTCAACATGCGTTCCCACGGTGCTGGGCGATATTCCAAGATCGCGTGCGATCTCTTTGTTGCTGCGCCCTCTGATCAGACCCGCCAAAATCTCACGTTCGCGCTCAGTCAATCCAATCACCGGCGGAAGCTCGATTGTCGCGGACTTGCGAACCCCGATCCCCTTCAGAGCAAGCGCACAGGCGCGCGGATCAAGACGCTGGGCCTGCGACTCCACTTCAAGCGCTTGCTGAAGCCTTCCGATCGGCCAAGCCTGCAAAGCCCGATCACTCTCCATACGAAGCTCCACCGCGAACCGCGCGACTTGGACAATACGCGCTTCAAACGGCTGGGCTGGCGCTGGAAGCCCTCGGCTCTGCCCAGAACCATCCAATCGCTCATGCGCCATTCCTGCAAGTTTTGCCGCCGAAGCGAGTGCAGGCATGCGCGACAAGATTCGCTCCGTCCAATGCGGAATGAGGCGCCGGTTTTCGCGGTTGATCCAGCCGGAAGCGAAGGCTGTGTTCGACACCGCGACCTGGCCCAGCTCCGACAGCTCCGCAGCATAGGCGATCTCAAGCTCTTCTTCAGGATCATACCCCGCTAAACGCGCCATCTGCCCGGCGAGCTGTTGCGCCAACCGAGACGAGCCGGTTTGATCAGGCCGCTTCAGATCAGCATAATCTCCCAGAAGCGCCACCGCCCCGGCGAGATCAATCTGATCTTCAAAAGGACCGCATAACGTCAATGCGCTTTCAAAGGGGTCGCCCTCTTGCGCGTTCTTGAGCCAGTCTTGCATCCTGCGCACCGCAAGCCGGGCCAGACCCGGCTCATACATCTTTCCCGCCCGGCCATCGACCAGTATGGCTGCCCGCGCCGGACCAAAGTTGCGATTGTACACTTCAACATCCGAGGCCAAAGTCACATATTGAGCGGCCTCATCGATCTGATCGCCTTTCCGGCCATGCGGTATCCCGCTGCCGTCCCAGTTCTCGAAGAAATCCTCCGCCGCCCGCAGCAGCCCGTCTTCGAGCCCGAGCCGCAGCACCATCAGCCCCACCGCCTCACACTGGGCGACAACGAGGGGGAACAGCGTCGCGAACATGGTGGCGGGGTCTGGAGGCTCCGCCGACACAAATGGGTTCCGCCCAGCGATGAACTCCGCCCGGCCGTGAACGTCGTCGCCCAGAAGTTCTGAAAATTCCCGCGCGTTTGCAGTGCACCCCGCCCAACGCAACAAGGCCAACAGCACCGTTCTACGGCGCACCAACGGCGTTGCACCAGCTTCCGCTGCAAGCCTGTCCGCGATCACAGCCACCATCGGAGAATGCTCCGGCGGCTGACCCATTGATAAATCACCTGCGAAAGCAAGCGCTCCAAGCGTTTGTGCGGTGAGGCTAGGTTCGAGCAACACGTTGTCTCCCTAAACTTCACCCACTTAGCACGACGCGCGGCCCTCGCCCTTCGGTCAAACACCCGATACTCGGCCGCCGTTCGATCTGCTTCGCTCCCAACTCTCATAACCTTTTAGGGAGACAAAATATGCGTAACTATGTTGCAAGCCTCTTAGCGGTTGCACTTGCCGCTTTGGCCTTTGCCAGCACCGCCAGCGCCCAAAACTACAAATCCTTGCGTGTGCGCGGTGAAGTGGTGAACCTAGACGGCCCAATTGTGTCGGTCGAGAACTCGGCGGGGCAAGTCGTCGAAGTTTCCATGCCTGAGCCGGTGGTTCTGACCTTCAGCGATATCGCGTTGTCTAACATCGATCTCGGCGGGTATGTCTCGGTGCCTTCGCTTGCGATGGCGGACGGCGCCCGTCGCGGTCTTGGTCTGACTTTATGGCCAGAGGAAATGCGCGGCATCAACGAAGGCTACATTGACTGGGACCTATCGGCTGAAAACAAGATGACGAATGCCACCCTCAAACAAGTCACCAGCCGCGGCGGCGAAAAACTGATCACTCTGTCCTATGGTGAACAAAAGGAGGAGCAGACACTGGTTTTGCCGCCGTACGCCCCGGTCACTGTCTTTGTCCAATCAAAAGAGAAAAAGCTTGAGACAGGCATGAATGTTGTGCTGTTCGCCCGTGAGAAAGATGGCAAGATTTCAGCAAAGTTTGCCGGACTCAGAGAAGACAACGAATTGCCGCCACTTTAGCCCGCGCAAGATTGACAGATGCGTTTGCAGGACAGACGCGCGCAGGCGCATCTTGCCCTCCTGCAACAGCAGGCGCTGGCTGCGGTTTGAGAAGCCGCAGCCAGCAGCTCTTAAACAAGGCGTGGGACATCATCACCGCCTACTCTCGTGATGCTCAAACCAACACAGCTAATGCTCGTATGTGAGACAAGCTGAAACACATTGCGCTCAACCTCTCATGATGCCAGGGCGACCACTCTTTCGGCCTCTAGACCGTTAGCGGCGATTTCGACGGGAAGAATCAATGGTGGCAGCTTAACCGGCTCAGAAGCAACACAGCGTCCATGGCGAAGTTCTTTGAGAATAAAGTTTGAGTTCTAAGCAAGGCTTCCTGCGCGTTGCGGGCATTGAACGGGTCCGGGCTTGAGGTCAGCTTTCTAGAACGGTCAAAGATAAACTTGAGCGCCGACGCTCTCACTGTTGGAAGTCTGCTCTGGCGGATTTGCAAAGATCTGCGTTGCGCAGCAGCGAACGACTGCTTTCCGCCCACCCAATGGCGGAGAGACAGGGATTCGAACCCTGGGTGGACTCGCGCCCACAACGGTTTTCGAGACCGCCCCGTTCGACCACTCCGGCACCTCTCCGTGATCGCGCGATCGGAGCGAGAACCTAGTCAAACGAACAACCTACCGCAACAATTTTCCGCGGCGGTCGAACGGTGGAAGTTGCAATCCAGATCGACACCTGAACAAACTTGACAAGAGACGGATAGCCTCTCATAACGCCGCCTCTGCCGTGCACGATGTGCGCGGCTATTTCACGTTCGTTCTCTCGAGAGCGCGCTGCCCGAGGCCAAGGTACAGTACCGCAAAGCGGCCGGCTGCAGTCTGGCCCGCCAAAGGGCGCGAGATAGAAGGAAGTGCAAATGTTCGCTGTCATCAAGACAGGCGGCAAGCAGTACAAGGTCCACAAGGACGACGTACTCATCGTCGAGCGCCTCGCGGCCGGGGCCGGCGAGACCGTACAGTTCAATCACATTCTGATGCTTGGCGGAGAGTCCGTCACCGTTGGCGATCCGATCGTTGCGGGTGCCGCTGTGCAGGCCGAGGTTCTCGAGCAGGGCCGCGGGCCGAAGACTCTGTCGTTCAAGAAACGTCGGCGCAAGCACAGCTCGAAGCGTCTTAAGGGGCACCGCCAGTATCTTACGACCGTCAAGGTGACAGATATTCTGTCTGCGGGCGGCGACGCGACCGGCGTGCAAGCGGCACTCGGAGCGGGTGAAGCAGCCTCGTCCGGGATCGCAGTGGCCGGCCTCTCGCAAGCGCCTGCCTCAGATGTGACTGTCGCCGAAGCGATCACCCCTGAGGTGGAAGAAGCTGCCGCACCTCCCTTTGTCGCGGATGATGCGACCGAAGTGGAGGCGTCGGTTTCGGAAGACGTTGCGGTTTCGGAAGAGATTGCGGCGTCAGAGGCTGAGGTGGAGGCGACGCGCCCTGCCAACCTGCTGGACGCAGCCCAGGGCGAGCCGGACGACCTCAAACAGATTTCCGGTGTCGGACCGACGCTCGAGGAAAAACTTCACCAAAACGGTGTTTACCACTTCTGGCAGATTGCTGAGTGGGGTCCGTCGGAGATCGCATTCATGGACGATCAGCTCAGCTTCAAGGGCCGGATCGACCGCGACGACTGGATCGGCCAGGCGACGAAGTTCGCTGCCGAAAGCGAGACCTAAGGAGATCGACGATGGCACATAAGAAAGCAGGTGGCTCGTCACGCAACGGTCGCGACAGCGCCGGTCGGCGCCTTGGCATCAAAAAGTACGGCGGCGAGGCGGTGATCCCTGGCAACATCTTGTGCCGGCAGCGTGGGACCAAGTGGTGGCCCGGGCAAAATGTCGGGATGGGAAAAGATCACACGATCTTTGCGAAGGTCCCTGGGCACGTGGTGTTCACGAAAGGTCTCAAGGGCCGCACTTTCATTTCCGTGACCCCGGCGACAGAGGCGGCCGAATAGGTCCATTCTGACGAGCCGGCGAACAGGGGACCGGCGATGGCCGGTCCCTTTCGCATTTTTGGAGCATTGGGATGTCAGATGTCCCCTTGATTGAGACCGAGCGTTTGCATCTGCGCCCATTGCGCACGTCGGATGCGGGGCCGATCTCGCTGTTTTGTGGTGATGTTCGCGTCGCACGAATGCTCGAGAGCATCCCGCATCCGTACCCTCCTGGAGCGGCGGAGGCTTATATTGCCTCGACGTTGGATGGCAGGACGGGCGAAGAGGTTTTTGCGATTGACGCCAGCCCGATCAGCGCCGCGGAGTTTATGGGTGTGATCGGCTACAGACCTTCCACGGCGGAGATCGGGTACTGGGTCGGACCGCCGTTCTGGAATACAGGCTATGCCTCGGAAGCTCTGAACGCCGTCATCGGACATCTGTTCGCCCACGGTGGTGTCGTGCGGCTCGTTGCGAAGCCCTTCGAGGACAACGCGGCGTCGACGCATCTTCTCGAGAAGCTCGGGTTCCTGGAAACGGGCTCGGGCGAGGCCTACTCTGTGGCCCGGGCCGGGCTGGTCAAGGCCCGTCACTTTGCGCTTGAGGCCAGTGCCTGGAGTTCGAGCGCAGGTGTGGCGGATGCCGCGGAATGAAGTTTCTCGATCAGGCCCGGGTCTATGTGCGCTCGGGCGCTGGCGGGCCAGGTTGTGTGTCGTTCCGGCGCGAGAAGTTCATCGAGTACGGCGGGCCTGATGGCGGCGATGGCGGGCGCGGAGGCGATGTCTGGGTGGAAGCTGTCGACGGCCTGAACACGCTGATCGACTTTCGATACCGTCAGCACTTCAAGGCCAAGAACGGCGAGCATGGCATGGGCCGTCAGCGCACCGGCAAGAATGGTGCGGATGTGTTGCTCCGCGTGCCCGCCGGGACGGTGGTGCTCGAGGAAGATGGCGAGACGTTCATTGCTGATCTTTCCGAGGTTGGCGCACGCGCCCTGATCGCCAGCGGTGGCAATGGGGGCTGGGGCAATCTGCACTTCAAGTCATCCACAAATCAGGCACCGCGCACGGCCAATCCCGGCCAACCCGCGGTGGAGCGCACGATCTGGTTGCGCCTGAAGCTGATCGCTGATGCAGGACTTGTGGGATGCCCGAACGCTGGTAAGTCGACGTTCCTTGCATCGGTCACCAACGCAACCCCGAAGATCGCCGAGTATCCCTTCACGACGTTGCATCCCAACCTCGGTGTAGTGGCGATTGACGAGGCGGAGTTCGTTCTCGCTGACATCCCGGGTCTCATAGAGGGCGCCCACGAAGGCCGCGGGATCGGTGACCGCTTTCTCGGTCATATCGAGCGTTGTGCCGTATTGCTTCACTTGATCGATGCCACTTCCGAAGACGTGCTCGGAGATTACCAGAGCGTCGCCGGTGAACTGGAGGCGTATGGTCACGGTCTTGCGAGCAAGCCACGCATTGTCGCGCTTTCGAAGTGTGATGCGATCACCTCTGACGTCGCGCAGGATCTTCAGGCGTTGATGCGGGAGGAAGGGGTGCCGGTTGCCCATCTCGTTTCCGCATCCAGCGGCCAGGGCATGCCCGAGGTGCTGCGTGCGCTCAGGCGGGCAATCGGTGACGTGCGCGCCTCTGAAATTCCGGAAAGGGTTGAGTCGTGGCAGCCCTGACCGAGACGACGAATGCGGCGCGAATTGCCGCCGCCAGTCGGATCGTGGTGAAGGTCGGTTCTGCGCTCATCGTCGATCGCGAAAGTGGGCAGCCCAACAGGGTTTGGGTAGCGGCGTTGATCGCCGACATCGCGGCAATGCGTGTGCAAAACCAGCAGGTGGTACTCGTGTCTTCGGGCGCGATTGCGATCGGGCGTCGTGTGCTGGGTTTGAGACCGGGGGCCTTGTCGCTGGAGCAGGCGCAGGCAGCCGCGGCCGTCGGGCAGAGCCGCCTGATCCGTGCTTGGGAGGAGGCAATGCTGCCGCATGGCCTTGTCGCCGCGCAGCTGCTTCTGACGCTGGAAGACACACAGAACCGGCGGCGCTATTTGAATGGTCGGGCGACGCTGGGTGCCCTTCTGTCTTTGTCCACGGTCCCGGTTGTCAACGAGAACGACACCGTTGCGACTGACGAGATCCGCTACGGCGACAATGATCGGCTTGCGGCACGCGTGGCCCTTATGGCCGGCGCTGATCTTCTAGTGCTGCTTTCAGATGTCGATGGGCTTTACTCGGCCAATCCCCGCGAACGCGAAGACGCGGTGCACTTTCCCGAGGTCGGCGAAATCACCCCTGAGATCGAGGCAATGGCGGGTGGTGCCGGCACCGATGGCGCGCGGGGTGGCATGCGGACAAAAATCCTGGCGGCCAAGACAGCGCTTCAGGGTGGTTGTGCGACAGTGATTGCCCAGGGAGATGTCGATCATCCTTTGCGTGCGTTGGCAGGTGGGTGCCGGGCCACGTGGGTGGTGCCGCGCACCGAGGCGGCGCAGGCCCGCAAGCAGTGGATTGCGGGGATGAAGCCGCTGGGCGCGGTGGTGATCGACACTGGAGCGGTCGCGGCCCTGCGACGTGGCAAATCGCTTTTGCCTGCAGGTGTGGTTCGCATTGAGGGGACGTTTCAGCGAGGCGATCCGGTGACGATCAACGATGAAACGGGCCGGGCGATCGGTGCTGCACTGGTGAGCTACGGCGCCCCAGAGGCCCGGGCCATCGCGGGGGTGCGGTCGGACGCGATCGCGCGTATTCTAGGCTATCCGGGGCGCGCCGCTGTGGTGCATGCCGACGACATCGTGATCTGGGGAAAGTGATGAACGAACACGTCGAGGCGGATGTCGCCAGTCTGATGCAGCAAATTGGCGAGCGTGCCAAATCGGCGGCGGCGGAGTTGGCTCATGCCGGCTCCGAGCGCAAGGTTGCCGCACTGCTCTCGGCGGGCGATGCCATAATGGATCGACGCCGTGAGATCGAGGAAAACAACGCCCTCGACATGGAGCTTGGCCGTGAGAAAGGCCTCAGCGAGGCCATGCTCGATCGACTGCTCTTGACCGATGCCCGGATAGCCGCGATGCGTGATGGGCTGCGCACAGTTGCCGAGCAAACCGATCCGGTGGGGCAGGTCATGTCAGAGTGGGACATGCCGTCGGGGCTGCACATTCAACGCGTGCGCACTCCGCTCGGTGTCGTCGGGGTGATCTATGAGAGCAGGCCGAACGTAACCGCCGACGCGGGTGGGCTGTGTCTCAAGTCGGGAAATGCCGCGATCCTGCGTGGCGGCTCCGAGAGTTTTCACTCGTCCAGCGTCATTCATGCATGCCTTCAGGACGGGCTTTCGTCTGGAGGTTTGCCGGTCGACGCGATACAGCGCGTCCCGACGAGGGATCGCGCAGCGGTCGCCGAGATGCTGCGCATGGTCGACCACATCGACGTTATCGTGCCGCGCGGCGGAAAGGGGCTTGTCGGGCTGGTTCAGGCGGAGGCCCGCGTCCCCGTGTTCGCGCACCTCGAAGGCATCTGCCACGTGTTTGTCGACCGCACGGCGGATCACGCGAAAGCCCGAGCCGTTGTTTTGAACGCCAAGACCCGGCGCACCGGCATTTGCGGGGCGGCTGAGTGTCTTCTGATCCATCGTGCTGTTGCTTTTGATCTCGGTGCCATCCTTGTGACTGATCTGTTGGATGCGGGCGTCACAGTCCATGGTGATCAAGAGGTGCAAGGCTGGGACGACCGGGTTGTGCCGGCGACGGACGAAGACTGGGGGCGAGAGTATCTCTCGATGGACATGGCAGTTCGTGTCGTCGAAGATGTCGATGATGCCATTGCCCACATACGTCATTTCGGCTCGCAGCACACCGAAGCGATCATTGCCGAAAGCGATTCTGTCGTTGCGCGCTTCTTCCAGCGCTTGGACAGTGCCGTCCTCATGCACAATGCGTCGACGCAGTTCGCCGATGGCGGCGAATTTGGAATGGGCGCCGAAATCGGGATCGCAACTGGCAAAATGCACGCGCGCGGCCCGGTCGGGGCCACGCAACTCACCAGTTTCAAGTATCTTGTGAAGGGCGACGGGACCGTCCGACCGTAAGGGGCCCTACGTCAACGACCCCAGCTTCGCACTGGTCCGGAATCCACATGGGTGAAGTTCGACCTGCGATAACGGCCTACACCACCTGCGCTCAGAGATTTGGCCGCTGACGAAACCTGGAACGAGCTCCGGCTTTTCAGCGTCACATCCACAGCCATTCCCTTGATGTGGTAGGAGTTTCGAGCAACTCCACGCGAACGCCGGCGAAGCATCGCGTTCGTCTTGTGGCTGCGGTAGCCAGAGATGATCTCGAACGGCTCGGATGTCTCGAGCAAGCGGTGCGTGGCGGCGAGAACATCGAGCACCGACGGGTCAATCTCGCACACCATCTCGGCGCGCCAGTCTCGAAGGATGTAGTTGAAGTGGCTCAACGCTTCCTGGATGTATGCGCCCTCGATCCAGTAGACCGCGTCCAGACTCTCGCCTGTGCGGTTGTTGACGAGCGCCAATGTGCGGAAGTCGCCCTTTCCGCTCAGGATGGCCGGCGCGTTCGAGAGTGCTGGGGATGCTGCTGCGGCGGCCAAGCTAAGTGTGCCACCAAACAGGAACGAACGGCGCGTCTGCGCGCCTGACGAATCAGTTCTGCTCACGACTTCTGCCTCTTTCCGTCTGTGACTTTTGTCACTTGCCCCGGCCCCACATTCCACTTGACTTATGCCACAGGCTGATTCGCGAGCCAAGTTGCAACCCCGCAACATCGATTCGCCCGTGCTATAGGTCTGTGACTGTGCTGTGACCGCGCGCTAATCCGTGTTCATGTGGCAGAAATCGCATCTCACGGTAAAATTCCTGTAAAGTCGTCAAAGTGTGCTCCCCACCGAAAATTAAAGCGTGCTAGTTTACCGCTGTCCTGTGAGAAGCGTGCCGGAAATACAACATTGGTGATGCGATGAAGACGCAAAATTTTTGTGTGCGGACGGCTGGCATTCTGCCGATGGCCGCGTTCTGTTTTGCCTCACTGACGTCTGTCGCCGGCGATACACATGCCGAGACGGTCCAGGCAATCGACGCACCCGACGTGGTGCATCTGTCAGCTGAGGCGGAGGCCCTCCAAGAGGCAGTGGCGAAAGCGTTTCATCGCGATCCGGAGGTCATCGCGTTCTATGAGGGGCGCCAGTTCGTCCCGCTTTGGCTCTCAACCGATGGTAAGCCGACTGGGACCGCAGATACTCTGATTGCGCATCTCGACGCTGCAGTCTTGCATGCGCTGCCGCCTGAACGGTACGGGTCTGCCGATCTCAAAGCACAAATCGCGGGCGCCAGCACGGCTGATTCGCCTTCGATTGAAGTGGCGCTGACAGCAGCGTTCTTGCGCTACGCACGTGATGTCAATTCTGGGCTCCTGGAACCACGCAAGGTGAACCGCGAGCTTCACGTGTTTCCAGAAAGACCGGACCCGGCGACGCTGCTGAGTGAAGTCACGACGACCAGTGACCTCAATACCTACCTTTCGGATCTCGCGCCGGCACACGTCGACTATGCGAGGATAATGGCACGCCTGGCGGAGCTTCGGGCCACCGCAGCGACCGAGCCATGGGGACCATCCGTAAGCAAAGGCCGAACGATGCGTCCCGGAGAGCGTCACGCCCGCATCGAAGACGTCCGCAGCCGTCTGCTTGCGCTCGGCGATTTTGTCGAACCGCCGGAGACGGGCAATCACGGCACCCGCGCCGAGTTCGCCGATGGCACTGTGCTGGCAACAGCTGATGTCTCGACTGATGTCCCGGTGGAGTTGTCCGATCCGATGCTGTTCGATGACCGGCTTGAGGAGGCCGTACGCCGGTTCCAAGAACGTCACGGCTTGAACACGGACGGGGTGGTCGGGCCTGCGACGCTTGCGGCGTTGAACACCTCGGTCAGCGAACGGATCGCGCAACTTGCGGTCAATCTCGAACGCTTGCGCTGGTTGAATAGGGACCTTGGCGAGCGGCATGTACTGGTCAATCTTGCCGGGTTCGAGATGGCTGTGATGAAGAATGGCAAGCCCGCATTCACGTCCCGCGTCGTGATCGGCAAGAAACGCAGGCACCGCACGCCCGAGTTCTCGGAGATGATGACGCACATGATCGTCAACCCGAGCTGGCACGTACCGCGCTCGATTGCCGGGGAAGAGATTCTTCCCGAGCTTCAGAACGACCCGACCTATCTTGAGCGCAAGAACATGCGGCTTGTGGGTTCGGAGGTGCCGCTTGAGGAGATCGATTGGGCAACCATAACGCCCGAAACCTTTCCGGGTCGGGTGACGCAGCGTCCGGGAGCGGGGAATGCGCTCGGAACTGTCAAGTTCATGTTCCCCAACCGCTTCGCTATTTATCTACACGATACGCCATCGAAACGTCTCTTCGAGAAGGACGTGCGCGCCTTCAGTCACGGCTGTGTGCGGGTGGCGCGCCCGCGGGAGTTCGCCGAGTTTCTGCTTGCAGATCAGGTCGAAGATCCGGCGGGCACGTTCGACAACTTGCGCGCGCGCGGCAAGGAACGCCGAGTCAATCTTGAAAATGAACTTCCGGTGCACATCACCTATCGCACGGCGTGGATCGACGACGAGGGCAGGGACCAGTTTCGCAACGACATCTACAAGCGGGACAGCAAAATCGCGGATGCGCTGATTGCTGCCGGAGTTGCACTGAACTGATTGCCCGCAAGGCGCCCGGACGCTTGCGGGACTTGCATCGGCGACCGCGGGTTGGCATGACGGCTCTGCCCCTTGCCGCCGGAGCCATTCGATGTCCTTCACGATCGACGAGCTTGCCAGAACGACTGGCCTAAGGGCGCTTGGCGATGGCACGCTGCGCGTCGACTTTCCCGCCGAACCAGCCAAGGCAGGACCTCACGATCTTGCGCTTGCCATGGACCCCGCCTATGCGGATGCGCTGAACACCAGCGAGGCGAGAGCGGCGGTGATCTGGGAAGGCGCTGACTGGGAGGTCCTCGGCCTCCAGGCAGCTCTTGTGGCGGCCCGTCCTAGGGTCGCTATGGCCGGCATCACTGATGCATTCCAACATGCACCTGACCTGTCATCCGGGATCCACGCCACGGCAGCCGTCGATGCAAGCGCCGAGCTGGGTAAGGACGTCTGGATTGGACCATTCGCAGCGATTGGGCCGAGGGCAGTGATTGGCGATGGGACGCGAATTGGCGCGCATGTGGCCATTGGCGCTGATGCAGAAATCGGGGCGCATGCGCTGCTGCACGATGGCGTGCGCTTTGGTGCCAGGTGTCGCGCCGGAGTGCGACTGATCGCACAACCCAACGCAGTGATCGGTGCGGACGGCTTTTCGTTTGAGCCGCCGCAGCGCGGCGCTGTCGAAAGCGCACGCGAGACGGGCCACATCACCGGAACCGGCACGACCACCTTTCTCCGAATTCATTCCCTGGCGGCCGTCGAGATCGGGGATGATGTGGAGATTGGCGCCTGCAGCACGATCGACCGCGGAACTATCTCACCGACACGCATTGGCTCGGGCACGAAAATCGACAACCAGGTTCAGATTGGCCACAATGTCCAAGTCGGGTCGACATGCCTGTTGTGCGCGCAAGTGGGTATCGCTGGCAGCACCAAGATCGGAGACCGTGTCATACTGGGTGGCAAGGCGGGGGTTGGCGATCATGTCACCATCGGCTCGGATTGTGTTTTCGCTGCCGGTTCGCTTGTTGCGGGAGATGTGCCTGATCGGTCTGTGATGCTGGGGATACCGGCCGCGCCACGCAATGAGGCAGCACGCCAGATTGTAGCGGTCCGACGGCTTCCCAAGCTTGTTGAAGACGTTCGGGCCATCAAGCGCAAGCTGGGACTGTAACATCGCGTGCTTTGTGCTAGAGAAGCTGCGAGAGGGTGGACGGAGTTCGGGAATGGCGGATGAGGTGGAAAGCGAGGTCGCTCGCATCATCGCCGAACAGGCGCTCGTGGACGCGGTCGAAATCAGGCCGGACACGACGCTCGAGGAGCTTGGGCTCGACTCGCTCGGGCTGGTCGAGGTTGTCTTCGGTATTGAAGAATCGTTTGATGTTTCAGTGCCCTACAATGCCAATGATCCGGAAGCCTCGCAGTTCGATCTGTCCACCATGGGCGCCATCACTGAGGCGGTTCGCCATCTGATATCCGAGAAGGCCTGACGCGCGTGCGCCGTGTTGTCCTGACGGGAACCGGCGTTGTATCGGCTTTGGGAATCGGTCAGCAAGCACATGGTGCTGCGCTCGCCGAGGGACACTGCGCGATCGGACCCGTCAGCCGCTTCGATTCCGAGCGACTACAGATCAAGATCGCGGCGGAAGCGCGTGCATTTGAGGGTGAGGCGCACTTCGCCAAACCAGAACTTTCCCGCATCGATCGTGTCAGCCAGATGGCATTGGTGGCCTGTGCCGAGGCAGTAGGGCAGGCGGGCATCAGCTTTGAAGGAGAGCGGGCGCTTCGTACGGCCACCATTATCGGATCGGCCATGGGTGGTCTGAACACCTGCGACGAGAATTACTACGCGGTCTATCACGAGATGAAAAACCGCGTGCATCCCTTCATCATTCCCCGCCTGATGCCGAATGCGCCCGTCAGCCAAATCTCGATGGCGCATGGGATCCAGGGACCGGGATACACCGTGTCGACGGCCTGTTCCTCGGCGAACCATGCGATCGGTCAGGCGTTTCATCTGGTCCGGTCCGGTGGGGCGGACGCTGCGATTACGGGCGGGACCGAGTCAGTCCTGTGTTTCGGCGGCATGAAGGCTTGGGAAGGTCTGCGGGTGATGTCGGCCGATGGGTGTCGACCCTTTTCCCGTGACCGCAACGGCATGGTGCTCGGCGAAGGGGCGGCAATCCTCGTGCTGGAAGAGCTCGAAGCGGCGCTGGCCCGCGGTGCGGAGATCCAGGCCGAGGTGGTGGGCTTCGGCATGACCGCAGATGCTGGTGATATCGTGCAGCCTTCACTTGAAGGCGCATCGCGGGCAATTTCGCTGGCCCTGTCTGATGCTCGCATGTCGCGGGAAGAGGTCGGCTACATCAATGCGCATGGAACCGCGACCGCAATGAACGACCGGGTGGAAGCGGCTGCCATCCGCGATGTGATGGGAGACTGCGCCCGAAGCGTGCTGGTTTCATCGACGAAGTCCATGCACGGCCACGCTATCGGCGCGGCAGGTGCGCTGGAGGCACTGGCGGTTGTGCTTGCACTGCGCGATGGCGTGGTGCCCCCGACGGTGGGTCACGCCGAGGAGGATCCGGAGATCGGACTCAACGTCGTTCCCAATGCAGCGCGCGAAGCACGTGTCGATGCAGCCCTGTCGAACTCATTTGCGTTCGGTGGGCTCAACGCCGTGCTGGCATTCCGCGCTTGGCGCGGCTAGCCGTCCACGCAATCAACCTTGACGCGCAGCCACGGGCTTCAGCGAGTTGAACGCCTTGGTGAACCCGGACAGTGACACGTCAACCAGAATCTCGTTGCGCATGAAGTAGCCGAAGACTGCCTTACTGCCGGCCTTCATCCGCGAAACCGCTTCGTCCAGCATCGGCGCCTGAGCGACGCATCCGCCGGGAATACAGCGACCCAGCGGCAATGGCACGGTTTCCTGATTGTCGATTTTTAGCCGTAAACCGTAGCCGAGGAGAATCCCCAACGGGGTCTGAACGGTGATTGCCGCGGGCACGGGCTGTCCATCTTCAGACGTTGCACCCTGAAGCCGCTGGATCGTCACCAGAAGCGCTTGCTTGCCGTCTGACGTCTTGCCGATCTGAGACATCGCGCAGGTCTCGGTACCCTCGACGCAACGAATGTTCCAGGCGCCGTGGGTTTCTTTCAGGACTTCCTTCGGTGCCTGCTGCTGGGCAGTTGCGCGCGGGGCTGCGCCGGCCGCAAGGCCGACAGCAATGACTGTGATGGTCAGAAACCGGAGCATAGCAACTTTCCCGTAATCCACTCGCAAACTCTTCGGCTGACATGCCAAGCCCACGTCAGGAAATCAACCCAAACGCGCGGATTGTGCGCTCTCGAAAAGTTCAGGTGGTCGCAAAAGAAAGAGGACACCCGAAGGTGCCCTCGCGCGAAGCATTTACTTCGTCCTCTCCCCGTCGAACTGGCGTTCGATCGATGGCAATCCTACTGGCCCGGCGCTGTTCGTCAACTGGATTTTGTAAGTCCGTCCCAATTAAAGACATTTTCTCTTCTCCACGGGAGGGTGTGGAGGATTGCAGCAGCGCACATGCGGTTGGTATAAGCGCCGACACAAAAAAAGACCGCGCTTGAAGCGCGGCCAGTTCGACAGGGAGGAGGTGCGATGAACCAACAAGGTTGTCGTCTCATCGCGATAATAAGATCGCCTAGAATGGTTAACAAAACCATACCCTATTCGACATACAGGCCCTGGATGTGCCTTTCTGAAGGTGTCATTGCGCAATAGTGCTGCATCTTGACAACAGTTCTGGTTTGCCGGACGAGTGCGGGCGTTCCGGAACGACGGTCGAGGTCAAATCATGAGCGATGCGGACTCTCTCTTCATTGGCGGCGGTGGAAAGGACTATGCGACCGCCCAAAAACTGCTCTTGAAGTTTGGCAATCGCCACGGCTTGATTGCAGGTGCGACTGGAACCGGAAAAACAGTTACGCTTCAGATACTTGCGGAGGGTTTTTCACGAGCTGGAACGCCTGTCTTCCTGGCCGATGTTAAGGGCGATCTTTCCGGGCTCGCGCAGGCCGGCTCGCACGAGCACAAGCTTCACGAGAAGCTCATCGAACGGGCCGAGACGATCGGACTTTCCGACTACGACTACGCCGACTTTCCGGTGGTCTTCTGGGACATGTTCGGCGAGCAGGGCCACCCGGTTCGCACCACGATCATCGAGATGGGGCCGTTGTTGCTGGCCCGCCTTCTCGGCTTGAACGAAACGCAGGAAGGCGTTCTCAACATTGTCTTTCGTGTTGCGGCGGAGGAGGGGCTGGCGCTTCTCGACCTGAAAGATCTACGTGCCATGCTGGTAGAGGTGGGCGAGCGGGCGCAAGAGTTGTCGCTTGCTTACGGCAATATCTCGAAAGCCTCGATCGGGGCGATACAGCGGCGTTTGCTCGTGCTGGAGAATCAGGGGGCCGACAGCTTCTTCGGCGAGCCGGCGCTTGAGCTCACAGACATGATCGCGACCACGCCGGGCGGTCATGGCCGGATCAACATTCTGGCCGCGAACAAGCTGATGCAGTCGCCGCAACTCTATGCGACCTTTCTGCTCTGGCTTCTTTCCGAACTGTTCGAGCAACTGCCCGAGGTGGGTGACCCGGCCAAGCCCAAGTTTGTGTTTTTCTTCGACGAGGCGCACCTCCTGTTCGAGGACGCGCCGAAAGCCCTGATCGACAAGGTCGAGCAGGTGGCACGTCTGATCCGCTCCAAGGGCGTCGGGGTCTACTTCATCAGCCAGAACCCGGCAGATGTGCCGGATGACATCCTCGGTCAGCTCGGCAATCGGGTGCAACACGCCCTGCGTGCCTATACGCCGAGGGACCGTAGGGCGCTCAAAGCCGCAGCGGAGACATTCCGCGAGAACCCGGCTTTCAAGACGGCCAAGGCGATCATGGAAGTGGGTGTGGGCGAGGCTCTTGTCTCGACCCTTGAGAAGAAAGGTGCGCCCTCGATGGTGCAGCGCACTCTGATCCGCCCCCCATCGTCGCGGCTCGGCCCGTGCGACGCCATGGTTCGTGCCAAGACGATCGCCAATTCACCCGTCGCGGGACTGTACGACACGACGGCCGACCGCGAGAGTGCCTACGAGCTTCTTCAGGCTCGTGCCGCCCGCAGGGTCGAGCAGGACACAGACGTGGATCAGGACGAACTGGCTTCGGCGCGCAGCTTTGGAGGCAAGTACTCGCGCGGGAAACGTTACGACCCGGCCAAGCCCAGCAAGCGGGTACGCAAGAGCAGCCGCCGCTCGGACAGCATGTTTCAAGCGGTGGCGAAGTCCACCTTGCGCTCAGCCGGTTCGCAACTTGGCCGCACGGTGGTGCGTTCGCTCCTGAAAGGGCTGTTCCGCTGACTGGTTGCTTTGCCGAGTTCATTTCGGCGTGCTGATGGAGAACCGCGCGATGTCGCAATCCCGCGAACATGTTGCTGTCACAGGGAACATCGGCTTCCGATCGGGTCCTCTGCGTGAAGTCCTCAAGCAGCACGCGCGTGAGCGGTGCGAATTCTACTTCCTGTTCCTGTTTGCCTACAAGGCATTGACCGACCGCCTGCGCGACCAACACGGTGCATCACTTGGCCACCACGAGCATGTCTCTGCAAAGGCAACCGATCAGATCGCCGACGGGCAGCGCCGGGACGAAGAGGTCTTCACGCCATTTCGTCAGCTGAAGAAGGCCGAGGACATTCTCGACGTGCCAGCGACCCTCTTTCAGCGCACGGATGCGGCGCACTTCAACAACCTCGGCACCAAAACCGAGCTCAGAACAATGGCGGCGGCTGCGGCGCAGACCGACAAGGTCGTCGAGAGTCTCTACAACCTCGTCAAGATGGCGTCGGGCGCCACGCGACAGTTGCCAGCCTCGGTCAACACCGGTGCAGACAAAGTTGTCGACAATGCGCATGTGCGTCTTTTCCCAGGTATGCTCGACGGAACACCGCCAGTGACGCCTGCAAACTTTCAGCGATATGTCGCAGAGTGCCGACAAGCCGTTGAAGCCTCTCGCAAGCGCCACATCGCTGTCGGGAATGCCGGTGTCGCTGCCTGCCGAGGCCGCTACATTGCGTTCTACGATGATCGTCAAGACCTTGATGCGGCATTCCGTGCATCCCGGAACACAATCTGGGCGGAGTGTGGTGGTCTGGGGCTCGATGAAGCACGCTACTGTTCTTCGAGCGTTGCACCCTGAGCGATTGGGGGATCATACAGTTTCCGGAGCTGTCGAAGAGACTGTGAATGCAGCCATGCCGCTGCAAGGCGGGCTGTGTGTTGCGTCCCGCGACAACTGCCGAGCTGATTTCTTTCTCCAGTGAGCAACTTCTACCAGGGACGGCGCTCTGATAGGCCCGTTGAAGTCTTGACCTCGCGGCGAAAAGCGGCAGACAGGTGCGAACGATCGGGAGGATGTGATGACAACGGAACTCACTCATTTCATTGGCGGCAAGCATGTGTCGGGAACGTCTGGACGCTTTGCCGATGTCTTCAATCCGGCGACCGGTGAGGTCCAGGCCAAGTGCCCGCTGGCCTCCGTCGACGAAGTCCGCTCTGCAGTCGAGACAGCCAAGGCTGCGCAGCCGGGTTGGGCCGCTCAGAACCCCCAGCGTCGCGGACGCGTCATGATGGAGTTTGTGAGCCTTCTCAAGCGCGACATGGACAAGCTGGCAGAAGCGCTGAGCCGCGAGCACGGCAAGACGCTGCCGGACGCGAAAGGCGATGTACAACGCGGCCTCGAGGTCGCCGAATTCTGCATCGGTGCGCCGCATCTGCTGAAAGGTGAGTACACCGATGGTGCGGGACCCGGAATAGATATGTTCTCGTTGCGCCAGCCGGTTGGAATTGCGGCGGGCATCACACCTTTCAATTTCCCGGCCATGATCCCGATGTGGAAGTTCTGTCCCGCTCTGGTCTGTGGAAACGCATTCATTCTGAAGCCGTCGGAACGCGACCCCTCGGTGCCGCTGATGCTGGCCGAGCTGATGCTGGAGGCTGGCCTGCCGGAAGGCGTCCTCAATGTCGTGAACGGGGACAAGGTCGCCGTGGACGCGATACTCGATGATCAGGACATCGGTGCCGTGGGTTTCGTAGGATCGACTGCGATCGCCGAGTACGTCTACGGTCGGGGATGCGCGAACGGTAAGCGTGTTCAATGCTTTGGCGGCGCAAAGAACCATATGATCGTGATGCCGGACGCCGACATGGACCAGGCTGTCGATGCGCTGATCGGCTCGGGTTATGGCGCTGCGGGTGAGCGCTGTATGGCAGTATCGGTCGCTGTTCCGGTGGGTGAGGAGACAGCTGACCGCCTGGTCTCGAAGCTGGCGCCGCGGGTCGAGAGCCTCAAGATCGGCCCTTACACCGCGGGTGACGACGTTGATTTTGGCCCGCTCGTCACCCGCGAGGCCTATAACCGGGTCAGGGGACTGGTGGACCGCGGCGTCGAGGAAGGTGCCAGGCTCGTGGTAGATGGCCGTGGCTTCTCGATGCAGGGCTACGAGGACGGCAACTTCATCGGCGGCTGCCTGTTCGACAATGTCACCAAGGACATGGACATCTATACCACCGAGATTTTCGGACCGGTCCTCTCAACAGTGCGTGCCAGCTCCTATGAGGAAGCGCTCGGGCTCGCAATGGACCACGAGTACGGCAATGGAGCGGCGATCTTCACACGGGACGGAGACACGGCGCGAGACTTCCTGAACCGCATCAACATCGGCATGGTTGGCGTCAATGTGCCGATCCCGGTGCCGCTCGCCTACCACACGTTTGGGGGCTGGAAGAAATCAGTCTTCGGTGATCTCAATCAGCACGGACCGGATGCCTTCCGCTTTTACACCCGAACGAAGACTGTAACCTCCCGCTGGCCCACTGGCATCAAGGAAGGTGCGGACTTCTCTATCCCTGTGATGGAGTAGCCCTGACAGGTCGCGGACAGTTGACTTGCACTTAACCCTGCGTCCTTGGACGCAGGGCTCAGCTCTCGGTAAAGCAAATCGTATCAGCTAAGACCAACCCGCTTGAAGCTGTTCTTTCCGGATTGCTTGACATCGTACATCGCCTCGTCTGCTTGTGAGATGAGCGTGTCGAAGTCGGCTGTTTGCGCCTTGGCCACGGAAATCCCGATGCTCGCACCCAACAGGATCGGAATGTCATCGATCACGATCGGCTTCTCGAAGATTGTCAGAATGCGTTTGGCGACCGCGTCTGCGTCTTTGGGCGCAATCAGCCCAGTCAGAAGCACGGTGAACTCATCCCCACCCAGTCGCGCTGGCATGGCCGCATGTGTTCTGCCACTGCCGGCCGCGGTGGGAGCATTGAGGATTCCATCGTTGTCCCGAAGCATTTCGTTCAGCTGGCCGGCGAAATGCTGCAGAACCTTGTCGCCCATCTCGTGACCGTGCGTGTCGTTGACCGCCTTGAACCCATCGAGATCGATAAACACCACGCCTATCAATGATCCGGGCTCTCGCCGGAGCTGTTGAACCGAGTCTGTTCCACATCTCATAAAGTCAGCGCGATTGGGCAGTTCGGTGACCATGTCCTGAAAAGCGAGGCGATTGATGTCCTGAAGGCTCTGCTTCAGGGTCGACACCATCGAGTTGATGCTCGCGGACAATGAGCGGATCTCTGCAGGGCCTGCGTTTCCGACTTTGGTATCAAGCGCGCCGTCCGCAATTCGTGTGGTCGCGTCTGTAAGGGCGTTGATCGGCCGGCTCAGCCGGTGGGAAAACGACACGGCGGTCGCACCGGCAAGCGTTGCCATGACGATCAGAACGGGCTTGAGATCTTCGATCAGCGACCAGAAGACCTCTCGCACATTGGTTTTGTCCAGAGTCATGTAGATCGCGCCGTTGACAGTACCATCCTGTCCCTTCAATGGTCGGCTCAACGAGATTTCGGACGCACCAACCTGCGAGATGGCCGAGCCCTGCGAGAAGGCTTCCAGCGCCATCGGATGGGGGGCGGGCTGCTTTGTTATGCCGGCTGAAGTCCCCTCGACATTGGCATTCTGGATGGCACAGTAAACGCCGATCCTCTGGAATTGCCCGGTCTCGACCATACGGGCGATAAAGGCGTGCGGCTTGCCGCGGTTCATGTCCTGCGCGAGCGCTGCGACAATTCCCATGGTCTCTTGCGCTGTGCTGAGCCTTTCGCGATCAATGCGGTCTGCGATTTCACGCGCTGTGAGCGCGGTCAAGGCCGCAATGACCAGAAGCAGTGAACCAATCCAAACGGCTGAAAGCGTTGTGAAGAATCCTGGGCGCCATTCAGGCAGTCTCAACGGTATGGAAGCGTTCTGAACGATCATGCTGCTCTCCAATCAAAGGAGCGGAGAAGGTCCGAAATTTTGGCTTCCGATAGATTTACAAAGAAGGTGAATACAAGAGGTTGTATAAGCTCACACAAATTTGGACATTTGTTGCAAGAAAGTGCAATGCGTTTGCCGGAACTGGTGCAGCGACTTGCGGCACTAAAGAAAAAGAGAGCCACCATTCGGCGGCTCTCTCGTGAGATAGAGATGGCAGGGTGGTGAGGGGATCCCCGATCCGCAACCCAGCCGGAAAGAAGGCTGCCTCTAGCCGGCGGCCTCGCGGATTGTCCCACCAACCATCTCCAAGGTCTCACTCGACATTGGATCACCTCCTTTCTGATGTTGCAACTGCGAGAATGTTGCCTGTGCGTCGAACAGAAATCAAGCATGGATCAGCCATGGCGTGTGTGCCTGTGTGCCGTCGCAGCGGGAATGCACGGGTCGAAGCACATCAAGCCTGCTCGGGCAGAGCAGGCGAGGCAGACGTTCCAAGTGAGCGTTGAAAGCCCTAGGCTCCCGGTAAAATGCACTTGGCATGGGAGTGTGCGATGACTGGGAAAGTGTCGGTGGTGACCGGAGCGGCGAGAGGCATTGGTCTGGCAACAACGCGCCAGTTCTTGAACGACGGCTGGCGGGTCGTGATGGTCGACCGAGACGGCGCAGCGCTTGCAGAGACCGCGGCCCCTCTGGGCGCAGAGGTGCAGGCCTTGGATCACGATGTCTCGGAGCCTGCACAGGTTGCAGATCTCGTGGCCCGGGTAGTGGATCACTTTGGGCAGGCTGATGCGCTGGTCAACAATGCTGGCGTCGCCGACTTCGGTCCCATTGAAGAGATTGACTTTGCCCGTTGGCGCACTGTGATGGCAACCAATCTGGACGGGGTCTTTCTCTGTTCGCAGGCGTTCGTTCCGATGCTGAAGAAGACCAAGGGCTCGATCGTCAACATCGCGAGCATCTCGGGACTTCGAGCATCCACGTTGAGGGTGGCCTATGGGACGTCGAAGGCGGCGGTCATTCATCTCACCAAGCAGCAGGCCGCAGAGCTAGGTGAATACGGCATCCGCGCAAATTGCGTCGCGCCGGGACCGGTGCGCACCAAACTCGCCGCCGCTGTGCACACACCTGAGATCATCCAGGCCTATCAGGACGCGATCCCGCTCAATCGATCCGGCGCCGAGGAAGAGATCGCTGCGGCGATCTGCTTTCTCTGTTCGGCACAAGCCTCCTACATCACCGGGCAAGTACTGGCTGCCGATGGTGGGTTCGATGCGACCGGCGTCGGCCTGCCGGCGCTGCGATCCCGTTGAATTTCAGAGGCCAGCTTGTGCTCTGTTGCCATACTCGATGTGTGAGTGAGGCAGGTAGGGATAAAGCGGCGTCTTATCGCCCAAAAGCCCGGCCATCGGCTCAGGGTGCGCTGCACGCCGACGATTGAGGGCAAGGTCCAAGCCGCTGCGCACCACCAGGCCTCCGAAGAGCACGATGAGGCAGCTCACGCACATCCCGAAAAAACTTCCCTGCACGATCTCGTAGACCGTGGCCACGGTCATCATGGCAGCCATGCCAGCTCCGAGGACGAGTAGGACGGTCGCTATCACGTAGCGCAATGGGCGCGGCATGCCGGCTGGAGGATTGGTGTCCGGCTTCATCGAGACCTCCTCTGCGATCGGCAGATTTCGATCCTCTTCATGATAGCAGACGGGGCGAGTCGCCCAAAGAACCGACGATCAGCGACGACCGTAATAGAGCGCCTGGACGTGTTCGGCCTCGGCGAAGAAGAGCCAGCGCAATGCCATCATACCGGTCAGATGCAGGAGCAGCGCGGGCAACATCAGCCAACTGCCGATCAGCGGCGCGAGCAGCACAAGCACAAGCGGCACGAGGAAGCCCAACACCGCGCCGACCCGGCGGAGTTCGAACGCCCTCCGTCGACCGACCTCAAAGGCCATCTCGCGCAGGAGGTAGTTGTCGCCGGTGTGTGGCGGTTCCAGCAGGCGCACACGTCCCAATCCGGAGAGTCCGGTTGCCGTCTCGAGCGAAGACCCGTCGAGACCGCGCCGCGCACCTGCGGCCTGGGTCTGCCACCAGACACCAACGCCTGCGGCAAGTACCAGCGCCACGAGAGTGGCAAAGATCGGCACGTCGTGCCCGGTCACCGCCAGGCATGTGCTGTAGGCAAGAACGCCGCCCGATATCCCGAAGACGGGGAACAATGCAGGAGTGGGCGTCGCACTCCAGCGCGGTACAGTCTTGAGCTGGGCATAGATCATCGCGGTGGCATGAATCGTGGTGAGCGAGAACGCTGTCGCGATCCAGCCGAGCAGAGCGAGGCGGAGGCCGCTCAGAAGCCAGAGCCCCGCATATAGCCCGAAGAACACAAGCGCTGCGACCATGAGACAGGCTTCTCGAGAAAGCCACGAAGAACGCCATTGGCTGAAGGCTCGCCACGCCCGGTCCGGTCTGGCGAGGTGGCCTGCAGACGCGGCTCCGCCGCCTGCGGTGACCAGAAAGGCGAAGACGCAGGCAACCCATGCAAACGTGCCTTCGCCCGGTCCATAGCCAAGACCGAGCGTTGCTATCAGGCCGAGTCCCAGGCCCGACAGCACTGTGAACGCGATGATTGACGGCGCCGGATGCATCAGTCGCGTCTCTCGAGCGTGCCGAGCGCCTTGTCGAGCCAGCCGAGAAAGCCGGTAGTCTCTGGCTCGGCAAGCGCTGCCAAGTCAGGTGCGGAACTCACGTGCCGATCGCGCGGGCGCGGCGGCAGGTACTTGTTGACCGGTTTGGTCTCCTGTTCGGGCATCAGGTCGAGGCCACCACGTTCGGCCACCAACTCGCTGACGGCGCTGCCGGGATCCGAGAGATCACCGAAGTGGCGCGCGCCGGCAGGGCAGGCGCGCACGCAGGCCGGTACGCGGTCCTCCTCAGGGATGTTCTCGTTATAGATGCGGTCGACGCACAGCGTGCACTTCTTCATCACACCGGCTGCGGCATCCAACTCGCGCGCGCCGTAGGGACATGCCCAGGCACAAAGCCCGCAGCCCATGCAATGATCTTCATTGACCAGCACGATGCCGTCTTCGGCGCGCTTGTACGAGGCACCGGTCGGGCAAACGGTGACACATGGCGCGTCATCACAATGCAAACAAGAGCGCGGGAAGTGGACAATCTGCGCTGGCCCCTCGCGCGGGGTGACCTCGAACGTATGGATGCGGTTGAGCCATGTGCCAGACGGGTCTGCACCATAGGCATCCTGGTCGGAGAGTGCTGCACCATACCCGCCTGTGTTCCATTCCTTGCAGCTCACCGCGCAGGCGTGACAACCGACACAGATGTCAAGGTCGATCACTAGCCCCAGCTTCTTCTCAGTGCTTTCGGGAAGGGTGGTCATGGGCTGTTAAATCCATTGTGAGCAACATTGCCGGTGAAGACTGCATCCTCTTCGAAAGAGTCTGCAAAGTCCCGCCTGTGGCGCTCCCGACGGCTCCACGCTGCCATTACCATTCGTCTCCGTAGGCAATGTCCTTTTTCGCCGGGCGGACGGGAGATTTCTGACGGATGATCCGAGGTTCAGAGGCATCGGCAGGTTCAGCTTTTTCGATCTTTACGCGCAGGTCGTACCACGCCGCTTGCCCGGTAACCGGGTCGGAGTTTGACCAACGCAGGCCGTCGCCCTTGGGCGGCAGCAACTCGTTGATCAGGTGGTTCAACAGGAAACCTCGGGTGGTTTCGGGTGCGCCGCCGCCGAGCGCCCACGCGCCGTCGCGTTTCCCGATCGCGTTCCAGGTCCACAACGTCTTTTCGTTAACCGCTTCCATACGCGCCACAGGGACCTTGATCCGCCCGTGCACGGAGGAGACCCATGCCCAGTCGCCGGTCTCGAGGCCGTGCGCGTCGCAAACCGGCCCCGGGACATAGAGCGGGTTCTCGCCGTGGATTTGTCTGAGCCACGCATTCTGCGAGCCCCAGGCATGATACATGGCCGCGGGGCGCTGGGTGATCGCGTGGTAGGGGTACTCGTCGGAGTCCACGGCTGCCTGCTCGAGCGGCTCCCACCAGACGGGCAGGGGATCCATCGCTGTCTTGACCTGCTCTCGCAGATTGTCAGGTGGCTGACGCTCTCCATGGCCTTCGGCTGCGAGCTGGAAAAGGCGCATCGGCTCCACGTAGAGCTGGAACACGTAGGGAAACGGCTTGTCGTAGAAGCCCATCTCCACGGCCCAATTCTGGTAGGTCATGTTGAAGGGTTTCATGAATCGCGCCGCATCCGGGATCTCGGATTTCCAGAAGCCGCCGTTCTCGATGTAGCGGGCGACCTGATCCGGGTTTGGGGCGCCGCGCCCATGTTCCGAGCCATCACCGCGCCAGCCTGCCAGCGGGCCAACCCCGGGTCTTCGCTGGTGGTGCGCGATGTAGTCCGCATAGTCCTTGTATCTCGCTTCACCCTGATCGTCGATCATGCCCGGCAGGCCAAGCCGCGCGCCGAGCTCCAAGAGAGCTGACTGGAATCCGCGCACATCGCGACCATCGGCTTGCGTCGCCGGATCGACCACCGGCCAGCGCACCGCATCCGCGACCAGATCTGGCTCTCCGATCGGCCGGTCGAGGAGTGATATGCAATCGTGGCGTTCGAGGTACGTGGTGTCCGGCAGGATCAGATCTGCATAGGCCACCATCTCGGAAGAATAGGCGTCTGCATAAATGATTTTTGGAATCTTGTATTCGCCGTCTTCGTCTTTGGCCGTGAGCATCTCCATGACCTGCGACGTATTCATTGACGAGTTCCAGGACATGTTGGCCATGTATAGGAACAGCAGGTCTATGGGGTATGGATCGCCTGCATGGGCGTTTGAGATGACCATATGCATCATCCCGTGGGCCGAGAACGGGTTCTCCCAGGTGAACGCTTTGTCGATGCGCGCGGGTGTTCCGTCATCGTTCAGGCACAGATCTTCCGGCGAGCGCACAAAGCCCAGGTGCGGGCCTCCCAAGGGTGCGTTTGGCGTTGTCAGGCTGTTCGGAACGGGATGGGCTTCCATCGGCTTGGGGTAGGGGGGCTTGAAACGGAAACTGCCCGGATTTTCCACCGCACCCAGCAGAAGCTGCAGGATGTGGAGTGCCCGGCAGGTCTGAAACCCGTTTGAATGCGCCGAGATCCCGCGCATGGCGTGCATGGAAACGGGGCGTCCGACGAAACTTTTGTGCTTCTCGCCGCGGAAGTCGGTCCATTGAGCTTCGATCTCGACCGGATGCTCGAACGCTGCCTCCGCGAGCTCCGCCGCAATCCGTCGGATCGTTCCGGCATCGATTCCGCATCGATCGGCGACGGCATCCGGTGCATACTCGGGCTCGAGATACTTCTGCGCAAGCAGTTCGAAGACAGTGATCGCCTCGCTGCCGTCTGGACCGACGAACCGGCCCTTCAACTGTGGCGAGAGCCCAGGCGTGTCGAATGGCTGCAACGTTCCGCTTGTGCGGTCCGCGACAAGGGGGCGCCCCTCCTGATCGCGGCAGAACAGACCAAACTCCGGCCCCGGCTTGCGGTTGACCAGCCAAGGCGCATTCGACCATCGACGGAGATAGTCGATGTCGACATGCCCGGTGCGCAGGAGTTCGTGACAAAGAGCGAGGATGAACAGCCCATCCGTGCCAGGCGTGATGCCAACCCACTCGTCGGCGATGGCGTTGTAGCCGGTGCGCACCGGATTGACCGCGATCACCCGACCGCCGCGGGACTTGAGATGCCCCATTCCGATCTTGATCGGGTTTGAGTCGTGGTCCTCGGCAACGCCGAAGATCATAAAGAGGCGCGTTCGCTCCCAGTCCGGTGCGCCGAACTCCCAGAAGGCGCCACCCAGCGTGTAGATGCCCCCGGCCGCCATGTTGACCGAGCAAAATCCACCATGAGCCGCATAGTTCGGCGTGCCGAACTGCTGCGCCCACCAAGAGGTCAGGGATTGCGACTGATCGCGTCCGGTGAAGAACGCGAGCTTGGAGGGGTCGTCCTCGCGAATTGGCGCGAGCCACTCAGTTGCCAGTGTCAGCGCTTCGTCCCAGGAGATCGGTTCGAACTCACCCGAACCACGTGGTCCCGTGCGCTTCATCGGCGACATCAGGCGCGCTGGCGAGTAGTGCTGCATGATCCCTGCGGAGCCTTTGGCGCATAGCACGCCTCGGTTCACGGGATGATCGCGGTTGCCCTCGATGTAGCGGACCATCGGCGCACCGTTCGCGCCAGTGCGCAGATGCACATTGATTCCGCAGCGGCAGGCACACATGTAACAGGTTGTGCGTCTGATCTCATCAGACACGTGCGGTGAGGTTTCCACAACCGGTCCGTGGCTGTCGGCCATTCGTCTGTCCCTCATCGCGTCTCAGCACCAACGGTGCCGACTGCAGATGGCTAGCAGCCCCGGCTTTGGCCCCTTGGACCCACTTTTGCGCAGTCGGTCGCGCCAGTCGAGCCCGGATACCAATTTTTCGCCGCATCTCCGCCTCTTTGTGACAATCGCCACATCTCGGCGGGCTGATTCGCCTGATGTTCCCTTCAAGACAGGGGACAAAATCAGAGCTAGGGCCATGCAGAACGATTACGAGAAATTCGCGATCCACTGGGTACCACGCGACGGCACCGCACTGGCAGATTTCGGGGCGAGTTGGACAGGGTGGTGCGCTGAAGGTGGTGTGCTCAACCGCGGGCCTGCAAAGGATACATGTTCGGCCCTGCGCCCGGGTGTTCCGGGCTCGATCGCCAAGATCGGGTTGCACGCTGCTGTGAAGTCGCCGTTCACCCTTGCATCTGGCCGTTGTGTTTGGACGCTGGAGCAACGCCTCGAGATGTTTGCCGAGCATACCTCCGCGATTCGCCTGCCCCGGTTCGAGCTGACGGTGTTCGACGGCCAGGTCGTGCTCGCGCTTTCGCGCCCCTGCCGGGCGATGACGCGGATGATTGGTCAGATCGCCGATCTGGTGCGTCCTCTGCAGGCGTCCCCGAGCTATGCCGGTGCAAAGGGGCTTGCCGCCTTGGCGTCAGGAACTCGGGCGCTGCCCAGCGATCGTGACTGGGGTGCGACGCGCATGCCGCCCATCGAGCGGTTTCATTTGCCTCTCACGGACCGGTTGGCGCTTGGCGAGGCTTTTGAGGTGATCAGCGTCCTGCGTCCTTTGCTGGCGCCGATTTTGGATGCGCCTCAGCGCCTGGCCGATCTTGCTCTTGTTGCGCATCCGGGCGGCAACGGTCCCTGGCATGTACTCGAGCGCCATGAGTTGCGTGACTGCCCGGTGCGCGCGGTGCCGCGCGACACCGAGGCACTGCGCTGCAAAGGTCCACGACTGATGCGGCCACTGAAAGCTCATTTCGGCATTCCCTCGATGGCCGTTTTCGCCTGACGGCTCTCGTCTCTCTCCCTCCACTGTCGCCGCTGCGCAGCTTGCGTGGCGGCTTTCTTTTGGCGATGTCTTCTCTTGATTTGAGATCAGGTCCCGATATGTCGAAGCCTTCACTGGCAGGGAGGCTGACATGAGCTGGACGATCTATCTAAGCGGTGAAATTCATTCTGACTGGCGAGAGCGCATCGTAGACGGCAGCCGTACGTCTGGCCTGCCGGTCAGCTTCTCGACGCCGGTCACCGACCACGATGCCTCCGACGATTGCGGCGTTGTGCTGCTTGGCGGTGAAGAGAAGAAATTCTGGCATGACCGCAAGGGGGCGGGCGTGAACGCGATCCGGACGTCAACTCTCATCGCCAAGGCCGATGTCGTCGTTGTGCGCTTCGGCGAGAAGTACAAGCAATGGAACGCCGCCTTCGATGCGGGCTACGCCGCGGCGCTTGGCAAACCGCTGATCGTTCTTCACCCGCCGGAACATGCACACGCGCTCAAGGAAGTGGATGCAGCAGCCCAAGCGGTCGCGGAGACACCTGAACAGGTGGTCGGTATCCTCGACTATGTGATCAACGGTCGTCTTACCGCGTGAAGCCTTGCCATTGGGGGACGCGCGCCAAGTGCGCCAACCCCAACACGCGCCGCGGGCGGATCATTGCCACCCGCGAGAGTGTCGACGCGGCGCTTCGACCGCCTCACAACCCGACGGTGCTGGGAGGCAGGAGAATGTTGAAGCGTTCCCGAACCGCTGTATCGCGCTCGATCGGCAGGTGTGACGGAAAGCTGTGCGACAAGATTTCGTTCTTGCGGGCAATCGCTTTCTGCACCAGGTCCGGCCGGCCGATCTCAAGCCATTCTTTCGGAGACGTCCGGTCCCCCAGTCTCGGGTAGACGTATTCCGTCTGCATCAGCCCCAGCGTCTGAGCGTGGCCCAGGTAGTGACCTGGCCCGTCAAGGCAGACCGTGCGCATCACATCCAGCGACAGCGTCTCATCGCTCACCTCGATGCCGCGCACGCACCGCAGGCACTGCCCCAGCATGTCGTCGCCAAGAATGAGCGATTCAAAGCAGAATCCCAGGAGAGACGCGTGCATGCCAACGCTCTCATAGACCATGTTGAGACCCGACAACCCCGCCATCACGTTCGAGATCGCCTGCTCCCACCCGGCTTGCATGTCGGGCAGTTTGGCGTCGGCAATCCCTGCCGCAGCCCCGCCCGGCAATCCGTAGAAGCGGTGCATTTGTGCACAGCCTGCGGTGAGCAAAGCCTGCTCGCCCGAGCCGCCCGACATTGCTCCGGTGCGCAGATCGCTGACAAAAGGCCAGGTTCCGAAGATCGCGGGGTGCCCTGGTTTGAGTGCATTCACGTAGACAACGCCCGCGAGGCATTCTGCCACCGCCTGCACGATTGCGCCGGCAATCGGTGCCGGGGCGGTCGCACCAGCCTGTCCTGCGCTCAGCAACAAAACCGGCATTCCGCCCCGGATCGCGGCCTCCATCACCTCGCAGCTCTCGGTCGCGAACTTCATCGGGGGCACGACGAAACAGTTTGAGTTCGAAATGAACGGCCGCGCGCGCCAGGCCTCCTCGCTGCCTGCGAGCTGATGGATCAGCTCGAAGCAGTGCGGCATGTGTGAGGGTTCGACGAACGAGGTGCCGATATGCTTGGCGGTGCCGCGTGTGCAGGCATAGAGCGTGTTCAGATCCAGCTCGAGATTGTCCGTCACGTCACGACAGACCATCGGGCGCTGGAAGAAGTGGACATTGTCGAGAGCGTCGACGATACGCGCGGCATCATAGAGGTCCTGCAATGTCGATTCCCGATACTCCCGAGCTTCGACATCAACCAGATGCACCGCAGCACCGGCGGTGCCGAAATGAACGCGGGCACCTGAGAGCTCCAGGTCGTGCTTGGGGTCCTGAGCGCACAGCGTGATGTCGCGTGCGGCGATTGCCAGCATATCCTCGACGAGCGCGCGGGGAATGCGGATCCGCCCGTCGTCCCCGAGGATGGCGCCGGCACCCGTCAGGATCTCGATGCCCGAAGGTGGCGCGTCGGCAAATCCGATGGTCTCGCACGCGTCAAGCGCCGCCCTGTGGATGCGTTGCACGTCTGCCGCTGACAGCGGCGCAAGATGTCCGCCGCTCAGGCCGGGGCGAACGGGGCGAAGATTGTCTGCCAATGGCGCTGCGCGCAACGCCTGACGGGCAGCACGACCGCCGGCGCGGCGGGTCGGGCGGGGCGATTCAGATGGATCTGTACTCATGACTGTTCGGGTCCTGTGTATACGGATTGCGCGTAGGAGATCTCAGCACCCGGCGGGCGACCCCCGCGCCGCACACCCTCGATCTGCCCCGATCGTACGTGACCGCAGGACAATCAGATGGGTATCACAGTCATCAATGACCTTCGCCATGGCCTTGCATACGCACACAAATTCGTTTCCGGACCGTCAATTTGCGACAAAAGTGTCGCACATGGTATGTGAGGCTCTTCTGCGGAGCCTGGCGCCAAAGATTCGGCGGTTCAGTTCGACGAACCGGCAGCGTCCGCAAGGCTCGAACTTTGGCAGTCCGGTTCTCAAATACGGGCTGAATGTGACTGTCACTGCAGCGCAGTGGCTACCGGGCCCATTTGCCCGACTGTGACCTCCGATGAAGGCAGAGAGATAGATCGCATTGATGGATGTATCGAGGTGCCAGTCAGCCGGGCTTTCTCTGGCGAAAGGCAGCGGTTCGGCGATATGGCAGAATGAGTTCTCATCGCGTTGATGGTCGATGACTAGCACTGTTCATTCCGCCCTGAGTGGGCGTCGAAAACGCGAAATGCGCCCATCATGGCACAGGGTCGGTCGCCAAGCTGGCATAGAGATAACTGTCGCGCCAGGCACCGCGAACACACTTGTGTCCACGCAACCGGCCTTCACGGCGCATGCCGACGCGTTCCATCAACCGCCAGGATGCCGTGTTGTCCACGTCTGCGGTCGCCCAGATGCGATGGAGGTTCAGTTCGGAAAACCCGATAGACAACATCCGGCGCACCGCTTCAGTCATGTAGCCGCGCCCGCGATGCTGATCGTCAAGCGCATAGCCCAAGTCTCCGGCCGAAGGTGCTGAGTCAGCCATGGAGACGCGAGCTGTACCGATAAGCCGACTTGCGCCCTTGAGCTCGACGGCGCAGCTGTAGCCCCCATCGCCCCAGACTTCGTCAAGCCTTGCTTGAAGAAATGATGCGACCGTCTCGGGCGTCTGCGGTTCCAGAGGGAGGTAGCGCCAGAATTCCTCCCTAACGGCGTAGCGTTGCAGGGGTTCGAGATCTTCGGGGCGGAAGGGGCGCAGCACGAGCCGCTCGGTCTTGAAATGGGTCGGGCCGCGCATGCGGTCTCATGCCTTAGCTTGGTTTTCCCGCCTCAAGCAGCGGGTCCACCACGTCTGCGCCGACGCCCGCGAGGAGGCCGCTGAGGTCGCCGTTCTCGAGCATTTTGCTGGTTGCATCGATGAGGGCAGCATGGGTCACCCGCGCCAGCGCACCGCCGATCGAAATGCGCGCGGCCCCGAGCCCGCCAATCTCTTCGCGCGACATCTTCGCGTAGGGTCCCACGCCCAGGATATTGACCGCCGGGCCGAGTTTGCAGAGCTCGGCTTGCACATCAGGCTTGGCGAGCGGTGCGTAGATCACTTCTGCACCCGCCTCGGCGAACGCGCTGCAGCGCCGCAGGACCTCTGCGCCGTCGTAGGCACGATTGAGCCAGCCATCTGCACGTGCAGTCAGTACGATATCGTGTTGGCGCGCTGCGTCGACCGCTGCCCTGACCCGCTCGACGGCCAATTCAAATGCATAGGCGCCGGTGTCGGGCAATGCCGTGTCCTCGACAGAAGCACCCGCCAGACCTGCTTCGGCAGCAAGCCGCACGGTTTCAGCCACTGTCTCGGGCGCTTCGCCATACATGTTCTCGAGATCACCGTTCACGGGCAGCGGTGTTGCCGCACAGATTTCGGCAGCGTGTTCGAGCGCTTCGTCACGACCGACATGGCCCATGTCCGGGCGGCCCAGCGTGAAGGCGTGGCCGGTGGATGTGGTCGCTAGGGCCTTCGCGCCCAATCCGGCCATGACGCGTGCGGAGCCGGCGTCCCACGGATTTGGCATGATGAAGGGGTGGCCCGGAACGTGGAGTGCGCGGAACGCGGCGACTTTTTCGGCTCGTGCGGTCATGGTTTCCCCCTTATTTGGTCGCCACTGCTCTCAGGTCGGCGCGAGCGGGGCGGATGCTGTTGTGGTCGGCTTGCCATTGGTTTCCAGGTAGTGCGCGCCCGAATAATACGGCCCCTGAAAGCTCCCCGTAATAAAACTTTCCGAGATGCGGAGCCTGCCCGTCATGTACGAGTCCGCGGCACTTTTTCCGACCGCCTCGACCATGTCGTCGTACACTTCCTTGACGAACTGAAGGCTTTGCGCTGCACCCGGCTTGTAGTGCCCCGATGCGTTGTTCTGACCAACGATCACGCCGTTGTCGACGCAGAGACAGCCTGCCGCGAGGGTCGGAGTGCCCGAGAGGAAGCTCGAGTGATGAAATTTGCCGATGTCCTTGGAGTGTGAATAAAAGAAGCCGGACGGGCTCATAACGAAGATCGACCAACCCGTGTTGTGCGGATCGCCCGTGTGATGATCCTTGGTGCTGAACGGCGCGCCATTGTCGATGGGCCGATAGTAGCGACCGCCCCGCATCTCGAGCCGGTAGGCCTTGCGGGCGTTGTCGTCGAGATAGGTCACCTGTTTCGCCTCGTTGGTCGAGCTGTCCGGATACATCATGTCGATATAGGCTTGCGCGTCGCGGGAACTCTGGATCGTGGTGTCGCCAAGCCAGGCTGTGAAGGACATCGCCGTCGGATTGTCCCACTTCTGATACTCGGTATAGAGGATCGAGGCTTTCGATCGGTGCTTGGGGTCGAGGAACTCAGCAACGTATTCGTCGTTCGACAAATTGCGCGCCTCACGCGTCCCAATGCGCGTGTCGTTCTCTCCCATCATGGCCTTGAAGTTCGCGAACTGCGCCCTGTAGGCGTTGGTCAGCAGGTGATCGATCTCAGCCGCGAGGGTTGTCACTCCGTCAAACCGATGCGAGCCTTCGCCGCCCGGCAGATACTTGTTCGGCTTGAAGGACTGCTTGTTCGGGTTGCCGTTAAACCAGGCCTGGCAGCAGAAGCGGATCTTGATGAGCGCCCGGCACTGGGCGAATTTCCCGCGCGCAGCATGTGCCTCGTCGATGGCCTCGCCGATTGCGGTGAGCAGGGGACCACGACTGCCGAAAATTGTCTTCGCACGTGTGATGGACTTGAAGGAGTTTCGGCTGCGCAGTCCGTTGATCATGAGTGTTCCTCCCGTTTTTAGGGCTGTGTGCGGATGCACTGTTTTTAATTTTGTGAGGGTCGGTGGGCGTTCAGCGGTTGGTCGACAGCTCCCGGATCACGTCGCAGGCGGTGAGCACGTCGTCCTCCGTTGTCTCGAACTGGCCGACGCTCATTCGGATCGCGAAACGTCCGGCGACGGACGTCTGGGTCAGATAGATGCGCCCATCATCGTTGATCAATTCGATCAGTTGGCGCGTCGCCGCATCACCTGCGACGTGCGCGAATGTGAAGAGCGAGAACGAGGGCTGCGTGACGATTTCGAACTGTGGCAGTGCGGCGATCCGATCGGCGGCCAGACGAGCCCAAGTAATGTGATTGCGGATGCGTTGGCGCAAGTCCTCGAGCCCGTGGGCACGCAGAAGGAACCAGAGCTTCAACGCTCGAAAGCGTCGGCCCAGTGGCACGGTCCACTCGGAGTAATTGACGATCTCGTCGTCGACGGGCGAAGTCAGGTAGGTGGGACGCATCCCCATCGTGCGCACCTGGTCAGTCGGGTCGCGTAGGAACTGAACCGAGCAATCGAATTGCGCACCCAGCCACTTATGTGGATTTATCACGATGGAGTCGGCTTTCTCGATGCCGGCCCAGATCGGGCGCAGCTCGGGGCAGATCATTGCGGAGCCGGCCCACGCGGCATCGAGATGGGTCATCAGGCCCTCGGCTTGCGCGACACCGATACAGTCCGCCACCGGGTCGACAGCGCCGATCGAGGTGCCGCCGACGCAGATCACCACACCGGCCGGGACGTGGCCTGCCAGGCGATCATCTGCGATGGCCCTGGCAAGCGCTTCGGGGGCCATGCCGTGGTCGGGTCGCGTGGGTATCTTGACCAGATTGTCCTGACCGATGCCGGCGATGCGCACGGCCTTGTCGACCGAGCTGTGGTTCTCAGCCGAGGCATAGATGCGCAATTGCGGACTTCCCGTCAGCCCTTTTGCATTTCCCAACCAGCCACTCGCCCTCTCGCGCATGGTAAGCACAGCCGAGAGCGTACCGGTCGATGCGCTGTCTTGCAGGACGCCAGAGTGGTGTTCGGTCAGACCAAACGCATCGGCGAGCCAGCGCACCATGGCCGTTTCCATTTCGGTGGCTGCGGGTGAGGTCTGCCAGAGCATGCACTGGGCCGCCATCGAGGTGACCAGATGCTCGGCCACCATCGAGGCTGGTGCCGCATTGGCGGGGAAGTAGGCAAAAAACCGCGGGTGCTGCCAGTGGGTCATGGCGTCGGGCACGATCCGCTCAAAATCGGCGAGGATCGTCTCCATGGGCTCGCCCGTCTCGGGTGGACCTGCTCCGATTTGCGCCGCAACATCACCAGGGCGTACCTGCGCGCGCACCGGGCGGCTGCGCAGCGATGTCAGATACTCGGCACCCCAGTCCACGGCATGTCGGGCCCAACGGCGATAGTCGTCGGTGTTCATCAGACCTCGGCCGCCGCTTCGACACCGAGCTGGGCACCGTAGCCGGCGAAAATCACGCCCGTCAGCCGCAAGACCGACCCTCTCGCGCGCATGTACGCCCGGCCCAGAGTTCGTCCGGAACCGATGAACGACACAATGCCGTACCACGCCGTAGATATTGCGCAGACCATGGCAATGGCCAGAAAAACCACGCTGACCGGTGCGTCGGGTGGCAATGCCACTGCAAACAGCGAGGCGGCGAAGGCAGCGGTCTTTGGATTGGCAAGATTTGTTGCCAGCCCGAACATGAACGCGCGATGCACCGCTTTCGGTGGATGAGCGGCGTCCGGTCTTGATGCGGAACGCCAGAATTCGACCCCGACCCAGACAAGATAGCATGCGCCGAGAAGCTTGATCGCCAACGCTGCTGCGGGCAACGCCGCAAACAGAGCCTTCAGACCGAAGAAGCCCGCCAGTGCCCAAACCGCGGTACCGAGCACGGTGCCGCCAGCACAGGCTATCGCTGCCCGCCGTCCCTGACCGGCCGCGACCTGCATCACGGCAAAGAAGTTTGGCCCCGGCGTCATTGCAGCCACCAGCCAAAGAAGTGCGAGTGTGAGGAAGGCGTCGACCATCCGGAACTCCGACTACTCGAAGACCCCATGAGGCGCCTGCAAGACGACTGCGTCAAGACAGTATCGACGGATGCCCGCACCAGCTGCGGAACTAGGCTCGCATCCGCTCGGACTTCGGATCGTACATCGGTTTTAGGGAGGCCTCCGCGGCAACCCGTGTTCCTGCCACCTCGATCTCGTAGCTGGACGCCAGAACCTGATCCGCCTTCTCGCCGGCGCAGGGCACATAGCCCATGCCGATCGCGGCCCCAAGGTGATGCCCGTAGTTGCCCGAGGTCAAATAGCCGACGATCTCTCCGTCCCGGAGCACCGGTTCGTTGTGGTAGAGGAGCGGCTCCGGGTCCGTCAGCCGGAACTGCACCATCCTGCGATCAAGGCCTTGCTGGCGTTTGGTCAGCACGGCCTCGCGCCCGTGGAAGTCGCCGAACCTTGACGGCTCTTTGTCCACTTTCACCGCAAACCCGAGTCCGGCCTCCAGTACATGGTCCTCATCGGTTATGTCATGGCCCCAGTGACGGAACGCCTTCTCGATCCGGCACGAGTCGAGCACATGGAGCCCGCAAAGTTTAAGGCCATGCGCGCGCCCTTCCTCCTCGACCGCCTCGAAGACGTGGGCGGCCTGATCCGCGGACACGTAGAGCTCCCATCCGAGCTCACCCACATAGGAGACGCGGTGCGCCCGCGCGAGCCCCATGCCGATCTCGACTTCCTGTGCCGTGCCGAACGGGAACAAATCATTTGAGAGCGAAGAGCCGCAGATCGGCTGGAGCACATCGCGCGCCTTCGGACCCATGACGCACATCACGGCCTCGCCTGCGGTGACGTCGAGTGCCGTGCAATGGGCGCCTTCGGGTATGTGTCGCCGGATCCAGGCCATGTCGCGCACTGCGGTGGCCGCCGGTGTGACGACCAGCCACGAGGTCGGGCCGAGGCGTGTGACGGTCACATCCGCTTCGATGCCGCCTTTGTCGTTCAGGAACTGGGTGTACACCAGTCGGCCTTCCGGTACCCGCATATCGGCACCGCAAATCCGCTGCAGCACGTCCTCGGCATCAGACCCTTCGAGCCTGATCTTGCCAAAGGACGACATGTCGAAGAGACCTACGCCAGAGCGCACTGCAGCATGCTCGCAAGCCGCGTTGCCGAACCAGTTCTGCCGCTTCCACGAATAGCGGTAGACTGCGTCTTGCCCCTCATCAGCGAACCAGTTGGCTCGCTCCCAGCCCGAGGTCTCGCCAAAGACCGCTCCGCGGGTTGCCAGGTGGCCATGGAGTGGCGAGCGCCGGATACCGCGTGAGGTCTCGGGTTGGCGATACGGGAAGTGGTCGGCATAGAGCAGCCCGAGGGTTTCCGAGACCCGCTCGCGGAGATAGCGCCGATTCTTCTGGAAGCGCTGTGCGCGGCGGATGTCCACATCCCAGAGATCAAAGGGTGGCTCGCCGTCGTTGATCCACTGGGCCAGAGCCATTCCAGCGCCACCTGAAGAGACGATGCCGATCGAGTTGTAGCCGGCCGCCACCCAGAAACCCCGCACCTCAGGTGCTTCGCCGAGATAGTAGCGGTCGTCGGGTGTGAAGCTCTCGGGTCCGTTGAAAAAGGTGTGGATGCCCGCTTCTGCCAACATCGGCAATCGGTTGATGCCCATCTCCAGGATTGGCTCGAAGTGTTCGATGTCTTCCGGCAACTGATCGAAGCAGAAGTCCTCAGGGATACCGTCCATGCCCCAGGGCTTGGCCCTGGGTTCGAAGGCACCCAGCATCATCTTGCCGGCATCTTCCTTGTAATAGGCGCACTCGTCGGGGACCCGCAGGACGGGGAGCTGGGTGAGCCCTTCGATGGGCTCGGTGACGATATAGAAGTGTTCGCAGGCATGAAGCGGTACTGCGACGCCGGCCATTGCACCGATGTCGCGTGCCCACATGCCGCCTGCGTTGATGATCACGTCGGCGGCGATGTGCCCTTGGTCGCTGCCACGCGACCAGTCGACACCGGTGACACGTCCGTTCGCCTGGGAAACGGCCGTGACCGATATGCCCTCGAAGATCTGCACGCCACCCATCCGAGCGCCCTTTGCAAGGGCGAGCGCGATGTTGGCCGGGTCCGCCTGTCCGTCGGCTGGCAAATGCACCGCCGCCACGACGTCGTCGGTTGCAAGATGTGGGTAGAGCGCCTTCACTTCAGTGGGGGAGATCTCGTGCACCTCCACGCCAAAGGCGCGGGCAAGTGAGGCCTGGCGCAAGATCTCGTCGCGACGTTCTTCAGTCAGAGCGACGGTGATCGAACCGTTCTGGCGCATGCCCGTGGCAATGCCCGTCTCGGCTTCAAGGCGGACATAGAGATCGGCGGAGTACTTTGCCAGCCTGGTCATGTTCTGGTTTGGACGCAGTTGTCCGATCAGCCCTGCCGCGTGCCAGGTCGTGCCGCAAGTGAGCTGCTTGCGCTCGAGCAGCACCACGTCGGTCCAGCCGAGCTGCGCGAGGTGATAGGCGATCGAGCAACCGGACACGCCTCCGCCGATTATCACTGCGCGTGCCTTGCCGGGCAACTCAGCCATGTTGGCCTCCTGCGTTTGTCACTTGTCCAAGCGGTTGGGCCGGGGCCAAAGCGGCCATCTGCGCGCTGGCGCGCAGCGGGAGACCGCTTGGTCTCCCGGCCCGTTCGTAAAACGGGCATGGCCGCTCCCGGGCCAGGCCCCTGACCGTTTCGCATACATTCGACGTCCACGGTCGTTCACGCATCGAGGTGGCGCCGTTGCGTCTCGATGTGTCGTGCAAGCCACTCTTCGCGAAGCGCCCGCTCGTCTCCGCCGATATCGTACGCAGGGCTCGAGAGGGGAAGGACACTCACGATCGAGATGACCATGAAACCGTTGAAACGCCTTCCGAGCTCATCACCCCAGATCGCTTGCCAGCGCGGATAGAGCCGGTCGAATTCCGGATCGGCCCGTGCAACGAAACGTGCCTCACCCCGAAACCGCGCACCCTTCCGCGCGAACACATCGACCATATTGATCTCGACTCTCGGATCGTTGGCGATATTGCGCACTGTGTTGGGCGAGCGCATCTCGGCGAACGCAAGGGTTCGGTGGTCGAGCGCGAGAAAGGTGCCCTTCGGCGACAGGTTCGGCGCTCCGTCGGGAGAGACCGTGGCCACATAGCCGAAACGTTGCTCGTCAATGAATTGCAACAGGGTGTCCGTCAGCATGATCCGACCTCCGGTGGAATGAGCACGAGCTTGCCGGGGTATCGTTTCGCGCTGAAGTCTTCTTGTGCAATCGCGATGTCTGAGAGTGCATAGGTTTTGGAAACCAGAGGACGCAGCACGCCTGCATTGATGATTTCAACCAGCCCGGTGAAGACGGCACGTGACTGATAGGTGCACCCGTAGATGGACAGATCATGCAGATAGATCGTACGCAGATCCGCCTCGACAATCGGGCCGGCGATGGCTCCGGACACCGCGTAGCGTCCGCCGGGCTGCAAAGCATCTATCAAGGTGGACCAGTCGGGCCCGCCGACGACATCGATGGCAACGTTTGCAGAGTTCGGCACGGGACGTGTCCCGCGGCTCAGGAGGGCGTCTGCGCCGGCTGCGCGGACCGCTTCATGCTTACCTGCCGACGCAATGGCTGTGACATGGGCGCCGCGCAGTTTTGCCAGCTGCACTGCAGCCATCCCGACACCACCGGACGCTCCGGTGATCAGAACCGCGTCGTCCGGGCCCACGCTGGCGCGGTCGATCAGATTTTGTGCGGTTCCATAAGCGCAGGGCATGGCGGCGATCTCGACGTCGGTCAACGGCGAGGCGCTCACATCGAAAAGCTGATTTGCCGCGACCTTGCAGAATTGGGCAAATGCCCCGTCGAACTCCGAGCCAAGAGCGGCGAACTTTACGGGTTCCTCATCGGTCGGGGCTGGCTGATTGATCGCACAGGTGACACGGGCGCCGATGGGTGGCGCGTTGGTGCCGGGACCATGCGCCACGACACGTCCGCAAAGATCTCCACCTTGGATCAGCGGGAACGACAAGGCCCCTGACCAGCCGCCTTCATCCACGTCAACACCGGGACCCGTGGCGTCTGTCGCATCTCGGACTTCTTTCGCGTACCAGCCAACTCTGGTGTTTATGTCCGTGTTGTTGACACCTGCAGCGAGGACCTGGACGAGAACTTCGCCGGCGCCGGGAACAGGCAGCGGAATTTTGTCTGACCAGACCAAAGCATCCGGGCCGCCATGCCTGAGCAGCTGTACACCGGACATGTTGGCGGGAAGGGTCATTTCACGGAACCACTATGTTGTGGCCGGCATCACCAAGTCGCCGGGCGATCTCGGAGATGTGTTTTGGACCCACCTCGCAGCATCCGCCGACGATCCCGGCACCTTGCTCGACCCAGTTCATGGCAAAGTCGGCATAAGTGGCGGGATCAAGGTCCGTGCGTGTCTCAAGCATCTCGACCGTCGTGCCCAGAACGAATGCTTGCGGGATCGGGCCGAAACCGTTTGCGTAGGCACCTGCCATGCGGCCTGTCGACACGAGCTCGGCGAGCCCCGCATCGATCGTCTCCGGCGGACAACAGTTCAGAAGGACGGCTGCGACGTCGATCCCTTCGAGAGCCGCGATGGCAGCGCTGATGGGCTCGCCGGAACGTAGGCTGACGGTTCCGTCGCTGGCGATAGTCTCCGAAAGCGTCCAGGCCACCCAAACGGGGCGGCCCGTCTCGGAGGCCGCAATCGCCGCCATGCGCCCCTCGGAGGCTTTCGACATGGTCTCGCACAGGAACAGGTCGACATAAGGCGCTTCGATTTCCGCAATCAGTCGATATTCGTCCAGCAGCAACGCATCGTCCGGCAGAAGCTCAGGATGGTAGGATCCGACCAACGGCGGAAGGCAGCCCGCAATCGCTGCGTCCACTCCGACCGTGTCCCGGGCAGCGAAAGCAAGATCAACCGCCCTGCGCTGCATCGGTTTGAATTGATCCTGGGTGCCAAACTTTTCGAAACGACCCGGGGTGGTGGAGTAGCTGTTCAACGTCAGAACGGTCGCTCCTGCGCGAAGGTAGTCTTCGTGGGCATGCTGGACGATCTCGGGTTCGTCCATCATCACTCGGGCCGACCACTGTGGATGCGCCGGGTTTTTCGAGCGGCGCACAAGCTCTTGTCCCATGCCGCCATCAAGGAGAACGACATCTGCCATGTGTCACACCCTCATCCCGATGACCGTCGCTTTGGCATCAGCCGTCGGGTCTTGCAATTGATTGGCCGCCATTGAGAGAACACCGGATCGATCGGCGGTCTGATCATGATGTGCCATCACGCTTGCAGACGGGCATTGTCAGGGTCCCAGAGAGGGCCGTCAGCTTGCACAACGGCGCGATGACGCTGACCATACATTTCGATCTCAAGTTCAGTCTTCGGCGTGGCGCAGTCAGCGCGAAGCGTGCCGAGTGCGATCGATTGCCCGACCCGGTAGCCCCACCCACCTGAAGTGGTCTCACCAACGACTTCGCCGTTGCGCCAGACTGTCGACATGTAGGGCGCGTCAAAATCGCCTGCATCCACGAGCATCGTCACGAAACGCTTCTTTACCCCCTGCTGCTTTTCAGAGAGCAGCGCTGCCTTGCCCGGAAAGTCCTGCGACTTGTCAAACCGTACGAACCGTTCGAGCCCGCCTTCGAGCAGGGAATAGTCGCTCGAGAGATCGCCCTTCCAGGTGCGGTAGCCCTTCTCGATTCGCAGACTGTCGAGAGCGAACATCCCGAAAGGTCTGGCACCTGCCGCGAGGACTGCGTCATAGATCGCGGGGATGTCGGCAAACGCGGCATGGATCTCCCATCCAAGTTCGCCTGCGAAGCTCACGCGGGCCAGGGTTGCCGGACGCTCTGCAACGGTTGCCTTTTGCAGGCTGAGCCATGGCAGGCTCAGGTCCGCATCGGTCATCGGTGCCAGGAGGGCGCGCGACTCCGGGCCCGTCACGATCAACGCCGAAAGTTCGGCAGTGTGATCCGTCAAGGACAAGTGATCGGGCAGTTCACGGCGCAACCAGTCCCGATCATGCCATTCAGCCGTTGCGGCGGTGATCAGCGTGAAGGCATCCTCATCGTGGCGCATCACGGACATCTCGGTCACGATCCGCCCGCGATGGTCCGGGAAGTAGGCCAGATTCATGCGGCCGATCTTTGGGAGCCCGCCCGCGATCTGTCCACGCAGCCACTCAGCCGCACCGGCGCCTGTCAGATTGAACCTTGCAAACCCAGGTAGATCCAGAACGCCGACATTGTCCCGAACCGCCTCGCACTCCTCCCGGACCCGGGGTTCCCAGGGACCCGAGCGCTTCCACGTCAGCGTCGCATCCTCGGAGGTGTCATCGCCTGGCTTTGCAAACCAGAGTGCGCGTTCCCAGCCATTGAAGGCGCCCATCTGACCGCCCAGCTCGACCACCTTGCTGTGGACTGCACTCAGACGTTTGTCGCGTCCCGCCGGCCACGCGTGGTGTGGGAAGTGCATGGCATACTCGTGCCCATAGACTTCCATCGCCTTCGCTTTGGTGTAGGCCGGGTCGCACCAGCCGGTGAAACGGCGCGGATCGCAAGACCACATGTCCCACTCTGTGGCACCATCGACGACCCACTCGGCGAGCACCTTCCCGGCACCGCCTCCCTGAGCGATGCCGAACGTGAACACGCAGGCTTCAAATGCGCCAGGCACGCCCGGCATCGGCCCGATTAAAGGATTGCCGTCGGGGGCATAGGGAATGGGCCCGTTGATAACCCGGCTCAGACCTGCCTCGCCCAGCAATGGCACCCTCGCGATTGCATCTTCGAGGTACCACTCGAGCCGCTCGAGATCATCCGGCCAAAGCTGGAACGAGAAGTCGTCCGGCATCGGATCGCCCGGATCAGTCCAGTGGGCCTTGCAGCCCAGCTCGTAGGGGCCCAGGTTAAATCCGTTCTTCTCCTGGCGAAGATAATATGAGCTGTCCACATCGCGCAGTAGCGGCAGCTTACGGCCATGCTCGCCAGTCCATTGCACCAGTTCGGGCACTTCCTCGAACAAGATGTACTGGTGGCTCATCGTGGTCATGGGCACATCGCGCCCAAACATCGCCCCGATCTCGCGCGCCCGGTAGCCTGCAGCGTTCACCACGAATTCACAGCGGATGTCACCTTGAGAAGTCGTGACCACCCACTCGGTTCCCTCCCTGCGCACAGCAGTAACCGGGCAGAACCTGACGATCTTCTGCCCCAGATCGCGCGCGCCCTTCGCCAGCGCCTGGGTGAGCTGAGCCGGGTCGATATCGCCGTCGTAAGGATCGTATAGCCCACCCTTCAGATCATGCAGTTCAAGGAATGGGTAGCGCTCCTTGAGCTCGTTCGGTCCGCAGACTTCGATGTCCATTCCCTGATAGCGGCCCATGCCCTTGACCCGCTCGAACTCCAGCATGCGCTCTTCTGAGTGGGCGAGCCGGATCGACCCGGTCACATGGTAGTTCATCGGGTAGTCGACCTTCTCGGCCAACCCACGGTACAGCTCGGTAGAGTAACGCTGCATGTTCATCACGGACCATGAGGCCGAGAAGGTCGGGACGTTCCCCGCTGCATGCCACGTCGAGCCTGACGTCAGCTCGTTTTTCTCCAGCAGCACACAATCCGTCCAGCCCTTGAGCGCGAGGTGATAGAGCGCTGATGCGCCCACGGCACCTCCTCCGATGATCACGACCCTGGCGGTGGTTGGCAGATCGGCCATTGGACCCTCCTCAGTATACCGGTGGTGCGATCACCCAGATCGCGATGCAAGGTTCGACGCCTGGGTTGCGCCAACGATAGGGTTCGCCTTTGAACCGGAAGCTGTCGCCGGGGGCGAGCTGGAACAGGCGTTGACCGATCCAGAGCTCAAGCGTACCCGAAGTAACGTAGCCTGCTTCTTCGGTGGGCCGGATGATGGGCTCAGTGAGCTCCGCACCGGGTGCGAAGACAGAGCGCAAGATCTCGAAGGATCCGCCGAGGTCCGGGGAGAGGAGTTCCTCGATCAGACCTTCCGACGCCGTGCCCAGTGCACGTCGCGCGTCATGGCGCACGATATGGCCGCGCTCCTGCGGTGCGGTATCCGGTTTGCCGAAGAAAAAGGAAATGGGCTGGTCGAGCGTTTCCGACAGCCGCCGAAGGTCCGTGATGGACGGCTCTGTCAGGCCGCGCTCGATCTGGCTCAGCCATCCAACCGAGCGCCCGACCTTGTTGGCGAGATCGGCCAACGTCAGACCACGCGCTTTGCGGAGTGCGCGCAAGTCGCCACCCACCCCACTGGCGCGTGCGTCCTCGATTACGCCTTCTCGCATTCCGTATTCCGCATCGAATCAGCCTGACCAAAGTGTCAGGTGAAAAATTCACCCAGAATTTCATTTTCGTCCAGTAGATTTCGCGCGGAAGGGTCATCTTTTGGCGAGGCGCATTGCTTCGCGCGCAGCGGGGACGCAATTTTCACAGATTCAGGACCTGCATGTGCCTTCGGTCGAAATCGCGCGCAGAGAAGACGAGGCGTAAAGAGATCCTTAAGTCTGGTTGGAGACTTCGACCAGATTGCCATCCGGGTCGCGAAAGTAAATCGACGTCAACGCGCCGGTGGCCCCCGTTTTCGGCACGGGACCCAGCTCGACCTCTATCCCAAGGCTTTCAAGATGCGCGGCGATGTCACCAACCGGTGTGTCCGAGAGCAGGCAGAAATCGCCCGTGCCCGACAGTGCCGTCCGAGCGCGGGGCGTGAACTCGCGCCCAACCTCGTGGAGATTGATCTTCTGGCTCCCGAAGAACAGCGCGCTTCGCCCCTCCGGCCCGAAGGTTTCAGCCCGCATGCCGAGCGCGTTTCGGTAGAACGCAGCGGTGTCCTCGATCGAGGCAACGGTCAGTACGAAATGGTCGATCGAGCGGATCACGGGCGCGGTCATGACGGAACCTCCTGCACTTGTCTCACACAGGCAAACGCCCGAGTGCAAGGGTGGCCGGTTGAGGCAAGCTGAGCATGGCTGCTCCTCCACGCAGGCATTCTTGCGCGCCATGCTCCGCGGCCAACACGCTCAGACTTCGATTGTGTCCTCGCCAAAGTATGAGAAGACGAAGCTGCCGTGAGCAAGCATGTCCACCAGCTCATCGTGGACTTTCTGCGGCGGGCAAATGCAGCCCCAGCTGTTGCCGACACTGTTTTTCTTAACGTAGTGCGCCCCGTGCCAGCGGATGCCACGCCGTTGCGCATTGGCGTTCGTCGGATCGAGGCCGTGGAGCGCCATGGCACGTTTGACCTTCTTGGCTGATTTGTCCTTCTGGCCTAGATTGCTCTTCCACGTGCCGCCGGTGACGAACCCGCCAACGCAGGACTGGCGATTGTTCATGCCCACTGTGCGTGTGTCACCTTTGCCTGAGCCTGTCCCGTGGGCGCACCACGTGTAGGCAACCAGTTGTGGTGATGTTGCGAAGAAGTTGAGCACCCAGAGCCTCGGTTCCTTCTTCGGGATGCGGTAGTCCACAAGCGAGATGATGTGCGGCTTCTCGATCTGGTCGAAGTTCTTCGTGTACGATCGGGTGGCGGCTTCCCACAGATCCTGCTTGATCCCGTAGACCCAGGCAAAGCTGCCATAGTAGCTGACGGTTCCAACAACATTGTCGAGCGGCATCCTATATCCCTTCCTAAATGTGGCAGCCGATCCCAATGATCGATCGGCTCGTCGCGGTCATCGTAGGTCGGCGGATGCGTCCGTCGATGTGACGACCCTCACGGCAAATTTGCAGGTTGAGTTTGCAGAAACTCACGTACAGGAAAGTGCTTGCGGCGCTCGGCGAAAACGCTATCGCTTGACCGTCAGGGGAGGATTCCGAGGCAATGCCACGCTACAATGCGCTCAACGTGATCTGGCAGGGATTGACCGGCAACAAAGGCTGGCAACGCGCTTGGCGTGATCCCGAACCAAAGCCGAAGTACGAGGTGATCGTGATCGGCGGCGGCGGGCACGGTCTTGCGACCGCCTACTATCTCGCGAAGAACCACGGCATCCGCAATGTCGCACTCCTGGAAAAGGGGTGGATTGGCGGGGGGAATTCCGGCCGCAACACCACGATTGTCCGCTCGAACTACATGATGCCGGGCAACTGCGAGTTCTATGAGCACTCACTGAAACTCTGGGAGAACCTGTCGCACGAGCTGAACTACAACGTCATGTTCTCGCAACGAGCTCACGTGAACTTGGTGTTTTCGCCCGCGCATCGGGATGGCATGGCGCGTCGCTACAATCTCATGCGCACGAACGGCATCGACGGCGAGTGGTGGGACCGCGATCGGCTGCGACGGGAGATTCCATATCTCAACTACTCCGAAGAGGCGCGGTTTCCCATCGAGGGCGCTTTCGTCCAGCCCCGCGCCGGGACAGCGCGACACGATGCGGTGAACTGGGGGTACGCGCGGGGCGCGGACAAGCTCGGCGTCGACATCATCCAGAACTGCGAAGTGCTGGACTTTATTCACGAGAACGGAGCGGTGGTCGGGGTCGAGACCTCCCGCGGTGAAATCCGGGCCGAGAAGGTCGGCATGGCGGTTGCCGGATCAACTTCGCTGCTCGCGCATAAAGCGGGGCTAGGCAAGCTACCCATCGAGACGCACAAACTTCAGGCTTTCGTCTCCGAACCGCTGAAGCCGTTGATCGATCATGTGATCGTCTACGGCTATGGGCATGGGCACTACTACATCAGCCAGTCAGACAAGGGCGGTCTCGTTTTTGGCGGCGACCTGGATATGTACAATTCCTATGCGCAGAAGGGGAACCTGCCGATCTACACCGATGTGATGGGGTGCACGATGAACATCCTGCCCATGGCGGGACGCATCAAAGTTCTGCGACAATGGGCGGGCATCATGGACATGTCGATGGACGGCTCTCCCTTCATCACGAAAACGGATGTGTCCGGGCTCTACCTCAACGCCGGCTGGTGTTATGGCGGGTTCAAGGCCATCCCCGGCTCAGGCTGGTGCTTCGCGCACACGATCGCCAAGGACGTACCGCACGAAGCCAACCGCAGGCTTACGCTTGATCGCTACCGCGTTGGGCGCCAGATCGATGAGACCGGAGGCGGCCCGGTCCCGAAGCATCATTGATCACGGTTCGCCCGGTCACGGATTTGGATTTTCCCCGTGTGGTCGAGCACATCCGACAGCTTTGGGAAGCGCATGGCTACAGTGACTACGACGCGGCCAGCCTCACCAGACGCTGCCGTGAAATCCTCGAGCACTGCGAGTGCTATATCATCGATGGAAACAACAAGCCGCTGGCGTTCGCCTCGCTGCAGGAGCAGGGAGACTACAAGCTGGTCCGGCACTTCTCCGTCATCGAGGCCCGTCGCGGTCAGGGTCATGGACGACAGGCATTCGAAGCGCTGGAGGCCCACGCCTTTCCCGGCCGCAAGTCACGGCTCTATGCGTCGATCGAAGCGGCCGGCCCGAAAGCGTTCTGGGAGAAGATGGGCTATCACGCCTTCGCCTACACAATGGAACGCAAACCCGAGGAGGACGGGAAATGACCCAGCCCAGCATCATCAAACTTGATCACCTGCCCAATTTGCTCGACAAGCCGGGCGCAAGCCTGCGCCGGTTCGGGGGCGCACATGTGATGCTCCAGGTTGCGACCTCGAAGGCTGGCGACGGATTCGAACCGCACAGCCACCACAATGAGCAGGTTGTGCTGGTGCTCGAGGGGCGCATGCGGCTGGATGTCGGGCCGCCTGAGGCCGTGACATCGCATGTCTTGGGTCCGGGTGACGGCATGGTGATCCCGCCCCATGTGCCACATGGCGGAGAGACGCTCGAGGATTGTCGGATTATCGATGCCTTCAGCCCGCCTCGCACCACAGTGTTGGGCGAGGAGGAACCTGAATGATTCGCATCACCTGTCCATTTTGCGGGACCCGCGACCACACCGAGTTCACCTACGAAGGTGACGCGACGGTCGACTATCCGGCGTTGGATGCATCGGAGGAGGCATGGTTCGAGGCGGTCTTTCTCCGCGAGAATCCGCGCGGGCTGCATCGGGAATTCTGGCGCCATCTCGGTGGCTGCGGTTCTTTCCTCGAGGTCGTTCGTGATACCCTCACCCACGAGATCGTAAGCGTGAAACTCGCCCATCCCGGTATGCGTGAGGTCGTTCAGCAATGAGCGGCTACCGGCTTCCATCAGGCGGGCGGATTGATCGAACCCGCGCCGTCCACTTCACTTGGGATGGTCAGCGCAAGTCCGGGTTTGCGGGTGATACGGTTGCCTCTGCGTTGATGGCCTCTGGCGAGCGGGTTCTCGGTCGGTCTTTCAAGTATCATCGGCCGCGAGGCGTGCAGTCCGCGGGTGTCGAGGAAGGTGGTGCCATCGTCTCGCTCTGGTCGGGCCCGCGGCGGGTGGCCAACGTCAAAGCACCGGTCGCGGAACTGGTCGAAGGTCTCGAGGTTTACGGCCAGAACGCATGGCCTTCGGTTCGGCGCGACTTCGGGGCGATCAACAGTGTGCTCTCGAGGTTCTTCAGCGCGGGCTTCTACTACAAGACGTTCTTTGGCGTCACTGGGCGTGGCACATGGGAGTGGATGCAGTTCGAGAAACTGATCCGCCGTGCCGCAGGGATGGGTCGTGCGAGCGCCGAGCCGGACCCGGACCACTATGAGATTGTCAACGATCATTGCGATGTGCTCGTCGTCGGGTCTGGGCCAGCCGGGCTCGCAACTGCGGCTGAGGCGGCAGGACAGGGTCTCGACGTTATCCTGGCCGAGCAGGACTTCGCGCCCGGCGGCAGCCTGCTTGCGGGCTTGACGGAAACGGTCGAGGGAGATCCGGCGAACGTCTGGCTGGACGCGCGTCTCGCGGAGCTCTCGGACCGGGGTGTTCGGGTTTGGACCCGGACAACTGCCTTCGGGCTTTACGACCACGGCGTGGTGGGCCTGATCGAACGGGTGACGGATCATCTCCCTGCGAAGGGCCACTTGCCGCGCGAGCGGTTTCGTATTGTGCGGGCACAGCGCATCGTTTTGGCCACCGGTGCCGTCGAGCGCCCCATAGTTTTCGGCGACAATGACCGGCCCGGTGTGATGCTGGCATCCGGGGCGGCGATGTATGCGGGCCGGTTTGGCGTGGTGCCGGGCCGGAGCGCTGTGATCGCCACGAACAACGACAGTGCCTATCAGACGGCAGAAGCGCTGGCTACCGCTGGACTGCAGGTAACGGTGCTCGAAGCTCGTGAGACGCAGCCCGAGGCGGCAGGACCCGCCAAACGTGCTGGCGTCACGGTGCATTGCGCCATGGTGCCGGTGCAGGCGCTCGGTGCACAGGGTGTCACCGGGTTGACTGTCGGTCGCCATCTGGGTGCCGGTGAGGCCGTGGCAGAGGACCGAATTGCCTGCGATTTTGTCGGTGTCTCAGGCGGCTGGAGTCCCGCGGTGCATCTGATCTCCCACAAGGGGATTCGGCCGGTCTGGAACGATGACATCGCAGCCTTCGTTGTGGATGATCCGGGCCGAGAACCGGTGACGCTCGCAGGTGCCGCTGCGGGCCAGTTCGAAACGGCGAGCGCCATCGCAGGAGGGCGCGCTGCCGGCGCGGATGCGAAAGCTGCATTGACCGGGAAACAGCGTGCGATGCTGCCTGGCCCTCACTCGGGATGGCAGTCATCCATCGCCCCGCTTTGGGAGGTGCGTGTTCGAGATCAGAAGCTGAAAGGCTTCGTCGATCCCCAGCACGATGTGACCGCCGAAGACATCCGGCTGGCTCATCAGGAAGGCTATGTCTCCGTTGAGCATCTCAAGCGCTACACCACCCTCGGGATGGCGACCGATCAGGGCAAGATCGGCAACGTCGTCGGCCTGGCGTTGATGGCGGAAGTGGCGGGTCGCACGATCCCGGAGACCGGAACGACCACGTTCCGCCCGCCCTACACGCCAGTCTCGATCGGTGCGCTCGCAGGTGACGAGCGTGGTCATCACTGGCGTCCTACAAGGCACACTCCGATGCGGGCCGAGCATGAGGCACAGGGGTGTGCGTTTGTGGATGCCGGGTTCTGGAAGCGGTCCTGGTACTATCCGAAAGCTGGCGAGGGCCTGTCGGCCGCCGCCCGGCGTGAGACAATCGCAGTGCGTGAGCGGGTTGGCATGGTCGATGTCTCGACGCTCGGCAAGATCATGGTCCAGGGGCCGGATGCAGGCGAGTTCCTGAACCGGGTCTACTCCAACGGATTTGCCAAGTTGGCCGTGGGCAAGGCCCGCTACGGGCTGATGCTGCGAGACGACGGCATTGTCTACGATGACGGCACCACATGGCGTCTGTCTGAAACCGAGTTTTTCATGACCACGACGACCGCGAATGCGGGCGGGGTAATGTTGCATCTCGTCAATCTTCTGCAAACGCGTTGGCCGGAGCTTAAGGTGCACGTCACGTCAGTCTCCGACCACTGGGGCGGTGTCGCCGTTGCAGGCCCGAAGGCGCGCGAGGTTCTGACGGCCGCGGGGACAGACATCGACTTCGGCGGTGAAGCCTTCCCGTTCATGGGTGTGCGCCAGGGCGTCATGCGAATCGAAAATGCCGAGGTGCCAGTGATGGCCGCCCGGCTTTCGTTTTCTGGTGAAATGGCTTGGGAGGTCATGTGTCCCGCTGACTTCGCGCCCGCGATGTGGCGGCACCTGATGGCGCATGTGTCTGCTGCCGATGGTGTCGCCTACGGTCTGGAGGCACTCGATTGCCTGCGGGTTGAGAAGGGACACGTGACGGGACGCGAGCTCGACGGGCGCACCACCGCGCAAGATGTTGGTCTTGGCTGGATGGCGTCGACCAAAAAGCCCTACGTTGGTCGGGTGCTCGCAGGTCGGCCCGATCTGGTCCGTGAGGACCGCTCGACGCTGGTGGGTCTTGTCCCCGTGGCCCGCGAGTCCCGCTTCAAGGCGGGCTCGGTGCTGTTGGGTCCCGGCGAGACATCGGGCCATGGACTGGGCTGGGTCTCCTCGATCGCCGACAGCCCGACACTCGGTCACTGGATCGGTCTGGGCTTCGTGGCAGGCGGGCTGCGCGCTTGGGAAGGAAAAGTCATCACCGCCGAAAACCCTGTTGACGACCAGAGCGTGAGCGTTCGTGTGGTCTCGCCACACTTCTTCGATCCGGATGGAGGGCGCATGCATGGCTGAGCGGGCCTCGCCATTTGCCGGCGCAGTGGACACCGAAGCTCACGGCATCGCAGTATCTGCACCGCCGCGAGGGAGCTGTTGGCAGATCGCTTGCTGGCCCGAAAGCTTTGCCCGCACCGAAGCGGCACTGGCTGACGCACTCGGGGCCGATGCACCTCAGCCTGGTCGGGTGAGCCTCGGCACCGCCTCAAGACGCTTGATCCGAGTCGAGCCGCTCAAATGGTGGGTGCTCGGGGCGGATGGGGCCGCGTGTCCGATCGGACTGGCTGCCGAGGACGGCGCTGTCCTTGATCTCTCACATGACCAGGCAGCGCTCGAAGTCGCCGGCCCGCACGCAGCAGAAATGCTGAAGCGGTTCGTCTCGATCGATCTCCGCGACCGGGCCTTTCCCGATCTCTCCTATGCCACAACCATGGCGCACCACATGATCGTCCGCGTCCTGCGGCAGGACCGCAATGGTATGGCGACCTACGAAGTGATGGTCATGCGCTCCTACGCCAATGATCTGGCTGAGATCCTCAAGGAGCACCTGGAACACTTCGGCTGAGGGGTTTTCGCAATGCACGACTTCTATTCGGACACGAAGACCAAGCCGACCAGAGCTATGCGCGAGGCCATGCTCGACGTGGCGGTTGGGGATGAGCAGAAGGGCGAGGATCCGACGACTGCGGCTCTCTGCGAGCGGGTCGCCGACTTGCTTGGCAAGGAAGCAGCACTCTTTCTGCCCTCAGGGACGATGTGCAACGAGATCGCACTCGGGGTGCATTGCCGCCCAGGGGATGAAGTGATCTGCGAACGCACGAGCCACATCATCTTTGCCGAGGGCGGAGCGCCCGCCATGCTGTGGGGTGTGATGCTGAACCCTATCGACGGGGAGCATGGGACGTTTACCCCCGATCAGGTGACCGCATCGATCCGCACGCCCTCCCGATACTCGCCGCGCAGCCGTCTTCTCTCGGTAGAGCAGACCGCCAATCTCGGCGGTGGGGCGATCTGGCCCGCCGATGCGTTGACATCGGTCGCCGAGACCGCCCGCGCCGCGGGGCTTGCAACCCATCTCGACGGTGCACGTCTGATGAATGCCGTGGTGGCAAGCGAGGTCGCCGCGGATCGGATGGTGGCGGGGTTCGACAGTTGCTGGATCGATTTCACGAAGGGTCTCGGTGCGCCGGTGGGCGCGGCGATGGCGGGGTCTCGAGAATTCATCGAAGCGGCGTGGTTCCTGAAGCAAAAACTGGGCGGCGCGATGAGGCAGTCAGGTGTTCTGGCAGCCATGTGTTTGCATGCGCTCGATCACCATGTCGAACGGCTGGCAGAGGACCACGCGCTTGCCAAGTCTATCGGAGAACGGATATCCGCCATGCCCGGCGTCATCGAGATGTTGCCCGTTCAGACGAACATCATCATCTTCGATCTCGCGCCCGATGTCCCCGATGCAGCGGCGCTGACCCGATTGCTCGCCGATGACGGGATCATCGTGGGCGTGTTCGGCCCACGACGCATTCGTGTGGTCACCCATCTCGACGTGGATGGGCAGGCGGGAGATGCGCTTTGTGATCGTCTCGCCAGTCATCTCAGCGCTGCCGTCGGCTAGGTCGTGGCGTGCTGACATCGTTTGGAGCACGCACAGGGCACCTGTCGACGGCAGCGCCGCACCACGCCTCGGTCAAAGTCACGCGGCGATTTCGGCGACCTGCTGCTCTGCATGCTGGACGGCTTGTGCGTCGACCATCTGCCGGCCTGCGGCAATGACTTCGACGTCGTGAATGCCGATGAAGCCCAGCACGTGGCGCAGGTATCCGGTCGCAAAGTCGATCTCGCTGCCGATCTCAGTGCCACCGGAAGCAAGCACCAAGATCGCGCGCTTACCTTCCAGGAGCCCGACCGGACCATTTTCCGTGTAGCGGAAGGTCTCGCGCGCCCGGGCGATCTGATCGATCCAGGCTTTCAGCGCGGCAGGCACGCCGAAATTGTAGATCGGAGCGCTGACGACAAGAACGTCCGCGTCCCGAACCTCCGCCACCAAAGCGTCCGATCCCGCAAGTTTTTCTTTCTGCGCGTCGGACCGCTCGGCCGGATCCGTGAAGTTGGCGCCGATCCAGCTTTCGTCGATGAAGTCGATCCCGTCTGCAAGGTCGCGGATCCTGACGGAGGCGTCGCCTGCGCTGGTCAGCTGTGCGATCACTTTGTCGGCGAGGTTGCGCGTGGTCGATCCACTGCGGCGCATGCTCGAATCGATACGAAGAATCTTTGTCATGGGAGTCTCCCGGTCTCTCAAGGTTCGTGTGCTCGAAAAGCATGTAGTCGCCAAGATCCCGGAATAAATCTGAGAACCCGGAATACATCTTTCCGGGATTCAGAAAGATCAACTCCATGAACATCCTCGGCCCATAGTCGGCAGATTGGATGTGGCAACGCTTGCTCTCGGACGCGGGATCGCTATAACCGCCGAAACTCTCAGGAAGCCCCGCCGACTGCCTGGGTGCCGCATGTGCCCAGCCTCGGTGTGCCGGAGCCCGCAATGCCGAAACGCACCGACATTTCCTCGATCATGATCATCGGGGCGGGTCCCATCGTGATCGGCCAGGCGTGCGAGTTCGACTACTCGGGCGCTCAGGCCTGCAAGGCGCTGCGGGAAGAAGGCTACAGGGTCATATTGGTCAATTCCAACCCCGCGACCATCATGACCGATCCGGACATGGCTGACGCCACCTATGTCGAACCGATAACGCCCGAGTTGGTGGCGAAGATCATCGAGAAGGAACGGCCTGACGCGTTGCTTCCCACCATGGGGGGGCAGACCGGCCTCAACACCGCCATGGCGCTGGATGACCAGGGCGTTCTGGCCCGGTTCGGCGTGGAGCTGATCGGTGCCAATCGGGCAGCGATCGAAATGGCCGAGGACCGGAAACTGTTTCGCGAAGCGATGAAGCGGATCGGTCTTGAGAACCCGAAGGCTGTGATTGCGGAGTCGATGGACGATTGCCTGGCGGCACTCGAGCACGTCGGACTTCCCGCGATCATCCGCCCGGCATTCACACTCGGGGGCACAGGCGGCGGCGTTGCCTACAACCGCGAAGAATACGAAGCGATCTGCCGGGGTGGGCTCGATGCAAGCCCGGTCAATCAGATCCTGATCGACGAGAGCCTTCTCGGCTGGAAGGAGTTCGAGATGGAGGTGGTCCGCGACAAGGCGGACAACTGTATCATCATCTGCTCGATCGAGAACGTCGATCCGATGGGTGTTCACACGGGCGACTCGATCACCGTCGCACCGGCGCTGACGCTCACGGACAAAGAATACCAGATGTTGCGAAATGCCTCGATCGCGGTCCTGCGCGAGATCGGGGTCGAAACCGGCGGCTCGAACGTGCAGTTCGCGATCCAACCCGAAACGGGACGGATTGTGGTGATCGAGATGAACCCGCGCGTCAGCAGGTCCTCGGCACTAGCATCCAAGGCGACCGGATTTCCCATCGCGAAGATTGCCGCCAAACTGGCGGTTGGCTACACGTTGGATGAGCTCAACAACGATATCACAGGTGTCACGCCCGCCAGTTTCGAGCCGACAATCGACTATGTGGTCACCAAGATCCCGCGCTTTGCCTTTGAGAAGTTTCCAGGTGCCAAGCCAGATCTGACCACAGCGATGAAGTCGGTGGGCGAAGCCATGGCCATCGGGCGCACATTCCACGAGTCGGTTCAGAAGGCGCTCTGCTCGCTGGAGACGGGGCTGAGCGGGTTTGACGAGATTGAGATCGAAGGGGTGACAGCCGAGCTCACCGCCGGTGAACGCAAGCGCGCCGTGATCCGGGCCTTGAGCCGGCAGACGCCAGACCGGATTCGGATCATCGCCCAGGCAATGCGCGAGGAACTGAGCCTCGATGAGATTGCCGCAGCGACGCGATATGATCGCTGGTTCCTTGACCGCATCGAAGAGATCATAACGGTCGAGGCGCAGGTGGTGGCGGAGGGGTTGCCGCTCACTGAGCACGGCTTCCGTCGCCTCAAGATGATGGGCTTCTCGGATGCGCGTCTCGCCAAGCTCTGCAACCGAAGCGAAGACGATGTCCGCCGTCTTCGTCACGCTCACGGCGTGGCCGCCGTTTTCAAGCGTATCGACACCTGTGCGGCCGAGTTTGAAGCGATCACACCCTACATGTACTCGACCTACGAGGCAGACGTGATGGGTGATGTTGAGTGTGAGGCGCGGCCGAGCGATGCCGACAAGGTGGTGATCCTCGGTGGTGGACCGAACCGGATCGGGCAGGGGATCGAATTCGACTACTGTTGCTGTCACGCCTGCTATGCCCTGACCGAGGCGGGCTTCGAGACAGTTATGATCAACTGCAATCCCGAGACCGTGTCGACGGACTACGACACGTCGGACCGGCTCTATTTCGAACCGCTGACAATGGAGCACGTCCTCGAGATCCTGCGCGTCGAGCAGGAGGCCGGAACGCTGAAGGGCGTGATCGTGCAGTTCGGTGGTCAGACCCCGCTCAAGCTAGCCCGCGGATTGGAAGCCGCCGGGATTCCGATCCTTGGCACTTCACCGGATGCCATTGACCTTGCGGAAGACCGGGAGCGGTTCCAGCACCTCCTGAACGATCTGGGCCTGCGTCAACCGAAGAACGGGATCGCCCGGTCCGGAGACGAGGCGTTCGCTATCGCAAACGAGGTCGGCTATCCGGTTGTCATCCGCCCCTCGTATGTGCTGGGTGGCCGGGCGATGGAAATCGTACGCGCGGACGCGGAGCTCAAGCGCTACATTTCCGAAGCCGTTGTGGTCTCGGGCACGTCGCCAGTCCTTATCGACAGCTATCTTGCTGGCGCCGTCGAGGTCGATGTCGACGCGCTCTGTGACGGCGATCAAGTGCATGTTGCGGGCATCATGGAGCACATCGAGGAGGCAGGTGTGCACTCGGGCGACAGTGCCTGCTCGTTGCCGCCACACTCGCTCGGTCAAGAGATCCTCGAGGAACTCGAGCGCCAGAGCGAAGCGCTGGCCCTGGGTCTCGGCGTGGTGGGGCTAATGAATGTGCAGTTCGCCATCCAGGGACAGGAAATCTACGTGCTCGAGGTCAATCCTCGCGCCTCGCGCACCGTGCCGTTTGTTGCAAAAGCGGTCGGCTCACCAGTTGCGTCAATCGCGGCGCGGGTGATGGCGGGGGGACGGCTTTCCGAGTTCGATCTGGTCGATCCTGCAATCCCGCACATGGCGGTGAAGGAAGCTGTCCTGCCTTTCGCACGTTTTCCCGGTGTCGATACATTGCTCGGTCCGGAGATGCGCTCGACGGGTGAGGTCATGGGACTCGACAAAGGGTTCGCAAGGGCTTTCCTCAAGAGCCAGATCGGCGCCGGGACCTCCCTGCCGTCCGGTGGCACGGCGTTTGTGTCCGTGCGCGATGCGGACAAGGACATGATCCACCGTGCCGCACGCCTGCTGCAAGAGTTGGGGTTCTCGATCATTGCGACCGGCGGGACAGCGGATTTTCTGAACGGTCACGGGGTTTCCGCCGAGCGTGTGAACAAGGTCTACGAAGGCAGGCCGCACATCGTCGATCGCATGAAGGATGGCGGTGTGACGCTGGTCTTCAACACAACGGAAGGCGCTCAGTCTATTCAGGACAGCTTTGACATTCGCGCGATCGCGCTTGCGCAGAAGATACCTTACTACACCACGGCCGCAGGCGCCTTCGCTGCGGCGCGTGCAATCGAGAACCTTCGCGCGGGCGGGCTCGACGTGATGCCCCTGCAGGCCTATGGGCAGAAGTCCACTGCATAGGCCAGTGACACTGCGCTGAAGGGCAGATAGCCAGCCTTCAGACCATCAGCACCATGCCATCGGCGCCCGGATCGGCTCCGCCATCCCAGCCTTGTTCGGTGCGTCGCAATGCATGAACACGGGCGACGTGAAAGCCAATCGCCGTGCGTCGGACAGGATAGCCACGCTGCTCGAGAGCGGATTGGGTGCGCCGCAGGATCCGGTTCGAAATCTCGATCGTGTCTGACGTTGCCTGAAAGCGTGGTGCCGAGACCGCCTCCTGGGCAGTCATGCCGAAGTCGACGGCGTTCAGAATGCTCTGCAGCACGCCCATCGAGATCAGCGTGCCGCCAGGGGCACCGGTGACGAACCAGGGATCGTCGCCGTCGAAGAGAATGGTCGGGCACATCGCCGTGAAGCGGCTCTTGCCCGGTGCGAGTGATCCGGCGCGGCCGGGCCGCGGATCGAAGACCCCCATGCACCCATTGTACATGAAGCCGAGCCCGTCGGTGACGACTCCGGAAGGCATGCCGATGGAGTGGGTCACAGAGACAATCATGCCACTGCCATCCGCAATCGAGATATGTGTTGTGTCCTTCGACTCTGGATTGCCCGTGTTGAGCCGCACCACCCGCGCGCGCTCACCTGTGCGGATGCGTTCTGCTCGCTCGGCCGCATAGTCTTTAGAGGTCAGCCACGCGACCGGCACATCGACGAAGCGGGGGTCGCCCACGTAAGCATCCTTGTCGGCAGTTGCGATCTTCATCGCCTCGGCAACGGTCGCGATGTAGTCCGGTGAATTGTGACCCATGCTGGCCAGATCAAACTGCTCGAGAATGTTGAGCATCTCGAGCAATTGCACGCCACCACCCGGCGGATTGTTGGTGGCAACCCGATGGCCACGATAGCTGCCCCAGAGCGGTTCCGCATCGGTCGGCGAGACAGCAGCGAGGTCCTCGCCGGTCAGCAGGCCATTGTTCGCGGCCATGTCGGCGGTGATCTCCGCGGCAATCGAACCAGTGTAGAAATCGCCAACCCCGTGTTCGGCGATGCGTCGATAAGTGCGCGCCATGTCCGGGTTCTGCATCTTGGTGCCGATCCGGGGGACCTTGCCGTCAGGCGCATAAATCTTGCGGGTTCCAGGGTAGCGAGTAAGGAACTCGGGATGCGCAACCCTTCCGCCGCTCGGCACGTCATTCCAGTAGCTGTAGACGTGGGGACGGACCAGCCAGCCGGTCTCTGCGTGGGCGATGGCAGGTTGGATAAGCTCGTCGAGCGGGCGGGATCCGAAAAGGTCCAGCGCAGTGCTGAGAGCGGCGAGCGTCATCGGTGTGGTAACCGACTGATACCCGATCTCGTTGACCGCGCCCTCAAGCAGGAAGCCGAAGCCATCCTCGGTCTCACCCAGCACGAGATGCTCCCACATCTCGGGTTTTGTCGCCAGCGGAGCCCGCCCGTGAAAGTCAACAAACTGGTGACGACCGCTGTTGGGATCGTAGACTTGCATCGATCCGAAGCCCGCGACGCCACACATGAACGGGTCGACGGCGGTTTGCACAAATGCGCATGCAACTGCGGCGTCGACGGCATTGCCACCCGACGCAAGTACATCTGCGCCTGCTTCTGCAGCTTCCGGCTGTGGAGCGGAAATGATGCCCTTCATCGCCTGTATCCCAGTTCATCGTCACCGAGATCCCAGTACACGCTGGTCACGATCTCTATCCCGGTGCGCATCAATGGCAGCAAAATGTGTTCATCCGGGGCGTGCTGCTGACACCCCGCATACGAGAGCGGGAGCCAGACGGTCGGCATGCCCAGATCGTACTGCATGATTTCCGTGACATTCGATCCGGGCGAGTTCGGCAGAACCGCGCAGTCCTGACCGCTGGCGCGGCTGACCGCATCGCGCATCCAGTGGGCAAAAGGGTGGTCCGGATCTGTACGGGTCGCCTCGAAATGGATCGCGTTCGAGTCGCTCGGTGCCTCGATGGCGACCATGCCGAAGCCATGCTCGTCGAGATGTTTGCGCAGATGCACAGTGATGCGCTTGAAATCTGTGCCCACCACGAAGCGGAGTTGACAGTTGGCGCGAGCCGTCGGGGGGATGGCGTTGACCGGCTGTTCCGGTGTGCCGGCCGTGAACGCCAACACTTCGAAGGTGTTGCTCGCGGTACATTTTTCCATGGTGGTGAGACCCGGCTCACCCCATTCAGGATCCATCGCCGGCGCGTTCTCGCCGCCATCACGCGTCACCCCTCTGAGCACCGAACGTACATTGTCAGGCAGTGGCCCTGATGACCAGCCATCAACCTGCAGGCGTCCGGAAGCATCGGTGATCGACGCGATGGCATGTGCCAGTATGATGGCGGGGTTGGCCAGAAGGCCGCCCCAGTTCCCTGAGTGGTGGGCTCCTTCGCGAAACCGGCAAACCAGATCGAAGTTGGTGACCCCGCGATTGCCCAACGTGATGTTTGGACGCTTGATCTCGGTGCGCGGACCATCCGATGCGAAGTAGACGTCGGCGGCGAATTCATCGAGCCGTCCCTGCACCAGCGGGCGAAAGCCGCGCGAGCCATTCTCTTCGCCCATCTCGACGATGAACTTGTGATTGAACCCAAGCGTCCCGCGCTCGGCCAACACAGCCCCGATGGCAGCTTGGTGGGCCAGATGCTGTCCCTTGTTGTCTGCGGTTCCCCGACCGTAGATGCGCTCGCCTTCGATCGAGAGCGTCCAGGGATCGCGTCCATTCGACCATGACCCCTCCATGCCGCGGATCACGTCGCCGTGCCCGTAGCCGAGCACCGTCAAGGGGGCACCTTCGTCGCGTGTTGCCAGCAAGACGGGCCCGCATCCCGGAAGCGGATTTTCATACACGGTGCAATCGTAGCCGAGATCTGAGAACGAGGGTTCGATCTCGTCCTCGAGGTACTGTCGGAGGACGGGCGTTCGCTCGGGTCGCTGGCTTTCTGTCGGCAGCGCGACACGCCTGGCGAGATCGGTCAGAAACCCGTCTTCCGCGTCGAAGTAGTCGAGGACTCCTCGGATTGCGTCCTGCTTGCTCACGGCACCTCCGCTTCGCCCAAGTCCCAGTAAAGCCCGGCCATGATCGCAAGTGCGTCTCGGCAGAGCGGCAGCAGCACATGTTCGTCCGGAGCGTGCTGCGAGCAGCCGCTGTAGGAATGCGGCAGCCAGATCGCCGGAAGCTCCAGCAGATCGGTGAACAGATCATTGCAGATTGAACCGCCCATCTGAGGCACCACGGCCGGTGGATTGCTCACCGTGCGTTCGACCGATTGGCGTACCCAGAGCGCCCAGGGGTCATCTGGCTCGGTCCGGCTCGCCTCGAAACCTGCGGCGTTGCGACCGGTGGGTGGCTCGATCGTGACATTTCCGAACCCCTGGGCATCGAGATGACGTCGCAGCGCGGGCAAGATGTCATCGACGTCGGTACCGGCGATGTATCGGAGCTGGCAGTGCGCGCGTGCCCAGGGCTGGATCGCATTGACCGGTGCATCCGCATTGCCCGATTTCACCGCCAGAACGGCGAAGGAGTTCCATCCGTAGACTTTTTCGGCCGTGGTCATCCCGGGCTCACCCCAATCGGGATCGATCTGCGGACCCTCAGCGCCTGCATCGAGCACAACGTCTTTCAGCGCATCCCGCACCGCGTTTGACATCTGAGGCGGCAACCACTCCTTGACGAGGATTTGGCCCGTCGGCGTGCAGATGGACGCAAGCGCATGGGACAGGATCATGGCCGGGTCGGCGAGCGCCCCACCCCAATTGCCCGAGTGATGACCTCCTTCGCGCAGATTGCACACCAAATCGAAATTCTTACCGCCGCGCGCGCCCAGAGAGATGGTCGGCTGCTCCGGACGCACACGCGGGCCATCCGAGGCGATGAAGACGTCCGCCGCAAACGCGGCCTTGTTGGCTGTGATGATCTCGCGGAGACCCTGGCTGCCGTTCTCCTCGGCCATCTCGATCATGAAGCGGGCGTTGAAGCCCAGACTGCCACGTGTCTCGAGCACCGCGCGCAGGGCCGCCATGTTGATTGTATGCTGGCTCTTGTTGTCTGCGGTTCCCCGGCCGTAGAGACGGTCGCCATCACGGGCCAGCTTCCAAGGGCCAGCGCCCTTGGTCCACATCTCCGCCTGGCCCCGGATCGTATCGCCGTGGCCGTAGCCGAGGACCGTGACCCGTGCACCTTCGTCGCGCTCGGCCAGCAGCACCGGACCAACGCCTTCGATCGGGTTCTCGTAGATCTGATGCGTGAACCCCATGGCTTCAAATGCCGGAGCCATCTCGTCGGTGAGATAGCGGCGGGTGTGGGGCAGGCCCTCTGGCACCTGGCTTTCGGTCGGGACAGCGACGCGACGCGCGAGGTCTTCCTCGAAGCGGCCGTCGTCGAGATAGGCCTGGGCCGCGGCGATGGCTTCATCACGGTTCATGCGACACTCTCCTGTTCGTAGAGATGGCATTCCACCTGGCCATCCGGGAACCATGTTGGTTGGGGCGCGTGCGTGCGGCAACGTCCGAATGCCTGGGTGCAGCGCGGGTGAAAGGTGCAGCCCGTCGGCAGATCCAGCGGATTTGGGTAGCTGGTGCCAAGATGGGTTTCGGGGACGCCGAGATCAGGATCGGGCGTCAGCACCGAACCAAGCAGTGCATGGGTGTAGGGGTGCCGAGGTGCATTGAAAAGGAACGTCGCATTCGTCTCCTCCACGATGCGGCCAAGATACATGACTGCGACCCGACTCGCGAGGTGCTCGACCACTGCAAGGTCGTGGCTGATCAACAGATAGGTGAGCCCGAGCTCTGCTCTGAGGTCTTGCAGAAGATTGAGAATCTGGCTTTGCACCGAGACGTCCAGTGCCGAGGTTGGCTCATCGCAGATCACGATCCGAGGGCGGTTGATCAGCGCCCTGGCGATCGCCACTCGCTGGCGCTGTCCGCCTGAAAGCTGGCTCGGATAGGCATTGGTGAGACGCTTTGGCAGACCTACGAGGTCCATCATCTCGCGCACGCGCTCCTCCCAGGTTTCCGGGTTAGGATCGCCCTGTACTGCAAGCGGCAGCGAGATGATCGATCCGATGGATTTGCGCGGGTTCAGCGAGGAGTAGGGGTCCTGGAAAATCGGCTGAATGGCGCGTGCGATTTCACGCCGTCCGTGGTCGCTGATCGGTCTGCCCTCGAGCTCCAGGGCTCCGGAGGTCGGCTCAAGCAAGCCCATCAGCATCTTCGCGAGCGTGGTCTTGCCGCATCCGGACTCGCCCACCAGCGCCATAACATCACCGCGGTGGATCTTGAGATCGACCCCGTTCACTGCATGCAACTGCCGGCTGGCCTGCATGAATCCACCGGAAATGCGGAACGTCTTGGTGATGCCCCGAGCCTCTAGAACGACCTCGTTCATGGGGCGGTCCGCGCATGCGCCATGGCGCTTTCCTCGGGGCTGAGCAAACAGCGATAACCGTGGCCATCATCGGCGGGACGGAACTGGATGGCGCCAGATTTGCAAACCTGCAGGGCGCTTGAGCAACGCGACGCGAAGTGACACCCGTCCATTTCACCGACCAGCGACGGCACGATCCCGGGGATGGAGCCAAGCCGCGCGTTGCGCCTCGTCTTGCCGGGGATCGGAATGCAATCGAGCAGACCGTGCGTGTAGGGATGGGTTGGTTGATGAAAGATCTGCTTCACGCTGCCCATCTCGACGATCTGGCCCGCATACATCACTGCCACGCGATCGGCGACGCGGCTGACAACCCCAAGATCATGGGTGATGAGGATAAGCCCGGTCTCGAACTCCCTCTGGAGATCTCGCAGCAAGTGGAGAATTTGCGCCTGAATGGTGACATCCAGTGCGGTTGTCGGTTCGTCCGCGATGATCAGGTCCGGCCCGCACATCAGCGCCATGGCGATCATAACGCGCTGGCGCAGTCCCCCTGAAAGCTGGTGCGGGTACTGACCGAGGCGCTGCGCCGCCGCGGTGATGCCGACTTTCTCCAGCAGGAACACCGCCCGCGCCCGCGCCTCGAGCCGACGCCCCCCCATGTGACGCCGGTAGGCTTCCGTGAGCTGATCGCCGATAGTGTAGGCGGGGTTCAGCGACGTCATCGGTTCCTGAAAAATCATCGCCATGCGGGCGCCCCGCAGATCCGCCATGTCCCGCTCGGGAAGCGTGGTCAGATCCAGGCCCTCGAGCGTCAGGCTGGTCGCGGTGCGCACAGCCCGCTTGGGCAGAAGTCCCATGAGCGCGAGCGATGTGAGTGACTTGCCGCACCCGGATTCCCCGACAATCGCAAGGGTCTCGCCGCGCCGAACCTGGAAGTCAACCGACTGGACCGGGCGCAGCGTGCCGATCGGTACCGGGATTTCGACCGAGAGCCCCTTGACGTCGAGCAGTGGCGTCATCCGTCTGCCCTCATGTCCGTGCGTCCGGTGATGTGACATCCCGCATGCCATCGCCGAGCAGATTGATGGCGAGCACGAGCATGAAGAGTGCGATGCCAGGAATCGCGATCAGCCAGCTGTCGAAGAACATGAGACCCTTCGCCTCTGCAATCATAAGTCCCCACGAGGGTTCGGGCGGTTGAACGCCAAGTCCGAGAAAACTCAGTGCGGCTTCGAGCAGGATGGCATGCGCCATCTCGACGGTCGCAACCACGATGAGATGGTTCATGATGTTGGGCATGATCTCGGTCAGCAGAATGCGCCCGGATGAGCATCCCAGAGCGCGTGCAGCCGTAACGAAATCAAGGTCGCGCACCTGCATCGTGGCTGCACGCATCACGACGGCAAACCGGTCCCAGATCAGCAGTCCGAGCACCCAGATCACGACATTGAGCGATGAGCCCACCATCGAGACCACCGCCAGCGCCACCAGCACCACCGGCATCGAGAGCCGTGTGGTGATGATGAACGTTGCAATCATATCGATGCGCCCGCCGTAGTAGCCGGCAGCCACTCCGATCGTCGTGCCGATAACGCCCGATATCAGCATTGCCAGAAAACCGATCATCAGAGATATGCGCGCCCCGTAGAGCAGCCGGGAGAGATAGTCGCGGCCCAGCTGATCGGTGCCGAGCGGATGCTCCCAGGTTGCCTTCTCGCTGTCGAACCAGACCGGCGGGATCAGCTTTCGATCGAGTACCTGATCGAACGGATCATGCGGCGCGAGAAGTGGCGCGAAGATGGCCATCGCAACGATGACCGCAAGCACGAGCGCGCCGATGATCAGGCCCCAATGCCCGAAGACCCGCCTGCGCATGAGGTTGCCGGGTGTCGGCTCGACCAATTCTCGGGCTGAGTTGTCGAGGTCCAGGACTGCCATCACGCCACCCTGATCCGCGGATCGAGCCACGCGTTGAGCATGTCTGCGGCGAGCGTCAGGACGATGTAGAAAAAGCTCAGCACCAGCACGATCGCCTGCATCATCGGCAGGTCCGCCCGAAGGATCGATTCATAGGCGAGGAAGCCGAGGCCATTGATGGCAAAAATGGTCTCGATCACGATGGACCCGCCCAGCATGAAGCCGAACTGCACGGCGGCGAGGCTCACGACAGGGATGATTGCATTGCGCAGTGCGTGCTTGAAAAGCACGGTGATCGGTCTCAGGCCCTTTGCACGTGCGGTGCGAATGTAGTCGGCCGCCAGCACCTCGATCATGCCGGCCCGGGTCAGGCGCATGACGGCCGGGGTTATGTAGTAGCCGAGTGCAATTGACGGCATCACGAAATTGGCCCAGCTGTCTGAACCGGTTATCGGCAGCAGCCGCCATGTGATCCCGAACCAGAGCATCAAGGTGAGCGCGAACCAGAAGCTTGGCATCGCCTGTCCGATGACGGCGAGTGTCAGCGCGAACCGGTCGATCAGGGAGTTTGGCCGGATCGCTGCGACAACCCCCAGAGGAATTGCCAGCAAGAGAGCGAAAGTCAGTGCGCAAAGTCCCAGCAGCATCGTTGTGGGCAGGCGCTCGAAGATCACTTCGGCAACTGGCTTCTTGAGGTAGTGCGAGGTGCCGAACTCACCGTGCAGCGCATTCCAGAGCCAGTCGACATACTGCACGAGGAGCGGGCGGTCGTACCCGTACACACGCCGGATGTTCTCGATGTCGGCCTCGGTTGCGGTCTCGCCCGCGAGCGCGACTGCGGGATCGCCCGACAGATTGATCATCGAGAACGTGATCAGCGAGACGGTCACCGCAACGAGTACGGCGACACCGAGTCTCCGGATGAGGTATCCTAGCATCGCCTGGGCCCGTGCTGCTCCGTCCGAGTGGGACGGAGCCTGAGGATGCTACTTCCAGCTCGACGCATAGAAGCGCGGAATCTCGTCCGGCGTCGTCTGAAAGTCGAGATCTTGAGAGAACGCATAGTACTTGGCGTAAGTGAACATGGGCAGCCAGTAGAGCTCGCCCGATATCTTCGACAACGCTTCCTTGTAGGCCGTTTCGCGCACCACCGGGTCGAGTGCGACATCGCCCTTCGCGAGCGACGAAATCACCGCTTCGTCCTTGGCAGGATCATCCCGGCCACCCGAGAAGAAGTGAGATGTGATCGCCGACACATCCGGGATCGAATTCGAGCCCCAGGTCATGTGGTTGATGGGGGTTTTGCCTTCCCACACCAGATCGCGCAGCGCGCGATACTGAAGCCAGTTGAGGTTGGCCTTGATCCCCACCTTTGCCAGATCGCCGATGACCGCCTCGGTGAATTCCCGCTGACGGTAGCCGTAGATGTCAAACTCGAAGCCGTCCGGATAGCCCGCCTCGGCCAGAAGAGCCTTGGCTTTCTCGGGGTCATAGCTCCATTGAGGCACGTCTGAGGTGCAGCCGAATTGATCCGGGTGGCAGGCAGAATGGATGACCTCTGATGCCGGTCCGACGAGGTTGCGTACGATGGCCTCGCGGTCGATCGCATGGGCCACCGCCTCGCGCACCTTCTTGTTGGTGAAGACGTCGGTCCCCGAGTCGCCGTCCACATCGAATGCCATGTAGCTCACGCGCATGGTCTTGGCGTTCTCGACGGTCAGTTGCCCCGTTGCCTCAAGGCGCTCGGCTTGATCCTTGGGCACGTCCCAGATCCAGTCGATACCTCCGGTCAGGAGCTCGGCGATTTGCGTGTTCTGTTCCTTGATGGTCCGGAACCGGATCGCACCGATCTGAGGCGCGCCCTTGGGTCCGCCGAAGTAGGCCTCGTTCTTCTCCCAGTGGACGTACTCGCCGGCTTTCACCTCGGCGAACTTGTAGGGACCGGTCCCGTTGGCCGCGACGGCACCGAAATCGGGTTTGCCGTCGGCCCCGGTCGGCGCACTGTCATAGTGGCCCTCCGGCATGATGAACACAGCACCGGCAAGATAGGCGAGGGCGGCTGGAAACGGTGCGTGCAGATGGATGCGCACCTTGTTCTCGCCAACCGCTTCGGCGTCTTTCATCCACTTGACGTTCTGGGCCGTCAGCACCCCGTTGTCCGGGTTTGCGACGTGCTTGACCGTGTAGACCACGTCCTCCGGCCCGAAGCTTGAACCGTCGTGAAAGGTGACCCCCTCGAGCAGCGTGACTTCGAGAGTGAGCTCGTCGATCCACTCCCAGCCCGTTGCAAGCAGCGGCTCGAAGCTGTTGGTCTCGAGATTGCGGAACATCAAGCCGTCCCAGCCCATATGGCCCATGACCACGAGCTCACGTGTGTTGTTGTAGTAGGGATCGACCACGGCAACTTCACGGTCGGTCGACCAGACCAATGTGTCCTCGGACTTGCCAGCGTAGACCGGCCCCGATGAAATCAGTGCAGCTGCAGCCGCTGCAAGCAAGCAATGTCTCATGTTCTCTCCTGTCGCTGCGTGCGAGTTGGCGGGTGTAGAGCGCCCGCTTCTGCAACTCAGCGTGACACCTTGTGCTGACGTGCGCAAGCCGGGCGCATGCCCGATCAGAGCTATGATCGATCAGGGCGTGCACCGATTGCGCGTGCGAACCCCGCAGCAGGACGCTAGCGTTGGTCCATGCCCCCCGCGCCCCGAGCAAGAAACCCGCTCATACCCGAATACGGCCCCTTGGCTGGCGTCCTCTGGATGCTGGTCTCGTGCGGCCTCTTGGCCGGTGTCGCAGCCCTTGGCCGCTATGTCGCGCTGGCGGGTATGCCCACCTTGCAAACCGTGTTCCTGCGCCTGCTGTTCGCACTTGTGGCCTTTGCGCCTCTCCTGGCTCTGCGGGGCACGGAGATGTTGCAGACCCAACACATGCGCCTTTACCTCGTGCGCGTGGTTGTTGGCCTTACGGGAATGATCGCGTGGTTCGCAGCACTTGCATTGATCCCGGTGGGCGAGGTGACCGCGATCGGGTTCCTGACGCCGCTGTTCGGAACTGTGGGAGCGGCGTTGATACTCGGCGAGACCGTGCGTTGGCGGCGCTGGAGCGCGACCCTGGTCGGGCTGGCGGGTGCGTTCGTGATCCTGAGGCCCGGGTTCGTCGAAGTCGGTTCAGGCACCTTCCTCGCCCTTCTTGCCGCAATGTTCATGGCCGCGGCGAGCTTGCTGATCAAGCGCCTCTCCGGTCGCGATGACCCGGACAAGGTGGTCTTGATTTCCGTGTTGTGTCAGACACCTCTGATGTTCGTCCCAGCACTCCTCGTCTGGCAGCCGGTGACCTTGGACCTGTGGTTTGTCTTTGCAGCAATGGGGGTCGCCGGCATGCTCGGCCACATAACGCTGACACGGGCATTTCGAGCTGCTGATGCCTCGCTTGTCATGTCGGTCGAGTTCGCACGACTGCCGTTTGCCGTTGCATTCGGCTACATACTGTTCGCTGAACTCATCGATCTGTGGACATGGGTCGGTGGCGGGATCATCTTTGCCGCGGCTCTCTACACCGCGCGGCGTGAGCGCTCGGAAAGCGCACCAAAAGTGGACGTGTGAGCTATGATCATTCCTGACGAGCGGGAGCTGCTGGCGGGTTTACGGCCCTGGGTGGAGCTGGAGAGTCCGACCGGCGACGCGGCGGCGGTGAGCCGGATGACGGCACTCGCAGGTCGGGCATTTGGTGAACTCGGAATGTCGATCGAGACCATCCCCGGACGCGATGGCGCCGGAGACCATGTCTCGGCAAAGTTTCCAGGTCGCTCCGGCCCGACATTGCTCGTGCTCTGCCACCTCGATACGGTCCATCCGTCTGGGACCCTGAAGAAAAATCCATTCCGGATCGAAGGCGACTGTGCTTGGGGCCCCGGCATCTACGACATGAAAGGCGGGGTCTACATCGCCTATCGTGCGCTCCGAACCCTGGTCGAGGCGGGCTTGGAAACGCCTCTGCCCCTGCATTTTCTGCTCACGTCAGATGAGGAAACGGGCAGTGCAACGTCTCGCGAGTTGATTGAGCGCGCGGCGGAACATGCGAAGTACGTGCTGGTCACCGAGCCGGCCCGCGGCGGGGGGAAGTGCGTCACAGGACGGCGAGGCGTGAGCCGGTACTGGCTCCGCGCACATGGCCGGGCGGCTCATTCGGGCGTGCGTCACAGTGATGGGCGCTCTGCCGTGCGCGAGATCGCAAACCACATTCTGGCGCTCGAAGCCATGACCGATGAGGCGCAGGGCTTGACGGTGAACGTGGGCACAATCGAAGGCGGTACAACGCTCAACACTGTGCCTGAGCACTGTCTAATCGGTGTCGATGTGCGCTCGCAAACCCCTGAAATCGCAGAAGAGTTTCATACCCACATCACATCCGTTGCGCCATACAATCCTGACGTGCGGCTCGAGGTTTCCGGAGGGATCAACCGCCCCGCCTATACCAAGACGAACGCCATCGGGTCGCTGCTGGCGCATGCCCAAACCCTGGCTTCGGACATCGGCTTCGAGCTTGAAGACATGCACACCGGGGGCGGATCGGACGGCAGTTTCGTTGCACGCCGGGTCGCGACGCTTGACGGTATCGGCGTCGATGGCGCTGGCGCTCACACGGAGGACGAGCACATCTACGTTTCTTCACTCGTTCCGCGCATGACATTGTTGCGCCGGCTGTTTGAAACGCTAGGTTGAGCGCACAGGGTGAACGGGTAACGCCCCTCTTGGGCCTAGGTCATTGAAAGATAGGAAAAATCCAGATGCCAGTGCTGAATCGCATAGCGGAATTTCACGACGAGGTCACAGAGTGGCGTCGGGATCTGCACCGTCACCCGGAACTCCTCTACGACGTGCACCGCACGGCCGGTGTGGTCGAGAAGAAGCTGCGTGAGTTCGGCATCGACGAAGTCACCGCGGGCATCGGCCGGACCGGAGTCGTCGGCGTGATCAAGGGTCGCGAGACCGGCTCGGGCAAGGTGATCGGCTTGAGGGCGGACATGGATGCTTTGCCGATTCAGGAGGCGCGCGACATTCCGCACAAGTCGACCGTCGATGGAAAGATGCATGCCTGCGGTCACGACGGACATACCGCAATGCTTCTCGGGGCGGCGAAATATCTCAGCGAAACCAGAAACTTCGACGGCACAGCTGTGGTGATTTTTCAGCCTGCCGAAGAAGGTGGCGCCGGTGGCGATGCCATGGTGAAGGACGGCATGATGGAGCGATGGGGGATCCAGGAAGTGTACGGCATGCACAACATGCCCAATCAGCCGCTCGGCACCTTCCACCTGCGGCCCGGACCGATGATGGCGGCATCTGACTTCTTCGAGCTGACGATCGAGGCGAAAGGCGGCCATGCTGCGCGTCCGCATGAGTGCATCGACCCCATCATCATCGGAGCGCAGCTGCTCAACGGTTTCCAGACGATCGTGTCGCGAAACGCGGATCCGATTGACTCGCTCGTGATCTCCGCCACCAAGCTGATTGCCGGAGACACCAACAACGTGATCCCCCAGACAGCCAAGATGGAGGGCACCGTTCGCACTCTGTCGACAGTCATGCGCGATCTGGCAGAGGAGCGCATGACGGCGCTGTGCACGCATATCGGAGCCGCATATGGCGCGCACATCTCTCTGAATTATATGAGAAATTACCCGGTCACCGCAAACCACCCGGCACAGGCAGAATTCGCGGCCCAAGTTGCAGCCGGCGTTGCGGGAGCGCCCAATGTCGACGCAAACACCCCGCAGATCATGGGAGGCGAGGACTTCTCCTTCATGCTGAATGCCCGTCCGGGCGCGTTCATCTTCCTCGGACAGGGAGACGGGCCCAGCGTCCATCATCCCGACTACGATTTTAACGACGAAGTCATCCCGTTCGGATGCTCGTACTGGGCACAGCTGGTCGAAACCGCGATGCCGGCTGCCTGAGACGCGACACGGCGACCAGGGGGCTGCCGGCCGCGGCATATGGCAGCCGTCTGCTTTGCGTCCCGCACCCGTATGGCAGTCGTGTGGCATCCGTACCGACGCGAAGTCGACGGTCCCAAGCGCTCAACGGGGCTGGAGAACCGCTCGACGGCGACCGGCTCTGTGACATCTCGATCACGCGGCACCGGAAGACCGGCGTCCGGGCGCATCCGCCCCGCGTCGCGCCGCGTAAGGTCGGGCATTCGTTCCACGCTATGGAGGCTGCCCGATGTTCGCCCTGACGATACTTCACAAAGACGACGGAGAGTCCGACCTGCTCGACGCCGATGACGGGTTCGGTGGTGTCGCCGACTTTGTGACCAGCGTTTTGGCGTTCGGCGATACCACGCCGCCAGGTGGCGCGACGAACGCGTCAACAGCCGTTGCATCGTCCGCGACGGCTATCAGCGCCGCGTCCGACACGATCTACTTTGGCACCGATCTCGAGCCGGGCCAGATCGAGCATTTCGAGCTCGACCGCGACACGATCTCGCTGCGCCCCGTCGCGCCGGCGAACACCGCCACGGCTGCCGTGACCGGGATCGCGACCTCGGCGTCCGCTGGCCCGGCGGTGATCCACCCGGGCAGCTCGCCGGACCCGCAGGCGGGCGATGTCGGGACGGGAGACGATGCCTTCGACTTCGAGGACCCGGAAGACGACGACGATGACGATGACGATGACGACAATTTCGGGGATTTCGGGCCGCCGCCGCTGACCCTCGACGACCCAGAACCGCCTCACGTCGACCCCGACCCCTTCGGCGCAGCCGATATCGGCGATCTGAACCGTTTCGACGAAGACGGCGACGCGATCCTCTAGACCGGCTTTCGATCTGATTGAACCATGCGTTCATATCATAAGGGCGCGTGCCGGGCTGTCGCCGGACGAAGGATTGGCGCGGGCCGGTGCGACGGCAGAACGCGCTCGCCGCGGTGCCATCCGCCCAACCCATCGGTTGATCACGGCGTGGCCTGCCAGCCATCTTTCCGGGCCGCCTCACTTGATATCCCCGCACCGCTGCGATCAGGTGGTTGCCGCAGCGCAGGGAGGCCCGGATGATCACTGTTTTCACGAATGCCATGATGCTTGATGCGAGATCGAACGAGCCGCGCGAGGGATCGCTGGTGGTCGAGGACGGCCGGATCAAGGAGATCACCGACACGGCCGTCCTGCCTGGCGAGGCCCGTGTCATCGATCTGAAGGGGCGAACGCTCATGCCCGGTCTGATCGACGCTCATGTGCACGTCAAGGCAACGTCCCTCGATCTCTCGGTCCTGATGCGCACGCCAGTCTCCTACCTGATGGGCCAGACCGCGCAGATCATGAAGGACATGCTGATGCGCGGGTTCACGACGGTGCGTGATGCGGCCGGTGCCGACCGCGGGCTCGCGGATGCTGTCGATCACGGGCTGTTTGTCGGGCCGCGTCTGCGCGTTTGCGGGTTGGCATTGAGCCAGACCGGCGGGCATTCGGACATGCGTCCCGTGACCGTGATGTCCTATCCATCGGACATCGAGCGGCACAATCATCTGCAACAGCTCGGCCGGATCGCAGACGGGGTCGACGAGTGCCGCCGCGGCGCGCGCGACGAGCTCCGCAAGGGGGCGCATCATGTGAAGATCATGGCGGGGGGCGGCGTCTCCTCGCCCTCGGACCCGATCGAGAACACCCAGTACTCGATGGACGAGATGCGCGCGATTTGCGAGGAGGCGGCGGCCTGGCAGACCTACACCATGGCGCACACCTACACGCCGGCGGCGATCTCGATGGCGGTACGCGCGGGTGTGCGCACGGTCGAGCACTGCAACCTGATCGACAAGGAGACCGCAGCGCTGGTGGCCGAAAGGAACGCCTACCACGTGCCCACCAACATCACCTATTTCGCGCTCAACAAGCATGGTGCGGAGTTCGGCTTCCCGCAGGTCTCGATCGACAAGCTGGGGATGATCGTCGATGCGGGGCTCGGCGCTGTCGAGCTCTCGCGGGATGCAGGCGTCAAGATCGGCTTCGGGACGGATTTGCTGGGGCCCTGCCATCGGTATCAGGCGGATGAGTTTGGTCTGGCAGCCGAGGTCCTTGGCGCGCAAGGCGCGCTCCATGCGTCGCTGGAGATCAATCCGGAGATCATGGGGATCCCCGATATCGGCCGGCTCGAGCCCGGCTGGCGGGCGGATCTGATCGCGGTCGACGGCAACCCGCTGGAGAACATCACCTGCCTGCACGACGACGGTGCACGTATCCCGCTGGTGATGAAGGACGGCGTGATCCACAAGAACGCACTCGAGACATAGGACGGAGCCAGCCGCCGCCTGCCGCCCGATCCTGCTCATGCCTGCGCCATGGCAGGGACTGTCGGACGTGGAAGGCGCTGGACGCCGTCGAAGTTGCGGATGGCAGCCGGATTTGCCGCGTCAGATGGATGGGCTGCACGGTCGAGAACGCGGTCCGAACTTTGGATGCCGAAGACCGGGAACAAGGCCGCAACCGAGGCATCGAAGGAGCTGTCGAAAGCTGGTCACTTCTGTCCGGGCACCGCCGTGCTGCGACCGCAGAGCGCCAACCATCCCGACGTATTTCCGTCGCCCGCAGGCGCAACTTTTGCGGGCAAGAAGGCGAGATTCCCGTGGATAAACCACTGAAACCTCTGATTTGGTTGTTGTTCGCAGTTGAAAAAACCGTCGCAATCGGCACGATCCCCCCTGTCACGATCCAATCAAAGCTGGGACGAAGGTCCCGGATACTTACGAGGGACACAGGAATGAAAAAGTCCGATCTTATCGATGCCCTGAGCAGCGCAACCGACCTCAACAAGGCGCAGGTCGACATGGTGCTGAACGCGCTGCCCGACGTCGTGCTGGCCGGCCTCAAGGGGGCTGGGGCCGTCACACTGCCGGGTATCGGCAAGATCGAAGCAAAGCACCGCGCGGCGCGCGAGATGCGCAATCCGGCGACGGGCGGCATCGTCATGAAAGAAGCCACCACTGTGCCCGGGTTCAAGCCGGTGAAGGGCTTCAAGGACGCCGTCGCCGACATCAAGACCGGCTGACACATGAAGAGGCACCGGGAGCCTTTGACACCGGTGCCTTTCGCGATCTGCAGTTTTGACAAGGGCGGCTTTGCTGCCCTTTTGTCGTTGGTTCGATCGCATCCCGGGACCCGGGGCGCGGGACCGTGATCACGCGTCGGCAGTTTCTGGCGGGGCTGGCCTCTGTGGTGGCGGGGGGCGCGGCGCTCTCGGCATACGCCGCCGGCATCGAGCCGTTCCGGCTGCGTGTCCAGCGCCACCGGATCACACCGCCGGGGTGGACGCCCGGGGTTCCCCTGAGGATTGCCGCGCTTGCCGATCTGCACGCCTGCGCGCCCTGGATGACGGCCGATCGCCTGCGCCACGTGGTGGCGGAGACCATGACACTGGCACCCGACATCGTTGTGCTGCTGGGCGACTACATTGCAGGTCATCGCTTCGTGACCGACAAGGTGCCTGCCGCCGCGTGGGCCGGGGCGCTGGGCGGGCTCGAGGCTCCTCTGGGCGTGCATGCCATTCTTGGCAATCACGACTGGTGGGAGGATGCCGAGGCTCAGCGGCAGGGTCACGGTCCCGTCGAGGCGCGGCGCGCGCTCGAGGCCGCGGGTGTGGCTGTGTACGAAAACCGCTCGGTGCGGCTGGAAAAGGACGGGCAGGGGTTCTGGCTTGCGGGTCTTGCCGATCAGCTCGCGCTTTGGAGCGGCACCGGATGGCGGGGCATCGACGATCTCCCGGGAACGCTCGCGCAGGTGACGGATGATGCCCCGGTGATCCTGCTTGCACACGAGCCGGACATTTTTCCGGATGTTCCGGCAAGGGTGTCGCTGACGCTTTCGGGGCATACTCATGGCGGGCAGGTCCGGTTGTTCGGCTGGTCGCCCGTGGTCCCGTCGCGGTTCGGCAACCGCTATGCCTATGGCCACATTGTCGAGCAGCGCCCGGACGGTCCGCGCCATCTCGTGGTCTCGGGCGGGCTTGGCTGCTCGATCCTGCCTGTTCGTCTGGGTGTCGTGCCGGAGATCACTTTGCTCGAGCTGGGCGGCTGACGGTCCTGCTCAGAGCGCCGCGTCTGGCGGTGTGCAGTTGGCGATGTCCGGCCCGCGGCGCCTGCCGTGCCTGGTGCGTGTGGCAGACGGTCGGGCGGCGCGGGATGTGCTCACTTCAGAAAGCGTGCGGCCAGCGGTGCGCCGAGGATGACGATCACGATCCTCAGCATGTGGTGGGTCACGACATAGGCCATGTCGGCACCGGCAATGATGGCAAGGAGCACCATCTCGGCCTGTCCGCCCGGGGCGAAGGCGATGACCGCTTCGAGCGGGGCGGCGAGGCCGGTCTGGATCACGATCTCGGCGAAGATGACGGTCAGCACGGCGAGCACGCCGCAATAGCCCAAGGCTGCGGCGACGATCCGCCGGATCTCGTTGAGCGTGATGCCGACATATTTCACGCCGATGCCGAGGCCGATGAAGAACTGTGCGGCCAGCATCGCCTCCGCGGGCGGGCGGGTGTGCAGCAGATCTGTCATCGAGGCGGTGCCCGCAACGATCAGCGGGCCGAGGATCGCGGCCCCGAACAGGCCGATCCGTTTTCCGCCCCACCAGCCGAGCGCTCCGCACACGAGCATGATCGCCAGTTCGCGCAAGGGAATGCTGGCCGTGGGTTGACCGGGCGGGTGGCTGAAGCTGAGCGCCCAGAGCCAGCCCAGCAGGAACGGCATCAGTGAGACAATCACAAGCACGCGGGTCGTGTGGATCAGCGAAAGCGCACGGGGGTCGGCGCCGGCCTCCTCACCGAACAGCAGCATGTCCTGCAAGCCGCCGGGCATGGCTGCGTAGTAGCTTGTGGCGTGGTCGAAGCCCCAGAGACGGCGGAAGTAGGGATAGCCGATCACGCCGATCAGCAGAACGAAGGGCGGGATCAGGGCGATGCTCAGCGCCATCTCGCCGGCGCGTGCGAACAGCGCAGGCGTCAGCGAGGCACCGACGGCAACGCCGAGAACCGGCCGCATCGCTTCGCTGAGCGTTGGGGTGCCGGTGAGCCGCACACCGAGCAGGGCCGCCGCGAGGCAGGCGAACATCGGTCCGAGCAGGAACGGCAGGGGCAGATCCAATACGTAGAAAAGGCCGACACCCGTGCCGGAAAGGGCCAGTGTCGGCACCGTCTGAAGGACGGCTTTCAGGTGGGATCCAATTTGCATACAATGGTATGCAATAGGTCAGATCTGGGCTTTTCGCAAGAGGGTCTGGCCGGTGTTTCCATCAGCCACCGGACAGGGTTCGCCGGACCGCGTCTTGCCAGCCCGCGTACTTTCGCGCCTGTGTTTCCGCCTTCATGGATGGCTCGAAACGGCGATCGAGTTGCCAGCTCCCGGCGAACTCTTCCGGACCGGGATACACGCCAGCCTGCATTCCCGCGAGCCAGGCCGCCCCGAGCGCGGTCGTCTCCAGCACCTGCGGCCGGTCCACCGGCGCTCCGATGATGTCGGCGAGGAACTGCATCGTCCAGTCGCTGGCCGTCATGCCGCCGTCCACGCGCAGCACGGTTTCGGTCTCTCCCTGCCAGTCCCGCCGCATGGCGCCCAGCAGGTCTCGGGTCTGGTAGCCCACGCTCTCGAGCGCCGCACGGGCGAGCTCGGCCCGGCCCGAACCACGTGTCAGACCGTGCAGCGTACCGCGGCAGTCCGCATCCCAGTAAGGTGCGCCGAGGCCCACGAAGGCGGGCACGATGTAGACATCCTGCGCGGGGTCTGCGCGTTCGGCCAACGCCTGGGTCTCGGCGGCATCGGAGATGATGCCCAACCCATCGCGCAGCCATTGAACCACCGCGCCTGCGACGAAGATCGAGGCTTCCAGCGCGTAGGTTGGCCGGCCCCCGATCTGGTAGGCGATCGTCGTGAGAAGCCTGTTCTGCGAGGCGACAGGCTCGGCCCCAGTGTTGAGCAGCGCAAAACATCCGGTTCCATAGGTCGACTTCATCATGCCCGGTGCAAAGCAGGCCTGGCCCACCGTGGCCGCCTGCTGATCGCCCGCAACGCCAAGGACCGGGATTGCGTGACCGAACAGATCCGGTTGCACCGTGCCGAAGTCGTGGGCGCTGTCATGGACCTCGGGCAGCATCGCGCGGGGAATGCGCAACAAGCCGAGCAGGTCATCGTCCCAGTCACCGTTGCGAATGTTGTAGATCAGCGTCCGTGAGGCATTGGTGGCATCGGTCACGTGGCGCTGTCCGCCGGTGAGACGCCAGATCAGGTAGCTGTCGATGGTGCCGAAGAGGAGCTCGCCCGCCTCGGCCCGAGCGCGCGCGCCGTCCACATGGTCGAGAACCCAGGCGAGTTTGGTGCCGGAAAAGTAGGGATCCAGCAGCAAGCCAGTGCGCGCACTGATGTCCGGCTCGTGACCCTCGGCCTTCAGGCGGGCGCAGGTGTCGGCCGTACGCCGGTCTTGCCAGACGATGGCGCGGTGAACGGGCGCACCGGTGGTCCGGTCCCAGACCAGCGTGGTCTCGCGCTGGTTTGTGATGCCGATGGCGGCGATCCCGGAGGCAGGGATCCCGGCCGTGCCGATCGCATCTCGGCACGTCTTCACAACAGACGTCCAGATGTCCTCGGCGTCATGCTCGACCCAGCCGCTGTCAGGAAAGTGCTGCGGGAATTCCTGCTGCGCAACTCCTGCGATCCGCATGTTCTCGTCGAACACGATCGCGCGGCTCGACGTCGTGCCCTGATCGATGGCCAGCACATGGGTGCCCATGTCTCTTCTCCCCCGGTCGCGGTTCATCTGGGTGAACGTTCTTGACGTTATCTATTTTTGCGCGGCCTGCCATCCCGAGTTTGGCGGGTTGGGGGCTGCGGTTGAACGGGTGTCAGCCTGGCTGCGAGAACGCGCCGATTGCATCGGTGATGCGACGAAAGGCTGCCGCTGCCCGACGGCTCTCATGGCGCGCACGCAGGTGGCCATGGGGCAACTCTGCTTCCACGACGCACTCTGCCGGAACGCCTGCTGCCGCGAGGCGGCGCGCCCATTCCGGGCCATCGTCGCGGAGGGGATCGTGTTCGGCGGCACTCACGAAGCAGGGAGGCAGGCCAGCAAGGTCAGAGGCGGCGAACGGTGCGAACCGCGGATCGTCCCATGGGGGAGGTCCGGCGCATCGCCACTGTGTGAAGGCGGCCAGATCCCGCGTCGCCAGAAGCGGTGCCTCGGCACGCTCGTCGTACGAGGGCAGTTGCAGGCGTTCGCCGCCGAGCGACGGATAGATCAGCACCTGCGCCCGCACGCGGCCCGGGTGAGTTATGGCGAGTGCTGCGGCGAGGTTTCCGCCCGCGCTGTCGCCCACGACGATGGCTGGCGGTGCCTGGGCGAGGAGCACCGTCTCGCAATCCTCGTATGCTGCCGGATGGCGATGCTCGGGGGCGAGCCGGTAGTCGACGGCGGTCACCGTCGTTCGGGTCTGCGCCGCGATTTCGGCGCATATGCTGTCATGGCTGTCGAGGCCGCCGAGCACCCAGCCGCCGCCATGGAAATAGAGCACGCGCGCCTGAGTGCCCCCATGGTAGGTCCGCACCGGGACCGGATCGGTAGCCTCGCCGCACAGCGCGTCGTCTACCCTCAGTCCCTCCGGTCGTGATCCGTGGAATGCGGCACTCATCGCATCGTAGGCGGCCCGGTAGGCAGCGATGCTGTCGCCATCGGCCCCGAACGCCTTCGTGCGACGGATGAACGCCAACACCTCGGGATCCGTGATCGCCATGCTGGTCATGTGAGCTCCCCGGTCCGTGTTCTGGCCGAGTTTCCCCGAGTGAGCGAGGTCTCGCAAGGGCTCTAATCTTGTGGTGTCGCGGCGCACGTGAGTGCCTGCGCCGGCGATCCGGGGCCGCATCACACCACCGGCCGATGCGGTGTCGGTCTTGACGGCCTCGGGCTTCAGGTCATGTGATATGGCTGTACATGTTAACGGAGCCCGCCATGCGCCTCATCACTCTCATCGCCGTCCTTCTGTCCGTTGTCTCTCTTCCAGCCCGTTCCGATGAGCCTGCCGACAAGATCCAGGCCGTCATCTCGGACCAGATTTCGGACTTTCAGCGCGACGATGTGGTGGCCGCCTTCGATCATGCCGCACCGGGCATCCAGGAGAAGTTCGGCTCTCCCGAGACCTTCGGGCGCATGGTCCGCGATCTCTACCCGATGGTGTGGCGCCCGGCGCGTTTCGAGATGCTGCAACTGATCGAGACACCGGCGGGCCTTGTACAGGTGGTGCTCTTCGAGGATGCCTTCGGCAAGCTGCATGAGGCGGGCTATCTGATGACCGAGGTCGACGGCGTTTGGCGGATCAGCGGCGTGCGCCTGCGCGCGGTGCCGGGGGTCGGCACCTGAGCCGCTAGTTATTTCTCAGCTGATCGACTTTGTTGCCCAGCCAGCTTGTGATCTGCCCGCCCAGTGAGCGCTTCGGGTCCTGCATCTCGATGTCCGGGGGTACTGGCATTGGACCAAGCGTCTTCGCATTGCGATAAGCCTCGATTCCACCCTCAACAACCTCGTTCGCCGCATCCTTGTCATAGCCGAACTCGGCGGTCAGCGCCCATTTCTGCCAGTTCGTATCGTCCTTAGCCGTCTGATAGGCAGCGCTTGGGCTGACGTCATCCGAGCTGTTCATGATCCTGAGCATGCGCTTGCGCAGGCGGAAGTCGCTGATCAGGTTGTCCACGCTGATGCCATCGCTGCAGAATTGCGCTTTCCAGTGACGGCCACGGGCAACGAAGAACTGCAGCTTCTCGTTCGCCGCGCTTCCCACGCCCTCGATGAAGCTCTGCCGGAACCCGTTGACCCGGCTTTCGATGGCGCCGGTGCTGTTACTATTGTTATTATTGTTGTTGTTGCTGTCATCGCTCGCGCCCTCGTTGGACTTGAGCTTGAGCTGTTCGACAAAGAAATCGAAGAGCACCTCGGCCTCCTTGCGCGCGGTCAACGGGTTGACGCACATTGTGCTCATCGAACCCGGTCGCATACCCTCGGGACCCGAATCTTTCGAGCACGTTCCCTGGCCGATATCGTTGTCGATCGCCCGGGCGCCATAGTCCTGGCCTTGCTTGGTGACGAGGATGTTGCCGGCGTTGAACCAGCCGCCTTGCGGCGTTGCCATCATCCTGTCGTGATTTCCTAGAAACGTGTCGACGGCGATGATCTCGCCGAGCATCTTCTGAAACCCGGGTTGGCTGATGATCTTGATGAACTCGTCGACCCCGTCGACGATCCCGCCGATCGTCTTCTCATGCGCGATGTGCTCGAGGATCAGGGCGTGCTTGTAGACCGTTGCGGTCTTGCTGCGCCGCCCGCGAGCTCCCCGAGTTTGAGGCGCGTCGGTTTTGATTTGCCCGTGGTTTGGGCTTTGGGTTCGGAGATCTTCGGCGCCGTGCTCTCGGGCTTGCCATTGGCGGTGCATTGCGCCTTCAGCTCCTCGTCTGGGGTGTAGTCGCCGATCTTCTTCAGGATCGCCTCGCGCTCGCTGGAGGTGGCGATGCGCATGCGCGGGGCCGCGATCTCGCCCCGTTGCATGGTGGCATGCGCAATCTGTTGTCGGACCGGATGGTCGTCCTGAAGCTTGAAGACGCATTTGGCGCCGGTTGTGTTGGTGAGGATCAGCGTGAGGCCCATGTTGCCCGACACATCCTTGACATCGGTCAGCTCACCGACATCAAAGGGCGTCCCATCGAAATTCATTTGAGCCTCCCAAAGGTGTTCTTGTGCAGAAGTCGCGATCAAATTTGTGCTTCGAATTTTACCGGCGGGCGCCGCTGTCCTGCAACCTGAGATTGAGGTCGCAAAGTTCACGTCTCGTTCATTGAGCCGTGAGGCTGTCGTGAGCGGGGCAGGTCTCGCTAGAAGCGGCGCCAGATGCTGACGCCGACGGTGAGCCCGTCATCAGGGTTCAGCGCATCCCATGTGATGCCGAACTCGATGGTCTCGGGCGGGGCGATCTCGGCGGGCTTCTTGTCGTTGCTGCCCAGCCAGGGCCAGGCGGTGTAGGCGAGAGACGGGCCAAGCTTGAGGCTGGCGTCGTCGCCGAACGGCAGGGTGGTGAACACGCGCATCAGCGCGAGGAGCTCGTTGATCGGTCGCAGGCCGACGGTCGTGTCCAGGAGCAGCTCGTCCTCCTGGCTTTCGCTGCGCCAGCGAAATCCGAGCTCGGTCGACACGAAGCTGTCGCCCCAGTCGGTCTGCCAGCCGCGTCCGTAGAGGAGCCTGAGTTCGGCCTCGGGCACCGAATCCGGCCGGTCGTCGCCCAACCCGTTGCCGAGCCAGCGCTCGACCGGCAGGCTGCCGCCGACCTGTACCGCCGCGATGTCGCCCGATGCGCCTGTCCAGACCGTTCCGCGGACATGCGCACGCAGGGCGGCGGTGACGTCGTTTGCCACCGTGTCGGAGAACTCGCCAAAGGCGGAGACACCGAGGGTGACGCCTGGGTACACGCCGTACTCGACGAAGATCTGCGAGAAGTTGCTGCTGTCATCGACGTCGCCGCCGAAGAAGCTTCCGGCGGGCGCGACCTCACGTGCCGTGGTGACGATGACGACGCCGGTGCCTTCCGGTTGGGGCCATGCTCCGGCGTGCGCGCAGGCGGTCCACAGCGCGAGTGGCAGACACAACATCGTCGTTCGCCATGGCATGGGCGCCTCCGGCCACCGGTGCCGCCGGATGTCGCTTAACCATGGTTAAGGGCGCGTTACCGCCCTCGCAGAGCCGGTTACTCAGATCAGGTGAGGGAGGCTTGTAGATTTGCGCGTCCGGACTGCACTGGTTCGATGACGCCTCACCCGAGAGAACCAGCAGGCCGCGCATGCGGTCCATGTCCCGCCCAGTTGAGCGATTTTCAACGAAGCGGCGAACGGCATCTGCGGTTCGTGAAACGCAATTCAGTCATCTCGTCCGGGTTCGTTCGGATCGCTGGAGAACAGTGCGATCTTGTTGCCTTGAGGATCGCGGAGATAGCCGACATAGAAGTCGGCCCCGTAGGACTCGCGAAAGCCCGGCCGGCCCTCGTCAGCGCCGCCTGCGGCAAGTGCTGCGGCGTGAAGCTCACGAACCTGCTTCTGATTGCGCGCCTCGAATGCGACCATTGCGCCGTTGCCAGCCGAAGCGGGCCGTCCATCGAAGGTGGGCTTGACGTAGAAGTCAGGCAGAGCGGGAGACTGGCCCGGTCGAACGGGCAGGGCGTAGCTCAGACCCTCGGGACCCTCCCCAACTTCGTAACCGAGGGCCGGCAAGAACGCAGAGTAGAACCGCTTTGCGCCAGCGAGATCATCGGCACCGACGGTGACATAGGCAATCATGCTGCGCGTTCCATCCGGTTCAGTGTCGAGAGAGAGGCGGTCAGGCAGGCTGCCGCCCCTCTCTCGACGCGCTCAGGTCAGGTTTCCGCAGAAGCGCTGGATGCGGGTGCAGGCTTCCTCGAGGGCCTCGTCCGAGGTGGCGTAGGATGCGCGGAAATTCGGGCTCAACCCGAAGGCCGCCCCGTGTACCACCGCGACGCCTTCCGCCTCGAGGAGTTCCGTGACGAAGTCCTCGTCGTTCTCGATGACCTTGCCCGAGGGCGCTGTCTTGCCGATGCAGCCGGCGACCGACGGGTAGACGTAGAACGCCCCCTCCGGTACCGGGCAGGTGATGCCGCTGGCCTGATTGAGCATCGAGCATACCAGGTCGCGCCGGCGCTGGAAGGCGACACGGCTCTCGCGGATGTAGTCCTGCGGCCCTTCAAGCGCCGAGATCGCCGCCCATTGGCTGATCGAGGATGGGTTCGAGGTCGACTGCGACTGCACCTTGGCCATCGCCTTGATCAGGTGCTGCGGTCCGCCGGCATAGCCCATGCGCCAGCCCGTCATCGAGTAGGCCTTCGACATCCCGTTGACCGTGAGGGTGCGCTCATAGAGACCGGGCTCGATTTGCGCCGGGGTGACGAACTCGAAGGGTGGATAGGTGATGTGCTCGTACATGTCGTCGGTCATCACCCACACGTGGGGGTGGCGCATCAGCACATCCGTCAGCGCCTTCAGTTCGTCATGGCTGTATCCGGCGCCCGACGGGTTCGAGGGCGAGTTGAAGATCAGCCATTTGGTCTTGGGCGTGATCGCCGCCTCGAGCTGCGGGCCGGTGATCTTGAAATCCGACTCGAGCGAGGCCTCGACGGTGACGGGCTCACCGCCCGCCAGCAGCACCATGTCCGGATAGCTCACCCAGTAGGGCGCGGGGATGATCACCTCGTCGCCGGGGTTCAGGGTGGCCACCAGGGCGTTGTAGAGCACCTGCTTGCCACCGGACGAGACCGAAATCTGACTGGGTGCGTATTCGAGCCCGTTCTCGCGCATGAACTTGCCCGAGATTGCCTGTTTCAGCTCGGGGATGCCGTCGACGGCCGTGTACTTGGTCTTGCCCTCGTTCATCGCGCGCACCGCGGCATCCTTGATGTGCTGCGGGGTGTCGAAATCTGGCTCGCCTGCGCCAAGGCCGATGACATCCTTCCCGGCGGCCTTGAGCTCGTTCGCCTTCGTCGTAACCGCGATGGTCGGCGAAGGTTTGACGCGCGCAAGACTGTCGGCGAGGAAGGCCATCTGAGGTACTCCTTGGGATCGATGGTTGCTGGACGAATGCGTTCTACGCCGGGGCGCTTGACCCGGCAACCCGCGATCACTGCCTCCGCGCACGCGAACGGGCGGTGCGTCGATCTGTCGATGGGCAGCCTCTGCGACGTTGGGCGGGTTTGCCATGCACGGTCAGGTGAGGTATGTCCCCGCCATGCGATGTGAGGGGTGTGAACTGACCGGGGCAAAAGCGCCGGCGCAAACCTTTGACCGCTCGCGCGGCAAATCGCGCACAACCTTTGACGAGATCAAACGGAAAGCAGACAGGATATGCAGGATACACTCAGCGCAGAGCCTGCCATGGATGACGCCGAAGCCGCGTCTTTTTCATGGGACGAGGACGCTGCGACCTTCGGTGATCGCCTGGCGCTCGCGCGCGAAGCCCAGGGCATGACCCAAGGTCAGCTCGGGCGCCGTCTTGGCATGCGGGTTGCCACCATCAAGAACTGGGAAGCCGACCGGTCCGCTCCCCGCGCCAACAAGCTGCAGATGATGGCCGGGCTTCTCAACGTTTCGATCATGTGGCTGATGACGGGCAACGGAGATGGCCCCGCCGCGTCCACCGAGACCGACGACCTGGTCGGGCTGGACCTGCGTGACGTGTTGTCCGAGATGCGCAACCTGCGCCTCGCCCAGGGACGGGTGAACGACCGGCTGGCCGTGCTCGAGAAGCGTCTGCGCACCATTGCAGCCGATCTCTGATCCGGCGGGTGCTGCCTTTGATGGATCGCGAGACCCGCATCAAGCGGCTGCGGCTCAGAAGCTGGCGGCGCGGCACCAAGGAGATCGACCTGCTCCTGGGGCGCTTTGCCGACCAGGCGGCACCGGAACTCCCGGACGCCGAGATCGGTGCGTTTGAGCGGTTGCTCGAAGTGGAGGACCACGACATCTATGCGTGGATCCTGAACATGCGCACGCCCAGCGAGACGCATCGGCCGCTCATCGAGCGAATCCAAGCCTTTCACAACATCTGCTGACAACCGGGTGCGGCGACCATAGTCTCTGGGTGAATGGTTTCAGGGAGGGTCACACATGGCGGAAATAGGGTTCATCGGGCTCGGCAACATGGGTCTGCCGATGGCACGCAACCTGGTTGCGGCCGGGCATGCCGTTACCGGCTTCGATCTGAACGAGGCCGCTTGTGCGGCGCTTCAGGAGGCGGGCGGGGCCGTGGCGGACGATGCCGCAGGCGTCGTTGGCGGTGACTGCATCATCACCGCATTGCCCGCCGCGCGTCATGTCGAATCGGTTTACCTTGGGGATGCGGGCGTTCTCGCCAAAGCGTCGCCGGGTCGTCTCTTCATTGACTGCTCGACGATCGATGTCGAGACGGCACGCCGTGTGCATCTGGCTGCGGCGGCAGCGGGGCACGATATGATCGATTGCCCGATGTCCGGCGGCATTGGCGGCGCGACGGCGGGCACGCTCACATTCATGGTCGGCGGGTCGGCCTCAGCCTTCGCCCGCGCCGAGCCTGTGCTGCAGGCCATGGGCAAGAACATCTTCCATGCTGGTGACGCGGGAGCCGGCGCTGCGGCGAAGATCTGCAACAACATGATGCTCGCCATTCAGATGGTCGCGGTGTCCGAGGGGTTCAACCTGGCTGCGAAACTTGGCCTGGAAGCGCAGAAATTATATGATATTTCTTCGACAGCCACCGCGCGTTGCTGGTCCCTTAACGACTATTGTCCGGCGCCCGGGCCGCAACCCAACGCTCCCTCGAATCGCGACTATCAGCCCGGGTTTGCCGCGGGTCTGATGCTGAAGGATCTCAGAATTGCGATGGAGGCGGCGCAAGCTGCCGGCGCCGTGACCCCACTGGGCGCACATGCCACCCAGATCTACGGGATGATGGCGGCCGCGGGGATGGCGGAGCGTGACTTTTCGGGTGTGATCCGGTTCCTCGAGGGGGACCGCTGACCCCGCGTATGGAAAATTTACTCAGGTTTCCAAAAATTTTGTGTCGATTAACCCCTTGTTACGCTTTTCATCCGAGCGTTTGACCAGTTCAGTCACTCAGTCAGTCAGCGCTTGGAGTCCACCAATGAGCACAAATGCCGCCGTTGCACCTTCTCTCGACGAAGAAGTCGGTGACGATATCCTGTCAGGATACCTCGAAACCCTGGCGCTGGTCGAGCGGCTGCACAGGCTGCTCCTCGATGTGATCAAGGACGAGTTTGAGCGGGTCGGCAAATTCGACGTCAACTCGGTGCAGGCGCTCCTGCTCTTCAACATCGGCACCAAGGTCATGACCGCCGGGGAATTGAAGAACCGCGGCTACTATCAGGGGTCAAACGTTTCCTACAACCTCAAGAAGCTCGTCGAGACAGGCTACATCGACCACCAGCGATCGGATGTCGATCGGCGCTCGGTGCGTGTGCGTCTGACCGAGAAGGGCATCGAGGTCCACCGGATGGTTGCCGAGCTGTTCCAGCGCCATGCCGAGGAGCTCAGCGACGAAGAGCGCCTTCGCAGCGACGGCATCGAGGGCATGAACGGCGATTTGCGCACGGTCGAGCGTTACTGGGCCGAAGAGATTCGCTACATCTATTGACCGCCAGAGCACGTCACGAGGCCGCTGCGTCCGATCTGGCGCGGCGGCTTTTCGCGTCTTGGCAGGACCCGGCGGACGGGGCGTTTTCTCCGGCTTTTCGGTTGCATAGCGTTCGAAGATCGCCTCAAGCGATCAAGAGCCTAAAGCACGCTCGAAATGCGCCTCAAAACAGACACAAATGTCGAAATAACTCGGTTACCAACCAGTAAGGTCATTGAATTACAACAAGCGCTGGGCGATAGTGTCGAAAAGCGCGGCGACTGTGTCGTTAAGCAACTGCGCCCAATGGCGGAGATAAAAGAGCAGGAGTTTCCCGAAAATGGGTCTTCGGGGATTCGACGCATACGAGGTGGCGCTCGGCGACGAAATGCGGGGCGAACGGGCTTGTCTGGGCAAGTCCGTCGAGGACGTTGAAGCAGAGCTCTGCATTCGTGCACCCATCATCGCTGCCATCGAGAACTGCGATCTGGGCGGATTTCCGAACCAGGGCGTTGTCGCCGGGTATGTGCGTTCCTACGCACGCTATCTGGGCCTCGATGTAGAAGACACGTACCGCAGATTTTGTCTCGAGTCGGGGTTCCGGTCGCCATCCTCCAGCGGTTTGGTGCCTGAGCGGACGTCGAGCCCTTCGCGAGACATCTCGCCGATGAGGTCGATGGCGGGTGGTGCCTCGCAGCTCGCCTCGTCGCGATTTGCAGCGCCACCCGTGCCGCAGCGGTTGGGGCCGCGCGTTTCGCTGGGTGCGCTCTGCTCGGTTCTTGCGCTTGCCGGTCTCGTGGCCGGGCTGGGGTATGGCGGCTATTCGGTGCTGCAGGACATCCAGCGTGTTGGTTTCACGCCCTTGCCGGCTGCTCCCGAGGTTGTGGCCAAGGCGCCGGTCTTTGACGCTCCGGTCATCGAAGCGCGCGTCACGGTCCGTCCCGACCCTTCCGCCTATCTGAGCGGAGGTGCTCTGGCGGGGCTCGCCGAACCGGCAGCGCTGCCTCGGGCCGAGCTGAGCCGGCGCGACGGACCAATCTCGGCAATCAATCCTGACACGGCCGGCGTGTTTGCGCGGATGGCGCAGCGCGCGCCGCGCCCCGTCGACTCGGCTGATGATGCGATCAGGTTGGCCGAGGCGGGAGGGTCGGTTGTCGATGCCATCGCTGCACCCGTGGAGATAGATGCTGGTCTCGTTGAGGTGGGCGACGTTGTGGCGGCGACGCTGGAGAGCGACCCGCTGGCCGTGCACGCCGAAGCGCTTGGGGTGGTGTTGCATGCCGCAGAGGAAGCATGGATACGTGTGCGGACCGGCGAGAACGCCGTCGTATACGAAGGCACACTCGGCGCGGGCGAGCAATTCAGCCTGCCTGAACTTGTTGAAGCCCCCTTCCTGAAGGCAGGCAATGCTGGCGGTATCTTCGTTCTGGTGGACGGAATTGCCTATGGTCCTGTCGGGCGCAGAGGCGAGATTGCACGGAACGTTTCGCTGCGCGCTGCAGATATCCGTTCGCTCCTGCCCCAGGCCTCTGCGGTTGAAGTTGCTCCTGACGCTTCAGCTGAAACGCATCGCCGAGCCGAGGCAGGTCTGCCGCGCCCCTGATCTGCGTGAAGCAAGCGTCCGGCGCGCGAACGTCGGATGAATATCGCGCGACCAGAGCTGTGCACTCTCGACAATTCTAGACCCCGGGCATATGTCTCACCCAACGATTGGGCGTCTTGGCGGGCGAGACATGAACAGCATCAGACCGTGGCGCAACATCGAGCGCCGAAAAAGCCGGAAGATCCGTGTTGGTTCGGTTGAGGTTGGCGGCGATGCCCCGATCTCTGTCCAGACGATGACCAACACGCTGACGACGGACGCCAAAGAAACCATTGCGCAGATCAACCGGTGCGCCGAGGCAGGTGCGGACATCGTGCGGGTGTCGGTGCCCGATCCGGAAAGCGCCGCAGCGATGCCGGAGATTTGCAAGCATGCCGACGTGCCCATCGTTGCCGACATCCACTTCCACTATCGCATGGCGATCCTTTCGGCCGAGGCGGGTGCGGCCTGTCTGCGAATCAATCCAGGCAATATCGGTTCGGAAGAGCGGGTGCGCGAGGTCATCAAGGCCGCGAAAGACCACGGCTGCTCGATTCGCATTGGCGTCAATGGCGGCAGCCTCGAGAAGCATTTGCTGGAAAAATATGGTGAGCCCTGTCCCGATGCGATGGTCGAAAGCGGGCTCGAGCATATTCGCATTCTCCAGGACAACGACTTCCACGAGTTCAAGATCTCCTGCAAGGCATCGGATGTCTTCATGGCGTCGGCGGCCTACCAGGATCTGGCCGAGCAGACGGATGCACCGATCCATCTCGGTATTACGGAGGCAGGCGGACGCACCTCGGGGACCATCAAGTCGTCGATCGGACTGGGCCAGCTGCTCTGGATGGGCATCGGAGACACGATGCGCGTAAGCCTCTCGGCGGAGCCAGAGGAGGAAGTCAAGGTCGGCTTCGAAATCCTGAAGTCGCTCGGGCTGCGCCATCGCGGCATCAACATCATTTCCTGTCCGTCCTGTGCCCGGCAGGGCTTCAACGTGATCGAGACCGTGGCGATCCTCGAAGAACGCCTCGAGCACATCAAGACGCCGATGAGCCTCTCGATCATCGGCTGCGTCGTAAACGGACCTGGCGAGGCCCTGATGACCGATGTGGGCTGGACCGGAGGAGGCGCCGGCCACGGTATGGTTTATCTGGGCGGGTTGAAGTCGCACCGGATGGACAACGAAAGCATGGTTGACCACATCGTCGAGCAGGTAGAACGCAAGGCGGCGGAGCTTGAAGCCGAGCGGGCGGCAACGAGCCAAGCCGCTGAATGATCCGGCGCATTGCCCTCGTGGCCTTTGCGGCGATCATCCTCATCGTCGTGGCCGCGGCAGTCTATTTCCGGAGTGCATCTGACGACCCCGCGATCTGGCATGTCGATCCGCTGACGACCGAGCGCACCGGCAAGCCCAATGACTATCTGGTCGCCCCCGAGGTCGATACCGCCGTGCCCGCAAACCGCACCACACGGACGCATGCGATCGCGCCGCGCGAGCTGATGTTCCTTTTCCACTCGGTTGCCATGAATGCCCCGCGCACAAAGGTCGTGGCCGGATCTGTCGACGAGCTCTGGGTCACCTACGCCCAGCGGTCCTCGATTTGGGGCTTTCCCGACTATATCTCGGCACGGGCCGTTCCGGTCGGCGACGGGTCGGCCATGGCCGTGTGGTCGCGCGCCCGTTTCGGCTACGGCGATATGGGTGTCAATGAGACGCGGGTCGAGCTCTGGCTGGCCCAGATCGGCGAGGAGCGCTGAGCCTCAGAGAATGCCGGGAAGGTTCAGACCCCGGTCGCGGGCGCAGTCGATCGCCTCCTGATACCCCGCATCCGCATGGCGCATGACGCCCGTCGCCGGATCATTCCAGAGCACACGCTCGAGCCGTTGCGCCGCGTCGTCGGTGCCATCGGCCACAATCACCATCCCGGCGTGCTGGCTGAACCCCATCCCGACGCCGCCGCCGTGATGCAGCGAGACCCAGGTGGCGCCGGATGCGGTGTTCAGCAGTGCATTCAGCAGCGGCCAGTCGGAAACGGCGTCCGAGCCGTCCTTCATCGCCTCGGTCTCGCGATTGGGGCTGGCAACCGATCCGGAGTCGAGGTGGTCGCGCCCGATCACGATGGGCGCTTTCAACTCACCCGATGCCACCATCTCGTTGAACGCGAGACCCAGACGGTGACGGTCGCCCAGCCCGACCCAGCAGATCCGCGCAGGCAGGCCCTGAAAGCTGATCCGCGCCCGCGCCATATCGAGCCACTGATGGAGATGGGCATCGTCCGGCATCAGCTCCTTCACCTTGGCGTCGGTGCGGTAAATGTCCTCGGGATCGCCTGACAGCGCGACCCAGCGGAACGGCCCGACCCCACGACAGAACAGCGGCCTGATGTAGGCGGGCACGAAGCCCGGAAACGCGAAGGCCGTCTCCAGACCTTCTTCCTTGGCGACCTGACGGATGTTGTTGCCGTAGTCGAGCGTCGGGACGCCATCGTTCCAGAAACCGACCATCGCCTCGACATGCGTGCGCATCGATGTCCGAGCAGCGGCCTCGACGGCTTCGGGATCGCTTTCGCGCTTCGCCCGCCATTCTGCCAGGGTCCAACCGGCCGGGAGGTAGCCATTGATCGGGTCGTGCGCAGATGTCTGGTCGGTTACGATGTCTGGGCGCACGCCGCGCTTGCGCAACTCGGGGAAGACTTCGGCGGCGTTGCCCAGAAGCCCGACAGATTTCGCCTCGCCCGCTGCGGTCCAGCGGTCGATCATCTCGAGCGCCTCGTCCAGCGTCTCGGCGCGTTCATCCAGATACCGGGTGCGCAGGCGAAAATCGATCCGGTCGGAGTCGCATTCCACCGCGAGGCAACTGGCGCCGGCGAAGACCGCGGCGAGCGGTTGCGCCCCTCCCATGCCGCCGAGACCCGCTGTCAGGATCCATTTGCCGGTGAGGTCGCCGTCGTAGTGCTGGCGCCCGGCTTCGGCGAAGGTTTCGTATGTGCCCTGTACGATTCCCTGGGTGCCGATGTAGATCCAGGAGCCCGCCGTCATCTGGCCGTACATCATCAGCCCGAGCCGGTCGAGCGTGTTGAAGTGCGCCCAGTCGGCCCAGTGCGGCACGAGGTTCGAGTTGGCGATCAGCACCCGCGGGGCGTCCTTGTGTGTGGGAAAGACACCGACGGGCTTGCCGGATTGCACCAGCAGCGTTTCGGTCTCGCCCAGCCCCTTCAGCGCGGCACAGATCCCGTCGAAATCACCCCACGTGCGTGCCGCACGCCCAATGCCGCCATAGACCACCAGCTCGTGCGGGTTCTCGGCGACCTCGGCGTCGAGATTGTTCTGCAGCATCCGGAAGGGCGCCTCCGTGGTCCATGTGCGGCAGCTTAGCTCGGTGCCCCGGGGCGCGCGCACATCGCGTGTGTTGTGGCGGGGATCGTTCATGGGGTTTCCTCCAGGGTCTTGATCAGGGCCTCGCGCTCGCGCTCGAGTTCTTCCAGAGGCGGGCGGTCGATCGCGCGAAAGCTCAGCGTCTCTTCGAGGATGTAGCGGCGCGAGGTAATGTCCGTCTTCTCGACCATCGGGACGAGATGGGCGTGTGCATGCGCGAGATCACCACCCGTGAACAGGAATGCGACGCGGTCCACGCCGTAGAGCGACTTTTGCGCGCGCGCCATGCGTTGACCAACCACAAGCACGCGCGTGGCGAGCCGTTCAGGCAGGATCTCGAACGTCGCATAGTGAGCCCGCGGGATCACCTGCAAATGACCAGGACGGATCGGCCCCCAATCCAGAAACGCCGTGACCTCCTCATCGGCATAGACCGTGTGGGGATGGCCCTTCTGAGCAATTGTGCACAGATGACAGGTCATTGCGGGGCCGGTGCTCCGAGAGCGCCCGCGCGCACCAGCTCGGTCACCGCATCGATATCCTTCGCGACGAAGCGATCCTCGGCGAGCGCTGGTGACGCGGTGCGGATCGTCGCAATTGCCTGACGCAGCGCGGGCGATGTCTGCAAGGGCGCGCGCAGCTCGACCCCCTGGGCCGCGCACAGCGCTTCGATGGCGAGGATGCGCTCGAGGTTTGCCACCATCTCCAGCAGCCGCCTGGCGCCGTGACAGGCCATCGAGACGTGATCTTCCTGATTGGCGCTGGTCGGCGTCGAGTCGACCGATCGCGGATTGGCCAACGCCTTGTTTTCGGACATCAGCGCGGCGGAGGTGACCTCGGCGATCATGAAGCCGGAATTCAGGCCCGGCGCGGGTGTCAGAAACGGTGGCAGTCCGAATGACAGGGCAGGGTCGACCAGCAGTGCGATGCGCCGTTGTGCGATTGCGCCGATCTCGGCGATGGCAAGTGCGATCTGATCGGCGGCGAGCGCCACCGGCTCGGCATGGAAATTCCCTCCCGAGACGATGTCTTCGCCGATCACCAGAGGGTTGTCTGTGACGGCATTCGCCTCGATCTCTAGGGTGCGCGCGCAGTGATCGAGCACGTCGATGCATGCGCCCATCACCTGCGGCTGGCATCGTATGCAGTAGGGGTCCTGAACACGATCGTCCTCGTCCCGGTGGCTTTCGCGGATCTCGGAGCCTTCGAGCATGCTGCGCAGCGATTTCGCAGCGGCGATCTGCCCGGGCTGACCACGGAGATCGTGGATCTCGGGCCTGAACGGGGCAGGCGATCCCATGGCGGCGTCCGTCGACAGCGCTCCGGTTACCAGGGCGGTTTTCGCCGCCTGCTGCGCGCCAAAGAGCCCGGCCAGGGCCAGTGCCGTTGATACCTGTGTGCCGTTGATCAGCGCGAGACCCTCTTTCGGGCCCAGCGTGACCGGTGTCAGTCCCGCCTGTCGAAGGGCGGTGGCGCCCGGCATGCGCTCGCCGTTGCACTCTGCCTCGCCCTCGCCGATCAGAACCGCCGCCAGATGCGCGAGCGGTGCCAGATCGCCCGACGCCCCGACCGATCCCTGAGCCGGGATGACCGGCGTGATCCTGTGCGCCAGCATGTGCTCGATCAACGATACCGTCTGCCACTGTACGCCGGACGCCCCGCGCCCGAGCGATATGAGCTTCAGCGCCATGGTCAGCCGCACGATCGGCACGTCAAGCGCAGGCCCGACCCCGGCACAGTGGCTGAGCACCAGGTTTCGTTGCAGCTGAGCCGTGTCGCCTGGTGGAATGCGCACCGACGCAAGCTTGCCGAAGCCCGTGTTGACGCCGTAGATCGCCGTGCTGCCTGCGGCGGCCTCGCCAACAATCCGTGCGCTCTCTTCGATCCGTGGACGGCAATGCCCGGCCAGGGAGGGAACCGCACCCGCCAAAACATCCGCAAGCTGGTCGAGTGTCACGGCGCCGGGTTCGAGCTTCATCAGACGCCCCCGAAAACGCGACGGTGCAGAGGATTGAAGCCGATCCGATAGGCCAGCTCGGCGGGTTCTTCCACATTCCAGATCGCGAAGTCAGCGCGCTTGCCCGTGTCGATGACACCCACTTCGTCATCGAGCGCGAGCGCCTTCGCGGCGTTCAACGTCACGCCTTTCAGCGCTTCCTCGGTGGTCAGGCGAAGCAGCGTGCAGCTCATGTTCATCGCCAGCAGCAGCGACGTCAGCGGCGACGAGCCCGGGTTGGCATCGGTCGCCACGGCCAGCGGAACGTCTGCGGCGCGCAGACCCTCGATCGGTGGCAGTTGGGTTTCGCGAAGCGTGTAGATCGCCCCTGGCAGCATCACCGCGACGGTGCCGGAGTTCCCCATGGCGGCGATGCCTTCGTCGTCGAGGTGTTCCAGATGATCTGCCGAGAGGGCACCTGACCGCGCGGCGAGGGCCGCACCTCCCAGGTTGGAGAGTTGCTCGGCGTGCAGCTTGACCGGCAGCCCCAGCGCCGAGGCGCGGCTGAACACGCGGGCGATCTGCTGTGGGGTGAAGGCGATCCCCTCGCAAAAGCCGTCCACCGCATCGACAAGCTCCTCGGCGCGCGCGGCTTCGAGTGCCGGAAGGCACACATTGTCGATGTAGCCGTCCGGGTCGTCCTTGTGCTCCGGGGGGATGGCGTGCGCACCGAGAAAGCTGGTGACGATCCGCACCGGGCGCTCCCGCCCAAGGCGTCGCGCGGCCCGCAGCATGCGCAGCTCGGTTTCGATATCGAGCCCATAGCCCGACTTGATCTCGACCGTTCCGACGCCTTCGGCGATGAGCGCGTCAAGGCGGGGCAGGGCGCTTTCCACAAGTGCGTCTTCGTCGGCCGCCCGTGTGTGTTTCACCGTCGAGACGATCCCGCCACCCGCGCGCGCAAGCTCTTCATAGCTTGCGCCCTCGAGACGCATGGCAAACTCGCGTGCACGATGCCCGCCGTGAACGAGGTGGGTGTGGCAATCGATCAGTGCCGGTGTGACAAGGCGACCGCCGAGGTCATCTCGTGGCCAATCCGCGCATGATGCCGGCAGCGCAGAGGGCGGGCCGACCCATCTGATCCTTCCGTCCGAGACCGCAATCGATGCAGGTGTCACGGGCAGGCCCGCCGACCACATCCGAAGGTTTTCAAACACCTGCTGAACCATCGGCGCCTTCTTTTGATCTGGCTTGTATTGAACGTCGTGAACCGTATTATGTCTGCACATATTGGTCAAGCTGGGATGCTTGGGATGCAAACACTTTGGGCCGCGACAGCGCTGACGCCGGATGGCTGGCAGGACGGTGTTGCGGTCGACGTTGCAACGGACGGGCGCATCGCTGCAGTCCGGGCAGGCGCAGAGCCGCAGGGGATGCAAGTAGACATCCTGTTGCCCGCGCCGGTCAATCTGCACAGCCATGCGTTTCAGCGCGCGATGGCCGGATTGTCGGAACGCCGCGCCGTTGCATCAGGCGACAGCTTCTGGTCTTGGCGCACGCTGATGTACCGCTTCCTGGAACAACTCGCGCCCGACGATGTCGAGGCGATTGCAGCACTGGTGCACATCGAGATGTTGGAGGCGGGGTACGCCGCAGTCGGCGAGTTCCATTACCTTCACAACGCTCCGGGTGGTGTTCCCTATGATGCGCCATCCGAGATGGCCGGGCGGATCGTGGCGGCGGCCGAATGCACGGGCATCGGGCTGACGATGCTGCCTGTGCTGTATCGTCGGGGTGGATGCGATGGCCGTCCGCTGTCTGGCGGTCAGCTCAGGTTCGGCACGGATCGCGACGGGTTTGCGGCGCTGATGGAAGGTGCATCTGGCGCTGTCGCCGGTCTCCCGGACGACGCTGCGCTGGGCGTGGCGCCGCACTCGCTGCGCGCCGTGTCGGCGGATGATCTCGCTTGGGTGATCGGACTGTTGCCCGGTGCTCCCGTTCATCTCCACATTGCCGAGCAGACAGCAGAAGTCGCTGACGTCGAGGCCGCCTATGGGGCGCGTCCCGTCACGTGGCTTGCCAACGAGATCGACTTGGGTCCGCGGTTTTGTTTGATCCACGCGACCCACATGTCGCCGGAAGAGACGGAGACGTTGGCGCGCTCCTGTGCCGTGGCCGGTCTCTGTCCGATCACCGAGAGCAACCTGGGCGACGGGATCTTCGACGGTGCCCGGTTTCTCTCCGCTGGCGGGGCGATCGGTATCGGTTCGGATTCGAACATCCGGATCTCGCTCAGCGAGGAACTGCGCACACTCGAGTATTCGCAACGACTGCGCGATCGAGCGCGGGTGGTTCTGGCCGATGACGAAGGCTCGGTTGGCCGGCGTCTCTACGAAGCGGTGTGCGCCGGAGGTGCACAGGCAGCCGGTCGGGCCTGCGGGGCGATCGCCACAGGCAACTGGGCAGACTTGGTGGCATTGGATGGTGCTGCTCTGCTGATGGAGGGTGCGGCGGGTGACCAGATCCTCGATCTGTGGCTCTTTGCGGGTGACGATCGATTGGTGCGAGAGGTTTGGTCGGCGGGACGTCATGTGGTGCGGCAGGGCGTCCATCGGGACCGTGCCATCGTCGAGGCGCAGTATCGACACGTGATGCGTCGCCTGCGGGACCGGCTGTGAGCGGCCAGGCAAACTTTCGCACCATCCAGGCGGAGGTGCTGCGCCGCGTTCGCGAGCGAGAATGGCCACCGGGGGCGCTGATACCGGGTGAAACCACCCTGGCGGAGGAGTTCGACTGTGCACGGGCAACGATCAATCGCGCGCTGCGTGAACTCGCCGACAAAGGCATCCTCGACCGCAAGCGGCGGGCGGGAACCAGGGTAAGCCTCAATCCCACCCGCAAGGCGTCCTTCGACATTCCGGTGATCCGGCTCGAGATCGAGGCGCAAGGGGCAATTCACGACCATCGTGTGCTGTGGTCCCGCCGCGCGAAGATGCCCCGCGCTCTGGCTGCCCGGCTGGGCCTGCCCAACGGACGGGCGATGTTGCATCACACGACGCTGCACTCGGCGGACGGTCAGCCCTACCTCTACGAAGATCGATGGGTGCAGTTGTCGGTGATGCCGGCCATTCTCTCAGCGCCCCTCGATCGCATCAGCGCCAACGAGTGGCTGGTGCAGAATGCTCCGTTTTCTCATGGTAATGTCGCGTTTTTCGCAGAACGTGCCTCTGGTTCACAAGCCAAAGCGCTGGAATGTGATGTGGGTGACGCGTTGTTGGGGCTCGAGCGCACCACGTGGAGCGGATCGGATCTGATCACGTATGTCCGTATGGCCTACCGTCCCGGACACCGTTTCGAGACAGTGATCTGAGTGCACCGGCCCTTGCAACAGAGCCCGGATCGTGCCACGTCGGCAGCGGTTGTATTTGCAGCCGGACCGATGGAAGTGGTAATAGGACGTTCGGACTTGAACGGTAAACGCGGCGGTGATGGCGAAAGAAGCGGGACATACCCCGGTGGTAAGCGATGCCGGTCGACCGGAGAAACCGGATGACTTGTTTACCACTCATGCGCCTCCGCTTGCCGCAGTGAAGGGAAGTGGAGGGGCGGTGAAGCCCCGGGAAACCAAGCCTGCGCCGGTCGCCCCGGCCGGACCGAAACCGATTGCGCCACGCCGGGCCCGTCCTGCCCGCGCACCGTCGGTGAATGTCGGCCGGGCGCGCTTTCGGCGGCGCCACTGGATGATCCTCGCCAGCCTTTTCATGTTCGTGCTTCTTCCGGCGGCAGCGGGCATCGTCTACCTCTATGGCTGGGCGGCAAACCAGTATCACTCGGTCGTTGGATTTTCCGTGCGATCCGAGGAGCTTGAGAGCCCGCTCAGCATTCTGGAGTCGTTCACTTCGTCCGGCACGGCGAACGCCTCGGACTCGGATATCCTCTACGAGTACATCCGCAGTCAGCAGCTTGTTGAAGAGGTCAACGAGGACCTCGATCTGGAGAAGATTTTCAACCGTCCCGAGGGCGATCCGCTGTTTACGCTGGGCGAGAACCCGACAATTGAAGATCTGCATTGGTATTGGGGATGGATGGTGTCTCTGTCCTATGACAGCGGAACCGGGATTCTCGAGGTCGAGTCTCGCGCATTCACCCCAGAGGACGCCACCGCGATCTCGCAGGCCATCGTTGACCGCTCGACAGCGCTGATCAATGCGTTGTCCGAGGAGGCGCGCCTCGATGCGATCCGCTACGCCGAGCAGGATTTGCGCGAGGCTGAAGAGCACCTGAAGGACATCCAGGTCAGGATGTTGAGTTTCCGCAACACTGAACAGATGGTCGACCCAGCCGGCGATGTCGAAGCGCGGATGGGTGTTCTGACCGGCCTGGAGACCCAGCTTGCGCAGGCCTTGGTGCAGCGGGACATGCTTGCCCAGTATGCGGGCGAGTCGGATTCACGGCTGATCCGTCTCAACGACCAGATTGCCGCGATCGAGCGGCGAATCGAGAACGAGAAGTCCAAGCTTGGCGGCAGCGGCGGAGCGCTCCCGCTTGCCTCGACGATCGGGGAGTATGAGGAACTGTTGCTTGACCGCGGGTTCGCCGAGCAGGCCTACACCGCCGTGCTGGCGGCGTTTCAGCAGGCCCGTGCCGAAGCGCGGCGCCAGCACCGCTATCTCGCGGCGCATATCAGCCCGACCACGGCGCAGGACTCGCTCTATCCTCAGCGCTGGCTTCTGGCGCTGGCAGGAACGCTGTTGTTGTTCGCCGTATGGGCGACAGGTTTGCTGATCGTCTTCAACATCAAGGACCGCCGCTGAACGCGATGCTTGTCCCGCCCGCAGACCGACGACGCGGGCTGGATGGGTTGATCCAGAGGTGGATCGCGCGCACCTTCGCCGGTCACGGCGGGCCGACCAGCGATCTCTACTTTTGCAACGCTTGTCAGGATGCGATTGCGCGGGGCGATGTGCAGCAGCTTTCCGCGACGGTGTTTGCCTCGGAAACCGCGCTCTTGGTTCTGCGCCATGGGGCCGGGTTCGATCTGCAGAAAGCGCTGCGCGGGCGCACCCGGCTGATCTGGTTTTGCGACGATGACATCGATGCCGGCTGTGCGGATCGCTCACTTCCAGGGCTGCACCGATTGAAGCTGGCGCTGGTCGACAGGTGGGCCGCGCGGCGCATCGGCGCGCAGGCGGATGCGGTTGTCTTGAGCACGGATCGGCTCGCGGCAATGGCCGAGCAGGTCGCGCCAAGCCGCCCGGTTCACGTGATTGCGCCGTTCTGGTCCGAACCGGCTCTGCCGCTCGATCACTTTCACAGTCCGAAGACCGTCGAGATCGGCTTCCTCGGTGCCCAGACACACGCCGCAGATCTCTTGCCCTACCTGACTGTCATCGAGGATGTGCTTGCCCGCAATGACAACGTGCGATTTCACGTGTCTTCAGGCCATCGACTGCCATCCGGACTCGCCGGGCACGAGCGGGTGGTGCAGATCACGCCCCTTCGCTGGCAGAACTACCGCACGCAGATGGGCCAGGTGCGCTATCACATTCTGCTGTATCCGCTGGCGGCCACTCCCTTCAACCGGGCGCGATCGATCAACAAGATCATCGAGCACGGCCTGCTTGGAGGTGCGGCAATCTACACGGAGACTTGGCCCGAGGCTGCGCGCATTGCGGATGCGGGCGCGGGCATCGTGTTGCCGGATGACAAGGCCGCCTGGCAAGCGGCCATCCAGAGGCTCGTCGAGGATGTCACGTCCGGCGGGCATGAGACGCGCAGGCTGGCCGAGGCCGGTCAAAAGCTTGCCAAGACGCTCAACCTGGCAGCGCCACAGCGCACGCTCTGGGCTGGTTTGCTTGATGTGCCGACGCTGGCCGGGCCCGCCTCGTGAACAGGCACGAGAGCGATGAGCCGAGACGGGTCCTGATGCTTCAGGGGCCCTCTTCCTTTTTCATGGCCAGTCTGGGAAAGGCGCTGCGCGCACTCGGTGCGCAGACCCATCGCATACACCTCTGCCCCGGAGACTGGTTGATGTGGCGTGGACCGCGAGGGCAGACCTACCGTGGAACGCTGGATGCCTGGCCCGAACATGTGCGCGCCTTCGTGGCGCGCGCGGGCATCACCGACATGGTGTGTCTGGGGTCGGGGCGTCCCTATCATCGCGCGGCGATAGATGCGTTGAGCGATAGCGTTCGGGTTCACGTGATCGAGCATGGCTACCTGCGCCCGCACTGGCTCATCGTTGAACCCCAAGGCACCGGTGGCCACAGCCATTTCCCGCGCGATGCCACCGCAATCCGGGCGCTGGCCGACAGCGATGCTTTGCCACCCGAGCCACAGCAGGCGAGGTTCCGAACAAGCTTTGCCGCATATGCTGCGATGGACGTGGCGTGGAACCTAGCCAATGCTCTGGCCGCGCCGTTCGCGACGCCGCACTATCAGCGCCATGCGCTCGACAGCCCGTGGCGCGAGTGGGCGGGCTGGATCCGAAAGGGCCTGTTGCGGCCGCGACGCCGTGCTGCCAGGACCCACACAGAGGCAAGGATTCGCGCCCACGCCGGTCCGTTGTTCCTGATGCCATTGCAGCTCGAGACCGACTACCAGATCAGACTTCACGGTACGGGGCGGGATTTGCGTTCGGAGCTGGACGGGATTGTCGCGTCGTTCGCACGTCATGCTGAAGCCGACGCCCTGCTGGTCGTCAAGGTGCACCCCATGGACAACGGCTGGACACCATGGGCGACGCTCGTCGCAGAGGCCGGAGGGCGTCATGGGGTCGCTGAGCGTGTGTGGTTTCTCGATGGTGGTGATCTCGACGCGTTGATCGGGCAGGCAAGGGGTGTGGTGACCGTAAACTCGACAGTGGGACTGACGGCGATTGCCGCAGGCACGCCCGTGATCGCTTTGGGCCGCGCCATCTATGACGTGTCCGGGCTTTGCCATCAGGGACCCCTCGAGACGTTCTGGCATCAGCCGGATGAAATAGACCCGCAGTTCTTCGCGATCTTTCGCCGTGCCCTGTTGCGTGCCATTCATGTTCCTGGAGGATTTGACGGCGAAGGGCGCGACCCGGGTGCGGCGGCAATGGCCCGGCGCATTCTGACGCCTCCTCCCTACGCAATCGAGAACGGGCAAGCATGCATCACCGCTCGATAGTCCTGACAGGCGCCTCAAGCGGCATCGGGCGCGCCCTCGTGGACGCGCTGGCTGGCCCGGGTGTGCGGATGCTGTTGATCGGACGAGATCCGGAAAGGTTGGGCGCCGTTGCAGATGCAGCGCGCAAGCTCGACGCGGACGTGCAGACCGCACTCTTGTCAGTCACGGACGCCGAGGCACTGTCACGCGCGCTCCTCGCATTCGATGACGCGGGAGCGGTGGATCTGCTGATCGCGAATGCGGGGGTCTCGTCGGGTCTTGGTCCGGATCGCAGTCCGGAGGATCCGGCAGGTGTCCGGCGTCTGCTCGACATCAACCTGGTCGGTGCGATGAACACGATCGAGCCTTTGCTTACGCGCCTCATCGCTCGTGGCGCCGGACGGATCGTGCTCATGAGCTCGCTGGCAGCGCTCAGGCCGCACGCGGATATGCCATCCTACAGTGCCTCGAAGGCGGGGTTGCGCGCCTGGGGCATCAGCCTGCGGGGGTGGCTGCGTGGAAAGGGCGTGGGTGTCACGGTCGTCTGTCCCGGCTTCGTGACCTCGCCGATGAGCGCACGCCATCGTGGACCACGCCCCTTCGAGGTGAGTGCCGAGCATGCCGCACGACTGATCGTTAGGGGGATCGAGCGGGGCAAGTCGGAGATCGTGTTCCCCTTGCCTCTCGCGATCATGGTCCGGCTCGGGCATCTGCTTCCGCCCGCGCTTTCTGACTTCTTCGAGCGCCGGTTTGCCGCGACCATCGAACCGGACGAGCACGCTCGATAGCCCTCGGAGCACGGCGGCCGAAATTCAGGTGCGCGCACCCGCATCCGAATTGCGCTGTCAGCTTCAGGCAGGCTGAACGCGCTGATCCGCCATGGCCTCCACCGCAGCGTCGACAGAGGCGTCATCATGCTGCGATGTCAGGAAAAACCGCAACCTGGCCGAGCGTTCCGGAACCGCGGGAAAGATGATTGGCAGCACGTTGATGCCACGCTGAAAAAGCTGTGCTGACGTGACCGCTGCTTTCGTTGAACTGCCGGTGATGATCGGCGTCACGGCAAAGCCCCGCGACAGACCCGTGTCGAGGCCCGCGTCCTTTGCACGGTCGCGGAACCGTCGCCCGGCCCGCGCGAGGCGCGCCACCCTGTCAGGTTCGCGATGCATGATCTCGAGCGCCTTCAGCGCGCTTGCGGCCACAGGTGCCGCCAGGCCAACGGAAAACACGAACCCCGGTGCCCGGTGTTTGAGGTAGTCGATGAGCGCTTCCGATCCAGCGATGTAGCCGCCACATCCCGCGAGCGTCTTCGAGAGCGTGCCCATCCAGATTTCCACGGCGCGCGGATCAACACCTGTATGTTCCGCAAGTCCGCGTCCCGTTTGCCCGAGGACGCCGAACGCGTGCGCCTCGTCCACCATCAGCCAAGCCTGGTGACGCGATTTGATGCGGATCAGCTCTGCCAGGTCGCACCAGTCGCCATCCATGGAGTAGAGGCCTTCGACCACGATGAGCACGTTTTCATAGCGGTCGCGGTGCCGGCTCAGATAGTCGTCGATCCAGCCCGTGTCGTTGTGCGGAAACGTCATCCGCTGAGCGCCTGCCAGACGGCAGCCCTCGGTGATCGAGTTGTGGATCAGCGCATCCGTGAGCACGAGGTCCTTGGGGCCCAGCAGAGTGCCGATCGTTGTCACGTTCGTGGCATGACCCGAGGTCATGACGATCGCGTCGTCAACGCCGTAGGTGTCTGCGAGCGCGGTCTCAAGCGCGCGATGATACGGTCTTTCTCCGCCAACGAGGCGGCTTGCGGTGGCGGATATGCCCCAGTTACTTGCCGCCTCGGCCGCGGCAGCCCGGACCTCGGGATGCGCGTTCAGCCCCAGATAGTCGTAGCTCGCAAAGTTGAGCATCTCTCGCCCGTCGATGCGGCTGGAGACACCGGTGACCTGCTCATGCTGGCGAAAGAAGGGCGAGCTCAGCCCGATGTACTCGGCGGCGGCGCGCTGGATGCGGAGCTGCTCATAGTCCTTCAGCTTCGAGAAATCGAATGCCTTGACGGGATCGTCCGCGCGGTCTGCATTCTTCGACCGGTCTGATTGCATCTCGGCACGGGTGTCCGAGCGCCGCTCACGCATCTCGCGAAGTTGGTTGAGCAGATCTTCGCGGGCGTGGGCCATGCGCGTTCTTCACTCCGTAAGCTGTGCACCGGTCGCCCCAACGGATTGGCGACACTGCAGTGCTGTTCCTGCTCAGGTCAGCCCGGCACCTGCTTCAGCGCGGTTGCGAATCTCTGTACGCACCGAACTGTCCAGATCGTGCTCCTCGCCGGCATGCTGAGCAATGAGGTTCTCGAGCACCGCATCGGCGTCACTCAGCTTCTCTCCATCGCGGGCGATCTGCAAGACCTTGACCGCGACATCCGACAAGGTTGTAGCGTCAGCCAGCGAGAGAAGCGGCAGCGACAGACCGAATTTCTCCTCGATCGACATACGCAAGTCCACGGCCATCAGCGAGTCGAACCCGATTTCGCTCAAGGGCCGGCGCGGATCGATCTCGGCGGCAGACTGGTAAAGCACGAGCGCCGTCTCTCCGACGAGGATCTCGGTGACGGTCTTGAGCGCTTCGCGTGTGTCCATCTCTGCCAGCATGGCTCTGAGATTGGTCCGCTCCGCGCCCGAACGCATGCTTTTGCGCGCATCTCCAAGACGCTCGAAGAGCGGGGTCGAGATGATCGGCAGATCCTCGGCCAGGCGTGCCCAGGGCAGGGCGGCATAGCTCACAGCGGGCAAGGTTTCGCCCGACGCAATCCACGTTCCCAGCGCCTCGAGCGCATCGCTTGCCGTCAGCATCGCACCGTCGAGCGAGCGGCTCAGCATTTGATGGGCCCGTTCATCGCGGGTGAGATAGCCCGCATCCCCGATGCCGCCCCAGCCGATTGCAAGGCCCGGTAGACCAGCGGCGACACGTTCAGCGGCAATCCGCTCGAGCATCTGGTTCGCGGCGACGTACGGGGCCTGGTAGGCATTGCCGAACAAAGTGACCGCCGAGGAGTATAGGATGAAGTGGTCGAGCTCCATCGCCCGCGTCGCCTGATCCAGCAGCTCAGCACCGCGCAGCTTCGGAGCAAGCACGGCGCGGATATCGTCATCGCTCAGATCCTGGAACGGCTTGTCGCGCAGCACCATTGCCGAGTGCACGACACCGCGCAACGGTGCACGGTCCTGCGAGATGCGGTTCATCAGTTCGGCGACCGCGTTGGCATCGGCGATGTCTATAGCCGCTGTCTCCACTGCAACACCGCGGGTCAGGAGGCTGCCGATCCTGGCAGCATCCGCGTCCGAGGCTTTGCCCGATTGCGAGATCAGCCACAGCTTGCTCACGCCCTGTGTGGCGAGCCATTCGGCGGTTGCGAGACCGAACCCCTTCAGGCCGCCGACAACCAGCCATGCGTCCCGCATTTCGACCTTGGGATGCTTCGTTGTGCGCTGTACGGAAGACGGTGCCTGGCCGCGCACCACGATCTTGCCGAGATGCCCCGACTGCTGCATCAGCCGGAACGCCGCCCGAACGTCCGAGGCCTCGAACACCTGGCAGGGAGGAGGCACGAAGCTCCCGTCCGCGAAACCTTCCATCAGCTCGGTGAACAACCGGCGCGCATGTGCCGGCCGCGCCGCGAGGAGCTGATCCAGGTCGACCCCGAAATAGGAAAGGTTCTGCCGGAAGGGTCTGAGCCCGATCCGGGTATCCGAATAGAAGTCGCGTTTTCCCAGCTCGACAAACCGGCCGAACGGGCGCAGGCACTCGATCGAGCGCTCCATTGCCTCACCGGCAAGCGAGTTGAGCACCACGTCAACGCCGTCGCCCGCCGTTGCCGACAGCACGCTTGAGACGAACGCCAGATCGCGGCTGTTGAACACCGCATCTGCCCCGAGCGTCTCGAGCAGCCGTCGCTTCGCCGGGGTGCCAGCAGTCGCGATCACCCGCGCGCCGATCCGACGGGCGATCTGCAGGGCTGCGAGGCCAACGCCACCGGCGCCGCCGTGGATCAGGACTGTTTCACCTGCCTGAAGCCCTGCGAGATCGACCAGTCCGTACTGGGCCGTCGCGAATATCGTCGGCAGGGCTGCCGCTTTGTCGAAATCGAGCTCGCGGGGCAGGCGGGCGACAGTGTCAGCAGTCACCGTTACATGACTTGCGAAACATCCGGGGGCGAATGCGACCGCGCGATCTCCCTCGGAGAACCCGCTCTCGGTGCCCGCGCGGACGACCACACCGGCACATTCCATGCCCAGTGTCGTACCGGCAAACCCATCCTCGAGGGCTTCTTCCGGGAGAAGCCCCTGCGCCCACATCACATCGCGGAAATTGAGACCGGTCGCCCGCACGGCGATCTCGACCTCTCCGGCCTCGGGCGCGCGGCGGTCCGCACCTTCCCAGACGAGTTGTTCGAGAGCGCCCTGCCGACCGATCACCAAGCGTCGAGCGGTGCCGCTTTCACTCGTGCGCGGGGTCGAGATTGGCTCGATCCGTGGCGCTTCGATACCTGCGCCGTCGATGACAATCTCGCGTTGATCGCTTGGGTTGGTAATGAGCTCGGCGAGCTGCTGCAGGCCGTCGGCGCGGTGCAACGCGTCGCGCGGGTCGATCATCCGCACGTCCAGGTCCGGTCGCTCGTTCATGAGCACACGTCCCAGCGCCCAGAGCCCGCTGCCGTAAGTGCCGGCACCCTGAGGATTGTCCGCTGCCGGACACCCCTGAGGGAGCAGCAGCCAGAGCCTGACCGGATCCGGCAGACGGGTCAGCACCTGCCGCAGCTCGGCTATCGAGCGGGCGAGCGTCTCGGTGGTATCGGCACCCTCGGCGTCCGTCTCGTGACCTCGCATGAGGTAGATGCCTTCCCAAGGTTCCTCGGGAATGCTGAGCACCGGGGACAGCTCCGCAAGTCGTGTCGTGCGCCCGACGTTAGACAAGGCGCTTTGCAGACTGGTCGCCACCGATTGGTCGTCCGCGCGTCGCCCGTGGAACAACACGGTCGTCGGTGGCGCCTCCTCGCGCGCCATGGGCGTCTCGGTCAGGGACTGCGCCGCGCGCAGTGACCGTGCCGTGACACACAAGGTTTCGACATCGCTGGAGTTCAGATAAGCGCGCTCCGCCTGTTCGAAGCCGCACCGGGCGAGGCGTTCGAGAAGTTCTGAGGTGCTTTGGCGCCTGCCAATTGGCATATCCGCGGAGAGGGTATCGCTCCACCAATTGGCTTGCTGTCCCTCGCAGAGGTCCTGATAGAGGTCCGGCACAGGTTGAACACCGAGCAGAAGTCCGTTGGATGACAGAGAGTCGGCCACTGCGGACAACGCCGCATCCCGAAGTCGGCAGAAGCCATCTACGGTCACCGCCACGTCGAAACGTTCAGGGCGCGTCAGCTCGTCGAGCTTCGCGATGGTGAGCGAGGGGTGCTTTGGCAGGGTCTGGCGCAGCAGATCGGTGACGCCGTCATCCGGGTCGGCGATCGCGAGCGTCGCTACCGTAGCGTTGCCCAACAAGGCCTGAACCAGGCCCGCTGGTGGACTGCCGACAACGAGGATAGAGAGGCGCTTGTCTGCGGGCCATGCGCTCGAGATGTCTTCAAGGGACGTGCGGACCGCGTCCCATTGGGCGCGCAATGAAATCGTGCATTCAGGGATCGAGCGGTACGCAGGTCGTTCGCTCGGGCCTTGTCTCAGAAGCGCGGGCAGCGCCTCCGCCAGCGTCGCCAGCGACAGCAGATCGGTCGCGCGCTCGGGTGCTTCCTGGCTGAGACCGCTGAGGAGGACATCGAACGACGGGTAGTCGCACTGTTCGGCCAGCTCTCCTTCGAGACCCGTTGCGTTCTCCGGTTGTTTGCCGCGCGCGAACAGCCCGTCCTCCTCGAGCGCCATGAGGAGCCTGCCGAGAAGGGGTTTTGCGTCCTGATGCACGGCGGCAATGGCTTGTGCCCCGAGCTGTCGTCCCGGTCCTGCGAGCGACTGGACCGCATCCCATGTTACCCTGCGGCTGGCCGCATCGATCAGCAGACCGCTCGCGCTGATCGAGGGAGGCTGCTCGCTGGCAACGCGCAATGCGACAAGCCGTGTCATAGGCGCTGACCATGCATCCGGCAAATGCGCACCGTCTGGCCCATCCGAGAGACGGACCAGGCGCTGGCGCCAGAACCTCGGCTTCGTCGCTTCATTGCTGCCGGAGGGTACCGCCTTCAACCGCAGCTCGCTGAGCTCTGCTACAGCCGCACCATCCCTGTCGCGCAGCACCAGTGCCGCACTCAGGGCGCGCGTACTCGAACGTTTCAAACGCACCTCGGCAGAGCGCACCTGACGGCCCGGAGACATCAGGCGCAGTTGGCCCACCCGCGTCGGCAGGAACATCTTGCGCTCGGCCATGCCTTCGTGGCGCGCCGCTGCATCTGCGATCAGGGCAAAAATGCCGTGCATCGCGCCGTCGAGAGCTGTCGGGTCAAGTGCAAAATGCTCCGATCCGACTTCCTCCGGCGACAGCGTCAGATAGGCGACGTCACCGCTGATTGTGCCTGACGCGACGCGACGGAAGGACTGACCGTAGTGCAGCCCCGCCGCAGTGAGCGACTGATAGAGGGCGTAGATATCGAGCACCTCGCCCTGTTCCCGCACTTCAGCCGGGGCACTGTTCGCGGAGGGCAGCAGCCGGACCCGACCCCGGGCGACGAGCATCCAGTCTGCAGTCCCCAGATAGGGACGGCTCTCAATCCGAACGGTGCCTGTTTCGTGTTCGAAGGACGTCCGGACATCCACAGTCTGCTCAACGAGCAGCGGCTGCAGGATATCCAAACCGGTCAGCTCAAGCCCGTCGGTTTCGGCGCGCGCACCGAGCGAGATGCGGCCAGCCGCGAGAGCGATTTCAGCAAGCCCCGCAGCCGGGAAGACTGCTGTTCCGTCGACAGCGTGATCCGCGAGCCAAGGCAGCAATGTCTTGCTCAGATGCACATGCCAGATGGGTTCATCTTTGCGCAGACGCCAGCCGAGCAATGGATGGTGGCCTGCACCGCTGGACACGTCGGTTCCGTAGTGGTCGATGTTGTCGGACGTCGCTTCGGCTTGGTGAGGCGCGTTCTGCCAGGGATAGGTGGGCAAGCCGCCTGCGTAGGGAACCGCGGGGCCAAAGTACTTCGTCTCGTCGGTCTGTGCGCCCATTGCCACAGCGCGTGCTGCGACGTGATCGATCGACAACGCGCTGCGCCGGCCGTTCTCGAGAGTTGGCATGAACTGGACTGTCGCGCCTGCGTCGGTTGCCGACTCGAGCACATAGTTCTCCAGCACAGGGCGCGGGCCGATCTCGATGAAGCAGCCGCACCCTGCTCCCACAAGGCTTGCGACGGCCTGACGGAACTGGACCGGAGCCCGCGTGTTGAGCCACCAGAACTCCGGATCGAGTGCGCTGCCCACCAGTGCCGAGCCCGTCGCGGCGGACACAAAAAGTGTCTCGCAGTCCCGCGGTTTCATGTCAGCGATCTCGGCCAGCAGCTCCGCCTTGAGTGGTTCGACCGCTGCACTGTGATAAGCGTACGGAATATCGAGAATTTTTACGGCTACGCGCCGCTTGCGTGCAAATGCTGCAAAGGCACGGAGTTCCTCGACCGGCCCGCTGATCGTGCAGGAACGTGGGTTGTTCTCGGCAGCGAGCGTGATCTTGGAGTCGCCAAAGGCTTCGAGCGCTTCCTCCAGAGAACCGACGCCGCTCAGAACCGCCGCCATGCCACCGGTTTGATAAAGCGCCTCGAGCGCCTGTGATCGTGAGCGGATGAGATGGACCGCATCGGCGAGTGTCAGGGCACCCGCGCTCCATGCCGCCGCGACTTCGCCGACAGAGTGTCCGGCGACCGCATCCGGGTGGACGCCACGGGCGGCCAGAGCCTCGGTGATGGCGACCTGAACCGCAAAGAGAAGCGGCTGAGCCACAGTCGACCGCTCAAGCTTCGATGCCAGCTCAGGATCGTTCAACAGCGAAGAGAGGTCTGGACCACCATCGGTCTCGAAGAGCCGTGCGACCTTCTCGAAACCTTGACGGAAGGATTCGTCGCTTTCCATTTGAGCGAGCGCCATGCCGGCCCACTGCGATCCGTTTCCGGCGAACACGAACGCTGTCTTTTTACCAGCGGCAACACGCTTGGCGACGAAACTGTCACGGCCGCGGCCATCCTCGTGAGCACGCAGGGCGCTTGCTATCTCTGCAGGAGACTGGCCGGTCGCGACAAGACAGTGGGTCATCCGCTCACGCCGGTGAGCCGCCATGTTTATCAGCCGAGCGGCTTCCGCCGGTTCGCTCTGCTCCAGCAAGCTGATCCAAGATTTTCCGAGGTCGCCGAGAGCTGCTTCGTTTGCGGCAGACAGGATCAACGGCGTATCGGCGCGCACGCTCTTCGGTCGACGCTTGGGCAACGCCGCTTCTGCGATGATGGCATGCGCGTTCGCGCCACCGAAGCCGAACGAGTTGATGGCCGCCATCCACGGCTTGCGCCGGCGTGGAATGTCTCGCGATTGTGTCGCGACGTCGAGCTTGAGGCCTTCAAAATCGATCGCCGGGTTGGGCGTCTCGAGATGCAGCGAGCGTGGAAGTCTGCCATGCTCGAGCGAGAGTTGCGCCTTTAGCAGGCCGACGAGACCCGAAACCGGTTCCAGATGCCCCACATTTGTCTTGGCCGAACCGATCGGCAAAGCTGTCTTGCGCTTTTGACCGTAGATCGTGCCGATCGCACTCGCCTCGACAAAATCACCAACCTGTGTGCCCGTTCCGTGCGCTTCCATGAAGGCGAGGTCGTTGGGGTCGATGCCACTGGCGTCCAGAGTGTTTCTGAGCAGCTTCGACTGGCCATCAACTGACGGCATGGCCATTCCGGTGGTGCGGCCATCTGAATTCACGCCGGTCGCGATCAGCTGTCCACGCACAAGGTCGCCTTCGACATCGGCAACCTGACGTCGGCGCAGTACAAATACGACGGCACCTTCCGAGCGCACATATCCGTTGGCATTGGCATCAAACGCCTTGCACCGCCCCTCGGGTGAGAGCATGCCGGCCCGTGAAAAGCCGACGAATGGCAAAGGGGACATGAGCACGTTGACCGCGCCCACGATGGCTGTGTCGATTTCTTCCGTCTCAAGCGCTCTGCGTGCCTGGTCGAGTGCGAAAAACGAAGAAGAGCATGCTGTGTCGACGGTATAGCTCGGGCCGGTGAGATCGAGCAGGTACGAAATCCGATTCGACATGATCGAAAGGGTGTTGCCAAGCATGAACGCCTGATCCACCCGTGCCGGATCTCCGAGGAACATCATCGAGTGATCCGAGCTGGATGCGCCGACGTAAACGCCGGTGCGCGCGCGATCCATCAGCCCGGGCCGGAGCCCAGCGTGTTCGATCGCTTCCCAAACAACCTGCAATAGCACGCGCTGCTGGGGGTCCATTTGCAATGCTTCGCGCCGCGACAGCCCAAAGAAGCCAGGATCGAAGCCCCAAACGTCGTCGAGCAAGCCGGCTGCGAGTGTGTAGGTCTTGCCAAGTTCGCCAGTTTCAGCGCTCAGGAACCGCGCCGTGTTGAAACGGTCCGGACCAATGCTGCTGATGGCCGACTGACCAGCATCGAGAAGATTCCAAAACGCCGCAGCGTTTCGGGCACCGGGTAGCCTGCAAGCATACCCGGTAATCGCCAGGCCACCGGCCATTAGACGCTATCGGGGACTGGCTGGTGGGGGTCTTGAATGATCATAACGCTCACGCTCTCCTCATACTGGGACGCTTGATCAGATGCCCCCGTGTCCATCTGAACAAGACCGTCGCCAATCTGGTTCCGTGGTCCAGGCCACTTAAGTCTTTTGCGCAGATAGACAGATCGGCGCCGGGCATGTCAACCTCGGGATGATTTGTTCAATTGCGACTTTCTGGCCTTCCCTGTTGTAAAATGAGCCTTTTATCTGGATGTGGCCAGCAAGTGCGCGCACCAGTTCAGCCATCAGATGGGTGTCGACCGGCGCGGGATTTTGCCAGAACGCTGCCAGTCCATCCTGGTGCGTGAGGCCCGGCACGTCGTACACCGCATCCCCCATGGCCAGGACGGGCACCTCGGCCTGAAGAGCGTGCAGGCCAACGGTCGAGTTTGCGACAATCACGCCGTCTGCGTTGCTGATCATTGCGCCCAGATCACCGCCTTTGACGAGATGAATCCGGTCCGCAACGCCGTGTCCGGATGCAATTCGTGCAAGCCGTTTCGGCCAGTTCTGCGTGCCGTTGTCGAGCGGATGGACCTTCACGACAAGCCGGTGGCCTGACGCTGCATGTTGTGAAAATGAAGCGACGAGTTCCTCGAGCATCTCTTCAAGGTGCTCGAACTTCGTAGACGCCCTGATCTGATAGTCGGTCTGCAACTGCAGCGCGACCAGATGATAGGGCCAGTCCCGATCCCGGCAGGCCGCCTCGATCTGCGCAGCGCGACGCTTCTGGAAGGGCTCGCGGATCAGCTCGGGCAGCCAGCAGAGGTAGTCGATAACAGGGTGCTGCGGCTTGTCTGAGATGTAGCGTGGAAAGAACGGCCAGCCGAACACGGCGGCAAGATTGAACAGCACTTCGCCGGTAGCCTCCTCGGCGAAGCTGTGGGTGTAGCGTGGCTGCATGTCCGGCTCGGGAGTGCCATGTGCGAGCTGGCGTATGGACGCCGCATCTCTCGGCCAGGACGAGGCACTGCCCATGCCGCCGGGTTCCATGGTGATCCAGTCAGGGCGCAAATAGCCAAACTCGATGGCCCATGGGCGTGCTCCCCGAGCCTCGCCAACGCGACGGGCGGCGAGGTGATAGGGAAGTTGGTCGGCGTAGTAGATCAGATCCGTGATGCCCTCATCAGACATCAGACGCTCAAGCCAATCCGGCCAGTCACGGAGACTACCTCGATAGTTGATCGCGCCCTTGCGACGCCAGAAGAGCCAGTCTGCGCTGCACAGATTGACCCGTACAGTCCGGTGCCCCGCGGCCTCGAGACCATCGGCGAGGCGCGGCCAGAACCCGTTGGGCGGGCCTTGCAGGAAAAGGAAAACCTGTGGGCGTGCTGCATGTTCAGGAACGCGCACTTCGCCCGTCCTGGTTTTCTGCGCGTCTTTGGTCATGAAATGTGGACATCCGCCCGATTGGGCCGCCCACGCGCAGGTCGCGTCGAGCACAATCTCTGGCTGCTCGAGCACACTGTCTTGGATTGGGACACACCTAGCATGGCGCGCCTTCTATGCGTCGGATCAACCAGGCGCAAGACCGCTGCGGACCAGGGCGACCGCGCTGCGCGCCAACCCGGCGCCCGTTACATCAGGCGGCGGTTTGCGTGGCCTTTTCTCTCGATGCCTGAACTTCCGTGGAGACTTCCTCGGCGTCTTCGCCCTCGTCATCAGCCGGCTCGACCGGGTCTGTCGCGGGTTTTGACGCGGTCTCCCGATTCGAGCCGGGCGATGAGGACTGCTCCTCGCTTTGGTCGATCAGCAGTGGCAGCATCGCGGCATGGCTGATCTCGGAGTCGGTGGCGCCATCGCGCGGCGCTCCAAGTGCGCGTGCGAGCCATGCGCGAACCACGTGATCCGGTTCACCTTCACCCCTTGCGATCGCTGCCATGATGGCACAGCTCCGCGCCGACGGTTGGGTTTCACGAAGATCCGAGATTGCAGAACGTGCGCCGGACCAGTCCTCGGCAACCAGGGCGAGCTCGGCACGCAGGAAGCGGGTCTCTGCTGTTTCGGCATGCAGTGCGAAGAGTTCCTCGAACCGCCGGCGTCGGGAGGCGGGTGATTCATCCGGCTCGATATCTGCGTAGACGGCGGCGAGCTTGGCATCGGGCTTGTGCCGCCAGGAGTCGCTGATCAACTTGCTGGCAGCGATTTTCGAGCCGGCGTCTATCAGCAGGCGTGCCGCACTCGCCACAGCATGCGTGTTGGTCGGGTCTAGTTTCGCGGCATCTACGGCCAGGCGACGCGCATGCTCGTGTTCCCCAAGGCGGTCGGCATCTTCTGCTTGGGCCAGCATCAGACCCGCTTCGCGCCGGTCGAGCTCTGGTTTCTCGAGCGTACCGGCCTTGTGCATCTGCTTCAGTGTCGAGCGGGCGGCGGCCCAGTCGAATTTCTGGCTCTGAAGCTCGAACAAGGTATCCAGGGTATCGCGGTCCTTCGGGTTCAACTTGGCGGCATGATCTGCGATCTTCAGCGCGCGGTCGGTGTCTTCGTTGCGCAACGCCAATTGCAGCAGGCCCTGCGCGCCGACAAACGCCGTCGACTTCTCCTGCATCAACGCCTTGTAGTAGCGCCTCGCCTTGTCCTCATCACCCTGCATTTCTGCGGCCTGAGCACTGAGGAGGCGGGTAAGTTCGGGCTTGCGCAGAAGCTTCTCTGCCTTCTGTGCCTTGCGCTGTGCCGTCTTCGCATCGCCAGAGGCAACCGCCATCAGACCACGTGACAGGGCTTCCAGTCCGCGCCGCTCCTGTGACCGGTTCCAATAGCGGCTGAGCGCTGTCTCGTCGCCTGCCAGAAACCGCGCAAAAGCAAGCACGAAGGCCGCGATCTTGAATGCCAGCCACAACAGGGCGAAGAGCACCAGCAAGATCACCGCCGCCTGGACGAGTGAATACTCTCTGACCGTTCCCGCAATCTCGATCGAAAGCCTGCCGGGCGTTTGCCCGAGATATGTCACCCCGACAATGCCGGCGACGACAATGCCAATGAAGATGATCAGACGAAGTAGCGATCCGAGCATGATCTTGCTCCCTTAACCTTGTTCGCCGCCGAGCCCGTTGGCGAATTCACCGAAGGCTTGGTCGGCCGCGACGCGGCTGCGCAGCTTGTCCAGCCATTCGGCCAGCGCTGCCTTTGATTCTTCAGGAAGCGTCTCCGCCTCCGCCAGAGCTGCAGAAAGATCGCCCTCGCCGAGACGCGCATCGATGCGGCTCACGATGGCGGGCACTGATTCGCCGGCCTGCTCGGCTGAGGGCCGCCCGGCGACCTGTCCTTGCAACCAGGCACCCGCCTGAGAGGCAATGCCATCCCCTGCGCGCGTTTTTATGTCGGCAGCAATTGCCTCCTGCGCGGGTACCGCGAAGCTGCGGCTGAGTGCGCCGGCGGGATCGACACCGCCGGACGCCACCGCATGCAACGCATCGGGGGCGGCATTTCCGGTCAATGCCTCAATCTCGGTCAGCTGGGTCTCGAAGGGAGAGCCATGATCTATTCTGCTTTTGAGAGCGGCGATGGCGCTCCGGAGCGAGGCGCCCCGGATGGCGGTGTCAACACGGCCCACGGCCTCGGCAGTAGTGCTTGCCGCCTCACTGGCGGTGGCGGTGGCTTGCTCGGCGGTCGCCGCGACAGAATCGATACGCTCCGACAGGCTCGAGATTTTCTGATCCGTGTCCTCACTCATGAGTTTGAGATCGCTGTCAGTCGCGACCGCCGAAGGATCGGGCACGGCCGCGCGAAGCTCGGCCTCGATCGCCAGGCGGGACGAGCGCAGGTCATCGAGTGTCGCAAATCGCTCTGCGTCGGTCTGGGTCAGGAACTCGCTCGACGCGGCCTGATCCACAAGTCCATCGACGCGGGCCTTCAATGCCGAGAAGGCTGCAGCCAGTTCAGGCGTCGCGCCCCCGGCCGCACCGGACGTGTTGGCAAGGCTGGCGCTCAGTCCTCCGAGCTCTTCGGTCGTGTCCGCAAGCCGCGCTTCGAAGCTGGTCATTTGCCGAGCCAGCGACGCGGTGTCACGAGTGGCCGCGGACGCGACCTTGCCGGCTTCCGTGGCAGCGACCTGTGCAGTCTCTGCTGTTGCCGCAGCCTCGCGCGCGGCGTCCCGGGCGGCGGCCACGATATCTGCGGCGGCACCACCGCCGGCCGCGTTGGCAGTCGCGGCCTCTGCAGCCTGTTGAGCGGCCTCGGCTTCGACCTTCGCTGCCTCGGCTGCAGCTTCCGCAGCAGCCAGTCGCTCAGTCAGCGCTTCTGTCTGCGCCTTGAGGGCAGCCACCTGTTCTGCTGCCTCGCTCTGTTCGGCGATCGCTGCATCCATAGCCGCCAAGCGTTCGTCAAGCACGGCTTGGCCCGGCTGCATGTGTTTTGCAATGCTGGCAGGCATATACGGCATTAACTTCGGTGCCAGCCAGAGGGACAGTCCGAAGACCACCAGAATGATCAGAAGATACTTCAGCGCGGTCGCGGCGAATCCCGATCCCTGCTGCGGCTCGCTTGCCTGGGTGGTTTCCTCGACCTCGCTGGTCTGCCGCTCGTCTTGCGCGTTGCTCAGCTGGTCGTCGACACGTCCGGCTTCTTCAGCGGCGGCCTCGGTCACATCTTGCGCTGCGGCCGCGCCAGTGTCCTTCGGGGTGTCGCCGGATTTCGTTTCGCTCATACGTGAATCCTCGAGGTCCTGTCACCACGGCCCCTGAGGGGCGCGTATTGTTGTGAGGTAAGGTATGAGGGGACGTTGGCAAGCACAATCGCCATCAGCCTACATCATCAACGCTCCACCCCCTGATGATCGAGGACGGCGTCGATCATCGCTTCAGCATTTGGTGCAGCAGAGATGCTTATGCCTCTGACCTTAAATACATTAAACTCATCCGCCACGCGCTTGGAGATCGCCAGCACCGAGATTCGCGCCGCGTCGATTTGAGGGTGGTCTTCAAGGAACGAGATCAGAACACGTCCCGCGCGGGCCGACCAGAGCGTTATGAGATCGACCTCGCCGCGAACCATCGCGGCTGCAACCTGCGAATCGGGTGGTCCTGCGGGCAACACCGAATAAATGATGCGCTCGCTCACTGAGATGTCGTGTTGGCGCAAGGCACCGGGCAGATCTCCGGCTGTGTCGCGCCCGCGCACATGCACTACGTGGCGATGCTCGGTTTGCGCGATATGGGCGGACAACGTTGCGATGTTGCCGTCTGCGCTCTCCACGTCGCTGAAGCCGGCATCGAGGGCGATCTCGGCCGTTCGCCTCCCAACGGTGACAACCGGCAGTGCCCGCAGCGGGCTCAGCTGTGCGAAGATCTGAACGGCGTTTCCGGAGCTGAAGACGATCGCCTCGGCATCCTTCGGGAAGTCGATCCGATCGCGCAGGGGCACCACTCGGGTGAGCGGCCAGATCGCGCAGTCGACACCTTCCTGCTCGAGCCGCAGCGCGATTCGCGTGTTCCGATCGCCTGGCCGGGTGAGCAGGACGGCCACGAGCTACGCCTCGAAGAAGCCGTCGCCGCCCTTTTGGCGGAGCTCTTCCGCAGCGTCGCGCCCCATCGCCGCGGCGTCAGAGCGCGGGCCAGAGCGGGTCGTCGCGTGGCGCTCGCTCCCATCCGGTCGGATGATCTCGCCCCGGAACGCGATTCCGTCGGCGCTCAGTGCTGCCAATCCGCCGATCGGTGTGCGGCAGGAACCGTCCAGGGCCGCGAGAAAGGCCCGTTCGGCCAAGAGCTGCGTCTCCGTGTCAGCATCGTTGATCGGTGCGAGCAGCTCGCACGTGACGTCATCCGCTGCCCGCACCTCGATACCGATTGCGCCCTGGGCGACGGCTGGCAGCATCTCGTCATCGCCAACCGGGCTTGTCGTCAGGTCGTCCAGTCCCAGCCGTCTGAGCCCTGCCATGGCGAGGAAGGTCGCCTCCGCCACACCCTCATCGAGCTTGCGAAGCCTGGTCTGAACGTTGCCGCGAAACTCCACCACCTGCAGGTCGGGGCGCCGGTTCAACAGCTGTGCCCGCCTGCGCAGCGAAGACGATCCGACGATGGCACTTTTCGGCAGATCGGCGATCGTCCGGTGTCGGCGCGACACGAAGGCATCACGCACATCCTCACGCGGCAGCAGACAGACAATCGCAAGCCCGTCCGGGAGCACCGTGGGCATGTCCTTCATCGAGTGCACGGCGATATCGATCGTCTTGCCGAGCAAAGCTTCTTCGATTTCTTTCGTGAACAGGCCCTTGCCACCGATCTCGCTGAGCGCCCGGTCCTGGATCTGGTCGCCACTCGTCTTGATGACCTCGATCGAGAACGCCGTCTCTGGCAGGCCGTGGGCCGCCATGAGCCGATCACGCGTCTCGTGCGCCTGTGCGAGGGCGAGAGGCGAGCCTCTGGTCCCTATTCGAAGCGGCTGTTCGGGGCTCGGCAGGTGCATTCGGGCTTTCTCCTTCGGCTCGAGCCTCTTAGTAAGGTGCGCTTGCGGCGGCGGCAATCTTCTGTGCGCGCCCGTGTTGACGTCAATCCGGCACCTTGGGGATGCGATGCGTGCCTATACAGTCTTGGGACTGGAATCGAGCTGCGACGAGACGGCTGCATCGGTCGTGCATGGCGTAGCGGACGGACCAGGTGAGATTCTCTCGAATGTGGTGCAGGGGCAGGGCGATCTGCACGCCGCATTCGGCGGCGTCGTCCCGGAGATCGCAGCGCGTGCACATGCCGAGCGCGCAGATATTGTTGTTCGCGAAACCTTGCGCGAAGCGGGATGCACCCTTCGTGAGCTGGATGCCATTGCGGTCACTGCCGGCCCCGGTCTGATCGGCGGCCTGCTGGCGGGGGTGATGACGGCGCGCGGTCTTGCAGCAGGGGCCGGTGTGCCTTTGATTGGTGTGAACCATCTCGAGGGTCACGCGCTGACACCGCGGCTCGTGGATGGGAATACCTTCCCGTATCTGATGCTCTTGGCCTCGGGCGGGCACTGCCAGTTTCTCGACGTTGGTTCGGTTGGCACCTATCGCCGTCTCGGCGGCACGATCGACGACGCGCCGGGAGAGGCGTTCGACAAGATCGCCCGTGTGCTCGGTCTGGGCTTTCCCGGAGGACCAGAGATCGAGCGCCGCGCCGCGGGTGGCGATCCGTTGCGCTTCGCCTTGCCGCGTCCGCTCATTGATCGCCCGGGATGTGATCTATCGTTCTCGGGCCTCAAGACAGCGCTGGTGCGTGCGCGTGATCAGCTGATCGACGCCCAGGGCGGGCTGTATCAGCGCGACGTCGATGATCTGTCTGCGAGCTTTCAATTGGCCGTTGCTGATGTTCTTGGAGAGAAGGCAGCCCGCGCAATGGGCGTGTTCCGTAAGACCCACCCGTCAGTCGAGACACCGGTCGTCGCGGTGGCGGGCGGTGTGGCGGCCAACATCGCGTTGCGCAAGGAACTGGAGCGCGCCGCAGCAACGGAGGCCTTTGATGTGAGCACGCCACCCCTTGCGCTCTGTACCGACAATGGCGCGATGATCGCCTGGGCTGGAATCGAACGCCTTTCGGCAGGATTGGCGGACGACCCGGTGATCCCGCGCCCCCGCTGGCCGCTGGACACCAGGTCGACGCCGCAACTGGGTTCTGGACGCAAGGGTGCCAAGGCCTGAACCCATGCCGCACTTGCCATTGGCGTGTCGGCGGGGCAGAGAGCGAAACGAGAGACATGGGGATCGAGGATCTGCGCATGGCGTACTGGCTGTTCAAATCCGAACCGAACACGTGGGGTTGGGATGACCAAGTTGCCGCGGGAGATGCGGGCGCAGAGTGGGATGGCGTACGAAACTACCAGGCGCGCAACAACATGCTGGACATGAAGCTCGGCGATCTCGGCTTCTTTTATCACTCGGTCAACGAGAAGCAGATCGTGGGGCTGGTGGAAGTCTGCACCGAGGCGCATCAGGATACGACAACCGAAGATCAGCGCTGGCAGTGCGTCGACGTCCGTGCAGTTGCACCGATGCCCCGTCATGTGACGTTGGCGGAGATCAAGGCCGAGCCGAAGCTCTCCGAGTTTGCGCTGGTGCGCCAATCACGTCTTTCTGTGGTGCCGGTGACCGTGGATGAATGGGCACTGATCTGCGAAATGGGCAACTACAAGCCATAGCTGCGCGCGCGTTCGAGGGCACACTGAGTTTGTCGCACATCATATTCTTGCATGGGGCGAGCAGCAGCGGCAAATCCACAATCGCACGCGCGCTGCAGGCGCGGATCGAGGCGCCGTTCTGGCATATCTCGATCGACCATCTGAGGGACTCTGGCGTCCTCCCACTTGCGCGCTTCAACAGCGGCGAATTCGACTGGCGCGCACAACGTTCGGCGTTCTTTGATGGATTTCACCGCTCGCTCGGCGCTTATGCTGACGCTGGCAACAACCTGATCCTGGAGCACATTCTCGATACGGAGGGATGGTTCGACGTGCTGCAAAGGCTGTTCTCGGCACATGACGTGTTCTTCGTCGGCGTTCACTGCCCGCTCGAAGTGTTGCAGGCGCGTGAAGCGCGGCGCGGAGACCGTCCGGCAGGAAGCGCCCAGCGCGACTTCGAGACCATCCATGCCGAACGCCGCTACGATCTTGAGCTAGACGGGGAAGCCGACCCCGATGTCAATGTCGAGCGACTGCTTGCCGTCTGGCGTGCCGGTGTGCGGAGCTCGGATTTCGCTGGCGTCAGCTGATCTCGAAAATTCCTTCGACCTCTGCGATTGCCCCAAGCGGCAGACTGGATGACCCAACTGCGGCACGGGCATGGCGTCCGGCCTCGCCAAAGACGCCGATCATCAGTGCCGATGCTCCGTTGATGACCTGGGGATGCTGCGTAAACGTGCCATCGCAGTTCACAAATCCTGTCAGCTTGACCACCTGCACCACGCGGTCGAGATCGCCGATGCAGGCCTTGAGCTGCGCTATGACGTTCAGCGCGCACAAGGTGGCGGCTCCGGTGGCGAGTTGCAGCTTTGAGCCAGGGGCTGCTACGCCATCGGCGGCATGATCGTCGGCGGTGAGCTGCCCTGTTACGATGCCATCCGGACTCAATGGTATCTGACCTGAAACAAACACCAGATTGCCGCTCTGCACATAAGGCACGTAGTCGGCCACCGGGGCGACGGGTTCCGGCAGGGTTATGCCCAACTCTTTGAGCTTTGCTTCGGTTTGTCCGGACATGGCTGTGCCCCCCTGAAATGCTTGTTCCAAAGGGAGACTGCATTTGAAGGAGGATTGCGGCAAGGTATTTTGGATGTGGCGGGCGTTGCCCTCTTGAGGACGCGCCCGGGACAGAAGTCTTATTCTATCCCGGGACGGTTACCCCAGTTCACCCCGCTCGCAGAAGGCCCATGAAATATGGTTTCAGTTAGGCCTGCGCGCGTCGCATTCTGCCTTAATTGAAGAAATTTACGTAAATTCTACTTAAAAAAGAACTTTTCGCGTTTCAATACCGCTTTTCAAGTCAAGAATCCCAAATGCGGCGTTCGGCAAACTCAAGGGAATTTCCGGCTGGATCGCGGAAGTAGAGCGAACGTCCGCCCTGCGGCCACTCGAAATCTGCATCGATCTCGATGTCTTCCAGAAGCAGTACTTCGATCCAATATTCGAAATCGTCTGCTGCGAGCTCGAAGCATAGGTGGCCCGCGCCGCTGGCGCCGTGTGGGGGCAGCGGCAGATGTGCGCCTTCTGGGGGTGTCTCGGATGAACTCGAGGGTTTGAAAACCTGGAGTATGACATTCTCGGCCTGAAACACCGCGTGCTTGCCAGCCTCCTTGGCAATTTGCTTCAAGCCCAGGACTTCGCGATAGAATCTGGCCGCCTCTTCAAGGTTTTCCGCGTAAAGGACTGTCTCCAGAACTCTCACACGACAACTCCTTAGGTTAAGACGATAACTTAGTTGTTAATTCATCGGCAGATGGCGCTCTGAGATGCTGCAGGTATGAGTCGCGGAATGTCCACGAATTTGATAACCCTCACAGGGCGTCGGCGCTATATTACAAGGGCAATTTCATGAGCTTCTATGAATCTCTGCCCAAGAAGCACCACCTTGTGGCGCTTTGGCATCGGTTCCCGCGCGGGGTCAAGCCGTTGCTTGAGCTGCATGATGCATTCTTGCGGAACATGGATTCGGACCTCCAGGTTGGCGAGCGAGAGCTGATAGCGGCTCACGTCTCGGCAATCAATGGTTGTACATACTGTTTTGTTGCTCATCGAAGATATGCATGCGCCTTCGGGATCGATCCGTCGGTGTTCGGTGAGGCGGATGTGCAAACTGACCACTCGAGCCTGCGACCCGAAATGACTGCAGCGCTCGGCTATGTCGAAAAGCTCACCGAGCACCCTGCAAACGTCGATCAGGCAGATTTCGATGCGCTGACCGACGCCGGCTGGTCCGAGGATGCCATCCACGACATAGTCTGCGTGACGGCGATCTATGCGTTCATGAACCGGCTCCTGGAAGGATCGGGTATGAAAGAGAACATCGCACCGCCCGGCTTCACGCCCGAGAAGGCGCGCGCCGGGAGATACACGGATATGCTGGAGATGATCAGGGGGGGCCAGAAATGAGCTGTTACACCATTGTCCACGTGAACGTTACAAACATGGATGGCTTTAAGGAGTACTCGCGCCAGGTGCCGGCGACCCTTGAGAAGTACGGCGGCACCTATCTCGTGCGCGGCGGCGAAGCCACCGACATCGAGGGCAAGATGCCGGGTGACCGTCATGTCGTCGTGCGGTGGTCGAACCGCGAGGCTTTCGAGACATGGTACCATTCCCCGGAGTATCAGGCGATCCTGCCGCTTCGGCTCGAGAACTCGACCGGCGTATTGACTGTTGTCGATGGCTACGCCCCGTGACCGAGCGCGATGATCTTGACGAGGTCTACAATCTGCAAACGCCCGCGGACGCCGTGCGGCGCTACGACACCTGGGCGGATGACTACGACACCGACTTCGCCCAGGCCCGTGGCTATGTCTATCCGCGGGAAGTCGCCCGGGTTTTTCTGTCCGAGGCGGGCTCGGAGACGGACCCGGTGCTCGATGTGGGGGCCGGAACTGGGCTTGTGGCCGAACATCTGGTCAGTCACACCGTGGACGCCATCGACATTTCAACCGAAATGCTTCGTGTGGCGAAAGAGAAAGGGCTGTACCGAAATCGCATCCATGCCGATCTGACGGGGCCGCTCGACATAGCGGATGCCACCTATGGCGCTCTGATAAGTGCAGGCACGTTCACCCATGGCCATGTCGGCCCGGTCTGCCTGCCCGAGCTCATGCGGATTGCGCGGCCGGGTGCGCTCTTCGCGCTGGGAGTGAACGGAGGGGTGTTCGATGCGGCGGGCTTCGGTTCGGCTTTCGCGGACTTGGTTGCGGACTCGATGATCACACCGGTCGATTTCCGCCGCATCTCGTTCTACGAAAACGCAGATCATGAACATGCTGAGGACACCGGGCTCGTCGCGGTGTTCCGGCGCACATGAGCAGGGGCGGCAGGGCCGTGCTCGCTGCTGCTGCTATAGCAGCGGCGCTTGGCATTGCCGAGGCCGACGCCGCAACCGCCTGTCGATTGGTCGCTGAGCATGGCGAGCGGTCGTATGCGCGACTTGGCGCACTGCCGGACGGCATCTTTTCGGGCAGGTTGCTGTGCGGCAAGGACGCCAACGTCATCACGGTGTGGACAATGTCGGTGGATGCGGCCAAACCGCGGCTCGGCATTCGAGACGATCCCCTGTTTGCCGAGTTCGCCGCCAACCCGCTGCGTGAGATCGGGCGTGTTCACTATGAGGACGATGCCCGTGTCACCTTGTTCCGTCGGTCCGTCAGCCTGGATCGGCCAGACACGCGTCGGGGTGCGCGCTATCGCGTGTTCGGCACGCTTTGCGACGAGCCGGCGGAGCGAGCGCTCGACTGTGGGTATCGGGGGCAGCGGATCAAGGTGCGAACAGACATGCGTGACGTCTCCCAGGATGGGGAACTGGACCACGCGTATCACCAGATCAGCGTGTACGACGGGGGCAGAAAACTGCACGTGATCTACCAGGACACAGGATACGATCCACGCCCGCACGCGCTTGCAGGTGTCTGGCTCTCGGTTCTCGGTGATGCAGGTGTGCTGGAGGACTAGTGCAGGCAGCGACTGTGGTGGACCCGTCTTCTCAGCGACAGACACGAAAGAGTCCCATATCCGCGTGGAAATGATCGGCGTGAAGAGCGTTGTAGTCGGGCCCCAGCACTGTGTTGAACCATTGGCAAAGCCCGTCCCGGGCTATCCGCATGAAGTCGGCTTCGGGACCATTGCCGTCCCAACTGTCCAGCAGTCGAATGCGGCGCCCGTCGCGAAGACGAAAGCCTGAGATGTCGACTGCATTTGCTGTCGCGTGCTGGCTCATCCTCGAACTCGGGCCGGACACTGTTCGGATGCGCCGACACGAGTAGCTCGAGAGATGCTCGACCTCGGCAACACCTGTCCCAAAGAGGCGCTCGGCGGCGGGTTGCAGCGTATGACGCTCCCAGAGATACAGGCGCAGCGCGATGGTGCAGCGGGTCGCAAGAGGCGCCATTCGCGAACTGGCAAGCCCGGTCACACGAACTGCATCTTTCACGTGACAGGCATCGGAGACCACTCGGTCGGGGATCGCCGTGGCGGCCGCATCTGCGCGGAGAAGCGCTGCCCTGCAGTACGACACGTCCCGCGCGCGCCAGAGCTTCAGATGCGTGAACACGCCCGGTTCCGCCGCAAGATCGAGCGGTCCCCATGGCCGAAAGGGTAGCGGCACGTCCTCAGGCCTGAGCAGCAGGGGCGCCGCCAGCACCAGTGCCACGAGCACGATGAACAGGCGGCGCATCAGACGGCGCAGGAGCAGCGTGCTCTCAGTAGCGGTAGTGTTCGGGCTTGAACGGGCCTTCCACGGTCACGCCGATGTAGTCGGCCTGTTCTGGTTGAAGTTCAGTGAGCTTCGCGCCGACCTTCGCGAGGTGCAGACGCGCGACCTTTTCGTCGAGATGCTTCGGCAAGGTGTAGACCTTGTTCTCGTACTGATCACCGTTCTGCCAAAGCTCGATCTGCGCCAGGGTCTGGTTGGTGAAGCTGGCCGACATCACGAACGATGGGTGTCCAGTGGCGTTGCCAAGGTTCAGAAGACGTCCTTCCGACAACAGGATCATGCGGTTCCCGCTCGGGAACTCGATCATATCCACCTGATCCTTGATGTTTGTCCACTTGTGGTTCTTGAGGGAGGCAACCTGAATCTCGTTGTCGAAGTGGCCGATGTTGCCGACGATCGCCATGTCCTTCATCTCGCGCATGTGCTCGATGCGTATGACGTCCTTGTTGCCTGTTGTGGTGATGAAGATGTCGGCTGACGGGGCCACTTCTTCGAGTGTCGTGACCTCGAAGCCGTCCATCGCCGCTTGCAGCGCGCAGATCGGGTCGATCTCGGTCACCTTGACGCGCGCACCTGCGCCGCGCAGTGACGCCGCAGAGCCCTTGCCGACATCGCCATAACCGCACACGACGGCGACCTTACCGGCCATCATGGTGTCGGTGGCGCGGCGGATTCCGTCCACTAACGACTCCTTGCAGCCATACTTGTTGTCGAATTTCGACTTCGTGACACTGTCGTTTACATTGATCGCCGGAAACGGCAGAAGGCCTTCCTCGACGAATTTGTAGAGCCGGTGGACACCTGTGGTGGTTTCTTCCGAGACGCCCTTGATCGCTTCGCGCTGCTTGGTGAACCAGCCCGGCGATGCTGCAAGACGCTTCTTGATCTGGGCGAACAGGACTTCTTCTTCCTCGGTCGTCGGCGTTTCGATCAGATCGGTCTCGCCGGCTTCGACGCGCGCACCGTAGAGAATGTAGAGCGTCGCGTCCCCGCCATCGTCGAGGATCAAGTTGCAGGTGCCCTCGGGGAAGTGGAAGATCCGATCGGCAAAGTCCCAGTATTCCTCGAGCGTCTCCCCTTTGTGGGCAAACACCGGCGTGCCGCTTGCGGCAATTGCGGCCGCGGCATGATCCTGCGTGGAAAAAATGTTGCACGATGCCCAGCGAACATCTGCGCCAAGGGCCGTGAGCGTCTCGATGAGTACCGCCGTCTGGATCGTCATGTGCAGCGAGCCCGCAATCCGCGCGCCCTTCAGTGGCTGAGCATCACCATACTCCTCACGGGTTGCCATCAGACCAGGCATCTCGGTCTCGGCAATGGCAATCTCTTTGCGTCCGAAATCGGCGAGCGAGATATCCTTGACGGCGTAGTCGGTCATGTTGTGCTCCTACTCCGGGGTGCTGCCCCTGGTTGTTGGCGGGCCTATAGCAGTCAGAGCGTTACTCGACAATGTACAGCAGGCGTCCTAAGAGTCGCGCCATGGCGGAGCGAGCATGGCAACGGATGCTGTCGGGGCGCAGGCTCGATCTGCTGGATCCATCTCCGTTAGACATAGAAATCGAAGACATCGCGCACGGGCTGGCACGCGTGGCGCGCTGGAATGGCCAGACGGTGGGAGAGCACCCCTACTCGGTGGCGGAGCATTCGCTTCTGGTCGAGCATCTTGTCGGCATCTACAAGCCGAGTGCCAGCCCGGCCGATCGACTGACCGCTCTCCTTCACGACGCGCCGGAGTATGTGATCGGCGACATGATCTCGCCGTTCAAGGCCGCTATTGGTCTGGACTACAAGGCGTTCGAAGCAAAGCTCGAGGCCGCTGTTCACATCAGGTTTGGGTTGCCGCCTGTGCCCAGAGACGTGCTCAAGAAACTGGTCAAGCGTGCCGATCGGGCGTGCGCGTGGTTCGAGGCGACGCAGCTCGCAGGCTTTACGGACGCCGAGGCATCACGGCACTTCCCGCGCCCCCGTTTCAAGGGTGCGAGCGATGTTCGGCTGGACCCCCGGCCAACGTCAGTGGTACAGCAAGCCTTCTTGGAGCGGTTCGCAAGACTGTCAACGCATCTCTCACCATAGGCTCTCGGTTTCCGACCCGGATATCAGGGTGCAGAGGTGTCCGCACAAGATCCGTCGTTTGAGCGGCGCAGGCTCGGGGACAAGGGCTTTTTGGTGGCAACTCCACTTGAATGTTCACTTCGCATGGTTGCTGAATCGCGGGCTATGGATTTCAGTGTTCAGACGCAGACCGGATCCACCGGTTTGATGACAATCTCTCCATTCGGACAGCTGGAGATGATGCTCTGATCGGAACCGAGTTCTCGTTGCCAGGGGCTGCAGCGCAAGCGCAATTGGAAGAGATCAGTGCCTCGCTTCGGATCAACAACTAAGAGGCCTTACCGATGACCGATCATGTTCTGCTGGGCCGCACGGGGCTGCGCGTTTCACCGCTTTGTTACGGCACGATGGCGTTTGGTGGCGACGCAGACGAGGCCACGTCCGCCGAGATGTACAAGGCCGTGCGCGAGCGCGGGATAAACTTTCTCGATTGTGCGGATGTGTACCAGCGCGGCCGGGCCGAGGAAATTCTCGGTGGGCTGATGGCGCATGAGCGCGATGAACTGGTGATCACCACAAAGTGCCACGGCGCCATGGGACCGGGGCCCAATGATGGCGGTGTGAGCCGTCGACATATGACACGTGCGCTGGAGAACTCGCTCAAGCGTCTGGGCACCGATCGGGTCGAGGTGCTCTTTATCCACAAATGGGAAGACGACGTTCCCATGGAGGAGCAGCTTCGCTCCGTCGAGGACATGGTCCGCGCCGGTAAAGTCCTTCACGTTGGCGTGTCGAACTGGGCCGCATGGCAGATCGCCAAGGGACTGGGCCTCCAGACACTGCATGGGTGGTCGCTCATCGAAGTGATCCAGCCGATGTACAATCTGGTCAAACGCCAGGTCGAGGTCGAGATTCTGCCGTTGGCCCGTGCCGAGAACATCGGAGTGATCACCTATTCACCAGTGGGGGGTGGGCTGCTTTCGGGCAAATATGGTCCAGAATCGCGCCCCGGTGCGGGCCGGCTGATCCAGAACAGCATGTACGCGTCGCGCTACGGCGAGGACTGGGTCTACGACACCGCGGCGGCGTTCACGGCGCATGCGCGTGAAATCGGCGTTCATCCAGTCACGCTCGCTGTCGCCTGGACCGCGGGTCATCCAGATGTGACCTGTCCGATCATCGGGGCGCGCAATCTCGAGCAGTTGAACCCGTCGCTCGATGCGTTGGACATGACGTTGACCAAAGACGCTCGCAATGCAGTAAGTGCGCTCGGGCGCACGCCGCCTTCGGCAACCGATCGGCGTGAGGAGACGTTGAGCGCCTAACGCCCGTTGCAGGTGCTTTGACGTTGAGTTGGCTCCCCGCGGGTCGGCGTCCCTTCGACCGTCGCTGAATCGCCGAGTACGGCTTGTCACCGCTGCAATGGCGGCCTACCCGTCTACCGGTTGGATGCGCCCCCAGGGCACAATGGCAAGCGGGAGCGTGACCGTGAAGGTCGAGCCACGTGCAAGTTCCGAATCGAGTTTGATCGTGCCGCCCATGGCATCGACCAGTTTCTTCACGATCGCGAGGCCCAGTCCGGCGCCGCCGCGGCTCCGGGTCAAGTCTCCCTCGATCTGGTAGAAGCGGTCGAAGATTTGCCCTCGCAGAACTTCCGGAATGCCGATGCCCGTATCGCTCACGGTGATCTCATGGACCGCGATCTCACGATCGCGCCAGACCCGCAAGCACAGCGAAACCTCGCCATGGGTGGTGAACTTGATGGCGTTTGTGAGCAGATTGAGCACAATCTGCTTTAGGCGCACAATGTCGCCCTGGACCAAGACGTTCGAAGTACCGCGCTTCCGGCTCCCGAGTGCGAGGCCCTTGTCTTCGGCTGTATGGCGCACGGTGGACACGCATTCCTCGATCATGTCAGCCACGACAAGTTCCTCATCAACCAGATGAAACGTTTCCGCCTCGATCTGGCTGATGTCGAGCACGTCGTCGATGAGCCTGAGCAACACGTTGCCCGAGGACTTTATAATTTCGGCCAATCCAACCTGCTGCTGATCCAGCCCTGAGCGCTCAAGCAGCGCCGCCGCCCCGAGAATGCCGTTGAGCGGTGTGCGCATCTCATGGCTCATTGTTGCTACGAATTCGGATTTCTGACGGCTCGAGCTCTCGGCAATAGCACGGGCCTCGATCAACTCGCGTTCACGGATCAGTTCACCGGTGATGTTGCGCATCGTCATCACGCAACCGCCATCGTCCAGAACGGTCTTGTGGATCAGGAGCGTCCGACCATCGCCAAGCTTGCGCCGGATCGAGACGATCTCGGGGTTGGTCGCAAAGTGGTGGCGCCGCTCAAGTTCTGCGCGACGATCCTCGGGTGAGAAATCCGCGATATCGCCCTGCAGCTCGGCGAGGTCCCAGAACTCGATCCCCCAGTACACCTTTTCGGGCGGAATCCGATAGAATTCGAGAAAGCGGCTGTTGAAGGCGATGTAGCGCCCCTCCGAGGTCACGAGCGCGACTCCGTCGGTGGTGTTCTCGAGAATGCTGTCCATCAATTTGCGCTGCTGCTCCAGCACCCGCGTGCGCTGGACCTTCTCGGTCACGTCGATCAGCACATTGGTCCAGTCGCCATTGGTCATGCGCTGTCGGTAGACGTCGATGACGCGCCCATCGGGCAACTCGCGCTGCTCACGTGAGGTATGCAACTCGAGCGTTTCAGGAAAGCGCTGGCGGATGGCCGCCTCCATGCTCAATCCATCGCAGGAAAAGCTGCCGAGTTCGACGAGACGGCTGTAAATCACTGCGGCGGGCGTCCCGGGCAAACACTCTTCCGGCGTCAGGCCGAAAAGCTCGAGATAGCCTTGGTTGACAGACTTAACGCACAGGTCGGCGTCCACGACGATGACGCCATCGCTGACAGTCATCAACAGATCACGAAGCCCATCGCTTTCAGCCGTGTCCGGGGGGACAGATGCGATCTCGTCTGCATGTTTCATGCCGGGCGGTCCTTTGGAGTCCGCTGCGAGTTTCCTCGGCCAACGCTAACATAGCACACCACAATATCGTTAACTCACCTGTCATGTGATGCGTTGCTTTCGATCGCCGAAAGCACCGTTGGAGCTGACCACCTGTGCGCTTGATCTTGATGCTCCGATCCCGCACAACTCGCCGCGAACGCAAAGGACAAGGGGGAGCCCCAATGACCACGATGACGCTTCTGATGCTTCCCGGCGACGGAATCGGCCCCGAGGTGATGGCCGAAGTGCGCAAGACGATCGCTTGGTTCAAGGACGTGCGCGGGCTCTCGTTCTCGGTCGAAGAAGACCTGGTCGGAGGTGCCGCCTACGACGCCCACGGTGTGCCGCTGGCCGATGTAACAATGGCCCGAGCGCAGGAGGTGGATGCGGTTCTGCTGGGTGCTGTGGGTGGTCCTGCATATGACGACCTGGACTTTTCGTTGAAGCCCGAGCGCGGACTTCTGCGTCTGCGAAAGGAAATGGATCTTTTCGCCAACCTGCGTCCAGCACAGTGTTTCGATGCGCTCGCGGACTACTCCTCGCTGAAGCGCGATGTTGTCGCCGGCCTCGACATCATGATCGTGCGCGAGCTGACTTCGGGGATGTATTTCGGCGAGCCGCGAGGCATCCACACCGAAGGCAACGAGCGGGTCGGAATCAACACCCACCGATACACCACATCCGAAATCCGCCGGGTGTCCCGGGCGGCGTTCGATCTCGCCATGAAGCGCGGCAAGCGCCTTTGCTCGATGGAGAAAGCCAACGTGATGGAGGCGGGCATTCTCTGGCGTGAGGAAGTCGAGGTGATCGCGAAAGACTATCCCGAGGTCGAGCTCTCGCACATGTACGCCGACAACGGTGCCATGCAGCTCGTGCGCGCGCCCAAGCAGTTTGATGTGATCGTGACCGATAACCTTTTCGGTGACATCCTCTCGGATTGTGCTGCGATGCTGACCGGCTCACTCGGGATGCTGCCCTCGGCCTCACTGGGTGCACCCATGGAGAACGGCAGGCCAAAGGCACTGTACGAGCCGGTCCATGGCTCAGCACCCGACATAGCGGGGCAGAGGAAGGCCAACCCGTGTGCATGTATTCTGAGTTTTGCCATGGCTTTGCGATACTCATTTGAACTCGGACACGAAGCGGACATGCTTGAAGGCGCGGTGAACGACGTGCTCGCGCAAGGTGTTCGCACCGCGGACTTGATGCAGGCGGGCGGCGACTCGCCCGCGTCCACCTCCGAGATGGGAGATGCAATCATCGCCGCTTTGGCCGCTCGGTTCTGACCGCGAGGAGCCGCCGTGACGTTGCACCGCGGCTTCGCACTCTTCGTTCTCGCGATGGCAGCGCCCGGTTTGGCGTGGGCGCACGCCGCCGACCGTGGTCTGGTGATGCTGCTTCCGACCGGCTACTACCTCGCTGGGGGGGCTGCGTCGGTGGCGGTGTCGTTTGCGGTGCTCTCGATTGCACCCGGTCGCTGGCTGAACGGGTTGTTTGGTGCAAGCCTCAACATCCCGCTCCCGGTTCTGCGCCTCAGACCCTGGACAAGCTGGGTAGGCTTTTGCGCCTTTCTCTTTCTGGTAGCCGCAGGTTTCTTGGGTACGCGTGATCCGCTGGCCAACCCGCTGCCGCTCATCATCTGGACACTATGGTGGGTGGGCTTCACGCTTCTCGTTGCGCTGTTGGGTAATCTCTGGTCCGCGATCAATCCGTGGAGTGGCCCGGTCGAACTGGCACGCCGCCTGCTCGGGACGAGCGACCGGCAACTGCCGGTGTGGTTGCGTGACTGGCCGGCGCTGCTGGGCTTGGCTGCAGTCGCATGGTTCGAGCTGGTCGACGTTGCGCCCAACGACCCGGAGCGTCTCGCATGGGTCGTTGTGGTGTACTGGACGGCTCACTTCACGGCGATGCTGATCTGGGGTGACGAATGGAGGGAGCGGTGCGAGACCTTCTCGGTGTTCTTCGCGCTGATTGCACGTGTTGCACCCATCCGTATCGAGGACGATCGCACGGGGTGTCGTTTGCGGGTGACGCTCCCAGGCGCGCGGCTGGTCGAGCGCCGCCCGCTCGGATCGATCGAGACCATCTTCGTCACCCTGCTGATTGCCACGGTGTCTTTTGACGGGCTGGCCGGCACGTTTGTCTGGCTCGAGTTGATCGGTGTGAACCCGCTTGAATTCCCTGGCCGTTCGGCCGTGCAAGCGGAGAACACGCTAGGGCTGATGAAAATGGCGCTGGTGATGGGCTCTCTGTTCGTCCTGTCGGTGAATGCCGGGCGAATCTTTGCTGGGAGCCCAGCTTCACGTGGCCTGATGCTGGGCCGCCTGGCCCTGTCGCTGCTGCCGATCGCGCTGGCCTACCACTTTGCCCACTACCTCACGGTGCTCCTGGTCAACGGTCAATACGCATTCCTGGCGCTGTCAGACCCGTTTGCCACAGGTGCCGATTGGCTGGGCGTTGGCGAACGGCATGTCACCACGTCGTTTCTGAACAATCTCGAGAGCGTCGAGGTGATCTGGCAAATCCAGTCGGCGGCAATTGTGGCAGGCCATCTGTTGGCCGTGCTTGTCGCGCATGCGATCGCACTCGACATCGAAGGTGAGCCACGCCGAGCGACCATCGGACAGATCCCGCTCGCTGCTTTGATGGTCGGCTACACAGCATTTGGTCTCTGGCTTCTATCAACGCCGACGGGTGCCTGACCCAATCGAGCGAGAACGCAGAACGCCCTCTCTAAGTGCCCTTGGGGAGCGGCGCTTAGGGCTGGACATTTCACCCCTGCAAAGCCACGGTTTCCGCGACGGCCACGGCAGCTGACGAAGGAGGGATATCATGAAACGCAAAGCGCTTATCCACCCAACGCGCCGGGGCGTGCTGAAGGGCGTGGCGGCGACAGGTGCGGCCACGGGGGCGATGCCCTTCATCCAGGCGCACAGCGCCGAGCCGATCAAAATCGGTTTTCAGGTCCATCGAACCGGTATAGGTGCCGCATACGGCCGTTGGTACGACCGAACCACGCAGGCAGCGGTTCGCCTGATCAACGACTGGGGCGGCATCAACGGGCGTCCGGTCGAGATCATTGCTGAAGACGACGGCACCGATCCGAAACGTGGCTCGGAAGTGATCGAGAAATTCGCCAACCAGCACGGCTGCGACATCGCGTTCGGCACGCTCTTCAGCCATGTGGTGATCGGCTCGGCTCCGCGGGCGGGTGAGCTGAAGCTTCCCTACTTCGTGGTCTCGGAAGGCCATCATGTGGCGTCCGGCAAGCTCAACCGCTACACGCTGCAGCCAGGCATAACCGACGTGAAGTCCCAGGTGATCGCCATGGCGCCCTGGGTGAGCCAGAACCTCGGGAAGAAGGTCACGATGATCTTCCCCGATTTCGCTTTCGGGCATGACCACAGGGATTTCTTCACCGAGGCGATGGCCGCGCAAGGCGGTGAGGTGATCCAGCAGATCGCGATTCCGCCGACCGAGACTTCGTTTCTCAAGTACTTCCCGCGTATCCCGCGCGTGACCGAGGTGCTCTACCACGTCATGGTCGGACCGGGCGTGCTGACCTTCGTCAAGGAAATGGGTGAGTTCTTCGGCGGTCAGCGCCCGGAGGTCTTCGGCTTTATCGACAGTCTCGAAGCGGTGAACCTCCAGAGCCCGGGACTGGAGTTTCTCGAAGGCACCTACTTCTGGGAAGGCAATCCGCGCTACGCGACCGGATCGGCACATGATGCGTTCTACCGCAAGGAAGTGGGCGTAGATGACACCGGAGCCTCGATCTCCGATCCGAAGGACATCTCGACGTACGCGCACATGTTCGGGTGCTGGGAGACGCTTCACATCATCAAGGACGGCATGCAGGCCTCAGGCTATCAAGGACCGGCGGACCGGGGGAAACTGATCGAAGCGGTCGAGGCGATGTCTGAGATCCCCGCATCCCGCGCTCATCCGCAGGGCCCGAAGATATTCAACGGCAAGACCCACCAGACATTCGGGTTGCAATTCATCAGCGAGGTGAAGAACGGTGCACTGAACGTCGTGCACACGACCTCGATCGAGGACGGCCTCTATCCGGACGAGGTCGACTACACCACTCAAAGCCTCTAGCGCTGGGGAGGCACTGCACGGCCTCGATGAACTTCGTCGTCGAGGCCGGTGCTGCCACCATTGCCGTGCAGGAGGTGACAGCGCAGTTGCGCCGGGAGATCATCAGAACGAGCTGTGGCCACGCGACTATTTTTTGTTGTCCTGGGTGCGAGCATTCAAATGTTTCTTCGAAGCTACATGCGTTTCTGCGGCACCAAGATGTTTGCAGCAACGATACCGGGGCCCGAACGCGGCTGCGTATGCGCTTCATGATTGCGCATTGAGGCCGCCGGTCCTAGCGTCCTCCCCAACTCGGATGGCAGGTGCTCAGTGTGGGAGCTGGTGTGCGAAATGCCAGGTGGCAGAGGTTGGGGGCGTTGAATGGAGTTTGGGCCGCATCTGATGCTGGCGATGCTGGAAGGCGCTGTGCAGGCAGCCGTTCTGGCGCTGACGGCACTCGGGCTCAGCCTCGTCTTCGGTGTGATGCGGGTGGTCAATGTCGCACACGGAGAGTTCTTTATGCTGGGCGCCGTGATTGCCTGGTTCACGGCCACGACCATTGGGGGGCATCCGGCGCTGGGATTCGTGGCTGCGTTGGCGCTTGCACCGCTGATCGTCGGAGGATTGGCGGCGGCGACTGATTGGCTGGTTCTCAAGCGCCTCGAGTACAACCCCGAGGCCACAATCGTTGCGACGATCGGGCTCCTCTACATCCTTCAGCAGGCGACTCTTATGGGGTTCGGGCCGGATGCGCGTCCCGTCGAGCCACCGTTCAATACACGCATCGCGCTGCCCTGGGTCGAGTTCGGCGCGGATGGCCTCAGCCTCATTTGGCCGTGGGGGCTCGGGACCACGACCTACAAGCTGTTCGTCATTGCCGCTTCGGCTGGTCTGATGTTGGTGGTCTGGCTTGGGATCACACGCAGCCGCGCCGGGCTGGTGATGCGTGCAACCCAGATCGACCGCGAGATGGCGACCGCTTTCGCAATTCCCGTCGATCGCGTCTATGCAGGCGTTTTCGCCCTCGGCGCGGCGCTTGCTGCCGCTGGTGCCGTCCTGATCGTGCCGATCCAGCAGGCGCATTACCTGATGGGCGGAGACCCGCTGCTGTTGAGCTTCATAGTCGTGATCATCGGAGGGCTCGGGTCGCTGAGGGGAACATTGTTGGCGGCCGTCATCATCGGGCTGTCTGACGGCATCATTTCGGTCTTCTTCTCGCCTACTCTGGCAAAGATCCTGGCGACGCTCGTAGTTGCGATGGTGCTGGTCTTTCGCCCGCATGGTCTGTTCGGGACGCGCGCTGCATGAGCCGGGCGCTGGCGCTCCATCTGGGTGTGCTCGCAGTCTTGGGCGCGATGCATTTCGTGCTGCCCGACTATCACCACGGCAACCTCGCGCGCATCATGGTTCTGGCAAGTTTCGCAATCGGCTACAATATCGCCTTCGGCTATACGGGGCTCCTGAGCCTTGGACATGCGATGTTCTTTGCAGCCGGGCTATACGGTGCGGGCTTGCCTATTCAGCATCTCGGCTGGGGTGCTCTGCCCGGACTGGGCGCGGGTCTTGCCGCCGGAGCAGTCCTTGCCTGTGCCACGGGGCTCCTTGCCCTGAGGACTGTGGGTGTTTCCTTCATGATCGTCACGCTGATGTTCGCGCAGGCGGGGTATCTGACCGTGCTCTACTTCACCGAGGTCACGCGCGGTGACGAAGGCTTCGTGGTGCCTGCAGCCGGACGGGTCATTGCCGGTTTTGACCTCGCGCAGCCGGACGCGCGGTTCATTGCGGCCTATGCGCTGTTTTCCGTCTGTCTGCTGCTCAGCCTGTGGCTCGCCCGTTCGCGCACAGGCCGCGTCATGGTGGCGATCCGCGAGAACGAGGCGCGGGCGGCCATGCTCGGTTACAATCCGTTCCGTGTTAAGTTGCAGGCGCTTGTCCTGTCGGGCTTGATCTCGGGGGCGGCTGGAGCTTTCTACGGACTCCTCTTTGGGTATGTCGGGGCGACGTTTGCATCGATTCAATACTCGATTCTTCCGCTCCTCTGGGTGCTGCTCGGCGGTGCGGGCACGGTGCTGGGCCCGCTGATCGGGGCAGGCTTCATGTTCTATCTGGTCGATCTGGCCAGTGGAGTCACCGACGCCTACCTCCTTGTTGTTGGCGCGGCGTTGGTGGCGCTCGTTCTGTTCGCGCCGCGAGGCCTGCTCGGCCTCGTGCGTGCCCGCGCATGGCCCTGGCTGCCCTGATGTTGCTCTCGGCACGTGGCCTCACGCGCGATTTCGGCGGCTTACGGGCCGTCGATCAAGTGAATTTCGATCTGCCGCACGGCCAGATCCGTGCCCTGATCGGGCCGAACGGGGCCGGCAAGACAACGTTCGTGAGCTTGCTCTCGGGGCGCCTCGCGCCCAGCAGTGGGACGGTCATGTTCGATGGAGTCGATATCACGCCGCTGCCCGCCCACGCCCGTGTGCGGCTCGGCATCGCCTATACGTTCCAGATCACGTCGGTCTTCGGAAACCTGAGCCTCTTCGACAATGTGGCGCTTGCCGTTCAGAGAACAGCCGCCAGAGACAAGGTGCATGCCGCTACGATGACGGCGCTTGACCGGGTCGGCCTTGCCGATCGGGCGGGCCAGATTGCGCGTGCTCAAAGTTACGGCCACCAGCGCCTGCTCGAAGTGGCGATGGGACTTGCGCTGGACCCGAAGCTCCTCATCCTCGACGAACCCACGCAAGGGCTGTCCGATGGCGAAATCGCCAGCTTCATCGATCTCGTCCAGACCATCGCCGAGACCACCACGGTGCTGCTCATCGAGCACAACATGGCGGTGGTCATGTCGCTGGCCGAGCGCATCACGGTCCTTGTGCAGGGCCGCGTGCTGGCCGAGGGCACATCTGATCAGATCCGAGCCAACGACGAGGTGCAGGCGGCTTATTTGGGCACAGGCGCAGAGGACGCAGCTCCATGAGGCTCGAAATCTCCGGCGTGGATGTCTTCTACGGCGAAGTACAGGCGTTGCGCGGTGTCTCTTTCTCGGTCGAAGCGGGTGAAGTCTTGTGCCTGATCGGGCGCAACGGCGCGGGTAAGACCACGGCGCTCAAGGCGGTGATGGGGCTCGTGCCGGTGCGCACGGGCGCGGTGCTGCTGGACGGCTCCGATCTAGCGCGCCTGCCGCCGCATCTTGTCCCGCGCCAAGGCGTCGGGTACGTGCCGCAGGGCCGGCGCCTGTTCGGCGAACTCACGGTTGCCGAGAACCTCGAGATCGGTTTGATGGCCGGCAACCGTTCGTCCGATGCCAAAGCGCATGTTTTCGAGCTGTTTCCCGTGCTGGCTGAGCGCCTTGACCAACCCGCCGGTACCCTTTCGGGTGGCGAGCAACAGATGCTGGCCATGGGACGGGCGCTTTGCCTGGCACCGGGTCTCTTGCTGCTCGATGAGCCCACCGAAGGCTTGCAGCCCTCGATGATCACGCGCATCCGCAATGTCGTGGCCAAACTGAGGACGGCCGGAACGGCGGTCATCCTCGTCGAGCAACGCATCGAGGCGGTGCGTGGGCTCGCGGACCGGGTGACCTTCTTCGAACATGGCCGCTCGGTCGAAACGGCTGACCGGACCCGGCTCGATGCCGAACCTGACCTTTTGGCCCGGTATGTCGGGCTCGGAGCCGCCTGACCGCGGAACAATCAAGGCGCAGTTGAGCGGATGGATGCGCATATCGGAAGCGTCGAAAGCTCTACACCGCTGGTCTGACCACTGAGGTGTTCGCCATCAGTGGTGCGCTGCCCCGCGGGACTTTGGGTCAGTCCTGCGTGAACAGATTCCGCCAGGCCCGGCGGAGAAAGTCGGGTGTCAACTGCGGTTCTACTTGTTCATAGGTGCAGATCGAGCGGGTTTGCTCGATCAGGAATCGCGGATGGAAGGCCTGGTAGCCCGCTCCTGGCTGGTTGGGGTAGAGTTCCATCAACACGAACGCCAGAATCTCGTCGGTCAGCTCCATGCCAAAGCGATTTGCGGTGCGCGCGAAAATCTCGATGTAGGTGTCGCGATCGGGACTGTCGATCAGGATCTTGTAGCGCAGACGCCGCAACGCCGCATCGTCCACCAACTCAGACGGCGGAATGTTCGTCGACAGGATCAGCAGGGCGTCGAAGGGTGTGGCAAACTTGCGTCCTGTCTGCAGCGAGAGATAGTCGACACCCGCCTCGAGCGGTATGATCATGCGGTTGACGATCTGTTGCGGGCTTTGTCTCTGGCGGCCGAAGTCATCAATCACGAACACCCCGCCCGCGGCTTTGAGCTGCAGCGGGGCCTCATAGGTGCGGCTCGTGGGACTGTAGGTCAGATCCAGCATGTCGAGGGTCAGCTCGCCGCCCGTTGTGACCTGCGGGCGCGCAATCGCAACATACCTCTGATCGAAATCGGTTGTGCGGCGCAGCTTTGACTGGGCGGCTTTGTCGCCTGCGACCCGGGTGTGCACGGTCGGGTCGAACATCGTGAGGATCTGATTGTCGACCTCGATGGCGTAGGGCATGAAAACATGGCTTGCGAAGGCTCTGCAGATCGCCTCCGAAATCGTCGACTTGCCGTTGCCCGGCGGCCCGTAGAGCAGAATCGATGCGCCTGAGTTGACGGCCGGACCGAGTTCGCCCATCAGGCTGTCGCGCAGGGTCAGATCCTTGAAGACCGCCTCCAGCATCGGGCGGGTCAAGACCTCACCCCGGATCGACTGCGCCTTGACCTGCTGGGTGTAGAGTTCGAGCGGGACCGGGGCCGGGCCGACCCACTCACTCTGCGCGAGCGCCTCCAGCGCCCATGCCTTGCCTTTCGAGGTCAGACCGTATCGCATCTCTGCTGTCATCGAGGCGCCGAGCTGACCGAGCATCTCGAGGAGTTTCTTGTCGACCGCATCTGCAAGGAGCTTCTCGACCAGCGGGACCGGGAGCTTTATGGCGCGGCTGATATCGGTCGGCTGTTCAATCCCCAGCCGGTAGACGATCTTTATCATGAGAGCGAGCAGGAAGCCGGGTTGCAGTCCGGTTTCCGCAAGGGACGTCGGTGCGCGCGGCACGGCAACAGACTTGGAGGTCTGCTCCACAGATTTGGAGAGATCCATGCCTTGGGCCCCCTTGCTCATCCAATCGCACCGCGTGTGCGATCCCACCGGACGGCATGATAAGCAGTCAGTCCCTTCAGCCTTCTTAACGCCCGTGTCTGGCGGCAGCCGTGCTCAGGAGGCCAGAGCAGCCGAGATTGCGGTGTCGAGACGCTCCACGATCACCTCGATCTCTGCGTCGCCGATGATGAAGGGCGGGGCGATCAGCACGTGGTCGCCATTCTGACCGTCGACCGTGCCGCTCATCGGATAGACCATGAGACCGTTCTCGAAGGCTGCCTTTTTAATCTTTCCTGCCACCTGGCGAGCGGGATCCATGGGGGTCTTCGTCGTCCGGTCCTCGACCAGTTCCACGCCTCGGAACAAGCCGCGCCCCCGAATGTCGCCGATATGCGGGTGCTGGCTGAAGCGCGTCTCGAGCGCCTTCTGCAACCGGCTCCCGGTTTCTTTGACGTTGGAGAGCAACCCTTGCGACTCGATCTCGTCGAGCACGGCAACTCCCGCCGCACAGGCGGCCGGGTGACCGAGATACGTATGCCCGTGCTGAAAGAAGCCGCTGCCATCGGCAATTGTGTCGTAGATCGTGCCCGTACACAGCATCGCACCAATCGGTTGGATTCCCGCGCCGAGACCTTTGGCAATGCAAACGATGTCCGGTGCGATGCCCTCCTGCTCGGAGGCGAAGAGGCTTCCCGTACGGCCCATGCCACACATCACCTCGTCCAAAATCAGCAGCACCCCGTGCGTGTCACAGATCTCGCGGATCCTCTTGAAATAGCCTGGCGGAGCAGGCACCGCGCCCATGGTGGCACCAACCACCGGCTCGGCAACAAAGGCGGCGACAGTCTCGGGACCCAGATCGAGGATGCGTTCCTCTAGCGTGTTGGCAACACGCAGTCCGTATTCCTCGGCACTCTCCCCCTCGGCACCCCAGCGCCAGTAGTGGCAGGGGTCGATGTGGTTCATTGCCTGAGGCAGCAAGGGCTCGAACTGTGACCGTCGCCAGCGATTGCCACCCGCAGCGAGCGCGCCCAGCGTGTTGCCGTGATAGCTCTGCCAGCGTGCAACGACATGGCGCCGCGAGGCTTCGTTGCGCTCGGTGTGGAACTGCCGTGCCAGCTTGATCGCGGCCTCGACCGCTTCCGAGCCTCCGGAGACGAAGTAGACCCGCTCGATCCCGTCGGGTGCCCGTTCAATCAGCTTTTCCGCCAGTTTTTCGGCGGGTTCGGAGGTGAAGAACGAAGTGTGAGCGTAGGCGATTGCGTCAAGCTGGGCCTTCACCGCTTCCAGAACAGGTTGAGCCGAATGGCCGAGGCTAGAAACGGCAGCCCCGCCCGATGCATCCAGATAGCGCTTGCCGTCGGTGTCAATGAGGTATGGGCCGTCGCCACCCGCAACGACGGGCAGGTTGGCTTTGGTGTGACGTGGGAAGACATGTGACATGGTTTGGGCCTCCGCAGAGGAGACCCAAGCTACGCCGATGGTACCGGTTTGCAAGGTTCCTATTCAGCGAACCCAGCGGCATCTCCCGGTATAATCTTGTTGATATCGCCGCGGTCATTGCCTTCCGCATCCACGTAGAACAGCCGTCCGTCACCCCGGGCCACGCGCCACTCGCCTTCCGGACCGTCGGTCCAGTCGACGTGGTATCCCGCATCTGTGAGTTGCCAATTTCCCTCGACTTTGTGACCATTGGGAAACTGCATGAACGCGGCCTCCTCGTCCTGATAGTAGATGATCGCGGGGTCCGGCTTGCCCACATCGATGTAGTGGGTGTTTCCAACCAACAGGACCAACAGCAATTCCTTGACTAGGAACTCCATTTCCTTCTCCTCAGTTCGCTATGACTGCTTGCCTGAGCTGAAAACGTCAGGCAGCTTGACGATAGGGAGGGCGAGGAAATTCGTCAAGTAAATTGACCAATTTTGACTCCAATGACCCCGTGTCGCCGCTGGATCATATCGGCTGGCGCCTCTGGCAGGCGGCTGCAAGCTGGAAGACGCGCTATGCCGAAGAGATGGTCGCAAGAGGCCACGGCTGGTACGCTGAAGCACGTTCGAGCGTGGTGCCCTACATCGGCAAGAACGGTATTCGCCAAGCAGAGCTCGTGCGCCGAATGGGACTGACCAAGCAGGCGGTTCAGCAGCTGGTTGACGATCTGCAAAAGGTGGGCATCGTTGAACGCGTTTCCGACCCGAATGACAAGCGGGGGAAGATTGTCCGGTTCACCGAAGCCGGTCTTGCTGCGCAGCGGGATGCAGAAAGCGTCAAGATCCGTGTCGAGGACGAGATCCGCACCCGTCTGGGTCCCGAGGCGTTCATTCAGCTCAACGATCTGCTCAAGCGTCTGGTGGCCGGCTGAAACTGCTTGAGCGCGTGCTGACCGCCCTCACTGCATGGCGTCGTCTGCCACAGCCTGAGTGGACCAGTGGTCTGTCCATACACCCCGCCTCGGCGCGCCGACGAGAGCTGCAGGTTTTGTGCCTTGCAACTCGATGGCAGCGGACAACACCCGATGCCTTATCGGATACAAGGCTCTGCACACATGCGGGAAGATCGTTCAGATCATAAATCCAGCCCGAGCGAGCCGCTGCATCCTCGACAATTGCGCCAACCCGGTCGAGCAACTTCGTGACGGTTGAATCGGGCACGTCGACCACCATCTGCCCGGGGCTGAGCCCGAGATGTTCGACAAAGTGGCAGGCGAGCCCCGCGAGCAGCAGCGCCCCACCCTTGCGACAGGCCGATGGTCGATCTCCGCTGAGCGCTCCCGGATCACATGCTGCATGTCGTAAGCTGTGAGTTTCGCCGCACTGAACCGCGTTTTCGTCCCAAGCTGCGGATTGTGCACATCAGTGCAGATCACAAAGCTTGCCGGTACGAGCGCATTGCCGCCAAGCCCGACCTCTTTCGCAGCCCATTGGGGATGATCGCAACGCTGATCCAGCCGGCCTCTACATGCCCGACGAGGGCTGCCTGTCCGTCGTTGACGCCGCCGTGCCGTTCTGCTTCGAGGTCGGCCCGCAAGAGGCCAAGCGCAGTGAAACAGACAATGCCGATGGTCGCGGAGAAGCTTCACTTGGTTTGATCGCTGAAGGAGATGGGCCGCCGGGCCGGGTGTCAGACAACGGCGGGGCTCATGCGGCCGATCGCAGCCATGGGAGCCTCCTGTGGCTGCGCGAGAAGATCGCACGCCTTGGCCATTCCATCAATTCACAGTGCTGGACGCACCGGCATGGCGTCGCTATAACGCGCGCCATGCAGATGCGGATGATATTCCAGCCGATTATCTGCCCGGCCCGCTGAGCGGCGCCGGGACCAAGGTGGCTGCGTTCCGCCCACCGCCTCGATCTTCCTGCACGTTACCCCTGTCCGAGACCAGACGAGGTGCGCCATGAGCGCCGAGACCGCCGAAAAACCCGACTACAAGCACACGCTTTTCCTGCCCGAGACCGACTTCCCGATGCGGGCAGGGCTCCCCAAGCGCGAGCCCGAATGGCTGGCGCGCTGGGAGCGGCTGGACATCTACAAGCGCCTGCGTGCCAAGAAGGATCGACCTGCCTACGAGCTTCACGACGGGCCGCCGTATGCAAACGGGCACCTGCACATCGGGCATGCGCTCAACAAGATCCTGAAGGACTTCGTTGTGCGCTCGCAGCAGATGCTGGGACGCGACAGCCGCTACATTCCGGGCTGGGATTGCCACGGCCTGCCGATCGAGTGGAAGATCGAAGAGAAGTACCGCGAGAAGGGCAAGGACAAGGACGAGGTCCCGATCAACGAGTTGCGCGGGGAATGCCGTCGCTTTGCCGAGCACTGGATCGATGTCCAACGCGACGAGTTCAAGCGCCTCGGCGTCACCGGGGAATGGGACGATCCCTACCTGACAATGAGCTATGATGCCGAAGCGGTGATCGCCGAAGAGTTCATGAAGTTCGTCATGAACGGCTCGCTCTACCAGGGCTCGAAGCCGGTGATGTGGTCGGTGGTCGAGAAAACAGCGCTGGCCGAGGCCGAGGTCGAGTACCATGAGCACCAGAGCCACACCATCTGGGTGAAGTTTCCGGCGGTCAAAGCCCCTGACGGGCTCGAGCGCGCACAGGTCGTAATCTGGACAACCACGCCTTGGACGATCCCTCAGAACCGCGCGATCTGCTTCAACTCCGATTTGCCCTACGGCCTCTACCGCGTCATCGACACGCCCGAGGAGTGCTGGGCCAAGACTGGCGATCTCTATTTGCTGGCTGACAATCTCGCGGCCGATGTCTTCCGGCAGGCCCGCCTCGCCGAGGATGGCTGGGAGAAAGTCCGTGCGGTGTCATCCGACGAGCTTGGTGCCATCACGTGCGCCCATCCTCTGCGCGGCACACACGGCGCGGATGGTGAGTGGGACTATGATGTGCCGATGCTCACCGGTGATCACGTGACGGACGACGCGGGCACTGGCTTCGTCCATACGGCGCCGTCGCATGGTGCTGACGACTATAATGTCGGCTTGAAGCACAATCTGCCGATGACCCACAACGTGCTGGAGGACGGCGCCTTCCGGGCAGACTTGCCGTTCTTCGGTGGGGCGGTGATCTACGACCAGAAGGGCAAGGAGAAGGACGCCAACAAGCGGGTGATCGACAAGCTTGTCGAAGTGGGCGCCATGCTTGCACGTGGGCGGCTAAAGCACTCGTACCCGCATTCCTGGCGGTCCAAGGCACCCCTGATCTTCCGAAACACCCCGCAATGGTTCGTCGCCATCGACAAACCGCTTGACGATGGCATGGGCGAGTATGGTGACACGATCCGTGCCCGTGCTCTCACGTCGATCGACAATCTGGTGGAGTGGACACCACAGTCGGGCCGGAACCGGCTTCACTCTATGATCGAGCACCGGCCGGATTGGGTGCTGTCACGCCAGCGCGCCTGGGGTGTGCCGCTGACCTGCTTCAAACGCGGAACAGGTGAAAACGTCGAGCTCTTGCGCAATGAAGAGGTCAACGCCCGCATCGTATCCGCGTTTCGCGAGGAAGGTGCGGATGCCTGGTTTGCTGATGGTGCGAAGGAACGGTTCCTCGACGGCCTCGAGGACCCCGCCGAATGGGAGAAGGTCGACGACATTCTGGATGTTTGGTTTGATTCCGGCTCGACCCACGCGTTCACGTTGCGCGACCGGCCGAGCAGCATCCGACCTGCGAGCCTTTACCTTGAAGGCACCGACCAGCACCGCGGTTGGTTCCATTCCTCGATGCTGCAAGGCTGCGCAACCATCGGGCGGGCACCCTATCACGGTGTACTGACCCATGGCTTCACCTTGGACGAGAAGGGCATGAAGATGTCCAAGTCCCAGATGAATGCCATGTCGCCCAACAAAGTGGTCGAGCAGTACGGTGCCGACATCATGCGCCTCTGGGTGGCGCAAACCGATTACACCATCGACCAGCGGATCGGTCCTGAGATCCTGAAGGGCACCGCCGACAGTTACCGCCGACTGCGCAACACCTTCCGTTTCATGTTGGGTGCACTCAGCGGCTTTTCAGACGCCGAACGCATGGCGGTGTCCGAGATGCCCGAGCTAGAACGCTGGATCCTGCACAGATTGCGCGAGCTCGACGTGGCGGTGCGCGCCGACTACGCACGCTATGATTTCCAGGCGGTGTTCCAGCGCCTGTTTGCTTTCTGCACCTCTGATCTGTCCTCATTCTGGTTCGATGTTCGCAAGGACTCACTCTACTGCGATGCGGCGGACAATCCGGGGCGGCGCGCAACGCGAACGGCCATCGACCTGGTGTTCCAGCGCCTGACGGCCTGGTTGGCGCCGATGCTGGTGTTCACCATGGAAGAGGTGTGGTTGCAGCGCTACCCGGATGAAGACAGCTCGATCCATTTGCTCGACTTTCCGGAAACGCCCGAGAACTGGGCAGACCCGGAACTTGCGAGCCGCTGGGCTGCGGTTCGTGCAGCGCGACGTGTCGTCACGGGAGCTTTGGAAATTGAGCGACGCGAAAAGCGGATTGGTGCGAGCCTCGAAGCGGCACCCGAGGTTTATGTGAGCGACCCGGAGTTGCTCAGCCTGCTCAGGTCCGTGGACTTTGCTGATCTCTGCATCACGTCGGCAGTCTCACTCAGTGATGGCGCTGCGCCTGAGGGCGCCTTCCAGATCGCCGAGGTGCCTGGTGTGGCCGTGTTGCCGGCACTGGCCGTTGGTGCAAAATGCGAGCGCTGCTGGAAGATCCTGCCCGAGGTTGGAAATATGCCGGATACGTATCTCTGCCGGCGTTGTTGTGGTATTGTGAACAGCTAACTTTGTGTTAAACATCAGACAATTGCTAAAAATCTGTGTCGACTTCACACAAAGTCACATTTCCGCCGGATTGCCCGCATTTAATGCGGCAGCAAAGGTCGGTCGTGAGGACGGGTTAGGAGCCGACAGGGCAGTGAGGATTGGCTCGTGTTTGGTATCAGAGTGGTTCTGTTCAAAGGGGTGCTCGTTTCCGCACTCATGGTGGGCGCCCACGGGTTCGCTGACGAAGAGGTCCCGAAGCTCACTGCATCTACAGGGGCTGTGCTGCCGGCACCCCCAATAAACCTTCTTGATTGTGCCAAGATGGGGCACCTTCTGCTCGAGTACACGAACAGCGGGTACCGCGGTGCCGAGCCTGTCGAGGAAGGGCATCCTGACCGCCAGATATTCGAGTACGAAAACGCTCTTGCGGCGAAGCACTACCTGGAGTGCCAGGTTGGACAGTCGCATTTCCAGAACCCGCAGGATGCGTTCTCGAAAGGCTTTGATTGAGTCTTCATCCGCGCTAACAGGCGCGGGCCATGACATCGCTTGGACTTTTGCTGAAGTGCATCGTGCCGATTGCGGCAGCGATTTTTGTTGTCGACCGGTTCAGCAAGTGGTGGGTGGTCGAGCGCATGGACCTCGCACGCCTCCTCGAAATCGACGTGATGCCTCCGTACCTAAATTTCCGGATGGCATGGAACACCGGGATCAACTTTGGGATCGGCGGTGGCGGACCCGATGACATGCGCTGGATCTTGATCGCCATAGCGCTGGCGATTGTGATCGGCATGACGGTATGGGCGCTGAGGCGGGGTGGTCTGGCGATTGCTATTGGTGCCGGGATGATCGCAGGCGGTGCGCTTGGCAATGCCTATGACCGCGTGATCTACGGAGCTGTGGCGGATTTCCTGAACATGAGTTGCTGCGGTATACAGAACCCATATGCGTTCAACGTCGCAGATATTGCAATTTTTGCGGGTGCGCTGTGGACAGCGTTCAAGGCCTGAGATTGCCAAACACGGCGGTTGACGTCAGAATGGGCAAAACGTGCCGCAAACAAGGCAGTCGGGCAAAGGACACTAGACGGATGGTACGTCATACGACGAAAAGGCTTGCGGGAGCCGGTGCGTTGATCGCGCTGCTGGCCACGATGAGTGCGTGCGACACGATTGGCAATCCGATGGAGGTGTTGGGCAAAAAGCCGTCTCCCGACGAGTTTCAGGTGATCGCGCGCAAACCGCTCAAGGTCCCGGGAGCCTCCAGTTTGCCCGAGCCGCAACCGGGGGTGTCATCTCCGCTTGAGCCAGATCCGCAGCGTGATGCGGTAGTCGCGCTCTTTGGAGAAATCCCCGAGGGCTCGCCAACGACGGTTGCAATTTCCGCTGGCGAGAACGAGTTGCTGTCTGCCGTCGATGCCGCCGCCGCAGAACAAGACATCCGCCAGGCGCTGGCAATCGAAGAGCAGCAGATCCAGGAAAACAAGCCCTACGAGCCACCGACGGTTTCCGAACTACTGACCGGCAGCGACGATCTGATTGATGAGGAAGACGTGCTCGACTCTCGCGGAGAGTCTCGTCGCCTGCAATCCGAAGGCATTGCCGCAGCCCCGATCGATCCGCTTGATCGTCCTGAGACGCCGCGGATTGCGCAGGAACAGGAAACGGATGGGCTCGAGTTTCCCGAGACCGTGGGCGGACGACCCAAGGCTTACTGACAAAATTGTGGGCTGGCCGCGCTGGCGAATGCGCCTATATCCAGCCTTTCTTGACAGCGACCAGTTCAGGAGGACCGATGTCGTTCCGCCTCGCATTGATTGGCGTATTGCTGGCATTTGCCATGCCCGCGCACGCCGAACCGCCCGTAACCACCTTCACGCTCGACAACGGAATGGATGTGGTCGTGATCGAGGACAACAGGGCGCCCGTGGTCACGCACATGGTCTGGTACCGTGTCGGCTCGGCCGACGAGCCTTGGGGCCGTTCGGGCATCGCGCATTTTCTCGAGCACCTGCTCTTCAAGGGCACGGATGAAATCCCGGACGGCGCGTTCTCGAAGATCGTGGCCGCCAATGGTGGGCAGGACAACGCGTTCACCTCCTATGACTACACCGGATACTTTCAGCGAATCGCCTCGGACCGGCTGGAACTCGTGATGAAGATGGAGGCCGACCGCATGGTCGACCTCGTGATCACCGAGGACCACATCACGGCCGAACGTGATGTCATCCTGGAAGAGCGCAACTCGCGGACTGATAACAGCCCCGACGCGCTGTTCTCGGAGCAGATGCGGTCCGCGCTCTACATGAACCATCCGTACGGCGTGCCGATCATCGGATGGCGGCGTGAGATGGAAATGCTCGGGATGGACGATGCGCTCGCCTTCTATGAGCGCTTTTACGCGCCCGACAATGCCATCCTCGTGGTTGCCGGAGACGTGACCCCCGAGGAGGTCCGCCGCCTGGCCGATATCCACTATGGCCCGCTGGAACCCTCGTCACGCCCGCCCGATCCGCGCCCTCAGGAACCTCCTCAGCTTGCGCCCCGCCGCATCGACATGACCGACCCGCGGGTGGGACAGGACTACGTTATGCGGTCTTACCTCGCGCCGTCATACGATCCGCAGAAGCCGCGCGAGTCTGCCGCGCTGAACATCCTTGCCTCGGTTCTGGGGGATGGCATCGCATCGCGTTTCGCGACCCGTCTGCAGCTTGAAGAGAAGATCGCGATCAATTCGGGTGCTTGGTACTCGCCGCGCTCGCGGGATGCGACGAGCTTCACGATCTACGGTGTGCCAGCACCTGGCAAGAGTCTGGAAGACGTCGAGGCTTCGATCGATGCCGTGCTCGCCGAGATTGCAGAAAACGGGCCCACGGAAGAGGAGCTCGAGCGGGTCAAGCGCGTGCAGCGCGCGAGCCGCATCTTCGCGCAGGACAGCCAGTCATCTCAGGCCCGGCTCTACGGTGCAGCTTTGTCGATGGGTTTCACGGTTGAGGACGTTCAGGGCTGGCCGGAGGTGGTCGAGGCCGTGACGGTGGACGATGTTCGCCGCGTTGCCGCCGAACACCTGAAGATGGAGCGCTCTGTGACGGGCACGCTCCGCCGCGCAGGAGATCAGGGCTGATGACCATGATGAGTGCATTCAGAGCAGCGCTGGTGGCTGGACTCGTCTGTGCCGTTTCCCCGGCCGTGGCCGAAGTTGAAATCCAGGAGGTCACAAGCCCCGGTGGGCAGAACTTCTGGCTGGTGGAAGAACCATCGATCCCGATCGTCTCGATCGAACTCGGGTTTTCAGGGGGCGTTCGTACGGACCCGGAAGACCGTCTCGGCGTGGCGCGTTTCACTGCCGCACTGATGAATGAGGGGGCGGGCGATCTGGACGCGGTGGCGTTTTCGAACCGGGCAGACGAGGTCTCGGCTCGGATGGGGTTCAGTGCCGGACGGGATGCCTTCGAGATCGGCGCAAGCTTCCTGGTCGAGACACTCGACGAAGCGTCAGATCTCTTGGCACTCGCGATGACGTCTCCTCGGTTCGACGAAGAGCCGGTTGCCCGCGTGCGGGCGCAAATTCTCTCGAAACTCGCGCAGGACGAGACTGATCCGAACGCCGTTGCCGGAAAAACCTGGTTTGCCCGCGCATTCCCGGATCATCCATACGGGCGCCCCGGAGATGGCACCTCTGAGACGATCGAGGCAATCACCACCGAGGATCTGCACGCGGCGCATCAGCGCTTGCTCACCAGGCAAAACGCGCATGTCGCAATCGTGGGTGCCTTGGATGCAGAGACCGCAGGCGCACTGGTCGACAAGCTGTTCGCCGGTCTCCCCGACGGAGAGAAGTCGGAAATCCTGGCGACGCAGACTGTTCCCGAGCCCGGGGTACACATCGTCGAGAAAGATGTGCCGCAGTCGGTCGCGATCTTCGGGCACAAGGGGTTGCGCAGAACCGATCCGGACTTCTTTGCAGCCTATGTGATGAATTATGTCCTCGGCGGGGGCGGGTTCGCATCACGGCTGACCGAAGAGGTGCGCGAGAAGCGGGGTCTTGCCTATTCGGTCTACTCGTATCTGAGCGTGATGGACGCGGCGGAACTCCACCTCGGCGGCGTGCAGACAGCGAACGAGCGGATCGCAGAGAGCATCGACGTGATCCGCACCGAGTGGACGAAGATGGCCGAGGGTGGTCTGACCGCAGAAGACCTCGAGAAGGCGAAGACCTATCTCACGGGCTCGTTCCCGCTGCAGTTCGACTCCAACGCGAAAATCGCAAACTATCTGGTTTTTGCGCAGATGGAGGACCTTGGGATCGACTACATCAACCGCCGCAACGGGCTGATCGAGGCCGTGACGCTCGAGGACACCAAGCGCGTTGCGAAGCGTCTGCTGGATGCGGAAGCGCTGTCGATCGTGGTTGTGGGAAGGCCCGTCGGGCTTTGATCTCCTAGCTCCGTGGCGGCGCGACGCGTGGGGCATCGGCGATCGGCACCGGACCGATGCGCACCTTGCCACCTGCGAGGGTCAATGGTGTTTCGAGATCGTCGCCGCCGCCTGACAGTGCGCTGACAAAGCCAAGCGCTGTCTCTATGCCATCAGCCAAGTCCTTGCCTATGATGCCGGACTTGTGCGCCAGATCAACCATCTGGCGCCAGTCCCGCGCTGTTACCGAAAGCTCGCCTTCCGGGAACCCCTGATCGTCCACGATCACGCTGCCGGTGACGGAGAGTTCCATTTCTCCCCAGGCAAACCCGGCATCGCGGATCGTGGCGGCACGCAATGCGAGCTTTCCGTCCTCGAGAGCATGCCGGTCGAGAGGATCTGCCAGTGCTGCATGTCCGCTCAGCACAACGCTGTCGATGGCGGGCGATAAAAGACCAGTGGGGTCGATGGCGCGCACGAGTGCCTCGGGAAGGCGCAGGCTCTTCGCGTCAAGTTTCAGATCGTAGCTGTTGGGTGGCGCGAGGTCCGAAGGCCGCTCTATGAGACGCAGGTCGAGGGTCTGCGCACCCGCGGTCCAACCGGTCTGACCGGCGATTTCCAGCCCGGCGATGTTTGCATTTGTTTCGCGCAGCTCCATCGAGGGGCCAGGGCGAAAATCGATGAGTGTATCAAACCGCGTCGTCACCAGCTCCGCCCGTTCGCCGGGCACAGCGATGGACTGTGCCTCGGGCCAGGTGACAGCGACCCTGGTGGGTGTGAAGGTCGGGCTCTCTGCCCTGAGCTCGGGCGCTTCCCATGACCAGCCCGTGCGCGGATCGGCAAGCGCGATCTCATCAACCCGCATGCGAAACGCCTCGGGGAAACCGTTGACTTCAATACTTTTGGCCTCGGCCAACCACCCCGCGTCGCTGCGGTCTTCGAGCCAACCCTCGAGCGCCGCCTGCTGTCCGGCAGCGGCCGAGAACCACCAGACCGTCCACCCACCCGCGACAACCACGAGCAGCGTCAGCACCCATCTCACCAAACGCCCCATTCGCGCCTCCCGCCTCCAGGCTGCCTTGCGCCCGGAAGGACGGCAATATAGTCATTCGGCGCGGCAAGGAAGACTGATGCGAAACGACGCGCTCTGGATATTTGGCTATGGCTCGCTGATGTGGAAGCCGGGGTTCGAGTTTGCCGAACGCCGGACTGCCCGCCTCGATGGGTTCAAGCGCTGTTTCGGCATGTACTCGGAGCACTACAGAGGAACGTCATCGCGGCCGGGTTTGGTGCTCGGTCTCGACTGGGCGCCGCAATCAAGCTGCACCGGCGTGGCCTTTCGCATTTGCCCGACCCATGAAATGCAGGTTCGGGACTATGTCACCGAGCGTGAGCTGGTGTCCTATGCCTACTTCGAAACACGTTATCCGGTGACGTTGCTTTGCGAGGGTGACGGGCAGGGCGAGAACGTACACGCGCTCTGCTACGTTCTGGACCGCAGCCACCGCCAGTACGCCGGCGGGATGACGCAGGAACAGCAGGCTGAAATGATCGCGCAGGCCCGCGGTCTGATGGGTCCCAACCACGAGTATCTCTCGAACACCCTTGCAAAGCTTGCGGAGCTGGGTGTCGAAGACCCTGAGCTCTCATTGCTAGCCGGCAAGGTCGCTTCGGTCCGGAGCGCTCAGCAAGATGCATGACGGTGGTGCTCAATCGCTCCCGGACATACCGCTGCGCTACGTTGCCGGTGTGGTGCGTCAAGCGGGGGCGTTGGCGTGGCTGCCGGAGACGTCGCCCACGCGTTTTGTGATCGTCACATCGCGGCGCACCGGGCGCTGGATCTTGCCGAAAGGTTCGATCGACGATGGCCGGAGCGAAGTCGAGATCGCTGCCGAAGAGGCATGGGAGGAGGCCGGACTTTCGGGCGACATCCTGCCCCCGATGATCGGGCTGTACCATACACCGAAGATCAGACCACCCCTGATCTGGACGGTCGAGGTCGCGCTCTACCCGTTGCGGGTTTCACGAGTCCACTCGGTTTGGCCCGAGCAGGCCGATCGACGCCGGCGCATGGTCACGTTGAGCGAGGCGGGCAAGTTGCTGTCCGAGCCCGACATGACCGCCCTGATGGCGCAGTTCGCCAGCAAGATGGAGAACGGGTGTTGAGAGCCTGCAGGTTCAGCGTGGGATCAAAATGCTCGCCTTGAGCCCACCGAGCCGCTGACTGTCCTCGAGCGTGAGAGCACCGCCATGGCTGCGGGCAATATCGAGCGCAATTGAAAGGCCAAGTCCCGTGCCCGAACCTGCGTCCTGATTCCGCGCCTCGTCGAGACGCGTGAATGGTCGCACGGCCTCGTCCCGCCTTTCAACCGGAATGCCCGGTCCATCGTCCTCGACCACGAACTCGACCGAGCGTCGTGACAACCGAACAGACAGCGCAATAGACGAACCATGCACGGCGGCATTCTCCACCAGGTTTGTGAGGGCACGCTTCATTGCCTGTCGGCGCATGTCGACCGACGGCGTCTCGGGTGTATCGTTTTGGGCAAACACCGAGATCTCGATGTCCTTGCGCCGCGCATCCGCTGCGACTTCCTCGGCGAGATCAACCGGTAAGGCGGGAGACGAGACCTCGCCGCCTTCGCCACGGGCAAAGGCAAGGAAGGCTGCCAGCATTTGCTCCATCTCGGCCACGTCTTGACCGATGCCATCCGTCTCGGGTGTCTTGTCGGCGACGGCGAGCGCGAGCTTCATCCGCGTCAGTGGCGTGCGCAGATCATGGCTCACACCCGACAGCATGCGGGTGCGTTGCTCCACATGGCGTTCGATGCGGCTGCGCATGTCGAGAAAAGCATGACCGGCGCGCCGCACCTCCTCGGCACCGGCCGGTCTGAACTGTTCGGAGCGTCCGCGTCCGAATGCCGCCGCGGCGCGCGCAAGCTCGCCAATCGGGCGCACCTGATTGCGCAGGAAAAGCGTTGCCACACCCATCAGGATCACCGCCGTCGACACCATCCAAACCAGCAGAAGATGGGGATTTGAAGCGTTCATCTGGCGCCGCGGGATCAGGACACGCAGCACGCCCTTTGCAGTGATGATGCGCGCGTCCACATGTTTCTCGTAGGACAGCAAGTCGAGCGCCAGCGGCCGGTTCAGCTCGACCTTGAGCGTTTCGGAGATGGTGCCGCCGGTCACATCGTAGAACGCGCGCAAGGCGGCGAACTCGATCCGCTCACCCTCGTCGAATGCCATTTCGAGACCAAGCGGTGGACCGAGCCGGTCAAGCGCTGCCTGCGCCTCCTCGCCTGTCTCTGCTGCTTCCACCTGCTCGATGGCGTAGTTCAGCTCGCGCGCGATCGAGGCGGCCATCTGGGCGGTCACTCCGTCGTAGTGGCGCTGGATAAACACAAGCGCGACCACGACCTGCAGCAGCACCATGGGCAGCACGAGGATCAGGAGCGCCCGCCCAAAAAGACTTTTGGGCAGGTATCGCTTGATGCTGTGGAGAGCGATCTGCATGGTTCCGAGGCTTAAGAGCCACGACCGATCAAGGCAAGACGACACAAGCGAGGCGCAATGTCCGATCCATTCAACCGCGACCCCACGGTGGTCTACGGCACGCCAGTGCCTGTCGCCCCGCGGGTGCGCCGGATCACCTGCGAGAACCCCTCGCCAATGACATTCACCGGAACGCAGAGCTATCTCGTCGGGACGGGGGACGTGGCCCTCATCGATCCCGGCCCTGCCGAGCCGGCGCACCTGCGTGCGCTTGTGGATGCACTGGGAGCTGGTGAGCGCATCACGCACATCGTGGTCACGCACACCCATGTGGATCACTCTCCGGGGGCCTCGGTGATCGCGGCTGAAACCGGTGCCGAGGTTCATGCGTTCGGATCCCACGGTGCCGGGCTGTCCCCAACCATGCAAGCGCTGGCCACGAGCGGGGCAAAGATCGGCGGCGGCGAAGGAGGAGACAGGTCGTTCGATCCTGACCGCGCGCTGACTGAGGGCGAGACGCTTGAGGGCACTGACTGGTCGCTGACCGCGATCCACACTCCCGGACATCTCTCGAACCACATTTCACTTGCGTTGAGCACCCCCGATTCAGATGGGGTTCTCTTCACGGGTGACACGGTGATGGGGTGGGCCACCACCCTGGTCTCGCCCCCCGAGGGAGATATGGCGGCGTTCATGCACACGCTCGCGCGGTTGTCTGAACGGCGCAGCGACCGCCTCTACCTGCCGGGCCATGGCCACCCGATCCTCGAGCCTCACGCCATGCTGCGCCACCAGACGGCGCATCGCGAAACGCGTTTCCGACAGATTCTGGATGCGCTGGCGGAGGGCCCGAACGACACGGCGGCGCTCACGCGTGCGATCTACACCGATGTTGATCCTGCCTTGATCCCGGCTGCGCAACGCAACGTGCTCGCCAGCCTGATTGGGCTCGTGGATCAGGGCAAGGCCGTTTGCCGCGGGCCGATTGCGGCCGATGCCGTTTTTGCGCTGGAGTGATGGGCTACTCCGGTTCGCGCACCGGTATGCTCTTGACGCAGATCAGAGACAGCTCCAGCCATTCATGATCTGCCAGAACAGGTGAAAACCTGCGTTCGCCGATCCTGTCCGCAGCGTCGGCACGATCCGCCCGGCCACCGAGCCCTGGATGGCTCGCCACGTATTTCATCACACCGCGCGTATCCCCATGCTCGGCACGCAACCTCCGGAAAAATCCTGCGAAGGGGCGTGTTGGCAATCCGGCATCGGTCAGCAGAGCATAGGCCTTCTCGTCTGCCAGGCGTTCGGCCTCACGTTGATGGCGAGCGTTTAGGACGTGATCCGAGGCTGCGGCCATGATACTCGCACCGAAAAAGTCACCGAGCAGCAGGCCGATAATGCCCGCGGTTCCGGCGGCGCGCAGCACACCACGGGTCGGATCACGGTGCACGACATGGCCGATTTCGTGCGCCAGAACGCCGGCAACCTCTTCGGGGGTTTCGGCAGCGTCGATGAGGCCGCGAAAGATGAGAACGCGCCCGCCGGGCAACGCAAGCGCATTCACCCAGCCATGGTCGATGACCGAAACGCGCAGTTCATAGGGCAGATCCAGGTTGCCGGAGAGCCGGGCGGTCATCTTGTCCAGGGCACGCTGTCCGGCACGCTCCGTGCAGATCTCGGGGCCGTCGCCGTCTTGATCGGCCAGCAACAGGGACAACTGACCCGCGACCGCATCGCCGAGGGCCTGTTCACGTTCCGGCGGCACGAATTCTGACAGTTGATCGGCCAGCATCGGCACCAGCACCAACAGGATCAACGCGATCGAGCCGGCAGCAGCGCCGGTCCACAGGATGGCGCGCCGCAGGCGTCGTGGACGAACCGGACGCTGGTAGAGCCCGGGGCAAGCCTTCCTGAGCGCGGCGATCAGCGCGGCGTCTGAAAGAACCAGACGCTCGTCGGAGTCCGTGTCTGGGGTCAGCTGGACCGTCTCATCGGAGCGTGCACTGAGGGCGCGCAGCGTGCGGAGCGGCCAGTGCACTGTCTGGAGATCTGCCGCATCCACAATGTCGAGGGTGTCCGCGCCGATCACGAGCGTCACGTCTCTTGGTCGGGCTGAATGCCCGTCGAAGTATCTCGCTGTGGCCGAGCCGCCCATCAGAAGCCTGCACCGACATCGACGCCGAGCGCATCTGCAAAGCCGCCGGCTTCAGTGGCGTGGTCGTGCTCGCGCTGGCGGCTTGTGGTCAGCTCCTCGGCTCCGATAATCAGCATCCCTTCGACCTTGCGTCGCAGGATCGGGCGGATCAGGAAAATCTGGCTGAAGGCAAATCCTGACGCGATTGCGATGAGATAGGCGCCGGCAATCGCCAGTAGAAGTGGTGCTGCCTGCGCCAGCGCTGCGGGGTCGTCGGCTTGCGTCTGAAGCGCTGCCAGCCCATCCAGCCCGAACACGCCCAAGTAAACCAGTCCGGCGATCACGATGGCAACAAGAGCCACGAGGAAGGCACAGAAGCCTGCCGCCATGGAGCCGACGATCGTGATCCCGATGACCTCGCCGGTATCGATATCGTTGACGAAGCGCACACTGCTCAGTTTGCGATGCTCCCAGAAATACCGGAACGCAGCAACGTTGTAGCGAAGCGCCAACAGGATAACGGCGAGGTAGCCGAACGAGATCACGATACCAGCAATGGCAGCGGCCATCGGGTTCTCGGGGTCCATAGCCAGGAACACACCGCTGACAACTCCGGCCAGCACGATTGCGTAGATCCAAAGCCAATAGCCCAGCAGCGGCCGCCAGTTGCCCTCCTGCTTGAAGCGGAGATCGCCAAACCAGGTGCGGTCGATCTTGAACTTCGTCAGCCGGAAGTGCTGATAGGGATAGGCGAGGCCGAGCGTGCAGATGGTCACGAGGGTCAGCAGCATTGCGGATCCCGTATAGCGCCACGCTGCCTGATCCATGCCAAACCTGATGCCGCGCCACCTTGTGCGCGCGAGGATGTACCGCTGGGCGCGGTAGACGGCGAAGTAGATCAGCGGCAGCGTTGCAAGCACCGACAGGTTGATCACAATCTGAAGTTGTACTGGATCGTCGAAGTTCGTGAGGCCTGCGAAGGCCAATCCGACATTCACGACAGCCAGATAAACTGCTAAGATAACGATGGCGATGAGAAAACCGAGGAACTTTTCCAGCCCGGTGCCGTTATACTCTAGCGGGTCTCCGTCGATGCGAATCGCACTCCAGTAGTGTCGGCGCAGTCGGGTGACCATCCAGAAGCGGTAGAGTCCCAGTGTGACGATCGTGAATAGCGCCGTACGCAACGCCAACCAGAAAAGCGAACTGCCATCGGTGGCATATTCGGGGCGGATATCTTCCGACTCCCGCATCGGGTTCCCATCCATCGAATTTCCCCACGTCTCGACCGGCGCATCACCGGGTCAGATATCCAGGCGACAGGTCCCCCCGACCGGTCGCAGCGCGAGCAGTATTCACGAATTGATGGGCACAATTGCGGCACGATCTTCAGATCGCAGGTCAGCGCAGAGTTCGGTGGCGCTCCGATTGAGGATCGGATGTACCCAGTCCGGTGCGATTTCGGCGAGCGGCACGAGCACGAAGCTGCGTTCGTGCAGGCGCGGATGCGGCAGGATAAGGTTTTCAGGTGTCACTGTGCGGGCCTGCTCGGGTTCGAGGTCGATCCAGCGCTTCACGGTTTCAACATCAGGTTCGATGCGGTCACCGGCGGCAAGGAGATCCAGATCACACACCCGCGGCTCCCACCGAACATGGCGGGTACGGCCGAGCCTTCTTTCGACATCATGGAGCCTGTTTAGAACTTCCCGTGGGTCCAGGGCGGTTCGAATCATAAGAACTCCATTCAAGAAGTCAGGACCCGCTCCGAGTGGAAACGCCGGGGTCCGATACAACTTGCTGGTGATGACGACATCTATGTTCTTAGTGGCGTTTAGAAAACCCACAGCCAAGTCGAGAGTTGACGCTAAGTCAGATCTTGGGGCTGGTATGTTAGTTCCGATGGCGATTAACATATTTGTCATATTTTCTGGGTTCGATCTGTGGACTTTGGCTTAAAGGCGGCTTAGCAACCGGTCGGTTCGCGTCTAACCGGTCAATTTGAGGGTTCGGGTCCGGCACGTGAATTTGTACAACCGGAGAAGGTAGAGGCGGAGAATGTTTTACCGAGACGAGCGACTTGCGCTCTTTATAGACGGGTCCAATCTTTATGCGGCCACCAAGGCTTTGGGCTTCGACATCGACTACAAACTCCTGCGAAGCGAATTTATGCGACGCGGCAAGATGGTGCGAGCATTCTATTACACCGCGCTGATCGAGAATGAGGAATACTCGCCGATCAGACCGCTGGTGGATTGGCTCGACTACAATGGGTTCACCCTCGTGACCAAGGCTGCGAAGGAATTCACCGATTCCTCGGGGCGGCGCAAGGTCAAGGGCAACATGGACATCGAATTGGCCGTTGATGCCATGGAGATGGCCGATCACGTCGAACATATCGTTCTGTTCTCGGGCGATGGCGACTTCAAGAGCCTAGTCGGCGCCCTGCAGCGCAAGGGAGTGCGCGTATCTGTCGTGTCAACGATCAGATCTCAGCCACCCATGATCGCCGACGATTTGCGCCGTCAAGCCGACAATTTCATCGAGCTTGAAGAACTGAAGGACGTGATCGGACGCCCACCGCGGCCGGTTCAGACACCTCACCCGGCCGAAATGGTTGAGCAGGACGTCGAATAGCAGTGTGACGAGCCTCGCCGAAGCACCGGCTGACTGTACCCTTTGTCATCGATTGGTTGCTTACCGCAGTGAAGTCGCTGTGCGTGAGCCCGATTGGTTCAATGGTGCTGTGCCGAGCTTCGGCGATCAGTCGGCGAGGCTGCTCGTCGTTGGACTCGCGCCCGGAGTGCGCGGGGCGAACCGCACAGGGCGCCCCTTCACGGGCGATTGGGCGGGTGATCTCCTGTATCCGACACTGGCGAAGTTCAAGTTCACCGAGGGCACGTTTGAGGCGCACGCCGATGATGGGCTTCGGCTCATCGACTGCATGGTGACGAACGCGGTGCGATGTGTCCCGCCCGAGAACAAGCCAACCGGTGCCGAGGTGAACACGTGCCGGGCGTTCCTGTCGGCTCGGATTGCGCAGCTGAAAGAACTGAGCGTCATCATCACGCTCGGAAAGATCGCCCACGACTCGACGGTTCGAGCGCTTGGTGGCCGTGTTGCGGAACATCCGTTTGGTCATGGGGCCACATCGCAGATCGGCGCATTGACGCTGATCGCGAGCTACCACTGCTCGCGCTACAACACCAACACCAAGCGGCTGACCGAAGAGATGTTCGAGGCCATCTTCGCCAGCGCCCGGCAGTTGCTGGGTGACGCCACGCCATGAGGATGTGGCTCATGCTGCTCGCGGCCCTCTGTGCGACGCAGGCATTTGCGGACGCGGATGCTGACGTGGCGAGCAAAGCTCAGAAAGCCGTGAACAGTTATGTCCTGGGCAGCACACCACGCCCGGAAAACATGATCAGCAAAGATGAGGCGCGCGCCTTCGATGTAGCGGGCGATCGAGAAATGGCCGACCCGTTCACCTGTATGGCGCGGACGATTTACTGGGAGGCCAGGGGTGAGGCAGAGGCCGGTCAGATCGCCGTGGGATTTGTCATCCTGAACCGGATCGGCGCTCACCGCTATCCGGATACGATTTGCGAGATCGTGCGCGATGGCGGGGAGAATCCGCCTTGCCAGTTCAGCTGGTGGTGTGACGGGCTCGACGACACGGCGACGAACGCAAAGGCCTACCAACGGGCGCGAGATGTGGCCCGGCGCATCCTGAACGCCGAGATCGATGATCTCACGAAGGGAGCCGTGAGCTTTCACCACACGTCCCTGAATCCGTCCTGGGCGGTACGCATGCGCCGCACCACGACGATCGGCGATCATCACTTCTATGCCCTTCGTTGAGCCTGCTGAGGCGTTTACAGCAAACGTCCGAGACGCTACGCCCGATCGGGGAGGCGCTCGATGGACAACTTGACCCTGGTCTTCGCCTTGATCGGCGTGCTCGGCGTAGGCTCGCAGTGGCTCGCGGTCAGACTGCACATGCCGGCAATCGTCTTTATGCTGGGTGCGGGTTTGCTGGCGGGACCGGTTTTCGGGGTGCTGCATCCGGCCGACGACTTTGGAGATCTGTTGCGCCCGATCATTGCGGTGGCCGTGGCGCTGATCCTGTTTGAAGGCGGTCTCACGCTGAATTTTCATGAGTTGCGTGACGCTGCACCGGCGGTTCGCCGGCTGTGCACTGTGGGTGCTGTGCTTGGCTGGGCGTTCAACACCGCCGCGGCTCATTGGGTCGCGGGTTTGAGCTGGACAACCGCGGCTGTGTTCGGCGGCATCCTCGTCGTCACGGGCCCGACCGTAATCATGCCATTGCTGCGTCAGGCGAAGCTTGGTCATCGCACGGCTTCGACCCTGCGCTGGGAGGCCATCGTGAACGACGCGACCGGCGCGCTGTTCGCGGTTCTTGCCTTCGAGGTCGTCATTGCGATGCAGGACGATCACCTCGGCGAGGCCGCAGGTCATCTCGCGCTCGGGATCGCAGTGGCCACCGCAGTCGGATATGCCGCCGGACGCGCGCTGACCATCGCGTTCAGGCGTGGCATCGTGCCGGAATACATGAAGGCGCCGGTGCTGTTCGCCGCAGTTCTCGGGGTATACGCCGCGACCGATTCCGTGCTGCACGAAAGTGGACTGCTTGCCGTCACCGTGATGGGCATTTCAATGGCGAATGCGCGCCTTCCATCGCTGGATGAGCTCAAGCGCTTCAAGGAACATGTCACCGTGCTGCTGGTCTCGGGTGTGTTCGTCATTCTTGCAGCGACCCTCGAGCCCGCGATGCTTGCCCAGCTCGATTGGCGGGCCGCGGTCTTTGTTGCGGTGATCATGCTGGTTGCGCGGCCTCTTGCCATCCTCCCAAGCCTCATGGGCACCGCACTGAGCCGATCTGAGCGCTTGTTCGTCGCGTGGGTCGCCCCTAGGGGTGTGGTGGCGGTCGCGGTCTCAGGCTTCTTCGGACAGCGCCTGATGGACATCGGGGTTGCGGACGGTGCGCTGCTTGCGCCGCTGGCCTTCGCAATCGTTGCCGTCACCGTGCTGGTGCACGGCTTCACCATGCGACCGCTGGCGCAGGCGCTGGGGCTCACCTCGACCGCACCGCCCGGGGTGATCCTGCTTGGAGGCAATGACTGGACCGTGAGCCTCGCCGGAGCGCTGCGCGAGGCGCATGTTCCCGTGCTGATGGTGGACCGCAACCTTCACCGCTTGGGTCCTGCGCGCGCCGAAGGCGTGCCTACCTACTATGGCGAGTTGCTCTCGGAGGCGGCAGAACATGCGGTCGAACTGGCACGCTACGCGACGTTGATCGCGGCCACCGACAATGATGACTACAACGCCCTGGTGTGCACCGATGTGGGCAACGAATTCGGTCGGGATCGGGTCTTTCAGGTGGGCCGGCACGAGATTTCCGAGGGTGAGGGGGACTTGCCCGCCTCGATCGGGGGGCGCACCCTCTTGCATTCAGGTGCCTCGCTCGATCTCCTGCGCCTCAGAATGGCCAGGGGCTGGCACCTCGAGGTGGCCCGACTGACGGATCAGTTCACGTATGAAGATCACGTTGCCACGCAGCATGAAAAGGCCGAGACAGTGGCGTTGATCCGCGGAAGGGACGTCCTGATGGCGCATGCGGCCGATAGGTTGAGCGGTCGGCACGGCGACACGATCATTTCATTCACGCCGCCGGGGACAGAAGCAGCAGAAGGCTCAGCCGCCTGAGCCCGCGGGCGCTGCTCGATACATCTGATAGACAGGCCCCGGTCCCGCACCAACGCGCAGCGAGTCTGATGCCTCGATCGCACCCGAGATGAACAGCTTTGCATATTGCATCGCCTCGTAGGCTTCGATGCCATGCGCGATGTGGGCGCAGATTGCCGCCGAGAGGGTCGCACTGGCGCCGCGGACGTTTTCGGTGGCGTGGCGCGGCCCGCGAAGCTGGATGGGCGGGCGATCACGACTGAAAAGAATGTCGGTGCAGGTTTCGTTCGAGCCATGCCCGCCGCAGATCAGGGCATGCGGAACACCGGCTGCGGAAAGGGTCTCGCCCTGGGAGATCATGTCGCCGAGGGTCGTGGCACGCTCGGTTGACGTGAGGAGCGCTGCTTCCGCAAGATTGGGGGTAACGACGGTGGCGAGTGGCAAAACATGCGCGACATATGCCTCCACCGTTTCCGGCTCGACCAGCACGTCGCCCGATTTCGCCGCCAGTACCGGGTCGGCAACAATCGCGAGTTCGCAGTCCGAAAACAACCGCGTGACCGCCTCGATCACCTCAGCCGTGCCAAGTGCGCCCAGCTTGATGGCGCCGAGAGGCATGTCCGCGCGAACGGTGGCGATCTGTGCCTCGACCAGCTCGGTCGGCATCATCTGCGCTGCCGTCACCTCAAGCGTGTTCTGTGCGGTGACGGCGGTTATCGCACTCGCTCCGTGCACGCGCAGCGCTGCGAACGTCCGCAGATCTGCCTGAACACCATCACACCCGGAGGAGTCGGATGCCGAGACGGTCAGAGCACTCGGGATCGCCATCGCCCGGTGTCAGCTGCGAAGCCGCGGGTCGAGTGCGTCGCGCAGCCCGTCACCCATGTAGTTGACGCTGAGCACCGTCAGTGAAATCGCCAGCCCGGGCCAGATCACCCGCTCGGGCGTGAGGGTGAGGAAATCCTTTCCGTCGAACAGAAGCCGCCCCCAGGTCGGGAAGTCCGACGGAAATCCAAGGCCCAGAAACGACAGAGCGGACTCGGTGATGATGGCGTTGGCAAGCCCGAGCGTCGCAGAAACCATGATCGGGCTCAACACGTTGGGCAAGATGTGCCGCGAGATGATGCGTCGCTGGCGTGTCCCGATGGAGTGGGCGGCCAGCACGAATTCCCGCTCCTTGATCGACAGCACGTCGCCGCGCACGATCCGCGCGGTTTGCATCCACGACGTGATCCCGATCGCTGTGACGACCAGAATGAAGATGCCGGTCTCAGGTCCGAACGTCGTGCGGAGCGTGTCGCGGAACAACATGATCATCACGAGCAGGAGTGGCAGCAGCGGTAACGCCAGGAACAGGTCGGTGAACCGCATCAGCGGACCGTCCAGGCTTCGGAAATACCCCGCCAGCACCCCGATCAGCGCACCTACAAAGATCGAGAGGGCCATTGCGGTGAACCCCACCAGCAGCGATACCCGGCCTCCTGCCAGCACCTGAGCGAGCATGTCCCGCCCCAGATTGTCCGTGCCCAGCGGATGGGCCCATGTCATGCCGCTGTTCTTGGCCTTGTAGTCGAGATAGGTCGGGTCAACGGTGTGAAAGAACGGTCCGATGATCACCACGATCATGATGAACAGGAAGACCGTCGTTCCAACCAGCGCGCCTGTGTGGTTTCGGTACTGAAGCCAGACATCCATCCAGAGCGAACGGTGCTCTTTTATCGGTTCCATGGCTCCGGGGACCGTGCCGGTCTGGGTGGTGGATTGCTCAGTCATAGCGGATCCTCGGATCGAGAATGCCGTAGAGCACGTCTGCGACCAGATTGAAGAGCACGATCAGCACCGCGAAGATGAAGGTCAGGGTCTGCACCAGCGGCAAATCTCCGGCCTCGATCCCGCCGATCAGAAGCGCACCGATGCCATTCACCTTGAAGATTTGCTCGGTGATGATCGCGCCGCCGAAAATCTGCGGAACAGCGAGGGCGATCACCGTGATCACCGGGATCAGCGAGTTCCGAAGCACGTGGACAAGGACGACGATTTGTTCGGTAAGTCCTTTGGCGCGCGCCGTGCGCACGTAGTCCTGGTTCAGGTTGTCCAGCATCGAGGCGCGCATGAACCGGGTCAACTGCGCGGTGATCTGCAGCGCAAGCACCATGACGGGGAGAAACATCTGATTGACCTGAGTGACAAAGCTCGACCAGTCCGTGACGCGATGCGTCGTGTCGTAGATGGACGGGAACCAGCCGAGGCTCACCGAAAAGATGACGATCACCACGAGCCCCGAGAAAAAGGGCGGTATCGAGAAGCCGATCATCGAGACGAAGGTGCCAGCCTGATCGAACCAGGAATATTGCTTGTAGGCCGAAATCACCCCGATCGGCAGGGCGATCAGGATCGCGACGATGTAGGACATGCCGACCACCCAGAGGGTCTGCGGCATGCGCTCGACGATCAGATCGACAACCGGTGAGCGCGTCGACCACGACAGCACTCTCAAGCGTTCTTCAGAGCCGCCGATGGTGACGCCGAACCACTGTTCGAAAATGTTGAGCGGCTCGTTGATGAAGAACTGCTGGAGCCACGCGCCGTAGCGGAGCATCAGCGGACAGTCAACGCAGAGCTGCTCACGGATTTTGGCGCGCACCTCGGCGGGAATGGTCAGTGGAAGCTGTGAGGTGGGATCGCCCGGTGCGAAGTCCAGAAGGGCAAAGATGATAAAGGAAATCACGAGAAGCGTCGGGATCGCATACAGCAATCGTCGCATCGTGTATCGCAGCATGCTGAACCCCGGTTGGAGGAGGCGGGCGGCTCAGGGCCGCCCGCACAGGCATCACTTGATGCGGTACCAATCTTCGGCGTTGTGGATCTCGCTGTCCCACGCGGTCATGTTGACGCCACCCAGCGTGTTCGAGTGGGCCGCCACGCGTCCGCGGTGGATCAGCGGGATGATCGCGCCGTTCTGGATCAGCATGTCGTTAAGCTCTTTGGCGATCTTCTGACGCTCGGCCGGTTCGGCCGTCACCGCGTACTTGGCGACAAGCGCGTCATAGTCCGCATTGCAGAAGCGCGGCATGTTGTTGCCGAGCCATGCGTTGTCGGGGCTGGGGATCTGGTCGCAGGTCCAGGAGCCCATGTAGGCTTCCGGATCGGTGCCCGGGAAGTTGTTGGTGTACATCTCGACGTCCGAGAAGAACTTCTGGAACGTGTCGGGGCTCGACTGATCGCCACCGAAGAAGACCGAGGCCGAGATGTTCTTCAGCTCGGTTTCGACACCGATCTCGGCCCACATTTGCTTGATGAACGCCTGCGTGCCCTGGCGCACCGAATTGGTAGACGTCTGGTAGAGCACGGAAAGCTTGACGCCATCCTTGTCGCGCACACCGTCGCCATCGCTGTCGACCCAGCCCGCCTCGTCGAGGAGTTTCTTGGCCTCATCGATGTTCTGTGTCTTGCACCAGTCGTTTGCGGAGGAGTTGTAGGCCGGCGGTGCCGGCAGCACGTTGCAGGTCACCTTGCCCGCAGCACCATAGCCTGCGTCCACCAGGATCTGGCGGTCGATTGCCAAGGACATCGCTTTGGTCACCGCGGTGTCCATCAGGAACGGATGCGGGTGCTTCACCGTCCCGCGCTCTTCACCCAGCGCCGGATCCGGGTTGGTGTAGTTGACCATGATGCGCTCGACCGAGGGCCCGAACGCGGCGATGATCGTGCCCTTGCCGGCCGCTTCCATCTGGCTCAGGATTTCAGGCTCGACCTGCAGGTTCCAAGCGTAGTCGAATTCGCCCGTCTCAAGCACCGAGCGAGCAGCCGCTGCCGCATCACCGCCACCCTTGAACAGGATGTTGGCGAACTTGGGCTTGCCTTCCTCGCGGTAGCTCTCGTTCATCTCGTAGAGAACGACATCGTTGGCCTTGAATTCGGTCACCTTGAAGGGACCCGTGCCGACCGGGTAGAAGTTTTGGTCCGTGCACGATGGTGCCTTGGCGCCGATGCAGTCGCCGTGTTGAGCCTTCTGGATGATCGGGCTGTCGCCGCCCACAAACGGGCCGTACGGAAAGGGCTTGGCGACGCCGAATGTGATCTTCACCGTCAGATCATCGACGGCCTCGACGCTTTCCACGTCCTCGAACTTGTTGAGCGCGTTGCAGCCGCCCTCGGGGTGCATGCAGTACTCGGCGGAGAAGACGACATCGGCAGCCGTGAACGGCGTCCCGTCGGACCAAACGACACCGGGCTTCAACTTCCATGTGATCGAGGTGAGATCGTCGGCAATTCCGCCGTTCTCGAGGGTCGGGATCTCGGCCGCCAGTGTCGGCAGCATGTTGCCTTCAGGGTCGTAGTTCGCCAGTGGCTCCAGCACCAGGGACGAGCTCTCGATGTCCTTCGTGCCGCCCGACAGATAGGGGTTCTGGATGGATGGTGCCTGCCAGTACAGGATGTTGAGCTGGCCGTCGCTGCCGCGATCGGCGAGCGCTGTCGTTGACAACAGCGCGACTACTGCTGGCACGGCAAGCAGTGTTCTGAATTCCTTCATTTTTGACTCCCTGTCGTCTTTGTTTGGAACCGGTATCTCACGTTGGTTCTTTCTGAACCTGTTGTAAACATTCCCTCGGCGTCACTCGGCCAAGTGACACGCAACCATGTGCCCTTCACCCAATGCGCGCCATTCAGGCACTTTCTGCGCACAGATCGCCTCTGCTCTTGGACAGCGCGTTGAGAAAACGCATCCCGTGGGCGGATTGGCCGGACTGGGAACGTCGCCTGTCAGAATGGTGCGCTGGCGGGTGGCCTCGATCTCGGGTTTCGGGATCGGCACCGCCGACAGCAGTGCTTGCGTGTAGGGATGGCGCGGCGTGTTGTACAATGGCTCGCGCGGCGCCAGCTCCATCACCTTCCCGAGATACATCACAGCGACCCGGTCACAGATGTGGCGCACCATGCTCAGGTCGTGGCTGATGAAAAGATATGTCAGCCCCAGCTTTTCCTGCAAATCCTCCAGCAGGTTAACAACTTGGGCCTGGATCGAGACGTCAAGCGCTGCGATCGGTTCGTCGCACACGATGAAGTCGGGCTCGAGCGCAAGGGCGCGGGCTATGCCGATCCTCTGTCGCTGCCCGCCGGAGAATTCATGCGGGTAGCGGTTCGCGAAACTCGGGTTGAGACCGACCGCGTCGAGGAGTTCACGCACCCGCGTGGTGCGTTCGGCCTTCGTCCAGATCCCGTGCTCTTCCAGCGGCTCGCCGATGATCGAGCCCACGGTCATGCGCGGGTTCAGACATGCCTGCGGGTCTTGAAAGATCATCTGCATGCGCGGGCGGGCATTGCGCAGGTCTTCGCCCGACAGGTCGGCAATGTCGGTGCCATCAAACTCGATGCGCCCGTCCGTCGCGTCGTACAGGCGCAGGATCGTGCGTCCTGCGGTTGACTTTCCGCAGCCTGATTCGCCGACCAGGCCCAATGTCTCGCCCTTCTCGATCTCGAAGCTGATCCCGTCAACGGCCTTGATCGTACCGACTTGCCGGCGCAACACACCCTTGAAGATCGGGAAATGCTTCTTGAGATTCTCGACCCGGAGGAGTGTTTCAGACATCGCGGGCCTTTCGCGTCCGCGCATCCCACCAGCAGGCCACGTCATGACCCGTGCCCACGTCCATGCGCGGCGGGTTCTCTGTCAGACAGCGCGCGAAGGTATGGGCGCAGCGTGGTGCGAAGGGGCACGATGTCGGCGGACGGATCAAATTCGGTGGTTGTCCCGAGATCGACCTGAGGCGATCGGTCCGGGTCTCATCCAGGCTTGGCAGTGTCTCGAGCAGCGCCCTCGTGTAGGGATGCTGCGGGTTCTCATAGAGCTCGGCAACGGGCGCATACTCGACGATCTGGCCGCCATACATCACCGCCACACTGTCGGCGATCCCGGCGACAACGCCAAGATCATGCGTGATCCAGATGATCGCCATCCCAAGCTCCTGGCGGAGCTTCTTGACCAGCTCCAGGATCTGCGCCTGGATCGTCACGTCGAGGGCGGTGGTGGGTTCGTCGGCAATCAGCACCTTAGGATCGCAGGCCAACGCCACCGCGATCATCACGCGCTGGCGCATGCCGCCGGAAAACTGATGCGGATAGTCATCCAGGCGCGCCTCGGGAGACGGGATGCCGACGAGTTCCAAGAGATCGACGGCCCGTGCGCGCGCAGCTTTCCTGTTCATTCCAAGATGCTTGCGCAGCGGCTCGGTCAACTGGAAGCCAACGGTGAAAACCGGGTTGAGAGATGTCATCGGGTCCTGAAAGACGAAGCCGATCTCCGCGCCCCGGACCCGGCGCATGCCCGCAGCCGACATTCCCGACAAGTCGCGGCCGTCAAACCGCACCGAACCTCCAGTTATTTCGCCCGGTGGCATCGGCAGCAGTTTCATCAGCGACATCATAGTCACCGATTTGCCGGAGCCTGACTCCCCAACCACGCCCAGAAGTTCACCTTCCTTGAGCGAGAAGCTTACGCCATTGACCGCGTGCACGATCCCGTCGCCCGTGTGGAAGACCGTCTGGAGATTTTCGACCTCCAGCACGGTATTTGGCGATGCAACGTCGAGCGACATAAACCCCCGTCTGCAGAATCGCCGCTATCGTCATGTGTTCTGCGCTTCGAATCAATGTTTCCGTGCATTTGACATGCCTCATTTTTCAACAATCTCGGATGATTTTTGTCACATACCGATTTTGCCGCGGGCGCGACCATCGATGGGCTGATTTGAGCAAGCAAAATTTTTCAAGGAGACGATAGATGGCTCTTCTCGAGCTCGGGATGCGTTGTCGCATCCGAACCGCGTTGTCATCGCTGGCGGCCCTGACGGTTTGCACCGGATGTTACCTGGCCAGCTCCGGCCCCGCGGAGGCCTACAAGCTCTACTCCGAAGACGACTGCAATCCAGGAAGGGCGTGGGATATCTCCCAGCCGATCAAGGTGAAGCTGCTGGCCGACAGCTACTTCGACTACCTCGATGTCCGCGGCACGCCGCAGACCTTGGCGGACCTGACCCGCATCGACGCAGATATCCGCGCGGTGGTCGATCTCTTCAATGCGATACCTGGAAGCGGCCTGGTACTCGAGTTTGATCAAGGCATCACCGGGGACCGGAACCTCGAAAGCCCATCGAACGATGACTTCGGGGACCAGACCATCGTGATCGGCTTCACCGATGCGTCGGGGCCTCCAGAAGCCTCCGCCACCGGCTTCAACGCGGCGAACGATGCCTGCGAGCGCGTCAGGGCGCACATCCGCTTTCGCAAATCCTATGTGGACGACCGCGGGACAGAAACGACAGACGACGACATCTCTTATCCGTATCACTGGGTCTTCGGTCCGCCGGACACCGCGGATGTCTCTCCGCGAAGCTTCGTGACCGCTGCACAGCCGGCGATTCCCAAGCCGGACGGTGCGACCGGCAACGTCAACTCGCGCACTTTTCTCGGCATTCTGACACATGAGATGGGTCATGCTGTCGGACTGGGTCACCCGGATGACGATTACGCCATCATGGGTCAGGCATTCGCCACCTGGTTCCGGGGCGAGGACAACGTGCTGCGAACACAACTGTTGCCTGATGACATGGCGGGTGTGCTCGCGCTCTACGGCACCAGCAATGTCCGCACCCATCTCGATGTCTCGGTTACCAACAGCTGGTACCGCCCCAAGGATGATCCGTACTTCTGTCAGGATGAAGTGGCAGCGCTTGCCCGTGCCGAGACGGCCGAGGCTGAGATCGCAGCGGTTGTCGACAAGCTGCAGGGCGTGGGAGGCGATGTCATCCGCGAGCAGCTCGAAGCCCTCGAGGAGGAAACCGCACAGGCGCGCATCGCTCTCAACCAGTGTACGCCTGACAACGCGATGCAGCGCGAGAACTGCCGGGTCTCAAGTCGAAGCGACAACTGGGCCGACCGCGAGCTGGGTTCCGTGTTGTGCGGTGTTGCCAGGACGAGCGGGTCCGCCTTCCCGCCGGTCACCAGTACGGTGTGTCCTGGTGCACAGGTCCAGGCGCGCTACACTCTGAACAACAACTCGATGTTTCGCGATGCGCTCGTGAAGGCCGAGATGTGGTTCTCGCGCGATACCGGTCTCAACGCCTTTGACGGTCAGGACCAGCGCTCCGACGATGTTCGCGAGTTCATGCTCGATGCGGGCAGGAGCGCGACAATCGGTCAGGTGTTCCGGCTTCCGGCGAACGCACCGGCGGGCGAGACCCTGCGGGTGTTCGTTCGCGCAGTGCCGTACGATCCCGACACGGGCCAGAGCCTTTGGCGCAGTGATGCCGATCGCTGGAACAATGCGATGATGTTGCGCAGCAGCATCCAGGTGTCGGCATCTCCCAGCTGCTGATGGCTCAGCGACATGCTGATCAGGATCGCGCCCTCCGGGGCGCGATTGCAGCCGTTCTTGACCGGACGGGGCTTTGCCGCAATTGTCGGGAAAACGCAGAGCCGAAAGCATCCAATGCCCCAGGAATATTCCGCCGAAGAGATGTTGGCGCGACTTGTCGCGTTCCCCACCGTTTCCCGCGACACCAACTTGCCGCTGGTTGAGTTTGTCCGCGACTACCTCGCCGGTCACGGCGTCGAGAGCACGATCACCACGAGCGATGACGGCGAGAGGGCGAATCTCTACGCGCTTGTCGGACCTGCCGAGGCCGGTGGTGTCGTGCTTTCTGGTCATACGGACGTGGTCCCCGTCGACGGGCAGGAATGGTCGACGGATCCGTTCACCCTGGTCGAACGGGACAACCGGCTTTACGGGCGCGGCGCGTGCGACATGAAAGGCTTCGATGCCTTGGCACTTGCCGCCGTTCCCCGTGCGCTGAAGGCCGGCCTGAAGCGACCGATCCAGATTGCACTGACCTATGACGAGGAACGCGGCATGGAGGGCGCCATGCGCCTGGTGCCCGAAATGAGCGCCAACCTGCCGCCCGCAAGCGCTGTGATCGTGGGAGAGCCCTCGGAGATGCAGGTTGTCACGGGGCACAAGGGCGGGCTTATGCTCGAGACCCATGTGCGCGGGTTCGAGGTTCACTCGAGCATTCTGCACACGGGCGTCTCGGCGATCATGACCGCAGCCCGGCTGATCACCTGGCTGGAAGACCAGATGACGGCAAATCGCGAAGCCGCAGAGGCGGCTGGTGACAGCCCTTTCGATCCGCCCTACACCACCTTGCATGTCGGCGTCATCAAAGGCGGCACGGCAACCAACATCACGTCCAAGGACTGCCGATTCCGCACCGATATCCGGACAGTGCCGGGTGAGCGTTCCACCGATTGGCTAGAGCGTTATCGCGCAGAGGTGGCCCGGCTCCAGGCCGAGATACAGGCCATCCGGCCGGAAGCATCGATCGAGGTCCGTCTGGGCTCGGACGTGCCCGGGTGCCGGCCCGAGGTGGACGGTGAAGCCGAACGCATCTGCCGCCTGCTCACGGGCGACAACGGGCAGCATGTGGTCTCCTATGGCACCGAGGCAGGCTTGTTCCAAAGCGGTGGCTACTCGGCCTGTATCTGCGGGCCCGGCAACATCGAACAGGCGCACCAACCCGACGAATACATCGAGATGAGCCAGCTCCGTGCGGGGGAGCGCTTTATGGACCGTCTGATCGACCATCTCGCGGCCTGATCCAGAAGCTCCTCCATCTCTGAACGGACACACCTCATGTCTGACCCCGCCTCTCCGACCGTCGTCAATTCGTGGAACGAGTGGGATCCGCTCCGTCATGTGATCGTGGGACGTGCGGATGGCTGCCATATCCCGCCGCCGGAGCCTGCTCTCGAAGCGAAGGTTCCCGAGGACTCCGACATGCGCGGTCATTGGGGGATGCGCCCGCAGGAGACGATCGACCGGGCCAACGAGCTGTTGGATGGCTTCGCCGATCTGCTCCGCAAACGCGGGGTGGTGGTCGACCGGCCCACGCCGGTCGACTTTGCCCAGCCCGCCACCACGCCGGATTTCCACACCGACAGCCAGTTCGGCTGCATGCCGCCACGCGATGTGCTGCTGACAGTCGGCAACGAAATCCTCGAGGCGACCATGTCCTATCGTTGCCGGTGGTTCGAGTATCTCTGCTACCGCCCGCTGATGCAGCGCTATTTCGACGAGGATCCCAACTTCCGCCACGAAACTGCACCCAAGCCGCGTCTGACGGATGCCGACTACCGGCCCGACTATCTCTCTGAGAAAATCGGCGTCGAAAAGCGCCTGGAATGGACCGCTGACAAGTACTTTGTGACCACCGAGGTGGAACCGTTGTTCGATGCTGCGGATGTGCTCCGGTTCGGCAGGGACCTGGTTGTGCAGCACGGATTCACCACGAATTTGAAGGGCATAGAGTGGATCAGGCGTCACTTTCCTGATCACCGGGTGCACGCGGTAAACTTTCCGGGCGACCCGTATCCGATCCATATCGATGCCACCTTCACGCCGATCCGCCCGGGTCTGATCCTGAACAATCCGCAGCGCCGGCTGCCCGATGATCAGCGGGCGCTCTTCGAGAAGAACGGGTGGGAGATCATCGACGCCGCCAGCCCGGCGCACAATCAGCCGCCGCCGCTTTGCTACTCATCGGTCTGGCTCAGCATGAACGTGCTTGTGCTCGACCCGAAGACCGTGTGCGTCGAGGCCTCCGAGGTTTATCAGATGGAACAACTCGACAAGCTCGGCCAGGAAGTGATCCCCGTCGAATTGCGCGACGCATATGCCTTCGGAGGAGGCCTGCATTGCTGTACCGCCGATGTTCACCGGGAAGGCGGATGCGCGGACTACTTCCCGCAGCAGTGATGGGTTTATTTGCGGGCGCTGCCGTTGCTGAGGCGACAGACGCGCGCATCCGTTGCAGTCCTGCCGAGCCGTTCTTCTGCGAGAACATCCATATTGGATGCGCAGGACGCTCCAAGCTGGATACCTTGGCATTCACGCTCGACCGGAAGCAGGTTGTCTTCGATGACGCAACACGCTGGACGGTGAACCTTGCCGACAATTTTCTACCCAACGAGAAAGGCGACAGCGCTCTGGTCTTACGGCACGGCAAGGATTGGATCAGGCTCACCGCGGATGGCCGGTTCAGTCAACGCATCTATCGCAAAGGTAAGGCGTTGATGACCCGCGGCACGTGCCGGAACGAATGACACACTCGATGCCTATAGTGGGTGACAGATTCAAAAGGCAGGAGGTTTTCATGACACGTTGGCTCGCATTCGCTGTGATGCTTCATGCCGGTGCAGCGTTTGGCGCATATCCGGAAGCTGTGCCGAAGGATCAACTCTCCGAAATCAAGGAGCAGATCGAGGCAGGGCAGGCGGCCCAGGCTCTCGAGGCGCTCACCCCGCTGGTCAAAGATGAGACGTTCGAGGCAGATGTGCTCAACCTGATGGGCTATGCCTACCGCAAGATGGGGCAGTTCGCGGAGTCGCGCGACCACTACACCCGCGCGCTGCGAATTGATCCCCGTCACAAGGGGGCGCTTGAGTACATGGGCGAGCTTGAGCTGCAGACGGGAGATCCGATTGCTGCGCGGGCGTTGCTCGTGCGCCTGCGCGAAGTTTGTCCTGCGGGTTGCGAAGAACTTCAGGACCTCGAAGAGGCCTTTGTCGAGTATGGTGTGCCCGCCCGCGTTGACTGATGCGGCCGATGGCGTGATCCTCCCGGTGTAGTGCGGCTGGCAGGGAGGCAGGCATGATGGAGATCCGACCGCTCACAGGCACGCTCGGCGCTGAGATCGTGGGTGCGGACCTGCGCGAGCCGACGCAGTTTGAACGCGTCTTCGAAGCGTTCTGCAAGTACAGCGTTGTCGTGATCCGAGACCAGGCGCTCACGCCGGAAGATCATCTTGCCTTCGCCGAACGCTTCGGACCGATCAACGTGAACCGGTTCTTCGCAAAGGTGCCTGGCCACCCCAGGGTTGCGATGGTGCTGAAGGAGGCCGATCAAACCAAGGCGATCGGCGAGAGATGGCACACCGATCATTCCTATGACGATGCGCCTGCAATGTGTTCGATTCTGCACTGTATCGAGACGCCGGAGGTTGGCGGCGATACGGTCTTCGCCTCGATGTATGCGGCCTTCGAGAGCTTGTCTGACGGGTTGAAGACCACGTTGTGCTCGCTGTCAGCCTGGCACTCGTCGCGGCACGCATTCGGTGCGGTGGTCGCTGATGCCGAGACGTCACGTGACGGGCGGATCGGAAATGCTGAGCTCGCAAATCAGGACGCGTTGCATCCCGTTGTGATCCGTCATCCCCTCTCGGGACGAAAGGCGCTTTACGTCAATCCGGACTTCACCACGAAGATCGAGGGGTGGACGGTGGAGGAAAGTACGCCGCTGCTTGAGTATCTCTACGCCCATGCCAGTAGCCCGGAGAACACGTGCCGGGTGCGGTATGCCCCGGGCTCGGTGGTGGTCTGGGACAATCGCGCGACCTGGCACAAGGCCATCAACGACTATCAGGGGCACCGGCGTCTGATGCATCGCGTGACCGTCGAGGGTGTCATGCTGGATGCTGCGGCGGCCGCCTGACGATCAGAGAATGGCCATCCGTTCGGCCCGCTCGGGATCGGGGAACGGTCGATACAACCCCACACGGACTCGGGCGATCATCGAGTTGACCGGATAGTAGAGCCGCTCGACGCTTTCGGAGTCGCTGCCCACTTGCCGGAAGGCCCGGTCCAGATGTGCCAGGTCTTCAAACTCGATCTCGAGCAGAAAATCGCCATGATCGGTGCTTGCGAGATTGAGCTTGCGCCGCAGCAGCCTCCACTCGCCGATGACGCCCTTTGCTGAAAGATAACCCAGCCATTCCTCCAGCTGCTTCGCGAACTGCAATGCCTTCGCGTCGTCTTTGAGATCGATGAAAACGTGATAGAGGTTCATGGGGCACTCCGACGGTTTGCCGTATAGTGAGCGCGAACTCCTTTGCAATTTGCTAACCACGACAGGTGAAGCCGCATCTGTTGACTTTGCACCGGACCGCGACAGTTTGAGTGCGACGAAGCAAAGGGGTGCCTGTGACAATGATTGCGATACTCTATGTGGCCACCCTTGTGGTTTTTCTTGCGGTCGACGTGGTCTGGTTGAAGGCGGTTGCCTATCCGCTCTTCGAAAAGAACATCGGCGACATCATGCTCGAAGAGCCGCGGCTCGACGTGGCGGGGGGCTTCTACGCCCTCTACGTCGCGGGCATTCTCTACTTCATCTCAGTGCCGGCGCTGCGTGATGATGTGCGTCTCGGCAGCGTGGCGATCGACGGAGCAATCCTTGGCGCGCTCGCCTACGGGACCTACGAGTTCACCAATCTCGCGACCATCCGAGGGTGGAGCTGGACGATGACAGCCGCGGACGTGACCTGGGGGGCTGTGCTCACAGCGCTCTCCGCAACAGCAGGGGTCTGGCTCGTGCGCGCTGTCGGCATGAACGGCTAACAGACCGCTGGTCTGGGCCTGGCTGCGCTGCTACGGTGCGGTGTCTCGCCCAACCGCTCAGGTGCCATGTCAGCCGAACCAACCGGAGAGATCACGCTCCAGACTATCGCGATGCCTGCGGACGCCAACGGCAATGGCGATATCTTTGGTGGCTGGCTTATGGCGCAGATGGATCTCGGCGCCTCGGTCCTGGCGCGCCGGCGGGCGCAAGGACGCGTGGCGACGGTCGCGGTCGATGCGATGCAGTTCCTCAAACCCGTCAAGATCGGGGACGTTGTGTCGATCCACTCCAGCATGATCCGCGAGGGACGCACGTCGATGGGCATATCGATCGAAGTCTGGGCACGTCGTCTGATCGGCGACCATCATCTTCGGGTCACCGAGGCTGCCTTCACCTTCGTCGCGATAGACGATGCCGGAAAGCCGCGCCCGCTCCCGTAGCATTTTGACGCCTTTCGGAGCAACGCCAGAGCTGGACCGAATTGTGGTGCTCTGATACACCACATCTATGACCGAACACTTCGATGACGACGATATGCAGGGGGTTGTGGCTGAGCCTCTGGCCCGCGCCCTGGGCGAGCGTTACCTCACCTACGCGCTCTCTACGATCATGCACCGTGCGCTGCCTGATGCTCGGGATGGCCTCAAGCCCGTCCACAGGCGGCTGCTCTGGGCGATGCGCCAGCTGCGTCTCGATCCGGGGCAGGGCTATAAGAAATCGGCGCGCGTCGTCGGTGATGTGATCGGCAAGTTCCATCCCCACGGAGATCAGGCGGTCTACGATGCTTTGGTGCGAGCGGCGCAGGATTTCTCGCTGCGCTATCCCCTCATCGACGGACAAGGCAACTTCGGCAACATCGATGGCGATGGTGCTGCCGCCATGCGTTACACCGAGGCGAAGCTGACCGAGGTCGCAAGCGCTCTCATGGAGGGGCTTGACGAGGACGCGGTCGACCTCAGAACCACATATGACGGTGAGGAGCAGGAGCCGGAGGTTCTGCCCGCCGCCTTTCCCAACCTGCTGGCGAACGGAGCATCCGGCATTGCGGTCGGCATGGCGACCTCGATCCCGCCGCACAATGTGGGTGAGCTCTGCGAAGCGCTGCAGCATCTGATCTTCCATCCCAATGCGCGGGTCGAGACGCTGGTCGACATGATCCCCGGTCCCGATTTTCCGACCGGCGGGGTGATGGTCGAGCCGCGCGAGAATGTGCTCGACGCCTATCGAACCGGACGGGGTGGGTTTCGCTTGCGTGCCTCCTGGCACACCGAGGAGCAGGGCCGCGGCGTCTATGTCGTCGTCGTCACCGAGATCCCGTATCAGGTGCAGAAATCCAAGCTGGTCGAGCGCATCGCCGATCTCATCAACTTGAAGCGGGTGCCAATCCTTGCCGATGTGCGCGACGAGTCCGCGGAGGACATCCGATTGGTGCTCGAGCCGAAGAGCCGCGCGGTCGACCCGCAGCTCCTCATGGAGACCCTGTTCAAGCACTCGGATCTCGAAGTCAGGTTTCCGCTGAACATGAACGTGCTGATCGACGGGCGCACGCCCCAGGTCTGCGGTCTGCGTGAGGTCCTGCGTGCCTTCCTGGATCACCGCAGGGACGTGCTCTTGAGGCGTACGCATCACCGGCTGGAAAAGATCGCGCATCGGCTTGAGGTGCTCGGGGGCTACATCATCGCCTTCCTCAACCTGGATCGCGTGATCGAGATCATTCGCACGGAGGACGAAGTCAAACCCGCCCTGATGGCCGAGGACTGGGGCGGAGGCGTCTTCCTCACAGACGTGCAGGCCGAGGCGGTCTTGAACATGCGGTTGCGGGCCTTGCGCCGCCTCGAGGAAATGGAGCTTCGCCGGGAACGTGACGCGTTGATCGCAGAGCGCGGTACCTTGCAGGAGCTGCTGGCCGACGAAGCCACGCAATGGGGACAGATTGCCGATCAGATCCGCGAGATCAGGGACAAATTCGGCCCACCTCGAGCGCTCCGAGGGCTGCGTCTTGCCAACGACATCCTGCGCGCGCGGGCGGAACACAACCCCTATCCAACCGGTGCCCGTCGCACCGGGCTCGCGGATGCACCAAAGGTCGAAATCGTATCGATCGAAGCAACGGTCGAGCGTGAGCCGGTTACCGTCGTTTGCTCGTCACAGGGCTGGATCCGCGCGATGAAGGGGCATCTGCCGCTTGACGGTGAGTTCAAGCACAAGGACGGTGACAGCGGGCGGTTCCTGTTCCATGCGGAGACAACAGACCGGCTGCTCGCCTTCGCCTCGAACGGGCGCTTCTACACGCTCGGCGTGGACCGATTGCCCGGAGGACGTGGCACCGGAGAACCCATCCGCCTGATGGTCGATCTGCCGAACGACTCGGATCTTGTGGCGCTCTTCATTCATCGTGCGGATGGGCGTCGCCTGGTGGCATCCGCTGCGGGAGACGGCTTCGTCGTGCCCGAGGCCGAGATTATTGCGCAGACCCGTGCCGGAAAGCAGGTTTTGAATGTGCGCGACGGTGTCCGGGCCACCATTTGCCAACCCGTTGGTGGCGATCACGTCGCGGTGGTGGGTGTGAACCGCAAACTGCTGGTCTTCCCGCTTGCCGATCTTCCCGAGATGACCCGTGGCAAGGGGGTTCGGCTGCAGCGCTACAAGGATGGCGGGTTGTCGGATGCACGTTGCTTCACCATCGAGGAGGGGTTGTCCTGGCAGGATCCGGCCGGACGCACACGTACCGAGACCGATCTGACCGAATGGATCGGCAAACGCGCATCGGCTGGACGAATGGCGCCACGGGGCTTCCCTCGTGACAACAAGTTCACTTAACAGGCGTCTGCCCTGAAAGGAAAAAGACGCCGGGGGAGAGAAGCCCGGCGCCAAGTTTGAGAGGTATCACACGGAACACACGTGACGTCTCAAGGCACCGGCAGCCGGGAGAGGGACAGTTTGGTTGCCGGTACCAATCGACACCGGCAATGCTAGGTGATTCTCGGAGAACGGGCTGTAGCCATTCTCACAAAGTGTTTCAAAATGAGAATTGGGGCGTCACAGTCGAAAGGTTGCGCCCAGCACGCGCGGGTCACCTTGCGTCATCTTGATGACGTCGCCGTTGCGCACAAAGGTGAACCGCTCACCCGGATCGCTGTCTCCGCCTTCACCCTGACCAACCACAATGCTGTGGGTCTGGCCGTCAACCATGCGAACGCGCGTTTTGAAGACGTTGCGATCGTCGTCGGTTTCCGAAAACAGGATGACCAGTTCAAACCCGTCCACATGCTTCTCGAAAAATGCAGTTGCTGTCGCCCGGTTGGCGATAATCTTCGCCGGAGCACCGGGGTGGCGGAGCTCGATCTGCTGAGGCGCATATGACCAGCTGAAGTACATGCCGATGCCGATGAATGCCACCGCTGCGATCGACACGAGATAGCGGATGACAGAACGCATCTGCACTTCCCTCTCGGACACTCATTTCACTCCCGCCCGCCAAGTTCGTTACGAATTATGGCAAACGGTTACCAACTCGGCGCTATAATGAGATAGGTTTGTGGCGTAAACAGCGCCTAAATGTGGCGGGGAGACGGCCAGTATAGTCCTAATTAGGGAAGAAAAGTCTAAAAAGCGCCGAAGCAAGCCAGCCCGATATTAGTGCTACAATTATGGATAAAACTCCGTATAGGGCACTCTGCTCCTGGGCGAAAGTATAGATGAATCGCCCGATTCCCGCACGCCTGACCTCAATCTGGTCGATGAAAACATCGACAACACTCTTGTCCCGGACCAGAAAAACGCGTGCCCTGTAGTCCCCCTCGACGAGGTTGGCAGGCAGCTTAATCCGGGTCTCGAACAGCGTGTTGTCGATCAGAGTGATGGAGTTCGGCCGGAGCGAATAGAGACCATCACTCTCGCGGATGCGGGCAACCGCGCTGCGATAGGCTTCTCGGTCCGTCACCCAGCTCGGCGCATCGATGAGGCGAATGACATGATCGAGCCCGATCCGGTGGCGCAGATCATCCGTCCAGCTCACCGTGTCGCGAAACGCTTTTGTGCTGGCGACGGCATAAAAGCTCGGTGCCTCATCGATCTGAACGCCGGAGCCATTGATCCAGATGCCGAACTTTCGCTCCTTCCGGCGCACCATTACAGGCGTGCTTGGGCCCGTTATGGCGACTATCACATCCAGCGGGGACGTCGTATCGGGCACGGCGCCGACCGTTTTGACCGCCCCGTAGACAAAGATTTCCGAGCCAGAGAAACCCGCAGTCAGCGAGACGCTGTGCTGGCTAAGCCCCGCGACAACCTGCTCTTCCGCGCGCAAACCGGTTTGCCCGATCAACACGAGAACCAGCGCGAAGAGGGCACATCGCATCAATGCTGACCCACCCCGCCAAGCACGAAAAACTCATCGGGCGTTCGGACCAAGTCGTAGCCGAGCTTGGCGCAGACCAGAAGAACCAGAATTGCGAGCAGGATGCGGAGCTGTTCGGCCTTCAGGCGTGGTCCGACCCGAACGCCGATTTGTGCCCCCACAACCCCGCCGACCAGCAACAAGACCGCCAAAACGGCATCGACGGTCTGGTTTGTGATGGCGTGCGCCAGCGTGGTGAAGCCCGTGACGAACATGATCTGGAAGAGTGAGGTGCCAACGACCACCGTGGTCGCCATGCCAAGCAGATAGATCATGGCCGGGACCATGATGAACCCACCGCCCACACCCATGATCGCTGCGAGCACACCAACCAGCATACCAACACCGAATGGTGGCATCGCGCTGATGTAGAGGTTGGATTGGCGAAACCGCATCTTGAACGGCAACCCATGGACCCAGTTGTGACGCTTCCGTCGAACGCGGGCCCCGGGGCGCTTCGCCCGGCGAAGGGCGTTCACGCTCTCGATGAACATGAGGGTTCCGACGCCCCCCAGGAAAATCACGTAACAAAGAGCTACCAGCAGATCGACCTGGCCGATGGCTCGGAGCTCGGAGAATATCTGGACGCCGATTCCCGAGCCCACAAGGCCGCCCAAAAGCAGCACCAGCCCCATTCTGAAGTCGACGGTGCGCCGGCGCCAATGCGCGAGCAGACCCGAGAACGATGACGCCACGATCTGGTTTGCTTCGGTGGCCACTGCGACCGCAGGTGGAATGCCGATGAAGATGAGGAGCGGCGTCATCAAGAAGCCGCCACCCACGCCGAACAAGCCTGAGAGGAACCCGACCCCTCCACCCAGGCCGAGAAGAAGCACTGCGTTGACCGAAACCTCAGCTATCGGCAGGTAGATGTTCATCAGCGCGCCTTGTGACAGAACCTCCGTCTACAAGACCCTGGCGCTCGCTTCCAGTGCCACCATTGCGAGTGGCATAGACCCAGGTGCAATTGACCGGGGCGCCAAAGCTCAGACCATGAGCTGGTTTCTCGTCGAGAGCCGGCGGCGATAGTCCTCGTCCTCTTCATCGCGTTCCGGTTCGCGAATCCTGGGCATGTGAAGCTCGGAGATCTGACTGACCGCTTCGCGCACCAGCGCACGGTCGTTCGGCAGCGCATCAAGTCCTGAGTTGGGTATCAACGAGCGTTCAAACATCATCGCGGTAAAGTCGAGCGCTGCCACTACGTCAGCCACCGTGGCCCGCTTGCGTCCCAGCAGGAAGCCCGGAATCGGCATCATCCTGTCCAGCCAGGCCCCTGCCTCGACCCGGGTCGCGACACGACCTGAGCGCGGCGACACATAGATCATCTCGCCATCGCGGAAGGCGGGCATGCACCGGGCCAATCCGCCCAGAAGATCGAGCGATTTGATGAACTCGTACTCCCACCGTGCATACTGGACCGGCCAGGACAGGTCGTGCTCGCGCAGCGCTTCGATCAGTTCGAGTGCCTTCTCGTAGACATCGATGTTGGGTTCGGCTTCCTGCAGGAATTCCGTGAGCAGTGTCTTGATGGCGCCGAGGATGTAGCGCTCGTTGCTTGCGCGTTCCTGTGTGTTGATACCACCGGAAACACAGTGAATTTCGAAGTTGCCGTAGCCGTTCACCTTGCTGGGCGAGCACTGAATGTCGAGCTGGCAGCAAGGCAAAAGCACGACCTCTTCATCGCGGATCAGGCCCTTGCGACGCCCGTGCATTGCCGTCATCACCTCAACGATGAGGACAGATTTTTTGGTCTTGGCCACGCTGAGCAAAAACGCGTCGTCACGCCAGTTCATACTGAACCCCACACAAAATCATAGACACCCACCTACTCCGGCCCCCTCATGGATAGGAGAGATTGCATAAGGATGTCTGAAGATCGGCGCTTTGTATCAGTCCAGTCCGTCCGTATCGAGCAGGTGGCGACCGTGCGGATCCTCGACTTCGATTACCCACAAATCCCGGTCAAATCCGCGCTGACGCGCGATTGCGGCGTCTGCATCGGTCTCAGCGCCCGACTCGATCAACGCCGTCCAGACCCGTTCGCCGTCTGCATCGTAGCTGCGCACAAACAGTGAAGCCTGACCGTCCATCGTCGCCAGTTTGATTGCCACCGCACCAGCCGTCGCATCACCTTTGTGGATCAGATGCGCGAATATGCCTTCTGACGAGAGCCGTGTAAGATACGCGCTGACCCAGACATTGGTGGCGAGCCTAACCATCTGAAAAATCGAGCCCCATCGCTCGATAACGTGCAGGTTCCTCTTGCCAGTTGGGCCGCACCCGCACGGTCAGGAAGAGGTGCACTGTTCGCTCGAGCAATTGTCCGATCTCGGCCCGCGCGCGCGCGCCGATTTCGCGGATGGCTTCGCCCTTGTGCCCGAGCACGATGCCCTTGTGGCCATCACGGCCCACATAGATCACCTGTTCGATCCGGGTCGAGCCGTCACGGCGTTCCTCCCAGGTCTCGGTCTCGACGGTCATCTGATAGGGGAGTTCCTGGTGCAGACGCAGCGTCAGGGCCTCGCGGGTGATCTCGGCGGCGATCAGGCGCAACGGCAAATCGGCAACTTGATCCGCGGGATAGTGCCAGGGTTCTTCCGGCAGCCGCTCGGCCAGCCAGCGCCGCAAGTCGGCAACCCCGTCACCGCGCTCGGCGGAGATCATGAAGGTCTGTGCAAAATCGCGCCGGGCATTCAGTTCTTCGGCCAATGCGAGCAGGGCAGGGCGGCGCACCCGGTCAATCTTGTTGATGGCGAGCACGACCGGATGGTCGCCTGCATGCCCGTCGAGCTCTTCGAGGATCGCCGCCACGCCATCACTGAGCCCGCGATGCGCTTCGATCAGCAGAACGGTGATATCGGCATCCTTTGCTCCAGCCCAGGCCGAGGCCACCATCGCTCGATCGAGGCGGCGGCGCGGCTGAAACAGCCCCGGTGTGTCCACAAACACGATCTGGCTGTTGCCCTCGACGGCAATGCCGCGGATGCGCGCGCGCGTGGTCTGCACCTTGTGTGTGACGATCGAGACCTTCGTCCCGACCATCTGGTTGAGAAGCGTCGACTTTCCGGCGTTCGGCTCGCCGATCAGTGCGACGAAGCCGCAGCGGGTGGGTGCCTCAGCCATCGTTCGCAACCCCTGCATACAGAGCTTTCGCAGCAAGCTGTTCAGCGGCCTTTTTCGACGCTGCCCGCGCCTCGGCTTCCCGCCCGTTCTCGAGCGTCACGCGCATCAGAAACTCGGGGGCATGATCGGGACCTCGGCGTTCGAGCAGTTCATAGTTGGGAGGGCGCATGCCCCGTGCCTGTGCCCACTCCTGGAGTTGCGTCTTCGGATCAACCGGCGCCGACCGGATGCTGGCGATCCGCTCACCCCAGCGCTGGCGCACGAACGCGCGTGCCGCCTCGAAACCGCCGTCCAAATAGATTGCCGCAATCACCGCCTCCATCGCGTCCGCCAGGATCGCCGCTTTCGTGCGACCTCCGGAGATGCTCTCGGAGCGTCCCAGCCGGAGATGCTGTCCCAGCCCGATCTCGCCGGCGATCTCTGCCAGCGTTTCCCGGCGCACGAGCGCATTGAAGCGCGGCGCCAGATCCCCCTCGGGCGCACTGGGAAAGGTTTCGAGCAACGCCTCGGCGATCACCAGCCCGAGAACCCGGTCGCCGAGGAACTCCATCCGCTGGTTGTCCGGCCGTGCCGGGGACGAGGCGGACGGGTGGGTCAGCGCCTGATCGAGGAAGGAAGGTTCACGGAAGTCGTGGCCGAGCACTGCGAGAAGCCCTCCCACTTTCCGAACGTTCATCGCATCACTCGATCGATTTGAAGAGCCTCGAGCCGCGCCACTTCCAGAGCTCCCAAAACGCACCGCCCGAGGACAGGGCGATCACCTCGGCTCGGCCGATCAGGTTCTCGAAGGGCACTTGACCCACATCCGAGAAGCGGCTGTCCACCGAGTTGTCGCGGTTGTCACCCATGAAGAAGAAGTGCGCTTCCTTCACGACGAACTCCTGGGTGTTGTCCGGCGGCGCATTGCCGAGGTTGAGAACGGCATGGCGCACACCGCCGGGCAGTTCTTCGATGTAGCGCTCGCGCTCACACTCGCCGTTGAGCGGCACCGGGGCATTGGCGCACGATGACAGACGCATCTGCTCGCCATCGACGGACTTCGCCTCGATGAAGTTGTCGACCCGTTCGAGCCCGACGCGCTGGCCGTTCACGTGCAGGACCCCGTCGATCATCTGGATCCGGTCGCCGGGCAGTCCGACGACGCGCTTGATGTAGTCGATACAATCGTTCGGGTTGCGGGTCCTCAACCCCATCACGGCCTTGGTCAGGCGCGTGGCGAGCTCGAGCGGTCCTTCCGAACAGATGTCGTTCTTGGGATGCTTGAACACCACCACATCGCCGCGCTCGGGCATCGTGGACCAGATACGTCCCGTTCCGATGTCTGGCGCGAAGGGAAGCGAGTAACGTGAATACCCATAAGAGAATTTCGAGACGAAGAGATAGTCCCCAACCAGGAGCGTCGGCTTCATGGAACCGGACGGAATCGAGAAGGGCTGGTAGAACGCCGAGCGAAACGCCATCGCGATCAGCAGCGCCCAGAAGACGGTCTTCACCGTTTCCCAGAGTCCGCCGTCCTTTTTCTTCTTCTTCTCGCTCGCTCTGGCCATAGGTTGAGGATCTCGCGCTCCTTGGGTTCGGGCTATGTGAAGGGCCGGGATGGCGAAGTCAAGGTGCGCTCACTGCGGGAGGTGGGCAAGATATGGGGTATCGCTGGCAAGCGCCTCGATCACCACGAAGGCCTGCGCATACGGGTGATCATCGGTGATCGTGACATGGATGCGGGGCAGGGTGCCCGGCGGCATCAGCAGGGTCAGCCGTTCGGCGGCACCCCCGGTCAGATGCATCGTGGGTTGGCCCGAGGGCAGGTTCACCACCCCCATTTCGCGCCAGGCGACACCCATGCGCAGTCCGGTCCCGAGGGCCTTCGAACAGGCCTCCTTCGCAGCCCAGCGTTTGGCGTAGGAGGCGGCACGCTCGCGGCGCTTCTCGGACTTCACCTGTTCGGTCTCGGTGAACACGCGCCGCACGAACCGGTCGCCGAACCGCTCGAGCGTGCGCTCGATGCGCCGGATGTCCGCCAGATCAGATCCGATCCCTACGATCATGAAAACGCTCGAATTTTTCGATGCACACCCCGTGCACATTCCATGCACGGATCATATGCATAGCGTTTCGCTCGGGATTAGGCCAGTGTGGTTCTCGGCAGGTGTCACCGAGCGCGGGCAACCCAGATCTGTTCGCGGCCATAGGCTGGCGGCACGCCGTCGAAATCAGAGTGTTCGGCGACGACATCGAACCCGGTCAGCTCCAGCAGATAGGCGATCTCCTGGCGAACGCTCCATCGCAGGGTCCACGAGGTCTCTTCGGTGGCGATCCGCTTTCCCGAGGGATCGAACAACTCTTAGCGCAAGTGCTCTGAGATCAACTGTTGCAAAAAGTCGGTCTCGCGCTTCGATCACCGTCCGGTGGAGGTGCTGTCCGGTCGCCGGATCCGTGAGCTCGGCGTCGGGCAGGCCCGAGACCTGCGGGTCGACCAGCCGGCTGAACTGGGGGTCGAAGAGGGCCATCACAAGCTCGCCACCCGGCTCAAGATGGCGGTGGATGTTGCGAAGTGCATTGCGTTGAGCCTCGGGCGTCATCAGGTGCTGAAAGCTGCGACCGGGAATGAGGATCAGTCGGAACCGCCGTTCGAGCGATATCGAGCACATCTCTCCTTCGTGCAGCGCAAGGCGCCCTGGAGGGGATATGCGTCCGGCCAGCTTCTGGCGCGCCACATCCAGCATCGCGGGCGAGAGATCGACCCCCGTGACATCGAACCCCGCGTCGGTGAGCGGAAGCGCGATCTGTCCGGTGACAATCGCAAACTCAAGGATTGGCCCGCCCTGGGCTCGGGCACGATCGAGTTAGAATGCAATCCGCGCCAGGTCCTGCGGATAGACCAGATCATAGGCAGAGACACTCGGCCCGCCCTTGTCGTGCTCCAGGGGATCGCGAGCCATCGTGGGGCTCACGCCGCCCCTTCGCCAAAGGCTTCGCGGCGGGCGCGGTCCATGATCTCGCGCATGCGCCGGATCGATGAATCGAGGCCCGAGAAGATTGCCTCGCCGATCAGGAAGTGCCCGATGTTGAGTTCCATCACCTCGGGGAAGGCTGCGACCGGTGCCACCGTGTCGAAGGTGAGGCCATGACCTGCATGGACCTCGAGCCCGAGCGAATGGCCGAAGCTCGCCATCTCCCTCAGGCGTTCGAGTTCCGCATCGCGCTCGCCGAGCCGTCCTTCGGCATGGGCATCGCAATAGGCGCCCGTGTGCAGCTCGATGACCGGCGCACCGATCCTGGCTGCCGCCTCGATCTGGCGCTGATCGGCGGCGATGAAGATCGAGACCCGGCACCCGGCATCCGCCAACGGCGCGATGAAGTGGGCGAGACGGTTCTCATCGGCTGCGACCTCGAGCCCGCCCTCGGTGGTGCGCTCCTCGCGCTTCTCGGGCACGATGCAAACCGCATGCGGCGTATGGCGCAGCGCGATCGCCTGCATCTCCTCGGTCGCTGCCATCTCGAAGTTCAGCGGCACCGAGAGGCTCTTGCTCAGACGTTCGATGTCGTCGTCGGTGATGTGCCGGCGATCTTCGCGCAGATGTGCGGTGATGCCGTCCGCGCCCGCCTGTTCTGCAAGTGTTGCCGCACGCACCGGATCGGGAATGCTGCCCCCGCGGGCGTTTCGGATCGTCGCCACGTGATCGATGTTCACGCCGAGCCGCAGACGCCCGAGCGCCCGCTTCTGGTCAGGCATTGTCTCCGCTTCGCCCATCATGGATCGCGTAGGCTCCCTGTTCGATCTCGATGCTTCTCAAACGTGCCTTCTGCGCCGCCTCGAGCTTGATGCGCCGACGCTCCTGATAAGCTGCCACGATCGTTCCGAGTATCCAATAGCAGATCACGCCGGTGACGAGGCCAGGCAGTATGCCGCCGATCAGGTAGGGCAGAAAGACATCGTCGAGAAAGCCGAGGATGCCGTCGAGCATGGAGGGCCCGTAGCCGAACCAGCTCTGCATGGTGACCCAGGCCGAGTTGAAGGCGTCCGCAAAGGCGTCCGTCACCGCCTCGAAGTCGGACTTGCCGTCGCCGCGCCCCAGAATCCAGCGTCCGATGTAGAGCGACGATGCGGAAATGAACGGAAACGTGAGCGGGTTGCCGACGATGGTACCGAAGAGCGAGGCCAAGACGTTGCCACGCACCAGATAGGCCACCCCGGCCGCGATGAAGAAGTGAAATCCGAAGAAGGGCGAGAACGAAACGAAGGCGCCGCAGGCGAACCCAAGCGCGATGCGGTGCGGGCTGTCGGGCAGCCGGCGCATGCGCTTGCCGATGTAGTCGAGCCCGCGCCAGAACCCCTTGCGCGGAGCCAGTGCCTCGCGCAGCCGATCAACGATCAGTGGTTTCTCACGCCTCTTGAAGATCATACCAACTCACGCCCCGAACGGCCCCACCCGTATCAGCCCCCGCTCATCACTGCTCCGCCGAGCGGCAACTTCCCTTGCCCATCGATCAACGCTGGAGCTTTGGACTGAGGTGACTCGGTTGCCCGTGTCACCTGATTCACGAAGCTCTGTGCCTTCAGCGACGAAAGGATATCGCTCAAGTGTTTAGTGTCTCTGACTTCCAAGTCCATCGTCATCAGAAAGAAATCAGGCTTTCGTGTGGAAATGTTGAGATTGTCTATGTTCGCGCGTTGCTCTCCAACGAGTGTGCAGACCTGACCCAGTGCGCCCGGTTCATTTGCAAGTGTGAGTTCTATGCGTGCCACGTTGTTGGCATGCAGAGCCGCATCCGGCGACCAGGTGAGGTCCTGCCAGCGTTCCAGCTCGTCCTCGAAGTCCTCGAGCAAGGGGCAGAAGATCGCGTGGATCACGATGCCGCCGGAGCGCGCAACACCGATGATGCGGTCACCGGGGATCGGCCAGCAGCATGGGCAGAACCGGCTCGCGGCACCTCGCCTGATGCCGCGGACGCGATTGCGGCCGGTCTCTTCAGGCAGTCCGGTCTCGGCGTCGGGCTGTGCGGGATAGACCGCCGCCAGCATCTGCGCGGTGGTGAGGTGGCCCCGTGCCAGTTCGATCAGCATCTCGTCCACTGAATCGAAGTGGCTCCTTTCGGCGGCAACGGCGAACGCCTTTTCACCGGCCTCGCGGCCTGCCCGCGCGAAGGCCTGGGTCGCAAGGTCCCGGCCGAGCGCGATGTGTTCGGTGCGCAATCGGCCACGCAGCGCACGACGGATTGCGGCCTTCGCGCGTCCGGTCTTCGCGATGTCCTCCCACTGGGGTGACGGCGTCTGACCGCGGGCGGTGATGATCTCGATCTGCTGGCCGTTCCTGAGACGCGTCCAGAGCGGCACGCGCCGGCCATCCACAAGAGCGCCGACGCAATGGCTGCCGACCTTGGTGTGAATGGCAAAGGCGAAGTCAATGGGCGTCGCGCCGCGTGGCAGGCCGACCACATCGCCCTTGGGCGTGAAGCAGAACACCTGATCGTGGAACATGTCGAGCTTGACGTGCTCGAGAAACTCCTGCGGCTCGTCGCCCTTCTCGAGGCGTGCCACCAGATCGCGCAGCCAGGAGTAGGGATCGACGGCAAACGGGTTCTCGACACGAATGCCGTCCTTGTAGGCCCAGTGTGCCGCAACCCCGGTTTCCGCGACCGCATGCATCTCGGCGGTGCGGATCTGGATTTCGATGCGCGTGGCGCTGGAGGAATACACCGTGGTGTGAAGCGAGCGGTAGCCGTTCGCCTTGGGGCTCGAGATATAGTCCTTGAACCGTCCGGGCACTGCACGCCAGTGACGGTGCACGGCGCCCAGCATGCGATAGCAGTCATCTTCGGCCGCGCAGATGATGCGGAAGGCATAGATGTCCGAGAGCTGTGAGAAGCCGATCTGCTTCTCCTCCATCTTGCGCCAGACCGAATAGGGACGCTTCTCGCGTCCGATCACCTCCACGGTGAGGTCGGCTGCCCGGGCAATGTCGTTGATCTGCTCGGTGAGGCTCGGGATCTGGTCGCCCTTTTCCTTCCGGAGCTTCAGGAAGCGGCGCATGATCGATGTCCGCGCCTCGGCGTTCAGGACTTCGAAGGCCAGATCCTCGAGCATCTCCCGGATCTGGTGCATGCCCATCCGGCCCGCGAGGGGCGCGTAAATCTCCATGGTCTCGCGCGCGATGCGGCGGCGTTTCTCCGGCTTCAGCGGCTGGATCGTGCGCATGTTGTGGAGCCGGTCGGCGAGCTTGACGAGGATGACGCGCACGTCGCGGGCCATGGCGAGCAGCAGCTTGCGGAAATTCTCGGCCTGGGCCGTTTCCTGCGACGACAGCTCGAGCTGGGTGAGCTTGGTGACGCCGTCGACCAGATCCGCGATCTCCTGGCCGAAAAGGCGCACGATCTCGTCATAGGTGGCCGCGGTGTCCTCGATGGTGTCGTGCAGGAGTGCCGTGACGATCGAGGCATCGTCCAGGTGCAGATCGGTGAGAATGGCGGCAACCTCGAGGGGGTGTCCGAAGTATGGCTCGCCATCGGCGCGCTTCTGCAGCGCATGCGCCTTCGCGCCATAGACATAGGCGCGGTTGATCAGATCTTCGTCGGCTTGCGGATTGTAGTCCCGGACCCGTTCAACAAGTTCGAATTGACGGATCACGGGCACCCCTCCCTGGGCCCATGGGGGGGTGGCAGGCCACCCCCGGGCGGGGCATCAACGGCCTTGTTCGGCCATCAGTGCGCGAAGAAGCTTTTCTTCGTCGAGCTCGTCCATCGAGTGCTGCGGGGGCGCGGCTTCTGTCCCGCCGCCCATCAGAAGGGCCATGTTGTCCTCTTCCGGCTCGTCGACCTCGATGTGGTTCTGATAGCTCTCGATCAGCTCTTCACGCAGATCGTCCGGGGTCAGCGTCTGCTCGGCGATCTCACGCAGCGCGACGACAGGGTTCTTGTCGTTGTCGCGTTCGATGGTGATCTCCGATCCGGATGAGATCGTCCGGGCGCGATGGCCGGCGAGCATCACCAACTCGAAGCGGTTCGGAACCTTGTCGACGCAATCCTCGACGGTTACGCGTGCCATCAGCAACGCTCCACTGCTGTGTTTCTGAGTAAGTGGGGGTATGTAGGCACGGACGTCCCGATTTTCAAGCGCCATGTTGGCGGCGCACGCAACCAGGCAAGTAGATGCAGGATCGACCGCTTCCGAACGAAAGCCCGATCGAACAGGCCATGCGTGCGCTCGGGCTGCCGCCGGAGCAGGTCGAGAAGGCGCGCGTCATGCTCGCGATCCTCGCGGGAGAGCGGCGGCGGCGGCGCAAGCCCGTGGAAGATGAGGCGCGCACGCTCGAGGCGTTCTTCCAGTTCGCCCTGCCGCTTGCACATCACGCGCACGGGCAGGTGATGCAGGACCTCTGGGCGCTCTGGGAGCTCGGTTCACGACGCGACGGCTACTTTGTCGAGTTCGGCGCGACCAACGGTGTCACCATGTCGAACACCTACATGCTCGAGGCCCAGTACGGTTGGCAGGGCATCCTCGCCGAGCCCAACCCCGAGATGCACGACCGCCTGCACCGCACCAGATCGGCGCAGATCTCGCACAAATGCGTCTACGCGCGCACCGGCGAGACCATGACGTTCCTGCTCACCGAGAAGCCGATGTTCTCGCGGCTCGCGGCGATCAACCCGCGGGATCACAACGAGGCGGCGGGCCGGCGCAAGGTTGCGCGGGAGGTCACGGTCCAGAGCATCTCGCTCAACGATCTGCTCGACGAGCATGACGCACCGGACGAGATCGACTACGTCTCGATCGACACCGAGGGATCGGAGCTGTCGATCCTGTCCACCTTCGACTTCGCGCGCCGCCATGTGCGATTGTTCACGGTCGAGCACAACTTCACGCCGATGCGGGCGGGCATTCAGGCGGTGATGGAGGCGCATGGCTATGTGCGCCGCTTCCCGGAATTCTCGCGCGCCGATGACTGGTACGTGCACGGCGATTTGTTGGTGTGACGCTGGAGAAATCCTCACTCTGGCCGCTCGATGTTCGTTTTTTGGCCACGGGTTGCGAGGATCAGTTTCTCGCAACGTTTCGTGAATTTGAACCGGGAGGGGTCATGCTAAATTTTCTCAAGAACAGACGATTGGACAAGGAACTGACTTCCCAAACTCATCTGAGAAGATCGGAAGATGACCGGAATTTCTCGGTCTTTTACTTCATTCACCCGATCACATTTGAAAAGTATGAGCGGGACATACAGAGGTGGCTGGCCGCGATGTCAAAGAGCGGCGGGAAGGAGATGACTTTCGATCCGGAAATGCGCGGGAACAAATACATCTTCGAAGGTGAGCGCCCATTTCCAATCGAGTTACATCGCTTCGTGGACCAGAAGCTCGGTGACCTCGCGAAGGACAGAAAGATGCCAGACCTCCACAAGGCGATAAAATTCTATGAACTGCACCAGTTCATCAACGAAGGCGTGAGCACCCAAACGCTGAAGGTCTGGCCGGATTGAAAGCACGGCCCGGCGCCGGAGCGGGATCAGGCGGGCGCGTCCATGCGCAACTCGATACGGCCGAGGGCGCCGAAGTCGGCGATGACGGTCTCGCGGCCCTTGATCGGGCAGGGGGCCGTCGTCGTTCCGGTGGTGATCCGGTCGCCTGCCTTCAGGAATTTGCCCTGTTCGGCCAGCTTGTTGGCGAGCCACGACGCCGCCCCGAAGGCGCCGCCATCGACATTGCTGCCGGCGCCAGTGGCGAAGACCTCGCCGTTGACGCTGAAGCTCACCTCTCCGCCGAGCAGATCGATGTCAGACCAGTCGCTGACCGGTGCGCCGAAAATCTGCCAGCCGTGCACGCCGTTGTCGGCGATCAGGTTCTCCGGCCCTGCCGTCATCCAGGGATCGAACCGGCACGCGATGACTTCGATGGCAGGCATCACCGCGCAGGTCGCGGCCTCGATCGCCGAGGCATCGAACGGGGCCTTTGCCGGATCGAGGTCGTGGGCGATCTCGATGGCGACTTCCGGCTCGTAGACGCGGTGCAGACCGGGACGATGGGTCAGGCTTGCCGGGCTCGACATGGTCGTGGCCTCGAAGAGCCGGCCATAGAACGGGGTGCTGACCCCGAGCAGGTCCCGCGCTGCCGCATTTGTGGCCCCGATCTTGTAGCCGATCGGCCGTGTGCCCGCGTCTGTCTTCAGCGTCGTGGCAGCAGCCTGGACCTCGTAGGCCGTGGCGATGCTGGCAGGCGCATTCGCCCAGTCGCCCGCCGCCATTGCGCCTTCGGCATCTCGCAGCGCCAGGTATTTTTGCGCTGTCTCAGTGTGTGCGTTCATCTCACCCCCGCATGCGGCTGGCGTTGGCATCCCAGACCGGGGCGTGCTGGATGTTGGCCGGGAGCCGCTCGCCGAGCAACTCAATCTCCCATCCGCTTTCCGCACCGGCATGCTCCTTCGGAACATAGCCCATGGCCATAGACACATCCGAGCCGTGTGCATACCCCCCTGACGTGACCCAACCGACGACCACGCCGTCGAGCCAGATCGGCTCGTCGCCGATCACGTCGGCATTCCGGGCATCCACGCGGAAGGCCTTGAGGCGCAGGGTGCCGCCGTTCTCGCGCTCGGCCAGCGCGGCTTTCTTGCCGATGAACTCGGCGTCCTTCTCGTAGGCGATGAAGCGCTCGAGCCCCGCCTCCAGCGGTCCGTAGATCGGGCGGTACTCGCGCGCCCAGCCACCGAAGTTCTTCTCGAGGCGCATCGCATTGAGGGCGCGCAGGCCAAAAGGCCGGATGCCATGCGCCTCGCCCGCGTCCATCAGGCGTTCGAAGACGTGGCGCTGGTACTCGGGCTTCATCCAGATCTCGTAGCCGAGATCTCCCGTGAAGCTGACGCGGCCCACCAGACAGGGCGCGTAGCCGAGTTCCAGCTTCCGGATCGCCATGAACCGGAACGCAGCGTTCGAGACGTCGCTGTGGGTCAGGGCTTCGAGCACGTCGCGCGCTTTCGGCCCGGCAATCGAGAGCCCGCAGAGCCCGAGCCCGATGCTCTCGACGCTGACCGAGCCATCGTCAGGCAGATGGCGCTCGAACCAGCGCATGTAGTAGACCTCGGCCATGCCGGAGCCCGCGAGAAAGAAGTCGCCCTCGCCGAGGCAGGCAAGCGACAGATCACCGATCAGTTTGCCGTCTTCCTTGAGCATCGGGGCCAGCGTCATGCGTCCGGGTGCCGGGATCCTGCAGGCAAGCATCCGGTCGAGCCACGCGCGCGCACCGGGGCCCTTGACCGCGAATTTCGAGAAGCCGGAGACCTCCATGATGCCCACGCTGTCGCGCACGGCGCGAACCTCGGCCTTGACGTGGTCGAAGTCGGTCGAGCGATGCCAAGAGAAGACGTCACGCGTGTCGTCGGGCGAGAACCAGAGCGGCGCCTCGAGACCCCAGGCATCGCCCCACTGCGCGCCCATGCCCGTCAGGCGATCGTAGATCGGAGTGGTTTTGTAGGGGCGGCCTGCGGTCAGTTCCTCGTTCGGGAACTTGATCGAGAAGCGCCGCGAATAGTTCTCCTGCACCTTGTTGTTGGTGTAGGCGAGCGACGCCCAGTCGCCATAGCGCGCGATGTCCATGGCCCAGACGTCGAAGCCCGGGTCGCCCTCGCGCATCCAGTTGGAGAGCGCAAGTCCGACGCCGCCGCCCTGGGAGAACCCCGCCATCACGCCGCAGGCAGACCAGAGACCCGGCATGCCACGGATCGGCCCGATCAGCGGGTTGCCGTCGGGCGCGAAGGTGAACGGGCCGTTGATGATCTGCTTGATGCCGGCGCGCTCGAAGGCCGGGAAGTGCCGGAAGCCCACTTCGAGGCTGGGCGCAATCCGGTCGATATCCGGTTGCAGCAACTCGTGGCCGAACTCCCACGGTGTTTCGAGCTCGGACCAGGGCACGCACGCTTTCTCGTAGGTGCCCATCAGCATGCCGCCGCGTTCCTGGCGCAGATAGAGTTCGCCGTCGAAGTCGACCGCGTGGACGACCTCCTTGCCGGTCTTCTCGTTGATCTCGGCAACCTCGGGCATGTCTTCCGTCAGAAGATACATGTGCTCCATCGCGAGGACCGGCAGCTCGAGGCCCACCATGCGCCCGACCTCGCGCGCCCAGAGGCCGCCTGCGTTCACCACATGCTGCGCGGTCACCGTGCCCTTGTTGGTGATCACCTCCCACTCGCCGGAAGGCAGGCGGCGGATGTCCTCGACCTTGGTGTGGGTGTGGATGGCAGCCCCCTTCAGGCGGGCGGACTTGGCGTAGGCGTGGGTCACTCCGGAGGGGTCGAGGTGCCCGTCCACCACCGTGCGCACGGCACCCACGAACTGCGCGGGATCAAGCAGCGGCATGTCGCCATGGGCTTCCTCCGGCGTGATGATCTCGGCCTCGATGTCGAGATAGCGCCCCTTGGCGACCGTGGACTTCAGCCAATCGAACCGCTCCGGCGTCGAGGCCAGCATGACGCCGCCCGTCATGTGAAAACCGGTGGCCTGTCCCGACAGCTCCTCGATCTCGCGATAGAGATCGATCGTGTACTTCTGCAGCTTGGCGACGTTCGGATCGCCGTTGATGGTGTGACAGCCTCCGGCGGCGTGCCAGGTGGAGCCGGAGGTGAGCTCCGAGCGCTCGAGCAGCATCACGTCCTGCCAGCCGTCTCGTGCGAGATGGTACAGCACGGAGCAGCCGACGACGCCGCCACCGATCACTACGACGCGAGCATGAGAGTTCATCGGAATCCTCCAGAAACTGGACGGCATTCTACGGGGGTGCGGAGTGCCGTCGGTCGACCGATTCGCTGGACGATAGCCCTATGTCGGCCGGGCGGGCACCAAAGATTCGACACGCCCGCGACCGAACTCGAACCGACAAATCGGCCTCAATTTCACCCCTGACGTGCACCCGCCATCAACAACACGCTCAATGCGGGAGAAATGCCCGCAATGCAACTTAGGATACCCGAGCTGCTCGCCCATCGACCGCGTCGAAAAGGCGAGATTGATTGAATCGCGTCTCGGCATGTTATTTGTTACTATTCAAATAACGGTTGAGAATCCGGCCTCTGCACGGGGGTTAACGGATCTGGAAGGAGTTGGAGATGCGTGACGATGGCGTGGGAGGGAACGATGCTCCGGAAGAGTCAGCAGAGGCCCGAGAGACACAGAGCCTAGGTTCCGAAATGTTCGTGGGCGATTTCGCAACACCAGGCGTGCGCATCGTGCTCGATGGCAAACCGGTGGTCTGCGGACGTCTCGACTGACACGGCCGGCGGCGCCCGCGACCGGTTCCGAGATGCATCAGGCGACTGTCGAGAGCCCGTTCGGCACGCTCCGTCTGACAGCGACTGATGGTGCAATCACCCGGGTCGACTGGGTGGGCACCGACGACAAACCGGCCCAGACGCCGTTGCTGCGGTTGGCCACACAACAGCTCGAAGCCTACTTCGCGCACGAGATCACTGCGTTCGATCTGCCGGTCGCGCCCGAAGGCAATGCGTTTCAGCGTGCCGTTTGCGCCGAGATGCAGCGCATACCCTTCGGAGAAACCCGTACCTACGGAGCCATCGCCAAGGTCTTGGGCGAAGTGCCTCAACAAGTCGGTGCCGCATGTGGCGGCAACAGCATCCCTGTCATCATCCCCTGCCACCGGGTTGTCGGCGCAGACGGCCTCGGCGGTTTCTCGGCGCCGGGAGGTGTTGAGACCAAGGTTGCGCTTTTGCGCCACGAGGGCGCCTATTCGCTGCTGATCTGAGAGGTCGCGCCCCTGGGGCTTCCGGTTTCATGGCATGTGGTTTAGAGGGCGCTCAGACACAAATTTCGCTCGCACCGTTTCCAGCAGGCAAGAGTTATGACCGGGATTCCGACACTGACATCCGAACGCTTGGTGTTGCGTGCACCGACCTATGACGACTGGCCCGAGTTTCTCGATCTGATGCAGTCGGAGCGATCTGTGTACATGGGCGGTCCGTTCTCGATCGTGCAGGCTTGGGGTGACTTTTGCCATGGCATCGCCCTCTGGCACATGTTCGGCTTTGGAAGCCTGTCGATTGAGCTCGTCGCGACACGTCGATGTGTCGGGAGGATAGAGATCAATTCCGGGCCCAGGTGTCCCGAACCCGAACTGGGGTGGCAGGTCTTCGCGTTCGCCGAGGGCAAGGGCTATGCCTACGAAGCAGCGGCCGAGATGCGGAAATGGGCCTTCGAGACGCGCAAGCTGGACACTCTGGTGAGTTACATCAATCCCGAGAACCAGCGGTCGCAAAAGCTGGCTGAACGCCTTGGCGCACAGCTTGACGACGCAGCCGAGAAGCAGGACCCGGGAGACCTGGTCTACCGGCACGTGCCGTTGAGGAATGGTTGAAGTGCCGACATTTGGTCATCAGAGATCACCATCGGACGTGGAACTGCGGACACGCGTTGCAAGCGCTAGATCGTCAGCTCCTGCTGTCGGCTGAAGCTGATGAACCGGGTTGGTCTGGTGTCATGATCATTGCATTCAATGGCTATCCAGGCGTCGGCAAACGGACAATCGGGCGGGAGCTTGCCGATCTGGGCCAACCCGGCGCGAGATTTCCATCGGCGTGGTCGGCACCTCTGACGGGATCGCGCTGTTTCGCGCGTCGCTCAAGGGATCGAACCAACGAATACCCGTGCCCAAGGCCTAGGTGCGTGAGAAGAGATTTCGGACACACCTTTCGGATTTTCCCGGATTGGAGGAGGGCTTTGCCATCCGCAACGATCCGAATGATCTGGCTACCTGCGAGATCGATCCGGACGCGATTGAGCACCGCAGCACGATCGAGAACCACCATGAGGCCGTCTCGCAGGCCGTTGATCTGTTCATCGGTCCGATCGAAAACAATGTCCGCAGTGAAGAGCGCCCAGTTGACATCTGGGTCCTTGCTGTGCCGGAAGTCGTCTTCGAGCGGTGCCGAGCCCAGATGGTCACGCGGCGCAGGGCCGTTTTGAAGCCGGGCATGTTTTCCAGGAAGCAAAAAGGAGCGCGCCGATCTGCCGTTGCTGGACGGCATCATCGACAATGCCGAGGAGCGTGTGTTCGATGATACTCTGGATATTCACCGGCAGGTGAAGGCCCGCTTGCTGCGCGCCGGACAAAGCTGTCAGCTCATTCGTGAGACGACACCCTGCGCCTAGCAAGTTTCTGAACCGCGCCGGCAATCCGATACGAGGGCCGCAGGACCCAGCCACGATCGCGTGGAATCTCGCGACCGGCCTTTGCTATACGAGCCAGGCGAGCCCGCCGTGGAAGATCGCCAATATGCGCGACGGTGTCTGCCATATCGGGCTCGTGTTCAAGCTGATCCCCAATCGCAAAGACAATCATGCGTGCTGTGCAGCGCGGATGTTTTTGAGCGAAGGTGACGGCGTTGTCTTTCGCGGTGCGAACGGGCCGTGGCCGACCGAGGACAAGGAGTTTCACCTGTCAAAGGATGCCGCCAAGCGCCTTGTCGATGCCGTCCTGCAAACCTGCCGGACCCGGTTCGGAGAAAACCCGAGAGAGCTGTTCATCCACGGCACCACGAAGTTTGGTGATGAAGAAAAGGAAACGCCCAATCCGATCCATATCACCGTCTTGTTGTCGACGGGGCCGGCTCCGGAAATTGTGGGCGTGCTCGGCGACATCATGGGTCCTACCAAGATCAACTATAGCGCCGCGAATTTCTCCGACAGTCTGCCGGTGACGATCCGCTTTGCGAACAAGGTTGGCGAAGTCCTGGTCATGGGCAGCGCAAAGGGCGAAGAACGCCAGCTGTTCAAATTCCATATCTGGCGCCTGTGAGCCAGTGCTCCCGCGTTACTTCGGTCGAGCGTATCACTCGCCTTTTCGCTTTTCCTTGAGGGATGACGCTGTTTCTGGCCGGGCGCACCGTCCGGTCAACGGGCTGTCCGCACCAGTCATTTCATGAGCCGTGTTGCCCGTGCCCCGCTTGTGGCGGTGACCAGCCGGCTTTGGCCCCGGCCTTCTTCTTTCGCGTCCTCAAGGAGCAAAGCGAAAGGAGACCTCTCACGAGTATGACCAATCAAGTCCCGCGGCAGGACATCTACAACCGCATCACCGATCAGATCATCGGTCGCCTGGAGAAAGGCGTTAAGCGCTGGACCCAGCCCTGGAACGCCGGGCATGCTGCCCGCCCGGTATCAAGGCATCTGCGATTCAACGGCGAAAGCTAAAGCGGGACCAACATCCTCACGCTTTGGGCGTCCGCGATGGATCGCGGCTTTGCCGCCTCGATCTGGATGGCCTATCGCCAGGCGCGTGAGCTCGGCGGTCATCTCCGTAAGGGCAGAATAGCTCGCCTGCCGTCTACGCCAATACCATCACCAGGACCGAGCGCGATGAAAGCTCAGGCGACAAGCGCGATGTCATCATCCCCTGCATGAAGGGATACACCGTCTTCAATGTTGATCAGATCGAAGGCTTGCCGGCTCACTACTACGCTGCCGCTGCCGGCACCGAGAATCCGGATGAGCGGATCGCGCGGGCCGATGCCTTCTTCGCGGCGCTGGATGCGCGCATCCTGAATGGCGGAAATGCGGCCTACTACCGGCTGAAGACCGACCATATCCAGATGCCGGTGTTCGACGTGTTCTTCAATGCGCAGAGCTACTATGCGACCCTTGCGCATGAGAGCATCCACTGGACGCGGCACCCGTCACGGCTGGACCACAGCTTCGAGCGGCAGACCTTCTGTGATGTCGGTTATGTCAAGGAAGAGCTTGTCGCTGAGCTTGGCGCTGCCATTCTCTGCGCCGATCTGTCGGTCGGTTTCGAAGATCGGCCTGGTCACGCCGCCTATATCGGCAGCTGGCTCGAAGTGCTGCGCGGCGACAAGCGCGCGATTTTCACCGTGGCTGCGCATGCGCAGCGCGCTGTCGATTGCCTTCATAGCCTGCACCGCGGGAAAGATCGGGCCGTCGCATAGGCGGCCCACGACTTCTTAGCCTTACAGATCTTCTGATTTATGTATATATCTCAGCGTGTTGAGACCGGTTTGACATGATATCCGGTTTGCGGTGATGCTGTCCTTAGTCCGCGGGTTGGGCGCATCGCTCGGCATCAGCAAGACGGAAGTGAGCGCTTCACTCATTCGCAGCCTAGAGTCAGGTCTTGCAAGCAAGGACCGCTCTTATCGGCGGACGAAGCCCAATCGCCGCAACCTCTATGAGTTCATTGTCATGGCCTGAAGTTCGTGTTTCCGGTCAAGCCAGGAGCGCCGGAACGCGGAATCCCCACGGGTTTTGCGGCGCCGGTGCTTGAAGGCCAGCTGATCAGGGCCGGGCAGGATATCTATGTCTGGCCTTGCGCACAGGGCAGGGAGCGGAACCTTTCGGTCGAGCCGCTCTTCAAGTCTGTGCCAGAGGCCGTGGGCAAGGATGAGCAGCTCTACGCGTATCTCGCGTTTGTGGACGCCATCAGGCTCGGCAAGCAGCGTAAGAGCAACCTTGCCGCTGAACGGCTCGAGGAAAGGTTGCTGAAGAAATGACCGTTCACGGGCAGCTTCTGCAGATGCTCGAAACCGTGACGGTAGCGCTTGATGACGATCTACGCGAGCGGCTGGTCTTTGTCGGTGGATGTACGACCGCGCTCTTCATCACTGATCCCATTACGCTTGAGGACGTCCGGACCTCGGATGATGTCGATCTGATCGTTGATCTAGCGGCTCCGCAGAGAGGGCGCGGCTGCAAGAGGTTCTACGTGAGCGCGGCTTTGCCGAGTCCCCTGAGGATGCCGTCATCTGCCGCATGCGGCTTCGGGGCACTCAAGGTCGATTTTATGCCCGATGACGAGACCATTCTTGGTTTTTCCAATCGATGGTACGCAAAGGGCATCGAGACAGCCGTTGTGCAAGCCCTCACCCCTGAAATCGATATCCGGCTGCTCACCCCGCCGCTCTTTCTGGCCACAAAGCTAGAAGCCTACCAGGGGCGCGGTGACGATGATCCCATCGGGAGCCGCGATCTTGAAGACTTTCTGCTCATTGTTGATGGACGGGAAGAGCTTCTCGGTGAAGTGCAGAACGCGGATGAGGACATCAAGAGCTTCATCGCTGAGGTGCTGCGCACGTTTCATGGGCGCTACGATTTCGACAACTTCCTCGAAGGCAACATCAGTGGACCGGAAGGCCGCGTCGATGTCGTGCGTGGCCGCATAGAGGCGCTCGCCCATTGTGATGGTAAGGGTTGAGATGGGCATGGCAATCAATTGGCGCAGCGAACAGGGGCAGCTCACGAAAGACAATCGGGATTGCTGCGGCATCGGGCTGCGTCATGATGCGTCGCTTCTAGTCGTTCTTGACGGTTCCACGACCGGGCAGGACAGCGGCGAGCTTGCCCGCCTGATCGCGCGCAATCTGGTCGTTTCGTTCGTGACCGCAGATGCGGTGACGGTGGAAAATTATCCGCTCGTCTTGGTTCCATACATACCGATCTCGCGCTGCGGTTTCGAAAGGGTTCAGCGAGCTTCGTGATCGCGTTTGTGGAATGCGGAAATGCAGTGAGTGCTTTGCACGCTGGGGATTGTCTGGCAGGGGATCTCGTTGGCACATCCGCCACTGCATGGCGCGCGCAGCCGCACACGCTGGCCAATCCGATGAATCCTCTGCCGTTCGATGAGATCGCCCGATCACCACTGCGCAATCGTCTCACACGGAGTTTTCGCAGCAGCGATTTCATGGCCCCGGATGTGTCCTGCCTCACCTTGGGAGCCGATGAAATGCTTGTGCTTGCCACAGAAGGCTATTGTTGGCCACTCTCGATCCGGACCAGCAAGCGCAGTTTTTGGAAGGTAAGCCGTTGCCGAATCTTGATGACCCGGATGATTGCAGCGCATGATCTGGGGGTTCGCGCTGCACAGGCGGACACGGATTGAAGATGCCCGAAGCAGTCGTGCGAATTGGGGCTTTGCAGGTTCGATGCGCGGGACGGAGCTGCCGTCACTCGCTTTAAAACTAGATCACTCGAGCACTACGGATTCCCAGACCTCCCGCCAAGGCACAGCCATAGCGCTTATCGGTGTGGCATCTGTTTGCTCGAGGAAGCGCCGCACCAGCAAGTGCCCCATCGCAGTTGTTGCACGAATGCCAGGGCAAGGTAGTCCTGCCTCCCCATCAAACCAATTAACCTCGGAATACTTTGCCCCAACATCAGGTTTAAGCTTGTCGAGGAGTGGATCGACAAACTTGTCAGCCACCTCGATTTGGTCATATGAGGGATACCCCAAAAATAGTTCGCAGTTGCTAGCTAGACCTTCGAGTACCAATACCTCACCTGGGGTCCAATCGTTGAAGGAACGAATTGATAGTGAGCGCCAGCGAAGGGTATGGTGAAATTCATGCGCTGCGAGATGTGAGAATTGACTCTTAGACCATTTAGAGAGAGCAGTATCATCTGGGTTCACATAAATAGTAAAGCTTTCGGGGCCATATGTTCTTGCGTTCACCCTGAATTCACAGAGCTGGACGACTACATCAACGTGCTGCACGTCGACATGGGCCGAGAACTTCTGAACTGCGTCAGCCACTCCGTCGCGGATTGTCGCCTCGATAGAGGCTTCTAGCCGACCGAGAGCGTTCAGCACTGTTACAGACACCATCATCACTGACTACAAGAGAACTGATCACTCGTGAAGGAGTCGATGTTCTCCTTCAGAACGTCGATTGGAGCTCGACACGGCAGTTCGTTGTGTGCTGCCCGTTGCCGACTTCTCGGAACTCATCGGAGCTGAACTTGATCCAGCGTTGCAACTTGTCGGAATCTAGTCCTGAGACAGGCTCGGCGTCACGCCCACCAAGTGCCCGCTGAATGACCGTCTCTGCGCGGGGCAGGGTGGCGGAGCCGATACCGTGTGCGTATTGTGTGCCGTACGGGTCTGTTTCATTCCGGAGCGCGCCCGAGGAGGTCGTTGCATGCCCCGAAACGCAGCCGGCGAGGCAGCGCGATTGTCGGTTGCGCCCATGATGGAGTGGACGGACCGACACTGCCGCCTGTTCCACCGCCAGTTCTCGCGGAATGCGTTGCTCTACACCGAGATGTTGCCGGCAGCGGCGCTGATCCACGGCGATCCCGAGCGTTGGTTGCGTCATGCACCCGAAGAACATCCGCTGGCCTTGCAACTGGGCGGCTCTGAGCCGGCGGAGCTCGCCCGGGCCGTCGACATTGCCTGTCCGTTCGGATTTGAGGAGATCAATCTGAACGTCGGCTGCCCGTCCGACCGGGTGCAGAGCGGTCGCTTCGGCGCCTGTCTGATGCGCGAGCCGTCCCTTGTGGCCGACTGTGTGGCCGCGATGATTGACACCGCGGCTGGCCGCGCCGAGATCACCGTAAAGTGCCGCATCGGTGTCGACGACCAGGTGCCCGCTGACGTTCTGCCCCGGTTCATCGACACTGTCGCTGCGGCGGGGGTGCGTTGGTTCTCGGTTCACGCGCGGATGGCATGGCTTGACGGCTTGAGCCCCAAGGAGAACCGTACGATCCCGCCGCTCGATCATGCCTTGGTGCACCGCATGAAGCTGCGTCGTCCCGAGCTTGGGATCGCAATCAACGGCGGCATCGGGTCGCTCGACGAGGCCGAGGCACATCTCGCCCATGTGGACGGCGTCATGATCGGACGGGCGGCCTATCAGGATCCGACCGGCGTGCTCGCGTCAGCGGACCGGCGGATCTTCAAACAGCAGGTGCCGGACAGCGATCCGTTTGAGGCCGTGCGTGCGATGTACGATCACATCGAGGGGGTGCTGGCAGAAGGTGGACGGCTGCATCAGGTGACGAGGCACATGCTGGGCGCGTTTTCCGGCTGCCGCGGGGCGCGCAAATGGCGCCGCGAGCTTTCGGATCGCGCACGCGAACCGGGTGCGGGCATCGAGGTGATCGAGGCTGCTCTTGGCGCTGTTGCGCCTGCGTTTGCAGCCGAGTAGCCGATGTCGTTGGTGGCGGCGTTCGATGAAAAGGGCTGGGTGCGACTGCCGTTCGACCCCAGCGTCGCGGCGTGGTGCACGGCAGCGCGCCCAGAGGCGGAACGGCTGCTCGCCGATCCAGACCTCAGGGGCCTGTGGCTGCGCTGCGGCGGTACATGGTTTGCCGGTGTCAACGTGCTGGAAAACGACGCCAACGGCGCCGTTGTATCGGCGGAGATTCCCGAGTTGCCGGAAATCCTGAGCGCGGCTGTCCGGGATGTCGCCGGCTTCGACCACGTGACATGGGATCGCGCGCAAATCTCGGCGTGCCTGCCGGGCTACCCTCAGCCCTGGTCCGGCGAGACCGAAGCCGCCTTCCGCTATCGCCGCGATCGCGATGCGGCACATGTGGATGGTCTGCTGCCGACCGGCCCCGACCGGCGACGCGTGCTGGGAGAGACCCATGGCTTCGTGCTGGGCCTGCCGCTGACCGATGCGCCGATCGAGGCATCACCACTCGTCGTGTTCGAGGGATCGCATGAGATCATCCGCGAGGCGTTTCGGGATCGGTTTGCGGGCGTGGATCCCGCAGACTGGCCGGGTGAGGATGTAACCGACGCCTATGTTGCGGTGCGCCGCCACATCTTCGAGACCTGTCCGCGCGTTCTGGTGCATGCCCGTCCGGGCGAGGCTTACCTGGTGCACAGGCTGACGCTTCACGGGGTGGCGCCCTGGCGCGCACCAGAGGGGATGTCGCGGATCATCGCATACTTCCGTCCCGATCCGCTGCCCGAGGCCGTGCCGGCCTGGTGGATCGAGCGCCGGTGAGTACGCCTACTTTTTCAGGATCAGCCGGTCGCCGCGAAACGAGGTTTCCGTCAGCTTGTCGATGAAGCTCATGCCCAGCAGCCCGTGCTCGAGCTTGCCCGGCAGCGCGACGGCGGCCTCGACATCGGAGACCGCAATGGGGCCGACCTTGATCGACGAAAGACGGGTCAGCGCCACCGAGGTCTCTCCATTCGCGGTGCGGACGGGCACCGAAAAGTCGAGTCCGTCGGGGTCGATGCCAACCTTGCGCACGACCTCATAGGGCAACAGCACCATGGTGGCGCCCGTATCGATCATCAGCCGCATCTTGACGCCGTTGACCTGCGCCTCCGCGCGGTAGTGGCCATCCCAGGCACGTCTGAGCTCTGCCTCGCCTTGTGCCGTTGCCATGGCGACGGAAGGCTGGAGTTCGCTTCGGATGTGGTTGACGGCGGCCGTTACGGTATCGCGGAGCGACACCGCCGTGGCGAGGCCGGTGATTCCCACGGCCATCAGCAAGGCATAGGACAAGGTGCGAATGCCACCGCGCGCGAGTATCCGGATTGCGGCCGCGACAATCAGCCCTGAGCCCATGACGCTGAGCCAGACATTTCGGACGTCCGTGCCCTCGGCCGTCAGGACCGAATCCGTGGGCACCCCCACCAAAATCAGCGAGAACCCAACCAACGCAATCACAATCATGGGCCAAAACAGCATCGTCAGGCCAGTTTACTGACGTTGCTGTGTCGGGGGCTAGTGGGTTTGTTTTGCAAAACTGGAGCTGTTGCTAAATGGCGATGATCGAAACAACTTGGGCGCGAATTCGTTAACGGATCGTTAACTCATAGCGCATGTCGGTGGCAAGCGGAACCCAAGAGGACTGTCCCAGTTCAGGACGATTCTCCGTGACGCCGGCCTTTGCGGCCACCGCGGCGTTGCGCGGGCGCGGGATTCCTGTCCGGCAGCACGGCCATGATCTCGCGTCGCTCCGTCGGCGTCATCCGGCTCCATCGGCCGATTTCCTCGCCGGTTCGGTGGCAGCCGATACACAGGCCGGACGCCGGACTGATCACGCAGACCTTGACACAAGGACTTTCCACTTCGGCGCGGCGCCAAACCTCGTCATTCATCCGGTCTGTCTCCGCCCATCATCGCCAAACGATCCAGCACGCCCTGCAGAATATAGGTCGCGGCCACCGCATCGATCACCTCGGCACGACGCTTGCGCGACGAATCCGCCGCCAGCAGGGCGCGTTCGGCGGCCACCGAGGACAGGCGTTCGTCCCAGAAGCCGATTCGGATCTCCAGCTGCATGTTCAAGTTGCGGGCAAAGGCACGGGTGGATTGGCACCTCGGACCTTCCGAGCCATCCATGTTGCGGGGCAGACCCAGAACGACGCCGCTGATGGCCCGATCCGCGATGATCTTGCTCAGATGCGCGGCGTCGGCCGTGAACTTCTTGCGCTGAATGGTTTCGAGACCTGTCGCCGCGATCCGCAGACCGTCGGATACGGCAACCCCGATCGTCTTGGTTCCCAGATCAAGCCCCATCAACGCTCCCGGGAACTCGGAAAACGCGGCGATGTCGTCATGGATCATTGCGTGATGACACCGAGAAGCAGTGCCTGCTCGCGCAGGAAACCGGCTGACGGGTCGTTCTCGAGCGCCACCGCAGCGAGCCCGTAGACCCGGGCGGCATCGTCCTTGCGGTCGAGCTGAACATAGGAATTCATGAGCCGGTACCACTCTTCGGCGGTGCCGCCATCCGAGGTGAGGCGCTCTTCCAGACGTTGCACCATGCCTTCGACCATGGCGGCGCGTTCCTCGGCCGGCATCGACTGCGCCGCGGCGATGTCCTCGGCAGTGGGCCCCGGCGCAGTGGTGCCTGTGTCTGCGGGTGCATCGATCACGCCCAGACGTGCTGCGTGCGCGCGAAGCGCGTCTGCCTCCGGGCCCGAGTCGAAGACGGCCATGGCGTCGTCAAACGCTTTGCGCGCCTCGTCCGTCCGGTCGAGCTGGGCGTAGGATGCGATGAGCCGTCCCCAATCGTCGATGGTGCCACCCTCCGTCGCAAGCCGATCGGCGAGACGCTGGACCATGCCATCGATCATTGCCATGCGCTCTTCGGGCGACATCTGATCGGCTGCCTCGATCTGCTCGCGGGTCGGGTTCGGGCCGCTGGGCGCCGCCACCGGTCCACCGTCGCGCATGGCGACGGCCTCGGCGAGCATCGTGTCGAGCCATTCGAGCCACGGTGCATTTGCGGGGGCTTCGCTGCGCAGCTTCTGCCAGAGCGGAATCGCGGCATCGAGATCGCCGGCCTGCGCAAGCGACAGACCCTGGTAGTACCGGGCGATGTGCGAATCCGGATCGAGCGTGAGGGCCCGGTCGATCACCTCTTCTGCCTCGGGCGAGACATACCCGCCTGCCGACAGAACCATCGCCTCGGCCTGCGCCGCGACGATCTCGGCATCGGCGGTGTCACCCAGCAGACCGATCAGATCGCGGTAGGCACGCCATGCATCTCCCCAACGCTGCAGTCGCAGGTAGCCATCCGCCAGCATCCGGCGACCTTCGGGATCGTCGGGGCGGGTCTCCACCATCTGTTCGAGCCGTGCGATCAGCCCGCTGAATTCTTCCTCGCCACCGGCATCAGGCGCAGGGGGCATTTGCGATGCAAGCCGTTCCTCCATCTGTTCCTGGGTGGGCCGCGTCGGAACACCGCCCGCCACATGCGGATTGGCGGCCGGCCTGCTGGCGAGCGGCTGGTCCGGCGCTCCCGGGGTGCCGACGGCAAGATAGACCACAGCCGCAAGCGCCGGCAAACCGATCAGCGACATTCCGGCGACCATCCCTGACCGGCCTTGCGGAGCGGGAGAAAGCGCACCGTCGGCCTCGACCCGGTTCGCAGCGGCAATCAGCCGGCGCGATATCTCGATCCGCGCGCCCTCGGCCTCATCCTCGTTTATGGTGCCGCGCGCGAGATCGCGCTCGAGCTCGGCCAGCTGGTCACGATACACCGCCGTGTCGTTGTCCTCGAGCGCGTCGGCGCGCCCCGTGCCAGCGATCAGCGGCCGGATCATCAGACCCACAGTGATCAGCGCCGCGAAACCAGCGACTATATAGAACAACGTCATCCGCCCGCCTCCATGCCGCAGTACCTAGACGCGCGGGGCGTGCGGTTCAACCGCGCAGTGCGCCGCGCGCGCAGACCGATGCTCCATGTCGCGCACCGCCGCCAGAACGGCGGATTCGCTTTGGCCCCGGCATCGCGCTCGGCTAGTGTGCCAGCCGGTCGTCGCAGGGAGATGTCGTCGATGCAGCGCTATTCCGCCTATGCCCTCGCGCGTCAGGCGCTGAAGTATCACACCGGATGGGAGCGGGCATGGGCCGCACCCGAACCGAAGGCGCACTATGACGTGATTGTCGTCGGCGCGGGCGGGCACGGTCTGGCCACGGCCTACTACCTCGCCAAGAACCACGGCATCACCAACGTCGCGGTGCTCGAGAAGGGCTGGCTCGGCGGCGGCAACACCGGGCGCAACACGACAATCATCCGCTCGAACTACCTGCAACCATCGTCCGCCGCGATCTACGAGCTGGCCCGCGGGCTCTACGAGGACCTTTCGCAGCAACTGAACTTCAACATCATGTTCAGCCCGCGCGGCGTCCTGATGCTCGCACAGACCGAGCACGAGCTGCGTGCCTGGAAGCGCACCGCGCATGCCAACAGATTGGCGGGAATCGAAAGCGAGCTTGTCACGCCCGAGCGTATTCAGAAGCTCTGTCCGATCATCGAGATCTCGGGACCGCGCTATCCGGTGCTCGGCGGGCTCTGGCAGCCGCGCGGGGGAACGGCGCGCCATGACGCAGTGGCCTGGGGCTATGCGCGGGCCGCGTCCGACCTCGGTGTCGACATCATCCAGAAATGCGAGGTCACCGGCATCGACCGGGAAGGCGGGCAGGTGACCGGCGTCCGGACCACGAAAGGCGCGATCACCTGCAACAAGCTCTGCATGGTGGTGGCAGGGCACGCAGGCGTGCTGGCCGAGATGGCGGGTTTCCGCTTGCCCGTGGAGAGTGTGGCCCTGCAGGCGCTCGTCTCCGAGCCGATCAAGCCCTGCATGGACATCGTTGTCATGGCCAACACGGTGCACGGTTATATGAGCCAGTCCGACAAGGGCGAGATGGTCATCGGCGGTGGTGCCGATGGCTATAATAACTACACCCAGCGCGGCTCGTTCCAGCACATCGAGGAAACAGTTGCCGCGCTCTGCGAGACCTTTCCGATGATCTCGCGCCTCAAGATGCTGCGCCAGTGGGGCGGTATCGTCGATATGACGGGCGATCGCTCGCCGATCATCTCGAAGACGCCGGTCGAGGGCATCTTCATCAATTGCGGCTGGGGCACGGGTGGGTTCAAGGCCATCCCGGGCTCGGGCTGGGCCACGGCCTCGCTGATCGCCAAGGGCGAGGACGACGTGGCAGGCCCCTTCAGCCTGGACCGCTTCGCCGAGGGCCGGATGATCGACGAGTCGGTAGCCGCTGCCGTGGCGCATTGATGCGCGCCGGTTGACGTTCCGAGCCACGGCGGGTCAACTCTCACCATGACATGGAAGGATGAGGTCGCGCAGATCGAAGCGCGGAGAAAGGCGGCCCTCGCACAAGGCGGCGAGGATGGTGTCGCACGTCAGCACGCCAAGGGCCGCCTGACGATCCGCGAGAGGATCGCGGCTCTGGTCGATGAGGGCAGCTTCGATGAGATCGGACGCGCTGCTGGTGACGCAGAACTCGACAACGACGGCGAGCTCGCCGCGTTCTCGCCCGCCAATTTCGTCCTTGGCTTTGCCAGGATCGACGGGCGCCAGGTCGTTGTCGGCGGCGAGGACTTCACCCTGCGCGGCGGCTCGCCCACCACGGCGGGCCTGCGCAAGAGCGTCTATGCCGAAACCGTCGCGCTGAAGCACCGGTTGCCTCTGGTGCGTCTCCACGAAGGGGCAGGGGGCAGCGTGGGCGCGCCCAAACGTGGGTCGCCACCGGCACCGGTCTTCGACCCTCCGCGGTTTCGTACGGTCGCCCAGACGCTGGCGGCGGTGCCGGTGGCGACGGCGGCCCTTGGAGCGGTGGCCGGTCTGCCCGCCGCACGGCTGGTCGCCTCGCATTTCTCGGTCATGTCCGAAGAGACGGCCCAGGTGCTGATCGCGGGCCCGGCGGTGGTCGCGCGCGCCATGGGTGAGCAGCTCACGAAGGAAGAGCTCGGCGGCGCCAAGGTGCATGCCCGCAACGGGACCGTGGACAACGCCGCACCGGATGAGACCGCAGCGCTCGACCAGATCCGCCGGTTCCTTGGGTACATGCCAAGTCACGTCTGGGAGCTCGCGCCGCACGGCCCTGTCGATGACCCCGTGGACCGCAAGGAGGAGATGCTCCTCGAGATTGTCCCGCGCGAGCGCCGTCGCGCCTTCGACATGCGCCGGGTGGTCAATGCGGTGGTCGACAAAGGCAGCTTCTTCGAGATGGGGCGCGGGTACGGGCGCAGCCAGATTACCGGGCTCGCGCGGCTGAACGGCCAGCCGGTCGGGCTCTGGGCCAACGACGGTCGACATCTTGCCGGGGCCATGACTGCGCAGGGGGCGCAGAAGGCGCGGCGCTTCATGGAGCTCTGCGAGGCGTTTCATCTGCCCATCATTGCGCTGATCGACGAACCCGGCTTCATGATCGGCAGCCAGGCGGAGAAAGAATCGACCATTCGGCACGGCACCTCGGCAGTGCTGACGGCGGCGATGACGACGGTGCCCTGGGCCTCGGTCATGGTGCGCCGCTCGTTCGGTGTGGCGCAGGCGGCGCACTACGGCCCGGATGCTTACGTGCTGGCGTGGCCGTCTGCGGAAAGCGGTCCGCTGCCCGTGGAAGGCGGGGTTGCGGTCGCCTACCACCGCGAGATCGCGGCGGCACCGGACCCGGAAGCGCGTCGGCGCGAGCTGGAGGACCAGCTCGCCGCAAAGCAATCGCCGTTCCCGCGCGCAGAGACCTTTGCGGTGCACGACATCATCGATCCACGCGAGACACGACCGATGCTCTGCCGCTGGATCGAGCGGATCCAGCCGCTTCTGCCCACATTGCTTGGACCGAGCAGCTTTGCGCTGCGCCCCTGACGGAGAGACTGATGGCGACGCGGATCGAGCTTGAGACCGGTGGCAGCGTCTGGAAGCTTCTGGTCGCCGATGGTGAGGCGGTGGAAGAGGGACAAACGCTCTTCATCATGGAAGTGATGAAGATGGAGGTGCCCTATGATGCCCCGCAGGCGGGCACGATCCAGGGCCTTGCCATCTCCGAGGGCGATGTCCTGCAGGAGGGTGATCTGGCGATGACGATTGCCTGAGCCGGTCAGTCCTTCAGAACGTCGTCCCAGTAGGGATTCGGCCCGAAACGCGCTGCCAGAAAATCGATGAACCGGCGCACCCGCGTCGAGAGATACCGCGTCGGCGGGTAGACGGCATAGATGCCCATATCGAACCAGCGATACTCGCGGAGCACCGCTTCAATGCGTCCGTCGGCGAGGGCCTCGTAGACGATGAAGCTTGGCTGGCAGATCACGCCCAGGCCCGCGATCGCAGCCTCCCGGATCGAATCGCCGTTCGATGACAGGAGCCTCGGCTTGACCTGCACGCGCCCGGCGGTGCCGCTCGGGTCCTCAAAGCTCCAGATGTCCGGGTTCTGCAGGTTGGCATAGCAAAGTGCCGGCAGGCCTTCGAGATCCTCGGGTGTGGAGGGGCGCCCGTGCTTGTCGAAGAATTCGGGTGCTGCGCCGACGATCTGGCGAAACTCGGCGATCCGGCGGGCCATCAGGCTGGAATCGGCGAGCTTCCCGATGCGGATGGCGATGTCGAAGCCCTCGGCGATGATGTCGACCCGTCGATCGTTCATGTCGAGTTCGACGTCGATTTCGGGGTGCTGCTGCATGAACTCCGTCAATGCGGGTGTGAGATGCGCGATGCCGAAGCTCAATGGCGAGGCAATCTTCAGCGTGCCGCTCAGATCTGCGCTGTTCTGGGTGACTTCCGCCTCGGCTTCTTCGAGGTCGGCCAGCAGGCGGGTGCAGCGCTCGTAGAACGTCCGGCCCGCATCGGTCAGGTGCATCTGGCGGGTTGTGCGCTGGATGAGCTGGACGCCAAGGCGGGTTTCGAGATCCTTCATGCGCCGGCTTATCGCCGAGACGGCAACGCCCCGGCGCGCCGCCGCCTTCGTGGACGACCCGGCGTCGACAAGATGCACGAAAGTTCTCAGTTCTTCGATTTCATTCATGACACGTCTGATGGTCGCTGCATGTCACGCGGTGTCTTGGCGGACAATGTGTCCCAGAAGGTTGCAGACGATCCGTGCGGCGGTTTGCGTGCCAAGACCATCCACGTCGCGTTCGGGCATGAGTTCCACGAGAGCCGCCCCGGCAATCCGGGCGCGTGCTGCAACCCCCGCGATCACGTCTGTCACCTGGGTGTAGGTCAGCCCACCCGGCTCGCGGCCCAGAACGGCGGGGATGATGCTTGGGTCGAGGCCGTCGACATCGATGCTGATGAAGACCGAAGCGCCCTCGGGGATCTTGTCCAGCGCGACCCCGATGCCGTGCGCATGGATCTCTCGTGCCGGGATCAGGTGGCTGCCCCAGGCTTCTGCGTCGGCTTTCTCGCCGGGGCGGGCCGAGCCCACGCCGCGCATGCCCATCTGCACCATGCCGGTGACATGAGCCATCTCGGAGGCGCGGCGCATGGTCGACGAGAGACCCCAGCGCTCTCCCTCCACATCTTCACGCCAGTCGATGTGGGCATCGATCTGCAAGATGGTCAGATCGCCCCTCCCGGCAAAGGCCGCGATCGCCGGTGCGGGAACCGAATCATCTCCGCCAAGGACCACCGGCACGACGCCTGCGTCCAGTGCCTGGCCCGCCGCGTGGGTGATCCGGGTCCGGTTGCCCGCGGTGTCGGAAGGATCGAACAGCAGGTCTCCGCAATCCGCGACCCCGCCATCCGGCAGCAATGGCGCGCCCATATCAAAATCCACATGGGACAGGATTGCGGCGTAAGGTGCCGCGGCCTTTCTGAGCGCATCTGGCGCGTTTGCGCAGTACGGCCCCACGGAGCTGTATGGCGTCGCGCTCTGCACACTGAATATTGCGGCCCGCAGGCCGTCCAGACTGTCCGGAGCGGCCTTGGGCAGACCGAGAAAGGTCTCGACGTCACCCGATCCGAACAGATCATCAAAGCTTGGATTTGCACTCATTGCTGCACTCCCGGACCGCTTCGGGAGAAACGGATCATCAATATGCGGTTGTGTCCAGCGCTTCCCTTCGCGCTGCATCTTTCGCTTTGTGCATCAAATCGCTATGTTGTTGGGTGTTCGGCTGGGAGAGAGCTCAGCCGGGCGTTTTCGTCACGAGAGATGCCCTGGGTACCCGGGGCGCAGCACAGGAGAGCGACCCATCGCCAGAAGACCGCACAACGCGCCGCCCGTTCGGGAAACGGGACCGCGCGTAAACGGGATGATCCGCAGTCCCGAGATCCGCCTGATCGACCACGAGGGAGAGAACCGCGGTACCGTCGATCCACGAGACGCACTTCGCGCTGCCGAAGCCGTCGGCCTGGATCTGGTGGAAATCTCACCAAACGCGAACCCGCCTGTCTGCAAGATCATGGACTTCGGAAAGTTCAAGTACGAGCAGCAGAAGAAGGCCAACGAGGCCAAGAAGAAACAAAAGATTATTGAGGTCAAGGAGGTCAAGTTCCGCCCGAACATCGACACGCACGACTACGATGTGAAGATGCGGAATGTGACGAAGTTCCTCGAAGGTGGCGACAAGGTGAAGGTCACCCTGCGCTTCCGGGGCCGCGAGATGGCCCACCAGGAACTTGGCCGTGATCTGCTTTTCAAGATCGCCGACGAAATCGACGGTCTCGGTAAGATTGAGTCCATGCCCAAGATGGAGGGCCGCCAGATGATCATGGTGGCAGCTCCGGTCAAAGTCTGACATTGGCCGAAGACGGCAAACCCCGGCACAGCACAGGTCACCTGGATGCCGTGCCGGGGGGCCGTCTCTCGTCTCCGTCAGCCGAGCGAAATCAGCGACCCATTGCCGACGCTCTGACACCTCTGCTCGAGGGGCGGAGCGGGCTGATGCTGGAAATCGGCTCCGGCACGGGCCAGCATATTGCGGGCTGGGCGCAGGCCTTTCCCGCGTTGGACTGGCAGCCTTCGGAAGCGCATGATCCGAATCTCGAAAGCATCCGGTCCTGGGCGGCAAGCGTGTCGCTCGGCAATCTGCGTGCCCCGATCCGGCTGGACGCGGCGGCACCTTGGCCATCGCTCGGGGCGTTGGCTGGTGTGATCAGCGTCAATGTGATCCACATCTCGCCCTGGTCGGTCACGCAAGGGATCGTCGCCGGCGCGGCGGCGTCCGTCTCGCCAGGGGGCGTGCTGATCTTCTACGGACCCTTCGCCGAAGACGGGCGGCATACCGGTGACGGGAATGCCCGCTTCGATGCCTCGCTTCGGGCGCAGGATGCGTCGTGGGGCGTGCGCAACCTGGAAGATGTCGCGCGCCTGGCTGCAAGTGCAGGATTCGGCCCGCCGCAGGTCAGGCAGATGCCGGCCAACAACCGGCTGGTCTGGCTTGCAAGGACCTGAGGCGGGCGCGCGGGTTCTGCTATTCGACCGTGATGGAGATTTGCTCCGACATCACCGGCGGATTGTGCGGAATGTGGCTCCAGTCGCCCAGCACAAGCTGCATCGTGTGCGTGCCGGCCGGCAGCTCGAGGGTCACCTCGGTCTGACCGCCGCCGAAGTGACGATGGTTGTCATCGGCTGGAATCGGCTCATTTAACTCATCACCCTCGATGGTTTCGTTGATGATCAGGTGATGGTGCCCGGTCTTCTCCTTGTCGGTTCCTGCGGGCGCGACGCCCATGCCGGCGAGACCGAAGCGAATGGTCACGGGGTTCGAGACGGTGTCGCCATCTGCGATGCCGATGAAATAGACCGAGGCGCCTTCCGGGGCAGGGGTTTCTCCGGCGGATGCGTAGGATGTGACGCCGAGAACCAGTGCGGCGGCGGCGCAAATTGACATGGTGTGCTTCTTCAAGGTGACCTCCCGATGAGAATGTTGATTATGTGCAAGCGCAGAGTGCGCTGAAGACCATAACAGTCAGACAGAGAATTTATTCACTTCATGTCTCGCGAGACCGACGAAGTACGCACGGGGCTGACGGGGCTGATGCCGCGGCTCTGGCGCTATGCTCTGGTGCTGTGCGCCGATCGCGACATGGCGTCTGATCTGGCGCAGGCGGCAGCGGTGCGTGCGCTCGAGCGATCGGCGCAGTTTCAGCCCGGCACGCGGCTCGATCGGTGGTGCTTCACGATTCTCTCCTCGATCTGGAAGAACGAGCTGAGGTCCCAGGCGATTCGCCGCGGCGGCGGGCTCGTGCCGGTGGAAGAGGCCGGTCTGAGCGTCCCCGACAAAACAGATGTGAATATTCTCAGCCGTGAAGTGTTGTCTCGAATGATGGGTTTGCCGGAGGTCCACCGCGAAACGCTGTTCCTCGTCTATGTGGAGGGGTATTCTTACGCGGAAGCGGCTGAGCGGCTCGAGATTCCCATCGGTACCGTGATGAGCAGGCTCGCCAATGGGCGAAAGCGCCTGGTTAAAGACATGTCGGAGACATAATGGGCACCATTGACCCGCATTCCGTGACGGACGAGGACATCGTGCGCTTTCTCGATGACGAGATGGCGCTCGAAGATCGCGCATCGTTCGAAGAGGTCATTGCTGCGAGCCCCGAGCTTGGCGACCGGGTGCTTGCAATGACCCTCGATGTGCCAAGCCTGCGAGCCGACTGGGACGACGCCCTCTCGGAGGCCCCCGCCTTGGAACTGCCGGAGCCGGTGGTGCCGCCAGTCCCGCATCGGAGCTGGGCGGGTTGGCAGATGGCCGCAGCCGCGGTGATGCTGTTCGCCGTCGGACTGGGCCTCGGCCTGGGATATGAGCCCACAGCGCCGGAAGGTGACTGGCATCAGGCCGTCGCCGACTATCAGGTGCTCTACACGACCGAGACCGTGACCGCGACACCGCTGTCGCCGGAGCAGCGTGCCAACGGACTGGCGCTGGTGTCGGAAAGGGTGGGAGTTGCGCTCTCATCCGAGGGCATCGAGTTGGACGGTCTGGCGTTTCAGCGGGCGCAGGTTCTCGAGTTCGATGGCCAGCCGTTGGCGCAGTTGGTGTATCTCGATGGTGATGGGTTGCCGATCGCGTTCTGCATCATGCGCAGGACCGAGAGCGACACAGGCGTCGCAGACCGCGAGATTGCCGGGCTGAATGCATCGTCATGGCAGGACGGTGCCCACGGCTACATCGTGATTGGCGCTGCGACACCGGCCAAGATCCGGGCGGCGGCCGATACTCTGCGTTCACGAATGCCCGGCTGATCACTCGCCGCTTGGCGGCGCACGCAATCCGCGGTAGCCTTGGCGCATGCCAAATGACACGACAAGCACGGGCCGTCGCTGGCACGATATGGGAGGCCAGACGGCGGGTTCGATCGACCAGTCTTCCCACGACTTCGCGTTGTGGGAGAAGCGCGTTGACGCACTGATGCGGATTGCATCGTCCAAGGGATACTTCACCGTGGACGGGCTGCGCCGTGTTCTCGAGGACATGGGCGAGGATGCGTTCGAGACGATGACCTATTACGAACGCTGGATGAACTCGGTGACCCAGAACCTGATCGAGGCGGGTGCGTTCTCGATCGAGGAGTTGAATGCCCGCATGGCCGAGGTGCAGGCGCGTGGCTCCACGTATGGCGAGGCCCAGGGCGGCGGCGAATGAGCGACCAGAAGCCCATTCTGTCCGCGCAGGAAATCGCAGCTGCGGCGTTCGCCTTCCAGCATCCGATGGTGCCGGAGTGCGGCTGTCAGCTCGCGCCGATGTCCCGGATGGCGGGGATGGCGCGCGGCGCGATAAACTTGGTGCGCATCGCACCAGGCGGCCAGGCGTTTCCCTTCCATCGCCACCATGGGCAGGAGGAGTGGGTCTACGTCGTCAGCGGCACTGGTGAGATCCAGCTCGACGATCAGGCAAATCCGGTCGGGCCCGGTGCCTTTGCGGTCTTTGCCGCGGCAGGACCCGCACATGCCGTGCGGAACACCGGGGCGGAGGAGATGGTCTGCCTCATGGGAGGGGACGCGCCCACCGCCGACGTTGTGGACTTCCCGGACATTGGCCAGCGCGTGACGAAAACAGACGCGGGTTACGAGGCCGCCCCGACGGATGCCTTCAAGCCCGTTCAACCGAAGGTGCCGGAAGGCGGAGGTGGATCATGACCCTTCCGAACGTCGACCCCCTGCCGTTTTCGCCACCTTATGATGCCGGAAATCCGCGGCTGTCGCCGGGTCAGGCCGTGCGTGTACGGCCCGGAATCGCGCCGGGCCACATTCGCACGCCCTGGTATCTGCGCGGCAAGACCGGCGTGGTGGAGCGTGTCTGCGGTGCTTTCGGCAACCCAGAGGATCTCGCCTATGGCCGCGCCGGGGGCGAGGTGCCGCTCTACCGCGTGCGGTTCACGATGGCGGAGATCTGGGGTGAGGCATCCGAGTCGCCATCGGATACCCTTGATGCCGAGATTTTCGAACATTGGCTGGAGCCCGTCTGATGCCGCATGACCACCACGACCATCTGAGCCCGTCGGGTCACCCTTTCCGGCCCGACAACGACCAGCCCCTGACGTACTGGCAGACGATGGAAATCGCCGTGCGCGAGCTCTTGGTGGAGAAGGGCATCGTGACGCCCGGCGAGATCAACTCGCAGATCGAGGCCATGGATCGCCGCACACCCGCAGACGGTGCGCAGGTGGTCGCGCGGGCCTGGACAGATCCGGACTTCAAGGCGCGACTGCTCGCGGACGGCTCGGCGGTGTGCGAGGAGATGGGCTTTCCCACATCGGGCATGAAACTGGTGGTCGTCGAGAACACGCCGATGGTTCACAACGTGATCGTTTGCACGCTCTGTTCGTGCTACCCGCGCAATCTGCTTGGTTTGCCGCCCGATTGGTACAAGACCCGCGCGTATCGCTCCCGTACCGTGAAAGAGCCTCGCAAAGTCCTCTCGGAGTTCGGGCTTGAGCTGGCGGATGATGTCCAGATCCGGGTTCACGATTCGACCGCAGACATGCGCTACCTGGTGCTGCCCGCCCGCCCGGCGGGCACCGAGGCGCTCGATGAGCAAGCTCTCGCAGCGCTCGTCACCCGTGATTGCATGATCGGCACCGCTGTCCCGAAAGCATCTGGTTGAATGCGCTCGCCCGGGCGGCCGAACGGCTCGGCCCGGAGACCCGCGGCATCCTCGGCATTGTCCTGGCAATGCTGTTGTTCACCTGCATGGACGCCTGCGCGAAGTATCTCATGGAGCGCCTGCACCCGATGATGGTGACCTGGGCGCGCTTCGCCGGTCAGAGCGTGATCGTCTTGCTGATCTGCCTACCGGCACTGCGGGATCGGTTCAGAACCGGCCATCTCGGGTTGCAGCTTGCGCGATCGACGATGCACCTGATGGCCAATCTGGCGTTCTTCATCGCGATCAGCCTGATGGCACTGGCAGAAGCCGTTGCAATCTTTCAGGTCTCTCCGTTGCTCATCACGCTACTGGCTGCCATTGTCCTGCGCGAGCAGGTTGGACCGCGGCGCTGGGCGGGCGTTGTCGTCGGGCTCATCGGGACCTTGATCATCATCCAGCCGGGGCTGGGCGTCTTTCAGCCGGTCGCATTGCTTTCCTTCATCGCGGCGGCGTGCATCGCGGGCTTTCAGATCATCACGCGCATGATCGGCACAGCGGACTCCCTTTGGACGACCATGCTCTATTCGGGGCTAGTCGGCACGGTGGTGATGAGTGCAATCGTGCCGTTCTTCTGGATGACGCCTTCCCTCGAAGAGACCGCGCTGCTGATCGGCTTCGGTTGGCTTGGGCTCCTCGGCCACATCTGCCTGATCTACGCATTGGGCCAAGCGCCGGCATCGACGCTCGCACCTTACAACTACGCGGGGTTCCTGTGGGCACTGGTGATCGGCCTTATCGTCTTCGGGGAGTGGCCGGACTACGTGACGTTGCTTGGGGCGAGCCTCATCCTGGGGGCGGGCATCTATGTCTGGCATCGCGAGCGGGTGCGTGACGCCTCGGGAGCATCGCCATCTGCAGAGATCTGACAGGGCTTGGCCATCAAGCGCCTGCGCTCTAAAGGGAGCGCAACAGCCGGAGCCCAGATGATCCCGACAAACCCAACCGATGTTGGCTTGCTCAACCCTCACCTGCGGGGCCAGCGATGACGACGACCCCGCTCGCGTCGCGCGAGACCATGGCGCACACTGTTGCACGACATGCCCGCGACCTCTTGATCCTGGCGTGGCCGGTCATGCTTTCGCGTGCAGGCATTCTGATGATGGCCTTTGCAGACATCGCGATGCTCGGACGATTTGGCGAAGGCGCGGTCGGTATCTCGAATCTCGGGTTGTCGATTTTCGTGCCGATCCTCGTGATGGCGATCGGGCTCTGCACCGGCATGGTTGCGGTCGTCAGCCAGGCCTATGGGGCGGGCAACTGGGAGGAGTGCGGGCGGGCATGGCGCCGTGCATTGAGCTGGGGCTCGGTGATTTCAGTGATCGGCATCCTCTTGGTGCTGCAGGGCGAGACGCTGCTCGGCTGGTTTGGTCAGTCACCCGAGATGAGCCGTGAGGGCGGCGCCGTTGCCTACGCCCTGGCGCCCGGGCTGTGGGCGCAGGTGATATTCGCGGTCTGTGCGCTCTATCTCGAAAGCACGCGGCGTCCGGTCTGGGCACTTCTTGCGATGCTGTTTGCCAACATCCTGAACGTCGCGCTGAACTGGGTCTTGATCTTCGGCAATCTGGGCGCACCGGAGCTAGGCGCGGTCGGCGCCGCCATTGCCTCGACGATCGCCAGATTTGGCGCGGCGGGTCTGCTCGTCTGGTTCATCCTGGCGCAACCGGAGCCGGTGTTGGCGGGTGTCCGGGGACCATGGGAGACCTTCTGGGGACCGGGCGGATGGCGCGCTGGTTATCTGATGCGCAAGCTCGGCGTGTCGTCCGGTCTTTCGTTCGGATGCGAGACGGTGGGGTTTGCGGCCTTGGTCATGATTGCGGGGACCCTCGGCACAATGCCGCTCGATGCCTATGCGATCGCTCACAATCTGGTATCAACACTGTTCATGGTTGGTCTCGGCTTGGCAGTTGCGACGGGCGTGCGTGTTGGGCAGTCAACGGGCGCGGGCGATGCTCGGGAAGCGGCAATTGCGGGCTGGACAGGACTTGGCGTGACATTTGCGATCATGGGTTTGCTGGGCTTGCTGGTCTTTGCCTTCCGCTCGGACATCTCATTTGCCTACACGAACGACCCTGCTCTCGCGGCACGTGCCGCCGGCGTGCTCGTCTTCGCCGCTTTCGCATTTGTGCCCGACAGCCTTCAGTTCGTGATGGGGCAGGCCATTCGCGCGCTTGGCGACGCCTGGTTCGCAGTGGCGGTCCATGTCACAAGCTTCTTCGTCGTGATGGTTCCCCTGGGTCTGCTGCTGGTACTGGAATTCGGCTGGGACGAACGCAGTCTGATGGCGGCAGTGGTGGTGGGCTGCGTCCTTGCCGCACTGCTGCTGAGCTGGCGGTTCCGGATGCTCACACGCCTCAAACGGGTGGCGGCACAATGAGCCTCAGCCATTATCAGAAGCGGGACCGTTGGAGCACCAGAGCAACGGAATGGGTGCTCTACAGCCTCGCCTGGTCCTTCCGCTGGACGACATGGTGGGTGCCCACGTGGACCCTTGCCGGTGCGGTCGCGGTCTTTGGCGGAGTGCTGGCGCTGGGCATACCGGGCTTCCGGCGGCGCGCCGAGCGCAACCTTGAACTGGTCTGGCCCCAGCACGGCCCGGAGGAACGACGGCGCATCACACGGGCGGCTGGCCGGAACTTTGCGCACCTGATGGTGGAGTATGCCCGCCTGGACAAGGTCGCCCGAGAGATCGTCCTCGATGTCACGGGCGAGGAGCACCTGCACGCCGCCCGATCCGCCGGCAAAGGCGCCATTCTGGTCAGCGCGCATTTCGGCAACTGGGAGGCTGCGCGGTTCGCGGCAAAACGAGCGGGCTGCGAGACCGGGATCATCTACCGGGCCTTCAACAACCGGTATCTCGACCGGTTCACCCTCAACCTGATCCCTGTCGCCGGGCGCCCCGTGTTGCACAAGGGGAGGCAGGGCATGCGCCAGCTCGTGGAACATGTCTCCTCAGGCGGCTTTGCGATGATCCTCGTCGATCAGCGGAACTCTGGCGCACCGTTTCTGGACTTTCTTGGCCAGCCCGCCGAGACCGTGACGGCCGCTGCAACCCTGGCGCGGCGCACGGGCGCCGCCTTGATCCCGGCGCATGCGGTGCGCGATATCTCGAACCGGCGCTTCAAGGTAACGTTCGAAGAACCTGTGGTCGCCTCGGACCCGACCGAGGTGATGCGCAAAGTCAATGCGCGGATCGGTGCCTGGATCGAAGCAGCGCCGGAGCAATGGTTCTGGTTTCACCGCCGGTGGCGCACAACGATCCGGTCCCGGGACAAGCCGGATGAGCTGGGCAGGGGGGAGTGACATGGCAGTCACCGGTCGTTGTTTGTGCAAGGATGTCAGTTTCTTGGTGGATGGTCCGATGCGATGGCAGGTTTATTGCCATTGCGAAAGTTGCCGGCGAAACTGCTCGGCACCCGTGACTGCCTTCTTCGGTGCGGACCGAGGCGACTTCCGTTGGACCGGCGTGCAACCCGCGTCTTATGCGTCATCGCCCGGCGTCAAACGCCTCTTTTGCGGCCGATGCGGTACGCCGATGGCGTTTGATGCGGAAAGCGACACCCGCAACATCCATCTCTATGCTGCCAGCCTCGACGCACCGGCACAGTATCAGGCGACAGCCCACGTCTTCCACGCAGAACGACTGGCGTGGCTGGAGATCAGCGATGATCTGCCGAAGCACCCGGGCACCATGGATTCTTAAGCCGTCCGGCGCGACAACGGTCAGTCTTCGAAGAAGCTGGCCGCCATGACCCGTCCGCTCCGATCATCCTGAAGCCACACTGCGACGCCGTGCTCCGAATCGACGTCCGGCAAAGTCAAGGTTTTCCCTGATTCTCCAGACAGCTGTCCGTGAGACATCAGGTCCTGCACCACGTTGTGGTAGGTGATCTTGCGGCCGGCATTCTCGCCGCGTTCGATCTTGACGGTCGCTTCGCGCTGATACATCGCAACCCAAATCGTGCAGGTCTCGACAGCTGCGCCCGGTTCTATCCGTGCGGTGAGGCCACCGTCCTGGCGGTTCAGCGTGATCTGTCTCGACGTCGGTGCGGCAGCGATGCTCGAGATCGTTTGCAGTACGGGATTGACGCGGTACCCCGCGATGTCCTCGAGCCCGTGCACGATCATCTGCGGCGTGTAGACGACGCGCGCACCCATCTGCTCGCGATACCGGAACTGGCGCTCGGTAAAGCGCGGCTGTGCGAACGTGTCCTTCCAGCCGAGATAGTCCCAGTAGTCGACATGCATCGCCAGAGCGATCACGTCATCACGCTGTGCCAACTCACCCAGAACCGAGTCAGCGGGCGGACAACTGGAACATCCCTGGCTCGTGAACAGCTCGACCATAACGACGTTGTCCGCCGCTGGTGCCGCCGTGGAGAGTGCCGCGCTGAGGGAAAGACTTGCGACTGCGATTCGGAGTGCGTTTTTCATGATCGCAATGTACGCACCCCGAAGAACAAGCGCCAATCAACCGTGCGTGACGATTTTCAAAGCCCTCTTCAGTGCATCGTGAATTCATGGTCCGCGAAGCTGAATTCTGCCGGACGGATGAGAGCTGAATGTGCGACCCGCACGGAATGTAGCGGTCCATCAAGCTCGCGGCCCCAGAAATCGAGGAACTTGCGCAATTCGGGAAACTCCGGTGCCAGATCGTACTGCTGCCAGATATAGGTCTGAAGCAGGCTGAGTGCGTCGGGCAGGCGGTACGTGATTTCCGCCGTAGCGAGTGAGTACCCTTCCAGCTGGCGCCGGAAGTCTTTGTCAACTTTGGGCATGTCCTTGCCTTCACTTTCTCCTTCTGCTCGCTTGCGTCACTTCCCGGCGCGCGTCGCGGCACGGTCCCGAGAAGCCCGGTTCGATGAGTCTCACCCAAAAGAGTTAATTTTGGGAGCTTGTCTTTGCCTCCTCATGGCGTCAGAATCCGCGCACGCGCCGATCGGCACTGCCTCAGCAGTACTCCGTCGCCTGCAACGCTGTGTAGGTATGGCCCCAGTTGGTCATCAGCATGTTCTTGTCCGCATCGTCGATCGGCAGGCCCAGCTTTATGCGCTGATAGACGCTGTGCAGGTTCTTGCGAAACAGCTCCCGGTGATGCTGGTTGACGTAGAAGGGGTGCTTGCGCATCGGGTTCGAGACCAGTGGCGCACGGACTTTCGCAGCGGTGCTCTTCTCGAACACGCGTCTTCTGTTGATGAAGCCCTTTTTCTTGAACTCGCCATGCTCGAGCAGCGCATCGGCGTAGAGCTCGATCATCTGCGCCTCGGTCAGCTTCTTGTTCACGTAGAGCTGCGTGCCATGCTTGGTCAGGAAGTCGTGGCAGAGCGAAACGGCGATGCGTCCGATCGGATTGTCGTCGCGATGGTTTGCCACTGTCGAGTGGCCGCCCGGCATCGGGTACTCGGTTTTGCTTGGACCGCGTTTCGACGAGTTGGTAAACTCGGGCGATACGCACTTGAAAACCTTGCCTTTCAGCCCGCCGACGTTCTCTGCCAGAATGGCATTGTACTCATTGACGCAGTTCGAGAGGGTGTCAACGGTGCCGGCGCGGCCGGTTTTCATGAAGTCGCCGTTCTTGTCGAAGTCGTTCAGCCCGCCCGGGACCGGGTCAAAGGCGAAGATGTTGACCTTGAGACGAGGGATGTGCGTGCGGAAGCCGGCGGCCTCGATCGCATGCGCAAGCGCGATGCACGTCACCGCGCCCCTGCTCCAGCCACAAAGGTTGATGGTTTTGAACCCCGGTTTGTCCTTGCGATAGAACTCCATCCAGAGCCACTGCAGCGTCGTCACGACGTTGTCTTGTGAGCCTACTCCAGTGAGCTGCTTGATCGAACTCGTGTGGTGCGTCGAGAATGCCCGGTTCATGAGCGCGTTTGGTATGGCGTTGCCCATCTTCGTGAGCACGCCCTGTTCGGACGACGGCGCCTGAGGGCTGCTCGATTCGACCTTCTTCAGGATTTTCTCGGTTTTCAGGATGTGGTGGGTGGTGTTTCCGGGGCCGTCATTGATCCAGACGCGATCGCCGGCTGTTGCTCGCCATGTGTAGGGCACGGAAAAATCGATTCGATCCCGGTGAAACGCGGTGCCGCAGCAGTAGATCGTGACGACAGTTGGGTCCATCCGCCAACATCCTTCTTCAAAGACGCGCGTGCAGGCCCTTACCGGACATCATCCTGCACATCTGAAATCGAGCCCAGGTCTGCAACCTGGGATGCGTCCGCTAAAGGCAGACAACACCGAATAGTTGACGGAACATTGAAGAGGAAATCAGACGGAAGGGTGTCGGCTTCGGGGCAACATTCGGGGCCTCAGACAAAAGGCCCCGAATCCCAGCGTGACGGGTCTATGCGGCTGCGAGATTGCGCAGCACGTAGTGGAGCACGCCGCCGTTTTCGACATACTCGATCTCGACTTCGGTATCGATCCGGCAGAGTAGCTGAATCTCCTTGGTCGAGCCGTCGGCGTAGGTGATCGTGGCGGGCACCAACTGGCGGGGCTGCAACTCACCCTCGAGCCCGGTGATGGTGAGTGTTTCGTCCCCTGTGAGCGCCAGACTTTTGCGGGTGTCGCCTTCGGTGAACTCGAAGGGCAGCACGCCCATGCCCACGAGGTTCGAGCGGTGGATGCGCTCGAAGCTTTCCGCAATCACCGCCTTGATCCCGAGCAGAGCCGTCCCCTTGGCCGCCCAGTCGCGGCTCGAGCCGGTGCCGTACTCCTTGCCCGCGATCACCACAAGCGGTGTTCCGGCTGTCTTGTGGGCCATCGCCGCTTCGTAGATCGAGGTCTGAGATCCGCTCGGCGACTTGGTATAGCCGCCTTCGACGTCTTCCAGAATCTCGTTCTTGATCCTGATGTTGGCGAATGTGCCCCGCATCATGACCTCGTGGTTCCCGCGTCGAGAGCCGTAGGAGTTGAAGTCACGCGGATTGACCTGGCGTTCTTCGAGGTACTGACCCGCGGGATGGTCCTTGCGGAACGACCCGGCTGGCGAGATGTGGTCCGTGGTCACCGAGTCGCCCAGCATGGCCAGGATCTTCGCGTCCTCGACATTCGTGATCGCTCCGGGCTCGGGTCCCATGCCTGCGAAGTAGGGCGGGTTCTGTACATAGGTCGATGTGGACGGCCACTCATAGGTGAGCCCGCCTTCGACCTGAATTTCCTTCCATTGCTCGTCGCCGTCGAACACGTTGGCATATTTGGACTGGAAGGCCTCGCGGGTCACGGTCTGGGCGACGAGATCGGCGATCTCGGCCTGGGTCGGCCAGATGTCCTTGAGATAGACATCCTGGCCGTCGGGGCCCTTGCCGAGCGGTGCCGTGGTGATGTCGATGTTCATGTCGCCGGCGATGGCATAGGCCACGACAAGCGGCGGCGAGGCCAGATAGTTTGCCCGAACGTCCGGGTTCACACGGCCTTCGAAGTTCCTGTTGCCGGACAGCACCGAGCAGGCCACCAAATCCCCGTCGTGCACCGCTTTGGAGATCGCCTCGGGCAGAGGTCCTGAATTTCCGATGCACGTCGTGCAGCCATAGCCCACGAGATTGAAGCCAAGGGCGTCGAGATCTTCCTGCAGTTCGGCCTTTTCGAGATACTCGCTGACGACCTGCGATCCCGGTGCGAGCGAGGTTTTCACCCAGGGCTTGGCGGTCAGACCCAGCGCCCGGGCTTTGCGGGCCACAAGACCTGCCCCGATCATGACATAGGGGTTCGAGGTGTTGGTGCACGATGTGATCGCCGCAATCACCACAGAACCGGAATGGATGGCGTAGTCCGTGCCCTCGACGGAGACTTCGTGGCCGAGCGGGCGCTCGAACTCGGTGTCCATGTGCCCCTTGAACGTCGGGGCAGCCTCGGACAGAAGGATCTTGTCCTGTGGCCGCTTCGGACCCGAGATCGACGGCTCGACCGTCGCCATGTCAAGCGAGAGCGTTGAGGAATAGACCGGGTCGTAGTCGGCATCACGCCACATGCCGTTGGCCTTGGCATAGGCTTCCACGAGCGCGATGCGATCGGTGTCGCGGCCCGTGGTGTTGAGATAGCGCAGGGTTTCGCCATCCACCGGGAAGAACCCGCACGTGGCACCATACTCCGGCGCCATGTTGCCGATGGTTGCCCGGTCGGCGAGCGGCAGATTGTCGAGGCCGGAGCCGTAGAACTCCACGAACTTGCCCACAACCCCGTGCTGGCGGAGCATCTGCGTGACCGTCAGCACCAGATCGGTCGCGGTGACGCCTTCCCTCAACGCACCGGTCAGATTGAAACCCACGACCTCAGGGATCAGCATCGAGATCGGCTGGCCCAGCATGGCCGCCTCGGCCTCGATCCCGCCAACGCCCCAACCGAGCACGGCCATGCCGTTGACCATCGTGGTGTGACTGTCCGTGCCGACCAGCGTGTCCGGATAGGCGACTTCTGCCCCGGACTGATCCTTGTCCGTCCACACGGTCTGGGCGAGATACTCCAGGTTCACCTGATGGCAAATGCCTGTCCCTGGCGGCACCACACGGAAGTTGTCGAATGCGCCCTGTCCCCACTTCAGAAACTGATAGCGTTCGCCGTTGCGCTGGTACTCCCGCTCGACATTCAGCTGAAAGGCCCGCGGATTGCCGAATTCATCGACCATCACCGAGTGATCGATCACGAGATCGACCGGGTTGAGCGGATTGATCTTCTCCGGGTCGCCACCGAGGGCCACCATCGCATCGCGCATCGCGGCGAGATCGACCACCGCGGGCACCCCGGTGAAGTCCTGCATCAGCACACGCGCCGGGCGGTAGGCAATTTCGCGAGGGTTCTTGCCACCGTTCGACGCCCATTCGCTGAACGCACGGATATCGTCGGCTGTGACGGTCTTGCCGTCCTCGAACCGCAGAAGGTTCTCGAGCACGACTTTCAGAACGGCGGGCAGACGTGAGAAAGTCCCCATTCCGGCTGCCTCGGCCGCAGGAATGGAATAGTAGGCGACCGTCTTGTCGCCCGAGGTCAACTCGCGGCGGGCCTTGCTGGTGTCTTGTCCTACGGTGATTGTCATCGGCAGTGTCCCCCTTGGTGGGTGTGTCTGACCCGTGTGTGGCACGGGAAAAGACTGTCTCAAATGAGGAAGGGCTGAGCCGTCGTATGGCGAAAATGACGCGTCAAAGCAATCCGCCGCCGCGTCGCAGGGAAAAAGTTGATCAATGCTGCCAGAGGGATCGAGCGGCATCATGGTTTCTTTGAAACGGATCGCCAAAGGAACTAGGAAGCGCAGATGGATTTGACTTTGACCGATCTCGCGTGTCGCCGAGGCGGGCGGCTTGTGTTCAACGGGCTCGACCATCACATCGCCGCAGGGGGTGTGACGGTCGTGCGTGGACCGAACGGCGCCGGAAAATCGACGCTTCTCAGACTGCTCGCCGGCCTGATTCCGTGCGAGACCGGAGATGCCAGGCTGGGTGAGCTCTCGTTGACGGACGATCTCGCAGGCTTTCAGGAACGGATTGCCTATGCCGGGCACCTGGACGCCGTGAAGCCCGCTCTGACGGTCCGCGAGAACCTCGGGTACTGGGCGGCGTTGTTCGGTGGCGCATCTGAAGGCTTGGACATGGCGCTCGAACGCTTCGGGCTCGCGCGGATCGCGGAGAGACCAGTGCTCGAGTGCTCGGCCGGCCAGAAGAGGCGGTTGGGGTTGGCGCGCCTTATGGTGATGGACCGCGCGCTGTGGCTCCTCGACGAGCCGACGGTCGCACTCGACAGCGGTGCCAGTGCCCTCGTTGCTGAACTGGTCACAGAGCACTGCGCGGCGGGCGGTATCGCGATGATCGCGACACATATCGATCTCGGTCTGCCGGAGGCGTCGCTCCTCGAAATGCAAGGCATCGTCGTACCTGCAAGAGACAGCACCTCTCAGGACGCGTTTATCGATGGGGAATGGGGGTGAGCGCTGTACTCGCGTTGGTGCGTCGGGACATTGCGCTCGCCTTTCGCCTTGGCGCCGGTGGCGGGGTGGGCGTCGGGTTCTTCGTGCTTGTGGTGGTCCTTGTGCCCCTCGGGGTGGGGCCCGAGACAGGGACGCTGGCGCGCATCGCAGGCGGTGTGTTGTGGATCGCGGCACTGCTTGCGGCACTCCTCAGTCTGGACCGGTTGTTTCAGGCCGACTTCGAGGACGGGTCTCTCGATCAACTCATCCTCTCCGCCATGGCGCTCGAGCAGATCGTGCTGGCGAAGGCGATCGCCCACTGGTTCACAACCGGCCTGCCTCTTACCCTCATCGCGCCCGTTCTCGGGCTCACATTGCAGCTGCCGGTGGATGCGCTGTGGGTGCTGATGGTCTCGATGGCCCTCGGCACTCCGGCGCTCAGCCTGATCGGAGCGGTTGGCGCTGCGATCACCGTCGGCGTTCGGCGCGGTGGTCTTCTGCTGTCGATCCTCACGCTGCCGCTCTACATCCCGACGCTCATCTTTGGCGCTCGGGCGGTTGAGAACGCACTGCTCGCGCTCGACCCTTCGCCTGCACTGGCGCTGGTCGGGGCGGTCACGCTGTTCTCGGCGGCGCTGGCACCGTTTGCGGCAGCAGCGGCGCTCCGGATCAACATAAGGTGAACATGGCCGCGACAAGCTGCACCCGGCAATCGGTCGCGACCCCGTTGCCGGAGCGGCCAAACTCAACTACCTAATCGCAATGTCGATGTGGCGGTTTGCAAATCCCGCGGAATTCATGCGCTTGACCGAGCGGCTCCTCACGCCGTTCTGGCTGGCGACGCTGTTGTTGCTTGGCATCGGGCTCGGGTGGGCGCTGTTCTTCACGCCGCAGGACTATCAGCAAGGCTCGACGGTGAAGATTCTCTTCATACACGTGCCCTCGGCGATGCTCGCCATCAACACCTATGCTGTCATGGCCGTGGCGAGCATCATCGGTCTCGTCAGGCGTCACCATGTCAGCTTTCTGGTCGCCAAGGCGGCGGCACCCATCGGCGCTGCCTTCACCGCGGTCGCGATCATCACCGGTGCTGTCTGGGGCCAGCCGATGTGGGGCGCTTGGTGGGTCTGGGATGCGCGACTGACGGCTGTGTTGATCATGTTCTTCTTCTACCTCGGCTACATGGCGCTCTGGGCCGCGATCGAGGAGCCCGAGAAGGCCGCAGACTTGTCCGGCGTGCTCTGTCTCGTCGGGGTCGTCTTTGCCTTTCTGTCTCGCTATGCGGTGCGCTTCTGGAACACGCTTCATCAGGATTCGTCGCTCTCCGTCGAGGCAGGGCAGCGGATCGACGACGCGTTCCGCACGCCGCTCTACATTTGCATGATCGGGTTCTACGCGCTCTTCATCGCGCTCCTGCTGGTGCGCGCGCGCACCGAGATCAGACTGCGCCGTGCGCGGGCACTGCGCCTTGCAGGTGTCGCGGCATGAGCCTGTTCTCCGACAAGTATGCCATCTACGTGATCAGCGCCTATCTGGGCACAATCGTCATCCTCGGTGGCATGATCTGGGCCACTTTGTCCGCCAATCAGCGCGCGCGGCGCGAACTCGAGCGTCTCGAGAAGGAGAGAAGGCAATGAGCGGTGACACCAAACCCCAGAAGTCGGGATTCCGGCCCTGGATGATCGTGCCGGCTCTGGGGGCCTTCATGGTGCTGATGGTCTTCATGCTCGGCCTGGCACGGGAAGACAAGGACGTGCTGCCGTCGGTCCTCATTGACAAGCCTGCGCCGGAGTTTGCGCTCTCTCCGCTGCGCGAAGGTGCTCAGGGGCTGTCGCGTGCGGACCTCGAGGCGCCGGGCGTGAAGCTCGTGAATATTTGGGCAAGCTGGTGTGGGCCGTGCCGGATCGAACATCCGCTGCTGATGTCCCTCGCCGAGGAAGGGCTGACGATCCACGGGATCAACTACAAGGATCGGCCCGAAGCTGCCGAGGCGTTCCTCGAGGAACTGGGCGACCCTTATGCGCTGATCGGCAGCGATGATACGGGGCGCACGGGGATCGAGTTCGGTGTCTACGGCGTACCGGAGACCTTCGTTGTCAATGCGGATGGCGTGATCGTCTACAAGCACGTTGGTCCGATCATGCCACGCGATGTCGAGAAGCGACTGCGTCCGGCGATCGAGGCGGCGCGCGGCGGCTGACGCTATTCACCCGGTTCGGCGCCCGGTTCGGCGATCGAGTGCGCCTTGAGCAGAGGCCACTGGAACAACATGAAGATGAAGGTGATCGGCGGGCTGCCGAATGTCTTGAACGACACCCAGAAGTCCGTGCTCTGCGTGCGCCAGATCACTTCGTTCAAAATCGCCATGAAAACGAAGAACGCGACCCAGCGCTGCGTGAACAGTTTCCAGCCGTAGTCGGTGAGCGGCATGGCCTCGCCCATCAGGTACTTGAGATAGCTGCGCCCCTGCAGCAATCCGAACCCAAGGATGAGAGCAAAAAGCCCATTCACGATTGTGGGCTTCATCTTGATGAAGGTTTCGTCCTGAAGGGCCAGCGTCAGGCCGCCGAACACCACGACCACAACGCCTGTCACGACCGCCATCTTTGGCAAGGAGCGCGTCAAGGACCACGAGACCGCAAGTGAGATCGTGATCGCGATCATGAACGCGGCAGTTGCAAGGAAAAGCGGGCCCGCAGGTCCGGTAAGCGCCTCGGTGCCGGTGACGCGTGACAGGGAGTCGAAAACATCCTTGTTTTGAAGGATATCCTCGCCGTACTGAAAGCTGAGGAAGAACGCGCCGAGCGGTCCGACTTCAAGCAGGAGCTTGACAAGCGGGCTTACGTTTCGAGTGGCAGATACCATGGCGCAGGCATATCGGTTGACGATGGTCGGGTCACGGTCTGACAACAAGGCTGCGACAGATTGCGCCGCCGCAGATCACCCAAATTCAACCAGCACAGCACCTCCGGCAATGCCAAGCATGAGCAATGCGCGAGTCCGGCCGATTGTCTCGCCCAGGAAGAAGTAACCGATCAGCGCCGCGAAGATGACGCTGGTCTCTCGTAGAGCCGCCGCCTCACCGACCTTGTCGAGGCGGGTGGCCAGGAACACCGACCCGAAGCTCAGGAACGCAAACAGCGCACCGATTGTCCCGCGCTGCATCAGCGGCACGAGGGCGTCTCGGGGCACCGCGCGCCAGCGTCGCCAAAGCAGGTTTGGAAACACCAACCCATCCAGAAAGAAGAACCAGGCGAGAAACGTGAACGGATCAGGTGCCATTCGGATGCCGTAGGCATCGTAGACCGTGTAGATGGCCGTGATGATGCCCGTCAGAACCGCCAGCAGGAGGGCCCCGCGCAGCACTCGGGGATCAACCGCCTTGTCCGCCAGGTTCACCATCGCGAGGCAGCAGATGCCGCCCGAGAGCAACGCCACGCCAAGCCATTGTCCGAGAGTGAAGAACTCTCCGAAGACGACGCCGGCGAAAAGAACTGTGGCCACGGGACCCGTCCCTCGGACGACCGGGTAGACGGCGGTGAAAGCGCCGCGGCTATAGGCCATGGCGAGCGACCACTTGTAGCCGATGTGGATGATCACGGCGCCGAGCAGCACGCCGAACAGAGCAGGATCTGGCCACGGCACCAGCCAGATGGCGATGGGTGCCGCCATGATCGAGGCCGAGATATCGATCGACCCGCGTGACAGCCAGGGATCGTGCCGCCCCTTCTGCAGCGCGCCCATCGCAGCGTGGGCGACCGCTGACACCAAGGCCAGAATCATTGCCGCATTGGCGCCGGCCGGCGTGCCCTCCAGGCTGATGATCCAGTCGCCAAGCATGCTGCTGCCTCGATCCGATGCAGCCGAGGTCTAACAGAAGGACCGAAGTGCACCAGCAGCGGCGGCCCGGCCGGGCCATAAATCAGATCGATGTTTACCGGGTGGTGTCTGCGCCTGTGAGAGCCACGGCGAACTCTTCGGGGTCAAATGGCGAGAGGTCGTCGATTTGTTCGCCCACGCCGATCGCATGGATGGGCAGACCGAACCGGTCGGCCAGAGCGACCAGCACGCCTCCTTTGGCCGTGCCATCGAGCTTTGTCATCACGAGACCGGAAACATCTGCAATCTTCCGGAAAATCTCGACCTGGCTGAGGGCGTTCTGCCCTGTGGTGGCATCCAGGACGAGAACCGTGTTGTGCGGCGCGTCCGGGTCCTTCTTCCGGATCACGCGCACGATCTTGGCGAGCTCCTCCATCAGATCCTGCCGATTCTGAAGCCGTCCTGCGGTGTCGATCAGCAGGATATCCGCCTGCTCGGCTTCCGCCCGCACGATCGAGTCGAACGCAAGGCTTGCCGGATCGGATTCATGTGCGGCCGTCAGCACGGGCACGCCGGCGCGTTCGCCCCAGATCTGAAGCTGCTCGACCGCGGCTGCGCGAAAGGTATCGCAGGCGGCGATCACCACCTTCTTGCCCGCGCCGCGAAGCTGGCTTGCCAGCTTGCCGATCGTGGTTGTCTTGCCCGAGCCGTTGACGCCGACGACCAGGACGATCTGCGGGGTTTTTCGATAAAGCGGCAGGGGACGCGCCACCGGCTCGAGGATATGCGCCACTTCTCCTGCCAGCGCTGACTTGATCTCATCTGCACCGACCGCACGACCAAATCGGCCTTCCGCAAGCCGCGCCGAGATTTTGAGAGCGGTGTCTACACCCATGTCAGCCGTGATCAGCACCTCCTCGAGTTCCTCGAGCATGGCGTCGTCGAGAATGCGCCGCTTGACGGGCCGCGAACCCGTGATCGAGCCAATCGCCCGCGAAAGCATACCGCTGCTCTCGGCCTCGGGCACGGGCGCTGGCGTGGGTGCGGGTCCGGGCGGCGTTTGAACCTTGGTCTCGACTGGGTCCGGTGACGGAGTGTCAGCCGCCGGCTCTTCCACGACGTCCCCGGTTTCGACGAGCGCGTCGAGGCTCTCGTCAATCTTCGAGGAGGACTTGAACAGTCGCTCCTTCATCTTCTTGAAGAACGACATTCAGCTCTTCTCCCATCCGGTCGTCGTCGTGATATCGGCTTTGCTGCAGCTCGGAAAGTCCGTCGATGTCCCTGGTCAAGCTGCTGTCAGACAGTGTCCATCATCACCGACGATACGCGTCTCGATGACTTCGCCGACAGGTTTCGGAGACCCGAACTTCACCTCGGCAAAGCCTTCGGTCCGGCCGCCATCACTACGCTCGGTCAGCACGCGATGTAACGTGCCGTGTTGACGGCCGAGGTACAGTGAGAGGCGCTCGCTGCCAAGTGCACGCAGGCGCGCCGCGCGATCACGTATCTCGGTGCCGTTCACCTGGGGCATGCGCGCGGCAGGCGTGCCTTCGCGCCGGCTGTAAGGAAACACGTGCAGGTAGGTGAGCCCGCACTCATCCACGAGGCGCAGCGTGTTCTCGAACATCTCCTCGTCCTCGGTTGGGAAGCCGGCAATCAGATCGGCGCCGAACACGATATCGGGGCGCACCGCGCGCATGTCGGCGCAGAACTGGATCGCGTCGGCCCGCAGATGGCGCCGCTTCATGCGCTTCAGGATCAGGTCATCCCCCGCCTGCAGGCTGAGATGCAGATGGGGCATCAGGCGGTTCTCGGAGCCGATCGTCTCCACCAGAACCGGGTCCGCCTCGATCGAGTCGATCGAAGAAAGCCGCAATCGCGGAAGATCTGGCACGAGCCGCAAGAGCCTTGCGACCAGATCTCCGAGCCGGGGTTGGCCGGGCAGATCAGCGCCCCACGACGTCAGGTCGACGCCTGTCAGAACGACCTCGGCATAGCCATTGCCGACGAGCCGCGCGACCTGCTCGGCGATCACGCCTGCGGGCACCGAGCGGGAGTTGCCGCGGCCGTAGGGGATGATGCAGAACGTGCAGCGGTGGTCGCATCCGTTCTGAATCTGCACATAGGCACGCGTTCTCGAGCCGAAGCCATCGATCAGGTGACCGGCGGTCTCGGTCGCGGACATGATGTCATTCACGAGCACGCGCTCGGTTTCGCCGATGAGACCCTGGGAAAGTTTGTCCCATGTCTCGGGGCGCATCTTGTCGAGATTGCCCAGAACGAGATCGACTTCGGGCATCGCCGCGAACGTCTCGGGTTCCGTCTGGGCAGCGCAGCCCGTGACGATGAGCTTGGCGTTCGGATGGTTTGTCCTCAGCCGCCGAATGCGCTGGCGCGCTTGTCTCACGGCCTCTGCGGTGACGGCGCAGGTGTTGACGATGACCGCATCCTCGATGCCCGCCTCGGCGGCGAGGCTGCGCATCGCCTCGCTTTCATAGGCATTCAGCCGACAGCCGAGCGTCTCGAACACGGGCGCGTTCATGCGTGTTCCGCCACGAATGCTTCGGACAAGCGGCCTTCGAACACGCTTGCGACCGGGCCGGTCATCAGCACATGGTCGTCCTCACGCCAGGCAATCTCGATGGTGCCGCCGTCCAGCTCGAGCTTGGCAGCCCGGTCCATTTTGCCGCGGCGCACCGCATTGACCAGAACGGCACAGGACGATGACCCGGACGCGAGCGTCATCCCGACGCCGCGCTCCCACACGCGGACGCGCGCGTGCGTTCGGTCCATAACCTCGACCAGCTGCACGTTCGTGCGCTCGGGGAACAGCGGATCGGTCTCCGCCGCAACGCCGAGGACGCGGCTTGGGTCCCCGGGGACCTCGTCCGCAAAGAATGTGCAGTGGGGATTGCCCATCGAACAGGCAGCCGGGCTGCCCTCAATCTCGAGCCGCTCGGTGTCCATCGCTCTGGCAAGGGGCACATCCTGCCACGCCAGAAGCGGAACTCCCATGTCGACCGAAACCAGACCGTCGCTCCTTCGCGCGCAGGAAAGAAGGCGCTCCGCCACTTTGATGCTCAAAGCATTTCGTCCGAGTTCGCTCATGAGCAGATCGGCGATGCAGCGTGTGGCATTGCCGCAGGCCGCAGCGGTCGAGCCGTCGGCATTCCAAAACACAAGCTCTGCATCGGCGCTCGCGCACTCATGGATCTCCGCGAGCTGGTCAAATCCCACGCCGCGCCGGCGATCACCTATGGCGCGCACCAGATCAGGGGCCAGCAGCACCGATCGCGTGCGCTGGTCGATGACCACGAAGTCATTGCCGAGCCCGTGCATCTTGCGAAACGCGATCGGGCCGGCGCCGCTGTCTGCTGACCCGTCCATGAGCGCGCATATACGCGACGTCGGCTGCGCAATCCAGCCCCGCGACGGGCTGGGGTGTCTACTGCTGCGGATCCTGAAGACGCGGTGGGGCGGACAGCGATGGACCTGATCCGATCTTGTCGCCGCCGAAGACACCGACGACTTCTCGCGTGCCGGTCGCGTTGTTGATGGTGAAACTGCCGCCTGTCGCCGCGTCCGGCACCCCGCCACCCGAGAAGAACGCCCCATTGGCGGAGATGACCCCGCCGCCCGACAACGTCTGGTCGATGACATACTGATGCCCGATCGTGGGATCGCCGAGCGCAAGCGCGTCGTTGACCGCGTTGCCCGCGATGTTGAGATCGAAGGTGCCCGAGGCATTTGCGAAATCATAGTCGAGCGTGAAGCTGCCGCCGACGACCCGTGTCACGCGTGACACGAAATCCGCCTCTGTTCCCACGGCGAGACCGGCATAGCTTGCAACCCCGGTCAGCGGCAGATCGGTGGGGTCGGGTTGTGCGCCTGCAACCCAGGTGCCCAAGTGTACCAGATCGTCGCGTTGGATGGAGGTTTGACCATCGATCACCCGGTACGAGGCGGACCACCAGCCCCATCGCAGGAACTCAGGCTGGGAGTTCACGCCTGCCGGCAATACGCCTGCATCCCCCGCGAGCCCGGACGAGGCCACCAGCAAGTCTGCCGGCTGACCGGATATGCCGTTGATGATCTGCCCGCCGGATCGGGTAAGTCCGAACACCTCGTCATTCAGGTAGGCGCTTGAGCCGGTAAACCCTGCGTCCGCCGTGAATTCGAAGGGAGCGCGTCCCGGCCCTGCGCCAGCAATGTTGCTGAGGCCGAAGTCATCGAGCGGAAAAATGACTCCCACCTCATTGTTGTCGACAGGTGCGAGCTGGCCGGTGTTGAATGTGATGGTCCCCAGTCCGGTCGAGTTCGTAGTCCGCAAAGGATAGAATCCGGTGCCACCGGGACCAGAGAAGCCGCAGTTTCCGGGTTTGCATGTGGCGATGCCTGCAGCGAATGCCCCGTCGAGAAAACCGCCAAGCGCGGCAACCGGTCCCGCAGGCCCGCCAATCCGGTTGCGTGTCTCCGAGGCGAGGGGCAGCGGATTGTTCACGATCCTCGCGGCCGCCGGGTCTCGGGTGAGGATGTTGGCGAACTCCTCGACCGGAGCGTTGGGCCCACCTTGGGTACGTTCAACGCCCGGATCGGGGTTGAACGCGCCCGTGCCGTTCGGGCGGTGCAGGGACGAGACCACAAGGTAGTCATCCGTCGCACCGAAAACCGTGTGGCCGTCGGCATCCTCGAACGTTCCGATGTTCGAGCGTTCGATAAAGCGGTCGGGGCCAAAAACATCGGTGCCGAAGATCTGACCCGAAATCTGGGGGCTGCCCGCGCCCGTGCTTAGGATCGGCGCGGCCAAGACCGTGAAATCCGAGCCTTGAGTTCCCGTGAACGGGTCAATGTCGACACGCGCCTCTGCCACCAGGAAGCGGCCGCCATTGGCGGGCAGGCTCGATTGTGGCGCGTTGAACCGCGCCTCTCCGCCGTTTGCAATCACGAACCCGCCCAGTGACAGCGACGCGGGCTGAAAGTCGTCGAGGTCGGGTTCGACACGAAAGATGTCGGCTGTGTTCGCTGTCGGCGGCAGGGTTCCGCCATCCTGCGCAAACTCCACGGCCTGTCGCGGGCTTGGCGTGCCAAACACGAGAAAGCCGAATTCCGGCCCGGACTGGCCCTCTCCCTTGAACTCGACAAAGTGAAAATTGTTCTCAAGATCGGAGAAACCCTGTCCTGTCAATGGCCCGAGCACGCTGCTGATGGCGCCGCTCCCCGGGCCGAAATTGAAGACGCCGCTTTCGGGAAACCGCTGTTCGGCGAAGAACTCCGGGACCGGCAGTCCGGCAGTGGTGGTCAGGAAATCCGCCGAGCTCTGCGCGACGGGAATTCTCACCCGGTCGCCGGTGTTGCTTTCACCGATCAATGACCCCGTGCGGACGGAATCAAAGCCGAAAAACCCCATCGAGGGACTGAACGCGGCGCCCCCGGTCGGGACACTGAACGCCGGTGGCAACGTCGGCGTCGGTTCCAGGTCGTCTGTCGAATCTTCGATCGGTGCCACCACCGCGGGTTCGCTTTGCACCACGCTGGTCTCGGCGTTCTGATCTGGCGCAGGTGCCGCTTGCTCGCCGCTGGTCGAGACCGGCTGGTTGACCTCTCCGCCGGCAACGTTCGAGTTGACCGCGGCGACTTGTTCGCTGCGCGTCTCGGGCGTCTCGGTATCGGCGATCACTTCGCTTCCACCGTCGCCTTGCCCTTCGAACGCTTCGAACTCGCCTGCCAGGTCTGATGTCGTTGCGAGTCCGCTGAAGCTCACGGAGCCGTCGTCTCCGGTTTCTGCCGATGCGTTCGGCCGGCTCAACGTGACCGATCCGCCGTCGGACGACGTGACGCGCGTGTATTCGCCCGCGAGCTGGATCACACGGGTCCCGCCGCTCGGATCCACGCGGATGATGGCCATGCCGCCACGGATACCGATGGTGGCCGTCGGCGTCTTCACGATCGCCTCGGTCTTCTTGGTGATCCGCCCGCCGATGAAGCGCAGGGCGCCCCGGGTCATGCTGATGGCGATTTCACCTGTCTGCTGGTCTGGATCGTAGATGTAGTTGTCGAGCACGATGTCGCTTCGGGGCGCAACGCTCAGCGTCGTCTGGTCGAGAAACATGAGCTGCCCGGACCCGACCTCGGACGTCTCGACGCGCTCATTTTCGACGACCCCGGCGCCGAGCCCGAGTGCACGCCTGCTGGCATCGGGCGGCGTGCCTTCCATGTCACGGTTGACCGCTGCAACCGTTCCGATCTCGGCGTTTGCGGGGAGCGCGGCTGCGAACACCGACACCATGAGCGCAAGCACCACACTGCGGCGGAGCCAATTCACCTTACCAGTCACGGAGCATCCCTCAGAATCTGTACTCGACCGACAGCGTTGTGCTGACATTGTCGAGATCGAAGTTAACGATGTTAGAATTCCGCAGAAGTGCGTCGACATCGAGGCGCAATCCAAAGCCGTCCTGGATGGCGAAGGAGTGGCTCACACCACCGCGCAGATCCCAATCCTTGCGCTTGGTGTCGTCGTCGATCAACGCTTCGGGTGCGTGGAAGAACCGCCCGCGGAGTTCGCCGTAGGTCGAGACCTCCCAGCGGCGGTCAACCCAGCTGATCCCCGGATCGTAGCGGTAGTCGGCCCCGAGCCTGAGCCCGACTTCGGTGTTGCTGTTGAAGTCCGCCCGTGTGCCGTCGTACTCGACAAGCGCCGTTGCCCTCAGAACCAGATCGCGCGCGGGAACATATGCAGCGCCCGTCGCGGCATAGAGGTTGAACCCGTCCTCGTCATCGAACTCGCCGCGCACATAGTCTCGGTACCGGCCGCCGAAATCGCCGAACACGGTCAGAAGCTGGCTGAGCGGGTTTTCGTACTCGACACCTGCACCGCCTCCGCCGAACAGCGCACGATCGTCGCTGCGAAGAAACTGGCCTTCAACATAGGGTCGCAGCCGCGGGCCGAACTGCGCTTCGGTGAGGGCAAGTTTCGGCCCTGTCCGCAGGCGCACGAATCCGACATTGCCCAGCGAGCTTCCAAAATACCTCAGCGAGTAGATGCTGAAATCCGTCTTCCAGAAGTCGGCGTTCGGGCGTTCGAGATCGTACAGATGGGTCGCCGCCGCGAACACCCTAAGCCCGGCATCATCCTCCTCGATGCCCGAGTTGAGCGTGGCGAGCGCGCCGAAAAGTTCGACCTCGCCGTTGTCGGGACCGAGCGTCGCATTGGTGGCATAGGTCAGGCCGATGCTCGTCATTCCGGTGAGCGCACTGCGGCTCGACCGCGCATTGATCTCGGCGAGGTATCGGTCGACTCGAAGCCGGACGGTGTCGGGAACCTCGGGTTCTTGCAACACTTGCTCAAAGTAGAGCCGGGCGACCTCGTAGGAGCCGAGATTGAAGTAGGCCACCGCCAGCTCGAGCCTGACGCGGCTCAGGTCCTGTCGATAGATGAGCATGCGCTCGAGCGTGGCAATCGCCGCTTCATAGTCCTTCAGTGCGATCGAAACCGTGGCATACTCGAACATCAGGTCGAGGTTGTCCGGCTGATCGGTCAACTGCTCGAACAGGGCTGCCTGTCGCGCGCGCTGTTCATCGATGCTCGACGGTGTGCTGACCAACTGGCTGAACGCCAGCGGCTGTGCACCGGCGATGGTGCCCACCAGTGCCAAGCAAAAGGCGACACCCACGGCGAATGCCGTGTGCCTGCTCGATGCACCCATTTGCGCCTCACGAATTATTGCCGATCCACGATCAATCTTTGGTCAAGATCGGTAGCTTATGGTTAACGCCATGCGAGATATCCGAACATTGAGGCCGCCGCATGGCGGATGCTTCGCAGCTGTGCCCGGCATGCCCGGGTGGAGGTGCCTCTCATGCCCGTAACCCGCGCACGCCGAGCCGACTGGTGGGCGATCGGGTTGGGCGCGCTTGTGCTCATCTCGGTCATCTTGGTGGCCGAGCGCCGATTGCCCCAGCTGGTGGCCGTCGAGGAAGCGGTGTTCGACCAGTATCAGCGCTGGCAGCCCCGCCCGTACGATCCGGCCGCTCCCGTGCGGGTGATCGATGTCAACGAAGCCTCCCTCGACGCGCTCGGGCAGTGGCCATGGCCGCGGACATATCTCGCTGAACTTGTGGAGCGATTGACCGAGGCAGGTGCCGCGGCGATCGCGTTCGACATGGTCTTCGCCGAGCCGGACCGGACGTCGCCATCCATCATGGCGGACACGTTGGGGCGCTTCGGCGACGACTACGGCGGCCTGTTCGATCAAATCCGGGAGCGCGGCGAGGAGCTGGCCCTGCCGGACCATGATGCAGCATTTGCAGAGGTTCTGGCACGGGCCCCGGTGGTGCTTGGCGTCGTGCCATCCGATGCTGAGCATGGGACGCCTCCGGTCAAGCGCCGGCTTCTGCTGCTGACCGACGCACCGCCCGACCGTCAGCCCGAACTCACCAGGTTTCCCGGCGCGATCGGCAATCTTTCGGCCTTCGGTGAGGCGACTCCGGGCATCGGCGCGATCAGCCTCGCGCGCGACGAAGGACAGGTGATTCGCCGGGTGCCGGTGATTCAGGGCATTGGCGGCGAGATGTTCGCGCTCTTGTCCGTGGAGGCTCTGCGTGTCGCTCAGGACGCGGGCAGCGTCATCGTCAAGACCAGCAGTTGGCAGGAGCAGCGCGACTTTTCTGGCTCGGTCGCCGTGTCTGGTATGAAGGTCGGCGCGGTCACCATGCCGCTCGACGCCGACGGGCAGCTTCGGGTGCGCTATTCAGGTGCGGAAGCCGAACGTGTGATCCCGGCGCACAGATTGCTCGAACCTGCAGGTCTGCCAGCCGATGTCGCCGACGAGGTGATGGGCCGGATCGTGCTTGTGGGCTCGAGCGCTGCGGCATTGTTCGACGTCAAGACGACCCCGCTCAGCCCGCGGATCGCCGGTGTCCACGTTCACGCCGAAGTCATCGAGCAGATTGTCGCGCAGGAGTTTCTTACCCGCCCGGACTGGGAGAAGGGGCTCGAGCGCCTCGTGATTGTCCTGATCGGCGGCGCGATCATTTTCTTGCTTGGCTTCAACCGGCCGCTTTCAGGCTTCGGGCTGTTGTTGGTGGGCACCGCGGCCATCTCGGGCGGCAGCTGGGTCGCGTTCTCGGATCATGCCTTGCTCTTCAGCCCGGTGGCAGCGCTTGCGGGGATCGCTCTGCCGCACGTCACGGTCTCGGGCTACAAGTATTTCACCGCCGAGGCGGGGCGGCGCGAGGTCACCCGCCAGTTTGAGCACTTCGTTGCACCCGAGGTCATCCAGGACATCGTCGACGATCCGGAGCATCACCTGACCCCCGGCGGTGCACAGCGCAATCTGACGATCATGTTCCTGGACGTGCGCCGCTTCTCGACGATCACCGAGAAGATGGAGCCACAGGAGGTCATCAGCTTCATCAACACGCTGCTGACGCCGCTCACCGATGCGATTCTCGATCATCAGGGCACCATCGACAAGTACATGGGCGATGCGGTGATGGCATTCTGGAACGCGCCGCGTGAGACCGAGGGGCATGAGGAAAAGGCCGTTCGCGCCATGCTGGCCTTCGATCCGATCATGACCCAACTGAACGAAGAGTTCCTGGCGCGGGGGCTCACCGACATCGACATCGGTGTCGGTCTGAACACCGGCCTCTGCTCGGTGGGCAACATGGGCTCGGTCAAGCGCCTCGCCTATTCGTGTGTGGGTGACAGCGTCAATCTTGCAGCTCGGCTCGAAGGTCAGACCAAAGCCTATGGTGTGCGCAACCTGATCGGCAGCGCGACAGCGGCGGGTGTGCCGGCGTTTGCGCTCATCGAGCTTGACAGTGTCGCCGTCAAGGGACGCTCGCAGCCCGAGACTGTGTTCACCGTGGCCGGGGATGCCGAGACAGCCCGCCTCGATGAGTTCCAAACCCTGAAGGACGAGCTGACAGCTGCGCGAAACGCCTATTTGCTTCAGGACTGGGATGCGGCTGACACGGCGTTCTTGTGTGCAGCGGCGCGCGGACCGGTCGGCGCGTTCGATCCAGGCGGATATGCCGGCATCATGCGGGACAGGATCGCGGATTACCGCGCCGCGCCGCCGCCGCGGGATTGGGACGGGGTGTACGTCGCAACCTCCAAGTGAGCCGGGAGAATCTGTCTCAGCCCTGGCTGGTAGAGCGGCGGAGTGATCGCTCAAAAGGCGAGTGAGCCGCTCACCCATCTACTCTCAGGGTGGGTCGTTTAGTGCGTCCTGAGGGCGAGAATCGGTCTCATTTTCGTAATAATTCGCTCGTCGCCCTGATCCGAACCGCTTCCGAACCAGGCGTGACGCGTGAGTGAGTGTACCGGCAGGAATGCCAGTTTTGTGTGTGTGCCGAAGAAAACCGAGCCCGAACTGACCCTACCAGTTCTCGAGTGCGTAAACACCAGGCGGATGCGTAGTTTCCCCACTCCGTCAACCCCAGCGTCGGACCGCCCCCAACGGTCCGACGCCCCGGGTCTCCCCTCTAGGCAGCGCTGGACTCCGCGGTGGCTTCCCCGCTGCCATCGTTCATGAGGATCAGAATGAGCTGTCCCTGGCGGCTCGCACCCGTCTTGCCGAACACGGTCTGCAGCTGAGCGCGCACCGTGTTGATGCTGACGCCATGCTGTTCTGCGATCTCGCTCATCGTGAGACCGCGTACGAGACCCGCACAGACGCGGCACTCGGCGCGCGTCAGGCCGAAGCGCTCGCGCCAGTCGAGAATGTCGGCCGTGCCGCCACGGTTGCAGTTGGTCTGGGCCGGCAGCGGGCGGGACTTGGCCCGGCGTTCCTTGCCAAGCGTCCATGCCCGCGCAACCGACTCCGACAACAGCGACAGAGACGTCAGCGCCGTGTCGTAGTCATCGAGGTTTTGCCGCAGGAAGAGCTCGAGCATCACCAGCATGTTGTCCGAGGACTCGAGCGGGACGACGGCAAATGACCGGAAACCCTGCGGTTCCATCCAACGGTCATAGAGCGGCCAGCCATCGAGCGTCCGGTCCTCGAGCAACTCGTCATGCGTCCAGATCGACCCGGGCTGCGCGCGGCGCAGTTCGGGTGTCGCCAGAGGATGAATGTAGCTCATCGAGCTCACCGTCCTCGAACGCTCGGAGTGATCGAGATGGTAGCTCGCGATGATGTTCACGTCATGCGGATTGAACTTGCACTCGGTGAGCGCAAGCCCGTCGGCGCGCGTCGCAATGGACAGATGCGACAACGCGGACATCCATCCGTCCGGGCCCGCCGCAGCCTCGAAGCAGCTTGCCACCGTCATCGTGACGTGCAGGCAGTCTGAATAACTCAGCGCATCACTCTGGTTCGACACGTGTTCCTCGCTGCACCAGATCCCCCTCGCGGCCTCACACTCACGCGAGTTAAGTGAGTGTTCATTTATGAGCTCAAACCCGGTCGAATTTTGCTGAGACTTTGGCGGGAATTTGGCGGCACATATACTACCGATGCGTGCGCGTGCTGCTTTACGTATCACTGGTTGATCGTGCGATAACCTATGTAACCGTTGAAGAAATACTCCACCGGCTTGTCGAGCGCGATGGCGGCGTTTTCGACGATGCCCAGGCTGATGCTGCCTCCCGCCGCCTCGATCAGGACCAGCTCTTCCAGATCCATCTCAAGAGAATTGGCTAAGTCTTTTTGAGAAATTCCTTTTTCTTCGCGCGCAATGCTGATTCGATTGCCCACATGGACCCGGAGCGCAATGGTGCCTTCCGGCGCCGTTTCCGTCTGCGTGCCGACGACCGTGGGTTGCGGTGCGGCCTGTCGCGCCGTGTCGGGCTCCGGCGGGTTGAGGGCGACAATGGAGATCTCGCTGGGGATCGCCGGTGTCATGCCGATGGCTGCGGCCGCATCGGCGGAAATCAGCAGGTTTCCGCCCAGTGCAGATGCTCCCTGCCGGAGCAACAGTCCGTCGATCGAGCGATTCGTCTCGGTGTTGAGAATGCGCACGGGGCGGGCCTTGCGCGCGAGAGGGTGCGAGACCCAGACACCTGCGAGCGTCCGCTGTCCGTTCCACACAGCTTTGCCCGTGGTTGAGAAATCCTTGGGCGCAGGCACAAGATCCTCGAACCCGGTTGGGGCGGGGGCTGGTGTGGCGCGCTCTGTACCCGGCGCTGGTGGTGTGCTTTGTGCAGATGCGGTTTCGGACGCGGACGTGCCAGGAGTGGTCCCTTGCTGCACGCATGCGCCGGCAAGGACCAGCAACGCGACAACGGACAGGCGCAGAGGCATTGATGCGGTGGTCCGGGCGTCCCCGGCATCGTCTCGGAAGGACCGTGCCATGCCATACAACTCCGGTTCGGGGAGGGTGCTGTCAAGATCTGCGAACGATCTCTTGCGTGTTCTTCCCAGATGCAGGCAGGCTGAACCCGTTGCTGCGCGCCCTGGAGATCCGTCAGATGAAGAAGCCCACACCCGAAAACCACGTATCGGCGATCGATCCCGCGCTTGCGGACCGCCTCTTTGCAGCGGTCGATGCAGGGTTCGAGGCGCAGGTCGAGCTGACACGCGATCTGATCAGGTACCCCTCGCTGCGCGGACAGGAGCACACGGCGCAGGAGTTCGTCTACAATACCCTCGCCGCGCGCGGCTATGCCATGGACCGATGGGTGATCGACGAGGCCGAGATCCGAGACCACCCGGGCTTTTCGCCGGTGGCGGTGCCCTACGACAACGCGGTCAATGTGGTAGGCACCCATATGCCGCGAGACGTGGCGGGGCGCTCCCTTGTGCTCAACGGACACATCGATGTGGTGCCCGAGGGCCCGCACGACATGTGGTCGCGCCCGCCCTTCGACCCGCACCTCGAGGGTGACTGGCTCTATGGCCGGGGCGGTGCCGACATGAAGGCAGGGCTGATTGCGAACATCGCAGCCATGGATGCTCTGGCGGCGTGTGGCCTGCAACCCGCGGCGACGGTCTATCTGCAGTCAGTGACCGAGGAGGAGTGCACCGGCAACGGCGCACTTTCGGCACTGGTGCGCGGCTATCGGGCGGATGCTGCAATCATTCCCGAGCCAGAAGACGACATGGTGGTGCGTGCCAATTGCGGTGTGTTGTGGTTCGCCGTCGAGATCAAGGGCAAGCCCGTGCACGTGCGCGAGGCGGGCAGCGGATCATCGGCGATCCTCTCGGCCTACACCGTCATCGACGCGTTGCGCGGACTCGAGAAAACCTGGAACGCGCGCAAGGGCGAGCACCCGTATTTCGAGGACCTCGACCATCCGATCAATTTCAATGTGGGCAAGATCGCCGGTGGGGACTGGGCCTCGTCGGTGCCGGCGTGGTGTCGTCTGGACGTGCGCGCGGCGATCTATCCGGGGGTTGAGCCGAAGGATGCGGCCGCAGAAATCGAAGCGTCCATCCGCGAGGCGGCGGCGCGCGATCCATTCCTGTCGAACAGCCCGCCGGAGGTTCGCTTCAACGGCTTCTTCGCGAAGGGGTACGTTCTGGAGGAAGGCACGGAGGCCGAGGCCACTCTGGCGCATGCTTTTGAACGCGCCTATGACGGGCGATCGCTGCAGTCGCTGGTCACCCCGGGTTATCTGGATGGCCGGGTCTTCGTGCTCTACGACGATTGCCCGTGCCTGGTCTTCGGCCCGCGCTCGGAGAACATCCACGGCTTCGATGAACGCGTCAGCCTCGAGTCGCTTCGGCGCGTGACCAAAACCATCGCCCACTTCATCGCCGCCTGGTGCGGCGTCGAGCCCAAGGTTCAGGCGTAGGCAACCATCGGCGGACGGGCAACGATCTCGTCCTTGGCGACGCGGCGCTTGAGCAGTGCGTAGAGCACGAACATGAACCCGACGATGCCGCTGGCGGTGCCGCAAGACAGCGCAATCGCGGACCAGATCGCGACGTTGGCGAGGAACAACAGAACCGCACCACCGCTCGGAGCGACGACGGAGTTCGTAAAGATCATCAGCAATTCGGACATAAACGCCTCACCAACGGGTTGCACACTTTGACAGGTTGGCCGCGAAACCCGGCAATTTGCTGATCGAACTTGGTCCATTCCCCGATGAGAATGCGGCGACCGGGGCAGGGCAGCACGTGCAAATTAATGAAGGCTTACATCCTGAAGGTGATCGGGCGTCGGTCGAGCCGTGTGGCCCTCAGAAGTCACGCTTCCAGTTCAGGCCGACGCTCGAGTCCGAGCTTTGACCGACTTCGGCGTCGACAGAGACTTCGTCGAAAACCTCGATCTCAACAACGACCGACGTCTCGTTGGTCCCGAGGTTTTGCTTGGTCCCGACGAACACGCCCTCCGAGACTTCCTTGCCCGCCTTGATCGAGGCGTTGCCGTCCTCGTCCTGATCAACCGCCAATGTGTCGAGCCCGACCGCGCCGCGCACAGCGTCCAGTGTGCCGCCGCTGCCGTCCATCAGGGTGGCCAGGCCGAGGGCGAGCTGCACGGCCTGCGTGGCGGAAAGCGCCTGGCTCGATTTGCCGAAGAGCACCCGCGGCATGATCTCGTCTTCAGGCAGGCTCGGCGACGAGGTGAATGACAGCTCCGGCTCCGATGCGTGTCCTTCGACGATGATGCGCCCGGTCAGGTCACTGGTCTCGCGTTCGAGCGCGATGTCGATGCGCGGGTCGATCTCCTTGCCACCATCGAAGTCGACGCGGCCCCGGGTCAGCTCGAACGCCTTGCCAAGCAAATCCAGCTGACCCCGCACGCGCTCGATCCGGCCATTGATGCGCGGGGCGGCGGCGTCTCCGCGAACGGCAAGCGACATCTTCCACTCGCTGTCGAGGCCCCGGCCGCGCACGAAGACGTCATCGGTGGCGGAAATGTCGATGGCGAGGGTCACGGAGCTCGAGCCTTCCTCGTCCTCGGGCTCCGGCTCGCCCTTGATTCTCACATCGCCCAGATCGGCGACCGACGGCGCCGAGCTGTTGATGAGACGAATTTCGGCCTCCTCGATCCGGATATCGCCATCGACCTGCAGGGCAGAGACGGGCCCGCCGATCTTGATCTCTCCGTCGATGCGGGCCTTGGCATCGTCGCGGCGCACCAGGACTGCCTGATCGATCTCGGTCGAGATGTCGATGCCTGATGCGTCGAGCGCCACGGCGCCATCGACCGTGAGTTGACCGCGTCCGCCATCCCGGCCGTTGAGTTCGAAGCCCAGTTCTCCGCCCGGGCGAAGCTCGGTGTTGAGGGCAAGGTCCGTCAGGATCGTGCCAAGATCGAGGTTCTGGTAGCCGCCGTTCTCGAGGCGCATGCCACCTCCGAACTCGGGCGCTGAAATGTCACCGCTGACCGAGAGATCGATGACGGTGTCGCCCTCCAGCACATGTCCGGTCGCGGGCACCAGCGACCAGAGCTGCCCGATGTCACCGCGCCAGTCGATCTCGGCGCTGACCGGCCCGCGGGTCGCGAGAACGGGCAGGGGGCCCGCGCCACGCCGGACGGGCAGACCCGCACGGATCTGCACCGGGTCGCCGAAATCGCCCGAGAGCGCCCCGACGATGTCGGCGGTCCGGCCGTTCCAGCTTACCTCGGCGTCCATCCCCAGCGCACCGACGGCGTCCACATCGTCGAAGGTCAGGTCACCTGCGCTGAAGCTGGCATCCGCGCGTTCGCGTCCGGGCCGGGTGTCGAACTTGGCTGCCGTGCTCAGCCGTCCGCTCAGCACCGGGACGTCCGCGAGACGCCGTGCGAGGCTCAGATCGGGCATCTCGAGGCGGATGTCTCCGGACAACGCCTGCCCGTAGCTCGTGACATCCCCCACGAACGTGCCGTCGTCTGGCAGGCCAAGGTCGATGCCGCGCGCGCTCACCACGCCATCGCGCGCCGTGATCCGGAGCGGTCTGCGCAGGGTGATCTGCTCCTCGGCGTATCCCGCCGTCAGCTGGCGGATCACGGCACCGAGGTCCGGACCTTCGAGGTCGGCGCGGGCCGCGGTCTCCGCCGAAATCGGCTTGTCACCGACCGCCCCGGCAAGGCGCGCCTGCAGATCCACCGCGGTGATCGGACCGCGCGCGGTCACCCCCACCGTCTCGAGCAAGACGTCGCCGGTGCCCAGACTGCCGGCGTCCAGTGCCGCGTTCACAGCGGGCGTGCCGAGCGCGTCTGCAACATCTGCCCTGATCTTGAGCGAGCCGACGCTCAGGTCATCCATCCGAAGACCCGACCCGCTCAGCCGCGCCTCTGCGTTCTGCCGTCCCTCGTCGTGTGCAAGCGAGACCGTGCCATTGAGCTGCCCGCCGAGAGCGGCGCCGGCCAGACCGGAGAGCGGTTTGAGATTGCCCGAGGTCACCGCAAGTGACGCATTCGCAAGCGTCGTCTCGAGATCGACCGTGGCCTCCCCGGTTGCCGCAAGCCCGAGACCCTCGGCATCCAGATCGCTCAACGTCAGAACGGACTCAGCCAAGCTGAACCCGGTCGAGACCGTGGCCGGTCCGTAAAGCCCGTCGCGTGCCGTGAGGGTGATCCGGCCCTCCTGAGCATCTCCCGCCGTCACGTCGTGTTCAAACGCAACCGTTCCGTGATCGTCACCTTGCCAATTCAGGTCTTCGATGGTCAGGGCGCCGATCACGCGGGGCACGGACTGGGTGAGCCGGGCGGTGCCCTGCGCTGCCAGATTGCCGGCGAGCGGGGTGTCGAACGCTGCCGCGACTTCGCCAAGAATGGGCAGGGTGAGAAGGTAGCCGATCGAGCCCGTTTGGTCCGCAAGATCAAGCGTTCCGTCCGCGTTCACATCGACAAGACGTGAGACGAGCCGGGCTTTGCGCAGCGTCAGGTCATCGCCGGACAGGGTGCCGTCGATGTCGAGATCCGCCGTGCCGATCAGCTCCGGTCCGATGCGATCGATGCGCAGACCCTCTCCCGCCCCTTCGATGCGAAAATCGGTCGTCTCACCCTCTCGGTGCACGACCGCATCCAGGGTGAGCGCGTCGGCATCGGCCTGCGGGTGCAGGAAGTCGCTGAGACCGGCTTGCGCCACGAGGTCGAGAACACCCGCGGTCTGCTGAAGGTGTCCGTCAGCATCGATCGCACCTTCGACCTCGACACCATAGGGCGCGGCGATAGGTGTCATGTCCGGCGTGGCGAGCTCGAAGCGAAGATCGGCATCCTGCGTTTCGATATCGGCTGTCCCGTCGGCCGAGACCTGCAGGATCGCGCTCTCGAGTGCCGCCTTCTCGAGCGCGAGGGCGGAGCCTGTGAGCCGCCCTGCAATCTCGATGTCCGACGGACCCAGAACATCCGGTCCCAACTTGTCGAGGCGCAGGCCGTCGCCGTTGCCATCGACGCGAAACTCGGTCGTCTCGCCTTCGCGGTGGACGACGGCGTCAATCGTGAGGGCCTTGGCGTCTGCCTGCGGATGCGAGAAGTCGTTCAGGCTGGCCTGCGCCACGAGGTCGAGGACACCTGCCACCTGTGTGAGCTGTCCGTCCGCGCGGATCTTGCCCGTCGCCTCGACGCCATAAGGTTCGGCGACGGGTGCCAGGTCGGGGGTCGAGAGGTCGAACTGGAAGTCGGCATCCTGGCTCTCGAGATCAAGGTCTCCGTTGGCGGAGATCTGCAGGACCGCGCTCTCCAAGGCAGCCTTGTCCAGACTGAGGGCGTTGCCGGTCAGCGCGGCAACCAGCGCAATGTCGGCGGGGCCGAGCACGTCCGCGCCGAGTTTGTCGAGACGCAGCCCGCGTGTGGCACCCGCGATGTCGAGCTTCGTTGTCACCGCGTCCTCGGGACCGCTCTGGCGCACATCTATGGCGAGCGTCGCCTCGGCCACGTCCACGGGCGCGGTGGCCAGGCGGCGCAGTTCCAGATCACCGTCCGCCGCGATGGCACCGGGCGGGCCCTTCACGGTGCCTACAAAGGCGAACCCTTCAAAGGCCACACCGTCGAATGGCTCCGCAAGCCCGGCACGGGCGACCATCTGGACAGCCAGATCAGCGGCACCTGTGGTCCGCGAGTAGCTGCCCGTCGCGACCAGATCGACATCGGGCGCTTCCAGTTTGCCTTCCTCGATCAGGATCAGCCCGTCATCGCCTTCCGCCGCCTTCGCGACAAGGCGTGCCTCCGTGCCCAGCAGGCCGGCGATCTCGCGGTCGAGCCGTTCGCCCGGGCGGGCCCGGAAATCCGCATCGACACGCAGCGGACCCTCGTAGGAAATTTGTGCGTCACCTGACAGCGCGATCATCTCGGCTACGGCCAGATCGAGCGTCATGCGCCAGTCGGTCGGCGGTCCGTCCGCATTGAGCGTGAGGGAGGAGGGCGCCTCACGCGGCAGATCGGCAAGGTTGGCAATCAGACCGTCAGGCGCTTCGGCGGCTTCCAGGTTGACCTTGAGCGTGTTGTCGGAGAAATCCCGCGCGTAATCGAACGAGATCGTGCCTTCGACGGCATCGTTCCGGGTGACGTTCAGACGGGCCGACTGGATATCGCCCTCGTCCTGTGCCGCCCCTTCGGCATCGAAACCGAGCGCATGGCCGAGCACGGGTTCCGCCAGTTTGACATCGTCCAGCGCCAGTCGCTCGATCTTGAGCGCCAGGGGGCTGCGTGGCCAGTCAAAGCTCGGCTCATCAGTCTCCTCGGTTGTCTCAGGCTCTTCGGACGGAGGGGTTACCGGCTGGCGATCGACCCGGACACCCGACATGGACAGTTCCGAGAACTCGACTTCCCCCAGCAGCAAACGGCTGGGGCTCCAGCTGAAGTTCAGGCGCTCGGCTGAGAACCAGACACCTTCCCCGTCGGCGATCTTGAGGCCGCGAATGGCCGTCACGCCGTCTTCGGGTTCGTCAACCTCCTCGGCCGTGATCTCGAACACGCCCTCGGTCGAGAGCTGATCCAGCAGAAACTGCACCATCGAGTTCTTCAGCCCGAGGACCGAGAAGATCGCCTGGGCCGGGCCGGCGCTCAGCAGCACGGCGGCGAGAACGAGGGCGGCAAGTCTGCGCATCAGAACGCCTGACCGATTGAGATGTAGAACTGGAAGCTATCATCCGCGTCGCGCCCATTCACCGGAAAAGCGACATCGAGACGAATTGGACCTGCGGGCGAGTAGTAGCGAAAGCCGACGCCGGCCGCGACCTGAATGTCCTCTTCGAAGTTCGGAAAGCTCTCGGTGGAGACCGAGCCTGCATCGACGAACAGCACGCCGCCGAGATCACCGAACAGACGGGCCCGCATCTCAACTGCGCCCTCGAGCGCCGAAAGACCGCCCACCGGGTCATTGTTGCCATCCAGCGGCCCGACAAAGCGCTGGGCATAGCCCCGCACCGACCCGCCACCGCCGGAGTAGAGCCGCCGGTTTGCCGGGACCGTGTCGAGCTCGTCTGTCAGGATCGAGGCCGTGCGCCCGCGCAGCGCCAGCACATAGTCGCCGGAGCCCGTCAGGTCCAGATAGGTCGACGCAATGGCGTCGAGCACCAGAAAGCTTGCGAACTCATCGTCGAAGATGCCGAAGAACGGGATGGCATCGAGCCGGAAGCGGATGCCTTCGGTCGGGTTCAGGAGATCGTTCGAGCCGTCGTACTCGGCAAACACTGGAATGCCGCCCAGATAGGCCTCGCTGTCGACCCCGTCGTCGGTGAGAAAACTGACCTCGACCAGCCCGCCTGCGCCGACCGTCCAGCGCGGCGTGAGCTCTCGCTCGAGCCCGACCGTTGCGGTGGCGCTCAGTTCGTCGAAGGCGTCATCCTCCTCGCGCTCCAGTATCAGCCCTGCCGTCAGGTCCTGCCCGTTGCGCATGTACTGCGGCTCGCGGTAGCCGATGCCGAAGAACTGCCTCTCGAGCCCGACCCCCGCCGACAAGGTGAGGGTCTCGTTCTCCCCCCACAGGTTGCGGTGCTCGAACCCGGCGGTGACCGAGGGGCCTTCATCGGTCGAGTAGCGCGCACCTGCGGAAACCGTGCGCGCCTCACGCTCCTCGACGGTGACGGTGACGGGCAGGGCGACGAAGGGGTCTTCGGCGGGCGGCGGGTCCTCGGGAGGGCGCACCGAGAGCGCATCGAAGAGATCCGTCGACAGGAGCTCGCGCTGGAAGTCGCGCAGCTTGGCACGGTCGAAGGTGTCGCCCGCCTCCCATGGCAGGTAGGTCAGGAGATACCGCTCGCGCACATCTTCGAGGCCCTCGAAGTCGAGCGAGCCGAACACCGCAGCCGGGCCCGTCGCGACCTGGCTGTCGACTTCGATCGTGGCGGCTTCGGGATCGGCAACGGCACGCCTGCCGGTTTCGTCTGCATAGGGGAAGCCGAGGCTTCGCAGCTCGCGCACGACGCCCGCCTCGGCGGCGATGATGTCCGCGGCCAGAGCCTGCTGCCCGACCGGCGAACCGAAGGCGTCCGGCGTGAACTCAGGTGCAGCGCCGGCCGGTTGGTCGTCAATCAGGAAATCATGGCGCGCCAAGGTGAACGCCTTGCCAGGCTCGACGGTGATGGTGACCACCGCGCGCTCCTCCGGCGGGTCCTCCTCCGAATCGGCGTCCTGGACGTCTTCGGGGGTCTCTGGCTCGAGGCGTTCGACGCCAACGTCGATCTCGCTCTGGTAGTAGCCGCGCGAGCGCAGGATTTTCTCGAGGATCGGGACGTCGCTTTTCGCCCGGCGCTTGAGGAAGGCCACGCTCTGGGCACCGTCATCCTGCTGGCGATAGACACCGAGCGCATCCTGGGCCAGTGCTGTGAGCGCTTCATCGGGCATGCCGGTGAGCTCGACTTCGTAGGATACAGCCGTCTCGGGCGCTTCGAAAAGCGGTCCTTCGAGATCGTCATCCGACGAGCACGCCGCCGCGAACACCATAAGCGTGGCGACAGCGCCAAAGCGCTGCAGCGTCCGACCCACACTCACAACCCCGTACGCCATCACCGCAAGCCTATCGTGCCGGGCGCGGTGTGCAACCGTGCCCGAGACCATTGGCGCCGGTCCCTTGCGCCAGGTGGCACCCCGGGTGCCGCTCCCCAGCGACACCACAGGGCGGGAAAACCTCAGTTCTTGGCCTTGTCGACGAGTTGGTTCGCGGCAATCCACGGCATCATGCCACGCAGTTTTTCGCCAACTTCCTCGATCTGGTGGGAGTCGTTGTTGCGCCGGATCGCCTTGAACATCGGCTGGCCGGCCTTGCACTCGCGCATCCATTCGCTGACGAATCGCCCGTCCTGAATGTCCTTCAGGACCTCTTTCATCCGCGCCTTGGTCTCGTCGTAGGGCAGGATTTTCGGGCCGGAGTGATACTCGCCGAACTCCGCCGTGTTCGAGATCGAGTAGTTCATGTTCGCGATGCCGCCCTCGTAGATCAGATCGACGATGAGTTTCACTTCGTGGAGGCACTCGAAATAGGCCATCTCGGGGGCATAGCCCGCCTCGACGAGGGTCTCGAAACCCATGCGGATCAGCTCGACCAGACCGCCGCACAGCACGGTCTGCTCGCCGAAGAGATCGGTCTCGCACTCTTCCTTGAAGTCGGTCTCGATGATGCCCGAACGCCCACCGCCGATGGCCGAGCAGTACGACAGCCCGATCTCCAGCGCACGTCCCGAGGCGTCGTTGTGCACCGCCACCAGGCAGGGGACCCCGCCGCCCTTCACGAACTCGCCGCGCACGGTGTGGCCCGGACCCTTGGGCGCCATCATGATCACGTCGCAGGTGGGCTTGGCTTCGATCAACCCGAAGTGAATGTTCAGCCCGTGCGCGAAGGCGATCGCAGCACCGTCCTTCATGTTGTCGTGGATGTGCTTGTAGTAGGTTTCGGCCTGCAACTCGTCCGGCATCGCCATCATGATGACGTCGGCCCACTTCGCCGCTTCGTCGATCGCCATGACCTGAAGCCCCTCGGCCTCGGCCTTGGCGGCGGACGGGGAACCCGGACGCAGGGCTGCCGCCACGTTCTTCACGCCGCTGTCGCGCATGTTCAGCGCATGGGCGTGTCCCTGGCTGCCATAGCCGACGACGGCCACGTTCAGATCCTTGATCATGTTGATGTCGCAGTCGCGATCGTAGTAGACGCGCATCCGTTTCCCTCTCTCTTTGTCTTGTCTGTTCTTGTGTCCGGTCCGCCGGTTAGTCGAAGCGCTCAGCCTTGTCTAGTGCTCGACTCGACGACCTGGCGCTCCCAGAGCAGGCGCGTGCAGACGTTCTGCGGGCGGGTCTGCTGCGGTTCGTCCGCGAGCCCGCTGGCGATCATCGCCGAGGAGACCTCGACGGCGAGGAACTTCGGCAGATCGCGGGCACCGATCCCGCGGGCGGCCTCGGGCGGACCGTAGGCGGGGCGGGTGGCATACTGCGGTGGAAAATCAAAATTGCGCATGGGCTGCGGATTGCACTGGCCGTTCCCGCCGGATTCGGGCTCCGGCGTGATCCGGATCGCGGGATCGTTCGTGGGCGTGCCGTCGCGGCTTTCGTCTATGGCGAAGATCACCGATGTGGTTCCTGAGGAATCCGGTTGCAGCGCCATGTAGATGTGCGGCACCTGCGACGGGAGCACCAGGCCATCGCGTCGCGCTTGCGGTGCCGCGCCGCCGACCTGCGGCACGGGCAGGTTGTCGGCGGGCGAGGCGGCCTGCACGCTCTCTGCAACCACCGCATTCGTTCCGGCCGCCGGCTCGGGAACGGGCAACGGGGCCTCTGCTGCGACGTCGATGTCGGTATCCGCATCCGACGGCGGCAGCAGCTCGCCGGTTTCCGGATCGACCTCAACGCCCGTATCGGCTTCCGCGACATCTGTTGCTTCGGTCTCGTCCTCGACACCGGAGCCGGGAGGCGGCGGCAGCAAAATCGGATCAGTCTGACCCCGGGGCAGCGGGATCGGCATCGACGGGTCGTAGACACCTGCGAGCTCTTCGTCCGAGCCGCCGGCAACCCAGCTTGTCACACCGCATCCGGAGAGCAGCGCCGCCGTCAGCGCGCTCGATAGCAGAGCACGCGGTCCGATCACGTCATCCCCTCCGGTCCGCGCGACATCGCAGCGACACCAGTGCGGGCGATTTCCACAAGGCCCAGGGGCTGCATCAAGCCGACAAAGGCGTCGATCTGCTCGGACACCTCGGCGAGCTCGAAGACGAAGCTCTCGAGGGTCACATCGACCACGCGGGCCCCCATCAGCTCGGCCATGCGCAGCGCCTCGACCCGGGCTTCGCCGGTGGATGTGACTTTCACCAGCGCGAGTTCCCGTTCGATGTGCGGGCCGGCGATGGTCAGGTCGCTGACGCCGTGTACGGGCACCATGCGCTCAAGCTGATGGTGAATCTGCTCGATCACCGCAGGCGTGCCGTTGGTGACGATGGTGATCCGCGAGCGATGCCCGGTGTGGTCGGTCTCGGCAACCGTCAAGCTCTCGATGTTGTAGCCGCGCCCGGAGAAGAGCCCGATCACGCGGGCAAGAACACCGGGCTCGTTGTCCACGAGGACCGAGAGCGTATGGCGCTCCTCGCCTTCGTCGAGAGGGTTGCGCAGATTATAGGCCGACTTGCGGTTCGATCCCGGGGCCAGCGTAAGCTGCGAGTTCATTCCTGTCTCCGTTCTCCTTCGGCGCTCATTAGAGGCAGCGGGCGCCCGCATCAAGGGCCGAAGCCCCGCAGTTCACGCAATCGCGCCACACTGTGCGATCAGGCGCACAGCCGCATTCTGTTTGCAGGGCGTTCATCATCCGCGACGAGTGGGGTCCTCAGACCAGCACCGCGCCCGCCGCCTCGATCGCGCCGGTGGTCGAGGCCTCGCCCAGAAGCATCTCGTTGTGCGCCTTGCCGGACGGGATCATGGGGAAGCAGTTCTCATGCTTCTCGACCAGACAGTCGACGATCACCGGACCGTCATAGGCCAGCATCTCCTCGATCGCTGAATCGAGGTCCGCAGGATCCGAGATGTGCAGTCCCTTGCAGCCGAACGCATCCGCCAGCTTGACGAAGTCGGGCAGCGCCTCCGAATAGGAGTGCGAGTACCTCTCGCCATGCAGCAGTTCCTGCCACTGGCGCACCATGCCGAGACGCTCGTTGTTCAGGATGAACTGCTTGACGGGCAGGCGGTACTGAACGGCCGTCGACATCTCCTGCATCACCATGAGCCAAGACGCCTCGCCGGCGACATTGATGACAAGGCTGTCGGGGTGGGCAACCTGCACGCCGATCGACGCGGGGAGCCCGTAGCCCATAGTGCCCAGCCCGCCCGACGTCATCCAGCGGTTCGGCTCATCGAAGCCCATGAACTGGGCGGCCCACATCTGATGCTGGCCGACCTCGGTCGCAATGTAGCGGTCCATGCCCTTGGTCAGAGCTTCCAGGCGCTGCAGCGCATGCTGGGGCTTGATGGTGCGCTCGGACTTGGCAAAGCGCAGGCAATCGACCGCGCGCCACTCGGCGATCTGAGCCCACCAGTTGCGCACCGCGTCCGGGCGGGTCTTGCGCCCGCGGGCGCGCCAGGCAGCGATCAGCGCCTCCAGCACCTCGGTCACATCGCCGACGATCGGGATGTCCACATGGATGTTCTTGTTGATCGAGGACGGGTCGATGTCGATGTGCACCTTCGACGAGTTCGGCGAGAACGCCTCGGTCCGCCCGGTGATGCGGTCATCAAACCGCGCGCCGATGCAGAACATCGCATCGCAGCCGTGCATCGCCATGTTGGCTTCGTAGGTGCCGTGCATCCCGAGCATGCCCAGCCACGCCTCGCCGGACGCGGGATAGGCGCCGAGGCCCATCAGGGTCGAGGTGAGCGGAAATCCTGTCTCGGCAGCAAGCTCGCGCAGCAGGGCGCTCGCGCGCGGGCCGGAGTTGATCACGCCACCACCGGTATACAGAATGGGCCGCTCGGCGCGTTCGATCAGCTCGACCGCCGCCTCGATTGCGTCGGGATTGCCAGCAGTGCGGGGACGATAGCGCTGAACGTTCGCAGCCTCGGGTGCGATGTATGTGCCGTCGGCGAACTGCACGTCCTTGGGGATGTCCACCAGAACCGGTCCGGGCCGGCCATGGGTTGCGACATGGAACGCCTGATGGATCGTGTCCGCCAGATCATCCGTGTTCTTCACCAGCCAGTTGTGCTTGGTGCAGGGGCGCGTGATGCCGACGGTGTCCGCTTCCTGGAAGGCATCGTTGCCGATCATGAATGTCGGCACCTGTCCGGTGAGAACGATGATGGGGATCGAATCCATCAAGGCGTCCGTCATGCCGGTGACCGCATTGGTGGCGCCGGGACCGGACGTGACCAGCACAACCCCGGGCTTGCCTGTCGAGCGGGCGTACCCTTCGGCCATGTGCGTGGCACCCTGCTCGTGGCGGACGAGAATGTGCCTGATGCGGTTCTGCTTGAAGAATTCGTCATAGATCGGGAGGACTGCGCCGCCAGGGTAGCCGAACACCACCTCTACACCTTGATCCTGAAGCGCCTTCACGACGATTTCGGCGCCGGTCATGCGGGGGTCTTCGCTCTGGTCAACTGGCTTGGTCATGGTCTTGTTCCGTCCTTGGCGGTTCCGGATCTCCAGGCATAAAAAAAGCCCCGTTCGGGGCCCATGCGCGCATCGTCTGGAATGGTCCTATGCCATCCAGCTCCAGCGCGCGCATCCTACGAGGATCAAACTCACAGCTCATTCCTTCTTCGTGTGCGGTACAGGTACCATGAAACGTTTGGGCGTCAACCCCCCAATCGCTTCGCGATGCGTCTGGGCGGTGTTGTGCGTCCCCGAAGACGGTGTCTTGGTGTCGAGGTGCGTCCGGTCCTCAAGCCAGCGCGGAAGGTTTGGCGGCCGGAAGGGCGGGACCCCGACCCACGGACGATCCCGGGACGTCGGTCACGCCGCCTGGTGCAGAATGGTCTCGATCGCATTCGCCGAGGTCGATGGATCGACGGTACACCAATCCGTCATCTGATTGCGGATCCAGGTGAGTTGGCGCTTGGCGTACTGGCGGGTGTCGATCTTGGCGCGCTCGATCGCTTCTTCGAGGCTGAGCTGGCCCTCGAGATGCGCCATCAGCGGGGCCGCCCCGACTGCTGAGAGACCCGGCGTGCCCTCGGGCAGACCGAGCGCCCTGACCGCCGCTGCCTCCTCTAGCGCGCCGTTCTCCATCATCGTGTCGAAGCGGGTCTCGCAACGCTCGCGGAGCCAGCCGCGATCCGGGACGATCGAGACGCGCAGACAGCGACCGGGCGGCACAACTGGCGGCGGCGTTCGCGCCTTCCAGTCGGCAAGCCCGGTGCCCGTTGCCTCCAGGACCTCCCAGGCCCGGAGAACCCGGCGGGGATTGTCCATGTCCAGCATCCCGGCCGTTGCGGGATCACGCCTGGCCAACGCTTCGGCGAATTGCCTGAGCCCGAGGCGGTGCAGCAGTGCCTCGCCCTGTGCGCGGACATCGGGCGACACCTGCGGGATCGGCGCGAGGCCCTCGGTCAGTGCCTTGAAGTAGAGACCGGTGCCCCCGGTGATCACCGGTCTGAGCCCGTCGCGGCTCAACGTCCCGAGCACGGTGCCGAGATCGTCAAGCCAACGACCGACCGAATAGTCGGTGCCAAGCGCGACATGGCCATAGAGCTGGTGGGAAACGCAGGCCTCTTCCTCCGGGGTGGGACGCGCCGTGAGGGTGCGCCACTCGGCATAGACCTGCTGGCTGTCTGCGTTGACGACCACGCCCCCGAGACGACGGGCCAGTGTCATCGCCATCGCTGATTTGCCCGATGCGGTGGGTCCGGCGATGAGGATCGGCTGCATCACGGAACGAGTTGCTTCACGAAGTGCAGCAGCAACTCGTCATTGACCGTCACCTGCTGGTTTACGCTTACAGGGCGGCCGCGGGAACTCAGGCCGTTGCCGTCCGGCACATACCCGCGCAGCACGTAGAGCCGTTGCGCGGCGCTGTAGCCCGGATGCAGCCCGCAGCCGAGCCCGACGACCTGGCTCTCCCGCGCGGCGATCCTCTCGACGCTGTCCATGAGCGCCGTGGCGATCCCTTGTCGGTGATGCCTGGGAATGACGTTCAGGTCTGCGATCTCGGGGATGTCTTCCTCGCGGAACGCCGGATGCTCGGAATGTCGAAGAAGCGTGACATAGCCGACGGGTGTCCCGGCCTTCTCTGCGACAAGGCACTTGCGCTGCCCGAGGGCCTGTTCCTGAAGATAGCGCTGGAAGAGCGCCGAGGACTTGTGCCAGTTGCACTCCATGAACGCCGCGGAGAGCCGTTCCGGATCTTCCGGCCGGAGTGGGTGTATATACGCTGCGGGAAAGGCGTGCAGGGTCATCGGACAACGACCCGGAGCATGTGGGCGCTGCAATAGTCGCAGATCCGGCCGGACAGTCGAGCAGTCGGTTTCGCAGAAACCCGCAGCTTGGGGTCATCGGGCTCGGCTATGCGAAGCAAAGCATGCATACCCGGACGAATAACGCCCGGGCGTCAGGCTGTCATCTCTCATCGCGCTTCAAGGCCGGTTCAACGTCCAGGCAATCTGGCAGGTCATGATGGTCGACCCTTCTTCCGCGGCCTTGGTCTCGCGCGCGCAGTTGTGGCTTTCGGTGCCGGTGACGCCCGCGAAGCGTCCGGTGCCTTCGAGGATCTTGCCCGTGCCCACAAGCTTGCCCGCGATCTCCTCGCCCTCATAGCGCTTCACGATGGTGGAACCGTCGGTGAAGCGGGCTGTGGCGAACCCGATATAGGTGCCCTTGGTGCCCTTGAAGGTGTAGGTCCCGCCGTGGCTGTAATCTGCCACTTCACCGTTCTCAAATATTGCGACACCTTCCCGCCCGAAGCTTCCGGCGTAGTGGCCTTCCTGGCCAATGTTGCCGCCATGGTTGGCTGTTTCGTGATCTATGACTTTCGCCCTGAGTTCCTCGGCGCTCGCGTTGGCCGAGTTTAGCAAGACGACGAGGAGGGTCACCACACTTGCAGTTTTAGCAATCATTGCGATCTCCGGTTCGTGATCACATCCGCCCGACTCAAAGAACAAGCAGCTATCGCCGGACCAGATTGTGTAAGCCTCGCTCAAGTGAAGTGTGATGCACGTAACACGAGCGTCAAGCGATTTTATTCCATCAGAAGTGACAGTTATGCGAACTGGTGCGGATACTCGCTTCAGAATATGTGCAAACACCATGACGCGGCGCACAGCTGTCCAGATTTGGGACAGCGAACAGACGATGTTGCTGGTAGAGTGAGGCCGCAGAGAAACCCCCGCACGCTGTGCGCGGGCAAAAGGCAGTCATCCGAGCGGTGCGTCTCAGGGCACTTCCCACGATGCTGTCGACTCGCAGGTCGAGACACCTGTCTCGGAAGATTTGACGCAAGAATGCGTGCCTTGTCCGTGAATGCCCTCGAACCGCCCACTGCCCCAGATGAAATTGGTCTCCACAGTGATCGGAACTTCTCCGGTATCTGAACCGGCGTACTTCTCGACAATTTTGGAGCCGTCCTCGAAACTGTAGGTGCCATAGCCCACGAATGTCCCGCGCGCGCCGACGTAGTCGTAAAACCCGTCGTCCCGGTAGGTTGCTTTCTCGTCCGCGAACGTCGCATTGCCCTCGTTCAGGTAGACGCCGATGTAGTGTGCCTCGTCGTCGCTGATCGGGACTGCGCCCGCCTCCACGTTCTTGAAGTTGAGCGAATAGGTGATGTCCTCGGCACATGCGCTCACTGGAAGGGCAAGTATGCCGGTCATTGCTATTGTGCACAAAGTCGTTCTGATCATGACAATCTCAATGCCGGGTTGACCTCGACTCTGATGTGGCGGTCGACGCAGCAAAGACCGCCGGTCACGCAAGGCGCAGGGCATGATATTGCGAAATCCTCGCCAAGCAGGGCAGGGCTGTCGATAAACACCGCTGACCCAACGCCCGCAAAGCAACCCTACGTCGTGCATATGGCTGGTGCATGATCTGTGCACGTGCTGTGCATCCCGGGTTACGGGTTGCTGAGCGAACGCACGGGCGGGGTTGCGCGCGCACGTCGATCCCGCTATATGCCGCGCCAGTAATCCACAGGCAGGGATTTCGGGCCGGCGGGGGAGACATCCCCGAAGGTCCACCGGTTGGGCGAAAGCTCTCACCCCTGCCGAGGCAAAACCGGAAAGGACGCACGCATGGCGTTGCCTGACTTCAACTTGCGTCAGCTTCTCGAAGCTGGTGTGCACTTCGGTCACCAGACCCACCGCTGGAACCCGAAGATGGGACAGTACATCTACGGGTCCCGTAACGGCATTCACATTGTCGATCTCACACAGACCGTGCCGTTGCTCGATGCGGCGTTGCAGGCGATGCGCGACAGCGTTGCCAAGGGCGGGCGCATTCTGTTCGTCGGGACGAAGCGCCAGGCGCAGCAGCCGCTGGCGGATGCGGCAGCTCGCTCGGCGCAGTACTTCATGAACCACCGTTGGCTTGGCGGCACGCTGACCAACTGGAAAACCGTGTCGAACTCGATCAACCGCTTGAAAGCACTGGACGATCAACTCGAAGGCGGCGAGGTGCGCGGCCTGACGAAGAAGGAACGGCTGAACCTCGAGCGTGAGCGTGCCAAGCTTCAGGCATCGCTGGGCGGCATCCGCGAGATGGGTGGGTTGCCGGACATGATCTTCGTGATCGACACCAACAAGGAGGCGCTGGCGATCGCCGAGGCGCGCAAGCTCGGGATCCCGGTGGTGGCTGTGCTCGACACCAACTGCGATCCGGAAGGCGTCGACTACCCGATCCCGGGCAATGATGATGCGGCCCGGGCCATCGCGCTCTACTGCGATCTCGCGGCGCGCTCGGTGATCGATGGCATGGCGAGCCAGCTCGACGCTGCCGGCTTTGACCTTGGCGAGCTCGAAGACCTGCCGGTCGAAGAGGCGGTTGCTGAAGAAGAGGTTGCTCCGGAGGAAACCCCGGCCCCGGTCGAGGCCGCGTCTGACGCACCTGCCGACCAGACCCCTGCCGCCTGAGCACACAATGCTGAAGTGGGGCGGCGCGCGGGCGTCGCCACGCTGTCACTGACTTGTGATACCGGCTCAAAACTCCCGCCGGTGAACACCGTCGGAAAACCACAACACAACGGAGACTAAGATGGCGATCACCGCTGCCCTGGTGAAAGAACTCCGCGACAAGACTGGCGCGGGCATGATGGACGCCAAGAAGGCGCTGACGGACACCGATGGCGACATGGAGGCGGCTGTCGATCTTCTGCGCGTCAAGGGTCTGGCGAAGGCAGACAAGAAATCCGGGCGCACGGCGGCGGAAGGGCTTGTCGCGGTCGCCGTCGACGGTGGCACCGGCGTGGTCGTGGAGGTCAACTCCGAGACCGACTTCGTGGCACGCAATACGGAATTCCAGGAAATGGTGTCCGGGATCGCGCAGGCAGCGGTGGGTGTGGGTGATGCCGAGGCGCTTATGTCGGCTCCGATGAACGGCAAGACTGTCGGAGAGATCATCACGGACAAGGTGGCGACCATCGGCGAGAACCTGCAGCTTCGGCGTATGGCACGCCTGTCGGGTGATGTGGTCGCGAGCTATGTGCACAATGCGGCCGCCGAGGGTATGGGCAAGATCGGGGTGCTCGTTTCGCTCAACGGTGGTGACGCAGCGGCAGCACAGGCGATCGGAAAGCAGGTCGCCATGCATGTGGCGGCAACGAGCCCGGCCTCACTGGATGTCGCCGATCTCGATCCGGCGCTCGTCGAGCGTGAGAAGCAGGTGCTCACCGAGCAGGCCCGGGAATCCGGCAAGCCGGAGCAGGTCATCGAGAAGATGATCACCGGCAGGATGAACAAGTTCTATCAGGAGGTCTGCCTCGTAAAGCAGAGCTTCGTCGTGAACCCGGACCTCACCGTCGAGAAGGCGGTGAAGGAAGCCGGGAGCGACATCTCGTTGACCGGGTTCGTGAGGTTCGCCGTCGGCGAGGGGATCGAGAAAGAGGAAGAGGATTTCGCCGCAGAGGTTGCAAAGACCGTCGGCGCCTGATCTTCCTCGCAGCAACGCGATCGGGCCGGGCGACATTGCCCGGCCCTTTTTTTGCCGAGAATCACCTGCAGGTTGCGTCCCGTTCTCCGATGCGCGCGATGAAGCGAACCGGACCGATCGAAAGGACGCAAGCATGCGCCTCGAATCCTGTTTGGCTGCCGGACTTGCGGCGCTCTTCATTCTTTGCAGCACCGCGCCTGTGGATGCAGGCAAGAACGACGGTCACTGCCCGCCAGGCCTGGCCAAGACGTCGCCGGAATGCGTGCCACCAGGGCAGACCAAGAAGCGCTACAAGGAAGGGGAGCGCCTGAGCCACTCGGATGCGTACCGTGTCATCCGCGACCATCGGCGCTTTGGACTGCGTGCGCCTCCACGTGGCGGGATCTACGTGGAGCTCGACGGCGAGCTTCTTCTTGTCGCGGGCGCGACGCTCAGGATCATCGATGCCATCGGCGAACTGGACGAACTTCTGCGTTACTGACGCGATATTGTGCTGCCCTGAAACCGCATTCGTGCTTCATTCGTAGCATTGAGCGGGGGATGTCCCCGCAACTGCTTGGATGGAGGGTTCGCAATGAACTGGAAATTTCTCGCGGCGCCAATCGCTGCCCTGACACTCGGCACCAGTGCCACAGCACTCGAGGACAGGGTGCTCAGCCTGCCCGCGGACTACGCGAGCACGCTCGAGCAGTACATGATTTCGGACCGGCTCGGCCAGGAAGATCAGGTGATTGCCCTCTATGCGAACGAGACAGCCCGCACAGCAGCCCGCGCCGGCGAGACACTGCCGGACGGCTCCGTGATCGTCGGTGAAATCTATGGCGTGAAGAAGGACGGTGACGACATCTACGAGAGCCCGCTCGGCCGACGCGTGCCGACCGAGCTGAAGGCGATCGTGATGATGGAGCGTCAGGCCGCCTGGGCCGATCAGTATCCGGACGACCTCAAGCTCGGCGGCTGGGAGTTCGAGGTCTTCAGCCCGTCCGGCGAAAACCTGGCCAAGGACACCGCAGGTTGCCGCGAGTGCCACAGCCCGCTCGGTGACACGGACTACACATGGTCTCTCGAGCACATCGGGGCTGCCAACTGAGGTCTGCCCAATTTTGGACGGCCCGGAACGAACGCCGGGCCGCCGGTGCGTGACCACGATCGTTCAAACCGCTCGGTCAAGCTGCAGAGAGCGCAGCGACGCGCTGTATGCGGCATCCCGGGCGTTGTAGCTGAACGGCAGGTTCAGGGATGCTTCGATCTCGGTGCGCGTGAGCCCGATATCGCGCAGCAGGTGGTCGTCTTTGGCGAGCAGGCTGCGCAGATCGCTGCGACGGCGGTGTTCGGCGAACAGGCGACCAATCAGTTCGTACAGAGTGTTCATCGGTTTTCTCCAATCTTGCGGCACCCGTGTGCTGCCTATGGACACCGATATGGAGAGCACCATAGATTTAGTAAATCCAAACTTATTGACACATACGTTTAGCTATGCTGAATTATGGCATGGTCGTAGAACTCAAACCTCCCACGCCTTCGGCAACGCTCGACATCGATCTGATGCGAACGCTCGTGGCAATTGCTTCGACGGGATCCGTGACGGCCGCTGCTGTGCGGGTCGCGCGCTCGCCGGGCGCTGTGTCCATGCAGATCAAGAAGCTCGAGGAAACCGTCGGGCGCGTCCTGTTCGAGCGCTCTCGCCAGGGGATGGCCCTCAACGCAGATGGCGAGCGCCTGCTTGGATATGCGCAGCGGATGCTTGATGTCCATCGCGATGCGCTCGAAGTGTTCCGGGGACCAGCGCTTTCGGGACTGGTCCGCATTGGCACAATTGACGATTTTGGTGTTGTGCGTCTTTCGCAGGTCCTGAAGGGGTTCGCGCGTTCCCATCCGGAGGTGGTGGTCGATGTCACGATGGGGCCGAGTGCCGATCTCGGTCCGAAGCTAGAGCAGGGCGAGCTGGATCTCGCTGTGATCACGCCTGGCTGCGCCATTCCCTGGCGGACCATGGACACGCTTCTCCACGAAGAGCCTCTGGTTTGGGTCGGCCTGCAAGACGGGTCCGCGTTGCGTCGCAGACCCGTTCCCGTGGCGTTGTCCTCGCAGGGATGCGCCTGGCGGCGAGATGCGACAGAGGCACTGGAACGCAGTGGACTGGACTATCGCATTGCCTACACTGCGGACTTCTACGAGGCTCAGAAAGCGGCCATCCAGGCAGATCTCGCAATTGCGCCGTTGCCAAAGAGCCTCATCACGTCGGGCCTGACGCAGGTCGGCGCAGGCGAGGGTTTGCCCGAGATCGGGACTTGCAGGCTTGCGCTCAGACTGGGTGCGGATCCGTCTGCCGCCGCACTTGCGATTGGTCAACGCATCGCCGAGAGCTATGGTCTCTTGACACTGCAGGGCGCGGCCTAGGCAAAGGGTCCTGTGGCTTCAGTGGCAGGGGCTCTCAGAGGGACTCGACAGATAGGTCAAAAGAGCTTACCTTATAAATGCGACATGGCTCACAGGGATTCCGCCGATGGACCTACGCGACGTAAAACTCTCCGATCGTTTCGACCTCGACCGCACACCCGTGCTCTTGTCCGGCACACAGGCGCTTGTCCGCGCGACGCTGATGCAGCACGCCCGTGATCAGGCAGCGGGGCACAACACAGCAGGTTACGTGACGGGATATCGCGGATCACCGCTCGGTGCCGTCGACGGGACGTTTCAAGGTGCGGCCAAGCATCTCGAGCCCGCCAACATCACCTTTCAGACAGGATTGAACGAAGACCTGGCTGCAACTGCACTTTGGGGCGCTCAGCAGGCCGAACTTCGCGGGGAGGGGCGCTACGACGGTGTCTTCGGCTTGTGGTACGGCAAGGGCCCGGGGGTCGATCGCTGCGGCGATGTTTTCCGCCATGCCAATTTCGCCGGGACCTCGCCGCTTGGAGGCGTGCTGGTCGCGATGGGCGACGACCACACCGGTGAGAGCTCGACCACGCTGCACCAGTCCGAACTCGCGTTGATGGACGCCATGATGCCGATCCTGTCGCCTGCCGGCGTTCAGGAGCTTCTGGACTATGCGATGACCGGATGGGCGATGTCGCGCTATTCCGGGTGCTGGGTCGGCCTCAAGTGCATGAAGGACACCATCGAGGCCACATCGGTGGTTGATGGTGATCCGCATCGCCTGACGCTGACGACGCCGGATGATTTCGAGATGCCCGAGGGCGGGCTCAACATCCGCATCTACGAGGAACCCTGGCAGGGTGAGGCGCGGATGCATGACCACAAGCGCTTTGCGGCACAGGCCTTTGCGCGGGCCAACGGGCTCGACAAGCGCACGATCGGTGCCCCGGGCGCGCGCATTGGGGTTGTTGCTGCCGGCAAGAGCTGGCTCGATGTGGTTCACGCGCTTGATTTGCTGGGCATCGATCGGGCGACCGCCGAACAGATCGGCCTTTCCGTCTACAAGGTCGGTATGGTCTGGCCGCTTGAGCCAGTGAAGCTTGCCGAATGGGCCGAGGGCCTCGACCTCATCATTGTGGTGGAGGAGAAACGCGCCGTTATCGAGACGCAGCTCAAGGAAGTGCTCTACAGCGCGCCGGCGCGTCCGCGCGTGATCGGCTGGAAGGACGAGGCGGGCGAGGTGCTTTTCTCGGTCAAGAAGGGTCTCGACCCGGTGACCATTGCGCGGCGCATTGGTGCCAAACTGTGCGAGGAGGGTGCGGCGACCGACGCGGTTTCACGGGCGCTGAACGTGCTCGATGACTCCGTCCGCGTGGACAATGCTCCCGAAATCGCGCAGCGTACACCTTGGTTCTGCGCGGGCTGTCCGCACAACACCGGGACCAAGCTCCACGAAGGGGCGCGGGCCTATTCCGGCATCGGCTGTCACTACATGGTCCAGTGGATGGATCGTGAGACGCTGGGTTACACCCATATGGGCGGCGAAGGTGCCAACTGGATCGGTGAGGCACCGTTCTCGACGCGCCGCCACGTCTTCCAGAACCTCGGTGACGGCACCTACAACCATTCAGGCATTCAGGCCATCCGCGCGGCGATCGGCGCCGGGACAACGATGACCTTCAAGATACTCTACAACGACGCAGTCGCGATGACCGGCGGCCAGGCCCATGACGGGGGCATCGGTGCCGAGCGCATTGCAGCCGAGCTCCTTGGCATGGGTGTGCAGCGGCTGGTGGCGGTCGTCGACGAAAAGGAAATGGACCGGGTCAGTTTTCCGCCCAGTGTTCCGGTCTTCCCGCGTGCGGACTTGCTGAAAGTGCAGCGAGAGCTCGAACAGGTGGATGGCGTCACAGCACTGATCTATGTCCAGACCTGCGCAGCCGAGAAGCGCCGCCGACGCAAGCGAGGCAAGTTTCCGACCCCGCCCGAGCGGGTGTTCATCAATCCGAACGTCTGCGAGGGGTGCGGCGACTGCGGCGTGCAGTCGAACTGCGTCGCAATCCTGCCGAAGGAAACGCCGCTCGGCCGCAAACGCCAGATCGACCAGTCTGCCTGCAACAAAGACTTCTCCTGCCTGAAAGGTTTCTGTCCGTCGTTCGTCACTGTCGAGGGCGCAGAGCCGAAGAAGAACGCGACCGCAGACTTCACGCTGCCGGATTTGCCCGAACCCGAACTCCCCGCGCTGGAGCGGCCCTACAATGTGCTCGTCACCGGGGTTGGGGGCACCGGGGTTGTCACCGTGGGGGCGTTGATTTCGATGGCGGCCCATCTCGAGGGCAAGGGCGCGTCCGAGATGCAGATGGCAGGCCTCGCGCAGAAGGGCGGTGCGGTGACTATCCACTGCAGAATTGCACCGCAACCATCTGATATTTCAGCAATTCGCATCTCTATCGGGGAGGCGGATGCGGTGATCGGAGGGGATCTCGTCGTTACCGCCGGCTCACAGGCCATGGGTCTGATGCAACGTGACCGGACCGGCGTCATCTGCAATGGGCACGAGATCATCACGGGCGCGTTCACACGCGACACCGAATTCAAGCTGCCGACAGACGAATTGCGCCTTGCCCTCGAGCGGAAGCTTGGTGCCGAGGCGATCCACATGGTCGAGGCGAATGCGCTTGCCGAGAAGCTGCTGGGTGACTCGATTTACGCCAATGTCCTGTTGCTGGGTGCTTCGTGGCAGGCAGGGCTGGTGCCGCTCAGCCGAGACGCGATTCTGAAGGCGATCGAGCTGAATGGCGCCGGTGTTGCCGGCAACCAGCAGGCCTTCGAGATCGGCCGAGCGGCGGTGGCCGCTCCGGAGACGTTCGCGGAAGCTCTCAGACCCACGGCTGAAGTTGTCGAAACTCTGCCAGCCAAGATCGCGCGCCGTGAGACACATCTCACGGGCTACCAGGGACCGCGGCTGGCAAAGAAGTACCGCGCCCTCGTGGATCGCGCACGTGCGGCTGAGCAAGCGCTTGGTCTGGACGGATTTGCCGAAGCGGTTGCAGAAGGCTACTTCAAGCTTCTGGCCTACAAGGACGAGTACGAGGTTGCCCGTCTGCATGTGGAGACGCTCGAGTCGGAGCTCGATGCAACCTTTGACAACGTCGGCAAGATCAGCTTCCACATGGCGCCTCCGATCCTCGGACGAAAAGACTCCGAGGGACGCCCGGTGAAGACGAAGTTCGGTCCGTGGATGTTCAAGGCGCTGAAGCTGCTTGCGCGCATGAAAGGCCTTCGGGGCACGCCGCTCGATCCGTTCGGGTATACGGCCGAGCGGCGAATGGAGCGCCGGCTGGTGCGCGACTACGAGCGTCGGATCGACGAGATCATCGAGGCGATGGATGCATCCCGCCACGGCCTCGCCGCCGAGATTGCGGCGCTACCATTGAAAATTCGCGGCTTCGGTCACGTCAAGGCAGCGAATGCCGCCGCGGTGGCCGAGGAGACAGACGCGCTCATGGCGCGTTTGCGCGCGCCGGGCGCACCGACAGCCCAGGCGGCGGAGTAGGGGGGCGAATGGCCGCCGAAGTGATCGAGTCGTTGAGCACAGCGTCTTTGTCAGGTGCGCTGGGCGCTGAAGTTTCCGGTGTCGATCTGGCTGATCTGACACCGGCAGACACCAAGGCGTTGCAGGCGGCCTTCCTGGAACACCGTGTGCTGGTTTTTCGGGACCAGCACCTGGACCCGTCGGGATTTGTCGCCGCGGCGCGTGCCTTCGGGGCGCCCACGCCCTATCCGTTCGCACGCGGCATAGAAGGCCACCCGGACATCACCGTGATCGTCAAGGAGGCGCACCAGACGTCGAATTTTGGTGGCATGTGGCACTCGGACACGACCTATCGGACAGATCCGCCCAAAGCGACGATGCTGCTTTGCGTCGAGACCCCGCCCATCGGTGGCGACACAGTATTTGCCTGTCAGTACCGGGCCTTCGAGACGCTCTCTGACGGTCTGCAGAACACGCTGCGTGGTCTGCATGGTGTTTCGTCGTCGGCCAAGAACGCGTCGGCGCTCAGAACGACACATCTGGCGACCGGCGCGATGCAAGGCAGCGCTCAAACCGACGTGATGACAGCCAGCCACCCTGTGGTGCGTCGGCATCCCGAGACCGGGCGCGAGGCGCTCTTTGTCAATCGCTCTCACACGGTCGCATTCGATGGCTGGTCCGAAGACGAGAGTTCAGGACTTCTCGAGCTCCTGTTCCAACATCAAATCCGGCCGGAATTCACCGCCCGCGTGCAGTGGACACCGGGAACTGTCGTCATCTGGGACAATCGGGCGACACAGCACTGCGCGATCAACGACTATGACGGGCATCGCCGCGAGATGTGGCGGGTCACCCTCGGCTCGTAGGATCACCCTGAGCATCCGGACAAACGACACGGCACCGATCAGCGTCCCGATGCTCGAGCGCTGACGATCCACGGGCATTCAACTCGCGAGCACGGGTGCCGCATCCTGATGCGCACCGTTGTCCGAATCATCGACGCGATGCGTGGGCTCCACTAAATCAGGGCACGAAAGATATCGGCAATAATGGCGGAAAGTCGCCGCATCGAGGAGGCTACGAGCGTGCTGAACGCGCCGAAGGAACAGTTGTCCGCGGGCGACCGTGCTCCGAATTTCGTTCTGCCCGATCACAAGGGCAAATTCCGGATGTTCTATGACGAGGTGACCGGACGGCCGGTCGTCATGCTGCTGGCGGGCTCGTTCCAGCCCCCGATCCTACCCGCGCCCCTGCAGTCGTTTCAGAAACATGCCAAGACCTTTGATACGGCGGGCATCGATCTGTTCTGCATCTGCCCCGACGCGTCCGAACATGTGCAATCGATGATGCCGGGACTGCAGCTCTGGGCCGATCCCGAGCGCAAGATCACGGACGCTTATCTGAACCAGTTGGGGATGGGCAGCCACCGAAGCCTCGAGAACGGCACGGTTGCAGCAATCCTAATGGACGCGAACCAGCGCGTGCTGACGGTGATATCGGGGAAGGACAGCGCCAGTGCGGAGGCTGCGCTTGAATTCTACGCGGCAAGGCCGGAGATGCCGCCCGCGCAGGTCAGGCCCGCCACGGCGCCCGTCATTACGATGCCCGATCTGCTTGATCCGGCGATGTGCAAGGCGCTGATGGACCTGTTCGAGACCGGAAATGTCGAGGAGGGCAAGGTCGGATCAGTGCTCGCCGGAAAGGAAGTCGAGCGGGTGCATCATGAGCGCAAGAAGCGCCTTGATCACAAGATCGAAGATCCCGAAATGCACCGAACGCTCCAGCAGATTATTGGTCGGCGGGTGGCACCGGAGGTCAACAAAGCCTTCAATTTCCAGGGCTTCAAGTTCGATCGATTTCTCGTCTGTCGCTATGCCGCCGACCGTGCCGACCGGTTCACGACGCATCGCGACAACGTCTCGCCCGAAACGGCCGATCGACGCTTCGCAATGACGCTGAACCTCAATGGGGACGACTACGAGGGGGGTGAGCTGGTGTTTCCAGAGTACGGCCCCGACCGCTACAAGCCGGGCAGTGGCGGGGCTGTGATATTCTCATGCTCGCTGCTTCACGAGGCGCTGCCAGTGACCGAGGGTGTTCGTTTTGCGCTTCTCACGTTCCTCAGGGCGTTGCCGCCGCAGCAAGGTGGTCGCGCTGCCTGATCAGGAGTGACGCCCGGCGGGTTTGCCGGACGTCATCATCCTCAGCCCAGCATCAAGTTTGGCAGCCAGAGTGCCAGACCTGGGAATTCAAGCACGATCAGAATGCCGATCACCTGCAGCGTGACGAACGGGATGATCCCTCGATAGATCTCCTGCATGCGCACCGAACTCGGCGCCACGCCCTTCATGTAGAAGAGCGCGAATCCGAATGGTGGTGTGAGGAAACTCGTCTGCAGGTTCACAGCGACCAGGATCGCAAACCAATAGATCACCTGTTCCTGCACAAACGAGGTTTGCGCCATATTGGTGGGCTCCTCGAGCCCGAGATGCAGGGCAAAGGCCGCGGCCAGTGTTTTGATCACCGGGGCAAACACCGGCAGAATGATCAGGGTGATCTCGAGGAAGTCGAAGAAGAAGCCGAGCAGGAACACCGCAAACATCAGCAGGAACAGAAGCGGCCAAGGTCCGAGCTGCAGCCACTCGATGAAGTGTATGATCAACTCTTCGCCATAGACGTTCCGGAAAATCGTCGAGAATGCCGTCGCACCGACGAAGATGAAGAAGATCATCGCGGTGGTCAGACCGGTCCGGTGGCAGACTTCACGCAGGACCGTGTAGGTGAGCGTGCCGTTTACCCAGGCGAGCACCATGCTGCCGAAGGCGCCAACACCCGCTGCTTCCGTCGGTGTTGCCCAACCGGCGAAGATCGAGCCCAGCACGAGGATGATCAGGAAGATCGGCGGCACGAAGCCCTTGAGGATGCCGCCAAGAAGCGTGTTGCCCTCGCGCTTGCCGATGTACATCGCCGTGAAGAAGATGGCGAGAATGGTGAACAGCTGCCAGTTCACTTCGGGCAGGAAGCCCACCGTCTCCGCAATCACTTCGAAAGCAATCAAAAGCCCCGTGGCCGAGAGGAACAGTATCACATTCGCCGGGTTCGTTGGCTTCAGATCGATCTCATCTTCATCAATCGGGGGCGCGATGCTGGGATCAATCGTCGCCCGCGTCATGATGTACATGAAGTAGAGACCCGAGAGCACGAGACCCGGGAAGATCGCCCCGATGAACAGGTTCCCCACCGAAACGGCCAGCAGGTTCGCCATCAGAACCAGCATGATCGACGGCGGGATCAGGATGCCCAGTGTCGCCGATGCAGCAATCGTCCCTGTGGCCAGTGTCGGGGCATAGCCCCGCTGCAGCATGGTCGGCAGAGCGAGGAGGGTCATCATGACGACCGATGCGCCGATGATGCCCGTGGTCGCCGCCATGATCGTTCCCATGACCGTCACCGACAGCGCGAGGCCGCCAGGGACGCGCTTCAGCATGATCTGGAGAATATGGAGCAGATCCGCCGCGACCCGGGATTTTTCGAGCATGGTGCCCATGAACACGAAGCACGGAATCGCCACCAGGATCGGGTTCTGCACGGCGCCCGAGGCACCGTCGCCTCCCCAGATGCGGTTGACGACGGCGAAGAACACCTGGATGTCCAGAATGTCGAGCCAGATCGAGATCAGCCCGAAAATGAGTGAAATTCCTCCGAGCGCATAGGCAACCGGCAGCCCGGTGAACAGCGTCAGCGCCAGCGCGAGGAACATGTAGGCGCCGATGTACTCGTAGAGGTGGTCGTTGAACAGCCAGTCCAGGAATTCCATCTCAGCGCTCCCGCTCTTCGGTGGGCGCCACGATGTTGCCATCGGGCTCGATCACGACTTTGGGCAGGGTGTCCACATCCGTGAAGAACTGAATTTTGTCCTCGGCAAGCGCCTGTTCGTCATAGGTGCCGTAGAGGTAATTCAGACACCTGAAGAGCGTCGCAGTCGCCGCTAGAACCGCGACAACGAAACCCCACACGAGGAACGACTTGATAAACCAGCGCCAACCCAATCCGACCTGGCTCTCCGAGCCTTCCCATTGCAGCCAGGAGGCCTGGGTCATCTTGAACGAGAACCAGATCATCACGAGCAGGAACGGGATGGCGCAGATCAGCAGTCCGAGCGTCTCGATCTTGACCTGCCCGCGCTTCGACGCGCCTTCGCGGAAAATGTCCACCCGCACATGGGCGTTCAGCAGGTAGCCGAACCCGAAGGTCAGGAGCATCAGCATCCCGTGCAGGTGCCATTGCAGGTCCTGCAGAATGAACGAGACCGAGAAACCGTGTTGGATCGTGATTTCGGCGGACCACTCTTTGATGAAAGCGATTTTTCGCGTGACCACATCAAGCATGATCAGTCCGACCAGCGGTAAGATTATCCAGCTTGCGGCCTTACCGATCGATCTAGATATGGTGTCCAGCTTGTCAGCTAAGCCGAGTAGAGATCCCATCTTGCTGTCGTCCCGCCCTGTTGATGCCCGTGATCAGCTGTGAACCAGTCGCCGCCGGGTTTCATTGTTTGTACCAAGTCTTCGACAAGAACAACCGGCGCACGAAGCGCCGGTCATCAATTCAGTTTCGATCCATCTCGGACCGCTGCACAGGTGGCGTGCGACTACTTCAGGTAGCCCATCTCGCCCCAGACCTTGTACTTCTCGTGGTAGGCTGAGTAGCTCTCCCAGAGACGTGCAACATCGGGGTTGGCGGCGATCTCTTCTTGAAGGACCTCGTCCCAGGCGGTGCGCAACTGGTCGAGCACCTCGTCCGGCCAGCTCACATTGGTCACGCCGTCGGCTTCGTTGGCGGCCATGGCGTCCGGCTGCAGGTGCTCACCTTCGGCCAGCTCGATGCCGATGTTCGCCATGCACGCGACCTCGAACATCGCCTTGTGCTCGTCCGACAGTTCGTTCCACTTGTCCATGTTGACAAGGATCTCGTTGGTGGTCGACTGCTGGTGCCAGCCCGGGAAGTAGTTGTACTTCGCGATCTGGTAGAAGCCGTAGGAACGGTCGATGGCGGGCATCGAGAACTCGGTCGCGTCGATCGTGCCGAGCTCGAGTGCAGGGTAGATGTCGCCGCCGGCCAGCTGCTGGGTGGCCACACCGAACTTCTGCATCACCTTGGCGCCCATGCCGAAGAAGCGCATCTTCAGGCCTTTAAGCTGGTCGAGAGAGGTGATCTCTTCACGGAACCAGCCCGAGGTCTCGGGCGGGATCATGCCGCAATAGAAGTATTTGATGTTGTCGCGGGCATAGAGTTCTTCGGCCAGCTCGATGCCACCGCCATACCGCATCCAGGCGTTGAACTCGAGCGCGCCGGGTCCGAAGGGCCAGGTCGAGAGGAAGGCGTAGGCGGAATTTTTACCCTGGTTGGCACCCGGTGTGCCGTAGGCTGCTTCGAAAGCGCCCTGGCTGACCGGATCGAAGTAGGCGTAGCCGCCTGCGAGAGCGTTCGGCTCGAACACCTTGATGTCGAAGTCGCCGCCCGACATTTTGTTGACCCACTCGGCGATGCGATAGCCGACCGGGCCGATCACCGCAACGTTCTGGCCGAACGCGGAGTGCATTTTCCAACGGACTTTCTTCGCGTCCGCTTCACTGACGCTGAGACCGGCGACCGCGATTGCGGCAAGCGCGATCCCGCCCAGTTTCTTCGCTAAGCTGAATGACATTTAAATCCTCCCAAGCATCGGGGCGTTGTGCACCCGCTCGTCATGAACGCCGGTCCACCTCCGGCCCAGAGGTGACCAATGAACCGGTGACGTCTGCAAGTGTCAACGCTTTCCTGTGAGAGGCGCTACTTTAGAGGGAGCTCTTCATGCCTTTGGATAAGATTTTCACGGGATCCGGGAACGCGACTGACCGGCGCATGCTTCCGCGTGCCTCGAAAGTCCTGGCTCAGAGGCTCGCCAGCGTGTCCGACAATGCCGCCGAGAACAGCTCCAAGTCCGTTTCGGTCCCGGCGCTGACGCGGATACACCGGTCGAGCGGCGCCACGCCCGGCATCCGCACGAAGATGTCCCGTTCGAGCAGGCCAGCCAGCACGGCGCGGGCGTGGGCACCGTCTTTGCCGCAGTCGATGGTCACGAAGTTCGTGGCCGACCGAAGGGGGGAGAGACCGTTTTGCGCGGCGATGGCATCGATGCGCCCGCGGGCTGCGGCCACATCTCGGACGACCCCTTCGAGAAAGCTCTGATCATTGAGCGCGGCGAGGGCTGCGATCTGCGCCACACGATTGACGCCGAAGTGATTTCGCACACGGTCGAAGGCTGCCGCCGTCTCGGGGTGCGCCACGGCATAGCCGATCCGAAGCCCGGCCAGACCGAAGGCCTTCGAGAACGTCCGAAAGCGGATCACGCGAGGATCGTCAGTTGCCCACGCAGGGGCTGTGCCGTCCGGCGCGAATTCGATGTAGGCCTCGTCCAGGCACAGGAGCGTGCCGTCGGGCAGAGCGTCGATCAACTGCTGAACGGCTTCTGCCGGGTGCCAGGTGCCCATCGGGTTGTCCGGGTTCGACAGGTAGAGCAGCTTCGGTCGATGGGTCCGTGCGGCCTCTGCGAGCGCCGCAACATCTTCCAGGTCGTCTCGGTAGGGCACCGTGACCAGTCGTCCACCGAACCCCGCGACGTGGTAGTTGAAGGTGGGGTAGGCGCCCAGCGAGGTGACAACTGTGTCACCCTCGCCGACGAACAGCCGGACGGTGTTGCCGAGGAGCGCATCGATTCCCTCACCGATGACGACGGTCTCCGGCGCGACCTGGTTATGCTGGGCGATTGCCTCACGCAGGTCATGAGCGTTGGGATCGCAATACTTCCAGACGTCGGGACCCGCATCCGCGATTGCCTGTGCGACGCGCGGCGAGGGCCCGAAGACACTCTCGTTGGCCCCGATCCGGGCGGTGAACGGTCTTCCGCGCGCGCGCTCCTGATGCTCCGGGCCGACGAACGGCACACTGGCGGGAAGGCTGGCAACGAGGTCTGTGAGTCTGGCTGTCATGCCAGACTGTTAGCGCTCGTATTCTCACTTGCCAAGCGCTTCGCCACCGATCGGATGTCGCGCAGTCATCGGTCTCGCCAGGTCGAGGTCGAACTCCCCATCTGATCCTGGCTACTCGGATGGTGTCACCCGATAGAGCGCGTCGTCGCCGACCGACAGAAACCAGATCGCCCCGTCAGGCCCCTCTCTCACATCTCGGATGCGCACAAATCGGTCCTGGAACAGGCGCTCTTCCGTGCCGATCGTGTCTCCGGAGCGGTCCAACCGCGAAAGAAAGTCGAACTTCAGCGACCCGACAAAAATGTCGCCCTGCCAGTCCGGCCAGAGCTTGCCGGAATAGATCATCATGCCCGACGGCGCGATCGACGGGTCCCAGTAGAACACAGGCTGTTCCATGCCCTGCCGGGTCGTGCCCTCTCCGATCTGACCGCCGGTGTAGTGTTGGCCATACGAGATCACCGGCCAGCCATAGTTCTTGCCGAGCTCGGGGCGGTTGATCTCGTCACCGCCACGGGCGCCGTGCGACACGGTCCAGAGCCGACCCGTCGCATCCAATGCCGCACCCTGCGGATTGCGGTGACCGATCGACCAGATTTCGGGATGCGGCCCGGACACGCCATTGTCGATGGCAGATCCGTCCGCGTTGATCAGCAGGACCTTGCCAAGCGTGGTCGCCGGGTCTTGTGCGAGATCGGCATCTCCGCGGTCCCCCACCGTCACATAGAGCTTGCCGGCGCCATCCGGGACGATGCGCGAGCCGAAGTGCCGGCCGCTGCGCGTGTCGGGCGTCTGCCGGAAGATCACCTCGAGACCGTCAAGTTTGGCCGCATCGATGTCGAGCCGCGCTCGAGCCACCGCGGTGCGCGCCGAAACCAGACCGACAGGCTCGGAATAGCTGATATAAATCAGACTGTTCGTCGCGAAGTCCGGATCGGGGACGACGTCGAGCAACCCACCCTGGTTTCGGGCGCGGACTTCGGGCACACCTGCCACAGCTCGGCGGTTTTCCGAGGCGGGCTCGATCAGCCAAAGTCGGCCGTCTCGTTCGGTGATGAGAAGCTGCTCTTCCGGCAGGAAGGCAACCGCCCACGGGTTGTCGAGGTCCCCCACCACTTCTTCGACAAGCACCGGCCCTGCCGAGGTTTCGATCACCTCGGATGCCATGCCCGACGTTGCGACAAGTGCGGTTGCGAGCGCCCCGAGCCGGGCGCAAATTCCGAAGACCTTCATGAACTGCTCCTCCTCGATCTTTACCTTAAGTGGGGCTTAGGTCGGCGGCGTCCAACGGTAGAGCGTGAGCTGGCGCACATTGAGAAGCGGGGCAAACGGTCCCGTCCAGACAGCACGGGTGGCAATCGCTCCAAAGCGCTCGTAGGCGCGGCGGGCCTGCTCGTGACCGGCGGGCATTTCCGTTCTCCAACCAGCCTTGCCGTGGGCCCGGACTTCGCTGCTGAGCCATTCCAGAAGTGCGCGCCCGATCCCCAGGCCCCGGGTCTGGGGAAGCACGGCGAATCCCTCGATGTAGAGGTCATCGGAGCGGCCGCGGTGCAGCGTGATTTCAGTCGCAAGCCAGCGCAAACTGCCAAAGATCACGCCGAACTCCGCCCGGAACCGGGCGGCATCAGCAATCGTGGCGCCAGCTCCGTCTCGTCGATAGGACAGATAGCCGGCAACTCGGCCATTCAGGAGCACCCCGCAGATCCGGTCCCCTCGGATCGGGTGTCCGATCACCCGCGCCCGTCGATCTCCATCGCCGATGATCCGATCGAGCGACTTTCGCCGGCGCGCTGCGAATGCCCCGATGCGTTTCGCGAGCAGACCTTCGGGGACGGGATGAACGAGCATCCAGCCGTCACCACGCATGAAGACGTTTTCTTCGGGCACCAGCTTGTCGAGACCGCTCAATAGAATTCTAGCTCCCTGCTGCATCATGCCGATCGGGTCGATATCGCCGATTCTCGACAAAAGGTAGAGCGCTATCTCGCCGAATGCGTTCTGCGAGTGTGCAGCCACATCAACCTGCTGATTGCAAGTTTCCGGGACCGATCAATGCCACGTTGGAGATGCGCCAGGCGAATCTTGCGAAGGCCGCCGTCTGCTCAAACGACCACCACGACCTTCTCCGGTCAGGCTTTGAGCGCTCGAGCAGCGTCCAGTGCGAAATAGGTGAGGATCCCGGCGCATCCTGCCCGCTTGAACGCCATCAGGCTTTCCAGCATGCCGATCCGCTCGTCCAGCCAGCCGTTGCCCATGGCCGCCTTGAGCATCGCGTACTCGCCCGACACCTGGTAGGCGAAGGTCGGCACCCGGAACTCGGCCGCAACACGCTGGCAGATGTCGAGATAGGGCATGCCCGGCTTGACCATCACCATATCGGCTCCCTCGGCCAGATCCATGGCCACCTCGCGCATCGCCTCGTCGGTGTTCGCCGGGTCCATCTGGTAGGTCTTCTTATCGCCCCGGAGCGCGCCGCCCGAGCCGACCGCATCCCTGAACGGGCCGTAGAAGGCGCTCGCATACTTCGCGGCATAGGTCATGATGGTCACGTTCTGAAAGTCGTGCTCCTCGAGTGCGCGCCGCATCACGGCAACGCGCCCGTCCATCATGTCTGAGGGTCCCATGATGTCAGCGCCCGCTTCGGCCTGGGCGAGCGTCTGCTTCTCCAGCGCCAGCAGCGTCTCGTCGTTGACAATCTCGGGTCCGTTGGGTCCGTCCCGGACGATGCCGTCATGCCCGTCGGAATTGTAGGGATCAAGAGCCACGTCGAGCATCACGCCGATCTCGGGCACCGCCTCCTTCACGGCACGGGTCGCCCGGCAAACCAGGTTGTCGGCATTCCAGGCTTCCTCGGCGCCGGGTGTCTTCAGAGCCGGATCGGTGTAGGGGAAAATCGCGATGGCAGGCACGCCGAGGTTTACCGCTTCTTCGGCTTTGGCCACCAGCCTGTTGATCGTCAGGCGTTCTGCGCCGGGCATCGTCTCGATCGGTTCGGAACGGTCCGTGCCGTCGATCACGAAGCAGGGCCAGATGAAGTCGGCGGCGCTGAGGGCGTTTTCTGCCACCATGGCACGCAGCCACGGGCAGGCACGCAGGCGTCGGGGTCGGTTTGCCGGAAACGGAGCGGGTTGCAGCATGGGGCTCGGTCCTCTTATCTGGCGCGCGAGGCTAGGCGCGAGGAGCATTGCATGCAAGAGGCGGAAATCCTGTTCGAGCAGCGTGGCCAGCTGGGCCTGATCACGCTCAACCGCCCGAAGGCGCTCAACGCGCTGACCCATGGCATGATCCTGGCGTTGGATGCACAGCTTGATGTGTGGGCCGGCGACGACACGATTGCAGTCGTGGCCATCCAGGGCGCAGGCGAGCGGGCGTTCGCGGCTGGTGGTGACATCCGAGCATTGTTCGATGCGGGCCAGGGCGGCAATCGCGGAGAGCGCAACTTTCGCTTTTTCGCCGACGAGTACCGCCTGAACGCCAAGATCAAGCGCTACCCCAAGCCCTATGTCGCCCTGATGGACGGTATCGTCATGGGCGGCGGCGTGGGCGTCTCGATCCATGGAAGTCTGAGGATCGCCACCGAGCGTACAGTGTTTGCCATGCCAGAGACGGGAATCGGCCTCTTCCCGGATGTCGGCGGTACGTTCTTCCTCCCTAGGCTTGCTGGAGAGTGCGGCATGTGGCTCGGGCTGACCGGGACACGGCTGAAGGGAGACGATCTCGTCACGGTTGGCGTCTGTGACGTGCTGATTGAGAGCATTGAGATCGAAGGACTTCTGGAGGGCATGGCCGTGTCCGGCTCGGTGCCCTTTGAAGTCGAGTTGCTCGGTGGGCCTTCCCTTGAACTTGTCGACGGAACCCGGTTGGGCTCGATCGACGTGCTGTTCGGCGGCGATACGCTTACGGATGTGCTCAGTGCACTCCAAGCCGGGGAGGAAGCCAAAGCAGCGCACTGGCACAAGACCATCCTCTCCAAGTCCCCCACATCCACCCGCATCGCGTTCCGGCAGATCCGCGAAGGCGCGCACCTGTCTTTCGAGGACTGCATGCGGCTCGAATACCGGCTCGCGCGCTACTGCATGACCCATCCCGACTTCTATGAGGGTGTCCGGGCGACAATCCTCGACAAGGACAGCGCCCCGCAGTGGTCACCAGCCAAACTGGAGGAAGCGACGGATGAATTCGTGGCCGGCGCCTTCGCATCGCTTGGAAAAGATGAACTCACGTTCTGAAGCGCAAAACGCGGCGGTGTGCGGTGCTCTGAAGATTCCGCCCTTGCGATAAAATCATCCGCGAGCTAGGTCCGCGCCCATGAGCACGCACGCGGCAAAAATTGCCCCGGGCGCCGTAACGCTGTGTGGCGCACCTGAGGGCCTTGACGCCCAAATCCTCGCCGATCTCATCCGGCGGGCCGAGGGACCGGTGATCCATGTGGCGCGCGATGATGCGCGGGCCGCGGCGATGGCGGACGCGCTCGGGTTTTTCGCCCCGGAGCTGCCCGTGCTCCGATTGCCCGCATGGGACTGCCTGCCCTATGACCGGGTGTCTCCCAACCCGGAAATCTCGGCGGCACGCATGGCGACGCTGGCAATGCTCGCGCAGGGGTGGACGCGGCCTTCGGTTCTGCTCACGACCGTCGCGGGAGCCACGCAGTTTCTGCCCGCGCGCGACGCGGTGGCAGCGGCGAGCTTTTCAGCCCAGATCGACACACAGGTGGACACGAGTGCGCTCACCGGATGGCTCACGTCCAAGGGTTTCAACCGGGTCTCGACGGTCATAGAGCATGGCGACTTTGCCGTCCGTGGCGGGATCATCGACATCTTTCCGCCGGGAGATGCCAACCCTGTCCGTCTCGATTTCTTCGGTGACGTCCTCGAAGGCGTCCGGCGCTTTGATGCGGAGACCCAGCGCACAATCGAGACAGCAGACAAGGTCGAGCTTTCGCCCGCGTCGGAGATCGTGCTCGACCCCGATGCGATCCAGCGCTTTCGAACCCGCTACCGGGAAGTCTTCGGCGCCGCCCGCCTCGACGATCCGCTGTACGCAGCGGTCTCCGAGGGGCGCAAACACCAGGGAATGGAGCACTGGCTCGCGCTGTTTCATGAACGTCTGGAGACCATCTTCGATTTTCTGCCCGGTGTTCCAGTGAACCTTGATCATCAGGTCACCGAGGCACGCGCCAGCCGCTGGGAAATGATCCGCGACCATCACGCGGCACGGGTCGACACTGCGGGCACCTCGGTGGTTCCCTACAATGCCTGCCCGCCGGAGATGCTCTATCTTGATCCGGATGCCTGGGATGCAGCCGTCGAGGGCCGGGCATTGCGGATGCTCAACCCCATGAAGCTGCCCCTCGGGCCCGGTGTGGTCGACGCAGGTGGGCGATCCGGGCGTTCCTTCGCACCTGAGCGTCAGCAGGAGGGCATCAATCTCTTTGGAGCGATGGCGCAGCATGTCCGTGAGCGCGCAGCCCAGGGTCCGGTGATCATTGCCTCTTATTCCGAGGGGTCGCGCGAGCGTCTCTCCCACCTCCTGTCCGACAACGGTGTCGAAGGTGCCCACCTGATCCGAGGCTGGCGCGATGCGAAGCCGGGGGTCAATCTTGCGGTGTGGGCACTGGAGCAAGGCTTCGAGGCCACGGCGCGCCAGCCCTTCACGGTGATCTCGGAGCAGGATGTCCTTGGTGACCGGCTGATCCGGAGCGCGCGCAAACCCAAGCGTGCCGACAATTTCCTGACCGAAGCGCGCAGTCTCACGCCGGGCGATCTCGTGGTTCACGTCGAACACGGCATCGGTCGCTACAGGGGGCTCGAAACCGTCACCGCAGCGGGCGCGCCGCATGAATGCATCGCGCTCGAGTATCATGGCGGCGACAAACTGTTCCTGCCCGTCGAGAACATCGAGCTTCTGTCTCGCTATGGTCAGGAGACCGGCGATCTCGACCGTCTGGGCGGCGGTGCTTGGCAGGCCAAGAAGTCCCGCCTCAAAAACCGCATTCGCGACATGGCGGACAAGCTGGTGAAAGTCGCCGCGGAACGCATGCTGCGCGAGGCCGAGGTGCTCGAGCCGGACAGCGCGGCCTATGAGCGGTTTTGCGCACGGTTCGCCTTTCAGGAAACCGAAGACCAGCTGCGCGCGATCGAGGAAGTGCTGGCGGATCTCGCATCCGGACGTCCGATGGACCGGCTTGTTTGCGGCGACGTGGGCTTTGGCAAGACCGAGGTGGCGCTCAGGGCCGCATTCGTTACGGCCAGTGCCGGGCTTCAGGTGGCGGTGGTCGCCCCCACGACGCTGCTCGCCCGACAGCACGCGAAGAACTTTGCCGAGCGCTTCGCAGGAACGGGGCTGCGGGTGCGCCAGCTTTCGCGCTTCGTGCCCGCTGCGGAGGCTGCCGAAACGCGCAAGGGTCTGGCCGACGGTTCGGTGGCAGTCGTGGTCGGAACCCATGCGCTGCTCGCCAAGTCCATCCGGTTCTGCAATCTCGGCCTTCTTGTGGTCGATGAGGAACAGCACTTCGGCGTGGCTCACAAGGAGCGGCTGAAGGAGCTGCGCGCCGACGTGCACGTGCTGACGATGACGGCGACACCGATCCCGCGCACACTGCAGCTGGCGATGTCAGGCGTGCGGGAGCTCTCGATCATCGCGACCCCGCCGATCGACCGCCTGGCTGTGCGCACCTATGTCAGCCCGTTTGACGAGGTGACCGTTCGAGAGGCCTTGCTGCGTGAGCACTACCGCGGCGGACAGTCGTTCTTCGTCGTTCCGCGGATATCCGATTTGCCTGAAATCGAGGCGTTCCTGCGCGAACAGGTGCCCGAAGTCAGCTATCTGGTCGGACACGGCCAGATGGCGGCGGGCGTGCTCGATGACCGCATGAACGCCTTCTATGATGGACGCTTCGACGTCCTGGTCTCGACCACGATCGTCGAGAGCGGTCTGGACATCCCGGCGGCGAACACGCTGATTGTCGCGCGCGCGGACATGTACGGGCTGGCGCAGCTCTACCAGATCCGCGGCCGCGTCGGGCGATCGAAAATGCGCGCCTACGCCTATCTCACGACCGAGCCGAACAAGCCCCTGACCCCGCAGGCCGAGCGCCGACTGCGGGTGTTGAGCTCGCTCGACACGCTGGGTGCCGGGTTCACCTTGGCAAGCCACGATCTGGACATTCGCGGGGCGGGCAATCTCCTGGGCGAGGAGCAGTCCGGCCATATCCGCGAGGTCGGGTTCGAGCTGTACCAGGAGATGCTGGAGGAGGCGATCGCGCGGATACGGGCCGGTGGCGATGCGCCGGCCGACGACAGCGACGATGGCTGGGCACCTCAGATAAATCTCGGGGTGCCGGTGTTGATCCCCGAGGACTATGTGCCTGATCTGGACGTGCGCCTCGGGCTTTACCGGCGTCTCTCGGGGCTTGGAAAACGGGCCGAGCTGGAGGGGTTTGCCGCCGAGCTTCACGACCGCTTTGGCAAACCGCCTACGGAAGTCGAGACGTTGTTGCGCGTGGTGCGCGTCAAGGCGATGTGCCGGCGTGCCGGCATCGCACGCCTCGATGCGGGCCCAAAAGGCGCAACCGTACAGTTCCGCAACGATCGCTTCGATGACCCGGCCGGGCTTGTCGGCTTCCTGCAAGACCAGCGCGGCCTGGCAAAAGTGCGCGACAATCGTCTGGTGGTGCGCCGGAGCTGGGACAGCGACGATGACCGGGTCAAGGGCGCGTTTGCCATCGCCCGTGACCTCGCACGCATCGCCGAGAAAGCCGCAGCCTGATCCGTGTGGCAGGTCTGCGCGGCGGTTACCTCAGGTCCGGCCACGTGTCGGCAAGCCGGTACCCCAGCGGCCAGGGGTCTTCGGGATCGCGCCAAAGCTGGCGCGTCCCGGTCAGCCAGGCCCGTCCCGAGATGCTGGGGACAATCGCTGGTCGCCCCGCCACCGCGGTCTCGGTTTCCACACGGCAATGGAATGTCGACCCGAGGATCGAATGGCCGGTGAAGGCGTCGCCCACCTGAAGCTGACCGCGGGCGTGAAGGACAGCCATGCGTGCCGAGCAACCGGTTCCGCAGGGTGATCTGTCAATCTTGCCCGGAAGTATGGCCACGGCGTTGCGTCCCGTCAGAACGCCATCCTCCCACTGGACCGGTGCCGCGAACTGGCAGAAAGATATGTGGCTCCACTCGGCATTGTCAGGATGGCGAAAACCGATCTGCTCGTTGGCGGCGCGCCTGATCCGCATGCCTGTTTCGGCCAGATCCCGTGCCTCGTCCGGTGTCAGCGCGAAGCCGAGCGTCTGCGCGTCGCAAATCGCAAAGCTGTCCCCGCCATAGGCCGTGTCGAGCGAGACCGTGCCGAGACCCTCGACCTCGACCGCCACATCCAGCCGGTCGGCAAAGCTCGGGACGTTGTGAACTGCGACCCGCTCAACCCGGCCTCGGGCACAGGTGGCCCGCACCTCCACCAGACCTGCCGGGGCTTCGAGCCGGATCACTGTCTCGGGCTCCTGCATCGGGAGGATGCCGGTTTCGAGGAGCACGGTGGCGACACACATGGAATTCGAGCCAGACATCGGCGGCGTGTCTTCCGGCTCCATGATGATGAACGCAGCATCCGCCTGCGGATTCTTCGGCGGCACGAGCAGGTTGATGTGCCTGAAGACACCGCCGCGCGGCTCGTTCAGCACAAGGTCCCGCAGTTCGCCGTCACGGGCAATCCAGCGTGACTGTGCCCAAAGCGTGTCGCCGGGTGGTGCGCCCACGCCGCCCGTGATGACATCGCCGACCTCGCCCTCCGCGTGGCAGCCGACAATCGTGATCTGGCGGTCGCTGCGCATCGTTCAGAGCCAGTCCTGCAGGATCGGGATCAGCGGGATATCGGCAGGGGGCATCGGATAGTCACGGATCTTCGACTTTGTCGTCCATGCGAGGCGCTGGCCCTCGCGGCCTGTCACGATGCCCTCCCATTTGCGGCAGGCATAGAGCGGCATGAGCAAGTGAAAGTCCGGGTAGCTGTGGCTGGCGAATGTGAGCGGCGCAAGACAGCTTTCCCACGTGTCGATGCCGAGTTCCTCGTGAAGTTCCCGGAGCAGACAGTCCTCCGGTGTCTCGCCGGGTTCGACCTTGCCGCCGGGAAACTCCCAGAGGCCCGCCATCGATTTGCCCTCCGGGCGCTGCGCCAGCAAGACCCGCCCGTCCCGGTCGATCAGTGCGACGGCCGCGACAAGCACGATCTTCAAGAGCGATAGTCCGCGTTGATGGAGATGTAGCCATGGGTCAGATCACAGGTCCACACGGTCGCCGTGCCCTGACCGACACCCACATCCACGCCGATCTCCAGCTCGCTCCGGCGCATGTAGGCGGCCCCGACGTCTTCGCTGTAGGTGGGTGACACCCAGCCGTTCTCGGCCACAACACTGTCGCCGAAGGTGATCGAGAGCTGGTCGCGGTCGGCCTTTTCGCCGGACTTTCCCACCGCCATGACGATCCGGCCCCAGTTGGGGTCTTCGCCCGCAAGCGCGGTCTTGACCAGGGGCGAGTTCGCAATGGCGAGCCCGATGCGCCGCGCCGCGACATCGTTCTCGGCGCCGTTGACGGTGATTGCCGCGAACTTCGACGCGCCCTCGCCATCCTTCACCACGAGGATCGCGAGATCGCGCATCACGGCCTCGAGGGCCACCCGGAAGGGCACAAGACGCGGATCGTCGGCTGTCGTGACGGGATCCATTTCGGCCTGGCCCGTGGCCGCGACCAGAAGCGTGTCCGAGGTCGATGTGTCGCTGTCGACCGTGATGCAGTTGAACGTCCGGTCCGTCAGCTCGGTGACGACTTGCTGCAGGACAGGCTGGCTGATGGCGGCATCTGTGAAGACGAACACCAGCATCGTGGCCATGTCCGGCGCGATCATGCCCGAGCCTTTTGCAAAGCCCGCGATCCGGACTGGCACGCCGTCCATCTCGGCACGCGCTGCGGCGCCTTTGGGAAAGGTGTCGGTCGTCATGATCGCGCGGGCGGCATCCTCGACATGGTCGGGCGAGAGCCCGGCCGAAAGCTCTCCCAGTTTCGCGGTGATACGCTCATGGGGCAGGGGTTCCCCGATCACGCCGGTCGAGGCCATGAACATGTTGCCGACTGGTGCGTCCAGAACCTCGGCTGCTGCGCCGAGCGCTGCCTGAACGGCCTCGTGACCGTTCGTGCCGGTGAACGCATTGGCATTGCCGGCATTGACCAGAATGCCCAGCGGAGCAGACGGATCGGTCCCCGAGGCGATGCGCTCTTCGCACCACAGGACGGGTGCAGCGCGCGTGGACGATCGCGTGAAGGTCCCTGCCATCACCGAGCCGGGGGCAATCTCTGCCAGCATCACATCGACGCGGCCGGTCGTGTAGCGCACGCCAGCGGATACGGCGCTGAACCGCACCCCCGAGATCGGGCCGATGTCCGGGAAGCTTGCGGGTGCGAACGGAGAAACCTCCGCCTCCCCGAGCGCCGATCGCAGCTTGCCGATCTCCACATCGAGTGCCGCCTTCGCGCGCTCCTTCTCCGCCAGCTCTGCACGCAGAGCTGCGGTGTCACCGGACGTCTCGCCCATGCTCTTCCCCCAGTCGCCGCGTCAGTCGTTGAGCAGATCGTCCGCGCGGATCGCTGCCGCTGGCACCCCGGTTTCGGTGCGCGAGACCTCGGCTTCGCCCCGCAGTTGCTCCACCAGAGCGCCGGTGGCTTCACGGGTCATTTCGGCGATGATCTGCTCGCGCACTTCCGCCAGGGCCGGGGCTGGTTTGTCGCGTCGACCCTCGAGCTTGATGATGTGCCAGCCGAAGTCGCTCTGCACGGGGGCGGAGATCTCGCCTTCCTTCATCGCGAACGCCGCGTCTGCAAAGGCCGGCACCATCTGTTCGTGCACGAACCAGCCAAGATCTCCGCCGCGATCCTTGGTGCCATCCGTTCCGTGTTCGGCCGCAAGCTCGGCAAAATCCGCACCTTCATCGAGCTGGCGCTTGAGGTCCGCGGCCTTCTCCTCGCTGTCCACGAGGATGTGTCCGGCGCGCACCTCCTCGATGGCATCGCCGTTCACATACTGTTCCTGATAGGCCGCCTCGACGCCCTCCTCGGTGACCTTCTTGACGAGCTCGCTGCGCATGAAGCTGTCGGCGAGCACGGCGTTGGTCTGGTTCTCGATGGCGATCGACACGGCCGGCTTCTTGTCCAGGCCCGCGTCAATCGCCGCCTTGGCAAGCAAGTGCTGATCGATGAGCTGCTCCAGAAGACCTGTGGTCAGCAACTCGTCGGGCAATTGCTGATACTGTTCGGGCAACTCCCTGCGCAGCGCAATCAGGGCGCCGAGCGTGATATCCTTGCCATTCACCGTCGCCATCACAATATCGGGAGAAAGTTCAACCTCTGGCTCTTGTGCAGCGCTTTCCGTGCTTTCGTTCTCGGAGGCGGTCTGCGCAAACGCCGCAGGCGCCACAGCAAATGCGGCGAGACCCGCACAGAGCAGGGCGTGTTTGAGGGCATCACGTGCTGGCAAGGTCTCTCTCCTGGCTGGTCCTTCGGGCGGGCAATGCGTTGACAGCCCCAACCGCCCTTAATACATCTCACGCCGAACGTTCGGCGCTCGCGACACACTTACGGCCTGCCAAGGGTGGCGACAAGCATCGAGCGCAATAATTAATGCCCGGCGCGCGGGCCGGTGAACCCCAGAGGTGTGCGTTGCGACGCAGTGCCCCTGCCGCGGTCAAAGGAGAAGTCGCCACATGCTGGGCTTTGGCTCGATTGCCAGGAAGGTCTTCGGATCAACGAATGACCGCAAGATAAAGACAGCGACGAAAGTCGTCGAGCAGGTCAATGCGCTCGAGGCATCGTTCAACGCACTCACCGACGAGGAAATCCGCGCCAAGACCGCCGAGTTTCGGGGGCGGCTGGACCAGGGTGAGACGCTGGACGATTTGCTGCCCGAAGCCTTCGCGGCGGTGCGCGAGGCATCGAAGCGCTCGCTCGGCATGCGCCCCTTCGATGTGCAGATCATCGGCGGGCTTGTGCTGCACCAGGGCTCGATCGCGGAGATGAAGACGGGCGAGGGCAAAACCCTCGTCGCCACCATGCCGGTCTATCTGAACGCGCTCGAAGGCAACGGCGTGCACGTCGTCACCGTGAACGACTATCTCGCCCGCCGCGACGCCGAGTGGATGGGGGCGGTCTACAACTTCCTCGGGATGACCGTGGGCGTGATCGTGCCCGGCATCGATGATGATGCGCGTCGCGCGGCCTATGCCTGCGATGTGACCTATGCCACGAACAACGAACTCGGCTTCGACTATCTTCGCGACAACATGAAGTACGGTCTGGCGGACATGGTGCAGCGCCGCCATCGCTATGCGATCGTGGATGAGGTCGACTCCATTCTCGTCGACGAAGCGCGCACGCCTCTGATCATCTCGGGCCCGGTGCAGGACCAGACCGAGATGTATACATCGATCGACGGCCTCATCCCGTCGCTGTCGGAAGACCACTACGAGATGGACGAGAAGCAGCGGACGGTCACGCTGACTGAAGAAGGCAACGAGGAAGTCGAACGCCTGATGCAGGAGGCCGGCATTCTTGAAGAAGGCGCGAGCCTCTACGATCCCTCGAATGTCAGCCACGTCCACCATGTCAACCAGGCCCTGCGCGCCCACAAGCTGTTCCAGCGCGACCGCGACTACATCGTGAAGAGCAACAAGGTCGTGATCATCGATGAGTTCACCGGCCGCATGATGGAAGGACGGCGCTACGGGGACGGGCTGCACCAGGCGCTCGAGGCCAAGGAGCGGGTCGACATCCAGCCCGAGAACGTCACCATGGCCTCGGTGACCTTCCAGAACTACTTCCGCCTGTACGACAAGCTTGCCGGCATGACCGGCACGGCGCTCACCGAGGCGGGTGAGTTCATGGACATCTACCAGCTAGACGTGGTCGAAGTTCCGACGAACGTCGCTGTCGCGCGGGTTGACGAGGACGATCAGGTCTACAGAACCGCCGGCGAGAAAATGAACGCCATCGTCGAGGCGATCAAGGACGGGCAGGGGCGCGGACAGCCGATCCTCGTCGGCACGACCTCGATCGAGAAATCCGAGATGCTTTCGGACGAGCTCAAGCGGCTTCAGATCCGCCACCAGGTTCTGAACGCCCGCTACCACGAACAGGAAGCGCAGATCATTGCTCAGGCCGGTGTGCCGGGGGCGGTGACGATCGCCACCAACATGGCCGGTCGCGGGACCGACATCAAACTCGGCGGCAATGCCGAGATGCGCGTCGCTGCCGAGACCGAGGGCGTCGAGGACGAGTCCGAGCGTGCCCGGATCACGGAGCGGATCGAGGCGGAGGTTGCGACGGCCAAGCGCGAGGCGATCGACGCAGGCGGCCTCTGGGTCGTCGCCACCGAGCGCCACGAAAGCCGACGGATCGACAATCAGCTTCGCGGACGCTCGGGCCGGCAGGGCGATCCGGGCCGCTCCTCGTTCTTCCTGTCGCTGCAGGACGACCTGATGCGCATTTTCGGCTCGGACCGGATCGATGGCATGCTTCAGCGTCTGGGCCTCGAGGAAGGGGAGGCGATCGTCCACCCCTGGGTCAACAAGGCGATCGAGAAAGCGCAGGGCAAGGTCGAGGCGCGCAACTTCGATATCCGCAAGAACCTCCTGAAGTTCGACGATGTCATGAACGACCAGCGCAAGGCGATCTTCGAGCAGCGCCGCGAGTTCATGGAGGCAGAGGACCTCGAACAGTCGATCCGCGATATGCGCCATCAGGTGATCGATGATCTGATCACCACCCACATCCCCAAGCGCGCCTATGCGGATCAATGGCAGACCGAAGAGCTCGAGGAGGCGGCCGAGCAGGCCCTGGGCGAGGCGCTGCCGATCAAGGACTGGGCCAACGAGGAGGGTGTCGACGACGATGTGATCCGCGACCGGCTCTACGATGCCACGGACCGGAGCTTCGCCGAGAAAGAGGAGAAGATCGGGGCGGATCAGATGCGCCACATCGAGAAGAGCCTGCTTCTGCAGATTCTCGATCATCACTGGCGCGAGCATCTGATCATGCTCGATCATCTGCGGTCGGTGATTGGTCTGCGCGGTTACGCTCAGCGCGATCCGCTGAACGAGTACAAGTCAGAGGCATTCCAACTGTTCGAGGGTCTGCTCAGTCAGCTCCGCCAGGACGTGACCCGCCAGTTGGGCCGGCTGCGTCCGATGACCGAGGAAGAGATGGCGGAGCACCAGCGCCGCATGGCAGAGCAAGAGGCCGAGTTTCGCCGCCGCGCCGAAGAGGCTCAGCGTGCGGCCGATGTGGGCGCCGCAGCACTTGCAGGCGTTGGCGCGGCCGTGCCTGAGAGTATATCAGCGATGGGACCTGAGCCCGCCGAGGCGGAAACGGCGACCATGGAAATCGATCCGAAAGATCCCAAGACCTGGGGCAAGGTCGGTCGCAATCAGCAATGTCCGTGCGGATCGGGGCGCAAGTACAAGCACTGCCACGGGCGTATGGAGTGACGACGTCAGGGGCGTGGCTGGCCTTGGCTGGGGTCTGATGCTGGCCGCTCGGGTCCCGAGCACGCAGCGGCGTCAGGTCAGCATTGGCTGCGTTTGGTCGGAATCGCCTGCAGCAATGCGCCTTGAGCGTCAACGCGGTAGTACACGGTCTTGGTGGTGAAGCAGACGTGGCGGACGGTGCGGTGTTGTGTGAGCCAACGCTGCTTGTCCGCGGGCAGGGCGTAGACCAGAGGCTCTCCCGGGCGACGCGTCAGTTCAGCGGTGGCCTGCACCACGGTGGTGCCCGGAACGTAGCCCTGCTGGTTGAACCACGTGGCAAGCGCCTCCGAGGTCGTTCCGATCGGCGGCAACTCATCGTGCGAGATCGCCATATCCGCATACTCGCTTGAGTAGGGGGCACGACAGCCCGTCACCAAGACCAACAAGATAAGCCCGAAGCACAGACGCATGGTCAAAACTCTCACCGTTCTGGATGCGAGAGAGGTCGCACGGACGGGTTGAGAAATGGATAACTCAATCCTCGAGCAGGAACTCCGGATCCACAGGCACCTGCAATGCCGTTGCCAGCGCATTTGTCGATGCGGCCAGCGTGATGATCGACAACAGCTCGGCATGTTGCGCCTCGGTCATGCCCTTCGCGCGGGCACTGGCGGTGTGCGAGTGCACGCAGTACTCGCAGCCGTTCGCCGTGGAGACCGCGATGTAGATCATCTCGCGGGTCAACGGATCGATCTCGCCCGGCTGGGTCATCACCGCCTTGACATGCTCCCATGTGCGCTTCAGCAGCGGGGGATCCCACGCCAAAGCGCGCCAGACATTGTTGACGAAGTCCGTGCCGCGCGTGGCACGGATGTCATCGAAGACGGCCCGGACGTCCGGGCCTGCTTCCTCGTCGCTGATCAGACGTGCAGTGGCCATTCACTCCTCCGGTCAAGTTTCGCGATCGACGCTACAGCAGCGGGCGTTTCTCAGTCGACGCTCGGGCAGCAACACAGCCTCGACACGGGGTCAAAGCGCATCGGGATTGCGTCGTCTCAGAGAGCATAACCCAGAAGCGGGTTTTCATTCCAGATCAGATCGTTATGCGCTTTCGCGGACGCGACGCATCATTCATCCAGCGTTCCGTGCACGGCGACGATGTCCAGGTCTGCGTCCTGAGGCCTTATGGTCCGGAAGGTCTCGGCGACACCGGCATCCACCAGCCGGCGCTGCACGACCAGCAGCGTGTTCGGGTCGTGATCATTGCACATCGCGGCCATGTCGGCGAGTTCGGCCTCTGCCACCGGCCGGGCGGCCGCCACATCCGGTGCGCCCCAATGGTCGACGAAGTGCTGCGCGAGCCGGTCGATCTGGGCCGCATACTCGGCTTCGGTGATGTCGGCGGTCGCCACAAAGGTGGCGCGTCCGAAACTTTCGAGCCCGAGCCACCCGTTGGCGAAGGCCTGCCGGTCCTTGCCGGTTACCTGGTCCTCGGTCCAGTTCGAGAAGGCGAATGCACCCGAGATCGCCCACTCGTCCGGCTCGGCCGCGATCGGGAAAACGTTGAGGTCCGAGTCGTCGAACCGGAGCGTGCGCGCAAGCCTCATGGCCGCTCCAGCATCTCGGTGAGCGGGCGCAGGCTGGTGCCGTCGACGCCCTTGACCAGCATGCCGCCGAGCTCGTCCAGGCCCATGAACGTGCCGCGCCCATCGGGAAGCGCCTCGCCGATCTGCCAGGCGCGCTCGCGCCAGGCTGCATGCAAGGGAGCCACGCCGTCGTCCAGCAGCCGGTTGATCCAGACCAGCATATGGCGTGACCAGCTCTCGAGCAGGGCCGGGGGCGTGAGGTCTGCGCAGCCCTCGGCCAGCAGGCAGGTGCGGTCCGGTTCGGTGCCTGGTGCCGCCGCATCCGGCGGCAGGAAGGGAAGGGTGACACCGATCACCAGCCAGTCGGGCACTTCGTCCGGCGCATCATCCGAGGCCGCGGCCCGCAGTTCCCCGCAGAGAGCACCGTTGATGCGAAACGCGTCTGGCCAGACGTAGTGCACGGCTACCTCCGGCGGGGCGAGTGCACCGATGGCATCGCCAAGTCCGAGCGCCACCGCGAAAACGGCGGCCATCGCGCGCTCGAGCGGCTCCTCGGGGGCCAGCACGACAGCCGCATCAAGCGCATCTGGCCTGCGGGCCCAGGCGACAAGTCCCGCATCCGTGCCGAGCGTTGCCGCCGAGACCGCCTTGAGAAAGGGATCCGTCCCCGACGGCACTTCCTCGCCCGACAGCAGCGGCGGCAGGCTCGGCACCGTCATCGGATCGACGTCCGTGGTCACCCGAAGACGCCCATCCGGATCATCCCGTCTGCGATGTCCCGGAATGCGCCGGCCTGCGGGCTTTCCGGATTGGCCGCGACGATGGGCGCCCCGCTGTCACCGGCTGTCCGGATCGCCATGTCCAGAGGGATCGCGCCCAGAAACGGTATGTTGAGCCTTTCTGCCTCGGCCTCGGCACCGCCATGGCCGAAGATGTGCTCCTCATGGCCACAGTTCGAGCAGATGTGGGTCGACATGTTCTCGACCATGCCGATCACGGGCGTGTTGGTCTTGTGGAACATGTCGAGGGCCTTGCGTGCGTCCAGCAGAGCGACGTCCTGCGGGGTCGAGACCACAACAGCGCCCGTCACTTCCGCTTTCTGCGAGAGCGTGAGCTGCACATCGCCAGTGCCGGGCGGCAGATCGACGAGCAGGGCATCCAGCCGGCCCCACTGCACCTGGCCAAGCAGCTGCTGCAGCGCGCCCATCAGCATCGGGCCACGCCAGATCACCGCCTCGTCCGCCGGCACCATGAAGCCGATCGACATGCAGGTGACCCCGTGGTTCCGGAGCGGCAGGATGATCTTGCCGTCCGGCGAGGATGGCCGCCCGGAAATGCCCATCATGCGTGGCTGGCTCGGCCCGTAGACGTCCGCATCCAGCAGCCCGACGCGCTTGCCCGCGGCGGCGAGTGCCACCGCAAGGTTGGCCGACACCGTCGACTTGCCGACGCCGCCCTTGCCCGAGGCGATGGCGATGACGTGCTCCACGCCCGGGATTCGCTTGTCTTCGGGCTCGGCCGGCTTGCGCTTGCCGCCGATGCCCAGATCCGGGGGCGGGCCCTTTGGCGTCGCCGAGCGTGACGGACCCGCTTCGGAGGAATGCGCGGTCAGGATGGCGTTCACGCGGGTCACACCGTCGAGCGCTTCCACCGCCTGCTGGGCCGCCACGCGCAGAGGCTCGGCCTGCTGCGCGACGGCCGGATCGACCTCGATGATGAAATTGACGCCGCCCTCGTCGCCCACGGTGATCGCCTTGGCCATGTCGGCAGTGATCAGGTCCTTGCCGGTGGCCGGATCGACGATCTTCGAGAGCGCGCGGATCACGTCGTCGCGCGTGATCTTCATGTCGTCTCTCCGGTCTGGATCACGCCCTCGACCACATGCTCCATGTCGATGCCGTCGAGGGTCAGCACCACCTTCGCCTTCACCGGGCCCGCGGGTTTGGCCGCGCGCACGGCCTCCTCGATCTTCTGCTGAGAGGTGACGCCCACCTGCTTGAGAAACTTGCGCATCGACATGTTGAAGACGTCGTCGTCCATTCCCGACCCCTTTTATCTGGTATGCCGGGAGGAGTGGTGCGCGGCGCCGGGAATGTCAAGTATCCCCCGGTGACAGCTTTTGAGCGCTCTGGTATCCCGAAACGAGAGTTTGTTTCTTGGAGCCCGTCCCGTCAGATGGCGAGAACCATTGCATTCTTCAGCTATACGCGGCGTGACGATCGCGCATCCGGCGGGCTCATCTCGACCGTGCGCCGTGAGCTGGAGACACAGGTTTCCGTCCGGATCGGCCGCGACATCGAGATCTTCCAGGATGTGGACGACATCATCGGCGGCGACGATTGGCGCGCGCGCATCGAGAAGGCGCTCGAGGAGGCGGTCCTTCTGATCGCCGTGATCTCACCCTCGTTCTTCAATTCCGAGCCCTGCCGGGAGGAGCTCGCGCGATTTCTGCGCAAGGCCGAGCGGGACGGGCGCGGCGGACTGGTGCTGCCGGTTGTTTTCATCGACACACCGGTGCTCGGCGAGGAAGAAACCCGCGCCCATGACGACTTGGTGGCCGCGATCGAGCGCACGCAATGGATCGACTGGCGGCCCCACAATCACAAGCACGAGATGGATGCGGAGCTTCGAAGCGCCGTGATCAGGCTCGCCGAACTGGTGGTCTCGCGGCTGACGGAGCTTTCGAAACCGCGCCCGGAGCCAGCTCAGCAGTTCAGCGAAGCCCCCGCACGCTTCGCCACACCGCAGCCCGAACCTCAAGCGGGGTCTGACGCGCAACATACGGCGGCGGAACAACAGCCACCGATGGTGTCCAACCCGCAAGCGGCCGCTGATCAGCAAGGGCCAAGCGAACCATCAAGGCCCTGGATGTGGAAGAGCACGCTCGCGCTTCTGTCGGAACATGGGTTGTCGGAGGTTTCATACTGCTAGGCTGTGATTTTCAGGAGGACCTTGTGCAGTTGAAACTCCCGTTGAAGCACCGGTGGTGCTGAAGCACCAGTTCAAACTGTTGATGCGCCAGAAACTAGAGACCTGGCTCGGCCCGCTCTTTCGAAGTTCACTGATTGTGATGGCTGCCCGGAGATGGTGGTGCTTCCGGCAGGGACATTCACGATGGGCTCGCCAGAAGACGAGGTGGGTCGCGCCCGTGACGAAGGTCCCCAGCGCGATGTCACCATTGCGCGTTTCGCCTTGGCGACAACGGAAGTCACGTTCAATCAATGGCAGGCGTGTGTCGACGACGGCGGTTGCCAGAGCAATCGCGATCCATCGGACCGAGGCTGGGGCCGTGGCACCCGGCCGGTGATCAACGTCTCGTGGAACGACGCGCAGGAGTACATCGCCTGGCTGAACGGGCAGGTGGACGGCGATCCCTATCGCCTGCCGACGAGGCGGAATGGGAGTACGCGGCGCGGGCCGGGACGACGACGCCGTTCGCGTTTGGCGAGACGATCTCGACCGATCAGGCAAACTACAATGGCAACGTCCACTTACGGCTCTGGTGCGAAAGGGGTCTATCGGGAGCGCACGGTTGGTGTCGAGGAGCTGGACGCGGCGAACGGGTGGGGTCTGCGCCACATGCACGGCAATGTTTGGGAGTGGGTGGAGGATTGCTGGCACGACACCTATCAGGGTGCACCGACGGACGGCTCTGCCTGGCTTTCTGAGCAGGATGGTGACTGCTCTCGCGGGTGGTCCGCGGCGGTTCCTGGGACGACATCCACAGTACCTCCGTTCCGCCTTCCGCGACAGGGACGGTCCCGACGACCGGTTCGACAGCATCGGGTTTCGTCCCGCGAGGACGCTCCTTACCCCTTGATGCTTTACCCCTTTACCTCTTTTGGGGGGTCTGGGGGGCTTTGCCCCCCAGCGACTTTTTTTTGACTTGCCCCTAGGTGAGGCTCTTGTTCGAGGACAACAACGCCGCAATGTCCGCGTGGCCCGCATGCCGGGCCCAGCCTTCCGGTGTCGCATTGTGGTGGATGTCCCTGAGATCGGTTTTCGCGCCGCCTTCGACCAGCACGCGCACGACATCGAGCCAGCCTGCCAGCGCTGCCTGATGGAGCGGTGTCGAGTGGGCGTGACAGCCGACCGGGTTGTAGCGGTTCGGATCCTCGCCGTGCTCGAGCATCAGGCGCACCATCCCCGCATGCCCGTGCTGGGCGGCGAGCGCCAGGGCGCGGTGCCGGGTCTCGGCATCGGCCGCCCCGATCAGCGCTGATGCCGCCGCACGGTTTGTCGCCGCCGCAACGGACAGGTCGACCGTGGCACCCGCATCGATCAGCGCCTCGACCGCCGCGAACTCCCCGTGTCCGAGCGCCGGAAGCATGGCCGCGTCCGGGTCCGCCCCGCCGCGGCAAAGCGCCTGGATGAGCGGGCCCTGCACACCCGTCTCGCGCACCACTCGGCCGGAGCACACCAGCCCGAGTGTCTCGGAGATCGCCTCGGGGGATGCGCCGGCCGCCATCACCGTCTCCGCGACGGCGACGATGTTGTCGGGCAGGCGGGCATTGCGGATCGGGTTCTCGGCGATGAACGCCAGCAGTGCCGGGTTCTGGAAGTAGTTCCCGCCCTCGAACCGCACCCGGCGTTGCGCCAGATCGGGATGCCGGGCGAGGTGGCGCCGCAATCCCTCCGCATCGCCGTCATCGATCATGTCGACGGCCTGGCGGAACACGGCATCCTCGATCCGCTCGTGATGGGGCAGGCCGGTGTCCGGACCGCCGCCCGCCACGACGTCGCGCAGCCGACGCCAGCTTGCATAGCCGTATTCGCGCGCAAGGGTCGCCTGGGCGTCGCTCAACGTGAACGTGGCGTTCGAGAGACGCGCATCATCGGCGCCGCGCAGCACCGGGTGGAACTCGCGTATCCGCTGGCAGGCGTCCGGCCGGCCGCTGCGCTGCGCGCGCAGGAGATCCTTCGCCTGATGCTTCAGATGGTCGATATCCGCCCGCTCGGGCAGCACTTTGGTCGGCATGCGAACGTACCTTTCAGCGATGGCCCGGTGTCCGCGCGGCGGGCGAAGGCTCGTTCGAGCTGAGATCAGTTCCGGCGGAGTGGACTTCTGTCCTTCCCGCGGACCGGTGGCGCCTCCGTGCGCAGAGCGACAATAGCAATTCTGTAGCGGATGGTGAACGCTCCTTTTGCACCACCGCTTTGCGATCGCCGGGGCCGCGGGTACAATTGCGGCGTTTGAATTGAAGATTTGAGGGGGCCATGAGCGATTCCAAGGTGAAGTACAATTACTTCGACAACGAGCATCCATCGAAAGTGTCGCGCACGCTCAAGGATTGGGTCCTCGCCCGCATCGAGCGAAAGGACTGCCTTTACTTCTACATCGGCCAGACCTGCAATCCGCGCGATCGCTTCAGCGCGCATCAGCGGCGCATGAAGAACGACGATGTCTCGCTCTGGGATGACATGGAAGTCATCTACGGCAATCAGAGCCACGGGTTCGTCAACGACATCGAGAACGATCTGATCGGGCTCTGCAAGGGCCACAAGAAGTGGAATGCGCGGGGCTTCAACTACGCGGGTCCGCGCTATGAGGCGTCAACGGAGTTCTTCGTGTACGTCCTGGTCGACCACGGCAGCGATGGCTCATACATCAACAAGACGCCGGACGATCACTTCATGTACGTCGAGACAAACAAGGCCGCGCCGAAGGCGTCGCGCGACGGGCCGGTAATGACCGCGTTCAAGGACTCGCTCAAAGAAAACACGACCGGGCGCGCCGCCAAGGCCTTCTACGTTGGCTTCACCAATGACCCGCAACGCCGGTTCCGCGAGCATCAGGACGAAGACCGCACCACCTATGCCGACCATCCGTGGGAACAGATGCTGGTGATCTACAAGACCCCGTCGCTCGACAACGCCCTCGCCGTGGAATCCGAGCTGATCGCCCTTGGACAGAAGAACTATCGCTCGAAGTGCAAGAATGCCGCCTCCGGCCGTGTGCACGAAGGCAGACTGCCCTACGCCTATGTCTACTATCTCGAGGAGCGCCGGAAGGGGCGGTCCACGTCAGGCTGACGGGTTCAGAGCGGCGATCACGCGGATCTCGACCAGAGCGCCCTCGCGCCTCAGGCCCGCAACCTCGACGGCGGTCCACGCCGGGTAAGGCGGTCGAACGAACTCGGCCCTGACGGCGCAGAAAAGGTCGAAGTGGTCCCGCAGGCCGACATGGTAGGTCGTCATCTCGACGATCGCATCGAACGACGCCCCGGATGCATCCAGGACCTGGCCGATTTTCTGAAAGGCGCTTCGAAACTGCGCTGCCGGGTCCGCAGGCATGGTCCCGTCCGGCAGGCTGCCAGTCGCGCCGGTCAGGAAGACATGATCTCCCGAGACGACCCCTGCGGAAAGCTTCAGTGCTTCGGCCGCCGCGGCGAATCCTGCAGGATTGATGGCGCGCCTGGTCATCCGGGAGGGGCTCTATTCGTCGCCGTCCAGGTAGTCCTGCGTCGTGCGCACGCGCGGGCGCGGGGCAGACTGGAACGGATTGTCCTCGGCGTGGAACTGAGCGCGTACCCGGCAGTCGTCACACATCTGGATCAGGCGCACATTGTCCGAGTTGGTGAACATATGATGCTGGCCGGAGAGCTTCTCGGTGATCTTCTCGATGGTGGACTTGACGCCGAAGGGCTTGCCGCACTCGATGCATGCGAAAGGCTCCTCGCCATTCAGTTCGCGCGCCGACAGCGCCGAGGCGCGCAGATCGAGCTGCGGGGTCAGCCGGATCGCCGTCTCGGGGCAGACGGTGGCGCAGAGCCCGCACTGCACGCACGCCTCCTCGCGGAAGTTGACCTCCGGCCGGTCCGGATTGTCGCCGAGTGCGCCGGGCGGGCACAGCGAGACGCAGGCCAGGCACAGCGTGCATTTGTCCGCATCGATCTCGATTGCACCGTAAGGCGCGCCTGAAGGGAGCGCGATGGGCGTCTCGGGCGGCGTGCCGCCAGCGAGCGCGGTTGCCGCAAGCCTCGTCACATCGCGCCTGCCGCCGAGCGGCAGGATCGGCGAGATGTCCAGCGGAATGGGCGCAGCGTCGTAAAGGAGATCCGAAAGCGCATCGGGATCGGCGGGCTCGATCAGGCGCAGACGACCGTCGTCCCGGCCTGCGCCCGTGATCAAGGCGTCCGCCAGCGCCATCTCGCGGGTGATAACGTCGCGCTCGACCCGCGGACCCGCAAGGATGTCGACGCTGGCAAAGCCGAGCGCGAGCGCGGTGATCTGCTCCGCATGCCCGAACGCGGCGATCGCCGTCACCCCCAGCGGGATCACGTCTGCCGGCAGGCCGCGCCCGAACCGTGCGGCAAGCCGGATCATCTCGGCACCATGACCGTCATGAACCAGCAGGCGCGGTGTGGCGCCGCCTGCCTTGCGGTACGCCTCGGCCATCGTGCGCATCCGTGTGAAGAGATGTTGCACCGGCGGATCATCGGTCGACGCGGCCCCCGTCGGACAAAGCGCGGCGCACGCACCGCACCCGGCGCAGACATTCGCATCGATCCAAACCGTCTCGCCGTCTGGCGAGATCGCACTTGTGGGGCAGGCATCGAGACACCGGGTACAACCCGTCTGCTCGGCGCGGGAATGGGCGCACAGCGAGGGTTCGAAGCGGATGTGCAGGGTCTTCTCGAAGGTGCCGATCAGTTGTGCGGCATCAAACAGCACCCGTTCGACGGCTAGCGGGTCGCCGGGATCGGCGCGCAGGTATCCGTCGCGCTTCCAGTGTGCCGGGAAGAGTGGTTCGCCGCCGGACAGATCGACGATCAGGTCGCATTCGGACTGCGCACCGTCTCGCGCGGCCCCGAAGCGGCGCGGTCCCCGGCCCGCCGCCTCGAGCGCTGCATAGCCATCGACGGTGACCGCGAACCCTCCGATGGCGCCCGAGGCCATCCGGACCCGTCCTCTCGCGATGTCAATCTCCGCGCCGTCTGGCGGCAGGACGTCGGCGCTGTCGCCGAGCAGGCACGTGACGCTCAACGCGCTCCCCAGACGGGCCGCGGCCGCGAGCGTGACGTCGCCTTCGCCGATGACCAGACAGACCCCCTCCGAGATCACATCAATCGCCGGCACCGTCGGCACCGGCAGACGCGCCTCGGCGATCAGCGCCGCCATCTTGGGACCGGCGTCCGGGTCATCAGACCAGCCCGCCCGATCGCGGATGTCGACGGTGCGCAGTCGTGCCCCCGCGCCCAGATCCTCGGCGAGTTCATGGAAGGCGGGCGCTTCCTGTCCGCAGGCAATGATCACATCGCCACCGCGTTCGAGCGCTGTCTTTGCCGCCGCCGCGTCGGTCCGGCAGAGATGGGTGTGCAGTCGCGAACACACCAGCCCGGTGCCGCGCGCGATCGCGTCGGCATCCGGGCGCATGGTGCCCGTACAGTCGCAGAGAAGGATCTCAGCCTCGCGTTCGACCATCTTGTCATCCTGGCGGACCCGGGCCGTTCCCGGGCGGCCGGACAGTGGACCAGCCAGCGTGCCGGTGCAAGACAGGCCGTGATTGCCTGCCAGACGCTCGAAGGCGCTTGATCACGGTGCTTGTCTTTACGCTGGATGCGCCGTTCACTATGGAGGTTGGGATGCGACTGGGTTCTGCAACGGCAAACCAGCGCGATGCGGGATGGGCATGCTGGCGGCGTGTCGCGATCATCTCGGGCGAAGCTGAAGGGTAAGGTGTGACAGACTGTTCGGACGAGACGGACGACGACCGCGCCCGGCGCAGCGAGCGCCTGTCGCTCGGCGTCGTGATCCGGCGTCAGCCCGGGGTCACGCGCTGGGCAAAGTGGGTGTGGCGCGCCTTGACCGTGGTGCCGGGGGCAGGGCAGGCGGACTGGCAGGAGTTGCGGCGCGAGGGCGATGTCGTCGACTTCCACGCGGCCACCTGCGTGCTCGAACTGCACCGTGCCGAGACCGAGGCCTATCGGGTCGCCCTGTCGAACGACCCGCCCTCGGTCTATGTGATCCTGCGTCCGGACGAGGATCCCGACAGCCCGCACGAGATGACCGTCTTCGGTGTGACGGCGTCGGCCTACGAGGCGCAGGACTATCTGGACAGCGGCGAGGAGGTCGTTGAAGCCGTGCCCATGCCCGAGGCGTTGATCGCCTGGGTCAGTGCCTTCGTCGAACGCCATCACGTCGAGGAAAACTTCACCAAGCGCAAGCGCCGCCGCTGGGTGGATGAGCGCAGCGAAGACGGCAAGGGCGATGCGCGCGTGCGCCAGACGGCAGATGTCTATCGCAGCCCGACAGGCCAGCGCCGGGGGCGGCTGCATTGAGCGGTCCCGGGCGACAGGACTTCCTCTCGCGCTGGTCGCAGCGCAAACGCGCCGCCGTGGAGACTGCGCCTGAAGACGCGCCGACCGATGTTGTGCCCGAGACGGACGACACGCCCGACGAACGCACGGATGACGAGGTGCTCGAGGCGCTCGGTCTGCCGGATCCCGAAACGCTCGGCGAGGGTGACGATTTCAGCCGCTTCATGATGCAGGAAGTTCCGGCGCGGTTGCGCAACCGTGCGCTCAGGCGGCTGTGGCTCACAAATCCGGTGCTCGCCAATCTCGATGAGCTTCTGGACTATGGCGAGGATTTCACCGACGCCGCGACCGTGGTCGAGAACCTGCAGACCGCCTACCGTGCGGGACGCGGATATCTGATCGAGGAGCCCGAGGACGCGGCCGATGCGGCGTCGCCCGAGACAGAGGGCACGCCGCCCGCGCAGGCCGGGGCGCCCGATGCCGCGCCATCGCCCGAGGCAGAGAACGCGCCAGCCGACGATGTCGAAGCACCGGCGGAGATCGCCGCTGTTGATGACCCCATTTCGGAGGCGGTCTCGCAGGACGTCTCCGCGCCCGTGCACGTGGTGCCCGACGAGCCTCGAGCGCGTGCACCGCGCCGGATGAAATTCACCTTCGACACCGACTGAGACGTGCGTTTGGGCCTACCGGCCAACTGAATTGACCACTCAGAAAATTGTGGCTACGGTGACATATATGAGTGTGCACTCAAGCACGCCGGGGGAGGAGTGAAGCTTGGCTGAACTGGTCGAGGCGGCTGTGAGCGAGGAAGATCTCCTCAGGGCCAATCTCTATGACCTGATCGCGGCACTTCTGGCGCGCCCGCCTTCGGGCGAGCTGCTGTCGAAATGCGCGACCCTCTCCGGCGACAGCAGCGTACTCGGCCGCTCGATCGCGGCCTTCGCGCGCGTGGCAGGCACCATCGATCCGGCGGCCGCCGAGCGGGAGTTTCACGCGCTCTTCATCGGTCTCGCCCGCGGCGAGCTTTTGCCCTATGCCAGCTACTACATGACCGGCTTCCTGAACGAGAAGCCGCTCGCGGTGCTCCGGCGCGACATGGCGCGTCTGCAGATCGAGCGCGCACCCAACGTCTTCGAGCCCGAGGACAATGTCGCCTCGCTCTGCGAGATGATGGCAGGGCTCATCCATGGCCGTTTCGGGATGGCCGCGGATCTGGCGACGCAGAAGGATTTCTTCTCCGCCCATCTCGCGCCCTGGGCGGGACACTTCTTCACCGATCTCGAAGGGGCGAAGACCTCGGTGCTCTATGCGCCGGTCGGCGCCATCGGCCGCGCCTTCGTCGAGATCGAACGCGAAGCTTTCAGACTTGGCGCCTGAGCGCCGGAAAGAATGGGGCTGCGAGAGGCCCGCAAAGACCGCTCCTGAACGGGAGCCCACGAGGGAGACGACAATGAGTGACGACAAGCGGACTTCCAGCCGCCGCGATTTCCTCAAGATCGCCGCGACAGGCGCGCCGGCAGCGGCGGCCCTGGCCGTGGCCGAGGGCGCATCGGCTGCTCAGTTGACGGATGACAGCGCCTCCGAGGGGCTGCGCCGCACGGAGATGACCGACAAGTACTACCAGACGGCCCGCTTCTGACGGGACACCTTGCACACGGGTGACGGTTGCGTTCGGCCCCGATCCCGGAAGGTACCCAGCCAGGATATGCCTTGATCAGCTCCGCTGAGACAGGTGGCCCAAGCAAAGGGAGAAGAACATGCTCAGGAAGAAGACCAACGGGGTGGCGGGACGCCCCCGGACCGAGTCGCTCCTGTCCACGATCGCCGCAAAATCGGTTGACCGTCGCGCGTTCCTGCGTGGCTCCGGCCTGACGATCGGCGGACTTGCCGCCGTAGCCGCAACCGGAGGCACCGTGCAGCAGGCCTCTGCCGCCAGTGCTGCCGACGGCGCCGTCGAGATCAAGAAATCCGTCTGCACCCACTGCTCCGTCGGCTGCACCGTGCTGGCCGAGGTCCAGGACGGCGTCTGGACCGGACAGGAGCCTGGCTGGGACAGCCCCTTCAACCTCGGCGCCCACTGCGCCAAGGGGGCCGCTGTCCGCGAGCACGCCCATGGCGAGCGCCGGCTCAAGTACCCGATGAAGATGGAAGGCGGGCAGTGGAAGCGCATCTCCTGGGATGAGGCGATCAACGAGATCGGCGACAAGATGATGGACATCCGCGCCTCCTCCGGCCCGGACAGCGTCTACTGGCTCGGCTCGGCAAAGCACAACAACGAGCAGGCCTATCTGTTCCGCAAGTTCGCCGCCTACTGGGGCACGAACAACGTCGATCACCAGGCACGGATCTGCCACTCGACCACGGTTGCGGGTGTTGCGAACACATGGGGCTACGGCGCCATGACCAACTCCTACAACGATATCCACAAGTCCAAGGCGATCTTCATCATCGGCGGCAACCCCGCCGAGGCACACCCGGTCTCGCTCCTGCACGTGCTGAAAGCGAAGGAGGAGAACAACGCGCCACTGATCGTCTGTGATCCGCGCTTCACCCGGACGGCTGCTCATGCCGACGAGTACGTGCGCTTCCGCCCGGGCACCGACGTGGCGCTGGTCTGGGGCATTCTCTGGCACATCTTCGAGAACGGCTGGGAGGACAAGGAGTTCATCCGCACCCGCGTCTGGGGGATGGACCAGATCAAGGCCGAGGTCGCGAAGTGGAACCCGGACGAGGTCGAGCGTGTCACCGGCACGCCGGGCTCGCAGCTGCGCCGTGTCGCGCGGACCATGGCCAACAACCGCCCCGGCACGGTGATCTGGTGCATGGGTGGTACGCAGCACACCAACGGCAACAACAACACGCGGGCCTATTGTGTGCTCCAGCTTGCGCTGGGCAACATGGGCACCTCGGGTGGGGGCACCAACATCTTCCGCGGCCACGACAACGTGCAGGGTGCGACGGACCTCGGCGTCCTCAGCCACACGCTGCCGGGCTACTACGGCCTGAAGACCGGCTCGTGGAAGCACTGGGCGCGCGTCTGGGCCGGCGAGAAGGGGGCCACCGACAAGGCGGAGGACGAGTACAACTTCCTGCTCAGCCAGTTCGCCTCGCAGGACCTTATGGAAGGCAAGGGCATCCCCGTCAGCCGCTGGATCGATGGCGTGCTCGAGGACAAGGGCAACATAGACCAGCCGGACAACGTCCGCGCCATGGTGCTCTGGGGCCACGCGCCGAACTCCCAGACCCGCGGGCCTGAGATGAAGACGGCGATGGAGAAGCTCGACATGCTGGTCGTGATCGACCCGTATCCGACCGTCTCCGCCGTGCTGCCGGACCGCGAGGACGGCATCTACCTCCTGCCGGCCTCGACCCAGTTCGAGACCTATGGCTCGGTGACGGCGTCGAACCGCTCGATCCAGTGGCGCGACAAGGTGGTCGATCCGCTCTTCGAGAGCCTCCCCGACCACACGATCATCGCCAAGTTCGCCAAGAAGTTCGGCTTCGCCGACCGCTTCTTCCAGAACATCGCGGTGGACGAAAACGACGAGCCCAACATCGAGGACACGACCCGCGAGTTCAATGCCGGGATGTGGACGGTGGGCTATACCGGACAGTCGCCGGAGCGCATCAAGCTCCACATGGCCAACCAGCACACCTTCGACAAGACCACACTGCAGGCGCTGGGCGGTCCGGCCGACGGCGACTACTACGGCATGCCGTGGCCGTGCTGGGGCACCGCCGAGATGGGGCACCCGGGCACGCCGAACCTCTACGACATGTCCAAACCGGTGTCCGAAGGCGGTCTCACCTTCCGTGCGCGCTTCGGCGTCGAGCGGGACGGGGACAACCTTCTGGCCGAGGGCGTCTACTCGGCAGGCTCCGAGATCGAGGACGGCTACCCCGAGTTCACCATGCAGATGCTCATGGATCTGGGCTGGGATGGCGATCTCACCGAGGACGAGCGGGCGGCGATCGATGCGACGGCCGGTCCGAAGACCAACTGGAAGACCGACCTTTCCGGCGGCATCCAGCGGGTGGCCATCAAGCATGAGTGTGCGCCCTTCGGCAATGCCAAGGCGCGGGCCGTGGTCTGGACCTTCCCCGATCCGGTGCCGCTCCACCGCGAGCCGCTCTATGCGCCGGATCGCGAGCTCGTCGCCAAGTACCCGACCTACGACGACCGTCAGGCCTACCGCCTGCCGACCCTCTATGCGTCGATCCAGAAGAACGACTACTCCAAGGACTACCCGATCATCCTGACCTCGGGGCGTCTGGTCGAGTATGAAGGCGGTGGCGAGGAGACCCGGTCTAACCCCTGGCTTGCCGAACTTCAGCAGGAGATGTTCGTCGAGATGAACCCCCGCGATGCCAACGATCTGGGCATCAAGGAAGGCGATCAGGTCTGGGTCGAGGGCGTGGCGCCCGCCGGCAAAGTGAAGGTCGCAGCGATGATCACCGAGCGGGTCGGACAGGGCGTCGCCTTCATGCCGTTCCACTTCGGTGGTCACTTCGAGGGCAAGGATCTTCGGGACAAGTACCCTGAAGGTGCCGACCCCTACGTACTCGGCGAAAGCTCGAACACCGCGCAGACCTATGGCTATGACTCGGTCACCCAGATGCAGGAGACCAAGGCCACGCTCTGCAAGATCTTGAAAGCCTGAGGGAGGGAGACCTATGGCACGCGCAAAATTCCTTTGTGATGCCGAGCGGTGCATTGAGTGCAACGCCTGCGTCACCGCCTGCAAGAACGAGCACGAAATCCCGTGGGGCATCAACCGCCGCCGGGTCGTGACCATCAACGACGGCAAGCCGGGCGAACGTTCGATCTCGGTTGCCTGCATGCACTGTTCGGACGCGCCCTGCATGGCCGTTTGCCCGGTGGACTGCTTCTACCAGAACGACGACGGTGTGGTCCTGCACTCGAAGGACCTCTGCATCGGCTGCGGCTACTGCTTCTATGCCTGCCCGTTCGGCGCACCGCAGTACCCGCAGGCGGGCAACTTCGGCTCACGCGGCAAGATGGACAAGTGCACCTTCTGCAATGGTGGCCCGGAGGAAACCCACTCCAACGCCGAGTTCTCCAAGTACGGACGCAACCGGATCGCGGAAGGCAAACTGCCGATCTGCGCCGAGATGTGCTCGACCAAGGCCCTGCTGGGCGGTGATGGCGACGAGGTTGCCAACATCTACCGCGAGCGTGTCGTCGCCCGCGGCTTCGGCTCCGGCGCCTGGGGATGGGGCACGGCCTACAATCAAAAGGGCAGCTAATGCCTTAGGCCCGCACGACGTGGCCGAACATACTGAACTCAACCGCCCCGGAGGTCTTCTCCGGGGCGGCTTTCGTTTCGTCATCCACCCGGGATTTTGATCAATTCTGCTCCCGCGTATGCTTCGGCGTACGCATTCTCGATTTTTTTGATATCACTAGTCCAAGCAGTTAATCGACCAGCAACATAATCAAGAGTTTTTATCGGGTTACTGATCACTGGATTGATCTCGTCTTGAGGGTCATGTTCGGATCGACGGACCATGCTGACGATTTCTGTGTCAACTTGCAGCTCAAGCGTCTTGAATGCCCTCCAGGCGACATAAGAGGCTTCGTACTTCGTGTTGTAGGCCAAACTTTGCGCCGCAGCGAGTATCAGAGCACCCAAGAGCGTCGCTGTGACGGACATTTCCTGAATTTTACGTCCGATCTTTTGCAGAGTGGTCTCGACACCTGTTGGCGGAGCCAGCTCGGTCTTCGTTTTGAAGATCGCGGCAAAAGCCAACAAGATGAACACCACCCACATGAATGCGAGGTGGAAATTGAGCGCCCAGTCGCTGGTCTCTTTGCTGCCGGTTGCTAGGTCACGTATGCGATCACGGATGAGGATCACTTGTTCAGCAATTCTGCCGTGTTCCTGAATCAAGTAGTTGATCGCCAATCGGCGCCGATCTGTGCCGTCTCGACAAGAGATTAAATTGATGAGGTGTTGTTCCCGCTGTTCGTCTTCCGATTGTTTTTTCCTGGCCACGCGGTTCGTATCAGCGTCGTCTCCTCTGGTGCTCCAGTCCTTTTCGGGATGGGAGCCGCGATCTGGTTGCGGTTCGTCGATGGCACACTTTACTTTGTATAGTTCTGAGTCTGTGAATCCATTTGTTGACTGCTGATAGAAGAAGATGAATGTAAAGAAGGCAACCAGCGCGAACACTATAAGTTTCCAGCTCGGCAGTCCTTTAATGAAGCTATCTTGATGAACGTGTTGTGGGATCGGATCTGGATTGTGGGTCATATCTGTTTCCTGAAATCGTCAATGAAAATTGCGTATTAGTCTGAATACGACCAAGACTACATGAGCAGTATGACATTCTCTACCGCAGCTTTGGACAATCGATTGAACGTCTAAGAACGGTCAGACCCCACATCAACACCGCTTGGATAGGCGGATTGAACACCAGACCCCGAACGCCGAAAATGGCGTTTCCGATGATCCCCGAATAGCATGTCGCCAGCGAGAGGACGGCAGCGATCAGGGCGCCGGAGCCGACCGGCAAGGCGAAGTGCACCTCCTCGCTGGAGCGGTTCTCCAGCGCAAGCGATCTGGCCGCCGGAAGGTCCAAGGGTGTGCCGTCGCGATCGGATCGATTGGTCATGTCGTCTGTTTGGTGCCTCGATACAGGCAGCGCAATTGCGATGGGCACTCAAGTCAAAATCGACTGTCACGACTTGCCCGACAGATCTTCAGCCCAGCGATGTGCCCACGGTTTGAGCGGCTTGAGCATGTCGAACAGCTCGATGCAGCGCGGGGTGGCGATGTAGCCGTCCGGCGCGCGTTCGATGAAGCCCGCGCTCCGGAGCTCCTTGAGCCGCGTGTTCAGCACGCTTGGTGAGACGCCGTCGCACCTGGCGCGCAGGTCGCGAAAGCTGAGCGGCCCGTGCTCGCAGACGTTCCAGACCACGCCGAGCGCCCAGCGTCGTCCCAGCAGGTCGAGCAGCACCATCAGCGGCTTGCCGGTGCGTGAGCCGCGCACGGGTTGGCCGGGCTGGGGGAGACTTGTCATGGGCGCATCGCTACGATTTCAGTAGCGCTCCGGGGTCGCTGGTGTTATTGCTACGATTATCGTAGCGAATGGTGGCGGACAAGGCATGACTGACTTCGGGACGATCGTTCTCGACGAGGGCAAGGGTGCCGAGCCCTGGCTGGTTCTGGTGCATGGCATTTCTCAGGACCACCGCGTGTTCGACAAGCAGGTCGAGGCGTTCCGGGACACGCATCGCTTGCTTCTGATTGATTTGCCGGGTCACGGCAGGAGCGCGACGATCGGGGGGCCCTATGGCCTTGCGGAGTTCGCCGCGCACATCGCGGGCGCGCTCACGGCCCACGGTATCGCAAGGAGCATCTTCTGGGGCACCCATCTCGGGGCGACCGCGGGACTTGTCCTTGCCGGACAGCGACCGGACCTGTTCCGTCTGCTGTTGCTCGAGTCGCCGGTGATGCCCGGACGTCCGTTGCCGTCCGTCTCGGATCTCTTGCCCCGCCTCTCGACCGCAGTCAGGTCCGAGGGCCTCGGCAAGGCGCGAGACCTGTGGTGGTCCCGGGGCCCCTGGTTCGATCGGATGCGGGCACAGCCCGAGCGTCGCCGGGCGGCGCAGCACCGGCGCATCATTGACGACTTCGAGGGCGGTCCCTGGCTCGAGGCCGGACTGATCTCCAAACCGCTCGGCGATGTCGAGGGCACGCTGAAGGACCTGCCCGTTCCCGTCACGGTGATGAACGGAGAGTTCGACGTGCCGGACTTCGTCGAGGCATCGGAGGTGCTGAGCGCCCTGCTTCCCCGATGCCGCCGGATCGTCGTGCCGGATGCCGGGGGATTTCCGCTGTGGGAAGACCCTGATGCCGTCAATCAACTGGTTTCGGAAGTAATCTCCAGACATTCAGACCGGCAGTGACTGCGTCATCTGGCGTTGCCGCGTCTGCGGTGATACCCGACAGGGCATGAGGGTGACGCTGCGCGACTTTGGCTCCTACACGGCGGGTGGACGTGTCTATTCGGTCAGCGAAGGCACGCCCTTCCAGGTCCAGCTCACCCGCGATTCCTCGATCCTCTATGATCCGCGCGGCCACTTCCCGGTCGAGCACGCCTACGTGCAGTACTTCATCCCCGAACCCCGCAACACCGCGCCGCCGATGGTGCTCGTTCATGGCGGTGGCATGCACGGGGCAACCTGGGAGACGACGCCCGATGGCCGTCCGGGCTGGCTAAACCTGCTGCTCGCGCGCGGCTATGAGGTGCATGTGGTCGACGCCATGGAACGGGGCCGCGCAGGCTGGGTGCCCGGACTGTGGGAGGGCACACCGATCCTGCGGTCGATGGAGGAGGCCTGGACCCTCTTTCGGTTCGGGCCGGCAGAGGGGTTCACGGCGCGTCACGCCTTCCCGCAGCAGCAATTCCCGGTGGACAAGCTCGAAGGTTTCGCGCGCAGCTTCGTACCGCGCTGGCTGACAACGACCGGCCTTCAGGTCGGCGCGCTCGTCGCCGTTCTCGAACGCACAGGACCTGCCGTGCTCGTCACGCACAGCCAGGGGGGAGAGATCGGCTTCGATGCGCAGGGGCGGCGACCGGACCTCGTCGCCGGGATCATCGCGGTCGAACCCTCGGCGGCACCTTCAGTTGTCGAGGCGGAGACCGCGTGTCCGCTGACACTCCTCGCCGGAGACTTTCTCGATGTGGACGAGGCGATCGCCGCACGTCACAGGCTCTGGCAGGACATCGCGCGCAGATGGCTGGTCTGTACCCCGCAGGTTGAGATGATCTGGACGGCCGAGGCCGTTCGCCCGGGCGGAAGCCACATGCTGATGATGGACCGGCACAGCGAGGCTTGTCTGGAGGCGGCCCTCGACTCGCTCATGACCCACATCGGGTGATCGGGCCGGGTTTGCCTGCGCGCGATCGCGCCCGGGTTCCCGATCTGCAGTGAGTCGCGCTGAAGCCCGCACCGTGCAACGGTGGTCGGAACAGATACCCGACAGAACTCGTTTGAATATGAAATGTGCATGCGCCGTGCATGCTTGGTGCAATCGAAAAATCGCACTTATTGATGCGGTTAGGGGAAGATTCTCAGAATTGGTCCGCCACGTCGATTTGACTTGAATTCGTGGGTCGGGCATCCATACCGAAGAGACAAAGAAACACGAACAGTCCTGGGGAGGAACCGCGGATGCGTGTGCGGATCGTTGCTGCGCTGGCTTTGCTGATTGCCGTCGCGGCGTTGGCGGGATCTCTGATCCAATCGGGCATTTTCCTTGACGAGGCGCAGGCCCAGTCGACTGTCCGGCCGCCGGACAATGCGGTGAATGTGCAGTCCACGGCGGGAGGCTCGGTGCGTCCTCCCAGCGACGCGACGACCAACGCCCCGGCCGAACCGGGCGTGCAGCGCGAACGGGACGTGGTCGGTGAGCAGAATACGACCAAGTCCCAGACATCACTGGCAAATCAGGGCGCGAACTCGGTCTCCACGTTGTGGGGCGAGATCCGGGCAGGCGAGAGCATGTCCGTCTCGATCCCCGACAAGAACGCCGCCATGCTGGTGCAGGATGCGGGCATCGGCTGGCTCGACTGGCGGGCCAAGGGCGGTCCGCTGCAGGTCTATGGCGGTTATGCTTTGGCAGGCATCGTGGTTTTGCTGGTGCTGTTCTATGTGCTTCGCGGCAAGATCCGGATTGATGCAGGCCCCGCTGGCGCCACGATCGAGCGGTTCAAGGCCGTTGAGCGCTTCGCACACTGGCTTCTCGCCGTGACCTTCGTGGTGCTCGCGATATCTGGTCTTAACCTGCTGTACGGAAAGGATTATCTCCTCCCCCTCATGGGCAAGGAGCTGTTCGCTCAGGTCACGAATGCGGGCAAGTGGCTGCACAATTACCTCGCATGGGGCTTCATGCTGGGACTCGTGATGGTGTTCCTGCTTTGGGTGAGACACAACATTCCGGGCCTGATCGATCTCAAATGGCTCGCCAAGGGGGGCGGGCTCTTCGTCAAGGGGGTGCACCCGCCGTCGAGGAAGTTCAATGCAGGACAGAAGATGATTTTCTGGGCGGTGATCCTGCTGGGTGCGTCGATCTCGCTCTCGGGGATTTCGCTGCTGTTTCCCTACGAAGCGCCGATGTTCGCCAAGACATTCGCGGTCCTGAACGACACCGGAATCGGTCCCGCGGTTTGGGGCGAGCCTCTGCCAACCACGCTGACGCCGATCCAGGAAATGATGTACGCGCAGCTCTGGCACACGATCGTCGCGTTCGCGATGATCTTCGTGATCCTGGCCCACATCTACATCGGCTCCGTCGGCATGGAGGGGGCATTCGCCGCCATGGGGTCAGGGCATGTCGACCGCAACTGGGCGAAGGAGCACCACGGGCTCTGGGTCGACGAGGAGGATGCGCGCGCTGCCCGCAAACCCTCGAATCCGGCGGCCACACCGGCGGAGTGAGCGGATGTTCGGCGGTCATGCCCCGGAGGTGGCTCCAGGCAAACTGAACCGGGCCGGGGCTTCTTCGAGCGTCGGCTGTGCGATCACGTCCCGGTACGTGCCGCCGGCCCCGGTGTCGCGGAAACTTGGTCTGCGTCTCGCAAGCACTCCGCTTTTGCGAGATTGGTCTGGCTGAACCGATGCGCCGATTGATCGCTGCCATGGCCGTTCTGTTGTCCGCGATACCGGCGGCGGCCCAGGATGGTTTCGCGCGGCTGGAAGGGCATGGCGGTCCCGTCAAGGGCGTTGCGATTTCGGCAGATGGCAAACAGGCGCTGACGGCCAGCTTCGACTATTCAGTGGGCGTGTGGGACGTCACCGCCCCTGAGACGCCCCGCTGGCTCGAGGGTCACGAGGCTGCCGTGAACGCCGCCGTGTTCCTGCCCGATGGCAGACGGGTGCTCTCGGTCTCGGACGATTTTTCCCTGATTCTGTGGGCCCTTGACACCGGTGATGTGCTGCGCCGCTTCGAGGGCCACCAGGGCAAGCTCATCGCGGTTCGGGTTAGCCCCGATGGCCGGTCGGCGGCATCTGCCGGCTGGGATGGCAAGGTGGGCCTTTGGGATCTCGCGGGCGCGCCGTTGGTGCGCTGGCTCGATGGTCACAAGGCAAACGTAAACGACGTTGCATTCTCGACAGATGGCACGACGCTCTACACCGCCTCCTATGATGGCACGATCCGCCGGTGGGATCTCGCGACGGACGAGAGCCGAGTTCTGCTTCGCCACGGCTTTGGGATCAACAATCTGGTGCTGAATGAGGCCGATGGCTGGCTTGCGTACGGCGCCGTTGACGGCGCGGTGCGGGCCATCGATCTGACGACCGAAGCGGAGATCGCCGATCTGACTGCCGACCGCCGACCGATCCTCGCGCTGGCGCTTGCGCCGGACGGAAGCGAGATTGCCGTTGGCGATGGGGAAGGCCACATCATGATCGTCGAGACCGAGAGCTGGACCATTCGGCGCGACTTTCGGGCGGCGGCGCGGGGACCGATCTGGGCGCTCGCGTACACGCCGGATGGTGCACGACTGCTCGCGGGCGGTCTCGACGATGCGGCCGTGTTTTGGCCGGTCGGCGCCGAAGCGGGCGGTGTCGAGTTGCTCGCCTCGGCGGAGCGCAGCTTCCTGAATGATCCGTCCACCATGACCAATGGCGAGCGCCAGTTCGCACGCAAATGTTCGATCTGCCACACACTTTCACCGGATGGCGCGCGCCGGGCTGGGCCATCGCTGTGGCGTCTGTTTGGCCGACCGGCGGGCAGCGTTGCGGACTATCCCTACTCAGAGGCGCTGAAGACTGTGGAAATCGTCTGGGAGGCCGAGACCATCAACCAGCTTTTTCTAGACGGACCAGACCACTACACACCTGGATCTAAGATGCCGATGCAACGTATCGCTGGCGCGGACGATCGGCGCGACCTGATCGACTATCTGGCGCACAACACCGGTCCGCGAGCGGATGCCGCGGCGGAGGGAGAAACGAAATGAAGGCATTTCTCGCAGCCATCATTGCGATGGTATTGCTCGCACTCGGGGCCAGTGTCGTGCTGAACGAGGCCGGATTCTCGAGCGCCGAGCGTTTCAGTGGGGCGAATGTGCGGCTGAGCGAGTAGCGCTGCGGCCCGTCCGGGCCGCTAGTTGATCATCACCATGCCGCCCTTGATGGTGCACATGGCGCCACCCTCGACCTTGGCGCTGATGCCGCCCTTGGCATCGAATGTCATCGACCCGTCGATCTTAACCTGCATGCCCTTGATGGTGACGCCCATCGGGTCGAGCTTGATCGAGCTCGATCCCACCTTGATCTCGAACGACTGCATGGCGGTGGTCGTGCCCTTGCCTGCACTGATCTTGGTGGTCTGGTTGCCCATCTTGATCTCTGTGGTCTGATTGCCCATCGAGATGGTCGTGGTCTGATTGCCCTTCGAGATCGTCGTGGTCTGGTTGCCCTTGGAAATCGTGTGCTTGTCGTTGCCGTCAGTGATGGTTCTGTCGTCATCCATCTTGATGGTGGTAACGCGCTTGCCCTTCTTGATATCGCGGGTCTCGTCGCCTTCGATGAGCTCTGTCTTCAGGTCTCGATGGGCGTGGACGAAGATTTCCTCCGATCCCTTCTTGTCCTCGAAGCGGAACTCGTTGAAGCCGCCTCCACCCTTCGATATGTCTGATTTCACTGTGCTTTGTGTCTTGTCAGCCGGGAACTTCACCGGCGGCTGGTTGGTGCCGTTGTAGACAGCACCCGTGACGAGCGGACAGTCCGGGTCGCCGCCGATGAAGTCGACGACAACTTCCATGCCGACGCGCGGGATCCAGACCCCGCCCCAGCTCGGGCCTGCCCAGATCTGCGCCACCCGCAGGCGGCACGAGCACTTGCTCACGGGGTCCTTCTTGTCGTTCCAGTGGAAGCGCACGAGGATGCGGCCGTCTTTGTCCACATCAATCTCTTCGCTGCCCTCGGATATCACCTCGGCGGTCTGTGCACCCATGATCCTGGGGACCGGCGTGACGCAGGCGACCTTGAAGGGCTTGCTCGTGTCGGCGAATGTGTAGCTGCCGCGATACTCGTCATCCGAGCCGGATCCCGTCGTGCCCGGATTGAGCGAAATCGCGTGGGATGCCGTGATCGCGAAGTGCTCCTTGTTCTCTTCGCTCTTCGGATGATCGGCCAGCTTGATCTTCGTGCCCGCTGCCACCATCGGCGCTGTCCCGGACGAGAACTTTTGCTCGGCGTCCGCACGTTCGATGTCGACCAGAACATCGGCGAGTTTCTGTCCGAGCGCAGGTTCAGTGTATCCTGCGGGAAAGCGGAAGTGTTTGCGGTCCTTGAACCCATGCTGGGGGCTGTCGGTGGCCTTTCCGCTCTTGTCCATGACCACCTTGGGCTTTTCGTGGAAGTAGTCCTTCACATCGACTTGGGCGGTGCGCAGCCGAGTCTCCGACTGCCATGACGAGAGCATTTCTTCGGCGAGCGGCGTATCTCCGGGCTGGCGGTAGCGGATCTCCGCATAGGCCGTCGGCAGCGAGTTTACGTTGTCCGTGATGACCATCTCGTGCTTGTCGGCTTTGTGCTCGAAGTAGAAGAACAACCCGAACTTCTCCATCAGCCGCGAGATGAAGTTGTACGTGGTTTCCTGATACTGGACGCAATAGGGGATCGCGTCGTAGTTGCCGTTCAGCACCCAGCGCACCGAGAAGCTCTCGAAATCACCCGAGCGGTCGCTGAAGATTTGCTCGATGATCTGGCGCACGCTCTTGTCGTGGAAAATTTCGCAGCAGGTCTCGCGCGTCAGCAGCCAGGTCCAGGGTCGGAGGACCAAGTTGTAGCGCTCGTAGTCGCCCTCTTCCCCGCAGTAGCGCATCTCGGTGCAGATGCCGTGAAAGTAGCGGGTCTCTTGCTGGCTGGTGTCCAGTTCAACATGGCAGGGTTTGCCAATGATGTCCTTGGCGTCGATCGTTTCCTGATAATTGAGCAGACAATCGATCCGCCACTCAAAGTTCTCGCTGATTCCTTCGTGCCCATCGAAATTGACCAGGACGAACTTGTCATCGGGTGCGATGGTGTGAAGCCGCGCGAAACGTTCGCGTTGTTCAAGTCTTACGGACATTTTGTCTGGTCTTTCATGAGGTAAACAAAGACGTCGATACTCTGACTCCGAAGGCGGGGTTGCAGATGTTCCATAAAAATCAAACCGTTCGCAAGCGGACCGCCGAAAGCAAGATTGTGCGGGACCAGAGCAGTCGGCGCAAGTGACGAACCTCACAAAATGCAACACAAGCCCCGGGCTTGTGCCGTCGGTGAAACGCATTTTCGCCGTCTTCCGGGTGTAGGCGGTCCACAATTTCGCGTGCTTCAATGCGAAATCTTGTTCCCGCTTGAGTATGTGTTAGGTGTCCTGTTCGCGCAGTGCGGGTATTCTTTGGTGCGCTAGGGGGCCGGAGGGGCCGCAAAACATCTGGGGGCAAAGTGCTGAACGGCGAGACCGTGCAGAAATGGGCACGGGCCTTTTTGATCGTGGCTGCTTGTCTGAGCGCCCAACACCTGTCTGCGCTGGCGCAGCAGGTGCCGAACTTTTCCGCTGGAACCACGCGCGAGCAGATCGAGATCACGCCCGAGCGCATCGCACCGGGTCGCGAAGCACCGGAAGACGTGCCCGTGATCGAGGAAGCCGAGCGCGCACCGCCCGCGACGGAGACGGACACGGTGCGGTTCCTGCTGAACGGGCTCACCCTGACAGGTGTCACTGCCTTCGAGGCAGATGAGATCGAAGACACCTATGCCAGTTTCGTCGGCACCGAGATCACGCTCGGTGGCCTGCGCGAGATCGCCGATCGCCTTGAGCAGCGCTATCGCGAAGACGGGTTTGTCGCAACGCGGGTGATCATCCCTCCACAAGCGATTCAGGGTGGCGTGCCGACGCTCTCGGTGTTCGAGGGCAAGATCATTCACTACGAGATCAATGGCGAGATCGGGCCGGTCAAGAAACAGATTGCCCGGCTTCTCGACAACCTCTTGACCGATGAACCGGCTCGCTGGAGCGAGCTAGAGCGCTACCTGCTGCTGGCCCGCGATCTGCCCGGGATCTCGTTGACCGGCACGCTGCGCTCGGCGGGCGACAGCGCACCGGGCGGGGTCATTCTTGTCGTCGACACGGCACGCAAGGAAATCGATGGTTTCGTCAGTCTGCAGAACCGAAATGCGGATCCAACAGGCCCGTTCACCATCTCTGGCGGCGTGGCGCAAAACTCAAAGACCGAGTTTGCCGAGCGTGTCGGTGTCGTAGCGCTGGTCGCGCCCGAAACCCGAGCTCAGGAAGAGTTCTTCATCGCCACCGAACAGAGCACTGGTTTTCTGTCCTATGAGCAGAGCATCGGCGACGAAGGGCTCGTCCTGAGGGCAACCGGCACGCTCAGCGTGGCTCTGCCCGGAGATGAGCTGGCGACACTCGATCTGGACTCCACCACGACCATCCTGAACCTCGAGCTGGAGTACCCGCTTGTCCGTTCGCGCGACTTCAGCCTTTGGACCCGCGGCGGGTTCGAGATTTCTGACCAGCGGACGTCTGCCTCGGGCACTGAACTCACGGACGACCAGCTTCGCTTGTTCTATGTCGGGATGCGGGGTCTCTGGTTGCCGCCCTTGGGCGGGCGCACCGAGTTTGACGTGCAGTTGCGCCAGAATACCGCCAAGTTCGGCTCCACGCTGAACGCAGACGGTGCCTCTCGGCCGGATGCCAATCCGGGCTTCGGTCTGGTCCGGGGGTCGGTGTCGCACACCCAGCCGTTTCTGCCGTTCTTCGAGCTCTACGGAGAAGTCCAGGCCCAGCACGCAGATTCGCCCCTGTTCACACTCGAGGAGATGTCGCTGGGCGAGCTCACGGTTGGACGGGGCTTCGAGCCGGGCGTGCTCACCGGCGACAGCGGCTTCGGGCTGAAGACGGAGGTGCGCTACCTCCCGCCTTCCTTCGGGTTCTGGTGGCTGCAGGACTTCCAGTTCTACGGCTTCTACGACTACGCGCGGGTGTACGATCGGGGCAATCCGACAAACAACCCCGACGGCTTCGAGGAACTCTACTCGATGGGCGGGGGCCTGCGCTTTACGGCCTTCGAAACTTTTTTCGGGGATTTTTATGTGGCGCGGCCACTCACGCGCGGTCTCTCGCTTTCGGCCGAGCGGCCAGATCCCACAATTAAGTTGGTTTTAACCAAATTTTTCTGACGTGTATGCCGCAGAACGGACAAACTTAGGTTGCATTTGGTTTGCCTGTGAAGGCCCGCGTATTTGGGTGCACCGATGTGTTTTAAGGGGGAAAGCCGCATGGCTGAGACCAGCGCGCACCGCACACTTCAGTCGATCCCCCCCTCGGTAGCCTTGTGCAATCGCACTCTGAGCACCTCGCTGAAGGGTCGAACTGCACTGAGCGGTGTTGCGGCACTTGTGCTCATGGGGCTCTACGCGGCCCCGCCTGCGGTCGCTGAGCCCGCTGGCGGCGTGGTGGTCGGCGGCAGCGCCACCATCCGGGCGAACGGCGCACACACACAGATCGACCAATCCACACGCACCGCCATCATCAATTGGCAGAAGTTCGGCGTGAAGAGCGGAGAATCCGTCACATTCGCCCAGCCGGACGCAGGCTCGCTCGCGGTCAACCGCGTCCAGACACAGGTGCCCTCGCACATTGCGGGTCAGCTCACGGCGAACGGCAATGTGTGGATCGTCAACCCGTCCGGTGTCTACATCCAGCAGAACGCCCAGGTGAATGTCGGTGGTCTGCTGGCCACGACGGCGGACATCGATGATCAACGGATCATGGCCGGTGACTATACGTTTTCGGGTGCACCCGATGGCAGTGCTGTGACCAATGCGGGCACCATTGCTGCCGAGGGCGGCAGTGTCGTGCTGGTCGCGCCCGTGGTTGAGAACTCGGGCACCATCAAGACCAACGGATCGGACGTCGCGATCGGCGCAGGGGATCGCTTCACCGTCGATTTCACGGGCGACGGCCTCACCCGTTTCGAGGTCGGTGGCACCGGCGGCAATCAACTGGTCAACACCGGCACCATCTCGGCGCAAGGCGGTGCGGCCTATCTGACGGCAGCAACATCCGAGGCCGTGCGCGACTCCGTGGTCTCAATCGGCGGCGCTGTCGAGGCCACCCGGATCGAGGATCGAGGCGGCGTGATTGTTATCTCGGGCGCCGAGACCACTGAGGTGTCAGGTACGCTCACCGCGGGCGGCACCGATGGCCAAGGCGGAGAAGTGTCGATCACCGGCGCAGAGGTTGCACTGAGTTCGACCGCCCGGATCGATGTCTCCGGTTCGTCAGGTGGCGGTACCGTGCTGGTGGGCGGCGACTATCAGGGGACCGCGATTTCCGCCCCGGTCATCTCGACCGCACCAGAGACCGCGCCATTGCCGAACGCACGCCGCGTCGTGGTTGCGTCGGGCAGCACCATTTCCGCTGACGCGCTCGATGCGGGAGACGGTGGGCGCGTGATCCTGTGGGCGGACCAGAGCATGGCCTTCGCGGGGAACATCTCCGCGACCGGTGGTGTTGCGGGTGGCGATGGCGGGTTTGCCGAAGTCTCGGGAAAGGACACGCTCGGCTTTCTTGGCGGCGTCGATCTGAGCGCACCTTTCGGAGAAACGGGCACGCTGCTCCTGGATCCCACGAACATCCAGATCGTCAGTGCGGGGGCCGACAGCAATGCTCAACTCGATGATTTCATCATCGGGTTCGCCGAAGGCAGCACCACTTCGATCATCACTGATGCAAGGATCGAGACGGCACTGTTGACGGCGTCGGTCACGTTGCAAGCAACCAGTGACATCACCGTCGATCAGGCGATCAACAGCAACACGACCTTCGATCTGACGTTGCAGGCGGGTAACGACATCCTCCTGAATGCCGACATCTCGACGGGCGGTGCGTTGACACTCAGCGCCAACGACAACGGCGCAACGACGGCGAGTGGCAGTGGCGGTATCGTGTTTGGCGGGACGATCTCGTTGACGGCGGGAGCCAATGCAGGCGCAACGAACCGGGCGCTCGTGCTGGATCTGAACGGCTCGAGCGGCGCGCTGACCGATACCACGAACGGACAGACCGTGACGCTCACGTCGAACGCGGCGTTCGATCTGCCCAAGGTAGACTTCGACAATACCAACAGCTCGCTGGTGGTGAGTGCCGAGGACGTGTCGATTGCGGACACCGTGACCGTCGACAGCGTTTCGTTTCAGCAGACGACGCCGGGCACCATGACGCTTGGCATCGAGGATGCCTCTGCGGCCACCTTCGATTTGACGGCGACCGAGCTCAATCTGATCAGCGCAGACACCGCCACGTTTGACAGTCAGAACCAGAGCGTGGTCCTGCGGGGCGCCGAAGCCGATGCGATCACCGATCTCGTGATTGACGCCGGAACGGGAGGTGTCAGTCTCGTCCTTGCAGCGTCGCTGTTTGACAACAACATCGAGATCAACACCTCAGGTGTCGGCACGATCAGCCAGACCGTGCGTATCGGGGTCGGCGGAACCGCGGATTTCTCGACGGCGCAGGCACTTACATTCGGCAATTCCGCAAATGATTTCGGTGGGGAGGTCTCGGTTTCGGCCGCGGGTCAGGCCGTCTCGCTCGCGGACAACAACCTCATCGGGCTGGGAACGATCACTGCCGCGAGTCTGGATGTTTCCGCGCGCGACATCACCATATCCGACGTCACGGCAACCGGTGCGGTCACGCTTGAGAACGCGCAGGCGGATGATATCACGATCGGCACGGCGGATGCCAATCAGAACACCTTTGATCTCGTCGGCAGCGATCTGCGTTCGATCGATGCCGCGACGGTGGATGTCACCACCACCTCTGGTGACTTTACCCTGAGCGCGATCACACTTGCTGCGGCGGAAGACTACAATTTGACCCTCGCGACTGGCGCCGGCGACATCAATGTCACGGCGGGTTTTGTCGGGACAGGAGGCACGCTTCTGCTCGATGCAGACGGCTCCGGCACCGACGGTGAGATCTCGCTTACCGGGGCGGGCAACCTCAGCAACACCAATGACATCACCCTGACGGCTGATGGCGAAATCTCGCTGGATGGAAGCGTCACAACGACGACTGCGGGCGATATCACGCTGACAGCCGACGCGGATACGACGGATTCCGAAGGGATCGTGTTCGAGGGAACGCTGAGTGTCAGCGCGGCCGAGGCCCTGTCGCTCAGCTTTGGTGCTGCAGCGCTCACCGACGGCAACAACGGGACGGCCACGCTCGCCGCCGGCACCGCAGGGGGTGGTGAAGGGATTGTGTTGCCAGCCGTGGACTTCAGCTCGAACAATCTTTCGCTCGCAGCGGATGGCACGATCAGCAGCACGGCCCAGATCGGTGTGAGTGCCGGTGACTTCAGCGCCGAGACCACGGGTGACGCGATTTCGCTCACGAACACATCGAATGATTTCGCTAGCTTCGCCGCTGACACCGACTCGGCCAACGCCGGTGCGAAAGCCGCCGTTACCGTTGCGGATGCGAACGCCATCCAGTTGGGCGCGATCGACGCCTCAAGCCTGACTGTCGACACATCGGGCAGTATCACGGACACGGGCGGGCAGGTGATCGCCGCAACATCCGGGATCGATCTGGAAACGGGCGGTACGGGCGACATCGTGCTCGACGAGACGACCCATCAGATTGCCGGCACGGTGGTGCTGTCCGGGGAGGACATCGAGTTCCGCAGCGATGCGAGCGTCACGTTCGGTGCGGTCACCGCGACGGGTGGCGATTCCGACGCCACGCTCAATTCGGGCAGCACCGAGGGTGATGCGACGCTCGTCTCCGGCTCGGGCTCGATCAGCCTCACCGGTGCGCTGACATTGGCCAACAGCGGCGATCTCAGCCTTTCGGGGGACGGGATCACTCAGAACGCCGCGGCGGTGATCACGACCGACGTGCTGAGCATTGATGCGGGCAGCGGCTCGGCGGTGCTCACGCAGGCGAACGATGCAGGCCAACTGGACATCTCGGGCGGCTCGGTGAACTTCAACGACACCAACGCGTTGGTGCTGGGCACGATATCCGCCGATGCACTCACGGTCACGACCGGGGGGACAATCTCGGACACTGCCGGCGCAATCACGGTCAGCGGTGCCACGACACTGACGGCCGGTGCGGCTGGAAACTTCTTCGACATCCAGCTCGACAGCGCCGACGTGCATGACTTCGCCGAGGCCGCGGACTTTACCGCAACGGGCGAGGACATCACGGTTGACGATCTCGACGGGATCCAGCTTGCCGCAATCACCGCGACCGGTGGAGACGTCGAAGACACCACCATAGCAGGCAACGCGGGCGATTTCTCGTTGAGCGTGGATGGGGCGATCACAGCGACCACGGCCGTCGCGATCGACGGCGCCACCAACATCGCGCTCGGCGTGGCTGGCGAGGATGTGATCTTTGACAATTCCGCCAACGACTTCGGGGGCACTGTTACGATCTCAGGCCAGGCACCCGGAAACGTCACGCTCATCGATGCGAATGCGTTGTCAGTTGGCACGATCTCGGTTGACGATCAGGTCGACGATGACGGCGATCTCACGACGAGAACGGACTTCGATCTGGTGACCCTGGGTGCAAACAGCACCATCGCCGTGAGCGGCACCATCACAGCCCCGCTGATCAGCGTGCAAGACACGTCTGGTGACGGCATAGATTTCGGAGCTGCTGCAAGCAATCCCGTGAACGTGCCCGCGAACGCCGCGAGCTTCGTGGGCGCTCTCGAGCTTGTCACAGCTGGCGACATCGCAGTGAACTTCGGTGGGGCCGGCACATTCGGCAACGATGTCTTTCTCGATGCCGGCGGGCCGGTGAGCTTCGACACATCGTCGTTCGCAGCGGCTTTTGGCGGTGATCTGACGATTGATGCCGGCGGGGCGGTCTCGCAATCGGGTGCTGTGTCCGGGTTAAGCGTATCCGGGGTCACCGACATCAACGCGTCTGGCCAGACCGTTACGCTCGGCACTTCCCTCAACGATTTCGGCGGCGCCGTCGACATCGAGGCCGGGACCGCAACAATCGCCGATCTGAACACACTGACGCTACGGGACATCGATCTGACCGGCGGCCTATCCGCGACCGGTGCAACATCGATCGTCGACAGCGGAGCCAGCGTTGCCGGTGACGGCATCGACGTGGGCACCACCACTGCATTGACCGGCACCACCATCACACTGGATGACGCCGTGAACGAATTCACCGGTGCCGTTTCCGCCAGCGGCACGACGGTGACGTTGAGTGACGACAGCAACATCGTGCTGGGCACCGTTTCAGCCACAACGCTGACCGTCGACGCGGATGGCGAGATCACCCAAGACGCCACCGGCGTGTCGGTGTCAGGCACGGCGTCCCTGACATCGGATGACGGCGTGGTTCGGTCGGACATCACCTTGGCCGAGGCAGCCAACAGTCTCGGCACGGTCGATGCTTTGGGCAATGAAATCACGCTGCGCGACGACAACGGCATCGTGCTCGGAGCCGTCGACGCAGAGGACGGGCTGACGGTCAACGCCGCGGCAGGAGACATCACCGACGACGGGTCGGCGATCACCGTGGGCGGCACGACCGGGCTCGCTGCCGGGGGCGACATCGCCATCGACACCGCGGCGACCCACACCTTCACAGGGGCTGTGACCCTGGCCGGTGAAGACATCGTGTTCAGGGGTCAGGCGCCGTCCGCAGCTCAATCGCTGTCCATTGCCGGTGCGTCCGCGTCGGGCACCGGAGCGAGTGCAACCGTGGCTGGTTCTGGCGACATCACGATCACATCGGATCTTGGAGAGTTGTCGCTCGAGGGCGCGGTCTCCGGCCCCGGAGCCATCACCCTCGCAGGCGATGATGGCATCACGCAAAGCGCGGGCACGGTCACAGCGCCGACGCTGGCTCTCGACCCGGGTGCGGGCGAAAGCGCTGTGCTCACGCAGGCCAACGATGTCGACCGTGTCGATCTCGCGTCCGGCAGCCTCGATCTCAACGATGCCGATGATGTGGCGCTAGGTGCGGTGACGGCTGGAAGTCTCGATATCAGTGCAGGTGGCGACATCACCGATGTCGCGGGTGAGGCGGTGACCGTGAGCGGACAGACCACGCTGACCGCACAGTCCGGCGTGATATTCTTCGATGTGCTCCTCGACAATTCTGCGACCCACGATTTCGCCGAGGGGTCGGACTTTGTGGCCACCGGCAATGACATCACTGTGGACGATGTCGACGGTATCCGCCTGGGCGCGCTGTCTTTGAACACCGGCGGCAACCTGTCGATCACGGCGGGAGGCACGCCAGAGCAGACCGTTGCGATCAATGTGCCGGGCACCACAACCATCACGGCTCCGGGCTTCGAAGTTGACTTCTCGCTTGCCAATGACTTCGGAGGCACTGTGAGCGTCGCGGGCACGGACGTGACGCTTGCTGACATCAACGACATCGAACTCGGTGACATCGACGCAACCCTCAACCTCGATGTGGCGGCCGGCGGGGACATCACAGATGACGGCGATGGCCTTGCAGCCGGAGACGACATCGATGTCGGTGGCGTGGCCTCGTTCGATGCAGGCGGCGACATCATCCTGAACGACGCCTTCAACGACTTCGATACCGACGCTTCAGGCGATGTGGTCCAAGCCGTGGGCGACAGCATCGTCATCCAGGACGCAGGGTCGATCCAACTGGGGCAGATCACGGCGACGAATGGCGATCTGGTCGTCACATCGACCGTGGGTGACATCACGGACACACCGGGGGTCGCCATCACGGCCACCGGAACGGCGGACCTCTCTGCGGCCAATGGTGGCGTGATCCTGGACAATGACCAGCTTCACGACTTCGGCACGGTCAACGCCACTGCGCTGAACCAGGTCGTGTTGAACGATGTCAACGGGATCGACCTCGCCGACATCTCGGTTGGTGGCACGCTCGACGTCACGGCGCGCGGTGCGATCACTGACAGCGGCACTCTGGCTGTTGGTGGCGATGCAAGCTTCCTGACCGAGAGCGCCGGTGCCGCGAGCCTAACAATCGACGGGACGTCCGGAACGTTCGGCGGCACGGTGACGCTCGACACCGACATCGACGATGACGGTGGCCATGCCAACGTCACCTTCGTCGACAACGACACCGATCTGACACTCGGCGATGTAGACGCCCAGGACGTTGCGATCACCTCGAACGGCACGGGGGGAATGGATGCCTCTGGCGGCATTCAGGACATCGAGGGCAGTGCGACCTTCACCGCTCTGGGTGGCGCGGTGGTGCTGAGCAACGCTGCCAACGACTTCACCGGCGTGGTGAGTGTCGATGCAGACAGCGACGCCTCGGGCGACGCCGGGACAGTGCAGATCACGGATCAGAATGCTCTGGCCTTGGGTGCGGTTGATGCCGGAGCACTGGACATCGATGCGGGCGGTGCAGTCACCGACACCGTAGGACAGGCGATCTCTGTCACTGGTGCTTCTGACGTGAATGCGGGCGTCGACAACATCAGCCTGGCAAACGGGCTCCACGATTTTGACAGCGACATAACCGGTGATGCACTGAGTCTCACGGGAGGCAATGTCGAGATTGCCGACATCGATCAGCTCAGCCTCGGCGCGTCCACTGTGAGCGGCACGCTGGACCTGACGGCGCTTGATTTCGACATTGATGGCGTGGTTTCGGTCGCGGGAGGTGCGGGCACAGCCACGCTGACGTCACCTCAGATGAGCTTCTCGGAGACCGCGGGGATCGCTGCCACCGACGGTTCGGGCAATGGTTTCACGATTGCCTTCGGGACCACCGACGCTGGCAATCTCGACACATCTTCGGTTCTCTTCGCCGACACGGGAACGCTTGCGTCGCCCTTCAAAATCCTCGACTTCGACAGCGGAACTGCGATCGGGGACATAGAGATCCAGTCCAGCGGTGACATCGATTTCGGTGACTCAGCAACAGCGGGAACGCGCAGCTCGATCTTCCGGGCTGCGCTCACGCTGGATGCGGGGGATGATGTGCGCTCGGTGCCGGCCGCGACTTCGGTGATCGAGACCACCGTCCAGGGCGCGCTCACGATCAGCGCCGATGCGGTGACCCTCAACGACCAGGACAACGACTTCCAAGGGCTCGTCACGGTTTCGGCGACATCGGCGACGCTTGCAGACGCCAATGACGTTCTGCTGGGAGACTTCGACATCGCCTCGACATTGTCTGTCACCGGTGTGGCTGGGGCGATCACCGATCAGGGTTCGTCGAGCACGCCTGGAGATGCAATCGACGTGGGTGGCACATCCAGTTTTTCGGCGGGTGGTGTTGTTGCGCTGGACGACACAGGCAATGACTTTGCTGGTGCCGTGAGTGCATCGGGCACCGACATCACCCTCGTCGATGACAACACCATCACACTCGGTGCGGTCTCGGCAGCGCAGGATCTGTCAGTCGATGCGGACGGCACCATCACACAAACGTCCGATGGGGTGTCGGTTGCGGGTGTCACGACCTTCCGCGCGGTTGACGATCAGGACGACGGCGTGGCTGCCAATGACGTGCGAGCGGCCATTGCACTGCAGACCGCTGCAAACGACTTCGGTGGCGGCGTGGATGCGGACGGCACCAACATCGCGCTCGCCGATGCGAACGACATTGTACTGGGCGACATCGATGCCAGCGGAGCTTTGACCGTCGTCGCCGGCGCTGCGATTTCCGACGATGGCAACGGCGGCGTTGGTGGTGACATCAATGTGGCCGGCGCCACTCAATTGACGGCGCAAGGTGACATCACGCTCGATGATGCTGCCCATGACTTCGACACAGATAACAGCGGCGACACGCTCAGCGCAGCCGGGGCAAGCATCACGATCGCAGACGTCGACTCGCTGGTGTTCGGCGACATCGATGCATCGGGCGCGCTGGAGGCATCGGCAGGTGGCGACTTGACCGACAGCGGTGCGGGCGTTGCCGGGGCAGGCGTTGATGTTGCAGGCGCGACGCGTCTCGTGTCCGGCGGAGACATCACGCTCGACGATGCTGTGAACGATTTCGACTCGGATGCGGTGGGAACTCCGTCGGACGCCGTCAGCGCAAGCGCTGCAAACGTAAGCCTACGCGACGCGAACTCGGTCGCGCTGGGAGATCTTGATGTCAACGGCGCGCTCTCCGTCGAGGCTGGAGGGGTGATCGTCGACAGCGGCGCGGTGACCGCGGGACAAGGCATCGATGTGGCAGGAGATGCCACCTTCGTGGCCGGTGGCGCGATTGCGCTCGACGATACCGTCAACGATTTCGACAGTGACAGCACGGGCGGCCCAGTTGACCGGGTGGATGCGAGCGGGACGTCGATCTCACTGGCTGATATCGACGCGATCCGCTTGGGCGACATCGACGCGACAGGCACTCTGAGCGTGGTTGCTGCTGGTACGATCATCGACGATGGTGCCAGCGTTCTTGGTGCCGGTATCAACGTTGCCGGAGCCACGACCCTCAGTTCGGGTGCCGCCATTCGGCTCGACGATGCGGTGAACGATTTCGACAGCAATGGCGGAAGTTTGCCGAGCGATGCGGTTTCTGCCGCCGGCACAACGATCGTGTTGCGAGACACCTCGGGCATTGCTCTGGGCGATGTGGATGCCAGCGGGACCCTGACGGTCACGGCGAATGGCAGCATCGTCGATGCGGGCGCGAACGTCAGTGGTGCGGGCGTCAATGCTGGTGGTGTGAGCACGCTGACCGCGGCGGATGACATCGTGCTCGACGATGCGGTGCATGACTTCACCGACCGGGTCGATGCTTCTGCGGACAACATCACTCTGGCTGATGAGACTGCTCTGCAACTTGGCGACATCGATGCGACCGGCGCGCTGACTGTGAACACCGGAGGCGCCATCACAGACAGCGGGGCCGCCATTGTCGGGGATGGCATCGATGTCGGCGCCACCGCGCGTATCGCAGCGACAAGTGGTTCGATCGATGGGGATGTCACCCTGGATGATGGCGTGAACCGCTTCGGCTCCGCGCTCTCGGTTGCCGGCGCGGATATCACGGTGCAGGATCGCGACGGCCTGACGCTGGGCGATGTGGATGCCAGCGGCAACTTTGCAGTCACTGCGAACGGCGCGATCTCAGACAGCGATGCATCGACATCTGGCACTGGCATCGACGTTGGCGGCACGACAACCCTGATCGCCAACGGCAACATTGTGCTCGACGACGCGGTGAACAACTTCGACAGCAATGCCGGGGGTGCGAACGACGCCACCGATGCATTGAGCGCGGACGGGGACTTCATCTCGATCCGCGATGAAGATGCGCTGTCGGTGGGTACGATCACGGCGACAGGCGATCTGATTCTGCGCAGCGGCGGATCGATCACCGACACGACGGCAAGCCGGATCGCGGTCAGTGGCAGCACGTCCATCCAGGCTGAGAGCGCAACGGGCGGCAACTTCTTCGACGTGGCGCTCCAGAGCGGGCAGCACGACTATCAGTCCCTGACCGTCGAGGGGGAGGACGTCGCGATCAGCGACATCAACGACTTGGTGCTGTCGGCCACCGCCAATGCCGACGGCGCGGCCGACGCGACGATTGCGGGCACAGGCAGCCTCGACATTCTGGTGGCAGGATCGATCAGCGACACTGCGAACGCCGGGCAGGTCGCACTGTCCCCCGGGCAAGGCGGAGGTGCGCTGAGCGCTGCCGGAGACATCGATCTGCAATCCAACGGCGCGCTCTTGTTGAACACGGTCACCGCAGGTGGCGACATCGACCTGTCGGCCACCAATGAGCTGACCCTTGGATCGGCAAGTGCGGGTGGCTCGGTCACCGCCAGCGCAGGTGGCTTTCTGACCTTCGCGACGATCAATGCAGGAACCGGCATCGATCTCACCACGCAGCAAAGCTTCGAGATCACCACCGTAGCCGGGACACCGCTCAGCACGGGCGGTCAGCTCACCCTGCGCGCGCCGAACGGATCCTTTACCTCGTCGCGCGGCGCCAACACGCTGCAAGACGGTCTGACGTTCACGGCCAACTCGATCCTGATCGATGTCGGGCGCGGCTTCACGATCGAGGACACAACGCTGGACCCGTTCACCTTGAACGCCGGTGTGGCAAACTTCGAGATCGACACCGGCACTTTCTCGATCGGCAGCGCGATCTTCATTGCGAACTCGGGTGATCTGACCTTCGATCCGTTCACGTTCCCGTCCGACATCTTCGACAGCCGTGATCTGTTGCGCGTCACCGGGTCGGCTGGGTTCTTCGCGACCGGTCCCGGCGCGCGTGTGGTTGTGCAGAACACCTCGCTCATCACCGATCAAGGCGCTGGCACCACGATTGACGGTCTCACCACCATTGGCGGTGCCTTCGACAGCTTTACTCTCTTCGGCAACTTCAACTCCGCGTCCGGTCAGAACGCGGCGATCCAGGGCTTCCAGTCAGGCGCCGGGTTTGTCGGAAGCGCGGCACTGACCGCAAATGGATGTGTGCTGCTGATCGCTTCGTCCTGCCAGCCGATCGGCTCGCTGGTGCTGACCTTCGAGTTCAATGATGACCAACTTCTCGGCATCAAGTTCGTTGATCCAACCGAGGATGAGGACGATCCGTTCTCCAACCGCGGCGACGAGGAGGAATGGGACTGATGTCGATCACACGCGCCTTCGGTCTGGTTCTGGTGTTCGCCATTGGGGCGTGCGGGGTGTTCGAGGAGCGCCAGGAGATCGATGAGAGCCGGCGCGATGAACTTCGCCAGACCGCGGTCAAGGCCTCCCGTCTCTCGAGCCTGCAGCGCCAGGCCTACACACGCAACACGCTGCTGCAGTTCTCCGCTGCCGAACAGGATTATCGCGAAACGCTCGGCCTTGCGCGGGACCTTTTTCCGACCGATCCCGCACGGGCCTCAAGCCTGCGTCTCCACCTGGCGCTCAACAAGAGCAACCTTGGTCAATTCGAGACTGCCGAGAACCTCTTCCAGCGCGCGCGTGACATCGTGATCGAGCTCGGCCCGCCGTCGGAGAAGGCAAAGCCCGACCTGTTCTACGCTCAGCATCAGATGAATCTGAAGCAGTATGCCAAAGCCGAGGAAGTGGCCCAGTCCGCGTCCGACCGGCTCGATCAGTTGATCGCGGACCTCGATGCCGGCGGGGCGACGGCGGCGCATGATCAGCTCGAGGTGCTGGCGCGTGAGGACGGTGCACTGCTGGTCGAGCAGGAGCATGCGAACATCATCAACGCCAGAATCGTCCGAGATGCCGCCATCGAAAGCAGCCGGATCCGGCTTTCTGATCGGCAGCGTCTGCGCCTTCAGCGCGTCCAGGCGACCTATGTGATGGCCCGCGCGATGCGGGCACAGGACAAGCCGAGCGAAGAGATCAACGAGCTGATCGATATCGCAAACCGCAACCTCGAGGGCATTCCCGAGGTCTATGGGCGCTGGTTGCGAGCCGAGATCGCCTCGCTCAGGGCGGACCGTCTTGTCTCGACCGGGGACATCCAGGGAGCCGTGGGCCAAATCGATGGTGCGGTCGAGCTGTTGCGCCGCTACGAGGTGAACTCCCGGCCTGAGGCGCTCTTGCTCTTCAAGAAGGGCGAGATCCTGATCCAAAGCGACCGGGGCCGCGAGGGGCAGGCCGCCTATCGCGCCGCGCTGAAGATCATCAAGGATGACAACCAGAACCTCGAGATCGAGCAGGCAAGCTCGGTGATCGACCAGATCCTCGTCGACGTTCAGACCGGAGATCGTGAGGCGCAGGCCGAGCTCTTCGAGTTGATGCAGCGGGTTCGCTCTTCCGCCACGGCACAGACCCTTTCGCAGCTCTCGGCGCGGCTCAGCTCGGGTGATGACCGTCGCGCGCAGGCCATTCGCGAGGTGCAGAACCTTGAGCGCGAGATCAACATTCTCGCCGCACGTTTCGACCGTCTCGAAGCCGACCCCAATGCCGATGTTCATTTCAAACGGGTCACCGAGGCCAAGTTGTCGGAGGCCCGCGGCAGTCTTGTTGCAAAGCGCACGACCCTCGCCGAGATCGCGCCGAACTACGACCAGCTGGTCGATGCCACGGTGTCGCTGCAGGAAGCGCAGGCAAGTCTCGCGGATGGCGAGGTCATGGCAGTCATCCATCTCGGCGTCGACAAGGGATTGGTGGCGGTGATCACCAATCTGACCTTCGATGCGTATGAGACCACACTGGCCCTCGAGACCGCCGAAGAGGAAGTGCGCGCGATCCGCGAGCCGATCGACGGAGAGTTCCTCCTCGCCTTCGATCTCGAGCGAACCTACCAGTTGTTCAGGACACTCTTCGGCCCTGTGAAGTCCAAGATTGCTGGTGCGAAACATCTCGTGATCGTGCCGAGCGGGCCGCTGATGAGTATGCCCTTCAACGTGTTGATCTCCGAGCCCCACACCGATGAGATCGAGATCGCCGGGCTCGACACCGACGCGCCCTATTTCGACTACTCGAAGGTGAACTGGCTCGGCCGCACCACGGGGATCACAACCGGTGTTTCAATCTCATCGTTCTTCATCGGCCGGCGGGTGCCTGCGTCCAATGCGCCGGAACCGTTCCTGGGCTTCGGCGACTTCAACCAGTTTGGCGATGATCCGTCGGTGGTCACCCGGATCTCTGACCAGCGCGGTCTGCCCGAGAGTTGCCGCACCTCGGTCGAGGCGCTGGGTTTTCTGAACGAACTTGACGGCACAGCAGATGAACTCTCGCTGGTGCAGGAAGCGCTGGGGCTATCAGACGAGAACGTGGTGCTGGGCAAGGACTTCACCGATACCGGCGTCAAGAGCATGAACCTCTCGCGGTTTCGGGTGCTGCACTTCGCCACCCATGGTCTGCTCGCACAGGACCCCGAATGCTTGCCGGAACCGGGGTTGGTGACCTCCCTATCGAACACCGGTGACACGCTGCTCGAGGCGAGCGAGATCGTTGATCTCTCCCTCAATGCCGAGCTCGTGGTCATGTCGGCCTGCGATACCAGCGGCGGAGCAGGTGCGGGGGGCGAGGGCTTCACCGGATTCCGCGGCGTCGGCGGGAGTTACGCCGCCGGCGGCGAAAGTCTGAGCGGGCTTGCACGGAGCTTCTTTTACGCGGGTGCGCGCAACGTGCTCTCGACTCACTGGTCTGTCGACGACCGGGCCACGCAGGAACTGATGGTTGGCTTCTATGATGCGGTCGCCAAGGACAGCCAGGTCAGCATTGCGGAGGCGATGCGGACCTCGCAGGAGAAACTTGTTGCGGGCGGCGAGTTCTCGCACCCGTTCTTTTGGGCGCCGTTCGCGACAATCGGTGACGGAGCGCGTAAACTTCGCCTTGGCACACAACCAGCGCCGGCACCGGGGATCGACCAGCCCGAATTGCCGCCGTTGAGCGAGGGTGGTACCACACCCAAGGCCTGAGAAGCGGGCCTGGCAGAGGGAAGAAGATGGCGAAGACGGATCTCTCGACGATCACCGAACCGATCAGCGATGAGCAGCCCTGCGGCCCTGATCTGGACATGGAGTTCGACATGGACTTCATGAACCTGATGGCGGGGATCGAGGGTGATTTGCCGACGTCGTTCTTCAGTTTCGACCCACAAACCCTGAAGTTCGACGACTACTATGACCAGATCGGGGAGTTCCTCGAGCGTACACGTGACGTGCGTCTGCTGGTTCCGCTTGCCAAGCTGTATGTGCTCCAGAACAATCTCGAGGGATTTGCCGATGCGATCGAGGCCATCCACAAACTGCTGAAGGAGCACTGGTCGGACGTGCACCCGCAGCCGATGGATGGCGACTGCGAGCTAAGGATGGCCTATCTCTACCCGCTGGACGACATGCCCAACTCGGTTCTGCCGTTCCAGCACGTGCCTGTGATCCGGAGCCGCCGCTACGGACCGATCACCCTGCGAAAATGGCAGATCGCTCATGGCGATGTTAATCCCCGCGAAGGCGAGGACACACTTGATTCGGGCACGATCACAGGCGCCCTTGCCGAGGAAGGCGGAGATGAGCTTGCCGCCGCGCGCGGGCACATCGATCGTCTGAAGGCAGCGATTGACGGTATCCGTGTGGTCTGCATCGAGGAAGCAGGCTTCGATCAAGCCGTCAAGCTCGAACGCCTGCCGCAGTCGGTCGAAAAGATCGTGGAAATGATCGAGAGCGCCACCGGCAGCGACGACGCTGTGGCCGAAGGCGCGACCGAGAGCGTGTCCGAAGGCGCCCCTGCAGGTGGCTCGACCGCCGTGGTGGTGCAACTGCCCGCCGGAGCCGTGGCCAATCGCGAAGAGGCGGTGGACGCACTGAATGCCGCCGCCCGCTACTTCTCCGAGAAGGAACCCTCGAGCCCGGTCCCGATCATTCTCCGGGAGGCGCAGGGGGCAGCCACCAAGAATTTCTTTGAGCTCATGAACGACATGGTGCCGGACTATGCAGCATCGGCGGTGCTGACCGTGGGACGCGATCCATTCTTCCAGCTCTCGATTCAGACACTGGAATCGCGCAACCCCGCGCCGGACTATGCGAGCGAGGCCGCTGAGGCAGAGCCAAACAGCGAAGGCTGGAGCTCGTGGGAAAGCACCGGCCTCGAAGGTGACGAGATATCGGACGACGAGCCCGCGGACGAAGAGGCAACAGACGACGCCGCACCCAAGGTTGAGGATGAGACCGCTGAAGAAGCGGATGCGGGCGCCGAGGATGCCGCTGAGGAAGAGGCCCAGGAAGACAGTGCGCCAGATGCCGAAGCGGAGCCAGAACCCGAGCCCGAGCCCGAGCCCGAGCCAGAATCAGAGCCCGAGCCGGAACCTGAAGCGATTGCAGCCTCTGCCTTTGTCGCGAACTCCCGTCCCGAAGCCATCGCACTGCTGGAAAAGGTCATAGGCTACTACCGGGTGGCAGAGCCGACCAGCCCTGTGCCGCTCCTCGTCGAGCGCGCAATCGAGCTGTCGAGCAAAACTTTTATCGATCTGCTCAGCAACGTGCTTCCCGATGGTGCTCTCGGCACAACAAAGACGGCCGATGAAGACGGAAGCAGTTCCTGGTGAGATCGCGGGTGTGCAGCCGGGATGCTTTCGGGTTATACTTGCTTGCAACCCAAGCGCGCAGCGGTCAAAATATAGGTAGAGAATTTACGCCGCAATTTGGGCGCGTCCCACCGAGCAAGGAGATTAGGTATGGCTGACAGCGGTCAGAAGTTTATTCGTCGGAACCGCATGCCGCGTGTGCACATCGCTTACGACGATCCCTACAACGCGGACAAGAAAATCGAGATCCCGTTCGTGATGGGCGTGATGGCCGATCTGTCAGGCAACAATGCCGGAGTCGAGAAGGATACCGTCGCCGAGCGGGAGTTCCTCGAGTTCGACATGGACAACTTCGACGAGCGCATGTCGAAGATCGAACCGGGCGTTTCCTTCAAGGTCGACAACAAGATTGGCGGCGAGGAAGGCGAGAAAATGTCCGTCGATCTGCGTTTCAAGAAGATGGACGACTTCAACCCAACGGCGATCGCCCGTCAGGTCGAGCCGGTCGCCAAGCTTCTGGAGGCGCGTGAAGCGCTTGCCAACCTCACGCGATACATGGACGGCAAGGTCGCGGCCGAGGACAAGATCAAGCAGCTCCTTCAGGACCCCGATCTGATGAAGGCGCTGAAGGAGAAGCACGACGCGGCCGCCGCCGCGAACGAGGGTGGCGACGAGTAATCTCGGGAGGGACCCCATGAGCACTGAAGCTGAAGCCGCCGGCGCTGCCGGTGCAACCGAGACCCAGTCTCCGGACGAATTCGCCGATCTCCTCAAGCAGAGCTTCAAGCCGCGCACCGAGCGTGCGGCGAGCGAGGTCGACAATGCCATCGGCATCCTGGTCAGCCAGGCGCTTGCCGACACCGAGGTCGTCAAGGAGGATGTCCTCGACACGATCGAGGAAATGATCGCCCGCCTGGACGAGAAGCTCTCGGACCAGATGAACGCGATCATGCATGCGCCCGAATTCCAGAAGCTCGAAAGCGCATGGCGCGGTCTCAGTCACGTGGTGATGAATTCAGAGACCGACAGCACGCTGAAGATACGCGTCATGAATGTGGGCAAGGACGAACTCTACAAGACGCTCAAGTCCTATCCCGGCGCGCGCTGGGACCAGAGCCCGATCTTCAAGAAGATGTACGAGAACGAGTTCGGTCAGCTGGGCGGTGAGCCCTATGCCTCGCTGGTAATGGACTACTACTTTGACCACTCGCCAATGGACGTTCAGCTGTTGCGCGACATGTCCAAGGTTTGCGGTGCTTGCCATGCGCCGATGTTCACCGGTGTCGCGCCGAAGCTCATGGGCATGGACGACTGGTCCGAGATCAACAATCCGCGCGATCTCTCCAAAGTTTTCGATACCCCGGAATATGCAGCCTGGAAGTCGCTCCGTGACAGCCCCGACAGCCGCTATATCGGCCTCTGCATGCCAAGAACGCTGGCACGCGTGCCGTACGGTTCCAAGTCCGAACCTGTGGAGGAATTCGGCTTCGAAGAGGAAGTCGACGGCCACGACGGCTCGAAGTATGCTTGGATCAATGCCGCCTACTCGATGGCCACGAACGTCAACCGTGCCTTCAAGGAGTTCGGGTGGTGCACCCGCATCCGCGGTGTGACCTCAGGCGGTGAAGTTGAGAACCTGCCGACGCACACCTTCAAGACCGACGATGGCGGCGTCGACATGAAGTGCCCGACCGAAGTGGCCATCCCGGACCGGCGTGAAGCAGAGCTGGCCAAGTCCGGTCTGATCCCGCTGATCCACCGCAAGAACACCGACAAGGCGGCGTTTATCGGGGCGCAGTCGCTTTACAAGCCGAGGGTGTTCGAGGGACCGCAAGGGGTCGACGCAACGGCCGCGGACAACCTTTCGGCGCGTCTGCCCTACATGTTCGCGACCTGCCGTTTTGCTCATTACCTCAAGTGCATGGTTCGCGACACCGTTGGGTCCTTCAAGGAGAAGCGCGACATGGAGGTCTGGCTTCAGAGCTGGATTTCGAACTATGTCGACGGCAACCCCGAGGGATCGACCGAAGAGACCAAGGCCCGCAAACCATTGGCCGATGCCAAGGTCGAAATTAAGGAAGACGAAGAGAACCCCGGCTACTACTTCGCCAAGTTCTTCCTGCGTCCCCATTATCAGCTCGAAGGTGTCGACGTGGGGCTCAGCCTCGTCTCGCGGATGCCGAACGATTAGGGAGTGTTGCGGCGCGGGGGCGTGTGTGTGCCCCCGTCAGTGTTTGTAGCGTTTGGTACTGCTTTGACGGAGGTTTTGCATCATGCTCCGTTCATTACGTCGGGCAAATTTTGCCTCTTTCTGAAACTTGCACCAATGGAGGAGTTCCATGGCTGTTGATATGTTCATCAAGATCAAAGGCGTCGCCGGCGAGTCCGAAGACGACAAGCACAAGGGCGAAAATGACGTTCTTGCGTGGTCGTGGGGGATGTCGCAAAGCGGTACCATGCACGTCGGTGGCGGCGGCGGTGCCGGCAAGGCGAATTTCCAGGACCTCAGCATCACGAAGTGGGTCGACAAGGGCTCGGTGACGCTGATGCAGGCCTGCTCGAAGGGTACGCACCTCGGCGAGGCACAACTGATCGTGCGCAAGGCAGGTGACAAGCCTCTTGAGTACATCAAGCTCGACATGAAAGAGCTGATCGTGACATCGGTTTCGACAGGTGGCTCGGGTGGCGAGGACCGCCTGACCGAGAATGTCACGCTCAACTTCCGTGAGTGGAAGATGACATACACCCCGCAAGACGACAAAGGCGCTGGCGGCGGTGCGGTCGATTTCGGCTTTAACATCGCGAAGAACGTCTCCGTCTGATCCGGAGAACCGTTTTCAGAGCGGAGACAGCGGCGGGCATTCTGCTCGACTGTCACAAGTGCTGTCTCCGCCAGATGAAAGAGGCCTGGCGCCGTTCCAACCGGTGCCGGGTCAACATGTATGCAGTCCGTCAGGGCTGAGCCGAACCCGACCGAACGGGGCGACGAGGGAGATGGCAGAATGCCGACCGCGCTGGAACTTCTGAAAGATGGTGATCTGCAGGGTGCTCTTGGCGAGGGGAAGGGGGCCGTGCGCAACAATCCGGGCGATCCGGAAGCACGAGCACAGCTCTTCCAGCTTTTCTGCCTGAACGGCGAATGGGATCGGGCCGAGGCGCAGATTGAAGCGTTGATGACGTCGTCCTCCGTACAGTCGCCGATCTGGAAGCAGTTTCAGATTTTGCTGAAACTCGAGGGGCAAAGGCGCGCCTGCCACGAGGACGGCACCGCGCCGGCCATCGTCGGTGATCCGGAAGACTGGATGGCGGGCTTTGCCAAGGCCTTCGAGATGCATCAGGGCGGCGATGTCGCAGGCGGTGCCACCATGCGCCAGGATGCGCTTTCCGAGGCGGGCACAGCAGCGGGCAACATCGATGGAACCGAGTTCAGCTGGCTCATGGATGGTGATGCCCGTTATGGACCAATGCTCGAAGCCTTCCTACCGACGGAGGGTGACTACTGCTGGGTCCCGTTCTCGGCGCTGACGTCCGTCAGGATAGAGAAGCCCAGTCAGATCAATCACTTCGTCTGGTCGCCTGCGCACTTCACGTGGTCAGACGGACGTGTCCTGCACGGATTCGTACCGACCCGGTATCATGGTTCCGAAGCATCGGATGATGCCGCTCATGCGCTCGCGCGTGGAACAGACTGGGTCGACGCTGGCTCGGAGGTGTTTACCGGCAAAGGCCAACGCGTGCTGATGAGTGCAGAGGACGACTTTCCACTGCTCGAGATCGGTGAAGCCCGGTTTCAGGTTTAAGGTGCCTCAGCATGGCAAAGTCGAAAACTTCGGAACGTCTTCGGGCACCGCTGATGTATGCGTTCCGCAGCGCGGCGGAAGCGAAGGATTCCAGCAAGGCGCTCGACATCCGGGACGAGGGCGGTGAACGTGTCATCGCCAGCCGTCGCTCCACGGGGTCCATGCGGCGATCGCTCTCAGACAACGCGTTGAAGATGTTGCTGGCCGAGGATTTGACGGCGCTCCTCAACAGCACCAACCTCGAATCAGCCGCCCCAGAGCTGGTCGAGGACCTGCCCCAGGTGAAGAAATCGATCCTCAACTACGGCTTGCCGGACCTGGCAAACAAAACGATCGATGAGACTCAGCGTATAAACGCGATCCGCGGCGAACTCGAAGAGGTGTTCCGCGACTTCGAGCCGCGGCTTCTGGCGCGCACGATCAAGATCGAGCGTGACGAAGAGGGTGAGGAAGAGCTTTCAATCCGGTTTGTGGTGCGTGCCGACATGCGGGCGGATCCGGTGCCCACGTCAATCGAGTTTGTCACCGAAGTCGAGCTCGACTCTGGCGAGATCAAGATCGGTCGGATGTGAGGCCGAGCGGATGAACCGGGAATTCATGCAACTCTACAACCGCGAGCTCGCACTGTTCTACGAGCACGCGCAGGAGTTCTCCGAAGAATATCCCGGCGTTGCCGAGCGACTAGGCGCGATGACCCAGGAAAGCCCCGATCCGATGATCGCGGCGTTGCTCGAGGGCGCGGCGTTTCTGGCCACACGTGTGCAACTCAAGCTGAAGCATGAGTTTCCGACATTCACAGACAATCTGCTCGAGCAGCTTGTGCCGAACTTCCTCGCGCCGGTCCCGTCGGTGTTTCTGGCACAAGTCCTGCCCGAGTTTGGCGACGAGGCGCTGCGTGAGGGCTTGGTGCTCGAGCGCGGTGCCTACATCGATGCGACCTACCGCGAACGCGACCGTTCGATCGCCTGCCGCTACCGGCTTTCCAGTGAGATTGCCGTTTGGCCGCTGAGCCTGACACGTGCCGAGTACATCGGATCGGTGGCGCCCCTCGAGGCGATGGGGATTCGCGTCGCCAGTGAGGCTGTTGCGGGTCTTCGCATTGGCTTCCAGGTGCGCACGGCGAAGAAAATCGAGGACGAGCCAAAGCAGGCTGATGCTGCCGACAAGCCTGAGAGCTGGGCGAAGGGGTTGAAGATCCCCCGCCTCTCGATTCATTGCCTCGGCCCGGATGCAGATGCCGTTACAATCTACGAGCAGATCTTCGGACATTCCGTGCAGCTGGCGCTACGCTGGCAGTCGTCGGATGGAAAGTGGCATGTCCGCAACCTGCCGATCTCCGAGGTGTTGGACCAGATCGGCTTTGACGATGACGAAAGTCTCTACCCCGTGGATCATCGGGCCTTCCGGGGTTTCGATCACATCCGGGACTATTTTACGTTCCCGCAGAAGTTCCTTGGTCTGCGGCTGAACGGGCTTGGCCGTTATCTCGAAGAGGTGACGTCCCCGGCCTTTGAACTCGTATTTGTCTTCGACGACGTGAATCCACGTCTCTCGACGGCAGTGGAACTGGACGCCTTCGGGCTGAACTGTGCCGCGGCGATCAATCTGTTCGAGAAGACCTGTGATCGCATTTTCCTGAAACCCAACGAGCACGAGTACCAGGTTGTGCCGGAGCGCACACGCTATCTCGAGTTCGAGCCTCACCGGATGCTTGCGGTGCGAGCGCACCGGTCGGGCGAGTCCGAGCGGGTGCCAGTGTATCCGATTTACACGGCGCCGGATGATCAGACTGCCACGTCGAATGCGTTGTTCTACTCGATCCGTCGGGTGCAACGCCGCCGGACCAGTGATGAGATCAAGTACGGCCTGCGCTCGGACTACATGGGCACGGACACGTTTCTTTCGCTCACCGGTCACGAGCGGGCAGAAGAAGAGGCGGATCCCTACTCCGAGTTGTCGATCCGGGCGCTTTGCTCGAACCGCCACCTTCCCGAACATCTGCCCGTGGGCGAGACGGGTGCGGATTTCCTGCTTCTGGAGAACGACCAAATTCGCCTGCGCGCCGTCGCACAGCCAACCGAGCCGCGCGAGCCGCTGATCAGCTCGGTCTCGGACCGTTCGAACCCGAACTACTCGGGTGTCAATGCATGGCGTCTCATCAACGTGCTCAGCCTCAACCATCTCGGTCTGATCGAGAACCGGGCGGGGGAGGGAGCGGCGGCACTGAAAGAAGTTCTCTCTCTCTTTGCGGATCTGAACGACACCGTGGTCGAAAGGCGGATACGGGGTCTGCGCTCGGTCGACAGCAAACCGGTGGTTCGGCGCGTCCGGGCCCTGAGCGGCGTTGCCGTTGCACGCGGTATCGAAATTACCGTGACCATCGAGGACAAGGCCTTCGAGGGTTCGGGCGTGTTTCTGCTGGGTGCCGTACTCGACCGGTTCTTTGCGGAGTATGTGTCCCTGAACCAGTTCACCCAGACCGTCATCCGAACCCCTGAGCGCAAGGAGATCAAGCGCTGGCCGCCACGTGCCGGGCGGAGACAGACGCTATGAGCTGGCGGCAGAACCTCGCGGAGGAGCCGTGGCGCCACGACATGTTGCGCACGCTGGCGCTGATCGAGGCGCTCAATCCGGACAAACCTCGGCTCGGGGACAGTGCCGTTCGGCGTGAAGAGTACCTCGACCTCGGTCAGGTGCCGTTCATTGATTTTCCGGCATCGAACGTCGCGTCATTCGACCCGAAAACCGAGCGTGGGAAGCACCGAATTCGTGTGAAGTTCATGGGGCTGCTCGGGCCGATGGGGCCGTTGCCATCCAGCCTTACCGAGGAAGCACTCGCCTGGTTTGCGCAGCGCGACGATGCGTTCGTGCGCTTCCTCGATATCTTCAACAACCGTTTTCTGCAGCTCTTTTATCGTGCCCACGCGGATGCGCGCCCGTCCGCGCACCTGTCGCGACCCGACCAGGACCGTTTCTCGGACTATGTGGGCTCGACAATCGGGCTCGGCTCAGAGGCCTGGCATGGACTCGACAGCATGCCGGACCACCAGAAGCTTGGCTTCGCCGGTGTTCTGTCCATGCGGGGCGCCAGCGCCTCGCGTGTCGAGAGCCTCGTGATGGGCGTCTTTGGTGTGAAGGCCGAGGTCGATCAGTTCGTCGGCTCCTATCTGCGCCTGCCCAAGGAGGAGCGCACACGCCTGGGGCAGGCGCATTCCGGGTTTGGCGACGGGGCGCTTCTGGGCGAGCAGACCCTTGTGCTTGAGAGCAAGTTTCGTTTGCGCATTTTTCCCGAGACGCTGGAACGCTACGAAAAGTTCCTGCCAGAGGGTGCGTGGTCCGATCGTCTCATCGACGCTGTGCAGAATGCGGTCGGTCTCGAGTACGAGTGGGATGTGGAGCTTGTGCTCCCCGTGCCAAAGCCGAAGCCGACCTGCCTGGGGTCGTATGGTGAACTTGGGTGGACGAGCTGGATGCGCTCGCCCACGCGGGATCCTGGCAAGGGGAACGTGCGTACGAGGTTTGTTCCGCGCCGACAGAACAGCAGGCGCAAAAGTTAGAAGTGTCAACTTCTTAAGGAAAGATCATAAGGGGGCTTATTCATGGCCGATATCAGCCTTGAGACCGTCACTGGCAAGCTTAACCGGCTCGGCTACGATTGTTTTATTCAAGCATTGCGACAGGCAAAGGGCTCGGGCAATGCCAATCTCGAACTCGCGCATTGGTTCGTGCATGTGCTCCAGAAAGACAACTCGGACCTGGCGCTGACCTGCGATCACTATGGGCTGGATCGAGGTCAGCTCGCCCGTGATCTGCAGGTCGTGGTCGACGGCTTCAAGAAGGGCGTGACCGAGATGCCCCAGGTCTCGGAGCAGATCGTGGACACGCTCGAACGCGGGTGGTTCTACGCGACGCTGTTCTTCGGAGAGATGCAGATCCGCACAGGGCATGTGTTGATGGGCATGCTCAAGGACATGAAGCTCAACCGGACCCTGCAGAACCTCTCATCCGAGTTCGGCAAGCTCAATGCCGATGCGCTCGCGGGTGAGTACAACGCGATCTGGCGCGAAAGCGATGAGGAAGCGCTGCGCCCGATGGACGGCTCCTCGATCGGCGCGCCGGGGACGGATGCGGCGGAAGGGCCAACGGGGACCACGGCGCTCGACAAGTTCTGTGTCGACATGACGGCCAAGGCCGCCGACATGGACCCGATCGTGGGCCGTGACGACGAAATCCGCCAGATCATCGATGTCCTGCAGCGGCGGCGTCAGAACAATCCGATCCTGACCGGTGAAGCGGGTGTCGGCAAGACGGCGGTTGTGGAAGGGTTTGCGCAGAAGATCGTGAAGGGAGAAGTGCCGCCCTCGATCCAGGGGGTAAGGCTTCTCAGCCTCGACATCGGCCTCCTGCAGGCCGGTGCGTCGATGAAGGGCGAGTTCGAGCAGCGTCTGCGTGCGGTGATCGACGAAGTGCAGGCGAGCCCGACGCCGATCATCATGTTCATCGACGAGGCGCATACGCTCATCGGCGCAGGAGGGCAGGCGGGCACGGGGGATGCGGCCAACCTGCTGAAGCCGGCGCTGGCGCGCGGCACCCTGCGAACGGTCGCGGCAACCACTTGGATGGAGTACCAGAAGTACTTCGAAAAGGACCCCGCTTTGACCCGCCGCTTTCAGGTGGTCAATGTCGATGAACCGTCGGTTGACAAGTGCTGCTACATGCTCCGCGGCATGGCGAAGGTGCTCGAGAACCACCACGGCGTGCGGATCTCGGATGACGCCATCGTCGCCGCCGCGAGCTTGTCGGCACGCTACATCCCGGCCCGCCAGCTGCCGGACAAGGCGGTGAGCCTGCTCGACACGGCCTGTGCCCGCGTGGCGATCAGCCAGGTCGCCGTACCCGCAGCGGTCGAAGACACACGAAAGCTGATTGAAGCGCGCGAGATTGAGAAGGCGTCCAAGGAGGCCGAGCGCGATCTCGGCACGGCGGACGAGGAGCGTGTCGCTGAACTTGCAGCCGAGCTGGAAGAGCTGGGCACGAAGCTTTCGGAGCTCGAGGCCGAGTGGGAGAAAGAGCAGGGCATCGTCAAAGAGATACAGGAGATGCGCGTGCAGCTCGGCGAGGAGGCGGCGGACGCTGCCTCGGTTCGCGCCGCACTCGAAGGCAAGGTTGGTGAGCTCGATTCCATCAATCCCGACCAGCGGATGATCTACGCGCATGTCGATGAGCAATCGGTCGCCGCCATTATCTCGGACTGGACCGGCATTCCGGCGGGTCGCATGGTGGCCGATGAGGTGCAGCAGATCCTGAACCTCGCCAATATCGTTGGTGACCGGGTGATCGGACAGAAGCACGGCATCGAGATGATCGCCAAGCGGATCCAGACCAACCGCGCCAAGCTCGACAACCCCAACAAGCCCATCGGTGTTTTCATGCTGTGCGGCCCGTCGGGTGTCGGCAAGACCGAAAGCGCGCTGGCGCTCGCCGAGGCGATCTATGGCGGCGAGCAGAACATGATCACCATCAACATGTCCGAGTACCAGGAGGCGCACACCGTCTCGTCGCTGAAGGGCGCGCCTCCGGGCTATGTCGGCTACGGGGAGGGTGGCAAACTCACCGAGGCGGTTCGCCGCAAGCCCTATTCGGTGGTTCTGCTCGACGAGGTCGAGAAGGCCCACGGTGACGTCCACGAGGTCTTCTTCCAGGTCTTCGACAAGGGGCAGATGGAGGATGGCACGGGCCGGCAGATCGATTTCAAGAACTGCCTGATCATCCTGACATCGAACGTCGGCACCGATCTGATCATGGAACTGAACAAGGACCCGGAGCTGGCGCCCGAGCCGGAGAAGCTGGCCGAAGCCCTGAAGCCGGAACTGCTCAAGGTGTTCCCGGCAGCCCTGCTGGGCCGCATCGTGACGATCCCCTACTATCCGCTGACCGATGAGGACATGGGCAAGATCGTCTCTCTTCAACTCGGCCGGATCACCAAGCGTCTGCGCTCCGAGCATGGCGCGGCGTTTGTCTATGATGACGACGTCGTTGGCGAGATCGTGCGTCGGTGCAACGACCCTGCATCGGGCGGACGGATGATCGACAACATCATCACCAACACCATGCTGCCCGCGATCTCTCTCGAGGTCCTTAACCGTTCGCTCAAGAACGAGGAGATACATGAAGCAAAGGTCACGGTTGCCGACGGTGATTTCGTCTACGAGGTCACGTGATCCGGGGCCCCGAGCGCGGGTCAACTCTGCGCTCGTCAGCAAGCACGATGAAGGTGTGCGAGATGTGATAGATGCTACTTCCAGAGCCGGGTTCTGTTGTATTCTACTTGGGCTTAGGCTCTACTGCCGTCGCGCGACCTGCTGGGGGAGCTGAATATGAGTCGCCGCATCCGTTTCACGACCGCGTCACAGGTCGTCGAAGCATTTCCACAGGCCGCGCCCGACATTGGCGAGGTGCCTCAAGACGTGTCTCCGGAGGATCACATGAGGGCACTTGCGGCCCTCGAGGATCCGACTGCGGCGATCATCTTCACGGCACTTGCTTTGCCGAAACGCGAGGCGGTTTGGTGGGCATGTCTATGCCTGAAGGCACTCGATCTCACAGAGCCGAGCGTCGCGGGAGGCTTGCGCGTCGCAGAGGCCTGGGTGAAGACACCCGAGGAGGAGCAGCGTGTCGCCGCCGGAAAGTTCGCGGAAGATGCCTACTTCGAAGGTGCCGGGGCCTGGATCGCCTTCGCGGCCTTCACAACCAGCGGCTCGATGGCGCCCGCGGGGCTTCAAGCCGTGCCGCCCGCGCCGGAAATCTCCGGCAAGAGCGCTGCGATGGCCGTCCTGTTGGGCGGGGTCGATGAGGACCCGCTCGCACGGCTGGCCAAGTTGCGCACAGCGGTCGACAGCGCTCTCGACTTCGCGAGCGGTGGTGACGGGGGGGCGCCTTGGAAGAAGTATCGCGAAGCCCTTGCAACCAATGCGCCGGAACACGTCGAGTAGGCGTCATCCGCTGACCCAGCGACGCCGAATATTGACAAGGAGTGGAAGTGCCGCAGACTGATCACAGAAGAAATTCCGCTTTTAGGTGAAGAAATTGCCCTTGGTTCTGCGCATAGAGAATAAGGACACGCTGCCCGATGGTGGGCCGGTTTCGATGGAGATTGACCGGCGCGGCATCGACATTGGACGCGATCCCTATCTAGACTGGACACTGCCTGACCCCGAGCGCTTCATTTCAGGCAAGCATTGTGAGCTGCGTTATCGTGACGGCGGCTACTGGCTGCACGACGTCTCGACGAACGGCACGACGATGAACGGGCGGCCCGGACGCCTGACCGAGCCACACAGGCTCGAGGATGGCGACCGCATAACCATAGGTCAGTACATTATTGGCGTGACAATCAGCGGCGAGCAGGAAGCAGCTCCGCCGGCATCTTCGGCAACCCCGGGCGCCGACCCCTGGGGCGACATCTCGGATGCGGCGGAGGCCGTCGATACGCGCGACTTCGCGGCGCGGGCCCGCGCACCTGACCCGTCGCTGGATCAGCCACGGGGACCCACTGATCTGGCCGAGGAGAACATCTCCTGGAGCATGGGTGAAGTTAAGCCCGCGCCGCCCGAAGCACCGGCTGATGATCTTTGGAGCGTTTCGTCGTCGCTTTCAGATATCGCCGGCGGAGGCTCGAAGGGGATGGACTGGGACACCCCGGCCAGCTCTGACACATCTGGCAGCACCGATGCCGTGCCGCCCGACTGGCGCGCTGCCTTGGGATCCGATCCGGCCCCGGCGGACACTCCGGCAGCCGCGCCCCCCGCGGCCCCGCCTGTGGCAGAGCCCGTGCCGCCACCCGATCCCGAGCCGGCGCGCGAGGAGCTGTCTGCAGACGGTTCCGACCTGTTCGCTCCTCCCGAGCCTGCGGATCCTTCTTTGCCGCCAGAGCCGGCAGGCCAGGCATCCGCCGCCCCACACGAGCCGGACCCGGTTCCTGCGCCCGAACCATCCGTCGAGGCGGAGCAACCTGCCGCGCCAGAGCCCACGCCAAAGCAGGAGCCCGGAAATCTCTTTGGCCGGTCGCGAGGTCTGGCAAGTCAGTGGGCGGACGGAGAGACGGAGGAAGCGCCTGCCGCGCGGGAGAAGTCCGCGCCTGCCGCACCGGCCGCCGCAGGCGAGTTCATCGCAGCGTTCGAGCGTGGTGCAGGGCTGCCAGCCGGGGCCGTGTGGGCCGATTCCGAGGAGGCCTTTGCCGAACAGCTTGGCACGCTCATGGCCGTGGTGGCGGAAAGCCTCCGCGTCATGCTGCGCGCACGGGCCGAGACCAAAAGCGCCATGCGCTCGTCAGAACGCACGATGATCGGCGCTCTGGAAAACAACGCGCTCAAGTTTTCGCCAAACGCCGTCGAAGCGATGCGGATCATGTTCGGTGAAAAGACACGCAGCTATCTCGATGCGCATCAGACGCTGAATGACAGCTTCGCCGATCTCCAGAAGCACCAGATGCAAACCTTTGGCGCCATGCAGCAGGCCCTTCAGGCGCTGATCGAGGATCTCGATCCTGAACTGATCGCGGGAGCCACTGAAAAAGAAGGTGGGCTCGCAGGTCTTGTCAGCTCGCACCGCGCCAAGCTCTGGGACACCTATGTCGAGCGTTACAAGGCGAAATCCGCGCGTCACGAGAGGGGTATGGTGGACGCGTTCATGATCCTGTTCTCGGACATGTATGACCGGCAGAGGTGATGAAATGACGAACGGGTTCGGCCGAGGGGCATGCTGTGTATGCCGCCGCAGAGGAGTTCTGGCATGGTAAGGATCGCACGGTCGCTGGCTTTCGTTGCGTTGCTTGGTGTGTTGGCTGCCGGATGCTCTTCAGACCCGCCACCGCCGCCACCCGAGCCGACGGTTGCGCAGGTCAACGTGACGGCGACGGAAGAGGCGAACCCGGACCCGACAGGGCGCGCGAGCCCGTCGGTGGTGTTTCTCTATGCCTTGAAGCCGGGTGCGCCGTTCGAGACAGCCGAGCAGGACGCTCTCCTGGGTGACGAGCTCGGAGCGTTGGCGGAGACCATGACCCGGATCGCACGCATGGTTGTGGTGCCTGGCAAGACGGAGAAGCGGATCTTCGAGCTGCCCGACGGCATCACGCAGGTCGGCATTGCTGTGGCCTATCGCCAAATCGAGACGGCAAAGTGGCGGGCGAAGGCGACGGTTGAGGAGAATGAAGTCACCCTGTTGCTGGCCGAGATCGGGGGCAGCGGTGTCAAGATCGATTGAGCATGCGCTCGACGCAGTGACGGTGCGCGTGATTGGAGCCCTGCGATGACCTGGAACAACAAGGTTGCTTGGACCGAAGGGCTCTTTCTGCGACCGCAGCACTTTCAGCAGGCGGATCGATACCATGATCAAATGCTGCGGGCCAGGGTCGGGCGGATCACGCCCTATCCCTGGGGCATCACGGCGCTCGAGATAGATCAGGATCTCGCGCAGCAGGGCAAGTTCGCGGTGCGCCGGTGTGCGGGTATCCTGCCGGACGGCTCCTGCTTCGATGTGCCGGATACCTCGCCTTTGCCGGAACCTCTCGCACTGGACGAGAAAACATCGAACATGCTTGTCGGGCTGTCTCTGCCTGCAATTGCGCGCAATTCGCGCGAGATTGATTTTCCGGACTCGGACAGTGCGTCGCGGTACTGGCGGGCCAGCGGGAGTGTCATAGACTCGGCAGCCGAGACCCGGATGGAGGAAGAGATCGACATCGCCTATCCGCGGCTTGCCTACGAACGGATGGACGGCTCGAAATCCGGCTACATCCAGATCGGCCTGGCCCGGATCGTCGAGATCCAGGACAAGACCATCGTCTTCGATCAACGCTATCTGCCGCCCGCCGTCATCACGCAGGCCCATGCCGGGTTCAGCGGCATCATTGATCGGGTGATCGGCTGGATCGAGACGAAGCTCGAGGAACTTGCACGCTACGCTGCCGATCCAACCGCCGGGGGCGGGCTGCAGTATGCGGACTACTTCATCCTGCAGGTTCTCAACCGCGAGATACCGGTGCTGCGCCATCTGCGCGGATCGCAATACGTGCACCCGGAACGGCTCTATGAGCGTCTGATTGGTCTCGCGGGAGAGCTCGCCACGTTCGCCTCGGCGCAGCGGATGGCGAGCATCTACCCAGCCTACGACCATGACAATCTGGCGGACACCTTCGCACCGGTGCTGCGCGATCTCCAGGGCGCGCTGAGCGCCAGGATGGAGCGCCGTGCCATCCGGCTCGAACTCGTGGAGAGGGCGCAGAACGCCTATGTGTCGCCGATCCGCGACAGAGGCTTGTTCCAGCACGCAACCTTTGTCATCGAGGTGGCGGCGGCAAAGCAGCTCACGGAGATTCAGCAGCAGTTCCCGCAGCTCTTCAAGCTGGGCCCGTCAACAAAGATGCAGGACATCATCCATGCGCACCTGCCGGGCATCCCGCTGGTGCATCTGCCCACACCACCGCGCCAGATACGCGCGCTGACAGATCATGTATACTTCCGGCTCGACAGAAACACGCCGCTCTGGACCGAGTTCAGCCAAGCGCCCGCTGTCGGTATGCACTTCTCGGGTGATTGGCCGGATCTCAAGCTCGAATTCTGGGCGGTGAGAGAGGATGCGAAATGAGCGGTGGAGACCCCTTCGATCCCTTCGGACAGAAAGACCGCACGATCATCCGCCCGCAACCGGGTGGTCGACCCGCAAACCCTGATCCTGCAGCCGCCGCAGCGCCGGTCGCACAGCCTCAGCAGCCGCAGATGCAGGCGCGCACGGGCAGCGCCGAGGTGACCAAGCTCGAGACGCCCGGGGCCAATCCGCTGATTGCTGCGGCCGGGCCGTTGCTCGACTTGCTCGGGCGGCTGCGCAATGCGATGACCCAGGCGAGCTTTACCGATCTCAAGCAGTCGGTCTCGCGCTCGATCGAAGGCTTCGAGGCCGCGGCGACCGAGAAGGGCGCCTATCCCGAGCAATTGAAGACCGCGAAATACGCATTGGCAGCGACGGCGGACGACATCGTTCAGAACCTCCCAGGCGAGGATCGGGCGATCTGGACCCAGGACCCGATGCTGGGGCGCTTCTTTGGCGAAAGGATTGGCGGCACGCGGTTCTTTGACAACCTTGCTGAAGCCCTGAAGAATCCGGGTTCGAACTACGATGTGCTCGAGCTCAAGTATACCTGTTTGGCGCTCGGGTTCGAAGGCATGCATCGGACCTCGCCGCAGGGCGGCAACGAGCTGATGCGCATCAAGCGCGAGGTCTATCAGGCATTGCGCGGGGTGACACAGGGTGGCGGCTGGAATCTCTCGCCGAACTGGAAAGGGATGGAGGTCAACCGCAAGGCGATGGGCGTCCAGATCCCCTTCTGGGCGGTCGCGGCTTTGATGGCGATGCTGCTGGTGGGTCTGTTCTTTGGCCTCAGGACAGCGCTTTCTTCGGAATCCACCGCCCTGACGACCGAGATCGCGTCGATCCATCCCTCACAGGGCATCGAGATCGAGCGCGCAGCGTTTGCAGCGGCCCCACCTCCACCGCCGCCACCGCCACCGCCCGCAGCGGTCGATCACGGTCAGCTCGAGCGCATTCAGGCGGCGCTGACCAACGAGATCAATCAGGGTCTTGTCTCCGCCGAGTATCTCGACGCCAACTTCATCATCGTGCGCATGTCGAACAAGATCCTGTTCCCTTCGGGGAAGGCAGAAGTGAGCGGCGAGTTCCGTGGCGGGCTCGCGCCCCGGATCGGGGAAGTTTTCGTCAAGGAGACCGAGCTTCTCAGCAGCAAGGGGCTCAAGCATGGCCGGGTGGTCGCGCTGGGTCATTCTGATGCCCAACCGTTGTCGGCGGCGTCGCGCTGGTCATCGAACCACGAGCTGTCGAAGGCCCGCGCGCAATCGGTCCTTGACGCTATCGCGCCAAGCGCACCGCCCGACATTCGCACGCAGGTTCAGGGACGGGGCCCTGATGATCCGGTCTGCAGGCCGGCCGAGGATCGCAACTGCTGGCCAGAAAATCGGCGAGTGGAACTCTTGATCGAGCGTACCCAGTAGGGACAGAGGAGCCGCGCTCATGAAAATCCTCAAAATCATATTCACCGTCCTTGGGCTGATCGCGCTCAGTGCACTGATCTGGTTCGGTCTGACCTATCTCGAGCTCGATCAGCTCATTTACCTGGTGCCTTCGATCGGCGTTGTCTGGGTGGTCGCCGGGCTGATCTGGATGCTTGGGATGATGCGCCGCCGTCGGGCGGCCGCGGGCCTTGAGGAAGGCATCGCGGAGAGCGCCGCGGACGACACGCCGATCCTCAAGGACAAACTGCAAGATGCGTTGGGGACGCTGAAGAAGTCGTCAGGCAGAAGTGGCTCGGCCTATCTCTATGAGCTGCCGTGGTACATCATCATCGGGCCGCCGGGGTCCGGCAAGACGACGGCGCTCGTCAATTCGGGTCTGAAGTTTCCGCTGGCTGGGCCAGGGGGCGCGGAGGCGATCGCGGGCGTGGGCGGCACGCGTCACTGCGACTGGTGGTTCACGGAAGAGGCGGTGATCATCGATACCGCCGGGCGTTACACGACGCAGGACTCCGACAGCGAGGCGGATGCACGCAGCTGGACCGGCTTTCTGGACATGCTGGCAGAGCACCGGCCTCGCCAGCCCATCAACGGGGTTCTGGTCTGCATTTCCGTTGAGGATCTGCTGACGCTTCCCACCCATGAGATCGAGCTGCACGCCAACGCGATCAGGCGCCGTCTAGATGAGCTTCACACCAAGCTGAAAATCAGCTTCCCGGTCTATGTGATGCTGACCAAGCTCGACCTGGTGGCGGGGTTCATGGAGTTCTTCGGTGATCTAGCCCCAGAACAACGCGCGATGGTTTGGGGCACGACATTCAATCCGAAGCAAAAGACCGACAATATGGTCGCGGCGTTTGCCGAGGAGTTCGATGAGCTGATGATGGCGCTCTCGGACCAGATGACCGACCGGATGGAGATGGAGCCTGATGCCCGCGCGCGTGCATTGATCTTCAGCTTCCCAGCGCAGATGGCGTCCCTGAAGGAGCAGGTGAACACGTTCCTCGTGAAGGTTTTCGAACCCTCGCGCTACCAGTCTGAGGCGGCAATCCGCGGTGTCTATTTCACGTCGGGCACACAGGAAGGCACCCCGATCGATCGTGTCATCGGAGCTCTGGGCCGAAACTTCGGTACCAAGGGGGCGGCGGTGGCACCGTTCTCGGGGCAGGGCAAGAGCTTCTTCCTGACTGATCTGTTGCAGCGTGTGATCTTTCCGGAGTCTGGCTGGGTCTCTACGAACCTCGCGCATGTCCGGCGCAACTTCATCGTCAAGAGCGTGATGTATGTGCTGCTCTTCCTCGGGGTGGGAAGTGTCGGCGGTTTATGGGGGTACAGCTACCTTCAGAACTCGGAGCTGCAGGCGCAGACGGACCATGCGGTCGATGAGTACCGTGAGCTCGCATCGAACATCATCAACGAGACCAAGGTCGGCGACGGCGATCTGCACACCGTGTTGCAGCCGCTGGACAAGCTGCGCTTCATGCCTGCGGGCTATGCAAGCCAAGGTGACCCGGTGCCGGTCACTGCGGGGTTCGGGCTGAGCCAGCATGACCGGCTGCGCGATGCCAATACCGAAACCTATCGCGACGCGCTTGACCGCTTGCTGCTGCCGCGGCTCATCTACCGCCTCGAGCAGCTTCTGGAAAAGAACATCAAGAACACGGCGTTCGTCTATGAAGGGCTGAAGGTCTACCTCATGCTTGGGGGTCAGGCCCGGATGGACGAGGAACTCGTCAAGACCTGGATGTCGCGGGACTGGGAGAACCTCTATCCCGGCGCATCGAACGCCAAGGGTCGCGAGCGTCTGATGGATCACCTTGAGGCGGCGATGGAGCGTCCGTCCTCGGCGGTGGCACTGAACGGACCGTTGGTCGAGGAAGCGCAGCGCACGCTCGCGCGCATGCCTGTCGCAGACCGGGCCTATACGCTGATGAAGACCAACGCCGAGGGTCGAGCCTACCCCGCATGGAATGCGGCACGGCGCGGCGGCCCCGATGCGGCGCTGGTGTTCGAGACCCGTGACGGGGCGCCGCTCGATCAGGTCGAGGTACCGGGTTTCTTCACGTATGAAGGCTTCCACGATGGCGTTCTCAGCCAGATGGACTTCATGATCGAGCGCATCAAGAGCGAGCGTTGGGTGCTGGGGGACGTTGGCAGCCAGGCTGCAATCGACGCCCAGTTCGCAACGATCCGTCGCGACATCATGGGGCACTACCGGGCCGAGTTCACGAACGCCTGGGACGAGCAGATGTCCCGACTGCGCATCGCCTCGGTCGGTGGCGGTGACGATCTCACGGTGATGAGTGCACTGGCCGCCCCCACGTCACCGCTGCGCCAGCTTATGATCTCGCTCACCGAGGAGACCAAACTCACGGAAGTGCGGGGAGAGCCGGAAGGCGAGGGTGGAAATGCTGCACTCGAGCAGGCCGGTGCCAAGGCTGCGACCAAGGCCGCAGGCAGGTTGGGCCAGGCCGGGAAGGCAGCACAGGCAGGCGTTGGACTTGCGCTCAACACGCTCGATCAGGAAAGCGGCGGCGTCGCCATCAACTACGGCGAAGAGATCGAGGCGCACTTCAAGCAGCTTCACGAGTTTGCGGCTGCCGCAGCAGGGGGGCAGGCGCCGGTTGACAATCTGATCAGCCGTTTCAACAGCCTCTACCAGGCGATGAACCTTATGAAGGCGGGCGGTGAGGCGCGTCAGCAAGGTCTCGTCAACATGCAGGCGGAGCTGCAGGCTTTGAAGGCCGAGATGGCTCGCATGCCCGGTATGGTCGCCAACATGACCGAGGACGCGGCACTGACGCTCGAGGGCATCGCCGTCGGCTCATCCAAGTCACAGCTCAACCAGGCGCTGGGCGATCAGGTGGCGCGACAATGCCAGCAGATCATCTCGAACCGTTATCCGTTCTTCGGAAATGCGCAGCGTGAAGTACCGATGGCGGATTTCGCACGGCTCTTTGGACCGAACGGGATCATGAACACGTTCTTCGAGCAGAAGCTGGTCGGTATGGTCGACCAGTCCGCGAAGAACTGGCGTTGGCGAGGTGACACGGACCTGTCGCGCACACTCTCGAACCAGGCACTGCGCCAGTTCGAGCGGGCAGCACTGATCCGGGATGCGTTCTTTGCCGGCGGCGGCGGATTGCCTTCGGTCAACTTCAGTGTGCTCCCCGTCACGCTGAGCCCAGACGCGTATACCGTGACGTTCGATGTGAACGGACAAAAGCTCGAGTACGATCACCGTGCGGCTCGGCCTCTTGCCATGAGCTGGCCCGGCCCCGCAGGTGGCAGGGTTGCCGTCTCGATGACACCCGAGTTGCCGGGGCAGCGCAACGAGATCTCGCAAACCGGCGAGTGGGGCCTGATGCGTCTCATCCGCCAGGGGGCCGCACTGAACCAGGGTGACAGCATGTCGGTGAACTTTGCCATTGGCGGGCGGGACGCCTCGTTCACCATACAGGCGTCGTCGGTGATAAATCCGTTCAGTCTGACCGCGCTGAGCGAGTTTCGTTGCCCGATCGGGTTCTGAGGCGGTCATGGGGGTGGGCGTCTTCGGCAAACTTCCGGCGCGGCGCGACTATGTCCAGCACCAGGTCGAACGGCAGCTCATGGCCGTGCTCGATCCGTGGTTGCAAAAGGCCGTGGCGTCGAGCCGCAAAAGCCTCGGGGAGGCCTGGCTCGATCATTACCTGCAAGCGCCGATCTGGCACTTCTGGTTGGGGCCGCGGATCGCTGGCGCAACGGTTCTGGGCGCGTTGATGCCCTCCGTGGACGGGGTCGGTCGCTATTTCCCGCTCTGCGCTTTGGGACGCTTCCCGGACGCACCGCCACCGCCCGAGGCCGATCTCCACGAAGACTGGTTTGCACGTCTCGAGACCCTGATGCTGGCGACGTTGTCGGACGAGGGCACCTACGAAGCGCTGGTCGAGGGGCTGGATGGCATGCCGCCGCCGGGGATTGCCACAGAAACGCCCGATCCTGCCGTCACAGTTAACGAGATGTTCGCAGCGTTGCGCGAGGCCAATGTGGGCGATTTCTACGCTGAGATGAGCTGCTGGTGGATCGGCGGGGCTGCCAATGTGCCCCAGGCGCGGCTCTGGAAGGGTCTGCCGCCGCCAGAGGCCTATGCCGAGATGATTGCAGTGCCCGAGCTTTCGGCGCGTCTTAGCTTGGAAGGTGCATGAAATGTCGCAACGCAGCTACCGGGTCGAAAGCGATGGCGCAACGGATCGGGGCAGGGTGCGCACGCTGAATGAAGACAGCTTCTTGATGCGTCCCGAAATCGGTCTCTGGGCTGTCGCAGACGGCATGGGAGGGCATGACGCGGGCGACTATGCGAGCCAGACGATGATCGGCGCGTTCAAGGACCTCGAGGATCCGACCACGGCGCCTGAGTTCCTGGGGGCGATCGAGGCATCCGTGATCGGTGTCAACCGGACGCTTCGCGAGGCGGCGATCAAGGGCAATGGCGCGCATTCCGTGATCGGCTGCACGCTGGCGACGCTGGTGATCTTCGAAGGTGCGTATGCTTGTATCTGGTCGGGGGACAGCCGGGTTTATCTGGTGCGCCACGGCGCAATTGAGCAGATCAGCCGCGACCACACCGAGGCGCAGGAGCTCATCGACCGCGGCACGCTCACCCGCGAAGAAGCGAGGACATGGCCCCGGCGCAACGTGATCACGCGTGCGATAGGTGTCTACGATGAACCCGAACTCGAGATGGTACAGGGTCGGGTCGAGGATGGTGATGTGTTTGTCTTGTGCTCAGATGGGTTGACGGAGCATCTTGAGGATGACGAAATCGCTGCGAACACAGCGCTGCGCCCGCTGGAGAAAGCGGTCAAGCAAATGATCGATACGACACTGGAGCGCGGCGCCAAGGACAACGTGACTGTAATCGCGGTCGCCTGCCGCGAGGTCACCCATCTGCAGCCAGGGGCTGCACGGACATATCGGGGTGAGCCATGACCCATGTCGATGGGGGCGGCGTGCCTGCGGGCACCCAGCTCAACGGCATCTACGAAATCGAGAAGCGCATCGCGACGGGCGGCATGGGCGAAGTCTATGTCGCACGCGATCAGTCGGGCAAGAAGTTCGCGATCAAGATGATCCTGCCGGAGCATGCGAACAATCAGGTCATCCTTGATCTGTTTCACAAAGAGGCCGACACGCTCCACGATTTGAACCACCCCGCGATTGTGCGCTACTACGTCTTCACGACGGATCCGGCTCTCGGCAGACCTTATCTCGCGATGGAGTTCGCAGGTGGGCCGTCGCTTGCCGACCGCCTGCGGGACGGGCCGATGAACGAGTCGGACCTGAAGGTGCTGCGCAATCGGGTGGCCGGTGGTCTGCATGCCGCGCATCAGCTAGGAATCATCCACCGCGACATTTCTCCAGACAACATCATCCTGGTCGACGGCGAGGTCGAGAAGGCAAAGATCATCGATTTCGGCATCGCCAAGACGCAGAGCGCCGAGGGAACGCTTATCGGTTCGGGCTTTGCCGGTAAGCTGAACTACGTCTCGCCCGAGCAGCTTGGCCTTGAAGGTGGCGTCGTCACCGGCAAGTCGGACATTTACTCGCTCGGACTGGTGTTCGCCGAGGCTGCCACCAGTCGCCCGCTGCCCATGGGCGGCAGCCAGGTCGAGGTGGTGGACAAGCGGCGAACGATACCCGATCTCTCGCAGATCCCGGCGTTCATCCGACCCTTGATCGAGTCGATGGTCCAACCGTCTCCGGCGAACCGTCCATACGACATGGATGCAGTGGCCAACTGGGACGGCGCTGCGTCGTCCACGCCGGCAGCGGATGTGGCGTCGGACACCACACGCCGTCGACATCCGCGCGAAAGGCGCCGCGAGCAGCAGCAGAAAAAGGAAAAGAATGGCGCGCCCTGGCTCTGGATCGGGCTCGGAGGAGTTGCCGTGGCGGGCGCCGTCGCAGCGGGGATCTTCGTCCTCGACCCGCTGGGCTGGCAGGCAGGAGGCAGCGACACAGACGGGATCTCGCAACCGTCTGATCCTGGCTCTGAGGCCAGCCTCTCCGCGCTCAATGGACCGATCACCGCCGGTGCGGGAACGGTCGGGTCGTCCTATGTCTGGGTTGCGCCGCGATTTGACTATACGGGGGACCGGGCGGCGCTCCAGATCGGGCTCGACGGGGACCTGCCGCCGGGGTTGTCGTTCAGCGTGTCCGAGGAAGGTGTTGCGCAGATTTCAGGCGAGCCCACAGCGGTCTGGGATGGCACCGTAACGATGGTGGTGACCAGTCCGGAGGGACAAACCGTCCGCCAGCTGGTCGAATTGAGCATTGTCGAAGCGCAACCCGAGCCGGGTGCGGACAGCACAGACCCGGGCGCGTCATCACTGTCACCGGGTGGCCTTGCGGTCCCGGAAAGCAATGATGGCACTGTCTCGCTCCTCAATTCACAGGACACCACCTCGGTTGGTGGCAGCAGCTCTGGTCTGAGCGGCGGCGACAGTGGCATCGCGCGGCCGAGCATTCCGCCCACCGACAGCGACCCGACAGCAGGTTCGAACGAGCCTGGTGTGAACACGGGACTGCCGGGTGGCCTTGCAGCGCCCAGCTCGGGCGGCACTGGCGAGCTGGTGTTGGTGCCCGGCGACGCCGGCGGGCAGATTGGTACAGGGCTTGGCGTTCCGAAGAGTGATCTCGGCGATGGTGGCGGCGACGTTGCACGGCCCAGTATTCCGCCCGTAGACAACGATCCCACAGCGGGCTCGACGGAGCCCGGGGTGAACACGGGCCTGCCAGGCGGTCTGGCGGCGCCGTCTGCCGGCGGCGCGGGCTCAGGCCTTGCAGACACCGGTGGAGCTGACGGTGCCATTGCGTTGCCAAGTACCGGAGGCGGCCTGTCGCAACCGGGCGGTGGCAGCACTCAGGATCTCGCGGCGATTGCACCGACGTCCCGCAACCAGCCGCCGACCATCGAGGATCGCTTTCCAGGGTCGGTCGATGCGGTGGTCGGAGAGGCCGTCAACATCCGCATCGGGTCGTTCTTCGATGAAGCAGGTCCTTCGGCGATTGAACTCCGTATCGAGGGTCAGCTTCCGAACGGCTTTGTCATCAACAAGGCCAGCGGCGGCATCGCGCAGCTCTATGGGCAGTCCACCGAGTTCGGTGAGTATTCGGTAGAGGTCGCAGCGGTGGACCCGGAAGGTTTGGTCAGCAAGCCGATCATGGTCAACATCCGGGTCTCGTCGCCAACTGCCACGCGCGATGTCCGAGACTACATTCTGGGTTACGACGGCGGAAGCTGCTTCCTGTCGCGTCCCGTGCAACTTGGGCCACAGGTCGCGCGCATCGAGGTCTTTGCCTCAGATATCCCGCCTGTTTTGACGTTTGACGAGGACTTCAAGCGCGAGCAGGGGTTTGAAGCACAGATCGGGCTGCGGCTGATCTCTGCAGAGCAGTGCGCGCTTGTGAATGCGCTGGACAAGGTTGGCGCACAGGCACTCGACAACTCGCTGCAAATCGGGCTCACGAAAGATGAGCTCCAGTCGGGAGATCTGCTCGAGGGCGAAATCATAGGTGGCCGTGGTGCGCGGCTCTTTCTCTTCGATCACCTTGGCGCCACCTACGACCTGAACGATCATCTGACCGGCGCGGATGGCTCGGCGCGGTTCTCGCTGCCCATTCATGCGGATGGGTCTCAGATACTGGTGGCAGCCCGACCAAGGGAAGGCGCGTCGATTGATTCTTCCGCGAGCCTGGAGCAACTGCTCGGAGCCGCGCAACGCGGCGACGCCTCACTGGCGCTTGGCTTCTTCACAATCGGCGGCGGTTAGGCCGGGCTCCTGTTGTGACGCATCGGCGGGGGAGCTACTTGACCTCGCAAGCCTTGCGCACATCGCTCGATGGTGCTTTGCAAAGCCTGCTGGCTGCCAGGTACGCGCCAGCGACTTTTGCCACGTAGTCGCGCGTCTCATTGTAGGGCGGAACGCCGGAGTGCCGGTCGACCGCGCCCTCGCCAGCGTTGTATCCGGCAAGCGCCAGGACGGCATCTTCGTCAAAACGACGCAGCAGCCAATCGAGATAGCGCGCACCGCCGCGAATGTTCTGCGCGGGGGCAAGTGAATTGCTCACGCCAAATCGCCGGGCCGTCTGGGGCATGAGTTGCATCAGTCCGCCCGCACCTTTCGGGCTGATCGCCTTTGAGTTGCCGCCGGATTCGACTGCAATCACGGCGACGAGCAATGGAAGGGAGACGTTGCGCCTCTTTGCCTCGAGTTTCAGGGCAGGGCCATAGCGCTTCAGGATCCGCTCGGCAGTGGCGTTTGAGCCATAAACTGCCTTTCCGCGCCGGCGCGCGTTCTCTACGATTCTCAGAACTTCGTTCCAACGCCCTTTGTGAGCGGCGCTTTTCGAAGGTGACACTGACTGCCAGAACCAGCTGAATGCCATTGGGCCTGGGCGTTTGCGCGAAGTCGACGGCAAGGACGGATCCATCAGACGCTTGCGCTTGTTCAGCCTGCCCTGAGGGAAGCTCGGACGTTTTGCGTTGACCAGGATCGGCATGTCAGCCGCGGCGGCGGACCACTCGGGCGCTTGTTTGAAAGTCGCTGCGCCACCCTGAAGTGGAATAAGGATACAGAGCGAAATCACGCACGCACACACGGCTCTCGAAAACTCTCTCGGCACGAACCACCTCTCCGGAGGGTAAGACTTCCAACGGCTCCTGTCGGATGTGTAGCATGAAATACTCGGGCGCTGTATCCCACATGTGAACGAAGCGGACTATGACACTCGTCACAAAGCAGGAATGGAGTGCATGTACGTTGCTGAAGTTCTGGCGCGCGCACTGATCCCGAGCGGAATCTCAAGATGTTAGCAATTGCCTTGGCCCTGGATGCGCTCCTCGGGGAGCCCCAAGCACTTTGGCGCAGGTTCCCGCATCCCGTCGTTTTGATGGGGCAACTCGTCGGGCATCTTGAGCGGAAGTTCAATCGGGGGGATTGGCGTCAGCTGAAGGGGGCAGGAGCACTCACCGCACTGCTCGGCGTCGTGGGCGTGATCGCCTGGCTTCTGGCGGCTCTACCCGACGCGGGCGTTCTGGAGGCCGTCGGAGCCGCGATCCTGCTGGCGCAACGCTCGCTGATCGATCATGTGCGCGATGTGGCGCGCGGTCTTCGGGTGTCGCTCGAGGAGGGACGTTCCAGGGTGGCGATGATTGTCGGGCGCGATCCCGAGCAACTCGACGAAGGAGGTGTCGGTCGTGCGGCGATTGAATCCGCGGCGGAAAATTTCTCCGACGGGCTGATAGCACCTGCTTTCTGGTTTGCGGTGGCGGGCCTGCCGGGCATCGCGATCTACAAGGCGATCAACACGGCGGACTCGATGATTGGCCACCGCACCGAGCGCTACGCGGCGTTTGGATGGGCGGCAGCCCGACTCGACGATCTTGTGAACTTTGTTCCGGCCCGGCTGGCCGGCGCCCTGATCTGTGGTGCGGGCAGTGGCAGGTCCGCCTTCAGGGTGATGTGCCGTGATGCGCGGCATCACAGATCTCCGAACGCCGGTTGGCCAGAGGCTGCGATGGCCGCAAGTCTTGGTGTGTCGCTGGCCGGACCGCGGGCCTATGGGGGCGTGATGACCGACGACGCGCCCATCCATCCCGAGGGTCGACGCGCTGTGACTGCCGGTGACATCGACGGGGCCTGCGTGCTGCTCTGGCGATCCTGGTGGCTGGTGTTCGCCGCTGCGGTTGTTCTGGCGCTGCTGGGCTAAGTGTCAGTTCAAATTGCGTGCGATGATCAGTTTCTGAATATCGTTGGTGCCTTCGTAAATCTGGCAGACCTTCTGATCACGGTACATCCGCTCGACGTCGTAGTCGGCGAGATACCCGTAGCCTCCCAGAACCTGGATCGCCTCGGATGTGATGCGCTCGGCCGCCTGGGCACAAAAGAGCTTGGCCATGCAGGCTTCTTTCAGGCACGGCTCGCCACGGTCTTTCATGGCTGCTGCGTTCAACACCATCCTCTGTGCCGCCTCGAGGTCCGTGGCCATGTCCGCAAGCCGGAACTGAACAGCCTGCAGGTCAAAGATCGGGCCGCCGAATGCTTCTCGTTCTTTCGCGTAGGCAAGCGCGCGATCGAAGGCTGCCTGCGCAAGCCCCGTCGCCTGGGAGGCAATCCCGATGCGTCCGGCCTCGAGCGAGGACAGTGCGATGCGGTAGCCTTCGCCCTCTTCGCCGATCCGGTCTTCGAACGGCACGGACATGTCCTCGAATGCCAGCGCGCAGCTGTCGGACGCTTTCTGTCCGAGCTTTTGTTCGATGCGCACAATGTCAAAGCCCGGCGTGTCATTCGAAACGACAAAGCAAGACATGCCCTTCTTTCCGGCGTCCGGATCGGTCATCGCGAACAGCACCGTCGTCTTTCCGATCCGCGCCGAGGAGATGAACTGCTTGGTGCCGTTGATGCGGTACCCCTCATTGGTCCGGGCGGCGCGCGACTTGAGCTTCGAGGCATCCGAGCCTGCCTGAGGTTCGGTCAGCGCGAACGATCCGATGTGCTTTCCTTCCGCGAGCGGCATCAGCCAGCGGGTCTTCTGGTCCTCGTTGGCGAAACGGTCGAGAACCGCGCAGACCGGTGCGTTGTGAACCGACACCATCGTCGAGACCGACCCATCGCCAGCCGCAATCTCCATCAGGGCGAGGGCATATGAGACGTAGTCTGCGCCTGCACCACCCCAGTCCGGATCGATGGTCATGCCGAGAAAACCGAGCTCGCCCAGTTCCGAGACCACCTCGGGCTCGATCGCTCCCGCCTTCTCACGCGCTTGTGCGGTTGGCGCGAGGCGGTTCTGCGCATAGTCGCGCGCAGTGTCACGGATCATGATCTGTTCTTCGGTGAGCATGTTGCCTCCGTTGAGCTCGGTCTTTCAGGCGCAGGAAACGAGACGCACGAACCCTCCGGTGCGCTCGACGTAGAAGTAGAGAATGACACATGCCCCGGCCAGCATGAGCAGCACGACCTGCGAGTAGTGCAAGTTCAGGCGTGAGAACGATCGCTCGAGCCACCGGTTCGGAAAGTACTCGATTGTCAGGAACTCGTTGTAGAGATTTGGACCAACGCCGACTTTGCTCAGCCCGTTGTCGAAGAGAAAAGCGAGATAGGCACCATGCTTGTCTATGTTGCGGTTTATGATCTGCACATAGAGAAAAACCTGAAACAGGAGGAAGCTCGGGATCAGAACCACGGTTTCAAAGGCAAACGAGCAGAGCAGCGCGTTGTTGTCCAACGACAGCACGAAGGCCCAGTAGGCAAAGAACCCAATGAACGTGTAGCGCAGAATCTCGAAGCGGCGGGTCTGGCCTGACTTGATCTGATCGACATGCGTCTTGAACGTGTCTATCAGGAAGTCGCGCCGCACACTGACATCGTTTGACGTTGCATCCGTGTCTGCAGTTGCTGGCCCTGGGGCGCGCATTTCACACTTTCTTCTGCTTCTCGCCCACCGGCCCCCCGGCTTTCTTCCAGCCGCTGAAACCATCGGATATGTGGGAGACGTGCGCGAGACCCATTTCCTGTGCCGCCTTGGCGGAAAGCGCGGATCGCCAGCCGGACGCGCAGTAAAAGATGAACTTGTTGCCGCTCTGGAATTGCGCCTTGGCATAGGGAGATTCTGGATCGATCCAGAACTCGAGCATGCCGCGCGGACAGTGGAAGGCACCGGGGATCATGCCCTCGCGCTCCAGTTCACGCACGTCGCGGAGATCGACGAAGGTCACGCCCTCGACGCCGTGCTGATCCAGGAGGTCCGACGCCGGCGCGTGTGTCACCTCGGCGTTGGCGGCAGCCACCATGTCCTTGACGTTTTTCATTGCGACTTCCTTTTCCGAGTGAACACCATCTTCTGGTGGCGCAGTTTCTCCATGCTGCCCTGCCAAGCATACACCAAAAGTGCGGGCTCCCGGTCGGAGACCGTGATCCGGTGCATTCGTCCTGGCGGGTTGAAGATGAGCGAACCGGGTGCCCAAACTCCGTCGTCATTCTCGCTGACGGTTCCCGAAAGCACAAAGTAGCTCTCGGTGAGACCTTCATGCGCATGCGCAGGATACGTGCACTTCGGGCCGAAGAGCACGAGCCCGACAATCAGGTTTTCCGAGACCACGGGACCATCGGGTCCTGCGATTTCGGCATAGGCGTACTTGTTGCTGAGGCCGCGCGGTACTTTTTCGTATCCATAGAGCCACGACAGCGTCGGCAGAACCGATTCGACGGCACGGCAGACGCTCTCGGTTACCTCCCGCCGACCATTGTCGAGCGCGCGTTTGAGGTGGATCGTGACAGGCTTGTCTTCGATGGGGCGGTCAACCACCTCGGGATTTGCATCTAGCACCTTGTTGAGCGCTTCACGCACGGCGCGCTGGTGCGTGCGGATCTTTCTAGATCCGCCCGCGCCCGAGCGTTGATAGAGCACGTTGATCTCGCGCAGCAGATAACCCCAGTCCGGGCGGTCTGATATCCGGATCGCCGTCGTGGCTGACAGCGGCTCTGGTCCCGAAGCTGAATCCAGGGCATCCATCGCTTCGCACCTCAGCGTCGGCGTTCGTCTGCGAAGCGCGCGATCAAGAACCGTCCTGCTGGATTGCTTCGACTTCGATCAGGATTTCGACCTCGTCACCGACAATGCCGCCAAGCGCATAGGTCATGCCGAATTCCGAACGCAAGATGGTTGCGCGCGCCGAGATGCCCAGCGTGTTTTTCTGGTGTCCGAACGGGTAGGGCCCGGCCTTGTTCAGGGTGACATCCAGCGTCACCGGCTTGGTGACGCCGCGGATCGTGAGATCACCGGTGACCGTGCCGGTCGTCTCGCCGGTCGCCTCGCCGCCGCTTGCAATGAAGGTGATGTCCGGGTGTTCGTCTGTTGCAAGGAAGTCCTTGCCCAGAACGTGATTGTCCCGTGCCTTGTCGTTTGTGAAGACGCTTCTCGCGTCCACCGACACCGACAGATCACCCAGCACGCGGGCTTCCTCGTCATAGACGAACGATCCCGATGTCTTCAGGAACTGTCCGAGCGTCTTGGCGTAGCCGATGTGTTGGACGAGAAAGGCGATCGATGCGTGCGCGGGATCGATCTCGTAGGTTCGAGGTTCTGCCTTCGCAGGCGCCGTAAGCGCGAGGCAGGTGGCGATGGCAATGGAACACAGTCTGAGCATTGGGTTTCTCCCGTGGCGAGCTTGTGCGCTACAGAACTAGTGCGTCCTCGTGATCAGTCGCGTTCAATCGCAACGGCTGTGCCCTCTCCGCCGCCTATGCAGAGACTGGCCACCCCGCGCTTGAGATCGCGCCGCTCCATCTCGTGCAGCAGTGTGACGATGATCCGAGCGCCCGAGGCGCCGACCGGATGACCAAGCGCACATGCACCGCCATTCACATTGAGCTTTTCGCGCGCGATGCCCAGTTCGGCCTGTGCGGCCATCGGAACCACGGCGAAGGCTTCATTGATCTCCCACAGATCAACGTCCGAGACTTGCCAGCCGGCGTTGTCGAGCACTTTCCGGATTGCAGGGATTGGCGCCGTTGCAAACCAGCAGGGTTCCTGTGCATGGCTCGCGTGAGCGAGGATGCGCGCCCGGACGCCCGTGCCGTCTACTGAGTCTCCACGCATCAGCACGAGAGCCGCGGCACCGTCCGAGATCGATGATGCATTGGCCGGCGTGACGGTACCGCCTTCCTTGAACGCAGGCTTCAGTGTCGGGATTTTCTCGGGGCGCGCATTGCGCGGTTGTTCATCGACTGAAACTTCGACGGACCCCTTGCGTGTTCGTACGCTGATGGCCGCGATCTCTCGCTCGAACCAGCCTTCCTTCTGGGCAGTCAGAGCATTCTCCAAGGAAGCAAGTGCGTAACCGTCCTGAGCTTCGCGGGTGAACTGGTACTTCTCGGCGCAATCCTCTGCGAAGCTGCCCATAAGGCGACCGGTCTCATAGGCATCTTCCAACCCGTCGAGGAACATGTGGTCCATCATCTGGGCATGCCCGATCCGCGCGCCGCTGCGCATCTTCGGCACGAGATAGGGAGCGTTCGTCATGCTCTCCATGCCGCCCGCAACAACCACGTTGCCGTTGCCCGCGCGAAGCTGGTCGACGGCGACCATCACGGTCTTCATCCCGGAGCCGCACATCTTGTTCAGTGTCGTGCAGGGCGCATCCTTGGGAAGACCCGCCCCGAACGCAGCCTGTCGCGCCGGCGCCTGGCCGAGGCCTGCCGGAAGCACGCATCCCATCAGCACTTCATCGACGGTGGCTGCATCTGTGCCGGCTCGTTCGAGGGCAGCACGAATTGCGACAGCGCCGAGTTCAGGGGCGGTCGCAGATGCCAGTTCACCCTGAAATCCGCCCATGGGCGTACGTGCGGCGCCAACGATGGCGATGGGCTCGGACATGCGATTCTCCCCGAATTGAACGTTTGTTCACTTTCGCCGAGAAGATGCGTGTTCCTGCCGTCTACTTCAAGTGATTTTCGCAAGCAGGCGGCGCGCGGCATCGTAGAGTGCAGGTCCGCCGTGGTAGTCGACGGACCTGTCCGTATGGTGCCCCAGTGCCGCCTCCAGAGCGCGTGCTTCTGAAGGCACCAAACTCGCGAGCGGTGAGACAGAAGTTTTGATGCCGAAAGCAACCGATCCGGTCCTGGGCAGACGCACGAGTGTCTGGCGTTCGGTGCGAAGGAACAGCGTGTCTGAAGGCTCGGACCAACCAGACTTCTTGAGCTCGAGCCCCAAGGGCAGGTGCAGCTCCGAGGTGGCATGCACGAGCCAGTTGATCCGCACCAGACCACGCCCCGGACGGAGCGTATCGAAAACCCGGTTCACGCGGCGCGCAAGCGTTTCGTCATAGTCCGGTACCGGGTCGTGGATGATGGTGAGCGGATGTCCGAGCTTCTCCGCGAGGCTCCAGCGAGACGGGAAGACAAGAACAGCGCCGACAAGGCGATACTCATCGGTTCCCTCGGGGCGGTCGAGCAGACAGAAGTCCTCGCAGACCAGATTGCCGATTGTGCCAAAGGGATCGTGCGGGTTGAGCTCGACTGCCACACCATCGGGACGCTGCACGTGCCGGTCTCCAACATGAAACCCGGGGCAGGTGGCGATATGACCGAGGAGCTCCGTCAGCAAGTCCTGCGCAGGGGCAGCGCACTCTGGCACTTCATCGATGACAATGGGGCGACGCTCACGCAACAACTCGGCGCGATATGCCATCTGTGCCGCGTAATCTGCGTCACGCACGGTCCACATCTCGGGACAAAGGGGCGACAGTCCTGGCGCCTTCGCGGTTCGGGGCTCCATGAACGGAAGGTAAGCCGGTCGCTCGAGAAGGGTCATCGCCGTGCACCCTGTGAGTAGTGGAGCAGGTTGAAGCCGGTAAGTCCGCGGTGCACCGGACCCCAAAGGGTTGAAAAAGTCATCCAGTCCCGGTTGTCGGCGATCTCGGAGAGAGTTTTCTGTCCGTCGATCCGCGCGATCAGAGGTGCCGCTGTGGTAGGGATCTCGACAGTGAAGGAATGTGCGTCGAGAGTGAGGGAGAACCGCCCCTTTGCCGCGAGTTGCTGGGCGAGTGCTGCGGCCGGAGCTCCGGACAGATGGGGCACCATGTCTGGTCGATTTGGGCGTGCCGTGGTTTGGCCCGCGCGTTCTTTCAGAGTGACATAGACGACGTGAGTTTTGATGTTTCCGGCGAGTTGCTCGGCCAATGTGTGCCGCTGGATTTGCGACAGGTCCTTCGCGCGCGCTTTCATTTCCGGTGTACTCGGCAGATACGACAGCGGGTCGTAGCGCGCGGGCTCCAGCACCGAGACACTCCCCAGACCAGCGCGCGATAGGGCATCTTCCAGCTCGCCGATGGTGTAGGCGCGATCACGGGCATGCAGCAGCAGGTCATACAGTCCCGCCTCCGAGTCGCGATGATCGCCGAGGATTTGGTTGGTGGAAAATGGGTGTACTTCGGGCAGGAAATCCAGCGCCGCAGCGGCCAGCCGCACACGTTCAGACGCAGGCAGATCGGCAAACAGCGTGCCGAATGCTGACTGCAGTGGATAGACACCAGACCGGCCATACGGCGCATAGACCATCAGGCCCATGCCGCCCTCTGGCGCGAGCGCCTTGGCCAATGCCGAAAAGCCTGCATCCGGATCCCGCAGATGGTGCAGCACACCGCAGCAGTCAATGTAGTCGAAAGTGCCGAGATTTGGAGCTTCTGCCAGATCGCCGGTGAGGAACCGGATGTTGAGCCCACGCGCTTCGGCGCGCGCCTCGGCAATGGCGCGGCTTGCCTGCGACAGATCGAGATAGGTGATGTCCGCCGGGCATCCGATGTCCGTGAGCGACTGGGCCAGCATGATCAGTCCATCGCCGGTTCCGCCGCCCGCGACAAGCGCACGAAAAGGCGCCGACCAGTCGCGCCGCCCCTTGAAGAGAAAGTGATCGATCTCCAGAGGGTGCGAGGGTGAGCCGGTGATCAGGCGACGCGACTCATCCGCCGGATCGCGCGCCGGATAGGGGTAGTGTTCGTACTGCGCACGCACCGGGTCCATCTCGGGGATCTGTGGCGGCGGGCTCGCACAAGTCAAGTATGGCTGGCCATTCTGCGACGCTTCTCGACGGAAATCTGACAGACCGGGCGGTTCCGACTGTGCGTAACTCCGGGAAAGACTGGAGGAAGCAATGTCAACCGAGCCTTTCGCCGCGAGCCGTAAAATAGATCCGACGATGCGCAAGGCGCTCCGTCCCGATGGCACGCCCGATGACAACGATCGCATCGAGATCGGCCCGACAAAGCTCGCCTTCGACGAATGGGAGGCCGCCGGTATCGAGGTGCCAAACCTTGCCCGCATGCGGGCGTATCGCCATGGCCGACTCGTCGATGCGCTTGCGAAATGGGACTACGGCGCCCTGTTGCTGACCGATCCGATGAACATCCGCTATGCCTCGGACACCACCAACATGCAGCTTTGGAACGCACACAATCCGTTCCGTTACTGTTTGGTGCTGCCCGATGGCTACATGATGCTCTGGGACTATGTCCGCAACGAGCACCTTTCGTCCTATAACCCGCTTGTGCGGGAGGTGCGTGACGGCATGGGGTTGTTTTACTTCTCGGCAGGGGATCAGGCGCACGAGAGGGCGGAGAGCCTCGCAGCACAGATCGTCGATCTGATGCGAGAGCATGGCGCTGGCGATAACCGGCGCATCGCTGTCGACAAACTGTTGCTGCATGGCATCCGCGCCCTCGAGGCTCTGGGGCTTGAGGTGATGGACGGCGAGGAACTGACCGAGAAGACCCGCGTCATCAAAGGTCCCGACGAGCTCGCCGCCATGCGCTGTGCACTCTATGCCTGTGAACAGGGCATGCATGCCATGGAGTCGGCTGTGCGTCCGGGTATGACCGAGGTCGAGGCTTGGTCGATCCTGCAGTCCGAGAACTTCATCCGCGGCGGCGAGTGGATCGAGACACGCATCCTGAACTCGGGTCCGCGCACCAATCCGTGGATGCAGGAATGCGGACCCCGCATCATGCAGAACAACGAACTGTTCGCCTTCGACACCGACATGATCGGCTGCTACGGGATGTGTGCGGACCTGTCACGCACCTGGTGGATCGGTGATGACGAGCCCTCGGTCGAGCAACGGCGTCTCTACCGCGAGGCGGTTGCGCTGATCGTCGAGAACACGGCGTCGCTCAAGCCGGGCATGACGTTTGCGGAAGTCACCCATGCAGGGCGCCTGCTGGCGGATGAGTTCATCCCGCAGCGATACGGCTCCAAGATGCACGGCGTCGGTCTCTGCGATGAATGGCCTTCGATCAAGTGGCCGAGTGATCTGCCTGAGATTGGCCAGGACTACGTGATCGAGCCAGGGATGACGCTTTGCGTCGAAGCCTATCTGGGGCTCCCGGGTGCTGCTGACGGCATCAAACTCGAAGATCAGGTTCTGATCACCGAAGACGGTGTCGAGAACCTGACCAGCTACCCGTTCGATGCGCGTTTGCTCGCCTGAGCAGGCTGTCAGAATGCGACCTGACTGCGCCGTTTCTGAGCCAGACAGAGTGTCGTCGCTCAGCACACCATTGAGCGTGAGGAGGAGCGTAGGATGAACCTTCACTATTCGGACACCAGAAAGATCGATCCCGCCCGCCTGCGTCCGGACGGCACGCCAGATGACGACGATCGCGCCGAGATCGGTCCGACGCCGCTCGCGTTCGCTGAATGGGCAGAGGCCGGCATCGAGGTGCCAAATCTGGGCCAGATGCGCCGCGACAGGCATGCGAAGCTGGTAAAGGGGATCAATGACCGCGGATATGGCGGTGCGCTTGTGTTCGATCCGCTCAACATCCGGTACGCAACCGACTCGAGCAACATGCAGCTCTGGAATGCGCACAATCCATTCCGCGCCTGCTTCGTCGGTGCTGATGGTTACATGGTTCTGTTCGACTTCAAGGGCGGCGGCGACACGGTATTGTCGGACTTCAATCCGCTTGTGAGCGAAGTCCGCACCGGCGCCTCGATGTTCTACTTCGGCAACGGAGACTACATCGAGCGCGATGCCCACGATTTCGTGGGCCAGATCGCAGAGCTCTGTGACGCCCATGGACCCAATCGGCGGCTCGCCGTCGATAAGATCATGGTTCCGGGTTATCGCGCCCTTGTAGATGCGGGCTTTACCGTCGAAGAGGGCGAGGAACTGACGGAGAAGGTGCGTTCGATCAAGGGCCCTGATGAGATCAAGGCCATGCGCTGTTGCATGCACGCCTGCGAGCAGTCCATCGCCGCGATGGAGGCGGTCGCCTCGCCCGGGATGACCGAGGACGATGTCTGGGCGGTTTTGCATGCCGAGAACATTCGCCGCGGCGGCGAGTGGATCGAAACCAGGTTGCTCACCTCAGGCCCGCGCACAAACCCTTGGTTTCAGGAATGCGGGCCAAGGGTGATCAGGAACGGAGAGATTCTGGCTTTCGACACCGATCTTGTCGGCTGCTACGGGATGTGTTCGGACATCAGCCGGACATGGTGGGTTGGCGATGGCGAACCGACACCCGAGATGAAGCGCCAGTTCCGCATTGCCCACGAGCACATCATGACAAATGTCGAGCTGCTGAAGCCCGGCGTGTCGTTTCGTGAGCTGACGTTCGGTGGGCACATGCTCGCGGACGAATTCGTCGAGAGCCGATACGGCGCAAAGATGCACGGGGTCGGGTTGTGTGATGAGTGGCCGCTCATTCGCTATCCCGAGGACTGGCGTGAGGGCGCATTCGACTACGTGGTTGAAGCCGGCATGATGTTCTGCGTCGAGGTCGTTATCGCCCACAAGGGCGGCGATTTCTCGATCAAGCTCGAGGACCAAGTGCTCGTTACGGAGACCGGCGTCGAGAACCTCACACACTACCCATTCGACCAGCGCTTTTTCGACTGAGCTTGGAGGCTGCTTGCGGTGGTACCGCCTCCCCGGCTCGAACGGGGGACCTCTGGATCCACAATCCAGCGCTCTAACCAACTGAGCTAAGGCGGCTGATCACACCTCGCCTCGTCTAGCGCCGGTGTTTAGGATTTTCAAGCGTCGCGCGCGCGTGTGACGGGAAATGCGCTCGACCTCGCTGGTGGTCGCGAGTAGATGTTTCGTGACATCGCGTCCGTCTGGGCGCCGTTTGGCAGGAGAGGCGCTTTTGAGCATCGACCGGCAGAGCGAAGAGATCGCAAACCTGCAGATTGGTCCGACGGATCGAGGCATGGTGCGCATCTACGTCGCGGGTGGCGGCGTGGATCTGCCGATGGATTTTGATCCGGAAGAGGCCGAAGAGATCGCGAGCGAACTCATGGCCGCGGCACAACGCGCGCGCTCAAAGACCAAAGGCGGAAAGGCGTCAAAGAAGAAGTGAGCGCTGACGTACGGACAGAAGGCACGCCTTCCAGCATCAACTTGTCGCTCTCTGGCACCTTGTGCGTCCAGACGCCTTGGGTCGTCGTGTTCCGCTGCAACTCGAGGTTTGCCGTTTGACAGCAGGTGGGCGAAGGTCCGAGCAGTGCAGGAGATGGAGGGGGCATGATGGCCTACGTGCGCCGTGGCTGGGTACCGGCTGGCTGTGAGGACTACATTGAGCAGGTAACGCAGCAAACGCTTGCCGCAGATAGCACGCAGATTGCAGCTCACGTTGCCAGCTTGATCGATCAAAACAGGGCGATCCACGATCGGGACTGCATCAATCTCAATCCGGCGACCAATGTAATGAACCCGCGTGCTGAGGAGGTCTTGTCAGCGGGTCTCGGGTCGAGACCCTCGCTCGGCTATCCGGGCGACAAGTACGAGATGGGTCTCGAGGCCATCGAACAGATCGAGGTGATCGCTGCCGCCTTGGCCGCGGAGGTCTTCGACGCGAAGTTCGCCGAGATCAGAGTGCCCTCGGGTGCGATTGCGAACCTCTATGCGTTCATGGCCTGTTGTCGGGCCGGTGACACCATCATCGTGCCGCCACCGGAAATCGGTGGACATGTCACCCACCAATCGCCGGGGGCCGCTGGGCTCTTTGGTCTGAACATCCTGTATGCGCCGGTCGCTCATCAGTACTACTCGGTCGATCTGGATGGCTTGCGGGCGATGGCGCGCGAGCATCGGCCGAAACTGATCTCATTGGGCGGCAGTCTCAATCTCGAGCCGCATCCGGTTGCGGAAGTGCGTGAGATTGCCGACGAAATTGACGCCAAGCTGTTGTTCGATGCGGCGCATCTCTGCGGCATGATCGCCGGAGGGATGTGGGAGAACCCGCTCACGCTCGGGGCTCACCTGATGACCATGTCGACCTACAAGTCCTTGGGGGGACCCGCAGGTGGACTGATCGTGACCAACGACGACGTCTTGGCAGAACGTCTGGACGCCATCGCCTTTCCGGGTCTTACGGCCAATTTCGATGCTGCGAAGAGTGCCGCACTGGCCGTCAGCCTGTTGGATTGGCGCGACCACGGAGAGGCTTATGCGGCCGAAATGGTTGCCAGTGCACGAACGCTTGCGGCTGCGTTGCTGGCAGAAGGCGTGCCGGTCTATGTCCCGGAGGAGATTGCCACCCGTTCGCATCAGTTCGCCGTATTGGCTGCGCGTTACGGCGGTGGTCAGGCGATGTCGCGCTTTCTGCGTCGTGCGAACATTCTCGCCTGCGGGATCGGGCTCCCTAGAGCGCCGGTGGAAGGCGACATGAACGGGCTGAGGCTTGGCACGCCCGAGATCGTACGCCGCGGGATGACCTCGGCAGACATGGGCGAACTGGCAGCGCTCATCGCACGGGCACTCCAGGGTCATCCGGAGGATGTGGCATCCGATGTGACGGCCTACCGCAAACGGTTCGCGGGTTATTCGTTCATCCGCAACTGATTTCTATCCTGTTTGCACTCGCGCGAGGCGATCTGCCGCGAGGCGGGCAAACCTCAGCGTGACCGCGCGTCGGCGGGGTGCAGCAAGGCGATGTTCGACCGGATGCCGCAAAACTTCGGCGCCATAGCTGTCCGCTCGGATCAACCCGTGTGCGGTTGGGAGGAGCTCGTCCGGAAACCCCTCGGGGACCGCAAAGAACAGCTTGTCGCACCATTCCAGATAGCTTGACCACTTGCGGTCCGAGGTGAAGTCCGCCCGCGAGGATTTGACCTCGACGCACCATACTTCTCCATCCGTGCCGAGCGCGCAGACATCCATCCGACGACCGCTTTTGGTCGGGAACTCGGTCAGCGGCGAAAGTCCGGCATCCAGAAGCATCCGGCAGACACCACGGGCGAGGAGGATGCCGGGGGCAGGGGGCGATGAAATCTCTGTCGCAGACATGCGGAAGAGAGTAGAACAATTTGTGAACAAATGCCAGCAGGTTCAGTCGGAGGTGCCCGCGTGCTCCCGCAGATCGAAGGCGGCGGCCATCAGCGCCTTGGCATAGTCCGTACTCGGCTGCTCGAAGATCCGCGCCGCTGACCCTGCCTCGACGATTTCGCCGTTGCGCATCACGAGCATCGAGTGCGCAAGCGCGCGCACCACCTTCAGATCATGGCTGATGAAGAGGTAGCTGAGCCCGTAGCGCCCTTGAAGATCGCGCAGGAGATCGACGATCTGGCTTTGTACCGTCATATCGAGCGCAGAGGTCGGCTCATCGAGCACCAGGAGTTTCGGCTTGAGGATCATTGCACGCGCGATGGCAATGCGCTGGCGCTGCCCTCCCGAGAACTCGTGCGGGTAGCGGTCCATCATGCCGGCTTCGAGCCCCACTTCCTCGAGCACCCGTGCGACCGCATCCCGTTCAGAGAGAGCTTTGTCCCCGAGGCCATGGACACCCAGGCCCTCGGACACGATCTCAGCCACAGACATGCGTGGACTGAGTGACCCGAAGGGATCCTGAAAGACAACCTGCATGTCACGTCTCAGCGCACGCAGGTCCTGCTTGCCGAGCACCTGGATGTCACCCTTGTTGAGGAACTTGATGCGGCCCTCTGCCTTGATCAGCCGCATCAGTCCAAGCGCAAGCGTGGTTTTTCCCGAGCCGGATTCGCCGACAACGCCCAGGGTTTCCCCTTTTCGTATCAGCACATCCACATCTGTCACCGCCTTGATGTGCCCCACCGTGCGCCGCAGCAGGCCGCGTTTGATCGGGAACCAGACGCGCATAGCCTGTGCGTCGACCACGGTTTCAGCGCCTGGGCTAAGAGGTTGCGCCACGCCCCGTGGTTCGGCGTCCAGCAGCATCCGTGTGTAGCTGTGCTGTGGTTGATCGAACACCTTCTCGGTCGGTCCGGTCTCGACGATCTCACCCTGCTGCATGACGGCGACCCGTTGTGCCACGCGTCGCACGATGCCGAGATCATGAGTGATGAACATCATCGCAAGACCCTGCTCGCGTTGCAGTTCGGCCAGCAGGCTGAGGATCTGCGCCTGGATCGTCACGTCGAGCGCGGTGGTCGGCTCGTCGGCGACCAGAAGGTCCGGCAGGTTGGCGAGCGCCATAGCGATCATCACACGCTGGCGCTGACCGCCGGAAAGCTGGTGCGGATAGTCCCTGAGCCGGCTTTGGGGCTCGCGGATCCCGACGCGTGTGAGAAGCTCGACAATCCGTTCGTTCGCCGCCTCGCCGCGCAATCCTTGGTGCAGGGCGATGCTTTCGCCGATCTGCTTTTGGATCGTGTGCAGCGGGTTCAACGAGGTCATCGGCTCCTGAAAGATGAAGCTGATGTCGTTGCCGCGGATGTCTCGCAACGTGCGCGCGTCCGCGGAGAGCATGTCGCGGCCCAGGTAGCGTACCGTGCCGGTCACTTTTGCGCTGTCTGGCAGCAGTCGAACGGTTGAAAGCGCGGTCAGCGACTTGCCCGATCCAGACTCGCCAACAAGTGCAAGTGTCTCGCCGGACGCGATTGACAGCGATACGCTTTTGACGGCGTCGACCTGCCGGCCCTCCGATTGAAAGCTGATCGACAAATCGTCGATCTCGAGCAGCACGTTGCCGGTCGTGCTCATTGGAAGGTCTTCCGCGGGTCGAACGCGTCTCGCACGCCCTCGAAGATGAAAACCATGAGCGACAGCATGATCGCGAATGTCGCGAATGCAGACAGGGCGAGCCAGGAATCCTGCAGATGCTGCTTGCCCTGGAGTGCCAACTCACCCAGTGACGGGTAACCCGAGCCGAGACCGAACCCCAGGAAATCCAGCCCCGCCAGAAGGCTGATCGACCCGGTCAGCATGAAGGGCAGCATGGTCACCGTGGCGACCATCGCATTCGGCAGCAGGTGGCGGAACATGATCGTCCAGTCCCCAACGCCGAGTGCGCGGGCGGCACGCACATACTCGAAGTTTCGCGCGCGCAGGAACTCGGCGCGCACAACCCCGATGAGTGCCGTCCATCCGAACGCGATGAAGATAAAGAACATCACCCAGATCGTGGGTGCCAGCACCGACACGACGATGAGGATCACGTAGAGCTGGTTCATCGAGCCCCAGACTTCCTCGACCCGCTGGAAGAAGAGATCGACCCATCCGCCAAAAAAGCCTTGTGCCGCTCCGGCAATGACACCGATCAGCGCGGAGACGAGCGTCACCGAAAAGCCGAACAGTACCGACAGCCGGAAGCCATAGATGATGCGGGCGACAACATCGCGGGCCTGATCATCGGTGCCGAGCCAGTGACTGGCGTCGGGCGGGGAGGGCGCGCGTTCGACACCCTTGTTCACCGTGTCGTAGCTGTACGGGATCAATGGCTCGATGATCCATCCCTCGGACTGACCCTCGGCCACGGGCGCTTCTCCGAGGCCATCGGCTTCGTCCAGACAGGGGTCGAAGTTGCCCCCCGTTCTGATCAGGCACCGGACGACCGGGTCGGTGTAGACGGTCGCCGTCTCGAACTCGCCCCCGAATGTCGTCTCGGGGTAGTCCGTGAAGATCGGCGCATAGAAGTCACCTTGATAGCGCAACAGGACCGGCCGGTCGTTGGCGATGACCTCAGCAAACAGACTGATCACGAACAAGGTCATGAAAATCCAGAGCGACCAGTACGCGCGCTTGTTGGCGCGGAAATTGCGCAGCCGGCGACGGTCGAGCTCGGTCAAGCGGAACATCGTTTCAGCCCTCGCGCTTCTCGAAGTCGATGCGCGGGTCGATCATCACATAGACAAGGTCCGAGATCAGCTTCAGGACTAACCCCATCAGGCCGAAGATGAAGAGCGATCCAAGGACGACCGGATAGTCGCGGTTGATGACCGATTCCAGTGCGAGCAACCCGAGACCATCGAGCGAGAAGACGCTCTCGACGAAGATCGAACCTGCAAAGAAGACCGAAACGAAGGCTGCCGGAAAGCCCGCGATGACGATGAGCATGGCGTTGCGAAAGACGTGGCCGTACAGCACCCGGGTCTCGCTGAGCCCCTTCGAGCGGGCGGTCATGACATATTGTTTGCGGATCTCGTCCAGAAAGGAGTTCTTGGTGAGCAGTGTGAGCGTTGCAAAACTTGCGACCGTCATGGCCATGACCGGCAAGAAGATGTGGTGGAAGTAGTCGACGACCTGCGCGCCGAAGCTCATCGTTTCCCAGCCCTCCGAGTGCAGGCCACGCAAGGGAAACCATTGCCAGTACGAGCCGCCGGCAAACAGCACGAGCAGGACGACCGGTACGAGAAATCCAGGTAGAGCGTAGGCGGCGATGATCACGCCCGATGTGGTGGTGTCGAAGGCCGTGCCGTCCTTGACCGCCTTGCGGATGCCCAGCGGGATCGAGACGAGATAAGAGATCAGCGTTGCCCACAAGCCGAGCGAGATCGAGACGGGCATCTTGTCGAGGATGACGTTGATGACGGTCTCCGAGCGCGCGAAGCTTTCACCGAAGTCGAAGCGCACATAGTTCCACAGCATGATGAAGAAGCGTTCCCACACGGGAATGGCCTCTTTGGTACATGCCTCGGCCGACGCGGTGACGGGTCCTTCGTAGCCGTCTTCGCAGACGATGCGGGCAAAGCCGAACTGGGCTTCGAGGTCGGCAATCAGTTCCGGATCGATGCCCTGACGCCCACGATAGGGCGTACTGCCTCCCACCTGGGTCTGGGCGGTACCCTCACCGCCGCCGGCGAAGCGTTCGGTCGCGCCGCCACCATGGGCGCCTTCTTCAAGCTGGATCAGGATCTGTTCGACCGGCCCGCCCGGCGCGAACTGAATGATGGCGAAGTTCAAAAGCATGATCCCGAGCAGAGTCGGGATGATCAGCATCAGGCGCCGGAGGATATAGGCGCCCATCTCAGATGCGGCCCGCAGCCTTCAGCTTTGCTTCTTTCTCGGCGTCGATCCACCAGAGATCGATGACGCCGCGCGCGTATTTCGGCTTTATCTCCGGACGGTCGAAGACGTCCCAGTAGGCAAGATTGTGTGAGGCTTTGTGCCATTGAGGCGTCCAGTAGTGATTGGCCCGCAGGACCCGATCGAGAGCCTTGACCGCATCTGTGAGTTCCTCGCGACTCTGCGCCCGTTCGATCGTGTCGATCAAGGCGTCCACAACAGGGTCAGCAATGCCGGCCGTGTTCTGCGAGCCGCGGGCCTCTGCGCTCGAGGAGTGGAAGTAGTTTCTCAACTCCACACCTGGTGTCAGGCTCATCGACTTGCGGCTGGTGGTGATGTCGTAGTCGAAGTCGTCGATGCGTTTGCGGTACTGGGCGGGATCAACCTCACGAACCGTGGCCTTTACCCCAACTTTGTCGAGGCTCTCGACGATCGGTGCGGCGATGCGGGCAAACCCCTGGCTGCCGATCAGGAATTCGATCTCTAGCGGAACGCCGTCCTTCGTGCGCACACCGTTCTCGATCACCCAACCTGCCTCGTCGAGGAGCTTTCCGGCACGTCTCAGCACGCGCCGATTGCGACCGGACCCGTCGGTCTTGGGCGGGACATAAGCCGGCTCGGTCAGGATATCGGGGCGCAGCTTGTCAGCGAACTTTTCGAGAATTGCCTTTTCGCCAGGTGTGGGTGGGCCTTCCGCCTGCATCGGGCCACCCTCGAAGAAGCTATCTGTGCGGGTGTAGAGATCGTAGAACAGGCGCTTGTTCGACCACTCGAAATCGAAGCAGAGCCCGATGGCCTCGCGCACCCGTGCATCCTTCAGCTTCTCACGGCGGGTGTTGTACCAGAAGCCTTGGCTGCCTGCAGGTGTCTCGTCCGGTATCGTGTCGAGCACGACCTCACCGCGCCTGACTGCAGGAAAATTGTCTGGCGTGTAGGCGGTCGCCCAGAACTTGGACCAGAACTCTTCCTGGAAGCGGAAGGCGCCGGCCTTGAACGCCTCGAAGCTGGCAGAGCGGTCGCGGAAATACTCGATCCGAACCTGATCGAAGTTGTGCCGTCCCCGATTGACCGGCAGATCCGCGGCCCAGTAGTCGCGCACCCGCTCGAACACCACATAAGCGCCGGGCTCGAACGCGCCGATCTTGTAGGCGCCGTTCCCCAAGGGAGGCTCGAGGGTCGATTCGGTGAAATCGCGCGTGTCGTAGTAGGCCTTCGAGAAGATCGGCAGCCCCGCCACCATCATCGGAAGATCGCGCTTCGCGGCATCCGGGGCAAAATTGAACGTCACCCGGTGGGGGCCATCGACGACGGCGTCGGTGACAGGTTCGAGCAACACCCGGTAGGTCGGCGCACCCTTTGTCCTGAGAGTTTCGAGCGAGAAGACGACGTCTTCTGCCGTGATGGGCGTGCCATCATGGAAACGGGCTTCCGGGCGCATCTCGAACGCGACCCAAGACCGGTCCTCAGCCAGTTCCGCACTGGCAGCAATGAGACCGTAGACGGAGTCCGCTTCGTCCGCGGATGCGACCATCAGGCTGTCGAAAATGATCGTCGAGACACCCAGTGCCGGGTTCCCCTTCAGGATGAAGGGATTGAAGCTGTCGTAGGAGATATTGCCATAAGCTGTTGACCAGAGACCTCCTTTCGGAGCCTCCGGGTTGACGTAGTCGAACTGCGTGAAATCGCCCGGGTACTTCAGATCTCCAAATGCCGAAAGACCGTGCGATACGGTTGGGTCCGCAGCTCGGGTTCCAGTTGGCAGCATGATCGCGCCTGCGGTTGCTGCCGATAGAATGCCAAGGTCGCGCCGGGTCAGTCGCATGAAGTCCTCCCTGCTCGCTCACCCTATGGGTTAGGGCGAGCGTGGCGATCTTTCAAGGCGCACACACACGCGCGTTACAAAGCATGGTAATGCCGAAAACGAATTGTGCCGCGCCAGATCGGGCACGGCACATCAATTCTCGAGGCGGCGGCGGGCTACTCGAGCGGCTCGGGAGAGCCGTCTGCCTCGTTGAGGTACGCGATGAGATTGACGCGATCCTCGAGGTCCTTGAGTCCCGAGAACACCATCTTGGTGCCGGGTACGACGCCCTTGGGATCCTCAAGATAGTCGAGCAGCATCTGGCCGGTCCAGTCTCCGCCCTGAGCCGCCATCGCGTCGGAGTACGAGAAGCCTTCGATCGCCGCGATTTGACGTCCGACAACGCCCCAAAGCGTCGGCCCCACGCCGTTCTTGCCTTCCTCGACCTTGTGACAGGCCCGGCAACGGCGGAACACCTTCTTCCCGGCTTCGACGTCGGCAGCGGCAAAAACACCGCCAGACGCGGGTTCTGCAGGCTCCGGCTCGGATTCGGTCGTTGCGGCGGCTGTCTCAGTCGTCTCGCTCTCGGTTGTGGCTTCAGCTTCTTCAGATGTGCTCTCGGTTTCGGTCGCCTCTGTGGACGTCTCCGACGCCGCATCTTCAGTTGCGGGCTCGGCCTCGGTGGCTGCCGTCTCTTCGCTGCTTTCTTCGGTCTCGGTTGCAGCGGCATCCTCAGTGGTCGCTTCGGTCTCTGCCTCGCTCTCGGTCGTGCTGTCTGTTTCAACGGCCGCGGTCTCTTGTTCCGTCTCCGTCGTGTCCGAGGCATCCGCGCCATCATCCGAAGGGGCTGACAACCCCTCGGTGAGGTCTTCGGGCGTTCCGTCTGCATCATTGAGATAGGCGATCAAATTGATGCGATCTTCGGCGTCGGAAATGCCGGCAAACGCCATTTTCGTGCCCGGTGCGTAATCTTTCGGCGCTTCAAGAAAAGCGCTGAGTTCCTCGAGGTTCCAGCTCCCCTCGATGCCATTCAGGGCATCCGAATACCCGTAGCCCTCGATGCCCGCGATCTCACGTCCAACGATGCCCCAGAGGTGCGGACCGACGGCGTTTGCGCCATCTTCAACCTTATGGCAGGCTTTGCACTTGCTGAAGCCCTTCTCGCCCTTGCCAGGGTCCGCGGCACCTACAAGCGCCAGAAGGTCGATCTCGGGTTCCGCCTCGTCGCTCGCTTCGGTTTCTTCTATCTCGACCGCGAAGGCCAATACCTCGTCGCCGTGATGGGCGACCTCACGGGTGCCGTAAATTTGTCCAGCAAAGAAGTTCAGCAGCATCAGAACGAGAAACGCACCGATAAAAGCGCCGGCGATCTTGTTGAATTCAGTCGAATCCATGCGGTCCACCATTTTTCCGGCCCAAGGCTCAGGGCCGCTCTCTTACTCGCGCCCGTCTTTAGCGCCTTCCCCACAGCACCTGCAAGATGTAGAAGGCGCGACCAAACGCATCACGGGGCTGTTGCCGGGGAGGGCTGAAATCATGGGGTATTCGGATTGAACACTGGGTCGGTGGTTGGCCAGCGCGGGCGGATTTCGTTTCAGGGCGAGCTTGGGGCGTTCTCCCATCAGGCGTGCAACGAGGTGTTTCCGAACATGGACCCGTTGCCCTGCGCGACCTTCGAGGCCGCGCTGGAGGCGGTTCGCGCACGAACCGCAGATCTCGCGATGATGCCGATCGAGAATTCGACCTATGGCAGGGTGGCCGATCTTCATCACTTGCTGCCCACGTCGGGTCTCTACATCATTGGCGAGCATTTCGTGCCAATTCGCCTGCAACTCCTGGGCGTGCCCGGCGCATCACGAGATGCTGTCGAGGTTGCACAGAGCCACGCCGTGGCGCTCGGACAGTGCAAGGCCTACCTCGCCGCACGGGGGCTCACGGCGGAAGCAGGCTCCGACACCGCAGGCAGTGCGGCGCAGGTTGCCAGTGCCGCAGATCCGAAGCGTGCCGCCATCGCCTCGCGCCTCGCTGGAGAGATCTATGGTCTCGAGGTGCTCGACACGGACATCGAGGATGCGGATCACAACACGACCCGGTTCCTCGTGATGTCGCGCCAAAAGGTCGAGGCGGATCCAACCGACGGAAGATCGATCACGAGCTTCGTGTTCGACGTGCGAAACGTGCCCGCAGCCCTCTACAAGGCGATGGGCGGTTTTGCGACGAATGGCGTGAACATGCACAAGCTCGAGAGCTTCATGCTGAACGGCTCGTTCACGGCCACACGTTTCTACTCCGAGATCGAGGGACACCCCGACCATGCGCCGGTTGCGCGTGCGCTCGAGGAACTCCAGTTCTTCTGCAAAAGCTTTAAGGTGCTTGGCGTGTTTCCGATGCATCCGCACCGCGCCGCGGACTGATCACATTTTCTGGGATTCCGCTGGCTCCCGCTTGTGGTCAGCGGAAAACAGCGTGAGCGACGCCCGTCGCGCTCAGTTTCCGGCACCACCGACTGTTAGGCCGCCGATCAGCACGGTGGGCTGCCCGACGCCGACAGGTACACCCTGACCGTTCTTGCCGCATGTGCCTATGCCCGGGTCCATGCAGCTGTCGTTGCCGATCGCACGGATTTCGCGAAGAGCACTGGGCCCGTCGCCGATCAGTGTCGCGCCTTTTACGGGATGTTGTATGCGTCCGTCCTTTACCCTGTAGGCCTCGGTACATGAAAAGACGAATTTGCCATTGGTGATGTCGACCTGGCCACCGCCGAAATTCACGGCGTAAAGACCATCCTTGAGGTCAGCGAGGATCGCATCTGGCGCCGCATCCCCATCGAGCATGATCGTGTTTGTCATGCGCGGCATCGGAATGTGGGCGAAGCTCTGGCGACGGCCATTGCCTGTGGGTGCCACTCCCATCAAACGGGCGTTCTGCCGGTCCTGCATGTAGCCCGTGAGAATGCCATCCTCGATCAGGACTGTGCGGTTTGTCGGCGTGCCCTCGTCGTCGATCGTCAGGGAGCCGCGTCTGTCCGGGATGGTGCCATCGTCGATGACTGTCACACCGGGGGCGGCGATCGGCTTGCCCATCAGCTCGGTGAACGCGGACGTGCCCTTGCGATTGAAATCGCCCTCGAGCCCGTGACCGATGGCTTCGTGCAGCAGGATCCCCGGCCAGCCCGGTCCGAGCACGACGTCCATCACGCCGGCGGGCGCATCGGCCGCCTCGAGGTTGACGATGGCGACGCGGAGCGCTTCGTCCGCAAGTGACCGCCAGCGGCCCGGTTCGATCAGCACGTCATAGGCGTGGCGCCCGCCTGCGCCGGCGGAACCGCTCTCGCGGCGGCCATCCTGTTCGACTATGACCGAGATGTTCAGGCGGCACAGCGGGCGGTGATCACTCGCCTCGCGGCCATCCGGACGAAGGATCACGACTTCTTGCACGGATGCGTTCAGGCTTGCGGTGACCTGAACCACTCGGGTGTCCGCAGCCCGCAGATAGGCATCGATCTCACTCAGAAGCGCGATTTTTGCTGCAGTCGTCCCCTCTGACACCGGGTCTGCCGGAGCATACAAGCGGCGATTGGTTTCTGCAGGCGGTGCTGCCATGTGGCCACCACCATCGCGCACAGCCAGACGCACTGTCTCTCCCGCGCGTTTCAGGGCCGCTTCCGAGAGCTCGCTCGCATGCGCGTAGCCGACGGTTGCACCGCTGACCGCACGCAGCCCAAAACCCTCGGCTGCATCGTAGGCCGCGTTGCGCAGCCGTCCATCGTCGAAACTGAGCGACTCCGAGCGCCGGCGCTCGAGAAACAGCTCGCCATCATCGGCATCGGCGAGCAACTCACGCAACAGTGCTGCGGAGGCAGATGCGTCCAGATTGTCCTCGAACGGTCGGAAGGGGCTCGGCACCGTATCCATGTTGGAAAGCTCTCTTTCTCGGATGAATTTGTGACACTTCGCACACGAGAGCGGCGACTTGCCGCAAAGCGTAACCTTGCTCTCCCGAAGCCAGTATGGTCATAGACAGGCAACTGTGGAAAGTGTCAATGGCCGCGCCCGATCACGTGCCGCGCGGCCGGAATGAGACGAGGGTCTGATGAACCGTTTCACCAAGTCTGCGATGTCTGGTCTTCTGCTGGCGGCCTGCTGCGGCGTGGCCCAAGCTGCAGAGGAAGTCGCAGGTAAGCCCGTAGACGGCGGCACGGGCTTCCAGCGTCCGGTCACCGAGGTAATGCGAGACATCGTTTGGCTCGATTCCTTCCTGCACATCACCGTCGCGATCATCTCGGTCTTCGTGATGGCGCTGCTCGCGATCTGCATCTTCCGTTACAACAAGAAGGCCAATCCGGTCCCGGCGACGTTTACACACAACGCTCCTCTCGAGGTGGCGTGGACGCTGGTGCCGGTGCTGATCCTGATCGTGATCGCCATTCCGTCGCTCAAGCTGCTGTTCCTGCAGCTCGATGTGCCGAAGCCGGATCTGACCATCAAGGCCACCGGAAACCAGTGGTACTGGACCTATGACTATCCGGCAGAGGACATCAGCTTCGACGCCTTCATGCTGGAGAAGGACGAGCTGGAGGAATACGGCTTCCAGAGTGACGAGTATCTGCTGGCAACCGACACGCGCATGGTCGTTCCTGTCGATGCGGTTGTGCACATGCTGATCACGGGCTCGGATGTGATCCACGCCTGGACGATCCCGTCCTTCGGGTCCAAGGTCGATGCGATGCCGGGCCGCTTGAACGAAACCTGGTTCAAGGCGGAAGAGATCGGCACTTACTTCGGCCAATGCTCCGAGCTCTGCGGTAAGGATCACTCCTACATGCCGATCGTCGTCGAAGTCGTGAGCCAAGACGACTACGACACGTGGGTGCTCGAGCAGCAGGCGGCGAACGGAACCGGCGGCGGCACGCGTACCGCGATGGTCCAGTCGGCCGAGTGATCATGGAATTGATCTTTCGTTTTCGCGGCTGCCGGGGAGCGTTGAACTCTTGACCGATGTTTCGGCAAACGTGTTCGGGACGGCACAAGCCGAACCAGGGGATGCGGAGCTGCGCGATTACGTGCTGCTCCTCAAGCCCAGGGTGATGTCTCTTGTGGTGTTCACGGCACTCGCCGGCATGGTTGCAGCGCCTTCTGGCGTGCACCCGATCGAGGCGTTTGCCGCGCTGATCTGCATCGCGGTCGGGGCAGGGGCCTCGGGCGCGCTCAACATGTGGTGGGACGCCGACATCGACGCGCTCATGGCCCGCACGGCAGGACGGCCAGTGCCGAGCGGTCGGGTGGGAGCCGGTGAAGCACTTGGCCTCGGTCTTGGCTTGTCCTTGATCTCGGTATGCCTGCTGGCCGTTTTTGCCAATCTTCTGGCGTCGGCTCTTCTGGCCTTCACGATCTTCTTCTACGCTGTCATCTACACGATGCTGCTGAAGCGTGCGACACCGCAGAACATCGTGATCGGCGGCGCGGCCGGCGCCTTCCCCCCGATGATCGGGTGGGTTGCGGTGACGGGCGATATCTCGACAGCCTCTGTCCTGTTGTTCGCGGTCATTTTCCTCTGGACGCCGCCTCACTTCTGGGCGCTCGCCCTGTTTCGCAACGGAGACTACGCCCGCGTCGGCGTCCCGATGCTGCCGGTGGTCTCGGGCGCGCGCGAGACCCGGCGACAGATTTTGATCTACTCGGTCATACTGGCGCCGCTGGCGATGCTCCCCGCATTTTCGCAAGCGGGCGGTCCTGTGTACTTCTTGGTCGCGCTCTGGGCGAACGGGTTGTTCCTCGTGCATGCGTTTCGCGTTTGGACCCGTGACGACGCGCAGGCAACGGCTGACGCCCACCGGGCAGAGAAGCGTCTCTTCGGTCACTCGATTGTCTATTTGTTCGCAGTCTTCGGCGCATTGATGGGCGACGCCCTGCTGCGAGCGCTCTTCGGGCCGCTGGGCTGGCCTGTGTTGTTCTGAGGATTGCCGCGTGGGTATGCAAAGAGAGCACGAGCTGCACCGCCGCCGAGCAGGCCGCAATCGCGGGGTGCTGATCATATTGCTCGCCTGCGTCGCACTGCTCTTTGCGGTCACGATTGTGAAACTCGGTCCGGACGCCAAGAATCCATCGGCACGTTCGGGCTCATGGGGTTCGGGCTTTATTGAATGGATCCGCGGATGAGTGACCGGAAGCAATTCCGCGGGACCGTGGTTCCGCTGATCGGTGTGGCGCTCGGCATGCTCGGCATGGCATGGGCAGCGGTGCCGCTTTACGATCTCTTCTGCCGCGTCACAGGGTTCGGCGGCACCACCCAGGTTGCCGATGTGGCACCCGATGTCGTGCTCGACCGAACCGTCGAGGTGCGCTTTGATGCCTCCACGATGCGTGGCATGCCGTGGCAGTTCCGCCCCGCTCAAGACACGATGCATGTGCGGATCGGAGAGACCGCACTGGCCTTCTACGAGGCGCACAACCCGACCGACAAACCCGTCGCCGGCTCGGCAAGCTTCAATGTTTCGCCCCTTTCGGTGGGAGGCTACTTCGTCAAGATCGACTGCTTCTGCTTCGTCGAGCAGGTGTTGCAGCCGGGCGAGAGCCAGATGATGCCCGTCACGTTCTTCGTTGACCCTGAGATCGTGGATGATGACGAAACGGTGGGCGTGCACACCATCACGCTGTCCTACACATTCTTTGAGATAGAACCTGATCAGCGGGCCGAAGCCCGCACTGGCAAAGCCGACTCTGACGGCTGAGACGGAGACCGGAATGGCCCACGAAAAGAACCACGACTATCACATCATTGACCCGAGCCCTTGGCCGTTCATCGGCGCGGTGGGCGCGTTCGTGATGCTGGGAGGCTCGGTTGTTGCGATGAAGGGCGGAACGCCGTTCATTGCGATCATCGGGCTTTTGATCGTGCTCTACACCATGTACGTCTGGTGGCGAGACGTGGTGATCGAGGCCAATGGCGGCGTCGACCACACGCCGGTGGTGCGTCTCGGCCTTCGCATGGGCTTCATCATGTTCATCATGTCCGAGGTGATGTTCTTCTCGGCATGGTTCTGGATGTTCTTCAAGCACGCCATTTTCCCGATGGGCGAGATTGATGGCATTGAAACACTGCCCGCGACATGGCCGCCCGAGGGGATCGAGACCTTCGACCCATGGGACTTGCCGCTGATCAACACCCTGATCCTGCTGCTCTCTGGCTGCACCGTCACCTGGGCGCACCACGATCTGATCGAGGGCAAGCGTTCCGGACTGATCTGGGGTCTTCTCTGCACCTGCCTGCTCGGTGCAATCTTCACGATTTTCCAAGCCTACGAGTACAGCCATGCCGCGTTCTCGTTCTCGGGCAACATCTATGGGGCCTCGTTCTTCATGGCGACCGGGTTCCACGGTTTCCACGTGCTCGTGGGCACGATCTTCCTGACGGTTTGCCTGCTGCGTGCCCGCGCTGGACAGTTCAAGCCCGATCAACACCTCGGGTTCGAGGCGGCTGCATGGTACTGGCATTTCGTCGACGTGGTCTGGTTGTTCCTGTTTGCCTGCGTCTATATCTGGGGCGGATGATCAGGTCGACACCCGGTGACGACCGCCGCCTGTCAGGGCGGCGGTTTGCGTTTCAGGCGATCACATGATCTGGAAAATCCTGTTTGGCTTGGCAGGCGCTGCGGTGCTGGTGACGCTCGGTGTCTGGCAACTCCAGCGGCTGGAATGGAAGCAGGGTTTGATCACCGAGCTTGAAGCGCGGCTTGCCGCCGAGCCGGTGGCAATCCCAGCCGAGCCCGATTCCGTGCGAGACAACTTCTTGCGGGTGCGCTTTCGTGGCGAAGTCAGCGAGGGCCGTGCCACTGTGCTCACCTCTCGAAAACCGAGCGGCGCAGGCTATCGCATCATCGTGCCGGTTGATGTCAACGGGCGCAGCGTTCTCGTAGACATGGGGTACGCGACGCTTGCGCGTTTCGACGCCTCGAAGACGGCGCCGGACCGGCTTGGGCCCGTCGCAGGCGATGTCCTGACCATTACCGGAACATTGTTCTGGCCGGAACCTGACAGCAGCGTGCCAGAGCCGGAATTCGGTCCAGACAAGTCGCTCTTCTTCAGCCGCGAAGTCCGCCCGCTTGCCGATGCTCTTGAGACCGAGCAGGTGCTTGTCGTGGCGCAGGAAACCACTGCGACCGGAGAGATGCCCTATGCCGAGCCGCTCGGCGCCAACTTGCCCAACAACCACTTCCAGTATGCGCTCACATGGTTCGGGATGGCGGCTGCGTGGCTCATTATGACGGGGTTCTGGCTCAGATCTGAGTGGCGCAGATCATGACTTCCCGCATCTTCATTGCCGCGCTATGGGTTAGGCCCGCAATCATCGCGGGGGATTTGTCATGAAGTACATCAGCACCCGCGGGCGGGCGCCCGTGCTCTCGTTCGAAGAGGCCATGCTGGCAGGCCTCGCAAGGGATGGCGGGCTCTATGTGCCCGAGACGTGGCCAAAGCTCGAAATCCAGGAAATCGCGGGGTTCGCCGGCAAGTCTTATGAGGACGTTGCCTTTTCCGTGATGCGTCCCTTCATTGGCGGGTGTTTCACGGATGATGATTTCAGGGAGATTATTTCGCGTGCCTATGCGGGCTTTGGGCATCCAGTACGCTGTCCACTGGTTCAGACGGGCGCCAACGACTGGGTGCTTGAGCTACACCATGGGCCAACGCTTGCGTTCAAGGATGTCGCGCTCAGGCTGATCGGTCAGATGTTCGAAGTGGTTCTGGCGCGCCGCGGCGAGCGCGTGACCATCGTCGGCGCCACGTCCGGAGACACGGGTTCAGCGGCGATTGATGCGTTCCGCGGTTCATCTGTGGCCGATGTGTTCTTTCTGTACCCGGAAGGGCGCATTTCCGAGGTGCAGCGTCGACAGATGACGACGCCCCAAGACCCGAATGTACATGCGATCGCCATTGACGGCACGTTCGATGACTGTCAGGCGCTGGTCAAAGCGATGTTCAACGACTTTGCGTTCAGAGACGAGATCCGCATCGCCGCCGCGAACTCGATAAACTGGGCCCGCGTGCTCGCCCAGGTTGTCTACTATTTCACTGCCGCCGTGGCGGTCGGCGGGCCAGCGCGTCCGGTCTCCTTTTCGGTCCCGACGGGCAACTTCGGCGACATCTTCGCAGGCCACGTCGCACGGCACATGGGGCTTCCGATCGAACGTCTGATCATCGCCACGAACGAGAACGACATTCTGCACCGTACGCTCGAGACTGGTGTCTACGAGAAGCGCGGCGTGACACCGACCCTCGCGCCGTCGATGGACATCCAGGTGAGCTCGAACTTCGAGCGGCTGCTGCTCGAGCTGTTCGACGGCGACGGGACAGCACTGAGTGCCACAATGAGCGAACTCGCCGAGAACGGTCGCTTCACGTTGAGCCAAGGCGCGCGGGAACAGCTGGGTGCAGTCTATGCCTCGGCCCGTTCGGGACGCGACGAGACGATGGCGATGATCGAGCGCATGGCGCGTGCCGGACACGTGCTAGACCCCCACACCGCGATTGGACTTGTGGCCGCCGAGGCCTGCCGTGGGGACCGGAGCGTGCCCATGATCACGCTGGGCACAGCGCATGCCGCGAAGTTTCCCGACGCCGTGGAAGAAGCATGCGGTATCCGACCTGCCTTGCCAAAACGCATGGACGACCTCTATGAGCGTCCTGAGAGATTAAGCCTCGTTGCGAACGATCTTGCCGCTATCCAGGCGCATATTCGGGAGAACTCCAGATCATGACCGTGTGTGTCGATACCCTGCCGAACGGATTCCGAGTCGCGACGGAGCGGATGGAGGGCTTGGCATCTGCGGCCATCGGTGTGTGGGTCGATGCCGGGGCGCGCCACGAGACGGCGGATCAGAACGGGATCGCCCATTTTCTGGAGCACATGGCGTTCAAGGGGACCGACACGCGTTCGGCTCTGCAGATCGCCGAGACGATCGAGGATGTGGGCGGCTACATCAACGCCTACACCTCACGAGAGCGCACAGCCTACTATGCCCGTGTGTTGTCGGCCGATGTGCCTCTGGCGCTCGACATCATTGCCGACATTCTGCGCAACCCCGTGATGGCGGAGAGCGAGATCGAGACCGAGCGCGGTGTGATCCTGCAGGAGATCGGCCAGACGCTGGACACCCCTGACGACATCATCTTCGATTGGCTGCAGGAGACGGCGTTTCCCGAGCAGTCGATGGGGCGAGCGATCCTTGGTCCTCCTGAGCGCGTGCGTGCCTTCGGGCAGACGGACCTGCGTCGGTTCATCGGCACGCATTACACACCGGAGCGCATGATCTTGTCGGCCGCAGGCGATGTTGATCATGTGACTGTTCTGCGTCAGGCGGAAAAGCTCTTTGGAGACATGCAGACTGCTGACGCCCCGGTACTTGAGCCGGCCGCCTACAGGGGCGGTGAACGACGGGTCCTCAAGGACCTTGAGCAGGCCCATTTCGCTATGGCGCTCGAGGCACCCGGCTATCGTGACGAGGATTTCCACGCGGCTCAGATCGTGTCGATCGCTCTTGGTGGAGGAATGTCATCGCGGCTGTTCCAGGAAGCGAGAGAGAAGCGCGGTCTCTGCTATGCGATCTTCGCGCAGAGCGCGGCCTGGCGTGAAACCGGCATGTTCACCGTCTATGCGGGCACAGGGGGCGATCAGGTCGCAGGGCTCGTCGATCTGACCAGTGACGAGCTGACGCGTGCGGCCCGCGATCTGAACGAGGCCGAGATCGCGCGGGCGCGCGCGCAGACGAAGGCCGGCATGGTGATGGGGCTGGAAAGTCCGGCTGCCCGAGCGGAAAGGATGGCGAACATGCTGTCCGTATGGGGAGAGATCATCCCGCTCGAGAAAACAATCACCAAGATCGATGCGGTTGATGCCAAACGGGCTCAAGTCGTCCTGCAGCGCATCCTTTCCACATCGCCGGCCCTCGCCCTCTATGGGCCTGTGGATAGTGCGCGCGAAGTTTCGGGTCTCGCCGAGCGCCTGGCTGCGTGAGCGCCGGATGTTTGTGCGCCGCTCCCGTGCCCAGCCGGTTCTGCGCACGGAACGCCTTGTCCTGCGACCTCCTCAACTCCGCGACTATGCGGGCTGGTCCTCGGTGCGTCGCGACAGCCGAGGGTTCCTGACGCCATGGGAGCCCACCTGGTCCCGTGATCACCTGACCCAGCGGGCATTTCGCAATCGCGTCGTCTGGGCGGATCGAGCCATCCGGCAGGGAGATGCGCTGCCGCTGTTTCTGATCACCGCCGATAGCGACGTCCTGATCGGCGGGATCACGCTTTCGAACATCCGTCGCCAGCCGGCGCAGGCGGCGACGCTTGGATACTGGGTGGGTGAAGCACATGCCCGGCAGGGCTATATGACCGAGGCGCTTTCCGCGGCGCGCGATCATGCCTTCAAGTCCCTCGATCTGTCGCGGCTGGAGGCGGCCTGCCTGCCTGAGAACGATGCGTCCCGGAGGCTTCTGGAGCGCTGTCTGTTCAAGTACGAAGGCGTTGCGCAGGCATATCTTCAGATCGATGGGCGCTGGCGCAATCACGTGCTCTATGCCGCGCTGCGCAGCGACAGGCGCGGGAAGGTGACTACGGACTGATCACGCATGGCCTCCCGCGCCGAGCAGTGACGGATCCACGCCGAGCTTGGCGAGTGCGCGATCCCACTTGTCGTCGTCTTCTCCACCAAATAGCAGCGTTTCATCGGGTTCGCAAAGCAACCATCCGTTCATCTGCAGCTCGGATTCCAGCTGTCCGGGCGCCCATCCGGCATACCCGAGCGCCACGATCGCCCGCGCCGGTCCGCGCCCCATGGCGATGGCTTGTAACACCTCCAAAGTCGCCGTCATCGACGTCTGATCATCGACCCGCATCGTCGCGTTCTTGCAGTGAAAGTCCGACGAGTGCAGGACAAAGCCGCGCCCGGTCTCGACGGGTCCGCCGAAGTGCACGGGGCGGGGCGCGTTCTTCTTGCCAATCGGGATGTCAAGCCGGCGAAACAGATCTTTCCACACCAGATCGCTCGCGGTCTTGTTGATGATGAGCCCCATCGCGCCCTCGCTGGAATGGGCGCACAAGTACACCAGTGACCGGTAGAATCGCGGGTCCTGCATGTTCGGCATTGCGATAAGGATCTGGCCGTCGAGAAACGCGCCATTTTCATCCGGTGAGTCGTGTTCATCGCCGCTCATTGGGACATGATGACGCCGAAATGTTCATGCATCAAGAAATCGCGACACCGGTTGTTTCGGTATGTGTAGGCGAACTAGATTGGAGTCATGGTTTCGCGCAATTCAACATCGATCCCGGCATTGGCCATGGCGATTGGCCTGGCTTTGGGGATGGGACACCAGGCGACGGCACAGGCAGTTGTGTCAACGGGGCAGTCGTTTCTCGATGCTCAGCTCTTGGTGGGTGAACGCTTGCCCGACGGTGCTCGCATTGTCGGTCTGTCGCTCGCGATGTCGCCTGGCTGGAAGACCTACTGGCGCAGCCCAGGCGAGGCCGGCATTCCACCAAGCTTCGACTGGTCGACATCGGAGAACGTGGCCGGTGTCGAGATTGCGTGGCCGCGACCGGAAATATTCCAAAGCTTTGGGTTCAGCACGATTGGATATGGTGGTGAGGTCGTGCTGCCGGTCAAGTTGATCCCCGAGGATCCGGGTGCACCGATCGCACTGCACTTGGACGCAACGTTAGGTGTCTGCAGAGACATTTGCGTGCTCGAGCAGGTGAGCCTTGGGCAGTCAATACCGTCGGATGCGGTCGGCACGGATGCGGCGAGAATTGATGGTGCGTATCTTCTCGTGCCGCCGCTGGGCGAAGTTGCCGGTCTCAAGCACGCGACATGTCGGATCGCCGGAGCGGGGCGTGATCGTGACTTTTCCGCTGAGATCGCCTTTGGCGAACCACTCGAGGCGACGACAGTGCTGCTCGAGGCAGGGGACACGGCGTGGTTTCACGGGGTGAGGACGGCAGATCAGGATGATCGCATTCTGGTGTCCGCGGGGCTTTCGGTTCTCGACGAGGGCAGCTGGATCAATCGGAGCGACGTCCGAATGACTGTGCTGGCCGACGGGTTTGCGGCGGACATTCAGGGGTGCACGGCGCCTGCGGGCTAACAGGCGCCCCGCGTCTGAGCTCAGGTCGAGGCCGGTGTCATGATGCCGACGATTGCCTTGCCGGGGTCCATGACCATGGCAATTCTTCCGACGCCTGGAACATCGAACGGCGGGCGCACGACGGTGCCGCCGTTCTCAGCCGTCGCCGCCACCGCCCCATCGACATCGTCCACGTGCAGGTAAGTCATCCAGTGCGGTGAAATCTCGTGATCAGCCTGAATCTGCTTAACGTCGAGGATGCCGGCAACGGGCTTCTCTCCTGCCATGCAGACACTGTACGTGCCATCCGGCATCGGCATCTCGCTGATTGTCCAGCCGCAGATCGCCTGAAAGTAGGCCTTCGATCCCTTGACATCAGCGCTGATCAATTCGGACCAGTGTACTTCGCCATGTGACGTCATCTTCGTCTCCCCGTTCTCAATGGGTTTCAGTCGTCGTATTGGTCGCGTCGTCTCACCCAGGCCATCGTAAATCCGAGGTCATCCTCGTCCCGGCCTTTCGGCAGAATGTCCATCATTTGATAGGCGGTGTTCAGCATGTCGAGGCCGCGGGCGTAGGCGGAGTAGGTGTGCACGATTGTGCCGTCGCCGGGCTTGAAAAACACACTCATTCCGGGTGCCTCGGTCGATGGGAAGCGTTGTTCGGCGTAGTTGTATGTAACAGGTCCGGCGTCCAGTTCCGCTTGCGAGAAGGTGACATTGAAATCCCGGTTGAACTCGTTGCCGAGCGACGAAACCCACGGGAAGGTCCATCCCATGCGTTCGCGATAGGCTGTGATCTTCTCGAGCGAGGTGTTGGACACCGCTGCAAATGCGGCGTCACGATGCGCGAGATGAACATCGAGACCGTTGTAGCCATCCGCCCAGAACGAACAGGACGGACAACCTTCCTGCCAATCCGGACCGAACATGAAATGGCTCACGATGAGTTGGCTGCAGTCTCCGAACAGATCGTCAAGCGTTGCAGTTCCGGTCGGTGTCCGAAAGACATACGCTTTCTCAATCCGCGTCCAGGGCAGCGCACGCCTGCGCGCGCTGAGAGCGTCGCGCGCTTTGGTAAACGCCTTCTCGTCCTCAAGATGCTTCCTGCGCGCTTCGATCCATTGTTCACGTGAGACAACAGCGTGGGTCATTTCGTCCTCCCGATCTCAGGCGGCGAGCCAGGGTTCAAGTTTGTCGAGGGCACCGTTCCAGCCGAACGCGTGGCGGTCACGCACATCCGAGTCGGCGAGTTTCTCATGGGTCAGAGTCAGCGTAGTCTGACCATCGCCGCTTGCACTCAGGCGATAGGTGACCAAGCTCACGCGATCGGGCGTCGAGTACCACGACCAGGTGAAGCTCACGCTGTTGGGCGGGTCGAACTCGGTGTATGTGCCCGAAACGTTGTGTTCCTCGCCGCCGCTAGACGTCATCTCGATGAACCAGTGGCCGCCGACACGCAGGTCTGCTTCGCAGCGATCTACGCTTGCGCCGCCTGGGCCAAACCATTGAGCGATCGCTTCGGGCTGCGTCAGCGCCTTGAAAAGCGTTTCGATGTCGACGGCAAATGTTCGCCGGATCGTCAACGATGTCTCGCCCGTCATGGTCGTTGTCGGAGCGTTCATGTCGAGTTGTCCTTCTGCGCGGCGAGATAGCGGTCGAGGGCGTCGAGGCGCTGGTTCCAGAAATCCAGATGCATGCTCAGCCACTTCGAAGCTTCGTCGAGCGGGTCGGCATTGAGCGAGCACACCACCGTTCGGCCCTCCTTGCGTCGGGTGACCAGTTGCGCGTCCACGAGCCGGTTCACATGCTTCAGGACGGCGGGCATCGACATGTCGTGCGGTTCGGCCAGTTGGGAGACCGTGGCCTCTCCCTGGATCAGACGCTCGATCATCTGGCGCCGGGTCGGATCGGCCAGTGCAGCGAGTGTTCCGTCGAGTGATTGAAAGTTAACCATGCGGTTAATATTTGTTGACCGCCCGGTTTTGTCAAGACTGATTTCGAGCGAGAGCGGGTCTTGCGAGAATTGGAAAAGCCGCACGCGCAGGACGCGTGCGGCTCACAAGATTTCTGTCAGGGGAGAAGCAGCGACTGGATCAGGCGGCACTGTTGGCCGGAATCCGGCGCTCAGATGCGAGATCGCGCATGCGCTTTTGAAGCTTCTCGAAGGCGCGGACTTCAATCTGACGGATACGCTCCCGGCTCACATCGTAGACCTGGCTCAAGTCTTCCAGCGTGACAGGGTCATCTTTCAGGCGACGTTCGGTCAGAATGTGCCGCTCGCGCTCGTTCAGCGTTTCCATCGCTTCCGTGAGCAACTCGCGACGGACCTCCATCTCCTGGCTTTCGGCGTATGCAAGCGCTTGGTCTGCATCCTCATCGGCAAGCCAGTCCTGCCATTCGCCGGTGCCTTCCGCATCGCCTTTCAGCGGCGCGTTGAGCGAACTGTCTCCGCCACCTGACATGCGTCGGTTCATTGACACGACTTCGTCTTCCGTCACGCCGAGATCTGTGGCGATCTTTTCCACGTGTTCGGGGCGCAGATCCCCGTCCTCGAGAGCCCCGATCTTGCCCTTCGCCTTGCGGAGATTGAAGAACAGTTTCTTCTGCGCCGCAGTGGTGCCGAGTTTGACGAGCGACCACGAGCGGAGGATGTATTCCTGAATCGAGGCCCGGATCCACCACATCGCATAGGTCGCGAGGCGGAACCCTTTCTCTGGATCGAAGCGGCGCACCGCCTGCATCAATCCGACATTGGCCTCAGAGATTACCTCGGACGTGGGTAGACCGTACCCGCGATACCCCATCGCGATCTTGGCCGCGAGGCGGAGGTGAGAGGTCACCAGCTTGTGAGCTGCGACGCGGTCTTCATGATCCACCCATGCTTTCGCCAGCATGTACTCCTGCTCGGGCTCCAGCATGGGGAACTTTCGAATTTCCGTAAGATAACGGCTGAGCCCCTGCTCCGGCGACGGTGCTGGTAGGCTTGCGTATGACTGTGCCATGGTTCGAATGCTCTCCCAAATCGCCTTAATAGATGGCGGGTGGATTGGCCAATGCAAGAGGTCCTTCGGTCAATATGGCCCATAGATCGGTACATGGATGGCTAAACAAAATGTTACCTGACGCAATGATTTGCGGCTGCTTGCGCGATTGGTCATCGCGATAAAACCCATTGAGTTTGAAGGAAACGGCGATGCAGAAGCGATTTGCGGTGATCGGGTGGGGCTCACTGATCTGGGACCTGGACACGCTCGCGCCATATGTTGCTGAACCCTGGCAGATGTCTGCTGGTCCGCAACTTCCGATGGAGTTCTCCCGGGTCAGCCCGAAGCGGAAGATGGGGCTGGCGGTTTGCCTCGATCCTGTGGTTGGCGAGGGCTGCGACACCCACGTGATCGCGTCTGTTCGGAGCGATCTGGGTCGTGTCATCGAAGATCTTGCCGAACGCGAACGCGCACCGGTTCATCACATTGGCGGCGTGTGCCTTGAGACAGGCGAGAAAATCGGTCGTCCGGAGATCGCACACAAGGTGGCCGAGTGGTCGGCCGCGGCCGGGTGGGTTGGTGCCGTCTGGACAGATTTGCCGCCGAACTATCTGGAAATGCGCGGAGAATCCTTTTCGATCACGAACGCGGTCGCGTATCTGAAAGGCCTGAACGGAGAGAGCCTCGACGAAGCGGTCCGATACATCAGTAACGCGCCCGCGCAGACCGACACACCTTTGCGCCGCGAATTGTCCAAGCTTGATTGGTGGCAACGTGAAGCATGCCGCATTCGCACGGCTGCCACTTCGAGTGGAAACTTATAATTCAAGCATTAGTTCCTGTTTTGTCTTGTGAAAGTCACTTGAAATCCAGCTTTCCTCGAGAACCTGAAGCAAACTACCCAAATGGGGGCCAGGTGATTGACCGGCATTCAACAAGTCGTGCGCGCTCACCGGGAATGTGGCTTCTGAGCCCATTTTTACGGCTTGCAACAGAGAAGCCGCTGGGTGTTGCCCGAGTGAGGCGTGCTCGATGAGGATGGCGGCCAGGGCGGCGTCTTGGCCGAAGCGGTAGGCGCGTTCCGCAGGTGAGCTCGCGTGCTCAAGCGTTTTGCGCACCGATGAGAGGAACCGGTCCTCAGCCCGTGAGAGCCGAAGAGCGCGCTCAGGGTTCTCGCCACTCAAAGCGGCCAGGCGCCGGCGCCAGTCCGGCGCGATCCCCAAAGTCTCCTCCGCCGCAACGACAGGTGCGAGCAACGTCGCATCCGCCCCGGGAAGGGCGCGGATCAATGCGCCGCAAGCCGCCATCGACGCCATTGCGGGTGCCGGATCGGGTGCGGCAAGCAGTCTGCGCATTTCGCCACCGATGCGTTCGCGTGACAACGTCTCGATCCCCTCGGCGTGTTCGGCACATGCCGCCAGTCCATCCTGATCGATGCCACGTTTCTCGAACCAGGCGTTGAAGCGGAAAAACCTGAGAACGCGCAGATAGTCCTCGCAAATCCGGTCACCTGGTTTTCCGATGAACCGGACATGGCCGGCCTTCAAATCTGCATACCCGTCGATCGGATCGATGATCTGGCCCTCGGGGTCGACGTATAGGGCGTTCATCGTGAAGTCGCGTCGGGCCGCGTCTTCCGCAAGGACCGAAGTGAACGCGACCGTCGCACGGCGGCCATCCGTTGCCACATCACGGCGAAAGGTTGTGATCTCAAGCGGCCTGCCGTTCGAGATTGCCGTGACCGTGCCATGTGCGATGCCCGTTGGCACCACTTGGACACCTGCAGCCTCGAGCGTCGACTGCACCTCCGTCGGTTGCAGCGGAGTGGCAAGATCGATGTCTCTGACCTCGAGGCCAAGAAGACTGTCTCGAACACATCCACCCACGAAGTAAATCGGGTCGATAAGACGGGTGATCGCGTTGACTTCAGGGGTGTGGAGCCAATCCGCGTCGAGCTTGTTCATGGGCCCAGCGCGCGTGCACCGACAGCTTCAAGCCTGTCAGAGAGGCCTTTTAGCATGCCCGCTGTCGCTCCCCAAATGTAGTGGCCTTTCCAGGGCATGGCATAGTAGTGCCGCCGATAGCCGTTCCGGTCGTGATGGTGGCGATGCCGGTTCGCAGGGTTCATGAGAAAATCCAGCGGCGGCTCGAAGACCCTGTCCACTTCGCCCGGATCTGGAACGGCAAGCCAGTCGGGATCAACTTCTGCAACGACCGGTGTCACCCGGTATCCGGTCGAAGTGAGGTAGTCATCAAGAGTGCCGATAACGTCGGCCTGATTGGGCAAAAGCCCAACTTCCTCGTGCGCTTCGCGCAGCGCGGCCGCAACGGGGGAGGCGTCCTGATCATCGATCTTTCCGCCTGGAAAAGCCACCTGTCCGGCGTGTTTGGACAGATGGGCTGCACGCAGCGTGAGGATGACATTGAGACCCGTGGGGCGGCGGATCAGCCCACACAGCACCGCTGCCGGGCGCTGATCATGGATGCCGAGGGCGCGCGCACGGTGTTCGGGGTTGAGATCGAAATCTGATCGCACGCCCTGCGGGTTCAGCGCCAAGGCGGCCCGGATATGCTCGATGTGAAGTGACATGCGGGTCTAGATGCCCGAGGGGCCCTCGGTGTGCAAGGTCCGCAGTCGTCTCAGGCTCCTGTCAGGCGCCGTCCATACCGGCGAAACCTGCAGGCGACGCCTCTCCGATGTGGGCTCGGCAATCCCGTGATGGGCGGCAGGGTTCAAACCGCCAGCTCTTCTGCGGGGATTACCGGGAAGAACCGCCCGCCCGAGCGCAGCCCGAACCAGTCCGTTCCTTCGTGCTCCTCCGTCTCCCCGATCTCGACCAGCCGGTAGTAGCTCTTGCGATCGATGAGGGCCTCCAGTCCCCGCCGCACGTGAACATACGGAGACGGCTCGCCTGTTTCTGGGTCCCGTTCGACACGGATCGGGTTTTCAGGGCTGGCTACAGTGAGATCGCCCACGTTCGTCTCGAACGTGATCACCTGGGACGGGCCCGGATCCGCGACCTCGAAATCGATCGCCAAAAAGGGTGCGTCGTCGACTTGGATCCCGATTTTCTCCACCGGAGTGACGAGATAGTACTTCCCGTCCTCCAGCTTCAAAACCGATGCGAAGAGCCGCACCAGTTCGGTCCGGCCAATGGGCGTGCCAAGGTACCACCACAGACCGTCGCGTCCGATTCGGATGTCGAGATCCCCACAGTACGGAGGGTCCCACAGATGCACCGGAGGCGGTCCCTTGCGCCCTTTGCTGGCCGCAGTCAAAGCCCGTGCCAGACTGTCTGCGGCCCCCGGATCATCAATTCGTGCACTTGTCATAAATTAACCCCCGTGGGCTTCCATTTCCTGTATGTAGCTTATGTAATGCCAGAGCGCGACCGGTGCAGTCTGCGATTCCCGCCTACGCCAGTCCTTTTGGAGGACCCTCATGACCGACCCCGTGACCGAGATCGAAGCCGCCGGAGAGACCCTGGCTGGAATTCAGGCTGAGATCTCAAAGAGGATCATCGGGCAGGAAGATGTCGTGGCGCTCAGCCTCACGGCGGTTCTATCAGGTGGCCACGCCTTGCTTGTCGGTGTGCCGGGCCTCGCCAAGACACGGCTGGTCGAGACATTGGGTACGGTGCTTGGCCTCCCAGAAAACCGCATTCAGTTCACGCCGGACCTGATGCCGGCGGACATCCTTGGATCGGAAGTCTTGGAGGAAGGTGCCGACGGCGCGCGGATGTTCAAGTTCATCAAAGGTCCGGTGTTCACGCAGCTCCTTCTGGCCGACGAAATAAACCGCGCAAGCCCGCGGACGCAGTCGGCGCTCTTGCAGGCGATGCAGGAAGGCGAGGTGACGGTTGCCGGCGAGAACCGCAAACTGGCGCGTCCCTTCCATGTGCTGGCGACCCAGAACCCCATTGAGCAGGAAGGGACTTACCCTCTGCCAGAGGCGCAGCTTGATCGGTTCCTGCTGCAGATTGACGTGGATTATCCATCCAGATCGCAGGAGCGTGAGATCATGCTCGCAACGACGGGTGTCGAGGATGCGGTGGCCGAGAGGGTGCTCGACGCCGAACGCCTGCAGGCTTTGCAGCGTCTCGTCCGTACGATGCCTGTTGGCGAAGCGGTCGTCGAGGCGATCCTGAACCTTGTCAGGTCGGCTCGGCCCGATGGGGAAGAGGCCGCGGACATCGCGCGCGGGCGTCTTGCTTGGGGCCCGGGACCGAGAGCCGCACAAGCGCTGATGCTGGCGGTACGCGCACGGGCGCTGCTCGAAGGTCGCCTCGCACCTTCGGTGTCGGACGTATTGGCGCTGGCAGAGCCCGCGTTGTCTCATAGAATGGCATTGACGTTCGCGGCCCGCGCGGAAGGCGCCTCGATCGCCGGCGTGATCTCCGAGCTCACAGCGGCGCAGTCATTGTCAGACGCTGCCTGAAGGCGCATGGGAGAAGATTCCTGACCAAAACGGTCACAGTTCCAAGGGCTTCCGGACCTTTCCCGATGGGGCACGTGTGCCAGGTGTCCGAGGAGGGGACGTGAGCACAGCTTCCGACAGAGAGCGTGCGGGCTTTCTGCGCCGTGACGCCGAGAAGGTTGCTGGGGCGCTCCCGCCTCTGCTCGTCGAGGCCGAACGCCTCGTGTCGACGTTCACGATGGGCTTTCACGGTCGGCGTCAGGCAGGGCTGGGCGAGACGTTCTGGCAGTACCGTGCCGCCCATCCGGGTGACAGTCTGAACCAGATCGACTGGCGACGCTCGGCCAAGACGGACCGCCTCTACATTCGCGAGATGGAGTGGGAGGCGGCAGAAAACGTCGTCTTCTGGTGCGATCGTTCACAATCGATGACGTTCCGCTCGGAGCGTATGGAGCGCAGCAAAGCGGAACGCGGGATGCTGCTTACGCTCGCACTCTGTGTTCTGCTCAACCGAGGAGGAGAGCGGTTCGGCCTGCTGAGCACCGAGGCGATGGTGCCGCGCCATGGCGAACGCCAACTCATGCGAATTGCCGCGCTGCTGGGTGCAGACATACCGGTACCGGACTATGGTGCGCCGCCGAAGGGATTGATGCCCAAGGCCGGCCAAGCGGTGTTCTTTTCTGACTTCATGGGACCGCGCGATGCCGTGTTCCCGGCACTCCTCAATGCGGCAGGACAGGGCACCAGGGGCGTGTTCGTGCAAATTCTCGACCCCGTGGAAGAGGACTTTCCCTTCCAGGGGCGCACCCGCTTCGAGAGTGTCGCGCGTCAAGTGCGACACGAGACCGATCAGGCGATATCACTGAAGAATGCGTATCTTGAGCGACTGGCCGAGCGCCGAGACGACCTCGCGGGTGTCGCGCGACGTTCGGGCTGGCGTCTTTTGCTGCATCGCACGGATGAAAGCCCGCGCAAGCCGCTGCTCACCTTGCTCAGCATGCTCGGAGGCCTGTGATGTTGAGCCTGGGTGGCATCGCTTTTCTGAACCCTTGGATACTTGCAGGACTGGCTGCATTGCCATTGCTCTGGTGGCTTCTGCGGGCGATTCCGCCGAGTCCCAAGCTGCAGGTTTTTGCCGGTGTTCGTCTGCTTCTCGGTCTCGAAGACGAGGAACGTCAGAGCCACAAGACACCTTGGTGGCTCCTGCTCATCCGGATTCTTGCGATCGCAGCGGCGCTGCTGGGGCTCGCGAAGCCTGTCTTGAACCTGTCCGAGCGAATTGCTCCGGGCGATGGCGTTCTCCTCATCGTTCTGGATCAGGGTTGGGCAAGCGCACCCGACTGGGATGCCCGCCGCGTGGCTGCGAATGCCATTCTGGATGAGGCCGAGCAGGCGGATCGAGACGTTCTTTTGTGGCGCGCTGCGGAAGGCGGCGATCTTGCGCCGCTCTCCGCAGGGGCTGCACGCTCTATACTGGCATCGCTCGAGCCACGCCCATGGGCACCTGATCACGGCGCCCTGAGTGCGGCGCTTGCTGAGGCTGAGATAGATGTTGGACAGGTGATCTGGCTTCACGACGGTATTCGTTACGGTGATGCGACCGAAAGCCTGCTCGCAGATCTGGCCGACGCGGCGCCCTTGCGTTTGATCGGACCGGAAGAGGCGGCGCGCGCACTGACACCACCACGCCTGGACGGGCCGGCGCTTGTCGCGGACGTCTTGCGCGCCGATCAGGGACCTGCGGAGACATTGGTGACGGCCTACGCTGAAGCGGAAGGCGGCGGTGAGCGTCGTATTGCCGTGGCCGACGCGGCATTCGAGGCCGGCGACACGTCTGCGACCGTTGTGTTCGATCTGCCGATGGAGCTGCAGTCGACCGTTACGCGGATCGTACTGGCCGATCGCCCAAGCGCTGGTGGTGCTGCATTTGCAGACAGCGCCATCCGTCGCGTGCGGGCTGCTCTCGTGAACGCCGAGGCCTCCAGCGCACCTCACACCCTGACGTCACCGCTGCACTATCTCGAAAATGCGCTCGATCCCTGGGCGGAAGTTGCGAATGTTGATTTTGCGGCAGCCTTGGATGATCCGCCATCGACGATTGTGCTCGTCGATCATGGGGCGATAGAGGACCCGGACAGGACGCGCATAACGGAGTGGGTGGAAGCGGGCGGCTTGCTCATTCGCTTCGCCGGACCACGTCTGGCCGCGTCCATAGGTGAAAGCTCTTTCGGCGTGAGCAGCGGCAGTGTGAGTGGGGACGATCCGCTATTGCCCGTGCGCCTGCGGCGCGGCGGTCGGGTGCTTGGCGGAGCGCTGGCCTGGTCCACGCCGCGCTCGCTCGGTCCCTTCGATCCGTCCGGACCCTTCCGTGGTCTTGTGCCTCCCGATGAGGTTGACGTACGCACGCAGGTCCTGGCTGAGCCATCGCCGGATCTGGCGGGTAAGGTCTGGGCTAGCCTGGATGACGGAACGCCCATGGTGACTGCAAAGCAGCTCGGAGACGGCTACGTGGTCCTGTTTCATGTTTCGGCCGACGCCGAGTGGTCGTCGCTACCTCTCTCCGGTTTGTTCGTCGAGATGCTGGGGCGGCTGGTCACGCTTGCGCCTGGTCGCTCTGCAGGCACACCGGACGCCGATGGGCTTGCCGGGACTCTCTGGCGGGCCGAGCGGCTGATGGGCCCGGACGGCACCCCGGAGGCCGCCTCCGCGCTCGCAGAACCGGTCCCCGGGGAGCGCATCTCCGAGGGGGTCGCCGGCCCGGAACTGCCGCCTGGTCTCTATCTGAGAGCCGATGGCAATCGTCGTGCTGCTGGCGAGGCGGAAGGCGCGGTGATCAATCTCACCGACGGGCTTTCGTCGATCGAGGCATTTCCGGCGGCGCCTCTCAACGCGGTGAGCGAGACCCTCGGCGGTGAAGCGCCTGTGCGCTACGGACCTTGGCTGATTGCCGCGGCGATCCTCTTGGCCTTCGCTGACGTGATCGGAACGCTGATCGTTTCCGGACGTTTGATCCTGCCGGCCCGAGCCGCGGCCGGGATTGCTCTGGCACTCGTTCTGATGCCTGCACCTGAGGCGGTGGCGCAGGTGGACGATCCGGTTTCACCAGAGGCGCTTGCGGCCACGGCTGAGACCACACTTGGTTTCATCTTGACCGGAGACGGTGGCATTGACCGGGTGTCCGAGCGGGCCCTCGTTGGTCTCGGAGAGGCACTTTCCCGGCGCACGGCGATCGAGCCCGGTCCACCGGTTGGTGTCCGGCCAGGACAGGATGAACTCGCGTTCTACTCGGTTCTCTACTGGCCGCTGACCTCCGAGACCGTGCCGGAGCGAGGCGCGCTCGAAGCGTTGTCGCGGTACCTGTCCGGCGGCGGGATGCTGATCATCGATACGCAGAACGGCTCGTCCGGGTTCAACAGCGCGACCGGAGCCCAGATGCGTGAAATCGCCCGGGCCCTCAATCTGCCGCCCCTGGCGCCGGTTGATCAGGACCACGTCCTGACACGGACCTTTTACCTTTTAAACGTGTTCCCGGGCCGATGGCGCGGAGGCCGCGTCTGGTCGGAAGCGCCGCCCCCGGCTCATGACGGCAGCGGAGGTGCCGCGGATATCCCGGCCTTTGACCGCGTGGACGACAATGTCTCTCCGGTTATTGTGGGATCCGCCGATTGGGCCTCCGCCTGGGCCGTCGATGAGCGCGGCTACCCGCTGTTCCCGATCGGACGACCGGGGGATCGCCAGCGCGAAATGGCCATTAGATTTGGTGTGAACGCTGTGATGTATGCGCTGACCGGCAACTACAAATCCGATCAGGTTCATGCTCCTGCTGTGCTTCAGAGACTGGGGCAGTGAGGCGTTGATGGAAACCGGTATCGTCTTTCAGCCGCTGTTGCCGTGGGCCGCCATCTGGGCACTCGCGGCGGTCGCCGTTGTTGGTGTGGCCGCCGCCTTGTGGTTTCGGCTGTCGGGATGGTTTTTGCGGGGCCTTGCGTTCGCGGTTCTCGTGATGACCCTCGCCGGTCCGCAACTCCGTGATGAGGAGCGCGAGGGACTGACCAACGTGGCCTTCCTCGTGGTCGACCGTTCCGAGAGCACGGGTCTCGAAGACAGGACCGCTCAGATTGAAGCTGCGGCTGAAACGCTGTCTCGCCAGATCGGCGAACTCTCGACCCCGCAGGACCCTCTCGAGCTTGTCACCGTTGATGTGGGCACGTCGCGGCGCGGCAGCGCTCAGGGCACCCAGTTGTTGACCGCACTTGACGATGCCGCAGCACAGGTGGCGCCCGGACAGATTGCGGGTGCAGTTCTGTTGACCGATGGCCAGGTGCACGACGCTCAACGCCTCGAGGATTTCCCCGGACCGGTGCACACCTTGATCGCGGGCGAGGACGATGCGTTCGACATGGTGCTTGAACTTGCCACGGCGCCGGCCTTTGGTATCGTGGGTGAGAACGTGGTGTTCCGGCTTCGGGCGCGGGCGCTCGGCGCTTTGCCCGGCGATCTGCCGGACCAGGTGCAGGCCGAGGTCTCGATAGACGGAGAGCCGGCACGACCAGTCATGGTGCCGCTTGGCCAGGAAGCCGATCTGGTGGTGCCAATCACCCACGGCGGGCCAACGGTCGTGGATCTGCGTCTGCCCGCCCACTCCGAGGAACTCACGGAGCGCAACAATCGCGTCCTCGCAACCGTCAACGGAATTCGGGACCGCCTTCGGGTGCTGCTGGTCTCTGGTGAGCCGCATCCCGGTGGCCGCACATGGCGCGATCTCCTGAAATCGGATCCGACCGTCGATCTCATTCATTTCACGATCCTCCGACCGCCGGCAAAGCAGGACGGGACGCCAGTCTCGGAGTTGTCTCTGATCGCGTTTCCCACCCGAGAACTCTTCCTCGAGAAGATCACCGGTTTCGATCTGATCGTCTTCGACCGCTATCGTTGGCGTGGTGTGCTGGCGTCGGGCTACCTCGCCAACGTGGCGCGGTATGTTCAAGAAGGTGGTGCCGTTCTGGTGGCATCCGGGCCCGCCTTCTCAGGCGCGCAGAGCCTGAACCGTACGCCGCTTGCCGACATCCTGCCCGCTGAGCCGACGGTGGACGTTCTGGAACGTCCGTACCGTCCGCGGGTGACCGAGCTTGGGCAGCGGCATCCAGTCACCGCGGGTCTGGAAGAGAGTGTCGGCATCGGAGAGGATGGGCCGCTTTGGGGCCGCTGGCTGCGACAGATTGATGTGGAGCAGCGCTCGGGCCACGCCGTGATGTCGGGACTGGATGAGCGTCCGCTCCTGATGCTTGACCGGGTTGGCGAGGGCAGGGTGGCGCTGATGGCCTCGGACCATGCCTGGTTGTGGTCGCGCGGCTACGACGGTGGCGGTCCGCAAGCCGATCTTCTGCGTCGTGTGGCCCATTGGCTGATGCGCGAGCCCGAGCTTGAGGAGGAAGCCCTGTTTGCAAGGGTCGAGGGCGAGCGTATCGTCGTCGAGCGGCGCACCCTGTCGGAGGAAGCTCCGGACTCGGTGAGCGCAGAGCCTCCGGATGGCAGCGAGGCACAACGCCTCAGTTACATGGAAGTGGCGCCCGGTCGCTGGCAGGCGCTGCTCGAGTCCGCCGCCGAAGGGCTCTGGCGTTTTGACGACGGACAGGCAAAGGCGGTTGCTGCTGTGGGCCCGCCAAGTCCCGCCGAGTACAAGAATCCGCTGGCAAGTGCCGAGCCGCTCGCTCAGCTGGTGTCGGCGACAGGCGGTCACCAGAGCTGGTTGTCCGCCGGTGTGCCCTCTGTGCGCCTTGTGGCGGAGGGCAGGCGCATGACCGGGCGCAGTTGGATGGGGCTTGCGGCGCGCGATGCGCACCGGGTGACCGGGCTGAGACTGATGCCGCTCCTGCCTGCAGAACTGGCAGCCCTGGCTGTCGGACTTCTGATGCTTGCGGGCTGGTTGCGCGAAGGTCGGTGAGGCGGTTCTCGGGCAAGGAGCCGCACCGCATAAACTTTTCTGTAAATTTTATCCGCTAGTGCCTTTGAGGATTGGGGGCACAGGCGTTTCGATGACCGAACCGTCACCTGATCCTGCCCCCGCTTTCCGAGAAAATCAGAACGCTGGGGGAATTCCCAATGAAGCATATTCTTGCCGTCTGTCTTGTTGCTGTCTCCGTGTCGGGATGCGAAGCGCTGCGGGTTGTCGCGCCGCAAACCGTTGCGGGTTTTGAAACCGGGGGCGTGTTGGGCGCGCTTGACGGTGCGTCGGGCGCGATCCTGGCGCGATGCAAGACCCTGAACGGTTCACTCATTCGGGTGGCGATTGACGACATCGCGCTCGAGACGGGCTCAGACCCGCTAGTCGAGCGGGTGCGCGTCGCCCGGGCCAAGGCCTGCAGTCTCGCCGGTGGCGTCCAAGTGATATCGAACGGCCTCGCCGAATAGAGCGGATCAAGCGCGGGCTTTTCTCAAGGCCGCTGGCACGATAGAGAGTCCGCCCTGAACCACGGGGCGGACTCATGGCACGCAGGCGCAAGGGCAATCCCATCAACGGCTGGTTGATCGTCGACAAGCCCGCCGGCGTGACCTCAACGGCGGTTGTCGGCAAGGTGAGGTGGGCTTGCCGTGCTCAGAAGGCGGGGCACGCCGGCACGCTCGATCCGCTTGCAACAGGGGTGCTGGCGGTTGCGATCGGCGAGGCGACGAAGACAGTTCCCTACATCCAGGACGCTCTGAAGACGTATCGGTTCACTGTTCGTCTGGGCGCGCGTACCACAACAGATGATGCCGAGGGCGAGATCACCGACACGTCTGAACACCGGCCCACAGATTCCGAAGTTTCTGCTGCTCTGTCGGCGTTTCTGGGCGACATCATGCAGGTGCCACCGCAATTCTCGGCGGTAAAGGTGGCAGGCGAACGTGCATACGATCTCGCGCGGGAAGGCGAAGTGCTCGATCTCCAGGCCCGCCCGCTTTATGTCGATCGCATCGAACTCGTAGCGCGGCCCGACTCCGATCATGCCGAGATCGAAATGGTCTGTGGAAAAGGCGGTTATGTGCGCTCGATTGCGCGCGATCTCGGAGAAGCCCTCGGCTGCCATGCACATGTGAGAGCGCTCCGGCGCATGGCCTCGGCAGGCTTCCAAGTGGAAGATGCGTTTCCGTATGATGATCTCGATACGCTGCGAGAGCGCAATCCTGTGCCTTACCTGCTCCCGCTGGAGGCCGGACTCTCCGAGTTGCCTGAGGTATGCGTGCGCGAACCTGAAGCTGCGCGCCTCAGAAACGGGAACGCAGCACCAATCGCACAGACCGATCTGGAGCAAGGCGAAGAGGCCTGGGCATCACTCGACGGCGCTCCTCTCGCGATTGTCACGTACAGGGCCGGCGTCTTGCACCCGGTTCGGGTGTTCGTCGCGGCCAGGCACTCGCAGGGCTAGGTCATGGCCCGGCGATGCCGACCTTCAAGTATGCGAACACGGAAATGGCCGTTGCCCTCTGTCCGCCCGGCGATGTTGGCTTACTCTGTCGGGATTGTGGCATCCCTACCTGGCTGCATTCGATCGCCTGTCCAGCCTGATCGGGGCGAGATCGACTTCGCGCCAGCACCGTTGGCTGCGGGCAACGGCATCTACGTGTTGATCTTGGTACCGAGCGGCTGCCGGATCGGTCTGCACATTGTCGAGCGCTACTGCGGCACGATTTCGCTGGATTTTCCGCTCGAACCTCGCCATACACCGCCGCATTGCCCGTTTGAGGGCATAAACCTTTCCCACTGACCGTGCTGGACGACATCCCGGCTCTGGCCGGTGGAACGGGATAACCCAAGAAAAAGAAAGGATACCCGGATGTCGATCACGCCAGAGCGCAAGGAAGCGCTCATTGCCGAGTATGGCACCAAGGAAGGTGACACAGGCAGCCCAGAGGTTCAGGTGGCTCTTCTGACTGAACGGATCACCAACCTGACCGGTCACTTCAAGGACCACAAGAAAGACAACCATTCGCGGCGCGGGCTTCTCAAGATGGTGAGCCTGAGGCGCAAGCTCCTCGACTATGTCAAAGGAAAGGACGAGGCGCGCTACCGCGATCTGATCCAGCGGTTGGGTATCCGCCGCTGAGCCGTGCGCTGCGCTCGAGAGGCGCAGCGGTACGGCACCGGCCCGTCTGCCGGCCCGCCCGATGCGGATGCATCAGCACAGGCAGACATCACCGTACGGGCGTTTCCTCCCCCGGCCCCGGGACGAAGCGCAGGTGCAACAGGAAGGGGTCCGCGCCAACCCAGGCGCGACGGGCGGCGGCATCATGGGGATGCCGGGCCTGCGAGAAGGAAACTGAATGTTCAATATCGTATCGAAGTCGATAGAATGGGGTGGCGAGACGCTGACCCTCGAGACAGGCAAGGTGGCGCGACAGGCCGACGGATCGGTGATCGCCACGCTGGGCGAGACCACCGTACTTGCAACCGTTGTGTACGAGCGCGCGCCCAAGGAGGGATTAGACTTCTTCCCGCTCACCGTTCACTATCAGGAGAAGTATTATGCCGCCGGTAAGATCCCCGGCGGTTTTTTTAAGCGCGAAGCGAAGCCGACCGAGAAGGAGGTGCTGACCTCCCGCTTGATCGACCGGCCGATCCGCCCGCTGTTTGTACCGGGCTTCAAGAACGAGACGCAGGTGATTGCGACCGTTCTCAGCCATGACATGGAAAACGATCCGGACATCGTGGCGATGATCGCGGCGTCCGCGGCTCTCACGATCTCGGGTGTCCCCTTCATGGGCCCGATCGGTGCGGCGCGCGTCGGCTTCACGGGTGGCAACTACGTGCTGAACCCCAAAGTCGATGACATGAACAAGCTGGTCGACAACCCGGATCAGGACCTCAATCTCATCGTCGCCGGCACGCGCAACGCGGTGATGATGGTCGAGTCGGAGGCCTACGAGCTCAGCGAGGAGCAGATGCTGGGCGCCGTCAACTTCGGCCATGAGCAGATGCAACCCGTGATCGACCTGATCATCGCAGTTGCAGAGCAGGCCGCAAAAGAGCCATTCGATTTTCAACCGCCCGACAACTCCGCGCTCTATGCCAAGGTCAAGGAGCTTGGCGAGACGCAGATGCGTGCAGCTTTCGCCATTCGTGACAAGCAGGAGCGCCAGGCCGCAATCAGCGCTGCGCGCGACGCGATTAAGGCGGGTTTGGACGAGGCCGATCTCGAGAATGATACAGCCCTCAAATCGTGCTTGAAAGAGCTCGAATCCGCTGTGCTGCGCGGCGACGTGATCGCGTCGGGCACGCGTATCGACGGGCGGGACCTGACAACCGTGCGTCAGATCGTATCGGAAGTCGGTGTGTTGCCGCGCACCCACGGATCGGCGCTCTTCACGCGTGGTGAGACGCAAGGTCTGATCGTCACCACGCTCGGCACGGGCGACGACGAGCAGATCATCGACGCGCTTGAAGGCGAGTGGCGTGAACGCTTCCTGCTGCACTACAACTTCCCCCCGTACTCGGTCGGCGAGGCAGGCCGCATGGGACCTCCGGGGCGGCGTGAGGTTGGTCACGGAAAGCTGGCGTGGCGCGCGCTGCAGGCTGTGCTGCCTGCGGCGACGGATTTTCCCTACACCATTCGTCTGGTCTCGGAGATCACCGAGTCGAACGGCTCCTCCTCGATGGCGACGGTCTGCGGAGCTTCGCTCTCGATGATGGATGCGGGTGTGCCGCTGAAAGCGCCGGTTGCGGGCGTCGCGATGGGTCTGATCCTCGAGCCAGATGGCCAGTTCGCAATCCTCACCGACATTCTCGGTGACGAGGATCATCTCGGCGACATGGACTTCAAGGTGGCGGGTACCGAAGCGGGTGTCACCTCGCTGCAAATGGACATCAAGGTCGCCGGCATCACCCCAGAGATCATGAGCCAGGCGCTCGCCCAGGCACGCGATGCGCGTCTGCACATCCTGGGTGAGATGGGCTCGGCGCTGAGCGAGGGACGTCAGGAGTTCTCGGTCCATGCACCGCGCATCGAAACCATGACCGTGCCCACTGACAAGATCCGAGAAGTGATCGGCTCGGGCGGCAAGGTCATCCGCGGGATCGTCGAAGAGTCGGGTGCCAAGGTCGACATCAACGACGATGGTGTGATCAAGATCGCCTCGCCGGACGGCACTGCGATCGAGAAGGCCCGCGCGATGATCCACTCGATCGTCGCCGAGCCGGAGGTTGGTCAGATCTACAACGGCAAGGTCGTCAAGATCATGGACTTCGGCGCGTTCGTGAACTTCTTCGGCAAGCGTGACGGTCTCGTGCACGTGAGCCAGATGACCTGGGAGCGCGGCTCGAACCCGAAAGACCTGGTCAAGGAAGGTCAGGAAGTGAAGGTCAAGCTGATGGGCTTCGATGACCGGGGCAAGGTGCGCCTGTCGATGAAGGTGGTCGACCAGCAGACCGGCCAGGAAATCGAACGCGAGAAGACCGAAAAGCAGGAAGCGCCAGCGGAAGGCTGAGCCGCTTCGAAGCGAGCTTATCGACATGGGTGAGCTAGGGGCAGCCAATGGCTGCCCCGTTTTCGTTGCGGATCATACAAGCTTCGCGAGAGTTTCACGAAAGCACTTTTCACCGGACTCTAAGCTGTGCCCCAAGCAATGGGCAGGAGGCAGTCATGAAAAGAGTTGCATTGCTCGCGCTTGCGGTAGGGCTGGCCGAGGTGAGCACCGCCTCGGCAGGCGGTCTAAGCTACGGACCGAGACCATTCTATTTGATAGAGCGCATGTCCGATGGCCCGCTGAAGGAAAAGCTGCAGTCCTGCGTCGATCAGACGCCGCGCAGGTCACTCTTCTCGATCGGGCATCGCGGAGCGCCTCTTCAGTTCCCAGAGCACACGGTCGAATCAAATCGCGCCGCTGCCCGGATGGGTGCGGGAGTTCTCGAATGCGATGTCACCTTTACCAAGGACAAGGCACTGGTGTGCCGCCATGCGCAGGACGATCTCCACACAACGACGAACATTCTCTCGACCGACCTCGCGGCACAGTGCACCGCCGAATTCACGCCCGCATCTGACGGGGTCGAGGCCTCTGCCGAGTGCCGGACATCGGATGTCACGCTCGGGGAATTCCGTTCCCTCACGGCCAAGATGGACGCAGCCGACGAGAGTGCCGCAACGGTTGCGGACTACATGAACGGCACGGCTGGCTGGCGCACGGATCTCTACGCCGCCGAGGGCGGCCAGCTCATGACGCACGCAGAGTCGATCGCTCTCTTCAAGGAGCTCGGTGCCCGCTTCACGCCCGAGCTCAAAAGCCCGGTCGTCGCCATGCCATTCGATGGTTTCAGCCAGGACGACTATGCCCAGAAGCTGATCGACGAATACAAGGCCGCAGGCATTCCGCCGGATCACGTCTGGCCACAGTCCTTCAATCTCGATGATGTGCTCTACTGGATCGAGAATGAGCCGGAGTTCGGCAAGCAGGCGGTCTATCTGGACAACCGCTACAGAGTCGGCATTGACCCGAACGATCCGTCCACCTTCTCCCCCTCGATGGCCGAACTGAAGTCGAAGGGCGTGAACTACATCGCACCACCCATGTGGATGCTGGTCACGCTGGCGGACGGGCGTATCGTGCCCTCTGCCTATGCCGAAGCCGCCAAGGCCGCGGGGCTGAACTTGATCACCTGGACGATAGAACGCTCCGGTCCCCTCGCAGATGGCGGGGGCTGGTACTACCAGTCAATCGCCGATATCACCGACAGCGACGGGGCGATGTACGAGCTGATCGACGCGCTGGCCCAACAGGTCGGTGTGACGGGAATCTTCTCTGATTGGCCCGCCACGGTAACCTACTATGCGAACTGCATGGGGTTGGACTGAAGAAGAGCCGGCGCAGCCGGACACACAGGGAGATACGGCATGTCACTTCTGAGAATGTTGCAGGAGGCACAGGGCGGTCAGGGTCTTGGCGAACTGGCGCGGCAGTTCGGAATGGATGAGCAACAGGCGGGCGGTCTGGCGAATATGCTTGCGCCCGCGATTGGGTCGGCGGCCAAGCGGCGGGCCGAAGGCGGTGGGCTCGAGGCCTTGCTCGGCCAGCTTCAGGGCGAGGCACAAGGCAGCTACTTCGACGACGCCGCAGCAGCCGCCCAACCGGAAGCCCGTGCGCAGGGCGAGAACTTTCTCGAGCAGGTGCTTGGTTCGCGAGAAGCGACACAGAGCCTCGCCCAGGAAGCGGCTGCACGGTCGGAGGTCGATCAGGGTACGGTCGAGCAGTTCCTCCCGGCTCTGGCGGCGATGCTGCAGGGCGGCATGCAGCGCCAGACACCTGACGACGGCATCGCCGGTCTCCTGTCCGGGCTCAGCGGCGGATCGGGCGGTGGCGGCGGCCTGATGGGCATGGTCAGCGGCATGCTCAGTGGCGGCGGACAAGGTGGCTCTGGCGGGCTCGATCTCGGTTCGATCGCCAGCATGCTGGATGCGGACGGCGACGGATCACCTCTCGATGACATCCTCGAGCGCATCATGAAATAGACCGGTGACGCCGGTCGATGCGGTGCAGCCAGCCAGATCGATGCAAAATCAGGTGTATTGGGTCGCCATCGGCGGCCCAATTGCGTTTCAGTCTATTAAGCTTGGTTGGTGAGTGGAAGGTTTTTTACGATCAGCTGGTTAGGGCTGATTTATGATGTGACAAATCATATGAATTACATCAGTCGAAACATCAACATGCCGAAGCAAAGGCCGAGCAAGGCACCCTGCACCAAGCGCCACAGCCAGGTGCTGTGCCGGTGCGAGCCGAGGCTGTAGAACACCAACACCACAAGGATCGCGAGCGAGCCCGACGCGAAGGCCAGAAGAAGATCCGGCCGGGTCGCCGGGGCATCGGTGATGCGTTCATAGGCTTCACGCGACAGCATCAGCGCGGTGCCGACGGTCAGCCCCCAGAAGGAGCCGAGGAGCCCCGCCAGGAGGCGCGACAACAGTCGGGAGTTGGCATTCCGCGCGACTTCAACATCAGCTTCCAGATGCTTGGTCTGCAACCGTTCTGCCTGGGCTTCGAACGAATCGCTCATCGAGCTGCCTCCTGCCGCCGTGTGCCATCAGCTGAGTATCAACTTCAAGGGGCGCAAATGTGGCGGAGACGCGTTTCTCGCTATGCGTCGATGCGAATCTTTGCGTTGGTTGGATCGTAGGGGCTGTCCTCAACCACCTCGGCGGGCCAAAGCGCGCGGAACATGCGAACCTCAAGTTTCCGGCCCACAACAGCGACGTCAGGACGAACATACCCGATGCCGATTTGTTTGCCGAAGTGAACGGAGTGGCCTCCTGATGTGAGGCGCCCGACAAGCTCGCCATCCGCGAGCAGCGCTTCGCGGCCCCATGGGTCGGCGTCATCCGGACCATCGATCAGAACGGTCACGCACTTCGCACGGATGCCGGTTGCCGCCATCTCAGCCTTGCCCTTAAACTCCTTTGTCATGTCGACAAACCGCTCGAGGCTGCTCTCCAGCGGGGTTGCATCGCGTCCCAGATCCGAGCCGAACGCGCGATAGCTCTTTTCCTGTCTGAGCCAGTTCTGCGCCCGCGCGCCAACCAGCTTCAGTCCGACCGGCTCTCCCGCCTCCATCAGCCGATCGAAAAGGTAGTTCTGCATCTCCATCGGGTGATGCAGCTCCCAACCCAGCTCACCAGTGTAGGCCACGCGGATCGCCGTGGTCGGGCACATCTTCAGGTCAAGGCTGCGGCCCGAGAGCCACGGGAACCGCTTGTTGGAGAGCGCGGACTCCGGATCGGCATCTACGATCAGCGGCTTGAGCAACTCACGCGACTTGGGCCCGGCAATGGCAAAGACACCATATTGGCCGGTGACGTTGGACAGGTGCATCGGGCCGTACTCGGACGTCTTGGCCTCGACCATCTTGATCAGATAGTCGCTGTCGTAGGCCTCGGCCGCACCGGCGGTGACCAGGTAGTAGGTGTCCTCCGCCTGACGCAGGATGGTGAGTTCGGTGCGAATGGTGCCCGCCTCGGTCAGGGCGTAGGTGAGGTTGGTGCGTCCGACCCGCGGGAGCTTGTTGCAGGTCAGCCAGTCCAGAAAGGCCGTTGCACCCGGTCCCTTGAGCACATGCTTGGTGAACGCGGTGGCGTCGATCAGGCCGACACCGTCCCGGATCGCCTTTGCTTCCTCGACCGCGTATTGCCACCAGCCGCCGCGCCGGAAACTCCGAGTGCTGTGATCGAAATCCTCCGGTGCGTCCAGCGGACCAAAGTAGTTGGGTCGTTCCCACCCGTTGACCTGACCGAACTGTGCCCCGCGGGCTTTCAGTTGGGCGTAGCAGGGTGCGGTTTTCAGTGGCCTGCAGGCTTCGCGCTCTTCGTCCGGATGGTGCAGAATGAAAACGTGGCTGTAGCACTCCTCATTTTTGCGGCAGGCGTACTCGGTGTTGACCCAATTGCCATAGCGGCGCGGGTCGAGTGACCACATGTCGATCTCGGCCTCACCCTCGGTCATCATTTGCGCGAGATAGTATCCTGTGCCCCCCGCCGCGGTGATGCCGAAAGAGAAGCCCTCGGCGAACCAGAAATTGTCGACGCCGGGTGCAGGACCGACAAGCGGGTTGCCGTCGGGCGTGTAGCAGATGGGCCCGTTGAAATCATCCTTGAGCCCGACGGGTTCGGTCGATGGGACGCGGTGGATCATCGACATGTACTCTTCCTCGATACGCTCGAGGTCGAGTTCGAACAGATCAGCACGGAAGCTGTCCGGTACGCCATGGGCGAAGCGCGCAGGTGCTCCATGCTCGTAGGGTCCGAGGATCCATCCGCCACGCTCCTCGCGCACGTACCACTTTGCATCTGCGTCGCGCAGCACCGGATGCTCCGGATTTGACTTGCGCCACTCGACGAGAGCGGGGTCGGGTTCGGTCACGATGTACTGGTGTTCCACCGGGATGGCCGGGATGCGGCACCCAATCATCGCCGCCGTTCGCTGGGCATGGTTGCCGGTCGCGGTGACAACGTGCTCACAGCGTATCTCGAAGCTCTCCTGGCTCTGAACCAGGTTGCCGCCGACCTCGTGCATTGTCCGGCCTTGGACGATCCACTCCCCATTTTCCCGCGTGAACCCGTCCACCTGCGCTTTGCGCACGATCTCGACGCCATGCTGGCGGGCACCCTTTGCCATTGCCTGGGTCACGTCAGCGGGGTTGATGTAGCCATCGGTGGGATGAAAGATCGCGCCCTTGAGATCTTCCGTCCTGACCAGCGGCCAGCGATCCTTGATCTCCTGTGCGGTGAGCCATTCAAAGGGGATCCCCACGGTCTCGGCAGTCGAGGCATAGAGCGCGTATTCATCCATGCGGTCCTGCGTTTGAGCCATGCGCAGATTGCCTACGACCGAGAACCCTGCATTGAGGCCCGTCTCCTCCTCGAGCCCCTTGTAGAACTTCACCGAGTAGTCGTGGATGTGCGAGGTCGCGTAGCTCATGTTGAAGAGCGGCAAAAGACCGGCTGCATGCCAGGTAGAGCCACTCGTGAGCTCGTCGCGCTCCAGGAGCACCGTCTCCCAGCCCGCTTTCGCCAGGTGATACGCAATCCCGCAGCCAACGGCACCACCCCCGACCACCACCACCCGTGCGTGCGTCTTCATCGTCTTCTCCTGAGATCAGAACCTCGTCGCTCCGGAATAGCGCGTCCTGCACGCCGGACACGGGAATCAGCGACGGGGTGCGGGTGAAATTCGACACGGACGGTGCTTTGTACAGACGGCGTGTGCTCGTTCCAACCGTCCAGCATGCAGGCGCAGACAGTGCAAATGCGTGTGCCTGTCTTCATGCTCGCTCAAGGATTGAGATAGTGAATGACGAGTGGTACCATTCGCGCACTCAAAACAAGCCATTTTAATCGAGGATACGATGAACAAGCATTTCCGCGCCGGCTGTGCGCATGCCGTGGCTCATGGAAAACACCGCAAAGCATGCGTTGCCGGCGAAGGCCAGATCAACGATCACGAACAGGGGTTCCGTTTCGGTCGCTTGATGCCTGCGGGCACCTTCCAGCCCTTGATCCTGAAGGAGAGTGCGGCGCGCCTCATCGGGCGTGAGATGGTCAAGGACCGGGACACCGAAGACAGCCCGATCCCCGCGGGCTTTACGTATTTCGGGCAGTTTGTCGACCACGACATCACCCGAGACACGACGCAGATCGAATCAGACGATCCGGTCACCGATCCAATCGAGCCAACGCCCGACGATGCGTTTGAAACGATGCAGGGCCGCTCGCCGTCACTTGATCTCGACAGCTTGTATGGCCACCCCAATCGGCGTGATCCGAAGCTCTTTGACGGCGCCTACTTTAAAATTGGGCGAACCGAGGGTTCGGTCGGCGCTGGTCATTCGGGCCGCATCCACACCAATGATTTGCCGCGGGGCGAAGAGCGTGGCGTTCGTGGCGGAGCCAAGGCCGTCATTCCCGACGAACGCAACGACGAGAACCTGGCCGTGGGCCAGAGCCATCTGATGATGATGCTGTTCCACAACAATGTTGTGGGCACGCTCGAATCTAAGCATCCCGACAAGGATGAACACTGGATATTCGCCGAAGCCCGCGAACTGGTGACCAAGCACTACCAGCACGTCGTTCTGCACGACTTCGTCCGCAGGTTGATCTCCGAAAAAGTCTACAAAGACGTCATCGTCGGCAACAAGCGCTATCACAATCGCTGCTGCGCCGGTGAAGTGCCGTTCATGCCGCTGGAGTTCTCGGTGGCGGCCTACCGTCTCGGGCACTCGATGGTGCGCCCTGAATACGAGTGGAACGTCAACTTCTCCACTGGCGGTGCGCTTGTGCCGACGGCTATTCCTTTCTCGCTGCTGTTCGAGTTCTCGGGGCTGTCCGGGGATCTCTCGCCTCCGGGCACGCCTCCGGCAGACGAGCTGCCGTCGAACTGGATCGCTGATTTCCGCAGGCTCTTTGATCTGAGCGCCTACAAGCCCGCGCATCTCGAAAAAGCGTCGAAGGTCGAGAAACCGAACTTTGCGAAGAAAATCGATCCCTATTTGGCGCCGGACCTCGCGGTCCTGCCGGCGGATGCCAACCAGAACCTCGCATTCCTGAATCTGCGGCGTGGCTCGTTGCGGGGTCTGCCCTCGGGCCAGGACCTCGCCGATTTCATGGGCGTGAAAGCGTTGACGAAGGCCGAGATGAAGAAGGTCTTCAAGGACGATGCGAGCTTTGATGCCGCGATGGAACGCACGGGCTTTTACCATCGCACGCCACTTTGGCTCTATGTCTTGATCGAAGCGCAGGCACAGGAGAAGGGCGATCGAATGGGCGAACTCGGCAGTCGCATTCTCGCCGAGACGTTCCTCACGCTTGCGATTTGCTCGCGCATTTCGATCTTTCACGGCGGATCCGTCTGGACGCCCAAAGATGCCGAGCCGATCACCAAGCCGGTCACTCCGATCGACACCATCGCGGGCATTCTGGAGTGGATCGACCGCGCCGAGCCGATTGTCGACCCGCTGGAAGATCTGCGCGTCGGCCCACTCTGAGCCATTCGTGCCTCCGGTCCGCCGGAGGCACGTTTCATCTTCGTGAGAGCATTTGGGATTGCGCTGCCCTGTAGAAGCAGCCACATCCCAATGTGATCGGGAGATGAATGATGTCTGACAAGATCAATCGCCGGACGGTGCTGCTGAGCGCGAGTGCCGTCGCTGCCACATGGTCGGGAGCAGCCGGTGCCGCTCAGCCGACACCGCGCCAAACATCGGGTCCGTTTTACCCCACCGAGACCATGCGGCCCGGTGACACGGATTGGGATCTGGTCCGGGTGGCTGGCCAGGTGCGGGACGCCGGCGGAGAGGTGCTGCATCTCTCGGGCCGGGTGACCAGTGCGGACGGCTCACCCGTTCCGGACGCACTGATCGAGATCTGGCAATGCGATGTCAACGGACGCTACCTGCACACCGAGGACTGGTCGTTGACCCGTTCGCGAGACAATGGCTTTCAGGGTTTCGGGGCTGTGCGAACCGATGCCGATGGCAGCTATCGCTTTCGCACGATCAAGCCCGTGGCCTATCCCGGCCGCACACCGCACATCCATGCTCGGGTTGTGCTCCCGGAGGGCCGTGAACTCGTCACCCAGCTCTACCTGCGTGACGAGCCGTTGAACGCCCAAGACGGTCTCTTCAAGTCACTCGGCGCTTCGGGGCAGGCTGCATTGAGCATCGACCCTGCGCCGCGTGCGGATGGCGATCTGGAAGCCAGCTTCACATTCGTGGTTTGATCCCACGTCAGTGCGGTGAGCGCACATAGCGAGACCATCCGGTGATGGTGCCCGGGCACAGTTCGCGCGTGTTCGCGGGCCGGCTCTGGGTTCCGGTCGGCGTCGTCTCCGATGTCGTTGCGGTCTCCGCGGCGGTCGCGGTCCCCACGGAAGATGTGGCGGCGCCGGTGGTTGACGGCTCGCGGCTCGATGTCCCGGTCTCGCTGCTCGGATTGCACGAACCGACAGGGCCGAGCGTAAACGTTCGCCCGTGAATGCCGTAGACCTGTCGGTTTCGTCCGGCCCATTCGAAGAACATGTAGAACGTTTCGTTCTCCGACATCGGATAGCTCGTCTGATCCTCGCGGAACCGGAAGACCTGCGCAATCCAGATCAGCGTATGGCCGTTAAGCAGGTAACCAAGATGGGGCATGACATAGGCCTCGCGGCCTTCCTTCTTGATCACCCATCCCGTGATGCCGTCTTCACCCGAGGCCCAGACATTGATCGCCAGGTTGACGGTGCCGCGCCGCCAGGCGCGTCTCAGACGGGATTGCGTGACATGACGGTGCCTGAACGCGGTGCGGGTGCGTTGGCTGACCGGCTGTATGTGCTGGATCCTCCGCGTCTGTGGGTCGGAGAAAGCCCGGGTGCGATCCCAGATGTGCAGCTGTGGCGTCTCGTCCCCGCCGCTACGCCAATCACCGCTCCACCAGCCGTCCCAGGGATCGAAGCAGCCTGCATTCCCGCGTACTCCGGTCTCGCGATGGGCGAAGATCGCGGTGATCTCGTTGCGATCTCGTTCAGTCCAGTAAGCCCGCGCCCCTTCCGTGATCGGATAATCGACGAACAGGAACATCGTGAGCTCGGCTGCGTGCCGCGCCAGTGTCGAGCGCATGCTGCGCAGGCTCGCAAGGTTCTCATTGTGCTGTCGGACAAGAAACTTGAATGGGTCATCCCGATCGGTCATCGGAAACTCTACGGTCATCAATTCGCCTCGCAAAAATCCAGCAAGACCCCTGAAAATGCAGAGGGGTGACCCAAGGGTAGCGTTGAATATGTCTGTCAGACTGTACCGGGCGTCACAGCACGTCGGTAATCAGCTCGGTCTTCTCGAATCTCGTCACATCGATCAGGCCCAGATCCGAAATGCGCAACTCGGGGATGACCACGAGCGCCAGAAGCGAGTGCTGCATGTAGGCATTGTTCATCGTGCAGCCGCAGGCGCGCATGGCGGCAATCATCGCATCAGCCTCGCCAGCAACCGTTTCTGCCGGCCTGTCGGCCATCAGACCGGCGATTGGCAGTTCGACCAGCGCAAGCTCGCGTCCCTCGCGCCAAACCGTGATTCCCCCGCCGACATCGCCCAAACGATTGGCCGCGTGCGCCATGTCTTCGGGCGAGGTGCCGACTACGATCATGTGATGGCTGTCGTGGGCGACGGTCGATGCGACGGCGCAGGGCACGTTGTAGCCGAAACCAGAGACAAATCCGTTGGTGGTTTCGCCGGTCGCGCGATGGCGTTCTACCAGAGCGATCCTGGCTATGTCGCCCGCGAGCCCGACAGCTCCCTCGTTCACGGGCAGTTCTGCCTCCAGCGCTTTCGTCGGCGCCTGGTTCTCGACGACACCGATGACGCGCGCGCGGACGCGCACCGCATTTGCGGGGGCGGCAACTGAGAAGTCGGAAGGCTGAATTGCTCGGCCCAAATTGACCGTCTTGCGGGCAGTCTCAGGGTACGAGAATGCGGGACGTGGCGCCAGCATGCGTCCGGCTTCGGCGACGACTTTGCCGCGCGCCACGACGGTTTCGACCGGGAGGGTCGACAGATCCGAGCTCAGGATCAGGTCCGCACGGCGGCCCGGCGTGATTGAGCCCAGCTCTCGCTCCAGCCCGAAATGGCTCGCCGTGTTGAGCGTGGCCATCTGGATCGCAGTCATCGGTGGAAGCCCGCAGGCAATGGCGTGCCTCACCACCCGGTTCATGTGACCGTCATGCACCAGCGTGCCCGAGTGGCAGTCATCCGTGCAGAGGATGAAGTTGCGTGGGTCGAGGCCCTTCTCGGTCACCGCGGTGATCTGCGCTTCGACATCGTACCAAGCCGATCCGAGCCGCAGCATGGCGCGCATCCCCTGGCGCACACGCGCAATTGCGTCTGCCTCACGTGTGCCCTCGTGATCGTCCGCCGGTCCGCCTGCAACATAGGCGTGGAACCCGTGGTCCAGGTTTGGTGACGCATAGTGCCCGCCCACCGTCTTGCCCGCGGACTGGGTTGCTGCGATCTCGCCCAGCATCTTCGGATCGGCCGCGGCAACGCCGGGAAAGTTCATCATCTCTCCAAGGCCGATGATCCCCGGCCACGTCATGGCCTCGGCGACATCTTCGGGGCCCAGCTCGACACCGGTCGTCTCGAGCCCTGGTGCCGATGGCGCACATGAGGGCATCTGCACGAAGACGTTCACCGGTTGTATCAGCGCTTCATCGTGCATCAGTCGAACGCCAGGCAGGCCGAGGACATTCGCGATCTCGTGCGGATCGACGAACATCGAGGTCGTACCGTGAGGCGCAACGGCTCGAACGAACTCCGAGACCGTCAGCATACCTGATTCGATGTGCATGTGACCGTCGCACAACCCCGGGACGAGGTAGCGCCCCGCAGCCTCGACGACCTCTGTCTCGGGACCGATCATGGCGGATGCATCGGGGCCGCAATAGGCGAAGCGGCCATCGGCGATGGCGAGATCGGTGCTGGGAATGATCTCGCCCGAATGGACATTCACCCAGACACCGTTGCGGACCACCATGTCGGCCTTGGCGCGTCCTGCGGCAACCGCGATCAAGCGTGGTGCGCACTCAGCCCATTCGGGGAGTGCCACCGCTCAGCTCCCCGCGGCGCGCACGGCCTCGAGCAGGCTCGCCGAGACATAGCCGTCTGGCGTGAGACCACTGGCCGTTTGAAACCTGCGCACCGCGGCGCGGCTGTTCGGGCCGATGATGCCGTCGATCCCGTCCGTATCGAAGCCCAGCGAGGTCAGCCGGCGTTGCAGTTCCTGCTTTTCGGTGCGCGATAGCGCGCGGTCTGTGCGCGGCCAGCTTTGGACGAAGGGGGCGCCGCCACTGATGCGTTCACCGAGATGTGCGACGGCCAGCGCATAGGAGGTGGCGTTGTTGTAGCGCTTGATGACGCGAAAATTCGGGTATGTGGCGAAGGCGGGCCCGCTGGCGCCGGCCGGCAACAGAAGTCTGATCGCGTCTCCGGGTGGTAGGGTGCCGCGGACTGCGGTGACGCCCTTGGCCGTCCAATCGGCTGCTGAACCCGACGTTCGATCATCGGCCAGACGATAGTCGAAGCCGCCTGGGAGCCGAACCTCAACGATCACCGGTTCACCCGCGCGCCAGCCAAAACTTGCGAGGTAGTTGGCAGTTGACGCGAGAGCGTCGATCGCATCCGGCGCCCAGATGTCGCGTCGTGCGTCGCCCGTATGATCGACAGCGTACTCGAGGAAACTGGTCGGGATGAACTGGGTATGCCCCATGGCACCGGCCCATGAACCCACCATGCGTTCCGGTGAGATGTCGCCCGCCTGCAGGATCTTCAGCGCTGCGATGAGCTGCTCTTCGGCAAAGTCGCGCCGGCGACCCTCATAGGCAAGGGTCGCAAGGCTTTCGATCACGGAGATGTCTCCGAAATTGGCGCCGTAAGCGCTCTCGATCCCCCAAACGGCCAGCACGATCTCGCTTGGGACGCCATATCGGGCTTCTATGCTGGCAAGTTCTGCCTGTTTCGATGCCGCGCGTTGACGCCCCGCGTCGATCCGGCTCGCGGAGACCGCGCTGTCGAGATAGGCCCAGATTGTCCGCGTGAATTCACTTTGCTTGCTGTCGAGGTTGAGCACCTGCCTGTTGACACCGACCCCCGCGAAGGCCGCCTCGAAGACGTCGGGCCTGATGCCGTTCGCAAGTGCGCGTGTTCTGAACCCACTGCGCCAAGCGGCGAAGCTTTGCGACGCCACTTGCGGCTGCGGTTCGTTAGAGGCACGGACCGGAGGAACCGGGCTTGCAGCGGGTTGAGCCAACGGTTCTCCGCCGGAACAACCTGCTACCGCGAAGAGTGTCGTTGCGATCAGGGGCGCTTTCGCCGCAAATGATCGGCGCAGTGTCATGCCTGCTCTCCCTCGAGGGGTTTTTCTTTGACAACACTCTATCCGCTGGCGCCCTTTGCGTCGAGGCGGACGTGACGGCGCACCGGACCGCCATCCATCTCGGCAATCCGCGCGGCAGCGACATCCAGGGGCTCGCGGACAACGCACATGTGATGGGCATTTGCATGTAGCAGTCTCGACCCATCCAGCATGATCCCAACATGTCCATCCCAGAAGATCAGATCGCCGCGCTCGGGCTCGGCGCTACGCGACAGGGCGTGCCCGAGATCGATTTGCATGTCGGAGTCGCGCGGGCAGTCGTGCCCGGCTGCTTGGCGAGACAGCTGAACCAGCGCCGAACAGTCCAGCCCGCTTGATGAGCGCCCGCCCCAGACATACGGAACGCCGAGAAACTTTTCAGCGGTCCCCACCCAGTCGGGCAGTGGCAGTGTGAGCGGCGTGAGCGACTGACCCGGAACCCAGCGGCCAGCGCCGATGCGTGCAAAGCCTTCGGCGCGCTCGAGGACCTGTACTCTGCTTCCGAATGACAACGCCCCGCGCGGTCGGCTCTTCAGCTTGGGCTGTGCGTAGGTGTTCGTGCTCAGAAAGGACACGATGTGGCTCGGAGCGGTTCCTACCGGGCCGAGCGCGGCGGTGGGGACATAGCCCACGTATTCATCCAGCACGGACTGGCCCCATGCCCAGTCTCCAAAGTGTTCATAGACGGCGATTTCCTCGCCCATCAGAAGCTCACTGTCGAGCGCCGCTGCGCTGTCAGGTGTTGCGGTCAGGGGGGCGGTCCCAGCGCAGACGCGCTGGTGGCACGCGTCGGCGTAGCGTTTTGCTTCAACGATGCCGCGAAGATGGGCTGCCGCGAGGTCCGGTCGCGCCGGTGTGAGCCGACGATCGAAATTCATTCAGATGGCTCCTCCCCAAATCGGGTTTCGATGACGCGCAGAAGCGCGCGTGCTGCTTGTGCCTCGCCGCCCGCCGGTCGACCGGGACGGCCCCTCGGCATCCATCCGTAAATGTCGAAGTGCACCCAGCTCGGACAGTCGACGAAGCGCTTCAGGAAAAGGGCCGCGGTGATCGAGCCTGCGAACCCGCCTTTGGGTGCATTGTCTAGATCGGCGATCTCCGGCTCGATGTCGCTTTCGTAGCCCGGCCACAACGGCAAGCGCCACAACGGGTCGGCGGCCGCGTTTGCTGCCCACATCAGCGTGCCCGCGAGATCTTCATCGTCGGTGTAGAACGGGACGATGTCGGGCCCAAGTGCTACGCGTGCCGCGCCGGTCAGGGTTGCCATATCGATGAGCAGTTCCGGCTCGGCTTCACATGCGAGGCTCAAAGCGTCGGCCAGCACGAGGCGGCCCTCGGCGTCTGTGTTGTTTACCTCCACGGAGAGCCCGTTGCGTGCCATCAGCACATCGCCCGGACGCATTGCGCCCGACGAGATTGCGTTCTCGACGGCAGGTATGAGCACCCGAAGGCGGACCGGCAATCGCAGGCCCATGATCATGTGCGCAAGGCCCAGGACGGTGGCAGCCCCGCCCATATCCTTCTTCATAAGGCCCATCGAGCCCGAGGGTTTTATGTTCAGACCGCCAGAGTCGAAACACACCCCCTTGCCAACCAAGGTCACCGTTGGCGCATCCTCGGGCCCCCACCAAAAGTCGATGAGGCGCGGCGCATCGGCCCCCGCGGCTCCGACGGCATGGATCATCGGCAGGTTGTTTTCAAGCAGGTCATCTCCGGTGATAACCTCGATCTCCGCCTCGTGACGTTGCGCAAGCCTGCGGCACGCCGACTCGAGCGCTTCCGGCCCCATGTGGTTGGCGGGGGTGTTGATCAGATCGCGGGTGATGAACACGCCCTCGACCACGGTGACAAGACGCCCGCCGTCGACACCCTGAGGCGCGAGCAGGTCGGCGTTGCGCTCGTCACCTGCGCGTTTGAACTTTTCGAAATGGTATCGTCCCAAGAGCCAACCGAGCGCTGCCTCCTCCGCTTCATCCGGTGAGAGTTCGGAGACCAGCCGGTAGGTGCCTTCAGGGGCGCTGCGCGCGAAATCTCCGAGATGGAAGCGGTCCCGGGCGCGACTTTCCTCGGTGCCCCAACCGAGGAACACTGCGTCGATGTTCCCTTCCTCGTCAGGCAGCATGAGTGATTGCCCAAGCCGCCCGCGGAAGCCCTGAGCAGTGGCCCAGGCGGCTTCGCTCGGATTCAGGCTCGCGAGCACGTCGTCCACCGAGTCCGACGGCACCAAGGTAATCGGAACCGCGCGACGGCCTTCGACCTCGGCTGGTGCTTCATCTCCGGGCGTGTCCGGGTCAACGATGCCGGCATCGTCGCTTTCGCTGGCGGTCATTCGGGTTCTCCCGGTCAGACTCGAGTGTGTTGACTGCGCGACGCCGCGCGGCGGCGAGAGCCTACTGTCAAGTGTTGCTTGTGCAAGCTTTCTGTCGTGCGACCATTCAGCTTTTGCGGAAAAGCCCCTCGGTTTGCACGTTGAAATGTGTGTTCAGGTACCGACGGAGTGCTTCCAGCGCGGGACCGGACTGCTCGATCAGGGGAGCGGCGAGCGCCGTCGTGGTTTGTTCGTCTCCCGCGCGGGCTGACCGGTTCAACGCGACCGCCGCATGTGACAGGGCTGTCAGGCCCAGATGTCCAGATACCCCCGCGATGTCGTGCGCAATGGCCGCAACATCGTCGAGATTGCCATCAGTCGCGTGGGACTTGAGACGATCAAGTTTGTCGATGAGGTCGATCATCCCATCCGCCATCAACTCGCGGACGACCGCGCGCTCGATATGACTCTCGAGGCGTTCGAGATACGCGAAATCGAGTACGGGCGGTTCGGGCGCTGTGCGCTTCAGCCAATCGAACATGCTCATACTCCGGAAAAGCGGGCGACTGTCTGTGAATAGCAAGCGATGGTTAACCTTTCCTATACTCGCAGGATCTGCTTCCTCATTTCCTGCGAAGGTGCTCGTCAAGCCGAGGCATGATTTCGACGAAGTTGCAGGGGCGGTGGCGATAGTCGAGTTGTCGCGCCAGGATTTCATCCCAGCCATCTTTGCAAGCGCCCGGCGATCCCGGAAGCGCAAACAGATAGGTGCCCCCCGCAACTCCGCCGCAGGCCCGGCTTTGAACGGCCGAGGTTCCGATCTTGGCCATCGAGACATGGGTGAACACGGTTCCGAAAGCGTCGATCTCTTTTTCATAGACGTCTCGGTGCGCCTCGACGGTGACGTCACGCCCCGTCAACCCCGTACCACCGGTCGAGACGACGACGTCCACCTCGGGGTGGGCGATCCAGGTCCGGAGCTGTGTTGCGATGCTGGCACGATCATCCTGCACGATGGCGCGTTCGGCAAGGATGTGCCCTGCCGTCGTAACGCGTTCCGCGAGCACGTCGCCCGAGCGATCGTCCTCGGGAGTCCGTGTGTCCGACACCGTAAGGATGGCGATGCGCACAGGGATAAACGCGCGTGTGTCATCTATGCGGGACATGGCGAGCCTCGAACACAAAGGGTGTGAATGCCACTTTGGGCACCGGGCGGGTGTCGATCAAGGTACTAGGTGCCGATCGCACGTGGATGTGTGCGCGAACATCTGCTCCGGCTCTGAAGTGACCATCGCATTTCCAGGCATCACCGGATGTTCTGCGACGGTCATGGCACGGACGCGCCATCGAGGGCGGCGCGGACCTGTTGCAAGTCTGCCCATGACAACCGCTTGTCGGCCGGCTGACGGAGCAGGTAGGCGGGGTGGAAACTCGGCATCAGCGGCAAGCCGGAAACTGCGTGTCGACGCCACGTACCGCGCATGCGCTTTATGCCAGATGTCGTGCCTAGCAGGCTTTTGGTTGGGGTGTTTCCGACCGAGAAGATGAATTCGGGATCGGCAAGGGCTATGTGGCGCTCGATGAAAGGCAGAAACTGGACGACCTCATCTTCCGAAGGTGTTCGGTTGCCGGGCGGGCGCCATGGCAGGATGTTGGCGATGTAGACCGCACGCTCGAGATCCGGCGCATCTCGTGCCAGCCCGATCGCGCTCAGCATGCGATCCAGAAGTTGCCCGGCCCGGCCGACGAAGGGCTTTCCAAGCCTGTCTTCTTCGGCACCCGGCGCCTCGCCGATCACCATCACCCGGGCGCCAGGGCGGCCATCGGCAAAAACGAAATTGCGCGCAGATGCCTTGAGCGCTGAGCCGTCCCAGCTTTGCATTGCTTCAGCCAACTCTGCGAGGTTCGTGGCAGCGCCAGCGAGAGCCGTAGGGTCCGCCGCTGCTTCCGGAGAGGGAGACGCCTCCGGCTTGGTCTCGCTTCTGGGAGCAGCCGGCAGCCTCGTGGGGGGCGCTGAAGGCTTGGCAGCGGGCACTGCTGCGGCAGGCTTTTGCCCGGCTGCCACACTCTCCGAGGCGGCAAAGCGATCCTGGGGGTCGTCGGAAATTGCTTCGTCGGCACCGAATTCAATCTGCCAGATGAGGGCTGCCAGCATCGACTCTCGCAGGTTCTCTTCGCCGCTTCCCATCAGTCTGCCTTTATCCATCGCGCGGATCGATGGGGCCCAGGTCAAGCGCGAGTTCGCTCTCGAGCGCGGCTGCATGGGACAGCAGCGACGCCTCGGATCTGAGCGGCCCCACCATCTGCAGCCCGACAGGTAGCTTGTCAGACGTGAACCCACAGGGCAACGACAAGGCCGGTGCCGAAGTGAGCGTGATCGCGAATGCGATAGCAAGCCAGTCGATGTAAGTCTCGAATTCTTTTCCAGCACAGGAGGTTACCGTGCGACCTTCAACTGGAAACGGCGCGACGATTGTGGCCGGGCAGAGCAAGAGATCGTAGGTCTGGAAGAAGCTCGCGAGATTGGTGGTCATGCGCGCCCGGATTGCCAGAGCTTGCGAGATCTCCTCGCCTGTCACGGCAAGCCCACGCTCGATGTTCCAGATCAGATCGGGTTTCAGCTGGTCGCGGTGGTGCTTGTAGTGCGCGGCATGGCTGGTTGCGAAGGCAACACCACGAAGGGTCTGAAAGGCTTGATGTGCCCCTGAAAGATCCGGGCACGCGATCTCGACGGTTGCACCCAGCGCCTCCAGCCGCCGGGCCGCCGCCTCGGTAATCTGCGCGACTTCAGGGTCGACCGGCGTCACACCGAGATCCGGGCTGTAGGCCACCCTGAGCGGTACTGTCGGCGCTTCGGCATGAGCCCGGAACGATCGCTCTGGGGCGGGCTGGGCGTGCGGTTCACCGGGATGCGGGCCAGACATCGCGTCGAGGAACAGACCCGCATCTCCCACGTTGCGCGCCATCGGGCCTTGAACGCCGAGCACGCCGAAGGGATCTGAGGAGGGGCCCTGCGGCACCCGGCCGGGCGCCGGGCGCAACCCGACGCATCCGCAGAAGCTCGCGGGATTGCGCAACGATCCACCCATGTCCGAGCCATGTGCAAGCCAGGCGGTGCCTGACACAAGAGCGGCTGCTGCGCCACCGGACGAGCCGGCGACCGAGCGCGTCAGATTCCAGGGATTGTGTGTGCGCCCAAAGACTTCGTTGAATGTGCTCGCACCGGCGCCGAACTCTGGCGTGTTCGATTTGGCATAGACCACACCGCCGCTGGCCTCGATCGCCTCGACGACGTGCGCCGATTGTTCGGGGACTTGCTCGGCGTATATCGTCGAGCCCCTTGTGCTGCGGACGCCGGCCACATCGGCGAGGTCCTTGATCGCAACGGGCAAACCCTGGAGAAGGCCGCGTTCTTCGACTGGCTTGCCGGCAAGGCGGGCCGCGTCTCTGCGCGCACGATCGAAGCACAGAGTTGGCAGAGCGTTGATCTTGGCATCCACCGCCTCCACTCGCTTTTCGAGGGCATCGATCACGTCGGCATGACTGATCTCGCCTGTTCGCAACAGGCCCACGACGGTCCGGGCAGACTGGTTGATGAGGTCCAAAGACAGCTCCCATGGAGAATGGCAGGCCGTGCAGGAGAGGGGCGACCTGTTTGCACCGCGAGCTGAGCACACCTGGCCTCAGGTGATCAAGAGCGCTGCCAAAGGAAAGATTGTTGCGAAGATCCCGAGAAATCTTCCGTCATTTCTTGGATGCTGCCCCGCATTAACCAAGGGCCTTATCCGACGCTTAAGATCACTCGCCCAGAAAGGTCTGTGCCCGGGGGGGCAAGTCCGTATCTCGATTGGTGGTGTGTTGTGGAAGAGTCGAGTGGCGAGGTGTTCGCGCGGTCCGACGTTGGGCGTTTGGACGATGCTTCGGCATCGACCCAATTGCGGTGTCTGATCATCGACGACAGCACCATTGATCGGCAGTTGATGGCGCGGCTGGTTCGCCGTGGTCCGAGCCCGGTCACGATCGTCGAGGCTGACACCGTCAAATCAGCGCTCGAAGCACTCTGGCAGGGCAACTTCGATATCGTTTTGCTCGACAACGATCTTCCCGATGGTACGGGCATCGAAACGACCACGTCACTGTGTGACAACTTCGGCACCCGTATGCCGCCTGTGATCATGGTATCCGGCAACACGTCTCCTGAACTACCGGCGCAAGCCCACGCCGCAGGATGTTGCGACTTTCTCTCGAAGGATGATCTGACCGCCGCGACATTGGTTGACGCGATTGATCGCGCGGTACGCAGCGATGTGCACATCAGCCTTGCAGAAGGACCGCACGAGGTTCTCGTCATCGCAAGTCGGATCGAGCGTTCGTTGGCCGCGCTGATTTCCGATGCCCCCTTGCCCCCGGCAATGCATCAGAGCCTGCTCAGCGATAGTCGCGGTCTGCGTAGGCTTCTCGAACAGGCCTTCGCAAAAGACGAAGCACGATTGCAGTGAGAGCGCTGCGCAATCGACAGGGCGCGCCATCATTTCACAGGCCACGAACGTTGACCCGATAGCCGCAACCGCTAAAACCTGCCGTGCGAAGGACGGGCTGCATCAGCCGTTCAATGGCAACAGGGGTGGCCTATGACTGATCTAGACCGCGAAGCGATGGAAGTGGACGTCGTGATCGTGGGTGCGGGCCCCGCTGGGCTGTCAGCTGCGATCCGCCTGAAGCAGCTTGATGCCGATCTCCACGTTGTCGTTCTGGAGAAGGGATCGGAGGTCGGGGCACATATCCTGTCCGGCGCGGTTCTGGACATCTCCGGGCTGGACGCCTTGTTGCCGAATTGGCGGGAAATGGGTGCGCCGGTCAATACCCCGGTGACCGAGGACCGCTTCTACGTTCTGGGCGAGGCCGGTCAGGTGCGACTGCCGAACTTTGCCATGCCGCCGCTGATGAACAATCACGGCACTTACATCGTCTCTATGGGCAATGTTTGCCGCTGGTTGGCCGAGCAAGCCGAGGCGATGGGCGTCGAGATCTACCCGGGCATGTCCTGTTCAGAGCTGGTCCAGGGCGAAGACGGGCAGGTTCTAGGCGTCGTCGCTGGCGAGTTCGGCAGAACACGCGATGGCGAGCTCGGTCCGGCCTACGAGCCGGGCATGATCATGGCCGGAAAGTATGTGCTGCTCGCGGAGGGTGTGCGCGGCTCGCTGTCGAAGCAGGCAATCGCGCGCTATGGCCTCGACGCTGATAGGGAGCCTCAAAAGTACGGCCTTGGGATGAAGGAGATCTGGGAGGTTCGCCCCGAGGTCCACCAGCAGGGTCAAGTCACACATACCATGGGCTGGCCGCTCGGCACCAAAACCGGCGGCGGATCGTTCATGTATCACCTTGAGGACAATCAGGTGTATGTGGGTTTCGTGGTCCACCTCAACTATGAGAACCCGCATCTGTTTCCCTACATGGAGTTCCAGCGCTTCAAGCATCATCCACTGATGGCGGAAGTGCTGAAGGGTGGTAAGCGGGTTGCCTATGGGGCGCGTGCCATCTCCGAGGGTGGATGGCAGGCGATGCCGAAGCTTGCCTTTCCGGGAGGTGCATTGCTCGGTTGTGCCGCAGGGATGGTCAACGTCCCGCGCATCAAGGGGAACCACAATGCGATGTTCTCGGGCATGCATGCGGCCGAGGCGGTGCACGCAGCGATTGCAGACGGCCGCGCGGGCGACGAGCTCACGGACTACGAAGATGCGGTGCGCAACGGTCCGATCGCGAAAGACCTGAAACCCGTGCGCAACGTCAAACCCATGTGGTCGAAGTACGGGCTTGTCGGCGGACTGGCCCTTGGGGCAGTCGACATGTGGTGCGCCAATCTGGCCGGGCTCAATCCGTTCGGAACCATGGGCCACGGTAAGACGGACGCGGCCTCCACGGGGCGCGCCAGTGATCATCCGGAGATCGCGTATCCCAGTCCTGATGGTGTGTTGAGTTTTGATCGCCTCACAAATGTGAGCTTCTCCGGCACCAATCACGAGGAAAATCAGCCTTGTCACCTGCAGCTTGCCGATCCTGACATTCCGGTGCAGACCAACCTCCCGAAGTTTGGCGAACCGGCGCAGCGCTACTGCCCGGCAGGTGTCTATGAAATTCTCCGGGATGACGACGGCTCGAACCCGCGCTTTCAGATCAACGCGCAGAACTGCGTCCACTGCAAGACGTGCGATATCAAGGATCCGAGCCAGAATATCACTTGGGCGGTGCCGCAGGGCGGCGAGGGACCGAACTACCCAAACATGTGATCTTCGCTCTGATGTGCGAACTCTAACGGGTATCTTGTCGGTCCGTTGGAGCTCAGCGCCACTTCTCAAAGGCCTGAAAGTCCTTCCAGCGATCTGTAGTGCTTGGAACTAATCATCCGGTGCGTGCCAAACAGTTCCCGGGATGCGTCACTCATCTCCGGTTGACCGGTTAGTGAACTATCGGCGCCTATCGCCGAGGGCAGCAGTGCAATGAACTTGCAAAGCTTCTCCTGGCGCTCAGGCAGGACGCCGACGACGGAGGTGAGCGCAACGATCTGGAAGATGTCAGTCCAGTCGCGCCAATCGAGCCCACTGGCTTAAACAAGGGGGCAACGCGACGGTGTGGCACGGGGCGCTTAGGCGTTCAGTAACTATAGTGCGCGCCATGATCGACCGAGTGCTCGAGGACCATCCCCAGCGGATCTCGCTGACCAACGAGTTGCACGCCCGGCCGTTTCAGCCGGTCGCGGCTCCGGGGCGGCTGCTGCATCTTGCAATCACCCCGGTCGATGGCGCGGCAGAAAGATCTGCGGCGGCCGATCGCGCGCACCTGACAGCTCTGCTCGACCGCTTCGGGGCATCCTATCCTGCACCTGAGGCAGATCACCACACAGTCGACCTCGGGCGGTTTCGGCTGAAGTGGGAGCGCCACACCGAGTTCGTGTCCTACACGCTGTATGAAGATGGTCCGGGCGACGACGTTTTTGAAGCTAAACTCCTGGAGCAACTCCCCGAAAGCTGGCTCGCAATGGCGCCCGGCAGTCTGATTGCCGCGGTCGAGGTCGAGGTCTTCTGGGCTGACGATGCTGACGCCGCCGATGGACTTCTGCAGTCCCGCCTGGTTCGCGAATTCACTGCGGAGAGCCTCGCCGTCGCGCGTGTTCTGGATGGCGAGGCGTTGGCGATGGGTGACTTCCGCATCCACGAAGGCGGCTTCACGCGGTTTGGGATCATCCACTTTGGCGGTATGGGCACGCGCCGGATCGGCAGGATTTCTCAACGTCTGATCGAGATCGAGGTCTACCGGGCCCTGGCGATGTTGGCTCTCCCTGTTGCGCGACATACGGCGCGGCGTCTGAATGAGATCGAACGCGAGCTCGCGGGTCTGATCGGCAAAGTCGCGAGCGAAGAGCGCGACATCGAAGAGAACGTGATCCTGGCGGCGTTGACGGCGATCTCGGCCGAAATCGAAGCCTTGGCGGCGAGCAGCGCCTTCCGTTTCGGGGCAAGCGGCGCCTATGAGGCAATCGTGCATGAACGCATCAGATCTCTAAGCGAAGATCGTGTGGGGGGACGCCAGCTCTTTCGCGAATTCATGATGCGCCGCTTCGATCCGGCAATGCGGACGGTCCACTCTGTCGAGCGCCGTCTGAGCGAGCTTTCATCGCGTGCCTCTCGTGTCGCCGAACTGCTGCGCACGCGTGTCAACGTCGCGGTCGAGGCACAGAACCAACGATTGCTTGCCTCGATGGACCGGCGGGCTGCGATGCAACTGCGTTTGCAGGAAACGGTCGAAGGCCTTTCGGCGGTGGCGATCAGCTATTACGCAGTAAGCCTGCTTGGACCGATGCTGGCACCGTTCACCGATCCAATCGGGATCGACAAGACCATGGTCACCGCCGCCATAACACTGCCGGTCGTCCTGATCGTCTATGGTCTCATCCGCCGGATGCGCCGGCGTCTGGCGGCACGAACAGCCGGGTCAGAGCGTTAACTCCCTTATAGAGCGAGCCCGTATCACGAGGCGCGTGTTAACCGAAGACTGGCAGCAGCACCAACCCCGCTCGCTGGAGGAAAAGGCTCGTGCGTCGCTAAATGCTTGAGTGTAAATTCACGATTGTGCTTATGGTTAACTAGTTAATAGGACTTTGCTTAGATTGCTACGATTATGATTAATCTACTGGGGGCTGCAATTTTCAGTTGAATCGGATCGATTTTGTCGATCCATTGCCTAAAAATAATCGCAATTCCCTGCGATCCAGCAATCTCGTTGGCGTAGGTACAGTTCGGAGAGCGTAGATGACGGAGCACACGCAGCACGAGTTGCTCGGCATGGAGCTAGAGCAGCGTATTCTGCTCGATGGTGCAGCGGTCGACACCGCGGCTGATGTGGCAGTGGATGCCTTGGCCGAAGCGCCGGCGGAGAACACCGCTGGGTCGGAGGAGAGCACCAGTGCTGCTGTTGCCGGTGTTGCGCCTGCGAACGATCGCCGCGAAGTGATCTTTATCGACGCTGGTGTGCAGGACGCAGCCGATCTTGTCTCCGAAATCGGAACCACCGCTGAAGTCGTGTTCCTCGAGCAGGGGGAGGACGGCCTGCAGCAAATTGCAGACTACCTCGACGGCATGTCCGATATCGATGCGGTGCACGTGCTGTCGCATGGTGGCGAGGGCACGCTCGCGCTTGGCTCCGCGACGCTGACCGCTGACTCGATCGCAGGCGAGCACTCCGATGTGCTCTCCGAGATCGGTGGCGCGCTGAGCGAGAACGGTGACATCCTCATCTACGGCTGCGACTTCGGCGCAGACAGCGGTGTTATCGATGCACTGGCCGAGGCCACAGGCGCTGATGTCGCCGCATCGGACAACAAGACCGGTGCTGCAGACAAGGGCGGCGACTGGGAACTTGAAGTTCAGGCTGGTGAAATCGAGGCGGACGGCCTCGTGGCAGAAGGCTGGAATGGTCTTCTCGAGCCGATCACGGCCGAAGCCGATGCAGCCTCGCTTGATGAGGACACGAGCGTCATCATCGAGGTAACGGCAAACGACAACGACCCGAACGAAGATATCGATCTGTCGTCGGTGCGCATCGTCGACCCAGCCAACAGCGCCAACTTGCTCACCGAACTGACCGTCGCCGGCGAAGGCACGTTCCGGGTGATCACCGACGTCGCTAGCGGCGATCTGGGCTCGATCAGCTTCAAGCCCGAGGCTGACTTCGACGGCCCGGTCACGCAGATCAGCTACTCGGTGGCGAACGAGAGCGGCAGCCGCGCGACCGCGACCATCGACGTCACCATAAATCCGATCGAGGATGCGCCGTCGCTCGACCTCGATGCCGATGACAGCACGGGCGCTGCCGGTGGCCCCGCTCTGCCAGGGGCTGGAACGCCGGTCGCCGTTGATGAGATCGACGCCGACTATGTCGATGTGAATGACAGCTCGGACGACTTCGTCGACAATGGCGTTTTCTTCGGTTTCTCCGGCACGTCTACGACTGACAACGACTTGGTCCTGCAAAGCGCAACCGTCGACGGGTTGCTGCTGACACAAGGTGCGCAGTCGGACCGTGTGGTCGTCAACCGCGTCAATGGCGTCCAGGGCGACCGCGAACTGCTGCTCTTCGAACGTGAAAGCAACAGCTCGCTGCAGACCCTGACCGTGCGCGCCGGTGGCAATGGTGATGCCGATCAGTTGCCCGAGTTCGAGGTCTTCGTCGATGGGGTGTCGCTGGGTGTTCGTACCGTATCGAACCCAGTCGAGGGTGGAAGCTTCGACGTCAACAATGACACGCTTTTCGAAGACTTTACGTTTCAGTATCAGGGCACATCGCCGGGAACTGTTGAGATTGTCTTCCTGAACAATGGAGACGGGACGCCTGAGCAGGATGTGAACCTCGCGATCGACAACATCGTCATCAATGGTCGCACGTTCGAGGCCGAAGCCGCTGGATCGTTCACGCCGAACAACGGCAATCCGGCTCTGACCGGCCCACGCGAGTTCGCCTTTGTTGGTGGCACCTTCGCGTTCGAAAATCTGCCGAATCTGAGCGCCAACAATTTCGTCCTTGCCCCGAGCTTCGTCGGGACGGTCGAAGAAGCACTGAATTCCAACGTGATCAACCGCGGTGCTGACAACATCTTCACCAACACCGCGTCCAACAACAACAACGTCGAGCGGATCGACTACATCTTCGAAGATGGGCAGAGCGCCGCAGACACCTCCAGCGCAGGCTTCCTGATTCTCGAGCGCAACGGCAACGACGATTTGCAGATCGCTGCCATCACCGAGCTTGACGCGGACGGCAATGCGGTTGGGTTCGGAGATCCGGTTGATCTGCCGCGCAGCGCGTTTGGCCGTGTCGGGCCGCAGATTGCGACTGCTGTTCTGCGCGACATCGATCCCGGCGCGGGCACAGATTTCGTGGTCGGCGCGAACCTGGGCAACCAGACGATCTCGGGCGCCTTCGTGTCGTTCGATGCGCTGGGCGTGGCGAGTGGCGAGTCGATCTTCGGCTACGTTCTGGTCAGCAACGACTCGAACATCTCGCAGGGCTCGGACTTCGCGCAGCTCGATGACCCGAACATTTTCCCGATCAAGGGTGGTAGTGGCGCTGACTTGCTGGGTGGCGGCATCTTCGTCAATGCCCAGCCCAATCCCGACGCCAATGTGACCTTCGTCGAGGATGGCGGCCCGGTCGGTATCGCCGACGGATCGCTCATCGACAGCGGCGGCGAGAACGATCTTGTAGAGCTGACGATCGAAGTTGGCGATGTGCCCGATGGCAATGACGAACGGTTGCGCCTCGTGGACGACAACGGAACCGAGTTCGACATCGCACTCGACACCGACTTCTCGGAAACAATCGTGTTCGACGGTGTCTCGATCGACCTCGTGTACGACGCCACATCAGGCACATTGACGGCGACCAATGCTGCGGGAGCCGGCACGCCGATGTCAGACGCGGCCCTTCAGGGTCTGGTTGACGCGCTGACTTATGAAAACCTGAGCGATACACCGAGTGATGCACCGGACCGCACATTCACCTTCGAGGTGACTGATCAGGGCGGTCAGTCGAGCGGACCTGCTGTGTCGACCTTGGCTGTCGTGCCGGTCAACGATCCGCCGGTCGCGGAGGACGACGCCAAGACCACCGACGAGGACACGCCAGTGTCGGGCTCGGCGATCCTGGGTGGCGACGGCGATGTTGCCGATATCGATCCCGAGGGCGACGAGCTGACGGTCAGCGCTGTCGAAGGTGTCGAGGCCAATGTAGGCCAGCAGGTCACTCTTCCGTCCGGTGCGCTCGTGACGATGAACGAGGACGGCACCTACAGCTACGATCCGAACGGTGCCTTCAACGACCTTGCGGTTGGTGAAAGCGACACGGACAGCTTCACCTATACCGTCTCCGATGGAAACGGCGGGTTCGACACGGCGACCGTGACCATCACGATCACCGGCGTCAACGACGAGCCGGTGGCCAAAGACGACACCGGGACCACGCCGGAAGACACGCCGCTGCTCGTATCGGCCGACGAAGGCCTGCTCGCCAACGACAACGATCCCGATGGGGACGAACTGGCGGTGACCGAGTTCTCGATTGACGGCGTCGCAGGTGTGTTTGTCGCCGGCGATACGGCGACCATCCCCGGCGTCGGTACACTGACCATCAACGAAGACGGCTCGTACGAGTTCGTTCCGGAAGAAAACTTCAACGGTGAAGTGCCCTCGGTGTCCTACATCGTTTCGGACGGTAACGGCGGCACGGATGAAGCTACGCTGCAGCTCGAAGTGACTCCGGTGAACGACCCGCCGGTCGCAGAGGACGACGAAATTGTCGTCAAGCAGGATACGGCCGTGATCGGCAACTTGCTGGACAACGACATCGATCCGGAGGGCGATGAGCTCACCGTCACTGGCGCAGAGGTTGACCAGGACGGAGACGGCGTCGCAGATCCGCTGACGCTGGGCACACCCACCACGATCACCGATGCTGATGGCAACGAGATCGGCACGATCACGGTCAACGAGGACGGCACTTTCAGCTTCGATCCCGCGCCGGGCTTCAACCAGGCCGTGCCGCCGGTGATCTATGAGGTCTCTGATGGCGATGGCGAAACCGACCAGGCGACGCTGCAGCTGATCATGGACCCGGCGCCGGAAGCCGTCGACGACAGTGTCGCCACCGAGTTTGGCACACCCACGCAACTCAACATGCTCGCCAACGATGAGATCGTCGACGGCGATCTGGAAAGCGTCGTGATTGACAGTGTGCCAAGCGCCAATGAGGGCTCGCTGAGCTACACCGACGCCAATGGCAACACGCAAACAGTGGCGGCAGGCGATGTCCTGACGCCAGACGAGGCAGCGACGCTGACGTTCACGCCGGCGACCGGATTCTCCGGCATCGTTGCGCCGATCGGCTACACGATCGTCGACAGCACGGGCGACTCGAGCGCCGCGAGCATTGCCATATCGGTCTCGGTTGAATCGGTTCAGCCGCCGCCAAATCCAGGCCCGGGAGGTGAACTCCCCGGCAACGACGGTGAGACAGAGGTCGATCTGGGGAACCTCGACCGCCGCCCGGAACTGACCGTTACGGGTCTGGTGCCAACGCCGGAGTTCGATGATGTGGACAACGTCATCCTGATTGCCGTGAACGAGCTCGATCCGCTGGGCGGGACACCGACGCTTCAAACTGACCCGATCGGGTTTGATGATGCGGTTCTGCCGGAATTCGAAAGAGAGGCCACGGACGACGGGACCTCTGAGAACGACGAAGAAGAAACTGTCGATATCGAAACCTATCCGTCCTATTCGGTTGTTCTCAAACCGGATGCCTACATTGTCGATGGCTATGTGAGCGGCAATGTCACCATTATGGAGATCAAGGACTGGACGTCCGGCGTGCCGCGCGGATTCGATCGTGCATCTGTGACGCTTGACGACGGACGCGCTTTGCCGGGCTGGCTCGAAGATGCCGGCGCCGGGCTATTTCTGGGGGAGGCACCTGCGGGCACTCAGCCGCTGGTGGTGCGTATTGTCGCCGAAGTCGGCGACGGTGAGGTGATCGAGGCGACGGTTCGCTTCGACCCAATCACCGGCGAGATAAAACTTCTCTCACTTGAGAACCGGTCTGCAGAGGCCGCTCTTTTCACACGGGAGATGTCAAATCTTGCCATGAGGGACGCAGCAGAAGTTGCTGCGCTGTCCGCCGCTCTCGGTTGATGAGGGTGGGGCAATGCCCGACAACGTGGAAACCAGGAAGGCGTGGGGAGACGCAACCAGAATGGTGCGGGGAATTGTTCTAGCCGGGCTTAGCTCGGCAATCGTGGCGGGATGCACAATTGTGCCTGAACCGCTGTCTCAAGGCGAGATTGACCAAACTGCGAATGACCGGCTCGCGCAAGTCGCGGCCGGTCAGGAACCTGTTGCACGCCCGATCGACCTCTACGAGGCGATGGCGCGGGCATTGAAGTATAACTTGGACTACCGACTGGAGCTTATGCGCGAGGCCGTCGCCAACGAGGCACTGGACTTGGCGCACTATGATCTCCTGCCGCAGCTGGTCGCCAACATCGAGTACACCGGGCGCGACAACCAGCCTGGCGGTATCAGTCAGTCATTGATTGATGGCACCACGACGCTTGAGCCATCTCGATCCACGGAACGGCAGGTGACGCGTGGTGATCTCACGCTCAGCTGGGACATTCTCGACTTCGGCTTGTCCTATGTCCGGGCACAGCAAACGGCTGATGAGGTGCTCATCGCCGAAGAGAACAAGCGCGCTGTGATCAATCGCATCACCGAAGACGTACGCACCGCCTACTGGCGTGCTGTCAGTGCACAACGGCTGCGTGACAGGGCGTTGCGATTGCAGGAACGCACCGCGCAGGCGCTGGCTGATGCCCGCCGTGCGGCGTCTCGCGGTCGTGTCGCACCATTGCCGCAGCTCACCTATCGGCGCGATCTGCTCGACATTCTGAACACGATCCATGAGATCGACATCGAGTTCTCGACAGCCAAGGCGCAGCTTGCGGCACTGATGAACATCGCGCCCGATGAGGACTTCGAACTCGTGATCCCGGCGAGCGCTCCGATGGCACCGACGATTGAGACGGATCGGGCCGAGCTGATTTACGTGGCCCTGCGCAACCGACCCGAGCTGCGTGAAATCAGCTACCGCCAGCGCATCAATATTCTCGAGGAGGATGCAGCGCTGCTGCAGGTGTTCCCGAACCTGCGCGGGTTTGTCGGACTGAACTTTGACACCAACGACTTGTTGTTCAACACAACATGGGTCGGTTGGGGCGCGCGCGCCACTTGGAACCTGCTGAACGTCATCAACTACCCGGACCGGATGGAGGCCGTCGAGGTCGAAGGTGAGTTGCTCAACACGCGCGCTCTGGCCCTGACCATGGCGGTGGCCACCCAGGTTCGAGTGAGCATGGCGCGTTACGAGAACACCCGCGAGCTCTTCGACAGCCGTGCCGAGTACGCCCAGGTGCAGCGGGACATCAATCGTCAGATCGCTGCTGCGACACGGGCCGGCCGGACAAGCCGGCAGACACAACTGCGCGAAGAACTTAACACCATTGTCAGTGAAATCCTCTATGATCGGGCATATGCTGATCTGCAGAGCTCGTTCGCAAATGTTTATGCGTCCACTGGTCTCGATCCATTCGCTCCTGATCTTTCAGGTGACGAGCCTGTCGCTGATCTCGCGGCAAGCTTGCGCGCGCTTTGGTCGAGCCGTGGTGATCAAACGGCCGGTCTTTGAGCAGGGAACGGGTGGAGGTGTGCATGTGCGGGGCGCGTAAGATTTCGGCGAGACAGTCCATTGGCTTCCTGATGGCGTGGATGCTTCCGATCTCGGTGCTTTTCAGCCTCGAAGCCCATGCTCAATCAAGAAGCCTGCCGGAACTGACGATCGACGACACCGTGCGCGCCAATCAGGTTCGCGGTGTCGCCAAGGCGCGGTACGAGGCGATCATCGCCGCAAACATCACGGCGCAGATCGCAGAGCTTCCGTTTCGGGAAGGCGAACGGTTCCAGGAAGGCGAAACGCTGGTTGCATTTGATTGCGCGCCGTTCCGGGCGGATCTCGATGCTGCGCAGGCCGAGGCCGCGGCCGCCGAGGCAGAACGGGCGGTCAATCGAGAGCTTGCCTCCTATGGTGCGGCGGGGACACTGGAGGTCCGGCAAAGCGAGGCGGCAGCCGAGTCGGCGAATGCGCGTGTGCGGGCCTTGGCACTTCGCCTCGAGTTCTGCTCGATCGATGCTCCGTTCACCGGCAGTGTGGCGGAAAGCTATATCCAGGTGCATGAGACGCCAGCGGAGAATGCGCCGCTGCTGCGCATCCTCGACGATACGGCCCTTGAGCTGCATCTGGTGGTGCCTTCGAACTGGCTGGCATGGCTACAGGCCGGTACGCATTTCGAGTTCGCCATTGACGAGACGGCGATGACCTACCCCGCGAAGGTCGAGCGCATCGGTGCAGAAGTTGATCCTGTCAGCCAGACGGTGAAAATCGTCGGAATGTTTTACGAGCGGCCCGAGCGTGTGCTGGCAGGGATGAGTGGTTCGGCGATCTTCGACGTGCCGTAGCCCGATGGCACGCGAACCGCAGACCACGCAGGCGCCGCTTCGAACGGTGGAAGGGTCCAGTCCCGCGACCGATCCAAGCCGCGCTCTTCAACTTCTGCAGCTGGAATCCGAGGCGCGTGAACAGCGCACCGTGCCGGAGTTGCTCTATCATCTCGCCAACGTGTCGCGGAAGGTTCTTCCCTTCCGTCAAGCGTTCATTCTGCGCCGCCGGGGCCGCAAGGCCGAGCTTGAGACGGTGTCGTCCATGGCGGTCGTCGAGCGCGATGCGCCGATGACGCGCTGGCTGCAGGAACTGGCGGGACGCATCTTGTCGGAAGACGGTGGCTCTTCTCAACGCGCGTTCGAGCCGCAAGGCTATTCCGGCGCACAAGATCCTGAAGGCGAAGACTACCCGTTCCGTTTCATGCTCTCGACACCGCTGAACACAGCAAAGGGTGATGTGTTCGCCCTGCTGATCACTGCCAGGGAAACGCCGTGGAGCGATGCGGAGAAGCAGCTTACCAGTCGCATTGCAAACCACTACGCTCACGCCTGGCGCGCGCTGGTGGGCGAGCGGCGGGTTCAGCGCGGCGGCGGGCGACTGAAGCGGGTGCTTTGGCCAGCGATCGGTCTTGGTGTTCTCGCATGTGGCTTCATCCCGGTTCCGCTAACCGCAATCGCACCGATGACAGTTGCTCCTGCCGCGTCGACCGTCGTTGCTGCGGGCATCGATGGTGTGGTGGAAGAGATCGCCATTGGTGAGAACAGCGATGTCGCCGCGGAGGATGTGCTGCTCCGCTACGAGTCAGATGAATTCTTGAACGCGTTGCGTCTGGCAGAACGCCGTCTTGCGGTGGCCGAAGCGCGGTATCTGCGTGCGCGCCAGGGTGCGGTTACCAATCCGGATGCGAAAGCCGACATTGCGATCACTGCGGCGGAGTATGAACTTGCGCTTGCCGAGCGGGACTTCGCGAAGTCCCGCACAGAGGATTTGATCGTGCGCGCGCCTGTCGCAGGGGTGGCCGTGTTCAACGACCGGCGTGAATGGACCGGGCGGCCGGTTCAGGTTGGTGAGCGGATCATGGAGATCGCCGAACCGGGCGGACTGTTCTTTGAGATAGAGCTTGGGGTGGATGATGCCGTGGTGCTCGAGCCGGGCGCCCGCGTGCGGATTTTCCTCGATAGCGCACCGCTTTCCCCCGTCGAGGCCCGTCTCACACGGGGCGCCTACGAGGCGACCCCACATGCAGATGGAAGACTTGCCTACACTTTGATCGCCGAACCGGCTGAGTTGCCCACCCAGGACGATGCCGATGCACCTGCTCCGCGCATCGGCACCCGCGGCACCGCGCAGGTGTTTGGGCGAGACGTGCCACTGGCGCTCTTCCTGTTCCGGCGCCCGATCACCGCGGTGCGCCAGCAGCTCGGGTTCTGAGATCGTGGTCGACATACCGGATGCCCAGCCTTTGCCGCCGTTGCGCGAAGAACTGCAGGTGAGCCGGGGTGCACCGCTGCTGTCGGGTGCGCCAAGCTGGTTGATCTTCGATCCGGTGCGACACAAGTACATACGCATCGGCCAGGATGCGTTCGAGATGCTCGCCAACTGGAGCGCCGGTACGGTAGGCGCTTTGAAGGCGCGCATGGCCGAACGGTTCGGCGCACGTCCGGACAATGAACGACTGGTTCAGTTCCTGGGGCTTCTTCACCGATCCAATCTGACCGTTGGGCCCGCCGGAGATCCGGTGCAGGCCTTCTCGGAGTTTGCGCAGCGCAGGCGTCAGGGCTTCGTGCCGTCGCTGGTGCACAAGTATCTCTTCTTTCGTATTCCGCTTGTGCGCCCCAGCCGCATGCTGGCCGCGACCATGTGGATGGCCGAGCCATTCTTCTCGCGCGCCTGGTGGGTGATCGTCGCACTGTTCGGGATGCTGGGCCTATATCTGAGTTCGCGCCAGTTCGACAGTTTCATCTCGACCTTTCTTCATTTCATCAGTTTCGAGGGGGCGCTGCTCTACGGACTTTCGCTGATCGGGGTCAAGACGCTGCACGAACTCGGGCACGCATATGCGGCGACACGATATGGCTGCCGGGTGCCAACAATGGGGGTCGCCTTCCTGGTGCTCTGGCCGGTGCTCTACACGGACACCACCGATGCGTGGCGATTGCGCGACCGACGGGCTCGTCTGATCATCGACGCGGCCGGCGTAATGGTCGAGCTTATGCTGGCGGCAATCGCGCTGTTTTTGTGGGCGTTTCTGCCGGATGGCCCCTTGCGGTCGATTGCCTTCACGGTTGCGACAATTAGCATGGTTTCAAGCCTGATCATCAACTTGAACCCGTTTCTCAGGTTCGATGGGTACTACATTCTCTCCGATGCCATCGGTGTTGAAAACCTGCAGTCGCGTGCCTTTGCGCTCGGTCGCTGGAGGATGCGGGAGTGGTTGTTCGGATTGGGCGACCCGATGCCCGAGCAGATACCACGCCGACTACGCGGCTGGCTTGTCGTCTACGCCTGGGCCACTTGGGTGTATCGCTTTTTCTTGTTTCTGGGAATTGCGTTGCTCGTCTACAACCTGTTCTTCAAGGCACTGGGCGTGCTCTTGTTCGTGATCGAAATCTACTGGTTCATCGTGCGCCCCATTGCCCGGGAGGTGAGCGCCTGGTGGTCTCTGGGCGGCCGCATCCTTCGGCGACCGCGGGCGTGGATCACATTCGGTGTGTTCTCTCTAATGATCATTGCGGCCGCCATTCCGTGGCAAAGCCGTGTCCGGGTGCAGGGAGTTCTGGAAGCCGCGGTCTCCGCGCCGGTCTATGGGCCCGAGCCAGGGCAGATCGTGCATCTCGCGCTGTCCGAGGGCGCGCAGGTTTCGGCTGGCGACGTTCTTGTCGAACTGTCGGATCCGGGTCTCGAACACGAGATCGCGCAGAGCGAGCGGCGCATCCGTTTGCTGGATGAGCGCGTGCGCCGGGGGTCGACGAATGATGTCTGGCGGGCTGAGGCGCGCATCGCATCGGCCGAACTTGCCGCTGAGCGCGAGAACCTTGCGGCATTGATCGAGCACCGTCAGGCGCTCACGGTCGTCGCAACGGCTGATGGCGCGCTGCGCGACGTTGATCCGGCTCTCACGACTGGTCTTTGGTTGCCCAGGCGATCGGTCCTGGCGCGGGTGGTCGATGACGGAAAGCAGCGGGTGCGTGCATACATTGATGGCGAGGCGTTGAACCGCCTCGATCGCGATGCCGCCGGTGTCTTCATACCTGATGACCCACTGCAGAAAGAACGACCGGTTCGGGTCGCATTCGTTGCGGCGGTGTCGGCTGCCGTAATCGAGATTCCATACGTGGCGTCGACACATGGCGGCGACGTGGCGGTGGATCCCGACGGTGAGGAGCTTGTTGCCCGCGATGCCCGGTATCAGCTCGTTGCCACGACGGAGGATGCCGCAGCGCCTGGCTATGTCTCGCGAGGGGTGCTGCACCTTTCGGCTGAGCCAGAGTCCTTCGTGGCCTTTGTCTACCGGCGGGCCGTTCAACTGTTCCTCAGGGAGATGGGAGTATGAGCATGCGCCTCATCGCACTGGCGGCACTTTCGCTCATTGTGGGTGTCGGTCTTCCCGATGCAGGTGCACAAAGCAGCCTGGGAAATCTCAGTCTCGATCCACTGAGAAGTCGCACGCCGAACTACCGACCACTCGTCGCCCCGGACGCACTGTCCCGGGATCCGGCAGCGCGCCATGCCGGCAAACCCGCAGCGGCCCCTGCACCTGTCCCGCGCGAGTACTCAAGGGTTCTGCGTCGCGCGACCCCGGGACCTGACGTTGCAATTGCGCTGGACAGGGTTGCGCGGCGTTACGCCGGCCGCGCGGAAGTGTCCGCTGCCGGTTTGAGCCCCGCGAGATTTCGGGTCCTTTTCCGTGCACTGATCCAGCATGAGAGCGGGTTCGATCCGCGCGCGGTTTCCCCGAAGGGTGCGATGGGTCTGGGACAGATCATGCCGCAAACGGCGCGCAGTCTGGGTCTGACAGATCCGTTCGCGATCGAGGCCAATCTGGATGCGGCCGCACGCTACTTGGTCAAGCAGCTCGGCACGTTCCGGGATGCGCGCTTGGCACTTGCGGCTTACAATGCCGGTCCAGGGGCTGTCCAACGCTACAACGGCGTCCCGCCCTTTCGCGAAACCCAGGCTTACGTCGCGGCGATCGGCGGCGCGTCACTGCCCTAGGCCTGAGCGGGCGATCAGACCACGGGGCTGATCAGCGGGTTCCCGGCAAAGTGCGCCGCCAGATTGCGCACGACCAGATCACCCATCGCAAATCGGGTTTTGTCCGTCGCTGAACCCTGATGGGGCGAAAGCACCACATTGTCCAGCGCGAGAAGCTCTTCGGGCACGCGTGGCTCTTCCGCAAAGACGTCGAGTGCGGCGCCACCCAGTTCGCCGGACCGCAGCATCTCGACAAGTGCTGGCTCATCTATCAGCGAGCCGCGGGCCACGTTCACGAGCCGGCCAGAAGGTCCAAGGGCGGCGAGGATCTCGCGACTGACGATCCCCGTGGTTTCGGCGCTCCCGGGGGCGATGATCATGAGCCAGTCAGCAACTCCGGCCATCTCCTTGAGGCTGGCAAAGAACTGGTAGGGCTGATCAGGCTGCTCGGACCGGCCGTGATAGACCACCCGCATGCGCATCGCCTGTGCCCGCACCGCGATCTCCTTGCCGATGCGGCCAAGCCCCAGAATGCCCAAGGTGCGTCCGGTCAGTTCCGTGGCCAGGGGGAAGGCGCCCTCGACGGCCCAGCGGCCCGCGCGCACATAGCGGTCTGCCTGGGGCATCTGACGGGCGAGTGAGATCATCAGCCCGATCGCGAGCTCGGCCACCGCATCGTTCAGCACATCCGGCGTGTTCGTGACACGGATTCCACGGGCACGTGCGGCCCCAATGTCGATGCCGTCATAGCCGACGCCATAGCTGGAGATGATCTCGAGCTGTGGACAGGCTGCAGCAACATCTGCCGGGCAACCATAGTGCCCGTCGGTGGCAACGGCGCGCACGTTGGGACCAATCTCGGCCAGCAGTGCCGCACGATCGCTGACCTCGTAGTACCGGTGGACCGTGAAGCTCTGCTCGAGAGCGGCGACGCAACTGGGGATCAGCGGACAGATGAGGATCAGGTCAGGGCGCATGTGAGGGCTTCCTTGCGGTCAGGCGTGGTTCATGTCTCGGAGATCTGGCGCTCACGCCACCAGATGTAGAGTCCGCTTCCGATGATGACAGGCGCACCGGCGAGGATCCACAGACTTGGCGGTTGATTGAAGACGATCCAGCTCGATGCCGTCATGTAGATGAGCTGCACGTAGATGAACGGTGCCAAGACGGATGCGGCGGCATAGCGATGCGCAACGGTCAGCATCTGGTGACCGAGCCAACCGAAAATCCCCATCGTGAGAAACAGCCCCCAGGCGAGATTGTTCTGCGGCACCTGCCAGTTCAGGATGGCCATTGGAATGACGCCCAAGGTCGCGATGAGACCGGCGTAGAGCTGCTGCGTGTTGGTGGAGTCGACACCTGCGAGCATACGGGTGAGGATCTGGTAGAGCGATGCTCCGATCGCCGCCGAGAGCGAAAACAGCATCGCCCAGTGAAAGGCTCCCGTCCACGGTCGGGTTACGATCAGAATGCCCGCAAAGCCGATTGCTACGGCAACCCAGCGTCGTGCGCGCACAGTTTCGCCAAGCAGCGGGATCGAAAGAACGCAGACAAAGATCGGGATTGCGAAAAAAATCGTCGATGTGAGTGTCAACGGCAGATATTGCACGGCGAAGAAGTTGCAGATCGTCGATCCGAACAGGAGCAATGCGCGCAGCATCTCGAGATGTGGCGCATTGCTGGCGAGGCCCCGGTACCCCTGTTGCGGCAGGACCAAGGCTGCGACGATCGCCAGATGGACAGCGTAGCGCGCGAAAACGGCCGACCAAGGGGACATCCCGCTTGTGACGAGCCACTTTGCGGAACTGTCGAGCGCGGTGAAACATGCAAAAGCGAGCAGCATCATGGCGATTGCCAGCCCGCGTCTGTCCTCGCGCGGTGCCGTTGTCGCAGCGTGGACCGCGGGAACGCGCCAGACAGCCATCTAGCGGCTCAGGGCGGAAAGCAACGCCTCCCTAGACAAGCCTGAGCTCCACCTTGCCGAGCGCGCCAAACGACGCGACCGCATGATCTCCGGCCTTTGCCCAATAGATGTCAGTGGCCGTTCCGGTGTTGCAGATGTCACCGGCGTGCACGGTTTTGCCGTCGCGCGTCACCGCGTTGACGAGCCAGACATAGGCGGCGGCGGGGTCTCCCAGCACGCGGGCACCGCTTCCTTGCCGGCACGCCTCGCCATTGATCGAAAGGACAACCTCGGTTGCGGTCAGGTCGATGCAGCGCCAATCCGCTTTGCCCTCACCGACAACCAGTGCACCATCCGTACCGTTGTCGGCGATCACCGAGAACACATCCTGTTGCGGCCAGTCCCTGAGGTGCCCGGCCACGACTTCGATCGTCGGGCAGACTCGCACGATGGAGGCTGCAATCTCGTCGCGAGGGTAGGGGGCATCCGCTGGTGTGAAGTCACGGTCTGCCACGAACCCGAACTCACACTCGAACACCATCGGAGGGTATGCGGCACAGTCGAGCGACGCAGGGTCCGAGTAGATGTGATTGGAAAGCAACCTGGCATAGTAGGGCTCGGGCAGACCGAGCATTTCCTGGATTCCGGGGTTGGTGCACGCTCCGAACCAACCACCTGTGGGCTGACCGAGGCGCTCGATGAAGCGGTCCTGAACGGCATAGGCATCCGCCAACGTTTGAGGTCTCACATCCTTTGGAATGCCGTCGATGACGCTGTTTGTGCGCCGCGCTTCGACCAGAACGGACGCTGCAGCGTCGATTTGTTCCTCGGACAACACGCTGTTCAAACCACCTTCGGTGCGATGTCGTCTTCTAGGAAGTAGCGGATGTTGTCCTCGAAGCTCGTGTCTACAGCAAATCCCAGGCGCAACGCCTTTTGCGGTTTCAGGTGTGCGCGGAATTGGCTCACTATGCCTTCGATCCAAGGATCGGCGTCCCAGGTGATCAGGCCCTCGGCGTCGGGCCCGGCAACACGGGTCATCGCGTCGATCATCTCACCGATGGTATCCGTGCGGCCGGGCAGGGCGAGGCAGCGGTTCTGCCCAAGGTCTTCCGCCGCAATTTCGGCGGCATGGATCAGATTGGTGATCACGGTTCGCGGTGCGCAGTGCCAGATCGGGAAGTCGCGCCCGACCGGGCAGTTCGACGGCTGGCCTTGCAATGGCTCACGGAAGATCGATGACATGAAGCCGGTGGACGCCTTGTTGGGCTTTCCGGGGCGCACAGTGATCGTGGGCAGTCGAAGCCCCCGGCCATCGAAGAATCCCTTGCGCGACATATCGGTGAGGATCAACTCCGCCGCTGCCTTCTGCGCGCCGTATGAAGTTTGCGGATTGAGGGCGGTCCAATCCTCGATCATCGCGGGGACCTCGCCACCATACACAGCAACAGAGGAGGTGAAGACCACAATGGGGGTGGTGCCCGCCTCGCGCGCAGCCTGGAACACATTGAGCGCACCCATCAGATTGATGTCGAGGCCGAGATCAAACTCCGCCTCCGCCTGCGCCGAAACGATGGCGGCGAGATGAAAGATCACATCAGCGCCTGACAGCGCCGCGGTGGTCTGTGCCGCGTCCGTGATGTCGAGGGTTGTCGCATCAACTTCGCACACAGCATCTACCGTTCCCGGTTGGATCACATCCGCAAGAACCAGCTGCGAAATTGTGCGCCCGGACAAGGTGCCGCGTGCGCCAAGCGCCTTTGCAAGTTTCTGGCCGAGAAACCCGGCTCCGCCGATGATCACGACTTTCATCTTTGCCCGCCTTTCGGGGTTGTTGGAAACGAAAAACCCTGACACGTGCACCCAGACGATCTGAGAAGTGCGCCAGAGTGCTGGACAGTGAGTGGCGCGTCCGATTCAACCTATCAATTCGCGCAGCGCCGTCGCGAGACCAGCGCAGTGACAGGACGCTTAGCTACATCACTCGATCCCGGTGTGGCGAGGTCAATCGCCGCGGTGCACCACAACGATGTGATCAGTGATTGTCACGCTCCATGATTTCTGAAGTTCGGCGGTATCTGGTGGCAAACTCGAGACAACCGCCCTCGCTGAAGTGGCCGACATGGGCACGTTGGATCTCCTGCCAGGGCGTGTGGTGGCTGAGCTCCGGCGGTTGCCAGGCGTCTTTGCGAGCCTGCCATTCCTCGGCCGGTACAAGTGCATCCAGTTTGCCATTGGGAATGTCGAGGCGCACCATGTCCCCGGTTTTCAGATGGGCGAGACCACCGCCAACCGCTGCCTCGGGGGAGGCATTCAGAATAGAAGGGCTTTCGGACGTGCCCGACTGGCGGCCATCGCCGATCGTCGGCAGGTGCTGAACGCCGCTTGCAATCAGCGCATCCGGCGGCTGCATGTTGACAACCTCTGCCCCGCCTGGATAGCCCACCGGGCCGACGCCGCGGATGAAGAGCATGCAGTTTTCATCGATCGCGAGATCGGGATTGTTGATGTTGTCGTGATAGTCCTCCGGACCCTCAAATACGATTGCGCGCGCTTCACAAACGCCCTCCGATCCGGGACGTGACAGAAACTTCTCCTGAAACTGTGCCGATATCACACTGGTTTTCATCAGCGCCGAGTCGAAAAGATTGCCCGAGATCACCAGGAAACCTGCACGCTTCCGCATCGGGTCTGCCGGTGTCTTGATCACATCGTGGTTCTCGGACCGAAGCGACGCGTAATCCTCTGCGACGGTCTGGCCGGACACGCGCATTGGCGATCCGTCAAGCAGACCCGCCGCAAGCATCTCGCCTATCACCGCAGCCGTACCGCCGGCGCGCTGGTAGTCCTCGCCCAGATAAGCGCCCGCTGGCTGCATGTTCACCAGCAGCGGCAGATCATAGCCGATCTCCTGCCACTCGGTGACGTCGAGCTCGACGCCCGCATGCCGCCCGATGGCCGCGAAGTGAATGGGAGCATTTGTCGAGCCACCGATTGCCGTGTTGATCCGGATGACGTTGTGAAGCGCTGCCTTTGTGATGATCTTCGACGGGCACAGGTCTTCGTGCGCCATTTCGACGATGCGGCGCCCTGTCTGATAGGCTGCTTCCATGCGCGCGCGCCAGGGGGCGGGGATCGATGCCGTGCCGGGCAACATCATGCCCAAGGCCTCGGCGAGCGCGTTCATCGTCGATGCGGTGCCCATGGTATTGCAGTGTCCGAGAGAGGGCGCCGACGAGCAAATCCGCGCGAGGAATTCGGGGTAGTCAATCTCGCCCGCGGCCAGCAATCGCCGGCTCTCCCAGACGATCATGCCCGAACCCGCACGTTGCCCGCGCCACCAGCCGTCCAGCATCGGCCCGCCGTTCAGCGCGATGGCGGGTATGTCGACGGTGGCCGCTCCCATGAGCATTGCCGGGGTGGTCTTGTCACACCCCGTGGTCAGCACGACCGCGTCCAGCGGATATCCCTGAAGCACTTCCACAAGGCTCAGATAGGCGAGGTTGCGGTCGAGCGCCGCGGTTGGGCGCTTGCCGGTCTCCTGGATGGGGTGCACCGGAAACTCCAGCGGGATGCCGCCGGCGTCTCGGATGCCGGCCTTTACCCGGTCGGCGAGGAACAGGTGGATCTTGTTGCACGGGCTGATATCGCTGCCCGTTTGCGCAAGCCCGATGATCGGCCTGCCGGACTGCAATTCTTCCAGCGTGAATGCCTGATTCTGATAGCGCTCGAGATAGAGCGCCGTCATCGCGGGATTGTCAGGGTTGTCGAACCATTGCCGACTGCGAAAGCGACCCTTGTGGAAGGCGGTCATCTTAAACTCTCCCGTGCGATGTTTTCATCAGTACATCTCATATTCCGCCTTGGCTCAATCGGTGATGCGATCTTGCCGGGCAATCAACAGGATAAACCGGCTGTACGACGTCCCGTTTCGCTGTATCGAAGGGATATGGATGTTGAACAGACCGCCGACTGGGGAGGATCGCCATGAACACCTATGATTTGAAGGGCCGTAGGGCTGTCGTGACAGGTGGCGCGCAGGGAATCGGGCGTGCCATCGTCGAGCGGTTTCTCGAGTCGGGCGCCACGGTGACGATTTGGGATATGGACCGGTCGCTCGGTGAGCGCGCGGTGGATGAGCTTGCAGAGCGCGGGCCGGTGTCGTGCATCGACGTGGATGTTGCCGATTGGGATCGGGTGAGTTCGGCGACCGCGCGCACCGTCGCCGAGATGGGCGGCATTGACATTCTTTGCGCGAATGCCGGAATCGCCGGAGCGAATGCGCCGGTCACCGAGACAGACCCGGCGGAATGGAAGCGGGTGGTCGACATCGATCTGAACGGGGTGTTCCATTGCTGTAAGGCGATCGTCCCGCACATGGTCGAAGGTGGTTATGGCCGGATCGTCAACACTGCGTCGATTGCAGGTAAGGAGGGCAACCCGAATGCCGCCCATTACTCTGCGGCAAAGGCCGGCGTGATTGCGCTCACGAAGTCGTTGGGCAAAGAACTCGCTGCACACGATATCGCCGTGAACTGCATCACACCTGCCGCGGCCAAGACCGCGATCTTCGATCAGGTGGAGCAGTATCACATCGACTACATGCTCTCGAAGATCCCGCGCAACCGCTTCGTCACCGTGGAGGAGATTGCTGCGATGGTCTGCTGGCTGGCGTCTTCCGAGAACTCGTTCACCACTGGCGGTGTGTTCGACCTGTCCGGTGGACGCGCAACGTACTGATCTCAGGCGAAGCGGGCCGTGCTCAGAGCACGGACGAACTTTGGTGCCCGCCCGCCCGCCCACGGGCGGGAGGGCTGGGGTGCCCGTTGGGCTGAGCCTTGCGTGGCTTGTTCGGCGAAGCGGACGGACAGGCGTTCAGACTTCACCCAGCGATGACGGTCTGGCGCTGAGTTCCAAGACCTTCGATCTCGAGTTCCATCACATCTCCGACGTTCAGCCAGACCGGCGGGTTCATCCCTGCGCCCACGCCGGGCGGTGTGCCGGTCGGAATGACGTCACCTGGCTCCAAGGTCATGAACTGGGAGATATGGCTGACAACCTCGGCAACGCCGAAGATGAACGTCTTGGTCGACCCCTTTTGCATCGTGTTGCCGTTGACCTTCAGCTCCATCGCGAGATTGCCCGAGTCAGGCACCTCGTCTCGCGTCACGAGCCACGGCCCGAGGGGGCCGAACGTGTCGTGGCTCTTGCCCTTGAGCCATTGTCCGCCCGGGCGGCCGATCTGAAAGTCCCGCTCCGAGACGTCATTGAAGACGGCATAGCCTGCAACAAACTCGAGAGCATCGGCTTCCGAGACGTACTTCGCGCGTTTGCCTATGACGATGCAAAGTTCGATCTCCCAGTCGAGCTTGGTGGAGGCGCGCGGCTTCTCGACGTCATCGTTCGGGCCGCAGATGGACGTCACCGCTTTGCCGAACAGAATCGGCTCGGTTGGGATGGGGTTGTTGGTTTCGTGGGCGTGGTCGACATAGTTGAGGCCGACCGAGATGCACTTGCCGATGTCGCCGACACATGGTCCGATCCGGGTGCTTGCGTCCACCGCCGGTAGCGACGAGGGATCTATCCCGCGCAGTTTGTCGAGGCTTGCGTCATCCAGAACCGCGCCTGTGATATCGTCCACATGGGCGCTCAGATCCCGAATTGTCCCATCCGCATCGAGCATCGCCGGATTTTCAGCCCCTTTCGGGCCGACACGCAGCAGTTTCATGGTTGCCCCTCCTGTCAATCTGGACCGCACTTTTGCCGTCTATGAACTCACTTGTCGATGAGGATTTCTCGTGACGTCCTATGTGCTGACCTGAACATGCTGTGTCCTACATGCCAAGCATGCGTCTTTGATCTCGACGGGAAATCAACTGCAACGCTTGTTTGAGCTCCGCAAGACCTTTCAATTTTCAGAAAACTGAACGATTGTTGTATCATCCGCCGCGCGAACCACGGGATTTGCGATGATTGCGAGACACGCCGACCGCAAGGCCGTCCCTCGTTGCCGGCCTCTCCGGGCACCTTACGACCAATGGATGATCCGCTGTGGTTGGTGGCGTACTCAGGCGGGGCTGGTAAGCAGCCGGCATGGCACAGCGAGACAACGGTGCAACATTGTCGAGGCAGACCCGGGTTTTGCTTTCCAAGGCTCAGTTTGCAGAAGCAAGAACGCTGGGAACGCGCAAACTTCTGTCGCGGCTTCACAGGTCGGAGTCAGTCCGAGCCGAATGGCCGGGAAGGGATATTCGCGACGCTCCAATGGGTGTTTTGGGAAGCTGCGTGAGGTGGAGAAGAGGCTGACTGGACACTCTGCCGGTGTAGTGCCCACCATCAAATCGGCAAACATTGATCTTGATCAATGCCGGGCAGCGACTCCGTGTTCATCATGACGTTCAGATGGCCATGATGACAGTTCGCAAAATCGAGTCGCTGATGCTGATTGACGACAACAAGGTCGATCAGATGATGTATCGTCGCATTATAGAACGTTCGGGGCTGGTTGAATCGCTCGAGCAATTCTACTTCGCAGACGAGGCTCTGGCCGAGTTGGAGCAGAGTGGTCGCCCCAAGCCGAACTTCATCCTGCTGGACATCAACATGCCGCGCATGGACGGCTTCGAGTTTCTCGAGCGGGCAAAGCTCACGTTCGGCGAAGACTTCAGCCCGGTGGTGATCATGCTGACCACATCGCTCGACCCAAATGACGAAGACCGGGCACGGTGTTTCAACGTTGTCGTCGACCTGTGGCACAAGCCTCTGACAGAAGACCATCTTAAAGCGCTGGCCGATCTGGTCTGAAGACAGTTTCGACAAAGCCAAGCGGTTTGGCCGAGACCTGCGAACGCCAGCTGGGAGTCCGCAAGTGCCAAGTCACCTGCGCCTTGCTATATGGACCAGCCGCCGTCGATGACGATGTCCTGTGCCGTCACAAAGGCGCTTTCGTCGGATGCGAGATACACGACCAGCGCGGCGATCTCGTCGGCGGTTGCCAGCCGGCCCATCTTCTGGCGGGCAATGAAGTCCTTGTGCGCGGTCTCGTAGTCGCCGGTTGCGCGAAGCCTGTCATGGAGCGACGGCGTATCGACGGTCCCCGGACAGATGGCGTTGGCTCGGATGCCTTGCTCGACGTAATCCTTCGCCACCGCCTTGGTTAGGCCGATCACCGCGGCTTTCGAAGCGCCGTAGAGGGTCCTGTTCGGTGCCCCCATGACTGAAGAGGCGGCTGATGCCATGTTGATGATCGATCCGCCCCCGCGTTCGATCATACCGGGAACGGCGGCCCGAATCGTGCGGAACATCGCACGGACATTGAGATTGAAAGCGAAATCAAACTCCTCGTCAGTGTAATCCAGCACAGTCCCCGCATGGACGAACCCGGCACAGTTGAACAGCACGTCAGGGCGTGCCGCGGGCACCTGTTCGGCAATCTGGTCGGCGTCCAGGGCGTTCAGCACCTGGGTCTGGCAATTCAGTCCGGACAGAAGATCGCCGTTCACATCCGTTGCGATCACGTTGGCGCCTTCGCGGATGCAGGCTTCGGCACTGGCCCGTCCGATGCCGGCACCTGCCGCTGTGATGAAAATTCGCTTGCCTTCGAGCCGCATGGTGCCTCCCCTTCGTGACCGGCGTTTTTGTTGCGCGCCTGCTCCGTGAATGCAAGTGATCGGGAGAGACGCTCGGGTTCTGGCGATGCTATACATGCCCGATGAACCGCTCTGGTGTGTCCCGGGTAGAACGCAGGCTGGCTGCCATCATGGCGGCCGATGTCGTTGGTTATTCGCGACTGATGGGCGAAGATGAAGCGGGGACACTTGAGAGGCTCAAGTCCTTCCGCAACGACCACTTTGATCCAGCGGTGGCCGACCACAACGGACGCGTCGTCAAACTTATCGGAGACGGCACGCTGGTCGAATTCGGCTCGGCCGTGGATGCCGTGACATGCGCGATCAGTTTGCAAGGCGCGCTCGCGCAGCAAGCCGAGCCAGAGCGTCTGATGTTGCGCATCGGTGTCAATCTTGGTGACGTGATCGTCGAGGGCGACGATCTCTACGGTGATGGCGTGAACATTGCGACCCGACTCGAGGGCGTTGCCGAACCCGGTGGTGTGTGCGTCTCCCAGGCTGTTGCCGAGCAGACCCGTGGAAAAGTCGATGCGACGTTCACCGATCTTGGGCATCTGACCCTGAAGAACATCGCGAAGCCCACGAGGGTCTGGGCGGTCTCACACAAGTCTGCACCATCAAGGCGTGAAATCTGCCGAACACTGCCTGAAAAGCCATCGATCGCAGTACTGCCGCTCGACAACATGAGTGGCGATCCGGACCAGACCTACTTCGGCGATGGCATCACCGAGGACATCATCACCGAGCTTTGCAGGTTCTCCGGCCTCTTCGTGATCTCGCGAAACTCGTCGTTTTCCTATCGCGGCAAGACCATCGACCTACGCCAAGTTGCCCGGGAACTGGGCGTGCGTTATCTGCTGGAAGGCAGCATCCGCCGAGCCGGCAATCGGGTTCGCATTACAGCTCAGCTCATCGAAGGTGCCGGCGGAGGCCACATCTGGTCCGAGCGCTATGACCGCGAGCTCGAAGATATCTTTGCCGTCCAAGATGAGATCACCCAAAACGTCGTCGGTGCCATAGCACCACAGATCGAGCTCGCCGAGATGGAGAACGCCCGGCGCGCAGACCCCATCAAGATGTCTGCCTATGACCTGGCGTTACGAGCCCAGGCGATGTTCTATGAAACCGCGGGCAGGTCGGACCGGGCCCGCGTGACGGAAGTGATCGACCTGGCAGATCAGGCACTTGCCATTGATCCACAGTCGACGCATGCCCTGCTGATCAAGTGCATCACACTGAGCAACTACTATCTCGGGGCCACCGGTGATGACGCGGAAACCATGCTGGAGGCCGCCTGGGAGGCTATTTCTCGTCTGTTGCAGGTGAACCAGGACGATGCATGTGCCCTGGCCGCCAGGGCGATCGTTCGCCACTTTCGCCGCGACTTCGATGCCGCCCGTGCCGATTTCAATCGCGCCATCGATCTCAACCCGAACCACTCGTGGAGTGTTTTGTCTCAGGCCTGGCATCAGTCCCTGACGGGCGAGACGCATGCCGCGCGGGAAAATGCCCACCTGGCCTTGCGTCTCAGTCCGCGCGACACGGACTACTGGATGGGAGACGCCTATCTGACACTGCTGCAAGCCCACTTTGCAGAACGCGATTTCGAACAGGCCGAGCTCTTTGGACTGGAGGCCATCCGCTTCGGGCCACGCGCACCGATCCGTCGTGCCCTGGTCGCCGCATGTCAGGTGTATCTGGGCAGACGGCCTGAGGCGCGGGCAACACTTGACGTGCTCAGCGGTTTTGCGCCGGATTTCGTGCCGCGCCTGCTGGCCGGGCATCTGCCGCTTTACAAGTTGCCCGAACACGAGACTCTGATGACGGATGCATTGCGCGAAGCATGTCAGGGGGATGCATGATAATCACTGCCATCGAAACACTTCGGCTTGACGAGTTTCCCAATCTGCTTTGGGTGTCCATTGAGGACAGCGAGGGCGGGCGCGGCACAGGCGAGAGCTTTTTCGGCACTGCAGCCACAGACGCTTACCTGCATGAGACCGCAGCGCCTTTGCTGATTGGAAAGGATGCCCGCGACCGCGAGGCGATTCGCCGTCGCCTGTCTCCCTATGTGGGCTACAATGGTGCAGGCGCCGAGGTGCGCGGCGCTTCTGCTGTGGATCTTGCGCTCTGGGATCTCTGGGGAAGACATCTGGATCAACCGGTCTGGCGGCTGCTCGGCGGGCGATGCCGGGAGCGCATCCGCACATACAACACCTGTGCGGGGTACAGGTATGTACGCGGTGCGGTCGGTCAGCAGACCGGCAACTGGGGTCTCGGAGCCGCTGAAGGACCTTACGAAGACCTTGACGGGTTTCTGAGCGATGCCGGCAAGGTTGCGGAAAGCCTGCTGTCTCAGGGCATCACCGGCATGAAAATCTGGCCGTTCGACTTCGCGGCCGAAGCATCTTATGGGGCGGCGATAACACCCGATCAGCTTGCCGAAGCGATTGAGCCGTTTGCCAAAATCCGCCAAGCGGTCGGGTCTGAGATGCAGGTCATGGCAGAGATGCACCTTCTTTGGCAGCCACACGCCATGGCGGAGATTGCCCGGGCGCTCGAACCACACGGCATCTATTGGATCGAGGATCCGATGCCTGCAACCGCGCCATCCTCATGGGCCGATCTGCGCGCCCAGGTGCGTCCGAAAATCGCAGGCTCCGAGACCATCGCCACGCGCACCGCGTTTCGCACATTCATGGAGGCAGGGGCGCTCGATGTGGTGATTATGGATCTGGGCTGGTGTGGCGGGCTGACCGAGGCGAAGGCGATTGCTTCGATGGCCGAGGCGTTTCATCTGCCAATTGCACCGCACGACTGCACGGGTCCGCTGGCGTGGGCCGCATGCACGCATCTGACACTCAACGCCCCGAATGCGCTGATCCAGGAAAGCGTGCGGGCGTTCTACACCGGATGGTATGGCGAGCTGGCGCAGAACCTGCCCGTTGTCGAGGACGGCCATATCCAGCTCCCAGAGGGGGCAGGCTTGATCACCGAGCTGAAGCCCGAGGTTTTCGCAAGACCTGATGCGCGTTTGCGGCGCACCGAGCGCTAGCTTTCTTGGGGTATGGATTGGCGTTTTCGGTTGTTGTGCGAAGTTGCGGCAACAAAGCCTCAGGGTCACTCGCTGCGGGTCTGTGCTCGTCCGCTCCGCTGCACTTTTTCTCGATTGGCTGCGGTTTTTTCAGGCGTCAGTGTCTTGATGTGCGTTTGAAACACCGCTGCCTCGTCCTCTAGCCCCGCCGACAGGCTTGTCTCCTCGCTCCGTTCGATCAGTCCGCGAATTCTTCCGGCGGACACAGGATCGGTGCCGGCGATCTCGTGTGCCAACTGCTCCGCCCGCGACAGGAGATTGTCCGCAGGCACAACTTCATTGGCGAGCCCCCAGTCATAGGCGCGCTGTGCGTCGATGAAGGCTCCCGTCAGGCTCATCTGCCGCGCCCGGGCGATGCCGATCCGCCGAGGCAGCACTTGCGTGCAGCCCCATGATGGTGTGATGCCGACGCGCGCATGCGTGTCCGCGAAACGCGCGCCATCCGACGCGATGATGAAGTCCGAAAGCAGCGCAAGCTCGAGTCCGCCAGTGATCGCAAAACCATTCACGGCGGCAACGATTGGTGTCGGACAGCTGCGCATCGCGTAGACAAGACTGCCGGGACCGAGCCAGTTGCGTGCTTCCGTTCCGGAGAGCTCAAGCTCCTTGAGATCGACCCCTGCGCAAAACGCCCGCCCCGCGCCGGTAAGGACGATGGCGCGGATCTCTGCATCCGAACCGGCGCGTTCGATGGCATGGATGAGTGCGCGTTCGAGCTCCAGCGAAAGCGCATTCAGCGCATCCGGTCGGTTCAGCGTGATCGTCGTGACCGATCCGTTCCGTTTGGTGATCAGTAGGTCATGGCTCATGCGTCACCCTCATCCGACGGCACCATTGTTTTGCAGTTCTGTTATTCTGGCGTCTGACAGGCCGATCTCCGCAAGAATGCGATCGCTGTGTTCGCCCACCATGGGGGCGCGCCGGCGCACACCGCCGGGGGTTCTCGTCATCCGGATCGGCGTGTTCACGATGGCGAACCGATCCGCCGCGCCTGGATGCTCGACTTCCACGACCATTCGGCGTGCCGCTGTCTGATCGCTCATCATCACGTCTTCAGCGGTCTGCACCGGGCCGAACGGCACCTCGCCCCCAAGAACAGCCTCGATCTCGGCTTTCGAGCGCACCACGGTCCAGGCGGCGAACATGGCATTTACTTCGTCGCGGCGGGGCAGGCGGTTTTCGATCTGCGACCATTCCGGATCGTCAGCGAGATCGTCACGACCGATCAGTCGACACAGGCGAACAAAAAAGTCGTCGCGCGCGATGCCGAGCGCCACCCACCCATCTTTTGCCGGAAAGATGCCGAACGGGCAGAGCAGGGGATGCGTGTTCCCCTCGGGTCCCGGGACTTCTCCCGCATAACTGTGCTGAAAGATCATGCGCTCACACACCGCCAGGATCCCGTCGACCATGGCCACGTCGACGAATTGTCCCCGACCGGTCTTGAGCGCATGGGTGTAGGCCGCGAGCACGCCGATCACACATTGCATCGCCGGGATCGTGTCACCGACGCCGGGCCCAATCTTGGTGGGTGTGCCGCCCGGCTCGGAGCCAGTGATCGCAACGATGCCTCCCATGGCCTGGGCGACCACGTCATAAGCCGGCCAGTCCGTGTACGGGCTTGCCCCGGTTCGCGGGTCGCCGAAGCCCCGGATCGCCCCATAGACGAGCGCCGGATTGATCGCGGCGAGCGCCTCGTAGCCGACGCCCAAGCGATCAAGGACGCCCGGCCGGTAGTTCTCGATCAGAATGTCGGCGTGACCCGCAAGCTTGTGAAACACGGCTCGGCCATCCTCGGACTTGAGGTTGAGCACAAGTGATTCCTTGCCGCGGTTGATCGAGTTGAAGTAGGCGCCATGTCCGCCCCGATCCATTCGCAGTCCGTCGGGAGGGTGCGGCCCGATCAGTCTGGTGTCATCGCCGCCCGGCGGCTCGATCTTGATCACCCGGGCACCTTGATCGGCCAGCATCATCGCAGCGAACGGACCCGACAGCATCGTCGTCAGGTCGAGCACTGTCACGCCGTCGAGCGCTCCGGTCATGTGCCGACAGCCAGCGGATCCGTCATGCGCTGCAGGCAGGCGATGACGCTCAGCGCTGTGACCTTGCCGGTGCGCGGGTTTTCTTCGGAGGGGACATTGCGAATCTGCATGTCCGCCTCGCCCGCCTCGGAGACAATCCGTACGGTCTGCATGTTCCGGTCCACGTTCGGATCCGCCCAGACCTCGATCGTCGTCCGGTCCGGACCGATTCCCGCGAGCGAGAGCGCGGCTGCGACGTTGACATTCGCCGGGAAGCCGATCGCTGCGGCCCGCGCGGTTCCCGAGAACACCCGAAGCGGCTCGGTCAGATCATCGACAGAAATGTTGTTCTCGACGAGATGTGGCGCGCCGGCCAGGCCGTTCGGCGGCTTCCGCGTTTCGAGCGTGACGCTGTTTACAACGCCGACCGCCATGGCTCGTACGGCATCAAGTCCGAGAATAGCGCCCGTAGGCACGATGATGCGTCCACCGCGTTCCCTGGCCAGGTCGACCAGATCCTCGTGCTGCAAGAGTGCACCGACCGAGAGGGGCATGAACATTTTGCCAGCTTGCAGAACCGAACGGGCGAGCGGCTCGAACACATCCTTTGGCGCGCATTCTATGACGATGTCGGCTGCGGCATGCAGAGCGTGCAGATCGGTGACGATCGGAGGACTTGCAAAGTCCGCCACACGCTCGGCTGCTCGCGTCCGGTCCCGCGCGGAGACGGCGGACAGGCGCATGTTCTTGATTTCGCCCGTGTCGAGCGCCCGCGCGACCCGCATTCCGATTGCTCCAAGCCCCGCAATCGCGACGGTGTAGCTCTGGGTCATCGTGGTCCTCCCATCAGCCAAGCGCCCGCCAAATCATGTACACGCCGGTGAAGATCAGCGCGACAAAGAAGATGCGGCGGAAGCCTTCCTCGGAAATTCGCTTGCGAACCCGGGTGCCCAGCCAGAGGCCCACACCGCTTGGCACGACGGCGAGTGCCGAGAGCACGGCAAGCTCGGTTGTTATCATCGAGCGTCCACCCATCGAGAGCGCCAGCCCCAGCGAAATCGTGATGAATGTCAATCCAAGCGCCTGCACGAAAAGATCGCGGCGCATGCCGAGAGCCTGAAGGTAGAGAATACCGGGGACAATGAAAATGCCCGTCATGCCCAGGAGCACACCGCCCAGCCCACCGGCAACGGGCGACATCCAGACCTCACGACGGCCGGGTGGAGGCACCTGTGGCGTGGTAAGCGAGACAGCAGAATAGACACAGAGCAACACCCCAAGGATGCCCGTCAAGATGGCACCATCCACACGCGCCAGCACGGACGTGCCTGCCCAGATGCCGATCACCGCGACTGCGAGAAAGCTCCACATGCGCTGCACCAGGCCGGTGAGGTCCGGACCGTTCAGCGCTTGCCAGATGTTTGTGATGATCGCCGGGGCGAGGACCAAAGCCATGGCATGTTTGAGCTCCATGACCGGCGCGAGGACCGCCAGGACGACCACCGGCAGCCCCAAGCCGAGGCTGCCCTTGACGACGCCGCCGAGAAAGAATGCCGCAAAGACCAGCGCGACCGTCGAGGGTTCGCTCATATCATGCGGGGCGCTGGCTCAGACCGCGCCAGCCCAAATAGAGACCGAGGCACACGGCAAACACAGCCAAGGCCGGGCGGAACACCCCGTCCATCATCGTGAGCGGGATTGCGGCGGCGATCAGCATCGCGGGGATGTAGAGCCTGGTCCAGAGCGCCCCGTCCTCGCGGGTCTTCTGATACCAGGGGAAGGCGGCCGAGAAGACTGCGATGATTGCAAAGAACATCGCCCATGGCCGCGTGACGAACAGCGTGAGGTCGGTGTCGATGGCAAGGGCGCGCGCGAGGTTCAGCTCGGCGATGTTGCCAAGGACCACACCCAGGATCATCGGCGCGAGCGGGAAGCCAAACTGGCGCATGACGAACCCGAGGACGCCGAACCAGAACAGTGTCCAGAGATCGTCGGTCACATTGTTCAGTGCAAAGACACCGATCGTCGCGAAGCCGAGGATCACGGCGGCCAGCATGTACATTCGAATTTTCGTGACGAGCACAAAGATCCGAAGCATTCCCGACTGCATGCCCAGCATGATGAAGTTCGCGGCAAAGAACGCGATGAAGATCGAGTAGACCAGCACCGGTTCTTCCTGGATGAAGGTCGGGCCCGGCACGATGTCATGGATCAGCAGCGCGCCCAGCATGATCGCCGCGGTCACATCGCCGGGAATGCCCAGCGATATCAGCGGCGTCAAGGCACCGCCCTCGACAGCGTTGTTGGAGGTCTCGGGCGCGATGATGCCCTCGGGATTTCCCTTGCCAAAGGTCTCGGGTTCCTTCGAGGCCTTCTTGGCCTGGTCATAGGCGAGAATGTTGGCGATCGAGCCGCCGGCGCCCGGCAGAATACCCGTGAACATGCCGATCAGGGCAGACCGCACAACGACCACCCAGCGCCGCATGAGCTCGCGAATGGCCCGCCGGTGTTCAATGCGGATGCGCACGTTGCCTTGATCGGTGAGAGCACGCCGTGCCGCGTCGGGATCGCGAACGTCAGAAAGCAGCTGACTGAAGGCGAACAACCCGATCAGCACGGCAATGAAATCGAACCCTCCAAGCAGATAGTCCGATCCGAAGTCGAAGCGTCCGACACCGACCGCCTCGTCTTCGCCCACGGTGCGCACGAGAAGCCCCAATGCCCCAGCGATCAATCCCTTGATCAGATTCGCGCCTGCCAGTGACGCCGTCACCGTCAGCGCGAAGATGACCAGCATGAAGAAGTCCCAGGGCTGAAACTCCAGCCCGACGCGTGCGAGCTGAGGCGCGAACAGAACCAGCATCACGGCTGAGATCATGCCGCCGAAGAAGGATGACCAGACGCCCAATCCAAGGGCAAAGCCCGGCTCGCCGCTCCGCGCCAGGGGAAACCCGTCAAATGTCGTGGCGACAGACGACGGAGTCCCGGGAATGCCGGTCAGGATACCGGACATGAGGCCACCAGAGAGACCGCCCACGAGCACCGAGATCATCGTCGCCAGACCCTGGGCGGGTGGCATCGAGAACGTGAACGGCAGCGTGAGCACGACAGCCATCGCGATGGTGAAACCGGGTATGGAGCCTGCCAGAAGGCCGACGCCGACCCCGAGAATCATCAGCAAAATGGTCTGCAGATTGCCGATCTCCGCGAGCGCCATCAGGACATTGTCGAGCACCATCTCAGAAACCCGTCCATTCGCCGCGCGGTAGAAAGACACCCAGCCCGAAGGTAAAGACGCTCCACATCCCACCGACGGTGACAATGGCGATGAGGGCGTGCAGAGGCGTCGCGCGCAGTCCGCCGAGCGCCGAGAGTGTGAGGAACACGAAGGCCACGCCGCCCAGCAGAATTCCCACGTAAGGCAATGCCAGCAAGTATGCGGCGAACAGCACGAAGCACCAGATCACATTGCGCCAGTAGGCAAAGAACGCCCGCAAGTCCTTCGGTGCCTCAGGGTTGGGCGCATCCGGTCCCTGGCGCAAGGACTGTACCAGATAGATCAGGCACAGCACCGACATGACGCCGATGATCACCCGTGGCCAGGCGGCAGGAGAAAGCTGGCCGTAGTTCGGCTCGCGAATGTCGAGCGATGCCACAGCCAGTCCCCCGCACACCAGCAGCAGGACGATCGCAACGATCGTGTCTCGATTGAGCGTCATGTGCAGGAGGGGCCCGGCAGGCCGGGCCCCATTGCCTTACTGGGTCCACATTCCCATCGCGATCGCGACTTCCTCGTATTCACCGTACAGGGAGTCCGCCCAGACGCGGTAGTCTTCGGGACCCTGCCACTTGACGTCGGTGCCCTTCGCATCGAGCTGCTCAAGCAGATCAGGGTTCTCGGCTGCGGCTTTGAAGACCTGTGACCACATGTCGATGACTTCCGCGGGCGTGCCTTTCGGGGCGACGATTCCACGCTTCAGCGCAAACTCCATATCCACCCCAAGCTCTTTGAGCGTGGGCATGTCCGGGAGGTGCTTGGACCGCTCGTTGGCAGCGATCGCGAGACCCTTCAGCGCACCGCCTTCCAGGTGTTTGCGACCGGAGGCGACGTTCAGCGCGCCCATGTCGATGGCGCCAGAGAGCAGCGCCGTCATGCGTTCGGCGGTGCCGTCATAGGGAACATACGAGAACTCGATCCCCATCTTCTGCGCGAGCAGCAGCCAGATAAAGTGCGAGGTCGACCCGAAGGTGGCGCCCGCCTTCAACTGGCCGGGGTTCGCTTCGGCGTGGGCCTTGAACTCCTCGAACGAGTTGAAGGGTGTCTCAGCGGCTGCGCCGATGATGTCCGGCGTCGAAGTGAGATTTGCCACCGTCTCGAAGCCGTCGAAGTGGAAGTCGATGCGCTTGTTGAGATAGCTGGTTACCGCTGACTGATGGATTGCGAACAGTGTGCAACCGTCGGCCTTGGCCTTGGCCGCCTGCTTGGCGCCCTTGTTGCCGCCCTGTCCGGGCACGGTGACGACCTGGATCTTCGGCGTGATATCCATCTCGGCGATGGTTTTCTCGAAGATTGAGAAGATCACATGCGTTCCGCCGCCGGCCTTCCAGGGCACGATGAGCTGCGCCGTGTCGCATGGAACCTCGGCGGCCTGCGCGGGCACAGCGGCAATACTGAACGCGCCGGCGGCCAGTGCAGTTGTGATGAACTTTCTCATGTAGGACTCCCTAGTCTGGTTTGCGTTGTACGCGAATGCGATGCTACATGGCGACGCTTCTGAGGGCGCCTCAGCCTGGAACGCCACTATAGCGATGCCCCTTTGGCCTGCAACACTGATGGGCGAGGCTGGCGCGCGACATGCCAAAGGATCGGAGAGGGACCGCATGAGAGATCTCGAGAAGCCAGGACGCTCACCGGTTCATGCGACCAATGGCATGGCAGCGACCTCGCATCCCCTGTCCAGTCAGGTGGCGATCGACATTTTGAAGGCGGGTGGAAATGCGCTTGATGCGGCAGTCGCTGCGTGCGCCGTGCAATGCGTGGTCGAGCCCGAGTCAACCGGCATCGGCGGCGACAACTTTTGTCTTTATGCACCGTCCGGTTCGACGGACATCGTCGCGTTTAACGGCTCGGGCAAAGCGCCCACAGGTGCAACGACCGATTTCTATGCCGGACAGGGACTGAAGGAACTGCCGCGCCAGAGTGGTCATTCTGTGACCGTTCCTGGCGCCATTGATGCCTGGGACACCCTGGTGCGTGATCACGGGCGGATGTCGCTTGGTGAGTTGCTTCAGCCTGCGATCGCGTATGCCCGTGATGGCTTCCCGGTCTCGTCGAGAGTACATGCGGACTGGATGTCGGCGGTCCCCTTGCTGAGCGCGGATGAGGCGTCGGCGCGCTACTACCTGCCCGAGGGACGCGCGCCCGCCATCGGAGAGCTTCACAAGCTGCCGGCGCTCGCCGAGACGCTGGAGGCAATTGCCTCGGACGGTCCGAGCGCGTTTTATGAAGGGCCCATCGCCGAAGACATGGTGTCGTGCCTGAATGCGCATGGCGGTCTGCACACGATGGACGACTTCGCGGGTCCGAAGGGGAAGTACGTCACTCCGATCTCGGGCGAGTTCAGGGGCCATACGATTCATCAGTGTCCGCCGAACGGGCAGGGGGTGATCGCCCTCCTGATGCTCAACATCATGTCAGAGATCGAGGCAGGTGACGGCGGGCCCATCACCCTCGAGCGCATGCACGCCGAGATCGAGGCCTGCCGGCTCGCATACAAGGCCCGCAATCTCTATGTCGCCGATCCGGACCAAGCCGAAGTTCCGGTGGAGGCACTTCTCTCAGCAAACTATGCTGGCACGCTGCGCGGCCTGATAGATCCAGCACGGGCATCGGATCCGCCTCCTGAAGTCGACCTGCCGCAACATCACAGCACGGTCTACATCTCTGTCGTCGACAAGGACCGCAACGCCTGCAGTTTCATCAACACGCTGTTCATGGGCTTCGGCGCCTGCATCACGGCGCCCAAGTCCGGCGTTCTGTTCACCAACCGGGCGCAGGGCTTCTCGCTCGACCCGTCGAGCCCGAACTGCATCGCTCCCGGCAAGCGACCACTGCACACCATCATTCCCGCCATGGCCTCGAAGGCCGGTCGCGCGACGATGCCCTTCGGCGTGATGGGCGGGCAGTATCAGGCGATGGGCCACATGCAGTTTCTGACGCGGATGTTCGACTATGGTCTGGATGTGCAGGAGGCGATGGATGCCCCACGCTTCATGGCCGACCCGTTCACCGGCGAGGTCGAAGTGGAGGGAACCGTTCCTGCTGAGATACGTGAGGCACTCACGGCCCGCGGGCACCGCCTCGTTGCGCCTGCAAAGCCGATCGGCGGCAGCCAGGCGATATGGATCGATTGGGACGAAGGTGTACTGACCGGAGGTTCCGACCCGCGCAAGGATGGCTGCGCGATTGGGTATTGAATCGCGGACGATGCGCGACAGTGTGATCCGGCGGATCTGTTCGATGCAGTGTCGTCTCGCGCGACCGAAATCTGGAGCGTCAGAGTGAGCGCAACAATCGCAATCCTGATGCCCGGCGATATGGGGCATGGAGTTGGCGCGGCCCTTCTGGCGCATGGCCACCCGGTGGTTACCAGCCTCGACGGGCGCAGCGCACATACGCGAATGCTCGCAGATCGCGCTGGTCTGCGGGATGCGGGTTCGCTCGATGACGCCGTCTCTGAGGCCGACATTGTGCTGTCCATTTTACCGCCCGATGCAGCACTGAAGCAGGCCGAGGCGGTGGCCAAGGCATTTGAGCGCACGGGCGCTCGTCCGGTCTATGTCGACTGCAATGCCGTTTCGCCTCAGACGGCCGAGAAAGTGGGCGGGACAATCACTTCAGCGGGTGCACCATTCCTCGATTGCGGGATCATCGGCTTGCATCCCGGTAAAGGCACGCCAACACGGTTCTACGTTTCGGGCACCGATCCAGCGCCGATGCTGGACCTCGACGGCAAGGGGATCCGCGTTGTTGACGTCGGGCGCCAGGTCGGGCGCGCCTCGGCGCTGAAGATGGTGTATGCGGCCCTCACCAAGGGCACGTGGGCATTGCAGCTTGCGCTGTTGATGACGGCGTTGAAGCTCGACGTGCTTGAGCCGCTCCTCGAAGAATTCGCGTTCAGCCAGGCCGGACCCCTTGAAGGCATGCAGGGCAGATTGCCCGCACTGCCTGCGGATGCCGGGCGCTGGGTCGGAGAGATGGAGGAGATCGCGGCGACATTCGCGTCAGCCGGGGTGAGCTCGAAGTTTCACGAAGGTGCTGCAGACATCTTCAGGGTACTGGCACGGACACCGTTTGCAGAAGAAACGCGAGAGACCATAGATCGTACCCGTTCGCTCGAGACAGCGCTTGCCGAGTTCATCCGACATCTCGACAATTGAGGCGTTGCAAGTCTTTGCCCGTGTCCACGTCGGCCAGGGTCGCTGCGTAGGAGACGCGAAGACCCGCCATCGAAGCCACCGTGTCAGACCCTGCATGGGGTCCCGACCAGCGCACGCCGTCGAGGAAGCCGGGTCGTCTTGCCAGCCCGCCTCGTCTGAGGCCAATCGCCCAGTATCCGCCATCTGTTGCGGGGCCGATCACCGCGTCGGCGCTGCGCAATGCCTCGAACGCTTCTCTGATCCGGTTGGGATTGATGTCGGGGATATCCGCGCCGATGATCAGAACGGGGCGTGTTCTCACCGTCGCCAATGCCCGCGACATCCTCCGGCCGAGATCACCGCCGCCCTGCGGACAGCGTGGCACCTCTTGCAGCCACGGGGCCTTGTCACTCGCGCAGCGATCTGGGGAGACCGCGATGCGTGTCTCCCACCGCGGATCACGTGCACAATCACGGATGAGTCTGGAAAGTTGATGCCGATACCACCAACCGGCGGCGATCGATCCGATATCTCGCGCGAGCCGTGTTTTCACCCGGCCCACCTGAGGCGCTTTTGCGAAAACGATCAGAACGGGGCGGGTCACTGGCGCTCATATCGGGCGACCAGATGCGCCGGGTCGACACCCAACCGGTAAAGCATGAGGGTCGTTAGATTCCGCCGGCCACGGCGAAGCCAACCATCGCGTTCGTACCGCGCCGCGGAGGTCTCCAGTGTTGCGTCGAGGCCGCGAAGGTGGCGCCTTCCCAGACGGTCGGCAATCGCCACATCTTCCATCAGCGGTATGTCCGGATACCCGCCGATCCGCTCGTAGAGCGACGCCGGTATCAAGAGGCCTTGATCTCCGTAGGGGAGTGCCAGGACGCGTGCGCGAATGTTCGCCCAAGCGGCAGTGACTCTCGACATCGGGTGGGAAGACCGAAATCGAAGCTTGAAGAAGGCTGCATGATCTGGCGCGCGTTCAAGATGGTCGCGAACGGCGCCGATCCACCCGTCCAAAGGTCGTGTGTCCGCATGCAGGAACATCAACCAGCCGCTCCGGGCAACGAGTGCGGCTGTCGCGAGTTGATGCCCGCGACCGCGCTTGGCTCGAACCAGGCGTGCTCCTGTCGCGTCGGCGAGCGCTTCGATCTCATCGGTCGACCCGCCATCTGCGAAGATCACCTCGCTGACCAGTCCGTCCACGGCGGCTTGGGTGAGCGCCTCGAGACATGCCGGCAGGTCGCGGACCGCGTTCAATGTCGGGATGATCACGGAGACCGGTGCGGTCACGGAACAGACCCCCGATCCGCCGCCAAGATCGACAACAGGCTGGCTGCGCCGAGCGCGGCAAATCCTGCGAAGATGGGCAGCACCGTTGCATCGATCGATCGCGCGATCACCAGTCCGAAGATGACGGAGCCCAGTGTCGAAACCGACATCACGACTGCGGATGCGGTGCCCGCGACATGGCCGAGGGGCTCGAGCGCGAGAGCCGTCAAGTTGGAGAAGAGCAGGGCCGTCGCCACGAAGATTGGCGCCATGCAAAGCATGAAAACCCAGAACGGAATGAGAGCGCCCGAAGGAAAGAGGCACAGTCCGACACCCAAAAGACTGGCCACGATCAGCATCACATTGGCGGACTTGCAGAGAGGACGCATGCCGATGCTCATCACCAGGCGCGCGTTGGCGAACTGAGAGGCTGCAAAACAGAGCGCCAGAGCACCAAACGCCCAGGGGAAACGGGGTCCCAGGTCATACAACTCCTCGAAGATTTGCTGCGCCGCCGCCAGAAAGGCCACGAAAGTGCCGAACACGAATGTGGTCGCCAGCGTATAGAGCATCGCGCGGCGGTTGGTCAGGACTTCGACAAAGCTCGCCGCGAGCGGCTTCAGCGTCAGGGCTCGCTTGTTCTCAGGTGCCAAGGTTTCCGGGATCAGGGTCAGATGCCAGGTGCCTGCGATCAGGGCCATCGCGAGGTAAAGTCCGAAGATCGCGCGCCAGCCAGCAATGCTCTCGACCAGTTGTCCGATGAGCGGGGCAAACATGGGCACGATCATGAACACGGTCATGACCAGTGAGATCGCCCGTGCCATCGGGCGTCCGGTGTAGAGATCGCGCACGATCGCCGTGGCGACGATACGCGGTCCGGCAGCGCCCACGCCTTGCAGGAATCGCCCGCCGAGCGCCATCTCTGGCGTGGTTGCGAACATCGTGATCAGCGTGCCTGACAGGAAGATCACCCAGCCGATGGCCGCGGCCTTGCGCCGTCCGACCGAGTCCGCGAGGGGTCCGAAGACCGGTTGAGCTAGTCCCAGACCGACAAAGACTGCGAGAATCACAAGCTGGCGGTCATTGGCCTCAGCGAACTGCAGGTCCTCAGCGATCGCGTCGAGCGCTGGCAAGACGGCATCGATTGTGAGCGCCACAATCGATGTCATCAGGGCGAGAAACGCCAGAAAAGCGAGCGGCATACGCCCGTCCGCGCGCTCTTGCGGAGTGGGAAGGGTCATCGGAATACCTCGCGGTGCCCGCCTCTATACCTCTGTGCGATGCCGCCTGCCATGCCTATATTGGGCGCGACGCGGCAAAGTGAGCGCGCCAGATGGAGATGTGCGATGAGTGAGCTTTGCGGATTTGTCGATACTGGCCGGACAGTCATCGCGATGGAGGGAAGCGATGCGCGTGAGGTGCTGCAAGGCGTTGTCACCAATGACATGGACCAAGTCGCGCCCGGCGTTGCTGTCTACGCTGCACTGCTGACGCCGCAGGGAAAGTACCTCTACGATTTCTTTGTGCTCGATGGCGATCAGGACCAGGTGCTGATCGATTGTAGTGCGGGCCGGGCATCCGAGCTCGCGAAGCGGTTGAGCATGTATTGCCTGCGCCGTGATGCGCGTGTTGTTGGACCCACGGACATGTCCGTCGTTTTGGCCTGGACCGCTTTGCCCGAGGCCACGGGAGGGGAGCCTTTCCGGCATGACGTCGAGGCTGGTGCTTCGGTCGTGCGAGATCCGCGGGATGCCACACTCGGTTGGCGGATGTATCTGCCAGGCGCCGTTGATCTCGAGAAGCTCGGTATTCGCCAGGGAGAGCGCCAGGCCTACGAGGCCGTCAGGATCGAACATGGGGTTCCTGAAGGCGGCGTCGACCTCGTCGAGGGCGAGACATATCCGCTCGAGGCAGGGTTCGAGCGTCTCTCCGGCGTGGACTTCCGCAAGGGATGTTATGTCGGGCAGGAAGTGACCGCCCGCATGAAGCACAAGGCCGTGCTCCGGAAGGGGCTTGCCGTGGTGCAGGTGCAGGGCACGGCTCCACCGGGGACCGAGATCACCCACAACGGGCGATCTGCGGGCACGTTGCGATCGACGGCAGGCCCGATCGGCATCGCACATCTGCGGTTCGACCGCGCCGGCACCGGAATGCGCGCGGGTGACGCCGTGGTCGATTACGAAGGCCCCGTGGACCCCTGACGGGCAAGCTCGGCCAGGCCCGCCCGATAGCTCGGGTAGCGCAGTTCCACCCCAAGTTCTTCCCGGATGCGTGCATTCCTGACCCGCTTCGATTCGGCATAAAAGCTTCGGGCCATCGGGGACAGATCTGCGGTCTCGAAGGCCACTTCCGGTGGCGCGGGCAGACCGAGCAGCTCTGCGGCGTAGCTGATCACGTCTTGCGGCGGCGCCGGATCATCATCGCAGACATTGTAGATCGAACCCGCAGACGGGGAATTGATCGATGCCGCGAGCACAGCGGCGATGTCCTCGACATGAATGCGGCTGAAGACCTGGCCGGGCTTCACGATGCGCCGGGCGGCACCGCTGCGCACCTTCGAAAACGGACCGCGCCCCGGCCCGTAGATACCGGCAAGCCTGAAGATGTGAACCGGCAGCCCGGCATGGCCAAGCTGTTGCCAAGCCTGTTCGGCGGCCAGGCGCCATTGACCGCGTCGGGTGCTCGGTTTGCAAGCCGAGGTCTCGTCGACCCAGTCGCCGCCACGATCGCCGTAAACCCCCGTTGTCGACAGATATCCAATCCAGCGCAGTGGCTTCGGATTGCGCGCCAGCGCTTTGTGAAAGCGCCGCAGAACTGGACAGCCCGCGGAATCGGGTCCCGCCGAAACCAGAACGTGCTCTGCCTGGGAGAGCAGTGCTTCGGGGTCGACCGTGTCCCAGAGCGCTGGTTCCACACCCTCGGCCTTGAACTGCGCAGCCTTCTCGGGGCGGCGTGTCGTCCCGATCACGGTCCACGCATCCGCCACAAGCAGCCGCGCAAGATATTGCGCGGAGTACCCGTGCCCGAGGCTCAGCAGAACGCCACGCTTTGTCATTGCCGCCCTCCCTTGTTCTGGGGCAGTGTCGCGCGCAGTAGGCGGCGAGGAACCGGAATATGCGGAAGAGTTTGATTGCTGTCCATGTGGCGCTCGCAATCTCGATGCCGGGAGTGGCATTGGCTGTCGACGACTACGATGACTGTCTGGAACTCGTGCGCTCGAACCCGCGGGATGCCGTGCGGGCGGCCGAAGAATGGGCCAGTTTCGGAGCAGGTGGCGTGCCAGCGGAACATTGCCGTGCCGTCGCGCTGATCGAGACCGGTGCGGACCGTGCGGGGGCGGCTTTGTTGTTGTCACTCGCCAAGAACGCGCCCGATCTGCCGGATCGCTGGCGTGCAGAGGTTCTGGTGCAGGCCGCCGATGTGCTGCTTGGCCTCGGCGATGTGGTGGCGGCAGAGCGCGCATCGGCACGAGCGGTGATCTTGGCACCCGGAAGTGCGTCTCCGTTGCGCACCCGCGCCGCGGTTCGGATTGCAAAGGGGTCGCCGGCTGCGGCTGCGGAGGATTTGGCGGAGGTCATCAGGATCGCGGGTGAATCGGCACGAGATTTAGCGCTCCGCGCGGCAGCTCTGCGACGGGCGAACCAGCCGCTCGAGGCGCGTGATCTGGCCGTGCGCGCGACCGTTCTCGAGCCGTCCAGCGCGGATGCGTGGCTGGAGCGTGGCAGAGCAGAGGCGGCTCTGGGAGACACCTCGTCGGCTCGGCAGAGTCTGCTGACCGCAATCGCAAGCGACACCGACGGTTCGGTGAAGCATGGTGCGCGTCTCAGCCTTCAGAAGATGGATGCTGGGCTCTCGAACTGAGCTCTCGGGCACCCAGACGCCACTCTTCCTCGACTTCGGCATCTGGATCCGCGTTCATTGCGAGACGGAAATCGTCTAGGGTTGTCAGACGCGACAGTGCCCACACTGCGGCGCCCCTCACCAAGGGATCTCCATCACGGGTCAACCGGAGCGCAATATCCGCGAGACCCGACTGTCCGCTATTTCCGATTGCGATGAGCACGTTTCGCACGAAGCGTGCCCGCCCGATGCGCCGGATCGCGGTGCCTCGAAACTTCTCGCGAAACGCACCATCCTCGAGCGTCGCCAGATCCGCAAGAAGGGGCGCTTCTTCCTCGACCTCATGCTTGGTCACATGTGCGGCTTCGGCAAACTTGTTCCACGGGCAGACGGCGAGGCAGTCGTCGCAGCCATAGATGCGGTTCCCGATTGCCGGACGCAGAGCGCGTGGAATCGCTGCCTTGTGCTCGATGGTCAGGTACGAGATGCACCTGCGGGCGTTGAGCTGGTAGGGTGCGCTGAACGCCGCGGTTGGACAGATGTCGAGACAACGCCGGCAATTGCCGCACCGGTCCTCGTGGGGCGCAGGCGGGCCGAGCTTTAGCGTGGTGAAAATCGCTCCCAAGAAAAACCATGATCCAAGCCGTCGAGAGACGAGATTTGTGTGCTTGCCCTGCCACCCGATCCCCGCCATTGCCGCGAGAGGTTTTTCCATGACGGGTGCGGTGTCGACGAAGACTTTGATCTCTCCGCCCGCGTGTTCGATCAGCCAACGACCGAGTCGCTTGAGGCGCTTCTTGACCACGTCGTGATAGTCTCGCCCCTCGGAGTAGACGCTGAGCACCCCGCGGTCAGGCATGGTCAGTCCCGCCAGTGGATCCGGTCCTGGATCATACGGCCACGCGAGCATGATGACACTGCGCGCATCGGGCCAAAGCACCGCGGGATCGGCACGCCAGGATATCCGCTCTGCCATCCAGCCCATCTCGCCATGATGTCCGTCTGCAAGCCAGGATCGCAATCGCGCACCGGCCTTGCCGATGTCGGGAGACGCGAAGCCGACATCGGCGAACCCGCATGCAGCAGCCTCCGATTCGATGGCGGATCTCAGGTCTTGCACGGTGCTCGCCATGGCCACGGTCTAGAAGATTGCCTACTGCCGGGAAAGGTGCGGGTCCCCTAGAAGTCGAGATCGGCGTAGTGTGGCGGCGGAGATGGAAAGCCCGGCAGGTGATCAGCCAAGAGCCCTCGGAAGCTGGGTCGGGACTTGATCACGGCATACCAATCGCGCACGGCTGGATAGTCGTCCCATGGAATGTCACCGAGGTAGTCCAGACAGGACAGATGTGCAGCGGCCGCAAGATCGGCGAGGCTCAGACGTTTGCCGGCGAGCCAGTTATCGCCCTCGAGCAAGAACGTCATGTAGTCCAGGTGCACACGGATGTTCCGGCTGCCGGTCATCAGGCACTGGCCATCGGGATATCCGGTGCGAGAGAGCCGCTTGTTCACGCGCTCGAACAGTAGGTTCTCCGTGACCTCTCGGTTGAACTTGTCGTCGAACCAGCCCACGAGGCGACGCACTTCGGCCCGCGCAGCGGGCTCGGCAGGCAAGAGCGGTGGTTCAGGTTGGGTTTCCTCAAGATATCCGATGATGGCATCGGATTCCGCCAGAACCGTCTCCTTGCTGGCCACGAGGACCGGCACCTTGCCTGCAGGGTTCAGGCGCAGGAAATCAAGCCTGCGCTCCCATGGGCGTTCTTCCACGAGGTCCACATCGATGCGCTTTTCAGCCAGCGCTAGTCGAACCTTTCGACAGAACGGCGACAGTGGCAGATGATAAAGACGGTACATGCGGCCTTTGGCTCGGATGAGGGCGACGCCGTTCTGCCCAAAGCAGGTCGTCCATGCAAGCCCTGCATCATCGAATTCGCCACTCGTCTTGCCATCAAGTGACCGCCGACGCATCAATGTCGGGGGAGGACCGTTCATGGCGAAGACGTATGTGCTGTTGCACGGTGCCTGGCACGGTGGCTGGTGCTGGGTCCGTGTCGCCGAGCGTTTGCGCGCTCGCGGACACCGCGTCACGACGCCGACGCAAACCGGTCTCGGTGAGCGGCGGCACCTGTTGTCGACGGAGATCACGCTCGGGATCTTCATAGATGACCTCGTGAATCACATCCTCTTCGAGGACTTGAGCGACATCGTGCTGGTCGGGCACAGCTTTGCTGGCAACGCCCTCTCGGGGGCGGCGGAGCGGGTGCGCGACCGGATCAAGGAGCTTGTCTATCTGGACGCCATGATCATCGAGGGAGGCCAGACGCCGTTCGACAATCTGTCGTCTGATCGCGTGGCTGAACGCAGGCGCCTCGCGAGGGAAACGAGCGGCGGGTTGACCATACCGGCACCCGACCCGGCCGACTTCGGGGTCTTTGATCCGGCAGATGCTGCCTGGCTTGCGTCACGAATGACACCGCATCCGATCAGCACCTTCGAGAGTCCCTTGCCGATTACCGGACGCCCTGGCAACGGCTTGCCGGCACGGTACGTGGTATGCACCGAGCCGATTTACACCGCACTCGAGAAGGTGCGCCAGTGGGTGGCGGGAAGAAGCTGGACAATCCAGGAACTTGCCACCGGTCACAACGCAATGGTCACTGCGCCGGACGCTCTGGTTGATTTGCTGGACCACGGTTGAGCAGGTGTCACATGAACATGATCTACCGGACGTTCGCCGTATTGTTGGAACCATGGTGCGCCGTCCGGTCGCATCCTGCTAAAGTACAAAAAAATCAATGCTTTAAGATCAGGACAGTCATGGGTGGTCTGCTTGACACCCCTATGACCCCACCATAATGTGCCCGCGACCCACGGCGGCGGATGTAAACCCGGCATGGCAAGGTAGCGGGGGGCGTGATGACTGATCGCCCAGGCTCCGGTCCCGACAAGCTCTCGGAGCTTGGCAAGCGGATCGAAGCTGCTCGAACCCCGAGCAAGCCGACCCCACGCAAGGGTCGAGACGAATACACCGCGGCGTCCATGGCGTGGCGGATGGTCATCGAGCTGGTCGTGGCTGTCATGGTCGGCGCAGCGATGGGGTGGGGGCTGGACAGCCTTTTCGGCAGCTTGCCGCTCTTCCTCATCGTGTTTGTGCTGCTCGGCTTCGCATCGGGGGTGCGTTTGATGCTGCGATCCGCCGAGGACATGCAGCGTACACGCGGCGCTGAGACGGACGAGAAGAACGGCGGGGCCTGACCGCGCGCGGGCAGGAAAGAAAGAACGGCGCCTCTGGCGTCACGGATGAGGGCAAAGACGCATGGCGGCACCCAGCGAGGATGGTGGTCTCAACATCCATCCGATGGATCAGTTCCAGATTGGCCCCGTCTTTGGCGACGGTTCGGTCGGAAGCTTCCTAACGATCACCAATTCGACCGTTTGGATGGCAATCGCGATCGCGGCGATTTCGGCCTTCCTGATCTTCGGCATGCGGGGCAGGGCACTGGTACCGACCCGTGTGCAGTCCGTGGCAGAGGTGCTCTACGGGTTCATCCGATCGATGGTGACCGATGTTATGGGCGAGGAAGGGCGCGTCTTCTTCCCCTATATCTTCACGCTGTTCATCTTCATTCTGTTCTCGAACCTCCTGGGCATCATTCCCGGATCTTTCACGACGACCTCGCATATCGCCGTGACGGGTATCCTCGCGCTTGCCGTGTTCGTGAGCGTGATCGTGATCGGTTTCATGAAGCATGGCGTCGGGTTTCTGAAGCTGTTCTGGATCGACGCCGCGCCCTTGCCGTTGCGTCCGGTCCTTGCCGTTATCGAGGTGATCTCGTTCTTCGTGCGCCCGCTCAGCCATTCTATCCGGCTTGCCGGAAACATGATGGCAGGCCACGCGGTGCTCAAGGTGTTCGCGGCGTTCGTGCCTGCAATGGGCGTGATCGGCGGTCTGTTGCCGCTTGCAATGATGGTCGCGATCACCGGGCTCGAGCTGTTGGTTGCCTGCGTGCAGGCGTATATCTTCGCGATCCTGACCTGCATCTACCTGAATGACGCGCTGCATCCCAGCCACTGAGCAGCGCCCCGAAACCAGACCAATTCCATTCGAGAGGAGACACCACGATGGAAGCTGAAGCAGCAGCCCTTTTGGGGAAATACATCGGCGCCGGCATGGCCTGTACCGCAATGGGTGGCGCCGGTGTCGGCGTGGGCCACGTGGTCGGTAACTACCTCGCCGGTGCTCTGCGCAATCCGGCCGCAGCCCGCGAACAGACCGCGACCATGTTCCTGGGCATCGCGTTTGCGGAAGCGCTTGGAATCTTCGGCTTCCTGATCGCGCTCCTGCTGATGTTCGCCGTCTAAGACAGCGCACGAGATCGGGGCGGCCGCAACGCTGTGGCCGCCATCCAGCGACCCTTCGGGGTTTACCGCTAGGATCGGAGCGGGTCCATGCTGACCACCTCTTACTTGGCCGCTGCTGCGGCCGCCGCTGGCGAAGGCGCCGAGGACGGGAAATCGGGGCTGCCGCAGCTCGATTTCACCACATACCCGAGCCAGATCTTCTGGCTTCTGGTGGCTGTGGTGGTGCTGTTCCTGCTCATGTCACGCGTTGCGCTGCCACGCATTGCAAGTGTGCTTGAAGAGCGGGCCGACGCCATTGCCGGTGATCTGGACCAGGCTGAAGAATACAAGCGCAAGGCCGAGGAGGCTGGCGCGGCATACGATCAGGCATTGCGGGATGCCCGGGCCAAGGCTCAGGCGATCGCAGCCGAAGCGCGTGCCGAAATCCAGAAGGACCTCGACGAGGCAACTGCCAAGGCGGATGCCGAGATATCGGCCAGAACGGTCGAGAGCGAAAAGCGCATCGCAGAGGTGCGCAACAGTGCGATGGCCAGTGTCGAGGAAGTCGCCAAGGAAACGACATTTGCCGTGGTTGATGCGGTGATGCCCGGCGTCGCCGAGCGCGGCGAGGTCGACAAGGCCGTCGACCGGCATATGGGCTGAGGAGCACGCGGATGTCCTTGTTCTACAACTCCACATTCGTCGTCGGGATCAGCTTCTTCCTGTTCTTCGCAATGCTGGGCTATCTCGGCGTGCACAACATGCTCGGCAAATTGCTCGACGACCGGGCCGACAAGATCCGGGACGAACTGGACGAGGCGCGGAAGCTGCGCGAGGAAGCGCAGGCCGCTTTTGCCGAGTTCGAACGAAAGCACAAGGAAGTCGAGGGCATAGCTTCCGAGATTGTCGCGCACGCCAAAGTGGAGGCGGAGGCCGCAGCCGAGCGGGCGAAAGAAGAGCTCAAGGTCTCGATAGAGCGGCGCTTGCGCGCGGCGGATGAGCAGATCGCGATGGCCGAGGCGGCGGCGCTCAAGGAAGTCAAAGACAAGGCCGTCAGCGTCGCCATTGCGGCTGCAACGCAGGTCATCAGCGAGAAGCTTGATGGTAACCGCACAGAGGCAATGATCGCGGCGTCGATCGATCAGGTGGGCAACAAGCTGCACTGACGAAACTGCCTCCGACAAACCCCACAGGGTGGTTGTCGGCAAGTTCAAAACGCGCTTCGCTTGTCGGCGGAGCGCGTTTCCAGTTTAAGGCCTGCGCTATCGTCCGACGAAGCCGATCAACCTGTAGGTCTCAGCCAGAATCGGTTCGGCGATGGCGGCAGCTCGTTCGGCTCCACGTGCCAGCATGCGGTCGATTTCTGCCGGGTCGTTCTCGATGCGCGAAATTTCCTTCGTGATCGGTGTCAGCTTTTCGACAGCGAGGTCAGCGAGCGCCGGCTTGAATGCACCGAAACCCTGCCCGCCGAAATCTGTCAGAACCGCCTCCGCAGTCTGATCGGCCAGTGCGGCGTAAATCCCTACGAGGTTGCGCGCCTCGGGCCGTTCCTCAAGCGCCTCGATGGTTTCCGGCAAGGGTTCGGGATCGGTCTTGGCCTTGCGGATCTTGGCGGAGATTGCATCGGCATCATCGGTCAGGTTGATCCGGCTCATATCCGACGGGTCGGATTTTGACATCTTCTTGGTGCCATCTCTGAGCGACATGACCCGCGGTGCCGGACCACCGATCACGGGCTCGGTCAACGGGAAGAAGTCTTCGACACCGTAGTCGTTGTTGAACTTCGTCGCGATGTCGCGAGTGAGTTCCAGATGCTGCTTCTGATCCTCGCCTACTGGCACATGCGTAGCCCGATAGATCAGAATGTCCGCCGCCATCAGCGCGGGGTACATGTAAAGCCCGCCCGAGACATTCTCGCGGTTTTTCCCCGCCTTGTCCTTGAACTGCGTCATGCGGTTCAGCCAACCAAGGCGCACGATGCAGGAGAACACCCAGCCGAGCTGTGCGTGGGCCGGAACCTGGCTCTGATTGAAGAGGATCGACTTCGCCGGATCCAACCCACTTGCGACATAGGCAGCCGCCAGTTGCCGGGTGGCCGCTGTCAGCTCGGCCGGGTCCTGCCAAGTGGTTATGGCGTGCAGGTCGACCATGCAGTAGATCGATTCCATGCCCTGGTCCTGCAGTTCAACGAAGCGTTTGACGGCACCCAGATAGTTGCCGAGCGTCAGGCTGCCGGTCGGCTGAATGCCTGAAAAGACGCGCGGTGTGTGGATCATGGGGGAGCTCCCTGATGTCGGTCCGGCGCCTTCTAGGGGGGGCGACCCTCGCGGTCAAGGCAGAGGGGCTGGTGCCTGCGGGGCTCGCGTACTATGTCTCGGTCGATGCAGACCTCATCCTCCCCCCCCGACCCGGCAGACGGCCGTCAGATGCAAGCTGGTGCACCGGCATATCAGCCGGTGCCGCTGTTGCTTTGGGTGTTGGCCGGTCTGATGGTGGGCATCGAAGCACTGCTCGCTGCAGCAGATGCCGGATATACGCAGATCGTTACACGTATCGACGCCTATATCGCTTTTGCCTTTCACGACCAGGTATTCAGTTTCGCCGTGGAAACAGGCGAAGTGCCGGCCCAGCTCCCAGTTTCGCTGATCAGCCATGCCTTTCTGCATGCGGGCTGGTTTCACGTGGCCATGAACAGCGTAGCTTTCCTTGCCTTCGGCAACATGATTGCGCGCGCGAGCGGAATATTGACAGTCCTGCTGATCTTCGTGGCGAGCGCCATCGGCGGCGCGCTGGCCTACGGATTGCTCGGCAATTTCGAAGGACCGATGGTCGGTGCATCTGGGGCTGTGTTCGGCCTGCTCGGTGCGATGATTTCGTGGCAAGCCCAGATGTTGTCGATGACGCGGCAGTCCCTGATCCCGGTCTGGCGCCAGATCGCTGGACTAGTGGTCATCAATTTGCTGCTGACGATCATGCTCCAGGGCTTGCTTGCCTGGGAGGCGCACCTCGGGGGATTTGTGATGGGCTGGATCGTGGCTCGGTTCCGTCACCCGAACGCCTGGTATCGTGACTAGTGCAGGGCCCTAGCTTCGTCGTACGGCGCGCCTCAGTTCGGTTAGGTGTAGCGCACCCAGTGCGACACCTGCCGCCGCATAGGCAGCGATCCCCGTTGTGACAAGGACTGCGAGCACGATGATCGATGGCAGCGGGAGATAGGTGCTGAGAAGATATTCGAATCCAAGCAGCACCAAGGTCATCATCAGACTGGCCGCCAACATGCGTGGGAGGCGTTGCCGGAGCCGCAGATCGATCGCAACGCTTGCGTCCAGGCGCTGCGCACCCACACATAACAGGCCAAGGTTGACCCATCCCGCTAGCGTCGTGCCGAGCGGTGCTGCGAGAAATCCGATCATCGGGGCGAGGCCGACCGCGACAATGATGTTCACCACCATCGAGATCAGCGCGTAGTTCAACGGCGTGCGGGTGTCCTCGCGGGCGAAGAACGCCGGCTGCAGCACTTTCTGCAGGACAAAGGCCGGAAGGCCCACGGCATAGATAGTGAGCGCTGTGGCTGTCGCCGCTGTGTCGGCAGCAGTGAATGCGCCACGTTCGAACAGTACGCTGACGATGAGAGCTGGGATGACAATCAAGGCGGCAGTGGCAGGGAATGTGAGCGCGAGCGTGAACTCTGCTGCGCGGTTCATCGATTCTCTTGCCCCGGCGCTGTCATCAGCGCGCAATCTGCGGGCAAGATCGGGCAGCAGCACCACGCCGATCGCGATGCCGACGACACCGAGCGGCAACTGATAGACCCTGTCCGCCATCCAGAGCCAGGCCACCGCGCCGTCGAAGTAGCTGGCCACCTGCGTTCCGACCAGCAGATTGATCTGCATTACGCCAGCGGCCAGCGCTGCCGGCACACCGAGGGCCACCAGCCGTCGAATTTCGGGCGTGAGCCTGGGCAGGCCGAGCCGAGGCGCCATGCCGAGCCTGCGCACCGCTTCCCAGACCAGCCAAAGCTGGGCGATGCCCGCGGCAAATGCGCCCCACGCAAGCGCTGTGGCGATGTCCCACCCGCCTGCCCAGCCCAATGCCATTGCAGAAATCAGGATCACGTTGAGGAGGACCGGTGCGGCCGCCGCCGCCGCAAAGCGTCCGAACGCGTTCAACATGCCCGAGAACAGGGCGGCCAGCGAAATGAAGACGATGTAGGGAAACGTGATCCGCGAGAGCGTCACGGCCAAGTCGAACCGCTCGTCGCCCGTGTATCCGCTGGCCAGTGCTAGAACGAGCCAAGGCATCGCGAGCTGCGCTAGGGCGGTGAGCACCAGGAGCGCCGCCAGCAGCGCGGAACAGGCTTGCGCAGCGAAGGCGCGCGCCGACTCGCGGCCTTCTCCCTCAAGACGCTTCGAGAATAGTGGCACGAACGCCATGTTGAAGGCGCCCTCGGCAAAGAACCGTCTGAACATGTTGGGCAGCCGGAAGGCCACGAAGAACGCCTCGGCTGCGGGTCCGGCGCCCAGGAGCGCGGCAATCAGTATATCGCGAAGGAAACCGAGCACGCGGCTTGCCATCGTCCAGCCACCGACTGTCACGAAGCCGGACAAAAGCCGGATCGGTCCGGGAGCGGTCATGGACTGGTCAGTCGGTCATCCCGGCCATTGCCATCGATGGCTGCGACCAGGCACTCCTCGATACGCTGCTGCTTGCTCTCGGCGGTGATCTTCAGCCCGAACAGATCCTTGACGTAGAACACGTCGACCGCGTGTTCACCGTATGTGGCAATGATGGCGGAGAAGATATTGATGTTGAGACCTGCAAGCGTGCGCGTGAGCTCGTAGAGCAGCCCGAGCCTGTCGCGCGCGTTGACTTCGATCACCGTGTACATGTCCGATGCATCATTGTCGAAAACGATCCTGGTCGGCACGGTGAACTGGCTCTCGCGCGGCTTGACCCGATAGCGCTCCTTGATCGCTTTGCGCGTGATGACCTTGCCAGCGAGGCTGCGCTCGATTGTACGGCGAAGGCGCGGCAGGCGGGAGGCTTCGAACGGATGGCCTTCCTTGTCCTGTATCCAGAACACAGATGTCGCCATGCCGTCATGGGTTGTGTAGGTGCGTGCGTCCACCACGTTTGCGCCGGAGACAGCGAACGCGCCGGCCATTCGCGAGAACAGTCCCGGATGATCCGCCATGTAGAGACAGGCCATCGTCGCATCCCGGCTCTCATCCGGCTGAAAGCGGGTCATCAGCGGTTGATCCGCCGAGTCGCGGGCGAGCTCTGCGAAGATCAGATGGGTCTCGGTGTCGAGACCGAGCCAGTAGTGCGCATAGTGGCGCACGAGTTCCGCCGCCCGGGCGGACCTCGGCCACTCACCGATTGCCTTGAGGAAGTTGCTGCGCGCAGCATCGACCCGGTGCGCATGGGTCTGCTCGGCGCCACCCGTCAGCAGGTCCCGGGTGTCCCAGTACAGATTGCGCAGCAGCTGTGCCTTCCAGTTGTTCCAAACACCCGGTCCGACGCCGCGAATGTCGCAGACTGTGAGGACCAGAAGCAGACGGAGGCGTTGGGGGCTTTTCACGTGGGTCGCAAAGTCGCGAACGGTGCGGGGATCCCCGATGTCGCGCTTCTGTGCGGTATCGGACATCACCAGATGGTTGCGCACGAGCCAAACGACGGTCTCCGTCTCGGCCTCGCTCAGACCCAGACGCGGACAAAGCCCGGTTGCGATCTCGGCCCCCAGCTCCGAGTGATCACGTCGGTCACCTTTACCGATGTCGTGCAGAAGCAGCGCCACGTAGAGAGCACGGCGGTCGACGCCGCCCTTGCCTTTGAGGATGTTTGTGGCCACCGGATGGGCGTCGGCGGCTTCCAGCCGCTCAATGGAGTTCAGAACACCTATGGTGCGGATCGTGTGCTCATCCACCGTGTAGTGGTGGTACATGTTGAACTGCATCATCGCGACGATGCGGCCAAACTCTGGAATGAAGCGGCCAAGCACATCTGTTTCGTTCATCAAGCGCAACAGCCACTCAGCGTGCTGCGGTTCGGTGAGCATCTCCAGGAACAGAGCGTTGGCATCAGGGTCCGCGCGGAGCTCGTCGTGGATGAGATGCAAGCTCTGCGTCACGAGCCGGAGAGCCACGGGATGGATACGTGCGTCCAGGCGGGCGGCCTCTCGAAACAGGCGCAGAAGGTTCACAGGGTCGTCGCGAAACACAGCGTCATCCCGGACGCTCAGGCGGCCATCGCGCACGATGAATGTTTGGTCCGCTTCCGCTCTGACACCCCGGAAGCTGAACGCCTGAAGCAGGCCTGAGAGCCTGGGTTGCGGCTTGGCATGCTGTGCTTCGAGTGCCGCCGAGAAGATGCGTGTCAGGTCTCCGACGGCTTTGGCGTGTCGGAAGTAGGTCTGCATGAAGTGCTCGACGGCGCGCCGCCCGGCATGATCTTCAAATCCCATTCGCTCGGCAATTTCGACCTGACGGTCGAAGGTCAGCGCCTCCTGCGCCCGTCCGACCAGATCGTGGAGATGACAGCGGACCGCCCATATGAACTTCGAGGCGTCTGCAAATTTCTGCACCTCGGCGTGTTCGAAGACGCCCATCTGAACCAGATCCCACGCGGTCCCTGTGTGAAACAGGTAGCGTGAAATCCAATGCAGCGTCTGCAGGTCTCTGAGGCCGCCTTTGCTTTCCTTTATGTTGGGTTCGAGCAGATACCGCGATCCGCCGTGGCGGGCGTGGCGGGTGTCGCGCTCGGCGAGCTTTGCCTCGACGAACTCGGGGCCCGTGCGCTTGAAGAGTTCGTTCCAAAGCCGGGAGTCCAGCTCTGCGAACAGCGCCTGCTCGCCATAGAGGAAGCGCTGTTCCAGGAGTGATGTCCGCACCGTGTTGTCGCTGCGCGCATATCGCATGCAGTCGTCGATCGAACGCACCGAGTGGCCAAGCTTCAACTTCAGATCCCAGAGGAGATAAAGCGTGCACTCGACCACGCTCTCGCTCCACGCCGTCTGCTTGTACGGTGTCAGGAAGAGCAAATCGACGTCGGAGAACGGAGCCATCTCGCCCCGGCCGCAACCACCGACCGCGATGACCGCCAGTTGCTCGGCCTTCGTGCGAACCGGCGACGGGTAGAGATGTTCCGACGCCAGGTGGACCGCGCCTGCGACGACGGTGTCTGTCACATGCGCATAGGAGCGCGCGGCGCGCAGTCCCGCCATGGGACGTTCGGCGAAAAGCCGGCCCACCGTCTCGCGCCCTGCCGCGTAGGTCTCGGACAGGAGTTCGAGCACCTCTGCGCGCAATGCCTCGTGAGTCGGTGCCGAGATGGCCATCGCATCGATATGCTCGATGACCGCATCCGCATCTGCAAGCCTCTCGGGTTCGTCGAGAAGATGCGCGAGACCCGCGAAGCTGCGGGATAAGATCGGGTCTTGCCGCTCAGCCGGGACGCTCAATGCGTTCAGCTTCCTGGGCCGAAGACAGCAGGTGCGGGATCGACCACGTCAAAGACACCATCGCCGACCTCGAGAATCGCCATCGCACGATCCGCGGTGCCGTCAGAACGGAAACGTAGCGGTCCGACAGCGCCGTCGAAGCCTTGCGGCCGCGTGATCGCTCGTGCGTCGAAGGCTGGCTCACCCGAGGCGCGCGCACCTTTCAGCAGCTGAGCCGCAACCTGTATTGCATCGTAGCCGAGAACGGCCAGCGGTTGCGGAACACTTCCATAGCTGCTGCGATAGTCCCTCACGAAGCTTCGCATCGCGCCCGGATCCGGCGCAGGGAACCAGCCGTTCCGCAAGGCCGGCTCCTCGAGTGTCGCCTTGGCGTTCCACTGGCCAAGGCCCATGTACTGGACCTGATCAGACGCGATTTCGTTATAGTCCATGAACGCTCCGACGGACCGCAGCCCCTGACCACCGTCCGGCAGCAGAATGCCCGAACTTCCACTCGTGATCACGCTGTCTGAAAAGTCGCCGGCGCTCGACTGGATGCCTTGGAAGCTGCGTGCATATCCAACCTGCGTTGTCACCTGTACACCGGCAGCGCTTGCGGCCTGTTGGATACCGTTGAGGGCGGCGCGTCCGTAACTGTTATCGGGATAGAAGACACCGACGCTGTCGATCCCTCGGGCACGCGCGAAGGACACCATCCGCCTGGCTTCCGCCTCGGGCGTGAAGCCACTCACGAAGACCGGCCCACCGGCGACACTGGTGTCGGTTGAAAACGAGATCACGTTTACGCCCCGCGGGCCGGCGATTCCGCCGACGGCTCCGGTGCTTGATCCGAACAGGGGGCCAACGATGAGCGCTGCACCATCCGCAATTGCGCGGCTGGCTGCGTCCGCAGCCGGTCCCGGCTCGCCGCGCGTGTCGTAGATGGCGAGCTCGAGCCCGGGGTCACCGATGTCGGCCATGGCCATGCGGGCGGCGTTCACAATGGCATCGGCAAGACTGGCCGCACCTTCGTTCGCAGTCCCTGTCGGCACGAGCAGAGCCACCTTGGTGGCTTCGATCTGTTCCGGTTTCGGTGCAGGTGCGCTTGGGGTTGCTGGACCAGCCCCGCCCTGTACGGCTACTCTGGGCGCGCAGGCGGTGATGGCGGCTGTTGCCATCACGGCCAAGATCGTTGCGGGTAGGCGTTTCGTACGGGCCATGCAATCCTCCGGGATCGAACATGCAAAGGCGCACTCGATCTACAACCCTTTTGGGCAGGACGCGAACCTATGAGCGACGGCACCGAAAGTAAACGCCGCGGCGGCGTTCCCCGGTCGGCCTTGTCCGACGGTGTCGCCGCATCGCCACGGCCTGATCCGGCCAAACCTCCGCTACAGGCGGGACTCTACCTCATTGCAACGCCCATCGGCAATTCGAGCGACATCACCCTGCGGGCGTTGGATGTTCTGACGAGAGCAGAAGTACTCGCCGCTGAGGACACCCGCCAGACCCGGAAACTCATGGAGATTCACGGTATCGATCTTGGTGGTCGCAGCTTGGTTTCCTACCACGACAGGAACGGGCCGCAGCGCAGGCCGCAGATAATGGAGTGGCTGGCAGCTGGAAAAAGCGTTGCATACGCGTCGGATGCAGGGACACCTTTAATTGCTGACCCAGGGTATAGGCTTGTGGAAGCGGCTTTGGCCGAAGGTCGAGAAGTGCATCCAGTTCCGGGGGCGTCGGCGGTTCTGACCGCGTTGAGCATTGCGGGACTTCCCACGGACCGATTCATGTTTGCAGGCTTCCTGCCGCCAAAACAGGCCGCACGGCGGCGGGCGCTCGGCGAACTTGCGTCCGTTCCTGCGAGTCTTGTGTTCTACGAATCACCAAGACGGCTGGCCGCCGCTCTTGAGGACATGGCGGACATCCTGGGGGTCGAGCGCCGCGCCGCGGTTGCCCGCGAACTGACCAAGAAATTCGAAGAGGTGCACCGAGATACCCTTGGTGCACTGGCTTCGGCGTACACCACTCCCCCAAAGGGCGAAATTGTGATCGTTGTCGGTCCACCCGTCCCTGTGCAAGGTGAGAATTTGGAAAAATCAATGGATCAAGAGCTTAAGGAAGAGTTGCAAACACAAAGCCTAAAGATTGCAGTGCAACGCGTTACGGAAAAACTCGGACTGCCCCGTAAGCAGGTTTACGCCCGGGCGCTGGCCTTGTCCCGGGACGCGGGATCATGAGCCAAAGAGCGTCTCGGGGCAGGGGCTCATACCATGCCGGGCTGTCCGCGGAGGCAGTCGTTGCCCGCGCTTATGCAGCATCCGGCGCAGAGATTCTCGCAGAGCGCCTGCGCACGCCCGAAGGCGAAATCGATCTTGTGGTGAAAATCGGTACGGTACTGGTGTTTGTTGAAGTAAAGCAGCGAAAGAACTTCGCCGATCACTCCAATATTGTGAGTGAACGTCAGTGGAGACGCTTGGAGTGCGCGGCACTTCACTATATGATGGGCTTGCAGAACGAAACAGGCGTCCAGCCCATCTGCCGCTTTGATGTTGCGCTTCTCTCGCGCGACGGTGCGGTCCAGATCGTAGAGAATGCCCGGTCGTTCGATGCATGAGGCAGAGGACACGAGCAGATGACACGGAAACTGACAATGTGCGTCCTGGCGGTTGCCGGGCTGACCGCGGGATGCGGCCCGCTTCTGGTTGTTAGCGGCGGCGCGACCGTTGGTCGGGCGGTCGTGCAGGAGCGATCCACGCTGGACGCGCTCAACGACACAACCATTCAGATCAGCCTGAACAACGCTTTTCTGAACCACTCCGGCGAACTCTTCCGGGACGTCTCGACCGATGTGACCGAAGGCAGGGTGCTTCTCACAGGCTCGGTGCCGAGGCGTGACGACAAGGTTGCGGCAACGCGCATCGCTTGGGAGACCGACGGCGTGGTCGAGGTGACTGACGAACTCACCGTCGAGGAAGACGCCGGTACGATCGCGTACTTTGAAGATGTGGCGATCTCGAACAGATTGCGGGCAAAGCTCCTGGGCGATGCGGATGTGCGCTCGCTCAACTACAATGTCGAAACGGTTGGGAAGGTTGTGCACATCACCGGGCTCGCACGTTCTCGCAGCGAGCTGAGTGAAGTGCTCACACATGCCCAATCGGTGCCAGGGGTTGCACGCGTCGTCAGTCACGTGCTGACCATTGACGATCCGCGCCGTCAGCTCACGTCGGCGCCTCAACAGCCGGCGGGCTGATCGTCCGCGCAGCAGTGCCTCCACGGGCCTGCGGTGAGTCTTGGGCCACCCGGCCCACCGAGCCGAGGAGGCACCTGCGTGATGGGTCTGAAAGTAGCGATTCAGATGGACCCCATCGGATCCATCGACATCAACGGCGACAGCACGTTCCGCCTTGCTCTTGAGGCGGAGACCCGGGGTCACAGCTTGTTTTTCTACCAGGTGCCCGACCTGGTCTGGCGGGGTGGCCAGGTGCTCGCGCATGGGCATGACCTGACTGTGCGACGGGTCGAGGGCGACCACTACACCCTTGGCGAGCAACGTCTTGTGGATTTGGCTGATTGGGACGTGATCCTGCTCCGCCAGGATCCGCCGTTCGACATGAGCTACATCACGAACACGCATCTTCTCGAACAAGTTCACCCAAAGACACTCGTCGTGAATGATCCTTTCTGGGTACGAAACTGCCCCGAGAAGATTCTGGTGCTGGAGTTTCTGGATCTGATGCCACCGACGATGGTGGCCCGCTCACTGGAGGCGATTCGCGCGTTTCGCGCCGAGCATGGAGACATCATCATCAAGCCGCTTTACGGAAATGGCGGCGCCGGTGTGTTCAAGCTGCCCGAGGCGGATTCGAACTTGGCCTCGCTCCATGAGATGTTCACTGGCATAAATCGCGAGCCGCTGATGGTGCAGAAGTTCCTGCCGGACGTGTCTGCGGGCGACAAGCGTGTGATCCTCGTTGATGGAGAGGTCGTGGGGGCCATCAATCGGGTACCGCAGCCCGGTGAGACGCGATCCAACATGCATGTCGGCGGTCGACCGGAGAAGGTGGCTCTGACGGATCGGGATCGCGAGATTTGTGAGCGCCTCGGCCCGTTGCTAAAGGAACGCGGCCTCATCTTCACAGGGATCGATGTGATCGGAGACAGTCTTACAGAGATCAACGTCACCTCACCAACAGGATTGCAGGAACTCGAACGGTTTGACGGCGTCAATGCCGCTGGGCTGATCTGGGACGCCATCGAACGCCGCCGAGCGTGACATGATGCGTCTGCGCGTGCGCTTGCTCAACCTGTGGCTGCGCTTCACGACGAAGCGCGCCCTCAATCGCATGAAGTCACCTGACGAGATGCGCGTGAAGATGGAGCGTGATGCCGAGCGCTTCTTTTCCATGCCGGAAGGGGCCCATGAACTGTCCGAGTTCATCAGACGGCCCGACGGCAGTGCCATCGAGTCGCTCTGGCTGAGCCGAAAGCGGCCCGATCGGCATCGGGTGATTCTGTACTTTCACGGCGGCGCCTACATCGCGGGTTCGCCCCGCACCCACCGCCACCTTGCCGCGTCACTGGCCGGTGCCGCGGGAGCGCGATCGATCCTTCCCGGCTATCGGCTTGCGCCCGAGCACCCGTTTCCGGCGGCGCTGGATGACGCTGTGCTGGTCTACAGCCACCTTTTGGACGTTGGGTACGCACCACAGCGCATCGCAATCGCGGGCGACTCCGCAGGCGGTGGCTTGGCCTTCGCCTTGGCCCTGAAGCTCATGGACGCCGGGGTGCCTCTACCGGCGGCGCTGGTGGGTTTTTCGCCGTGGACTGATCTGACCGGACGCGCGGAAAGTCTGACGCGGAACGCACTCCGCGATGCGATGTTGCCTGCTCGCCGTCTGCCCGAAGTGGTCGAGTACTATTTGGGTGGTCACCCACACGGCGATCCGCTGGCGTCCCCCATGCTCGGCACGTGGCGAGCACCGCCACCGGCGCTGATCATGGCCAGCCGTTCGGAGATTTTGCTCGATGACGCCGTCGGGATGGCCGAGACGCTCCGCAATGCAGGTGGCGACGTGGCGCTCGAACTCTGGAAAGGGCTGCCACATGCCTGGCCGATCTTTGCGGGAATGCTCAGCGAGGCGGATGCGGCAATCGAGAACGCAGGGCGCTTTCTGGAGCGGCACATGAGCAAGGATGACGCTTGATCAGCGTATCAGCGCCGTGCGGCTTTCTCGGCAACACCCGAGACGCCCTGGCGCCTGTCGAGTTCATCGAGGACCGTTTGCAGCGGAAGTTCTCGCGCCTCGAGCATCACCAACAGATGGTAGAGCACATCCGCGGCTTCCCGGGTCAATGCCTCGGTATCGCCCCGGACCGCTTCGATGATCGCCTCGACGGCCTCTTCACCGAACTTCTCGGCGCATTTTTCCGGGCCCTTTGCCAGCAAGGCTGCCGTGTGGGACTGGGCGGGATCGGTGCCGCGACGGGCGGAGATTGTCGCCGCCAGCCTGGCCAGGGTGCCCGCGTCTTCGCTCACAGGCGCATTGCAACACCGGCCGCTGCCATGTGTGCCTTCGCTTCGGCAATCGTGTGTTCCCCGAAATGGAAGATCGACGCGGCGAGAACCGCAGAGGCGCGCCCCTCGGTGACCCCTTCGACAAGATGATCCAGCGTCCCCACCCCTCCGGAAGCGATGACCGGTATGCCGACCGCATCTGATATTGCGCGTGTCAGAGGCAGATTGAAGCCCTGCCGGGTCCCGTCCCTGTCCATCGAAGTGAGAAGGATCTCGCCGGCGCCTTTCGCCTCCACGAGCCGTGCGAACTCGATGGCGTCAATGCCGGTCGGCTCGCGGCCTCCGTGGGTGAAGATCTCGAATTTCCCGTCGCTTACAGACTTTGCATCAATTGCCACCACGATACATTGCGCGCCGAACTTGGCGGAAGCTTCTGCGACAAAATCGGGATTTCGAACCGCCGCCGTGTTGATGGAGACCTTGTCGGCACCCGCCAGCAGCAGGGCCCTTATGTCCTCCAGGGTGCGCACGCCACCCCCGATCGTGAGCGGCATGAAGCATTGCTCGGCCGTGCGCCTGGCAACATCGAGGATCGTCCCCCGGTTCTCGTGGCTCGCGGTGATGTCTAGGAAGCAGAGCTCGTCGGCGCCGGCCGCATCATAGAGCTTGGCCTGCTCGACCGGATCGCCCGCGTCGACCAGATCGACGAAGTTGACGCCCTTGACGACGCGCCCGTCCTTGACGTCGAGGCAGGGTATGATGCGGGTCTTCAACATGCCCGCCTGTTAACCGGACTGGCGCCGCCGGACAAGCGGTATGGCACCCGTCAGCAAGCCGTCCGGCAGGCGTATGGCCCGGGTATGGCAGGCGTGTGGACGCCATGTCGGACCGGAAGTGTGAACGCGCGGCTGCGCCCGACCGGGTGGGCGCGCATGCGCCCGCCGTGGGGCGGGCGCAGCCCGGCTGACGCCGGGCATCAAACGTCACTTCTTGGGTCCGTGCTCGGCATCGATCATGCGGACGAAAATCTCGATAGCACAGATATGAAAAAGGCGGGCAACGAGACATAGGTAAAGAGCGATGCGCCCAGCAACCAAACGACAGGAAATACCTCAGCCCAGCCGTAGGTGCAGCCCCATCCAGACTTAAAGCCAACATCGCATTCGAAAAGCTCTGTGCCGGTTAGGCCGACAAGCCGCCCAATTGCGGGAATCGCGGCGAGGATCCAGATGATGCATGCGAGTTCGCTCTTTGGCATCAAGACATCGGGTATCGGAAAACGCAGGTGCCAGCGGGCCAGCCAAACAAGCGGCAAGCCGCAAATGACGACTAGCGATCCCTCAAACATCGAGGACTTCTTGTATCGGGACTCGGCGCCGCACTAGCCGTCTTTCGATCTCAGAAGGCGCATTGCCGCAGTCAAGTCAAGCCGTCCGTCATAGAGGGCGCGGCCGGAGATGACGCCGTCGAGCGGGGCGCCGCAGTCCCTGAGCGCGCGGAGGTCTTCAAGGGAGGAGACGCCGCCCGAGGCGATCACCGGGATCGAGACGGCATTGGCGAGCGCGGCGGTGGCCGCGACATTGGGGCCGCCCATCGCGCCGTCGCGGTCGATGTCGGTGTAGATGATGGCGGCGACACCCGCGTCCTCGAATTTGGCGGCCAGATCGAGGGCGGTCACGTCGGTGGTCTCGGCCCAGCCCTCGACGGCGACCATGCCGCCGCGGGCATCGATGCCGACGGCAACCTGGCCGGGGAAGGCGCGCGCCGCCTCGCGCACCAGATCCGGGTTGCGCACAGCCACGGTCCCGAGGATCACCCGGGCAAGCCCCTTGCCGAGCCACATTTCGATCGTGGCCATGTCCCGGATGCCACCGCCGAGCTGCACAGGAACTGAAACGGCGTCAAGGATCGCCTCGACCGCCGCACCGTTCACAGGTTCGCCGGCGAATGCCCCGTTCAGGTCCACGAGGTGCAACCATGCGCAGCCTGCGGTTTCGAACGCAGCGGCCTGCGCCGCCGGGTCATCGTTGAAGACGGTGGCGGCCTCCATGTCACCGCGCACGAGCCGCACGCAAGCGCCATCTTTCAGATCAATTGCCGGATAGAGGATCATCGTTGTCTCGCTCAACTGCAGCGTTGCTCTATCGTCAGTCGGCGGAACATGCAAAGCGCTGGCGTCAAAAAACTTCCTGTTATCTGAACGTGATTTGATTGTGCGTGCGCAACGCGGCAGCTTATCGAGGTGCGGAGAATTTCTGGGAGGCTTCGGATGCAACTGAAAGCGATGATCGGAGCGGCTGTGCTGGCCGGAACTGCGGGGCTTGTGTCTGCCGGTGCCGTCGCGGCCGAAGGCGAGCGTGTGCAGGTGACCGGGGAGGTGATCGACACGTGGTGCTATTTCTCGGGTGTGATGGGAGGACCAGAGGCGGTCGTCGGCTCGGCACATCATACCTGCGCTCTCTGGTGCGCGGCAGGCGGTATTCCGGTGGGCCTCCTCGCCGAAGACGGCACGGTCTACATGGTGATCAAGTGGAAGGGCGATGCGGACGTGACCGGCGACACTCTTCTGAGCGTGCAAAGCCACGAACTGACAGCCGATGGAATCCTGCATGTACGCGACGGAATCAACTATCTCCTCGTGGAAGACGTCGTGGCTGACAACGGTATCGTGAACCAGAACCATGACGACTTCGGCGTGACACCTGGATTTGCCATTCCGGAGCCGAAATGATGACCAAGCAAAGCAGCAAGATCAAATCCCTGATCGCCGCCATGATGGTTGCGCTGATGGCAACGCCTGTTGTTGCGGAAGGCGAGTTTGCCGAGGGCAGCCAGATCGACGGATGGAAGAACCTGCAGGGCCGCGAGCAGGCGCTGTTCAAGGCCAAAGTCGTGGACATTGTCTGCGCACTCACCGGCGATTGTCCCGAGGATTGTGGCGACGGTGCCCGCCAGATGGGGCTGATCCGTGAAGCAGACGACAAGCTGATCCTCGTGTCCAAGAACGCCCAGGCGCAGTTTCAGGGGGCCAACCAGGATCTGCAGGCCTACTGCGGTCAGACGGTGATGGTGGATGGTCTTCTCGTCGGCAATCCGGATCTGACGGGCACCAAGTTCTATCAGGTCCATCTCATTCAGCGGGAAGGGTCGGACGCATGGGCGAAGGCGACGCGGTGGACCAAGCTCTGGAAGCGCGCCAATCCCGATCTTGCCGACAAGAAGGGACCGTGGTTCCGGCACGACCCGGCGGTGAATGCCGCGATCCAGGAGAACGGCTATCTTGGTCTCGGTGCGGAGGCGGACGCGAAGTTCATCGAGGAGAACTACTGATGCGCGCGGCACTTGCTCTGTTGATGGTGCTGGCCGCAGGGGCGGCCGGTGCCCATGACGGGGTAGAGCACGAGTCCGCCGAAGAAGCGGCGGCGCATCAGGCTGCGGTGCCGACGCCGAACCTGCCGTTTCCGGTGGACATCCATGCCAAGTTCTCGCTGATCGACCAATCGGGGCGCGCTGTCAGCGATGAAGACTTCGCCGGCCAGCCAATGGCGATCTTCTTTGGCTATGCCAATTGCGAGGCGATCTGCTCGGTGGCGCTGCCCCGGCTTTCGGAAGCGCTGGACATCATGGGCGACGCTGGCTCTGGGATCGCGCCGATTCTGATTACGGTGGATCCGGCCCGGGACACGCCGGAGGCCATGGCCGAGGCCTTGCCGAAATGGCACGAGCGATTGATCGGGTTGACCGGCACGGATGCGGCGCTCGCGGCGGCGCGCGAAGCCTTCCAGGTCGAGACCAGCCAGGTTGCCGAGGATATCAATGGCGACCCGATCTATGCCCATGGCAGTTTCATCTACTTCGTCGGCGGGGACGGCAAGGTTTTGACAGTCCTGCCACCGATCCTGGGTCCGGATCGGATGGCCGAAGTGATGCAGGGATACCTCTGAGCTCGCTTGACCCGACGGCAGTGGTTGACCGACCTGCGCCGGGCCCTCATCGTTCGGCAAGTGCTTCTGGAGAAGAAACATGCGCGTACTGATGATCGCAGGTTGCCTCGGCTTGTTTGCCGCCTCGGTGTCCGCCGAGGGTGTCTACGGCGTCTGGCAAAGCGAGAAGAACGATGAAGGCAAGTACGTTCACATCGAGGTGCATCCCTGCGCCAGTTCCGCGGACCAGGTGTGCGGGACGATCACGGGCGCATTCGGTGGTGCGAACGAGGACAGCATCGGCAAGGCGATCATCTGGGACATGACACCGGATGGCGCGAACAGCTGGGACGACGGCAAGATCTGGAAAGCGGATGATGACGAGGTCTACAGCTCCAAGATGACTCTCGATGGCGATGTCCTCAGCGTCTCCGGATGCATCCTTGGCGGCCTCATCTGCAAATCTCAGGACTGGCCACGGGTCGAGTAGCGCCGTTCAGAAACCGCACAGACGCGCCGACGAACGCCGCATCTCGGCACGCTCCAGTTCAGTCGTCCAGCTTGCAAGCCATTCAATCGTTCCTGCATAGCTGTGTTGCCTCTCGTGTTGCGTCCACGGCCAGTCGGAGCCCCAAAGGCATCTCGCAGCGCCGATCCCGTCAAGCACCTGCCGGGCCGTCTGCGAGATGTCGGACAGCGCCTGCCGGTAGGGGGCGGAGAACTTCACACACAAGCGCGCTGGATCGACCGCAAGAATGCGTCTGAGGCCGAGGCATTGTTCGCTGGTGGGGCGCCCAAAGTGGTCGACCATGACACGCGCACCCTGGGGCTCGAGCAAGTCCAGAACGTCGGTCCAAGCATCGCCGTTGGCCTGTACCTCAATCCACCAACCACTCCGAACTGCCTCTGCCGTCAGTTGTTGATAGGCAGGTTCGGCCAGCAGATGTCGATCAAGGCTCAGAAGATTGTAGCGCAATCCTATGACGCCGAGCGCGCTGAGGTCATCGAACACGCTCTGTGACGGTGTCGGGTCAAGCACGACGATGCCCCGCAGCCGGTCGGGATGTGACCGGAGAGACCTCAGCAAATAACCGTTGTCCGTACCGAGAAAGCTTGGCTGCACCAGAACCGCGTGTTCTATCCGGTGTGCATCCAGAAGCCTCAGATAGTCGTCGATCGATGCCTCGTAGTCTGGATGATAGCGCGCGCCAGGCATGAATGAGCAGGTCCGGTCCCAAACATGGGCGTGTGCATCGATCAGGGGCGTGCCGGACAAACCTGTCATTTGATGATCACCTGCAGCCGCTTGCCGGGGCGCACCGGGGGTCCTATCGTCGGGCGCAAACACGAAGGAGCCTGCCATGACCGAGACACCGCGCCAACAGTTTGCCCGCATGCTCGCCTCAGGCGAAATGATTGTGGCGCCAGGGTGCTACGATGCCTTGACGGCAAGCCTGATCCAACGCGCAGGCTTCAGCGCCTGCTACATGACGGGCGCTGGCACAGCCTCGTCGTTCGGCTTGCCGGACTATGGCCTTCTGACAGCGACAGAGATGACTGGCAACGCTGCCCGCATTGCCACGGCGGTGAACATTCCGGTCATTGCCGATGCGGACACGGGTTTCGGCAACGAGCTGAACGTCACCCGCGCGGTGCGTGACTACGAGCGGGCAGGGGTCGCCGCCATTCACATTGAAGACCAGGACTTCCCTAAAAAGTGCGGGCACCTCGATGACAAGGTCGTGATTCCGCTCGAGACATTCACGGCCAAGATCCGCGCGGCGGCGGCTGCACGCAGCGATGCCGACTTCAAGATCATCGCCCGCACGGATTCGAATGCCATGCTCGGCTTCGATGAAGCGGTGCGCCGGGTAAACGCCGCGCTTGCGGCCGGGGCGGACATTGCCTTTCTTGAAGCCCCGAAAACCGAAGACGAGCTCCACGCGGTGACCGAGAGGGTTGAGGGGCCATGCCTATTCAACCTGGTGCTCCGTGGAAAGACACCGCCGGTGACACTGCAGGGGCTTCGCGATCTCGGCTTCGCGTTGACGATCCTGCCCGATGTTCTCTGGCGCGAGATGGTGATGCGCGCCGAATCCGTTCTGCTCGATCTAACACAGGGTGAACTGCCGGATCAGACGAGCGGACTGCTGGTCTCGGAACTCTTCGAGCGCGTCGGCTCGGCGGAGTGGGATGCCCTGCGCCACGCCTTCGTCACGCCGGGGGCGCAGGGTGAGGCGGCAGAATGAGCCGCACCGCTCTTGTCACGGGCTCGGGGCGCAACATCGGTCGTGCAGTTGCTGTCGCGCTGGGTGACGGCGCTTGCAACATTGTCCTGAACGGATCGTCGGACCGGGCTGCCTGCGAGGACGTCTCGGCATTTCTCGATGACCGCGGCGTGCCCAACATCATCGCCATGGGCGATGTGGGGACGGCGGATGACTGCCGAGCCATGGTCCAGGCCGGGATCGATGCATTCGGGCGTATAGACATTCTCGTGCACAACGCGGCAATTCGGCCCTCCTCACCATTCCTCGAGATGGACGACGCCGAGTGGCACCGGGTCATGGATGTGAACCTCATGGGGTCCTACTGGCTCGCACGAGCGTGTCTGCCGGGTATGGTCGAGGCGGGTTGGGGACGCGTGATCCTGTTTGCCGGCATGAACGCGATCCATGGTTATTCCGGACGTGCGCATGTCTCGGTTTCGAAGCATGGCAACTGGGGATTGACGAAGGCGCTGGCCAAGGAGTTTGGGCCGAAGGGGATCACCACCAACCTGGTCTCCCCGGGCCCGATTGCATCAGAGCATGCAGATCCGTCGATGACTGCACACATCAAGTCGCAGGAGGGGCGGATCCCTGTAGGCCGGCTCGGCACGCCGGAAGAGGTGGCCGAGATGGTGGCGCTCCTCGCATCAGAGCGGGGCGCGTTCATGAATGGCCAGATCATCCAGGTGAACGGCGGCGCCGAGACCTGATACAGCCCAATGCCCGAACGGGGAGGGGAGCCATGATCTCGAAGCAGGCACTCCGATACGAGCCCCTGTCTCTGCCTGATCGGATCGACATGTCACCTCAGGACATGGCGGACGCAGCGGCTGCATTCCTCGAGCGGATGCGCACGCGTCACTCGGTTCGCCAGTTCTCGGACAGGCCGGTTGATCGCGGTGTGATTGAGACCTGTGTCGCCGCAGCCGGCACCGCACCAAGTGGAGCGAACCACCAACCCTGGCATTTCGTGGCGATCGGCGATCGCGTGCTGAAGGCCAAAATCCGAGCGGCTGCGGAAGAAGAGGAGCGCACTTTCTATGATGGCGGCGCGGGAGATGAGTGGATCCGCGCACTCGAGCCCATCGGCACCGGCCCGGAAAAACCGCATCTCGAGATTGCCCCCTGGCTCATTGTGATCTTTGCTCAGCGATGGGGCACGTTTGACGATGGCAGTCGCTACAAGAACTACTACGTCCCCGAAAGCGTCGGCATTGCGACGGGCTTGCTGATCACAGCACTTCACCACGCCGGTCTGGTGTCGCTGACGCACACGCCCAACCCGATGCGCTTTCTCAATGACATACTCGGGCGTCCGGCGTCCGAGAAGCCGGTGATGATCCTTGCGGTCGGGCACCCGGCACCGGATGCCACTGTTCCGGCGGCGGCCAAGATCAAGAAGCCACTCAGCGAGATCCTGACGGTTCGTCCATGAACGGCCGGATTGTGCTGACGGCAGGGTGTCTGCTCTGTGGCGTTCTCGGCTCGGTCCACGCTTTCTCGGTGCTTGTCGAGCCACTCGAGGCGGGGTTTGGCGCGAGCCGCGCCGAGGTCAGCTTCACCTATTCGCTCGCGCTGGTCATGATCACGGCGATGGTCACGCTCGGTGGGCGGATCTATCATCGTGCGGCCGGGTGGGTGCTTGTGGCCCTTCTCACGATCCTGGGTGTCGCTGGCGTTCTGGTGGCTGGAACCGCAGGCCATCTTGCGCAGGTCTGGATTGGGTACGGTATTCTCTTCGGAGCGGCAAACGGCGTTGGCTACGGATTCGCCTTGCAGCTTTCGGCGCAGACCAATCCCGGGCACGAAGGCATGGCCATGGGGATGGTGACGGCTGCATATGCCGTCGGCGCGACGGTCTTCCCCGTGGTCTTCGCGGCTGCATTGAGCCGGGGCGGTATCGATACAGCAATGAGCGTGACGGCCGCGGCCCTGGGTCTTGTCGGTGGTCTCGCAGCACTCCTCCTCTACCGAGCCGGCGCAAACTTTCAGATCAAAGCCGAGGCTGTGGGCGAAGTGCGTGTCCCGTGGCGTGCGGTCCTTCTGCTCTGGCTCGGCTACGGGACTGCCGTAACAGCGGGTCTGATGGCGATCGGACATGCGGTCGGGATCGCCAAGGATACGGGCCTGTCCGAGGACTGGCTCGTGCTTGCACCCGTCATCGTTGCGGTGTGCAACATGGTCGGGAGCTTTGGCGGCGGATGGCTCGTCGACCGGATCGCACCGCGACTTTTGCTCGTGGCATTGCCAACATTCTCGGCCATAGCTCTCGCGGCCTTGGCGCTGAAGATACTGCCCAGTGCTCTGATTGGCCTTGGTGTGGTGGGCTTGGTCTACGGTGCAGTCATCACCGTCTATCCTGCGGTGATTGCAAGGCGCTACGGCGTGGTCGCGGGCGTGTCGGTCTACGGACGGGTTTTCACAGCCTGGGCCATTGCAGGGCTTGGAGGCCCGCTTCTGGCAGGAGGCTTCTTTGACAGGTTCGGGGACTACAGTGCCGCCATGCTTCTCGCCGGGGCACTGAGTCTCGTGTCGTCAGTGATCGGGTCTCGCTACGCCAGCGGTGCACCGAATGTCACTGTGAGCGCAGTTTCGGATCCAGGGCGTCCCGCACCGCATCGCCGAACAGATTGAACCCGAACACGGCCAGTGTGATCGCGAGGCCAGGATAAATCGCGTACCAGGGCTCGGACCGGATGTATTCCTGGCTCGATTTCAGCATCAAGCCCCATGCAGGTGTCGGCTCCTGCACCCCGAGCCCGAGGAAGGACAGCGAGGCTTCGAGCAGAATGGCCTGTCCGACGAATGCGGTCAGCATGATCAGGAACGGTGCCATCACATTCGGCACCATATGGCGCAGCACGATCCGGGCGTCCGAATACCCGTTGGCGCGCGCCGCGTCGATGTAGGGGATCTCGCGGATCGCAAGTGCCGAGGATCGGACGACTCGAGCGCATTTCGGTATGAACGGTATGGTGATCGCGATGATCACGGTCTGCATCGAAGAACCGAGTGCGACCACGATCGTCAGGGCGAGGATGATCAACGGAAACGCCATCAGCACATCGATCACGCGCTGGATGAGCATGTCGATGCGTCCGCCGAAGTAAGCCGATGCAACACCGATCACGAGTCCGATTGTCGAGCCGAGAATGGCGCAGACCACGCCGACGAACAGTGCCGTGCGTGCGCCGTAGACAATCCGTGTAAACAGGTCGCGCCCGAAATCATCCGAGCCGAGCATATAGAGCGCCCCCTCGTCCGTGACCGTCATTTCGGGGACCAGAATGTACTCGTAGCTCGATTCCTCCGGGTCAAAGCTCGTGACCTGCTCGGCGAAAATTGCCATGAGGACGAACGTCACCACCATGAGCAAACCTGCTGACCCGAGCGGCTGTTTTCGCACGAACGTTAGCGTCCGCTTGGCCAGCGATGGTCGGTCGCGGAGCTCTTCTAGCTGGTCGACGGTGGTATTTGCCATCGGTCCGATCCTCAGCTGTAGCGGATGCGCGGGTCGAGCCACGCATACAATATGTCGATCAGGAAGTTCGTCAGGACGAAGACCATAACGATTGTCATGACGATGCCCTGCACGGCTGTGTAGTCGAGCAAGGTGACGGAATGGACGAGGTACTGACCCAAGCCATTCAGGTTGAACACCTGTTCGGTGACGACGAGCCCGCCCATCAGGAAGGCAAACTCGATCCCGATCACCGTCACCACCGGGAGGAGCGCGTTTTTCAGTGCGTGGCGGCGAATGATCAGCTTCTCGATCAAACCCTTGGCACGTGCCGTACGCACATAGTCTTCCCGAAGGACCTCGAGCAGAGACGACCGTGTCATGCGGGTTGCGACGGCTGAGTACCTGTACCCGGTAGCGAGTGCGGGCCAGATGAGCATCGAGAGATTGTAGATCGGGTCCTCCCAGAGCGGCACATAGTCAAGTGGCGGCGTCCATCGTTCGCCCCACATCCAGTCTGTCACGCTGAGAAGACCCAGCAGGATCAGGATCCCGAGCCAGAAACTGGGCATGGCGATACCTGCGATGGAGACCGTTCGGACCACATAGTCGATCCACGTGTTCTGGTAGACTGCGCTGAGCGTGCCCAAAGGTATCGCGATGAGGATCGACACGATCGTCGCCATGATCGCGACTTGCAGGGACAGCTGAAAGCGATTGCCCATTTCTTCGACGACTGGACGGCTCGTGAGCATTGATTCACCGAGGTCCAAGACCGCGAGGTCGGCGATGAAGCTGCCAAATTGTACGATCAGAGGCCGGTCGATGCCCAGGTTAGCCTGGCAGGCGGCAACCTGTGCGGGATCGTAGTGGCCGCCTTCTCCGCCCATCTTGAGCTCGCAGACATCGCCGGGCAATGCGCGCAGCAGGAAGAAGATAACGAATGCCGCACCGATCACGGTTGGGATCATCAGAATGAGGCGTTTCAGTACGTATTGCCACATGGCGGTCCGGTCCTGTGAGGCGGGGCGGTCAGTCGGAAGAGCAGGGTGGGTTGAAACCCACCCTACCCGATTTCAGGGCTCAGCCTTTGTCGATCCAGATGTGATCAAGCTGCTGGCCGAGATAGTGCGAAGGCGCGATCTTCCAGCCCTTCACATAGTCCCGGTGCGGGTTGATCTTGTACCACCAGAGCGTGATGAACTGGGTCGCCTTCTCGTCCAGCACGGCTTTCTCGAGCTTGCGCATGATCTCGCGCTGCTCGGCTTCGGTGCCGGCCTTCAGCAGGTCCTCGTACATCTTCTCGAGCTCGGCATCCTCGCCCTGGGTGTAGTTGTTGCCCGAGGAGGGGATGAACTTGGACACATCGGCAATCGGGTTGATCACCGACTGGCAGTTGAAGTCGATCGAGATGTCGAACGTGTACTGCTTGCGCAGGATGTCATAGAACACCGGCGACGGGTTCACGTTCTGCTCGAATTTGACGCCAATCTTCTTCCACTGGTCGATCAGCCAGGTGCCCACCACACGGTAGGGCTGGTCGACGCCGCGGTTGTTGAAGTTGTAGGTCTTCGAGAAATCGAAGCCCGCCTCTTCAAGCAGCCGCTTGGCCTCGGCGCGGTTCGCCTCCATGTCTTCGCCATAGCCGGCAAGCTGCTTCAGCTCTTCCTGGGTCGCGGCCAGCGGGTGGTTAGGGAACACGATCCCGCCAACCGTCTTCACGATCGCGATCTTCGAGAGATACTTCGATCCACCCCAGCGGTCGATCGCAAGGCTCATCGCTTTGCGCACGCGCGGGTCGTCGAAGGGCTTGGACTTGTGGTTCGGCGTTGCCAGCAGCACGCAGTTCCAGTCGCTTTCCTGAACGACGATCTTGTCGCCAAGCGCCGAGACCAGCGCATCGCGCTGCTTCGGCGGGAAGCCGCGGAACTCGATTGCCGCCCGGTCGCCCTCGATTGCCTGGACGCGGGTCTTCAGGTCTGGTGCCTCGATCGATTTGAAGCCGTCGAGATAGGGACGGCCTTCGAAGTGGTAGTTCTCGTTCCGGACCCCCGAAACGAACGCGCCGGGCTGGTGCTCGACGAACTTGAACGGACCCGAGCCGTTGATGTTGGTCTGGTGCCATGCCATGCCATGCTCGGCGAGGTCTTCATCGGCATAGATGAAGTTGAACGGGGACGCCATCGACGGCAGATAGGCACCCGACTGAAACTTCAGTTTCATCTCGTAGGTGTGGCTGTCCACGACGCTGTGGCTGTCGACCATCGCGTAGAACGCCTTGCGCGAGGATGCCACGCCTTCCGCGGGGAACATGATCTTCTCGTATGTCGCGTGGACGTCATTGGCATCCAGTGGCTTGCCGTCGTGGAAGGTCAGGCCCTTGCGGATCTTGTAGGTATAGGTCAGCCCGTCGGCCGAAGCCTCGAAGCTCTCGCAGACATCGCACTGGAAATCGTTCTCGGCCGGATTGTCCGGATTGACCCGCAGCAGCAGGCTGTAGAAGGGCGCGATCGGATGGATCATGCCGAAGGTGGTCTCGATGTGGCCGTCATATGACGGGATCTTCGAGCCCACAACGAAGTCCAGCGTTCCGCCCGATTTCGGCGTTTCGGCGATCGCTGCGGAGGCAAACGCCGCAGCTGCCAACGCACCGACACCGGCCGTCCAGATTGTGGTTCGCATTACAAACTCCCTTGGGGTTGCTTACCAGTGGCGGGGATCTTTTGCGCGCCCCCTCTCAACGCTTGCCCCCGTTTGATCGGGCGGTCTGCTTCTCTTTGCAAACTGTTCAGAACACGCACTTGCTGTCGAGATTGCCGACGAGACGTGGAGAACGGCGTGCACTCGCTACGCCGCATCGGCGCGTGTCACTATCGCTACACCTCCGAACATGCCACCCAGTGCCCCGAGCGCACTTCCCGGAACGTCGGTGGTGTCTGCTTGCAGGCATCGACCGCGATCGGACATCGGGGATGAAAGACGCAGCCCGACGGCGGATTGATCGGCGAGGGGATCTCTCCCTTGATGATCTTGTGCGCGCGCGCTTGCTCGACGACCGGGTCCGGGATCGGCACCGCCTCCAGCAACGCCTGTGTGTAGGGGTGCTGCGGATTCTCGAACAGCTCATCGGTGTCGGCAAGCTCGACCATGTGCCCGAGATACATGACAGCCACCCGGTTGCAGAGGTGGCGCACCACGCTGAGATCATGGCTGATGAAGAGGTATGTCAGGCCGAACTCTTCGCGCAGATCCTCGAGCAGGTTGATCACCTGGGCCTGGATCGACACGTCGAGCGCCGAGACTGCTTCGTCGCAGATGATGAACTCCGGCTCGACCGCGAGCGCGCGGGCGATGCCGACGCGCTGGCGCTGTCCGCCGGACATCTCGTGGGGATAGCGATCGGCGAACCTCGGGTTGAGACCGCATTTTGACAGCAGCTCACCAACGCGGCGTTCGCGTGCGGCCTGATCGGTGATCACCTTGTGCACCATCATCGGCTCGGCGATAATCTCACCGATCTTCATGCGCGGGTTCAGGCTCGAATACGGATCCTGAAAGATCACCTGAATACGCTGGCGCAGCGGTCGCATCTCGGTCTTCGACAGCTTGTTCAGATCGCGGCCGTCATAGATGATCTCGCCTGCGGTCGGTTGCTCAAGCTGGAGGATGCAGCGTCCCGTGGTCGTCTTTCCGCAACCGGATTCTCCAACCAGTCCGAGCGTCTCGCCACGCTTGATGCTGAAGCTGATGCCGTCCACCGCCTTCACATGCGCGACAACGCGGCTGATCAGTCCGCCGTCCGTGACGGGAAAGTGCATCTTCAGATCGCGCACTTCGATAAGGTTCTGGGCGTCGACCATGCCGGTGCTCGGCGCGTTCATGCAGCGCTCTCCTCAAAGCCAACGCGGGCTTTCTCGAAACAGGCGCTGATATGACCCGCCGAGACCTCTTCAAGTTGCGGGACCGACCGGGCGCACGCATCCGTCGCGAAGGGACAGCGTGGGCGGAACGCGCAGCCGCCATCCAGCTTTGTCAGATCCGGCGGCTGCCCATCCACAGGCTTGAGCTTCGATCCCCGCGGTTGGTCCATCCGGGGCACCGACTGAAGGAGCGCCAGCGTGTAGGGGTGCTTTGGATTGTGGTAAATGTCGATCGCGGTCCCGCTTTCGACGATGTTCCCGGCATACATGACGTTGACCCGGTCGGCATAGCGCGCGACTACGCCGAGATTGTGGGTGATCACGATCATCGCGACGCCGAGATCCCGGGTGAGGTTCTTCATCAGCTCAAGGATCTGCGCCTGGATCGTCACATCCAGAGCGGTCGTCGGCTCGTCGGCGATGATGAGCTTTGGATTGCAGGCGAGCGCCATCGCGATCATTGCACGCTGGCGCATTCCACCGGAAAGATGGTGCGGATACTGCTTGAGACGACGCTCCGGCTCGGAGATGCCGACAAGGCCGAGAAGCTCGAGCGCGCGTTCATGCCCTTGGGCGCGCGGCGTGCCCAGATGCTCTTCCAGCGTCTCGGTGAGCTGTCGCTCGATCGTCAGAACCGGGTTCAGAGACGTCATCGGTTCCTGGAAGATCATGCCGATATCGCGGCCCCTGATCTCGCGCATCTGCGCCTCGCTTAGAGACAGCAGATCGTTGCCGTCGAAAAGAATCTCCCCGCCGACGATCTTTCCCGGAGGGTTCGGGATCAGCCGCAGGATCGACATTGCACTGACGGACTTGCCGCAGCCGGATTCTCCGACGACCGCAACGGTCTCGCCCTCGGCGACATCGTACGAGATCCCGTTCACAGCCTGAACTGTGCCCGAGGACGTATAGAACTCAGTCCGAAGACCTTTTATCTCAAGAAGGTTCGCCAACCGCGCAATCGCACACGGAAGTTACCGTGTTCCCTGGTTTGTGTTACTTCGGCCACCGGACGCATTCTGTGACATGTATTCTGGTGTCGCGCCACCCCTGGCCGCGCCCCTCGATCTTTGGACAATTTTCTTTGCTACGCAAGGCTATTTGCCGCAGAGATCTCATAAACGAGTTGTACGCAGAGGGGTAGCAGCGCGTCACTCGCGTATTGATTGAGTCTCTGAGCTTCTGCGCTTTATGAGGGAGAAGGCAATGGCCAAAGGGTCTTCGCATGCAGAACCGACGGTGTTGACCCACATGGACTCGCGCGGGGTCGGGACGGTCACACTCAACCGGCCCGAGCGCAACAATGCCTACACGGGCGCGATGATCGCCGAACTCGGCGAGGCTGTCGCGGCTTTCGCCGGTGACGAAACGGTGCGCGTGATTGTTCTGCGTGGTGCCGGGCGGCACTTCCAGGCGGGGGCAGATCTGGCTTGGATACAGAGCGTGCGCGCGTCCAGCCCGGATGAAAACATCGCTGTGTCGCAACGAACAGCCGCGGCGATTCATGGGCTTACGGCACTCGAGAAGCCGGTGATCGCTCTGGTCCACGGGGGATGCTTCGGCGGCGGTACGGGACTGATTTCCGCCTGCGACATCGTTCTGGCGGATCGATCCGCAATGTTCGCGATCACCGAGGCGCGCTGGGGTCTGACGGCGCATCCGATCGTGCCGCAACTGCTCAGTCGGATCGGTCCGGGCAGGCTGCGGCGCTATGCTCTGAGCTGCGAGCGCTTCGGTGCGGACCGCGCCTTCGAGATCGGGCTCGTGGATGAGGTCTGTGAGACGGGTGAGCTCGACACAGCCGCCGAGCCCATAATCGATGCATTGCTGCATTGTCCTCCGCAGGCACTGGCGCAGTCGAAGGAATCGATCCTGCGCTATGCCGGGCTGCAGTTCACCCCGAGCGAGATTGCCGACATGGCTCGCCCGCACGGGTTGAAGCGGCTATCGGCCGAGGCGGATGAGGGACTGCGCAGTTTCCTGGAGAAGCGTGAGCCAGATTGGTACCCGCAGCCGGCCGTGAAGCCGAAAAGCCCGAAGAAGACCAAGAAGGCGACGGCGAAGGGAAAGTCTGGCGGAAAGAAGAAAACCTAAAGCACGCCCCGGCAATCTTCAGCCAAGATGCCGGCGGATGGCGTCGAACAGCCGTATGTGCAGGACATCATTGGCGGCATCCAGCGGCGCCGGCCGCGATCCGTGTTTGGCGACGACAATGTTCGAGCTTGGGTCGACGAACAGATACTGGCCGTGGACACCAAGCGCCATCAGGGACGGGCTGGAACCGCGCAGCACATAGCACTTCGAACGGTAGTGCAGAGGAACGCCGGGCAGATGAGGCGCGAGGTCACCCGCAGTCCAGGCATCCGCATCGCCGTTCTCAAAGATGTCCTCGATCCAGTTGCCGGGCACGATGCCGGCGCCACCATCGGCGATCATCTGGCCGACACGCGCAAGATCGCGGGTCGTGACACAGACACCGCCGGCCGCGCGTGGCGCTCCCAACCGGTCGACGGTGATGTAGCTGGGCGTTGCGGCCCCTAGCGGTTGCCACAGATGCGCCGACAGCAGATCCGCATAACGCTGGCCGGTCGCTCGCTCGAGAATCCATGCCATGAGATCGGTGCATGGCGAGACGTAGTGGGTTGCGCCGCCATGCGGGGCGCAGGTCTTCATGAGCGACAGAAGAAAGCTGCGCAGGTCAGACGGCGGCTCGCCAGGCGGCGTGGGGTTCCAGCCCTGAGCCTTGCGATACTCGATGATCGGACCGGACGTCGCGAGATAGTCCTCGTCGAACAGGACCCCGGTGCGCATGTCCAGAAGGTGACGGATCGTCGTGGCCTCGAACGCCGTGCCCTTCAGCTCCGGCACATAGAGAGTGGCGGGCGCGGTCACATCGAGGGCCCCGCGCTCGGCAAGTATGCCTGCAAGCATCCCGAGGAGGGACTTCGATACCGACATGCAGATATGCGGAGTGCGGTCCGTCATGCCGTTGGCGTAGCGCTCGAAAGCGATGCGTCTGTCTTTCAGCACGACCAGACCGTCTGTACAGGTCTCGGCAAGCGCCTGCTCGAAGGTTGCTGGACCTTCGGGCCCGTCGATCTGCAGTCCGGTCAGGTCTGCCGGGGCGATCTCAAGCGGGCGCACCCTGTCTGGCGCGATATCGATGTCGGCGCTGGGAATGAGTTCGCGCACATGATGGAACGCCCAGGATGAAAACGGGGCTGTGCGCCAGTTTGCGAGGGTGACCTGACGCTCTGGTGCCGCTGGGAAAGTGTCCAAAAATCCGGCTCCTCAATCGCGGTAAGAGGGATCGATCCGATCCAGTTTGCGGATCAGTGCAGGCCACTCATAGACCCCGATCGGGCGGTGACCCTCGGGTGAGTTGGCCTTCAGGTTGCGCTGGATCGTGACATCGACCACGTCCTTCGGTATCTCGACCGCCCGCTCGCCGGTGTTGTCGAACGCCACCTGCATGCGGCAGGCGCGCTCGGCACGGTACATCCAGACAAAGGCCTCGGCGATCGTCCGACCCACGGTCAGCAACCCGTGATTTCGCAGGATCAGAAGGTTCGCATCCCCAAGATCGGCGACCAGTCGCTCGCGTTCCGAAAGGTCCGTCGCGATGCCCTCATAGCCGTGATAGGCCGTGTGCGCGATGATTGCGAGGGCGTGCTGTGTCAGCGGCTTCAGGCCTGCTTCGGCTGTGGCCACAGCGGTGCCCGCCTGCGTGTGGGTGTGCAATGCGCACGCAAGCTCGGGCTTGGCCATATGGATGGCCGAATGAATGACGAAGCCTGCCGGGTTGATGTGATACTCGGTCGGCGACAGGATCTGGCCCGCCTCGTCCACCTTGACAAGGGACGAGGCCGTCATCTCCTCGAAGAGCAGCCCGTAGGGATTGATGAGAAAAGCGTCTTCCTCGCCCGGCACGCGGGCCGAGATATGTGTGCCCAGCAGGTCCGACCAGCCGAAGAGATCGACAAGACGGTAGCAGGCCGCGAGATCGACGCGCGTTTGCCACTCCGCCTCGGAGCACTGGGCACGGATGGTGTCGTGGAGGGTCATCATGGTCTCCTTTCGGCGAGCGTCACAAGCGCGTCCACGGCAACCACGCCGCTTGTGCGCACCATAAGGGGGTTAGCCTCGGCCTCGACAACGTCCGGGTCGAAGGCAAGTTGCGACAGCGCAGAGATGGCGTCGGCCAGTGCATCCGCGTCTCCGGCCGGTCGGTTGCGGTGCCCGCGTGTCGGCGCCAGACCCCTAACCTCGAGGACCATCTCTTGCGCGGTACGGGTGTCGACCGGTGCCAATCGCACGGACTTGTCGTCGTACAGGCCGACCAGAACGCCGCCCGGGGCGAGCGTGATCACCGGACCGATCTGCGCATCCCGCCGGTATCCGATCAGCACCTCTTGGACCACATCATCGATCATCGGTGCGACGAGCAGGCGGTCCGCGGCCACCCCCGGTACTTGGTTGGCGAGGTTCTGGCAGATTGAGCTGACAGCGATGGCAAGCTCGTCTCTGTTTCGAATGCCCGTGATGACCCCGCCGATCTCGGTCTTGTGCGCCACGGCGTCGGAGAGCAGTTTCACGACCATCGGATACCCGAAGGGCAAGGTCTCGGGAATTTGATCGGGATAGATCTCGATGTGCTGCACGACGGGCACGCCGAGGGCCGCCAAGCGCTCGAACGACGCCTTTTCGTCGAGTGCACAGGTTGCCCCCACGAAGACCGCCGCCGGTCGCGAGGCAACGCGCGGTATCCGCCAGCGGGCATAGGCACCGATCACGTCGGCGCAGCTTTCCGGCGTGCGTGCAACGGGTATGCCGACTTCAAGCAGTTTGCCGAGCGTCTCGGGCGCGTCCGGTGTTACGAATGCAGTGAGCGGCTTTCCGTGACGCTCACCTGCGACAAGCGCATCAACCGTTCGCTGCGGCGCTGACCGTCCCGAAGAGCCCGTGACCGACAGGATCATGTCCGTCTCGGTGTCCGAGGCCATGGCCTCGACAGCCGCTTTCACATACGCCGCACCGGCACCTGCGAGCGTCAGATCAAGCATCGGTCCGTCGACGATGTTCAGACCGGTGCTTCGGACCTTGTCGAACGTCGCCCGAGCGGGGCGTTGGATGCATACATCCGCCAGCGCCAACTGGTCACACACGGTTGCGCCGCCGCCGCCTGTGGTGGTCATCACACCGATGCGCGGCGGGCGTGAGGGTGGACGCTGTCCGGCGAACAAGGCGGGCGCTTCGATCAGACCATCGAGGGTGCGGATCCGCGCGATCCCCACATCGCGGAGAAAGGCATCAACGACCGCATCTTCGGCGAGAAGAGCCCCGGTGTGGGCAACAGCAAGCTGCTGGCCAACAGTAGATCGTCCGAGCTTGTAGGCGATGACGGGCTTTCCCGCCTCGTGTGCCGAGGCTGCCAGACGGGCCAGGCCGTCGGCGTCCCGAATTGTTTCGAGGAAGAGCAGCACAACTTCGGTGTTCGGATCTCTCAGGACCATCTGACCGAGCTCTGCGATGCCCAGATCGGCCTCGTTGCCCACGCCTGCAATGCGTGAAAACCCGATCCCCAATGCCTTTGCCCGGCTGATGACACCTCCCATCATCGAGCCGGATTGCGACAGCAGCGCCACCGGACCGGCAATGTGATCGGGCTCCTCGTAGATGGCGTTGACCGTCAGCCAGGTACCCGCGTGCAGATCGGCAATGCCCATGGAGTTCGGACCGAGGAGACGCGTTCCGGCTTCGCGCGCCCGGTCGACCAAGGCAAGCTGTGCCGCCAGACCCTCGGACCCCGTCTCGGCGAACCCGTCCGCCAGGACGGTCACGACGGGCACGCCTTGCTCTGCACACTCGTCCACCACGCCTGCGACATGTGCCGTTGCGACAAGTGCGTAGACATGATCCGGCACTTCGGGCAGGTCGGAGAGCGCCGGGTACGCCTGCAGGCCCTGAACCGTCTGACGCCTCGGGTTCACTGCATGGATGTTGCCACGATACCCGCCATTGCGAAGCAGGCGCAGCACCCGTCCCGTTGGTTTTGCTGCATTGTCGGAGAGCCCCACCAGCCCGATCGATCGCGGACAGAAGACTGCCTGATCCAGATTCATCTCGTGAGTGGTCAACAACGTGCTGGGTCTCTCTCGGCGGTATGCAGTGGTGCACACTGCTGATAGTCAATGGCGCCGCGTTAGCAAACAGGCAAGTTCGACCAGTCCGGAGGCAGGGTTGGAACAGATAGCAGATCGCAGGACATCTGATCCTGGTTTCACGCGGACGTCTGAAGGCGTCGCCTTTCGGGCATTCGGCGCAGGTCCGCCACTTGTGCTGCTGCACGGAGGTGCCGGATCGTGGCTGCACTGGGCGCTCAATGTCGACGCCCTTGCCAGCCGATTCCGTGTTCTGGCGGTTGATCTGCCGAGCTATGGCGATTCCGATGCCGTGCCGTGGGAGACCTCGGTCGAGGACTATCTTGCGACTGTACATGTCGCGATCGATGAGATGACGGAGGGGGCGGCTAACATCCATTTTGCGGGATTTTCGTTCGGAGGATTCGTGGCGGCCGACATGGCGGTCCGGTTTGGACAACGCACAGCCAGCCTTTCAATGACGGGTGGCGCGGGCTACGGCCCGCCGCTGGGACGACCGTTCACGCTTGGCTCACGCCGTAGGCTTGCTCAGGAGCTGGGGCGCGAACCCACGGAGACGGAACTGCGCGCGATGCATCGCGAGAATCTCGCGCGTCTGATGATCTGGGATGAGGCCAAGATCGATGAGTGGGCTGTCGACATGCAGGCGCGCAACGTTGCGCGGACCCGGTTCGACTCGCGCCGGCTGAGCTGGGCTGATGGCACGCCCGACCGGATCGGGCGGCTGTCGTGTCCGGTTATGGTCGTCTACGGCGAGCACGATGCAGCGGCCATTCCCCCCGTCGAGGAACGATTTGCGCGGTGTCGCGCGGCAAAACCCGATGTGCGGACCGACGTGATACCGGCGTGCGGTCACTGGGCCATGTACGAGTGCCCTGATGCGGTCAATCAGCTCTTGCTCGCGTTTCACGATGGATAGCGGGGCCATTGCACTCGCGATATCATCCGGCCCGGACTTGACCGGCGCCGCTTCCGGCCTGAACGTGCGCCCCAATCAGACGGGAGCGAGACAATGAAGATTGCTGTGCTGGACGACTATCAGGGCATCGCCCGGGAGATGGCCGACTGGTCGGCGCTCGAAGCTGCGCATGAGATCACGTTTTTCAATCAGCCCTATGAAGGGCTCGAGGGCTTTGCGGAACGCCTGTCGCCCTTCGAGATCATCGGGATCATGCGGGAACGTTCTCCCTTGGGCCGGGACCTGATCGAGCGCCTGCCCAATGCACGGCTCTTCGCGACGGCCGGCATGCGAAATGCAGCAATCGATCTGGACGCCTGCCGGGATCACGGGATTGCCGTCTGTGGCACGTCGGGCTCGGCAGAAGCGACGCCGGAGCTCGCCTGGGGCCTCATCCTCGGCCTTGCGCGCCATATCCCCATCGAGGATCAGCGCATTCGTGAGGGCCGTTGGATCACCACGATGGGGACCGATCTCTCCGGCAGAACCCTCGGTCTGCTGGGCCTGGGCCGACTGGGACAGCGCATGGCCGAGATCGGGCGCGTCTTCGGCATGGAGGTGATCGCGTGGTCGCAGAACTTGACCGACGAGGCTGCCGCGAAGGCGGGCGCGCGGCGGGTGGACAAGGACACGCTCTTTCGCGAGGCCGACTTCCTCTCGATCCACTACAAGCTGGGTGAGCGGTCCCGCGGCCTCGTTGGTGCGGCGGAACTCTCGTTGATGAAGCCCACAGCCTATCTGGTGAACACCTCGCGCGGACCGATCATCGATACCGATGCGCTGGTCGACGCTCTGACGGCCGGGCGTCTCGCCGGTGCCGGCATCGATGTCTACGACGAGGAACCAGTTCCGGCCGACAACCCGCTTCTGAAGTGTCCACGCACCTTGTTGACGCCGCATTTGGGTTACGTGACCACCGGCACGTATAGCCTGTTCTATCCGCAGATGGTCGAGTCGATCGAAGCCTGGCTGGCCGGGCGTCCGGTCCGCGTGCTCGCATAAATCCAAAGGGGAGGTCGAATTGAAGGACGTTGCAGCAACGGCTCGCAGTTTCAGCTCGGTGAATCTGATCGATGAGATCGTCATCAACGATTGTCTGGAAGAGAACGAATACTGGATCGAACATCGCGCGGGTGTGCGTTTTCGACCTGTCGCTTTCAATGTCAGCCAGGGCGGCTGGACAAACATCCTGCGCATGACACCCGGCACGCAGATGCCGAGGCACTATCACACGGGACCTGTGCACGGGTTCACGCTGCAGGGCAGCTGGCGCTATCTCGAGCATGATTGGACTGCGCCGAGCGGAACCTACATCCTTGAGCCTCCGGGCGAGGCGCACACGCTGGTCTGCGAGGCCGATCAAACCGTGGACATGATCACGTTTTTCATCGTCACGGGTTCGCTGATCTACACCGACGAGCAGGGCAATCAGACGGGCTATGAAGATGTGTTCACCCGGCTCGAGAAGGTGCGCGCGCACTTCGATGCAGTCGGAATCGATCAGAGTGCGCTCGACGGGATGATCCGGTGAGACCGGGCTGCTCGCGATGGTTGGGGCGGATGGCATGAGACCCCTCGACGGGGTGCGCGTTCTGGACCTCTCCACCTTTATTGCCGGGCCGTATGCCGCCTCGATGATGGGTGAGTTCGGCGCCGAGGTCATCAAGGTGGAGCACCCCGAGGGCGGCGATCCGGCACGCAGGTTCGGCACGCCCACCGAAGATCCGGAGCGCTCGCTCGCATTCTTGAGCGAGGGGCGCAACAAGCACTCGGTGACGCTGGATCTGAAAGCCGCCGAAGATGCAGCCCGGCTTGTCCAGCTGGTGCGCCGGTCGGACGTGCTGATCGAGAACTTCCGGCCGGGCACGCTCGAGCGCTGGAACCTCGGCCCCGACGTGCTCCTCGCGGCGAACCCCCGACTGGTGATCCTGCGCATCTCGGGATATGGCCAGACCGGGCCGTACCGGGATCGACCAGGTTTTGCGCGGATCGCACACGCCGTCGGCGGGCTCAGCCATCTCGCGGGCATGCCGGAAGGACCGCCGGTGACGCCGGGTTCAACGTCCCTGGCGGACTATCTGTCGGGCATGTATGGCGCGCTCGGGGTGATGATGGCGTTGCGCGTCGCAGATCAAACAGGCCGCGGCCAGGTCATCGATGTGGCGTTGTTCGAATCCATCTTCCGGGTGCTCGACGATCTCGCCCCCGCCTATGACCGCGCGGGGATCGTGCGCGGGCGAGAAGGCACCGCCACCCGGCAGGTTTGCCCTCATGGGCACTTTCCCTGCGCTGACGGGAAATGGGTCGCGATCGCGTGCACGTCCGATCGGATGTGGCAGCGGATGACGATGGTCCTCGATCGCCCCGAGCTCGCCGACAGCCATCCGCATACCGCAGACAGGCTGGCGGATCGTGCGACCATCGACGGCGCGGTCGAGGCTTTCACGCAGGCGCACCCGATGTCGGAGGTTGTGCGTCTCTGCACGCAGGGCGAGGTCCCGTGCGGGCCGATCAACTCGATCGCGGAGATCTTCGCAGACCCGCATTTCGCCGCCCGCAATGCGATCGCCCGGGTGCATGATCCGGCACTGGGTGAAATTGCCGTACCGGCGACATTTCCGCGTTTGAGTGACACCCCCGGTCGGATCGATGCGCTCGGTCCAGCACTCGGGGACTGGAATGAGCGTCTCGAGGCGCTGATCGCTGACCCGTCCGAGCTCCGAGGAGACAAGCCATGACCACCTACCGGATCGCCTGCATTCCAGGCGATGGCATCGGCAATGAGGTGATGCCCGAGGGTCTGCGCTGCCTGGAAGCCGCTGGGGCGTTGTGTGGCGCCACGTTCGAACTCACGCACTACGACTGGTCATGCGAGCGCTACAAGGCCACGGGCAGCATGATGCCCGACGATGGTATCGCGCGGCTCTCGGAGCATGATGCGATTTTTCTCGGGGCTGTCGGGTTTCCCGGGGTGCCAGATCATATTTCGCTCTGGGGGCTGCTGGTCCCGATCCGGCGGGAGTTCGACCAGTACGTCAATCTTCGCCCGGTGCGGCTGTTGCCCGGCATCACCCCGCCGGTCCGCAATCACCAGCCCGGTGATATCGACTTCTGGGTGGTGCGCGAGAACACCGAAGGTGAGTACTCGCAGGTCGGCGGGCGGATGTTCGGCGGCACCGAACGCGAGTTCGTCACCCAGCAGGCGGTCTTCACCCGCAAGGGCTGTGACCGGATCAGTCGCTACGCGTTCGAGCTCGCGCGCCGGATCGGGGCGGACCGCGTCGACATGGCCACCAAGTCGAATGGCATCTTCATATCGATGCCCTATTGGGACGAGCGCTTCAGGGCCGTGGCGGCCGAGTATCCCGGCATCGAAACGGTCGAGCATCACATCGACATCCTCGCCGCACGCCTGGTCATGCAGCCGGAGGCGTTTCGGGTCATCGTGGCGACCAATCTCTTCGGCGACATCCTCTCTGACCTCGGGCCGGGAGTGACCGGCACCATCGCCGTCGCGCCGTCGGCCAACATCAATCCCGAGCGTGATCATCCGAGCATGTTCGAGCCGGTGCACGGCTCGGCGCCCGATATTGCGGGGCAGGGGATTGCAAATCCGGTGGGCCAGATCTGGTCGGCGGCCATGATGCTCGAACACCTGGGCGAGGCGGAGGCGGCGGGTGCGATCATCCGTGCCATCGAATCCGTGGTCGGAGATCCGGGCGCGCCGAAGACGCGAGACCTCGGTGGGAATGCGTCGACCACCGATCTCGGCACGGCAATCGCCTCAGCGATCAAAGGCTGATCGATCGCGCCCTGCTCCCGCCCACTTTAAGAGGTAGAACCCTCGGAACGCAGAGGCCAATGGCACTGCAATCGAGGGGATCTTCATGAGCATTTTTTCCAGACTGCGCTCTGGCGGGCGCACCTCGGCGAACGATGTCGCCAGGGCCGTGATCACGCCTGCGGTCTCGACCATGATCGCAGATGGCAGCATTGCGAATGCCGAGAACGACCAGCTGATCAACATGTGCAGGCTGAGCCCGCTGTTCCGTGGATTTTCGGGTAAGGAATTCAGCGCGATCATTGTCGGGATCATCGACGAGATCGAACGGAGCGGGCACGAGGCGACGATCGCGGGTGCTGCGACGACGCTCACGCCGGCGCTGCGCGAGACAGCCTTCTGCTTTGCCGCCCGGATGGCCGGGGCGGATGGCAAGATCGAAGAGGGCGAGCTCGCCTCGCTTCAGCAGACCGCATTGCATATGGAGATCGCATCCGAGGCGATGGGCAAGATCCTCGACGTCGTCGCTATGATGCAGCGCGGACCCGGTGCCTGAGCCATGGGGGAGCAACGCAACAGTGACGCCGCACGGCAGGCGTGCTTCAGTGTCTACGTCTGGTTCGATCAGCCGCTGGACTTCAGCCTGGATGAAATAGCCGTGGCATTGGGCGAGGATTATCCCGAGATGCGCGGCTGGCAGCCCATGCTGCCGGGTTACACGATGCCGCCCATCAGTACCGAGGATGTGATCGTTGGCTGCCTCACCAATGACGACCCGGTCGAAGGCGGGCTGATGTCGTTCTCGGGGGTGCCCGGCGCCCTCTCGGGCGAGTTGGTCGCCGCCACACCGCTCGTCTCGGGCTTCGAGTCAGGGCGTCCGCCGGCCGCGAAGTTCCGGCGTTACGTCTCGATCACGATCGATTCGAAAGAGCACGACATCGCGAGCCGGTTCCGCGCAATGCGTGCGCTGACATGCCTGACCGCGGTGCTTGCAGGCCTGCCGACATGCGTTGCAGTTTACCACTACAGTGCGAGGCTTCTCGTCGCGCCCGGCACGTGGGTCGGGGCTGCGAAAACGGCGGTGCGCGGTGAGTGGCCGCTCCCGGCCTGGACCGCCTACCGGTACTTTGGCCAGGACGGAGACGTGCCGCAGATCGGTTGTGCGTCGCATGGTCTCGCGGCGTTCACGGGGCACGACGTGACCTTCATGCCCGCACCCGTCTCGAGAGCGGATGCCACTCTTTACGTGTTGGGGGCGCAGTGGATGCTCACCACCTCGAACAACCAGTTCGCCGACGGGGACACGATGGGTCTCGAGGGCTCGGACGAGAAACTCCGGCTTCGCTTCGTCCAGGAAAGTTCCGAACAGGATGTCGACCGCTGGATGGTCTTCCATCCGGGCTGTCCAATCGACGATGTCGAGATGTACGGCGATCGCCAGGGGCGGCCACGTTCTCCAGACACCAATCGCGAACAGCACGCTGATCCGGACTTTTTCAGACGCCTCCTTGGCGCAACCCGCCGTCAAGATCCGCCGACCGCCCCACATTGACCGGTTAGAGCCGGGTCTGGGTCCAGGCTCCGGCCCGGCTTCAGGCCCAGAGCGCAGGAATCGGGTCGCTGCCCGTCCAGCCGGTCTGCTAGCGAATGCACGAGCATTCTCAGGCGGAGGGCGGTCATGCTGCTACAGGACAAAACGATTCTGATCACCGGCGCGAGCAGCGGCATCGGGGCTGCCGCGGCACGCCTGTTTGCGAGCGAGGGCGCAACCCTCGTGCTTGGCGCGAGACGGGATGCCAAGTTGCGTGCGCTCGCTGAAGAGATCACTTCGACCGGCGGTCAAGTGCGGGTGCGGGCAGGCGATGTGCGCGACGCCGATTACGCGGCGGCGCTGGTTGCCGATGCCATAACAGAGTTCGGCGGACTGGACGGCGCTTTCAACAATGCCGGTATGATGGGTCAGACATCCCAGGTGACCGAGATGGCGCTCGACACGTGGGATGCTGTGATGGCGACGAATCTGACCGGCAGTTTTCTGGCAGCCAAGCACCAACTCCCCGCGCTGAAGCTGCGCGGGGGGGCCATCGTGTTCACAGGCTCGTTCGTGGGCTATAGCAACGGAGGCTTGTCCGGGATGGCTGCCTACGCGGCCTCCAAGGCGGGGCTGCTCGGATTGGTGAAGTCACTTGCCGCAGAGCATGCGTCCGACGGTGTGCGGGTGAACGCGCTCCTTCCCGGCGGCACGATCACCGAGATGGCCGGAGATGATCCGGAGGTGCACAGCTACATTTCGGGATTGCATCCGATTGGCCGAATGGCGGCACCCGGCGAGATTGCGCAGGCCGCAGCCTTTCTTCTCTCGGACCGCGCGAGCTTTGTTACCGGGTCAGCGCTTCTCGCGGATGGGGGCGTTTCGGTCGGCTTCGGTTGAGGAGCACCGGCTGGACGTTCAACTCTGTCCGGCTTTCCACGCATCATATCTGGCGCGGGTTTCCTCGTTCATCGGATAGAGGCCGGGCAGGGTCGCTCCGTGCTGTGTGACCTGATCGAGGATCCAGCCTTCCATGCGTTCCTGCTCGGGCGCTTCCGCCAGCACCTGATCGAGGAACGCGGCCGGAATCAGCACAGCGCCATCCTTGTCGGCGACGACGACATCGTCGGGAAACACCGCGACGCCGCCACAGGCCACCGGTTCGCTCCAGTTGACAAAAGTGAGGCCGGCGACCGAGGGCGGCGCTGCCGCACCCTGGCAGAACACCGCCAGCCCCGTCGACAGAACCCCCTCGAGATCGCGCACCACCCCATCCGTCACGAGACCGGCAACGCCGCGCTCTGCCATGCGCGCGCAAAGGATGTCCCCGAAGATGCCCGCGTCCGTCACGCCCATGGCATCGACCACCGCGACGCAGCCCTCCGGCATCGCCTCGATCGCGCCACGGGTCGAGATCGGGGATGACCATGATGCGGGGGTGGCCAGATCCTCGCGTGCCGGCACGAACCGCAGCGTGAAGGCCCGCCCCACGACGCGCTCCTGGTCGGAGCGCAGCGGCAGGGTGCCGCGCATCCATACGTTGCGCAGACCCTTCTTGAGTAGGATGGTGGTGATCGTCGCCGTCGTCACGCCCAGAAGCGTGTCTCGGATGTCCGGAGCGAGTGTCACGAGTGGTCTCCTTGAGTTTCGCAGGCACGATGATGGGGCTCAGATGGGCTGTCAAGCGCTGGACAGGTGTGTGTTCTGCTGCAAAAATTGGAGCAGTTTTGGACACGGTCATGATCGCGCCATCCGGGGTGCGTGAGGGAATCGGAACGTTTGGAATGAGACGGCGCAGAGTCCGCGCCATGGCCGAGAGGGTTTCATGAGCCGAATTACTGCGCTCAGCGATCTGCTCAACGCGGTCATCGACCGTAGCGTGCGTCTTGTGGACTGGTCCGGTACCGGCGAGGGCACGATCGCTATCGAAGCGTTGTGTGCACGTCTGATGTCATCCAAAGGTGAAGCGTCCGCCGTCGCGATTGCAGCCGAGGTCTTGAGCCGTGTGGAGGCGCTGGACGATGATGGCCTCGCCGCGTTCTTCGCGCACCTGGCCCATGCCTACGATCCGGATCCGGATGCCGTGCGAAGCGCCGCCGAAGCCTATTCCGCGACCCCAAATGCCGAAACGTTGAAAACGCTTTCGAGAACTGCCGAGCCACCACGCCAGGAACTGCTCCGCCGGCTCAACGTCGCGCCGGGTGCGACGGAGCGGCTTGTCCGCCTGCGCGTCGCCTTGCTTGACAGGATACGGGCGGAACCCGAACTCAGGCGGATCGACAACGACATGGCCCACCTGCTGGCCTCTTGGTTCAACCGGGGCTTTCTGGTTCTCAGGCCGATCGACTGGAACACACCCGCGGCGATGCTCGAGAAAATCATTGAGTACGAGGCGGTGCATGAGATCCGAAGCTGGCGCGAGTTGCGCCGCCGGGTCGAGCCTGCGGACCGGCGCTGCTTCGGCTTCTTCCATCCGTCGATGCCGGATGAGCCCCTGATCTTTGTCCAGGTGGCCCTCGGAAACGAGGTGCCTTCCTCAATCGATTCTCTGCTCAGCGAGGAGCGCACGCCCGCCGAGCCGAAAAGCGCCACAGTTGCGTCGTTCTACTCGATCTCGAACTGCCAGCGCGGCTTGGCAGGTGTCTCGTTCGGGGCGTTCCTCATCAAGCAGGTGGCAGCGGATCTGGCACAATCGCTGCCGAAGCTCGATACATTCGTGACACTCTCGCCGGTGCCCGGATTGCTTGAATGGGTCCGGTCCCAGGCCGCATCGGAGCCAGAGGGGGCTGCGGCGACGCTTCTGGAGCAATTGACAGATGGATGGGCCGAGGACGACGAGGCGCAACGCACACTGAAACCGCAGGCGCTGTCGCTTGCCGCTCAGTACTTGCTGGATGCGAAGCGGTCGGACGGACAGCCCGTTGATCCCGTTGCGCGTTTTCACCTTGGAAACGGCGCCGAGCTCGCGAACATCCACTGGATGGCGGACCGGTCGGAGCGTGGAATGGCCCGGTCGGCAGGCATCATGGTCAATTATCACTACCGACTCGATGCGATCGAGCGTAACCACGAGGCATACGCAGCCGGCCAGCCGGTGGCTGCGGCGCGCGTCGTCCGCGCGCTGAAGAAGGGGTGAGACAATGACCGTGCAGGGAGCCGTGATTGCGCAACGCGCCGGTATCGAGGCGCAGCTGCGCCGGGCGCGGGCGGCGATGGCAACTCTGCGAGACGCCGATCAGGCGCGTGTCGATGAAGCGGTAACGGCTGTCGCCTGGGCGATTTACAAGCCCGAGCATGCGCGCGAGCTCGCCGAGCTTGCGGTCGAAGACACGGGCCTTGGCAATGTCGTCGACAAGATCACCAAGAACACCCGAAAGACCTTCGGCTGCTTGCGGGACCTCTCGCGGATACGCTCGGTCGGTGTGATCGAAGAAGACCCGGAGCGCGGCCTGGTGAAATGGGCCAAACCCGTGGGTGTCGTGGCGGCGGTGTGCCCGTCGACCAACCCGGCTGCCACACCTGCGAACAAAGCCATGCTGGCGCTCAAGGGCGCGAATGCGGTGATCGTCGCGCCGTCGCCAGCAGGTCACAAGACCACGTCGCGTTTTGTCGAGCTGGCGCGTGCCGAACTTGCCAAGGCCGGGCACGATCCCGATCTTGTGCAGTGTCTCGAGGCCCCGGTGGACAAGGCCGCGACGCAGACGCTGATGGAGATGGCGGATCTGGTGGTTGTCACCGGCAGTCAGAACAATGTGCGTCGCGCTTACAGCTCGGGCACACCCGCCATCGGCGTGGGCGCGGGCAATGTACCGGTGATCATTGACGAGACGGCTGATCTTGATGATGCGGCCGCGAAGATCACCGCGTCGAAATGCTTCGACAATGCCACGTCATGCTCGTCAGAGAACGCCATCATCCTGATCGACTCGATCTACGACTCAGCGCTCGAGGCGCTCACCAGAGCCGGTGGCCACCTCGTCGACGAGCATGGTCGGCAGAAGGTGATCGAGACGCTTTGGCAGGGAGGACGCCTGAACCGGCACGTGATCGCGAAGGACATGCCCGTTCTGGCCGATGTGTTCGACTTGCCGGAAGCTGCCGATGCCAAGTTTCTGATGGTGGAAGAGCACTCCATCGGGCACGACGCGCCGCTCTCGGGTGAAAAGCTGTCGCTTGTCCTCACCGTCTATCGTGCGCGCGATTTCGATCATGCGCGAGAGCTGACCCACAAAATCCTTGCGCACGAAGGTATGGGCCATTCCTGTGGCATTCATACCTCGGACGCCACGCGCGGTCGTGTGCTCGCCGAAGAGCTTGATGTGGTCCGGGTCCTCGTCAATCAGGCACACACCTTTGGCAATGGCGGAAGCTTCGACAACGCGCTGCCGTTCACACTGAGCATGGGGTGCGGCACCTGGGCCGGGAACTCGATCTCAGAGAACCTGAATTGGCGTCATTTCGTCAACATCACCCACCTCGTCACGACGATCGCTGAAGACAAACCCGCAGAGGAAGCGTTGTTTGGATCATATTGGAACAAGTTTGGTCGTTGACATGCCGTAGATAAAGCGCGGTAACTTATTTCTATATCTACGGACGATACCTATTACCGGCTGGAGTAACAAAAAAGATAACTGGCACATGAAGACCTTGTTACGCCCCAAGATCTGTTGTGTACGCACGATTGTACTCCTGATTCTGTCTGGCGCCGCATTCGGCGCGGCTGCTGTGATCGGCGTGCTGGGCGGGGCCGATTTGTGGGCTGTTGGCCTGGGGCTTGCAGGGGTGGGCCTGCTCGCGGGTGCGAGCCAACTCATCCGCTCGACGACAAAGCTGATCGATCCAGTGCTCCTGCACGAAGCCGTGGAAGCGATGCCGCTGCCCGTCGCCGTCTACGACCGGGACGAGCGGCTGCGGGCATCCAATGTGCACTACCGCGAGGATCATGTTGCCTATTTCGGCGACCGCATCGGGGAGACGCCGGTCGAGACGCCGACCTATTCGGAGATCGTGGCTGCCAGCGCAGGTCCGAACGCGACACCTGAACAGCGCGCCGAGCATGTGAAGTATTGTCAGTCGCAGCAGCCGCCGCTGGATGGCCCGATGGTCGAGCGCTACTTTCCGCTCATCGGCTGGAACCGTGTCGGAAAGCGGCGCCTTCGGAGCGGCGGGACTGTTCGGGTCGGTGTGCAGATCAACGACCTGAAAGCGCGTGAAGAGGAATTGCTGCGGGCGATCAGGTACGCCAAGGCCTCGGAAGACGCGAAGTCCAAGTTCCTGGCCACCATGTCTCATGAACTGCGGACGCCGCTCAACGGGATCCTGGGCATGGCCACGTTGCTTCTTGCGGATGATCTCAGTGACAGCCAGCGGCGCAATGTCGGGCATATCCACGTATCGGGCACGCATTTGCTGGACTTGATCGATCGGGTGCTCGAGATCTCGAAGCTCAGCAGCGAAGCTGAGGTCGCCTCGACGGTCGACTTCAGCCTCCGTGAGACAGTCGAGGAAGTTCTGGTCGAGGCCCGCCACACACCGGCTGCGTCATCGATAGAACTGACCACCGAAATCGCATCCGACATCGAAGATCTCAGAACCGGGGACCGGCGCGGGTTGCGCCAGGTCCTCACCAATCTGGTCGGCAATGCATCGAAGTTCACCGATCATGGGTCCGTCTCAGTGGTGCTGTCCGCGGTGACGCAGAGCATCGTCCGCATCGAGGTGCATGACACCGGCATCGGGATCCCGGAGGTCATGCAAGACAAGATTTTCGCACCATTCACCCAGGCCGACGATTCGCTGACCCGACGATATGGCGGCGCGGGTCTCGGCCTCAGCATCTCCTACGAGATCGTCAAGCGCATGGGCGGGCGCATCGGCGTCGAGAGCCAGGAGGGCGTGGGATCGTCATTCTGGTTTGAACTCCCTTTGAAATGCGCGGCGGCCGAGCAGCAGATCCGCGCTGCCTCCTGAACCCTCGATGCCGCGGACACCGCGAGGACCCGCACCCACGGACTTTACCATATGACCCCTCTGCGCCATGCTCGGCGCAGACAAAAAACGCGGGAGGACACACATGGACACCTACACCAGCTATGATCTTGTCGAGTTCGGCAAGCCGCTCGAGACACGGACGCGGGAACTGCCCGAGCCATCGGGCACGGAGGTGCTCGTGCGCGTGCGCCGATCGGGTGTCTGCCACTCGGATCTGCACATTCAGGACGGCTTTTTCGATCTGGGCGAGGAAGGAAAGCTCGAGATGGGCGCTCGGGGGATGCACCTGCCGCAGGCCTTGGGGCATGAAATCCTTGGGGAGGTCGTGGCCGCAGGTCCCGAGGCGGAAGATGCGCCGATCGGTCAGACGATGCTGGTGCATCCCTGGATCGGTTGTCTGGAACCAGATTGCATCGCCTGCTCCTCAGGGCGCGAGAACGATTGCACGAGGATGCGCGCGCTTGGCGTCGTGCGCGATGGCGGCTATGGAGAGTATGTGCTCGTTGATCATCCGCGCTTTCTGGTCGACATCGAAGGGCTGGATCTGGACACGGTCACGCCCTACGCCTGCTCAGGTGTCACGGTCTACTGCGCCCTCAAGAAGGTCGATCCGGCGCAGATGAACCCCGGCGAGTGGCTCGCCGTATTCGGGGCCGGCGGTCTTGGCCTCAATGCCATCGCCATCGGCAAGGCAATGGGCTTCGAGAAAATCGTCGCCGTCGACATCGATCCGGTGAAGCGACAGGCCGCCGTGGGGATGGGGGCAGACGCGGTTCTCGACTCGGCCAGAGAGGACGCGCTCCACGAGTTGCGGCAGATCACCGACAACAAACTGCTCGGTGTCGTCGACACCGTGGGTGTCCCGCAGACGGCGCGGTTGTCGGTTCATGCGCTCGTGAAGATGGGCCGCTATGTGGTGGTCGGCCTTCATGGCGGGGACTTCAAGATGCCGCTGCCCTGGCTGCCGCAGAAGGCACTCACCGTGCGGGGCTCATACGTCGGGTCGTGCAACGATCTTCGCGAGCTGATCGATCTGGTGCGTTCGGGCAAAGTGCAGGAGTTGCCTGTCAGTTCCCGTCCGTTGAGCGCGGCGAGCCAGACGCTGGATGATCTGCGCAACGGCAAGATCACCGGCCGAGTCGTTCTCACGAACGACTGAAGCCTGCAATGTGCCCTTGACGGTAACAGCCTCCCTGCAGGGGTGCGCAAGGAAACGACCCGGCCGGGCCCGAAGCGCCGCTGATTGTTGCGCGGGATGTCGAATACGGGTTCCGAACTTGCGCCGGTCCTTGTCCGGCGCGTCTGTCCGCACGGGGACCCCTCGCGGGCAGGCTCACACCGACGCCGCCGGTGCGCGCAAGAAACGCAAGCAGGGCTTTTTCGCAACTGCAAAAAAACTTGTGCGAGCCAAGCGGAGCGGGCCTTGAAAGACGCGGAGATATTTGCCAGTTTCCCGTTGTGCAGCGCACCACAGAATGCGCTGATCGAGGCTTCGGGAGGAAGATGTCCTAACCACAGGAGGTCTTCAATGAGCGGACAAGACATCAAACTTTCTACTTCATCGTCGCATGCCCACGAGCTGTCGTGGAGCGAAATCGACAAATACATCCAGCGCGGACACGAACTGCGTTCTCAGGCCATCCGGCGCACCTTTGGTGCGCTGCTGGGGCGTGTCGTGCCGTCGGCGCCAAAGATCTCGGCAGAACAGCCACGCGAGCGTCTGCTGAACGCGGTGACCGCCATCCGGTCTTCGCTCGAGGTGCTTCGGGATGCGCCTGACATCAGCGAGGAAGACCGCGCGCGCTTCGTGAAATCAGCGCTGCACGAGGAAGCCCGCCTCGAGCGCATGATCAACGAAGTCTTTCGCACGCGCGCCGGAGCCGCATAACGCCTTGACACCCGCCTGATCGGATGGGACTCCACCGCGGCGGGGAGGCTGATATGACCGGCGATGACTACGATCTGGACCGGGCCTACGAGATCAATGGGCCCGAGGATGCGCGACGTCTCTATGGCGAGTGGGCCGAGACCTATGACGACAGCTTCGGCGCGGGGTGGGGTTACATTGCCCCGCGCGAGATCGCGAACCTGTTTCGTGCGGAAATGTCCGGGAACGAGCCTGTGCTGGACATCGGTGCCGGCACGGGTCTTCTGGCCGAGCATCTGCGGGATCTCACGGTTGATGCCATCGACATCACGCCGGAGATGCTTGCGCGCGCCGAAGCCAAGGGGCTTTACCGGGCACGCATGCTCGGTGATCTGACCAAGCCGCTCGACATCGCAGACGATGTTTATGGCGGTGTGATCTCGTGCGGCACGTTCACACATGGGCATGTCGGTCCCGAGTGCCTCGACGAATTGCTTCGGGTCACACGATCCGGGGCGCTGTTCGTGTGCGGCACCATCGCGCCGGTGCTCGATGGCGCGGGGTTCGGCTCGGCGCTTGCCCAGCTCGTGGCGCGCGGCCGGATCGAGCCGGTGCGCTTTCGCGAAATTGCCATCTATGAAGGCGCGAACCACCCGCATGCTGCTGATCGTGGGCTCGTGATTGTCTTCCGCACCTTGTGAACCGCCTGTCGCTGGACCGTCGCCGGGTGCTGCTGCATGCTGCCGCCGACAGGTGATCAGCGGAGGCCGACATGACAGGCGCACTTATCCCGGGACAACCGTTCCCAAAGCTTGAGCTGCCGAGGGCAGGGGGCGGGACCTTCGTGCTGAGCGATCTCATGGCACCGTTCATGACGGTGTTGAATGTCTACCGCGGTCTGCACTGTCCCCGTTGTGCGCGCCAGCTCGGGGATTTCGTCGAACATCGCGAGGGGTTCGAGACCCGCGGCGCGCATGTCATCAGCATCTCCACCGATCCTGCCGATCGTGCGGACGAGGCGGTACGTGAGTGGGGGCTCGGTGACATGCCCGTTGGCCATTCTCTCACGATCTCCGAGGCGCGCGAGCTGGGGCTCTTCATCTCCGGCGCGATCCGCGAGGGAGAGACGACGGAGTTTGCAGAGGCAGCCATCTTCTTTATTCGCGCCGACGGTGTTCTTTGGGGTTCTTCAATCAACTCCTTTCCATTCCTGCGCCCAACCGCGTCGCAAGTATTGGATGCGATCGACACAGCCATAGAGCGCAAGTACCCGCCAAGAGGCAGCTTGGTGGCATGAGCCTAAGTTAACGTGGCGTCACTTTGCGCTATTTAGGGTTGTACAAGCTGCTCACTATTCATGATAAAGTCGAATAATGCTGACATCCGAGCAATCTAAGGTTGAGCGATCTAAATAGCACTCTATTAATAGTAACAAAATGGCTACAAATAGGTGCAATTTCACTAGGTTCCCTAAAAAATCGAAAATTATATTTGAAATAATCACGTGTTGTGCGTTAAACAGTAAATGCGACCATTGAGAACAAGGTGGCGCTGTGAGGTATCGAGCAATGTTGGCCCGTAAATCGGCGCCCGAGATCGATCACGACTTGGAAGATCTTGATGAGCTGTGCCGGTGGGCGTCAGTTCAGCCGGTGAATACTGTCGAGTTCCCCGGGTTTGAGCCGGTGTTGAAGTTGCCAAAGGCCAAAGTGGCTGATGGTCCGCGGCTCTCGCGTGATGCAGGTATTGGAACAGCACAAACCTTCTTCGATTTCATGCCTGCGGAACCCAGTTTCGAGTTTGTCTAACCCTGGGGTGGGGGTGGGCGCCTCGGCGCCCGGAAAAGGCCGATCTGGTGGGGGGTCGGCCTTTTCCTTTTGTTCGAGCAGGTGACAATCGTCTTCCGAATTGATCGCGCGTGATGCGTCAATCCGCGCTGGTCAGCATCATCTCGGCAAGCTTCAGGCGCTGTACCTTGCCAGACGGGCCCTTTGGCAGGTCGGGCAGGATGTGCACACGGTCAGGTGCCTTGAAGTTGCCGACCTGCGCGCGCGCGAGATCGAGCAGTTCGGATTCCGTGACGCTGCCGCCGTCGGTGAGCTTCACCGCCGATGAGACACGCTGTCCATAGTCGTCATCGGGAACGGCAAAGGCGGCGGCCTCGACGACTTCGGGATGCAACAGCAGGGCTTCGTCTATCTCCCGCGGCGCGATGTTCTCACCACCCTTGATGATCAGTTCCTTCCGACGCCCGGTGACGTAGATGTACCCGTCATTGTCCATATGTCCGAGATCGCCGGTGAGGAACCAGCCATCCGGTGTGAAGGCGTCTGCTGTGGCCTCGGGGTTGTCCTTGTAGGTGCGCAGCACATTGCTCCCCCGGACGGCGATCTCTCCCGTGTCGCCCCGGGCGACTTCGCGACCCGCCTCGAGGATCGCCAGCTCGTTGCCATAGGCGCGACCCGGAGAGCCATACTTGCGCGCACCGGGAGGCATCGGGTTGGAGGATATCTGCGCAGATGTCTCGGTGAGGCCCATGGTCTCTATCAGCACCAGACCGAACAGCTTCTCGAAGGCCACGTGCACTTCCGGGCTCAACGGTGCCGAAGCTGACCGTGCGAAGCGGACATGCGCCAGTGCCTCGCGCCTCGGGGGGCCGTCCGCCTCCGCTGCGCGCAACAGGTACTGATACTGGGTCGGCACCGCAGAGAACCATGTGCACCGGTGATCGATGACCTGGCCCCAGAACGCGGACACCGAGAACCGGGCCGGCACGACGATCGATGCGCCGAGGACGAGCGTAGACATCAACGACACGCAGAACCCGTTGATGTGATACAGCGGCAGGACGAGATGGACCCTGTCCTGCGGCGTCAGTTCGTGGGCGATGACGCAGTTCTGACCGCCGTTCAGCGGCGCACGCTGGCGCAGGATGGCGCCCTTCGGATTGCCGGTCGTGCCCGAGGTGTACATGAGCAGCCCGTCGGCCATGTTGTCGTGCTCGGGGGCAGGGGCGGGCGGGTGCTTCATTGCGGGCCAGAGCGGTCCGTCATTCTCGTCACAGACGATGACGGCAATCTCTCGGTCGATGCCCTTGAGGATCGCCCGCAGGCGGGCCTCCTCCTCGCGGCCAACGAAGACGATCCGGCTCCCGGAATGTCCGATCACATAGCCGATTTGAGGATCGCCCGCGGCAAGATTGATCGGCGCGGTCAGCCGCGCGCCATACATCGCACCCAGGATCGCCGTGATCGATGCTGGCGAGTTCTTCAGCATGAAGCTGACCGGCTCGCCGGGTGCTATGCCCAATCGCGAGACGTTCTCGGCGAACGTGCGGACCCGATCCGCCAGAGCGGACCAGCTCAACGTCGGGCCATCTGGCACGATCACCGCAGCACTCTCGGGCTGGTGCTCCGCGTGCATGTCGACCAGATCCCTGACCGTGCGATCTTCTACAGCCATCTGTTTCTCCTGCCCATCGGGGGTCGTCGCGAGCGGCTCTCGGACCCGCATCGATACTCTGGTCTCAGATCGCCTCATAGGTGCCGTGCCGGCCCAATCCCCCGGCGAAGCGCGCCGCACCCGCGATGCCTTGCGCTTCGACTGCGGCGAGGCCGTTCTGCCACTCCCGGCGCAAGCCTGTGTCGATGTCCATGGACTGTGTCTCAAGGATCGACCGGCGGTCCGCCAGCATCGCGAGCTGGGGAAACCGCGCGATCTCGTGCGCCATGGTCTCCGCCTCCGCTCGCGCGCCGCCATCTGGCACCACGCGCTCACAGAGCCCGATGCGCAGCGCCTCCTCGGCGCTCACCTTGCGGCCGGTCATCGCAATCTCCAGCGCTCGGCCCTGACCCACGAGCCGCGGCAATCGAACCGTGCCGCCATCAATCAGCGGGATGCCCCAGCGTCGGCAATAGACGCCGAAGTAGGCGCTCGCGCCCATAACGCGGCAGTCGGCGAGCAGGGCAAGCTCCATACCGCCCGCGACCGCGGGACCCTCGACTGCCGCGATCACCGGTTTCGTGAACGTCATGCGGCTCGGGCCCATGGGCCCACGCGGCACCTCGCCCGTCTCCGGGAAGTCAAGCTCACGCACTTCTTGCGAAAAGGCATCGGGCGAATTCAGACCTGCCGCGAACTTGAGATCCCAGCCGGCGCAGAAGCTCTCGGTCGTGCCTGCAAAGACGCAAGCAAGCGCCGCGTCGTCCTCCTCGAAGGCCTCGAACGCGGCCGTGAGGGCAATTGCAGTCTCCGGGTCCACGGCATTCCGGGCCTCTGGCCTGTTGTTGATCACAGTCCACACCGGTCCGTCCTGTTCGATTTCCACGCTCATCCGGCAGTCTCCCAAGATGTGTCGACACTCGATACACCCTGCCGCCGCCCGGTGAAAGCAACTCCCATCGCAGCGATCTGCCGGATGCGCCCGATCTTGGCTCCTTCATCACGAGCATGATCGTGAGGGGACTGGCGTCGGCTTCAGCAGGGTGGAATGCTGTCCCCAAATCGAAGGAGATGTCCATGTATCGCGTGCGCCGCGAAGTGTTCCGCGCCCATCTGTCGGGTGAGCGCTGCCTGGTTCCGGCATCGATCTTCGATGCGCTGTCCGCCCGGCTCGCCGAGGACGTCGGCTTCGAGATCGGCATGATGGGCGGGTCGACCGCCTCACTTGCGGTTCTGGGCGCACCGGATCTGATCGTGCTGACCCTCACGGAGTTCGCGGACCAATGCCGGCGCATCTCGCGCGCAAGCGCGCTGCCCTTCTGCGTCGATGCCGATCACGGCTATGGAAACGCGCTGAACGTACGGCGCACGGTCGAAGAGCTGGAGGCGGCCGGTGTTGCCGCGCTTACCATCGAGGACACGGCCTTGCCGCTTCGCCACGCCCAGGCAGGCACCGAGCTGCTTTCCATCGACGAAGGGGCAGGGAAGATGCGCGCAGCACTCGATGCGCGCGGCGACAACGACCTGGCGATCATCGGACGCACCTCCGCATGCGGCGTCACAGGCATTGACGATGCCATCGCGCGTGGACGGGCCTATGCCGATGCTGGCGTCGATGCGCTGTTCTTCCTTGGCATGTCGGGGCCGGAGGACATCGCCAGGCTCGGTGCAGAGTTCGATCTCCCGATCATGTTGGGCGGCGGCGGGGCAATCATGGGGATGGACGTCGACATGCTGGCGCAGCACGGAGTTCGCATATGCCTTGCGGGGCATCCGGTTCTGCCAGCTGCCGTGCGCGCCATGCACGAGACGTTGATCGCGATGCGCGAGGGCAGGGCACCCGAGCGTCCCGGCTCGCCCGATCTGATGCGCCAGGCCACCCGGGCCGGTGATTACGAGAGTTGGATTGCGACATACCTGGGAGAGGCCAATGGCTGAGTTGTGGGAGCTGGGGGCGGCCGAGGCCGCGTCTCGGATTGCAGCGCGTGAGATCACGTCGGAGGCTCTGGTCTCTGCCTGCCTTGACCGGATTGCAGCACGTGACGATGGGGTCGGGGCGTGGATATGGCTCGAGCCCGAGAACGCTCTCGCACAGGCACGTGCCGCGGATCAGATGCTCGCGGCCGGTCATGGGGTCGGACCGCTGCACGGTGTGCCCGTGGGGGTCAAGGACATCATCGAGACCGCAGACATGCCGACCCAGAATGGCTATCGCGGACATGAGGGGCGGCACACACACCGAGATGCCCTCGTCGTCAGCCAGATGCGTGACGCAGGCGCCGTGATCCTGGGCAAGACCGTGACGACCGAACTTGCGGTGCGCACACCCGGCAAGACCAAGAACCCGCACGACCCTGGCCACACACCGGGCGGTTCGTCGTCAGGCTCCGCAGCCGCCGTAGCGGATGGCCAGGTGCCGCTTGCGCTCGGGACCCAGACGGGCGGCTCGGTGATCCGGCCCGCCAGCTTCTGTGGCATCTACGGGTTGAAGCCCACTTTCGGGATGGTGGCGCGCAGCGGGGTCACGCTGCAGGCCGATTGGCTTGACACAGTGGGCACGTATGGCCGCTCGATCGAGGATGTGGCGCTCCTCACCGAGCACATCCTCGCACGCGATCTGGCGGATCCGCAGGCGGTGCCGCGCTCGCGCCCGCCGCTTCGGGCGATCGCACTGGCGGAGACGCCGCGCCCGCCGCGTCTTGGTTTCATGCGCGGGGCAAAGTGGGGCGAGGCCGATCCGGCGGCGCAGCAGGCTCTCGAGCGGTTTGCCGCTGCGCTCGGCACAGCCTGCACCGAAATCGCAATGCCCGACTGGATGGCCGAGGCATGGGACTGGCAGCACGTACTCCAGGTCTACGGCCACGCCCACCATTACGGCCCACTGGCCGATGCGCACGGCGCACTCATGAGCGACAGCCTGCAGGCTTCGGTCGAAGAGGGTCGCCAGATCACTGAGGCCACCTACCGCCATGCGGTAGCGCAGCGCGACCGGCTCTCCGCGGGGCTGGACGAGATGTTTGACACGGTCGATGCAATCCTCTGCCTCGCCTCGGCGGGGCCTGCGCCGAAGGGGCTCGACTGGACGGGCGACCCGGTTTTCAACTCGTTCTGGACCTATGCGGGATCGCCTTGCGTGACGCTGCCGCTGCTCGAGGTCGACGGCCTCCCGATGGGGGTGCAGCTGACCGGTCCTCGGGGCGGCGACGGCCCGCTTCTGCGCACGGCGCGCTGGCTCGAGACCGCCGTGCAATAGTGAAGGGCATCCTGCTCATCTCCCTGTGGCGCGCATTTGCACAGACGTGCGGCACTTGTCGGATGTTGAGCATCGGGCAACCCATTGCTTGACTGATCACGCTGCTCGGCTACCCTTTGAGTCACACAAGGAGGTTCAACGATGAAAACCCTGCTCACCCTGTCTGTCGTTTCGATGTTTGCGCTTGGTGCCGGTCTCGCTCACGCAACGGGCGGATGCCACTCGGCGTGTGCTGAGGGCTACACCTATTCGGCCGAAACGAAGAGCTGCGTTCCGAAGACCGTTTCTTCCTGAGCCGGTTCGGCCCACCGGGCCGTCTAGTCTCCACACCACCAGCGCCCGGCGATGACCGCGCCGCGCGCATTCAGACGGTGCGTGCCTTCGAGGTGCTCACCCACCACATCGACATAGTCGAAGCTGCCCTCTTCCAGTTCCAGAATTGACGCGTCGCCGATGGCACCTGTCCGTAACGTGCCGAGATCGGGTCGCTGCAGGGCGTCGGCAGCATTCACGGTCGACAGGCGCACAACATCTTCAAGATCGATCCCCATGCACAGAAACTTTGACATCGTGGTCACCTGATCGAAGGCAGGCCCGTTGATGCAAAGCTGGTGCACATCCGAGCTTATGGTGTCCGGCAGGAACCCGTTGGCCAGCATGGCGCGGGCCGTCTTGAACGCGAACGAGCCCATGCCGTGGCCCACGTCAAACAGCACGCCGCGCTCACGGGCGTCACGAACTTCGGGGCGCACAGTGCCTTGCGCCGTTGCGGGAGAGTTCGGGAACGGGCGAAAGCAATGGGTCAGCACATCGCCTGGGCGCAGCCGCGAGACCACCTCGGCGTATGAGGGTGGCGGCTCGTCGATGTGCACCATCATCGGCATGCCGACTTCCTCGGCGGTCTGAAGCGCGTACTCGAAGGGCGCCATGCCCTGTTCACCCGAAGCGTGCCGTCCCAGCCTTACCTTGATGCCGACCACAACATCGCGATTTGCGTCGGCGACGGCCGCCGCCTCGCGCGGCGCCATCAGACGCAGGTCCTGGCTTTCGCCCACCATGATCGTATCCGAGAACCCCCAGATGCCTGCGAAGGAGACATGGAGGTACGCGAGAATGCGCACCTCCGAGCGTTCGATCACGTGACTGCGGAATCCGGCAAAGTTTCCGGGCCCCGCTGATCCGGTATCGACAGCCGTCGTGACAGCGGACGTGCGGCAGAATTCCTCGGCGTCGATGCCGAGCGAGGTGCCGCCCCAGTACACATGGGTGTGCAGGTCAATCAGACCGGGCGTGACGATGCGGCCACTCACATCGCGGAGTTCCGTCTGGGGTCCCGGCTCGATCTGTCCGAGACCTGTGACCTTGCCGTCTGCGAAACCCACATCCATGATCCCGTCGATGCCCTGCGACGGATCGATCACGCGCCCACCGCGCAGGATCAGGTCCGGTGCCATTTCAATCTCCTTTATGCTCGCGTGCCGATGCCGATCAGTTCGGCCACGTCCATCATGTCATCGAAAGGCTCGGCCGCCTCAGCGGTCAGGCGCGCAGCCGGCGTGTCCCGGCAGAAGCCCAGGCATCGCATCCCCGCGGCCTTGGCCGCACGCGCACCGCTCGCGCTGTCCTCGATCACAAGGCTGGTCGCCCGGCTTGCCCCGCAAGTCTCGGCTGCGTGCAGAAAAAGCCCGGGGTCGGGCTTTGCCACACCAACTTCGTGCGCCGAAAAGATCCGTCCCCGAAGCCTGTCCCAAAGCCCTGTGCGCCCAAGCGTCACCTCCATCTTGCGCATCGGCCCGTTCGAGGCCACACAGACATCGATGCCGGTTTCATCGAGGTGGTCAAGCAGATCGGCGACACCCGGGATGATCTCGACTTCCTGCCCCAGCGCGGCGCACATGATGTCGTAGAATTCTGCGACCCAGTCATCCGGCAGCACCGCTCCCAATGAGCGCGCGCGTCGGAACACCTGATCCATCGTGCCGCCAACGAACGCATCGATGCAGGCCTCGGTCGTCATCGGCAGGCCGCGCCGTGTGAGATCCTCGGCGAGCAACCGGTTGGTGATCGGCTCGCTGTCGACGAGGACACCGTCACAGTCGAAGATGATGAGTTTCGGCGTCACTGCTGAACCGCCTCTGCCGACCAGGCATGCGCGCATGCCGGAATCGCGTGACCTGAGGCGGTCCGTGCTGTGCGGATTTCGGTCATGGGGGCGGAAAATGCTTTCCCGTTCAGGTCGTGGAACCTCGGATGATAACGGCGCGCCGCTTCCAATGGCAATGTCTCGCCTTGCTGCTCAAACAATGGTAGAAAGCACAAATTCTTGCCGCCATAAGTTGAATTTTGCGTGGCGTGGAGGTTAAGGGGAGTCTCAATTGGCCAAAATAATGCTGATGGAAGACGATGCGACCCAGGCCGAAATGCTGAAACAATTGCTGGAGCGCGCGCGGCACCAGGTGATCGTCGTGCCGAACGCAACAGGCGCCATCGCAAGGCTCGAGGAGGAACGGATCGACCTCCTCATCACCGATGTGTTTGTGCGGGACGGTGACGCGTTTGTGAAAGATGGGGGCATCTCACTGATCGGCAGGATAAGAGCCCCGATCAACGGAATCCGCGAGAGCCGTGCCTGGATGATCGACCTTCCAATCATCGCGATCTCGGGGGGAGTGAGAAGAGCAGGTGGGTTCGATCCTCTGAAGCAGGCCAGTGAACTGGGGGCAAACAGGACGTTCCCGAAACCGGTCAGCCGAGTCGATTTGACCGAGGCGATCGACGAGCTTCTTGTTGATCACGTCTGAAGTGGTTCGCTGCATCTAGACCACAATGTGATCGAGCGATTTCCGGATGACCTGAGCAAGTTCCGCGCGCGATCCTGGCTTCTTGAACAACGCGGCATTCCCGGACTGAATCTGCCTGCCGGAAACCCCGCTGTAACCCGTCGTATAGACCACGGGCAGATCGGGATGCGTCTTGCGAAGTTGCTCGGCCAGCTCAAACCCACCGATCCCGCCGGACATCACAACATCGGTCAGCAGAAGATCGAACGCGGCGCCTGACTCGACGATCTCCAACGCCTTGTGCCCGCCTTGTGCGCCAAGGGTCTTGTATCCCAGCGAGCGCAGGACCGCCGACATCCCGCTGAGCAGCTCCTGCTCGTCATCGACCACGAGGATCGTCTCTCCCTGTCCCCGTTGAGGCGACGTGGTGGCCTCCGGCACATCAGTTGCGTGCTCCTGAGGTGCCGGTAACTGGATCCTGATCGTGGTGCCCTTTCCTTCCTCGGACGCGATGTCCAGATGCCCGCCTGCTTGCGCGACGAAGCTGTAGACCATCGTGAGCCCGAGACCCGAGCCTCGATCCATGTCCTTTGTCGAGAAAAACGGATCCGTTGCCCGGCGCTTGACCTCCTCGCTCATGCCGGGGCCGTTGTCGCTCACGCTGATCTCAATGCAGGCGAGATGATCGGTTATCCTGGATGCGGAGCTCGCTGGCGCCGCGGGCGGTCCGTCAATGTTCCGCGCAACAATCTTGATGCGATCGCCGACACCGGACTGGAGAATGGCATCGCGGCTGTTCAGCGTGAGATTGAGGAGAGCGCTGTCCAGCAGGCCCTGGTCGCACACCACCGAGAGTTCCGGATCCTCGAGATCAACCTCGAGCGCAATCCGTTCCGAGATGGCCCCGCCCGCCATGGTCCGCAGGTCGTCGAGCACGGTCTGGATGGTTCTTCGGTTCTTGCGGCCAGGCTGCTGTGTGGCGAACGCGAGAAGCTGGCGTGTGAGTGTGGTGCCCCGCTCGATGCTCGATTTGATCGTCGACAGGAGCTGGCGCGCCGTCTCGGTCTGCTGTTCGTCGCTGACAAGCTCTGTGGCATAGAGGATGGTGGCGAGCAGATTGTTGATGTCGTGAGAGATCCCGCCTGTGAGTTGTCCAAGCGCTTCCAGGCGGCCGATGCGTTCGATCTGCTGGCGGTTGACTTCCTGCTCGGTCACATCGTCGAGAATGATCACGGTTCGGATCGAGGAGTGCGGATCGGTGACAAAACTGCTCGACAACCTGACATAGCGCTGTGCGGCCTCCGCGCCGCAAGCGATGAAGTTGATCTCCCCATCGAGTTGTTCGCCTGCCAAAGCCCGGTCGACAGGGTTCTCGGATCCCTCGAGCGGCCGGATGTGCTCGGTCTCGAAAAACTGCACATGCGCTGGCCAGGCAAACGGCGTGTGCTCGTCGGTGCTGCGAAGCAACGCTCTCGCCGCGGGGTTGATCAGAAGGACGTTGCGGTGTGCATCAAGCGCAATGATGCCGTTCTGTGCGTTCTCCAGGACCAGCCGGTGATGCTGGTCCAGCGTGAGCAGCCTTGCCTGCAGGGTTGCGCGCTCGATGGCATTGCTGATTGCGCGCCGGAGGTTGTCGGCGGTGAGCGTCTCCTTGGCCAGATAGTCAGCCGCGCCTTCCTTCATCGCGGCGACGGCAACTTCCTCGCTGCCATACCCGGTCAACATGATGACCGGACACTGTTCATGCCCTGCACGGAGCTCCGGCAACAGCGCCAGACCGTCCTGTTCAGGCAGGCTGTAGTCGAGCAACACGCAATCGATCGCATTTGCCTCGAACAGCTTGTGACCTTCCTGCCAGGAGCCGGCGGTGTGCACGCTTGCAATCTCGGGCGCCGCCTTGAGCAGGCGCTGCGTGAACGCGCGATCAGCGGCGCTGTCATCGATGATCAAGACTGTGGCCTGGTCCATAGATGGTGTCCCGGATCGAGGGCCGTGCGCGTGTGGGCAACAGCTTTGGCGAGATTTCGACGCGTGAACATAACTTAAGGTTGTGTAAAAGTTCAATTGCCCGTCGGGCCGCGTTATGATTGCCGCGTGTCGCGGCATGGTCTTCCCTCGGGCGAAGTCATGTGCGAACAGGATACTCCGCCAAAACAACCTCAACACGCGCGCACTTCCGGCTTCCGGTTCGCATGAGCCGCTGAACGAATGTGACACACGCCGGTCGACGAAAGGACTTGATCATATGGAAATCGCATTTGCAGGCCTCGGAGCGATGGGGCGTGGGATGGCCCAACAGCTGATCACCGCTGGTCACCGGGTGGTTGGACATGATCCCAATCCACAAGCCCTCGAGTGGCTGGTCTCGGCGGGCGGCGTCGCGAGGTCGAGCATTGCTGCGGCGTGCGAGAGTGCGGATGCGATTGTCGTGATGGTGGTCAATGCCGATCAGCTCCGGTCGGTCTTGTTCGGTGAGGATGGTGCCGAGGGAGCACTGGCCGCGGGCGCTCTGGTCGTCTCCGGTGTGACCGTTCCTCCCGATGCGGCAGTGGAGATCGGCGCCATGGCGGAACGGGCTGGCTGGCTGTATCTGGACTGCCCTGTTTCCGGAGGCACTGTAGGTGCAGAGAGTGGTACGCTGACCTTGATGGCATCCGGCTCCGATGCGTCCTGGGAGGCGGCGGCACCCATCCTTTCGGCCGTCGCTGAGAACATCTACCGGCTCGGCGACGAACCGGGACCAGGATCGACGATGAAGATGGTCCATCAGCTCGCCGCCGGGTGCAATCTGGCGGTGGCTGCAGAGGTGATGAGTTTTGGCGCACATCTTGGTCTGGCGCCGGAACAGGTGCTCGAGATCCTGGGGGTTTCGGCAGGGCATTCATGGATGCTGGGCAATCGTGGGCCCCGGATGATAGAGCCACCTGAAGACGCGAAATCCGCGGTCGACATCTTCGTTAAGGACCTGGGGATCGTGTTGGACGCGGCACGAGCTCAGCGGTTCCCGGTGCCGCTGAGCGGTGCGGCGCTGCAGGTGTTCCTCGGCGCTTCAGGCGCGGGCTACGGTCGCTCCGATGACAGTCAGGCGGTGCGCTTCTATGAACGCCTGGGTGCCACGCCGATTGCGTCAGAAAGATCGTGACAGGATTGGGCGCCAAGCCCTGGGTTCGCGCTTTCCCCTGAGGCTTGCACAACGCTTTGGCACGCAGAGGCGTGCCGACGCTGATGCGCTCCAGCCCCACCCCCGCCCCCGATCACCACCAGGCGCTGAGCGCCTGGTGGTGATCGGGGGCGGGGGTGGGGCCCGGTCGGAAGTCGGAGAACGCCCGAACGGGCGGGCGAAGACGCGCGAGGCCTCTGATCCCTGCGGAGACTTTCAAGCGCGGCAGATCCCGTTCAGCTTGGGAACCGCACCATAAGATCGGCAACCTGCGCTTGTGTCAGAAACCGGGTCTTGTCGCCGCGGAGCATCAGGTAAAGCTTCGCTGTCTCCTCAAGCTCTTCTGCCGCATAGATCGCCGCATCCAGCGACTTGCCTGCCACCACAGGGCCGTGATTGGCCAACAGCATCGCATGCGCGTGCCGCGCGGTCCGGCGCACCGCGTCAGCGAGCGCCCGATCGCCCGGGGCAAAGTAGGGCACCAGCGGGCACTTGCCGACCCGCATCACGTGATAGGCCGTGATCGGTGGAAGCACGTCCTCCGGATCGATCTCGGCCAGACAGGAGACCGCCACCGAGTGGGTCGCGTGCAGATGCACCACCGCCGTCATTTCCGGGCGTTCTTCGTACATCGCCAGGTGCAGGAATTCCTCTTTCGACGGCTTGTCGCCGCTCAGATGTGTACCGTCGAAGGCCACCTTTGCGATGCGGGCGGGATCCAGCCGTCCCATAGACGAGTTGGTCGGTGTGATCAGGAAGCCGTCGTCGAGCTTGACAGAGATGTTTCCCGATGAGCCACACCCATATCCACGGTCGAACAGGGACTTCGCGAGGACGGCAATCCTGTCACGCAATGCCGTTTCGGTCATGGGGCCAGCTCCAACGCATCGGCAAAGAACGTCTCTGCGCCGAAATTGCCGGATTTCAGAGCCATGGCGACTGGCCGCTCGCCGAGCGTTGCGCACCAGGGAACGCCGGGCGCGATCTGTTGGCCGACCGCCAGTCTCGCGGCACCAAGCGCCGAGGCAACGGCCCCCGACGTCTCGCCGCCTGCGACAATGAACCGGCGGATGCCCGCATCGCGCGCCATGACAGCAATGCCGGAGAGCGTCGCCTCGACGAGTTCCGCTGCCCGCTCGGTGCCGAGTGCGGACTGTGCGGCTCGGACAGCGTCCGGCTGAGCCGTCGCCGTGACCAGAGCAGGGCCGTTCGCAAGCTCGGCCTCGGCCCAGGACCAGGCGCGGGCGGCATCCATGTCACCTTGCGCCAGCGACACCGGATCAAGACGCAGCACCGCGCCGCCGCCGGTCTCCCAGCGCGCAACCTGAGCATTTGTCGCGGCCGAGCACGATCCCGATAGCAGAAGCGTCTTTCCGCCAACGGCAGGAAGGAGATCGGCCGGTCCACCGGACAGCCGACCGGCGCGCGCAAAATTGCCCGGCAGGCCGAGCCCGAGTCCCGATCCGGCGGTCACGAGCGGCAACTCGGCGCAGGCCTGCGCCAGAACCGCCAGGTGCCGGTCGGACAACGCGTCGACGACGGCATGGCGGACGCCCTCGCCGCGCAACGCGTCCATGCGGGCTCGAACGGCTTCGGTGCCTTGTTCGAGCGTTGCAACCGGGATCAGCCCGACAGAGACGCCACCGAGTTGAGGTGACAGCCATCGCATCAGATTGGCATCACGCATCGGTGTGAGCGGATGATCCTTGAGGGGGCTCTCATGCAGCGGCTGCTCAAAGACAAAGAGATGGCCTTGGTAGATTGTCCGTCCGGCTTCGGGGAAGGCCGGGCAATAAACGGTAAAGTCGGAGCCCGTTTCGGTCATCAGGGCGGATGCAACCGGCCCGATGTTGCCCTCGGGCGTTGAATCGAAGGTTGAGCAATACTTGAAATAGCATTGTTCCGCTCCGCCGGCCGCGAGCCAGCGCCAGCTCGCGATGCTTTCGTCGACGGCCTCCGCAACCGCTGCCGTGCGGGACTTGAGCGCCACCACCGCCGCCTCCGCCTCGGGCAGCGGATCGTGCGCGCCCGGCTTGCCCAGCACCAGCACCGTGCGCATTCCGGCCCGCGCCAGCATGTTTGCAAGGTCCGTGGCGCCGGTGAAGTCATCGGCGATCGCTCCGAGCAGCGGGGTCATCGCACGCCTTTCCACACTGCCAGTTTCGGGTGTCCGGTTTCAGACATCAATCCAACACCTTTCATCGTGGCTCCTATACACCGCCATCTCGATTTCCATGTTGCGAAGATACGCATCTGCATCGGTTTCGGCGGGCTCTCCGGCGCGGAACGCTTCGAGGATTGCCGCACAGGTGGCGTGCACACAATCCCCGCCGAACAGGTGGTTCCTCCAGTCGTAGCTGTGAGGCGTCCAGACGTTGCTGCCATGCGTACGGATGGTGATGGCGCCATCCCCGTCCAGACGGATCGTGCCGCCCGAGCCTTCGATGTCAAGCTCTCCCATGGTGAGGCGCCGGTTCTCGGCGGCATGATCCGCGAGCCGGTTGCAGTCGAGCAGACCACGCGCACCGCATTCAAAGCGACACTGCAGGATGCCCGCGTCTTCCCCGGCAATGGCCGGGTTCAGCCGCACCAGATCGGCCGAGACCGAGGTCATTTCTCCCAGCAGGAAGCGGAAGGTGTCGATCCAGTGAATGGCGGTCTCGTGAACGAGAAAGCGCTCCATCTGCTGGAAGTAGGGCTGGCGCGCCAGATAGGCGTCCGCGCCCTGACCGTCACCGGGGCGCAGGCGGAAGGTGACCTGATAGGGATCACCGGTCGCACCACCAGCAAGCAGCCGCGCGATCTCGCGGTACCAGGGCTGAAAGCGGACGTTCTCATGGACGGCGAGGCGAAACCCGCGCTCGCGCGCCATTGCCACCGCCTGCTGCGCGGTCTCGAGATCGCCGCAGAACGGTTTCTGGCAGATGATCCAGCGGCAACCTCCGGCGGCCTCGCGGATCAGGTCGAGATGGGCCGATGGAGGCGCTGTGATGTCGATCAGTTCTGGCGCCGCCTCAGCCAGCAGTGCATCGATGTTCGCAAAGAGCGGCGGGTTGCCATGCGCCGCCGCGATTTCCGCGCCTCTGTCGGGATCACGCTCCACGATCCCGACCAGTTCGACATCGGCCATGCGCGCCCAAGCATCCACATGGAACTGACCGAAATAGCCCGCGCCGACGACGGCGACCCGTGTCACGGGTCGAGCCGTGCGAGGGCTGCTTCAACGGCTTGAAAGACGGTCGATGTCCCGGCCTCACCTCCAAGCTCGCAGGTTACGAGATTGCCGTCAGCAAAGGCCGCGGTCACCGCCTCGCGCAGCAGCCCGCCCGCCCGACGGGCCTCGGCCGCTTGGTGACGTTCGCCGAGCCATTCGAGCATCATCGCGGCAGACAGGATCATCGCGGTCGGGTTGGCCAGTCCTTTGCCAGCGATGTCCGGCGCAGTCCCATGACAGGGCTGAAAGACCGCATGCTCTTCGCCGATGTCGGCTGAGGGCGCATAGCCCAGCCCGCCCATCAGTGCCGCGCCGAGATCCGACAGAATGTCGCCGAACATGTTCTCGGTGACCGCCACATCGATGGTCCAGGGCTTCTGCACCATGGTCATCGCGAACGCGTCGACATAAGCGTGATCGGCGGACATGTCCGGCGCCAGAGCCGCGCGCTCGTAGAAGATACCGCGTTGCCAGTGAAAGGCGCTGAAGACATTCGCCTTGTCGACATGGGTCACCTTATTCTGCGTCGCGCGCTGCGCGGCGAGCCGGAAGCAGAAGTCGTAGAGCTTCTCCGAGGTTTCGCGGGTCAGAACCATGGTCTCGCGCGCTTCTCGGTCCTCGATGATCTCACCGGGTGCTTGCGGCGCAAACAGGCCTTCCGTGGATTCCCGCACGATCACGTAGTCGATATCATGGGCCCGCGGGTTTGCCAGGATCGGCCGAACGCCCGGGATCGGACGCACCGGTCGCACCCCTGCGAACAGCCCGAATTCGAAGCGAAGTTCGACCTGTGGCATGATCTCGCGTCCGTCGGGATAGCGCACTTCTGGCAATCCCATCGCTGCGAGCAAGATGGCATCTGCCCGGCCGGCTGTAGACAGCGCCTCGGCGGGGAGCGATGTTCCCGTATCGCGATAATATCCGGCACCCCCGGATTGGGTGTCGAACCGGAAGGCGAGCCCGCCCACACGTGCGGCTGCTTGATCGACAAGTCTCAGGCAGGGCGCCGTGATCTCCTCGCCGATGCCATCGCCGGGGAACACAGCGATGTGAAATTCGGAATCGTTCGACATGATATCGCCTCGGGTTGGGATTCGGTGCACGTGGGCTGGCCGACGATAAGGGGGCACGGCCTCCCCCGACCGCGGTCTGCAATTCGCCCAAACAGGCCGACGAGGTCAAGGGCGTAGTGCAAACGGACGATCCGCGGAGGCAGCAATTGGGCAATTCTGGACCAGGTCTCATGCGTGGGCATCTTGACAACACGCACCGCGCGAGTGCTCAATACATACTCATGCGGAAGTGGATGTTCGGGGCGAGATTCTTCTGCAAAATGAAGGAACTAAAGAGTGTTCGGAGGCGTTAAGATTTAGGCGCCGTCAGGTGTGCTCCTGACGGCTGCGAGAGCGAGGGTGGGAATGCGCTGTCTTAAGAACCGCGTTTTCGGTGTGGTGGTCTCAGTACTCGGTTGCGTGATGGTGATGCTGGCTGGCACGGCCAGGGGGGAAGAGCTGAGCCGTGTGGCGCTCGTGGTGGGCATTGCCCAGTACGAACGAGTCGGCACATTGCCCAACCCGATCAACGATGCGACCGATATCGGTGACAAGCTGGCGTCAATCGGCTTTCAGGTCACGCGTGTGAGCAACGCCGACTACAGCACGCTGCGACGTGCGCTGAAACGTTTCAAGGACCGCGCATCCAAATCCGACGTGGCGGTGCTCTACTACGCGGGCCACGGCATCGAGATCGGCAGCACAAACTACCTCATTCCCTCGGATGCCGCGCTGAAGGACGCCTCCGATATCGCCTTCGAGGCGATCCCGCTCGAGAATGCCATGGCCGCTGTCGAAGGCGCACGCTCTCTATCGCTTGTGATTGTGGATGCCTGCCGCGACAACCCCTTCCGGGCCAACATGCGGCTCGGGTCGACCACGCGCTCGATCGGGCGCGGTCTGGTGGGGGTTGAACCGCTCGGACACACCCTTGTCGCCTATGCGGCGCGCGAAGGCACGGTGGCGGCGGACGGGCTTGGACGGAACTCGCCCTATGCGAAGGCGCTGATCGAGTATCTGCCGCAGTCAGGTATCGAACTCGGCCTCATGTTCCGCAAGGTCCGCGATCGGGTGCTCGAATTGACCAACGGAGCGCAGGAGCCGTTCCTGTACGGATCAATGTCGGCTGAGCCGTTCTACTTCGTTGATGACTCCGTTCAGGTCGCCGCACAGACGCCAGAGCGGGAGACCGCGGAGATTTCACCGCTCGCGCTGGATCAGATGCTCTGGGAGACGGTCAAAGACAGCGATCAGCCCGAAGACTATCGCGCCTATCTCAGGCTGTTCGAGCAAGGGGCGCACACTCAGGAAGCGCGCTTCCAGCTCACTCATCTGATCAATCTCGAGCGCACGCGGGCCGCGAAGGAAAAAGAAGTGGCCGAACTCGTGCTCAGCGAGCCGGCGCGGCCGTTCTCGTTTGGCCCCAGTGCCGGCCAAGCGAGCGGCGCAATCGACTTCAGCGCCGGCATAGGGCTCACCGAGTTCAAGGCCTTTGAGACGCCGCTGCACGAGGGGCCTTCGGATGACTTGGTAGAAGTGCCGGCAGAGAGCCCGAATGATGCCGAGCTCGCGCCATCGAAGGTTGAGACGCCTGGGGATACGCCGGGCAAGCCGGTTGTGTTCGAAGCCAACCTTGCGCGGTTCGATGTACCGGAAATCGTGGCGAAGCCACCAAAGCCGGGCGCCGGAACGGCTTCGGCCGGGCATAACGCTGACGAACCAGAGCTGATCGCGAACCAGTTCACGCGACAAAGAATGAAACGCCAGAGGCGCGTCGCGGCGCTCGTCATGTCTTCCGAGACACCGGATGCGGCCATCCCAGAGGCTTCTCTGGAAGATGATCAGAGCACAGATGAGTTTGTCGACTTTGATTTCGATCTCGACCGGGGAAACTGGCTTGAAGTGCAAGAAGCGCTCACGACACTCGGATTCAACCCTGGCACCATCGACGGATTGCCCGGTCCTGAAACGCGCCAGGCCATTCGCGAGTGGCAGAGCGAGCAGGGACTCGCATCGTCGGGTTTCCTGGAAGACGAAGGCCGCGAGCGATTGTTCCGGGATGCCCGCGCCCACCTTGCAAGGTTGAGCCGCGTATCCCCGTCGAACACCAACGCAGCGCCGCTATCCCCGTTCAGCACCACCACGCGCCGCGCCTCCACCCGACCCACAGCACCGGTCCCGTTCCTGACGATGGACACCGTGGCCGGGCGCTGGGTCGGGCGGGCGCTCGGGTACAACGGTCGGGATGCTTTCAGCTTCAGCCTCACGCTCTCGGCTGTGGGCGAGGCGTTCGGGGGTCGTTTCACCGAGCAAGCGAGCGACTATCAGCAGGCGAGCCTTGCCGGCATCGGCGAGCCCGCGGACAGGGGAGACGTCGAGTACAAGGGCAAAGTGCTCGGCGAGGTCAATGGCAAGCGGACCCTGGAGTTCGTCAAAACTTACGAGAACGCAGCACCGATCGAACGCCAGGTGAGCTACACGGGTCGCCTCACCGCATCGGGACGGATCGAGGGGCAGTGGCGCGCCGGCCGACGCGCTGGGACATTCATTATGAAACGCCAGTAAAACCTACGTCCGATGCGGTTGTGCCGCGGTGCAACTTAGCGGGTTGCGCGTGTGTAAAGAGATGATAAACTTCTGCGCGAGTCATTGGAGCGCCTCGCGTGTTTTTTCGTTCTTTGATCATTTCATTGGTCTTATTCGCGTTGCCCGCGACCGGAGGCGCGGCGCAAAATCTTGAGCGTGTCGCACTTGTCATCGGCGCTTCAAATTATCAACAGGTCCCCCCGCTCACGAACCCCAAGAACGACGCCACCGATATCGGCAAAATGCTTGAGGACATCGGCTTCACGGTCAGTCTGGTCAGTGATCCGGGCCATCTTGCGCTGCAGCGGGCGTTTCGGTCGTTCAAACGTCAAGCGCTCAATGCAGATGTGGCGATCATATACTATGCCGGACATGGCATCGAGGTGGAGGGGCAGAACTATCTGATCCCCACCGATGCGGATCTGAGCATCGACTCCGACGTCTTGTTCGAAACCGTGCCGCTGACATCGGCGCTCGAGTCCGTGACAGGGGCACGCCGGCTGAGCCTCGTCATCGTCGACGCGTGCCGTGACAATCCATTCGCGAACAAGATTGTCCGGTCCGTCGAGACGCGCTCGATCGGCCGCGGCTTGGCCTATATCGAACCCACCGGGAACACGCTCGTCGCCTATGCGGCGCGCGAAGGCACGGTGGCGCTCGACGGGGACGCGCGCAATTCGCCCTACGCGGAGGCGCTTCTCGAGTCGCTCCCGAAACCGGGCATCGAGATCGGCCTCATGTTTCGCCGGATCCGCGACCGGGTCGTTCAGATGACCGACGGGCAGCAGGAACCCTTCCTCTACGGATCGCTCTCGGCCGAACCGTTCTACTTCGTGGCGCCGGAGACCAAGCAGCCCGAACCCAAGCAGGAGGTCGTGGCTTCGATCGAGCCGCCGGTGAACCTGTCTCCCACGCGGGACGTGCTGCCCGCGCAGAGCCGTGCCGAACAAGAGATGCTGTTCTGGCAATCCATCAAGGACAGCGACCAGCCGGCGTATTTCGAGGCCTATCTCGATCAGTTTCCAGAGGGCATGTATGCGGCGATCGCGCGGATCAAGATCGCGGCGCTCGAGGTGGTGTCCCAGGCACAGGACTTCGAGCAGACGTTCGAGCAGTCGTTCGAGCAGGGCGCCGTCGAGCAGACAGAGATCGAACCGGCCCCCGTTGTCGAAGTACCGCCCGAAACCATAGTTCTCGGAGGCGATCCCCCGCTCGAATCGGATGAAAAGATTCGCGAGGTCGAGACGATCCCTGAAAAGGACACAACCATCGTCCAGCGGGACTTCATCACCCCGCTCACTGGTACGGATGCACGAATTGACGCCGCACCCAAGGTCGTGGGCGTGTTGGAGACGACCATCACCAAGGACGTGACTGGCAAGCCCCGGGCAGATGCAGCACTCGCCAGCAGCAGTGTCATATCCAAAGTGGCCGCCTTGCGTGAGGAGGAGCAACCTGCAGAGTTGTCCTCGACGCGCGAAACGGATCTGGATGGCGAGGCGCTGGCGCTGCTGACCGACCCGACGGCTCCGGCGCCCCAGGCTCTCGAGCGAGCCACGCCGGAACCCGATCCGGTGATCGCGGCTGAGGAGGTCGAGCGGTCTCTGGGCTTGCGGCGATCCAACTGGCGCGAAGTGCAGGAATCGCTCAAGGCGCTTGGTCACAACCCGCGTGGCATCGACGGGTTGCCGGGTCCTGCGACCAGACGGGCGCTGCGCCAGTGGCAGGCGAGAGCCGGCGTTCCGGAAACCGGTTATCTGACGCGCGAGACCAGGCGTGAGCTGATCCGCCGGGCCGCACCGCGGGTGGCTGCACTGCGTGCTCAGGCCCAAGCGGAGGCCGAACGTGCCGAAGCCAGCACGGCGCAGGACGATGCGCCCGAAAACTCGGGGCTCGAAGACGGGCGCCAGGCAGCGCTGAACCCAGCGGGAACGGTGGACCAGACGGATGACACGGATCCGATGCCGGGCATGTGGGTGGGGCGCGCCTCGTCCAACGACAAGAGCAGCCATCACCAGTTCCGTCTCAAGCTCGACGGGACCGGCGCGGCCTTTGGCGGATCGTTTTCCGCGCGCAGCAGCCCGCTCGCGTCTGCGGGCGACGCGGCGAGCAGTGCCAGTGCGGCGATTGGTTCGAGCGGACGTGTCCAGGGCACGATGGGCAATGGAAAGTCGGTGCGGATTCGCATCACACCGCAAGGTGCCGGGCCCACCGTCTTCCTGACCGGCCGGCTGGTGAACGGAAACCGCGTCAACGGCACCTGGATCGCGGGCGCGCGCACCGGCACCTTCTTCATGACCAGGCTCTGACGCCCGACATCTCCCCGCAAAGCTCCGGATAAACGGAAGTTTACCCGGGATGACGTGTGAATGTGGCGCGTTGTGCTCGTCACCTTTGTCATGGCGCGCCGTTAACGCTATATCGCAGGAGCAGTGGTCCGAAGTCGGGCTGCCCCTGTTAGGATCGTCATGCGCCTGCTTCTCCGTCCCGTCATTCTCATGCTCATGTTCCTGGCCGGGCCGGCACTGGCGCAAGGATCGCTGATCGAGAGCCGCGAGTCGCTCTACAACAACATCTACATCTTCGAGCAGGGCGACCTGATCACCATGCAGTTCGGCAAGAACAAGCGGTTCTGGACAGAGTCCGTCTATGACCGCTCGGACGATCGCGCGCTGCCGGTCACCTATACGCGTTTCATGACCATGGGGCTGGTGTACCCGCGCGAGGTGCGCTCGATCCTGGAGATCGGGCTTGGTGGTGGCCGCACCGCCGCCTATCTGAACCTGCACATGCCGGAGACGGACATCCTGTCGGTGGAGCTGGATCCGGACGTGATCGAGCTCGCGAAGGCGCACTTCGGCCTGACGACAAGCGAACGCTTCCAGATCATCGCTCGCGACGGACGCATTCACATGTTGCGTGACCCCGCCAAGCACGACGTGATCATGGTCGATGCCTACCGCGGCCCGTTCGTGCCGTTTCATCTGCTGACACGCGAGTTCTACGAGATCGCTCAGGCCCGCCTCGCGGAGGGCGGCGTGCTGGTCCAGAACATCGAGCCCACCACAATGCTGTTCGACGCTGCGGTGGCGACGATCGCCAGTGTGTTCCAGCAGATCGAGTTCTACGAGGCCGCGGGCAATGTGGTGGCCGTGGCCTATGACGGCCCGCCGATGGCGTCGGGGGTGCTGGCAGCCCGCGCAGAAGCGCTGCAGATTCAACACGGATTCAAGTACAGTCTCGCCGAGATGCTCGAAGCCCGCCGCATCATGAGCAATGCGCCCGCTCAGGATCCCCTGGTCGACGATTTCGCGCCGGTCGAAATGCTGAAATCCATCGAGCGTCACAATGCTGGTATCGATGCCATCGCCGAACCGGCAGGGAACTGATGTCTTGAACAGGAGCGTTTGCGTGCCCGCCACCCACCCCCACCCACCCACCGTGGGTGCCGGGCACGCGAGGCAATAGGCAATGTCGGAAACTGCCTTTCGGCGCTCGATGTACGCCCTTGGCTTCATCCTCGGCTTCATTCTCATGGGGTTCGAGATGCTGGGTAGTCGTTATCTCAACCCCTATTTCGGATCGGGCATCTACACGTGGGCCGCGTTGATCTCTGTGACGCTCTTCGCGCTGATGGTGGGGTACTTCATCGGCGGGAGGCTTGTGGACCGCTGGCCGAGTGCGGCGCTTCTTGGTGTGCTCACACTGGGATCAGCGGCCAGCATGGCTGCGATTCCGACCTGGATCGAACCGATGGTGTTTGTCGTGATGGATGCCGTCGGCGATGGCCCCTGGGGCGTCACGGCTGCGGCCTTTTTCATGCTGTTCCCGCCGCTGACCCTGCTTGCGTGCTACTCCCCTTTTGCGGTCAGGCTCCTGTTGGTGTCGACCACCGCAAGCGGGCGGCAGACGGGCGCTGTCTACGGCATCTCGACCTGCGGCAACATCCTCGGCACGCTGATCACGTCGTTTCATCTGATCCCGACGATGGGAACGCGGGCGATCACACTGGCCTTCGCGGTGCTCACCGCGATGTGTGCATTGGCGCTGATCGGCATCGGCCGGCGAAGGCGCACCGACTGATGCGCGGCTTCTTGGCTGCTGGTCATGGCACTTGCCGGCAGCACCGCCAGCGCCGAGGAACGCCGCCCGGCAAGCTACCCCGAAGGTCCGCTCTGGCTGAACGGTGCGGCGCACTGGGCCGAGATGGGTGCGGACCGGGTCATGCGCGGTGTGCCAGAAGTCGCGCCGGTCTTCGAGCGGCGGGGATGCGGACCCACAGCGGTCGCGCCTTACCGGTCGGATGAGCTGGTCGTGCTCTGTCATCTTGAAGGCACGGTCGTGCATCTGGCTGCCGACGGGACCGTGCGCGTGGTCGCGCAAGACAGGCTTGGACGTCCCTTGCGCGATCCGAACGATGCCACATCCGACGGCCGCGGTGGTGTCTGGTTCACGGATCCCGGGCGCTTTTCCGTGCGTGCGCCTGCGGAGGGCAGGCTGATGCATCTGGATGCCGAAGGCAAGCTTGCCGCTGTCGTCGAAGGCTTGCGCTATGGCAACGGTGTTCATTTCGACAGGGATCGCAAGCGGCTGCTTCTTTCCGAGCACCTTGCCAGGCGGGTGCTCAGTTTCCCGGTTCGCGAAGACGGAGCTCTCGGTCCGCCGGAAATCCTGTTTGATCTGGATGAGCTCACGCTGCCGGATGTGACGCCCTACGCCGAAGCCGGTCCCGACGGCCTCGAACTCGATCCGTCGGGGCGGTTGTGGGTGGCGGAATATGGCGCCGGTCGACTGCTGGTGTGGCAATCGGGGGCGTTGCTCGGGTGGGTGCCGGTCAAGATGCGCTTCGTCACCAACATTGCGATCGCCCGGGACGGTCGGGTGGTGGTGACGGGTGCGCATCGCAATGACGTGCCCGACCTGCCCGGAGAGGTCGTCATGACAGATCTCGAGACGCTGCTGGGCCGCTTGATCAGACCGAAGGCGGATGCCGAAAAACTTTGATCTACTCCAAACCATTGGGGTGATTCTTCCGACTAGTGTGCGGTCGATCCAGTCTGAGGAGCCTTGCACATGCCTCTGTCGCCGCGTCACATGGAATTCGGTCTGCTTGGTGTTCTCGCGCTGCTCTGGGGCTCGTCCTATCTGTTTATCCGCATCGCGCTCGAGGGCTTTCCGCCCGTCACCCTGATTGCGGTGCGTGTCACGATCGCAGCTCTGTTCCTGATGGCCGTGCTGCGCTGGCAGGGCGAGGCTCTGCCCCGAGGCAGGGCTGTCTGGCGCGCGTTGCTCTTGCAGGCCTTCCTGAACAGCATCGGTGCCTGGACCTTGCTCGCGTGGGGTCAGCAACATGTGGCAAGCGCGCTTGCGAGCGTACTCAACTCGACGTCTCCGATGTTCGTCGTGCTGATCGGGGCCCTCGTGTTGAGACATGGGATGCCGCCCGTGCACCGTATTGCCGGTGCGGTGCTGGGATTGCTCGGCGTGGTGCTGATCATGGGGGCCGAGGCGCTGGAGGATCTGGGTGAACAGATCACGGGCCAGATTGCCATCCTCACGAGTGCGGTTCTCTATGCATGTGCGGCGATCAACGGTCGGCGCTTTGCGCTGCTTTCTCCTGTGGTCACCGCTGCGGGCACAATGATCTGGGCAAGCTTGTTTCTGGTGCCTGCCAGCCTAGTGCTTGACCGGCCCTGGGCGCTCGACCCGCCGCTCGAGGCGCTCGGTGCGGCCATGGTGTTGGGCGTTGCCTGCACCGGCATCGCGCTTTTGATCTATTTCAGGCTGGTCCACACGCTCGGCGCTCTGGGGGTCGCCAGCCAGAGCTATCTGCGCGCGGGAGTCGGTGTCGTGCTGGGCGCATTTGTTCTGGGTGAAACCATCACGCCGCTGGTCGGTCTGGGCATTCTTGCAGCCATTCTTGGTGTCACGCTGATCAACTGGCCCGCGCGCGCGGGTCTGTCCAAACGCGCCTCTGGGCAGTAGGCTCGCGCAGACCGTCTCGCAGAAAGGATCCGCCATGCTGCCGCTCGACGACCGGGTGATCATGATCTCAGGGGCCAACCGGGGAATCGGGCTTGCCAGCGCCCGCCTTCTTGCGGCGCGCGGAGCCAGGCTCAGCCTCGGTGCGCGCGACCCCGAGTCGATACCGACAGACGTGCCCGGAATGCCGTTGCGGCATGCGTGGCAGGCAGAGGATTCCGATGCCAGCAGCGCTTGGGTTGCGGCAACGCAGGAGCACTTCGGCCGCATCGATGGCATCGTGATGAACGCAGGCGTTGCCATTCGAACCAGCTTCGAGGACGGGCCGGAATCCGACATCGACCGCATGTGGGACGTCAACTTCAAGGGACCGCTTCGTCTGATCCGCGCGGCACTGCCTGCGCTGAGAGAAAGCGGGCAGGGCCGTGTCGTGTCCATCGTCTCGCTTGCGGGCAAACGACTCTTGGGACCAGACATGCTCGGCTATTCGGCGTCAAAGTTTGCCGCCATGGCGCTGACCCACGCCATCCGCCAGGCCGGTTGGGATGACGGCATCCGAGCAACCTCGATCTGTCCCGGTATGGTGGACACACGCATGGTGGCCGACAGAAACACCCCCGAGCGCGAGTTCAAGATCGATCCGGACGCAATCGCCGAGACTGTCGCTTACGCGTTGTGCCTGCCGGACAATGCCGCCGTGTCGGAGGTGCTGATCAACAGCCGACTTGAAGCCATGTTCTAAGGCGGGACCCGCGTCACCAGGGTGCAGTGGGGACGGCATTTGCGAAAATGGTTGGCCGCGTTCTGCGCTGGAAGTCGGCCCGGGGCGGCACGCGACGTCCCTCTCCGCCGTTGACAACGCCCCTGAGCTCGCGCAGGTACCCCGGATTCAGAAGAGACAGGGGCACGCATGCGCGCATTCATCTATCCTGGTCAGGGCGCTCAGACAGTCGGAATGGGGCGCGATCTGGCCGATGCCTACGAGGCGGCCGCCGCCGTCTTTGCGGAAGTCGACGACGCCCTTGGCGAGCCGCTTTCGGCGTTGATCTGGGACGGACCCGGCGAAGATCTCACGCTCACGGCCAACGCACAACCGGCGCTCATGGCGACGTCGCTTGCTGCGATGCGCGCGCTTGAGGCGGAGGGGGTGAGCCTCAGCCACGCGGCATTCCTCGCCGGACATTCGCTGGGCGAATATTCGGCGCTTGCCGCGGCGGGCGCTCTTTCGCTTGGCGACACGGCCCGGCTCCTGCGTATCCGCGGCGAGGCCATGCAGGCCGCAACGCCTGTTGGCACCGGCGCCATGGCAGCGATCCTCGGGTTGGATCTGGATGCGGTGAGCGATGTGGCGCAGGCGGCCGCCGAGGGTGAGGTCTGCCAGGCTGCCAATGACAACGATCCTGCGCAGGTTGTGGTCTCGGGACACAAGGCGGCGGTTGAACGCGCGGTCGAGCTCGCCAAGGCGAGAGGTGCCAAGCGCGCGTTGATGTTGCCGGTGTCGGCGCCATTTCACTCGGCGCTGATGCAGCCGGCCGCGGAGCGCATGGCCGAGGCATTGTCAGACGTGACGATCAAGCAGCCCGCTGTCCCGATCGTCGCGAATGTGCGTGCCACGGCGGTGAGTGACCCGGACGAGATCCGGGCGCTTCTGGTCGAGCAGGTCACAGGGGCCGTCCGTTGGCGCGAGAGCGTGGCCTACATGGCGGCTCAGGGGGTGACCGAGACCGCCGAGATCGGCGCCGGCAAGGCGCTGTCCGGTATGGTGCGCCGGATCGACCGGGCGATCACGCCCGTGGCCGTCAACGGTCCGGCTGACGTGCGCAAACTGGCCGAGGCGATAGCCGCCTGATCTGTCCGAACGTGTGGCCGCAAGGGCCACACATTCTTGGTGTTGAAAGACTACTTTTTCTTGGCGTCCGGCTTTGCTTCGGCCTTCTGGCTTTCACCGGTCATGGCATCGACCATTTCCGAGACTTTTTCGGCCATCGCGTTCGGCACTGCGACAAGGGGGTTGCCATAACCGCCAACGGCTTGGGCTTTGGCCCGTTCCTTGTTGAAAAAGCGCAGGCTGGACTCTCCATCCTCGGCGTGCGCGGCCGGGATCGAGACAAGTGCGGTGACGATTGCAGCGGGGATCAGGAGGGCTTTCATCGGTTGCATCCTTTCTTGGATCTCGACACGCCGGTGAAGCCGGGGGGCATCCGTTGAATGTGTCTATCCGGCGCGTGGCAGCGATGTGGGGGCAGACCGAGGCGGCGATAACCTGAGTTCACTGCAAGGCTGGATTGTGAAAAACGGAACTTCAACCAGACGGAGACGTCACCATGTAAGCCGGTCGGCCGAACGGGCACCTGGCGCAGGAGTTGCGTGGATGGGCGCCCTCCGTCATGGTTGCGCTCGATCTGGTGTTCATGCCGCGGATGGGCGCCACGTCGCAAATTGGGGGGCTGCCGATGGCGCATGGCAAGATTCACTGGAACGAACTGAATTCGACCGATCCGGGACGGGCTGCCGACTTTTATGAAGCGGTTCTCGGCTGGAAGACGGAACAGGTCGTGGACGGAGAAACGTCCGGCTGGCTGATCCGCCAGAACGGCGCCATTGTTGGCGGCATGTTCTCGCTGGACGGGCCGGGGTTCGAGGGCATCCCCTCGCACTGGTTCACTTATGTCTCGGTCGACGATCTTGATCAGGCACTTGTTTCGGTTGAGAACGCCGGTGGCGCCATCGCACGTCCCGCCAAATCCGTCCCCGCGGGACGCATGGCTGTCATACAAGATCCGACGGGCGCATATCTTGCGCTGATCGAGCCGCTCAGCAACTCAGAAGAAGAATGAAGAACAGGGAACAGATGTTTCAACTGAATGAGAAATCTGCGCTGATCACCGGCGCATCAGGCGGAATCGGTGCGGCGATCGCACGAGCGTTGCACAAGGCAGGCGCGACGGTCGCGCTGCACGGGACGCGGCTTGAACCGCTCGAGGCGCTTGCCGGTGAACTCGGCGAACGTGTGCATGTGACCCCAGCTGACCTCGGCGATGCGGAGGCGCTCGCGGCCCTGCCGAAGCAGGCGCTCGAGGCCATGGGCGGGCTCGATATTCTTGTCAATAACGCGGGGATCACGCGGGACAATCTCTTCATGCGGATGTCGGATGACGAGTGGGATGCGGTGATCGCCGTCAACCTCGGGGCTGCGGCGCGGCTCTCCAAGGCGGTGCTGCGCGGCATGATGAAGGCGCGATGGGGACGGATCATCCAGATCACCTCTGTGGTGGGTCACACGGGCAACCCCGGTCAGGGCAACTATGCGGCAGCAAAGGCCGGTCTGGTCGGCATGTCCAAGTCGCTCGCAGCCGAGGTCGCCTCGCGTGGTGTCACCGTCAACTGCGTTGCGCCCGGCTTCATCGAGACTGCCATGACGGACAAGCTGAACGAGGAACAGAAGGGCCGCATCATGGGTGCGATTCCTGCCGGACGCATGGGCACGCCGGAGGATGTCGCGGGCGCGGTGCTCTATCTCGCGACACCCGAGGCCGCGTATGTGACGGGCCAGACTCTCCATGTGAACGGCGGCATGGCAATGTTGTGATCGCTGGAGCCTGCTGGATCAGAGCGGGCGCAGGTAGCGTTCCATCAGCACTTCGTTGTAGAAGGTGCCGTCGTGTGATAACGACGCATTTTCAATGCCATAGGCTTGAAATTCCATGCTCTCGTACAGCAGGCGCGCGTGCTGGTTCATCTCGTTGACGGCAAGGCGGAGCACGAGCAAGCCGGCATCGCTTGCGTGCACGCAGATGGCGTCGATGAGCTTCTTTCCCAGACCGGAGCCGCGCATCGACGGGGTCACGTAGACCGCAAACACCTGCCCGATGTGATCGGCTTTGCCGCCAACATTGTAGTAGCCGGCCGACGCCACGAGACGCTCCTCGACGAGCGCACCGAACATGTTGCTTTGCGTAAGCCGTTCCGCAACCGCGCTTACCGGACGGGCCTGTTCTTCCTCGAGACGCGCACCAAAAGCGGTCGGGTCCCGCTCGAGCGCTTCGAGCCGAAGCGCCTTGAACGCAGCCGCATCGTTGCTGTCGAGTTCACGGATCATTTGCCCAAGATATCACGCGTCCCCACGGGCCTGAAGGCGCTTGATGGGTGCACTGCACCGTGAAAACACACGGGAAAAATCGCGAATTGCGCTTGCAAGCTCTTGTTGGTAAGGCATCGGCGCGATATGTGGCACCCACCGCGGAGCGGACGTTTGCCGAGTTGCGGCGTCCGGAAACGCGCCGGCAGGGAACATAACAGCTAACCAAGGGGCCTGCCGGCAAGGCGACGCCCGAACCAGCGAGGAGTGGACATGAGCGATATCGCGGACCGCGTGAAGAAAATCGTTGTCGAGCACTTGGGCGTCGAGGAGGACAAGGTCTCCGACAACGCCAGCTTCATCGATGATCTGGGCGCTGACAGTCTGGATACCGTTGAGTTGGTCATGGCCTTTGAGGAAGAGTTCGGCATCGAAATTCCGGACGATGCGGCCGAGTCGATTCAGACCTTCGGCGACGCCGTGAAGTTCATCACGGAGAAGAGTTGACGCATCCGGCCTGGAATCGTGCGCGGTCTTCCGGTGCCCCGGAGGATCGCGTTTTCATTTGAGTGCCGGAATTCTTGTCGCGTATAAAGTTCTTTGGTCGCGCCGCCAGAGCGCGCGAAGAGCGAGATGCACTGTATTGCATCCGCAGCAAGCCAACGGGGGGATCAGATGCGCCGTGTCGTGGTAACTGGGATGGGTCTCCTCTCGCCGCTGGCCTGCGGGGTTGAGGAGAGCTGGCAGCGCCTCCTGGCGGGCCATTCCGGTGCTGGGCGCATCAAGCACTTCGACGCAGATCATCTGCCCTGCCAGATCGCCTGCGAGATTCCGCTCGGAGACGGCACCGATGCGACTTACAACCCCGATGTCTGGGTTGCGCCGAAGGACCAGCGCAAGATTGACCGCTTCATTGCCTACGCGCTCACCGCCGCCGAGCAGGCTGTGGAAGACGCAGGCTGGCGGCCGGAGGAGCCGGGCGAGCTAGAACGCACCGGCGTGATGATCGGCTCGGGCATCGGCGGGATCGAGACGATTGCGGAGACAGCCATCACGTTGAAAGAACGCGGCCCCCGGCGGGTGTCTCCGTTCTTCATTCCGGGTGCGCTGATCAATCTTTGCTCGGGCCAGGTGTCGATTCGCTACGGGTTCAAGGGACCGAACCATGCGGTCGTGACGGCTTGTTCGACCGGGGCACATGCGATCGGTGATGCGGCACGGCTCATCGCTCTGGGTGATGCGGACGTGATGCTCGCGGGCGGTGCAGAGAGCCCCGTGTGCGAGATTTCGCTCGCAGGCTTTGCTGCATGCAAGGCTCTGTCCACCGGATACAACGCGGAACCCGAGCGCGCCTCGCGGCCCTATGACAACGGCCGGGACGGCTTTGTGATGGGCGAAGGGGCAGGGGTCGTCGTTCTCGAAGAACTCGAGCATGCGCGCGCGCGCGGAGCGAACATATACGCGGAGTGGCTCGGTTACGGCATGTCGGGAGATGCCTACCATATCACGTCACCATCGCCTGACGGGGACGGTGGCTTCCGCTCCATGTCGGCGGCATTGCGGAGCGCGCGGGTCGACGCGAAGTCCCTCGACTATGTGAATGCCCACGGGACCTCGACGCCACTGGGCGACGAGATCGAGCTCAAGGCGGTTGAAAGCCTGCTCGACGGGTACGCCGACAGGGTGACCATGAGTTCCACGAAATCCTCGACCGGGCATCTGCTCGGTGCGGCGGGCGCGATCGAGGTGATCTTCTCGGTCCTTGCGATCCGGGATCAGGTGGCCCCGCCGACCCTGAACCTCGAAAGCCCGTCTGTGCAGACACCGATCGATCTTGCGCCGCTCGAGAAGCGGGAACGCGAAATCAACTTTGCGCTCTCGAACTCTTTCGGATTTGGCGGCACCAACGCGTCGCTGATCTTCGGCAAGGCGCCCTGAGGGCGGGAGCGCGGATGTGATGCGCAGTCTTGCAGCAAATGTGATGCTCCTGCTCATTGTCGCCGGCCTTGCGCTGCTGGCGGTGTTGGGAATTGCGCGCGAGAGCTTCTATGCGCCGGGCCCTCACGCGGACGAAGTGGTGGTCACGGTGCCGAAAGGCGCCACGCTGCCCGAGATCGCGGGATTGCTGGCGGATGCCGGCGTTCTGCCCGATCAGACGGCACGCGGCATTTTCTCGGGTGAGTGGATCTTCAAGCGCGGTGCTGATTACACGCGCCGCGCCCGCGCGCTGAAGTTCGGCGAATACATGATCCCGCCAGGGGCTTCGATGGATGAGGTGCTGGCACTGCTGACAACGGGCGGCAACGTCCGCCATCAGGTGACGCTCGCTGAAGGCTTGTCCAGCTGGGAGATCGTCGAGCGCCTCAAGACAGAGGACCTGCTCACCGGTGAGGTCAGCGAGGTTCCGGCCGAGGGCAGCCTGCTGCCCGAGACATATGCGATCAATCGAGGCGACACGCGCGCCAATCTCGTCGAGCGCATGCAGGCGGAGATGCAGGCAGTGCTCGATCAAGCGTGGGACACCCGGGCCGAAGACCTGCCTTTACAGTCAAAAGAAGAACTGCTGATCCTTGCGTCGATCGTCGAGAAAGAGACCCGACCGAACGAACACGCAAAGGTGGCCTCGGTCTTCATCAACCGCCTCCGGCGCGGGATGCGGCTGCAGACTGATCCGACGGTGATCTACGGGATTACGCTGGGAAAGGGACCGCTCGGCCGCGGGCTCAGGCGCTCGGAGCTCAACAAGGCGACGCCCTACAACACCTATGTCATCGATGGCCTGCCGCCGACGCCGATCGCCAATCCGGGTCGTCAGTCGATCCAGGCGGTCGCAAATCCCGACGAGACACCTTACCTCTACTTCGTCGCGGACGGCACGGGCGGCCATGCCTTTTCCGTCTCGCTGACCGAGCACAACCAGAATGTTGCGAAGTGGCGCAAGATTGAAGCCGAACGAAAAGCATCACAATAGCACCCACGGCGGTGCTTGGATGGAACGAGCGGTGAACAGGTGAACCAAGCGTTAACAAACCAATCGATTTCTAAACAGACCCTTAACGTAAGTTACTGAAATTAAGACAAAATTATTGAAAAACCTATTGACGGGGCGCGCGCTCCGGGGTATCTCCTTAGGCATGCTACGAGAGGTGGCATAGGACGGCGGACCGGGGGGTTCGCCTTTTTCTTTTCACAGCAATACAAGGTGCAGAACCGTGAGAACGACGATCAACGAACGCGTTGGTCGGCGGGGTGATGCGCGTGTTCACGAGGAGGCCGAGGGCCTTCTCAACGCTGCGCGCAAACTTCTCGCCGACACGTCCGCCATGCTGGAACTCGAGCTTGACCGATTGTTCGAGATTGAGGTGGACGACACGGACAAGGACCGGATCAAGCAGATCAACGAGCTGATCCGGTCGACCCAGAAGGCCATGCAGACGGTGTTGGACATAGAGCTCAAATATGGGCTCGACGTGCCGGGGCTCGGCGATGGTGAGATCGATTTGGAGGCGGCCCGTGAAGAAATCCTTGGCCGTCTCGCTCGCCTCGCTGCCTGAGAAGGTGCGCCGCGCGTTCCTGGAGGGTCTCTCCGGGAACGCGCTGGCGGCCTTGCCCTGGGTTTGGGACGTCTGGGCCAACCCGTTGCACCAGTCGGCGCCTGAAGGCGACTGGACAACCTGGGTGATTATGGGCGGACGCGGTGCGGGCAAGACGCGTGCCGGGTCCGAGTGGGTGCGGGCGCAGGTCGAAGGCCCGACGCCCGATGCCCCGGGACGCTGCCGTCGTGTGGCACTCTTGGGTGAGACCATTGAACAGACATTGCGGGTCATGGTCGAGGGCGACAGCGGTCTTCTCGCGGTGACACCGCCCGACCGGCGGCCGCAGGTGAACATCAGTCAGGCCAGGGTAACCTGGCCCAACGGCGCCGAGGCGATGATCGCGTCCGCCGCAAACCCTGAGGCGCTGCGTGGCCCGCAATTCGACTGCGCGTGGTCCGACGAGTTGGCAAAGTGGCGCCGGTGCCGCGAGGCGTGGGACATGCTGCAGTTCGCCCTGAGGCTGGGCGACGACCCGCGCCAGATCGTAACGACGACACCGCGCGACAATCCCTTGTTGCTCGAGATCCTCGAGGCTCCGGGGACAGTTGTGACCCGCGCGGGCACCGAGGCCAATCGTGCCAATCTTGCGCCTGGGTTCATCGAACGGATGGAGGCGCGCTACGCCGGCACTTGGCTGGGCCGTCAGGAGCTGTCGGGCGAACTGGTGCACGACCGGCCGGGCGCGCTCTGGACCCGCACGATGCTCGATGCAGCACTGCGCGAACAAGTGCCCCCGCTTGATCGGATTGTGGTGGCCGTCGATCCGCCGGTGACCTCCGGCGCCGAGGCCGATGAATGCGGTATCGTGGTTGCGGGTGTTGCGTGCACCGGCGTGCCGCGGGACTGGACCGCTCACGTGCTCGCGGACCTGTCGGTGGCACGCGCAACGCCTGCCGGTTGGGCGGAGATCGCCGCGGATGCCTATCACCGCTTCGAGGCCGATCGCCTGGTCGCCGAAGTCAACCAGGGCGGCGACATGGTCGAGACGCTGATTCGCCAGATCGACCCGGCGATCAGCTACAGACCCGTCCGGGCGCGGCTTGGCAAGCGCCTCCGGGCCGAGCCGGTGGCCGCGCTCTATGAACAGGGCCGGGTCTTTCATGCGGAGCCGTTTCCGGCGCTGGAGGATCAGATGCGCTCCTACACCGCCAGCATGACCCGGGGCATGAAAAGCCCGGACCGACTTGATGCGCTCGTCTGGGCGCTGACTGACCTGATCATCGATGCACCGCTCGGCGACCGGCCACGCGTGCGCCAGCTCTGAGCCGCATCGTCCCGCCGGCGGCATCAGCCCGCCAACACGGAGACCTCACATGGTATTCAAGCTCTTCCAGGCCGCCGAGAGGCCGGCTGAGGAAAAAACCTCGGCCGCAGCCCCGGTGATGGCCATTCACGGGACTGGCCGGGCGGTCTGGTCGCCGCGCGATCAAGTCTCGCTGGCGCGGATCGGCTACGAGCAGAACGTGATCGGCTTTCGGGCTGTGCGGATGGTGGCGGAAGCGTCGGCCGCAATTCCGCTCGTGCTCACCGAGGGCGGCACGCCGATGCGTGAGCACCCGGTTCTTCGGCTTCTCGACCGGCCGAGCCCGGCGCAGGACGGCCGGAGCTTTCTCGAGGCGGTGTTCGGTCACCTCCAACTCTCGGGCAACGCTTATCTCGAGGGTGCGGCGCATGATGCGACTGGCATGCCTCGCGAACTTCATGCCCTGCGCCCGGATCGGATGCGCGTGGTGCCGGGACCCGATGGCTGGCCGATGGCCTACGAATATGTCGTCGCGAACGCCAGGCATCGTTGGGACATGACCGGCGAGGTGCGCCCGATCCTGCACCTCAAGGCGTTCCACCCGCTGGATGATCACTACGGTCTGAGCCCGCTTGCAGCCGCCGCGGCGTCGGTCGACGTCCACAACGCCGCCGCCAAGTGGTCGAAGGCGCTGCTCGACAATGCCGCCCGACCATCAGGCGCGATCGTGTTCCAGGGTCGCGACGGCTCGAGCACGATGACCGAAGAACAGTATGATCGCCTCACCCGTGAGATCGAGGACAACCACGTTGGGGCACGAAATGCGGGCCGCCCGATGCTGCTCGAGGGTGGTCTCGACTGGCGTCCCATGGGCTACAGTCCCTCGGACATGGAGTTCCTCGAGACGAAGAACGCCGCTGCGCGCGACATCGCCCTGGCCTTCGGTGTGCCGCCGATGATCCTGGGTCTGCCCGGCGACAACACCTATTCGAACTTTCAGGAGGCCAACCGCGCATTCTACCGCCAGACGGTGCTGCCGCTGGTGCGCAAGACCGCGAATGCGCTGTCGTGCTGGCTGAGCGAGGGCCGCGGTGCAGAGGTCCGGCTCGAGCCGGACCTCGATGCGGTGCCTGCACTCGGCCCCGAGCGCGAGGCGCTCTGGCGCCGGGTCAGCCAGGCGAGCTTCCTGTCGGACGACGAGAAGCGTGCGATGCTGGGCTTCGGGCCGCGCGGCTGAGCGAACCTCACGATACAGCTTTCCAGACAATGGATCATCGGATGACACGTGTTGAGATGCGCTCGGACTACGGTCTCGAGACGAAATACATGGCGCTGACGGCGCTTGCAGAAGCCGGCGAGAGCGGGCGAATTCGAGGCTATGCCTCGCGCTTTGACGAACCGGATCAATCCGGTGATGTTGTGGCGCCCGGCGCATTCGAGGCGTCGCTGAAGGCGCTCGCCAGTGCGGGCCGGTCGGTCAAGTTTCTCTGGCAGCATGACCCGGCCGAACCGATCGGCATCTGGCATCAGGTGAGCGAGGACCGCACCGGGCTCTTCGTCTCGGGCGAGGTGCTTGGCGAGCTGAGCCGCGGGCGCGAGGCTTTGGCGCTGATGAAATCTGGTGCAATTGACGGGCTGTCGATCGGCTATCGCGTCGTGCGCTCAACGCCCAGTCCCGAGACCGGCGGCCGGAGGCTGCTGGAGATTGATCTGTGGGAGGTGTCGCTGGTGACATTTCCGATGCTGCCCACGGCGCGGGCGATGATCGACGAACCGGCCACGACTGCCGACGACATCGTCACCGCATTGGCTGAGGCCCTGTCGGGCACGGGCCACCCACGCTGAGGTTTCTCGAGGGTGGCTGCTGCGGGACAGCTCTTCACCATGCCGGGCCGGCAATGCCCGGGCATTGCAGGGTGAAGAGCGCCGCACGGATTGCCCGTCGAGTGTCTGAGCCAACATCCAACCTCTGAGGAATGTGACCATGACGGACACGACCACAACGGTCGCGAGTGTCGAAGCGAAGGCTGCGGCAAGCGAATTTCTGAAAAACTTCAATACTTTCAAGCACGACATTTCCTCGCAGATGCAGGAAATGGGTGGCCGCATCGAGGCCATTGACCGCAAGGCGGCCAATACCCGTCGTCCGGCGCTTGCGAGTGCCGCCAATGAGACGCTGCCCCACAAGAAGGCGTTCTCGGCCTATGTGCGCACCGGCGAGGACGATGCGCTGCGTTCGCTGGACGTCGAGGCGAAAGGGCTGAACACTGCCGTCGCCGCCGAAGGTGGGTTTCTGATCGATCCGCAGACCTCGGACCAGATCGATCATGTTCTGCGCTCGGGCGCGTCCATCCGGGCCATCAGCCGGGTCGTGCATGTGGACGCGTCGGCCTATGACGTCCTGATCGACCACAATGAGATCGGTGCGGGCTGGATCGACGAGGTTGCCCCGACGACCGAGACCACGTCGCCGCTCATCGACCGCATTTCGATCGCCCTCCACGAGCTCTCGGCAAGCCCGAAAGCGAGCCAGCGCATCTTGGACGATGCCGCCTTCGACGTCGAGGCATGGCTCGCGGAGCGCATTGCGGATCGCTTCCTGCGCGCAGAATCGGATGCCTTCGTCAATGGTGATGGTGTCGCCAAGCCGAAGGGCTTCCTGAACCAGACCATGGTCAGCAATGACAGCTGGAGCTGGGGCAACATCGGCTACATCGCCACCGGCACCGGCGGCGACTTCGATCCGATCGCTCCGGCCGATGAACTCATCGACCTGGTGTATGCTCTGGGCGCCGAGTACCGTGCCGGTGCTGCCTTCGTGATGAACTCGAAGACTGCAGGCGAAGTGCGCAAGATGAAGGATGGCCAAGGCCGTTTCCTTTGGATGGAAGGTTTGCAGGCCGCCCAGCCGCCGCTTCTCGCGGGCTACCCGGCACTCATCGTCGAGGAGATGCCCGACATTGCACCGGATTCCCACGCCATCGCGTTCGGAAACTTCGCTGCGGGCTACACCATCGCCGAGCGTCCCGACCTGCGGATCCTGCGTGATCCCTACTCGGCACGCCCGAACGTCACGTTCTTCGCGACCAAGCGGGTCGGTGGTGACGTGACCGACTTTGCCGCGATCAAAACGCTGAAATTCGGCATCTCGTAAGGTGCCGGATATTTCATGACGTAACGGCCGGCGGTTGCTGACCCGCCGGCCGATTTTTCCGACTTCCCGGGGGCGCCGTTGTTGCTCCGACACGCGCGTGAGCGCGCAGTGAGGCAAGATGAGTGGATACTTCATAAAGAGCCCGGCCGCGGTGTTGGATGTAACGTTTACCTGGGCCGATCAACTCGATGGCGCACATGAGACGGTGGCGACGGATCTGGGCTGGTCGATCGAGCCTGACGAGGCGGATGCAGGTGGCATGACTGTCAGCGCGTCCAGTCACGCAGACGAGACCACGACAGTCCATCTCGCCGGAGGCATAACCGGCGCTGCCTATCAGGTGCGCAATCGCGTGCTCACCAGCGAGGGACGTGAGCTGGAACGCTCGCTCGCCCTGCGCGTGGCCAATCACTGAGGATGACCCAATGCTGCTGAGGGAACTCTCGCCGTCACCGCTCAACCCGGTGCCGCTGCAGGAATTCGCCGACCATCTGCGTCTGGCACACGGCTTTTCCGACGACATCGCCGAGACCGCTTTGCTTGAGCTGTACCTGCGCAATGCGACGTCCGTCGTCGAGACCCGGCTGTGCCGGGCGCTGATCAACAGATCCTATGTGCTTCAGCTCGGCTCCTGGGACCGAAACGGCTATCTGACCCTGCCGGTCGGACCCGTCGCATCGATCGACTCGTTCAAGTTCATCGACGCGACAGGAAGCATTGATGTTGCCTCGGACGTCTGGGTTCTGGAGCCCGGAAAGGTCCGCCAGCGTCTGACCGGCGTTGGAGGCTCTGCGTTGCCGGCGATCCCGCCGAGCGCCCTCGTCGAGCTCACCTTCACAGGCGGCTACGGTGCCAGCTGGAGCGACGTGCCGGGCGATCTGCGCCAGGCGGTGCTGTTGCTGGCGGCGCACTATTACGAGAACCGCCACGGCGAGGCCGAGCACGATGCAGGGCTGCCGTTCGGAGTGATCTCGCTTCTCGAGTACCACCGGCCGGTCAGGCTTTGACGCCACGCCGTGATGCCCGCCGTCGCGTCTTGCGCATCTTCTGGGTGTGCGGATGTGACGGCGCCTGATGACGACCCGGGAGCGTACCATGACCCAACCAAATCTGCGCCACAAGCTGGTGCTGGAGGCGCCGAGCCGTGTCTCCGACACCGGGGGTGGCGTCACCCTGATCTGGACCGAGCTTGGCACGGTCTGGGCCGATATCACGCCGAAAAGCGCAACAGAGCGCCTGTCCGGCGAGCGGCTCTCGTCGCGGGTGACACACCGCATCACCATTCGCTCGGCGCCCGAAGACTCGCCACGCCGTCCCACGCCCGAGTGCCGGTTCCGTCGCGGTGCGCGGATATTCTCGATACTCGGCATCGCCGAGCATGACCAGCGTGGCGCCTATCTGACCTGTTGGGCCGAGGAAGGACCGTTCACATGACCTATGCGCTGGCCTGGCCGTTGCAGGAGGCGATCTACGCTGCGCTCAACGCCGATCCCGGCGTGGTGGCGGTACTCGGCGACCGGATATACGACGCGCCACCGCCGTTCTCGGGACCGGCCGAAGCCGAGGCGCCCTACGTGACGCTGGGCGACGAACGTGCGGAGGATTGGTCGACGGCGACCGATGCCGGTGCCGTGCACACGGTGACCCTGAGCGTTCATGCGCCGCGCCATGGTTTCGGTGTCGCCAAGCAAGCGGCAGGAGCGGTGTCGGACGCGCTGCTCGGCGCCGCGCTGACGCTTTCACGTGGCCGCGTCGTCAATGTGCGCTTCATCGAGGCGCTTTCCGCGCGCGCCGAGGATGGCCAACTCAGACGCATCGATCTGCGCTTCCGGGTCGTGCTCGAAGACACTGTTTGATTTCGACCGCCGTCCAGACACCCGTCCTGATCGTTCGTTCGGCCTGCCACGCGTGTGCGGGCTCGATGTTCGGTGGGCGCGGGACGCTGTGCGGTGATCCCTCAACACCAGGAGACCAATGCCATGCCAGCCCAGAAGGGTAAGGATCTGCTCTTGAAGCTCGACGAGGCCGGCACCGGCGCCTTCGTCACCGTTGCAGGCCTGCGCGCCGGACGGATCAGTTTCAATGCCGAAACCGTCGATGTCACCACCTCGGAAAGCGCCGGGCAATGGCGCGAGCTCCTCGCGGGCTCGGGCGTCAAGAGCGCCGCGCTCTCAGGTTCGGGGGTCTTCAAGGACGAGACATCGGACGCGGCCCTGCGCCGGATTTTCTTCAATGACGACCAGCCCGCCTTCGAGGTGGTGATCCCGGACTTCGGCACCGTGAGCGGGCCGTTCCAGATCACGTCGCTCGAATATGCCGGAAACCACGATGGCGAGGCGACTTTCGAGGTCAGTCTCGTCTCGGCCGGTGCCCTCGGTTTCGTGGAGCTCTGATATGGCCAATCCGCTGCGCGGCGAAGTTGCGATCACTCTGAATGGCGAAGTCCATGTCATGCGGCTCACGCTCGGGGCGCTTGCCACCCTCGAGAACAGGCTGGGCGTGGGGTCGCTGATGGATGTAGCCGAGAAGTTCGAGAGCGGCCGTGTGCCGACCTCGGACCTGATTTCGCTTCTGGCAGCGGGACTGCAAGGCGGTGGTCACGCGATCACCGAGGAGGAGCTTTCCGACCTCGAGATCTCGGGCGGCGCCGTCGGTGCGATGCGCTGCGGCATGGCGCTTCTCAGTCTCGCATTCAGGCCCTACGGCGATGCAGCCGCTTGAGGGCGCCGCGGGCGGGACGCTTGACTGGCCGACGCTGATGCGGCTCGGGCTCGGGCGTTTGGGAATGACGCCCGACACGTTTTGGTCGATGACCCCGGCGGAGCTGGTTCTGGCGCTCGAGGGCGCGGGTGTGCTGGCGGCCCCGGGCCAGGGACCGATGAGCCATGCGGCCCTGCTGCGGCTGATGGCCGAATATCCGGACTGATACCGCCACCTGCTGGCAACCAACGAGGATGTTTCATGGAAACCAGGGATTTCGGTGCCGGCTTTGCCGGGTCGCTGAGCGGTTCGCTCGGCGAGGTGCGCAGTCTTGCCAAGGACTTTTCCGAGGAGCTGGCAGAGGCCACCAAGTCGATGCAATCGATGGATGGCGAGGCGCGGCGGTTGTCGCGCTCGCTGTCGTCGTCGCTGCGAACGGCGTTCGACAAGGCGGTGTTTGGTGGCGAGAAACTCTCGGGCGTGTTCCGGGATCTGGCAGGTTCGGTGGCGGGCAAGGCGCTCGATTCCGCATTGAAGCCCGTGCAGGATTCAATCGGTGGCGCAGTCGGCGGTCTGTTCGGCGGGCTGACCACGGGGCTCGGCTCGGCCTTCGCTTTTCAGGATGGCGGTGCGTTTTCTGCCGGTCGCGTGCGGGCTTTCGCCAAAGGTGGCGTGGTTTCGGGGCCGACGTTGTTTCCGATGCGCGGCGGCACCGGTCTTATGGGTGAGGCGGGACCCGAGGCGATCATGCCGTTGCGCCGTGGCCCGGACGGCAAGCTGGGTGTCTCTGCAGGCAACGGGACGGGCAGCTCGTCACCCGTCGTCGTTAACATTTCAACACCGGATGTGAGCGGGTTCGAACGGTCGCGCGGCCAGGTTTCGGCGCAGCTCGCGCGTGCGGTTGCACGGGGCCGACGCAATCTGTAGGCGCGCCATCGACCTCCCATCCGCCCGATCATGCGGGCAGCTGCCGGACGAGAGCGAGCGGCTGATGACAGGAGACTTCCATGAATTTCCACGAGACCCGCTTCCCGGCGGCGATCTCCTTCGGGTCTTCGGGTGGCGTCGAACGGCGCACCGAGATCGTCGAGCTGGTCAACGGCTTCGAGGAGCGCAACAGCCCATGGGCACAGTCGCGCCGCCGCTTCGATGCGGGGCTCGGGCTGCGCTCGCTGGACGATCTGGCCGACGTGCTCGCCTTCTTCGAGGCACGCCATGGCCGGCTGTTCGGATTTCGCTGGAAGGACTGGCTCGACCACAAGTCCTGCGCGCCATCCGAGACACCAGCGCCAACCGATCAGTTGCTCGAGGGCACGGGCACCGACTGGCCGCTGTCGAAGACCTATGAGGATGGCGCGGGCAGTTATCGCCGGCTGATCACCAAGCCGGTCAACGGGACGGTGCGTGTTGCGATCGATGGCATCGAACAGGCCGAAGCTGTCGACTTCACGATCGATCCGGCGAACGGCGTGGTGCGCCTGACGACGGCCCCCGGCGTGGGCCAGCAGGTTACGGCGGGCTTCGAGTTCGATGTGCCTGCGCGTTTCGACTCCGACGTCATCGACGTCAATCTCGCCGCCTTCGAGGCAGGCGAGATCCCGGCAATCCCAATCATTGAGGTGCGGATCTGATGCGTGACTTGCCCGACGGCCTATCGACGAGCCTTTCTGCCGGTGCGACCACCCTGGCGCGCTGCTGGCGCATCACCCGGACCGACGGAGCGGTGATGGGCTTCACCGATCACGACCGGGCGCTGAGCTTCGACGGGCTCGACTTCGAGGCCGATGCGGGGCTCGGTGCAGGTGCGATCGAACTGACCACCGGGCTTGCCATCGACAATCACGGCGTGACGGGCGCGCTCAGCTCGCCCCGCATTGCCCCGGCGGACCTCGCACGCGGCGTCTATGATGGCGCCGAAGTCCAAGTCTACCTCGTCGACTGGACCGACGTCGCCCAGCGTGTCGTGCTGGCGCGTGGTCAGATCGGCGAGATCACCCGCGGTGAACAGGCCTTCGAGGCCGAGATTCTGGGGCTTTCGGAGCGTCTGAACCAGCCCGTCGGTCGCGCCTATCTGCCGGTCTGTGACTGCCGGCTGGGGGATGCGAAGTGCGGCATCGACCTTGGTCAGGCAACGTTTCGTGCCATCGGCACCGTCGCTGCGGTGGTCGATACGGCGCATGTGGTGGTCAACGGGCTCACCGGATTTGAAGGTGGCTGGTTCACCGGTGGGCTGCTGAGCTGGACCGATGGCGAGAACGCGGGTCAGGAGAGTCATGTGAAGGCGCATCTCGGCGGTGTCGAGGACGCGCTGGAACTCTGGCTCGCACCGCCGATGCCGCCGGTGCCGGGCGACATGTTCGATGTCACCGCAGGATGCGACAAGACCGCGGAAACCTGCCGTGAGAAGTTTGCCAATCTGCTGAACTTCCGTGGCTTTCCGCACATGCCGGGGGATGACTTCGCGGCGACCTATCCGAGCACGGGAGGGGCCAATGACGGCAGTTCTCTCTTCCGGTGACCGCGTGGTCGCCGCCGCACGCGGATGGATCGGCACCCCCTACCGCCATCAGGCGAGTGTGCGCGGAGCCGGGGCGGACTGCCTTGGTCTCGTGCGGGGCGTCTGGCGGGAGGTCGTGGGCCTCGAGCCGGAACGCCCGCCCGCATACACGCCCGATTGGGCAGAAGTGGCCCGCGAAGAGCGGCTGCTCGAGGCGGCGCGGCTTCATCTCGACGAGGTGGAGCAGGCATCTCGCGGGGATGTTCTGCTGTTCCGCCTGATCGAACGCGGACCGGCAAAACACCTTGCCATCCTGGCGAGCGACGGACTTGTGGATGGCCGGATCATCCATGCCTACTCGGGACACGCCGTGTGCGAGACTGCTCTGACGCTCGGTTGGCGTCGCCGCATCGCCGCGATCTGCCGGTATCCGCTCGCTGCATGAAACCAAGAGGGTTTCGTTGCACAGCCACGCGCTGATGCGCGCGGCTCTTTAACGACCCGGCCCCACCCCCGCCCCCGGACACCACCGCGCGCAGCGCGGTGGTGTCCGGGGGCGGGGGTGGGGCCGGGTCGTAAGCCGTGGATGCGCCCGCAGGGCGCAGACCGGCGATCGAAAACACCCGGCATGCCAGGCACATCCGACTGTGCGTGGGTGCGGATGGGCAACAGCGAAACGAGGCACCATCATGGCCACAGTTCTTCTCTCCGCCGCGGGGTCTGCCGTTGGAGGTGCCGTCGGTGGTTCGGTGCTCGGTGTTTCGGCCGCAAGCATTGGCCAGGCGGCCGGTGCGATCGCGGGCGCTGCCGTGGATCAGGCTCTTCTCGGATCGGGGAGCGCTGCCGTCGAAACCGGTCGTGCACGAAACCTGCGCATACAGGGTTCGACCGAGGGCGCGGCCGTGCCGCAGAATTTCGGCCGCATGCGTCTGTCCGGCCAGATTGTCTGGGCCAGCCGGTACCGCGAGGACATCTCCACATCGACCCAGGGCGGCAAGGGGGTTGGGGGTGCGGGTGGTCAGGAGGTGCGCGAGTTCACCTACTCCATTTCTCTTGCCGTGGGGCTTTGCGAAGGACCGATCGACCGCATCGGGCGCATCTGGGCAGATGGCAAGCTGCTTGATCGGAGCGGCCTGACCATCCGCGTGTACCGCGGCGACGACTCCCAGATGCCGGACCCCAAGATCGAGGCGGTCGAGGGCGCCGAGAACGTGCCCGCCTACCGCGGTCTTGCCTACGTGGTCTTCGAGGAACTGCCCGTCGGTCCCTTCGGCAACCGCATTCCGCAGCTCAATTTCGAGGTTTTCCGCCCGGCCAACGCTACGCTTACGGGTGTGGAGGCCGGGCGTCCGGTCCCGGAGCTCGTGCGCGGTGTCGCGCTTTCACCCGGAACCGGTGAGTTTGCCCTCGATCCGCAGCCTGCCCGCGTCGTCTTCCCCGCAGGCGGAGGGCGCTATGCAAACATCAACAGTGCATCGGGTGAGCCGGACGTCATCCACGCGCTCGACCAGCTCGACGGTGATCTGCCGAACTGCGAGACCGTTTCGATGGTGCTCTCGTGGTTCGGGACGGATCTGCGCTGCGGGCATTGTCGGGTCGAGCCGCGCATCGAAGAGGCGGGACGCGCCTATGCGCCCGAGCCCTGGCGGGTGGCGGGTCTCACGACCCAGACGGCAACGCCGGTCAGCCGTGATGCGGAAGATCGGCCGAGCTTCGGCGGGACGCCCTCGGACGGTTCGGTGATCCGTGCGATCCGGGAGCTCAACACGCGCGGCAAGAAGGTGGTGATCTATCCCTTCCTGCTGATGGACATCCAGGCGGGCAATGGCCTGCCCGATCCCTATGGCGGTGCCGAACAGCCCGTGATCCCCTGGCGTGGCCGGATCACGCTGGACGCTGCACCCGATCAGCCCGGCACCACCGACAAGACCCCCGCCGCGGCGACCGAGGTCGCCTCCTTTTTCGGTGCGGCGAGAGCATCGGACTTCATCATTGGCACCGATGCGGTGGCCTATGCCGGACCGCTCGAGTGGACCTGGCGCCGGTTCGTGCTGCACATGGCGGCGTTGGCCGCCGCCGCCGGCGGCGTCGAGGCGTTCTGCATCGGCTCGGAGTTGCGCGGGCTCACCACCATCCGCTCCGGCGCCGACACCTATCCGGCGGTGGATCAGCTGATCGATCTGGCCGCCGAGGTGCGCGCCATTCTGCCCGGTGCCAAGATTTCGTATGCCGCGGACTGGTCGGAGTACTTCGGCCATCAGCCACAGGACGGCTCGGGCGACGCGTTGTTCCACCTCGATCCGCTCTGGGCGGACCAGAACATCGACTTCGTCGGGATCGATGACTACACGCCGCTGTCCGACTGGCGCCATACCACCAACCATCTGGATGCCGATGCGGGCTCGATCTACTCGCTGCCGTATCTCAGAAGTCAGGTCGAGGGCGGCGAGCACTACGACTACTTCTACGGCTCGGAGGCCGACAGGGTCAGCCAGATCCGCCAACCGATCACGGACGGCGCACATGACGAGCCGTGGCTCTTCCGACCCAAGGACATTCGCAACTGGTGGGCCAATCCGCACCACAATCGTCTCGGCGGGGTGCGTCAGTCCACGCCGACGGCCTGGGTGGCGCAGTCGAAGCCTGTCTGGCTCACCGAAACCGGCTGCCCGGCGGTCGATCTCGGTGCGAACAAGCCCAACCTGTTCTTCGATGGCCGCTCGTCCGAGAGCGCACTGCCGCCATCGTCGCGCGGCGCCCGCGATGACGAGATGCAACGCCGCTTCCTGCAGGCCAAGCTCGGCTACTGGCAGGATCCTGCGAACAATCCGGTCTCTACGGTCTATGCGGGACCGATGATCCCAGATGCAGGCGTGCTGGTCTGGACCTGGGATGCCCGGCCGTGGCCGGACTTTCCGGTGCGCGAGAGCCTCTGGTCCGACGGACCGGCACACCGGCTCGGTCACTGGATCACCGGGCGCGTGACCTCCGGGGCGCTGTCTGCGGTGGTTGCCGAGCTCTGCCGCCGGTCCGGCCTGAAGGACGAAGACTTCGATGTGGAGCGTCTGTTTGGTGTCGTCGACGGCTATCTGATCGAGCGCACATCGACCGCGCGTGAGGCGTTGCAGCCGCTGATGCAGGTCTATGGCTTCGATGCCTATGAGAGCGGCGGGAAGATCGTGTTCGCGTCGCGCGGCCTTGTGAACCCGGCTGCACTGGACACGCAAACCATGTTGCCGGGCGACGGCGAGGACCGTGCGCCGGTGCTGCGCGAAACGCCGCGCGACACAGCGCCGGCCGATGCGATGCGCCTGAGCTATGTGCAGTCGGAGAATGACTACCGGGTCGGGTCCGTAGAATCGAGGCTGCCCGGCGGCACGCGTCTGCGGGTCTCGGAGACTTCGGTCAACATCGGGCTGCCCGGCAGCCGGGCGCAGCAGATCAGCGACCGGTGGCTCGCGGAGAGCAGGCGGGGGCTTGACGCTGCGGTGTTCGCTCTGCCGCCGTCGGGCATGGCCTGCGAACCCGGCGATGTCGTGCAACTGCAAGGTGCCGGTGGTCCCGAGACATACCGCATCGATCGCATCACCGACGCAGGCGCGCGCGCCATCGAGGCAACGCGCATCGATCCCGGGCTTTATGTGCCGACACCGGCCCGTGAACGTCGCATCGAGCCGGAAGTCTCCGTGGTGCCCGGACCGATCGAGGCGGTGCTGCTGGATCTGCCGCTGGCCGAGGGCGACGGGACGGATCATCAGCCGCGAATCGCCGCGCGTGCAGAGCCTTGGCCCGGTGAGGCGGCGGTCTTTCGATCCGCCGATGTGGACGGCTTCTCGCTGATCGGACGAATTGTTCGTCCCGCGGCCATGGGTGTTACGCTCGAGCCGCTGCCACCGGGGGCACCTGATCGCTGGCACCGCGCGGCCATCGAGGTCTTGTTGCCGGCGGGCAGAGCCGCCGCTGCGAGCCGGCTCGCCGTGCTCAACGGTGCCAACGTGATCGCCATCGAGTTTGCGCCTGAGCGCTGGGAGCTCATGCAGTTCCGCGATGCCGAGCTGATCGGCACGGACACCTACCGGCTGGGCATGTTCCTGCGCGGTCAACGCGGCACCTCTGTCGAGAGCCAGGCCGAGATCGCGGCCGGCGCGCGCATCGTGCTGGTCGATGCGGCCCTCGAACGTCTGCCGCTCGAGATGACCGAGCGGGGGCTCGAGCGCACGTACCGTGTCGGTCCCGCACGTTTCGGCGTGGCCCACCCCTCGTACGAACAGAGCGTGTTCGCGGCCGAGGGTCTGGGTCTGCGCCCCTTTGCGCCTGCGCATCTGCGCGCCCGCCGCGACAAGACGTCGGGCGATCTGGCAATCCGGTGGATCCGCCAAACCCGGATCGGGGGCGACAGCTGGCAGGGCGAGGACGTCCCGCTGGGCGAGGAGCTCGAGCGCTACCGTTTGCGCATCCGGGCAGGCGGCACGCTTGTGCGGCAAGTATCGCTCGACACCGCGTTCTACGCATACTCGGCGGCCGAGCAGGCCGCGGATGGCGCAACAGGACCCCTGGAAGTCGCCGTCGCACAGCTTTCAACGGCCTTTGGCCATGGACCAGAAAGGGTGATCACAGTCGATGGCTAACACATCCCGTTTCGAACTTCCGCTGCTCGACGCCGCTCAGGCGCAGAAGCACGTCACCGTAAACGAGGCGCTGACGCGCACCGATGCGCTGGCCTCGGCCCGCGTTGAGAACCGCAATCTTCCCACGCCTCCGCAGAACCCCGTGGATGGCGAGGCCTACATTGTCGGTCCGCTCGCAACCGGCGACTGGACGGGCCAGGATGGCGATCTCGCGCTGTTCCTGAACGGCGGCTGGGACTTCGTCAAACCTTGGTCCGGCTGCTGTGTCTGGGTCGAGGCCGAGCACACGCGCGTCACCTATGACGGTGCGCAATGGGTTGCCGGCCAGACCGGTGGTGCGCCCGGCGGTGCGGTGACACTCACGCGGATCATCGAGATCGATCAGCCGCTGAGCGGGCCCAGCGTCGCAACACCCGCCTTCATTCCGGACAAGGCCATTGTGCTGGGCGTCACCGCGCGCGTCACCCAGGCCATCGCCGGGGCGAGCGCGTGGTCGCTGGGCGTTCTCGGATCGCCTGATCGCTATGGCTCCGGCTACGGCACCGGCCTGAACGCGTTCGCGCACGGGGTCACCGGACAGCCTCAGGCCTATTTCGGGGCCACGGCGCTTGAGATTTCAGCCGAGGGTGGAGATTTTACCTCGGGCACTGTGAGGCTTGCGGTGCACTATGCCGCGCTCACGCCACCTACAGCGGTCTGATCCGCAAAGGCCATTTCCGCGCCGTTCCCGCGATCGGGGCTGCGGCCACAATGCACGCCCTCTCCCTTTGCGGGAGAGGGCGATTTTTTCGTTCTGGCGACGCGATTTCTCAGGCAGGGAAGCGCTGTTCGCCGGATGCGATCGATGACAGGATGCACGCCCGACGCAACAGGGGGAGATTGACATGGCGGCAACGGAACTGGCCGGGCGGACCGCTCTGGTGACGGGAGGCTCGCGCGGGATCGGGCGGGCGATCTGTGCGCAGCTTGCGAGCGCCGGTGCATGGGTTGCGATCAACCATTCCTCAAGTGAGGCGGCGGCTGCGGAAACGCTTGCCGAGATCGGCGCTGAGAACGGCGCGGTCTACCGTGCCGACGTCTCGGACTATGATGCGGTCGACGCCATGTTCAGCGCCATCGAGAGCGATCGCGGGCCGGTCGACTTGCTTGTCACGAATGCGGGCATCGCGTCCTTCGAGGACTCATCAGACATGCCGGTGGCGCTCTGGCGAAAGATCCTCGGCGTCAATCTGGATGGCACGTTCAACTGCGTCTGGCGGGCAAAGGCCGGCATGCAGGCGCACGGCGACGGGCGCATCGTCACCATCGCCTCGATCAACGGAATTTCGCCAAGCCGGATCCGGCCCGACCGCCTGATCGCCTATGGCACGTCGAAATCCGCCGTGATCGGGTTCTCGCGCAACTGCGCCATGGCCTTCGGCCCGAACATCCGGGTGAACTGCGTCGCACCCGGGCTGATCGACACCGACATGACCAAGGACATGAGCGACGACATGCGCAGCCGTATCATCGCGGCCACGCCGGTGCGCCGCACGGGCACGCCAGAGGACATCGCCGAGCTCACCTGTTTTCTGCTCAGCGATGCCGCATCGTTCATTACCGGCCAGACCTATGTGGCCTCGGGCGGGTTGGTGACACTGCCCTGAGGCGTTGTTTCATCGGACCGGGGTGTCGTCGCGGCAATGCCCGGGGGCGCTATCCCAGCTTTGCGAGCAACTCCGCCGGGATGTGCGGGATCGGATCCGTCTTCTGCCATGAGGGCAGGGCTTCGACCCGGCCGATCCAGGCGCGGATGTTCGCATGCGGATCGAGCGGCAGCTTCTGGGCTGCGTGCAGGTGCATCGGGGCTGCGACGGCGATGTCTGCGATGGTCGGATGATCGGCGCACAGCCACTCACGGCCTGCAAGGGCATCGTCCAGCACCTTGGCATGGGCATGGAATGTCGGCGCATACTCATCCAGCATCGCGTTGTCCGGCGTGTCGTCCAGGATCGGCTTGACCACGTTTTCGACCAGGTAGACATAGCAGGTCTGGAACCAGGTGTTCGATTCCCACAAGAGCCAGCGCGTGATGTCCCCGCGCGTGCGGGCGTCCGGCGGATAGACAGTGGCATTGCCCAGCTTCTCGGCCGCGTAGACGAGCATGGCATTGGATTCCCAAAGCGTCAGATCGCCGTCGACCATCGCGGGCAGGGCGCCGCAGGGATTGATCGCCAGATACGCGGGCTTCTTGTGGTCTCCGCCGAAATAGCTGAGCTGCTCCGGCTCGAAGTCAGCGCCGATCAAATCGAACCCTGCCAGGCACTTGCGGCAATTCACCGTGATCGGATCGTAATAGAGCTTCATGGACGTTCTCCCTGTTGCCGGGCATCCTTCTGGCGCCCGTTCTTTGGTTCTCAGTAAAGCACCATGCACCGCACCTCGATGCTCCAGCGGTCAGGTGCGTCGGGTGGCGTGGTCGGATCCTCGAAAGCGGTGTGGAAGCTGAAGGTGCACGGCGCGCTGCCGTCAGGTGCATCTGCCTGCGCGCCGCCCGTGCGGGCCAGCCGACCCTCTGAATCCCATTGCTTGATCAGGAGCGCCTCGTCGCGTGTCATCGCCGGGTAGCAGAACCACCGGTGGCGATCTGCGTGCTTGGCGAAGTAGTTCTCTCCGACACGATCGGCATAGTGGATCTCGAAGACCACAAGGTCCTCCGCGCTGACGCAGGCGGCATCGCAGAGCGCCATCGGGTGGGTGGCCACCGGTTCGGGCGCGATCGAGCGCCAGAGGTTGATGATCGCGAACCGCCCGCTGTCGATCGAGTTCTCGACGGCCTCCGCTTCCAGCAGCGTCTCGCCTTCGCCGAGGATCGCACTGATCGTGTCATTCGCCTTTGGTGGCTTGGTGAGGTCGCGCAGGCGCTGCGGCGCGCTGGTGAGCGTGTAGTCGCCGTGCACGACATGCGCGGGGCCCTGCACCTGCTGGCCGCCCGCGATGCGGTCCTTGTTCTTCTTGCCGCCCGCTGAGCGGATGTTGTGATCAAAGGCGCGCACGGTTGCCGCGCCGGTGGCGGCCGCGATGATGCCCTCGCAATGGGGATAGTAGCGGCGCACAACCTGCTCGTGTTCGAGAAAGTCCAGCGCGTCATCCGGCAGGGGGCGGGTCAGCAGCTCGAAGCCGTTGTGGTCGAGCGTCGGCCGATCGGTGCCCGACATCGGACGGGCATCGTGCACCGGCATCTCGCGCGGCTCGAGGTCCACACCTTTCCATTCCGCGTCGCTGCCGTCCCGGTCCCGCCGGGTCAGCACCTTGCCGTTCCTCAGCAGAGACGGTTCTGCGGTGTCGCTCATGTACTGGAACGCACCGGTGCGCACGCCAACGCCAGTTTCCGACAGACTTGTCATTTTCTCTCCCTTCCGCCCCCTGCAGGGGCGCTCCTACCGATCCGTTGCCGGCACCAGCTTCCAGACCTTGCCGGTGCGGCCAACCGGGATGCCAAGTGCCGTGGTGAGCACGTAAAGCTCGCCGTCCGCGTCTTGTGCAAGCGAGTGGATGCGCTGGTCGATCTCGAGCATCCGCTCGAACGGCCAGAGACCGCGCCATGCCGGCGGCGGCGTTGCCGCGAACACCTGGCCCGAGGGCGCCTCGATGCGCGTCGAGAAATCGCCGAAGACCAGCTTGCCGTGCAGCCCGGGCAAGGCGTTGCCCCGGTAGATGAAACCTCCCACATTCGCCGTGCCGAGCGGCTCGGCGTCCACTTTGGACCATGGGCGCTTCACTGACCAGTTCGGATACTCGACAACCGGATCGCGCATGATCTCGCCGACGGCGTCCCGGCGCGGGCATTTCGCTGGCGGGTCGAAGGCACGGCTGCGGTCGAAACAGTGCGTGCCCTCGCGCACAGCCCAGCCGTAGTTGCCGGGCCGGTCGACCATGTAAATTGTCTCCCAGAGCGACTCGGCAACCCCGTTGACGAAGAGATCACCCGCGCCCGCACGGTCGAAGGCCAGCCGGAACGGGTTGCGAAAGCCCCATGCCCATATCTCGGGCCGGCCATGGGTGCCGTCCGCAAACGGATTCGTGGGAGGGATCGCATAGGGATGCCCGCCATTCACATCCAGACGCAGGATCTTGCCGTGCAGGCGGTCGAGATCCTGGGCCCAGGCATCGTAGTGGTGAAACTCCGCGGGCAATCGGTAGGGGTCTTCCTTGATCTCGCCGGCCCGGCCTTCCGCCTCCTCTGACAGAGGTGGTGCAATGTAGACATCCGGCACGCCGTGCACGCCGCCGCCATCCCCGATCCCGACATAGAGAAACCCCTCCGGGCCGAAGGCGAGCCCGCCACCATTGTGCTTGCGGTTGATCCAGTCGATCTCGATCAGGACCCGTTCGCTGTCGGGATCCGCCTGGTCCGGGGTTTCCGCCGGGACCTGAAACTCCGAGAGCCGCCACGTGTAGGCCGTTTCACCGGGGTGCGGCGAGCTCTCACGGCGCGCGGCGCTGTAGGTGACGAAGAGACGCCGGTTCTCCGCGAACGCCGGGTGAAACGCCAGCGACCAGAGCCCGCGTTCGTCGAAGGCCTCAAGCAACGTGACCATCCGGTCCGAGAGGTCGAGAAACGGATCGGTGTCGAACGTGTCGTCAGCGCGGAGCAACGTGATGCGCCCGGTCTGATCGCCGATGAAGCGCCGTCCCGAGCCATCCTCCGGGGCGACAAGAAAGACCGGTGCATCCAGCCCGTCGGCTACGGGCTCGAGTGCGACTTCGGGTGGCTGGGCCGCCGCCGGTGACGACGCCAGAAGGCCTGCAACAAGCAGATGTGCAATGGCGCGCATCAAGGCAGTCCCCGGCGCTTGCGTTCGGCATCGTCCCAGGCGGTGAGGGCCTGATACTCCGGTACGAAGCCCAGCCCCTTGCCGGCGTCCGACGAGACCGCGTCCTGCGACGTGACCACGTCGATCACCGCGGGCGCGTTCTCGATGGCGCGCTGGATGGCGCCGCGCAGGTCAGCCGGATCCTCGACCCGTTCGCCATGGGCACCCAATGCGCGGGCCATGGCGGCGTAGTCGGAGTGCGCCAGCATCGTGCCGACCACCCGCCCGCCATAGTTCATGTCCTGGTCATAGCGTTCGATGTTCCAGGCGGCGTTGTTCGAGACGATCACCACGATCTGCGCACCGTGGCGTACAGCGGTGTCGATCTCCATGGCGTTGATCCCGTAGGCGCCGTCCCCTGTGACGCAGACCACCTGTCGGCCGGGGTGGGCGAGCGCTGCGGCACTCGCAAAGGGCACGCCGACACCGAGGCAGCCGAAAGCGCCCGCATCCATGTAGGTGCTGGTGGCAAGGCCCACGCGCGCAAAGCTCAGGAGATCACCGCCGTCGGCAATCCCGATTGCGTCCGGTGCCGCCACCTCGTGCAGTGCGGCGAAGATGGCCATGGGATGGATCTTGCCGTCCGCTGTCTGCGGCGGCGCTTGGGCGGCACCTTTCGCGATCCGCTCTGCGTGCTTGGCGCGCAGGCCGTTCGCCCAGGTCTGATCGATTTCTCCCGCATCATTGCCCAGTGCCTCGCTGATCGCCTCGAGGGCGGTACCCACGTCGGCAAGGATCTCCGGATGTCCGCGGCGGTTGTCCACAAGCTCCCCCGCGGTATCGGCGAGCCGCATGAAGCGGGCGTCCCGGAACACCGCAGGCGAGCCGTAGGCCACCTGGTAGTCGAGCTTGCGCCCGAGCGTGATCACCAGATCCGCCTGTCCCATGGCGGCGGCCCGCACGGCACCCACCACAGCGGGGTGATCCGAGGGCACAAGTCCGCGGCTTTCCTGCGTGTCGAGGTACAGTGCGCCTGTGGCATCGAGGAAGCGCACCAGCGCATCGCCAGATCCGCGCGCGCCACGCCCCGAGATCACCAGCGGGCGGCGGGCCGACCGGATCGCGGCCACGGCCTCCAGGATGGCATCCGGCCTTGGCGGCACGGCGCGCGGTGGTTTGGGTGCCAGCCACTCCTCCAGCACCAGCGCCGGCGCCACGGTCTCGCGCAGAACGTCGGTTGGAATTTCCAGGTAGACCGGTCCCGGCGCGCCCGCATCCCCGAAGGCAGAGGCGATCGCCTCGTCCATCTCGCGGATCACCTGATCGGCTATCCGTGCGGTGCGGGCATAGCGGCACACCGGAGCGAGGATCGCCACGTGCGGAATGTCCTGCAGCGGCCCCATGTTGGCCTGCGCCCGCGTCGTGCAGCCGCCGATCAGGAGCACTGGCACCCGTGCCAGTTCCGCGTTGCACATCGCCGTCACGCAGTTGGTCACGCCGGGCCCCGCGGTGGCGAGGCAGACCCCGAGCTCTCCCGTGAGCTCTGCGTGGGCATGGGCCATGTGAACGGCAGCACCCTCGTCTCGGACATCGATGATCTGGATGCCTGCGCGCGCGATGAAGTCCCAGATCGGCTGGATGTGCCCGCCCTGGAGCCCGAACACCCGTGTGACGTTGCGCCGTGCCAGGCAGTGCGCGATCCAGGCGGCGACGCAATGTTCGTCCGTGTTGAGGTCGATGCGTTCGGTCATGTGGTCCCTCGTCTAGACGCTTCGGTTGCGTGCAAGCCTGTCGCGCAGGCGGCGGTGCTGGATCTTGCCGGTGGCTGTTCGGGGAACGTCCTGTTCCGCGAGGAAGACGATCTCGCGCGGGCGTTTGAACCCTGCGAGGCGCTCGCGTGCCCAGCCGATCAGCGCGTCCGGATCGGGTGCGGCGCCCGGCGCCGGCGTAACACAGGCGACGACGCGCTCACTCCACTTCGGGTCCGGCAGGCCCACCACCGCAACCTCGCGCACATCGGGATGCGTGCTCAGGACCTTTTCGACCTCGGAGGGGTAGATGTTCTCGCCGCCCGATACGATCAGGTTCTTCTTGCGATCAATCAGCCTGATGTAGCCGTGCTCGTCGCGCGCGGCGACGTCGCCGACCGAGAGATAGGCGCCTCGGAACGCCGCCGCCGTCGCATCGGGCAGGTTCCAGTAGCCGTCGAACTGGTAAGGCCCGGAAGAGAAGAGCTCGCCGGGTGTGCCGTCCGGCACCTCGTTCCCGTCGTCGTCGAGAAGCAGGACCGGGGCGGACCCCACCACCTCGCGGCCCACGGTGCCGAGATGATCGAACTGCTCGTCCGGATGCAGGACCGTCACCCAGGCCGCCTCGGTCGAGCCATAGAGCTCGTAGAGCCCGGATTTGGGGAACAGTTCCATGATCGAGCGCTTGGTCTCGGGAAATGCGGTCGCCGACGAGACCAGCAGTTTCTCGACCGAGCTTGTGTCGCCGCGTGCGCTTCGCGGCAGGTCCATCAGCATCGCGTAGTGGGTTGGCACCATCGAAGAGAACGTGACGCCGTTGCGCAGCGCATCGAGACACAGCTCCGGATCGAAGCTTGGCCGCGAGAAGATCGTGATCTCCGCACCGCAAAACAGAGATGCCGTGAAAAAATAGAGCGAGTTGGCATGGCACATCGGCATCACGAGCAGCGCATGGTCACGCGAGTTGAGCCGGAATTCGACCTGGGTCATCAGCGCCGTCATCGCGCCGGCACGGTGGTTGCGGACCGCCCCCTTGGGATTGCCGGTCGTCCCGGATGTGTACATCAGGCACCAGGGATCTTCGGGCATCACCAGGGTTCCCGGCTCCGTTCTGGCGCCGCTGTCGAGCAGGTCTTCGTAGCCATGATACCCGGTCTGCGGCACGCCGCCGATCTGCACCCAGCGCTCGGGCGGTATGTCGAACGTCTCGCGAGCGGCTTCTGCGATGTCGCATAGCGTGTCCTCGACCATGAGGGCACATGCACCGCTGTCCTGAATGATGAATGCGGCTTCCGGGGGTGTCAGGCGGAAGTTGATCGGCACCACGACCAGACCGGCCTTGGCCGCAGCGACGTAGATCTCGGCCCATTCAAGCCTGTTGTAGGCGAGCACCGCGATCCGGTCACCTTTCGCGAGCCCGAGGCCCGTGAGTGCGTTGGCCAGCTGGCAGGCGCGTGCATTCCACCGGCCGAATGTGAGACTGCGTTCGAGATCGTTGGCAGCGCGCGCGGCCGGCCTCAGGCGGGCATGTCCGCTCAGGACCTGGCCGGCATGGAGAAGGCGGTCGGGAGTATTCATGTCGGGGCAGGTGCGCCCAAGGCGGCGTCACCGGTCTCGAGTGCGTCTGACAGCATGCGGGCGGCCTGGCGAACATGATCCTTGGCATGCTGTTCGGCGGCAGCAGGCTCTCCTGCAGCAATGGCGTCGACAATTGCGCGATGCTGTTCCCAGATCGTGCGTGGCGGTGCGGCGTGACGGAGCACGTCTGCCATCGCGCGGCGCATGAACCGCCAGTTGGGCTCGGCGGTCGTTGCAAGCACCGGGTTGCCGGAAAGGTCGTAGAACAACTTGTGGAGCGCTTCATCATGGCGGATCTGCTCGCGCGTCGAGCCCGACCTGATTGCCGCTGCACCGGCGGCGAGGATGGGTTGGGCACGCTCCATGATATCGCGTCCGCTCACCTTGCCGGTGCTCACCATCGCTGCAGCCGAGTGGGCCGCATGCCCGTCCAGGACCGCGCGGATGTCATAGTGGTGCTGCATCTGGGTCAGATCGAGGGCGGCGACGGTCAGGCCTCGCCGCCCGGTCTCTTCGACCACACCGTCGGCCTTCAGGCGTGCCATTGCCTGTTGCACGGGTTGACGCGAGACGCCGAGATCACTGGCCAGTTGTTCCTGCACCAGATGTTCGCCCGGCGCGAGGGTCCCATCGAGGATCTCGTCGAGGATCGATTGATACACCCGCTCGGTGAGGGTCGGGACGGTGTCGAGCGACTTCATGGCCCTGCAATCTGATTCCGGGTCGTGATGTTCACCAAGAATTGAATACTGAATTCAGAATTCGATCAAGATGAATCACCGCGATCCCACCTGGATCACACGGATCCTGGCGCACCCCTCACCGGAGGGCGGAACTCTCAGGTCAGAAGCGTCTCGGCGGCACGCACACGTCCGCAATCCATGCCTCTCACATTCATGAGCGGTGCGTCGGCGTAGCGGCGGTAGACCGGATCCTCACGATCCAGCACACCAAACCGCCCGAGGAGGCCGGTGATCGCTGCGTCACGTCCGCGCTCGGCGCCGTCATCTGTTTTCAGGGCGATGCCGAGACCTTGTTCTGGCAGGATGGCGACGAAATAGCCGTCAGCACCACTTTTCGCGACCAGGCGCCCGGGCGCGGCACGCATCAACTGCGTTGTTATGCCAGGCGCGCCGTCAACCAGCTCGGGGTGCGCCATCATGGCGTCCCGCAGGCGGACGGCAGCCACCGCGCGAGCGCCCTCGAATGCTGTCTCGGCGGTGGCGAACCGCGCCAAGGCTGTCGCGACCCCGCGAATCGAGAGGGCAAAATTGGGCGCAGAACAGCCATCGATGCCGAAGCCCTCGATGGTGTCTCCGCTGATTTCGCCGAGTGTCTGGCAAACCGCGCGCTGTACGGGGTGATCAGGCTCGACATATTCGGGCCCGCCGCCAAGATGACGCGAGAGGGTCAGAAACCCGGTGTGCTTGCCGGAACAGTTGTTGTGTAACTGACTGATCGGGTGGCCTGCGAGCCGGAGATTGTGGCGCGTCTCGGAATCGCGGGGCGGATGCGCGCCGCAGCGCAAGTCAGGTTCGCCGAAGCCCTGAGCCGCAAGCCATGCGGCCGCCAGCTCGGTGTGCATGGGCGAGCCCTGGTGCGACGCGCAGGCCAGCGCCAGATGCCGTGTCGTCAATCCCGCTGCATCCGCGGCACCGCTTTCCACGAGCGGCAGCGCCTGCATCATCTTGGCCGACGAGCGGGGCAGGGCAATCCGCCCGGGATCGCCCCAGGCGGCGACGATTTCGCCGTCCGCACGGCAGACGACCGCCGTGCCACGATGCGTGAGTTCGACCAGCGGCCCTCGGATCACCTCGGCAAGAACCGGGTTCGGAATGTCGCTCGGATGCAGGGTTTCAATCATCCAGGAGTTCCTCGGCAAATGACGCGCCCAGGTCCCCGCGGATGCGGCCAAAGGCCAGGCGCAGCCGCGATTTGACGGTGCCGAGCGGCAGTCCCAGCTCCTCGGCAATTTCGCCGTGACTTAGGCCGGTGAAGAAGGCCAGTCGGATCACCTCGGTCTGCTCTTCGCTGAGCCCGGCGATGGCGCGGCGCACCTCGGCATCGCGGGCGCTGCTGGCCATCGTCCGCTCCGGTGTCATGGGCGGGTCCGGCTGGTAGAGCGGGTCATTCGGATCGGGCTCGGCCCGCACGGCGCGGCGCAGCAAATCGATCCGCCGGTTCCGCGCGATGGTGTAGAGCCAGGTCGCGGCGCGTGCGCGCTCGGGGTTGAAGCTCGCAGCCTTGCGCCAAAGCGTGACCATGACGTCCTGAGTCGCATCCTCGGCAGTCTGCGCATCGGCGCCCGCACGCATCAGGAACGCCTTCACGCGCCCGGCATAGCGCTGGAACAGCTCGGCGAAGGCCGACCGGTCTGCGCTTTGCGCAATGCGCGCGATCAGGTCCTCGTCGCTGGCATGTCCATCGCCAGTCTGAGCATCAAGGCGGTCCGTCACGACGGAATGCCGACCGATCTGCGTTTCATTTTCACAGGTCCCTGTGCGGATGCATGGCAAATCTCCGCTCGGGGTGGAAATCTGCCTCCGAATTAAAGTATGCTTAACGCGACCGGTCGGACAAACGAAGATGCAATGGCGATCCGGACGGGGCGGCAAAGATCCCGGAAGGACTGAGACGAGGCGAGCATGAAGAACATGAGCGGGATTGCGGCGGCCCTTCTCGCGGGCTGTCTTGTGATGTCGGCAGCACATGCCCAGACCAGGGTGGCTGCGGAAAAGGACTGGTCGATCTTCGAGGCCGGCGAAGGCGGTTCGAAAGTGTGCTGGATCGTGAGCCAGCCGACCAAGAGCAGCGCCAGCCGAGGTGGTAAGGAAGTCCAGGTAAACCGTGGAGATATCTTCCTTATGGTCGCTGTCAGGCCGAGCGACAACGTCAAGAACGAGGTGTCGTTCCTCTCCGGCTACCCCTTCAAACAGGGCTCATCGGTCGATGTCACTGTGGGCAGCGATGCCTACGAGATGTTCACCGACGGGGAGAACGCTTGGACCTCAGCGGGCAGCGAGGATGACAAGCTGGTGGCGGCGTTCCGGCGTGGATCAACGGCCCGTATCGAGGGGGTGTCCTCGCGCGGCACGACGACGCGGGATACGTTCTCCCTGAGCGGATTTACCGCAGCCCTGGAGTCGGCCAGCGGCCGGTGCACCTCGGGTTGAGCGCCGCTACGCACTGACTGCTGCTGCGACGCGTGCGGCGAAATCGCGGGTGCCGAGCGTGCCGCCGAGGTCACGGGTGCGGCCTGCGGGGTCTATCAGTGTCTGATCCACTGAAGTCTCGATGGCGTCCGCGGCGCGGGCTGCTGCCGGCGTTTCATGCCGATCGGCCAGCCATCTGAGCAGCATCGCAACCGAGAGAATCATCGAGACCGGATTGGCCGTGTCCTGCCCTGCGATATCGGGCGCCGAGCCGTGCTGAGCCTGTGCACAGCAGTGTGTGTGACTGGCGTTCACCGAGCCGGCAAGGCCGAGGCTGCCCGACAGCTCGCTTGCCAGATCCGAGAGGATGTCACCGAAGAAATTGGTCGTGCAGATCACATCGAAGCGCTCGGGCGTGCGCACCAGGTGTGCTGCGGTCGCGTCGACCAGAAGCTCGTCATACGCCACGTCAGGGAAGTCCCTGGACACCGCACGGGTTTCCTCGAGGAACAATCCGCAGGTCATGAGGAAACAGTTGGCCTTGTGGACCGCCGTCACCTTCCGGCGGCGCTGCATCGCCAGGGTGAAGGCATCGCGGGCGATCCGCTCGCAGGCGTGTCGCGAGATCTTGCGCACCGCCAGCGCCATGTCCGGGCTGGGCATCATTTCGCCCGATCCACGGGTCATGTTGCGGTCCGCATAGAAGCCCTCTGTCGCCTCGCGCATGATGACGAGATCCATCTCGCGGCCCGGCGCCATGCCTGTGGGCAGGCCGGGGCGAGAGCGGGCCGGGCGCACATTGGCAAAGAGATCGAGCCCTGTCCGGAACGCCGCCGAAATGTTGCGCCCGCCCTGTTCGGGCGGAGGGTAGTCCTCGTTCGACTGCGGTCCCAGAACGATACCGTCCGCGGCCCGTGCCCGCTCGAGCACCTCGTCGCGCAGCGACGTCCCGTGGGCGGCAAGACTCTCCAGCCCGACCACGTCGCGGCTGAACGCCAGTCCCAAGCCAAAGCGCTCATTGGCGGCCTCGGTCACCTGCATCGCAGCTTCGGTGATCTCGGGACCAATACCGTCGCCGGGCAAGACCAGAATTTCCATCGTGCATCCCTCACTGCCGCACCGCGAGAGGCGCGTTGATGCGAGATCATTGACAGATCCCGCAACCTGCTGGCAATCGGTCGTTGTTCCTTGAGGCAGAGAGACTATGGACGCAGCCAAGAGATACGACCCGCGCAACCTGATCCGCGAGGCCTACCGGATCGAAGGCATCAGTGCGGATGACTGCCGCTCGATCTTCTTCGACTGGGCGCTGGGTCTCGATGCCGCCGAAGACCCGCCGACCGCCGCCGAGGCCCTGCTCGGGCATCACGCGCCGGACCCAGATCATCCAATGACCAAGCTGTTGCGCGAAGCGGCCTCGGAGGTCGGCAATGCCGCGCCGCGGCGGCGCACGCGTCGGCGCGCGCCACCCAGCTGAGGTTCAGGCCGCCGGGTTGCGCGGCGGATCAGGTCGAAAGTGCGTTCAGGATGCGCGCCCATGAGCGCGCGCCCTTGTGAAAGCTCGATAGCTCGTACTTCTCGTTGGGCGAGTGGATGCAGTCGTCATCCAGCGCAAAGCCCACGAGAAGGCTGTTCATCCCGAGAATGTCCTTGAACTGGCCCACCACCGGGATCGAGCCGCCTTCGCCGACGAACGATGCCTCACGCCCCCACTCCTCGGTTAGCGCCAGACGCGCCTTCTCGAAAATCGGGTTGTCCGTCGGCATCACCGAGGCATGCCCGCCGCCACGCGACTTGAACGAGGCGGTGCAGTCGGGCGGCAGTCGATCCCTGACGAAAGCGCGGAAGCCCTCGCGCACCGCTTCGGGGTCCTGATCGCCGACCAGGCGAAACGAGATCTTGGCGTGCGCCTCGGCTGGGATCACGGTCTTGAACCCCTCGCCGATATAGCCGCCCCAGATGCCGTTGACTTCGGCGGTCGGGCGCGACCAGAGATGCTCGAGCGCCGAGTAGCCGTGTGTGCCCCACGGGTGCGAGAGGCCAACTTCACCAAGAAACTTTTCTGCTGAAAAATCTAGACGTTCCCACTGAGATTTGATGTCGTCAGACAGCTCATGAACCCCGTTGTAGAAGCCCGGGATCGTGATCCGCCCGTCATCATCATGTATCGCGGCCAGAATGCGGGTGATCACGTGGATCGGGTTCACCGCCGCGCCGCCATACATGCCGGAGTGCAGATCGCGTGACGCAGCGTGCACCGTCACCTGATCGGCGACATTGCCGCGCAGCATCGTCGAGATGGCAGGTGTCCGGGCATCCCACATGCCTGTGTCGCAGATCAGCGCGATCTCGGCGGTGGACAGGGCCTCTCGGTGCGCCTTGAGAAAGGGCGGCAGCGACTCGCCGCCGGATTCTTCCTCTCCCTCGATGACCATCGTGATCTTGCAGGGCAGGGAGCCCGTCTTTGCATGCCACGCGCGGCACGCCTCGACGAAGGTCATGAGCTGACCCTTGTCATCACACGCCCCGCGGGCCCGGATGAGCTTGGTGCCGTCCTCACGGGTCAGCACGGCCGGATCAAACGGATCGCGCTCCCAGAGGTCGAGCGGATCGACGGGCTGTACATCATAGTGGCCGTAGAACAGCAGGTGGGGCCCGTCCGCTGCATGATTGGTGGCCAGCACGATCGGATGGCCCTGGGTGCCAACGACCTCGGCTGCGAAACCGATCCCGCTCAGATCGTCCGCAAGCCATTGTGCCGCCTTCCGGCATTCGCCGGCATAGGCCGGATCCGTCGAGATCGACTGAAAACGCAGGAGCGTGAACAGGCGCTCCAGAGCGTGGTCCAGATCGGCGTCCAGATGGGCGAGGACATCGGTGGTGCTCATGTCAGTCTCCCGGCAGCGTGCATTGATGAGGTCATTGGGTCTCGGTGAGTTCGGCCAGCGTCTGCTCCAGGACATCTCCGAGGATCTCCTGGAACATCTCGCCGGAGCGGGCCTGCATTCTCTGACCGGCCTCGGCGGAATTCTCGCCATAGGCTGCTGCGTGGGGCGACTCGGCACCCTCGGCCGTCAGAGATGCCAGTTGGTCGTCGTCCAGCAGTTCCGACCACACGAGGGCCATGTTGCGCTGCCAGGCGTCGCCGTGGGTCTCGACCGCCTCGGCGATCTGAGCGTCGAGCACGATGGCCAGCAGTTGGCCGTCGATCTGTGAAGCTGCAACCAGGCGCGGATCCCGCGATCCGATCCGCGACAGCATGGTGCCGAGATGCGCATCCGAGAACTGGCCGGCGAACGCCATTGCTTCGGGCGAGGGCATGGTCTCGTCGGCACCTGCCACGGGCGCCCCGAGCAACACTGCTGCAAGCAGTGCGCCGCACAGACGGTTGCTCTTCACCTGGGATCTCCCTGCAGCGTTCTTATTGCTGCAGGAATAGCCGTTTAGCCGCGGGTAATCCAGCCACCACCCAGCACGCGATCGCCATCGGGCGCATAGAAGACGCAGGCCTGTCCGGGCGCGACGCCTTCTTCGGGTGAAAGCAGTTCGACATCGGCGCCATCGCCCTTCGGATGGACGCGCGCAGGCGCCGGAGGGCGGGTCGAACGCACCTTCGCGCGCACCTCGTGACCGCCGACCGGCGCCTCGCCGAACGGGACATCGCCAAGCCAGTTGATGCCGCTCACGGGCACACGTCGTGTCGCCAGAGCGTCGCGCGGGCCGACGATCACGTGCCGCTCAGCCGGATCGAGCCGCACCACATACAAGGGTTCGCCCCCGCCTATCCCAAGACCGCGGCGCTGTCCGATCGTGTAGTGGATGATGCCCTCATGTGTGCCGAGCGTGCGGCCATCGATGTGGACAATTTCGCCCGGTTCCGCCGCGCCGGGGCGCAACTTCTCGATCACCGCGGCATAGTTGCCGGAGGGCACAAAGCAGATGTCCTGGCTGTCGGGCTTGTCGGCAACCGGAAGGCCATGCTTGGCCGCGAGGGCACGGGTCTCGGCCTTCGACGTCAGCCCGCCGAGCGGAAAGCGCAGATAGTCCAGTTGCTCCTGCGTGGTGGTGAACAGAAAGTAGGACTGGTCACGACCCGGATCCGCGGCCTGGTGCAGCTCCGCGCGGCTGGCCCCCTCGATTCGCCGCACATAATGTCCGGTCGCCAAACAATCCGCATCGAGCTCGCGGGCCGTTGCCAGCAAATCGCGGAACTTGACCCGTTCGTTGCATCGGATGCAGGGAATCGGTGTGGCGCCGGACAGGTACTGATCGGCAAACTCATCGATGACGCTCTCGCGAAACTGGCTTTCGTAGTCGAGCACGTAGTGCGGAAAGCCCATGGTTTCGGCCACCCGGCGGGCGTCATGGATGTCGCGCCCGGCGCAGCAGGCGCCTTTTTTGGCCAGCATGGCGCCGTGATCGTAGAGCTGGAGCGTGATGCCGACCACATCATAGCCTTCGCTGGCCAACTCGGCCGCGACAACGGAACTGTCAACGCCACCGGACATTGCGACGACCACCCGTGTCATTTCGGGAGGTTTCGAGAATCCGAGGCTGTTGCGCCGCTCCAAATCGGAACGTGTCGGATCAGAGTGATCCGATTCGGGACGGTCTGAAGCTTCATTTGCCTTTAATAACATTGGCCTAGCCTGCCGGCGTGAGAACGTGTGTGAGGGGTGATCATGGAACATACTGGTTCTGTCAAATACGTCATAGGCCCGGACGGCGAAAAGATGACGCTCGCCGATCTGCCGTCGCCGAAAACCCGACGTTGGGTGCCACGGCGCAAGGCGCGGGTTATCGCTGCTGTCGAAGGTGGCCTGCTGAGCGTCGAGGAGGCGTTTCAGCGCTACGAGATAACCGACGAGGAGTATCAAAACTGGAAAGCGGCGATGTCGCGCTTCGGGCTCAAGGGGCTTTGCGTTACGCAGATCAACCGCGTGCGCACAACCCCCGAATGAGCTTTTGCGATTTTCTCCCGGATGGGTAATATTCCGTTTACACCTTAGCGTTAACCATTACCGGTAAGAAATAGGCCGTGTAGTGGCACCGGAGTGACCCATGCGAATCCTGCTTATCGAGGATGATCCGTCAACAGCCGAAAGCATCGAACTGATGCTGAAAAAGGCGGATCTCAATGTCTATGTGACGGACTCGGGAGAGGAGGGGGTCGAACTTGCCAAACTCTATGACTACGACCTCCTGGTCCTCGACATCACGTTGCCTGACATGGACGGCTACGAGGTGTTGCGCAAACTGCGCATGGCGCGGGTCGAAACGCCGACGCTCATTCTGTCAGGCCTGGATGGCGCTGACAGCAAGATCAAAGGCTTCGGCGTGGGTGCGGACGACTATCTGACCAAGCCGTTCAACCGTGACGAACTCGTCGCGCGCATCCACGCAATTGTGCGGCGCTCGAAGGGCCACGCTCAGTCGGTGATTGAGACTGGCAAGATTGCCGTCAACCTCGATGCAAAGACCGTCGAAGCTGGTGGCCATCCGGTGCATTTGACGGGCAAGGAGTACCAGATGCTGGAACTCCTCTCCCTGCGCAAAGGCTCGACGCTGACCAAGGAGATGTTTCTCAATCATCTCTACGGCGGCATGGACGAGCCGGAAGTGAAGATCATCGACGTGTTCATCTGTAAGCTTCGCAAGAAGCTCGCAGGCGCAACCGGCGGTGCAAACTACATCGAAACAGTCTGGGGACGCGGTTATGTCCTGCGCGACCCCGTCGAGGAAGTCGCGTAGCACTCGACCTCGAGACCGGCTCCGCGCGGTGGTTCGCCCTCAGCGGGCAGACGACTTCCGGAATCTCGACACTCTCGGCTTTGCAAGCGCCCGAATTGAGAGTGGCGCGCGCAACTTAAATTTGTCATCGCATCGTTGTTGTTGATTCCTGCTGCACACAACGATCGCCCGCAATCCTTCAACAATCTGTGGCAGCGCACGCTTGACGTGAGGCTGATCGGACGCACCGTCGGCTGAAGGCCTCTTGGGGAAGCCGACGTTGCTCGTCGGATTTTCGTCATCACTCACTGAAGATCTGGCTTGCAGGACAGTTGCGCAGAAGTGCCAGCGTCAATTCGCGCGGGATGGTGGCTTAACTGTCCTGCGTCAACCAGCGCGGCGATCACCACGGCTGCAACAAATTCAGGGCGCCGGTTCGCCGTCAGCTTGGTGTCACAACGAGCACGCGTCTTCCCGGTGGTTCACGGGGTAGCCAAGCTAGCGTGACGATTGAGGCGGGTGACCTGGCAAAAGGTGACAAGAGCAGTTTGTGCGTGGGCGCACTGCATCGCGCACTTGCGTCGCGAAAACGGACATTCTGCTTAAACAAAAAAATGCGCAGACCAATGGCCTGCGCATGGTTCTAGAATGTTAGAGTTCCGCCATGCGGAACGCTTCGCGTGATCTTACCCGGCTGCGGTTTCTTCGGTCACTTTGGCGGGCTGGGGCGACGGCGCTGCAATGCTGCGCTTGCCGGAGCCGGCGTCGCTGAGGGGATCATCGTTGCGTTGCACCGAACCCTCGAAGTGAGCTCCCGACTCGATGGCGATTGTCTTGTGGACAATGTCGCCTTCGACCTGTGCGGACTCGGTGAGCCGAACCTTGAGGCCGCGCAAGCGACCGACGACACGACCATTGACCACCACGTCATCGGCGACGATTTCGCCGCGGATCGTCGCAGTCTCTCCGACGGTCAGCAAGTGGGCGCGAACGTCGCCCTCCACTGTACCTTCCACCTGGATGTCACCAGTGGTGCTCATGTTGCCTTTGATGGTCAGATCCCGCGAGATCAGTGACGGTGATGGCTTTGCACCACCGCTTGCCGCCGGCGCCGACTTTGGTGCCGGCGGGCTTTGCTCAGCCTTAGCCGCCGTACCCGCGCCGCCAGCTCCGCTCGCCGGCGCTGATGTGGCGCTGGGGCTCGGCACCGGCTTGGATGCCGAGGTAGGAGTGTTGTCGCTGGGTTTGGTTTTAGAGAACATTGCGCGCTGCCCTTATGAACTTCGAGGGGTTGACAGGTTTCTTGTCGATCCGGATCTCGTAGTGCAGGTGGGAGCCTGTGCTGCGTCCTGTGCTGCCCATATCGGCGATCCGCTGACCGCGCTCAACACGCTCACCGACTTTTACGCGAGCACGGTTGAGGTGAGCATAGACGGTTTCGAATCCGAAAGCATGTCTAATCTTAACTATAATTCCATAGCCACGCTGCCGTCCGGAGAACACAACAATGCCATCTGCGGTTGAGTAGATCGGGGTGCCGCGCGGGGCTGCGAGATCGATGCCGTTGTGCATGGCATAGCGGTTGCGCTTGGGATCACGCCGCGGCCCGAAATTCGACGTCAGACGGGCACCGAGCGTGGGCTTGCCGAAGGGCAGCCGATCGATCGCCACGCGCATCAGATTGATGCGCTCGAGATCATTCATCAGCGCTGCGATACGCAGATCGTCGGTGCCGGCATTTTCGTGTTCAAGTCCGGCGATCGGCTGGAACGGACCGCCGCCTTGACCGGTGTAGTCGCGCTCGGTTTGGGACAGGATGCTTTCAAGATCGACCTCCGTCCCCCGGAACACCTTGTCGAGCGAACTCAGGCTGATCCGCGCCGCCTCCTCGAGTTGACCCAGCAGGCGTTGCTGTCGCCCTTCCCAGCCCGAGACCTCAGCTTCGAGCAGAGCAACCTCGTCTTGCAGCTCGATAACCGATCCTGAGGCCGCGTCGCGCTCAACGACCACCGCGCCCATTGTGCTGGCGAGGCGATCCATCGTCTGGCCCATACTGGCCGCATTTCGTTCGGCCGCGGCGGTTGCGGCGCGCTGGTCGGCGAGAATCTGATCAAATCGTGCGACCCGCTCGCGGTCTTCGTGCCGTGCCGCCTGAAGCTCATTAAACTGTGCGCGCAACGCGCTCAGCTCTGCACGTGTTTCCGCGAGCATGTCTGCAGTTTCGATAAGAACGCGCTGCTTCTGGCCCAGGACGCTTCTTATGTCTTCCCCGTGATCGACGCGCGCCTCGAGCGCTTCGCGCAGCTCGGCCCGATCGGCACTGAGCCGGGCGATGCGCTGCTCGAATGCCTCCGCTGCGAAAACGACGCCGTCGTCGCCCATCAACATGTTGCCACCCCGCAGCATCAACACGGATGATGCGAACAGGGTCCATCCCGCCAAAAGGACGAGGCAGATGCCGAGAGAGACCTGGGTGAAAGGTGACAGGCGAAAACAGGAAGTGTGCGCTTCGGATCGAACATAGATCCGGCGCTCCGGTGCGATACGCACAATGTATTGTTTCAGCGAGTTAACCACGCTGCCCGACATCACTGACCCCTCTTAAGCCCGGTGTAACGGCGGTACCCGCTCTTCTGTCCGGGCGCAGATTTATTAGCTACTGCGATCTTTTTGCAACTATTAAGCACGATTCTAGGGTCGTGCAATGGTTTTCTTGAGGCGTGGCTGATCGGACCCTGAAGCGCGCGGCGTGTTACGTCTCACGCCTCATCGGGAAGCTTGCTCCGACTCCGCCAGCGGCCAGTAGAAATCAGGGGGAAGCCCGGCCTCGGCGCGCTTCTCCATGTTGAATGGCGGCCGCAGAGCGCCACCGAAGTACCGGCGCACCAGCGCATGAAAGGTGGGTTTCGGATCGAGATCAGCCCGACCGCAAAGGAAATGAAACCATTTCGATCCGTAGGCGACATGGGCCACTTCTTCGGCGTAGATCACATTGAGCGCCTCGACGCTTTGCTGGTCTCCCGCAGCCTCGAACTGGCGTATCATGCCGGGGGTCACATCCAGTCCGCGGGCCTCCAGCACCATGGGCACCACTGCCAGACGTCCCGCCAGATCCTCCGCCGTCATTTGCGCGGCACGCCACATTCCCGCGTGGGCATCGAGCGCACCGTAGTGGCTCTCGAGCGCTTCGAGGCGGTCCGAGAGGAGCCCGAAGTGCTTCGACTCGTCGTCTGCCGCCTGCACCCAATCGTCGTAGAAGCCAATGGGCATGGATGAGCGCGTGAACCGCGCAATCACGTCCCAGTGCAGATCGACGGCATTCAGTTCGATGTGCGCGATGGCATGAAGCAACGCAATCCGCCCCTCGACGGTGCCAGTGCGCCGGCGCGCAACGTCGCGGGGTGGTTTGAGCACCGGCCGTTCGGGCCGGGCCGGCGTGTCTGGCGGGCTCGCATGTCCGATGAATGGCGTGTCGTTTTCACGCGCGCAGCGCCATGCCCGTGAGGTCTCGCGCGAGAGCCTGATCTTGGCTTTCGCGTCAGCGGTGCGCAGCACCCGCTCGGCAGCGGCGGCAAGCCCCTCTGCCATCGGGTCTGACATGCCTCAGAGCGCCTTCACCGCTGCGAGCACATCGTCGACGTGACCAGGGACCTTCACCTTGCGCCATGCCTGACGCAGAACGCCCTCGCCATCGATCAGGAACGTCGAGCGCTCGATCCCCATGTACTTCTTGCCGTACATCGACTTCTCGACCCAGGACCCGTAGGCCTCGACCGTCTCGCTGCCTTCGTCCGAGAGAAGAGTCACGCCAAGGTTGTGCTTCTCGACGAACTTGTCGTGCTTTTTGACGCTGTCCTTCGAGAGGCCGAGCACGACGGCGCCTGCACCCTCGAAATCCGAAAGCTTCTCGGTGAATCCGATCGCCTCCTTGGTGCAGCCCGAGGTGTCGTCTTTGGGGTAGAAGAAGAGCACCACGGTCTTCCCTTTGAGATCGGCGAGCGACACCGATTGGCCACCATTGGCCGGCAGGTTGAAGTCGGGCGCAGGCGCCCCGATCTCGGGCAAAGCAGCTTCGGTCATCGTCGTTCTCCGGGCTCGGCGCGGCGCGGCGCGCTGGGATTGGCAATCGCTATGCTGTGGGGCTTGCATCCCCCCCATGCGCCCCGCAAGATAGGGGTGTAGATCAGGCTGGCAAGCGCATGACGCCGCCAGCCCCGGCGTCAAGGACATCTGAGACGATGGCATCCCAGCAGGATCGGCGCCGCCCGCAAGACGTTCCGGTCGTGATACGCCCCGTCTGGTGGATGTGTGGCCGCGCGATGTGGTTGTGCTGGCGGGTCGGGGCAGGTGTCCTCGTGATCGGCTTGATGGCGGCGGGACTGTTCTATTTGCGGCTTGCTCAGGGCCCGATCCACCTGCCACAGATCGCAAGCCTGCTGCTGGATCGGCTGAACAGCCAGATCGAGGGCACGGAGGTATCGCTCGACGACATGGTCCTGACCCTGGGCGAGGGCGAGCTGCCGGCGGGGTTCGAGTTTCGCGGTGTGAGCGTCGTATCGGCGCAAGGTCAGCCGCTGTTCACGGCACCCCGACTGTCTGCGAAGCTCAAGATCGGTGATTTGCTGCTCGGCAAGGTGCGGCCGGTCGATCTCGTTCTGGCGGAGCCGCGGGCGCAGTTGATCCGCTCGAAGAGCGGTCTGCTGCGCTTCGGGCTGGGCGCGGGGCAGGGCATCGGGCTCGAGGAGGCGGATGCCGATTCAGACGCCATGCCGGGCGGCCCGGGCGAGGCCGCTGCGGCAAAGGTTGTCGCCGCTCTCGTGGGCGATGAACCGAGACCTGCCGGGCTCGAGGCTCTGCGTCTCGTGCAGATCATCGGCGCTGACCTGACCTACGATGATCGTCAGACGGGCGAGGTCTGGCGTGTGCGGGATGCTGATCTGAGCCTGCGGGCCTTCGACGGGGGAGCGAGGGGCGCGTTGTCGATTGACGTGCTCGATTCCGAAACGCCGGGCTCGGCGCTGCGCATTTCGGCGAGCCGGACCGCCGGCGACAAGGCGACGGAGATCGTCGCAAGCTTCGGCAACCTGCACGCCGACTATCTGGCCGGCCAGTCCGAGATGCTCGACTGGCTGAACGTGCTGGACGGCTCTGTCGAGGGCCAGGTGCGTTTCGCGCTCGCGGATGACGGGACGGTCGACACGCTCGAGGGTGTTTTCCTGACCGAAGATGGCAGCATCGAGCGGATCGGCCGCCCCTTGCCATATCGCAGCATCAGCCTCGCGTTCGGCATCGATCCCGAGCGCGAGCGGATGCGCATCGAGTCCCTTGTTGTCGATGCGCCCAGTGTGCAGGCGAGACTTGCGGGACTGGCGGATCTTAGCCGCGACGAAGACGGGGATGTGGCGGGCGTTGCCGGTCAGGTCGATGTCTCGAGCCTGTGGCTGTTCTTGCCAGACATCTTTTCGCAGCAGCTGGTCTTCGATGGCGGACAGATCACCGGACGCTGGCGGCGGGACGAGGACCGCATCGAGGTGGCCAACAGCTGGCTGAGCCGTGACGAGATGTCCTTCAATCTTCAGGGCCGGGCGTTCGAGCGTGCCTCTGGCTGGACCACCGATCTTCACGCGGCCATCCGCGGCTTCACGGTTGACGATCTGATTGCGCACTGGCCGATGGCGGCCGCGACCAACGCGCGGGCCTGGGTTGCGAACAACATCAGCGAGGCCGATCTGCCCAGTGTTCAGGCCGAGATGCGTATCGGCCCGGGCGAGCCGCAGCTCAGCGTCGATTTCACCTACAGCGACCTCGTCTCGACCTATCTCAACGACATGAGCCCGATCCAGGGTGCGGTCGGACGCGGGCATCTGGGATATCACGAGCTGCACCTCGAAATGGATCAGGGTTATGTCGAGCCGGTCGAGGGTCAGCGCGTGGCGCTCGACGGCTCGCAAGTCACCATCTCCGATCTCTGGGGCAGCACCACGCCGGCGGACATTCAGGTGCACGGCAAGGGGCCGTTAAGCGCAATTTTGCGGCTGATCGATGAACAGCCGCTCGGTCTTGTGGGCAAGCTCGGCCTGGATCCCGCGGTCGTCGTGGGCGAGGCCGACGTCACCACACGGCTCAAGTTTCCGCTGCTCAACGATCTGCTGATAGAAGACATCAACGTGCAGGCAGATGCGGCCCTGACAGAGGTGCGCATGCCGCTTGCGCTCGGGAAAGGCGGCACGCGGCAGATCGTCTCCGACCGCCTGTCTCTGAGTGCGACGGTCGAGGAGATGCGCATAGCAGGCGAGGTGACCGCCGAGGGCGTGCCGATTGCCGTCGACTGGATCGAACGCTATGGCGGCGCGGCCGGTGGCCGGCGGATCTCGATCCAGGGCGAGGTCAATCAGGCACTGTTGCAGCGGTTCGAAGCGGATGATTTTGGTATCGAGGGCTCGGCCGCCGTGGATCTCGTGGCCGAGCAGTCAGGGAACGGACCGATCGACTTCACGATCGATGCCGATCTGGCGAAGGCGGCGTTCGGCATCGACGGACTGGACTGGCGCAAGCGCGCGGGCGCACCGGGGCGTCTCAAGGCGGCCGGCGGGATCGGGGAGGGGACCGAGATCAGGAGCCTGGATCTCACCGCCGACGGCTTTGAGCTTTCTGGTGCGGTGAATCTCGACAGGAACGGCGACGTTACCGATGCGCGCATTGCGCGATTGGTTTTGCCCGGGCGTGTCGATCTCGCGGCCGTTGTAAAACGCCCGCCGGATGCACCGCTCGAAGTGGACGTGACCGGGCGATATCTCGACATCTCGGACAAGCTGACGGCCGCGGGCGGCGCGGGCGAAGACGCACCGGACGCGTCTGCGGAAGAAAAGCTCCCGATCATCGTTCGATTTGACGTTGCCGAAGTTCGATTGACCGAAACGGTCAACCTCAACGACGTCAAGGGCCGTCTCGACCGCGAGGCAAGCGGGGCTGCCGGCGTGACGTTCGACGGTGCACTGGGGCCGGGTGCGGATGTGAGTGTTGATCTGATCCGTCGGGTCGGGGCGCCCGGCGCGCTCAACATCAGCAGCGGGAACGCCGGAGCCGTACTCGCAGCGGCGGGGCTCTACGATGGAGCGGACGGCGGCACGCTGAAGATCGATGCGAAGCTCATTGAGAGCAAGAGCACCTCATTGAGCGGGACGCTGAAGATCAAGGACATGACGGTCCGCTCGGAGTCGACTTTTCAGCAGGTGCTGCGGGAAGGCGGGCTCAACGACGCGCAGGAACGCGTGACGGGAAACGGCCTGACATTCGGCAGGATCGATGTGCCGTTCATCTACACCGACGGGCGCATCCAGCTGAACGATGCGGTGGCAACCAGCCCGGCGCTCGGGCTCAAGGTTCATGGGGAGGTGAACACCGACGCCGAGAACCTCGAGCTCTTTGGCGTGATCTCTCCGGCCTATGGTGTCACTGGCGCTTTGGCGAACGTCCCCCTGCTCGGCGATATTCTTTCGGGGGGCGAAGGCGAGGGCATTCTGGCGATGACGTTCTCGATGGATGGTCCCCTCGACGATCCGGACTTCTCCGTCAATCCGCTGTCCATTCTGGCGCCCGGCATCCTGCGCAATGTCTTTGAACGCAAGGCGCGTCCGGCCGGCAAGACGCAGCTCGGGCCGGAACTGCAGGACAAGCGCTGAGGCGCGTGCTCAGAGCCCGATCATGCGGCGTATGTCTTCGGGCGTCGCCCCGGCATCGCGGAACGTGGAAATGGCGCGCGCGTCATCACGTTTAGCCAGCCTGCGACCAGCCTCGTCACGAATGAGACGGTGGTGAGCGTAGACCGGCACCGGCAACGCGAGCAGGGCTTGAAGCACGCGATGGATCTGTGTCGCCGCAAACAGATCGCTGCCGCGCGTCACGTGGCTGATCTGTTGGAAGGCATCATCGACCACAACCGCGAGGTGATAGGCCACGGCGCCATCGCGGCGGCGCAGAACGATGTCGCCGACCGAACCGACGAGGGATTCTGCATCGAGCGAGATCACCCCGCTTGCGCTCGCCGGGTCCTCGCCGCGCTCCTCAAACCAAAGCTGCCCCACAGAATCGGGGCCGCCAAGATCGGCAATGGCGCGTGCCATGTTCAGGCGGAGCGAGTACGGCCTCTCGTCGCCACGGTCCGCCTCGCGGCACGTGCCCGGATAGACCAGGCCATCCGGACCATGCACAGCCGCACCTTCCTGAGGGGCCGACACGGCCTCGGCGATGTCGCGCCGCGCACACGTGCACCGATAGAGCAGGCCGCGTTCGTTCAGCGTGTCGAGCGCGGTCTTGTAGGCGTTGATGCGGCTGCTCTGGAACAGTTCCGGGCGCGGCCAGTCGAGCCCGAGCCACTGCAGATCGGCTCGAATGGCGTCTTTGTAAGCCGGGCGCACACGGCCCGCATCGAGGTCCTCGAAGCGAAGCAGGAACCGTCCTCCCGCCATCCGGGCCGCCTCCCAGGCCGTGAGCGCGGAGAAGGCGTGCCCAAGGTGCAGGAGACCCGTCGGACTGGGCGCGAAACGTTCGATGTGCATCGCGAGGGCGTGCCGTGCTCAGCCGCGGCTGTCAAATGCAATCCGGACGCACTTGGGCGCTGTTGCTATTCAATGTTGCGGCGCACAATAAATCGGCGTATCAGTGAGCAGTCGCACAACCTGTAGGAACGAATCTATGATGGCGAAAGCATCCGCGCCCCTCGACATGTGGCTCAATTCGAGCCGCGAAGCTTTTGATTTTTGGATGAGTTTTCACCCAGCCGCCCCTCTGTTCGGAATAGAATGGCGCTTCTCCGGTTCAATGCCCAACCCGTTCGATATGGACGCGATGGGTGTGCTTCCCGGGATGGAGCGCGCCAAGACCGCGAAGGCGACGGCACCCGTCGAGAAGACGACTGCCGCGAAACAGGCAGCTCCCGTCGAAGCCGACCCGGAGCCTGCTCCCGCAGCCGAGCCTGTCGCGAAGGCGGCGGAGCAGGCATCGCTCGTGCTCGAGGAAACAGCCGAGATTGTTGAGGCCGCGACGCCAACTGATGCCGCACCCGCATGTCTGCTGTCCGAAGCTCCGGCGAACGCGGACGATCTAAAGCAGATCAAAGGGATCGGACCGGGCGTTGAAGAGCAGCTGAACTCGCTGGGCATCTACAAGATGGCCCAGATCGCCGGCATGAACGAGCAGGAACTCGCTTGGCTCGATGAGCGGTTGACCACGATCAAGGGCCGTTGCTTCCGCGACGACTGGGTCGGTCAGGCCAAGTCTCTGATCGGTTGACGCGGCGAGTCAGCCGGCGGCCTCGACAATCTGCAGGAAATCGGCGGCTTTCAGGCTGGCGCCGCCGACCAGGCCGCCATCGACATTGGCGAGCCCGAAGATTTCGGCGGCGTTGCCCGGTTTGACCGATCCGCCATAGAGCAGCCTGACGGCTTCACCCGTCTCCATTCCGAAGCGCGCGACCAGTTCGGCTCTGAGATGGGCATGCATGTCGGCAATGTCGTCGTTCGACGGGGTGCGACCGGTTCCGATGGCCCAGACCGGTTCATAGGCGACAACGAGGTTCGCGCCGTCTGCACCGTCGGGCACAGATCCCGTGAGTTGGCTCGCTGCCACGTCGAGCGCTGTGCCGGCATCGCGTTCGGCCTCGGTCTCGCCAATGCAGACGATCGCCACGAGCCCGGCCCGCCAGGCTGCCTCGGCCTTGGCGCGGATCAGGGTGTTGTCTTCTCCGTGATCAGCGCGGCGTTCCGAGTGACCGACGATCACGTGTTGGGCGCCCGCGTCAGCGAGCATTTCGGCCGAGATGTCGCCGGTGTGTGCGCCGGACGCGGCGACGTGGCAATCCTGTCCGCCGATTGCAACGGCGGATTCTTTCGCCTTCGCCGCAAATGTTGCCACCAGTGTTGCCGGGGGACAGATCAGCACCTCTGCCGAACCACTCCCGACGCCTGCGATCAATGCGTCAAGTTCGGACATCGCGCCAGCGAGGCCGTTCATTTTCCAGTTGCCGGCGGCGAGCTTGCGTCGGGTCATCGCATTGTCCTCGGTTCGGTGGTGAGAGCGAAGGATGCGCGACTATCCACACCGCCGGTCTGTTGATCAAGCTCGGGATCGCGAACGCGGCGAGAAGTCCGGGGTCGAAGGGGGGCTTGCAACCAGTCCATCTGAGCACTCATGCATTGGGCCGCCATCGAGCCGGAGCCAGGGCAGGCGGGTGCCCTAGGCTTTCGCCTTTCTGGCAGCCTTGCGCGCCTTCGCGGCACGTTTCTCGGCGGCAGACGTCTGGGCCGGGACCAGGGAACGCCGTGCCCAGGCAACCGCCTCGTCGGGGTCATCCAGCGCTGATTCTGGGAGCCGCCAGTAGGGCATCGCCACTGGTCCGCGTTTGCCGCCTTCATAGACCCACTGCTCGGCGCCTGCTGCCTCGTAGTCCGGCCCGAGCGCGTCGTCGCCGCGCATCATAATGACCTCGTCGACAATCAGCGCAAAGCACGCGTCATCGAGATAGACCCCAGCGCCACCGAACATCCGCTTGATCTCGACGGGCCCGAGACCAGAGAAGAGGTCACGGACATGCTCGCGAAACTCTGCAGAGACCGCCATCAGAGGCCGAGCAGGTCGATGACGGTCAGCCCGAGCCCGCCAATCACTACAAGCGCGCCGAGGATCACGAACGGCAGCGATCCCTTGGTCTCGACCGGCAGGAACGTCACGGCCGTGTCGGTGTGGGGTACCAACGAGATTCGCACGAGATCGGTGCCGTCGATCCGGTGCTCTTCTTGAAGCGGAATGCTTTGCCGGCGCGGGTTCTCGCTGTCGCCGGTTTCGACCTCGACGGCGCCCGACGGCGTGCCGTTGAGCACAACCGCCCGGAACCGAACCTCGGGCACGGGAGTGTCGACATTGAGGATCGGGGTGCGCTCACCCGCGCGGGCAAGCTGCGTGGTCGGCCGGCGCAGCCGGCGGCGCATCAGTTTTCCGCGAACTTGATCGATTCGCCGCAGCCGCAGGAATCAACAACGTTCGGATTGTTGAAGACGAAGCCCGATTCGAGCAGCGATGTCTGATAGTCGATCTCTGTGCCGATCAGGAACATCTGTGCCATCGGCGCGATCATCACCCGCGCGCCTTCCTTTTCGACAATCGCATCGTGATCGCCGATCTCTGTGGCATGCTCCATGGTGTATTCCATGCCGGCACAGCCACCCTTTTTCACGCCGATGCGCAGGCCCATGACCTCGCCACCGGACATCAGGGCGTTGATACGTTTGATAGCAGCGTCGGTGAGTGTCACCGGGTCCTTGCCGGGAATGCTGAACATGTCGTACCCTATATAAGCTTGCGTATAGATTAGGTCCCGCGCCGATTTCATTCAAGGAACTATGGAGATTTCGTTGGGCAGACACTCTCGATTGTTGCTCGCTGAGGCCCCCAAGGGCTACGATTCGTCCCCGGATTGCGAGGCCGAGGTGGCGAAGGCAAAGCTTGCGAGCCCACGCCTGATCTACGCCTATCCACATGAGATCGGCGATGTCTCTCCCGACGGTGAAGGCTTTGACGGGGTGGTGCAGTGGCAGGTCGTCGCGGCCTCGCTGAACGAGGACGATCAGGCGGTTCCTTTCACTGTGCTCGAGCACAACATACCACTGGACCGGACCTCATCGGAGTGTGATGGCGCCGAGCTGGTAACGCTGGAGGCCCTGTCACTTGCCCCGGCCGGAAAGCACGCACTGGTTTTTTCCAGGTACGATTTTTCCGCCGGACCATCCACCGGCTTCATTGACGATCGCGTCGACATCATCTCGATCGACCAGAACTCGGTGAAAACCTCGGTCTCCAACGACAGCTTCGCGCTCCCGGCCGAGGCATATTGCGACAGCTCGGAAGTCCTCCACGCTCTCATCGATTTGGGTGAGACGGTCAACAACGTGAAACCGCCCGCCGGTGAAGTGCTGAGCCTCCACTTCGACAACACTGAAGGGGCATACAATTCACTCCAGTTTCTGGGGTGGCTGTCGGAAACATCGTTTTCGATCGCTGCAAACCTGGCTGTTCAAGTGGGGTACAGAGCGCCCGATGCCGTCGGTCGGACCCTGAGCACTACGGTTGCATCTGGCTATCCGAACTTCCACTTCGTCCTGTCCGAGACTGAAGACGGCTCGTGGGACATCGAACCCAGGTGCTCGATGGAACCTCCTTTGTTGCCGCAGCAACCTCTTCCGGTGCGCGACATTGCGATCGACAAGACGTTCGATGGCGAGAACGAAGGCAAGCTTCTCCTCGACGGCGAGGTGCTGAAGTTCAGCTTCGGTGGAGATCCGTTCGAGCTGGGCTCGAGAGTGGATCGCCTTTCGGGACCGCTGGCGCTGGAGTAGGCTAGAGGAAACCGAGTTCGAGCTTGGCTTCGTCCGAGAGCATCTCGAGACCCCAGGGCGGCTCCCACACAAGCTCGACATTCACCGAACGCACGCCCGGGATCGGTTCAACTGCGTCCGCCACCCAGCCCGGCATCTCGCCCGCCACCGGGCAACCGGGAGCTGTGAGCGACATGTCGATGTCCACATGGCTCTCGGCGTTGACGCGGATCGAATAGATCAGTCCGAGATCGTAGATGTTCACCGGAATTTCCGGGTCGTGCACGCTGCGGCACGCCTCGACGATGCTGCCGTAAAGCGGGTGGTCGGTGCTCGAGGGCGCGATCAGAGGTGTGACCTCCTCGACCGAGCTTGTCCCGCCCGCCGCTGTCTGCTCTGATCCATCCATGTGCCGCTGAGCCTCACCTTACTGAATGCCTCTGATATAGGCTTCCTGAGCTGCGACGTCCAGATCGCCGATTGTGTCGAGAAATCTCTGGCCAGAGCCACGCTTGCACGATACTGCGTTGCAGCGCGGGGGGATACGGGCAGGAACAGTGACGTTCGGATTCGAAATCTCCCACCGGGACGGCGCCGCCCGTTCCGGCAAAATCACAACCCGACGCGGAGAGATCGCGACACCGGCCTTCATGCCGGTGGGGACTGCGGGCAGCGTAAAGGCAATGATGCCGGAGAGTGTGCGCGCGACCGGTGCGCATATTCTGCTTGGCAATACCTATCACCTGATGTTGCGCCCGGGCGCTGAGCTTGTGGCGCAGATCGGCGGGTTGCATCGCTTCATGAACTGGACCGGGCCGATCCTGACCGACTCGGGCGGCTTCCAGGTGATGAGCCTGGCCGATTTGCGTGAGCTCAGCGAGGATGGCGTGCGTTTCCGCTCGCACATCGACGGCGCGGTTTGCGAGCTGAGCCCGGAGCGTTCGATGGAAATCCAGCGCCTGCTCGGCTCGGATATCGTGATGTGCTTCGACGAGTGTACGCCGTATCCTGCGCCCGAAGGTGTCGCGGCGGCATCGATGCGCCTGTCGATGCGCTGGGCTCGGCGGTCTCGGGATGCATTCGGTGACCGCCCGGGCCATGCACTGTTCGGCATTCAGCAGGGGTCGGTCTACGGCGACCTCCGGGCTGAAAGTGCCGAGCTGCTGCGCGACATCGGCTTTGACGGCTACGCGGTCGGCGGGCTTGCGGTCGGCGAGGGCCAGGAGTTGATGTTCCGGGTGCTCGACCACACTGCGGATGAGCTGCCAGAGGACCGGCCGCGCTATCTTATGGGGGTCGGCAAGCCGGACGACATCGTGGGCGCGGTTCAGCGCGGCATCGACATGTTCGACTGCGTGCTCCCCTCACGATCCGGGCGCACTGGGCAAGCCTTCACCCGGCGCGGCGTCATCAACATCAAGAACGCGCGGCATCGCGACGATCCGCGCCCGCTCGATCCGGACTGCCTGTGCCCCACCTGCTCAGGTTACAGCCGTGCCTACCTGCACCACGTTTTCCGCTCAAACGAGATCATCAGTTCGATGCTGCTGACCTGGCACAATCTGCACTACTATCAGGAGTTGATGGCTGGCCTGAGGCACGCGATCGCCACCGGTACGCTCGACACGTTCGTGCGCGATTTTCACGCCGAACGCGAACACGGCGACCTAGATCCGATCTAGCTGGCCGGCGGCTGGTTGTAGTCCTCGTCGGAGACCTTCTCCATCCACTCGATGTGCTTGCCATCGAGAGCCTCCTGGATCGCGATGTGCACCATCGCAGTGTCGGGTGCTGCGCCGTGCCAGTGTTTCTCGCCGGGCGGGATCCAGATGGAGTCGCCTGCGCGAATCGTCACTGGCGCTTCGCCCAACGTCTGAAAGCGCCCAACCCCCGCGACCACATGCAGCGTCTGACCCAGCGGATGGGTGTGCCAGGCGGTCCTGGCGCCCGGCTCGAAGCTCACTCGTACAGCGCGCACACGCGCGGGTTCGGGCGCCTCGACGATCGGATCCTGCATCACCGTGCCGGTGAACCAGTCCGCATTGCCGTATCTTGTCGGGCGGCCACCCGCCTTGAAATGATCCATATCCGATCTTCCCCATTTGCGATGATTGCGCGCATCAAGCCACAGCGTGGCGCGTATGTCGATGCCTCAACCATTTCACACATCGCACCTATCCGTCGTTGCCATTGCGGCCAACCCGCCGATAAAAGCCACTCAGGGGACCGGAAGAAGACCTTGGATGCCTGAATACTTCTGCAGCAATTGCGGCGCGCCGGTGACGCCGCAGATCCGCACCACCAAGATGGTGAGCTGTGTTCAGTGCGACACCACGCTGTATCTGGCGGATGAAGGCTTCCGTCTCGCCGGCAAGCAGGGTGTGATGCAGGACACGCCCACGCTCCTCAAGCTCGGCGAGCGCGCTGTGATCGACGGCGAGAACTGGGAGCCCATCGGCCATGCGCGCTACAGCTACGGCCGCGGCTGGTGGGACGAGTTCTGGTGCATCGGTGGCGATACAGCAGCCTGGATCAGCGTGGATGAAGGTGACATCGCCATCGAACGCCCGCTTGCGCCCGACCAGTATCCACGCGGGTTCACGCCGCGGATCGGCGCTATTGTGGGCATCGGCGACGAAAGCTTCCGGGTGACGGAGGCCGAGACCGCGGAGTGCATTGCTCTGCGTGGCGAGTTTCCCGAGCTGCTCAGCGTCGGCGATCGCCACAACTACTTTGACCTCACCGGCGAGTATGGTGGCCTTGCCACTTATGAGACCTGGGACAACGAGGAACTCTGGCATCTCGGCCGCTGGGTCGATCCCTGGCGGGTCCGCGCTGCATGAGCACGGAGACGCTGCGACCGACATCGATCAACTGTACCCAATGCGGGGCCGGGCTGAACGTGCTTGGCGGCGGGCGCGTGCGCGTGCATGTCTGCGGCTATTGCGGCGCCGAGCTTGATGCGCAGGGAAACTACGAGGTGCTTGCGACGTTCGGACAGATGCCGCGCCCGGAGTCGCCATTCAGGATCGGCATGACGGGCAGCATCTGGGGCGTCGATTTCACGATCATCGGCACGATCGGTATGATCGAGCGTCATAACCAGAGGGTCTGGAAGTGGGTCGAGCACCAACTCTTTTCGCCCACGCATGGGTACGCCTGGTTGACCTGGGAAGAAGGCCACGTGGTTTTTTCGCGCAAGGTTCGCGAGACACCCAACCCACCGCGCATTTCCGCCGCGACCATCGAGCGCTCGGAGAACCGGCCCTATGCGTGGCTGCGGGGCGAGCGCTTCTCCTACTACGGGTCAGGCACCGCGGAGATCGATTTCGTCGAAGGTGAGTTCAATTGGACTCCTCATCGCGGGAGCCGGACATTCTATGTCTCGCTTCTCTCCGATGCGCACATGCTCGACATCCATCAGAAGGAGAACGAGATCGAGTACGAGGTCTCGGATCTCGTTGCGCGTGAGGAAGCCTTCGAGGCCTTCGGCGTCACCGAGACCTTTCCGGGGTCGCGACGCACCCACCCTCTCGAGGTCTTTGAGCGGTCCTCGTTGGGGTTCTTCGTGCGCAACACGGCACTGGTTTTCGCGGTTCTTTGCGTGGTTCTCGCGCTCGGTCTTTCGTCGACCTCGTCGCGGCTTTTGCGCACCGGACCTGTCGCGATCGACCCGCCACTGGAAACCGAGTTTGACGTCACGAGCCCGGACCGGCTGGTGGAGATCGAAATCTGGTCGAATGTCAGCAACAGCTGGGCCGTCTTCTCCGCCGAGCTGACCCATGAAAACGGTGAAGAAGTCGCGGCCTTCGAGCGCGGCGTCGAGTACTATTCCGGCGTCCAGGGCGGAGAACACTGGAGCGAGGGGTCCCCGTCTGCCTCGACCAGGCTTCATCTCCCCGCCGGCCGATACCGGTTGAAGGTGGCCCAGGAAGAAGCAGAGGTTGATTGGGCGGGAGGACGTTTGCCGACGCAGGTTGCGGTTCGGGTCTGGCAGGACGTGTCGCAGACGCTCTGGCTTTGGGGCTTGGCCGTTCTGTTCGCTTTGCTTGGGGCGATCTTCTTCGGTCAACGGTTCCTGCACCAGCATCAACGTTGGGCGGGCAGCGACTGGGTGGATGAGGACTGATGCTTGCCCGGGCACTCATCCTCGCGATTGCGCTCGGCTTGACGGGCAGCGCCGTCGCGCTGAGCTGGTACGGCATCGGCGGGCAGAGCTCGTCTGTTGTCTCCGCGCGCGCCGGTTCGCCCGGGGGCGGCTACGGATTCGGGGGACGGGTAAAGTAAGGGGAGAGACATGGCGCTTTTCGACAACATCATACTCGCCGAGGTGGTCTCGACGGTGTTCTACTCGATCCTGGGCCTCGTGCTCATGATCATCAGCTGGATGGTGATCGAGTGGCTCACACCGTTTTCGCTCCGGCGCGAGATCGAGGATGATCAGAACCTCGCCGTAGCCGTCCTGATCGGCTGCGTGTTCCTCTCGCTCTCGATCCTGATCGCGGCGGTGATCCTGAGCGGATGAGCAGCGAGGGCGGCGCGCGCCCCGATCCGAACGGGCCATGGCTTCTGGCGGCGACCTTTCTGGTTGCCGTCTCCGGGTTGGTCTACGAGCTGATCGCCGGGGCCGCGTCGAGCTACCTTCTGGGCGACTCGGTCACACAGTTTTCGCTGGTGATCGGTGTCTTCATGACCTCGATGGGGATCGGCGCCTGGCTGTCGCGCTATGTCGAGGAAATCGAGCGAGGGTTCACGCTCTCGCAGATCCTGCTTGGTATCGTGGGCGGGTTCTCGGCCCCTATCCTGTTCCTCGCCTATGCCTGGCTCGACGGGTTCGAGGTCCTGCTGTTTGCGCTGGTGATCGTGATCGGTGCGTTGTCGGGTCTCGAGATCCCCTTGATCACCCGAATTCTGCAGCGCAGCGGTGCTTTGCGGCAGACGCTGGCGAACGTGCTGACCGCCGATTACGCGGGTGCACTGGTCGCCGCCGTCCTCTTTCCGCTGGTGATCGTGCCGCAGCTTGGTCTGATGGCGGCAAGCCTCGCCTTCGGCGTTCTGAACCTTACGGTCGCAGCGCTGTCGCTCTGGCTCTTCAGAGGACAGACGGGCTGGGGCGTGCGGGCACTCTGGGGGGCAGGGCTCGCGGCCTGCATCGCTGCTCTTCTGGGGGCGGAGCGGATCGTGTCGCTTGCCGATGCCGCCCTCTTTCGAGACGAGGTCGTGCTCTCGGAGGAGACGCCGATCCAGCGCATCGTGGTCACCCGCTTCGACGAGCGCTATCGGCTGTTTCTGAATGGCGCCATTCAGTTCGATACGCTGGACGAGCACCGCTATCACGAAAGCCTGGTGCATCCTGTGATGGGGCTGGTTCCGCGGCGCAGCGATGTGCTGATCCTCGGCGGTGGCGATGGCATGGCGCTGCGCGAGGTGTTGCGCTGGGAAGAGGTCGAGCGGGTTGTGCTGGTCGATCTCGATCCGCGGGTGACCGAGCTTTTTCGTGAGCATCCCGACCTCAAGCGCCTCAACGGTCGCGCCTTGTCTGACCCGCGTGTCGAGGTGCTGAACACCGATGCCTGGCGCTTCGTCGAGGAAGACAAGCGCGTCTTTGACGCCATCATCCTAGACCTGCCGGACCCGAACGGGTTTGCTCTGTCGAAGCTCTACTCGGTCGAGTTCTACGCCCGTTTGGTTGAGCGGCTTGCCGCAAGCGGCGCACTCGTCACGCAGGCGGGCTCACCGGTTTTCGCGCGCGAGGCATTCTGGTCGATCGACGCGACGCTTGGCGCGACGCGCAACCCCTCTGCACCAGGTGAGACCCTCTGGACGCAGCCTTACCACACCTACGTGCCGAGTTTCGGAGACTGGGGCTTCGTGATAGCCGCGCCGCGCGAGTTCGCGCGCACGCCATCTGAGGTGCCCGCCGGACTTCGCTACTATGCGCAGGACCTTTGGGCCGGAATGACCGTCTTTGCCCGTGACGCAGGCCCCCTGGACGTTGAGACCAACTCGATCATCTCGCACCCGCTGGTGCGCTACTACGAGGATGGGTGGGACCACTGGTTCCGCTGAGCCGGGCTAACCGCCACGCTTGAACGGGGTCATCTCGGAAAGCGCCAGGTTCTCCTGATCGACGGCCTCGCGTTCACGTTCGAGATACTGGGACACGGCGCGCCGAAACCCGGGATCCGTGATCCAGTGGAGCGACCGGGTGGTCACCGGCTCATAGCCACGCGCGAGCTTGTGCCCGCCCTGTGCGCCGGCCTCGACGCGTCCGAGCCCGTGTTGGATGGCGTAGTCGATCGCCTGATAGTAACAGGTCTCGAAATGCAGGCAGGGATGATCCTCGCTGCAGCCCCAGTACCGTCCGAACAGCGTCTCGCGCCCGATGAGGTTGAGCGCGCCGGCGATCCATTCTCCCCCGCGCGCGCACATGACCAGCAGGATATCGTCGCGCAGGTGATCATGCGCGAGCTCGAAGAATGCACGTGTCAGATAGGGCGTGCCCCATTTGCGCGCACCCGTGTCCTGATAGAAGTACCAGAAGGCATCCCAGTGCTCGGGTCTGATGTCGTCTCCGGTGAACTGTTGGATCGTTATCCCATCCTCTATGGCCCGTGCGCGTTCCTTGCGGAGGTTCTTTCGTTTGCGCGAGGCCAGCGCGTCCAGGAACGCGTCGAAATCGGTGTAGCCGTGATTGAGCCAATGGAACTGTTGGTCCGTGCGCTGCAGGAGACCGGAATCTCCGCCCCACTGCCATTCGTCGTCTGTGCAGAACGTGATGTGCATTGAGGAAATGGCGTGGCGCTCGCAGAGCTGGATTGCGCCGTGGAGGAGGGCCGCCCGTGCCGTCTCTGTCCCAACAGGTCCATCGGGACGCGCCAGAAACCGGGCACCTGTCGCGGGCGTGAACGGGACGGCGCACTGCAGCTTCGGATAATAGTCTCCGCCCGCACGCTCATAGGCATGCGCCCACGAATGATCGAAGACGTACTCTCCCTGACTGTGAGACTTCAGATAGAGCGGCATCACGCCGACCAGCGCGCCACCTACCGTTGCCTGCAGATGATGCGGAACCCAACCTGCGCGCCGCGAGACCGACTGGCTGTCTTCCAGCGCCTTCAGGAAGCGATGTGTTAGGAACGGGTAGAGCGGCCTGCCGCCGTCCACCACCTCGGGCGCGGCGCACGCGTCCCAATCGTCTGCCGGGATCGCGGCGATCTCCGGCAGCACCTTGACTTCGATTTCCGCGCCGCCGTCCATCCTATGTCCTCAACCACCTTATCCTTCGATCTGGGCGGGGAGGCGTCCGGTTCAAGGTGGTGCGGCGTTACTCTTCGCGCATGGCCCGGTTGAAGTAGTCGGTGATCGGCTTGACCATGTAGTTCAGCGGTGTGCGCTCGCCGGTCTGTATGTAGACCTCAACCGGCATACCTGCGACCAGTTCCTGGCCTTCCAGCTTCTCGAGTTCCCCGGAGTTCAGGCGCAGTTCAGCCTTGTAGAAGGAGGCGCCCGTCGTCTCGTTGAGGATCGCGTCCGCAGAAATGCGGTTCACGCTGGCGAACACTTCCGGGGTTGTGCGTGCGTTGAAGGCCGAGAAGCGCAACACCGCTTCTTGCCCCGCGTAGAGCTGGTCGATGTGGATTGGCTCGACCTGGGCATCGACGACCATTTCGGTGTCGTTCGGCACGACGTAGAGCACCGGTTCCGCGGGGCGGATGACGCTCTTTAATGCGTGCACGGTCATGTCGAGCACGACACCCCCACGCGGTGCGCGGATGTCCAGACGGTCGAGCCGGGCGAGCAGGGCGATACGCTGCTCCTTGAGATCGAGCTCGCGGAAACCCAATTCGCGCGACTCAGTGATGGCTTCCTCGCGCACGCCGGCTTCAAGGCGCAGAACCTCAATGTCGATCTCGGAAATCTGGCCTCGCAGCCTTGCCGCCTGCGCCGTGAGTTGTCCGCGCTGCCCGAGCAGGCGTGCGGCCTCACGCTCGAGCGACAGGACCCGTGCGGCCTGTGCCAGTCCTTGTTCGAGAAGCTTGCGCTGGCCTTCGAGCTCTTCCTCGATCAACTCGCTCTGGCGCTCGAGAGATTCAAGCTCGGCATCGACACCCTTGATCTGTTCGTCGAGCTGCACCTTGCGCTCACCCATCACTTCGCTTTCGCGTGCCGTGCTTTCGCGCCGGGCGGAGAACAGCGAGACTTGTCCTTCGATCAGCGATGCGACATCGGGAAGCCCTTCCGCGCGCTCCAGCAGCTCGGGGTCGAAGACGATTTCATCGTCGCCTGACTGTTCGGCTTGCAGGCGACCGCGCCGGGCCATGAGTTCATAGAGCTGGTTCTCCAGCACGATCAGCTCCGAGCGCAGGATCGAGTCGTCGAGACGGATGAGCACATCGCCCGCGTCGACCGTGTCGCCCTCGCGCACAAGAATCTCGCCCACGACGCCGCCGTCCGGGTGTTGTACGACCTGGCGATTGGTCTCGACCCGGAGCTGACCGGTGGCGATCACCGCGCCTGCGAGATCGGCCGTCGCCGCCCAGCCACCGAAGCCGCCGCCCAGAACGAGCAGCGCGACCAAGCCGCCGCGGATGTAGGAGCCCGCGCCCCAGCCGTCATACTTTGTGTTCGTCATTGCTTGTTGCCCGATAGTGCGGCCGGCGGAAGACCGACGGCTTGAGACCCTGCGTCACTTCCTTTGGCGACGAGTTGCGTGTAGTTGCGGGTGCGCTTCTTCAGCACCTCGTCGCGCGGACCGAAGTCGATCTGCACGCCCTTGTCCAGCATCAGCAGCGTGTCGCACGCGGCAATCGCGCTTGGCCGGTGGGCCATGATCACGACGGTTTTTCCGCGGCTCTTGGCATCGCGAATGGCATCCACGAGAGCTTGCTCGCCTTGCGCGTCCAGGTTCGCATTCGGCTCGTCCAGGATCAAAAGCGGGGGGTCGCCATAGAGCGCACGTGCCAGTGCCACGCGCTGGCGCTGTCCGCCCGAAAGACGTTGTCCGCCAGCGCCGATCTCGGTGTCGTAGCCCTGCGGGAGACTGAGCAGCAGGTCATGTGCGCCAGCACGCTTGGCGGCTTCGATGATCGCAGCGCCGTCCGGCTCGGGATCGAAGCGGGCGATATTGTCAGCCACCGTGCCCGACAGCAGCCCGATCTCCTGCGGCAGATATCCGAGATACCGTCCGAGGCTATCGGCAGGCCACTGATCGAGCGCCGCGCCGTCGATGCGCACCTTGCCTGCAGCCGGCGCCCAGATTCCTGTCAGGACCTTGGCCAAGGTTGTCTTGCCGGCGCCGCTCGGTCCGATCACACCCAGCGCCTGTCCGGGTTCGGCGGTGAATGCAATGTTGCGCAGCACCGGAACCTGCTCGCCGGGGCTCAGGACCGAAACCTTTTGGACGTTGAGCACGCCCACAGGTGCCGGAAGCTCGGTCTTGGGGGGCTCAGGCGGGGTTTTCTGCAGCAGCTCGCCCAGCGACTTCCAGCCCTTGCTGGCGCGCTGGAACAGGCTCCACTGACCGATTGCAAGCTCGATCGGGGCAAGTGCACGGCCCATGATGATCGAACCCGCGATCATCATACCGGGCGAAATCTCCTGCTGCAGCACCAACCAGGCACCGGCGGCGAGCATGAAGCTCTGAAGGTAGAAGCGCATCGCCTTCGAGGCGGAGGTGTAGCTTGCAGTGCGGTCCGACGCCTCGACCTGCTTGTCCAGCGCGCGCTGGCGGATCGTGTTCCAGCGGCTGAGCCCCACGTTGCGCATGCCGAGCGCCTGCACGACTTCGGCATTCTGGCGCAAGGACTCACCGAGGTTCGACGCCTCGTTCGCCGCCTGGTTCGACTCGGCGTTCGGCTCTTGCGAACGCAGCTGGTTGAACAGGGTCAGGCAGACCAGGATCAGCCCGCCGATGATGGCGACGATGCCCATGATCGGGTGGAAGATGAACAGTGCCCCGATGAAGATCGGCGTCCACGGCACGTCGAACAGTGCAAAAGGCGCAGGGCCGGCGAGAAGCTGGCGGATCGAGTCCAGATCCTGCGCTGCGGAGTTCGGGCGGGCGCGGTCCGCCGGTGCCAGAGATCTGCGCAGAACCGAGTCGAACACCCGGATATCGAGCAGCGACTGGAAACGAGCGCCCGCGCGTGCGAGCACGCGCCCTCGGATGTACTCGAGCACGCCCATCATGAAGAACAGACCGGTCACCAGCACCAGAAGCGTGACAAGCGTCTCCTCGGAGCGGCTTGCCAGCACGCGGTCGTAGGTTTGCAGCATGAAGATCGGACCCGTGAGCATAAGCATGTTCACGAAGGCACTGAAGAGCGCCACTGACCAGAAATGCCGCCGACACGTGCGCATGGTTGCGCGCAGTTCTGCGGGCCCCGGGGGCGTAACTTTGTTCCTGCTCACAATCTCGGTCCTCACTGAGCCGACGAGTGTTTTCCTTCCGAAAGCTTAACGCGGCGTGTCGCTACGCAAGCACAACGGATCTGTGCGTGAAGTCCGATACATTAGATAGCGCGATCGATCCGAATCGGGCGCCCAATTGTGCTCCATCTCGCGGTCATGTGACAACCACAGATTGGCCGCGTTCTTCGCTCAAGGGCCCTCACTCCTATATAAGCGCATAGCCGCTTGCTATGGCTGAACTATGGCCATCACGGTCATGTGCATCGGATGTGATACGGCAATGTAATCGAACGAGTTGCATGGGATCCGCGTTGAGTGCAAACGGCCAGATGTGCGAAGAGCTCTGTGCATGCAGTGCTCCGAGCGAGTTGTAGAGAGTGAATGACCGTCATCAGGGGAATGCCATGACGATGACCAGACGCGATGCCATGTTTGCCGCCGCACTTGTCGGTGCAGCGATGGCAGTGGGCGCACCGGCCTGGGCGCTGAGCGAGAACGACGCACGCAGCCACGTTCAGACGACCATCGACGAGTTGGTGGCTCTGCTCAAGGAGCCGGGTGAGCCCGTCAGCAAGGCACCGAAGCTCCGCGCCATCATGGAGCAGCGCACGAACGTGCCTCAGCTCGCGCGTTTCAGTGCGGGCCGGAGCTGGCGCGACATGAGCGATGACCAGCAGGCGCGCTTCGTTGATGCGTTCGCACGCTATCTGTCCATCACCTACTCCCGCCGCTTCCAGGAGTATTCGGGCGATCCAAACATTGCGGTCAGCCGCACGATCGACGCCGGTAAAAAGGGGATCGTGGTGCAAAGCCCGATCACGCCCGCGGACGCACCGGCGGTCTCCGTGGAGTGGCTGGTGAGCGATCGCGGCGGGCGTGTCGAGATTGTCGACCTTGTAATCGAAGGGATCTCGATGGCGGCGTCCCAGCGCGAGGAGATGGCAGCGAAGCTGCAAAGCCGAGGCGGCGACATCGAAGCGCTGATCGAGGATCTTGCCACGACATCCTGAACGGACACGGCGGGTCGATCAGGTCGGCCCGCCGCCTCCTTGCGAGAGGTACTTCCAGATCCCGCTCGCACGCAGAACCAACCGCCCACCCGACCAGATCTCACACTTCATGAAGCTGAGACCGCCCGCATGACGCAGTTGTTCGGCTTTGGCGAGTGCGGTTTGACCCGACTTTGCCGCGGCGACGAAGTGGCTGTTCATCTCGATGGTCGCGCAGGGATGGCGCTCGGCGGCTTCGAAGCTCGCCGCGCCCATCACCACGTCGGCGAGCGTCATCAGCAGACCACCATGGCACACGCCGCCCGCGTTCATATGGCGTGTGTCCAGATCGAGAGACGCCATCCAGATCAGGTCGCCAGCCTGGGCGAACCGGATTGGACCGACATGACCATTGAAGCCCACCGGCCGAAGCTCACGCCATGCCAGCCCCGGATCAAACTCCATGAGAATCCCCTGTATTCCGCAAACGTGCCCGGATAGCATGACGCCATGCGCCAGATCACCGGAGAACTGAGCTTTCAGACCAGCGGCCCTGGTCTTTTGGACATCACGGCCGAGATTGCCGGCTGGGTGACAGGGCAGGGTGCGAGCGAAGGTCTTCTGACGCTTTTCCTGCGCCACACCTCTGCATCGCTGATCGTTCAGGAAAATGCCGACCCTGACGTGCTCGCAGATCTGCAGGATGCGATCGCAGGCATGGCGCCGCACGGCGGGCGGGAACGCTATCGCCATGCCAGCGAAGGTCCCGACGACATGGCAGCGCACATCCGCACCGTGCTCTCGGGTGTGCATGTTTCGATCCCCGTGCGGGACGGCAAGATGGTTCTGGGAACCTGGCAGGCCATCTATCTCTGGGAGCACCGCGACCGCCCGCGGGAGCGACTGGTGGCGCTGCATCTGCTCGACGGCTAGACGGCTGGTCTGAATGCCTCGATCCGGGTGCCCTCGGCGGTGACTGTCGCAAACGTCCCGGGCGCCAGTGCCTCCCACCCCTCCTGATCGGCTTCGAGCGGTTCAGAGACGACGGCCCACCCCCCGAGGCTGCGTGAGCGCCTGTGATAGAGGCTGGGTGCGTGGGCGTCCGAGGCGTACCGCGCAATGTAGAGCGTCTCTCCATCACTGAATGCGACGGTCATTCGCATGTGCGGGGTCGTGCCTTCCTCGCGAGAGAGCGCTTCCATTCGGCCGGTTGCACGCTCGAGCGCGCCCTTGGGATCGTGCTCAAGCCCGTCTCCGAGCGCCATGAGGAAGATTGCCTCGCTGTCCGTGGTGCCATGCCGGTGCGCATAGATGTCCTCGGGGATCAGCATATCGACCTTGCGCCGGAACCGGGCGTAGCCACCGACCTGTCCGTTGTGCATGAAGCTCCAGCGACCCACGGCGAATGGATGGCAGTTCGTGCGGCTGGTGGCTGTGCCAGTCGAGGCGCGCACATGGGCAAGGAACAGGCGGGAGCGGACCTGATAGGCAAGCGAGCGCAGGTTCGGATCGGCCCACGCCGGCAGGACATCATGGTAGACGCCCGGTGTTTCGCGCTCGCCGTACCATGCGATGCCGAACCCGTCGCCGTTGGTCTCGGTCTTCGACTCGAGCGCATGGAGGCTCTGGCGCATCAGAGATTGTCCCGGCGCCGAGATCACAGCCTCGAGGAAAATCGGCGGCCCGACATAGGCTGCCCAGCGGCACATCGCACCCTCCCTGCTTTTCCGTTGCCTGCGACCTCAGGCGATCATTGGCCGCGATTGTGTGTGCGCTCGTAAAGCTTTGCAATGATCGTCGAAGCCGTTCTCTGACATGTGAACGGCAGGATCGCATGGCTCAGCGCTGCCGCCGCAGCGAGCGCCAGCTGGCCTGCAAACCAGAGCGCGAACAGAAAGTGCTCGCCATAGGTCTCATCAACGGAGCGGGGGTGATCGAGAAACAGAGTGTTCAGCCGCGCGATCATTGGAGCCTCCTGTGTTGCGTTGAGGTCAATGTAATCATTTGCCTGTGTGCATGCTTCCCAAAGATCTGTAAATTGGATTGATTTTTGGGAGAACATCCCGCCTAGATGACGAAATGCAGGATATTGATGATATCGACCGGCGAATCCTGAACGCTCTGCAGCGCGACGCCTCCGAAGCGATCGAGACGCTGGGCAAGCGCATCGGGCTCTCAAGGAACGCCTGCTGGCGGCGCATAAAAAGGCTCGAGGAAATAGGTGTCATCCGCGGCCGCGTTGTGCTCTGCGATCCGGAGGCGCTGGGGTTGTCGCTGACAGTCTTCATTGCCGTGCGCACGGACCGCCACGATCCGGACTGGTTGGAGCAGTTCACCCGGGCGATGTCCGACATGCCCGAGATCCTTGGCGCCTATCGCACGTCAGGCGATCTCGACTACCTTCTCAAGGCGCGGGTCGAAGATGTGGCAGCCTATGACCGGCTCTATCAGAAGCTGATCCGCAAGGTGCCGCTCAAGGACATCTCCGCCAGCTTTGTGATGGAGGAGATCAAGGAGACCACGGCGCTCCGGGCGTGACCCGTATCCTGACGCTTGCACAAGCTCAACGAAAGCGCGCATCTTAGCGGCATAACAACTTTTACGCCAAGATTGGAACAAGGCATGACCTGGGACGAGTTCGAGGAACTCTGCGAGTTGCTAGTGGCGCAGGGGAAGATGGACAACATCGAAGACATTTTCTTGTTCGAGAAGTCGGTCTTGTTCGACAACGGCACTCGGGATCGCGTAAAGCAGACGGGTAAAACCTTTCCGGCAACGTGGGCGGCCATATTCGGCGGCGGAAACTGTAAGGGCGCTGATTTCGTCTACTTTCACAGCGCCAAGACGCTGCAAGTAGGCACCATCGGTACCGGAAGCGCCGGGCACCCGACGCTCGCCGGCATGAACATCCCAAACGGCGCCGGGATTGTCCTCAAGAACGGGTTCTTTTTTCACAGCGGGCATTTTCGGCCAACGTTGCCGGAGGGGTTGGCGTTTTTTGCCGCCTTCATCCGCAATTCATGCGCCACGCTTGCCGGGGCGGCCCGTGACAATCTGGTCGATCAGATGACGCAGATGGACCTTCAGTATTATGTCAGCCCCGAGGGCGGGAGGACGGTGACCACGTCGCTCTTGAGGATCGCCGACAGCCTCAAGCCTGATCAAGGATCGTCTCGCGGCATTCCGATCCCGATGCAGGGGTTCGGTGAGCAGCGACCGCAAACGTTTGCGCCCCCAAAGTCCTCGCCCATGGGCATCGGCGGCTCCAGGACCACGCGAGCGCCGAGCCCGGTGCTGCGGCCACCCAGCCCCACGGTCGACATCCATTCCACCGCGGTGCGTTCTCTTGGCGAAGAGACAACCGGGGTGACCGAGACGGGCACATTCTTCGAGCAGGGACGGACGCAGAACCGGGCACAGTGGATGCCTGATGCAACAAGCAGCAAATGTCTGATTTGCAGGACAAACTTCACCCTGTTCAATCGACGCCACCATTGCCGCAAATGCGGACGGTTGGTCTGTGCTAAGTGTTCGAAGACCGCCAGAGTGGTCAAACATCCGGCGGTCGAGAACGCATCAGAAGCCGTGGACGTCTCGGCGGGACCTGTCCGGGTCTGCGACGATTGCAAGGACCTGCGCGACTTCTGACAGCGCGTGAATGCCTGCTAGGCCCGCCGATCCGCCGCTCACTTCTGCTGAGTGACCGCCCCGCCTGCGTTCGTCCAGCCCACCATGCTCTCGGGATAGAGCTTTACGTTCTTGATGCCTGCCACCTCGGAAAGCGCGAACCAATTCGTGGCCGCCCAATGCCCGGTGTTGCAGAAACTCGCGATCGGACGCGCCTCTCCGTTCTCGACGCCCGCCTTCGCAGCCATTTCCGTGACCTGATCCGCCAGCGACATGCGCGTGGGCGCGTTCTTGTCAAACCATGTCGAGTGGGTCAGTTGCGCCGCTCCGTCCAGACTGCCGGCTTTGGCAGCTGCTGGATGCTTCTTCTTACCTTCGAGGAACGGAACCGGCCGCGCATCTATGATCTGCGCGTTCGCGCGTCCCGCGACGACGTCTTTCACGCCGTCACGGGTCATCATCCAATCATCGGCCAGAGCAAACGTTTCGCTCGACCGTTCGGCGGTACCGAAGTTGGTCGAGAGGTCATTGCCCGACTTGACCCATTCAACCAAGCCTCCGTTCAAGATTGCAAGTTCGTCCAATCCTGCGGACTTCAGTGTCCAATAGACCCGCGCCGCAGCTCCGAAATCCGTGGCATCCTTGCCGTGATAGACGACCACGACGCGGTCGGTCTTCTCAAGTCCCAGGCTTTGCAGGCGTTCGGTCAGCGCTTCATCGGTGAGGGGCAGGCCAGGATTATCTTTCGGGCCGCGCCAGGAAGGGTAGGGAGCGTTGAGCGCGCCCTCGATCGAGCCTCGCTCGAAGTGTGACGGTGCCCGAATATCGAGCACAACGACATCGGTGTCCAATTGCGCCGAGAGATCCGCCGGCTCCATCAGCTTTTTCCAGTCAGCGGCCATTGCCTGTGCCGCGACGCCGAGCGCCATGGCGGCGATCATAGACCCTTCATCATCACATCTGCTCCCAGTGGTTTCTTGTCTCTTTAGCACACGATGTGTGATTCTTTTATATTCACTTGTTCTTGTGTGAAACTTGAAGCGTCATCGTTGCCGCCCCTGCGTCACAGAATGACGTCTATGGAAAGATCTTTGGTGTATAGCTGCGGAACAGATAGGGCTCTTGCCCCGGGACACAAAGCCGGAATCGATCCATGAGCGACGACCAAACACCCCTCGTCATCTTCACGCCGTCGGGCAAGCGAGGGCACTTCGAAATCGGCACGCCCATATTGCAGGCGGCTCGGCAGCTGGGCGTCGATCTCGACTCGGTTTGCGGCGGTCGCGGCATTTGCTCGAAGTGCCAGATCACGCCGAGCTTTGGCGAGTTTCCGAAGCATGGGGTCACGGTTGCCCGGGAGGCGCTGAGCCCGTGGAACAAAGTCGAGGAGCGCTACAAGTCCAAACGCGGTCTCATCGACGGACGGCGGCTTGGATGCCAAGCAACCGTACAGGGCGATGTTGTGATCGATGTGCCGCCGGAAAGCCAGGTGCACCGGCAGGTCGTGCGCAAACGTGCCGAGGCACGCGAAATCATCATGGATCCGGCGACAAAGCTCTACTACGTCGAGGTCTCCGAGCCCGACATGCACAATCCCAAGGGTGATCTCGAGCGCCTGCTGGACGCTCTCGGCGAGCAATGGGAGCTGACAGGCATCATCGGAGATCTTCGCACGCTGCAGATGCTTCAGCCGGCACTGCGCGAGGGAAACTGGAAGGTCACGGTCGCCATCTACACGGGGCTCGGGCGTTCGACCGGGCGGATCGTGCAAGTCTGGCCAGGCTACTTCGAGGGTACGGTCTACGGTGTCGCCTTTGACGTCGGATCGACCACAATCGCCTGCCATCTGTGCGACTTACGTACCGGAGAGGTGAAGGCGTCAGCCGGGCTGATGAACCCGCAGATCCGCTTCGGCGAAGACCTGATGAGCCGGGTCTCCTACTCGATGATGAACCCGGGTGGCGCTGACGAGATGACCGAGGCGGTTCGCGAGGCGATCAACGCCCTCATCGGGCAGGTCGCTGCCGAAGCCCTCATCGACCGCACCGAAATTGTCGAAGGCGTGCTCGTCGGAAACCCGGTGATGCATCATCTCATGCTCGGGATCGATCCGGTAGAGCTCGGGGGGGCGCCTTTTGCGCTGGCGACATCGAACGGTTTGACGCTCTGGGCAAAAGAGATGGCGCTTTCCATGCATCCGGATGCGCGGCTCTACCTGTTGCCCTGCATTGCCGGTCATGTGGGGGCGGATGCGGCGGCGGTGGCACTGTCTGAGAGTCCGCATGCGCAGGATGAGATGACGCTGGTTGTCGATGTCGGGACGAATGCCGAGATCCTGCTTGGAAATCGCGAGAAGGTGCTGGCCTGTTCCTCGCCGACGGGACCAGCCTTCGAGGGGGCGCAGATCTCCAGTGGTCAGCGCGCGGCACCGGGTGCCATCGAGCGGGTGCGCATCGATCCGAAGACCCAGCAGCCTCGGTTCAAGGTGATCGGTTCCGATCTCTGGTCCGATGACCCGGCCTTCACAGCGTCGACCCGTGCGTCCGGGATCACCGGCATCTGCGGGTCCGGCATCATTGAGGTTGTGGCGGAAATGCGCCTTGCAGGTATTCTCGACGAGGATGGCACCATTGGTTCGTCAGAGGCCGTCGGGTCGGATCGTGTGATCCAAGATGGTCGTACATGGACATACGTGCTGCATGACGGCCGCGCCGACGATGGTCCGCTCATCACCGTTACGCAGAATGATGTGCGGGCGATCCAGCTCGCAAAGGCGGCGCTGTATGCAGGCGCGCGATTGCTTATGGATCAGATGCAGGTCGAGAGCGTCGAGCGTGTCGTGCTTGCAGGTGCCTTTGGCGCGCACATCTCGCCCTTGCACGCAATGGTGCTCGGGATGATCCCGGACTGTCCTATCGAGAAGGTCTCCTCCGCCGGCAATGCTGCCGGGACAGGCGCGCGCATCGCCCTCCTGAACGCCGGGGCGCGGCGCGAGATCGAGAGGGTCGTGCGCCAGATCGAGAAAGTGGAGACCGCGGTTGAGCCGCGCTTTCAGGAGCACTTCGTCAGCGCGATGGCGGTCCCTCACAAAACAGCAGCGTTCCCGAACCTCGCAACGCATGTCGAGCTTCCTGCGGTTCGCTTCGAGACGGGCCGGGATGACACCTCCACCCACCGCCGACGGCGTCGTGCACGTGGCTGATCGGGGCAGTTCCATGCCGTGTGTGCTGCCCTCTATTTCGTTCCGGAAACCGCAAAGGTGATTTCCCGGGTCACCTGATGATCTTGTCCCTAGCGTTCCCATATCGTGCTGCAGGCCAAAACAGATGGAGGTCCCGATGGGATTGCTTGTTGACGGTGTCTGGCAGGACAATTGGTACGACACGAAAAGCTCTGACGGAAAGTTTGTTCGCGATCAGGCGAAGTTCCGCAACTGGGTCACATCGGACGGCAGTCCGGGGCCTTCAGGAGAAGGCGGCTTCCCTGCCGAGAGCGGGCGATATCATCTCTACGTTTCGTATGCCTGTCCGTGGGCGCACCGGACGCTGATTTTCCGAGCGCTCAAGGAGCTTGAGGAGCACATCTCGGTGAGCGTTGTGCATCCTCTGATGAAGGGGGATGGCTGGACGTTCGGAACGGACTACGATGGCGCGACCGGTGATACTCTGCTGGAGAAAGAATTTCTTCGCGATGTGTACGTCGCGGCTTGGCCTGACATGACGGGCCGGGTGACGGTGCCGATCCTCTGGGACAAGGTGCGCGGTACGATCGTTTCGAACGAGAGTTCCGAGATCATCCGGATGCTCAACGTGGCGTTCAACGACATCACTGGCAACACGCTCGATTTCTACCCAGAGGATTTGCGTGCTGCGATCGACGTGATCAACGAGCCGATCTACGACAACGTCAACAACGGGGTCTACAAGTCGGGGTTCGCAACGACGCAGGCAGCCTATGATGAGGCCGTCACGGCGCTGTTTGGCGAGCTTGACCATATCGAGGGCGTGCTTTCGCGGCAGCGCTACCTGACCGGAGACCGCATCACCGAGGCGGACTGGCGACTGTGGACCACGCTGGTGCGCTTCGATGCCGTCTATGTCGGTCACTTCAAGACCAATATCCGACGCCTGTCGGACTACCCGGCACTCTGGGCCTACACCCGTGAGCTATATCAGTGGCCTGGCGTTGCTCAGACGACGCGCATGGATCACATCAGGTATCACTACTATGCCAGTCACGAGACCATCAATCCGACGGGGATCGTCCCAGTGGGTCCCGATCTCGACTTCACCGAGCCGCATGGGCGGGAGGCACTGAAAGCCGCCTGAGCTGTCTCAGAAGGCCAGCAACGCCGCGATGAGCGCCACGAGCACCAGCACGTTCATGATCACGAGCTCGTGGTGACTTGTTCGAAGACGACGGAGTTCGGCATCCTGAGACGCCTCGGTTCCCAGATGGCTTGCGATGAGCCGGCTGGTGTTGTCGCGAATGCGCAGACGCGGCGGCTCCGTCACCGTCAGCAGCACCCCGCCGACGAGAAGCGCCAGAGCGATGGCCGGCTTGATCCCGTGGGCAATCATGAAAAGGCCGGCCAATGAGCAGACAATCCCGATGAGCATCATCAGCAAGAACCGTCTTCCGGCAGAGTAGGGGGTCCGCGCGGCCTTCTGAGCCATCTCGTCCGAGATGTCTGCAGTGTTGTTGGCATAGGGGCACATCATCAGGACGATCAGCGAGCGTCCGGCGACGACCGCCATCAGGACGACGACAACCCATGACCTCCAGTCTGCGGCGAGCATTTGCAGCTCGCTGATCAGCATGTTCATGGATGCGCCTCCTCTGCCGTGTTCGATGCTGCGTGCAGCTCCTGGATCACCTTCACCCAGGTTTCGGTATCCTGCGCCCCTTGCAGCACATACTTGCCGCCGACGATAAAGCAGGGCACGCCACTCACGCCGATGCGCCGCGCCGCCGCATCTTCCTCTGCAAGGGTTTCCCGATCGGCATCGCCCTGCAGAAGCCGCTCGACCACCTCGCGTTCCATGCCGGCGGCCTCGGCCACGTCGAGCAACAACGCATGGTTGGAGATGTCCTCTCCTTTCTCGAAGTACCGCTCGAAAAGGTCGTCAACGACGGCCGATTGTGCGCCGGAGGTCTCTGACCAGCGGATCAGGCGATGCGCGTCCATTGTGTTGGGCGTGCGCTGGATGGCATCGAAATCGACCTTGAGGCCTGCCGCACGGGCCGCGTCTTCGACCCTGCTATAGACCTGCCGCGCGCCCTGCGGACCGCCGAACTTCGCCTCGAGATAGGCGCGTCTGTCCATGCCATCGGGCGGCATGTCCGGATTGAGCTGGAAAATGCGCCACACAACGTCAAACGGGTTGAGACCCGTTTCCGCAATCGCACGGTCCAGTTTGGCCTTTCCGATGTAGCACCAGGGGCAGATCGGGTCCGATACAATGTCCAGTCTAACCATGGCGCCAATGTAATGATCAGTGGAGGAAAGGGAAACCCCGGTCACGTTTCAGTGCTGTCGGGAAACAACAGTGCTGAGAGCCGCCAGCCGAGGATCGCACCCACGAACTGCGCGAGGACGAAGGCCGGTGCATGGTCCGGGCGAATGCCCGAGAAGCTGTCCGTCAGCATGCGTGCCAGTGTCACCGCCGGATTGGCGAAGCTGGTCGAGGCGGTGAACCAGAGCGCTGCCATGATGTATGCACCTACCAGCACCGGGATCAGCGCCGGCGCGTGGCGAAGCCCTCCGAGAATCGTGAGGATCAGACCCATCGTTGCGATGACTTCGGCGCTCCATTGACCCAGGCCGGTCCGGGGCTTTGCCGAGGCATCGACAATCGGCACATCAAACATCAGATGAGCGACCCAAACGCCTACAACAGCGGCAATAATCTGGATCGCGATGTATGGCAGAAACTGATCCCGGGGAAGCTCTCCTCGCAGCAGGAACACGGTTGAGACGGCAGGATTGAAGTGCGCACCGGAAATCGGTCCTAGGAGCGTGATCAGTACAAAGAGCATCGCCCCGATCGCCAAAGCATGCGGCAGAAGTGCCGCGCCGACCTGGCCGTCTGACAGGCGCTCGCCCATGATGCCCGAACCGACGATGGTCGCGAGCAAGAATGCCGTGCCGACGAATTCGGCGAGGATCGCGCGGTGGTGAGAGGCCATGGACGGTCGCTTGCTGTGATGGAGTTGCTCAGGGGTTTACAACGCCGTCCATCCGCCGTCGACACTGATCGTGGTTCCGGTGATCTGGGCCGCATCGTCCGAGCTGAGGAACGCGACCGTCCCGCCAAGTTGTTCGACCGTCGCAAACTCCTTCGACGGCTGACGCTCCAGAAGAACTTCGCGGATCACCTGATCTCGATCCATGTTGTACTGTTTCATGGTGTCGGGAATCTGGGCCTCAACCAATGGGGTCAATACATAACCGGGGCAGATGGCGTTGGCAGTGATCGGTTCTTCTGCCGTTTCCAGTGCGGTGACCTTGGTCAGCCCGACGACCCCGTGTTTTGCCGCGACATAAGCCGACTTGAAGGGCGATGCAGTCAATCCGTGCGCGGATGCGATGTTCACAACCCGGCCCCAGCCTGCCGCGCGCATCAAGGGCAGTGCCGCTGCGGTCGTGTGGAAGGAAGAGCTCAGATTGATCGCAATGATCGCGTCCCACTTGCCGGTTGGGAAGCTCTCGAGGCCTTCGACATGCTGGATGCCGGCGTTGTTGACCAGAATGTCCGCGCTGCCAAACGCTTCTGCCGACTTCGCGACCAGCGCCCGGCAGGCCTCGCCGTCAGACATGTCGGCTTGAATGTAAATCGCCTTGCCCGCGCCCTTCGCTGCGATCGCCTCCGCAATCGCGTGGTCCTCCGGCCGGTCTGTGAATGAGTTGAGAACGACATTGGCCCCGCGTGCGGCCAATTGTTCGGCCACACCCAGGCCGATCCCGGAGTTCGATCCTGTCACGATTGCGGTTTTCCCAGAGATCGACATCTCTCGCCCTTTCCTTTGCCGACAAACTGTTGGAGTCTGTCTCTAGTGCATTCACACCGCACCGCAAATCAATTGTTGCGGTGCAGCAGGCCTGGTCCGGGAGACGATATCGTGGCGACGCGACGATGGCGCGATACTTGGGAGCGCATAAAAAAAGCGCTCCCCGAAGGGAGCGCATTAGGTGTTGAGGCAGGTTTCATACAGGCAAGAAACCTATCGAGCAGTGGGGTGACCATACGGGATCATCGCCCTGTGGACAAGAGTATTTTCGCGATGGATGCATCACGTCGAGAGTGGCCGGTGGGTATGGGTGATATCGCCATCGTGCTGATCGCACTTGGAATGTTGATGATCACGCCGGCGATGGCACAGCCACAGCATGGCATTGCGATGAATGGTACACCTGCTCTGTCGCCTGATTTCGCACACCTTCCCTATGCCAATCCGGATGCTCCAAAGGGCGGCCGCGCCGTCTTTGGTGAGACTGGCGGGTTCGACAGCTTGAATCCTTATGTGCTCAAGGGCACAGCGCCATGGCCAGTGCGTGTTCTGAGCGTCGAGTCGCTCATGGCGCGTAGTTTCAATGAGCCGTTTACGCTTTATGGCCTGCTTGCTGAAACGGTCGAGACACCGCCCGACCGTTCATGGGTCGAGTATACATTGCGCGAGGGCGCGCGGTTCTCTGACGGATCGCCGGTCACGGTCGAGGATGTGATCTGGTCCATCCAAACGTTGGGCACAGAGGGGCATCCGCGGTATCGTTCGGCATGGTCTTCCATCGAAAAAATTGAGGCCATCGGGACACTTGGCGTGCGCATCGCGTTCAAGGAGCCGAATCGGGAATTGCCGCTGATTCTGGGGCTTCGCCCGGTGCTGAAGAAGGCACAGTGGACGGGCCGAACATTTGGCGATGCGGGCCTCGAAGCGGTTACAGGATCTGGACCTTATGTCATTGACAGCTTTGAACCCGGACGTCAGATCACGTTTCGCAAGGACCCTGAATGGTGGGGTGTCGACCTCGCGGTCAATCGAGGGCTGCACAACTTCGAAGAGCTCAGGTTCGACTACTTTCGGAACACAGACGCCCTCTGGGAAGCCGTGCGTGCGGGCCAGGTGTCGATCCATGCGGACTATGACCCTGTCCGCTGGGTTGAAGGGTACGACTTTCCGGCTGCGCGCGAGGGCACGCTTTTGCGGGGCGAGATCGCCCATCAGCGCCCATCCGGTATGGAAGGTCTTGTCTTCAACACGCGCCGCCGGATGTTTGCCGACAGACAAGTGCGCGAGGCGCTGGCGCTCAGCTTCGACTGGGAGTGGATCAACGCGCGCTTGTACCGGGATCAGTTCACCCGGATATCCAGCTATTTCGCCAACTCGGCGCTCGCCTTCGAAGGTCCGGCCGAGGGGCACGAGGCCGCGGTCCTTGCCCCGTTCGAGGCTGAGCTGCCGAAGGGTTCGCTCGAGGCGGGATGGCGTCCGCCGGTCAGCAACGGGTCAGGACGCGACCGGCGCAACCTCCGCCGCGCGGCCCGTTTGCTCGATGCTGCGGGTTGGACGATCACCGACGGTGTCAGGCGCGATCAGGATGGCGCGCCGTTCGTCTTCGAAATTCTCGTCCACAAGACCGAGCACGAGACGCTGGCCAATCTGTGGCGCGAGCAGCTCACACGTCTCGGCATCGATGTCTCGGTCCGGCTTGTCGATGCGGCCCAGTATTCGGCCCGCCGGACAGCCTATGACTATGACATGATCGTCAACCGCTGGGGCATGTCTCTCAGTCCCGGCACCGAGCAGCGGCTCTACTTCGGCTCGGCGGGGCGCGAGACCCCGGGCACCCGCAACTACATGGGCGTCGCCGAGCCTGCCGTGGACGCGGCAATCGATGCGATTCTCGCGTCGGAGACATCTGCCGAGTTCACGGCGTCCGTCCGAGCGCTCGACAGAGTTCTTAGCGCGGGCATCTATGTCATTCCGTTCGGCATCCTGCCGACGGACAGAGTCGCATGGCGACGTGGTTTCGCCCGACCTGACGTCGACAGCCTTTATGGGTGGTGGGGATGGTGGTCCGGCCCCGCGCTGTGGTGGCACTCGGGAGAAGTGGACCAGTGAGGGAGTGAGATGACCGAGATTCTGACCGGCGGATGCCTATGCGGTGCCGTGCGCTATCGCGCCGAAGCGAAAAAGACGTTGCACTACCTTTGTCACTGCACGGACTGTCAGCGCTATGGCGGCGCGCCCTATCATGTCGGCGTCGTGGTCGCGGCGGATGATCTCGAAGTCACGGGCGAGATGCGGCACTGGGCAAAGACCGCTGACAGTGGCCGCACCGTCGCGCGACACTTCTGCGGCAGCTGCGGCGGACATCTGATGACCTCACCTTGGCCCGACCCACACCGCTTTTCGTTGAAGGCGGGTTCACTCGATGATCCGTCGCTCTACCGGCCACGTCACGAAATATGGGCACGCTCTCGGCTTGAGTGGGCTGACCTGCCGGATGATCTCGAGTGCTTCGAGCAAGGGTTTCTGGGACCTGTGCCAATTGGTTAATGAAAAATAACCACTTGTAACAGGCGCTACAGCGGTCCCTCCGATTCGCCGCTATCTCATTGCTCGTGACGTTTTTTGTCACGACAGGAGGTTGTTGGTATGGACCATTTTGACAGCGATTGTTTCGCCGATCTCATCGATCCCGAACTTGTCGTGCGCGAGACGCTGATGCGGACCGAGCGCAGCATTTTCGACAAGGATTATATCCGGGACGAAGACCTCATGGCGCTGGAGTACTAAGTCCGGCGCCATCCCGGGAGCGGGGCAGGTTGTGGTTTGCATCCAGGCTGCGCTCCCACGCCGTATTTGTTGGACTTGATTGAGTTCGGTGTGCGTCGCGTGATTGAGAGTGCCGTGTATTGTTGTGTGCGTCGGGTTCTTGCGCGTATGCCGTTGCCCGGTTGAGTGAGTCAGTGGACTGTGCGTGACCGTCACCGGGCGGCGGCACGCGTCAATGAGCCAGTGGTTTGGCGAGCCATTCCTGAGATGTCAGGATTTCCCGCCATTGCCGTTCCGGCTCGCGCGCCCAGCTTCGCGTTCGGCAGCCGTCGGCGGCGTGACGAGCCCGGCTGAGATCACGAGTTTCGCAGCTTCTTCGACCGACATATCCAGGACGATAACGTCGTCCTCCGGCACAAACAGAAGAAATCCGCTGGTGGGGTTCGGTGTGGTCGGGAGAAAGACGCTCAGCATCCCGCCATCACCAATCTTCTCATTGATCTCGCCCTTGGTGTCGGTCGAGACGAACGCGATCGCCCAGATGTCGCGGCGGGGATACTCGACCAGGCAGGCTTTCTGGAAGGATGTCTTGGACTGGCTGAGGATGGTCTCGACGATTTGTTTCAGCGCATTGTAGATCGAGCGCACGATCGGCAGGCTCTCGACCCAGCTCTCGCCCAGTCGCACAAGCTGTCGTCCGAACAGGTTCTTGGTGAAGTAGCCGACGACCGCGGTGAAGATCAGGAAGATGATCACCCCGAAGCCGGGGATATCGACCTCGAGATATGTCGAAGGGTTGTAGATCGATGGGACGAGCGGCACCACGGTCGCATCGACGAACGTGATGATCGTCCAAATGAGATAGGCCGTGATCAGGACAGGAGCGACGACCACCAGCCCTGTCAGGAAGTTGTTGCGGAGCGCGGCCATCACCCCTCTTCTGCGCGCGCGGGCGCGGAAAATGCCGTCCTTCCTGCCGTTGGCCATCTATTCTCCCGTCCGGCCGGCGTCTCCGCCGCTCAAGCTTGGCTATACCTAGTAGCCGCGGTCTCGATCGACAACGTGCAAGAGCGGCGCACCGTTCATGTCTCGCCTGATCTGCTCTAAGATTGCGGCGGCAGCCGTCGCGGGGCGCGTGATCGATGCAATGTGCGGCGTCACCGTGACCTGACTGTGGCGCCAGAACGGATGTTCTTTCGGCAACGGCTCTTCTCTGAAAACGTCGAGGGTGGCATGGCGCAGCTGGCCCGAGCCGAGGGCATCCAGAAGGGCGTCGTCGTCGATCAGCGGTCCCCGCCCCGCATTGATCACGCAGGCACCGCTCGGCATCATCGCAAACCTTTCGGCGTTCAGGATCTCCCGCGTGTCAGCGGTCAAGGGCAGGATGACCACAAGGATCTCCGCGTTCGCCAGTGTTGTTGATAGCCCGGCGTCACCGTGGTGGCAGGTCACGCCAGCGATCGTTTTGGGACTGCGGGACCAACCAACGACCCGGAAATTCAGATCCACCAGTGCCTCGGCAGTTGCGGCACCCAGAGCGCCCAGGCCAAGCACGCCCACTGTCCGGTCACGGGCCAGCGGTGGCGACCACTTTTGCCACGTTCCCTCGGCGGACAGCCGCACCCATCTGTCGATATCCAGGTGGTAGCGCAGAGCATGACCGACGAAGTATTCGACCATGCCAATTGTCATTCCGGGCTCGACCATCCGGCAGAATGGCACGTGCTCGGGCCAGGTAATACGGCCTATGACGGCTTCGACGCCCGCCCACGTGTTGAGGATTGCGCGGAGCTTCGTATACGGCGCGAACTCAGATACGCCACTGTCTACGTTGTAGACGAGGTAGTCGATCTCGCCTGGGCTGGCGTCCGGCTTGAGTTCGAGATCGAGCCCGGAGGAAGCAATCGCGGCGGACACGGCCGCTGTGAACTCCTCTCGCTCGTCTTCCCCGAGGGCGATCCCCACGCACCGCGGCGTGGGCTCAGCGGCGGTGGACATGAGCGCTTTGCACGAGACCAAAGGCAAGCATCAGAACCAGCATGGCAGACCCTCCATAGCTCACCAGCGGCAGCGGTACGCCAACCACCGGTACCAACCCCATCACCATTGCCATGTTTATTGCCCAGAAGAAGAAGAAAGTCGCGCTAATACCGCCCGTCAGCAAGGCGCCATATCGGTCGCGGTTCGACGCCATCGACGCAAAGCAGAACAGCATGACCAGAACATAGAGTGCAAGCAGCGAGATCGAGCCTACGAACCCGAACTCCTCCGAGAGCGTGGTGAAGATGAAGTCGGTGTGCTTCTCGGGCAGGAAGTTCAATCGGCTCTGAGTGCCCTGCATGAAGCCACGTCCCGAGAGCCCGCCGGACCCCATGGCGATTTGTGACTGGGTGATGTGGTAGCCGGCCCCAAGGGGGTCTTTCGATGGGTCGAGAAACGTCTCGATGCGCCGGTACTGATAGTCCTTGAGGATCTGCCAGTCCGTGCCGCGTGATGTCATCACGGCGTAGACAAGTGACCCGGCACCGGCCGCGCCTGTCGCGAAGTAGAGCCAGTTCACGCCCGCCAGCCACATCATGACCGCTCCACCCATGCCGATCATCATCGCCGTTCCAAGGTCGGGTTGCTTGAGCACCAGCAGCATCGGCACAGCAATTATGATCATGGGCGGCAACACCCAGAGGGGGTGACTTACCCGCTCCGGACCGATGCGGTCGTAGTAGTAGGCCAGCGCCATGACCAAGCCGATCTTCATGAGCTCCGATGGCTGAAGCTGCAAGGGCCCGATCTGGATCCAGCGCTGTGCGCCCATTCCGGTGGTGCCCACGAACTCGACGGCCACGAGCAGTCCGAGCGCGCCGAGGTAGGCGAGCGGGGACAGCCAACGCCAGAACCGGATCGTGATCAGACCGACGATCGTCATTGCGATCAGTCCCGCCGCGAAGCGGATCATCTGGCGCTTGGACCACGGATCGAGAGAGCCTCCGGCCACCGAGTAAAGCATCAGGAAGCCGGCGATCGAGATGGCGATCAAAAGCAGTATCAGGCCCCAATTGAGCCGCAGGATCTTCTGCAGCAGACTGAGCGAGAGCTGGGGCGCCGAGATCGTGCTCATGTCCTTGCCCGACCACCGTCCTGCTTGGCCGAGTCGGAGGGCGCCGCTTTGCTCGCCCTCTCCCTAATCCGGTTCATGATGTCCTTGGCGATCGGGGCAGCGGCGCGTGATCCCCCGCCGCCGTGTTCGACCACTACGGTGATCGCATACTTTGGTGCGTGGTAGGGGGCAAAGCCGACGAAAAGTGCATGATCGCGTCTGTGCCAAGGCAGGTCGGCGTTTCTCGTGACGCCGCGTGCACGCTCGGCCTTGGTGATATTGCGGACCTGGCTGGTACCGGTCTTGCCGGCCATCTCGAAGTTCTCGTCCTTGATCCGGGATTTCCGCGCCGTGCCTGACGCGCCATTCACCACGGCATACATGGACTGGCGCACCAGCTCGACATGTTTGGGATTGAGGCCCAGATCGTCCGGCGGAAGCGGCGGCGCCGGTTGGCCGCCGATCGCTCTTATCAGGCGGGGACGAACTCCGGTGCCGGAGGCGATCCGTGAGGTCATCACCGCGAGCTGCAATGGCGTTGCCAGCACAAACCCCTGACCGATTCCAGAGTTCAGCGTATCGCCTTGCTGCCAGGGTTCGTCCTTACTGGCCTTCTTCCAGGCTTGTGTCGGGATCAGTCCCGAGCGCATCGCTGCCATTGGCAGCTCGGTTTCGACACCCAGGCCAAGCTTGTTGGCCATCGCGGCGATCCGGTCGATGCCGAGGCGTCGCGCGACATCGTAATAGTAGACGTCGCAGGACTGCTCGAGCGACTTGCGCAGGTTGACATGCCCGTGTCCACCCCGCTTCCAGCAGTGAAAGCGCCTTCGGCCCAGACGCATGAAGCCGGGACACCAAACGGTCTCACCCGGGCTGACCAAGCCTGCGTCAAGTGCTGCGAGCGCCACGACCATTTTGAATGTGGAGCCCGGCGGATACATGCCGGACGCCCATTTGTTGTGGAGCGGTCTATGGTCGTTGTCGAGCAGGGTCTTGTAGGCTTTCGATGATATGCCGAGCACGAAGGGATTTGGGTCGTAGGTCGGGTTCGAGGCGGCTGCGAGCAGATCACCGCTCTGCACGTCCATCACAACGACGGCCGCACTCTCCTCGCCAAGGCGCTCATGGCAGTAGCGCTGCAAGCTGAGATCAAGCGTCAAGTGCAGATCGGTTCCCGCAGCTCCTTCGTGGCGTTCGAGCTCGCGGATGACACGACCACCGGCGTTGACCTCGATATGGCGCGTACCGGCTTCACCGCGGAGGTCGAGGTCGATCGCCTTCTCGATTCCGGATTTTCCGATCTGGAATTCGGGCACCTGCAGGATCGGGTCAACTACCTCGAGCTTGTCCAGATCGCGTTGCGTGACGCGCCCCACATAGCCGACGGTATGGGCAGTCTGGTCACCGTAAGGATAGTGCCGAGAGAGGCCGACTTCCGGCTGCACGCCCGGCAATGCAGGTGCATTGGCGTTGATCGCCGAGAACTCCTCCCAGCTCAGATGTTCGGCCACAAGAACCGGCACGAAGGCGGCTTTCTCGCGCAAGTCTTTGAGCACGCGTTCCCGCTCATCCGGGCTGATGCGGATCAGTTGCGCCAGGCGGTCGAGCACATCTTCGGTGTCGCCGGCCTGTTCGCGGACCATGACCACGCGATAGTTTTTCGTGTTGATCGCGAGGGGTATGCTGTACCGGTCGTAAAGTTCAGCACGGGCAGGTGCGATCAGGCGGACGTTGATGCGGTTTTCTTCCGCGAGCAGGCGGTAGCGATCGGTTTCGATCACTTGGAGCTGGCGCATTCGCCAGGCCAGCGCCCCGGCCACGACGAGTTGTGCGCCCATCAGGATCGCTCCACGCCGCGAGATGAGGCCGCTTGTCTCCGGTGTCGCGCCCTGTCTTTTGTCTTTTCTTGCCATTGTTCAGATCAGACCGTTTCGGGCTTGCGCCACGAAATGCGCAGGAGCCAGCGAAAGCTGAGGGCGATCAACGGGTAGACCATTGCCGTGTAGGCGCTCTGATAGGCGAGATCCAGCATGTATGGCGGGCGTGCCAGCGTCAGTACCACCAGCGTCCAGACCAACGTGCTTGCGGCGATTGCCGTAACCGCGACCAGCAGCCACTCGGTAGAGAACGCCGTCCGGGCCAATCTGCGCCGCTGGCTTTTCAGGACCTCGGCTGCGAGGACAAGCGAAAGTGCTCCAGCGCCAACCGGCAGGTCAGTGAGGAAGTCACGCGCCAGGCCGATTGCAAACACCAGCGGGATAGGAGCGGCTTCGGGCCGCCGGATGGCCCAATAGGCCACGACGCAAAACAGCAGATCCGGTGACGGACGGGCGTTTGGCGCTACACCGATCGGCGCGGCTTCGGTGTAGACCGCCACGAGCCCGAGGATCGTTAAGGCCAGCATCTGGGCCAATCGAGAGAAGTTCAGTATGCCGCCGACCATTCCGTCACTCGGCCCTACGTTCGCTGTAGGCGGGAACGAGCGCCTGATCGATTTCGGGATCGCCGACAATGAGTCCGCCCGGCTGGTCTATTTCGGTATCAGGCTGGTAGCGCAGCAGACGCACGAACTCGAGTCGCCCGTAGTTTGCCAGAAGCGCTACACGCCACTTGCCATCCTGCGTGGCGATGACGCGCCCAACCGGAAGATCAGGCGGGAAAATCCCACCGGTCCCGGACGTCTCGACGATCTCCCCGGCGCCCAGCTGATCGACCTCGTCGATGAACTCCAGCACCGGTGCCGTGGTGCCATCGCCCGCGAGAATACCCCGCCGGCCTCCGGGCTGGATCATAACCGGCACGCGAGAGGAGAAATCGGTCAAGAGCAGGAGACGCGAAGCTCGCCGCCCGACCCCGACCACCCGCCCGACGAGGCCCGAGCCATCGACCGCCGCCGCGCCGTCACGCACTCCGTTATCGCGTCCAACATTCACTAGGGCTGACTGAAGGAAAGGCCCACCCGAGTCTGCCAGCACATCTCCGGTCACAAAGGTGGTGCGTGGTGTGAGCCGCACATTGTTGAGCGCGCGCAACTCGGCATTTTCTTCCTCGAGAACCCGCGCCCTTTCGCGCCATGCCTTCAAGCTCTGGATTTCGCGTCTGAGTGTGCGGTTCTGGGCGTAGACATCGATGAAGTTGCGGTAATCCTGCGCCACTTCCAAGCCGACATCGATCGGCCCGGCAACCCAACCCATCGAGGGGGCAAAAGCGTCGACCACCTCCATGCGCAGCCGCTCAAGGCGGGGATTGTCCGCACGCCAAAGCAGGAGCAACACAAGCGAGATCAACACCACGATGCTGAGCATGATGTTGCGGACGGTCCGGTTCAGTTGAGTGTCCGTTCGTCCTGTTGCGGATCTCACCGCCTGCCTCCTTCAGTCGCGCGGCCCATTCGGGGAGCGCGCCTCAGGCGCTGATCTTCATCACATGGCCCAAACGATCCATATGCTCCAGCGCCCGTCCCGTGCCGAGGGCCACGCAGTGCAGCGGCTCCTCTGCAACCGTAATCGCAAGCCCTGTCTGCTCACGCAGGGTGAGGTCGAGATCGCCCAGCTGGGCACCACCGCCCGCGAGCATCACGCCATTGTCGACGATGTCAGCCGCGAGGTCCGGTGGCGTCGCCTCGAGCGCCACCATAACGGCCTCGACGATCTGCTGCACCGGTTCCGCCAGCGCTTCGGCGATCTGCGATTCAGTGATTTCCTGCTCTTTTGGCACTCCGTTCAGCAGATCGCGTCCGCGAACGAGCATTTTTTCGCCAACCCCATCACGGGGCGGGCGGGCTGATCCGATCGATTTCTTTATTTTCTCGGCAGTGGTGTCACCGATCAGCAAGTTGTGCTGTCGGCGAAGGTGGCTCACGATTGCCTCGTCCATCTTGTCACCACCGACGCGAACCGAGCGAGCGTAGACGATGTCCGAGAGCGACAGCACTGCCACCTCGGTCGTCCCGCCGCCGATGTCTACGATCATCGAACCAGTGGGCTCGGTGATGGGAAGTCCCGCGCCAAGGGCGGCGGCGATTGGCTCTGGGATGAGGTACGCCTTTGACGCGCCAGCCGATATCACCGACTCGCGGATGGCACGTTCCTCAACCGCGGTCGCGCCGTACGGCACGCAGCAGACCACCTTCGGCCTCGACAGGAAGGACCGTGCGTTCACCTTCCTGATGAAATACTTGATCATTTCCTCGGCGACTTCGAAATCGGCTATGACGCCGTCCCGCATCGGACGGATTGCCGATATCGACCCGGGTGTTCGACCAACCATCAGCTTCGCGTCTTCGCCGACTGCTTTGACCTCTTTCTTGCCATTGACGGTCTGGAAGGCCACGACGGACGGTTCGTTCAGGACGATTCCCTTGCCTTTCACGTAGACAAGCGTATTCGCGGTTCCCAGGTCGATCGCCATGTCGCTGGAAAAGACGCCGAATAGTCCGCCGAACATGTTTGCCTGCCTTTTCTGCCCGCTTCTCGAGCCCTGCCTCGCTGGATTCTTGTCCATGCTTATCTGCATGCTTATAATCCTCGTCTCGCAGCCTGCAAAGAGAAAGCAACCATCGTGCGGAGATCACCATGCACGGTCTGGTTGCTTTGTTCCCTCAAGCGATGTCCTTGGAGCTTGTGTCTTGTAGCCCGTTGGCCACGTTAGTATTCATCACGAACTATGGTGAAAGAAGCCCTAACGGATGGCTTTTCTGTGGCTTAGGCGGCTTTGAAGCCTCACGCACTCTGCGCTGCGAACACCGCGACAGACGCCGCTCGGCCACGAATTTCGACCTCATCGATGGGTGTAAATGCGCCAGGCCGCCCTGCGGCATCCCAAGTGTCGCGAGAGATGAGCAACGTTGTTCCGGTGTCCTTGTTCATCGCTTCAAGGCGTTGCGCAAGATTGACCGTATCGCCATAGAGCGTGTAGGCGCGACGTGCACGCCCTCCAACAGTGCCCGCGGCGACAAGCCCCGTGGCGATCCCGATCCGTATCGTCAGTTGCTCGCCTTCGAAGCGCGTCCGAGCGACCTTGGCGATCAGGTCGTAGGCAGCCTCAACCGCGCTCGCCGCATGATCGGAGTTCTCGAGCGGGGCGTTGAAGGCCGCGAGCGCCGCATCACCAATCAAGCTGATGGGTACGCCGCGATGGCGCGTCACTGTTTCTGAAACCGCGTCGAAGAATGCATCCAGAACCGCCACGATCCGGGCAGGTTCCGCCTGTTCGGCAAATGACGTAAAGCCCTCGATGTCAACGAACAATACGGTTGCGACACGGGATTCCGCTGCCAGAGCGCCATCACTTTGGCTCAGTGTTTCGGCCACTTCGCGCGGCACGAAGCGACCAAAGACCTCTGCCACTCGGCCTCGCGCCCGCTCGGCTGTGATCTGGTCTCGCAACATCCGCCGGGCCCGGCTCACGGCCGCGGCCGTCACGATGGCTGTCGCTGCCAGAAGCAGCGTCTCGACCACGCGATTGGCCAGTGCAACATGATCCGGGTCAAGCACGATCTCGATGTATTTCTCTGCGGTCCGCTCATCCGAAATAGCCGACCAGGTGACCACGCGATCCATCTGCAGAACGATCCACCCCCAAGCACTCCAGAGTGCCCCAATGGCCATCGCGCCTGTCCAGAGAACAAGCTTCGGTGAGAGTGAAAGCGCGGATGTGGCGAGGAGGAAATAGAAAACGCCAGCGCCATAGACACGGAAAACGAAGATCTGCGGGACATCTCCGTGAATCGAGAGGGGAACGGTGACAGCAATCACTGCAAGCATGGCGAAGTCGAGCGCCACGAAGGCGAACCGCATCCAGAGCTCATCACGGCGGCGAACCACGAGCGCACGGTAGATAAGTCCGGTGATGAGAAAAGCGCTCGCCACCAATGCGCCGAACCAGCCTGTCTCGAGGCCTTGCGTCCCGGCAATGAACAACATCAAGGTCGCAACGACCACGCTGCGGACGGTGAGAACGAGGCGAAGGCCGGCGCGTTCGGTCTCGATCAGCGCCGCGTCAATCCCGCTTTGTGCTTCGCGGCTCTCAGTGTCTCCGTCCATCGCCCAAAAGTAGGGATGTTCAGGTTTGGAGCAACCTTGATGATCAACGCGGCGAAACATGCGATCGCTCTTGAAACAGTGGCGAGGTCGGCTGGTAAACTTCGCTGAGTGAGTTGGAAAGCTTAGGAAAATCAATTTTCTGACTAAGCGGGCTGAAGTCCCGCGTGCGCGTTCTTCATTCTTGCACACCCCTATGCATTCTTGTTGATTGAGCTCTCAGCGCGCTCGCCGGATCATCCGCGCATTCGGATGAGAAGGGGTTCAGCCATGACGCAGCTATTTAAACTCTCGAGCGCCAAGTGAGCACCTCAGAATACATGGAATCAGCGATGCTGATGTGCTTCACGGCTGGCTGGTATTGGTCGATCGTGGCGATGCTGCGCACCGGTGAGCCGCGTGGCAAGAGCTTCCCGTTCGTGGCGTTCACCGTCATCGGCTATCTGCTGGGTCTGGGTGCGAAGCTCTATTCGTGGAACCTCGGCTATGAACTGAGCCACGTGGCGTTGCTCTACACTTGGAACCTTGCGATCACGATGATCGATCTGATTCTGGTGGTGCACTTCACGCGGACGAACCGGCGAAGGTTGTCTGGCGCGTCTCCGTGCAACGGTGAGGTTCAAACAGTTGATTGACTAGAGTTAGAGGGCAGGGCGGCGCTCACTGAACCGCCCTGCTGGTCGGTCAGCTGACCATGCTCACCGGTGCCGTTTTCGCTCGACGGGTCATCAGCTTGTTGAGCGCGTGCACATAGGCTCGGCAGCTTGCAACCACCGTGTCCGTGTCGGAGCTCTGGGCTGAGACGATTTTGCCGTCCTCCCGCATGCGAACGCTCACGGTGGCCTGTGCATCGGTGCCCTCGGTCACCGCATGCACCTGATAGAGTTCGAGCGTGGCATGGTGATCGACCAGTGCTTTCACGGCGTTGAACGCCGCATCCACCGGTCCGTCACCCTGGGAAGTGACCGAGTGTTCCTTGCCGTCGATTTCAAGAATGATGTCTGCTGACTGCGGCGCTTCGGTGCCGCAAATGACACGCAGGAACTTGAGCTTGATACGTTCCGCACCCGCCTGGGCCGCTTGCTCTTCAACCAATGCCAGAATGTCGTCGTCGAACACTTCCTTCTTGCGGTCGGCCAATGCCTTGAACCGCACAAACAGTTCCTTGAGCTGGTTGTCGCCGACATCGATGCCCAGATCAGAGAGTTTGGACTTCAGCGCATGCCGTCCCGAGTGCTTGCCCATGGCGAGGGTCGACTCGGTCAGGCCCACATCCTCCGGACGCATGATCTCGTAGGTGCCGGCGTGCTTGAGCATCCCGTCCTGGTGGATGCCTGCTTCGTGTGCGAAGGCATTCTTGCCGACGATTGCCTTGTTGTACTGCACCGGAAATCCCGTGACGCCAGAGACAAGACGGCTCGCCTGGGTGATCTTGGCTGCGTCGATTCCGGTCGCATATGGCATGATGTCATTGCGCACACGCATTGCCATGACGACTTCCTCAAGCGCGGTATTGCCGGCTCGTTCGCCCAATCCGTTGATCGTACATTCGATCTGGCGCGCACCCGCCAACACAGCTGCGAGCGAATTGGCGGTCGCCATGCCCAGATCATTGTGGCAGTGGGTCGAGATCGTCACATTCTCTATGCCATCGACGCGCTCTTTCAGAATGCGGATGATCTCGGCGGATTCTCCCGGTGCGGTGTAGCCAACCGTGTCCGGAATGTTGATGGTGCCGGCACCAGCCTCGATTGCTGTCTGGACTGCGGTGACGAGAAAGTCTCGGTCGGTGCGCGTGGCATCTTCCGGAGACCACTGGACATCGTTCACCAGTGAGCGGGCATGGCCCACCGACGCCTCGATCTGTGTCAGCACCTGATCGCGGGTCATCTGGAGCTTGTACTCCATGTGCAGATCCGACGTGGCAATGAAGGTGTGGATGCGCGCGTTCTTTGCGTGCTTGAGCGCTCCGAACGCTCGGTCGATGTCGCCGAGCGGTGAGCGCGCGAGCCCGCAGACGGTGGCGTTCTGGACAACCTTTGCCACCTCGGACACGGCCTCGAAGTCGCCTTCGGAGGCAATCGGAAATCCTGCCTCGATGATGTCGATGCCCATTTCGTCGAGCAATTGGGCGATCTGAAGCTTTTCCTTCAAGGTCATGGATGCGCCGGGTGATTGTTCGCCGTCACGCATTGTGGTGTCGAAAATCTTCACGCGATCCTGGTCGGACACGTTGTTCGGTTGATCTTTCATGATGCTATCCGCTTCCGGAGTTCGTCTGGCTGGGTTTGTGCGGCGCGTCCGGCGTTCCTCCGAGGGCGGCGCCGCGAAACCCGGCGCCCTCAGAGGCGGATAAGAAGAAGGAGCCCGCCGAAGGGCAGGTGCACGGGTTTATGCAGCTGAGCACGCGTCATCATGGGCGCAGTATATCCGGGCAGATTGCAAAGAAAAGTGAAAAGGCCCGCGCTGTGTGGTGCCGTCGGGGGGCATTGAGATCGACTAGGGCACAAAAACGATCCCGAGGCGGAGAATTCCCTAATTTTTCCCGAACGGCTCACGGAAAAATCACGATGGAATAACGCATGCTGTGCAGATTGAGGTCATTAAGACGTGCACTGGTTTTTTAGTAGGTCAGTCCCGGGAGCATTACTCCCGGGACATATTTTTGGGAACATTACGTCAATCTCACCGCGTGCGCTTTGGCACCCAGGCGAAACAATACGTCGTGGCTTGCGAGAATGGCGGGCCTAGATCAATTTTACCGCCCCAAGAATGTCTCAGGAATGTCATATGCGAAGAGTCGCCGGGATTGTCATGCTTGTCAACACCGTGCTCCCACTTCTCATCGGTGCCCTTCTGGTTTGGGGTGGGATGCGTGGCTACGCGGCCTATGAGGCACTGCTGGCACCGCAGATTCGCGAGGCCCGAGAGCGCGTTGCGGAGCTTCAGGTCGCGGTGAGCGCCGCTGAGACTAAGCTGAAGCGACACACAACGACCGTGATGAAGGAAGCGCAGACGGTCGCCGCGTTGGTTTCAGATGCAACGAAACCGCTGCGTGAGACGGCAGAATCGCTGCAGGCGATTCCCCTCGCTACCACGGGTGTGCCGGTGCCGGAATTCCAAGTGTCCGAGCCCGTGATCAAAATCGATCAGCCGCGCGCAAGTGTCGACCCTGGCCGCATTGACTGGAAAGATCCCTTTAGCAGCAGGTCGCGGTTGCCTAAGGTCTCAATCAGCCAGCCCAGCATCTCGGTCACGCCTCCCAAGGTCGATGTGGTTTTCGTCAGTCGCAAGTTTGACGTGCCCGAGCCTATGAGCGCTCCGTTTCAGTCGATTGGCACCGGGCTCGGTAGCATCGGTGCCATTGGCGCGCCCATGGACCGGCTATCGGCGGCGGCCACCAGTATCGCGGTCGTCGTTGACGAGTTGAGTCCGAAGATCTCCGCACTGCGCGGGGAACTCGCGAAGACCAAGGCCGCCTGGCGTGAACTGGAACATGCGCTTGAACCGCTGGCAAAATGGGTGCTGTGGGGAGCGATCGTTCTGCTCCCCTGGTTGGCGATCAGCTACTTTTTCTGGGCGTGGCGCCGGGTGCTCATTGCGCGTGCATTGATGAGCGGGCGCGCCACGCCTGGGAATGGCCAGATGCGCTTGTAGAGGCTCTAAGCGGCCTTGGTCAGATTTCCACGGGCCGGGTAGTTGTTCTCGACCACATAGTTCAAACCGCCCAGCAGCTTGGCGAAGTCTGGGCGGGTGAACGGTGCGCTCTGGGTCTGGGCGAAGAAAACGGTACCGTCTGTGTTCACCACGAAAAGACCGGGTTCGGAGAATACAGCCGGCTCTGTCGATCCCTCTCGCGCCGAAGAAATGTAGAGGCCCCAATCGCGCGCGGTCTGTTCCGGAAGTGCGTAGCCGATCTGCAGGTGCAGTATGCCGGTTTCCTCGACAGTGGTACGGGCGCGTTCTTCACCGTCCATCGAGATTGCGACAACTTCGATGCCCTGTGCACGGGCTTGGTCGAGGCTCGCCTCGATCTCCTTCAGGTAGGTCTTGCAGATTGGACAGTGGTTTCCCCGATAGAACACGACAATCGTGAAGTTCGCGGGATTGCTGTCAACGAGCGACCAGTCCGCTCCCGAGAGCAGCGGCACGGACAGATCGGGAGCAGTGGAAAGGGGCAGGACCATCGGAGCCTCGTTCAATGGGGTGTGAAGACGAAGTGTCACCACTCCAATTAATCGCCGATTGTGGTCCTGCAAGCGAGACGACTGATCAGAAGGGTCCTCTCACGTGCAAGTGATGGTTGATACGCTTGGGATCAACCGATTCAGTTGCTCGTCGCTGCTTCTGATCCTTCGCCTTCGGACTGCCCGTCTGACTTGACGTCGCGCCTGCCATCGACCCAGTAGCCTTTGAACTCGGCGCCCGAGGCATAGGTCATTACGCCATAGCCGTGCTGCCGACCGTTCTCGAAGGCACCCTTGTAGATGTCACCGTTTGCATAACTCGCCGTGCCTTCCCCGTGTATCTCGCCGTCCTTCCAGCCACCAAGATACGTAAAGCCGTCTGCGAGCGTCAGCTTGCCTTCTCCGTTGCGCTTGCCGCTGGAAAAGTCACCTTCATAGATGGCGCCATCGGGATAGGTGATCTTGCCCTTGCCCTCCTGCAGACCATTGAGCCAGCCGCCGGCGTAAACATGCCCGTCGGCATACGTCATGTTGCCTTCTCCGTGATGCTTGGCATCGAGGAAGGAGCCTTCGTAGATCGACCCGTTTGCGTAGCTGGCTTTTCCCGTGCCGCTGATCACGCCCTTGTCCCACGTGCCTTCGTAGGAGCCGCCATCAGCGTAGGTGATCTTGCCTGTGCCATCGGGTGTGCCGTTCATGAATCCGCCGGTGTAGACCGAGCCATTGGGATAGGTCGCTGTGCCTTCCCCCTCGATCTTTCCGGCGATCCAACCGCCTTCATACACGTAGCCATCAGCGCCGGTGAACTTTCCGGTGCCGTGGCGTTCGCCATTCTCAAATGCGCCCTCGTAGCGGTCTCCGGAGGCGTAGATCGCAACGCCTTCGCCGTGGCGCTTGCCGTCAAGGAAGCTGCCCTCATACTTGTCGCCGTTGGCGTAGGTCGCTGCACCCGCGCCTGTGATCTGACCCGCCTGCCAGGCACCGGTGTATGTAAAGCCATCGGTGAGCGTGATCGCGCCCTGGCCCTCACGCAGCCCGCCGGCAAACTGGCCTTCGTAGATCGCACCGTCGGGATAGGTCACTTTCCCCTGACCCTGCTGTGCGCCGTCAACCCACTCACCTTCATAGCGATAGCCGTTTTCGCGGGTCATCACGCCTGTGCCGTGATGAGCGGAGTTCTTGAACCCGCCCTCATAGACCATCCCGTTCTCGTAGATGGCCTTGCCTTTGCCTTCGATGACGCCGTTGATCCACTCACCGTCGTAAGAACCACCGTTGGCGTAGTCGATCTTACCGGTGCCGTGGGGCACTCCGTCCTCGAAGGTGCCTTCGTAGATCGAGCCGTTCGGGAAAGTGGCCTTCCCCTGACCCTGGATCACACCTTCGACCCACTCGCCGCTGTACTGATATCCGTCGGGCGCTGTGTAGGTGCCCTGACCGTGTTGCTTTCCGTCTTTGAACTCGCCCTGATAGACGGCGCCGGAGTCATACTCCTTCGTGGCGACGGTTCCGCTTTGGGCAAGTGCTGTGCCAGCCAGTGCGGCCGCCGCCGCTACCCCGATGACAACCCGTTTCATTAACTTCATCCCCGATCGTCTTTATTAGGCGCGCTGCTCGCTACCCCTGATTGCATGTCGCTGCTGGCTTCGCCAGTCCATGGCACATCACCAAGCCGACTTGAGCGGTGGATGGAAATTTCGCTCGAAGGAGCGGCACACCAGATCAACACTGCCCCCGCCGTCACGATCATGCATAGTCCCTCGCGCAGTCTAGGGCGGTTGACCGTGACTGACAACGACGAACTGCATGCGCTTGAGGAAAGGGCGCTATCCATCTCTGAAGCTTGCGTGTGGTGCAGCCCGCACTTTATGTACCGGGGTCCGCCGATAGAGGGAGACACCTGATGGCCGAGCCTGGTCGCCTGCGCGTGAGCCTGGTTCAGTGGAACCCGGTCGCCGGAGATATCGATGGCAATCTCGAAATGGCGCGGGATGCGCTGGCGGCAGGAGAGGCGGCCGGTGCCGATCTGGTGATGCTGCCCGAGATGTTTCTTTCCGGCTATCAGGTGCTCGATCTCTCAGTGCGTCCGGCCTTTCTGCGCGATTGTGAAGCCGCCTTGATGCAGCTTGCGAATCTCACGCGGCCCGATGGTCCCGCATTGGCGATCGGTGCGCCAGTGGCCGGTTCGACCTCCGAGCCGGGTCAGGATCATGCTGGAGCCTACAACGCCTGCCATTTGCTGCAGGGCGGTTCGATCCGCGCAGTTTTCCGAAAGCACCACCGTCCTAACTATGGCGTCTTCGACGAGAGGCGTCTTTACCTCGAAGGCCCGGCCCCGGGACCAGTCGAGATAAACGGCTGTCGGGTGGGCTTCCCGATATGTGAGGACCTCTGGTTCTCGGATGTCGCCGAGACCCTCGAGGAAGCTGGCGCTGAAGTCATGATCGCGCCCAACGGCTCTCCCTATGAGCGTGGCAAGCATGACATCCGGATGGGCCATATGGTGGCGCGTGTCGTCGAGACGAAAATGCCGCTCCTCTATCTGAATCTCATCGGCGGTCAGGACGATCAGGTATTCGACGGGGGCTCGTTCGGGCTCAATCCAGGTGGTCGGCTTGCGTTTCAGATGCCCTTCTTCGAGCCATCGATCGAGACCGTCGACATCGTGCTCAGCTCAGAGGGCTGGCGGATTTCACGCGCCGATCTGGCGCCGGTGCCGGAAGACTGGGCGCTCGATTACCGCGCCATGGTTGAGGCGACGCGGGACTACGTTCATAAATCTGGGTTCTCGAAGGTTCTGCTCGGCCTGTCCGGTGGCATCGATTCGGCGATCGTCGCAACGGTCGCTGTGGATGCGCTTGGGCCCGAGAACGTCCGCTGCATCCGCTTGCCGTCAAAGTACTCGTCAGAGCATTCGCTGAAGGACGCCGAGGATCTGGCCGCCCGGTTGGGCGTCACCTGCCAGACCCTGCCGATCAACGATGGGGTGGCGTCGCTCGAGGCCGGGCTCGAACCCTTGTTCAATGGGCACGAGCCGGGCATTGCCGAAGAAAACATTCAGAGCCGGCTGCGCGGGCTCTATCTCATGGCGCTCTCGAACAAGTTCGGTGAGCTTCTGCTGACCACTGGCAACAAGTCTGAGATGGCAGTGGGATACGCGACAATCTATGGCGACATGAACGGTGCCTACAATCCCATAAAGGACCTCTACAAGACCCGCGTGTTCGAGTGCGCGCGCTGGCGCAATGCGGAACATCACCCGTGGATGAAGGGCCCTGAGGGCGAGGTGATCCCGCTCAACATCCTGCAAAAGCCCCCGTCTGCGGAACTGCGCCCCGATCAGACGGATCAGGACAGCTTGCCGCCCTATGACGTGCTGGACGACATCCTGCGCCAACTTGTAGAGGATCAGCTCTCGACCGAGGAGATCATCGCCTCCGGTCACGACCGTGAGACGGTGATGCACGTGCAGCATCTTCTCTACATCTCCGAGTACAAGCGCTTTCAGTCGGCCCCAGGTGTCAAGCTCACCAAACGGGCGTTCTGGCTCGACAGGCGTTATCCGATTGTGAACCGATGGCGCGACCGGAGCTAGATCTCAAACCGGAAGACGCGTTGGCGATCTACCACCCGAACCGGTCGGTTGCGTCATTTAGGATTGCGCTCTTCGGCGGCGTTGTCGTGCTGGTGCTCGGTTCGGCGACATGGCACGGCGCCTGGGAATCTGGCTTCGGTACGCTCTTCAACATCACCGTTCTCTTAGTGATTTTCGGAGGGTTCACACTTCGGAACTATGCACTGTTGCGGGAAGATCCGTCACTTGTTGTGGTGCGCGAGGGTCTGATCCTGCACCCCGTCAGCCGTCCCTACACGATTCTGCCGTGGTCTGAAGTCAAGGCCGTCACCTGCACTCACATGCCGTATCGATCCGGCTTGTTCTTCGGGACCGGCCAGCTGCGCCTCACGCTCTATGATCCTGATGCGGTTCGGAAGTTCGAGCCGGCTTCTGCCTGGTCGCTCATTGGCAGGTTGATCGGCTCACGACGCCTCTCGTTTCCGGCCACGCGATTTGATACGCCGCTGCCAACGCTCGTCGAAGAACTGAAAGCTTATAGGGCGATGGAACGGTGACACGAGTTCCCAAGGTCAAGTCGCGCAAGGCGAAGCGCCCGGCGGGAGAGACCATCTTCAATGCTGCGCCGGGCACACGGCTTCTGGCAGGCGGGCTCTGCACGGTGCTCGCTGTCATGTTCCTCATCCACCAGACCCAGATCGAAGGCGCAAAGCCGTTGATCCGAGTGTTCGCGGGAGGCTGTACGCTGGCGTTCGGCGTGCTCGCCTGGTACTTCGTGCGCCGTGGTTCAAGGCGGGGTCCTGTGCTCAGACTGGGTCCCGAGGGTTTCGGGATTGCGCTTGGCTTCAACACCTGGCTCGAATTCACCTGGGAACAGGTCGAAGCCTTCCGCTACTGGGAACCAACCGGGATGGCGATGCTCGTCAAACGCCGTCAATCCCGTTGGGTGGGCGTGTTGCTCAAAAGCAAGTTGCCGGGCGAAGGACTGTCTTGGGATGTGCGATTCGAGATCTGGCTCAACACCTTCCATAACAGACCCGGTCTAACGCTGCTGCATCCCTTTGTGGATGCGCCGATCCTTGACGTTTTGCAGGCGTTCAAGGATCACGCGCCCAAAGCGCTCGACGACTACACATGGATGTCGCGATGACTGTCACACGTTTCGCCCCGTCACCGACCGGTTATCTACATGTCGGCAACTTGCGCACCGCCGTGCTGAACTGGTTGGTCACACGTGCGGCTGGTGGCAGGTTTGTGCTGCGCATCGACGACACAGATGCAGAGCGCTCAAAGGAAGAGTTCGTCGATCAAATCAGGAGGGATCTCGAGTGGCTCGGGCTCACCTGGGATCGTGAAGAACGCCAGTCGCAGCGCCTCGACCTCTATCACGATGCCGCCGACCGTCTGCGCACGGATGGCAGGCTCTACGAATGTTTCGAAACACCGGTCGAGCTTGATCTCAAGCGCAAGACTCAGCGTGCTGCGGGACGCCCGCCGGTCTACGATCGAGCGGCTCTGACGCTCTCCGAGGACGAGAAGGCGAAACTCAGAGCCGAGCGCGCGCCACACTGGCGGTTTCTGCTCGAGCATCATGCGGTCGGGTTCACCGATCTCATCCGCGGCGAACAGTCGATAGATGCCGCGAGCCTCTCGGACCCCGTTCTGATCCGGGGCGATGGTCAGCTCCTGTACACGCTGGCATCCGTGGTCGATGACATCGAGATGGGCATCACGCATGTTGTCCGCGGAGCCGATCACACCACCAATTCGGGTGCGCAGATCCAGATATTCGAAGCGCTCGGAGCCGGGCTGCCAGACTTCGCACACCACTCGCTGCTGACGGGTCCCGGGGGCGAGCCCCTGTCCAAGCGCCTCGGCGCCCTTGCACTCAAAGATCTCCGCGAGGCTGGTATCGAGCCTATGGCTCTGATGAGCCTGATGGCGCGACTGGGATCGTCGCTCCCCGTTGAAGTCGTCACCGATCCCGGTGATCTCATTTCCGACTTCGATCTCGGTCGCTTCGGGAGCACACCCACCACTCTCGATCCGGATGAGTTGTCGGTCCACTCGGCCAAGACGCTGCGTGCACTGCCATTTGATGCGGTCCGGGAACGCCTTGCCGCGGCCGGAATGCCGACTGATCTGGCGCGTCCATTTTGGGCAGCGATCGGCCCCAATCTCGATCGACTGGACGAGGTCGCGGACTGGCTCGATCTCCTGGAGAATGGCACGACCCCGAAAGTCGAGCCGGATGATCGCGAATTTGTCGACGAAGCGATTGCCCTTCTGCCACCGCGTCCATGGAACACCGAGACCTGGGGTGCCTGGACGAAGGAAGTGAAGGCCGCGACGGGGCGGAAGGGTCGAGGCTTGTTTCAGCCGCTGCGGCGCGCGTTGACCGGGCGGGACCATGGCCCGGACATGGGGGCACTCATGCCGCTCTTGCAAAAACCTTGACTCGGGCCTGCCCGAGGCGCACACCTTCGCGCCATGAAACCCGCGCTGATCACCTGCGAGATCTGCATTATCCGCTGACATATGTCTGCGGCGGGTGCCCCTGTTTCCTTGAGTGACCTAGATTGAGAGCCCGTCGCGGGACCGCCGCGTGAGGACGCTATGACTGAGATCAAACTCTATAACACCGCCACCCGGTCCAAGGAGACATTTACGCCGATCGATCCGGCAAACGTGCGGATGTATCAGTGTGGACCCACCGTGTATGACAGGGCCCACATCGGCAACGCGCGGCCCGCGGTGGTGTTCGACCTGCTCTATCGGCTGCTGCGCCACATCTACAGTGCCGAGCGGGTCACGCATGTGCGCAATCTGACAGATGTTGACGACCGGATCATAGCGCGCGCGGTGGCGACCAAGAGTGCGGATGAGACGCTCGAGGCTGCGACGCGGCGCATCACCAACGAGACGATTGGATGGTATCACGATGACATGGACGCGATCGGTGTGCTCAGGCCCGAGTTCGAGCCACGCTGCACCGAATACATCGCGCCCATGGTCTCGATGGCCCGTGAGTTGATCGAGAAGGGGCACGCCTACGAGGCAGAAGGCCATGTGTTGTTCGCCGTTGAGAGCTACTCGGACTATGGCAGGCTCTCGGGCCGCTCGGTCGACGACATGATTGCCGGGGCGCGCGTCGAGGTCGCGCCCTACAAGAAGAATCCGATGGACTTCGTGATCTGGAAGCCCTCGACCGAGGAACAACCCGGATGGGACAGCCCATGGGGCAGGGGGCGCCCGGGCTGGCACATTGAGTGCTCGGCAATGGCTGAAGCGATCCTGACGCGCAATGAGCCCCCGGAGCGCAAGGTGTTCGACATCCACGCTGGCGGGATCGACCTGGCCTTCCCGCACCACGAGAATGAACTCGCCCAGAGCTGCTGCGCCCACGGCACCGACCGGATGGCCAATTGGTGGATGCACAATGAAATGCTCCGGGTTGAGGGCGAGAAAATGTCCAAGAGCCTCGGCAACTTTTTCACCGTACGTGATCTGCTGGATCAGGGTGTGACAGGGGAGGTGATCCGCTTCATTTTGCTCTCGGCCCACTATAGACAGCCGTTGGATTGGACGCAAAAGCGCGTTGAAGATGCTCGAGTGACATTGCGAAAATGGACACAGGAAACCGAGGGCGTGACGCCATCCGATCCCGTTCCCGCAGCACTTGCCGCGCTCACTGATGATCTGAACACAGCGGGTGCCATCGCCGCCATGCACGAAGCCGCACGCTCAGGTGACCGGCAACGGTTGCTTGCGACAATGGTCCTCATGGGTGTCCAGAGGACTGTGGTGGAGGAACGCAACGCAACCGAAGAAGAGCGTGCACTGATAGAGGCGCTCTTGATCGATCGCGCCGCAGCTCGGACGGCGAAAGATTTCGCACGGGCCGACGCGATCCGTGATGGCTTTGCGCAAGCAGGTATCGTCATCAAGGACACGCCCGAGGGCGCGGTTTGGGAGCTCTCACCCGACGCTGATCCCGCCAAGCTGGAGGCGCTTCGATGAATCGGGAGCGCCTCTATCTGTTCGATACCACCCTGCGCGACGGGCAACAGACCCAGGGTGTCGACTTCTCTGTCGCAGACAAGATCAAGATCGCCAATGCTCTCGACGATTTGGGCATCGACTACATCGAAGGCGGCTGGCCGGGAGCGAATCCGACGGACTCGGACTTCTTCGTCCAGGCACCGACCACCCGGTCACGGTTCACGGCGTTCGGGATGACCAAACGCGCGGGGCGCTCGGCTGCCAATGACGAAGTGTTGGCGGAGGTGGTCAACGCCGGCACCGGTACCGTGTGTCTGGTCGGTAAGAGCCACGATTTCCATGTCGAGACCGCGCTCGGCATTGCGCTGGAAGAAAACCGCGTGAACATCTCTGAGAGCATCCGACACGTGGTGTCGCTCGGGCGCGAGGCGCTCTTCGATGCCGAGCACTTCTTCGATGGTTACAAGGCCAATCCTGACTATGCTCTGGCATGTTTGGAAGCCGCCATGGAAGCGGGCGCACGCTGGGTCGTGCTTTGCGATACCAACGGAGGCACGCTTCCGGACGAGATCTCGGAGATCACCACAGCGGTATGCGCCCACATTTCCGGGGACCATGTCGGGATCCACACCCACAATGACACTGAGCAGGCGGTGGCAGGTTCCTTTGCCGCGGTCAATGCCGGTGCACGCCAGATCCAAGGAACACTGAACGGGCTCGGCGAGCGCTGCGGCAACGCAAATCTCACGTCGATCATCCCCTCTCTGGTGCTTAAGCCTGCCTATCGCGATCGCTTCGAGGTTGGCATTTCACCTGAGGACCTGCCAAAACTCCGCGCCGTCTCGAACATGCTGGACGAGGTTCTGAACCGGGTCCCCGATCGGCACGCGCCCTATGTCGGGGCGGCGGCGTTTGCTCACAAGGCCGGACTTCATGCCTCAGCGATCGTCAAGGACCCGACGACGTACGAGCACGTTACCCCGGAGGCGGTCGGCAATACGCGGGTCATCCCGATGTCGAACCAGGCGGGACGATCCAATCTCGTCGATCGGCTGGGCAAGGCGGGGATCGAGGTGGCGAAAGATGACACACGCCTGGGACCGCTGCTGGCGCTTGTGAAGGAGCGGGAGGATCAGGGTTTCTCCTACGACACAGCAGGTGCGAGCTTCGAGATGCTGGCACGCCGCACCCTCGGTCTCCTGCCGCGGTTCTTCGAGGTCGAGCGCTACCGGGTTTCCGTCGAGCGGCGCCAAAATGCGGTCGGTGACCGCGTGACGGTCTCAGAGGCCATCGTGGTCGTCAATGTCGGCAAGCAGCGCATGATATCGGCGTCCGAGTCGGTCGACCCGGTCACCCACTCGGACCAGGGTCCCGTCAATGCGCTGAGCCGGGCGCTGTTCAAGGACTTGGGGCCGTATCAACGCAACATCGATGCGCTCGAACTCGTGGACTTCAAGGTGCGCATTCTGAACGGTGGGACCGAGGCGGTGACGCGCGTGCTGATCGACTCGACCGACGCGCTGGGCGGTGTTTTCTCGACCGTCGGCGTTTCCGCCAACATAGTCGATGCAAGCTTTCAGGCCCTCGAAGATGCGATCCTCACCTGTCTGTTGCGCGCCAACGCGTGTCCGGCCAAGATGCACTGAGATGGGCGGCTGATGGGCGAGTCCGCTGTTGCGACGTTCGTGCGCACGCACGATGCCGATCTCTACGCATCCGCCCTGTTCGCGCCGGAACCCATCCGGTCGCAACTCATGGCTCTGTACAGTTTCGACATCGAACTCAGCCGTGCAGTCGTTGCCAGCCGTGAGCCGATGATTGCGGCTATGCGGCTTCAATGGTGGCGAGATGTGGCCGTGCGGGCCGAGGCAGGCGGCCCCGCTCCGGCGCACGAAACGGCGGGCCCCTTCCATACACTTCTGAGAGCGACGGTTCTCGTGGCCGCGGATGTCGAGCCCATGATCCGAGCCCGGGAGCGCGAGCTCGATGGCCTCGCTGATGAAACTGGGTTCGACGCCTGGTCGATGGATCGGTTCGGCTCGATGCTCGGAGTTGCAGCAAAACTGCTGACCTCTGCGCACGAACCAAGCGTTGCTCTCGCAAGGCGGGTCGGTTCGTCGTTTGCTGTCGGGTTCGCGATCAGGACGGCCTTGCCGCTGGCAACTTCAGGGGCGAAGTTTTTCCTTCCTGGTCTTGGCGCAGAAGATCGTACAGCGTTGACGCGGGGCACGACGACCGAGGGTGCGCGGGCCATGGTCGGGCGCATGGCGCGTCGCGGCATCGAAGAACTTGCAGCGGTGCGCGCAAAAAGATCTGAGGCGCATAAACGTGCGCTGCCGGTTTTTCTTGCCGCTTGGCGCACCGATCGCATCCTAGCTCATGCAATCCGTGCGGATTTCAGCTTCGCTGGCGCCGCGTCAGATGATCCGGGCATTCGGCGGCCGCTTACCCTGTTGTGGCGGGCTCTTTCCGGGCGCTGGTAGTTAAATTTTGCGCACCACGTAAACTGTACTCATCAGGCCGGTACCGGGCAGATGCTCGCCGTGCTCCTTGAAGACGAGCTCAGCGCCGCGATACTCGATTAAGTCACCCAGCCGGGCGTCGAAGCTGCGATCCGCAGCGGAGTGATCGTTCAGTGAGTAGACGAAACAACCGTCCGGGCGAAGACGGGCCAGCACTTCGTCCAATACGGTGGGTGGCATGTAGGCCGGGTTCAGCACGCCGATTGCGGCGGCGTTCCCGTAGCTGTCCGGTTCGATGGAGTCGAATGGACCGGAGAGATCGAGTTTTCCGATCTTCCGGTATATCCCGGTGCGCGTGCGCGCCACCGCAAGCATCTCTTCTGAAATGTCGAAGCCATCGATGCAGGTGAACCCTGCCGCCCGGAGGGCGACGCCGCCCAGCCCAGTACCGCAGCCAAGTTCAAGCACCGGTGCCTCGGGCTCCTCTGCGAATGAGGCCAGCGCGGTCGCGCACCGCTCGGGTGTCACATAGCCTGCTGCCTTGAGTTCTGCGTCATAGGTCTCCGCCCAGGCATCATAGTGTGCCCGCGCTGCCTCGGTGTCTTCCAGATCGTAGGCCCCGTCCAACCCGACCATGCGACTCACCCCGCCCTGCGAAGTACGAACACCGTCGATTCTAAGCCGGTGCCTGGCAGATGGGCGCCGTGCTCTCGGAAGATCATGCGCGCAGCACCGCTCGCGACGATATCGTCAACCATCGCGGGAAAAGCCGGATCCGAGAGCGCATGGTCGTTCAGGGAAAACACCAAACAGCCTCCAACCGGGAGCACGTCGAGGATGCTTGTCATCGTCTCCGGTGGGGCGTGGCCGGGGTTGATCACGCCCACAGCTGCTGCGTGGGCGTAGGCGCCCGGTTCGACAGGCAAAGGATTGGAGAGATCGCCTGCAAAGAGGGCACGATACACCCCCCTGTCGCCGGCGCGTGACAGCATTTCTGGTGAGAGGTCCGTGCCGTCAATTGCGTTGAATCCCGCGGCCTTCATGGCCACTCCTGACAAACCGGTTCCGCAGCCCACGTCGAGAATTGGGAGGCTCTGATCTGTTGCCGCACTGGCCAGCGCGGCGGCACATCTTCCCGGCGTCGCGTAGCCGTTCGCCGACACCTCTGCGTCATAGCTGGCAGCCCAGTCGTCATAGAAACTCTTGGTCGCTTCGATGTCCGGCAAGTCGTAGGCCTGTTTCAGGAACTTTTTATCGTCGGCCATTCGCGACGCCTCTCGGTTGAACCGCGCGGTTCACATGTGTTGCGCCAACGCTCCAGCGAGCTGTTGCAATTATGCAAATCACGTGGATTTGTTGCATTTGATACTGCCAAGGCCCTTTCGACGAAATAAATTTACTAACCTTAATGGGAGACATTGTTGTGTGGTGCAAGGTACTGGAGTGATGACAGTGAAGCCGTACACCGAGGCAGAGCAGAACGACTTCGTCGGCACAGATCGTGACAGCACGGCAGCCGAGGCCAATGCAGAGACGCAGCTGGGGGACATGCTGACCCCCACCGGATATGCGGATGGCCGCGGAACAGACTACCTGATGCTGTTCGACGTTTAACGCCGCCGACGCTCGGTACTTGATGCCGAGCGTCGACCGAAGTCTCGGCCGCGCTGACGTGCGCGACCAAAGGGCACACAGGTGCTCTTTACGCGGTTGCGCTCGACGGGCGGGCGATCCATTCAGACAGCGCTGCCTTTGCGCGCGCAGTGTATGCTTTCTTGCGGTCTTGCTTGCCCCGCCGGCCGCCACGGGCGCTCTCGAGCGGCGGGAACAGTCCGAAATTCACATTCATTGGTTGGAAGGTCTCGCTGTTGGCGCCGCCTGTCAGATGCGCGAGAAGCGAACCCATTGCTGTCACAGAAGGCGGTGGCCCAGCCAGTCGGCCCAGTTGTTCGAGCGCCGCGAAGCGCCCCGCCAGGATCCCCATCGCGCCCGATTCCACATATCCCTCGACGCCAGTGATCTGACCGGCAAACCTCAACCTCGGGTCCGCCCTGAGGCGCATCTCCGAATCAAGCAGCTTGGGGCTGTTCAGGAAGGTGTTGCGATGAATGCCGCCGAGCCTTGCGAAGCGCGCATGCTCGAGGCCGGGGATCAGTCCGAGAACCTCAGGCTGCGCGCCGTAGGTCATCTTGGTCTGAAAGCCAACGAGGTTATAGAGCGTGCCGTGCTTGTTTTCGCGCCGCAACTGGACCACCGCATATGGCTTCTGATCGTTGTGTGGATTGGTCAGCCCAACCGGTTTCAGCGGGCCAAAGCGCAACGTCTCGCGCCCGCGTTGCGCCATGACCTCGACGGGCAGGCAGCCTTCGAAATAGGGCGTTTCGCGTTCCCAGTCCTTAAACTCGGTTTGCGGTGCAGCCAAGAGGGCGTCGATAAAGTGCTCATATTGTTCCCGATCGAGTGCGCAGTTCAGATACGCCGTGCGTTCATCCTCCGTGTCACCCTTGTCATAGCGCGACTGGAACCAGGCCTTCCCCATGTCGATGCTGTCCGCGTAAACGATCGGAGCGATCGCATCAAAGAAGGCGAGGTTGGCCTCGCCGGTCAACGACCGGATCGCCTCTGCCAGCGCAGGAGACGTCAGCGGGCCTGTCGCGACGATGACGCTGGACCATTCGGCTGGGGGCAGGCCTGTAACTTCACCCCGCTCGATCGTGATCAGCGGGTGGGACTCGAGCCGGGCGGTGACGCTCGCGGAGAAAACTTCGCGGTCAACTGCAAGAGCGCCCCCTGCCGGCACCATCGCCTCCTCTGCGGCCGCCATCATCACCGAGCCGAGCTGGCGCATTTCCCAATGCAGGAGACCGACAGCGTTGGTCTCGTCGTCATCGGAGCGAAACGAGTTGGAGCATACGAGCTCCGCGAGGCCGTCCGACTGGTGGGCCTCGGTGCTCCGGTGCGGTCGCATCTCGTGCAGCACAACGGGTACGCCCATGCCTGCTGCTGTCCAGGCGGCTTCGCTGCCGGCCATGCCGCCGCCGATGATGTGAACTGCCTCGGTCATGGCGCTCGGGATAGGCGCGTGGGTTCAGGGCGTCAAGCCGACCGAGGATCAACGAGGCGCTTCGAGATCGTTCTCATGCCCGGAACGCGAGACCGACGCCGAATGCGATAATGGCGCAAACCCCGCCCACGAGTACGGTTTCTCCCACCGACCGCCAGAGGCTCTCGCGGGTTACATACCAGCGCAGCAAGCCAAGAAGCACGAGCGCGCCGGCAGTTGCTGCCACCGAGAGCCAGAAGGTCGTTTCGGTGGGCACCAGCAGGAAATAGGGAACTAGCGGAATTGCCCCGAACACGATGAAAGACAGGAACGTCATAAGCCCGTTCATTGCCGGGTTGTCCTCACGCGGATCGGACATCCCCAGCTCATACTGCATCATGAAGTCTGCCATCAGTTCGGGATTGCGAAGATATAGATCAGCGAAGGCGTTGGCGTCGGCTTCGCTTACACCCCGTTCCATGAGAATTTCGATCGTTTCGGTGCGCTCGAATTCTGAGTTGTGCTCGATTTCGTGCAATTCGCGGGCCCGGTTTGCCATGTAGACATCCCGTTCGGATCGCGAAGACAAGAAGGCCCCAAGCCCCATCGCGGTGGCGTCGGCAAGCAGGTTCGCCAGTCCGAACAGCAGCACAGCGACGGTTCCGATGGTTGCCGCCCCTTCGGCCCCCGCGCCAGCAAACCCTGCAACTATGGCGAACGTGGTGACGATCCCGTCATTGCCGCCGTAGACGATTTCCTTCAGAAACTCCGAGACCTTGTCGATTCGGTGTTCGTGCTTGATGTGCTCGTGAAATCCGGCACTGCTCACTTGGCAACGTCTCCTGCTGAGATGCACCGACCTTAGGAGGACCGGGTGGTGCATGCGAGGTGTCACGGTGCCGCTGTCACTGGCCACGGAAAGACACCGGCAGAGGAGCTGCCGGTGCGATGCTCGGTGTCTCTAACTGTTTCTCGGTGGTCAGACCACCACATCGCCGAGGGTCGACGCCCCCTGGGCTGCCTTTGATGCGTAGAGATCGCAGCGGATATCCACGTCACACTTCATGATGGTGTCGCTCACCGAGCGCACGTCGCCCTTGGCCGAGGAGACCAGCACGCCGTCGAAGTAGATCTGGTCTGCCTGCGGCAAGTCCATCACGCCATGTTCAGGCTCCTGATCATCGCCAAGACCGTCGAGCTTCAGGAGGGTCAGAGGATCGGATGCGTCCGTCGGGTCGTTCCCCTTGATCTCGCGTTCGACGCCGAATGAAAAGCTGTCGGCGACAAATTCATTGTACTGGGACGAATGGTCGGGATCTAAATCGTGATCAACAAAGCTCAGGTCTTCCATCGGAACATTCTCCATCAATGTTTGGCGGCTTCGGCCGCCTGCTTCAATGACGGGAATTATCGCAGTGGTTCTGACCGACCTCTGTATCCGATGCTACGAAGCGGCAAATCGCTCTACTCGGCGGCTTCTGGAATGTTGCCGAAACGGCGTTCCATCGTGCGACGGATCTGAACTGTCGGGCTCGACTCATCGATCTCGACATCGCTCCAGCGCACCGTCTGACCCGCATCGACGGATCGCTTCATACGCACACCGTTGGTGAGCCCGATCGGAAGGGCGCCCGTCGCCATCGATGTCGCAGCTGGCGCGAGCTTGCCCCAGACGCAGTAGCCTCCTTCACCATCGAGCACTTCGCCGACCCGAAGATCCCGTTTGGCGGTAGACATCACGTCAGCGTTGAATGTCTGCGCTTGGCCGGTCGCCTCTCCCCTGAGGACCGCACTGAGCACGGAGATTCCGAGTTCCAGTCCAATCAGGTGTGAGGGGCGGTAGAGCGCCGCATAGCGCCCTGAGGCGTCGGTTTTCAGCCCGTACTGACGGAAGCAGCGCACGGCATAGAGCGTCGGTGCTTCCAGCACGACGTAGACCCCCCACCGCAGGTCGCGGAACACGGGCCGTCCGTCCCGTTCGTCGCAGGTGACGACTTCCACCATCCCGGACTTCTCGAGAACGCCGCCCTGGTTCTTCGGTCGCAGGACGTGGGCCAGATCGTCCACGCCGCAAGGCGGAAAGTGCAGTCCCGACAAGGGAGCCTGCAAGTCACAGGCGTTGGCGATTGCTGCCATCTCAATCGCCGACTTCGTGCCGTCGACGAAGGAATTGAACATCTGCGGATTGAGCCCGTCAGCTTGCGCCAGCTCCGGATCGTAGCCGATGTTCGCCCACACGGTGTCGGGCGTGGACTGGTGGTAGCCCGGAAGGTACTTTGTGCCCTTGCCTGCAGCCACGACACGAAATCCGCTGGCCCGCGCCCAGTCGACCTGTTCGGCCACCAGCGCAGGCTGATCTCCATAGGCCATAGAGTAGACCACGCCCGCACTGCGCGCCTCCTCGGCCAGCAGAGGGCCCGCCAACGCATCCGCCTCGACGTTCACCATGACCACATGCTTCTGATGGGCGATTGCCGACCGGGCATGGCTGATCCCCGCCTCAGGGCTGCCGGTGGCGTCGATGACGACATCAACATCAGGATCGGCGGTGAGTTCAAGCCCGCTCTCGCATATGTCGACAGCATCGATGGAGGTTTGAGACCATCCTGCCGTCTCCAACGCCGTCTTTATGCGGCTTGGTGAGAGATCAGCGATGGCGTGCACCTCGAGCCCGGGTGTGCTCGGTACCTGATTCAGGAACATCGTGCCGAACTTGCCGGCACCGATCAGTCCGACACGAATGGGACGGTCGCGTTGTTGAAGCAGCATGTACAGATTCATTCGCAGGAAGATACGCGGGCGGGGCAGGCTGTCAATTCATCGACGATGTCGACGACTGGTCGAAATCACTATCGCCGCGGAGCGGTGCGCATGGCATGGTCAGGCCATGAAAGAAAATGGCGGAAGGGAGATTGTCCAATGAGCCTATACGAGCTCCGCACCTACACGCTTCAAGTTGGCAAGATGCCCGAGGCAGTTGAGCACTACAAGACCCTGGGCTGGCCTGCGCTCTCGGCACATGGTGCGGAAAAGCTGGTCGGATACTTCACCGGAGACATCGGCGCGATGAACCAGATCATCCACATCTGGCGCTTCGATGATGATGCGGACCGTCGTGCGTTCTGGGCGAAGGTTTATGCAGATGAATCGTTCATGGCATTTGCGGCGAAGTTTCGTCCGTTGCTTCTGAGCCAGGAAAACAAGCTCATGATGAACGCACCGTGGGGACCGCAGCCCTGACCGGGTGTGAGCCGTCTACTCACCCGGTGAGCTCATAGGTCGAGATCGTCTCCTGAACGGTGCCCTCCTCGGTTTCGCGCAGGGCGTACAGACAATATTGGGTGACCGGGAACGGCCCAGCGCTGAGCGATTGCCGACGCGACAAGAAACTCATGATCTGTTTCAGGTCATGTTGACCTATCTCGGGGAACTCCGCCAATACGACGCGCGGAGTATAGCGTTGATAGGCCAGCTCCACCCCGGCTTCGCGCACTACGACCCCGACAGATTTGTGTAGCGCCTTTAGTCCCGCGGGCAGCTCTGCTTCGGCATAGAGTTCCGTCGGGCGCTGTCCGCCGATGGTGCCCAGACCTTCGAGTTTTACGTAGAAGGGCGCTCCGCCGACCGCCTCGAGCGCTGTGCGCAGTTTGTCGATGATCAGATTCGGCTGCTCTCCAAGATCAGCGATCAGCAGGTAGAAGCACTCCGGCGGCACCGGCTCACCGGCATGCAGACCGCCCTGCGCCTTCGCGAGGATTTCGGTCACGTCGCGGGGCAGGGGAATGCCAACCTGGACGGGATTGATCTCGAATTCCATGATGGCTCTCCGATGCTCCTCAGGGAAACGCGATCATGGCTGCAGGCGTCCGGCACCACAAGCATTGGCAAGTGCTGCAGGAGCAACGTAGTCTCGAACTGCAGCGAGCTCGAGAAGGAGCGCAGCCATGACGGACCCGGTTTTCCACGGCAGGTGCTACTGCGGACAGGCCCGTATCACGGTGACAGGAATGCCCAGGGTTTCGGGCTACTGCCATTGCCAATCGTGCAGAAGGTGGCATGCAGCGCCGATCACGGCGTGGTGCTCTTGGCCGACAGACGTCGTCCGGATCGAAGGCGAAACGATCACAACCAAGCATGACCCGGTCAGTCAAAGGGTCTCCTGCGCGGTGTGTGGAGGCGGACTGGCCAATCACAAGCCGGAGTGGAATGTTTCGGTGGTCTATGTGGCGCTTCTCGAGGGATTTGAGTTCCGACCCACGCACCATGTCCACTATGGCGAGCGTGTGCTCGACGTGGCTGATGGTTTGCCCAAATACGTTGATCTGCCCGGAAAACTCGGGGGCAGCGAAGAAATGGTACCCGAACCCGCTCTGACGGGAATTTCATCATCGGGCGCATGATCCGTAGCGGCCACAAATGCGCAACCAAGGGGTGCGCTGAGGGATTGTAGGCAACTCTAACTGCTTTCGAATCTGCAGCATGCATCTTATCCCATTTGCTTGGCGGCGAATGCCTCGCCGTCGATGATGAAGTCGTGTCAAAGGCGCTTGGTGATCAACGAAAACATTATTGACACTCATTTTGAATGTTAATAAGACAGCCACAGCGCACGAGGGATGACCCGACAAAAACTGCGCGCGACAGGAGACGGAAATGAAGAAGTATATTGCCGAAGCAATCGGCACGTTCGCCCTTGTGTTTTTTGGCGTGGGAAGTGCGGTGCTGGCCGGTGGCGGCGTCGGCGCTGCAGACCCGATCTCGATCACCGGGATCAGCTTGGCGTTTGGTATTTCTGTGGTCGCGATGGCCTACTCCATCGGACACATCTCAGGTGCACACCTCAACCCGGCTGTCTCGATCGGCGCTCTGATGGCCGGACGCATCAATGTAGGTGACTTTGTAGGGTACGTGATCGGCCAGTGTATCGGCGGTGTTGCCGGAGCCGCCGCGGTCTTCGCGATCGCGAGCGGATCGGTCGGCGGGTATGATGTTGCGGCAAACGGGCTTGGCCAGAACGGCTGGGGTCCCGGCTATGGCGCCGAATTCGGTATGGTCTCTGCGTTCTTGTTTGAAGTGATTGCAACAGCGCTGTTTCTGACGGTCATTCTTGGTGTGACGCAGGAGAAGACTGGCACGACTGCATTTGCCGGGCTGGTGATCGGTCTCACGCTCACGATGATCCATCTTGTCGGGATCACCATCACCGGTACTTCGGTTAACCCTGCGCGATCGCTCGGCTCTGCCTTGTTTGCGGGTCCGACGGCACTCGCGCAACTTTGGATGTTCATCGCCGCACCTCTGATCGGCGGCGTGATTGGTGGCGTACTGTTCCGGGCTGGCATCACCTCGGTGTCGGAGGACTGAGGACTGAGGGCTGGTCGCGTAAGTTATGTACCGAGTGCTTTATGAAACCGGAGATCGGCGGGGCCAGTTGTCCCGCCGATACCCCTTTTCCCACCGGGCCTGCAGTGTCGTCTCAACCGATCTCAGGCGTCAGCTTCGTGGACCACAGAACCGTGTCGGCCACGTCGATCAGGCTCACGGTCATCTCGCCGGTGGCGCCTTCAATGTCGACTTTTCCGAAGAACTGCAGTCCATCCGAGGGCGGGAGGTTCTTTTGACCGGGCTCCGGCGCTTTGACGTACTCGACTTTGGGGCCGAAGGTGTTGTCGAGATCGTTCGGGCCAAACGTTCCCGCGTGCAGCGGACCCGACACGAATTCCCAGAACGGATTGAAGTCCTGGAACTGTGCTCGATCGGGCGAATAGTGATGTGCTGCCGTGTAGTGCACATCCGCCGTCACCCAGACCGTGTTCTTCACGCCCGCATGCTTGATGAAGCTCAGGATCTCCGCGATGTCGAACTCGCGGCCTTTCACTGGACCATCGCCGTTGGCCATGTTCTCGAAGTGGCTGTCACCGTCGCGGACCAGAAGGCCGACTGGCATGTCCGATGCGATGACTTTCCACGTTGCATTGCTGGTTGCCAACCCGCGCTTGAGCCAGTTGAGCTGATCGCGACCGAGGAATGCGGCGGGTCCGCCTTGTTCGGCCTGATCATTGGTCGAGTTGTCACCCCGGTAGGTCCGCATATCGAGGAAGAAGATGTCAAGGTTCGGACCGTAGGCGATCTTGCGGTAGACCCGGCCAGGTTCCTCGATCGACTGACGGATCGGGTTCATCTCGAGGAACGCCCGGTTCGAGCGCTGCGCCAGCAGAGCAACATTCGTGATGGTGTACCGATCGTCTTCGAGGATCTCGTTGGGATACCAGTTGTTGACGGTCTCGTGGTCATCCCACTGGGAGAACATCGGGACCTGCTGGTTGAAGCTGCGGACGTGCGTGTCCATCATGTTGTAGAGCCACTGGTGGCGGAACTCGTGCAGGCTCTCGGCGACCTTGGATTTCTCCTCGGTCATCAGGTTGGTCCAGGTCTCGCCGTTTGGCATCTCCTTCGTCTCGGAAAGCGGCCCATCGGCATAGACGGTGTCGCCAGAGTGGATGAAGAAGTCGGGGCTGTGAGTCAGCATGGTCTTGTAGGTCATCATGCCGCCACGGCTCTCGTCGATGCCCCAGCCCTGTCCGGCGGTGTCGCCCGACCAGACAAAGCTGATATCGCGTCTGGACATCGGGGGTGTCCGCAAACGCCCGGTGAGTGGCTCCGAAGTGGCGTTGAGATCCGTCAGATCAGCCACGGAAACCCTGTAAAAGATCTCCTGGTCCGAGGGCAGGCCGGTCAACAGCATCTTGCCGGAGAAATCCGTGTCTTCGCCAACCGCGAGATCAGGCACGCGGCGCGCGTTGGAGAAGCTCTCTGTGGTGGCGACTTCAACCATCATGCGCGATGGCCGGTCAGCGCGGGCCCAGATCACGGCCCCGTCGTGGCTGACATCTCCAGATTGAAGCCCGTGGGTCAGGGTCGGCCGGCTTGCGGCACGAGAATAGGCGGGCAGGGCAAGAGTGGCTGCTCCTGCAGCCGAAGTGCCAAGCAAGCGGCGGCGGGTCATGCGGATCATGATGGGCTCCTCTGTCATGGGTTCTTGGGCGTCAGGCGCGCGCCCGTTTTCGACAGAATGCGTGGCAGATTATTCGCGTCAAAGTTGCATTGGCGCGACAATTCGATGACCCGAATGCGGTCTTGTGCGTTAGAGAGTGTGGAGGTGGAGGCATGAAGCTCATTGGTGCGGGATTTGGGCGCACGGGTACCGAGTCGATGAAGCGCGCGCTCGAGCATCTCGGGTTTGCACCCTGCCATCACATGACCGAGGTTTTGCCAAGCCGCGTACAGACCGCGCATTGGGCGGACATCGTGTCGGGACGTGCGCCGGATTGGGACCGTGTTTTCTCGGGGTACCGTGCGACTGTCGACTGGCCGTCGGCACACTACTGGCGCGAGCTTGCGGGACACTTCCCGGAGGCGAAGGTACTGCTCACCGTGCGCGATCCCGATGCCTGGTACGAGAGTTTCTCCAAGACGATTCTGACACGGCTCAACAAGCGGCGGGATGCCATTAGGAAGGGGGACGCAGCGGCGAGAACAGTTGGGTACGAGTTGATCTTCAGGAAGGTGTTTGGCGGTCTTGCGAACAGCCGAGCCCATGCGATCGATACCTATCAGCGCAACACCGAGGCTGTGATCGCGGCGATGCCGCCCGAGCGGTTGCTGGTCTATGAGCTCGGGTCGGGTTGGGAGCCTCTTTGCCGGTTCCTCGAAGTTCCGGTGCCGGACATCGCATATCCCCGAACCAACGCCGCCGAGACCTTCCATACCATGGTCGATGGCCTCATGGCACGGCAGGGGTGAGCACATTCCTCTGCGTTTGTAGCAACGGTTACCGACGGAACGCCGAAACCCAGCGTAAGATCAGTGCAAGTTAGCACAAAGTCGATGGAGGTTCCCGGTGGTGCGTTCTCTGATTGTCACACTCTTGATGGTCTGTGTCGGTTCGTCCGCAGTGGCTGGTACCTATGCAACGACACGTCTTCACAATGGTGGGGCCTGGACGGTCGAAGAGACCCACGACACCGGCGGCGAAGACCGTTGGTGCGTCGCGCGGACGGTGAACGGACGCGGTCAGACATTCGACCTGACAGCCTATGACAGCGGCTTTCTGATGATCTTTCTCCATGATCCGCGTTGGGCGACCGATGAGCGCCGGGTGAGCTTCCAGATTGACATCGACAAATCGCGCTGGGACCTGACGGGCACGGCCAGCGAAGACACGATCTTTGTCTCGGTCGGCAACAGTCAGTCGACCATCCGATTTCTGCGAAAATTGATGGCGGGCACCGCCGTGTCGCTCTATGACGAGCGCGGAGATCGGCTCGGGCGGTTCTCGCTGGACGGGTCGGGCGTGGCTATTCGCTCGGTGGTGAACTGCTGGGACAGGATCGCAGTCAGGCCCGCATCCGAATCTGAGGAAGACCCGTCCTGAGCGTGAGCTCGCCATAGCAGGATGGGCGCATGAACATCAACGGACAGGCATGGCGTCCAATTTGGCTCGCCGAAGATGGCTGGCGGGTCGGGATCATCGATCAGACGCGCCTGCCGTTCGCATTTGAAACAGTGCTGCTGGAAACCGAGACCGAGGCGGCGCGTGCGATCTCGGACATGCTGGTGCGCGGCGCACCTTTGATCGGTGCGACGGCGGCCTACGGCATTGCGCTGGCGATGCGTGCGGAACCTTCCGATGAAGGTCTCGCCAAGGCCTACGAGCTGCTGCTCGCGACAAGACCCACGGCGGTGAACTTGCGCTGGGCGCTGGATGACATGCGGGGCCGGCTGGTACCCCTTGATCCTTCTGCGCGCGTAGAGGCCGCCTACGCCAGAGCCGCAGCGATCTGCGACCAGGATGTCGTGATCAACCGGGCTATCGGGGAACATGGGCTGGCTCTGATCCGTGAGATCGCCGAACGCAAGGGGCGTGTGAACGTTCTGACCCATTGCAACGCGGGTTGGCTCGCCACTGTGGATTGGGGCACCGCGACGGCTCCGATCTATCTCGCCCACGACGCAGGCATCGACATTCACGTGTGGGTCGATGAAACGCGCCCGCGCAACCAGGGTGGACATCTCACCGCATGGGAGCTCGCCAATCACGGCGTGCCCCATACGGTGATCGTTGACAATGCCGGCGGGCATCTCATGCAGCATGGCCAGGTCGACATCTGTTTCACGGGCACCGACCGGACCACAGCGACAGGTGATGTCTGCAACAAGATTGGGACGTATCTGAAAGCGCTTGCGGCGTCCGACAACGGCGTGCCGTTCTACGTCTGCCTGCCATCTCCCACCATTGATTGGACCGTGCGCGACGGATTGAAGGAGATCCCGATCGAGGAGCGCAGCGCTTTGGAAGTCACCGACGTTTCCGGACTTGTCGGTGGTGACGTGGTGACGGCCAGAGTCGTCTCCCCCGGTTCACCCGCGGCCAATCCGGCATTCGATGTGACGCCCGCACGGCTGGTCACCGGCCTGGTGACCGAGCGCGGTGTTGCGGAGGCGAGCGCGGCTGGACTTGCCGCACTCTTTCCCGAACGCCTGTCCGCCTGAGGTACAGACGACTCAGAGCTCCTTAAGTTGAGCCACGCCGAGCGGCACGTTGAACTGATTGCACCAGAGCCAGACTTCGTTGAACTCTGCCGGATCGAGGTCCGCCGGCAGGGCATAAACTTGACGTCCTTTGTAGGAACTCAGCGTCGCAAGCTCGGCATCGGGATTATAGCCGTCCTTGCCGAGCGCCACGTGAGGATCTGGCGCGCCGTCGAAGCGGAAATCTTCGCCGAGTATCACAACCCAGCGTTCGCCACTTTTGCCGATCGTCGCCGTGCCGAAGGTCTTGTGATCGCTTTTGCCACCGAAGAGCCCTTTGTACGAAATCTCCGCGTTTTTCGCGATGCTGGCGCTCACAGCAGGTGCCGAGCGATCAATCGTGGCTGTTGCAGGGGCTTCGGCGGTCTCAAGTGTCTCGCAGGCCGCAAGTAGAGACACAGAAGTCACTGCAGCTAGGGCGGCGTATTTCATCTTATTTCCTTCGGACTTTGTTTGGCTCAAGTTCCTTGGGCTATAAAGAGGGTCCGTGAAACTTCTGTCACAAATTGATGAACGATCGCGGGTCTTCAGGAAGTTGACCTGTCGACCCGCGTTAAAACTTAAGTCAGCGTAAGCTTGGCAACCCCGAGCGGGACCGAGAACTGCTCGCACCAGATCCAGATCTCGTTGAAATCCCCCACATCAAGTGTGGCTGGGATCTCGTAGACCTGAGCGCCGGCATTGGTCGAGAGCGGAGCGAGTGTCGCGTCCTTGACGAACCCGTTGTTGCCGAGCGCGACCTTCGGATCCGGAGCCCCATCGAAGGTGAAGTCCGAGGCCAGGCTCACATACCACTTGCCGCCTGAGCGGAAGATGCTGCCATGCCCGGTGGTGACATGATTGCTGGCGCCTTCAAAGGTGCCGCGAGCGGTTTCGCGCCCGTCTATTGAATGAGCAACGGCTGCAGCCGCCGCAGCAGATGCAGATGGCGCTGGGGCCTGTGCGCAAGCCGACAGACCGAGAAGGAGAATGCCGGCGGCGACAAAGGGCAGGGACGTTTTCATCTTGGTTTCCTGGACTGATTGTCTTGATGCGTAGATTACTCCTAGAGCCATGACAGCGGTGAGACGAAATCAACGGGGTTCAACTTGCCTTTACCTCTCGTGTGGATCGATTTCTTCCAGTGCGCCGGCTTGCTGGCCGCCAGGTGAAGGGTTAAGTTCTGCGGAGGAAGGGGTCCGGCATGCGAGAGACGACTGATCGGAAAGCGCGCCATCCCGAAAAGGCGCATCGACCTGACAATCCAAGCCCGCGCAAACCCCCTTGGATTCGCGTGCGCGCGCCGAACTCACCGGGGTTCCTGAAGACGCGCGAGGTGATCAAGGAGAACGGCCTTTCCACTGTCTGTCAGGAAGCCGGTTGTCCGAATGTCGGAGAATGCTGGTCGCAGGGCCACGCCACGATGATGATCATGGGTGAGATCTGCACCCGTGGCTGCACCTTCTGCAACGTTGCGACCGGCCGTCCGGAAGCGCTCGACGTCTTCGAGCCCGCACGCGTCTCCAACGCAGTCGAGACGTTGGGATTGAAGCATGTGGTGATCACCTCGGTCGACCGGGATGATCTTTCTGATGGAGGTGCCGAGCACATCGCCCAAACCATCCGTGCCATCCGTCGCAAGATGCCCGAGACCACCATCGAGGTTTTGACCCCGGACTTTTTGCGTTGTGCGGACAGTGCGCTTGAAGCGGTCGTCGAGGCCGGGCCAGATGTGTTCAACCACAATCTCGAAACCGTCCCGGGCCTGTATCCGGAAGTGCGTCCGGGCGCACGCTACTTTCACTCGCTGCGGCTCCTGCAGCGGGCGAAGGAGCTGGATCCTGCCATGTTCACCAAATCCGGGATCATGGTGGGGCTGGGCGAGGATCGTCAGGCTGTGCATCAGGTCATGGACGACATGCGGGCGGCAGATGTGGATTTTCTTACCATCGGCCAGTATCTGCAGCCTACCAAGAAACACCATGCGGTCGCGAGCTACGTGACCCCTGAAGAATTCGAGACCTACGAGAAGGCGGCCTACACCAAGGGCTTCCTGATGGTCTCGGCCACACCGTTGACCCGGTCGAGCTATCATGCTGGCGATGACTTCGCCCGCCTCAAAGCCGCGCGCCAGACAAAGCTCGCCCAATCGTAAGGGTTATGGGTGATCTGGCGTTCGCGATCGGCATAGCCATCGTGAACGCCCGGATCAGTCATGACGACGTTGCGCAAGTCCCGCAGCATTGTTGCCGGAGTCAGCGCCTTGTGCCCGAGTTCAACATGGGGAGCTGGCTGCAGTGACCGAGCAGATGTGGACCGAGATGGACAGGTTCTTCGAGTCCAAGCTTTTCCCTCCCGATCCGTCCCTGGAGCGGATCCTTCACGAAAACGCTGCTGCCGGTATCCCTGCGATTGATGTCTCACCGGCGCACGGTCAGTTCTTGGCGATGATGGCGCGCATGATCGGTGCGAAACACATCCTCGAGATCGGCACGCTCGGCGGTTACTCGGCGGCTTGTCTTGCGAAGTCGCTCCCCGAAGGAGGGAGCGTTGTCACGCTGGAGATCGATCAACGTCATGGCGCCGTTGCGCGCCAGAACTTCGTCGAGGCGGGGGTTGCGGACAAGATCGACCTTCGGATCGGGCCGGCACGACAAAGCCTTGAGGCCTTGGTTTCAGAAGACCGCGCGCCTTTTGATCTGGCTTTTGTAGATGCAGACAAAGACAACAATCCACATTACCTGACTTCAATCCTGGCGCTCACGCGCCCGGGGTCACTCATCGTCTTCGACAACATGACACGATCCGGCGGAGTTCTAGACGGCGCAAGCGAAGACCCACGGGTTCAAGGCGTTCGTCACACGCTCGATATGATCTCGAGCGATCCGCGTTTGATGGCGACGGGGCTTCAAACCACGGGTGTCAAGGGGTGGGATGCGTTCGTGATCGTGCTCGTGGTCGGAACTGACTGAGCACTCAATTTGTACTGGTGAACTGCACAGCACCGATATATGGCAGGTTGCGATTGCGCTGCGCGTAGTCGATGCCATAGCCGACCACGAATTCGTCGGGGATTTCGAATCCGATCCAGCGGGCATGCACCCTGACCTCACGCCGCGAAGGCTTCGAAAGCAGCGTGCATATCTCGAGCTTGGCCGGGCGACGGGTCTCCAGGATCTCGATCACGCGCTTCAAGGTATGTCCAGTGTCGATGATGTCTTCGACCACGAGCACATCACGGCCTTCGATCTCGCCCCGAAGATCTTTCAGGATGCGGACTTCACGCGAGCTTTCGGTCGCGTTGCCGTAGCTCGAGGCTTCGATGAAGTCGATCTCGACCGGCACGTCGAGCATCCGCACGAGGTCCGCGATGAAGATGAACGAGCCGCGCAACAGGCCGACGACGACGAGCTTCGACGTTTCAGCAAAATGCACATTTATCTCGTCTGCGAGTCCGGCAACGCGCTCGGCGATTTGTCGTTCTGATATTAACGGTTGAATCTTATAGTCCATTTTCCAGATCCTCTCTGGAGATGGCGGTCGCAGGCTGCTATCCCCCGCCGTCAATCATCGTCTGAAGACCACAAAGCGTCCCTCATGCCAACGCACGCCGAAGTCCGCAGGATGCCATACAGCGCCGAGCAAATGTACGCTTTGATCGCGGACATCGAGGCTTATCCTGCGTTCCTGCCCTGGTGCTCGGCAACGCGCATACGCGGCAGGCGGCCGATCGAGGGCGGAGAAGTCATCGACGCGGACATGGTGATTTCGTTCAAGGTGTTCCGCGAACGCTTCGGAAGCCGCGTCACACTGCGCCCTGAGTCTCGCCAGATCGATGTCTCCTATCTCGACGGACCGTTTCGATACCTCGACAATCACTGGACGTTTGCGCCGGCAACCGAGACTGCTTGTGACGTGGACTTCTTTGTCGACTTCGAGTTTCGCTCAAGGGCGTTGCAGACGGTGATTGGTGCAGTGTTTGCGCAGGCGATGCGCCGGATCGTGCGCGCCTTCGAGGAGCGTGCCGAAGATCTGTACGGGCAGCGCTGAGCATCGGAAGACGCATCAAAGTCCACGCCGCACCGGGGCATCGAAAAGTTATCTAACGCAGAACCTTTTAGCCGTGGAGAGCGTTGCCTTCTCGGTGCGAAAGAGCGTTCAGGTGCGAGGGCATCCTCGGGCGCAGCACACTTTTTCCGATAGGTGCAATTGGTCGTCCCCGTTGAACTCATCGGATTGATGCGTAGGTATACGCAGGAAAGCCATCCGGCTGCCAGAAGGTCTCAGCCATGCACGTATTGAGAACAGCCTATGCGTCAGCACTCCTCGTGCTGCTTTCCGCCCCTCTGGCCATTTCACAGCAAGGACCGATGCCCGTCGATGTGGCTCAGCCGCTTTCAGCAAAGATTGTTGATTGGGATGAGTACACGGGTCGCTTCGAGGCAGTTGACCGCGTGGACCTGCGTTCGCGCGTCTCAGGATACCTGAAGCAGATACTTTTCAAGGATGGGGAATGGGTCGAGAAGGGCGACGTACTGTTCGTTGTCGATCCGCGCCCGTTCGAGGCGACATACGAGCGGGTTTATGCGGAGTTGCAGGCAGCCCGTGCCGAACTGGCGCTCGCTGAAGCCGAGCTCGTCCGTGGCGAGCAGCTCGTTACAAACCAGACTGTGGCGCGCAGCATACTTGACGCGCGGATCGCTGCAAAACTTCGCGCCGAGGCGCAGGTTGCGATTGCGGAGGCGACGCTGCGGGAGGCAGGCCTCGATCTTGAATTCACCGAGGTCAAAGCACCGTTTGCTGGGCGCATTTCGGACAGTCGGGTCGACGTTGGAAATCTGGTTGTGAGTTCGGAAACGGTCCTTGGTTCGATTGTCGTCACTGATCCGATCCATCTGGTTTTCACTGCCTCCGAGGCGGACTTTCTGAAGTATTCGCGCCTCAATGCAGCAGGTACGCGGCCGAGCTCGCGCACGACGGAGAACGAAGTGCAGGCCCGGCTCATTGACGAGACTGGGTGGCCGCACACCGGCAAGATGGACTTTGTCGACAACGAGCTCGATACCGGCACCGGAACGATCCGTGGCCGGGCGATCTTTGAGAACCCTGACGATCTCCTTACACCCGGCCTGTTCGCGCGGCTGCGCCTGATTGGATCGGGCGAGTATGATGCGCTGCTGCTGCCCGACAACGCAATTCTTGCCGATCAAGCCCGGCGCATCGTGATGGTCGTAGATGCCGAGGGTACCGTAGCCGCGAAGGTCGTTGTGCCGGGGTCGCTCTATCGCGGGTTGCGGGTCATTCGCTCGGGGCTGGATGCCAACGACCTCGTCGTGATTGCCGGTGTCCAGCGCGCGCGCCCCGGCGGCAAGGTTGCCCCGCAAGAGACGGAACTTGCCTTTCCCGAATAGACGCTGCCGGACATAGGAACGCAGTATGTCTCTCACGCACTTCTTCATCGACCGGCCGATCTTTGCGACCGTGATATCGGTCATCATCACGCTGATCGGGGCAGCGGCATACTTCGCCCTCCCGGTGACGCAGTATCCCCAGATTGCACCGCCCACGATCAACATCACCGCGGTCTACCCGGGTGCCTCGGCCGAAACGGTTGCCGACACGGTGGCCACGCCGATTGAGCAGGAAATCAACGGCGTCGATGGCATGCTCTACATCGTCAGCCAATCGACGGGTGACGGCAGCGTATCCATCAACGTGGTCTTCGAACTCGGCACAGACCTTGATGAAGCGCAGGTGCTGGTACAGAATCGTGTCTCGATCGCCGAGCCTCGCCTGCCCGAACCCGTGCGCAGGCTAGGGATCAACACGCAAAAGTCGTCGCCCGATCTCATGATGGTTATCCACATGTACTCGGATGACGGCTCACGCGACCAGCTCTACGTCTCCAACTATACGCTGACCCAGGTCGTTGATCGTCTTGCCCGGATCGACGGTGTGGGACAGGCGCGTCTGTTCGCTGAACGGGCCTACTCGATGAGGGTGTGGCTTGATCCAAACCGTGTGTCAGGCTTTGGCATGACGGCGGGAGAGGTTGTCGAGGCCCTGCGTGCCAACAACGTTCAGGTGGCATCCGGCGTGCTGAACCGCCAGCCCGTGCCGACACAGTCCGCCTATGAGCTTTCGGTCGAGACGCAGGGCCGGTTGATCGACCCCAGGGACTTCGAGAACATCATCGTCAAGACCAGCGAAACCGATGGTCAGGTACGAATACGCGACATTGGCCGAGTCGAACTGGGGGCGCAGGACTATTCGACGATCGGATATCTCGACGACAAGACGGCGCTGCCCATTCTCATCTTCCAGCAACCGTCCTCGAATGCGCTGGAAACGGCTGGGGCCGTTCTCGATGCCATGGAGGAGATGGCTCAGGCGTTTCCGCCAGGTGTTGCCTATGACGTGATCTACAATCCGACGGAGTACATCGCGGAATCGGTTGAAGCGGTCTATGTCACGTTGTTCGAGGCGGTGCTTCTGGTCGTCGTCGTGATCATTGTTTTTCTGCAATCGCTGCGCGCCTCGATCATTCCCGTACTCGCGATTCCGGTGTCTTTGATCGGCACGTTTGCCGTGATGTTGGCGTTCGGCTTCTCGCTGAACAATCTCACGCTCTTCGGGCTGGTCCTGGCGATCGGGATCGTCGTCGATGACGCCATTGTTGTCGTCGAGAACATCGAACGATACTTGCGCGAGGGACTCTCGCCGCGAGACGCCGCCCGAAAGACGATGGAGGAGATCACGGGCGCCCTCGTTGCAACATCGCTGGTGATGATGGCCGTTTTCATCCCGTCTGCCTTTCTTGAAGGTATCACCGGGCAGTTCTTTCGCCAGTTCGCACTTACGATTGCCGTTGCCACGGCGATCTCGACACTTGTGTCATTGACGCTCTCGCCCGCCTTGGGTGCGGCCCTTCTGAGAGCGCCGAACGGAGATGCTCCCGCAACAGCGGCGGGACGGCTCTGGGCCGTGCTAAGCGCCCCGATGCGGGCATTTGGGACCGCGTTTAACTGGGCTTTCGAACGACTTGCGGGAAGCTATGCTTGGCTGGTCCGAAGAACGCTTCGGGTCAGCCTGATTGTCCTCATCGGCTATGGCGGCCTGATCTGGCTCACGACAGAGCAGTTTCAGTCCGCCCCGACGGGATTCATCCCAGAGCAGAATCAGGGCTACTTGATCACCGTCGTGCAACTGCCGCCCGGTTCATCGCTTGACCGGACGGACCAGGTCGTGCGCCAGGCGACGGATATCATTCTCGATCACCCGGGCACGGCCCATACAGCGGGATTTGCCGGCTTCGACGGTGCCACCTTCACGAACGCATCTAACGGCGGTGCAATCTTCTTCACGTTCAAGGATTTCGATGAACTTGCGCGTCTCGGCATGACGCAGGATCAGATCTTGCAGGAGGTGCAGGGCGCCCTCTTCCAGATCAAAGACGCGATCGTGTTCGTTATCGCGCCGGCACCGGTGCGCGGCGTCGGCACGGGCGGCGGGTGGAAACTTTATGTCCAGGACAGGCGTGGTCGGGGCCTGCCGGCTCTTGAACAGGCGGCGCAGGGGCTGGCTGGTGGCGCCAATCAGATCGACGGACTGGCGCGGGTTTTCACGCTCTTCAACACTGCGACGCCCAAGGTTTTCGCCGACATCGACCGGGTCAAGGCCGAGCAGCTTGGTGTGACCCCGGATCAGATCTTCGAAACATTGGAGGTCTATCTCGGCTCGGCCTTCGTCAATGACTTCAATTTCCTCGGCCGCACCTTCCGGGTCACCGTGCAGGCTGACGGAGCGTATCGCGATGACGTGAGGGACATCCAGAACCTGCGAACCAGAACCGAGAGCGGCGGGATGATGCCGCTCGGCTCTGTCGCGACCTTCGAGGACGTGACCGGCGCTTACCGGGTCGCGAGGTACAATCTTTTCCCTGCCGCGGCTGTGCAGGGCTCCACACTGCCGGGTGTTTCAACGGGACAGGCGATCGACTACATTGAGGCACTTGCGGATGAGCAGTTGCCGGATGGATTTGGGTTCGAATGGACCGAGTTGGCCCTGCAGGAGAAGAATGCCGGGAACACTGCGATTTACGTGTTTATCCTTGCGGTGGCGTTCGTGTTCCTGGTGCTTGCCGCCCAGTACGAGAGCTGGATTCTGCCACTATCGATCATCCTGATCGTCCCCATGTGCCTGTTGTCCGCTATCACTGGCGTGTTGTCTCGCGGCATGGACAACAACATCCTCACACAGATCGGACTGGTTGTGCTGGTTGGTCTGGCTGCAAAAAATGCCATCCTCATTGTGGAGTTCGCAAAGCAAATGGAGGATGCAGGTCGACCCAGACTGGAAGCTGCGGTTCAGGCCGCGAAACTCCGGCTTCGGCCGATCCTGATGACATCGTTTGCATTTATTCTTGGCGTGGTGCCTCTGATGATCGCCACTGGTGCTGGCTCAGAGATGCGCCAGGCGCTGGGGACGACAGTGTTCTTTGGGATGCTTGGGGTCACCTTTTTCGGGCTTCTGCTGACACCGGTCTTCTACGTGGTGTGCCGCTCGATCAGTGACCTTCCCTCACGGTTGATGCGTGGACGCAGGGCCTAGCCACCCCCAGAAGGCTGCGTAGAACTGGGAGTTCTAAATTTCCACCAGCCGGTTTACACAACCGCCCAGATCATCGCACACATGTCCCGAGAACTAGGGTGAACCCTGGATGATCTGGAGGGAGAACAAATGAAAAAGATTCTGGGAGTGGCTGCGGCTGCGGTGCTGTTGACATCGTCGGCGCTGGCCTCGGACGGTCCGGTCAAGATCGGCTTCGTGACGACACTGACGACCGGCGCTGCAGTGATCGGAAAGGATATGCAGAACGCCGTCAATCTGGCCATGGAGCATCTCGGCGGAAAGGCCGGCGATGTGGAGCTTGAGGTTATCTTTGGCGACGATCAGTTCGCGCCCGAGGCGGGCAAACAGGTCACCGACAAGCTGATCAAGCAGGATGGCGTCGACTTCGTCACCGGGTACATCTGGAGCCATGTGCTGCTTGCCTCGCGCAAATCGGCGCTCGACAACGGTGCGTTTCTCATCTCGGCCAATGCGGGTCCGAGCCAGATTGCAGGTAAACTCTGCCACGAGAACTTTTTCTCCACATCCTGGCAGAACGATCAGACCCCGATGGCGATGGGTGAAATTTTGAACCGCCTCGGTGTGAATTCACTCTACCTGATGGCGCCGAACTATGCCGCCGGAAAAGACATGACCGCTGGTGTCGAGCGGACGTTCAAGGGTGAGATCAAGGGCAAGGATCTCACCAAATGGGGCGCAGATGCGCAGCTCGACTTTTCCGCCGAACTGGCCAAGGCCAAGGCTTCTGATGCTGAAGGAATTTTCGTTTTTTACCCGGGCCCAGCCGCGGGCGCATTTATCAAGCAATATCAACAGGCCGGTCTGAAAGACATTCTGCCGCTCTACTCGGTCTTCACCGTCGATGCGATTTCGCTGCCTAAGCTGCAGGCGGCTGGATTCGAGGATGTGCTGGGCTCCAAGATCACGCAGGCCTGGGATCCTTCGCTGGATAACGAAGCCAACAAGCGTTTCGTGAGCGACTTCAAGACCAAGTACGGAGGTTACCCGTCGTTCTATGCCGCTCAGTCCTATGATGCGATCATGCTGATCGCGAGTGCGGTTGCCGCAACAGGTGGCAATATGGAGGACAAGGATGCCGTGCGCGCAGCGATCAAGGCTGCAGACTTTGACAGCGTCCGGGGTGACTTCAAGTTCGGCACCAATCATCTGCCCGTGCAGGACTTCTACCTGCGCGAAGTCATTGTCGATTCAGATGGGGTCTGGACCACAGAGGTCGCCGAGACCGTCTTCGAGGACCATGTCGACAGCTTCGCAGCCGAGTGCAAGCTCAACTGATTTAGCGGGGCCGGGTCAGTATGATCCGGCCCTGAGACTTTCCCGGAGACTCTCGTGGACACGTCGCTTCTGGTCATCCAGGTGCTGAATGGGGTGCAGCTTGGTCTGCTCCTTTTTCTTGTGGCATCCGGACTGACACTGGTTTTCGGCATTCTCGACTTTGTGAACCTGGCACATGGCTCGCTCTACATGCTGGCCGCCTTCATCTGCGCGACGCTCACTTTCGCGCTTGGTGACTTCATTTTGGCGATGCTTGTCTCGTTGCCGATCGTCGGTGCGATCGGTTGGGCGGTCGAGCGGTTCGTTGCACGATCACTCTACGAGAGGGATCACCTTGACCACGTCCTGGGCACGTTCGGTCTCCTTTTGGTGATAGATGCGCTGACGCATCTTATTTGGGGACCCGAGGGGATCGCCGTACCGCTTCCTGCATGGCTGTCGGGGCAGCTTGCACTCGGTGGCGACCTTGTGATCCCGACCTTTCGTCTCATGATCATCGCTGCGGGTCTCGCAGCGGCGGGTGGCTTGTTCTGGCTGGTCAATCACACTCGGCTCGGCATGCTGATCAGGGCAGGGGCCTCGAACCGGACAATGGTGTCGGCGCTTGGCATCAACATTGAACTGTTGTTTGCGATGGTCTTTGCGATTGGGGCCGTGCTTGCTGGCCTCGCTGGCATGCTTATTGCCCCGATTACCGAAGCCACCATCGGGATGGGCAACAACATCATCATCACGGCATTTGTGGTGATCATTGTGGGCGGTATCGGTTCGGTCAAAGGGGCCTTCATCGCAGCGCTGCTGATAGGGCTGATCGACACGCTGGGCAGATCCTATCTCGATGATCTCTTCAAGCTCACGATGTCGGACGAGGCTGCGGAGACGTCCGCCCCGGCCGTATCCGCCATGCTGATCTACATCATCATGGCCGTCGTTCTGGCTCTACGTCCGCAAGGGCTGTTTCCTCCGAAGGTCCGCTGATGCCGACGCGCACTTGGATGACGCTCGGCGTGTTGGCCCTCTTGGGCATCCTGCCACCTTTGCTGTACTGGAGCGGGCACGCCTTCTATCTCGACCTCGCCACCCGGCTTGCCATTCTCGCAATCGCCGCGGTGAGCCTGAACCTGATACTCGGCTATTGCGGCTTGATCAGCTTTGGCCACGCAGCCTATCTGGGTCTCGGCGCCTATGCCGTGGGGATCCCCGCACACCACTGGCTCTATGGCGGCCTCGAAGAATGGGGCCTCGCCACGACGTCGGGTCTGGTGCAGATCCCACTCGCAGTTGCCGTGTCGGGACTGTTCGCTCTCGTGACCGGGGCGATCTGCCTTCGCACGCGCGGCGTCTATTTCATCATGATCACCATGGCATTCGCCCAAATGGTCTACTATCTGATCGTCTCGATAGAGACCTACGGCGGCGACGACGGTCTTGTGATCGACACGCGATCAGAGCTGCCAGGAGTGAACTTCGACAATCCGTTGCAGCTTTTCGGTTTTGCGTACGTTTCTCTGCTGATCGCGATGCTCATTGTCCGCACGATCGTCAATTCACGGTTTGGCATGGTCCTGCAGGGTGCCAAGGGCAATGATGAGCGCGTGGTCACCCTTGGCTTCAACACCTATGCCTATCGTTTGACCGCCTATGTCATTTCAGGTGCGATGTGTGGGTACGCCGGGGCGCTCCTTGGCAACTTCACCACGTTTATCAGCCCGGAAATGATGGACTGGACACGCTCGGGCGAGCTCATGTTCATGGTGATCCTCGGTGGCAGCGGCTCCACGCTCGGACCTGTTCTCGGCGCGGTGGTGTTTATCGTTCTCGAGGAGGTCCTGTCCTCGCTCACGATCTACTGGCACTTGCCCTTTGGTCTGTTCCTGATCGCAGTCGTTCTCTACATCCGCGGTGGGCTGATGGGCCTTCTGGGGGGGCGCAAATGAGTGCGCTGCTCGAGGTTCAGGGTCTCAGCAAGTCTTTTGGCGGTATCAAGGCCACTGACAACCTCTCGCTCTCTGTCGAGACGAACACACTGCATGCCATCATCGGTCCGAACGGCGCTGGGAAGACGACGCTGATTGCCCAGTTGATCGGGACGCTCCGGCCGGACAGCGGCACGATCTTGTACGGCGGGCGCGATGTTACGAGCATGCCGGCACATCGCCGCGCCCGGCTTGGAATCACACGGTCCTTTCAGATCACTTCGCTGATCATGCAGATGAGCGTGATCGACAACATCGCATTGGCCGTGCAGGCCCGCGACGGGCATTCCTTTCGTTTCCTACGCCCGGCCAGAAAGATCACCCGAATTCGCGAAAGAGCGATGGCTCTGTTGGCGAGGGTCGGATTGGACGGCAAGGCTGACGACAACACCCAAACCCTGAGCCACGGTGAACACCGGCACATGGAGATTGCGATCGCGCTTGCCGCCGAGGCTGATCTGATGCTCCTGGACGAGCCCATGGCCGGGCTCGGAACGGAAGAGACGTCAGCAATGATCGAACTGCTGCGCAGTATCAAGGGTCAGCACACGATCCTGCTCATCGAGCACGATATGGACGCGGTTTTTGCACTGGCCGATCGCATCAGCGTCCTCGTCTACGGAAACATCATCGCCACCGGTCCGCCGGATGAAATCCGGGCAAACGAAGAGGTGCAGCACGCCTATCTCGGTGAGGAAGTCTGATGTTGAAGGTGCGGGATCTGACCACGCACTACGGGACCAGTCAGGCGCTGTTCGGGATCACGTTCAGCCTGGAAGCGGGCAAGGTCGTCACTCTGCTGGGCCGCAATGGCATGGGCAAGACAACCACCATCCACTCGATCATGGGCATTGTCCCGGCGTCGGGTGGATCGGTGACGTTCGACGGCCAGGAACTGGTCGGTCGTGCAAGTTTTCGAACAGCCAATCTCGGCATTGGTCTCGTGCCCGAAGGCCGCCAGATTTTTCCGAACCTGTCGCTGATGGAGAACCTGGTGGCCACCGCCTCGAACCATCTCGGTCTTGCGGAACCGTGGTCGGTGGAGAAAGTGTTCGAACTTTTCCCAGAGCTGGCCACGCGGACCGCATCCATGGGCAATCTTCTGTCCGGCGGAGAGCAGCAGATGCTCGCCATCGGACGCGCGCTGATGACCAATCCGAAACTCCTGATCTTGGATGAAGCGACCGAGGGGCTGGCGCCTCTGGTGCGCAGAAGGATATGGGATGCGCTCGATCAGATCCGTGCTCAGGGCATGTCAATCCTCGTCGTCGACAAGAACCTCGCGGATCTGATGCGCATCGCAGACCTGCACGTGATCATTCAGCGCGGGCGTGTCGTCTGGGAGGGGACCACAGAGGATCTCCAAGCCGACCAGACTGTGCAGGGATCGTATCTGAGCCTTTGAGGGCGGGCACGTTGACCTTGAGTGCGGTCTGCCCGGCGAACTGCGGCAAACCCTCGATACCTTCAAGTCTGTTCTCCGAAGCCTGGCTTGGTCTGAAAACTTTGCCTTTGCGCACGGGATGCCGAATGATCGCCTTGCAAGGTGCCACGATTGATCGAGTGAGCAGAGAACTGGCAGAACTGCGAGCAAGAGGTGTCTGCCGGCGGACGCTCGCCAAGAGTGCCGCAATAACCGACATACCGTGCCCGCGCCGGTTTGCGACGGAGTATCGAGATGAATGACGAACTCAATCACGACAGCGTTGCCCACGGAATGCAGCCCGAAGACACGCCTGACCTTAGAGCGCTTTACGACGGCTTTGCCAATGCAAGCCTGATCCCGCTCTGGACGCAAACCGCTGATCTGATGCCGATGCATCCCAAGCCCAAGGCGGTGCCGCACGTCTGGAAATGGGCCACGATTTTGCCGCTCGCAGAGAAGGCCGGAGAGCTGGTGCCAGTGGGTCGCGGCGGTGAGCGGCGGGCGATCGGTCTTGCGAACCCAGGTCTGGCGCCACAAGCCTACGTCTCACCGACATTGTGGGCGGCAATCCAGTATCTCGGTCCGCGGGAAACCGCGCCCGAACACCGTCATTCGCAGAATGCCTTCCGATTTGTTGTCGAAGGGGAGGGCGTGTGGACCGTCGTTGACGGTGATCCTGTGCGTATGAGCCGTGGCGATCTGCTTCTGACGCCAAGCTGGCGTTTCCATGGTCATCACAATGATCGGGATGCGCCTATGGCCTGGATCGACGGGTTGGACATTCCATTCAGCCAGCAGATGGATGTCGGATTCTTCGAATTCGGTGCGGAGCGCGTTGCCGCGGAGTCAACGCCCCGATACTCACGCAGCGAACGCCTCTGGGGGCATCCGGGATTGCGTCCGTTGTCTGGTCTGCAGGACACAGCATCGTCGCCCCTCTGTGCCTATCGATGGGCACACACGGACCAGGCTCTGAGCGAGCAACTTCTGCTGGAGGATGAAGGCCACCCCGCGACAGTCGCTGAGGGCCACGCGGCGATCCGGTTTTCCAATCCAACCACGGGCGGCGACGTGATGCCCACCATCCGCTGCGAGTTCCACCGCCTGAGAGCCGGCGTATCGACGGTGAAACTGCGCGAAGTCGGGTCGTCGGTGTTCCAGGTGTTCGAGGGCGAAGGTGATGTGACTTTGGACGATGACGTTCATCATCTTCAGAAGGGCGACGTTTTTGTGGTTCCGTCCTGGTGTGCATGGTCATTGCAGGCTGAGAGCCAGTTCGATCTGTTTCGGTTTTCGGACGCGCCGATAATGGAACGGCTCAGTTTCATGCGGACCAACGTGGAGCATTTGTGATTTCTTCGTGCGCCGGGAAGAGCCTGCCCGACGTGCTGCGCTCTCGGCTCGCAAACTTGAAGCTCGCTTCGGTGCGGATTCATGATGCATGCACACAGACTGATTGTCCTGTCGCATGGTCCTAACTGCCAACTGGAGCGCCCGCGAACCAACCATTGAGATAGCGCTGGTGGGTGTACGCTCGAGCCTTGCGTCCCTGCACGCCGAGTTCGGAGGCCGAATGATCGATCAATCTGGGCTCAACGAGCTTGGCAGATCATCTTCTAGTTGCCCGTCGATGAAAGCTCTTTGTTTTTCTAGGGTTGCTTCAACGAAGATAAGCGATCGGTCAGGCCAAGCCTGTCGTGTCCTGTTTGTGATCTGAGCGCGCAGCTTCACTGAGCCAGCTTCGAATCATCTCGTGGAGAGCGGATGGATTGATGGGCTTTGACAAGTAGTCATCCATACCGGCCTCGAGACAGCGCTTCGAGTCCCCGGATTGCGCGTGAGCGGTGACCCCGATGATCGGCGTATGTGACATGCCGCAGGCGCGCTCATACCCTCGGATTTCATGGGTCGCATCGATTCCATTCATGATCGGCATGGAGATGTCCATGAGCACCAACGCCGGACGATAGGCCTTGAGCATCTCAACTGCCTGTTGCCCGTTCTCCGCAAGTATGAACTCGTGCCCCTCTCCCGTGAGCATCTGTTCCATGACGATCTGATTTACGGGATTGTCCTCGGCGACCAGGATCATCGGGCATGCGGCATTCTTTGTCTCATTGCGCGAGAGCTCGGGGGACGTTGTCGCCGATGGCGCGCGCACGCCATCTCCGAGTGCATCGGCGACCGCCTCTCGCAGTGCTGATGGCTTGTACGGCCTGGTGAGAAATGTGGCCACGCCAAGCTCCTGCATCAAGCAGTCTTCAACAGGCGCGCCGACCGAGGTTACGAGAATAACAGGGATTTTGCTGAACCGGGCATCCGACTGCATTGCCCGCGCCACCCCGATGCCATCCAAGCCTTGCATGCGGGCGTTGAGTATCACCAGGCTGAACGGGTCATCGCGCGCATCTGCAACCCCCAGTTCGATGAGGCCCTCGGCGCCGCTCGCGGCTGCATGCGGGCGCATACCCCAAGCATCGAGTTGCTCCTCAAGAATGTTCCGATTGAGTGTCATGTCATCGACAATCAGAAGTCTGGCGGAATGCTCGGGTGTCTGGCTCTCAACCAGTTGGAGCTCGCTCTCAACGATCGGCAGGGCAATTTTGAACCAGAATGTCGAGCCCTGACCGAGCACGCTTTCGACGCCAATTTCTCCACCCATCAGCTCGACCAGGCGCCTAGAGATCGCCAGACCAAGACCGGTTCCTTCGTGGCGACGCGTGGATGTCGCGTCAACCTGGCTGAACTGGGTGAACACTTGGCCTATGTCCTCTTCGGCAATGCCGATACCCGTATCGGTCACACGCACACACAATTCAGCCGCCCCTGTGTCGGATGGTGTCGAAGTCACATCTATCAGCACATGACCCTTACTGGTGAACTTGATGGCGTTCCCAACGAGATTGGTGAGCACTTGACGTATGCGACCAGCGTCCCCGCGCACGCTAATCGGAAGATCAGGCGCGAGGCGTACGGGAACCTCCAGTCCTTTTTCTTCCGCCACCGGCAGCATCATGCTGACGACGTCCAGGACTGCGCTTTCAAGCTCGATTGGAAGCGCCTCCAGCGTGGCCTTGCCGGCTTCGATCTTGGAGAAGTCCAGAATGTCGTTGATGACGCTCAACAGCATTTTCCCTGACTTGACGATCACGTCCGCGTACATTTTCTGACGGTTGTCCAGATCAGTGGCCTTGAGAAGCTCGGCCATGCCGAGCACTCCGTTCATTGGCGTACGGATCTCGTGGCTCATGTTCGCCAGGAACTCTGACTTCGCCTTGTCAGCGGCGACGGCTGCGGACCGGGCCGCTTCCAGCTCCTTCTCCCGAAGTTTCAGCGTTGTTATATCAGTATACGTTACGACCACGCCGCCTTTTGCACGTGGATTGCCCCACGACTGGATAATGCGACCGGACTCAAGCTCTCTCAGGGCACCGACGGCAACTCCTGACTGTGTTGCCTCCAGAAGTTCCCGTGCCTTGCCAGCGCCGTCCTCGCCAAAGTCCCCGCGCTCGGCGCAGTACATGACAAAGTCCACATGACGGCTGTCGGCTTCTAGAAGCTCCGGTGGTGTCTCCAGAATTTCCGCAGCGCGCCTGTTGGACAGAACGATCCTTTGCCCTTCCGGTCCACCGCCGGAATAGACAATCAATCCCTGATCCATGCCCTCGATGATTTCTTCCAGCAGACGGTTTGACTCGGCGAGGTTCTCTTCCTTCGCCATAAGATCGGTGACATCAGAATACGTCACAATCGAACCACCCGAGGGCGAAGGATGCCCGACGGATCGAAGGCCGCGGCCAGACGGCAACCGGCGTGACGCATCCACGGACTTTCCAGCGGCGAGCGTCGCAACCATCTCCCGCGCACTTTGAACGCCACCCTCGCCGAAATCCCCGCGTTCCAGGCAATGCGCTATAAGCTCGGCACGCTTGGCTCCAGGGGCGAGCAACTCCGACGGCACATCGAGCAGCTCCACAACCCGCTGGTTCGAGAGCAGGATCAATTGATCTTCGTATGTCCCCGAGGAGTACACGATCAGTCCCTGCTCCATGCCCTCGACCACTTCATCCAGAAGTCGATTGGCGCGACTGAGCTCGTCCTCGCGCTTTGCAAGTTCTGTCACGTCGGTGTGCGTTACGATGAGTGTGTTGTTCTCACCCCTCATCATCAGGATCAGAATTCGTCGCCCGGACGGAGTATCTCGATAAATCGGTTGCGAGACCCACTCCTCCAATGAACCTTGATCGAAGTATGACTTGCCAAGCTCGACACCAACATCGCCTCGTGCCGAACAGAAATCCCAAAGGTCTTCCGTGAGAGCGCCGACCGCGGTGAGCTCCGGCGGAACTTCCAGAAGCTCGGCCGCACGTGCATTGGACAGGATGATCCGCCGGGATTCCTTTGTGTCTCCTGAAATGACGGTGATGCCCTGATCCATGCCGTTCAACACCATGTCGAGGAGCTTGTTGGATCGCATCAACTCCTCTTCGCGCTCCTTGGTGTCGGTTACGTCTGTAAACGAGACAATGAAACCGTCATTTGAGCGACGGGTGGTGTTCGAGCGAACCCGTCGTCCGTTGGGCAAGTCTCTTGTTGATGTCGCCCACTTGCCCAGTGCAATTTTCTCGACAATCTGATCGAGCCGCGCCATTCCATCGGGCCCGTAGTCGCCCCGCTCGGCACAGTAGGCAACGAAGTCCTTCATCCACGCCCCGGTGGTGGTGAGGTGCTCCGGCATATCGAGAATTTCAGCGACCCGGCGGTTTGAAAGAACGGATCTCTGCTCGTGGGACGGTCCTCCGGAATTGACGATCAGCCCGGGTTCCATGCACTCGATGATTTCCGAGAGCAGCGCGTTTGTGTCTTGCAACTCCTTGGTGCGGGCCTCGATCTCTGCCTCCAGCATGGCGTTGCGCTTTAGCAGTTCGGTTTCCGCATCCAGTGCACGACCTGCTGCCTCGAAAAATGGTTCGATCCGCATGGCGAATCCGGTGTATCCGAGAAACGTGCCTGCCTCGTCGTACTGGGGTGCGCCTGTTGTGCAAACCCAGGCCGTTTGACCCGGAACAAACTCATGTCGATAGACGAAACCATCGAAATGACGGCGATTGTTCAAATCCTCGATGTGTTGTCGAGCGCTCGGAATGTGTTTTGCGACGCCCTTGAAGTAGTCGATCCTCGATCGACCCAAATGCTGTGTATCAGTCTCGGCGCCGGTGTGACGATTCCATGAGGGGGAAAAGTAGACGAAACGGTGCTCGGCGTCCGTTGCCCACGCCCAGCCGGGCAAGGTGTCGAGGACCCGGGTAATCTGGGGATCGCAGGTGTCCAGAGCGTTCTTGAGCAGTTTTCCCAGAGCGCGGTCTTCAGTCATGACGGTCGACGATCCGCTTTGTTGTGTCCCTTGGATGGGCCAAGTTTGCATGCGATCGATGATAAGATGAAAACCAGCGCTCAGTCGTTCGAGAGCCTTGCGCGCCGGAACTTTCTGACCAGCAATCGTTTGGGGCAGGTTACTATCGACATAGGGTTAAACACATGTTTCGTCGGTCTATCCATGGGGCATTCAGCACATCCTGATCGACTGAGCTATGTCTTTTTCCGGAGGTGTCAGAGGTCTTTTCCAATTGCCCGGGTATCGCGAACGATTGCCTCTCCCTGGTACAATGGCTTCGCCCGCACACATCAGTTTTACCGATGACGCTTATCGAAACAAGTGCCCGTGGCGAACGTATTCGCCCGAGCCCTGTTCCAGCACATTCATTCTTGTATCGAGTTGTCGGAGCGCTCTGCCACCTAGCCGGCGAGCGATGTGAATCAAGCTCGCGGAGAATGGGGTTTGGGTGTTGCCAAGGGCCATCCTGGCGTTGCGGCCCGCAGAACCACCAAAGCGTGCAAAAATTTGCGCGCGTCAATATTTTTCGGGTATAAGGCAATTCGTCTGACGAGGCGGCTGCTTCGCAACTTTGTGGCTCTTGGCCACGTTCAGCAGAGACCGATGACATGGGCGATCCGAAAATTCGAAACATGGAGGAGTTTGCGGCCGTGAGCGGGGTCTCGCGCCCGACGCTCTCCAAGTACTTCCATGATCCGGAAAGTGTCAGGCCGTCGACGCGCGCTCGAATTCAAGCAACGCTCGAGCGATACGACTATCGTCCGAACATTTACGCGATCAATCAAAACAGGCGGCAGACAAAGAACATCGGCATTGTCGTGCCCTATCTGGCAGACCCCTTCTTCGCGGAAATAGCACGAAAGATTGAAACCCTGTTCATTGACGCGGGGCACCGGCCGATCTTGTTGAGTTCGCATGGCGACACCGGCCAGGAGGTCGACAACCTGGAATCGCTGCGGTCGATACGTCCGGCAGGGGTCTTGCTGGCGCCGATTGGACGCCGATCTGACCGAGCGGCGATCGAGGCGTTCTGTCAGGATGTGCCCACAGTCTTGTTCGACAGCAGCATCGATGGTGCAGGCGTTGCATTCATCGGTTCGAACAATGACCAGAGTATAGATCAGATCGTGGAGTATCTCTGCAGTTCCGGAGAACCTCCCGCGTTCTTCGAAATGCGTGATCCTACCAATCCGAATGCACTCAAGCGACGCAATGCATACTGCGCCACGATGCAGCGCTTGGGGCTCGCACCACAGCTGCTGCAGATCGACGGAGAGGGGTGGGACTTCGAAGAAATAGGCTTTCGGGGCGGCGCGAAGTTGCTAGCGGATCGCTCGCTTCCAACAAGTACCGTGCTTTGTAGCAACGACCGGCTTGCGATCGGTTTCCTTGCGGCCTGCTACGAGATGGGATTTCGCGTCGGTCGTGGCAGTGGCTGCGCGTTGCGGGTTGCCGGACACGATGACCATCCGTTCTCTCGATACACGTGTCCGACACTCACAACAGTGTCGCAGGATTACAGGTCAATCGCAGAGAAGAGCGTTGCAACGCTTTTGAGCGTCGTGGGGTCGAACGAGAACACAACGGCCTACGAGACCACATTGTATGAGGGGAGGCTGATTGTCAGGGGCTCGGCCTGAGCTCGGGCAGATCCGAAGCTCCAATTAAAAGTTTACGCGCGTAAAGATAATTGTTGACTCTTGGTTGAGTTGGCCGCTACCGTCTTGCAAAACAATCCAGGAATTAGGGAGGAATAAATGTACCATAGGCAGAGCTTGGGTACGCTTGCGGCAGCAACGCTTCTCGCGTCCGGACTGGCTCATGCGGAAACGATCACCGTCGCGACAGTGAACAACGGCGACATGATCCGCATGCAGGGCCTCACAGATGATTTCACCGAGAAAACTGGTCACGTGGTTGAATGGGTGACACTCGAGGAGAATGTTCTTCGTCAGCGCGTCACGACCGACATTTCAACCAAGGGCGGCGCTTTCGACATCATGACCATCGGCATGTATGAGACTCCGATCTGGGGCAAGAACGGCTGGCTGGTGCCGCTCGATGACTTGCCTGCCGAGTATGACGTCGATGACATTCTGCCTGCAATGCGAGGCGGTCTCTCGTTTGACGGTACGCTCTACGCGGCGCCATTTTATGGCGAGTCGTCGATGATCATGTACCGCCAGGACTTGATGGAGAAGGCGGGTCTCGACATGCCCGACGCTCCGACGTGGGAGTTCGTTGCCGACGCGGCACGCAAGATGACCGACAAAGAAGGCGAGGTCTACGGTATCTGCCTGCGTGGCAAGGCCGGCTGGGGTGAGAACATGGCGTTCCTAACAGCGACCTCAAACGCCTTCGGTGCGCGCTGGTTCGATGAGGACTGGAGGCCGCAGTTTGACAGCGACGCGTGGAAGAACACGCTGAACTTCTATCTCGATCTGATGGCGGACGCCGGTCCTCCAGGGGCATCTACGAACGGGTTTAACGAGAACCTTTCGCTGTTCCAGCAGGGCAAGTGTGGCATGTGGATCGATGCCACGGTTGCAGCATCCTTCGTCACGAACCCCGACGACTCCACAGTCGCAGACAAGGTTGACTTCGCACTTGCACCGGACACCGGACTTGGCAAGCGGGGCAACTGGCTCTGGGCATGGGCGCTGGCAATTCCGGCAGGCACGCAGAAGGAAGCGGCTGCCAAGGAGTTCATCCAGTGGGCCACTTCCAAGGAGTATCTCGAGCTGGTGGCAGAGAATGAGGGATGGGCCAACGTACCGCCGGGCAGCCGAACGTCTCTCTACCAGAACCCGAACTATGCCGAGATTCCGTTCGCCAAAATGACGCTCGACAGCATCAACTCTGCTGATCCGCTCAACCCGACAGTCGATCCGGTGCCCTATGTTGGCGTGCAGTTCGTGGCGATCCCGGAGTTCGCTGGCATCGCCACCGAAGTTGGGCAGGAATTCTCTGCAGCTCTTGCCGGACAGCAGACCGCCGATGAGGCGCTCGAGAAAGCGCAAGCCTTGACCGCGGATGCGATGGAAGCGGCTGGCTACTAGCGCCGCACTTTCCGAGAGGTGGTACCCGCCGCCTCTCGGCACCTTTCACAAGCGAACCGAAGACCGAGGCGGTTGCAGTCCGCCAACAAGGAAGGTTTGCCCGATGGCCACTCAACATTCCCGATCTGCCGCCCGGCTCATGATGGCCCCCGCCGTGATTCTGTTGCTCGGCTGGATGCTGGTGCCCCTGATCACGACGCTGTGGTTCTCGTTCAAGAAGTATCTGCCGCTGCGCGGTGGTGATCTCGGGTGGGTCGGGTTCGAGAACTACGCTCGATTTGTCTCGTCGAGCTCGTTCTGGCCCAGCATCCAGGCAACGCTGCTCATCGTTGGTGGCGTGCTGGTGATCACGGTTGTCCTTGGCGTATTGCTGGCGCTCCTCCTGGACCAACCGATGTGGGGGCAGGGCATTGTTCGAATTCTGGTAATTGCACCGTTCTTCGTGATGCCTACGGTCTCGGCGCTGGTGTGGAAGAACATGTTCATGGATCCAGTGAACGGGCTCTTTGCACACCTTTGGAAGTTCTTCGGCGCGGCACCTCTGGAGTGGCTGAGCCAGGCTTCGCTGCAGTCGATCATTCTGATTGTCAGTTGGCAGTGGCTGCCGTTCGCGACGTTGATCCTGCTGACTGCAATCCAGTCGCTGGACAGTGAGCAACTGGAGGCAGCTGAAATGGACGGGGCGCCTCCATTGCAGCGGTTCTGGTTCATCATCCTTCCGCACCTTGCGCGTGCGATCACGGTGGTCGTGCTGATTCAGACGATTTTCCTTCTTTCGGTCTTCGCTGTAATCTTCGTGACGACACAGGGATCCTTCGGAACCAAGACGCTCACCTATCTGATCTACCAGCGCGTGCTCGAGAGCCAGAACGTCGGGCTCGGCTCTGCCGGTGGGGTCTATGCCATCATCCTCGCCAACATTGTCGCTGTTTTCCTGATGCGCATCGTTGGCAAGAACCTGGACGCGTGAGGAGAGAAACATGGCCCGAGCCGTCACACCTCGCACCAAAGCCATTTACACCGCCGTCGCATGGGTGATCGGTCTCCTGATCTTTTTCCCGATCCTATGGACGATCCTAACCAGCTTCAAAACAGAGGCCCAGGCGATCAACGATCCGCCGTTGTTCTTCTCCTTCGACTGGACACTGGAGAATTACGCGATTGTCCAGGAACGATCGGACTACATGCGGTTCCTGTGGAACTCGGTGATTCTGGCGGGTGGTTCGACCTTGATCGGCACGATCATCGCGGTACCAGCGGCATGGTCGATGGCCTTCGTGCCTTCCAGGCGGACCAAGGACATCCTGCTCTGGATGCTGTCGACCAAGATGCTGCCGGCCGTTGGCGTGCTGTACCCGATCTATCTGATCTTCATCGAACTGGGGCTCCTCGACACCCGTATTGGCCTCATGGTCGTGCTGATGCTGATCAATCTGCCGATCATGGTCTGGATGCTCTATACCTACTTCAAGGAGATCCCCGTCGAGATCCTGGAAGCAGCGCGCATGGACGGTGCAACGCTGAAGGACGAGATCCTCTATGTGCTCACACCGATGGCCGTGCCAGGGATCGCGTCAACGATCCTCCTGAACATCATACTCGCCTGGAACGAGGCCTTCTGGACGCTGAACCTGACGGCTGCGAAGGCGGCGCCGCTGACCGCCTTCATTGCCAGCTATTCCAGTCCGGAAGGCCTCTTCTACGCAAAACTGTCTGCCGCCTCGACGATGGCCATCGCACCCATTCTGATACTCGGCTGGTTCAGCCAGAAGCAGCTTGTGCGAGGCCTGACCTTCGGCGCAGTGAAATAGGGACTGGGGATATGGGACGCATCGTTCTCGATCAGGTAAGCAAGTCGTTTGGGCAGGTCCAGGTCATCCCTCCGCTGGATCTCGTCATCGAAGATGGAGAGTTTGCGGTGTTTGTCGGGCCCTCCGGATGCGGAAAGTCCACGTTGTTGCGCCTCATTGCGGGACTGGAGGACATCACGAGCGGTCGCGTTGAGATCGATGGGAAAGAGGCAACGGACATTCCGCCCGCGAAGCGAGGCTTGGCGATGGTATTCCAGTCCTACGCGCTCTATCCGCACATGACGGTTCGCAAGAACATCGCGTTTCCGCTGAGGATGGCGAAGCTCGATCAAGCAGAGCAGAACAAGCGGGTAGAGTATGCGGCCGCGACGCTCAATCTGACCGACTACCTTGACCGCCGCCCCGGTCAACTTTCCGGTGGGCAACGCCAGCGCGTGGCCATCGGACGGGCGATCGTTCGGGAGCCGGAAGCATTCCTGTTCGACGAGCCGCTTTCAAACCTTGACGCAGCGCTTCGTGTCGGCATGCGGCTCGAGATCAGCGAACTCCACGAGCGGTTGAAGACCACGATGATTTACGTCACGCATGACCAAGTCGAGGCCATGACGATGGCTGACAAGATTGTGGTTCTGCGCGCCGGAAACATTGAACAAGTCGGCTCGCCTCTGGATCTCTACCGCGCGCCCCGCAACATCTTCGTGGCCGGGTTCATCGGATCGCCGAAGATGAACTTCATCACGGGTGCGACGGCGGCCGAGCACAATGCCCACACAATCGGAGTCAGGCCCGAGCACATCGAAGTTTCCGAAACCAAGGGGCCGTGGAGTGGTTTGGTGAGTGTCTCCGAGCATCTGGGATCGGACACCTTCCTCCATTTGCAGGAAACCGGCATCGCCGAGACGCTCACTGTGCGCGCAGGTGGTGAGGTTGGCTTTCGGCATGGCGATCGCGTTCATTTGACACCGCGGTCTGATGCAATTCACCGATTTGACGAGCATGGCCTGAGAATTTGATGCAGCGACTGGAAGGGAAATCTGCGCTGATCACCGGTGCCGCCCGTGGCATTGGGCGGGCGTTTGCACAAGCCTATGTCCATGAGGGTGCCCGGGTTGCCATCGCAGACATTGATTTCGACCGCGCGCGGCAATGTGCTGCCGAAATCGGACCTTCCGCGATAGCGGTCGAGATGGATGTGACCACGCAGCAGAGCATCGACGCTGCGGTCGCCCAGACCGTTGAGGCCTTCGGACAGATCGACATCCTCGTCAACAACGCCGCACTTTTCACGGCGGCGCCCGTCACCGACATCGCCCGCGAGGATTTCAACCGAGTGTTTGAGGTGAATGTGGCGGGGCCGCTGTTCACGATGCAGGCGGTGGCTCGGCACATGATCGAGCGTGGCATCAGGGGATGCATCATCAACATGGCAAGCCAGGCCGGGCGGCGCGGAGAACCTCTGGTCGCGGTCTACTGTGCCAGCAAAGCCGCCATCATCAGCCTCACGCAATCGGCGGGCCTCAACCTGATCCAGCATGGCATCAACGTGAACGCGATAGCACCTGGCGTCGTCGACGGGGAGCATTGGGATGGTGTGGATGCCCACTTCGCCAGGCTCGAGAACAAAGCACCGGGACAGAAAAAGCGCGAAGTCGACGCGGCCGTGCCCTTCGGACGTATGGGCCGGGCAGACGATCTCACGGGTATGGCGGTGTTTCTTGCCAGCGAAGAAGCCAGGTACATCGTTGCTCAGTGCTACAATGTTGATGGCGGGCAATGGATGAGTTGATGAGGGTCGACCCGCAAGGCTCAGGAACATTGAAGCTCTGCACTGCAACGCTTGAAGCGCTTCCGGCACACATCGCGCGCCCCTCATACGATCGTGCGGCGCTGACCCCGGGGATCGTGCACATCGGGGTCGGAAACTTTCATCGTGCACACCAGGCCTGGTACCTTCACCGACTGATGCAGCGCGGTTTCGCAGGGGACTGGGCGATCATCGGTGCCGGGGTCCGGCCCTATGACGCCGAGATGCGAACGCGCCTGTTGGAACAGGATTGTCTCACGACACTGGTCGAACTCGATCCCTCCGGCACATCGGCAGAGATCACGGGTTCCATGATCGACTACTTGCCGGTGGAAGAGGGGCATGGCGCCATGATCCGCGCGATGGCAGATCGAGCCATACGCATCGTTGCTCTGACCGTCACAGAAGGTGGGTACTACATCGATCCCGTGAACGGCAGCTTCGACAACAAGCACCCCGATATCCTGCACGACATTGCGCATCCCGAAACCCCGCGCACCGCATTCGGTGCGATGGTGGCTGCACTGAAGTTGCGATGGGAGGCTGGTCAACGGCCGTTCACCGGTCTGAGCTGTGACAACCTGAGTAACAACGGCGATATCCTGCGCGCGGCCGTCATATCGCTTGCACGAAGCGCTGATCCTGCGCTCGCCAACTGGGTCGAGGCCGAGGGAGCGTTTCCGAATTCCATGGTCGACTGTATCGTGCCTGCCACCGGGGATGCAGAGCTGGAACTCGTGCAATCGATCGGAATCGACGACGCTGCTCCGGTCACCCATGAGAACTTTCGCCAATGGGTGATCGAGGACCGGTTCTGTGACGGCCGTCCGGATTGGGATGTGGTGGGCGCGACGTTTACGACTTCAGTCCACGCCTATGAAGTGATGAAAATCCGTGTGCTGAACGCCGGTCATCAGGTTCTGGCGAACGCCGGCGAACTCCTGTCTGTGGGGACGGTGGCCGGCTGCATCGCACATCCACTTATCTCCGCGCTGTTTCGCAAGGTACAGACCGAGGAGATCGTCCCATATGTCTCGCCGGTTCCGGGAATGACGCCGATCGCGTATATGAACCTGATCGAACAGCGCTTCGCCAATCCGGCGATCAAGGACACGACCCGGCGCGTTGCCTTCGATGGTTCGGCGCGTCACCCGGGTTTCGTTCTGCCGATCCTGCGCGATGCTTTGGCAGCGGGCGGAACCGTAGAAGGTCTCAGCCTGGTCGAGGCGCTCTGGGCGCGGATGTGCGCTGGTGTGCGAGAGGATGGCACGGTCATCGAACCCAATGACCCGAATTGGGCTCAGCTCGTGCACGCAGCGAAGCTTGCCAGGGAGGCGCCTGAGGTTTGGCTCGAACAGAGCCGTTACTATGGCGGCCTGGCGGACCAGCCCGATTTCGCTGTCGCATTCAAACGGTGGCTAGCGCTCATCTGGTCCCAAGGAACGGAAGTGGCGATCAGCGACTATTGCGCGCGCTGACCCACGAAACACGATAGGCTTTGCTTGACGTTCGAGGTTTGCCGAACCTCTTGCCGCGGGCACCGAACACCGACAGGTTAAAAGTAGGACATGTGATGTGTGATGTCCTCCGTACTCTTGAAGGGGCGCAACGACGGTATGAGGGGAGGGGCCCGGTGGAGGTAACAGTTTCTCCGAAAGCAAGTGTGATTGGGGCCGAGGTGCGGGGCATGTCGCTGAGCAAGGTGCCATCGGACGCGGAGATTGAGACCATCGAGACCGCCTTGGAGCGCTATGGCGTTCTTGTCTTTCGGGCACAGAACATTACCCCGGCGCAGCAAGTAACCTGGTCGCGCGCCTTCGCCGAGCTTGAGGTCACGGTACGAGTCGAGGCGCGCCTTGATGCGTTTCCCGAGATTTTTGTGGTTGGAAACACGGGCAAGCGTATTGTGTCGTTTGCCCCGGCCGACGGCTCGGATGAGCTGGAGTGGCACGCCGATCACATGCATCTTGCCGTACCTGCCCGTGCATCGATGCTCTATTGCGTCGAGACTCCACCAGTGGGCGGCGACACGGTGTTTGCCTGCATGTACCACGCCTATGATGCCCTCGGCGACGAAGCGCGCGCCGAGGCGGATCGCTTGACGGCGTTGCACTCCGTAAGCGGTTTGCAGAACTTCCTGCGCACCAAGGGTGCGAAGGGTGCAGCCGAAGGCGAGTATGCCAGCCCTGACACGTTGACAGTGAGGTGGCCGCTGGTACGGCGACACCCTCGAACAGGGCGCAAATCTCTCTACTTCGGCTCAAAAGTGACCGTTGGAATCGAGGGGTGGGACGATGCCCGGGCCCGCGCCTACCTGACCGCTCTGGAACAGAAGGCAACCCAGGCGGCCTTTCGGTACACACACCGTTGGGAACCAGGCGATGCCGTGCTTTGGGACAATCGTCGGGTGCTGCACGCCGGGACCCCATTCGATACGTCGGCTTACCGGCGGGAGATGCACCGCACGACCTTCCGGGAAGATCAGCCAATCGTTCAATGTGCCGATCGGGGAGAACCTCAATGACCCTCACCATGCGTCCCCTTCACAGAGACTTCGGTGTCGAGGTGGAGGGTCTGAACCTCTCGGCACTCAACGACAAGGATTTCGCTGAAGTCCTTGAGGCCTTCTTCACGCATGGCGTGCTCCTGTTTCGCGATCAGGATCTTGCACCAGCGGACCAGGTCGCATTCGGCAAGAGGTTTGGTATCCCTTCCATTCCGCCACGCGTCGAGTTCAATTTGCCGGACTATCCCGAGGTCTCGATCCTTGGGAACCTGAAAAGGCCGGATGGTTCGCCCGCTTCGTTCTTTAACGAAATGGGCGAGGAGTGGCACTCGGACAGTGCGGGTTATGAGAACCTGGATGGCGCGACCTTTCTCTATTGCCTGAAAAGCCCGCCCGAGGGTGGTGAAACAATGCTCTGTTCGATGTGTGCGGCGTGGGATGCTCTGCCTGCCGAACGGCGACAGGACATGATCGGACGCAAGGTGCTGCACAGCTGGAACCACCACAACGACAAGGTGATGAAGGTTTCCAAAGGCACGCCGCTGACCCCCGAGCAGCGTGCGCTCTATCCCGACCACTGGACGGACCTCGTTCAGACACATCCGGTGACTGGACGGGAGCTTTATTTCCTGAGCCACAATCTGGTGAAGCAGATCGATGACTGGAGCGAGGTAGTCTCACAAGACTACACCATGGATCTTGTGAACTTCGCCACGACAGAGGATAGGGTTCTATCACACCGTTGGCGGCCGGGTGATCTTCTGGTTTGGGATAACCGCGCGATGATGCATTCAGCGACGAACGTCGAAGCTTACCGTGATCACGTCCGCCACATGCACCGCTCTTACTCGTTCATGGGCGAGCACGCGCTTGAGGGCGGCAAACTCGCCCGGTGACCGGAACAGCTAATTTTCGTCCATGACATGGGAGTTGGGCCGTGCCATGGGCGTCGGTGAGGTGCGGGATATGTTGCGCCTTCCCGCTTGCGCCGTTGCTTTGCCGACAAGGCGACAGGTGCCTGGACTTTTAGCTTCTTTGACTAGATCACTGAAACCGTCATCTCGCCCAGACCATCCACCTCGATCTTCAAGCTGTCGCCCCTGGTCACTGGTCCAACGCCCGCAGGTGTGCCGGAGAGAATGACATCGCCCGCCGCCAGTTCGAAGTACTCCGACAGGTAGGAGATCATTTCTGGCACCTTCCAGATCATCTGGTTTAGATCGCCCTCCTGGCGCAGCTCCCCGTTCAAGGTCAGCGCGATGCGTCCGTGATCGGGATGGCCGATCTCGGATGCCGGATGCACGGGTCCAACAGGTGCCGATCGCTCGAAAGCTTTGCCGATCTCCCAGGGGCGCCCCATCTTCTTCATCTCGCCTTGAAGATCGCGCCGCGTCATGTCGAGCGACAGGGCATAGCCGAAGACATGCTCCAGCGCCTCATCAATCGAGATGTTCGTTCCGCCGGATTTCAGCATGACCGCGACTTCGGCCTCGTGGTGCACGTCCGATGTGTGGGGCGGGTAGGGGAACTGACCGGAGGGGTCGAGGTTGTCTGCGTTCTTCTGAAAGAAGAACGGTGGTTCTCGATCTGGGTCGTGTCCCATTTCGATCGCGTGCGCGGCATAGTTTCGACCGATGCAGTAGACCCTCCTCACGGGAAAAACCGCCTCAGAGCCGGCAATCGGAAGGGCCACGACGGGCGGTGCATCGATTGCATACTGGGGCATCTTTTCCTCGGGCTCTGATCCTCACACTGGGATCGTTTAGATAATGATCAGGTCAGTCGCAACCAATCTGTCTTCAGCTCGGGAATTGTGGTCCACGTGTGAGAAAACGGCGCAAAACAGCGCATTGTGCTCCAGAATTGACCGACCGGTTCACAAGGAGAACCGGGCTCACGAAGGCGGAGCCGACGGGACGGGAAGATCCGATTTTGGGCCGCACCAAGCCTTCGTAACCGGGGACGTTGCGTGCGAGAAGCCGACCGCAAATCTGCGCTTTGCTGACATCACTGCGAAGGATGACTTGGGATTACCCTGCATTATTCTCGCGTTCGGTTCCACTAGGCTTCGGATCTTCATCAGCGGGGTGCCCCGGCGCGGTCTGAAGCCAATGATCAACGCCATTGCGACGCGGAACTTGCTGTTGTCTTTTGCGCTTGCAGCGCTCGGGTTCGATCTGCTCAAGCGAGACCAGGGAGGCATAGATGTCGAAACCAAGAGGGCGCGATCTCGGGCTGCCGTTTCCAGGGGTTACCGGGCCCAACAATGCGATCACGGATGTGCCTGGCGTCGAAGTTGGCTACACCACCCGCATCGAGGGTGACGGAGCGCTCGTCGAGGGGACGGGGCCTGTGCGCACGGGTGTCACCGCCATTCTACCGCTCGGGCGACGCGCAGATCCGCAACCGGTTTGGTCCGGGATGTACGCCCTGAACGGCAACGGCGAGATGACCGGCACGCACTGGATTGCCGATGGCGGTTACTTCGTCGGGCCTGTGTGCATCACGAACACCCACAGCGTCGGTATCGTCCATCATGCTGCCGTGAAGTGGATGATCCGGACCTATGCAGACGCCTGGAGCAGAAATCACCTCTGGGCCATGCCGGTGGTTGCCGAGACATATGACGGTGTTCTGAACGATGTAAATGGCCAGCACATCACCGAGGAAGATGCGCTCGCCGCACTTGATGCTGCAGCTCCCGGCCCGCTCGCAGAGGGAAATGTGGGCGGCGGGACCGGCATGATCTGCTATGAGTTCAAGGGCGGGACCGGCACGTCCTCGAGACGCCTCGACATCGATGGCGACTCGTTCATGCTCGGCGCATTGGTCCAAGCGAACCATGGAGTGCGCCCCTGGCTCACTGTTCTGGGCCGTCGCGTCGGCGCGGTCATGTGCGAGGACCGTCTGCTCGACAACGAGACCGGGTCGATCATCGTGGTCTTGGGCACCGACGTGCCAATGGCACCGCACCAGCTGCAGCGGCTGGCCAAGCGTGCCGCGATTGGTATCGGGCGCGGCGGTACGCCGGGTGGCAACAACTCCGGCGACATCTTTCTTGCCTTCAGCACGGCGAACCGAGGCCCCATTCCGCAACTGGCGGGGCCGCGGCGCAGCTTCGATATGGTCAATGATGATCTTTTCGATCCGATCTATCTTGCAGCGACCGAGGCTATCGAGGAAGCCGTTGTGAATGCCATGCTTGCTGCGGAAGACATGACCACCCTGCGACCGGCGGGTCGGATCTGCCGCGCAATCGACGCTCAGCAATTGCAGGCGTTGTTGCAGGAGGCATGACCTCCAAGATTGCTCGGAGACAGACGTACACCAAGAGATCTACCGAGGTCCCCCCAATCGTCCCGGCGTCAAACTGCTGGTAGGGAGACGTGCCGACGATGCAGCAAACGCTGCTCAGCGTTCGGCGAGGTATTCGGTGAAGCAGCCCAGCAAGACGCGCCGCTCGACCCGCGCGAAGCCGGCCTGCCGCATCTTCGCGAGGATCTCTTCCCCTGACACCATCTGCTCCATCGATTCATAGTAGTAGCGCATCAAACGCCAGTACTGCCTGTCCGCGGTGAGCGCGAGGCTCAACGCCGGCAGCAGGTACTTGAAGTACATTCGGAACAGGAGCTTACCCGGCCCGGCGGGTGGCGTGACTTCCAGAATAAGTGCCTTGCCGTTCGGCTTCAGCACGCGCCGGAATTCTCGGAAGGTTTCCTCGAGGTCGTCCACATGGCGAAGTGCGAAGCCCATCGTGAGAAACTCGAAGCTCGCATCGGGTTCCGGAATGCGTTCTGCGGTGGTTTCGTGATGGATGGTCGGCACGGTTTTGCGCAGCTCAGCGATCATTCCGGGCGAAGGTTCGACGCAAACGATCAAGTCGGGAGACCGCAAGATGCTCATCAGTGATCGCGCCACCAAACCTGTTCCGGAGGCGACATCCAGCACCCTCATGTCCGGCTTCACGCCGGCGCGGAGCAGTGCGTTTCGCCGATATGTAGCGTCGGTGCCGAACCAGCCCCAACGCACGATACGGTCGTAGCGCGGTGCTGTGTCATCGAAGATTCGCCGGAGAAAGCGTTGCTTCTCGAAGCGCGTGCTGTACCAGGCCCCGGTGCCGAGGTGTTGATCGCTGTCGGGCAAGTGTCTCTCCCCAAAGTGCGACAGGCGAAACTGCCTAGCAGGCGCTGGGTTCCAAGCCAAGCTGCGTGAGACCCGACTTGGGGCAGCTCTATCCTGCGAGCGCTTCTTGGGGGTGGAGCACGCGCAGCCATTTGGCGGGTGTGCGTCCGGACGGTCTTGCCTTGACAGTTTAGGGTTTGGGCCGTGGCCGATCAGCTGTCGTTTGCAACACTTCGTGCACCCGCCACCGTGCCGCCCCGGCGCACTCCGCCTGACCGGGAGCCGAGGAGCTGCGCTTCGCCCGGAACAAGCTCTGGTGACGTCACAAGCACATCTCGGATGACGTTTCGCAGCGCGACGCTGACCTCTGGATCCCCGGCGCGCGCCTGCAGCGCCATGGCATCGAGGATCGCTGAGCGCGCCGCAGTCTGCCAATCCGGGTCTGCCAGGTAGTTCTCGTGGAGTTCCTGCACGGCCCTTGCCCCATCCAGCTCGATGAGCGCGGTGGCGTAGTAGGCGACGTTCGGACTGCCTGCCCGAACAGCAGCATCAAAGCCCGCAACAAGATCATAGAGCGCCCTCGGGTCTTTTGACATTCCAAGCAGTTGTACTCGGATTGGGACCAGGTTGTGCTCCGATAAGATCGGGAGTCTGCTAAGAAGCCGGTCAACGTCCGCCTTGACGTCAAGTTCACGCAGTTGCCGATAGGGCAGGCGCGCAAGCTCAACGAGTGCGGTTGAACGGATCAACGGATCGTCGTCAGTCGGGTAGGCTGCGAACAGCATGGCTCGGTCGCTGTCGTCTCCGGCACGCCAATTTGGCAGTTTCTTGGCAATTTGTTCGACAAGCTGTCTGTGCGAGCTTTTGATATAGCCGACACGGCGAAGTTTTTCGAACTCGCTACCACGGGCAAAAAGGACCGTGTCGCCGAGATTGGACATCAAACGGCGGCGCTCGCTGCTGGCGACAAGATCAGGAATTTCGATGTTGTCGGAAGGCCCATCAAGTGAGGCGACGATCTCGAAACGATATGGTTCCTTTGGGTCGGGGCGGGCGAGCACGATGCGATCGCTTGCGATGAGTTTGTCCACAAGACTGTCCGGGACCACGAGCGCATGAAATGCACACGCCATCGCAGCCGGTGCTGCCAGAAGCATCATCGCGCATAAAATGTGAGACAGAAACTTCATGGTCCCTCGGCCAGCGATACTCCAGACTTCGAAGCCGGATGGCAATCTAATCCACCATTGTGCCTGTGGTGTCGAGTTCGGCGAGCCTCAAAATTTAGTACAACCGGGCTCATTGATGGACGAAGTCGGACGGGTTCTGGAGTATAAGTTGAGTGTCTGTGCGCACGAACGGGCAGGTTGTCGGAGGACAGGGCAATGTCGACGATGGTAAAGACCCGCACCTGGGCTCTGGCGGCACTCATTGCAGGTCTTGCGACGGCGGCAAGCGGACAGGACGCGGTCAATCCGGAAGGTCTGTCCGGACCGCCCGGTCGACCCTATTCCCCCTACGCCGAACGCGCCTTCCCGACGAATGTCTATTTCGGCGACACGCATGTGCACACGGCACTGTCGGCCGACGCCGGCGGTGGCGGAACGCGTCTGCAACCGCGCGATGCCTACCGCTTCGCGCGCGGCGAGCAGGTGATCTCGAACACGGGACAGCCGGTGAAGCTGAACCGGCCCTTCGACTTCTACATGATCACAGACCATTCCGACGGCATGGGGGCGATCACCGACATTATCGGCGGTGCGCCAAATATCCTATCCGACGAGCAGGGGCGACGGTTTCATGAAGCCTTCAACGCCGGGGGAGAGACGGCGTTGCGCGCCGCCCAGGAGCTCGTGAAGGTCTTTGGCAGCGGGGAACTGTCGGCCGCATTGAACTACCAGCCCGGCAATCCGGCCTATGCGCGGGTCTGGGACGAAATCATCTCTGCGGCGGAAGAGTTCAACGATCCGGGTGTCTTCACCACCTTCATTGCCTTTGAGTGGACGTCGCTGGTGTCGGGCAACAATTTGCACCGCAACGTGATTTTCCGCGACGGTCCGGAGAAAGCCGGGCAAATCGTTCCCTACACCACGACGCCGCCGATCGGCTCTCCCGACCCGCGCGACCTATGGAGCTGGCTCGAAAACTACGAGGCCGAGACCGGCGGTCAGGTTCTTGCCATCCCGCACAACGGCAATGTTTCGAACGGCATGATGTTCGCTGTGCAGGACGACTTTGCCCAGGGTGCGCCACTCGATGCCGCCTATGCCGAAACCCGGCAGAAGTGGGAAAGACTTTACGAGGCGACACAGATCAAGGGCGACGGCGAGGCGCATCCGCTGCTCTCGCCCGAAGACGAGTTCGCCGATTTTGAAACCTGGGACTACGGCAATCTCGATGCCTCCGAGGCCAAGATACCCGAGATGCTGCCCGGCGAGTACGTGCGCTCGGGCTTGAAGCGCGGTCTCACGCTGGAGGCGGAGCTCGGTGCCAACCCGTTCAAGTTCGGCATCGTCGGCGCATCGGACACCCATACGGGTCTGACGACGCCCGACAACGACAATTTCTTTGGCAAGTTCACGGCTTATGAGCCGAGTGCAGAGCGCAGCCAGCATATCAGCCGCGCCTATGCGGACGGTGTGCCCGCGCTTTACTCCTGGCAATACATAACTGCCGGTCTCACCGCTGTCTGGGCCGACGAGAATTCGCGGGGCGCGATCTGGGATGCGATGGAGCGGCGGGAGGTCTATGCCACGACCGGCCCACGCATGCGTGTGCGGTTCTTTGGCGGCTGGGACTACGATGAGTCGGATGCACTGCGCCGGGATCTCGCGCTCGTGGGCTATTCCAAGGGCGTTCCGATGGGATCCGACTTGCTGCCGGGTGCAGGCTCTCCCACGTTCCTTGTGTACGCGCTGCGCGATCCCATGGGGGCGAACCTCGACCGCGTCCAGATCGTCAAGGGCTGGCTGGACGCAACCGGAGAACAGCGGGAGCGGGTCTATGACGTGGCGTGGTCGAACGCCCGCACGCCTGGTTCGGACGGAACGCTGCCGCCCGTCGGGAGTACGGTCGACCTGTCCATTCCCACCTGGTCCAACACGATCGGCGCAGCGGAGCTCGGCGCCGTCTGGCGCGATCCGGAATTCGACCCTGCCGAGCGTGCCTTCTACTATGCCCGCGTGATCGAGATTCCGACGCCGCGCTGGACGGCGTATGATGCGGTGAAGTTCGGTCTCGAACTGCCCGCCGATGTGCCGCTCGTCGCTCAGGAGCGCGCCTACACCTCGCCAATCTGGTACAGTCCGGAGATCACGCAATGAATAGAGCGATCAACATCGGCCTTGGATGCCTGTTGCTCTGCATGGCATTGCCCGTCGCCGCGCAGGACGACTGGGCGGCGCGCGAGGCGGCGGTCCCCGAGAACCCGCTGAAGACTGCCTATTTTGGTGAGACCCATGTGCACACGTCGTTCTCGCTCGACGCCTATATCGGGGGTGCGCGACTGACACCGTCCGACGCCTACCGGTTCGCCAGGGGCGAGACCGTGTCGGTCAACAACGTGCTGCACACCATCGGTCGTCCGCTCGATTTCGCGGCAGTCTCCGATCATGCGGAGTTTCTTGGAGAGATGCTGTCGACCCAGGTCCCTGACGCGCCGGGTCACTATCAGGACGCTCTCGTTGATCTGCGCGGGCTGGATGACATCGACACGCAGCGCGCGTGGTTCCTGAAGTACGTGGTCTTGAACAACCGCTCGAGCAGCCCGCAGCATCCCCCATTCTACGCGGGAGAGGAAACGACTGTCACGGCGTGGAAGGACGTGATCGTGGAGGCTGCCGAGGCGCACTACGATCCCGGACTGTTCACCACCTTCATCGCATTTGAGTGGACGTCCGCCCCCGGGGGCGGAAACATGCACCGCAACGTCATCTTCCGTGACTCCGTCGTGCCCGAGTTGCCGCTGAGCGCGCTGGACACGACCAATGAGGAAGAGCTCTGGGCATGGATGCAGGCCCAGGAAGCGAACGGCTCGACACTTCTTGCGATCCCGCACAACTCCAATGGCAGCAAGGGATGATGTTCGAGCCGGTGGACAATTCCGGCGTTCCACTGACGCGCGCCTATGCCGAATCCCGCGCCCGCTGGGAGCCGCTCATCGAGATGATGCAGATCAAGGGCAACTCCGAAGTCGTCGCCTCGCTCTGGCCGGCGGACGAGTTTGCCGATTTCGAGAACGCCGAAAGCGTCGCGAGCTTCAGCGACCGAACATTCCGGAAGCAGAACTTCGTGAGATGGGCCATTGCGAAGGGGCTCGACTACGAGGCGAAGCTTGGTGCCAATCCCTATAAGCTCGGCTTCATCGGCGGAACGGACAACCACAACGGGACGCCCAGCGATGTGGATGAGTCGAGCTACCGCGGCAGCCACGGCGTTGCCGACGGGAGCATTTCGGAGAGGCGAGAGGGCGTGATCGACGGATGGGTCAAGGCGCCCGAATCCAATCCCGGATCGCTGGCCGGCGTCTGGGCGACACGAAACACGAGGGGTGCGATCTTCGATGCGATGCAGGCGCGCGAGACCTTCGTGACCTCCGGGCCGCGCATCAGGCCGCGCTTCTTCGGCGGCCCGACCCTGATCGGCACCGATGAGCCGGTTCAGATGGTGCGCGACGGCTACGCCAACGGCGTGCCGATGGGCGGTACACTTCACGGTCTCGATGCGCCACCGACCTTCACGGTTCATGCAATCAAGGATCCGGACGGCGCCAATCTCGACCGTATCCAGATCGTTAAGGGATGGGTCGATGAATCGGGCGAGCCTCGGGAGCGCATCATCGACGTGGTGGCCTCGGATGGTCGCGCGTCCGACAGCAGCGGCCGCCTGCCGGCCGTGGGCTCGACCGTCGATCTCGCAACGGCGACCTACACCAACCAGATCGGCGCGACTGAACTGATCGGCCACTGGACCGACGACGCCTTCGATCCGTCAGTCCCTGCACTCTACTACGTCAGAGTGATCGAGATCCCGACGCCGCGCTGGACGACCTATGATGCAGTGCGCAACGGTTTGCCGTTGCTGGGCGACGTGGCGGCGGTCATTCAGGAACGCGCATGGACTTCGCCTATCTGGTACAGTCCCGAGAGCGTGGACTGACGCCATTGCGCGTCGTATGCCGGGAGGCACTCCAGCTTCGGGTTGAGACCATCTGTCTGAGTAGAACCTCAGGCGCAGGCTCCAAGAGCCACGCGCCGCGTGGAACCTTAGCGGCGTCGTCTAGGCCTCGCAATGCTGTTGCAAGCGCAGGAGAGATCGAGCGCACGCAACGTGAAACGGCGCACCTGCATTCTCTCGCTCTGGGAGGCACCGGAGAAGTGACGGGCTGCACGCTCCACGGGGCGCACGAAAAAAGACAGGCGACCCGAAATCTTCTATTCTTGGTTGAAGTCGAGGTTTCGATGGCCCCAGTTTGCGCAGCATTGGGACAACTTGTTGCTCAAGCCGCAGCGGTCCCGCTCAGGGGCGCGGCAGGGGGCACAGGCTTTCATGCCAGGTTGCTTGAGCCGAGCGGGGGACGGGTGCAATGAAGGCCATCCTGCGCGAGCCGCTTCTTCAGTTCTTCGCGCTCGGCGCTCTCATATCGGTTCTCTTTGCCGTTTTTGACGACAGCCCGGCGCCGGTGTCCACCGACACCATCATCGTGTCCCAGGACGACGTGCAGCGCCTCGCCGAGGGGTTCACGGCGACGTGGCGGCGCCCTCCCACGCAGTCCGAGCTTGACCATCTGATCGACGCCTTCGTGCGCGAGGAGGTCTATGTCCGCGAAGCGCTTGCCATCGGCCTCGATCGGGATGACCCGGTGATCCGCCGGCGTCTGCAGATGAAGATGGAAATCCTGACCGAGAGCGGCGCTGCTGCCATCGCTCCGGACGATGTGACGCTGAAGGCCCATCTCGCGGCCAATACCGAACGGTTCATGCAGCCACCTCGTGTGGCCTTCGAGCAGGTCATGCTCGATGACGGGGTAGGGCGCGAGACGGTGAAGACAATCCAAGCGCGCCTCGAGGCGGGTGGTGAACCCGACGGTGTCAGACCCAGCCTTCTGCCGACGGTCCTGCCGGCGAGCCCGCCCCAGGTGATCGACGGTGTGTTCGGCTCGGGCTTCTTCGATGCGGTGTCTGCGCTGCCGGTGGGCGCGTGGGCCGGGCCTGTGACATCGTCCCTCGGCGTCCATCTCGTCCGCGTGACGGAGGGGCACAAGGCGCGCTTGCCGCTGCTCTCCGAGATCCGCGACCGGGTCGAGAGCGACTGGCGCGCGGGACAGATAGCACTGTTGCGCGAGGAACGGTTCGAGACGCTTGCTTCGCGCTACAAGATTGTTCGTCCCGATCCCGAAGCGTTGATCGGGCGATGAACCGCGTCGTTACCCTTCTCGCGCCTGCCTCGGTGGTCTCGGCCTCGGCGCCAAGGTCACTTGTCTGCCGGGCCAGGGTCTGCGCAATCCGCGACGTGATCCCTCGCAGGGCTTCGAACAAAAAGTTCATACGCGCGGAGGCCACCGAGTTGCCTCGTTGACGAAAGCATGTCCTATTCGGGCGCGAGTCATGAAGGTAAAACAGCCACCCGGATGCAGAACCACAGTGTCACCGACGATGTATCAGTTCCACGGAGGACCGCCCGATCGGCTCCGCCGAAAACGCTCCGCTGAACCATGAAGCACGTTGAAATCTCGATTGCCGAACTGGCCGAGGCCCGGGAGATCTGGGGAGACGGGCTCATCGCAATCGCCCAGGCCTATGAGGCTCGGGGAATCGATGGTGCCCGCGAGGTGGCCCAAGGTGTGATCGATGCCGCCTATGGGTACGATCTGGGTCCCGTTCTTTTCAAACCTACCTTGGCGACGGGGACACAGACATTCCGGCCAACCCGCGATGGCGCACTTTCTTACTTCGTGGGTCATGATCCGGACTACCCCCTCGATCGAGGGTTTGGGCTCAGAGGATGGCGCTCCGTCACCTCGGAGACTGCCGCTCAACTCATCGACGGCGAGGTCGCGATGTGGATGGGGCGGGTGATCATGACAGAGAAGGATGGCCAGATCACCGAGGTCGACAAGAGCTTCGGCTACAAGCGGGACTCGGAAGGCACGTTGCGCATTGTTCTGCATCATTCGTCGCTTCCGTATCAGCCCTGACACACCACAGGTGGCTGCTCGGCTTCTATTCAATCCGGGCAAGAACAGGTGCTGTCAGACTAATGCGAACCGGTCTCCGATTGCCGCATGAAAGTCGACATTCAGGCGGCCAGAGCTGCCGCCACTCGGCAAGAGCGGCGTCGCGGTTGAGCTTGAAGTGGTCTCGGCTAGTCAGAGGTGGCGTTCCTGGTTGAAGTGGTTGTAGACGGAGGAGTGGACGGAGGCGAACTTCTGCAGACTGCGCATTCGCCTGAACCGGAGCATCGCCCGTTCTCGTCGTCGCAACGGTTGATGAGAGTTTTCCGCGCGGTTGTTCAGCCACCGGCCAGTCCGCTGCCTGTCGATCGCGCCAAGATCCCTCAGGGCAGCACCATAGGATCGCAGTTTGTCCGTCACGATGACTGCAGGGCGTCCATGCTTGCGCGTCGCTTTTCTGAGGAATTTCAAGGCAGCCCTCTTGTCCCGAGTCTTGGTGACGAAGCTCTCCAACACCTCGCCTTCGTGATCGACAGCGCGCCAGAGGTAGTGGCGTTCCCCGTTGATCTTCACGAAGAGCTCATCCACGTGCCACTGCCAGTTCGAGAAGGCACGCAGTTGATTGATGCGCTTGCGGCGGACCTCGGCTGCGAACATCGGGCCGAACCTGTGCCAGCAGAACCGGACCGTCTCGTGGCTGACGTCGATGCCACGCTCGTGCAGCAGATCTTCCACATTCCGGAGAGAAAGCGGGACGCGGACATACATCATCACGGCGAGGCGGATGATCTCGGGGCTGGTCTTGATGTGCCGGAACGGGCTGCGGTTGGTCATTCCACTAGGCTACCGGCCAGCCGCACTGGCCTCATGCCCACTTCCTTTGACAGGGCTCTCGAACGGGTTCGATGGCGGGTCAGTCCGTCGTCAGGTAGTCATAGGCGGAGAGCACATGGACGCGGAGGATATGAAGGAAGTCCTCGATTGGCACATTCTCGTCAAAGCTTCCCATGCCGGTGGGGGACGGTCCATACACGTAGGCGGGTATCCCTGCGTATCGCCACAGGCGGGCGTCCGTGCCGCCGATCGAGACGACCGGTTCGGGGCGGGGACGACCGAGGGCTTCGGCATTGTCGCGGATGATCTCCATCATCTCGCCATGGGGGTCGCACCATGAGGGCTCGTTGCAGCGGTCCTCCGTGAAGCTCGCGTGCGGGTGACGCGCGGCAATCTCCTCGACCTTCTCCATGATCTGTGCCCGCGACACGCCGATGGGCAGCCGGATATCCGCCTCAAAGACACAGGTATGCGGGATCATGTTGTTCTTGAGGCCGCCGTGGATCGTGCCGATGTTGAGCGTGACCTTCGGCAGAACCGCACCGGCGCCCACGCCCATCGCCCTGTCGGCGACGGCGCTGCCCTCGATCTGGGCGCGCATCAGATTGTCCGGCACCGGAAAGTCGAGCTCCTCGAGGCTCTCCAGGTCCTGGATCAGCCGCATCGCGAGGCGTGTCGCCGAGGGACTGACATGGGTGTAGGCGCCGTGCGCGCCCGGTGTGCGGACAGTGAAGGTGAGCCAGAGCGGGCCCTTCTCGCCGAAGCGCACCGAGAATGGACTGGACGGTTCACCATTCAGGCAGCAGTCGCCCAGAACCTCCGGCTCGTGCTCCATGAGCCAGCGCGCACCCCAGGGCCCGAAGGTTTCCTCGTCCGAGACACAGGTGAGCGTGAGCCGGCCCTTCAGCCGGTCTCGGATCCGGTGGAGCAGTACAAAGGTCCAGATGCTTGCGCTGGTGCCGGCCTTCATGTCGGCGGCGCCGCGGCCGTAGACAGCGCCGTCACGGATCTCCCCGCCCCAGGGGTCGCAGGTCCAACCCTCGGCTACCGGGTCGTCCCCCACCGGAAACACGTCGACATGACCGTTGAGGACCAGATGACGCCCAGGACCGGCCTGTCTCGATCGTGCCTACGACATTCGGCATGGTCTCCTGCGGGGCGACGAGCCGCCAGGGTGCGTTTTCGCTTGCGAGGAAGTCCGTGATGAACCGCACGGCCTCGACGGTGTTGCCCGGCGGGTTCGGACTCCGGCAGCGGACGAAGTCCTGGAAGAACGCGACGATCCGCTCCTCCTCGGCGGCGATTGCAGCCAACAGTGCCTCGTGGTCGCTCATGCGGGTCTCTCCTCTCGCCTTGTGGTGACCGGGTGTCCGTGCGGCTGCAACCCCATTTGCCGTCAGCGTCCTCTGACTTGAAGGTGACGGAGCGACGCCACCGGTGCTGTCAGACGAATTCGAACCAGTCTCAGATGTCGGACGGCGATTCAATCAGGCGGCACAAAGTTCCCCCCCACTCAGCCAGCTCGGCAGTCCGGTTGGCCTTGAAGTCATCGCGGGGGTAGAGATGGCGTTCTTGGTTGAAGTGGTTGGAAACGGAGGAGTGGACAGCGGCGAACATCTGTAGACTGCGCATTCGCCTGAACCGGAGCATCGCCCGTTCTCGTCGTCGCAACGGAAGATGGGAATTTTCCGCGCGGTTGTTCAGCCACCGGCCAGTCCGCTGCCTGTCGATCGCAGGTCCAATAGCCTTCAGGGGCACGCAGCCGGCTCGGATCGCAGTTTGTCCGTCACGATGACTGCAGGGCGTCCATGCTTGCGCGTCGCTTTTCTGAGGAATTTCAATGCGGCCCTCTTGTCCCGAGTCTTGGTGACGAAGCTCTCCAACACTTCGCCTTCGTGATCGACAGCCCGCCAGAGGTAGTGCCTCTCGCCGTTGATCCTGACGAACATCTCGTCGAGGTGCCACTGCCAATTGCTCGATTTCCCCCCTGGATCCGTCGCTTCCGGATCTCGGCAGCGAAGATCGGACCGGACCGATAAGCCCAGACACGAACCGTTTCGTGGCAGATGTCGATGCCACGCTCGTGCAGCAGGTCTTCGACGTTCCGCAGCGACGGCGGGAAACGGATATACATCATCACGGCGAGGCGGATGATCTCGGGGCTGGCCTTGAAGTAGCGAAAGGGGGAGCATTTCGTCATATCCGGAAGCTATCGTTCGCGAAATCGACGCTCAAGCCAAGTTCCTCTGACAGTGCCGAGATTCACAAGCAGCATCATACCGAACTGCAGCACACAATGTACTTCGGCGCCGACCTGCAGAGCCGGAATCCGCCGATAACCCCGGCTCAGCGCATCAAAAAGTGGTCGCGGCGGCACGGGCTCGACCTTCGCAGATTGCCAGGACAATCTTGTAACCCAGTGCAAGGCGAATCTTTTCGGCGAACGGCGAAAGGTCGTTGTGGTGCAAAATGATGTTCGGCATGGATTGGCTCGTCCCTTGTGCCCCAGCCGTTATGAAAGAGACTTCGTGCGATGGATCAGGTTCATCGTGCTTTTTTAGCCGCGTCACGGGTTTCGAGGGCGCTTGCCAGCATCACGGCTGCGCGTTGTATGTGGTCGCCTGCCTTCTGCTCGGCGCTTTGCGGGTCACCGCTGGCGATCGCGGAAATGATGGACCTGTGCTGTTCCCAGATCGTCTCGGCCGGTTCGGCATAGCGCAGCACATCAGCCATCGCCCGACGCAGGAACCGCCATGTCGGTTCGGCCACTTCCCCGAGGGCCGGGTTTCCAGTCAGATCATAGATCAATCTGTGAAATGCCTCGTCGTGCACGATCTGATCGCGCACGGATCCTGTTGCAATCGCGTTCGCCCCGGCCGCGAGGATCGGTTCTGCCTGGCTCAGAACGTGCTGTTGCGAGATCCGATCTTGCTCAACGGCCGTTGCCGCGGTGCGGGCGGAAAAAACATCAACGACCGCCCGCGCTTCGTAGTAGTGATGCATCCTTGTCAGATCGAGTCTGGTCACCGCAGATTTGCGGCGGCCGATATCTTCGACAAGGCCATCGGATTTCAGCATGGCGATCGCCTGCTGCACCGGTTGGCGCGAGACCCCCAGATCGGCTGCAAGCTGATCCTGGAGGAGCTGCTCGCCCGGCTTCAGTTCACCGTCCAGAATCTCATCCAGAATCGCGTGGTAGACGCGTTCCGTAAGGTTCGGGACATTCTCAAGTGATTTCATATGCTTGATCCAGAAACGATCCGGGCCAAGCCGGACAATTGTCCCCGCAGACCACGGAAATCAGTGTATTGCGCGTCACGGCGCCGGGCGCCCAGGTTTGCAAAGCAGTGAGGCGGAGACTCTTCCCAATTCTGATCCGGCGATGGTCGTTTCATCGCGATGCTTCTTCTCGGTAGATGAGGTTGACGAATCTGATTGCACTCGGAATATGGTATATTGAATTCGAAATTCGAAAACTGATCAATGCCCTGATATTCGAAACAGGCTGGCCGGAGAAACTGGAGGACCCCGAACGCAGGTGACAACCTGCATCACCGGCGGAATAACGGTTCGGAAGAGACCGGGCGCTGAACGCATAGAAGATCCAGTGGGAGGAAAACGTATGAAGCCCATCTTGAAAGCAGTAGGTGCCCTGTCCCTGCTATCACTTGCAGTCACGGCTCCGGCTCTTGCCGAAGGCGTGGATGAACTTCCAGAGAACATCCAGAACGAGCTCTACAACCCCGATGCCATAGATCCGAACCAGCCGATCGGCCCCAGCGCCTATCGTGACTGGATCGCCAAGAACCCGCCGCCGTGGAAGATCGGCTATGCCAGTTCCTATGCCGGCAACACTTGGCGCGCTAACGTCATGGACCGTCTGCAGAACCACATCATCCCGAAGTGGAAGGAACTGGGCCTGCTGGACGAGGTGATCATCACTCAGTCCAACCTGGATGACTCGGTCCAGATCCAGCAGATGCGCCAGCTGATCGATCAGGGTGTCGATGCGATCATCGTTTGCTGTTCCAATCCGACGGCGCTGAACCAGACCGTGCGGTTCGCCCATGCGAAGGGCGTGCCGGTGTTTTCGGCGGTCGGCTATCTGACGTCGGAATATGCCGTGAACTCGTCGGCCAACTTCGTCGTGGGCGGCCGGATGATGGGCGAGTGGATGGGCAACGAGATCGGCGGCACCGGAAAGGTGCTGATGGTCGAAGGTATCCCAGGCACTTCCGCCTCGGACAGTCAGGACCTTGGCGCCAAGGAAGCGCTGGCCAAGTTCGACGGGATCGAGGTTGCCGGTAGCGTCGCAGGTATGTGGACTGATCAGGTCGCTCAGGCTGAAATCCAGAAATGGCTGTCGACCCACCCGGGCAAGCTAGACGGCATCATCATCCAATCGGCATCCGAACTGGGCGCATTGCGTGCACTGCTGCAGTCGGGCCGGGACATGATTCCGATCACCATCGGCGGCGAGCTGGGCGCGCTTTGCTACTGGCGCAAGAACCCGGACTATGTCTCGGGCGCGATCCATGCGTGGCCTCCGGGCACGGATTTCGAGATGAACTGGAACATCATGATGCGGACGCTGCAGGGGCAGGGCCCCAAGGTGCAGTCAATCCTGACACGCCCGCACGTTATGAACTTTGATCAGCTGAAAGCCGTTCTGGACGAAGACTGCAATGTCGACTCGGATGGCTGGTACAACGTCTCGATCGAAGACTGGGCCGGCAAGGCGTATCTGGACCAGTTCTTCCTGCGCCCGGCCGATCCGGAAAAGTACGACGCCTCCAAGCACGGCCAGTAGTGGCCCTTGCGGCGGCCAACGCGGCGGCCCCGATGGGCCGCCCGGACCGAGGGCACACCGGGGAAAGTTCGGCGTTCACCGTCGAGCTTTCTTCTGTGCGGAAAACCTTCGGGCCGACCGTCGCGCTCGATGATTGCAGCCTAACCGCCCGTGCCGGCGAAGTTCACGCCATCGTCGGCGGCAATGGGTCAGGCAAAAGCACGCTTGCCAAGATCATGGCGGGCGTTCTCATCCCCGACAACGGTCAGGTCTCGGTTCTGGGCGAAGCGCCCACCACACCGGTCGAAGCCCGGCGCCTGGGGATTGTCAACGTGTTTCAAGAGGTCCTGGTCGCCGATGGATGTTCGGTGCTGGAAAACCTATACATGGGGTCCGACGGGCTGTTTTCCGCCGCGCTGAACCGCGAAGAAAAACTGGTCCGGGCCAGCGCGCTGATGCGGAAGCTGGTTGGCGGGGATATCGACCTGTCCGAACCGGCCGGTCCTCTGCCGCTGAGCCTGAAGGAATGGATCGTCATTGGCCGCGCGCTGCTGGGCAAGCCGAAGGTGCTGATCCTGGACGAAAGCTCGGCCGCGCTGGATTATGATGCAACCGAACGGCTGTTCGCGCATCTGCGCGAGCTTAAGGCGCTGGGCACGACGATCCTGATCGTCACGCACCGGGTCGCCGAACTGCTGCGCATCGCAGACCGGGCGACCATTCTGCGCGATGGCAGGGATGTCGGCTGCCTAGACCATCACGAGATCACCGAAGAGCGGGTCCTGGAGTTGATTGCAGGTCCCCAGGCGGCTCGCGCCCACGAAGGGGCCACCCCAGCAGAACCGACCGCCGACCGTCCGGTCTTGCGGGTGGAAAAGGCACGGGTGGCAACCGACGCCGCACCGGTGGATTTCACCTTGCGGCCCGGCGAAATCGTTGGCATCACCGGCCTGGACGGACAGGGCCAGCAACACTTTGTGCGGGCGCTGGCCGGGGTGACCCCGCTGATCTCGGGGACCGTGATACGCGCCAATGGCGGTGCAGAGTACACCGTTACCGACCTGGCCGGGGCCCGGCGACACAGCATCAGCTATGTCAGCGGCGACCGCAAGAAAGAGGGGATATTCCCCAATCTCAGCATCTTCGAGAACCTAGTGCTGCCGGTTTTTTCCGAACACCGGTCCGGCGGCTGGCTGAACATTGTCGACCGCGCGAAACTGTCGCCGATCTTCGGGTGGGAAACCGAAAAGCTGAAGGTCCGCATGGGCCATCGCGACGACGGGATCACGTCGCTGTCGGGCGGCAACCAGCAAAAGGTGCTGATCGCCCGCGCCTTTGCCGAACGTCCGGACATCCTGGTCCTGAACGATCCCGCGCGCGGCATCGATGTGGGGGCCAAACTGGATCTTTACCGCAATCTGCGCGACTTTGCCGCCAAGGGCGGAGCAGTGGTGTTCCTGTCATCGGAGATCGAGGAATTCCTGGACCTGTGCACCCGGGTCGAGGTGTTTCGCGGCGGCACAATTTCCATCAGCTTCCCGCCGCCCTTCGATGCCAACCAGATCCTGAATGCCACGTTCGGGCAGCGCGGGCCTGTGGCGACGGCATCGGGCGATCCCGGGCGCACCGTGCCGCGGCTGATCACCGACGATGGCCGTCCTGTGCCGCGGGGTGTTCCGGTTCGCCGCGCTGTCCCGGGCGTGACCCGAGACCTCCCGGCTGGGCCGTTGACGCTGTATGCTCCGGACATCGCGTCCGGCGGCCTGATCCCGGCGCGGTACGCCGAGCACAGCTTGATCTCGCCGTGTCTGGAATGGTCCGCGCCGCCCAAGGGCACGCAAAGCATTGCGCTGGCCATCACCGACCCGGATGTGCCGGAAGAGTTCAACTTCCCCCGCGCCTTTGCGCATTGGCTGGTGCATTCGATCCCCGCCGACGTTCGCGCCCTGCCCGAGGGCGCCAGCGGATCCGCAATGCCCGGCGGGGCGGTGGAACTGAATTCTGACTTTGTGACCTTTGGCATCGCCGGCTACGGTGCGGGATACGCCGGCCCCTGGCCGCCGGATTGCGAACACCGGTATGTTTTCACGCTCTATGCGCTGAAAACACCTCGCCTGGACCTGCCCGCCGATGCCGACCTGCCCGCGTTTTCAGCCGCCGTCCTGCCCGTTGCGATCGAAACCGCGTCATTCACGGCCCGCTACGGGCCCGCCAAGAAACCCCTGCCGGGAAGCTGACCCGAACGAAAAGGAGGACATCCCGTGAACTACAGCCGCCGCAAGACATTCGACCTGACCTGGCTGGAAAGCTGGGCCCGCACGGTCAACGCCGACCGTCGGCTCCCTGTCATCGGGCGCTTCTTTTCGGGCCGGTTCGTGTTGGGGATTGATGACACCGACTACCTGATCCGCATGGACGGCGGCAAGATCCGCCAGATCTCGGAAGGGTTGGAGCCATCCGACATGGGCTATGAATTCGGCCTGCGCGCCCCGACCAGCGCTTGGTCCAAGTTCACCCAGGAAGTGCCGCCGCCGATGTTCAACGACATCTGGGCCATGGCCCATCCGCTGCACAAGCAACTGGTGATCGAAGGCAACCAGATGACATTCTGGCAGAACGTGCGCGCACTGACCCACATGCTGGCCCTGATGCGGCAGGTCTGAGCCGAGAGGAGAGAGAGATGAACACCCACGACCCGATCGTCGGCCGCTATGTCTATGTCCAGTGCGAGGGCCGAAACTACCGGACCTATTACGAGGAAGCCGGCGACGGCATTCCCATGGTCTGCCTGCACACCGCCGGCACCGACAACCGCCAGTACCGCCACCAGATGTGCGATGCTGAATTCACCAAGAACTTCCGGATGATCGCCTTCGATCTGCCCTGGCACGGCAAGTCGATCCCCCCGGCGGATTTCTACCAGATGGATGACGAATACAAGCTGACCGAACGGTTCTATTGCGAGTTCATCGTCGCCTTCTGCCGGGCGCTGGAACTGGAAAAGCCTGTGATCATGGGACAATCCATGGGCGGCAATGTCTGCCTGCCGCTGGCGCTGAACCACGAGAACGAGTTTTCGGCCCTGATCGCGCTGGAGGCCTGTGATCATTCGCCAGGCTGGTGGATCGACCCGCTGCATCATCCGCACATCCATGGCGGCGAGGCGGTCGCGACCTCGACCTTCGGGCTGATGTCGCCAGAAAGCCCGGACGAGTATCGGCACGAGACGTGGTGGTATTACGCCCAGGGCGGGCCGGGCATCTTCAAGGGCGATCTCTACTACTACTCGGTCGACAGCGACTTCCGCGACCGGGTGCACAAGATTTCCGGCAAGCTGCCGATTTACTTCCTGACCGGCGACTACGATTTCGCCTGTACGCCCGAGATGACCGAACGCACGGCAGAAAAGGTCAAGAACTCGGAATGCATCATCTTCTCTGGCGGGCACTTCCCGACATCTGAAGACCCAGAGAAATTCCGCAATGTCGTGGCCCCGGTTCTGCGCAAGATTGTCCAGAACGATCCGCTGCGCCGGGGTGGCGAGGGCGGAGGTTCCGTCGTCTCGATACCCGGCCGTGACCGCGAAACCCGTGCCGCGCCGGGTCGCCGCGTGATCGACTTCTAAGATCCGAGCAGGGCGACGGGTATGGCACGCAGCGCAAACGAGAGCACCTATCTTCTGGTGCCCATCGTGCTGGCTGCGATTCTGCTGTCGACGGCGGTGATCCGGGGGCCCCGGCTGGTGTCGGAATCCGGGATCGGGTCCGCCATCATCGTTGCGGCCCCGCTGATCCTGGCGACTTATGCGCTGATGGCGACGGCCATTGCCGGACGCGGGACGACGGACCTAGCCATGGGGCCGCTAGTGGCGTTCATCAATGTCGTCATGGTCAAGCTGAACGGTCTGGATCTGGTAACATCGCCCATACCGGTCTTCCTGGTCGCCATCGGCATTGGCGTGCTCTACCAGGTGCTGTTCGCGCTGATCATCATCTATGTCCGGGTCCAGCCGATCATCGTGGCGCTGTCAGGTTTCCTGGCATTCACCGGCATCAATCTCGTAATCCTGCCCCGACCTGGGGGGGAATCCCCTGACTGGATGTTCGAATGGGGCTTCGGCGACACGATCTTCACGCCGGTCCTGTTGATCCTGGCGCTGGCCACGGCGGGATGGCTGTTGTTCACCGCCACCACGTTCTACAGCAACCTGCGCATGATGGGCTATGACGAACGCTCGGCCTATACCAGTGGCGTGCGGATCTACCCGACCCGGATCGGCGCGCACGTGATTTCAGGCATTTTCGCAGGGCTGGCCGCGATCTGCTACACTGCGCTGATCGGATCGGGGGACCCGACGCAAGGAACCAAGCTGACCCTGACCGCGATCACTGCGCTGGTTCTTGGCGGCGTGGCCCTTTCCGGCGGGCGCGGCACGATCACGGGGGCGTTTCTAGGTGCGCTGAACCTCTTCCTGATCGGATATGTGCTGACGACGTTCGACTTCGGCGCGATCCAGTCCTTTGTGACCAATCTGGCCTATGGCGTGATCCTGGTCCTGTCGTTGTTGCTGACATTGCTGGTGCCGGTGGTGGGGCGCCATATCTCCTTTATCACGCCCTATTCGGCGTTCGTTGTGCTGGGCGTCATCGTGGCCGGGATCATGATCCAGGTCGGCACATACGGCGATTATGTCGGCGAGGCACCGCAAGCCACAGCGCTTGCTCCCCTGGCCGAACGCTACTTCCTGTTGCCGGTTGCAGGGGCCACGGATGTCGGCGGTATTGCCCTCAGCCCGCTGCAATCCATCGCCTTCACAGCGGCGGCGTTGCTGGTGGTGGCGACCTTCACCCTCAGGATCAGCTTTGCCGAGGCGTCGGCGGTCCGGTTCAGCACCTTCCTCTATATCGCCATCGGCGCCATGATCCTGCTGATGTTCGTGGGCCTGATGGCCACCGGCCCGGGCCTGTTCGGAGGCGCCCGATGACGGCGCGAACCCCCCGCATGACCGGACTGCCGGTGCCCCGCACGCCGTTCCTGTTCTGGTTCAACATCGCGCTGGCGCTGGTCATTGGCGCTATCGGGCTGGGCCTGGGGTTCGGTGAGGGGCTGTCGTCGCAACTGGTGATCCTCTACACGGCGATCACGGTTCTGGCAGTGCTGTGGCTGGCGAACATGGTCGTCGTTTCGGTCGAGGCGCGTCAGGCGCCGGAAACGGCGGCCGACATGACATGGTGGCACGCCAACCGGGTGATGGTCATCGCCATGGCGTTGTTGCTGCTGGCGTATCTGATCATCACGGCGACAGTGCCCGAGTTCCGTAAGGTCACGAACCTGATCGCGTTCCTGGTGCTGGAACTGATCCTGGTCTTCGCGTTCAAAGTCTCGGGCTATTTCGCCCAAGGCCGCAGCGCCTTTATCGGGCTGATCATCCTGGCCGCGCTGATCATGGTCAGTGCGTTCTCGATCGAAGGTTTCCTGTCCACCGCCAACATCCGCGCCATGCTGCTGTTTGCGGCGTTTCTAGGCATCGCCAGCACGGGCCAGACCATGGTCGCGCTGCTGGGCGGGCTGGATCTGTCCATCCCCTTCGTCATCGGGGCGGCGAATATCGGGTTGATGTTCCTGATCGGTCTGGGCCTGCCTTCGGGCGTTGCTGTGCTGTTCGTTCTGGTGCTGGGCGGGCTGATTGGCCTGCTGAACGGGATCCTGTCCTATCGCCTGCAGGGGCAGGCGCTGATCGTCACGCTGGGCACAGGCTTTGCGGTGGCCGGGCTGGTGCAGATCCTGACCAGCATCGGCTCGGCGCAGGCCGGCAACGTCATGGGCACCGTGCCCGACTGGCTGCGCAATCTGGCCGCGATGAACGGGCGGATCATCGGGCTGGGCGTGCCGCCCACCATCATCATCTGGATCGCGCTGGCGATCATCGTGATCCTGGGCTTGCGCTATACGGCCTATGGTCGGCGGCTCTATGCCCTGGGCGGCAATCGGGAATCCGCCCGGCTGATCGGGATTTCCGAGATGCGCTATTGGTGCTTCGCCTACATGCTCTCCGGGTTCTTCGCGGCCATGACGGGGGCGCTGTTGCTGGGCTGGTCCGGCGGCGGGTTCATCGGGGTGGGCGATCCTTATCTTTTCACCACGCTGGCCGCAGTTGTGATTGGCGGAACGTCGCTGGCGGGCGGGTATGGCGGCTATGGGTTCACAGTGATCGGCGTCCTGGTGTTGCAGGTGCTGACCAGTTTCCTGATCGGTATCGGCCTGTCCTATGAATGGCAGCAGTTCATCTTTGGCCTGCTGATCCTGCCCATGGTCGCGCTCTACAGCCGGATGCCGCACATCCGGGCGCAAGTCTGAGGGGGCCTGAATGCACGGCGCACTTTTTCATTCCAGCGATCTGGTGGCAACCTCGCTGGCGGCAGCCATGGTGGCCAGCTTTGCATTGGCCGCGTTGTCGGCTCTGGGCCTGTCGTGGATGTCCGAACGCTGGCGCGTCCCGGTGGCGTTGTCTGCGACGACATTGCTGGCGACGGGATTGGTCTACTACCAGTCGCTGGGTATCTGGACCGCCAAGGCGGAACTGACCGCGGCGCCAAGATACATCGCCTGGTACACCGCACATCCGTTGATCGTCGCGGCGGTGTACTTCTTTGCCAATGCGGTCAACCCGGTGCCCATCGGCATCTTCTGGCGCACGACCGCCGCGGCCATCCTGATGGTCTTCTGCCGCCACATGGGGGACGCGGATATCTTCGATCCGACGCTGGGCGTGCTGCTATCGATTGCCTTCTGGCTTTATATCCTGGGTGAGTTCTATTTCGGCCACATGGCCGACGCGGTGCGCGAAGCGTCCCGCCCGATCCGGCTGGGGTATTTCTGGATTCGCCTGTTGATGACCATCGGCTGGGTGATCCTGCCGATCCTGCACTTCGTCGATGTCGTCATCGGCACCGGTCATGTGCGCGGCATCGTCGTGCTCTACACCATTGCTGATCTCGTCAATCTGTTCGCCATCTCGCTCATCCTGCTCTCGGTGGCAGGAAAAGAACGCTACTGAACCCGGAGGATCCGCCCATGACCGGCGCCGACGCCATCGCCATTCTGGTCCTTCTGATCGTCGTCATCGCGATCGGGGTCTACCTCCTGCACTGGCTCTATCGCCATTCATCCAAGGACCAAAGCTTTGTCCGCACCGGTTCGGGCGGCGAGAGGGTCGTGATGGGCGGCGGGGCGCTGGTGATCCCGATCGTGCACAACATTACCCTGGTGAACATGAGCGCCGTGCCGGTCGAGGTGCGCCGCATGGGCGAGCAGTCGCTGATCACCGGCAACAAGATGCGCGTCGACGTCGCCTGCGAGTTCGACGTGCGCGTATCCCCGACCGAAGAGGCCGTTTCCACCGCCGCGCGCACGCTGGGCGAGCGCACCGGCGATTCATCGGGATTGAGAGAGGTGATCCAGGGACGTCTGATCGACGCGATGTCCGCCGTCGCCGCTCGGATGACCATGGACGAAATGCACGCCGACCGGCTGGGGTACATGCGCGAGGTTTCAGCCTTGATCGAACCCACGCTGGCCAAGAACGGGTTGGAGCTGGAAAACGCCGCGCTGGTCGTGCTGAACCAATCCGATATCTCGGTCTTCGACCCTTCGAATGCGTTCGATGCCGAAGGTCTGACCCAGTTGACTGAACAGATCGAGTCGCGGCGCAAGATGCGCAACGAAATCGAGAACGAAACCCGGGTGGCCATCAAGCTGCGCGATTTTGAAGCCGAGCAACGCGAAATCGAGATCGACCGCGACCTGGAATACGCCCGCCTGGAACAGGCCCGCGATGTCGCCCGGCGTAAGGCCGAGCGCGAGGCCGAGATCGAGGAGGACCGCGCCAACTCGACCATCGGGATCCAGTCCGCCCGTGTCCGGGCCGAACAGGAATCGGAACGCGTGCGCATCGCCAAGGAAAAGGCCATCGAGGAAGAACGCATCCGGTCGCAAAGCACCGTGCGGATTCTCGAGATCCAGCGCCGTCAGGAAGACGAAGCGCAGGCAATCGACACGCAGAAGGCACTGGATGCCCGCCGGATCACATCGGAACGCGAGGTCGCGGCCGAGCGGATCGAAAACGAAAAGACCGTGCGCGAAGCCGAGATCCGGGCCCGGCAGGACGTACAGCTGTTCGAGGCCACGGCAAATGCCGAGGTCGATGCCCACCGCTATGCTCAGACGCAGCAGGCCGAAGCCAGCCGGATCGAGGCCGAAAACGCGGTCGAGGTGCTGGCGGTCGAGAAATCCCGCAGCCTGCGCCTGACCAGCGAAGCGGCGATGGCCGAGGAAGAACGCGCTGCGATCGAACGCCGCCGGACCGTCGACATGGACCGGCTGGCGCGTGACGAAGAGGTCGCCCGGCGCGAGATCGCCAAGGGCCAGACCCTGCGCCTGGCCGAGACCGAAGCGCGGCGCGAGACCGAGGATGCGCGTATCGCAACGGAACGCACGATCGAAGAAATGAAGATCGCCGCCACCCGCTATATCGAGCGGGTCGAGATCGAACAGAGCCGTGAGGTTGAGATTGTCGACAAGGACCGCCTGATCGCCGTCGTGAACAAGGCCATCGAGGAAACCGGTGCCCGGATCGAAGAGACCAAGGCCCGCAAGGAACACGCCCGCCTGGAGGAAGAAGTCGCCAGCGCCCGCGCCATCGAGATCGCCGAACGCGCCAAGCAGATCGAACTGGTCGAAGCTGCTTCGCGCGCTGAAGCCGATGCCTTGCGCATAACCGCCCATGCCGAAGCGCAGAAGTCCGCCGCAGAACGCCGGGCCGAGGCCGAGATTGCCGAAGCCAATGCGGCCGAGGTCCGCTATGAAAAGGACGCCGACGGCGCCCGCAAGCTGAATGAGGCCGAAAACCTGCGGTCCGAAGAAAGCCGCCGCAGCGCGATCTACGAGAATCTGGTCCAGAGCCTGCCGAACATCATCCGCGAAACGGTCAAGCCGATGGAAAACATCGACTCGATCAAGATCCTGCAGGTCGACGGCGTGCCGGGCATCAACAGCCCGTCCGAGGTCATCGACGGTGAAGCGCCAACTGGCGGTGGCGGCGGCGGCAACATGACCGACCGTGTGGCGAATTCGGCCATGAAGTACCGCACCCAGGTCGCCTTCGTCGACGGGCTGATGCAGGAACTTGGCCTGCCGCTGGACAAGCTGGGCAGTGCGGGCGGCATGTCGTTCCGCAACTTTGCCGACAAGGACGGCGGACGCGATGGCACCGACACCTGACCCCGACCACAGCGCACTGGACCGTCACGCGCTGGCCATGGGGATCTGGCTGGCGGCCGGGTTTCTGGCTGTCGTCTTTCTGATCCACGCCTTTGGCGGTGGATCTGTGTGGGCCGCAGCGGCAGGTTTCGCAGTTCTGCTGGCCGGGTTCGGCGCGCATGTCATTGTGAACGCTGTCTGGCGCACCGGCTTCACACCCCGCGAACTGGCACTGGGCCTGTGCGTCTACGGCGCAGGTCTCGTCTGGTTCCTGCTGTCGCTATTGCTGGGCAGTGCCGAGGCTGTGCGTCTATTCGTTCCTGTCGGACTCGGGTTTATTGTCATACTTATTGCGGTAGTCTTCTACTTGGTCACCTTCTTCGGTGTGCGCCGGGCCTTCGAACGCTTTGATGTGATCCGCGAGTTCCGACCACCGCGATCGGATCAGACGAAAGGATGACTCAGCTTCTGCTCGCGTCGATAATCGCTATGTTTGCATGGCAGATCTATCTGGCCACGGTGACCGACCGCCGCCGCGTCCATCCGAGCGATTGGCTTGATGCCGGCGGCACGTTGCCTGGCTGGTGCTTTCTATTCGGATTTGTCGGTGTGCTGATCGCGGGATTTGGACTTCACGACCAAATTCTGATGACAGCGCGTTTTGGGCTTTCCGCCAGCCACCTGGCACTCGGTCTGATCGTGGCCGCATTGGCCGGCGTTCTGGTGCACAATCGCCTTTGGCTCGCGGCCGGGATCCTTGGCACGCGGTCGTCCGGCGATCTGCTCGGCACTTATTTCAAATCCGATGCGCTGCGCACCCATTGCCTGATCATTGCTATGCTTTTTGCCGTGCCATTTTCGGCAATGGCGTTGTCCCGCCTTGGCTCGGTTGTCGAACTCGCATCAGGTGGCGCGGTGCCTCGCATGATGACCGTCTGGGGCGTCGCGGCAGGGCTTTTCCTGTCGGGGGTGATCGGCGGCTGGCGCGGCACGATTTATGCCATAGCAGGACAAACAATCCTGCTGCTGTTTTTGATCGCCTTGGCGGGCGGCGTTGGGCTTGTTCTAGCTGACGGCAGCTTCACGCTCGATCTTGCAGACGTGATCCCAGGTGCAATGCAGTACAGCGCCGGCATCGGGAAAGAGCCCGCCAGCGGCGGGATCTGGACAGCGACCGCAATTTTGTCTGGTACCCTTGCGATGGGCGGTATCGTGTTTAGCCCTAATCTGGGCCTGCTGGGCTCCACGACCCGACAGGGTTCGGGATTCGCTATCGGCCATGTCTGGATCACCGCAATGTTGGGAACCGGCCTGTTGTTGCTGGCGTTGCCTCTGATCGCGGATCTCGTCGGCACATCATCTCTGAACGGTTTGCTGGCCCGGATGGCTAAGGGCGGGGAGGCCTATGCGCTTTCCGTCATCGTGTTGCTGGTGGTGTCGTTCCAGATCGGCATTGCCTTTTTTGCACAATCAGGAACCAGTCTCGTCGTCTCGGACGTTCTTGACAGGTTCCTGTTGCCCGACCGGTCGCCCGAAGGGCGCGTTTTGACGGGGCGGATCACGCTGGCGTCCGTGTTCCTGTTGATCGCTGTGCTCGCAAGCTTCGCACCGATGCTCGCCGAAACCCTTGGCGCGCTGGCGCCCAGCCTTTCGGCACAGCTTTTTCCAGCGCTGCTTGGGCTTTGTTGGGTCCGATGGATCAGCCGCGGTGCCGTGAATGCCGGTATCATTTTCGGGTTCATCGCAGTGATTTTTACAGAACCTCTTGGGCTGATCCTGTTCGAAGGTCTCTTCGTCGATCTACCGTGGGGCCGTTGGCCGCTGACCATTCATTCCGCCGGTTGGGGGCTGGCACTAAACCTTTCGGTGTGTCTGCTGGTCGCCATCTTCACCCATCACAGTGAAGGTCGCGCCGAACGCGATCGCTTGCACGACATTTTCCAGCGGGATCACCCACAACGATCCGGCGGTCGCGCGGTCAGCGCCGCGCAGTGGTCGTTGATCCTGCTGTGGGCCTTTTTGGCACTTGGTCCAGGCGCGATTCTTGGCAACTGGTTCTTTGCCCGGCCGGTCTTCAGCGGCGACAGCCAGTCCCTCGCACTGCCGTCGCTTTGGGTCTGGCAGTTGGTTTTCTGGGTTATCGGGGTATTCCTGGTGTGGTGGCTGGCATTTGCAACACGAATGTCTCTAGTCGATCCGCGACCTATAAAGGAGTTGGGCAACGGCGGACCCAATCAGCAAGTGGAAACGCCATCCCCGCTCTGGATGGCGCGGCTCTTGCAACGTGTGGAAACTCAGAAGAGAAGGAAACGGGTCGAAGACCGTTAGGTGAGATCAGTTCACGAACAGACTTGTTCAACTCGGCAGCTCGACAACACTTGACCATGCATGAGTTTTGGCAACGAGGGTGAGTTTAATTGGTTGAGTAATGCGCAGTCACCGGTTCCGAATGTCCGTTCTCGCGCATCTCATCTGTCCGTTGATCAGCCCGATTTGTCGGGATTTGAATGTCTGCTTACGGAAATGCCAACTGCGCTCTGCGCGACCGCAACAGACGTCCGCAATCCGCCATCATATCGTTGGGCATTACATGTCATCCGCACCGCAGGCCACGAGCTCTGGCGAACGTTCGATCTCCGTTCCATCTTGCCGAATGCCACTGGCGTCGAAGTGTTTAGGCAGGCGATCTCAAAAGCCCTCCAGTTTCAACGCCTTGGGAGAAATTCACCAAATCGGCGCAGTCATCAGGTTCAGAGAATATGGGGCAAAGAGAACGCATTTCCGCACTTCTGCGCGTCCCGAGGTGAATAGCCCCTCAGCCATAACCCTATGAAACAAGGAAAAATTTCGCCTGCGCGACCAAACATAGAACGAGTTGGACGGGTTCAGTGGCGGTGCTGGCAGACTAATGCGAACCGGTATCCGATTGCCCATGAAAGTCGACTTTCAGGTCGCGCCGAGCTGACGCCACTCGGTGAGAGCGGCGTCGCGGTTGAGCTTGAAGATGTCCCGGCTGAAGAGGTGGCGTTCCTGATTGAAATGGTTGTGCACTGAGGAATGAGCGGCGGCGAATTTCTGCAATGTTCGCATCCGACGAAATCGGAGCATCGCCCGCTCCCGCCTTCGGAACGGTTGGTGGGAATTCTCCACGCGATTGTTGGCCCAGCGACCAGTTTCCTGCTTGTCGCTGATACCGAATTCCCGCAGGGCCGCGCCGTAGGAGCGCAGCCTGTCGGTGACGATCACCTGGGCAGGACCATGCCGCCTCAGGGATTTCCTGACGAACTTCAATGCCGCCTTCTTGTCACGTGTCTTCGTCACGAAGCTCTCGAGGACCTCGCCTTCATGATCTACGGTTCGCCACAGGTAGTGCTGTTCGCCATTGATCTTTACGAACACCTCGTCCAGGTGCCAACGCCAATTGCTCGACCGCATGCCCTCGACACGCCGCCTTCGGATCTCTGCTGCGAACAATGGGCCGAACCTGTGCCACCAGAACCGGACCGTCTCGTGGCTGACGTCGATACCTCGCTCGTGCAGCAGATCCTCGACGTTTCGCAGCGACAGCGGAAAACGGATGTACATCATCACGGCGAGGCGGATGATTTCAGGCGAGGTCTTGAAGTAGCGAAAAGGGCTCGGTTTGCTCATGCTGCAACGGTAGGGGGAGCGATATCCCATCTCAAGCCAAGTTCCTCAGACAGAGCCCTTAAGCTGCATCGCTATCCTTCGAGCCAACAAGGTTGGACAGCACTGCAAGCAGCTTGTTCTCGTCTACTGGCTTCGGGATCACTGCAGCCATGCCCGCTTCCTGAAGCTCGTCATCAGCGTACTCGGCAATGTCCGCGGTCATGGCGATGATCGGCACTGTTGCGCGGCTTCCGGGCAACTGTCGGATCCGTTTGGTCGCCTCGATCCCATCCATGATGGGCATCCGAATGTCCATCAGGATGGCTGCATAATTGAACCGGGTGGCGGCGGCGACGGCCTCGATTCCGTTTATGGCCTTGTCGATTGTGTAGCCCGCCTGTTCTAGCAGCAGGCAAGCAAGCTTCAGGTTGGCAACGTTATCTTCGACGACAAGGAGGTGATTTCCAGTGTTCGGGGCCTCGACTGGCTGCTCGGCGCTGGCCTCGAACCTCTCGTCGATTTCCGCTGCAAGAGACTGCTCCACGCCTTCGCAAAGAAGCTCCGAGATGCTTACGATCAGACGTTCCTGACTAACAGGCTTTGGCACAGCAGCGTCAAATCCAAGCTGCCTTGCGTCCTTGTCAGTCCGAACACCGGCCGAGGAGGACAGTATGGTCTTCAACGAAGCGTAACGATCGTCAGTACGGATCATGCGCAACAGTGCGATACCATCGGTCACCGGCATCATCTGATCTATCACGCAGATCCGGAACGGATCGTCCTCGGCGACGGCACGAGCCAAGGCGTCCAAGGCCTCCGCACACGATTGCACCGCAACGCTTCGGGCGCCGTACGCAGACAGTTGCAGCATTGCAATCCGGCGGTTGAGCTCGTTGTCGTCGACGACAAGAATACGCGCACCGGACAGGTCATGTCCGTTGAACTCTCGGTGTGACGGTGCCGCCGGGTCGATATGCTCCAAACGCAGCAATGCACGGAATGTGCTGCCGACGCCGACTTCGCTCTCGACCCAGACCCGTCCGCCCATCAGTTCGGCAATCTCCTTGCAGATTGCCAGGCCCAGCCCGGTCCCCTCGTGCAGGCGTTGGGTAGAATCGTCTGCCTGGGCGAACCGCTCGAAGATATGGCTGCGTTTCTCTTCCGGGATCCCAATTCCCGTATCCCTGACTGCAATCTCTACCCAGACGCCTGCGTCCTCGGGCATCGACCCTTCATGTCTCGACACTTCAATCGCAACGCCGCCTTCCTCCGTGAACTTGACTGCGTTCCCAACAAGGTTGAGCACCAGCTTTCTGATGAGACCGCTGTCGCCACAAAGCTCCTTTGCGAGATTGGCGTCTACGTAGTGGCTTACTTCCAAACGCTTCTCGAACGCCTGGGCGGACATGAGCTGAACAGCAGAGTCGATCGTATCATGCAGCGAGAACCGGTGCGGTTCCGTTTCGAGCGAGCCTGCCTCGATCTTCGACAGGTCAAGAATGTCGTTCAACAATTCAAGAAGCCGCTCGCCTGAGGTCTTTATCGTCTCGACATAGTCCCGCTGTGTGGGCGCGAGTTCAGTCCGAAGGGCGAGGTTCGCGAAACCCAGGATGCCGTTCATCGGCGTGCGCAACTCGTGGCTCATCACCGCAAGGAAGTCCTTCTTGGCCTTGCTGGATGCAATTGCGCGATCGCGTTCGGACACGAGCGCGATCTGATAGTCCACCACGGCGGCGACCATTGGCCTGAAGAGAAAGACGGCGATGGCCAAGGATGCCAATGCGCAGAGAACGGCCCCCAGCGCCAGAACAAAGAGCGCGGTGTTCGCGCTGCGGTCTGCGCTGGCCCGAATGGCAACTGTCAGGTCGTCCAAGGCCGGTCGAATCATTGTCTCGAAGTGGTCGCTCGCCCTCCAGATGCGAACGACATCAAGCACGCCTGTCTCCCTGGCCTGCTCTTCAACCTCCAGCGCAAGGCTCAGGAAGGTGCCGATGTTCTCTTCCAACAGATCCTCGTCATCGGCCCCGGATGCGCCTTCCGCCGCCATTTCCTGCGCTGTCTCCTCAGCTTCCTCGTCGTCCTCGTTCTCCCAAAGCTCGACCATTTCCCGAGGCATTCCGCGCGAAGCCAGACCGTAGCTGCTCGCAAGGGCCAGCTTGTCCAGAGCAAGTTTGTCCACGAGTTCGTTTTCATCGGCTTCTTCGGCATTCCCCTCCTCGTCGTCGGCGTCCGGATCGGACAGACGCAGGGCCGTGTAGATCTCCGCCAGCGAGACAATCGCACTGCGCAGTGTTTCCGCGCCGCTTGCAATCTGCGCCGCCGCCTCAGTGGCATCCACGGTTTGCTGCTGGGAGATCTCGAGCCGTAGAAGGGCACGTTCGATATCGTTTGTGGTTTCGGCCAGCTCGACAAAAGCTCCAGAGTATCGTGCATTGTTCTGAAGCGACGATAACTGCGAAGACCCGATGATTACGGTCAACGCCAAGACAGAGAGCATGACAAGCGTTGCCACCCAATAGCGCCGCTCGAGATAAGATTTTGTGATCTGCCGCGACATCTGAGGCTCCCTCGGCCGAGAACTCATTCGCGTAGCCGAGACTCGTAAACATGACGATAAACACGCTCGGCGTCTCAGGATGTCGTGCATGTCCGAAGCGATGAAGCCGGTCGTAGGCAAGCAACCAACGTCTTCGCATTCCGACTCAGTAAGTCTGCAGCAATCGTTGCACCGATGTCTGATCTTTCTTCGTCCACTCATGGCGCAGGATGCCAGTAGGCGTCACAGCCGTAGCTGGGGGAACTTCGGGCGCAGCTGGTCGAAGGGCTACGCTGACAGCTGCGCGAAACTGGACATTGAAGCCAAGTCAATGAAACTGTTGCAGTGGTGTCCATCTGAACGATCCCAGATTTGCGGATCGATGCGGGTTCAAATGTAGCGCCTCCTGGCGTCACAAGCCCTCACAGCATCGGTTAATCTGATACCTCTGGTATTGTTATGATATAACATATTAGATATGCCTGCTGCCTTACCTGGATAGCCAGGTGTCATCTCCGCATTGCAAAGGGAGACTTCACTCGTGCAGACCAGCCGCCTTCCCACCACCGTCCTGTCCGGCTTCTTGGGCGCGGGTAAAACGACACTGCTGAACCGTGTGCTGAACAACCGCGAGGGGCGTCGCGTCGCGGTCATCGTCAATGACATGTCCGAGGTGAACATCGATGCCGACCTTGTCCGTGCCGATACCGAACTCAGCCGCACCGATGAGACATTGGTCGAAATGTCAAACGGCTGCATTTGCTGCACGCTGCGTGACGACCTTCTGGCCGAGGTTCGACGCCTCGCCGCCGAAGGTCGCTTTGACTATTTGCTGATCGAGTCGACAGGAATTTCCGAACCTCTTCCCGTGGCCGCAACGTTCGAGTTCCGTGATGAGGCGGGGGAGAGCCTGTCCGATGTGGCTCGGCTCGATACGATGGTTACTGTTGTCGATGCGGTGAACCTGCTCAAGGACTATGCCAGCCACGATTTTCTAAGTGACCGTGGCGAAACGCTGGGTGAGGAGGACGAGCGCACGCTTGTTCACCTGTTGACCGACCAGATCGAATTCGCGGACGTTGTGATCCTCAACAAGGTGGATGATGCTGGCCCCGAGCGCGTCGATGCCGCCCGCAAGATCATCCGCAGCCTCAACGCCGATGCCAAGATCATCGAGGCAAACCATGCCGACGTGCCCGCGGACAGCGTCCTCGACACCGGGCTGTTCGATTTCGACAAGGCCCACGAGCACCCGATGTGGGCCAAGGAACTCTATGGCTTCGCAGACCACGTGCCAGAAACCGAAGAGTATGGTGTAACGAGTTTCGTCTACCGGGCGCGGCGGCCATTCATCCCGGAAAAGATCATGGCCGTGCTGAACGGAGATATGCCCGGGGTCATCCGGTCGAAGGGGCACTTCTGGATCGCCACACGCCCTGACTGGGTCGCCGAGTTCTCGCTGGCAGGCGCACTATCCTCGGTCAAGCCGCTGGGCAACTGGTGGGCCACAGTTCCGAAAGAACGTTGGCCTGACAACGAGAGCGCACAGGCTTATCTGAAGGATCACTGGGTGGAGCCTTGGGGAGATCGAAGACAAGAGATCGTTTTCATCGGCTCAGGTATCGATTGGCCCGCCCTGAGAGCGCGCCTCGATGCGGCGCTGTTGCCGGCGGTCGTTGCAAGCAATCTTGAGGAGTTGCCGGAGCTGTCGGACCCGTTTCCGGTATGGCGGCGCGTGGAGGCCGCTGAATGATCGAAGCACAGGAGTTGCTGAAGGACGCGGAGGTCGGCGTCGGCCTCGCAGGCACGCCAGAAGGTATGAAGGTAATCCACAATCCCGCCTGCGCTGCGGCAATCTGGCGGCGTCAACCCTTGCCGAGCTTTCAAGCCTGGATCGACGCTCTGAAGCCCGAGCAATTGCCGCGCGCCCGCGTCATCCTGCGACCGGAGAGCCGTGCGCCAAGTGGTTCATCGGACCTGCGACCTGGCCGGGACGCCGGGTGGACCCGAACGCGATATGTTGATCGACGACGCGGCGGCTCTTGCGAGTATCTTCGCCGAACTCGTTAAGGTGCCATTCCTTCGTCTGCGCTTAGATGTGGTCACCACGAACGCCTGCCGGAAGTTTCACATCGACGCGGTGACGTCACGGCTGGTGTGCACGTATCGTGGGACCGGGACCCAATACGGGATCTCAACCGATGGGGCGGACCCGGAGCGCGTCTTTACTGTGCCCAACGGTGCACCGATCGTGTTGCGCGGCACGCTTTGGCCCACAAACCCTAAATCCTGCCTGCTGCACCGCTCACCGCCCATCGAGGGTACGGGTGAGACGCGGCTTGTCCTCGTGCTCGATCCGGTCGCTGACCCCGACGAACACGCAGACCGACAGTTCGTTCATTGAAGTCAAACGAAGGGGAGACCCGAAATGAAGACGCGCGCCGCCATTGCCTGGGAACCGAACCGACCGCTGGAAATCGAGGAGATCGACCTCGAGGGTCCAAAGGAGGGTGAGGTTCTCGTCCGGATCGTGACAACCAGCCTCTGCCACACGGATGTCTTCACCCTGTCGGGCGAAGACCCAGAGGGTCTGTTCCCGTGCATCCTCGGTCATGAGGGCTGCGGGGTCGTCGAAGAGATTGGCAAAGGTGTCACGTCGGTTGCACCAGGGGATCACGTCATACCGCTCTATGTCCCGGAAGACCCCGAGTGCCCCTACATCAAGTCGGGCAAGACCAATCTCTGTCAGACCGTCCGCAAGACACAAGGCGCCGGCCTGATGCCGGACGGGACTTCCCGCTTCTCGTACAAGGGCAAGCAGATACTGCACTACATGGGCACCAGCACGTTCAGCGAGTACACGGTTCTTCCTGAAATTTCGGTCGCCAAGATCTCCAAGGACGCGCCGCTGTCCAAGGCGTCGGTGATGGGCTGTGCGGTTCCGACTGGCATGGGCGCTGTCCGCAACACTGCGAAGGTTGAGGCCGGCGCGAGCGTAGCGGTCTTCGGATTGGGTGCTGTCGGCATGGCGGTGATTCAAGGGGCCGTCATGAACGGCGCGTCCAAGATCATCGGCATCGACATCAACACAGCGAAGTTCCCGCTTGCGAAGGCACTGGGTGCCACCGAGTGCATCAATCCCAAAGACTACGATGCGCCAATCCAGGATGTGCTGGTCGAAATGACGGGTGGCGGCTTAGACTATACGTTCGAAGCCGTCGGCAATGTCGATCTGATGCGCTCGGCGCTTGAAGCATGTCACAAAGGTTGGGGCGAATGCACTGTGATCGGTGTGGCAGGCGCTGGCCAGGAAATCTCGACCAGACCCTTTCAACTGGTGACCGGGCGGGTCTGGCGCGGCACCGCCTTTGGCGGCGTCTTGGGCCGCAGCGAGTTGCCGGGCATGGTCGACGAATGGATGCGAGGCGATTTCAGCGTCGACCCCTACATCACGCACAACATGACCCACAACCAGATCAACACGGCCTTCGATCTGTTGAAAGCAGGCAAGTCGATCCGCTCGGTTGTCCATTTTCAGCCAAGCGAAACGATGACGGTCAACACCCTGCCCGGCGAGATCGTCCCGGAATGAGCTCTATCCCAGGCTCGCGGGCGACGAAGCCCGCGCGCGCAACCATGACGAACCGCGGACGAACCAGCCTGAAGCGCAGGCGCCGGAACGAGAACCCTATGCATGAGTTCGACCGTCTGCCTTCAGAGCTTCGGACGTGGCTCGCCTCCGCCATGCTGCCGTGGCGGCCAAAGTCAGTGCAGCGCAAGTACTCCGAGGCGCTTGAGAGAACCCGAGATGAAAAGCAGGCTCTCCAGGAACTGGATCGCATCCAGAAGAGACTGATCGCCAAAGATGCCCGGCAGATTTGGGGAAGCGACCATCCTGATGCGCTGTCTGAGGCGCCTCGATGACTCGCATTCCCGTCACTATCCTGACCGGCTTTCTAGGTGCGGGGAAAACGACGTTGCTGAACAGGCTGATCAGTCAGCCGGGGTTCGACGACACAGCAGTCATCGTCAATGAGTTTGGCGAGGCCGGTGTCGATGGCGCACTGGTCACGGGCGCGGATGAGCGTGCCTTCGCCATGTCGGTCGGGTGTCTCTGTTGCACGATCTCAGGGGATGTCCGCCTGACATTGCTGAGGCTTCTGGAGGATGCGGAGAAAGGCCGAGGCCCCGGCTTTGATCGAGTCGTGATCGAGACAACGGGCCTGGCCGATCCTCTCCCTCTCATGCAGACATTCATGACGAACGACTACATGTTGAGCCGCTTCACCCTGAACGGCGTGGTAACATTGGTGGATACCGTCAATGGTGCAGATGCGATCGAGCGTTTCCCCGAAGCGCAGCGCCAAATTGCGGTTGCCGATCTTCTGCTCGTGACCAAGAGCGACTTGGCCCGGGATCCGGTGTCGCTGCGTGATCTGAAGGAGCTCAGGCACCTCCTGTCCCGAAGAAACCCCAATGCCCAGCTCGTCGATGCGGAAGACATTGATGCGGAGCGGGTTTTCTCCTTGGCTGCCTTCGATCCCAAAGGCAAACCGCCCGAGGTTCGGGAGTGGCTCCGGTTCGGCAACGCCAGCCTGGCGCACGATCACCACCATCGCCACGACGTCAACAAGCACGGCGATACGGCAACGGCCTATTGCTTCAGCGCTGAAGCTGCGAGTGATCTTACGGCGCTGCAGGATGCAGTCCGGGCCGCTTCAGGCATCTTTGGGGCCCGATCTCCTGCGCATGAAGGGGTTGGTCGAGGTGACGGACTGTCCGGACGCCCCGTATGTGCTGCATGTCGCCGGTCACATCGCCAGTCCGCCGCGCCTTCTGGACGGGTGGCCCGACGGCATCGAAAGCACGAGGATCGTTCTCATCGTCAGCGGATCGGATCGTGGTGCTGCAGCTGAGGCGTTCCAGAAGTTCCTGCCCGAACTGCGTTCGTATCGAGATCGTGCCACCCAAGACGCGGTGCCCGCATGATATTCCGGACGATCACTGGGTTCTGCATTGGGTCAGCGATCGCGCTGATGGTCACGTTCGGGTCAACCAGGCAAGTGGAAGCCCATCCACATGTCTTCGTGGATGGCGGTGTCGACTTTCTGTTCGACGATCAGGGCGCCCTTACGGCACTCGCGGTGACCTGGAAGTACGACCTCTTCGAGACATTGTATGTCTTGAGTGCTCTGGGCATCCTTCCGGAAACCGACGGCACCTTGCGTCCCGAGGATCGCGCAAAGCTGATCAGGAACGAAAGTGCATGGCCGGACGAGTTCGAAGGTGCGGCCCACCTGAAGGTGGGCGGGCAGTCACAGCAGCTTTCTCGTCCGAAATCCATGAAAGTGGAACTCGACGGAGATCGGCTTGTACTGCGGTTCCTGCGCGATTTGATCAAACCTGTCCGATTGGAAGGTCGCGGCGCTGAAGTCGCGTTCTATGAAGCCACCTACTACTATGCCTTTGCCGTTACAGAACAGCCGAAGATGGTTCAGGCGCAAGGCGACTGTTCCATCGGTGTATTGCCGTTCGAGGCCTCCACCCAGCTGGCGGCACTGCAGGTGACACTCTCAGCCCTCGGACGCGAGGAGGCGCCAGAAGACACAGATGTGGGTGCAATGTTCGCCGACAGAGTTGTGCTCGATTGCGAGTAGCGCTGGACGTCTGTCGATAGAGCCTTAACCGTCGCGGGGACAGCCGCCACCTCTCGCATTCGACGCGCGTTTGCTCCGGCGCCGGAAGAAGGTGCTGCCCGGCAAATTTGCGATCTCCCGGATCTGCGCTCTGGTCGCTCAATACTCGCTCGATTGTTTTGTGGCGAACGTCCTCACGTGGCGCAATGCGTGAGTAGCCGATCCGATGGTGCAGTCGCTCGGGAACGTCGGTGTTTTGGGAAACCGTCGGGGTGAGGGAGCAGCCGAAAGGCGCAACAGCGACACATGAAGCGAGGCCTTGTTGCGTCCAATTTATCCCGCGCCCTCTGTTCGCGAAACGGGTGACCGGGTTTGCAACCCCGGCCACCCAGCTCCTGAATCAGGAGTGTCGTTGTGGTTCTTCTCGACGCCGGAGGCGTTCTTCAAGCCACTCCAGTACCTCACCTTCAACCCAGCCCACCCGGTTCGGGCCCAGCGGTACCCGCTTGGGGAATAAGCCTGCCCTCTCCAGCCGGGCAATGTGTTGGGGTGAGTACAGAACCAGCTCCTTCACCTGGCGTTTTGAAAGTATCCGCATCACCATGTCTCCATGATTGGAGAGCAACGCGATGCCCTCAGGGTTCGACAAACCTCCCGAGAGGCGGTCAGGGTATCAGGGAATGATCGGGAGGCAAACAGCCGAGGGAAGCAGGCAGCTCTTCGAAAGCGCCACGTCTTCCCTCGGTGTTGGCGGTCTCACGATGTCAAAGAGCAGTGTGCCAGCGGACGATATCGAACAGGTCTACAAGCCACAAGCCGTGTGCGCCGCAGAGCATTGCAGCACATACCTTCGCCACAAAAAGGGTGGGCCAAACGGGGGCCTGAAAATTCTCTAACTCTGTTTTCTGTTTATTTTCAATAACTTATTTAATAATATGGTGCGCCTGAGTAGAGAAATCTCGAACTATTTGTTCGAAGTGCTTTCTGAATGGAATCAGGTGCTTGAGACAATCGACGACCCTGTGAACGATCTTGAAATAGACGTTCACAGGGAGGTTGGATGACCAAGAAGACACCTCCCTTCTCCCTCAGACTGACTTTTGAAGAGCGCGCCAGGCTTGAAGAGCTGGCTGGCGACATGCCGCTTGGGGCGTATATCCGCCGCAAAGTCTTCGACGGTCAGGGGCTCAAGAAGAAACGCGCACGGGCGCGGTCCCGTCGCCCGATCAAGGATGAACAGAAGTTGGCGCAGGTGCTCGCCATGCTTGGGCAATCGAGGATCGCCAACAATCTGAACCAGCTCGCCAAGATGGCCAATCTCGGCACGCTCCCCGTTCTCCCCGATACGGAACGCGACATTCGGCGCGCGTGCGCCGACGTGGCGCTGATGCGACGGGAGCTTCTTCGCGCGCTCGGCCATCTTACCGATGTGGAGCCGTCATGATCCTGAAAGGATCACAACGAAGCGGCGCAAAGCAGCTCGGTCTGCATCTCCTCAAGACCGAAGAAAACGAGCATGTCGAGCTGCACGATATTCGCGGCTTCATGTCCGATGATGTCGTTGGCGCGCTCCGCGAAGCCGAAGCCATCGCAAAGGGCACAAAGTGCCGACAGTTCATGTTTTCGGTGTCTATGAATCCGCCCCAGAACGAGCGTGTCCACGTTCGCACATTCGAAAAAGCACTGGAAGCCATCGAAGAGAAAAACGGCCTGACGGGCCAGCCGCGCGTCGTTGTTTTCCACGAGAAGGAAGGACGGCGGCACTGTCATCCGGTATGGAGCCGGATCGACCCCGAGACGATGACCGCCAAGCCGATGTCATTCTACAAGAACAAGCTTCGGGAAGTCTCGCGCCAGCTCTATCTTGAGAACGGCTGGCAAATGCCGCGCGGCCTGATCGATCCGAAGGACCGCGATCCCCGCAACCTCTCGCTTGATGAATGGCAACAGGCCAAGCGGATCGGACGCCATGCGGGCGAACTGAAAGAACTGATACAGGAAGCCTGGGCGACTTCGGATTCAGCTCGCACCTTCGCGCACGCTCTCGAAGAGCGCGGCTTCTATTTGGCGCGCGGGGATCGGCGCGGCCATGTGGCTGTCACCTTCGAAGGTGAAGTCATTTCGATTTCACGGGCGACGGGCAAGAACGCGAAAGAGTTGCACGCCCGTCTTGGAAAGCCCGACGCATTGAATAGCGTTGAGGAGACCCGCAAGCGCATTGCTGAAGATATACTCCCGCGAATCAAATCGCATGTCGATGAAGCGCGCGCGTCCGCCCGTGCTGAACTCGATCAACTGAATGCGCGCCGAGTGGAGATGGCAAAGGCGCACGCTGATGAACGCGCCAAGCTGGACGCAGGCCAGAAGGCGCGGTTTGAAGCTGAAGCCCGCACAAGAGCGGATCGCTTCCGCAAAGGCATGATGGGCCTGTGGGATCGTCTGACAGGCAAGCGGGCTCAGCTAGAAAAGCCGAACCAGCTTGAAGTGATGTGGGCACTGCGCCGCGATCAGGATCAGCGGCAAATGACGATCAACGCGCAATTGCGCGAGCGCGGTGATCTTCAAAAGGAAATAAATGCTGCGCGCACCAAACATGCCCAAACCTTGCGCGCCCTGCATCACGATGCTGCAAATTATCGCCTGATGCGCCGTGGCGAAGAACCCAAGGCGAAGACAGTCTTCGAGCGTTTGGATACGCTGCGGGCCGAACCGAAAAAGCAGCCCGAGCGTCCACGCTTCGACAAGCTCAAAGAGCGCAAGTCCGAGCGTCAGACGCGTTCCACCACGTCGGCGCAAGATCGCTTACGCAAACTGCGCGAGCAAAAAAGAGAAGGACCGTCCTATGACGGTCCTGATCTCGACCGATAGAAATCGCTAGAACAATGAAAGCTGACGCGCGGCTTCTTCGCGCTTCTTCCATTGCGGGGTCTGCGCTTCGTGCTCAAGCCACGCGAGAACATAAGCGACGGCACCGCCATATTCGTCCGTGACATCGCTGTGCAGATAGTGCGAGCGATAGCCTGTCTCGGTGATGGGGATTATCCCATCGCCGATGACGTTGACTTCGATGTGGTCGAACTCCGACCACTGATGCCGATGATAGCTGATGCTTATCGCGACACCGCGCCAGTCGATCTGACTGGAGACTGGGGCGCTCATGAGCGCCCCGCTGAGCGGCCCAATCTGAGTGGTCCAACTGGATTGTTAGTGCATGACCGGAACCTGGTCCATGGAGACAATGGTCTCGGGAGCCGGTGGGCGGTGGCCCAGAGCACTGTGTGGTCGCTTAGTGTTGTAGTGGCGCCTCCATTCTTCGATGATGATTTGGGCTTCTCGGAGCGAGTAGAAGATCTCTCCGTTCAGCAGCTCATCCCGGAAGCGACCGTTAAAGCTTTCGCAGTATCCGTTCTCCCAGGGTGATCCAGGTTCTATGAATGCGGTCTTTGCTCCGACTGCGGCGATCCAGTGTCTGACTGCCACCGCAACAAACTCGGGACCATTGTCCGATCTGATGAACGCGGGCACTCCACGCAGGATGAACAGATCGGAAAGGGCGTCGACGACATCGATTGAGTTGAGCTTTCGCTTGACCCGGATCGCCAAACACTCCCGTGTGTACTCATCTAGAACGTTGAGCGTCCGGAATGCTTTGCCGTCATCGGTCCGGCAGTGGACGAAATCGTAGGACCAGACGTGATCCTTGCGTTCCGGCCTGAGGCGCACGCAAGACCCCTCGTTGAGCCAGAGCCGGCCCTTCTTTGGTTGTTTCATTGGCACTTTCAGCCCCTCCCGCCGCCATAGCCGCTCGACCCGTCCGTCGCTGACTGGCCAGCCTGCGTCCCGTAGCAGGGCTGCAATGCGGCGATAGCCATAGCGGCCATATTGCCTGGTCAGTTCGATCATGTCCGCGACCAGCCTGTCTTCGTCGGCCCGACCCTGCAGAAGACGTCGCTGCGTAGAGCGATGCTGACCAAGGACACGGCAGGCGTGGCGTTCACTAACGCCAAGCGTCTGCCGAACCTGCTCAATGCATCTTCGACGGCGGGCGGGGCTCAGGCGCTGCGCGCGTTCAGGCCTGAACCGGTCCACCGGACCGTTTCCGGGACGGCCTTCACTCCCCGAGCCGCCTCCGATAGGATGAGTTTGTCGAGCGTAAGATCAGACACAGCGCGTCGAAGTCGCTCGTTCTCCTTCTGCAACCGCTTCAGCTCTTTGAGCTGTTCTGTGCCCATGCCGCCATACTTCTTGCGCCAACGATAGTAGGTCTGCTCGGTCACGCAGATCTGACGGATCGCATCCGATCTCGGCATCCCCTGGCCGACGAGCACCTCGACCTGTCGTAGTTTCGTGACGATCTCTTCCGGTCTGGCTCGCTTGTTCGCCATCTCTGATCCTCCGTTTTCCTAAACATAACGGTGGACCAACTCTTCTGGGGAGGCTCAGGACATCGTGATTTTACCTAATAAGTTCATGCGCTTAAGGGCGGGCGCGTCTGATCCTCGCACAGAAACACGGCGCTTCAGCCCGGATTAATCTGTTCAGGTGGGGAGTTTCTGTGCTTTTCTGTGCATTCAGGAAAATCCGAACGCCGCTAAGTCATTGAAATCATGGTGCTGCCGGAGAGATTTGAACTCTCGACCTCTCCCTTACCAAGGGAGTGCTCTACCCCTGAGCTACGGCAGCTTGACCGGTGCCAGACCGGCGCGCGCAGAAATACTGGATCATCTGCTGATTGCAAGCTGTATCTGGACGCGGGCAGGGCGAGCGGCTAAACCCTCGCGGATGGCTGACAGATCGAAAAGGGACGGTTCGGCGGCTGCAAATCCGGACCCACGCGCCGAGCGTTTGGCGGCGGCTTTGCGGGACAATCTGCACCGGCGCAAAGCACAGGCACGGGCGCGAACGGACGAGGAAGAAGCACAGACCCCCGGTTCGGACGCGTTGGATCAGCCCGCGGACACGTGATGCGCTCGAGACATCACCGACGTTAAGCACAAGACCCGGCACAGTCCGGGCAGAGCAGAATGGGCATACAGGCACGGCATGGACAAGATCAGAGTGGTTGGCGGGCGTCCGCTGGACGGTGAAATCGAGATATCGGGCGCGAAGAATGCCTGCCTTGCTCTGATGCCGGCGGCCCTGTTGACGGATGAACCCCTGACACTGACGAACGCGCCGCGGCTCGCTGACATCCGCACCATGACGACGCTGCTTGGGTCTCTGGGCTGTGAGATCGCCGCGCTCCAGGACGCACGTGTTCTGGCATTGGCGGCGGGTCAGATCACCAACCACACCGCGCACTACGACATCGTGCGCAAGATGCGCGCGTCGATCCTCGTGCTCGGGCCGATGCTGGCGCGCGAGGGCCATGCCCGGGTCTCGCTGCCGGGGGGCTGTGCGATCGGCGCGCGACCGGTCGACCTGCATCTTGCTGGCCTCGAAAAGATGGGAGCCGAGCTCGATCTCTCGGCCGGTTACGTGAATGCGGCGGCTCCATCGGGATTGAAGGGGGCTGTCATCGAGATGCCCATGGTTTCGGTCGGTGCGACCGAGAACCTGATGATGGCGGCGACGCTGGCGCGCGGCACCACGGTGATCCGGAATGCGGCACGAGAGCCCGAGATCGGAGATCTCGCCCGTTGCCTGACCGCGATGGGTGCGCGGATCGAAGGCGCGGGCAGTTCCGAGATCACGATCGAGGGGGTCACGCGGCTGGGCGGCGCCACCCATCGCGTGCTGCCTGACCGGGTCGAGCTTGGCACGTACATGATCGCCCCCGCCATTGCAGGCGGCACCGTTTCGTTGCGAGGCGGCCAACGCGATCTGGTCAGTGCGCTGATCGAACGCCTGGAGGCCGCCGACATATCCGTCGAGGATATTCCGGCGAACGGGGCCGGCCCCGGCCTTCGGGTGTCGCGCAGGAACGGCATGATCCGGCCGGTGGAGGTCGTCACCGAACCGTTCCCGGGGTTTCCCACGGATCTGCAGGCGCAGATGATGGCACTGCTCTGTCTCGCCGAAGGGGAGAGCATGATCCATGAGCGCATCTTCGAGAACCGGTTCATGCATGTGCCGGAGCTGATGCGCATGGGGGCGCAGATCGACATCCAGGGCGGCAGTGCGCAGGTGACGGGGGTCGCCGGTCTGCGTGGTGCGCCTGTGATGGCCACGGATCTCCGGGCGTCGGTGAGCCTGATTCTGGCAGCGCTCGCTGCCGAGGGCGAGACCGTGCTCAGCAGGGTCTATCACCTCGACAGGGGCTACGAGCGCATCGAGGAAAAGCTTGGTGCCTGTGGTGCCGCTATCACACGCGAACCGGAGGACTGAGGCCATGTCAGACGCACGGTTCGAGGATGTGCCGTTCTCCGACAGACCTCTCAAGCTCGGAATCGAGACCCCGGCCGACGTTCCGGTTGTCGCGGCTCTGGTCCAGGACGCGGTCTGCCGCACTGGCGATCTCGCCTGGTTGCCCAAGCGTCGGCGGTTCACGCTGCTGATGAACAGGTTCCGCTGGGAGGACCGCGAGGCGGCCGAGAAGGGCAGGCGGCCCTTCGAGCGCGTGCGATCCATCCTTGTCCTCGATTCCGTGCTGTCGGCAAAGTCTCGCGGCATCGAACGTGGCGACGGTGCATCCGTGCTGGAACTGCTGACGATCGAGTTCAAGCCCGCGACCGAGCCTGAGGGAACCATCGTCCTGACATTCGCCGGTGGGGGGGACATGTTGCTCGAAGTCGAATGTCTCGAAGGACGGCTGGCAGATCTCACACGGCCCTGGGAGGCACGCGCGGCAGCGGTACCAGACCACGACGTTTGAGCTCAGCGGGATCAACGCCGACGGGGCGTGCCCGGCACACCCGGTCCGGCGGCCACCGAGAAAACCCGGTGACCGTGCGCCGCGCACCCATCCTGAGCCCGCAGCAAGACCGTTGACGCGGCGCTTCGGGCAAAGCCGGACCGTGCTCAAGTTTTTGTCGAAATTTCGGTGGACTGTGCGACAAACGCGTGACACTGCCTGCCGGAGTCCACGTCATGGACCAGCGCCCGACGACAATTTCGTTCCTCCTGATCAACGGCTTCTCGATGCTGTCGGTCAGTGCCGCCATCGAGCCCCTGCGCGGTGTGAACCGGTTGACGGGACGAACTGCCTACCGCTGGACGCTCCTCAGCCTGGATGGTCATCCCGCCGGGGCGTCCAACGGCATGACCGTCGCCGTGGATGGTGCTCTTTCAGAGCCACCGGAGACCGACGTGCTCTTCGTTGTCGCGGGCCTCGACGCCGATCCGCCAAGCCGCTCGCGCATCAACGCCGGTCTCAGACGTGTCGCACGCGGCGGAACGGTGATGGGTGCACTGTCGGCCGGCACCTTCATCTTGGCCCGGGCCAACCTGCTCGAGGGGTATCGCAGCACGGTGCACTGGGAGTTTCAGCCGGCCTTCGCCGAGGAGTTCCCGGATCTCGAGACCCTGCCGGATCTGTTCGTGGTCGACCGGGACCGTTGGACCTGTGCAGGAGGCGTCTCGTGCATGGACATGATGCTTCATATGATCGAGCGTGATCACGGCGGCATGCTGACCCGTGCGGTCGGCAACCAGTTCCAGATCGATCACATCCGGGCACCCGCGATCCGTCAGCGGCCGGGCAGTCTCGAGCGCATCGAGGTGCTGCCGGGGCCGATGCAGGATGCTGTGAAGCTGATGATGGCGAACATCGAGACCCCGCTCAGGATGGATGATATCGCTGCCCTTTCAGGCCTCAACCTGCGACGCATGGAGCGCATGTTTCGGGCGAATGTCGCCATGGCGCCCGGCCAGTACTACCGGCGGATCAGACTCGAACGCGCCCGCGATCTGCTGCTTCACACAAACCTTTCGACGCTCGAGGTTGCCTGTCTCACCGGTTTCTCCTCGTCTTCGCATTTCGCGATGGCATATCAGCGGCAATATGCTATGCGCCCGACGGATGCGCGCCGCGAGATGCGCACACCGACCGGACAGGTGAAGGGAGACGTATCGTGACCAAACTCCGCGTGATCTGCACCCGCAAGTGGCCTGAACCCGTCGAGGCGGTCCTGCGCGATCGCTTCGACGTGACGCTGAACGAGACGGATCAGGCGCTCGATCAGGCGGCATTGAAAGCGGCGTTCGACGATTTCGACGCTGTCTGCCCGACGGTCACCGACCGGGTCGATGCCGATGTGCTGGCCAATCCCGGCCGGGCCCGGCTCTGCTCGAACTTCGGTGTCGGGTTCAACAACATCAACGTGGATGCCGCGAAAACGGCTGGTGTCGCTGTCACGAACACGCCTGACGTGCTCACGGATGCGACGGCCGACATTGCCCTGACGCTGCTCTTGAACGTTGCCCGGCGCACCTACGAGGGCGAACAGATGCTCCGCGGCGGCCAATGGACGGGCTGGCGGCCCACCCAGCTCATGGGAACGGCGCCACAAGGCAAGACGCTCGGCATCATCGGCATGGGCCGGATCGGGCGTGCGATGGCAAAACGCTGTCACGCCGCGCTCGGCATGGAGATCGTCTTCTACGATGCCTTCCCCGTGGCCGATCCGGGCGTTCCGGGCGCGCGGCAGCTGGAGACGGTCGAGGACGTGCTGGGCGCTTCGGATTTCGTCTCGCTCCATTGTCCGGGAGGTGGTGCGAACACACACCTGATCAACGCGGATCGTCTGGCGGCGATGAAGCCCACGGCGTTCCTGGTCAATTCGGCGCGCGGGGACATCATTGACGAGGCGGCCCTGGTCGATGCCCTCAAGAACGGCGAGATCGCCGGAGCGGGTCTCGACGTGTTCGAGCGTGAGCCCACGATCACGCCGGCGCTGATCGACATGCCGAACGTTTGTCTGCTGCCGCATCTCGGCTCGGCCACCGTCGAAACCCGGGTCGCCATGGGCATGAAGGTGGTCGATAATCTGACCGCTCTTGCCGAGGGTCGTGATCTGCCCGACCGGGTGGCCTGAACCTCGCCGTCAGAGCCTCTCCCGATCACAACGCCATGAGCTGGGCGGGCACCGGCTTGCCGGGTCGAACCGCGCGTGCGAGAAGGCGGGTCTTCGGGGCCGAGGCGACCCGTTGGAACCGCGAAAGGGGCGGGAACAGGTGGCGCGCGCTCCCTCCATAGCCATTCTCATCCTGTGCCAGATCGCGGTGCTGTCGCTCTGGTTTTCGTCCACTGCGGTGCTGTCCGAGATGGGGCGCGAAGGCGGGCTCGATGCGAGCCGTCTTGCGTGGATGTCGACCGCGGTTCAGCTTGGGTTCGGTGTCGGCGCGCTGATTTATGCAGCACTCGGTTTGGCCGACATCTACGACCCGCGTCGCGTTTTCGCACTGTCCGGCGTCGCTGCTGCGATCGCGAACGGATTGCTGCTCGCGGTTCCGATCGGAGGCATCGAGGCAATCGTGTTGCGCGCGTTGACCGGTGCATTCCTGGCGGGCGTTTATCCCGTCGGCATGAAGATCGCCGTCGGATGGGCCCGCGCGGACCGGGCGCTTCTGGTCGGCGCGCTGGTCGGGGCGCTCACGCTCGGGTCTGCAAGCCCGCATCTGATCGCCCTGATGGGAGGCGCCGACTGGCGCATGACCATATGGATCACCACGGGTCTCGCCGTGATGGGCGCGCTGGCAATGCTGGCCATCTCGCTCGGGCCGCACCATGCGCGGGCACCGCGGCTCGACCTATCGACCATCGGGCTTGCCTGGACCGAGCCCCGCATCCGCTTCGCCATCCTGGGCTATCTCGGCCATATGTGGGAGCTCTACGGCTACTGGGCGTGGGTCGGTGTGATCGCGACGGCATCTTTTGCCGCGGCGGGCGCGACTGCGCCCGGCGAGCTTGCGAAGTTGACGGCCTTTCTGGCGATTGCCATCGGAGGCTTTGCTTGTGTGCCTGCGGGGCGGTGGGGCGATCAGATCGGCAAGGCCCGGGTGGCCAGCGGTGCCATGGTGCTCTCGGGTGTGGCGGCCCTGGCGGCGGCGCTCAGCTTCGGCGGGCCGGTGTGGCTGACGATGGTCGTGCTGATCCTCTGGGGCATTGCGGTCGTGCCGGACAGCGCGCAGTTCTCGGCCCTGGTCGCCGATGCCTCTCCGCCCGAGCGCGCGGGTTCGCTGATGACATTGCAGACCGCGATCGGGTTCCTGCTCACAGCCGTGACCGTGCAGACCATACCGTTCGTGGCCGACGCTTTGGGGTGGCCGGTCGTTCTGGCCCTGTTGGCACTCGGACCTGCAGCCGGCGTTTTGGCGATGCGGGCGCTGATCCGGCTCGACGCCGAGTGATCAGGCCGCCTTCCACTTGATGGAACAGCCCATCGACGCTGTCTGGGCGGCAGGTCCGTTTCCGGTCTCGGCAACCGCAACCATGGCCTCATAGAGCTCGCGGCGGGCGTTCGGAACCGCACGCATGCCGGATTCGTCCAGACGCCCGCGATACTGGAGCCCCAGACCCGCGTCGAACCCGAAAAAGTCCGGCGTGCAGACCGCGTCGTAGGCGCGGGCCACCGCCTGGCTTTCATCGTGCAGATAGGGGAACGGGAAGCGGTTCGTCTCGGCGAAGGCTATCATGCGCTCGAAGCTGTCTTCGGGATAGGTCCGCGCATCGTTCGAGCAAATCGCCGCGACACCGATCCCGTGATCCATCAGCGCCGCGCCGTCCCGCACGATCCGGTCGATTACAGAGCGTACATAGGGACAGTGGTTGCAGATGAACGCGATCAGCGTGCCGTTCGCGCCCGAGACATCCTTCAACGTGTGGACTTTGCCGTCGGTGCCGGGCAGCGAAAACGCCGGTGCCTGCCATCCGAACTCACAAAGCGGTGGGGTGGCCATCTGCGTTCTCCTGGGCCGGACCGGCGCTCAAATCTCGTAGGTCAGCCCATCATGCGGGTCGATTTCATTCGAGATGACCTGGTGGTTCATGCTCAGCGACGGTCGATCACACCCAGCATCTCCCACGATCTTCGCGGGAATTCCGGCCACGGTCTTGCAGGCAGGCACATCCTTCAGCACTACAGACCCCGCCGCGATGCGCGAGCAGTTGCCGACGCGAATGTTGCCGAGCACCTTGGCGCCCGCGCCGATCAGAACGCCATCGCCAATCTTCGGGTGGCGATCGCCGCTTTCCTTGCCAGTGCCGCCGAGCGTTACGTCGTGCAGCATCGAGACATCGTCGCCAACGACCGCGGTTTCGCCGATGACGATGGCGTGGGCGTGGTCGATCATGATGCCCTGACCGATGCGCGCTGCCGGGTTGATGTCCATCGAGAACAACTGCGAGCAGCGCATCTGGATGAACATAGCGAGATCGCGACGCCCCTCGTTCCAGAGCCAGTGGGCGATCCGGTAGGCTTGCAGCCCGATGAACCCCTTGAAGAACAGAAGCGGCTGCACCATCCGGTCGCAGAACGGGTCGCGCTCGAAGACCGCCATGATGTCGGCACGCGCTGCGACCCCGATGTCGGGCCGGTCGGCATACGCCATATCGGCCATCTCGCGCAGCAGCAGGCTCGGCATATCCGAGGAGGCGAGCTTTTCGGCAATCCGATAGCCGAGCGCATCCTCGAGCGTGCGGTGGTTCAGCACGGTCGCATGAACGATCGAGGCCATCAGCGGCTCGGCAGCGGCCAGTTTCTCGGCTTCCTCGCGGATCGTGCCCCAAACGGGGTCCACACGCGATGTCTCGTGGCGTAAGCGCATATCCATCGGCATCGGGATCTCCTTCTCCGCCTTGCGGTTGAGACATAGGCTGTTCTGTCGCAGGATACCACCAATGGAACCGGATCGTCTTATCAATTTCCGTGATCGCCTCGTTCAGATGGGCGAGGAACTGGACGTGGCGGACGCGGACACGGCTGAGGATCGTGCGCCGGTGGCGCTGGATCAGACCAGTGTCGGGCGTCTGAGCCGGATGGATGCCATGCAGCAACAGGCGATGGCCGCGGCACAGTCCCGCAGGCGCTCTGCCATGCGCCAGCGCATCGACGCGGCACTGAAGCGGATCGAGGAGGATGAGTTCGGCTGGTGCCAGAACTGTGGCGAGGCGATTGCGCCGCGGCGGCTCGAGCTCGATCCGACCGTGTCGCGTTGCGTGACCTGTGCCGGGGGGATCAACCGAGAGTGATCTTCTCGCCGTCGAAGACCAGCTTGCCACCCTTCCTGCCGTTCTTGTCTTTGACGACCACTTCGCCGCCCTCGAACAGAGCCTCCTTCTCGCGTTTGAGGATCTTGGCGAATGTCATGTTCTGAGCTGTGAAAGCCTTGAGAATCGCCGCGCGCTGCTGACCACGCGCATGGGCCGCCTCATCACGCTTGCGACGCGCCTCCTCAGCCGCGCGGCGCCGCTCTTCGGCCAGCTTCGCTTCCCCGGCCTTTCGGTTGGCTTCCTCCAATGCGCGCTTGCGGGCGGCGACTTCTTCTGCGCGCGCTTGCTCCTCGGCGGCGCGGCGTTCCTCAAGCTCCGCCAGCCGCTCATCGTGTGAGGCGAGCGAGATCGAGTTGCGCCGTTGCCGGTTCGGTCCGCTGATCACGTTTGCCCAGGTTTCTTTCCAGATCTGGGCCGAGGCATTTTCCGGCCAGGAGTGATGCTTTTGATTGTCGACATACGTGAACTTGACGGGCTTCCAGATGAAGGAATGCGGCTCTTCTCCGCTCAGATCGGATCTCAACAACGTGGCTGCAACGTCCAGATGGAACTTCCGGCCCTTGTCGATCTTGCCCTTCTCGTGCAGCGTCAACTGCATGTGGGGGTTGGTTTTGGGCTGATGAATGCCCTTGGTGATCGTCAGCTTGTGTTTCGAGTTGGTGTCTTCGTAGCACTTTTTGAGGTCATCGAAGGCCACGATGCATTCCGCATCGCCCTTGCCCGTTCCCCACTTGACCGCCGCGCCTTGCGAAAAGCTGGCCAGCAGATGGCGAGCCTCGAACACGATGCGCTGGTGCTCTGCGAAGTCCATGCTGGACTCGAGGTTGTCGACCTCGGCACCGCCCTCGAGGATGCTGGTGCCGTCCCAGCTTCCACCTTGCCCAACCTGTTCCGGTCCAGAGATCATGATCCCCTCCTAGTCGCAGTTCATCGCGCTCGCGCGCCGAACTTTGCATGACGTGCAGTGAACGAGAAGGGTCGTGCTGGTGCACGATTTGTGGCGAGGCGATTGCGCCACGGCGGCTCGGCCTGGATCCGACGGTCCTGATTTGCGTGGCGTGCGCCCGCTAGACGGCCTGCACGGTCAGGCCTGTCGGGAGCGCTTGCGTACCACCGCAATCCCGCCGCAGCCGAGCGTCAGCGCCGTCAGCAGAAGTGCCAGCCCACCGGGCAGCGGCACGGCGGTGACGTCGCCGAAGAGGCGGATTGACGCCTGATCGTAGTCGTTGCGCTCTGGCAGGATTTGCGAGAGTTGCGTGCCGACCATGATGGCCGTGCGCCGCGTGAGCGCGGTGTCGTCTATCAGAAGCTGTGTGAAGAACTGATCGGCGCCCGAGAGCCCGATCCAATAGGTTCCCGCGCTCAGCACATGCTCGAAGGCTGCGTGCCGGCGCCTGTAGATGCCTGCGCCGCCTTCACCGTCGTACGCGGAGATCCGGGTGTCGAGCGCGAAGACCGGATCGAGGGGCGCGCCGTTGGCGTCGCTGAAGATGCGCACCGTCGCCGGATCGCCAAGTGACCCAAAGAACTGGCTCGAGTAGGAATCGATCCCCGTGAGACGCGTCGTCTCGGAGAGCGAGAAGCTTGTCACGAAGTTCTGCGAGTCCCGCCCGTTCACGGCGATCGTCGATATCGCGCCAACTCCGAGCGCCTCGGGGCTCGTGTCGACCAGCGTCGCACCGCTCGCAGGGGCCGGAGACATCATCCCCAGCATGACCACACCCGCCAGGGCACACAGCTTGCGATCCACGGTTTTCTCCCGCACCCAGAGCGACGTTTGACGCCGCCCATTTCACCCGAGACTGGAGCCGGAAGATCGTCGCTGATTGTGTCGGATTCAGGCAGAGTTTGCGCCGCCCCCGTGGTAACGATCTCATCCGAATTAGAGTCGCGGGTGACTGTGATCTCCCGCAGAATGCGGTCAGCGGAACATGGCGAACACTTTCACGGACCATCTCACACGCGAGCTCGATGACCTGCGCTCGGCGGGCCTCTACAAGCACGAGCGTGTGATCACCTCGAAGCAGGCGGGTGCCATTCGCACCCGTGCAGGCGGCGAGGTGCTGAACTTCTGCGCCAACAACTATCTCGGACTTGCCGACAACGCAGTGCTGGCCGACTGCGCCAAACAGGCCCTGGATCGCTATGGCTACGGCATGGCGTCGGTGCGCTTCATTTGTGGCACGCAGGAGGAGCACAAGGCGCTGGAGGCGCGGATCGCGGGCTTTCTGGGCATGGAGGACGCGATCCTCTACTCTTCGTGCTTCGATGCGAACGCCGGCCTGTTCGAGACCTTGCTCGGTCCCGAGGACGCGATCATCTCGGATGCCCTCAATCACGCCTCGATCATCGATGGTGTGAGGCTCTGCAAGGCCCGCCGCCTCAGATACGCCAACAATGACATGGCCGATCTCGAGCGCTGCCTGCGGGAGACCTCTGATGCAAGGTTCCGGCTGATCGCGACAGACGGCGTGTTCTCGATGGACGGTATCATCGCGAATCTCGCGGGGATCTGCGATCTCGCCGAACGGTATGACGCGATGGTCATGGTCGATGACAGCCACGCGACCGGTTTCATCGGCGCACACGGGCGGGGCACGCCCGAACACTGCGGCGTCGAGGGGCGGATCGACATCCTGACATCGACGCTCGGCAAGGCACTCGGCGGCGCATCGGGCGGCTTCACCGCCGCGCGGCGTGAAGTTGTCGACTGGCTGAGGCAGCGGTCGAGGCCCTATCTGTTCTCGAACACGCTCGCGCCCGTGATTGCAGCAACGACCCTCAGAGTGTTCGACCTGATCGAGGACGGGGATGAGATGCGCAGGAGGCTGGCGGGCAACGCCATGCGGTTTCGTGCGCGCATGACCGACGCCGGTTTCACGCTTGCGGGGCAAGGACACCCGATCATCCCCGTGATGCTCGGGGATGCGGCCCTGGCCGCGCGCATGGCGGAGCGGATGCTAGAGAAAGGTGTCTATGTGGTGGGCTTCTCGTTCCCCGTCGTGCCGCAGGGTCAAGCCCGGATTCGGACGCAGATGTCTGCGGCCCATCAACCGGGTGACGTCGACCGCTGTGTGGGTGCGTTCATCGAGGTGGGTCGAGAACTCGGTGTTTTGCCATGAAGCCCTCGGGTCTTCTCGAAGCCGCGCTCTATGCCGACGATCTCGAGGCGGCCGAGCGCTTCTATGTCGAGGTGCTGGGCATGGATATTGTGATCCGTCGCCCCGGACGGCATGTGTTCTTTCGGTGCGGTGATGCCGTGCTGCTGATTTTCGATCCGGCTGAAACCGCCGATCAGCCCTATCCGGGTGAGCTTCCGATTCCCGGCCACGGCGCGCACGGTCCCGGGCATGTCTGTTTCCGGGCGAGTGCCGATGAAATCGATGACTGGCGTGCCCGGCTTGAGGCGGCTGGCGTTGATATCGAGGTGGAGCTGGAATGGCCGCAGGGTGGTCGATCGATCTACTTTCGTGATCCGGCGGGCAACAGTCTGGAGTTTGCCGAGCCGCGCATATGGGGGCTGACGTGAGCAATGAGATGACGGCGCTCGTCAAGGCACGTCCCGAGCCCGGCCTTTGGATGCAGACAGTGCCGGTGCCCGAGCCCGGTCCGAACGATGTGTTGATCCGGGTGAAGAAGTCGGCGATCTGCGGCACGGACGTTCATATCTGGAACTGGGACGCCTTTGCCGCCAGCACGGTACCTGTACCCATGGTCGTCGGCCACGAGTTTTGCGGCGAGATCGCGGACACGGGCAGTGCAGCCACGAGGTTCCAGGTGGGTCAGCGGGTCTCCGGCGAAGGGCACGTGACCTGCGGCACCTGTCGCAATTGCCGGGCGGGCAGGGGGCATCTGTGCCGCAACACCCTCGGGGTGGGCGTTCACCGTCCGGGATCGTTCGCCGAGTATGTCTGTATCCCCGAGGCCAATGTCGTCCCGATCCCCGACGACATTCCCGACGAGATCGCGGCGATCTTTGATCCGTTCGGAAATGCGGTGCACACGGCGCTCAGCTTCGACATGATTGGCGAGGATGTGCTCGTCACGGGCGCCGGTCCGATCGGCATCATGGGCGCGCTCGTCGCGCAGCGCTCCGGGGCGCGCAAGGTCGTGATCACCGACATCAACCCCGTGCGGCTCGATTTGGCCCGCGCAGTCGGCGTGCAGACCGTGGTCGATGCGTCGCGGGAGGACTTGGCAGATGTCATGTCCCGGATCGGCATGACGGAAGGCTTCGATGTCGGTCTCGAGATGTCGGGTGCGGCACCCGCATTGCGGGATATGATCGACAAGATGAACAATGGCGCGAAGATCGCGATCCTCGGCATCGCGCCCACCGACTTCGAGATCAACTGGAATCAGGTGATCTTCAAGATGCTGACGCTGAAAGGCATCTACGGTCGGGAGATCTTCGAGACCTGGTACAAGATGATCGCCTTCGTGCAGGGCGGTCTTGATCTTGCGCCCTTGATCACGCACCGCCTGCCAATCGAGCGGTTCGATGAGGGCTTCGCGGCGATGCGCTCCGGCAACTCGGGCAAAGTGGTTCTTGACTGGACATAGACCATCCTGGCGCGGCGGACCGGGTCCGGGTGCCGTGCGGCCATGCCCGTGCTAGCACGGGCCCGGAGCGCATCTGCGCTCCTGCTGCGCTCGCTGAGCGCAGATGGCCGCCTCCTCCCGGTGGCGTCCGTGCAGGCATCAATTGCCGGTGCGGGAAGGGCTGGACCCATCTTGTGCATTCCGATTGCGTGACACATATACGACGCCCGGCGCGCCCTTCGTCTAGCGGTCCAGGACATCGCCCTCTCACGGCGAAAACACGGGTTCGAGTCCCGTAGGGCGTACCACCTCCTGTCCTGCACTCCAGCAGATCCTCCACACCGCGCGTTGAAGACGCCACGATGGATGGGTCGCTCTGCTGACCGGGTTTTCGGTCGACCTGTCCATGGTGCGCGGCGATACGAGAACCTTCGCTCACATTGTCGGGCGGGGCGACTTTCTACTGGCCTTACTGCTGTTTTCATGCGTTTCTTCCGAAATGATGGAGAGAACGTACTAGATGGTGGAGTTGGGAAGCATCCTTGGAGAAGCGGTCGGCCTGATCGCCTCGGGTGACCAGGACCTGCGCGACATTGTCTTGTTGTCCCTTCAGGTCTCCGTCAGCGCGCTGGTGATTTCCTGCGTGATCGGACTGCCGCTTGGCGCTCTTGCCGGCGCATTCCGGTTTCCCGGACGCGCTGGCGTGGTCGTTATCCTCAACACCTTGATGGGTCTGCCACCGGTCGTTGTTGGGCTGACGGTGTATCTGATGCTCTCGGCGTCGGGTCCGCTTGGGCCCCTTGCCCTGCTCTACACGCCAAGTGCCATGATCATCGCCCAGTCGGTGCTTGTGACACCGATCATCGCTGCACTGACGCGACAGGTGGTCGAGGACCTGAACCACGAATATGCTGAGCAGTTCGCCTCGCTCGGCGTTGGCCCGATCAACCGGATCAGCGCTTTGCTGTGGGATGCGCGGTTCAGCCTGATCACGGTGGCACTGGCCGGGTTCGGACGCGCGATTGCCGAGGTGGGGGCGGTACTGATTGTCGGCGGCAACATCAATCATGTCACCCGGGTGATGACGACGACCATCGCGCTGGAGACCTCTCGCGGCAATCTCGAACTGGCGCTCGCCCTGGGTTTGGTCCTGCTGGCGCTTGCGGTCGCCGTCAACGCCGCGGTGATGGGATTGCGGGCGACCGCACGACGGGCCGCCTATGCCTGAGCGCACCGCACATCTGGTCGCCTCGGGGCCTGCGGCGATGGCAATACCGCCGCTCCTCGAGACGCGCGGTCTGATATTGGGTCTGCGCGGCCAGCGCTTGATCGACAAGCTCGATCTGCGCATTGGCAAGGCTCGCCGCACCGTGATCATGGGTGCCAACGGGGCGGGCAAGAGCCTGCTGCTGCGGCTGCTGCACGGCCTGATCCGTCCGGATGGCGGCGAGATCCTTTGGCAGGGGCGTCCGATGGACCGAGCCGCCCGTCGGGCACAAGCGATGGTCTTCCAGCGACCGGTGATGCTGCGCCGGTCGGTCGCCGCCAATCTGAGGTTTGCCCTCGGTGTGCGCGGTTTTGTCGGCGCCGAGCGCAGGGCCCGGATTCGAGAAGCGCTCGCACGCGCGGGTCTCGAAGACCTCGCTCATCGACCAGCGGGCGTGCTGTCGGGAGGCGAGCAGCAGCGCCTCGCCCTCGCGCGCGCCCTGGCCTGCACGCCCGAACTCCTGTTGCTGGACGAGCCGACAGCCAATCTCGATCCCGCATCGACCAAGGCGATCGAGGACCAGCTGCGCGCGGCCCACGCGCAGGGTGTCACGCTTGTTCTTGTCACCCATGATCTCGGGCAGGCGCGCCGTTTGGCCGAAGACGTGGTGTTTCTGCACCGCGGGCGACTGGCTGAACAGGGACCGGCCGGGCAAATCCTCGCCTCTCCCCGCTCTGAACCGATGCGTGCCTGGATCGAGGGCAGGCTTTATCTGGACAGGCCTGAAACTTGATCTTGGGACGGAAAGCGAAAATGGCGCTCAGTATCGCTCGCAGTGCGTTTCTGGCCTGCCTCGTTGCGGCAATGCTGAGCGGTGCTCAGGCGAGCGATCGTTTCATCATCGTGCAATCGACGACGTCGACCCAGAATTCCGGGCTCTTCGAACACATCTTGCCCCTGTTCGAGGCGGCGACCGGCATCGATGCGCGTGTGGTCGCTGTGGGCACGGGGCAGGCAATCCGAAACGCCTCGAACGGAGATGGCGACGTGCTGCTGGTGCACGACACGGAGGCGGAGGCCGATTTTGTCGCCGAGGGGCATGGCGTTGCGCGTCATGATCTGATGTACAACGACTTCGTGCTGGTCGGTCCGCCAAACGACCCGGCGGAGGTGGCCGGTCAGACAAGTGCCGTGTCTGCCTTGGCCCGCATCGCGGACCGGAGCGCCCTGTTTGCCTCTCGCGGCGATGATTCAGGCACGCACAAGGCCGAGCTCAGGCTCTGGCGTGCGGCGGGCATAGACGCACAGCGATCATCCGGGACGTGGTATCTGGAAACCGGCTCGGGGATGGGAGCGACGCTCAACACCGGGATCGGCCTTGGCGCCTACATTCTGACGGATCGGGCAACGTGGACTGCTTTTCGCAACAAGGGTGCGCATCGGATCATGGTCGAAGGGGACCCGAGCCTCTTCAACCAGTACGGCGTAATCCTGGTGAACGAGGATCGTCATCCATCGGTGAAATCGGAGTTGGGTCAGCAGTTCGTCGACTGGATGCTTTCGGCGCCTGGTCAGGCTGCCATCGCCGACTTCCAAATCGATGGCCAACAGCTTTTCTTCCCAAACGCGGCTGTGCCCTAGGGGCCGAGCCAGCGCACGGTCCCGAGTGTCTCGGTTCCGTATCCGCCAAGGGCGGTGGCTTTCTTGCGGAAAGCCTCGCCGTGCGCGAAACGGAAAAGGTTCTGCACGGGTTCTGTGAAATAGGCGTGGCGGTCGATCAGCAGGTCGAAGCGCTCGGTGACGAGGGGCAGAAAGCCGAGACGGTACTGACGCGCCATGCATTCAAGCCCGATCGCCGCGTCGGCGTCGCCCGCTGCGATGGCCGCAGCCGCGTCGCTTTCGGTCCGGGCAGGGCTCGCCGCCGCCTCGAAGGCGGTGGGGTCGAGACCCTCTGCCGCGGCGAGGCGGTCGAACAACGCCCGCGATCCCGCGCCCGTTTGGCGGAGCACGACGCGCCGGCCTGCAACATCGGCGAACCGGTGCACCTTCTTCTCGACATCGCGGCCCAGAATCACCCCTTGAGACCGCTCCGCCCAACTGATCAGCACACATCCGCCGATCTGGCGCGCGGTCACCGTCTCGGTGTTCCATCCATGTGTTTCCGGAATGTGCAGTCCCGAGAGCATCGCGTTGCCTGACGCAAATCGGTCGAGCCCGTCCATGCTGCCATCATAGAGGGTGGCCAGTCCGCAGCCTGACTCGCGGACAGCCCAATCAAGGAGCGGGTCGTGGGATCCGACAATCACGGCAGGGCGTGCGCTTGCATTCCGCGTTCCCGTGCCCTCGATCCAGGCCGTGATCTCCGCATGTGGGAAGAGCAGCTTGCCCGTGACACGCCGGTGCGGAATCTCACCGGCAGCCGCCATGTCATAGACCTTGCGTTCTTTGACGCGCAGCAGTTCGGCAACTTCCTTGGTGGTCAGGAAACTGTGCGGCACGCCGCTGTCGAAGGAGTGTTCGCCCTTGGCCATACGCATGTGACGATGCGGTGCCGGGTCAGAAAATTCAATGGCTTGTTCTGCTTTTCGCGCGCTTCCTCCAGTAGTTGAGTAAATTAATCGGAATAGGCTGGACAAATCAGATCAAAAGAGTCAGGTAATTGCCGACCGCCATGGCGATCAGCCCCGATTTCGAAACGATGAAAGGAATGCAAAATGAACCGCCCAACACTCTGGTGGATCGTCCTGATCCTGACCGGTTGGCCTGCGTTTGCGGAGGAAACCAAGTGTGCGATGACCTACGAGCAGTTCGAATTCGCTGTGCCGCACATCGACCTCGAAAGCTGCCCGAGTGATCTCTCAGCGGACGGGCGGTTCTGCAGGGCGGGCACCGCAACCGACATGGTGCACATCTTCGCGTTTGAAGAGGCGGACAGCCAGTGCCTCGTGGGCGTTACCAGCCTGGACGAGGACCGGTTCACATTGCTGATAGAGTGACGTGCCTGGCGTCTCCTGTACCTGTGCCGACACCATGCGGGGTTTTCGCCGAGCCAGTTTGGCGTTACCCCGCGCAGATGAGCTGTATCTACATCGATGCGGACGCCTGTCCGGTGAAGGACGAGACCCTTCGGGTGGCCGAGCGCCATGGGGTGCAGGTGCGCGTGGTCTCGAACGGTGGCATCCGTCCGAACCCCAATCCGCTCGTTGAAACCGTGATCGTGGCTGACGGCGCAGACGCGGCCGACATCTGGATTGCCGAGCGGATCGGGCCTGGGGACATCTGTGTCACGGGCGACATTCCTCTGGCCGCGCGTTGTCTCGAGGCGGGCGCTCAGGCGTTGCGTCACAACGGAGAGGCATTCACGCAGGCCAACATCGGCCAGCAACTGGCGATGCGCGATCTGATGGCGGATTTGCGCGCGGCCAATCCTCTCGGTGCCGGTGGAGGGGGCAAGCCGTTTTCCAAGGCCGATCGCTCGCGCTTTCTCGAACGGCTCGAACGAATGGTGCGGACAGCTCTCAGCGTGTCGCGTGATACCGGATCCGGCCAATCGTGTTGAGCAGGATTTGTGCCGCGAGAATCGCCGTGCTCCCGGTGTGGTCGTAGTCCGGCGCCACTTCCACCAGATCGATCCCGACGATGCGGCCACGTGCGGACAGACCCGCGATCAGTTCAAGCACTTCGTAATACAGGAAGCCGCCATGGCTCGGTGTGCCTGTGCCCGGTGCGATTGAAGGATCGAACCCATCAATATCGATGGTGAGGTAGTAGTCGACACCAGCCGGGACGCGCGCAAGCACTGCCTCGACACCCAGTTGCCGGATCTGGCGGACCGAGAGGATGTCCGAACCCATGGCCCGCGCATCGTCATAGCCCTCCTTCGCCGTCGACGAGACGTTTCGAATGCCGAACTGGCTCAGTCCCGTGACATGGGCCTGTTCGGCGGCGCGGCGCATCGGATTGCCATGACCGTGCCGGACCCCGTGACGCTCGTCCACGAAGTCGAGATGGGCGTCAATCTGCACAATGTGGATCGGGCCCTGGGTGGCGAACGCCCGCACGCAGGGAATGTTCACGGAGTGATCGCCGCCCAGAACGACGGGCAGGGCGCCCGCATCGAGGATCCTGGCCACACCCGTTTCGATGTTCCGATGGCTGGTATCGGTATCGGTGTGCACGATATCCGCATCCCCCAGGTCGACGATCCGGGTTTCGGGGCCGAGATAGGTCACATCGTCTTCGTGGTCGTAAGCGCCGGCATGTCCGAATGAGAAGAGCGTCGATGCCTCTCGGATCGCGCGCGGTCCGAAACGCGCGCCGGAGCGCCATTGCGTGCCGAAGTCGAACGGTGCGCCAAGGATCGCCACATCCGCATCGATCGCATCCCAATCCGGCTGATAAGGGTTCTTGCCGAACGTCGCGATTCCGACGAAGGGCAGGTCAAGCCGCCCGCTCTCGTAGCCATGCGCCATTCGAGGCTCCTCTATGCGCCGGTGTGGATGACGGCGGGGGCCGTCGCAGATCGCTCGACGGCATCGGAATCGAAGCTGAAGCCCATGCCGGGCCGGTCCGGAATCACGAGGTAACCGTCGACCATCTCCATGCTCTCGGTGAACAGTCCGCCGAACCAGGGCATATGCTCGGCCCAGCGGCAGGTCGGGGCAGCGGCGCAGAGCTGCAGGCAATGCTCGGTGAACAGGTGCGGGCTCACCTCGATATCCTCGCCAGAGGCCATCAGCGCCACACGGTGCCACTCGGTCACGCCGCCCACCCGTTCGAGATCGGGCATCAGCACATCGGCCGAGCCGCGGTTCAGCATGTCGCGAAAGCCGTAGCGGCCCCATTCGGTCTCGCCGCTGGCGATCGGAGTGTCAATCTCCGCAGCCACCCGCGCTGACCCCGCGAGGTCAATGGCCTGTACCGGTTCCTCGAACCAGGTGAGATCGAAGGCCTCGAGTCGCCGCCCGATCCGGATCGCGTGATTGACCGAGAACCCCTGATTGGCATCCGCCATCAGTGCAATGTCCGGACCGATGGCGTCGCGCACCGCTGCAACCCGCTCGATGTCAACGCCGATGTCGGACGAGCCAAGGCGCATCTTCACCGCGGTGAACCCGCTTGCGACCAATGCCTTGGCCTCGGCCTGGAGTTCCTCGAGCGATAGCGAGAGCCAGAGCCCTCCGGATGCATAGGCACGGATCCGGTCGCGCCGTTTGCCCAGCAGCCGCGAGACCGGCGTCCCAAGCGATTTGCCCAGGATGTCCCAGCACGCCCAGTCGATGGCGGACAGGCCGAAGAGCGCGGCGCCCTTGTGGCCGAAAAAGTTGATCTCGGCCCACATCGCATCGAACTGCGCACCGGTGTCGCGCGGGTCCGTGCCGAGGCGCGCAGGCGCCAGAGCGCCGACCATGGCCTCGAGCACGACCAGCCGGTGCGGTCCGATTGCCCAGAGATAGCTCTCGCCGGTGATCCCCTCGTCGGTTTCGATCCAGACGAGCAGCCCGCGTACGCCATCGATGCGGTGGATCGCCGTGCCGAGCGGACGCTCGAACGGCACGAATATCTGACGTGTCCGAATGGCTGTGATTTTCATGGCGGCCCCCAATCGACGCTCTGTGCAACCTACGGCGTTGGCCGACATGCCGCCAGCCCTTCTCGATGCGCCAGGGCTTCCTGGGCTCAGGTCGGGGTGAGGCGCTCGGCCACAGGTCGGGGTGCACGCCCGCGATGGGTGCCGTCGCGGAGCAAGGGGGCCAGGTCGACTGTCCAGCGATCCAGACGGCCGTTCTTGTTCTTCAGCAGTTCCCAGTGCTGACGGATCTCGCCCGATGCTGCCAGCACCGGCGCGCAGTGCCAGCGTGTCTCGGCCGCATTGGTACGCAGACCATGTTCGGGCACAAGGCAGAGACCGCGCCCGCCGCCCGCGTCGGCGGCAAGTTGAAGGCGTCGGCTGGGGGTGAGCGCTGGCGCCTCGGACATCTCGCACACCACCAGCGGTGCAGCGCCCGAGCGCAATGCCTCCTCCGCAAGCTGCAGCAAGGGCGGGCCGCCCGACGGGCGCAGAAAGATCAGTCGTGTCGGGTCGCAGAACTGTGCCACCCCCGGAGGATACAGGTCACTGCGCCCACGCGTTTCCTGGAGCCAGATGACCGGTCCCGTCAGTGCCGCGGCCAGCGCAAGTGCAAAGCTGCGCCGCCCGGTGCCGGTCGCCTCGTGCACCCGCCCGGGCCGGATCTTGTCGATCAGCTCGAATCCGATCATGTCCATCCTATGTAAATTTGTTCCGCATATGTTCCGAATTCTGTTCCATAATGCGTCAGCCTTTCGAGCTTTGTCCAGTCATCGCTGTGTCAGAAATAACACCATTATTCCAATCATTTACCGCTTAACTTCTTGTTTACCCTGACGGCTGCAGCAGTGGTGTGCGCCCTTGTGAGCGGCTGATGCCTGCCCTGCGCGTGTACCCTTGCCGCGTTGCGGCGCTTTGAGGAGTGGTTGGATGATCGTCGTTGGTCCTGTCGATTCCGTTGATCATGAAGACGCCTGCCGGGTGAGCGAGCCTGTGCCGGGCTTGCCCGAAGGTGCCCTTGCCGATCTGTTCCGGCGTCACCAGGCGATCGAAAGCCGTCTCGAGCGTCTGCGCCAGGCGGAGGAGGCGAGCTGGCATGCCATCCCGATGGATCTGCGCCTGAGGCCCTACATCCGTCTTGCCGCGCGCCCGGGCGCGCCCGACACCTTGCTGGCCTACTCGCACGAGGACGTCGATCGCATCGAGGCCGGCAGTTCCAGCGTGCAGGGTGAGCAGCTCGGCCTCGAGATGTTCCGCCAGAACCGGAAGGAGGATCGGGCCTACTTCCAGGAATGCCGCGACGCGCTCGATGAGAAGGTCGACGCCTACATGACCCATCCGCAGATCGCCACGCATCTGCGCCTGCAGCGCGAAATCGAGCAGGCGGAAGGCGCCTTGCTGCAGACCGAGGATGCCATCTTCGACACCTGTCCGAGAACCACCACCGAGGCGATGCTCAAGATGGACTTCGTGCTCCGGGAGATGAACGACACGATCTCACCCGAGGTCGATCATCTGGCAGCTCTGCTGAGCGAATGCAGCGATGTCATTCGCGCGGGCCTTGGCAGCGCGCTCGATGCGGGTGACGCAGCGCAGCGGGCCGTCTGACAACGGACACTCGCGCGCTCTGTCACCGGTCTTCGGGTTCCTCGAAGAAGATGGCCTGGAAGAGCGTGCGCATGACCCGCGTGTAGCCCTCGACATCCCCATCCTGGACTTCGAGCGCCTGGAGATATCCGTGCGCCTGCCACTTGGTCCCCTCGCAGAAGGTGGCGTTGACCTCGAAGCCTTCCCCCTTGGGCGGTCCGGTCCGCACTTCCGCCGTGTGCTTGCAGTCGTGGGGACTGTTCGGCGCGCCGAACGGATTGAAGTGCAGAACCAAGCGCCACCCGTGATCGATGTTCACCGCGCCGACGGGACGGGCATAGAACTTCACGTCCTGTGCGCCGGTCGGCGCTTGAAGTGCCTCGGCCAGCGCCTGGTCCGTGCCCCGTGAAAACGGGTTGCCGTGGATCTCGACTGGAATGCCCTGCGGATCCTGCATCGTCCAGAGATCGTCGAGCGTCATGTGGGGGTACTTGTCCACATGCGTGATGACGGTCGCGTCATCGCATCCGGCGAGTGCGGCAAGCAGCAAAAGCGGCGAAACAGCTCGGGCCATCGGAGCCTCCTTTTTGGGGCGCGCGATCATGGGTGCGTCATGCTGCGCGGTCAACTGACACCGTTCATCCAAACAGGGATTGCGCCGGGGCAAGCACACTCCTATCAACACCGCGTGAGGGATGTGATGTCAAAAGACGAGGCGCTGCGCGCCATTGAACAGCGCCTGCTCTGGCTGTCTTGCTGGACCGTGCACAACGCCAACAACCTGCGTGAGAAGCTCGACGGCGAGGTCAAGGTTGGCGGCCATCAGGCCTCGTGCGCCTCGATGGTTTCGATCATGACGGTTCTGTACTTCCATACCCTGAGGCCTGAAGACAGGGTGGCGGTGAAGCCGCACGCATCGCCTGTCTTTCACGCCATGCAGTATCTCATGGGCAACCAGTCCCGCGAGAAACTCGAGCGCTTCCGAGGCTATGGCGGTGCCCAGTCCTATCCGAGCCGCACCAAGGACGCGGACGATGTGGACTTCTCGACCGGATCCGTTGGCCTCGGTGTCGCGATCACGGCCTTCGCGGCGCTGGTGCAGGACTATCTCTCCGCCAAACCTTGGGCGGCGCGGCGTCCGACGGGGCGCATGGTAGCGCTGGTCGGTGACGCCGAGCTTGACGAAGGCAACGTCTATGAGTGCCTGCAGGAGTGCTGGAAACACGACCTGCGCAACACCTGGTGGATCATCGACTACAATCGGCAGAGTCTCGACGGCGTGGTGCGCGAAGGGCTCTGGCAACGGATCGAGGCGATCTTCAGCGCCTTTGGCTGGGATGTCGTGCGCCTGAAGCACGGCGCATTGCAGCGGGCCGCGTTTGCCGAGCCCGGGGGAGATGTTCTGCGCGACTGGATCGACCGCTGTCCCAACCAGCTCTATTCTGCGCTGACCTTTCAGGGGGGGGCTGCGTGGCGATCCCGCCTGATGGACGAGATCGGCGATCAGGGTGCTGTGACAGCGCTTCTCGGCAGACGCTCGGATGACGAACTGGGCACGCTGATGGCCAATCTGGGCGGGCACTGCACCGAGACCCTCGCGGATGCCTTCGATGCCGTGGATCACGACCGGCCGACCGTGTTTCTGGCCTACACGATCAAAGGGTGGGGCACGCCGCTTGCGGGGCACAAGGACAACCATGCCGGCCTGATGACCGGCGCGCAGATGGCCACGTTCCAGGAGCAGATGGGCGTGCCTGTGGGAGAGGAGTGGGCGCGGTTGTCGGCCGTTGCGGCACCCGAGCGCCTGCAGGATTTTCTCGACGAGGTGCCGTTCTTCGCCAAGGGCGCCCGGCGCTATGTGGCGGCGAAGGTGCCGACACCGGAACCTGTCCGGCTTGACGATGCGGAGCAATCGACGCAGGGCGGGTTCGGCAAGATCCTCGATCAACTAGCACGATCCGACAGCGCGCTCGCCGACCGCATCGTGACGACATCGCCGGACGTGACGGTGTCGACCAATCTCGGGCCCTGGGTGAACCGGCGGGGATTGTTCGCGCGCGACGAACAGGCGGACACCTTTCGTGACGAGCGCGTGCCGTCAGCACAGAAATGGCGCTTCTCGCCGCAGGGCCAGCATCTCGAGCTTGGCATTGCCGAGATGAACCTGTTCCTGCTGCTCGGCGCGGCCGGCCTGTCGCATTCGCTGTTCGGCGAGCGGCTGTTACCGGTGGGCACGGTCTACGATCCGTTCGTCGCGCGTGGCCTCGATGCCCTGAACTACGCCTGCTACCAGGATGCGCGGTTCATCATCGCAGGGACACCGTCCGGTGTGACGCTGGCGCCCGAGGGCGGGGCACACCAGTCGATCGGAACGCCGCTCATCGGCATGAGCCAGGACGGGCTTGCGGCCTTCGAGCCCGCCTTTCTGGACGAGTTGTCGATCATCATGGGCTGGGCGTTCGACTATCTTCAGCGCGATGGCGAGAGCGACCCCGACGAGCGCACATGGCTGCGCGACGAGACGGGTGGCTCGGTGTATCTCAGGCTGTCGACGCGGCCTCTGGTGCAGCCGGCACGGCGCGCGGATGCGACGTTCATGCAAGGTGTGATCGATGGCGCCTACTGGTTGCGACCGCCGGGACCGAACGCCGATGTGGTCATCGCCTATCAGGGTGCCGTGGCCCCGGAAGTCATCGAGGCTGCCGGGCGGATCGGCGAGGATCGTCGCGACATCGGCGTGCTTGCGATCACGTCGGCGGACCGGTTGAACGCAGGCTGGACCGCGGCCCAGAGGGCGCGCCGGCGCGGCAATCCGGGTGCGCTCGGCCTGATCGAACGGCTGATGGGCGATCTGCCGGCGCACTGTACGCTGATCACGGTGACGGACGGTCATCCGGCGACTCTGGCCTGGCTCGGCGCTGTGGCGGGCCACCGTACAGTGCCGCTGGGGGTCGAGCATTTCGGCCAGACCGGCACGATCGGCGACCTGTACCGTCATTTTGCGATCGATGCGGATGCCATCGCGACAGCCGCGCACGGTCTTGCGCCGGGGCGTCCGCTGAGAAACCTGACGCGCCTCGTGTAGACGCGCCGCGCCTCCCGTAGCACCTGTGGCGATGGTCTGCACGCGGCGCCTGGCCACCCGTTGTGCAAATGGCGCCCGTCCGGGGTCAGGTCTCCGCGTCGATGCCGAGCGTATTCGGGTCGAACACATAGTGTCCGCCGCAGAACTGGCAGTCGGCGGTCAGCACCCCCTCTTCGTTGGTCATGTCCGCGATATCGCTGGCCGAGTACTGCGCCAGTGCCGCTTTCACCCGGTCGGCCGAACAGGTGCACCCGAAGTTCACCGGCGTGGGAGCCTGCGCCGTGACGCTCTCCTCGTGGAACAGACGGTAGAGAAGTTCCTCCTGGCTCAAGAGCGGCCCGATCAGTTCGTGCGCGTCGACGGTGTTGAGAAGGCTTGTCACCCGTCCCCAGTCTTCCTCGCGGCTGCCCATCGCGGCGACATCATCCGCGGTCATCAGGCCATCATCCCCGGACGGCCCCTCGCCGCCCTTCTGTTCTCCTTCGGGCAGCTGCTGGATCAGGATGCCGCCCGCGCGCCAGCCACTGGCGGCACCCGGTTGCTGTGCCTCGGCCGCCATCGTCGCAAACCGCGTGGCGAGCTGTTCGGACTGCGCGAAGTATGTCTCGGCGCATGCCCCCAGCGAGCCGCCGGCGAGCGGGGTGATGCCCTGGTAGGGGCGCATGTCCGGTCCCTGATCGATGGTCAGCCCGAAGACGCCCTGGCCCAGCAGGTCGTAGGGCTGTCCCTCAAAGCCTGCCACCGCGTCGGCGTCGAAGCTCGCATAGGCCCTGAGCCGGCCCGCATCGCCCGGTTCTTCAGGTCCGTAGTAGTCGGTCGCGATCATGCGCACCGGTCCGTCACCGCGAACTAGCATCGAAAACTTCCAGCGCAGCTTGATCGCCTGTCCGATCAGCGCGGTGATGAGCGTCGCCTCGCCGACCAGCGCTGCCACGGGCGTCGGATAGCGGTGGCGCGAGAGGATCTCGTCAAGCGTGCTGTCGAGGCGCACGACGCGTCCCCGGATGCCGGCGCGCTGAAGCTGGAATGGCAGAATCGAGTCATCGCCGGTCAGGGGTCGCATGTCACCTCGCTTTCCGGGTCCACATAGTCGCTGCGCTTCGGGGACGCAATTCGCTGTTTCGCGGAGGCACCCGCCATGGCAGAACACGGCGCATGAAACGCATCGGTGAGCCCTTCCTTCCCGGCAGACCCTATCGTGACCGCATCGGTGCTTATGCCATCATCCGGGGTGCGCAAGGCAATCTGCTGCTGGTCGAGCAGGGCGGCGAGCTGCAGCTCCCGGGAGGTGGAATCGATCCGGGCGAAAGTCCGCTGCAGGCGCTGCACCGCGAGGTGCGCGAGGAGACCGGCTGGCGGATCGCCGAGCCTCGCCGGGTGGGTGGATTTCAACGGTTCGTCTTCATGCCTGACTATGGCTACTGGGCGCGAAAGGCGCAGTTGATCTTCATGGCGCGTGCGATCTACGCGCTCGGGCCGCCCACCGAAGAAGATCATTTCGTCCACTGGATGTCGCCTGAGGATGCCGCGCACGCGCTTGATGTGGACGGTGATCGCGAGATGGTCTGTCTGGCGCTTGCGCGCGGGTTGATCTGACGATCGTTTGCGGGTGACCGGGGTCAGTCGTCGGGGATCACGGCCGTGGCGTCGATCTCGACCAGCCATTCCGGGCGGGCGAGCGCCACCACCACCAGACCCGTGCAGACAGGATGGACCCCGCGGATGTACTCTCCCATCACGCGATAGACGGGCTCGCGATGGCGAATGTCGGTGAGATAGACCACCAGCTTGGTCAGATGCGCCATCTCGCCGCCGGCTTCCCCGATCAGCTGGCGGATGTTCTGCATCACCTTGTGCGCCTGGGCGGTCGGATCTCCGACGCCGGTGTTGGCGCCGCCATCGAGCTCTTGCGGGCATTGTCCGCGCAGGAAAACCACACGGCCCCGCGCGATGACCGCCTGGGCGAGGTCATTGTCGAGATTCTGCTCGGGATAGGTGTCGCCCGTGTTGAACGGGCGCAGGCGGGTGTGGGTCATGGCGGGATCAGGGGCTCCTGAGAAGGCAGGCGTCTCGACCGTCATCCAAGCCGGTTCGCGAGATATGTGGCGAAATCGTAGATCGGGCGTTCGAGGTGGCTGAGATGGCCCGGCCGCGCGAGGTCCGCGCAGAGGCCGCGATAGACCGCCTCGGTACACCCGCGGTCCTCGAGCTGCACGTTGTCGAGCAGAACCTTCGCCTGCTGGAACATCTCCTCCGCCTCGGGATCGTTCATGAAGTCCGGCGACATGCCGCCGCCATAGGTGATGTGGACGTGATCGACCCCCCTCGGGTGCAGCGAGAGGTACCAGAAGTATCCCGGCGTCAGCGTGATCAGCAGGCACGGGTAAATCGCAAGCAGGATCGTCGTGCGCCGCCAGTCGCCGGTGAGGCGGGTGTTGTCCGGATGGGCGACCGCCAGTTTGAAGGAGGCGTCCTTCAGGATGTAGTGGTAGTTGAAGGTCGACAGCCCGGGCGGGCAGTCCATTTCCTCGAGCTTCGAGACACCACCCACGGTGCCCGCATGGCAGACCGGCAGGTGATAGCTTTCCATGAAGTTCTCGGCCAGCACCTTCCAGTTGGTGTTCCAGACATGGGTCTCGTGAAAGAGGTTGGTGTAGGCGGTCATGTCGAAGTCACCGATCCTCTCGGCAACCTCGGCATAGTGCTCGTTCGGGTGCGCGGCGTCCGGGTTCAGCGAGATCATGATCCAGCCGAGCCAGTCCTCGCAGCGGATGGCGGGCAGGCAGTACTCGCCCTTCCGGAAGTCTTCATTGAGCGCCATTCCCGGTGCGCCCCGCAAGCTGCCATCCAGCGAGTAGGTCCAGCCGTGATAGGGGCACGAAATGGTCGTTGCGTTGCCCGCGCCTTCGAGGAGGGTCGACATCCGGTGCAGGCAAACATTCGACATGGCGCGCAGCCCGCCCTGGGCATCGCGCACCACCAGGACGGGCTCGCCGGCAAGCTCGTATGTCAGATAGTCGCCGGGGTTCGCGAGCTGATCGGTGCGCCCGACGCAGATCCACTCGCGCCGGAAGACATGCTCGATCTCGGCGTCGAGAAACACCTGCGAGGTGTAGGCCGATTTCGGGATCGCCAGTGCGCGCTCGAAAGGCGTCGACACCATGCTCTTCAGCTCGGCCACAGGGTCCACTTGATTGAAGACGTTCATCTCGTTCTCTCACGCTGCGCTTGGTGGTGAGGTTCCTCCGGGACGCCGCAATGGTCAAGCCCGCCGCTGCCGCAGCCTAGTCGAAATCCGGCTCTGGCCCGTGATCCGTGACGCCTGCGGCGGCCAGAACGAGCCACAGGAGCTTCCCGATGTCCTGACCGGAGGGGTGGTTGGTCTTGTTCCAGTCGGTGTTCACCCTGTGGACGATCACCAGATCCAGATAGGGCAGCACAATCGCTAGCTGTCCGCCCCAGCCCGAGGCATAGTATGCGGGCTCCCGTATCCGGATGTGCGGGAATAGCCCCTGCTCATAGCCGGTCCACCACATGTAGCCGTAGCCGCTTTGCGCATCCGTCCGTGAGTGTTGCCGTGTGCTCTCGCGCACCCAATCGGCAGATATGATCTGTCGGTCAGCCCAGCGCCCGTTCCGCAGGAACAGCAGCCCGAAACGGGCGAAGTCACGCGCGGACATCCGGAACGGATAGGCCGGGTGAACCGATGTCGACCCGGTCACGTACTCGCCGTCGCCGACCTCATAGTCTTCCATCTGCAAAGGGTCCGCGATCTCGGCCTTGAAGGCCTCGAAGATCGACCGCCCGGTTGCCGTCTCGTAGATCGTGCCCAGCGCGTTGAAATCCCAGTTGTTGTAGTGCCAGGCGCTACCGGGCGGGTAGCTGCCACGCGCTGGTTTCGACTCGGTCATGCGGCGCGTCTCATAGAGCGCTGCATGGTAGATGCCCGAGCGCGCGCGGATCAGGTCCCTGACGGTCGCCGTCTTCTCCTGATCGGTCAGGGACGGCGCGGTGTCATCGATGCCAAGCTCGCCCATGGTTGCCGAGAGATCGATCTGTCCGCGGTCGACGGCGATTCCGATCAGTCCACTCAGCAGGCTCTTCCGGCCGGAATGCAGGTTCGTCTTCCGGGTGACACTGCCCCAAGCATCCACGACGACGCCGTTCTGGACGATCATCACCGCGGTGGTGCCGAGCTCGGCGGTGTAGTTTCGGGCTTGCTGAAGGCGCTCGGACGACCAGCCGACGGCTTCCGGGCTGGGTGCCTTGGCCCAGTGGACGCCTGGATAGCGGTCTTGCTGGCCGGGGGCGTAGGTGTCCCACGTCGGAGGTTCGGCGCAACCTGTCAGAGCAAGTGCGCCCGCCATGAGAAGGCCGATGCCGAGCCAACGCGTGCCGAGCCGCCGAACGTCCATGTGCCCCTCCGAGGCGTCCGCGCCGGGGCCAGTCTACCACACTCTCCGTCGCAGGCCGCTCGTCACATCGACTGCGACGCGGTTCCGGGGGTGATGAGGTGCCGGACCCCCCGAGCGGCGGCCCGGCGGGGCAGGTCAGGCGGCTTCTGCGAATTGCCCGGCGAAGCTTGCCCGTGTCCGCAGTTTCTGTTCCCAGCGCTTTGCATGCAGTTGGGCGGCAGGGAGCTCGATCTGGCAGAGATCGCAGACGAAGAGTGCGGCCATCGCGGTGATGTCGGCGATCGAGAACTGATCGCCGGCCACAAACGAGCGCCCATCCGACAACTCGCCGTCCAGCCACGCCCAGACCTTCATCAAGCGCCGTTTCTGCGACTCGGCAAAGGCCGGCATTTGCTCGACTTTGTCGGCAAAGAACGGGATGGTGTGGCGGCCATAGCTGCCGACGGCATCGAAAAGATGCAGTTCGACCCGGCGGTTCCACATCTCGATCTTGGCTTGTTCGAGCGGGGTTCTGCCCATCAGGTTGGGCTCCGGATAGCGGCTTTCGAGATAGCGGCAGATTGCAACCGTCTCCGTCAGGTGGCTGCCATCGTCCAGTTGCAGCACCGGCAACTCACCGCGGGAGTTGATCTTGTAGAATGCGGGCGTATGTGTCGCGCCCTCCGCGATCGCCACCTTCTCACGCGGCAGATCCTCGCCTTTCTCGGCCAGGAACACGTTCACACGCAGATTGTTCGGGGTCATTGCGTCGTAGAGTTTCATTGCAGCTCCTCCTCAGCCCATTAGTTAACCAAAAGGTTTATAGAATGCGGCTGTGCGATAGTAAACCTTTTTGTTCAGTATCTGACAATCCGCAGAGCGCTTGGCGATCGGCCCGGTTCGGCGATAAGCATGCCGGACTGTTCCGAAGTGCACTGGAGCCTCGCCATGGACTTTCTCACCGATCCCTTTCTTGTCGATCCCGGCCTGTTCGACGGTCCCGTCCTGGTCACAGGTGCCGGTGGCTGCATCGGTGCCTGGACAGTCGCCATCCTGTCGCGCTCCGGCGTGCCGGTCGTGGCCATGGACCTCACCGATGACCGGCGCCGACCGGCGCTTTTGCTGGGCGAGGAGAGGGCCGCGTCGCTGACATGGGAGACGGGTGACATCGCGGACGGCGCGGGTCTCGAGACGGCGGTCGCCAAGCATGGCGTGCGTGCCATTGTCCATATGGCAGGGCTCCAGGTGCCGTTCTGCAAGGCCAATCCCGCCGCCGGCGCCCGCGTGAACGTCGAGGGCACCGTCAATGTGCTGCAGGCGGCGCGGACAGCCGGGATCAGGCGAACGGTCTACACGTCTTCCGTCGCGGCCTACGGAATGCCGCCGGGCGGCGCGTATCTGGCGACGCTCTACGGCGTCTACAAGAAGGCGAACGAGTGGACGGCGGCGGTCTACTGGCAGGACTGGCAGGTGCCGTCCATCGGCATCCGGCCGAACGTGGTCTATGGCGTGGCCCGCGACCAGGGCATGAGCTCGAAGTGCACGGTGGCAATCCACGCGGCCGTTGAGGGCGTGGCGTATGAAGTGCCGTTCAGCGGACATGTCAGCTGGCTCTACGCGGGCGAGGCGGCGGCGGCGATGATCGCCTGTGTCTCGGCCGATCAGGATGGTGCACCGGTGTTCGATCTGAACGGAACCTGCGAGACCGTCGAGAACGGGCTCGACGCGCTTCGTGCGCTGGCACCCGGGGCGCAGATCAGCTCCACCGGGTCACCGTTTCCGTTCCCGGCGGATCTCGACGATGGCCCTCTGCGCGCGCATGTCGGCGCATATCCGTCCATCGCCGTGCCGGATGGGATTGCTGCCACCCACCGCGCCTTCACCCAGCTCGTGTCAGAAGGGCGACTGGATCCGAGCGCGATCGCCTGAGGGCGGGGCTGGCCGCACGGTTCACGCCGTCGGCGCTACTCCGCCGCCTGCTTCGTCACGGACTTGGCATCGAAGTACTGGGTCACGGCACTGTCACCTGGCGACCGCTCACCCGGCGCCTTGACCCGCTGGCTCAGATCGGCCGATTTCTGCACGAAGTCCAAAGGACCGTCCCAGTCGAAGTTGCGGTAGACTGCGGCCAGATGCGCAAACGGCGGCGACTGGGCGAAAAGCTGAAACGTCAGCCGGTGGCCGGCATAGTCCGAGTTCAGCAGATCGCGGGCGTAAGCCAGCAGTCGGCGCCGGTCCTCGGCCATCCAGCCTTCGTTGACGGTGTAGTACTTTTCGAGCCAGGGCTTGGTGTCCTCAGCCTCGAAGGCGGCGGCGTCCGGCGTGACGCAGATTTGTCCGCCGCAGAGCTCGCGGGCGATGTGCATCATCGTGTTGAGGTTCGAAATCGCGTGCACACGGCCCGTGTAGAGCAGCGACTGGTTCGGCATCAGCAGTCCGGCGGGCGAGCGCTCGGCCAGTGCGATCGCGGCGGTGAGGTGCGCATTGATGCCCTCGCGCCAGACCGCGAGCGTCGAGAGCTTCTCCTGAACGGCGGGGTTCTTCTCGAGCCCGGTCTGGCGCGCGTTGAACAGCGCCGCCCCGATCATCATGTCGGCCTGCTTCAGCGTGCGCTGCACGAAGGCGAAGGCCGAATACCGGTGCAGGGTCGCCCGGATGAAGGTCGCCGCCTTGGTGTGGCGATAGAAGAGCACGTTCTCCCACGGGATCAGCACGTCGTCGAAGATGACCAGCGTGTCGACCTCGTCGAAGCGGTTGGCGAGCGGATAGTCGCGTGCGTCCGCGCGGCCGGCGAAGCCCGTCCGGCAGATGTACTTCAGCCCCGGCGAGCCAAGATCGCAGATGAACCCGACCGCGTAATCCGAAAGCTGATCGTTGCCCCAGTTGGCGATGGTGGGCTTGGTGAAGGCCTGATTGGCGTAGGCCGCCGCCGTCTCGTACTTGGCGCCGCGCACGACGATCCCGGCATCGGTCTCGCGCACGACATGCAGCAGCATGTCGGGATCCTGATCCTGTGGCGCCTTGGACCGGTCACCCTTCGGATCGGTGTTGGCCGAGACATGGAAGGGGTCCGCCTTGAGAACCTTGTGGATGTGGTTCTCGATGTTCTCGGCGAACTGGGGGTCGATCTCCGCCAGCATGTCCGAGCCGTCGTAGAGCGACCACATCTCGCCCACGGTCTCGTCGCCGACCCTTGTGACGACACCGCCCACGTCCTCCATCACCGCATCCGTGGCGCGCCGCTTTGCCCACCAGTCGTCCTGTGTGAAGGGCAGGGCGTTGCCGACGGCATTGATCTCGCCGTCCTGCACCACCGTCATGACATCCCGGTGGGCGTCTTCGTGCGCCATGTCGTGGATGCGTGCCCGGATGTCGACCAGCGGGCGGAACATCGGATGCGTTGTCACGTCCTTGACGCGCTCGCCGTTGACGTAGACTTCACGGCCATCGCGGATCGACTCTCGGTAATCGGCTCCGGTACGGATCATAGTTGCCCCCTGACGGCAGAACGTGCGTTGTTGGGGACGATCTTGGCCTCTTTGATCCTGGATGTAAATTCGTAGCAGATGCGTGTGGTACAATCGTACCATGTCGAGTAGTCAGAGGCCAAATGTAACGATACGCGCCGATTCCCCGTTGCCCTGACAGGGTGAGACGGCGCATGCTGCACGACACACACAGGGATCGGAGACCGGCATGACTCTCGACACGATTTCAGAGACGGAACAGGACCTGATCAGCCGCGCGCGCGAGGTGCTGCCGGCAGGCGGGTTCGGGAACTTCGCGGCCAATGTGGTGATCTCGCATGGCAAGGCGGGCCGCGTCTGGGACGAGAGCGGCAATGAATATGTCGACTTCCTGCTGGGCTCGGGCCCGATGCTTGTCGGCCATGGCCATCCGGAGGTGCTTGCCGCCGTCGAGGCGCAGCTGCCGAAGGGCTTCACCTTCTTCGCCAACAATGCCGAGGGCATCCTGCTTGCCGAGGACATCTGTGCGGCCGTCGCCTGTGCGGAGAAGGTGCGCTACGTTTCGACCGGCTCCGAGGCCGACATGTATGCCATCCGGCTCGCCAAGGCGCACACGGGTCGGGACAAGATCCTGAAGTTCGAGGGCGGCTATCATGGCATGTCGGATCACGCGCTGATGAGCCTCGCGCCGCGCCGGCTGGTGAACCTGCCCCAAGCGTTGCCGGACTCCGCCGGTATCAGCCCCTCGGTGCAGGACAACACCATCGTCGCCCCGTTCAACGACATCGATGCCGTGCGCGCGCTGATCGAGGCTCACGGCCCCGAGATCGCCGCCGTGATCGTCGAGCCACTGCAGCGGCTGATCCCACCCGCGCCGGGCTTCCTCGAGGGGCTGCGCACGCTGACCGCCGAGCACGACATCGTGCTGATCTTCGACGAGGTGGTCACCGGCTTTCGCCTCGCCTATGGCGGCGCGCAGGAGAAGTACGGGGTGGTGCCGGACCTCTGCACCATGGGCAAGGTGATCGGCGGCGGGTTCGCGCTGGCAGCCATTGCCGGGAGCGACGAGATCATGGCGCACTTCGACAAGGAGCGTGTCGGCCCCGACCTCTTCACCTATCAGGTGGGAACGCTCAGCGGGAATCCCATCGCCGCCGTCGCCGGGCGCGTGACGCTCGATATCCTGCGCCGGCCCGGCAGCTATGAGAAGATCCGCGAGAACGGGCAGGCCATCATGACCGCGCTCTCCGAGAATTTCGGCAAGGCGGGGATCCCGCTGCAGGTCGTCGGCGATCCGGTGCTCTTCGATGTGGTGTTCACGGAGCGTCCGGTGAACGACTACCGCGGTGTCTTCATGGCCGACGCAGCCCGGCTCTCGCGTTTCAACCAGTTGATGCGTGAACGCGGCATTCTGAAACCCGACAGCAAGTTCTACATCTCGCTCGCCCATGACGACGACGACATCGCCCAGACGGTCACCGCGATCGCCGAGACCGCGGAGATCATGAAGGGCGACTGACCCGACTTTGGGCGCGGGCGCCGTCGCTTTGTCGCAATCCAGTGGCTTGATCGCCCGTGCACCTTCGCTAGGGTCTGCGCGGTCCTCGCCCGCGTCCGCGACACAAGCCGGAGTCTCAAATGCAGATCACCACCGTTCCCGTCACGCCATTTGATGACCAGAAACCCGGCACCTCGGGGTTGCGCAAGAAAACCAAGGTCTTTCAGACCCCCCACTATCTCGAGTGCTTCGTGCAGTCGGTGTTCGACGCGATCGGCGGGCTCGCGGGCAAGACGCTCGTGCTCGGCGGTGACGGGCGGTTTCTGAACGATCACGCGGTCCAGGTGATTCTGCGCATGGCGGCGGCCAACGGGGCCGCGAAGGTCCTGGTGGGGCAGGGCGGATTGCTGTCGACGCCGGCGGCCTCTGCCGTGATCCGGGGCCGCGGCACCGACGGCGGCATCATCCTCTCCGCCAGCCACAACCCGGGCGGGCCGGACGAGGACTTCGGCATCAAGTACAACGTGCCCGCCGGAGGACCCGCTCCCGAAGGCGTGACGGCGGCGATCTTCGAGCGCTCGACCTCGCTGACCGAGTACCGCATCACCGAGCATGCGGACATTGATCTCGGCGTCGTTGGAACAACGGCGATCGGTTCCATGACGGTCGAGGTGATCGATCCGGTCGAGGACTATCTCGCGCTGATGCGGACGCTGTTCGACTTCGACGCCATTCGCGAACTGCTGTCCGGGGATTTCCGCCTGGCGTTCGATGCCATGCACGCGGTGACGGGCCCCTACGCGACGGCAATCCTGGAAGGTGAGCTCGGCGCCGAGGCGGGATCCGTGATGAACGGCGTTCCCTCACCGGATTTCGGTGGCGGGCATCCCGATCCCAACCCGGTCCATGCGCACGATCTCATGGAGCGCATGATGGGGCCGGATGCGCCGGACTTCGGCGCCGCCTCCGACGGCGACGGCGACCGGAACATGATCGTCGGGCGCGGAATCTACGTCACGCCGTCCGACAGCCTCGCGGTGCTGGCGGCAAACGCCCACCTGGCGCCGGGCTATGCGGGTGGCCTGAAGGGGATCGCGCGCTCAATGCCCACAAGCCGCGCGGCGGACCGCGTGGCCGCGCACCTCGGCATTCCGCTGCACGAAACCCCGACGGGCTGGAAGTTCTTCGGAAACCTGCTCGATGCGGGGCACGCCACCATCTGCGGGGAAGAAAGCGCCGGGACCGGGTCTGACCACGTGCGTGAGAAGGACGGTCTGTGGGCGGTCCTGCTCTGGCTCAACATTCTCGCGGTGCGCCGCCAGCCGATGGCCGACATCATGGCCGAGCACTGGCGTGCCCATGGCCGCAACTACTACTCGCGGCACGACTACGAGGGCGTCGACAAGGCCGCCGCCGAAGGTCTGATCGCCGACTTGCGCGACCGCCTCGACATTCTGCCGGGGACCGGGGCTGCGGGCCTCGAGGTGGAGAGCGCCGATGACTTCTCCTATGCCGATCCTGTGGACGGCTCCGTTTCGTCGGGGCAGGGCCTGAGGATCGGGTTCGCCGACGGCTCGCGGCTGGTGTTCCGACTTTCGGGCACGGGAACGGTCGGGGCGACGCTGCGCGTGTATCTCGAACGGTTCGAGCCCGACCCCGCACGTCACGGCGAAGATCCGCAGGCCGCCCTGGCACCGGTCATCGCTGCGGCGGAAGAACTTGCGGAGATCTCATCGCGGCTGGGCCGCACCGCTCCCGATACGATCACCTGAGAGAGCGGGCTAGACATCGGCGTCTGGACGGGCCCTGTCGGCAGACGGTTCGGACCGGGCGCGGCCGCTCCGAGAGCCGCATATTCCCGGTCAGCCGGCCAAAGCGGAGGGTCTCGCTTGCCGGCACCGGGAAGCACGCTTCTGCCGATTGAAATTGCGTGCAGAGTTTTCATCCAAATGCAGAAAATTAAATATGCGAAGAATCGAGTTTTTCTTGTAAGTAATAAAAACTCGATTATGTTCTCCTAAATAGATGTCAGAAGCGCCTTCTTAATAATCGATTTCAGACACAATCCAGTCACATGCCTGAAAGAACGATTGTAGCGACTTCTCGCTGACCAAATACTTCAAGGAGAATGCTGCAATGGCCACTGGTGACAGTCGTGTCTTCAATTTTACGGATCCGTCGACTGGGTTCGCGATGATGATGACAGTATCCGAGAGCGAAGACGGGACTCTGTTGTTTGTTGTCGATGTCGATGAATCTGAAGGCACGACAGGCGATCTGCGGGCGCTTTACCTCAACAACACGGATGACAGCTTCTACAGCGGCTTGCAGATCGTGACGGCCGAGACCGATGGGGATGTGACGACGACCAGCGACACCGGCGATGTTGATCTCGTGCAGAACATCAATCGCGTGCGTTCGGTTGAGGAGAAGGACACCACGATCAACGGAGAAGTTCTGCATGAGAACGAGGGCCGGTTCGACACGGGCGTCGAATTCGGCTCGTCCGGCATCGGCGTGGACGACGTCCAGCACATGGAGTTCGTGCTCACGGCCGATCAGCCGCTTTCGATCGATGATTTCGACTTCTCCACGATCGGCTTGCGGGTCACATCGGTTGGAGACGTCGATGGCTCCCGCGAAGATTCTCTGAAGCTGACCGGGGAGGAAGTGTTCCCCGAGCCTGAGCCCGAACCTGATCCGAACCTGGTGATTGCCGAGGACGACTTTGCGACGGTCGCGGGCGAAGACCTGCTGTTCGGTGACGCCATTCTCCTGGGCAACGTGTCCCTCAACGACAGCGACCCGGATGGCGACCTCTTCGGGATCAGCAGCGTCAGTGGCGGGGGCGTGACGGACACCACCCCGGACGAGGACGGATGGTTTGACTGGATCGGCGCTGATCAAGGCGGTGAGATCCGGATCAACACGGACGGCTCTTTCGAGTTCCGCGATGTCGACAACGTCTTCGACGGGGGAGAAGCGATCCTGTTCCCGGTCGAGACCTCCGTTCAGTACGAAGTGCTGGATGAACGCGGGGCCACCGACACGGCCACGGTGACCGTCGAGGTCATGCCCTTCGACCCGGGCGGTGACATTTTCGACTGATCACACTCATCTGGACGGAATTCGGTGTGGTTCGCGAAGCGCTGCCAGTCCTCACCCAGCTGGCGGCGCTTCTTTTCCGGTGTGAGGATTTGTGTGACGCGTCACTGCCGAAGCAGGATCACCAGCAACCCGACCTTGCTGTCGGCCGCCGCGCGCACGAATTCTGCCAGACCGTCCGGGCGGGTCTCGTACCAGACATCGAGTGGAAAGCTCCGGCGCTCTGCCATTTTCTCGGGTTCGAAGCCCGCGACCCGGTGGTAGGTCGAGGCACAGCGCAGGCGGTCGCCATCCACCTCCGGTGCGCCCAGCTCGAGGGCATAGCGCTTGCGTCCGTCATAGATGTCGATCCGGCGCCCGCAGATGTCCTCGGGAGGGGCGGGCGAGAGATGCGCGATCGCCGACGTGATCGGATCCGACGTGCCGCTCTGTTCTCTCGGATCGATGTCATGGGGTTCGCGATCAGGAACCGGTTCGGTGCGCACCAGATCGGGACCCGATGCGCTGTAGACCATCTCGAGCGTGCGCGCGTTTCCGCGGAATTCGGACGCGCTCACAAACCGTGCCGGTTCCAGCCCGGCGATACCCACCTTGCCCACGCTCTGGGCATCGAAGCCGCCCTTGAACACCCGCCCGATCACGCCGGCGGTGCGCATGCTGGATGTCGCGCGGTAGCTGTCCTCACCGATCTCGGCGCCAAGGGTAAGCTCGGCAACCTGCAGGCCACCGACATAGAGATCGTAGACCCGGTCTTCGGGTGCCTTGTGGGGCAGGCGCGTCTCGCCATTGGCTGATCCGGCACCAAGCAGTGCCACACAAACCCAAAGCGTGCACAGCCGCATCACCATGACCCTCACCTTCGATTGAACCCCGCCGCAGAGTGGTCTACGCAGGGCGCAAATGCTCAAGAAACGTCAACTTTGCATCAAACTATAGGGGCTTTGGGGAGATTCGCTACACCGATGTCTGAAGCGAGTGCAGACATTTCCCACCTGGCCGCGCGCCTCGCGGACGGAGAGCGCCGTGCGCTGGCCCGTGCCATCACGCTGGTGGAATCCTCGCGCGAGGATCACCGCCGGGACGCAGCCGTTCTGCTGGGCTGCCTGACACCGCCCGACCGTCCGGCGCGGCGCATCGGGCTGTCCGGCACGCCGGGCGTGGGGAAGTCGACGCTCATCGAGGCGCTCGGCATGCGTCTCGTCGAGAAAGGACATCGTGTGGCCGTCTTGGCGGTGGACCCGTCTTCGACCCGGTCCGGTGGCTCGATCCTTGGTGACAAGACCAGAATGGAGCGGCTGTCCCGCAGCCCCTCGGCATTCATCAGGCCCTCACCCAGCCACGGGGCACTGGGTGGGGTCGCTCGGCGAACGCGCGAGACCATTCCACTGCTCGAGGCCGCGGGCTTCGACACCGTGATCGTCGAAACCGTCGGTGTCGGGCAATCCGAGACCATGGTCGCGGACATGACGGACATCTTCGTGCTGCTGATCGCGCCTGCGGGCGGCGATGAGTTGCAGGGGGTCAAGCGCGGCATCATGGAGATCGCTGACTTCGTGGTGGTCAACAAGGCCGATGGCGATCTGAAACCGGCGGCCGAGGCGACGCGGGCCGACTATGCGAGCGCGCTGCGCCTGATGCGTCACCGTGCCGGGGATCCCGAAGCGGTGCCGGCAGCGATGACGGTGTCGGCGGCTGCGGGCATCGGGCTGGACGAGGTCTGGCAGCGGATCACCGATCTTCACGACTGGCGCCTTGCCGAAGGCTGGATCAGCCGGCGTCGGGCGGACCAGGCGATCCACTGGATGCATGCGGCTGCCGAGCGCGCTGTTCTGACCGGGTTTCGCACCACGCCCGAGGTCGCGGCCCGGTTGCCGGAACTCGAACGCGCCGTTGCTGCGGGCGAAATGTCGCCGGAGGCGGCAGCGGACACGCTCACGCAACACTTCATCCCGCGCCGCAGCGTCGAACTTGACCACAAGACTTAAACGCGCGCGAACACCCGAAGCGACCACGAAGGAACGCCACATGTCGGACACTGCCGAGGCGCTTGCAGCAGGCTTTGCCAGAGATGGCTACCTCTTCCCGCTGACGGCCATGACCGCTGAGGACGCCCGCCGCGACCGGGAGATGCTGGAGCGCGTCGAGGCCTCCACCCGCGATGACCCGGTCCGCGCCGGTGCCTTCCGGCGGTACGCAAACATCGTGCTGCCGTTTGTCGATGCGATCACGCGCCGGCCCGAGGTGATCGATCCGGTCGCGGCGATCCTCGGCCCGGACCTGCTGGTCTTCGACTGCTCGTTCTTCATCAAGGAGGCCCGTTCGCCCAGCTTTGTCTCGTGGCATCAGGACCTGCACTACTGGGGTCTCGAGGGCGAGGACGAGGTGACGGCGTGGGTGGCGCTGTCTCCGGCCACGATCGAGGCGGGCTGCATGCGCTTCGTGCAGGGCTCGCACAAAGAGGTTCACGCGCACACCGACACGTTTGACCAAGACAATCTGCTGACCCGCGGACAGGAGGTCTCGGTCGATGTCGACGAGCGCCGCGCGGTCGATGTCGTGCTGGCGCCGGGGCAGATGTCGCTGCATCACGGTAGGACGGTGCATGGCTCGCGCCCGAACGGGTCGGCAGACCGGCGTATCGGATTGGCGATCCGCTACATCTCGACGCGGATGCGCCAGATTGACGGCGCTCGCATGACGGCGACGCTGGTGGCAGGCGAAGACCGTCATGGTCATTTCGAGCTGGCCGGACCGCCCTCCGGCGTGATGACGGATGCCGATCTCGCCCGCCATGCCGAGATCGCCGATCAGCGCAAGGCGGTGATGATGCGCGCCACCGACTGAGGCGGCCCGATCCGGCCGAGCGCCATCGCCGGGCCGCCGCACAAGCGACAAACTCATCTGCGACTATTCGCTCGCGTGAGAACGGAGCGTGGGCATGTCGGACAGCGATCTGGATCAGGCACTGGCCGAGGCCCTTCGCGGGTTCGGCGCGGTCGATCTCGAGGATGTTCGCGCGCTGCTGGCCGCCGGCGCCGATCCGAACGTCTTTGATTCCGAGGGGCGCGCCCCTGCGCTGTCCCGGGCGTTGATGCGGGATGATCTGGCGCTTGTGCGTCTCCTGCTCGAGGCAGGCGCGACGCCGAACATGCGCTGGACGGCAACGCTTGAGGCGGATGAGGCCGCGGGCCTCTGCGCCCAGACGTACGAGAAGCTGCTCGCCTGGGATTGCGGCTCGGAGGAGATGGCGAAACTGCTCACCGAGTTTGGCGCTGATCCATCGGGCTTCGACAATCTCGAGGGCGACTATTTGTCCAAGCTGACCGGGATGTCGCGGATCGCGCCGCGCACCGTGCCACTTGCAGACGGCGCCGAGACATTCTCGCCGCGTCACGGCACGGCGAACCCCGAGCGCTACGAGCCCGACTTCTGGATCGAGCAAATCCGCACGGGGCGTACCGGCTACGAAGCCGCCGCCGAGATCACGGGCAGGAGCCGCGATGTCTGTGGCCCGCCCGTCTGGTCGTTCCGTCGCTACGGGCGCACGGCCACGCGGCTCCCGGACGGGCGCTGGGTCCTGATCGCGGGCGAACACGAGGATCATTACGACCCCGATTTCTGGATCTACAACGATGTGACCGTGCTCGACGGGCGGGGCGGGGTGACGCACTACGTCTACCCGGCGGAGGTCTTTCCGCCCACGGATTTCCACACGGCAACCCTGATGGACGATCACATCCTGCTGGTCGGATCGCTCGGCTACCGAGGTCGGCGGGCCGAAGGCGAGACCCAGGTCCTGCGTCTCGATCTCGCGGATTTCTCGGTGCGGCGAGTGGCCACCACGGGCGACAATCCCGGCTGGATCAACCGCCACGAAGCGGTCCGTATGGGACATGAGCTGCTGATCTCCGGCGGCAAGGTCGAGCCGGGCTATCGCGACCTCGAGGGCCTCTATGCGCTCGACACCGATCGCATGTCGTGGCGCCGCGTGGGCGAAGTCGGGTGATGGCGGTTTGGCCCGCGACCCAGGGGCCCGTCGTCTACATGACCATCGGCTTGATGTGCCCTCAGCCCTGAATTGACAGCAGAGGCCGGGTCGCTGACCCTCCGCGCATGAGCGCTCACGAAATCCACGCACATTGGTTCGTCTCGGACGATCAAGAAGGCGATCTCGGCGCCACCGATGCCCTGTTTCCGTTCTGGAGCTTCACGAAGACCGTCATCTCGGCTTGTGCCCTAAAGCTCGTCGAGCGCGGTTGTCTGGAACTGGATGCATGTGTTTCAGGCGAACCCTTCACGCTTCGCCAGCTCCTGGCGCACACCTCGGGGCTTCCGGACTATGGGCAGTTCAAGGCGTACCACGATGCCGTGGCGGCCGGAGAGCCGGCCTGGCCGCGCGAACGCGTGCTGGAGATGGGGCTGCGCAAGGGTCTGTTGTTCGACCCCGGCGCGGGCTGGTCGTATTCCAACATCGGATACCTTCTCGTGCGTCAGATGATCGAGGACACGACGGGACTGCCGCTTGGCGATGCGATCGCCCGGCTTGTCACGGACCCCCTCGGGCTCAGCGGTATCGACCTGCCTGAGACCACCGACGAGTTCTCCAGGCTGCACTGGGATGCTGCCCGGCGCTATGATCCGCGTTGGGTCTATCATGGATGCCTGGTCGGCACGCCACGGGATGCGTGTCGCCTGTTGCGTGCGCTCCTGCAAGGTCGAGTCCTGTCGGTGGCCAGCCTCGATCAGATGTTGGACAAGCACCCGCTTGGCGGCCCTCTTCCGGGACGGCCCTGGAGCGTGTGCGGCTATGGCCTGGGTGTCATGATGGGCGAGATGGACGGTCTCGGACCGGCCGTCGGACACTCCGGCGCTGGCCCCTTCAGCGTCAACGCCGTCTATCACTTTCCGGGATTGCCTGATCCCGTCACGGTGGCGTGCTTCACCAATGGGGACGACGAGGGCGTTGCGGAGTTTGCGGCCGGACGCCTCGCGCGGGGCACGTGACAGATTGGCCGCGTGCCGGACCGGATCATTTTGCCACGCGGCTTGACGCGCCGCGAGCCAGAGCTTACACACCGGCTTCCAAATTTTATGGCCCGACAGGCGCGACAGGACGCGCCGCAGGCAAGAGCAAGGAAAACCCGATGTCCCGTCGTTGTGAGTTGAGCGGCAAGGGTGTGCTGACCGGCAACCGGGTGAGCCACTCGAACATCAAGACCCGGCGGCGGTATCTGCCGAACCTGAACCGTGTGACGCTGCAGAGCGAAGCGCTCGGCCGGTCGTTCCGGTTTCGGGTGGCAGCCTCGGCGCTTCGGACGGTCGATCACCGTGGCGGGTTGGATGCCTATCTTCTGAAGGCGAAAGACGACACGCTCTCGGAACGGGCGCTGAAGGTGAAGAAAGACATTCTCGCGGCCACCGCCAGCGCCTGACGGACCGACGTGGCCCCGACGCCGCGTCACCGTCACATCCACGCACCGAAGCATCGGAACCTCACGAGGCGGGTGAGCGGTGTTTGCCCTCGGCGACGCTGACGTCTGCACAGGCGACAGCCGTGCGGGAGCATGGCATGGCGGTTTCCCCACGAGCCTGCCGCGAACGGCCAACCGACGCGCCTATCTTACCAATCCGCTGACCGGCGCCGGGCCTGCGCTGGCATGCGCGGGCGCCTGGGTGTCGCTCAGATTTTGCTATATTCAGAATAGTCAGTTCTGAAATGTCCTGATTATCCCGAAAGACAGAATGTCTATCTTCGCGTCATCACTTCAAATGGAGGTTCCCATGATGACGCACGCAGAGAATACCACCCCGCTCCTCATCCCCGCCCTGCGCGGGCTCTATGACCGCACCGGCGATCTGGCGGAGGCCGGTGTCCGTGTCGCCGCCGGTCTCTTCCTGGTGCCGCACGGCGCACAGAAGCTCTTCGGCATGTTCGGCGGCTATGGTCTCACGGCCACCGGCGAGTTCTTTGAAACCCAGCTCGGCTTTGCGAACGGCTTCCTGGCAGCGCTCGCCGCCGGATCGGTCGAGACCTTCTTCGGGCTCGCGCTTGCCCTTGGTCTTGCCACGCGCCTTGTGGCGCCGGTGCTGGCAGGCTTCCTGCTGATCGCCGCCACCGTTCACATCCCGGGCGGGTTCTTCTGGACCAATGGCGGGTGGGAGTACCCCGTGCTCTGGGCTGTCGTGATCGCAATGTTCGCCATTCGCGGCGGCGGCCGGTACTCAATCGACCGGCTGATCGGGCGCGAGGTCTGATCCACCGCAAGGACAAAACGGACTGGGCGCTGATGCCGTCAGGCACCGGCGTCCAGCAAATCGTCGACAAAGGCGGGCACCGTTTCGGTGGCGGGGCCAAGTCTGTGTTCGGAGAAGTGCCCGGCACCTTCGGTTGCCTCGAGATTGATCTCGATCGTCTTGGCGCCCCGGTGGGCGGCGTCCGCGACAAAACCAGCCGCCGGATAAACCTCGCCGGATGTGCCGATCGCGACGAAGACATCGCAGGCCTCGATGGCGCGCCAGATCGCATCCATGTGATACGGCATCTCGCCAAACCAGACGATGTCCGGGCGCACGCGTTGCGCCTGGCAGGCCGGGCAGCGATCGGTCACGTCCATGTCGCCCGGCCAGTCCCAGCGATGACCGCAGCTTCCGCAGAGCGCCCGCAGCAGCTCGCCGTGCATGTGCACCACGCCGTCTGCGCCGCCCCGCTCATGCAGATTGTCGACGTTCTGCGTGATCAGCATGAGGTTGCCCTTGTGGGCGCGCTGAAGGCGCGCGAGGGCGGCATGTGCGGGGTTTGGCGCGGCCTTGCGACAGTTGCGCCGCCGGGCGTTGTAGAAGTCGTGCACCAGGGTGGGATTGCGGGCGAACCCCTCGGGTGTGGCGACTTCCGATAGATCGTACTGGGTCCAGAGCCCATCGGCGTCCCGGAAGGTGCCCAGCCCGGATTCGGCCGAAATCCCGGCACCGGTCAGAATTACGATGTTCATACCCGCCCCTTCTCAAGCCACGGCTTGGACACTAGCATGCCCGCAGGAAGGAAGCTGCATGCGAGTTCTGTGCGTCTGCCTTGGCAATATCTGTCGCTCGCCCATGGCGGAAGGCGCGATCCGCGTCAAGGCCGCCGAAGCGGGCGTGCCCGTCGAGGTCGACAGTGCCGGCACCGGCGCCTGGCACGTCGGCGATCCTCCGGATGCCCGCGCCCTGAAGGTGGCGGCATCGCGGGGCTATGACAATTCCGCCCAGCGTGCACGCCAGGTCGAAGATGAGGACTTCACCCGGTTTCATCTGATCGTCGCGATGGATCACAAGAATCTCCAAGAGCTCGTGCGTGTCCGGCCCATGGGCGCGCCTGCCGAGCTGCGCCTCTTCCATCCTGCCGGGACGGCGATTCCCGATCCGTACGGTCGGGAGGATGCCGTTTATCACCGCGCGCTCGATCTGGTCGAGGAAGCGACAGAACATCTGATCGCCCAGCTCCGGGACGCGCAGCGCTAGTCGCGTCGGTCAGGGCAGGGCCTCGAACCAGTCCAGGATCAGATCCGCCCAGCCCTCGGGGACCTGATGCCCGACCGGCGACAGGTTGAGCGCGATCGATCCGTCGGCGCAGCTGCTCCAGGCCTTGGTCCAGCCCGCGCCTTCGGTCTCGTGAATGTCCGCGGGTTCTGGGCATCCGTTGACACGCCGCCACACCTGCACCGCCTTCATCACGTCGCCCTGCTCGAAGTCGATGCCGTTCCAGACCGATTTGCGGCCCTCGAACGGCACCAGCCGGTCGGCGAACCCGTGCGTGTGCAGGATGTGAACCGGCGAGGCACACCGCTCGAACATGGGCTCCCAGAACGCGCCGGCGACAGCGGCATAGGCTTTGGCCGAGTCCGGTGCGAGACAGGCCAGATCCCAGACCATCGATCCGCCGCGCGAGAAGCCCGCGGCCAGCACATGGCCGTCGTCCAGATCGAAGAGCGCTGTGGCATCCTCGATGACCTCGTTGAGAAATGCCACGTCATCGCGCTTTGGCGACTGGCCGTCGTTGACCCCCCAGTCGAGCCGCGGCCCGCCGAGAACGTCCGGCTGTCCGTCGGGTGCCACCACCGCGTAGCCCCGGCGGGTGAATGCCTCCATGAGGCCGCTGTTCGAGACCACGACCTTGCCGCTGCGCCCGTAGCCATGCAGCCAGAGCACGATCGGTGCGCCCTCCGGCTCGTCGGGCAGCGCCACGTTGTAGGCCCCGCCCTCGATCACACAGGGCTCTTCTGCGCCGCCGCAGGACCACGCACTGCCGGCGCCCGGCACCGAGAGCATGCAGGCCGCCACCACGAAGCGCCACAAACCCAATGTCCTGCGCATGCCGATTCTCCCGTTCTGTCCCCGCGGATTCCCCGGCCACAGGATATCCCGGACGCCCCGAACCCGGCCAGACGCGATTGCGTGAAAGGCGCGCACCCGTCGGCGCGGTGCTGGCGGAGCGCATACCGGTGTTGTGCAACTGTGTTTTGTCGGCATTGTTGCGCGGTGATAGAGTTTTCATCTGCTGCCTGCTCGGCTCACGCATGCGTTCATCGGGGGCTTCGCGGGTCTGCAGGGGCCGCAGATGCTGGCCGCAATCGTTTCGCCGAGAGGACATCCGATGCCGACGCTCAAGGAAATGCTGGCCGCCGCACAGGCGGATGTTGAAAAGATCGATGTGGCCCGCGCCCGCGAACTTGTGGCAGAAGGCGCGCTCCTGCTCGACATCCGCGACGCGCCCGAGCTGCAGGCCGCCGGCCGGGCCGTTGGCGCGCACCATGTCTCACGCGGGATGCTGGAGTTCCGGGCCGATCCCGACAGCCCCTATCACGACAACGAGTTCCGCCACGACCGGCCGATTGTCCTGTTCTGCGCGTCGGGTGGGCGGGCCTTCCTGGCGGGCAAGCTTCTGAAAGACATGGGGTTTGCGCAGGTCTACAACATGGGCGGCTTCAAGGCGTGGAAGGAGGCCGGCGCGCCGGTCGACGAACCGGTCGATCCGGGCATGTAGCGCGCGACCGCCGCTCAGGGACAGGTGCGGGCGTCGAGGCCCGCTTCGGCGGCAAACCCGGCGGCCGCATCGGCGATCTGCGGTGCGATCAGCTCGGTTTGCGGCTCGTAGTAGTCCGTGAGCTGCACCCAGCGCCGGGCGAACGCATCCCATTGCTTCACCGCCACGAGACCCGCACCGCCATGGTCCTCGCACGAGATCCTGACCGGCGGCAGGAAACCCTCGATGCCGAGCTCCGCGAACTCCTCCGTGCCGAGCGAGAGCGCCTCGTAGCCGTCGCGCACCATGTCGCGGGTCAGCGCGTCGGTTCCGTGGATCTCCATGGCGTTTCGGATGGCGGCCGCCGCGATCACGGCGGCGACGACACCGCGGTTGTAGAGCACATCGCCCAGATTGGTCTGCGCGCCGCGGGACTTCATCGGCTGATACACAAGCTGGTTCATCTCGTTGTAGAACGGAAAGCTGGTGCCAACCGCGTGAAAGGTCACCGCCTTGTAGCCGTGGACGGAACGGCGCAGCGGCTTGACGTCGTCCTCGTTCGCGGACCACCAGATGCCGACGATCCGGTCCATCGGAAAACCGATCTGGGCTGCATTCTGAAGCGCGACCTTGTTCATGATGCCCCAACCCCAGAGCAGGATGTAGTCGGGATTGGCCGCCTCGATGGCGGGCCAGATCGCGGACTGGTCCTCGCCCGGATGATCAATGGGCTGCATGAGAAGCTCGAACCCCTCGATCTCGGCCAGACGCTCGAAGGTCGGGATCGGCTCCTTCCCGTAGCTGGAGTTGTGGTAGAGATGCATGATCCGCTTGCCGCTGAGTGACCCGCCCTCGATCTCTTTCAGGTGACCGATCTGCGCTGTCGCCCCGTGCCAGTAATGGGCCGGGAAATTGAACGCGTAGGGAAAGGTCCGCCCGTCCGCCGCCGCCGTCAGGCCGTAGCCCATGGTGTGGAGCACGACGCCGACTTCGTGCGCACGGGCCATCAGCGCGTAGGTCAGACCCGTCGACATCGGATGATAGAGCAGCGCCCCCTTGGCCAGCGTTTCCTCGAAGCACGCCACCCCGCGCTCTGTGTCGTAGCCGTACTCGCACTCGATCACCTCGACCGGCTTTCCGTTGATGCCGCCATCGCGCAGGTTGAGAAAGGTGAAGTAGTCCGAGAACCCGTCGGAATAGGGAATCCCCGACGTCTTGTAGGGCCCCGTCCGATAGGTCAGGGACGGAATGATCAGTGCCTCGGCGTAGCTTGCGGCATTGGAGGTGAGGATGAGCAAGGAGGCGAGAGCGGCCATGAGACGCACGTGCATTGTCGTTCCTCGAGCTTTGGTTCAGGACATGGTATCAAACGCTGGATAATGACGCGAAGGTCAGGTCCGCGAAACGTCGCAGGGGCGGAGTTTGTCGGTATCTGGTGCATATCGCAAGGATACATCCGGCCCGGTCTGAGGTGCCGCCCGCGGCCGTCCGGTTCGTTCGGCTTCGGTGCGCTTGACCGGGCCCGGGTCCCGCCCCATAACCCGACTCAATGACCGATCTTTCACATATCCGCAACTTCTCGATCGTTGCCCACATTGACCACGGCAAGTCGACGCTGGCTGATCGCCTGATCCAGACCACGGGCGCGCTGACCGCCCGGGAGATGAAGGAGCAGGTGCTCGACTCGATGGATATCGAGCGCGAGCGCGGCATCACCATCAAGGCCCAGACCGTGCGGCTGATCTACCGTGCCCAGGACGGCGAGGATTACACCCTCAACCTCATCGATACGCCGGGCCATGTGGACTTTGCCTACGAGGTCTCGCGGTCCATGCGCGCGGTCGAAGGCTCGCTTCTGGTGGTCGACGCATCCCAGGGGGTCGAGGCGCAGACGCTCGCCAATGTCTACCAGGCGATCGATGCGGACCACGAGATCGTGCCGGTGCTCAACAAGATCGACCTGCCTGCCGCCGAGCCCGAGCGCGTGCAGGAGCAGATCGAGGACGTGATCGGGATCGACGCGACCGATGCGGTGATGATCTCGGCCAAGACCGGGCTCGGCATCGACAAGGTGCTCGAGGCCATCGTCCAGCGTCTTCCCGCGCCCGAGGGCGAACGGGAGGCACCGCTCAAGGCAATGCTCGTGGACAGCTGGTACGACGCCTATCTCGGTGTGGTCGTGCTCGTGCGCATCATGGACGGCGTCCTGAAGAAGGGCGAGAAGATCAAGATGATGCAGACCGGTGCCGTCTACCCGGTCGATCGCGTCGGCGTCTTCACGCCCAAGATGGTGCAGACCGACATTCTCGGACCCGGCGAACTCGGCTTTCTGACCGCGTCGATCAAGCAGGTCCGCGACACCCGCGTCGGCGACACCATCACCCACGAACGCAAGGGCAGCGAGACCCCGCTCCCCGGCTTCCAGCCCGCCCAGCCCGTGGTCTTCTGCGGCCTCTTCCCCGTCGACAACAACGACTTCGAACCCCTGCGCGAGGCCATCGAGAAGCTCGCCCTCAACGACGCCAGCTTCTCCTTCGAGATGGAGACCTCCGCCGCCCTCGGCTTCGGCTTTCGCTGCGGCTTCCTCGGCCTGCTGCACCTCGAGGTCATCCGCGACCGCCTCGAGCGCGAATACGAGATCGACCTGATCACCACCGCCCCCTCGGTCGTCTACCACATCCACCTGACCGACGGCGAAATGCGCGAGATGCACAACCCCGCCGACATGCCCGACGTGGTGCGCATCGACCGCATCGAGGAACCCTGGATCAAGGCCACCATCCTCGTCCCGGACGAGTTCCTCGGCGACGTCCTCAAACTCTGCCAGGAACGCCGCGGCATCCAGCTCGACCTCACCTATGCCGGCACCCGCGCCATGGTGGTCTACCGCCTGCCGCTGAACGAGGTGGTCTTCGACTTCTACGACCGGCTGAAATCGGTGACCAAGGGCTACGCGAGCTTCGACTACCAGATGGACGGCTACGACCCGGAAGCGCTGGTGAAGATGCAGATCCTGGTCAACGAGGAGCCCGTCGACGCGCTCTCCACCATCGTCCACCGCGACAAGGCCGAGGCCCGCGGCCGCGCCATGTGCGAGAAGCTCAAGGAGCTGATCCCCCAGCACATGTTCAAGGTGCCGATCCAGGCGGCTTTAGGCGGCCGCGTGATCGCGCGGGAGACCATCTCGGCGCTGCGCAAGGACGTCACCGCGAAATGCTATGGCGGCGACGTCTCACGCAAACGCAAACTGCTGGACAAACAGAAGGCCGGCAAAAAGAAGATGCGCCAGTTCGGCAAAGTTGATATTCCTCAGGAGGCTTTCATCAACGCATTGAAGATGGATGGGTAGTCACTTTGTGAGCCATATTGATTCGCCTCTTGGTTTTAGCAGAACTTTCGAATCCTTTAACATGAACGGGTTCGAGCCCTGTTATAAAATGCGCTGAAGTTCAGCTTTTGTTGCGATTTACCTCGTCGAAAAGCGTTCAAAAATTCGGTACCTCACTTGGTCTTTATTCGATGGCCCAAAACAGCTAATTTCTCTGTGTCGAACTACACAATCGAGGACGCAAAGTTGATTTAAGCGAAGATACTGCTTTATTTTCTCTAGAGCGCTTGCTCGTCTTCCCTATTCGCTTCGTTCGCTGAACGCTAAAATGTATTTGGTAAAGAAAGCGAAATATGAAAGGCTCATAACTAAGTGGGCCGCCTTGAATCAGCAATTTCCTGAAGCTGGACCATAGCTTCCATCTTTATCAACTGTATTTGAGAAAGTTACTTCCTAAATCTGACAATTGAAAGAAAAGAAAAGGTCGGTCGTTTCGCTCACCTCGGTTCTTGGTCACCTTGGGTCTATGAGGGGTCATTGATTTCAAACGATGGCAAGTATCGCGGCCGCCAATGCTAATTGCATGCAACTGAAGATCTCCTTTACGACCTTTCTACTTTGCTCGGGTCAATTACGATTACACCAAGAATGTGCAGGACGTATTGCTACTGCAATTGCCAAGTAACGATTATGCAAATCCTTCTGAAAGCTATCGCAACTGAATGGTGAACAATCGATACATGCATACTTTTTCCTCCATGCTGAATACCAGATAGTTCTATAACTTATGCAAAGTGAATTATGCGAGATTTCTGTGCAAGCGTCGACAATTGAACGGACTCTACCTCACCCGCGCCTGTACCAGATAGGCGCTGATGGTGGTCTCGCCCAGGGACTTGGCGGCTTCCAGCCGGTGATAGCCCTCGACCAGCACAAAGCGCGGCTCGGCGGCCTTGGTGTCGACCCGGCACTGGATCGGGATCTTCTGGCCGTTCTCCAGAATGTCTTCGGCCAGCGCCTCGACCTTGGCGGGCTCCAGCGTCCGGGCGCGCTTGACCGGCACGTGGATCTTCTCGATGGGCAGGGTGCGGGGTTCCATGGACGGCATGTCTCAACTCTGACGCGTGTCCGCCGGTCCGTCAATCCGCCGCAAAACCTGACCACAATGGTTTGAATACGCACTGTGCATGGGCTCTGCATGGGCCGTGCATTGGAAATATCGCGCCGGATCAGAGGGTTGTGTGTCCACACCTCATGCACAACGCGTTCCGGCAACCGGATGCCCGGCGTGAACGTTTACACCAAGGTAGATGGGTTCGCCGGGGGGCAATCAGCGTGCAGGATGTGTTTACCGAGGCCTCCGGGTTCTCGCCCACGGGGGGTGCGGGGTATGGCGAGAAGGGCCGCAACCGGTTGAATGCACGGTATGCGGCGATGTTCGCGCCCAATCTTCAGGCCTTTGCGGACGCGCGGGTGCTGGACCTCGCCAGCCATGACGGGCGCTGGAGCTATGGTGCGCTGCGGGCCGGTGCGGCGCATGTGACCGGGATCGAGGTGCGTCCGGATCTCATTGAAAAATCGAGCGGAATCATCAAGGGCGCGGATCGCGAGAAGGTCCGGTTCGTCGCTGGAGACGTGTTCGAGGAGATGCCGCGTCTGCGCGCCGAGGGGGCCCGGTTCGACATCGTGCTGTGTCTCGGCCTGTTCTACCACATTCTCGATCATGACCGGCTGATGCGGGAGATGGCGGCGTTCAAGCCCGGCCTGATCATCGTGGACACGGCGCTGGTCGACACCGACGAGCCCATCATCCGTTTGAAGACCGAGCGGACCAACAGCATTCTCAACGCCGCCCCGCGTGCCGGGCAGGGCGAGGCGCCCATCGGTGTGGTCTCGCGGGGGGGGCTGGAGATGCTGGCCGCGGGGCGCGGCTATGGTGTGACCTATGTCGACTGGAACGTGGTGCCGGTGGATAGCCGTCTGAATTTGCATGACTATTTCGGCACGCGAAAGGAGGCGGCACGGGGTCGGCTCGCTCGGATACTGCTGGGTCCTGACGTCGGGACGGGCGGCATTCGGCGGTTCTCGGCACTTCTCCGCCCCAATTGAGGACAGGTTGTATTTCAGGCGGGTACAGCTCTGGGGCGGCGAAATTGGTCTAATCTGCGGTGATCGCGGAGTTTCGTCATCAGCTTGATCTAGGGCCCGATACTCTCATGGTTGAGTAAAACTTAATTTGCACAATCATACCGGATTCAAGCCGTATTCCGGTCACGTTCCCCTCTTAACCATATTCCTGCACGCGACATCGCACGGCCCTCTGGGCTCGGGGGGTAGGCGCCGGTCATCGAGGGAACCGAGTATTGGGATGACCGGCACACGCCCCATAGGACGCACGGGATGAGACGCATCCTCATCGGGTTCGTGGTCTTTGCGGTGGCGATCATGTTTACGGGGCTTGCCCGGGCAGAAGACGCCTCAGATGCGTCCGTCCGACCAGTGGGCCATACCACCAACGGGGTCACGGTGGACACGAGATAAGAGAGCAGAACCTGTCGAGGGACCAAGGAAACGGGGCTTGTGCGCAAGCCTCGTTTTTCTTTTCCCGGCTCGACGACTGCGGATTATGCGGACCGGTCGTTGCGTCCGAGAAGTGCCGCGAGAGAGCGCAGAGCCGTCTTGGTCAGTTTTCCGGTTTCACCGCGTGGCAGCCTGTTCGTGAAGGCAATGCGCTTCGGGATGAACACCGGGTCGATGCGCTCGGCGAGATAGGTCCGAAATGCAGCGCGACAGGACGCCTCGTCGCCTGTTGCATGGTCCGCAACCAGAACGGCCCCGAGAACGTCCTCGTCGCCGCATCTTTCGCGCAGGATGACACCGTCGCTCAGTCCGGGTGCATCCGCGACCAACGCGTTCAGCGCACCCAGGGATTGCCGCTTGCCCGCGATACTGACGGTGTCTCCGACCCGTCCCGCAAGGCTGAAGCGCCCATCCTCCATCAGGTTGACGAGATCGCCGAGCGGGACCGGTGCCGGAAGCTGAACTCCGGTGACCACCGGTGGCGTGACGCCGGTATTGAGGGAGAACCCGGCGACCAGAGACCATGCCGGACCCTCGATCGTGCGCCTTGTCGCAATCGAGCCGCACTCGGTTGCACCATAGACTTCGTAGACAGGCCGCCCCGCGTCTTCGAGTTGACGCGCCAGTCCATCGGGCATTGGCGCTGTTGCGGAGATCACCGCAGAAATCTGATCGCGCGCGCAGATCACCGGTGCCAGAAACCGCAGATGCGCGGGGCTCGTGATCAGCGAGATCGTCTCGATGCCGGCAGCACTGGCGCGGTCGATCGCCGCTTCCAGATCTGCGGGGTAGAACACGGGCATGTCGAGCATCGTGTGATCATGGGCGAGTGCGGTGAGCACGGTCGCCTCGAGCCCGTACATGTGCTGCGCCGGGGTTGTGCCCAGCAGGGCGTGCGTGCCGGTGTCGGTGAGGTGCTCCAGCAGGAGGCTTGTCGCCGCCGCCCCGTTGGCCAGCATCTTCCAGGTCTTGACATGGCGTTGCGGGCGCCCTGTGGAGCCGGATGTAAACACGTGGATTTCAGCGTCTGCCCGGGCAAGGCTTGAGCGCAGTGCCTCGGGATCACCGGGCGCAGTGACCTGCCAGCAGTCGACGCGCGGCGCGCCATCGGGAACTGGGGTGTCTGCGGCCCCGAGCACGAGGGTGCCGGGGTCTATGGTGGCCGCTATCGCCTCGGGCGCGCGGGAAGGAGGCAGCACCGTGCGCACGCTCGCCACAAGGGCCGCAGCGAGGCCGACCGTAAAGGCGTACCGGCTTGCGAACAGATTGCAGATGCTGTCATGACCGCCGATGCGCTCGGCGAGCGCTGCGACATCGCCGGCAAACCGTGCCCAGGAGATCTGGTCCTTGGCGGTGACGGCCAGGCACTTCGGCACGTTGGTCACTAGAGTTTCAGCGCTGACCACACCGATGGGCGCCCCATTGCGCGCAAGGTGTCGAGCCAGGTCTCCGGCCGCTTGTAGCGCCAGTTCACATAGTAGTGGGCACTGACGAAGAAGGCGATCTGGAACGCGGCAAGCCCCAGAAGGGACCGCACCGCGACTGGCCGCAGATCAGCCCAGGCCATCGCAACCCCGGCGCTGAGCGCAATGCTGAGCGCGGTGATGGCCCAGAAGGCGCCCTGGCGCTCCATGAACCGGGCGAAGTCGGGTGTCACGCGCACGCCCGCGGGCGCCGTCACGCGCACGAACTGGAGCAGCACCGCCTCCCGCTCGGGCAAGAAGCCCCGGGCGAATATGAGCGAGATGGCCACGTTGACCACGAGCACCATGGCATAGGGCATGAGGCGCGTCTCGGGCACGCGCATCTGCAAGGTCAGGAGCGCGCCGGCCACCGCGAGGCTGCACAGCGCTGCCGCACCGGCGCCCAGTCCCATCGCGCGCAACAAGCCGAACCCGGTTGCGGCCACCAGAAGCAGAAAGGCGCGTTCAACCCAAACGAGCGGCAGGACACCCGTCTCGGCAAGCCCCCAGCCGACTGCGACCGCGATCAGGATCGACAGGGTGAGGGTGTGGTTTCTTTGGTGCGGTTGTTGCGCCGGTGCGATGCGGCGGCCGCCAGGCGCCGCACTCACTGGGTGCGGCTCTCTGAGATGTGATGGGCGAGGGCCTCCAGCGACGAGAAAATGCGCCCGTTCTGATCGTCATCAGATCTGAGCTTAAAGCCGTAACGCTTTGAAATCGCGAAGGCAAGCTCTAGAGCATCGATCGAGTCAAGCCCCAGGCCATCGCCGAACAGCGGCGCAAGAGGATCTATCTCCTCGGGGGTCACGTCATCGATCATCAGGCTGTCGACGATCAGAGTTGCGACCTCACGCTGCAGGTCCGTGTGAGCGTTCATTAGCACCACCAGGTATCACTTGGCCCCGGTCCTTCTCGAGCGCCATGCCGAGCCGGGTTATAAAATGGAAGAATTTGAACATCAACACACGTGCCGTGAGCCGCGGATCGCGTCGCATGTCGCCTGCGAGGATCGAGATGATCCCCGGAACCAGGCCGAAATAGTTCTTCGGGTTCACCATCATGCGCCGGAACGCGGGGTCCCGAATCTTGAGGATGAACCAGGAGATGTGATCCATCCGCCAACGTGCGCGTTTCTCATAGGCGGCGAGGGCTTTCGGGCCGCGGACCGGTTGGGTCAGCGTGGTCTCGACCGCATCGGCCGCATCCTGTGCGCTGCTCAGCGCGAGATGGACGCCGGACGAGAAGATCGGATCAAGAAACCCGAAGCTGTCGCCCACCTTGATGTGCGAACTGCCCCACGCGGTGTCGGCGCGGTAGGAGAAATTGCCGGTGGCGCGCATGCGGTTCTCGACGACTGCGTGCTCCAGCACGTGCGCCACGCCGGGATGGCGGGCGACGTGAGCGCGGAAGAACGGCTCGATCGCGCCTTGCCGTTCGGCGAGATAATCCTGCGGCGCCACGAGACCCATCGACGTGATCCCGTTCGGTAGCGGAATGCACCACATCCAGCCGGGATCGGTCATGAACAGACGAATGTTGCCCGCGCGCGCGCCATCCGGGCGGTACACATTCCGGAAGTGGCCGAAGATCGCTGCGGAGTCGTTGCGCGGATCGGCGCGCTTCTCACCGAGGTGCTTCGCAAGCAAGGTCGAGCGCCCCGACGCATCTACCAGGAACCGGGCGCGCCAGGTGGTTTCTTCACCATCTGTCGATGTCTTCACGATTGCGTGATCTTCGCCGAGATGCACCACGCTGGCCAGCGTGTCCTGCAACGGGCGTGCACCCGCTTCGACCGCGCCGTCAAACAGGATCGCATCGAATTCTGCCCGGCGCACCTGGTAGGCGTGCCCGGGTCCCGAGAGCAGGGCGCGGCTGAAATCGAACACCTGCTCGACCGAGCCGCAGGGCGTGATGAACTCGGCGCCGTTCTTGTGCACGCCGATGCCGCGGACACGCTCGAGGACCCCCAGATCCTCGAGGAGCGGCAGCGAGAAGGGAAGCAGCGATTCCCCCACGTGGAAACGCGGGTGGTGTTCCTTCTCGGCGATCACCACCTTGAACCCGCGACGAGCCAGAAGCGCTGCCGTGGCCGAGCCACCGGGCCCGCCGCCGACAACGAAGACATCGCACTCTTGGCTGTGGGTATGCTCCCCGGTCATGTCAGCGTGTTCCCCCGTCAACCGCAATCAACTGTCCACAGATATAGCTTGCCTGATCAGAGGCAAGGAAGGCAACCAGATCGGCCACCTCTTCCGGCGTGCCGGCACGGCCCAGGGGGCAGAGCTTGAGCAGCGCGTCGTAGTTGTCGAGCGCCGCGGTCTCCTCGGTGTCGATCAGACCGGGGGCAACCACATTGGCGGTGATGCCGCGTGATCCGTACTCACGGCACAGGGATTTGATCATCGGGAGATAGCCGCCCTTGGCAGCCGCATAGGCGCTCTGGCCGCGATTGCCGGACAGGGCGGTCAACGAGGATATCGCGATGATGCGTCCCCAGCGTCCGCGCATCATCGGCATGATCAGCGGGCGCAGAGCGGTGTAGAAGCCGGTGAGGTTGACGTCTATCACCCTCCGCCAGTCCTCGAACTCGAGCCCGGCGAACGGCGCGTCGTGCCGGGCGCCTGCGTTGTGGATCAGGATGTCCACCGGCGTCTCGGCGAGCGTCTCCAGTTTCCGCATCGTGCCGTCGACGTCGGTGAGGTCGGCGACAAGCGTCTCGGCGCTGTGTCCGTCGGCGTGGAGGGTTGCGACAGTGTGCTCGGCGGCGGCTGCATTGCTGCTGGCGTGGACGATGACATGCACGCCCGCGCTCGCAAGCCGTCGGGCGATCGCTGCACCGATCGGGCTCGACCCTCCGGTGATCAGGGCACGGCGCTGCTTGTCGGTCATCTCGGCCTCATGGCGCTGGCCGGATCTGCAGGAGGAGGCTGCCGGACACGATTTCGGTGTCGCCTCGCCCGACCCGGAAGGTGTAGCGTGCGGCTTCGGGACCGCCATCGAGCCTCAGCGCCGTGACTTCGAGCGGTGCGGCCACCTCGTCGGGTGCGGCGTCCCCGAGCTGAACCGCCTGCATGGCCAGCAAAAGGCCGATGTGATCGCCATGCCCGCCATGCAGCGATGCGTGCGCGGCTGCCGCCTGGGCGCCCAGCTCGATCATCGCGGACGGGTGCAATGCGCCGGACAGGCGCAGCGGATATGCGGATGCCGTATGGTCGGTTGCATCGCAGGCAATCGTGCCGGCATCCACCGAGCGGATCCGTGCGATGAGGCGCATCGGTTGCGCATGAGGCATCCGGGAGAGCGCCTCATCCAGACATGTGTCAGCGATTGGCAAGCTTTCAGTCATAGGCAATTCCAATGGAAATCGGCGGGCCGTCCTGCTCGATCAGGGCGCGGTCCCGTCGCGCATGGAGCGCTTCCAGCAGCGGCATCAATCCGGCGACCGGGTGGACCGCATCGCCAAGCATCCGGCTCAGCGGAGAGGCCGGGGTGGTCGCCTCCCGCCCCGTGTCGTCGATTGACAGCGTCAGAACAGGCTTCCCGCGCGTGTCGGTTGCGGGGCTGAGGGCCAGGGCGGCACCGGCGGCGCAGGCGATCGGACGCTTCTCGTGCAGCGGTGCCGGGATCGGCGCATCGTAGACTACCAGTCCGACGGGGCGCTGTTCGAACACGCATTGCATGGCCGCTTTCAGCAGACCTGCGCCTGCCGTGTGATCGAACGCGGCGATCGACGTTGCCGGCCCCTTGAGACCCCGCGCGATGGACCACTGCCCGGAGGCCGCGTTGTGCACGGCGTTCTGGAAGCGCAGGGGCTGCAGCATGATGTCGCCATCGCAAAGCGCATCGAGGATCACCGCGAGTGTCTCGCCCTCGCCCAGCGATGAGGCGAACACCCAGGCGCTGTCTTCAGGCAGTGCAGGGGCGATCCCGTTCGCCAGCGTCATGGCCAGACGTGTGGCCGGGCTCAGACGGCGCGCCTGGCGCGGCGCGAGAAAGCAGGGCATCGGCGCCCATGAAGGGTCGAGCGCCGGCTCGCGCCCCTCGGACAGCGCGGCACACGCATCGTCCCAGCCAACAACGCCGGGCGCTGCGAAATCTATGGCCTCCACGCAGACCGCGATCATGGCAGGCGGCTGAAGATCAGGGCGGAGTTCGAGCCGCCGAAGCCGAAGGCATTGGTCATCAGATGGCGCACGGCCCGGCGCTCGGATGTGGCCGCGATGCTGCAGGGGATCTCCGGGTCCTGTGTGCGCAGCCCGGTGTTCCCGGGCAAGCGCTCCTCGCGCATCGCGTCGAGGCACATCACGGCCTCGAGCGCTCCTGCAGCCCCGAGCGTGTGGCCGACTGCGCCCTTGATCGACGCGGCAGGGACCTCCGTCCCGAAGACGGCGGCCACGGCTTTTCCTTCGGCCTTGTCGTTGGCTGGCGTGGCCGTGCCATGCAGCTTTACGAACCCGATGTCCCCGGTCTCAAGCTCTGCATCCGCCAGTGCCGTCCGCATCGCCTGCACCGCGCCTGCGCCATCTTCGGGCGGGGTCGACATGTGCACCCCATCCGAGCTTTCACCGACGCCAGACAGTGACAGATCGCCTTCGCAGCGCTCGACCAGCAAGAAGGCCGCCCCCTCGCCGATGGACAGCCCGTCCCGCGCCGCGTCGCACGGTCGGCACGGTTCGCGGGACACCAGTTCAAGCGCTTCGAAGCCGAACAGGGAGGTGAGACAAAGACTGTCGACCCCGCCCGCCAGCACCGCGTCGCAGAGCCCCGCACGGACCAGCTGCACAGCGTCGGAGATGGCCTTGGCCGAGGACGAGCACGCCGTCGAGATCGTGTAGCCCGGGCCAGTCAGGCGCAGGTGTGCGCGCAGGAAGCCCACAACCGCGTGATGGTCATTGTGGTGTCGCAGCGAGTAGCCGGTCGGCAACGGGGCGTCCCGGCTGACGCGGCCGCGATAGGCGCGCTCGGCCTCCTCGACACCGGACGTCGAGGTGCCGATGACCACGCCCAGCCGATGTGCACCCACCCGCTCGCGAACGGCCATCACCTGATCCGCGAAGCCGTCCGTCTCCAGAGCTGCCAGCGCGAGCCGGTTGGCACGGTTGTCCCAGGTGCTGCATGCGGCCGGAAAGCGAAGCCCATCGAGGCCCGCAACGGCGCCGACATAGCAGGGAAAGCTCACGCCCGGCCAATCGCAGGGCGTGAGACCGGACCGCCCCTCCGCCAACGCCTGCATGTGTGCCGCGCGTCCGCGCCCCAGCGCGCTGACAGCGACCTGGGCCGTGATCGCTATCGGGCCATTTCCGTAGGGTGGCAACGCATTCATCGGTCGTGGGATTCCGGCATTGTCTCATCGCTCTGACTGGCAAAGCTCAGCGCTAACATGAAAACGACCCCGCAGACCACAGTGGTGCCGATGCCTGACAGAAGCTTGACGGAGGAAAATGCCATAATGCCGAACGCAATGAGGGTTGAGACGGCGCACAACCCGACCGATCCGGCAGCGTCATGCAGTTTCGTCCGGTCAGGCGCCATTCGCATGAACAGCGCATAGTCGACGCCGATCCCTGTGACCAGCGTAAGGGCCACGATCTGAAACAGGTCGAGCCCGCCGAACGCAGTTGCCGTGATCCCCACCGTGAGCGCGAGCGACGCCGCGACCGTCAGGGCGACATCTGGCACCCGCGCGCGGCGCGGCGCCATCAAGAGCAACAGCGCACACGCCCCCAGCGCACCGCCCGCGAGCCATCGCAGTGCCGCATCCCGATGGCTGACAAGGCCAGCCCTGATCCCGGCTTTCACATCGATCAAACGGATCTCCGGATCGTTCAATGCGGCGATGCTTTGCGAAAGGCGCGCCGGATCGTCCACCTTGGTCAACAGCACAAGGCCGCCCCGAGGACCGATGAGGCCGGTTGCGGGCGCAAGGGCAGGGAACGCGCCCAGGTCTGTCAGCGTGACAGGCGGCGAATTCCTGGCTGCGGCATACTCGGCGGCAATGGTCTCTGCAAAAGCCGGACGCATGCCCAGCGACTGAAGGGCAGTCCGCGCGGTGTCCAGAACGTCTGAGGGCGGGGGCAGGGGGGCGGACTGGCGGGCTTGAGAAGGCAGCCAATCTGCCAGCATCCGGTGCGTGCCGATCACGCCCTCCTGAGCGAGGCCAGACAGCACAGGTGCCAGTTTTTCGCCCGCCTGCAAGGCTGCCTCCGCATCGCCAGAACCCAACAGGATCATGTGTCGCTCGTCGGGCAGGTCAACCATTGCGCGCAGATCCGCGAGGTCACCGGTCACGCTTTCGGGCAGCGTGATGATCTGAGCGGGATCGCTGCGCAGAACGTCCCACTGCGTCAGCAGGATGCCTCCCACAACAGCAATCACCCCGTACACTGCCGTCCTGTGCGGAATCGGCCAGATCAGACGCGCCGCCGGAGGGGTGCGCAAGCCCAGGGTCGGCGTGACTTGCCCCAGCCAAAGGCTCGCGAGTGCCGCAAAGACGAGGCCCGCGGCCACAAACGTCCCAATCTGCGCCAGCGCCGGAAGACCGGTTCCGAGCAGCGCGGCAAAGGCAAGTGCGGTGGTGGCCGAACTCGTGACAACAAGCCGGGCGGTCCAGCGCCGGTCCCGGCTGTGCGCCATCATGTGCAGGGGGTAGTCGAGGGCGAGCCCGGTCAGCGCGCCGCCGAAGCCCAACGCCACCGCATGGATCGATCCGAACGCGATCTGCACCGTGAGCGTCGCGCCCACGAGCCCAATGCCCAACGGCAGCAGACAGAGCGCCAGAGTGACCGGCCGACGGGCGATCCAGGCAAGCCAGAAGAGCAGCGCCACCCCGGACAAAACCCCGGTCCAGGTCGCACCCTCGGCGATGCGGGCCCCGACCCGTGCGCTTATCGCGCGGGCGCCCATGATCAGGAAGCGCTGGTCGTCCGCACGGGAGGCTTCGAATGCCGCCTTCGCATCGGCGATCAACGCGAGGGTGCCGGTTTCGTCATAGGCCGTTTCCGGGAACGCCGCGAAGGCGATTGCCGCCGTGTCATCGCGGGCTTGCCAGATGCCGTCACGCGCCTCGAGTTGCCCCTCGGTGCCGGCGCGATCCAGGAGGTGTTTGAAGCTGCCGAGCGGGTCTGCCAGCAGTCGCGCACCGAATGCCGCACCATGCGCGGATGTCATGGCATCGCGTGCCGCGCGCAGCTGATCTGCCATGGCCTCGGCCTGGAAGGCTTCGGCAGGGGGTGGGGCGAGGCGCAGCCTGTTCTGCCAGAGCCAGTCGATAAGGGCGTCGTCTGGCGGTTCGGGGCCTGTGTTGATCCAGGCGATGCCGGGGTGCCCCTCCAGCGCCTCTGCGATCGCACCAAGCGTTGCGGCGCGCGCTGTGCGGTCCGGCCCGATCACCGCGAGGGTGAGATGGCGCCCCTGCGGTGTGTCGAGCGCTGCCGCAGCCATGCTGTCAGCGCCCAGAATGCGGGCATCCGTGTCGACATCGACGAACAGGGCCGCCACGAGCCCCATCACACCCAGCACAAGCGCGGCAGCGACGGGTCGGCTCATTCACCCGCGCCGGACTTGGGCTCCAGCAGGATCTCCCGCGTGCCGTCGACACCCTGATCGATGAGGATGCGCAGGAGCTGCGCGCCACAGCCCGTGAGCGCGAGCCTGTCATAGGCGCCGGTGGGCGGATCGGGGCGCAACTCCACGATCCAGCCATCCTCGGCCTCCGTGAGCGCCGCCTGATGCCATTCGAGCAGCACCGGCGCCCTGTCACCGCTTAGGGCTTCGAGGGAGGCGAGCATCTGCGGCCCGTTCTTTCCGTGGGGATAGAGGTTTGTGCCGCCGTCTGGCGTGAACATGACGATCGTGCCAGTCGAAATCTCGATCCGTTCGTACTCGGGAAACTCCTGCGTGCGCACGAGCGTGCCATCGGCGCGTCTCTCCAGCGTCCCGCTGGCGGCAAGCGGTGCCTCGAAGGCAGGGTGCGAGATGCGCTCGCGATAGCCTTGAGGCACGCCGACGGGGGCTTGCAGTGCGCGCAGTGCGGCTTCGGCATCTTCGGGCTGTGGTGCCGCGCAGGCCGCCTCAGCTCCAGACGTCGTAAAAATTGAACCAGTTGTAAGGATGGCGGCGGCATAGCGTCTCCATCCTGTTGGCGTAGATTTGCGCCAGCTCCGCGCATTTGTCCGCGCGTTGCGCACGGGGCACCGGACGTCCGTCATAGATCTCCTCAAAGACAATCTCGTAGCGCAGCCGACCGAGCCGGGGTGCAAAGCAAAGGATCAACGGCACGCCGGCGATCATTGCCGCAAGGTAAGGGGACGTGGGCAGACGCAGCGGCGCACCGAAGAACGTCGCCTCGATCTGGTTGCGCATGTCGCCGCGGGGCATCCGGTCGCCGAGAAACGCCACGAAGTGCCCCATCTCGAGGCTTTCGCAGGCGGCAAGCATGGCGGTCCGTCCGTCGGACAGCGGGATCACCTGGGCGGCGAGCTCGGGATCGAGTTCGTCCAGCAACTGGGTCGTCACCTCGGCATTGTCCGGGTACATCATGTGCCGCACCGAGAGGCCCGGCAGCTCGCGTCCGAAGGCGCGCAGGCACTCGAAGCTGCCCAGATGCGCACCCAGCAGAACCGCACCTGTGCCGGCGGCGTGATGGCGCGCGATGATCTTCTCGCCGGTTGGCCGCAGATCGAAGCCCGATGCCCCGCGGCTGATCAGAAGCACACGCTCGAGAATGAAGTGGGCGAAGACCCGGAAGTGAAAGTGCGTGTCCCACCAGCCGGGCGGGTGCTCCAGTGCCCGCGCCAGATACTGTCGCGACGCCAGGATCGTTTCGCGGGCGGGATGGAACATGTAGTAGGTGGCGATGCACCAGATGAGCGCGCTGGCGAGCCAACCCGGCGCCCACTGCGCGAACCAGCGCATGAAGCGCAGCATGTAGACATTTGAACGCTCGGCCTGGCGCCGCCAGGCCGGAATATGCGCCTCCGGGTCGACCTGGGTCGCTGCAAGGGTGCGCTGCATCGCAGCTGCAGCTGCATCTGCGGGTTCGGTGCTCACACCGCGGCCTCGAGCGCGGCAAGCTGCACGCGGGCTTCGGCGATCGTCTCGCCGTCGCTCAGCCAGCGCAACGTGCCGGACGCTCCGTTCCGGTCGAGCTGTATCGTCAACGGCTGCCCCGGTCCCACCGGTCTGCGGAACTTTGCCCGATCGACCGCGCGCAAAGCCAATGCGTGCCCGGCGAGCATCTCCTCTGCCATCGCCATCAGGATGGCGGCAGGCACCATTGGGCGGTCTGGAAAGTGCCCCTGAAAGTAACGCGCCTCTGGCTCGAGGCCGGGCAAATCGACACGGATTTCGGACTGTACCAACCGATTGGAACCTATCCCGGCACCGACGCGGCGATGTCGGTCTCGAGATAGTTCACCCAGGCGTTGTAGCTTGGATGGATTTCGCGGTTGGTCGGATCGTAGTTCAGATCGCGCGAGTCACGATACTGGATCGAGAACGCCGTCTCGTTGAACAGCACGTCTACCTCGACATAGTGTTTGCCGCGCACGTTGTTCTTGGCGATGAGATGGCCGGGTGCGGCCTTCTCGAAGCGCCATCCGCGTTTTGCGCCGGCGACGATGATCGCCTGTTCGCGGGTCTCGATGCTGCTCGAGGGGATCGCGAAACTCGTGTTGTCGACATTGTAGACCGGCGCTGTCCGGCAGCCCGCAATGGCCAGCGTCCCCACAAGTGCTGCTGCGAGAATGAACCGTGCGCGCATGTCTTTTTCCCTTTTGCCCGACTTTATGGGGTCTAGTCTAACGCAGCCGCCCGAGAGCGATCAACAGGCCGCGGGGAATGAAGCCCCGGGCAACGATGAACACGGTCACGGCGATCGTGATCCTTGTGATGTCGAGAACCGGCCGGAAGTAGCTGCGCCGCCCGCCCTTGGCCTTGCGCGCCGCGATCGGCACCCAGCGAAAACCGAAGCCCGCCTCCGTGGCACGCAGCAGCACCATTGTCTCAAAGATGAAGTGGCGGCGCTCGCGTTCCGGCAGGCGGACACCGCGAATCACCGCCGCCGGGTAAAGCCGCATGCCGCACTGGGTGTCTCGCATGATCTGCTTGCACGCCCACGAGACGAAGAAGCCCGCCACCCGGTTTGCCCCGGCGCGGTTGCGCGGCATGCTCGCCAGATCGTCGGTGCGGTCGGCCAGCACCAGAGCCGATCCGTCACACGCCGCGAGCAGACGGGGAATGTCGGCGGGGTCATGCTGGCCGTCGGCGTCCAGGGTGATCACGTTCTCGGCGCCCGCTGCGACGGCATGCGCCAGGCCCTCCGCCAGACGGCGTCCCTTCGAGCCGCAGGTCTCGTGGCGGATCACGTCCACCGGCAGCCCGTCGAGCGCTGCCGCGGTTTCATCCTCGGAGCCGTCGTCGATGACGATCACGTGCGACGTGTGGGCAAGCGCGCCTTCCGCAACTTTTCGGATGGTGGAGGCTTCGTTGCGCGCAGGGATGATGACCGCCAGTCCGGCGGTTCGAGCGCTCATACCGCCCCCGCCGGCAATCTCTGCCGTCATCCGCATTGCGGTCATCCATGTTCCCCCAGGCCCCTCCAGCCCACATTTGCCTAGCATGTCGCACCCGCCATTGAACAGACCTTCGGCCAGGACATTGATTTCCGCGCGATCTTCCGGGACAACGGTCGGACAGGGACAGGGAGGCGATTGTGCGCGAGATCGTGATCGGGGCGGCCCAGATGGGCGCGATCCAGAAGGCCGAGAGCCGGCAGGCCGTCGTGGCGCGCATGCTGGTGCTGCTGGATCGGGCGATCGAGGCGGGCTGTGATCTGGTGATCTTCCCCGAGCTCACGCTGACGACCTTCTTTCCCCGGTGGTGGATGGAAGACCCGGACGAGATCGATGCATGGTTCGAGCGCGAAATGCCGGGCCCGGCCACCCGGCCACTCTTCGACAGGGCACGCGAGGCAGGCGTCGCGATGTCGCTGGGCTATGCCGAGCTGACGCCGGACGGCCACCACTTCAACACGCAGATCGTGACGGACCGCACCGGCGAGATCGTCGGCAAGTACCGCAAGGTGCACTTGCCCGGGCATGCGGACTATGATCCCGAGCGGTCGTTCCAGCATCTCGAGAAGAAGTATTTCGAGCCGGGCGATCTCGGCTTTCCGGTCTGGCGCAACATGGACGCCTGGATGGGCATGCTGATCTGCAATGACCGGCGCTGGCCGGAGGCGTACCGCGAGCTCGGACTGCAGGGCGCCGAACTGATCATGCTGGGCTACAACACCCCGACGGTGAACTCCCAGAAGGGTGAGGAGCGCAACGAACACCGGCTGTTTCATTCTGACATCTCGATGCAGGCTGGCGCCTATCAGAACTCCGCGTGGGTCGTCGGCGTCGCCAAGGGCGGCACCGAGGACGGGCACCCGATGATCGCCGGCACCTGCATCATCAACCCGGACGGCATCGTTGTCGCACGGGCCGAAACCGATGGCGACGAGCTGGTCGTGCACGCCTGCGACATGGACGATACCATCTTCGGCAAGAACACCATCTTCAACTTCAAGGCCCACCGGCGGATTGAGCACTATGGCCGGATCGGCTCTCAGACCGGGGTGATCTACCCGGACGGCACGAAAGGATAAGCCATGCGCATCGACCGGCACTCCTCGGGCGTCTTCATCATCGCCGCGACCCCGTTTGCGGATGATGGCACTTTGGATCTCGAGAGCACCGACAGCCTCGTGGACTTCTATCTCGGCCATGGTGTCACGGGGATGACGATCCTCGGGATCATGGGCGAGGCGCCGAAGCTCACGCCGGACGAGTCGATCGCCTTCGTGCACCGCGTGCTGGCGCGCATCGCGGGCCGGATCCCGGTGATTGTCGGCGTCTCCGGGGCGGGGCTCGACAACATGGCACGTCTTGCCTCGACGGTGATGGACGCGGGTGCTGCCGGTGTCATGGTGGCTCCGCAGCCCGGGCTCAGCACCGACGAGAAGGTGCTGGGCTACTTCCGCGCGGTCTGCAAGGCCCTGGGACCGGACATCCCCGTCTGTTACCAGGACTATCCGCAGACGACCGGCGTGCATGTGGCGGCATCCACCATCCTGACGCTGACCCGCGAGATCCCGCAACTCGTGATGCTCAAGCACGAGGATTGCCCCGGCTTTGCCAAGCTCTCCGCCGTGCGTGACGGCTCGGAGACGGGAGATGTCCCGCGCATCTCGATCCTCTGCGGAAATGGCGGGCTCTATCTGCCGCAGGAGCTGGCGCGCGGTGCCGATGGCGCGATGACCGGCTTTGCCTATCCCGAGATGCTGGTGCAGGTGGTCGCGCGTCACCACGCGGGCGACCGCGACGGCGCCGAGGATCTGTTCGACGCCTACCTGCCCTTGGTGCGCCACGAACAGCAGCCGGGCATCGGTCTCGCCATCCGCAAGGAAATCCTGCGCCGGCGCGGTGCCATCGCGTCGAACCGCGTGCGTGCACCGGGTCCGGTGCTCAGTACGGCGGACCAGGACGAGATCACCCGGATGATGGCCCGTCTGGAGGCCCGCCTCGCCGGGGTCCAGCAAGGCATGGCTGCCGAGTGAGGCACGACCTCGCGATCCGCGGCGGTACGGTCGCCACCTCCGAGGCCACGTTCCGCGCCGACATCGGCATTCGCGACGGGCTGATCGCCACGATTGCCGAGGCGGTGGACGCGGACGATGTCATCGACGCGACCGGCAAGCTGGTTCTGCCCGGCGGCATCGAGGCGCACTGTCACATCGCGCAGGAATCCGGTATGGGGCTGATGACTGCGGATGACTACGAAAGCGGTTCGATTTCGGCGGCGTTCGGCGGGAACGCGTCCTTCGTTCCGTTCGCAGGCCAGCAACGCGGCATGTCGATCCGCGAGACGATAGCGCGTTATGAGGAGCGTTCCGCCCGATCGGTCATCGACTATTCCTGGCACCTGATCGTGACCGATCCCACCGCGGAGGCGCTTACCGAGCAGCTCCCCGAGGCGTTTGCCCGCGGCGTGACCTCCTTCAAGGTGTTCATGACCTATCCCGCCTCGAAGATCGACGACCGTCAGTTCCTGGAGATCCTCGCCTGCGCCCGGACGCACGGCGCGCTCACCATGGTTCACGCCGAGAACGACGCGATGATCGGCTGGATGCAGGAGAAGCTGGTCGCCAAAGGCCACACCGCGCCGCGCTATCACGCGGTCAGCCGTCCGGAACTGGCCGAAGAGGAGGCCATCCACCGTGCCGTCTGCCTCGCACGGCTGGTGGATGCGCCGTTGTTCATCGTGCACGTCTCGACGATCGGCGGTGCCGAGATCATTTCCCGCGCGCAGAGTGCCGGGGCCAAGGTCTTTGCCGAGACCTGTCCGCAGTATCTCTTCCTCACCCGCGATGATCTCGACCGCTCCGGAACAGAGGGCGCGAAGTACATCTGCTCGCCGCCGCTGCGCGACACCGCGACCGCCGAGGGGCTCTGGGAGGCGGTGCGCCAGGGCACGCTCTCACTGGTGTCGTCCGACCATGCACCCTACCGCGCCGATGCGACAGGGAAGTTCCACGCCGGGCCCGATGCCGATTTCCGTAAGATTGCCAATGGCATGCCGGGGATCGAGATGCGCCTGCCGCTGTTGTTCTCCGAAGGCGTGGTGGCCGGGCGGATCACGCTCAATCAGTTCGTCGCGCTCTCGTCCACCAATGCTGCGCGCATCTACGGGATGCTGCCGCAGAAGGGCACGATCGCCGTCGGCGCGGATGCGGACATCGCGATCTGGGATCCGGACGAGACCCGCACGGCCGGTGAGATGCACGATGCGATGGACTACAATCCGTTTGCCGGGCGCGAGGTCACCGGCTGGCCGGTCACCGTCCTCGGCCGCGGACGGCGCATTGTCGACAACGGCACGCTCCACGCAAAACCCGGCGACGGGCGTTTCATCGCGCGCAAGCCCATCGATCTGACCGGTCTGCCCGAGAGCCCCGTCTTCGAGACCGATCCTGCCCGCAACTGGGGCGCGGAGCTTCTCGACTGACCATGGGCCCGATTGTCGTCGTCAATCCGAACTCGAACGCCGCCGTGACGGATGGCCTGTCCGAAGCGCTCGAGCCCTTTCGGCTGGGCGGCGGCCCCGCCATCGACTGTGTGACCCTCGCCGGGACGCCCTTCGGCATCGAAAGCCAGGCCGACAGCGACGCCGTCGTCGGACCGCTCCTGCACCTTGTTCGGGCGCGCGGCGATGCTTCGGCCTTCGTCATCGCGTGCTACTCGGACCCCGGCATCGATGCCTGCCGCGAGGCGGCCCGCGTGCCCGTCTTCGGTATCCAGGAATCCGGCGTTCTGACGGCGCTCGCGCGCGCCGACCGGATCGGCGTGATCGCCATTGCCGAGGCGTCCGTCCTGCGCCACCGCCGGTACATGCGGCGCATGGGCGTGCTCGAGCGGCTGGCCGGCGAACGCCCCGTTGGTCTGAGTGTCGCCGAGACGGCCCGTGACGACACCTTCGAGCGGCTTGCCGAGACAGGCCGCGCGCTGATGGGCGACGGGGCAGGAGCGGTCGTGCTCGGTTGTGCGGGGATGGCTCGCCACCGCGCGCCGCTGGAATCCGCGCTCGGCGTCCCCGTGATCGAGCCCACCCAGGCCGCCGTCGCGATGGCGCTGGGGTCGGCGTTGACCGCTGGCATGACCTGACTGACCCGGAACGACCGCGACGCTCAGCAGATCGCTTTGACATGTCCGCGTTGCAGATCAGACGCGCCGGGTCTGTGATGGAACTCACCCGCGCACCCTGCAACTTTTGTTAGAATCGTTCGCACTATGAGAACCTCCAATATTTTCAGGAGACAAAATTGAACCATTTCTATTTTCATTCGAGCGAAGTCATCCGCTCCTTCACCACGCCCTACATGAAAATTCTTGCCCGGCGGGCGGATTGGGTCGTGACAACGGCAACGCCCATGGCGGATGCGCTGTCGAGGATATTCGACGAGGGCATCTCGGACCTGCTTGTGCTCGATGAGGAGTCGGGTCAGGTCGTCGGCATCCTCGGAAACTTCGAAACCACGACGGTGCTGTCGGGAAAGAAGAAGCGCGAACGCAAGGCAGTCCTTCAACTCAAGCTCCAGCAGGACTGCCAAGCAGAGTGCGAAAGTCAGTGCGCGGACAGGGGTGGATGCAGATCATCGGGCATAGGGGACTTCGGCGGCAAGATCGGAGATCTCTGCATCGGTGAGTGCAACGGTGGCAGCGGCTCGATCGGCGATCACATTCCCCCTCTCGAGACATTGCCCGGCTGAGCGGGCACCAAAGCCTGACCAGATTGGTTTGAATATGACTTGTGCATGATCGCTGCATGGGCCGTGCAAGGCCCATGCAACTGGAGTCATTGGGCTATGTGCGGTTCATGCGGTTCTCGACGAGATCGTCGACCACGGCGGGTTCAGCCAGTGTCGACGTGTCGCCGAGGGCGCCGAAATCGTCCTCGGCGATCTTCCTGAGAATGCGCCGCATGATCTTGCCCGAGCGGGTCTTGGGCAGTCCCGGCGCCCACTGGATCAGATCGGGCGACGCAATCGGGCCGATCTCCTGGCGCACCCAGGTGCGCAGCTCCGCACGCAGCTCCTCGGTGGGTTCTTCGCCCGCCATCAGCGTCACATAGCAATAGATGCCCTGGCCCTTGATGTCGTGGGGATAACCGACGACCGCAGCCTCCGAGACCTTGGGGTGAGCGACGAGGGCGCTCTCGACCTCGGCCGTGCCCATGCGGTGACCCGAGACGTTCAGGACGTCATCGACGCGGCCTGTGATCCAGTAGTACCCGTCCATGTCCCGCCGGCATCCATCTCCCGTGAAGTAATAGCCCTTGTACTGCTCGAAGTAGGTCGAGACGAAGCGGTCGTGATCGCCGTAGACGGTGCGCATCTGCCCTGGCCAGCTGTTGCGGATGGCGAGCACGCCCTCGGCCTCGGTTTCAGGGATTTCCTCGCCGGTGGAGGGGTTTAGGATCACCGGCTCAACGCCAAAGAAGGGCAGGGTTGCCGATCCGGGTTTGGTCTCGATCGCGCCCGGCAGCGAGGTGATCATGTGGCCGCCGGTCTCGGTCTGCCACCACGTGTCAACGATCGGGCAGTTGCCTTTCCCGACCACGCGATCATACCAGGACCAGGCCTCCGGGTTGATGGGCTCGCCCACGGTGCCCAGCGTCCGCAGGCTCGAGAGGTCCGAGCCGGTCACGAACGCCTCGCCCTGACCCATGAGCGCCCGGATTGCGGTGGGGGCGGTGTAGAACTGATTGACCTTGTGCTTCTCGCAGACCTGCCAGAAGCGCGAAGCATCCGGATAGGTCGGCACACCCTCGAACATCAGCGTGGTGGCGCCGTTCGCGAGCGGGCCGTAGACGATGTAGCTGTGCCCGGTGACCCAGCCGACATCGGCCGTGCACCAGTAGATGTCCCCGTCATGGTAGTCGAACACCAGCTCGTGGGTCATCGAGGCCCACACGAGGTAGCCGCCCGACGTGTGCAGAACCCCTTTCGGTTTGCCGGTTGAGCCGGACGTGTAAAGGATGAAGAGCGGATCCTCAGCACCCATCGGTTCGGCCGGGCAATCGGCGGATGCCTCGGCCATCAGCGCCGAATAGGAATGGTCGCGACCGGGCTTCATGTTGACCGCGGCGCCGGTGCGCTCAACCATCAGCACGGCGCAGCCGCTGCCAATTTCCTGCGCCTTGTCGACATTGGCCTTGAGCGGCGTCGCACGGCCACCGCGTGGCCCCTCATCTGCCGTGATCACGAGCTTTGCACCACAGTCCTCGACACGGCTGGCGAGCGCATCGGGAGAAAAGCCACCGAACACCACCGAATGCACCGCACCGATCCGGGCACATGCGAGCATCGCGAACGCGGCTTCCGGGATCATCGGCATGTAGAGCACCACCCGGTCGCCCTTGGTGATGCCGAGGCCGCGCAGCACGTTCGACAGCTTCGAGACCTGTTCGTGCAGCTCGGCATAGGTGATGTTGCGCACCTCGGCGTTCGGATCGTCAGGCTCCCAGAGGATCGCCGTCTGGTTCGCACGCTCTGCCAGATGGCGGTCGATGCAGTTGGCTGCAACGTTGAGGGCGCCATCCTCGAACCACTTGATCGAGACGTTGGGATATTCGTACGTCGCGTTGCGCACAATCGAGAACGGCGTCATCCAGTCCAGCCGTTTCGCATGCTCCGCCCAGAATGCGTCCGGGTTCTTCACCGAGGCCGCATACATATCGAGATACGCCTCGGGGCTGATGTGGGCCCGAGCCGCTGCGCCCGCCGGAATCGCGTGGCGTTCTGATGTGGTCATTTTGTCCTCCCCGATGTTCCGCGTGTTGGCTTTGTGCATCCCGTGCGTTGCCGCCTTCGGATCTGGCTCCGAGCCCGGCCGGGTGTCACGTCGCATATCACGCTCTTGTCAATTCATCCACACGGCTATGAATTAATTGAATTTTCTTGTGTGAAATTCACGCACTCACGCCAAAAATTGTAAACTCTTTGACAGCGCCCGAGTTACATGTCGCGCGCCACCCGGAACCCGCCATAGATGTTCGGGTCCTTTGCTACTCCACCCTCGCGCCACGCCGGACGGTACCATTCTGCGGGCGAGGCGAAGCTGCCGCCCTTGCGCACACGCAGATTGCAGTCACCGGTCTGGCGTGCGGCCCCGTTGTCCGGATGACCGGTATGTGCGGCGTTCCAGCAGTCCTGTGTCCACTCCCACGCGTTGCCGATCATGTCGTAGATCCCGATCTGGTTCGGTTTGAGCGAGCCGACCGGCGCGGACTCCGCGAAGGCGTCTGCACACCCTGCATGGCTGTACCAGGCACCATACGCGTCGACCATCGAACGATCATAGATGTTGGCATCGAGGCAGGCCAGATCAGGGTTTGTCCCCCAGGGTGCCCGGCCTTCCCCGCCGCCGGCTGCAAACTCCCACTCCGCCTCGGAGGGCAGGCGGTAGCGTTGTCCTGTCTTGGCGCTCAGCCACTCGGCATAGGCTGCAGCGTCGTGCCATGTCGTGCACATGATCGGATGACGGTCTGTCTGCTTCCATCCCGGGTTCTGCCATGTGCGGCCCGTATCCCACAGCCAGGTCAGGGCCCAGTGCCAGCACCCAGCGTGCATCTTGTGACCGGTCTCCTCAACGAAGCGGCGGAACTGTCCAATGGTCACCTCGTTGGTGCCGATGGCATAGGGGCGCAGGCTGACCTCGATCTGGGGCCCCTCGGGAGGAGTTCTGCCCGGTTCGTTCGACGCGGAACCGAGCAGGAAGCGGCCACCCGCAACCGACTTCATTTCGGGACAGTCTGGACAGTCGCGGAAGCTCTTTCCCGGGCTCACGGGGGCAGCCTGAGGGGTCTGCGGCGTCAAGGCGGCTGTGGTCACTCCTGCCGATCCGCTGAAGTAGAAGTCGCCGATCAGAGATGAGCTTTCCCATGGTATCTGGCGGTCGCCCGTTGCCGCGAGCACTTCGCGACGGACCTGCTTGAACATCTCCTCGATCTTGAGACCTGGGACGCGCATCGCCTTCGCGAGGGCCGCCGTATAGGGGCTGTTCGTGCCTTCGCCGTCGAGAGCCACCTCTCCGGGTGCTGTCGAGTAGGCCAGGATCGATCCCCGCGGCGCGTCCATTCGGGCGAGCCCACGGTCAGCCGAACGGGAGATCGCGCGGAACGGATTGTTGCGGCAGGCATCCAGGATGATGACGCTGAGACCCGCCCGGCTGTCGCCGATCAGATCCAGCACCCATTGTGCCTCGATGGTTTCGAATTCGACATCTGCGGCGCTGGTCAGTTCTGCCTTCAACGGGACCAGATAGTTGCGCCCCTTCACCTGCACCCCGTGCCCTGCGTAATAGAACACCGCGACCGAATCCTCGCCGGCGCCACGCAACGTCTCGGCGAACGCCCGGATGCCGCGTTTCATCGCCTCCCGGTCGGCATCAACGAGAGTTGTTACCGTGAAGCCGGATGCCTCGAGCGCGCTGCCCACGGAGCTGGCATCATTGCCCGGGTTGCGCAGCGGGCCTGTTTTGTAGGCGCCGTTGCCAACTACGAGCGCTAGTCGCACCTCAGCGAGGGCGGTGCCCGGTGCCATCAGTAGTGCGAGCATGCCGACGATCAGAGCGGAGAGGGCGAGCACACTCGGTTTTAGCAGGCGGGCGGGCGTCATATGAAAGTCCCTGAGGTTGGCCGGTCGCCAGAATAGCGTCGAGCCCAGGTCAGGGCCAGCATGAGTTCCTGCGTCGCTCCAACCTGCCGACCGGACACCGCTGCTTCACAAATTGCACGATGTGATTGGCTGGACCAACGCCATTGCGCTAGTCTCACCGACGATGATGAACGCGATGACAATCCTCGGTCTTGTTGAACTGTGGGCCGGGGTCGGTGCGCTCGTCGCGCTTGTATTCCTGACAATCGGGATCGACAGGATCGATGAGGACGCGCGGGGTGCCTACGTGTTTCGCCCGCTGATCTTTCCCGGGGTCGTCCTGCTCTGGCCGCTTGTGCTCTGGCGCTGGTGGGTGCTCGAGACAGGGAGGGATCGCTGGACGCTCCGGCATGCGCCCCCGCGCAGGGCACACGCGCGCGTCTGGCTGGTGCTGGGGGTGGTCATTCCGGCGATCTTCGTGGTGGCGCTCGTGTTGCGACAGAGCTGGCCGGCGAACTACGCGCCCCAACGCATCGCACCGCCCTCGGAACAGAGCCAATGAGCGTCAAGTACATTCCCGTCCAGTGGAACCAGAACAAGTGGCTCTACGATGCGGTGATGCTCGCATGTGTCGGAGCGTTCCTCTGGATCTTCGTGCACGTGACGCCGGGCCTCCTGGGCCACGAGCGCCCGATCAACACTCAGGTACACAACGCGCGGGCGTTCGGTGCCTGTGCGTTCCTGATGCTGACGGTGATCCTTTGCATCGGCCCGCTTGCACGGCTCGACCGGCGGTTTCTGCCTCTGCTCTACAATCGGCGGCACTTCGGGGTGATGACGCTGTTCGTGGCCATCACGCATGCGGGCTATATCATTGATTGGTATTTCGCTTTCTCGATGTCCGACAAGTACGAGGCACTTCTGTTCTCGAACACCAGTTATGGACAGCTCATCGGATTTCCGTTCGAGGCGTTTGGCATCTTCGGCATCATCGTTCTGGCGATCCTCGCCACCACCAGTCATGACTTCTGGCTGAAATTCCTCACACCGCGGATCTGGAAGGCGCTGCACTACCTGATCTATCCGGCCTATGCAGCGATTGTCGCCCATGTGAGCTTCGGGGTGGTGCAGGACCTGCAGAACCAGGCGTTTGCCTTGGTGGTTGGAGTGTCCGTGGCACTCGTCGCGGGGCTTCACATCGCAGCCGCTTGGCGCGAGACCATGTCAGGCGATCCGCAGACACGTGCCGCGGCGTGGGAGGAAATCTGCCGGGTCGATGATATCCGAGAAGGCTATGCGCGTGTTGCTCGGCTCTCGACCGGTGCGCGTGTTGCCGTCTTTCGGGAAGGCGGGAAGCTCTCCGCAATATCGAATGCCTGTGCGCACCAGAACGGCCCGCTCGGAGAAGGCAAGGTGATCGATGGCTGTGTCACGTGCCCGTGGCATGGCTTCCAGTACCGGTTGGCCGATGGCTGTTCACCCGCGCCGTTTACCGAGAAGGTGCCAACCTACCGTGTCGCAATTCGCGACGGGGTCGTCACTGTCGATCCGAACGCCAATCCACCCGGCACCTATGTCGAGCCGGTGTCTGTTGACCCGACAGGGGGCGCAGCTTGAAGAATCTGCCAAATCCTGACGAGCCGTTCTTTGTGGGGTACCTGCCTGTGCCTTCGGGTCTCGGGAGGTTTCTGGGTTTGGTCTCGGTTGGTCTGGTGATCCTGTTTGCGGCAATCGGGCTCGTGTCGGGCGGTACACAGGACGATCCCGGTCCGGGCGCGTTCCGGTTTGACCACGGCAGGCAGACGGTGACAGGGACAGTGTCGCTCGACCCTTACCCGACATTGCTCATCACAGAGGGTACGGATCAGATCGCGCCCGGCCGGGTTCTGATGCTGTCCGGCGCCGGGAAGACGAGCTCTCGCGGGCGTGCCGCGCCGCTGGAGGGACAGTTTGCAACCGCTTCCGGTGTGCTTGTCTCGCGCGGCGACCTGGACATGTTGCAGCTCAGAGGTGGTGACGCCGGTCTTGCGCCCGCAGATGGCGAGGCGCAAGAGATTGCGATCGAGCGCCTGGGGCGCTGGCGGCTCGCCGGTGAGATCTGCGATGGCAAGTGCCTCGCAGGTGCCATGCGGCCGGGCAGGGGTCTTGCGCACAAGGCATGTGCCAATCTTTGCATCATTGGAGATATCCCGCCCGTGTTCGTGTCCACGCAACCCGTGGAAGGGTCGGCCTTTCTCCTTGTCGGTGGTCCGGACGGCGGTCCGATGCCCGCGGCACTTCTCCATCATGTGGGCAGTTTCGTCGCGCTGGAAGGCGAGATCGAGCGCCGCGGTGACTTGCTGGTGCTCCTGGTGGACCCGGCAAGTATCGAGGTGATGTGATGGCTGGCCGGATTGCGATGCTGGTGCTCACGGGACTTGTCGGGCTCTTGCTGGTCTATCTGTCGCGCTTCTGGACGTTCGAACTTTGGCCGCGCGAGGGCCTCCTTGGCATCGAGGCACTTCATCCGCGCGGCAATCTTGTCGGGCGCTGGTTGCAAGGCACGCCGTTTCGTCCGTTCGAGCTGCTGCTTTGGGCGATCGGGGTGTTCCTCGTCCTGACCTGGGTGCAGCACCTCTTCTCCTTCTTCAAGCGCGACTCACAGGACTGAGCATCGGTACGTGAACCGGCGGGCGAGCCGGCGCGGCTGCGTCTTCGGTTGCCGCTGTGCCTTCCTCATTCTCGCATAGATTGTCTGGGATGCGCGCCTGCGCTCCATCACGAGCCGTGCGTGGTCGAGAAGTCCCGCTCCGCCGTGCTGCCACCCGCAATTGGATCATAATTGGAATAGTGAATTGAGAGATTGGATATAATTTGGTTCTCGTCTAGCATGCACAAATCGTCAGCAAAGTGCCGCGAAATTGGCCACTAAAATAGGCGATGTAGAACAAGGTTGGAGGGAACGATGGAGGAGCAACTTGCTGAGCTTGCGTCAAAGGTCGCTGAGCTGGAAGCAAAGGCTGGCACGACGAACACGATGTTCGCCGAGATGTACTACTACCTCACCATTCCATTGATGGTGATCATTCATGCAGGCTTCCTGGCCTATGAAATGGGAGCTTCACGCCAAAAGAACGTGCTCGCGAGCGGGATCAAAAACATACTCGCGTTCGCATTCATGGTGCCCACGTTCTACTACTTCGGCTGGTGGGTGTATTGGGCGTTTCCGACCGGGATCGATCTCAGCGCGGGTGCAATGGGCATTTCCGGCGCAGAGGTTGCAGCGGCGTATTGGCCCTGGAGTGACCTTCAGGGGCCGAACCTCTCCGACAACGCCACAGGCGTGTTTTGGGGTGCATTCACGCTCTTCGCCGCAACCACGGCGTCGATTTTCTCGGGTGCCGTGATCGAGCGCATTCAGGTGGTCGGCTTCGTCATCCTTGCCATCGTGCTCGGCTCGTTCGCGTGGGTCGTCGCCGCAGCCTGGGGCTGGCACTCCGACGGATGGCTGGTCACCGAATGGGGCTATCACGACTTTGGTGCTGCAGGTCTTGTGCATGCCGTTGCAGGCTTCTTTGCCCTCGGCGTGTTGATCAACCTTGGACCACGTATCGGGAAGTTTAACTCCGATGGCACGGCCAACCACATCAGCGGTCACAACCTGCCGTTCACCTGCTTCGGACTGATGCTCATCATCGTCGGCTTCTGGGGCTTCCTGATGGCGTGTGTGATCGTGCCCGGAGAGGCATGGTCCTGGTTCGGAGACAAGTGGGCCACGATCTATGGAACGCCGATCACGCTGGGCGCGCTCAGCTTCAACATCCTGATGGGCTTTGCTGGAGGCATCATAGGCGCCTGGATGATCACCCGGGATCCATTCTGGATGATGTCCGGCGCGCTTGGGGGAATCATCTCCTGCGCCTCGGGTCTGGACGTGTGGCAGCCAGCCCAGGCGATGGCCATCGGCTTTGTTGGCGGTGCAGTCGCGGCTCCGGCGGCGAAAATGCTCGAACGGATGGGCATCGATGACGCCGTGGGTGCGGTGACCATTCACGGCACGCTCGGGCTCTGGGGCGTCATGGCGGTTGGCATCTTCGCGACAGGCTATCCCGCGCTGCAGGGAGATGCGGGCACGATCGCCACCACCAGCTTCATGGGGCAGCTCGTAGGGGCCGCTGTCATGTTCCTCCTGGGCTTCGTGCCGGGCTATGTGATCTCACTGATCCTCAAGGTGTTCGGTCTGCTCCGCGTTGGCGAGGCTGCCGAGATCAACGGTCTCGATCCAACGAAGGTGCCGGCGCAAGCTTATCCAGAGGGCATCACCCCGTCAGCAGTCGCCGCAGAATAGGCGAACGAGAGAAAGGAGAACGCAAATGGGATGGCCATTTGAAGAAGCTTCGTGGAACGGTGTCACCGGCGCCTACCATGCCGCGGTCGGCAGCGAGATGACGTGGTTGATCATCTCGATCGTGTGCTGTGTCGCGGCGATGGTGGTCGGTGCCAAGCATGAGCTCGACGCCTACAAGCGCGCGGATCAGAACGGTAAGTGACGAATGTCAGTCAGGGTCGGCAACGCTGACCCTGCAACGCTCAGGGGCTTGGCGATACGCTCGCCGAGCCCTTTTTCCTACGGCTCGAGAACCGCGGGATCGGGATACTCGCCGCGCACCCGCTTCTTTTCGGGATCGAAGTGCGGAAATCCTGTCACTTTGGCCATCAGCCGTTTCTGCTGGCCATCGAGCTGACCTACCTCGACATCCGTACCGGGGTCTGCATGGGTCGCATCCAGGCGCGCGAGCGCAATCACCTTGCCAAGAAACGGTGAGCGCATCGCAGACGTGACCTCTCCGACCTGCGCTTTGCCGATCCGGACACAGTCGCCGGTCGACGGCACAACCCCGCCATCCAGTTCGAGACCCACAAGCTTGCGTTGCGGATGCGCTTTGCGCTCCACGAGTGCGGCGCGGCCGATGAAGTCATCGTTCTTGGACTTGAGCGGTACGGTGAACCCGATGCCGGCTTCGAAGGGATCAGTCTGATCCGAGAACTCGTAGCCCGCGAAGATCAATCCCGCTTCGATGCGCAGCATGTTCAACGCCTCGAGCCCCAGCGGGGCCAGCCCCATGGGCTCACCCACGTCCCAAACGGCATCGAAGAAGGTTTGGGCATCCTTCGGGTGACAGAACAGTTCGTAGCCAAGCTCACCCGAGTAGCCCGTGCGGCTGACGACGCAGGCCGCGCCGTCGAAGGCCCCGAGCCGCGCAACGGCGAAGCGGAACCATGCCAGCTCTTGGATGGTCGGCTGCGTCGGAGCCGTCCAGAGAATTTCAGACAGGATGGCCCGTGACAGCGGTCCCTGAACCGCGATGTTGCAGAGCTGATCCGTCGAACAGCGCACCCATGCGTTCAGACCGCGCTCCTGCGCTTGCCGACGCAGCCACAGGCCGCTGTCATCGTTGCCGCCCACCCAGCGGAAATTGTTCTCGCCCAGCCGGTAGACCGTACCGTCGTCGATCATTCCGCCGTGCTCGTAGCACATGGCCGTGTAGATGACCTGCCCGGTGCTGAGCTTCTTCATGTTGCGCGTGACGCAAAGCTGCATGAGCGCTTCTGCGTCCGGACCGGTCACTTCGTATTTGCGCAGCGGCGAGAGGTCCATCACCGCGGCTTTCTCACGACAGGCCCAATACTCGCCGATAGCACCGTGCTGGGTCATCGCGTTTGCCAGCCAGTAGCCATTGTACTCGGTGAAGTCGCGGGTATGGCGCGCAAAGCCCTCGTGGAATGCGGTTTTCTGTGTCATGCGGACATCGGCCTCCGGCGTGGGGCGCCACCCGATCGAGCGTTGGAAGTCCTCGCCCTCGCCATAGACGCGCACCTGGATATCGGTCGGGTTCCAGCCGTTCGCCGCATCAATGTCGCACGGGCAAGCGGTCGAGACACACACCAGATCGGTGAGGGCACGCAGGAGCACATAGTCGCCGGGGCGTGACCAGGGATCGTCCATGCCGAGCGCATGCGCATCGTCCAGCATGGTGTTGTAGAAGAAATTGATCGCAGGCCATCCGCCGCGCGGGCGCACGTCGAAGCGGCCAAGATCAATGTTCATGTTCTCCGAGCAGTTCACATGGCCCGGATAACCGAGGTCCTCGTAGTAGCGTGCGGTGCAGGCGAGCCCGAAGGTATCATGGCGCCCGCAGGTGTCTTGCACGATCTCGACGAGAGGCTCCTGATCGATGCTCCAGTACTTCGAGAAAATCCCAGGCGCAGGGTAGAGCGATCCCATCAGCGTGCGCGTGGTGGTCGGGTCAATCTCGCGTTCGATGCCCTTGTCGAGCGCGCGCAGAGAGAAGGCCTGAAAGTCGGAACATTCGCGACCCTGCACATCGAGGATCTGGATGTATTGACCGGATTTGACGACGAAGGCCTTGGCTTCACCCGGCAGGATGTTGAGGTCCGCCACAGGCTCGGCAAGAGGATCGGGCGGTCCACGCAAAACTTTGAGGTTCGATCGGGCTTCCCGCTTGATGTAGAGCACGATTTCGGTCGCTGGATTCTGCGCGTCTGGTGCCATGGGCGCACCGGGCGCAGCAATGATCAGCGTGCCGTCAGTGCGCGCGATGAACGTCTCGGTGTCACCTGGCCGGGAGCCGTCGCCGAGAGCGCAAACAGTGTCCGCCCGGCCAAGATCGAGCGAACGCTTTTCGAGTTCGGTGCGCAGACGTCTCGCGGAGCTTTCGCCTGAGAGCAGGATCGCTTGCAGTCCTTTCGGCGGCCCTGATCCCGTGCCGCCGATCATTCCGGCATCCGAGCGCCCGTCGGCGTCGAAGAACACCAGTTCGCACCGCTGCAGGCCCTCCCAGTCGACGACTGTGATTTCATCACCCGCATCGATCGGCAGGACGCGCGAACCTCCGCCAGGCACGGGATGACGTTGGACCCCGTCCGGCAGAACCGGCAGACCGGGCACAAGCACGCCTGCGCGCTCGTAAGGTCGTTCAAAGGTTCGCGGCGTTCCCATTACGCAATTCCCGCTGTGCGGCCCTTGCCTGCCTGTCCGAGCAGTCTCATTTCACCGCGAGGTAGCTCTCCAGGCTGTCGTCCAGCGCATCTTTCCAGGGCGTGTGATGGGGCGGTGCCTTCGTGCCTGTCATCGGCGAGACGTAACCGTTGTCGCGGAAGGTCATGATGTTCTTCTTCTTGTGCTTCTTCCACTCATAGAAGGCTTGGTTTGCCGCTTCGATGTCGAAGCTCGGATAGTCCGTCTCGTCGATCAGCTCCTTGGTGTATGCGCCCTGATACGCGATGCAGGCGTAGTCATCTTCGAGTGCATCCTCGGCAGCCTCGCGTGCGGTCACATCTGCCTGACGGACGCTCATATCCGGGATCGGGAGTTTGCCCATGATCGCATCGCGCACCCACCAGGCCTGGGCGTCGAACATGTTAAACGTGTACCATTGGTCCTGCATGCCGAGATAGAAGAGTGCCGGATTGTCGTTGTAGACCACACCCTTGTAGAGGTTTGCCGTCGCCAGCCGGTTCGCGGTCTCGAGACGCAGATTTGAGGGCATGAACGGGAAGTGGTGCTTGTAGCCGGTGCAGAGGATGACCGCGTCCACGTCTTTGGTGGTGCCATCCTTGAAAGTCGCTGTGTTCTTTTCGACCTTCACGAGGGCAGGGACCTCCTGCCAGTTGTCGGGCCAGTCATAGCCCATCGGTGCGGTCCGGTGAGCAACCGTCACCGACTTGCAGCCATACTTCCAGCACTGAGAGCCGATGTCTTCCGCCGAGTAGGACGTGCCGAGAATCAGGATGTCCTTGCCCTTGAACTCCATCGCGTCGCGGAAATCATGGGCGTGCAGGACCCGCCCGTTGAAGGTGTCGAAACCTTCATAGTAGGGCACGTTCGGGGTCGAGAAGTGGCCGGTGGCAACCACCACGTTGTCGAACTCTTCCGAGTAGGTATTCGCCTCGGGCAGATTTTCTACGGTGACCGTGAACTTCGAGGTGGCATCGTCCCAGGTGACTTCGCGGCACACCGTCGAGAAGCGGATCTTGTCGCGCACACCGGCCTTTTTCACCCGGCCTTCAATGTAGTCGAAGAGTACCGCGCGCGGCGGGTAACTGGCGATCGCTTTTCCGAAGTGCTCCTCGAAGGTGTAGTCGGCGAACTCCAGCCCTTCCTTGGGACCGTTCGACCACAGATAGCGGTACATCGAGCCATGGACCGGTTCACCGTACTCGTCGACACCCGTGCGCCAGGTGTACTTCCAGAGTCCGCCCCAATCGTCCTGCTTCTCGAAGCAGACGACCTCCGGCACGTCCGCGCCATTTTCTTCTGCGGACTGGAACGCCCTGAGTTGCGCCAATCCCGACGGACCAGCACCGATCACCGCTACCTTCTTTTTCATCGACCGCTCCCTGTCTCACATGTACCCGTTGTTCGCGGCCCGCTTGTCACGCAGCTTGCGGCGGGCCCGGTTCGGCACTGCTCTCCGACCAGTCGGGTTCAAAGCCGAGGACTACCGTTCCGGGCGGCAAGGTCGGATTAAACAGCGAATTGTGCCACCACGTGGCCTGATAGTAGGGGTTGTTTTCCGCCAGCTGCCAAACTTTGCAGTTCAGCACGAAGCTCTGGTTGTAGGCGTGAAACGCGAGCTTGCACCGTTCGTGCTCGCAGATGTGTGCGGCTCCCAGCGACTCAGGCGGGAATGTTGCGGTGAGCATGTCCGAGAATTCAGAGGCCTTCTGGTAGTAGGTCTCAGAAAAGAACTGGAGAGCCTTTTCACGGCGCTGAGACGGATCGTTCGTTTGTTGCACCATGTGACGCAACTCGGCCGTCTTGTCGTGGGCGGGGCGCTTGAGCAGCACCGTTATGATGTGGCCCATGGGTTCTGACTCGCCTTCCGGCGTCAGGGCGGGCGTTACAGCGCCGTCGGGACGGCCCATATTCTCGCGCATCGCCAACTGACGCGTGCGGCACTGCCAGCGAAGGAATGCCTCGCAGAGCAGGCCGCGCTTGGGTGCGAGACCGAGGAGTTCACCGGCGGCGCTCACGCCACCCGCTTCCGGACGTCTGATGCTGACTCGAATGCGCGGTCATGCTGCAGGCTCGGGATGCGTCCCCGCGCTGCCGCCACCTCGTCGAGTTCAATCACGGCGCTCGTGATGCCCGGGCCTTCACCGCCATCGGCGAGAACTTCGCCCCACGGGCCGATGATCAGCGAGTGTCCGTAGCATTCGCCGCCACCCGGCACCGGTCCCGTCGCACAGGGGGCCAGGACGAACGCGCCATTCTCGATCGCGCGTGCCCGGTTGAGGACATGCCAGTGCACCTCGCCGGTCTTCTTGGTGAAGGCGGCCGGCACCGCAAGGATTTCTGCACCGGCATGGGCGAGATCGCGATAGAGTGCGGGAAACCGCAAATCATAGCAGATCGAATGACCAAGGCGCGCGCTCGGTATGTCGACCAGGACCGCCTCGCCACCAGAGGCAACGCTTGCGCTCTCGCGGTAAACCTCCGCTTCGGAAAGTTGGATATCGAAGAGGTGGATCTTGTCGTAGCGGCTGCGGATCTGACCCTGATTGTCGACAACAAAGCCGCGATTGTAGAGCTTGTCACCAGGCCCCGGCACGGCAATCGAGCCGATCAGAGCCCAGATGCCCTTGTCACGTGCGAACGCGCGTATTCCTGCAAGGAAGCTGTGCTCATCCTCTGGCGCAGAAGGTGGCCGCAGAACCGCGCCGTCCGAACAGAGCCCGCCACAGTATTCGGGCAGCGCAATGAATTGCGCTCCATCACCGACCGCGGTTTCCCCGAGCGCGACGGCCTCATCGAGTGCCGTTGCAAAATCAGGTTGCGGACGTGTCTGCAGACAGGCGACGTGCAGGGCTCGAGACATTCCGGCCTCCGGTCTAGAACTTCGCGTAGGCCTTGCGCAAGGTGGCCAGCGGATGTCGCTCGGACATCTGGAATTTGACCAGCAGCTCACGCGCAATCATGTCGCGGTCCTGCTGATTGTCCGGCAACGACATCGATGAGGGCACCCGCACCCAGCCGTTGATGTTGCGGTCGAAAACGGCCGCATGCCCGTCTTCATACCCCATGTGCACGTCCTCGAGCCAGTTCAGATCGTCCCACCCCATGTGCTCCATGTAGGATTTGAGAAACGGGGTCAGTCGGTCGTAGTCCGGCACGAGGTTCACATCGTACCGATACCCGATGTGCTGGCCGATTTCCTTCTCGCGCTCGCTTTCGAGACCATCTCCCTTGAGAAACTGGTCGACATCCGTGATTTCGGATCCACGGTATTGCGTGCCTGCCATGGTCGATCCTCCCTCAGAAGTGGTGATAGTCCTCGACGCCCACCGTGTAGTTGGTGCCGGCCAGCGGAACACCCGCCATCGCCGAGGCCTCCATGGTGAGCGCGGCCAGATCCTCCGGCTCCAGACTGTGGAGATTCGTCTTGCCGCAGGCACGCGCGAAGAGCTGTGCCTCGATGGTCAGCGTATGCAGGAAGTTGTACACGCGCTCGGCAGCCTCATCCGGATCCAGACGGGCTCTCAGAGCCGGATCCTGCGTCGCAACCCCAACCGGGCACCGCCCTGTGTGGCAGTGATAGCAGTACCCCGGCTCGGCGCCGATCTCGTTGGGATAGTCCGCCTCGGGGATGTCCTTGTTGCAGTTCAGCGCCATCAAAACCGAGTGGCCGAGCGCGATGGCATCCGCACCAAGCGCGATCGCCTTGGCCACATCGGCACCGTTGCGGATGCCGCCCGCGTAGATCAGCGTGATCTCGCCGCGCTTGCCGAGATCGTCGATCGCCTTGCGCGCCTGGCGGATCGCGGCGATGCCCGGCACACCGGTGTCCTCGGTCGCGAGATGCGGCCCTGCTCCCGTCCCGCCCTCCATGCCGTCGATGTAGATCGCGTCCGGATCACACTTCACGGCCATGCGCACGTCATCATAGACCCGTGCCGCACCCAGCTTCAGCTGGATCGGGATCTGCCAGTCGGTCGCCTCGCGGATTTCCTGGATTTTCAGTGCCAGATCGTCCGGGCCGAGCCAGTCCGGATGCCGTGCCGGTGAGCGCTGGTCGATGCCAGCAGGCAGCGAGCGCATCTCGGCCACCTGATCCGTCACCTTCTGGCCCATCAAGTGGCCGCCCAGACCGACCTTGCATCCCTGGCCGATAAAGAACTCACAGCCATCGGCCAGCAAAAGATGGTGCGGGTTGAAGCCATACCGTGACTGGATGCACTGATAGAACCACTTGGACGAATAGCGCCGTTCGTCCGGGATCATGCCGCCTTCGCCGGAGCATGTCGCCGTGCCCGCCATGGTGGCACCACGGGCCAGCGCCGTCTTTGCCTCGTAGCTGAGCGCGCCGAAGCTCATGCCCGTTACGTAGACCGGGATGTCGAGGTCGAGCGGGCGCTTCGCCCGGGGCCCGATGATCGTGCGTGTCTCGCACTTCTCGCGGTAGCCTTCGATCACAAAGCGCGTCAGCGTGCCGGGCAAGAAGGTCAGATCATCCCAGTGCGGGATCTTCTTGAAGAGCGAAAAGCCCCGCATCCGATAGCGCCCGAGCTCGGACTTGATGTGAATGTCGTCGATGACATTCGGCGTGAAGACCGAGGATACGCCAAGACGGTTCACGTCGCGCTCGATGGGCTTCTTGCGGGAGATATCTCCGTCTGCCATGTCGAATGGTCTCCTGGCGCTCTAGAGGATGAGCTTCTTTTCGTTGGGTTCGAGATTGTCGTAGTTCCAGAGCTGCTTGCCCGCCACGACCTTGGTGAAGTGACTGACGCCCTGCTCGGGCAGAAGGCCATACTGGCGCAGCTTGCGTGTCAGCCACGCCTGATCGAGCTCCGTCAGCTCGGCTGGCACGGCGTCGACGCCCAGCGACTGTATCTCGCCGCCGATGAAGATCGTGCCGTCATACATCGAGTCGCCAAGGTTCTTTCCGGCGTTGCCGCAGACAACCATGCGCCCGCGCTGCATCATGAAGCCCGAGAGCGCCCCGGTGTCGCCTCCCACGATGATCGTGCCGCCCTTCATGTCGATGCCTGTGCGTGAGCCGACCGAACCCTTGCAGACCAGATCGCCACCGCGGATGGCCGCCCCGAACGTGCTGCCTGCGTTCTTCTCTATGATGACCGTGCCGGACATCATGTTCTCGGCACAGGACCAGCCGACACGCCCGTTGATGCGCACATTCGGACCATCGATGAGCCCGGCACCGAAATAGCCGAGCGAACCTTCGACGATCAGATTCAATCGGCTGAGGATGCCTACGCCGAGTGAGTGCTTGCCGCGCGGGTTCTTGATGACGATCGTGCCATAGCCATCTGCCATCAAGGCACGGATGGTGCTGTTCACCTCGGTGGCGTCCATTTCGTCCGCATCAATCTCGGTGCGCTTGTTGAAATCGACATCTGGCGACCAAGGATAATCGAGATTGGCATCCTCACTGGGATCGAACTCGATGAACATGGAGCGCCCGGTCAGTTGCTCGGTCATCATGCCGAGCGAGCGTGCGCGCTCCTCTTGCGTCATTTCCTTGAGTTCGGCATCGCTCACGCCTGCCATACGCGCACCTCTTCGTCATAGGGGTCGGTGGTATCGATCTCTTCCGGAAGGATCGACCGGATCGCGACTTCTTCCGAGGCCATGGCGATCAGGTTGTCCGACTCGTAGAGCACCAGGGGTTTCGCGGCCATCGTGTCCTTGGCCATCCCCAGGCTGTCCTTTGTCGCGACGAGATAAGTGAACACGCCATCAATCTCTTCGATCGATTTCTTCAAGCTGTCTTCGAGCTTCAAACCGTGGGCCAGATCGTGAGCGACATAGACCGCGAGCAACTCGCTGTCACAATTCGACATAAACCTGTGACCCTTGCGCTCCATCTCGCGGCGCATGATCCAGTAGTTCGTGATCTGCCCGTTGTGGACGACCGAGACATCATTGTACGGGAAAGCCCAGTAGGGGTGCGCCGATCTGATGTCCACGTCAGACTCAGTGGCCATCCGTGTGTGCCCGATGCCATGGGTGCCGGTGAATGCGCCGAGCCCGTACTGCTCGGACACCTCGCTCGCATCACCCAGATCCTTGATCAGCTCCAGCGCATTTCCAAGGCTGAGGATCTCGACGCCGTCAACATCCTCGACATAGGCGGCCAAGGTCTCCATGTCACCGCAGTGATTGATCACCATGCGGGCGGCATAGTCGGTGGGCCGGTCCTGGTTGGTGATGGTGGCGCCATGCTCGGCCAGACGCTTCCGGACTTCGGCAAGCCGCTCGTCGACCACGCCCTTTGCGCCAAAGCCTTTGCCCATCTCTTCGCCTTCAGCGAGTTTGAGACGTACAATGAAGTCGCCAGCGCTTGCTTCGCCATACACGGCAAAGCCGGTCGAATCCGGTCCCCGGTGTTTCAGCGATTGCAGCATCGAGGTCATCTCAGCACCGACATTCGACGATGCGCCCCGGTGTATCAGTCCCGCAATTCCGCACATTGCGTGCGCTCCTCCTGATGCTTCTTCCGAACCTTCGCGCTGCCTACGGCAGGCAGTCCATGTAGGTTTCGGAGTCCCAGTTGGTCACGGTGGACATGAAGCGTGCCCACTCGTCATGCTTGTACTCGTGATAGAGCCGGTACATCTCCCCGGGCAGTCCGCGGCGGACCACCTCGTTGTTCTCGAGATGAGTGAGCGCTTCGCCCAGTGACATCGGCAGCTTCTTGACCTGCTTGCCGGCTTCCATCGCCTCGTAGATGTTGCGCTCTTCCGGCTCGCCCGGATCGAGATCGTTGTCCAGTCCGTCGTCCATTGCGGCCAGCAGGGTCGAGCCCATGAGATACGGGTTCACCATGGAGTCGACCGAGCGGTACTCGAAGCGGCCGGGCGCCGAGACGCGCAGGCCTGTGGTCCGGTTCTGGAAGCCCCAGTCCGAGAACACCGGAGCCCAGAAGCCGGTGTCCCAGAGGCGCCGGTAAGAGTTGACCGTCGAGCAACCGATCGCCGTCAGCGCTTGAAGATGGTGGACCACGCCGCCGATCGCCTTGAGACCGGTTTTGCCTGGCATCTGTGGATCATCCGTGTCGGGCATGAACGTGTTGTCGCCACCCTTCACGTACATATAATTGTGAGGCATCCCCGGTAGATTGTCCGGGTCATTCCCCGTTCGCTTGAACTCGTCTTCGCCATCGGTCCACAGGCTCATGTTGTGGTGGCAGCCCGATGCCGAGACGCCCATGAACGGCTTTGTCATGAAACAGGCGAAGATGCCGTGCTCGCGGGCAACCTGCGCACAGATCTGGCGGTAGGTGGTCAGACGGTCAGCGTTTCGAAGGACGTCGTCGAATGTCCAGTTGAGCTCTAGCTGCCCTGGTGCGTCCTCGTGATCGCCCTGGATCATGTCGAGGCCCATCTTGCGCGTATACTCCATGACTTTCATCGTCACGGGGCGCAGGCTCTCGAACTGGTCGATGTGGTAGCAATAGGGCTTGGAGAAACCGTCTTCGGGCACTCCGTTTTCATTGTACTTCAGCCACATCATCTCGGGTTCGGTGCCCATGCGGAGCTGCAGACCATGCTTTGCCCGGAAGTCCGCGTGCAGACGGCGAAGGTTCCCGCGGCAGTCGGCGGTCAGGTAGGCGCCCGCATCCTGCCGCTCTTCCCGGTTGCGAAACAGCGTGCAGTAGAAGCGTCCGATCGTCGGGGCCCAGGGCAGCTGCATGAAAGTCTCAGGCTCTGGAATGCCGACAAGTTCGGCAGCCTCGGGCCCGTATCCCATGTAGTTCCCGGCTCGGTCGGTGAAGAGGTTGACTGTTGCGCCGTAGACGAGCTGGAAGCCCTTTCTCGCGACACTCTCCCAGTGATCCGCCGGGATGCCCTTGCCCATGATCTTGCCGGTGACGGAGACGAACTGGAGGTAGAGATACTCGATGCCCAAGGCATCAATCTTGGCGCGCACTTCGCGCACAAGCTCATCCCGCCCCTCGGCGTCGACGAAGGCTTCGATATCCTGACTTTGTGCCACTGAGTGTTCCCCTCTCTTCACGCAGGCTGCGGTTTCCGACCAAACCGACGGCCACTGCGATATCCGGTGGGTCCTTCGCCTATCAGAGCGGCGTGGATCATCGGATAGCGGCGTGTTCTCCCATGTCTCTATCCATACGCTTTCCCACGATCTGGACCCGCAGGCGCGTCGTCAAAACGCTATGCGATTCGCTCCGGAAATCAACCTATATTGATCCAATTGCGCGAAGGGCTTGCTAAATCAGTATGTTTGGACCAAAATTGGTATCTATTGGTTGGTGAGAAAAGATGGACGCTGATCCAAAACCACGTCTTGGCGCGCCCGAGGTTGCAGCTGGGTTGCGTCGCAGGATTGCCGAGGGAGACCTCTATCAAGGGGAGCGCCTTCCGGCGCAGCGCACGTTGGCCGATGACCTGGGCGTTGCGCGGGGCACCGTGCGCGAAGCGCTCCGGCAGCTGTCTGATGAAGGGCTGATCGAGGTCCGGCGCAGCAGCGGCGCCTATGTAGCGGTGTCGACTGATCTCCAGACCAACCCGATCATCGAGAACGCCCGACCGCTGGAGTTGATCGATGCTCGGTTCGCCCTTGAACCACACATTTGCCGTTTGGCGGTTCTGCATGCGCGTCGAAGTGATCTCGACAAGGCCGAACGGCTTCTCGCCATCATGGAACAGAGCACCGATGATCCTGACCGGTTCGCAGAAGCAGACACGATGTTTCACAACCTGCTTGCTGAATCCACCGGAAACGGGTTGCTGATCTGGGTCGTTGCGCAGATCAGTTCGGTTCGCAATCAACGCGAATGGGCGCGCATGCGCAACCTCATCCTGGATCGCGAAACGATCGAACTTTACAACGAACAGCATCGCCAGATTCTACGGGCGATCGAAAACCGCCTCGCGGAAGAGGCGGCCGCCGTGATGAAGCTGCATCTCGAGTCGGCGCGCCTTGCCCTCACACGGTCTGCGGCGACCTGAAAGACGCCGGAGCATCGGCGCGCGCGGCAGTCTGCAGCCAGTTGATGTACACACGCTCTGCAGCCATCTCGAATGCCCGCATGTGTGTCTCGCAATCGACGCGAAGTTTTTCCGCGCCTTCAGCGCCGAGCGCGCGATCCAGGGCCGCAGAATAGGCAGGTATCACTGCCCAGTTGTCCACCGTGTCAGGCTCCACCTCGAGGTGGAACTGTGCTGAATAGGCCCGTGGTCCCCAGCACATGGATTGAACCGCGCAGGCCGGTGACGTCGCCAGGCACACAGCCCCTGGCGGCATCTGTTTGATTTCTGCGCTGTGCCATTGCAGGCAGGAAAATCGCTCTGGCAGACCGTCGAAGAACACACCGCTTGCGCCGGCTTCCGTGAGCTGAACCTCGAGAACGCCGATTTCCGGGACATCGGAGGGACCGGTCTGTCCGCCAAGCGCTTCGGCCAGCAACTGATGACCGAGACAAAGACCGAGAAACGGCATTCCGCGCCTCTCGACGGCTTCTCTGATCAGCGCCTTCTCGTCCGCGAGCCAAGGATGGGCATCCTCTTCCCAGACGTCCATCGGGCCACCCATCACCCAGAGAGCATCGAACCCGTCGAGAGGCGGTGAGGTCTCTCCCTCATTCCAGTGCACCGGTGTCCAGCTGTGTCCGTCATCATCGAGAAAACGCCTGAACGAACCGGGGTGCTCCACCCGTTCATGCTGGAACACGAGGATATGCATTTACCTTCTCCTATCCGCACTGCGCCCCAAGCCATCGACAATATCGCTGCGACGTGCAAGTGACGGCAAATCATCTTTTCAACTTTTGCCTGACGCGCCACTCTGCCATGAGTTGAGTGTACAACTATGTCAAGCAACCTGGCGGGATATCGCGTCAACCATTTTGATCTGCCACGTCAGACTGTGTCAAACTGGGTCAGGAACAAATTTCGGCCACCTTCCGTAGTCCGTTTTTGCATTGCGAGAAGGCAAAAACTTGGTCTAGTTGGTGGCGCAAAGGGACATCAGGGTGCTGGGTCGTGCCCAAATCTTAAGGAGAATGTATCATGGAACGCCGTGAATTCCTGGGGGGGGCAGCGGTTGCCGGTGCTGCCACGGCGACGATGTCGGCGCCTGCGCTTGCGCAAAGCCGCAAGGAAATGGTCATCGTTTCAACTTGGCCGCGCGACTTTCCTGGTCTTGGTGTCAGCGCGCAGCGGCTTGCGGCACGCATTACTGAGCTGACGGAAGGTCGGATTGAAACGCAATACTTTGCGGCTGGCGAGCGTGTGGGTGCTTTCGACAGCTTCGACGAAGTCGCGTCCGGCAATGCGCAGGCCTACATCGCTGCGGACTACTACTGGAAGGGAAAACACCCCGGCTGGGCGTTCTTCACGTCAGTTCCGTTTGGCATGACCACGCTTGAGTGGAATGCGTGGATCAAGTTCATGAATGGCCAGGCACTCTGGGACGAGATTGCGGGTGAATTCGGACTGAAGTGTCTGCCATGCGGCGCCACCGGGACACAGATGGGCGGCTGGTTCAACAAGGAGATCGAGAGCGTTGACGACCTCAAGGGTCTGAAGATGCGCATTCCCGGCCTCGGCGGCGACGTCATGGCCAAGCTGGGCGCATCGCCGGTCTCGCTGCCGGGCGGCCAGATCTACGAGAACCTCGTCTCGGGCGCGATCGATGCAACCGAGTGGGTCGGTCCCTACAACGACTACTTCCTCAAGTTCTACGAAGCCGCGAAGTACTATTACTTCCCCGGGTTCCACGAGCCGGGTGGCGGTCTTTCGTTCGGTATGAATGCGTCTTGGTGGAGCGAGCTTTCGGATATCGAGCGGGCGATCATCACGGCCGCCTGCATGGAAGAGCACGCCGCGCAGTACGAAGAGACCATCGCCTTCAACGGTCAGTATCTGGACCGGCTGATCAATGAGCACGGTGTCGAGCTCAAACAGTTCACTGAAGACACCTATGATGCGTTCGGTGAGGCCTCCGAGGCAGTCTACGAGGAAACCCGCGGCCACTCGGAGCTCGCGGCGAAAATCCTTGACGACTACCAGGGTTCACTGCGCGAAATGGGCAACTGGCAGAGCATTGCCGAAGTTGCCTTCTCGGTTCAGCGCAACCGTGTGCTCGGGCTCGGGTATCAGTGATGCAAAAGACTGCACGTCTTCATCGGAAGGCGTGCAGATTTCCATCGTCCGCCAGAACGTAGATAATGCCGCCAGCCACCACCGGGCCGGTCGTGGTGCCGCTGCTCAGATCAGCCGTCTCACGCGCCTCGCCCGTGTCAGGATCGAAGCTCAACAACTCGCCAAGCGACGATGTGATGAGTACCTGGCCACCGGCGAGAACCGGGCCGGAGTAGACGATGGGATCCTCACGGTCTTCAGGTTCTTCGAACGCTGGCAGCTCGGTGCGCCATATGCTCTGACCGGTCCGGAGACTGAGCCTGTGCAGCGACGCGTCGTCCGCCATCGCGAACAGACTGTCGCCCGCGGCCCACATTGGTGCTGCCGAGCCGATCGAACGGGTCCAGCCACGCCGTCCGTCCTGTCCGTTGATCGCAACGATCCGGCCCGCCTGATTGCCCGCAACCACGACCTGACCCGCGATCAGCGGGTCGCCGGTAACGTCAGAAATGGAGGCCCGCGCAAGGCCACGCCTGCTGCCGCCGAGGACCGCGCTCCACGCCCTGCGACCCGTCGCGCGCTCGACGCCGATGATTTCACCGGATGCAAACGGTAGGACGGCCAACTGTCCGGAGATTGCGGGGCTCGCGCCACCCAGCACGCCTTCGCTCGCACCAAGCCCCGTCACACGCCAGCGTGTGGTGCCGCTCGATGCATCAAGGGCAACCGCGACATTGTCCCGACCGACGGCGATTACCATCCCATCCGATGCCGCCGGCTCGGCCCGAAACGGTGCTCCGAACTTGGTGCGCCATGTAATCTCGCCTGATGGGTTGACCGCCAGCACCTCGCCGAAGCCTGTGGTCACGAAAATGTCCGACCCCTCCGATGCGAGCCCGCCGCCGAAACCCTCTTCGCCGTCTTCTCCCTCCGGTGCCAGACTGATCTGCCAGCGTTCGTCCCCAGTGTTGGCATCGAACGCGCCAAGGCGTGAACTGGCGTCGAGGACATACACCGTGCCGCCAATCACAATCGGCGCGCTGGTGATCGTGCTTTCATCGCTGCTGCCGGTGCCCGCATCGATCCGCCAGGCCCGCTCCAATGTCGTCGGTCCGGCCAGGTGACCACTTGCATGGCTGGGCAGGCCGTTTGTTTGCGACCAGTCGGCATTGCGTGATGCCGGGGGCAAAGGGCGTGCGGGGATTGTACTCAGTGTTGTTGTGGGTGATGCGTCGCGAATTCGCACGCGCTCGCCAGAAAGCTTCTCCTCGTCGTCGAAGGCGGAGCAAGCGCTCACGGCAAACGCCAAGGCAAGCGGTGCTGCGAGGGTGGCCCAGCCCGCCACGCCCCGGCTATTGGGTGTATTCTTCTGGATCATCGTCGCTTTCCTCGACGACCTCGCGGTCGCTCGCTGCCTCACTCTTCTTGATCTTCTAGTTGGCCACCGGAGATGGCGATTATCTGTGCCGCACGCAGGCGAAGGGTCTCTGTTGCCTCGGGATCGAGAACGATGCTGTTAAGATCTGCATGCGCAGCCTCGACATCGCCTGTAGCGAGACGAAGCGTTGCGCTGAATTCGAGCGCCAGCAGGCGATACGGGCCGTCTTCCGTGATGAGCGCGCCAAGCTTTGGCAGAACCGTTTCTGGCGACTCCGTGAGAGCTTCCTGACGAGCAGCCTGCAGCCGTGCGAAGTCTGCGTACGCACGATCGAGGCCCGCCCGGTCAGCAATACCACGATAGAGCGAGATCGCCCCCGCCGCGTCCCCATTTTGAGCCATTGCTGCCGCGAGACCGAGATCGGCGATCACGGCTGTGTCGTCGCTCACCTCATCGGCAAGCGCACGCTGATCCTCGATCGAGCCCCGTTCGGCAGCGACAAAGCTTGCGCCCAGAGCCTCGGCTTCGGCCTTCTCTTGCACCTGCAGCCAGGACAAGAACGCCGCCCCGCCGACGATCAGAGCAACACCGATCAGGACGAAGGGCCCCCATTTCTTCCAGAGGGCGTACATCCGGTCCTGTCGGACTTCCTCCGTGACCTCCTGAATAAAGCTGTCGGATTCGCTCAAGCCCGCTATCCTTCCGTTTGAGTTTGGCGCAACCTATCGCCACACCTCGGGCAGCGAAAGGTTTTTCACTGCCTGCAAACGAGGGGCTGGTCGTGTGTGAGGAGCGTCCGGACCAACCAGGCGCCCTGCAGCACCGGAGGAGGAAACAGCATGGCAGGACCACTCGACGGAATCCGGATCGTCGATCTGACACTCATGATCTCAGGGCCGCTCGGTTCGATGATCCTGGCCGATCAGGGCGCTGACGTGATCAAGATCGAGCCCCCGCGCGGGGACAACACCCGCGCCGCCGCGACGCAGCGCAACGGGTGGTCGGCGAGTTTTCTGAACAACAACCGGTCCAAGCGGTCGGTTGTGCTCGACCTCAAGCAGGAGGGCGCGCGCGACGCGCTGCTGCGGCTGATCGCAAGCGCGGATGTGGTGATGCAGAACTTCCGGCCGGGCGTGGCAGAGAGGCTTGGCATCGGGTATGATGACGTGCGCAAGGTGCGGAGTGATATCATTTATGCATCGGTGTCGGGATTTGGCGAGGACGGGCCCTATGCCCACAAGCCGGTCTTCGATCCGTTGGTGCAGTCGCTTTCCGGGCTGACCACGGTACAGGCCGGGTCGGATGACCGCAGACCCGCGCTGATCCGCACCATTGTACCCGACAAGCTGACCGGCTTCGCAGTGGCCCAGGCGGTCACCGCAGCACTCCTAAGCCGGACCCGGACAGGTCAGGGTCAGCATCTGCGCCTCTCGATGCTGGACACAGTGGTTCACTTTCTCTGGTCATCGGATATGGGTGGCCACACCTTCGTGGGTGACGAACTCGAGGCAGAGACGGCACAGAGCTTCATCGACCTGATCTACGAGACGGCAGACGGCTTCATTTCGGTCGCGGCTTTCCGTCGGGTCGATTGGGAGAAGCTTGCGGATGCCTGTGAGCGTCCCGAATGGAAAACCGATCCGCGCTTCCTCACGTCCGCCGGCCTCGAGGACAACAAACCTGCGCGCCTCGAGATCACGCAAGAAGCGTTGCGGCATCGAAGCACCGCAGAATGGATTGCACGTCTTGACGCCCATGATGTGCCGTGCGCGCCCGTGCTGACCCGCAGCGAGGTGATCCGGCATCCGCAGATCGCTGCAAACGCGCTGATCATCGAGTACGATCATCCGGATGCCGGGCGTCTGCGCCAGACACGTGCACCGGCTCGTTTCGAAGGCACGCCGCTGGCAGAGCCTGTGCCCGCGCCGACTTTAGGTGCGCACACCACCGAGGTGTTGGCTGAAGCGGGCCTTGACCCATCGGAGATCACCTCGCTTTTGGAGAGCGGCTCGGCGATACAAGCCTCCGGTGATCATGCCGCTGGAGACGGGCTGAGCCAACGGAGAACCGGATGATCGATTTCTACTACTGGCCGACGCCGAATGGTTGGAAAGTGTCCATTCTGCTCGAAGAGCTCGGTGCGGCGTATCGCATGATTCCCGTGAACATCTCCAAGGGGGAACAGTTCAAACCAGAGTTCCTCGCGATCAGTCCAAACAACCGAATGCCTGCAATTGTCGACCATGAGGTGGCGCCGCCGGTCACAGTCTTCGAGTCCGGTGCGGTCATGTGGTACCTGGCAGACAAGTTTGACAGGTTCCTGTCGAAAGATCCGGTGCTGCGAAAAGAAACCATGGAATGGCTTTTCTGGCAGGTTGGCGGGCAGGGGCCTATGGCAGGCCAGCTCAGTCATTTCGTGAACTATGCGCCAGAGGGGGAGCGCGCCTACGGTGCCAAGCGATATGCAGGCGAGTACGACCGGCTGCTCGGTGTCCTCGATCGGCGACTGACGGATCGGGACTGGATTGTCGGCGACGAGTATTCGATTGCTGACATGATCTGCTGGCCCTGGGTGTTGATCGCGCGGCCGTTGGGAGCAAACCTGGAGCCGTTTCCGAACGTCGTGGCGTGGCGCCAGCGGATCAAGGACCGTCCGGCTGTCCAGCGCGCAGTTGATCTTGGCAAGGACCTGAGGCGCAAAGCACCGCCTGACGAGCAGGAGCGCAAGCTTCTGTTCGAGCAATCGGCTGCCAGTTTGCAGACGGGGGGCTGAGCTCGACGAGGCGCGTCACCAGGTGCGCAGCACCTCGAGCAGCGCTGTCATGTCCTCGGGTTGCGGGGCTTCGAAGTGGCATGCTTCGCTCGTGACCGGGTGAATGAAGCCGAGGGTTTCCGCATGCAGCGCTTGACGCGGAAATCGGCTGATCGCCTCGACTACCCTCTCGGGCGTCGAACGCGCCGATAGCCTCCGGGCGCGGCCATAGACCGGATCACCGACAAGAGCATGCCCGGCATGCTGGGCATGTACCCGGATTTGATGCGTCCGCCCGGTCTCAAGTCGACATTCGAGGAGTGCGATGCCGGCGGAAGCGCTGCCGAACCGCTCGATCACACGCAGCCGGGTCACGGCATGTCTGCCTCCGCTGCGGGCAACGGCCATGCGTTTGCGGTTGGTCGGATGGCGCGCAATCTGCGTATCGATGCGGACCCAGCCATCCTCCTCGAAGCTGACACTCTCCAAACCGGCGAGCCGTGGATCGGCACGATCAGGCCACCCCCAGCAGACTGCGAGATAGCGCCTCTCCACCGTATGATCGGCAAACTGTCCGGCGAGCCGCGCCAAGGCCGCCTCGGTCTTTGCTGCAACGAGTGCGCCCGAGGTCAACTTGTCGATGCGGTGCACGATTCCGGGCCGACGTTCTCCACCAATGCCCTGCAAGCTTGTGCCGCAATGCCAGAGCAGCGCGTTCACCAGAGTGCCGGTTTCCGCGCCTGGGGCAGGGTGCACCACCATCCCGACCGGCTTGTTGACCACGATCACTGCATCATCCTCGAAGAGAACATCCAAGGGCACGTCTTCGGGCTTTGGCTCGGCGGCGACCACGGGCGGCAGGATCAGGGACATGGATTCGTCCGCGCGCACCTTCCGTGACGCCTCGAACAGTGGCGCACCCGCAGAGTCACGTACGGCGCCATCATGGATCAGTTGGGTGAGGCGCGAACGCGACAGCGGGGGTTCGCGATCTGCAAGCATCGAGACCAATGCCTTGTCGAGGCGTTGACCCGCAACGTCGACCGGGACGATAAGCCTCAACAGATCGGCAGAGTCGGAATCCTGCGGATCATCTGGGGAGCACTCCATGGCGACAGGTCAATCCGGCCACGATGACGACGAGTTCGTGGAACCGCCGCATCTGCGTCGTCTGCGTCTGTTGGTGACCGGGCTGGTGGTGGTGCTCATTCTGGGAGTGCTAACGGTCGTCGCGGTGATTGTCATCCGTCTCGGACTCGGGTTCGACCCCGCACTCTCACCTCAGATTGATCAATCGCCAATCGAAGCCAGCGCGTTCCCGCTTCCGGGTGATCACGAAATTCTTGCAGTTGGACGCGGTGCCGAGACGGTACTGTTCACGCTGCGGGCGCCCGATGGATCGGAGCTGCTCATGAGCTTTGACGCGGCCACAGGCGACGTGGTGAGCACCAGCGAGATACACCGCAATTAGCCATTGCGTGAGTCCCGGTACGATTTAAAACCGCCCAAAGTTTCTGCCTCATACACCCCACGCACGATTGCCCGTGCGACACAATCGGCCGCCAGCGTACCGAGGCGTGCGATCGCTGCTGGGGTCATGTCTGACACACGTCGCTCGGTTGACATGACGAAAACGGTGTCTCCATCCAGGGGACCATGTGCTGGCCGTATGGCGTGTGCGATTCCATCCTGCGCCATGATGGCCACCCTTTGCGCCTGATCCCGCGTCAAAGCCAGATCTGTCGCAACCACCGCCAGCGTGGTGTTCGCAAGTGCGGAACCCCCCGACGCCGAAAAGAACTTCGGACGCGTGGCAGGCGGCACCTGCTGTCCCATCTCGCCGTCTTGTTCCAGCATCCATGTCCAGAACGTATCAGTGCCTGGAATTGTTACCGAACCCGCGGGGTTGGCCACGGCGAGCGCTCCCACCACACCGTCCGGAGCAACGATGGAGGCGCTGCCAAGGCCGCCCTTTAAGGTGCCGGCGGTGGCGCCAAGTCCGGCACCCACATTGCCAAGCTTGACTGTGGTCGAAGCCGCCTGGCAGGCCTGAAGACCGAGTGCCCACCATGGCGGATGATCCCAGTCCCCTGATTGGCGAAACAGCAAGTCGAAGATGATTGCTTGCGGCACGATCGGAACGATTTCTGCACCGACCGGAAATCCCTTGCCTGCCTGCCGCAGCCAATGCATCACGCCGCCCGCCGCATCCAGTCCATAGGCCGAGCCGCCAGAAAGCACCACGGCATTGGCCTTGCTGATCGTCGAACCGGCTGCCAGCACCACCGTGTCCCTGCTGCCGATGCCACCCCCGCGATGATCCACGACGCAGGTCGCCGCTGTATCGGGCATGATCACCGTTGTTCCGGTTGCCAAGTTCTGATCCTCGGCGTTTCCAACCCGGATCCCAGGTACGTCACAAATGGTGTTGAGCGGACCCGGCTTGCTCATCTCAGTTCTCCCAACCGATGCTTCGGCAACAAGTCAGCCCTTGCATTCAAGCCAACCTGCGTGAAAAGTCGCAGAAAATTCAAGAAGGGAGGTGACGATGTCCGGCCCGCTCACGGGCATTCGCATCGTCGAGTTCGAAGGTATCGGCCCGGCACCCTATGCGGGTATGCTCCTTTCTGATCTTGGTGCCGACGTGGTGCGGATTGCCCGGCCAAGCGTGGACCGGGGTCCGCTGATCGAGTCGCTCGGGCGCGAGGTGGCCGATCGCGGGCGCCAACTGGTCAAACTCGATCTCAAAGACCCGTCTGACCACGAGCGAGCCCTCACCTTGGTCGACAGGGCCGATGCTCTGATTGAAGGGTTACGCCCCGGTGTGATGGAGCGCCTTAGGTTGGGGCCGGAGGAATGCCACGCGCGGAACCCGCGCCTCGTCTACTGCCGCGTGACGGGTTGGGGTCAAACCGGGCCGTTGGCCAGGCGAGCGGGACACGACATCAACTACATTGCGCTCTCCGGTGCTTTGTACGCGATGGGGTGTCCAGACCGTCCGCCCGCGCCGCCGCTGAACCTGATTGGCGACTATGGTGGCGGAGGGCTGTTTGCCGCGTTTGGCCTGCTGGCCGCGCTGATGCATGCCGAGCGCACGGGACAGGGGCAGGTGGTCGACAGCGCGATGCTGGATGGCGCGGCCAGTCAGATGAGCATGCTGTATGGCCTCTTTGCATCCGGGCACTGGAGCGACCAGCGCGGCAGCAATCTTCTCGACGGGGCCGCGCCGTTCTATCGCTGCTATGCCTGTTCGGACGGAAAGTTCATTGCCGTAGGCGCTATCGAGCCCCAGTTCTTCGCCGCCATGATGGAGGGGTTCGGCCTTCAGGGCGAGAACTGGGATCAGGTTGACCGATCCCAGTGGCCCGCAATGTCAGCTCGGATCGCCGAGATCGTTGCCCGAGAGCCGCGCGCTCATTGGGACGCTGTTTTCGCGGATACGGACGCTTGCGTGTCCCCCGTCTTGTCGATGGCCGAGGCGGCCGCGCATGATCACAATGTCGTCCGTCAAACCTTTCGCAACGGTCCCGTACAGCCGTCGCCGGCTCCGCGCTTGTCGAAGACCCCGGGCGATTGCGCCGCACCTGCCGAGAGCTCCTACGATGTCGTTGCCGAAAGATGGGCGCGATGAGACAGCCACAGCTCATTTTTGCAACCTTCGCGCTGCTGATTAACGATTTCGCCGTCGCTGATGACTTTCTGCCCGGCGAGAAGCTGACGCTCTTCAACTGCGGTCGCTGCCATGTCGTAAATGAACGCAACCGTTACGGCGGAATTGGCTCGACGCCGTCGTTCGCAGCGCTGCGCGCGCTGCCGGACTGGGAAGGCCGTTTCCTCGCGTTCTGGTCATTGAACCCGCATCCCGCGTTCACGCAGGTCGAGGGGCAGACAGAGCCATTTCCGATCAACCGTCCTTCTCCCATCCACCCAATGGAGCTGACGGTTGAGGAGGTCGAAACAATCACCGAGTTTGCGCGCACCATTCCTCCGAAGGATCTGGGCGCGCCGGTCCGCTAAGCATCGGTGGCCTCGGACCTGATCCTTTCGGATCGCGATCCCGCGAGGCTCGGTCCTGACCCCGTCGCGCGGCGAAGATGATATCACTCCCACCAACGATCGATCTTGGCGATTTCTGTGTCGCTCAGCCCGAAATGATGCGCGATCTCGTGCACCAAGATGTGTCCCACAAGTTCGCCGAGACGCACATCCCCTCGATCCGCCCATTCATCCAGGATGGCGCGGCGAAAGAGCCAAACCTCCTCGGGCTCGACCACAGGGTCCGAAACCGAACGCTCGGTGAGCGCTACTCCCCGGTACAGTCCCGTGAGCTCGAACGGGTCCTTCAGTCCCAGTTCAGCCAGTGTCTCGGGATCTGCGAAATCGGCGACCCGAACGATCAGGCGATCGCAACGGCTTCGAAACATCTCGGGCAACGCGTCGAACGCCTGCTGCGCGAGCGCTTCGAAGTCCGCGAGAGTGGGTGCGGGGAGTTTGGCGTAGATCTGCTGTGACATGACAAACAGCAGATTGTCGCGCGTGTCGCGGGACGCAACCCCATGATGGCGCTTGCGCCATTTGAACAAAGGTTTTATGCCGCCCGCACCTGAACTTGCCCTGGCGCGCACGCAGTTGGCCAGCCAGGGTTTCTGAGCCCGGACGAAGGACGGAAAGACACCGATGGCGAAAGCGAAGTTTGAGCGGACGAAGCCGCATGTGAACGTCGGCACGATTGGTCACGTTGACCATGGCAAGACGACCCTGACGGCTGCGATCACGAAGCAGTTCGGCGAGTTCAAGGCCTATGACCAGATCGACGCGGCGCCCGAGGAGAAGGCGCGCGGCATCACGATCTCGACGGCGCATGTGGAGTACGAGACCGACAACCGCCACTACGCCCATGTCGACTGTCCGGGCCATGCGGACTACGTGAAGAACATGATCACCGGGGCGGCGCAGATGGACGGCGCGATCCTGGTCGTCAACGCCGCCGACGGCCCGATGCCGCAGACCCGCGAGCACATCCTTCTGGCCCGCCAGGTCGGCGTGCCGGCGCTGGTGGTGTTCCTCAACAAGGTCGACCAGGTCGATGACGAGGAGCTTCTGGAGCTGGTCGAGATGGAGGTGCGCGAGCTGCTCTCGGACTACGAGTTCCCGGGCGACGACATTCCGATCGTGGCGGGCTCGGCGCTGGCAGCCCTCGAGGACCGCGACGCCTCGATCGGCACCGAGAAGGTCGCCGAGCTGATGGCGGCCGTCGACGACTACATTCCGACGCCGGACCGCCCGATCGACCAGCCCTTCCTGATGCCGGTCGAGGACGTGTTCTCGATCTCGGGCCGCGGCACGGTCGCCACCGGCCGGGTCGAGCGCGGCGTCATCAAGGTCGGCGAGGAGATCGAGATCGTCGGCATCCGCGACACCAAGAAGACGACCTGCACGGGCGTCGAGATGTTCCGCAAGCTGCTCGACCAGGGCGAGGCGGGCGACAACATCGGGGCGCTGCTGCGTGGCGTCGACCGCGAGGGGATCGAGCGCGGCCAGGTGCTCTGCAAGCCGGGATCGGTCAAGCCGCACACCAAGTTCGAGGCCGAGGCCTACATCCTCAACAAGGAGGAGGGCGGGCGCCACACGCCGTTCTTCACGAACTACCGCCCGCAGTTCTACTTCCGCACGACGGATGTGACGGGCAATGTGGAGCTGCCCTCGGGCACCGAGATGGTGATGCCGGGCGACAATGCGACTTTCACGGTGCAGCTGATCGCGCCGATCGCCATGGAGGAGAAGCTGCGCTTCGCCATCCGCGAAGGCGGACGCACCGTCGGCGCCGGCATCGTGACCAAAATCATCGAGTAACAAGGCACGCTCCACCGTGCGGATCCGAAGATGTGAAGGCCGTCCGCTTCGGGCGGCCTTTTTGCTGCGCGCGATTGTGTTATCCTTAAAGGCGAGTAGGGGTAATCGGGAGATGTGAGATGAACCGACTGAGTTGCGCTGGTGCCAGCGTCCTCGTCGCCCTCGTGACCGCAGGCTGCGTAACGGCGACGTCACCGCTTTCGGCAGGAAAAATCGACGAAAGCTACACAGTTGGCGGCGGGCAATGGGTCGAGGGTGGCACAATCTACGTGATTGCCAAAACCTTCGAGCACCAGGGCAATGTCGCCGTGTGCGGGGCGTGGACCCGCCAAACGTCCACCGCACGAACGACCAACTACGACTACGATGTGATCCAGACTGGTGTTCTGCAGATCGACGGCAGCTACATCCTGCAAGGCTTCGACCGCTTCCCGGAGATCAGCTACGCCCGCGACATCACGGGCAGCCGCGCTGATTGTCTGATCACCGATCGTGCATGGGATCCGGCCTATGACGGGGTCGAACCCTCGATCCGGTTTGCCCGGCAGGTCTATGACCGGGACTTCGAGGATCAGGGTGATGAGGGCATTACGTTCCGGCAGGCGACCGTACAACGCATCATTGCCGGTGGCTGACGCCGAGATCACTGATGGAGGACTCGGCCCTTGTGGTCGTCTTGTCGAGACGCGATAGCGGGAAGCGACACCCCTTCTGGCGCGCTCGCAACGACAGATGTCGAATGCCGACACTCTGTTCGCTGGCAACGGAGAACTCTCTAACTGAGACTGCCCGTTGCGGGCGGAACACGGGAATGTGCTGTTGGACTGCACGAAACGGCCAGTGTGTCGATTGCAATCACCTTCTTCAAGTGAACCGCTTGACGCCGATGTGACGCGCGACTAAACACGCGCATCTCAGGCATTCAACAGCCTGATCCGCGCGGTTGTAGCTCAGTTGGTTAGAGTACCGGCCTGTCACGCCGGGGGTCGCGGGTTCGAGCCCCGTCAACCGCGCCACTTCCACCCACATCGGCTATCGCTCTGCCCGAGCCCTCTCGGTGGACGTGAGCCATGGTCATTCACCGCCACCGTGCTACTCTTCCTATGAGGGAATGGAGGACGATACATGCGCTGGATGATCGGATTTCTCGCGCTTGGGTTTGCAGCGGTCGGACCGGCAGCACATGCCAGTCTCTGCTACGCGTTCGTTGAGGATTTGCGCCGCGAAATTCCGGATGTGCGATACGCGAAGTTCGATGCCGTTTCGACCGAACCGCGGTCGGTCAGCATCACCTATGTGGCGCATTCGACGTTTCGGATTGAAACCGAGGACGGTGTCGTCATCGCGACGGACTATTTCGGGGCGCACGGCGACGGACGCCTGCCGGACATTGTCACGATGAACCACGCGCACGAGACCCATTACACGGACAGGCCGGACCCAGAGATCCGCAACGTACTTCGTGGATGGGACGTGGATGGCACAGGCCCTGCCGAACACAAACTGCGTTTGCGTGATGTGACTGTGCGCAACGTCACCACGGACATCCGCGGATGGGGTGAGCCTGAAGCTGACGGCAATTCAATTTTTGTATTCGAAGTTGCCGACCTGTGCATCGGGCACCTCGGCCACCTGCATCATGTGCTCACGGATGCGCACTACGCTCTCGTCGGGCGGCTCGACATTGTCATGGCACCGGTCGATGGCGTGTTCACTCTGGATCTGCCCGGCATGATCGAAGTCCTGAAGACGCTCAAGGCACGTGTCGTTCTGCCCATGCACGCCTTCAGCACAGCATCCTTCGAGCGTTTCCTGACCGGCATGAGCGATGACTTCAAGATCGAGCTGAGCGAGGCCTCGACGGTATCCTTTTCGCTGGACTCCCTGCCATCCGAGCCGACCGTGCTGGTTATCCCCGGCAGTTCCGGCGTGCGTGTGCCCGGCTTTGGAGATGATGATCTGTAGAGTTGGTCCCAGGGTCGGGTTTCGCACGGCACGTCGGCAAGACGTGTGGTTGCGACCTGGCACAGAAGTCAGTGGAACCCTCTGCAAGCCCAGTGTGTCCGAACGTGGCCTAAAAACCGGCCAGAGTTGCGCTTCTTTCACTCGCGCGCGGTTGACTCGACGCGCCGACGGGTGAGACGGTCGGGCATGTCATAGGCTTACGGATGCTGGGACATATTTGAGCGATTGGATATACAAACGTGGCCGGAACCGCATGCATCGACCACCTTATTATCGCTGTTCCTGATCTCGAAACTGCAGGGCGTTCGATGACGGCATTGGGGTTTAAGCCCACGCCGCGCGGATACCACTCGCGAGAAATGGGCACCGCAAACTCCACAATTGTTCTGCGTGACGATACCTATGTCGAGCTCTTGGGCGTGGTCAGCCCGACCGATCACAGCACGTTTGTCAGCGAGGCCGTCGTTGCAGGTAGGTCATTGCTGGGGCTTATCCTGAAGACAGACGATGCGGAGCAGACGCAAGCTGCATTCGAGGCAGCGGGGATCAATGGTGGAGCGCTTCGGGAGTTCTCGCGTCCCGTGAGCATCATGGGTGCTCAGCAGGACGCGGTGTTCCGGACCGCTCATGTTGCGGATGGCACGGTTGCCGGCGTGCATGTTTTTGCCTGTGAGCACAGGTCGCCTGATCTTGTCTGGCGCAACGACTATCTCGATCAACCGAACTGTGTGGTCGGCATCTCGTCGTTGATTGGAGTTGCCGTCGACCCCAGAGCGGCAGCGGCAGATTGGCAAAAGGTGCCCGGGGTCGAGGTTCAAACCTCGGATGATGTGGCCCAGATTTCCTTCAGGGATCAAACTCTGAGAATCTTCACACCGGCACGGTTCGTCGAGCTTTACGGCATGCCGCCGAGTGCAGTTCCCGGTCTTGCAGCGATTACGTTCCGGACGTCCGACGAGTACGCTGCACGCAGGACCCTGCGCAGTTCTGGCATCAACATGAGCAAAACAGAGCGCGGCTTTTACACCGCGGCATTTGGCATCCTGATTTGCTTTGAAGCGCATTGACGCCGTTCGATTGGCGGTGCACGCAGGACGCTGAGCGAAGCACGAACCCGAAGCCCTGAAGCACTGCAAGTGACCGTTTGATGCCCCCCATCCAGGCAGACAGCCCGATTGCCTTTGCCGATCCGCTGCCCGAGGCGGCGGATGTCGTGATCATCGGTGGAGGCATCGCGGGTGTCGCAACCGGGTTCCATCTGGCAGAGCGCGGCGTCGATGTCTTGATTCTCGAAAAGGGGAGGATCGCCGCGGAGCAGTCTTCACGGAACTGGGGCTGGGTACGCCAGCAGGGCAGGGACTGGGCTGAGCTGCCGATCATGATCGAGGCGAACCAGATTTGGCGAGATCTCGCCAGACGCACAGGTGAGAGCGATCTGACGTTCACAATGTCCGGGTGTGTGTACGTGGCACGCACGCCCACAGAATTGGCGAAGTTTGAACGCTGGCATGGGTTGGCGCGAGAACATCAGCTCGACACGCGCATGCTCACGCCGGAAGGCATCGCTGATCTCGTGCCGGGGCTAGAGGGTCAAGTTGCAGGTGGCATGCTGACGGCGACGGACGGACGCGCCGAGCCGTTTGCGGCCGTGCCCGCACTCGCGAGGGCAGCGGCGGCACAGGGAGCCTCCGTGATCGAGAACTGCGCTGTCCGCACTCTGGACATCGAAGGAGGGTGCGTTGCAGGCGTGATCACCGAAAAGGGGCGCGTTAAGTGCAATCGCGTGGTGCTGGCGGCAGGTTCGTGGTCGTCGTTCTTTGCGGCAAACGCGGGCGTCAACTTGCCTCAGCTGATGGTCCGCTCGACAGTCGCGAGAACCGAGCCAGCGCCCGATGTGATCGGCCCCAATCTGTCGCTCCCGGGACTTGCTATTCGCAGACGCGCCGACGGCGGATACTCGGTGTCGTCCGCGGACATCGCTGAGCATTTCATCTCGCCCGGATCGTTTCGCCATGCCCGGCGGTTTCTGAAGCTCCTGCGTGCCTCGGCAAGAGACATCCGGCTCCGTCCGGCCGCACCCAAGGGATATCCCGGTGCATGGGGCACACCGCGTCGCTGGTCAGGCGATCAGATCAGCCCGTTCGAACGTCAGCGGGTTCTGAACCCGCAACCATCGGCCGAGGTCGTGCGCCGGATAGAGGAGCGCATGCCAAAGTTCGTGCCGGCGCTGAAGGATGTGAAACTTGCCGAAGCCTGGGCCGGGATGATCGATGTGACGCCCGATGCGGTGCCGACCCTCGGCGAGGATCCACAACAGCCAGGACTCTTCATCGCAACAGGTCTGAGCGGCCATGGGTTCGGGATCGGTCCTGCGATCGGGCGCGTCATGGCCGACATGTTGGTGGGGCGGGACCCGGGCCACGATCTTCGCCGTTTCCGTCCGGCGCGCTTCTTCGACGGCTCGCAGATTGAACCCGGGCCTTACTAGGCGTTCACGCGTCGGAGGCGGTGTGTCGCGACGTGCACGTCTCGCGTGCCAGATCGGTGCCCAGCGTCTCAGCGAACGCGGTCGGCGATCCGTGCACCCAGACCTCCTCTCGTCCAGACCGTCAGCGCACGACTAGCCTCGGCGTCTGCAACCTGCCGCCACGCCTCTCCGGCGTCAGCAAAGCGTGTGTCGAGCCGTCGGCGCAGATTGGCCGCCCCGCCGTCACCGCCAGCGGCCGCAAGTGACGCCCAGAAGTAGGCGTGCGCGTAGCTGCGCGGCTGGTCACGGCCAATAGATGCTGCGTACGCCATTGAGCGCATGAGGCCCAGGTCACCGGCCGATACAGCACTTTCACCTTCAGCCTCCTGGGCACGCGCGTTAGGCCATTCCGTCCGTGCCAGGGCTTGCGCCTCGAGCACGGATGACAGCCCCAATGCTGCCTCCAGTTCATCGGCCAGACCCACCGCCGAACGGTCACCGCCCGCCATGGCTCGAAGCGCCATGGAATAAGCGCCTGCGGTGTCACCGGTTTCTGCGCGCGCCTCCGCGAGCAATCGCGAAGCTTTGCTTTGCCACTGATCCGCCAGCGGGTTCAGCAATGCTGCACCTTCCGCGAGCGCGCGCGGCGCTCCGATGCCCGTGAGAAGCGCCTCACCGACCCTGAGCCGTGCGTCCTCGTCCAGCGCGTCGCCTGCGAGCGCCGCGGCCAGCTCTTCAGGCTGGATCAAAGCGCGGTAGGCAATCGGCGTGGAGGAGATCTCCGGCTTGAAGTCGGCGATCATCTGATAGGGAGCGCCGAAGCTGTCCTCGCTCAGCCAGACACCACCCTCCGGCGCTGCAGTGATCACGAGCCTGTTCTTCTCTGTCAGAAACCGTTCGAGCTCGGCTGTCAGGTTTGCAACGAACGCCTGCTCGTCCGCAGAAGGTGTCCGCGTACCGCCCTCACTCAGCGCCTGACTGACCACGAGCTGAGCCATCTGTGGCAGGGCTGATGTGTCGCCGGCCTGCGCCACGATCATCGGTTCAACGCGGTCCCAGAGGCCGCGGTTCTCGATCGCGAGTTCAAGCGTCTCGAGCTGGGCGACAGGAATCGGCTCATCCGCTGGTCCTGCATCCAGTGGTAGATTGAACCACAGGTAGCCGAACTTGGCCGACAGATTCAGCTCAGCCGCATCCTTGATCGAGGCCTGAATGACCAGATCTGCTCCTGCGCTTGGCAGATCGTACGCAAGATCAATCGATGCGTTATCAACGACGAGTTGCTCATAGCCAAATCCCGCAGCCATCGACCCCACTCCGGGATCAAGACAGGCCGACGGAATGTTTATACCCGAAAGCTCGATCATCGTCTGCAGCGTCTCGAACGAGGTGACGTCCGCGGCGATCGCCCGCTCGATCGTGATCACGCAGCGACCCTCTTCATCCCAATCGAGGATCGGGTGGAGCGTCATGCCGGAGATCACGAGATCATTTGTCTGCGGCTCGATAGTGATGGTGTCGTAGGTCAGGTCCACAAAGCTGCGCAGGGTCAGGATCGTGTACTGAACGCCAATTCTCTGCATCAGACGCAAGAAGTCGTCGGTGGCATCGGCGCGCGCAGGTGTGGCGCTTAAAGCCGCGCAAACGCCCGCGGCAAGCAATGTGGAACGGACAAGTTTCATGAGGTCACTCCGGGAGAACGGGTCATCAGGTTAGCATGATTCGCTTAAGCCCCGTGCCCGGGCAATCGGACCTACGTGGTCACAAGCGCCGCCACCCCGGGCAACGGCTTGCCCTCGAGCCATTCAAGAAAGGCGCCGCCTGCGGTCGACACATAGCTGAATTTCTCGGTCGCACCGGCCTTGTTGAGCGCAGCAACCGTGTCACCGCCACCGGCGACGGAAAGCAAGCGACCCGCCTCGGTGAGCTCTGCCGCCTTTGCGGCGGCTGCATTGGTGGCGGTGTCGAACGGCTCCAGTTCGAAGGCACCGAGTGGCCCGTTCCAGACGACGGTCTTGGCCGCCTCGAAGCGCGCTGAGATGTCTGCGACAGCTTGAGGGCCGGCATCGAGGATCATTGCATCATCCGGGCAGGCATCCGCCGAAACCGTCTCGTGTGGGGCCTGTGCCTCGAACGCCCGCGCAACCACCACGTCCGATGGAAGTACCAGCTCGCATCCCGCCGCCTCGGCCTTGGACATGATTTCGCGGGCAGTATCGGCCAGGTCGTGTTCGCAGAGCGATGTGCCCACTCCGAGCCCCTTCGCCGCCAGAAACGTGTTCGCCATCCCACCGCCGATCACGATTTGGTCGACCTTGGCAATCAGATTGCCGAGCAGATCAAGCTTGGTCGAGACTTTCGCCCCGCCAACCACCGCGACGACAGGACGGGCGGGGTTCGCGAGGGCGCTGTCTAGTGCCTCCAGCTCGGCTTGCATCAGCCGCCCCGCCGCTGCGGGAAGAAGCCGTGCCACCCCCTCGGTCGAGGCATGTGCCCGATGCGCCGCTGAAAAGGCGTCGTTCACATAGCAATCACCGTGTCGCGCGAGTTGCGCTGCGAACGCCGGGTCATTCGCCTCCTCTTCGGCGTGAAAGCGTGTGTTTTCCAGAAGCAGCACGACGCCTTCTAACTGACGGTAGACGGCTTCTTCGGCCATCGGGCCCACGCAATCGGGCGCAAAGTGCACTGGTAGATCGAGCACTTCTGCCAACGGATCGATCAGGCGACCAAGCGTCATGTCCGGATTTGGCTTGCCCTTTGGTCTCCCGAAATGCGCAAGCAGGATCGGCTTGCCGTTCTTCTCGATGATTTCCCGCACCGTTGGGCGGATTGCCTCCATCCGCGTCGCATCGGCGACCTTACCATCCTTGAGGGGGACATTGATGTCGACGCGCACCATGACGCGCTTTCCCGCAAGCTCGAGATCGTCAAGCGTTCTGAACGTGGTCATCTTCGGGGCAGCCTTTGGACAGGTGAGTCAGAGCCCAGTGGGCTTCCCGTCTATACTCACCTTGTTCTTCCGCTGCCAGTAGGCATGCACGCCTTCGTCACCCATTTCGTCATAGAACGGCAGGAGCTCGTCCGGTCCGCGCTGCCCCTGATACGAGAATCTCGGCACTCCGGTCCCGCATGAAGTCTGAACCTGCTCGATTGCGAGGTCGAATATCTGGCGCGAACCCGCCATTTCGGGGAACAGCGCAATCTTCTCCGCCCAACCCGGCTCCGACGGATGCAGCACCTGCGCGCTGCCATAGACACGCAAGATGAGCGCATCCCCATCCAAGGCACAGAACATTAGCGTCATTCGCGGCAGTTCGCGCACGTGAGCCGCGGTTTCATTGCCGCTGCCAGTCAGATTCAGCCAGATGATGCGGGTATCGTCGACGATCCGCAGCGAGTCGAGGCCTTTGGGAGATATGTTGACGAGACCGTCCGGCGCCGCTGTCCCAACAAAGAACATCTGCTGCGCTTCGATGAACTGCCGAAACGTGCCATTCAGTCGCTTGCCGATCGCCATGATCGCACCCCCAATTTCAGGCAACCTAGCGACATTCTGCTGACAACGTGGTGTCAGCAGAGCGCCTCATGTGCTCTTGGAATCGGGCTTGGGAAATCGTCTGCTCCGCACAGGAACTCAACCGCACAGGAGCGACCGTTGTGACAGAACCGCTTGTCTATCTCCCGGGCATCCTGACGGCCTACACGGTGTTCTTCATAGGGCTGGCAAGCCCAGGCCCGAACGTACTCGCGGTCATCGGGACGTCGATGAGTGTCAGCCGGCGAGCAGGTGTGGCGCTGGCCACAGGTGTTGCCTTCGGGTCCTTCACATGGGCCATCCTTACGGTGATCGGGCTTTCGGCGCTGCTGTCCGCCTATGCGTGGGCGCTGATGGCGATCAAGATTTTTGGAGGCGTCTACCTGCTCTGGCTGGCCTACAAATCGTTTCGAGCGGCGGCCTCTGAACTGGATATCCACGACAGGGCGCTGACCGGTGTTGGGAGCACACTGAGATACGCGGTGCGCGGCTACGCCATCCAAATGACCAATCCCAAGGCTGCATTGACCTGGATCGCGATCATCTCTCTGGGTTTGCGTGAAGGGGCGCCGGTGTGGGTCGGCGCGGTCATCGTTGTTGGAACCTTCGCCCTGTCGCTGGTGATCCACATCCTCTACGCCGTCGGATTCTCGACGCCACCGATGCTGCGATTCTATGCGCGTGCCCGGCGCTACATACAGGCAACGCTGGGTGCGTTCTTTGCATTCGCCGGGTTGAAACTGCTTATGAGCCGCACCTGAGCCCGGGGCAAGTGCTCCGGACCCAGACAAGCCATAAACGGACTGAATTCAGATCAATTTGCCCATGGCCACGGCCGTGTCCGACATGCGGTTCGAGAAGCCCCATTCGTTGTCGTACCAGCTGAGCACACTGACCATGGTGCCTTCGATGACCTTGGTCTGGTCGGCGTGGAAGACCGAAGAGTGCGGGTCGTGGTTGAAGTCCATCGAGACCATTTTCATGTCGGTGTAGCCTAGGATGCCCTTGAGCGGGCCGTTGCCCTCGGCAGCGCCCTTGACGGCCTCGTTGATCTCCTCTGCCGACGTCTCGCGGCTCGCCACGAACTTGAGGTCCACCACCGAGACGTTCGGGGTGGGGACGCGGATCGCAAATCCGTCCAACTTGCCGTTCAGCTCGGGCAGCACGAGGCCGACGGCCTTGGCGGCCCCGGTCGACGTCGGGATCATGTTCATGGCCGCCGCACGCGCGCGGTATAGGTCCTTGTGCATGGTGTCGAGCGTCGGCTGGTCCCCGGTGTAGCTGTGGATCGTCGTCATGATCCCGCGCTCGATCCCCACCGTATCATGCAGCACCTTGGCCACAGGTGACAGGCAGTTGGTCGTGCAGGACGCGTTCGAGACGACCATGTCATCCGTGGTCAGGCTATCGTCGTTCACACCATAGACGATCGTCTTGTCCGCGCCCGAGGCCGGCGCTGACACCAGCACACGCTTCGAGCCGTTCTCCAGGTGAAACGCTGCCTTCTCCTTGGAGGCGAAGATGCCGGTGCACTCCAGCGCCACATCCACGTCGCCCCAGGGCAGCGCCTTCGGATCACGCTCGGCGGTCACCTTGATGGGCCCCCGTCCGACGTCGATGCTGTCACCGTCGACTTTCACTTCGCCGGGGAAGCGGCCATGCACCGAGTCATAGCGCATCAGGTGGGCGTTGGTCTCGACAGGACCGAGATCGTTGATGGCAACAACCTCGATGTCCGTCCGACCACTTTCAATGATCGCGCGCAGAACATTGCGTCCGATGCGTCCGAAACCGTTGATGCCGACCTTGACCGCCATGTCACTCTCCTCGCTTCACAGATAAAGGTGGGCGGATCGCCCGTTCGGCGCGGCTTTACCCGCGAGCGCTGGAAAGATCAATGCGTCAGGACGGCCACGCTGTTCTCGTGGTCGACTTTGACGAGAAAACGGGGAGGGTTTTGCCCACCCCGGAAATTTCTGCAACAGGTTCAGATGCCGCTACCGGTGCAGTCCACGGGCGTGAAATCGCCCTAGCTGTTGTCTTTGCTGCCGCCCTTTTTCGTCAGGTGTGATTGAAGAAGTAATCGGACTTCTTTCCGAAATGAATATTGCTCGTTTTGTCAGTCCACATCAAAGCATGCATCAGGTTCCGGCGAGCTGCGCTTAACCCAGTTGCTTTCTGTGCGTTCTTGACCAAGCTCATGTCTTCATGTTCGTAGGGCATCCTCTTTCTCCGCTATCCTTGCGGGCCACGAACCTCCGCGCCTTTCATAACTGATTGTACGGCACCTGGAAGCGATCAGAATCCCGTATAGGTTGCCGCTTCGGCAGCCTAGCCTGCTTTTGATTGCATCGTGATTGAAAGAGAGCGGCCGAGGTCCTTTTTGGGTGACCAATTGGTCCTTTGCCTGTGCCAATCTTGTGAGAGAGTGCGATACTTGCGTCGTCGGTCGCGGATTGATCCGGCGAAGGCCATGTCATGCGGTAGGGAAGGGCACCTATGATCATCGTGAGCGGAGAGTTCGAGTTCAACACGGGGCATGAAGCAGCGCTCCACGCGGCCATGGCTGATATGATGGCCGAGACCCACAAGGAAGAGGGCTGCATCCACTACCAGTTCTATCGCCGCATAGATGCGCCCGAGAAGTACCACGTCTACGAGGAGTGGGAGACGGCGGCGCATCTTGAAGCCCACTCGAATTCCTCACACATGGGCGTGTTCCGGACACGCCTCGCGGAAATCGGCGTGATCTCGCGCAACGTCAAGAAGATGGAAGCCGGGCCGGAGCTGTCAATCTGACCCGGCGCACCTTGGCGATCTTTGATATCAGAGAAAGATGGCAGGTCGTAGCAATCGCTACTGCGGCGCGTTGAACTTCCTCCTAAACAACTCGCACTTGAATGGAAATAACCCCAATTGCTGCGATCTATAGAGGAGAGCAACAATGCTTGGTGAGAAAGTCGATTACGCGTGGAAAATTGAAGAAGGCGAGAGTTCATCGCCTGCCGATACGTTCTATTTCAAGACCACCTAGTGTGACACGGGGTCGGGAGCCTGCGAAGTATCACCTCGACGACCTCTTCATCAGGAGCACGTCGATGAGCGGCGATTCTTACGACTGACCGATCGAAGAAATTATGCTCAGCTACAACAAGTTTGTCTGGGAGTAAGACCGAGCGAACGACGACCGAGAGAACAACACCTTTCCTGAAGCCTCAGGTGTAGCAGACGTCGACATTGTGCTCTGTGAACGTGCGGCGCGCTGCACCTATCGGCGTCGCGCCCGAATTTGCATACCGGCTCGCCTCAGCCGAGATGGGCGTCGAGGTGTCCGTGCAGCTGCAACAGGTAGAAGGCGGCCACAGAATTCGAGTCCATGAGTTTGCCGGATTTGATCATCTCGATCACTTCTGACACAGGAAAGGCCTTGTCGACCTGATCCTGTTCTTCCTGCTCGCGTTCTGCCTCGCCCTTCGTCAATCCCGTAGCGAGGAACACATGGAACGTGTGCGAGCAAATGCCGTAGCCCGGATGCATCTTGCCAACATATCGCAGTGTTTCGGCGGTGAGCCCGGTCTCTTGACGCAGCTCTGTCTCGGCAACGTTGAACAGATCGAACGTCGCCCCGTCGTGTAGTGCGCCCTGCGGCAGTTCCCAGAACCTGCCGGCAACGGGGTAGCGATACTGTTGCACCAGGTGGACTTTGCCATCCTCGAGTGCGGCAACGATGACGAAGTCGGGCTTGTCGACGACACCGTAGATGCCCTCGGAACCGTCGATACGACGTATCCGATCCTCACGCACGCGGGTCCAAGGGTTGCGATAAACCTCAGTCGACGAGAGCGTCTCAATGTCAGGTTTCTTGCGGTTTGTCATAAATGTCAGTGACCTTCTTTGAGTGTCTGGCAGTTTATTCACCAGCGCCAAGCAGACGCAACGTCCGCTTGACAACGTCCTCCACCGTGATGCCGAAGTGCTCGTAAAGGTCGGTCGCAGGGGCCGATCCGCCAAACCCGTCCATGCCGACGAATGCGCCTTTGCCTCGGCGCCCGCGCTCGTCGTAGAGCCACCTCTCCCAGCCGAAGCCCACGGCAGCCTCTATGGCGACTCGCACGGGGCCCGCAGGTAGGACGCGCTTGCGATAACGCTCGGGTTGGGCGGAAAACAGCTCCCAGCAGGGCATAGAGACCACCCGCGCACCCACGCCCTTTGCTTCGAGCACCAGTCGGGCAGCAAGCGCGATTTCAACCTCGGAGCCGGTGGCGATCAGTATCGCATCACGCCGGGCTTCGCTTTCGGCGAGCACGTATCCGCCCTGTGCCGTCAGGTTCTTCGATGTGTAGGTGGTGCGCACCGCTGGCAAGCCCTGGCGCGACAGAGCCAGCACAGACGGCGTCGACTGATCCGACAGCGCGATCTCCCACGCTTCGGCTGTCTCGGTCGGGTCTGCGGGCCGGAAGACATTCAGGTTCGGTGTCGCTCTGAGCATTGCGAGATGCTCGACGGGCTGGTGCGTTGGCCCGTCTTCGCCCAGGCCTATGCTGTCATGGGTCATTACGTAGACCACGCGCTGGCCCATCAGGGCAGACAGGCGCATCGCAGGACGGGCATAGTCGGTGAAGCAGAGGAATGTCCCACCATAGGGCGCGACTCCGCCATGCAGTGCCATTCCGTTCATCGCCGCCGCCATCGCGTGCTCACGGATGCCGTAGTAGACGTAGCGGCCCTTGGGATCGTCTGGCGTGAACGGCGCGAGGTCCGATGTCTTCGTGTTGTTCGATCCGGTGAGATCAGCCGAGCCACCCATTGTCTCGGGCATCACCGGATTGATTGCAGCGAGGGCGGTCTCTGAAGCCTTTCGAGTCGCCATCTTAGGCTGATCTGCGGCGAGTTGTTTCTTCAGTGCCCGGATGGCGGAAGGCAACCGCTTCGGGGGCGTCCCGTTCATCACCCTGTCAAACTCGGCCTGGCGGGCTGACGAAATCTTCGAGAACCGGTTCGTCCATGCCTTGCGAATGTCGGCGCCGCGTGAGCCCGCTTCGGACCATGCCTTGCGGGCGACGTCGGTGACTTCGAACGGGCCCGCTTCGATACCCAATGCTGCGCGGGTCAGTGCGTTCTCCTCTGCGCCAAGCGGTGCGCCATGGGCCTTGGAGGTGTCTTGCCGGTTCGGCGAGCCGAACCCGATGTGGGTCTTGCAGGCGATCAGGACTGGCGCTTTGGCGGCCGCCGCTTCCGTCATTGCGCTGTCCAGAGCTGCAATGTCGTGACCGTCGACCGAAGTCACTTCCCATCCAGACGCTGCAAAACGCGCTCGCTGGTCGGTGGAATCTGACAGAGACACGGACCCGTCAATCGTGATGCCATTGTCATCCCAAAGAACGATGAGCTTGTTGAGTCGATGGTGTCCAGCAAGCGAGATTGCCTCTTGGCTGATACCCTCCATCAAGCAGCCGTCGCCAGCGATGACCCAGGTTCGATGGTCGATGATCTTGGCTCCGAAGCGGGCACTCAAGGCACGCTCGGCCATTGCCATCCCAACCGCATTGGCGAGCCCCTGGCCGAGTGGCCCGGTCGTTGTCTCGATACCGGCCGCGTGGCCGAACTCTGGATGTCCAGCCGTGCGCGCGCCCAGCTGGCGGAAATTGCGGATCTCCTCAAGGGTCATGTCTGGATAGCCGGAGAGGTGCAGCAATCCATACAGCAACATCGATCCATGCCCAGCCGAGAGCACGAACCGGTCGCGGTCCGGCCAGTCGGGAGCGGCTGGGTCGTATTTCAGGTGCCCGTCGAACAGAACCGTCGCCGCGTCGGCCATGCCCATGGGCATGCCGGGGTGGCCAGAGTTCGCCGCGTCCACCGCGTCCATCGCGAGAACGCGCAGGGCGTTGGCCATTTCCCAGCGGCGTGGGGCCGCCGCCTTCATCGCTGACATATCCACGATCGGTCCCTTGAATTTTATGGACGCTTCTGCCACCGCCCGTTTTCTTACCGCCGGCCGCCGGACCGGACGTTGCGCGGCGAAGATGCGAAGGAGCACGTCGGGGGTCAAGCCCGGCATTCAGGTCTGGTGCATTTTAACAGGTCAAAGCATGGCAATACGCGATCTGCGCGAAGTGCTTGCGGATTTGCACTCGGGCGGCGCATCAGGATAGCCTCGCATACACGCAGAAAACTGAAGCGATTCGGTAACAATCGTGGCGCAGCGCGACACGGCCGGTCGACGGGGCAGGGAACGCATGAAGAACATAGAGGATGCAATCACGCGCCTAAGCGAAGCGCTCGAGCGTCTGGAGAAATCCATGGGTGGGCTCGATGCGCAATCTGAAGCTGCACGGAATGCAACCCTTTTTCGGGACGAACGCGACAAACTGGCGGGCCATGTGGGCAGGCTAGAGTTGAGGGCGCGCAACGATGCCAAGCTGCGTGCTGAGGCGGCGCAAGCCGTGCGCCTTGCCGTGAAGGAGCTTAGAGGCGCGCTTGGCAGTGGAGTGGAAGGCAATGCCTGAGGTCAATCTAGATATCGGTGGGCGGATTTACCGGCTTGGATGCGGTGAAGGCGAGGAGGACCGCCTGATTGCGCTAGCGGCGAAGATAGATGCCGAAGCCGCAGGGTTGATCGACAAGATTGGCCCGATGCCGGAAGGGCGTTTGATGCTCATGACCGCGCTGATGCTTGCCGACAAGCTGGACGACGCCGAGAAAGCGCGCGATTCAGCCGAGGCCCGGGCAACGGAAGCCGAAGAGGTCGTGGCACTCACCCCGGACCTTGGAGAGGCGGTGGACCCGGAACGCGAGGCCGCTCTTGCTGGGACGCTCAACTCCCTTGCGGCTCGTGTCGAGACGCTTGTCGAGCGGATCGAGGTCCATCACTAGGCAGATCGATGCAGACAGGTGACACCACTTGCGTGCGGCCGCAGCGCGCTTCCCTTTGTGTTGCTTGCAATATATACACCGCTCCGGCGGGTGCTGTCCTTCCCGTGAGAGGACAGTTTCCTGGTGGCCTAAGCATCTTCGCGGGAGCTGGCTCTGGGTTTGACCGTGGTCTTACCTACCTGGCGCCCACCTGGTTTTCCAGGCTCGCGAGGATCTGAAACCTCCACGGTCGCGACGGGCCCGTCACATCACCTGTGCCTGGCACGCGATTGATCGCCAGGCGGGCTCATTCTCCAGACATGCATGTGCGATGACCGATCTGTCGACCCGAAAAGCTGCGCTGCGTAAGGACGTTTTGGCGCGCCGCGCAGAAGCTCATCGTGATGGCGCGTCTCCCTCAGCCCTGGCAGCGCGTGATCACCTGTTGGCCTCGCGGCTGGTGACGGGACATATGATTGTTGCGGGCTACCGGCCCATCCGCAGCGAGCTCGATCCGACACCCCTGATGGAGGCATTGTTCAGCGCCGGTCACCGGGTGTGCGTGCCGGTGATCGAAGGCCATGGCCAGCCCCTCGCGTTCCGTGACTGGCATCCCGCTGCAGAAATGATGGCGGGTCCGTTCGGCGCAGAGATACCAGTGTCCGGCGATTGGCTGGAGCCTGAGTTTCTGCTTGTGCCATTGGTTGGGTTCGACTCCGCGGGCAACCGTCTGGGCTACGGCGGAGGGTTCTACGACAGAACGCTCGAACGTCTCCGGGGCAGGCGACCCACACGGGCGGTTGGCTACGCCTATTCTGTGCAGGAAGTCGATGCTGTTCCCTGTGAGCCGACGGATCAGGTTCTCGACGGAATTGTCACCGAGCGCGGTCTCATGAGGCCTCTCACCACGCAGGCAACGCTATGAGGTTGTTGTTTCTTGGAGATCTGGTTGGCCGGGCAGGGCGCACAGCCGTGATCAATGCTTTGCCTGATCTCAGGCGTAACTGGTCCCTCGATTTTGTAGCGGTCAACGCCGAGAACGCAGCGTCCGGATATGGTCTGACAGCACCGATCGCCAAGGAACTTCTGGCGGCGGGAGCAGATGTGATCACGCTTGGCGATCACGCCTTCGATCAGAAGGACATGCTCGCCTTCATTGACAGCGAGCCGCGGGTGTTGCGTCCGCTCAACTTTGCAAAATCCGCGCCCGGCCGCGGGGTCGGGACATTCGCGGCGACGCGTGGTCGTCGTGTGCAGGTGATGGTGGCACTAGGCCAGGTGTTCATGAGCCGCCCCTATGACGATCCATTCTCGGCCATCGATGCCGCGTTGAAACTGGCGCCCCTTGGTGGCGTGGTTCAGGCGACGATCGTCGAGATTCATGCCGAGGCCACCTCGGAGAAAATGGCAACCGGCCACTGGTGCGATGGACGTGCGAGCCTCGTCGTGGGCAGCCACACGCATGTGCCAACGGCGGACACGATGATTCTGTCGAAGGGGACAGCCTATCAGTCCGATGCTGGAATGTGCGGTGACTACAACTCGGTCATCGGAATGGACAAAGCCGAACCCTTGCGCCGATTTGTGACCGGCATGGGCGCCGGGCGGTTCGAGCCAGCACTCGGGCCGGCGACCATTTGCGGCACATTCGTCGAGACTGACGACGCAACGGGGCTCGCGCGTTCGGTATCGCCGGTGCGGCTCGACGGTGCGTTGCGCCCGGCAAATCCATCAAGCTAAGCCCGTACAGGACCCGATGCGTGCGAAGCTGGCTGAAGGTCGCGTCAAGCTGTGACGCTATTCACAATGGGGGACCGATGCTTCTCGTGGCAAGCTCCCGGCCAAATGAGAACGGAGACACCACGTGATCGAGATCTTTGGCCCGAATTTTCCGGCCCTCGCCACCTTGGGGGTGGTGATTTCGATGTTCGTGCTGTTCGTGCGCGAAGTCTATCCCCCCGAAGTCACCGCAATGGCGGGTGCATCTGTTCTGATCGTCACGGGCATTCTGCCGGTGGACGACGCGCTTGAGGTGCTTTCAAATCCCGCGCCGGTGACGATTGCCGCGATGTTCATCATTTCGGGCGCCTTGATCCGCACGGGTGCGCTGGACGCATTTTCCCGTGCGATCACCGAGTTCGGAAAGGGTCAGCCAAAGCGTGTTCTGGCAGGATTTGCGGGGTTCACTGTCGGCGCATCGGCTTTCATGAACAACACGCCCGTTGTGGTGATGCTGGTCCCGGTGGCCGTGCGTCTTGGTCGCGTGTTCGGTTTTCCTGCCTCCCGGCTTCTCATTCCGCTGTCTTATGCGGCGATCATGGGTGGAATGCTCACGCTGATCGGTACCTCGACCAATCTGCTGGTTGACGGGGTTGCACGCGCCTATGGCCTCGAGCCGTTCGGCCTGTTCGAGATCACGCCACTGACTGCGGTGATCGTCGTGATCGGGCTGGTTTTTCTGAGTTTCACCGCCCCGCATTTCCTGCCCGAGCGTGATGCGCTGATAGATTTCCTCTCGACACGCAAGAAGCTGAAGTTCTTCACCGAAGTGGTGATCCCCGAAAGCTCCACACTGATCGGTCGCAATCCCCTCGAAGTCGAGCATTTCAACCGCACGAGCATGACCGTCATCGACGTTCTGCGCGGTGACGAGTCGCTGCGCAGGGCCATGAAGGGTGTGATCCTCGAGGCAGGTGACAGGGTGGTCATCCGCTCGGGGGTCAACGAAGTTCTGGCGCTCAGGGAAAACCGCTCCCTGACGCTGACTGGACAGATTGATGCGATTGGTCAGAAGTCGACAGTGACCGTCGAGGCGCTGATCTCGCCGGGCTGTCGCATGGTGGGACGTGTCCTCGGCGATTTGCGCCTGCGTCGCCGGTACGGGGTCTACCCGCTCGGTGTGCACCGGCGTGAGGGAAGACTGGCGGCCAGTCTCGATGACATTCGCATCCGGGTTGGCGACACCATCCTGCTTGAGGGCGCACCAGACGATATCACGCGTCTGGCCGATGAACTGAGGCTTCAGGATCTCACCCAACCAAGGGAGCGCCCCTACAGGCGCGAGCGCGCACCAGTCGTGCTTGCCGTGCTCGCAATGATTGTGATCGGTGGTGCCTTCGGTGTCATGCCCATTGCCGCGCTCGCGCTGATTGGAGTTGCGCTCACTCTGGTGGCTCGCTGTATCGACGCAGAGGAGGCGTTCGACGCCATCGAGGGACGCTTGCTCGCCCTGATCTTCTCGATGCTCGCCATCGGCAGTGCCCTGGCATCGACCGGAGCTGTTGAGATGGTGGTTGGCGCGCTGAAACCCGTTCTGATGGACTTGCCACCGCCACTTTTGTTGTTTGCGGTGTTTTTGCTGGGCAGCGTCCTGACCGAACTCGTCTCCAACAATGCTGTGGCCGTGGTGATGACCCCGGTCGCGATCGGATTGGCCCAGTCCCTCGGCGTCGACCCGCGGCCGTTCGTTGTAACGGTCATGGTCGCGGCATCTGCAAGCTTCGCGACGCCGATTGGTTACCAGACCAACACATTGGTCTATGCCCCCGGCGGCTACAGGTTCACTGACTACATGCGCCTCGGTATTGTTATGAATTTGGGTTGCGGCGTCATCACGATGCTGATTGTGCCGCTGATCTGGCCGCTGAACCCAACCGGGTGAGCGCATATCAACTCGGAAGTCTTGGTATCGAATTTCCCCCGCGCGTTTCGCGCGGGGGCGTTCCTGGGAACATATCTACGCAGCTATTCAGGAGGGTGATTGGTCAGGCCTGAAATAAACAAAGCTTACTGCCCCCCTGCGAATGAAGTTAGCAGATTGTTAATTTTTCAATACTCGCAGTTTTTGAGGAGGGCTTGCCGAGACGTAAGGGGAACTTGATGTCGCGGTTGATGCGAGACATTCGCTATCAGGAGTAGTGGGCCTCTCGGATGCTGGACGCCGCCGCTGACGATCCTTATAACGCACGGAAATTTCGACCAATCGCGAGGCGCGCCATGGCAGGCCATTCCAAATGGGCAAACATTCAGCACCGGAAAGGCCGTCAGGATGCCGCGCGCTCGAAACTCTTCTCCAAACTTGCCAAAGAGGTGACGGTTGCCGCCAAGATGGGCGACCCGGATCCCGAGAAGAACCCGCGCCTGCGTTTGGCCGTGAAAGAAGCCAAGTCGAACTCGGTGCCGAAGGATGTCATCCAACGTGCGATCGACAAGTCTCAGGCAGGCGGCGGCGATGACTACGAAGAGATCCGGTACGAGGGATACGGCCCCGGGGGCGTGGCGCTGATCGTCGAAGCGATGACGGACAACCGCAACAGGACGGCCTCGAATGTGCGCTCCACGTTCGGTAAGAACGGTGGCAATCTTGCCGAAACGGGCGCCGTCAGCTTCATGTTCGATCGCAAGGGACAAATCCTCTACGCCGCTTCTGTGGGATCGGAAGATGATGTCATGGAAGCTGCCCTGGAGGCAGGGGCGGAGGATGTTGAGAGTTCCGAGGACGGTCACGTCATCATCACCGCGCCCGACGAACTCAATGACGTCTCGACCACGCTCGAGACCGCTCTCGGGGAAGCGGAGTCGACAAAACTGATCTGGCAGCCGCAGACGCTGACTCCAATTGACGAGGATGCAGGCGCGACGCTGATGAAGCTCATCGCGATCCTCGAGGATGATGATGACGTGCAGACAGTGACCGCCAACTTCGAGATGTCTGACGAAGTGATGGAGAAGCTGGCCTCGTAGGCCTGCAAGGTCTCGCGACCGAAGAGAACGGTGCAATGAGCGTGTCTGCCAAAACCGAAGCGATTGCAGCAAAGCTCTGTGCCGACTGGGAGCGCAAGTCGCCTTATGAGACTCTGTCGGGAGATCTCCGTCCGGATGATCTTGACGAAGCCTATCAGGCGCAGGTGGCACTCCAACGCCTGTTCATCGGCAAGCGTGGGCCGCTGGCCGGTCGGAAAATTGCGCTCACCTCGAAGGCGATGCAGGAGATGTGCGGCATCGATCATCCCTGTGCGGGGGCGTTCTTCGAGCGGGATGTGCGCCGGTCGCCGGCAGAGATCGCTCGGTCCGAGTTTCGCCACGTCGGCATAGAATTCGAGCTGGCGGTACGACTTGCGATCGATGTGACACCCGGCATGGCGCCGCATGATGCCAAGACGGTCCGCGGGCTCATCGCCGGCGTGGCGCCGGCCTTCGAGTTGATCGAGGATCGTGGCGTGGACTATGCATCGCTTGATGTGCTGACGCTGGTTGCCGACAATTCCTGGTGTGGGGGAGTGGTTCTCGGGGCCGACATCGAGGAGTGGGCGGCGCTCGATCTCTCGTCACTCTCCTGTGTCGTCAGCGAACCCGGAGTTCCGCCTGAACAGGTGGTCATGGGTGCAGCGGACCCGCTCGGTTCGCTTGCATGGGTTCTGAATCATGCGAACGCACTTGGCGAAACCGTGCGCGCCGGCGAAGTCGTGATCACGGGATCGGTCGTGCGTACGCGGTTTCCGAACGCCGGTACCCGGTATCGCTTCGAGATCATCGGGCATGGCTTCGTGGAGATGGCTGTCGTCTAGGCAGTTGGCGAGGAGGGGAATGTGGCGAGAACCTTGGCGATCACCGGCGCGGCAGGTGGTATCGGGCGGGCGCTTTGCGTACTGTTGGCGGACAGCGATGATCAGCTTCTGCTCATCGACCGCCCAGAGTCAGGCGTCGAGGCGTTGGCTGCGAGCCTGGGCGGCACGGCAGTCGCCTCCAGTCCGTTGAGCGTGGACGAGTGCAACGCGGCACTGAGTGCCGTGGACGGTCCCATCGACGGGCTCGTGCATCTTGCCGGTACGTTCGAGCCTGATGTGGACCTCGGGAACGATCCATCCGTCTGGCAACGTACGATCCAGAACAACCTCGAGAACGCCTACAGTTTTGCGACCGCATTCATTCCGCGCCTCCCCGAGGACCGAGCTGGGCGGATCGTCTTCATTTCCTCACTGGCGTTTCGCTGGGGGAGCGTGGACCACACCGCATACTCTGTCGCCAAGGGCGGCTTGGTCGGGTTGACACGATCGCTTGCACGCAGGCTGGGCCCTCGGGCCACGGTGAATGCGCTTGCGCCCGGGATCATCGAAACACCGATGCCTGCGCAAATCATTGCGGAGCGCGGAGAGATGCTGAAGTCCGCGAACCCGCTTCGCCGGTTCGGGCAGCCGCATGAAGTTGCGACAGTGATCCGATTCCTGCTGAGCGACGACTCCAGCTACATCACGGGTCAAACCATTAATGTCGATGGCGGCCACATGATGAACTAGAAGCGAGGCCCGGCGCGCTCACGGAGATGAACGTACCCAGCGGTTTCCGCACCGGAGCCTCCTTTTATTCTACACCGGCCAAAGCGCACGCTCACGAGGTCACTGCACTGGCGCCCGTTGATCATGTGGGTGCACTCGGACAGACGCGTTCCTGTCTTGTCAGAACTTTAGCGATCCGCCGATCGACACGATGTGTGCGCCACCATCATAGATCACGCTGTTGCCTGGGGCCGTGCGCAGGTCGACAACAGGATCGTCCAGTGCCGTGAGGTATGAGTAGCCGAAATCGACTGCCATGTCCTCGGTGACGTAGTACGTGGCCCCAAACGAGAACCAGAGCCTGTCCTCATCAGGTGTGCGCACGGTGCGGCCTGCGATTGCACCACCAGTGAGGAAGTTCGAGTCAACGGTTGGGGTCTCGTCCCAGGCAATGCCGCCGCGAAGTGTGAGGCTTGGGATCACATCATACTCTACCCCAGCTGCCACGAAGAAGGCATCTTCGTAGTTTTGCGGGTCACTAAGGGCGATTGCGCCAATGGGAGACTGAACGGTGGTGTCGATCTTGTCGAACACGGACCAGTTCTGCCATTGGAATTCACCCATCACCCGCAGTTCCGGCAAGATGCCCTGTGTGATCCCGACTGACACAGTAGCCGGGAGTTCCGCAGCCGCGTCCGCTGGCAGTGACAGCCCTGCAAGAGCACCGGCACCGAACTCGGCGCGGCCGGAGAGACGCAGGTCGTGGCCGTGCTGATAGGCTGCGCCAATGGTGGTCGTCGCAGTGGGTTGCCAGAGCACGCCCGCCGAGAAGCCATGGCTGATCTCGTCGCCATCCAACACCAGATCACTGCTGGTCAGCCGCGCGTCCGCATAGAGGACATCGTACGTCACAGCAAATGTCAGATTGTCGAACGGCTGATAGGCGAATGTGGGTGACACATTCAGCGTGGTCAGTTTCGACGTGATCCCGTCGCCCGAGCCTGTCCAGTCCTGTGGATACTGGGTCGAGAGACCAAATGGCGTGAAACTGGACACGCCGATGAGAAAGTCTTCTCCGAAGCGGTAGCCGAATGCACCGTTCGCGACCAGGCCATGTCTGTCCGCATCGACGGTTTCGCCGGTGGGGACGCGCGTGAACGAATTGACCACTTTCCCGTCCGAGATTGGTGAGATGTACGACAGTCCGCCCCCCATCTCTGCGTGCTCGACAATGCCGATGACCGCGGGGTTGAATGTCATGGATGTGATCCCGCCCGAGCCGGATGTAGCGCCCGCGAACGAGAGGCCCTGTGCGCGGGCCGATCGCTCCTTGAGCGCAAACGCACCGGCCGCAGCCTCTGTGACCATCATTGCCCCGACCACCAAGGTGAATGACGTCGACAGAAGTAGTCTCGAAGTATGTCCCATTTTTCCCTCCCAGCCACCCGCACTCGAAGTTGCTCTTGTCTCGGTGTATTCTTGAGAGCGGTGTGAACAGACCTAGAAAAACAGATACGTCTCTGAGATCAATCTGTGACGTTGCGGTAACAGATGAAATTTCACGTTTTGCGGGTATCATGCGCGGAATTTGTCACGATTGCGTGCTCTGGACGGGGCGTGTCACGTCAGCCATAGTCGCGCCGCAGAAACCCAGAGTGAGTCGCATGAACCTGCTGACACAGATCTTTACGTGGTGGAACGGACAGACAATCGGCACCCGCTACTTCACGTCGCGCCACGGCGTCAGGGTCGGGGAAGACGGGGACGGCAACGTCTTCTATGAGACACGGGACGGCAAGCGGCGTTGGGTCATCTATAGCGGTGAAGCGGAAGCGAGCTGTGTTTCTCCTGATTGGCATGGATGGCTGCATCACACCTTTGAAGAACCGCCGAAGGATGGCGCTCTGCCGCGTCAGGACTGGGAACGGGATCACAAGCCCAATCTCACAGGTTCCGAGGGCGCTTATCGTCCGCCCGGCAGCGTTCTGACACCACAGAGCCGGCCTGAAGTGGGCGGCGACTATGAAGCGTGGCGGCCGGAGTAGATCTCGATGGCAAGCGATGCAGCAGAAACGCTGATTGGTGCGGTCGTGCTGGCTGTGGCTGGCGGGTTCCTCGTATATGCGGTCAACACGGTCGACGCCGCCGTCGGCGGCAGCGGATATGCGCTGAGTGCAGACTTTCGCGCTGCCGAAGGCCTCAGCCCCGGCAGTGATGTGCGGATCTCGGGTGTGAAGGTTGGAACCATCACGTCGGTCGGGCTTAACACCGACAATTTCTATGCGAGTGTCGGGCTCTCGATCCGCGATGATGTCAAGGTGCCCGAAGACTCTGTGGCCAAGATTGCATCCGAGGGTCTTCTGGGCGGGGCATTTGTCTCGATCGATCCGGGAGGATCGGAGTTCATGCTCGAACCGGGTGCCAGCATTGAACACACACAGGGATCGATCAACTTGATCGATCTTGTGGGCAAGGCGATTCACAGCGGCGGCGGCTGACATGTCTTGCCGTTTGTATCTCTTGGCATTGGCGCTTGCGGCTTTTGCTGGCAATGCAGGTGCACAGTCCATAAGTGTCGAGCCGCTCGCACCACCCTCCGAACAACAATCAGATGATTCAGCATCAGAATTGCCCGCGATCGAGGGTGGCGTTCAGCTTGATACATCCCCCGCTGAGGGTGAGGCGAACGCCGAGACTGACGACGATGCAGCAAAGTGGCGCCGCGCCCGCGCACGGCGGTTCAGGCTTGTTCCGCGCGGGAGCGAGTCGGGCGAGCTGGACTACAACCCTACGCCGGTCGTGCCGATTGCCCGGATCGAGACGGAGCTGATGGCCGGGGCCGAGTTGCGCAAACTCGACAAGATGACAGGCAAGACCGAGGAGTTTGCGCTACGTGCCGGGGAAGAGCGCCAAGTGGACCGTCTTCGCGTAAAGCTCGATGCCTGCCGTGCGCCGGTCGATCGCACGTTCTACGGCACGATGGCGTTCCTGAGTGTTTGGGACATGAAAAACGACGATGAAGATGCAGTGTTCAATGGCTGGATGTTTGCTGAGAGCCCGGCACTCTCGTCGATGGATCACCCACGCTATGACGTCTGGGTGATACGCTGCAGCACGGCTTCCACCGAAGAATCAACGTCAAGCGAGTAGAAATCTGCTCGCTGCCGCACGGCTTTGTCCAACAGTTCATGGTAGTGAGCCCGGGGCACATATCGCGCGCCAAGGCCCTCGAGGTGTGGTGTTGTGAACTGGGTGTCGAACAGGGTGAAACCGCCCACCTTCAATCGCGCCACAAGGTAGGCCAGAGCCACTTTCGATCCGTGCTGGCCGCGAGTGAACATACTTTCGCCGAAGAACGCACCTCCAAGGCACAGACCGTAGATGCCCCCCGTCAGGCGCCCCCCGGTCCACACCTCGCATGAGTGAGCGTACCCAAGTCGATAAAGCGCGAGGAAGAGTTCTCGGATTTTTGGATTGATCCACGTCTCTGATCTATCTGCGCAGGCATCCAGAACCTCTGAAAAAGCCGTGTCGACACGTACGGAGAAACCGCCTCTGCGCATCTGACGTGCCAGTGACCGGGAAAGGTGGAATCCATTCAGCGGGAGGATGCCTCTCTTGCGCGGGTCGACCCAGTAGATCTCTGCTGCCTCTGCGGAATCGGCCATGGGAAACACGCCCGCCCCGTACGCCCGCAATACGAGCTCGGGCGTCAGCTCGAGATCATCAGAGTCCGCGTCCTTCATTCAATCCTGCCCTGGTTTGAACTGAGAAGGGGAATCAGGTCTCGTTCGGCGAGAGATAGTCCTCGAGCCAACGGATATCATACTCCCCTGCTACAATTTCAGGCTGAGACAGTAAGTCGGAGAAAAGCGGCAAAGTTGTGTCAATTCCATCAACAATCATCTCACCCAAGGCACGTTTGAGCCGCGCCAGACAGTCTGGTCTGTTGCGGCCATGAACAATCAGCTTGGCGATGAGGCTGTCATAGTGAGGTGGCACCCGATATCCGGCATATAGATGCGAATCCACCCGCACGCCCAGACCGCCCGGGGCGTGATACGTGCCGACTTCGCCGGGACAGGGTGCGAAACTCGGCAAGCGCTCGGCGTTGATCCGGCACTCGATGGCGTGGCCCGAAGGTTGCAAATCCTTCTGGGTAAAATCGAGAGCATGCCCCGCCGCGATACGAATCTGTTCACGGACGAGATCGAGGCCGTAGATCGTCTCTGTAACCGGGTGCTCGACCTGCAGCCGGGTGTTCATTTCAATGAAGTAGAACTCGCCATCTTCGTAGAGGAATTCGATCGTGCCGACGCCGCGGTACCCCATTTCGTGAATCGCGCGCGCGCAGACATCACCGATACGATCGCGGGTTTCTGCGTCGATCGCGGGGGAGGGCGCTTCCTCGAATACCTTTTGGTGACGACGCTGCAGCGAGCAATCGCGCTCGCCGACATGGCAGGCGTTGCCATGCGTATCGGCAATCACTTGAACCTCGATGTGACGCGGACGGCCTAGATACTTCTCAAGATACACTGCATCATCACCGAAGGCGGCTTTTGCCTCTGTGCGCGCCCCCGAGAAGGCCGCGGCGAGCTCGCTTTCGGCACGGGCAACCTTCATGCCGCGGCCACCACCGCCAGCTGCTGCCTTTACGAGCAACGGGTAGCCGATCTCAGCGCCCAGCGTACGTGCTTCATCCAAGGTGTCGACTCCGCCGTCCGATCCCGGCACGCACGGCACACCAAGCCGCCGCATGGTTTCTTTCGCGGCGATCTTGTCGCCCATGACCCTGATGTGTTCGGCGGTCGGCCCGATGAAGACGAGGCCGCTTTCCTCGACCTTCTGCGCAAAACCCGCGTTCTCCGAGAGAAACCCGTATCCGGGATGAACCGCCTCTGCGCCAGTGATCTCGCAGGCCGTCAGAATTGCGGGCTGATTCAGATAGCTCTCGGTTGCCGATGGTGGTCCCACGCAAACGCTCTGATCTGCGAGGCGCACATGCATGGCGGAGGCGTCTGCCGTTGAATGGATTGCCACCGTCTGGATACCCATCTCACGGGCGGCCCGGATCACCCTGAGCGCGATTTCGCCGCGATTGGCGATCAGGATTTTCTCAAACATGTCGAGCGGGCTCCGGCGGGGCTATTCGATGATCACCAATGGTTCGCCGAATTCGACCGGCTCGCCATTTTCAACAAGCACTGTACGAACCCGTCCAGCACGAGGGCTTGGGATCTGGTTCATGGTCTTCATCGCCTCGATGATGAGGATCGTGTCACCTTCAGCCACTTCATCACCTGGCATGACAAAATTCGCAGCATCCGGTTCCGGCGCCAAGTAAGCGGTGCCGACCATCGGCGCGCGCACAGCGTTGGTGAGATCGGGACCATTGGAAGCGGGGGCCGCTTGAAGCTCGTCCGTAACCGTCTGCGGCGAGGCGACGGTTGGCGCTTGCAAAGCCACTGTGCTCACGGTGCTGGGCTGTGCTGCGACCTGTACCCCCGATGCAGCGCGAGAAAGGCGCACCTTTAACTCATCATCTTCGCCATACTCCCGTTCGACCTCGATTTCGACCAGGTCGGTCTCTCGCAGCAATTGCGCAAGCGCTCGGATGAAGGCGACGTCTTGTTCGGTGTCTTTGCTCATGCAACCTCGCTGCCCTCTGTCGGCCACCGTTGCCCGGTGAGTGCCGTGATTGTTGTGTGGGCTATTCAAGGCCCTAAGCGTCAGGTCGCCTGCCTTATACGCCAATTCAGGAGCGCGTCAAAGCAAGCTCCTTCGCCGCACCTGCGGCATCCGATCTGTGGATGGAGCCTTGGATGACCGCTCTTTAGTTCAGCGCGGCACGCGCCTCATTCACCACTTCGACCATATCGTCGACAGGTAGGTATCCTCGGATGATCTGATCACCCACGATGAAGGCTGGCGTGCCCTGGACATTCAGAACTTGCGCAAGCTGATAGTTTCGCGCGATGCGATCATCGATTTCTGTGCTCTCGGCGCGTTCCTTCAACTCCGCGATCTCGTAGCCCAGATTGCCGGCAATCCTGAGGGCCGCCTGCTCGGTGAGATTCCCGCGAAACTCCATCAGCTCGTCACTCAAAGAGGCATACTTGCTGGAGTCGATGTCTAGGGCTGCGAGTGCAATGCGACCGGCCTTGACTGAATCCGGTCCGAGGATCGGGAATTCCTTAACCACCAGCCGGACTTCGGGGTCGCGTTCAAGCAACTCCTTGATCTCCGGATGTGCGCGTTTGCAGAAGCCGCAACGATAATCGAGGAATTCGACCAATGTCACATCGCCGTTTGGATTGCCGCCGACGAAAGAGTATCCGTCCTCGAAGATCGCCTCCGCGTACTGCGCAATGAGCTGAGCATCCGCTTCCTCGCCGGCGACCTGTCGGCGTTCCTCGAGGATCTGGATCGCCTCGAAGATCACCTCGGGGTTTTCGAGGAGGTACGCACGGATCTCATCGTGCAGTGCCGCACGATCTGCCTCCGAGAGATCGGCGAGACCAAGTCCGCTTTGGGCTTGGGTGACACCCGGCAGTGACAGCGCCATGACAAGCGCCACTGGGGCGAACAGTTTCAGCATCCACTCTCTCCCGCGTTTCTGTACTGCCACGGCGACCACGTGGTCTCGGCCTCGCAGCTGTTTGCCGGCAAGCTACCGCCGGGTTTCATTTGTCGTCGATACGTAGAATGTCCTGCGCCCTCAGCCAGCCTGGCGATCCTTCGGGCAGGATATCGCCAGCGCGACGTGCCAACAGAACTGCCTCTTTGGTATTGCCGACCAATGCATAGCGTTCCGCCGTTGCCAGAGTGGCCATGCCCTGATCACCCGCCCGCGAGTAGGCCAACGCAAGATCCCTCAACGCCGTCGCGTCTGCGAGATCGTTCTGGCGGGCATCCTTAAGCACTTTCAGCGCTTCCTTGTCCGCCGAAGCGGTGTTGAGCTGCAGCAGCGAACGTCCAAGCCCGGCCTTCAGAAGCGGTTCGCCAGGCGCAAGCCGCGTCGCTTCGCGATAGGCGGGAACGGCGCCTTCCGCATTGCCGGACTCGAGCAGGATTTGCCCCTTGAGCTCGATGTAGAATGGGTCCTTGGGACGCATGCTGATCAGCCGGTCAACCGCATCGACCGCTGCGTCAGGATCGGGCAACCGGTGTAGCGCAATCGCTTTCTCATAGAGCACGAACTCGGTTTCGGCTTTGCCCTCGAGCCCGTCCAGAACTCGGGTCGGATCATCGAGAAAGCCGGTGAGCTTGGCACGCATCCGCGAATGCCAGTATGTCCGCTCGGGATCCTCCGGAAAGTCACGGTTTGCCGTTTCAGCCACGCGGCGCTCGATCAGAGCGAACCGCTCCGTGCCCAGCGGGTGGGTCAGGATATAAGGGTCAATATTGCCGATCGAGAGAACTTCTTGGCCGCGAAAACGCTCCATAACGCGAAGAAGCCCTCGTGGATCGATTCCGGCGCGCGTCATATAGCCGAGACCGGCCTGATCGGCAGATGCTTCCTCCGCTCGGTTGTAACGCAGCAAGATGCGTTGAATGGCTCCCTGACTGCCCGAGGCCAGCGCCACACCAGCTTCACCGCCACCGGCAATTCCCGCTGCAAGCCCCACCAACAAGCCGAGGAGAGCCGGTCCCTGCGCATTGCGAACGTTGATCGACCGACGCGCCTGATGGCCTCCAGCAATGTGCGCCGCTTCGTGGGCGATCACCCCGATCAACTCTTCCGGGGTTTCGAGCTTTGTCATCAACCCGGTGTGTAGAAAGATGTTTCGACCACCTGCGACAAAGGCGTTCAGTGAGCGATCGTTGATGATGTAGAGGTTGACAGATGAGGGTGCGAGACCTGCTGCCTGCAGCACGGGCGCTGACATGTTGCCCAGCGTCCGCTCAATTTCGGAGTCTCGGATCAGCGAACGCGCCTCTGCGAGCACCGGACCCATGGCCAGAAGGGCTGCGGCAACCAGACCGACCATCCGCAAGCACTGCATGAAGGGCTCCCGCCTTTCAGTTCTCGACCTGTGTGCTACGCAGCACGTCTCGGTCCATGATTAGATGAATAGGGTCATGATGCACAAGATTTCAACCCGCGGACAGATCGCTCCGTTCCTGGTGATGGATGTCATGGAGCGGGCGCGCAAAGCCGAAGTGTCGGGACGCGACGTGGTTCACATGGAGGTTGGGCAGCCTGGGACACCGGCGCCCGCGGCAGCTGTCGCGAAGCTGAGCGAGGCTATGGATGCAGGCGATCCGCTTGGCTACACGGTCGCGCTTGGACTGCCGGAGCTTCGCGAGGGCATAGCCGCTCTCTACCGGAAGCGTCATGGCATCGGGATCGACCCTGGACGCGTGGTCGTCACCGCTGGTTCATCCGGCGCCTTCGTCTTGGCGTTTCTGGCGCTTTTTGACCATGGTGCCCGTGTGGCACTGGCAGAACCGGGTTATCCGGCGTATCGAAACATCCTGAAGGCGCTCGATCTCGAGACCGTGGCGATCCAGACCACGCTCGCCACGAGGTATCAGCCGACACCCGCCGATCTGGTCAGGGCAGGGCATTTGGATGGGCTCTTGGTGGCAAGCCCTGCCAATCCAACCGGCACGATGCTGGACTATGATGCGATGCGAGACTTGATCGATCAGTGTACCGCTCAGGGCGTCACGCTGATCTCAGACGAGATCTACCATGGGTTGAGCTATGCAGCGCCCGCTGTATCGGCGCTCGAACTCAGCGATGACGCAATCGTGATCAACAGCTTCGCGAAGTACTTCTCGATGACGGGTTGGCGCATTGGCTGGATGGTGGTCCCTGAAACGCTGGTTCGCACCGTCGAAAATCTGGCGCAGAATCTCTTCATATGCCCATCGCATGCCAGCCAGGTCGCAGCCCTCGGGGCTTTGCAGGCGGGTGACGAGCTTGATGAACTGCGCGATGTCTACGCGACGAACCGAACGTTGCTGCTCGACGCGCTGCCCCGGTTGGGATTCCAAAACATCGCACCCGCGGATGGCGCGTTCTATATCTACGCGGACATCTCGGCGCTCAGTAATGACAGCATGGCTTTCTGCGCCAGACTGCTCGATGAGGGGGGTGTTGCGACCACTCCAGGTCTGGATTTCGACCTTGAGCGCGGGCAGCACACAATACGCTTCTCATTTGCCCGCACCACAGCCGAGATCGCCGAAGGGATTCACCGGCTCGAGAGATTCTTGTCCGCAGGTTAGGCGCGCAACCCCATCACCGAGTCACCAGTTCTAGAAGCCCAGGGACCACCATCCGCGTCGCTTCGACCGGGGATCCTGTTCCGCCTCCGGCGCCGGTGGTTCAGAAGGCTCCGCCGCGAGGGGCTCGAGCGGGCGCTCGGCTGGCTTTATTGCGTCAGGATCCGCAGGCAGCGCTTTCGGATCGGCGGGTGCATCTTCTGCAGTAGCGTCTTCGGCAACGACTGGTTCAAGTTCACCGGCGGCGGGATCTGGGTCTGCACTTGGTTCAGGCAACGGTGTGTCGTCTGATGCGTCCGGTGCATCCGGGCCAACTTCAGCCTCACCAGCGGAGACCTCTTGTTGTTCAGTGTCTGGAGCCGTTGGTGTCGGGTTGCTGTCTGACGCGACCTCTTCATCACGACGTCCCTTGCGACGCCCGCGACCGCCACGACTTCGACTGCGCCTCGATCGGGACTTGCCCTCGCCATCTCCCTCAGTGTCGTCGTCGGTCTCTTTGGCTTCCGCTGCTTCCTCTGCAGCTTGATCTGCGTTGCCTTCGTCGTCATTGCGCCGGCGCCTGCCACCGCGACGACCGCGGCGGCGTTTCGACTTGCTCTCGCCATCCGCTTCGCCCTCGGGGGCAACTGGCTCTTGAACCAAGTCCTCTTCGAGAGCCATGTCGTCCGCGAAGTCCTCGTCCATCGCAACCGACTCCGCCGTAATCACGGCGGGCTGAGCGATGGGGCGGCGCCCTTGCACTTGGTTCTTGTCGCGCTTGATCTCGTAGTGCGGGTTCATCAGGCCCTGATCAGCAAAGACGTTGATCTGGATGCCATGGCGCTGCTCGATCTGTGCGACCGCATCGCGCTTCTGATTGATCACGTAGTTTGCAATCTCGACCGGCGCACGCACGGTGACCTCGGAGGTGCGGCTCTTGACACCTTCTTCCTCGACTTCCCGCAGAATGGCGAGAGCCAGGCTTTCGTCCGAGCGGATGAAGCCCATGCCCTCGCAATGTGGGCACGTCGTCGTTGTCGCCTCAAGCATGCCCGGACGCAGGCGCTGGCGCGACATCTCCATCAACCCGAAGGCCGAGATCCGTCCGACCTGAATGCGCGCCCGGTCGGTCTTCAGACGCTCCTTCATACGCTTCTCGACGGCGCGGTTATTGCGGTTCTCCTCCATGTCGATGAAGTCGATCACAATGAGACCTGCCAGATCGCGAAGCCTGAGCTGGCGGGCAACTTCGTCGGATGCTTCGAGATTGGTCTTCAGCGCCGTGTTCTCGATCGAGCCCTCTTTGGTGGAGCGGCCGGAGTTCACGTCGATCGCCACCAGGGCCTCGGTCACCCCGATCACGATATAGCCACCCGACTTGAGCTGAACGACCGGGTTGAACATCCCGTTCAGGTAGCTCTCCACCTGATAGCGGGTGTAGAGAGGCGTCTGCTCTGCATAGGGCTGAACGTTCTTTGCGTGCGAGGGCATGAGCATCTTCATGTACTCTTTGGCCTCGCGATAGCCGTTCTCACCCTCCACGAGGATCTGGTCGATCTCCTTCGAATAGATGTCCCGGATCGAACGTTTGATCAGAGAGCCCTCTTCGTAGATGAGGCAGGGTGCGATAGACTTCAGCGTGAGCTCGCGTACCTGTTCCCACTGCCGCAGCAGAAACTCGTAGTCGCGCTTGATTTCGGGTCGGGTACGTTCGGCGCCAGCGGTGCGCACGATGAGACCCATGCCTGTTGGCACATCGAGCTCGGCCGTGATCTCACGCAGTCGTTTGCGATCCGGCGCATTGGTGATCTTGCGGCTGATGCCTCCGCCTCGGGCGGTGTTAGGCATCAGGACACAGTAGCGCCCGGCGAGGCTCAGATATGTGGTAAGTGCTGCGCCCTTGTTTCCACGCTCCTCCTTGACGACCTGGACAAGCATGATCTGCCGGACTTTGACAACGTCCTGGATTTTGTAACGCCTGCGCAGCTTGAGCCGCACGGAGGCGGCCTCCTCAAGAGTGTCTTCAGCGCCGACCGTGTCGACCTGCTCATCCTCTTCAGACTCCGACTCGCTGGCTTCTGCGTCGGCGGTTCGCTCTTCTTTATCGTCTCGGCGGCCGCGACGGCGACGGCGAGAGCGCCGGCCGCTTCGCCCCGTGCCGCTGTCGTCTTCACCGGAGCCTGCTGAATCTTCATCGGGAGCGAACGCTTCAGCCTCAGTTGTCTCCGGCGCTGCCTCTACGTCGGAAGCTTCGGTTTCAGCCGCCATTGCGTCTAGGTCAGCACCATCCGCTTCAACCTCTTCGGAAACGCTGCTTGTTTCTTGGGCTGGTTCCACGACTTCCGAAGCGGCGTCCGGTTCACCGGTCACGTTCTCCGCGTCGCCAGAAGGCCCATCATCCGAATGCTCGGCTTGGTCGGTTCCGGCACTGGCTGCATCTGGTTCTTCTGGGATGGCCTCATCCTGAGCGGTATCAGCTGGAGCCGGATCGGTCGCCTCGACGTCCGCTTCACCTTCCACACGCCGCCGCTCGGCGTCTTCAATTTCGCCGGTCAAACGCTCATCGTCATCGAGGCCGGTGCTCTCAGCGATGCTCCGGGGCGGCGTATCATCCCCGCCCGACGAAGAGTCAGGGTCGTTATCTGTTTGGGCAACAGCGCCGGGTGCGCCGTCGTCAGGCCCCGTTTCGGTGTTCTCGGCGGCAGTTGCCGCGACATCCACATCCGAGTCGTTCTCGGAAGGAGCCTGCTCTTCGGCGGTCGGAGCGTCTGCTTCTGCCAACGAGGTGTTGCCGGAGGGTTCGTCGACAATCGCATCGGCAGGTTCAGAGGGTTCGGCTGCTTCATCATTGACAGCCGTTGTCTCTTCTGCACCTGCTGGCTCCGGGTCCGCAAAACTGAGTGACTCTGGAGCGCTGCCGTCGTCGACACCGTCGATCTCGATCACCTCGAGGCCCGCAATCTCGCTCTTGGCTTCTTTCGAGTTGTCCGCGTCCTTGGGGTCCGGGGCATCAGCCGGTGCACTCCTGGCGCGACGGCTACGTTTTCGAGACCGGCCTTCTTGCGCGTCATCGTCTCCGCGCTCATCTTCTCGAGCCCTGCGCTCTGCCTCGTCACGCGCCTCTTCAGCGAGCAACGCCTCGCGATCGGCAACCGGAATCTGATAGTAGTCCGGATGGATCTCAGAGAACGCGAGAAATCCGTGTCTGTTTCCGCCGTAGTCGACAAACGCTGCCTGCAGCGACGGTTCGACGCGGGTTACTTTTGCGAGGTAAATGTTGCCAGCCAGCTGGCGCTTGTTGATGGATTCGTAGTCGAAGTCCTCGACCCGATTCCCGTCGACCACGACCACCCGAGTCTCTTCTGGGTGGGTGGCGTCGATAAGCATCTTCTTTGCCATAAAAATTCCCGACAGCCTGCGGGTCTGACAGCGGGATCACCGGTGCCTCCGCGCAGCTGATGATTGTTTGTCTGGATGACCAGCTGCGCGCGGGAATATCTATTTGGTTGCAGGCCGATCGGCTCTGCAACTCCAGATATGCGCGCGATTTTGCGGATCATCAAGTTTCTCTCGGACGCCGGCAATGCCGGCACTGCTATCTGGGCCGCCATAGGGTTCGACGGCGTCTGGCCAGCGTAAACCGCAGAGCGGCACCTTCGATCACCCCGCAAGGCAGTGGCCTTGCGCCCGATCCTAAACTGTCGACCGGGGGTCGATCTGCGTGCCTATGAGCGGAACCCCGATCTAGCGGGGTACGCAGCCAAGTGAGTCCCTATAGACCCAAAAGCTGTTTGATGACAATCGGATTTTACGAATTGGAGCGACGCGTGACGATGCTCCCAGTCCCAATCCAGAGCAGTTGGGTCAACGGCGCCTCTGGCGATGCCTGCGAATTATCGTTATATGTCTCGCGAATGGGATGGATCGTCGCAGAGGGCGACGATACGACCTCAAAGCGGACAGTCTGCAGGAGATGATCGCCGCACCATGATCCGGTTCTTTGGGTTTCTGTTGTCCAACCTATCCATCGGCGCGCTCTTTGCGGTGGGAGGCATTGCGGCACTTGTGCACATCTACGGGCGAGACCTGCCCAAACATGATGAGTTGCAGGACTATCAACCGCGAATGTTGAGCCGAGTGTACTCGGGTGAAGGTCAGGTGATCGCGGAGTTTGCACGTGAACGCCGGGTTTTTGTACCGATAGACGAAGTGCCAAAGCTGGTGAAGCAGGCCTTCATCTCGGCGGAGGACAAGAATTTTTATGAGCATCCCGGAGTCGATGCCGTCGGTATCGGCAAGGCGATTGCCCGCTTCGGGATGTCTCGAGCACAGGGCCGCAACACGCGGCTGACGGGTGCATCCACGATCACCCAGCAGGTGATGAAGAACTTCCTGCTGACGGCAGATCGAGAGATTGAACGCAAGATCCGCGAGATGATCCTCGCCGTGCGCCTCGATGGCGCGCTCACGAAGGATCAGATCCTGGAACTATACCTGAATGAGATCTACCTGGGTGCGCGTTCCTACGGCATTGTCGCGGCGGCGGAGAACTACTTCGGCAAGACGCTCGAGGAACTCGAACCCCGCGAGGCCGCGTATCTCGCAGCGCTGCCAAAAGCACCGTCAGAGCTGCATCCGATCCGCCAGGTAGAACGGGCAACGATACGCCGGAACTATGTTCTCGAGGAGATGGCACAGAACCGTGTGCTTGCGCGTGAGATCGCTGAGGCGCAGAAGAAGCTGCCGCTCGAGACGATCCTTGCGGAGCGACGCCCGACGGTTCTCGGGACCGCAGAGCCCAATTACTTCACCGAGGAAGTGCGTCGCCAGCTTGTCGAGGAGCTTGGCGAGGACATGCTCTATGAAGGCGGACTCACGATCCGCGCAACGATCGACCCGCACCTCCAGAATGTGGCCGGACGCGTGTTGCGTTCCGGTCTCGAGCGCTATGATCGGGGGCAGGGCACGTATCGTGGTCCCGTTGCGAAATTGCCGGAAGTTGCGGCAGGTGAGACCGGTATCTGGCGCGAGCTGCTGATGCGCCTCGATGCGCCACGCGATGTGGAAGAATGGCAACTCGCCGTCGTGCTTGAGCTTGGCGACACCACGGCATTGGTGGGAGTCGAGAATCTTGAGGATGGCGATGGAACAGTCCGTCTGACCCTCAAGCGTGAGAGCGAGTGGATCAAACGAACACCGCTGAGCAGCAAGGCGCCGCGACGACCGAGCGACATTTGGGAACGCGGCGATGTCGTCTTCGTCAAACGCGAAGATGAGGGCTGGTCGATGCGCCAGATCCCCGACGTGCAGGGCGCCTTCATGGCAATGGATCCTCACTCGGGACGGGTTCTGTCCATTCAGGGTGGCTTTTCTTACGAGCAATCGGTTTTCAACAGGGCGACGCAGGCTTTGCGCCAACCGGGGTCGAGCTTCAAGCCGTTCGTCTACGCGGCCGCGCTGGATGCGGGTTACACGCCCGCAACTGTAGTGCTTGATGCCCCAGTGGTGGTCCGAGCTGGCGGACAGACCTGGCGGCCCAAGAACTCGTCGGGCAAGTTTTATGGCCCCTCGCCGCTGCGTGTTGGTCTGGAACTGTCGCGAAATCTGATGACCGTGCGCATCGCGCAAGCGGTCGGTATGGATCGGGTGGCTGTCTATGCGGAGCGATTTGGCATCTATGATCAGATGCCGGACGACTCGCTCTCATATGCATTGGGCGCTGGTGAGACGACACTCTACAAGATGGTCTCGGCGTACGGAATGATTGTGAACGGCGGCAAGCGGCTGGTGCCCACGCTGGTCGACCGCGTTCAGGACCGCCACGGAAAGACCTTGTACCGACACGACCCGCGTATATGCCAGGGATGTGACGCCGCGCAGTTCACGCAGGATCGCGTTCCAGTCCTTTTTGATCAACGCAGCCAAATCATGGACCCCGTGACCGCCTATCAACTTGTCACCATGCTCGAAGGCGTGGTCGCGCGGGGCACGGCGCGGCGAACCGTCGGCGGGTTGGAATTTCCCGTTGCGGGCAAGACCGGTACCACGAATGACGCAAAGGACGCGTGGTTCATCGGGTTCACCGAGAACATGGTGGCGGGTTGCTTTATCGGTTTCGATACGCCGAAGCCGATGGGCAAGAGTGCATATGGCGGCACATTGTGTGGACCGGTGTTCCGCGAATTCATGGCCGAGGCCATGGCACAGCAGGCACCTGGACCCTTTAACGCCCCTCTCGCGGGGAGCGTCGTTACGATCAAGATCGACCGCGAGACCGGCGAACGTCTGCCTGACGATGCCGAGGGCCCCCATGTCCTGGTGGAGACGTTCCGCACGGGGACGGAGCCTGAAATTCTTGTCGATGACGCCTATGCCTTGATGGACGATGCGGCGCTGTTTGCAGGTCTTGGAGCCGACTTGCCCTACTTGCTTCCGGAGGGCGAGGATCTCCCGCTTACCGACAGCCTGCCGGAGAACAGTGACGACCCTGATGCGCCACAGCCGCCGAAACCTGCGAGTGTTGGTCTCGGAACCGGGGGGCTCTACTAACGTTCTACTACGGCAGGACCGCTGCATCCAAAGCGGGAGTTTGTCGGATGAGAACGATGCGCACATCGACACGCAGTGCAGTCTTTGGGATCGCTTTTGGTGCCGTGCTGAGCGGTGCCGCCTCAGGCGTGTGGGCGGCTGAACAATCGGTGTCTGCGCCGGACACAATTGATCCAGGGCAAGAGCTCAGGGTGACCATCGATGGCGTCGTCGCAGGAGGACGGCTCGAACTTCATGGTCCCATCGGCACTGATGTGCCCGCCAAGGTTCAGGACAGTGCATCGGTGAACGGCCCCACGGCCGGGCTCGCAGCGCCAGGAACAGCAGGCAGCTATGAGTTGCGCTATCTCGGTCCAGACGGCGCTGTGCTATCGAAGATCGTCATCGATGTTGCAGCGGCGCCAGTGAGCCTATCGATCCCGACGGAGCTTTCGGCGGGTGCGCTGGCTGATGTGACGTGGCGCGGGCCTGGTGCTACGGGTGATACTCTGCAGATCGTCGATCCCGCGAGTGGGGAGGTACGTGCGAGCACCCCGGCCGAAGGATCGCCAGGTATCGAGACGGTCACCGCATTCGGGATGCCTGACGTGCACGGTCAACACGAGTTGCGCTATGTGACGGCAGACGGCACGATCCTGCGCCAGCTCCCGGTGACGCTGACACCGGGTGGCGAGTTGCTGAGAACGCCGATAGAAGTCTTCGTCGGGGAAGCATTCACCGTTGAATGGCTCGGCGGCCTCAAGAATGGGCATGTCTTCCGTGTTCTCGACCAAAGCGGAACCGTCCTGGACGAGACTGCGCCCAGCGGACCCGAGACCGGACCGCTCACCGGTGTGTTGCAGGCGCCACCCAAACCGGGTCACTACCGGATCGAATTCGCAGACCCGACCTCGGGCGCAATTGCAACGAGCCTGCCACTCGACGTTGATCCAGTCTGACGTGCTCGGCTTTACGCGGCCCGCCTCTGCGGCTATTCAATCGCTCGCAACGCAGAGGTCGCCTGATGAAAGCCGAAATCCAATCCGTCGTGTCCGATATCGAGAAATCGCTTGAGTTGCTGCGACAGCGGCTCGGATGGGACACCGCCGCGCATCGGCTCGAGGAACTGAATGTGCGCGCAGAAGATCCCGAGCTGTGGTCCGATCCGGCTCATGCTCAAAAGGTGATGCGCGAGCGGCAGAAACTCGCAGATGGCATAGATGGCTATCAGGCGTTGGCTCAAGGGCTGACCGACAACATCGATCTGATCGAACTTGCTGAGCTGGAAGACGACGCCGAAGTGGCAGCGGAGGCGGAACAAACGCTTTTACAGCTGCGTGAGAGAGCTCAGGCGCGCGAGGTCGAAGCATTGCTGTCCGGTGAAGTCGACGGTAACGACGCCTTCATCGAAGTCCATTCCGGGGCAGGGGGGACGGAGAGCTGTGATTGGGCGGCGATGCTCGCGCGGATGTATGTCCGGTGGGCCGAAAGCCGCGGATACAAGGTAGAGCTTCAATCCGAGACCGCGGGTGAGGAGGCTGGCATAAAATCCGCCACCTACCAGATAAAGGGCGACAGTGCCTTTGGTTGGCTTAAGACGGAATCCGGCGTCCACCGGCTGGTGCGCATCTCGCCCTTCGACAGCCAGTCGCGCCGACACACGTCGTTCTCGGCGGTGTGGGTTTATCCGGTGATTGATGACACGATAGAAATCGACATCAATCCAAGCGATCTCAGGATCGATACCTACCGGTCCTCGGGCGCTGGTGGACAGCACGTGAACACCACGGACTCGGCGGTCAGGATCACACATGTTCCAACCGGAATCGTGGTGACAAGCTCTGAGAAGTCACAGCACCAGAACCGCGACATCGCGATGAAAGCTCTGCGCGCCCGCCTCTACGACATCGAAATGAAGAAGAAAACCCAGGCGATCCAGGACGCTCATGATGCCAAGTCGGACGCCGGTTGGGGGCACCAGATCCGGTCTTACGTGCTGCAGCCCTATCAGATGGTCAAGGATCTGAGAACGGGTGTTGAGACTTCTGACAGCCAGGGTGTTCTGGACGGGAAACTTGATCCATTCATGGCGGCGGCTCTGGCCCTCGAGGTTTCAGGCAAATCACGCGCCGAGGCGATGGCGGACGAAGACGTCTGAGACATGTCGGGCACCCATCCTTGAGAGCGCCACCATGCCAATGTCTCGGAACATTGGCTGGAGCATTTGGCACTAGGCCCTAGCCTTGGCTCACGAATGCCGTGAATCAGTTTCGGCTCGTACAGGCCACACAGTTGAGCACGCGTTGTCGAGGACGTCGATCAGGATCTGACAAAGAACATGCAACCGACCCGTGGGGTCGAAAGTTTCATCCCCGTGAATGTCGAGTGAGTGTCATCGTGCCTGGTGGGATTGAGTTGCTGGATGTTTGCGGTGTTGTTCGATGCGGTGCAATTGACATGCTTGCTCACCGATATCCTCGCCGATCTTGTCTTGCGCCCAAGCACCGCTGCACCAAAACGTGTAGACGCCGGATTTCCTCATCCGAAGTTCTATCCCCATGTCTGAGGCAAGGTGGAAGACTGGATCGTGTGGAGAAGGAGACCTGACGATGACCGCAAAACCGATCACTGTAATCCTTGCGGCAGCCATGTTGCTTCCGATGCTGACGGTAGATGCGAGCGCCATGCGTCTGCGAAACGACAACCCGTCGGCGCAAATCAATGCGCGCATCGATGCAGAGTTCCGTTTCGCCCGGAAAGTCGGTGGCTATCCGGACCCGATCACGGCGCTGATCCAACTCATCAGCAACCCCGTCGAGGCCCGACCAAAGCTTATCTCGCCCGTCGAGCGGGATGTGCGCGCACGCTGGCCGCTCTCGAAGTAGGCGCAGCCGAACTGGGCGTCTGCCGGCTTCAAGTACCAGGGCATCAAAGCTTCGGTAGGGGCTAGACTAAAGGCGGAATTGCCCTTGGGGCTTGACCTCTGCACACTCTGGCGCAAGCTCGGGGTATGCAAACGTCGCCGACCGATTTGACCCGAGAGGATGCCGAGGCAGAGATTGCCTCGCTCACGGCGCGCATTGCAGAGCTTGATCTCGCATATCACCAGAAAGACGCGCCCGAAGTTCCGGACGCCGAGTACGATGCGCTGCGTCGTCGACTGTCCGCGCTGGAGGCAGCATACCCAGATCTTGTTCTGCCTGACAGCCCGTCAAATCGTGTCGGCGCCCCAGCAGCCGACGGGTTCGGCAAGGTCCGCCATCGGGTAGCTATGCTCTCGCTGTCGAACGCGTTCACTACAGACGATGTTGCTGACTTCGCAGATCGCATCAAACGGTTCCTGAGCCTTGGTGACGAACCCGTGGCCATGACTGCAGAACCCAAGATCGATGGCGTCTCGCTGGCCTTGCGCTACGAGGCCGGCAAACTGGTCGAGGCCGCAACGCGCGGTGACGGCACCGAAGGTGAGAACGTCACCGCCAACGCTCGTACCATCCGCGACATACCGCATGCGTTGCACGGGAACGTGCCCGAAATCTTCGAAGTGCGTGGCGAAGTCTACATGGCGCATGCCGACTTTGCTGCTCTGAATGAAGCTCAGGAAGCCAAAGGCGAGAAGACCTATGCCAATCCGCGCAACTTTGCGGCGGGGTCCTTGCGCCAGCTGGATCCGGGCATCACGGCATCACGGCCACTGAGCTTTTTTGCCTACAGCTGGGGGGAGGTTTCGGCCTTGCCAGCGGACACACAGTCAGAGGTCGTTGCTACGTTCGCTACCTGGGGCTTGAAGACCAACCCGCTCATGGCGCGCTGCAAAAGCGTTGACGAGCTCGTGGCGCACTATCGCGAAATCGAACGCCAAAGGGCGACGCTGGGCTATGACATTGACGGCGTGGTCTACAAGGTTGACAGGCTTGACCTTCAACAACGCCTCGGCTTTCGCTCGAACAATCCCCGCTGGGCAATCGCACACAAGTTTCCGGCTGAGGAAGCAACCACAATTCTGGACGCGATCGATATCCAGGTGGGACGAACGGGGGCCTTGTCCCCGGTTGCGCGGCTGCGCCCTGTCACTGTCGGCGGCGTGGTCGTGTCGAATGCGACGTTGCACAACGAAGACTACATCGCGGGTTTCGGATCCGATGGCCAACCCATCCGTGAGGGCAGGGACCTGCGTGCAGGCGACACCGTTACGGTTTATCGTGCGGGCGACGTGATCCCGAAGGTTCTGGACGTTGACATCTCCAAGCGACCTCAAGATGCCAAAGTCTTCGAGATGCCGCACACGTGCCCGGAATGCGGATCGCCAGCAATTCGTGAGCCGGGTGAAGCCGTGCGCCGCTGCACCGGTGGGCTCATTTGCCCTGCCCAAGCGGTCGAGCGGCTGAAGCATTTCGTCAGCCGCGGTGCGTTGGACATCGAGGGTCTCGGTGCCAAGCAAGTCGAGGCATTTTATGCCGATGGACTGATTTCTCAGCCCGCGGACATCTTCACCTTGTCCACCCGGCAAGGCGCGGGTGAAATTGATCTCTACCGACGTGACGACAAGGGGCGGCCCACCAATGAAAAATCGATCCAGAATCTCTTCGACGCCATAGATGAGCGCCGGACTGTTGAGCTCTCACGGTTCATTTTTTCACTCGGGATCCGCCACGTGGGTGAGACCACGGCACGATTGTTTGCCCGGCACTATTCGAGTTGGGCAGCGTTTGCGGAGGCCATGTCAAGTGCGGCCAATGATGCGGAAGTTCGTGCCCAGATTGACGATATAGACGGGGTTGGGTCCGTGCTGGCCGACGCAGTCATCGCTTTCTTTGCGGACGCGCAAAACCAGGATGCCCTGCGGCGGCTCTTGAGCCACGTGGCACCGCAGGATGCAGAGGCGCCGGAAACCGATGGAAGCCCAATCGCTGGCAAGACAGTGGTCTTCACCGGAACGCTCGAACAGATGAGCAGGGCAGAAGCCAAGTCCAGCGCCGAGGCGCTCGGTGCGAAGGTTTCGGGGAGCGTATCGGCAAAAACAGACATCGTGGTCGCGGGACCGGGCGCTGGTTCAAAGCTGAAGAGGGCGATTGATCTGGGCATTCAAACTCTGAGTGAGGACGAATGGCTCTCGTTGATTGGCAGATGAACCAGTATCAGAGCGCGAAATTTTTTGCGTTTTGTTCAACCAAAGGGTTTCAAAGGCCCTTTGAGGCAGATACATTTTTGTCATGAAACTGTCATCACTAAATCAATTGGGAACCGAAAGCGGTTCACTGGAGCGAGAGATCGAGCTCAAGCTCCTTCTTGATGACCGTCAGGAGCGTGCACTGCGCTCCGGCGCTGCGGTGCGGACACTGGCAACAACCCGTCCACACACGCGATTGCTGCACAGCATTTACTACGACACATCGGACAACGCATTGCGCGGTGCGGGGATCGCATTGCGACTGCGCAGAGACCGCCGGCGCTGGATCCAAACCGTCAAGAAGTCGGCTGCTAAGTCGCTGAGGGTTGGTCTCTCGACCCCCATCGAGGTCGAACATCCGGTGCGGGGACGTCAGCTCGCTGTGGAGTTGATCCCCAATGATGACCTGCGCGAGGAGCTCATCGGTCTGATCGCAGGCCGCCCCTTGATCCCGGTGGTCGAGACCCGCTTTCGTCGTACCAATCGTGTCGTGCAGTTGCCGGGTGGAGGAGCGGCGGAGCTCGCGATTGACGTTGGCGATATCATTGGGGGCGGGCGGACAGCGCAGCTCCGCGAGGCGGAATTCGAGCTCACGCACGGTGCGGTCAGCGACCTCTTCGTCATCGCGCGCACGCTGTTGCGAAGCGGGCCTGTCCGGTTCTCAGATCGATCGAAATCAGCGCGCGGTAAGCTTCTCGCCGAAACCGGTGCCGTGACCGCGCCGCTCGAGCCACGTCATGCGCTCGAAATGTCACTTTCCAATAGCCAAACAGTTGAGGACGCTCTTGTGACAATCCTCAACGAGGCGTTGGCGCAAGTCTCGGCAAACATCCCGGTGACGGTCTACAACTCAGACCCAGAAGGGCCTCATCAGCTTCGCGTCGGACTGCGCCGTCTGCGAAGCGCTCTGTCCGCATGCCGGGCCGCCTTGGGAGAGGCCGAGCGTGCGGCTCTTGCCGGCATGGCGCGTGAAATCGGAGCGAAGGTCGGAGCGTTGCGCGATCTTGACGTGTTGGCGGACGAAGGGTTGACCGAGGCGGAGAACCACGGAGCGGGAGAACCAGGCTTCCTGCGACTTCGTTCGGCACTAGAGAACCAGAGGGGAGTTGTGCGTGCCGATGTTCAGCGTTGGCTCGCCGGTGCCTCGCCGACCGCTTTCGTCTTTGATCTTGCAGGTTACGTGGAAGGCCGAGGTTGGCAGAATGGTGCCGACAGCGCGCGTCGAGAACTTCTCTCGAGTCCAGCGGTCGAGTTCGGAGCAACACTGCTCGACAAGCGCTGGAAGGCCGTCACACGCTATGGTCGCCGGCTGGAAAAGCTCAAGATCGATGAGCGCCACGAAATGAGAAAAGAGATCAAGAAACTACGATATATGATTGATTTCTTTGGTGACATGTATAGCCCAAAGCGCACGGCACGTTTTGTGCAAGCGCTCAAAAAGCTGCAGACGGCCTTTGGAGCGCTGAACGACTCTGCGGTGGCAGAAGCGTTGCTGACCGCGCCGGGTGTGCCGTGGAGCAAGGACCCATCGGCGCAGCGTGCGGCCGGCCGAGTCATCGGACATGCACTTGCGACCGCTGATCGCCTTTGGCCCGAGACCAAGGGGCACTGGAAAGCGCTCGTCGCTATTGGTCCGTTCTGGCGCTGACGCTTTTCTTCCTGAACCTGCCACGACAGAATGGGCGCCATGTCAAAGGGCCGCCCCGAGATTCTTTATCCGTTGTTTGCCCCGGTCGAGCGACTGACGGGGATTGGCGCTAAAACAGCGAAGCTGTTCGAACGCCTGGGTGCGGCCCAGATCGTCGACTTGCTGTTTTTCGCACCAAGCGGCGTGGAGGATCGTCGGCTGCGCTCGGACCTGCGCGATGTGGCAGCAGGCGAGACGGTAACGGTCGCTGTCGAGATCCGTGAACATCGCCCCCCGGCCACACAGACCAGACCACATCGCATCTTGGTTGAAGGTGGCGGGGCGCATTTCGAACTGGTCTACTTTCGGGCGCGGCGAGAATGGCTCGAACGCAGTTTGCCCGAGGGCGCGCGGCGCGTGGTGTCCGGTCGCGTTGAGCTCTATGATCATCGGCTACAGATGCCGCATCCCGATCTTGTCTTGACGGAGGCGGAGGCTGAAAACCTTCGCCCGTTTGAGCCTGTGTATCCCCTGACGCAAGGTCTTACCCAGCGCATGGTTTGCCGCGCAGTGCTCGCCGCTTTGACCCGATTACCGGCTCTCGCAGAGTGGATCGACCCAGCACTGATGGCACGCGAGAAGTGGCCCGCGTGGTCTGATGCTGTTCAGGCTTTTCACAATCCCGACGGGCCCAAGGCATTGCTGCCGGGTGCACTCGCCAGGCAGCGACTTGCATATGACGAGTTGTTCTCGCACCAGCTGGCGCTCACGCTTGCACGGGCACGCATGCGCCGGGGCAGGGGGCGGGTCAACGCAGGTGATGGGGCACTTCGAGCAAAGGCGTTGTGCGCATTCGGCTTTCCACCAACGGCCGCTCAGACCCGCTCGATCGACGAGATCGTTGCCGACATGGAAGCCCCTGATCGCATGATGCGACTGCTGCAGGGTGATGTCGGTGCTGGCAAGACGCTGGTGGCGCTGATTGCAATGCTTGTAGCGGTTGAAGCCGGCGGGCAAGCGGCACTCATGGCGCCAACGGAAATTCTGGCGCGCCAACATGCTGAAGCGCTCGGAGCGCTGGCCGATGAAATCGGTGTCTCCCTGGTTCTCCTTACCGGCCGCGACAAAGGCCGCATTCGTGTCGATAAACGTAACTCCGTCGCCAACGGCTCGGCACGGCTTGTCATCGGCACGCATGCGCTGTTCCAGAAGGATGTCAGCTTTCACGATCTGCGTCTCGTCATTGTCGACGAGCAGCATCGCTTCGGGGTGCGCCAGCGAATGGAGCTTTCAGAAAAAGCTCCTGAGGGCTGCGATGTCCTGATCATGACAGCGACACCGATCCCGCGCACACTGGCGCTCGCTGGATATGGTGATCTGGACATTTCCGTCCTCGATGAGAAACCACCCGGCCGCCAACCCATCGATACAGCTCTTGTCTCGATGGAGCGCTACGACGAAGTGGTGGCTCGGCTGACCAAGGCGCTGGATGCGGGTCAACGGGCCTACTGGGTCTGTCCGTTGGTTGAGGAAAGTGAAGAGCTCAATCTTGTCGCAGCGGAAGAGCGTCACAAAGAGCTCACACGAGTTTTGGGCGCTGACCGCATCCGTCTGGTGCATGGGCAAATGCCGGCGGACGACAAGGACGCCGCCATGGCTGACTTCCAGTCCGGCGCAGCTCAGCTTCTGGTGGCCACCACGGTGATCGAAGTCGGCGTGGATGTTCCGGAAGCGACGATAATGGTTGTCGAACAGGCCGAGCAGTTCGGCCTCGCACAACTGCATCAGTTGCGTGGACGTGTCGGGCGTGGTTCCGAACGATCCTCATGCCTGTTGCTCTATGAGGCCCCACTGGGAGAAACCGCGCGTTCACGGCTTCAGATCATGAGGGAGACGGATGATGGTTTTCGCATTGCCGAAGAAGATCTGAGGATCCGCGGTGCAGGGGATTTGCTTGGCACCACTCAGTCTGGCTTGCCCCGATTTCGAATTGCAAATCTCGCACATGACACAAGTCTCATGCAGATGGCGCGGGATGACGCCCGGCTTGCTGTACACAGTGATCCAGAGCTGAAAACACCGCGGGGCAGGAGCTTGCGAACCCTTCTGTACCTCCAGAAACGTGATGCGTCCGTGAGATTGCTGGGCAGCGGTTGATCTCTAATTGTTCCGTTTTGTTCCTTATTCATTCTTGACTCGATTCAAATTTTAGGGGAACACTAAGAGAACAAACACGCACATAGGATGAACGCCATGACGAAGATTCTAAATGCCAGATCTTTTCTCTCTTCCGCACCACGCGAGGCAATTGCCGACGTCGTAGGCATCATCGCAATTGCGTTGATGGTGTTCATCGGGTTCACGCTGCCTGCATTGATTTGATCTGTTTTCCAGTTCGCCTGCGGACCAGAGTGAGACGCTTAGACCCCTCCGAGCCATCAAGCTCGCCATCGGATGCCGGCGTTTGACCCCACGCCCCGATGTCACACGCGTCCATTCTCTCTGGATCGCCAACTCCGCCGCCATCCCCCCACAGGATGGCGGCTTTTTCAGTGGTGAGCGTTGGGGGACTCAGACAAATGTCTTTGATCACAGGAAATTCCGATAATGATAATTATGTAAAGTAGTATGTCGCTCTTCCAACACACGCAGGTGGCTTGCTAGATCAATCCTTTAGATGACATCCACTTGCCAATGGCGTGACCGATTTCCTGTCCAGAGTCCTCCTGGACAAAATGGCTGCCTTGCACAGTCACTTCACTCTGGTTCGGAAAGCCGCGCGCCCACTCGCGCTGATTGCCTATCAGGATGGCACCAGGTTCTGCATTGATGAACAGTTTGGGCACCTTGCTCGTCGCAAGCCAGGCGGCATACTGATCCACATACGCGACAACGTCCTTCGGTTCACCGCCCAATGGTATCTGCCGCGGCCAGGTCAGCGTCGGGCGCCGATCCTCACCGGGATTGATGAATGGACGGCGGTACTCATCCAATTCGTCGTTTGACAAATCGCGCAGGACTGAGCCCGGGAGAATGCGCTCTATGAACACATTCTTCTCAAGAATCATTTCGTCGCCTGCATCTGATCTGAGCGCCTGGAACAGCCCGCGGATCGCCTCGGGCCACTCTTCCATGGTCATGGAGCGGACGATGGCTTCCATGTAGGCTATGCCGCGTACACGCTCAGGGTGGCGTGCGGACCAGTGAAACCCGAGTGCGCTGCCCCAGTCGTGCAACACCAGAACGACAGGGTCATCACCGACCAGATGCAGGATCAGATCGTCCAGATAGCTTGCGTGCTCAATGAAGCGGTAGCTGTCCGGCCCAGAGTCGGGAAGCTTCTCGCTGTCACCCATCCCGATGAGGTCGGGCGCAATCAACCGACCACACTCCGGCATGGCAGCCATCACGTCACGCCAGAGATAAGACGAGGTTGGATTACCGTGAAGAAACAGGACTGGGGTGCCAGAGCCCTCCTCGACCCACGCCATCCGGCGCCCCCTGATCTCGGTGAACGATTTTCGTGACGCCCAATCGCTCATCATCACATCCTTGCTCGATAGCCGCGTTGCAGCAGCGCCGCCATCGAGTATCAAAACTACAGATGTGTCTGTAACAGGCAAGCACTGAAAGAGGGAGCGCAAGCCAGATGTGGCGCGATGAGCAGCCGCTCGACTTGAGCCGCGAAGTCCACTTCGATGGGCGGGTTGTTTGGTGCTTCCGCGACAGACCTGGATCGGTGCACGAGATGTTCTCCAAGACCGTCGCTCGCCATGGAGCACAAGATGCTCTGTGCGGTGAAGAAGGTCGCATCAGTTACGATGAACTCTGTGCGCGCACGGCTCGTATTGCGGGTGGTCTGTTCGCATCCGGAATCGGAAAGGGAGATCGCGTCGCGCTGCTGATCGGCAACCGATTTGCCTATGTTGAAGCCCTGCTCGCCTGTCAGCGCATCGGTGCGGTAACTGTCCCGATGAACCCGCTTCAACGAGCGCCCGAGATTGCTTATGCGCTGAACCAGTGCGGTGCCATCGGCCTGATCTATGAGGCGGAGCTGGAATGCTCACTGCCTGATCCAGCAGAGACGCCGCTGCTTAAGCAAAGCTGGGCCGCTTGTGGCCCGGCTGGTGCACCGAGCTTCGAGGCGCTGGTTGACGCGGCACCAATTGCACCTGTTCCAGTAGCCGAAGAAGACACGGCAGTGATCCTTTACACCTCAGGCACAACCGGAAAACCAAAAGGTGCGATGCTGACTCACCTCGGTATCGTCCACTCAGCTCTGCACTTCATGCATTCGATGGACATCCAACCTTCAGATCGCAATTTGCTGGCAGTGCCCGCGAGCCATGTGACCGGTCTGATCGCCAATGTTGCGGCGTCTCTGGTTGCCGGCGCTGCAGTCGTCTTCCTGCGTGCGTTCAAGGCTGGACCGGCGCTAGAACTGATTGAGGCAGAACGTGTTACGCACACGTTGATCGTGCCCGCGATGTACAACCTCTTCCTCATGGAGCCGGAGTTTGATCGCCATGACCTCTCGCGATGGCGGATCGGAGGATTTGGCGGTGCGCCGATGCCAGAGGCAACCATTGGCGAGTTGGCCCGGCGGGCGCCGCAGCTGGCGCTGATGAACGGATATGGTGCGACCGAGGCGACCTCGCCCTCAACCATGTTGCCCTCTCGGTTCGCTGCGTCACGCCCAGACTCGGTTGGTTTGCCGCTCCACTGTGTCGAACTCTGTGCGATGGACGACGAAGGACGCGAAGTGCCCCCTGGAGAGAGCGGTGAGATCTGGATGCGTGGCCCGCATATCGTGCCGGGATACTGGGACAATGCAGACGCGAATGCGAACAACTTCGTCGGCGGCTTCTGGAAGTCTGGAGATATCGGTGCCATCGATTCCCAAGGGTTCGTTCGCGTCTTCGATCGAATGAAGGACATGGTGAACCGAGGCGGCTACAAGATTTACTCCATCGAGGTCGAGAACGTGCTTGCCTATCATCCAAACGTGATGGAGAGCGCTGTCATCGGGCGTCCCTGCCCTGTTCTGGGCGAGCGTGCGGATGCAGTTGTGGTGCCCAAAGGCGCGGCGCCCGGTGACGGGCTGGCCGACAGCATTCGTCGCTTCGCCGCCGCGCGTCTGTCGGAGTACAAAGTTCCTGAGCGCATTCTGTTCCAAGAGATGCCGTTGCCACGAAATGCGAATGGCAAAGTCGTCAAGACGATACTTCGCGAGGCGTATGCATGACCCCGCTGCTGACAGGCATCCGCGTCATTGACCTGACCTCGGTGATCATGGGGCCATTTGCGACGGCGCAGCTTGGCGTGCTTGGCGCTGACGTCATCAAAGTTGAACCGCTCAACGGCGAAGCGGTGCGTCACATCGCCCCCATGAAGACCCCTGCCATGGGGGCTGGTTATCTGAATGCAAATCGAAACAAGCGATCGCTCGCAATAGATCTCAAGCGCGCCGACGGGCGCGCGGCACTCGAGAAAATCATTGCCGGTGCAGATGTTCTTGTGACCAACATGCGCCGCAAAGCGGCGGCACGCCTGCAACTTGATCCCGAAACACTTTGCGCGCGTCATCCAAGGCTTATCCATTGCGCGGCAATCGGCTTCGGAAAAAATGGGCCATATGCCGACGATGCTGCTTACGATGATGTGGTCCAGGCCCTGTCCGGATTTGCTGCTGTCAATGCAAATGCTGACGGGGAACCGCGGTTCGTGCCGCAAATCATCGTCGACAAGATCTCGGCCATGTTCATCGTTGAAGGGGTGCTCGCAGCTCTCTTGCATCGTGAGCGTACAGGTGAGGCTGTGCCGTTCGAAGTTCCGATGATGGAGACCGCGAGCTACTTTCTTCTCACCGAGCATCTCCAAGGCCAAACCCATCAGCCGCCCATTGGCCCACCGGGCTACGCCCGTCTGCTCAATCCGTATCGGCGCCCCTACCCCACCAAGGACGGGTTCGTCGCCGTCTTGCCCTACATCGATAAACACTGGGAGAAGATGCTGGCACTGATCGGGCGCGAGGACATCAAGGGTGAGCCGTGGTTCCAGAATGTCACGACCCGCTCGGCGCGTGTGCGCGATCTCTACCGCATGGTCGATGAGGCGATGCCGGAAAAGACGACCGCCGAGTGGCTAGAACTGTTTCGCGAGGCAGACATCCCGTGCGGCCCTGTGAATACGCTCGATGGGCTTTTTGAAGATCCGCACCTGACCGCTAGCGGCTTCTTCGAGGACTCCCGGCATCCAACCGAGGGAAACTTGAAGACAGTACGACATCCTGTTGATTTTGCATTAGAAACAAAGCCGGAACAGCACGCGCCTCTGATCGGTGAACACTCGCGTACAGTGCTGGCCGAAGCAGGGCTCGATCCGCACGAAATAGATGCCCTCATTTCGGACGGGACCGTTGGTGTTGCTGAAGCACCTGGTACCGATAAGCGTCCCGGGAGCCAAGCCGGATGAACGAGGCGCGCTTATGAAGGCTGCCCTCTATACCAAGGCAGGCCCCGCAGACGAGGTCCTGGCCGTTGTCGACCTCGAGACACCTTCGCCCGGGGTCGGACAGGTGCTGGTCCGCGTGCATGCTCACGGAGTGAACCCGACAGACTGCAAGCGGCGAAGCGGCGCGCGAGGCGGGCTCCCTTTTGAACAAGTTATCCCGGGTTTTGACGGCGCCGGAGTGATCGAGGCTGTTGGCATCGGTGTGCCGGATCGGGTTGGCGAGCGCGTTTGGATATGGGAGGGCGCTCATCGGAAATGGGACGGTGCGGCAGCCGAATTCGTTGTGGTGGCCGCCTCTCGCGCAATGAAGCTGCCCGACGAGGCAAGTTTTGAAGACGGAGCCTGTCTTGGTGTGCCAGCCATGACTGCGTGCCATTCATTGTTTTTGGCAGGGCAAATTGCTGGAGAAGCGGTGCTTGTCACCGGTGGTGCTGGTGCCGTCGGAAACTACGCCATCCAACTTGCCAAGCTGATGGGCGCTGAGGTGATCACCACGGTGCGAGGCGACGCTGACCGAGCAGAAGATGCGATGAAGGCAGGCGCTGATCTCGTTCTCGATAGCGATCGTGATGACGTTTGCTCGCGTGTTCTGTCCTACACTCGATCACGGGGAGTGGTGGCTGTCATTGATGTCGACTTTGGTGCGCACGTCGGCCACGCTTGGCGAATGGTCAAACAGAACGGCACCATCGCCGCATATGGTTCCGCAAGCAATCTCACCCCAGAAATCAATTGGCCCAACTACATGTATCGCAACATCCAAATTTGCGGCGTTGCGATCTTCGAGGTGCCTGAGGCTGCCAAAATCCGAGCCGTCAGTTTTGTTCAGAACAGTTTAGTATCCGGGAAGCTGTGGCACCGGGTAGATCGAAAGTTTGATCTGTCGGAAATCGCCTTGGCCCACCAGCGGCAGGAAGTGGGCCGACCTCGAGGTAAGCTCATCATCCGGCCAAGGTGAGCATACGGCGTTCATGATCAGCTTTTCACGTGGTGCGCACAATCTGCCCGCTCGGACAAAGCAGCGGCCTCGCGATGCGCGAAACGGGCGATCCGTGCGTCGTCAAAGCCTATCATAGCCAGGCCCGTGGCCGCATTGGCAATCTCACGATATTCAGAAATGAGACCGCCGTGGAGCTTGCAGTAGCAGACACCTTCGAACACCGCGCGCCTGCCCTCATGCCCAGCGAGCCGTGACTCATAGCTGAACACGTACCTTGCGTAACCCATTCCTTCATCTTCAACCGGAGAATGAATATCCCACAGGAAACTACTTCCATCTCGATGAAAATAGTTCTCGACCATATCGGCAATTTCAGCACCCTTGAACGCGCCATAGAATACGTCGTTATAGATACCATCGGGTGTGAAGCATGCTGCGGCCCCTGCCCCGTCACCGGCGCAGATTGCCTCCGTCATGGCTAGTATTTGAGCTTTGAATGGCATTGCGCTGCATCACCCCGCTGATTTCGCGCGCTGTTTGATCGGTCGATGATTGCCCGGACCCCGGCGTCAGATCAATAACGGGGCATGGAGTTTCCCTCCCCGCGCTTCACACAGGGTTATGCAGCGGCATGGACGCAGCTCTCGCCAGAGCTGCGCGGGATCATCCTGATGTGCCTGTCGAGCACCGGCTTTGCTCTGATGCATGTGATGATCAGGCACGCGACTACGGAAATCCACGCGATGCAGATCGCGTTCTTCCGCAACTTTCTGGGATTCATTGTTTTCCTGCCGATTATCATGACGCGCGGAGCAGGTTTTCTCCGCACGAAAAGGCTGCGTCTACATGGATTACGAGGCATCGTGAACATCGGCGCGATGCTGATGTTCTTCTATGCACTTTCGATTGCACCGGTCGCACACGTCACGGCACTGGGTTTCTCCGCACCGATTTTTGCGGGCATCCTCAGCGTTTTGTTCCTTGGAGAACGGATCAGGCTAAGACGATGGTCTGCGATCTTCTTCGGCTTCATTGGCGTGATCGTGATCTTGCGCCCTGGCGCAATTCCGATCGACCTCGGCTCTGTGCTGGTGTTGAGCTCGGCTTTTCTCTGGGCTGTCACTTTGATGATCATCAAAGTGATGTCGCGTACAGAATCGAGCCTTACCATCGCCGCCTACATGAACATCTTTCTAAGCGTGTTGTCGCTCGGACCAGCGATCTGGTTCTGGACATGGCCGTCAGCAGAAGGATGGATGTGGCTGGCTCTGATCGCTGTTACCGGAACGCTTGCTCAGATTGCGGTTAGCCAATCTTTGAAGGAGGCAGAGCCCACGGCAGTCATGCCCTATGACTTCTTGCGGCTCGTTTGGGTCGCGATCCTGGGTGCCTGGATTTTCGGCGAGATTCCAGATGTTTGGACGTGGGTGGGTGCCGCGATCGTGTTTGTCAGTGGTTGCTATCTGGCCTATCGCGAAAGTGTGGCGCGCAAGCGCGAGGCGGCCGTGCTCGACGATGGTCCGCTCACGGGCCGTCAATAGCTCTTCGGAAGACCGAGCACCCGCTCGGCGATGTGACTGAGAACCAATTGCTGGCTCACCGGGGCGAGCCGGCTGATCCAGATTTCGCGCATCAGTCGCTCGACATGATACTCTGCAGCATACCCCATGCCTCCATGGGTCAGCACGGCGTTTTCACAGGCGCGATAGCCCGCTTCAGCACCCAGAAACTTCGCGGCATTCGCCTCTGAACCGCATGGGGCATCGTTGTCGTACAACCCGGCCGCGCGCAGCACCATCAGCCATGCGGCCTCAAGCTCGCTCCAGCTCTCAGCCAGTGGATGCTGAATGGACTGGTTCTTGCCGATGGGTCGCTGAAATACCTCCCGCTCGCGGGCGTATTGGGCTGCAAGACTAAGGGCTTGGCGCCCGATACCGATTGCTTCGGCTCCTATCAGACAACGTTCCGGGTTCAAGCTCGAGAGCAATATGCGGAACCCCTCGCCTTCCGGACCGATCAAATCAGTCTCCGGAACCCTCAGCCCGTCATAGTACACCACGTTGGAGTTGACCCCATGGCGACCCATTTTCGGGATTTCCTGAATCTCCACATGTTTTGGGTCGAGCTCGGCAAAGAACAGACTGAGGCCGGATGTCGGGTGCTCGTGATCCTTTGGTGCCGTTCGAGCCAACAAGATACATCGTTCGGCCTGTTGGGCAACCGATGTCCAGATCTTCTGTCCGTCGACCACGAAATCGCTTCGATCCCGGCGCGCAGATGTTTTGATGTGCGTCGTATCGAGACCAGCATCGGGTTCAGTCACACCAAAACACGTGATGAGCTCGCCGCTGCAAATGGGCGGCAGCCAAGCCTTGCGTTGCGCTTCAGTGCCGAACTTCGCAATTGCCTGGGGCCCGAAGATGTTCATGTGAATGCTCGACGCAGCCTGCATCGCACCGGGTGAGTTCGCCACGGCTTCCATCATCACACACGCGTCAGTCACGCCCAGGCCGACGCCACCATACGTCTCGGGAACACATATGCCCAACCAGCCGGCTGCTGCCACTGCATTGCGAAACTCGTGGGGAAAGCTGTGAGTTCGATCGCACTCGAGCCAGTAGTCCCCTCCAAAGTCCGACATCAGTCGTTGAATAGAAGTGCGAATTTCAGACTGATGTGCTGAAAGCTCTCCCGGGATCATGCGTTTCTCCAAACGCCGCGTTTGAGCTCGGGGATCAACCAGAACTGCGCCATCCCGATCAAACAGGACACAATCGCGAGGGCAAAGCCTGCCTCATAGCCGTCGGTTTGCTCATAGAGCCAGCCTGAAATCCAAGCGCCGAAGGCGCCACCAAGTCCCAGCCCGATCATCACCAGACCAAACACGGCGCCGACATTCTTTTCGAACAGTCGTGCGGTGAGCGAGGACACCATCGGACCGCGCGTTCCCATGGTTCCACCGAACCCAAGAAGAAACACCGTCACGAACAATGGATGCGAGGTCAGTGACAGGGCTGCCAGAGACAGAATGCCCACGATCGTTCCGATGTAGGCGAGGGTCGCCACCCATCGCTGTCCGATCCGGTCCGCAAGCCACCCCGCGCCCAGAATGCCAGTGATCGATGCGAGACTGTTCAGCCCATAAATGAACGTCGCCTGCAGCCGCTCAAAGCCCACTTCTTCAAGATAGACAACCGCCTGAACCTGGATCGCGTAAGTCGCTGTTGAGGTGCAGAAAAAAACGATGAACAGTCCCCAAAAGGCACTCGTCCGGAATACGTCCGAACCTGGCAACAGCGCGCGCGAGACAGGTCGCGCAGAACGAACGCCCGCGCCAATGCGGTGCCAGGGCAGCACAAGAAGCAGAAGCGAAGAGGCAATCAGCGACCAGCCGAGCCAGGCGTAGGTGGCGCGCCACCCGATCTCCTCGATCATCAGGCCGGTGAGGGGCGCAAGGAGCACGGCACCAAAGGCGAACCCGACGTATACCAGTGAGATGGCGAAAGCCATGTTGCGATCAAACCATCGGCTTATGATGCCAGTCGCGGGGGTCATACCGGTCGCCGCCGCGCCGATCCCGACCAGGATGCCAAGCCCGAGCCACCCTTCCCACAGACTTGTCATACGGGCCGCGATCAGAAATCCCGATCCGTAGACGAGCAGTCCGCCAACGTAGATCGTCCGGGGCCCGTATCGATCGAACAACATGCCAATCGCCGGAACAGAGACGGCGATAGCTATCATGAAGACCGCATAGATCGAGGATGTCGACGCGCGGCTCCAATCGAACTCCTGCAAAAGCGGTCCGTAGAAGACTGCGAAGATCTCGCCGCACCCTCTTGCCAGTGAGTTCAGAGCAAAGCATAGCGCCACCACTGCAATCGCTGGTCGGGTGAACTCTCGCGTGACTGTGTCTGTCGACATGCGCGAAGTATCCGAGCGCAGCGGATCCAATGGCAATCGAGGATGTGATGGCAGCCGTTCTTCAGGGTTCAGCCGCGCATGAGATCAGGTAGGAACAGGACGATCTCAGGGAACATCACAAGCGCGGCGATCGCCAGAACGTCGGCCAAGAAGAAGATTGCGATGCCACGAAAAACATCAGACAGCGGGATATCCGGGCGCACGCCGTTGACGACGAAGCAATTGAGTCCGATCGGTGGTGTGATGAGGCAAACCTCGGCCATCTTCACAACGATGATGCCGAACCAGATCGAGGCTTCCGAGTAGCTCAGCCCGAAGGCCGATTCCTCTCGGGTGACGTATTCACCGCCATTCAGCGCCATCACCGCTGGATAGAAGATGGGAAGCGTGACCAGCAGCATCCCGATCGCATCCATGAACATGCCGAGCACAGCATACCCGATCAGAATGAAGAGCAGAATGACGTAAGGATCGTAGGGCAGTCCTACGATCCATTCGGAGAATGCTTGCGGTACCGTCGAGTAATTCAGGAACGTCACGAAGATGAAGATGCCCCAGATGAGGGTGAAGATCATAACTGTGAGGCGCGCCGTTTCCATCAACGCATCCTTAAGTCCCCCGAACCGCATGCCCTGTAGCAGTGCCAGAACCAGCACCACAAATGCCCCGAGTGCACCTGCCTCGGTGATCGTCGCCCAGCCATCATAAATTGCCGTGATGATGATGAGGGCGACTAGAAAAATTGGAACAATGCCGGGCAGCGTACCGATGCGTTCGCGCAGCGAGAAGCCGCTGACAGCAGGCCCTGCTGCCGGATGGGTTTTCGCCCAAAGCACTATGATCGCGGCATAAATCAGTGCGGAGACAATGCCAGGCAGAAACCCTGCGAGAAGCAATGCACCGACGGACTCCTCGACGATCAGCGCATAAATGACGAGGATTGCCGACGGGGGGATCAACGTTGCCAGTGTCCCGCCTGCGGCTACAACGCCGGCCGCGAGGCGTTTGTCATAACCATTCTTCAGCATCTCGGGAATGGCGACCCGGCTGAATACGGCTGCAGTGGCCGTAGAGGCACCTGAAACAGCCGCGAAGCCTGCTTGTGCCATCACGGTCGCGACCGCGAGCCCGCCCGGCACCCAACCGATCCATCTGCGCGCAGCCTCGAAGAGCTTCTTGGTCATGCCTGCATGGAATGCGAGAAAGCCGATCAGGATAAACGGTGGTAACACGCTCAGCGCATAGATCGACGTTTTCGCGTATGGGATCGAGCCGACCTGTGCCGCGCCCGGACGGAAACCGATCAGCTCGACCATGCCCACAAAACCCGCGATGGCTGCAGCGAACGCAACCCGTACCCCAAGAAGGGCGAGGCCGAACAAAATGCAGATGCAGATCACGCCCACCTGCACCGGATCCTGGTAGCCTATACCAAAGATTGACCCCATCAGCCCCGATCCTCGCGGCCCATGGCCTCGCGGATTTCCTCCTGAGCCTGAGCGGCAATGTCCTTCTGAACGATCACACCGACGGGCGTCAGGTGAGGCTTGATGGCGAGGCGCGCAGTGCCGAGAACCTGCACGATCATCCGCAATGCCAGCAGGGCAAATGCGAATGGTACAAGCAGCTTGGATGGCCAGGTGTTGATCTCGGCATCGGTGGTGGAATCTCCGATCGAGTATGCATCAAAGAAGAACGTCCACGCGAACCGGGCAAGGAGAAGAGCAATGATCAGCGTGGCGATCGCCGCAAAGCACTCGACGATCCAGAGCAGCCTGCCGCTGAACCGGTTCATCAGGATGTCCATACGGATGTGGGTGCCTGTGCGTTGGCAGTAAGCAATGCCGAGGATCGCCAGGACCGGCATCGCCACCTCGATCATGTCGATGTATCCGAAGATCGGCGCATTGAAGAGCCACTTCATGCGCAACATGATCTGCACGACGCCCAGGAGCATCAGGAAAAGAACCGCCGCGGCCGCGAGAAAGTTGAGAGCGTTCTCGGGCACGCGAAGCGCACGATCCATTGACCAGACAATCCGCCCCAGGGGATCCTCGGGCGGTTCTGCGGTTGTCGTGCTGTCGGAGTGCCCCGCCATCAAAGCAACCAGGGCAGGTGCAACCCTGCCCCGCAATCTGCGCTCAGTTAGTGTATTTCTTCTGCGCTTCGTCCAGGAGTTCGAACATGCGGTCGAGCACAGCCTGGCTGTCGAACTTGTCGGCATTGTCAGCTACAAACGCTTCCCAGACTGGTTGTCCTGCGACCTTCTTGAACTCTGCAATGGTGGCGTCGTCATAGACGATTTTTTCCATCGAGCTTTCGAAGGCGGGAAGATTGGCGGCATCCGCTTCCTCGTACTTGGCAATCAGCGCGTCGGTGACCTCATCCTTGAGGCTCATCAGCAGGTCCTGATACTGCCCGGGCAGTGCGTCATATGCGGTCTTGTTGAAGACCATGGGGCACTCGGATGAACCCGGCTGCAAATTCGAGGTGTACCAGTCTGCGAGCTCGTTGATCTTGTAGGCCGCGTGAGCGTAGGTGTAGGGAAAGCTCACGGCATCAACACCACCGCGTTGCATCAGAGTATAGGTCTCAGCGGCCGGCACGGTCTGCCGTGTGGCGCCAAGGACCTCCATCGCCTGACCGACACCGCCACCGGCACGCACGCGCATGCCGCTCCAGTCTGCCAGCGTCTTGGGCGGCTCGCCTTTGCCGAGGAATTCGTATTGCGGCAGCAGGGTCGAGACATAGGAAACAGCGTTCCAGTTCTCCATGTCGGACACCAGCGCCGGATGCTGCATCAGATTGTTGCGCACATGGGCCGAGACACGGAAGTCGCCAAGCGGCACGAACGGCAGCGAGTAGACCATGAAGGCCGGGTTCTTGCCGGGCGAGTAGAAGTTGCAGAACATCGCACCTTCGAAGGCGTTGTTCTTCAACCCATCGAGGTTTTCACGGCTCTTGGCGAGCTGTCCGCCATAGAAGATCTGGATCTTGAACTTGCCACCGGTTTCTTCTTCAACACGCTTCGCGAGATGCTCGACCCCAGCGGTGAAGGCACGTGGTTTTCCCCAGGTTGACCACTTCCAGAACACGTCCGGTCCGTCGACATTGGCGGCAGAGACACTAGTCGCTGTCAGAACTGCTGCTGCAGCTGCCGCAATCAAATGCGTGATCTTGGTCATTGTTCGCTCCCTTGTCGGTTCAACAGCCGTTCTTCCGGCTTCTTAACTTCGCGGGCGATCTCCCCGCATTGGTGCAGGAATAGCATGCACCGGGACTCTTGCAAGGTTTCGCCGGTCGCGAATGCAGAGCTTGCCGCACTCCCCTGGGAGCGCCATTCTGCGAGAAACCGAAATCGCATAGGGGGGCTCGCCATGCCACGCTTCAACAGACTGCTGATAACAGGCGCTGCCGGCGCGCTCGGCAACCAGCTTCGTCAGGGTTTGGCGCCGCTTGCGACCACCCTCAGGCTTTCCGACCGTGCACCGATTGAAAGCGGGGCGGCTCATGAGGAGCTTGTTGCATGCGATGTAGGTGATTTTGACGCTGTTATGGACATGGTCGCAGACTGTGACGCGATCGTACATTTCGGCGCGGCACCGGTCGAAAAGCCCTGGGCTGAAATTCTGAACTCATCGATTGTCGGGGGGTACAACGTCTATGAAGCCGCGCGTCGGCACGGGGTCCGGCGCATCGTCTACGCCTCTTCGATTCACGCGGTCGGCTATGTGCGCCGAGAAGACGGCGCAGACACGGACACGGACCACCAGCCGGACACTCTCTATGGGCTCTCCAAGTGCTTCGTTGAGGATCTGGCGAAACTCTACATGCAGAAGTTCGGAATCGAGAGCGCTTGCCTGAGGATCAACTCCTGCTTTCCGGAACCTGCAGATCGGCGGCATCTGTCGACCTGGATGAGTTACCGTGACCTGATCCAACTCGTCACGCGATGCTTGACGGCGGAGCGTGTCGGATTCTCGGTGATCTACGGCATCTCGGACAACGATGAGCGTGTTTTCTCGAACGAGAAGGCGGCGCATCTGGGATATCGCCCGCAGGACAACGCCGAGGTCTACCGCGCCGCCGTCGAGGCCAAGACCAGTCCCGGCGATCCTCACGACGCAGCGGTTGCCTTTGTGGGTGGCGTGTTCTGCAACTATGGGCACCCAGACGATCCCGAATAGGGGAAATAGCCCTTGCATGCCGGTGCCCGTGCGGTATATCCCTCCGTCGGTTCGACGGGCGGGGGATGTGCCGGTACTGCACATTTCCAAAATCGAAATCAGTTTCGATGCGATCGTACGGGCAGGCAGCGTTGGCAGCGAAGCGTCGAGAGACCTTCAGGATCCAGAACTGCGTGAGATGGGCCGTTAGCTCAGTTGGTAGAGCAGCTGACTTTTAATCAGCGGGTCACAGGTTCGAATCCTGTACGGCTCACCATCTTTTCAAAGGCTTAAGTAAAACCTCGCTGGAAATGCTTCTCACGCGGTGCCACATCGGCACCACGGCAGGGCCAACTCATCTCTGGTAGGACATGTTGAAGTAGAGGGCTCTGGAGTTCCCATAGAGCCGAAGCCTTGAGACTACTAGAGGATTGGGTACGCGGAGTTTCGTACGCATGACAGATTGGCACTAGCAGTTCGCGAAACTCGTGCCGGCGACTCATTTTCGGGGCAAACTAGATATCCAATCAGTTTGATTGATTGACCGGAGTTGCGCGATTCCGGTTACTCGCAGTCAACTCAAAAGTATGGGCAGCTTAAAGTGTAATCTGGACGTTCGATGATCACGTACAGACCACAAATGCGACACAAATTTGGCATCTCTCTCAATGATCCGGATGAATGTGTGCGAGGCCGTACGAAAGCGCGCTAAATTTATTTAGCCAGATCTTGAATCGTCCGCAAAGGGTGCCTATTTGCAAAAGGCAAAGTTATCTCACTCGATCTCCTGTTTCCTTTCTTGGCTGCAGTACTTCGAAACTGAAGTGACCGCGCCATATCCGCCGTGCGTCGCGGGCGGAGTTAAATGATAGGAGACATCACGATGGCCAATGGCACCGTGAAATGGTTCAATTCAACTAAAGGCTTCGGATTCATCCAACCTGAAGGCGGCTCGAAGGACGTGTTCGTCCACATCTCTGCTGTTGAGGGTTCTGGATTGCAGGGTTTGGCAGACGGCCAGAAGCTGACCTACAACATCGAACCGGGACGGGACGGTCGCGAATCTGCCGTGAATCTGGTTCTGGCTGACTAGTCATCAGCAGACTGAGCGCTCGAAGCACACATTTCGTAGCGCCTTTGCTGCGCGGCATTGGCCGCGCAGCGTAGAACCGGAGATTTCTTATGCGTCTTCGTCTCGGCTGTGAACTGAGCTATGAGCTGGAACAGCCGTTGCCGATGATCGCCTTGCTCAACGTGCACTACTCGCTGGTGCCGTTTCTCGAGGAACCTGATAGACTTACAACAGTACCTCCGGTTCCGATCGACACTTACCGTGATGATTTCGGGAATTGGTGCAACCGACTCGTAGCGCCTGCTGGCACGATTACCTTGCGCACGGATGGCGTGATCAGAAACGATGGCGCTCCAGATCTCCGCGCGGTTGATGCGTTCGAGCATCCCGTCGAAATGCTTCCATCAGAAACTCTGGTCTACTTGTTGGGCAGCCGCTATTGTGAGACGGACCGGTTGTCTGAAGACGCTTGGCGATTGTTTGGTGCCGTGCAGCCAGGGGCTGCCCGTGTCCAGGCAATCTGCGACTTCGCGCACAATCACATCGTTTTCGGATATGAGCATTCTAGCGCAACACGCACTGCCGCCGAGACCTATGAAGACCCGCGCGGGGTTTGCCGCGACTTTGCCCATCTGGCAATCACGCTTTGCCGGTGCCTAAACATCCCGGCACGCTATTGCACAGGATACATTAGCGATATCGGCCAAGCGCCGCCGTATGCGCCGATGGACTTCGCGGCGTGGGTGGAAGTTTTTCTGGACGGCCAATGGCGGACCTACGATCCCAGGAACAACAGCCCGCGGATCGGCCGTGTTCTGATCGCCAGAGGTCGCGATGCTGCCGATGTTCCCTTGACCCACACATTCGGTCCAAACCTGCTTACAAGTTTCCAGGTCTGGATCCATGAGGAGCCAAACGCACTGATCTGATGCACGTCTTCGGCTTGAACTAAATGACTGAATGTGCGTCTGTCAGGCGCATCGCTCTCCCCGTGAGTTAGTCCAGTCATTCAGGCATTCATTGGCATACGGATCAATCGAGCCTCCGCACTCCCCGTCAAAAACGTGCATAACTCGGTGTGTTTACTCAGCGAAGCTACTTTGCTCTGTCTCGCTTTGCTTCGGCAATTGCATCTTTAAGATTGGTGTAGCGATAGACACCATAGTGGTAATAGGTGACCTGAGAAGTTGTGATCCCATAGTCAGAGGCCTCGTCAGCTTGGCTCTTCTGGACCAAGGTCTCGCTTGTAACATCTACGCCGGTGTCATTCATGTCGAAACTCCTGTTGGGGGACCAGTTGAAAACTTGTGACGCTGGACTTTGATCGTCGGCACTGTGATTGCAGGTGAAGCTTCCTGCGTCATCTGAGATGTGGCTCTATCTAGTCCCTCGTCGCTGACCGCTAGGTTCAATGCCGTTGCGCCACGAGCTACTGCTTTTGCATTGCTTGCAGATGCGCTCACCTGACCAGGTGCTATCGAAGGATCTCCTGCAGCGAAGACAATTGCGGCTTTTTGCGCGGTTTGGTGATTTGTCAGAAACCGGCTCCGTTCTTTCGGTAACTGGGATCATCACGGTCTCCTGTTCATGGCCGGATTTGTTGCTAAGCGTGCCGCCCTGAACGCCCGATATTGCACGTAAGGGGAAAGCTCACCGGTATGAGGTCTGGTCAATTGTTCCGGACACATGCATTGTTTCTTCGGGAGAACGAACGGTCACATTCCCAATCGTTACCTGAGTGGTTCAAGTGCGCGTCTTTCGGCAAAACGATTTTGTCACAAGCGTTCCCGATGGCCTTGAAGCCTCGCTCGCAGCGCCAAGCATTGCCGTAGGAAACGTCGTGGAAGAAGGCGTTCTCCGGAACCTCGACAATGACGCAGGTGTCGTTAGACCGCTGAAATCCTCGCTCACATTTCCAAGCAACACCATAGCGCTTGTTTGTCAGATAGGCATGGTCTGGCAGATTGATTCGAAGACAAGTATCCTCTGACTTTTCGAACTCGCGATTGCAGGCCCATCCGGTTTCACGGCCATCATCGATCGTGTGCCCGTTTTGAGGAACAATGACCTCCTCGCACTTCGATCCCGCGCGGCGAAACAGTCGCTCGCACCTCCACCGGTCACCAGAAGGTGTAAGGTAGGCATTTTCGGGAATCTCGATCATCTCACATGTATTTTCAGCCTCGGTGTAACCGCGATTACATTCCCAGCCAGGTCCGTAGGATCGGTTTGTCGGATAGGCGTTTACCGGAACGACAATTGCATTGCAGGCTCCGTCAGTTTCGCGGAATCCTGCATCGCACTCCCATCCAGGCCCGTACTTGTTTGCGTGGGCGTTGGCAGGGACTTCTTCGGCAGCTATCGACACATTCGGAAACACAAACATTGCGATCCCGAATAGTGGTAGCGCCGCATGAAAGGCGTGTCTGAAGCTTAGCAACAAATCTCATCCCTCTGGAGGTTTGGAAACTGAACCTTCAAATTGCGTTTGGCTCAGCCCCCAGTCACAACATTTACTCGCTGAATGGACCCCTTGTGTGTGGGCGCCAGCGTTTACTGTATCAATTGAAGAGCGCAGGCTTTCGCCAGTTTCTCATTTGGCGAGTCCGAGCCAGCCATCGTGGCCCATCCCGTTTCGGCTAGGATCTCAGTCTGCTTGTATGCATTTGCTTTTTTCAACTCTGTAATTTTGTCCGAAGACAACGGGTCCGAGTTGGCATTGGAGACACAGATCGGAACCAACGCAGCCATGACCTGCTCCTGAGCTTGGTCAGATGCCATCACCTTCGCCTTTGGCGCCGTGACCCAGCCCCCCCAACTAAATCCGACGATTGCCAGCGCTAAGGCGCCAACCCCGGCACCATAGACACCAGGCATCAACCATTTAGGAAATTCCATTATGTCTCGCTCCTTATTGGCGTTCCGTCAGGAGCGCCGAGTGAATTTAAGTCTGAGTTCAGTCAATTCTTAGAGCGTCGTCCAAATCTGCTGTTGCGACAGAGAGAAAAACAGCCCCATCAGATCCGATCGCTGGCCCTGCAATCACAAGTGTTGTCGAGATGCGCCGATATGCGGAAAATGAGAGGCCGCGGATCCGCTCTTCGACGATTTCAACTAAGTATCGACCTGCAGGTATTTGCCTTTCGTAGCCTTTGATCCGAAACGGGATTTGAAACACGATGCTTTCAGCTCTTGTGCGCTGCACGCAGCACTCCTAACCTCGCCCTGGCAGGCGAGCGTTAAAAATAAGAATTTATCTTTCTTGAAATTATACTTATAGCATATATTCGATAATTCAATACCATACAATAAATGAAATTACAAAACACAGCCATATTTTTTAAAATCGTCTCGGGTAGTATCCCTATACACGATTTAAATCAGACGTGGATTCTTATCTGAATCAGGGGAATTTGCAGAAATTATTGATGTTTTTAACAGGTTTAGTCCCCTGTAACCGATAAATTAGGCAAGGTGAATTTTGAGTTTTAACCAAAATCAGACTCACGGATCAATTTCTGGAACATCTCCAAGGCGAACAATGAACGACGGATCGCTGTAGTCACCTAGGTCCACATCAACCTCGACCGAGAAAGCATCAGCGCCAGCATACGAGCCACCATCAAACATCCTTTGAGCACGCGATTCCGCTTCAGCTGATGTTTTGCATTCAGTTGCAGATGCTTGGACAAGCCGCTGCTGTTTCGTTGGCCCTTTGCCGCGTTCAGCATATCGGTAAGCCTGACACACGAAGCGTGTACTGGTCGTCATGACGCGGAAGCTCCCCTCGTTGACTCACGGGACAGCACGTCCAGTCACCGAGACCTATCCAAACCGGTTGCTGGGACCTGCAGTCGCCTCCACAATCGCAAGGAGCGTGGCAAAATGTGCCAATCCCGGAAGCCGGCGCATCGCTAACCTACTTGGCCTTCTTTACCCCCAAGACAGGCGTACCCTTGCCTTTGTTGAAGTCGGCTGTAGCAGAAATCTTTTCTTTAACTTTCTTGGGCTTCTTGGCTTCGCGGTTTCCCCGCCTTTTATCACCTTTGGACATTTTTTTCCTTTCTGAAGGACCGATTCTCAGATGTCACGATTGACAGATTGTGCTGCGTCGTCCGGTACATCTGTGTGCCCGCATTCTATTTTGGCAGCGGGTTGTAGACTGCATTGCGACTCGCGCGGACCATCACACCTGGATCGAGGAGAACTCACCATTCATCATCGCCATGTGCCGAAGTTTGTTCGGGGGTGAACGGCACCGTTCGAAACCTTGGCTCTCGAATGCGGAGATTCGCGGCACCAATCGTTCTTTGGATGGTATCTTCTTCGCTGAGAAGAAACTGGGCACTGTCAATTTCTTCAATTCTCGATGCGAGCCCATTTTCCGCAATACCCAAGATCATTGCTTCGTAACTCATGCCGCAATTGAACAGGCAACTTCGGTAGAAGTATCCTTTGCGAAGGCCCGGCATAAGGTTTGCCTCAATGAAGTGCGGGACATCATCGGAACTCATCTTGATGTCGATACGTCCCAGGGACTTGCCGCCCAGAGCTCGGAATGCGGCCTTAGCCAAGTTTCCCAGTTGCAGACGAACGGCTGCGTCCGTCACCGGCGCGACGGTTTCGACGTCCTGCCTTTTCACGTCATAGTCGAGTATCCGATCGCCGTTGCCGTTGCGTTCTGTGACAATCTCGATGGGCATCGAGCGAAGCGTTCCGCTTGATACATCCTCCAGTATACCCACGCTGTATTCTCGGCCCGGCAAGTAGGTTTCGACAATGGAGGGAGATTTCTGGGACTCATGAATTTCAAGAACTTTACGCTCGAGGCTCGCAAAGTCGTGCACCACAGAATTGGCGTCCACGCCGCGGCTGTCTCCACCGGTCAATGGTTTTACGAAGAGCGGAAAAGCAAGCTGGACAGTGTCGACAGTCCGGTGTTCGTCAGGTTCGGTTACGAAAAATTCGGCAGTCGCAACACCTGCCCGCCTCACGACGGATTTCGCACGAGCCTTGTCACGTTCGGTCAGGAGTGCTGATCGGCCAGACGCAATATAGGCAATGCCGTGCAGATCGAGAAAATCGTTCAGCCAGAGTTCTTCTCCATCAAAAGTGAAGTACTTCACCCCAGAGAATACGAGATCGGGCCTCCGGCTCGCCATCTGCTCGAGATCGTGGCGTGTACGGATCTGGGTGATGGCGACGTGCCGATAGCGATCGGAAAGGATCTCAAGAATCAGCGTTTCGTCCAACTCGATCCCAACATTTTCTCGATGCACTACGATGTCGGCGGGGTGAGGCACGATGACGATTTCAATCACGCGTCCTTCGTCGGGCGCGGTTGGTATGCCACCGAGGCCGCGTCCGGTATGCTGGGTCCCGCTTGGCGTATCCCTTACGTCTTCATAGAAATAGTTCAATGTAGATCCTCCAGGCGCCCACGGGCGCGGCAACCAGGAACGACAAAAGTGTTCCGCGGCCGGCTGGCGTTGTTTGACTTGTTTCGCGAGTAAATTGGCATCGCTGAAATCGGATTCAGCGGAGCCACTTCATTCTTCTAGCAGGAAAGAGAGGCAGTAGATACAACCTTGATCACAGGTGATAGCATCGGCTGCCTTTTTTCCGTATCGTCGCTGCAGCAACTGATGTCGAAAATTGGCGGGTCAGGTTAGGCAGCCGACTTAAAAATTTCACAACGGGTTGTACGGTTTGTGATTTCCTGCGTTCCAAACGTGCAGGGAGACCACAAATATGGCATCAGATGAAATCTCAGATTTGGAGTGGGCGTTCATCGAACCGATCCTTCCCACAAAAATCCGAGGCGTGAAGCGCCGCATTCGTTCCAAACGCTACGAACGATTTAAGTGAGCCTGGCTTCGCAATCACACACTAGCGCGGAACCTTTCGAAAGTTGCAGAATCCGTGAACCCACCGAAAGTACCCGGGCTTCGGAATTTCTGTAGAACCGGATGTACGCGCGCCTGAGTTTCAAAAAAACACAGTGCGGAACCGCATGAACGCGTAGAGCCCCAAACCAGTCGACGCAGGAATGTGTTCCAACGACGAGTTCCACCTTGGTCCTAAGGTTGTTGCGAAACTCATCAAAAAACATTGTCACGAAATCGTTGTCGTAACGAACGCATACTCGAAGGCAGAATCGCGGGTTCGGAAAGCATCGTAAGGCTGGGCGCGGCTTCCCTCTTACGGGTGAAGCCTAGGATGGTGCGGGCGAAATCAGGATAGATCACTGAGTTTCGTTGCTCGCCCGCTTAAGTGGCAGCCCTTGCACGACCCGCCAGGCCGGACATAAGGATCCGCGGAAGATGGCCACCGTCGATATACGCCAGGTGCGCAAGTCATACGGCAAGCTAGAAGTTGTGCACGGGATCGACGCGACCTTTCTTGACGGAGAGTTCGTTGTGATCGTCGGCCCCTCGGGCTGCGGCAAGTCCACGCTTTTGCGTATGATCGCGGGGTTGGAGGCGATCACCTCGGGCGAGATCTCCATCGGTGATCGCGTAGTGAACAACCTGACGCCAAAAGAACGCGACGTTGCGATGGTGTTTCAGAACTACGCGCTCTATCCGCATATGAGCGTCTTCGACAACATGGCCTATGCGTTAAAGCTGGCTGGAATGTCGAAGAAAGCTATCCGAGACCGGGTGGAGAAGACAGCCGACATTCTGGGCTTGTCTGAGTTTCTAAAGCGGCGCCCAAGCCAGCTGTCCGGCGGTCAGCGTCAACGGGTCGCCATGGGCCGCGCGATTGTACGCGAGCCGGCGGTATTTCTGTTCGACGAGCCGCTATCGAACCTGGATGCAAAGCTTAGAGTTCAGATGCGGGTTGAGATCAAGCAGCTCCATCGCGATCTGGATGCGACCAGCGTCTTTGTGACCCACGACCAGACCGAGGCCATGACCATGGCCGACCGACTTGTGGTGATGAACGAAGGCCGGATCGAACAGATCGGCACGCCTGCGGATGTCTACTATCACCCGGCCTCGACCTATGTCGCCGGTTTCATTGGCTCCCCGCCGATGAACTTGGTGGCCGGTGAGTTGGAGGGCGGTAGCGTAACGCTGAAGAGCCAACATGCGCTTGTCCTCAATGCCGCGTCAGCGCCCGGCCATGCCGGCTCGGTCACTGTGGGCATGCGGCCAGAACACTTGCGCCCCGCCGCCGCGGGGGAAAGCGCTTCGGTGGAAGGCCGCGTGCTTCTGGTCGAGGAGTTGGGGGCCAGTCGGCTTGTCCACCTCGAAACGCCGCTCGGCCGGCTTATCGCCAATGTGTCTGCCGAGGCTGGCGAGCTCGACCTTCCGCCATCGCCAATGTGTCTGCCGAGGCTGGCGAGCTCAGCGATGAGCGCGGACGGTTCGCGATCGCACCGGCGCATGTTCATCTATTCAACGCCGAGACGGGCAAGACCCTCGCGCGCTCAGCGTAACCCAGGGCATCGAAGACTGTCAGCATCCGCCAATGCGCACGGGTCCCCACGCGACTGCATTAGCCATTCTCCACACGGGAGAAGCACAGCTTATCGCTGCCTGGCAAACACTCTCTCATGCATGCAGAATTCCGCGATCAACCTGCCATCCTACAGAATGGCGCAGCGCGACCCTGTTCGACTGACCAAATCACAGCGCCTCAAACCTCGAGGCTTCGTGTGAACTCTTTGTAAAGTTGCAGCCTCGCCCATGGCGTTTCATGCCTCTGTCACGGACGGCCCGCACGCTCTTCTCGCCATTTGTCCATCGCCGATCACAATGGGAGACAGCATGTTTCGCAGCATTCTCACAGTCGCCGTCGCAGCGGCCACTGCACTGACCATCAGCACCAGCACCGCCACGGCTGAGCGGATCAAGATCAACTTCTGGCACTCGATGTCCGGGGGTCTGGGTGAAGCAACCAAAGAAGTGGTCCGCCGCTTTAACGACAGCCAGGACAAGTACGAAGTGGTGGAGACCTGGAAGGGTCGCTATCGCGTCGTGCTGAACCAGACCATCGCAGCCATTCGTGCAGGCGAACAGCCGCACATCTTCCAGAACAACGAAACCGGCGTCATCACCCTGATGCTGTCGGGCGCGATCGTTCCGGCGGAAGACCTCCTGGAAGCTAACGGTATCACGCTGGACAAGTCGGCATACCTGCCGCCGGTCATCGCCACCTATACCGACCCGAACGGCAAGCTGCTGGCCATGCCCTTCAACAGTTCGACACCGATCCTGTATGTGAACAAGGATCTGTTCGATGCGGCCGGCCTGACCGAAATGCCGAAGACCTACCAGGACATGGAAGCGCAGATCCGTCAGCTGAAGGATTCCGGTGTCAAGGTCCCGCGCGGCGACAATCCGTGTGGCTATGCGTTCTACATGAGCATGTGGAGCGACATCGAAAACCCGATGGCCGCGCACGGCCAGTTGTTCGCGAACAAGAACAACGGGTTTGGCGGCCTGGGGGCCGAGCTGACCTACAACGATCCGGACGGTTTCGCCGTCAACCACATGAAGCTGATCAAGAAGTGGCTCGACGAGGGAATGGCCGAGTTCGGTGCTGAATCGCAAACCGATTGGAGCTCGGGCGCGCTGACCAACTTCACCGAAGGCAACTGCCTGTTCCACACCCGCTCCACCGCCAGCCATGCGCGCATGAGAGACGAGATGAAGGCGAACTGGACCGCCACCTACCTGCCGCACAACGAGGGTGTGGAGCCGGGCAACACCACCATCGGCGGTGCGGGCCTCTATGTGCTGCAAGGCTTCACGGAAGAAGAGTATGCTGGCGTTGCCGCGTTCTTCCAGTCGCTGACCTCGGTCGATACCCAGAAGTTCTGGCATGATGCGACCGGCTATGTACCGATCACCAAGCAAGCCTACGAAGAGCTGAAGAGTGACGGATACTACGAGAAGAACCCAACCAAAGAGCTGGCTGTCATCCAGCTGCTGCGTGGCGGGGAAAACCCGGCCCGTGTGGCACGTCTCGGCAACTACGAGAATATCCGGATCGCGCTGGAAGCCGAGATGCGTAAGGTCTGGGCCGGCGAGCAGTCCGTCCAAGAAGCCATGGACGAAGGCGTGCGCCGCGGCAACGAGATCTTGCGTCGCTTCGAGAAACTGAACCAGCGCAAGGCCGAAGAGTTCTACCCGGCACTGGTGTCCGACTAAGCCCGACGAGTTGTGATCTGGCGGGCGGGGCCGTTCGGCCTCGCCCGCTTCTTTGGCCGGGGCTGGCCTCGGCCGCCCCTCTCGTGATGAAAGAGCGTTGACCGATGCGACGCGTGACCTTTGACGGCAAGGTTCTACCTTATCTGCTGCTTCTGCCGCAGCTTCTTGTCCTGGCATGGTTCTTCTTCTGGCCGGCGGTGCAGGCGCTCTACCAGGCGTTCACCTTCGCAGATCCGTTCGGTGGAGCATCGCAGTGGGTCTGGTTCGAGAATTTCGAGGATATGCTGAGCCAACCAGAATACCTAGATTCGGTCTGGGTCACGATTGTCTTCAGCACCTCGACCACCGCGCTGGCCCTTGGTCTCGGCCTTTTGTTCGCGCTGTTCGCCGATCGTGTGATCCGCGGATCGGGTGCGTACCGGGTCGCGCTGATCTGGCCCTATGCCGTGGCTCCTGCGATCGCCGGCGCGCTTTGGAATTTCACCTTGAACCCGCATTCAGGCATGGCGTCCTACGCGCTGCAGCACTGGCTGGGCGTCGACTGGAACCCAGAGCTGTCCAGCCCGCAGGCCATGATGCTGGTGGTCTTCGCGGCGGCGTGGAAGCAGGTGGCCTATAACTTCGTCTTCTTCCTGGCCGGGATGCAATCTATCCCCCGCTCGATCATCGAAAGTGCTGCGATGGACGGCGCGGGACCGCTTCGCCGGGTGCGGGACATCGTCATCCCACTGATTTCGCCGACATTCTTTTTCTTGATCGTCCTGAACATCGTCTACGCGTTCTTCGACACCTTTGGCATCATCGACGTGACGACCGCTGGCGGCCCGGGCGATGCGACGACGATCCTGGTCTACAAGGTCTATCGGGACGGGTTTATCGGCCTGGATCTCTCGGCCTCCGCCGCCCAGTCGATCATCCTGATGCTGGTGGTAATGGCGCTTACCATCGTGCAGTTCCGCTATCTGGAACGCCGCGTGCACTACTCAGCCTGAGAAAGGGCGAACAGCTATGATCGAGCGGACGCCAATCCTCGACGTCGTGACCCATGTCGTGCTGGTACTGGGCATTTTCCTGACCGGATTTCCGATCTATGTCGCGTTGGTTGCCTCGACGCTGACACCAGCCGAAGTGAACCAACTCCCCATGCCGATTTGGTTCGGCGATCAGTTCCTGGTCAACATCGCCGAAGCCTGGAGTCGGGCCGATCTCGGCATGCAGCTCACGAACTCTATGATCCAAGCGTTGGGGATCACATTCGGCAAGGTTGTGATCTCGATCCTCTCTGCATTTGCAATTGTTTACTTCAATTTCCGGTTCAAGATGACGGCGTTCTGGATCATCTTCATGTCGCTGATGTTGCCGGTGGAGGTGCGCATCGTGCCGACCTATGAGGTCGCGGCCAACGCGCTTGTGCCTTTGGTCTGGCTTGGCGAGACCCTGATGCTAGACGATCTGGCGAGTTGGGCAAGCGGCACCACGGTCAGTTTTGACGTCAAGCTCTCGCTTCTGAACTCCTATTCCGGTCTGATTTTTCCCTTGATTGCCTCTGCGACCGCGACGTTCCTTTTCCGTCAGTTCTTCATGACGATCCCGAATGAAATGGTCGAGGCGGCAAAGATCGACGGCGCAGGACCGATGCGCTTTCTGTGGGATATCCTGCTGCCGTTGTCGCGCACGAACATCGCCGCGCTGTGCGTGATCCTCTTCATCTTCGGATGGAACCAGTTCTTGTGGCCGCTCCTGATCACGACCCAACCCGAGTACACAACGGTCGTGATCGGCATCGTCAAGCTCATGCCACAGCCCGAGGGCGTGCCTGAGTGGAACCTCGCCATGGCTGCGGCGCTGATTGCGATGCTACCTCCCGTGCTTGTGGTCGTCCTTCTGCAGCGCCTGTTCGTCCGCGGACTGGTGGAGAACGAGAAGTAACCGGCCAGTTGGGCGAGAGAGGACCCAGTGATGCGCCAAGCTTCTTAGTTCAACGATCGCCTGCTTCGGATCGACTGAGCGGATGAGCGTTCCGGGTCGTCAATCCCGTAAATCTCGCTGTCGCTTGACACTTGTCCTGCCTGGCGTGGCCGTGCAGATCCCGTGCCGTCGGCACACCTCATCGACCTTCGCTCCCGCCTCGTTCTCTTTGATGACCGGGATGATCTGCTCATCGCTAACCGGCTGCGCTTCATGGGACATCCTCCTTCGTCCATTCAAAGGTGGAAAATCCCAGCCCGCAATGGCCCGAATATCGGGAAAAGGCCCCTTGAGCGATTCTTACAAGGCATTCTCTGGTGAAATACGCGACGGGGGTGCGACGGTTGTTGCGCCTGTTGTCACATATTCTCGACTACGCCAATGCCGAGATGGACATGGTCGAGATCGAGCGGACGCCTTGCGATCTCAACGAGTTGATCGCCGAGGTGGTGGCGCTTCAGCGCCCAAGAGCCGAGGCTGGAGCTCTGACGCTGAGCATGGACGCCCTCCTGCGAGCGTGCGGGTGTGTGTTGACCCGATCGCTATTCATACAGCCGTGGGCAATCTGCTCGCCAATGCCATTCGTTTCACCCCACAAGGGGGCGGTGTCGCCGTCACCCTGTCCCAACCCGACGATAGGTGCGTCGAGGTTCGCATCGAGGACAGCGGGATCGGCATTCCTGAGGATCAGATCGCGCGGTGCTTTGAGCCCTTCGAGCAAATCGACCGCTCCGAGACGAGGGCGGTGGATGGCGCAGGGCTCGCGCTGACGGTCGCAAGGACGTTCATCGAGCGGCATGATGGTTCTCTCACGCTCAGATCCGCGGTCGGGGTGGGCACCATAGCTTTCATTCGGCTGCCCTTGGAACTGGGCGTTGAGGCGAGCGAGCTTGAGAAGACCCGGGCAGCGTTCAAGTCTGCCTCATAGAGCCCGTACGCTTGATCATTCGTGCGCGAAAAGACTTGTTCTGCTTAACGGCCCGGATCGACGAATTGGAACCGCCAAATCTCAACTGCTTTGAAGGATCGGGGAGGTGTAGGATGCATCGTGTTCGACGGGCACTTCTCGTCCGTCTCGCAATGCGTCAAGGATGGTCTGAAACGATGTTTCATACGAAAACCCGAGTTCACGCGTGATGCGAGAGCCGTCGTAGACCCGGCCGATTGTCACCGGCAGTTGCCAGCCGACCGACTGATACAGCGCGTGTGCTCCTGGGAAGATTGCGCCAACCACAGACACTGCGTCGGTCTTCAGTCGTCGAGTATCGGATCTTGAGAAAGGTGTCGGCGCGGAAACGATATAGAGCCCAAATCCGACGTCATGCGCATGCTCGACAGCGGAAATGTGAGATCTTGCCATGTCGCGCACAGTTGCCCGCCTGTTCAGAAGCTCGTTCGCCTTAAGGTTCGGACCGGTGAGACCTCGGAGCGTGTCATCCTCTTCGGGAAAGAACCTGGCTGTCCGCAGAACCACCGTGCGCAACCCGTGCTCGAGATAGTGCTGTCTGCACAGCCCCTCGGCCGCCAGCTTGGTGACGCCATAGATGTTGCGTGGCTCGATTGGGCCTGAATCCTCATCCAGCCAGACCGCTTCGTCGGTTCTCTCCTCCCGGATCCTTTGGCTGATCATCAGCGACGTGGTCGAGGTGAAGACGAAGCGCGTGACGTGGTTCTCGACGGCCGCGCTTAAGAGATTGAGCGTCCCGCTGACGTTCACATCGATGAAAGTTTGCTGTTCGTAACGGGCGATGTCCGGCTTGTGCAGTGCGCCGGCGTGGATCACCCCATCGAACTTTTCCCGTGCAAACAGTTTGTCGAGCGTATCGCGGTCGGTGACGCTGGAGACAACATCGGTCCACGCTGAGCTGACCACGTCCAATCCCATCGGTTCATGACCCGCATCCTTCAGCAGCGGTACGAGGTGCCGGCCGAGCCAGCCCGACGAGCCAGTAACCAGGACTTTCATATCGACACTCGGTATTGGGATGCAGCAATTTGGTTCGTGCACGCCACGGGTGATGACCTTGTCGATACTTGCACATGCCGAGCTGCGAAAACACCTGCGGCGCCCGCACGAGGCGAGCGCCGCGAGTTACGCAAAGCTACACAAACAGGTCAGACCAACACAAAATCCAGATTGTCCAGATCGGTGCTGTCCACTCCGGTAAGGACCGCGAGATCCTCGCCCGACGCCGTCACAGAAATCAGAGCATCACCGCCATTCGCCGCGATCGTCAAATCACCGAAGACCAGACCATCGGCAAGGCCAATCACATCGACACCGTCCTCAAAGTCGACAATGGTGTCCGTGCCGTCGCCTTCCGAGAATACAAATGTGTCCGCTCCCGCCTGGCCTTCGAGGGTGTCGTTCTCGGTCCCGCCTCGCAGCACATCATCGCCATCGCCACCGGTGATCTGATCTTCGCCCGCCCCGCCGTTGAGCTCGAGTTTGATCAACCCGTCGAGCCCGAGCTGCGCGGTGATGATGTCATCCCCTCCCTGGCCGTTGACCTCGAGCGTTTCGACGCCGCGAATATCGAGCTGAAACAAGCCGAGATTGGTCCGTTGGAACAGCACGTCGCCGCCGTTCGCCGATATCTCGAAGTTGTCACCGGCCTCATCCGCGCCATTCACCTGCACACGGTCGTTGCCGAGGCCACCAGCCATGAGGTCCGAGCCGTCACCATTGTTCCAGATGATCAGGTCATCGCCCTTGCCGCCGAAGATGCGATCATCGCCCTTGTTGCCGATCAGAATGTCGTTGCCTGATCCCCCTTCGATGATGTCGACGCCATCGCCACCATTGATGGTGTCATTGCCCGCACCGCCACTCAACTCGAGTTTGATGAGACCGCTCAGGCCAACTTCGCCGGTGATAATGTCGTCGCCGCCCTTCCCGTTGATGTCGAGTGTCTCAACCGCACCGATGTCGAGCTGGAACAGACCCAGGTTCTCACGTTGGAACAGAACCCGGTCGCCATTGGCCGAAATCCGGAACTCATCACCTGCGGCATCCGCGCCATTCACTTGCACGGTATCGTCGCCGGGCCCGCCTTCCATAAGATCGGAACCATCACCGTTGTTCCAGATGATCAGATCGTCTCCAGCGCCGGCGAAAATCTGATCGTCGCCCTTGTTGCCGATCAGTATGTCGTTGCCATCGCCGCCGAGGAGCAGGTCGTTGCCGTCACCGCCGCCGATTGTGTCATTGCCGACACCACCGTTCAGTTTGAGGTCGATCAGACCAGCGAGCCCTTCCTCGGCAGTGATGATATCATCACCGTCCTGTCCGTTGATTTCCAGCTTCTCGACGGTGCCGATGTCAAGCTGGAACGGACCAAGGTTCAGCCGCTCGAATAGGACACGATCCCCATTGGCGGCAATACGGACTTCGTCGCTTGGTCCGTCTGCCAGGTTGACCTGAACAGTGTCATAGGCGAGGCCGCCCTCCATCAGGTCGGAACCGTCACCATTGTTCCAGATAAGGAGGTCATCACCAGCGCCGCCAAGCACCTGATCATCGCCTGTGTCACCGATCAGAACGTCATTGCCGCTGCCGCCGCTGAGAAGGTCCTCACCTTCTCCTCCACTGATCATATCGTTGCCGATCTCACCGAAGAGTTCGTCACAACCGATGCCGCCGAGGATCGTATCCGGTCCTGTGCCGCCAAAAACCTGGTCATCCCCATCACCGGCGTCCACGATATCCGCTCCGGCATTCGCGAAGATCTGATCGTTGCCCTCCAAGCCATTTATCTGATCGTTGCCGGCCCGACCGAAAATGCGATCATTGTCGTTCGTGCCGTCGATGTTGTCGTCGCCGAGTGTTCCGAGGATTGTTCCTGCGAATTCTGGTAGAATGAATGGAAGTGACATATTTGAGGGTCCTATTCATGAATGCCGATACCGCCCCTGCATCTCGCGGAGCATTCAGTAGGTGCTGAATCCGCCGATATGGTTCATTACTAAAAGTTGATTAATTGCATTGAACCACCACCGCTGGCGACGGCACGTGCTTCGCAGGATTGAGGCGTTCGAAAAAAGTTCGTGGCTCAGAGAACCATTTTCCGATCGGACGACACCTACTCATTCATAGTGACGTGGAGGATTGAAGTGGCGCTCAAACTGGCTCGAAGAGTCCTAGCACGTGCGAAGCCGGCAGAAGCCGACGCGGCATTGATCGCAGCCGTTGCCACTGGCGATATCGCCGCGTTCGAGCGACTGCACAAGCGCTATCACCGTCGGGTATTCGGTTTCGCTTTAAGACTGACAGGGCGCTTCGATTTGGCAGAGGAAGTTGTGAACGACACCATGATGACGGTTTGGCGAAAAGCGTCGGGTTTCGAGGGACGCTCGAAGGTGTCCACGTGGATACTCGGAGTCGCGTATCGCACGGCGATCAAGGCGCGCCGCAAGTCCGAACCCGAGCGCCTCCATGATGAGCTTGATGAGCAAATGCAAACGGATCGAACCGGCCTTGACGAGATCGAGATCATCTTCGATCGCGAACGGATTGCAGCCGCCTTGCAGCGGCTTCCGATCGAGCAGCGGGCGATTGTCGAGCTGACCTATCACTATGGCTACAAGCTGGCGGAAATCGCGCAGATCACCGAGTGTCCGGTCGGAACCGTGAAGTCGCGCATGTTTCACGCGCGCGCGAAACTGCGGGCTCTGCTCAGCGAGAGGCCCTTGTGGACGGGAGAAGTGAGTTGAGCAGTTCTATGAGGACTGAAGCGGAACAGTGCGGAGATGTCACTCTCCTCATCCCCTGGTATGTCAATGGGACACTCGATCAGCCAGAGCGGCTTGAGATCGAGCAACTCCGCGACGCCTGCCCAACCTGTGCAAGAGAGATCCGAGAGCAGACACAACTGGCCTCGGTCCTGGCGCGTATTCCGGATGATGAAACCGCTGCTGCGCGGAGCTGGGCGAGCTTGAGTGTGCGCATCACGGCTGATGAAAGACAGTGTGCCAGAAGAAGCGGCGGGACTCTGTCCCGGATTGCAGAGTGGGTGCGCGCGCATTGGGGTGGATTGGCAGGTCTCTCACTCGCGGCCTCAGTTGCCACGCTTGCTCTGGCGATCATGCTCCAACCCGAGCCGCAGACAACGGCAAGCTACGAGACGCTCACCACCCCGACACCCAGTTTGGCAGGACCATCGATCCGGGTGAAAGTCGCCGAAAACGTCCCGGAAGAAGCCTTTGGCGAGATTGCCACCGGGTTGGGCCTCACCGTTCATGAAGGTTCGTCGACGCGGGGCATCTACACGGTCGTCCCAAGCGAAGACGCGGATCTGGACAGCATCGCGGCGGCGTTGAGAGCGCACCCCGAAGTCCTCCTTGTCCGGGTCAGGAGCGGCGGGTGATGAAGCTCGTTTTCGTCATTGCCGTCTTCGTTCTCGTCGTGTTGTCCGCCTGCACAATGCCGCAAACATCTGGTGGCCCGCAGTGGAAACTCACTTCGGCGCGCGAGCTCGATGAATCGCGGCATCTCATCGTCACCGTTCCCCTGTCCGATCCCGAGGAACTGTCGGCTCTGGCCAAGGCGCTCGAACGTGACCACACGGTAGAGCTTGAGTCCGAATGGCCCCTCCATGCGATCAATGTGCACTGCTTCGTCTTTCGGATCGCTGCAGATGCGCTGGTTGCCGAGGCCGAAAAGACGCTTTCGGCCGATCCCCGGACGCGCACCGTCCAGCGCATGCAAAGGTTCGAAACGCTCAGTCGGCCCGTGCCGGACAACCTATCTGCGCTGCAAGACAGCATGGCAGAACTGCGTGTTCCTGCGGCCCATGACATTGCGACCGGAAAGGGCGTGCGCATCGCTTTGGTCGACACCGGCCTCGACGCCGAGCACTTCAATCTCGCACCAAGCATCGGGCTTGTGCGTGACTTCGTCGGTGACGGCACAAAACCAGAAGAACATGGCACGGCCATAGCCGGGGTCATCGCTGCGAACGCCGGTGGGCGACGGGGGATCATCGGGGTGGCACCGGATGCCGAAATCCTCGCACTACGGGGCTGCTGGGAAATTTCACCTGGAGCGCCCGGCCGTTGCAGCAGCTTCACGCTCGCGCGGGCTTTGAACTTTGCGCTTGGTCACGATGTCAATGTTCTGAATCTGAGCTTGGGTGGGCCCCACGATCCGCTCTTATCGGAGCTCGTCGAAACAGCGCTTCAGCGAAACATCACAGTGATCACCGCGTCCGGGAATGGGGACGACAAGAGCTTTCCCACATCAGTTGACGGGGTGACTGTCGTCGCCGCAGGCCCGCGCTCGCCCGAGGCTGTCTCCAGCGTATCGCTGCTTGCGCCGGGAGTAGATGTTCTCAGCACGGCCCCCCAGGGCGCATTTGATTTCTTTTCAGGCAGCTCGATTGCCGCAGCCCATGTCTCTGGGATCACCGCATTGCTGCTTGATCTCGAGCCTGACCTGACCCCGGAACAAGTCAGATGGGCTCTCGGCAAGGACAATGAGGGCGCCGTTGATGCGTGTGTCGCGTTGCTTCGGATCACGCACACGTCCTCTGGATCGGCATGTGAAGCACGATGAGACACGCGCCTTGCGAGGCGATGCGCAGCAGGATGGCAGTTGGAGATTGGCCAAGGCCCGTTGTTGCTGGGCAGATGGCTAGGCGATCAACCGTTTGATCTCGTGAACCAGCGCTTTGGCATCGATGGGTTTCGCAACATACCCGTTGAGACCCATCGATAGATGTCGCTCCCGATCGCCGTGCAGAGCGTCAGCTGTCAATGCGATCACCTTCATCTCCCGCAACGCATCCGGTGCGGCTCGAATTGCAGCAATGGTCTCGGCCCCATCCATCACCGGCATGTGCATGTCCAGAAGAACGAGATCGAACTCCTGGCGCTTCATCAGGTCCAACGCGATACGCCCGTTCTCGGCATGCTCCACTGACATTCCAAGGTGATTGAGCATCATCTCGATCACCACGCGATTTGTCGGAATGTCTTCAACGACGAGAACGCGTTTGCCCGTCAGGCCGGCCGTATCCGGCCGTCTCAGAACGGGTTGCTCATTGTCCGTGATCTCGCCGGTGCCTTGCGCATTGCGCCCCACAAATCTGAATAGGAAAACCGAACCGGATCCCAGAACGCTGTTTGCGGTCACGTCACCGCCCATGAGCCTGGCAATTTTCCGACAAATCGAAAGTCCGAGCCCTGCCCCATGGGCTTGGCGCTGAGTTGATTGGTCAGCCTGGCGAAACGGTTCGAAGAGTTCCTCTATCTCCTCGGGTGCAATGCCACATCCCGTATCGGATACCGAGATCGTGAGCGCGGATTGATTGCTCCCCGTTTCCGCCGAAACCACCACGCGGATTTCACCTTCATCAGTGAACTTGATGGCATTCGAGATGAGGTTAGAAATGCATTGTTCCGCCCGCGTTGCATCATAGATCAGGCAGTCGGGAACTGTCTCATCAATTGAAAGCGACAGCTTGAGCCCGCCTTGATGGGCATGCTGCGTCCACAGGCGAACGATCCGTTCAATTTGCGCGCGAGGGGTGTTGCGCACAGGCAGAATGCTCATCCGGCCCGCATCGATGCGCGAGATATCTATCAGGTCGTTGAGTATCTTCAGCAGAGCATTGCCTGAGCTGAGAATGGTATCGACCATTTCGGCTTGCCGGGCGTCACGCGTATCCGAGGCAAGCAGTTGTGCCATGCCGAGAATGCCGTTCAGCGGTGTTCTGATCTCGTGGCTGATGTTGGCGATGAAGGAAGTTTTCGCGCTGGCCTCGCCTCGTGCGCGATCAATTTCAGCCTTTGCGATGCGCGCCTCGCTCGCGGTGGTCTGCAGTTCCTGCTGATATCGTATGAGAGGAGCAACCCAGTTTGCAAACATCTGCAAGTCGAAGGCCTCGCGCGGGCCCACCGCATACTCATCTTCATAGCATGTGTTGATCGCGCCAAAGCATCGAGACGCTGCTTTGAGGGGGGCATTTATCGCCCGCCTCAGCCCATTCTCATACAATGAACGGCTGTCCGGCTCAGAGCAATCCTTCAGGTCACGCGACAAGATCAGCATCCCATCGGCCAGCGCGCGTCCCAGCCGTCCTCGACTCTTGGGGATGCTCTTGTCCATGCGCGACGCGGAACTGCCGCGGAGCGCCCAGACCGTGAGCATGCCGTTCCCGTCCTCGAGCACCACACTTGTCCGGTCCGCAGCGAACAAGCGCTGCATCCAAAACGTGATGCAGTCAAATATCTCGGAGAGATCTTTTGCCTGGCCCATCTCCGTGACCATGGCGGCCGGATATCGTGCTTCATCCCAGCCGGGATACAGACGGGCCAAGTGCTCGGGAACAAACACCTGTTCCTCAAGGTCATCTGGCAGATCGGGCTGGACAGACATTGGGTGCTCCGACTTCACGGGGCCAGCCTGCAGTTCTCTCGTTGATTTTTTGTCAAGGCTCCATGGGCTTAATCACAGCATTCGCAGAAAAAGCTGCGTACTCGCAATACCAGCACTGTACTTGCACTGGAGGGATAGAGTTTTGCGTGAGATTAAAATTCTATAATAAGATTTTGATTAAATTTGATATATTTCCAGAGGCACCAAGCTTCGTAACATGCGGTAATGTACGGTGAAGTCGCGGGCCTCCGACTGTTGTCGTTCAAACTCGCCCAATCGCGTCGTCGATTGGCTCGGCACCAAGTTCTGTAGTCGATTGCGTGTGCTGCTCGGCCCTGACTCGCAGCTAGCAGGGGAGCTTCAGATAGAATGTACACCCTCGACCCAATTCGGATTCAACGGTGATCTCCCCATCATGCGCCTGCAGCACCCGATTGCAGAGGGCGAGACCCAGACCCGATCCGGGAAAGTCTTCTTGTGAGTGCAGGCGCGCGAACAATCGAAAGATCTTCTCGTGGTACTCCTTCGCGATACCGAGCCCGTTGTCAGTTACGGCAATCCGGACATGGCTTATCGCGATCGGGCTCACGTCCTTCACTTCTATCAAGGGCGCCGTATCCGGCTTCCGGAACTTTATCGCGTTCGAGATGAGGTTCTGAAACAACAGTCGGATCATGAATGGCGCGCCTACGACATCGGGCAGGTCGCCAACGGTGATTTGCGCATTGGCTTCTGTGATCGCACCAGAGAGATCATCGACCACGTCTGACAGAATGGCGTTCAGGTTTATGGTCTTGCGCTCTCCCTCGGTTGACAGAACCCGCGTGTAGTTGAGCAAGTCATCGAGCAACACCTTCATGCGCTCAGCGACCCCGAGCACGAGCTTTAGGTCCGAAAAGTCGACATCGCTTTCCGCGTTGTCCTCGATGAACATTTGCAGGACTGATTGAATGGTGTTTGCGGGCGATTTCAGGTCGTGCGAGATCGAATAGACAAACGACCGCTGTTCCTCCTGCTGCTGCATGAGCTTTTCGTTGATGCGCTCGAGTTCTTCGGTGCGGTCACGGAGCTTCCGGTTGCTCCGCGACAGCTCGAACGTCAGGCGCTCTCGCGACCTAGCCAGTTCTTCAGACATGCTGGCCTGATTGCTCGCCTCGCGTCGCCGGTCCCGGACTTCACGCTTCAGCATCCCACCCAACTCGCGGTACCCTGAAATCGCTTGGTCGTGGAACGAGGTGACGTGGCACAGAAAGCTCTGGGCCGATCTCAACATCACCCGGTTCAACTGCGCATTCTCGAATGCACCGAGCAGCAGTTCGTGGTGCACGAAGCTGATGTCCTCGATCGACCAGTTTTCTCGAACCGCGCGAGCGCCGACCTGCCGTGTCAGAAGGTTTGCCTCGAGTGCACCGCTGTCGACGTAGACTCGTAGCGCGCGCGCATAGTAGCGCATCGTCTCCGCTCGGCGCCCTTCGTCCACACCAGACCCGACAAGATCCCGACGCAAATGAGAAATCTCAGTCAAGGAGGGACTTCAGTTCTTGGACCAACTGAACCTTTTCAACAGGCTTCGTCAGCACGGGCGCGGCCGTCAAGTCTGCTGGACGAACCAGGTCCGAGCCATATCCGGTGATGAACATGTAGGGGATTCCTCGCTTGATCAGTTCCCGAGCGACACCAAAGCTGTTCGGCCCGCCAAGATGCATGTCAAGAATTGCTAGCCCGATGGAGGCCTGCTCGATTTTTGCGAGTGCATCATCAACATTCGAGGCCAGTGAAACATTCTTGTAGCCGATGCCCCGAAGGGCATCCTCCATATCCATTGCAATCACAAAGTTGTCTTCCAAGAGCAGGATGTGCACCTTGCGGTCTGTGTCATCCGGGTCGCGCTCAGCTTCCCGCTGCGAATTGAGCCGTTCGCCGAAAGCGAACCGCTCTCCGGCGTCTTCGTTGCCGGTGTCTATCATGGTGTCCGGTAGCCACATTTCCACTATCACACCGGTGGGCTCGAAGGTCAGGTCAACGGAGCCGTCCATCTCGAACGGGATCGCCTGCTCGATCAACGTTGTTCCGAAACCGCGATGCAATGGTTCCTTGACCGGTGGGCCGCCAACCTCACGCCATCTGACGCCATATCCATTGCCCTTTGGACCAATATCGACCTCTATCCGGCCATTGGGCACTGAGAAAGCGCCGTATTTGTTGGCGTTCGTCATGAGCTCGTGAAGCACCAGCGCGAAGATCGGACATAGGTCAACGCGGATTTTCGCGTCAGGGCCTTCTATCCGGATCCGATCCTCGACCGAGTCGCTGAACGGTTCGACCTCTGTCTCTATGATTTCGCGAACGCTGACGTTTGCGCGGGCCGCGCCTGTGCTGAGGTCATGTGCGATCGCCAGCGCCTTGATCCGGCGTTCAAGGGCCGCTGCGTAGCTGTCTAGGGAGGAGTTGTGTCTCCGGGCCTGGCGCGAAATTGACCTGATCAGGGCGAGTATGTTGCGGACACGGTGGTTCAGTTCACTGATCATCAGCTTCTGCTGGCGCACCTGATCTTCGAAGAATCTGCGTTCGATCTCGGCTTTTTGCTGAGCGCTCTGCAGCAGGATCGCTGACATACCCGCGGCAAGTTCCCTGTCTATCGGGCGCCATGGCGCACATTCACCACTCACTGATTCCATATAGAGCGCGAAAGATCCGCGCGGTGATAGCCGCACATGTTGACCTTCCTGGATGACGTCCTTCTTGGGCGCGCCCGCCCATCTGATTTCGGTGTGGATCGATCTGCGCAGAACAATCACCATGTCGTCGCCGCCAAGCGGCGTCACCAATGCGCCTGCGAGCCCGTCGAACTCGTCTTCATGCAGCCCGGTTTCTTTGGACAGGTTCGTACATGGAACAATATTTAGCGTCGCCTGTGCTCGTTTGATCAGCACCTGCAGCGCGCTCACGTCAGGGGTTGCGCCAAAGCTGTGCCACTCTCCGGCATAGTGAAGCATCATGCCTTGCGCTTTGAATTCATTCATCAATGGCATCGGATCGCTGGTGAGCATCTCGGCCAGTGTCGCGCCATCGACGTGAGCGTCCAAGAGATCGGAATGGAGGGACTGAACTTTTTCACGGGCGCGCACTGCCAGCTGTTCCTGCAGCAGAGCCACCTTCAAATTGAAGTACTGGATAAAGGACAACAGGACCGAAACCAGCTGGGGCGACGGGCACTTCGGGCTGTAGTGGTGGAAGGAAATCATTCCCCAGAGCACCCCATCCACGACGACGGAGAGCGTCATCGATGCTTTCACGCCCATGTTGCGGAGATACTCCAGGTGCACGGGCGATACGCCTCGAAGCCGTCCAATGCTGATGTCGAGCGGGTCTGAAGAAGGATCAAGCGCGACAATGGGAACAGGCGTCTGGTCAACGTCCACAATCGAACGCAACGGAATGCGTTTCATGATGTCTCGTGCTTGGTCCGGGATGTCCCAACTCGGGAACCGCAAACCAAGGAAGGATTCGATGCCTTCTACGCGGTGTTCGGCAACCACTTCGCCACTGCCATCATCGGCGAACTGGTAGGCCATGATCCGATCGTAACCGGACAATTCGTACAGAAACGTCACGCTGTCCGTAAGCAGTTCGTTCAGGTCGGTATGCCGGTTTATCTGGTCGAGCGAAGCCGTGACTTGTCGCGATGCCTTGCTATCGGACCATGGCACTTCTCCGATCGGTTCGATTTCCAGAACGTAGCGCTCGCCGCTGCGAAAGACGCTGACCTCACAGAGACCAGCACGTGTCTGAAGCTCTCCAACGATCAGGCGCTTGGTCGAAATGGTCGGCTCGGCCACTGTCTCCTTAAAGGCGGCCAGTAGCGCGCTGCTCAGGATCGGCCCGGCATCGTTCCCCAGCAGTTCATCGGGCGACTTTCCCAAGTACATCGCTGAGTTTTCGCTTGCGTGCGTGATCTTCAGATCATTCACCGAACACGCGACCAGCGCACCAGCTGGCTGAATTGTTCCGGGAATGTGGACGGGCTCTCGGTTACATTCTTCGAGTGCTTTGCGTTCGAGTGTCGCTGACGTGGTCAATGGATCAGTGCCTCGTGAGCTCGCTGAAATGCATGTGAACGAACAACCCCTAAGGGAGAAGTGCGCTCCTGATGTTTCAACTTTAGGCTGCAAGAGACTGTGGCGCAACACTCCGCGTTGCCGAAAGACTGCGGCGCATAGGCTGTTTTGCCCTTTGGCTGTGCCCGGTCTGGGAGTGCGGACAGAACGAGCCAAGCCGATCGCATTCGGCTACACGGGCACTGCTAACCCATGATGCGCGCCAGCCCGTGCTATGTCAGCCCGACTTCAGCCCGACCCGAATCGGATTTCAGCGAAAAGTCGCAACCCCTGTGCTGATCGGCGGCCGGTGTGCACAGATAGGCGATGGCGCGGGCTACCCATTCTGACGGGATGTGGACGGATGGATCCAGCTGGCTCACAGGATTGATTCCGGATGCTCTGATCTGGACTTGCATCTCGGTTGCAACCGTACCCGGGCTGAGGCCGATGACACGAATTCCGTGCGCGCGATACTCCTTGTCGACGCAACGGGTCAGGGAGAGTACGGCGGCCTTGGTAGAACAATAGTGGCTCCAGCCCTCGAGGGCGCTGGTGGCCGCGCCAGAGCTGATGTTGATGATCGTCCCGCCGCCCTGTCCGATCATGTGAGGCAGCGCGAAGCGCAGGCCGTAGAACACACCTTTCAGATTGATATCAACGGCACTGGACCATGCGGCGGGATCGGCGTCCGCCAGGCGAGAAATTGGATCGATCACGGCTGCGTTGTTCACCAGAACATCTATTCGTCCCGTCCGCTCGACGGTCTCCTGGATGAGCGTCTGGACGTTGGTACAATCGCCCATGTCGCAGGAGATTGCGTGCGCCTCAGCGCCTTCTGCCCTCAGATCGGAGGCAATCGCATCGATCTTGGCCGTGCTCCTGGCTGCGAGGATGACCGTTGCCCCGAGCGTGGTCATGTGCCGTGCTGTCTCTTCTCCGATACCTCGGCTCGCCCCCGTGACGATGACCGTCTTACCGCTAAGGTCAATCATGTCTGCATTCCTACTTCCGGGATCGGCTCAAGGCACCGATCGTGCTTTTCTCACGAAACAACTACGTCACACGGCGCGCTGAGTGAATGTCGCAGAACGCATCAGTTTCATGCATAACCTGCATGAATGGATATTTCTGCACTCAAAGTCGTGCTTCTGGTCGCGCAACAACCCAGCATTGCCGCTGCTGCGCGCGTGCTGGACATCGATGCCTCGCGTGTCTCTCGTACAGTTTCTCAGGTCGAGCGAGAAATCGGGTTTCGGCTATTCCAACGCAGCACGCGAAGTCTCTCGATCACGGAAGACGGTGCGCTTTATCTCTCGCGCATTGCGCCACTTGTCGAAGAGCTTGACGCTGCTCGCGACGCCGCCACCATGTCCCATCGTTCCCCCGCTGGCACGTTGCGCATGACGGCCTCGGTCTCCCTTGCGCAGGAATGCCTGATTCCGCATCTGGCAGCGTTTGGTGAGTCGTATCCCGATGTCGTGCTCGAGTTGCAAGCAACGGACGTCAATCTTGACCTGTTGTCGGAGGGCATAGACCTCGCCATTCGTCTGACACCCAAACCCGTCGGAGACTTGATCGCGACGCGTCTGATGTCGACCCGATACCGGGTTGTCGCCGCACCAGAATATTTGTCGAAAGCAGGTGTCCCGTCGCATCCCACCGAACTCACACAACACAACTGCTTGCGCTTCGCCCTCCCTGGCTTTCGAGGCACATGGCGGTTCCGCGACGCAGACATGACCGAGTTCGACGTACACGTCGGTGGCAAATTTCTGATCTCGAACGCACTCGTCTTAAGGGAAGCCGCACGTCACGCGATGGGACCCTGTTTGTTGGCAGACTGGTTGGTAGGACGGGACCTCCAAGAAGGACGTCTCGTCGATGTCTTCCCCGACTTCTGCTGCACCAGCACCGTTTTTGAGACAGGTGCCTGGGCGCTCTACCCAAGCCGGGTGTATGTGCCCAGGAAGGTGCGGGTGATGATTGAGTTTCTCCGGTCAGTGCTCCGCGCGCACCCGCGTGAGATCTCTGCGAAAGCCTAGAGCGTGGGCTTGGTCTCGCTCTCACGCCATACAAAGCTCTAGCTGCAGTCCATTCCACACATGCTCTTCTGCGTTGCGTCGCGCGCCGCTTCACCTCGGATGCTGCATGCCCCAGACACGCAGCGCTTCGATCGCGTCTCTCAGCTGCCGCCCCTTGTCGGTGAGACTGTACTCCACTCTCGGCGGCACCACTGCGAAGACCTCACGGTGCACGATGCCATTCTGTTCGAGTTCGCGGAGTTGCTTGGTCAGGCTGCGTTGCGTCACCGTGCCGACCCTGCGCAACAACTCATTGAACCGAAGCGTCTCGTCGAGCAGGTGGAAGATGATCAATCCTTTCCACTTTCCTGCAATCTGTTCGAGCGCTGCCTCGACCGGACATCCGCCGCTGCAGTCGTAGCGCAGAAACCTTTTTGGCAGCGGCAGGTCGGTTTGATCAGCGGTATCCATTCTGTACCTATAGGCCAAGATTGTGCGTACTTGCGCTCTTTTTCCTGTCGGATCATATACCGAGACATAGTTGCAAATGTCAAAGGGAGCACACGTGATGGCGCTGACCATCGTTGCACAAATCACCGCAGTTCCGGGCAAGGAAGCGCTGGTTCGCTCCGAGCTGGAGAAACTCGTTCCGATCACACGTGCGGAGGCCGGATGCCTGCAATACGATCTCCATGTTGATACGTCTTCTCCCGGCTTCTTCGTGTTTTACGAGAATTGGGAGAGCCGGGAGCTTTGGCAGACCCACATGAATGCACCACATCTCGCGAGCTACATGGAGGCAACGGATGGGGCAGTTGCAAACTTCGTCCTCAACGAGATGACCAAGATCGCCTGAAGCTATCTTCCGGGGAAAACCATGGCCTGCGCCAGGTATCTCAAGAGAGTGGCCAAGGGCACGACTGACAATGCAACACTGACCCTGGGATGGTTCCTCCCTCGGTCAACCACTGCGGGGAACAGGCAATGAAGGCTGTCGGCTACACGATGCTTGGGGAGATTGACCGGGAGGATTCGCTGGTCGACTTCGAGACGGCGAAGCCTCGGGCGACAGGCCACGACCTACTGGTGCGCGTCGATGCGATCTCGGTCAATCCGGTCGACTACAAGATCCGCAACAGACGCCCACCAGAGGGCGAGCTGCCGAACATTCTTGGCTGGGATGCAGTGGGTGAGGTGGCAGACGTCGGCGACAAGGTGACCGCGTTCTCACTGGGCGACATGGTCTGGTATGCGGGGGCGATCAACAGATCCGGGACGAATGCTGAGTACCATCTTGTGGACGAGCGCATCGTTGGCCGCAAGCCGGCCACGGTGTCAAATGTAGATGCCGCTGCCCTGCCCCTCACGTCACTGACCGCCTACGAAATGCTCTTCGATCGCTTGCGTGTCAGTGACCCCGTCGCTGGCGCGGCACCCGCCGTGTTGATCATCGGTGGCGCCGGCGGTGTGGGCTCAATTACGATCCAGCTTCTGAGAGCGCTGACAGACCTGACCGTCATCGCCACCGCTTCGCGGCCCGAGACCCAGTCCTGGGCAAGCGAGCTGGGCGCACATCACGTGATTGATCATCGCGAACCGTTGCCCAAGCAGATCGAAGCGATTGGCATCGGTGCACCGGGATTCGTTTTCTCGACAACCCACACTGACCAGTACCTGGATCAGATTGTCGATCTGATTGCGCCTCAGGGGAGGTTTGGCCTCATCGACGACCCGGACACACTTGACATCATGCCGTTCAAGCCAAAGTCGGTGTCGACCCACTGGGAGCTCATGTTCACCCGGTCGCTGTTTGGCACCGCGGACATCGAGCGCCAACAGGAGATCCTCAACCACGTTTCCGCATTGCTTGACGAAGGGAAACTTCGCTCGACCGCCACAGAGACGCTGGGAAGCATCAATGCCGAGAACATTCGGCACGCCCACATGACTTTGGCAAGCGGTGTGGCTAGGGGGAAGATCGTCCTCGAAGGCTTCTAGCACGGAACGGTCGGCATCGGAGGTATGCGCCTAGGCGTCTTCAACGGCGCTCTCGAGTGCTGGCGCTGTGCCACAAGCAGTGACGTTGCGACCTGATCAATGAATTCGAACGTCACCTGTGCGCCGTAGGTGACTTCATCAACGCGGCCCGGAGAATTTGCGTGAGACTCTAGCTCAGCCACAAGTCGCCTCCAAACACGAGGATCGCGCGCGCGTGAGAAGTACGAGACCGATACGCCGGGGAGAACAGTCTTTATGTTCCGTGAGATGACTCTGGCACCAAACCCAGACCCATGCAGGACATAAAGTGCGCCGAGCAAATGCGTATCGCGTCTCAGATCCGGTACATCTAGTTCAACAGACGGGCAAGCGTGAGAACACAGATCACGCGACAGGGCCTCAATGTCCTGTGCAACACTGAACTCGGGCCAGACTTGCAGGTGCGATCTGCGTTCTTCGATCCCTTCAAAGGCAATGCGGTTCGCGGCGAGGGCCAGATGATATGTCGCAGGATCAATCGTGACGTCCGCGACACGGCCCAACAGCGGATGGACGTGCAATGCTTCATGTGCTGCAGACGTTTCTCGAACCAGCTTTTGACGCACGTACCCCATCAGAAGCGTTGCGCCCGGTCACATAGCAGCAAGTGAGCAGGCTGGCTTCTCACCCGTCGACCATGTGCATCTGAATTCTGGTGCATTCGAAGCCTGCGTTTTGTGCCGAACATCGACAACCATGCAAAAATTTTCGCCAGGTTATCGTGAAGCATCGAGAGGTCGCGGACAAGCGCACGTTTTGCATGCGACATATGAAGCACCCTGCTCGTCACGCAGCAAAATCCTTTCTAGGATGCCGTTTGGAGAACGGCACATACGTTGCTTGTGAAGTCAGACGGGGGAGCAATGACCGACATCGAAGGCTTGAGGAGCTATCTCAGCGAACAGGGTGTGAGCACCTGCATCGCTTCCTATGTCGATATGCACGGCGTGTCGAAGTCGAAGTTTGTCCCGATCGCGCATCTCGAACAGATGATGGCTGGCTCCGAGATGTTTACGGGCGCGGCGCTCGATGGGGTGCCTCAGGAGATTCAGGACGAGGAAGTTTGCTGCATGCCGGATGCGGATGCGGTGATGATCTTGCCCTGGCAGCCGGAGATCGCGCTGTTCCCGTCCGATCTCTGGTGCGAGGGAAAGCCGTTTGAAGCTTGCTCACGCAACATTCTGAACCGCCAGATCGCTCGCGCACACGAACTGGGTTACACACTCAATCTTGGACTGGAAGCCGAGTTTTTCGTCTTTCGCGACGAACCCGAGGGGCGCAACCCGGTCTCAGCGCTCGCCCATCTTGAGAAACCCGCCTACGACACGACACGCCTGCTCGACAACATCGACTGGCTCGGCGAGCTTGTGGACGCGATGAACACGCTCGGCTGGGATGTCTACTCCTTCGACCATGAGGACGGCATCGGCCAGGTCGAGATCGACTTTGCCTATGCTGATGCACGCACCATGGCGGACCGCTATGTCTTTCTCCGGATGATGGCGAACGCAATCGCGCGAAAGCACGGCGCGTATGCCTCGTTCATGCCGAAACCTTTCGGAGAGCGCACAGGCTCAGGTGCGCACTTCAACATGTCGCTCGCCGATGCCGGCACGGGAGAGAACCTGTTCAAGGACCCCGATGATCCCCGAGGCTGTGGTCTGAGTACACTGGGCTATCAGTTCATGGCCGGTGTTCTGAAGCACCTGCAGGCAATCATGGCGGTCGTGGCGCCACAGGTGAACAGCTACAAGAGGCTGGTCAAGCAAGGGTCCATGTCCGGATTTACGTGGGCCCCGATCTACGCGTGCTACGGCAACAACAACCGTACGAACGCGATGCGCATTCCCAAAGGTGGCGGCCGGGTCGAGCTTCGCGCGGCCGACAGTGCATGCAATCCCTATTTGGGAGCTGCCATGTGCCTCGCAGCGGGGCTTCAGGGCATTGAAGAAGGGCTCGATCCAGGCAATCCCAACACGGACAATCTCTATCTCATCAGCGAACGTGAGCGCAAACGGCGCAAGATCGATGTTCTCCCCCAGACACTGGACGAGGCGGTGCGGGCATTCCAGAATGACCCCATCTCACGCACGGTTTTCGGTGACGAGATGTTCGACGCATGGACCGAGTACAAGGTGCAAGAGTGGATGAGCTACCTGAACCATGTCTCGGATTGGGAGCGCGAGCGTTACCTAAGGTTCTTCTGACGCTTGGGCCCGGGCGTCTCACGCCGGGGTGTCTAGTGGTACGCGTCGCTGCAGCATCCGGAACACCAGGTTGAACAGCGCCGTCAGTCCGAACAGGACCGCCGCGAACAGGACCGGCTGGAAGGCGTCTCCGGACCGGTCGAACAGCCAACCGGCTATGGTCGGGGCCGGCGCCGTGACCAGAAAATAGATCGAAAAGAAGATCCCCATTCCGAACGCCCGGTTCTCGGGCCGCATGGCCTGTCCGACCAGTGCCATGATGATCCCGGCGGGCGCCATGCCGAGCAGCCCGAACATCAGGCTCGATAGCAGCGCCATTCCGGACCGCGGCAGCAGTATCAGCGCCACGATCGCCGAGGCCATGCCGATGTAGAGCAGCAGATCATACCTCTTGGTCCGGTCGGCAACCTGCCCGCAGATGATCCCCGAGCCCATCATCACATAGCTGGCCACACTGATGATCGCGGCAGCGGTCAGCGCAGGCGTGCCCCCGGCCACCAGAACCTTTGAGGCGAAGCTCAGATACACCACGTAACCCGCATTGAAGAGCGCCCAGACCATGGCGGCTGGCGCAATCAGGATCCACTCGGCGCGGCTGAAGCGCGAGGCGTGCGAGGTCCTGGCAACACCTGTCGCGTGCTCCGGCGGGCGGTAGAAGATGGCAATCAACAGGGTGGCCAGGATGGCGTAGGCTGATGCGGCCATGAATGCAGCACTCCAGCCGACATTTGCCGCCAGCCATTCGTGTCCGGTCTGACCGATTGCAATCCCCAAGGGCCAGGTCATGACCAGAATACCCAGCGCCGTCGCGATCTCTCGGCCCGTGAACCAGTCGGTGATCATCTTGGTGCAATAGATCGTCGACAGAACGAAGCCGGTGCCGCAGATGAAACGGCCGATGCCGATCTGAATCTCGCCGCCGGCCAGCGCCGCCACCACGCCGCCCAGTGCGATCAGGCCCAGACCCAGGCTGGTCAGCGCCCTGTCGCTGAACCAGCGCCCGGCCATCCCAGCAGGTATCGCCAGCAGCAACCCCGGCCACATGAACAGCCCGATCAGCGTACCGATCTGGGCATAGTCGAGCGCGAAATCACGGATCAGGTACTCGCTGGTCGAGGCCAGGGTCTGGAACTGCAGTCCCAGCGCCAGACGCGCCGAGGCCACCAGCAATAGAATGCGCCACCGCATGGAGAGCCCCGAAGTCCTGAATTCGCTGCCGCGATGATCAGCCATTCGCCCGGCCCGCGCAATGTGCAATGCTGGTGTCCGGGCAACGGACCGCGGAGACTCGCATGCATGTCGAAGACTTCACCACCGATCTGCCGCTGGCCTCTGGCGGCGTGCTGAGGGGCGCAAGGTGTCGCTATGCGGTATGGGGTGAGTTGAATCAGGCCCGGGACAACCTGATCCTCTATCCGACCCGTTTCGGAGGCACCCACGACCAGAACGCGTTTCTCATCGGTCGCGAGATGGCACTCGACCCGGATCGCTGGTGCATCGTGGTGCCGAACATGCTTGGCAACGGTGAATCTTCTTCACCGTCGAACACCCCGGGCTTTCCGTCGGTCACACACAAAGACAATATTGAACTGCAACGGCGGCTCCTGGCTGAGCGATTTGACGCGGCGCCGATTGCACTTGCCGTTGGCTGGTCGATGGGTGCGCAGCAAAGCTATCGCTGGGCGGTTGAAGAGCCAGACAGGGTCGCGCGTCTGCTGACGGTCTGCGGCACGGCGCGCACGACGCCACACAACCGCGTTTTTCTGGAAGGCGTTCTCGCGGCGCTCGCGGCGGATCACCGCTACGGCACGGACGAAGCGCCTGTTGCGGGGTTGAGGGCGGCTGGCCGGGTCTATGCGGGTTGGGCGTATTCTCAACCCTGGATCAAACGCGCGGGGTATCTGGAACCAGCATATCGAAAAACGTTTGGGGTTTTCGAGACGCTCGACGATTGGCTCGAGGGGTACTGGGACAAGCTCTTCATGGCACGCGATGCCGGGGATATCAGCGCCTGCGCGCACACCTGGATGGCCAACGATGTATCGGATGGAGGGGAGCTCTCGGAGGCGCTGGGCAGGATTTCCGCGAAGACCATCGTCATGACCGCCAGCACGGATTTGTACTTCACCCCGGCTGACTGCCGGGCGGAAGCGTTGAAGATCCGGGAGGCAACCTATCGGGAGATCCACACGGACTGGGGACATATGTGCGGTTCGGGCCAGTCACAGGCTGACGCCATGACCATCAACGATGCGATCAGAGACATCCTTTCGTAAAAGCCGCCCGGTGAACCTCCAGGCTAGGAGACGGGCTGCACAAACATGTAGCCGACACCATGCACCGTCTTGAACATCGGTTCGCCCAGTTCAGGGCACGAGAGCTTCTTTCTCAGCCGCGAGACAAGCCCATCAATCGCGCGATCGTAGCCTGCCCAGTTCTCGCCCCGCACGAGATCCAGAAGCTGGTTGCGGGAAAGGACGCGCTGCGGCCGTTCTACGAAGACCCGCAGCAGATCAAACTCTGCCGTTGTCAAAGGGCAAACACCTCCGTCCGGGCCGCGAAGCTCCCGCGCCGAGAAATCGAGTTCGTATCCTGCAAAGCTCACGACACGGCGCGCGCCCGCCCGCGTGTCGCTAGCGGGTATCGGGTCGAGACGTCGAAGGATTGCGTTGATCCGGGCGATGAGCTCTCGCGGGCCGCATGGCTTTACGATGAAGTCATCTGCGCCCATCTCGAGGGCGATCACTCGGTCCGCTTCGTCCTGACGGCCGGACAGCACGAGGATTCCGACGCTTGAGAATATGCGAAGATCCCGCACCACATCGGCCCCACGACCATCGGGCAGATTCAGGTCAACAACCGAGACTTCTGGTTCGAAGCGGCGAAACTCCTGCCAGAACGACGCAATTGTCCCGCTTTGTCGCACCGTAAAAGATTCGTCTTCGAGTGCCTCGGCAATCTCCGAGCGCAATACGGCATCATCTTCCAGAAGCAGGACTTTACGCAACGTTCTCACCCCAGTCTTACAGAGACACCATAATTCGGGAGCAATCTTCAATTTCCGTAAACCGGTGATGCCTTATGAGCTCTTCCACGAAATTGGGATTGCCGATGCACAAACTTTTGATTGTCGACGACGAACCTTTGGTTGTGGAGGAACTTCAGGAAGCGCTGGAGTTCGAGGGGTACTCTGTTGCCACCGCCGGCACCGTGGATGAGGCGTTGAAGGTATGTGATGCGGCGGAGTTCGATCTGGTGATCACCGATTTGAAGATGCCCGGCGCAAATGGATTGGAATTGATCCGCGCCCTTCGCGCCCGCCGCCCGAAGCAGAACATCTTCGTGTTGTCCGGCCACGGGGCCGAGAGCAGCCGTGCCGAAGCCATGGATCTCGGTGCCGCCGCGTGCTTTGCAAAACCTGTCGATCCGGACTCACTTATCGAAAACGTCGAGGCAGTCTGCGCCGGGTGACCTCTAGTCGGTTGCCTCTTTTCCTTGGCACCTTCCTGCGCCCGGTGATCATTGCGCGTCGGAAGGGCAGTCATCAATCGTGGACTCCGCCTGTCGGTTGGCAGGGCTTAAACCGCAATTCCCCAACAACTCAATTGTCTTGAGAACCCGCATGCGGAGCCCTAGTGGCGCTCCTGCAGAGCGTGATTTGCACATCTTTGCACATCCGCTCCAAGTTCTGCAGAAACCGATCAGCAACCATTGAAAAGTCCGAAACGCCAAAGCAGCGCAAAGGAGCTCGTCATGGTTGCTATCAATTCTTCAAACGAGAACTGTTCTGCGAGCGATCTCTTGCCGAGCAACACCTGCTTAATCGTGGAAGACGAGGTGCTCATCGCTGAAGAGCTGACAGACGCGCTGTATGATCATGGTATCAAGTGCCTGATCGCAAGCACAGTCGTACAGGCGCGCGCCATCCTCCTGACCCACCCCGAGATATGCTTCGTCGTGTCGGACTTCCATCTGAAGACCGAGAAGACAACCGGCTTGAAGGTCATTGAAGATTTGCGGGCCACCGTACCTGACCGTGAACTCGAGTGCGTTATTGTCAGTGGGGACCCGGGAACGCTTATCGATTGCGCCTCTGCAGATACCGTCAGCTTTCTCCCCAAAATGGCGCTTCCCGAGGGCCTGATCAAACTGTTCAACGACTATCGGGAGGGCACGGATACAGGCTCAGCACCGCAACCTGAACCCGTCCGGATGCAAAGAACTGAACCCGATCAACTGGAACGTCGTGATGAAAGCCCGTCTGTCGAGGGACAATCTAGCGCGGCCCGTCTCCTTCAGCTCAACTTTCAGATGGATCGGGTTATAAGTGCCGCGAGCATCATGCGCGTGCGCACCGAGGGCATGGGAACGCCCGACGTGCACAATTTGGCACAGTACATCATCGAGCAAAGCGTCATGGCGAAAAGCCTTCTCGCTGAAACGGAGGCCGCAGCCCAAGGCTCTCAAGCGGGCGAAGCGATCCGGCATGGCGACGCACAGGACAACCCCACGCAGGGAAATCCGTCATGAGCGCCCTGGTTCGACTGAAGTCTGCTGCGACTGCAGTCGCTCTGGGCCTGGCCATGGCTGCGGGGGCGCCTCTCGGCGCCATCGGAGCATCTCCCTCCTCCGACAGGGGTGAGCAAGCGAAGCAATCTGGGCGCGTCCTCACGTTCGGCATCGTGCCCCAGCAATCTGCCAGCAGACTCGCGCAGATGTGGGGCCCGCTCCTCGAGGCGGTGGGACGGGAGATGGGCGTGACGCTCCAGTTCCAGACCGCAAAGGACATTCCCAGTTTCGAGGCATGTGTGGCCGCTGGTGTCTATGACCTCGCCTACATGAACCCGCTTCACTACACGATCTTCTCTGAAAGCGCGGGATATCAGGCGCTTGCACGGCAATCCGACGCTCAGCTGCAGGGATTGATCGTTGTGCACCGAGACAGCGAAATTGCGTCTCTCGACGAACTGAGCGGATCTCAGATTGCGTTTCCGTCTCCGGGCGCGTTCGGTGCCAGTGTGCTGCCACGCGCAGAGATGCGTGCAAAACAGGTCGAGTTCACACCGAGCTACGTCAAGTCACACGACTCGGTGTATCGCGCGGTCGCGGCTGGGCTCATGCCTGCGGGTGGCGGGGTGCTGCGCACATTCAACGCCACCGATCCAGCGGTGCGTGATCAACTCCGCATCATTTACTGGACGGGCAAATACACCCCGCACGCCATTGCCGCCAGTCCCGACTTTCCGTCTGATCTGCGTCTCACGCTTATGGAAACTCTCCTGGCGGTGAACACGGACGCTCCGGAACTGGCGAAGTCCGTGGGAATGAACGGTTTCGAAACTGCCATCGATCAAGATTGGGATGATGTTCGTGCGCTTGACCTGGGTGCGGACGCCACAGGAATACCCACAGAGGTTGCGTCTGGATGTCCTTCAGGCTGAAGACGATACTCGGGATTGCCGCCATCGAGCTTTCGGTGATGGCAATCCTGATCGTTATCAACCAGCTGAACTATGGTGGAACGGCCAGCGCACAGCTTTACGAGCGCGCCCGCAGCACCGGAGAACTCTTCGCCACGATGACTGCGGATGCGGTGATCGCCACCGATCTCGCGACCCTCGACTCGATGATCGAGAACACGCTCGAGCACGATGAGATCGTGTACCTGCGCGTGCGTCATGAATCGGGTGCAGTCCTCTCCGAAGGTGGTGATGCGTCCGCACTGGACGCGCCCTTCCGACAGGACAAAGACTTCGAAGCAGCGCGCTCCGATCATCGGATCGATGTGTTGGCGCAAATCGCTGTGGCAGGACAGGTATTTGGTGCGGTTGAGATTGGCATCTCGACCAGTGTTGTCGAGGCGCAGATTGCCAGTGCGGTGAACTGGAACATCATTATTGCGCTGATCGGCGTCACGCTCGTGGCCATATTCGGGTATCTGCTTGGTTCTGCGCTGACGGTGCAGCTCTCTTCACTTAGAATCGGCGCGAGAATGCTTGCCGCAGGCAAGCTCCAGTACCAGATCCCGGTCCATGGCCGTGACGAACTCGCAGACACGGCGAACTGCTTCAACGACATGGCTCGAACGCTCGCTGCAAAGCGCACGGCGCTCGAGCTCAAGCAGAGCGAGTTGCTCGAAAAACGCGACCGAACGGCACTGATCGCCGAGCGTATGAAAGAGATTGCATCCGGCACACCAGAGATTGAGGTGCCTGACAGTGACCGGCCCGACGAAATCGGAGACATGGCCCGTGCAACAGTGGTCTTCCAGGAAGCGATGCTGGCCGTTCAACAGGCGCGGGCCGAACAAGCACGTTTGATCCAAGCGTTCGATCAGCTCGACGAACAGGTTGTGATCTACGGAGAAACCGGGCGGGCCATATTTCTCAACGCTTCATTCCGACGTTTCAACACGGCAATTCTCGAAAATTTGGAAACCGACTTCGAGTTCGCCGATTTCCTCTCCGAGGGCATTCGGCAGGGCGCTTTTCCGTCTGCCATCGGCCAGGAAGACGAGTGGCTTGCCTGGAGGCTCAGCGACACCGACGAAGAATCACTACCCTTCGAGCTCATGCGTGCACCGGACCGAACGCTGCTCGTGCGCCGTACCTCTGTTGCGGGAATCGGCACAATCATCTCCGCGTCCGACGTCACCGATCTCAAGACCTCGCAAGCGCAGCTCATCCAGGCATCGAAGCTCGCAACCTTGGGTGAAATGGCAACCGGCATTGCCCACGAGCTCAACCAGCCGCTCGGCATTATCCGGATGGCCTCCAACAACAGTGCAAAGCGCGTGGCCAAGGGCCAGATCGATGCCGATTATCTGACCGCCAAACTCGAACGCATCTCCGAGCAGACCGAGCGTGCCGCTCAGATCATCAATCACATGCGGATTTTCGGACGCACCTCAGATGGAGAAGTACGCACATTCGACCTCGCCGCGTCAGTCGAGAATGCCTGCACCCTGATGTCGAGGCAGCTCTCCGCCACGGGAATTCTTCTCACGCAGGAAATCGCGACCGGCTCGGCCGCGGTGGATGGCCAGCAGGTAATGTTCGAACAGGTCATTCTCAATCTACTCAACAATGCCCGCGACGCCATCGAAGATCACCGAGGCAGTGCGGAAGGCGGCGACATTCACGTGTCGCTCGTCGAGCAGTCCGAGGACTTCTGGTCGATCTCCGTTGCAGATTCCGGCGGCGGTGTTCCGGAGGCCATTCTCGACCGCCTGTTCGATCCCTTCTTCACGACCAAAGAGCCCGGCAAGGGCACCGGTCTTGGCCTCTCGATCAGCTACGGCATCATCCGGGACATGGGGGGAACCATCGCGGCGACCAACACCACGCGTGGCGCCAGATTCCGGATAGATCTACCGAAGTCCCGAGCCGGCATGGGAATCAAAGCCGCCTGAGGGTGGCTCTGATCGGCGTCACGTCTGAGCCGGAAGAACGGCGGTCGCTTCGATCTCGACCAGTGCGGCCTCTTCGAGCAAGCTCGATACAACGACCAGCGTCATAGCGGGAAACGTCCGACCGATGACCGCGCGATAGACAGCGCCAATCTCTTTCTGCTTGGCGAGATACTCAGCCTTGTCGGTGACGAACCACGTCAGCCGGACCAGATCAGCCGGAGCCCCGCCGGCCGCAGAAACCACCGCGACGATGTTCTTGAGCGCCTGTTCGGTTTGTCCGACGAAGTCGTGCGCCTCGAAGACCTGATCCTCATTCCATCCGATCTGTCCACCGACGAACAGCATCCTGCCTTGAGCCGCGATCCCATTTGCATACCCCTTGGTCGGCGCCCAATTTTCCGGATGAATCACTTCGTGCACGGCATTCTCCCTGTTGGTCTCGTCATTCCGCAACGCTCACTCAGTGGTGCTTCTTCAGCCTGAAACGCTGGATTTTCCCGGTCTGAGTTTTCGGCAACGAGTCCACGAAAATCACCGAGCGCGGATACTTGTATGGGGCAATTGACGCCTTCACGTGGGCCTGCAAGGCAAGCGCACAGTCGTCGTCAACACGAGCGTCCTCCCTGAGGACAACATGCGCCTCTACGATCTCACCTCGATCCGGGTCGGGCGCTCCGACAACGGCGCACTCGGCGACATCAGGATGGCCGAGCAGCGCCGCTTCCACTTCTGGTCCGGCGATGTTGTACCCTGCTGAGATGATCATGTCGTCATTTCGGGCCGCGAAGTGAAAGCTCCCGGACTCGGATTGGATGAAACTATCGCCGGTGATGTTCCATCCGTCCCGCACATAAGCAGACTGCCGCGCATCTGCCAGATATCGACATCCCGTGGGCCCGCGTACGGCGAGCCGTCCGACCTCACCACGCGGCACCTCGTTCATGTCTGCGTCGACGACTTTCGCTTCGTATCCAGTCACAGGCCGACCTGTGCAGGCCGGCGCATGGTCCTCGAACCGGTTGGAGATGAAGATGTGCAGCATCTCGGTTGCGCCGATCCCGTCCAGCATGGGCTTGCCGGTCTTCGCAATCCAGTCGTCGTAGACAGGTGCGGGCAGCGTTTCGCCCGCAGAAACTGCAGCCCGCAGGGACGAGAGATCAGCCCCCTCCTCCATCGCAGACAGCATAGCCCGATAGGCGGTGGGTGCCGTGAAGCAGACGGTCGCCTTGTACGTTTCGATAATCTCGATCATGTTCGGCGGTGTGGCCTGCTCTAGCAGGGTGGCGGCAGCCCCAAACCGCAGTGGAAACACAGCAAGCCCGCCGAGCCCGAAGGTGAATGCGAGCGGGGGCGATCCAACGAAAATATCCTCTGGCGTGACGCCAAGCACTTCGCGCGCATAGCCGTCTGCAATCACCAGAATGTCTCGGTGGAAGTGCATGGTCGCCTTGGGCTCACCGGTCGTGCCGGAGGTGAAACCCAGAAGCGCGACATCGTCGCGCCCTGTCCGAACCGGGTCGAATTGAACCGTTTTCGTCAGGGCCATGCGATCCAGCTCGGCATCATGGTTCGCCGTGCCGTCAAAGCCGATGACCTTGTCGAGAAACCGGCTGTCTTTCGCACAGCCGACCATCTCGTCCATCAACCGTGTGTCACAGATCGCCAACCCGATTTCGGCTTTGTCGACGATCTTACTGAGTTCACCCGCACGCAACATCGGCATGGTGTTCACGACCACCGCACCGGCCTTTGTGGCCGCCAGCCAGCATGCAACCATGGCCGGGTTGTTGGCAGACCTGATCAGCACGCGATTGCCAGGTTGAACACCGTAGTCCTCAACGAGCGTTCGGGCGATCCGGTTCGTCCAGTCGGTGAGTTCCTTGTAGGTCCGCTGTCTTCCGTTCCCGATGAGTGCGGGACGGTCGCCGAACCCCAGCTCGACCATTCGCCCCGTCAGTTCGTGCCCGATGTTCAGATGTTCCGGATACTCGAAGCCATCGAGCAGCAGATCGGGCCACTGATCGACCGGTGGCAGATTATCCCGAGCAAAGGTATCGATATGTCCCGTAGGGCCCAGCATTAGACAGCCTCCGACAGTGTCTGCCGCGCGATGATGATCTTCTGCACATCGGATGCGCCTTCGTAGATCCTGAGCGCCCGGATCTCGCGGTAGAGTTTCTCCACCGTGCTGCCTGAGCGCACCCCTTCTCCGCCATGCAACTGGACGGCCTTGTCGATGACCTGTTGGGCCTGTTCCGTGGCATGCAGTTTCGCCATAGCAGCCTCACGGCTGACGCGCGACGCTCCGTTGTCCTTGGTCCACGCGGCACGGTAGGTCAGCAAGGCCGCCGCATCGACAGAAAGCGCCATGTCAGCGATATGCCCTTGAACCAGCTGCATTTCCGCAAGCGGAGCCCCTTGGATTCTGCGGCTTCTCACACGGTCAATCGCCTCATCCAGCGCACGCCGCGCAAATCCGAGCGCTGCAGCCGCCACTGTCGATCGGAAGACGTCGAGCACCGACATCGCAATGCGAAATCCCTGCCCAGACGCGCCGATCAGCGCCTCTCCAGGTAAACGCATGTCTGAAAAGCGCAACCGCGCGAGCGGGTGCGGCGCGATGGTTTGCAGACGCTCGGCGACCTCGAGGCCAGGTGTTGTTGCAGGGACCACGAATGCTGAGAGGCCCTTGGCACCCGGCTCATCACCTGTGCGCGCGAAGACGGTATAGACATCGGCGATCCCGCCGTTCGATATCCAGGTTTTCTCCCCGTTCAGCACGAATCCATTGCCGTCTAGCCGAGCCTCCGTCGAGATGCTGGCCACATCCGATCCCGATGCGGGCTCAGTCAATGCAAACGCGGAGATGGCGCGGCCCGCGCGGGTCTCGTGCAGCCACTCTCGCTGTTCGGTGCTTCCGAAAAGGGAGATTGCGCCGGTGCCCAAACCCTGCATCGCAAAGGCGAAATCCGCCAGACCATCGTGCCGCGAGAGCGTCTCCCGGATCAGGCAGAGCGTGCGCACATCAAGAGCGCCACCGCTCTCCGGGTCCAGGCCTGTGTGACGAAGCCAGCCATCGTGACCCAGCTTCTCGACCAGCTTGCGGCAGGCACCATCGGTGTCCGAGTGGTCAACAGTCGCCAGATTGGTACCAGCCCAGTCATCGAGCGCCAGTGCCAACGCTTTGTGATGTGGCGAAAAGAACGGCCAGTCCAGGAAAGAGCGATCTGACATCAGTTCCCCTCGAAGGCGGGTTTTTCCTTCGAGACGAAAGCCCGATAGGCCCGTTCGAAGTCCCGGGTCTGCATACAGATCGCCTGCGCCTGAGCCTCGGCTTCGATCGCCTGTTCGAGCGACATCGACCATTCCTGATGGAGCTGCGTCTTGGTGATGCCATGTGCGAATGTTGGCCCGGCGGCCAGGCGCCGGGCATAGGCGACCGCCTCGGCTTCGAGAACGTCGGCGGGATGGATCTGGTTGAACCACCCCCAGTGGTGCCCCTCTGCGGCATCGAATGACCGGCCCGAGTAGAGCAAGTCTGCGGCTCTGCCCTGACCGATGATCCGGGGCAGCATCGCGCATGCGCCCATATCGCATCCCGCCAGTCCGACACGCGTGAAGAGAAACGCGGTCTTCGCTTCCGGGCTCGCGAAACGTAGATCCGACGCCATCGCCATGATGGCACCGGCGCCCACACAGATTCCGTCGACCGCAGCGATGATGGGCTTTCCGCAACCGATCATCGCTTTCACGAGATCACCCGTCATTCGCGTGAATGACAGAAGTTCCTTCATGTCCATGGCAACGAGCGGCCCGATGATGTCGTGCACATCGCCGCCCGAGCAGAAGTTTCCCCCGTGCGACGCGATCACCACCGCGTGCACATCGTCGGCATAGGACAGCGCACGAAACCAATCGCGCAGCTCGGCATAGCTCTCGAACGTGAGGGGGTTCTTGCGCTCGGGGCGATCGAGCCGGATCACAGCGACGCTCTCCGTGACCTGGCAGAGGAAGTGTTCCGGCCGGTGCGCGGCAATCGAGGTCATGTGTTTCTCCCATCCACATCCGCGACGATGGCCCGCAGACGTTCTGCCATGACGAGAGCTTCGTCGGGCGAAACTTGGCCCAGCAGTTCGTCGATCCAAGCTTCATGCTTGGCGGCGAGTCCTTCGAAGTCCGCGCGCCCTGAATTGGTGAGCACAACTCTCATCGCGCGACGATCGCCGTCTACGGGAACACGTTTGATCTGACCGTCGTCCACGAGGCGGTCAACAATCCCTGTCACGTTGCCGTTCGAAACCCTGAGCTGGCCCGAGAGCTCGGACATTTTGAGACCTTGCTCCGTCCGATAGAGAGCGGCCAGCACATCAAAGCGCGGCAGCGTGGTGTCGTGGTGCAGGCGCAGGTTCTCGCGGATCTCCGCTTCGATCGTGCGCGTTGCCCTCAGAAGCCGGAGCCAGAGGCGCAGACGCGCCTTCGAACCGGGTTCGCTGTTTCTTGTGTCAGGCACGTTCACACCTGACCTCCATTGATCGGAATCGCCGCGCCGGACACCGCATCCGAGCCGGGTCCGCACAGCCAGAGCGCTGCCGCGGCCACTTCGTCAGGTTCGATGAGACGACCGAGCGGGTTCATCTGTCCAAGCTGCTCACGCGCCGCTGCGTCGCTCACGCCGGTCTTGGCCGAAATGTTGGCAGCGCCCCGGTCAACGATCGGCGTGGCCACGTAGCCAGGGCAAAGTGCATTTACCGTCACACCGCTCTGCACGACCTCTGCGGCCGCGCTCCTCACCAGCCCAAGAGTTGCGTGCTTCGAGGCCGAATACGCCGACCCGTAGCGAAAACCCTTCAATCCGGCGACCGAGGAAATCACAATCGCCCTGCCCCATCCACGCGCCGCCATCTTTGGAAGGGTTGCGCGGAGACAGAACATCACGCCGGTGACATTTGTCTCCATGATGCGGTTCCAGAAAGCCGTTGTGGTTTTTGCCAGTGGTGCGGTCTCGGCAATGCCGGCATTTGCAATGAGAATGTCGGGCTCAAGACTGCCAAGAGTTTGCTCGACGTCAGCCTCGTCGGTCACGTCCATCACCTGCCATCTGATCTTTGGCGTGACGGCAACCGTCTGCAGGGGCGCCTCGCGGCGTCCTGTGATCGTTACTTCGGCGCCCGCCGTCGCCAGTGCCGTGGCGATTGCCGCCCCGATGCCTGTGCCACCGCCCGTTACAACAGCCGTACGACCTGCGAGCATCACACCCGTCCCACCTGCTCTGCGGAGCGGTCGGCAAGTCGCCAGGCCTGATCCCGCCCGGCCTCATAGGGTTTGGGCCAGTGTGCATGTCGATCACCGATGGTGCTGCCGGCGCGCAGGGTCCAGTAGGGATCGGCCAGATGCGGCCGGGCGAGACAGACCAGATCGGCACGCCCGGCCATCAGGATCGAGTTTACGTGATCAGGTTCGTAAATGTTGCCAACGGCCATCGTGGCAATGCCCCGCTCGTTGCGGATGCGGTCGGAGAACGGCGTCTGGAACATGCGCCCGTAGACGGGTTTCGACACCGTCGAGGTTTGCCCCGCAGAAACATCGATGATATCTGCCCCCGCCTCGGTGAAGGCCATGGCGATCGCCTCGGCCTCCTCCGGCGTGACACCTGCGTCACCGGCCCAGTCGCTCGCAGATATGCGGACCGACATCGGCTTTTCATCGGGCCAAACGGCACGCATCGCCACAAACACTTCGATCGGGTAGCGCAACCTGTTCTCTAGCGTCCCGCCATAGGCATCGTCTCGCATGTTCGACAGCGGTGAGATGAAGGACGACAGCAGATAGCCGTGCGCGGCATGCAGTTCGATCATGTCGAATCCGGCGCGGTCTGCCATTGCCGCTGATGCTGTGAACTGATCACGCACGCGATCCATGTCCGCACGATCCATGGGTTTCGGGATCTGATTGCGCGGAGACCAGGGAATTGCCGAGGCAGACAGTAACGGCCAGTTGCCCTCGGTCAACGGCGCATCCATCTCCTCCCATCCCACCTGAGTGGATCCCTTGCGTCCCGCATGACCAATCTGACAGCAGATCGCAGTCTCGGTCTCCGTATGGACGAAATCGGTGATCCGTCGCCAAGCCGCTTCATGTTCTGGTGCATAGAGCCCGGGACAGCCTGGTGTGATCCGCCCGTCGGGTGCGACACAGGTCATCTCGACATAGAGAAGACCTGCCCCACCCTTCGCGCGCTCGCCATAGTGCACCAGGTGCCAATCGGTCGGGCATCCGTCGACCGCCTTGTATTGCGCCATCGGAGAGACGACGATTCGGTTGGATAACTGCAAGTCCCGAAGCTTGTAGGGTGCAAACATGGGCGCTCGGACAGGGGCGTTGTCCGACACACCTGCCTGCTTCTGAAACCAGCTTTCCGCATCGCGCAGCCACTGGGCATCGCGCACCCGCAGGTTCTCATGGCTGATCCGTTGAGATCTGGTCAGCAGTGAGTAGTTGAACTGAACCGGATCAAGGTCGAGGTAGCGCTCGACATCCTCGAACCACTCCATCGAATTGCGTGCCGCCGACTGCAACCGCAGAACCTCCAGCCGACGCTCTTCCTCATAGCGCTCGAATGCCAGCGCGCGTGGCAACGACGTGAGATACTCCGCAAGGGCAATGCCACTCTCGAGCGCGAGCTTCGTGCCCGACCCGATCGAGAAGTGTGCCGTCGCCGCCGCATCCCCCATAAGCACCACGTTCTCATGAGACCAGCGCTCGCACAGGACACGTGGAAAGTTCAACCAGGCGGATCCGCGAATGTGGTGCGCGTTGGTCATCAGCGCATGACCGTCCAGATGGCGCGCGAAAATCTCCTCGCAGATGCTGATGCTCTCTTGCTGGCTCATGTCGCCAAAGCCAAAGGCTGCGAACGTTTCGGGGGCGCACTCGACAATGAATGTCGCTGTGTTTGCATCGAACTGATAGGCGTGCGCCCAGACCCAGCCCTTGGGGGTCTTCTCGAAGATGAAGGTGAAGGCGTCGTCGAACTTCTGCTGCGTGCCAAGCCAGACGAAGTGCAGTTTGCGCCGATCGATGTTTGGCTTGAAAACCGAGGCGAACTCCATGCGGACCTTGGAGTTCAGCCCGTCGCAGGCGACAACCACGTCATGGTCATCCATATGGCTGCGGGCGCTGTCGACTTCGGTTTCAAAGCGCATCTTCACGCCCAGTTCGCGGGCGCGGTCCTGCAACACAAGCAAAAGGGTCTTGCGGCCGATTCCGCAAAAACCGTGCCCGGACGATTTGGTGATGACCCCGCCATGGTGAACGGCAATGTCATCCCAATAGGCAAAGTGTTTGCGTATCGATGCTGCGGAAGAGCGGTCATTGACCGCCAGGTTGTCGAGCGTCTCGTCCGACAGAACCACACCCCATCCGAACGTGTCGTCGGCGCGATTGCGTTCGATGATGGTGATCTCTGCATCCGGCGCCCGGAGTTTCATCGAGATCGCGAAGTAGAGCCCCGCAGGTCCACCGCCGAGACAGGCAATCTTCATGGCAAGGACGACTCCTTTTGCTATGCGAAGACAATACATTCATGCTTAAATTATTTAAACCTAAATTTCTTATCGGGCCGAGCTGGAAGACTCATGAAGCTTCCCGCCGGCTTGGATGATGGCAGGTTTGGAGTTAGCGTCGATGAACCCTGGCAGGAGCATCCGCTTGATCCGTGTCGCTATCCTCGTGAGCCTTCTGGCTTTCTGGACCGATGGCTCCGCGATGGCCGTCCAAAGGCTCGCACTGCTGATCGGCAACGATGCCTATCAAGATGTGGCGCCTCTGGAGAAGGCGGTGAATGATGCGCGATCAATGGGCGAAGTGCTCGGATCGTTGGGCTTCGAGGTGACAGTCGCCGAAGATCTGTCGAAGCATGACATGGACCTTGAGATTCACGCATTCATGAACCGCATCAGCCCAGGCGACACCGTCGTCGTGTTCTTTGCCGGCCATGGCATCGAGGTCAACGACGAGCCCTTCCTCCTCCCCATCGACGTCTCCAGTGCGCTTTCGCGCGAGAAAAGCCTCGCACCTCCCAAAGCGGTCAGTCTGACGAAGATCGTGGAGAACCTCCGAACACGACCGTCACGGCTGAACATCCTCTTCATCGATGCCTGTCGCGACAATCCGTTCACAGCACCGGGCGCCAGGAGCCTGGACGGACCGAGCGGATTGTCGGGGCGGCGTGCGCCTGACGGCACGTTCATCATGTACGCGGCAGGCCGGGGAGAAGAGGCGCTCGATCGATTGAGTACGGATGACAGCAATCCGAACTCGGTTTTCACACGCACCCTGATCCGGCAGATGCAAGTGGCTGGGCAAGACCTGAGAACGATGGCGAAAGCAGTGCGACGCCAGGTTCATCGGTTGGCGCTCACCGCCCAGCACCAGCAAACGCCGACCTTTTCAGGAACCTACCTGGGCGACTTCCACTTTCTCCCGCCTGGAAAGACAATGCCGCAGGTGCGTGTAGTTCCTTTTGGCGAGGAACAGAAGGTTTCGGCACCGGACCCAATTCAACTTTCAACCTCCGGGCGCATGCGTGTGGAACCCGCCATCGAGGCACTCGGCAGATGACTTGGAGACGACCCAATCCGTTTTGAGAGCGGGAACCGGACGCATCCACCGGTTTTCGTCTGCAATGACATGGAGTGCTGGGGCTCTATCATCACTCGCGATCAAACTTCGCCCTGCAATTGTTGTCTGATGTCGAACCTCTCTTGCGTGAGATGTGCCACTCGTCGTAGCGACAGGCGCTTGCCTCGGTTGATCTCTGCGCGTATGAGGCGCGGCCATGTCCTTCAAGCTCGCCATCATCGGCCGACCCAATGTCGGCAAGTCCACCCTGTTCAACCGTCTGGTTGGACGGCGACTGGCACTGGTCGACGACAAGCCGGGGGTCACCCGGGACTTGCGTGAGGGGACGGCAAAGCTCGGCGATCTCACCTTCACGGCTGTTGACACCGCGGGTCTTGAGGAAGTGCTCGACGACAGTCTGCAAGGGCGCATGCGAAAGCTGACAGAACGCGCCGTCGAGGACGCTGACGTGTGCCTTTTCATTGTCGATGCGCGAACCGGCGTCACGCCGACAGATCAGCTATTCGCGGACCTGTTGCGCAAGCGTGGGGCACGGGTGATCCTTGCGGCAAACAAGGCCGAGGGCCGCGCAGGTGAAGCCGGCGTGCTCGACGCCTATTCACTCGGTCTCGGCGAACCCATCGGATTGTCGGCAGAACATGGCGAGGGTATGGGCGAGCTCTACGCAGCGCTCCAACCCTTCGCGGATGATGCAGCATCCGAAGCGACTGATGCGGGCGACGAGGAAGATGCGCTCGCCGAAAACCGCCCGATGCGCATAGCGGTGATCGGACGGCCAAATGCAGGCAAGTCCACGCTGGTCAATGCGATCATCGGCGAAGACCGGATGCTCACCGGGCCCGAGGCGGGGATCACCCGCGATGCGATCGCCGTCACCTGCGTGTGGGGGGGACGGCCAGCGCGGATTTTCGACACCGCCGGCATGCGCCGGAAGGCTCGCGTGCAGGAGAAACTCGAGAAGCTGTCGGTTGGAGATGCCCTCAGAGCCATTCGGTTTGCTGAAGTGATCGTCCTTCTCCTTGATGCAGGCCAAGCATTCGAGAGCCAGGACCTGCGCATGGCTGATCTCGCCGAGCGCGAAGGACGGGCAATTGTGATCGCCATCAACAAGTGGGACCTGGTCGAAGACAAACCCGCACGCTTGCGCGAACTCCGCGAACGCCTAGACCGCCTTCTGCCGCAACTGCGTGATGTGCCGATGGTCCCCGTGTCCGCGCTCACCGAACGTGGCTTGGACAAGCTGGCGGGCGCCGTTCATCGCATGCATGGCGTCTGGAACACCCGCATACCGACCGCACAGCTGAACCGCTGGCTTGCCGTGCAGACGCAAGCTCACCCGCCGCCTGCACCGTCAGGACGGCGCATCCGGCTTCGCTACATGACGCAGGTGAAGGCCCGCCCGCCCAGTTTCGTTGTCATGTGTTCCCGCCCGGATGACCTGCCCGAGAGCTACACGCGGTATCTGGTCAACGGACTGCGTCAGGACTTCAAGCTCCCCGGCGTGCCTCTGCGCCTGTTCATGCGCAAGACGGACAATCCCTACGCCGAATGAGCGATGCCCATCACTGGGCGGCAAGAGGATGGGTGCGGACGTCCTCGCGTGCGTCGGGGAACGCTTTTTGAAACTGAAAGTACTCACGTTCGGTGAGTGTCACGGAAAGATCGGTTCCGGTCTCGTCGTCATGACGCGCTGTCACTTCCGCATGGTCGTAGAGCCACGAGACGGCAGCTCCCTGATCATGGCCGAGGCGGACTTCCATCCCGAGGAGTTCCGGGAACAACCGCGCCTCTATGGCAGCGACAAGCTCTGCACAACCGGTTCCACATACCGCTGATATCGGAAACACAGCGTCGTTTCTCGCCGCAAGGTTGTCGACAGCCATTCGGTCAGGCTCGGACAGCAGGTCGATCTTGTTGTAGGCCTCGATCAATGGGGTCTTGCTGTCCTCGGCGTGGCCGAGCATGGCGAGGACGGAATCGACATCGGCCTTCTGGGCTTCGGTCTTGGGGTGCGCGATGTCGCGCACATGGACCAAAAGATCCGCCTCCAGAACCTCTTCGAGCGTCGCGCGGAAGGCGGCGACAAGCTGCGTCGGCAGGTTGGAGATGAAGCCGACCGTGTCGGAGAGGATCGCCGGGCGTCCCGATGGCAAGGTGATCTGGCGCATGGTCGGATCAAGGGTCGCAAACAGCAGGTCTTCAGCCCGAACCTTCGCAGATGTGAGGTGATTGAAAAGCGTTGACTTGCCAGCGTTCGTGTAGCCGACCAGGGCCACGATGGGATATGGCACGCGCTTGCGTGCCGCCCGATGCAGCGTGCGCGTGCGCACGACCTTGTCGAGCTGGCGGCGCAACCTCGCGATTTGCTCGTCCAGTTGCCTGCGATCGGATTCGATCTGGCGCTCGCCGGGGCCGCCCATGAACCCCGCACCACCGCGTTGCCGCTCGAGGTGGGTCCAACTGCGCACGAGCCTTGATTTCTGGTACTCCAGGTGAGCCAGATCAACCTGAAGCACACCTTCCCGCGTCTGCGCGCGCTCTCCGAAGATCTCCAGGATGAGCCCGGTTCGGTCTAGAACCTTTGCGCTGAGCGCCCGCTCGAGATTTCGCTGCTGTACAGGCGTCACCGACGCGTTGACGATGACCAGATCCGCATGTTCGGTCGCAACGAGCTCGGTCAACTCGTCGACTTTGCCCCGGCCAAACAGCGTTGCGGGATTTGGCCGGGCAACGCGGACAATCTCTGAGGCACCCGCCTTCAGAGAGACTGCAGACAACAGGCTCACTGCCTCCGCCAAATCGTGTTCAGCGTCGGTCGGATCCATGTCCGGGAGCAGCGGGTGCAGCAAAATCGCGCGGGTCATGATTGCGTCCCGTCACGTTCTTGACTGGAACGGGGGATCAGCTCTCCCCCGTGCCCTCGTAGAGACTGATTGGTTGTGATGGCATCACCGTAGATATTGCATGCTTGTAAACGAGTTGGCTTTGACCATCCCGACGCAACAGCACGCAAAAGTTGTCAAACCAGGTGATTACACCTTGTAGCTTCACCCCGTTCACCAGAAAAACCGTCACTGGGATTTTTTGTTTGCGAACGTGATTTAGAAAACTGTCCTGCAGGTTCTGTTTGTTTTCTCCGGCCATTTCTTTGCCTTGTTTTTCGGAATTGGACAGTCCTGAACGGGAGCGGACCCTCGCTCAAGACCTACCTCGGCGAATCTGGAGGTTCGTTCGCCATTTTTCCAGTGTTTTTTGTGCGGGTGCTCACAGATCGCCACGTGTCAGGATTGAACAGGAGGATCACCGCCAGCGTCTCGATCCGCCCCAAGACCATGGCCAACCCTAGGATTGCATGCTCGACTGGTTGCAACTGTGCGAGCGTTGTGCCGCTGTCCGAAACGGCGCTGAACAAGGGCCCAGTGTTTGAGAGGGCAGCAACGGCAGCAACAAACGCATCGTCAAACGCCATTCCTGCAAGCGTGAGCCCAAGAACCACGGTGAGCAGCGCCAGGATGAAAAGCATGAAGAAGGCCCAGGCGATGAATGCGCCCTCACGCTGGATGCCGCGCAAGTTGGACCCCAGGCCTGCGACACTGTGAGGCCGCGCGATGCGCTCGAGTTCGCTCATTCCGTGCCGGATCAGAGCGTAGGCGCGAATCAGCTTGATTCCGCCAGCGGTTGTGGCCGCCGACCCGCCAACCACGCACAGTCCAAGCAGAACGAGCCCCGGGTTGGCAAGTCCGCTCCAGTCTCTTGCACTCTCCCAGGCGAAGCTCTGAAAGCCCGTTGTGGTGATGAACGATACGCTGGTGAAGAGCGCGCCCCAAAGCGCCTCGAAGCCGTCGAGTGCAGCGACATCCACATCGATCGTGAGCACGCCGACCCAGTGACGCGCGAACAGGACGAACGTGGCTAGGCAGACCAGGATGCCCATCAAACGCAACTCCGGATCACGATACCAGCGGATGTCGGCGCCGCGTTGGCTGGCGGTTCGGAAAAACACCCGGCTTGCAGCGAGGACCATAAATGCCATCGCAAGTGCTTCGCTCCAGAAGTCTTCCAGCGAACCAATGCCGCCTGGATAAGGCGAGATACCGCTGGTCGAGACGATCGACATCGCGTGGATGGCACCACTGCTTTCACGCGCGCCCAGCGTGCTGAAGGCGACCGCGAGCACCAGCGTCATTGCCATGTAGACCGGGAGAATGACCCGCAGGGCCCGCCAAAGTCTGTCGCGAAAGGGGGCAGAGTCGAGCCTGAGATCCAGAGGCCGCACCTGCATCGGGTTGCCGGACGCCACGGCATTGACCTCGAAGCCACCCAGCTGGCGGGGCGCGAGGATCACATATGCCCCCATGAGCGTCATGAGCCCGCCGAGCCAGCCCACGATACCACGCCAGAGATGCAGGCTTGCCGGGAGTTCGAGAGGCGACCTGTAAATGGTGCCTCCCGTTGTCGTCAGCGCCGAGAGCATCTCGAAGTAGGCGCCGAACCGCCCGATCGACGGGGTGAGCATGATGAGCGGCAGACACGCAAAGAACGGCAGGAGAAACCAGGCGATGACAAGAAAGACCAGCTCACCGCTGGTCGAATCTGCACGTCCTATCGGACGCAGCAGCACCGAAAGCATACCCGCCGCAAACAGACAGAAGATCGCAGGGAACAAAAAACTGCGTGCAGCACGCCAGTCATTTGCGATGGTGGCCTGGGTCATCGGCACCAACATGGCAATGGCAAGCAGAGCCACGAGCACGGCGAGTATGGGGATGCGGGCGAAACTCATCCTGGCTCAGAAGAAATCCATGCTGACGCGGAACATCTGCTCTACCTGATGCACTGCGGAACGCACGGCGAAAACCACCAGCGAGTCGCCGACCTTCACAACGAGATCGCCCCGCGGCATCACGACCTCTCCGCCGGAAAGGACCGCGCCCACGAGCGAGCCTTGCGGAAACGCGACATCACGAATGCGCTTGCCCGCGATTGGCGAGGTCGCCATCACCTGAGCCTCAATCACCTCCGCCTCTCCACCGCCGATGGAGTAGACCGCACGGACTTTGCCACGCCGGACGTGGCGCAGGATCGAAGAAACCGTGGTGGCGCGCGGATTGATCAGCGCGTTGATGCCGAGCCGCTCGGACAACCGGTCGAAGATCGGGTCCTTGGACAGTGCGATTCCGATGGGACAACCCGCCTCCCGGGCAAGCGCACAGGACAGCAAGTTGGCACGATCATCGTCCGTCAGGGCCACGATCGCATCGGCGGTCTCGATGCCGGCCTCGGTGAGAAGCTCGCCATCCAGGGCATCCCCGTGCAGCACAATCGTGCGGTCGAGGCGGTCAGCAGCGAACTCGGCCCGCGCCCGGTCGCGCTCGATCACCTTTGCACGCAGGCCGCTCTTCGCCTCGATCAGCTGCGCCACGCGCAGTCCGATGTTTCCGGCACCGACGAGCACGACGCGCTCTGCGACCACGTTCTCGCTGCCGAAGATACCAAAGGCGCGTTGCACATCCTCGCGTGCCGCAACGAAATAGATCTGATCACCCGGAAGCAGCTGATCATCGGCGCTGGTCGCCCAGATTTTCCCATCGCGACGAACCGCCACAACAATGCATTTTAGCGTCGAAAACAGCTCAGACAGCTGGCGCAAGGGCGTCGAGACGGTGGGGCAATCACCGTCGATGTTGAGACCGACGAAGTCGACCTTGCCGTCGAAGAACGGTTCGATATCGAAGGAGGCAGTCGCTCCGAGACGGCGCATGGTGACCTTGGCCACCTCGGCTTCAGGAGAGATAATCACATCGATCGGCATGTGATCGCGGCGGAAGAGATCGGACCATTCTGCCTCGAGATAGCTGCCTGTCCGGACACGCGCGATCTTGACCGGCACGTCAAAGACCGAATGAGCGACCTGACAGGCCACCATGTTCACCTCGTCCAGCGAGGTGGCGGCGATCAGCATGTCGCAGTCTCGCGCCCCGGCCTGAGAGAGCACGTTGGGGTGTGACGCAAACCCGACGACACCGGAGACGTCCAGCGAATCGGTCACCTGGCGCACCAGATTGGGATTGTTGTCGATGACCGTCACGGCGTTCCCCTCGTCCGAGAGGTGGCGAGCAATCTGCGAGCCGACTTGTCCCGCACCGCAAACGATCAGTTTCATCGCAGCATGTCCGTCGCCGATCCTATGGCCGCCATGGTCAAACCAGACAGACCAAGCCTAGAAGCAGGAATGTGCAGAGGTCAATTTAAGGGTGAGTGCCGTCGGGCGCGCCGATGATCAGTTTTCCTGCGCGGCGAGGTCAATGTCCTCATCCGTTTCCTCGCCAGTAACCGCGACACGCACGCCACCACGCGACGTGGTGATCACCCCGAGCATCTTGAGTTTGCGGTGCAGGGCCGAACGCTCCATTCCAACGAAGCTCGCGGTCTTCGAAATGTTCCCGCCGAACCGGTTTATCTGAGCAATCAGATATTCGCGTTCGAACATCTCGCGCGCCTCACGAAGCGGTTGATCAGCCACCAGTGACATAATCGACGACAAACCGCGGTCGCGATTGTCGACAACCCCGGCCCCGGGGAGCTCGTCCGCGCCGATCATCGGCCCGCTCCCTCCCATGATCAGCACCTGCTCCATCATGTTTCGAAGCTGTCGAACGTTACCGGGCCACTCTCGCGTCTGCAGTGCAGCAATACAGCTTTCTGCAAGTGTGCGCCGGGCCAGACCCTGATCGGAGGCGAACATTTCCAGGAAGTGCTCGGCCAGTTCGGGAATGTCCTCGCGACGGCGATCAAGAGGAGGCACCTCGATCGGCACGACATTCAGGCGGTGGTAAAGGTCTTCGCGGAAGCGACCCTCGTCAATCAATCGCGTGAGGTCTCGATTGGTCGCTGAAATCACGCGCACATCAACGCGCACCGTCGACGCCCCTCCGAGCCTCGTGAAGGCCTGATCGACCAGAACGCGCAAGATTTTTGACTGGGTGCCCATCGGCATCTCACCAGCCTCGTCAATGAACAGCGTGCCGCCATGCGCCCGCTCAAAGACACCCGGGATGGTGCCGCCGCTTTCCAGCTCGCGGCCGAACAGGACCTCCTCCATGCGTTCGGGGTCGATAGAGGCCGCGTTGACAACATGGAACGGACCATCGCTCCGGTCCGAATTCGCGTGGATGTATCGTGCGGACACCTCCTTGCCCGACCCCGGTCCGCCCGTGAGCATCACACGGCTGCCGCCACGCGCGACCTTCTGCAGCTTCGAGCGCAGCATGTTGATCGCGGCAGATGAACCGATGAGACGGGACGCGGATTCCTCGCTGGCCTTCAGACGGGCATTCTCGCGCCGGAGCCTGCTCGCCTCGAGCGCCCGCTCGACCACGACCATGAGCTGGTCCATGTTGAAGGGCTTCTCGATAAAGTCATATGCGCCCTGCTGAACCGCAGCGACCGCAATCTCGATGTTTCCATGGCCCGAGATGATCACGACCGGAATGCCGGGGTTGTCGCGGCGCACGGATTTCAGGATCTCGATCCCGTCCATCCGGCTGCCCTGCAGCCAGATGTCAAGGATGATCAGATCGGGCGCGCCTTGTTCGATTGCTTCGAATGCGCTGTCCGCATCATGCGCGGTGCGGGCCGAATGACCCTCGTCCCCAAGCAAGTCCGAAAGAAGACCGCGGATATCGGCCTCGTCATCGACGATCAGAATCTCAGCCATGATCCCCTAAACTCTCTCCCCGTCTGCGGTCACTGTTTCGGCGGGTTCGAGCTTTCTGCCCACCGGTCGTGGAAGTTTCAGCACAACGCGTGCACCATCGAGCGTACAACCATCCGGCCCGTCTCCACCGGCATCCCCAAGCGCCACTTCGCCACCATGCTGCTCGGCGATTTTCTTGACAATGGCGAGCCCCAAACCGGTGCCCTTGCTACGCGTGGTCACGTAGGGGTCGGTCAGCCTGTCCCGGTCGTCTTCCGGCAGGCCGATACCGTTGTCCTCTACGCCAACTCGGATAAAGCGGTGACCCAGATCCATCGTGATCCGAACACACGGATGTGGAACTGTCTCGCCGTCACGCTCACGCCGCCCTTCGATCGCCTCGCCCGCATTTTTGAGCAGGTTCGTCAGGCACTGACTGATGAGGCCTCGGTCGCAAATGACACTCACAGGCGATTCCGGAATATCGAGCCAGTATTCAATGCCGCCATTTGCCTCACGTTGCAGGATAACCGCTTCTCGGATCAGGGCGCACAAGTCGTGTTCCGACAGGTTGGGCTCGGGCATACGGGCGAACTTGGAGAATTCGTCGACCATGCGCCGGATGTCGCCGGCCTGCCGGGTGATCACATCGAGATACTGCTCGAACGCATCGCCATCGTCACCGAGCCTCTTGGCGAATTTGCGCCGGATACGGTCTGCCGAGAGCTGGATCGGCGTGAGCGGATTCTTGATCTCGTGCGCGATCCGGCGGGCAACGTCACCCCATGCCGCCATGCGCTGTGCCGAGCCGAGTGCCGTCATGTCGTCGAAGGTCAGGACGAATCCGTCTTCCAGCGTCTCGGGAGACTTCGGTGCCATCCGGGCAACAAACTCCCGGTGCTCGCCATGCACGATGTGGCGGGCCTCGCACCGCGCAACCGCACCCGCACCAATACGGGCCTGTTCGAGCATCGGCTCAAAGCCCGGCACGACTGCGGCGAGCGGTTTTCCGATCAGGCTCTCATTTCCGGCACCGAGCATCTCGGTGGCCGCATCGTTGATCAAATCGACCCGACCGCGCACATCGATGCCGATGACGCCGGCCGTGACGCCACTCAGAACCGCCTCAAGAAGCATCCGGCGGCTTTCGGTCTCGTCACGCGCCGAGATCAGCGCGTCCCGCTGGCTCTTGAGCTGCCCTGTCATGCGGTTGAACATCGTGCTAAGCAGCGCGATCTCGTCATTGCCGCGCTCTTCCTTGACACGCACGTCCAGATCGCCCGCGCCCACCATCTCTGCCGCGCCTGCGAGGCGCCCCACGGGCTTGGCGAGGCGCTCGGCAAACCAAAGCCCGAGCAAGATAGCCGCCATGATGATCAGAAGGGCAAACCCGATGTAGATCAACGCATAGTCGAAGAGCAAACGGCCGCGATCGTTCTCCAGTTGTTCATACAGCCGCACCGTCGCCCGGGTCTCATCTAGCAGCCGGAGAACGTCGCCACGCACCGTGCGGGAAACGTACAGATAACTGTCGAACAGGTTCGTCAGATAGATCAGTGCACGAATTTCATTGCCGCCATCATCCTCGATGACGATGATCTCTCCTTGGCGTGCCGATTCAAGCTGAGCATCGGTCGGCGGCTCGAAATTGAACAGGTAGCTGTACTCGCCGCGCGCCACGATCTCCTTGTCTAGGTTGAAGACATAGGCCTCCGGCAGCTCGCGCAGCAATGCCTGCTTCACGACCAACTCGTTGAGCTGCGCCTGCGTCATGCCTCGGCTTGCCGCGCGGTTGATGTCCCGTGCCATGGCGAGAACATCCCCGCGGATGTTGCTGCGATGCTCGCGCTGGTAGGCCTCAGCCGTGTCCAGCGAGTTCCGGACCACGGACCCGATCCTGTCGGAGAACCAACCCTCGATGCCGAAATTAACCGTCAAGGTGGCAAAAACCGCGACGATGATGGTCGGCACCAGCGCCACCACGGCGAAAACCCCCGCAAGGCGCAGGTGCAGGCGCGTTCCGATCGAGCGTTTGCGCCGGGCAATGAGCAGCGCACCGATTCTCCAGGCAATCAGCGCACCCAGTGCCAGCACGTAGCAGAGATCGACAAGAATAAGCGCGCTGATCGGCATCACCGCACCCAGCGCACGGTTCTCGTCGGTCAGCGCGAAGGCTGTGAGGATCGCGAGAACCGGACCCAGCACAATGAGCAAGATCACCAGCTGGCGACCAAGCCACTTGCCCCGGTCGGACCAGGTGACACGCGTCGGGCGTTCCGCTGTTATCAGTCCAATCTCTGCCACACTGCCTCACGTGACCGCCGCGACAGCGCCCGGCGCTCTGCGGCGCCGAATGGACTGTTGCGGAACTACATCAGTTTCTTGCCGCGTGTTACTGGAATGTCAAGTTCGCGTATTTTTTTGCGCAAGGTATTTCTGTTGATGCCCAGCAAATCCGCCGCTTTGAGCTGGTTTCCGCGGGTCGCCGACATGGTCAGTGCAATCAGCGGCAACTCGATCTCTCGCAGCACACGGGCGTAAAGACCCGGTGGCGGGAGGCTGTCGCCGTGGAGCGAGAAATAGCGTGACAGATGCAGCTCGACCGCCGCGCCAAGGGTGCGCCCTGCAGAGCCGTTCTCTTCCCCGAGCGCGTTCTCGGGATTGCGCATCGCGAATTCCTGCTCGATGAACTCCGAACCGATCTGATCATCCGGACAGAGCACGACCAGTCGGCGGACCAGGTTCTCGAGTTCGCGCACGTTGCCGGGCCAGTTGTGAGCCCGGAGCCTGTTGAGCCCTTCGCTGCTGATGCTTTTGCCCGGCAGTCCCTCTCGCTCGGCCCTGCGCAGGAAGTCGCGCACGAGATCCGGCACGTCTTCCGCCCGCTCCCGCAACGGTGGCAACCGGATCGGGACGACGTTGAGCCGATAGTAGAGATCCTCGCGGAAACGCCCTTCGCTGATCAACGCCCGCAGATTCTGATGCGTCGCGGCAATGATTCGGACATCGGCACGCCGGCTGACCCGCCCGCCCACGGACGTGTACTCACCCTCTTGAAGCACCCGCAGCAATCGTGTCTGCGCCTCGGGCGGCATGTCACCGATCTCGTCGAGGAAGAGCGTTCCGCCTTGCGCCTGCTCAAACCGCCCCGCAGCGCGCTCGGTCGCGCCGGTGAATGCCCCTTTCTCGTGGCCGAACAGCTCGGATTCGATCAGTTCGCGGGGAATCGCCGCCATGTTGATCGCGACGAACGGCCCTTTGGCACGCTTTCCGAAGTTATGCATTGCGCGCGCGACGAGCTCCTTGCCCGTGCCACTCTCCCCCGAGATCATCACGGTGAGGTCAGTGTTCATCAGCCGGGCCATCACCCGGTAGACTTCCTGCATGGCCGGCGAACGGCCGATCAGTGGCAGGTTTTCATCCGTTGCCGGCTCGATGATCCGCTCTGTCCGACGGGCCTGTTTCTGGCGATCCTGGATGCCTGAACGAACGGTCGCCAAAAGCTCTTTGAGATCGAACGGCTTCGGCAGATACTCATACGCGCCGACCTCGGCCGCTCGGATCGCCGTGAGAACCGTGTTCTGTGCGCTCATGACGACGATCGGCAAATCGGGCCGGCGTTTGCGAATCGCAGGCAGCAGATCGAGCGCGTCGCCGTCGGGCATGTGCACGTCCGTCACGACGATGTCACCCTCACCCTCTTCGACCATGCGCCAGAGCGCCGAGGCCGAGCCAGTAGACCGCACCCGGCATCCGATCCGCCCCAGAGCCTGGCTCAGCACAGTTCGGATCGACCGGTCGTCATCCGCGAGAAGCACGGTGGTGCCTTCGATCATGCAGCATCCTCCCGATGACGGGAATCAACCGTCTCGATTTCTGACTCCGAGGCGACGGGAAGCAGCATCCGGAAGACCGTGTTGCCGGGCTCGGACTCGCAGCTGATCACGCCGCCATGATCCGCAACCACCTTAGAGACCAGAGCCAATCCGAGCCCGCTGCCCTTGGGCTTCGATGTGACGAAGGGCTCGAAAATGTGCCGATGCATGTCTTCCGGGATCCCGGATCCATTGTCGCTCAGTGTGATCTGGAGCGGCAGGCTCTCGCGCCGCCCGCTGGCCGTGGCCACCTTGATCCCGGCACGATACGACGTGCTGAGCCCGATCACGCCACCCACCGGCGGTGCGGCCTCGGCGGCATTCTTCAGCAGATTCAGCATCACCTGCATGAGTTGGTCTGCATCGCCGAGCGTCGGTGGCAGCGAAGGGTCGTAGTCAACGACGAAACGCACGTGCTGCGCAAAACCAGCCTTTGCCGACTTCGCCGCCCGGTCCAGCACGTCGTGAATGTTCACGGCGGATCGGCGCGCGAGACCGATATCGCCGAACGCCTCGACACGGCTCACCATCTTGCTGATGCGTTCGCACTCCTCCTCGATCAGCGTGGTAAGCTGCTCGTCTCCGGCTGTGGAGTTCATGCCGAGAAGCTGAGCAGCACCCGAGATCCCGGCCAACGGGTTCTTGATCTCATGCGCGAGCATCGAGGCCATTCCAACCACCGAGCGCGCGGCATTGCGGCTGGTGAGCGCGCTGTTCATGCGTTCAGCGCCCGCGCGCGGATGGATCACGATCAGCACGTCGCCGGGCACATCGGGATCGCCGAGTGCCGTCACGGAGATGTCAACAAGCCGTGTTGGCGCATAGGGCCAGCCAAGCTCGACATTGTACTCCGCGAGTTCAGCCCGCCCCTGAAGTGCCAGCCCTATGAGCTCGGCGAGGCGGCTCTCGGGTCCGGCAATCTCCGCCAGCTTGCGCCCTGTCAGCGCCCGCATCGACATTGCGAGAAAATGCTCCGCGGCACCGTTGCCCGCGGTAACGATGCCCTCCGAATCCAACACCATCGCCGGGTCAGGCAATGCCTGCCAGAGCGCCTCAAAATCCGGAGTGCTCATGCCGCCATCCTCATCTCTGGTTCCTTGGGCGCCAATGACCCGATCTCGGGCAGCAGGCGCAGTACCTCTTTTGCCGACGTCTCCCTCACGAGACGGTCACGCAGCACCCGCGCGTCGCTCAGATGTGAGAGGTAGCTGTCGAGATGCTTGCGTGCCGAGCGCACGCCGCACGTGTTTCCGTAAAAGGCAATCTGTGCCTCGTAGTGCCCGATCACCAATTCCGCCAACGCCGCACCGGACGGAGCCGGAGGCACGGCTTTGCCGGCGAGGCCATCCGCGATCTGGGAAAGCAGCCACGGGCGGCCCCGGGCACCGCGTCCGATCATCACCCCTGCGGCCCCTGAGCGTGCAAGTGCGCACCGGGCGCTGGTCAGATCGCAGATGTCTCCATTGGCGATCACCGGGATGCGAACGGAATCGACCACGTCCGCAATCGCCCGCCAGTCCGCGTCGCCCTTGTAGAACTGGCATCGGGTGCGACCATGCACGGTGATCATCTGCACACCTGCAGCCTCGGCACGCCGCGCGATATCCGGGGCGTTGATCGAGGTCTCGTCCCACCCGAGGCGCATCTTCACTGTGACCGGGACGGATACAGCGCTCGTGACAGCTTCGATCAGACGAAGTGCATGATCGGGATCGCGCATCAACGCCGAGCCTGATGCACCGTTTGTGACCTTACGCGCCGGGCATCCCATGTTGATGTCGATCAGCGACGCACCTTGACTCTGGACAATGCGTGCGGCTTCGGCCATCCAGTGCGCCTCGCGCCCGACAATCTGCACCGATGTCCCCACGGCGCCCGCCGCGAGTTCGGCTTTTGCACGGGTTGTTGGATGCGCAGAGACCATCTCCTCGCTGGCGACCATTTCGGAAACCACCAGACCCGCGCCAAAGCGCGAGACCACCTCGCGGAACGGCCGATCGGTGATTCCTGCCATAGGAGCAAGCAACACCGGTTGATCTATGACCAAATTTCCGACACCAATCATGAAGTGCTCATTTCATCACCATGTAATAGCATCAGTATCGCTCGCTGTTGTGCAGCGCAAGATAAGCCGCCACCAACGCGGCATTGAGGGGGAAAAACTATGGAAATTTCCGCAATAGTTGTGGCAGCGGGCACTGGTACACGCTTAGGTGGCAGTGTGCCAAAGCAATATCAGCGTGTTGCGGGAGAGATGGTACTGACTCGCACGCTTCGCGCGATCATGGCAAATATGGATCTCCACCATATCGTCGTAGCGATTAACCCTGATGCTGCTGCCCTCTACAAGGAATCGGTCGAAACCATAGACGATGCGCGCCTGCAGCCACCGGTGCATGGCGGAGCCACGCGGTCGCAAACCGTCCGCCGCGCGCTCGAAGCACTAGCGGAACACGGGCCCTCGGGCGTGCTTATCCATGATGGTGCTCGACCGTTCGTCCGCCCGGCGTCGCTCGAAGCCATCATCGGTGCGCTGCGGGATGGCGAGGCGGCGATCCTTGCCGAACCCGTCGTCGACGCGCTCTGGCGGGCGGATGGCGAACACGCGGACCGGCCGCAGGCGCGCGACGGATTGTGGCGCGCGCAGACACCGCAAGCCTTCCCGTACCAAGCCATTCTTGCTGCGCACCGGGAAGAAGACACGCGAACCGGGACACCGGCGCTCGACGATGCGGAGGTCTTCCGGCGCGCTGGAGGACAGGTCCGGCTCATTCCCGGTGATCCGGACAACTTCAAGATCACGACGGCGCCTGATATGGAGCGTGCTGAGCGCCTTGCACGGCAGGAGACGATCATGGATGTCCGGACCGGTCATGGCTTTGACGTGCACCGCTTTCGAGAGGGCAGCTCGGTCTGGCTCTGCGGGGTCGAGATCCCGCACACACATGCGCTCGAGGGCCATTCGGACGCCGATGTCGGGCTGCACGCCCTTGCCGACGCGATCTACGGCGCGCTCGGCGACGGTGACATCGGGCGGCACTTTCCACCGAGCGATCCACAGTGGAAGGGCGCGGAGAGTCACGTCTTTCTCAGCCATGCGGCAAGCCGCGTCGCATCCCGGGGTGGACGTCTCTCGAATGTTGATGTGACGCTCTTGTGCGAGGCACCCAAGATTGCGCCTCACGCCGATGCAATGCGCGAACGCATCGCCAGCCTGCTCCAGATCGCGGTTGAGCGGGTCTCGATCAAGGCAACGACCATGGAACGGATGGGGTTCGTCGGCCGCGAGGAAGGAATGGGCGCAATGGCAACCGCGACGATCGTTCTTCCGGGGCGCGACGTATGACCCCGAACACCAGCGCCCTCGCCCGCATCATCTCGACGGTGGGTGGTATTGGTCACGCGCCGAAAGCGCCTGGCACCGTGGCATCGGCGGCCGCCATTCCGCTTGCATGGGCGTTGCACATGGCGGGCGGCATCGTGTTGCTTGCGGTCACCACATGCGTGCTGTTCGTCGTCGGGATGTGGGCGGCGCGCGCGTATCTGGGAGGTCGATCCGAAGACCCCTCCGAAGTGGTCATCGACGAAGTGGTCGGCATGCTCATAGCCCTTTGGCCGCTTTCCTGGGGGTTGACGATGGCAGGCACCGAACCACAGGTCTTCCCTTGGCCGGGTTGGGTTGTGGGCTTCGTGGTGTTTCGCTTCTTCGACATCGTCAAGCCGCCACCGGTTTCCTGGGCCGACCGGCCCGGGCCGCTGGGCATCATGCTCGACGACGTGGTGGCCGGCGCACTGACCGCCGTTCTCATGTTCATCGCCGCGGGAGTTGCTCATGGCTGGTTCTGAAGACATCGGCGAGCTGGCCAATACGGTCCTCCAGCGCTGCTCTGCCCTGGAACTGATGGTATGCACCGCCGAGAGCTGCACCGGCGGCCTTGTCGCAGCGGCGCTCACCGACATTCCCGGCTCCTCGGCTGTGGTCGAGCGTGGCTTCGTCACCTATTCGAACGCGGCAAAGACCGAGATGCTGGGCGTTCCAAGCGCGCTGATTGAGGCCCATGGTGCCGTGAGCGAACCTGTGGCGCTTGCAATGGCCAACGGCGCCCTGAGTGCCTGCCCCGCGGATCTCGCGGTGGCGATCACCGGGATCGCCGGTCCGGGCGGTGGATCCGCCGAGAAGCCCGAGGGACTGGTTCACTTCGCCTGCGCCAGACGGGGACACCCCGCTGTCCATCTGCGCCGGGAGTTTGGTGCAATCGGCCGCGCGTCGGTCCGTGAAGGATCGGTCGCTCAGGCACTTCAGATGCTGATCGATACGGCTGATGCCTGAGGGATCAGGCGGATTTGAGAGCTTGCGGATCTGCGAAGAACATCTGCACTTGCGCGAAGGTTTGCTTCAGGCTTGCAAGCTCCGCATCTCCGACCATTCCACCACTTTCCTCGATGGTCTGACAGAGCGAAGCGAGCTCCACCGCACCCACGTTGTTCGCACATCCCTTGAGGAAGTGCAGCAGGTCGCCCTGCGCCTCACCAGCGCCTTCTGAAATCCTGTCGAGCACGTCTGCCGCTTCACCCAGAAACATCTCGAGGATCTCGCCAAGATCCTCCGCACCGAAGTCCTGCTCCAGTTCCTTCAGACGTTCTTGATCAATCATGAAGCGCTCCCGCACTTTTGGTGCGCGGAAAATGACCAGCGGTGGTTACAAACGCCTTAATCGCAAAATCACAAGGCTGGACCCACGCAGGGCATTCGATTAACGCTCGAATCCGGGAAGGACGTCGGCGCCTTCCGGATCGGAAATCCCGCGAGGCAGCATGTCGGGCAAGCACGTAAAGCTTGGCGTAGATATCGGTGGCACGTTCACAGATGTCGTTCTTGATCATGGAGATGCTCTCCACTCGGTGAAGGTGTTGACCACCTACGACGCTCCGGAGGAAGCCATCCTTGATGCGACCAGCCAAGTCTGCAGTCAGGCGGGGATCTCGCCTGCCGATGTAACGATGATCATCCACGGCACGACGCTTGCCACCAATGCGCTGATCGAACGTCGCGGCGCAAAAACCGCATTGATCACGACACAGGGCTTTCGTGACGTCATCGAGATGCGCACAGAGAGCCGCTTCGAGCAATACGACCTGAACCTGCGCCTGCCGGAGCCCCTGATCGCCCGCAACCACCGTCACGTGCTCGACGAACGCATGAGCGCCAAGGGCCAAGTGCTGAAGTCTCTGGATCGCGCGGAGGTCGAGAACCTGGTCGACGGGCTCGAGGACTACGAGGCCATCGCCGTCGGGCTGATCCACTCCTATGCCAACGACAGCCACGAACGTCTGGTGGCCGAGGTCCTCGCCGAGCGCCGTCCGGGTGCGCTGGTCTCATTGTCCTCGGAAGTCTCGCCGCAGATGCGGGAGTTCGAGCGCTTCTGCACGGTCTCGGCCAACGCCTACGTACAACCACTGATGAAGGCGTATCTCGACCGGCTGGTGGCACGGCTGGGCGGCATCGGAGCCTCGGCACCGGTCTTCCTCATGCATTCCGGCGGTGGGATCATCTCGCTCGAAGATGCGGCGAAGTTTCCGGTGCGGCTGGTCGAGAGCGGGCCCGCTGGCGGTGCGATCTTTGCAGCCGACATCGCGGCGGCGCACGGCCTCGATCGTGTGCTCAGCTTTGACATGGGCGGAACCACGGCGAAGATCTGCCTCATCAAGGATCGGACGCCCAGGACCGCCCGGGTGTTCGAAGTGGCGCGCAGCTATCGGTTCAAGAAGGGGTCAGGGATGCCGATCTCGATCCCCGTCATCGAGATGGTCGAGATCGGTGCCGGCGGGGGATCACTGGCCCACGTCGACGTGCTGCGTCAGATCCGTGTCGGTCCGGAGAGCGCCGGATCGGACCCTGGACCCGCATGCTACGATCGCGGTGGCGAGCGCCCGGCGGTCACGGACGCGGATCTCCTGCTCGGCAGATTGGATCCCGCTGACTTCGCCGGGGGCACAATTCCCCTGTCGGTGCCGGCCTCCGAGGCAGCGGTGATGACCCATGTCGGAGCAACACTCGAGATGGACAGCGTGACCGCCGCACATGCCGTGTCCGAGGTGGTCGACGAAAACATGGCCAACGCTGCCCGCGCGCACGCGGTCGAAAACGGTGAAGACCTCGGCGGTTACACCATGATCGCGTTCGGAGGTGCAGCGCCGATCCACGCAGGGCGGCTCGCGGAAAAACTGGGTGTTGACCGGATTCTTGTGCCGCCTGGCGCCGGGGTCGGCTCGGCGATCGGCTTCTTGCGCGCACCCTTCAGTTTCGAGGCGACACGCTCGAGCTATCTGCGCCTGTCCGAGTTCTCCGAGACCTTCGTGGCAAATGTACTCGACGAATTGCGGGATGAAGCCACCAAGTTCGTGCGAACATGTGACCCGGACGGCGAGCTGGAATTCGAGTTCAAGGGATACTTCAGGTACATCGGGCAAGGCTGGGAAATTCCGGTTGAATTTTCACCTGAACAGGCAGGCGCGCCCGACGCTGCCGTGTATCAGTCGCTCTTCGAAAAGGCATATGCAGCGCTCTTCAGCAGGATCGTTGATGGCGTTGACATCGAGATCACCGGCTGGTCCGTGCGCGCCGCCACCATTACGGAACTTCCGGATCGGGTACCCGGTGCGCGTGCGAACGGTGCCGCAGACCCATCGGGTGAACGCGCGATTTTTGACGCCGTCCTCGGGAAAACCACCGACGCCTCGATCCTCCAAAGAGACCGCTTCACCGAAGGCACTTCGCTGAATGGCCCGGCGATCATCACCGAACGCGAAACCACGATAATCGTCTCGCGCGGCTTTTCAGCGGTGATGCGCGCCGATGGCTGTATCGACATCACACGCACCGAGAGCACATCATGACCGAGCTATCGAACGTCGCCCTTCAGGTGATGTGGAACCGACTGATCGCCGTCGTCGAGGAACAGGCACTTGCGCTGATCAGGACGGCCTTCTCGACTTCGGTGCGCGAGGCAGGCGATCTCTCGGCAGGGGTCTACGACACCGAGGGCCGGATGCTGGCCCAGGCAGTCACCGGCACGCCGGGCCATGTGAACGCGATGGCCGAGTCGGTGAAGCACTTCATGCGTGAAATCGGTGTCGAAAACATGGTCGAGGGCGATGTCTACATCACCAACGATCCATGGCAGGGCACCGGCCACCTGCATGACATCACGGTTGTTTCGCCATCGTTCCGGCATGGCGAACTGATCGGGTACTTCGCCTGCACGGCGCATGTCGTCGATGTTGGCGGGCGTGGCTTCGGGGCTGACGGCGAGTCGGTTTTCGAAGAAGGCCTGCGCATTCCGATCATGCACTTCGCCCGCGCAGGTGCCGTAAACCACGACCTGATGAAGGTGGTGCGCGCCAACAATCGCGAGCCTGATCAGGTGGCGGGTGACATTTATGCGCTCGCCACGTGCAATGAAACCGGCCACCGACGGCTGATCGAGATGCTGGATGAATACGATCTCGATGGGCTGGCCGAAATCTCGGCATTCATTCTCGAGAACTCGCACCGCGCCACCGTGGAGAAGATCGCAGCCCTGCCCCGCGGTTCGGTCGCCAATTCAATGACGATCGACGGATATGACGAGCCGATCACGCTGGTGGTGCGGCTCGACATCGAGGCAGACCACATCACGGCGGACTTCACCGGGACGTCGCGGGTCAGCCGCAAGGGGATCAACGTGCCCCACGTGTATACACAGGCTTATGCCTGTTTCGGTCTGAAGTGCGCCATCGCGCCCGAGATTCCCAACAATGCGGCGTCGCTCGCGCCGTTCAGGATCACGGCGCCTGCCGGCTCGATCCTGAATGCCGAAGACCCTGCCCCGGTGGCACTGCGCCATGTGCTCGGCCACATGATCCCAGACACCGTTCTGGGCGCACTACATCAGATTCTGCCCGGGACCGTGCCGGCGGAAGGCTGCGGAGCGCTCTGCAACTTCCAGCTCTATTTCCGACCAAGGCGCGATGGCAACCACCCGCCGGACGCCTCGCACGCCGCCGTGCTGATGTTCAATTGTGGCGGCTCCGGCGCGCGACCAACACTGGATGGGATGTCTGCGACCGCGTTTCCGTCCGGCGTGATGACCATGCCCGTCGAGGCAACTGAACACACCGGCCCCGTGATCATCTGGCGCAAGGAGCTTCGACCGGACTCAGGCGGCGCCGGGACATTCCGTGGCGGCCTCGGCCAGCACATGGAGATCGGCGCGACACCGGGCCATGAGTTTGATTTCTCTGCAATGTTCGACCGAGTCGATCATCCGGCGCGCGGGCGCGAGGGAGGGCTGAACGGCGGTGCCACCCGGTTCACCCTGGATGATGGCACGCCGATGCGCGGCAAGGGTACGCAGCCCATCCCCGGCGACCGGCGCGCGGTGCTCGACCTGCCCGGAGGCGCTGGATACGGCAATCCGCATGACCGTGACCCCTCTCTGATCGCCCGCGACATCGAGCACGGCTACATCACGCCCGAAGCGGCCAGGCGTGACTATGGCTACGAGGGCTGAGCATGGACACGACACCCCAGCACAGATCCTACGATGTGGTGATCATCGGCGGCGCGATGATGGGATCATCCTCGGCCTGGTGGCTTTCGCAGAACCCCGATTTCAATGGACGCGTGCTCGTCGTTGAGCGCGACCCAACCTACGAGTTTGCCTCGACCAGCCACACGAACTCCTGCATTCGCCAGCAATTCTCGAACGAGGTGAACATCCGGATCAGCCAGTTCGGTGTCGAGTTCATCAAGGGATTCAAGGACTTCATGGCAGATCCGGAGGCGCCGGAGATCGCCCTTCACGACTATGGCTACATGTATCTCTCGGGCTCGGAGGAACTCTCGAAGATCCTGATCGAGAACCAGAAAATCCAGTCATCGCTCGGTGCCGGTACTCGCATCATGACCCCGGACGACGTCGCCGAAGCCTACCCGTTCTACAATCTCGACGGTATCCTGCTGGCGAGCCACAATCCGCTCAACGAGGGCTACTTCGACGGCGGCACGATCTTCGACTGGTTCCGCCGCAAGGCCCGCGCAAACGGCGTCGAATACATCTCGAACGAAGTGGTGGCGATTGATCGTCAAGGCGACAGTGTCACCGGTATCACATTGAAAACAGACGAGAAAATTGCGGCTGGCAAGATCGTGAACGCTTCGGGTCCGCGTGCGGCCGTCACCGCCAAGATGGCGGGCTTCGACATACCGGTCGAGCCACGCAGACGCTACACGTTCATCTTCGATGCGGCCGAACCGCTGGGCCAGGACCTGCCGCTCACCATTGATCCCTCGGGGTGCCACATGCGCTCGGACGGTCGCTATTATCTGTGCGGATGCCCGCCTTTAGGCGATGATCCTGCCATGGCGTTTGAAGATTTCAGCTATGAGGAAAACGTCTGGGAGGAGAAGCTCTGGCCCGCCATTGCGAACCGGGTGCCCGCCTTCGAGCGTGTCAAGGTCGTGAACTCCTGGGTCGGCCACTATGCTTTCAATACACTGGACCAGAATGCGGTGATCGGCGCGCATCCCGAGGTGCGGAACTTTCTGTTCTGCAACGGTTTCTCCGGACACGGTCTGCAGCAGTCGCCCGCGATGGGCCGGGGCATTTCGGAGTTGGTGACCTATGGCGGGTACCGCACACTCGACCTCTCGCCGCTCGGCTACGAGCGCATTCTGAGCGGCACGCCCTTCCTCGAGAAAGCGGTGATCTGAGCACCGCACCCGGCATGCACGGGCCATGCACGCCCCATGCACAGTTCATGCACAGCTTCAGCGTGGCTCAACTGATGGCGCGCCGCGCCGCCTGCCCGGCCACCAGCCGCACCTTGCGGGGCGAGGCAACCCACATGCAGGCGATGGACAGAAGCGCCAGCCCGAGACAGAGCCCGAACCCGGGATCATAGCTTCCCGTCAGATCGAACAGCCAGCCGAGCATCCACGCGCCGACGCCCGCGCCGACATTGCCGCAAAGAGAGATCAGCGCAAAAATGGATGCGAGACGCGGGCCCTGGAAAATCTCGGTGATGACCGCACCGAACAGAACCGACAGGCCGTTTCCGAGACAGCCCTGCACGACGACCATCGTCCACACGAGCCAGACCGACGGCGCCTGCCCGAGCCAGATGAAGAGAACCGCCGTCGCGGCCAACCCGCTCAGCGTGAATGTCCAGGCAACCTCGCGCCCGAACCTGTCGGACAGCGCGCCGGTGCCGATCTGGCAGATCACCCCTCCGAGGGCGACGGCGCCGAGGGCGGTTGCGGCGAAGCCCGCATCGAAGCCCGCATCGATCAGGAACGTCGTCTGATGCGCCTGATAGGCGTACCAGCAGAAGAGCCCGCAGAAGAATGCGGTCGACACCATCCAGAACCGCCATGTCCTGATTGCACGGGCGACGGTCCACTCGGTCTCGGTCCAGGCGTGGTCGACGATGGGATCCGGCGGAGGACCGCTTTGCCCGCGGCCAGGTCCGCCGTCGGGTTCTAGCCCCATCGGTGCCGGGTGGCCACGCTGGAAGACGGCGTTAAGCGGCACGATCAGCAGCAGGATCAATCCCGCCATCGCCAGGCATGCCGCCCGCCAGCCGTGAACATCGATCACCCATTGCATCGCAGGCAACAGCACAGCGCCGCCGATGCCGACACCCGCGAAGGCGACGCCGACGGCGAGGCCCCGATTGCGCACGAACCAGTTCGGCAGAAACATCGAGTGGACAATGTAGCTCATCGCCATCGAGCCGTTGACCACCAGAAGCCCCATGGTGGCATAGAGGCCGACGATTGACTCGATCAGGACCGTCAATGCCAGTCCGCTGCTCACGAGAAAGGCGCCGATCGGCACCACCACGCGTGGTCCCCAGCGGTCCATCATCCAACCGACAAGCGGGAGCATCGTGGTCGACGCCACAAAGCCGAGCGAATAGGCCCCGGCCGTTGCGCCACGGTCCCAGCCGAATTCGTCCAGCAGTTCCGGGTACAGCAATGAAAACCCGGTGCGCGCGCTGACCGCGACTGCCATGGTCAGGAAGGCGATGGCCACGACCACCCATCCGTAGAAAAGCCTTGGTGCAGCGCTTGCTTCGGTCATAAGGGTTCCCACGAGACGGCCCGCCACATCATCCCGGCCCCTGCCTGAGGTCAAGGGCAAGCTGTACGTCTCGAGCATCTGAGCCTGTCGAACACCCGTGCGCGTCAGAAGGAGAGAGGAGATGGCCGGATCTGCGGTTTTGCGCGCCGTTCTGGTCTGCCTCGCGGGAATCCTCCTGCTCGACGTGATGGGGGTCTTCATCCGAGTTCTGTCGGCGACCTACCCGGCCAGCGAACTGGCGGCCCTGCGAAACTTCTTCGGCATGATTCCGTCTGCGCTGCTCCTGCTGGCGTCGGCGCAATGGCGGGCAAGCGGCAAGCGTCTCGTGATCCGGCAATGGCGCCTTGCCTTTTTACGGGGGGTGTTCGTGACCGGCGCGCAGCTTAGCTTCTATCTCGCCCTGACCCGGATGGAGTTTGCGACCGTCTCCACGCTCGCCTTTGCGAGTCCGCTGTTTGTCACTGCGCTGTCCGTCCCCGTGCTGGGTGCGCAGGTCGGGATATGGCGCTGGAGTGCGGTGCTGATCGGTTTCGCCGGTATCGTGATGGTCATGCAGCCGGGCTCGGACGCGTTCACCTGGGCCGCACTCCTGCCGCTCGGCGCCGCCCTCGGGTATGCGAGTGCCGGTGTCACGATCCGCCTGATCGATACCGACGTCTCGAGCCCGCTGGTGAACCTCTACTCGAGTTTCGCGGCAATGCTCGGGGCATGTGTGTTGATGCTGATCTTCGATGACCCGGTGCGGATCGCGTCATGGCATGACCTGGGAATGATCGTCGCGATGGGCACCTGCGGCGGGCTCGGAGTGCTCTTCCTCATCGTCGCCTATCGGATCACCGAACCCGCGAACATCACGCCCTTCGAGTATTTCGGGATCGTCTTTGCCTTCGCGCTCGGCTGGTTCGTGTTCGGAGAGGCTCCGTTCGACAGGCTGTTCCCGGGCGTTCTGCTGATCGTCGCGGGCGGGCTCTTGATCATCTGGCGGGAGCGAGAGGTGAAGCGCCGGGCCAGCGCCCCTCAGTGAGGCTCAGACGAGGCCGGCCGCGCGCGGGTCGTCCCGCTTCAGCTTCAGCGCGCGGCGCTCGACACCGGTGGGCCCGCGCGTGATTTCGGTCACGATGACTTCGTCCGGCCCGACCACGCCCAGATCGGTCTCACCATCTGGCAGAATGACCCACCAACGCTCGCCGACCCGCACGCAGACCTGACCGTTGAACGCGGCTGCGGCCTCGGCCCAGGCAGCGAGCTGACCCCGGAATGGCTCGCGCCGCCATGCGTCCGGGCGCGCAGGGTCGACGATTGCCGTCATCCGCTGCCCGTCGAGCTCGGCCACCATCATGATGCGCGACTTCGACGGCTTCCACTCGTCCCCCATGGCCGCGACCGTGAGATAGCCGCAGTGAAAGTCCCGGCACTCCTGCGGGTGGCTGCCGTGGATCGCACACCGCTTGCGCGTCGGTGCATGCTCGCACCACTGCCCCGCAGGCTTTGACAGCGCGTCGATGCGTGCGAGATAGCAGCACATCGCGCAACCCTCACAGGAGCGGCCCGCGATGATCTTGGGAGCGTCTTGCGATGTCTCGGTCAAACGGGGCCCCGTCACAGATGTCGGACCGCCTCAGTGTGCCAGCAAACCATCGCGAGGAGAAGAGATCGGTGCGCCTCGGCCCCGTCACCGATCACGAGGCGCAGCCGAATTGTTTCTCGGCGTACTTTGAATCGATGAGGTACTGCAGAAGCGCCGCCTCGGATTTTTTCAACGACGTGATCTGTCCGAACACCCCAAGCTGTGCGCAGGCGAACATCGAGATGATGCTCAGCATGGACAGTTCTTCTTCCGAGAAAGGCTCAATTCTAGGCGTGCGCGAGCTGAACTCGAGTGTGCCGTGAAGTATGCCATCCGAAATCAGAGGTGTGCCGACAAAACAGCCGGGCACAGCACCGGTCAGGAGATGGCGCCCATTCATGTTTGAGTGTGCGAGATCGTGATAGCAGAGTTGAGACTGTCCCGTGGCGACTGAATTCGACAGTGATCCAGCGAAGACGAGCCTGCTCGGCGGGAGATTGGCGATCCTCACCCCGTGGCTGAACTGCACGCTGGCGCTGCCGCCATCGACGCGTGTGATCATACCGGTGTCGAACCCAAGCGCTTCGCAACCGGCCCGCAACAGCTCGTCAAACCGGTCTGGCACCGACAGATCTGGCGCCATGAAGGCAAGGGTGATGGTTTCACGCAGCGCATTGTATCGTTCGATGCGCTCTTGCCTGGCTGCGGCCTCCATCAGAGAAGCACGCAGGACGATTTCGTCGTCAACACACGCAGCGAGATCGCCGAGCACCGAAACATCGTTCTCCGTCCACTTGCGCCTCTGGTCTGAAATGACGCACAGCGCACCGATCTTGGCGCCGTCGGGGCCATGCACCGGAACACCGAGATAGGCGATGACGCCAAGATCCTTGATGGCCGGGTTGCGCTTGAACAGAGGATGCTTGCGCGCATCGGGCACAACGAGCGGACCACTGCCGTTCTTCACGTGCTGACAGAAGGAGTGCGACAGCGGCGTCTGCCTCTGTGTCGCAAAGGGCTCACAGAGACCTCGCTGGCTCGAGAAGAACTGCCGGTCACTTTCTTCATCGATGATGGATATGAGCGCCACCTCGGTACGGAAGATCCGCGTTGCAAGGCGGGTTATGGCGTGGAAGGCTTTCGGCGGTTCAGCATCGAGCAAACTGAGTTCGCGGAGCGAGTGGGCGTCGTTGTCAGCTTCGGCGACATTCGAGTCGCGCTTGTCGTGCATGTGGTGATGTCCCGTATCCCTAGTGGTTACGAATAGTTCACAATGATTAACGAATAGTCACCAACTCCCTTGCAATTTATATAACTCAAATTGAATGTCAATTCGAATCTGTAGGGCTGACATTTGCGTCCAAGCGTGCGACGATAGGATGACACCCGGTGTTGCGACGGAGTATAGTCGCGCCGACTCGCAGCGATGCGGAGCAGTAGGGCAACACAACATGAGTGAACCTGACGGCCCCGCGTGGCGGTCTTCTCCGTTTGAAGCATGCAACGATGACGACAAGCTGCACGAGGAGTGTGGGGTCTACGGCGTTTTCGGCATCGACGACGCGGCCAACTATGTGGCGCTCGGGCTGCATGCGCTGCAGCACCGCGGCCAGGAAGCGGCAGGCCTCGTCTCCTATCACCCGGAGTCCGGTTTCAACACGGTGCGACGCCTCGGACAGGTGCGGGACAACTTCACCAAGCAGTCCGTGATGGAGGCGCTGCCCGGCCGGCTTGCAATGGGGCACACGCGCTACTCGACCGCCGGCAGCAAGGGGCACACGGCGATCCGGGATGTGCAGCCGCTCTATGCGGAGTTCGCCATGGGCGGATGCGCCATCGCGCACAACGGCAATATCACGAACGCGGATGTGATCCGTCGCCAGCTGCAGGAACGCGGCTCGATCTTTCAGTCGTCCTCCGACACCGAGTGCATCGTTCATCTCATGGCGCGCTCGATCCAGAAGACGATCCCGGATCGCATGAAGGACGCGCTGAGGCTGGTCGAAGGCGCGTTCTCGGTTGTCGCCATGACGCGCACCAAGATGATTGGCGTGCGCGATCCGCTGGGGGTGCGGCCCTTGGTGCTGGGACGCTATCTGGATGCCTGGATCCTGTCGTCGGAGACCTGCGCGCTCGACATCATCGGCGCCGAGTTCGTGCGTGAGATCGAGCCCGGCGAAATGGTCACCATCACCGCCAGCGGAATCGAGAGCACGCATCCCTTCGAAGATGCGCCGAGCAGGTTCTGCATCTTCGAGTACGTCTATTTCTCGCGCCCCGACAGCATGATCGGCGGTCTGTCGGTCTACGAGGCGCGCCGCCGCATCGGCGCGGAGCTTGCACGTGAGGCCCCCGTCGAGGCCGACCTTGTCTGCCCAATCCCCGACAGCGGCACGCCGGCCGCGATCGGGTACGCCCAGGAAAGCGGCATCCCCTATGCCATGGGCATCATCCGGAACGCCTATGTGGGGCGCACCTTCATCGAGCCGACACAGCAAATCCGCGACATGGGCGTTCGTCTCAAGCTCAACGTCAACCGGGCGCTGGTCGAGGGCAAGCGGGTGATCCTGGTGGACGACTCGGTGGTGCGCGGCACGACCAGTCAGAAGATCAAGGAGATGGTGCTGGATGCGGGTGCGGCCGAGGTTCACTTCCGCATCGCCAGCCCGCCCACGCGCTGGTCCTGCTTTTACGGGGTCGACACGCCCGAGCGCGAGAAGCTGCTTGCCGCGCGCATGAACGAGGAAGCGATGCGCGCCCATCTGGGCGTCGATTCGCTCCGGTTCATCTCACTCGACGGTCTCTACCGGGCCTGCGGGCATCCCGCCGGGCGCAACGGCGCGCAACCCCAGTTTTGCGATGCCTGTTTCTCGGGAGAGTACCCGATCGAACCTGAGGACGCCCATGCCAGAGGCGCTTTGAAGGAACCTGTGCGGGCCTGATTGCCCCGCGCTCACGTGCGACAACCCATCGAAAGCACCGAACCGGCATTGCGCGTTGGCGTTGCGACGAGGCTTTGGAGGCAGCTCAGGCCGTCATCGCGTCATAGCCATAGAGCCAGTCGAGGCCCCTGTAGAGCAGACCGGGTGCATGCCGGGCGGCAAAGCTGAGCGGCGAGCGCGCGAGCATCCGTCCCAGCCCCGGCGGATGATGATACAGACGGCCGTTCGCGAGCGTGCGCGCCATCACGCGGGCAATCCGCGGAAGCCGCACCTCTTCATAGGCCGCCGTCGCCTCGGCGATGTCATCCGTCAGGCCAAGCTTGCGGGTGAGCACAGCCGCATCCTCGATCGCCATCGCGGCCCCTTGTGCCATGAACGGGACCATCGGGTGCGCCGCATCGCCGAGCAGGCAGATGCGTCCCGCCGCCATCCGTCCCGGCGGTGGCCTGTCATAGAGGCCCCACAGGTGGCAGGTCTCGACCCGTTCCAGCAGACCCGTCACGGCCGGATGCCAGCCGGCGAAGGCCGCTCGCAGGGCAGCGGGATCATCCGCGGCCACCCACCCCTCGTCCGCGGGCTCTTCCCGCTCCTCGACGGCCACGATGTTGATGAGTGCCTCCCCACGGAGGCGGTAGGTGACCAGGTGGCGTCCGCTCCCGGCCCAGACGGTCGCCGCTTGCGGCAGGTCGAGGCCGGCCACCGCGTCACCGGGCACCAAGGCACGCCAGGCGACCTGTCCCGCGAAATCGGGCGCGCCAGGCGGGGCGACCGCCATCCGCAGGTGAGACCGGATCCCATCAGCGACAATGCCGAGATCGGTCTCGAGTTCTGTGCCGTCCTGGAGGCGCATGTGTACGCGCCCACCCTGCTCGGTCAGACGCTCGACCCGGGCACCGAGACGAAGCTCCACGCCCGCGTCCCGCGCGGCGACGACAAATGCGTCCAGCAGATCGGCTCGATGAACATGCAGATACGGCGCGCGCCAGCGCTCCTGTGCGTCCGATCCCAGAGGCAGGCTGAACACCAGCGATCCGCTCTCGCCATCCCGGAGTTCAGCAGCCGCAGGTGACGTCGCCCTCTGCTGGATACGAGGCAAAAGTCCGGGTGCCCTCAAGGCCCGACAGGCATTCGGACTGAGCTGCAGGCCGGCGCCGACTTCCTCGAGACGTGCAGCCCGCTCGACGACCACGACCTGCCATCCGGCCGTCGCAAGCGCTACGGCTGCGGCCATGCCGCCGATACCGCCCCCTGCGATCGCTGCTGTCGCCATGTCATACCCGCTCCTCGAGCCCGTGTGCATGCATGCGGTCAGCTCGACCGCGGGTCAATGCGGAACAACCGCACACGGGCACTTGAGCATGCCCTCAGGGCGTGCGGGCGTTCGGAACATGAATTTCGGCATCCAGTGCCGCCAGGGCACGACGAATGCGCCTGCGTTCGGCCAGCAGATGGTTGTACTGAGCGTCACAGCCGGAGACTGGTGTCGGGTAGTAGTGAATTTCATGATCCAGACACCATGCCGCCCGTGCCAAGCCGGTGCGGGCCATGTCGAGTGCTTCTTCAGCGCCATTGCGGGCGTTCAATACATCAAGTGTCATGTCTACATCTCTCCGCTCTAATTGCATACAACAGTATACATTAAGATTTGATGGAAGGGAAGATGCGCCAAGACACCCCTTGCCAGCACCGTATGCGCGAGGCACCTTCGCATCCCGATTGGTGCTTGCTGGCTGCGGCCACGCTCGTCTGAGGAGAGGCACATGGCATTGCGGACCCCCTGCGTCCTGGGACTGGCTCTGTCAGTTCTGCTGCTCAGCGTACCGGCGCACGCACAGGATTGCGCAGAGGCCGTGACACAGCGTGACATGACCCGGTGTGCCGAGCTCGACTTCCAAGCGGCCGACGCGGACCTCAACGCGTCCTACACAAGCGCGATGGCGTTCATGCGAAGTGTCGATGATGCCGATCCGGCAGCCGGCGCTGCGACGCAGCTGAGGACGGCGCAGCGCGCGTGGATTCCCTTTCGAGATGCGGCGTGCGAGGCCGAAGCACTGCCCTATCGCGGAGGCTCCATCCAGCCGATGGTGAAGCTCTTTTGCCTCGAGCGCCTCACGCGGCAACGTACCGAGGACCTGAATCTCCTGCTGCCGGAGTGATCCGGCACCGGCGCTGACCGGGTCATCATACGCGTCCATCTTGTCGCGGAGCCCGATTCGCGCGACAATGGTCCCGGTGGGGTCCATCGTATTTGAGGACTCGATGACTTTTGATGATGAGTACCGGGCGGTTTCCCGGCACGGCCTCTCGGAGACGAAGGCCATCTACGGCCACTGGCGGATCAAGACCTTTTTCGAGCGTGTATGGCTCGGACTGAACTTCGCCAAGGGCTATAAGAACCGGCTGCGGTTGGCGGAGTCGCTGTCGACGATGAACGACGCCCAGCTGCGCGACATCGGTCTGCGCCGTGATCAGATCACGGCACATGTCTGGCGGGATCGTCTCAAGTGACCGCCCGCCCCTAGCGCACCCCCGCCTCCAGGGCGGAACGCATACAATCAGGCGTCGCGATGCACCTTTTCGCGGCGCTCATGCATTTCCTGCGCCTCGAGAGACAGGGTCGCGATCGGGCGCGCATCCAGACGACGCAGAGAGATCGGCTCACCCGTGACTTCGCAGTACCCGTAGTTGCCCTCGTCGATGCGGCGCAGTGCGGCGTCGATCTTGGCGATGAGCTTGCGTTGACGATCACGGGTTCTCAGCTCGAGCGCACGGTCTGTCTCGGCTGATGCGCGGTCCGCGATGTCGGGGATGTTTGTCGTCCCCTCCTGCATCTCGGCAACCGTGCCGCGTGTCTCGTCCAGCAGAGAACTCCTCCACTCGTTCAGTTTTTGGCGGAAGTAGACTTTGTGCCGGTCACACATGAACGGCTCGTCTTCGGTAGGTACATAGTTCGCTTCTATCGAGGTCTCGATGTTCATGGTAGAAGCCCCATTTACGCCACGCACGTCCGTCATGGCTCCCGTTCCCTGATGGCGGTTTCTATAGTCTCAGTGCGTCCGCATGTCACGCCTTAAAGATCCATGAATTTTCTGCTATATCCCGTCGACTTCAAACAATTCTTCCCTCTCACCCCTCAGCGGCGGAGCACTCGCGCATGCGCTTTGTAGGCACACAGGACTATGTGGCAACCGAGGACCTCACGGTGGCTGTAAATGCCGCAATACGCCTCGAGCGTCCACTCCTCGTGAAGGGAGAGCCGGGAACCGGAAAAACCGAGCTGGCACGGCAGGTTGCGGGCAGTCTTGGGCTCAGGCTGATAGAGTGGCATGTTAAGTCGACCACGCGGGCGCAGCAGGGACTGTACGAATATGATGCAGTCAGCCGGCTCCGCGACAGCCAACTCGGCGACGAGCGCGTCCGAGATGTGAAGAACTACATCAAGCCGGGCAAGCTCTGGGAGGCGTTCTCGGCCGACGAAAAAGTTGTGCTGCTGATCGATGAAATCGACAAGGCGGATATCGAATTCCCGAACGACCTGCTTCAGGAACTCGACCGGATGGAGTTCCATGTCTACGAAACGGGCGAGACGATCAGTGCGGCTCAGCGTCCGATCGTCATCATCACGTCGAACAATGAAAAGGAGCTGCCAGACGCATTCCTGCGCCGGTGCTTCTTTCACTTCATCGCGTTTCCCGACACCGATACGATGACGCGGATCATCGATGTCCATTTCCCCGACATCAAGAAGTCGCTGGTGCGCGCGGCACTGACCCAGTTCTACGAGATCCGCGAGACGCCGGGTTTGAAGAAGAAGCCGTCGACGTCAGAGGTGCTGGACTGGCTCAAGCTGCTGATGGCCGATGATGTCGATCCGGAGACTCTGCGCGCAGATGCGGCGTCGGCGATTCCGCCGCTTCACGGAGCGCTCCTCAAGAACGAGCAGGACGTGCATCTCTTCGAACGTCTGGCGTTCCTCGCGCGCCGCAAGGGCTGACGCCTACTCTTCGATCGTCACCGACAGGATGCCGACCGTCTTGCCCGCACCCGACACCCGCGTGGAAAGGTCGAGCACAATTGCCCCGCCCTTGGGATGACTGAGTTCATATCGCGCGGCATAGTCGCCATCTTCGCCAAACGCGATGTCGGTGCGCAAAAAACCTTCGAACTGGTAGGCAAAGGACTGCTTGGCCGCGAAGGCGAGGTCCATGCTGCTGAGCCCCGGCACAACGATCCGGCACGCCGGCATGTCATGGAATTCAATCATCAGCAGCCCGTCGTCGCGGTGCCGCCAGACCGCGCCGGAACGTGCACCCAGCAGGGCACTTTCATCAGCGGATGCCGCTCTCTCGAAGTTCCGCCCTGGCGCAACTTCGGGCTCCAGCAGGCGCGGCAGGCACGATGTCATGAGCTGCCAGAGCGCCCGTTCCCCAAGGCGGGACCCTGCCCGCTCGCTGGGGTCGCGCTCTGGAGCCACCCCGGCGAGCACGTACGACACGGACAACGCAAACGCGCACACAACACCAATCAACATTTTCATAAGGTCGAGATGATTTTGCCGAGACTCCGCTTCAAGTGAGCGGCTCGGCACATTCCCCGATTGGCACAGCATTCCCGAATTGGGTCAGCGAGCCATCCGATTTCGGTGCGGTGACCCTGTGAAAACCGCCCAGACGCGTGGATCGTTCAGGGCGTGGATGCGTGAGCCGACAGCGCCTCGGCAAGCACGGCACGCACAACCGCCGGGTCCGCATCGCGGGTGACGAATGCCGATCCGATCCCGCGCGCGAGGATGTAGGCCGGCCGGCCCTGGCGCACCTTCTTGTCCTGAGCCATCAGCGCCAGCAATCCATCCGCATCCGGCAATGGGCCGGGAATGTCGGCGATATCGCGCCGCATGCCCATGGCCGCCAGATGCGCGCGCACGCGGCTCGGTGCCTCCTGGGCACAAAGCCCGAGGCGCGCAGAAACTTCGAAGGCAAGCGCGCACCCGATGGCGACTCCTTCTCCGTGGAGAAGGCGATCAGAGTACCCGGTGGCGGCCTCGAGCGCGTGCCCGAATGTGTGTCCCAGATTGAGGAGCGCCCGGTCGCCGCGTTCGGTCTCGTCGCGGGCAACGATCTGCGCCTTCATTTCACAGCACCGTCTGACCGCGGTCACAATCGCGCCGGGATCGCCCGCGGACATCTTCGGCGCATTGCTCTCGAGCCAAGTGAAAAACTCCTCGTCGCCAAGCAGGCCATACTTTGCGACCTCGCCATACCCGGCGAGAAAGTCGCGTGATGTCAGCGTGCCGAGCACGTCCGTGTCCGCCAGCACAAGACGCGGCTGATGGAATGCACCGATCAGGTTCTTGCCGGCTTTCGCATTCACGCCCGTCTTGCCACCGACCGAGCTGTCAACCTGTGCAAGCAGGGTCGTGGGGATCTGCACAAAGCCGATCCCGCGACGCAGAACGGCTGCGGCAAAGCCCGCCAGATCACCGATCACGCCACCGCCGAAGGCAATGATCAGATCATCCCGCTCGACCTTCAGGGCGAGCAGCCGGTCCAAAAGCTCGCCGAGCTGCGCCATGCTCTTGGTGGCTTCCCCGGGGGGGAGCACGATCGCCTCCATCGTGATGCCGGCTGCTCCGAGCCCGTCGCGCAGCTTTGCAAGATGCAGCTCCGCGACCGTCTCATCCGTGACCACCACCGTGAAGGGCCGCGCAAGCAGCGGCCCGACACGGTGCCCCGCCTCGGCCAGCAGCCCCGGTCCGATCAGAATTTCGTAGCTGCGTTCGTCCAGCCCGACGTTGACAAGCGCGCTCACGCAGAACCTCCGATGGCACCGCCGTGCCGAACCAGCGCATCAATGATGCGCGCCGCCATGTCTTCGTGGGTCTGTCCGAGACGGCTGTCGACCACGACGTCGGCCTCGGCATAGATCGGGTATCGTTTGTCGATCAGCTCGGCCAGAATCTCGCGTGGATTGCCCGCATTCAGGAGGGGGCGCGACGTACGTCCGGCGGTGCGGTCGATCAGCACGTCCAGCGTCGCGCGCAGCCACACACTGACGGCGCACCGCGCAATCAGCGCCCGGGTCGCCTCGTCCATGAAAGCGCCGCCGCCGGTTGCCACGACCCCGATCTTGCCACCGAGCAGACGCTTGATGACACGCCGCTCACCGTCACGAAAATAGGTCTCGCCGTGATCGGCGAATATCTCGGGAATCTTCTTGTTGGCCGCACGTTCGATTTCATGATCCGAGTCGACGAAGGGCACGCCCAGCGTGTTCGCAAGACGCAAACCGACCGAACTCTTGCCCGCGCCCATCAGACCGATCAGCACGACCGGGCGCCGCAGGACACAGGCCGCGCGAGACGTCGGCTGCACGCATACCTGCGTGCGGGTCACGCCGCCCGGCGCCTTCGTCATCTCGGTCTCCCCATTCCTTGCACGTTGCCATCCGACCCGACGCTGGGCTAGGGTCCTGCGCGCGTCAACGCCAACATGGATCCGCCCGAAGAAGACCTAGACCATGCGCGGCGCGGAGGAAAGATACGCCTGGAGTCGGAATCATGGGTAGGCTGCTCAAGTACCTCCTGCGCCTCATACTTCTCGGCATCGTTGCGCTCATCGGCTATGCGCTGCTCGCCGACCTGCCGCCGCCTGTCGAAGATGTCGAGATAGAGTTGCCGATCGCGCCGGCGAGCCAGTGAACCTCGCATGCAAGCCAGATGGCTGAGGCGCCCTGGATCGACCCGTTCCTCGAGGCGATCCGCGCCGAACGCGGGGCTGCGCGCAACACCCGTGCTGCCTATGCTCGGGACCTGGCGGACTTCGCGCGCTGGCTGACGACAGCCGGGACCGATCTGGAGCGGGCGGCACGGACGGATATCGAAGACTACATCGCGCATCTCGCAGCGGCGGGGAGCTCGGAGGCGACGCGGGCCCGCAGGCTTTCGGCCATCCGGCAGCTCTACCGGTTCGTGCTGAGCGAAGGCTGGCGCGAAGACGATCCGGCCGCGCGGATATCCGGACCCAAGCTCACCCGCAAACTGCCGACGACCCTGAGCATCGACGATGTCGACCGGTTGCTGGCGGCCAGCCGAGACACCAGCAAGCCGCCCGCAAAGATGATGCGGCTGATCTGCCTGATCGAGATGCTCTATGCGACCGGCATGCGCGTCAGCGAACTCGTCGCACTGCCCGTTGCGGCCGTACGCGGAGACCCGCGCATGATCCTTATCCGCGGCAAGGGCGGACGCGAGCGCATGGTGCCGCTTTCGGATCCAGCCCGCGCAGCGCTTGCGGATTGGGTTGGGCTGCGTGACACAGACGAGCAAACCCGGCGCTCCCCGTTCCTTTTCCCCTCGCGCGGCAAGGCAGGCCACCTGACCCGCGTCGCCTTCTGGCAGGCACTCAAAGCGCTGGCGGCAAAGGCAGGGCTCGATCCGGAGGGCATCTCGCCCCACACGATCCGGCATGCATTCGCCACGCACCTGCTGGCGAACGGCGCCGATTTGAGGTCGATCCAGACCCTGCTGGGGCATGCGGACATCTCGACCACCGAGATCTACACGCATGTGCTGGACGAGCGCCTGCGCACGCTGGTCCTCGAGAAGCATCCGCTTGCAACGGGAAAATGAGATCGGGTCAGCGAGCGTCCGCGGAAACACGGATTGGCACGGTCCCCACCGCACCCGCCGGTCGACACCTGATGAACGGAGCGACCTCTCACATGGCAGCGCCCCGGCACTGAACGGGCCCCCAGAACGGTTCACCGGGCTCTCCGTCATGCCCCGTTCTCGACGACAATCTGGCGAAGGCCATCAAAACTGGCCGCGCCGGTGGCCGCCGTTCAAGGCCCTGCGTCGCGGTGGCCCGAGCGGGCCGCCTTGCAACCCTGTGTGGGCGGCCCCATAACGACGCTATCTGACACTAGAGGAACACAACAATGGACCCCTCGATTTGGTGGACCTGCCTGATCATTCTTGGCTTGATAGGTCTGTCTGCATTCTTCTCGGGCTCGGAGACCGCACTGACGGCGATCAATCGCGCCACCATGCACCAAATGGCCAATCACGGCTCGAAGGGTGCGGCCACCGCGCTGCAGTTGACCGAGGACAATGAGCGGCTGATCGGCTCGATCCTGCTCGGCAACAACCTCGTGAACATTCTGGCGGCCTCGATGGCGACGGCGCTGTTCACAAAGGTGTTCGGCGAGTCTGGTGTCGCTTGGGCGACGCTGGTGATGACCCTGCTGATCCTGATTTTCGCCGAGGTGGCTCCAAAGACCTATGCGATCACCTACCCCGAGCGTGCCGCGGTACGCGTTGCCCCGATCATCCGGATCGTCGTGCGCTCGCTGGCGCCAATCGTTGGCTTCATCCGAACCATCGTGCGCCTGGCATTGCGCCTGGCTGGCGTGGATGCGGACCCGGACGCACATCTCATGGCACCCACTGATGTGATCCGCGGCACCATCGATCTGCATCACTCCGAGGGCGGTGTGGACAAGACGGACCGGGACCGGCTGCTGGCGGCACTCGATCTCAAGGACCGCGAGGTGGCAGAGGTCATGCGCCACCGCCGGGACATCCAGTCAATCTCGGTGGACGAGCCGCCCGAAGTGATCCTCGCCTATTGTCTCGGCTCACCGCACACGCGCATTCCGCTCTGGCAGGGCGAGCCCGAGAACATCGTCGGCGTTCTGCACGCCAAGGACCTTCTGCGCGAGGAGTACCGTCTGCTCAGCGACGCCTCCGACCCCGGCGCCGCGCTCGATCAGCTCGATGTCCTGAAGATCGCCATGAAGCCCTGGTTCGTGCCGGACACTCGACCGCTGGACGATCTGCTCCGGGCCTTCCTCAAGCGCAACTCGCACTTTGCGCTCGTGGTCGACGAGTACGGCGTCCTGCAGGGGCTGGTCACGCTGGAAGACATCATCGAAGAGATCGTGGGCGACATCACGGATGAGCACGACCTCGAGGATGAATCGGTCACCCGGGACGATGATGGCTCGGTGATCGTGCCGGGCACCATGACGATCCGGGACATCAACCGGGCGTTCGACTGGACACTGCCCGATGACGAGGCCACGACAGTTGCGGGCCTCGTCATCCACGAGGCGCAGACCATCCCGATGCCGGCACAGGTCTATGCGTTCCACGACATGCGGTTCGAAATTCTCGAGCGCAGCAGGAACCAGATCACGAAGCTGCGGATAAAGCCGCTCCGCCGCGACGTGGAATCTGTCTAGCGATCAGGGGCCTCGACGCCGTCTGGGTCAGTCGAAGTGCCGGTGGAAAATCTCGCGCGCGGCTTCGCTGCGCGACTTGCCATCCTTCGCGAGCGCGGCGTCACTCAGCCCGCTCAGGCGCTCAAAGTCATGCGCTGCCTGCTGCGCCGCACCGAGCTGTGCCAGCAAGTTCGTGATGGAATTGGCGGCTTTGGCGAACAGGCCATCGGACAATCGTTCAAGGCTCAAGGTGCTCATCGTTAGACTCCTTTCAGTAATATCTTGCGACCGTTATGAAGGGAATCTGGTATACCAATCGTTATTGTGCAACGCACAATGATCGAAAGCAGCTTTGCACACCGCGCAAGACCAACCTGCGCGCTGCGATGCAAATCAGCCCCGACTTGGTTGATGAGTCGACGGGACGCCGGTGGGTCCTACCCGGTAGTCGACAACGCGCGAAACCAGCCCAAACCGTCCTCGGTGCGCCCGGCCGGCCGGTACTCGCAACCGACCCAACCTGCATATCCCAGTCGATCGAGCTCGTCGAACATGTGCGCGAAGTTCACCTCGCCCTGATCCGGTTCGTGACGCTCAGGCACACCGGCAATCTGGATGTGGCCGATGCTGTCGAAAACCTGCGCCAGGCGCATCGTCAGATCACCTTCCATGATCTGCGCATGATAGAGATCGAACTGCAGACGCAGATTGGGGGCACCAACGTCCTCGATGATGGCGAGCGCCTGCGCCGATGTGCTGAGAAAGTAGCCGGGCATGTCGCGACTGTTGATCGGCTCGATCAGCAGGACGCGATCCCCCGCCTCTGCCGCCGCCCAGCGAAGGTTGGCGACATAGGTGGCGCGCGCCTCAGCGCCCTCGGCCAGCCCCGCCATCACGTGAATGAAGTCCGGTCCGATCACGTCGGCGTAGGACAGCGCGAGGCCGATGCTGTCGCGAAACGCGGCCTCCTGGCCGGGACAGGCGGCCAGACCCCGCGCACCTGCAGCCCAGTCTCCGGGAGGCGCATTGAACAGCGCCTGCGTCAGGCCGTGCGCGTTCAGCTGCTGTGCAATTTCCTCGGGCGTGAAGTCGTAGGGAAAGAGGTATTCCACGCCACGGAACCCCGCGGCAGCGGCTGCTCCGAACCGGTCAAGAAAGTCATGCTCGGTGAACATCATGCTGAGATTGGCAGCAAAGCGGGGCATTGGGCGGTCTCCTTCCCGGTGGATCAGGTTGCGGGCGCGACGGTCAGGCGGTGCTCGTGCAGTGTTTCATAGTACGGCCTGCAGGCATCGATCACAGGCGTGAGCATCGGCGCGGGAGTGGCCTGCGGAGGTGGCGGGCCAAACCCGGTCGAGGCCTGAACGGCTGCGTACCAATGCCTGCCCCAAACCCCGTCGCGCGCCCGCGCACCCTGGCGCCAGGACAGCATCGCCGGATCGAATGCGAGGTCCAGACGGGCACACAATGCCTGCAACATGGCACGCGGATTCTCCAGCACATCGCGGGCTTCGAGCACGGGCGGCACCGAACCGGTGCTCTGGCAGACACGATCGAAGAGCTCGGCCTGCCGCTGGAACCCCAGATCCTCGACACGCATCTCGGGCCAGGCTTTGTGGAAGGACGTCGCGACTTCCTCGGGCGGGCGGATCAGGAAGGCGTGTTCGACGTGATCCATCCAACCAAGCGGCGCTGCGTCGATCATGTGCTGGCACATGTGCTTTTGATAGATGAGCGGAGCATCGGATGCAGTCGCGCACGCGGTGGCGATCGCCTCCCAGTCGGTCGCATGGGCGGCAAGCACCTCATCGCGCATCGGATGTTCGAGACCGGTCTCCGCGAGGTAGGCACCGTAGAAGGGCTCGTCCATGACCTCGGTATCCGCGCGGCTCTCGAATGCGCGCATCATTGCGGTCGAAATGTTGCGTGGGCCGGACCACATGGCGATCCGGACGGTTCGTGTCTCGATCATCGGAGGCTCCCCGCCGAACGTCTGCCGGAGAGTGCGCTCGACGGGTCCGAAGCGCAAGCCGGTGCGTGCGCGACATGCTGCGAGATGCGAGGCTGGCCGACCGGGCACTCCGGTCCAGGGCATCGGCGGTTCAGTTTGTTTGAGGATTGTCCTCGTCGGCCTTCGAGCACATGCGGATCGTGTAACCTTCGGGGAGCCGGGTGTCGGCGCTGCCACAGGCCATCGCAAGACGTTCGGCCTTCAAACCTTTCGCCGTCGAGAGATCCGCGCCCGAAAAGTTCGTGCGCCGCAGATGCGCCCCGGTAAGGTTCGCGCCCCGGAAGTCGGCACCGCTGAGATCGGCACTGGAAAGCGACGCCCGGCTCAGGTCAACGTTCTGGAACCGAGCGCCGCTCGCGTCGGCCCGATCAAGATCAACGCCCACCATCGTGGCACCTGAAAAGTCGCTGTCGCGGGCGTCGATCCTCTCGAGATCGGCATCGCCGAGCTTCGTATCCCGCAGGAGGGCGCGCGAGATGTCTGCACGGCGCAAGAAGCCGCCGCGTAGATCGGCGCCATCGATTGACGCACCGATCAGCGTCGCCTCACCGAGATCGATGCCGCGCAGATCCGTGCCGGAAAGCTGGGCGTTCGAAAGATCGGCCTTCTCCAGATCCACGCCGCGCATGCGGGCATCCGTGAATACCGCGCCTGTGAGCACCGCGCGTTCGAGTTCGGCCCGCCTCAGATCCGCACCGGTGAAATCCGCACCGGGCAATTCGGCGTATTTGAGATCAGCCTCACGCAGATCGGTCTCGCGGAAATTCGCATCGCCAATCTCGAGGTTGCGCAACGACGCCAGCTGAAGATCGCACCGCGGGCATCCACCGGCCTCCAGAACGGTCTCACGGTCCAGAGCCCCGCCAGCAGCACCCGTCGCAATGAGAAGCATGGTGGCGCCTGCAACCATGACGCCTGCACGGGCGCGCAGCGTGCCAATCCGGTGAGCGTTCATCGTCAGTTGTCCTTCTCTGGTCGGCGAAAGCATGGCGCGCGGGCGCATGTGCGGCTCGACCAATCCAGCAATGAAACCCGCTTGCCGCGAGTGTCTCTAACACACATTGTGAGCGAAATTCTGAACGAGAACCAGCCCCTTGGTTGTCAGGCCCTCGAAACGCACGAACATTCCGGCAAAAATCAGCCTAAAACTCTCCAGAATAAACTTTGTCGACAATTCACCCCATTGCAGATTTCAGGCGCTGCTCTTGGGCCGCGGCGCGAATGCGCGTCCATTCGGCGTAGGCCGCGTCGATATCCGCTTCCTCCAGTTCAGGCAGCGAGAGAATGGAGCGGTCATGGCGTGCTGGACGCTCCTGCCAGTCGTCCGGCAGGTAGCCACGCTGGCGGCACACCTGAAAGAGTTGCGTCCCCGGAAACGGGTAGAAAATGAAATAGCCGAAGTCGAGCGGCTGCAGTCGGTGGTGCAAGTCGATCGTTGCCTGCAGGTCATCCGGTGTCTCGCCCGGCACACCGATCATGTAGTTCGCCGTGACCATGATCCCCGCGTCTTTTGTGCGCTCGAACACGTCGACGAGCCGGTCATTGGTCACCGGGCGCTTCATCACATCGCGGCGAATACGCTCCGATCCGCTCTCGACACCATAGACGATGTGCTTGCAGCCTGCCCCCGCGAGGGCCGTGATCAGCTTGGGGTTCATCGTCTCGGCCCGCGCGTGCAGCGAGAACCCGACACCAATTCGCTCGGGGAAGACCCGGGCGAACTCGAAGACCCAAGGATGATTTATCGTGAACGTGTCGTCGAGGAATATCACATAGGACAACGGACCCGCGGCGCGGATCGTCTCGAGCTCCGTCAGCACGCTTTCGAGCGAGCGGCGCCGGCCGTACTTGCCGACGCCGTCGTAAAGCTGGTCGTACATGCGCGCGGCACAATAGGTGCAGGGAAACGGACATCCGCGCTGGGTGGTCATGTGCACAACGCCCCATCGCTCATCCAGCATATCGCGCTGCATGAAGGGGATCGTGTCGATGTCCTCGATCGGAGGCGCAAGGCCCGGATGCCGACCGCCCTTGACCCAGATGTTCCGGAGCTGTGCATCTGCGATGACACCGCCCTCGGAAAGATGCGCCAGCAGATCTGAGAACGGGCGCTCTCCTTCGCCGAGACAAACCGCATCGAAGCCCGGTTCCGACAGGACCGCTTCTGGTGAGAACGTCGGGTGCAAGCCTCCGGCAATGACGGGAATGTCGGTGACCGCCCGCAGCGCATTTGCAACCTCGCGCCCGCGCAGCCACTGGCGCGTCGTCAGGGAAATTCCGATGAGATCGGGCCGTTCAGTCTGCACATGCGCGATCGTGCGCTCGGTTGACTCGCCGTGTGCGACGCGCAGCATCCGGGCCTCATGCCCCGCCTCGCGCGCAACAGCTGCCAGAAAAGCGGGCCCGAGCGAGCAAACCGCCCATTCGGCATCGGTGTCGATTTCGAGGAACAACACGCGCATGCGACAAGTGTGCGCCTATTTCTGCCGATCGTCAAAGCGCGTGGCGTGGACCGCGACGACACGAACGTTTAAACTCGGTGCCTTACGGAGGCGTCATCATGAGCGAAGCACCACCGGAACCGCAGCCCCAGGGCGAGTTCTCCACCGCCGTGCGGGATCTCGGCAAGGCGATATCGCAACATCCGGGGCCCGTTCACGCGGCCTTCTGCGGGATCAAGCTCTATGTCGAGGTGCTGGCCAGCGGACGGGTGTCACCGCTCGAATTCCTCATCACGGGCCATGTCGCGCGGGGCGACGAGCCCGAAGGCGCCCTGAAAGTCCCGGTGCTCGCGATCGCTGGAAAGATCCCCGTGAGCTTTGATCCGACCCTGCCACCCGAAGGATATCGGCTGGCACCATAGCCGGGCGGCTTGCAAGAAACTGCGATCCGCGCGATCATGGTGGGGTCGTACAGTGATGAAAGAGTGAGTGTTATGCCTCCAGCCGCGCGGATGACCGATCTTGTCCTGCAGGATGCACCGCATTGCCACGCACCGATCCATCCGCCCGCGCCAACCCCGACGCCGGTGCCGCATCCGCCCATGCCGCTGGCGATCATCAAGGGCCAGCCGAATGTGCTTGTGGGAAAGATGCCGGCAGCGCGCACGACCGATATGACCGTGCCCTGCATGATGGTCGCATGTGTCCCGGGAGGCCCCGGCATCATCACGAAGGCCTCGACGACCGTGCTGATCGGCAAGATGCCCGCCGCACGGGTTGGTGACATGACAGCCCATGCGAGCTGCGTCGCCCCGATCCCGTCGCCCACCGGCAAGATCCTGCCGCCCGGTTGCGTCACTGTGATGATCGGCGGCTGACCGCGCGTGCGCCCCGGCCATCTCGAGCGCCTCGCCCCGCTCTGCCCGCAATGTCTGCACCATCACCAGATCGAAGCGCCGTTGGCCATCGCCAACGAACTTACGGTGCGTGACGGACACTTGATCGAAGGGCTTCTGCACTGCACCAATCGAGACTGCTGGCTCGAGTTTCCTGTGATCGACGCCGTGCCGGTGATCGTCCCGGACCCACGCAGCTTCATCGCCGGTGCGATCGAACAGATCCTCGCGCGGCAGGATTTGTCGGAGGCGATGGAAAGCACGATCGGCGACTGCGCCGGGCCCGGTTCCGTGTTCGACACCACGCGCCAGCATCTGAGCCTCTATGCGTCAGATCACTTCGCCGACTGGACCGGGGGCGGCGAGCGCACGTCACAGGTGCCCGGCACGATTGCCGCGGGCCTTGCGCTCGCCGGCATAGACGGAAAGGTTCCGGGTCGTGCGATCGATCTCGGCACCTCGGTTGGCCGCGGCGGCTGGAGCCTTGTGCCGCATTGTGAGGATGTGGTGCTCGGCACCGATCTGAACTTCGCCATGGTACGACTGGCGCAAACACTGCTGACCCGGCGCGAGGCCGTCTTCCCGACACGCCGCGTGGGTCTCGTCTATGACCGCGAGACCGCAACGTTGCCGGAGAAAACGGTTGATGGAGACCTGGATTTCTGGGTCACGGATGTGCACGCCCTGCCCTTTCCCGCCGGCGCGTTCCAGCTCGTCACGGCGCTCAACCTGATCGACTGCGTGGCAAGCCCCGCCCATGTAGTCGCCGAGGCCGCCCGACTGCTGTCACCGGGCGGTCATCTGATTGCGACGACGCCCTTTGACTGGGCTCCCGGGGCAACATCCGTCGAGGGCTGGATCGGCGGGCACTCGCAAAGAGGCCCCACCGCCGGGCGCAGCGAACCCGCGTTGCACGCCCTTGTCGAGGCCAATGGCTTCGAAGTGACCGGCACCCGGGACGACCTGACTTGGCAGCTTCGGGTGCATGACCGATCGGTGATGCACTACCAGTTGCACATGATCGCGGCCCGGCGGCTCTGACGTTCAGGCGTCGAGTGCTGCTGCAAACTCGGTGATCATCCGATCCAGCGTGTGTGTCGGCGTCCAGCCCCACTCATCGCGCGCAGCACGGTCATCGAGCGGTTTCAGCCCGCGCACGAGAGGTTGCACCTGCGGGTCAGGCTCGAATGTGATCTGCGCGCCGGGATAGCGGGCACGCGCCGCTTCGGCGATTTCACCCGCACTCGGTGTCGGCTTCATGCCATCGACGAGGTAGGAGACCGTACGGATCGCATCTCGTGGTGCCTCCGCCAGATCGACCGTGGCCCGTGCCGCCTCGCTGATGTACATGATCGGCACATAGGTTTCCGGCTCGACCCAGACTGTGAAAGGGACACCCCTGATCGCCGCGTCGATGATCCGCGAAGTGTATTGCGACACGCCCGGTGTCGAGATGCCCGGCCCGATCACCGACGGATAGCGGATGCCGCGGAAATCGAGGCCATACTTGCGTCGCCAGACCAGCCCCATGTGCTCACCGAACGCCTTCGTGGCACCATAGAAGAGTGTTGGGCGCTGAATGGTCCAGTCGTCGATCGGGGCATCGGGCAACGCGCGTCCGTATGTGGCGATCGAGCTGGCGAAGATCACCTGACGCACACCGAACAGCCGCGCCGCCTCGAGCACGTGGAACGTGCCCATGGCGTTGGTCTGGATAGCCGCCGCAGGGTCTGCATCCGATGGCACCGAGAGCATCGCGCCCAGATGATAGATCACCTCGGGTTTTGCGTCCCGGACCGCATCCAGCACATGGCTGAAGACACCGACGTCTCCGACAACCGCCGCGACCTGTCCTGCGAGATCGCCGAGGCGCGCCGGGTTCGGCGAGCGGCTGAACACCGTGACCTCATGGCCCTGGGCCACGAGGATCCGCACCACTTCGAGCCCGATGAACCCTGCACCGCCAGTGACGAGAATTTTCATCGCCGCTTATGTTCAGCACATGCGATTGCCATCGGGCACCGTGTGGTCAGGCGAGAGCAGCACGACCTGTTTGTCGCTGTCGAAGACACCGAGGACGAGCACCTCGGACATGAACGGCCCGATCTGGCGCGGCGGGAAATTGACCACAGCCATCACCTGTTTGCCGACCATTCCCGCGATGTCGTAGTGCTCGGTGATCTGTGCCGAAGATTTCTTGACGCCGATCTCCGCTCCGAAGTCCACCCAGAGCTTGATCGCAGGCTTGCGAGCCTCGGGAAACGGCTGGGCCTCCTTCACGGTGCCCGCGCGGATGTCCACCTTCATGAACTCGTCAAACGTGATCTCTTCGCTCGCCGACATAAGCCCCCCTCGCCGGACAGTCCGATCAGAACGTGTCCTTGCGCCGCCTGATCTCGGCGAATACCGACGCATCATCCGCATCCGCCAATCCGACGGCCTGCTTTACCGATGGAACGACGGCACGCAAGAAGGGATTTGTCGCTTTTTCTTCGGCCATGCTCACCGGCACGATCGGATCACGCTTGCTGTCCGCCTCGCGGATGCGCGCGATCCTCTCGGCCAGATCGCCGTTGTTGGGTTCGATCGACAGGGCGAAGCGACCGTTCGCCTGCCCGTAGTTGTGGCCGGAATAGATCATCATATCGTCCGGCAGATCGAGGAACTTCTCGAGGCTCTCCCACATCATGGCGTGCGTGCCCTCGAAGACGCGCCCGCAACCGAGCGCCATCAGGCTGTCCGCTGTGAACGCCGCCTTGTCGCCATCCATCACGAACGCAATATGACCCACCGTGTGACCCGAGACATCGATCACGCGCGCCGAGCTCTCGCCCAGCGTCACGACATCGCCTTCCGACACCTCCAGATCCAGCGCCGGCAGGCGCGCACGGTCCTTGGTGTGACCCACCACCTTGGAGCCATAGCGGGTGCGGAGCTCGTCGACCCCTTCGGTGTGATCTCCGTGATGATGCGTGATCCAGATCTGGTCGAGGCCCCATGAACGGGCATCGAGCGCCTCGACGATCGGTGCCACCTCGGGAGCGTCCACAAGCGCAGTCTGACCGGTTCCGTCATGCAGCAGGTAGGCGTAATTGTCGGACCGGCAGGGTACGGTTACGATCTCTAATGTCATGTCTTTCTCCAATTCCCCAGCACCATGATCCTTACCCAATCGGTCATGGGCAGCAATACGTACTCGCCCGCTATGCATTTGTTGTGACGGGTAACGATGCAAACCCCCGAAAACGTACCCGCCCGGTGCGAACAGGCGGTCCTGCGCGCGCATATCCGGGATACCGCGCGAGGAAGCGGCTGATGGCGATCCTGCCCTCAAGGCGCGCCAGTGTCAGGCCGAGGCAGATATGCGGTCCCGCGGCAAATGCAAGATGTCGGTTCGGCGTGCGCGAGATGTCGAAGTGATCCGGCTCCGCGAATGCTTCGGGGTCTCGGTTTGCGGCGCCGATCAGAAGGTGGACGCGGGTTCCGGGCTCAAGCGACAAGCCGCCCAGACCCACTTCAGATGTCGTGATCCGGTTGCCGAGCTGGTTCGAGCTTTCGAACCTGAGCACTTCCTCGATCGCGGACTCGATCAGATCGGGATGTGCCAGCAACTCCGCACGGGCATCCGGCCAGTCGATCAGCAGATCGAGCGCGTTGCCGATCAGGTTGGTCGTCGTCTCGTGCCCCGCATTCAGAATGAAGATGCAGTTCTGCAGCAACTCGCTCTCGCTGAGCAGCTCGCCACGGTCCCCTTGCATCAGCCGGGTGAGAACATCGGTCGAGGGATCTCCCGGGGCGCGCCTGCGCCGGGCCACCAGATCGCGCAGATACGCACTGAACTCGGTCACGGCGGCGTTTCCGCGGTCGTGCTCTTGCGCGCCCAGCACCGGTTCGAGCGCCCCGAGGATCGCAAGCGACCAGTCGCGGAGCGGTGCGCGCTCCTCGTGGGGGATGTCGAAGAGATTGCCAATCACCTCGACAGGGATCGCAGCGGCGAATTCAGGGATCAGGTCCGCCTCGGGACCGAGCCTGTCGAGCAGCCCGTCAACGAGGCGGACAAGCCCGGGTTCCATGACCGAGATCGCCCGAGGACTCAAGGCGCCGACCATGATCCGGCGCACGCGCGTGTGCAGCGGCGGATCGTTGAAGACCAGTGACGTCGTATGATGTTCGTAGAGCGGATTGTTTCCGTATTTGGGCAGGAACTCTGCCTTCTTGTCCGAGGAGAAGGTGGTCGTATCGCGATAGACCCGTGTGAGATCCGAGTGTCGCGCGATCATCACCGATCCGTCGGCGAACCGCTTGACCGGTGCGTGCGCGAGCAGCGCGCGGTAGGTCGGGAAAGGATCCTCGGCAAACCCTGCCGGCAGGGAGGCGAGATCAAACCGTTCGGCAAGCTCGCGCATCCATCAACCCATCGAGTTCGGAAGCACCAGCACCAGCCATGGCACCAGCACGAGAAGCGCGAGGCGAAGAATGTCGGCGATCCAGAATGGCGTCACACCTCGGAAAATCGTGCCGGTGGTCACATCACCGACGACACCCTTCAGAACAAATACGTTGAGCCCGACCGGCGGTGTGATCAGGCTGATCTCGGTGACCACCACCACAACGATGCCGAACCACACCGGATCGAACCCGAGCGACGTGACCAGCGGGAAGAAGACCGGCACGGTCAGCAGCAGCATAGACAGCGACTCGAATATGCAGCCGAGCGCGATGTAGACCAGCAAGATCATCAGCATGACCATCGCCGGCGAGATCGCGTTCTCGGTGACAAGCGCGCTCAGACCCTCGGGCAGCCCCGCGATGTTCACGAAATTCGAGAATATCCAGGCGCCGATGAGCACACTGAACAGGGTTGCCGTGGTGTAGGCGGTTTCGGAGAGGACCTCGAAGATGTCCCGCAAACCGAGTTTGCCCCGCGCGAGGGCAATCAGGAAGGCCCCCATTGCGCCCATGCCAGCCGCCTCGGTGGGGGAGAAGGTCAGGTTCAGCGGCCAGACGTTCAGCGCACCATAGAGCCCGCCGATCACGAGGAAGAACAGAAGCAGCACCGCCCATACCCCTCGCAGTGCCGCCATGCGCCCGGCCCAGTCCGTGCGCTGACCGGCCGGGCCCGCCTCGGGGCGCCGTGCGATGGTGAAGCGCACCGCACCGAGATAGAACAGGACCCCGATCAGCCCCGGTATGACACCGGCAATGAAGAGCTTGCCGATCGAGGTCTCGGTGAGCAGCCCGTAGATCACGAGGATCACGGAGGGCGGAATCAGAATGCCCAGAGTGCCGCCGGCCGCAATCGACGCAGTCGACAGGCTGTCAGCGTAGCGGTACTTGCGCATCTCGGGCATCGCGACCTTGGACATCGTCGCTGCGGTTGCGAGGGACGACCCACAGATCGCAGAAAAGCCTGCGCATGCGACGATGGTCGCCATCGCGAGACCACCGCGCAGATGACCCAGAAATGCGTAGGACGCCTGATAGAGCTCGCGGCTGAGCCCGCCCTTGTTCACGAACAGCCCCATCAGAATGAACAGCGGCACCACCGAAAGCCCGTAGTTCTGTGCCGTGTCGATGATCAGTCGACCTGCCATCGAGATTGCGCCGCGGAAATTGTTGAGCTCGGCGTAGCCTATGAGACCCACAAGCCCCATGGCGAATGCGATCGGCATACGCAGCAGCACAAGCGCGAGCACCGCCGCAAACCCGATCAACGCCTCAATCATGCGCAGGCTCGTCCGGCTTGACGATGAGATGCGGCGCAAGGGCGAGTAGCAGACCCCGCACGATAAGGGCGATTGCGGTCACAAACACCGAAACGGCAACGAACCACCCCACATAGAACTGCGGGATCCCCAGATACTCGGTGACATCTCCATAGTCGCGCGCGCGCTCCGCCAGCACCACACAGCGCCATCCCGGCCAGAACAACATCGCTCCGCAGGCAAGGTTGATGATCACGTCGCGCACACGGCCCAAAGCGCTCCCGACAAACCGGTCGAGCAGATCGACCGAGATGTGGCTGCCCCTGCCCGAGACGACCGGCAGAACCGAGAAGACCACAATCGCCATGAGGATACGCGTGAGTTCGGTCGCAGCCTCGATCGGCGCATTGAAGGCGCTGCGCAGCACCACATCCGCAAAGGTCATCGCCATCATGGCAAAGAGTGCGGCCGCCGCCACCACCGTCGGTATCAGGCCGAGCCGCTGCATGATCCGGATAGGATCCGCCATTGGAGACTTCCTCGTGATGGGCGTCCGGGCCGGTCGGCGCGTTCGATCGTCGAGCGGGCGCCGTCGCTGCGGCACCCGCCAGTGTCTGCTGTTGTCAGTTCGCGGACATTTCAGCCTTGATCATCTCGTGTGCGGCCGCCGCATCGATGCCCTTTGACGAGACTTCTTCAATCACGCTGGCACGGATAGCCCCCGCAATCTTCGCGTAGGCTTCGAGATCGGCCTCTGACGCCGCGTTGATCGCGTTGCCCTCGGTTTCCTCGGTCAATGCGCGCGCTTCCGCATCGATCTCGTCCCAGACCTTTCCTGCCATGCGGGCTGCGGGCTCGCCGAAGACCTTCTCGACAAGCGCTGTCTGCAAGTCCTCGGGCAGCTCATCGAAGGTTTCCTGGTTCATGATCAGGGCAAACGAGCCGCGATAGAGCCCGCCCGGCACCTCGAAGACGTTCTTCGCGACTTCGGTCAGCTTGAAGCCCTTGCGGCTCTCGAACGGCATCACGACACCGTCGGCAGCCTTGGAGGCCAGCGTCTCGTAGACCTTCGGCGCTGGCACCTTGATCCCGGTCGCACCAAGTGCAGCTCCCACGTCCGACCCCACGCCACCCGGCACCCTGACCTTCATTCCGGAGATATCTGCGAGCGAGGTCACCGATTTGTCCGAGTGAACCTGCGCCGGTCCGTGGGTCATCAGTGCGATCAGCTTGACGCCGCGATGCTCGTTCGCCGCTGCCAGATGTTTCTCGTGGACGCGCCAATAGGCGACCGACGCGGCCTCGGCATTGCCCTCGTAGCCCGGCAGCTCGATCAGCTTGGTGGCTGTGAAGCGACCGGCCTGATAGCCGTGGAAAATCCAGGTCATGTCGGCGGCGCCGTCGATCACCAAGTCCATCTGCGCCGGTGGCGGCGCAAGTCCGTACTTCACCTCGGCGGTCACCTTGCCCTCGGTCGCCTCCTCGATCATCGCGATCAGGTTCGGCCACATCTTCGCGTTTATGCCATGCCCCGGAGGGGCCCAGCTCGAGATGGTGAGTGTGTGATCCGCAGCCATCGCTCCCGTGCCGAGCGTGGCAATGACAAGCGCTCCGCCGAGCTTCTTGAGCAGTCGCATCTAATCCTCCCAGACGTTACCCTCTTTATCGTTTTTTGTGGCACGCAGCGGCTCCCCGGATCAATAGCGCTTACCGATCAGAAGGCGCCGCGGCGCCCCTCTGCGTCTTGCGCGGATCAAAATGTTCTATTAATGTTCTCTTCGTGAGCGAAGGGAATGTCCATGGCCGACACCGAAGGCACGCCGCCCGGATTTCAGGAAATCGACGAACGTCGCCGCAGAGGTCGGGGCGCTGCGGTCAATCCGCCCTCGCGCTATGACAGCCAGGTTGCAGAGGCGACCGATGATGGGTGGGCACGCGAGCCGGACGACCCGCTGCGCACCGAGGTGCGGCTCGACAATGCCCGCAGCATCATCGCGCGCAACCGCTCGCCGGATGTGCCGTTTGACAGGTCCATCAATCCCTATCGGGGGTGCGAGCACGGCTGCACCTACTGCTTTGCCCGTCCCTCTCATGCGCAGCTCGGCCTCTCCCCGGGACTCGACTTCGAAACACAGCTTGTTGCCAAGCCGAATGCGGCCGCGTTGCTCGAGAAGGCGCTGAGCCGTCCGAGTTACAAGCCCGCTCCGATCGCCATGGGGACCAATACGGACCCCTATCAGCCGATCGAACGGGAGTATCGGATCATGCGATCGATCCTGTGCGTCCTGCGAGACTTTCGTCATCCGTTCACGATCACAACCAAGGGGGCGTTGGTCACGCGGGATCTGGATATACTGGGTGAGATGGGCCGGGCCGGACTGGCTCGGGTTACACTGTCATTGACGACCATGGACCACCGGGTCAGCCGGGCGATGGAGCCACGCGCGGCCAGTCCGTCGCGGAGGATCGACGCCATCCGCGCTCTCACGACCGCCGGCGTGCCGACGAGCATCAACGTCGCGCCGATCGTGCCCGGCCTGACGGACCACGAGATCGAGACGCTGATCGACGCCGGCGTCGCGGCCGGTGCGGATCACGTGGGCTACACCCTTCTGCGCCTGCCCCTCGAGGTCGCGCCCTTGTTTCGAGAGTGGCTGACGCGGGCCTATCCCGACCGGGCGAAGCGGATCATGGGGCGCGTGCGCGAGCTGCATGGCGGCAAAGACTACGATGCGACATGGTACAAGCGCCTGCGGGGCGAGGGCGTTCACGCGCAGCTGACCTCGAAACGATTTGCCCTTGCAAGAGCACGGCACGGTTTGGCGCGCAAGCCACCCGAGCTCAGGACCGATCTCTTTCGGGTACCGCCCCGCTCGGGCGATCAGCTTTCGCTCGGCCTTTGAGGTTTGCCGGTGCAGGATGTGATGGCAGGGTGTCCAGATGGCGAAGGCATCCCAACACCTGCCCGACTTCTCGTTCGAGGCACAGCATCCGTCACCTGTTGCCGGCGTCGACGAGGCCGGCCGTGGTCCCTGGGCGGGGCCGGTTGTTGCCGCGGCGGTGATCCTGCAACCCGAGCGCTGTCCAACCGGTCTCAACGACTCGAAGAAGCTGAGCGCCTTGCGCCGCGACGCGCTCTTCGACGAGCTCCGGAACTCCGCCGACCTCGGCATTGGCATTGCCGAGGTCGCCGAGATCGATCGCCTCAATATCGCACGGGCCACTGATCTCGCCATGTGCCGGGCGGTGCAAGCGCTGCCCAGACAGGCGGCGTTCTGTTTGATTGATGGTCGCTCGATACCGCAGGCGCTCAGTGAGCCAGCCCTGGCGATCATCAAGGGAGATGGACGCTCGATGTCCATCGCTGCCGCCTCGATCGTCGCGAAGGTCACCCGCGACCGCATCATGATCGAACTTGCAAAAGAGTTTCCCGGCTATGGATGGGAACGCAACAAGGGCTACGGCGTCGCTGCGCACCACAGGGCGATGGCAGAGCTCGGGATCACGCCACATCATAGGCGGTCGTTTCGCCCAGTCCACAATATGTTGGTTGAAGACTCCGCTTTAAGACCCTGATTCAAAAAGTTATTGACTGCAACCGAAGATTGACTCATCTTCGGCCCGAATCACATTGGGGAGCCGCATGACGAAGTTGCAGCTGGATCAGGTTATCGAGGGGAATTGCATCGAGGTGATGCGGGACCTGCCCGCCGCCTCGGTGGATCTGATCTTTGCGGACCCGCCCTACAATCTCCAGCTCAAAGGGGATCTGCACCGGCCGAACAACAGCCTTGTGGATGCGGTGGATGATGCGTGGGACAAGTTCGACAGCTTCGCGGCGTACGACCGCTTCTCACGCGAGTGGCTCGGTGCGGCGCGACGGCTTCTCAAACCCAATGGTGCGATCTGGGTCATCGGCAGCTATCACAACATCTTCCGCCTCGGAACTGCCGTGCAGGATCTGGGCTTCTGGATCCTGAACGACGTGGTCTGGCGCAAGACCAATCCGATGCCGAACTTTCGAGGCAAACGTTTGACCAACGCGCACGAGACCCTGATCTGGGCAGCTCGGGACGAAGCCACGCGTCCGACATTCAACTATGATGCGCTCAAGGAGCTGAACGAAGGTCTCCAGATGCGCTCGGACTGGTTGATGCCGATCTGCTCAGGCGCTGAACGGCTCAAGACCGCTGATGGTCAGAAGGCGCACCCGACCCAGAAGCCCGAAGCCCTTCTGCACCGGGTGCTCGTCGGCACAAGCAATCCCGGAGACGTGGTGCTCGACCCGTTTTTCGGAAGCGGCACGACAGGGGCCGTTGCGCACCGCCTCGGCCGGCGCTTCATCGGCATCGAGCAGGACGCCGGACACGCGGGTATCGCGCGCGCGCGCGTGGCAGCGACCAAGCCCCATGCGCCCAGCACCATCGCCGTGACACGCTCGCGCCGGGCCGAGCCGCGCATCCCGTTCGGTGTTCTGGTTGAGCGGGGGCTGCTCGCGCCCGGTCACGTGCTCGAATCCCAGAACGGACGGCATCAGGCAAAGGTGCGTGCAGACGGCACGCTGGTCGCCGCAGAGATCACAGGCTCGATCCACAAGGTCGGAGCCGAACTGCAGGGCGCACCATCCTGCAACGGCTGGACGTACTGGCACGTCAAGGTGGACGGCCAACTCGTGCCCATCGACTATTTTCGACAGCAGCTTCGCGCGGAGATGCGCGGCTGAGCGTCACGAACTTCTGCCCGACGGCGCTGCCTGCGCCGCACACCTTGCCCCGCGCCACTCGCGCGGGGCTTTTTTCTGCAATCGTGTCTGGCTCGCCCGATGTGCGAAACCTGAACCTGTCAGGCCGTTTCGATCAGACGGCGTGCGATCACGTGCGCCTGTATCTCCGCGGCACCCTCGAAGATGTTCAGGATGCGCGCGTCGCACAGGATCCGGCTGATCGGGTATTCGAGCGCAAATCCGTTGCCGCCATGAATTTGCAGCCCGTTGTCCGCGGCGGCCCAGGCGACACGGGCCCCCAGCAGCTTGGCCATGCCGGCCTCGAGATCACAGCGACGGTCCTGATCCTTTTCGCGCGCGGCATAGTATGTCAGCTGGCGGGCCACCATGATCTCGACGGCCATCATCGCGAGCTTAGCCGCCACGCGCGGGAAGGAAATCAGCGGCTTGCCGAACGCGGTGCGGTCCTGCGCATAGCGTAGCGAGACGTCGAGCGCCGACTGCGCAACCCCGATCGCGCGTGCGGCGGTCTGGATGCGCGCGCTTTCGAAGGTGCGCATGAGCTGCTTGAAGCCCTGCCCCTCGACCCCGCCAAGAAGCGCCTCGGCGCTCACTCGGTGCCCGTCAAGCGCCAGCGTGTATTCCTTCATGCCACGGTAGCCCAGCACCTCGATTTCACCGCCGGCGATGGTCGCATCCGGGAACGGGTCGGCATCGGTACCACGCGTCTTCGGGGCAAGGAACATAGACAGCCCCTTGTAATCGCTCGTATCAGGGTTGGTGCGCGCGAGCACTGTCATGACATCCGTGCGACCGCCATGGGTGATCCACGTCTTGTTGCCGGTAAGCACCCAGTGGTCCCCATCGCGTACCGCGCGCGTCTTCAGAGCGCCCAGGTCAGACCCGGTGTTGGGTTCGGTGAACACCGCCGTTGGCAGAACCTCGCCGGAGGCGATCTTGGGCAACCACTCGGCCTTCTGGGCATCCGTCCCGCCGCCGAGGATCAGTTCTGCAGCGATCTCGGAGCGGGTGCCAAGCGAGCCGACCCCGATGTAGCCGCGCGAAAGCTCTTCCGAGACCACGCACATCGCGGTCTTGCCCATACCAAGACCGCCATGCTCTTCAGGCACCGTGAGGCCGAAGACGCCCAGCTCGGACATTTCATCAATGATTTCAATCGGTATGAGCTCGTCTTTCAGATGCCATCCATGGGCATCGGGCAGCACCCGGTCCTCCGAAAAGCGCCGAAACTGATCGCGCACCATCTCGAACTCTTCGTCGAGCCCGGAGTCGCCGAATGTCGCAGCGCCTTCCTGCTCGGCCAGAAGCTGCGCCAGTCGCATGCGGGCGGCATCTGTGTTCGCGGTCTGGGTCAGCGCCTGAACCGCGGGCACCATCATCACCCGCTGATCTTCCTGGCTGAGACCGGCATCCTGGGGGCGGACGATTTCCCCCTGGCTCATCGGGATCCCGCCGTAGAGTTGCCAGAGATACTCGCCGAACGCGATCTGAAGGATCAGTTGCTCGATCTCGCCAAACCGCCCGTCGGCATCCAGCCGCATGCCCCAGTCCTGCATCTGGCGCAAGGCTTCGACATACGTCGCCATCCAGCCAATCGCGTGGGCTGCATACTGCTCGGTATCGAGTGCCGTGCCATCGATCCGGCCATCCACCCGGACGTCCGCCGCAAGGCGTTCCCGTGCCAGCATGGTCAGCGCTTCCGCAGCCGCCACCGCTTCGGCGGCCTGAGCGAGCAATCCCTCGGCCGACGTGTGAGAGGCTATCGGGGTCTCTATGTTCATCACCAATCTCCTGAGTACAGATGCGCTCGCAATGCTGCGCTGCGGCATTTGGGAGACTGGTAGTGCTGCACCCCCAACAGGTCAACAGAATGGGCGTAACAAATGTTCGCAATTTTAGAAACTCTGACAACAATGTTGCGCACCTGCCGCGGACCCCGCCTCGAGCCTGAGCCGGAACGCGCAAAAAATCCTGCCATGGCGAGAGGTTATTCCGTAGAACGCTGGTCGGAATGCCGTTCGGGAGTGCACCGTGTCCTTTTTCGCGCCGCTGAGCACGATCGAGCCTTCAACCCTTCTCGCAATCGCCCTCGTCATGACGCTCGGTGGCTTCGTGAAGGGTGCCGTCGGGTTCGCTCTGCCGATGGTCGCGCTGAGCGGCCTCGGCCTGTTCCTGACCGCGCAGGAGGCAATCGCGATCATTCTGCTGCCGTCCGCAATCAGCAATGTCTGGCAAACCTTTCGCCAGGGAATTTCGCCTGCTTTCCAGACCTTTACACGATTCTGGAAACTCAACTTCGCGATGGTGGCCCTGCTGGTCGTGGCAGCACAACTGGTGCCCCGGATCCCATCGGACACGCTGTTCGTGCTGCTTGGCATCGCGGTCAGCCTCGCGGCCTTCAGCCAGCTTGCGGGATGGCGCCCGCGTGCACGGGATGACGCGCGCAATCGCGGCCTGATCGAGACGGGCATCGGCCTGTTCGCCGGTACGATCGGCGGCCTGACAGGTGTCTGGGGGCCTCCGGTCTTGTTTTACCTGATCGCTCTCGGGACCGATAAAGCCAGCCAGGTCAGGATGTTGGGCATCAATTTTGCCATCGGATGGTTGGCACTCTCCGGCGCGCATCTGAAAAGCGGTGTGCTGAACGAGGTGACTGCGCCGCTTTCCTTGATCATGCTGCTGCCTGTGTTGGCGGGCATGGCGATGGGGATCCAGCTGCAGGAGCGCATATCCCCGGAGCGCTTCCGCAAGATCACTCTCATCGTGCTGTGCGCGGCCGGGCTCAACCTGCTGCGGCGCGGCCTCATGTGATACACCGCCCATGCACAATCCATGCACAGGCCATGCACGGCTGCATCGCGCAGGAGCCCGGCTGGCTCACACGAAGCGGGCACACCCCGCGCGGCGCGGATCCCCCGTTGCGTCCACGCCACCGCGCGGGTCCCGCGCCACCGCATGCACGCCGCCGAAGAACATCGAGTGGTCCGGCCACGGAGTCGCTTCCGGGTAGGCCGTCAGGATCGACTCGCGCACCCGCTCGCCGAGGATATCCTCGAAATCGACCTGAGCCGTGCCGTCGACTTCCACATGCGCACGCGGCGCGTGGATCGCGTCGGTCAGCGCGTCACCCCGGTCGACAACACCCAGCAGAACCTGGAGGAGCGCCGATCGGATCCGGTTGGAACCGCCCGAGCCCAGCATGGCGAACCTGCCATCTGGCCACTCCACCGCCATGGGACACATCATCGAGGAGAGGCGTTGATCAGGTGTCCAGGCATCGAAGCCGTTCGGCAGCAGATCAGCCTCGCCCAGCATGTTGTTCGGCATGATCCCGGTGCCGGGCGCGATGAGACCGCATCCCTCGCCGTTCGAGAGGGTCAAGGCCGCGCCCATTCCCTCGGAATCGATCACCGAGATGTGCGTCGTGCCCCGCGTGGCGGGGACCCGGTCTTTGATCTGTCGGCGATAGGTCTCGAGGAGTGGCTCCGACAAGATCGTCTCGGCGCCCGTGGACGCATCCGTGTCGAGTGCCGCCTCCACACGCGCACGACAGGTGGCCTCCAAACAACGCACCACCGCCACCTCATCAGGTCGGTGCGGCAGCACCTGCAGGCCGAAGGCTGTCAACACGCCCCCGAGCGAGGGCGGCGGATTGAGCGAGATGCGCGCCGCACCCCGCGAAAGATTGAGAGGCACGCGCCACGCGGGCACGTTGGCAGTGAGATCGGCGGCGGTGAGGTGCCCGCCCTCGCCGGTCAACGACAGCAGCGCCTGCGCCACTTCACCTTCCGTCACGAAGCGCAGACCCTCTGCCGCGAAGACCTCGAGCACATCGGCGAACTCCGGATTGCGATACCGGCTGCCGCCCGGCTTGGGGGCCTCATCATCGCAAAAAAGTGCCTGTGCCGCGGGCGTGGCTGTCAGGATCGGGGCCACGATGCGGCTCAGTTCGCCCTGGAAGGGGGTTATGTCGACCCCGTCCCGCGCGGCGGACAGGGCGGGGTGCACGAGATCGCGAAACGGCATTCGTCCGAACCGCTCGTGGGCCGCGACGAGGCCGGGGGCAATGCCGGGCGATGCGATGGCGCCGGCGCCAATGTGAAACTCCTGGCGCGTTGTCCCGAAGTCGGCGTGGATGGCGCGAAAGTCGAGATCGCCGCCCGGCCGTTTTCGCCCGGGGGTCTTTACGAATGCGTCGAGCACGCTCACGTCGCCCCGCGGCGCTCTGACGGTCAGAAACCCGCCGCCCAGAAGTCCTGCAAGGACCGGCTCGCACACCATGGCTGTGAGCGCCCCGGAGATTGCGGCGTCCACCGCTGTGCCTCCGGCGCGGAGCACACCCTCGCAGGCCTCTGCGGTGACGTCGTGCCCGCAGGCGATGCCGAAGCTCTTCAAGCCGGTCCCTCCTCAGTTTGCGGGGGATTAACGCAATGCGCTGATCTGGGAAAGCGTCTCGGCCGGCTTGGCCGAGTTTCCAGAATGTTAAGGCTTTATGCGAAGATTCAGGTCGTAGATTTGGCAAGGGTAGAAATCGTGCGTCGACTCATCGCAATCATCGTGCTTCCCGGGGTGTTCCTGGCGCTGCTTGTCCTGTCGTCTTTCGTGCTGGAGCAACCGATGGCAGTCGAGCCTGTGGTGAGCGAAGGCGACAAACCGGTTCATATCCGGATCAGACGCTTCTCGGAGGTCGCGCTGGCCGGTCGCAGCAGCTTCGGCAACATGTGCGCAGAATGCCATGGCAGTGACGCCCAGGGCACCGAGACCGCACCCCCGCTCACCAATCAGGCGTATGCGACGGATTTCCGGGACAGCCGCATGTTCCACAATCGTGCCACGCGCCCGATTCCGGCGCATGAAGAGGTGCTCGCCGCCGTGTCCGGCACGGGCGAGCTGGACTTCAATACCCTCGAGCGAATGGCAAAATTCCTCAGGGAAGCGCGGCGCGTGGCAAGCCGGGAATAGTCAGCGTTCGAGACGCCCCCGCCCGATCATGCGGCCTGAGGTGCGGCAGCACGCACCTCGTCGCCGACATGCGCCTCGTACTGAACGAAGTTGTCGGCGAACATGCCGACCAGCTCGCGGGCCTGAGCGTCGTACTCCGCAGGATCATCCCAAGTCCGGCGCGGTGTGAGCAGAAGATCCGCGACACCGTGACATGACAACGGAACGTCGAAGCCGAAATTCTCGTCGCGCCGGAACTCACCCTTCGCGAGCGACCCGTTCAGTGCGGCGGTCAAAAGCGCGCGCGTTGCACGGATGGGCATGCGCGAGCCTGTGCCATAGCCCCCGCCCGTCCAGCCGGTGTTGACCAGCCAGCAGGTGGCCCCGTGCTGGGCAATCTTTTCGCGCAGCAGTGCCCCGTAGACTTCGGGACGGCGTGTCATGAACGGAGCGCCGAAGCACGTCGAAAAGGTGGTTTGCGCCCCCTTCAGCCCCTTCTCGGTGCCCGCGACCTTGGCCGTGAAGCCCGACAGGAAGTGGTACTCGGCCTGCGCCGGCGTCAGCCGTGCGATCGGCGGCATGACACCAAAGGCATCGCAGGTCAGCATGACGATGTTCTTGGGGATCCCCGCCTCGCCGCTGGGCGACGCGTTCGGGATGTAGTCGAGCGGATATGCGCAACGCATGTTCGGCGTCAGACTCTCATCCTCGAAGTCCAGCTCGCGGGTGTGCGGGTGATAGACCATGTTCTCGACCACCGTGCCGAACATCGACGTCGTGGCGAAGATCTCGGGCTCTGCTTCGGCCGAGAGGTGAATGGTCTTGGCGTAGCATCCGCCCTCGAAGTTGAAGATGCCGCTGTCGGTCCAGCCATGCTCGTCGTCACCGAGCAGGATCCGGTTCGGATCGGCACTGAGCGTTGTCTTGCCCGTCCCCGAAAGACCGAAGAAGACCGCCGCTTCATCGGGCTTGCCGGGGGCATGATTGGCGGAGCAGTGCATCGGCATGATGCCCTTGCCCGGCAGCAGGTAGTTCATGACCGAGAAGATGCCCTTCTTGTTCTCGCCCGCGTAGGACGAGTCGCCGACGAGAATCATCTTCTGCTCGAAGCTCACGGCAATCACCGTCTCGCTGCGGCAACCGTGCCGGTTCGGGTCAGCCTTGAAGGAGGGGCAGTTCACGACCATGAATTCCGACGTGAAGTTCGCCAGTTCCGCAACCTCGGGACGGCGCAGCATGTGCCGGATGAACAGCGAGTGCCAGGCAAGCTCGTTGATCATGCGCACGTTCAGCCGATGCGCGGGATCGGCGCCGCAGTAGAGGTCCTGAACGAACATCTCGCGGCCCTTCATGTGCTCGAACATGTCCGCCTTCAGCACTTCGAAGTCGGCCGGATCCATCGGTTTGTTGTTTTCCCACCACACGGTGTCTTCCACCGAAGGCTCGCGCACGACGAACTTGTCCAGAGGCGACCGGCCGGTGTGCTTGCCGGTGTTGCAGAGGAATGCGCCGCCCTGCCCCAGCTCGCCTTCGCCGCGTGAGATCGCTGCCTGGACCAGAGCCGGTTCCTGCAGATTGTAGTGAACCGTACCCAGCCCGGTGATACCGACATCCGCAAGGCGATGTGCCGGGTTAAAGACACCTTTCTCCATGCTGAAGCCTCCTAAAAGCCAACGCGCACGCGGAGCCTCGCCGGGCGCAAGAATATACACAAGAGCGCGGCGTCTGACCTGAGCGGTCAACTGCGCCCGATGACCTGTCTCCGGCTGAGCGCGAACCCCACCCGTCCGGAGCGTTGGGGCGCTGTCTACGCGCCGACACGCGCCCCGTCCAGTGCCCGGTGCCGCGAACTATCGTCGCTTTGCGCCCAAATTTGGGCATAATTGTTTCACATGAAGGAGTTCGGGGTACGAACTGAGATCGATAATCACAAAAGTTCAGTGTATTTTCACGGGTTGGAGTTGAGGTCTCGTTCGTGTAATTCAATGAAGGTGCCAACTGTATGTGGGGAAATCAGATGGCGACGATCGCGCTGGTCGACGACGACCGCAACATTCTGACGTCGGTGTCGATGCTTCTGGAAGCAGAAGGCTTCGACGTGAGAACCTATACGGAAGGCGCCTCGGCGTTGTCGGCACTCAGCCAGACCCCGCCCGACTTGGCCATTCTGGACATCAAGATGCCGCGCATGGACGGCATGGAGCTTTTGCGCCGTCTGCGGCTGAAAAGCGACATGCCCGTGATTTTCCTCACGTCGAAAGATGAGGAAATCGACGAGGTCATCGGTCTGCGCATGGGTGCCGACGATTACGTGCGCAAGCCCTTCAGCCAGCGTCTGCTGGTCGAGCGGATTCGCGCCGTGCTGCGCCGGCGGGACGCAACCGAAGTCGCCACCGTCGATCGGACGGAAGCCGACAAGGTCATCAAGCGCGGCAAGCTCGAGATGGATCCGCTGCGTCATTCCTCGACGTGGGAAGGCGATCCCGTGACCCTCACGGTCACCGAGTTTCTCATACTGCAGGCGCTCGCTCAGCGACCCGGCTTCGTGAAAAGCCGTGACCAGCTGATGGACGCCGCCTATGATGATCAGGTCTATGTCGACGACCGAACCATCGACAGTCACATCAAGCGCATCCGCAAGAAGTTTCGTGACGTTGCCGATGACTTTAACTCTATCGAAACGCTGTATGGGGTCGGTTACCGCTATCGCGAGGTCTGAGCGGGAACGTGCTGAAGGAGCGGCTCACATCCTCTGAGGCGCGAGGCCTCATTGGTCTCGATGACCGGCCAAGGCCGGCGTCGGGTCGGGTGCGCATCGTCAAGGGACTGAAGCGCTCGGCGCCGTTTTCCTCGCTGCAGCGCAGGATCATCTTCTTCAACCTGATCGGTCTCAGCCTGCTTGTGGCCGGCATGGCCTATCTCTCGAACAACAAGCAGAACCTGATCGAGGTCTATGTCGACTCGCTGCGTAAGCAGGGCCAGATCATCGCCGTCTCCATCGCCGAGCAAGCCGCGACCGAGGATGACGATCGTCTGCCGAGCTTTCACCCGCTGAGATCCAGCCTGGCGCTGGCCCTCTTGGCGCAGCCGACCGGTGTGCGGATCCGGCTCTATGACCAGTCTCTCCGGCTTTCCGCCGACACCTACTACGCGTCACCGGCGGGGCCACCGATCGAGGTCCTGAAGATCGCGCCACCGACCAAGCGCCACTTCGCGTTTTTCTTCGAGCGCTTCGAGAGGGTCTACGAGCGGTTTGGGGGCTACCTCGACTCGACGCCGAAAATCCATCCGGAGGTGCCGGTCGCAGGCATCACAAACGATGCCGAAGTGATCAAGGCGGCGACCGGCGTCCCCGCGCACGAGGTGCGGGTCAACAGCCAGGGCGAGGTCATCGTCTCCGTCGCCATGCCGGTGACACGCCTGCGCGCGGTTCTGGGCGTCCTGCAGTTGTCGACGGTGGGCGGCGCCATCGAGCGGTTCGTGCGCGAGGAAAAACGCGCCGTGCTCGAGATATTCTTCCTGGCGGCAATCGTGTCGATCCTGCTCTCGATCCTGCTTGCGAACATGATCGCAAGCCCGATCCGGCAACTGGCGCGCGCTGCCAACCAGGAAGGCGCAAACGCCGCCCGGCCAATCACGGCCGACCACATGGAGATCCCGGATCTCACGCATCGCACCGACGAGATCGGGGATCTGTCCGATGCCCTGATCCGGATGACACAGGCGCTTTATGCGCGGATCGAGGCGATCGAGAGCTTCGCCGCCGATGTCGCCCATGAGGTCAAGAACCCGCTCACCTCGATGCGCTCGGCCATCGAGACCATGCAGTACGCCAAGACACCCGAGCAGCGCCAGCGCCTGCTCGACGTGATCCAGAACGACGTCGCCCGCATGGACCGGCTGGTCACCGACATCTCGAACGCCTCGCGCCTGGACGCGGAGCTCGTGCGCGAGCGCATGGAACCCTTCGATCTGGGCCAGCTCATCCGGGTGCTGTCCGAGGTCACCGAACAGCAAGGCGCCGATCGCAACGTCACGGTCGAGACGCATCTGCCGAAGGACGGGCTGATCGCGCGCGCCCTCGAGGGCCGGCTTGCGCAGGTGATCACGAATTTGCTGACCAACGCGCTCTCCTTCGCCCCGGACGGCTCAACCATCACCGTCACCGGCGGCTGGAAGCCAACCGGTGAAATCCGCGTCATGGTCGAGGATGAAGGCCCCGGTATTCCACCCGACAACCTTGCCTCGATCTTCGAGCGCTTCTACTCGGAACGCCCGCGCAACGAAGCCTTCGGCAATCACTCGGGCCTGGGGCTGAGCATCTCGAAGCAGATCATCGAAGCCCATGGCGGTCGGATCTGGGCGGAAAACATCTGGTCGGACAAACCCGGATCGCAGGACCAGCCACTGGGCGCGCGTTTCATCTTCGAGCTCAACGAATGAGCGGCGCCAGCGCAGCTCTCACCGATCAGCTCCATGCAAGCGCAGTCTGTCTCGGCACATCCGGTTGCCTGATCCTCGGTGCCGCGGGCCGTGGCAAAAGCACGCTGGCGTTCGAGCTGATGGCCTATGGTGCCGTTCTGGTTGCCGATGACCGGGTCGACCTGACATGCACCCCAGGCGGCGTGGTGATGTCCGCACCGCCCCCGATCCGCGGACTGATCGAGGCGCGCGGCGTGGGGATGATGCAGGTGCCGGCAATCGATCGGGCGCGCCTCGTTCTTGTGGTCGATCTGGACCTGCGCGGGGGCGAGCGGCTGCCGCCGCTTCGGACCTGCGAGCATCTCGGGGTCACCTTCCCGTTGATCCACGGCTACCGCCGCCCTGCCCTTGCGGCGATCGTCATCGGCGCCCTGCGAGCCGGTGGCCTGCTCAACCCTGATCATCACCGGGTCCTCGATCCCCTCGAAAGCGGCACCTGATGAGCGGGCCCGCGTCAGGTCAAGACAGACGCGCGCCAACGGCACTGATTGTCACGGGCATGTCCGGCGCCGGACGCACGACGGCGATCAACGCGCTGGAAGATCTGGGCTACGAGTCGTTCAGCAACTTCCCCGTCTCGCTCTTCGAGTCGTTGCTCAAGCCCGTTGCCGATACTGGGGCTCCGGTCGCGATCGGCATCGAAGCGAGAACCCGTGGCTTTTCTCCGGCAGCGGTCGGCGCCGCGCTCAATCAATTGCGCAACCGGCCGGACGCCGGTGCGCAGCTCATCTTTCTGGACTGCGATGATGCGACGCTGATCTCGCGTTTCTCGCAGACACGCAGGCGTCACCCGCTGGCGCCGGACGAGGATGCTGCGACCGGCGTCTTGCGCGAGCGTGATCTTCTGGAGCCGCTGCGCGAGCTCGCAGACACCGTCATAGACACGTCGGACATGTCGCCGCACGACCTGAAAGCCACCCTGGGCACACGGTTCTCGACCGACAGTGCGGCGGGACTTGCGATCACGCTGAACTCATTTGCCTACAAGCGCGGACTGCCCGAAGGTACAGACATGGCGCTTGATTGCCGGTTTCTGCGAAATCCCTATTGGGAGAACACACTGCGCCCGCTTGACGGACGGGATGCGCAGGTCCAGTCTTTTGTGAGGGAGGATCCACGGTACGAGAGCTTCTTTTCCAAGCTCAGCGACATGATGTTGCTGCTGCTGCCGGCCTACAAAGCTGAGGGAAAGGCCTATCTATCCGTGGCAATGGGATGCACAGGTGGGCGGCACCGGTCGGTAGCGGTGACAGAGCACTTGGCGAAGGCACTCGCGAACGCGGGCTGGCCGGTGGCAATACGTCATCGTGAGCTGGAACGTCACGCTGCGGAGAAGAAACGATGAGATTCTCAGTCCCGCTCACGCGGAAGGCAGAGTGCGCATGATCGGGCTTGTGATCGTGGCGCACGGAACGCTGGCCAAGGCCCTTCTGTCTGCCACCGAGCACGTGGTCGGACCGCAACCAAATGCCTGCGCGATTGCGATTGAGCCATCGGATGATCTGCGCCAGCGCCAGGCAGAGATCGATGCCGCCGTGCGCGAGGCCAACACAGGCTCGGGCGTTGTCATCGTCACCGACATGTTCGGGGGCACACCATCGAACCTCTCTTTGGGTGCTTTGGGCGAGCCGGATGTCGAGGTCATCTACGGCGCAAATCTTCCGCTGTTGGTGAAGTTCGCGAAGATGCGCAACAAACCGCTCGCCGATGCCGTCGCGGGCGCGCTCGAAGCCGGTCAGAAGTACATCAACTCTGCCGCCGCCATTCTGGAACCGGCCAAGCAGGCCTGATGTCTGAAATCCATCGGACGCTGACGATCTGCAATGCCAAGGGATTGCACGCCCGGGCCTCGGCTAAGTTTGTCGAGACCGTCGAGGCGCACAATGCCGACGCACGCGTCACACGGGACGGGCAATCGGTGGCCGGAGACTCCATCATGGGTCTCCTGATGCTCGCAGCCGCCAAGGGCTGCACAATCGAGGTGACCTGCTCGGGGCCGGATGCACATACGCTGATCGAGGCGTTGCAGGCGCTCGTGGACAACCGCTTCGACGAGGACCGCTAGAAGGCATCCAGACAATCCCGGGATCGCCAGATAGCCGCGGTGGTCGCAGGGTGTCGTCTCGAGTGGCAGCCTCACCGACCGCTCGACGGCGCGAGCCTGCCGGTCATGGTCCGCATCACCTTCAGGAGCGCCGCGAAAACGCCGGGCACCCGCGCGCATCCGTCAAACGTGCACGGGTTCACCTTTGCAAATACTTGTCTGAACTGCCATGGATTTGCGGTCGATCCCGTGGTGCAGTCCAGAAGACGCGGTGCGTCTGCATGAGTATCGCGGATCTCCATTCGCCGTAGAAAATTGACTTTTGCCAAGCGGGTACTTTTCTCTGGTCGCGTTTGGACGTTTCAGTGAAGATGCGTGGAATCGTACAGAAGGACAGGGATTTCCAATGATGCGATGCTTTCTCGGCGCGCTGTGTGCGCTCGGCACCTTGGCGCTTGCCGGTTGCGACCAGGAGGAGGCAGATACCCCTGAAGAGATCGTCCGGGCCATCAAGTACGTGACGCTCGACCGTCGCGCCGGACAGCAGGAGCGGCGCATTGCCGGGGTGGTTGCGGCATCGGTGACGTCGAACGTCGCGTTCGAAGTCTCGGGGCAGATCATCGAGCTGACGCGGCAGACCGGCGATCAGGTGAACAAGGGGGATCTGCTGGCAAGGCTCGACCCCGAGCCGTATCTGCTTGAGGTCAGCCGCACGAGCAACGCGCTCGCCCAGTCGACCGCCGAGCTCAACGACACACGCAGCAAGTTCGAGCAGCAGTCGCGCCTGTTTGACCAGGGTTTCGCCACGCAGACCGCATATGACAGTGCGGAGGCCGCATTTCGCAACGCCGAGGGGTCGGTGGGGGTCGCGCAAAGCCAGCTTGAAATCGCGCAGCGTGACGTGGCCAAGACCGACCTGCTGGCCCCGTTCGACGGCGTGATCGCGAGCAGGCCCGTCGAGGTCTTCGAGGAGGTCACGACCGGTCAGTCCATCTACGCTTTGCAGACGTCCGGTCAGGACAAGGTCGAGGCGTCCCTGCCCGAGACACTGATCAACATCGTGTCTTTGGGTGACGAGGCGCAGGTCCAGTTCCCGCCCCTCGGGGGCGCGACGGTGCCCGGCTTCATTGATGAAATCGCCCCGCTCACTGGGGATGCGAATGCCTACCCCATCAAGATCCGGCTCGAGACGATCCCGCCCGGTTTGCGCCCGGGCATGAGTGCGGAGCTGATCTTCCAGTTTTCGACGGAGGCGACAGGCGAAGCCTGGATGCTGCCGCTCGGCGCCATAAAGCCGCAGGTCGAGAGCCAGGATGAAGGCAGCGTCTTCGTCTACGAGCCGGAGACGAAGACGTTGTCGGAGCGGGACGTCACCGTCGTCAACGTCCGCGGAAACGAACTCGAAGTGATGGGTGATCTCCAGGAGGGAGAGGTCGTCGCCACCGCGGGGATCAGCTTCCTGCACGAGGGCATGACGGTGACGCTGTTCGATCCGACATTCTTCGAATGAGGGTCGCGCAATGCTGACGAAGATCGCGCTCGAGAACCGCACCCTCGTTCTCGCCACCATGCTGGTTTGCCTGATCCTCGGGCCTATCAGCTTTCTGACGCACCCCTCCCGCGAGGATCCCGAAATCACGATCCGCCAGGCGGTCGTGATCGCTCAGTATCCGGGCATGTCGGCGGAACGGATCGAAGACCTCATCACGACCAAACTGGAAGAAAAGATCCGGGAGATCCCGGAGGTCAAGGAGATCACCTCGACGAGTTCGACGGGACAGAGCCTCGTCAAGGTCGAAGTGCAGGATCCCTACACGGACATGGAGCCGATCTGGACCGATCTGCGCAACAAGATGGCCGATCTGCAGACCGATCTGCCTGACGGAACGCTCGGCCCGTTCGTCGATGATGATCGCGGCAATGTCGCGATGGCCACCATCGCGATCACGGGTGAGGGCTTCGAGAACGCCGAGGTGCGCGAAGCGGCCAAGGAACTGCGCCGGACCATCTATGCTCAGGTGCCGGGGGTGCGTCGCATCGATCTCTACGGCGTCGAGGAACAGCGTGTCTTCGTCGAGTTTGACAACGTCAGGCTCGCGCAGCTTGGCATCGATGCCGCACAGATCACCAATTCAATCCAGCAGCAGAACGTGATCCTCCCGGGTGGTCGGGTCGAGGCAAACGGAAACACGCTCACCATCGAGCCGACGGGCGATTTCAGCGCCGTGGATGAGCTGTCGGAGCTGTCCATCAGGATCGAGGGCGACGAGCCCAGCACGATCTACCTGCGCGATATCGCGACCATCAGCCTGGGCTACGAAGAGCCCCCGGGCTCGCCCGCCTACTACAACGGACGCTCGACCGTCGTGGTCGGTGTGTCGATGATCGACCAGACCGACAGCTTTGCCTTCGGCGAGCGGCTGACCGCCGTGGTGAACGCCTTCGAGCAGTACCTGCCCTGGGGGTTCGAGCTCAACTTCATCACCTTTCAGCCGAATGAAATCTCGGATGCAGTCTTCGGGGTTCTGAACAACCTCTGGCAGACCATTCTGGTCGTTCTCGCGGTGGTGGTGGCGTTCCTGGGCTTCAGAACCGGACTGATCGTCGGTGCCATGGTGCCGTTGGTGATGCTGATCTCGACGCTTGTGATGCGACAGACCGGCATCGAGCTCGAGCGGATGTCGCTTGCCTCCCTGATCATTGCGCTGGGACTTCTGGTCGACAACGGCATTGTGGTTGCCGAGGAGATGCAGGGCCGCCTGCAACGCGGAGAGGACCGTGTAAAGGCCGCCGCGGAAACCGGGCGCGCGCTGGCGCTGCCGCTGCTGGCGGCTTCGTTGACGACGGTCCTGGCGTTCATGCCGCTCATGCTGGCGCCCGGAGGCGCGGGCGAGTACACGCGCTCGATCAGCCTCGTCATCGCCATCGCACTCGCGATCTCCTGGGTCGTGGCGCTCACGGCACTTGTTCTCTTCTGCATCTGGTTCATGAAGGCCGGTGATGCGCAGGATGAGGCGGCGGCCTACGATCGCTCATATTACGACACCTATCGCGGGTTGTTGCGCCAGATGTTGCGGTTGCGTTGGGTTGTGGTCGGGGTGGCGATCGGGTCGCTCTATCTCGGCGGCTGGCTGATGCAGTTCGCCGGAAAGACGTTCTTTCCCAACTCCGAGCGCACCCAGCTGCAGGTTCTGGTCGAGCTTCCAGTGGGCGCGAACAGCTATGCCACCACGGATGTCGTCGAGACCCTGACGAGGTATCTCCTGGATGAGGGTCCCAACCCCGAGGTGCGAGATGTCGTCTCCTACATCGCCTCGGGGGGGCCGAGGTTCTATCTGTCGCTCGAGCCGATCGATGGGTTCCCCAACCTTGCCTACATGCTGGTGAACGTCGCCCAACCGGACGATGTGGTGGCGGTGAAGGACAGGCTTTATGCTTGGGCGCAGGCGGCTGTGCCCGAGGCGCGCGTGACGCCGAAATCCATGTCGATGGGGCCGGGTGAGGCCGGGCTTCTCGAGTACCGCATTTCCGGTCCGGACGCCTCCGTTCTGTCCGCCGCCTCTGAGCGTTTGCAGGCCGTGTTGCGCGAGGCCCCGAGCGCGCAGTCCATCAAGAACGACTGGGAAAATCCGTCGATCGCCATTCAGGTCATCGTCGATCAGAACGCGGCCCGCCGCGCCGGTGTCACCAGCGAGGACATCGCCACCGCCCTCGACAGCCAGCTTGCCGGGGTCGAGGTCACCAACTACCGCGTCGGTGACGTTGAGATTCCCGTTGTTCTTCGTGCAATGGGGGACCAGCGCACGAACATCGATCGGTTGCGGACGCTCAACATTGCGGTGGCGGGATCGACGCCTGTGCCGCTCCTGCAAGTGGCAAGCTTTGACGGACGCCCGAATTTTTCGAGGATCAAGCGGCGCGATCTCGAGCGCGTGTTCACGGTCTCCGGCAAGTCACCGCTTCTGACCGCGGTCGAGCTCGATGCCATAGCCGAGGATGAATACGATGCTATTCGGTCCGAATTGCCGTCGCTCTACAACCTCGAGAAAGGCGGTGAAATCGAGGACTCGGGCGAGGCGCAGGGACGCCTGTTCGAGAACGTGCCGCTGGCCTTCGCGCTGATGCTGCTGGTCTTGATATGGCAGTTCGACAGCTTCAAGAAGCCAGCCATCATTATTCTGACCATACCGCTCGTGATCACCGGCGTGGGCGCAGGGCTGCTGGTTTTCCCGGGGGCGAACTTCAGTTTCATGGGGATCCTGGGTCTGCTCGCCCTGGCCGGCATCATCATCAACAATGCGATCGTGCTCATTGACCGCATCGAGATCGAGCTGGGTGTCGGGCGCGGTCTGGAAGATGCGATCATCGAGGCCGGTGTGCGCCGCCTGCGCCCGATCGTGATGACCACCTGCACGACGGTCTTCGGGCTGGCGCCGATCATTCTGTCGCGTGACGTACTGTTCTATGATCTTGCGGTTGTGATTGTCGGAGGCTTGGTGGTGGGCACTTTGCTCACCCTGATCATCGTGCCCTGCCTCTACCGGATTTTCTACCGACCGGCAGCGTAGCGACAATGCTGCGCCCGTCCATGCGTAGCGCGCAGGAGGCGTCCGCGGACGACCGCAGGCCCGTCGCGGGTGCGTCGCTGATGCTCGGCGGGTGCGCGGTGCTCACGCTGAACGACGCCATCATGAAGGATCTCGTCGAGACGCTGCCTCTTGGTCAGATGGTCTGCCTGCGCGGTCTGGCGGGTGCCGCGGCCGCTGTCCTGATCGCGCCCCTCCTGGGCGGGGCGGCGGGACTGCGCCCCAAGAGCCTGTCCCGTGCATTCACGCTTTCGGCCTTGCTGCTGGTGGGCTTGTTTCTGTTCCCGCTCTCGCTGCGTCACCTGCCGCTTGCGGACGCCATCATGCTGGTGTCGGTCAGCCCTCTGTTCGTTGCGGCGCTCTCGCCGGTGATGCTGGGCGAGCAGGTCGGCTGGCGCCGCTGGGGAGCCGTCCTGATCGGCCTGCTGGGTACAATGCTGGTGCTTGCACCCGGGAGCGGCGGGCTCAACCCGGTGATGCTGTTGCCGATCCTCGTCGCCTTTCTGGTCGCCCTCCGCGACATCCTCACCCGGCGCTACATCGCGGGCGAAAGCGCGCTTGCGCTGATCTTCCTGGCCAACCTCTCATCGGGGGTCGTGGGACTGTTGTCCGTGCCGACCGGCTGGATTGCGCTCAGCACGTTTCAGACGGTCTTGCTTCTCAGCACGGCGGTGCTGCTCACGGTGAGCCAGGTGATGCTGGTGGCGGCGTTCCGTCATGCCGACGCCACGGTGCTTTCCTGTCTCAAGTACTCTGGCATCGTGTGGGGCGCGCTCTTTGGCTGGCTCGTGTGGGGCGACACGCTCGGGCTCGCCGACTGGGCCGGTGCCGCGCTGATCACCGCAAGCGGCGTGATCATCACGTTGCGCACCCGTCCTTGAGCGACGAGAATGAGGGCGCTCGAAGGCGTTTGAAAAAAACTTTGCCACGCACCAAGGATCGTGGCGGGACGTGCGTCCAACAAGGTGTATGTTGACCGAGAGCGATGACAATCAGCTTGCGCAACTCGCCGCGCTGGGCGACCGGGCGGCTTTTGCCCGTCTGATCGAACGCCATTACGAGCGCATCCACCGCATGGCACGCAGGTTTGTGGGAGATCCGGCCGCCGCGGAAGACTTGGCACAGGATGTCTGTGTGCAACTCGCGCGCCGGATCCTGAGCTTTCGCGGCGAGGCACGCTTCACCACCTGGCTCTACAAGGTCGTGCTGAACGCGGTTCGCGACAGGGCACGTCGGGCAAAGGCGCGTGCAACGGCCACCGCAGGCTTTGCGGAGGTCGATACGCTGAGACGTGCAGGCGATGCCGCACGCGCGGACGAGGCCGCCTGGCTGCGCGCTGCCCTCGACTCGCTCAGCCCCGAGCTGCGCGAAACCGTGGTCCTGACCCTTGATGAGGGGCTGAGCCATGCCGAGGCGGGCGCGATCCTGGGCGTTGCGGAATCGACCATATCGTGGCGTCTGATGACGGTGCGCAAACATCTGAAATCGCTGGCCGATGCCGGCGAGGGACTGGAGCAATGAGCGACGAACTCGATCGTTTGAAGGCAGCGTTTGGTGCGGATCGACCCGCGCCCGATGCCGCAGCCCGGGCACGCGCCAAGGCGGCTGCCCTGGCAGCCTTCGATGCCGAAGCCGCGCTTGCTGAAAAAATTGCACAGGAGCACCAAGGATCCGAGTCGAAGGCGCGTCTGAAGGACAGGCATTCCCGCCTGGCGAACCTGTTCAGGAGACTTCAGATGACCCTCACCCTGCCCTCGACGCGCACCCTCATGATGGGCGGCACAAGTCTTGCCGTTCTCGCGGCCGCAACCTTCGCAACCTACGAGCTGAACCAACCCGGCGTCGATCAGTACATCGACGCCGAGCGCACGTCCGGTGGCGTCGATGTCAAGACCCGCCAGAGCGTGGAGGCTCTCGCGCCGGTGCCACAACCGGCTGATCGCACAGCACTGCAAGGCGCGCTCAAAGACGAAGCAGAAATTCTGTCCCAGCAGCCGACGCCTGCCGTTCAACCAAGCCCCGCTGCAACGACCACCGAAGCTGACGTGGCGACGGGTGCCTCCGGTCTGATCGAGACGACCCGGAACGCCTTCTCCCGAGAAAGGTCCTCGGTGCCCGCATTCGACATCGCCCCCCTCCCCGGCTACCGCGATCACGGACGGGACCGCTTCGAGGAGATCGACCCCAATCGCGTCAAGGTCACGTCGGAGGAGCCCGTCTCCACCTTCTCGGTCGATGTCGACACCGCCTCCTACAGTTTCATGCGCAAGGCCTTGCAAGACGGGGTTCTGCCACCCAAGGACGCAGTGCGCATCGAAGAGCTGATCAACTACTTCCCCTATGACTACGCAGCGCCCGAAAGCCTCGAGACGCCCTTCAACACTCATATCACCGTGATGGACACTCCCTGGAACGCGGATACACAGCTGCTGCGCATCGGGATCAAAGGCTACGAGCTGACCCCCGAGGAGAAACCCCGCGCCAATCTCGTCTTCCTGATCGACACCTCGGGCTCCATGCAGGCGGCAGACAAGCTGCCCCTGCTGCAAAACGCCCTGAAGCTTCTGGTCGAGAACCTGGATGAGGACGACACGGTCTCGATCGTTGCCTATGCAGGCTCTGCGGGCACCGTGCTCGAGCCGACGTCCGCCGCCGACACCACGAAGATCATCGAGGCGATCAACCGGCTGGGGGCCGGCGGATCGACCGCCGGCGCCGAGGGCATTCGTCAGGCCTATGCACTGGCTGAACAAAGCTATGATGCCGCTGCCGTGAACAGGGTCATCCTCGCCACCGACGGTGACTTCAACGTCGGCATCACCGATACGCAGGAACTCGAGGGGTTCGTCGAACGAAAGCGCGACAGCGGCGTGATGCTGTCGGTCCTCGGCTTCGGACGCGGCAACTACAACGACGCCCTGATGCAGGTGCTGGCCCAGAATGGCAATGGCCAGGCAGCCTACATCGACACGCTGCACGAAGCGCAGAAGACGCTGGTCGATGAAGCGACGTCCGCGCTCTTCCCGATCGCGCAGGATGTCAAGATCCAGGTGGAGTTCAATCCCGCGAGCATCGCCGAGTACCGTCTGATCGGCTACGAGACGCGCCTGCTCAACCGCGAGGACTTCAACAACGACCGGGTCGACGCGGGCGAGATCGGCTCCGGGCATACGGTCACAGCCCTCTACGAGATCACCCCGGTCACCTCGGATGCCAGGCAGGTGGACCGGCTGCGCTATCAGGACACCGCCATTCCTGCCGGCACCAGCGACGAACTGGCCTTTCTGCGCCTTCGCTACAAGGCACCGGGCAAAGCGACAAGCCAGTTGATCGAACGGCCCGTCACCGCGTCTGACGTGCAGACCCAAGGCGATGCCGAGGCCCGGTTTGCCGCCGCGGTCGCAGGCTTCGGACAACTCCTGCGCGGCGGACAGCACACCGGGGAGTTCGGCTATGAGGACGTGATCGATCTCGCCAATTCCGCCCGCGGCGTAGATCCGTTCGGATATCGGGCGGAGTTCGTGCGGCTGGCCCGTCTGGCCAAAACCGCATCTGCCCTTGAGACGCATCGTCCCTGATGGAGCGCCCGCCCGAGCCAGCGTGCCCCGGGCACCTGGCGAGAGATTTCCGTATCCGGCGCGCACCGGCGCGTCGGATTCCGTTTGGACGATGCTCTTGACGCGGACACCTCAAGAGCGCGAGAGATGCCCCAGCGCTCCCCTGCCCAACACACGGCACAATCTCAATGGCACGGCTTCTCGGCATCGACACCGGCGGCACCTTCACCGACGCCGTGATCCTGGACGAAGACGCCCCGCATCCCGGGATCCTGGCCAAGGCCAAAGCGCTCACCACGCGTGATGACCTGTCCCGCGGCATTGCCGAGGCGGTCGACTGCGTGCTGGACGGCTCAAAGGTCCGGGCCCGCGACATCTCCCTGACCTCTGTTTCGACGACGCTTGCCACCAATGCCCTTGTCGAAGGCCGCGGCGCCCGCGTCTGCCTGGTGCTCATCGGGTTCGAGGACGGGGTTCTCGCGCGTGGCGGTCTCGGGGAGGCGCTCGGGTCCGATCCCGTGATCTTCATCGACGGCGGACACAGCACGTCGGGCGAGCGTCAGGCGCCTCTCGACACGGAGGGTCTTCGCGCCGGGCTGTCCCGCCACGCAGCCCATGTGGCGGCCGTGGCCGTCGTTGCCTACTTCGCGGCACGCGATCCCATCGATGAGATCAGAGCCCGCGACATCATCGCCGAGGAATGCGGACTGCCCGTCACCTGCGGACATGATCTTGCGACCCATCTCAATGGTCCCAAGCGCGCGGTCACCGCTGTCCTGAATGCCCGGCTGATCGGGATGATCGCCCGGTTGATCGAGGCCACGGAGGCAACGCTTGCCGCACGCGAGATTGCCTCTCCGCTCATGGTGGTTCGCGGCGACGGCTCCCTTGTCTCGGCCGACTTTGCCCGTATGCGCCCGATCGAGACGATCCTGTCCGGACCGGCCGCCAGCCTTGTCGGCGCAGCACATCTCACGGGCAAACGGGACGCTGTGGTCTCCGACATTGGCGGCACGACAACCGACATCGCGGTTCTGGCCGACGGGCGTCCTGCGATCCGAGCCGATGGCGCCCGGGTGGGCGGGCATCACACCATGGTCGAAGCGGTCGACATGTCCACGCATGGCCTGGGAGGTGACAGCGATGTCCAGGTCGACGACACCGCGCTGCACGCCCGCCTGCTGCTCGGCCCGCAGCGGGTTGTCCCGGTCAGCCTGATGGCCTGGGCCCATCCGGCCCATATTCACCCGGTTCTGGATCGCCAACTCGATGCACAAGTGCCGCACCGTGAGGACGGAAGGTTCGTTCTCAAAATCACCTCCCGAGCGAGCGCCACGTCGCTCGACCCGGGAAGCCGCGAGGCGAGACTGCTCGAACGGTTGCCGGACGCACCCCTGCCCTTCGCGCAGGCCGCGCAAGGCCGTGCGGATGCGCGCGCTCTGCGTCGTCTCACACAGCTGGGCCTCGTGCAGGTTGCGGGCTTCACACCAAGCGATGCAGCCCACGTCCTGAAGCGGCACAACGCCTGGGATGCGACGGCCGCAGAAAAAGCCGCGCGGCTTCTATCCCGGCAACGCGACGCGAGCGGGCAAAGGGCGGCAGCCACCGCCGACGCGCTGGCGGAGATGGTTCTGGACACGTTGGCGCACAGGTCTGCGGAAGCGCTACTGGAGACGGCGTTGAGACGGGACGATCTTGCGGAGGTTCAGCCACGCCGGTCATCGCTGATCCAGGCCGCCCTGCGGGGCCACAGCGGCGTCACCAGCCTGAATGTCGGGCTTGCCCTGCCCGTAGTCGGTCTCGGCGCGCCTGCACCGCACTACTATCCGGACATCGCCCGCCGCCTGGGCGCCGAACCGGTGATCCCGGAGCATGCCGATGTCGCAAATGCCGTCGGTGCGATCGCCGGGCGCGTCAGGATCGCGCGCACCATCACGGTCTCGCAACCCGTCGATGGCCGTTTCCGCGTGCATATGCCGACCGAGCCCGAGGACTTCCCCACGCTCGCGGCCGCCTCCGAGCGGGCGCAGGCCGCGGTCCAGGCATTGGCGCGCGAAGATGCCACGCGCGCGGGTGCGGACGGGTTGGAAGTGTCCTGTGAGTGGCATGAGACAGCCGTCGACGCAGACGGACAGCGCATGTTCCTCGAGGGCACGGCTACGGCGATTGCCAGCGGGCGCCCGCGCCTCGGAGCAACCTGAGGATTGCGTCACGTTCAACCGACCCGCAGGCCGCACGACAAGCCGAGATCAACCTACGGAGACAGCAGATGGCACTGAGCCTCACGCACATCGAACATCCCGCGACGGGCTCGGAAACAGCGCCGCCCCTGTTGATCGCGCATGGGCTCTTCGGGTCGGCACGCAATTTCAACACGCTCGGTCGCCGGCTTGCGACGAACCGGCGTGTTGTGATGGTGGACATGCGCAATCATGGGGAAAGCCCGTGGGACGACGATGTCACCTATCCGGCGATGGCGACAGATCTCGCAGCCGCCGTGGATCAGCATTGCGGTGGCCGCGCGGTCGTGCTGGGGCATTCGATGGGCGGCAAGTCGGCGATGGCGCTGGCCCTGACGGCACCGGAGAGGCTTGCCGGTCTGATCGTCGCAGACATCGCACCAGTGCCCTACAAGCACTCGCATCTTGGGTTCGTCCAGGCGATGCTTGCCCTGGATCTGACGACGGTCAGCAGACGGTCCGACGCCGACCGGCAACTTGCGGACGCGATACCCGAGAAAATGCTGCGCACGTTCCTGCTGCAGAACCTCGTCATCGCCCACGACAATGCGCGATGGAGGCTCAATCTGGCTGCGCTCGAAGAGGGCATGAGTGACCTGCTCGACTGGCCTGCCGAGCTTGACATGAGACACTATGACGGGCGGGCCCTGTTCATCCGTGGCGGGGCATCCCAGTACGTCGACTCAGACAGCCGCGCGCGCATCGGCGCTCTCTTTCCCAATCACGCTGTTGAAACGCTGGAGGGCGCCGGACACTGGCTGCATGCCGAACAGCCCGACGTCTTCTTCGACACGGTGGATCAGTGGCTGTCCGAGCTCTGATGGCCGACCGCGTCTCCTGTCCGTGACCGCGACGCCTCAGCCGCGGATCACGTTCACGGAGCACTTTGCGTGACGCACCACGCGCGCGGTGTTGGAGCCCAGCAGGAAGTCCTCCAGTCCGGGCTGGTGCGCACCCATGACGATCTGATCGGCCTCGATTTCGTCGGCGACCTTCAGAACCTGCTCGGCCACCGATCCGTGGCGCGCGATGGTGTCGGCCGTCATCCCTGACGGGGTCAACTCCTCGACCATCTTGTTCAGGTGGCTCAGAGTTTCCGCCAGGATCTTGGACATGTCGTACTCCTCAGAGCCGCCCGTCTCCCCTCGGATGGCGTAGCGGAAATCGACGCCCGTCACCATGTCCGGGACCACCGTGAGCACCGTCAGCGATGCATCCGATGCCTTCGCCTGGGAGACCGCAGAGTCGATCACCTTGGCCGCCAGCCCTTTGTCCGTCATGTCGATCGGCGCTAGAATTTTTGTCATGACAATGCCCTCTCACCGATGTTCCGGCCGGATGTACAGCCAGATCAACCAGACAAACAGCGCGACCACCAGAAGGTTCAGGATCGAGATGTCAGGTGCTGGTGTGATCCCCGCTGGCGGCACCGGCAGTGCGGGTGCAAGCGCGACCGCCTGCTTGAGCGTCGGGTCGACCAGCAACGAGCCGCTGATGGCTTCGTTCAGCGCCAGAACCGCCGTTGACGAGATGGGCGACAGCCCGGTCTCCACAGCACTCGGCCCCTGGTTGCCCACGACATCGCCCGTTTGCAACTCGGCCGGTCCCGCAAGCACGAGCTGTGCACCAAGCGTTTCGACCGCGCCGAACTGACCCTTGTAGGTCTGGGCCGCAACCCGCGCTGGCCTGAGGAACGGGTACTTGACCAGATTTGGACCTCCGCTCCAGCCACTGACCGAAAGCAGCCGGTAGTTGCCGCTCTCGAACGCATCGACCAGCGCACGGTCCCCTTCCGGTGCAAAGACGATGGCGGCCTCGGTGCTCCCGTCACCCAGCCGGCCCAGCAGATCCGCGACCGAGTCAGAGGCCCCTGGGGTGGGCTGCGCTCCGAGCTCGAGCCCGGTCGATATCAAATCGCCGAGCTTGTAGGACGAGGACCCCTCGTCTCCTGTAGCGAAGCTTGTGATGTCGGAAAGATTGGTCGGTCCGCTCTGATGCACAACGATGTGGATCAGGCTTTGATCGACCGCCGCCACGGCTTCAAAAGCATCAGACCGGCTTGGCGCGGGTCCGGTGATATCGAAGAACGCGTCCGCTCCGACAAGGGCAATCCGGGCGTCACCCGACTTCACCGCATCCAGCGGATTCTGCAGCGGTGCGATCTGCACGTCCTGACCCGCGAAAGCGGCGCGAGCGGCCCGCAAGGCCGCCGTTGCCGCAGCGCCCTCGCTCACATCAGGCGCTGCCGCAATGATCAGTGGCTCGCTGGAGGCAACCGCACCCGACTTGATCAGCTCGAGCCGCGCCAGGGCATCCCGGGCAACGGCCTTCGGGTCGCGTCCCTCGATATCGACCTTCCGATTGAGGTCCTGCATCGCCGCGGCGTCGATCTTGCTGGCCAGGCTGTCCAGCACAGCGCCGAAGCCCTCGAAACTCGACAGCGACGCCGCACTGGCGACCGGACTGGCCTCGTAGACCGGGAAGAAATTCAGGTCGTCCTTCAGGATGGTCAGGCCATAGTCCGCAATCTGACCATCCGTCGTGTAGACCTCGATCAGATCGAGCTCGCCCTCGAGCAGCTGGTCGTAGAGCTTTGCCCGTTCGCTGAGTTCAATCTCGACCGTCGAGCCGAAATCGAACCCGTAGCGTTGCTTCATCGCGTCGAGCCCGTCGAGCGGACGTTTGGTGAAGTCGTCCTCCACACCCAGCTTCAGCTCGCCCGCACGGGACACCAGCTCGGACATGGTCGAAATGCCGAGCTCGGCCGCGCGTTCGGACCGCATCGCGAGCCCGTAGTCGTTGGCGAACCCGAATTTGGCGCGCCACGAGAACCCGAGCGGCTCGTAGATTTCCTTCACCCGTGCGGTGGCGGCATCCCCGTCCGTCATCGGGTTCTGACCGAGCATCACAAGCCCGGTGCCGTTGTACTCGGGATAGGCGTCGATGTCCCCGCGCTTGAGGGCCTCCTGAATGGCCTGCGTGCTGGGATAGTCCACCACGCCGGCCACAGGCAGGCCCTGCTCGGCGGCGAGCTCGGCCATCATATGCGCCAGAACACGGCTTTCCCCGAAATTCTTGGCACCGAACTTGATGCTGTCATCCGCCTCTTCACAGGCGCCAAGGGACAGGAGCAGCGAGGCTGCGAGAAGTTTGCGAAACATCTTTAGACCTCCCTCATTCTGCCGCGACGCCGACGGCCTGACCGCGGGCCTCGATCGGTTTCAATGGCGGTGTCTCCTTGCGGATCTCGCGCAGGAAACCCACGATCTGCAGCATCACGATGACAGCGAACGGGATCGCCCCCGTGATCGCCATCGCCTTGGCCACGGTCCAGGATTCGGCAACCACGGTCCCGACCGTCAGCAGCGCGATCAGCGTGCCCCAGACCATCTTCTGCATCACCGGCGGGTTCAGGTTGCCGTTCGTGGTCATCATCGAGAGCACAAACGTTCCGGAATCCGCTGAGGTGACCAGGAAGATGAAGAGAAGCGCAACCGCGAGGATGGTCAGGAACTCGGCACCCGGGAAGTAGCCCAGGAAGGCGAAGAGTGCCTTCATGGCGTCCTCGAAGATGATCTCCTTCAGACCGCCACCGCCGAACATCTCGATGTAGAAGCCGGCGCCTCCGAAAACGGAGAACCAGAGCATCGAGAAGATGGTCGGCACCAGGACCACGCCCATCACGAACTCACGGATGGTGCGGCCCCTGCTGATGCGGGCCACGAAGATGCCGATGAACGGTCCCCATGCCAGCCACCAGATCAGGTAGGTGAGTGTCCAACCCGCGCTCCAGCCGCCGAGATCCTCGAACGGGAACAGCTTGAAGGACATCGTGATCATGCCCGAGAAGTAGCTGCCGATCGAGTCGATGAAGGTCTCGAGCAGGAACCGCGTCGGACCCGCGAACAGCACCAGAAGCATGATCGCGACCGTGAGCACCATGTTGATGTTCGAGAGGATCTTGATCCCCTTGTCGACACCTGTCGTTGCTGACAGCATGTAGCACACGAAGAGTGCGCCGAGGATGATCATCGAATTGGTCGCGGTCGGCGCCGTGTCAAAGGCAAACCCCATGCCCGAGCGCACCGAGAGAACGCCCATGGCGAGAGAGCCCGCGAGGCCAAACACGACCGACATGACCGCGAGGATGTCGGCAACCTTGCCCATGGCCTCGCCGCTTGGTCCCTGGAACAGCGCTTTGATCGGCGTCGAGATCATCGACGACTCGTTTCGCCGGAACGTGAAGTACGCGATCACCAAGGCGCAGCAGGCATAGATCGCCCAGGCGTGAAAGCCCCAGTGCAGGTTGGTGATGACGAGCGCCTGGCGGGCTGCAGCAGGCGTCGCGCCCTCCATGCCTGGCGGACTGATGTAGTGATACATCGGCTCTGCAGCGCCCCAGACCAGAAGGCCCGAGCCCATGCCGCCCGCGAAGAGCATCGAGATCCATGACGCGGTCGAGAACTCGGGTTCTTCGTCATCCTTGCCCAGCCGTATTCTGCCGTAAGGCCCAAAGGCCATGTATGCCGCCAGGAACAAGAAGCCCGTGCACAATGCCAGCCATCCCCAGCTGACACCGGTGAGCGTGTAATTGGTGAAACCGAGAGCAGCCCCGGTCATGCCTTCCGGATCGACAACGCCCCAAACGCCGATTCCAGCGCAGGCTGCCATTGATACGACAAAGACTGTGTTGAGAGTTATGGCAGATCCTTGCGACGCCATGTACGCATCCTCCCTAATCGACGTTGTGTTTATTAAAGCTTTTGTGAAATGCTACGCACGGATTGGTGAATGGCACAACCCCGTGTTGAGAACTTTGTTGTCCGAATATCGAACAACTGCGCAGACGTGAGCTGATTGGGGCGGTGCGCCGAGCGCAAAGATCAGGCGACGTTGCGCCAGGGACGATGCAGCCGTGACAGCAAGATCAACACCGTGCCGATGATCAGGCAGACCAGAACTGCCGGCGCCAGGAGGATCGACTGAATCCACGGATCCCAGAGCGCTGGGCTCAGATGCCGCTCGACCGCCGGCTGCAGCAGCTGCAGGCTGTCCGGCGCCAGCCGGAACCACCAATCACCCACTGCTGCAAGCAGCGGTCCCTGCCCGTCACCGGTGCCCCAGCGCCAGAGGTCGAAGGCCAGCGCGGCGACGCCGAGCAGGATGAAGATCAAGCCGAGAGCTTTGCGCATTGTCACCTCCCTGAGCGGCGCATGCTATGTCCGTCGCGGCACTTTGCCAAGAAGTTGCAAGCCTTGTCATGGTTCTCCGCCCCGAGTAGGGTCTGCGCCAACGGAGAGGTGGCCGAGTGGTCGAAGGCGCACGCCTGGAAAGCGTGTATACCGGCAACGGTATCGCGGGTTCGAATCCCGCTCTCTCCGCCATCGAGATCCTTTAACTATCTAGAATACAACTACTATTCTGTTGCGTAAGTTCTTTCTCCCACCAAAAAACCCGCCAGTATTTGCCGATTGCACCGAGATTGACCGGTGAAGGCTGCGTATCCAAGACCGACAAGACGTACCGTTTGGCGTATGCCCCATGATGTGGGCCACAAAGCGACGCGCGGCGCGTAGGTGCCGTTCATGAGCAATGAATGAAGGTTTGGTGTGCGGGACCTTGCTGTCACACGACTGCAACACTCTCAGATTCACGGTCTAGCCCCGATAGCTGCCGTCTGCGCTATTGGAATGCTGCGCCCTCAGCAGACACTAGGTATTTCATCGATGCCGGAAGCGCAGCACGATATATCCTCATGTCGAACTAGCTCAATCCGAACCGTATCCGCGTACCGAGAACGTCCGCCCGCGTCCGGCGAAGACGTTCGCGAGCGAAGGTGCCTCGACGCCAACGCCCTGATAGACTGCATGCATGAAGCGGTGTGCCACGATCGGGTCCCTTGAGAACGGGTAAGAACGGAGGTCACCTCTGCGCTCCTCCTCTGCCGCCTGGTAGATGATCTCGCCGTCCTTGACCGTTAACATGACCTCCAGTTCAGACAGCTTCTCAGGATCAACTGCTGTCGGATCGTCGGACAGGATCACGAAGTCGGCGATCTTTCCCACTTCGATGGAGCCCTTGTCATCCTCTTCGAAATGTTGCCAGGCCGGCCAGATCGTCATCGCCTTCAACGCGGTCATGACATCGACGCGTTGATGCGGCCCTAGAATGTCGCCTGATCGTGTCCGGCGCGTCACGGTGGCCGCAAGCACCCTCATACTGTCCGGAAAAGCCACCGGCGCATCATGATGGGTTCCGAACATCATGCCGCGCTTGTGGATCCAGCCAGTGGGCGAGATGTTCTCGCCGTTCAGGGGGCCAACCGTGTGATCCCGGTGCCAGTCTCCCCAATAGAATGTGTGCATTGGGAAAACCGATGGAAATACGCCCAGGCGCTTGTAGCTGTCGACCTGATCCTCACGCAGAAACTGGCCGTGGATCAGGACGGGTCTGATGTCCTCGTTTCCATGCTTGACCTGGGCCGCGCCAATCGCGGCGATCAGCATGTCAGAGGCGCCCTCTCCGTTCGCGTGGGTGATGATCTGGATGCCGTTCTCATAACACCAGTCCACCGCGCCCTGAAGCTGCTCCATCGTGATGGTAGCATACCCTGCGTAGCCCGGCGGATAGTCCCCGACCGGGTCGTAGTAGGGCCGGTCCCTGAGAGCAGTGAAGCCTTGTGGCGAACCGTCGATCGTCAACTTGCAGCCACCGACACGAACGCGGTCCGTGTACTCTCTAGAGACGCTGGAGGCGATGAATTCGCGTGCCTCCAGAACATCGGGGTATGCCACGACGTCAATGGGAAGATCGCCTGCCGCACCAACCTTCAGTGCGGCGCCTACGATCGCGGGAGACGAGCGTCCTTCTTGCGCAGTCGTGTATCCATAGCTGGCCCATAACTCACTGCCCGCCCTTGCGAAGGCAAGCAGTCCTTCTTCTCCCAACCCCCCGAGCATCGGCATCAAGGCGGCAAGGAACGCGTACTCCTCCAGCACCCCGTTCGGTTCACCAGCGTCGTCCCTGCGGATCACGCCACCCGGTGGCGCAACGGATTCGGCCGTTATGCCGACCATTTCCAGTGCCTTGGAGTTCGCAACGCCTAGATGTCCGGACTGGTGGACGATGATGATCGGGAACTCGTCCGATACAGCATCCAACTCGTCTCTTGTCGGGTGCCGCAATTCGGCGAGTTGCGCATTGTCGTAGCCGAAGCCGACAATCATGCCCACCTTGGCGACGGCATTTGCGTTGTCCGAAGCCCACTGCCTGAGCGTCGCTTGGAGGCTAGTGATGTCCGTAACCTCGCCATCTGGCGGGGCCAGCAGATTCGCTGACAGCGCCTGCAGTCCGCCGAGCACGACATGGCCGTGGCTGTCGACAAAACCCGGCAACATGGCTCGGCCTCCGAGATCAAATAGCTCAGTGCTGTCGCCCCGATGCGCTTGCAGCTCGGCCTGTCGGCCGATCGCAATAATGCGCCCGTTCTTGACAGCAACGGCCTCGACTGTCGGCAGTTCGTCCGTAATGGTCAGGATCGGTCCGCCAGAGTAGATCGTGTCGGCGATCTCCTGAGATGAGAATGCAGCCGCTGGAAGCAGCGTGACGGCAACGATAGAACCAAGCATCAATGGGATGTTCATAGCGTGTTCCCTAGTGTTCTCTGAGTCGCAGAAGCTCCTGCAGAAGATGACACAGGATTGAGCCGCGCATAACCTCAACGGCTTCTTTCTCCACGCGGATGTGGCTAGACGCCATGTTCAAATTGGCTAAACCGCAGAAGTTCTGTTTCCTCTCCGCGACTAGGTCAGGAGTGTATCTTCGTCCTATCGAACGCCAAAGGCTGCTTTGCCCCGCACAGTGTGAATTGACTCAACAGCGGTTCTCGCACGTGCCGCGAATGGCAGGAAGCAGGGACGCGGTTGCAACATCAACTTCACCGATCAATGGCCGCTTTGGGCCGTCCGCCTTGGGCACAGCGACGATCTCTACAGCTTAAGCGATCGTCAACTGGAGACATCCCTGCAACTCTATAATCTCGGATCAACCGGTTCGCTCTCCAGTGCCAGCACACCAAGGGCGCATTCATGGACCTTGGCCAGCGGAGACTTCTCGACAAAGCGGTGCAGGCCCTCCAGGCCCAAGCGGAATTCCCGGTCGGCCAAGGAGAATTTCCGCCCAAGCCCGCGTTGGCGCAGCCGTTCGATGTTCGCAGGCATGTCGTAGTCGGGACCATAGATGATCCGCAGGTAGTCGCGCCCCCGGACCTTCATGGCAGGTTGGATCAAGCCTTTCTCACCCCTTGCGATGAAGCAGGAAGGTTTCAGCACCATGCCTTCGCCGCCCTTCGATGTGTGTTCTTCCCACCAGGTAGTCACGGCCTCCCGGTCCTGGTTCGTAGTGGCATCGATCTGCCGCCACCCGGTGGTCTGGAGGATCGGGTCATGTTCCGCCAGCCGGGTCAGGGTTTCCATGTGCCAGACATGCGGCTTGACGGTGAAGACCTGCCCCTCAGCGGCCAGCAGATGGAACGGCGCGATCCGCAGATCGTCGATGCCTTCCGCCTGCCAGCAATAGCCGTCGATGGTTTGACCCATGCGGATCGCGTTGTCCCGACGAGCTTCCGTTGCGGTACGCAGCGCCTCCAATCCCTCGACATGGCTTGCCTTTGCCAGGGTCTCCAGCAATGCCTCGGCGGAGGTCCGGGCCGCCGCAACTGTAGGCAGGTACTGCTTGCGCAGTAGGTCCTGCGCTTTGGCGGACCAGGGCATCAGTTCGGCATCCAGCAACACCCAATCGGTGGCCAGGTCTGCCCACAAACCGGCGGCATCCATAGCAGTCGCAACGCGGGCGATGACCGCCACCTCTTCCGCCTCATTCGTGAAGAATGGACGCCCGGTACGGGTGTAGACCACCCCCTGCTTGCCATCCTCGGTGCCGAACCGAGCCCGCGCCGCATCCACATCCTTCGCAACGACCAGAAGGGCCCGGGAGCCCATGTGCTTTTCTTCCGCCACCAGATCGGTGACGCCCCGCTCGACGAACCAGTTCAGCGCCTGAACGGGATGTTCCAGGTACGGGCCATCCGGGGCAGTCGGGCAGGCCGCCATGGTTGGCGGCACATAGATCAGCCACCGCGGGTCCACGGCGAAACGGCTCATAACCTCCAAGGCCGCCAGCGCGTTCTCCTCCGGGATCAGCACCGTGCCGCCCAGCCGCGTCTCGATGCGCTGCTTCTGTGCATAGTCGTCGAAGTAGAGCAGCCGGTCGTGATCCTGTTGCGCCGTCCGGCCCTGACCGTGATCCAAGGGCTTGGCGGGTTCCGCATATTGCCGGGCAGCGGGCACGGACACGATTTCCCGTTCGGGCCATCTGAGCGCGGTCAGCTTTCCCCCGAAGACACAACCGGTGTCGATATCCATGGTCGAGTTCAGCCACTCGGCTTCCAGCACCGGTGTGTGGCCATAAACTACATCAGCCTTGCCCCGGTACTCGCGTGCCCATTCCAGGCGGACCGGCAGGCCGAATTCATCGATCTCGCCTGTCGTCTCACCAAACATCGCGAAGTTCCGCACAGCACCTGAACCCCGCCCATGCATCTCTTCCTTCAGCCCTGCATGCGCGACGACCAGATCACCTCCCGCCAGCCAAAAATGGGATCGCAAATCATAGATGTACTCCGACACCTGCCTTCGGAACGCCTCGGAGGTCTGTTCAAGTTCGGCGACGGTTAGATCGAGCCCATGGTTCAACTGGACCTGGCGGCCCTTGAGCCACTTGTTCAGCTTGAAGTCGTGATTGCCCATCACGCAGCGGCCCGAGCCTTCCTCGCACATACCCATCACCAGCCGAAGGCAATCCACATTGCGCGGCCCCCGGTCGGTGATGTCGCCCACGAAGAACGCGATGCGGCCTTCCGGATGGCGGGCCCGGATCAGGTCCTCGCCGGGCTCGAACGGGTCGATCTGGTAGCCGAGCAGACCGAGCATGTCCGACATCTCGTCGAAACAGCCGTGGATATCGCCGATAATGTCGAACGGGCCATGGTCCTGCCGCCGGTCCGTCCAAAGCGGTTCACGGGTCAATTCCAGCGCGTCCACGTCGTCCGGGGAGTGCATCACGTGGACCTGACGGAAGCCTTCCTTCTGGAGACCTCTCAAACCCCGGCGCAAGGCCTTCGAGTGGTTACGGGCAACATGCGGCCCGAAGTCCCGGTTCTCTCTAGTTTGGTTACGCTCGTGGCACGTGCCGGGATCAATATCGAGCACCAGCGCCACCGGCAGTGCGTGGTACTTTCTGGCCAAGGCGACCAAGGCCGCGCGATCCTCACGCTTTACCGAAGTTGCATCAATCACCGTCAGCTTGCGCCGCCGCAGCCGAACACCTGCCGTGTATTGCAACAGATCGAAGGCGTCGACAGTGGCCTCAAGACTCGTCTCGTCATCCGAGACCAGTGCCCGACAATGGTCCGACGACACAATCTCGGTCGGCAGGAAGTGCTTGGCCGCAAAGCTCGACTTGCCCGAGCCTGTTGGACCGATCAGGACGACAAGGGAGAAATCGGGGATGGCGATCCGGTGTTGTTTGTTCATGTTCCACCCGCCTTCACCAAGGCACGGAAGAGGTCATCTGCCTCCGTAGCCAAATCTCGACGTTCCTTCTGAGGTGGGGCGGTACGAGCCCACTCGAACTCCGTTTCAATCAGACTGTCGATCCGGGAAATGCGGTCGCCATCGCCGGTCTCACGCGCTTTGGCCTTCAATTCGAGAAGCCGAGCGATGTCCGAGATGGTCTCCGCATCGAGGTCCAGTCGTCGGCTCATCGCCTGGATGTTCATCGGGGGCGCATCGTCGGGGTTGAGCCGCACCCACCGGATCGCCAAGGCAGGCCGGAGCACATAGAAGTACGTCTTGTAGTTCACCTGGGCCCGGTCGGCGACATGCCGCTGCCACTGGCCTTCGCCAAGGTGGAGATAGTGATGCAGGCAAGCCGATGCATGGGCCGTCTTCTCGGCAAGCGCGATCAGTCGCGCAGCCTCGGCATCGTGCCACATGTACCGGATCGGGCTCGACAGCCACTCCAGCAGTACGGGGTTCGGCTTGAGCAGCAGGTTCAGTGCCTTGCGCAGGTCCCATCCACCGATGTCGAGATCATCCTTGATCGGCAGTTCGATCACGTCCCGCCCCGGTGTCAGGCTGAGATACCAATCCATCGGATGCAGGTAGACAAAGCGCACATCATAGTCGCTGTCTGGCGACGGGAACCCCCAGGCGCGGCTGCCGCTTTCGATGGCAAAGAGGATGCGCACGCCGAAATCGCGCTCGACCCCGGCAAGCTTGGCCATGATCTCCTCGCGCATCGCGGGCGCGATGCTGGGATGGAATTCTGGCAGGGTCATGTCTCAGCCCCCCGCGTGAACACGGCCATCTGCGATGGCGCACCGTGGGTGTCGTCCATGGGTCCCAACGGCTCGTGCCGGACTGCGTACCCATAATCCTCGGCGATCCGGGCACCCCAGGCTTCGAACTCGGCTCGGGTCCATTCGAACCGGTGGTCGGGATGGCGGGTCGTGCCCTCCTCCATACCTTCGAACAGAGTGTTGTACTCGCGGTTCGGCGTAGTCACGACCACCAGCCGAGGCTTGGCGTCCCCAAACAGGGAAAGCTCCAAGGCAGACAAACGCGGCGGGTCGATATGTTCGATCACCTCCACCAGGGTTGCGGCATCAAAACCCTGCCACCGGCGGTCGCCATAGGTCAGGCTGCCCATCTGAAGCTGCACACGTTCGCGCATCCGCTCCCCGGCTTGGTCCAGATGCAGGCGGCGCGACGCAACCTCCAAGGTTCGCACCGACGGGTCCACGCCGACGATCCGGTCGATCCCGCGTTCCTTGATCAGGCGACGGATCAGTTTTCCCTCGCCACAACCGAGATCGAGCACGCTGGCGGCTCCAGCCTCTTTCAAAACGCCCGCCACCGTATCCAGCCGCAGGTCGTGCAGCCGGATCGGCTTCTCCAGTTCTGCTTCCGGTTCCGGCGCGGAGGTGTCCTCGTCCTCGGGGTCAGGAACAGCATCATGTGCCAGCCGCTCCAGCGCCTGGTACACAAGTTCTCGCCGATGTTTCAGCGCACGTCGTGTGATCAGTTCTTTCTCTGGGTGGTCCACAAGCCAGCCCTCGCCCTTGGCAAGAAGCTTCTCGATTTCCTCTTTGTCGATCCACCAGTGCTTGGAGTTGTCTAAGACAGGCACGAGCACATAGAGGTGGTTCAGCAGTTCGGACAGACGAACGGTGCCTGCGATCCGCAAGTCATGGACCTCGCGCATGCCGCTTGCATCTAGAACGGTTGGGCTCACCGCGTAGCCAAGTGGTTCGAAGACGGCCTCGATAACCTCAACTCCGCCTGACACGGCGACTGGAACGACCCTGGCCTCGAAAGGCAGCGGCCGATCCGCAAGTTCCTGGCGCTCCTTGGACTTGCCCGACATGGACTGGCCGTAGGACCGGCCCAGCGCCACGGACAGAAAGGAATTTGCAACATAGGGCCGGTCGTTCACGTATTGGTCGAGCAAGCCATCGGCATGCTTGGACTTGCCCCGGACCAATCCCACGGGATCGATATCCAGATGCAGGACGGCGGTTGTACGGTTGTCGCTAACCTCCGGGTAGAAGATCGAGACCTTGCCTGCCGAAACATCCCGCTCGTGCAGGTGATCTGGGTGCTTGTGCAATAGAAAGCCAAGATCGCGAGCTCGGTACCCACAATCTACTGCAGCCAACAATGAAATCTCGATCTGCAATTTGCATACCTTCCGAGGCGGAGCGCTGGATTACAGAACGTGCAGAACTTCTTCAAGTGCCTCGTCGCTCTCCGTAGTCTTCAAAGGGCGCTGTCAGGGGAACTTGGCTTGAGCGTCGATTTCGCGAACGATAGCTTCCGGATATGACGAAATGCTCCCCCTTTCGCTACTTCAAGACCAGCCCCGAGATCATCCGCCTCGCCGTGATGATGTATGTCCGCGTTCCCGCTTTCGCTCCGGAACGTCGAAGACCTGCTGCACGAGCGTGGCATCGACATCTGCCACGAAACGGTTCGTGTCTGGTGGCTTACCGGTCCGGCCCGATGTTCGCAGCCGAGATCCGGAAGCGACGGATCCAGGGGGCCTTCGAGCAATTGGCAGTGGCACCTCGACGAGATGTTCGTCAGGATCAACGGCGAGAGGCACTACCTCTGGCGGCTGTCGATCACGAGGGCGAGGTGTTGGAGAGCTTCGTCACCAAGACCCGGGATAGAAAAGCCGCCGAAGTTCCTCAGAAAAGCGACGCGCAAGCATGGACGCCCTGCAGTCATCGTGACGGACAAACTGCGTCCTATGGTGCTGCCCTGAGGGATCTTGGCGCGATCGACAGGCAGCGGACTGGCCGGTGGCTGAACAGCCGCGCGGAAAACTCTCATCTTCCGTTGCGACGACGAGAACGGGCACTGCTGCGGTTCAGGCGAATGCGCAGTCTGCAGAAGTTCGCCTCCGTCCACTCCTCCGTCTACAACCACTTCAACCAGGAACGATCCCTGACTAGCCGAGACCACTTCAAGCTCAACAGAACCGCCGCTCTTGCCGAGTGGCGGCAGCTCTGTTCCGCCTAGGTTCCATCAATCGGCGGCAAACGGAGACCGGTTCGCATTCGTCTGACAGTACCCGATGGGAACCGGTCGGTGACGATCTGCTCAGGCCGACCGTACCGACGCATCAGTTTCCTGAGGAATTTCAATGCGGCCGCCTTGTTTCGACGCTTCGTGACAACAACCTCCAGGACTTCGCCCTCGTGATCGACAGCCCGCCCAAGGTAGTGTCGCTTGCCGTTGATCTTCACGAAGAGCTCATCCACGTGCCACTGCCAGTTGCTCGAAGGCACGCAAGTGGTCGATGCGCTTCCGGGACCTCGGCTGCGAACATAGGGCCGGACCGGTAAGCCCAGACACGAACCGTTTCGTGGCAGATATCAATGCCTCGTTCGTGCAGCAGGTCTTCGACGTTCCTGAGAGAAAGCGGGAAGCGGACATACATCATTGCGGCGAGGCGGATGATCTCGGGGCTGGTCTTGAAGTAGCGAAAGGGGGAGCATTTCGTCATATCCGGAAGCTATCGTTCGCGAAATCGACGCTCGAGCCAAGTTCCCCTGACGGTGCCCACGCCAGTCCACCTTTTTCGGTCCACCCTTTAGTCCCCCGTTCGATGTGCAAAAGGTGGACCAGCTATGTGCTGCTACGAGCAGATTACCGTATAAGTATCTGTATAAAATCAATAAAATGTTCAGATATGTTGGTCAAGGGAACGCTGGTTCAATTCCCTCCGGCAGCACCATTCAAGCGACAAGCACGCGCCAGGATCGTCATGGCGCCAGCGATCCCTCAGAAGAACGCCTGCAATCCGGTCTGCGCGCGGCCGAGGATGAGCGCGTGCACATCGTGGGTGCCCTCATAGGTGTTCACCGTCTCGAGGTTCACCAGGTGACGGATCACCTGAAACTCGAGACTGATGCCGTTGCCGCCGTGCATGTCGCGTGCCATGCGCGCGATGTCGAGCGCCTTGCCACAGTTGTTGCGCTTGACGATCGAGATCATCTCCGGGCTGAACGGTCCCTCGTCCATCAGGCGCCCGACGCGCAACGCGCCCTGCAGGCCGAGCGCGATTTCGGTCTGCATGTCCGCGAGCTTTTTCTGGAACAGCTGTGTCTGCGCCAGCGGCTTGCCGAACTGCTTGCGGTCGAGACCGTACTGCCGCGCGGCATGCCAACAAAACTCCGCCGCCCCCATCGATCCCCAGGAGATTCCGAAACGCGCGCGGTTGAGGCAGCCGAACGGACCTTTCAGACCTTCGACATTCGGCAGAAGCGCGTCGTCCGGAACCTCGACATCTTCCATGACGATCTCGCCCGTGATCGAGGCACGCAGGCTCATCTTGCCTTCGATCTTGGGTGCCGAGAGGCCCTTCATGCCCTTCTCGAGGACAAAGCCGCGGATTTTGCCGTCATGCTCGTCCGACTTCGCCCAGATCACGAACACATCGGCGATCGGGCTGTTCGAGATCCACATCTTCGAGCCGTTCAGGACGTAGCCGCCCTGCACTTTCGAGGCACGGGTCGTCATGCCGCCCGGATCGCTGCCCGCGTCGGCCTCGGTCAGGCCGAAACAGCCGATCCACTCGCCGGACGCCAGCTTCGGAAGATACTTCTCGCGCTGCTGCTCCGAGCCGTAGGCATGGATCGGATACATCACAAGCGACGACTGCACTGACATCATCGAGCGATAACCGCTGTCGCAGCGTTCGACTTCCCGTGCGACGAGACCGTAGGAAACGTAAGAGGCACCGACACCGCCATACTGCTCGGGGATCGTCACGCCCAGAAGTCCGAGCTCGCCCATCTCGCGAAAAATCGACGGGTCGGTCTGCTCTTCGGCAAAGGCCGGTCCGACCCGCGGCATCAACTTGTCGTCGACATAGGCACGTGCCGTATCGCGAATCATCCGCTCCTCGTCAGAGAGCTGATCCTCGAGGCCGAACGGATCTTCCCACCGGAAAGCTGTGCGTTCGGTCGACCCGACGGGGGTGTTGATGTTCATGGCGTCGCTCCTGGGGCAATCGGCTTGCGCTGACAGATAAACCTACCCGCAGGCCGCGGCAACCGTGCTCGCAATTCTGCCAGTTTGTGTTAACGCTTGCCCACGAGATTCACGCTTGCGATACGAGATTTATGAGCCTCTTCACTCGCTCACTTTGGCCTCAAGAGGCCAAGGCGCCGTACAAGCGCCTGGTTCTGGCGTTGCTGATGGCGCCGGTCCTCGTCGCGGCGTTGCTGACGCTGCTTGCCTTCCTGATCGCCGGCATGTCCGAGGAGACCCGGGAGGGCACGCTCTCCGTGACCCTGGACGCGGCGGCGTCGATGCTGATGCTGGCGACGCTCTACACCGCCACGTTCGGGCTTGTCGGGGTCACGCTACTCTGGTCGCTGAACCAGCGAGGACCGTTGGCGTGGGCCATCGTGGGTCTTCTGCTCGGCTCGATCGCGGGACTGATGTTCGGGCGGCTGTTCATGGGCGGCGTGGACCGCATGCTGCTCATCTCGTTCTCGTTGTCGAGCTGGCTGTTGTTTACGATGATCCGCCGCATTGCCGGGATCAGGGACGGCTGACGATCCGGGAGTCGTCGGACAACGGCCGCTGCCAGATGGAAAAATAGGCTTCCTCGGTCGAGCCCATGGCGCGCATCACCGCCATATGATCGAAGTTCGAAAGTGCTGCGAGGGCATTGAGCAACGCGCCTGATCCCTCCGCACCGCCCGGGATGATCAATTGCTGACCGTCACCGTCCGCGAGCACCCAGTAGAGGTCCTCCTCAAGCGGGCCTTTGGCTGTGGTCAGGATCTCGACGGAGACCAGGTTGTCGATCTCCACCACACCGCCGGTTTCCGGACCGAGATAGCTGATCCGCCCCTCCTCGGCGACGATCACGCCCGGCCCGCCGCTCTGGCCGCGCCAGCGCATCAGGGCCCGCTCGACCTCGCCGAAGAGCGCAAGGCACGCGAACACCCCGAGCGTCACCTGCACGAGCCCGGAGATGGTTGTCAGACCGCTCTGCAGACCGCGAAGCACCAGCAGGCAACCGACGAGTGCCAGGACCGCGGGCACACCCCAGCGTCTCAGCCAGGCCACCGCCTCGGGCCGGAAGAAACTCATGGCGCGGCGACCGGCGGGCGGACACCGCAGAGCATCTCCCGCTTGGTGCCGAAGCCCGGCCGCTTCTCGACCCGAAAACCCGCCGCAGCCAGCGCGCGGCGGACATGGCCTGCAGCCGAATAGGTGGCCACCGCCCCGCCGGGTCTGGTCCGGTCATGGACCGATTGCAGGAGCGCGGGCGTCCACATCTCCGGATTGCGAGCGGGTGCAAAACCGTCGAGGTACCAGGCATCCGCGACGCCCGACCAGCGAGGCACCGTTTCGCGGGCATCCCCGAGCACAAGCTCAAAACGGACGCCTGCGATATCGGCAATCATCGCCGCGCCGGTCCAGGCACCGAGCAACGCCGCGCGCTGGTCATCCAGCTCGGGCCAGCGGGCCAGCGCGCGGTCAATGTCCGCCGACGCCAGCGGCCAGTTCTCGAACGTCGTGTATCGGAGCGTCGCCGTCCCCTCGGCCTGCCACAGCGCCAGCGTCGCCGCGAAGTTCAAACCCGTGCCGAACCCCAGCTCGGCCACCGCAACCTCGCCTGGCGTTCTCATCCGCGTGGCGAGCCCCGTGGCATCGAGAAACACGTGGCGGCTTTCCGCCAACCCGTCCTCACGCGAGTAGTACGGATCGGCGAAGCGTTCCGAGACCGGCACGTCACCCGGCAGCCAGCTGAGTGTGGCGCATTCGCCCAAATCCGTCATAGGTTGGGTCTCGGCGATTTTTCGCACAGTGGCAAGGACGACGGCACCCATGGCAGAGCCGGACATGTTGGTGATCGGGGCTGGCGTGTTCGGCCTCAGTGTCGCCCTGGCGGCGCACCGTGCGGGACTGAAGGTTCGCGTTCTCGAGGCGGCCCGCATCGGCGCCGGCGCCAGCGGGGGTCCCGTCGGCGCATTGATGCCGCATCCACCGGGGCGCTGGAGCGCGCTCAAGGCGTTCCAGCGTGATGCATTGCTGGCACTGCCCGGGTGGATCGACGCGTTGCGCGCCGACACCGGTCGTGATGTCGGCTATGCCCGCACCGGCCGACTGACACCTCTGGCGACCCAGGGCGCTCGGACAACCGCCGATGCCGCCGCTGCTGCCGCGCCAGAGGTCTGGCCCGCCGAGATGCGCTTCGAGGTTCTCGGGATGCCCCCCGACGGCGCGCCCCGGTTTGCTCCCGAGGCCCATCGTCACGGCTTCGTGCACGAGACATTCAGCGCGCGCCTGAACCCCGCTGCCTACCTCTCGGCGCTTGCGGCAGCACTGCCACCGTCAACGGTATCCGAGGGCATGCCCGTGCTTGGAATCGACCCGATCCGGGGTGTGGTCGACACCCGCACCGAACGCTTTGCCGCGCGTGCCGTCGTGGTCGCTGCAGGTCACGAAAGCTGGGGTCTCTGTCCTGCCTTGGTGCCCGGCGGCGCGGTCAAGGGACAGGCCGCTCTCCTGGCCCTTCCCGGCTTCGGGGCGCCCTCTCTGATCCATGCAGACGGGCTCTTCATCGTGGCGCGGGGCGATCATGTGGCCGTGGGGTCCACGTCCGAACGCGCCTGGCTCGAGTCATGCGAGACCGACGCCGAACTCGACAACCTGCTCGAGCGGGCGCGCACGTTGTGTCCCGGTCTGGCAGGGGGCACGGTCTGCATGCGCTGGGCCGGTCTGAGGCCACGCCCGCCCGGGCGCGATCCGGTCCTGGGCCGGATCCCGGAAAGCGACCGTCTTTGGATCGCGAGCGGAGGCTACAAGATCGGCCTTGGGATCGCGCACCACGCGGCCAACGCGGTCGTGGGTCAGCTTACCGGCGACACGAACGCGCCTCAGATCCCGGAAAGCTTCGTGCCGCAGTCCAACGATCAGCGAGAAATTTCACGAACCCGTTTCACCAGCCAGGGGTCGGCGTAACCGAGATCATAGGCCCTCAAGAGGTCGCGATTGGCCTCGTCGCGCGCCCCGAGACGGTCGAGATAGCGCCCGCGCGCATACCATGCGGCCGCCCATTCGGGATTGAGCTCGAGCGCCCGGTCGAAATCGTCGCGCGCGACGGTCTTCCCCAGCCCCGCCCGCGCCCGGCCCCGGTTCAGATAGGCCCCCGCATCGCGGCCTGACGCATCGATCACGGCGTCGAAATCCGCCTCGGCCTTGGCGAGAGCGCCGGTCTCGAGGTAGGCGAGCCCGCGATTGAAGCGTGGTGATGTCCATTCGGGACGCAGTTCGACCGCGCGATCAAGATCGGCAATCGCCCGCGCCGCCGCTCCGTTGCCAAGCAGCAGCGCGCCGCGACCCAAATAGCCTTCCGGGCCTTCGGGATCGATCCCGATGGCCGCGCCATAGTCCGCCATCGCGGCACCGAGCTGCCCGAGCCGCTCATATGCGCGGGCACGGTTCAGATAGGCAGCCACCAGCTGCGGCGCCTCCTCAATGGCCGCGTCGAGCTCGGTCACCGCCTCGTCGTAACGCTCGAGATCGGACAGGGCCGCCCCGAGATTTGTCCGCACCTGCGCCGAGGCGACCGGACCAAGCTCGGGATTTTTCAGAGCTTCGGTGCAAAAATGGACGACATCTCGGGTGGGCGCATCTGGGTCCGCGCAAACCTCGACCATGTTCTCCAGCCGATTTGTCTTCCAGGAGCATCCCGCCAGCACGATCAGCAGCACCAGCATGCGCATGCAGCCGCCCATCAGTCTCTCCCCATTCCAACCGCCGCACGGGTCTAGAGCCTTTGACGCGCACATGGAAGACGCCGCAACATGTGTAAACGATCCTTTGACGGGCACGTCACCGTGCCTGCGGAACACGTAAACAAGCGTAAAGGACACCCTGATCTCGGACATCACGCGGCTATGTGAAGGTCTTGACCTGCCGAAAAGTTGAGCAAAACCGCGACACAAGCCGAAAAAATTGTGGGCTGACTTGAAACAGCCTCGATCTCCGGCAATGCTCTGCTTACTTTCTTGCTGCTAGAGTGGGTGTTGGTGCCGCGGAACTTTGGTGGCAGTTTGCAACGGAGACGAGGGCGAGGACGCGGATGCGGGCGCTGCTGATCTTGCTTTGCCTGGGTGGGTTCCTGGCCACTGGCTGGCATGCCACCACAGTTGGCAGCACGTTGCCTTTCTTGCGCGGCGCGCCGCAGATCGAAGCGAAACTGGCACACAGCGCCGCGACGATTGCCCACCAGCACACCCAGCATCCCGTGATTGTTGAAGCCGATGGCAGGACCCTTAGCCTTTCGGGGCTGACCGACAGCATGGAAGACCGCAAGGCGTTGATCGCGGCGGTCGAGCAGATGCCCGGGTCGGGAGAGGTTCTGACCGGTGTGATGGTGCTGCCCTGGGCCGAGCCCTACACATTGTCGATTACGAAGCATCCCGCCACCGGCCTCGTACTCTCGGGGCATGCGCCGAGTGCCGACGTCCGGCACCGGCTTCTGACCCAGGCCCGCAGGATCGGCGGTCGTGCCGCGGATGCGGACCGGCTGGCGCTCGCCGCCGGGACACCGGGCGGCGACTGGACGGCACTCGCACTAGCCGGACTCGCCGCACTCGAAGTTCTCGACGAGGGCACGCTCGAACTCTCCGGGCCCGAGGCGCACATCACAGGAAATGCACCCGACGACGCGGCACGCGCTCAAGCGCGCGACATTCTGGAGGAGAATGCGCTTGGAGCGGTCACGGCCAACATTTCGCTGACCCTGCCGGTGGTGAGCCCGTTCACCCTGATGATCGAGCATGACGGCAACTCTGCCCGGATGGACGGGTTCGCGCCCGATGCAACCACCGAGGCCGAACTCACGCGGCTGGTTGCCGAGGCATTCGGCACACCAGATGGAACCCTGACCCATGCCCGCGGCATGCCGGATGCGGCGTGGCCCGAGCGGGTGAGCGCTGCGATCGGCGTGCTGGGTGAGTTCACCTCGGGCACGCTCACCGTGGCCGACGACATGATCAGCCTCTCGGGTGTCGTCGAGACGGACAGCGATCTCGCCGCTCTGACACCGCTCATGGATGAGAGCTGGACACACGACATCACCGTCGCGAACCCGACCCCGCGCGCCGACATCGCCATCACGCTGGACGGCGACGGGCGGATCACCGCCGAGGGTCTGCTGCCGTCCGGGCTCAGCCGGATCGCCCTCTCGGATGCGCTGCCCGGGATCGACGCCAATGACGTGCGTATCGGAACCCTCGAAGCCGAGGCGGACTGGGACAGCGCCCTCACCGGGCTCAGCATTCTCATGCCACGGCTCGAATCTGGCGAGGCCCGTCTGGCCGATGACAGTTTCACCATAAGCGGCAAGCTTCTCAGCGGCTTCAGCGCCCAGGGCTCCACCGCGGCACTGCGCACCGTGCTCGCGCGCGGGTGGAATCTCGACATCAACCTCGCGGAAACGCCGCCTCCGGCCGAAGTGATGTTCGAGAAGACATCACAAGACCTGCTCCTGGCGGGGGTGCTTCCCGCCGGGATCGAACCGGGGGCCGCTCTCGACATGATCGGCGACAGCGCCGGGGCAAACGGGCTGACAGGCGGGGGCGACGGCGAACCCGCGCAGTGGGGTCAAGCCTTGCGCGCCACAGGCGAACTGCTCATGCTGTTCGATCACGTCACAGGGCGGCTGAAGGACGGGAAAATCGAGATAGATGGCAGACTGCGCCCGGGCTATGCCTCCGATCAGGCCGCAGAACATCTTGCGGCACGCGCCGGCGACGACTGGACCGTCGATCTCACCGCCGAGGAAACCCCGCCTGCTGAAGGGGACAGGCGCATCGTGCTGGCGACCGGGAACGTCGAACAGTTCACCCGCGGCCGCTGGTTGCCGAACATGAGGTTTACGGCCTCACCCGCAACATGCCGCAGCCAGACCGATCAGCTCCTTGCCGAAGGGGCGCTCCAGTTCGACGAAGGCGCGGCAAGTCTGGCGAAGAACGCAGAGGCGACCCTGAACCACCTGGCGGCGATTGCACTGCGCTGTCTCAACAGCTCGGAGATGGCTCTCGAGATCGGTGGGCACACCGACTCCGCGGGCAACGACGCGGCCAATCTCGAGCTGAGTGCCCGGCGCGCCCAGGCTGTGATGCAGGCGCTCGTTCAGCGCGGGGTGCGTGCCGACAAGATTCGCGCAACGGGGTACGGCGAAGCCCATCCCGTTGACACCAACAACACGCCCGCCGGGCGCGCGCGGAACCGCCGCATCAGTTTCGACTGGGCAGGCTGAGTGCTGGGAGTGAGTTTGTGACATTTCTTATCCTCGAGATGCTTGGGTATCTGATTGCGGCCGCTCTGATTGGCCTCGCCACGGGCTATGTGCTGTGGGGATGGGGCCAGGCTCGCCGAATTGCCAGGGCAGCGGAAGCCGGAGCGGCGGCAGCGCGCGCCAGCCTGCGGCGCGAAGCAGAGGCCGTCGAGGCCGAGCCGGTCGAGGTTGCAGACGACATAGACGATGCGGTCGAGGTCATCGAAGATTTCGAGCCTGTGCCCGCCACCACGCCTCTGCGCCGCCTCGTGGACCGGCCCGAGGGATTGCTCGCAATGGCCCCGGAACACCCGGACGACCTCACCGAAATCCGCGGCATCGGCCCAAAAACCGCCAACGCGCTCAACGCGACGGGGGTCCACCTCTACCGGCAGCTGGCGTGCTTCTCGGAAGAAGACATCACCTGGATTGAGCGCAGCATCTCGGCGCTGCCCGGTCGCGCCATCCGCGGCCGCTGGGCCGAGAAGGCCCGCGAACTCCACACCGAGAAGTACGGCTGCCCGCCCGAGGACGGCGACGGCCTGCGCACCGACGACAAGCTCAAGCTGGATCGCGTTGCCGCGTCCTGAGCAACGCGCGCCGCCTTGCCCGTCAATCGTAGATCGTAAAGCTTCGACGGCTCGAGGCGAGCGTCAGTGCGGCCTCGGCATGATCGGGGTTCCAAGGTTCATCCGTGCGACGGCAGGCCGCTTGGCCGAACGGAAGGGCATCCCGCTCGAATCCGGCCTTCTTGAAAAAGCTGATATCGTTGATCAGGACCTCGTCATCCATCACGAGATACATGCTCTGGCGCATCAGATCGTTGAACCGGTCGGCGGACTGAGGCGTGCTCGGCTGTTCCGCGAAAGCACCGCAAATCCCGAGCAGGCCCTGATCGTCATAGACCTTGTAGGCGAAGGTCATCTGGTTTCCATCGGTCCAGGTCATGGGGAAACCTTGGAAGGTCTCGTCAACCGTCTGACCCGGGCGTTCTTCCGTCACCAATTGCGTGCAGGCCGCGCATGCCAGCGCGGAAATTGCAAAAATAACCTGTTTCAAAGTCGTCATCCTCAAATCATCAGCATCAAATGACGGCGACCTTACGTGGCAAATTGGATCACGTAAAGGTCAAGGGCGTCCGCTCAGACGTCCAGATCCTCGGCAAAGCGGGCGTTCTCCTGGATGTACTGAAATCGCAGCTCGGGTTTCTTGCCCATCAGCCGGTCGACCAGCGGTGCCGTGTCGTCATCCTCGTCGACGCGCACGCGGATCAATGTCCGCGTGTTCGGGTCCATCGTGGTGCGCTTCAGATCAGGCGCATCCATCTCGCCAAGCCCCTTGAAGCGTGACACCTCGATCTTGCCGCGCCCGCCGAGACCCTCGGCCAACAGGCGCTCCTTCTCGACATCGTCGCGGGCGTAGACGGTGTGCGAGCCCTGCTTCAGCCGATAGAGCGGTGGCGCGGCCAGATAGAGATGCCCCGCGTCGACGAGCGGGCGCATCTGTGTGAAGAAGAAGGTCATCAGCAGCGACGCGATGTGCGCGCCGTCCACATCCGCATCCGTCATGATGATGATCTTCTCGTAGCGCAGTTCGTCGTTGCGGTACCGGCTCCCCAGCCCCACCCCCAGAGCCTGGCAAATGTCGGCAAGCTCCTGGTTCTGGCCCAGCTTGGACGAGGCAGCTCCCAGCACGTTGAGGATCTTGCCCCGGAGCGGGAGCAACGCCTGCAACTTCCGGTCCCGCGCCATCTTGGCAGTGCCCGATGCACTGTCGCCTTCGACCAGAAAAATCTCGGTGCCCTCTTTGGCGGTGGCCGAGCAGTCGACAAGTTTGCCCGGAAGGCGCAGTTTCTTGGTGGCGGTCTTGCGGCTGGTTTCCTTCTCCGCCTTCCGCCGCTGCCGGTCCTCGGCCCGTTCGATCAGGTGCTCGAGGATCGCGCCCGCCGTCTTGGGATCGCCGCCCAGCCATGTGTCGATGTGGTCGCGCACAGCGCCCTCGACCAGCTTCTGCGCCTCGACGGTCGCCAGCCGGTCTTTCGTTTGGCCGACAAACTCCGGCTCGCGGATGAAGACCGAGATCATCGCTGCGGCCGAGCCGAGCACGTCGTCGCGGGTGATCTGCGCCGCCTTCTTGGCGCCGGTCAGCTCGCCATGAGCCCGGATGCCGCGGGTGATCGCCGACCAGAAGCCGGCCTCGTGGGTGCCACCCTGCGGTGTCGGGATGGTGTTGCAGTAGCTCGAGACCTGCCCGTCCCGCCCCGGCGTCCAGGCGAGCGCCCACTCGACCGATCCGGCGATGTCCGCCCCGAAACGCTCTGCGAACTCGACCTTTCCGGCAAACGGGCGCTCTCCGAAAAACTCGCTGCCGTCCAGCGTATGCACCAGATAATCCTCGAGCCCGCCCGGAAAGCGGAAAACCTGCTCGGCCGGCGTTTCATCTCCCGGCCCCAGAAGCGCCGGATCACACCGCCAACGCACCTCGACACCACGGAAGAGGTAGGCTTTCGAGCGGGCCATGCGGTGCAGACGCGCGGGCTTGAACGCGGCCCGCGTGCCGAAGATTTCGGGGTCCGGATGGAACCGAACCAGCGTCCCGCGCCGGTTCTGGGTCGCCCCCAGCGTCTCGAGCGGTCCGGTCGGCACGCCGCGCGAAAAGCTTTGCGCGTAGAGCTGTTTGCCGCGCGCGACCTCGACGCGCAACTCATCTGAGAGCGCGTTGACCACCGAGACGCCGACCCCGTGCAGACCGCCCGAGGTCTCGTAAGCCTTGCCGGAGAACTTCCCGCCCGCGTGCAGCGTCGTCAGGATCACTTCCAGCGCAGATTTCTTCGGGTGCTTCGGATGGGGGTCGACCGGAATGCCACGCCCGTTGTCGTTGACCGAGACGCCGCCATCACCATGCAGCGTCAGCTCGATGCGGCTCGCATGCCCGGCCACCGCTTCGTCCATCGCGTTGTCCAGCACCTCGGCCACAAGGTGGTGGAGCGCCCGTTCATCGGTGCCGCCCACATACATGCCCGGGCGCTTGCGCACCGGCTCGAGCCCTTCGAGCACTTCGATGGCAGACGCGTCATAGGCCTTCTCTGCACGGGCCTCGTCAAACAGATCCTTGGCGCTCATTGGCGCTTCTCGCTTTCGAATCATTTCTGCTCGTTGCCGTGAGTAAAGCAGTTGGCCCGGGGCACATGCAACATGTAGGGGTTTTTGCCCGAGGCGACCCTATGCATGCACCCGCACGACAGAAAATCTTTCCTTACCGCCCCCTCACCTAAGCTATTCTTTACAGCCCTGAAAGAAAGATTCACTGGACACGCCCGGAACCACCATCATATCGACCAGCGCAGGTTTGCGCGCACGCACGCTTCGTCATGCCGCGCACGCGCCAATAATCGGTCGAAACACAGCGAAGGGGTCACGGTATGGACGCGAGCATTATGGACGGCGGATTTTTCACCGAGGACCTGGCTTCGCGCGACGCGGCCCTGTTCGCGTCAATCCAGGACGAACTGGTCCGCCAGCAGGACGAGATCGAGCTGATCGCCTCCGAGAACATCGTCAGCCGCGCCGTGATGGAGGCGCAGGGCTCGGTGATGACCAACAAGTACGCCGAGGGGTATCCCGGCCGGCGCTACTATGGTGGCTGCCAGCATGTGGACGTGGCCGAGGCTCTGGCCATCGAACGGGCCTGCCAGCTCTTCAACTGCCAGTTCGCCAATGTGCAGCCGCACTCGGGCGCCCAGGCCAACCAGGCGGTGAACCAGGCTCTGCTGCAGCCCGGCGACACGATCATGGGCATGGACCTTGCCTCCGGCGGGCACCTGACACACGGCGCAAAGGTCAACCAGTCCGGCAAGTGGTTCAACGCGATCCAGTACGGTGTCACCGCGGACACGAACCTGATCGACTATGATCAGGTGGCGGCCCTCGCCGATGAACACAAGCCCAAGCTCATCATCGCGGGCGGCTCTGCCATTCCCCGCCAGATCGACTTCGCCAAGTTCCGCGAGATCGCCGACCGGGTGGGCGCCTGGTTCCATGTCGACATGGCGCACTTCGCAGGTCTTGTCGCAGGTGGCCAGCACCCGAACCCGCTCGACTGGTGTGATGTCGCCACCACGACCACGCACAAGACGCTCCGCGGACCGCGCGGCGGCATGATCCTGACCAACAACGAAGCCCTCGCGAAAAAGTTCAACTCTGCGGTCTTCCCGGCGCTGCAGGGCGGGCCGCTGATGCACGTGATCGCCGCCAAGGCCGTTGCCTTCGGCGAGGCGCTCCGCCCAGAATTCCGGGCGTACTCGGCACAGGTGATCAAGAACGCACAAGCGCTGGCCTCGACCCTGATCGACGGCGGCCTCGCCTGTGTCACCGGCGGCACCGACACGCATGTCATTCTGGTCGATCTGCGCCCGAAATCAGTGACTGGGGTCGCGGCGGAGAAAGCGCTCGGCCGCGCGCACATCACCTGCAACAAGAACGGCATTCCGAACGACCCCGAGAAGGCGATGGTCACCTCGGGCATCCGGCTCGGCTCGCCCGCGGGCACCACGCGCGGGTTCGGTGAGACGGAGTTCGCCGAGATCGGGCAGCTCATCGTCGAGGTCATCGACGGTCTTGCGGCCAACGGCGAAGAGGGCAATGCGGCTGTCGAGGCGGCCGTCAAGGCCAAGGTGAAAACGCTCTGCGACAAGTTCCCGATCTACGCCGATCTCTGATCAGACAGGCGCTCCGGGCACCGGCGACGGCCGGTTCGTGACCTGTGCCCGCACCATCTCGGCGCACAGGTCCGGTTTGCGGCCGGGCCAACCGTGGTGCGCGTCGGGGATCGCGACATAGCGCCCGCGGGGCAGCGCCCGCGCGAGCACCGGACCCGTCGCGCGGATCAGCGGCACTTCCTGATCGCCCGCCACGAACAGCGTCCGGGTCGATATCCGGTCGAGACCCTCTGGTGGTTCGAAGGCAATCACCTGATTGACGGCACGCATCAACGCCCCCGTCCGGGTCTTGCCAGCCTCGGCAACGAACCTCTCCGTGTCCACGCCAGCGCCCGCCATCATGCGTGCGGTCTTGCGCGCCATGAAGGGCCGCGTCGCGATCGGCGCCATGGCCGTCATCATGAGTTTCATCAGCCATTGCCGCGGCATGCCGCCGCCATGCATCCCGCTGAGCAACGCGCTTTCGAAGGCCGTGGGGTGTCGGGCCAGAAGGGTCAGACCGACATAGGAGCCAAGCGACAGGCCCGCCAGATGTGTGCCTTGCGCGCCTGCCCGGTCCAGCACGGCATCCGCCACCGCCTCGGCCGTCTTTGACAGCGAGACCCAGGGCACCGCACCGCTCTCGCCATGCCCCGGCAGATCGACGAGCAGGCAGCGGCACGCGGGCAGCCGCCGGACCACCTCGTGCCACATCCAGGAGCTTATTCCGGCGGCATGGAGAAACACGATGGCAGGCCCGTCCGGCGCGCCCGTCTCACGGACAGCAAGCATAAAATCTCCGTCATCAAAATTCCGCGCCTCACGCGCGCCCTTGCCATATGCAGAGCGCGCATGCCCCTTGCAATGCTGACGTCAGGTCACGCGCCCTCGCGGTGTCCGCGGCCGCTCCCAACGGCGGTCAAACTGCGGCAAGCCATCCAAGGTGCTTGATTTTCACCCACGAACGCGCCACGTCGGGGGCATGATCCGAGCGTTGTCTGCCGCCTGCCTCGTCCTTGCCCTGAGCGCCCCCGCGCCGGGTGCCGCGGACGATCGTCGTACCCTCCAGTTCCTCGAGGACCGCCACACCCATGCGCTCCTGCACGTGCCGCCCGGCGATGACACGGGCGCCCGCGGGCGCGCGGACTGCGCCGGCGTCAAGGCGCTCGACCGGCGCGGGCGCAATCTCGTCAGGGTCGTCGGACGCACGCTCGAACGCTCAGGGATCCACTTCGACCTGATCCTGACCAGCCGGGCCTGCACGGCGCTGCACACCGCCACCGGCCTCAAGCTCGGCCCCGTCACCGAAGAGCCCGCCCTCGACCCGGGCCAGGACGAGACCGCCCTGATCGACAGCGCAGATACCGTGCTCTCGATCCTCGATGGCCTGCGCCGCACCGAGACCGCCCTGATCATCGCGGACGCGGCCGTCATCGAGGCCCTCAGCGGCGAGACCCCCGCCCCCGGCGAGATCGTGGTCTTCACCCTGCCCCCCGGCGGCGAGCCCGCGCTGCGCGGGCTCTTCGGCGTGCCCGGAAGCTGACGCCCCTCACTTGACCAAAAGCGCGACGCAGGCCACCCTAACCACCTGAATTGGTTTGGTGGATTGAGGGATGGCAGACGCGCCCCTGCCCTGCACACCCGGCGGCCCCGGGGTCGACATCCTCGGGGTCTGCTTTGTGGCCGACCCGGTGATCGAGGGCATCCTCTACGCCCTCGTCCCCATCTACGGCTTCTTCTTCGCGGCGCTGACCGGCCCGAAATGGCGCGCCCGGATCCGCGGCTGGCTCTATGGCGCGACCTGGAGCACGGCCTATGCGGGCCTGCTGGACTGGCTGCTTGCCGGCCTCGACCGCGTCTTCGGCCCGCCGTGTCCTGGCGCGCGTTTCGAGCGCTGCTTTGCCTTCGCACTGATCTATGCCGTGATGCTGCTCTGGATCCAGGGCGGATACGCCGAAACTCGTGGCTGGGTCGACGGCGTCATCGGTCTTGCGGTCTTCGCCTTTGTCGCGACAGGCACATTCTACCTGTTCCGCTGGATACGGAAACGTCACGAGACTGCACGGCTGACGGCCGAACACCGTGCCCGGCGCATCTGGCTGCACATGCGCGAACAAGGCGCATATCTCGCCCTGGGAACACTGATTTGGATTGGAGCGTTCGCAGCCGCAGGCGCAGTCGCACAGGCGCAGGCGCACGCAGGCGCATTTGCAGGGCGCAGCTCGCAGGCGCACTCGCAGGCGCACTTGGCAGGCGCAGTCGCAGGCGCACTCGTCGCAGTCGCAGGCGCACTCGCAGTCGCAGGCGCAGCGCGCAGGCGCAGCGATGGCGCAGTCGCAGTTGCAATCGCAGTCGCGGCGGTTTTTCTCTTGCTCCCGCTGCTCAACGCGCTGTTCGACTGGCCGTCCTGGTGGGCCAGCCGCTGGCTGATGACACGCCTGCGCGACGATGCCACGCGCCCCGGCCTGGCGCGTCGCATCGGCGCGGTGCTCGGGCACCTGGCGCTTGATCTCGGGCTGGCGCTGATCTGCCTGTTCGGGCTGGCCGCAGCGCTGGCGGCATTTGCGCACGCGATCGATGTTCCTGGTCTTTGGCGAGCTACAGCAGCGCGCGCGAGACACCGTTCTCGGGCTATGGGGCTCAACATGACGGTGATGATGGTCTCGACCCTGGTGCCGACCGTGATCCACCTGTTCTTCGCCGTGTTCGCGCTGGCGGTGGTCCGCCCGCCATGGGCGGCACGGACGGCCCACTGGTTGCAGGAAGATCAGGAGGGCGGCGAGACCGGGACCCAGATGCTGGTGGCGCTCTATCTGACGGCCTGCGCCGGGTTCGCGCTGGTCGTGCTGTGGGGGGCGGGGCGGCTGGCGATCATGGGGCTCGATGCCTGGGTCGGCGGCAGCGGCATCTGGGTGGCGATGTTCGACACCGCGGACTGGGTGGTGGAGAGCCTCGGCCTCACACCGCCGGTGCAGTGAATATCCGGTTAAGCGACCTGTTACGTGATATGGGCGGAGATGATATCCCCGCCCGCATCGGTGCTCTCTCAGATGATATCCGTCACTTAAGGGCGGCGACGCCGAGCGGCACCGAGAACTTGCGGCACCAGATGTAGACCTCGTTGAATTCCTCGGGGTTGATGTCGGCGGGGACCTTGTAGACCTGCGCGCCGGCGTTCTCGCGGAGCGGCTCGAAGTCGGTCGGATCGACGAAGGCGCCGTCCTTGCCGAAGCCCACGCGCGGGTCGGGTGCGCCGTCGAACCAGAAGCTCTCCTTGAGGTGGATTTCCCAACCATCTGCGGCCTTTACGACCTCGACCTCACCCTTAGTCTCATGGTTGCTGAGGCCGGTGAAGCTGCCCGTTCCGGCGCCGCCTGCAAGGGCTGCAGTGGCGGAGACGAACATTGCGGCGGCGGTGACTGTGGCGAAGATGAGTTTCACTGCGTTCTCCCGGAGTTCCGTTCGTGAATGACGTGCCTCACCTGCAGAGGATCGTTGCCCATGTCCAGCCCTCTCACGGCATAGTGCGGGGTCGCGAGCGGCCTGTGAGCGGAATCGCGCCGAGTCTCCGGCAAGATGTTGGGCGGCAAATGCCGGGCTACACAAATTAAAGTGGCAGGCCTATAGTGATGGCACACGTCTGACAGGGAGACCCGAATGCGCTGTCCATTCTGCGGTAACACCGACACCCAAGTGAAGGACTCCCGCCCGGCCGAGGACCACGTGGCCATTCGCCGGCGGCGGAGTTGTCCGGCGTGCGGGGGACGGTTTACCACCTATGAGCGGGTTCAATTGCGCGATCTCGTGGTGATCAAGAAAAACGGACGGCGCGAAGACTTCGACCGGGACAAGCTGGCGCGTTCGATCAGGATTGCGATGCAGAAGCGCCCGGTGGAGCCCGAACGGATCGAGCAGATGATTTCGGGGATCGTACGCCGGCTCGAGAGCCTCGGGGACACCGATATCCGCTCGGACAGCATCGGCGAAATCGTGATGGAGTCGTTGGCGCGGATCGACACCGTCGGCTATGTAAGGTTCGCGAGCGTCTACAAGAACTTTCAGGAAGCCAACGACTTCGAGGATTTTGTTGCCGAACTGAGACCGCATGCTCAGGGCGACATCGAGGAATGACCTGCAATGCCACGGGGCCACGATGACACGGTCTGGATGCGGGCGGCGCTCGGGCTCGCCCGGCGCAGTCTCGGGCAGGTGTGGCCCAATCCTGCAGTGGGCGCGATCATCGTGTCCGGCGATCGCGTCCTGGGGCGTGGCGTCACGGCACCTGGCGGACGGCCACACGCCGAGACCGTCGCGATCCGGCAGGCAACCATCCGGTATGGCGCCGAGGCGCTCAGGGGCGCCACCACATATGTCACTCTGGAGCCCTGTGCGCATCACGGCCTGACGCCGCCTTGCACGGCAGCGCTCATCGAAGCAGGGATCGCACGGGTGGTCTGCCCGCTCGAAGATCCGGACCCCCGTGTTTCGGGACGAGGTCTGCGGCAGCTGACCGAGGCGTCTGTCGCCGTCACCACCGGTGTGCTCGAACGCGAGGCGCGTGCCCTGAATGCAGGCTTTCTGAAGCGGCTCGAGGACGGCCGCCCGCTGGTAACGCTCAAGCTCGCAACAAGTCTGGATGGACGGATCGCAACGTCAGGCGGTGAAAGCCGCTGGATCACCGGAGCGATGGCCCGGCGCCGGGTTCATGCCATGCGCGCCGATCACGACGGCATCCTCATCGGTGCTGGGACGGCGCGGGCGGACAATCCGATGCTGGACGTGCGCACGCCCGGCCTGACCGGCCGAAAACCCGTCCGGATCGTTGCGGATACAAAGCTGTCGCTTGATCCAGGATCGCATCTGGCGCGTACAGCAGCGGACCACCCGCTCTGGCTCTTGCACGGATCTGAGACCACAGCGCCAGCGGCTGCATTGAAGGAAAAGGGCGCGCGCCTCATTCGCGTTCCCGTCGCACGGGACGGTCATCTCGATATGGCGGCCGGCTTGCGGATTCTTGGAGAATACGGCCTGACGCGCCTGCTTGCCGAAGGGGGCGGACGCATGGCGGCCTCGCTCACGACCGAGCGCCTCGCCGACAGGATGTGTGTTTTCAGCGCCGGACGTGCGATCGGTGCCGATGGCGTACCGGGTCTCGGTGCGTTCGGCTTGCAGGCGCTGGCTGATGCGCCGCGTTTCGAGCTTGATCGGATCGAACGATGCGGGCCGGACACCCTCAGCCACTGGAGCGCCGCGACCTGAACCGCTCAGAAGTTGCCCAGGTTGCGAACCTGACTTGAGAAGCCGATCACCGGTGCAATGGCCTGCAGAACCTTGAGCCACTTCACGAACGGCGCGTTGGTCAGGTAAAGCGTGTCCCCGTCACGCATGCGAAAGTCCTGGGCCAAGAACATCGCGCCCGGTTTCGTGAGATCGAGCACATAGGCCACGCGCACCGGTTCCGTCCCGACGCCCTCGACAAGCTGTGACGCGACCTCGCTGCTCTCGCTGCGAAAGATGAACACCCCCGTGGGATCGGCCTGCTGGTCAAGCAGCCCGCCGACTGAGCCAAGCGCCTGTGCGACGGTAAGATCGCGCGTCGGGAATGGCACCGTGGAGGGTCCGCGCACCGCGCCAAGTGCCGTGAAGATCCGCCGGTCACGCTCGACGATGATCGCGTCTCCGGTGCGCAGGTGCACATCGTTGCTCGGATCGTCATAGAGATCCTGCAGTGAAATTTCGCCCTGGATGCGGCCACGACGCAGCTTTATGCGCACGACTTCCGGATCTTCGGGTACGCCACCGGCCCTGGCGATCATCGGCAGGATGTGGTGTGTCGGCTTGTCGATCGGATACAGGCCCGGCTTGCCGACACGTCCCTGGACACTGACCACTCGCGCGGTTGCCTGGACCGGGAAGACATCCACCTGCGGATTGAGCGTCTTGTCTGACAGCCTGTTTCGGATCTCGTTGCGAAGTTCGCTGATCGTGCGGCCCTCGGCACGCAGGGCGCCGACGTAGGGCACGAAAATCGTGCCCCGCTCGTCGACCTTCACCTGCGGCAGCCCGCTCGCGCCGATGCCTTCGGGGTTGAGCAACCCCTGATCGATGTTTTCCCAGACCGTGACGGCAAGCACGTCGCCGCGCGCGATCGTTGACGTCGGCTCGGGCGGCGTATCGGTGAACGTGACGGAGAAGGCGCCAGACTCAATCGGGCGTGTCACTTCGTTGACGGTGCGATCAATCGCAATAACCTGGAAGCCAAGCTCGGCGGCGGCCTCCTCGTTCACGATTTCCGCATAGTTGGGCCCGCTTCGCGGCAACGCGCATCCCGCGGTCGCAACTGCAATGGCCAGTACAAGCACCCGGCCGAACCAGCGTCTGCATGTAACCATGCCCGTCTGTCCCTGTCCCCCGAGAGCGTCGAGGCTCTCCCGCCACAGCATTTTTGCTGCCTTGCACAACTGATGAGACTCCAGCCATGGCAGGCTTGTCAAGGCGCAACTCCGGAGCGCGTACGCCACTGATGCGCAGGTTCATCAGTTGCAGGCTTGCCGAGAAGCGGGTCAGGCTGTATCGCTGCGCCCGAGGGTGCTACGCTCGGAGGGGGCTGTGTTTACCGGAATCGTGCGCGAGGTCGGCAGGATCATTTCTGTCTCGGAACCCGGCGACCGCCGGCTCAGGATCGCGTGCGGACGGGCGCCTGAAAGCATCGACATCGGTGCCTCGGTCGCCTGCAACGGCGTGTGCCTCACGGTTGTCGCCAAAGGTGGCGAGGCCGACGCTGCCTGGTTCGATGTCGATGCCTCTGCAGAGACATGCGCCAAGACGACTGCCGGGTCATGGACGGACGGTACAGCCATCAATCTCGAGCCGGCGCTGCGGCTTGGAGACGAGCTGGGCGGGCACATCGTCTCGGGCCATGTCGATGCGACCGGCGAGGTTACCGCGATCCGGCCAGAGGGTGCCTCCCTCCGAGTGACGATCTCGGTGCCTGAAGATCTTGCCCGCTACATCGCTCCGAAGGGATCGGTCACCGTCGATGGCATATCGCTGACCGTGAACGAGGTCAGTGCGGACAGCTTTGGAGTGAACATCATCCCCCACACGTTGTCGGCAACAAATCTCTCAGATGTGGCTCCCGGGCGCCGGGTTAACCTCGAAATCGACATACTTGCCCGATATGTGGCGAGATTGAGGGAGAGCGAGTCGTAAGGTCGGCGCGCAGGAGGGCGAGATGTCCGCAGCATCGGTCGGCTTCGGTGGACTGATCCTGAAGACGGCGCGCTGGCTCATGCCACGCGCCGCCGGGATCGTGCGCGCCCGCCGTGAACTGATCATGCCGGTGCTCTCCCAATCTCCCGAACATGAAATGGGCAAAGAGGCCGACGAGGCAGCCGAGAAAATGTTCGCCGCGCGCGACTTCGACGGTCTGCTCGTCACACTCCGTCGACAGATCGCCGGACGCCTCACGGACCCCATGGGAATCCGGCTCTTCGAATGCACGCTTCGGGGTGTGTTCGCCGAGCTTTTCCGGGTCGAGCTGAACACGGACGCCTCCGAGCAAGCCCTTGCGCCGTTCAGCGAGTGGTATGCCCAGGCGGATCCGGATCCGGATGTCGCCGCACTGCTCGCCCGGGCGCTTCAGATCGTTGGACACAGTCATCAGAGCGGTTCGAACTGGCGCTCCCGCCAGACCGGCGGCGTCCGGATGGAGGAGTGCTACAGCCTCGCCAATGCAATTCTCGAGAAACATCGCGCGGCGGGTCAGGACAGCCTGCTCTGGCGGCGAAGCTGGTTCAGGAGCGGACTGACCGACACGAACAGTCCGCGCGAGCTGCGTGACCGCTTCGAGCAGTACCTGGCCTGCGACCCACTCAACGTGATGGCGTATCGCGAACGCGCCTACCACCTCCTGCCCCGCTGGCACGGCAGCTATGGCGAGATCGAAGCTTTTGCCCGAGAGTCAGCCGAACGCACCGAAAGCCGCTACGGCGACGCCCTTTATGCCCAAGTGTACATCGCGATCATGGACCATGAGAATCTGCCGCGCGACTCTGATGCGGAGTGGGATCGGATCGAGCGGGGCACGCGCGATTGCATGCGAATCTGGCCAGGACCAATTTATGCCAACCATCTGGCGGACCTGGCGATGCGCTTTGACAAGCGCGCCCTCACGCGCCACGTCTTCGAGAATGAGATCGAGCAGCTCCGGCTCGACTGCTGGCGTGATACAGAGCGTCCGTTCGAGGTATACGCATGGGCGTGCGGCTATGGCCCGCAGCCGGTCTGACGGGACCCAGTGCGGCATCTGTAATCTGCCTGCTGGAAATCGCGCATCGTCCACGTTATGTCGCGTCGCAACGCAGCTGGGGCAGACATGACGAAGACCGAGTACACGGACGCGATCTCTTCGGTTGGCGAGATCATTGAAGAGGCGCGCAACGGGCGCATGGTGATCCTCGTCGACCACGAGGATCGCGAGAACGAAGGCGATCTGGTGGTGCCCGCCCAGATGGCAACACCAGACGCAATCAACTTCATGGCCAAGTTCGGACGCGGTCTGATCTGCCTCGCGCTGGAGGGCGATCGGATCGACAAGCTCGGACTGCCTTTGATGGCGCAGACCAACTCGTCGCGTCACGAGACAGCGTTCACGGTCTCGATCGAGGCCCGCGAAGGTGTCACCACCGGCATTTCCGCCGCAGATCGCGCGCGCACGGTCGCAGTGGCAATCGATCCAGGCACCACACCGGCCGATCTGGCGACACCCGGGCACGTTTTTCCGCTCCGCGCGCGGGAGGGTGGTGTGCTTGTGAGGGCCGGGCACACCGAGGCTGCGGTGGACATTGCCCGGCTCGCCGGACTGAACCCCTCGGGCGTGATCTGCGAGATCATGAACGAAGACGGATCGATGGCAAGACTGCCGGATCTGGTGGCCTTCGCTCAGATGCACGCGATCAAGATCGGCACGATCTCGGATCTCATCGCCTACCGGCGTCGCCACGATGATCTCATCCAGCAGGTCGAGGAAACCGAGATCGTCTCCTCCTTTGGTGGGCGCTGGAAACTGCGCGTCTTCCGCGACGCGCCCGGGAACAACGAGCACTATGCCCTGATCAAGGGGAACGTTGATGACGGCGCGCCCGTGCTCGTGCGCATGCACGTGCTCGACCCGCTGGAGGACGTGCTCTGCCTCACCCCTGACCGTTGGCAGCAGGTGCCGAACGCGATGGCGGCGATCGCCGAGGAGGGCCGCGGGGCCGTGGTTATTCTGCGTGATCCCTCACCAACCGCCGTCTCGGACCGGCTGCGCCCGCGGGGCGTCTCGCCAAAGGAGCTGCGCCAATACGGCGTGGGCGCGCAAATCCTCAGCTCTCTTGGCATCGGAGAACTGATCATGCTGACCAACTCACCGGCACCGAAGCTGGTTGGACTCGATGGGTACGAGATCGCCATAGTGGACGTGCGGCCAATTCCGAACAGGGAGCAATAGCCGATGGCTTCGACCGGTGACCAAAGTGCGTTTGCGCCTCCAGAACTGATCCCGCCGCCGCAGGTGCTGATCGTTGCAGCGCCCTACTATCGGGCAATCGCCGACAACTTGATCTCCGGTGCACGCGCGGTACTTGACGTCAGTGGTGCGGCGCACGAACTCGTCGAAGTGCCCGGCGCTTTGGAAATCCCGACCGCGATCTCGCTCGCCGCGAGGTCGAAGCGTTTCGAGGGTTTCGTTGCACTGGGATGCGTGCTGCGGGGCGAGACCACCCACTATGAAACCGTATGCAACGACAGCTCTCGCGGCCTGACCCTGCTTGGCCTGGACGGCATTTGCCTCGGCAACGGGATCCTGACATGCGAGACACAGGCTCAGGCAGAAGTGCGTGCGGACCCTTCCGGACAGAACAAGGGAGGAGGCGCCGCCCTCGCAGCCCTCACTCTCATCGCGCTGGCGCGCCGGTTCCTGCCGACAACGCCGCACGGGCTGGATCAGGCGCCGGATGAGAACGACATCCTGCTCGCCGGGCACTCCAACTTCACGCGGACCGCTTGAGATGGCCACGAGCCCAAAGCGTGCCGCAGAACGTCTCGCACGGTCATCCGCCCGGCTGGCAGCGGTCCAGGCGCTCTACCAGATGGAGATGACGGGCGCCGACTGGCGCGAGGTCGTGCGCGAGTTTGACGAACACAGGATCGGCGCCGAAATCGAGGGCGTGCACTACCGCGAGGCCGATCCCGCGTTTTTTCGCGAAATCATCGAAGGGGTGGTGGCTGATCAGGCGGCCATCGATCAGCTCACCGACCGCGCTCTGATCGAGACATGGCCGCTCGGGCGCATCGATCCGACGCTGCGTGCGGTCTTCCGTGCCGCCGGTTACGAGATCAAGGATCGGCTGGACATCCCGCCCAAGGTGGTGATCGGCGAGTATCTGGACATTGCCAAGGCCTTCTTCTCGGAAGGACCGGAAGCAAAATTCGTCAATGGCGTGCTTGATCACGTCGTCCGCGAGGCGCGGCCCGGCGCCTTTCAGGGCTAGCAATGGAACGCTGGACGCGCCCCATCGCCTACCTTCTGATCGTTCTCATCGCAGCGGCAATCGTGTCACAACTGGGTTGACCTTCGACGGACGGCTCACGTCAGTCCCGGTCAGTGTGGTGCTTCTTGCCTGAGAGATGATCCATCATCATTGCGCGTGCCTGCATCATCGCGCGACTCTGCATCATTGCACGTGCCTGCATCATGGCGCGGCTCTGCATCATTGCGCGGCTCTGCATCATGGCGCGGCTCTGCATCATGGCGCGGCTCTGCATCATGGCGCGGCTCTGCATCATGGCGCGGCTCTGCATCATGGCGCGGCTCTGCATCATCGCGCGGCTCTGCATCATCGCGCGGCTCTGCATCATGGCACGGCTCTGAATCATCCCACCGGCGCCATCATCCATGAGCTCACGCACACGCAAGTCGTCCCGATCGCTGCCAGGTGCAACCATCAGTGCTTCGCGGTCGCCATCGTCGAGCACTTCATAACCGTCGAGATCCTCCGGCACGTAGTACAGCTTGCCGTCTGCCCCACGCAGCGTGAAGCCTGCGGTGGCCGATCCCATCTCGAACTCGGCATCGTCGTCGGGCAGCGTCAGACCAAGAACTTTTCCGACGTCGCCCTCTTCGCACTCGAACAGCATCGCATCGTCATCGAGACGCGTTGTCCAGCGAAGGAATTCCGTCGGTGGAAACTTTTTGTCGGTCTTCTCGTCCGTTGCCGCTTCCTCATCAGGCGCTGCCGGAAGCAGCATCAGCACCGGATCAGGCAGCTTCACGAGATCGTCTTCTTGTTTGTACCCGAAGACAAACACCAATCCGCCCTTCAGGGCCGACTTGGTGGTGATGCTGGCACGATCAACGCTCACTTCTGCCTGGACCTTTCCGCGAGGCGTACTCGGTGCGGGTGCCGCCGGGAGCTCTCCGGCCAAAACGTTCAATGGATCAAAGTAGTCGTCTTTGGACTGCCAGCCTTCCGGCACGGCATCCTTCATGAAATGCACATCGACCTTGCGGCCAAACAGGGTCAACAGCCGCGTCGGCGCCAGCCCCATCATTTTCGGCGTGTCAGCCATTAAATAACACTCCCTTTCCCGCTTTTGTTAACGCTAGACCAGAACAGGTTCGGCGCCAAGGCCGAACCCTTCAGGCATCCATTGATATGCCACGCCATTGAAAACAGCTTGTGACAATCTCGCTGTGCCGGTCCCGCGAAAACCGCCGGTCGACCTCCCAGAACGTGTTGGCAAAACGCCCGAAACTGAAGGTTTGCGGGTTCAGTCGGTGCCAGGTCTGAGCCAGGCGCAGGCCGAGCATGTCACGCGCCTCGCACAACGCCGTCCGGAAAACAGCGGGATTGCGTCGGTAGGCTTCCACGGTCCGCTCCCGATCCTCGTTGCGCAGCGTCTGATCTTGGGCAGCACGCCGCACGAACGCGGCGTGCTCGGCATCGATCGCACCATGCTCGACCAAACGGTTCTCGAAAAACTCCACGCCGATGTCGAAGACCGCGCCTGTCAGGGGTAACCCCAACTCGTGGATCTGCTTGCCCTTGACCTCCTCTGGCGGGGTGTCGACGCTGATCACATCATCGAGAGTGAGTGCGTTCGAAGCGATCCGGATCTGGCGGGTCTTGGAGAGCTCTCCGATACAGTTGAGCTCGTTCTGAACGTAGAGATCGCCCTCGGTTCCTTCGAGCAGTTGATCGATGAAGCGATCAAAGTGCAGCGCTGCGATCATGGCAACGCAATCGGATGCGGATTCGTGGAAACCGCGGTAGGCGGTTGTGGCCTTGCCCGGCATCGGCATGCCGACCAAGGAAAAGACCAACCCGTGACCCGCTTCGTGCGCCAGGATGTCGAAATTGAGAGCATAAGGCTGCAACGTCCCGCTGTCGTCAGCACCCGCGCCGAACTCCATGTAGCCCCAGCCGAAATGGGCATTGTCCCAGTCCACACGCGGGATCATCTCGAGCTGCGGATGGGTTATCGCGAAGTGCCAGGGAATCGGACCGCCGAGATACATCTCCCAGACATCGAGCACCCGACGCACGCCACCGAACATGTGTGCGGCCAGAAACGCCGGATCGTCCGGGTGAATGTGGTCGAAATGGCCCTGCGCATCCGGAGTGGCGGGCGCTGCGACGGGTCCGAGATAGGGCGGCATCTCGGTCGCCCCGTAGGGCGTCTTGCCGATCGGGTGGATCGCACGCATGCGCCTGTCCGAAGGGCCTGGGCCCAGCGAACCAGCCGGTGAGGAAAGCCAGACCGTATCCGGTTCCTCGAAGCCTTCGAGAAACGGCGATTGAGAATAGAGCCGGAAACGGGTGCCGTTGGCACGATGCGCATGATCGAGAGAGAAGGCCATCTATGTCCTCTGGTCTGGTCCCGTCATCTGCTCCCAGAGGAGCGTTCTCTCAAAGCGGAATGGGGGCGGATGTGCGGCAGGCCGGCGCTCCGCAAGCCGATCGAGCAACGCCTCGGCATCAAGGCGCTTCTGCAGCACCCGACCGTCAGGCAGCCATGCGCCGAGATCAGCACCCAGCTTTTGATCAACTGCGGCAAGGATCGCGCGCCATGTCCTCGATTTGTAGTGGATCGCCTTTGCAACGCCGGCCACTTGGATCATCTGAGCCGCATCGATCATCCCATCGTCGCGCGCGGCAGCGAGCGTGGCTCGAATGTCGACCATGGCTTCGGTTGAGATGTAGCCCGTCGTCGCCTCTCCGTGAATAACGGCCACTTCATCATCGTCTTCGAACGGCTCAGGAAAAGGCGCGAAGTGGCCCGCCTGGTAAGCGTCGAAGATCCGCCCAACCCCTTGCATGCCGAACTGTGCAAGCTCGGCAGCCCGGAGTGCGCCAATGCTGGCGGCTCCCCAAACCTCGATGCCCTGTGATAACGCCCAGAGAAGCTCCTTGTGCCAAACCGCAGGCACCTGCTCGAAGTGGCCGTCGACCAGGGCCAGGGTGTCCGGGGCGTGATGCTCAACAGCCGACAGGACATCTCCACGCTGGACAGGTGGCAGATAGATCGCATCGAGACGGGCTGCCGCGTCTTCTTTGGGCAGGGTCGGGCCGAGGAACACACAGATGGTCATGCGGCGATCTCCGCGAGCACCTGAGCCGCGCGGACGCCGGGGACGTAGGCGCTCTCCGGCCCCTCGAACGCGGCCTCCAGCCCCGGCACGATCACGCGCACGACCGGGGGACCAAAGCCTGGGCGATTGAGATCGATGGTCAACAGCTGCCCCATCCCGCGATCGGTCAGAATGGTTTCGGTTGCGGCGATGTCATCCGCGATACTTTCACTCGCATACCCATCGATGTTGCGAAACTGGCGCACAGGCTTGATCGCATCGAGCAGTTCACGCGCCTGGGTCCGGCGCAGCCGCAGCTCGTCCGTTGCATAGGCGTCATCGGGAATGTCCTCGCGGGTGCCTGCAATGAACGTCGCGCGTGCTTGCGCCGCTTCGGTGAGCGCCCGCGAAAGCGCAACCTCAGGTGCTGGGTGGGCGCCACCACCCATCTCGGGCACACCGGAGACCTCGTCGCGATCGGCCGCGAGGCAAAAGAATGCCGGCACGCCCAGGTCGGAGCGGACATCCCACGCGATGATGTCGATCCCGGCAGCCTCGAAGCGATCGAGCACCGACCGGCAAACCGGATCGTCGACGCTGTCGAGATCAACTGCCGAGGCACCATCCCATGCCTCCTGCCCGAGTTTCCAGAGCGTGATGGCGTCCCGCTCGATGACTTCCATCAGCCCATGCAGGATGGCTTCGTCGCGGGTATTGCCGGACGCAAGCCCGTTGGTCGTCGCCGCGAGCGCGCCCGAATGCACGGGCTCCGGCAGGGCATAGTTCGCATGCACCATTTCGAAAGGCACCCAACGGCGCGTGCGGGCCAGCAGATCGTCGGCCTCGACCCAAAGCATCGGTCTCTGCGGATCGAGGCCCGCCACATCGGTCAGCGGCAACGCGCCGACATCGACGATCTGATGTGAAAAGCGCAACTCTTCCACGCTTGCGAACTTCAGCGGTGCGTCGATGCGCTCGGCACACCACGTCTCATAGGCCTCCATCACCGCGGAGACGCGCGCGGCGTCCGCATCAAGCCCCTTGCCCTGAAAGACCGAGAGCGAGCGCGAGTTCGGACGGCATGCCATGAAGACTGGGATGCCGGTGATGTCGAGGCCAGTGATATTGGCCACGCGCGTGATCCCGAGCACAGGGAGCAAGGGTTTCAGCTTCGCCCAGGTCTCGTTCGGCGGGCAGACCCGATGGCTTCCTTCTCGCCAACGCTTCTCCGAGCCGGTCATGCGCTGACATGTTGTGCGAGCAGGCGTCGAGCATCGTCGATGTCGCGCCCTTTTGCGTCGTCGGGGAACCGCGCCAGCACCTCGAGGAGCGCGGTGCGTGTCTCATCATCGGTCACCAGCCAGCGTGCGGAGCTGAGCGCTCCCCGAAGCTCGAGGGCAAGGGCACCTTGTGCCCTCGCAGTGGCCTTTGCATCCCGGAGGAAGCCGCGCACCGTTTCCGGATCCACGATGCTACGCGCCATCTCGAGCTCAGCCGCGTGGCGCGCAATCTCGGCGCCCCAGTAGTTGACACCTTCGCTGGCAACCGTCGCACGCGCCTGAGCGAGTGCGTGTTCGGCACTGTCCAGTGCGCCCAACCGGATCATCGCATCGGCGCGCATGCACTGGTAGACTGGGAAGTCTTCCGGCGTGCCGACCGCCTGCATCACGCGAAAACCAGCCTCGATCTGTGCCAGCCCGCCCGAGACGTCGCCGGTGTCGACCGCGCACCAGCCCAGGAAGATGTCTGCCTTGGCGGTGTACTCCTCGAGGTCGTTCTCTGCGGCAAGCTCCCTCAGCCGCTCGGCGACACGGCGCACGTCATCGCTGTCTCGTCGGTAGTGATGCAGCATCACGGCGATGTCGAGACCGTGCAGAATGCTGCCAAGATGGCCGAGACGCTCGGCATGCTCGATCGCCGTTTCCACCTCTTGACAGGCGGCATCGCCTTTGCCCTGAAGCCAGCCGATCAAACCGACTTCACCGAGCGCACAGACCTTGGCGTCGTGACCCCCGTAGAGCGTGCCATGGTGCTCGGCGCCTCCTGCCTCGTAAAGCGCCAGGCCGGTCCGCGCATTTGCAAGCGACTCGTCGAGCTCACCCATCTGGAAGGCGTTCGCCCAGAGACAGTGCTGCGCCTGCAGCTTGAATTCTGTCGCACTCATGCGCTCCGACACGGAAACGATGCGGCGTGCGCGTTCCGCCATCTGAGCGAAGCTTTCGGACGTGCGCCACCATCCCCAGTACGCCGGGAAATGCCACTGCGTCTCGGGCAGGCGGCGGGCAAGTGTGAGCGCGCTCTCGTAGGCATCCCGTGTTTCGGCGGACCCGGGACCATTGGCCGAGAGCAGGGCCCCGGCAAGCAACACCTGCACCTGCAGCATGCGCGTGCTCACATCTGGGTTGTCGTCCAGTTCGGTCAGCGCCGCTGCGGCCTGCTGGAAATGTCGTGCCGCCTCCTTGCTCGCCGAGGCACTGTTCGCTGCCTCACCTGCCTGCATCAAGTGATCGATGGCATCCTCGAGGCGGCCCGCGCCCAGGCAGTGATGCGCCAGGCTTTCCGGAGCCGGTACTCGGTTGGAACCCTCCGCAAGCCAGTCAAGGTAACGTTCGTGCAACACACGGCGCCGGGTCCGAACCATGCTCTCGTAGGATGCCTTCTGAAACAGGGCGTGTCGGAACTCGAACAGTCCCCCCGGTTCAGGCGACAGGATGCCCATGTCAACAAGACCGTTGAGCATCACCTCCAGTCCGTCGCGCGCACGTCCCGACAGGGCCTCCAGCGCAGTCACGTCGAAGCGTCGCCCCAGCACGGCGGCGATCTGTGCGATTTCCTTGCCGGGGCCGAGTGAGTCGAGTCTCGCGGTCAACAGGTCGAGCAATGAGGTCGGGGTCTCGATGTCTCCTAGCGCCGTGGCATACCGGATGCGACCGCGCTCCTGGCGCACCTGACCCGAGGCGATCAGAGCCGCCATGTACTCCTCGACGAACAACGGCACGCCGTCGGTGGTCTCGACAATTTTCCGCGCCAGATCGGCATCGACCGTGCTCCCGGCGAACTGAGACACAAGCTCCGCCGATGCATCGTCATCGAGACCGCCGAGATGCACGAACTCGGCGTCGACATCGGTGAGCCCGAGATCGACACCGGGGCGCGTGAGCATAAGCTGCATCCAGCCTTGTGTCGTGCGCCGCGCATGCGCCAGCATCTCGACCGTCGAGGGATCCGCCCAGTGGGCATCCTCGAAGACCACGAGAAGACGGGGACCGAGCCCCTGCATGTAGGCGGCGAAGGCGTCAAACAGCAGTGTTCTGCCCGCCTCTCCAGCCGGGACCGAGCCCGTCAGGGCATCTGCGAAGGATCGCGCAACTTTCCCTGAAGTGGGGCCTGCCAGGCCGAGGCGGGCCTCCAGGTGATCAGCGAGCCCTGCCGGGTCATCGAGCGCAAGCGGCCCTGCGAGCCGTTCTATGTAGCGCTTCAGACCGGAGAACGGGGTGTTCCGATCGGCAACGGTGCCGACCAACTCCACCGTCTGGTCGGGATCTATTCCTGCCGCGGCAATGAAAGCGGACGCGAGCGCGGACTTGCCCACCCCCGGCTCACCGACCACGCAGGCAACCTGCACGCTGTCAGGCGTCACCGCCTCCCAGGCGCTGTGGAGGCACTGGACTTCGTGCAGCCGTCCGATCAGCGTTTCGATGGGTGCCGGCAATACGGTTTCCGCGATCCGCTTGCCGGTGACGCGGAAGACCTCGAGCGGGTCCGGAATGCCCTTGACCAGATGCGTGCCCATGCTCTCAGTCTCGAACGCCCCCGCGATCCGGTCATTGGTCGCCCCACTGATGGCTATGGCGTTCTCCGGGGCCAGCTGCTCGATACGGGCGGCGAGGTTCGGCGCCACACCGGTGACGGCGACAGACTCACGCGTGGCCCCTGCCCCCATCTCGGAGACCAGCACCCGACCGGTATGCAGTGCGATCCGTGCAGCGATCACGACACCGTGGCGACGCAGCGGGCCGGCATTCAGCTCGGCAATCTCGTTCAGCGCCTCGAGGCCAGCTTCTGTGGCGTGAACCGGCGCGTGCTCACTGGCGCGCGGATACCCGAAATAGGCAAGCAGACCGTCACCCATATACCTGGCGACCATCCCGCCCGATCGTTCGATCGCGCCGGCACAGGCGGTCTGATAATGGAGAAGGATGTCCCGCAGATCCTCCGGGTCCATCTCGGATGAGAGCTGCGTCGATCCGACGAGATCGCAGAACATCACTGTGATCTGGCGATGCTCGCCATCCATGCGTGACGCCGGCTCAACTTCGTCTTCGAGCCGGGTACCGCAGACCGAGCAGAACCGTGCGCTCTCCGGTGCTTCCGCTCCGCAGCTAGGGCACCGGCGTGAGCCGTCGAGAATCACGTCTATGCACTCCCAAACCAGTCCCCCGCAGTCAGACTAGCAGCGCAAGTCCCGGTTCCACAACATGCAAGCAGATAGCGCACGTTTCACGGGAATTGCGGCGTCGCCACTACACCGTCGGCGGCATTGCGAGCGCCGATCCAGGACTGTGCAAACGCAACAAGCGCATCATAGCCGGTGAGCCGCGCCTCGGCCGCCCCGATCCGGCCGACGGTGACGCTGCCCGTCGCCTCCCAGTCTGCGCCAACAAGCGGAAACAGGCGCCCGAGATCGTCGGCCACATCCGGCGCCTCGACCCAGGCCACGTCGGGACCGGGCATGGGTTTGAAACGGCGCGGTTGGATGCGCCTGTGACTTGCGATGCTCTCGGCGGAGTGGAGTGCCGAACATCGGTTCCACCCGACACCGACAAGCAGAACCTTCATGCGCGTTCGATGCCGCAAACGCCCCCAGGGACTTTTCGGCCCGGTTGCCCAGTCCAGCGCGTCATGTGGTGAGGCAAACTCCGCCGCGTCCCGACCCAGCAGCAGCACCGAGCTTGTCGGGTGCGGGCTCCGAACCACGCCTGGCCAACAACGAAACGCCTCGGCAACGGCACCCATCGCCCGGACGTTCGAGCGCTCCGGATCGAAGCCCGGCACCTGTGCTCGGATCTCGGCACATCGCGCCAGATTGATCTCGCTGGTTTCGGTCTCCATCATGTCGATCGGGTCGTAGGCATCGCCACTGAAACCCGGCATGCCAATCAACCCCTCGGGCCCCACCGCGCTGATCAGCGCTTCGATGAACCCTCTTGGCCCCCCCATGACATGGCCAATCTGGCTGAGCGCGCTGTGCACGAACAATCCATCGCCAGGTTCGACCCCCAAGCCGGCGAGATCTCCTGCAAGATCGTGAGCGCCGAGGAATTGCGCCATACCGTCCCCCAAGAGGCTCACAGCCGTTTGGCGACCTCTTCGAGCATCACTTCGCTGGCACCTCCACCGATCGCCTGAACTCTCGCGTCACGATAGAGACGCTCGATCTCCATCCCGCGCATGTAGCCGGATCCACCATGCAGTTGCTGACAGCTGTGTACGACGTGCTGAAGCATCTCGGCGGCGTGCACTTTCAGCATCGAGACTTCACGCACGCAGTCGCATCCTTCGTTCTCGAGCCAGGCCGTGTGGTACACCAATGCCCGGGTCGCCTCGAGACGGGTTGCGCAATCGGCAAGCTTGTGGCGGACAACCTGCTTGTCCCAGAGCGTGCCGCCGAAAGCCTGACGGGTGCGGACATGGTCAAGCGTGATCTCGATCGCACGTGCCGCCTCCCCGATCATGATGGCGCCAGCGACAAGGCGTTCATTCTGGAAGTTGTCCATGATCTGATAGAAGCCGCGCCCCTCCTCGCCGAGGAGCGCATCCGCCGGTAGATCGCAATCCTCGAACACCAGCTCTGCCGTGTCCGAACACCGCCACCCCATCTTGTCGAGCTTCTGAGCGACCCGAAACCCCGGTGTGTTCTTCTCGACGATGAAGATCGAGACGCCGCGCGAAGGTTTGGCGTCCGGATCGGTGCGCGCCGCGACGAACAGCAGATCGCCCAGCACCCCGTTGGTAATGAACATCTTCGTGCCGTTGAGCCGCCACCCGTTGCCGTGCCGGGTCGCCCGTGTGGTGAGGCCCGCGACATCCGACCCTGCCCCCGGCTCCGTCACTCCGATCGCCGTGACGGTCTCTCCTGCAATCACGCCCGGCAGATAGCGATCCTTCTGCTCGTCCGAGCCGTATCGTGCGAGATGCGGAGAGGCCATATCCGTGTGCACCAGCGTCGAGACGGCAAACCCCGACAGTCCCGACCGGCCCAGCTCCTCTCCCAGCACCACCGAGGCAAACACATCCATCTCGGCACCACCGTAGCGCTCGGGGTACCGCGCGCCGAGGAATCCGAGGCTCCCCATCTGCCGGAAGACATCGCGCGGGATCTCACCGGCCGCCTCCCAGGCGTCTGCATTCGGCCGGACATGTTCGCAGACGAAACGCTGGAGTTGCGTGCGAAAGCTCTCGTGCTCCGGCGCCAGGTAGATCGATTGCATGCCGAACCTCAAATCTTGCGAAACTTGGCGAGCGCGCGCGAGAAACTCAGACCGGCCTCGATTTCTCGCGTCGCCTGCTCGTCATCGGCCGCGAGTTTTTCGGCGATCTCCAACACCCGCTCCGCGAGCGGCGCCGGCACCGAGACAATGCCGGTGCCATCAGCCACGATCACATCGCCGGTGGACACCTTGATGCCGCAGACCGTCACCATGCCGCCGATTTCCACCACCTTGATGCGTCCGCGACCGGTCGTGGGCACCACGTGACGAGAGAAAACCGGGAAGCCATAGTGGACAATCTCCTCGCGGTCTCGCACGCCCCCATCAACGATCAGCCCGCCGATTTTTTTGAGTTGCGCCGCGAACGACGCGGTTCCGCCCCAGGTCGATACCGGATGGCCGGAATTTGCGATCACGACAATCTCGCCGGGCCGTGCCGAGTCAATGATGTCGCCAACGCGGAAGAATGAGCCTGGAAAGGCGTGTGCGCCGCCTGTGATCTCGAGGACGGTCAGCGCGCGCCCGGAACACCGCATCCCCGCACCGAGCGCCGGCAGGCCCAAGATGACACCGTCCTCGCCCACGTCCTCCAACGCGTTCGAGAGGGTCGATGTGTAGAGACGGCCCAGACGCCTCACCACTTCTTCAGAAACTTCCATTCACTCCTCCAGATCAAGCGCACGCTGTATCACGCGCCTGAGGGCTGCATCTTCCCATGCCTTCACGCCAGTCGCAGCAGACGGCGCCGCTGGCCGCGAAATCAAGCGCCAGCGCCGCCCTGCAATCTCCTCGAGGCGGCGATCAAGCCACTGAAAGGCTCCCATATTCTCCGGCTCTTCCTGCGCCCAGACGAGTTCCGCATCCGGGTGGTGCGTCAAAAACGCGGCCAGCGATGCACCGTCAAGCGGGTAGTATTGCTCGAGCCGGGCAAGCGCGATGTCCTTGATCGAGGCGGCTTCGGCTGCCGTTCGCAAAAGGACGGCAAGTTTGCCGCTGGACAGCACCACGCGCCTGCCCCCTTCTCGTGCAGCACCGATCACAGTGCGGAACCCCGACGTGGGACCTAGATCAGTGAGCGGCGAGATACAGCCCTTGTGACGCAGCAGCGCCTTGGGCGCCAGCACCACCAGCGGCTTGCGCAATCCCGAAATCGCCTGACGCCGAAGCGCATGAAAATAGTTCGCCGGTGTCGATGCATTGACCACGCGCAGGTTGCCACGCGCGCATGCAGACAACAGCCGCTCGGGGTGCGCTGTCGCATGATCCGGCCCGCCACCGTCCAGCCCATGCGGCAGAAGCATCACGAGATTGCTGTCGAACAACCATCGATCCTCACCACAGGCGATGAACTGGTCGAAGACGGTCTGCGCGACGTTGAGAAAGTCACCGAACTGCGCCTCCCAGATCGTCAGGCCAGGTGCGCGCAGGCTGTGCCCATACTCGAAAGCCAGAACGGCATTCTCCGTGAGCGGGGTGTTGAAGACCTCGAGCGTGCCTTTCAAACCATCAAAGACGCAATGGTTTAGGGCCGTCTCCTGACACCACACATTGAAGTGGCGCTGAGTGAATGCACCGCGAACGCTGTCCTGCCCGGAGAGGCGCACTGGATGGCCCTCGGCCAGCAGGCTCGCCAGCGCCAGTGCCTCTGCAGTCGCCCAGTCCACCGAACCGTTCGCGATCATGCTCCGACGGGACTCCAGAAACGCGGCCACCTTCGGATGGGGCGTGATGTGCGTGGGCAACTCGGTCAGCGCTCGGGCCAACTCAGACAACGTGTCCAGATCAACCCCGGTGTCGACAGGCGCAAGCATTCTCGCTTCAACATCGCCCGAGAGACCATCAGTTGGCGGCATCCCGTTCGGTCGCCAGTCCCGAGCGGCCTCGAAGGCTGCATCGAGCGCTTCGCGGAGCGTTGCGGTTTCCGGCGCGACACCAACCGATGAAGCGAATCTTTCCGAAAGCGGCGGCAGCACATCAATCGCTTGGTACATCGAAGGCTGCGTGAAGCGAGGCTGGTCGATCTCATTGTGCCCCTTGCGCCGTACAGCCAGCAGCTCGACGACAATGTCTGTCCCGAAAGTTCGGCGATACGCACAGGCCACTTCGGCGACACGAAGCACGGCATCAGGATCGTCTCCGTTCACGTGCAAGATGGGCGCCTCGATGAGCTTGGCCATGTCCGCCGCGGTCCGGGCACTGCGCGCCTCTTCCGCACCGGTGGTGAAGCCGATCTGGTTGTTCAGGATCAGATGGATCGTCCCGCCCACGTCGTACGGGGCGAGACCCGAAAGCTGGAGCATCTCGGCATTGACACCCTGTCCGGCGAAGGCCGCATCCGTGTGCAGCGAGAGCGACAGCGCATCCCCCCGTTCGGCCCGCGCAACACCCTGTGCCATGGGCGCCACCACCGAGAGATGAGACGGATGCGGCGCGATCCAGACGGAGATGTCACGCTCCGCCAGCGTGATCGTGCCGTCCCAGCCGACATGATAGGGGCTGTCCGCGGAAACACCCAGCGTCTCGGGCAGTGCGGGCGCGCCAGCCGCCTCGGCAATCACCTGCGCCAGGGGCTTGCCGAAAACCAACGCCATCTGCGTCAGCCGCCCACGATGCATGCCTCCGATCACAACCCGCGTCTCGCCTGCACGCGTCATGACGGCTTTCAGCAACACCAGAAATCCCTCGGCCCCTGACAGTCCGAAGGTCTTCGCCCCCGGCAATCGTCGATCAAGCGTGGCCTCGAACAGCTCAGCATCAGAGATCAGCGAAAGCGCCGCGCGCCGATCCGCCGTCTGGAGCGACCAGGGCAGTTCTGCCTGCTCACCCAGCCATCGCCGCCGCACGGCATCCTGCACATGGCCGAACTCCCACCCGATCGCGCCGCAATAGGCTCGCTTAAGGGGATCCGCTGCATCGGTCGGCAAGCCGTACCGTGCAGGATCAAGCTCTTCGACAACCGGCTGCACCGCACGGCCGAGCGGGTCGAGACTGGCCGCCATCCAGCCCCAGCGGCGGTAGGCCTCTGTCAGCGCGATCGCTGCACCGGCATCGGTCGCGTGCCTCCAAAGCGCATCCAACGCCCCCGGATCGCCCGCCCCTAGTGCTTCGGTGTCACGCATGCTGCGCTTGCCTTGTCCCGCTGCTTGCCGAAGTGCTACTCAAACAGGCAAGATGGTGAAAACGCAATGTCGCTCGGAGGAAGCTGGCGCATGACATTGATCAGTGTCGAGGAAATCGCTGCCGAGATACCGGACGGGTCAATCCTTGGTGTACCAGCCGACTACTCCGGCGTTCCCATGGCTGCCACACGTGCCCTGATTGCGCGCGGCGCACGAGATCTCACGCTTTACTGCCTTCCGTTGACAACAATCCAGGGCGACATGCTGATTGGCGCCGGTTGCGTGCGCGCCGTGGAAGCCGCCGCGGTGACCCTCGGCGAGCACGGGCTCGCCCCGCGGTTCAGCCATGCGATCGAAGGCGGCACACTCGACATGCGCGATTCCACATGTCCTGCGCTCCACACCCAGCTTCAGGCGGTCGAGAAGGGCGTGCCGTTCATGCCGCTCCGGGGGATCATCGGTTCAGACATCGCGCGTCACAGGCCCGACTGGAAACTCATAGACAATCCGTTCGCGGAAGGCTCTGACCCAATCCTTCTCCTGCCTGCAAAACCGCTAGACGTGACGCTCTTTCATGCGCCCTATGCGGATCGCCGTGGCAATGTCTATATTGGCAGACAACGTGAGCTGGCAACGCTAACACACGGCGCAAGAAGAACTTTCGTCACCGTCGAGAAAGTCATCGACAGCGACTTGATGGAGAACGAGTCGACAGCCGCGGGTGCCCTGCCGGCGTTCTATGTTGAGGCATTGGCTGTCGCCGAGAACGGCGCCTGGCCAGCGGGTCTCACCGACATCTACCCCCCCGACGGGCAGGAGCTGCAACGGTACGCCCGCTCAGCCCGTACCGAAGAAGGTTTCGCCGCTTACTTGGCTGATCTGGGACTTGCGCCAAGGAGTGCTGCGTGAACGTCAGCCGCGAAGAGCTTCTGATCTCGGTGCTCGCCGACAGACTAGCCACTGACCGGCACGTCGCAGTGGGCGCTGCCTCTCCGATCCCCGGCGCGGCGGCGTTGCTTGCCAAGCAGGAGGCGGCGCATCGGATGCAGGTCTCCATCATCCATGCGCGCCGCGAAAATCCGTTCACGGACGGATCACGCGAACTGTTTGACTGCGCCGCACGCGGGCTGATCGACACGTTCTTCTTGGGTGGCGTGCAGATCGACGGGAAGGCCAACATCAATCTGGTTGGAATCGGCGACTACCCTGAACTCAAGAAGCGCTTTCCGGGCTCCTTCGGCTCAGCGCTGATGTACTATGTCGTGCCCAACGTGATCCTGTTTCGCGAAGAACACAGCCCGAGAACACTGGTCGAACAGGTCGATTTCGTCTCGGCGCCGGGGACCAGCCCGCCGGATGTGCACAGACCCGGGGGACCGAGGGCGCTGGTGACGGGACGCGCCGTGTTCGACTTCGACAGCGCGCGGGCAAGGTTTCAGTTGAATTCGGTGCACCCTGGGGAAACAGTTGACAGCATTCGCGAGGCGACCGGCTTCACCTTTGACGCGCGAGACGTTGTTGAAACGCCCCATCCCTCCTCCGAGAGACTGGAACGGATCCGCAACGACATCGCACCTAAAGTGCTTGAATTCTATCCACAATTCGCCAGCCGGGTCTGGGGGCTGGCGGCCTGAGCAGCGATCTGGGAGACAAATGATGGGCGCGCTTGATGGCGTCAGGGTGATCGATCTGACCCGCGTTCTGGGCGGACCGTTCTGCACGCAGTGGCTGGGAGATCACGGTGCCGAGGTGATCAAAGTCGAACCACCTCAAGGCGATGAGGTGCGGCATTGGGGTCCCCCGTTCGACACCGACATCGGTGCTGCGAGCTACTTTCTGGGGATCAACCGCAACAAGCGCGGCATGGCCCTGGACCTGAGGAGCGAAGAGGGCAAGGCGGTTCTGTTGCGCCTGCTCGAGACCGCAGATGTACTCATCGAGAACTTCAAACCCGGTGGAATGGAAAAGTGGGGCCTCGGCTATCACGACGTTTTGTCGAAGCAGTTCCCCCGGCTAATCCATTGCAGAATATCAGGTTTTGGCGCCGATGGCCCACTGGGAGGACTGCCGGGCTACGACGCCGTGATCCAGGCACAGGCCGGGTTGATGAGCGTGAACGGCGTTGCAGGCGGAGATCCCACACGTCTCGGCATTCCGATTGTCGACATCGCAACCGGTATGGCGGCGGCGATCGGGATCAACATGGCGCTGTTCGAACGCTCTAAATCCGGGCTCGGGCAATACATTGACACAACGCTGTATGACACTGCAGTCGCTGTGCTTTTCCCTCACTACGCCAACTACTTCCTCAGCGGGAAGCATCCCCAGATCACGGGCAACAACCATCCGAACCTGTCGCCGTATGATGTCTATCCGACGAAGACATGTTCGATCTTCATCGCCGGCGGCAATGACCGGCAGTTCAGCAAGATCTGCGAGGTCCTCGGGGTGCCTGACGCACCAAAGGATCCTAAATTCTCGAGCAATGCCAATAGGTTACAAAACCAACCCGCGCTGCGTGCGCTGTTCGGGCCACTGATGGCGGAGTGGGATGGCGCGGAGCTGGCACAAGCGCTGATGACGGCAGGGGCACCGGCGGGCGCGGTCCTCGAGACCCACGAGGTGGTTGCGGCGCCTCACACGCTTCATCGGGAAATGACCATCGATATCAACGGCTTCCGCACCACGGGGAACCCGATCAAGATGAGCCGGACACCCGCGGATCCCGCCCGCAAGAAACCGCCGAAGTTCGGCGAAGAAACCCGCACGATCCTGTCAGACCTGGGCTATTCCGACGCCGAAGTCGACGCGATGATCGCCGCCGGCGCCGCGCTTGATCAGCCGAGAACCTGATGCAGAACTCATGCACGGTTCATGCACAAACCATGCACGCGATTTCAGAGTGACCACCAGCGCCCAAGGGGCAGCGGCAGACGCTGCCCCGGCACCATGAGGTCAGTCGCGCGGACGGATTGAGGCGCTGTTCCCGCGCCAGTCCTCGATCATCTCGGGGCTCGTGGAATTGTGCACTGCCTGATCCTGCGGGATCTCAGGAGCGGTGAACGCCACCGCAACAAAAGTCGCCAGGACCGCGAAGATCAAAGCAACGAGCCGGCCGCGCACCGTGGACGCCGCACCAGACCGCGGCTGAGAAGCTTGAATGTCGTGTGTCAGAGTGCTCATCAGAAGTCTCCATGCATCGAATGTGCCCCTGACTTAGGGAGGCCAGGGACAAAACAGAAATGAATGTTTCTGAGTAGAACCATCACTTTTGATGATGCACCCTGCCGCCACAGCCTACTTGCGCGCGACCCGGCAACTTCGCAGGATAAAATCGCATGTCGGGTTGGGGAGCGAGATGTTCGACGGTTTTGAAGACACGATGATCACGACGTCCGGCGCTCGCATCCGGGTGCGCCACGGCGGCTCGGGGCCCCCGCTCCTGCTGCTGCACGGCAATCCCCAGACCTCGGCGATCTGGCGTCACGTTGCAGCCCGCCTGCAGGACCGCTTCACCCTGATTTGCCCGGACCTCAGGGGTTACGGGTTTTCCTCGAAACCGCCACCGGGTGATGATCACATCAACTATTCGAAGCGCGAGATGGCGCGCGACATGGTCGAGGTCATGGAGACGCTGGGCCACACGCGATACGGTGTCTGCGGACATGACCGTGGCGGGCGGGTCGCGCACCGGCTGGCCTATGACTGGGCGGACCGGGTCACCGGGCTGATGGTTCTCGACATTGCGCCCACGCGCGAGATGTACCGCACGGGCGGCTTCGAGTTTGCCAAGGCCTACTGGCACTGGTTCTTCATGATCCAGCCCGCGCCGATGCCCGAGCGGATGTTCGGCGCGGACCCCGAGGCGCTCATGCGCGAGAGGATGGGGGCGATGGGGGATCTCGCGATCTTCGACGGGGCCTGGGAAGAGTATGTGGCGGCGTTCCGCGATCCGGAGACGATCCGCGGCACATGCGAGGACTATCGGGCGGCAGCCTCGATCGACATCGTCCATGACGATGCGGAGACCGGCAAGTTGACTGTCCCCGTCCGCTGCCTCTGGGGTGGGCAGGGCGTGGTCGAGCGCTGCTTCGACGCATTGGCGCTGTGGCGCATCCGGGCCGAGCATGTGGACGGGCGGGCGCTCGACTGCGGGCACTACATGCCCGAGGAAGTGCCGGACGAGATCGCGACGGAGCTGGCCGCGTTCTTCGCCTAGACGATCAGGCGGGCGAGCACCGCGAAGACCAAGAGCACGACCAGCGAGTAGACGCCGTTCCAATGCCAGGTCAGCGTCTGCGAGGAGATGCCGGTGGCCCCGGCGATCAGGAGCGCGCCGGTCGCGTTCGGAGACACGGTCATGCTGAGCGACCAGCCCGCGCCGAGACCGAGGGCAAGGTACTCCGGCGGTGCCGGCAGGACGGGCAACGCCGACAGGACAGCGCCGAGGAAGACCACCATCATCATCGGGCTCAGTGCGATCTGTCCGCCGAGCGTGATCAGGACGGGCAGGCTTGCCACCACCAGCCAAGCCGGCACCGCCGCCTCGTCGAGCCAGCCCGCGATCAGGCCGACGGGTGCGAGCTTGGCCGCCGTGACGCCGATGTAGCCTGCCGCGCCCAGCAGATAGGCATCGCGTGCGACGCGGGGCACGGACACAGATCCGATCTGTCGGAGCCGGGTGGCCGTGGCGGCGATCATGCCCGGACCGCGGTTCTGGCTCATCACCCAGCCGATCAGCATCAGGGGCGCGACGGTCATCAGCGCCTTGGGTGTCACGACGTCCGCAATGAGACGCACCGCGTAGGCACCCGCGCAGAGCAGGGCGAACACCGCAAGCAGATCGGCACCCGCCCGGTAGGGGAAGGGACGCTTGAGTTGCGGAGCGACGCGGGGACGCCCCCAGCGGATGCGGTCCTCGGTCCAGCCGACCCCGAGCATAAGGGCGCTCAGACCGAGACCGAAGAGGATGGCCCGAGCCGGATCGAGCCCAGGAATCACCGAGAGAATGATCACCTGCGTCAAAGTCGTCGGGGACCAGCAGATCACCCAGGCGAAGCCGCGGATCAGCGCAGAGAGCTGACGACGCTCGCGCACCGCCTGGCGACGGTGATCCTCCTCGGTCACGGCGGGTTCGGCGCGCACGCCGCGCTGGACCAGCGGCGACAGCAGGCTGATCGCGCCCAGGTTCATCAGGATGCCGGAGAGATGCCCGCCGAACCAGGTGGCAACGAAGCGCCGGCCGGGTGGCTGCAGCGTCGCCCATGCCCCCACTTTCAACACCGACTCCGAGGTTCCGGCCGCGTCGCGCAACAACATCAGCAGAAAGATGAAGGCGGCGAAGTAGGCGCCCTGCCCGAGCGCGAACCAGATGTCCGCCATGCCGCCGGTACGGAGCGCCAACCCCACGGTGAGCGCGAGAGAGAAGCCGAGCAGAACCCACTCGCGCACCCCGAAGCGCGGCATGACCGCAACCGTGAGACAGAGCGCGAGGACACGTCCCAGCACCCCTGCGGCCTCGATGCCGGCAACCTGGTGGGCAAGCTCGCACAACGCCAGCGCCAGCATGACGGGCGTAGCCAATCGATCCGCCAGGGCGGGTACGGGCATTGCGGCGGCACCTCACATGGGAAAGAGTGGTCGCCAACATAAGCCAGTCCCGCGCGCTTTGCGCCGCAGCTCTGATCACGGGGGTGATAATGCAGGATGACCGGCCGCTCGACGGACACTTGGTGCTCGATCTCACCCAGGGCATTGCAGGGCCATACTGCGGCCGCCTGCTGGCTGAGCACGGCGCGCGGGTCATCAAAGTCGAGCCGCCCGAGGGCGATTGGGTGCGCCAGATCGGCAGCGGTCCGGGCGGGGTCTCGGTCAACTATCTCTACTACAACCTGGGCAAGGAAAACGTGACCCTCGACCTCAAGACGCCGGAAGGTCTGGCCGCGGCTCAGGCCATCGCACGCGCAGCAGATGTCGTGATGGAGAGCGCCCGGCCCGGCGCGATGGAGCGCCTCGGTCTGGGCTTCGAGGCGGTGCGCGCGCTCAACCCGACGGTGGTCTATCTCTCGGTTTCGGGGTTCGGGCAGACCGGATCCCGTGCGAAGGAGCCGATGACCGACACGGTGGCACAAGCCTATTCCGGGCTGATGTCGGTGAACCGAGGCAACGACACCGTGCCGCACAAGGTCCAGTCGACCATCGTCGATGCGATCACCGGTCTCTATGCCTTTCAGGCCGCATCAATGGCGCTCTGGCCCGGCGGGCAGCGCGCGGCGCGCCACCTGGATGTCTCGCTGATGCAGGCGGCGGCAGCGGCGCTGGGACCCAAGGTCATGGAGTTTGCCCATCACGGTCACACCCCGGCGACCCCGAATCCACCCGCCGGAAGCTACCGAACCGCCGACGGCTGGATCGCCATCACGCTTGTGCGCGAAAGCCACTTCGTCTCGCTGGCCGGCGCTCTGGGGCAGCCCCACCTCGCCACCGATCCGCGGTTCTCGAGCTTTGCCGCGCGCCTCGAGAACCTGACCGGGCTGACGGCATTGCTCGATGCAGCGATCGCCGAGCGTTCCACCTCGGAATGGCTCGCTGTCTTCAAGGCCAATGGCGTGATGGCGAGCCCGATCAACGACTTCGGCGCATGGCTGGCCGAGCCGCAGGTCGCGGCCACCGCCGCAGCGCCCGAGATCGAAGTTCTGCCCGGTCACCCGTCGCCTGCACCGCGCACGCCCGGGCGCACGCCGCTCGACTGCGCCGCCGCATCGCGGGGCGCGCACACGGCAGCTGTTCTCGCCGAGTTCGGCACTGTCTGATGGCCCGGCTGCCCGCCACGCGACAGACCAGCAGGCCAGGCCGTCTGCAAGACCGGAGGTAGGACATGCGGATCTTCATGACCGGAGCAAGCGGGTACATCGGCGGGTCGGTGGCAGCTGCCTTGCTGGCGGCGGGACACGAGGTGCAGGGTCTGGTGCGTTCGGACGAGCGGGCCGAGGAGGTGCGCGCCCGCGGCATCGAACCGGTGCTCGGGTCGCTGGATCGGGCCCATATCCTGTGGGGTGCAGCGCGCGACGCAGACGCCGTGATCCACACCGCCAATGCGGATCACGCACAATCGGCATGGACACTCCTGGCGGCCCTCGAAGGCACCGGCAAACGCCTGATCCACACAAGCGGCTCGAGCATCGTCGGCACGCCCGCAATGGGAGAGAGGCTCGATCCGGTCTATGACGAGGACACCCCCTTCACACCGTCACCCGGCCGGGCTGCGCGGGTGGCGCTGGACGCCGAGATCCGCGCTTCCGCCGAGCGGGAGGTGCATCCGGTGATCATCTGTCCCAGCCTGATCTACGGTCTCGGACACGGGGTGAACCGGCACAGCATCCAGCTCCCGTGGCTGATCGAAACGGCGCGCAAGCGTGGCATCGCAAGTCATCTCGGTCCGGGCGAGAACCTCTGGGCCAACGTGCACATCGACGATCTGGTGGACCTCTACCTGCTGGCACTCGACCAGGCGCCGGCTGGTGCGTTCTACTATGCGGAGAACGGCGAGAATTCGATGCGCGAACTGGCGGCAGCCATCAGCCGAGTGCTCGGCCAGGGCGGCGGCACGGCAGCGCTGACACCGGCGGAGGCCGCCGCCGAATGGGGCGAGGGCCCCGCCATCAACACCATGGGTTCGAACAGCCGGGTCAGAGCGGTGCGCGCGCGGCGCGAGCTTGGCTGGACACCCCGGCGGCCATCGGTCATCGAAGAGATCGAGACCGGCTGCTACAGCAAGGGAGAGCATGCGTGAGCGAGACCATTGACCCGCTGGCCCTGAGGTACAGCGCGCCCCGCTGGTTCGAGGATTTCGAAGTGGGCGAGCGCTTCTATATCCCGAGCCGGACCATGACCGAGGCGATTTTCTCGGCGTTCCAGCTTGCCTCCGGCGACAATCATCCCATCCACTATGACAGGCACTACTGTGCCGATCAGGGGCACCGCGATCTGCTGGCGCACGGCTATCAGGTGCTGATCCAGACGTGCATCGGCGCAAGCGTGCTGCCCCAGATGATGGGACCGTCGCTGATCGGCTTCATCGAGCAGTCTTCGCGATTTCTCAAGGGGGTGTACTGCGGCGATACGGTCTATCCCTCGGTGGTGGTCTCGGAGCTGAAGGCGCAACGGACCACCGGGGTCATGACCTGTGCCGTCACCGTGCACAATCAGGACGGCATCCTGGTGCTCGATGGCTGGCACAAGTATCTGCTCCGCAAGCGGCCTGCGGACGATCCGGGCACGCCTTAGCGCGAACCGGGCAACCCGAACTAGTTCGCCGCGGGCTTCATCGAGAACGCGACCGCATCCAGGCGGCGGTGCGTTGTGTGGTCCTCGAGCGCGCGGCGCGCCGCCTCGGTGAACAGCGTTTCGAAATCGGAATCATCCCAGGACGCTTCGACATTGGTGCCGTGCGCCTCGAGCGCCGTGCGCGCGGCGTTCAAGAAGAGGTGCTCATAAGCCGCATCGGACAGCGGTTCGGCCAACGCAGGTGTTGTCGTGGCGGCGGCAAACACGGCTCCCGCCAGAACGGATCGAATGAAGCGCATCACACCCTCCTGATCACTCATTGAGGTGGAGTGTGAGAAATCCCGCTTAACTCTCGGGTAAAAATCATCGTTAAGGAGTCAAATGTCGCCATTTCGACAAGCCAGCAAGGCGCCGATGGCGAGGAGTCCTAGCCGTGCAGGGGCATCGCCCCATCGACCGGGCGGTAACGCTCGACCGGTACCTCGGCGATCGCTGTGATCTCGATCATCAGGCGCGGATCGTAGAGCGCGCTCACCTCGACCGTGGTCGTGACCGGAAAGGGTGGCGCAAAGAACGTCTGACGCACGGCGCCTGCCGCCATGAAGGCCTGAATGTCCGTCGTGTGCTGGACGAGCGAGACAATGTCGCTCATGCGCCCGCCGACCGCCTCGAGAAGTGCTTCGATGTTCGCCAGCACCTGCCGGACCTGGGCCGCCATATCGCCCTCGCCGACGATCTCGCCATGCGCATCGAGCGCGACCTGCCCCTTCAGGTACACGGTGCGCCCCGTGCCTGCGACCACGAGCTGCGAGAATGCGCCAAAGGGCGCCCAGACCGTTTTCGGATTCGCACTCTCTGCCATGTGGATGATCTCCCTCCCGAGGCCGCACCCTATCAAACGCAGCGCGGGCACGCGACGGCTCGCGGCACGCTCCATCCGGCTGGTGATTGTGGCACGCTTGCATCCCCGTGACGATCCGGGGAGAAAGACGATCCATCCACGGGGAGGACGAACATGAGCGATGTTGTGCGCTACGAGATCGAGGGCGAGGTCGCGGTGATCACGATCGCCAGTCCCCCGGTCAACGCGCTGAGCCAGGCGGTCCGTGCGGGCATCAAGTCAGGTGTCGAGCAGGCCGCCGCCGATCCTGCGGTCCGGGGCATCGCCCTGGTCTGCGACGGCCGGACGTTCATTGCGGGTGCGGACATCTCCGAGTTCGGCAAGACCCCGCTCGAGCCGGGACTGCGCGCCGTCAACGAGGTGCAGGAGAACTGCCCGAAGCCACTGGTCGCGGGCATCCACGGCACGGCACTGGGGGGCGGTCTCGAGACGGCGCTGGCCTGCCATTACCGCGTGGCGGTGCCCTCGGCACGGGTCGGCCTGCCCGAGGTGAAGCTCGGCATCCTGCCGGGCGCTGGCGGCACCCAGCGTCTCCCGCGCCTGGTGGGCGTCGAGAAGGCGATCGAGATGATCTGCACCGGCGAGATGATCAGTGCCGAGGATGCCGTCGAACTGGGCGTGGTCGACCGCGTGGTCGATGGCGATCTGCGCGCTGCCACCATTGCATTCGTGCGCGAGCTTCTGACCGGCAATGCGGAACTGGTGAAAGTCCGCGACCGGACCGAAAAGGTGACCGATGTCCCCTCGGACATCTTTGACAAGGCGCGGGCAACATGGGGCAAGAAGCGGCGCGGCGTTCTGGCGCCGCAGAACTGCATATCGGCCATTCAGGCGGCCGTTGAGCTGCCGTTCGACGAGGGTATGAAGCGTGAGCGGGCCCTGTTCGAGGAGCTTCTCCACTCGGACCAGTCAAAGGCGCAGCGCCACTTCTTCTTCGCCGAGCGCCAGGCCAACAAGATCCCCGATGTGCCGCGCGACACGCCTGTGCGCGAGATCAAGACCGCGGCCGTCATCGGCGCGGGCACCATGGGCGGCGGGATCGCCATGAACTTTGCGAATGCCGGCATCCCGACCGTGATCGTCGAGACGGGACAGGACGCTCTGGATCGCGGCATCGGGGTGATCCGGCAAAACTACGAGAACACCGCGAAGAAGGGCCGGTTGACCGCGGATCAGGTGCAGAGCCGGATGGGGTGCCTGTCCGGCTCGATCGATATCGCGGATGTGGCGGATGCCGATATCATCATCGAGGCGGTGTTCGAGAACATGGCGCTGAAGAAGGAGCTGTTCGCCAAGCTCGACGGTGTGGCGAAGCCGGGCGCGATCCTGGCCACCAACACCTCGACGCTCGACGTGGATGACATCGCAGCCGCGACCGCCCGGCCGCAGGACGTGGTGGGGTTGCACTTCTTCTCCCCCGCCAACGTGATGCGGCTGCTCGAGGTGGTGCGCGGCCGAGAGACGGCCAAGGACGTCATCGCCACATCCATGGGGCTCGCCAAGCGGATCGCGAAGGTGCCGGTTCTGGCGGGCGTCTGTCACGGCTTCATCGGCAACCGGATGCTGCACGCCTATTTCGACCAGGCCTTCGCGCTCTTGTACGAAGGCTGCCAGCCCGAGGAGGTGGACGCAGCCCTGCGCGACTTCGGCATGGCGATGGGTCCGTTTGCCATGAGCGATCTTGCAGGGCTCGACGTGAGCTGGCGGATCCGTCAGGAGAAGGGCCAGGTAAACCCGATCGCCGACCGGATCTGCGAGCTCGGGCGCTTCGGACAGAAGACCAAGGCGGGCTACTACCGCTATGAAGAGGGATCGCGCACGCCACTGCCCGATCCCGTGGTCGCCGAGATCGTCGAGGAAGAGGGCCGGCGCAAGCACAACGCCCGCCGCCAGATCGATGCGGATGAGATCGTGCGCCGCTGCATGCTCGCGCTGGTCAACGAGGGTGCGAAGATCCTCGAGGAAGGGATCGCCCTGCGTGCCTCTGACATCGATGTGGTCTATGTGTACGGCTACGCCTTCCCGGTGCATCGCGGCGGACCGATGTTCTGGGCGGACAGCCGCGGGCTCGACGCCGTGCTCGCCGACATCACCGCCTTCCATGCCGCGGGATACGGCGATGTCTGGCGGCCCGCGCCGCTGATCGAGCGCCTTGCCGCAGCAGGCAAAAGCTTCGGGGATCACGATGCGGGACGCTGAAACGGACGTGCGCGATGACATATGATCCCGACAACGTCTTTGCCCGGATCCTGCGCGGAGAGCTGCCCTGCCACAAGGTCTTCGAGGACGCGGACACGCTCGCCATTCTGGACATTCACCCGCGCGCGGATGGCCATGTGCTGGTGATGCCGAAGACACCGGCGCGCAACATTCTGGACGCAGCACCAGCGCAGCTCGCCGCCTGCATGGCAACCGCGCAGCGCGTCGCGCGCGCGCTCATGACAGCGTTGGGCGCCGACGGCATCAGCCTGCGCCAGTCCAACGAATCCGCCGGCGATCAGGACGTCTTCCACCTGCACTTTCACCTGCTGCCGCGCCATGCAGGCACACCGCTCCGTGCAGCCGACGGCCCGGTCGCGAACCCGGCAGAGCTCAGCGCCATCGCCGAGAAAATCAGGATCGCCCTCGCGCAGGACGCGGAAGCCGGAGGCGTCCGGAAGGAAAACTGACATGAGCGACGCCCTGCCCCAGCGCTCCAAAACCTATGTCGGGCCGGTCAACAACACGACGATCTGGGAGACGTTCACGCTCAGGCCCGACGACGTCATCGTCGCCACCCCTCCGAAGTGCGGCACCACCTGGACGCAATCCATTGTGGCCATGCTGATTTTCGGCAAACCGGGCATGGACATCGGCATCGGCAAGCTCTCGCCATGGATCGATTGCGGCTTTCGCGACCGCGAGGCGCATGCCGCAATCCTCGATGCCCAGACGCACAGGCGCTGCATCAAGTCTCACAGCCCGCTGGACGGGATCACCTACGATCCGCGCTGCACCTACCTTGCGGTCTACCGCCACCCGATGGACGTGCACTTCTCCATGCGCAAGCACGTCGAGAACATGGCGACCGACCTGCTGAAGGACCGCTTTCCCGCGGACATCAGCGAGGGCTTCCGGATGTTTCTCGAGGACGAGACGCCGACCGGGGCCAATGATGACATCACGCTCGACTCGATCGTCTACCACTACCGCTCGTTCCGGGCGTGGGCGCACCTGCCGAACGTGCACGTTCTGCACTATGCCGATCTGACGCGCGACCTGCCCGCGCAGCTGTCGCGGATCGCGGATGCGCTGGGGATCACTCATCCACCCGACGTGATGGCGGGCATCATCGAGGGCGCACGCTTCGCCACCATGCAGGACAATGCCCGCGCCAACCCCGAGCAGGTCGCCTCGGATGCCTTCAAGGACCGCGCCGCGTTCTTTCACAGCGGTACCAGCCGCAAATGGGAGCGCCATCTCTCGCCGGACGAGGTGGCGCGCTACGATGCCCGCATCGCCGAGCTGCTGCCGCCCGATGAGGTCCGCTGGCTCGAGAATGGCTCGGGGGCTGGTTAGCGGCTCCGGGCATAAGCCACCGGATCGGCCCGCATCGCCGCCCAGTCAGCGCGCTGACGCAACGGGGCGATGTCCGGATCCTCGTCGGCGAAGTCGATGCGCATCTCGCGGCTGTAACCCTTCCGGGCCTTCTCGGCGGTGACCAGCATTGCGGCCACCGTTCCCATCGCATCATCCAGGAGACCGGCCCGCGTCAACAGACGGGCGTGCTGCATCTCGTGCGCCATGGCATTCCCGGGATTGTGCGTGAGCGCCTCGTGCATCCCGAGCGCTGCCTCGACATCGCCGCGCCGTGCCGTGACCTCGATCAACGAGGCCTGCGAGACATATGCAAACGCGGTCATGTCCATCTTCGGCAAGCCCCGTTCAGCCAGATCACGCACGCGTCGGAAGAGATGCTCGGCGAGATCCAGCCGGTCCGTCTCGGCGGCGAAACCACCCAGATGGATCAGCAGCGCGGGCTGGTCCCAATAGCTGACCGCCCGATCACCGAGCAGGGCCAGCGCGTCGTCTCGCCGCCCGGCCTGCTTGAGCTGGGCGAACGTCCGCCAGTTCTTGTTCCACCACGTCTGGGCATCAAGCGCTGCCTTCGCGACGGGAGCATCTGGCAAGGGCTTCCAGAACGCACGGCGGGGCCGCAACAGCGCCACCGCCTCGTGGCTGCACCCTGCCCCGGCCAGCGCAATCCCGAGCGCAACGTGCGCTGCGTCGTCCTGCAGCCCGGCCTCTGCGCGCTTGCGCAAAGCACCAATCCCGGAAGGTTCCGCGAGAGGAAAGTTCAGAAGCCTGTCCAAAGCGTCTCCCAACGAGCCAAGGTGTTCGCCGCCCTCGCGCTCCGTCGAGAGCTGGCGGTGCCATCTAGGTAGCGATGATTGCACCCAAACTCGTCAATTGTTGGGCTTACTTCAGTTTGGGCTTGAGGTTCAGCATGTAACTGGACACGTCGCATGCAACGACACCGCTGTTGTAGAACTGCAAACAGTACTTGTCGGCCGCCGGATCCATCCAATTGCCGTTGTAACTGACCTTAACTCCGGACTTTGACCATGTGTCGAGTGTCTGTGCCACATTCGAGCAATAGTCCTTCGCGGCGCACGCGAGGCCAAGCCAAGGGTCGCAGATGTACAAATCATCACGGCTCCAATCATTGATCTTAGAGGCGCTGTTGCTGTTCGAGTTGCGCAAATCGTCCAATGATCCTCCCACAATGACAAACACATGGTCGCCTGGGTGCGTCAACTGAACAATGGAGCACTTGAAACAGTTGCTCTTTAGATGATCCCACGCCATAAGTGCATACTCGAAGCAATTACCTGACTTTAGATCCATGATTGCCATTTTTTGATATATTTGTTTATTTCTCCTGATATCAGTAACATTTGCGTCATTCAATTGCGCGGAAATACTAGAATATCCAGTTTTATCGGAGCTTGAATATTTATTGCCTGATCCATTGCTGATGCAATTTGTTGCCGCTTGCAGCGCTCCTTCTGCGGCTTGTTTCACGGTATCGTACTTCATGATGGGTCCTGACGGGATTGAACTTCCTCTGGGCAGTGCGGTGTGCCAGCCGTTGACCGGCACAATGTTGCAGCAGCCTCAAACCGGCACGTTCTTGGCGATGTTGAAGCCGAACTCGACCGCAGGCGCGTTGGAGCCGTCATTGGCCTGCGGCGTGTAGGTCATCTTCCACTGGCGGAAGTTGAGCGAGAGGCTCTCGGTGAGCTTCTCGCTGCCACCCGAACCGCTCGGCTGGATCGAAGAGACGATGATGTCCTGCATGTCGAACTTGATGAACTCGAGCGGCTTGTCGCCCGCCTTGCGCACGATGAGCCGACCGCGCGGGATGTGCGTGCCCTTGGCGCAAAACTGCAGAAGCGTCACCGAGCCCTTGTCGACGAACTTGGTCACGCTGAGATCTGAGAAGTTCGCCTTGCCGGCGCCACCGCCGCCGCCCTGATGCATGGTGCCGTTCTGGGACGCCCCCCACGACCAGGCCAGCACATCGTTCTCGCCCTTGTGCTTGGCGTCCTCGGATTCGCCCGCAATCCCCTCGAGCTTCAAAAACATATCGACCGACATCTGAAATCTCCTGCGTGTCTCTCCTGCGGGCTTTCGTCTCCCGCGACATCACAATCTTGCGGCGAGTTGCGCAGTATGTAGATTCCCAAACTTCGCATAGGGGTATGCATCTTTTTTGGTGTGAGATGACGAACTGGGACGACTTTCGGTTCTTGTTGGCGGTGGCCGAGGCAGGATCGCTGTCCGGGGCCGCCCGCTCGCTGAAAGTCACGCAACCGACGGTGGGACGGCGCATCACGGAACTCGAGCGCCAGCTCGGGCTCAACCTGTTCGACCGGGTCACCGAGGGCTACAGGCTCACCGATGCAGGTCACCGGATCTGCGCGCAGGCCCGGCTGATGGAGATGCAGGCGGCGCGCATCCAGATTGCGGCGCGCGCCCATGATCTCGGTGGCGAGCGGGTGTGCATCTCGGCGTCCGAGGGACTGTCCTACGCCATCGTCTCGACGCTGATGGCGCGCTTTGCAGCGGCGCATCCGGACATCGGGCTCGATCTGATCATCTCGAACCGGGCCGCCGACATTCTCCGCCACGAGGCGCATATCGCGGTCCGGATGGGCGATCCGAACAACGACGTGCTGATCGGGCGCAAGCTCGGCGTTGCGCGCTTCGGCCTGTTTGGCCACGACGCCTATCTGGCACGGGTCGGGTTTCCCGAGCGCCCGGAGGATCTGGAAGAGCACTCGATCATCGAATCGACCGGCGATATCGCGACCTTGCCCCAGGCCGTCTGGCTGCGCGAGACCGCCCGCGGCGCACGTGTCTCCTATTCGTCGAACAGCATCGTGAACCAGACCCGTGCCTTGCTGGAGGGGGTCGGTCTGCTCAGCCTGCCCACCTATCTGGCGCAGGATCTCGTCGGCGTGCGCCGGGTGCTTGCCAACAGCTACAACCCTGACATCGATATCTGGCTGCTGACCGAACGCCGGCTCACGACGCGTCCCTCCGTACGCACGGTACTGGATTTCATGGCGACAGAGATCGCCGCCTCGCTGCGGCGCATATCGGCCTAGGCCATCACCGGGTTTACTCGCCCGGCCCATCCGCTAAACCTGCCTTCAACAACCATTGGAGACGATCGATGCGCGCACTGCTTTGCAAGGCCTACGGCCCCCCTGAGGACCTTGTCGTCGAAGAGATTGCCGTTCCCGAGCCGGCGGCAGGTCAGGTGCGCATCACCGTGCATGCCGCCGGTGTCAACTTTCCCGACTTCCTCATCATCCAGAACAAGTACCAGTTCAAGCCGCCCCTGCCCTTCGCCCCGGGAGGTGAAATCGCGGGTGTGATCTCCGCGCTGGGTGACGGGGTCGAGGGACTTTCCGTGGGCCAGCGGGTGATGGCGTCGACCATTTCGGGCGCGTTCGCTGAAGAGGTCTGCGCCGAGGCTGCAAAGACAGTGCCGATCCCCGACGAAATCGGGTTCGACGTGGCGGCGGCCATCGGCATCGTCTACGGCACGTCCTATCACGCGCTCTTCGACCGTGGCGCTTTGCAGTCAGGCGAAACCGTGCTCGTTCTGGGGGCCGCGGGCGGTGTGGGCCTCGCCACGGTCGAGCTCGCCAAAGCCGCAGGCGCCAGGGTCATCGCCGCCGCCTCGACGGACGAAAAGCTCGCCGTCTGCAAGGCACATGGCGCAGACCATCTCTTGAACTATGGCGAGGGCGATGTTCGGGCAAAGCTCAAGGAGATCTGTCCCGAGGGACCGGACGTGATCTACGATCCCGTCGGCGGCGATCTGACCGAGCAGACGTTCCGCTCCATCGCGCCGCGCGGGCGGCACCTGGTGGTCGGCTTCGCCGCGGGAGACATCCCGAAGATCCCGCTCAACCTCGCGCTCCTGAAGTTCGCGTCACTCGTCGGGGTCTTCTGGGGCGATTTCACGCGCCGCGAGCCCGAGAACAACGTGCGCGATATCCGCACACTGCTGAGCTGGATCGCCGAGGGCCGGATCAAGCCGCTGGTGTCCGGGCACTATGCGCTCGAAGACGGCGGCGCTGCCATCCGCCACATCGCCGACCGGAAGGCCGTCGGCAAACTTGTCGTCGAACCGCAACGCTGAGGTCTTCGCTCTGTCACGACTGTCACCAAGGCATTCACGTTCATTCACGAATGTGAAGATTCGCGATGTCAAATTGATTTGACACGGTTGAATTCAACCGCTGGCAGATCATTGACAGGGCCAAAACCATGCAAAATCGATTCAGGGAAAGCCTCTGTATAGGGGCTGCTCTATTGGGCAGTACAGTCCTCTGCAGCAACGCCATCGGCGCTGAGTGGAAAGTGCAAGTTAGCGGATATGGAGAGTTCTACACGGCGTTCGCCGCGTCAGATGTCGAGACGCTGATCGGTGAGGATTTCAACGGCATTGACTTCAAGCAGGATGTGGAGATCGCGTTCAAACCGTCGATCATTTTGGACAACGGCATAAAGATCGGCGCCAACATTCAACTCGAAGGCAACAGCGACGACGATCAGATCGATGAATCCTACCTCTTCATCGAGACGGAATACGGCGAGCTGGTGCTCGGCTCGGAGAACTCGGCAGGTTTCCTGCTGCACGTGCGCGCGCCGAACGCCCTGTGGCTCGACCCGGACGATCTCGACGAATTCATCCCCTTCAGCGGCAATGTCGGCGTCAATGTCGGCGATGACCGCAGCCGGGGCACACTTGGCGAGACGCTCCTCGAAAACGACCGCAACAACGACGCGCAGCGGATCACCTACTACACGCCCGACCTCTATGGTCTGACATTGGGGCTGTCCTATGCCCGTGACGGTCGTCAGGACGACAACACGCAGGTGGATCGTGACGTCGAGGACATCAGCGACATCTTCGACGTGGGCCTTGTCTACGAACGTGAGTTTGGCGACTTCGGGATCGCCGTGTCCGGCCGGTGGGGCATCGCGCAGGCGGCAGCCGGTGGAAACCCGACCATCTGGGGCGCTGGCCTGCAGCTGGGATATGGCGGCTTCACGATCGGCGGGTCCTTCGCCGAGCAGAACGAGTCCGGCACCGAAGATGGCACCGGCTTCGATGTGGGGGTCAGCTACAAGACCGGTCCATGGGGCTTCTCGGTGGCGTGGCACCACGGTGAGAATGTCGATGATGAACAGCCCTTCCCCGGCGCTGATGAGGAGCTTGACGTGATCATGGCCGGCGTGACCTACAAGCCGGCCAAGGGCGTGACACTGCTGGCCTTCGGGGGCTATGCCGATTTCGAGGAAGACCAGGGCGATGCCACGCTGCAAGGCGACAACGTCGACGGGTTCGCCATCGGAACGGGGATCAAGATCAGCTTCTGATCACGCAGGTCACTTGCGGCGCCGGGCCGGTTCGGTCAAACATCGGCGCCGTGAGCACTGCATCTATCATCGAGAGCCTGCCCCGGCATGTGAACGCGAACCCCGCGCTGGTACGGCGTGGGCGCTGGACACATGCCGACATGCTGGTGGAGATCGGCGCGCAGAGCTGGATCGTCGAGATCCGGGCCGGTCGCATCGAGGCCGTCACGCCGACATCGATTCTGGTGAATGCCTGGGACTTCGCGATCCGCGGCACGGATGACGCCTGGACCGAGTTCTGGGCGCCCGTCCCCAGGCCGCGCCATCACGACATCATCGCCCTCATCCGCGAGGGCAAGATGCGTCTCGAGGGCAACATCGATCTGATGATGGCGAACCTGCTCTATCTCAAGCTCGTCCTCGAAAGTCCGCGGGGCACACCGTCGTGACGGTCGAGATCGAGCCCATAACCGGGCGCTATGCGCGCTTCGAAGTCGACGGGCGGGCGCATCGGCTCTACTGGGAGGAGGCGGGTCATGGTGTGCCTCTCGTGTGTCTGCACACCGCAGGCGCCGACGGCCGGCAGTACCGCGCGCTTCTGAACGACCCGGAGATCACTCGGCGTTTCCGTGTCATCGCATTCGACATGCCGTGGCATGGAAAATCCTCGCCCCCCGCAGGCTGGCAGGACGAGGAGTACCGGCTCACCACCGACGCCTATGTCGGCCTCGTTCTGGCCGTGTGTCGGGCTCTGGAGCTCGACCGGCCCGTGGTGATGGGCTGCTCGATCGGTGGACGCGTGGTGCTCGAACTGGCCAAGCGCCACCCGGAGGTCTTTCGTGCCGTCATCGGCCTGCAGTCCTCGGCCTTCGTGCAGCGCTATTTCGATCTCGACTGCCTGCACAAGCCGACCATCCATGGCGGTGAGATGTGCGCGGCCTATTGCTACGGTCTCGTCGGCCCGCAGGCGCCGGCAGAGCACCGCTGGGAGACGCTCTGGCACTACATGCAGGGCGGCCCGGGCGTGTTCAAAGGCGATCTGTACTTCTATTCGGTGGATGGCGATGTCTCGGACCAGCTGGCTGACATCGATACCGGGCAATGTCCTGTCTACATGCTGACGGGCGAATACGACTACTCGTGCACGCCCGAGGCCTCGCGGGAAACTGCCGCGCGCATTCCAGGCGCGGAGCTCCAGATCATGGAGAGGCTCGGGCACTTCCCGATGTCGGAAGACCCGGAGAGATTTATGGCGTATCTCCGGCCTGTTCTCGACCGGATTTCACCCGCCACATGAACCAACTCTACCTGAAGCACCTGATTGCGACGTCCGCGCTCGCAGGTCCTGCCGAACGTGCGCGCCGGTTGATCGCCGCCCTGCGGGGCCTCGCCCATCCCGAGCTGGGGCTCCTGCGCCAGGAAGACCGGATGATGGGGGTCGTGCTCGAGCGCCTGCTGACGCGGTCGTCGAACTGCATCGATATCGGTGCGCATGTGGGCTCGGTCAGCGCGGTCTTCCACAAGCTCGCGCCTGACGGACAGCACATTATCGTCGAGGCGGCGCCCGAGAAGGCCGCCTGGCTGCGGCGGCGGTTCACGCGCGCCACCGTCCACCAGGTCGCCGTCTCGAACAGCACGGGGAACGTCAGCTTCTTCGAGAACATCGACCAACCGGGGTTCAGCTCGCTCAGCGATCGCACGAGCCGCGGGGCAACGCGCGAGATCAGGGTGGACTGCAAACGTCTCGACGATCTGATCCCCGCGGATCACAATGTCGACTTCATCAAGATCGATGTCGAGGGGCACGAACACGATGCCCTGCTCGGCGGCGGCGAGACCATTTCGCGCTGCCGTCCCACGATCCTGTTCGAGGCCGGGGCGGAAGGCGACGCGGACACCGACCCAGAAGCCAACCTGCGGCTGTTCCGCCTGCTCACCAGCGACATGGGCTATGACGTACGCGCTGTCTTCGACGCCTACTACAACCGCCCAGCCATCACGGAGGCGGACTTTGCCGCCTACCGGACCTACCCGTTCCTGGCCTTCAACTATGTGGCGACGCCGTCCGCCGGGTCCCACTGACGGACGACAACTGCAGGGCGACGCGTGTCAGGGACGGGCCCCGGCAGCCTTCTCGGTCAGGTTCTTCAGAAGCTCTGCCTTCGCACTGGATGGAATGTAGTTCATGCGATCGAGCGGCCCGTCATAGTAGGCCACAGCCGTCGGATCGCCCTTGCCCCCGACGACCTCGAACTTGGCCTTGGGTTCCCCGTAGAGCCGCTTGTTGGGCACCGGATCGCTGCCGTAGAGGCTGACCCAGAACATCGACGCCTCGGTCTTGAGGGCCGGCATGTTCGCAATGTTCAGGTACCCATAGTACATCAGCACAAAGCCCATCTTGCCCGTGCCGCGGGTCTCGACCTGGTCACCCGGGAGGATCATCTCGACCAGCCACTCGGAGAGACCGGGATGACGGTTCATCTTGTCCCCGAGGAAATAGATATCGGAGGCCTCGCGCACCTCATAGACCCAGCGCTCGATCTTATCGAGGCCGACGGCGGTGATGGGCGTCCCTGGAATCCCGAGTGATGTCGCCGTTGCGACCCGGCGCTCGACGATAAAGAATTTATTCGTTCCAACATAGACTTGCGCGTCATTTGGCATCCAAAATCTCCTCAAGTATCAACCCTTGGGGGATCCCATCTGCCCGTTGCCGCGCCCGCTACCCCCGCCCGATGAACGGCATCTTCGTGGCCATGATGGTCATGAACTGAACGTTCGTCGCGAGCGGCAGTTCCGCCATTTGAAGAACAGCCTGCGCGACATGATCGACATCCATCCGGTCCTCGGTCTGGATCGTACCGTCGGCCTGAGGCACGCCCTCGGTCATGCGCTCGGTCATCGGGGTGACCGCGTTGCCGATGTCGATCTGACCACACGCGATGTCGAACGGCCGCCCGTCCAGGGACAGCGTGCGTGTGAGCCCGGTGATGGCGTGTTTGGTCGAGGTGTAGGGAACCGAACCGGGCCGTGGCACATGCGCGGAGATCGAGCCGTTGTTGATGATCCGCCCGCCCTGCGGGCTCTGCTTGCGCATCTGGGCGAACGCCGCCCGGGCGCAGAGAAACGCGCCGGTGAGGTTGACGTTGACGACGCGGTGCCAGTCCTCGAGCGAGGTCTCGTCGATGGTCTTGGCCGGAGAACCCGCGCCCGCGTTGTTGAAGAGCGCATCAAGCCTGCCGTACCGCGCCACCGTCCGGGCGAACAGATCGTCGACCGCAGCCGCATCGGTCACATCGCATGGCACGACGAGCGCTTCACCCGGCCCCGAGATCATGCCAGCCGTCTCCTCGAGCGCGTCCTGACGGCGGCCCACCAGCGCAACCCCCCAGCCTTTCTCGCTGAATGCCTGCGCCGTGGCGCGTCCAACGCCGCTGCCCGCTCCCGTCACGATGATGCTGCCTGCCATGTGTGCCTCCCCGTTCGTTGTTCCGGTCCATCAGACCTGCACGTGATCGGGAACACTCAAGCGCCGATCGCACCTGAGGGCAAGAGCGGCGCCGTCGAACCCGCACATGCTGGACAAGGCCACCCGCCACAGACTATTCGGGACGGAGACCCGGGCAGAACGGCACGGGCCGAACCAGACCGGAGCCCATGGCGGAACCCTATGTCCAGCATGCACGGCGCTGGCTCCGCACGCTCAGCCGGCTCACATGGCGCCAGGTGCTGGGCTGGCTGCGCCTGAGGCTCAGAAGACCGCGCGCCCGCCGGATCGATCCAGCCCCGTCCCTGTCCAGGATCAGTGGTCACTGGCGCGCGATGCCCCGCGACCGGAGCCTTCTGGGCCCCTCGACCGCACTCTTGCACGGGCGACGATGCGACATCTCGGCGCCGGACATCTGGGACAGTGATGTTCTGTCGCTCTCGCGCCTGTTCGCACTGAATGCGTTCCCGGACCTTGCCATGGACCGCGAGAGCGCGGAGGAGGTTTGGCATCGGGACCTTCTCGAGCGCTGGATCGACGAATCCGAGGCGGGCGCCGGGGCGGCGTGGCATCCGAGGCCCAGTTCTCTGCGGGTTTCGGCCTGGGCAAAATGGCTTCTGATGGGACACACACCCGTCGACGGCATGACCGAAAGCCTTGCCACGCAGGCCGACTGGCTGTCACGGCGTCTCGAGCTGCACAGGCTCGGCCACCGTCTGATTGCCAACGCAAAGGCGCTGACCTTTGCGGGGACGGTGCTGGAGGGACCTCACGCCGATCGGTGGCACAAGCTCGGCCTCTCGCTGCTCGAGACCGAACTGCCGGCGCAAATCCTCGAAGATGGTGGGCATATCGAGCGCTCGGTCATGATCCACGCCCAGGTGGTTGAGGACATTCTGGACCTGATCCAGCTCGCCCAGCTCTATCCCAAAGCCGTGCCGCCGGGAACGATCGCGCAATGGCGCAGCCTTGCGGGCGCGGCCCTGGGCTGGCTCGCACGGATGAGCCATCCCGACGGCAAGATCGCCTTCTTCAACGATGCAACGTTCGGCGGTTCGCCAGACTGGCAGACACTCTCGGCACAGGCCGAATACCTCGGGGTGCAAGTGAGCTTCTCGGCCCCCGTGATGGCACAAGCCAGCGGGTATGCGCGCCTCGAACGCGGCCCTGCGGTGCTGATCTGCGATACGGCACCGCTCGGCGCCCGACACCTCGCAGCCCATGGTCACGCCGACACGCTGAGTTTCGAGCTTTCGCTGGGCGAACACAGGGTCATCGTGAACGGCGGCACCTCAACGTTCGAGCGAAGTCCCGAGCGCATCGCCGAGCGATCGACGGCGTCTCACAACACGATTCAGGTCGACCAGCGAAACTCTTCCGAACTCTGGGGCAGCTTCCGGGTCGCAAGGCGCGCCCGTGTCTACGACATCCGCTCAGGCGAGGCGGACGGCGTGCTCTGGCACGAAGCGACCCATGACGGGTACCTGCGCGTCAACGGCCCGGTCCACGCGCGCCGGTGGGAACTCGGCCGAGGGTACCTGAGCATCACCGACTGGCTGGAGGGGCGCTGGCGAGAGGCCACGGCGCGTTTCCGCCTCGCGCCCGGCAGTGAGTTCGACGGCGAGGAGATCTCGGGACCCTTCGGCCGCATCCAGGTCGAGGCGCACGGCGGCGCGCTCTCGGCACAGAACGGGCGCTGGGCTTCGGGGTTCGGACGGCGGGAGCTGTGCACGGTGCTCCACCTTGAACTCGAAGCGTCCGAAGCAACGGTGACCTTCAGGTGGGAGTGAAACTTGCACGGCGATGGGCCTTGACAATGCAGAGAAAAAGACGACTGTGGGGTGGTGCATCACAATTGTGATGCGAAGCAGCCCCGTTGGATTCACCCCACCATGTCTGAGAAACTTGTCAAATCAGCCGTTCGCGTGCTCGCCATATTTGAAGCGTTCGAAGCGGAACAGCGTGCGCTGACAATTTCCGAGCTCGTCGACTTTTTGCAGATCCCGCAATCCTCGATGTCGACTTTGATCAAGAGCCTCGTGATCAAGGGCTTCGTCGAATACGACGCTGAAACCCGGCGCTACCGCCCATCCATCCGGCTGGCCTTTCTGGGCAATTGGGCGCTCGGATCGACAGATGTGATCGCGCGTATCCATTCGCTCGCGCAGCGTCTCCACGAGGAAACCGGCGAGACGGTGCTGGTCGGTGCCGAGAACGGTCTCTACACCCAATATCTGTCAGTGCTTCTTTCGCCGAGCACCCTGCGATTTGCGCTGCACCCCGGCATCCTGAGACCGATCCACAGGTCTGGCCTGGGCGTGATGCTGTTGAGCCGCAAGACCGACAGCGAGATCGGCAGGATCGTCCGGCGCTACAATGCCGAGCTGCAGGACCCCGACGAACCGCGCAGCGCTGAATCCGACGTTCTCGCCCGTGTCGCCACCGCGCGTCAGCAGGGCTGGTTTTTCAACGAACACACGCTGATCCGCGGCGGCGGCTCGATTGCGACGCTCCTGAACCTGCCGGACGGGCTGCACGTGCTGGCAATCGGCTTCGGCGGCCCGGTTCCGGCGCTGTCCGCGCGTGTCGACACGCTCAGGGACATACTCGTGAGTACCGTGAAGGGCTTTGAGCGGGAGATCCTGCAGCCCCGTCCGGTGCCGGTCAGTGTGCGCCCGGAGACGGTGAAGGCCTCCTGAACGCACCCGTTTCCCATGAGCTAGCGGCCAGTGAAGGTGGGCGTGCGCTTCTCGCGCATGGCGGACAAGCCCTCGACCACGTCATCCGACGTGATCGCCCGGTCGACGAGCGCTTCGATACGCGCCTCATCCGGTCCCTCTCGGACCATCTCTTTCATCCCGGCGACCGCGAGAGGGGCAAGGGCGGCCGCGCGCTCGGCTGCTGCGAGCGCCGATGCCGCCAACGCATCCGGCGCCACGATCTCGCGCACCGCACCGGTCGGCAGAAGATCCTCTGCGGTCAGCTCTGCGCCCAGATACAGGAGCTGCGAGGCCCGGGCGGGACCCAGCACCATTGCCATCCGGCGGATCGACGCCGGCACGTAGATGAACCCGAAGCGGGCGGCCGGGATCATGAACCGCACGCCGGGCACCGAAACGAGCATGTCGCAGATGACCGCCACATGCACGCCGCCCCCCATGCAATGCCCGTTGAGCGCACCGATCACCGGCACCGGGAGGCACGCCCACTTCTCGAACACCTCCGAGAACCGGTTCCGGCGGAAGTTCTCCGGCGTGAAGTCCGCCAGCTCATTGAGATCGAACCCGGAGGTGAACGCCCGGTCCCCCGCCCCGGTGAGGACGACCGCCCGGACGTCGTCGTCTCCGGCAATTTCGTCGCCGAGCGCATCGAGGTGGTCGAGGTCCGCCGTCCCGATGGCATTGCGCCGGCTTTCGTTGTCGATGGTCACGATCAGGACCCTGCCCGTCCGCTCCGTCCTGATGGTCATGCGCCTGCCTCCTGTGTCGCCGGTGCGAGTCTATTCCACACCTGGGTCCGTAGGCATAGAGTTTCGAAAACAGGGAGGATGCGATGCCGGGACGGCTTCAGGACAAATGCGCGTTGGTGATCGGCGCGGGCTCGGTTGGCGAGGGATGGGGCAACGGACGGGCCACCTGCGCGGTGATGCTGCGGGAAGGCGCGCGCGTCTTCGGCGCCGATGTCGATGCCAGAGCGCTCGCACGCACGGTCGAGATGGTCGAGGGCGACATGGCGACCACGACCATCGATGTCACGGATCATGCACAGATTGCCGACCTAGTCCGGCGTTGCCATACCGAGTTCGGTCGTATCGACGTTCTTGTGAACAATGTCGGCGGCTCGGCTCCTGGAGATATTATCACACTATCTTCCGAGACTTGGCGCCAACAGCTTGATCGAAATATCAACTATGTGTTCGAGAGCATGAAGCACGTCGTCCCGATCATGGTGGACCAGGAGGGCGGGTCGATCATCAATCTCGCGTCAATTGCGGCGTTGAGATTTTTCGGCGCGGACTGTGTGGCCTACGCTGCCGCAAAAGCAGGCCTGATCAAGATGGGCCAGGTGACAGCGGTCAAGTACGCCCGGCACCATGTCCGGGTGAACACGGTCGTGCCGGGCCTGATGAACACGCCCCTTGTAACCGAGCGCCTCGTCAAGGAACGCGGCGACGGCGATGCACAACGCTTGATCGCCGAGCGTCACGCACAGGTGCCGATGGGTCACATGGGTGATGGCTGGGATGTGGCGCACGCGGTTGCGTTCCTCGCATCTGACGAGGCGCGCTACATTACCGCAACCGAGCTTGTGGTCGACGGCGGCCTGCAAGCGACCTGTGTCGGTCCAGCCAGCTGATTTCTCGCGAAGCGGTCTTGGCGCCCCAACCGTTCGTGGCTAGGGTGGCAGACGTGCTGGGCATCACGCCGGACTGCGGGCACCAGACCCGCTGACGGCTGAACTGGGGGAGACCGAACGTGGTGAAAACCGTTCGAATTCAGAACTTTGGCGCTTCAGATGCGATGGAGATGGTCGACCTTGACGTCGGCGACCCGGGGCCGGGCCAGATCCGGATCCGTCACGAGGCGTGCGGGCTGAATTTCATCGACATCTACCAGCGCTCGGGCGTCTATCAGCTTCCCCTGCCCTGCAACCTGGGCATGGAAGGGGCGGGCATCATCGAGGCCGTCGGCGACGGCGTCACCCATCTGTCCGAGGGCGACAGGGCCGCCTACGCATCCGCACCGCCGGGAAGCTACTCGGAAGCACGGATCATGGATGCCGACAGGGTCTGCAAGCTGCCGGACGGGATCTCGACCGAGACCGGCGCTGCGATGATGCTGAAGGGGCTGACCACACGCTATCTCTTCAGATCGACCGCGAAGCTGACCGGTGGCGAGACGGTGCTGTTCCATGCCGCCGCCGGCGGGGTCGGCCTGATCGCCTGCCAGTGGGCGCGGGCCATGGGGGTGCGCCTGATCGGAACGGCCGGCACCGACGAGAAGTGCAAGCTTGCCCAAAGCTATGGCGCCAGCGCCTGCATCAACTACAACACCCAGGACTTTGTCAAAGAAGTCAAAGAGCTGACGCATGGGCACGGCGTCGATGTGGTGATGGACTCGGTGGGCAAGTCGACCTGGGACGGCTCGCTCGACTGCCTCAAGCCGCTGGGTCTGATGATCACCTTCGGCAACGCATCAGGCAAACCCGACCCGGTGGACCCGCAAACCCTCGCCGGAAAGGGCTCGCTGTTTCTCACGCGGCCGACGCTCTTCACCTACATCCGCACCCGCGAACTCTGTCAGGAGGCCGCGGACGATCTCTTCGACATGGTTGGGTCGGGCAAGGTGAAGATCGAGATCAACCAGCGCTACCCGCTGGATCAGGTCGCGAAGGCGCATGACGATCTCGAGGCGAGGCGCACGACAGGCACGACGATACTGCTGCCCTGACGCGACTGAACCTCAAAAACTGTCCAGCACCTCGTAGAGCCGATCAAGCTCGGCATCCGTGTTGTAGACGTGAACGGAGATGCGGAGAAATCCGCCATCCACGGTTGCCGGCGCGCGCATCGGCTCGCAGTCGGGATTGGTGTGCTTGCCCTGGATTTCGGCTGCGGTCAGGCGCCGCTGCACCTCGGATATCCGAGCCGCAGGTCCCTTGAGCGTGACAATGGCACTGCGTTCGGGCTCGGCGCCCGCCAGCTCGAACCCAGCCGACATTGCACGCGACCGGACCTCGTTCGCGCGACGGGCCAAGACCTCGAAGACACTCGCGTCGAAGAGATCGAGCGCCACACCCTGACCGAGACGCTGCGGGACAAGCACACCTGAAGGCTCGAACCGCCGAACACTCGGAATATCCGAAAATCTGCCCTCATCGAACACGAGGCCCCCGTACTCGATGCTCATGTTGGGCCGCATGCGATCCAGGAGCGACCGGCGCACGTAGAGAAGAGCCGTGTTGCGCGGTCCCCGCAGCCACTTGCGGGTCGTCGCCGCCAAGACATCACAGTTCAACGCTGTGACATCAACGGGCATCTGACCCAGAGCCTGGGCGGCGTCGATCAGGAACACACAGGTTTCAGGCCGGGCCAGCGCACCGATCTTTTCAAGAGGATACCGTTCGCCGGTGAGAGAGCTCACCAGGGGCGCGCAAATGGCGCCAAGGTCGTCATCGATGCGCGCCGCGATCGCTGGAAGATCGAGGGCGCCATCCGCTCCGGTCGGCATCACTTCGATCTGCGCGCCGAGGCGATCGAGCATGGCCACATCCGATGACCACTCGCCTGGCGCCACGAGAACCCGCCGCCCGCTCAGCGACAGACACTGGGCGGCGGCGTTCCATCCGGCAGAGGTCGTGGGCGGAAGCGCGATTTCATCCTCGGACGCCCCGACCAGCCGGGCGCACTTGCCGCGCACCGATGCCATCTCCTCGGCAGCTTCGGCATCGGCCGCTGCCGGACCGATGTCATCTTCCCGATCAAGATAGGCCCGCATCCGGTCGCGCACCGCCCTGTCCGGCAAGCCGTGACCTGCGGCGTTCAGGTAGATCATCCCCGGGCGTCCTCGAGGATCATTTCAGCGCCCTTCTCGGCAATCATGAGCGTCGGCGAGTTGGTGTTGCCCGAGACGATCGCGGGCATCACCGACGCATCAATGACACGCAACCCCCGCAAGCCGTTCACGCGCAGCCGAGGATCGACGACGGCCCCGTCGTCGACACCCATGCGGCAGGTGGAGACCGGGTGGAAAATCGTGGTCCCGATCTGACCCGCCGCCGCTTCAAGCGCATCCTGCGTCTGCGCATCCGCGCCGGGCAGATACTCCTCGGGAGCGTAGCGCGCCATAGCCGGTGCATCCATGATGCGCCGTGTCAGCCTGATGGCGTCAGCCGCCACGCGACGGTCGTTTGGGGTAGAGAGATAGTTGGGCCGGATCGCCGGTGGTGCGGCCGGGTCCGGCGACGTGATGTGCACCGTACCGCGGCTCTCGGGTCTCAGATCGCACACGCTCGCCGTCATCGCCGGAAAGTCGTGGAGCGGATCGCCGAACTTGTCGAGGCTGAGCGGTTGAACATGATACTGCAGGTTCGGAGTGGCAAAGCTTTCGTCCGAACGCGCAAAGACACCCACCTGGCTGGGTGCCATCGACATCGGTCCGCGACGGGTCAGTGCGTACTCGATGCCGATCTTGGCCTTGCCCCACAGACTGGTGGCGGTCTCGTTCAGCGTCTTGGTGTTCGAGACCCGATAGACCGTCCTGAGCTGCAAGTGATCCTGCAAGTTGGCCCCGACGCCGTCATGCGCCAGCACGGTCTCGATCCCCATCTCCTGCAGGAGCGCGCCTGATCCGACGCCCGAAAGTTCCAGCAGCTGAGGAGAGCCGATGGCACCGGCCGCCAGGATCACCTCGCCACGCGCGTTCGCGGTCGCGGGCTCGTTGCCGAGCATCACATCGATCCCCGTGGCCCGGCCGTCATCGATGCGAACCCGGCTGGTGGGAGCCTTTGTCAGGATCTTGAGGTTGGCGCGCCCCTTGGCCGGGCGCAGAAACGCCTTGGCCGTGTTCCAGCGGAAACCTGACCGCTGATTGACCTGGAAATAGCTCGAGCCAAGATTGTCGCCGGTGTTGAAGTCATCGACCTTGGGAATGCCGATCTCGGCGCAGGCGTCGCGAAAGCTGTCGAGCAGATCCCAGCGGACGCGCGGCTCCTCGATGCGCCATTCCCCACCCGACCGGTGATGTTCACCCGCTCCCGCATAATGGTCCTCGTGCTTGAGAAAATGGGGCATGACATCATCCCAGCCCCATCCGGTGCAGCCCATCTGGCGCCAGCGGTCGTAGTCCTCGCGCTGGCCGCGCATGTAGATCATTCCGTTGATGGACGAGCAGCCGCCCAACACCTTGCCGCGCGGATACCGGACCGCACGCCCTCCAAGGCCAGGATCAGGCTCCGTGAAGAACCCCCAGTCCGTCCGCGGATTGCCGATGCAGTACAAGTATCCGACGGGGATGTGGATCCAGGGATAGGTGTCACGCCCACCGGCTTCGACGAGCAGGACACTGTTCTTCGGGTCTGCCGAGAGCCGGTTCGCGAGCAGACAACCGGCCGAGCCCGCTCCCACAACGATGAAATCCCATGTACCGAGGTCCTTCATCGGCCTCCCCCGCCTACCGTTCTTGCGTTGCGCGGGCTTCGTCAGCCGCGGCAGTCCGACGTTCTGTCATGATTTTCCGGCAGTGCCTACTCACCGTGAGAAGAATCTCGCGGGTGGGTAGCCACCATGCGGTGAGCCGTATGATGGCCAACAAAGCTCGGCCGATCCTGAACCCGCGCAGACCAGGTCGTGTGATTGTGATCGAACTCAACTCCTGATTGTGCTATGGTCTTGCCAGGTTGGCTTCGGCGCGGCATCGACCCACGAACCATCTGACTGCCGGGCACGGGGCGCAGCCACCGAACGGACAGGATGAGGCCAACAACCATGGCAACCACCATACGAAATCCAATCGAGTGGACCGCCGGACAGGTGCGCGATGCGACGCAGCACCTCGGCTCTGTCGGTCATGCGCTGCAGGGCGACACCGTGGCACCGCCCGTCTTGAGGCGCATTGGAATGGGCGACATCAAAGCGGCCCTGCGCGCCGGGGCCGAAGACTTCACCCACTGTCGCAGCGATGTTGCCTTTCTCTGCGCGATCTATCCGCTGATCGGCGCCTGCATCGCCTGGATGGCGTTCGACTACACCCTGCTGCCGCTGCTGTTCCCTGCGGCCTCGGGGTTCGCCCTTCTGGGTCCCGTCGCCGCCATCGGGCTCTATGAGCTGAGCCGGCGGCGAGAGGCAGGTCAGCCGGTCGGTTGGTCGCACGCCTTCGGATTGATCAGCTCGCCCTCGTTCGGCGCCATCTTCGTGCTCGGGATGTTGCTGACCGCCGTCTTCATCGCGTGGATGGTCATGGCCTTCATCCTCTTTCAAGTGACACTTGGTCCGGAGGCGCCCGTGTCGCTCGGGTCCTTCATCAGCCAGGTCCTGTTCACACCCGCAGGCTGGGCGATGGCGATCATGGGCTTCGGCATCGGCTTTATGTTTGCCGTGTTCGTCCTGTCGATCAGCGTGATCTCGTTCCCGCTGCTGCTGGATCGACCGGTGGGGCTTCGTGTCGCTGTCGAAACGTCTATCCGGCTGACCCGCGAGAACCCGGCGACGGTGCTTACATGGGGCGCCATCGTCGCCGGCACTCTCGCGCTCGGCACGGTGCCGCTGTTCCTGGGGCTGATCTTCGTCATGCCTGTCCTCGGCCATGCGACATGGCACCTCTATCGTCGGGCCGTCGTCACTGGAAACGAGGACTGATCCGGCAGGATCAGTTCCCGAGTTGCGCGAAGATCGGCTGCAGGGCTGGCCGCGCCTTCACCTGCTCATAGAGGGCGCCGATGGCTGTGAAGCGCCCCAGCAGGCCCTGACGCGCGACATAGGGCATCCAGTAGACCAGCTGCAGATCGGCCAGCGAGTATCGCGTGCCGAGAATGCAGGGCCCGTTCGCACTCAGTCGCACCTCCACGGGCGCGAGCCTGTCCGCCACCATTTGCCATGCCTGATCACGAACGGCATCGATCTGTTCGGACTGGATTGCGTATCGTGCGGGATAGAAGGCCCGCTTCAGGGTCGGTTCAATTTCGCCCGTCACGTTGAAGAACGCAGACAGGAATGACCCGCGATCCGGATCACCGGGCGGCGGCACAAGATCGAGCCCATGGCGCTCGCAAAGCCAGAGATTGATCGCCGGTGTCTCGTAGATCGTCTCGCCTTCCGGTGTGACAAGCGCCGGGATCCAACCGGCGGGATTCACCGCCAAGTAGGCCGGGTCGCGGTGCTCACCGCCGCGCATGTCGAGCGAGCGCGTCTCATAGGAGATGCCGCCCTCCGCAAGCACCATCTCCACCATCAGAGACCGCGCAAGCGGTGCTGTGTAGAGCGTGTACATCTTCTATTTCGCGGGCGGCGGATTGCCCGGAATCGGCAGGCCCTGCATCGACGGGTGTGAGCGGGCGTACTGGGCGGGAAAGGCCGCGCGCTTGTCGCCCAGTGCCTCGGCGGCATGCCATGCCCACCGGCTGTCATAGGTGATGCCACGGGCAAGCGCGACCATGTCCGCCTGTCCCGTGGTCAGAATGTGCTCTGCCTGGACCGGCTCGGTGATCTTGCCCACAGCCATGACGGTAAGCTCCGGGACCGCCTGCTTGATCGCGGCGGCAAACAGCGTCTGATAGCCGGGACCCACGCGGATATCCTGAAGGGGCGAGTTTCCGCCCGACGACACATCCACGAAGTCGCAGCCATGCTCCGCGAGGACCCTGGCATACTCAATGGCATCGGGCAGATCCCAGCCCGACCCGGCGACCCAGTCGGTTGCGGAGAACCGCACGCCCATCGGCCGGTCCTCAGGCCAGACCGCGCGCATCGCATCGAACACCTCAAGCGGGAAGCGCATCCGGTTCTCGAGACTGCCGCCATACTGATCCGTGCGCTGGTTCGAGATCGGCGACAGGAACTGGTGAAACAGGTATCCGTGCGCCGAGTGCAGTTCGATCACGTCGAAATCGACATCGAGACAACGCTCCGTCGCCGAGACAAACGCGTCCCTGACCCGCTTCAGCGCATTGTCCCCAAGCTCGACCGGCGTGTGCCAGCCGTCGGCATAGGGCAACGCCGACGGGCCCACCGTCTGCCAGGCGCCGTCCTCGGGCTTGAGCGGCGCACCACCCTGCCAGGGCACCTGAACCGAGGCCTTTCGTCCGGCATGGCCAAGCTGCATGCCGATTTTCGAAGCGCCATAGCTGCGAAAGAACTGAACGATGGGCCGGAACGCCTCGGCATGGGCATCGGACCAGAGACCCGTGCAGCCGGCGGTGATGCGACCCTCGGGCTCGACCCCTGTCGCCTCCACGAAGACAAGTCCCGGACCCGAGACTGCAAACTGGCCCAGATGCACCAGATGCCAGTTGCCCGCCATGCCGTCCTCGGCGGTGTACTGGCACATCGGTGCGACCACAATTCTGTTGGGGATCTCGATCCCGCGCATGCGGATCGGGTCGAAGAGCTTGGTCTCGGGCATGACGTGTCCTGTCGCTGTGCTGGGCGTTCTTCGGTATCAAGAGAAGGCGGTCGAGCCATCCGGCGTCGGCATCTCGTAGACGTTCAGAGTGAGTGAAACGAGCGCGTAGTAGCCGCAGATGCCGATGACGTCGAGGAGGCCTTCCTCGCCCAGCACCTGCCTGGCCAGATCGTATTCTTCATCCGTGAGCCGATGGCGGGTGTTCAGCGCTCTTGCCGTTTCATAGACCACCTTGCCGGCGATGGTCTCGAAGACCGGTTCGCGTCCATCCCGGATCGCATCCGTCACCGCCTCTGCCACCCCGGCCTCATGAGCCATGCGGGAGTGGGCCCACCACTCGTATTCGGCCTTGTAGTGAGCGCCTGTCACGCAAATGGCAATCTCCGCCAGGTCGCGGCTGATCGTCGTGCCGAAGCGGCAATACGTACCGACCTGCTGCGCGGCATCGGCAAACTCCGGCCGACGCAGCCACGCCATGAAGGGACCGCCGATGCGCCCGCGCGGTCCATCAACGATGGCATCGTGCACGCGCCTCTGGTCGGGTGTCATGCTCTCGACCGGCAGTTCGGGCAGTCGTGACATCGGTGCCTCTTCGAATGTTGGGGTGTCACCCATGCTGCGATGGCGCTGCTGACCGCGGCAAGCAAGCGCTCTGCGGAATTTATGCACGCTGGGGCTCCGGTCAATAAAGCGAGGGCATCGGCCAAGCGCTCATCAGCGGGCTGGTGAAGAATGATTGAGTGTTGGTCCGTTCTGCGAGACGTGGCAATCCTCGGTTGCCGGACGCATCATTCAGTGCGCTGGCAGGAAACACTCTGGGGAGAGCGACATGATCAGACCAACCTTGTTAGCAGCAGTTTTTCTGGCCGGTCTAGCAGTGCCGGTGCTGGCAGCTCCGTGCGGCGCCGGGGGCAATGGTGCCACCACGATCCACTATGACGTCGGCGTCACGTCGTTGACAGCGGAGGACAAGGCCGCGCTGGTCGAGTTTGCCGAGACGGCCAAGTTCAAGGACGCGGTGTGCATCTTCGCGCAAGTCGACGCGCAGGGCTCAGACGAAGCCAACAAGAAAGTGGCGGAAGGACGGGCCCAAACGGTCAGAAGCCATCTCATCAAGAGCGGCGTTCCGGAAGACAGGATCCTGATCGCGAAGGAGGTCAAGGGACAGGCCCTGTTCGGTCTGCTTGACGACTCGAAGAACGATCGTGCGGTCACGGTGAGCTGGGAGTAGACCGGCCCGGCCGGGCCGTCAGCTCAGATCGCGGAAGTTGGGTTTGCGTTTTTCCAGGAATGCGGTGACGCCTTCGAGGCCCTCGGGCCCGCCAAGGGCTGTGACCACCGCATCCGCCTCGGCGTCGAGTTGTGCCTGCAGGCTGGCTGACTGCGCGCCGTCCACAAGCGCCTTGGCGACGCCCATCGCAGTGGACGGCCCGTCGGCCAGTTCTGTGGCCCATGTCATGGCAGTCTGCAGCGCCTCGCCGGGCTCGGTCAGGCGATTGATCATGCCGCACTGATAGAGCCGCTCGACAGGGACCCGGTCGCCGGTGAACACCATCTCCGAGACAAGCTGCCTGGGCAGTGCGCGCCCGAAGAAGGCCGTCGATCCACCATCGGGGGTGATGCCGATCTTGATGTAGGCAATCGAGACATAAGCATCGCGGGCGGAAACGATCAGGTCGCAGGCGGCGGCCAGCGACGCGCCCGCCCCGGCAGCCCCCCCCTCGATCGCGGCGATGATCGGCTTGGGGCAGTGCCGCATCGCCATGATCATCTGGTGAAGCATCTCAACCGAACCGCGACGGGTCTCGAAGTCGGACTGAGCGCGCTCCTTCAGTCCGTTGATGTTGCCGCCGGACGAGAAGAAGCCGCCTGCGCCTGTGAGCACGATCGCACCGATTGCAGTGTCGGCGGAGGCTTCTTCGATCGCAGCCCGGAACCCGTCATAGAAGTCCCAGTTCAGTGCATTTCGGGTGGGTGGATCGTTGTTGACGATCTGGAGCACGCGGCCGCTCTGCTCGCGGATGATACGCTCTGACATGGGCAGTCTCCTTGCCGGGCGGGAAGACACATGAAGACTGCCTTTCGGCGCGGGCGCAAGGATTACGTCGCGCCACTTCGCGTTGTTGGTGGGCGCGAACGTACCGCGCCGCCGAAATTCGGATGGAGAGGGTATCGCCGGGCAGATGATGCCCGGTCTTCGCTCACTGGGTGCGGATCGTCGCCTCGACGCGGCGATTGATGGCCGCGAAAGGATCGGTGTCGCGCGGGCGAGATTCGCCGTAACCGTTGGCGTTGAGCCGAGAACTCGACACGCCAAGCTCCTCAAGAAAGCGCACGACCGACTGAGCCCGGCGCTCGGACAGGGTGAGGTTGAAACCCTCTGATCCGCGGGCATCCGTGTGGCCGTCCACGTTGAACTGGGCGTTGCTGAGTTCCGGAGAAGTCAGGGCCTTGGCGAACTCACGCAGGTTGTCCTGGGCCTGTCCACTCAGGCGATCCGAACCAAGCTCGAAGGTGATCAGAAGATCGAAGGCGCTCGGAGGTGCGGCGGCGGCCGTCGTTTCAGCCTCCTGCTTCGCACAAGCGGCCGCGGTGCCAATGCAAACGGCACGCGTCTTCGTCTTCGGCAGACATGGTTTGCCTGCGGGACACGCGTCGGCTGCCGCGGCATTGCCGCTGAAACGTTCAATAACTTCCTGGGCCGTATACTCCGGTCCGGCGACAGCGAGTGCTGGAATTGCCGAGACCACGAGGGTCATCAGAATGCGCTGAATCATATGAGGCTCCCTCCTTACGCAATGACTACCATATCGCGGACGATTCGGGCCATTTCAAGATGATGCGGCGTCAGCGTTAACCGCAGCCGAAAGCGTGACGAACCGTTGCAGGTGGTGATCCTCGTCACCGAAGAGATGATCGATCATCATCAGGCGCTTTGCAAAATGCGGCAATGGCCATTCCCATGTCATGGCCACGCCGCCGTGCATCTGGATCGCCTCCTCGGCGACAAGGCGCCCGACCCGGCCAATCAGATGCTTGGCTGCCGACAGGTTCATGTCGCGCAGGTCGGCGGGGGCATCGAGTGTGGATGCAGCCAGCAGAACGGCCGAACGCGCCTGTTCGATCTCCAGCATCATGTCGACCATACGATGCTGCAACGCCTGGTTGGCACCGATCGGCTGACCGAACTGAGTGCGCTCTTTCAGGTAGGCCAGCGTCATGTCCCGCGCCACATCCATCGTGCCAACGGCCTCTGCGCAGACCGCCAGCGTGCCGACAGCAAGCGCCCGTTCGATGTCCGTCCAGGCATTTCCCGGTGCTCCGATCGGCGTGCCGTGTGCACGTTCGAGCGAGACCTCGGCAACATGCGGCCCGTCGATCCCGCGAAACCCATCGAGGGTCACACCACCGGCGCTCGGCGAGACCATGAAGAGACCAAGACCATCGGTATCCGACGGCGCACCCGAAACCCGCGCGGACACAACCAGCAACTGCGCAGACGCCCCGGAGAGTACAACCGACTTGCGACCGGAGAGACACCAGTCGTCACCGTCTGCATCGGCCTGCGTTTGGACATGGGTGGCGGTGTAGCGAGCTTCTGGCTCGCTGTGTGCGAAGGCAACGATGGTCTCGGCGGCCATGAGGCTCTGCAAGGTCGACACCGGCCCGTGTGCGATCAGCGGTTGCGCGGCCATGAGCGCCGGCAGGAAGGGCTCGACCACCAGACCCTTTCCGATGATCTCGAAGATCAGCGCAATGTCTTCACCGGTTCCGCCGAACCCCTCGACCTCAGGCGGCATCAGTGCCCCGATCAGCCCGAGTTCACCGAATTCGGACCACATCTCCCGACTGTAGCCGATCTCCGACTGCACAGCCGCATGCCGCACATCAAGCGTGTAGCGCTCGCGGATGAACCGCTCCGCCGTGTCCTTGATCATGCGCCGTTCTTCGGAGAGCTCGAAATCCATCGCGGTCCTGCTGCTTCTGGCGACGGTTGAAACGCCGCACCCCTATTTCATCTGTCTCTGATCTGCTGCGGCAAGCAGCGTCGCGCCGGTCCGAGATCTGCCGTGCGCGGTCGAAGACCCGCGTCAGTCATCTCAGAGTCCGAGCATATGTTTCGCGACGATATTGCGTTGGATCTCATTCGAACCGCCGTAGATCGACGTCTTGCGCATGTTGAAGTACTGCCGGGCAAGCGGCAGCGCCTCCTCAGGCCCGGGCGCCTCGCCGTTCCACCCGGCATCGAACGCTTCCGGAACGTCCGGCACAGCGTACACCCCTGCGGCACGACGCAAGAGATCCGTCGTCTCCTGGCGCACCTGAGTGCCCTTGATCTTGAGAAGTGAGCTTTCGGGTCCGGGCGCCTTGCCGGCACCAGCGGCGGCGACAACGCGGTTGTTGAACACCTCGAGGGCCATGAGATCAATCTCGACGCGGGCAAGGCGCGCGGCGAACAGCGGGTCCTCCAGCAGCGGCTTGCCGTCTTTCAGCTCCCGCGCTGCGAGCTTGCGAATCTTCGCAACGGCCGCCTTAGAGTAGCCCACACCCGCAATCCCGGTGCGCTCGAAGGTGAGGAGGTACTTGGCGATCGTCCAGCCCTTGTTTTCCTCGCCCACGAGGTTCTCGACCGGAATGCGCACGTCCGTCAGGTAGACCTCATTGACCTCGTGCTCTCCTTCAAGCGTGTAGATCGGGCGCACTTCCAAGCCCGGTGTGGACATGTCGCAGAGCAGGAAGCTGATTCCTTCCTGTGGTTTCGCGGCATTCGGATCCGTGCGGACCAGAAGAAAAATCCAGTCGGCGAAGTGGGCGAACGTGGTCCATGTCTTCTGACCATTGACGACGTAGTGATCGCCGTCACGCACGGCCGTTGTGCGCAGGGATGCCAGATCCGACCCCGACCCGGGCTCCGAATAGCCCTGACACCAGAAATCCGTATCCTCGAGAATGCGCGGCAGATAGTGCGCCTTCTGCGCATCGGTGCCGTACTTGATCAGGACGGGGCCGAGCATGTTGAGCCCGAACGGGACAATGCGCGGCGCACCGGCTGCCACCATCTCCTCATCGAAGATGTTCTTTTCTGCAGGTCCCCAGCCTGTCCCGCCATGCTCGACCGGCCAGTGCCAGGAGAGAAAGCCCCGCTCGCGAAGGATCGCGTGCCAGGTCAGGTAATCTTGCTTCGACAACCGCTGACCTTTCCGCACCTTTTCGACCAATGCCGACGGCAGACGCTCCCGCAACCAGGTGCGCACGTCGGCCTGGAAGGCCAGCTCTTCGTCGGAATAGTTCAGATCCATCTTGGCCTCCTAGAGGGTGTCACCCGTGCCCCAGATCGTCGTCACCTGCGAGGAAAGCACGCCGCCATTGCCGTGAGCAAGGCAGAGCTTCGCATCCGGCACCTGATGGCCCGGCGCCTCGCCGCGTGCCTGACGGATCGCCTCGATCATCACGAACAGGCCGTACATGCCGGGATGCACACAGGAGAGCCCGCCGCCATTGGTGTTCACCGGGAGCACACCGCCCGGTCCGATGCGCCCACCCGACACGAAGTCCTTGCCCTCGCCCTTGGCGCAGAAACCCAGGTCCTCGAGGAACAGGATCGTGTTGATTGTGAACGCGTCGTAGAGCTGGACTGTGTCCATGTCATCCGGGCCGTATCCTGCCATGGCGAACGCACGTTGGCCCGAGTCAACCGCGCACGTCGTGGTCAGCGACGGCATCTCCGAGATCATCCGGTGGTCGTGCGCCATTGCGCCACCCAAAAAGTACACGGGCTTCGCGAAGTCCTTGGCGCGATCAGCGCGCACCATCACGACGGCAGCCGCGCCATCGGTCACAAGACAGCAATCAAGCTTGCCAAGCGGATCCGAGATCATCCGTGCGGCCAGAACATCCTCGACCGTGATCTGGTCGCGTGCAAATGCCTCCGGGTTCAACGCAGCCCAGGCACGCGCGGCGACGGCCACTTCCGCCAAATGTTCGCGCGTGGCGCTGTACTCGTGCATATATCGGTTTGCGGCAAGCGCATATGCGGTGATCGGGTTGCGGGGCTCGTACTGGGCTTCGAAGGGCATCGGCTCGGAAACCGAACGGAAACCACCCGCCGTACGCTGGTTCGAGCCATACGCGATGACCGCCACGTCAATGATCCCGGCGTCCAGCGCGAGTGTGGCGTCGATCGCATGGGCCAGAAAGGACGAACCGCCGATGTTCGAGCCGGACGAGAAATTCGGGTGGATCCCGAGATGCTCGGCAAGCGACATGCCCGCCATCGAATGAATGGCCGTTGCGGCCCATACCCCATCAACGTCCGCAAGTGTCAGACCGGCATCCGACAGAGCCTCGAGGACGGCCACGCCCATGAGCTCGGTCGAGTTCCAGCCCGGTGCCTCTCCGCATCCGTGGGTGGCAACACCAACACACGCAGATTTGCCGCGCAGGCTCACTGCGCCAACTCCCAGACGATCGCAGGCGCACCATTGAGCTCCTCGATCTTCGAGGTGACCTTGTGCCCGATTGTCACGCCCTCAGGTGGAGCGCCGACGACACGCGACATCATGCGCGGCCCCTCCTCGAGATCGATCAGGGCGACATTGAATGTGCCGCCCTTCTCCGGTGAGCGGCGATTTGCAGTCGTGGCATAGACGGTTCCGCGCCCGCACGCTTCCACCCACTCGAGGTCCGTTTCGCCGCTGCCGGGCATGAACGCACGAGGATAGAAGACGTAAGCCCCGGTGGAGCGCGACCGCTGGAGCATAAAACGGCCCTCGGCAAGAAATGCAGCGAAGGCAGCTTCGGGCCCGACGCTCATCCCTTCCACTCCACCTCGACGAACCGAAGCTCCGCAGCGCCTGCATTGATCACGTCATGCTCGACACCAGCCTCGCGGAAGTAGGACCGACCCGCGACCATCTCCGAATGACTCTCGGCGCCCCCGGCACCCACGATCCGAACCTGGCCATCGGTGACGGGCGTGATCACATAGTCGAATTCGTGGCGGTGCCAGCCCGTCGCTGCCCCCGGCGCGAAGCGCCACTCCGTCACGCGTGTCCGCTCGTTGTCGACATGCACGATCGACGTTGCCTGACCATCTGTCATATCAATCCCCCGCTCTGTGATGCGATTGGCCGCCCAAATCATTCATTCCGCAGCTGCGCGTGTCGCCAGCCCGAGCCGCTCGCGGGCGGACAAGTACTCCGCTTCGAGCTTGGCCACGAACGCAGCCGTGGACTGCACGTTCTTGATCGCGTTGATTCCCTGCCCGGATCCCCAGATTTCCTTCCAGCTCTTTGGCTTCGAGGAGCCGGATGAGAAGTCCATCTTGCTCGGATCGGACTCGGGCAGATTGTCCGGATCCATCCCCGCACGCGCGATCGAGGGCTTCAGGTAGTTGCCCAGCACCCCCGTGAAAAGCGAGGAGTAGACGATGTCCGACGAGGTGCAATCGACAAGCATCTGCTTGTATTCGGGCTGGGCATTCGCCTCCTCCGTCGCGATGAAGGCCGTGCCGATGTAGCCGAGATCGGCCCCCATGGCCTCCGCCGCGAGAAGCTGTTCTCCGGTCGAGATGCAGCCCGACAGCAGCAGCGGCCCGTCGAACCACTCCCGGATCTCCTGGACCAGCGGGAAGGGAGACACGGCGCCGGCATGGCCTCCGGCGCCGGCCGCCACCGCGACCAGCCCGTCAGCACCCTTTTCGATCGCCTTTCGCGCGAAGGTGTTGTTGATCACGTCATGGAGCGTGATGCCGCCATAGCTGCGCACCGCTTCGTAGATCTCAGGGCGCGCGCCAAGAGACGTCACGCAAAGCGGCACCTCGTGGCGGACCATGATCTCCATATCGCGCATCAGCCGTCCATTCGAACGGTGCACAATCTGGTTCACACCGAATGGCGCCGCCGGGCGGTCGGGATTGGCCTGGTTGTAGCGATCGAGCTCCTCCTTGATGCGGGTGAGCCAGGCATCGAGCAGCGGCGGTTCGCCCTCGGTTTCGCGCGCATTGAGGGCAGGAAAGCAACCAGGAATTCCCGCCTTGCACTGGGCAATCACCAGATCCGGATTCTGAATGATGAAGAGCGGCGCGCCGAAAGCCGGAACTCGGAGATTTTGAAGAACGGGCGGCAGAGCCATCAGGACCTCTTCACGATCAGCGCATCAAGCGCGAGACAATCATGCGCGCGGGCGCGCACCGGATTCATTTCGACGGATTCGATTTCATTGGCATGCGCAACGGCAAAGATCGAGAGCTTGCTGATCGCATCCGTCAGATGCCCCATGTCAACGGGCTGTTTGCCGCGCGCACCTTTGAGCATCGCCACGCCGTGGAGCTCCTCCACCATCTCGCGCGCGGTCTCGGGAGAGACAGGTGCAGCGCGGAAAGAAACATCCTGCAGCACCTCGGTGAAGACACCGCCCAGGCCCGCCATCACAACGGGACCGAAGACCGGATCGATGCGAGCGCCCAGAATGAGCTCGATCCCCCCATTGACCATGGGCGAGATCAGCACGCCGTCGATGTGCGCCGATGGATCATGGCGTGTCGCATTCGCGGTGATCTGATTGTAGGTCTGTCCTGCGAGATCTTCCGTGACATGCAACACCACGCCACCCGCTTCGGTCTTGTGCAGGATGGAGGGTGACGCGATCTTCATGGCCACCGGTCCGTGCATCGCCGCCACAACTTCTCGTGCGTGCTTGGCGGAGGTGACGAGATGGTCTTCGACCATCACGAGGCCCGCTCTTGCGAGCACTTCCTTCGCGGACTGCTCAGTCAGGGTGCCGTCTGGCAGCATCGAACCTTCGGGCACGCTGGGCGCCTCTGCCCGACCGCGATCAAAGGCGCGACCGAAGAACACGAGTGCGGCCATGGCGGCGACGGCACGGCTCGGATCCTCAAAACACGGCAGGCCCTCGGCCTCGTACTCGGCGACGATCTCGTCGGGCGCGAGAAGCGACTGGATGAACAGCGTGCGTTCGCGCCCCGCCATCGTCTTGCGCAGACCGTCGATCAACCCCCGTGAGAGCTTGGGATTTCCTGCGACCGACGTCCAGAAGCCGATGAGGGCATCGTAGCCGCCACGGTCCAGCATGAGTTCCGTGAAGCGTTCGACAAGGCTCATGTCGTTAAAGAACTGTGCGGTGACATCGACCGGATTGCGGGGCGAGGCAAACGGCACGATCGCCTTCAGATCAGCTTGTGCATCCTCGGGCATCGGCGCCACATCGAGACCGTGTTCCTCAGCGGCATCGGCCATGAGGACGCCCGCGCCACCGGAAATGGTCACCAGACCAACCTTGTTGCCCGAGGGGTAGATCCGCGGACGGCACGCGATCGCTATGTCCATCATCTCTTCGGTCGTGCGCGCCCGCCACGCACCACACTGCCGGAGAACCGCATCGTAGACAGCATCTTCACCGGCCAGCGATGCGGTGTGCGATGAGGCTGCCTGTGCACCAACTTCCGAGCGCCCTACCTTCATGATGATGACGGGTTTGCGTGCGGCGCGCGCGGTCTCCAGCGCCTCAATCAATGCAGGGCCATCCTTGATCGACTCGGCATAGGCACAGATCGTGTGCACGTCATCATGCTCGGCGAGCAGCTGTATGACCTCCGCAGTGTGAAGATCACACTCGTTGCCGGTGGTGAGCCAGTAGCGCATGCCCAGACGCCGGCGGCGGGCGACGAAATAGATGTGGCTGCCGTAAGCGCCTGATTGAGAGGCAACCGCCACGCCGCCATCGAGCGGCGGCACATACTCGAGGCTCGACGTAAACGTCGGATAGAAGCTCGCCGCGACATTGAAGCTGCCGAGGCAATTCGGGCCGACGATGCGCACCCCGGTCTCGCGCGCGATGTCGCTGAGTTCGGCCTGCCAGGCAGCGCCGTCCTCCCCCGCCTCGGCGAAGCCGGACGAGAAGATCATCACCGTCTTTGCCTGCTTGGCGACCGCCTCACGCACAACCCCAACGACGGCCGGCGCGGGTACAGCCACGAGGACAAAATCGACCGAGCCCGGAAGCTCGGACACAGATGGATACGCCCGCGCGCCCTGCACCGTCTCGCGGCGCGGGTTCACGGGATAGACTTCACCCTTGAAGCCATGGTTGAGAAAGTAGCTGAGGGGGCGTCCGCCAATGCGGCTCGGGTCATCAGATGCCCCGACAACCGCGACGGAGCGCGGACTAAGAAGATCATCCAGCGTGCTCATACCGTTGCCACCGGTGTCGCAGGTGATCCCACTGCGCCGGGCAATCTGAGCGGGGGAGCGGTCAGGAGACATCTGTTGCGACCGGTCTCGCCAAAGAACGCCGCCAGATCGCCGAGCCACCAGATCTCGCCCAAGGGAATGCCCAGCTTGAAGAGACACAGCTCGTGGATCGGAAGCATCGGCCTGCGGCCCGAGCCCGTGCGCGAAGGTGCGCGTTCCACCGCATAATTGTCCGATATGAGCGCGACCACCCCGCTGTCGCGAATCCACTCCTGCAACCGCGGATCACGTCCTTCGAGGGCCGTACAGGTGCCGTGCAGCATCTCGTGGGTGGGCTGGCGCTCCGCCTCGAGCATCAGCCGGGTCCACCCCGTGTGAAACAAAACCATATCGCCTTTCTCGACAGTGACGTTCTGGGCCGACATGACGTCCTCGAGACCAGCCATGTCGATGTCCAGATGCGCCTCGCCATAGGCCTTGTGAAGGTCGATGAGAACGGCACGTCCCTGTATGCAAGTCTCCGCCATTGTCTCGATACCGAGACGTGTTGCCTCCGACGCCGTCAACCCCCCGCAATCCTCACACGGCACCCCGGGCAGAATGTGCTCGTCCGCCCGCCAACCGTTGTAGAAGACTTTCTCAGCGATCCCGTCACCGTCCGCATCAAACAGCCCGCCCACGTGACAAAGCGCATCCCATTGCGTCGAATACTGTGTGTGCAGCATCACCCGGTCATCGTTCACGACATCCGTGAGGTCCGGGTTGTTCAGCGCTTCCGCCGTCGGCAGAAGGTAGCGGTCCCGGCCATCCGGGCTTCGGGTCGCGAACCGTTGCGGCGGATGGCGCGCGGGGTTCAGGATGTTTCCGCCGGGATAGTCGAGCGGCATGGAGAGGCAGAACGTCCGGCCTTCCCGCACCTCGGCGACGCCCTTCTTCACTTGCTCCGGCCCCAGCCAGTTCAGCCGCCCGATCTGGTCATCGGGACCAAAGTCCCCCCAGTTCGAGCCTTCCGGCCGGTTTTTCCAGCGCATCTCGGTCCCCTCAGTTCGGTGTATATAGCGAGAGCCCAAGCTGGGCCCGGCGCCTCAGCCACGACGTCGGGCGATAGCGGTCATCGCCGGTCACGGTTTGGAGCGCACCGAGCAAGCTCAGCAAAGCATCGGCCCCGATGTCCTCACCCAACGCGATCGAGCCGCGCGGATAGTTGAGCCCGAGCTCCATGGCTGTATCGATGTCCTCGGGAGATGCCAGACCGATCTCGGCCATGTAGCAGCCAAGGTTGGCCACCATCCCAGCCATCCGTTGTCCGACAAAGCCAGGGCCATCTTTAATGGCCGTCACGGAACGGTTCGATGCCGAGACCGCAGCGGCCACCGCTGCCAGGGCCGAAGGATCACCACCCGGCGGTGTCATCAGCGTCACCCGCTTCGACTGGTTTCCAGCCAGATCGACCCCAACAAGCCGTGCGGGATCGACACCCGCCAATGTCGCGATGTGCGCACAATCGAAGCCCCAGCCAGCACCCAGGATCGGACTTTCGCTGTCATCCGCAATCGGAGTGACGCCAATCTCCTCGCAAAATGATCTCAGTGGGTCGAGGGTCGCAGCTGATTGCGCGGGTGATGGGTCACCAGCGGTCAGAACAACCTTTCGTGCAGGTGCCACATCTGTCTCGAAGTCCGGGCTGGGGCGATCAAGCGGCTTGCCGTCGGCGTATGCGAACCAGCCTTGCCCTGTCTTGCGCCCGTAGAGCCCGGCGTCGAACATCGCCTTGTGGTTTGGTGAGGTCTTGATGCGCGGGTCGTAGCCATACCCTTCCCAGATGATTTGGCTGACGGGGTAGTTCACATCGATGCCCGTGAGGTCCATCAGCTCGAAGGGGCCCATCCGGAAGCCCCAGCAGTCGCGCATCACGGCATCAACCTGCGCCGGTGTCGCCACGCCCTCGTGCACGATCCTGAGCGCCTCGGTGGTGTAGGCGCGCCCGCCCATGTTCACGAGGAAACCCGGGCTGTCCTTGACCTCGACCGGCACGCGGGTCATGCGCTTGCCGAGCGCCATCAGATTGGAGATCGTCTCATCCGAGCTTTCGGCGGCGCGGATCACCTCGACCAGTTTCATGAGCGGCACCGGGTTGAAGAAGTGCAGCCCGCCGATCCGCTGACGGTGCCGGCAGTCCCGCGCAATCGACGCGATGGGAATCGAGGATGTGTTCGACGCGATGAGACACTCGGGTCCGACGGAGACCTCGATCTCGGCGAACAACGCGCGCTTCACATCGAGATCCTCGAACACCGCCTCGACCACGGCGTCGCACTCCGCCAGATCACCAAGCGTGCCCGCCACCTCTAGCCGGTTGATCGCCGCGTCTGCGTCGGTCTCGCTGACGCGGCCCTTCTCGGCCATCCGGTTGATGTGCCCGGCGATGCGATCCTTCGCGGCCGCCGCACCGCCCTCTCGTGCATCATATAGAAAAGTGCGCATACCGCCCTGCGCGGAGACCTGAGCAATCCCCTGCCCCATCGCACCGCAGCCAACGACCGCGACGGCGTAGTCCGGCGCATCCGGATGCTTCATTGACTTCCTCCGTCCCGCTATCGGGCCCACCCTGTTCCCGGGTGATTTCACGCAACTCTAGCACCGGGCGGAGGGATTGGAACAAGGCTCCGTTGCGTCAGGTGATCACGATCACATTGCCGATAGAACGCCATGCCACTTGCGCCCCTGTAGGCTTTGCCGGAGAGTGGCTTTCAGAATGACCTTTGAAGTCGTCGGTATCGGGAGGATGAAATGCGGATCAGCAGATATGCGGTGGCCTTTGGCCTGATTGCCAGCCCCATGGTGGCTGGCGCGCTCGAGCTGCCCAAACAGCTGACTTGGACGGCCTACGGGACGGGTTCGGCAGGATACAACCAGTCAGTGGCCATCGGCGCGGCACTGCAGGAGGCCACGGGAACAAACCTTCGGGTGCTGCCGGGCAAGAACGACATCGCGCGCACCGAGCCGGTCCGCCAGGGCAAGGTGCAGTTCTCGGCGAACGGTGTAGGCGGTTCGTTCATGGCGCAGGAAGGCGTCTTCCAGTTTGGCGCAGAAAACTGGGGCCCTCAGCCGGTACGCATCCTTGCCGCAAACAATGGCGGCAAAGTTGGACTGGCGCTCGCGGTCGCCGCTGAGGCCTGCGAGAAGGCAGGCAAGCCAGGTTGCGAGGGCTTCGAGTACGCCGACCTGAAGGGCATGAAGGTGGCTTGGGTCAAGGGCGCACCGGCGCTGAACGTCAACAACGAAGCCTATCTGGCCTACGGCGGGCTCACCTGGGATGATGTCGAGAAGGTCGAGTTTGGCGGATTCGGTGCATCGTGGGCGGGCATGATCGATGGCTCCGTGGACGCGGCATTCGCATCGACGAACTCCGGCAAAGCCTACGAAGCTGCCTCGGGCCCTCGCGGCGTGTTCTGGCCGCCGATCGATCCGGCCAACACCGAAGGCCTCGCGCGCATGAAGGAAATTGCCCCGTTCTTCAATCCGATGACGGCCGTCGTCGGCGCTACCATCGATGACACGCCGGGCGTTGCGACTGCCGGGTACGCTTACCCCGTCCTCATGACCATGGATTCTCAGGACGCCGATCTGGTCTACAACATGACCAAGGCGATGAACGAGCTCTACGATGGGTTCAAGGACAAGGCACCGGGGATCAACGGCTGGGCTCTGGACAAACAGAACTACACCTGGGTGGCGCCGTACCATGAAGGGGCGATCCGCTACTACAAGGAAATCGGCACCTGGTCGGACGACGCGCAAGCGCACAACGATAAGCTGATTGCCCGCCAGAAGGTACTCACGGATGCATGGGCCGAGATGAAGTCCTCTCCGCCGTCCAACTGGGAGGAAACCTGGGTGACCAAGCGTCGTGCGGTGCTCGCCGAGCACGGATTCGAAGTGGTGTTCTGATCGTGGCTGCAAATCGGCCGTGCCCGGCGACGGGCACGGTTCGGCACGTTTGGCCGAAACCATGACCGACCCCATTGCCACGTCCCAACCGCATGACGACGACACCGGTGCGCGCCCACAAGTGACGGGTGCTGCCCGCTGGGTGATTGTGGTGGGCACGCTGGCCGCCATTGCCCTGGCGGTGAACCAGCTCTTCAACCTGCGCCTCGGTGGCTATGTGCTGCTAGAAGGCATGTATCTCTACTCGCTGGCGGGTGTTTTTCTGGCGCTCACCTTTCTCTGCTTTCGCGCCTATGGACCGGCCACACCGATCGTACCGTGGTATGACTGGCTGCTGGCTGCGCTCACCATCCTGGTGGCGGGTTTCTTCGTGGCCACGGCCAACGAGAGCCTGGAGGCTGGATGGGAGTATGCCGCCCCGGATCATGCCGTTTGGGCCTCGATCCTGTTCTATGTTCTGATCCTCGAAGGGACGCGGCGCGCTGGCGGCTTGATCCTCTTCGCGATCGTGCTCGGATTTTCTCTCTATCCGACCTTCGCAGAGCACGTGCCCGACCCTCTGAGCGGCTTCACCCAACCGTTTCGAGACGTGGTCCCCTACTTCATGATCTCGTCAGAGGCGAGCTTCGGCATTCCGATGCGGGCCTTCGGCAATCTGGTGATCGGCTTCATCCTGTTCGGAGCAATCCTGCAGTTCACCGGTGGGGGAAAGTTCTTCAACGACCTCGCGCTGGCACTCGTCGGACGCTACCGCGGCGGCGCGGCCAAGGTTGCGATCTTCGCGTCGGGGTTCATGGGCTCGATGTCCGGCTCGGTGATCTCGAACGTGCTCACGACCGGAGCAGTTTCAATTCCGGCGATGAAGAAGACCGGATTTGATCCGCGCTATGCCGCTGCGACCGAGGCCTGTGCGTCGACGGGCGGCGTCCTGATGCCGCCGATCATGGGCGCGACGGCGTTCGTGATGGCATCGTGGCTGTCACGCCCGTACGTGGAAATCATGCTGGCCGCAGCGATCCCGTCATTGCTGTACTACTTCGGCCTGTTTGCGCAGATTGACGCCTACGCTGCACGAAACGGCTTGCGTGGGCTGTCGCGCGACGTGCTGCCGAGACTTCTGGGCACGCTTCGGACCGGCTGGATCTACATCTTTGTCTTTGCGCTCCTGATCTACCTGATGGTGGCGTTCCGTTGGGAGACGACCGCGCCCTTCTATGCCGTGGTCCTCTTGCTGATCGTCAATCAGATCATGCGCACACACAGGTTCACGCTTTCAGGCTTCCTCGACATGATCGCCAAGGTCGGAAAGACGCTGGCGGAACTGACCGCCGTCCTGCTCGGCATCGGCATGATCGTCGGCGCGTTTCAGGCCACAGGTCTGACCGGACCGCTGGCAACCGAGCTGATCCATCTGGCGGGCGACTCGGTGACGATGCTTCTCATCATGGGGGCACTGACAAGCTTCATCTTCGGAATGGGGATGACGGTGACCGCGTGCTACATTTTCCTCGCCGTGGTGCTCGCGCCGGCACTGGTACAGGCGGGCCTGAACGAGCTCGCCGTGCACCTGTTCATCCTCTACTGGGGGATGGTCAGCTACATCACACCGCCAGTGGCACTGGGAGCGTTTGCGGCGGCGACGATGGCGGGAGCCTCGGCGATGCGCACAGGTCTCGAGGCGATGCGGCTTGGCGGCGTCATCTACATTGCGCCGTTCTTCTTCGTGCTCAATCCAGCGCTGATCGGCGAGGCAGGAACACTGGAGGTTCTGGCTGTGCTGGTTTGCGCACTGATCGGTATCTGGTTTCTCTCAGCCGCCATGCAGGGTCATGTGAGCTTCGTGGGCTCCTTCAGCAGCGGCCCGCTGGGATGGGGCATGCGGCTGCTGCTGGCCCTGGCCGGACTGATGATCGCTGCCCCGGCCGGCGGGGTCCTTGGCATCGGACACCTGGCTCTTACGCTGAGCGGGTTTGCGCTGGCCTGCCTACCGCTGCTGCTCGTCTGGCGCGGCAACGTCGAACCGACCTGAGGGCTCAGGCGGCGACCCGGCCCTCTTCGAGCCGGACAATGCGATCCATTCTGGCGGCGAGCGCATGATTGTGCGTTGCGATCAGTGCTGCCAATCCTGCTTCGCGAACCACCTTGAGCAGCATCTCGAAGACCCGTCCGCTGGTCTCGGGATCGAGGTTCCCCGTCGGTTCATCGGCCAGCAGAATCCGCGGGTCGTTCGCGAGGGCGCGGCACATCGCGACGCGCTGCTGTTCACCGCCCGAAAGCTCGGCTGGTCGGTGACCGGCACGATCAGCAAGACCCACCTGCTCCAGCAGAACACCAGCCCGGTCTTCTGCTGGCTTTCGGGCAACGCCACTTGCCCGGCAGGGTAGTGCCACATTCTCGAGTGCCGTGAACTCCGGCAGCAGATGGTGAAACTGGTAGACAAAGCCCAGCCGTGTGCTGCGCATCTTTGTGCGGGCCTTGTCGTCGAGCCCGGTCATCGACTCGCCGGCGATGCGCACGTCTCCGGCGCTCGGTGTGTCCAGCAGACCCGCGATGTGGAGCAGTGTCGACTTGCCGGCACCCGAGGGTGCGACGAGGGCCACGATCTCGCCCGCATTTATGGCCAGATCGACGCCGCGGAGGACCTCCACCCGTCTTGGACCCTGAACGAAGACGCGCTGTACGTCGACCAGTGCGAGCACAGCCTCACTCATATCGCAGCGCCTCGACCGGATCGAGAGCGGCTGCACGGCGTGCCGGGTACCACGTGGCGAAAAACGACAGGGTCAATGCAATGGCAATCGTGATCAGCACATCCGACAGATGCATAATGGCCGGTATGCGCGTGAGAAAGCGCAGTTCAGGATCCCAGACCGAGCTTCCCGAGATGGTCTCGATCAGCGCCTGAATGTCATGAATGTAGGTCACGAACAGCACGCCCAGCAACACTCCAAGCGCCGTCCCGACAACGCCGATCGACGCACCGCAAATGAAGAAGATGCGCATCACCGCGCCACGTGACATGCCGAATGTCCGCATGATGCCGATGTTCTGACCCTTCTCCTTCACCAGCATGATCAAGCCAGAGATAATGTTGAGTGCCGCCACCAGGATGATGAGCGACAGGATCAGGAACATGACGTTGCGCTCGACATCCAGCGCTGAGATGAACGCCGAGTTGGCGCGCTTCCAGTTCCAGAGAAAGGTGCCCTCCGGAAGCTGCGGCTGGATCTCCACGCTGACGCGTTCGACCTCGTCTGGATTCGCAAGCATCACTTCGATGCCATCCACCCGGTCGGGCTTGCGGAAGAACTTCTGCGCCTCCTCGAGGGGCATGAAGACAATGACCTTGTCGTAGGCGCTGTTCCCGATCCGGAAGATGTAGGTGACCGTGTACGTCTTGATCGTCGGCTTGGTCCCGAGGACCGTCTGGATGCCGCGGGGATTGATCAGCGTGATCTTGTCACCCACCAGCAAGTTGAGCTGCTGCGCCACGCCGTTTCCGATCGCCACACCCTGATCGTAGTCATCGAGCGAGCCCGCAGCGTTTTCGGGCGCGGCAACGCCGGACAACGTCATGATGTCCTTTTTGCGCAGTCCGCGGATCATCACCCCCGAATTGCCCGAGTTCGTCGACGCCATGACCTGGCCTTCGATCATCGGTGCGGCACGGGTCACCGTGGGAATGCGCACGATGCGCTCGACCGTCTCGTCGTAGGTCTCGATCCCGACACCGCCCGCCGAGAGCACGGTTATGTGGCTCTGCGCACCCAGAATCCGCCCCACCAGCTCGGTGCGAAATCCGTTCATCACCGCCATGACGATGATGAGCGTCGCGACGCCCAGCATGATGCCAACCAGACTGAAACCTGCGATGACCGAAATCGCCCCTTCCTTGCGGCGCGCGCGCAGGTAACGGCCCGCAATCATCCATTCAACGGCGCTGAACGCCATGTCAGATGCCCGAATAGATTTGGCGCATTCGATCTGCTGCGGCCTGCGGCGAGACCTCCTCGGTTTCCCCTGTGCGCCGGCAGGTGACCTCGACGGTGCCCTTCTGCAATCCGCGCGGGCCGACCGTGATCCTCCAAGGAAGACCGATCAAATCCATCGAGTTGAACTTGTCGCCGGCACGCGCATCCCGGTCATCGTAGAGCACCTCAAGACCAGACCGGCTGAGCTCCGAATAGAGCTCACCGCACGCCGCATCCGACGCTTCGTCTCCCTGGCGAAGATTGACGAGCCCCACCTGGAAGGGTGCCACGCCTTCGGGCCAGATTATCCCGTTGTCATCGTGGCTGGCCTCGATGATCGCCCCGACCAGACGGCTCACGCCAACGCCGTACGATCCCATATGTACAGCGACCTTCTCACCATCAGGGCTCGTCAGCAGAGCGCCCAGGGGCTCGGAGTACTTTGTGCCGAAGTAAAAAATCTGACCCACCTCGATGCCACGGCCCGAGATGCGACGCTCGTCCGGCACCATCTCGTGGAACTTCGCCTCGTCATGGGTCTCGCCCGTCCTTGCGTATGGCGCCGTCCACTCGTCGAAGATCGCCTGCAGTTCCTCGCGACTGTCCCAGTCCACCCGGCGATCTCCGAGCGTTTTCTCGACGATCGACCGGTCGTAGTGAACTTCCGACTCGCCCGTCTCGGCCAGCACCAGAAACTCGTGCGAATGATCCCCACCGATCGGCCCCGTCTCGGCACGCATCGGGATCGCGTTCAAGCCCATTCGCTCATAGGTGCGCAGATAGGCGGCCATCTGTACATTGTAAGAGTGGATCGCGGCGTCACGGTCCAGGTCAAAGGAATAGGCATCTTTCATGAGGAATTCGCGCCCGCGCATCACTCCGAACCTCGGACGGATCTCGTCGCGAAACTTCCACTGGATGTGATAGAGCATCTTCGGGACGTCGCGATAAGACCCGCAATACGCACGGAAGATGTCAGTGATCTGTTCCTCGTTCGTTGGCCCGTACAGCATGTCGCGCTCGTGGCGATCTGTTATGCGCAGCATCTCGGCGCCGTAGTCGTCGTAGCGACCGCTCTCGCGCCACAGATCAGCTGGCTGGATCGTCGGCATTAGCAATGGGATCGCGCCTGCACGCTGCTGCTCTTCATGGACGATCTGTTCGATCCGGCGCAGCACCTTGTAGCCGAGCGGAAGCCAGGAATAGATCCCTGCACTTGACTGTCGAATCATGCCGGCCCGGAGCATCAGACGATGCGAGACGATCTGCGCCTCGGCCGGTGTCTCCTTCAACACTGGCAAGAAATAGCGGGTCAGGTGCATGTCGCCTCGTCTCCTCTGGCGCGGACCGCGGCAGGTGTAGGAGCAAAGCTTAAGTGGCGCAAGCGCCCCGGAAGACCCTGACCATTTCTTGCGCAGGCTTCTGCTCAAAATCGTGCAATTGCACTAGTGACATTTTGTCCAGCACACGTTATCAAGCTTTGAAAGAACACGGGAAACGTGGTCCAAGTCTTAGGGAGTGAGAACGGTCTGCCAGCGCAGGCCGTTTCTTCTTTTTACAAACAATCGCAGTACATTGCTGTGCGCTTCATTTGACTTACGGCTCAAACTGTCAGGCTGGCCTTACAAACCAAGTAAGCTCCATTGACCTAGCTGCTTGTGCGAGCCGCTTCTCAACTTCCTCACCAACGGCTACTCCAGAGTCATCTTCTGGAGATAAAACAAGCGCATCGTTCTCGATGCTCAAGGGGCAGTGCGGCAAAACTCCTGGCGTGGCGCCAGAAATTGTGCAGCCAAGCCGCATCAATGCACCAAGGCGAACGGCGCGCTCGACAGATTGTGCCGGCAAGACACTTAGCGATGATTCGACCGACAGTGCTTTGCGCCCGCCCTTGTACCGGGTCAGCAAGGCCGCACCGATATACGCCCGCCCCTCATGACGTGCGCTCGACAGGTTGTTGCGTGTCACGGCTTCGAGACAACTGGGGGCGCGATAGTCCGGATGCGCCCGCCAGCATATGTCCGAAAGGAAGCAGGCAGCCGCGATCAGACGCGCCTCTTCCTCGTTCTCGGCGGGAAATGCCGCCTTCAACCATTCTGAGAGCTCGGCGCCGAAACCGGGGGCACGAGCACGCGAGCGCTCCTGACCGCGGCATGTCGACAGCAGCGGGTCCTCGTCACGCAGGTGCGGCGGAAGATACTGATAGCACACACCCTCACGCAGTCCGAACCCCGAGATGATGATTTCTTCAGGGTTGAAGTGCTTGATCAGCCCCTCGAGCAGCCGACCGGCGTGGGCCAGCACGCCGACCCTGGCTGACGAAACGCCGGGCAGTTCTGCGAGATCAGACGGTGACACCCGTCGCACGAAGCGGGCCAGATCCTGCGCCGCCTCCGGACTGACCCGGAATTCATGGATGATGCCCATCGGATAATCGGTGCGGGCCATTTCCACCTTGGCCAGAGCCCGCCATGCACCGCCCACCAGCCAAAGACGATTGCTGCAGGATTCGAACTTCGACACCAGCGGCTCCAGCTCGCGATCTATGGCACGTCTGGTCTTGCGCGCTGCGCCGTCGTTCGCCTCGAAACGCTGCGGGCCGAGGGGTGTCGTCACACCGGGGGCTGTGCGACCCTCGGCAACCGGGCAAAGCTCCATCGACGCGCCGCCGAGATCGACGACAATACCGCGCGTGCGCGGATCGCCGAAGATGACCCCGAGCGCCGCAAGCCTTGCCTCGTGCTCCCCGCTCGCGATCTCGAGGCGAATGCCCGTCTCTGCCTCGATTTCATCGCGAAACGACGGGCCATCCTCGGCATCCCGGAGAGCAGCCGTCGCGACGCCGGCCAGAGCGCCAACGCCCAGACCCGGCGCAAGCGAGGCAAAGCGGCGCAGAGCCCGAAGCGCGCGGCCTTTGCCTTCGATGTCGAGCGCCCCGGTGGTGGCAAGGCGCGCACCGAGCCCGCACAAGACCCGTTCGTTGAAGACAACCGCCGGACAGCGGCGGCCACCCTCGAACACCACCATCCGAACCGAATTCGACCCGACATCGACCACGCCGATGCGCTTCTCGCCATGGCGCGGCAGGTGAAATGATCGCGGGGAGTCAACAAACAGGTCACCCTGTTCGCTGCGCGGCCTGCGTGGTTCCGCCGTGCGTGCGCCCAACTCGCGTCGCCTCAGCCTTGTTGATCGCCGCCGACTACTCGGCCGCCTGCGCTGTCTCTGTCAGCCGTGGCGCGTCGGCAGCGCCGCTGCGTCCCCGGCCTGAGAGCGAGGGATACCGCATGAAAAACTCATGGCAATTGAAAAGTTCACCACCGGTCTCTCCGGTGCCGCGGACATAGGTGCCATCCGGCATGAGAACCCAGCTTTGCGCTTCGTCCCGCATGTTGGCCGCCATGACCTGATCCATGATCTGTGCGTGGACGGTCGGGTTCTTGACCTCGACCAGCGTCTCGACGCGGCGTTCGAGATTGCGCTCCATCCAGTCGGCCGACGAGATAAAGACCCGCGCGTCTTGAGACGGAAGTCCTGCACCATTGCCGAAGCACACAATTCGCGAGTGCTCGAGGAAACGCCCGACGATTGACTTGACGCGGATGTTCTCACTGAGCCCTGGAACGCCGGGGCGAAGACCACAGATGCCCCGGACGACCAGATCGATCTGCACGCCTGCCTGACTTGCGCGGTAGAGTGCGTCGATGACCTCTCCGTGAAACAGCGAGTTCATCTTGCCCCAAACATGCGCCGGACGTCCGGCGCGCGCATGTTCCGCCTCGGCCTCCAGCCGTTCGATCAGCGTTTGCTTGAGCGTCAGCGGCGCGACCTGGACAGCGTCGAGTGCATTTGGCTCGGCGTACCCGGTGATGAAGTTGAATATCTTCGCCGCATCGAGCCCATGCGTCCGGTTGCAGGTGAAGAGCGAGAGGTCTGTATAGAAGCGTGCTGTGATCGGATGGTAGTTTCCCGTTCCAAAATGCGAGTAGGTGACAAGCTCCCTGCCCTCGCGCCGGACGACCATCGAGATCTTGGCATGGGTTTTCCAGTCTACGAAGCCGAACACCACTTGGGCGCCGGCCCTCTCGAGTTGACGGGCAAGCTGGATGTTCGCCGCTTCATCGAACCGTGCCTTCAGCTCGACGAGGGCGGTGACGGATTTACCCTCCTCCGCCGCCTCGCAGAGCGCATTCACAATCGGGCTGCCTTTGGACGTGCGATAGAGCGTCTGTTTGATCGCCACGACATTGGGATCGCGCGCGGCCTGCTGAAGGAACTGCACGACCACTTCGAAGCTCTCATAGGGGTGATGCAGGAGCATGTCCTTCTGGCGCACGGCCGCGAAGATGTCGCCGTCGTGATCGCGGACTCTCTCCGGCAAACGCGGCTGATACGGGACCCAAAGCAGATCAGGCCGATCGTCTGTCAGCATCTGGCTCAGGTCCTGGATGCCGACAACGCCCGCAACCTCCAAGACCTCTTCACGCGCAACATCGAGCTCGTCCGCAACCAGCCGTTTCAGCGCGTCAGGAGCATCGTCGTTCAGCTTGAGACGGATTGCCTGTCCTTTCCGGCGGCGCTTGAGCGCGGTCTCAAACTCGCGCACGAGGTCTTCCGCCTCTTCCTCGATCTCCAGATCACTGTCCCGCAGGACGCGGAAGATGCATCGGCCGCTGGCATGGTAGCCGGGAAACAGCTGATCGAGGTAGAGCTCCAGCAAGTCCTCGAGGGGCAGATACCGCACCTCGCCGTCTGCGCCATCGCTGAGCCGGATATAGCGGTCCAATTGCGGTGGAATCATAACCAGCGCATTCAGCGTCTCGCCATCTGAGGTACGCGTCATCTCCAGCGCCAGGGCGAGACCCATGTTGGGGATAAACGGAAACGGATGCGCCGGGTCGATGGCCATCGGCGTCAGGATCGGGAACACTTGCGTCAAGAAGCGCTCATCCATCGCGCGCCGATCGTCTTCGCTGAGATCGTTTGGACCGACCACATGCACGCCCTCGGCCGCGAGCAGCTTTCGCAGGGTCTTCCACGTCTCCTGCTGGGCCGACTGCAAACGGACAGCTTCCGTGTCGATCTGGGCCAGTTGTTGCGCGGGAGTGCGGCCGTCGAGCGATCGTGCATCCACTCCGGCCCGCATCTGTGCCCGCAAGCCCGCGACACGCACGTTGTAGAACTCGTCGAGGTTCGAGCCCGAGATCGAGAGGAACCGAAGACGCTCGAACAATGGGTTGCGCGGATTGCTTGCTTCCTCGAGGACCCGCCAGTTGAAGGACAACCAGCTCAGCTCACGGTTCGAGAAACGATCACTGCTCGCAACCTCGATGGCCTTTGCGTGGCCCTCGGGGATCTCGATAGACCTCGAATTCAGGAAGTCAGCTTTCATGATGGCAAATCCCCCGTTGCGCGTTACTCGCTCGTCTCCTCCATGTAGAGATCGATCGCAAGCGGTCGCGTGATCGGACGCTGTTGCTCAAGCGCCATCTTATCGAGTCGCTCAACGATGCGCTCGGCAGCGGAGAACGATCGTTCCATGCGAATGACGAGAAAGTCGATGACATCCTGACCCACGTTGAGCTGACGGTCCAAGAAGAGCTTAGTCATCACCGATGACAGTAGTGCGTCATCCGGTTCATAGACGCGCGTGATCGCCAAAGTTGCGAGGCGAGACCCGAGATCCGGCGTCACGAGATCCCAGTGCGCAGGCGGCGACTGACCCGTGATGAGAAGTGTCATCCCTTCGGCATTCGCGAAGTTGTAGAGGTGCAGGACAGACTGCTCGCACTGGCGCCGCACAGGTCCGGGCAACTGCGCAAGACGATCGACGTCTTCGATCACCACGGCACGCTCAAGAAGCAACGAGCGAACCTTGGTGTCGGTCAACTCGGACGCACCAACCAGCGCGCCGCCCGTGGAGGCACGCCAGATCTGAGCAAGATGGCTCTTCCCGCAGGATTCCGGACCGATCAGAGCCATCCGACCCGAAGGCCAGTCCATCCAGGATGACATTGCGTCGACGGCTTCTCGATTGCTGATCGAGACCGTAAAGTCCTTGCTGTCCATGGATGCGTCGTGTGCGAGCTCCAAAGTCATCTGCCGTGCGTCTCGGGTCATTCGTCCTTCGCCCCGCTTTCCCCTCTCATGGCCTCCTGCCATTCCAGGCTCCCACGGTAGAGTCGCCCTCCTTTGTACTGCCCTAGGAAGAATCGTCCAAGCACGCCGATAGATGCAGCGCAGGGTACAGCCACCAGAAGACCGACGAAACCGAAGAGCAACCCGAATGCAGAGAGCGCGAACATCAGCCAGACCGGGTGCAGGCCCACCTTGTCACCAACAAGCTTCGGCGTCAGGAAGTTCCCCTCCATTGCCTGACCCGCAACGAAGATGATGGCGACCGCCGCGATCAGTCCCCATTCGCCCCAGAACTGCGCCAGCGCAACCCCGATCGAAAGCACGCCGCCGAGGATCGACCCGACGAAAGGAATGAAGCTGATTAGCCCTGCGAAGACCCCGATGAGAAGCCCAAAGTTCAATCCGACAACGCTCAGCGCTATGGCGTAAAAACCGCCAAGGATGAAGCAGACCGTAAGCTGTCCGCGCACAAATCCGGAGAGCACACGATCGAGCTCGGTGAAGATCCACCGAATTTCATCACGATGTTCACGCGGCAGGTAGTCATCGATGCTCTCGATCATGCGATCCCAGTCCATCAGCAGATAGAATGCGACCACCGGTGTCACCAAGACGACCGTGAGAAAGTTCAGGAGTGCGATGCCGCCCGACCAAAGCTGCTGCAGCAACCCAACGCTCCAGCTTTCCGCATTCTCACGCAGGTTGGCGAGTGCGCGGTTGAGAAAGCTGTCGCTGGTTTCAAGGTCCGGCAACAAGTACAAAAGTTGGGAGCGCGCCGTATCGACCAGCTGCGGAGCATTGGTAATCAGTTGACGGCTCTGATCGATCATCGCCGGCACAATCAGCAGGAACAGCATCACGGCAATCGTGATACTTGCCAGTGTGATCACCACCGTCGCGAGGAGCCGGCTCAGCCCATGTTCTTCCAGCCAGTCCGCAAGGGGGTCGGTGAAGTAGGCAATTGCCGCTCCCAGGACAAAGGGCAGCAACGCATCGGCAAGCAGCCAGAGCAGGAGCACGAATACCGTAAGCCCGATCAGCCAGTATCTGACCTGCTCACGAACCGTCATAGCTGCGCCATCGCCTCCTGTCCTGCCGGGTCTCAGACAGTGAACTGTTCACGAAGCAATCGCTCTTCGAGCCCCTGCCCCGGATCATAGAGAAGCCGCATCTCGATTTCGGCTGCCGCGGCCACTTCCACCTTCTGCACATCTCGCACTTCGACATGATCGGCCGTCGCAGAAACCGGTCGCTTGCGCTGTTCGATGATCTCGAAGGTGATTTGCGCGTCCCAGGGCAGAAGTGCGCCGCGCCAGCGCCGAGGCCGGAAAGCCGAGATCGGCGTCAGCGCAATCATGCGGCTTCGGATCGGCAGGATCGGCCCGTGCGCCGAGAGATTGTACGCCGTAGAACCGGCCGGCGTTGCTGCGAGAATACCATCGCAGATAAGCTCTTCCATCTGAACCTTGTCATCCAGAATAATCCGGATCTTGGCTGCCTGGTGTATCTGCCGGAAGAGAGCGACCTCATTGATGGCCAAAGCAGTGTGCTTACGCTCCATTGCATCGTGCGCAATCATCCGAAGCGGGTTTATCTCAGCAGACTTCGCCGCCTGCAGGCGCGCCGGCAGTTCATCCTCGGCGTAGTTGTTCATGAGAAAACCGACAGTACCGCGGTTCATGCCGTAGACTGGCACGTCGAGATCCATGACCGAATGCAGCGTGTGGAGCATGAAACCATCCCCACCGAGCGCCACGACCACATCCGCTTCCTCGGGCGGAACATGGCCGTATCTGTCGCGAAGCACGCCAACCGCTTGCTGCGCTTCGGGAGACCCGCTGCCCAGCACGCAAATTTTTTGATCGTTCAAAACAATGCTCCGCCTGCGATCCTGTGCGCCGATCTTAGCGTCGCCTGTCGGCGGGGGCAATTCGCGAGAATGAAGAAGGGTTGCGTGCAGATCGTGCTGCACGCAGGCGCTTGCCCCTTCTTCCCGCGAAGATCATCAGGCTGCCTTTTCTTTGCTCCGTGACTGTGTGAGCGCCTGATCGAGATCGGCCATCAGATCGTCCGCATCCTCGATGCCGATGGACAGCCGCACCACGTCACTGGCAGCGCCCGCTGCTTCGCGTTGCGCCTCACTGAGCTGGCGGTGGGTCGTTGATGCAGAATGGATGATCAGCGAGCGCGCATCGCCCAGGTTCGCCACATGGCTGAAGAGCTCCACTGCATCGACCATTCGCACGCATGCGTCGTAGCCGCCTTTCACCTGGATCGTGAACAAAGCACCTGCACCCTTCGGGCAGATGCGCTGCACCCGGTCGTAGTATGGCGAGGATTTCAGACCTGCGTAGGTGACTTTCTTGACTGCCGGGTGTTGTTCAAGCCACTCCGCAATCTTCTTCGCATTCTTCACATGGCGCTTCATTCGGAGACTCAGGGTCTCGATGCCAAGCAGCGTAATGAAGGCGTTCTGCGGAGACTGACACATGCCGAGGTCGCGCAAGCCGATTGCATGGCTGTGAAGCGTGTAGCTGAGCGGCCCGAACGTCTCGTGAAACTTGAGACCATGATATGCCGGTTCCGGCTCGCTGAGCGACGGGAACTTGTTGCTGGCCGACCAGTCAAACGTTCCGCTGTCGACGACAACGCCGCCCATTGCGGTCCCATTTCCGGACAGATACTTCGTGGTCGAGTGCACAACAATCGACGCACCATGCTCGAATGGCCGGCAGAGATATGGGCTCGCGGAGGTGTTGTCGACGATCAGGGGCACACCCTTGTCGTTTGCGATCTTCGCCAAAGCGTCGATGTCAGTGACATAGCCGCCGGGGTTGGCGATCGACTCACAGAAGATCGCCTTCGTGTTCTTGTCGATGGCTTTCTTCACCGCGGAGAGATCCTCGGTGTCGACGAACTTCGCGGACCATCCGAAGCGCTTGATGGTCTGACTGAACTGGGTGACGGTTCCGCCGTAGAGGCGGCTCGACGTCACCACGTTGTCACCCGGCCCCATGAGCGGGAAAAGCGCCATGATCTGCGCCGCATGGCCGGATGAGCATGCTGTTGCACCGACGCCGCCCTCAAGCGCTGCGACGCGTTCCTGCAGGACGGACACCGTCGGATTCGTCAGCCGCGAGTAGATGAAACCGACCTCCTGCAGGTTGAACAATGCCGCAGCGTGATCCGCATCGCGGAAGGCATACGCGGTGGATTGGTAGATGGGTGTCTGGCGAGCTCCGGTTGCGGGATCCGGCTTTGCACCCGCATGAATCTGCAGCGTGTCGAATCCATACTGCTTGTCGCTCATAATAGCCTCCCTGGCGCCCTGGCTGTTTCACAGTCTCATAGCGTGAGTCGTTTGAATTTACACCCCGACTTATGAGCGCCTGTTCACAAGCACATCATCACCGCGCTCCAACGCTCCGCCACCGTGAAGAGATCACGCCGGAATTGAATCCGCCCCAGGAAAGCTCCCCCCAGAGGCGCTGGTACTCGATCTTCGGGCAGTGATTCATGATGACCGTCACGCCCGCCTTCTCTGCGCGCTTGGCAGCGGCCTCGTTGATCACACCGATCTGCATCCAGATCGTCTCCAACCCACGTGACAACAGGTGTTCCAACGCCTCGTCGACGACGTGACCCGCATCTTCCGAGCGACGGAATATGTCAACCATCTGAATGGGATCGAAGCTCCCGGGAATGTCGGCAAGCGAAGGATGCACAACTTCACCGAATGCGGTCTCTCCGGCATACCGCGGATTGACCGGGATCACGGTGTAGCTTTTCAGCTTGAGGTAGCGCGCGACATAAAAGCTTGGACGCACGTCATTCAGTGACACACCGACCGCGGCGATCGTCTTCGTTCGCTCGAGAATGGTGCGCAAGTGATTGTGGGAATATGTCGGTTCGTTCATTCGACTAGTTTGTCAAGCTGAGCAGCATGCGTCGAGGGGGAACCGCTTCCTGCGACGCTCGGCACAAAAAAGGTCCGCCAGAGCATCTGTTGGGGGAGATCACCGGCGGACACAAAAGTCGGAACGAGGGACAGTGTTCGAAGAGGAGAGGTCGTTCAGGTCTCACCTCACACGTTCAATATGGGACAGAAGTTTACAAACTGTAACCCTCTGACGCGCCTCTGAGCCGGCCCATGTCTTAACATATTGTTTTTCCTAGTGAAATTTATCAAAACAATTTGTGATTAAACGCGAACAACGCGACTGCTGCCGCATTGGACACGTTTAAGGACCCAAATCGACCCACTGAGTCGATTCGGACAATCTCGTCACACTCCGCGCGCGTGCGCGGCCTCAACCCCGGACCCTCGGCCCCCAGGACAACACCCACGGGAGCTTCGAATTCTCTGCTGAGCAGCTGGGAGATGGTTGTCTCCGCTTCGCCATCCAGCCCGATCAGCCGATAACCGAGCGTTCTCAACTCGATCATGGCATCGCCTAGATTACGAACGCGCAAGTACGGTTGGCGTTCCAACGCGCCGCTTGCCGACTTTGCGAGCGCCCCGGTTTCGGGCGCCGCGCGATGACGGGGCGCGATGACCGCGCACGCCCCAAAAACCTCGGCAGAGCGCAAGATCGCCCCGACATTGTGCGGATCGGTCACCCGGTCGAGCAGCACGACGAGCGATGGTGCGCCGACCGTGGGCGCGCAACAGTGCTCAAGATTTCCCCAGGCCAGCGGCTCAACCTCCAACGCCGCCCCCTGATGCACCGACTGGGGATCGAGCGGCGCTTCAAACCGGCGCGGGTCGGAGACCTCCGGGGTGATGCCTGCCAGCGTGATTGCATCACCAAGCCGTTCCGCCGCATTCGGGGTAACGATCAAGCGGCGTTTGACACGCTGCGGGTTGCTCAATGCGTCACGCACGGCGTGAAGACCGAACAGCCACAACGCCTCTGGTCCGGCCTTTCGCGCCCTGTCGCGCTCTATCGCCCATTTCGGTTTTTGTGGCGCCATATATCAACCATGTGGAGCAAATAGCGGATCCAGTGCCGCCAGCGTGCGCCACCCTAACGCCTGAAGGGCTTGGAACAAGAACTCACTGCGCCGCTTCGTGCCTGTTCGATCGGTGTTGACAGTACACGTGGGCTGCCCTTATTCGGTCTCCACGAACCGGGGCGGACGGCGCCTTGCCCTGGTTTCTGGGGGATGTGCTGCAAGGTGCGGCAGCGGACTGTAACTCCGCCGGGGCGACCCATGCCTGGTTCGATTCCAGGATCCCCCACCACATCCAGCTTTCAGAACCTGTCTGCTTCGAATGTCGTCGAGCCAGCCGGGCCGATGTTCACGGCAAACGATTCTCGAGAGCAGCGCCCGGCATCAACCGGTGTCGACTCCGCACAGCCCTTCCGCCTTCAGAAGTCCTGCGCCGAAGCTTGGATCAATCCCGAGTGGGCCCAAGTCTTCAGTCTTTTCAGCGAGTTTCTCACGCAGAGCCATTGCGTTCGGAGATGCCAACAGGTCCGCATCAGCCAGAACCCGCGCCGTTATGAAGGGCGCAGCGATTGATGTGCCGGTGACGAAGCGTCCTGTTTCGCCGAACGCCACAAAGACATCGACACCGGGTGCCGCCACGTCGACATGGGATCCGCGCACAGCGCCGCGATATATCCTCCGACTGGCATCGACAGCCGTCACGGCAATGACCGGTGCAAACCCGGCCGGGTACTGCGGCGGCGCATCCGGGCCGGCATTTCCAACGGCGGCAATCAGGATCAGACCGCGCTCGGCTGCCGCGTTGACCGCAACGTTGAGAACCTTGTTGTAGGGGCCAGCCAGTGAGAGGTTGACCACGCGCACATCCTCGTCTGCAAGCCAATCGAGCGCCCGGATCAGGGTTGCAGCGTCCGCCGCTTCGCTACCCTCCCGGGTCTCGCCGATCACGTCAGCAACATAGATTTTTGCGCCGCGGAGCCGGGCGGGATCCGCCAGCACACTGGCCACCTCGGTGCCATGCCGGAACTGTCGCGCAGGTCCCTTTGCGAAACGCCGGTTGATCACTTCGGCCGCAGCGAGCGCTTTTGCCGTCGTATCTACCCCAGTGTCGATAAGCCCAACCGGTGCCAGAGCCCTGCATCCGCCTGCTGGCCAATCCAGCAACATGTTGGCATAGTTGAACTTCGCTCCGGGACCCGCCCGCTGCTGAAGGCGATAGGTCAGGTTGATCCCAACAGTGGATGCAGGTTCCGCCGCCTCTAGGTCGTCGATTGCTTGCGCCCCAGATCCCTCCGGCACCTCTATGGAAACCAGCGTGAAGCCAAGACCCGGGAGCTCGTTTTCAGCCAGAACAACGTATCCTTCTGATCGAGCGGCCCGCAGAAGACTTTCGCGGGCCCGATCATCTGGGACAAGGGCTACGAGCTCCCGATCCTGCTCCGATGTAGACTGCGAGCTGCCACCGAGCGCTTCAGGCGGGAGGTCCACGCACCCCGCGGGAACAAGTCCGAGCAGCAGAGCCATGCCGAGACGGCTCCCCCCACCAACCAAAGACAGCAACATTGAGAGCCTTGGCGGGGACATCTGGATCTCCACATCATCTGCCGACCTGCTGTTTGTTCGACTGTTCCGCAAAAAGGTTCAATTCACTTTCGTGCTGCAAAAGAAAATTTTGAACCTTTGACCCATCTCGGACGACAAACGAGTATGGACGTGGTGGCGACATGGCGCCAGATCGGTGCCGAAGGTTTGCGGGACTACCGGTTTCACTCCGCTGAGGGAGGGTCTAGATGGATCGCGAAGAACGTCTGATCGCCTACATGCAGGATCGGCTCTCCTTGCCGGAGAGAGATGCGTTCGAAGCCGAACTCCAAACCGACCCCGCCTTGGCTGCCGAAGTTGATGTGCTGCGCGCCGTACGAACCGAGCTGGCGCACGAGCACGAACCCGGCGATGCGGCCGCCGGCTGGAGTCGCCTTTCGGCTGCCATCGATGCCGGCCAGCCCGCCGTCGCCAACGAGAACCGTCCACCGCGGCTGTCGCTCTGGCAAGCCGCTGCTGTCGTAGCTGCGGCGGTCTTCCTGTGGGAAGCCGCAGTGGCACCCAGTTTGGGCTTCTTGGAGCAACGAGGGTATGAAACCGTAAGTGAAGGTGCGACCAGCCCGGTTCTTCAGGTGATTTTCAAGGAAGCTGCGCCGGTCGGGGAAATTGCTGCGGTCCTTCAGGAACTTGAAGGAAACTTTGCGGATGGCCCGAGTGCGCTCGGGGTTTACCGCCTGTCATTTGCCGATTCCAACCGTCGCGACGCCGCCCGAGACATGCTTGCTGCACGGAAAGACTTGGTGGAAGTGGTTCTCGAGCAGTAGGCCGCTGAGGATCGATGCGACTTGCTATCGCTGACCCAGACATCTGAGGAGCAGCTGCTTGGCATGGTAGATCCGTGTCTTTACGGTGCCTTTTGGCACATCCTCGATGTCGGCGATCTCTTCGTAGGTCAGGTCTTCGAAGAACGCCAAGCGGATCACATGGCGATGCGCAAGCTTGAGACGACCCAAGCAGCTGCGTAACCGGTCCGCGTCCCGGGCTGCCATCGCCAGCGCCTCCGGGTTCGGGTCAGGATCGGCACTTTCGGGCACTTCTTCGACAAGGCTCAACCGAGCCGACCGGCGGTTTCTGTCGATGAGTTTGTTTCGTGCGATCGCGAACATCCAGGTCTTGAAGCTCGCTTGCCCCGAGTAGCGGGCCGACGTCCGCCAAATCTCCAACATCGTGTCCTGCAGAGTGTCAGCTGCGGAAGCTGCATCCGCTCCCCGACCGCGCAAGAATGCAAAAAGTGCATCGTGATAGCGCTCGTACAGGGTCTGCATTGCGGCCTTGTCCGATTTTGCGATGCGTTGCGCGAGTTCCTTGTCGCTCTCACCGGAATTCGCTTCGGGCGCCAAGGCTCTCGTGTCCATCAACCTTGGTTCTCTCATTCATCGACCTGTCAAAGTCCGGCAAGCGGTTGGTCTCCCCCTCCAGAAAGTAGATGAAGGTCAAGGCCAAACAAGGATAGGCAGAGCCTTATCTGCGACCGAGGCCGGAGTGTCGACTTGAGATGACGCTTTCAGGAGATCGCCCTGAGCGAGAAGGAAGCTGTGCGCAATATCAGAACAACTCGGCGATGCGCTCGGTGCGGCCCTTCTCACCGGGCGCTCTTCTTATCAGATAGTCTGGGAATTGGCCATGCATCGTCTGCTCCCCATGGGCGGCATTGGCATCGCCATGTTGCCGATTTTCGAAGAGCATCTCTCCGAACACTCTTCAAGGGAAGCGGACGTCAAGGTCGCTACATTGATCTGCAAAGGCTTGCCATTGTTGAGTTTGATGAAGCGTTTGCCAAGGGGATGAGTCTTGAAGACGACGTGATGATCAATGAACGCACCCATGCCCGCTTGATCAAGCGGCGCAAGCACATTTCCCACTAGAATATGCCTCTGCCGGTTCCGGCTCATGCCGATCGTCGCCGACTGGCTCTAGATCAGCACGGCCGTCCGACAGATTCAGGCAGGGCTTGTCTTTCGATCGAACAACTTTTCTACGACCTTGAACCCCAGAGGGAATTGTTTGCAGAACAGGCCGTTCCGCTGAGAGACAGCGTCACCCTGTTAGAAGGTAGGAAGACCGACTTCGTAGAAGCGTCCTGCGGGATATTTTGAGCCTCCCTAAAGGAGTTGGTCCAGGCTCTCCAGCCAAGCTAAAACCTAGTTGCAGGGGCAACGGCCATGCTCAAGCATGCCTGGAGTGCGCGTCAGGATCAGCAAGCCGCACAATCCAAACATATCAGAGCCATCGATACTCAAATTCAGAAGCTCCTAGATCGCATCATGGCCTCGGAAAGCAAGACTGTGATTGCGGCCATTGAAAAACGGATTGAGACCCTGGAAACAGAGAAGAAAATCCTTGTCGAAAAACAGGCCGTCTGATCGCAACCCGTGCACAGCTTTGAGGAGATTTTCGAACGTACGATGACCCTCATCGCAAACCATTGGGTTTTCTACAAAATTACTTCTCTCGCCATGAAGAAGCGGGTCCTCAGACCGGCCTTCAAAGGCCCTATGGCCTATGACCGAGAAAGTGGATTTAGAACGCCGCAAGCTGCTGATATATTTTGGCTTTTCGGGTTGAGCAGTGAAAAAGGTCAAATGGTGCCCAGGAGAAGACTCGAACTTCCACGCCCATAAGGGCACTAGCACCTGAAGCTAGCGCGTCTACCAATTCCGCCACCTGGGCAGGTCGCGTAATCGCGCGATTTAGCGACGGAGGACTGCACTGTCAACGGCCCGACCGTGCATCTTTCGTGATCGCTTCCCGAGTGTGGTGCTTCGACGCTTTGCCGCCTTTCTGCTTGCCCCCCTCCACACTGCATCGTAGATCACGGATCGGAGCGGGCAGGAGGTCTTGCGATGCCGAGTCCCATCGTCACCATTGTCGGCGGATCAGGTTTTGTCGGGCGCTACATCGCTCAAGCGATGGCGAAGCGTGGCTGGCGTGTACGCGTCGCTGTTCGCCGGCCAAACGAAGCGATGTTTGTGAAGCCCTACGGCGTTGTCGGCCAGGTCGAACCGATTCAGTGCAACATACGGGACGACGCATCGATGACCCGCGTCATCGCGGGCGCTGATGCAGTGGTCAATTGTGTGGGTGTGCTCTTCGAGATGGGCGCAAACCGCTTCGATGCCGTTCAGACCGAGGGCGCGGCCCGCGTCGCGCGGATTTCTGCGGAGCAAGGGGTGGGTCAACTCGTGCACCTCTCCGCCATCGGCGCGGATCCTGAGAGCCGGTCGGCGTATGCGCAGAGCAAGGCGGAAGGCGAGCGCAGTGTCCTCGAGGCCTTCCCGAACGCGGTTATCCTACGTCCCTCGGTCATCTTCGGCACCGAAGACCAGTTCTTCAACCGGTTTGCCGGGCTCTCCAAGATCGCCCCGATCCTGCCGATGGTTGGTGGCGGGACGAAGTTCCAACCGGTCTGGGTCTGCGACGTTGCCGAAGCGGCTGCACGTGCCGTGGTTGGGGATGTCGCGTCGGGCACCTATGAACTTGGCGGACCCCGGGTCGCAAGCTTCCGTGAGTGTCTCGAACTCATGCTGCGCGTGATCCGCCGGCGCCGTTTGCTGCTGGACATTCCGATGCCGCTCGCCCGCCTCAAGGCCTGGGCGCTCGAGAAGTCTGCGTGGGTCGGCATTCCGCCCATGCTCACCGTCGATCAGGTCATCTTGCTCGAGAGCGATAATGTCGTATCAGGCGAGTTGCCCGGATTTGCCGAGATCGGGATCGATCCGGCGTCGATGGAAAGCACCATCGAGTCCTATCTCTACGCCTACCGGCCCTATGGCCAGTACACCAGCTTATCCGAAAACGCCGAGCGCGCAGACGTGTAGGCAATCTGTTCAGATCGCCATCCGAGCGATGCCGACAAGGATCATTGCCGCCAGGATCGACACCGTCATGACATCGGCAAATGGATTGCCGAGGCCAACCTCGATCCCAAGTGCCGGAAACGCGATACCGCCGATCACCGCGCCGAGCATGCCCCATATCAGGTTGCGATGAACATCACCGCCGACGACAACGCCCGCGGTCCAGCCCGAAACAATGCCAACCGGCAGAAGGATGAGCAACTGTGCCATATCGATCGTCCTGTCCACACAAGGTGCAGATCAGACCCTGACCCACACCACTCGATTTAGACTGGTCTAGCACCGCATTGTGTTCATCCGTAGGCAACGAATAGCAAGAACAGACCAAGAATCACCCGATAGACAACGAAAGGCATCATGGTCCACTGCTTGGCGAACATGCGCATCATCGCCCAAAGGGCGGCCAGTGCGGACAGAAACGAGAGCCCGGCGCCGGCAAGCAATTCCCGTCCCAGACGAAGGTCCCCTGCCGCGGCGACACCGGCAGCCTCAACGAGCCCGGCAGCCAGAATGATGGGAACGGCCATGAGCATCGCAAGCCTCGCCGCCTGCACTCGATCATAGCCCAGCCAGCGCGCGGCTGTCATGGTGATACCGGAACGACTGACGCCGGGCACGAGAGCCAATGCCTGTGCAAGTCCCATCATCACCGCCTGCCCGACGCTCCATTGCTCGGCCTTCGCCGACCCCTCGGGCCGACGATCCGCCCACCAAAGCAAAAGAGCGCCGAGAAGGGTTGTCCAACCAATCACTTCTATCGTGCGCACCGACTGATGCGCATCGGTGAGTTTGAGAGCCAAACCGAAGATGATCGCCGGAATGGTTGCAAGGGCAAGCAATAGGGCAAGACGCGCGGATTCCGTTGTCAGTCGGCCTCTGAGAATGTCCGTGCAGCCGATGAATATGCCCCCAATCTCGCTTCGGAAGAACAGCATCACCGCCGCCAGCGTGCCGACGTGCACCGCAACGTCCATAATCACGCCCTGATCTGCACGCCCAGTCAGCAGCGGCCAAAGCGCCAGGTGGCCCGACGATGAGATGGGCAGAAATTCTGTGATCCCCTGGATCACCGCAATGGCAATGAGGTCGAAAGTTGTCACGTCTGCCTCTCCGGAGAATCTCAGGCTTCTTAGCCGGGTCGACAGGGAATGTGAATTCAGGACTTCACCGATATTAGGTCACAAACCTTGACACATAGATTCCTCTAGGGTTGCAAGTCATTCATACGCACCACCAAAGGCCAATAGATAGGTCAGATTCTATGCCTTTTAATTTGAGCGCAAATCCCCTAAGAACTCGCCGGACCAACAACAGGCGCCAGACGCCGAACCAAACCGGGGGACCGACCGTGCCGCAGCGCATGCTCAAATTCGTCGACACGGCGCGACAAATGCCCGGCAAGCGTGGCGCCGAAGAGCGTCGCCAGGACTTCGACGAGATCTACCGCGAGTATGCCGCCGAGAAGGCCGCCGAACAAGCGGCGCGCTGCTCGCAGTGCGGGGTGCCGTTCTGCCAGACCCACTGCCCGCTGCACAACAACATCCCGGACTGGCTGATGCTCACGGCCCAGGGCAGGCTCCGCGAGGCGTGGGAGGTCAGCCAGGCCACCAACACCTTCCCGGAGATCTGCGGACGCATCTGCCCGCAGGACAGGCTCTGCGAAGGCTCCTGCGTGATCGAGCAGTCCGGCCACGGCACGGTGACCATCGGCGCGGTCGAGAAATACATCACCGACACCGCATGGGCCGAAGGCTGGATCGAACCTGTGACCCCGGCGCACGAGCGCCCCGAAACCGTGGGCATCATCGGCGCCGGACCGGGCGGTCTCGCGGCGGCGGAACGGCTGCGCCGCGCGGGTGTGCAGGTGACGATCTATGACCGCCATGACCGGTCAGGCGGACTGCTGATCTATGGCATTCCTGGCTTCAAACTCGAAAAGGATGTGGTGGAGCGGCGCAACCGACAGCTCGAGCAATCCGGTGTGCGCTTCGAGCTCAATTGCGATGTCGGCAACACCGTGTCATTCGAGGAAATCCGCACCAGGCACACTGCGGTCATCATCGCGACCGGCGTCTACAAACCCCGCGACATCGGCGGCCCGGGCGCCGGTCTGGGCGGCATCGAACAGGCGCTCGACTATCTCACGGCCTCGAACCGGAAAGGGCTGGGCGACGCGGTGCCCGCCTTCGACGATGGCACGCTCAACGCCAGTGGAAAACGCGTCGTCGTGATCGGCGGCGGCGATACGGCCATGGATTGTGTGCGCACGGCCGTGCGCCAGGGCGCCACCAGCGTGCGCTGCCTGTATCGGCGCGACCGGGCAAACATGCCGGGCTCGATGCGCGAGGTCACCAACGCCGAGGATGAAGGCGTCGAGTTTGTCTGGCTGTCGGCGCCCAAGGGGTTCGTCGGAGAGACCACGGTCACGGGCGTGCGAACCATCCGGATGCGGCTTGGCCCTGCCGACGTCACCGGGCGGCAGGCACCCGAAGAAGTGCCGGGCTCGGACTACACCGAACCGGCGGATCTCGTGATCAAGGCGCTTGGATTCGAGCCCGAGGAACTGCCGAAGCTCTGGGATACGGAAGGTCTCGAGGTCTCCCGGTGGGGCACGATCAAGGCGGACTTCCGCACCCATGCGACCTCCTTGGAGGGGGTCTATGCCGTCGGCGACATCGTGCGGGGCGCCTCGCTCGTTGTCTGGGCGATCCGGGACGGACGCGAGGCGGCGGATGCCATCCTCGCACAATTGACGGAGACCGCCGGGATCGCCGCTGAGTGATCCCGGGCGACCGAAACAGGCATGCACGGATGATATGATTTTCATGCACCGTTCATGCACGCAAAGCCGCACCGCCTTGTCAGACCGCGTCTGAAGGCGACGAGAAAGGTCAGCAAGTATGTCCGAACCGATTCATAACCGGTGTCTGTGTGCGGAGTGCGAGGCCGACAACCGGTGTGTCGAGGGAGAACGGGGATGAACGGCCAATGCCTGTGTGGCGCCGTGCGGTTCACCTTCACGGTACGAAAGCCCGAGATCGGGGCCTGTCACTGCCATCAGTGTCAGCGCTGGACCGGCGGGAGCCCGCTGTTCTGCGTGCGGGTGAAGGATGTGATCATCGAGGGCGAAGAGAACATCAGCCGCTACCGCGCCAGTGACCATGGCGAGCGGGGGTTCTGCAAAGTCTGCGGCACGACGCTGTTCTGGAAGATGCAAGGTGAGCCGATCGCGAGCCTGACCGTTGGTTTGCTCGACGATGCAGCGGGCTATGCGGTGACCGAGGAAATTTTCGTCGACCGCCGTGCCGGATGGCAGCCTGCCTGGGCCGGTGCGTCACAGAGCTCGGAAGCCGAGGAATTCGAGAAGCTGGAGCGACATCTCGCGATGGTTGGGGAGGCGAACGATGGCTGAGATCACGAAACGGACGGGGCGTTGCGCCTGCGGTGCGGTGACATTCACCGCGCAGGCGCCGTGCAATTATGGGGCGTGTCATTGTCAGATGTGCAGGCGCTGGAACGGTGGACCTGGCCTCGCGGTGAACTGTGGCACGGCTGTCGAGATCGAAGGCGATGTTCGGATCTGGAACTCGTCGGAGTGGGCCGAGCGTGGCTTCTGTGCTGCATGCGGTTCAGCGCTGTTCTATCGGCTGAAGGGGACGGGCGAGCACTTCATGATGCTGGGGGCCTTCGACGATCAGACGGGCTGGGAGATGACCGAGCAGATCTTTCACGATCTCAAGCCGGATCATCTCGACTTTGCCAACAAGACCAAAACCCTGACCGAGGCCGAGACGCTGGCGTTGTTCGCCGGCGGCGGACAGCCGGAGTGATGTGATGAAACGCACGGGAAAGTGTCTCTGCGGAGATGTCAGCTTCGAGGCCGAGCCGTTCGGCTCGATGCAGGCCTGCCACTGCGGTACGTGTCGCAAGTGGGGCGGCGGTCCGTGGATGGCCCTCTCCTGCAAGAGCGCCTCGATCTATGGCCCGGTGACGCGATACCGCTCCTCCGACGCCGCTGACCGCGGCTTCTGTCCGACCTGCGGGACGCATATCTTCTTCTATGCTCGTGAGCCCCGGATCTATGCGATCCCGGCCGGGCTGTTCGATGACGTAACAGATCTGCCGTTCAAGGCCGAGTACTTCGTCGACGAGAAGCCTGATCACTACGTGTTCGCCGGCGATCGCAAGCTTTTGACGGGTGCCGAGTTCGAAGCTCAGTTCCGCCAGCCCAAGGAGACCTGACATGTCCCGCCCCTCCTACACTGCGCAGTATGAAGCCGCACGGGATCGTCTGGCCAAGTCGGGGATGTATCTCGCCGAGGAGGAGCACGCCTCCTGCGGGGTCGGGCTGGTGGCCGCCATCGACGGCAAGCCGCGCCGGACGGTCGTCGCCCAGGGCATCGATGCCCTCAAGGCCGTCTGGCACCGGGGTGCCGTGGATGCGGACGGCAAGACCGGTGACGGCGCGGGCATCCATGTCCAGATCCCGACCGAGTTTTTCGCCGAGCAGATCCGGCGCACCGGGCATGAACCCGTCGAGGGCGAGCTCATCGCCGTCGGTCAGGTCTTCCTGCCCCGCGATGACTTCGGCGCGCAGGAAACCTGCCGCACCATTGTCGAGACCGAAATCCTCCGGCTCGGCTACTACATCTACGGCTGGCGCCAGGTGCCGGTGGACATTTCCGTCCTCGGCCAGAAGGCAAACGCCACCCGCCCCGAGATCGAGCAGATCCTGATCGCCAACCGCAAGGGGGTGGACGCGGACACGTTCGAGCGCGAGCTCTACGTGATCCGGCGGCGCATCGAAAAGGCGGCCGCGCAGTCGCTGGTGACCGGGCTTTACCTCTGCTCCCTGTCGTGCCGCTCGCTGATCTACAAGGGCATGATGCTGGCCGAGCAGGTCGCCGACTTCTATCCCGACCTGAACGATGCCCGCTTCACCAGCGCCTTCGCGATTTACCACCAGCGCTACTCGACCAACACGTTCCCGCAATGGTGGCTGGCACAGCCCTTCCGCATGCTCGCCCACAATGGCGAGATCAACACGCTGAAGGGCAACCTGAACTGGATGAAGAGCCACGAGATCAGGATGGTCTCGAACTACTTCGGCGACCTCGCCGAGGACATCAAGCCGATCGTGGCGCAGGGGTCCTCGGATTCCGCAGCCCTCGACAGCGTCTTCGAGGTGATGGTGCGCGCCGGGCGCACCGCGCCGATGGCCAAGACCATGCTGGTGCCGGAAGCCTGGTCGAACGATGCGGCCATGCCCGAGGCCTGGAAGGCGATGTACGCCTACTCGAATGCCGTGATGGAGCCCTGGGACGGCCCGGCGGCCCTTGCGGCAACCGATGGGCGCTGGGTGATCGCGGGCATGGACCGCAACGGATTGCGCCCGATGCGTTACGTCGTGACCGGTGATGGTCTGGTGATCGCGGGCTCCGAGGTCGGTATGGTGCCGGTCGACGAGACGTCCGTTGTCGAGAAGGGCCGGCTCGGACCGGGCGAGATGCTCGCAATCGACCTTGGCACGGGCCGGCTGCTGCACGATGCCCAGATCAAGGACGAGCTGGCCGCTCTGCAGCCCTTCGACGAATGGACCGAGCGGGTCAGCGAGCTCGACCAGGCGGTGGCCGGGCTCAGCGAAAGCCGCCTCTATGGCGGGGGCGAGCTGCGTCGGCGCCAGATTGCCGCCGGCTACTCGATCGAGGAACTGGAGACGATCCTGCACCCGATGGCGGAGGATGCCAAGGAGGCCATCGGCTCGATGGGCGACGACACGCCCGCGGCGGTGCTCAGCGCCAACTACCGTCCGCTGAGCCATTTCTTCCGGCAGAACTTCAGCCAGGTCACCAACCCGCCGATCGACAGTCTGCGCGAGCACCGGGTGATGAGCCTGAAGACGCGTTTCGGCAATCTCAAGAACGTGCTGGATCAGGACTCGAGCCAGACCGAGATCATCACGCTCGACAGCCCCGTGGTCTCGAACGGGCAGTTCACGCGCATGGTCGAGGCCTTCAGCGACCAGTACGCAACGATCGACTGCACCTTTGCCACGGACAGCGCGCCCGGTGCTCTGCGCGCGGCCCTTGGCCGTATCCGCGAGGAGGCCGAGGAAGCGGTGAGCTCCGGCGCGGGTCACCTCGTGCTGACGGACGAGCTGTCGGATCCGGACCGGATCGCGATGCCGATGATCCTTGCCACCTCGGCGGTGCATGCCTGGCTGACACGCAAGGGACTGCGGACCTTCTGCTCGCTCAATGTGCGTTCGGCGGAGTGCATCGATCCGCACTACTTCGCGGTTCTGATCGGCGTCGGGGCGACGACGGTGAATGCCTATCTGGCGCAGGATTCGCTGCTCGACCGTGTCGAGCGCGGGCTGCTCGAGATGTCGCCCGAACAGACAGTCGCCAACTTCAAGGCGGCGGTGGATGCGGGACTTCTGAAGATCATGTCAAAGATGGGCATCTCGGTGGTCTCGTCCTATCGGGGCGGCTGCAACTTCGAGGCCGTCGGTCTGTCGCGCGCGGTCGTTGCGGAGTTCTTCCCGGGCATGCCGTCTCGCATCTCGGGCATCGGTGTGGCCGGAATCGAGGCCAAGCTGCGCACGGTCCACGCCAACGCCTATGACGGTGGTGCGGATGTTCTTCCGATCGGCGGGCTCTACAAGGCACGGCGCCGCGGCGAGAGCCATGCCTGGGAGGCGCAGCTGATGCACATGATGCAGTCGGCGGTGGCCAGGAACTCGACGACGCTCTGGAAGAAGTACTCCGAAGGCATGAGCGGGCGCGCGCCCATCCATCTGCGCGATCTGCTGGATTTCAAGCCCGCGGGGCCTGCCTTGCCGCTGGACGAGGTCGAGAGCATCACCTCGATCCGCAAGCGCTTCGTGACACCCGGCATGTCGCTGGGCGCCCTCAGCCCCGAGGCACACAAGGCGCTGAACGTTGCCATGAACCGCATCGGCGCGAAGTCAGACAGCGGCGAGGGCGGCGAGGACCCGAAGAACTTCCATCCCGAGCCCAACGGCGACAACCCGTCCGCCAAGATCAAGCAAGTGGCCTCGGGCCGCTTCGGGGTGACGGCCGAGTACCTGAACCACTGCGCGGAACTCGAGATCAAGGTGGCGCAGGGCGCGAAGCCCGGCGAGGGCGGGCAGTTGCCCGGCTTCAAGGTAACCGAGATGATCGCAAAGCTCCGGCACTCGACACCGGGCGTCACACTGATCAGCCCGCCGCCACACCATGACATCTACTCGATCGAGGATCTGGCGCAGCTGATCTACGACCTGAAGCAGATCAATCCGGATGCCAAGGTCTGCGTCAAGCTGGTCGCGGCGACCGGCGTGGGCACCATCGCAGCCGGTGTTGCCAAAGCCAAAGCGGACGTGATCCTGATATCGGGTCACAACGGAGGCACCGGTGCCTCGCCCCAGACGTCGATCAAATATGCCGGGCTGCCCTGGGAGATGGGCTTGACCGAGGCCCATCAGGTGCTGGCGCTGAACGATCTGCGGGACCGGATCACGCTGCGCACCGATGGCGGGCTGAGAACGGGCCGCGACATTGTGATCGCGGCGATGATGGGTGCAGAAGAGTACGGCATCGGCACCGCGGCCCTGATCGCCATGGGCTGCATCATGGTGCGCCAGTGCCAGTCCAACACCTGCCCCGTCGGCGTTTGCACCCAGGATCCGCGGCTTCGCGAAAAGTTCACCGGAACCGCGGACAAGGTGGTCAACCTCTTCAGTCTGCTGGCGGAGGAGATACGCGAAATCCTGGCCTCGATCGGGGCCCGCAGCCTCGATGAAATCATCGGGCGCACGGATCTGCTGGCCCAGGTCAGCCGCGGTGCGGCCCATCTGGATGACCTGGATCTCAACCCGATGCTCGTGCGCGTCGACGAGGGCCGTCAGATCACCTACAAGCGCAACCGGCCGCGCAACGACGTGCCGGACACCCTCGATGCGCAGGTCGTGGCCGATGCCGGACCGTTCTTCAAGGACGGCGAGAAGATGCAGCTCGACTACACGGTCCAGAACACCCAGCGCACCATCGGCAGCCGGGTCTCGAGCCATATCGTCCGGCGCTTCGGTATGGACAACAACCTGCAGGAGGGCCACCTCACCGTGCGGCTGAACGGCACGGCGGGACAGTCGCTCGGGGCGTTTGCCGCCCCCGGCCTCAAGCTCGAGGTCTTCGGGGACGCGAATGACTATGTGGGCAAGGGCCTGTCCGGCGGCGTGATCACGGTGCGCCCGCCGCTTGTGAGCCCGCTCAAGGCGCATGAGAACACGATCATCGGCAACACGGTGCTGTACGGAGCGACCGGCGGCAAGCTCTTTGCCGCGGGTCAGGCCGGCGAGCGGTTCTGCGTGCGCAACTCAGGCGCCAAGGTCGTCGTGGAAGGCTGCGGATCGAACGGGTGCGAGTACATGACAGGTGGTGTCGCCGTGATCCTGGGTCCGGTCGGACACAACTTCGGCGCCGGCATGACCGGTGGCATGGCGTTTGTCTGGGACCCGAACGAACAGTTCCTGGCGCGCGCCAATCCGGAGACACTGGTGATCCAGCGGCTCGCATCGGCACATTGGGTCGTGCAGCTTCTGCGCATGGTCGAGGCACATCATCAAGAAACCGAAAGCGCCTTGGCCGAGGAGCTGCTGCGCACCTGGGACACGGTGATCGGGCAGTTCTGGCAGATTTGCCCCAAGGAGATGGTCTCCCGTCTGGAGGTTCCGCTCTCGGACATCGCGGCACAGGCAAGCGCCTAGCCTCGCAAGCCCGGGCGGACCGCCCGCCAAGAGCGCCGTATGCGGCCATGCCCGTGCGCAGCACGGGCGCGGAGCGCGAAGACGCTCCGACCGCGCCCTGTCAGGCGCGGATGGCCGCAAACGCCCGGCTGCAACCGCAGATGCGACGAACACACTGTCTCACATGGTGGCGGACACCGGCTGTCCGCGGCGGTATCGGTCCCGATCGGGGTGGAGATCGCACGCCCTCTGTGGCATGGCTCCGCCGACCCGTCCGGAGGACAGAAATGGCAAAGCGCAGTGCGACCAAGACGGCGCCATCCCGGCCCCGCAAGCGACGCGGCGCCAAGCCGGCTGCGCCGACGGGCTTCTTTCGCAGGACCGCCAGGCTCGTGCTGCGGGTTGCACTTCTGATCGTGCTCGTGCCGGTCCTCTGGGTGAGCCTCTACCGCTGGGTTGATCCTCCGGGCGGAGCCTACATGGCCTCGGAGTGGATGCGCCTCGGGGGGATCACGCACCAGTGGCGGGCGATCGGAGATATCTCCCCCCACATGGCGCGTGCGGCCATGGCCGCCGAGGACGCGAACTTCTGCGACCATTGGGGGTTCGACTTTGCAGCGATCCAGCAGGCGTTGGAGGACCGCGAGGCCGGCAGGCAGACGCGGGGCGCGTCCACCATCAGCCAGCAGGTCGCGAAGAACGTCTTTCTCTGGCACGGGCGGTCGTGGCTGCGCAAGGGGCTGGAGGCGGGGTTCACCGTGCTGGTCGAGGCGATCTGGCCGAAGCGGCGGATCGTCGAGGTCTATCTGAACGTGGCTGAATTCGATGCGGGCGTCTTCGGGGTCGGTGCGGCGTCGTGGCATCATTTCGACCGGCCGGCCGCGGATCTCAGCCTGGCCCAGTCGTCGCGTCTTGCGGCGATCCTTCCGAACCCGAAGGAGCGCAGCGCAACGAACCCGTCCGCATTTGTGCGCAAGCGTGCCGCAAGCATCGCGCGTGGCGCCGAGACGTTGCGCGTGGAGAAGCGGGACGGGTGCGTGTTCGACCGCGGCTGAACCGGTCAGGCGTCGACCATCTCGGCGGCACGGGTGAGATCGACCGAGACGAGCTGAGACACACCGCGCTCCACCATTGTCACGCCGAACAACCGGTCCATGCGGCTCATGGTGATGGCGTGGTGGGTGATGATGAGGAAACGGGTTTCGGTCAGCCGGCGCATCTCATCGAGGAGATCGCAGAACCGCGTCACATTGGAATCGTCGAGCGGTGCGTCCACCTCGTCGAGCACGCAGATCGGCGACGGATTTGAGAGGAACACCGCGAAGATCAGGCTGAGCGCGGTCAGCGTCTGCTCTCCGCCGGACAAAAGCGAGAGGCTCGACAGTTTCTTGCCCGGAGGCTGGCAGAGGATCTCGAGGCCCGCATCCAGCGGATCCTCCGATTCCACCATCACCAGCCGTGCCTCGCCACCGCCGAAGAGATGGCGAAAGAGCGACGCGAAGCGCTGGTTGACGGTCTCGAAGGCCGTGAGCAGGCGCTCGCGCCCCTCGCGGTTCAGCTCGGCGATCCCACGGCGCAGCTTCGCAATCGCGGCATCGAGATCGGCCTTCTCCTCGGCGAGCTGGTCACGCTCGGCGCGCAAGGCCTCCGCATCCTCATCGGCCCGGAGGTTCACCGCACCGAGGGAATCGCGCTGGCGGGTCAGGCGGGCGACATCGGTCTCAACCTCGGCAAGCCCCGGCAGTCTCGCCGCGTCAATCTCCAGCGTCTCGAGCAGGGTCTCCGGCGCCCCGTCATGGACTGCCGCGATTGCCTCCGACGCCTCGGCGGCACGGGCGGCAGCCGCCTCCAGCACGGCCCCGAGACGTGCCCTGTCCTCGCGCCGCATCGACGCGGTGCGCTCGGCCTCCCGCTCGGCCTCGATAGCTGTGCGCAGATTTGTTTCACCGACGGCCAGTGCGTCCGATGCCGTCTTGCGGCGCACGTCCGCCGCCTCGATCTGGTCGGCCAGGGCTGTCCGCTTCTCGGCGAGCTGACCGGGTTTGGCACGCGCGCGGCCCAAACGGTCTTCGGTCTCGTCGCGCCGCTGGGCGAGATCGGCGATCCGCGTCTCGGCATTGTCCAGCCGGTCCTGCCACAGACCACGTTCCCGCGCGATCTCGCCAAGCCGGGTCTCGCGGGCATGCACGGCGCGGCGCGTCTCTTCGAGCCGAGCCCGGGCGGCCATCATGTCGGTTCGGGCCTGATCGAGTTCGGCCCGCTGCGCCTCGACCGCAGCGCGCGCATGAGCCAGATCGCCGGCCTCCGCGAGCTCGGCACGCGCGGTCTCAACGGCCATGGCCGCGTCATCCGCCTCCCGGCGGCGCGATTGCAACATGTCCGACTGGGTGGCGAGCCTGCCCTTGCAGAGATCAAGAGCGGCCTCGGTGCGCGACAACGCGCGGGCAGCCTCGGCTTGCTGCTGATCCGCCTCTCTCCGCGCCACGCGGGCGGCGTGCTCGTCCGCCGTTGCGCGCTCGAGGGTCTGCTGCGCCGCCTCGTGGACGCGGGTGGCTTCGGACCTGCGCGCCTCGGCCTCCGAGAGCGAGGATTGGAGGGCCGTCAGGCGGTTGCGCTGCTGAAGCCGCAAGGCCGCCGAGGAAGATGCATCGCCCGCGTGCAGCTTGAGGCCGTCCCAACGCCAGAGGTCGCCCTCGCGGCTGACGATCCGCTGCCCCGGCAAAAGCATGGGCTGCAGCGCGTCGCCGTCCGCGGCATCGACAATCCCGGTCTGCGAGAAGCGCCGCGCCAGCGGCGCCGGTCCGACAGCGTGCTTGGACAACGCCTCAACCCCCGCCGGCAGCGGTGCCGCGGGGTCAAACGGATCGAGCGCGCGCCATCCCGACACCTCGCCGTCACACGCATCGAAGTTCAGGTCCTCGCCGAGAGCTGCACCCAGCGCGACCTCATAGCCCGGCGACACGTCGACCCGATCTATCAGGCGCGTGCCCTCGCCGGTGCCGCGCTCGAGCAGACGCGCCAGCGCGTCCACCTCGGCGGAGAGCGCGGTGGCGGCACCTTCGGCGTCCGACCGGTCGGCTCTGAGCGTTCCCTCGGCGGCCTGGGCATCGGCGCGGGCCGTCTCCGAGGCCTTGAGCTGCGCCTCCGCCGCTTCGGCGGCAGTGCTCGCGGCCGTGCTTGCATTCGCGCATTCGGCCAGTGACGTTTCGGTCTCGGTGATCTCGGCCGTCAGACCTGCAGCGGACGCCTCGGTGTCGGCAATCTGTGCCCTGATCCGCTCGAGAGCTGCCTCCGCCTCGGTGATACGATGCTGTGCGGCGCTGGTCCGGGCGGCGATGCGCGCCGCGTCCTCGGTCAGCCGGTCCAGCTTGTCTTCCGATTGGGCAAGCGTATCGGACGCCACGCGTGCGCCATCCGCCGCCTCGGCCTCGAGCTCTGTCTGACCGGACTGGGCCTGCTCGATCTCCGACGCCTCGCTCGCAAGACGTTCGAGGGTCGCCCCGGCATCCCGGTTCAGGGTCTCCTCGCGCTGGAGATCCGCCGCAATCTGGCGCAGGCGGCCATCAAGCGCTGCAATCTCGGCCGACGCACGTTCCTCGCGTTCGGCAAGCTGGTCGCGCTCGATGGCAAGACGCTGTGCGACCGCCGATGCCACCGTTTCCTCCTCGCGCAGCGCCGGCATCGCCTCCTCTGCCGCTTCGCGCTCGGTGGCGGCCGCCACGACGGCGGCTTCGGCCGTTGCGGCAGACCGGGTGCCGTCCGTCTGCTTGATCTCCGCCGCCAGCCGCTCGTCCTCCGCCACCCGCCAGCGCAGATAGAGAAGCATGGTCTCAGCCCGGCGCAGATCGTCAGCGATCCGTCGATACCGGCGCGCCTGCCCGGCCTGGCGTTCCAGGACGGTCAGTTGCTGGGACAACTGGTCCAGCACGTCTTCGAGCCGCTGCAGATTGGTCTCGGTGCCGCGCAGTTTCAGCTCGGCCTCGTGGCGACGCTGGTAGAGGCCGGAGATGCCCGCGGCTTCTTCGAGGATCCGCCGGCGCGCCTTCGGCTTGGCGGAGATGAGCTGGCCGATCTGGCCCTGGCGCACCAGCGCCGGCGATCCGGCCCCCGTCGAGGCGTCGGCGAACAGCATCTGCACGTCGCGGGCGCGCACATCCTTGCCGTTGATGCGGTAGGCCGAGCCGATCTCACGGGTGATCCGGCGGCTGACCTCGAGCTTGTCCTCGACATTGAACTGAGCGGGCGCGAGCCGGTCCGAGTTGTCGATCACCAGCTCGACGGTGGCGGCGTTTCGCGCAGGCCGCTTGTCGGTGCCGGCGAAAATGACATCGTCCATGCCCTCGCCACGCATCTGCGTGGGCCGGTTCTCGCCCATGATCCAGCGCAGGGCTTCAAGGAGGTTCGACTTGCCGCAGCCGTTCGGCCCGACCACCCCGGTGAGCCCTGTCGAGATCACCAGTTCCGTCGGGTCGACGAATGACTTGAAGCCGTTGAGCCTGATTCGAGTGAACTGCACGCGCCTGCCTCTTCCAGCACGGACACGGCGTTCTTGTGATCTTGCGCCGCGGCACCGGGCCATCGAGATGCCAGAATGCGCGGGCGAGCGCAGGCCTGTCAATCACCGATCATGCCGATCTGGTGGATTTCCACAGGTAATGCACCAGATGTAGAACCGCGCTCGGGACCACCGGTCAGGAACCTGCCAGCAGATCAGGGCCCACCGGGCTCAGGCAAACCCCATGACACGCCTCGCCAAACCACCCCTTCGCCCGTCGACGCCGGGCTGGGAGCGACTCAGAGCAGCGGATCGATCAGCGCCGCGAAGTCTTCGAAGGCCATGTTGCCGGGGTGCGATTCACCGTTGATGATGAAGGTCGGCGTCGAGCGCACGTTATGCTCGGACTGGTTGGTCTTGTAGGCGTCGATGAGTTGCTTGGCATACTCACGGTCCGACAGACAGGCACGCAGACGGCTGTCCGGCAGTCCGGCGCGCCGGCCTATCTGCTGAATAGCATTCCCGATCGCCGCGTCATCACCGGCGCGAGTCCATGTTGCCTGATCCTTCAGAAAGCGGTCCACCATCGGATAGAAGCCCTCCTCTCCGCCGCAGCGGGCGGTCATCGAGGCCCACAACCCGTACTGATCGAAGTACACCTCGCGCAGGATGAACTTGATCTTGCCGGTGTCGACATAGGCTTCCTTGATCTGAGGCCAGGTGTTGATGTGGAAGGCCGCACAGTGCGGGCAGGTGAACGACGCGTACTCATAGACCGTGACGTTGGCATCCTCGTTGCCGAGAACCACATCTCCAGCCACATAGGTCGGGTCTTCGTTGGCGCGCGCGGGCAGCGCGGTCGCGGCGGCGGCGGTGGTCAGCCCCACAAGCACGGTGCGGCGGGTTGGCGTGCGTGTCATCTTCTCTTCCTCTCGGGGGTCATGTGTCTGCCGGCAGCAATCTCGGAGGCGCTGTCTCGCGCCAGCACGTTGGCGGCGAGACGTGTCAGTGCGGCCTTGAGGCCAGGGTCCTGGATATCCTGGGCAAGCGGTGCGGCGCGTTCAAGTTCATCCGTGGTCGGCTCACCGGGCGCGCGCGGCGGCGGGCCCGCGAACCCGGCAGCCGGTTCGGCGAACCCTGAGATGCCCACATGTCCGGTGCTCTGGGTCAGGCTCAGGCGGGTCACCGCGCGATAGCCGTAGAAGCGGTTCACCCGCTCGATGATGCGCGGGGCGAGGTGCTCGATCTCCGGCGCGCGGGCGCCTGTCGCCTGCACGACCAGTGTGGCGCCGAGCCTGCGGCTGGTCGGATACTTCACGCGCACGGGTCGGCAGTGCTGTGCCAGGTGCTCCCCGATGATCTCGGGCCAGCGCAGCAGCACATCAGGTTCGGCAAAGCCTTTTCGGGCGGCGGCATCGCGCATGGTGTCGCGCAGACCTGCACCCACATGTTTGAAGCCGCGTCTTCGGGGGCGCTCCTGGCCCGTGCCCGTTGAGCGCTCGGACGCACTGGGATATCGCGGAGGTCGCGTCATATGTGCGTGCGGTTCCTGCTCAGTTGCGTCGATTGTGTGTTCAACGCCATCGCCCGATAATCCGTCGGATTCGGGCGCGTCTCAAGGATAAGCGGTGCCCCGTCCGATAACAACATCGAGAGATAGGCAAAGAGCCGCAGAAAAGCTGCTCGCCTGGTATGACAGACATGCCCGCACGCTGCCGTGGCGCGTGCCGCCGGACAGCGGTGCGCGTCCCGACCCTTACCGGGTCTGGCTCTCGGAGATCATGCTGCAGCAGACCACGGTGGCCGCGGCAATCCCGTATTTCGAACGGTTCACCGGGCGCTGGCCGGATGTTCATGCGCTGGCCGCGTGCCCGCTCGACGATCTGCTCGCGGCCTGGGCCGGGCTCGGCTACTACGCCCGGGCTCGCAACTTGCACCGCTGCGCCCAGATCGTCAGCCAGGAGTTCGACGGGCGGTTCCCTGACACCGAGGCGGGGCTCGCGGCCCTGCCGGGCATCGGGCCGTACACTGCCGCGGCGGTCTCGGCGATCGCCTTCGGGCGCTCGGCCGTGGTGGTGGATGGTAATGTCGAGCGCGTGATGGCCCGCCTCTTTGCCGAAACTGACCCGCTGCCAGGTGTCAAGTCCACGCTCCGGGACAGGGCGGCCGGACTGACGCCTGAGAGGCGGGCCGGTGACTACGCTCAGGGCGTGATGGACCTCGGGGCCACGGTCTGCACGCCGCGTCGCCCGGCCTGCGGCGTCTGCCCCTGGTTGGAAGACTGCGCGGGCAGGCGCGATGGCATCGCCGACACCCTGCCCCGCCGCACCCCCAAGGCCGTCAAGCCAGTGCGTTCCGGCACGGTCTGGGTGGGATTGTCAAAGTCAGGCACGGCGCTCACGGTGCTCACGGTGCGCCGTCCCCCGACGGGCCTGCTGGGTGGTATGCTTGCGTTGCCGACCACTGACTGGGCGGAATGCCCCGGGCCCGCGGCTGCGCCCTGCCCGGCCGATTGGCAGATCGCGGGTGAAGTGCGCCACACCTTCACGCATTTTCACCTGCGCCTGACCGTCATGCGCGCCGTGTTGTCGGACGCGCCGGAGGACGCGGTGTTCGCCGCGACGCAAGAGGCGGAAGCCGCAATGCCGACCGTGTTCGCCAAGGCCCTCCGGCTCGCAAGCCGGTCCGGCAGGTGACACCGAACACCGTTGCCGCCGGGACAGAGCGGTCGGGCTGTGGGCGATGCGGCCAGTTGCGCTCAGAGAGCGCAACCGGAGAACATTCGTTCTCCGTGCCCGCGCAAGCGCGGGCCTGGCCGCCCATCCCGCACCCGGTCCTGCGATCGGGCGGCGCCCGGTATCGACGCGCCCCTTGCCCTGCCCGGAGCTTGATAACCTTTTGCTAACCAACGTTGGTTACCTGTCGTTTACTTCCTGACAACGAGCACACCGCCGCACCGGACGTGCGCGCGACTTGCTGGTCCGGTCTGGCCAGGAGTCTGCCATGTTTCTCAAGGCGTTACCGTTCGCAATCTCGTTCTCGCTCGCCCCGCAAATTGTCCTTGGCGCCCTCTGGGGCGGCTGGTGGATCATCGCCCCGGCATTCTGGGGGTACCTGTGCATCACCGTGTTCGACAAGGTGCTGGGCTTCGACACGGAGAACCTCGACCCGGCAACACGCGACAGCGTGCTGTTCTGGCACAAGCTCGTGACCTGGATCTGGGTGCCGGCTCAGACAGGTCTGATCCTCTTCTGCCTCTGGCAGGCCGCCCGGCCAGACCATCTCTCCACGGGCGAGGCCATCGCACTGATGCTGGCGCTGGGTCTTGCGACGGGAGGCATCGGCATCACCTTCGCGCACGAGCTTTGTCACCAGCGCAATCGATGGGAGCAAGCTCTGGGCGACTGTCTGCTGGTTTCGGTGGCCTATGGTCACTTTGCTGTCGAGCACGTCTTCGGCCACCATATGACTGTCGCGACCCCAAGGGACCCGGTTTCAGCACGGCGGGGTGAGTCTCTGACGGCCTTCCTGCCCCGCGCGGTCCTCGGCAGCCTGCGCTCGGCCTGGGCCCTGACATCGGCGCGGCTTGCACGGCGCGCGCTGCCGGTCTGGCATCAGAGCAATCCGTTCTGGCGGTATGCACTCGGCACCGGCATCTGGCTCGCCATCGCGTATGCAATCGGGGGCGGATGGGGCATCACGCTCTTTCTGGTACAGGCCGCCATGGCGATCTATCAGCTGGAGACCGTCAACTACATCGAGCACTACGGCCTCACGCGCCGCTATCTCGGCCAGGGCAAGTTCGAACGTGTCCAGCCACGGCACTCGTGGAATGCCGCACAGACGTTTTCCAACTGGATGCTCATCAACCTGCAGCGCCATTCCGACCACCACTTCCGGCCGGACCGCCGCTTCCCGCTGCTCCAGCACCTCGACGAGTCACAGGCGCCCCAGCTCCCGTTCGGCTATCCGGTGATGATTCTGATCGCAGGCATCCCCGCCCTCTGGTTTCGCATCATGAACCCCAAGGTCGATGCCTGGCGGCAGCGCTTTTATCCCGACATCGCCGATTGGGGGAGCTATGAGGATGGCACCATCGGCCGGGAAGCGCCCGAGGCAGGCACGCCCGCCATCCTGCCCGCCTGACAGGCATCTCGCATCGCGCCGGTGGTCTGACGTCAACCGGCGCGGTGGCTTCGTCAGTCGACGAAGGCGCGCTCGACAACGAATTGGGCGGGGCGGCTGTTGGCCCCCTCGACGAAGCCCGTGGCCTCGAGGATTGCCTTGGTGTCGTTCAAGAACGCCATCGAGCCACAGATCATCCCGCGATCGGTTTCCGGGTCCAACGGCGGCACACCGAGATCGTCGAAGAGCTTGCCCGAGCCGATCAGATCGGTGATGCGGCCCATCCGCGGGCTCTCCTCGCGGGTGGTCGTTGCATAGTGGACCAGTTGGGCGGTCGCCTCCTCGCCCACCAGCGGATCGTCCTTCGCAATGGCGACGAGTTCATGACCATAGGTCAGCTCGTCGCCCAGGCGGCAGGTGTGACACAGGATGACCTGTTCAAACTTCTCGTAGGTCTCGGGGTCGCGCACGATCGATGCAAATGGCGCGATGCCCGTGCCCGTCGAGAAGAGATAAAGCCGCTTGCCGGGGACCAGCGCATCGTTCACCAGCGTACCCACCGGCTTCTTGCGCATCAGGATCGTGTCGCCCGGCTTGATTTTCTGCAGATGTTCGGTGAGCGGTCCATCCGGCACCTTGATCGAGAAGAACTCAAGCTCCTCGTCCCACGAGGGCGATGCGATCGAGTAGGCCCGGAAGACCGGCTTCTCGGCGTTCGGCAACCCGATCATCACGAATTCGCCCGAGCGGAAGCGGAAGCTCGCCGGGCGTGTGATGCGAAACTTGAAGAGCCGGTCCGTATAATGGTGCACCGACTGGACGATCTCGGCAAAGACACCGGCAGGGACCGGGAACTCCGGCGCGTCTGCGCTCATGGCAGCGTCAGTCATGCAAGGCTCCATCGGCCAGCGTTAATTTCACATTGCGCGGGTATATCGTTTGCGTACATACAAACATCAAGTGTCAAATTCACGCAAGGGAGCAATGGGTGGCCGCAACTGCCAGCCGCGCAGCGCAAGATGCGCCGCCCAGCGCGGGCACGATCATCGGCGTCGATGTCGGTGGAACCTTCACCGATCTGGTGCTTCTGGACCAGCGCGCAGGCACGATCCGGCTGGCCAAGACCCCGACAACTCAGGACAATCAGGCGCTTGGGGTACTGACGGCGCTCGAGGCGGCAGATGCGACGCCGCCCGAGATCGATCTCATCATTCATGGCACCACGACCACGACCAACGCCGTCCTGACACGCACGCTTGCGCGGACCGGGCTCATCACGACTGAGGGCTTTCGCGACGTGCTCGAGCTCGGCCGGCGCACACGCCCCGCGCCCTACGGCATGACCGGAACGTTCCGACCGGTGATCCCGCGCAACCTTCGCCGCGAGGTAGCGGAACGCATGGATGCAACGGGCGAAGTGCTGACACCGCTCGACGAAGATGCGGTCGCGCGCGAGGTTCAAAGCCTGATCGAGGCCGGGTGCGAGAGCCTCGTGATCCACTTTCTGCATGCCTATGCCAATCCGACGCACGAGCGTCGCGCCGCAGAGATCGCCGCCGCGATCTGGCCGAACGATCACATCACCATGGGGCATGCGCTCCTGTCCGAAAGCCGCGAGTTCGAGAGGGGGGTGACCGCTGCGGTGAACGCCTCGGTGCAGCCGCTGCTCGAGCGCTATGTGGCGCGTTTGCGAGACGAGCTTGCGACACGCGGGTACAAGCGCGACGTGCTGGTGATGAACGGCAATGGCGGGATGATCTCATCGCGGCTCGTGGCGCGCGAGGCGGCGAAAACCGTCATGTCGGGACCTGCCTCCGGCGTGATGGCGGCGGCCTACGCCGCGCGCCGGGCCGGACTTGGAAACCTGATCACATACGACATGGGCGGCACCTCGACCGATGTGGCGCTGATCAACGACTGCGAGCCTGCGGTATCGAACGAAATCGAGATCGAATACGCAATGCCGATCCATGTGCCGATGGTCGATGTGCGCACCGTCGGCGCCGGCGGCGGGTCGATCGCCCGCGTCGATGCGGGCGGACTGCTTCAGGTCGGACCTGAAAGTGCGGGCGCGCAACCGGGTCCCGTCTGCTATGGCCGCGGCGGCATGCGACCGACCATCACGGACGCAAATCTTCTGCTCGGCCGACTGAGCGGGGAGCGTCTGCTCGCCGTCGATGCGCCGGTCACTGTCGACGACATTCGCGCGGCTTTCGAGCGGGAGCTCGATGCGCTCGGCCTCTCACCCGAGGCTGCCGCCGCTGCGGTCCTGACCATCGCCAACACCCGAATGGCGGGTGCGATCCGCATGGTCTCGATCTCGCTCGGCGCGGATCCGAGGGATTTCGCGTTGTTTGCGTTCGGAGGCGCGGGGCCATTGCACGCCACAGCTCTGGCGCGCGAGCTTGGGATTCCGCGCGTCGTGGTGCCGCCCCGGCCCGGCATCACAAACGCGCTCGGCTGCGCCGTCGCCGATCTGAGGCATGACTTCGTCACGACCCTGAACCGGCCGCTGGATGGCACAGACATGCAAGAGGTTCATCGCATATTCGCCGAACAGACCGCGTCGGGCCGCCACCAGATCGCGCAGGAGACCGTCTGCCTCGAGGGCATCCGCATCACCTATTCGGCTGACATGCAGTTCATCGGCCAGACTCACGTCTTGCGGGTTCCACTGCCCGACGGCAAACCCAGCCGCGAAGAGCTGCAACGCCGCTTCGATGCGGCCTATCATGAGCGCTTCCGGGTCGATCTCCCCGAGATCCGCGCCAATCTCGTCAATCTAAGCAGTTCTGTGATCGGCGTTCGGCCGGCGCTCGATTTGTCGGCCCTGATCCCGGAGGCGGAACGGGCCGATGAACTGGCGGATGCGCTGATCGAGACACGCGCCGCGCACTTCGACAGCTGGATCGAGACACCGGTCTACGCCCGCGAACGGGTGCCAACGCGAGCCGAGATCGCCGGTCCCGCGATACTCGAGCAGATGGATGCGACCACGGTCATCGAGCCTGGGTGTGTCGCGCGCCATGACGGGGAGGGAAACCTCATCATCGACGTCGGGCCCACTCCGTGATGGATGTCGCCGTCGATGCACTTGATCCGATCACGCTGAGCGTCATCGAGGCGGGCCTCTCCCAGGTGTGCGCGGAGATGGACCTCACCTTCAGCCGGGCTGCGTTCTCCCCGATCATCGCCGAGGCGAACGACCGCGCGGACGGGATCTACGCGGCCGATGACGGTGCACTGATCGCCCAGGGCGCAACGGGACTGCCGGTGTTCGTCGGCGTGATGCAGTTCTCGACCCGCACGATCATCGAACGCATCAAGTCGGGTGAAACCGAAGCTCCCGAACCGGGTGACATCTACATCGTCAACGATCCCTATCTGGGCGGCACGCACCTGATGGACGTGCGCTTCGCCATGCCGGTTTTCCGGGCGGGCAAGCTTTGGTGCTGGCTGTCGAACACGGGCCACTGGCCGGACACGGGCGGGTCGGTGCCCGGCGGTTTCTCGGCCTCGGCCACCGCGGTCGAACAGGAGGGACTGCGCCTGCCGCCGGTGAAGCTGTTCCGGCGCGGCGAGATGGTGCGCGAGATCTACCAGATCATCTGCTCGAACATCCGTGTCGCCGACCAGCGCATCGGAGACATCAAGGCGCAGGCCGCAGCACTTCTGGTGGGAGAGGAGCGGCTCGTCGCGCTGCTCGAGCGCTATGGCGACGCGACGGTTGCCACCGCGATTGCCGAATTGCGGCGGCGCTCCGCCGCACAGATGCGCGCGCACATCACGACGATCCCGGACGGACAGTACACCTCGCAGGCGATCGTCGATTCTGATGGCGTGGTGGATGCGCCGCTCGAGATCAACCTGACGGTCTCGAAAGCGGGCGGAGATCTGAGGTTCGACTTCTCGCGGTCCTCGCCGCCCTGCCTCGGGCCGATGAACTCGGTGTTCGCGACCACCCAGAGCGCCGTCTACCTCGCAATGCGCCACATCTTCCCCGACGTGCCGCTGTCCGCAGGTGCCTTCGAGCCGCTGGACATCCCGGTGCCGCTGGGCACGTTTCTGGATGCACGCTATCCGCGTCCCGTCTCTGGGTGCGCGGCAGAGGTCAGCCAGCGCATCGCCGAGGCGGTGTTCCTTGCGCTCGTCGAGCCTCTGCCGGACCGGGTCACCGCAGCACCGGCCGGCACGTCCGGCAATTTCGGTCTGGGCGGCAACGACCCGTCGAGGGGCCGCGCCTTCGTGATGTATCAGCTATCCGGCGGCGGGTACGGCGGCAATGCCGAAGCGGACGGGCTGACAAACGGATGTTCCACCATCGGGATATCGAAAGCCCCACCGGTCGAGATCATGGAGCAGCAATTCCCGGTGCTCTACCGGCGCTATGCGCTTCGGGAGGCCTCAGCGGGCGCAGGCCGATACAGGGGCGGGTTCGGGCTCGACTACGAGATCGAACTGCGCAGCGGCGATGCCCGCGCAAGCTTCGTGATGGACCATGGCCGAACGGGTCCGCCCGGTGTTCTTGGAGGTGGTGAAGGTTTGCCCAACACGGTCGAGGTCTGGCGCAGCGGTGAGCGGCACGTGCCGCTCCACCTCTCGAAGGAACAGGACATTCCGCTTCGGGCCGGCGACCGGGTGCGTGTCGGCACACCGGGGGGCGGCGGCTATGGCGATCCGCTGGCCCGCGATCCCGAGGCCGTTCGTGCCGACGTGCTCCTGGGCTACTACGATGCAGAGGCGGCGCGCGCATTGTTTGGAGTGGTCCTCACCCCCTCCGGGCTTGACGTCGACACGTCCGCAACCCAAGCGCTCCGGCAGCAGCGCATGACGGCGGGGTGACGCGACCATGGATGCATCAGACACCGCCATACGGGATGTGGCCGAGCAGGATCTGGCCTGGGTGCTGGCGCTCAACACGGTGCATGAACAAGCGCTTTCCCCGCTCACACCGACGACGCTCTCGGAAATGATTGCAATGGCCTATGCCGCGCGCGCAGTCGGGAACCGGGATGCGTTTCTCATCGCCTTCGATCAGGATGCGGACTACCACAGCCCGAATTTTCATTGGTTCCGGGAGCGCTTCGACCGCTTCATCTACGTCGACCGGATTGCTGTTGACGCCGCTGCCCGTGGCCGCGGACTGGCGCGCGTGCTTTACGATGACCTTTTCGACCGTGCCCGGGCGCAGAATCACAGCCGGGTCGTCTGCGAGGTCAACAGCGATCCGCCCAACCCGGCCTCTGACGCGTTCCACGCCAAGCTCGGATTTGGCGTTGTGGGAGAAGCGCATCTGGAGGTTCGCGACAAGACCGTCCGATATTTGGAAAGAGCTCTCTGAACACCCTTCATAGGCGATAGACCATCCCCTGCGCTTGACCTAGACTTGTCCCGACCCGCCGAGGAGCGGGACGCGACCGGGAGGGCAAAATGACTTCGATCCGACAGACGTCTCGCCTGCTGCAGACCACCGTCATCGCCATCGGCCTGAGCGCAGGAGCGGCCTTCGCCGACAAGGACGGCGTTGTCATAGGCATGGGGTTGGAGCCGCCGCATCTCAACCCCGCGGCAGGTGCCGCTGCAGCCATCGACGAGGTGGTCTACGCCAACATCTACGAAGGTCTGACCCGGATGAACCGGAATGCGGAGATCGTGCCCGGTCTCGCCGAGCGCTGGGAGATCTCGGATGACGGATTGACCTACACCTTCCATCTGCGCAAGGGGGTCACCTTCCACGATGGCGCGACGTTCGAATGTGCGGACGTCGAGGCAAATTTCGCACGCGCCATGTCAGAGGACAGCGTGAACGCCCAGAAGGGCCTGTTCGAGCCCATCGAGAGCGTCTCCTGCAGCGACGCGCATACCGCGGTTCTCACGCTGAAGCGGCCCACCGGTGCGATGCAGTTCAATCTCTCGTGGGGCGATGCGGTCATCCTCGATTCGGATGCTGACGGTGATGCCCTCAAGACCCAGCCCAACGGCACCGGCCCGTTCAAGTTCGACCGGTGGGTGAAAGGGGACCGGATCGAAATCAGCCGCTTCGACGGATACTGGGGAGAGCAGCCAGCACTGGCCAGCGCCACCTTCCGCATCGTCACGGATGCGACTGCGGCCTTCAGCGCCTTGCAGTCCGGCGACATTGATGCCTTCCCGAACATGCCGGGACCCGAGTTCCTGCCGGCGCTGGAATCAGACCCGAACATCGCCGTGGTCACGGGCTCGACGGAAGGCGAGACGATCCTCGCCATCAACAACGCCAGGCCACCCTGGGACAACGTCACGGCACGCCGGGCCCTCGCGCATGCCATCGACCGCAAGGCGATCATCGACGGCGCGATGTTCGGGCTGGGCACGCCGATCGGCAGCCATGTCGCGCCCCACAGCCCGGCCTATGTGGACCTCACGGGCACCTATCCCTACGACCCCGAGCGCGCACGGGCCATGCTCGCCGAGGCCGGTGTGCCCGACGGCCAGAAGGTTGTGCTTCGCCTGCCGCCTCCGGGCTATGCGCGCAATGGCGGGGAGATCGTCGCCGCACAGCTGCGCGACGTGGGGCTTGATGTGGAGATTGTCCCGGTCGAATGGGCGCAGTGGCTCGAGCAGGTGTTCAAGCAGACCGACTACGATCTGACCATTGTCAGCCACACCGAGCCCGCCGACATCGAAATCTATGCGCGGGACGAGTACTACTTCAACTACGACAACCCTGACTTCAAGGCGCTCTACAAGGAGTATGCGGAGGCGTCCGACCCCGACAAGGCCGCCGCACTGCTGGGCGGGTTGCAGCGCAAGCTGTCGGAGGATTCGGTCAACGTCTTCCTGTTCCAGCTCGCCAAGAACGGCGTATGGAACGCCAAGCTCAAGGGCATGTGGGAGAACTCGCCCGTGCAGGCCAATGACCTGACCGAGGTTCGCTGGGAAGACTGATCGGCGCGCGCGATGCTGCGTTTCGCGCTCCGAAGGCTTGTCGGACTGGTGATCGCCGCCATCGCGGCTTCGCTCGTGGTGTTCATCGTGCTCGAGGTGCTGCCCGGCGATCCGGCACAGGTGATGCTCGGGATCAATGCGACCGAGGACACGCTGGCCGCTCTGAGGGCCGAGCTTGGTCTCGATCAGCCGCCGGTTGCCCGCTACTTCGACTGGGTCGGCGGCATGCTCACCGGTGACTTTGGCCGGAGCTACACCTACGCTGTTCCTGTCGCCGAACTGATCACGGACCGGATCGCGGTCTCTGTGCCGCTCGCGCTGATGGCGATCGTGCTGTCGACCGCGATTGCGATCCCGCTCGGTGTCTACGCCGCGTCACGGCACGGACGGCTTGGGGACACGGCTGTGATGACGGTCTCGCAGCTGGGGGTCGCCATGCCCAACTTCTGGCTCGGCCTGCTGTTCATCCTGCTGCTGGCGGTCGAGTTCAAGCTGCTGCCCGCCGGAGGCTTCCCGGGCTGGGAGGCCGGCATCTGGGCAGGCGTCGCAGCACTCATCCTGCCGGCGACGGCCCTGGCTTTGCCGCAGGCGGCGATCCTCGCGCGGGTCGCCCGGTCTGCGGTCCTCGAAACCATGGGGGCGGACTACATTCGAACCGCCCGCGCCAAGGGCCTGAGCCGCGCCCAGGCGCTCTGGCGCCACGCTTTGCGCAACGCCATGATCCCGGTCGTGACCATCATGGGTCTCCAGTTCTCGTTCCTGATCGCGGGTGCGATCATCATCGAGTCGGTGTTCACCCTGCCGGGACTCGGCCGGCTGATCTTCCAGGCCATCGCCCAGCGCGACCTCATCGTGGTCGAAAGCGTGGTCACGTTGCTTGCGGTCTTCGTGATCACGGTGAACTTCGCGGTCGACCTGCTCTACGCGCTGATCGATCCGCGTCTCAGGGATGGCCATGCACGATAGTCGGGCCGAGATACTCGAGCGCGCACTGCGCCATCCGGCCGTCCGGTTTGGCGCCACGGTAACGCTCTTGCTGATCGCGATGGCCCTGGTGTCGCTGGTCTGGACGCCCCACGATATCACCAAGCTGTCGATTCCTGATCGCTTTCAGCCCGCCTCGAGCACCCATCTCTTCGGCACTGACCAGTTCGGACGCGATGTCTTCTCGATGATCATGGAGGGTGCGCGCACATCGATTCTCGTGGCACTCGTGGCCGTTGGCATCGGCGCGGGACTGGGCGTCCCGCTGGGACTCGCGGCGGCCGTGCGGGGCGGCTGGCCGGACGAGCTCCTGATGCGAGCCTCCGACTTTGCCTTCGCCTTCCCCGCCGTGCTCTCAGCCGTTCTGATCACGGCGATCTGGGGGCCAGGCGCGGTCAACGCGATCATTGCGATCGGCATTTTCAACGTCCCGGTGTTCGCGCGGCTCTCGCGTGGCGCGGCGATGCCGGTCTGGCGCCTGGACTATGTGGCCGCCGCACGGCTGGCCGGCCGCAGCGCACCCGGAATCGCGCTGTCACACGTCCTTCCCAACATTGCCCCGGTTCTGATCGTGCAGGGGACCATCCAGTTCGCTCTCGCGATCCTAGCCGAGGCGGGACTGAGCTATCTGGGACTCGGCGCGCAACCACCGGCGGCGAGCTGGGGTCGCATGCTCAACGACGCACAGACGATGATCTATCTCGCACCGCAACTGGCGCTCTATCCGGGGCTTGCGATCATGATCTCGGTGCTGGGGCTCAACATGCTCGGCGACGGGCTGCGCGATGTGCTCGATCCGCGGATCCGGCGGCAAAGATGATGCTCGAGGTCCGAGATCTCACGTTGACGATTCCGGCGCCTCAGGGTGAGGCCGTCATCCTCGACGGCGTGTCGTTCGAACTTTCGAAGGGCGACACGCTCGGCCTCGTCGGAGAATCCGGCTGTGGCAAGTCGATGACGGCGCTGTCGTTGATGGGACTCGCACCCGAGCAGGCGACCCTCGGCGGATCGCTGCGCCTCGACGGCACTGAGTTGCTCGGCATGCCCGAGGCCCAGCTCTGCCGCCATCGCGGCGCGCGCATCGCCATGATCTTCCAGGAGCCGATGACGGCACTCAATCCTCTCCTGCCGGTCGGCGCGCAGATCGCCGAAGGCCTGCGGCTGCAACTTGGGATGACGCGCCACGAAGCGAACGAACGGGCCCGGCACCATCTCGACAGGGTGGGCCTGGGCGATGTGGCAGCACAGACCTACCCGCATCAGCTCTCGGGCGGGCAACGCCAGCGCGTGGTCATCGCCATCGCGCTTGCCTTCGCGCCCGACATCCTGATCGCCGACGAGCCCACCACGGCGCTCGACGTAACAGTGCAGGCTCAGATCCTCGATCTCATCCTGGAGGGCGCCGCCGAGGCCGATGCCGCCCTTCTGATGATCACGCACGATCTCGGCGTGATTGCCGAGACCGTTGATCGGATGGCAGTGATGTATGCGGGTCGGGTGGTCGAGATGGGCGCGACGGAGGCTGTTTTTGCGGCGCCGGCGCACCCCTACACGCGCGGGCTCTTTGCCGCCTTGCCCCAGTCGGCGGACGTGCAGGGTGGCAAGCGTCCCCGCCTTGCCGACATTCCCGGGACGGTGCCCGACCCCGCGGCGCGACCTGAGGGCTGCCCGTTCAGGCCGCGCTGCAACCACGCGGAAGAACGCTGTCAATCTCAACCGCCCATGATGGCGCACCATGCAGAGAGTTCGGTTGCCTGCTGGCATGTCCAGGACAGTGCACGATGACGCGTCTGCTCGAGGTGCAGGGGCTCAGCGTGCGCTACGTGCGTCCGCGACGCCATCTTCTCGACCGGCCCGGGCAGATCGAGGCCGTCCGCGGCGTGGACCTTCACGTCAGCGCCGGCGAGAGCCTGGGCCTGGTTGGCGAGAGCGGGTCGGGGAAATCGACACTCGCCCGTGCGATTCTCGGCCTGCAGCGTCCCTCGACGGGGCGCATTCTGCTCGACGGGCGGGACGTCTACGCCGATCCCGCCGCGGTTCGTCCGCTGATGCAGATGGTGTTTCAGGATCCGTACGGATCCCTCGATCCGCGCTGGACGGTCGGGCGCACAATTGCCGAACCGCTCGGTCTGCTCTCGCCGGTGCCGGACCGCACGCAGCGTGCAGGCATGCTCGACCGGGCCCTTTCGGATGTTGGCCTCGATCCGGCCATGGCGACACGCTATCCACATGAGTTCTCGGGCGGACAGCGCCAGCGCATCGCGATTGCACGCGCGCTCATCACCCGCCCGCGGCTGATCGTTGCGGACGAGCCGGTCTCGGCGCTGGATGTCTCGGTGCAGGCCCAGATCCTGAACCTGATGTCGGACCTGCAGGCGTCCCACGATCTCGCCTACCTGTTCATCAGTCACGACCTCGGGGTCATGCGCACGGTGACCGATCGTGTCGCGGTGATGCAGTCCGGAGAGATCGTGGAGACCGGTCCGACCGCCAGCGTGCTGAGCGCCCCGAAGGCGGGCTACACTCAAACCCTCTTGGCCGCAGAGCCGCGCCTCGATCCGGCCCGGCGGCGTCGAAGATCAGGCCGACGCGGAACGCCGGCGCCGGCTCAGGAACCCGGTGAGCCCGAGCGCGGCGAGGAACAGCGGTAGCGATGCCGGCAGCGGCACGACACGCACGTCATAGTCGCTGATGCCGGACAGGCTTTGAACCTTCAGTTCATAGCGTCCGGGGTCGGTCACTGCGGCCAGCTCCAGGTTCGTCAGATCGTCGAGCCGGTTTGAGAGCGCCGTGTCGAACACAGTCCCTTCATCACCGGTCAGGATGAAACGCGCGCCGAACGGTCCGCGACCGCCTCGCGACGAAATGCCGAAGAAGTCGAGTTTTATCGCGAATGGGCTCAGCGCTTCGAAGACCCAGGTATCAGACCCCGTGCCGACGACACGGCCCACGAACAGACGACCACCATCGCCATCGAAGCTTCCGGTATCGAAGACCCCGATATCGCCGTTGCTGGCGTGAGCCGAATGGCCTGACACGCTCTCACCCAACCCGGTGACGGTGCGCCTGCCCTCGGTGAACGGCGTCACCGTGGCGGCACCCGCAGGCAGCGCGATCAAGATGAATGAGGCCAGCACCAACGCGGCCGAGAGAAGCTTCTGCATCGCTCGATATCCCAGGTAATCATCAACCAGCCAGGCACTTGGTTGCATCTGACCGGTCTCGGTTATGGCCGCGGCGCAAGGAGATTCGGCGGCACAATTGTGAATTCTCCACGGCGGTCACAGCAGCTGTTCTGACGCGGCGGTGCGCCACAATTGCCGCAATCCGGCAATTGGCGTAGGGACGTCCTGTGGTTGTCCGCGTGCACACAGACCCAGCCTCGGCAGTGGCCGAGTTGCGCCGTCTCTATGACAGCGAAAGCGCCCGGCTGCGCGCGGCTTTCAGTCAGTTCACCGGCGGCGAGGCGCCACCCAGCACCATCCGTGGCCACTATCCGCGGATCAGTCTGAGCATTGAAGATTTGAACCTGGACGGTGTCGCGCGCTCCTATGGATTTTGCGATGCGCCAGGGCTGTATGAGACCACGGTGACACGACCTGACCTGTTCGAACGCTATCTCGGCGAGCAGCTGGGCGAGCTCCGGAAAAACCATGCCTGCGCCTTCGAGACCGGTCTTTCCGACCTTCCGATGCCCATCCACTTCGCCTTTCCGAACGGCCTGCATGTCGAAGGCGCTCTGGATGCGGAGCAGCTGGGCGTCTTCGCACGGCGCTTCGATGCACCGGATCTGACCACGATGGACGACCAGCTGGTCAACGGCGAGGTCGACTTTATTGCGCCGGGTGTCCGGCCCCTCTCGCTCTTTACCGCGCCACGGGTGGACTATTCGCTTCACCGGCTGCGTCACTACACGGGAACGGGCGCCGAGCATTTCCAGAACTTTGTGCTTCTGACGAACTACCAGTTCTATGTCGATGGCTTTCGCGAGCTCGCGGAAAAGCTTCTGAAAGACCCGTCGAGCCGGTACCTCGAATTCGTCGGACCGGCGGAGGGTGAACGTCTGCCGCAAATGCCCGCCTACCACCTGAAGCGGGACGACCACCTTGGCATCACCCTCATCAACATCGGCGTGGGGCCATCAAACGCCAAGACCATCACCGATCATGTGGCAGTGCTCCGTCCATCGGCTTGGATCATGCTCGGCCATTGTGCCGGCCTTAGGCGTACCCAGCGCATCGGTGACTACGTGCTGGCACATGGCTATGTCCGCGACGATCATGTGCTGGACGCGGACCTGCCCGCATGGGTGCCGATCCCCGCGCTTGCAGAAGTCCAGACATCGCTGGAGCAAGCGGTGACCGAGGTGCTGAGCATCTCTCCCGAGCGCCTGAAACAGGTGATGCGAACCGGGACGATCGCCTCGATCGACAACAGAAACTGGGAGCTGCGCGATCAGGCGGAACCGATTCGGCGGTTTTCTCAGTCCCGCGCCATCGCTCTGGACATGGAAAGCGCCACCGTCGCCGCCAACGGGTTCCGGTTCCGTGTTCCCTACGGCACGCTTCTGATCGTCTCCGACCGTCCGCTGCACGGCGAATTGAAACTGCCCGGCATGGCAACCGACTTCTACCGCAGCCAGGTCGCGCGTCATCTCGCCGTCGGAGTGCGCGCTATGGAATTGATGCGCGAGCTGCCCACCGAGCGGCTACACTCAAGAAAGTTGCGCAGCTTCAACGAGGTGCCGTTCCAGTAAAGCGGGTTTTAACCAAATTGGATTCAACTCAGACAGATCGAACTTCGTAGGTTTGTGTCAGCATGGAACAACAATCGCCACAACTGCTCCATTTTCATGATGCAACATTTGCAACATACGCGAACCCGAATCGCGTGCTATGTTTCGTTATATTTCGTTGCCGTTAGTTTGCGTGGAGGTTGATGATGCTGAAGCAACTCCTTGGTTTCACTGCGATCGCGGTGCTTGTCGGCGCGTGCGCCGGAACGCCGGAACACAGCTCGTATGCATCATCGAAGCAACCGACAACCTCTCATGGACCCGTTCATCACCCCGAACATCATGTCATCGCGCGCTATGGTGACCGTCGTTTCCGGGTGAACACCAAATTTGTTTCAATGCTGTCCAAATCCGTGATTGCTGTACGTGAGTCCGCGCCCGACGGCTCGGACGAAAGCTGGCCGGAGGCGCAGATCGAGCCCCGGCACATGATGCCAAACCAGGCGCCTTTTGCCGAAGATCGCTATCGCGTGGTTGCGATCGACATCGCCGAACAACTGACAAGTCTCGCGCCGCTGTGTGGCGAGACCGGTCAGATGGCGCTGATGCGCAACGGTGATGGCGAGATCAGCACGATGTATCACAGCGAACGCCGCGCCTGGGTGGTTTTTGCCGCCTGTGCCTGATTAACCCGCTGCGCTGGGTCAAATGATACAGAATCAGGCGCGCCCTCTCGGCTAGGTCAGTCGAAGACCGATTCATTTTGCAGGACCAGTGTCGATGCTTGAGATGTTCGTCGTCGTCGTTCTTGGCTGCTCTGATGACCTCAGGGAGTGCGACCGGATCATGGTTGCATCTCAGGAAGCCGCGAGTGTGGAGCAGTGCGTTTCCGGCTCGCTGGTCAGAGAAGACGTGCAGATCGCAGAGTATCCCACGGTTGTTGTTGACTGCCGACCAGCCAGCGACTTGGTCGCGCGCAACAAGCCGGGCCTGGTCCCTGTGCAGGTGAGCGCCCACTTTCCGAACCGTTGATCTGTCAGTCTCGAACGACCAGTTCGAGCGGCATACGCCCGAGTGGTTCCGGACCCGCCTCGCCAATGATTGATGTTCTGCCGAGCGTGATTGCGGTGTTGGTGTCGCTATCCATGAGAATCATATGCAGGAAAAGCACCATACCTTCAGATATTTCAGCCTCCGCACTCTCATAGAACATGAACTCATCCATCCAGGACGGTGAAAACCTTGCGCCCAGCGAGTACCCACACGCATTGAGGCGATGCGCCCCCAAGCCTGCCGCGTCGAGCACCTGGGCATGAGCCGCAAACACGTCTCCGCTGGGCCGCCCGGGACGCAGGGCGTCCTCACAGGCAGACAGCGCAGCCTCGGCCGCGGCCTGCATGCGCAGATGCTCGGGCCTGGGCTGGCCCACCACGATGGTTTTCATGTTGGCCGAATGATAGTGGCGATAGGTGCCGGCCCACTCCAAGGTGAGCTGGTCCTGCGCATCCAGCGCTCGCCGCCCGGATTGATATCGGCACAGAAGCGCATGCGCGCCCGAGCCGATGATGAACTCGTTTGCCGGATAGTCGCCGCCCTGTTCAAAGATCGCGCGGTGCATCGCGCCGAGAATGACGCCCTCGTTTGCGCCGGACGCCGTCTCGCGAAGCGCCGCGTCCCATGCCGCATCCGACAGATCGGCAGCACGGCGGACATAAGCGAGCTCGGCGTCCGACTTGATCAGCCTGAGCGACGGGATCAGATCGGAAGCCTCGATCAGTCCATCCACCGCGGCTGCAACCGCACTGCCGTTCGCATGGGTGAGCCCATGGTTGGCCGTCTCCCATCCGATGCGCTTGCCGAACAGTCCCAGCGTCTTCAGTAGACTTGCCAGATCTCTCGCCGGTTCGGCACTCCCCGCATCCTTCCAGACGCGAATGTCCTTAATGGTCGAAGTCAGCTGCGCCTGGCGAAAATCGGCCGAGCGGGTCAGCAGGACCGGTTCCCGGTCCACAGGAACGACGAGGCACTGGAAGAAGCAGTATCCGAACGTGTCATAGCCGGTGAGCCAGAACTGGCTCTCGGGCGAAAACACCAGGAGGGCATCCAGGCCGCGTGTGGACATTTCGGCGCGCACGCGGGCGAGGCGATCTGCAAACTCGGCGGGTTCGAAGTGCAGCATGTGCTTTTTCCTATCCGCTTCGGGCACTCTTGAGCCGTGCGTACGTCTCCGCAGGCCAGACCGAAGCGTAATCGTAGAACCGATAGAACACAGGCACGCCGTCCGGCAGCATCACCCATGGTTGCTTTGACTCGGTGAAAATGTGGACATCGGGCGCACAGTGTTCAGGTCGGTCGAGCGTGCCCACCCGGATGAAGCGGACGTTCGGCGATGAGTACAAGCTCCAGACCGCCACGCAGCAGACAGAACACCGGGTGATGCGCTGACCCCTGCCACTTTCCGAAGGGGTGTTGATCTCAATGGGCTCGCCCGACAGAATTTCGACCCGGTCCTTTTCGATCAACGCGTTCAGAACGAAGGCTGTGCCGGTTTCTCGCTGACACCAGGTGCAGTGGCAGCAGTGTACGAACATCGGCGCCGACGTCAGCCGGTACCGCATCGCGCCACACGAGCATCCGCCTTCAAGTCCATAGCTCATCACCAACGCCCCCCGTAGTAGGTCCCGCAGCGTCTCACATGGCGATTGCGGACACCAGCCGTCCATAGTCCTGCTCGCCACGGTGACAGGCGCGACGATAGCTGAAGAACCGTGCCTCGTCGGAATAGGTGCAGTGGCCCGTCCATTCCGCGTGGTCGACACCCGCCGCGCGCAACCGCATCAGGCAGAACCCCGGCAGGTCGAACATGGAACGGTCGCCAGCGCCACCGGCAAAGAAGCGTGCGTTCTCGGGATCGTCATCCAGGAACCGGTCCACGAACTCCGGCCCGACCTCGTAGGAGCGCTGTGAAATCGTCGGACCGACCACGGCGATGGTGTCGGCCGCCCGTGCACCCAGACCCTTCATTGCGTCGAGCACACTTTCGAGGACGCCTCCGAGCGCGCCCTTCCAGCCCGCATGCGCGGCTCCCACCACACCAGACGCTTGGTCGGCAAGCAGGACAGGGGCGCAATCGGCGGTCAGAGCGCCGAGCGCAATGCCACGGTAGCCGGTCGCCATCGCATCGGCTTGCGGCACCTCTCCGTCCCACGGGCCTGTCACCGGGAGCGCTCTGTCGGAATGTATCTGATAGACCGTGACCAGATCGCCCGCGTCCAGTGCACGCGCGATCAACTCCCGGTTCTGCTCGACTGCCACGCGCTCGTCACCCGAGCCCTGCCCGCCGTTGAGGCTCGCATAGATGCCCGTCGATACGCCGCCTTCACGCGTGAAAAACCCGTGACGGACCGGGTCGAGCGCTTTGGAGCGAATTGGGGATGGAGTCATACAGGGTCCTCGAAGCCGGGTGGCGTAGGCGCCCCAGCCGGCACGGCCGCGAGCACGCGGAAAAGCGTCCCCATTTGGGCAGGCGCGGTCAAGCGTTCGAGTGCATCGGCGATGGCGTCCGCATGATCGGGGTGCGCGCGTGCAAGCATGGCCGCGCGCTGCCCGATGCCGAGCCTTGCCAGAAACGCGCCTTGCGGGGCCTGGTGACACACAGCGCCTTCGTTCGACAGCACCCGCCCGATGGCGTCGAAATCAATCAGCCATGTGAGATCGCATTCCCCCGGTGCGGTAAGCGTGTCGACCCGCGCATGTTCACGCACCGCCTGCAACGTCGGGCCAGCAGGCCGGCTGCGAAGCTCGTACCCATAGTCGATGATCAGTGCCACGGCACCGCCCGCCACGCGCTGCCCGATCTCCGACAAAACCGCATCTGCCGCAGGGCTCATCTCTCGCCAGGCACCGTTCTCGGCTGTCTTGCGCCCCGGGAGAGGTTCAGAGAGACCCCACGCAAGGTCGTCGGCAACGAGGCCGAGAACGCGCTCGCGCCATCCTTCAGGCGTGGCGAGGAACTGGCGGACCGGCAGGGCATCGAGAAACTCATTCGCCACGATCACGGCGGGACCGCGGGGCACATGCGCAAGCCCATCCGCCCACTTTGCCTGCGCCACCTGCTCCGCCTGCTTCGCCCGCAACGCCAGAGAAGTCTCGACAAGCCATGGCTCGGTCACGCGCCCGCCGCGCGCCAGAACCCGTTGCATGTCTGACATCAGTGTTCCGCGGCCGGGGCCCAGTTCGACCAGCCGAAGCGGGTCCCCGACCGGGGCGACGGCCGCGATCCACGCACCGACGATCTCGCCGAACATCTGGTTGATCTCGGGCGCGGTCGTGAAGTCTCCCGCCGCACCCAGAGGATCACGGGTAATGTAGTAGCCGTGCTCAGGATGAGAGAGGCAAAGCTCCATGAAGCGCGCGACGGTGATCGGACCACCCGCCGTGATTTCCCGACGCAGCAGTGCCGCAACCGGGGTTTCTGCCCTCATGCCGGCGTCGTGCGGCGCGCCCACCAGATCCAGAGCACGCCGATCGCGACCATGGGTAGGGAAAGCATCTGACCCATCGTGAGCCCGCCGGACCCGATCTCGATCACATAGCCGAGCTGTTCATCCCATTGCCGGAAGTTTTCGACCGTCGAACGCGCCAACCCGTACCCGAGAAAGAACACACCGATCAACGCACCGGGCCGCTTCAGCCAGCCCCGTGCAAGCGCCAGCCACCACATCACCACAAGCAGCAGCAAACCCTCCAGAAACGCCTCGTAGAGCTGGCTCGGATGTCGCGGCAAATTGATGCCATCAACCCAGAAACGCTCGGGCACAGTGGGGAACACCATGGCCCACGGCACGTCCGAGACCCGGCCCCAGAGCTCGCCATTGATGAAGTTCGCAAGCCTGCCCAGTAAAAGCCCCGCAGGCGCGGCAAGCGCCACGGCGTCCCCCACCTGCATCAGCGGCATGCCCTTGATCCGCGTGTAAATGATGGTGGCGAGGATGACGCCGATGAAACCGCCGTGAAAGGACATACCGCCCTCCCACACCCGAAGAATCTCGCCCGGATGATCGATGTAGTAAGCGGGATTATAGAACGCGACGAAGCCCAGCCGTCCGCCGAGCACCACGCCAAGCGTCATCCAGGTCAGCAGCTCCTCCGGCTGGTCCGGCGTCATCGGCGCCTTGTCGGCTGGCCAGAGCCGCGGCCGGCGCATCAGCCAGACAAGCATCCGCCAGCCGATCACGAGCCCCGCGATGTATGCCAGCGCATACCATCTGAGCGAAAACTGAAACGAGCCCAGCTGCAGCGTGAAAAGCGCCGGGTCTATCTCGGGAAACGGGAGGACCAGGGGGATCATGCGGGCTCCGTCTGCGACGACGCCATGGATGTGCGCGTCGCGCCCGCCGCTGTCAACCCGTCGGTCGCTGCCGTTACCCGGGGTTGGTCATGGCCAAGCGCTTCGCGCTGCAGTAGTCTCCGTCACAGGAGGTTAGGCGATGGATCGGCGGCTGGCAGCAATCGTTGCGGCGGATGTCGCGGGTTTCTCGAGACTCGTGGGCACGGATGAGGAAGGCACGCTTGCCGAACTCCGCGCCCATCGCGCCGAGCTGATCGACCCGCTCCTCGCACAACATAATGGCCGTGTCGCCAATACAGCCGGCGACAGTCTGCTCATCGAGTTTCCCTCCGCCGTTGATGCCGTGCGTTGTGCAATAGCGCTGCAGGACGGGATGCGCGCGCGAAGCAGCGATGTCGCCGAGGACAGGCGGATCGAATACCGGATCGGTGTCAATGTGGGCGATGTGGTGCCCGACGGCGAAGACCTGCTCGGCGAAGGCGTGAACGTCGCGGCGCGCCTCGAGGGGCTGGCGCCCCCGGGCGGCATCGTGCTCAGCCGCTCAGCCCGGGATCAGGTGCGCGACCGGATGGAGCTCAATCTTGCCGATCTGGGTGAGGTCGAAGCCAAGAACATCACGCGTCCCGTCCGAGCGTTCCAGGTGCTGCGCGACGGAGAAGTACCCGTGCAGCCGGTCGACCCCGGCAGACGTTGGGCGCTCTGGCGGTTCGCCGCCGCCGCCGCGGCCCTTCTGGTCGCTGCCTGGACCTGGTGGCAGTGGATCGACCCGGAGATCAGTCCCGCTGATCCCGCAAACATGGCGTTCGCGCTGCCTGACAAACCCTCGATCGCGGTGCTGGCCTTCGACAATCTCAGCGGCGATCCAGATCAGGAGTTCGTCAGCGACGGAATCAGCGAGGACATCACCTCGGCGCTCGCCCGCATCCCGCAGCTCTTCGTCATCGCACGCAATTCTGCCTTCTCCTACAAGGGCATGCCCGTGAAGATCCAGCGGATCGCCGAAGAGCTGGGGGTGCGCTATGTGCTGGAGGGCAGCGTGCAGCGCGATGGCGACCGCCTGCGGGTCACCGCACTGCTGATCGATGCGGTTCAGGGCCACCATCTCTGGTCGGAGCGGTATGATCGCGACATCACCGACCTGTTCGCGGTTAAGGACGAGATCACACGTGAGATCGCTTCTAACCTCAACGTCAAGCTCGCGCTTGGGAATACAGAATGGGCTAAGGGATGACTCGGATCGAAAGTCTGGATGCATGGCTCTTGGTCCAAGAGGGATGGTGGCACTATCGTCGCGGCACTCGAGAAAGCAACGCGATGGCGTTGCAACTTTACCATCGTGCCTTGGCAATTGATCCTGACTCTTCGGACCTGAACGCAACCTTGGGGTGGCCTTATCATCGCGAGGGAAGGTTCAAATGGGCTGATGATCCGGAGGAAGCATGGCAAAAGGCGGAATACTATGCTCAAAAATCGATTGAACTCAACGAAGAAAATCCCGAGGGGTATGCCGTCCTAGGAGTGATAAGGCAAGCTGAAGGCTCCCACACAAAGGCCATTGAACTCGGGAAAAAGGCAATTGAACTGGCCCCGTCAGATGCAGGTTATCTCGCGCTGCTTGGATTGCACTACCAAAAGAACATGGAAGCAGAGAAGTCAATCACCTTTCTAAAGCGCGCACTTCGAATAAACCCCCACGTCTTCGGAATGGGTGAGCGAAAGCTTAGGTGAAGCCTATGTACTTGCCGAACGCTATAAAGATGCCATTCCAGTTTATTTGGAGACACTTGCTTCAGAACCTGGCGCATTCCTAAAAGCAGAATGCCATCTCGGCCTGGCGATTGCCTACGATGCGTTGGGGCGCCAGGCCGAGGCCCAGGCCGAGATCGGCAAGGCGACCGAAGCCTTTCCGGACTTCACGGTGAGCTACTTGCGCGGTTGGAATATCTACAAGGACAAAGAGTACGCTGAACGTTGGCTCGCCACCCTCGCGCGACTGGGGTTGCCCGAGGAGTAGCGGGACCCTGACCGTCAGGCGTGTTCCAGCGCCCTCGCCCGCGTTTCGATCATGCTGTCGGCGTCCCGGCCGTAGAGTTCCTGATAGTGGTGGAACTCGGCTTCGTAGCGGCCGACCCCCTGGGTCACCGAGCGCAGATCGGCGATCAGATCGTCGAGCGTGCCGCCCGGCATCATCGCGACGAACTCGTCCCATCCTTCGGCATCGGCGATCCGGTCGAACCCTTGCACCTGACCGCGACGCGACGAGACCATCGGATTGAGCGATCCGGTGAAGACCGAGGGGACGGCGAAGCGAACCTCGTAGATCGGCTCGAGCAGCACCGCCGACGCCTCCGACAGCGCCTGCCGCACCGCTCCGCGTCCAGCGATCCGGAAGGCCATGTCCGAGCTGTCGACCGAGTGGTACTGGCCGTCGTAGAGCGTGACCTTGATGTCCACCACCGGGAAGCCGAGGGGCCCGCGGTCGGTTGCATCGCGTGCGCCCGTCTCGACGGCGGGAATATAGTTGCGCGGCACCGAGCCGCCGTGAATGTTCTGCTCGAAACTGAACCCGCTGCCGCGGGCCACAGGCTCGACCGTGAGCCTGACATCCGCGAACTGGCCCGCACCGCCTGACTGCTTCTTGTGGCGGAAATGGACGTCAGCCCGCTTGGTGATGGTCTCGCGCAGGGCGGGCGTGACAAGCCGTTCTTCGGTTTCGACGCCAAACTGCTCGGCCAAAACATCGCGTGCCCGGCGCAGGTGCAGTGCACCCTGCCCGCGCAGCACATGCGCACCGGTTTCCACGTCGTGACCTGCGGTCAGCGAAGCATCCTCGTCCACCAGCTTGCCGATCGCCTCGGAGAGCTTGGCGTCGTCCTTGTCGTGCAAGGGGACGATGGCGTGGCTGAGGAGCGGCGACAACGGCTTGTGCCACGAAGGCGCATCGACCTCTTCCGCGCCGTAAACGCGGCCGGACGTGAGATGATCGGATTTTATGGCCGAAAAGAACTGTCCGGGCGCCACCTCATGGGCGGTCACGAACTTGTCGCCATCGGCAACCGAAATGGGTCCGAGCGCCATACCGCCCAGGATGTCTCCGGTGCTCACTGGCGCGAGCGCGCGCAGATACACCGTCTTTCCCACATGCTTGCGGTGACGCGCCAGAACGCTCACGGCACTCACGCCATCCAGCCGCGCCGACAACTCGTCAACGCTCGCGGTCTCGTGGCGCAGCGCTTTCATCAGTCGAAAGACGCCATTGCCATGCTCAGCGGATCCGATGAAGGCCGGAGTGACGGCGCTCTCTTGGAGCACCCGCGAGCAGATGTCGTAGACCGTGTCGCGTGCCGGCACGCGATCCTCGATCAGTTCTTCGAGCAACCAGTCGTCATACTCGGAGAGGTTTTCGAGGAACGCCCCACGGGCCTCCGATTCCCGGTCCGTGAGTTCTTCGGGAATCTCGATCAGCTCCGACGGGCCGCCTTCGCGATACTTCCACGCGCGCTCGGACACCAGATCCACCGCGCCGACGATCACTCCATCCTTTCGGATCGGGATCTGGCGCAGCACGACCGGGTGGCGCGAATAGCCCTGCAGTGCTTCGATGATGTCACGAGCGCGTGCCTGCGCTTCGTCCATTCTGTTGACGAACAGCATGGTCGGCACACCGGCCTGTTCGGTCATGCGGATGAAGGGCGCTGAGAGCACGGCATGGTCCGGATCCGGTCCGACACAGACCACGGCGACATCGGCAGCAAGAAGGGCGTCCATCGATTGCTGCATGAACTCGAGCGAGCCTGGGCAATCGAGCAATGTCCAGTCTTCGTCAATGAATCGAAATCCGGCGATTCGGGTCTCCTGTGCGGCTCCAGGCGCAATCTTGCCGCCTTCCAAGCCGCACAGGCGGTCCGCCAAGGTTGATTTGCCGGCACCTCCTGCGCCAAGAATCGCTATGCATTTTGACATGGTTTCCTCCTTGTGGCTGCGGGCGCCCGCTCTTTTGGCGGCGCTCCAGCAGTCCCCTAAGTTGAGCCTACACCAAAACACTCCTTCGACAAGGGAGTGACCCCGATCACAAGCTCAACGCAGGGGCGAGTGCATGCTTGTATCTGCCTGCAGATGATCCCTATATCTGAGGCAACAGTTTAGCTTCGGAGGCGATCATGCAGACTCGCAGTAGGTTTTTCGACGATCTCAGCCAGCTTATGACCAACGCGGCAGGTGTGGCGCAGGGGGCTCGGGTTGAGGCGGAGACAGCATTTCGCAGCTGGATAGAGCGATTCATGGCGGATGCAAATCTGGTCAGCCGCGAAGAATTCGATGCGGTCCGCGAAATGGCGGTGCGTGCGCGGGAGGAAAATGACCGCCTCGCCGCACGGATTAACGAGTTGGAAGCAAAGCTTACCGATAAGTAACTCATAGGGGTTGTCTTCGTGAATGTTTTGTGCCGGGTCTGGTTTGGCCTTTACGACTGCGGTCGGAGATGCCACGATATCTAGCGGGTACCGAGCAGTATACCCACGATAAATGGCAACCCAGGGTGCATGATGCGGGCACCCGCCCGCATGGCCACCACAAGATGGGGCATCGAGGCAAATGACCGCGATCGAGCACGAGTATCTTTCTGTCGACATCCACCCAATCGACATCGTCGAGCATCTGGCTGAGCGGGCCGACTGGGAATTCGACCGCGTAGGCGAAGATCAGATCGCGATGGCGATCGAAGGCGCCTGGCGCACCTATTCCCTTACCCTGGCGTGGTCGAACCGAGACGACATGCTGCGCCTGGTCTGTACGTTCGAGCTGACACCACCGGCCGAGCGAATGACCGAGTTCCTGGAGCTGCTTAATCTTGCCAACGACAAGATCTGGTGTGGCGGGTTCGTGCTCTGGCCCGGAGAAAATCTGATCGCCTATCGCTATGGCTTGACCCTTGCGGGTGGCGCGGCGGCCACTCCCGAACAGGTGGAGGCTATGGTGCTGTCCGCGGTCGGGATCTGTGAGCGCTTCTATCCGGCACTGCAGCTGGTTGGCTGGAGCGAGCAGACACCCGAGCAAGCGCTCAACGTCGCGATCGAGCAGGCCTACGGCACGGCGTGATCCATCACTTAAGGGCTTGATCGGTGCTCTTCATGCCGACCAACGGGTGATCCGGCCGCGAAATCGCGGCCGGTCAAGTGTTGGAAGGCCTCAGCTGGGCTGCTTGGTCTTGCGCAAGTAAGGCAGAACCCGCTCGAAGCCGCCGAAGCGTGCTTCGGCATCCGCGTCGGTCACCGCTGGCGTGATGATGACATCGTCGCCCGGCACCCAGTTGGCAGGTGTGGCCACCTGATGCTTGACGGTGAGCTGGATCGAGTCGATGGCACGCAACAGTTCATCGAAGTTGCGCCCGGTCGTCATCGGATAGGTGAGGGTCAGTTTCACCTTCTTGTCCGGACCAATCACGAACACGGAGCGCACGGTTGCGTTGTCGGCGGGTGTACGCCCCTCGGAAGTCTCACCCGCTGACGCCGGCAGCATGTCGTAGAGCTTGGCCACCTTCAGCTCGGGATCGCCGATCATCGGATAGTCCACGGCGTTGCCCGAGACCTGTTCAATGTCGGACTTCCACTTCAAGTGGTTCTCAACCGGATCCACAGAAATGCCGAGAATCTTGCAGTTGCGCTTTGCGAACTCGTCCATCATTCCAGCCATGACCCCGAGTTCGGTCGTGCAAACAGGCGTGAAGTCTTTCGGATGGCTGAAAAGCACGGCGTATCCGTCTCCGATCCAGTCGTGGAACGAGATCTCGCCGTCCGTGGTTTCTGCTGTGAAATCTGGTGCAGTATCGTTAATTCGCAGGCTCATGTTTGCCCCTTTGCTCCTCAAGAATCAGAAGCACAATCTAATCACGCCCTCCTGGCGCCGAGTATCGGTGACCCTACGTCAGGACCGTATCCCTCACGCACTCGTGTAGCTCAGCGAAATGCCTGTCGGTCCGGCACGGAGAGACACGGCGGCGACGTCTGCTTGTCACCTTGCCGGGAGCCAGCTATAGCACTGCGCAATCCCCAAACTCAGGTGGTAAGATGGTCAAGATAAACGGCAACGAAATTCGCCGCGGCAACATTATCGAGCACAACAGTGGGCTCTGGGTTGCGGTGAAGACCGATCATGTGAAGCCCGGCAAAGGCGGTGCATTTGCCCAGGTCGAACTCAAGAATCTGCGCAACGGGTCAAAGCTCAACGAGCGCTTCCGTTCGGCCGACAAAGTCGAACGTGTGCGTCTGGAGCAGAAGGACCAGCAGTTCCTCTACGAGAACGACGGCATGCTGGTGTTCATGGACGCGGAGACCTTCGACCAGATCGAGTTGCCGGCCGATCTGTTGGGAGACGCGCGGCCATTCCTGCAGGACGGGATGACCATCACCATCGAATACTACGAAGAAGAAGCGCTGAGTGCGACGCTGCCTGAAAGGGTCACGTGCACGATCGTCGAGACTGAACCGGTGGTGAAGGGGCAGACGGCCGCCAACTCCTTCAAGCCTGCCGTTCTCGACAACGGGGTGCGCGTGATGGTGCCGCCTTTCGTCGGGGAGGGCGAGGCGATTGTTGTCTCCACGGAAACGTTTGACTACGTCGAACGAGCTTAGGGGTGGCTGGCTCTCCCAACATCAACGTCATGATCAAGGCGGCGCGCAAGGCATCGCGCCGCCTCATTCGTGACTTCGGTGAAGTGGAAAACCTCCAGATATCGGTCAAGGGCGCAGGCGACTTCGTGTCCAACGCCGACCGGAAGGCCGAGGAGACGCTGCGCGAAGAGTTGCTGGAGGCACGACCCAACTATGGTTGGCTGGGGGAGGAGTCCGAGCCCGTCGAAGGCAAAGACCCGACCCGGCGCTGGATCGTCGACCCGCTCGATGGCACCACGAACTTTCTTCACGGTATGCCGCACTGGGCAATCTCGATCGCGCTCGAGCACAAAGGCGATGTGGTTGCGGGCGTCGTCTTCGACCCGGTGCGCGACGAGATGTTCGTGGCCGAATCCGGCCAGGGTGCGTGGTTGAACGACCGTCGCCTGCGGGTGTCCGCTCAACGCCATCTCGATCGGATGCTGTTTGCCTCCGGCCTTCCTTTCGCCGACCGGGAAGGCCTGCCCGAGATGATGCGTGAGATGGCCTACCTGTTGCCGCGCACCTCAGGGATTCGCAGAGGCGGGTCAGCCGCACTCGACCTCGCCTATGTTGCGGCTGGACGGGTCGACGGATACTGGGAGCGCGCCCTGTCGCCGTGGGACATGGCGGCCGGCATCATTCTGGTCCGCGAGGCCGGCGGGCTTCTGGCCGACATCACAGAGCGTCACGAAGGCAGTGACCCCCTCAAGTCGGGGAACATCTATGCCGGCAACTCTGATGCGTTTCAGCACCTTGGCACGATGTTCGCCAGCACTTGAGCAAGTGTGTCTCTCAGGTTGCCTATCGTAAATATTCTTTTGGTATCGGGCTCTTGTTGGCCATTCGCCTAGAAAATGCTCAAAAAGGCCAATACTGTTTCGGAGTCGCGTGCCGGAGGCGGCGCATAAGGCAGGCAAATGACGTTACAGGATACGCCCGATCGGAAGTTCACACAGCCGACCAGGCAAATACTGATCATGCTCCTGATCCTGGCGCTGGTGGCGCTGGGCGGATTGTTCATGGCGGCTCAGATCCGAACGGTGTTCATGGCGAACATCTATCTGAATGCCTTCATCATTTTCGTGTTCGTCGTGGGAGTTTTCGCGACTTTCTGGCAAGTGGCGCAGCTGATCGCCGCAATCAACTGGCTCAAGAACCTGAAGGCCGGGTTCCCTGGGCACCAGTTCATCCAGCCGCCGCGTCTGGTCGCATCGATGGCGCCGATGATGCGCGAAGGAAAGATGCAGAAGCGTCTGGCCACCTCGTCGACACGCTCGATCCTCGACAGCATCGGGGTGCGCCTCGATGAAGCACGCGACATCACGCGATACATTTCGAACCTGCTGATCTTTCTCGGCCTTCTCGGCACGTTCTGGGGACTGTCGCTGACTGTGCCGGCGGTGGTGGACACCATCCGCTCTCTCGCGCCCGGGGAAGGCGAAGCCTCGGACGCCTCGGTCTTCGACCGGCTGATGACCGGACTGGAAAGCCAGCTCGGCGGCATGGGTACGGCGTTTGCTTCGTCGCTGGTGGGTCTTGCCGGTTCTCTGGTGGTTGGCCTGCTCGAGCTCTTTGCCGGTCACGGACAGAACCAGTTCTACCGCGAGCTCGAGGAATGGCTGACATCGTTCACCCGCCTCGGCCTGGTCTCCGAAGGTGAAGGCCCGGATGGGGCACTGATCTCGTTGCTCGAACGGGTCGATGAAGGACTGGAACGAACCACCGAATTTGCCGCGGAAGGGCAGCAGGCGCGCGTCGAGGCCGAGCGGCGGCTGGGCGTGGCGGCAGACGTTGTGGCCCAGATGGCAGCCGAGATTGAGAAGGAGCGCACGCAGGTTGCGGAACTCGTCTCCGAAATGCGCGAGGCCCGAGAACTGCAGGCTGGGCGTGATCATGCGACTCTCGCCGTTCTCAAGCGCATCGACCAGAGCCAGAGCCAGTTTGCGACCGCGCTGCAGTCGGTCGCGGAGAGGCTGGAGCGGGTCCAGGGCGGCGGGGGGGGCGATGCGGTGAGTCCGATCGATACCGAAACCCGCAGCTACATCCGGTCGCTCGACAAGCAACTGCGTGCGATCGGCGAGGACATTGCGGTGGGCCGGCACGAGTCGATTTCCACAATGCGGGCAGAGTTGCGGGCCCTGACGAACCTGATCGACGTGCGCACCCGCGAAGGGCCCAACTAAGCCATGGCGATGACACGGCGCAGCGGTGCTCGCTTCGAAGCCTCGATCTGGCCGGGCTTCGTCGACGCGCTCACCGCCCTTCTGTTGATCCTGATGTTCGTGCTCTCGATCTTCATGATCTTCCAGTTCACGCTGCGCGAGCGGATCTCCGGGCAAGACATCAAGCTGAAGACACTCGAATCCGAGCTTGTTCAAAGCGAGGATCAGATCTCGCAACTGACGGGGCAGCTTGCAGCGTTGTCGAACGCGCTTGGTCTGGAACGCGACCGTGCAGCGGCACTCGATACCGAAGCCGGTACGCTGCGGGCGACGCTGACACAAGAGCGGGCCGAGACAGACCGGCTTGAAACCGCGCTCGCCGCGATGACCGGGCAGCTCGACAGGGAGCGTGCGGAGGTTGATCGTTTGGATGCAGCGCTGGCCGCCCTGAGCGCAAAGCAGACCGAGCGTGAAGCCGTTGTGAGCCGCCTTGAGAACCAGATTGCCCAGCAGGCATCTCGCGAGGATGTCCTGAAGGCTCAACTCTCGGCGTTGCGGGAGGAAACGGACGCGACGGCAGAGGCAGCGCGTCTGGCTGCGGCGCGACGCGAGGCTCTGGAGGCCACGATCGCGCAGCTCGAGAAGGATCGGGAGCTGCAGGCCGCCGAGTTGAGCACGCTCGATGCAGACCGCCGCGCCGCCGTGGCACTGGCCGCACGGCTCGAAGCCGAAGGCAAGGACCTGTTGGCACGGATTGAATCGCTCGACAGTGCGCAGACGGCATCGCTTGCCATGATTGCGCAGCTGGAAAGCGCCAACTCCGGTCGCGATGCTGAGCTGGCACAGCGTCTCGAAGAACTCGAGGCCCTTGGAACCGAGCGCGCCTCGGCTCTAGCGCTGATCGAAGCGCTGCAAGCCGAACGCGACCAGCTTGCCGAGACGGCTGAAGAACGCGCGGCCCGTCTGGAGGAACTCGCGGCGCGCAATCGGGAGGCGCTCGAATCGTTCGAGCAGCTGTCCTCGGAGCAGGCGCTGGCGCTGGCGACAATCGCCAAGCTCGAGCGGGAGCGCGACACGGCGTCGAGCGCACTCAGCTCCGCCGAGTCGAGCGCCGGAAGTCTGGAAGTGGATCTCGAGGCCGCGCTGGCTCGCGCTGCAGACCTGGCAAGCCGGCTGACCGCGGCCGAAGAAGCACGCGCTGCAGAGGCGGCGGCGGCGCAGGCGTTGCGGGAAAAACTCGAAGAGGGGGCGGCCGAACTCGACGCGGTGACCCTGGCGCTCGAGCAGGCACGGGCCGAGGCGGAAGAGACGCTCACGCTTCTGGCCGCTGCAGAGGCGGCACGGCGAGAGCTCGTGGCGAGTGGCGGTGATGCGGGCGAAGCGCTCGACCGCGAAGCTGCCCTGCGTGCGCTGGCGGAGTCAAAGCTTGCGGAAGCCGAGGCACAGAGCGCACAGGACCAGCGCACCGTCGCCCTGTTGAATGCCCAGGTCCGAGAGCTGAACAATCAGCTCGGCGCGCTGCAGGCATTGCTGGACGACGCAATCGAACGTGACGAGACGGCACAGGTGCAGATCGCGGAGCTCGGCAGCCAGCTCAATCAGGCGCTGGCACAGAAGGTGGGCGAGCTCAGCCGCTTCCGTTCAGAATTCTTTGGACGCATGCGCGACGTGCTGGGCGGGCGCCAGGGCATCACGATCGTCGGCGACCGCTTCGTGCTGCAGTCCGAGGTGCTGTTCGGATCGGCGTCGGCAAATCTGGATCCGCGGGGACGCGGCGAGCTTGCAAAAATCGCCGGCGTTGTACGGGACGTGGCCCAAACAGTGCCGGCCGATTTCAACTGGATTCTCCGGGTCGACGGCCACACCGACCGGGTCCCGCTCTCGGGCACGGGGCGATTCCGGGACAACTGGGAACTGAGCCAGGCCCGCGCGATGTCGGTGGTGCGATATCTCGTCGAGGAGGAGGGCATCCCGCCGCAACGCCTTGCTGCGGCCGGGTTCGCTGAGTTCCAACCGATCGATCCAGGCAACAGTCCTGAGGCCCTCGCACGAAACCGCCGTATCGAGTTCAAATTCACCGAACGCTGAGCAATCCTAGGCTCAGCCAGCGCCCGCAAACCCCGTCAGCCCCGTCGCACAAGCCCCGTCACTGCGGCGGCCCCAAGCGCGGTGATCACCCAACCGACGCTCTCGAGCACCCAGCGCAGCCACCAGCCGATCCGACCAAGCGGCCCTCTGTCCGTCGAAGGCGACCAGGATGATTGCTGGCCCAGATCAATCAGCGGCACGAACAGATCGGCCGAATAGGCGAACGGGTGGAACGTCTCGTAGTCGCGGCCCGCACCGCCCATTGTCAGCCAGTGGGCGGCTGTGTGATCCGGCGCATCCGACAGCGCCTGACGCCACTCAGCCGACACCAGCACCGGGGCCGCACCTGGCGCCATATCGCCCGCTTCCCAGACCCTTTGAAAGAACACCGCCCCGCCGATGATGAAGATCAGCGCCCAAACGATTGCACGATGCGGCCGGTATCCATATCCCACAACATGCCCGAGAAAGCGGTCGGCAAGCCAAACAAGGACCCAGCGGCCCCACCTGCCCTCATGGCGCGCCCGGCTGCGGGCAACCTGGCCGGAAAGCGCCTCCTTGGTCATGAGCACGCGGCGCGCATCCGCGTCGTGGCCCATTGCATGCAGCACACTGGCGAGCTGGCCGTATGGTTGAGGCCAGAAGTCCTGCCCGTAGGCCTCCGGCTTTTGCCGGGTCAGCCAGTCGAGGCGGGTTGTCACGTCCTTGAGGGAATCGCCCGCAAAGTGCACGTAGCTGAACCCGTTGAGGATCATGTCTTTCGGTGAGGATGCGTTGGCCGGATCGTCGTTCAGAGAATAGGTTCGCGCGCCTGAGAGGTTCAGTCGGCCATCGAAGCGCCGGAACCCCCGCAGTGTGAGCTGGCGCCGGATCGTCACGAGCGCGAGCGACAACGCGTATTTCTGCTCTCCCGCATTCATATCGGCACCGGTGACCATCACACTGTCGCCGATCTCAGCGGAGATCAGACGCACAGTCCCGAGAGCCTGAAACGGACGCTCACCCGCCTCACCCGAGACCGGGCGGCAGAACACGGAACCTTCTATGCGCGCGCCGTCTGCATTCAGTGCATCGGCGCCGCCGCCGTCGAACGAGCCGCCCGAACAATCGAGATCCGCTCCGATGCGCGCACGCACCAGTCGCACCGTGCCCTGCGCCTCGAACCCATCCCGCACCATCACAGCGCCGTCGGTGGTCAGTCCTTCGGCGTTCATGCCAACGCAGAACGACCCGGAGAGGTCAAGAGAGCGCAGCCTCGCCCCGGCCAACACAGGGGCGCGCCGAAACCTGCAGGACTTCAGAACCAGATCGCAGTCACTGTCCGCACCCGAAAGATCGAAGTGACCGTTGACCAACGCGCCCTTCAGCTGGACACCACGCTCGTGGGTAGGCGTCTCGGCTGCCCCTCCCAAGGCGAAGAAACGAACGAGCGCGCCGCGAATGGTGCGTATTGGCAGTTCCTCGTCCGGTCTTGTGCCGTCACCCAGTGTGCAGAGATCGCCGCTCTGGCAGGCGGCTGCAAACTCTTGCTCGGCGCGGCTCAGCTCTCCGAACTCCATCAGGCTCCGCATCAACGATCAAGCGCCAAAGATGTTGCAAAAGACCTGGTCTGAGCAAACAGCCAATGCGCCGCGCCAACGATCCGCACATGGCACGCGCCCGCCCGCGGCGCACGTCGACACCTGCGCATGTGGCACAGCCAAGCCGGAATCGTCGCGTCCATATGCTCAGGCCGCGCGGCGGCCGGATCGACGAAGCGAGCGCGCATGCGCCCGCGGATCGGAGTCGAACAAGGCGGCCAACTGCTCGGTAATCGCACCGGCAAGCTGTTCGGCATCCGTGATCGTGACCGCACGTTCGTAGTAGCGCGTCACATCATGTCCGATACCGATGGCGACAAGCTCGACGGAGCGGCGCCGTTCGATCATGGCGATCACGTCCCGCAAGTGGCGCTCGAGATAGTTCGACGGATTGACGCTGAGTGTGGAATCATCAACCGGTGCCCCGTCCGAGATCACGACGAGGATGCGCCGTGCCTCTGGGCGCCCCATCATACGCCGGTGCGCCCATTCGAGCGCTTCGCCATCGATGTTCTCCTTAAGCAGTCCCTCACGCATCATCAGACCGAGATTGTTGCGTGCCCGCCGCCACGGTGCATCAGCCTGCTTGTAGACGATGTGGCGCAAATCGTTCAGTCGACCGGGGTTGGCAGGCCGCCCGGCACCCAGCCATTGCTCGCGAGCCTCGCCACCTTTCCAAGCCTTCGTGGTGAAGCCGAGTATTTCAACCTTGACCTGACACCGCTCGAGCGTGCGGGCCAACACATCGGCCGAAATCGCTGCGATCGAAATCGGCCGGCCCCGCATGGAGCCCGAATTGTCGATCAGCAGGGTGACGATCGTGTCGCGAAACTGGGTGTCCTTCTCGACTTTGAAGCTCAGCGGCGTCGTCGGGTTTGCCACCACACGCGCAAGCCTGCCGCAGTCGAGCAGGCCCTCCTCGCGATCGAACTCCCAGCTCCGGTTCTGTTGCGCCTGCAAGCGGCGCTGAAGCCGGTTCGCCAAGCGTGAAACCGCACCTTTGAGTGGGTCAAGCTGCTTGTCGAGATAGGCACGCAGGCGCTCTAGCTCCACTTCGTCGGCGAGCTCTTCGGCCGCGATCTCCTCGTCGTACTTCTGCTCGTAGACCTTGTAGTTTGGGTCGGCGTCCGAGACGGGATTGGGCTCCGGACGTTCTGGCGGCGCCATGGAGTCGTCGGCCTCCATCGCGTCCATCTCGTCCATGTCGGCGTCGCTCTCTTCGAGCGATAGCTCGACCTCGGTGGACTCGTCCTGCTCGCCACGCATGTCATCGGGCAGGTACTCGTCCTGCTCACCCTGGTCCTCGCCGCCATCTTCGCCGTCCTGAGATTCCTCCTCTTCCGTATCCTCGCTGTCACTGTCGAGTTCATCCGTCTCCTCACGGTCCGGATCCTCGCCGAGCTGATCCCCGAAGCCAAGGTCATCGATGATCTTCCAGGAGCGCTTGGCAAACGCCATCTGGTCATCGAGCATCTCACCGATATCGTTCAGTTCGTCTCCGAGATGGCTGTCGAAGAAGCCTTGCCACAAATCAAGCAGATGTGCGGAAGACTTGGGGAGATCGCGCCCAGTTGCCGCCTTGCGCAGAAGGAGTGCCGCTGCTTCATGCATCGGCGCTTCCTCGGTCGAGGTCAGACCATCATACCCCTGCTTCTCAGCAACGTTTGCCAGGCGCGCATCGAGATTGGAGGCAACTCCCGGCATCGCGCGGGCACCGATGGCCTCGCAGCGCGCGGTCTCGAGCGCATCAAAGATCTGCCGAGCCATTTCACCCTGAGGTGTGTAGCGGGCATTTGTTTCAGTGTCGTGGAACCGTTGGCGCAGCGCATAGGCATCGGCCGTGCCACGGGCCAGCAACACCTCAGATCGCGTCATCCGCCGCGAAACCTGCGGGAGCCGGAAGCCTTGGTTCGTGCGGCCCGGCGGATCCGCAGAGTAAGTCACCTCAAGCTCGGCTTCACCCGCGAGCGCGCGCGTGGCCTCACCAAGCGCCTTCTTGAACGGGTCCGCGGGGTTCTCGATCTTCTTGGTCATGCGGATTCCATCGCCCGGCGCGCAATCTCCTCGGGCGCCACTTCTTCTCTTCGGGACGCGATCCACCAGAGGTTCCCTGCAACATCGCTCACGCAGGCTGCGCGGTCTCCATGAATCTGGTCGGATGGTGCCATCGTTTCGACACCGCCGGCAGCGAGTGCTTTGGCGTGACACGCATCGCAATCGTCAACATACACGTGCAGCATCGCCGTTTGAGCGGTGAATTCACCAACCGGCGTGCCCATCATGATCACACTGTCGCCGATCTCCAGTGCGACATGCATGAAACGTCCGTTCTCGAGGCGCACAGGCGGCTCGACCTCGACAGCACCGAACACGGACTTCGCAAACTCCATCACAGCCTCAGCATCAGGCACGACAAGGTATGCGCTGACGTTGCGGTATCCGGTGGGGGGTGAAGCGCTCATTCTGTCCTCCGTTGTATCCGCCGTCGGGCAGGTCTCACAAGGGTCGAGAGAGCAATGCCGCCGTGCTGGCGGTATCCTCTGTGGCAAGCCGGAACAGCGCCTCGACATGGATGTCCACCGCGTCCACGACCGGATAGCCGGGATCATGTCCATCGAAGGCGAGACCCAAGTCTGTACCGCCCATCAGTATCGCATCGGCCCCCTGTCCTGTCATCATCTGGCGCCCGCGCTCGAAAAACCTCTCGCGACGATCCTCAGAACACACACCTTCCAGTGCCATGTCGATGTAATCTTGGCCAATTTCGGCCAGATCGCCATCAGGCACCACGGCGGCTGTCCTCGAAAGCTGGCCATAGAGCCGTGTTGCCATCACGGCGCGCGTGCCCAGAACGCCGATCGTCGATATCCCGTGCGCCTGGAAGTAGGTGTCCATCGGCGCCAGGGCACTTGCGAGGGGTAGAGGTGAGACGGGAGCAAGCTCTTCATAGCAGAAATGTCCGCCAATCGACGTGATCGCCGCGATGTCGGCACCCGCCCGCTTCAGCCGGCCGATAAGATCGACATAGATCTGCACTTGCGCATCGCGTTGATCTGCCAGCGCGTTGCGCGCCAGTGTGTCCACATCAGCCTGCACGATCGTAAGCTCCAGCATGCGTCCCGCCTCGCGAAATCGCCGCACGAGCCTTTCATAGTAGACCACCGTTGCCGCTGGCCCGATCCCGCCGATCAACCCGATGTGCATCTCATCAACCTCATCCCACTCACTTCTCAGGCGGTTTCAGGAATGGCGCAACAACCGAGTCCCATAGACGTTTGCACTCAGCAAGTGCTGCGTACGAACGGGAACCGGACCCAAACGGAGGCTGGCCCGCATCGTGCTCGCCTCGGATGTGCTCTGCGATTTTCTGGACATATTCCGCATGTGCCGCGACACGGGCATCTGCTACTTCCTCCGGGTCAGAGTGGGAAATCGCCCCTGCGATTGTCGTGGCAGTGGTGAGGAACTTTTTACGGGCCCGGGCCCACTTATGTTCGCGACTTGCATAAAATGCTTCATCATTCTTGTAGGTGGCAGTTAAAACCGTATACCACGCGGCACACTCGGTGAGTTGCTCTGCTGTCCGCCGCAGAGCCTCAGGCTCGCCGCCTTGTGCCACGTCGTCGTCAAAAGAAGATGCCGCGAACACGACCAACGCGAACGCGAGTATGACGCCGTCGGCCCAAGGCTTGTGGATCACCCCAGGCTGACGCTCGCGGCACTTTCGGGCAACTCCTCGCCAAAGCACTTCTGGTAGATTTCGGCCACCGTCTCACGTTCCAGCTCATCGCATTTGTTGAGGAACGTCAGGCGAAATGCGAATCCTACATCGCCCGCGAAAATCTCGGCGTTCTGCGCCCAGGTGATCACCGTGCGCGGAGACATGACGGTCGACACGTCGCCGTTCATGAAGGCGTTCCGGCTGAGGTCCGCCACGGTCACCATCTGGGAGATCACCTTCTCGCGCCCGCCACGATATTCGGGGCACTTTGCGAGCACGATCTCCGCTTCGTCGTCATGCGGAAGATAGTTCAGCGTGGTCACCACCGACCAACGATCCATCTGGCCTTGGTTGATCTGCTGCGTGCCGTGGTAGAGCCCGGTCGTGTCGCCAAGACCCACTGTGTTGGCCGTTGCGAACAATCGGAACGACGGGTGCGGCCTGATCACCTGGTTCTGGTCCAGCAGCGTGAGCTTGCCGTCCACTTCGAGAACGCGCTGGATGACGAACATCACGTCTGGACGACCGGCGTCATACTCGTCGAACACAATCGCTGTGGGGGTCGACAGTGCCCAGGGGAGAATGCCTTCCTGGAACTCCGTGACCTGAACGCCATCCTTGAGTTTGATTGCGTCCTTGCCGATCAGATCGATCCGGCTGATGTGACTGTCGAGGTTCACTCGTACACATTGCCAGTTCAGTCGGGCCGCGACCTGCTCGATGTGGGTGGACTTGCCAGTGCCATGGTAGCCCTGGATCATGACCCGTCGATTGTGCGCGAACCCCGCAAGGATCGCCATCGTCGTATCACGATCAAAACGATAAGTTTCGTCAATGTCAGGGACCCGCTCGCCACGCTCAGCGAAACCCTTCACCATCATATCGGTGTCGATACCGAACAGCTCGCGCACCGACAGGTCCATTGTGGGCTTGTCCGCGCCGCTCATGCCACCACCGTCTGCCATCATCGTTCCGTTCTCTAGCTCGCCGGACGGTGTGGAACATTGCGCTCGCAAAGGCAAGCGCAAGCACGACAATTGAGGTGCGGCGCAGGTACACATCAGCCCGTCGGCGGGGCACTAAGCTGCATGCAAACACCAAAAAAGCTCTTAGAGCAGGCGGGCCCGGAAGTCCTTGTGCGAGACGTCGCCGCTCGCGAGGTCAAAGGTCATGAGATCCTCGCCGATGAACACCGGACCCGCGAAACTTTCTGCAACGGTCGACAGCAGCTTTGCACGGTCAAACTCCGGCGGTACGAAGTGCGTCAGCGCCAATGCCTTCGCATTCATCGCGGTAGCGACCCCGCCGACCTCCCGATCAAGCGTGTGATAAGACATCACCGCCGCAATCGCCTCGGGTGTCCTGTTGCCCGGAGCGGCGGCGATCTCGGTGTGATTGTAGACTTCGTGCACGAGCAGGTCGCACCCCTGCCCTGCCTGGATCAAAGCGTCACAGACCTTTGTGTCGCCGGAAACGGCAGCGGATTTCGCGTTCGCACGAAAGATGAAGCCGAAGGCAGGTGTGACCGGCGCATGTTCGACAGCCACGCACGTGATCTCGAGTTCTCCGATCTCGAGCGCCTGCCCTCCAGTGATCGGTGCGTACTCCACCTCGAGGCCAACCGCTGATGGTCGCCGCTCGAACTTCACCCGCAGCGCGCGTTCGTCCGCCCAGGCCTCCATCGTTTTCCGGAGCATCTGAATGACCGGCTCAGGTGCATACACTTTCAACGGCCTATCCCGTCCGAGATGCCAGGACGAGACGACAAGCTGATAAAAATCAACCAGATGGTCCGAATGAAGATGCGTCACCAGCAGCGCGTCGATCAGATGACCGGGACATCCGGCGCCCAGCAACCGCTGCGTCGCCATTGACCCGCAATCAATCAGAACAGCTGCCTCTTCGGTGCGCACGAGTGTTGCCGCGCCGCCGCGTGCCTCGCAAAGCAAGGGGCATCCGGTTCCGAGAAGTGTGACCTGCACTTCAGTCCCGGAAGTTGCGGCTTTGCTTGAGAATATCCCAGGCGCGGATCACCTGGCCGAGCCGGTGCTCATCGGCCCGCGCTCCGCCGTTCATGTCCGGGTGCAGCTCCTTTACAAGCTCGCGATAGCGCGTCCGCACCTCCACCCGGCTCTCGATCTCATGCCCGAGCCCCAGCGTATTCATCGCACGCTGCTCCGGTCCCGTCAGTCGGCGGAAACGTGCCTTTGTCCCGACCTGCTCTCCGGGATTGCGGGTGGCGTTGTCGCCAAGCACTTCGTGCGGGTCCGAAAAACCCCACCGTGCCCAAGCACGGCCTTCAGAATGGGGTGAGTGGCCCTTTTTTGGCCCTTCGCCGGCTTTCCATGTCCATGTTGGTCGCTCCCAGGTTCGATCGGCCTGGGATTGCGCGTCCAGTTCCTCCTGCGTGAAGCCTTCAAAGAAATTCCAGGAGGCGTTGTACTTGCGCACGTGCTCGAGGCAGAACCAGCGGAAATCCTGCAGTCGATCCGGTGAAGTGGGCGCCCGGTAGGCGCCATGACCCTCGCAACCGGGCCACTCACAAGTGCGGGTCGAGCCCTCAACCGCACCCGACATTCCACGCAGCCGCGCGCGACGCCGCTTGTCCGCGGTGACCGATATGTCGTAATCGAGCGGTGAACGGCGCTGCATCGTCGGGTGGATTCCGTGCGATTGACGAGTCGGATCAGTCTATCCGAAGCGGCTTAATGGACCAAAACCTTAGATGGGAAATTTGGCGTGGGTATGAAGGCAATCATCGAATCGAAACTCACGGCCGAGTTTCAGCCAATCGAGCTTTCCGTGATCGACGAAAGCGAACAGCACCGCGGACACGGAGGTTGGCGCGAAGGAGGAGAAACCCATTTTCGCGTCCGGATGATGTCAGAACGGTTTGCCGGGCAGACACGACTTCAACGGCAGCGCGCAGTGAATGCGTGTCTCGCCACGGAACTGGCCGAAACGGTACACGCGCTTGCAATGGAGTTGCGCTCTCCCGGTGACTAGCGCCCGCTAGCGACGGTCAACAGGGCTGTCGGGCTCGATGCGCTCGTCTTCCGCGGCTGCGGTCGACCCGCCTGAGATTCGGAACAAGCCGCGGCTCCGTGGCAGGGCCGTTGGTTCCTCCCGCCGCTCCGCTGCGCCGGTAGAGTGGAAGGACTCGAATCGCGGAAACTCTTGCTCGCCCGAACGGTCACCCGACTGCACCGCATCTGGTGAGCGTGTGGCCACGAGTTGACTCTGTGAGGCAGATGGCGGCGGCCCGTGCGGCTCGGATACCGACGGCGCGAGCGACGGTCTTGCGGACTCGCCACCGGGAGCGGACAACTCGACCTGATCGCTGTTGCTAGCGAGCGCGCGGCAAAACACCATCACCGATCGACTGATCGTGTCGGTTCCGCCGAAAAACCCGCGCCGTTCGCGAATGGGCACCGTGTCCGTGCGCAGATACTGCCAACCCTCGGCAGCCTGATCGTTGATGATATCCTGCATGTTGAGCGCAAGGCGCTCCGAGCGCTTGCACCCACGTCTTTTCGCTTCTTCTGGTGCCGCGATGCATTTGTACTCGAGGCTCATTTGCCGCTTCCTCGTCAAAGACTGCTCCTTGCCCCAATTTTGGCCTCACTAGGGCGGTAAAGTCCAAGTTAACCTTGGTATGATTGTGTGTCGCGATGAACCTTATGCGCTTTTCAACGGCTGGTGAAGGCCGAACGAGCATGCAAAAGGTTGTCGCGATGCTTGCCGGCGGGCGGCGTCAGCGACCAGCTGAGCTCGTTTCGGGCGCTCCATCAGGTCGAGACCTTGCCGCGATGCTTGGCGTACCCGAAGCTGCGGGAAAGGGCGAGCTCACACCGGGTCATGCCCACTTGGTCGAGCGACCGGGCGAGGCTGGCGGGAGCGCGCCGCTGTTCCTTTTGATTCGTGCGACTCCGGACACGCCAACCAAGCCGCGCGCACACCGATCGCTGCCAAGATTGGCTGGCTCTCCGGCGCCCGATCAGGCCCGGGTCGGACCACTGCCGCAGGCACTTGCGGAAGCCTACGGAGACGCGGAGCTGGCCGGGTATGCGGCATCGGCCTTGGCCACGCAACTGCGTGCGCGGCTGGATCAGGCGCGGGATTTCGGCCATCGCATCGATGTGGTGGCGCATGGATTTGGTGCCCGCGCTGCGATGACGATGCTCACGCTTCTCGGGCAGCGGTGGCCGGAAGACATGACACTTGCCCGGATCGGTCGGGTGATCCTGATCGACGGGGCTTGCTATTGGGCGCAGGCCGCGAGCGCGCTTGTTACGATGGCGGTGTCACGGCCTGCCACCATGCCCCGCCTGCACAATGTCATTTCTGTCGCCGAGCCACTGATCACACTCATGAGCACGACCGAAATGCTCGATGACGCCCGCGCCGAAGCGCTGGATGAACTGGCCAACCGCAACATTCTCGCCCCCGATGAGATGCGCCGTGTCATCGGTTGCGACGGGACGCCCACGGTGTGTATTGCGCAGGCCTGCAATGTGCCGCTGCCAAGCTGGCGTGATCATTGCCTTCGCACCGCTGCCCCCTGGAGCCAGCGCCACGTTTCGCGCGTGGGCCGCGCGATCCTCGGTCTGAAAGGCTGACACCGAACCAGCCGGGTGGCCCGGGACGAACAACCTTCGCTCTGTCGATTGATCGTGCGGTCAGCCCGTCGCGCAGTTACTCGGTGATGCCGAGCTTTGATTTCACAATCTGCTGCACAGTCTGCGGATTGGCCTTGCCCTGGGTGGCCTTCATCACCTGACCGACGAACCATCCGGAGAGCGTTGGCTTGCCCTTTGCCTGCTCGACCTTGTCAGGATTGGCAGCGATGACTTCGTCGACGGCTTTCTCGATCGCACCGGTGTCGGTCACCTGCTTCATGCCGCGCGCTGCGACGATCTCGGCAGGGTCACCGCCCTCGGACCAGACAATCTCGAACAGGTCCTTGGCGATCTTGCCCGAAATCTCACCTTTCGCGATCAGATCAATCACGCTGCCTATCTGAGCGGGCGTGATCGGGCTGTCCACGACCGCCTTTCCTTCTTTGTTGAGCCGGCCAAAGAGTTCGTTGATCACCCAGTTGGCCGCTGCCTTGCCGTCGCGCCCTTCCGCGACCTTCTCGAAGAAATCAGCGTCCGATACATCTGCGGTCAGCACACCCGCATCGTACTCGGTCACGCCGTAGTCACCGACGAAACGGGCTTTCTTCTCATCCGGCAGCTCCGGCAGCTCCGCCGCAATCCGGTCCACAGCCGCCTGCTCGATCTCGAGCGGGAGGAGGTCGGGGCACGGGAAGTAACGGTAGTCGTGCGCTTCTTCCTTCGAACGCATGGAGCGCGTCTCGCCCTTGTTCGGATCATAGAGGCGCGTTTCCTGATCGACCTCACCACCATCCTCGAGGATCGCGATCTGCCTGCGCGCTTCGAATTCGATGGCCTGATGAATGAACCGCATCGAGTTCATGTTCTTGATTTCGCACCGGGTGCCCAGGTGCGAAAAGTCGTCATTGGCGCGATACTTCTCGTAGTCGCCTGGCCGACAAACGGAGACGTTTACGTCGGCGCGCAGCGAACCCTCCTGCATGTTACCGTCACAGGTCCCGAGATAGCGCAGGATCTGGCGAAGCTTCCGGACATACTCCGCCGCCTCCTCCGGCCCGCGAATGTCCGGTCGCGACACGATCTCCATCAACGCGACCCCGGTGCGGTTCAGATCGACGAACGACATTTCGGGGTCCATGTCGTGGATCGACTTGCCCGCATCCTGCTCGAGGTGAATGCGTTCGATGCGCACCTTGCGCGCAACGCCCGGTTCGAGATCGACGATAACCTCCCCTTCTCCGACGACCGGATTCTTGAACTGGCTGATCTGGTAGCCTTGAGGCAAATCGGGATAAAAGTAGTTCTTGCGATCGAAGACCGAGCGAAGGTTGATTTGAGCCTTGAGGCCGAGCCCCGTGCGCACCGCCTGCTCGACGCAAAAGCCATTGATCACCGGCAGCATGCCGGGCATCGCCGCGTCGACAAGGCTCACATGCGCGTTCGGTTCGGCACCGAATTCGGTCGACGCCCCAGAGAACAGCTTCGACTTCGAGGCGACCTGAGCGTGCACTTCCATGCCGATCACCAGTTCCCAGTCCTCACGGGCGCCGGCGATGACTTTCGGTTCTGGTTCGCGGTAGCTGAGTTCGGACATGCGGCCCTCGATCTGTGGTTCCGACGCTCTCTTAGGTCGGGACCGTGCCGATCTCAAGACCGCCGGACGGTCGGTGCGCGATCAGGCAGCAACGCGATGGCATGGGCCAGGTCGTCCGAGAGACGTGATATGGAGAACCAGCCGTTCAGTAGACTCCGGTCGAGGAGATCCGGGTTGGTTTCGACAAAAGCATCAGGGGTCGAGTGATCTTGTCGGTGCATGCGCTCGGAAACCAGACCGAGAAAGGCCAGCGTCACGGTGGCATTGAATTTCTGCGGCGCACCTGCCTTCTGAGCAATGCCCATCAAGCCTCGAGCCACAAGGCCGGCCGCCTCGAAGAAGTCGCGACCCGAAAGCGCCTCGTAGGCGACGACGAGATGGTCCCGATGGCTGAACTGGCGTGGATCGATGGTTCCGTCAAGCAGCCTAGAGAGCATCTTTGTGTCTGTCATGGCGTGTCTCTGGCCGGTTCGGTCATCGCATGGCTATCTGCCGCCGTGAGATCGAGATCATAGACCTCCTTGAGCTGCGCGATCTTGCGCAGGGTAGATGGGTCGAAAGGCGCCTTACCCTCGAAGGCATGCAGCGCCATACCCTCGATAAGTTCAGCCACCGACATATCCAGGTACTCCGCCAGCCCCTTCATCACCTTCAGGAGGCGTTTTTCCAGGCGCAGGCCAGTTTGCGTTCGTTTCACAGATTTCATGATGCCAAAGCGCATATAGGTACATTGGTGTCAAGATAACCGAGCGCAAGAAACGGGCTGTCGTTCCGCCTGCACTCCAGTATCAAGCCGCATCGAACGCAAGCCAAGCGAGGCCACATGACACAGCCGGCAATGACTCTGATGACCTGGGCAATGCTTGTGGCTCTCTCGCTGCTTTGGGGCGGATCGTTTCTGTTTGTCGGCGTGGCCGTGGCCGAGCTGCCGCCATTCACGATTGTGGTGCTCCGTGTCGGCCTGGCTGCGCTGACGCTGTTGCTGTTTCTTCGACTGACGGGCCGGCGGGTGCCGGGCAAGCTCGGTGTCTGGAGCGCCTTCCTCGGAATGGGAGTGCTCAACAACGTCATCCCGTTCTGCCTGATCGTCTGGGGTCAGACACAAATTGCAAGCGGGCTTGCCTCGATCCTCAATGCGATGACGCCGATTTTCACAGTGCTGGTGGCGCACGTCCTGACGGCGGATGAACGGCTGGGGCCAGCCAAAGCCATCGGGGTAGCCCTGGGATTTCTTGGGGTCACCGTCATGATCGGCTGGGATGCTCTCACGGGATTGGGCACTGCGGTGCTCGCGCAGCTTGCGATCCTTGGGGCTGCCATCTCATATGCATTCGCAGGCGTCTACGGGCGGCGGTTCCGCGCGATGGAGATAGATCCGGTGACAACGGCGACCGGCCAAGTGACATGCTCGACGCTCGTGCTCCTGCCGGTTGCCCTGATCGTTGATCAACCGTGGCAGTTGGCAATGCCATCTTTAGGAACGCTCGTTTCGATCGTCGCGCTCGCGGTGCTGTCAACCGCCGTGGCCTATGTGCTCTACTTCCGGATACTCGCAGCCGCCGGTGCCACCAACCTTTTGCTGGTGACCTTCCTGATCCCCCCATCTGCCATACTGATGGGCTGGGCTGTACTCGCCGAAGCTCTGTCGCCACAACACTTCGCGGGACTGGCACTGATCCTTCTGGGCCTCGCCGCGATCGACGGCCGCCTGCTGCCACGGCGTCTTCAGCGGCGGAGCGACACCTAGGGGGACCGCGAGCGGCTTTGCTCCCCTGCCCTCACGCGTTCCAGTTTGCGCTGATACCCCGTTTGAAGAATGTCGACCGCGACCAGCACGGCGATGGCAAAATAGAATGTGGTCTTCGACATCGGCTCGACGGCGAAACCAAACAGCTTGAGATGCGCCACGTGCCCACCTTCGCCGAGCAGCACAACGCCGACAATGAGCAGGATGAAGAGTCCGAGCACCTCGTATTTCCGGTTGCGCTCGATAAACTCCGACACACGGTCTGCCAGCAACAGCATACCAAGCCCCGATACGACGATTGCGAGCGCCAGAACCGGGAACACCTCGGTGATCGCTAAGGCCGAGAGGATCGAGTCAAAGGAGAAGATCAGGTTCATCAGAACGATCATCGCCACGGTCGCGGCGACCGACTTCGCGCTCTTGTTCTCGGGCCCGTGACCGAGATGCTCGACCGCCAGGAGGTGACTGATTTCCTTCACCGCAGTGTACATCAGGAATGCGCCGCCCAGGAGAAAGACAATCGATGCGAAGTTAAATGTTCCTTCGACGATGCCCACAAAATTGATCCCGAAGAACGGCTCGGTCAGACTCGCCAACAGCTGGATCATTGTGAACAGCAGCACCACGCGCAAAGCGAGCGCGATGATGATGCCCCATTTCCTCACTGCGGCCTGGCTCTCCTTGGGAGCGCGCTGAGACTCGATCGAGATGTAAAGAAGATTGTCGAAGCCGAGCACGGCTTGCAGAAAAAGCAGGACACAGAAGTTGATCAGGTTCTCGATGCTGAAGAGATCAAGCATGGCGACGGCTCCGCACGTGATTTTTCACACAGCGGATTACCGCGCGGCGCTCCCAGTCTCAACACGCTTGGTGTCTTTTTGCTGGCCGGCCGGTTCCTGTCCCATGCAACCTGATCGATCAGGCAGGGCTCAGGCGGCGTCCACAACCAGAAGCGCCTCTATGCGCTGACGGAGTTCCTCCAGCCGACGTATCTCGCGATGCGCCAACTCTCGTCCCTCTTCCTCGGTCACATCTTCGAGCTTGTTCTCAAAACGCGCTTTCACACGGCGCAGACAACCGTGAATAGTCTTGAGATCAGCTTCCGACAAAGCAATCTGATGTTCATCGCGGGGCATGTCATGTCCACCGAAACCAGTTACGCAAGGTGAGGTAGACCGTTCTAACAGCGGACTTTTCCAGATAGCCCAGAGACGAATAAGACCCCGTGCGATCCTGCCTAACCTATCGTTAAGATGACAACGCCAGCCGTTCAGCGCAAGGCTAAAATCGCGATCAGCTTGGACCACAGGCGTCGAGACACTGAACTCATGCATCAGATGACCATTTGTTTGTCGAGTGGGGCGGCCGTCCAACTACACGGACGGCCGCAACACGCAACGCTCACACGACGTGCCACAATCAAGCGAGGGAACGAACCATGGCGGCACACAACTGTTCTGCTCGGACAGCGTGACCGTTTGGGGGCAAGACCACGGCCCCTTCCGCCCCACTTGTGATCTTCTGTTCAAATTCTGGCAACCGGGACATTAAATCTTTGTATATCAATAACTTGAAACTCTGATCGATCTTGGAAAAACTACGGAACAGCCTCAGGTCCCTTCCTTGGCATTCATCTGAAAGTTGAAATTGAGTGTCAAAATTCTCTAGACGCGCACCCCGCACGAATCACTTCTTTGTTCGACTTCAGGTGCTTTGCGAGGTTTCCGGCGACCCGATCTGCCCCCGGTGCAGCAACACATGATCGACGAGCACGCAGGCCATCATCGCCTCTCCCACAGGCACCGCACGGATGCCAACGCAGGGATCATGGCGCCCTTTCGTGACGATTTCCGTCTCGTGGCCATCGAGATCCACCGTGCGGCGTGGCTTTAGAATGGAACTTGTGGGCTTCACGGCGAAACGGACCACCACGTCCTGACCCGTGGAGATACCGCCCAAAATGCCCCCCGCATGGTTTGAAAGAAAGCGTGGTCCGTCGTTGCCGTTGACGATTTCGTCCGCGTTCTCTTCGCCTGTCAGAGCAGCAGCGCCAAATCCGTCACCGATCTCCACACCCTTGACTGCGTTGATCGACATCATCGCAGCCGCCAGCTCCGTATCGAGCTTGGCGTAGATCGGCGCACCGAGGCCTGCCGGAACACCGCGTGCCACAACTTCGATCACAGCCCCCACCGAGTTGCCGGACTTGCGCAACTCATCAAGATAGCCCGCCCATTCGGCGGCGGCGACAGCATCCGGTGTCCAGAACGGATTGCGCTCGATCTCATCCCAGTCCCAGTTCTCGCGGGCGATGTGATGCGGTCCCATCTGCACCATCGCCCCAGTGATCGCGATACCGGGTGTCAACTCGGCAAGCACCGCCCGGGCCAGACCGCCGGCGGCAACGCGTGCCGCCGTCTCTCGCGCCGATGACCGGCCTCCGCCTCGGTAGTCCCGTATCCCGTACTTGGTCCAGTAGGTGAAATCGGCATGCCCAGGGCGGAACTTGTCCTTTATCTCGGAATAATCCTTCGAGCGCTGATCGGTGTTGCGGATCAGGAGCTGTACCGGATGCCCAGTGGTGCGGCCCTCGAACACGCCAGATAGGATTTCAACCTGATCCGGCTCGCGGCGTTGTGTGGTGTAGCGGTTCTGACCCGGCCGGCGCCGGTCCATCCAATGCTGGATGTCAGCCTCGTCGATCGCAATCCCCGGCGGACACCCGTCAACCGTGGCGCCCAACGCAGGCCCATGGCTTTCTCCCCATGTTGTAACCCGAAACAAATGGCCGAAGGTGTTGAACGACATGGTGCCTCTGGATGCGGCGGGAGTGATCCCGTTTTCGTTGTCCCCGTCGAGAGGGGCCGCCAGCGGATAGCGCATCTCCCAGCAAAGCGAAAGTCTGGGCCATCGGGGACCTGCTACTCGAGGGCTGCAAGCGCCTCGGCATATGTTCCGAGCGCCGCACGACCTTTGGGGCTCAAAGCGTATATCCCTCGTTCGATCCGGTCGAACCAGCCGTACACGTCGCGATAAAGAATTTCCCGCGCTTTCAGCACCCCGGTCGCGTCCGCCACGAAGGATGCTTTTGCGGGGCCTTCCTTGCCGAGATGGCGGGCGATGCGCAGTGCTCCCTGTCGATAGGCCGTCATACGCCCCGCCCGGGACGCCGAACCTCCTGCCACGGGATCGCCGACCCGGTGTTGAAACTCCCCGAGAAGCCGGCCAAGCCGCTCTTTGGCCTTCCTCGGCTTGTAGGGCGCAGGATCAACGATGACCTCCACAGATGGCGTCGGCCCCGGTTCCACCGTCATCAGACCAAGTCCCAAGCGGCGACAGAGTGCAAGCACATCACGTCGGCGCTTGGGGGTTTTTCGATCGGGGAGCGGCGGAACCGCCAGGTAGACTGCATCTGTGAGGCGTTGGCGCTGGATCCCCTGAAGTACCAGCGCAAGCGTAAACGAGGTCTTCAACTCGACGACCAGCGGGTCTTCCTGCTCGCGCTGCGCAACAAGATCGCAGGCGCCAATCTCGCCTTTCACCGCATAACCCTGACCCTCGAGAAAGGTTTTCACAGGCTGATAGAGATCGGACTCGCGCATGGAGAGTTTCTGGCACGCGCTACGCAAAAGAAAAACCCTGTCCAGGTGAACCTGGACAGGGTCTGTCCGTCACTGCGCCCAGGTCAGGCGCTTTTGCGCTTCACCGGCGCCCAGATCTTCTTGTTGGTGTAGTAGAGCAGCACCGCCAGGATCAGGATCAGGATGAAGTTCCGAAGACCCGCGGCCTTGCGTTCCACAAGCTTCGGCTCGGCCGCCCACATCAGGAACGCCGAGACGTCCTCGGACAGTTGCTCCATCGAAGCTTCAGGTGGGGTGTAGGCATCGTGACCGCCGTCCTCCCCGTGACCTTCGCCCGCGTCCTCGCCATTGCCATGGGCCACGTACTCGACGTCGTCCCCCCACAACGGCTGCGACATGGCGATCAGCCCGCCCGGATAGACCTCGTTCTCATAGAGCACCGCACCGGCCTGCTCGATCTCCTCACCGGTGTAGCCGACGAGTATCGAGTAGATGTACTCAGGCCCGCCAATCCCCTTCATCAGCTGATTGATGCCAAGGCCCATGGGACCATGGAACCCCGCGCGCGCTTTGGCCATCAGGCTGAGATCAGGAGCGCCCACTGCGTCGTTCGCCGGGAACTTGTCAGACAGCAGAGCGGGCCGGGTGTCACCCGGTTCGCCCTCAGTGTCTGCGACCTCATAGAGCGCCGCGATCGCCTTGGCCTGCTCCTCGGGAAGTGCCGGGCCGGTGGGCGAGGTCAGATCGCGGAAGGCCACATATTTGAGACCGTGGCATCCAGCGCAGATTTCGTGGAAGACCTGAAAGCCCCGTTGCAGCTGCAGCGAGTCGTAGGTGCCGAACGGACCCTCGAAGCTGAAGTCCACATCGGTGACCTCTCCGCCCGCACCAGCGGCACCGGCAGCACCGGGAATGGCGAGCATCGCACCAAACAGAGCGGCGACGAGCGATGATTTGATCATCTGTGTTTCTCCTTGCCCAGCCGTCATTCCGCCGGAGTTGCCGACGTTTTCGGCGGATAGTGCGAGTCGAAGTCCGCTTCGATGCTGTCCGGTTGCGGCAATGGTTTCTCGGTGATGCCGAGAAGCGGCAGGATCACCAGGAAGTAGGCGAACCAGTAGGCCGTGCCGATCAGCGATATTGTCGGAACCAGACCTTCGGCTGGTTGCGACCCGCACCACATGAGGACGAAGAAGTCCGCCACCAGGAGGCCGAACCACCACTTGAACTGCGGACGGTAGCGGCCCGAGCGCACCCGGCTGGTATCGAGCCACGGCACCAACGCCATCACCACGATCGCGCCGAACATCGCAAGCACGCCACCGAGTTTGGAGTCGATGAAGAGGATGTCGAAGGTGATCGCACGCAGGATGGCGTAGAACGGCAGGAAGTACCACTCTGGCACGATGTGCGCAGGTGTCGAGAGCGGGTTTGCCTCGATGTAGTTGTCCGGGTGGCCGAGGAAGTTCGGCATGAAGAACACCAGGACAACAAAGATCACCAGGATCACCGCCAAAGCGTAGAGGTCCTTGATCACGAAGTAAGGCCAGAACGGCACGGTGTCCTTCTTGGCGATCTCGATCGAGTCGCGGCGAACTTCGACGCCGGTCGGGTTGTTGTTGCCGGTTGAGTGGAAGGCCCAGATGTGCACGACGACCAGCCCTGCGATCACAAAGGGCAGCAGATAGTGCAGCGAAAAGAACCGGTTCAGCGTCGGATTGTCGACCGCAAACCCGCCCCAGAGCCACTCGACGATCGGGTCACCGACCAGCGGCAGCGCCGAGAACAGGTTGGTGATCACGGTCGCGCCCCAGAACGACATCTGCCCCCAGGGCAGCACATAGCCCATGAAAGCGGTCGCCATCATCGCCAGGTAGATCAGGATACCGATGATCCAGGTGATCTCACGCGGCTCCTTGTAGGACCCGTAGTAGAGCCCCCGGAAGATGTGGAAGTAGACCGCGGCGAAGAACAGCATCGCGCCGTTCTGGTGGGCGTATCTCAGCAGCCATCCGCCATTGACATCGCGCATGATGTGCTCGACCGAAGCAAAAGCGAGATCGGTGTGCGGCGTGTAGTGCATCGCCAGAACGATGCCCGTGGCGATCTGCAACACCAGACAGACCGTGAGCACAATGCCCCAGATCCACATCCAGTTGAGGTTCTTAGGTGTCGGGATCATCAACGTGCCGTAGATGATGCCACCCACCGGCAACCGTCGGTGCACCCAGCGCTCAAAACCCGACTTGGGTTCGTACTCTTCGTGCGGAATTCCGGCCATGAGGTCCCTCCTCAGCCCAGCTTGATCACGGTATCGGACACGAAAGCTGCCATTGGCACTGGCAGATTCAGGGGTGCGGGCCCCTGTCGTATCCGTCCCGACGTGTCATAGTGCGATCCGTGGCAGGGGCAAAACCAGCCGCCGAAATTTCCGGCGCCGTCCCCGAGAGGTACACAACCGAGATGCGTGCACACGCCCATCATCACCAGCCACTCGCCGTCGCTATCTAGAGAGCGGTTGGCGTCGTCTGCATCCGTGTCAGACGGCAGGTTGTCGTTCTGGGCGAACTGATCCTTCAGTTCATCCATGGGCACGCCGCGCGCTTCAGCGATTTCCGCTTCGGTGCGACGGCGGATGAAGACCGGCTTGCCACGCCACTTCACCGTGATCTGCGTGCCGGGTTCGACCCCGCCCACATCGACTTCGATGGAGGCGAGCGCCAACACATCCGCCGAAGGATTCATCTGATCGATCAGCGGCCATACAACGGCTCCGGCTGTCACCGCGCCAAACCCCGCAGTGGCGATGTAGAGGATATCGCGACGGTTGGCGTCATCGTGGCTGTCGGCATGCGACACGATGCATTCTCCTTCTGCAATCGCTGGGTTTGCCCAGACTGCACAGTATTGACCCGCAGATCCTTGTGGGTCTCGCTCAGCAGAGCGCTTAACTTATCGGTACACACCAGGTCCAGCGGACAACGCGCCGCATCAACGATCAACTTTAGGAAAAACCATGGGTGGTGCAGTTTCTGTCTCAGGCATATCTCTAGCGCTCTATGAGCCGGATATCCCGCCCAACGTCGGTGCGATGCTCAGGCTGGGGGCTTGCCTCTCGGTGCCCGTTCACATCATCGAGCCTTGCGGGTTTCCTTTCTCTGTTCACGCGGTGCGACGTCAGGCAATGGACTACGCGCAGATCGCGGAGATCGTGCGCCATGATTGCTGGGCAGATTTCGCTGCCGCCCTCGCGCATCGACGGATCATCGTGATGACGACGAAAGGCAGCGTGCCGTTGTGGAACTTTGCCTTCCAGCCGGGTGACATCGTGCTGATGGGGCGCGAGACGGCGGGCCTGCCCGACGAGGTGCATGCCGCTGCCGATGCCCGCGTCTTCATCCCGATCGACACGCGCGCGCGGTCGTTGAACGTCGCAACCGCAGCGGCGATCGCTTTGGGCGAGGCCTGCCGCCAGCTGCAGCCTCCATCCCATGCTGGATGAGCGCAGAGGGCCCTCTTTGCGCAACCCGAGTGGCCTGCTAAGGCCAGCCGATGGATCAAGCGGACCCCCTTGCCGAGACCGAGGCGCAGCCCATGCGCTGGCTTGTGCTGTTCGGGGTGTGGCTGATCTATTTCAGCTTTGGGCTGACCCTCGCCTCCCTCGGACCGCTGGTCGAGCCGATCGCACGCGATCTGGAGATCAGCTACACGATGATGGGCGGCATTCTGGGTGCCTGGCAGTTGATCTACATAGCGGCGGCCCTCCCGATCGGGGCCGTGCTCGACCGGATCGGTGTCGGCACGGGACTGGTTCTCGCCGCCGCACTCATGGGTCTGTCAGGCCTGCTGCGCGGTGTCTCGACTGATGCCATGATGCTGTTCGGCGCGGTGGCAATCTTCGGGATTGGCGGGCCGATGATCTCGATCGGCGCCCCCAAGATGATTGCGCTCTGGTTTCATGGCCGGGAACGCCCGACGGCCATGGGCATCTACATCACAGGTCCCTCACTTGGCGGGATCTGCGCGTTCACCCTGACAAACTCCGTACTGATGCCAGCCGCGGGAGGCGACTGGCGCACCGTGCTGATCGGCTATGCCGTGTTCGTTCTCCTTGCCGGTGCGGTCTGGTGGCTGATCGCACGGCTTCCTGCGGTGCGGGCAATGGACGGGCGGGCCGGCAGCGCTTCGAAGGCTGCAAGCTTGCAGGCATTCCGTGAAATCGTCGGTCTGCCGCAGGTGCAGCTCGTGCTGGTGATGAGCATCGGCATCTTTCTGTTCAACCACGGCCTCAACAACTGGCTGCCAGAAATGTTGCGCACACGCGGCCTCAGCCCTGCAGCGGCGGGATACTGGGCCGCGATACCGACGGTCGTCGGCGTTGTCGGTGCGCTCACGATCCCGCGCCTCGCAACCCCCGAGCGTCGTATCGCGCTGATGATCTGGCTGATCCTGGCCGCGGGTCTCTCGACATTGCTGCTTCATCTGATGCCGGGGCCGGGTCTCGCGCTCGGGCTCGCGCTGCAGGGCATCGCGCGATCGTCGATGATGACAGTGGCCATCCTGCTGCTCATGGAAGCGCCCGGTGTGCCGCCAGAACGTGCAGGCATGGCGGGCGGCATGTTCTTCACCGTGGCCGAAGTGGGAGGCGTCCTTGGCCCGCTCGGTATCGGTACGATCTACGACATAACCGGTGGCTTCTCCGCCGCCCTCCTTGCCCTCAGCGCAATCATCGTGGGTTTGCTCCTTCTGACGCTCCGGCTGCGCCAGCTAAGCCAGGATCTGGCGCACCCGGCCAACTGAGGCTAGGAAGGCGTCCGGGCCGAAATGGCCATGGGGGAGTTACATGGAGACTTCAAAGGCGATGAAGCGCGACTGGCTTGCGACCGCAAGGACGCTGAGCGAGGCCCTTCCGTATCTCCAGCGCTATGAGGGCGCGACGGTGGTGGTGAAGTTCGGCGGCCATGCCATGGGTGATGAAGCGTCAATGGAGCGATTTGCCCGCGATGTCGTGCTGATGAAGCAGTGCGGCGTGCATCCCGTGGTGGTCCATGGGGGTGGCCCGCAGATCAACGATATGCTTTCGCGCCTCGCGATCGAGTCGCAGTTTCAAGGGGGTTTGCGCGTCACCACCGCGGAAACGGTCGAAGTGGTCGAGATGGTCCTTTCAGGTGCCATCAACAAGCGCATCGTCATGGCGATCAATGCCCAGGGAGGACAAGCGGTCGGGTTGTCGGGCAAGGACGCGCGTCTGATGATCTGCGAGAAGGCCCTCAAGACCCAGCGCGATCCCGAAAGCAACATCGAGCGGGTCCTTGATCTGGGCTTTGTCGGCGAGCCCGTCGAGGTGAACCCGCATGTCCTGCGGACGTTCATCGACAGCGACTTCATTCCGGTGGTCGCCCCGGTCGGCTGCGGACGCACGGGCACAGACACTTACAATGTCAACGGAGACACTGCCGCCGGCTCGATTGCAGGGGCCATGGCGGCAAAACGGCTGTTGCTGCTCACCGATGTGGCGGGCGTCAAGAATGCGGAGGGCGAGGTGCTGACCCGGCTCACACCTGAAGATGTTCGTGCGCTCATGGACGACGGGACGATCTCCGGCGGGATGATCCCCAAGGTCGAGACGGCGCTTGACTCGGTTTCAGCCGGTTGCGAGGCAGCAGTCATCCTCGACGGTCGCGCGCCCCATGCGGTTCTGCTAGAATTGTTCACAGAGCATGGTGCAGGCACATTCATCGGCACCGAGGATGCGTGATGTCATTCGAGAAACTCGCAGAACGCCAAATCCTGAAGGCCCAAGCAGAAGGACAGCTTGAGGGTCTCATGGGCGAAGGCGAGCGCCTCCCCGAAGACACGCCGGGCGATCCAGCCGCAAAGGCAGGCTTTCGCATCATGGCAGCCGCGGGCGCTCTGCCGCGCGAAATCGAACTCAAGAAGGCGATTGCCGAACAGCGCAGCGTGCTGTCGTCTGCCACCGGCGTCGAGCGAAAGACAGCGATGCGCCACCTCGCCGAACTCGAGCAACGTCTGGCAATCGAAGCGGAAGCCCGGCGCAAGTTCTACAGGACGTCCTGATCCGAGCTCGCGCCCGCTGGTGTGCTAGGGCTTCATCCAGTTCTTTGACGCCGCGATCCAAGGCTTCCAGGTCTTGGGATGGCTCTTCATCCAGTCAGCCGCCACGTTTTCTGGCGACGCCCCCGCATCGACTTCGGCAGCGAGCATCTCGACCGTGTCTGGCGGCAGAACCAGTCGCTTCAGCATCTTCTGGGCGTAGGGCCAGCGCGACTTCATGCTGGACGCGACAACTTTCAGCACAGGCTCGTCCCGCTTGTTTCCCTGCAGCCCGCCAAGCGAAACAACGCTGCGCGCATCGAGCGCTTCGGACAGCGCATCGTCCGAACCGTTCGGCAACGTCAGATGCGCATGCGCGCCTCCACTCACCAATGCCGCCACCGTTTCCGCGTCCGGGACCGAAACAAGCTCGGACTTGAACCCAGACTTCCTGAGCGCGTGCGAGGCGATTTGTGCCACGACCTGCTGTGCAGCGGTCGTTCCCTCGACGAGCTTGATGGGTCGCTTGGATTTTGCATGCGCGCCAGGTGCAATCACACTCAGCATCAGGACAGCGATCAGCAGTCGCAGAAATGTCGACATCATCTTCCCCCCGATTGTTCTTTGTTCTCAGTATCGGCAGGAACGGCTTCGGCTTCAAATCAGAAGTGGATAGCCCGGCCATAGGCGTCGAGAACCGACTCGTGCATCATCTCCGACAGCGTCGGATGCGGGAAGACTGTGTGCATCAGATCCTCCTCGGTGGTCTCGAGCTGACGGCCCACGACATAGCCCTGGATCAACTCGGTCACTTCGGCGCCGACCATGTGGGCACCCAGAAGCTCGCCGGTCTTGGCATCAAAGACAGTCTTGACCATGCCCTCCGACTCGCCAAGCGCGATCGCCTTGCCGTTGCCGATGAACGGGAAGCGACCGACCTTGATCTCGCGGCCCGCCTCTTTGGCCTGGGCCTCGGTCAGCCCGACCGAGGCCACCTGCGGCTGACAGTAGGTGCACCCGGCAATCTGGTCCGGCGATACCGGATGGACGTCATTTTTGCCTGCGATCAATTCCGCAACCATGACACCTTCGTGACTGGCCTTATGGGCAAGCCATGGCGCGCCGGCGACATCTCCGATGGCATAAAGCCCATCCACGCCCGTGCGGCACAACGCGTCGGTGACGATGTGGGTTTTCTCGACCTTCACACCCAGCCCATCGAGCCCAAGCCCTTCGGTGTTGCCGACGATTCCGACTGCCGAAATCACCGTGTCGAACGTGGCGGTCTCGGTCTTGCCTGCGGTCTCTATGTGGGCGGTGACGGTCGGAGCGCTGCGCTCGAGCTTCTTGACCATGGAGTTCTCGAGGATCGTCATGCCTTGCTTTTCGAACGCCTTCTTGGCGAAAGCGCTGACTTCTGCATCCTCGACCGGCAGGATCCTGTCCATCACCTCGACCACAGTCGTATCAGCACCAAGTGTGTTGTAGAAACTCGCAAACTCGATCCCGATCGCACCCGAACCGATCACCAGCAGCCGTTTCGGCATCCGTGGCGGCACAAGCGCGTGCTTGTACGCCCAAACCAGATCACCATCGGCCTCGAGCCCCGGAAGCTCCCGCGCCCGCGCGCCAGTCGCGATGATGATGTTTTCGGCAGTGAGTTCCTGCGCGTTGTCTCCTGTGACCGACACCTGGTGCGGCGCAGAGATGGCAGCTTCTCCCATGATCGTCGTGACATTGTTTTTCTTCAGCAGATGCCCCACGCCTGCGTTCAGCTGTCCCGCCACCTTGCGTGAGCGCTTCACCACGGCATCGAGATCGTAGCCAATGCCCTCCGCGCTCAGCCCGAAATCCTGCGCGCGTGACATCAGGTGAAACACTTCCGACGATCGCAGCATCGCCTTCGTGGGAATGCAGCCCCAGTTCAGACAGATGCCGCCAAGATGCTCGCGCTCGATGATCGCGGCCTTCAGGCCCAGCTGCGCCGCACGAATTGCTGCGACATATCCACCAGGACCGGCGCCGATAACGATAACGTCGAAGCTGTTCACCTCGCCCTCCTGTCCCGACATGCGCGCCACCCTATGAAGCGATTGCGGTGAATGCAACGCGCGCGCCGGGCGCAGATCACAACTTGACGGTTGCGCAGGCAGAATGTTGTCCGCTCCCGGCACATGGACTACATTTCTCCCACGAGATGACCCGCTTCTTCAGATGCTCGCCATGTTTGCACGCCTGATCTCGGCCCCCCTGGATTTCATGATGCTCGCGAGCGGTGCCAAGTCCTTCCGATCGAACATCTTCATCGGCTCCGAGCGGCTCAACCGCTATGGACTGCACGTGTGCCGCGTCACCGCTGCCGCCCGGATGGCCGCGTGGCGCCGGCGCAGGCTCGCACGACTGGTGACTGAGGAGGACGCCGCGAGCTATGATCGCGACGGCTTCGTGATCCGTCATGATGTGCTCTCGACCAGCGAGCTCGCAGCACTGCGCTCGGCGCTCGCCGCACGCTCCTTCATGGCGCGCGAGATGCGACAGGGCGGGACGGTGACCCGTTTCGTCGACATCACCGCAGGATTGCTGCGCGAGGTACCGGAGCTCGACCGCCTCGCGCGCGGCGCTCTGTTTCAGGGGCTGCTGCGCTATGTGGCCTCGACCGACGCGGACCCGATGCTCTACCTGCATACGGTGTTCGCAACCCCCGAGACCGGGCGGCACGACCCGCAGACGGCGCATCACTCGGACACATTCCACGCGACCGCAAAGAGCTGGTTCTTCCTCGAGGACGTCAGCTCCGAAGACGGCCCTTTCACCTATGTGCCGGGATCGCACCGGATGACACCGGGGCGACTAGCCTGGGAGCGGGCGCAAAGCCTGACCGCAAGCTCGCACCCCAACGGGCACCATGCACTTGGCTCGTTCCGCGCGAGCCGCGCCGAGATCGATGCCATGGGATATGGACCAACCATCTCGATGACGGTGCCGGCGAATACGCTGGTGGTCGCCGACACACATGGGTTTCATGCCCGAGGGCGTCCGACCCGGGCCGCGATCCGCCCTGCGGTTTACGGCTCGCTCAGGCGCAACCCGTTCCTGCCCTGGGCCGGACTCGATCCGGCCTCCCTGCCGGGGCTGAGAGGGCGCAAGGCCGAGCTTTGGGGCGCCTGGCTCGACTTCGCCGAGCGCCGGCTGGGCCGGGCCAACACCCAGCCTCTTACGGGACCGGTCGGCTTGACCGAGCCACCGGCGCGGTTCACGGCAGATAGTGCGTCCGCGGCTGGCCACCCGCAAGATCACGCCGTATAGCCGCCACCCGCGTCGCAGATCTGTTCTGCTGGGCCGCAAAACCGTCCGAGGGCGCTCCGGTCCGTTTGCGACTTGATTTTTTCTGACGCGCGCGCAGAAGCAGCGTTGCAAAAACGCCCCGGAGCGAAATTTCCCCGGGGCATCGCTTTTAAATCGTCTGCTTCTAAAATTCCAACACCCCATCGGATGCTGAGTTCAGCTAAGAACACCGTGACCGCTCAGGCAACAGATAGATTTGCAGCACAAGGTTTTTATTGGAAGTACCCGCAGCATTATTGGTGGTTCGCCAGGATTTTAACTGCAGTGCCTCGCTTTTCAGCGACTCGTGTCAAAAACGCTTGAAATCAGTCAATCTTGACCGATGCTCGCGTGCAGGAGGCATCGTCAGGAGCAAGACAATTGATCGATTGGTACTCCGAACAAACGATGGACCGACTCAGGCGGTTGCTCACAACCCTTCGCCGGCAAAGGGGCCTGTCTCTGGAAACGCTGGCAGCTCAAGTGGGCTCGCCCAGGTCCGGCCCGAGCGCAAGCACGCTCGGCAGGTTCCTGAGTGACAAAACGGCAGACGGCAAAGCCGATCTGTCGGTTCGACATACCAGGCAAGTTTTGCAGGGCATCAGGGATGTCTTCCTCCCGGCCAGTGATCTGCAAGGCTCGGACGAGTTCCCGCAGGCCTGCTGGGACGACCTCGCCTTCTTCGGCTTGCTTGGAATCAAGTCGAACGAGAGCCCTCACCTTCGCCAGATTTCCGACGCCCAGAGTGCCGATGACGTGAGACTCAGCAAAAGCATGTCGGGCATCTACATCATCTTCCGCGCATTCGAGGACACCAAATACATATCTTCACTGGTGGAGTTTCAGTCGACATGGCCGCATTCGACTTCAGCCATGTGCCGTGTCCACAAGATTGTGCGCTCGAGCGGTCGCATCGGGATGGATTGCGATGTGAAGTTCATCAACCGGCTGCTCTACTTGAAGGGCTTCAATCCGATGAACCAGACAATCCGCTTCATGTGCTTCGCACCTGCGGACATCGAGTGCCTGAACTTCACCGGATTTCTGACCGGTTTTGAAACGCCTGGTGTGTCCTTCGCTTCGAAGGCTGCGATGCTAAAGGTAAACGAAGGCGTCACGATCGAGACCATTCTCGCCGAAGTATCGGAGATAAACGATGCCGCAAGAGCGGTGGAGTTGATCGAGGTACTGTCGGTCAACAGCGGGGGCGCAATCTCGATATTGGAGTCCCTTGCTCAGCCTTCGTACGCAAAGATTGTCCCGGACTACAATTGACGATTCTTGCCAGCTCGCGACCTCATGCTGTCCCTCAGTACTTCGCAGTGGCGGCTTCACGATCAGGCGGCCGTTGACTGGTTTCGTCCACGTGACCAAACCGCCACAGTGATTTCGCGAAGCGGCCAAGGAACTCTCCATCCACAACCATTCCGCGAGGGAGGGCGTTCGATTCGATTAAAATGAGAACCACGGCCCGGAAGAGCCGATGTTATCGCGATGACAAGCTTTGTTGGTGATACCGGCACTGCTCTGAAGAAGGTTCGAGGTCGATGAATCGCGCCGGACATATGAAGGTCAGTCTGAATCCGCAGGACGAAGACGCGATCAACAGACTTCTCGTCGAGCATCGGATTCTACTGGAGGCAATCGCGGGAAGCCCCGTCTACTTTTGCGTCTACGATCAGGATGACCGCCTCATCGCGTGGAACGAGACATACACCTCGATTTATCCCAACGCGTTTCGCAAGCTGGAGACCAAAATCATTCAGCGCGAAGCCACTTACGCTGACATATTGCGGTGCGAGTACGCCTACACGACGCCCGGGGACGAGGTCGAGGCGCTGGTGCAGAAACGAGTTGCGGCGCAGGCGAACGCCACCGGAGAACCTGTGATCCGCCAGTACAAGGATCAGTATCTCAGAATTCACAAGTACCGCCTGCCGTCCGGTGCGGTGGCCGGGCTCGCTGTCAACATCACCGACCTCATAGAGCGTGAGGCAAGGCTTGAAGACGCGCGCCTTGCCGCCGAGGCCAGCGAGGCGGCCAAGGCCAGGTTTGTTGCCACGCTGAGCCATGAGATTCGCACGCCAATGAACGGCATCACAGGTCTCACAGAGTTGCTCTCCAAGACCGAACTTACCGAGCAGCAGCACAACCTTCTCGAAACGATCCGCAACTCGGCGCAAGCGCTCGTGAGAACGATCAACGAGGTGCTGGACCTGTCGAAGATCGACGCGGGAAAACTCGCACTTAAATTCGAGCCCTTCGATCTTGGGCTCATGCTCCGTGATCTTTGTGATCTTCTGCGCCCGGTGGCCGAAGAGAAGTCCGTCGCCCTGTTGCTGAAGCGCTCACCCCGTGAGCCGGATTGGCTGCTGGGTGATGCTTTGCGCACGCGCCAGTGCGTGACAAATCTTCTCGGCAACGCCATCAAGTTCACGAACGAAGGCTCCGTGACACTTTCGACCGAATACAAAGCCAGTGGTCTGCTTCGCATCGATGTCACCGACACGGGACAGGGGATCGCCTCGGATCAGCTGGAAAAGATATTTGTCGAGTACGAACAGGTCGGCGCGAACGTGAACGGGCATACCGAAGGCACGGGCCTGGGTCTTGCGATCACGCGCAAGCTCGCTGAAATGATGAATGGCGATCTCAGCGTAAAGTCTGCGCTTGGCGTGGGCTCGACGTTTACGCTCAGCTTGCCGCTTCAGATCGCTGAACCGTCACCAGCCTGAAGGCGCGTTCGAGGTTGCCCCCGAACACACCCGACGATCGTGCTCAGGCCATGTATCCACCGTCCGCGCGGTAGATCTGCTCGGCTGCGGTGTAAGACCGTCCAAGGGCATCATTGCGGCTGGGGAAGCGCCCAAACCGGCGGATGACTTCACGATGCTTGCGCGCATGTTCCAGGTTCTGTTCACCCGTTTCCGGCATGCCGAGCATGATCATCCGGACGCAGCGTTCCTGATCCGGCAGCGCCTCGGAGTGCATCAGCGGCAGGTAGAAGAACTGGCGCTGCGGCTCGGGGGTCTTGCGATCATGACCGCGCGAGATTGCCAGCTTGGCGATTTGCAAGGCTTTGGGATCACTCCGGAAGGCAGTGGCTGTGCCCCGGAACATGTTGCGCGGGAACTGGTCCAGGAGGATCAGAAGCGCCAGTGCGCCGTCGCGACAAACCAGCCAGTGATCGAGATCGCCGGCCATGCCCTGTTTCCAGAGTTCGAGAAACTCCTGTCGGATTCTGTCATCCAGATCCGCACTCGAGGCGTACCAGCCCTCGGCACCGATCTCATCCAGCCAGAAGTCGAGAACACGCTCACTCGTTGTCATACCACACCTCACAATCAGCCCGATTACATCTTGTGCATTTTGGCTAAATATATGGCACATTCATATCGAGCTGATGTCAATCTCCGGTCCGATGCATGATCTCAGCCTCGGAGGGGTGCGACACTTTCGCCACAGGCGGCTCTTGCTCCGCTTCCGTGTCGGCCATCGCCTGCTCCATCGCGGCATCCCAGGCAACGTCGACGGCCACCCGACTGGTCGCCGGCGTGAGCGCGACGACGGGTGTGGTCTCCATCTCGCCGCGCTCGCGTCGCACCATACGGAAGAGTGCATAGAACACGATCAGCACCATGCAGATCGCGATAAAGACGAAGAACCCGCTCGGTCCCGCGATGTCCATCGCGTAGCCGACAACGACCGGGGCCCCCATCGCCCCGATACCATTTATCAGGATCAACCCGCCGGAGGCTGCCGCCATGTCCTCGTGTTCGAGGTAATCGTTCACATACGCAATGATCAGCGAATACAGCGGGTTGGCCATGCCACCGATCACGAAGGCCGCAAACACCAGAGCGGGAAAGTTGCCGCTCACGACGACCGCAAGTCCCGCCGCCAGCGCACAGGTCGCTGTCACGCAGATGATCAGGATGCGCCGGTCAATCTGATCGGACACCCAGGCAATCGGGAGCTGAAGGATCATGCCGCCGAGGTAGAGTGCTCCAACGAACACCGAGACCTCCAGGGTGCCAAGCCCGATCGCACCCGCGTAGACCGCCGACATCCCGAACATACAGGCAAACGTCGCCCCAAGTGCGAACATCGAGACACAGCCGAGCGGCGACGTGTGAAACAACCGGGCAAGCGTCATTCCACGGGTCGTCTCGAACACCGGTGTCGGACTCGAGGACAACAGGATCGGTGCAAACGATATCGAGACCAGAACCGACATGATCACGAAGAGGTCGTACCCTCCCGGGTCAGCCACATTCAGCACGGCTTGCGCGAGCACGATCCCAAGCATCTGCACGGTCACATAGGCGCCGATGGTTTTGCCCCGGGTCTCGTTGGTGGCGCTGTCATTGAGCCAGCTCTCGGCGACCACGTACACGCCTGAGAAGCAGAACCCGATGATCAGCCGCATTAACAGCCAGGCCACGGGATGCACGACCGCCGCATAGAGAATCAGCGCTGCCGAGATGAGCGAGGCCAATGCCGCGAACACCCGCACATGACCGACCCGGCGCAACAGCCAGGGCGTGATCTGGCTACCCCCCATGAAACCGACGAAATACGCCGCCATGACATAGCCCATGGTTGCGCTGGAGAAGCCTTCCGATGCCCCACGCACGCCTAGAACCGTGCCCTGCAAGCCATTGCCGATCTGCAGCAAAAACATGCCGAACAGCAGCGCCCAGGAGTTGGTGATTGCAGAGAGCATGAAGCGGACCCGGGAACAGGTTGCGTGGTCGAATATCACTGTAGCGGCTTCGCATGATTCCGACCGACCGCGAACGTCACGGAATGTCGCGTTCCGTCGAGTCTTGGTGCGGCGGCTCGATCAGAAAGTTCAGTTGGCAGGCAACAGCAGCGACGCATCGCCGTAGGAGTAGAAGCGATAGCGCTCCCGGATTGCGTGGGCATAGAGCGTCTGCATGCGCTCTCGCCCCATAAGTGCTGACACCAGCATGAACAGTGTAGATTTCGGCAGGTGGAAGTTCGTGATCAACCCATCGGTCGCACGAAACCCATAGCCGGGTGTGATAAAGATGTCCGTCTCGCCCTTCCAAGGCCGGACCGTCCCATCGGCGGCCGCAGCGCTTTCGATCAGACGCAGGGCCGTGGTGCCCGCAGCGATCAGGCGGCCACCCGCCGCGCGCGCGGTGTTCATGGCAGCCGCAGCCTCGGGCAAGATTTCACCCCACTCGCTGTGCATGCGATGCGCGGTCGGGTCCTCCTCGGTCACTGGAAGAAAGGTGCCGGCGCCCACATGCAACGTCAGTGTCGTGCGCCCCACCCCCATATCGTCGATCCGCGCGAGCAGGTCGTCGTCGAAATGCAGGCTCGCTGTGGGTGCAGCGACGGCGCCGGCCCGTTCCGCGAATATCGTCTGATAGTCAGATCGGTCCGCCGCATCGGCCGGGCGGCGCTGGGCAATGTAGGGCGGCAGCGGCATCTCGCCGACATCAACGATCGCGCGGTCCAACGCCTCTCCCGAGCGGTTGAACGCCAGCGTCACCTCACCGCCATTGCGCGCCCGCACTTCGGCCGAGAACGCGGTGTCGAAATGGATCACATCCCCAGGCTTCAGTCGGCGTGCCGGGCGCGCAAGAGCGCCCCAGATCTCCGGAGCCTCCCGGCGGATGAGCGTGACTTCGATCCTCGCACGGCCATCTCCGTCCTGCGTCTCACGGGTCCGTGTGCCGTTCAATCGGGCCGGGATAACAGCGGTGTTGTTGAAAACGAGCAAGTCGCCGGGCCGGAGCCATTCTGGCAGCTCGGTCATCATCGAGTCAGACGTCGCCGGGCCGTCAGCGACCAACAGTCTGGACGCCGAACGAGGTCGGGCCGGACGAAGTGCGATCAGATCCTCTGGCAGGACAAAGTCAAAGTCGGAGAGCTTCATGCTCTGCCCCGTCCTGGGGGCGCCCCGACCGAAGGCCGGGGCGAGAGGTTCACTCCGCGACGACGGTGACCGACACCATGCGGTCGGGGTCGTCGACCTTGCCGCTCTGCGGCGCGCCGCGCTTGATGTTGTCGACCAGCTCCATACCGGTGACGACACGACCGAACACCGTGTACTGGTTGTTCAGGAAATGCCCGTCATCGAACATGATGAAGAACTGGCTGTTCGCCGAGTCCGGATTCTGCGACCGCGCCATCCCGACAACACCGCGGTCGAACGGCAGACTGGAGAATTCCGCAGGCAGATCCGGCAGGTCCGATCCGCCCGTGCCTGCCCGCGCGGCATTGAAGCCATCGGTCATGTCGCCGAACTGTACGTCACCGGTCTGGGCCATGAACCCTTCAATGACCCGGTGGAAGGCCACTCCATCATAGTCGCCACGCTCGGCGAGCGTCTTGACCCTCTCGACATGCTTTGGAGCGACATCGGGCAGAAGCTCGATTTTAATGGGCCCGCCCTCAAGTTCGATCACCAGAAAGTTTCCGTCCACTGCGGATGCCTCCATGCTCATGGAGAACAGAAGCGCCGCTGCGGCGATGGTCGATCTGAACATAACGTCCTCCGGATTGTTTTGTGTGCGCGTGACCTATCGGCTGACAGGGGCCACGTCAAATCAACGAACTCGCGAGGAAATCAGCGCGGAAATTTTTGTTTCAGTGCGGCATCAACCCCCGGCGAGACAAACCGCGAGATGTCCCCGCCCATGCGCGCGATCTCCTTCACGAGCTTAGAGGCGATGGCTTGGTGCTCTGCCTCAGCCATCAGGAACACCATCTCAATCTCGTCGTTCAGCGCTCGGTTCATCCCAACCATCTGAAACTCGTACTCGAAATCGGCAACGGCGCGCAGGCCCCGAATGATCACGCTGGCGCCGATTTCCTCAGCGAAATGCATGAGCAGGTTCTCGAAAGGCCTGGGTTCAATTTTCACACCAGACTTTTGCGCGATCGGATCGGTTTCAGCACGAATCATTTCGACGCGCTCATCGAGAGTGAAGAGCGGGCCCTTGTCGCGATTGATGGCAACACCGATCACAAGGTGATCGACCAACTTGACCGCCCGCCGAATGACGTCGACATGACCGCGCGTCACCGGATCGAACGTGCCCGGATAAAGGCCTGTGCGCACCCTGCTCTCCTGCAGCTCTCTCGGCACCGCCAAGCAACAATCTTGCGCGGGTTACGTCAAGACCGAAGTTGACCTTGCGTCCGGGCGGACGTCGTCAGTGGCTGAGCATATCCGCCATCGCGGCGTTCTCTGCCTGGATTTCGTCGAGGCGCGCTTTCACGACGTCACCGATCGAAACGATGCCGATCATGCGGCCCGCTTCCACCACGGGCATGTGACGGAAACGGCCCTGCGTCATGCGGCCGAGCACGTAGTGGGCGGTGTCTTCGGTGCCGCAGGTCTCGACACTCGAGGTCATCAGCGCGCCGACATGCTTCGAGAGCGCGCTCGGGCCTTCCGCGCCCAGGCTCGCAACAATGTCACGTTCCGACAGGATGCCCGCAATCTCGCCTGCACCGCGCATCACGATGAGCGCACCGATGCGAAGCCTTGAAAGCTCGGCGACGGCATGCGCCACGGTTTCATCCGGAGAGATTGAGGCGACTTTGTGCATCGCCTTGCGCTGCAGAATCTGGGAAACCTTCATGGGTTGTTATCCTCCCTTCGCAGGCCACAACGATCCCGTGAAACGATGGCTGTGTCAACGCCGGGTTGCAAGGCGCCAATACGCAGATGCGATTGCGAGTGTGGTCTATTGCACCCGAACGGACTTCAGCACCGACTCGCCGGCCGCCTCGTTCTGGCGGAAAACGTTGCTCGCCGCCCAGAAGGTGACTTGCAACGTGCCTTTGCCTTCGACCTGCGCATAGGCGTTCAAGACGCGAAACGGCGTATCCTGAATATCGACCGCGAACTCAATCACCTCGAGTGCAACGCCGCCCGGTGCCTGGGCACGCCAGCTGTCGCGGATGCTGTTGCTGTCGATCGTACCGCTCTTGGCTGCATTGGAGAGAATGGCTGCGCGCAGCGTTGCGAGTTCTGCCGGCTGTCCTTCGGTCACGACGCCTGCGTAGAACGTGCCGTCGTGCGTCCGCAATGTGCGCTCGAACTGGCCGACAACCCGCACTGCTTGCCAAACCGCCGGATCGAAGCACAGCGACACGGGCACCCTGCGGCTTACGAAGGTCCCGCCGGGTGGGCATTCGACCGCGACCGCCGCTGCTGACTGATCTGACGTCGACCAAGTCCCATCGTCGAACAAGAACACACGTGTGCCGTCAACGGTGCCTTCACCGACGATCTCCGCAGCAAACAGAGAGCCTGAAACGCAGAGTGGCAGGAGCGAGACAATTGTGAACTTCGAAATCAGTTTCATCATCGATCTATTCGGCAGCGATTCGTCCCGCCTTCACCAACATCGGGCGCAAATACCGGCCTGTGTGGCTGTCGTCGACCAGCGTGATGTCTTCCGGTACGCCGGACGCGACGATCCGACCACCGCCGTCACCACCTTCCGGACCCAGATCGATGATCCAGTCCGCAGTCTTGATCACATCGAGATTATGCTCGATCACCACGACGGTGTTGCCCTGTTCCACAAGTTCCTGAAGGACTTCCAGCAGTTTCTTTACGTCATCAAAGTGCAATCCCGTGGTCGGCTCGTCAAGGATGTATAGCGTCCGGCCGGTCGCGCGACGCGCGAGTTCCTTGGAGAGCTTGACCCTCTGGGCTTCGCCGCCTGAAAGGGTGGTCGCCTGCTGTCCGATCTTGATGTAGCCGAGGCCGACACGTTCGAGTGTGACCAGCTTCTCGCGGATCATAGGGATCGCCTCGAAAAACTTGACCCCATCTTCTACTGTCATATCAAGCACATCGGCGATTGACTTGTCACGATACTTGATCTCGAGCGTTTCGCGGTTGTAGCGCGCACCCTTGCAGGTCTCGCACGTCACGTAGACGTCGGGAAGAAAGTGCATCTCGATCTTGATGACGCCGTCACCTTGGCAGGCTTCGCACCGTCCGCCCTTCACATTGAACGAGAAGCGACCCGGCTTGTATCCGCGCGCCTTCGACTCGGGCAATCCAGCGAACCAGTCACGGATCGGCGTGAACGCACCCGTGTATGTTGCCGGGTTCGACCGCGGCGTACGCCCGATCGGTGACTGATCAATGTCGATCACCTTGTCCAGATGTTCCAGCCCGCTGATCGTACGCGACGGCGCGGGCTGTGTGCGCGCACCATTCAACCGTTGCGCCGCGGTTTTGTAGAGGGTCTCGATCGTCAGCGTGGATTTGCCGCCCCCGGATACCCCGGTTATACATGTGAACGTGCCGAGCGGCACTTCTGCAGTGACGTCATGCAGATTGTTGCCGCTGGCGCCCTCCACCACAAGGGAATGCCCGTTGCCTGGCCGTCGGCTCGCCGGCACAACAATTTCGCGGGCACCGGTCAGGTACTGGCCCGTGATCGAAGCAGGTGACGACGCAATGTCCCCGGGTGTGCCGCTCGCGATGACCTTGCCGCCATGCACGCCAGCGCCCGGACCAATGTCGATCACATGATCGGCTTCACGTATCGCCTCCTCATCATGTTCGACCACGATGACCGTGTTTCCCTGATCGCGCAGCCCCTTGAGACTGGTCAGCAAGCGGTCGTTGTCGCGCTGATGCAAGCCGATGGATGGCTCGTCCAGAACATAGAGCACGCCGGTCAGGCCGGACCCGATCTGGCTGGCCAGCCTGATCCTCTGGCTTTCACCGCCCGAAAGCGTCCCCGAGTTCCGGCTGAGCGTCAGGTAGTCCAAGCCGACGTTCACAAGGAATCCAAGACGTTCCCGGATCTCCTTGAGAATTGGCGCTGCGATCTCGTTCTTCTGCTTGCTGAGCAAGCCCGGCACCGCCTTGACCCAGTCCAGTGCCTCTCGAATCGAAAGCTCGGTGACCATGCCGATATGCGCCTTGCCGATCTTGACAGCAAGCGCTTCGGGGCGCAGCCGATGGCCCTCGCAGGCTTCGCAGAACCGGGTGCCCTGATAGCGTTCGAATTCCTCGCGGACCCATGAGCTGTCGGTCTCGCGATAGCGCCGTTCCATGTTCGGCACCACACCCTCGAAAGGTCGGGTGACCGAGTAAACCCGACCGCCATCGTCGTAGCGAAACTTGATCTCTTCTTTGCCCGAACCGTACAGCATCAGCTGTCGAGCGCGCTCGGGTAGCTTACGCCAGGGTGTTGTATAGCTGAAGCCGTAGTGCTCGGCGATTGCCTCCAGCGTCTGGCGAAAATACGGGGTCTTGGACTTTGACCAAGGCGCAAGCGCCCCCTCCATCAGGCTGATGCTGTCATCCGGCACCACGAGGCGCTCATCGAAGTACAGCTCGACCCCCAACCCGTCGCAGGCCGGGCACGCCCCGAAAGGCGCATTGAAGGAGAACAGCCGCGGCTCGATCTCGGGGATCGAGAAACCCGAGACGGGACACGCGAACTTCTCGGAGAACACTGTGCGTTCGGGATCGCCTTCCTTCGGAGCCGTCTCCAGCACAGCGATGCCGTCGGCGAGGCCGAGTGCCGTTGTGAAACTGTCTGCCAGACGTGTCTCGATGCCCGGCTTCACGATGATCCGGTCAACAACAACATCGATGTTGTGGCGAAACTTCTTGTCCAATGTTGGCGGGTCGTCGAGGTCGTGGAAGTCCCCGTTGACCTTCACGCGCTGATAGCCCTGCTTGCGGAGCTCGAGAAACTCCTTGCGGTACTCTCCTTTGCGGTCACGGATGATGGGTGCCAAAAGATAGGCGCGCGTGCCCTCCTCCATCGCCATCACACGGTCAACCATGTCCGAGACCTGCTGCGCCTCGATCGGCAGCCCTGTCGCGGGCGAGTACGGCGTGCCTGCCCGCGCAAACAGCAAACGCAGGTAGTCGTAGATCTCGGTGACAGTGCCCACGGTCGAGCGCGGGTTCTTCGAGGTGGTCTTTTGCTCGATCGAGATCGCCGGGCTCAGGCCTTCGATGTGATCGACATCCGGCTTCTGCATCATCTGCAGGAACTGGCGCGCATAGGCCGAGAGAGACTCGACATAACGCCGCTGCCCTTCCGCATAGATCGTGTCGAACGCGAGGCTCGACTTGCCCGAACCGGACAGCCCTGTGATCACCGTAAGCGAGTCACGTGGAAGGTCGACATCGACCCCTTTCAGATTGTGCTCGCGCGCGCCGCGCACCCTGATGTACTTCGTTTCGGCCATCTGATCCTCCGGTCATCAGACATAGCGGTGCGTACCTGGAAAGCGAGTCGCGAAATGGTAAACAAAAAGAGAACGTCCGTCTCCTGACAATTTGCCTGTGGATAGGTCTATGGGATTCGGGGATAACCCTTGTGGACGACCAATTGCGGCCGGAACAAAGGATGACCTTCGCCATGCCACGGGATTCATCCGGGCAGTTCGATCTGACGTCGCACTGGCGCATAGAGGCACCAATCGAGTCGGTCTGTTCGATCCTCTCCGATGTTGAACGCCTGCCAGACTGGTGGGGGGATGTGTACCTGGACGTGAAAGTTCTCGAGCTGGGGGATGAGGATGGCATTGGCCGTGTGGTCAGCTTCCATTCACGCGGCTGGCTGCCCTATACGTTGCGCTGGCGGGCGACGCTGGTCGCAGCCGACAGACCGCACAGCATGACGATCCGAGCCGAAGGCGATCTGCAAGGCCAGGGGGAGTGGTCGCTCTATCAGGACGGAGAGATTGCCGACGTCCGTTACGTTTGGCGGGTCGACGTGCACAAGCCTTTGCTGCGGTTTCTCTCGCCCGTATTGAAGCCCGTGTTTGCTGCCAACCACCGATGGGCCATGAACCGCGGTGAAGCGGGTCTGCGCGCCGAAATCGCACAACGATCGGGCCGTGCCTAAGACGCGTGCGGCGTCTCTCCGACGATCAGCGGATCGGGCGGGCCGATCGCATCTGGTTCCTTGTCCGGATAGTCGAGGGTGTGCAGAAACGCCCGGATGGCGGCGAGCCGCGCGCGGCGTTTGTCATCGGTCTTCACCACCGTCCAGGGCGCATGTCGTGTATCTGTGTGACGGAACATCTCTTCGCGCGCCTCGGAGTAGCCGTCCCACTTGTCGAGGCTCGCCTCGTCGATCGGGCTCAGCTTCCAGCGCTTCAGCGGATCATCGCGGCGGTCTTCGAACCGCTTGTGCTGCTCCTTTTGGGTCACCGTCAGCCAGAACTTGGTGAGCCGGATACCGGATGCGACGAGCATCTCTTCAAAGCGGGGACACTCGTAGAAGAACCGCTCCCAGTCGGCCTTCTTGCAAAAACCCATGACACGTTCGACGCCCGCACGGTTGTACCAGGACCGGTCAAAGAACGCGATCTCGCCGCCGGACGGCAGATGCGGCACGTAGCGTTGAAAGTACCACTGGGTGCGCTCGACATCCGACGGCTTCGCCAGAGCCACGATCCGCGCGCCGCGCGGGTTGAGATGCTGGGTGAAGCGCTTGATCGTTCCGCCTTTTCCCGCGGCGTCGCGCCCCTCGAAGATCAGGAGAAAGCGCTGTTCGGTCGCCTTGGTCCAGGCCTGCACCTTAAGAAGTTCGATCTGCAGGAGACGGAGTTGCTTCTCATAGGCCTTGTTCTTCATCTTGTCGTCGTAGGGATAGGCACCAATCTCGAATTCGCTTGCGTCCACGGGCGTGCATCCTCCGTTGTTTCCGACCGAGCTTAGCGCTGATCGATCCGATGCGGAAAGACCGCCACGAAAAGCAACGCGGATCGCTGGCGTGCGACGGTGCGAATGGATAACGTGCCCACCGCGCGGGAATCGCACAGAACCACATCAGATGCCGGGAGGGCACGTCATGGCAGGCAGCGTCAACAAGGTCATCCTGATCGGAAACTTGGGGCGCGATCCCGAGATCAGGTCGTTCCAGAACGGCGGTCGCGTCTGCAACTTGCGGATCGCGACGTCCGAGAACTGGAAGGACCGTGAATCCGGCGAGCGGCGCGAGAAGACCGAGTGGCATTCCGTGGCGATCTTCAATGAGAACCTCGCCCGTCTGGCCGAGCAGTATCTGCGCAAAGGCTCGAAGGTCTACATCGAGGGACAGCTCGAGACGCGCAAGTGGCAGGACCAGAATGGACAGGACCGCTACTCCACCGAGGTGGTTTTGCGACCCTACCGCGGCGAGATGACCTTTCTCGACGGCCGTTCCGATGGTGGCGGCGGTGGTGGCTTTGGGGGCGGTGGTTCAGGTGGTGGCGGCGGCTATGACCGTGGACCGGGTGGCGGTGGCCGCGACGACGGATTTGGCGGTGGCGGCGGCGGTGGCGGCGGCATGGATGATGAAATTCCGTTCTAGAAGGATCGCGCGGCATGAGCTGGAGCCCTTGTCCGGACCCCACGCCAGGTGATGCAGCCTCGGTCGATGCGATCGAAACCGTAGTTGTGCCACGCGCGGTCGATCTCGGTGAGATGGAAGTGCGCCGTGCACTGCCCAGCACTGCCCGCCAGATGGTCGGTCCCTTCATTTTCTTCGATCAGATGGGCCCTGCCGAGTTCCTGACAGATCAGGGCATCGACGTGCGACCGCATCCGCACATCAACCTCGCCACCGTCACCTACCTACTGGAAGGAGAGATACTCCATCGCGACAGTCTCGGCACCGAACAGACCATCGAGCCAGGCGCGGTCAACTGGATGCGGGCGGGGCGTGGTATTGTGCATTCCGAACGCACCTCGGACGATCGCAAGCGCAATGGGCAGCTGCTCTTCGGGCTGCAGACATGGATGGCGCTGCCGGACGCCCAAGAGGAATCCGATCCGGATTTCGTCCACCACGGCGCCGGCGATCTCCCTGTGGTCGAGGGCGAAGGTGTGACACTCAGGCTGATCGCCGGTGGCGCCCATGGCGCCCGTTCGCCGTTGGTGACGGCGTCGGAGACCCTCTATGCGGACATCGCACTGAATGCTGGCAGCGGATTTCAGGTCGAGGCAAGCCACGAGGAACGCGCGCTCTACGTTACAACCGGGTCTGTTGAAATTGAAGGCAACACTCACGAGGCGGGACGTCTTCTAATCCTCAGAACCGGGAAACCGGTTTCGTTGAGAGCCATGGCCGACTCGCGGGTGATGCTCTTCGGAGGCGACCCGATGGAGGGGCCCCGCTACATCTGGTGGAATTTCGTGTCCTCCCGCCTCGAGCGGATCGAGCAGGCCAAGGAAGAGTGGCGGCGCGGCCGGTTCGACAGCGTCCCGGGCGATGAGCAGGAGTTCATTCCCCTCCCCGAGAACGGCACCAAACCGCGGCGCGCCGTCGGAGGGCGTGACTTTGTTTAAGATGCCTGCGCGGGCGGAAGACCTCGTACCATAGTACCATCCGACCACAATAAGTGGTGCTCGCTTTCCCAAATAATATGCAGGGGATGTTGCCCACTGCCCGCTCGGGTCGTATAAGCGTCACATCCGAGCAGATCGCCCCGCGGGGCAGGAGAATCCCTTGAGCGACACCGACGATCCGACCGGCGATGACGACCTCACGCCCCCGGAGCGCCAGCCTCATGACGGACCGACGATCACGGTCGAGGAGGAGATGCGGCGCTCCTATCTCGACTACGCGATGTCCGTCATCGTCAGCCGCGCCATCCCGGATCTGCGCGACGGCCTGAAACCCGTCCACCGACGCATTCTCTTCGGCATGCATGAGGGCGGATACGACTACAACAAGCCCTACAAGAAGTCCGCACGCCTCGTCGGCGATGTCATGGGTAAATATCACCCGCACGGCGACGGCGCGATCTACGACGCACTGGTGCGCATGGCGCAGGATTTCTCGATGCGCCTTCCGCTTGCGGATGGCCAGGGCAACTTCGGCTCGATGGACGGCGATGCGCCTGCCGCGATGCGCTACACCGAAGTGCGGATGGCCAGGGCTGCCACCGCGCTCATGGAGGACATCGAGAAGGACACGGTCGACTTTCAGCAGAACTACTCGAACGAGTTTCAGGAACCGACCGTCCTTCCCGCCCGCTTTCCCAACCTGCTGGTCAACGGGACCCAGGGAATTGCGGTCGGCATGGCAACGAACATCCCGCCGCACAATCTGGGCGAAGTGATCGATGCCACACTTGCACTGATCGAGAACCCCGAGCTTACCATCGCCGATCTTATGGAACACGTGCCTGCGCCGGATTTCCCAACAGGCGGGATCATCCTGGGCCGCGCCGGGGCACACAAAGCCTATCACACCGGGCGCGGCTCGGTGATCATCCGCGCCAAGACGCACATCGAGGAAATCCGCAAGGACCGCTGGGCGATCATCGTCGACGAGATCCCCTACCAGGTGAACAAGGCCACGCTTCAGGAACGCATCGCCGAAATCGCCCGCGAGAAAAAGGTGGAGGGCATCGCGCATGTGCAAGACGAATCCGACCGCTTCGGGGTACGCGTCGTCATCGAGCTCAAGCGTGATGCAACACCCGATGTGGTGCTGAACCAGCTTTACCGGTTCACAGCGCTCCAGACCTCGTTCGGCTGCAACTTGCTGGCGCTGAACGGCGGACGTCCCGAACAGCTTGACCTGAAAACCATTCTCTCCGCGTTCATAGCGTTCCGCGAAGAGGTCGTCGCCCGCCGCACAGGATACCTGCTCAACAAGGCGCGCGAGCGTGCCCACCTGTTGTGCGGTCTCGCCGTCGCAGTCGAGAACGTCGATGAAGTCGTGGCCACGATCCGTTCCTCCGCAGATGCGGGCGAGGCGCGATCCCGCCTGAAGGAACGCCGCTGGCCCGCGGAGGCGATCGCCGACTATATCCGGCTCATCGATGATCCCGGACACACGATCAACGAGGACGGAACCTATTATCTCTCGGACGCTCAGGCACGGGCGATACTGGACTTGCGCCTGCAGCGGCTCACCGCCATGGGTGTCAAGGAAATCGGCGACGAGCTGAAGGAACTCGCAGACAAGATCAAGGACTACCTGGATATCCTGCGCTCGCGCGACCGGATCATGGCGATCATCTCAGATGAGTTGAAGGCGGTGCGCGAAGCCTACGCCACCCCGCGCAAGACAGAGATCGTCGAGCATGACGGAGATCTCGAAGACGAGGATCTGATCGAGCGCGAAGATATGGTGGTGACCGTCACCCACGGCGGCTACATCAAACGCACACCGCTGTCCGAGTTCCGCAGCCAAGCGCGCGGTGGAAAGGGACTGGCCGGCATGGCGACAAAGGACGAAGACTTCGTCACCCGCCTGTTCGTTGCCAACACGCATACCCAGCTCCTGTTCTTCACGACGGACGGGATGGTCTACAAGCTCAAGACATGGCGCCTACCTCCAGGGGGACGGAACGCGCGTGGCAAGGCGATTGTCAACATCCTGCCGATCCAGTCCGGTGTTTCGATCGCTGCGATCATGCCGGTGGATCGCCCCGATGACGAATGGGATGCCTTGCAGATTTTCTTCGCGACATCGGAGGGCACGGTGAGGCGCAATGCGCTCTCGGACTTCACGAACGTCATGCGCAACGGCAAGATTGCCATGAAGCTGCCCGAGGGCGTCAGGCTGATCGGCGCGCGCATCTGCGACGAGCAGTCGGACTGCTTGCTGGTCACGGCGCAAGGCAAGGCCATCCGCTTCCCGGTGGTGGATGTGCGCGTGTTCAAAGGGCGCGACTCGACGGGCGTGCGGGGCATCAAGCTGGCACAAGATGACCGCGTTGTGTCGATGGCTGTGATCCGGCACTTCCAGGCCACGGCGGAAGAGCGGGTGGCGTATCTGAAGCAACGCAGGGCCGTCGCGGGCGCGGATGACGAGGGAGCGGACGCCGACAGCGACGAGGCGGTGGCCGACATCGCGCTGCCACCCGGACGCTACGCCGAGATGTCGGCATCCGAAGATCTGATCCTGACAATCACCGAACTCGGTCTCGGAAAACTCTCATCGAGCCATGACTATCCGGTACGCGGTCGCGGCGGTCAGGGGGTTGCTGCGGTCGACAAGGCTCTCCGGGGCGGTTCGGTGGCGGCGGCCTTCCCGGTCGAGGTTGACGACCAGATCATGCTCGTGACGGATGCGGGTCAGTCGATCCGCTGCCCGGTCGCGGGGATATCCTTCCGATCGCGGGGAGCCGGCGGGGTGAAAGTCTTCAACACGGCAGATGGCGAGAAGGTGGTCTCTGTCGCCTGGATTGCCGAACAAGCCGAGGACGAAGACGAGGCCGAGTGAGTTTGACCGTATCAGGGCGCAGCGCCAATCGATCGGCTCGTGTTGATGTTGCGCTCGCTGCGCGCATCACCTGATGCGCACTTGGCACCCTCGTCTGCCGCGACCGGCATGCCACGCGAGCAACGCTCAGTGAGCGCTGCGGGCGGAGTGTCTGCCAGAGGCGCAACGGCGGACGCAGCGCCTCGTCTCCAAGGGCGTCAGACGAAACTGCGCCGCACCGGGTCCGACCGCCCGTCCGGCACCCACGCGTTCCCGTCGAAGTGAATCCCGCACTCGGTCTTGTCCTGGCCACGCCAACGGCCCGCCCTGCTGTCCTCACCTGCGCGCACCGGGGTCGTACAGGGCGCGCACCCGATCGACAGATAGCCGCGTGCCACAAGCGGATGGCGCGGCAGCGCGTGCCTGTCCAGGTAGTCGCTCAGATCGTTGGCTGACCACGCTGCGAGCGGATTTATCTTGATGTGGCGGTTGCCGTGCGCGGGTTCGAAAATGGGCAGATCGGACCGGCTCGCACCTTGATGGCGCTTGCGCCCCGAGATCGACGCAGCGAACGGCTCGAGTGCCCGACGCAGCGGCAGGGTCTTGCGCAGATAGCAGCAACCGTCGGCGTTCTCGACGTACAGATCACCCGTCGGATCGAGCATCTCGAGATCTCGCCCGTCGGGACGGATCAACCGCACGTCCGTCAGCCCGAGCCGGATCGCCAGCGACTGCTGATAGTCCAGCGTTTCTTCGAAGAGCATCCCCGTCTCGAGCATCAGCACGGGTATTGCCGGGTCGAGTTGGCTTACCATGTGCAGAAGCACCGCAGAGTCGGCACCAAATGACGAAACCAACGCAATCTCACGGTGGTAGGTCTGCCCGATCACATCGGCCAGCAGATCTTCCGCGCGGCTGGTGGCGTGCGTGCGATTGAGGATCTCTGCCTGCGCCACGGGACCCGGGCGAGGAAACGCTGCATCTTGATTGAAAGACATCGACCAAACCTCGATTGGATCGTACAGATCAAAGACTGCGCGTGGCGATCGCGACCACCTCATCGCGGGGCTGACAGTCTCAGCGAGCGGCGCGTCGCTGATCCAGGATCGAGATCTTTCCCGATCTGCCTCTCTGGTAGGCCAGACTGACGCGATCGTGTTGAGCCAACCAGTGTGCCACGGGCTGGCGCTGCGCCACGCTGTCTGGCAATCGGACCTCGTCGAAGCCGCAGGCCATTAGATAGGCAAACTGATCTGCGATCACCGGACCCGATGCACGCAGACGGCCAACGAACCCCAAATCCCTCAGACGGCGCGCGACAGAAAAACCTCGTCCGTCCGCGAAGCTGGGGAACAGGATCGAAACAAGCCCGATCCGCTGCGAATGCGCAGTGATCCGGGTCGGGTCGACATCGTTGGCGATCTCCACGCCCACATGCAGACACTCGGCTGCGAAGGCCTCATCGAGACGGTCAAGCGGGACCAGGACATATCCCTGTTCCGGCAAGGGTGCCTCGTCCCCGAGACGCGGCCAGTGATCTTCGATCAAACCCGATGCATCAAGCAGCATAAAGTGCCTCCTTGAACGGGGCCATGCCGATCCGGCGATAGGTCTGCAGGAAGGTTTCGCGATCGCCATCGCGTTCTGCCAGATATATGTCGACGATCTTCTCGACGACGTCTGGCACATCGTCATATCCGAATCCCGGGCCCGTGCGGTCTCCCAGCGCGGCCGTTTCCGTCGCATCGCCACCGAGCGTGATCTGGTAGCTCTCGACGCCTGCCCGATCGAGACCGAGGATGCCGATGTGCCCCACATGGTGGTGACCGCACGCATTGATGCAGCCGGAGATCTTGATCTGCAGCGGGCCGATCTCTTGCTGTCGCGCCTGATCGGCGAAACGGTTGGATATCGCCTGTGCGACAGGGATCGATCGCGCAGTCGCGAGGGCACAGTAATCTAGGCCAGGGCAGGCAATGATGTCGGTCACCAGCCCTTTGTTGGGAGCGTCCAGCCCGGCTGCCACCAGCGTCCGCCAGACCCTGAACAAGTCCTTCTGCGCGACATGCGGCAGGACAACGTTCTGCTCGTGTGTCACACGCAGCTCATCCCGCGAGTGTTGTTCCGCGATGCCAGCCATCGTGCGCATCTGCTCGGCCGTCGCATCGCCCGGCGCACCCCCAATCGGCTTGAGCGAAATCGTCGCCGCCACATATCCCGGAGCCCGATGCGGGTAGGTGTTTTGCGCCACCCACGCCGCAAATCCCGGCTCAGCCCGCTTCATACGTTCGAACTCGGCGCATTCGGTCGGCTGCGGCGCAAGTTCGGGCGGGGCAAAGTAGCGCGCAATCCGCTCGAGCTCGCCCTCGGGTGCAGCGACCGCAGCGCGGTCCATCGCGGCAAACTCCTCCTCCACCTGACGGGCAAACGTGTCGATGCCCAGCTCATGAACGAGGATTTTGATCCGGGCCTTGTACTTGTTGTCCCGTCGGCCGTGCAGATTGTAGATCCGCAGACAAGCTTCGAGATAGGGCAGCAGATCGTCCCGTGGCAGGAAATCTCTCAGTTCGTGGGCGATCATCGGCGTCCGCCCCATGCCGCCACCCACGAGGATACGGTACCCCGTCTCACCCTCGACCTCGACGATTTGCACGCCGATGTCATGAAGCTTGAGCGCCGTCCGGTCCTCATCCGATCCCGTCACCGCGATCTTGAACTTCCTGCCGAGGAAAGTGAATTCGGGATGCAGCGATGACCATTGCCGGATGAGCTCCGCAGTGACACGCGGGTCTTCAACTTCCTCCGCAGCCACACCGGAGTACGGATCAGACGTCACGTTGCGGATGCAGTTTCCCGAAGTCTGGATCGCATGCATCTCGACAGTTGCAAGTGCATCGAGAATGTCCGGCACATCCTTGAGCTTTGGCCAGTTGAACTGAATGTTCTGACGCGTCGTGAAGTGGCCGTAACCCTTGTCCCAACGCTCGGCGATCTCGGCGAGCATCCGCATCTGCCGGCTCGAGAGCGTGCCATACGGGATCGCAACCCGCAGCATGTAGGCATGAAGCTGAAGATAAAGCCCGTTCATCAGGCGGAGCGGCTTGAACTCTTCCTCGGTCAGGGCACCACTGAGACGGCGGGCGACCTGATCTCGAAACTCCGCCGTACGCTCGTCAACGATCTGTCGGTCGAATTCGTCGTAACGGTACATGGCGCTCTCCATCGGCGCATGTGAAGTGAAAGATTGGCTCGGCTCGTATCAGGCGGCCCGAGTCACCCCGACCTCTGCACCGACGGGAATGGTCGGCAAACCGGACGCACGAATCTGCTCCCTGCGGAGAAGCGGGATCGGTCCGGCGTCACCGATGGCGACCTCGATGAGATAGGGGCCAACCACTTCGTTCGCATCAACAAAACGCGACCCGATCGCTTCGAGCTCCTGAGCCTGTTCTTCGGTCTGAGCGACGAGCGCTGCTTCGATGCCTGGCGTCCACCCATCGGGACCAAGAAAGACCGAGTGACCTTCGACCAGATTGTTTGCAGTTAGGACAGAGGCAGTGAAACGCTTCGGCATGATCCAAATCTCCCACTCCTGCGCGTGCACATCATCGTACAACACGCGGCTGCATCGTGCTGAGGTCTAGATGGCATATGCTGGTGTGATTTTCAATATTATACATCTAAACTTGTCCATCCAAATTTTTAACACTAATAATTTGTATATAAAAGTTGCGTCAAGCAGGCTTCTCCGTTATGGCGAGAACATGTCGACGTCCCGACGCGCTGTCTATGTTCGCCCCCTGCCCTGCCCCCGCACTCAACCGCGGGCCCGACCACTCGCAGGAGGTCCTTTGGGGTTTCGCGAAGTGGAGCTTCTTACACGCGATGGCACGAGTGAAACGCTCCCGTTGGACGCTGTCCCGACCGTCGTAGAAGACGGTCATGACGTTCTCGATCGGCTGAGCACGCCGCGCCTGGCGATCTGCGGAGTCGAGCTTGACCGGCCACGCCTTATGGGCGTTCTCAACGTAACCCCCGACAGTTTCTCGGATGGCGGAAGCTTCGCGGACGCCGCCGCCGCCGTCGCCCATGGCATCGCGATGGTCCAGGCTGGTGCCGACATCATCGACATCGGCGGCGAATCCACCCGCCCAGGCGCAGAACCTATCGACCCCGCAACCGAGCGAGACCGCGTGTTGCCGGTCATCGATGGGCTTCGAAAGTCTGGATGCGACGTACCGCTATCGATCGACACAAGAAACGCCTCAGTTGCGCGCGCGGCGCTGGATGCGGGAGCCACAATCTTCAACGATGTCTCAGCCTTGCGGCATGATCCTGACAGCATAGAAGTCGGCGCCGACGCAGGGGCCGTCTGTCTGATGCATGCTCAAGGCGAGCCGCAGACCATGCAGCGCGCCCCAAACTACGAGGCAGTGCTGTTCGATGTGTTCGATTCTCTGTCCGAGCGGCTGGCGGCAGCAATGGCAGCCGGGATCCCCAGAAGCCGGATCATCATCGATCCCGGTATCGGCTTCGGCAAGACGATGGCGCATAACCTGACCCTGCTCCGACGCGTTTCACTGTTTCACGAACTCGGCTGTGCACTGATGCTCGGGGTCTCGCGCAAGCGCTTCATCGGCACGTTGGGGGGCGCCCCGAAAGCATCAGACCGGGCGCCGGGTTCCATCGCGGCAGGACTTGCAGGCTTGGCCGAGGGCGTGCAAATTTTGAGAGTGCATGATGTCGCCGAAACCGCACAAGCCGTTGCGGTATGGCAGGCCGTGCGCGGGCAGCATGAGGAGGCAGGGGCATGAGCCGGACACTGTTCGGAACCGATGGCATAAGGGGCCGGGCCAACACACATCCGATGACGGCCGATCTGGCGCTGCGCCTCGGCATGGCTGCGGGTCGGTTCTTTCGATCAGGCGCACATCGTCATTCAGTTGTCATTGGCAAGGACACACGGCGGTCGGGATACATGCTCGAGAACGCGCTTAGCGCCGGTTTCATGTCCGTGGGCGTCGATGTGCTGCGCCTGGGTCCGGTGCCGACGCCTGCTGTGGGCATGCTCACCCGATCGATCCGCGCCGATATGGGCGTGATGATCTCGGCAAGCCACAACCCGTTTCAGGACAATGGAATTAAGCTCTTCGGCCCGGACGGCTTCAAGCTGTCGGACGAAGCCGAAGCCGAGATCGAAGCGCTGATCGCCGCCGAGGCGGAGCTGTCGCTGGCGGCACCCGGACGGATCGGTCAGGCGCGCCAGCTCGATGATGCCCGCGGGCGCTACATCGAGTTCGCCAAGTCCACGTTTCCGCGTGGGCGGCGCCTCAACGGTCTGAAAATCGTGGTCGACTGTGCCCACGGAGCGGCCTACGCCACCGCGCCAGATGTTCTATGGGAGCTTGGCGCCGAGGTCGTCCGCATCGGCGTCAATCCAAATGGAGAGAATATAAATCTCGGCTGCGGTTCGACCGACCCGGCGCTTTGCCAGCAAAAGGTGGTCGAGGAAGGCGCGGATCTGGGCATCGCACTCGACGGTGATGCAGACCGCGTACACATCATCGATGAGACGGGCCGTGTCATCGACGGCGACCAGATCATGGCACTGATCGCCACACGCTGGGCTGCGGCAGGCAAGCTGAGGCGACGGACCCTGGTTGCCACCGTGATGTCGAATCTCGGTCTCGAGCGATTGCTCGATGCACGCGAGATCACGATGATCCGCACCAAGGTCGGCGACCGCTATGTGGTCGAGGCCATGCGCGCCGGCGGCTATCTGCTGGGAGGGGAACAGTCGGGCCACATCATTCTGGCGGAGCATGTGACGACAGGCGATGGCCTGCTCGCCGCGTTGCAGGTTCTTGACGCTCTGGTGGCTGACTCCCGGCCGGCGTCAGAGGTGTGCGAACTCTTCGAACCCTACCCGCAGCTCCTGAAGAACGTGCGCTTCGGCACAGGCGTGCGTCCGCTGGAGAACAACTCTGTGACCCGAGCGATTGCCGCGTCGGAAGCCCGCTTGGGTGTCACAGGACGTCTTGTGATCCGTGCGTCGGGCACCGAACCGGTCATCCGGGTGATGGGAGAAAGCAGCGACGCCGCCCTTCTGGAGAACGTCGTCGACGAGGTCTGTGCCGTTGTGGCCGAGGCCGCGGGACAACCTCAGCCCGCCTGAGCCCGCCGGCAGTGTCAGGCGGCGATCCGGGCGCGGGCCAGCCGGTCAGCAGCGAGCGCCGGAGAAACCCCCTGCTGCACGGCATTCTTCAACACCTGGGACAACGTCTCGGGAATCGCCTCGAGCTTCGCCCTTGCGGCCTCGTCACCAAGACCAAGCTTCGGCCTCGCCACCGAGATCAGCCCACCTGCGTTCACAAGGTAGTCCGGCGCGTAGAGAACATCACGGGCCACGAGACGGTCCGCATCCTCCTCGGTCGCGAGTTGGTTATTCGCCGCACCACACACCATTCGCGCGCTGATCTCGGGGATCGTGCTCTCGTTCAGCCCGGCACCCAAGGCGCACGGGGCAAAGATATCGGCATCCGCGGCGTGCGCCGCTTCGGGTGCCACAACGGCAGCGTCGGTCTTTTCCGCAACCATGCGCACGCTCTCTGCACGAATATCCGAGACCACGAGCCGCGCTCCCGCTCCGTGCAGGAAGTCGCACAATCGAGCACCAACATTGCCAAGACCCTGGACCGAAACGGTGCGTCCGGTGAGCCCGTCGTCCCAAAGACGCTGAGCTGCCGAGCGCATTGCCAGGAAGACACCCTCGGCGGTCCAGGGGGACGGGTCGCCGACCGTATGCGAGAGACCGGACACATGCGCAGTCCGTTCGGCCATCAGATCCATGTCTTCGACGGTCGAGCCTACATCCTCAGCAATGATGTAGCGCCCGCCGAGGCGCTCGACCGCGACGCCCATGGCCCGCATCATATCGGCTGTCTTCTCGGTCCGGCTATCTGCCAGAACAACCGACTTGCCACCACCGAGCGCCAGTCCCGCCAGAGCCGCCTTGTAGGTCATCCCGCGCGAGAGACGCAGGACGTCGGCGACGGCACTGGCCTCGCTCTCGTAGCGCCAGATGCGACAGCCCCCGAGCGATGGACCAAGCTTGGTATCGTGAACGGCGATGATCGCCGTGAGGCCCGAAGCTGCATCGCGAGCGAACACCACTTGCTCGTGGTCGTCGAAGTCAGGGTGGTCGAAGAGGGTCATGACGGCCTCTGCTCTAGTGAAGATGCGACATTGTGCGCCCAGCTGGTGGGACACTGCAAACCGCGGTGCGATGTTGCGCCCGCAAGGTTTCGGAAACCATAAGACGCATCTGGTGTCGGGGTTTGGCGAAAGGATCGAACCTCGCAGGTGCAGCAAACCACGACCTGACATGCCACTGATTCGCGCGGCAAGGTCAGAATGCGCGCGATTGCACGGTTGACGCGAGATTTGCCCGGGCTTACGTCGACGGCGGGCACGTGGTCGGCCGAGGGTGAACGGCGGCGGGCTCGGAAACATCACCCTTGACGACGGAGCGCGTCGATGACGTTCCCATCCAAGCCGGGCGCAAAGCCCCGGCGCCCCGAATTTTCATCAGGCCCCTGCGCAAAGCATCCCGGCTGGTCTGCCGAGGCGGTCGCGGCAAAAGCCCATCTCGGTCGGTCGCACCGGGCGGGAGGCGCCAAGGCGCAGCTTGCCGAGCTCTGCACGCGCACCGCGCGGCTCCTTGACCTGCCCGAGGGATACCGCATCGGCATCGTGCCAGGTTCCGACACAGGGGCCGTTGAGTTGGCGATGTGGTCGCTTCTCGGCCCGCGCCCTGTGGACATGCTGGTCTGGGAGAGCTTCGGCAAGACCTGGGCGAGCGATGCGCTCAAGGAGCTGCAGCTGGCAGACTGCCGGGTGTTGGAGGCGGACTATGGCGCCCTCCCCGATCTCAGCAGCGTGCGCCCGGACGCGGATGTGGTGTTCACCTGGAACGGCACGACCTCTGGCGCGCGGGTACCGGACGGGAACTGGATCGCGCCCGACCGGACGGGGCTCACGATCTGCGATGCGACATCGGCAGCGTTCGCGCAGGAGATCGATTGGCACAAGATCGATGTGGCAACGTTCTCCTGGCAAAAGGTGATGGGAGGCGAGGCAGCGCACGGCATGCTGATCCTCGGCCCGCGTGCGGTGGCGCGGCTCGAGTCAACCCGCCCCCCCAGGCCGCTGCCAAAAGTTTTCCGGCTGACCAAGGACGATGCGCTGATCGAAGGCGTCTTCCGGGGCGAGACGATCAACACGCCTTCCATGCTGGCTGTCGCCGATTTCATCGATGCGCTGGATTGGGCCGATGAGATCGGTGGATTGTCCGCGTTGCAGGCACGTTGCGATGCCAATCTCGCTGCATTGCAGGCTTGGGTCGACCGCACACCATGGATCGAGAACCTCGTGGCCGATCCGGGTTGCCGCTCCAACACGTCGGTCTGCCTGAAGGTGATCGACCCCGAGGTGGCTGCACTGGACGAGCAGGGCCAGCGGGCTTTCGTCAAGGCGCTGACCGGCGCGCTCGATTCAGAAGGCGTTGCCTACGACATCGGCGGCTATCGCGCGGCCCCACCGGGATTGCGCATCTGGTGCGGAGCGACTGTCGACACGGCAGACATCGAGGCACTGACCCCTTGGCTCGATTGGGCCTTCGCGGGGGTGCGCAATCAATCCGCCGCCGCCTGAGCCGAGGAGATCGGAGCGATGCAGCTGCGCCCGGCGACGCCGGAAGACATCCCGCTGCTCCGCCAATGGGACGAACAGCCTCATGTGCTCGAGTCCGGTGTGGAGGACTGGGACTGGGAGGACATGCTCGCGGTGGATCCGCCCTGGCGGGCGCTCCTGATCGCCGAGACAGCGGGGCGCCCCATCGGATTCCTGCAAATCATCGACCCGGCTGAGGAGGACACCCACTACTGGGGCGACTGCGGCCCAAATCTGCGGGCCATCGACATCTGGATTGGAGAAGCGGACGCCATCGGCCGCGGCAACGGGCGCAGGATGATGACCCTTGCCATCGAGCGCTGCTTCGCGGCGCCGAATGTGACCGCAATCCTGATTGACCCGCTCGACACAAACACCCGCGCCCATCGCTTCTACGAAGCGCTGGGGTTCCGCCTGATCGGTCCGCGCCGCTTTGGCGACGATGACTGCCTGGTTTACCGCCTGACGCGCGCCGATTGGCGCCAAGGAGACTGATATGCCCAAAGTCCTCATTTCCGACAGTCTGAGCGAACGAGCCGTCGCCATCTTCCGCGAGCGAGGTGTCGATGTCGATTTCGAACCAGCACTTGGCAAAGATCCCGAGGGTCTTGCCCGGGTGATCGGTGACTATGACGGGTTGGCCGTACGTTCGGCGACCAAGGTGACCCCGGAGCTGCTCGAGAAAGCAGGAAACCTCAAGGTGATCGGTCGTGCCGGGATCGGCGTCGACAACATCGACGTGCCTGCCGCCTCGGCGCGCGGCGTGGTTGTGATGAACACACCTTTCGGAAACTCGATCACGACCGCAGAGCACGCGATCGCGATGATGATGGCGCTGGTACGTCAAATCCCGCAAGCGAGCGCGTCGACCCACGCCGGAAAGTGGGAAAAGTCCGCGTTCATGGGGATGGAGTTGACCGGCAAGACGCTCGGCGTCTTGGGCTGCGGCAACATCGGATCGGTCGTCGCAAGCCGCGCCATCGGACTGAAGATGAAGGTGATCGCCCACGATCCCTTTCTGTCGGACGAGAAGGCCAAGGCACTTGGGGTCGAGAAAGTCGAGGACCTGTCCGACCTGCTCGGGCGCGCCGATCTGGTCACCCTGCACCTGCCGAAGACGGACAAGACAGCCAACATTCTGTCGGCCGAGCGCGTGCGGCAGATGAAGCCTGGCGCTCGTCTGATCAACTGCGCACGGGGCGGTCTTGTCGACGAGGCGGCGGTTGCCGAGGCGCTGGACGAAGGACGTCTTGCAGGTGCGGCATTCGACGTGTTCGCAACCGAGCCCGCGCGCGAGAACCCGCTCTTCGGCCGGCCCAACGTGGTCGTCACACCCCATCTTGGCGCATCGACAGCCGAGGCGCAGGAAAACGTCGCCCTGCAGATCGCCGAACAAATGGCGGACTACCTGGTCGACGGCGCCATCCAGAACGCGATCAACGCGCCATCGATCACGGCCGAAGAAGCACCAGTGCTCCAGCCCTGGGTTCGCGTTGCAGAAGTTGTCGGCGGCTTTGCCGGCCAGCTGACCGAGAACCCGATACGCGAGGTCGAAATCGAATATGTCGGATCGGTCGGCGCTCTCAACCTCCGGCCGCTGACCGCGGCGCTGATCGCGGCGATGCTGGTCTCGCAAGTGGGATCCGGCGGGATCAACATGGTCTCCGCACCCATCATGGCGCGGGAGCGCGGTATCCGCATTGCCGAGACGAGGCGCGACGCACAAGGCGCCTACGGCTCCTACATTCGGCTGATTGTGACCACCGAAGCCCAGAAACGCTCGGTCGCCGCGACTGTGTTCTCGGATGGCAAGCCGCGCTTCATCCAGATCAAGGGCATCAACATGGAAGCCGAGCCAATGCCTTACATGCTCTACACGACAAACGCGGATGAACCGGGATACATCGGCGCACTGGGCACCAAACTGGGGCATCTGGGCGTGAACATCGCAACCTTCGCCCTTGGGCGCGCGGAAAAGGGCGGAGAGGCGATCGCACTTCTGGGAGTGGACGAGCAGGTGCCCATGGAGGTTCTAGGAGAGATCGAATTGCTCCCGCAGGTCAAACAGGCAAAGTCCCTGGCGTTCTGAGGGGGGCCGCACGACCGAGCGGACAGACAGCGCTCTTGCCCCAGAACTCGGCGATTGACTTGGCCAGGTTGTGGTAGCCGTCCAGCGTGGCCGGCTTGATCAGATAGGCCGCTGCCCCGCTGCCGTAAGCTTGCCTGATGTCTGTCGGGTCTTCGGACGAGGTCAACATGATCGTGACCGGGATGCAGCCGTGCTTTAGGCGCTTTGCCTGTTCCAGCACTTCGAAGCCGTTCAGCCCCGGCATGGCAATATCGAGCAACACCACGTCAGCCTCACCGCCGGCGATCCGCTCGACGGCGTCGGCGCTGCCCTGGCAACTCGTGATCTTGATCTCGGGCGCGGCGCGCGAGAAGCTCCGCCGCAGCATTGCCAAATCCGCCTCTTGGTCATCGACCAGAAGTAACTTTTCCACGCATCTCATCAGAGCGTTATTCTCCTGAATTTTTGGTTCTAGGTAATTCAATCGTGAATCTTGAGCCGTGTTCCTGCCCGCCCGACACGGTGATCGCGCCGCCATGTGCCTCGACGATGCGTCGGCAAAGCGCGAGACCGATGCCGGTTCCCGGATATTCGCTGTCCGGACCGTGCAGGCGCTTGAGCGGCTCGAACACGCGTTCGCGGAACTCGGCTGGTATGCCGATCCCATTGTCGGTCACGGACAGGCACACCGTTTCGTCGCTGCACTCTCCCGCAATGACCACGTGCGGTGTTCTTTCGGGTGCGACAAACGTGATCGCATTCGAAAGGAGTTTGGAGACGACACTCTCCATCAATTCGGGATCACATTCCACGGCAGGTAAGGGCTCGATCTCGAGCCGCACTCCGCTGTTGTCGAGCTGCGGGCGAAGCTTCTTCACCGCTCTTTGGACAATCTTGCCGAACTCTGTGATCACACAACGGGGCACTTTGTCGCCCACGCGGGTGTATTCCATCAAGGCTCGGACCATGTCGGACAACCGAGCCGTACTGGTTTGAATCGAGTCGACGGTGCTGCGAACGGAGTCCAGGTCACCGGCATCCAATTCCTCGGACAGCATTTCACTGAACAGCGAAATGTGGCGGAGTGGCGCCTGCAAGTCATGCGATGCGATCTGGGTGAACTGTCGCAGGTTGGTGTTCCGCTCCTCGAGCATCCGGATCGCTCTGTTGCGATCGCTCACGTCATGAAGGATGGCAAGGGTCCGGCGTTCGCCACTGGTGGTGTCAAGGGTCGCGGACAACTCCACATCGACCGGCATCCCGGCCGATGTCAGAAATGTATAGGGGACTCTTTCACAGTATCCCTTCTTCCAGAACTCCGGCAGCACGACTTCGACGGCGTAGGCTCTGCTTTCCTCGGTCAGGAATTCGGTGGAGCGTCGCCCGATCACCTGATCTTCCCGATAGCCCAGCCGCTTTAGCCACTGGTCGCTGACCGAACGAATGAAGCCGTCAGCGTCGATCGAGTGCATCATTGCCGGGGTGCGCTTTTGGGTCGACACCTGATCATCTCGTTCGGCTACCGCACGCTCCATGACTTCGCCCTGATCTTCCGCGACACCTTCCTTCTCTGTCAGATCGTGGATCAACCCGGCATGTCCAATCGTGTTGTCGCTCGCATCACGCAGCCTTACCCCCACGAAGCCGGCCAGGAAGACACTGCCATCCTGTCGCTGGAGACGGGTGTACTGGATCGCACTCGATCCTTCACCCGACACATCGAACGTGGACTTGTGGCGCCGCTCGAATTCTTCGACATGCGCATAAAGCACAGCCAGACTCTTGCCGACGATCTCATCAAGCGCATACCCAAACGTCCGCGCGAATGCGGGATTGGCATCGACCACGCAGCGATTGGCGTCGGTGATCACCACCGCTTCAGGCAAATCGCGGTACAGCGCGTAAAGCAATCTGCCTCGATCACGCAGCATCTCAGGCGCCTCCAGACCATCCCGAGACACCCAGGTCTTCGGATCGACACTCATCCACAGTCCTGATACAGCGTAGGGCGGTCTCGTGAAACATCCAGAATGTCTTTAAGTTGAGGAAATCAATGTCAGATCAGCCTATAATTGCACAGAAAGCCCCTTATGCGGTGGAGGTCACCGCCGGTCGGACATATTTCTGGTGCGCGTGCGGCAAGTCATCCAAGCAGCCCTTCTGTGACGGGAGCCACAAGGACACAAACTTTGAGCCCCTGAAGCACACTCCGGACAAGGACGGCACGCTCTTCTTCTGCGGCTGCAAAGCCACCGGGAAACAACCGCTCTGTGACGGCAGCCACAACAAGCTCTAAGCGACCCCAGCCAGCACTGTCAGGCAGTGATGAAGCCCGCGACCGCAAGTGGCGGAGCAGACTTCGCCAGAACACTGGTCGACTGGCTGGCTGCAAAACCGTTCTTCTTGCAGCGACGCAAAGCCCTTCCTATACCACCCAGCGGCATGATCGGAGGGCGCAGGCATGGCAAATGTGGTTGTGGTCGGCGCCCAGTGGGGTGACGAGGGCAAAGGAAAGATCGTTGACTGGCTGAGCGAGCGGGCTGACGTGATCGCGCGCTTCCAGGGCGGGCACAACGCCGGTCACACGCTGGTCATCGATGGCGAGGTTTTCAAGCTCTCGCTTCTGCCTTCCGGCATCGTGCGCCCTGGAAAGCTTTCGGTGATCGGCAATGGTGTTGTGCTCGACCCGTGGGCGTTCGCCGCAGAGATCGAAAAGCTGCGCAGTCAGGGCGTCGAGATCACGCCGGAGACGCTGCTCGTCGCAGACAATACACCGCTGATCTTGCCGGTGCATGGCGAACTCGACCGGGCGCGCGAAACCTCGAACACGGTCGCCCGCATCGGCACCACTGGCCGCGGAATCGGGCCTGCCTACGAGGACAAGGTCGGACGTCGGGCCGTCCGGGTCGCCGATCTCGCGGACGAGGCCACGCTGGACACCCGTCTGGACCGCTTGCTTACGCACCACGATGCGCTGCGGCGCGGCTTGGGACTCGACGAGATTGACCGCGCGGGGCTGAAGAACGCTCTCTTGGAGATTGCCCCGGCTGTGCTGCCGTTCACAGCACCGGTTTGGCAGAAGCTCGCGCATGCTCGCCGAGCTGGCAAGCGGATCCTCTTTGAGGGCGCTCAGGGAGCCCTGCTCGACATCGACTTCGGCACATACCCTTTCGTCACGTCGTCCAACACGATGGCCGGCATGGCGACCACGGGCACCGGCATGGGGCCGGGTGCCGTGGACTTCGTGCTCGGGATCGTCAAGGCGTACACCACCCGCGTCGGCGAAGGCCCCTTCCCCACCGAGCTTGATGACGCCATCGGACAACGGCTCGGCGAGCGCGGCCGGGAGTTTGGGACCGTCACAGGCCGCAAGCGGCGGTGTGGCTGGTTTGATGCGGCTCTCGTGCGCCAAACCTGCCTTGTCGGCGGGGTGAACGGCATCGCCCTCACCAAGCTCGACGTGCTGGACGGAATGGAGGAGCTGAAGATCTGTACCGGCTATCGCATCGATGGCGAGGAAATCGATCACCTTCCGATGGCTGCGGCACAACAGGCCCGCGTGGAGCCGGTCTATGAGTCACTTCCGGGCTGGTCAGAGACAACGTTTGGCGCGCGGCGCTGGCTCGATCTGCCGGCTGAAGCGATCAAGTACATAAAACGCGTGGAGGAGCTGATCGAGACGCCCGTCGCACTGCTTTCAACAAGCCCCGAGCGTGACGACACAATTCTTGTGACGGACCCCTTTGCCGGTTGACGCAAGCCAGGGGTGTGGCGGCTGCCTGCCACATGCGAGATGCCTCTGTATCGCCCAATGCGACGGATCGCGCTGCCCACAGACAGGACCGTGCGTGCCAAACTCTGCCGAGAGTGTCTGCGCCGATTGAGCCACAAGCCTGCGACATTGCGCCTACCGCGCGGTCTTTGGGATTGACGGCGCGAACACGCAAGATACCTCCCCCGCATGTCACTGAGCACCCGAAAGTTTCTTTGCGCCCTCGTCCTGCTGGTCGGACTGCCGATTTACATCATGCTGGCGGCCGTCCTGATCAGCCAATTCGATCGCCCTCATCCGGCACTGGAAGTGGCGGTCTACGTAGTGCTGGGTGTTCTATGGGCGTTGCCGCTGCGCCGCTTGTTCCTGGGGGTCGCCCGAGCAGAGCAGCCCCCGGAGCCCACAATCAAGCCTGATAGAAGAGCTGAGTAAACTCTTCACGCTCGTTCTGCGCCACGATGAATTGCCCGTCGGCCACAGGTTGCACGGATCCATTGCGCACGAGGCGTCCGAAACCCTTGATGCGCGCTTCCAGCGACGTGTCGTGATCGCCGGGGATCTCATCGAACACATCCATCACATCGCGACGGGTGAACGCAGTTGAACCGCGCACGATGGTGAGCCACGCCGCAGCGGTCAACAGAAGCTCGGGCACCTTGACGGCTCCGGCGCGTTTGGCGAGCTCCTCCACAGAGACCTGATCAAGCGGAGATTCCTCGTCGTCGTCATCACCAATCCCATCGTCCGGATCGACGTCATCTGATGCCGGCCTGTAGATTTCGGTGCTGGTCTCGCGATCGTGGAGCCGCTTCAAAAGCTGGTCGAACTGCGACTCGTCGTCGGGAACCGGATCCTCATCCTCGTCATCTTCCCACTCGGCGTCCCGACCCGCAGCGCTCGCCTCCGTGCCTTCGAAATCAGCGCCGCCGCGAAGGGTGTCATCGGCGCCGAAATCATCACGGGCTTCATTGTCCTCTTCGTCATAACCGCCGTAGTCCGTGTTTTCGACCGGCTCGAACGTCGGTTCGTCACCATAGGCGACAACCTCGGTGGGACGGGAGAAGATGTTCACTTTGGCGGGCAGAGCCGCGGGCGGGTCATCGGGCACGGCCTCGATGGGCGCGGGAGCGGAACTGCGGCGCAGCGCCCGGGTCAGGGCGTTTCCGCCTTGAGGCGCCTGGTCATCATGCTCGTCGTGAACATAGCCACCGTCTGCGAGTTCCACGTGGTGCGGTTCTGGGGCGGTATCCTCGGCGCTGCTCTCCTCCGAGATCGCAGGAGCCGCAAAAATGTTCGTCGGGTGCTGATCGTCCGGACCGTCGGTGGACGTAGGTGGTTCAGGTGCATGGTCAGACCCAGGCCCGTCACCGGTCTCGAAAAACTCATGGCCCGTGCGAGCACCGACAGCGTCCGCCTCCGGACCACCAGCAAAGCCTCCGAACCTGTCGCTGGCCTCTGCGGCGAGGGCGTCGTCGTCCGGCTCAACGGCACGGAGTGGCCTCGCCTCCGCATCATGGTGTTCTGAGCGATACTCTTCATCCGAATTGTCAGCGTAGCCGCGATAGTCGTCCCCTTCGGTCTCACGCTCCGCAATCCCGTCAGGGTTATGGGCGGTTTCAGTCGAGTCCAGCCAGGGCTCGGTTGACAATGGCTCGATCACGTCCTCATCGGCCCAGCGTTCGGAAACATCGCCGTTGTCGGGTTTCGCAGAGAAGCCTTCCGGTCCACCATAGTCGCCGGCACCGTTGGCATAGAGAACATGCCCATCGACGGGATCGGAGACGCGTGCGAGAGGTTGAGCGCTCCCGCCCTCCTCGGCATACGAACTTTGGCCGGCATGCCGACGCACAGACAGGGAAGGCACCACATCGACGTGGCCCGTATCGCCTCGCGCCAGAATCTCGTCGAGCAGGTTTTGCAGGGTCTCGTTGTCGAACGTGATCGCAGTCCCGGCCAACTCGGGCGTTTCCTCGTGCGCGCGCTGCACGAATCCGATCACGTCACGCAGAACAGAGACGGGATCGTCAAACCCCTCGACAGTGCACGCGAACGCACCATGCCTAAGCTCTACACGCCGGCGCACGCCACCAATGACAGCCTCAGATTCGATCCCAACCCCCAATCCAATCGTCGAAGTGTCAAAAGGAGATTCACCCATCTCAGTCCCCTGGTCAAGCGGCCGCCCGCACATCCTTGCCTGCGATTGACCACAGTCTCGCCGCAGGTCATTGAGAGTTAATGAAACTGATGCCATTGAATTTTGGCGATCCTGTGAGCCTGGTGGGCGGCGGTTCGCTTTCCCGTGAGATGCTGGACGAGGCGATGGCAATCGCCCCGACCCTCGTCGCGGCAGATGGTGCCGCGGATCGCCTGGCGGCAATGGATTTAACGCCAAACGCCGTGATCGGCGACATGGACTCGATCGTCGATCTCGATGCTTGGCGTTCCAAGTCTGCGAACATCCTTCACATCGCCGAACAGGACAGCACGGATTTCGAAAAGTGTCTGACCCATGTCAACGCACCCCTCTACCTTGCGATCGGCTTCACCGGACGCAGGGTCGACCACATGCTGGCGGTCCTGCATGCGCTTCTCAGAAACGCCGACAAAAAGATCGTCGTCCTGGGCACCGAGGATGCCATCGCGCTGTCACCGCTGCGAATCGAACTTGTGCTGGAGCCCGGGACTAGGGTTTCGATATTCCCGCTGAAACCGGTGCGAGGAGTGATGTCGCAAGGACTGCGCTGGCCGATAGATGATCTCTCCTTCGTCACCGGCACGCAAATCGGCACCTCGAACGAAGCCGTCTCCGATCGGGTTATCCTGGAATTCGATGGCCATGGTGCGCTGGTGATGATCGAGCGCAGGTTTTTGCCTGCCCTCGTTCAGGCAATCTCATGACATACGACGCCTTCAACGCGTTGTGCGCGAACCTCCCCGCAACCCGATATGTGATGCAGTGGGGTGGCGCTCATGTCTGGAAAGTGGACACCAAGGTCTTCGCGATCGGCGGTTGGGACGAAGGCCAGCCCGCATTCGTGTTCAAGGTCACGGACATCGCGTACGAGGTCCTCCGCACACAGCCCGGTTTGCGCCCGGCACCCTACTTCGCCTCGCGCGGCATGAAATGGATTCAGCACTTCGCGCTCCCCGGCCTCGACGACGTGGCGCTTCGGGACCATCTCGTGCGCTCCCATGAACTGGCAGCGCAAAACCTCACAAAGAAGCGCCGCCGCGAGCTGGGTCTCGCTGTCTAGCCCGCTCAACAATCCGGCAGATTGACCGCGAGACCACCCTGGCTCGTCTCCTTGTACTTCTCCGACATGTCCCGCCCGGTCTCTCGCATCGTCTTGATGCAGGCATCCAATGAAACCAGATGCTGCCCGTCTCCCCGCAGTGCCAAGGATGCAGCGGACACCGCCTTGATGGCACCGAGCCCGTTGCGTTCGATGCAGGGCACCTGAACGAGACCCTTCACCGGATCGCAGGTCATGCCGAGGTGGTGCTCGAGGGCGATCTCGGCGGCATTCTCCACCTGTGCCGGTCGCCCGCCCAGAGCCGCACAGAGGCCCGCCGCCGCCATCGCCGCCGCGGAACCCACCTCGGCCTGACAACCGCACTCGGCGCCCGATATCGATGCATTGTGCTTGATCAGTCCACCTATTGCTGCGCCTGTGAGGAACATCGTCCTGAGGCCCGCACGGCTCGCGCCGACGACATGATCGAGGTAGTAGCGACACACAGCGGGGAACACGCCCGCCGCGCCATTTGTGGGCGCTGTGACGACCTGACCTCCGGCGGCGTTTTCTTCGTTCACCGCCATCGCATAAACGCAGAGCCAGTCATTCGTCACATGCGGCACGATCTGATTGCGCCCGCGCTCCTCGATGAGTTGCGTGTGTATCCCGGGCGCTCTTCGGCGCACATTGAGCCCACCAGGCAAGATTCCGTCGGTCTCGAGGCCGCGTGCAATGCAGGCCTGCATCACATCCCAAAGCCGGTCGATCCCTGCGTCCAGCTCATCGCGCGTCATTAGCTGCTCTTCATTCGCGCGCTTCATCTCTGCAATCGAGAGGCCCGAGCGGACGGCCTGCGCCAGCATCTCATCCGACGTCGAGAACGCATGTGGGAAGGCAGGAACGTCCGGTGGATCGACGATCCGGTCCGACGCCCGCATCTCGTCGGCGCTTTTCACGAAACCACCGCCAATCGAGTAGTAGGTCTCGGCAAGACGCAGATGGCCCTCGGCGTCATGCGCCTCGAGGGTGAGTGCATTTGTGTGCAGGGGATCCGCGGGGCCATAGTCGAACACAATGTCCCTCGAGGGATCGAACTCCAGCACGCCCAGACCGTCGGGTTCGACGACGCGATCTTCGTGGGCGCGGGCAAGTGCGGCATCCGCCTCGGCAGGATCGAGCGTCTCAGGCACCAGTCCTGCCAGCCCAAGGATCACAGCCCGGTCGGTTGCATGGCCTCTTCCGGTGAACGCAAGCGAGCCCTTCAGCCGGCAACTCAGACGCACAGCGGTGCCGGCGCCAGGCACGGGCTCACGCCCGCCGCGCAGGTCATCAAGGAAGCGCGCGGCCGCCACCATCGGTCCGATGGTGTGCGAACTCGAGGGTCCTATGCCGATTTTGAAGATGTCGAAGACGCTGACGAACATGATTCACAAGGTCCGAGAATTTGTCTCGCGAGACTACCGTCTTCACAATCGCGGTCTCGATCGTTGCCGACGCACCGGAAGGCTGGCGCGACCCGCCACCAAGGCTATGATGCGCACGAATCCTGCCGTCCAACCGTGCTCCACCCCGAGGCCGAGATGACCGAACCAACCTCCCCCGCCGACCGGGCCAAGCAGGCTGCGGCGGCGGCCGCAGTCGAACTGGTCGAGGACGGTATGGTGCTGGGGCTCGGCACCGGTTCAACGGCGAAATGGTTCGTCGACCTGCTCGCGGCCTCCGGCAAGCAGATCACAGGTGTGCCCACATCAAGCCGCACCCGCACTCAGGCCGAAGCACTGGGCATACCGATCACGACGCTCGACGAGGTCGGGCGCATCGATTTGACGATCGACGGTGCGGACGAGTTCGACGGTGCGCTCAACCTGATCAAGGGCGGCGGGGGTGCGCTGCTGCAGGAGAAGATCGTGGCCTCGTCCTCGGCAAGGATGATGGTGATTTCGGACCCGTCCAAGGAGGTCGACACCCTCGGGGCCTTCCCTTTGCCGCTGGAGATCGTGCGCTTCGGCTGGGGCTCGACCCGCGGACAGGTCGAGGAAGTGCTGGCCGCGCACGGGCTGGGCGGCAAAGCGACCGCGTGGCGTGGTGGCGATGACCCGTTCGTGACCGATGAGGGCCACTACATCCTCGACCTCTCACTCGGCGCAATCCGGGACCCGGCCGCCCTGAACCGCGACCTGAACCTCGTCCCCGGTGTCGTCGAGACTGGGCTCTTCTGTGACCTCGCCTCCGCGGTCATCGTCGGGCAGCCGGACGGCACCGCTCGCCGGATTGGATAGCCGATGCCCAGAGTGTTGATGAGTCATTTCCACGCGCCCGCGTTGCTGATTGCAGTGCTGGGAATTTTGTCGCCGCATCAGGCCATCGCGGAAGACGACTACGAAGCCAGGTTCCGGGCGGCACAAGAGAAGTTCCCGATCCTGTCGCGGAACGCTGAGAAGCGGATCGCAGGAATCAATGATCGGCTTCGCGAGGTCATCATGTTGCATCTGCATGACCGCTGTCCCGGGGTCATGCAAACGCGGGCACCAGAGGTGAGCCAAACCTATGACGATTGGTACGCCGGGGCGACGGAGGCGTGGTTCACGATTGGCGCAGGCATCCTCGCAAAACATCTTGAGTTGGAAGAGATCCAGGAACTGGCTCCTTCAAAGACCTATCGGCAGGCCCTTTCCAAACGCGTGTCGGGGGAGCGGTTGGACGTTACGGCCGATGCGCTGCAGTCGGCGGAAGGCCGCTTGTTCGGCGCCGAGAAGAAGTTCCAGTTCAAGGCGTTGGAACAGGCTCTGAACGACATCGACCCGTGTCTTGGAAATGCGGGAGAAGCGATCAACCGCACGTGAGCGGGCGTTGCGGACAATCTACAGCTCCCTATCTGGCGATAGGTACATTCGAGGGCACCGAACCCGACCCCGAGCACCGGAAAGGACCGAACAATGAGCGATTTCGACTATGATCTCTTCGTCATCGGCGGGGGCTCGGGCGGGGTCCGCGCGGCCCGCATGTCGGCGCACTACGGGGCCAAGGTCGCCCTCGCCGAGGAGTACCGCTATGGCGGGACCTGTGTGATCCGAGGCTGTGTGCCGAAAAAACTGATGGTCTACGCCTCCAGCTACCACGAACACTTCCAGGACGCGGCGGGATTTGGCTGGCATGTCGGTGAGACCCGGTTTGACTGGAAGTCGCTGATCTCCAACAAGGACAACGAGATCGGTCGGCTCGAAGGCATCTACCGCACGATTCTCAGCTCGAACGAGGTCGAGAGCTTCGACCAGCGCGCCGTCGTTGTCGATCCGCACACCGTGCGGCTGTCGGATGGCACGACCAAGACCACCAAGCACATCCTGATTGCCGTCGGCGGCACTCCTCGAAAACTGGATATCCCCGGCGCCGAGCACGCCATCACGTCCAACGAAATCTTCCACCTGGACGAACAACCGAAACGATTCGTTGTCATCGGCGGCGGCTACATCGCCGCCGAGTTCGCGGGGATCATGAACGGACTCGGATCCGAGGTCACGCTATCCTACCGCTCCGAACTGTTTCTGCGTGGTTTCGACCGGGAGGTACGTGAGCACGTTGCAGATGAGATGCGCAAGAAAGGCGTCACCCTGCGCTTCAACACCCAGCCCGTCGCGATCCATCAGGTTGCCGATGGTCTGGAAGTGGAACTCGAGGGCGGCGAGCGCCTTTCCGCCGATGCGGTGATGATGGCGACGGGCCGGGTCCCGAACACCGAAGGCCTCGGCCTGGCGGAGGCGGGCGTCAAACTCCGAGCCAACGGCGCTGTCGAGGTCGACGACTATTCGCAGTCCTCGGTGCCATCGATCTACGCCGTGGGTGACGTCACGAGCCGGCTCGAGCTGACACCTGTGGCGATCCGCGAGGGTGCAGCCTTTGCGGAGACTGTGTTCAACGCCACCCCGACCACACCCGACCACGCGCTCGTGCCGACGGCCATCTTCACCCAGCCGGAGATCGGGACCGTCGGACTGTCCGAAGAAGTGGCAAGCGTCGACCACGAAATCGATGTCTATTCGGCAGCCTTCCGCCCCATGGTCGCCACCCTGTCGGGGCGCGACGAGCGGATGCTCATGAAGATGATCGTCGAGAAGGAAACCCAGAAGGTGCTCGGCGTGCACATCATCGGCCACGGTGCAGGCGAAATGATCCAGCTCGCCGGTATCGCCGTGAAGATGGGCGCGACCAAAGCCGACTTTGACCGGACCGTCGCCGTCCACCCGACAGCATCGGAGGAACTGGTCACGATGAAGACCCCGACGCGGTGAGGCAATAAGTGGATCCGTTGCGGCACCCGGCCACAGCGGACCTTGACTTCCCAGAGACCTCTCCCACGTCTGAGCCTGCGTCCAAGGACCCTACGCAAAAATAAGGGCCGACAAATGCCGCGCGCCAGTTTATATCGGGGCTGCGGTTTCGAGAGGTGCATATACGAATGCCATTCAACAGCAGCAATGGTGGCGGCGGCGGCCCATGGGGCGGCGGCTCAGGAGGCAATCGCGGTGGCGGCAAAGGGCCCTGGGGCGGAGGCTCTGGCGGCGGCGGTGGCGGCGGTGGCCCGCAAGGCCCCGACCTTGACGATCTGCTGCGTAAGGGGCGCGACCAACTCCGCGTCGTTCTTGGTGGCAAGGGCGGCGGTCCCACCGGTGGACGCGGTGGCGGCGGCGGCGGCGGAGGCCTCGGACCGGGGTTCGAAAAAGCCCTCCCTGTCATCGGCGTGCTGGTGCTCGCTGGAGGCTGGCTCCTGCAGTCGTTCTATTCGGTGAAGCCCGAGGAAAAGTCGGTCGAACTCTTCCTGGGCGAGTTTTCCCAGATCGGCGAACCCGGGCTGAACTTCGCGCTCTGGCCCCTGGTGACCTACGAGGTCTTGCCGGTCACCGTGGAAAACACGATCAACATCGGTACGGGCCGCGGAACCAACGGTACGCGTGGCGATCAAGGCCTGATGCTGACCGGAGACGAGAACATCGTCGACATCGATTTCCAAGTTGTCTGGAACATCACCGAACCCGACAAGTTCCTGTTCAACCTCGCGGAACCCGAACCGACCATCCGTGCGGTCGCAGAATCAGCGATGCGCGAGGTGATTGCCCGGTCCGAACTCAAACCCATTCTGAGCCGCGACCGTGCCGCGATCAGCCAGGAGGTTGGCGAACTCATTCAGGACACGCTCGACAGCTACGAGTCCGGCGTCAACATCGTGCGAACTAACTTTGACGGCGCCGACCCACCCAAGGAGGTGATCGACGCGTTTCGGGACGTTCAGGCGGCAGAACAGGACCGTGACACGGAAGAAAAGCGCGCAGAGGCTTATGCGAACCAGAAGCTTGCTGCAGCGCGTGGTGACGTTGCGCAGATATTGCAGCAGGCCGAAGGCTACCGTGCCCGGGTCGTCAACGAAGCCAAGGGTGAGGCAGCCCGCTTCACGGCGGTCTTCGAGGAATATGCAAGCGCACCAGAGGTGACCCGCAAGCGCCTCTACCTCGAAACGATCGAGCGCGTTCTGGGAGAAGTCGACAAGGTGATCATCGATAGTGACGCTGCGGGCGGCAGCCAGGGTGTCGTGCCGTACCTGCCGCTCAACGAGTTGCGCCGTAGCGGGGAGTCGAACTGATGCGTCGTTTACCCATTCTGATCGGCCTTTTGGTCGTCATCATCATTGGCGCACTTTCGTCGGTGTTCATCGTTGACGAGCGCCAGCAGGCCCTCGTTCTTCAGTTTGGTCAGGTCAAGCAGGTCAAACGTGATCCCGGCATCGGCTTCAAGTTGCCGCTGATCCAAAACGCGGTCTTCTACGAGGCACGTATCCTGGCTCTGGAGACGTCCGCTCTCGAAGTTACGCCGGCAGACGAGCGCCGCCTGGTCGTCGACGCCTTCGCGCGCTGGCGGATCACGGATCCGGTCCAGTTCCGGCAAGCGGCGCAGACAGAGTTCAATGCGCTTTCGCGACTTGAACGCATCCTGAACGCCAGTCTTCGTGAAGTGCTGGGTTCGGTGAACTCGGCAGATGTGCTGAGCCCCGAGCGAACCGTGCTGATGAGCCGTATCCGTGATTCGGCACGAACACAGGCGCTGGCCTTGGGTGTCACGATTATCGACGTCCGCATCCGTCGGGCAGACCTGCCGGAGCAGAACCTGAATGCCACGTTCAACCGCATGAACGCCGAGCGTGAGCGTGAAGCGGCGGACGAACGTGCACGCGGAAAGGAACGTGCTCAGGAAATTCGAGCAACTGCAGATCGCGGCGCGGTCGAACTGGTTTCCGACGCCGAACGCCAAGCCGAGATCATCCGCGGTGAAGCCGACGCCCAGCGGAACAATATCTTTGCCCAAGCCTTCGGTGCGGATCCTGAGTTCTTTGCCTTCTACCGCTCAATGACAGCCTACGAGCGTGCGCTCAGGGGCAACAACTCGACGCTGGTTATATCCCCGGATTCAGAATTTTTTGACTATCTGAAGACGGATTCGCTCGATGAGACGCGTTAGTGCGACGGGATGTGGAGCTGGAGATGTAGATGGATCTGATCGCAGCGCTTGCGCTCGTCCTCGTCTTTGAGGGTCTGGCGCTGGCGATTTTCTCGCGATCCGTTCCGGAACTGCTGGCTGCGCTCGATGGCGTCGGACCAGTGCACCTGAGACGTGCCGGTGTTGTGAGTATCGCAGCGGGCACTTTGCTCTATCTTCTGGTGCGAGGCGGATGATCCGCCGCGTGCCAGGCGGGCCAAGCCTGCCGGACACGAAACGGATAACCACTGAAGGAGGGATGACGCAGATGTTGTCCGCAACGAGAACAAGCAGTTTGGCTGGGCAGGCAAGCCGGGTCGTCGCATCACTGATGGTCGTCGCATCGATCGCGACAGCCGGGATCGCGACGCACACTGTACTGAGCACCGAGGCACAGGCACAACCGAGCGGCGCGCCGGAAAGTTTTGCCGATCTGGCGGAGCAACTGAGCCCGTCGGTGGTCAATATCTCAACCGCCCAGACGGTCGACAGACCGACAGTTGAAGGCATGCCCAGTTTTCCACCGGGTTCGCCATTCGAGGATATGTTCCGCGACCTGTTCCCCCGCGGTGAGAACGGCTCGCCACGGCGAGTACAGTCACTGGGATCGGGTTTCGTGATCAGCGCTGACGGCGTGATCGTGACCAACAACCACGTGATCGAAGACGCGGATGAGATCACCGTCAGCTTTCCGGACGGCACCAGCCTTGAAGCCAGCCTGCTGGGTACCGATCCACAGACCGACCTTGCTCTCTTGAAGGTCGAGTCCAGCGATCCATTGCCGTTCGTGAACTTCGGCGACAGCGATACGACCCGCGTCGGTGACTGGGTGCTCGCCATCGGCAACCCGTTCGGCTACTCGGGCTCTGTCTCCGCCGGGATCGTCTCGGCGCGCAACCGCAACATCAACGCCGGGCGCTACGACGACTTCATCCAGACCGACGCGGCGATCAACCGGGGCAACTCCGGCGGCCCCCTCTTCAACATGGACGGTGAAGTTGTCGGTGTGAACACGGCGATCATTTCACCCACCGGCGGTTCTATCGGAATCGGCTTCTCGGTGCCGTCCAATCTTGCCAAACGGGTGGTTGCACAGCTTCAGGAATTCGGGGCGACGCGCCGCGGCTGGCTCGGTGTGCGCATTCAGCCGGTGAACGACGAGATGGCAGATGCCCTCGGCATGGATGACGCTGTCGGCGCGTTGGTGGCCGAGGTCACCGAAGGTGGCCCTGCCGAGGCCGCAGGTGTCGAGGCCGGCGACGTGATCATCAAGTTCGACGGCCAGGATGTCGAACAGATGCGTGATCTGCCCCGGATCGTCGCTGACACACCGGTTGAGAAAACAGTGCGGGTCGTCGTCTTCCGAAAGGGCAAGACCCAGACGCTGAAAGCCAAGATCGGCCTGCTTGACGAAGGCAATCTCTCCGTGGCCGCGCATACCCCGGACCAGGGTGAGACGGACGAGGGGGATACCGCGGCGGTCAAGCTCGACGCGCTCGGCATGACACTCACATCACTCACCTCCGACGCTCGGGCGCAGTTCGGCATCGGCGATGAAGTGAGTGGTGTGCTCGTCAGCGAAGTGACGCCCGACAGCTCGGCGGGTGAAAAGGGCATGCGTCCCGGCGATGTGATCGTCGAGGTTGGTCAGGAGCCTGTCACCTCGCCGGACGAAATCGAGAAGCGCGTCACGGAGGCGTCGGATGCAGGCCGGAAATCGGTGCTGTTCCTGATTCAGAGCCAGGGCGATCTGCGATTTGTACCGCTTGCCATCGGCGGGTGACGACATTCAATCGACCACCGTGTGGCCGACATCGGCCACACCACACTCTTCCTGATTGCACTCACTGAAGGTATCCTGTTAGGGGCAGGCTGACCGTTGCCAGCGAACACCTCAGGAGCACCCTCTCATGCATCTTTCTCGCCGCATCAAATCCATTGTGCAGGGTGAAAGTGACGCCTGGGATTTGCTCTATCGCGCGCGGCGCATGGAAGCCGAAGGCAAGCCGGTCATCAACCTGACCATCGGTGACCACGACATCAAGACCGATCGCGCCATTCTGGATGCCATGCATCAGAGCGCCGTCAACGGCAATCTCGGATACGCACCGATCTTTGGCCCACGCGCTCTGCGAGAAGCAATCGCGGATCGGGTCACCACGCAAACCGACACGGTGACCAGCGCCGACGAAGTTGTGGTGACCGCCGGCGGCCAGGCGGCAATCTTTGCCGCCATGACGGCGGTTCTGGACCCCGGTGATGCCTGTGTCGTGCTCGATCCCTACTATGCAACGTTCGATGCCACTGTGCGCGCGGTTGCGGCTGACGCCATTCTGGTCCCGACGCTCGCCGACGCGGATTTCCAGCCTGATGCGGATCTGATCGAGGCGGCACTGACACCGAGCTGCCGCGCTCTGCTGATCAACACGCCGAACAATCCAACCGGGGCCGTCTATACGCGCGCGCGTCTGGAGGCGGTGGCGGAACTCTGCCGGCGTCGCGATCTATGGCTGATCTCCGACGAGCTCTATGCAAGCCAGGTGCACGAAGGCGTACATGTGAGCCCGCGTGACCTGCCCGGCATGGCCGAGCGCACCATCGTCATAGGATCGTTCTCCAAATCACATGCCATGACAGGTGCACGTGTCGGCTGGATCGTGGGGCCACGGGAGCTTGTCGATTGTATTGGCGATCTGGCGCTGACCTCGACCTATGGCATTCCGGGCTTCATCCAGGACGCAGCCCTCTTTGCGCTGACCGAATGCGCGCATATCGAGGAGGACATTGCGCTGCGCTACAAGCGCCGGCGGGACATCGCGCTCACCTCTCTCGGCAATGGCCCGGGCGTGCGGGTGACGCCGCCGCAGGGCGGCATGTACCTGATGCTTGATATCCGCGAGACAGGTGTTGACGGGACGACCTTCGCAACGCAGATGCTCGAGGAGTTCGGGATCGGCATCATGCCGGGCGAAAGCTTCGGTGCTGCGGCTGCCGGACACTTGAGGATCGCACTGACCGCGAAGGAAGACGAACTCGAGCGGGCGATGAAAGGTATTGCCCGGCATGCCGCACACCTGGCCGCGGCAAACGCGGCCTGATCGGCCCCGCAAGCGCTACTTGCTGCGTGCCTCGAAGACACCGCTCCAGGCCTCGACAACTTCGGTCGCCATGCGCTGAGCCTCGTTGCACATGACACGGGCGGGACCGCTGCCGGGCCAGTTCTCTTCCGCGAGTGCAGACCAAGCATGTGCAGCCGCATCGAAATCGCCGACCTCAAAGGCGGCGAGGGCCTTGGCATATCTTTCGATCTTGTCTCCGATAGGACCCTCGAGCGTGTCATCCTCGGCATAAGGTGCGAAGATCCTTACGCCCCCAGAGGTGCCTTTCACCTGCACCGAGACGATCGGCAGCAGGTGGAACGCCGAAGCGATCATCGAGGCGGTGCCTGCCCCTGCCACAATCGGGGTCTTGAACACCGCTGGCAGAGACTCGAAGCGAGCGGCCAGGTTCACTGTCTCGCCGACAACTGTGTAGTTCATCCGGTCCAGCGCGCCCACATTTCCAACAGTCGCCCGCCCGGAGTTTATACCGATCTTGATATCGAAGCCGGGGCGCCCGGATGCCCGGTCGGCCGCTGCCATCTCTCGGATCGCGATCACGATCGCACGCGCAGCGCGCACAGCGACGAGACCGTGGTTGTCGCTTGGTGCGGGTGCGTTCCAGATCGCCATCACGGCGTCCCCGACAAACTTGTCGATGTATCCACCGTGGTCGCGAATCACGCCGGCAATCAAATCGAGGTAGCGGTTCAGCACCGCGGTGAGCTCGGCGCTCTCGATGGTCTGCGATGTCGCCGTGAAGCCGGAGAGGTCGGCGAACATGACGGTGACCTCGCGTTCCTCTCCGCCAAGCTGCGGGGTCTCACCGGATTCGATCATCTGTTCGACCAGCATTGGCGCGAGAAACTTGCCGAACTCGCGCCGGATCCGGTTGGCGCGGCGGTCAAGCAGTCTCAGGCGCACCCCCCATGTCAGCGCAAAGGCCACCGGCGCCATCACCATGGGATTCGCGGTCATCAGGAACAGACCGCTCTCCAGAAACAGCACTCCGATCGCGAAGACCGCTCCCAGGAGAAGCACCAGCACCACCGCCCCGCCCGTCGGCCGGATCACCAGGGCCGCCAACGCCGCCGCGAAGGTAAGCAAGCCCACGGCGATCGGCACCGCGGTGTCCGGTGCGCGCGAGGGCGCCCAGCCGGAGAGCACACCGTCGAGTGCGGCGGCATGGGCGAAAACACCGGGCAATGTCGTGTCCTCAGCCGATGCGCGTGTGACCGGTCGAGGAAATGCGCACGGATCCGCCGACGCGCCGATCTGTGCATCAGTCGGGCCGCGCGGCACCAGTCGGTCCGCCGTCTTCACCCGGTCTTCCCCGGGAAGGATCGTGCCAACCAGCACGACACGGCCGTCGAAGAGCTCTCCCAGTCGGGCCGGATCTGCGCATTGCAGAACATCGATCGCCGAGACGGTGGGCAATGTGGTGATCGGCCCGGGTGGGAGCACCGCAATGGGATCGGAGGAGGGTTGGCCAAGGACGCTCAGCGCGCGCCCGACGAGTGTGGGCAGCATTTCGCCAGTGCGCGTCTGGAGTTCAGGCGCGACATTGCGAATGACATTCCCCGGACCGAGCGGGATCTCGACCAGCCCCAGCGCCTCGGAACCAGCGATGCGGTGAAACCGCCGCGTCGGCAACAGCACGCTCGAACGACCGATGACCACGTTCCCCTCATCCGAGCGTTCCCGCAGAAAGCGCAGAAAGTCATTGTCGTAACCGCGCAGCGGCGTCTCCCCATCGATCTTCAATCCAACCGCGTCGTAGGCAAGAATGAAGTCCAGCAGGAAAGCCTGGCCACCATTGCGCAGCGCTTTCCGTCCAAGTTGCTCCCAGATCGGTGAAAAGAGCGCCCGCGGTCGCGTTGCCATCTGTGGATCTTCCAGGCTGCGCTGGTCCAGTCCGATGACAACCACATGTTCAGAATCGAGCGGCTCCGCACCGAAAACATACGCCCGCGCAGCCACGGTCAAGTCCGTGATCCAGCCTTGCACCAAGTGGTTTTGTGGCAGGAAGACCGACACCCCGCCGAGGATCACACCGACGATGGCGGCAATTGCCGCGCGCCGGAGGGGACCGCGCCGCTGGGTGAGCGCGTCGATCACCGCCTGAGCACGACCAGCCCCAGGGACATGGCATCGGCCTTGACCCGAGCCGCAAACTGTTGAGCTTCGGGACCACGCAGAATGATCGTGTAATCACCGCCATCCATAAGCGGCGCAGTCCCGCTCGGCCATGCCACCCGGCGTCCGGAAATCGCGACAGTCGCCACAGCTCCATCGCCGCCCATGACACTCAGCTCGTTGTAAGACGCAGCGTTCGGCACAGCGATGGCGATGTTGGGGCGCAGGGGCACCAGCGGTTTGTCGCTCATCGCCCGGGTGATAATCGCGGCATTCGTGATATCTGCGGCGGTGAGCGAAACCATTTCGGGACAATCAGCTTCGACACGGCCGATAAGCGCGCTGCCAACTGCCGTCATCGATGCATCCTCGATCGTGATCGTGCCCCCCCGCAAGGTGACCTCCTCACAGGCAGCATAGTGGGTCAATGTGATCTCCGCCGCCGGACCAAGCGTCAGGCGATCGCCGATCTCCAGCTCCTGGAAGAGCTCGACTGGCGGCGCCACATCGCCCAACACATCGAGCACCAGTGCTCTTGTCCCCTCAGCACAGGCCTGACCCGCCGCGAACGTCGCAACCAACAAAAGCACACGCCCAATCATCTCAATCACTCCAATCATGTGCGGCCCCTCGCCGACCAATCCCGGCGCGGCAACCCCGCCCCGTGCCGTCTTGAACGGGGACATGGTAACGCGGATCCGGTCCGGCGCTCAACAAGTTGCATTCGAAAGCCTATCCGGCACTCAAGATGCAGCGTGCATGAGTGCCTCGGTCAACGGTTCGGCATAGGCGAAAATGCCCGGTGTCCCACCGGTGTGCACGAAAAGAAGACGCTGACCCGGTTGCGCACGGGCCCGGGCGATCAGCCCGGCCATGGCTTTGCCGGTGTAGACCGGATCAAGCATCAACGCCTCGGTTTGCGCGCCCAGCCGGATCGCCTCGAGCGTGGCCTCGTTGAGCTGGCCGTACCCTGGAGCCAACTGCTCTCCGCTGAGCACCACATCTTCCGATGACACTGGTGATCTCATGCCCAGGAGTGCGGCGATCTCCTCACAACGCTGGGCGATCCGGTGCTGTTGTACCTCGGCGTCGCGGCGCACGCAGACGCCAGTGACCGGGAGGGGCGAGCCGAAGGCGCGCAGTCCAAACAGCAGACCGGCATGGGTTGCCCCACTACCCGACGCCACGACCACCTCGTCGATCGGGACTTCCTGCGCTTCCAGCTGCGCAAGTATCTCGCGTGCGGCAACGACATAGCCCAAGGCGCCGAGCGGCGGGTGGCCTGGTGCGAGATGAATGACATAAGGCCTACGGCCTTCGCTCCGGAGCTTGTCAGCCAATGCCTCGAGTGCGGCATCGGCGCCGGCCTCATCCTCGCCATGCGGATAGGAATGCAGGGTTGCGCCGAGCATCCGTTCGACCAGCACATTGCCAGACCCACGGTATGTCGAGACAGTTTTGGGCACGCGTTCTTCATGCTGGATGTGGCAGCTGAGCCCGAGCCTGGCCGCGAATGCCGCGGCCAGGCGGCAAAAGTTGGACTGCACTGCACCCGTGATCAGAACAGTATCCGCCCCTTCCGCAAGGGCAGCCCCAAAATAGAACTCGAGCTGGCGCACCTTATTGCCACCGAAGGCCAGAGGCTGAACGTCGTCGCGCTTTGCATAGATCGTCGCCCCGAGCTGGCGCCCCAAATTGCGCAACGGCTCGAGCGGTGTGGGATCAGCGCAGATTTCGGTACGAGGTACGCTGTCGAGCCGGTGTGCCACCGTCCCCAGATCCTCGGGCATGCTCAGCTCCTCAGCAAGGCGCCGGCGCTCGCAACAGCAAGGCTCAGCGCGATAATCGCAAGACAGACCATCACCATACGCCGGTAGAGCGCTTCGTCCACCCGCGGTTCCATAAGATGGCCCGCCAAAGTGCCGGCGAGAGTCGCGGGCGTGTAGACTGCTGTGGTTGCCAGCGTCTGGACGTCGATGCCAGTGGCTGCTCCCTGGATCAGCAGGATCAGTGGATAAACCGCGATGAAAAGCGCGAGCACCGTGGCGCGGCTTGCCTGTTTCCCGATGCCCGCCGAGGTCAGACGCGATGCGATGGGGGGGCCGGGCATGGCGAGGCAGCCACCGAGAAATCCCGCCAACCCTCCGGCCATCCAGTCGCCTGACGAGGATCGTCCGAGTGTGCGAGCGCGCAAGAGGGAGAACAAGAGCGCAACAAGCACGAGGGCAGCCAGCAGTTTCAAGACAACGATCCCCACTGCGGCCTGTACCACGACACCCAACGGTAACGCCAGAACCGTTGCAGGGAGCAGCTGCTTGAGCCGCTCGAGATCGACATGAGCGCGCATTGACGGCACCAGAACGATCGCGATCAGGAGGCTCAGGAACGCGGAGACCTGGATGCCCGCAGCGCTGTCAGTCACCAGAAGGATGACCGGGCCCGCGATCAAGGCAAATCCAATGCCGGTGATCGCCTGCAGCATCGCCGCAAGTGCGACGACCAGATGCAGGCCCAAATCGATCAGTGTCATGCTCAAAATCCTGCAGCCGGTGCTTGTCACCCCGCCACGACATCCGAGCGAGAGGCGCAGCATAGCCGGCCAGATGTCCGGCACCAGCCCGTGCCGCTGGCTTCACGACATTGCGAACCAACGGCCCACAAGTGCCTCGATCCTCGCCGGATCTCGACGGGCGGCGGGCTCGAGCGGAGAGACCCGGTCGCGCAGGAGCCGGGCGGGCTGACCGCCGATCTCGAGCACCCGGTCGGCGAGACCGAGGGCTTCCCGCCGATCATGGGTGGCGATGATCGCCGTCGCGCCCGTTTCGGCCAATACATCGCGGATCAAAGCCCGCATTTCGTCGGCGGTGTCGGTGTCGAGCGAAACAAGCGGCTCGTCCATCAGAACCAGCGCAGGACGCACGGCCAGAGCCCGCGCGAGCGCTGCCCGGCGTTGCATGCCAAGCGATACCTTCTGCGGATAAGCCGTCGCGGCATCTCCGAGACCAACACGTGACAACAAAGCCTCGGCACGCGCCAGCCCGCCCGAGCCCGGGATGAGCGCGATGTTCTCCGCGAGCGTTCGCCAGGGCAGCAACCGCGGTTCCTGAAACACCATAGCAACGGGACCATCCGGCGTTTGCACCCGACCGCTGAAGTCCGTCTCGATGCCCGCGGCGATGGCAAGAAGGGTCGATTTCCCGACGCCGGACGGACCGAGCAGACACGCGACTTCCCCCTCTGCGAGGCTGAACTCGATAGCGCCCAGGACATGGTGGTCGCCAAAGCGCTTCTCCGCCAGATCGATTTGGACCCCCGTCATCGCCGCCAGCGGTTCGCGTGCCGCTCCCAGGGGCCGATCAACCCGATCTCGATCAGCTGTACCACCACGATGAACCCGAACGCATAGGCAAGAATGGCCGCCACCTCGAACAACTGAAAATAGACGTGAAGCTGGAAGCCCACGCCGTTGGAGCGCCCGAGCAGCTCGACCACGAGCACAATTTTCCAGACCAGTGCGAGGCCGGTGCGCGCCGCTGCCGCAAAGAATGGCGTCAACTGGGGCAGCACGACATGGCGCAATCGATCTGCAAGGGACATGCGGTACACGGACGACATCTCCGCCAGATCGCGTGACAGAGCGCGCGCGCCCTCTCGAACGGTCGCCGCCACATTCGGAATCTTGTTGATCGCAACCGCGGCGATCGCGGCGACCTCTGTCAGGCCGAACCACACGTAGCAGAGGATGATGGTCACCAGCGCCGGCAGATTGAGAAACAGGGTGAGCCAGCCGCCGAAGGCACGGTCTGTTGCCTCCGAGCGCCCGAGCGCGATGCCGATGGCGCTTCCGATGCTCATCGCCAGGACGAAGGCTGCCACCACGCGCAGCAATGTGGCCCCGAGATGCCACCAGTAGTCTTGCGCAGATTCTCTGAGAAAAACCTGCCAGACTTCGAGCGGTCCGGGCAGGACCGGCGACTGCAGCACGGCTGCAATCAGCGCCCAACACGCCACAAACCCGGCCAGCGAGAGCGCCGGCCAGACCACGTGCAACTTGTCAGTCGCCGTCATACTCGATGAAGACGTCCCCGCGGAACGTCGCAGCACCACTCTGATAAGCAGGTCCGCCGATGTCGGCCAGAAGGGCGCTGAGCGCTTCGGCCGCGGCGGTGTCCGCGTTGCTCCAGCCGCTGACGATCCCCAACCGGTATCCGGCAACGAGGGCGGAGAACTCCGAATCGTCGGCCGCGCGCATCAGTGGCCGCAACCGGACCCACTCCGCATCATCCTCGGCCAGGATCACCCCAGCCTGAGTGACGGAACTGCGGAATGCCTCGATCAGACCCGGACGGTCTGCAAGCTGCTCAGCTGCCCAGACAAACCCGATCAAGGGAGGTGCCGGTGTGATCCCGAGCTCGGCGAGGGCCGCATCGACGCCGATCAAGCGCGTGTTCCCCGAGGCCTCGAGCCGTGCGGCGTAGTGCCAGAAGGTCGATACGGCTTCCACCTGGCCGGTTTCCAGTTGCCGGCTCATCAGGGGTGGTGCGCCGAACAGCGCCACCGACTCATCGGCCAGCGCCAATGCGCATTTCTCCCGAGCGAGCGCCTGAAACACCAACCAGCTTTTGTCGAGCGGTCCGCCGACGACCCCCACCTGGCGCCCCTTGAGGTCGCAAAGCGCACCGATCCCCGCGTCCGGACGGACCATCAGGGCACCAAGCGACCGCGAGAACGGAAAGAACCGGTAGCTCCGACCTGGGGCGCTCTGGCGCATCGCCCAGACCCAGTCGGTGACGATCACGTCGACGTCTCCGGCCTGGATCGCGATCTCGGTTGCAGGCTTGCCAGCCAGCGCCACGACCTCGAGCTGGTAGCCGGCGCTCTCATCCAGTTTCCGGCTTTCGATCGTGTCCATCAACCAGTTCACAGTCCCGAACTTCAGAACGCCGACCCGCAGTGTCGATTCGTCCGCACGGGCAGTGCCAAACCCGAGCGTGCAGATGAGCAGCGTCAGGATCAGGCGCATGTCAGCCTCCCTGCTTTCGCAACAGTCTGTTCTTGACGATGTAGCGCAGGCCCCGCTCCCATGAGGCGTCAGTATTGCCGCGGATATCCACCGACCCCCCGTTGACCAGCTTGCCCGTCTCTGCGTCGCGCACGAAAATCGAGATGTGCAGGATCAAATTCGACGTTTTCTGCACGATTCCCGTGATGGAAACCTCCGCACCAACCGTCCGCGCGAGCGTTGCGTCGCAACCACTGCAGTCAGCGATATTGGAGTACAGGTCCGCCTTCTCTGCGACGGGCGATGTGTCGATGAAGCTGTAGCGTCCTGACTCCGCCAGCGAGTCCACCAACTGGCGCTCGAGCGACGCCAGCCGTGTCGTCTCCGCCTCGCTCACCGGCTCGAGACTGGTGTTCATCAGGACGATCCCGAAAAACGCCGCAGGTACCGGCGCTTCCGCCTGCACTGCCGACATCCAGAGACCGAACGTCACCGACAACACCAAGCCTTGGATCGTGCGGCGCATCATCCCTCCCCGTGCACTGAGCTCTTTCTTCGAGCCTCTGTTTGGGACCGTAGACCGAGGTCGGTCAGGATCAAACAGCTAGCCTTGCCGAGGCCGTCATTATCCGCGTGCGGGTGACTGCACCCCGGAATTCTCTCAAAACGTGAGAAGCCAGCTCCAGAAACCATGTCGATTGTTGACCGCCGTACGCCCGTTCAGTCTTCATAGAGCGAACAACAGATGGGGAGGTGACGATGCGGTTTGCCCTGATCGGCGCAACGATCATCGGGCTTTTTGCCGGTCACGCGGATGCCGAGCAGGTGCTGCGGGCCGCCGTGATCAAGGTCGAGCGCGAGACCCCGCTTCCGATTTCCCGGTTGGATCTGCCTGTTGCGGATGACGGTTTTGCCGGGGCCCGGCAGGCGACAGCAGACAATGCCACGACCGGGCAGTTTACGGGACAGAAGTTCGAAACCATCGAGGTCACCACAACACCGGACGGCGCGGTCGCCGCACTCGATGATGCGATCTCCGAAGGTGCCGGCTTCATTGTGACGATCGCGGCGGCAGAGGACCTGCTGGCTTTGGCCGATCATGCGGCGGAACGGGATGTGGTGTTGATGAATGCCACAGCGCCTGATGACCATCTGCGAGGTGAGGCCTGCAGACCGAATGTTTTCCACATCGCGCCTTCGCGGGCGATGCTTGCGGATGGTCTGGCGCAGTACCTGATGTGGAAAAAATGGGACGAATGGCTCCTCATCCCCGGCAGTCATGATGGCGACCGGCTGAAGGCGGAGGCGCTTCGCCGTGCTGCCACGAAGTTCGGCGCGGATATCGTGGAAGAGCGCGTGTTCGAAGACACCGGCGGTGCCCGGCGATCCGACTCGGGTCATGTGCTGGTGCAAAAGCAGATCCCGGTGTTCACGCAGGAAGCAGACGATCACGACGTCGTCGTCGTCGCAGACGAGAGCCAGGTCTTCGGGCTCTACCTGCCCTACCGCACCTGGGACCCGCGCCCCGTCGCCGGCGATGCGGGTCTCGTGGCCCGGTCATGGCATCCGGCCTTCGAAGGTTGGGGCGCGACCCAGCTCCAGCGCCGTTTCGAAAAGTCCCAGGGACGGCGCATGACGGACATTGACTATCAGGTGTGGGTGGCCTTGCGCGTCCTGGGCGAGGCTGCGACGCGTGCGCAAACGGTCGAGTCGGCAGCAATCGCAGACTATCTGCGCTCGGACGCCTTCGAAATCGCCGCGTTCAAAGGGCAGAAGCTGACCTTCCGGCCCTGGAACAACCAGCTCCGGCAGGGTGTGCTGCTTGCCGACGAGAAGCTCGTGGTGTCGGTCTCGCCGCAGGAGGAGTACCTGCACAAGGTCACCCGTCTCGACACGCTGGGCTACGACGAACCCGAAAGCACCTGCAAATTCTGAGGAGGAGACGCGTCATGCGCATGCTGATGGCCGCGACCGCGGCCGCCCTGATCGCAAGCCCGGCCGCGGCTTACACTGTGTATGTCACCAACGAGAAGTCGAACACGCTCACCATCATCGACTCCGAGACACTGGAGGTCACGGAGACCATCGATGTGGGCCAGCGTCCGCGCGGCATCACCATCTCGCCGGATGGCACGGAACTCTACATCTGTGCGTCTGACGACAACACCGTGCAGGTCTTTGACACGGCGACAATGACCTTGAAGCACGAGCTGCCCTCCGGTCCGGACCCGGAACTTTTCGTGCTGCATCCGTCGGGCAATCCACTCTACATCGCCAATGAGGACGACAACATCGTCACCGTGGTCGACGTGGTCGAGAAGACCGTGCTGGCCGAAATCCCGGTGGGTGTCGAGCCGGAGGGCATGGGTGTGAGCCCCGACGGCAAGATCGTGGTCAACACCTCTGAGACCACGAACATGGCACACTTCATCGACACCGATACCTACGAGATCGTGCAGAACACGCTGGTCGACCAACGTCCGCGCTTTGCGCAGTTCACCGATGACGGCAAGCACCTCTATGTCTCGGCGGAGATCGGCGGCACAGTCAGCGTGATCACGCCGGAAGATGGTGCGATCATAAAGAAAATCGGCTTCGAGGTGCCAGGTGTCGTGCCCGAGGCGCTTCAACCCGTCGGCGTGCGTGTCACCTCGGATGGCAAGAAGGTCTTCGTGGCACTCGGGCCTGCCAACAGGGTAGCCGTTGTCAATGGCGAGACCTGGGAAGTCGAGGACTATCTGCTCGTCGGCCAGCGGGTCTGGCAGATGGGATTCACACCGGACCAGAAGTACATCTTCACCACGAACGGCAACTCGAACGACATCTCGGTCATCGACGTCGAGAGCCTGAAAGTCATCAAGTCGATCCAGGTCGGGGAACAACCCTGGGGCGTCGTGGTCTCACCGAACTGACCGGAACAGAAAACACACAGGGAGAGAGAGATGAAACAAGTGCTGATCGCGGCTGCGATTGCCGCCTTCTCGGCGTCGGCCGCTATTGCAGCGCCGCTCTGCGAGGGTTCCAAACTCGGCTTCGCGGGGCTTCTCGCCAAATGCAACAAGGGCGAGGAGATCGAGTTGACGCTCTCCTCGGGCAAGCCACTGGCTGAAGGGCCGATAGCGCTTCAGTCCGGTGCCTACTACGAGATGATGATCACCGCCGATGGCAGCCAGGAGCTCGCTATCACCGGACCCGAGTTCTTTCGCGCGATCTGGATGGACGAGATCGTGATCAACAAGATCGAAGTGCGGCCAATGGCGATTGACAGCCTCGAGTTCGACGCCGCCGGCACAGCCGAGCTTTCGTTTATCGCCATCAAGCCGGGGCGCTACGAAATCAAAATCCCGGGCAGCACCGGTGAGAGCCAGCGCGTCGATATCTCTATCCAGTAAGCATGGGGGGACATGATGAAAAGAGTCACACTAGTCACCGCGATCCTGGCATTCGGCCTCGGCTCTGCAACGGCCGCTGACGTGACCGAGGAAGAGATCACAAAGATCAATGCGTTGCTCGCAGAGATGCAGTGCGAGATGGACGAGGACGACATTGAAAAGGAAGACGACGGATACGAGCTCGATGACGTGTTCTGCTCGGACGGCCAGTACGATATCGATCTCGACGCCGACTTCAACGTTACGAACAAGAAAAAGGAATAGTATGCTTCGCGACCCGAGCTCGCCGCCGGAATGATCGATCACATCAGCAGTCCGGTGTCCAATCTGGCTGCGAGCACAGCCTTCTATCGGATGGTGCTTGGCGAGCTCGGTGACTTCAAGGACTACCCAGACGGGAATGCGGTTGGTTCTGGCGCGGGGCGCTGGAGTTTCGGGGGCTTTGCCTCGAGGCAAACGATCGAGCCGTTCCACATCGCTTTCGAGGCCCCCGACGCGCAGGCGGTTGCAAGGTTTCATGCGGCCGCTCTCAACGCGGGAGCGTCCGACAACGGCGCGCCAGGGCCGCGCCCTGCGTTCGGACGAGGGTGTTTTGCAGCCTTTGTCCTCGATCCGGATGGTCATAGTATCGAGACCGTGTTTCGTGGCAACGCAGAGGACTCCGAACCAACGTGACCATGCCTGCTGCGCTCAGGATCGACCGGGTCAGCCACAGTTTCGGCAAGCGACAGGCCCTGAAAGATGTGTCGCTGGAGGTGCCGGAAGGCAGCTTCACGTCCCTTCTCGGTGTCAACGGCGCGGGGAAAACCACGCTGTTCAACCTCGTCACCCGGCTCTACGACAACACGTCGGGAACAATCGAGGTCTGCGGCCACGACGTTCGGCGTGCAGCCCGCCTCGCGCTTGCGGGCCTGGGTGTGGTCTTTCAGAGCCGGGCACTCGACACCAATCTCACCGTGGCGGAGAACTTTGCATACGCGGGCGCCCTGTATGGGCTGGACTGGTCCACGACGCGCGAACGGGGCGCTGAACTGCTCGAGAGGATCGGGCTGTCGGAGCGGCTCGGCGACACGGTACGTGCGCTGTCTGGCGGCCAGGCGCGCCGCGTCGAGATCGCCCGTGCGCTGCTGCACCGCCCCCGTCTGCTGCTTTGCGACGAGGCGACTGTTGGACTCGATGTCAAATCGCGCACGGACATCGTTGCCGCAGTCCACGCCCTCGCGGCCGACCATGGTGTCGGTGTGCTCTGGGCAACCCACCTGATCGATGAAGTTCAACCAACGGACCGAGTGATCGTGCTGCATCAGGGCGAGGTGCTGGCCACGGGAACCGCACACGAGATCGCCGGAGATCAAGGCCTCGGTCCCGCCTTTCTCGATCTGACCCGAGAGAAGGTCGCATGAGAGGCTGGCTGATCTGTGCACGCGGCATCATGTGGCGCGAGGCGTTGCGCTTCGTGCAGCAGAAGGAGCGCTTTCTGTCAGCGCTCGTCCGCCCGTTGGTCTGGCTGTTCATTTTTGCCGCAGGCTTCCGCGCGGTGCTTGGGCTCTCCATCGAACCGCCCTACCAGACATACATCCTCTATGAGGTCTACGTGGTCCCGGGTCTTTGTGCGATGATCCAGCTGTTCAACGGGATGCAGTCCTCGCTGAGCATGGTCTACGACCGCGAGACCGGCGCCATGCGCACCCTGCTCGTCAGCCCGTATCCACGATGGTTCCTGCTCTCGGCAAAGCTTGTGGCCTCGGTCGTCGTCTCGCTGTTCCAGGTCTATGCGTTTCTCGCAGTGGCATGGCTTTGGGGCGTCGACCCACCGATCGAGGGCTACCTGACCGTCCTGCCGGCGCTGATCCTCTCAGGTCTGCTTCTCGGCTCGATCGGACTGTTCCTGTCCTCCGCGATCCGGCAGCTCGAGAATTTTGCAGGCGTCATGAACTTCGTGATCTTCCCGATGTTCTTTGCCTCATCGGCACTCTATCCCCTTTGGCGCTTGCAGGAGTCGAGCCCGCTGCTCGCCAGCATCGCAGGTGCCAATCCCTTCACGCACTGTGTCGAGTTGATCCGGCACGCGTTGTACTTGCAGGTCAGCTGGAGTTCACTGGCAGTGGTGATCGGCACAACCGTGCTGTTTCTCGGCGCTGCGATCTATGCCTACGATCCCACCAAGGGAATGATCGGGCGGCGTGGCGGGCCAGGCGGATGAGGCAAAACCTTCGAGCGCCGTGTGGTGGCGACTATTTCCTGAAGGCGCGGTTCAGGTTCTTCGCCGCCTCCAGATTGGCGCTACCATTGAGATCGATCAGCCGGGCTGAGGTCACATCGGCGTTCTCGAAGTTCGCCCCATCAACATGCGCGCCTGTCAGGTTGGCGCCGCCCAGCGTGGTCATCGACAGATCGGCGCCGCTGAAGTCCGCACCCAGCAGCGACGCAAACTCCAGATCGGCACGCGACATCTGCGCGCCTCTAAAATCCGCGCCATCCGCGGTCGCATTGCGCAGGACGCCACGCATCAGTCCCATGGACTGGTTGCGCATGTCCGCGGACAGATCGGCGTCGGCAAACACCGCACCTGACAAATCGGCCTTGGTGAAATCGGCCGCCGCGCGAGCGCCGGTCAGATCAGCGCCTGCGAGGTTGGCGCGTCCGAGCTGTGTCTGGAACATCTCGGCACCGCGCAGAATTGCGCCACGCAGATCAGCGCCAACCATCCACGCCTGGCTGAGGACGGCTCCGTCAAGGTTCGTCCCAGTCAGCAAGACACCATTGAGACGTGCCGCCCGAAAATCAGCGCCCGCCAGATCCAGTCCCGAGAGATCCAGTCCATTGAGCTTCTTGCGCGCGAGCGATGTGCCGTCGGCAAGCGCCGCCACAACCGCCTCCCGCGTCATCTCGGCCTCGGTCATCGCCGGGCTCGACATGTCCACACCATCCATCGCCGTCTGTGCCGGAACCGGCGTCGCAAGCAGAAGCGTGGATATCGCCAGAGCGCTGCGCCACATCATCATTCATCCCCCCTTGCCATGTTTTGGCGTCAGTCTCGGGGAGAAGATGCCATTGTCAATCCGTTCGAAGCCGGAGCGCCCCGTCAGAGACGCTAGAGTTCTGGATCATTGGAGGCGCGCTGACGGTTCTCATCCCGACCGGGGATCCTGCACTTCCAGCGCGAAATCTGCCAGTCCGGGTGATCGGACGTCCAGCGCGCGAGAGAACCCTGCGCGGACATCATACACGCCATTGGTGAGTTCTCGTCCCAGAGTTGCAGTTCTGCTTCTCTGCAATTCTGCGGTTCACCGATCATGCAAGCGACAAAAACAAGCTCAATCATGGAGAAACTCCTTGTATGCCAGCACTTTCGATGCTGGCAGCTCGGGGGCCTCTCCTCCCTTAGAGTCTACAGACGTTCGGTCTGAAAACTGTGACGCCTGTTACCCACTGGTGGCCTTTTCTGCGCCTAACTTGATCATGAATGACAGAGAGAGCTTCAGATATGGTTAAAGCCAAGCCACGTCAAAATTGTTGCAAGCAGACATGGAACAAGAGCTTGAAACCGCCCCGAACATATTCTCCACCACATGCAACCCTCAGGGTTTTTCTTGGTCTGATTGCGGCAGTTGTTGTGTTTTGTCAGCCTGCATCCGTCCAGGCGGCTGGACCGACAGACCCGGCCTGGCCGTGCGTACAGCGCAAGGTGCCGTCGCTGTCGTCCGGTCTGGTTTGGGCCGGTCCGCCATTGCCCGAGGATACCGGCGCTTGGCGAAAAGACCCGGCCGTGGCCCAGCTCGTGCCCGAGCTCGCAGCACGCCGGACCGAGATCGAGGACGCCGAGGCCAAGATCACCGAGTTTCGCCAGGGCGGCGCGACCGATGACCAGATGACGCTGCTTTTCTCGGGGCTTTTCAACCGGATAAACACGACGCGCACGAGCCTGATATCCGGCATCGCACGCTATGGCCTGAAGCAGCAGGCGCTCAGCGAGCAGATCGATACGATGGGCGCCGAGCTCAGGGAGGCCAAGGCCGAGGTCGCCTCTGATGACTATGATGCGCTGGATCGCATCGAAGAACTCGAGGACAAACTACGCTGGGACACGCGGATTTATGACGATCGCCGTCAGTCCCTGACCTTTGTCTGCGAGAGCCCTGTGCTGCTCGAACAACGCCTCTTCGCACTTGGACGGATCATCGCCGGGCAGCTCGAGTGAGCCAGACCGTGGCCTATGATTTCCATGCACAATCGATGCACAGATCATGCACGGTACGGTCAGATCATGGCTCGGGCGTGATCTCGACCAACGGATGTCCGATCTCGGCCCATCCATCGGTGCCCTCAGGGTACCAGAACACGCGCGTGTATCCGTAATCGGTCATCGCGCGCTTGGCGGCGTTCCAGCTCATCCAGCAGTCCGCCAGGCAGAAAAACACGAGCGGATGGTCCAGGTTCCCAGCGGTCAGGCGCGCCAACCCCTCACGGAAGTATGCATCGGTCTGTGCGTGGAGCGCGACGTAACCCACATTGGGGAGCCACACCGATCCCGGAATGGACTGGCGTTTCGGATCGCGCCAGATCGTGCCCTCAGGCAGGTTGTCGGGCTTGGGCGGCTTCGGGAGGACATCGACAAACAGGACCTGCCCCGTGAACCAGAGCGCATGCGCCGCATCATCGTCCAGCACCAAGGCACCTGCAAGCGTCTCGGGCACCGGCGCCCGGTACGGCGCGTCGCGATAACCTTCCGGTTCCGGAACGTCGTCGGCCAGGGCCCCACCGGCCAGAAGACCCAGGACGAGGGCCAAAGCCCTCACGGCTTTACCGGGCGACCAAACTTGTCCACCAGCGGCACACCATATCCGGCGAGGATCGCCTCGATCTCGTCCTTGTTCCGGCGAAGGAGCGAGTTGAGCTGTCGCTTCCAGTCGAGTTCACCCTGACGCACGCCGAGCGTCACCCGGTAGAACATGCGCGGCGGCAGTTCTTCTGCGAGAAGCGGCGTGACCACCAGATCGGTTTCGGCCTGCTGGGCGAAGTAGCCTCCGATCGGGCCCCACATCAGCGCGCCGTCAGTCTCGCCGGAGGTAACATCCGCGATCATCATCTCCGACGGGCTCTCGAAGCGCCGGTCGACCATCAGCGGATACGGCTTGGACTTGCCGATGAGGCCGTTGCGCGCCATGTGCGTCGCCGGCGGCGACCCGGCAACGACGCCGAGGCGCGTGCCCTTGAGGCGCGGATCGGTGAGGGTATCCACCCCGGCGAGCGGGCCGTCCGCCTTGGTCACCAGCACATAAGCCGACACGTAGTAGTGGTTGGTGTTGAGAACCAGCTCATGGCCCTGAGCGTAGCCCATGACCACGTCGCAACGCTTGTCGCCCAGAGTGCGCCTGATGAACCCCGTCGCCTGGGGAAACCAGGTATAGGCCACAGGCAGCTCGAGCTTGGCGGCGAGCAGCTCCGCGATCTTGTTCTCGAAGCCCTCGCCGGCCTCGTTCGAGAACGGCATGTTCGCGGGATCGGCACAGACCCGGAGTGCGGACGACGAGACCAGATCGGTCGCCCCTGCCCCGCCGGCGATCAGAACACCTGCGATCGCCGCCGTCAGCAGTTTCCAGCCCTTAGCCATGACAGGTGTTTTCGGCCTCGACATAGGCTTCCGGCTTCTTCGCCTTCTTGGCCGGACGTCCCCGCGGCACAGCATCGACGCCGCGCGCCTTGAGGTAGACGTAGATGTCGTCCATGTAGCACATCACGTTCTTGTTGATCCCGAATGCGGGCATCACCTGGTTGTCGGACGCACCAACCCGCTTCTTGCCGTTCACGACCACGTCGACGAAGTCGTAGTAGTCCATGTCCACGGCCGACTGCTTGAGCGCAGGCGCGTATGTCGAGCCCTCACCATCAGGTCCGTGGCAGACATGGCACTCGGCGTGATAGCGGCGAAAACCGGAGAACGTGTACCAGTCAACGGTGCCGTCTTCCTCGACCTTGAAGGTCGGCACGTCGTCGGCGGTGAAGTACTTCCCATCCTCGTCATAGCTGATCGCGATGTTGTCGGCCGCCACGGGTCCCGCCAGGATCAGCGAGAGTGCGGCTACGGGCAAAGTTGAACGCATCATGTCGTCTCCCTGTACGCCATTGGCGCAAATGTTCTGGGGCGATCATAAAGAAACGCCGATGTCCGAAAACGAAAATCCGGCGCCAGATCGAAATCCGGCGCCGGTTGAGAGATTTATGAGAGCGGTCGCCCGCCCGGCGTCTTAGTCAGGCAGCTTGAAGACGGTCAGCTGCCCGCCAAGCGCGGTGTAGTTGTTGAGACCGGCATAGCCGCCGACCGCACCAAGACCGTCGTTCGGGTTCACGAGACCTGCTGCCAGACCGATGCCGGCCCAGCCGCCGATGCCCGAGTAGACCGCGACATACTGCGTGCCGTTGTGGCTGTAGGTCATGACGTTGCCGATGATGCCCGACGGGGTCTTGAACTTGTAGAGTTCCTCGCCCGTGGTGGCATCAACCGCCTTCAGGTAGCCCTCGAGCGTGCCGTAGAACACGACGTCACCCGCGGTCGCCAGTGCGCCGGACCAGACCGAGAACTCCTCGGGCAGGCTCCAGACGATCTTACCCTCGGCGGCGTCCCAGGCGATGAAGTTACCCATACCGCCATGGCTGTCCGGCGCCGGGTACATCGAGAGCGTCGCGCCGACATAGGGCTGACCGGCAGTGTAGCTCACGCGGAACGGCTCGTAGTCCATGCACACGTGGTTGGTCGGCACGTAGAACAGACCCGTCTCCGGCGAGAAGGCCGCCGGCTGCTGGTCCTTGGTGCCGAGAGCCGCAGGACAGATGCCGGTGGTGTTGACGTCTTCACCGTTCTGCCGGGTCGAGTACTCTGCGACCACCGCCGGACGGCCATAGGTGTCCGAAGCCGGATCCATGTCGACGCCCGTGGTCCAGTTGACGACCGGATCGAACTTCTCGGCCACCAGCAGCTCGCCCGTGACGCGATCCATGGTGTAGGCAAGACCGTTTCGGTCGAAGTGCACCAGGGTCTTGCGCATTTCGCCGTCGATCTCGAGATCGGCCAGGATCATCTCGTTGACGCCGTCATAGTCCCACTCGTCATGGGGCGTCATCTGGTAGACCCACTTGGCCATCCCGTCATCGGGATCACGCGCAAAAATGGTCATGGACCATTTGTTGTCGCCCGGGCGTTGCGCCGGGTTCCAGGTCGAGGGGTTGCCGGTGCCGTAGTAGAACAGATCGGCTTCCGGATCGTAGGAGTACCAGCCCCAGGTGGTGCCGCCACCGATCTTCCACTGATCGCCTTCCCAGGAGTTGATCGAGCTGTCCGCGCCGATCGGTTTGCCGAGCTCGGTGGTGTTTTCCGGGTCGACGAGGATCTGATCGTCCGGACCCACCGAATAGGCGCGCCACTCCTGCTCGCCGGTCTTCATGTTGTAGGCCGTGACATGGCCCTGAACACCGAACTCGCCGCCGGAGATGCCGACGATGATCTTGTCCTTCACCGGCAGCACGGTGGCGGTGTTGGTCTCACCGATGGTCGGGTCACCGTTGACCGCGGTCCACTTGACCTCACCGGTCTTGGCGTCGAGCGCCACGATGGTGGTGTCCGCCTGGTGCAGGAACAGCATGCCGTTGGCATAGGCCGGACCACGGTTGACCGTGTCACAGCACATCACCGGAATGACGTCCGGGTCCTGCTTCGGCTCGTACTTCCAGAGGATGCGGCCGTCCGCGTTCAGGTCGAGCGCGTAGACCTTGTTGGGGAACGGCGTGTGCACGTACATGATGTCGCCGACCACGAGGGGGCTGCCCTCGTGCCCGCGCAGCACGCCGGTCGAGAATGTCCATGCGACCTGCAGGTCGCCGACGTTTTCGTTGTTGATCTGGCTCAGCCGCGAATAGCGTTGGTTCGCATAGTCGCCTGTCTGCAGAACCCAGTCATTGGGGTTGGACTTCGCCATCAGCACACTGTCATTGGCAAGTGCCGTGCCGCAAACAGCCGCCGAGGTCAAAAGCCCCGCAACGATGTACTTCATAGTTCCTCCACCGAGACAAACTGGCCGCGTCGGGCCTCGTCTCCTAGCCCGCTCTTGTTGCTAGGCGAGCTTCGGTTTGTTCGACAGCTCATGCTGCCAGGGCGGTTGACCGACGCCTGCACAAGATCTTCATCCGAAATTCGCGCAGAAAGTGCGACGGCCAGCAACCTTTCCCGCTCTCAGAATTGTCTCATAATCGAAAAAGTGCAAGCCCTTCCATTCGATCAGAGAGCGCTCCAGCGAGGGTTCCGGTGATCTATCGCCATTTTGGTTCTTTGTCGTTTTACACCAGTTGGTTCTTGGTCCGCTCTGAGACATCCGTGGCCGAATCCGTGCGGTCGTGATTCGCGCCAGACCCCTACTCCCACTCGAGTTCCTTGAAGGCGGCGGTGGCATTCCGGGGCGTGTAGTCGTCGAACAGCAGCCAGGCGCCGCGCTCGGACTGACCAACCTCCTCTATCGCGCGGGTCATTGGATCGCCACGGGCGAGGGCGGACCTGGTTTGGCTGGCGATCGTCTCGAGATAGCCCGCAATCGGCTCCGCCCCGTCCGGCCAGGGCACGCTGACCGGGCCGTGGCCCGGCACGGCACGCTCGGCCGGGAGGGCGCGCAGCGCGTCGAGCACATCGATCCAGCCCGTGAGCGATCCGTCGAGCGCCGGCGTCCTGTCGACAAAGAGAAGATCGCCCGCAAACAGCGTTGCCGTGGCACGATCCAGCACCGTCAGGTCGTTGTCGGTGTGAGCCGTCGCATGCGGTGCGATCTCGAGCACCCGATCACCCAGGTCGATGATCGTTGCCTCGGTGATACCCTCTTGCGGCAGGTAGAGGTCTGTCCCGTCGAAAGCCGGGCCGAGCAGACGCTCCATCGCCGCGCGATAGGTCTCGGCGCGCGCCGCAAGCGCCCGGGCGAGCTTGGCATGAGAGATGACCTCAGCTCCGCTTTCGACAATCCGTGCGGTACCGAGGACGTGGTCGGGATGCATGTGGGTCAGGACGAGCCAGCGCACCGGCAAATCGGTGACGCGCGCGATGGACGCCAGGAGCTTGTCTGCGATGGCATGCGTGGTGCCCGCATCGATCACCGCCACCGCCTCGCTGCCGACCACGAAGCTCAGATTCGCAATGTCACCGCCATTGGCGGGCGCGGGTTCCGCATGCCTGCCCTGATGGACGAAGACACCCGGTGCGATTTCGGAGATGGAGAACTCCGGAGTGGTCCCGACCGGCGCGCAGGGGTGGCTTTGCACCACCCACTTCGGATCGGCCGCGGCTGCCAGCTCACGTGAAGCCGCGCGGCAGGCCGCATCCGTCTCGCCGCCCGGCAGGCGCTGCGTTTCACAGACGTCAGGCGCGCCTGCGAGACAGACCGCCAGCAGCACCTCGAACATCGATTCAGAGCCGCTCGGCGTGCCAGCGGATGTGGTCTTCCATGAAGCTGGCGACAAAGAAGTAGGAGTGGTCGTACCCCTCCTGGCGGCGGAACTCCGCCTTGATGCCGGCCGATTTCAGTGCGCTCTCGAGGGCATCGGGTTTGAGCAGGTTGAGGAAGTTGTCCGCCATGCCCTGGTCGATCAGCATGTCACCCTTCCACCCGCGTTCGGCGACCAGAAGCGTCGCGTCATGTCCGGTCCAGAGACTCTCGTCGGGCCCGAGATAGGCACCGAGCTGTTTGCGACCCCAATCGCTCGCCGTGGGATTCGCGATCGGCGCAAAGGCCGAGAGTGAACTGAAGCGGTCGGGATTGCGCATCGCGATCGTCAACGCCCCGTGCCCGCCCATCGAGTGCCCGGTGATCCCCTGACGCGCCGCATCGATCGGAAAGGTCTCGCCGATCAACGCCGGAAGCTCCTCCGTGAGATAGGCATACATCCGAAAGTGCGGTGCCCACGGTGCCTGCGTCGCATCGACATAGAAGCCCGCGCCCTGCCCCAGGTCATATTCGGGATCATCCGCCACCCCGTCCCCGCGCGGGGAGGTGTCCGGGAAGATCAGCGCCAGTCCGTGTTGCGCGGCAAAGTTCTGTGCACCGGCTTTCGACATGGCGTTCTCGTGGGTGCACGTGAGACCCGAGAGATACCACAGACAGGGGACCGGTCCCTGTTCCGCCGCGGGCGGGAGGTAGACCGCGAAGGTCATGTCGCAACTCGTTGCAGCGGACGCGTGGGTGTAAACCCCTTGTGTGCCGCCGAACGCACGAACTTCCGAGACGGTCTGCATCATCGATCTCCCTGTCAGGCGGTGCCGCCAGTTCTCCCGCGGCGCATCGGAACGGATCCCCACGCCGGGGTCAACGCCCGACATGCAGGTGGTGCGAGCTCTCATATTCTGAGATGCCGGTTGGAGACGTGTTTCAGGGGGGGAGTACAGGCCCGTGTCAGCTGCCGGACCGGGACGGAAGCCTGTACGATCAGACGTTCTCTTCTTCGCCAAGCAGCACGCAACGCCATGATTTCACGCGCCATTTCGGATGCATCACCTGCCAGCGCGCAATCCGTGGCGGCGAGGAATACATGCACTGCCCGGCATCGCGACCGCTTATGGTCAGCTGAAGCCGGTGGTCGCGGCAGTCCTCCGGGGCCGACAGTAGACAGGCAATCACGACAAGAACCATGATCTAGAGCTCCGCTGGGTTGCGCACAGACGAAAAGACAATAGCCTCACGCACCAAGATGGCAAATTCGAGCATTATCCGGAGCGCTTTGGCGCTCGTCCTGGCGGGAGGTGTCTGGTGCGGCGCCGCCGCAGACGAGGCAGATCCCACCGACCTCGTGTTCTCGACCCCACACCTTGCGGGACTGGAGGCTGGTGCTGTCCTGACATACCGGCATCAACGCGAAGTCGCGGCAGATTCGCCCATTGGGCCTGCACTGGACTCGGTGATCACGCTGGAATCCCCGCCAGAGGGCGGAAGCGATGTCATCATCACCATGGATGCAGATGGCGCCGGCAGACGCCTCGACCCGTTTCGCGGCGTGCCGGGCAATCCGGTGCTGATGGTGTTCCTCGAAGGGGTGACGCGTGCCGTCAGCAGAGCCACCGGCGGCAGCCCGTTCTACATCCGGAATCGAATCCGGGAATCCTTCGGCAACGCGAAGATCGAGAACGCGAACGGCGCGCGCGGCAATGCACAGGATGTCGTGCTGCAGCCGTTCGTCGAGGATCGCAACCGGGCGCGTCTCGCGGCCTTCGCTGACATCGAGCTGCGGCTCAGGATCGATCCTGATGCGCCGGGCATGCTGGCGTTGCTCAGCGCGTCGGTTCCGGTTGCCGATGCACAATCGGGGACGCCCTATACCGAGGAAATCAGCCTTGCGCCGACTCGCTAAAGCCGCAGCTCTCAGCATCCTGGTGTCATTGCCAGCACACGCCGAGGACGCCGCATTCAACGACTACCCGACCATTGCGCGTGCCGATTACGTGTTCGGCTGCATGGCATCGAACGGCCAGTCACGACCGGCCCTGGAACAGTGCTCGTGCTCGATCGACATCATCGCATCGATCCTGCCGTATGAGCGGTATGTTCAGGCGGAGACGGTTCTGCGCACGTTGCAAAAGGGTGGCGAGGCGGTGGCCGCCTTCAGGTCCTCACCACGGCACAAGAAGATGGTCGAAGACCTGCGCAGGGCTCAGGCCGAAGCGGACATTCTCTGCTTTCACCAGTAGCGGCGGGCGATCAGCCCTCGATGTCCGTCGGGAAAGTCTGCGCAAACTCGCCGCCGTCGGTGTCATGTGCCCTGACGCTCAAAGGCGCGCCATCAGGTGCATAGCTGAACCGGATCGAGGGATCTTCGCTCAGTGAAATGCCACCCGTAACCCGCAGGAGAAGCGCATCGCCCTGGTGCACCTCGAGCTCATCCACGAAGAAGGCCGGAATGTAGAGCCGGGTGACCTGATCCATCTGCAGACCGGAGTAATTCGGATGGCGCACGAGCACCTGCGCCTCACGCACCGCCGAGGAGGACACCGGACGCGACGCGGCGGTTTCAGCCGACATCGGATCGAACAGGCGAAGCTTCATGCGCCCGATGTTCGCCATCGCCGCATCATGGTCCTTGAGGGCCGGTGCCGAGCAGCCGCCGGAGGCTTTCACAAACCGTGCCGCCTGATGCAGGGATCCGTCGTCGAGCTCGGCCACCACGCGCACGTTGGAATAGGCGTTCACGCGCACCCGCGTCGACATGTTCAGTGTCGCCGGCATGCCTGCGCCGACCTCGACCTCGGCGGCGACCGGAGCGGGGTTCTCGTCGACGATCAGGGTGAGTGCGGCAACGCGCCGCCCCTCGGGCGGGGTCACCGTGATGCCCACCGGCACGATCGCCGCATCATGGGCGCGGTAGGGCGTGTCGAGGGCAATCATCGATTCGGCGTTTGCGATCGCGCGATCCGGATAGAGCGATTCTTTCAGGTCCTGCCAGACCTCGCTCGGGCGTTCCGCGGTACGCTTGTCGCCCGAGCCTGCATGCGCCGGAAGGGCCATAAGCATTGCGACGGCTGCTGCGGCCATGAGATGGGCGGGCCGGGACGTGATCATGCTGCAACCTCCGATGCTGTGCGGAGCCGTTCTCGGCTCGGGCCACTCCGCCATGGCAACCGTGTTTGCTTCGGCTGCCAAGCCCTGCAGTCCCCAGATGCATACATCTTCTTATAAACTGAGGGAATACACCATTCTGCGATGCCCTCTCACCCGCGTGAGTTGACCCCGGCGCGATTTGCATCAACAACTAACGTCGCTGAAAGACAAACTTAAGGGAGGTCGACATGGCCTGGACTGCGCCGACGATCGACGAAGTCACCTGCGGTATGGAAATCAACATGTATTTCCCGGCCGAAGACGATGGTGAGCTTTTCTGACAGCCGATTCTGAGGGCGCGCGCCAATGGTGTTGCGCGTCCTCATTGTCGGTGCCGCCGCGGGCGGCGGGCTGCCGCAGTGGAACTGCAACGGCCCAAACAGCGCGACATTCTGGAATGGCGGAACGTCGCTGACAGCGGCGTCTCAATCTTCGTTGGCCGTATCGGCGGATGGCGAAAACTGGGCGCTGCTGAACGCATCCCCCGACATGCGGGCGCAGATCATGGCCCGACCCCAGCTCCAGCCGCGTGATCCCGAGACCTATGGCCTGAGGGACAGCCCGATTGCATCGGTGTTGCTGACCAATGGCGATCTCGACCACATCGCGGGGCTTCTGACCTTGCGGGAGCGACAGCGCTTCGATCTGTTCATGACAGCCGAAATCGGACGTGTGCTCGGTGAAAACCCGATCTTCAACGCGCTGGACACGTCCCTCGTCCCGCGTCGAGAAGTGGCGCTGGAAACCCCGTTCACACTGGTCGATGGCGTGAGCGCAACCCTCTTTGCGGTGCCCGGCAAGGTGCCTTTGTTTCTTGAGGCGGGTGACGTGGCGACGGATCTCGAAGGCGAGCAAACTGTCGGTGTCGCGTTGTCGGATGGCACGCAAACGACGTTCTACATCCCCGGATGTGCACGGATGACCGATGCTCTGGCCGAACGGCTTCAGGGTGCCGAGCTGGTGCTCTTCGACGGCACCCTCTGGCGCGATGATGAAATGATCCGGGAGGGCGTCGGACAGAAGACCGGGCAACGCATGGGACACATGTCGATGTCGGGTCCCGACGGGTCGCTGGCGGCGTTCGCCGGGCTCGACGTGCACCGCAAGGTCTATGTGCACATGAACAACACCAACCCGGTCTGGCGGCCCGACAGCCCGGAGAGGGCCGAGGCAGAGGCCGCGGGATGGCAAATCGCCTATGACGGCCTGGAGATCACGCTATGACCCTGAGCCCTGACGCCCTTGAAACCGCACTTCGCAACATCGGCGCCGAACGGTATCACCACCTGCATCCCTTCCATGTCCGTCTGCATTCCGGCGGATGCACGAAGGACGAGGTGCGGGCCTGGGCCCTCAACCGCTATTGCTACCAGCGCACGATCCCGATCAAGGACGCGACCATGCTGTCGCGCCTTGACGACGTCGAGATGCGCCGGGAGTGGCGCAAGCGCATTGTCGATCACGATGGAGAGCACGGGGACGCGCCGGAAGGCGGCCTGCGTCGCTGGCTGGCACTGACCGACGGATTGGGCCTCGACCGCGCCTATGTCGTGTCGATGCAGGGCGCCCTGCCCGCCGTACGGTTCGCCTGTCAGGCCTATGTGAGCTTTGTCAGGGACAAGAGCGTGCTGGAAGCCGTCGCCTCGAGCCTGACCGAGCTGTTCTCGCCGATGATCATCGGACAGCGCGTCTCGGGGATGCTTGCGAACTACGACTTCATCACCGAGGACATCCTGCGCTATTTCGGGCACCGGCTGAGCGAGGCGCCGCGCGACGCCGACTGGGCGCTCGAATACGTGAAGCGACACGCGCGAACGCCAGAGCAGCAGGCGGCAGCGCTTGGCGCTCTCGAGTTCAAGTGCGGCATGCTCTGGTGTCAGCTCGATGCGCTCGAACATGTCTATGTGAACGGCAATCCGTGTCCCGGCGCCTGGCGCGCCGGCGACGCACTTGTTGCGGACGCGGCATGAGCGCAGGCGTTGTCAGACGGAATGGCAGTCAGGGGACTGCCATACGAATTTTGCGGCGCATCCGGCCGTTGGCCGGCCTGCGCCAGGGGCGCGAACGACAATGACTGCTCTCGAAGACCATGATGTGCCGATGCTGCCGCGCGGCGTGCGGCTCCACCATTGCGCCGTGCGCGAGGCGTGGTTTCTGCTGGCCCCTGAGCGCGCGTTGAAGGTCGATGCGATCGGTGTCGCTGTGCTCAAGGCGGTGGACGGGGGCCTGTCGTTCGACCAGATCGTCTCGGGTCTGGCCGCCGAATATGATGCACCTGCGGCGCGGATCGCTGCGGACGCCCGCGCCTTTCTCGAGCGCCTCCTGGTGCGCCGGATGCTCGAGGTTGCCCCATGACCGCATCGCCAGAGATACCCGTACCGATGGCGCTGCTCGCCGAGCTGACGCATCGGTGCCCACTCGCCTGTCCCTACTGCTCGAACCCGCTGGATCTGGTGCGCCGCTCGGACGAGCTGGATGCCCAAGACTGGGCACGAGTGTTCCGGGAAGCCGCGGGCATGGGCGTCCTGCACGTGCATCTCTCGGGCGGCGAACCGGCAGCGCGGCGCGATCTCGAGGAAATCTGCGAGAGCGCCCGCAGCGCGGGGCTCTACACCAACCTGATCACATCGGGCGTCGGGCTGACCGAGGCGCGGCTTCATGAACTGGCAGCGCGCGGGCTCGATCATGTGCAGCTTTCGGTGCAGGGCGCGGATGCAGAGACCGCGGACCGCATCGGCGGCTACGCGAAAGGCTTCTCAACGAAGATGCGCGTCGCCGAGTGGATCGCCGCGGAAGGACTGCCTCTGACGGTGAATGCCGTGATGCACCGCCAGAACCTCGACCGGCTGGGCGAGACAATCGATCTCGCGGTGCGGCTCGGGGCGCGGCGCATCGAGATTGCCCACACCCAGTATCACGGATGGGCATACCGCAATCGCCACGCCTTGATGCCGACGCCGGACCAGGTGAAGCGCGCGGGCGAGATCGCGACGGAAGCGCGCGCACGCCTCGAGGGTGTTCTGGTGATCGACTATGTCACGCCGGATCATCTGGCGAAGTACCCCAAGCCCTGCATGGGCGGGTGGGCACGTGTCGGGCTTTGCGTCACACCGAAAGGCACGGTGCTGCCCTGTCACGCCGCCGAGACGATCACCACACTGGCGTTTGAGAACGTGCGCGACAGAGCTCTTGGCGACATCTGGGCGGATGGCCCGGCCTTCAACGCCTACCGCGGCACCGACTGGATGGCGGAGCCGTGCCGCAGCTGCGATCGCCGCACCCGGGACTGGGGTGGGTGTCGTTGCCAGGCCTTTGCGTGGAGCGGGAATGCAGGCGACGTAGACCCGGCGTGCTCACTGGCGCCGGGCCATGCAGAGATGCGCGCCGCCGCTCTCTCCGAAGGTGACGACGCCAGCGACGAGTTCGTCTACCGCGCCTTCTGAGCGTCAGCCGGCGCCGAGCGCCGGATCACTCGCAGACCGGTTTCAGATAGGCTTGCCCGTCATGGCTACCCGCCATCTCGAGCGTGCAGCCATTGCCAAGGTCGGTGCCCGAACCGAACGTGGAGAGCGTGGCAGTTCCCTTGCCGACGATCATCACCTTGGCCTCACCGGCTTCTCCATCCACCCGCGACAGGAAGATGCGCTGATCGCCCACACCTCCGGTCTCACCAACCGAAAGCACAAGACCGTCCTCGCCGATTGCTTCGAGCAGGGCATCCGCCGGCCCCGGGGCCTCGTCTTCCGATGCGGCCTCTCCGGTCGTGGCACTTGCAGCGTCGCCGCCTTCGGAAGTTGCGCCGACCGCACCGGCGGACAGAGCCGCCATCTTGTCTTCGAGCAAGTGAATGTCTGACGCGAGGGATTCGAAGGTCTGTCCCAGAGTGCCGACGCTTCCTTCGAGCTCGCCCAGCTTGCCCTCGAGGCCCGCGGCGGCGGCGGCTTCGGTTGCGACACCCTCGACGTCGCTTGCCACACCATCGATGCGGGCACCCACCGTGCCTATTTCCTCACGCAGTGCGGCCAGCTCGACTTCGAGGCCTTCTTCGATACCGGCGATCTTTTCGCCCGCGTCCGAAGCGGCGACCTGGGCTTGCACCTCGCCGACCTGCGCCTCGACGGCGCTGAACTTCTCCTCGATCGTGGAAATGCGCTCGCCGAGCGCTGTCTCGACTTTGCCGACGCTGTCCCCGGAAAGCGCGCCGATGATCAGCCCGAGAACCCCGGCGCCCAACCCGACGGCGACATAGCTCGTGTTCTTGTCCATAGGTACAGCTCCCTGAATCTCACCACTAATCCGTTCTGCGGACGAATCCCGTCGCGAGCCTAGCTTTGCGCGTCAGCCCCGACAAGCACACTGTCGAGGCTAATTCGGTCATGAAAGCGTCATGCAGAAGCCGACGCCGCGCACGGTTTCAATGCGAAGCGGCATCTCTGCCTCCGAAAGTTTGCGCCGGAGGTAACCGATGTACACATCGACATTGTTCAAGGTCACCTGCTCGGCCATGTCCCAGGCCTCGCGCACCAGGTCCTCGCGCGTGAACGGAGTGTCGGGATTTTCGATGAGGTGGCAGAGGAGCGGCCATTCGCGTTTGGAGAAGCTCGCGCTTTTCTCTCCGCAGATCAGCGTGCGCGCCTCGTGATGCAGCACGTGTTCGGGCCGGGATTCCGGGACGGGCGTGGCGCGGCGAAGCAGCACCCGGATGCGCGCGAGAAGCTCGTCGAACTCGAAGGGTTTCGTCAGATAGTCGTCCGCTCCCGCGTCGAAGCCGCGGAGTTTGTCGTCCAGCGTGTCTCTCGCGGTCAGGATGCAGATCGGCGCGGTGTTGCCCGCCTTGCGGAGGGCCGCACACAGCGAGGCACCATCGCCGTCCGGCAGCATGCGGTCGATGATCATCAGCGCATGTGCGGTATTCCGGATCGTATCGGTCGCAGTGTGCAGATCGCGCACCCAGTCAACCTCGAAGCCCTCTCCCGCAAGCCCGCGCTCGAGCAGGCGGCCGATGCCCACATCATCCTCGACCAACAGAAGTCTGGGCACTGCTTCGCTCATCGCGGCACCTCCAAGGTCACAACGGCTCCCGCGGTATCCCTGTTGGCGGCGTGAATCCTGCCGCCATGCTGTTCCACGACCCACTTTGCGATCGCAAGGCCAAGTCCCGACCCGCCGGCGCGCCGTCCAGCGCCCTCCTGCGCATAGCGGTCGAACAGCGCGTCCGGATTGTCCAGCTCGAAACCAGGACCCTGATCGGCGACGCTGATGGCAACCGCACCATCTGCCTCGCACTTGACCGAGACGTCGATCCGTCCGCCCGGCGGCGAGAATTTCACCGCATTGTCGATCAGGGCAAGCACCGCCTGTCGCAGTGCATCCTCGTCCGCGTCGATCTGAATGTCCGCGTTCTCCGGGCCCGCCACTTTGTTCAGGACCGCCTCGCTCGCCGTCGCATAGGCCTGTGCCTGATCGACGGCTGCCGAGACCACTGCGCGCGCTTCGACCGGACGGCGGCGCAGGTGCAGTTCGCCATCCTCGGACCGGGCCAGTTGCAGGAGATCGTCGAGGCGCCGCTTGAGGAATCCCCCACTGGCGGCAATCCGCTCGAGCGCCTCGCGCATCGCCTCCACGGCTCCAGACCGCAGCGCGAGCTGTGCCTCCCCCAGCAGAACGGTGATCGGCGTGCGCAGTTCGTGGCTGACATTGCCGAAGAAGCGCCGGCGCGCCGCATCGATCTGGCGAAGCTCGGCATTGGCATCGCTCAAGGCTGCGGTGCGCTCGTCAATGGTGCGTTCCATCGCGTGGTGCTGCCTGGCGATCTGCGTTGCCATCTCATTGAAGCGCTGCGCCATCACCGAGAGCTCACCGGGAAAGCGGCCTGTCGCGCGCGCCGCACGGTCGCCCGAACCGAACAGGCTGGCCGCTTCGGCCAACCGGTCGATCGGGTTGATCAGGCTGCGATAGAAATAGACGATGAAGAGCGCCACACCGGCCACGAAGATCAGCGTCAGCCCGCCACCCAGCGCCACCATGCGGTCTCGCAGCTCTCCGAGACCGGCGATCGCTTCTTCTGTCTCCGCCCGCTCATCCGCCAGCGCCTCGCCGATCACGGCGCGAAACTGATTGTCCCGGCTTCCGACCATCAGGAGCGCAAAGCTGCGCGCGTCCGCAACCGCCTCGAAGACCTCGCCGCGGCTGCGCTGGAGATGGGATTCGGTCTCGATGGTCTCGAAGATCGCCGCAAGCGCATTGACGCGCACCATCTCGGCGCGCTCGGCGTCACGCTGCAGCTTGGTGTCGGCGGCGGTGATTTCTGCCCCGATGGCGCGGCGATGGCTCAGGAGGGTGCCGCGCAGGACCTTGGCCTCGGCCGACTCTCCCGGCGCACCGCCGCCCTCGAAGCGCCGCACGACCTCGGCCAGCAGATAGCGGCTGAACGCGGCATCGATGGCGCGGACGGTCTCGAGCTGGCGCAAGGACTGCTCGGCGGTCGCGAGATCACGCCCGCTCGCACGGATCCCCAGCACAAGCACCACCAGAAACGCCAGAAGCAGCATCGAAAACAGCACATGACCAACGATCAGCCGCGTGGTGATCGACCCGGCTGACGGAAAGCGCAAGATTGACGGGCTCTGCGATGTCATCCCTCGCTCCCTGTTTGCCGCTCAATGCTGCCCGGGAACAGGTGGGAATGGCAAGCCGCAACCCCGAGGCCACCTGCGCAACATCGACCGCGCGCCGCGCGCACGACGCTGTCAGCCGCACATCGCCCGACGCGGCGCTCGAGTCAAAAGGCGGCCCGATTGCGCGGGCCGCCCTTGTCTCGATCAAATCTGGTCGGCGATCAGGCGAACCACCAACGCTCGGCAATGCGGCTGCCGTCGAGCATCCACATGTTGCCGATCGTGCCCGAGTTCGCGAGCTTCGTCGACGCGGCATCCACATAGTTCGCGTACATCGGCACGGCCACGGCGCCATCGGTCGAGCAGAGCGACTGCATTTCGCGATACATCTCGCCGCGCTTTGCCGTGTCGAGTTCGGCACGCGCCTCGAGCAGGAGCGACTGGAAGCGCTCGTTCTCCCAGAAATTGTCGTTCCACGGCACGCCGGATTCGTAGGCCGTCGAGAACATCCAGTCCTCGGTTGCACGACCGGACCAGTAGCACGCGCAGAACGGCTTCTTCTGCCAGACATTCGACCAGTAGCCATCATTCGGCTCGCGGACGACGTTGACGGTGATGCCGGCGGACGATGCCGAGGCCTGGTAGAGAACGGCTGCATCGATCGCACCCGGGAAGGCGGTGTCGGCCGCCGACAGATCGACGGTCAAGTCGTCGAGGCCGGCTTGCTTCAGGTGGAACTTCGCCTTGTCCGGATCGTAGTCGGTCTGCTCGAGATCGGCGGCATAGTACTGGTTCGCCGGACCGATCGGATGGTCGTTGCCGATGGCACCGTGCCCCAGCAGAATTTTGTCGACCAGTTCCTGGCGGTTGAAGGCGTACTTGATCGCCTTGCGCACGTCGGCATTGTCGTAGGGGGCCACGTTCGCATGCATCGGGAAGCTGTAGTGCTGGTTGCCCGTGACCTCGAAGATCTCGACGTTGGGGTTCCGGTTCAGCATCGATTCCGTCTTGGTGTCGACGTTGTTGATGACGTCCACCTGCCCCGTCATGATCGCGTTCATGCGCGCGGCGGTGTCCGAGATCGCGATCGCCTCGACCGAGTCGAACCAGCCGCGATCGTCGCGGTAGTCGTTCTCGTTCTTGACCGCGAGGCAGCGCACGCCCGGCTCAAAGGCCGACAGCTTGTAGGCGCCGGTGCCGATGCCCTGGGCGATCGACTCTTCGATCATGCCCGCCGGGTGAATGAGGATGTGATAGTCCGACAGCAGGAACGGGAAGTCGGCGTTGCCGGCGTCGAGCTGGAACTGAATCTGGTGATCGGTCAGCTTCTTCATTTCGGTGATCGCGGCGATGATCGGCTTCGCGGGTGATTTCGAGTTCTCCCCCACGTGGAGCGCGAAGGTCTCGATCACGTCATCCGCTGTGAAGTCCTTGCCATTGTGGAAGGTCACACCCTGGCGCAGATTGAAGGTCCACGTCTTGGCATCGGCCGAGGCTTCCCAGCTCTCGGCAAGCTCGCCCTTCAACGATCCGTCAGCGGCGATTTCGGTCATGCAGTCGAAGACACAGCCATGCGCCATGTTGATCATGAAGCTGTCGGAGTGGGTACGTCCATCGAAGCTGTCCGATGTGTTGCCCCCCTTGATCCCCATGCGCAGTGTGCCGCCCTTCTTCGGACCGGCGGCCCAGGTTGGCGTGACTGCCGTGGCATAAACGAGACCCGCGCCGCCTGCTTTCAGCAGTGAACGTCGGTTGAGGTTGAGTGTCATTTAGAAACTCCCTGTTTTCATCGTCTTTCTGGTCCGCCCGGGTTTTCTCGTTGACGGTCCAACGTTGAGCACAATGCCCCTGGTGAAAATCTTGTTGAAATTTTCACCGGGCCGGTAGTGCCAATCTCACATCTGCGCTGTGGCAGCGTCTCCGATGTTGTCCAAGCCGCGTTGCTGAAGAAGATTGGTGAGCCAATCCGGGTCCATTTCGGGCACCGAGCTCAGCAGCAAGTCCGTGTAGGCATGATGCGGCGGCTTGAACATTTCGTCCTTGGGACCGGCTTCGACCACCTCCCCGTCCTTCATTACCACAACCTCGTCGGCGATCGAACGCACGGTTGCGAGATCATGTGTGATGAACATGTAGGCGAGACCGAGTTCGTCCTGAAGGCGCGCGAGCAGCCGGAGAATTCCCTCTGCGACCAACTGATCAAGCGCCGATGTCACCTCGTCGCAGATGATAAAGTCAGGCTCGGCCGCCAGCGCACGGGCGATGCCGATGCGCTGCTTCTGGCCGCCGGAGAGCTCGGACGGGTAACGATTGTAGTACTGCGCCGGATCGAGCTCGATCTCTTCGAGCAAGTTTTCGACCCGCTTTCGCCGGTCCGCGCCGCTGAGGCCGGTGTAGAACTCGACGGGTCGCCCGATGATATCGCAAATCCGGCTCTTCGGGTTCAGGGCGGTGTCGGCCATCTGGTAGATCATCTGGGCATGGCGCAGATGGTCACGCTTGCGGCGGCGATAATCCGCGGGCAGCGGTTCACCGTTGGCATAGATCTGGCCGGCTTTCGGCGGCAGAAGGCCCGTGATGCAACGCGCGGTCGTGGATTTGCCCGAGCCCGACTCTCCAACAACGGCCACCGTGCGGCCCTTGTGGATGTCGAAGCTGACACCGTGAAGGACCGGCACCGCCCCGTAGGCCGCATCGATGTTCTCGACGCGGATCACCGGGGTCTCGCCCGGACCCGCCAGCGGCTTCTGCTGACGCTGGAATGACCGCACGGCCCAGAGCGACTTCGTGTAGTCCTCCTTCGGAGCGGACAGCATCGAGCGCGTATCCGCTTCCTCGACCTCATCGCCTTTCAGCAGCACCTTGATGCGATCCGCCATCTGCGCCACGACCGCGAGATCGTGGGTGATGTAGATTGCGGCGGTGTTGTACTGCTCGACGATGTCGCGGATCGCGGCAAGAACCTCGATCTGGGTGGTCACATCGAGCGCCGTCGTCGGTTCATCGAAGATGATGAGATCGGGCTTGCACGACATCGCCATCGCCGTCATGGCGCGCTGAAGCTGTCCGCCAGAGACCTGATGCGGATAGCGAAAGCCGATCTCTTCGGGATTGGGGAGACGCAACGCCCTGTAGAGCTCGATGCCGTCCTTCTCGGATTCAGCGCGGGTCATCACCTTGTGCTGCACCGGCGCTTCGGTGTGCTGATCGAGCAGCTGATGGGCCGGGTTGAAGCTCGCCGCGGCAGACTGCGCCACATAGGCGATGCGTTTGCCGAGCAGACCCCGACGTACCCCTGCCGATGCGTTGACCAGATCGATGCCATCGAACTCGACCGTGCCACCCGATATCCGGCACCCATCACGGCAGAACCCCATCGCCGCGAGGCCGATGGTTGACTTGCCGGCACCGGATTCTCCGATCAGCCCGACCACCTCGCCCTTGTGCAGGTCGAGGTCGACGCCGTGCACGATCTCGTTCCAGGTTTCATCGGCCCGTCCCTCGATCTTGAGGCCACGGATTTTGATGAGGATTTCCTGATTGCTCATGCTCATCTCGTTACTCCTTCAGGCCTGAGGACCGGTGCAGCATCCAGTCGACGACGAAGTTGACGGCGACTGTCAGCAGGGCGATGGCGCCGGCGGCCATCAGAGGCAGTGACGCGGAAAGCATGTCCCACTGCGCAAAGCTGATGAACTGGCGCAGTTCGGAGACCATCGACCCCCAGTCCGCGAGCGGCGGCTGGATGCCGAGCCCGAGGAAGGACAGTGCGGCGATCAACAGGAAGACGAAGCAGAACCGCAGCCCGAACTCGGCGAGCAGTGGGGCGGTGGCGTTCGGCAAAATCTCCTTGAAGATCAGGTAGCCCAAGCCCTCTCCGCGCAGCTTGGCAGCCTCGATGTAGTCCATCACCACGATGTTCGCACCCACGGCGCGCGCGAGCCGGTAGACACGCGTCGAGTCGAGCACCGCGATGACGAGGATCATGTTGAGGGTCGACTGCCCCACAATCGTGATGATCAGCAGCGCGAAGATCAGCTGTGGGATTGCCATCATGACGTCGATCGTGCGCGAGAGCAGCTGATCCAGCCACCCACCGACCGTTGCCGCGAGGAAACCCAACGATGCCCCGAGGAAGAAGGCCAGGCAGGTGGTCACGAACGCAATTCCCACCGTGTTGCGCGCGCCGTAGATCAGCCGGCTGAGCAGGTCGCGGCCGATCTGGTCGGTCCCGAGCAGGAACTGCGGATCCTCGCCAGGCGGCAGGTTGATCTTGTCGAAGACCTCGGCCTCGCCGTAAGGCGCCAGCACCGGGGCGCCGATGGCGCAAATCACGTAGATCAAGATGACCAGAATGCCGAACGAGGCGGTCAGCGGGGCCTGACGGGCAGGCTTGGCGACAATCTCTGGCGTCACGCGGCGCAGGGCTTCGCGGAACACCCAGGCGGCCAACCCGGCGGCCGCAATGGTGAGCGCGAAGTAGAACGGAAAGACCAACCAGCCGCGCAGACCACCGGCCGCCGGATCCGCTGGGTCAGGCGGGGCGAAAACGCTGTTGAACACTGTCATCGCGGCATAGAAAGCAGCAAACGCGATTGCCAGGGCCGCGACCAGCGCGAGCACGCTGCCGGCAAGGATGACGCCGGCACTGCGCAAGGCGCTCTGAGCGCCCCCGGCGCCTTCTTCGTGGATTTCTGTTCCAACACTCATGTCTTGTCCCTCACTTCGGATGCCGCAGACGCGGGTTGGTCAGTATCGACAAAACATCGGCTGTCAGGTTCAGCAGCACGTACGCCGCAGCGAAGATGAGACAGCAGGCTTGGACGACGGGAATGTCGCGTATCTTCACCGAGTCCACGAAGAGCTGCCCCACGCCCGGGTAGACGAAGACCACCTCCACGACCACGACACCGGTGATCAGGTACGCGAGGTTCAGCGCGATGACGTTGATAATCGGCGCCAGAGCGTTCGGCAGGGCGTGCACGACGATGATGCGACCGGGGCTCATGCCCTTGAGCCGCGCCATTTCGATGTAGGGAGACGCCAGGAGATTGATGATCGCCGCGCGCGTCATGCGCATCATGTGCGCGGTGACGACCAGCGTCAGCGTCAGCGCCGGAAGCATCGTCGCAACCAGACGGTCCCAGAACGACATGTCGTTGTAGATGTTCGAGAGCGACGGAAAGATCGGATACATCACCGCGAGAAACAGCATCAGGATGTAGGCGACGAAGAACTCCGGGCTCGAGATCGAAGTGAGCGTTGCCACGTTGGCCACACGATCGAAGATCGAGTTCCGATAGAGCGCCGCCATCACGCCGATCACCAGCGACAGCGGCACGGCAATCGCCGCTGCGACCAGGGCAAGGAACAACGTGTTCGCGAAGCGGTCATAAAGCTGTTCGGCGACGGGACGCTTGTTGCCGAACGACACACCGAACTCGCCTTGCAGCGCGCCGCCAAGCCAGTCCAGGTACCGGACGTGAGCCGGCTGGTCGAGGCCGAGGTCTGCACGGATCGCAGCCACTGCCTCCGGCGTCGCACCTTGTCCGAGGATTTCTTCCGCGAAGTCCCCAGGCAGGTTTGCAACAGCGATGAAGATAACGAGCGAAACGACGAAGAGTGTCACCAACCCGAGCGCAAGTCTGCGCGCAAGCAGGCCCCAGATGTCATTGTTTTTGGCCAAGAGATCATGCTCCAATCTGTCGGTTCAGCTTGTCCCATTTGTCTGGGATCTGTCCCGGCTGCTGACAGCGAGCCGTGCTGCACCACAATTCTTCACGTCAAGATTGTGGAAGCGCAAGGATCAATTCAGAGCCGAGGCGGAAAAGATTCCGGTCACTTCGGCCCGAAAGCACCCGCATAAGATCGAGATCTCGCGCATAAGTTGTATCACGCGAGTTTCCCTTGACAGACTTGCATCAGTTCAAAACCTTCGCGGCAAGGGAGCGGGGTTCGCGGTGGGGTGCCGCCTTTAACCCAGGAGGATAAAAATGACGCGATTCTTGACGGCGCTTGCCGCAGTGGCCATGGGCCTGGCAGCGGCTGCGTCATCGGCTGCTGCAGAGAACATTCGCATCGCCTTCATCGACCCCTTGTCGGGTCCGTTCGCCTCGACGGGCAATCAAGGCCTGGCGCAGTACAGGTACGCCGCGGACGTTCTGGTCAACGAGAAAGGCGGCGTTTTGGGCGGGCAACAGTTCGAGATTGTTCCGTTCGACAACAAGATCAGTCCCAAGGAGAGCCTCATCCAGCTCCAGGTCGCGATCGATCAGGGCATCAGATTCATCGCGCAAGGCAACTCGTCGAGTGTCGCGAACGCGCTGACCGAGGCGGTCCGCAAGCACAATCGGCGAAATCCTGAGAAGCGCGTCCTGTTCCTGAACTACTCGGCAGTCGATCCCGCGCTCACCAATGACAAGTGCAACTTCTGGCATTTCCGCTTCGATGCCAATGCCGACATCAAGATGGATGCACTGACGGATATCATCGCGGCAAACGGCGATCTGTCGAAAATCTATCTGATCGGCCAGGACTATGCGTTCGGAAAGGCCGTTGCGTCCGCGGCGGTCAAGATGCTTGGCGAGAAACGCCCCGATATCGAGATCGTCGGCAACGAACTCCACCCCATCGGCAAGGTGAAGGACTTCACGCCGTATGCGCGCAAGATCATGTCCACCGGCGCACAGGCCATCATCACCGGCAACTGGGGCGCTGACATGGTTGGCCTCGGCAAGTCGGTGATCGAAGCGGGCTTCGACGGACCGATCTACACCTACTATGCCGCAGCCGACGGGATCACGCAGACCTTCGGAGAAGACGGGGTCAACCGGATCCGTCAGGTGACCGAGGGCAAACTCAATCCGGCCCCCAGCGACCGCGCGCAGTCCTATATCGACGGCTTCAAGGCCAAGCACCCCGATACCGACATCGGCCAGCCCCGCATCACCAACGTCATCGAGATGCTGGCGCGGGCGATCGACGCGGCGGGGACCTCCGAGGACGTGGCGAAGATTGCCGCGGCGCTCGAAGGCATGGAGCACGACAGCATATGGGGCACCAAGGTCTACATGCGACCGCAGGATCACCAGGCGATCCAGAACGTTCACATCGGACGCCACGACAAAGCCGGCAATGACTACGACAACTCCGGCTACGGGATCGTCGTCGAGAGCACCGTCGAGATGGCGGCGCTGGACAGCCCAACCACCTGTGAGATGAAGCGGCCTTGACCTTCTCCACCGGGGCGTGCACGCACGTCCCGGACTGATACGAGGCCCGGATGGAACTTATCGTCATCAACCTGCTCGACGGGCTCGTAACGGGCTTGCTGCTGTTCATGCTGTCGAGCGGGCTGACCCTGATTTTCTCGATGATGGGGGTGCTGAACTTTGCCCATGCGAGCTTCTACATGCTGGGCGCTTACTTCGGTTATCAGCTCAGCGGGCACCTGGGGTTCTGGCCGGCACTGATCGTGGCCCCGTTCGCAGTGGGGATCGCAGGCGCTCTGGTCGAACGCTACGGTCTCAGGCGGGTGCATCGCTACGGCCATGTGCCCGAGCTGATCTTCACCTTCGGACTCGCCCTGCTGATCGAAGAGGTCGTGCAGTTTTTCTGGGGACGCAACCAGCAACCCTTCGAGGCACCTGCCGCTCTCGAGTTTGCGCTCTTTCACATCGGCTCGAACGCGTTCTCGGCCTACAAGGTCTTCATGATCTTCGTCGCCGTGGGGATCTTCTTGCTTCTTCTGGGCATTCTTACGCGGACGCGTGTCGGGCTGGTGATACAGGCGGCCCTCAGCCATCCCCGCACGGTCGAAACCCTCGGCCACAATGTACCCCGGGTCTTCATGGGGGTGTTCGGGGTTGGCACAGCCCTGGCGGGTCTCGCAGGCGTGATCGCCGGACCACAGCTCGGCACTTTCCCGGGCATGGCGGTGCAGCTGGGGACGATCGTCTTCGTGACAATCGTCGTGGGCGGCCTCGGGTCGCTCTGGGGGGCGCTCATTGCGTCGCTGCTGATCGGTTGGATGACGACTTTTGCCGCCGCCTACAACGTGGGCTTTGCAGACCTTATGGGACTGGCCGGCATCGCACCGCCGGCTGACATCTATGCAAGCCCCTTCGCCGATTTCTGGACCATGATGCTTCCACAGATCGGACCGATGCTGCCCTATCTCCTGATGGTTCTGGTGCTGGTGTTCCGCCCCAACGGTCTGCTTGGACGGCGCGAGACATGAGCGAAAGCGCCCTGCCCGCAACCTCCGGCATGCGCGCGGCCACGATGCCCTGGCTCGCGGCGGCTGTACTGCTGCTGATCCTGCCGCTTGTCTTCACCGAGAGCGCCGCCACGACCATCATGAACCAGATGGCGATCACCGTGGTGTTTGCGCTCAGCTACAACATGCTGCTCGGCCAGGGAGGCATGCTGAGCTTCGGCCATGCCGTCTATATGGGACTCGGCGGTTTCTTCTGCGTCCACATGATGAACCTGGTCGAGTTCGACGGCTGGCCGATCCCGTTGCCCATCCTGCCGGTCTTCGGCGGGCTCTTCGGATTGATGTTCGGCGCAATGTTCGGCCTGTTCTCGACACGCCGTGCCGGCACGTCCTTCGCGATGATCTCGCTGGGCATCGGCGAGTTGATCGCGGCGTGCTCGATCATCATCGTCGCCTTCTTCGGAGGCGAGGAAGGCATCAGTGGTGATCGCACGATGGGGCCGCCCGTGGCGGGTGTCGAGTTCTTCACCTCCGGCGAGGTCTACTACCTGATCGCGGGATGGATGTACGTCTCGGCGCTTGCGATGTTCCTGTTTTCGCGGACACCTGCCGGTCGTATGGCGAACGCTGTACGCGACAATCCGGAACGGGCAGAGTTCCTCGGATACTCGTCGCGGTGGGTGCGCTTTATCTCGTTCTGCGCCTCCGGTTTTTTCGCGGGCGTTGCAGGTGGCCTCTTCGCGATCAACTACGAGATCCTGACCGAGGAGAACCTGAATCTCGCGACCTCCGGCTCAATCCTGCTGGTGACCTTTCTGGGAGGTGTTGGCTTCTTCGCAGGCCCGGTCATCGGCGCGGTGGTGTTCACGCTCCTGCAGACCGTGCTGAGCCTCGAGACGGATCTCTGGCAGCTCTATGTCGGCGCCCTCTTCGTGCTGACGGTGATGTTCTTTCCCCAGGGACTGGCCGGGCTGATCGCGATGCACATGCCGCTCTGGCAATCAGGGCGTCTTGGCGCCCTCGCCCTTCCCTACCTGCGCGTGCTGCTGCCGGGGGCTGTGGCGGTGCTCGCACTTGCGGGTCTGCTGGAGATTCTGTTCCACGCCAGGCATGCGGCGATCGGGGAGACCGAAATGTCCCTCTTCTGGATCAGCTTCTCTCACGACGCCGTCTGGCCATGGCTTGTCACGGTCGGCCTGGCCCTGGGCGGTGCATGGCTCGCTGCGCGTGGGGTTCCCGAACTGCGTGAGAGCTGGGACGAGGCGTCGACGCGATGACGGCAGCGCTCGAGCTCTCCGGGCTGACGAAATCCTTCGGGCGCGCGGAGATTATCCGCGGTGTCGACCTCCAGATCCGCAAGGGCGAGCGCCATGCCATCATCGGCCCGAACGGGGCTGGCAAGTCGACTCTCTTCAATCTGATCACCGGGCGCTACGCGCCGACCTCTGGCGTGGTCCATCTCCACGGCATGCCCGTGACGGGGCTTGCGCCCTACGAGATCAACCGCCGCGGCCTCAGCCGCTCGTTCCAGATCACCAACATCTTTCCGGCGATGAGCGTCTTCGAGAACGTGCGCTGTGCGCTCCTGTGGCCCCAGGGATACCGCTACGCCTTCTGGCGGCTTCTGAACCGGCAGCGGGCGCTGAACGATGCGGCAGACGAGGTCCTGTCGCGGCTCAATCTCTCGAAGCGGCGCGACCTGCCGGCAGGTGTCTTGTCCTACGCCGAGCAAAGGGCGCTCGAGATCGGCATCACCATCGCGGGTGGCGCGGATGTGGTTCTGCTCGACGAACCGACCGCCGGGATGAGCCGTTCGGAAACCGATTACATCGTCGGCCTGATCCGCGAGGAGACAAGCGAGCGCACCCTGCTCATGGTGGAGCACGATATGGGTGTCGTCTTTGACCTTGCGGATCGCATCTCGGTGCTGGTGTACGGAGAGATCATCGCCACCGGCACGCCTGAAGAAGTCCGTGCCAACGCCAAGGTCCAGGAGGCCTATCTCGGTGCCGCGCTCGAGGACGCGCACTAGCCGCCGTAGATCATCTCCGGCAGCCAGAGCGCGATCTGCGGGAAGCTGAACACCAGGATCAGACCGATGAGCTGGATCACCATGAACTGCATCATCCCGAAGTAGATGTCTTTCAGATCCCAGTCCGGCACGACTCCCTTGAGAAAGTATGCACTGAGCGCGACCGGTGGTGACAGCCACGCCGTCTGCAGGTTCACGGCGACTAGAATGCCGAACCAGAGCAAATTCACTTCGAGCTTGTCGAGAAGCGGCAGCAGGATCGGCACGATGATCAGCACGATCGGCACCCACTCGAGCGGCCAGCCCAGCAGGAAGATGAAGACCATGATGATGATCAGGATCGTCGTGACCGACACGTCCAGGTTCAGCAGATAGTTGGTCAGCATCGTCGGCGTGCCGAGCCAGGCGAACACCGCACCGAAGAAGTCGGATGCGGCGACAAGGAAGAGGATCAGAACCGCGATCTCGAGCGTCTTGATCAGCGCGGTGCCCAGGCCCTTGAGCGTCATGCGTCCGTAGGCGATTGTCAGCAAGAGCGCGCCGAATGCGCCGCAGCCCGCACCCTCGGAGGGGGTTGCCCACCCGAACAAGATCGATCCCAGCGCAAAGGCCACCAGTGCTGCAGGCGGCACAAGGCCAAGAAAGAACTCACGCGCGACCAGCGCCCAGTCGTTCGGGCGTTCGTTCTCGGGCAGCGGTGGCCCGAGGCTCTCGTCGAACCAGCAGCGCGCCAGTGCATAGAGCGTATAGAGCCCGGCCAGCATCAGTCCCGGCACGATGGCCGCTGCGAACAGATCGGTCACCGGCACCTCGAGCACCGGTCCCATGACAACCAGCATGATCGAGGGCGGGATCAGGATGCCAAGCGTCCCCCCCGCGGTGATCGTGCCGGCCGCAAGTTGCACGTTGTAGCCCGAGCGGTTCATCGTCCGCGCGGCCATGATGCCCAAGATCGTGACCGACGCGCCGACAATGCCGGTGGCGGCGGCAAAGATCGTCGAGACGAACAGCACGGCGACATAGAGCGATCCGCGCGTCGAGGCGAGCATGAGCTGCACGGCGCGGAACAGCCGCTCCATCAGACCCGCCTGTTCCATCATGATGCCCATGAAGACGAACAGCGGGACCGCCGCCAGGGTCTGCTCCTGGATGGCGCCCGAGAACTTCTGCGTCATGAGGAAGAAGACCAGGTCCCCACCGGCCCAGTAGCCGAACACCACGCCCAGAAACACCAGCGTGAACGAGATCGGATAGCCGAGGAAGATCGCAAACAGCATCATCCCGACCATGATGAGGCCGATGGTCTCCTTCGGCATGGTTGTGAAAAACTCGATCACGGCCAACGGCCCTTGCCGATGGCATAGATGCATTTCAGCACTTCAGAGACCCCTTGGATCAGCAGGAAAAGCCCGCCGAGCGGCAGGGTGGAATAGACCGGCCAGACCACCTGCATCCAAGCCGTGTCCATCGAACGCTCCTGGGTCTCGAAGGCCTTCGAGAAGTATTCGAACGAGACCCAGGTGAAGAGCACCAGCGAGGGGAAGAAGAAGAAGACGTAGAGGAAGAGATCGACCCTGGCCTGGTTCCTCACCGAGAGCGTGCGGTAGAGAAAGTCGGCGCGGATGTGGACCCCTTTCATGAGAGCGTAGCCCGCCCCCAGCATGAACATCGCGCCCATGGTCCAGCGGCTGACATCGTAGGCGTAATCCGTGGGCGCGGTGAACAGCTTGCGGCCCACCACCTCGATGATCACCACCGTCATCATCGGGATCAACAGCAGGCATGTGATCCGACCCACCCAGAGCGAAAACGTGTCGATCGCCTGCGCAAGCCAGCCCAGCCACATGTCGGGAGGCAATGGGCCATCGCTGCGCCGCTCGGCGATCATCTCGTCCGAGGTATCGAGCGCGCCGATATCAGGGTCTTGGCTCATGAGCCTCTCACGTCACTTCGTGCCCGGATGACCGCCAGGCGTCGGCTGCCTTGCGGGCGTGCTCGCTTTTCACGAGGATGTAGTCGGTGTCGTAGGTCGAGACGACGAAGATGCCGATCCCGGCGTCCGCGATCGTGGTCGACAGGCCCGCCACCACCCCGGTCACGTCGAACGCGAAGGGGCCGTGCACCTTGAACGCCGTCCAGCCGCGATCAACGATATCCATGCCCGTGATCTCTTGTGTGGGTGCCACGACCGACAACTCATCCTCGGTTCGGCTGACCGACCGAAAGCCCGTACCGGAGAGCACACCCTCCGGAACGGGCGCTGCGGGGCCCGAACGGGCCACCGCATAGTCGCCAGGCAACTGCGTGAGTTGCACCTAGGTCTTACTTGAGAGAGTCGGCGAATGCCTTGCCCAGCGCCGCGTTCGAGGTCTGAGCCCCGGCCCAGAACGGCACTGCAATCTCGGCGAAATCCTTCTGGCTCTGCCAGACCTCGGCGAAGAAGGCGTTCTCGGCGGCGTTCTTCTCGAGCGATGCCTTGGCGGCGTTCATGTAGGCCGGGAAGTAGTCCGCCGGCGTATCGTGCAGGATCACGCCGTGGTTCTCGGTGAGGTCCTTCAACGCCTTGCCGTTCTCGTAGATCCGGTACGCCATCGCCTTGGTCAGCGATGCGTTGGCGGCAACCTCGATCGCCTTTTTCTGGTGATCGGTCAGACCGTTGTAGACATCGCCATTGATGTAGAGATCGGCGTTCACCACGACTTGGTGCAGACCTTGCAGATAGTAGTGCTTGAGCACCTTCTGGAAGCCGAACACGCTGTCAGGCTTCGGGCAGCACCACTCGGCCGCATCGATCACGCCCTTCTCAAGCGCAGGCAGGATATCTCCGCCACCCATCGCCACAGAGGCCACACCGATGTCCTTGTAGGTCTGGCCAGGAATGCCCGGCGGTGTGCGGAAGCGGTACTTGCGGAAGTCGTCCATCGACGTGATCGGCTCCTTGAACCAGCCGAGCGCCTCCGGTCCCACGGGCTGCAGCATGAACCCCTTGACGTTCACGCCCATCTCGTCCCAGAGGCGGTCGTAGAGTTCCTTGCCGCCGCCATACTGGAACCAGCTGACAAACGCGATGTTGTCGATGCCGACACCGGCGCCAGCGACCGGCGAGCCGAACAGCATGGCTGCCGGATGCTTGCCCGACCAGTAGTGTGTCCAGGCGAAGCCGCCTTCGATCAGACCCTTGTCGACCGCATCAAGCGTCTCGCGCACGCCAACGACGGCGCCTGCGGGCAGAACCTCGATCTGAACTTCACCGTTCGTGAGCGCCGCCACGTCCTTGGCAAAGTCGTTCAGCATGAACACTTCGTCTGCCTTGGCGGGAATCACGGACTGCACGCGGATCGTCACCTCGGCCGCGATGGCGGCAGGCGCGAGCAGAAGCGCGCCAAGCGTCGCTCCCAGCACGGCATGTGCAACCTTCCTCATGTGTATCCTCCCAGTCGTTCTGTTTGTTGATGCCGCATACTTGATCAGCGCGGGTACGCGCGAAGTCAATCGGTCAGGGAGGCCTCGGTCAACAGAAATGTCGGACAACCGTTCCGATTATCTCGGCCACGCAGCTCGAGCCGCGTCCGGCATCGCCAGAGCGGTTGTCTCGAGTTGCAGAGAGCGGGGTCAGCTCAGCCTTCGTAGAACTCCGACTGCGCGCCGAGATAGCCGTCCCAGGCAAACCAGTAGGCAATGTGTCCGGCGACGCGGGGGGCCTTTTGGCCGTCCGGGCCCACCAGGCCCTCTTCGGTCACCGCCCATGTCTCGATCCCCGACAGGAGTTCCGTCGCTGAACTGCCCGGACCGAAGACCCGCTCGCCCCGATCGTAGGCGCGCACCGTCCGTCCCAGACGATCGCCCACCAGGACCACGTTCAGGCCCGCGACCGAATCGTTGATCACTCGCCCCCCCTCGAAGGCATCGACCGGCCAGGCCTTTGCCCCGCCGAACGTGCGGATGCCGAAGACGTAGTCCTTCTGCTTCAGGCGGGTCTGATCGACGGCGGTTGGGAACATCAAGTCGGGGCTGCCGAAGTACTTCTCGTAGACGACACCCGAGCCGTAGTCGCGCACATGGCCGGTATCGATCGAGAGCACCTTTGTGTCGGGATTGCGCTCGAGCCAGCGGACCCAGGGTTCGATCACCACCGGGCGCTGCTTGAGCTCGATGCCGCTGTCCACCAGCGCCCCCGACACCGGACGACCGGTGAACTGGTTCCAGAGCGAATGGGTCTCGCGATCGAACATCAGCTTGTTTGACCGGTAGAGAAAGCCCGACGACCCAAAGACGAGCGGGCCCTTCCGACCCTCGACCTGCGTTTCGAAGAGAATACCCGAACCGCAAAGCGTGCAGTAGGCGAGCGCAAGCGGCACACCACCGATCACGTCGTTGAACATCTCGTGCCAACCCATGATGCGCAGCGGATAGGCGCGCACGTCGCCGTTGATCGCCACGCCGAACACAAAGTCCGATCCGACGAGGTAGTCCGCCTCCTCCGGCGAGAGAAGGGTGGGGTTGTCGAGCGAGGGAATGCCGTCTTTCCGGACGCCGCCCCAGGTGATCTCTTCGAAACGGATCTTCATGCGATCGCGCTGCAGGGACTCGTCGCGGAGAAAAACCTCGAAGTTCGAGTCTATTCTGAGGAAAGATATCGCGCTTGAAACCGGTGTAGGCCGCGTGAGGCACGACGTCCGCATGGCGTTCCTGCCAGAGCATCCAGTCGAACCACGAGCGAAGGTCATTCTCCCCGGTAAGCTGGCGCAGCGCATCGACGATCGGCTGCTCGTCCTGTCGGGTGAACCGCATGGCCACGATCAGCGCCGCGACGTGCTCCTGCCCACCGCGCGACCGGATCGCCGCCACGGCGCTCTCGTAGTCCGGTGTCGACCCGAAGATCAGATCCTTGTAGAGCCCCGAGACGTCTTCTTCCGCGCGCACCGCCAGCGCCGGCACCGCGCCTGCGGCACCCACCAGTGCCAAAGTCTGTCTGCGTGTCGGCATTGCAACCTCCCTGCGTTTGCACAAGAGGTGCGCGGCTTGCGCATCACAGGCGAATCAATCCTCGGTGACCGGGCCGTGTGCCGGCGCATTCGGAGCTGAAAGCACCTCGATCAGCGCCGCGATTTTGGGCGAGCTTGTGCCCCGGCGCCAGATCAGCAGCGTTCTGAGCCGATCCTGACCTTTCGGCAGCGGATGTGTGCTCACGCGCGCACGCTCGGGGAACGCCGCGAGCACGCTTTCGGGCATCAGGGCCACCCCCATGCCGGCGACGACCGACCCGAACATGGCATGGTAGGAGCCCAGCTCCAGTGTCTGCCCCGGCAGATCACTGCGCCCGGCATACCACTCCTCGAGCCGGCGCCGATGCGGACATCCGGACTCGAAGACGATGATCGTGTCGGGCGGGCGCGATGTCTGGCTGATGGGCGGATGATCCGCGGGGGCGACGAGCACCAGACGCTCCTCGAAGGCCGGCGCCCAGTCGAACCGGGCTTGTGCCACAGGCTCGGCGATGAGCGCCGCGTCAAGCTCGCCACCGAGCACGGCCGCGGAGAGCTGCTGCGGATTGCCTGTGCGCAGCTTGAGGTCAACCTCGGGATGTCGGCGGTAGAACTCCGCGAGGGGGGCAGGCAGCCGCACGGCGGCGGTGCTTTCCATCGCCCCGAGCCGGAATGCGCCGCGCGGACGGTCATCGCTCATTGCGGCACGCGCCTCATCGGCCAACGCAAGCAGCCTTTCCGCGTAGCCAAGCAACGTCCGCCCTGGCGGCGAGATGTGCAGGCGCTTGCCCTCCCGCACGAACAGCTCGACCTCCAGTTCCTGTTCCAGTTGCTTGACCCGAGCTGTCACGCTGGACTGAACACGCCCGAGCTTCTCCGCCGCCCGTGTGATTCCACCTTCGGTGACAACGGCGCGGAAGACTTCGAGATCACGCAAGTTCATCACATTCTCCGAACGATATGTTCTGCCTAATTCATTTTACGAGAAGAACGACACTTCGTAAACTCTGCCCGTTCCCAACCGACGACGGAGATGAACCGATGAATGCCCTTTCCGCCGACACAGTGAGCGCCATCCGAACCAGCTGGACAATGCTTGCCCCAGAAGCGCCGCGCATCGCCCCATTGTTCTATGAACGCCTGTTCGAGATCGACCCGGACATCGAGCAGCTGTTTGCCCGGACGGACATGGAACTCCAGCACGAGCGTCTGATCGGCGCGCTGAGCGCGGTAGTCGAGGCCGCCGACACGCTTGGAGCCGCAGAACCGGTCCTCCGGGCACTCGGAGCGCGCCACGCCAGATACGGCGTCCTCGATGATCACTACGACAGTGTGGCAAGCGCGCTGATGTGGACGCTCGAGCATGTGCTCGCGGAACGCTTCACGCCAGAGATCCGCTCGGCATGGACCGTGGTCTACGCGCTGGTTTCAGGTGTAATGCAGCAAGCTGCGGATGAAATCGCACAGGACGCGGCTTAGGTGACCGTCGCTGGCTCGCGTTGCCAGCGACGGCCCAACCCATGGAGGTCATGATGAAGATTGCCGTGATGGGCGCCGGTGCGCTCGGATGTTACTTCGGCGGCCGCCTGGCCGCCTCGGGCTCGGACGTGTCGTTCGTTGCACGCGGGGCTCATCTCGAGGCGCTGCGCCGCGATGGCCTGCGCCTTGAGAGTCCGCTGGGCGACCTTCACCTGCCCAGCGTGCGGGCAACGGACGATCCAGCCGAGATCGGGCCGGTCGACATGGTCATGGTTCTCGTCAAGCTCTACGACACCGACGCCGCGGCACGAGCAATCGCGCCCTTGCTGGGCCCGGAGACCGCGGTGATTTCGTTTCAGAACGGGATCGATGCCCGGCGGCTGATCGGAACCGTCGTGGGCGATCAGCGCATGATCGGCGGCATCGCGATCATACCGGCCTATATCCAGGCGCCCGGCATCATCAGCCACGGAGGACCGTTGGCGCGGCTGATCTTCGGTGAGTTCGACGGCCGGGACAGCACCCGATGCAACCGGTTGCTGGCCGAGTTCGAGCGCGCCGGCGTTGAGGCCGAGATCACCGGAGAGATCGATGTTGCCATCTGGGAGAAGTTCCTGCAGCTGAGCGCTCTCAGCGCGACGACGACACTGACAAGATTGCCGATCGGTGCGCTGCGTGCCGACCCCGAGACGTTCGAGCTCTATGAGCGCGCCGTGGCCGAGACCCATGCTGTGGGTCGCATCCTCTGCCCAGACCTGTCAGAAGAGTCGGTCGCACGGACGATCGAGATGGCGCGGGCTTTGCCCGACACCATGCGTGCCTCGATGCTTGGTGATCTGGAGCACGGCAAACGGCTGGAACTGGACTATCTCAGCGGAACCATTGCCCGCCTTGGCGCAGAGCTCGGTGTGCCTGTCCCGACCCATGATCTGGTGGCCCGCGCCCTGCGTCCCTACCGAGACGGGCCGCCTGTTCCGCCCGACTGAGCGGGACTACTCGGCGGCGAGACGCACCGGCTGGATTTCAACCCGGAAGAACGTGCTGCCGTCGGGCCGAAAGATCACCCGAAGATCGCCACCGAAGCGGCGCATGATGGCGCGGCTGATGGGCAGGCCGAGCCCCGCCCCCCGCGCCTCACCGGCACGGAGCCCGCGGGTGAACTTCGAGAAGATGTTCGATGCCTCCTCGCGCGTCACACCGCCACCATTGTCGATGAAGTCGACGGCGAGATACGACCCGAGATCAGCAATCTCGATGACCAGTTCGGGGTTCTCGGCGGTGTTGTACTTCAAAGCATTCGTGGCGAGGTTGAGAAAGACCTGCCTGAGCCGGTCGGGGTTTGCCGAAACGACAAGTCCCTCCGCGAGTTCAGGCCGGACAAGACGCACGCCCGCGTCCTTGGCAAGCGGCAACACCGTGTCGAGCGTCGCGTTTATGGCATCCGCGAGCACGACGTCGTGCATTTCGATCTCACCCTCGCCCGCCTCGAGCCGGCTGATGTCCAGAATCTCGTCGAGCAGGCGCGTGAGGCGCAGGCTTTCGTCATGAATGATCCCAAGGAAGTTCCGGCGTTGCTCGGGATCAAGATCGGGGTCCTCGATCAGAATCTCGGAGAACGACCGCACCGACGTCATCGGCGTGCGCAGCTCGTGGCTGACGTGGCTCAGAAAGTCGTCCTTCTGCGCATCCAGCGTGCGCAACTGCTCGTTCGCCTTGCGAAGCTCTGCCGCGGTCTGCTCGAGCTCGCGCGTCTTCTGCCCGAGGCGCTCGGAGGTCTCGATCAAGCGCTGCGTCTCGTCGGCGATCTTCATCAGCTCGGTAAGACTGATGCTCTGCGCGCCCGCGATCCGGTTGATCATCGCGTTGGCCGAAGCCGCGCCCACGGAGCCCGCGAGTTCACGCTCCAGACGGTCGATGAAAGCGTCGGTCGGGTGCGGCAACCCATGACGCAGACCCTGCGACCGGGCAATCTCGTCAAACAGCAGCTGCGCCGGTTCCGCCCCCAGGATTCGCTGCGCCAGCACGAAAAGATCCTCGGGCGCGGCCGAACGCTGCACGAAGCGGTGCCCCTCTCCCGGCATTGTGTGAAAGACATCGACGAACAGCGCGCCCTGAAGCCTCTCGAGCGGTGCGGGATGGCTGAACGCAGAAACACACAAGAACACCAGCGTGTTCAGCCCGATGCTCCAGACGATCGCGTGGACCAGTGGATCGAGCCCCGCAAGTCCGAGCAGGGCCTGGGGTCTCAGAAGCTCGATGCCTGAGGGTCCGTGCGCCAGCGTTGCCTCGGACAGCAGGAAATCACCGCCGAAACTCGGCAGGAACAGCGTGTAGACCCACATCACGAACCCCGCCGAGAGACCCGCGAGCGCACCGGCACGCGTCGCGCCGCGCCAAAAGATGCCGCCCAACAAGCTCGGCAGAAACTGGGCGACGCCCGCAAACGCGATGAGCCCGATGGCCGCGAGCGCATCCGAGCCGCCGGTCAGCTGGAAATACAGGAACCCGAGCGCCAGGATCACCGCGATCGAGACCCGCCTTGCGCGCAACAGGAGGTCGCGTACATCACCGCTCGACTCGCGTCCTTCCATCGAGAAGCGAAGTGCCAGCGGCACCACCACATGGTTAGAAACCATGGTCGAAAGCGCGATCGAGGCCACGATCACCATCGAGGTCGCGGACGAGAAGCCTCCGAGAAAGGCCAGCAAGGCGATGTCGTGCCTATCGAAGGCAAGCGGCAGGCTGAGCACGAAGAGGTCGGGGTTCGCACCAGCGGGCATGACCTTCAACCCGACCACCGCGATCGGAAGCGTGAACAGACTGATGCCCAGCAGATATAGCGGAAAGAGCCACGAGGCGGTGATCAGGTGGCGCTCGTCGACATTCTCGACCACCGTGACCTGGAACTGCCGCGGGAGACAGATGATCGCGGCCGCGGACAGAAACATCAGCGTCAGCCAGCGCGGCCCGAAGATGTCGCCTGAGACAAGTTCGGGCGGCGTGTCCTCGAATGCGGGCCCTATGCCGCCGCCAATGGCGAATACGACGAAGATCCCGACTGCGATGAGGGCGACCAGCTTGACCACCGCCTCGATCGCGATGGCTGCGACCACGCCGAGATGACGTTCGTTCACATCGACATTGCGGGTGCCGAAGAGAATGGTGAAAAGCGCCATACCCGCCGCAACCCAGAAGGCGGTCGTGGTGCTGTCGCCGCTGCCCACAATCACCTGGAAGGCGCGTGTCACGGACTGCAGCTGCAGGGCGATGTAGGGCGTCGTCCCGATCACGGCGATGAAGGTGACCATCACAGCGAGCGTCGGCGACTTGCCATAGCGCGACGAGATCAGATCCGCGATCGAGGTGATCCGCTGCTCGCGACCGATCCGGACCAGCTTTCGCAAGAACCACCACCAGCCGACGAAGACCAGCGTCGGGCCGAGATAGATCGTCACGAATTCGAGCCCGTTCCGGGCCGCGGAGCCAACGGCGCCATAAAACGTCCAGGCCGTGCAGTAGACGGAGATCGAGAGCGTGTAGACCACAGGCGACTGCAGCCAGCGCGCCCTGCCCGCCCGCGACTGGCGGTCGACGATGAAGGCAACGGCAAACAGGAACGCGACGTAACCGAGACAGACGGCAAGAAGCAGGTCCGAGGACAGCATCAGCCCATGTCCGCGCGAACCCCGGACACCGCGGACGATGTCCCTGCCCGACCGGGCTGCGTCTCGACGGCGACCCGATGCGCCAATTGTCGGGCGAACCACACCAGCACGGCCCAGACCCCGAACAGATAGATCACGATCAGGGGCACCCCGAACACGCTGATCGGCACAGCGAGCGTTGAGGCGACCGGTGGCAGCAGCAGCACCATGCCGACGACAGGAAGCACCATCGCTCGGTCGCGCAGCTTGCGTGCGGCAAGCGGCCTGTCGGGCGGGCTTGCCGGTGCCGATCCCCCGCCACCTTGCGGGGCATCCGTCATGCGGCTGCTCCCGCCGTCAGGCGGTGCGCAGCCTCGACAACCTCGGCGTTCGAGAACGGCTTCGTGATGAACAGATCCGCCCCACCGCTCAACGCCCGCTCACGATCCTCGCGCTGGCCCTTGGCGGTCAGCACAATGACAGGAACCCCGGACAGGCCCGGCGTCGCACGGATACCGCGCAGGACTTCAAAGCCGTCAATGCCCGGCAGCATCACGTCGAGCACAACCAGTTCGGGCGCCATTTCGATGACCGTCTCGAGCGCTTCGCGTCCGTCTGTGCGGCATGTCACCTCGAAACCAGCCCGCTCGAGAAGAAAACGGAGAGAGATTGTGATGTTCGGTTCGTCTTCGGCCAGCAAAACGCGCTTGCCCATGACATTTCCCCCAGGGTGTGTCGACCGGTCTGTCGCCGTGCCTTTGCCCGAATATGACAAAGTGTCCTGTCGAGCGCCAGCCTTCCCGGAAAGTTCAGCCGACGAGGGGATCTGCCACCCGGTGCGCACAGTCCCGCCTTGGACACGCGCGGCAGGACGGACCAACCTGCTCGACCGGCGTGTCGTCATGCACCGCATAGGCCGTCAGCGCGGCATCCGCCTCGGTCATCACCAGCATGTCAGTCACGAAATGCCGGGGCACGCCGAAACCCGCGCTCGCCACCGCCCGGCTGCGGGCCGCAAAGACAAATCGACTGCCGTTGGGGAACCCGACACGCTGACGGAGCGTCAGACCGGGCGCTTGCTGTGCTCGAAACAGAGCCCAGAGCGGACACGCAGCCGCGTACCTGGGGGCCGACATGCCACGCAGGCTGCGCACGTCGACGATTGCGCCGGCAGCATTGGCTGAAAGGTAACCGAACCGCGGCACATCCTTCTCGACTGCCAGTGTCGTCAGTCGCCTACAGACAACATCCACGGGCGCGTCCAGCTCTTCGGCGAGTGTCTCGATGTCATAGCGGTGCTTGGCGGCGGCCTCGGCAAAACGTGCGGCCGGTGCGAGGAGCGCATCCTCCACATAGCACGTCAGCGCTGCCCGCGCCCGGGTCCGCGCAACCTCCGTTTCGATCTGGGGTTGCGACTGCAGGATGGCATCGATCACCGGATCCATGTCGGAGAGGCCGGAGTCGACCGCCGCCTCGATCTCGGCGAACCGGTTCTCGCGGGCATCAAACAGAGCCTCGACCTCATCGAGCGGCGTCAATGCCCTGCCGGGCGCTTCCGCCTTTTGGAAGTACGCCGCCAGCGCCTCGCCCACGTCGGAGAGAACCCGCGTTTCATCCTGAACAATGCGGTCGAAGCGCCCGCGCTCCTCCGCAGACATGTCCTCGACATCAGCCAGAATCTCTACCGCCGAGCGCACCGAGGCGATCCGCGTGAGCATCTGGTGCACCGATTCACCGAGAAACGGATCGTGGCTCAGCCGGTCAGAGAGCGCCCGATTGAGCTCACGCGTCTCTTGTTCCGAGCGGACAAGGGCCGCCAATGCGCGTGCCCAACCGGGAAACCGCCCGAGAAACTCTCCCACACGATCGGCCTCGATCTGAAGCCGAGAAAGTTGAGGCAAATGCGCAACTTCCTCCAAACCTTCGAGCAACCGGCGCTCCGATGCGCCGTCCAAATCATCGAGACTGACCTCAAGGGCTTTGGCAATGCGGCGCAGCAGCGGTCCGGCGATCGCCCGCTTGTTGCGCTCGATGAGGTTCATGTAGGACGGTGAAATCCCGACCTGCTGGGCAAGAGCCGCCTGTGTCGTGCCGATCTGGCGCCGTCGCTCACGAATTCTGGCCCCCAAGAGCCTCTGCGGCATGTGTTTCCCTTTCGCGCCAGCAGCTTAGTGCAGTGCAATGTAAATAATTGACAAACTGCACATCAGTTATGCAAATATATTCACCAAAAAATCTATTCATGTCAATTGGTTATTGAGATTTTGACAAGAATGGGGCATTGACCTTAACGGGCGAACATCGCTCAAGCCGGCCAACGCACCGGGAATGGCGAAACCAATTCCCCGCTCGGAAGCCGGCAGGAAGGAAATCTCAGGGAGACTCCCAGATGAGCAAACTGATCACCAGCCGCCGCGGTCTTTTGAAAGGCTCGGCAGCGCTCGGCGCAGGACTTGCGGCGCCGACGATCTTCACCAGCAGCGCTTGGGCGGCAGGCTATACCAACGAGCCAACCGCCGACACGGTGACGCTCGGCTTCAACGTACCGCAGACCGGCGCCTATGCCGACGAAGGTGCGGACGAGCTGCGCGCCTACGAGCTGGCCGTGGAGCACCTCAACGGCGAAGGCGACGGCGGCATGCTGAACACCTTCTCGTCAAAGGAGCTGCAGGGCAACGGCATCAACGGGAAGAAGGTGGTGTTCGTCACCGGCGACACGCAAACCAAGTCGGACGCGGCCCGTGCTTCTGCCAAGCGTATGGTCGAGAAGGACGGCGCAATCATGATCACCGGCGGCTCGTCCTCGGGCGTCGCCGTGGCCGTGCAGTCCTACTGCCAGGAAGCTGGTGTCATCTTCATGGCGGGTCTGACCCACTCGAACGACACCACCGGCAAGGACAAGCGGGCAAACGGGTTCCGTCACTTCTTCAACACCGAGATGTCAGGCGCTGCCCTGGGTCCGGTGCTCAAGAACAACTTCGGCACCGACCGCAAGGCCTACCACCTGACCGCCGACTACAACTGGGGCTGGTCGCAGGAAGGCTCGATCAAGAAGTACACCGAGCAGCTCGGCTGGGAGACGGTGGCCGCGATCCGCACGCCGCTCGGCGCCGGTGACTTCTCGCAGTACATCACCCCTGTGCTGAACTCGGGTGCCGATGTGCTGGTCCTGAACCACTACGGCAAGGACATGGTCAACTCGCTGACCCAGGCCGTCCAGTTCGGTCTGCGCGACAAGCAGGTCAACGGCAAGGACTTCGCCATCGTGGTGCCGCTCTACTCGCGCCTCATGGCGCAGGGCGCAGGCGAGAACGTCAAGGGCATCTACGGCTCGACCAACTGGCACTGGTCGCTCTCGGACGAAGGCTCGAAGGCATTCGTCAAGTCCTTCGGCCAGAAGTACGGCTTCCCGCCGTCGCAGGCCGCGCACACCTGCTACTGCCAGGCGCTGCTGTATGCGGATGCCTGCCAGCGGGCCGGTGACTTCCGTCCGAGCGCTGTCGGTCCGGCCCTGGAGGGCTTCGAGTTCGACGGTCTCGGCAACGGTCCGACGCTCTACCGTGCCGCCGATCACCAGTGCTTCAAGGACGTCCTGGTCGTGAAGGGCAAGGAGAACCCGGACTCCAAGTTCGACGTTCTCGAGGTCGTGGAAGTCACGCCCCGTGCCCAGGTCGAGTACCCGGCCGACATGCTCGGCGGTGAACTCGGCCCCTACAACGACGGCGCCTGAGCGTCACCTGCTAACCTGTCCGGTCGCGCACCCGCGCGGCCGGCTCTCTCAGCGCGGACACGCGCAAGACGGGGCGGGATCCAATGGAATCCATTCTTCTTCAGGTCTTGAACGGGCTCGACAAGGGCGGCGCCTATGCGCTGATTGCTCTCGGGCTGACATTGATTTTCGGTACCTTGGGCGTGGTGAACTTCGCCCATGGCGCGTTGTTCATGCTCGGCGCGTTCACCGCCGTGACGGTGAAGACGATGCTGAGCCTGGAGAGTGTGACGCTCGATCCCGATCAGCTCACGGCCTGGGGCTCCCCCATGGAGATCCGCACACCTTATGTTGAGAAATGGTTCGGCGATTTCGGCGCCGTCATCCTCGACTATTCAGTGCCGGTCTCAATCTTGATCGCGATCCCGGTGATGCTGCTCATCGGCTACATCATGGAGCGCGGTCTGATCCGCTTTTTCTACAAGCGCCCGCACGCCGAGCAGATCCTGGTGACATTCGGCCTCGCCATCGTGCTGGGCGAGATCATCAAGAAATTCTATGGCGCCAATCCGATCCCGCTCTCGGCACCCGAGACGCTGACCGGGTCGGCGGATGTCGGCGCCCTGCTGGGCCTCGATGCGGGCACCGTCGTGTATCCCTACTGGCGGATGGTCTACTTCGGCTTCTCCACACTGGTCATCGCCGGCGTCTTCTCGTTCCTGCAGTTCACCACGTTCGGCATGGTCGTCCGCGCGGGAATGGCGGACCGCGAGACCGTGGGTCTGCTCGGCATCGACATCGACCGGCGGTTCACCTTCATGTTCGGACTGGCGGCCGCCGTCGCCGGGCTCGCGGGTGTCATGTACACGCCGATCCAACCGCCCGACTATCACTGGGGCATGGACTTCCTGGTGCTGAGCTTTGTCGTGGTCGTGGTCGGCGGCATGGGCAGCCTCGGAGGCGCCGTCGCCGCGGGCTTCCTGCTCGGCATCCTCCAGAGCTTTGCCGCCATGCCGTTCTGGGAACAGCAGCTCGGAATCTACGGGCTCGACCAGATCATCATTTACCTCATCGCCGTGATCATCCTGCTGGTCCGCCCGCGTGGGCTGATGGGCCGCAAGGGCGTGATGGAGACCTGAGCCATGACCGTAAAGACCTCAAAAACCAACGACATGCTGCTGCTGGCAGGCTTCATCGCCGCGGTTCTGCTTGGCCCCTACATCCTGGCCCCGATCGGCCTGGGCTATCCGGACATCCTGCAGAAGTTCGCCATCTTCGGGATCTTCGCGATCGGGTTCAACATCCTGTTCGGCCTGACGGGCTATCTCTCCTTCGGGCACGCGGCCTTCCTGGGCGCGGGATCCTACACGGCGGTCTGGACGTTCAAGCTCGTATCGATGAACCCGATCCCGGCCGTGGTCTTCGCGACCCTGATGGGCGGTGTCTTCGCGCTGATCATCGGTTTCGTCTCGCTCCGGCGTTCGGGTATCTACTTCTCGATCCTGACGCTCGCGTTCGCGCAGATGAGCTACAGCCTCGCCTACTCGGTGCTCACGCCGATCACCAACGGCGAGACCGGACTGCAGCTCAATCAGTCGGACCCGCGCTGGATCGATACAACGATCTTCGGTCGCGACTACGGCGCGGTCCTGCCCTCCTCCGATCTCTTCGGGCTCACGATGACGGGCTATGCCGGGTACTACTTCTGCGCCGTGGTTCTGATCGTCTGCTTCTACCTCGCCATGCGCATCTTCCGCTCGCCGTTCGGCTTGATGCTGCGTGCGGTGAAATCGAACCAGAACCGCATGAATTACACGGGCCTGAACACCCGGCCCTACGCACTCGCCGCCTTCGTCATCTCGGGAATGTATGCCGGTCTCGCCGGCGGACTGTTTGCGGTGACCGACCCGCTGGCGGGCGCGGAGCGGATGCAGTGGACCGCCTCGGGTGAAGTCGTGCTGATGACCATTCTCGGAGGCACGGGCACGCTTCTCGGCCCTGTTCTGGGCGCGGGCATCATCAAGGGCGCCGAGGCCAAGCTCTCCGAGTTCAACGAAGGCACGCTGATGCAGATCTACTCGTTCCTGCCCGAGACGCTCCAGCATGCCATGGTCTCGATCTCGGGGCTCTTCGTGGGCGAAGGCTGGCACCTGACGCTCGGTGCTCTCTTCATGATCGTCGTGATCTTCCTGCCCGGTGGGCTGATGGAAGGCATCATGCGGCTCCTGCGTCTCTTCAAGCGTGAGAAGAGCGATGACAGCGGCGCGCGCGCTGCAGCCACACCGGCCGAGTAAGGGAGGCGGAAATGAGCATCCTCACGGTTCGCAACATCAACAAGCGGTTCGGCGGCCTCAAGGCACTGAACGACGTCAACCTCGAGATCGGAGAAGGCACCGTCCACGCCATCATCGGCCCGAACGGTGCTGGCAAGTCCACGCTCCTGAACTGCTTCATCGGCCGTCTGGTGCCCGACACCGGCACCGTGACGTTCGATGGCAAGTCGCTGCTGGGCATCAAGCCGCACGAGATCAACCAGCTCGGCGTCAGCCGGGTCTTCCAGACACCCGAGATCTTCGCTGATCTCACCCTGATCGAGAACGTCATGATCCCGGCCTTTGCCCGGCGCGACGGTGCGTTCTCGGTGAACGCCTGGAACCCGGTGTCGGGTGAGGGTTCGCTCTACCAGAAAGCACTCGAAATGCTCGCCGAGGTCGGCATGGAGGGCAAACTGGAGATGCAGGCCGGTCAGCTCTCACGTGGCGACAAGCGGCGTCTCGAGCTCGCCATGTGCCTGGTGCAGGAGCCGCGTCTGCTGTTGCTCGACGAGCCCACGGCAGGCATGGCGCGCGCCGACACCAACGCCACGATTGACCTGCTCAAGCGCATCGCCGAGACCGGCATTACGATGGTGGTGATCGAGCACGACATGCATGTGGTCTTCTCTCTGGCAGAGAAAATCTCGGTGCTGGCGCAAGGCACGGTCATCGCCGAAGACGCACCTCAGCAGATCAAAGGCAACCCGAAGGTTCAGGAAGCCTATCTCGGAGGCGCGCATCTATGAGTTCGCTGAGACTGGTCAAGGACGACACCGACATGGAAAGCATCGTACAGCCCCCCGTCTCCGCCGACGCCAAGGTCCCGAGCGTCAGCCCCACCAAGAGCAAGGGGGGCCAACCGGCCTTCTTCTCGGCCTGGGACCTGCATGCCTACTACGGCGAAAGCTACATTGTGCAAGGCGTGAGCTTCGACGTCCGAGAAGGGGAGATCGTGGCTCTTCTGGGCCGCAACGGCGCCGGCAAGACATCGACGCTGCGAACCCTGGCGCGCGTCGACGATCCGGAGCTGCGGCATGGCGAGATCTGGCTCGACCGCAAGCCACTTCACGAGATGAAAGCGTTCGAGGCGAGCCGGGTCGGCATCGGCCTGGTCCCCGAGGATCGCCGGATCATCCAAGGGCTCTCGGTCGAGGAGAACCTCAAGCTCGCCCAGATTGCCGAACCGCATGGCTGGTCGATCGAGCGCATCTACGAGCTCTTCCCCCGTCTCGGCGAACGGCGCAAGCAGGAAGGCACCACCCTCTCGGGCGGCGAGCAGCAGATGCTGTCGATCGGCAGGACGCTCGCGCGCGACGTGAAGCTCCTTCTGCTGGATGAGCCCTACGAAGGTCTCGCGCCTGTCATCGTGCAGGAGATCGAGAAGACCCTCGAGCAGATCAAGAAACTCGGCATGACGACAATCATCGTCGAGCAGAACGCGATTGCAGCCCTCCATCTGGCGGACCGCGCGATCATCCTCGACATGGGTGAGGTGGTCTTCGACGGCACGGCCCAGGAGGTGCTCGACAACGCCGACCTGCGCCAGGAGTACCTCGCGATCTGACCCGGTCGCGACCCGAGATGCTTGCACGCGCCCGCGGCCCCGCCGCGGGCGCTTTTGTTTCGACACAGTGTTCGGTGACAATGTTTTGGCAGGTTCAAATCGTAGAGGCCGCGATGATCTGGTTCAGTGACTTTCGGATCGCCATGAAGAACATGATGCCGATCACGTATGAAACTGAGAAATATCGGATTGCGTTTCCTAAGCAGCACCAAAAGATCACACGAGGTGATCCCATCCCGATCGAAAGATTTCCCAGTCCCGTCTGGCTCGACCCAAAAACCACAAGAAAGGTTCTGCTCGAGGTCTTCCGCATCACCAACCGATACATGCTCGTTTCCGAACGGTTCAGGGAGCTCGTTGCTGAATTCGAAACCGGTAGCACGCAATTCGTCGAGGCCGAGGTCCTGCAAAAGGACCGGAAGACCCCGTTTCCGGGGCGCTTCTTTCACATGAACATCACCGAGAAATTCGCGTGCTTTGTGCCAGAAGGTTCGGCCGCGCGCTACGGCAACGGCATTTGGGCGCCGAACATCGTTGACAAGATCATTGTCAACGTCCGCGCTGAGACTGAGCCGCCGGTCGATATGTGGATCGACCCAATACTCTATGAAGGCGTCTTCTTCTCGGACCGCCTGGCCAAGGCCTGCCGCAGGGCCAAGATCAAGGGGCTTTCGCTCCACAAATGCGGTATGGTGCCTGTGCACTGACGCAAACACGGCTTCCACACGGATGCCCCTCCCTCTAGGCTCGGCGCCAGACCAGAGAGGGAGCACCCATGCGCATTGATTTCGCCGACATCGACCGGAAGCTGAAATACAAGGTGATGACCGCCGCGATCATCCCGCGCCCGCCCGCGCTGGTGACGACCGTGGATGCGCAGGGCACACCGAACGCGGCCCCCTATTCCTTCTTCAACGGCTTCTCAGATGATCCGCCCATCGTCGGGCTCGGCATCGCGCGACGCGACAGCGGGCCGAAGAAGGACACCGGGCGCAACATCGAGGAGACCGGCGAGTTCGTCGCCCACATCGTCGATGATGCGATGTTCGAGGGCATGCTGGTTACGGCCGCCGAGTTCGAGCCGGGCATCGACGAGCTCTCGCTCGCGGGCTTCGAAACCGCACCGTCCGATCACGTGACACCTCCGCGCATCACTTCGGCCCCGGTGGCGTTCGAGTGCCGGCGCTATGTCACCGTTCAGTGTGGCATCGCCCGTGACATCGTGCTGGGCGAGATCGTGGCGGCGCACATCCGAGACGACCTCTATGACGCCGACAAGGAGTACATCCGCTGGACGGACGGGCTGCCGGTGGCACGGCTGTTCGGGACCCTCTACGCCCCGCTGGGCGAGCCCTATGCCGGTCCGGTTCCTGATCCGGCTAGCTTCCGAAAAACCTAGGGCTCACCCGGCATCGATAAGCGCCTCGAGCGTCTCGAGCCGGTCAGCCTCGCCTGCCGGCTTGTCCCAGCGGATTCGCTTGATGCGCGGAAACCGCATCGCGATCCCCGATTTGTGCCGGGTCGAGCGCTGGACTGCATCGAAGGCAACTTCCAGCACGAGTTCGGGCGCAACCGCCCGAACCGGGCCAAAACGGTCGACCGTGTTGTTGCGCACCCAGCGGTCGAGCTTGAGAAGCTCTTCATCGGTGTAGCCTGAATAGGCTTTGCCGACGGGCACAAGCTCCGGTCCCGAGACACCGGGTCGCCAGGCAGCGAAGGTGTAGTCCGAATAGTAGGACGAGCGTTTGCCATGACCTCGCTGGGCGTAGACCAGAACGCAATCGGCGTTCAGAGGGTCGCGTTTCCATTTGAACCAGGGGCCCATTGGGCGCCCGCCGACATAGGGTGCATCGAGGCGCTTGACCATCAGCCCCTCCTGCCCCGTCGCGCGCGCCTCTGCACGGATGGTGGCCAGATCTCCCCAGCTTTCGAACTCGATCCGTGCCGACAGGTCGGCCCGCTCGGGATCATGCCGTTCAACCCAGCGCACGAGCACCTGCCGACGGACAGCCAGCGGTTCGGCGCGGACGTCGCTCTCGCCATCGTGCAGGATATCGTAGAGACGCAGATGAGCCGGGCTTTCGGCGATCAGCTTTGGTCCCGGGCGCTTGCGGCCAAGTCGCTTCTGAAGATCGGCGAACGGGGCCACGGTACCGTCGCGCACCACCAGAAGTTCACCGTCGACCGCCCCTTCCCAGACCATGGTCTCTGTCACGTCTGGAAACGCGCCCGCGATATCGTCGCCCGTGCGCGAGTAGAGACGCCGCCGCCCGCCAAATGCCACCGCCTGGACCCGAACGCCATCCCACTTCCACTCGGCGAGATGCTCGGCGGGGTCGAGGCCTGACAGACGTTCGTCATCCAACGGGTTCGCCAGCATCATCGGCCTGAACGCGAGCGACAGATCGACATCTGGCTCGGGACCGCCATCGAGCCAGCGGAACAGCTCGGTGTAGGGTGGCGCGAGACCGAACCAGAGCTCCTCGATCCGCTCGAGGCTACGCCCGGGCTGGTCATCGGCCATTCTCGCAAGCGCTGTGCGCACCAGTCGCGCCGACACACCGACCCGCATGCCACCCGTGAGCAGCTTGACCAGTGCGAGGCGCTCCGAGGGACCCATTCTGTCGCACAACGCCGCAAGTCTTGCCCCCGCCTCTACGGGTCCGACGTCATGCAGCGACGAGATCACCGCATCGAGCCCGGGCACCTGCCCACTCGGGCCCTGCGGCCAGATCAACGCGACGGTTTCTGCGAGATCGCCCACAAAGTCATATGAGAGACGAAACAGAACCGGATCGACGCGCTCTTCCACCAGACCCCTGATGCGGGCGGGCTTGAGCGCGGGCACATCGAGCGTGCCGGCAAGAGCTGCAAGCGCCCAACCACGGTCGGGATCGGGCACCTCGCGGAAGTACGCGACCAGATGGGCAAGCTTTGCATTCCGTCGTGATGCAAACAGAAGCGACTCCAGGAGGGCGGCAAACCTGTTCACCGTCACGCCTCACGATTGATCGTGGGTGTGCGGGACCAACGCGAACGACCAGACACCTGATCCGCAGGCGTGATCCGTCTCTCGGCACAGGCAACCTCGGCGGCGCTCATGCGTCCTCTCCCTCACGCGCGACCAGCGACAAGGCGTGCGCTTCGATCCCGTTGGCCCGACACCAATGGACCAGCGCCTCTTCCGCGCCATGGGTCACCCAAACAGTTTCCGCACCCGTCTCCTGAATGGTGTCCGTCAGCTGGTCCCAGTCCGCATGATCAGAAATGACGAGCGCCAGCTCGACGCCGCGTTGCTTGGCGCGTTGGCGCACCTGCATCCAACCGGAAGCACCGGTGATCACCGGATCGGGCAGTCTTCGCACCCACCGGTCAGCAAGCGCGCCGGGCGGTGCTATCACGATCTCGCCGGTCAGAACGGACGCATCCGCCTCGGTCGCAGGGCGCAGCTCCCCAAGTGGAACACCCAGTCGCACATAGGTTTCGCAAAGGGCGAGCAAGGCTCCGTGAAGCCAGATCGGGCGATCCCACCCTGCCTGGCGCAGTTCCGCGATCAGGCGCTGTGCTTTGCCGAGTGCGTAGGCGCCGATCGCATGGCACCGCTCGGGAAAGCGCGCAACCGATGCCAGCAGCCGGGCGATCTCGTCCGCCACAGGCGGGTGGCGAAACACCGGCAAGCCGAAGGTCGCCTCGGTGACGAAGAGATCGCAGGGCACAGGTTCGAAGGCACGACAGGTGGGGTCCGCCATCCGCTTGTAGTCGCCCGAGACAACGGCCCGCTGTCCGCCCGCTTCGACAACCACTTGCGCTGCACCGAGCACGTGTCCCGCAGGCACCAATCTGACGGTCACGTCTCCTATGCGCTTCGGCTCGTGCCACTCCAGTGTTTCGATGTGCCCGAAGGCGTCGTCGCCGAAGCGCGTACGCACGATCTCCGCCGTCTCGGGACTGGCCAGCAGCGCGGCACTGCCCGGCCTGCAGTGGTCGGCGTGCGCATGTGTGACGATCGCATGCTCGACCGCGCCACCCGGATCGATGTGAAACCGGCCCTGCGGGCACCAGAGCCCCCCAGCACCCGGCTCGAGCAACGCCTGCGCGCTCAGATCAGCTCTCATGAGCGGGTGTACGACTTTCTCTCATGCGGCAAGGCTAGCACGGAAATCGGCGGGCACCAGTGCAGGCCCGCCTACACGCTAAAGGTGATTTTGGCCCCGGGATGGGCTGGCGCCGTCTGCCGAATCCGTGCTAGCTAGGCCGTCTTCCATAGAGGGGCTGTGGAATGTTTGACCGCTCGAAGCCAATATGGCAGGCCAGCGCCTGCGATCTTGCGACCGCCATCGTTGCCCGCGAGGTATCGACCGTCGATGCCGTCGGTGCCGCCGTTGAGCGCATGCATGCCGTCAACGGCCATCTGAACGCCGTGGTCGACGATCTCAGCGAGGACGCCCTGCGCGAGGCAGAGGCCCACGACCGGCACATGGCCGAGCACGGACCGGTTGGACCGCTCCATGGCCTGCCCATCACAATCAAGGAAAACGTCGATCAGAAAGGGCGCCCAACCCCCAACGGCGTGCAGGCCTTCCGGGACATCATCGCCCCGGCAGACGCACCGCTCGTGCGCAATCTGCGCAATGCAGGGGCCATCGTGATCGGTCGGACCAACACGCCGGAGTTCTCGTTCCGCGCAACCACGGTGAACGAACTCCACGGACGCACCTACAACCCCTGGAACGATCACACATCGGCGGGCGGCTCGTCCGGCGGAGCGGCATCCGCTGTTGTGGCAGGCATGGGCGCGCTGGCGCATGGAAACGACATCGGCGGCTCGCTTCGGTTCCCGGCCTATTGCTGTGGCGCGGCCACCGTGAAGCCCGGATTGGGGCGGGTGCCGGCCTACAACCCCTCCGCCGGTGCCGAGCGCGGGATGCTGGCACAATGTATGTCAGTACAAGGACTTATCGCACGCGAAGTGCGCGATGTGCGGCTCGGCATGCAAAGTCTCATTGCCTATGATCCTCATGATCCCTGGCAGGTGCCGATGCCTTTTCATGGGCCGAAACCCGGTGCGGCGCTCAAGGTTGCCTTCACCAAGAACACGTTCGAATTCGACCTTCACCCGGCTGTCTCCGCAGCGTTGGATCGGGCCGCGGACGCCCTCTCGAACGCGGGATACCAGATCGTCGAAACCGAACCGCCACTCCTGCGCGAGGCCGCGCATGAGGGCGCCCGATGCCTCTTCGGCGAGACGATCACGCTTCTCGGCGACGACATCGAGAAGCATGGCTCCGAGGACATCAAGACGATCTTCGCGCACTACGCCGAGCTGTTCGAGCCCTATCACGGCACCGATCTGCTCCAAGGCTTCGCCAACCGTTCGAAATATGTGCGCGCCTGGACCACCTTCCTCGCCGAGCACCCATTGGTCCTGACGCCCTTCCTGCCCGGCCCGCCGTTCGATTGGGACCGCGACCTGCAGGGGCTCGAGGGGGTCCGCGAAGTCCTTGGCTCGGCAATGTATTCCTACGCGATGAACTACATGGGACTGCCCGCCGGCCTGATCCCCGCAGGCTTCCACGAGGACGTGCCCGTGGGCGTACAGATCGTCGGCCAGCGCTTTCGCGAGGACCTGATCCTCGATGCCTGCGAAGCGGTCGAGAGCTCCGTCGGCATCATGGCCGAGCGTCTGTTCGCCGCGGGCTGAGCGCAAGGATCACGCCGGCCGCCTGCCGGACACCACATAAGCTTGTCCCGTCAATCGTCTGTAATACAAAGAAATTCTCGATGCACCGCCCATGCGAAACGCATGCACGCGCCATATTCAAACAATTTTAGTCAATTTTTTCCAGACTGCGGACCAAGACAAGAACATTGGAGCAGTCCCATGACCACCAAAGCCGACCTCGAGCGTCGCAAGAAAGAGCTTGAACTCATCGACGAGCTGATCATCGCCCGGCGCGGCGCCGAGCGCGCCCTGACCCTGATGGACATCCCCGAAGGCTGGCGCGAGATCGAGCAGGACCACCCCTGCCGCCCCCGCCAGGTGCGCATCACCGCCAACTACGACGAGCAGGTGGCGAAGTTCTACCGCAAGATGGGCAGCGGCTATCAGAAGGTGATGAACGCGGTCCTGAAGGCCTACATGCTCTCGCGCCTCTCGCGCCACATCCTGGACGCCCGCGAACAGGAGCTGGAATACGACAAACCCGCGGGCGAGCGGAAGCTGGTGGGGGAGGGCCAACGAACTGTTTCTAATCTGCAACAACTTCCTTGACTAAGCGCATTTGTATTCATGACCACCAATACAATCTCCCGCGCTAGTATTGCCTCCATCGCTTTTGTTTCTACAGGAGTGTTTACAGATGCCTGAACATTTCAATCAGAAGAACCTCAAACTAGTAATCGCTGATGGCAGCGGTTGCACCAGTTGTAGTTCTTGTTGCCTGATTGCAAATGCTGATTCTATTCACAATGATTTTTGATCAAATTTAGACACTGGATATGCGAAGATACTCGATCCTCAAGACAGGAATATCCTATTCAAAAAGAGCGTACTGGGATCATGAAGCTTCCTCTCGGGCCAAACAGGCAAATTCATTTGCCCTTTCTCTGAATCACTATCGCTAAAAGTAAAGAAAATAGATAAGCTGCTGGATACATAAACATCAACGCCGAAGCGATTTCCCACACAGGAAAAATGCGTCCTCCTGAAGTACCTGAACAAGATTGCAATTTATTCCGTTGGATGCAGCTTGATGCTTGTCTGTAAAGGGATCTGCATTTTCCCAGATTTGTCGAACACAAGCAGGACTGAGTTGCAACGCATGCATCAATATCGTCTGATCTCCGCGAGTCAATTTGCCTTGGCATCACTTTGATCGAGAAGAATCGATCCTGCAAATTGCTTCAGTTCATGAATGCTAATTCGTGAGACCTCTGGCTAATTGGCATTAGAGCCATGAAATTGCCCATAGCGCATTTTAACTAGCAATCCGGAAAAATACGATGAATTACAAACTCGGCCGCAAAATCTCTCGTGGTTTGGTTTGCCATCAAGAATTTGGTAACTAGGCTCTGTTCGTCTCGAACGCTAACTTCAGCCCAATAGCACCTACTGTTCGTCACCACCTTCTTGTGCGTAGCTGCGAAGCTAAATGCTCCCCTGAAGTACTCCGAGAAGTTAATTCTGGAGTCACCACCGGGTGAACTTCTTGTACCGGATCCGCTTCGGCTCCACTGCGTCGGGGCCGAGGCGGCGGATCTTGTCGGCCTCGTAGTCCTCGAAATTGCCCTCGAACCACTCGACATGGGAGTTGCCCTCGAAGGCGAGGATGTGGGTGCAGAGCCGGTCGAGGAAGAAGCGATCGTGGCTGATCACCACGGCGCAGCCCGCAAAGTCCTCGATCGCGTCTTCGAGCGCGCGCAGCGTCTCGACATCGAGGTCGTTGGTCGGCTCATCGAGCAGCAGCACGTTGCCGCCTGATTTCAGCAGCTTGGCCATGTGGACGCGGTTGCGCTCGCCGCCCGAAAGCAGTTTGACCTTCTTCTGCTGGTCGCCGCCGCGGAAGTTGAAGGCGCCGCAATAGGCGCGCGAGTTCACCTCGGCGTCGCCCAGTTCGATGATGTCCTGGCCGTCGGAGATCTCCTCCCAGACGGTGCGCTCGCCGTCGAGCGCGTCGCGCGACTGGTCGACATAGGCGAGCTGCACGGTGTCGCCCAGCTGGATGGTGCCGGCGTCGGGGGTCTCCTGGCCCGTCAGCATGCGGAACAGCGTGGATTTGCCAGCGCCGTTCGGGCCGATGACGCCGACGATCCCGCCCGGGGGCAGCGCAAACGAGAGCCCGTCGATCAGCAGGTTCTCGCCATAGCCCTTTGAGAGACCCTCGACGTCGATCACGCGGCTGCCGAGGCGGGGGCCGGAGGGGATGATGATCTGGGCGCGGCCCACGCGTTCGCGCTCGGACTGGGCGGCCATCTCGTTGTAGGCGTTGATGCGGGCCTTCGATTTGGCCTGGCGGGCGCGCGGCGACTGGCGGATCCATTCGAGCTCGCGGTCGAGGGTGCGCTTGCGGGACTTGTCCTCGCGGGCCTCCTGCTCGAGGCGCTTGGCCTTCTGTTCCAGCCAGGAGGAGTAGTTGCCCTCGTAGGGAATGCCGCGGCCCCGGTCCAGCTCGAGGATCCATCCGGTGATTTCGTCGAGGAAGTAGCGGTCGTGCGTGACGATCAGGCAGGTGCCCTTGTACTCGATGAGGTGCTTCTGCAGCCAGGCGATGGTCTCGGCGTCGAGGTGGTTGGTGGGCTCGTCAAGCAGCAGCATCTCGGGCGCCTCGAGCAGCAGCTTGCAGAGCGCGACCCGGCGGCGCTCGCCGCCCGAGAGGCTTGCGACATCGGCCGTGTCCGGCGGGCAGCGCAGCGCTTCCATGGCGATGTCGACCTGAGCGTCCAGATCCCAGAGACCCTGCGCATCGATCTGGTCCTGCAGCTCGGTCATCTCGGCGAGCAGCTCGTCGGAGTAGTCCTCGGCCAGCTTCATCGAGATCTCGTTGAACTTGCTGACGAGCCCGGCTTTCTCGGCGACCCCGTCCATGACGTTGCCGCGCACGTCCTTCGTCTCGTCGAGCGCGGGCTCCTGCGGCAGATAGCCGACGCGCGCGCCCTCAGCCGCCCAGGCCTCGCCCGTGAATTCGGTGTCCTGACCGGCCATGATGCGCATCAGCGTCGACTTGCCCGCGCCGTTGACGCCGACGACGCCGATCTTCACGCCGGGCAGAAACGAGAGGCGGATGTTCTCGAAACACTTCTTGCCGCCCGGATAGGTCTTCGAGACCCCGTCCATATGATAGACGTACTGATAGGATGCCATTGTGCGAGCCTGTCTGGAGATGATCGGTTGGGCGCTGTCTAGCGGCTGCTCTGCGCGGGCGCAATCGCATGCACTGATCGGTCCGACGAAGCCTGGGCTGACTTAGGCCACGCGCATGATCTTGAACTGGTCGGCGGCAACCGCGGTGCCTGGACGAACCGCCTTGTCCGACGTCTTGAGCACCATCGGACTTCCATGGAGCTTGGTGTAGCCAGAATACTCGGTGACACCGGCATCCGGAAGTGTCGACGCCATGACGGTGCCGTACTCACGCGCATCCTCGTCAGGCAGCGCAAACACCTCACAGGCCAAGCCCGCCCCTGGTGATCGGATCCGGACATATGCGCCGTCGTCGCGCTGCACGGCCCGGGTGTCATATCCGAAGATGTTTCCGGTATGGCCAAGCCGCCGCGCCTTGGCAGTGAAGGTCAGCTTGCGTTCAACGAAGTGACGATGAAAATCTGCGATCATGTAGAGACGTGCCACAGAACCATCGACCGCTGTCACGCGGGCTGCGAGCTCATCCAAGACCTGCTCTTCGTACTCGGCGACCGAGACATGCGCGCCGACGAGCGTCCCTGTGTCCATCTGGCAGGCAACACCGAGACACAGCACAAGATGCGGAAAAACGATTTCGGAGGCGTCCGAGCCCACACAGTTTTCATCAAGATAGGTCGTCATTGAAATCCACCAGATCATGCCCCCTGTCGGTGGGCAAATCGCGTAACCCAAGCATTCTAATCGATCATGGGAGTGACATCCAGCGCTTCACCTTCACCGGCGGTCGTCCCGACAGTATGGGTACCGCAAAAAGCCAGGGCCCGCTCCGGTCTGGCAGCACTTGGATGAGCGTCACGATGAAAGATCTGCGCTCGAGCTTGTCGGCGCAAGTAGTTTCTCGAACCAGTGGTGGGCGTAGGGTTCGTCGTTGAAGGCGGGGATCTCCTGCCAGCCCTGGGCGCGGTACATGGCGATGGCGGCGGTGAGCGCGCGGTTGGTGTCGAGCCTCAGCGTGGTCATGCCCAAGTCGCGCGCGCGGGCCTCGGCGGCTGTCATGATCCGGGTGGCAAGCCCGAGGCCGCGGGCGGCGGGTGAGACCCAGAGCCGCTTGATCTCGCCGATCTCGCCGCCATCGCCCTTCAGTGCGCAACAGCCGATGGGCGCGCCGTCAGATCGGGCCACGAGAAATGCCCCGAGCGGCGAACGCAAGGCGTCCCGATCCGGATCGCGGCTGACGGCCGGATCGAAGGGCGCGCCGAAGGCTTCGGTCAGCGTGTCGTAGTAGCTCTGCAGGCAGGTGCGGGCGTCCATGCTGTCCGGATCTTCCGGTGCGATTTCGATGCGCTCGCGGTTGAGCACACAGGCGATGCGGTCCATTGCCTCGAGAAGCGCATCGCGGTGGCGGGCGCCCTGCCCGTCGAGGAGCCGCTCTGCGCGGGCGTCCGACAGCGTGTTGTAGGCGTCGATCTCGTTGCATCCCGCATCGCTCGGCCTGACGATGCGCCGGCGTGCGTCCTCCGGGTCGCGCGCCACAATGATGAGCCCCTGGCCTTCGAGACTGCGCAGGAGCCGGCTCATCAGTCCTGAATCGAGCGCAAGATCGGCACGCACCTTCGCGACCTCGGCACCGCCCTTGCCGATGCGGCAGAGCACGCGCGCCTCGCCCAACGGCCTGCCGCGCCCGAGAAACGAGCTGTCGAGCGCGCCGATCTCGGTGGTGACGGCTCGATTGAAGCGGCGGACTCTGGCGATGGCTTGATCCGACATTTAGCTGACTTTAGTCAGATATCTGTGTTCTGCAACCCCGCAGTGGCGCCGCACCCTGTGCCTGCGCGGTTGACAGCACCTCCCCGGCCCAAGAAAGCTGCCGCCATCCAGCGTCGGAGGAGCATGTTCCCCAGCGGCCCCATCGCGGCACCCGGCCAGCGCATCGGCCTGCTCGGCGGATCCTTCGATCCGCCGCATGCGGGTCACGTGCACATCACCCGCTGGGCGCTGAGGGCCCTGCAGCTCGACGCGGTCTGGTGGCTGGTCTCGCCCGGCAACCCGCTGAAACCCAAAGGACCCGCCGAGATCGAGCGGCGCATGGCGGCCTGTGCAGCACTCCTCGATCATCCGCGCGCACATGTGACGGACATCGAGCGCCGTCTGGGAGCGCGCTACACCGCGGACACGCTCAGACGACTTGGCGCGCGGTACCCCGGCGTGCGCTTCGTGTGGCTGATGGGCGCGGACAATCTGGCGAGCTTTCATCTCTGGGACCGGTGGGAGACGATCCTCGCCTCGGTCCCGGTGGCGGTGTTCGGGCGCCCTGAGACCCAACTTGCCGCCGGGTTGTCGCCGGCCGCGACACGCTTTGCGCGGTTGCGCCTGCCGCCCGAGGCCGCCCCCCTGCTCGGCGGCGCCCGCCCGCAGGGCTGGTGTCTGCTGACGGGCCCGATGTCTCAGGCGTCCTCGACCGAGATCCGCGCGGCGGGCGAGTGGCGCTAGCTCTGATCGATGCGCCCGGTGCGTGAGGCGCACCACCCCGCCGCCGCCGGACCGGCAATCCAGTGAGCCAGTCTGGCTCCATCGAGCTGCTCTGCACCAATGGCCCGGGGCACGCCCGATTGAGCTCCAGTGGGTGACCTGCTGAACGCACAACGGCTGAACGAAAGCCGCGGGACCTCTGTTCTACCAATAGGCCGGGTCGTCGAACGCATCGACACACGTCGATGCCCCCGCCAGAGGAGTGAAGTCCCTGCTCGAGAGCGGTTGTCCCAACCATCCCTCCGGGTACTGGAGCTTCAACGGCGGTTGGGCTTGTTGTTCAGTGATCTTCCGGAACCCCACTTTCGCGTAGTAGTTCGGATTGCCATAGGTGATGGCAACATCAACGCCGCGCTGACGCATCGCGCTCAGTCCGTGAGCCAGGAGTGCCTGACCGATGCCCTGCCGCTGGAAGTCAGGCGCCACCGCGACAGGTGCCAACAAAAAGACAACCCGGTCGTCATCCCTGTAGCGAAGGCGCGTGAAGATGATGCATCCGGCCAGCAAGCTGTTCAACCGAGCGGTGAACGCGAAGATGTCGCCGTCCTCTGTCGTGGAGAAGATGTTGCGTGCCAGCCTCCCGATCAGACTGCCTTCCTCTTCACCCTCCGACGCCGTGAAGGTCGCCCTGAACAGTTCGACGATATCCGCGCGACTGTCGCCAAGGCTTTCGGAAAACTCCATCATTTACCCGTTCTTGAGTGCACGGTGAACATGCCACCGGGCTGAGCCGTCGTGAGCAAGACCCCACATGTGGTCCGGGGGAGATGTAGCCGGACGGGGATACCCAACAAAGCGATGAACGGCATTTTACGATCAAACCGTATCGGAGCCGAACCGGTGTGCGCGGATTTGCAATCCTCGGGACGGCGCTGTTTTCTTTGACTTGATTTACAAAATGACCCGCAGGGCGCCCGCAATTTGACAGTGGGTTGCAAGTAGAATGCGAATTGCCCGAATGAATAAGTCGGAACAACCGGTCTCCTCGCCGCGAATAGTCGGGTGGATGCACGATCAGTCTTCTGGTCGGACAGAATGACATCGACTGGGAATCCCGAGAAGTGCCGTGTAAGACACCTGTCTTCAGACAGTGCAGAGTTTCAATCCAATGCCCGAGACAACCCTTGTCCTTTCAGACCAATCACTCTCGGGGCAAAAACTTCATCGCGACATCGAGCTCATAAAAACTGCCAAACGGTTTTTCGGACTGGACGCAGATCACACGGCGTTTGACCACGTCGAGGAGATCTCAACGGCAGCGTCGGTGCTTTGCAGCAGAGCCTACCTGTCAACGTCCGACCTGCTGTATCTGGCCATCGCAAAGAAGCTCACATCGGCGGAAATGCGCGAAATAGACGAGTTCGGCGCAGAAGACACCCGTGAAGACGTCAAGATCTGGCGCAAGTTTGATCGTCCGGAAATTGCAGGGTTCCTGGACGCGTACTACGACCTCGCGGACGACGTCGAAATCGAGATCATCCGTGAAGACGGCGGTGTTTGGCCGGAGATCGCGAACATGGCCGCAATTCAAGAACGGATGGAGGAGATTCGCACGCGGATTGAACCGCTTGAAGCAGAGGCTGTCTGTTCCGTGGCCGAGATGGAAGCCGCATTGTGCAGCACGTACAGTCTGGAACTCAGGCCTATAGAGGCGTTCAATCAGTACTGGATTTCTCGCATAACCGAGGCTCCGGGGTTCTTGTCGTTCGAACCAGAACAGGATGAAGACAGCTGGAGCTTGGCCAACGAACCCTATGGCTGGCTGACCAAGAGGCATGGCGCAGCGCTCGGGACACATGGGTACCGCTATAAGTTTGCTTTTTGGAAGCAGGAGATTGGCGAGATGCGGGGGCACCTCTGGATCCAGACAGATCAGGGTCCGCTTCGTCTGACGGACCACACGGACGCGGCTTCGCAGCGCAGCTACTTCCCGGTTTCTGCCTCTCGTGTGGATGGCGAGCCCTTGTTCGAGCTCTTGGAGAGCGACGTACCCACGCATCTTTTGCGTGACCAACCGGAGACGCCCCCGGAACTCTCGGTGCACGCCTCCAAGGGCAAGAGCGGGAACGCGGACGAAGAGGCTGGAGGCTTCTGGAGTTGGATTTCCAGATTGCTCTTCCGCAGACAATGATCTGAGTGTGCCTTGCAATCCTCTCGGGAAAAGCCGCGACGGCCAGGTTTGGGCACATCGGGCGGCGATCAGGTTCGCTTAGGTGGAACTGATGATGCTTTGAGACACCGTCGCATCTTAACGTGATGCGCCTTGTTACATTAAGTCGCCAGATTCTACTGGAGGCGCTTACCGGACTCGAACCCTTGTATACGGATTTGCCATGCGTCAAATGCAAGGCACGTTGCGCCTTGTGAGCGCTTGCGCAGGCTGCGCTGTCGTGAAAGACTCGAGAAATGGTCGCTCAACAACGCCGGAGAACCCGCCCGTCATGACGTCCAGCCGCTTTTCGCGCCGCTTTGCCGTGTTGATGTTGGGCGCAGGCGCCATGCTGGTCTCGGGCGGGGTCGTCATCCCCAAGAAACGCCCTCTGCTGGGCCCCAAGCCCGGGACCGAGCTGCACGCGGCCTTCGGGCTGACGGGACAGTCGGGATGGATGTTGTTCGATCTCGACACCGGCACCGTGCTGGACGCCCAGAATGCCGATACGGGCTTCGTGCCTGCCTCGGTCGCAAAGCTGCCGACCGCCGCCTACGCGCTCGAGCTCCTGGGGGCAGACCACCGCTTCACGACCCGCGTGCTGGGAACGGGTCCGGTGCGCGGTGGGACCCTCGAGGGGGATCTGGTGCTGGTGGGTGGCGGCGATCCCGAGCTTGACACCGACGCATTGGGAGAGCTTGCCAACGATCTCGCAGCCCGCGGCATACGCCGGGTCACCGGGCGCTTTCTGGTCGACAGCACGGCGCTTGCAAACCTGGAACACATAGATGCGGGCCAGAACGTCGCCGCCTCCTACAACCCGGCGGTCTCGGGGCTCAACCTCAACTTCAACCGCGTGCACATGAAGTGGGACCGGCGGGGCAATCGCCGGGAGCTGTCGCTCGAGGCGCATGCTCAACGGCTGAGCCCGACCGTCCACAGTATCCAAGTCGACGTCACGCCCGAAGCGCGGGGGCCCTTGTTCCGGTATCGCCGCGACGAAGCGCTCGAGGTCTGGCAAGTGGCGCGCCGGGCACTGCGCGGCAAGGCGGCCCGTTGGCTGCCGGTGCGCAACACGACGACCTATGCCGGCGATGTGTTCCGGGGTCTGGCCGGGCAAAACGGGCTGGTGCTTGGCCCGACCGACGCGGGCGCAGCAGCGCCGGAGGCTCAGGTGCTGGCCAATCACACAAGCCGTCCGCTCTCGGAGATCCTGCGTGCCATGCTGCGCCACTCGACCAATCTGACCGCCGAGGTGACGGGACTATCCGCAACCCGCACGACCGGCATGGCCACCGCCAATCTGGCCGAGTCCGCGCGGGTCATGGATCTGTGGGCGGCTGGCCTGGCCGACTTCGCTCAGGGCGATCCCGGCTTCCGGCTCGTCAACCACTCGGGGCTGAGCACCGCATCGCGGCTCTCGCCGCGGCGGATGATCGAGCTGCTGGCGGCCATCGCCCGACGCCCCGCGGTTCCCGGGCGGGTCCACGCCCGTCTTCCCGGCCCTATGGCAGGGCTGCTCTCGGGCTACAACGTGGCGGACAAGGGTACGGACCTCGCCTATGATCGTCTCGATGTGGTCGCCAAGACGGGCACGCTCAACTATGCACGCGGGCTTGCGGGTTACATCGCAACACCGGGGGGGCGTCGGCTGGCGTTCGCGGTGTTCTCGAACGATCTCGCGCGGCGTCGCAGTGGACCGCAACGGGTCGACCGGCGCTGGATGAACCGCGCCCGGGGATTCGAACGGGCGCTGATCCGCAACTGGGTGATCCTGGCCGACGGGGCAACGACGCAATGACAGTGGAACTGAAACGGCTCGACCATGTGAATGTGCGCACTGCCAATCTGCGTGCGATGGCCGCGTGGTATTGTGACCGCCTCGGCATGCGTGAAGGCCCCCGTCCGGATTTCAGTTTTCCCGGCGCGTGGCTCTACATCGGTGATGCGCCGGTCATCCATCTTGTGGGCGTCGACGCCGTCGGCGCGCAGAGCGATCTCCGCCTCGAGCATTTTGCGTTCGCGGCGCAAGGGCTCGGCACGTTGATCGAGCGGCTCACGGATACGGGAGAGCACCACGTCTTGCGACGCGTGCCGGGGTTTCCGATCATGCAGGTCAATCTGTGGGATCCCGACGGCAACCATCTGCACATCGATTTTGACAGTGCCGAGGCCGATATGCTCGGTGTTTGAACCAGACGGTGTCCGCTGAGCGCGGACTGAGTCTCATGACCGCACCTGCGCCCTCCGGGCTTGAGCGGTCGGTGGGCCTGGCGCCAACCGAAGCGACAGCTCTGCAAACCACGCTCAACAGCTGCGACGGCGCAACTCGGTGATCGGCAACGGTGACGTCACGACAAGCCGCGCCGGAGGCGCGGAGGGGGGCGGGTGGGGCCGGATCGGAAGGCGGGTGCGCGCAAGCGCACCAAGCCGCGCGACATGACAAAGCGCCGATGCGTCTGCCGTCTGTCCCCATCCTGCCGTGCGATCAGTTCTGTGCCGCCGCAAGCTGTGCCGTCGTTTCACGAAGCCTGCCCGCAAGCACCTTGATCATCTCAAGCGCAATATCAGGAAACTCACGCAACATGCTCACAAGGGCGGCGCGATTGAGCCGGAGCACCTGAACATCGCTCCGCGCCGTGATCGCGGTGGAGCGCTTCTCGTTGCAGAGCACCGCCATCTCGCCGAAAATCTCCTTGGCGCCCAGCACTGCAACCACGGTCTCACCAGCATCGACGGGCACCCGCACCTCGACCTCCCCCGCGATCACCACGAAGGCCGCATCGCCGTCGTCCCCCTTCTCGAAGAGACGTTCGCCGGCTCGGAAGGTCAGCGTCTCGCCCATGAAGGCGAACACCCGGAGACGCTTGGGATCCACATTGCGAAAGAGCGGCACCTCCATCATCGTCTCGACCGCGGCATTCAGGCTCATGGTTCGCTTCCTTCGCTCAGGGACGTCTAGTGGCGCAGGGCAGCCGAGCCGCCCGCCGAAATATCGACAACCAGATCAGCACCCGCTTCGGCACCGTCTTCGGCCGCGGCATAGAGAATCGTCGTCGTCTCCTGCAACTCGGCCCGGATCTTCCTGCGCAGATCTGCATCTGCGTCGTTGTCGCTGCCCGCGACCCCGTCCAGCACGAGCAGGTTCGGACGCTTGATGATCGCGCGCACGAGCGCGACGCGGCGGCGCACACTGGTCGACAAGCCGCTCGCACTGACCTGTGCTGCCAGTCCGAGCCGGATCAGGCGCTCGCGCAGGCCTGCGGCATCGATGGCCTCGGCCATCATCGTCTCGAGACGGCGCCAGGCGGACTTGCGGTCAAACCGGCGCTTGGCGTGAAGGATGTTCTCGGCGACCGTCTCGGCGGGGCTGAAGCGATCTTCGTCGAAGGAGACGAAATCGTCGCGCTCCGCGACCAGCCGGCGCGCCTTGTCGCGCGCCGCAAGCAGGCGCTCGATGCGCGCCTCGTCCAGAATGTCGAGCCGGTCACGCACCTGGATGAACCCGAGCGCCAGCGTCATCAGCAGCGCACGATCCGGACCGGTGAAGTCGGTCGACGCCTTGCCCGGATTGGCGAGCACCAGCTCGTGCGCACCGATGATCTCGGCCCGGGAGTAGCCCGTGAAGCTGTCGAGCACCGAACTGTCGGCCTCGAGCGCGCCGTAGAGATCGGAGAACTCGCGCGCGATGTCCAACCCGATGGCGACCAGCTCAGGCACCGCACCCGAGGCTTCCAGCACCTCGCGCACCGCTGTCACGTCCGCGTGATCCATGATGCCGGGCTGCGGGGCGATCGGCAGCGCATAGAGTACGTTCTCGAGGATCGTGGCATTGGTGTTGAAGCGGTCCGGCGCCCAGTCCTCGATCAGATCCGAGAGATCCTGCCCGGCCTGGCGCAAGTGCATGCGGGCCGCCAGAACCGCCTCGGTCCACTCGGCGCCCGTTTCCGCATCGAGCCGGCTGCCGAGCGCCGACGAGTACAGATCGTGGGACAGATCGAAGACTTCGACAAGGTGCAGCAGCCGATCGTTCAGGGCGTCGTTTCCATCGACGCCTGCTGCCGCATAGGACACCCAGTCGCCAAGCGGATCGGCGGTGGTGTTGCCCGTGAGCCTGGCCTCCCGCAGCATGGTGGCAAGCGGCACCTCATCGGCGTCAGCGAGATCGGGCGCGTTGCGCATCAGCCCGTAGAGCAGGTTCGCCCGCATGGTGCGCGAAATGATCCCGGGATCCGACCCCACGTAGCCGACGGCCTGTCCGATCTGGGGCAATGTGCAGTCGCCAAGATTGTGCCCGCCAATCGCCACCCGCCCTGCCGCGGGCAGCTGCAAGGCCGCCGCAAGCTTCAGGAACGCCTCACGCGCACCGCCGTCCCCGCCCCGTACGGCGAGGAGCGCGCCGGGCGGCACCGTCAGCTCGTTCACGATCAGGCCGCCAGTGCCCGGTCCCCCCTCGACCGCCGCAAACTCGAGCGGACCCTCGAGCCTCGCCTCTTCGGCCTCGTCTCCGTAAATCCGATCCTGACCCAAGACGTCCGCGCCCGAGAAGTTCTCGACCACGAAGACGTAACGTGAATTGAAGTCCGTCCATCGCTGCCAGTAGTTCAGCACCGCCTTCCAGGGAGCAGCCAGGTCCTTGTAGGCCGCCAGCACCGCAACCAGCGATCCGAAGTCCAGGTCGCCACGGATCACCAGATACCCGCCTGCCGAGTAGAAGAAGAACGGCGTCAGGTGGTTCATGAAGTTGTTGACGAACTTGATCGTGAACTTCCGCTTGAACAGGTCGAGGCGGATCAGCGTGTTCTGGTGCAGTCGACCCGATGCCTGGGCGAGATGCCACCGCGCGGTGTCGTTCGTGTGCACGTCCGAGATCACGTTGACCGCCTCGCCGATCGTGTCGGCAAGCTTGCGGGTGTTGCCGGCGCGCTCCTTGTTCAGGCGGACAATCTTCGCCTGCAGCTTGGGAATGATGAACGCCTGGATCGGGTAAAGCGAGATCGCCGCCAGCCCGAGCACGGCATCCTGGACGAAAATGAATGCGACATAGACGCACAAAAGCCCGCCCTGAAAGGCCGGTGTCGCGATCACTTCGCCGAAAAATCCGCCCAGCGGTTCGATCTCGCCGAGGATCGACTGGATCACCTCGCCCGGTTTGGTCGAGCGAAATCGTGCGATGCGGAAGCGCATGACCCGCTCGAAGAGCATGTAGCGCATGCGTCGCAGCATCCGCTCGCCGGTCATACCGATCTGCACGTTCATGAACCATTTTATGCCGTTGATGCCGACGACCATGGCGAGGTAGCCAAAGCACAAAACCAGCAGATACGGGATCTGTTCGAGCTCCAGCCACAATATTTCTTTAGGAAATTCAGTGCCTTCTATCGCTTCGTTGATAATGATTTTCGGAATTTCGAGCGAAATATAGACCAACGGGAACGAAAGCACCGTCAGGATCAGAATGAATATCTGGTCGCGCTTCGAGTGGCGCCACACAAAGGAGAAGAACTTGGAGTCCATCGGCGCCCCCGATATCGGCCCACGGCTTGTAGCGAGTTTGCGCATGCTCGATCAAGCGCGATCAATCCGCGCCGGGACCGACGGAACCAAACCTGCATGTGCGTGTAAGGTTTACGTTACGCTAAAGTTTGTCCATCGGCAGGTATGCGCTATGATGAGACCGGGTTTGTCGTGACGCTCTTTCCGCCCGGTGGGAAGGCCACTACATTTAGGGGCGCAGAAGTTGCGGCTCATGGCGCTCCGGCGGGGTGGGCGCGGCGAAGCAAGGTGCAATGACAGATGCAGTCGCGTAGTACAGTTCTGATATCTACCGCCGTTCTCTTCGGCGGGCTTGGTCTTTGGTACGTGGCGGGCGCGCAGTCGGATGCAGCGACCGACACAACCCAAGCGGAAATCGCGTCAACCTCCGAGGAGATCGCGGTCGCAGCCGAGCCCGGCGCGCCGGCCCCCGTTGCCGTGATGGTGCTGCACAGCCGGGCGCAGGACACGTCGGCCCGACTGGTGCTGCGCGGCCGGACAAGTGCGAACCGGCTGGTGGATGTGCCTGCGGAAACAGCCGGTCTCGTGATCTCGGAACCGCTCCGGCGCGGCGCGGTCGTCGAGGCAGACCAGCTTCTGTGCAAGCTCGATCCCGGCACGCGTACAGCCCAGCTGGCCGAAGCCGAAGCCCGGCTGACCGAGGCTCGTATCGAGGCCGAGGCCGCCAATACGCTGGGTCAGAAGGGGTTCGCCGCCGACACCACCATGGCGCAGCGGCGTGCCCAGTTGCAGGCGGCCGAAGCCCAGGCCGACCAGGTGCGCCGGGACATCTCGCGCCTCGAGATCACCGCTCCCTTCGATGGTATCCTCGAGAGCGATACCGCCGAGTACGGCTCGCTGCTGACCCTGGGCGGCAACTGCGCAACGGTGATCGACCTGTCGCAAGTGCGGATCACGGGCTACGTCGCCGAGCAAAACGTCGACCAGCTCTCGATCGGACAGCCTGCCAATGTGCAGCTGATCAACGGGATCGAGCGCGCGGGCGAAATTACCTTCATTTCGCGCATGGCGGACGAAGAGACGCGAACCTACGCCGTGGAGGTGGCGCTCGAGAACACCGACGGGCGGATCCGCGACGGCATGACGGCACAGCTCAACATCGACCTGCCCGCCGGACGTGCCCACCTGATCCCGCAGACGGCGCTCACGCTGGATGACAACGGCCGGCTCGGCGTACGCCATTCCGTTGACGGCATCGCCCGCTTCGCTCCCGTGGCGCTGCTGCGTGATGAACATTCGGGCGTCTGGGTGTCGGGCCTTCCCGAAGAGGTCAGCATCATCGTGACCGGGCAGGAGTTCGTCCGCGATGGACGCGCTGTGATCGCCACCCCGGTGAAGGCGCCAGACGAGACGTCGGCCACGCAATGACCGGACTGGTTTCATGGTGCACCGAGCGAGCCCGCATGGTGCTCGCCTTCGTCCTGATCTCGGTCGGGGCGGGCATCTTTGCGTACACCAACCTGCCCAAGGAAGGTGCGCCCAACATCGACGTGCCGGTGCTCTACATCTCGGTACCGCTGCCGGGGGTCTCGGCCGCCGACAGTGAGCGGCTGCTGGTGCGGCCGCTCGAGACCGAATTCCGGGGCATCGACAACCTCAAGCAAATGAGCGGCATTGCCTCCGAAAACCATGCGGGCCTGCTGCTTGAGTTCGACTTCGAATGGGACAAGCAGGCCGCGCTCGCGGATGCGCGGGACCGGCTCGACCGAGCCAAAGCCGAATTCCCGGAGGACGCCGAAGAGCCGCGCATAAACGAGATCAATCTCAGCGAGTTCCCGATCGCGGTCGTGTCTTTGTCCGGCCAGGTTCCCGAGCGCACTTTGTTGCGCCTTGCCAAGGACCTGCAGCGCTCTGTTGAGGCGAACGATCAGGTTCTGGAGGCGAAGCTCACCGGGCACCGCGAGGAAATGCTCGAGGTTCTGATCGACCCGCTGAAGATGGAGAGCTACGGCGTCACGGCGCAGGAACTCCTGACCGTGATGGACCGCAACAACCAGCTCGTTGCCGCAGGTGCAATCGAGAGCGAGACGGCCTCGTTCTCGGTGAAGGTGCCCGGGTCGTTCGAGACGGCAGCCGATGTGATGAACCTGCCGGTGAAGGTCAGCGGTGACCGGGTCGTGCGCCTCAGCGACATCACCGAAATCCGGCGCACCTTCGAGGATCCGGAGGGATCGGCCCGCTACAACGGCAGCAAATCCGTGTCGCTGCAGGTCTCGAAGCGCCTCGGCGAGAACATCATCGAAACCGTGGCGGTCACCAGGGCCACGGTCGCGGAAGCGGTGGCCAACTGGCCCGAGCCGCTGCGTCAGGCAGTGCGCGTCGACTTCTCGATGGACGAATCCAAGCACGTGCGCGGCATGGTCAGCCAGCTCGAAGGCGCCGTGGCAACCGCGGTGTTGCTGGTGATGATCGTCGTCCTGGCGACGCTGGGCTTCCGCTCGGCCCTGCTGGTCGGAATCGCGATCCCCTGCTCGTTCCTGCTCAGCTTCGCCCTGATGTGGGCCTTCGCACTGCCGATCAGCAACATGGTGATGTTCGGACTGATCCTTGCGGTCGGCATGCTGGTGGACGGCGCGATCGTGGTTGTCGAGTACGCCGACAAGGAGATCCAGCGCGGTCAGGGGCCGATGCGTGCCTACGGTGCGGCGGCGAAGCGCATGTTCTGGCCCATCACGGCGTCCACCGCGACCACGCTGTGCGCCTTCCTGCCGATGCTCCTGTGGCCGGGCATGCCGGGCCAGTTCATGAGCCAGTTGCCGACCACGCTGATCTTCGTGCTGTCGGCATCGCTGATCGTGGCGCTGATTTTCCTCCCCGTTCTGGGGGGAGTGGCAGGACGGATCAGCCGGTCCCTCGGCCAGGCCGCACGCGCAGTCTGGAACCGCCGCGCGCCCGGGGTGCACGTCAACAAGCCCTACCGGCGGTCGCTGTTCGGTCGATTCATTGCGCTGATCGCGCTGAACGCGCTTGGCCCCTTCGTCGCCATTGGCGTCGCTCTGGCGGCGATCGCCGCCATCTTCACGATCTATGGTGAGAACAATCGGGGCACGGAGTTCTTCGTCTACACCGAACCCGAGCGCGCCATCGTCTATGTGCGCGCGCGCGGCAACCTGAGCATCGCCGAGCGCGACCGCATGGTGCAAACGGTCGAGCGCCGCGTGCTGGGCATCGAAGGTGTCGCGTCTGTGTTCGCATTCACCGGCGGTGGCGGCCTCACCAACCGGACCGGACAGGAGGGACCGCCCGATGCCATAGGCCAGGTCCAGGTCGAGCTCGCGCCCTGGGGCGAGCGACCGCCCGGCGATGAGGTCATGGCCGAGATCGAGCGCCGCGTGGCGGGAATGCCGGGCATCACCGCGGAGCTGAAGACCCAGAACGAGGGGCCGCAGCAGGGCAAGCCCGTGCAGCTCGAGCTGAGATCGAACAACTGGGCCGAACTGCACGAGGCGGCGGCCATCGCGCGCGCGCATTTCGAGAAGACTGAAGGCCTTCAGAACATCGACGACACGCGGCCGTTGCCCGGGATCGAATGGGAAATCACGGTCGACCGGGAAGCTGCGGGCCGCTTCGGCGCAGATGTGGCGGCGGTCACCCCGCTGGTGCAGCTTGTGACGCGCGGCGCCCTGCTCGGAACCTACCGGCCCGACGACAGTGACGACGAGCTCGACATTCGCATCCGTTTCCCTGTGCAGGACAGGCTGCTCACCACGCTGGACCAGCTCAAGGTGACGACGGCGATGGGTCTTGTGCCGCTGTCGAACTTCATCGAGCGCCGTCCGGTGGAGAAGCTGGGCGAGATAAACCGACGCGACACCGAGCGCTACTTCCTGGTGCGCGCGGATGTGGCGGCGGATGTCTCGGACATCGGCACGATCACAGCCCTCGAGGAATGGATCGAGACCGAACGTCCGTTCCCGCCAAGTGTGGCTGCCGTGTTCACCGGTGACCGCGACGAGCAGGCAGAGAGCCAGGCGTTTCTGACCATCGCCTTTGCGGGCGCGCTCGGGCTGATGTTCATCATCCTCCTCGCGCAGTTCAATTCGCTCTACGCGACGGTTCTCGTGCTGTCGGCGGTGGTGATGTCCGTTGCAGGCGTCTTCGTCGGCATGATGGTGATGGAACAGAAATTCTCGCTGATCATGACCGGAACCGGGATTGTGGCCCTCGCCGGGATCGTCGTGAACAACAACATCGTGCTGATCGACACCTATCAGGAGCTGGCGCGACGCTTTCCACCGCTTGAGGCCATCGTGCGTACCGCCGAGGCGCGCATCCGCCCCGTGCTGCTGACCACCATCACGACCATCGCCGGACTGACCCCGATGATGTTCGCAACCTCGGTCAACTTCGGCGCAATCGGCACCGGGCTCTCGGCGCTGTTCGGGCTGGGGGTGTTCAGCGCCGCCGGGTGGGGTGCGTTCACGGCAACGGTGTTGTCAATCAACGCACCGACGGCGCTCTGGTGGGTTCAGCTTGCCACCGCCGTGGTCTTCGGACTGGGACTGGCGACCTTGCTGACCTTGATCGTGACACCGGCAGCACTCGCCGCACGGGTCTGGCTCGCCACGGGCACCGGAACCATCGCCCGGCTGGCGCGACACGGCTTCAGGAGCCAGCGCCGGAGAGACCGCAGACTGCGCAAGTCGCTTGGCGAACTTCCGCCGGGCGAGCTGGTCTGGGCCGAGGAAATCCCCGAGCATGAAGGCCGGCCACGACCGCTGGTGCGCGCCGCCGAATAGACGTCGCCGCGTTGGCCGGAACGTCAGCCCGCCTCGGCGTCCTGACGCACCCACATGCTTGCATAGAGCCCATCGAGGGCGAGAAGCTGGTCATGGGTGCCGCGCTCGGCAACCCGGCCGCCCGCGAGCACGATGATCTCGTCCGCGTCCACGACGGTCGAGAGGCGATGCGCAATCATCAGAACCGTCCGGTCCTGCGAGAGACGCTTCAGTTCGGCCTGGATCTCGCGCTCGGTCCCGGTATCGAGCGCTGACGTGGCCTCGTCGAGGATCAGGATCGGCGGATTCTTCAAAATGGTGCGCGCGATTGCGACGCGCTGCTTCTCTCCGCCCGAGAGTTTCAAGCCACGCTCGCCCACCACGGTGTCATAGCCGTCCGGCAATCCTGCAACGAACTCGTGGATGCGGGCGGCGCGGGCCGCGTTCTCGATGTCGTCCTGGGTGGCGCCGTCGCAACCATAGGCGATGTTGTACCCGATGGTGTCGTTGAAGAGCACTGTGTCCTGGGGCACCACGCCGATGGCGAGGCGCAGACTGGATTGCGTCAGGGCGCGCACATCGTGGTCGTCAACGGTGACCTGCCCGGCACTTGTGTCGTAAAACCGGAAGAGCAGCCGCGCGATGGTAGACTTGCCTGCGCCCGAGGGCCCGACCACGGCGAGCGTGCGTCCTGGCGGGATGTCGAAGCTCACATCCTCGAGCACCGGACGATTCGGGCCGTAGGCGAACGCGACCCGATCGAAGCGCACATGGCCGGTGGCGCCCGCGAGCGTGCGCGCATCCGGGTGATCCTCGACCTCGAGTTCCTGATCGACCAGCTCGTACATCTCGCGCATGTCCACCATCGACTGGCGGATCTCGCGATAGACCGTGCCAAGGAAGTTCAGCGGCACGGTGATCTGGATCATGAAGGCGTTGACCATCACAAACGAGCCCAACGACATCGAGCCGTCCGAAATGGCGCTCGCCGTCATCAGCATGACGGTGATCATGGAGGCGGCCAGGATGAAGGCCTGCCCCGTGTTCAGCAGCGCAAGGCTTGACGCGGTCCGGATCGCCGCCGCCTGGTAGGCAGCCATTGCGCTGTCGTAGCGCCGTGCCTCGCGACCCTCGGCCGAGAAGTACTTCACCGTCTCGTAGTTCAGCAGACTGTCGACGGCTTTCTGATGCGCGTCCTGATCCTGGGCATTCATCTCCATGCGAATCTTCACGCGCCATTCGGTGATCTTGAAGGTGAAGGCCACGTAGAGCGCGATGGTGGCGATCAGGACGGCCACATACCAGGCACCGAACTCCATGAGGAAGATGATCGCGACGAGGCCGAGCTCGAAGATCAGCGGAACGATCGAGAACAGAAGATAGCGCAGAAGAAAGTCGATCGCCTTGATGCCTCGATCGATCACCCGGCTGAGCGCGCCCGTCTTGCGGCTGACATGATAGGCGAGCGACAAGTCATGCACATGGCGAAACACCCGCAGCCCAAGCTGGCGCAGCGCGTGCTGACCGACACGGGCAAAGACCAGATCGCGCAGCTGCTGGAACACCGTGCCGAAGAGCCGCGAGACCCCGTAGGCAATGACAAGCAGCACGGGCACGGCCACCAGGGCATCGGTGCCCGCGGGCGCCAGCGCATCCACCGCGTCGCGGTAGATGAAGGGCGTGGCGATCACGGCAAGCTTGGCGCAGATCAGGAGCGCGACCGCGCCCACCACCCGCGCCCGCAGCCCTGGGTGCTCGCGCGGCCAGAGATCCGGCAGCACGCGGGCGAGCGTCCGGATGTCTGGTCGATCGGCATTGATTGCGGGCGAGCGTGGACGCGCACGGCGCATGGGCTTGGCCTCCTGCCCGGCATCTCGCGGTTTGGACGCGACCGGGCGGGGCTCAGTTGGCGTCGACGAGTTCGGGGATCGAGAATTCCTGACCCGGATATATGAGGTCTGGGTCGCGGATCAATTCCGAGTTGGCACCGTAGATCAAACTATACCGCAGACCGTCACCGTAAAACTGCTCGGCGATGCGCCAGAGAATGTCGCCTCTCTGGATCACGATCTGACGCTCGCGCACGACTTGCGGCGAAAACTCGGAGTACTCGAACGGGGTCTCGATCCGGCTTGTCACCTGTCCGTCGACACCAACTTCGTCGAAACGCAGCAGATTGAGCGTATCGGCGGATTCGCGCACGACACTGCTGTTCCACTGACCGTCCGGTCCGGTCTGCTCGGTCGCAATCAGCGCGCCATTGCCGTAGATGCGCACGACCTTGCCAGGCTCGGCACGCCCCGCGAGCTGCAAGGCGCCCTCGGATCCGTAGGTGATCCGGTCGAGCGCCACCCGGTCCGGCGCGCGCTCGGCCGGTTGGAGAACCGCGACCTCTTCGGAGCCGGGCAGCACGAGAACGGGGGCCGCCTCGCCGTCGTTGCGGGGCAGAATGATCACCGGCTCGCTGAGCACGAACTGCTGCTCTTCCTCCTGCGGCGACGGTGCTGCGGGCGACGCTCCGGCCCGCGGTTTCACTGCGGGCAGAGCGGGCGCATCCGCGGATGGGACCAAGGCTGCAAGTTGCCCGGGGCTGGCGGAATCTGGTGTCGATGGGCTGCGTCCCGAGACGCTCGGCGTCGCAACATCCGCGCCGGGCGACAGCGCGGGCAGATTGCGGGCGCCCTGAGGTTCGATCTGCGAAAGCGCTTGCTCGGCCGCCCCGGACGCCGGGCTCTGGCTGGCAGATGCGTCCGCGGTGGCGTCCTGGCCCGCGTCTGCAGTCGGGTCGGAAAGGGCGTCGAGATCGATCCCGAGGCCGCGAGTGCCACCCGTCGGACCCGCCGGGGCGGCCTCGTCGCCATCCACCGCAGCGACCGCCAGATCATCCTGAGCAGCCGCGCCTTTCGCGGTCCGGGCCACGTCCTCGGCGCTGGTGCCGGATGCCGTTTCGTCCGACTCGGATGTCTGCCCGATCTGTTGATCCCAGACTGCCGGCTTTTGGGTTGACCCGGCGTCCTGCCCGGTTCCGGGGCCAGCAGACCGCGCCGCAGCTTTCACCGGCATGCGCACCTGAAGCTGGTGCGACTCCCCCGTCAACGCCGCGAAGATCACTGTCACGAAGGCGCCGTCCCGGTCGGTCTTGGCCTCGGCCACGACCTCACCGTCGAGCAGGATCTGCACCTCGGTTTCGGGACGGGCATGCCCTGCCACCACCGTCTGCCCGTCCGCCTCGACACGAACGATGTCGAAGCGTGGAGCCTCTTCGGCCTCGGCGGTCTCGGCTGGGGTGTCGGCTTCGGTGGCGTCCTGATCCGCAGGTGCGGCGGCCTCCGCGGGCGGGGCTTGTTCCGTCCCGGCGCCATCGTCAGGGGCAGTCGCATCTTCCGCTGCCGGGGCGGGCGCGGGTTCAGGCGCAGCATCCGCGCTCTGCTCGGCCGGTGTCTCCGCCGGATCGCTCAGAGCTGCGATGTCCTGCTCGGGTTCCTCGCTGACAGCGGGTGCAGTCGCAGCGGTCTGATCTTTGTCATCTTGCGAAGTGGGAAGCGCCAGTGTGCTTGTGCTGCTCGCAGAATCTTGCTGCAACGGCCCGCTGACCACAGCGGTCGCACCGTCGTTTACAGTCCCGTCCCCCCAGAACAGGAACCAAGCCACCACGACAAGTAGCAACACTCCAAGCGCGGTGGCGACCCGCGTTCTTATACCGTTCATACCCATATCATACATCGCCAGACGCAAAAACGCACCCTATTCCGGCGCTTTAATGTCGTGTAGATAAGGAATGGTCAAAGAAATCTGCCGAAATCGCCTCAAATGACCGCAAGAATCTGCCTGTTTTGCGGATCGCGTACCGGAAATGCACCGGTTTTCGCGGAAACCGCGCTAAACTTCGGACGCGAACTCGCCCGCCGCGGGCACAGTCTGGTGTACGGTGCGGGTGATCGGGGCCTGATGGGGATTGCCGCCACGGCCGCACAGGAAGCGGGCGGACACATCACCGGCGTGATCCCGCAGCATCTGGTCGACATCGAGGTCGGGCGCAGCACTCTCGACCGCTATGTGGTCACCGGCACCATGCACGAGCGCAAGAAGCTGATGTTCGACAACGCGGACGCCATTGTCGCCCTGCCCGGAGGGGCGGGGACCCTGGATGAGCTGATCGAAGTGCTCACATGGCGCCAGCTTGGCCTGCACGAGAAACCCATCGTTCTGCTGAATGCCGACGGTTTCTGGACGCCGCTGATGGCGCTGATCGATCATGTGATCGATATGGGATTTGCAGATGCGGGTCTGCGCGAGCTGCTTGCGCAGGCACCGGATGCAGAAACGGCGCTCGACATCATCGAGCGCCGTCTCGATCAGAGGTCCTAGACCGGATCAGCCGCCGGCGTTCGACAGCCGCTCGGCCACATTTTCCCAGTTCACGAGGTTCTCGAGGAAGTTCGTGAGATAGGCCGGACGCTTGTTGCGGAAGTCGATGTAGTAGGAGTGCTCCCACACATCGCATCCCAGAAGGGCTGTCTGGTCGTAGCAGACCGGGTTCACGCCGTTCTCGGTCTTCGTGACCTTGAGCGTGCCGTCAGCCTCGCGCACGAGCCACGCCCAGCCGGAACCGAACTGGCCGGCACCCGCCGCGGAGAACAGGGACTTGAACTCGTCGACCGAGCCGAATGCGTCGGAAATGCGCTTCTCCAGCTCACCCGGCATCTGCGGCAGCCCGGGGCCCATCATTTCCCAGAACTGGATGTGGTTCCAGTGCTGCGAGGCGTTGTTGAAGAGACCGGACTGCACGACACCGCCGGACTGGAAGGTCATCTTGATGATCGTCTCGAGGCTCTCGCCTTCGTGGCCCGATCCCATCAGCAGCTTGTTGCCGTTGTCGACATAGGCCTTGTGGTGAATGTCGTGGTGGAACTCCAGCGTCTCGCGCGACATGCCGTGAGCGGCCAGGGCGTCGTGGGCATAGGGAAGATCAGGCAGCGAAAACATGGGCGGGCCCCCTCGTTCTGAGTGCTTGTGCAGATTGTTGCGGGGCACGCGCCCCTGAGCGAATATACCCCGATTGACCGGGCTTGAAAGAGGCGCGGCGGGCAACGTGCTGATTTATCTCAGCGCCCGGCTCAGACCGGCAGCAGGATGGCGGCGACCCTGCGGTCCTCGGTCAGCAGCACATTGAACGTGCGGCACGCCGACGGGGTCGACATGATCTCGACGCCGATGCCCGCCTCCTCCAGCGCGCTCCGGAGCGGCGCGGGCAAGGGCGCGATGTCTGCCCCCATGCCGATCAGCACCACGTCGATCTCGCTCGCAGCCGCAATCAGATCGGCGGTTGCCTCGGGGGTGAGCCCGCCGTCGAGCGGCGCGATGCCGGATGGGAGCAGGATCTGGGCACCTTCGTACCACTCACCGGCGATCCGGAAACCACCGGGCCCGTAGCCGTCCACGGGCACGCGGCTCTCGAAGGCGACTTCATTCATCCGCATCGTTGCTCTCCAGTGCTGCGTCTGCACATCCGCACCGGCATTTGGGGCACCGACCCCGAGCGTCTCAAACCTGAGCGCCGCCGAACTGCACACCGGCCTTGGCGGCTTCTTCTCCGGTCGACCAATCACGTTTGACGCCGAGCCAGACCAGCGTGACCGCCGCAACGAAGATCGAGGAGTAGGTGCCGATGATGATCCCCAGGATCATGGCGAAGGTGAATCCCTGGATAACGGCCGGCCCGAGCACGAACATGGCGATCAGCGCGATGAGGGTGGTGATCGAGGTCATCAAAGTGCGCGACAGGGTCTCGTTGACCGACTGGTTCAGGAGATCGAGCAGCGGCATCTTCTTGTACTTGCGCAGGTTCTCGCGCACCCGGTCAAAGACTACCACCGTGTCGTTCAGAGAGTATCCGACGATCGTCAGGATCGCGGCGATGATCGAGAGGTTGAACTCGATCTGGAAGAGCGCGAAGGCCCCGATGGTCAATGCAACGTCGTGCACCAGCGCGATCACGGCACCGAGCCCGAACTGCCATTCGAACCTGAGCCAGATGTAGATCAGCACCGCAAGCACGGCGAGCGCCACAGCGATGATCCCTGCCTGCAGAAGCTCCGCCGAGACCTTGGCGCCAACGGCCTCTGTCGCCAGGAACTGCACGCCGGGCAGCGCGTCGCCGAGTGCTGCCTTCACCGCAAGGATGACATCCTGCTGGATCTCAGGATCGTTGCCCTGCTGCTCGACCCGGATCATCACCGAGTTGCGGCTGTCGGCGCCCAGCTCCTCGGCCGGGCTGGAGATCTCGGTGACCGACACATCGCCGATGTCGAGCCCGTTCAGCGTGTCACGATAGCTCGAGATCTCGACCTTGTCGGGCGTGCCTGCGATCATCATCGTGCCGCCGCGGAAGTCGATGCCGAAGTTGAGGCCGAGGATCGCCGCGAGCAGGATCGATCCCGCGACGAGCGCGCAGGAGACCGTCACCCAGGCGCGCCGCAATCCCAGGAAGTTGATCTTGGTCTTCTCGGGGACAAGCTTGATGCGCGCGACCTCGAGGGTTTTCGGGCGGGCCCGTTCAAGCCAGGCAACCACCATCAGGCGGGTGAACAGCGTCGCCGTGAAGACCGAGGTGACGATGCCGATACCGAGCGTCACTGCAAAGCCCTTGACCGGGCCTGATCCCATCGCGAACAGGATCACGGCGGCAATCAGCGTCGTGATGTTGGCATCGATGATGGCCGAGAACGCCTGTTCATAGCCGCGCTCGATCGCACGGCTGATCTTTTTCGAGGATCTGAGTTCCTCGCGTATTCGCTCGAAAATCAGCACGTTTGCATCGACCGCCATCCCGATCGTCAGGACGATTCCGGCAATGCCCGGCAAGGTGAGCGTCGCTCCGACGACGCTGAGCAATCCGAAGATCAGAGCGACGTTGGTGATCAGCGCGATGTTGGCGAACAGCCCGAAGCGGCGGTAGACCAGCGCCATGAAGATCAGCACCGCCCCGAAGGCGAGCAATGTCGCGGCCTTGCCCGCCGAAATCGAGTCGGCGCCCAGATCAGGGCCGATGGTGCGCTGCTGGAGGATCTCGATTGACGCGGGCAATGCACCCGCCCGCAGCAGAATCGCCAGCTCGGTGGCGCTTTCGACGGTGAAATTGCCCTCGATGAACCCTGCCCCGCCCAGAATCGGGCTCTGGATACGGGGAGCGGTGATCACCGCTTCGTCCAGAACGGTGGCAAAAAGCTGCCCCACATTGGCTGATGTGTAGTCGCCAAAGATTCGCGCCCCGACCGCGTCGAAGCGGAAGTTCACGACCGGCAGACCGTTCTGGTGGTGGAAGCCGAGCTGGGCATCGACCAGGTTTTCGCCAGTCAGGATGGCGCGGCGCTCGAGCAGAAAGTCCTCGCCCTCGGGCGATCTGGCGATGAACTGGCCCGGCCCCGGATTTTGCGCGTCTGCGCCGAATCCTTCGACCGCATGAAATGTCAGCTTCGCGGTCTTGCCGATCAACCCAAGAAGTTCGTCCGCCGAGCCGATTCCGGGAACCTGAACCAGAATGCGCCGCTCGCCCTGGCGCTGGATGGTCGGCTCGCGCGTGCCCGCCTCGTCGATGCGTCGGCGCACGATTTCGAGCGACTGCGCCATGGTCCGGTCCGTGAGCGCAGAAATCGCGGGCTCGGACAGCTCGACCCGGAAGCTCTGATCTCCCGTCTCGGAAATCTCAAGATCGACACCGGCCGCAATCCCGCCCATGCCGAAGCCGCCGGCAATGCCGCCGCCGACCGGCTGCGCCATGTCCCGCAGAACCTGGCCTGCCCGCTCCACCTCCTCGGCATTCGTGATGCGCACGCTGACATGGTCGTCATCGGCCCGAAGGTTCGTGAAGCGCCGGATGCCGCCGTCGCGCAAAGCCTGACGCATCTCGGTGCGCAGGCTTTCCATGCGCTCGACGACCACCTCCTCGACGCGCACCTCGACGAGCAAATGCGCGCCGCCGCGCAGGTCCAGCCCGAGATTGACCACATCGGGCGGCAGGAAGCCCGGCCAGACGCTCGCCTGATCCTCAAGCTCGGCTGGGACGGTGGTCCCGGCTTCTTCGAGCCGCGAAATCTCCGCCCGCGCGCGGGCGGCATCGTCGGCGCGGCTGTAGAACAGATTGGGAAGCGCCAGTATCACCCCGATCAGGCAGAGCCCGAGGATCGTTGCCTTCTTCCAGGGCGAAAATTGCAGCATGGGCGAATGCGCCTTTCAATCAGCTGTCGCTGGCAGGCTCGGTCTTGGCCATCACCGTCGAAATGGTCGTGCGCAGCACGCGCACACGCGTGCCCTCGGCGATCTCGACCTCGATTTCCTCGCCTTCCTTGACCTTTGTTACCTCGCCGAGGATTCCTCCGGCGGTCACAACCTTGTCACCGCGACGCAGGTTCTCGACCATGTTGCGGTGTTCCTTGGCACGCTTCTGCTGCGGCCGGATCAACAGGAAGTAAAAGATCACGAAAATCAGTACGAGGGGCACAAGCGAAGTGAAGAAATCTGCACCGCCAGCACCGCCGGCAGCCTGCGCATAGGCGGGAGAAATAAACATCGTTGAAGAAGTCTCCGTCAGCTGCCGCGGGCGCCGTTGCCGGCGGTCGTGGGGCATATATACGGGGGCCGAGGCGCGATGCAAGCAACGCCAGCGACCCGGCGTTTAAACGAATCCTTAAGAGTGCTACGCTGAGCTCAGGCGAGAGACGATTCGACGCAGCCCAATACAACACTGGGTTGTGCGAACGCAGCCAGGAGGGCTGTCAATGCAGTCGGTTCACGTAATAGCGCCTGCCATTGCAATGACGATGTATGCGACGCTGCTGGCAATGCTTTTCAGCAGCTGATTTCTTAGCGTTCCCGTCTGTCCGAGAGTTCTACATATGCCGTGCCCCCAGCGTCCGGCACCGCTGGCAATGGTCACGTGCATGCGATAGACCGGCGCCGACTCTGACCGGAGATCGGCCATGCACGATATAAGATGGATCCGTGAAAACCCCGAGGCGTTCGATGCGGCGCTGAGCCGCCGGGGCCTGTCGGCGATGGCGTCGGAGATTCTGGCGCTCGACGCGGACAGGCGTGCACTGATCACCAAGGCCGAAGCGGCACTTGCGGAACGCAATGCGGCCTCCAAGGAGGTCGGGAAGGCCAAGGCGTCCGGAGACGAGGCCGAATTCGAGCGTCTTCGGGCGCTTGTCGGCGCCAAGAAAGACGAGATCGCCGGACTCGAGGCCGCGGCCGAGACGAAGAACCATGAGCTCGAGACGGTCCTCGCGGGCCTTCCCAACCTTCCCCTCGATGAAGTGCCTGACGGAGACGGCGAGGACGACAATGTCGAGCTCCTTCGTCACGGCAGCCCGCGCAACTTCGCTTTCGACCCGAAGGAGCACTTCGAGATCGGCGAAGCGATGGGGCTGATGGACTTCGAGACCGCGGCCAAGCTGTCGGGCAGCCGATTCGTCGTGCTGTCAGGCGCGCTGATCCGGCTGCACCGGGCGCTCGCGCAGTTCATGCTGGACACCCATGTGGACGAAAACGGTCTCACGGAGGTCTGGACACCGGTGCTCGTGCGCGAAGAGGTGATGTACGGCACGGGCCAACTGCCGAAGTTTGCCGAGGACAGCTATCAGACCACCAATGGCTGGTGGCTGATCCCCACGTCCGAAGTGACGCTGACATCGATTCCGGCCGGCCACATCATGGATGAGAGCTACCTGCCGCGGCGCTACACGTCCTGGACCCAGTGCTTCCGCTCGGAAGCCGGAAGCGCCGGCAAAGACACACGCGGGATGATCCGCCAGCACCAGTTCGAGAAGGTGGAGATGGTCTCGATCGTGCGACCCGAGGACGGGCCCTCCGAGCTCGAGCGGATGACGCGCTGTGCCGAGGGCATTCTCGAGAAGCTCGAGCTGCCCTACCGTCGCATGGTGCTGTGCACCGGTGACATGGGCTTCGGCGCCCGGCGCACCCACGACATCGAGGTCTGGCTTCCCGGACAGGGGAGGTACCGCGAGATCAGCTCGTGCTCGCTCTGCGGTGACTTCCAGGCACGGCGCATGAACGCCCGGTTCCGGCGCGATGGCGAGAAACGCCCGGAGTTCTTGCACACGCTGAACGGCTCGGGTCTTGCGGTCGGACGGGCACTGATTGCCGTGATGGAGAATTACCAGGACGAGGATGGCTCGATCCGCGTGCCGGAAGTGCTGCGTCGCTACATGGCGGGCAAGGAGAAAATCGAGGCCGATGGACGACTCGTCTGACACTGCAAGACCGGCGCACCGAGACGCTGTGGCGGCGATCGATCAGGTCACGATGCTCGGGCTGACATCGACCACCGACGGGCATGCCGCACTGCGCTTGGGCGTGCACCTGAGCATGATCGGCTTGCTGGGCTGGGCGGTGGCGACATCTGACGGCATCGTCCAGCTTGCCTTCCAGGCAGCGCTTGGTGTGCCGCTGGTCTTCCTCTTTTGCGCCCAACACGAGAGCATCCACCGCACGGCCTTTCGCACGCCGCGCATCAACGATCTGCTCGCCGCGGTGATCGGCTTCGTGATCCTCGTGCCATCAAGAGAGTTCCGCTACTTCCACTTCGCCCATCACCGCTTCACCCAGGATCCCGCGCACGACCCGGAGCTTCAGGGTCCGAGCGCGCGCACCCGTGCCGGCTACCTGCTGCATCTCAGCGGCTGGTTCTACTGGCGCGCCAAGATCGCAAGCTACAGGGCGCTCGCCTTTGGCGGCCCGCGGCCCGCCTATGTGCCTGCGCGAGCGGAGGCACGTGTGCGCACCGAGGCCCGCGCGCATCTTGCGGCACTGGCCCTGATCCTGATTGTTTCGGCGGCAGGCGGCTCCACCGCAGCGTTGACTTTCTGGCTGCTGCCGATGGTGCTCGGTCAGCCGTGGCTCAGGGCTTACCTGATGGCCGAGCACACCGCCTGCCCGCTTGTCCCGGACATGCTGGCCAACACGCGCACCGTGCTCACGCACCGGCTGATCCGCTGGCTTGCCTGGGAGATGCCGTGGCACACCGCACATCATCTGGTGCCGACCGTCCCGTTTCACCGGCTGCGGGCTCTGACGGCATTAATCGAAGAACGCCTCAGCGCCGTATCAGACGGGTATCCGGCCGCGCATCGCGAGATCGTGCGGACACTTGCATGAACCACTTGCCCGCAAACGGCGTTGGCGGGTTATGCTGTGCGCTCAACGAAAGTGGCGCATTCGAGACAAACAGGTAGGTCCCTTGACGATGATGGGTATGACTTCGATGTGGCGATCGGCAGCGATGCTCGGACTTTTGCTGGGTGTCGCCGGGTGTAGCACAGATGACGAGGCGGCCGCTCCGGCCACACCCGCTGCACCCGCCGCAAACAGCGCGGCAAATGCTCAACCACCTGTGGAAGGCACACCGCCCGCGGCCGGCATCGTGCGGCTCTCGGAGTGCGAGACCCCAGCCGACGGCGTCGTCCACTTCAAGATCAGCGACCAGGTTCTTGCCGTTCCTGCGGGTTCGATCCGCGATGCGGTGCCTGCGGGCCTGCAGCGGTCGGCCACCAAGGAGACGGCCAACGAGCTTCTTCAGTCGCGCATCGCCGAGGGCGGCGGCTGTCCGTCGAATCCGCTAGAGGTCTTCTTCGTGGCGACCGAGCAGCCCCAGGACGAGACCCTGCTCGCCGGCCCGCTCGGCATCATGAAAACCACATCCCAGAGCCAGATGCGCCGTTTCGCCCAGCTCACCCAACAGATGATCAATGCGCGCGACAGCGCCAATTGCCGCGAGATGGGTGTCGATCTGATCGGGTGCGTCGGGACCGAAACACTGCAGGGCCGCAAAACCCGTGTGATGTACGTGATCACAACGGTTCCGGGCGAAGTCATGAACACCGGCGGGCCTTTGGCCGCACGTTGCGTGCTCTCGGAGGAATCGATCAAGGGCTGCGCACTGTTCGACGAATTGTCGGGCGGGCTCAGCTTTGACGCCACGCTCAGCCCGGGCACATACACAACGACGGCCCTGAAGCAGGCCTATGCTTCGGCGCTGGATAAGATCAACACCCTCAGCCGCTGACGTCGATCGGCGCTGGACTGCGACAGCGCCACCCTCTACACGCGGGCGCTGGAGCAGCAGAGGGAAGACGTGCGCATGCGCATACTCGTGACCAATGACGATGGCATCAACGCACCTGGCCTCGCGATTGCCGAAGAGATTGCCAGCGAAATCGCCGGTCCGGACGGTGAAGTCTGGGTCGTCGCACCCGAGACCGAGCGCTCGGGGGTTGGGCACTGCATCTCCTACATCCAGCCGACGCGCCTCACGGAACTGGGGCCACGCCGGTTCATATCGGATGGATACCCGGCGGACTGCGTGCTGGCGGGCCTGCACAAGGTGCTGAAGGACAACCCGCCCGACCTGATCATCTCGGGCGTAAACCGCGGTCACAACATCGCCGAAGACGTGGTCTATTCAGGCACCTGCGGTGCCGCGATGGAGGCGGGCCTCAACCGTGTGCCGGCAATCGCACTCAGCCAGTTCTACAAGTTCGACGAGAATGCGCCCGAAGATGTGTGGACGCCGGCGAAGACGCATGGTGTCGACGCCGTGCGAGCGGTGCTGAAGATGCCGTGCCCGGACACGGTGTTCTACAATGTGAACTTCCCCGCCGTTAAACCCGAGGCAATCCGTGGTCTCAAAGTCTGCCCGCAGGGCATTCGCGCCCAGGCCACCTTCGAGGCGGTCAGCCACGCCTCTCCCTCGGGCCGGGAGTTCATGTTTCTGCGGCACATGACTGCCAACGCCTCGGCACCTGAGGGCACGGACGCACGGATGATCCTCGACGGCTGGATCACCGTCACGCCGTTGCGCGCACAACTGACCGCGGACGACCTGCTCGAGGGCGCTCGTGCTGCACTGGGCTGACGGCGCCGAAAAGTACGGCTACACTCGGTCCCGGTGAACCGGAGACAGCGATGCCGCCAAGCGAGCGCGATGAGGAACTGATGCAGCTCATCTTCGCGCTGCGCAGTCACGGTGTGACCGACGCGACCGTGCTCACCGCAATCGAGGCCACGCCGCGCGATCAGTTCGTCGAGCAGACGTTCCGCGAACGGGCGTTTGCCGACAGTGCGCTGCCGATCCCCTGCGGGCAGACCATCTCGCAGCCCTCGGTGGTGGCGATCATGACGGCGGCGCTCCAGGTCACGCCGCGCTGCAAAGTGCTCGAGATCGGCACCGGCTCGGGCTACCAGGCGGCAGTGCTGGCGCGTCTGGCACGCAGGGTCTATTCCATCGAACGCCACCGCGAGCTGGCGCGCATCGCGCGGGACCGGGTCGAGGGCTTGGGTCTCTCGAATGTGTCGATCCGAACGGGAGATGGCACCCGTGGCTGGCCCGAGCAGGCACCCTTCGATCGCATCATCGTCACCGCTGCAGCTGACGACACCCCATCGATTTTGCTGGATCAGCTTCGCCCCGGTGGCATAATGGTGTTGCCGGTAGGCCAATCCGATGAGATGCAACAGCTGATCAAGATCGAGAAGACCGAGCAAGGTCTCGACTACAGAGAACTGAGTGACGTTCTCTTCGTGCCGCTGATCGAGGGTATGCCGGAGGAGGCAGGACCATGAGCGGACAGACAAGCGCAAAGCAGACTGAGGCAGACAGATGACCTATACGCAGAGAGTATCCAGCCGGGCCGTGCTGATGGCAGCGGCCGTGGCGCTCGCAGCCTGCGGATCGCGCGGCTCGGATGACAAGCCCCAAGTCGACATCCGCGGCACCGATCCCAACGCCGCGGCCACCGCAACTGCTCCGGGCACGCCCGTGCAGGACGGCAACGGCATTATTTCCTACAACGGCTATCAGTCGATCGTGGCGAACGAAGGCGAAACGGTTGCTGATGTCGCAGCGCGCATCGGGCTCGCGGGCACGGCTCTCGCGGCCTATAACGGGCTCGGACCGGATCAACCGTTGCGCGCTGGTGATGAGTTGGTTTTGCCGCCCAGTCCAAACGGCTATGGCGCGAATGCCGCGCAGTCTGCGGCGCCACAGGAAACACTTGACGTAGAGGGCGGTGCAGCAGCGGCCGGCGCGGTTGGCGCTGCGACCGTCGAACAAGCACCGCTGGACAGCGCTTCGGCCGCCGGAGCCGATGCCAGCATCGCCGTGGGTTCACAGGTCGAGCCTGCAACGGAAAGCGCCTGGAGCCCGGATCTCGCCGCTGCCGCGATCAATCGATCGACCGGGCTGAACGAGGATGGCACACTTGCCGCTCCACCCAGCGCCAACGACCCGGTGCCGCCAGAACCTGCGCCAAGCCGCGAACTGCAGTCTCCCAAGCTGAGCCAGTACCAGACGGGTGAAATTGCGGATGATGGGACGCAGCCGCAACCTCCGGCCCGTCCGCAGGACAGTGCCCAGACCCAGTCCGCCGAAGAAACGGAGCAAGCCGAGACCCAAGTCGCCGCGGCCACCTCTGCCACGTCACCCCCACCCCAGCTCCGGCTGCAGCGTCCGGTCGAGGGCCCGGTGGCTGTCGGCTTCGGGCGCACGTCCGATGGTCGGCGCAACGAAGGTGTGGACTTCGCGTCGACCGCCGGCACACCGGTTGTCGCAGCGGCGGACGGCGAGGTTGCGCTGGTCTCCCAGTCTTTGGGTGGGCTCGGCACGATCGTGCTGGTGCGCCATGAAGGCGATATCCTGACCGTCTATGGCCGCATCTCGGATGTGGACGTGTCTAAGGGCACCGCCGTTGGCGCCGGCCAGCAAATCGGCGTGGTGGCCGAGGCGCCCGACGGACGCGAGGACCGAATGCATTTTGAAGTGAGGCGCGGTCCGGAAAGCCTCGATCCGATGCAGTTCCTCTGACGGGTAAGCATCCGGCAGTTTTCACGAAGGACAGATCGATCTGATCGATGATGCTGGGCTTCAAGCTGCGCACAAGCGCTGACGCGCCGTGCTTACTTGACCCGGCCCCACCCCCGCCCCCGCGCACCACCCAGACGCGGAACGCGTCTGGGTGGTGCGCGGGGGCGGGGGTGGGGCCGGGTCGAAGAGGACTTGCAGGCTCTGACTGCAAGGACAATGTTCGAAATATTGACTTGATCAGATCAGCTTGACACCACGCCTGCCCGCGAGATCCTGAAAGTACTGCCAGGCCACTCTGCCGGACATCGAGCCGCGCGTCTGGCGCCATTCAATTGCCTCGGAGCGCAGGGTTTCATCGTCGATGTCAACGCCATACCCCTCGCAATATCCACGTATCATCGCAAGATAGTCGTCCTGACCGCAGGGATGGAAGCCAAGCCAGAGACCGAATCTGTCAGACAGCGAGACCTTCTCCTCGGTGGCCTCGGACGGGCTGATCGCCGTTGAGCGCTCGTTCTCGATCATGTCGCGCGGCATCAAATGACGCCGGTTCGACGTCGCGTAGAACAACACATTCTCGGGCCGACCGGCGACACCTCCGTCCAGCACCGCCTTGAGCGACTTGTAGTGCTGGTCGCCCTTGTCGAAGCTCAGATCGTCACAGAACAAGAGGAACCGCCGCTCCGCAAGGGGCCGGATCAGATCGAGCAGCCGCCCGATCGAAGGCAGATCCTCTCGTTGGATCTCAATGAGCCCGAGCCCGCCAACCTCTGCGTTCACCGCCCCATGTGCGGCCTTGACGAGCGAGGACTTTCCCATGCCCCGCGCGCCCCACAGAAGCGCATTGTTTGCCGGCAATCCACGGGCGAACCGCAGCGTGTTCTCCATCAGGATATCCCGGGCCCGGTCGATGCCAACAAGCATCTCCATCGGCACGCGACTGACGCGGCCCACCGCCAGCAGGCGGTCAGGTTCTGTGGCCCAGACCCAAGCTTCCGCGGCATCGAATTCAGGTACGGGCGCCGGTGCCGGGCTCATCCGCTCGAGAGCTGCGGCGATCCTCTCCAACGCTGTGGTGACCTCTGGCCCGCCGGTGCCGTCGAAGGTCACTCGCCCGGCTCCGCCTTGGCAGGCTCCGTTCCGTAGAGCTCTTCTTCCTCGGCCGCTTCTTCCGCGGCCCTGCGCGCTTCGAAGCGGCGCACTATGTGGATCGAGATCTCGTAGAGCCCGTAGACCGGAATGCCGAGCAGAAACTGGCTGATCACGTCGGGCGGAGTGATCAGAGCTGCAGCCGCGGCAATCCCGACCACGGCATACTTGCGCCCGCCGGAGAGCTGATCCGCGGTGATCAAGCCGACACGCCCCATCAAGGTGAGCAGCACTGGCAACTGGAAGCTCATGCCAAATGCGAGCAGCATCACCTTGATGAAGCCTACATACTCGGAGAACCGGTTCTGGTTCTCGATCTCGAGCCCACCGCCCGCGGCGGTGTTCTCGGCGAATGCGATCAGAAAGTCGAGCGCAAGCGGGATCACCAGGAAGTAGGCAAGCGAGGCGCCGAGAACGAACAGGAACGGGGTCGCAAGCAGGAACGGCAAAAACGCCCCCTGCTCGTTCTTGTAGAGGCCAGGCGCGATAAAGGCCCATAGCTGGTAGGCAATGATCGGGAAGCCAAAGAAGAACCCGCCCCAGATCGAGAGGTTCATGATCGTGAAGAACGTCTCCTGCGGGTTCAGCGTCTGGATGGTCGCTTCAGGATCGGCCCTGAGCAGCGGCCCGGACAGAAAGTCCCACATCTGGAAACGGAAGACGAAGCAGATGACGGTCGCGATGCCGAGACCGATCAGCGCATAGACCAGCCGCGTGCGCAGCTCGATCAGATGCTCGATGAGCGGCGCCGAGCTTTCATCTATGTGCTTTTCTGTCATACCTCGCCCGACTTCGGCGCGGACGCCGGTTCGGCGGACGCCTCCTTGGGTGCGGCGGCGGGCGCAGGTACCGGTTCGGGCGCCTCGGTGGCCTTGGCCGTCACCTTCGGCTCGGGTGCGTCTTCAGTTGCCGGTTTGTCCAGGAACGACTGCGCGTTCTTCGCTTGCTGTTCGAAGTCCGCGTTCATCATGTTGTTGAAGCTTTGTTTCGCCTCGCGAAGCTCTTTGAGATTGGCCACATCGGCTTCACGTGCGGCCTCGTTCATCGAGCGCTGGAACTCACGGGCCATCGACCGCAGCTGTCCGGTCCATTGCCCAAGCTTTCGCAGCATGCCCGGCAGGTCCTTCGGACCCACCACGATCAGCGCCAGGGCGCCGATTACCAAAAGTTCCTGCCAGCCGATGTCCAGCATCGCTCAACCCCGGGCGCGCTGACGCGCGGCCCGTCAGGCCTTGTCCTTGGCAGCTTCTTTCGGCGTCACGTCGATGGCCTGATCGCCACCCTCTTCGACTTTCGCCTGATCCGGATCCTCGGACATGCCCTTTTTGAAGCTCTTGATGCCCTTGGCGACATCACCCATCAGGGCGGAAATCTTGCCGCGCCCGAAAAGCAGCACGAGCAGGATCACAACGATCATAATTTGCCAGATACTCGGAGCCATTTGCCGAAATCTCCTCTCACACGCGGCGGCGTGGGCTCGCATCACCCAAGTCGCCTGTCGATGACACACATATTGAATCAATCGTGTCTCGGAAAGCCCTGATCGAACGATTTAAGGTTCTTCACCACTTCTTCAATGCTGAGATGAGGTCTGAGGAAGCCAGATCAGACCTCTGAAACATGGTTAAGTTTCCGATGAGCGGTTGGAAAGTCAGCACTGTGCGCCGCAAATCGGCAGGCGCAACCCAAGTCTCACTCAGCCGCAAAGGGTGATGCAACCCGGCTCTGGTTCTTGCAGGGAAAGACAAAGCATCGATCCCGGCGCAATCCCAGCCAGAGCGCGGTACCCGGTTCCGGCAGATAGGCATAGGGCACGGTGACGCGCAGAATCTCCGTCGAGTGGTCCATCTCAACTTCGATCAGGCTTTGAGCACCCATGAAGCGGGATCGCTGGACGATGCCGCGTGCATGAGCACCGCATTCCGCCGACGCGGGCGGTGCCGCGCCGGTATCCTCGTGGACGTCCAAGTGCTGAGGGCGGATGACAATTTCGACGTCCGCCCCATCCACGAGACCTGGTGTCAGGAACAGACCGAACGGCGTGTTGGTCTGGCGATTCTGCACCACGCCATGGACGATGTTGAGATCTGAGAAGAACGCCGCCGCCTCTCGGTCCACCGGGTAATTGTACACATGGTAGGGCGCGCCAACCTGAACGATCCGCCCATCTCGCATCAGCGCGATGCGATCCGCCATGCGCATTGCCTCATCCGGATCGTGCGTGACCAGCAGGACCCCGGCTCCTTCCTCCTTGAGCAGCGACAGCGCCTCGTCGCGCACATCGTCCCGCAACCGGTTATCGAGACCCGAGAACGGCTCGTCCATCAGCATCACACGTGGCTGGGGTACCAGTGCGCGCGCCAGTGCCACACGCTGTTGCTCGCCGCCCGAGAGCTGATGCGGATACTTGTCCTCGAAGCCGGCCAGCCCGACACGGGCCAGATAGTCCGACACGAGCTTCGTCCGACCGGCGACCGAACGGCGCAAACCGAACGCAACGTTCTCTGCGATGCTCAGATGCGGGAACAGAGCAAAATCTTGAAACATCAATCCGATAGATCGCGCTTCGGGCGGCTCGTGCATCGCGTCGTCCGACATCACGACACCATCGACCAGAATCTGGCCGCTGTCCTGGCGCTCGACCCCGGCCGCGATCCTCAGCGTCGTCGTTTTCCCGCATCCCGATGGTCCCAGCAGGCAGACGATTTCGCCCGGACCCACGTTCAGCGAAAGATCATCCACGGCCAGGATACCATCGAACATGCGGCTCAGGCCGTTCAGCGACAATCGCGCGGGCGTGTTCTCGACAACCGACAGTGCGCTCATACGCGCCATCTCCGAGTGTTTCGCTCAGACATACATCACACCTAGCAGCGCTGGCAGCCTGATTCAAGCGGTGGCGCCATAGCGATCATCATCGCAGGGAGCGGCCACCTTTGCCACACGCCGGGCCTCTACATTGCGGCAGACCATCGGCGAGGTCCATCCCTGGCAACCGGCTTGACGTACAGGTGTGGCAGTGAAACCGCGCGGCCTCCGGACGATCGAGGCTCCCCAATGTTGCGAATGCAACCCCATTGCCTTCAAACGTCAGGGAACTGCCGAAGGTCTTGCAGAACCGGCGCACGGCCTGGGTTGAGGAGGCATAGCTGTCGGGTGGGCCGCATTCCCAGTCTATGAATGCTTCAGGCGCTTTCACGAAAGCTGTAGAGGGAGCGCCCGACGCTTTCCTGCACATCTCGCAGCGCCAGTAGCTCGCATATTCGGGTGCCCTCGCAACTCGATAGCGCACCGCGCCACACAGGCACCCTCCCGTCCAGACAGCTTCCTGCGCCCAATCGTCGGAGCCTTCACCCATCGTCACGGACATACCGATTCCCTCTTGTCAAGACCTGCAATCGCAGGCAATCAAACGTCTGACATTCGCGTGGAGGCCGCCGTGCTGCAACTCTCCCTCGGAACCCGTGTCCGCCGCAGCCCTTTCTTTGACGCCACAATTGCGGACGGCGTGACCCACTTCTCCACTTACAATCACATGTACATGCCCACGGGCTATGGCGACCCGCAAGCGGAGTATTGGCGTCTGATCGAAGGCGTCTCGATGTGGGATGTCGCCGTCGAACGCCAGATCGAGCTGTTCGGCCCCGATGCCGAGCGCCTCGCGCAAGATCTCTGCCCGCGCCACATCGGCAAGATGCAACCCGGCCAGGGCCGGTACGTCGCCGTCTGCGATCATCGGGGCGTGCTGATCAACGACCCGGTGATCATGAAGCACGCGGAAGACCGAATCTGGCTGTCGATCGCCGATTCGGATGTCCTGCGCTGGGCCCGGGCAATCGCCGCCGAGCGCCGCTACGATGTGCTCGTTTGGGAACCCGACATCAGCCCTCTTGCCATCCAAGGCCCCAAGGCGGGTGCAGTTGCGGGCGCTCTTCTCGGAGGATGGGTCAACGATCTGCGCCATTTCTGGTTTCGCGAGGTTGAGCTCGAGGGCATCCCGATTACCGTCGCACGGTCAGGGTGGTCGAAGCAGGGCGGCTTCGAGCTCTATCTGCAGGATGCAACGCGGGGCGTTGAGCTCTGGAACCTCGTAAAGGAGGCAGGAGCGCCCTTTGATATCGGACCTGGCACACCCAACCCGAGTGAGCGGATCGAGAGCGGGCTGCTTTCGTTCGGAGCTGACACGGATGACGAAACCAATCCGTTCGAGGTGCGCATGGAGCGGTTTGTCGATCTCGACGTCCCCGACCGCACAATCGGCATTCACGCGCTTCGGCAGGTGCATGACAACGGCCCGCGGCGCCACCAGCTCGGCATCGTGATCGACCACGAGCCCCCAATTACCACTATCGACCGCTGGTACGCTCTCAGGTTGGGAATAACGTTCATTGGCAACATCACCGCCATGGCCTGGTCACCACGGTTGGGCTGCAATGTCGGCATGTGCCTTGTGTGGAAAGGCGCAGAGCCCGGCGAAACGGTCACGTTCACACTTCCAGATGGCACCACTTGCGAGGGAGAATTGCGCACTTTTCCCTTGGTCTGACCACCAGGGAGATTCTTTATATATCAATTTGAATATCATATTGACATTTTACCAAAGTGCACGTATCTCGTGTGCATGAAGCACAATTGAGGGACCAAGGTCATGATACGGCCAGCTGAAGGAACGATTTCTCCCCGCGCGAGCCTCATTCAGAACGCGCTGGACATGCAGGTAGAAACCATCAACGATCTTCCGGAGGACGAGGCAGTCACCATCTGCCACACGACCACTTCGGACATCGTAATGCGCCTCTCACAGATGCGCTCGGATCTTGACCGCACCATCAGTGCGCTCAGCCAGATCAGCGTGCTCTGTCAATACGGTATCGCCGAGCTTGCTCGGCTCAGTGAAACCCGGAGCTGAACCCTCCCGGGTCCGCCCGTCGTCGCGCAACTCCGGCGACGGGCTTCCTCAACGACGTCGCGGCGACAGTTTCGTGACATAGATCCAGGTCAAAGCTTAGCCTTGGCCCGAGCCCTAACCTCTCATCAATGGCCGCCGAAATGTGAGGTTCAAGATGCTCGACACCGTTCCTGACAAACACGCTCCCGCCGACGGGGCCGTCTCGTGCGCACCCATGATGCGCATTCGGGGCGTAAACTTCTGGTATGGCGACACACAGGTTCTCCGCGACGTGAACCTGGACATTCGACGCGGTGAAATCCTTGCTTTCATGGGACCGTCGGGCTGCGGAAAGTCCACACTGCTGAAGCTTCTCAACCGAATGCAGGATGACGTGCCGGGTGCGAGTATGACGGGTTCGATCACCCTCGATGGCAACGACATCCATGATCCCGACCTGGATCCGGTCTTGCACCGGCGTCGCTTCGGATGGGTCGCGCAACAGCCAAATCCGTTCCCGGCATCGGTCCGCGAAAACGTCGCCTACGGTCCGCGGTTGCATGGTCTTGTCAACGATGACGATCTCGACACACACGTTCAGAATTGTTTGGTACGCGCCGAACTCTGGGCGGAAGTGTCCGACCGGCTCGATGAACCCGGAACCAGCCTCTCTGGTGGTCAGCAGCAAAGGCTCTGTATTGCGCGGGCCTTGTCGATTTGCCCTGATCTTCTTTTGATGGACGAACCCTGCTCCGCCATCGATCCGATCGCCACGGCCGCCATTGAGAAGTTGATCCTGGGGCTGCGGAAGGAAACCGGCATTGTTATCATCACCCACAACCTTCACCAGGCCCGCCGGATCGCCGACAGGGTGGCCTTCTTTCACATGGGCAACCTGATCGAAACCGGCCCGACCGATCTTGTTTTCGATCAGCCAAGCCGGGATGAAACGCGCCGCTATCTTTCCGGCGCGTTCGGTTAGACGGCTCACATGGCGTAGAAGAATTCCTCCCGGACAATCTTGCCGTTGGCCACATGATAGATGGCAACCTCTTTCATTTGCATGCGGTTGCCCGAGGCCTTCTCAGTTACATCAGCTTCGAAAACAACAGCAAATCTGTCGTCACCGTGGAGCATGGGATCGCTTACTGACCCGCCATGCATCTCCATCGAATTGTTCCACCACTCGTGCTTGCCGCGAATGGCATCCAAGCCTGCACTCTCTCGGCTGTCTGTGCCGGGCATGCAGCTCGCTTCCACCGACACTGCATCCTGAGCGTAAAGGGTGGAGAGGCCCTCCTCCTCCGTGTGATTGCGGCAGTGCGCCACCAGCTGGTCTGCGATCTCCTTGAGGCTCGACATCGTTTGCTCTCCCTAATGTTCATGTAATGTTCTTTTTACCATGTCTGCGGATGCCAGGCCAGTCTCAATTTTTGACGAGGACCCGCATGACCCATGATCATTGGACAGCCCTCAAACCGTATCCGCGAGATGCAACGAAATTTCGGCCGAGAACGAACGGCTTCAGCACGCGATCACTTTTTGCGACCCAGAAGGCGCTTCGTCACGACCATGTTTGCGACGATACATTGTGGGAGCTCGGCACGGTGATTTCTTGCGCACATCAAGGGGGTGGCCTATAGGGCAGGCCATGCTTGATCATCAACGCAATACGCCAGTTTTACCGCCCGAGATCGCACGACGACGAACCTTCGCGATCATCTCGCACCCTGACGCTGGCAAGACCACGCTGACTGAGAAGCTCCTGCTCTATGGGGGTGCAATCCAGATGGCTGGGCAGGTGCGCGCCAAGGGTGAGGCACGGCGCACGCGTTCGGATTTCATGAAAATGGAGCAGGATCGCGGCATATCTGTCTCGGCATCGGCGATGTCTTTCGAATTCAAGAACTTCTGGTTCAATCTTGTGGATACGCCGGGTCACGAGGATTTCTCTGAAGACACCTACCGCACCCTGACGGCGGTGGACGCGGCAATCATGGTCATTGACGGCGCGAAAGGGGTCGAAAGTCAGACGAGGAAGCTGTTCGAGGTTTGCCGTCTTCGGGACCTTCCGATCTTGATTTTCTGCAACAAGATGGACCGTGAAAGCCGAGAAACATTTGATATCATTGATGAAATTCAAGAGAACTTAGCGCTGGACGTCAGCCCAGCCAGCTGGCCGATAGGCATGGGTCGCGAGTTCCAGGGGGCCTATGATCTGCTCGGGGACCGGCTGCAGCTCATGGACCGAGCGGACCGAAACGTGAAGGCCGCCTCGATTGAGCTGGATGGCTTGGAGGATCCGCAACTGGCTGCCCAGATCGGCACCGAACAGCAGGCTCAGCTGTCCGAAGAAGTCGAGATGGCCCGAGGACTGCTGCCTGAGTTCGATCATCAGAGTTTTCTGGAAGGGCACCTCAGTCCGATCTGGTTCGGCTCGGCGCTCAATTCTTTCGGAGTCAGGGAATTGCTCGAGGGCATCGGCGCGTACGCCCCGCCTCCGCAGCCACGGATGGCAGATGGGCGACAGGTTTCAGCCGATGAGGGCAAGGTCTCGGGCTTTGTCTTCAAAGTGCAGGCAAACATGGACCCCAAGCACCGAGATCGCGTGGCGTTCGTCAGGCTCTGTTCCGGCCACTTCACACGCGGTATGAAGCTCCACCACGTGCGCACAGCGAAACCCATGGCGGTGGCGAACCCTGTGCTGTTCCTGGCGGCTGAGCGGGAAACCGCTGAAGATGCCTGGGCTGGCGACATCATTGGCATCCCGAACCATGGCCAGCTGCGGATCGGAGACGCTTTGACGGAAGGTGAACGGTTGCGGTTCTCCGGGATCCCCTCCTTTGCACCAGAGCTCTTGCAGTCCGTTCGGGCGGGTGACCCGATGAAGGCCAAGCACCTAGACAAAGCGCTTCTGCAGTTTGCCGAGGAAGGGGCCGCGAAACTCTTCAAGCCCGTGATTGGCGGGGCATGGATCATAGGCGTGGTGGGACAGCTTCAATTTGAAGTTCTCGCAAGTCGTATCGAGCTCGAATACAATCTGCCAGTACGCTTTGAGCCCACTCAATATGTATCTGCACGATGGGTGTCGGGAACCAAGGACAGTGTGGAAGCCTTCGCCAAAGCCAACAAGGGACAGATGGCGGAGGACCACGACGGCGACCCGGTCTATCTGACGCGGCTGCAGTGGGACATCGACCGTGTTGAGCGTGATCACCCAGAGATCACGCTCAGTGCAACGAAGGAGACACTGGTCTAGGGCGTCTCACCCGATCACGGCTCCGAAGATCAGCCCGCTCACGATAGCGCCACTCAGCCCAAAGCCGACATAACTCAGAAACACCTGGCGTTTCACCAGCGCAAAGACCGCGGCCATGGCTGGAATGCTGGTGACCGAGCCTGCAACCATGAAGCTCATCGCCGCACCGGGTGTCATGCCCTGTTCCATGAGACCGGCCACAAGAGCAGGCGCCGCGTAGCCGTTGAGATAGGCGGGGGCCCCGACAAGCGCACCGACCACCACAGGCCAGGCGCCTTCGCCGCCGACAAAACCGGCAATCCATTGTGCGGGCACGTAGTGGATCATGATGGTCTCGAGGAGATACGCGAGGCTCATCCACTTCAGCAGGAAGATTGCATTGGTCAACGCGGCATCACGAAATGCTGCACGGCGCTCAGGATGCGGCCAGAACTTCCACACGGGACGCGCAAGCTTGCCCGTACCGCATGAGCTGGCACAGCATGACTTGGTTTCCGCAACGCGAAGCGGGTCGGCGAAGGCGCCACCACGCACCAGCGCCATTGTTGCAAATCCGCCGGCAAGTCCCATCGTGACAGCAACGAGCGTCTTTGCGACTGCGTACTCCATACCAAGCGCACCGGTCGTGATTGCAAATTGCGGCGGATCCATCAGCGGCGAGGAAAGCCAGAAAGCCATCACCGCGGAAAGTGGCGTTCGTGCGGCTAAGAGAGCTGCAACGAAGGGGATCACCTCACATGAACAGAACGGGGCCAATCCGCCGAACAGTGCGGCGAGAATGATCATGCGCACCTCCGCGCCCTGAAAGGCTTCGGCGATCACACCCTCAGCGCCGGCGGCTTTAAGGAGTCCAATGAGCAAAACGGCGAGCGTGATGTATGGTGCCGTCTGTATGAGAGCGCCAACACCGACACCTATCACACCGGGTGCACCCACCGGATCAAGCGCCGCAATCACAAGCGGAATGGCGAGCACAAGCAGCCAGATCGGGTCAGCATTCCGCAAGGTGCGCAAGGCCAAACCGGCGTTTCGGAGGACAAGTTCGGTCATCGGGCATTCTCCTTCGACGCACCTGGAGTTTCCGGATCGACACAACACTCACTGATCAAAAACGCGGCCAGCGCCTCGACCCGTGCGTAGTCAGCACAGCAACGAAGACTGCGTCCGTCTCGAACCTGCTCGATCAGACTTGCGGCAACGAGTGCACGCAGATGATGACTGAGAGTAGAGGCGGCGATCCCGACCCGCTCCTGAAGCTTACCAACCGGGAGCCCATCCGGACCGGCACGGACCAACGCCCGCATTATCGCAAGGCGTGCCTCCGAACCGAGTGCTGCGAACGCGACGGAGGCGTCTGCCGAATCAAGCTCAGTCGAGCTGATCATATGGCTGTGTATCAATTCCATATTTCTAGAATTATAGAATTCTGTCGCAGGGTCAAGACCGATCCGCGTCATTGTGAGGTGATTCGTTGACTTTTCTCGTTCAAGGCGCCATTTAACCCTTGTCTGAGAGCGGCTCCAATACGGGAGCCGTGGCCGCATTGCGATATAGCGGCTGTCGAGTGCCGCAACAAAGCAATGGCGAGTGAATGCTGTTTTCAGAACTTGAGCTGGACCCTGACGTCCTGAGGGCCGTCGCAGAGGCAGGGTACGAAACCCCGACGCCTATTCAACAGGAAGCAATCCCACAGGCCCTTCATGGTCGGGATGTGCTCGGGATCGCACAGACGGGCACCGGTAAGACCGCCTCTTTCACGTTGCCCATGATCAGCATGCTCGCAAAGGGCCGCGCCCGCGCGCGCATGCCACGGTCCCTGATCCTCTGCCCGACGCGGGAGCTGGCGGCGCAGGTCTCGGAGAACTTCGAGATTTACGGCAAGTACCACAAGCTCACGATGGCGCTGTTGATCGGCGGTGTGAATTTTGCGGCGCAGGAGAAACTCATCGACCGCGGGGTGGACGTGCTGATCGCGACTCCCGGGCGTCTTCTCGATCACTTCGAGCGCGGGAAGCTGATGCTGACGGGCATTCAGGTCATGGTCGTCGATGAAGCCGACCGGATGCTCGATATGGGCTTCATCCCCGACATCGAGCGGATATTCTCGCTGACACCTTTCACGCGCCAGACCCTGTTCTTCTCGGCAACCATGCCACCCGAGATCACGCGGATCACTGAGACGTTCCTTTCGAATCCGGTCCGGATTGAGGTGGCGCGTCAAGCGAGTACTGCAGAAACCGTCACCCAGAAAGTTTGTCAGTTCCGGCCTTCACGCAAAGATCGAACAGACTCGGAGAAGCGGGCCTGCCTGCGGGCGTTGATGGCCGAAGAAGGTGATGATTTGCGCAACGCCATCATCTTCTGCAACCGCAAGCGGGATGTCAGCATCCTGCACAAATCCTTGGTCAAGCATGGTTTCAGCGCTGGTGCCTTGCACGGCGATCTTGATCAGTCGGTCCGGATGGCCACGCTCGGCGCATTCCGGGATGGAGAGATCAAGTTTCTGGTCGCATCGGATGTGGCCGCACGCGGTCTCGACATCCCCAATGTGAGCCATGTGTTCAACTTCGATGTGCCAAGCCACGCCGAGGACTATGTGCACCGGATCGGGCGCACCGGGCGGGCCGGCCGCGAAGGGACGGCGATTACCCTGTCGATCCCTTCCGATCAGAAGTTCCTGGAGGCGATCGAAAGGCTTGTGAAGCAGGAACTGCCGAAGATCGATGCGCCTTCAGGCTTTGCCGCCACCAGCGTCGCCGAAGCAAGCGATGAACTGAAGCCGCGTCCCAAGCGCGGTCGGCGCGACCGTGACGCCGAGCCGGAGACGACCACCGTATCGGAGGAGCCGTCCGAAGAGCCGCCCAAGAGCCGACGTCGCAACAGTCGCCGAAATGATGGCGGCGGTGATCGCAACACGATCATCGGTCTGGGTGATCACGTGCCAGCTTTCCTTTTGCGCTCGGTGAAACCCAAGGGGCGCTCCTCGAGAACGGACGAAGCCGACGCTGCGTGAGCGTCGGCTCCAAGCGGCTCCCCCAAAGCAGATCACCACTTCTGAAACAGACCCCGTGTTCGGGACGTGCGATGCGCGAGCCTGTCATTCCGGCTGATCACATCTTCAACGTAGGTGCGGAAACGGTTGTAGAGCGCTTCGCATTCCGTGTTCTCGACGTCTAGCCTCTCGAACCCGCTGCGGATGTTGGCTGCAACCGTATCCCCTGAGGGGCCGCCGGCTTCACGCGCACGTTCGATCTCGTGGCTCAGCCGGGGCTCAAATGCCGATTTGATCTTGTCAGCCGATACGCAGGTTTGGGCGGCAGTCGAGCCAGTTTCAGGCAACCCCACAAGCGCGGCAACGAAGATAGCAGTCAATACATAGTGTTTCATCGGATCAGCTCCCCTGAATTTCTTCGAGGTTAGGAATGGCAGGCGCGAGAAAGATTTCCTTCAGATCGACAACGATCTGGTTCGTGGCAAATCCCACAGCAAAGATCACCAGCGAGGCCGCAAAGAAGCTGAACATCTTCTTTTGGAGCGGCTGGATATCACCGCACAACAACAATGCCAGAATTGGGGTCGACATCAGGCCCAGCAAGTCAAGCTGACGCTGTGACAGACCGAACCTGGAGTCCGCCACCTTCAGAAAAATCAACAACACCACACCGAGTATAAATCCACCGAGTATCAGGCGTACTATTGCCTGTGGAGCAAACTCGAAGACCTTTTTGGCGACAATCTCCATTTCAAGTCCTCCGCTACGAATCGATTATGCAATTATATTAACTACGATTGGTCAGCCCTTCTGTACCGTTTGCCACAATTTGGAGTTGCTGAAGCAGCGCGCTATTCTTCAAGTCGCGTGACGATAACGCCGATCACGGGCTTCTTGCCCCAGCGCGACGTGCAAACCTTGCGCACCGCCCGAGCCACTGTCTCCTCAACAACCGAGTCAGTGCGCAACGATTTCATCGGTGCTGCCTCCAGTGCGTCATCGACCGCTTCGGCGATCATCTCGTCCAGAGGCGCGGGCCAGCCGGATGCCGTCTTCGGAGCGCCGGTGCATCGGACTTCTGGATCGGCCAGGAGTTCACCGGCGTCATCAACCACGACCGAGACCGCGACATGCCCCTGTCGCGCAAGCTTCAACCGTTCGCGAATGACACCGTCCAGCGCACCTACGAAGGTGGTGCCATCCAAGTAAACCCGCCCCGTCTCGATGTGTTCGACGATGCCCGGTGCATTGCCGTCAAGCCGGACGATCGCACCGTTCGGCGCAACAACGGACTGGCTGATCCCCCAGCCGCGCGCGGTGGCGGCGTGCTCCACCAGATGCCGGTGCTCACCATGGATCGGCAGGGAAATTTGTGGTTTCAAAAGACCGTAGAGCCGCTCGAGATCCCCGCGCCGGGCGTGGCCAGATACGTGGATGCGCTCCATATCTCCGTCGACCACCCGCACACCTTGCTCGCTGAGCCGATTGTAGAGGCGGTATATCCCCGCTTCGTTTCCTGGAATGTTCTTCGATGAGAAGATCACCAGGTCACCTTCCCCGAGGCTCACTGTCGGATGACTGCCGGTTGCGATACGTGCAAGAGCCGCACGTCCTTCTCCCTGACTGCCTGTGACAAGATAAAAAAGATTCTCATCGGGGATCGCGTCGATCCGGTCGTCCGGCACCACCGTTGGAAAGTCCGTGAGTTGCCCGCTCTCGACCGCAGCCTCAATCATGCGCCGCATCGCACGACCCACCAGAACGATCGAACGCCCGGCGGATTGGGCTGCCATCGCCAGCGTCTTCAACCGGGCGACGTTCGAGGCAAATGTTGTGGCTGCCACGGCGCGAGGCGCTTCTGCGATCAATCGTTCGAGATTGCCGGTGATGGTGGACTCAGAGCCCGACGATCCTTCGAGAAAGACATTCGTCGAGTCACAGGCAAGCGCCAGAACACCCTCCCTGCCCAACGCTTCGAATTGCGCGATGTCGACCGCATCGCCCAACTGCGGATCATGGTCGAGCTTGAAGTCTCCGGTGTGCACGACGAGGCCGGAATTCGTTCGAATGGCAAGACAAGATGCTTCGGGGATGGAATGGGTGACAGGAAGGAACTCGACTTCGAATGGTCCGGCAGGCGTGGGTGCGTGCGCCTCGACCTCGCGCACCGCATTCGGGTCGATACCGGCCTCGCTTAACTTCCGGCGAACCACGTTGGCGGTGAATCGGCGGGCATAGATCGGCACCTGTAGTTCTGCCCACAGATGGGGTATCGCGCCGATGTGATCTTCATGGGCGTGCGTGACGAAGATTGCCTCGATCCGGTCGCTCTCCTCAATCAGGAACGAGAATTGGGGGAGCACAAGCTCGACGCCCGGTGAGGTTTCCATGTTCCCGAACCCGATGCCGAGATCGACGATGATCCAGCGACGCTCCTCCGCCGGGCCGTACCCGTAGAGATAGCAGTTCATTCCGATCTCGCCCGCCCCACCGAGTGCGAGATAGACCAGACCGTCTGTCGTGTCTGTCATTCGGTTCCGTTCTTGTTGAAGCGATGTATCAGCACCAGCCCACGCATCGTGAGGTCGGGATCGACCTCCTCGATCGCGTCGGTCCCGCGAGCAAACAGAGGCGAGAGTCCCCCCGTGGCGATCAATCGCATCTTGGTTCCACGCTCGGCGGCGATGCGCGACGCAATTCCTTCAATCAGCCCGACATAGCCCCAATAGATGCCGGTCTGCATGCAGTGCACCGTGGTGCGACCAAGGACTTGTGGTGGCATCGTGACGTCGATCCTCGGCAGATGCGCCGCGGCACTGTGGAGCGCGTCCAGCGACAAGTTGATGCCCGGTGCGATCGCCCCTCCGACGTAGGCTCCATCCTGCGCCACCGTATCGAAGGTTGTCGCGGTCCCGAAATCGACGATGATCAACTCGCCACCATAGCGCTCGTAGGCAGCAATCGTGTTCACCAGCCTGTCCGCCCCCACTTCCGCCGGGTTCTCGACTCGAACTTCGACCGGCAGCTGGCACTCGGGCTTGCCGACCACCAAGGGCCTGCACCCGAAGTAGCGGTCACAGAGCACCCGCAGGTTGAAGAGCGTTGCGGGCGCGGTATTGGAGATGACGACATCGCATACCCGCGAGGGATCGAGATTGCGGTGGCGCATGAGCTGAGACAGCCACACGAAGTACTGATCGGCCGTGCGCACGCTCTCTGTGTTACAGCGCCACTCCGAGACAAAGTTCTCGCCGTCATACAGAGCAAAGACGGTGTTGGTGTTGCCGACATCGATGGCGAGCAGCATCATCGTGCCTCTGGAAAGAAGACATCGCCGGCCGCGATCCGACGCGTTCCTGTGCCTGTCGCGAGCACCAGACTGCCGTCCTCAGCCAAGTCCTCGAAGACACCTGCGAGCGTCTCACTTGGCAACCTGACCTCGATCGGCTCTCCGATCCGGGTAGCGCGCGAACGCCAGGCCTGCCTGAGCGCCAGGAATCCGGATTTGTGCTCCAGTGACATCCAGTGCGCAAACCGGTTTGCCACGCGGCAAGCCGCATCAGCAGGTGCGACGGGTGCACCGCCCTCCCCAACGACCGATGTCGCCGCCCACCGAGTTTGGTCTGCTGGCGGATGCGCCGCCAGGTTGATGCCGATCCCGACCAGAACGAGCGCTGGACCGGTGGTCGCTCCCTCCCGTTCAATCAGAATGCCTGATGCCTTGCGATCATTGACGAGTACGTCATTTGGCCACTTCAGTCGTGTCAATGCATCGGGCAGCAGCTCGTCCAGCACATCGGCGACAGCCAACGCTGCCAGAAATCCCAAGCGCGCGGTCTCGGACGGCGAACGCGTGTCCTGCATCGCCAAAGTCATGGCGAGATTGCCGGCCGGGCTGTGCCACACCCTGCCTTGCCTGCCGCGCGCGCTTGTCTGGCGCTCGGCCACGAACCAAGCCGGCAGGCTCGCGCCAGCCGCAGCATGGAGGCGCGCCTGTTCGTTCGTGCTGTCGACGGTCGCAAAGAAGTGGCGGCCGTAGCCCGTCGGCCAGTTGTTCATTTCAACAGCGATTGTGCCGCATCGAGCGCCAGCTCGGGCACGCCAAACCCGCCAAAGAATGGCAGCCAACCCACAGCCATGATAAGCGCACTCGCGCTGAGCGTCGCCGTGTGGACAGGACGACCCAAGATCTCGAGCGGTTGCCCCGGCTCGCTCAGATACATGACCCGAACAATGTTGAGGTAGTAGTATGCGCCGATCACCGAGGCGACCGCACCCGCTATGGCAAGCGGTGCCAACCCGGCATCAACGGCAGCCTTGAAAACGAAGAACTTGCCGAAGAAGCCCACAAGCGGCGGCAGTCCCGCCAACGAGAGCATCAGGATCGCAACGGCCAACGCCGTTCCGGGTCGTGTGATCGAAAGGCCCGCCAGGTCCGGAATAGTGACCACAGGCTGCCCATCACGCGACATGGTGAGGATAAACGCGAACACGCCGAGGTTCATCACCAGATAGATCAGCAGGTAGATCAGCATCGACTGCGCCCCTGCCTCTGTTCCTGCGGCAAGGCCCACCAGCGCGTATCCCATATGCCCGATAGAGGAATAGGCGAGCAGACGCTTCAGGTTGGACTGACCGATCGCGGCAATCGCCCCCAGAAACATCGAGGCGATCGCAACGAACACCAAGACTTGCTGCCATTCGGGCACAGCAGCACCGAAGCCGTCATAGAGGACCCGCGCAAACAGCACACCCGCAGCGACCTTGGGTGCCGTGGCGAAGAACGCCGTCACCGGAGTGGGAGAGCCCTCGTAGACATCGGGCGTCCACATATGGAACGGCGCCGCCGAGATTTTAAAGGCGAGCGCTGCGCAGATAAAGACCAGTCCGAACGTCAGCCCGAGGCTCACACCTTCAGCTTCGACCACCGCGGCGATCCCGTCGAATGTGGTGGTGCCGGTGTAGCCATAGGCCAGCGAGGCCCCGTAGAGCAGCATTCCGGACGACAGTGCACCAAGAACAAAGTACTTCAGACCAGCTTCGGTCGAACGCGCACTGTCTCGGTTGAAGGCAGCGATCACGTAGAGCGACAAAGACTGAAGCTCCAGCCCCATATAGAGCGCAATGAGATCACCAGATGAGACCATCACCATCATACCAGTGACAGCCAGCAGGATCAGGATGGGATACTCGAAGCGCATGATGTTGCGACGCACGAGGTAGTCCTCACCCAGGATCAGCATCAATGCCGCCGCTCCGAGCACCATGACTTTTGCGAACCGGGCGTACCCATCGACAACGAAGGCGCCACCGAACGCAATCTCGGTTTCACCCAGACCCGTGGCGATCCAAAGCGCCATGAGCACCATAAGACCGGCTGAAAGCCAAAGGATCAGGCCCGAACGCCGGTCCTCTCCACCGTACGCACCAAGCATCAAGAGGGCCATGGCACCCACGGCAATGATGATCTCGGGCAAGGCTAAGGCGAAATCTGCGCTCATGGTCGGTCCCTTTAGGCGATCAGTGCTTGACCGCGGCGGCGAGCGTGCTGCCCGCTTCGGCTTGCGCCGCTGTAACAGATTCCAGGAGTGCTTGGACAGTCGGTGCGAAGACATCGGTGGCCAGGCTCGGATAGATGCCCAGCAGGATCGTCGCAACGACCAGCGGCGCCATCACAGCGGTCTCGCGCCGGTTCATGTCGGTGATCGATTTCAGGCTTTCCTTGATCAGGTCGCCGAAGACCACACGGCGATAAAGCCAGAGTGCGTACCCCGCACTGAGAATGACGCCCAATGCAGCGCCGAACGCCGCAAGAGTCGAGACCTGATACACACCGATCATCGTCAGGAACTCACCCACGAAACCTGATGTGCCCGGCAGCCCCACATTAGCCATCGTGAACAACATCAGTACCGTCGCATAAATCGGCATGCGAATGGCCAGCCCGCCATACGCCGTGATGTCACGCGTATGCATGCGATCATAGATCACGCCAACACAAAGGAAGAGCGCTCCGGAGATGAAGCCGTGGCTGATCATCTGGAACATCGCACCGTCTACACCCTGTTGGTTGGCGGCAAAGATGCCCATGGTCACAAATCCCATATGCGCCACCGAGGAGTACGCGATCAGCTTTTTGATGTCCTCTTGCATCAATGCGACCAACGACGTGTAGACGATCGCCACCACCGACAAGAAGAACACCAGATCCTGCATTATCTCGGATGCGACCGGAAACATCGGCAGGCTGAACCGCAGGAAGCCATAGCCTCCGAGCTTCAAGAGGATCGCCGCCAAGACCACCGAACCTGCAGTCGGCGCCTGCACATGGGCGTCCGGCAGCCAGGTATGGACGGGCCACATCGGCATCTTGACCGCAAAGCTCGCAAAAAAGGCGAGCCACATCAGTGTCTGCGCACCACCCAGGATCTGCCAGCCCAGCACCGTCACCGGACCGGCATCGAACTGGTGGTTCAGGAGCGCCGTGATGTCCGTCGTGCCGGCATCGAAATACATGTAGATCATCGCGACCAGCATCAGCAGCGAGCCGATCAGCGTATAGAGAAAGAACTTGAAGGCCGCGTAGATCCGCTCTTTTCCACCCCAGACACCGATGATCAGGAACATCGGGATCAGTCCACCCTCGAAGAACAGGTAGAACAGGATCATGTCGAGTGAGACGAACACGCCGATGATCATCGTCTCCAGCAGGAGGAACATCGCCATGTATTCCTTGACGCGAAGCTCGACCGTCCAGCTCGCCGCAATGCAGAGCGGAAAGATGAACGTTGTCAGCATCACGAAGGGGAGCGATATGCCATCCACACCCAACTTGTAGGTGAGCCCAGCAATCCACGTGCCTTCTTCGACGAACTGAAATCCAGGATCGGCTGAGTCAAAACCGGTGATCAGGGCAAGCGAAAACACGAAGGTCGCGGTTGTCACAAACAGCGCGAACCGCTTTGCGTTTAGACCAGCCGCAGCGTCATCGCCGCGGAGAAACAAGACCAGAAGGGCCGCTCCAACCAGCGGCAGGAAGGTGATGGCGGAGAGAAGATTTTCCATCAGTGCGATCCTCCGCCGACCGAGAACCATGTGATGAGGAGCGATACGCCGATCAACATGGCGAAGGCGTAGTGGAAAACGTAGCCGGACTGCACCCGACCAGCAAAACGTGTCAGCCAGGGGACGAAGCCCATCGCCAGTCCGTTGAGGAAACCATCGATGGTCGAGCCGTCACCGCGCTTCCACAAGAACCGTCCGAACCACATCGCCGGTCTGACAAACACGAAGGTGTAGATTTCGTCGAAATACCACTTGTTCAGGAGGAACCGGTAGAGCACCTGATGACGCTCGGCCAGGGCGTCGGGGATCGCTGGGCTGCGGATGTACATGATCCATGCGATCGCAAGCCCGATCAGCATCGCGATGAAAGGGCTCACCTTCACCCACTTTGGCACCTCGTGTGCGTCATGGAGTACATGATTTTCGGGGCCATTGAAGATTGCTGCCGCCCACCATTCGCCTTCGTGATGACCGACGAAGTCGCCGTACCAGATCATGCCGGCCAGAACTGCGCCCGCCGCCAGCACATAGAGCGGGATCATCATCACGTTCGGGCTCTCATGCGCGTGCTCGTAGGTGTGATGATCGGCACGTGTCGGGCCGTGGAATGTCATGAAGATCAGCCGCCAAGAGTAGAACGACGTCATGCAGGCCGACAGCACCAGCATCCAGAAGGCGTACATGTGGGCTGCGTTGTGACCAGCGAAGGTCGACTCGATGATGATGTCCTTCGAAAGGAAGCCTGCAAACCCAATGTAGGTGAGGGGTATGCCGACCCCGGTGATCGCCAGCGTGCCGATCAGCATCATGTAGTAAGTGAGCGGGATCTTCGCGGCCAGGCCACCCATCTTGCGCATGTCCTGCTCGTGGTGCATCGCGTGGATCACCGAGCCCGCCCCTAGGAACAGCAACGCTTTGAAGAATGCATGGGTGAAGAGGTGGAACATCGCCGCCTCATAGGCCCCGACCCCTGCTGCGGCAAACATGTAGCCGAGCTGCGAGCAGGTGGAATAGGCGATCACCCGTTTGATGTCGTTCTGCACAAGACCCACGGTCGCCGCGAAGAACGCCGTCGTCGCTCCGACAAGCGTCACGATCAAGAGTGCTGTGTGCGTCAGATCGAAGAGTGGCGACATCCGGCACACGAGGAAGACACCTGCCGTCACCATCGTCGCCGCGTGGATGAGCGCGGAGACCGGTGTCGGGCCTTCCATGGCATCTGGCAGCCACGTATGCAGCAGGAACTGCGCCGACTTTCCGCACGCCCCGATGAAGAGCAGGATACAAACAAGTTCGATCGCGTGCACATGGTACCCGAGGAACGTTGTCTCTGTCTCAGCAAGGCTCGCAGCTTGCTCGAAGACATCGTCGAGCATGATCGAACCCGTCAGGTAGAACAGCCCGAACATGCCCAGGAGAAAGCCGAAATCGCCCACACGGTTGACAATGAAGGCCTTGATCGCGGCGGCGTTCGCAGACTCTTTCTTGTACCAGAAGCCGATGAGCAGGTACGAAGCCACACCCACGCCTTCCCACCCGAAGAAGATCTGCAGCAGGTTGTCGCCGGTCACGAGCGCCAGCATGGCGAAGGTGAAGAAGCTGAGATAGGCGAAGAAGCGCGGCTTGGCGTCGTCCTCCTCCATGTATCCGATCGAGTACATGTGCACGAGTGACGAAACCGTCGTCACCACGACCAGCATCACACAGGTCAAGCGGTCGACGCGGATGGACCAGTAGGCCTCGAGCTCGCCCGACGTTATCCAGCGGAACAGCTCGACCGAGGGGTCGCCCGGTTCGAACGAAAAGAACGCAATCCACGACAGAATAGCGCAGACGAACAGAATGCCGGTCGGGATCTGCATCGCCAGCTTCTCGCCGGTGACACGATGCCCGAACCCCGCAATCAGGGCGCCGAGAAGTGGCAGCAGGAGGATTGCCGAATACATGCCTTAGGTCTCCGCCATTTCCGCCGTCGCCGTTGCGACAGTCTGCCCGAAACTCAAAAGATACCCGTCAGGATCCTTGATCGCGAATTCGAGCATGCCGTAGCCGAACTCTTCAGGACCCCATTCGGCAGCAACTTGTCCGTCGAGGTTCTCCCAGAGCGCGAGCACATCATCGACGTAGATGTACTGCGTGGCGGTTGCGCATGGTGTGCCCAGATGGGCGTTTTGCATGAACATCAGCGCGACGCCGTCTCGTTCTATGCGCAGCCAGCCCTCTTCACGACCGGCAACGCGGAAGCCAAGCGTTGCGGCATACCAGGCCTCGGTCCGGTCAAGGTCCGCGCTCTGCAGCATCGGTGTCAGGGCAAGCATCCGCATGCCTCAGCCCTTCATCATGTTGACGTCTTCCACCGCGATCGTGCCTCGGTTGCGGAAGAAGCAGACGAGAATGGCAAGTCCGATCGCGGCCTCTGCCGCGGCCACCGTGAGCACGAAGAGTGTGAACACCTGCCCAACGAGATCCCCGAGATGTGCCGAGAACGCGACGAGATTGATATTGACCGCAAGCAACATCAGCTCGATCGACATCAGGATCACGATCACGTTCTTGCGGTTCAGGAAGATCCCGAAGATGCCGATCACAAAGAGGATCGCTGCCACGGTCAGGTAGCCTTCAAGACCGACACCGCCCACTGCGTGCTCCATGGTCAGACCCCCTGCCCCGGTTCAACATCCTTCAACTCGACCGCGCGCTCGCGGTACATCTGAGCAAGGATGTCCTGGCGCTTGATGTCGCTCCGGTGGCGCAATGTCAGCACGATTGCGCCGATCATCGCCACCAGCAGGATCAGACCTGCGAGCTGGAAGACCAGGATGTACTGATCGTAAAGGATACGCCCCAGCGCCACGGTGTTTTCCACATCATCAGGTGTTGGCATCACGGCGGCACGCGCCTCAGGGGCCGCATCTGCAAAGACCCAGTGCCCGATGACAAGCCCGAGTTCGACAATCAGAACGAGCCCGATCAAGGCGCCCACCGGCAGATAGTCGGCCAGGCCCTGTTTCAGCTCGGCGAAATCGACGTCGAGCATCATCACAACGAACAGGAACAACACCGCCACAGCGCCGACGTAGACGATGATCAATAGCATAGCGACGAACTCGGCGCCCAGAAGAACCATGAGCCCTGCCGCTGAGAAAAAGGTCAAGATCAGCCAGAGCACCGAGTGCACCGGATTGCGTGCCAGTACGACGAACAGGCCTGAGGCCACTGCCACACAGGCGAAAACGTAGAATGCCATTGCGGTGAGGGTCATGGTTTGCCTCGTCGTCCCTTCTGGGTGGGCGGCGCCAACAGCCGTCGTTAGCGATACGGTGCGTCGAGCTCGAGATTGCGGGCGATTTCGCGCTCCCAGCGCTCACCGTTCTCGAGAAGCTTTTCCTTGTTGTAGTAGAGTTCCTCGCGGGTTTCGGTCGCGAACTCGAAGTTCGGGCCCTCGACAATCGCATCCACCGGGCAGGCCTCCTGGCAGAAGCCACAATAGATGCACTTGGTCATGTCGATGTCGTACTTGGTGGTGCGCCGCGAACCGTCATCGCGCGGCTCGGCTTCGATCGTGATGGCCTGTGCCGGACAGATCGCCTCGCAGAGCTTGCAGGCAATGCACCGTTCTTCGCCATTCGGGTAGCGACGCAACGCGTGTTCACCGCGGAAGCGCGGGCTGAGCGGGCCTTTCTCGAACGGGTAGTTGAGTGTGGCCTTTGGCTTGAAGAAGTACTTCATGCCGAGCCGAAACCCGCCCCAGAAGTCCTTGAGAAGAAAATAGCCGAGCGCCTTGTCTAGTGGGATACCCATCGATCAGCTCCCTGTGGCGTAGCGGGCGTACCCCACCACGTCGAGTTTTGCGAGCACCGCCGCGATCACAACCCAGGCAAGGCTCATCGGCAGAAACACCTTCCAGCCTAGCCGCATGAGCTGGTCATAGCGGTAGCGCGGCACGACGGCCTTCACCATCGCGAACATGAAGAAGAAGAAGACGATCTTCAGGACCATCCAGAACACGCCGTCCGGCAGGCCTGGGATCGGGCTGAGCCATCCACCGAAGAACAGCAGCGTTGTCATCGCGCACATCAGCACGATGTTCATGTACTCGCCGATCATGAACAGCAGGTACGGCGTTGAAGAATATTCGACCTGATAGCCGGCGACCAATTCAGACTCAGCTTCCGGAAGGTCGAACGGAGGGCGGTTGGTCTCGGCAAGTGCGCTCACGAAGAACAGCACGACCATCGGCAGATGCGGCAGCCAGTACCACGAGAAGATGCCGTAGCGTCCGTCCTGCGCCATCACGATGGCGCTGAGATTGAGAGACCCCGTCGAAATCAGCACCCCAACGATGATGAGGCCGATCGACACCTCGTAGCTGACCATCTGAGCAGCCGAACGCAGTCCGCCCAAGAAGGGATACTTCGAATTCGACGCCCAGCCTCCCATGATCACGCCATAGACGCCGAGAGACGAGATGGCGAAAATGTAGAGCACGCCGACATTGAGATCCGAGATCACCCAGCCATCGGCAAACGGGATCACCACCCACGCGATCGCCGCCAGCACGAACGTCAGCAGCGGGGCAAGCATGAAGACGATCTTGTCAGCACCCGCCGGGATCACGACTTCCTTCAGCACGAACTTGAGGAAGTCGGCGAACGACTGCAGCAGTCCCCAGGGGCCGACGACATTGGGCCCGCGTCTGAGCTGCACCGCCGCCCAAACCTTGCGGTCCATATAGAGCAGAAATGCCAGGCTCACGAGCACACTGACAGTGACCGCAAGACACTGTGCTACGATGATGACAAAAATGCCGAGGTCCGAGTCCCAAAAGCTCATGCGCTGATCCTCATCCTCTGCACCACCTTGGCGCTATCGGCACGCAGGCCCTCTCGCATTCCGTGCGAGACATGTCCACCGTCATCAGGTCGCAACCGGTTCGCGCACAACTACTCATTCCGCGGCCATCGCCTGATGGCGCGCCAGTGCGAGGCGGCTCATTTCTGCCATCACTTCGGATGCGCGCAGGATTGGGTTGGTGAGGTAGTGATCGCTCCCAGACGCGACGAACCCTTCGGAATTCATTTCAGCGGCTGCAACTGGCTGCCATTCGTTCTCCGGCACTTCGTCCAAAGCGGCCAGATGCGGGTGCGCCTCGAACAGCGTCTTGCGCAGCGCGCCCAGAGAGTCGTAGGGCAGCTGGTGCCCCAGCTCGGCCGAGAGCGCGCGCAGGATCGCCCAATCCTCCCGCGCATCACCTGGCGGGAAACCGGCCCGGTTCGCCATCTGCGGACGCCCTTCGGTGTTCACGAAAATGCCAGACTGCTCGGTGTACGTAGCGCCCGGCAGGATCACATCGGCCCTGTGCGCCCCTCGGTCCCCATGCGAGCCGTGGTAGACCACAAAGGCACCGTCCGGCACGTCGATTTCGTCAGCGCCGAGGTTGTAGATGAGCCGGGCATCATCCAGGCAACCGAGCCCGTCCGGATGAGCGAAGCCGATATCCATACCTCCAGCGCGGGAGGCCGCCTGATGCAGAACCATGAACTTGGCACCGGCATCCCCGGCGAGCGCCATGGCGTTACCAAGAACTGCCGCGCCATCTGACCGTGTGAGCGCATCCTGGCCGATCATGATGATCTTGCTGGCCATCTTCTCCATGTTCGCCAAAAGCTCGCGCCGGCTGTCGCCAAGTAGGGCGGCAGGATCACTGCCAATGTCGAAGACCGGATATGTCAGGTCAGCAGAGGCTCCGATCATCGCCACATTCGCCCCGCCAAGCCAGGCTTTGCGAATGCGCGCGTTGAGGACCGGTGCTTCACGACGCGGATTGGCCCCGATCAAAAGCACGCCATCGGCCGTGTCCAGCTCCTCGATTCGGGCAGTCCCGACATATGCGGAACGATTTCCGATCGGCAGTGCGGCTCCGTTCAGGCGGCATTCAAGCCGATCGGATCCGATCCGGGCCAACAGATCCTTGAGCGCCCACATGGCTTCCACCGGCGCGAGATCACCGGCCAGACCTGCGACGGCACCTCCAGCTTTGGACATCGCCGCACTGATGGCGCCAAACGCTTCACCCCAGCTCGCGGGGGCCAGCTTGCCGTCCCGCCGCACATAGGGACGATCCAGCCGCTGACGTCGCAGACCATCCCAGATGTATCGCGAGCGATCGGCCAGCCATTCCTCGTTCACACCGTCATGATTGCGCGGCAGGATTCGCATGACTTCCCGGCCACGCACATCGACGCGGACATTGCTGCCAAGCGCATCCATAACATCGATCGATGGTGTTTTCTTCAGCTCCCACGGGCGCGCCGCAAAGGCATATGGTTTGTTGGTCAGAGCACCGACAGGGCAAAGATCGACGATGTTTCCCTGCATCTCGCTCTCGAGAATTCGACCGAGATAGTTTGTGATCTCCGCATCCTCGCCTCGTCCCGTCTGTCCCAATTCGGCCACGCCAGCAACTTCGGTGATGAAACGCACACAACGGGTGCACGAGATGCAGCGTGTCATGTGCGTCTCGACAAGCGGGCCGAGATCCATGTCGACAACTGCCCGCTTCGGCTCACGGAAACGGCTGAAGTCGACCCCGTACGCCATCGCTTGGTCCTGGAGGTCACACTCACCGCCCTGATCGCAGATCGGACAGTCGAGCGGGTGATTGATGAGCAGAAACTCCATCACGCCTTCGCGGGCCTTCTTGACCATGGGCGAGTTGGTCCGAACTTGCGGCGGTTCACCTGCCGGGCCCGGGCGCAAGTCTTTCACCTGCATATGGCAAGATGCCGCCGGCTTGGGCGGGCCGCCCACGACCTCGACAAGGCACATACGGCAGTTCCCCGCAATCGACAGGCGCTCGTGGTAACAGAATCGCGGGATTTCGACACCTGCCTCTTCACATGCCTGGATCAGGGTCAGGTTCGCGAGAACCTCAACCTCTACCCCGTCGATCACGATCTTGCGCAAATCGCTCATTTCGAAGTCCCCTAGGCGCCGCAGCGTCCCTGAAAGATCCATGCCGGCTCGCCGGACGTGAAGGCAGAGCGTCGTCCCTCCTCCTGGAACGTCGCAGTCTCCCCAAAAACATTCACCGGCGCACCGTTTCCGCAATCAACGCGGTTCGCGGCTTCAAACGCCGCATCGTATGCGAGACGCGCGTCACCGCGGTCTATCCCACGAAAGCTGCGCGCAGACACTGTGATTGTGCGCACGCCTTCGCCCCGGTCAAAAAAGCGAACCGTGAAGCGGCGGCCTTGCCGGCGCACCTCGAAGGCCTCCACCGATGTGCCGGCGCCGCGTTCTCCGATGACTTCCGTGTTCTCCGGCCCGGATGCATTGCCTTCCGGAGCCTCGCCATCACTCGTGCACCCCGCCACCACAAACCCCGACAGAACGATCAGTCCGGCAACAAGCCTTCCCGTGCCCGTCATTTTGGACCTCCATTGGTGAGGATAGTTGCTCCGGAGCGGAAGAACCGCCCCATCCAGGTGACCACATCGGCAAGCCGGTCCATCGCCGCCCGTTCCCGCTGAGCGGCTGCCCAATCCGCGATGCCTACGCGGTGCTCCGTCACGTCATGGGTGATCTTAGGCATGTACATCTCAACCGAATGGCACATTCGATCTACTCCGCCGCCATCTCGTTGCATTGGCGCATCTTCCAGAGCCCCGCGGTCTCCAACCAGCTCCAGCCGAACGCATGATCACTGTCCCCGTGGGCGTTGAGGTGGGCGAGCCGTTCCATCGCTTCATCAATGCTGGGATTGTGCCCAACGGGAACCCACCACATCACGAAGTGCATTTTGTCCAGAACTTCGAACCACTCCGCCTTGCGCTCATAAAACTGGCGATGGACGGTGTTCCAGACAAAGTTCTCCAGACTTTCCACGTCTTCCCAAACCGTAAGATTCGAGACGAACTGCGGATCATTGTAGAGCTTGGTCTCGGTGTTGCCCGTTCCCGGCTCGCCGGAACCCTCCATGATCCACACAAAGCCGGGCATGCGTTTGCCCAAGCCGTTGATCCGGTCGAGCGCAGCCATGAACTCGGCAACGCGCGGATCATCCGTGGGCGCCAAAAGACGCCCGATGTTCAGCTCCGCCAAATGATGCCCGTCTGGCTGCATGCGCCTCACTCCGCCGCAACCGCGCTGAGGCGACCCGATTTCTGCGCTTTGATCCGATCCTCAATCTCGTCGCGGAAGTGCCGGATCAAACCTTGGATCGGCCAGGCAGCGGCATCGCCGAGCGCGCAGATTGTATGCCCTTCGACCTGCTTCGTGACATCGAGGAGCATGTCGATCTCCTCAGGCTCAGCCTCACCTCGGACAAGCCGGTCCATCACCCGCATCATCCATCCCGTGCCCTCACGGCAAGGCGTGCACTGACCGCAGCTCTCGTGCTTGTAGAACTTCGCCAACCGCCAGATTGCTTTGATGACATCGGTCGACTGGTCCATGACAATCACAGCAGCAGTGCCGAGCCCCGACTTCTGATCCCGCAACCAGTCGAAATCCATGATTGCATCGTCGCAGAGACTTGCCGGCAGAAGCGGTACCGAAGACCCGCCGGGGATCACGGCCTTGAGGTTCGTCCACCCGCCGCGAACTCCGCCGCAATGCCGGTCCAGAAGTTCACGCAGGGTGATGGACATAGCCTCCTCCACCACACACGGCGCATTCACATGGCCAGAGATCGCGAAAATTTTCGTGCCCGTGTTGTTGGGCCGCCCAATCGAGGAGAACCACTCGGCTCCGCGCCGCAAGATGGTGGGTGCGACCGCGATACTTTCGACATTGTTGACGGTCGTCGGGCAGCCGTAGAGTCCGACCCCTGCCGGGAACGGTGGTTTAAGGCGCGGCATGCCCTTCTTGCCTTCAAGGCTCTCAAGCAATGCCGTCTCTTCACCGCAGATGTAGGCTCCGGCCCCATGGTGCAGGTAGCAGTCGAAATCCCAGCCAGACTTCGCCGCGTTGGCACCAAGCAGCCCTGCCTCGTAGCACTCGTCGATCGCGATCTGGAGCGCCTCGCGTTCCCGTACGTATTCGCCACGCAGGTAAATGTAGCAGGCATGCGCACCCATCGCGAACGAGGCGATCAAGCAGCCCTCGATCAGCGTGTGCGGATCGTGACGCATGATTTCGCGGTCTTTGCAGGTGCCGGGTTCGGACTCATCTGCGTTGACCACGAGATAGTGCGGCCGACCATCAGACTCCTTGGGCATGAAGGACCACTTGAGCCCCGTGGGAAAACCTGCACCACCACGTCCACGCAGTCCCGAAGACTTCATTTCTTCTATGATGGCGTCCCGGCCCCTAGCGATCAGGCCTGCCGTGTCATCCCAATGTCCACGCGACCTCGCGCCCGACAACGAGCGGTCGTGCATGCCGTAGAGATTGGTGAAGATGCGATCCTTGTCTTCGAGCATAAGTGCTACCCTACTGGCTCGACGGTACGTCGCCGCCGTCCACGCGTTTCGAAAAATCCGTCTCGCCGCCTTCGGCGAGAACATTGGCCTGATCGACCCAGCTGTCGCGGCTCGCGCGCCCCTTGAAGCTCTCCAGGTTCTGATCGACCCAGGCGATCTCCGATGCGCTCCACGACGCGATCTGCGAGAAATGGAAGACACCCATTTTGTTGAGCATTTCTTCGAGCTTGGGGCCGACCCCCTTGATGCGCTTCAGGTCATCAGCAGCGCCGCCTTCAGGCGCATCGAGCAACTTGGGTTTCTGACCTTCCTCGGGAACAGTGGTTGCTGGCTCTGCCTTCGGAGCCGCTTCCGCAACGGGCGCCGCCGCGGGTGCCGGAGTCGGTTCGGCCGCTGCGGCTTCGGTGTCCTTCACAGGGATGCGCCCGGTGGTTTCCTGCGCGCTCTTGGCGTCAGCATCGGCATCTGCAAGGGCGTGACGGTCCGCGCACACCGCATCGATCACCATGTAAAACATTACACCCAAGATCGCGCAAATGATGAAGAGCAGGATCTCGCCGGCACCACTGCGCGCCATCAAGCCGGCAGTCAGCGCGATCACCACGGCCGCCCCAATGAGCCCCGAAATCATGCAGGACTGACGATCCCCGACATTCTCGCTCACATCCGTCATCCCATTCCCTCCCTCAAGCTTGGCACTCAGACTTTTTTCTCGGCCGCCAAGGCCGTGGCTTGCCCGATCCAGTCATCTCGCATGATCCGGCCGGTGAACTTCAGATGGTCATCGACCCAAGCAACCTCTGCGTCGCTCCAAGCAGCGATCTGGTCGAAGTGAAATACGCCCAGCTCATGCAGCAGATTCTCGAGCTTCGGCCCAACGCCCTTGATCCTTTTGAGATCATCTGGACCTTCAGGGCGCGCCGTGTCGAGGAGGCCGGTTGGCCGGACACCTTCGACTGCGGCCTCACTGGCCGCGGCGGCCGGTTCGGCCGCTGCTGGTTCGGGAACGGTTTCCTCAGCTGCCGGAGCGGTCGCGCTCATAACCGGAACCGGTGCAACGGGTGCCGGCGCTGGCGCCTCCCGAAGACCGGGCGCCGATGCATGAGCCGATGGTGCGTCCCCGGTGATGCGCGCGATGGTGTCACCCTGAGCCAGCGCAAGGTCGACCGATGCGTTCGCAGTGTGAAGAGGATCGCCAAGAAGCGACGTTCTCCCGCCGAGCGGCTCCGAGGCCCAGCGCCCGTTCTGAGGACCCGGCTTCGGCACTTCACCGGCTGCGAACCGGTCCAGCAGTGCCGCGAAACTCTCGGCTGTTAAATCCTCGTAGTAGTCCTTGCCGATCTGGACCATGGGCGCATTTGCGCAGGCACCGAGACACTCCACTTCTTCCCACGAGAACTTTCCGTCCGATGACAGCTCGTGCGGGTTGGGCGCGATCTTTTCCTCGCACACCGAAATCAGGTCTTCTGCGCCGCAGATCATGCAGGACGTCGTACCGCAGACCTGAACATGAGCAATAGAACCAACAGGGTGCAGCTGAAACATGAAGTAGAACGTCGCCACTTCCAACACCCGGATCGGGTCCATTTCGAGAAGCGTTGCCACCTCCTCGATCATCGGCCGGGACACCCAGCCCTCCTGCTCCTGAGCGCGCCACAGCACCGGGATCACCGCAGAGGCCTGTCGCCCCTCAGGATACTTGGCAACTTGCTGACGCGCCCACTCGGCATTCGCCGGGGTGAACGCAAAGCTGGCGGGCTGTTCGTGATGCAGACGGCGTAGGCTCACCGGTCGATCTCCCCGAACACCACGTCGAACGACCCCAAGATCGCGCTGACATCCGCCAGCTGGTGGCCCTTGCAGACGTGATCCATTGCCGCCAGGTGCGGGTAGCCCGGCGCGCGAAGCTTGGCCTTGTACGGCTTGTTCGTGCCATCGGCTACGAGATAGACGCCGAACTCGCCTTTAGGTGCTTCAACCGCAGCATAAACTTCGCCCGCGGGCACGTGAAAGCCCTCTGTGTAAAGCTTGAAGTGATGGATCAGCGCCTCCATCGAGGCTTTCATTTCCCCTCGCTTGGGGGGCGCCACCTTACCGTCGGCCGTCATGATGGGCTCGCCCTGACAGGTGTCCATCTTCTCAAGACACTGACGCACGATCTTGATCGACTCGCGCATCTCCTCCATTCGGCAGAGATAGCGATCATAGCAATCGCCATGCTTGCCGACCGGTATTCTGAAATCGAACTCGTTGTAGCACTCATAGGGCTGAGAACGGCGCAAGTCCCACGCCCACCCCGATCCCCGCACCATCACGCCCGAGAAGGCCCATTGTTGGGCTTCCTCGATGGACACAATGCCAATGTCCACGTTGCGCTGCTTGAAGATACGGTTCTCAGTGAGCAAACCTTCCAGATCGTCGAGTATCTCGGGGAATTCCTCGGTCCACTGCCAGATATCGTCGCAGAGCGCAGGCGGCAGATCCTGATGGACACCACCAGGCCGGAAATAGGCGGCATGGAGGCGCGCGCCACACGCGCGCTCGTAGAAGATCATCAACTTCTCACGCTCTTCGAACCCCCACAGCGGTGGGGTCAGCGCCCCCACATCCATCGCCTGGGTAGTCACATTGAGCAGATGGTTCAGGATTCGCCCAAGCTCCGAGTAGAGTACGCGGATCAATGATGCACGGCGAGGAACCTCACAACCGACAAGCCTCTCGATCGCGAGACACCAGGCATGTTCCTGGTTCATCGGCGCCACGTAGTCCAGGCGATCGAAGTAAGGAAGGTTCTGGAGGTAGGTCCGGCTCTCCATCAGCTTCTCGGTGCCGCGGTGCAGCAGGCCGATATGCGGGTCCGTGCGCTCTACGATCTCGCCGTCCAGCTCAAGCACCAGCCGCAAGACGCCGTGTGCGGCAGGGTGCTGCGGGCCAAAATTGATGTTAAAGTTGCGGATGCGCTGCTCGCCGGAGGCAATATCGACGGTGCTTCCAGTGCCTGTCGTGCCGTCCATCAATCAAACCTCCCTGCCAAGTCATCGCCTGGCCAGCGCCGGAATGCCATCACCCACAACAGTACCAATGCTCCAACCGGCACAATCGAGAAGAGCGCCACCCAACTTGGCAACCCCGCACGAGGCAGAATGCGCCAAAATGGAACAACAGTCAGCACCGCAATGATCAGGATCGTCACGAGAGCCATCAGCAAATCTCCGACGCAGATGCAAGATTGGCGCTCTCGACACAACGATGGGATCGCATTTCGCCGCGATAGGCACCCGTGGAGGCTGCTTCCGAAGCGAACGATGCGCCCCATTGGGCTGGCACCTGTGCACCAAAACGTTCCTTGACATACACATAGACCGGATCGAGGACCTGCCTCGCCTTTGCGGCCAAATCCGAAGCTAGATCAGCACTTTGGGTCCCGCCATGAATGCGGCGCTTGAATCGACCTGCAAACGGCTGGATTCCAAGCAGGGACGTCACCCTGTCAACGGCGTCCTGTTGGAAAAGATTTTCGTAGAACAAGATCAGGCGCTTGTCTTCTGGCACCGCAGCGTCGATCTCTTCGATTGTCCGTTGATAGTTGCAGACATCACGTGTGTCGATGCGATCAAGCCGCCGCCGGAACAGCGTCTCCGCCGTTGCTTGGGTGGATGGAAGCCCCGCGAGCGACCGGCATTCGGACCAAAGCCTGCTGACCGGATCGCGCATCAGGAAGACGAACCGGGTCCGGTAGGGCAGATCTCGCATCGCAGCGTAGGCATCGCGGTCGAGACGCGCATAGCTCGGTGTGATGTCGCAGAGGACTCTCTCACGTCCCCGTCCGTTCTCGAGACATGCTCGATAACCGGCATGCCCCGGACGACAATCATCGTGCATATCAACCAATTCCGTGATCTCACGGAGCTCTGCATCCCAACGCCGCCGCCACCATGGGGTCTGCGCCTTCTGCCGCGCCAGCATCACACGGCGCAGTTCCACATGCATCGGCGTACGCGGCGGAAAGACCGCGTCGAAGTAATGATACTCCTTGAAGGGACGCGCATAAACGTCTGGATGGCCTGCAAGATAGTCATGCAGCCACGTGGTGCCCGACTTGGGCGCACCTACTCCGAACATGAGGACCGCGTCGCTCACTTGTCGCCGGACCGCTCATCGCCGGGGAGGATGTACTCAGCGCCCTCCCATGGGCTCATGAAATCGAACTGACGATACTCCTGCACGAGACTGACAGGCTCGTAGACCACGCGCTTTCGCGTTTCGTCGTAGCGGACCTCTGTGTAGCCCGTGGTCGGGAAATCCTTCCGAAGCGGATGGCCGCGGAACCCATAGTCGGTCAGGATGCGGCGCAGGTCCGGATGACCCGAGAACATCACCCCGTACATGTCGAACACTTCACGCTCGAACCAGTTTGCGGAGGGGTGCAGATCAGTGATCGACGGAGCAATCTCATCCTCGGCAACAGCCACCTTCAAACGCAAGCGCTGGTTCTGTTGCATCGAGAGGAAATGATAGGCGAGTTCGAAGCGATCCTCTCTCTCGGGCCAATCAATGGCCGTGATATCGATGAGAGTCGTGAACGCACATGCCGCATTGTCGCGCAGGTGCGTCACCAGAAGATGCAGACCAGACAGCGTTGCTTTCACCGTCAGCTCGCCACCTGAAACCGAATACCCGATCACGGCGTCCGGTTGAGCGGCCGCGATCATTTCGCCAAGCTCTTGCATGGCCTCCGACATGGGGTCCTCTGACACCAGCCGCCTCCTTTAGCGTGCGATCGTGCCGGTCCTGCGAATCTTGCGCTGCAATTGCAGGATGCCGTAGAGCAGCGCCTCCGCCGTTGGCGGGCATCCGGGCACATAGATGTCCACCGGCACGATGCGGTCACATCCGCGCACGACAGAGTAGGAATAATGGTAGTAGCCCCCGCCGTTCGCGCAGGATCCCATTGAGATCACGTAGCGGGGCTCGGGCATCTGGTCGTAGACCTTCCTGAGCGCGGGCGCCATCTTGTTGGTCAGCGTCCCGGCAACGATCATAACATCGGATTGGCGCGGCGATGCACGGGGCGCGAAGCCAAAGCGCTCGACATCATAGCGTGGCATCGACGTGTGCATCATCTCGACCGCGCAGCATGCCAAGCCGAACGTCATCCACATGAGAGATCCGGTGCGCGACCAGTTGATCAGATCATCGGCTGTTGTGAGCAGAAAACCTTTGTCCGCGAGTTCGTTTGACAAGTTTCCCGCGAGAACATCCTTGTCGGCAGCCGCAGACGCGCCAGTGGTCACTCCCATTCAAGCGCCCCTTTCTTCCACTCGTAGGCAAAACCAACTGTGAGCACAACCAGGAAGACCATCATCGACCAGAACGCCACATCCGACAGATCGCCAAACGCCGCAGCCCAGGGGAAGAGCATGGCGATCTCAAGATCGAAGATGATGAAGAGAATTGACACCAGATAGAACCGGACGTCGAACTTCATGCGCGCATCGTCGAAGGCGTTGAACCCACACTCGTAGGCGGAGATTTTCTCAGCATCCGGACGGCGCACAGCCAGGATCAGCGCGGCCAACATAAGGACCAACCCGAGGGCGATCGCAATTCCAAGAAAGATCACCACCGGCAGATACTCTCGCAGAAGCTCATCCATCGGGCTCTCCACTGCGTTGCCTGGCGTTCTCGTGATCTCTACCGGCACCCGCCAGTGCGGTCAATGCGGCGGTGCAATAAACTTCCGCAATCAACACAGAGTTGACATGCGACTTGGCAGCGCGGACCGGTTCTCGGGAATCTCGATCTCTTCCACGCATCGCTGACGACGATCAGACCTTAGGTGTTAACACGCTCTTAAAGTAGGGTGCGCTCAATTGAGCACGCAGCATTGAGCCCATATGGTTGAGCATGACCTCTCGTAGATTGATTGCCGACATTGGCGGCACGAACGCGCGCTTCGCATTCGTCGAAGCCGGCCAAGCTCCGATGCATGTCACGAAGATGGCGGTGAAAAATCACCCTACGTTCGAGGCAGCACTGGATACGTACCTTGACACGTTGCCATGGCGTCCTGATGGGATGGCAATCTCTGCTGCGGGGCCACTTGAGGACGACATCGTGCGGCTCACCAATGCGCCGTGGATCGTCGATGCCCGCAGGGTGAAAGCGCATCTCAACGGCGTGCCAGTGCGCATTTACAACGATCTCGAGGCCGTCGCTCTTGGGCTACCCAACTTCGAGACGGCCGATCTGACCTGCGTCACCGCTGGCGCCCCGCCAACCGAGCCATTGCCAATGATCGCCATCAACGCCGGGACCGGCCTGGGTGCTGCGGTGGCAATCCCCTCCGGATCCGACTGGAGCGTTCTCGCAACGGAAGGTGGGCATGCCAGGCTATCGTCGGTGACGGAATGCGAGGCCGCTCTACTCGATGCATTCGAAACCTTCGAGGATGTGCTGGCTGGCCCAGGACTGGCGCGGCTGCGTGACCAGTTGGGCGATCATGCCGAGGTGCGCGCGCTCTACAGCGGCCTTCTCGGTCGTCTCAGCGGGGATCTGGTGCTCGCAACTGGTGCGTGGGGCGGCGTCTTTTACTGCGGTGGCGTGCTCCACGACTGGGCCGCGATCATTGACGAGACGCTGCTCCTGGCAAGCTTTCAACGCAAAGGTGCAATGACTGAGCGAATGCAGCATGTGCCGATTCACCGCATCCTGCACGAGACGCCAGCGTTCGTCGGCCTCGCACGAGCGCCCCTGTACTGATAGACGTCAACTTTGCCTCATCAGGAGGACAAGTCCCGGAATGCGCTCGCTTCATGTCGGCTCCGCGATGATCGACATCATCACTCTGATCGCATCAGAGAACATCGAACGCGCAACATTCACCAATGATGGCAAAGCCTATCTCATGCTCGAGACCGGGCGGAAGGTCGGCGCAGAGTCCATCACGTCGCATGTGGGTGGCGGTGCGTGCAACACGGCGGTTTCCCTCGCCCGACTAGGATGGGACACGGCAGTGCTCGCAAAGCTGGGCAACGACCTGAATGCAATGGCGGTGCGAGAACACCTCGAGCTCAATCGCGTCGACACCGACCATCTCTTGACCAACGAGGAGCGCGCGACCGGTACCGCCGTCATGGTCGCAAGCCACGACCGCAATGCCTCGATCTTTGTTCATCGCGGCGCGAACGAGACACTCACGGAGTCCGACTTGACCGAAGAGGCGTTCAGCGAGCGCGATCTGGTCTACGTGACTTCACTCTCGAATGAATCAGCAGATGTCTTCCCGGTGATAGTCGCCGAAGCACGCTCGTCCGGGGCCATGGTTGCCGCCAATCCCGGAATACGCCAGTTAACGTCACGCACATCAGATTTTTTGGACGCGTTGAGCAATCTCGACTTGCTTTCGCTGAACCGTGTCGAGGCAGAGGCCCTTGTACCAGCGCTGGCCGCACGCCACCGCAGCCGAGCCGATGCGGTGCTTCCGCCAGATGCCCCCCCGCTTCTGCGTCGCGGCCTCCAGTTCGGCGGTTTTGAAATGGGCCTCGTTGCCTTCATCCGGGCCCTGCAAGCAGATGGCCCACGCTGGATCCTGATTACCGACGGCACTGAAGGTGCTTATCTCGGCACCCCAGACAAGGTGCTGTGGCGTCCGTCACTGCCTGTGGTGGTCGCTGGCACGGCGGGCGCTGGGGACGCGTTTTCGTCGACGCTTGCGGCCGGGCTTGCCGAAGGGTCCGAACCGGGAGCCGCGATGCTCGATGCTGCCGCGAATGCTGCCGCGGTCGTCAGTCAAGTCGACACCACATCGGGGCTGATGAACCGCGCCGCCCTGAACGGTTCTCGCATCAGTCATGCAGACCTGGCGCTTCTTCAGTTCTAGCACATTGCTTGGCGGCGTTCCGAGAGCCTGTTAAGCAATTCTTCTAGTCAACTCGCGGCATCGGGGAAGAATGGGCAAGATCATCCTGTTCGCGCAACAAAAGGGTGGCGCTGGCAAAAGCATGTTGCTCTGCCAACTCGGTGCTGAGTTTGCGAAACGTGGCCTGAGTGTCGCGATGGTTGATCTCGATCCACAGCGCTCGGCGAGCGATTGGCACAGCGCCCGAACGACCCGAATGGGAAGCGGCGGCGGCATCACGCTGTCAGAAAGCGCCGACTGGCGAGCTTCCTCTGACATTCGCGAAGCGGCGCGCGGTGCTGAGTTGGTGCTCCTCGACAGTCCCGGTTCCGCAGACGTGCTGAAACGCGTCGCCATTCGGGCTGCCGATCTTTGTCTCATCCCGTGTCAGCCCTCGAGCGCTGACTTTTGGGCAACGGAGCGGACCCTTGAGCTTGCCCGCGCCGAGAAGCTTTTGCACCGCGTCGTCCTGAACAGGGTTCCCGCGCGCTCACGCACGGCTGAAGCGATCATCGCCGAACTGCGCGCAGCAGAGGTGCCGCTTCTCGAAGAGGGGCTAGGGTCACGAGCGGCCTTTGCAGACTCGTTCGCACTGGGTGCTGGCGTCACGGAGACAGCGCCACGAACCAAGGCCGCGGCGGAAGTGAAAGCAGTGGCGAGCGTGGTGTTGACCCTCGTCTGATCGGGCCGTACCGTCAGGCTGCGGCAGCGACTGCCCGCGTGATCTCGCCCACCAATTGCTCGGTGTCCTCCACGCCGACCGACACCCGTATAAATCCCTCAGTGATACCAAGTGCCTCGCGCGCCTCATGTGTCAAACCACGATGCGACGATGACGGAGGGTGTGACAGGGTCGTGCCGATATCGCCCAGGGTCGGCGCAAACGGGATATGCTCCGCCGCCTGGACGAACGCTTTGGCAGCCGGCCGTCCGCCGGCAAGACAGAAGCTCACCATGTTGCCGCAGTTGTCACCGAAGAGCGCATGCGCCCGGTTGTGATCCGGATGATCTGGGCGGGCGGGGTAGAGAACACGCTCAACATTTGACAGCGTCGACAGCGCATCTGCCAGAGCACTCGCGGTGCGTTGCGCCTGTGCAAACCTCAGATCGAAGCTGTGCAGTCCTCGCTCGGCCAGCCAGCAATCGAAGGGGCTCGCATTCAGTCCCCAAGTGACAACAGCATCATAGAGCGCCCGATTCATGTCGGGAGTGCGTGCCGCCACATAGCCGAGTGTCGCGTCCGAATGTCCAGCCAATAGCTTGGTCACCGAGTGCACAATGACGTCCGCACCGTGGGCGAAAGGCTGATAGGCGCGCGGTGTCGTGAAGGTGTTGTCCACCACCAGGATCAAGTTTCTCTCGGAGGCAAGCTTGGCGATCCCCTCCATGTCCGCCACACGGATCGTCGGATTGGAGACGACCTCCACAAAGATCATGCGGGTCTCTGGCCGGATGGCCTGCTCCATCGCGGCGACATCCGTCGGATCCGCAAGGGTTGCGGCAAACCCCATGCGTGGCAGTTCTCGTTCGAGAAGCCGTAGACAGCGACCGTAGAGCTGATTGCCAGCAACGATATGGTCACCTTCCTCGAGCAGTCCGAGAAAGACCGCCGAGATCGCAGCCATGCCTGATCCCGTGACCACGCCGCCGCCCATCTCTGGGGTCATGCCTTCCATCCAGTCGATTTTATCGGCCAGAATGGTCGCGTTCGGATGCCCCTCGCGCGCGTAGGTGTATCCGGGCAGATGGCCCTCATAGTGCGCATCCAGCTGATCAGGATCCGTCGATCGGTAGACCACCGATGTATGCAACGGGGTCACAACTGGGCGCGAGGCCGATTGAAGCTGGGCTGCCCGGCGCACCACCGAGCGATGATCAGTCGTTGAGCTCACGCGTCGAGTCCCTTCCACCGGTTTCAGGTTTTTTTCTCGACAGCAATGTAACAGTGCACGTAGTCCATGGCATGTCCGCTCGGGTCGGCGGCCACCATATCCTCGTAGCGCTGGTAAAAGGCATCGACGATCTCGGCGCGCTCTTCAGCGGGGCGGTCGGGATCAAGGCCATTGGCGAATGCCGTCTCCGACCAAGACCGAAGCGTCGGAATATAGGATCGCGCGAACGCTGCAGCCCCCATCTCAAGATCGGCTTCATACGCCGCCCGATAAGGGCAACGTACCAATCCTGTGTGAGCCGAGACGAGCCGAAGCCCTGCACGACACGCCTCAGAGTTCGGGTCGACGAGCGGCGCACAAAATTCTTCCTTCGTGCGATAGACCTGGCTGAACGTCGCATCGCGATACTCGCGCTCAGTGATCACGCCCTCGTCGCACAGAGCGCGCCAATGCAGATCAAAGGTGTCGAACATGTCAATGCCATCGGTTTTTCCCAGGTAACGACCGGCTTCATCGATCCCGAAGTTCATGAAGACCAACCGTCCGCCTGGCCGGAGTTCCGCCGCGCGCGCGAGAAGGATAGCTTCCCAATCGCGTGCGCCCTGTTGGCGGAAGGCATCAGCTTCAGGACCCTTAGCACCAACCATGTGCACATGATCGGGGATTTCACAGGGCTTTGCCGAGACATAGTGCATCGCTGTCGCCGAAAAGCCGATGTCGAGACACGCATCCGGCAGAAGCTGGGAATGAAACCCGATGCCGCAGGCATGCACGAACACGCCGTCAAATTCGGAGAAGTAGGTCTCCTCAGACCCGTCAAGCCCCTGCACAGACCGGAACAGCGTGGAGAAGTCATTGGACGCCAAATCTGTGTAGGTCACGACGACTTGGCGGTCAGGAAACCTTGCACGGAGGGCTGCAATGGTTTTGCCGATCGCTTCCTTCGACGTGCCGCCGTCGGCAGCACCGAAGTCGGCAATCTGCAGGGGCATCCCGGGCGGTGGCTCAGGCAGGGCGGCAACGGCATCGAGAAGCATACCTGCCGCGTTGTCGATCACGTCTTTCGCCCCACGTGTTGAGCGCGTGTAGTATCCGCCGCCCTTCATAGCGGTTGCGGCGGCAGTGCGGCTCTCGGATTGCATGGATGCCCTCAGAAATTCAGTGAGATGTCCCGGTGACTCGCATTGCAGCTCGCCACGTACAGAGCCTGCTCGCGCGGAAGCCGATCGAGCTGTCGCAGGCCGATGGTGTCTTGAACCGCTTCCGCATAGGCGTCGAGCCCCGGCAACACCTCGGCAGCTGCTCGACGGCGCCATTCAACGTCGGCAGCGAGTGCCGCGCGCGCCTCGGCAAGTGCTTCCGCAGCCTTGACCGGATCGGGATCCTTTCGCATGGCCTTGCGTGCATCTGAGAGGCCCTTGACCGTGTCTTTCCCGGCCTCGGCCTCTCGGAGCGCTGACCGCACAGCTTCGATGCGTTCTACGACCGCTGGCGGTTCCGAGCTTGTCAGCTCACTCTCAAGTGCCGCAACGTCAGCGTCGAGTGCCGCAAGTCGGTCCGTGGCTGCCAAGATGGTTCGGATTTCACCGATCGACTCGAAGGCATCATCCGAAGCCCGACGGTAGTCGCGGCGGGCTTTCGTCTCGGCTGTCGTCAGCTTCTTGAAGACTTCGTGCCGCGGCTCCCAATCCTCAGGAATCGTCTCAAGCAGACGCGTCACCTCGGCTTCGTCTTCTGCGATCCTGACCTCGAGCCGTGCAATCGCAGCGCTCTCCGGATCGTTGCGCTGAAGACGCCCGAGGCGCTGCGCTGCCTTCTTGATCCGCTCTTCGATCTTTCGAACATCCGCTTCGACGCGGCGCACCTGCACGTGCAGCGGGCGGTACGCGGGTTCAGCTTCGGCGACAGCGGCTTCGGCAGCCGTGATCGCCGCCATCAGTTCGAACATGCCATCGGCGGTCACGAATGCCTCGCCCAGATCGTCACGATAGTCCTCGGGCAATGAATCAAGAGGCAAGCTCTGTGCTGTCTTGATGGCTCCTGCGATTTCGTCACGCCGATCCCTGAACTCACCCGCGACATACTCTTCCATACAGAACTGCAGACGCGGATTGACCGGTGGCGGGGCGGTCTCGGACAGCAGTGAAATCCGCGAGGGCAGATAGTTCACGAGCGGTGGCAGGTTCCCCACGATCACCAGCGCAATGAGCTGTAGGCCAATGAACGGGATCACGCCCTTGTAGATATCGATCGTCCGCACTTCCTTGGGCGCAACGCCGCGAAGATAAAACAGCGCAAATCCGAACGGTGGGGTCAGAAACGATGTCTGGATGTTCAGGCCGATCATCACCCCTAGCCACACGGCCGTGATGTTTGCAGACGGGTCCATGAGCAGGATCGGCGCTACGATCGGCACCACGACAACGGCGATTTCAATGAAGTCCAGGAAAAAGCCGAGCAGGAAGATCACGGCCATCACGATGACGAACTGCGTCCAGAATCCACCCGGAAGAGTGGTGAGAAACTCTTTGACAAGTTCCTCGCCACCGAACGCACGGAACGCCGCGGTCAGCATCGCCGCACCAAGAAGAATGATGAACACGAGCGATGTCGTCTTCGCCGTGTCAATCATCACGCCCTTCAGAGTGTCGTCTATACGCAAGGTGCGCACACCGCTCCAGATCACCGACAACATGAAAATGCCAACGGCGATCGACGCCAGCATGATGCCTGTCTGCGCCTCGGCGCTCTCCATCTGACGGATGTTGGTGGGATAGACACTGGTGACGACGAAGATCATCACGAGTGACAAGATCGCGAGGATCGCTGGCCAGAAGGCACGCGCCTGGCCAGACTTCAGCCGGTAGCCGGCCATGATCGTCGCGCCCACGGCACCAATGGCACCAGCCTGGTTCACAGTGGCAATGCCGGCGATGATCGAGCCGAGCACAGCGAAAATCAGGGTGAGCGGCGGCACGAGAATGATCAGGATCTGTCCGAGCATCTTCAGGTCGAACTCACGCTGGAACGGCACGGAGGGTGCCATGCGGGGCCGGATCAGTCCGATGACCAGAATGAACAGCATGAAAAGACCGACGAGCACCAGCCCCGGGACCATCGCCCCTACGAACATGTCGCCTGCGCTGGTCGACGAGATCGCAAATTCTGACGGAATCGACAGCTCGCCCGTCGACTCCTTGAACAGATTGGTGCGTGCGGTTTGCGCCTGATCAACGGCGCTTGAAAGCTGATCGGCCAGGATGATCAGCACGATCGATGGCGGAATGATCTGGCCGAGCGTCCCGGAAGCAGCGATCGTACCCGTCGCCAGCGGAGAGGAGTACTTGTTCCTGAGCATCGCCGGCAGCGAGATCAGCCCCATGGCGACAACCGTCGCTCCCAGAATGCCGGTCGTTGCCGCCAGAAGCGCGCCGACGAACACCACTGAAATGCCCAAGCCGCCTGGAATTGGGCCGAAGAGTTGCGCCATGGTGAGCAGCAGGTCCTCGGCGATCTTCGAACGCTGCAGCATGATGCCCATAAAGACGAACAGTGGAATGGCGATCAGCGTATCGCGCTCGACCTCCCAGTAGATTCCCCTGAAGTTCGTAACGCCGGCGCTCAGCCATTCTTGGGGACCGCCTTGTGCGAAGTAGGCGCTGGAGTCGCCCGCTGCGAGATAGCCGGCAGCGGCAGCGATGAGGATCGTCAGGATCGCCGAGCCCGGCAAGGCGAACGCAACCGGATATCCAGACGCCAGGGCGCCAGCCATAAGGACGATCAGAACAAGAAGAAAGAAAAGTTCCATCAACGCCGTCCCCGCTCAGTGTACTGGAATCTCGTCGTCATGTGCATGCAGTCTCGAGCCCGGATCGCCGCGCCAGTCGGCCACGCTTTCCAGCAAGTAGGCGCAGAATTGGACCATCATGCTGATCGCGAAGACGCCAAGGAAGCCGGCCATCAGGTACTTCACGTACATCCCGAAGCCTGATTGCGAGACCTCGTAGCTTAACAGTGGCGCATTGATGATCGAGGATTTCGTGCCCATGCCCATGACCATGATCACCCAGCAGAACAGAATGCCCAGAAGGATCGATCCGATTGCGTTGACCCGCCCTTTCATCCGGTCGGAGAACCCCGCATAGAGCACATCCACGCGTACATGGCCGTCTTCGTAAAGCGTGTAAGCCGATGCGAAGAGAAAAAGTGCGCCGTACCAGAACCTGACCAGATCGCCCATAAAGGCTTGCTCGTAGGAGAAGATGAAGCGCGACAGCACGATCTGAAGCTCGGCCATGACCACCAACATCGCGAGCCAATGAAACCCGAGCGATCTGGTCACCGCCGCGATGAGCAGCGCCACCACCATCAGCGGATAGTGCACCAACGGCGCCCGGCTCTTGTTGAAGTTCATCGAGTCGGCAAGATCGGGTCCGACAACCGCCGGGAGCAGTTCCTCGACGCGAAGGAACGAGATCACCATGTCCGCAAGACCGATCAGAAGCACGGCCCAGAACGCGGCTCTGATGATGTAGGCGACAATACCGCTGAGGATGCGAGAATCCGCACGCAGGGACCGCATCTCAGTTCGCCTGACGTAGAGGATGGGGATCGCGATTGCGGCAAGATAGAACGCCACCTGGACTAAGCCGGTCACGGAGATGTTTCCTGACAGGATCGAAGCTGGTCCAGGCCAGTCCTGCCAAGCGATAAGGTAATTGTTGATCAGGTACACCAGCGTGGCGGCTACCATGATCCATGCAAAGGCACGCACGGAAAGGGTGCCGGTGGTTGCCGGCAGTGCTTGGTCACTCATCCGGTCGGGTTCCATCTGATGTTGGGCGGATCGCTACGAAACCGCAAGAGGCAGGGCGTTGAACCGCCCTGCCCCAAAGCTTAGCGCGACGTTACTCGACGCCGAGGACCCGGTTGCGCTCTGCGAGGTATGGGCCGTCGGAGAGGTTCATCCAGCCGCCGACATCTTTGCGCGCCGCAATGAAGCTGTCGTGGATCCGTGCAGCCAGATCGGAGTGGCCGCGGGCCTCCTCGAAAACTTCTTGTGCCGCTTCTCCGAACGCGTCGTAGGTTTCTTCATTGAACCGGCGCAACTCCACACCATGCTCGTTCAGGAGACGTGCGAGGAAGGTCGAGTTGTTGGCGTTGTACTCTGCCATCATGTAGTTGTTCTCGGTGGCGCACGCATGTTCGATCAGCCGCTTCTCGCCATCGCTGAGGCCGTCCCACCATGCCTTGTTCATGCCGAACGAAAGCTGCGATGCCGGTTCGTGCATGCCCGGGTAGTAGTAGTACTTCGCCGCTTCGTAGAACTTGAGGAAGAAATCGTTCCAGGGACCGACCCACTCGGTTGCATCGATCGCACCCGACACGAGGTTCTCGTAGATCTGGCCGCCCGGCAGCGAGACCGGTGATGCGCCCAGCTTGGCCATGACGTCGCCGCCGAGGCCGGGAATGCGCATCTTCAGACCCTTCAGGTCGTCGGGGCTTTCGATTTCCTTGTTGAACCAGCCGCCCATCTGGACACCGGTGTTGCCGGCGGGCAGGCATTTGATGCCGAATTCACCGGCAACCTCGTCCCAGAGATCCTGTCCACCCAGGTGATACAGCCAGGCGCTCATCTCGGCGTAGACAAATCCAAACGGCACGGCGGTGAAGTATGCCCAGCCCGGATGCTTGCCTTTCCAGTAGTAGTCTGCCGCGTGATAGGCCTGCGCATTGCCGGACGCGACTTCGTCGAAGCTGTCGAAAGCACCCACGCGCTCGCCAGCAGCGAAGTACTCGACATTGATCGCGCCTTCACTCAGGTCGGTGATCCGTTGTGCCAGTCGTTGTGCACCTGTTCCAAGGCCGGGAAAGTCACGCGGCCAGGTGGAGACCATGACCATGCTCTTCCCGCCCTGGGCAATCGCTGGCGCTGCGAGGGCTGTCGTTACACCCGCTCCTGCTACCCCGGCTTTCCGGATAAAAGACCTACGATCCATGTCTCGCTCTCCTGTTATGCATTGTTTTCGCGATGTCTTTATCGACATCTCGGGGCTGTATAGTGGGGTTCAGCCGCTTTGCAACACACAAACCAACGCCCTGAGGCGCTCGAAATGACAAGCGCTGGCCAATGGCCCAAAAAACAGTCAATTTGCGAAGCAATGTGTTCAACTTTGCCCGTTTTGCATTGCTTATCGCCGGTGACCGCCCGTAGAACACGCTGGACGCAATCGCCTTGTCCAGAACAGGCTACCGGATGGCCAGCGGCAATATTGTTCACCTGATCCGATACGGTGATCTTAAGGTCGCGACAATGGGCGGTTTGCCGCCAAGTTTTGTCCGTTCTGTCCAACACTGCCAGACCATAGCTCGCCCGGACCGGTGTATCGGCTGGGAGCATTTTCGCACATGATACGCACCACCAAGCTAAGTGGCCCGTCATGCGGGCCAGAGGTCAGAGGCTGGCTTGGCGTGCTCTGCGTTCTGGCAAGCCTTGCATCAGCAAGTTCGGTCCGCGCCGACAGCAGCGAGCAGATCGTGATACCGCTGCGCGGCTGGTCCAGCCAGAACGTCCTCGCACATGTCGTAGGGTCATTGTTGACGCGCCGCGGTTCGAACGTTCGATATCAGGAGAGCAATGACAAAGAACTCTATCAACAGCTTGCAACCGGCGAGATCACACTGGTCGTTGAACACTGGGACAGAACTCACGCCGCGTTCCTGAACGCAGTGAGCCACCTCAGCTCGATCGTCCAGGCCGGTGAGCACGATGCGCTGTCGCGTGTCGGATGGTGGTATCCGCGTCAAGCGGCCAGTCAGTGTCCGGGCCTGCCCGACTGGCGGGCCTTGCGAAACTGCGCCGATGTTTTTGCGCCGGCCGATGGAGAGACGCGGGGGCGATTGCTCAGCGCGCCAATAGAGTGGCTGATGCACGACCGCGAACGTGTTGCGGCCCTCGACCTGCCGTTCGACGTTGTACATGCGCCATCGGTCGATCTGATCTGGTCCGGCCTCGAAGCCGCGGTGGCGGATGACGCGGCGATCCTCATCTTCAATTGGTCACCGAACCATGTGGAGGTCCTGTATCCGGGCGAGTTTGTCGAACTCCCGGCGCGCATCGCAGGGTGTGAATCCGATCCTGCCGTGGGGCCCAATCCAACCGCCGCGTACGACTGCGCACATGAAGCGGCACAACCGATCCGCAAGCTCGCTTGGGCGGGCATGCCGGAAATCTGGCCTGACGCTTACGCATTGCTCGAGAGGCTTGCACTGAGCAATGCCGAGTTTTCAGAACTTGCGAGACTCGTTGACGCCAATGGTCTCAGCGCTGAAGAAGCCGCGTCGCTTTGGATGGAGGAGAATCCTCAGCGTTGGCAGGAATGGTTGCGCTGACAGCCGTGCGAGGCACTTACGAACCGCTTTGCCAGCCTCGCAGGATCTCGACTGCGAACTCCATATCGGCCGCCGAGCCGATCGTTGCACGCAGTGCGTGCGCCAAGTGATAGCCAGCCATTCCGCGCATGACGATGCCCTCGGCGCGCAGACACTGGTCGGCTTCGCGTGCTTCTGAAGCGTCCGCGAACCGGATCAACACGAAGTTGGTGTGGCTCTCATCCACGCGCAGCCCGAGCTGGCGCAACTGAGTGGTGAACCCGTCGCGAACCTGAATGGTTTGCCCGACGATCTTTTTCATATGCGCCTGATCCGACATCGCGGCGGTTGCCGCTGCATGCGCCACGACGCTTACATTGCTTGGATTGAGCACTTTGCGCAGCACCATCGCCACGGATCTCGGGCAAAGAGCCCAGCCCGCCCGTACGCCAGCCAACGCATAGGCTTTCGAAAACGTGCGCATCACAACGACATTGCCGCGGTCGATCAGATCGAACACAAGATCTTCCGGTTGATCCGAAAACTCGCCATAGGCCTCGTCGACCATAAGCAGAACATCGTCGCGCAAGCTCTCGCGCAGTCGCACGATCTCGGAGCGCGCGATACGTGTCCCCGTGGGATTGGCAGGGTTTACGACGCAGACGATGCGGGTGGCGGCTGTGACCGCCTCAAGGAGCGCATCAACCGACGTCGTCCTTTCTTGCTCGGGAGCGGCGACATGCTGCGCCCCCGCGAGCAGCGTTGAGGTTTGAAGGAAAGCGTAGGCATACTCGGTCGTGAGCACTTCATCGCCCGGACCCGCATAGGCAGCAATCAGCGCCGCGATCAGTTCCATCGAACCATTGCCGCAAACAATACCGGCAGGATCAAGGTTGTGCACCTCAGCGATGGCTTCCCGCAACGCTTTGCACTCCGAGTCGGGATAGTCCCCCATTCCCATACACGCGGCCCGGGCAGCCTCAATTGCCAGCGGGCTGGCCGGCATGGCGCTTTCGTTCTGCGAGAGAGAAATGAGACGCTTGCCTGGTGCAATCGTCAGCGTGGCTGTTGCATATGGCGCCATTGCTGCGATTTCGGGCTTCGGCTTAAGCACGCAGCGCCTCCTGAGTTGGAACACCCGCCGGCATTGAAGGAGCATTTTGCGAAGGAACCCGCGTTCCGAAGGGCATGTCAACCACCATGCTCGAACCCGAACGAGATTGACTTGGCGGATCGCGGTCGTACTCTGATTTCTCCCACTGGCACTGGGTCTCGAACAGGGCCAACAATTGCGCCGCGAGCGGCTTTCGGCGTCAGATGATTAAATTGGTGGGAGTTCACGCATGAAAATACAGAAGTTTGCACGCGGCGCACTGCATTGCTCTTGGCGTCTGAACGAGCTTTTCAGCGACGTCTCCAAAGGCAAGGCAGACGTTCATCAACAACAAACTTTTAGACCCGAGCAACGATCAGGCCGCACTGGGTGCACGGCTGGACTGCGTGTTGTGGCTGGGTCCAACGCAACCGATCGGATCGCGTGATGGCGAAGCTCGACATCTCGCCATTGACCCACCGGTTTGGCGTTGAGGTTTCAGGGATCAACTTGAGCGATCTCACTGCTGACCATCTCTATCCAGACGTCCGGGAGGCGTTCGAGACCCATTCGGCTCTTCTGTTTCGGGAACAGACACTTGACCCGGAAACGCATATCCGCCTCGCGCAATTGTTTGGTCCGATTGAGGACCGCCAATCGGATGAGCGTGGGCCCGACGAGGCTTTCACGGTGCCACAGGTTTCGAACGTTCGGGGCGATGGATCGATCACGAACGAAATGGACCTTCACACATTAAACCTGAGATCAAATCAGCTGTGGCATACGGACTCGACTTTCCTGCCGGTTCCTGCGTTGGCGAACATCCTGACGGCCAAGGTTGTGCCCGATCGGGGCGGCGAGACAGCCCTGGCGTCGACACGGGCGGCCTGGGCAGACATGCCTGCGGGCCTTAAGGCGCAGCTCAGAAGCGCACTTGTCTGGCACCGCTACGCACATTCCAGGGCGCGGATCTCTGCCGAGCTGGCCCGTTTGCCGATGTTCAACAAGTGGCCGGACCGGTGCTGGCCGGCAATCTGGGAAAATCCGGTGAACGGTTCTGAAGCTCTCTATATTGCCAGCCATGCCTTTCGCATCGAAGGCGTCGACGAGATGGAAAGCGTCCGCATCATCGACGCCGCCATCGCCTTCTGTACGCAACCCGACTATGTGTATACGCACAGTTGGAAGGTGGGTGACGTGCTGATCTGGGACGAACGGGCGACACTTCACCGAGGCCTGCCCTGGCCCTACGACCAACCGAGAACCCTCTCAAGCATCTGCGTTTCCGTGATGGAACAAGATGGACTTGGTGCCATGCGCTTGGCGTCGAAAGGTTTCGGGGTCTAGATTGCAGGCAGGCGCGCTGAGTCGCCAACGGTCGTGGGCGGTGCTGGGCAGTTCAGCCACGCCAACGCTTACAGGAGGTCGCAAAAGACGACTGGGCCACGAGCCCGACAGCCAAGACATGAATGGGAGTGACGTAGATGACGATTGATCAAAGACTGAAAATGGACCGACGGAGCTTGATGCTCGGATCTGCGGCCGGCGCACTGGCTCTGGGGCTCGGAACCGCTCCAGCGCGCGCGGCAAAGCAAGAAGGCGGGAAACTTCGCATCGGCATGGGCCACGGCCAGACCTCAGACAGCCTGGATCCGGGCACGCATGAGAACAGCTTCGCAAGCCAGATGGTCTTCTCGTACAACAGCTTCCTGACGCAGATCGCACCAGATGGCTCCGTGGCCCCGGACGTTGCGGAGAGCTGGGAAGCCTCGGCAGATGCGTCCTCCTGGACCTTCAAGATCCGCAAGGCCACGTTCCATGACGGCAAACCGGTGACCGCGAAGGACGTGCTCGCGTCGATGAATCACCACCGCGGCGAAGACAGCCAGTCCGCGGCCAAGCCGATCCTCGCGCCCGTGACCAATCTAGAGGCAGTCGGAGAGGATGCTGTCCGCTTCGACCTCGTGGGTGGCAATGCCGACTTCCCATTCATCGTCTCGGACTATCACCTGCCGATTCAGCCCGCTAACGAGGACGGCACGCTGAACTGGCAGGCAGGCGTCGGCTGCGGGCCATTCGTACTGAAGAACTTCGAGCCCGGTGTGCGCGCTGACTACGAGAAGTTCGACGGATACTACAACGCCTCCAACGTGTCATTCAGCGCCATCGAGCAACTGGCGCTCGTCGATCCGGTCGCCCGCACCAACGCGCTCATGACTGGTGCTGTCGATGTGATCGACCGGGTCGATCTGAAGACCGTGGCCCTGCTCAAGCGCAACCCGAACGTTATCATCGACCAGGTGGCGGGCACCCAACACTATACCTTCCCGATGCGGGTCAACGCCGCTCCGTTCGACGATGTCAATGTGCGCCTCGCGCTGAAATACGCGATCAAGCGCCAGGAGATGCTTGATAAAGTCCTGCAAGGCTTCGGCACCTTGGGGAACGATCTGCCGATCGGCCCGAACCAGCGCTACTTCAACACTGATCTGCCGCAGCGCGCCTATGATCCCGAGAAGGCAAAGTGGCACCTGCAGCAATCCGGGCTCAGCTCACTGGACGTGACCCTGATCTCGGCGGACGCCGCCTTCGCCGGCGCAGTGGATGCAGCCAATCTCTATGCGGCATCCGCGAAGGACGCTGGCATCAACATCAGGGTCGAGCGCGCCGCCAATGACGGCTATTGGTCGAACATCTGGAATGCGAAGCCCTGGTGCGCCTGTTACTGGGGCGGTCGGCCGGTCGAGGACCAGATGTTCTCAACCGCCTACGAGTCAGGTGTGCCCTGGAACGACACAGCTTGGTCGAACGAGCGCTTCGACGAATTGCTCGTTCAGGCGCGTGCGGAACTCAACTCCGACCGTCGGCGCGAGATGTATTTCGAGATGCAGGAAATCCTGCACAACGACGGTGGTCTCGTCTGTCCGATGTTCGCCTCCTATGTCTCGGCGCGCAGCAAGAGCATCGGCCGGCCAGAGCAGGTCGCATCCAACTGGTCCCTCGACGGTCACCGGTTCGCCGAACGCTGGTGGTTCGAGGGCTGATCTGACACTTTGGCGGTCCGGTCTTCGGGCCGCCACCTTCCTCGCCATGTTCGCCTAGTGCGTCCACCGACCGGCCCTTGGGCCGGTCATGTGACTCTATCCGGGCATGAGCCCGGATCCCGATAGGCACCACATTCTCTCAGTAGGAGCGCGGCATTCCGAGCACGTGCTGACCGATGTATGCGAGGATCATGTTGGTCGAAACGGGTGCTGTCTGATAGAGCCGCGCCTCCCGCCACTTTCGCTCGATCCCGTATTCGCGTGCGAATGCAAATCCCCCATGTACCTGCATCGCAGCCTCACCCGCCGCCCAGGCCGCTTCTGACGCCAGCATCTTCCCCATATTGGCCTCCGCGCCACAGGCCTCACCCACGTCGAACAATGCAGCAGCCTTCGCCACCATCAGCGCCGCAGCCTGCGCCTCCGCATAGGCGCGTGCAATCGGAAACTGCACCCCCTGATTTTGCCCGATAGGCCGCCCGAACACTTCACGCTCCTTGGCGTAGGCAACCGAGCGCTCCGTAAAGAAGCGCGCATCTCCGAGACTTTCGTGGGCGATCAGAATGCGTTCAGCATTCATGCCATCCAGGATGTAGCGAAATCCCTGCCCTTCCTCGCCGATCAGGCAGTCCGGAGGGATCTCCAGATCATCAATGAACACTTCGCATGAGTTATGATTTATCATCGCATCGAGCTTCTTGAGCGTCACGCCGTTGCCGACAGCCTCGCGAAGATCGACCACAAAGACAGAAATGCCCTCTGAGCGCCGCTTGACCTGATCGGCTGGACTCGTACGTGCCAGGAGCAGCATCAAATCCGATTGCATCGCACGACTGGTCCAGACTTTCTGCCCATTGGCAACGTAGATGTTGCCCCGCCGTTCGGCCTTGGTCTTGAGTTGAGTTGTGTCCGAACCGGTTGTGGGCTCGGTCACCCCGAACGCCTGGAGGCGCAGTTCTCCCGCAGCGATTGCCGGCAACCAGCGCTTCTTCTGTTCTTCCGAGCCATGTCTCAGAAGTGTGCCCATGGTGTACATTTGAGCATGACAAGCCGCGGCGTTACAGCCGGCGGCATGGATCGTCTCAAGGATCGCCCCCGCCGCTGCAATCGGCAATCCGGCCCCGCCGTACTCCTCTGGTATCAACGCGGCGAGATAGCCCGCGGCAGTCAGAGCAGCTACAAATTCCTCCGGGTACTCAGATGCTGCATCCAACTTGTTCCAGTAGGCGTTGTCAAACGGCTCGCAAACCCTCGTGACACCATCGCGGATGTCCTCCCAAGGGTCGTCCAGAGGGATTGAAACACTCATGCCGCCAGAAAGCCCTTGGGGAGCCCGGCACGCAGCACGTTGCCGTATCTCGGCTCCTCCGGCAGTGCCATCTCGACGATCTCGCGAACGGCGCTCAGCGCGCCGATATCAATGCCAGTTCGGAATCCTTCGCTTTCGAGCATGAAGACGAGGTCTTCGAGCACGATGTTGCCAGTAGCACCCGGTGCGAAAGGACAACCGCCCAATCCGGCAATCGAGGCGTCAAACCGCCGGCACCCGGCCTCGAGCGCTGCTGCTGCATTGGCGAGGCCGAGACCACGGGTGTCGTGGAAATGACTCCAAACAGGGACTTCACCCGCAATCTCGATGCCTTTGCGGAACAGCGAGCGCACCTGCGAGGGGCTGGCGTATCCCACCGTATCGGGCAGCATCACTTCATCTGCACCTGCCGTGAGCACTTCCTCCAGGAGACGAAGTGTCTCTGCCTCGGGCACATTCCCTTCCAATGTGCAGCCCAAAGCCGTGGCCAAGCCAATACCGATCTTCACGTTCGGCGCGCTGGCATCTCGCTCGGCGATAATGGCACGAAAGCTGTCCAAGCTCTCGGCCCGGGTGCGCCGCACGTTTTGCTGATTGTGGGTTTCCGAGACCGACATGACGTAGTTGATCTTCGGGATGCCCGTGCGAAAGCCGATCTGCGCGCCCTTCAGGTTTGGCGTCAGTGCGGATGGCACAAACCCTGTGATCTTCGATGCGGCCGACGCAACTTCGACAGCATCAGCGAACTGAGCGATCACATGCGGCGGCACGAAGGAACACACTTCCACTTCGGGCACGCCAGCAGCGATGTCCGCTTCGATCCACGCCAGCTTGGTTTCGGTCGGCAGGACGCTCTTCACCAGTTGCAGTCCGTCGCGCGGCCCGACATCTCGTACGATTGCATCGCGTCTCATCAGTTTGCTTCCTCCTCGAGGCGGGCGGCAGCGGCAGCACACGCCAAGCGTCTCGCCTCATAGAGCGTTGCGCCAGCGGCGCGCATATCCGCGACGAGCGCGGCCGGTGCAGTCGCCGTTGAACCCGCGGACGTTGGGGGTTCAGGCGCATACTCCATGCCAAGTTGAATGCGCATCGCAACTTCCTCTCCGAACAAACGGGCCGAGAGTGCGAGAGCGCCATCAATGCCGGAGGTGACGCCTGCAGCCGTCACTCTGTCGCGATCAATCACGACACGCTGGTCCAACGGCTCAGCGCCCAACACTGCGAGCAAGTCATGGCAGGACCAATGCGTCGTGGCGGAGTAGCCGCGAAGCAGGCCTGCAGCTCCCAGCACGAGAGAACCGGTACAGACGCCCATCATGAACTGCGCCGTCCTAGATTGCTCGACGAGAAACTCACGCCAGTTGCGATCTTCCATCAGCAGCTGTTGTCCCGGACCACCCGGCATCACGAAGACGTCGAACTGGGGCGCACTGACAAGATTGCAATCCGGTGCGATCTTCAACCCTCGATCCGTCGCAATCGGACGCATGGTGGCACCCACGACCTGAACCTCAGCACCCGGATAGCGTACCATGACCTCGTAGGGGCCCGTCATATCGAGCTGGCAAAGACCCTCGAACAGCGCGAGGCCAATCTTCATGCCGGCATCCGCAGTCTGGTTTCCGGAATGATCGCCACCGGCGTGAGCTCGACCAGGAATTCTGGATGACCAAGCCCTGCGACCATCACTGAGGTGCTTGCCGGTGGTGCTGTAGCATCCAGCACTTCGGCACGAACGTCCTGAATCGCAGGCAGTTGATCAGGCGCGGTGTACCAGGTGGTTATCGACACGATGTCTCCGAGCTGACCGCCAATTGTATCGAGGATGCATTCGATGTTCCGGAAGCATTGTCGGGTCTGTTCGGCCACGTCGCCAACTCCGACGATGCGTTCATCTGCATCCCATGCGACCTGACCGGTCATATGAACAATGGAGCCCGGTCGCGCGACGGTAGCGATGCTGAAGCCGCGCCCGCGCGCGCCCCAAACCTCCTCAGGATTGACGCCTGCGACCGTCATCGGCCCTGAAAAACTGGTTTGCGCTTTTCATTGAATGCGCGCACACCTTCAAGCCGGTCTTCGGTGGATACCGTGAGATTATAGGCCGCGATCTCGAAATCGTACCCCGAGGCCCGGTCGACCTCGACAGCCTTCGCAAGTGAGGCTTTGGCCGCGCGCACACCGATCGGTGCATTCTCGCTGATCGTGGCCGCCGTCTCGAGCACTGCGTCCATCAGCTGTCCGGCCGGCAGGACACGGTTGACCATCCCCCATTCGGCGGCCTCGGCGGCCGAGAAAGGTCTTCCGGTCAGAATGATCTCTTTTGCGCGCCGGACCCCGACGGCCCGCGGAAGGTTCTGAGGACCCGCCGCGCCCGGCATGATGCCGCGTGTGACTTCCGGAAACGCGAAACGGGCATGTTCGGCCGCGTAGATGAAGTCGCACGCCAGCGCCAACTCAGCGCCGCCACCCATGGCGACGCCATTGACTGCCGCGATCATCGGCAACGGGCAGCTGTGCATGTGGCGGATCATTTGCTCGACCAGCGCATGCTGGCTTCGCCAGACCGCGTCGGTCATCCCGTCGCGCTCTTTGAGATCAGCGCCCGGACAGAATCCGCGTTCACCCGCGCCGGTCAGCACGACGCAGCGCGCATCCTCCGCGTCTACGTAGAGCGCAGCGAACAAGTCGCCCAACTCGCGCATCATCTTGGTGTTCAGCGCATTGAGCACGGCGGGCCGGTTCATCGTCACCAGCAAGACACCGGGCGCGGCGTCGCCAATCAACAGTGTCTCAAAAGTGTCGCGCATGCTCGCTCCGGCTGTCGGTGGCACAGTTGGGCAGACCCTATCCTAGCCCGGGCGCGGGTCAATGTCCGCACACCGGGAGATCATAGGCATGATCGCTGCAGCGCCTTACTCGGCCTTCAGCTCGGCGGAAATCTCAAGCCGGATCAAATCCGAGGTCAGCGGCGCGCCATACCCGACGCCGTACTCCGAGCGCAAGAGGCGCCCTGTCGCTCTGACCCCCAGCCATTCACCCTCGTAGTATGGCAGGAACTGGCCCACGGGATGGGCTCCCATATGCGTGAGCTCCACGTCCAGTACGACAGGAAGGGTTTTGTCCTTGATCGTAAGATCTCCCGTCATCTCGACGCTCTCTGGACCAGTCTGCACCACGGCGGTCGAACGAAACGTAATCGCGGGATACGCCTCTGTCTCGAACATATCGGCGCTCTTCATGTGCGTATCGAGCGCTTCCACACCGGTGTAGAGACTGTCCACATCAATCGAAACATCGATGGATGTTCCCCCGATGTCGTCGGGGTCAAATTCGGCGGTTCCCGTGACTGACTGCCACTCGCCGCTCTGCTCGCTCACACCGGCGTGATCCCAATAGAACCGCACCTCAGTATGGCCCGGATCCAGGACGTAGGTGTCCGAATGCGCCGCCAGTGGCAGCAAGGCCAACGCGGTCGCGCACAGCATCGGTCTGATCATCGTCGCTCTCCCGAATTCTTGATCAACATCGGAAGGATGCGACATCCGGTTCGGCTCGGCAATCAACGCAATTGTGTTTTGAAAGAGCGTCCTCGCGAGAGTTCTCAATCCGCTGTGCCGATGCTAACGTCAAGCCCATGACAGCGTCAGAGATCTTTCCGGCCACACCAGAACGCTGGCCGGATGTGGAAGAAGTGTTTGCGGGCAAGGGAGATGCGGCCAATTGCTGGTGCGCCCATTGGTACCTGTCGGCGAAAGCCTGCAAGGCGGGCTGGGGTGCGGGCAACAAAGCCGTGCTCAAGACTCTGGTGCAGGAGGGCCGTGAACCCGGCGTCCTCGCATACATCGATGGTGACCCGGCAGGATGGGCCGGAATTGCCCCTCGCGCTGCGTTCGATCGACTGGTGCGAAACCGCCAATCCCTCGCAGCGGTCGACGACCGCCCTGTCTGGTCGCTGACGTGCCTCGTCGTCCGCCGGGAGTTTCGGCGCAGAGGGCTCATGCGGGCTCTGATCCGCGGCGCCGTTGGGCATGCGCTGTCGAAGGGTGCGATTGCGGTCGAAGCCTACCCGGTCGAAAGTGATGCCAAACCCACCGTCTGGGATCTCTATCTCGGAACGTTGAATGCCTATCAGGACGAGGGATTCGTGGAGGTCGCACGCCACTCACCGAGACGCCCCATCATGCGCTACTGGCCGGAGTGAGGCATGTCTGGGCGCGAACACCACCTGCCGCTTAGCGGCCTCAGGATCGTCGAGATCGGTCACTCGGTTGCCGCACCTTACGCAGCGTTGGTGCTGGCTGAACTCGGCGCAGAGGTCGTCAAAGTCGAACGCCCAGGCCATGGCGATGACGCTCGGCTTTGGGGCGCTCCTATCGAGAATGCCGGAGGGGACGCAGCCTCACCGACATTCCATGCCCTCAACCGGCTCAAACGGTCCGTGACCCTGGATCTGAAGAACGAAGAGGACTTGGCGCGACTGAGGGCGCTGACCTCGCTCTCAGACATCGTGATTCAGAATCAGAAGCCCGGACTGGCGGCGGGTCTGGGTTTCGATTCCGACACCTTGTGCACAGCCAATCCACGACTGATATATGCGAACATCCATGCGTTTGGAGAGCGCGGACCCCTGAAGGATCGACCAGGCTATGATCCGCTTATGCAGGCTTTCGCCGGCTTGATGAGCGTCACCGGTGAACCGGGCAGGCCCTCGATCCGCGTGGGTCCCTCGATCATCGACATGGGCACCGGCATGTGGGTGGTGATCGGTGTGCTCGCGGCGCTCTTGCGTCGGTCTCAGACCGGTCGTGGCGGCGTGGTTGATACCGCCCTCTTTGAAACCGCATTGGGGTGGATGGCGTACTTTGTTGCGATCTTCTCGGCGACAGGCAAGCCGCCAACCAAGGTCGGCTCGGGCACCGTGATGATCTGCCCCTACCAGATTTTTCAATGCGCCGACGGTGAACTGATGATCGCCGCAGGCAACGACAACCTTTTCGCGCGGTTGTGCAAAGTTCTCGACCATCCGGAATGGGCCGAGGACAAGCGCTTCCTCCACAACCCTGAACGCGTTGCGGAGCGCCGCGTGCTTTGCGCCTTGATTGAAGGCCAGACCGCCGCACGCAGCACATCCGAGTTGGCGACCGCGCTCGATGCAGCAGGTGTACCGAATGCCGCGGTCCAGGACACTGGTGACATTGCGGCGCACCCCCAGACGGAGGCGCTGGACATCCGCCGTGGCAGAGATCGGCTCACCTTCTTTGGTCTGCCCGTGTCATTCGATCGCTCCCGCCCAGATCGGGACAGCCCTGCCCCGGCCCTGGGCGCTGACAATGCGTGGCTAGATGCGTTGCTCGCCGGCGATCGATCCACCAGCTGATTTCCTCCCGGAGCGCTTTCGGCCAGCACGCTTGTGACCTAAGCTGTCTCAATGTCGGATACGTCAAAGAGAATGGCACCGGATCCGGGTGGGCGGGTGATCACCGCACGCTACGGGCGCGATCTCGAGGATTTTAAGATTGGTGACGTCTATGAACATCGGCCGGGACGCACCATCACCGATGCAGACAATATTCACTTTTCCCTGCTGACAATGAACAGGCACCCGGCACATTGCGACGCAGCGTATGCCGCGAACACCGAGTTCGGACAGCCGTTGGTGAATTCAACCCTCACACTCGCAATCGTCACCGGGCTCACGGTGGATGATGTCTCAGCCAGAGCGATTGCCAATTTGGGATGGCGCGAGATCAAGCTAACTGCACCGGTATTCGTCGGTGATACCTTGATGGCGCGCACCAAGGTGCTCGCGGCAAGACCTTCTCGGTCGCGGCCGCATCAGGGCATCGTGACGACCCGGACCGAGGGCTACAACCAGCGCGGAGAGGTGGTTCTGAGCTTCGAACGCGACAGCCTCGTGCCACGTCTGGGCGACGGGAACAATGGGAGGAAAGCATGAACAGGCAGACCGATATCCTGGCGAACAATGCAACCGAGAGCACGGCGGATGCTTCGATCTCACGCACACTCGCCTCATTTGTCGCAGAGTTGTCGCACGATGCGATCCCCGGCGAGATCAGGGACCGTGCCTGCCACCACATGCTCGACGCTGCCGGCATCGCCGTCGCGGCGACCCGGTTCGACTTCGCCGACAAGGTGTTGACGGGTCTGCGGGGCCTCGGCGGATCAGGCGACACCCCGGTGATTGGCATGCCGGCCCGCCTCGGCCCACGGGATGCAGCACTGATGAACGGCTTTCTGTGCCACGGGCTGGACTATGACGACACCCATGTGGCAGGGGTTCTGCACCCCACGGCCTCCATCTTCCCAACCGTCCTGTCCGCCGCGGTCCTTTCGGGTGCTGATGGTCGAACGGCGCTCACAGGTTTCATTGCCGGGGTCGAGGCGGCGGCACGTATCGGGACATGTGCCCGAAGCGCCTTCCATCAGGTCGGGTTTCACCCCACGGGCATTGTGGGCGTGTTCGGATGTGCGCTTGCGGCCGGCAAAGTGATGGGCCTGACCGCCGAACAGCTTGCCCATGCGCAAGGTCTGGCAGTCTCAATGGCTTCGGGTTCGATGGAGTTTCTCGAGGACGGCGCTTGGAACAAGCGCTTCCACCCAGGCTGGGCAGCACAGGCGGGGATCACCGCGGCCGCTCTGGCCCGGGATGGATTCGTCGGGGCGACCGCGCCCTACGAAGGTCGCTTCGGGTTCTTCAACATCTTCGGAGGCAAGTTCACGGACTGGGTCGAACTGGCGCCCGCAACACGGGATCTTGGCGAGGTCTGGGAACTCAACGACGTCGCGATCAAGCCCTATCCAACCTGCCATCTGACACATGCGGCGATCGATGCGGCACTGATTCTCCGCGATCGTGTCGATCCTGCACATATCTCTTCGATCGAGGTGCGCGTGCCGGAGCAAGCCTTCAAGGTTGTCTGCGAGCCGGAAGCGAACAAGCGACGCCCGGCGAACGACTATGATGCGAAGTTTTCGGTGCACTATCTGGTGGCGACCGCGCTTCTGAGAGGCCGTCTGACATTGGACGAGCTGGACGGCCCGCACCTGACTGCGCCTGAGACCTTGGCGTTGATGGACAAGACCACCTATGCGCCCTTCCCTGACAGCCCTTTCCCACGCGCCTATTCAGGAGCGGTGATCATCCGGCTCGACGATGGGCAAGAGCTGTCGCATGTGGAGACAATCAACCGTGGTGCGGCGGACCGCCCGCTATCCAATGACGAGATCATCGAGAAGTTCCGATCGAATGCGGCGCTGAAAGTGAACTCAGCGCGGGCAGCTGCCATGGAATCCGCAGTTCTGCACTTGGATGCAGCGCCAGACGCGGCAGACGTGCTGCATGCGCTGACAATGCCGGCCGCGTAAGATGGCCGATGGTGCCACAAGCACAGAACAGGAAGCGCTGATCCTCGAGTCAATCGAGCGCTTCCTTGAACGCGATGTCGCACCCTATGCGCAAAAGCTCGAAGCAGCTGATGAGTATCCCGAAGACATCGTCACGGCGATGAAGGAGCTGGGACTGTTCGGGGCGATCATCCCGGAGGCCTATGGCGGGCTCGGTCTCGGGCCGGTCACCTATGCGCGCATCATCGAGCGCATAGCCCGGGTCTGGATGTCTGTGTCCGGCATCATAAACTCGCATCTGATTATGGCGCACATCGTCGCGCGCTGCGGCACTGAAGAACAGAAGTGTCACTTTCTTCCCCGATTTGCGAGCGGAGAACTGCGAGGTGGCCTTGCCCTGACCGAACCCGATTGCGGCACCGATCTGCAGGCAATCCGAACGACCGCTCGTATGGACGGCAATGCCTATGTGGTGAACGGCACCAAGACATGGATCTCGAACGGCATTCACGGGCAGGCTTTCGCGCTGTTGGTAAAGACCGATCCTGACGCCGAGCCACGCCACAAGGGCATGTCGCTGTTCATTGCCGAAAAGGGCGAGGGATTTCACGCTTCGAAAAAGCTGGAAAAGCTTGGCTACAAGGGCATCGACTCCGCCGAACTGGTCTTCGAGGATCATCGCATTCCTCCGTCCAACCTGATCGGGGCGGAGGGCCAGGGCATGGCGGCAGCGATCACGGGGCTGGAACTCGGTCGGGTCAACGTTGCGGCTCGCGGTGTGGGCGTGGCCCAGGCCGCGCTGGATGAAGCGGTGAAGTACGCACAGCACCGCAAGACTTTCGGCAAGCCGATCCACCAGCACCAGGCCATCGCGCTGAAGCTTGGGGACATGGCGACGCGAGTCGAAGCGGCCCGACTTCTAACCGAGCAGGCCGCAGCGGCACTCGAACGCGGCGCTCGTGCGGACTACGAGGCTGGAATGGCAAAGCTCTTCGCAACGGAAGCCGCACTCGAGAACGCGACCGAGGCCATGCGTATCCACGGTGGATATGGCTACTCGAAGGAATTCATCGTCGAGCGTCTGTATCGTGACGCACCGCTTCTGTGCATAGGCGAAGGTACCAACGAGATTCAGCGCCTGCTGATCGCGAAGCGTCTCATCGAACGGCACCCGGCATGAGAACTGCAAGCGGTTGTCAGCCTTACCTCAAGCGTGATGAACGCAACTATGTCAACGCGCTGACAATGGATGATGTGGCAACCGCAAACGTCATCATAGCGGAATTCGAGTAATGCTTCCGCTCAAAGGCACGAGGATTCTCGCGATCGAGCAGTACGGCGCCGGCCCCTTCGGAACGATGATGCTGGCAGATCTCGGCGCAGAAGTGATCAAGATTGAGGACCCGAACGCTGGTGGAGACATGGCGCGCGGCGTCGGACCATATTTCCTCGAGGACGGCTCGAGCCAGTTCTTTCACAGCTTCAACCGCAACAAGCGCTCGGTGACGCTTGATCTGAAATCGCCGGACGGCCGTGCGATTTTCGACGAACTTGTCAAGCGCTCTGATGCTGTTCTGAACAATCTGCGAGGCGATCGGCCTGCAGCTTTGGCTCTGGACTACGCAGGGCTCGGCACCATCAATCCTCACATCGTCTGCGCGCACCTCTCGGCTTACGGCCGGGACGGCCCGCGGGCTTCCTGGCCAGGCTTCGACTACCTGATGCAAGCCGAAGCGGGCTATCTGAGTGTGACCGGGGAGCCCGACGCGCCCCCTGCCCGCTTCGGGCTTTCGGTGGTCGACCTGATGACCGGTCTCATGTGCGTCTTCGGTCTGGTTTCTTCGATCCTCGGAGCCCGTGCCAACGGACGCGGCATGGATGTGGATGTCTCGCTCTTCGACACGGCGCTCCACAATCTTGGCTATCTCGCCACCTGGTATCTCAACTCCGGTCACAAGCAGGGCCGTGAGCCAATGGGCGCGCATCCGTCACTTGTGCCTTCTCAACTGTATAACACGGCCGATGGGCACATCTTCATCATGTGCAACAAGGAGGTGTTCTGGCCCGTGCTCGCGCAGGAGCTTGGTCACCCCGAGTGGAGCACAGATGCCCGGTTTCGGAGCTTCGCGGACAGGCTTGCGCATCGTGAGGAACTCAACGCACTGCTCGCACCGATTTTCGCGGCGATGTCCACCGAGAGCTGGTTAGAGCGCCTTCAGGGTCGCGTGCCTTGCGCACCAGTGCTCGATATCGAAGGCGCGCTCCAAAGCACGTTCGTGACAGAGGCCGACAGGGTCGCACCTTTCGCGCGCGGAGGAGGTCCGCCTGTCGAAATGCTCACGGGCCCGGTGCGCGTCGCCGGCACGGACAGCCCGCGAAACGCTGGTCCGGCACTTGGCGCTGACACGGAACCTGTGCTTCATGAACTAGGATATGCGCGGGAAGAGATCGATGCCCTACGCAGCAGGGGTATTATCTGAATTGGTAGAATGCACGAACGCACCTAGCGCGTCGCACAGTGATCCGGCGCACCGTCGCGCCGCCTCCGCATTGCCGGAGCACTTCAGCAACCTCGAAGTCCGACATCAACTCGACGTCGCGACAGTCTGATGTGCGCCAAGAAAACAATTGCTCAGACAGAAATCATTGATCGGATAGAGCCCCTGCTTGACGCGGCCTCTGCCCACCGCCTTCATACGGAGCATGGTCGAAACACCACAGCAAACGGGGCCGCTCAAACACCTGACGATTGTTGAGTTCGGCCACTTCATCGCAGCACCCTTCGCAACGAGGGTCCTGGCGGACTTGGGTGCCGAGATCATCAAGATCGAGCCACCGGGTGGAGACCCTGTCAGGACATGGGGCGCGCAGGTCGACGGCCACTCGCTCTGGTGGTCGATCCACGGGCGAAACAAGAAGCTGGTAACGCTGAACCTGAAAGCCCCGAAAGCCCGGGCGCTTGCGCTCAAGCTGGTGGCGGGCGCTGACGCGGTGGTCGAAAACTTCCGACCCGGGCAAATGGAAAAATTCGGCCTGGGTCCGAGCGATCTGGCATCCGTGCGTCCAGGCTGCGTGGTCGTGAGGATCTCGGGCTTCGGCCAGACCGGACCAAGATGCAACGAGGCCTCGTTCGGAATGATCGGTGAAGCATTGGGCGGAATCCGCCACCTCACTGGCTATCCACCCGGAGAGACCGATCTGCCTCCGGTCCGCACCGGAGTGTCGCTGGGCGATTCAGTCGCCGGGCTGTATGGGGCAATCGGGCTGCTGGCCGCGCTCCTGGAACAGCGCAACCGCCCTCCGGGTACGCCGGCACGGGTGGTCGACGTAGCGCTGACGGAAAGCGTGCTTAGTCTCCTTGAAGGCATTCTCCCCGAGTACGGCACGCTGGGGCGGGTGCGACAACCAACGGGCGCGCGGATCGTGACGGCAGCGCCGTCCTCTGCCTATCATTGCGCCGACGGCGCCTGGATTGTGATCGGTGCAAACTCAGGGCCACTGTTCGCACGGCTCTCGTCGCTGATCGGCCGACCCGACCTGCCAAACGATCCGAGATTTGCTGACAACCCTGCGCGCGTCGCGAACGCCGAGAGACTTGACGCACTCATCACGAAATGGACCTTGAGCGGCTCATCCGCCGAGCGACTTGCCGCCCTTCAGGCGGCCGACATCCCTTCTGCTAAGATCTACACCGCAGCCGATATAGCTGCCGATCCGCACTATCGGGCACGCAATGCAGTCCTCGACATCGATGACCCAACCTTAGACGCGGAAGTGCTCCATCCTGGACCTGTGCCGCGCTTTTCGGGCGGACCCGATTCCGGGGTTGCATGGCCAGGTGCTCGTGTTGGGGCGCACAATGCAGAAATCTATCAGGGAAGACTTGGCATCAGCGACGCGGACTTCGCGGATATGATCGAGACCGGCACGATTTGACGACGCACAGAAAGCACGACCACGCCGTGCGCGTGTCTTTTCGCAAGATTGCGTCTTTCAGAAACTGAATGCGACCACCTGTCTGACTGCCGATCCTGCCAAGAAACAACACGAGGGGAGCTTATTTGGATGGACAGCCCAAGGATTGACGCTGACAGGCTCTGGGCGCACCAGAACGCGATGGACGAGGTCGGCGCAACCCCGAGAGGCGGCGTCCACCGGCTCGCACTGAATGAAGATGACATCCGCGCCCATCGAATGCTGGCCGACCGTGCGCTTGCGCGCGGCTGGTCCCTCGCCCTCGATCCAATCGGGAACATGTTCCTGACACGAAGTGGCACCGCCCCGCTCCCCCCGGTTTGCGCAGGCTCGCATACGGACAGCCAGCCCATGGGTGGGCGCTTCGATGGGATGTCGGGCGTGCTCGCGGCGATTGAGGCACTCGAAACCATTGACGATGCCGGTATCGTCACGCGCCATCCACTCGAAGTCGCTGTCTGGAACAACGAAGAAGGGCCACGCTTTGCACCCGCCTGCATGGGCTCATCAGTCTATGTGGGCGCGCGAGATCTCGATGAGATGCTCGCGGTGCGCGATCCCGACGGCGTCAGCATGGGAGAGTGCGTCGCAGCTCTCTCGAGGGCAATTCCAGAGGCGCAGTCGCGGGCACTCGGGTCGCCAATGGCGGCGTTCCTGGAAAGCCATATCGAGCAGGGTATTGAACTGGAGACACATGGTGCGGTGATCGGCATCGTGGAAGGGATGCAGGGCTACCGCAGATGGTCAGTCGACGTCCGCGGAGAAGACGGTCATTCGGGAACGCTCCCCATGAGCCGGCGGCGAGATGCGTTTGTCACGGCATCTCGGATCGCGATCACCTTGCAAGACGCTGTGACGGATGCAGATGACGAACTTCGCTTCACGATCGGGCGGTTCGAGGTCAAACCGGGGGGCGTCTCGGTCATTCCCGGGCATGTGCACTTCACAATCGACGTCCGTCACCCCTCGAACGATCGGGTTGCTGCAGTGGGTCGGATGATCGAGGACATCTGCAATGATCACGACGGCGATTGCACGGTCGATACTGCACCCTTTGGAGACTCCGCCTCGATGACGTTCCCCGCGGACATGCGGGCACACCTTGCCGCCGCAGCAGACCAACGAGGGTTCCCGCATCGGCCGATCTATTCCCGTGCGGGTCACGACGCGCGCTATCTCGCCCAGCTTTGCCCGGCGGGTATGATTTTCATCCCCTGCAGAGATGGGATCTCTCACAATGAAGCAGAGACCGCGGAAAAATCACATTGCGCTGCCGCCGCTCAAGTGACGGCAGATGTGATGCTGGCCCTCGCGCATGTGGAGTGACCGGAACCAAAACTCATCAGGCGTTGCGATCCGCCCGGTTCGCTCACAGCCGCGAAAGACGGTCGGAGACTTCGTGTGAAGCGCCACACTCGTACGCTCACTTCTTGACCGCAGCCTGTGCCTCGATCTGCTTCATGACGGCGGTATGGTCAGCACCGTCGCCCAGGCTGTCTGCGCCCTCGCGATAGAGTAGCGCCATAGCGCCGAGACCCCGGGCGTCAACCTGCATCTCTTCGGCGAGACGACAGGCAAGCGCCAAGTCCTTCGCCATCAGACCCATCGTAAAACCTGAAGCATATCGATTGTTGTTAATGTGCTGCTTTAGTTTTACGTCCGTTGCATTGTTGCGCCCGGTTGAAACATTGAAGACATCCGCCATGACGTCCGGATCAAGCCCGAAGTTCTGACCGACCAAAAGAGCCTCGCACGCGGCAGCCAGACCAGCCGCGGAGAGGTAATTGTTGAGCACCTTCATCGCATGGCCCGATCCCAGCGGACCAGTTCGATGAACCGTGCCCATCGCGGACAGCGCCGGCATCACACGCTCGATCGTGTTGCCTTCGCCACCCGCCATGATCGTGAGAGCTCCCGTCTCGGCACGGGCCACACCGCCAGAAACGGGTGCATCGATAAAGCCAACTTGTGTTGGCAAGGCCTCGCGCAACGAGGTGGTCTGGAGCGGATATGACGTGCTCATGTCGATCAGCACAGCCTCGGGCTCCATGGCTTCGGCAAGGCCGCCGAGAACCACCTTCCGCACTGTGGGCCCGTCAGGAAGCATTGTGATCACTGCATTGGCACCCTCAGCGGCGCCCGAAAGCTCTGGCGCGAGATGGATGTTGTCCACGTTCGCGAGAGCGGCCATGGCATCTGCCCGCACATCGAAGGCCAGAACCTCGTGGCCGGCACCGGCAAGGCAGCGCACCATGGGCGCGCCCATCATGCCCAAACCCACAAAACCCACCCGCATGTCATCGCCTCCGTGATTAGACGCTGCCACGCCCGAGCAGCACGCGTTCGAGTATGGAGCACGCCCGAACCGGAATGTTAGGAAAATCCGCGCAAGGGATGAACAGGCAGCTGAAAATCACGATCATGGAGCTGATCTGGATCCCCATCGCCGTTGGCGCAGCCCTGATGCAGGCGGTACGGACCGCAGCGCAGAAGGCCATCAACGCGCATCTCAGCACCTGGATGACGACCTACGTTCGTTCGCTTTATGGGTTGCCCTGCCTGCTAGTCTACCTCGTTGCGGTCTGCGCGATCGAAGGACTTTGGGTCCCTATCATGCCGATCGCATACTTCGGCCATGTGTTCGGTGCTGCGGCAAGTCAGGTTTTTGCCACGGTTTTGCTGATCAGGCTCTTTCAGATGCGCAACTTTGCAGTCGGCACAATGCTCTCGAAGACCGATGTTATGCAGGCGGCACTCATCGGCTCGATCCTCTTTTCCGAGCAGATCAGTGCTGCCGGCTGGATCGCCATCGCGCTCACGATAGCAGGGGTTATTGCAATATCGGTTGGCCGGCTCGGTGTTGACGCTGTGGCCGGGACGGACTGGCGGAACGCGCTCTTGTCCAGATCGACGCAGTATGGGCTGGCCACGGGGCTCTTGTTCTGCCTGTCATACCTTTTCCTGCGCGAAGCGACGCTCACCTTGGATCAGGGCGGGCCGGTGTACCGTGCTGCCTGGACAGTTGTCGCCGTAACCTCGCTCCAGGTGGTGCTCGTCGGCGTCTGGGTTGCATGGTCGGAGCGTGCGCAATTCAGATTGCTGCCGGCACTCTGGCGCCCGTGCGTCTTCATCGGCGTGACATCTGCGCTTGGCTCGATCGGCTGGTTCACCGCGATGGCCATGGAGAACGCGAGCTACGTGAAGTCGGTCGGGCAGGTCGAAGTCGTGTTTACGCTCATGATCTCAACGCTCTACTTTCGCGAACGGATCACGTCGTTGGAGTTCTTCGGCATTGCGGTGATCGTCGCCGGCGTGATCATGTTCGTCATCTAAACCGAGCTGGCAAAGACCCGGTTCACCGAGCGCGCGGGGCTGTAGAAAGGAAACCGATGTCCGACTTCGACCTCACACGTCGCGAGACCTTCCACCATTGGAGCCCGGTGACAATCCGCTTTTCGGATCAGGATTCACTCGGGCACATCAACAACGTTGCGCTCGCCCAGTACTTCGAAGTGGGTCGCACCGCATTTGTCTACGACCTGATCCGGATGGCGCAGATGGAGGGCAGCATCGAGTTCATCCTCGCGCGTGTGGTGATCGATTTCGTGGCGGAGTTGCACTACCCTGGCGCGGTGGATGTCGGCGCACGTCTGATCCGCGTCGGCAACAAGTCGATGACATCCGGCTACGGCATCTTCAAGGGCGACAGCTGCATCGCGACGTCCGAAGCCGTGAATGTTTTCTACTCCATGGAGACCCGCCGCTCTGTGGTGCCGCCCTCACGCATCCGTGAGCTCCTTCAGGCTGAACTGAACGAACCGATTCTCGGTCGCTAGCTTGGCCCGCCCTCGCCGGGTCGAGATCGTGAAAGCGTGCGCGCCAATACGGCCACGGGCAGCATTCCGATCATGATAATGGCGATTGCGGCAGGGCCCGCCTGCTCCAGTTGCTCGAGGGATGCTGCATTGTAAACGGTGGTAGAGAGCGTCTCGAAGTTGAACGGGCGCAGCATCAAGGTCGCCGGCAGTTCCTTTGCTGAATCGACGAAGATGAGCAGCCCGGCAGTCAGAACGGATCCACGGATCATGGGCACGTGAATTCGGGCAAGGACATCCCCGCGCCCGGCACCCAGCGTGCGCGCCGCCAGTTCCATCGAAGGCGTAATCCGGCCCAGTGCGCTATCAATGGCGCCGTGGGCAATCGCAGAAAAGCGAACGACATAGGCGAAAACGATGGCCGCGGCAGAGCCGGTCAACAACAGGCCAATATCTATCCCCCACCAAGCCTCGATGAGATCAGCGAGCGCGTTGTCGAACGCAGCCAGCGGGATCAGCACGCCCACAGCCAGGACAGCACCCGGTGCAGCGTATCCGAGTGCCGTCGCTTGCGCGAGGACGATGGGCAAACGGCTTTTCGAGTCTCGTGCGCCATAGACCAGAACCGTCCCGATCGCACAGGCAATGACCGCTGCGGAAAGTGCCAGCGCGCCCGTGTGCATCACGGCGCGCCAGAACTCCGGTTCAGCCCACTGCGCCAGATGGCTTGTTGCGTGCCACCCGATTGTCAGGGTCGGCGTCAAGAAGCCAAAGACCACAGGAGCGGCGCACAAGGCGGTCACAATCCAACGTTTCCAAGGACCCAGGTCCGCACGCTGGATCGGTCGGTATCTTCGTGACGTGTGGTGGAAGCGCCTGCCGCGCCGACCAAATCGTTCGACAAGCAGGAGCGCCAGAACAAAGCCGAGAATGACCATCGCAATCTGAGCGGCTCCACCGGCGTTGTGGGTATCCAGCCATATCGCAAAAATGCCTCTCGTCAGGGTGAGCACGCCAAAGAAGTCCACCGCTCCAAAGTCCGCCATTGTCTCCATGGCAACAATAGCCATGCCTGCCGCGACGGCCGGACGTGCCAGCGGGAGTCCGACCCGCCAGAACACTCCCCACGGCCCACAACCCAAAGCGCGCCCAACTTCAAGCGCGCAGACCGACTGCTCACGAAATGCTGCTCGCGCAAGGAGATAGACGTATGGATAAAGGGCCATCGTCAGCACAAAGGCCGCAGACTCGATGGAGCGGATCTCGGGAAACCAGTAGTCACGGGCGTTCTGCCAGCCGAATAGGGCCCGCAGGCTCGTCTGCACGGGACCTGCGTACTCGAGAAGGTCAACCAGCGCATAGGCGCCGATATAGGCTGGCACCGCCAGCGGCGCGAGCAATGTCCATTCGAGCCATCGACGGCCGGGAAACTCGGTCATCACCACCAGCCACGCTGTCCCGGTTCCGATGATCGCCGCGCCAAACGACACCATCGCCATCAGCGCAAGCGTGTTGCCGAGGTATATTGGCAACGCATGGCGCAACAAGTGAGGCCAGATGTTCTCGGTTGGAAAGAGTGCTAGCCACGATACCGCCGCGATCGGAATGAGCAGGAGTGCGGCAATCACCACGCTCGCAAAGCTCCATTTGTCCGGCCAGGCGATCCGCCTGTGCCGAGTGCTCACCAGATACCCGACCATAGTTGTCAGGACCTAGCCTTGGCATCCCAGATTGTCCAGCATCTCAGCACAGGATCGGCGGCACGCGGCCCATGGTCAGAGCGCTTGGCTTGCTGAAGTTTCTGGCTCCAGGCAACAGACATCACGTCAGTCAGAAGAGGCTGAGCACTTGCACCTGCGGTCTTTCCGTTGACCCGGTGCGAGAGCACGGATACGCAGGCCTCCGAACAGCAGCCGGACCCGCAGTCATGACCCACGCCCCGCGATCTTTTCAGGAGGTAGTTGCCCGCCTGTCTACGTACTGGGCAACTCAGGGCTGCTCAATCTTGCAGCCCTACGACATGGAGGTGGGTGCCGGCACGTTTCACCCGGCGACAACTCTGCGCGCGCTTGGTCCCAAAGCATGGGCAGCGGCCTATGTTCAACCCTCGCGCCGACCGACCGACGGGCGCTATGGCGACAGCCCGAACCGGTGGCAGCACTACTATCAGTTTCAGGTGATCATCAAACCTTCTCCTCCGGACCTCCAGACGCAGTATCTGGGATCGCTGGAGGCCATCGGAATCGACCAAAGCCTGCACGACATTCGCTTTGTCGAGGACGATTGGGAAAGCCCAACGCTGGGCGCCTGGGGTCTTGGCTGGGAGGTCTGGTGCGACGGGATGGAAGTCAGCCAGTTCACATACTTCCAACAGGTTGGCGGACATGATTGCAATCCTGTCTCCGGTGAGCTGACCTATGGGCTTGAACGCCTAGCGATGTACGTTCTCGGCTTCGACGATGGCAACGAGATGCCTTTTAACGATCCCGATGCCCCGATTCCGCTCACCTATGGTGACGTGTTTCGCGAAGCCGAGGCACAGTACGCCCGCTGGAACTTTGATGTCGCCGACACGGATATGCTCGAGCGTCATTTCCGCGATGCAGAGGCTGAGTGCGCACGCATCCTGAGCGAGCCTGAGACCGACCCGAAGACCGGACGTCGGATCATCATGGCGCTGCCGGCCTACGACCAATGCATCAAGGCCAGTCACCTCTTCAATCTGCTCGACGCCCGGGGTGTCATCTCGCCCACCGAGCGCCAAGCCTATATCGGGCGCGTGCGCACCCTTGCCAAATCTTGCGCCGATGCGGTTGTCGCCGCTCAGGAAACCACATGAGCGTCGAAGTTCGGTCAGCAATTCCAGTGCTCAGGGTCGAAGACTATCCGGCCGCGCGAACATTCTATCAGGACAAACTCAGATTCAGTGTATTCGAAGAAGGCGGAGAACCTCCCCGGTTCGGCATCTTTCGGCGCGCACGCGGAGAGGTCTTCATCAACGCCTGGGACGGGCCCGACCCCAGACGCGACGGAGGATGGCGAGTGTATCTCCATGTCGACGATGCAGGCGCGATGGCGGAGGAACTGCAATCCGCAGGTGTTGAAATCCTGCGTGGACCAGAAGACACCACCTATGGACTGCGCGAGGTTGAAATCGAAGACCCAGATGGCAATCGCCTCTGCTTTGGCGAGATATTGGACGACTGATGTCAGGTCGATTTCTCATCTTGGGATTCATCGCGTTCGTGACGCTTTTCGGGATCGCTCTCTGGTGGTTCCAGACGCGTGCATTCTATGAGGACATCTCGATGGAGACTGTCCTGATCGAGAACACCTCCTACCCGTCATCGGAGTTTCGCGGCATCAATGCCGAGTCATCGCCCCTCAAACTCCGCGCCTGCTTTCGTCTTGAAGGTCCCGTTTCCGCCGAGCCATTCGAAGCGGCAACACCTCTCATCGCTCCAGGGTGGTTCGATTGCTTCGATGCGCGCGTGCTTGAGGAGGATCTGTCGACAGGTGCGGCGACGGCATACTTGGGTGCCGCCGAAGAGTTCGACGGCATTGACCGTGTCGTTGCGGTCTATCCGGACGGGCGTGCGTTCATGTGGCGCCAACTCAATGAGAGGTACGCCCGTTAAGCCAGAGTCTGGCATGCGAGCTGTCTGACGACGGGTCTTTCAAAGGATCAGCAGCGTCCGCGGAAGAGCGTCCAGAAAGTGCGCGTCCGTTCTCCGCCTCTGCTCGGTGCGGTTCGGCCACGCGCAGAGGGCGGAAGGTCTCGCAATCCCCGGCGTGTCCGTGTATGACCCGCGGCGACTTACGATCGTCCGAGGACACCGCCAGTGCCCGACCTGTTGCTCGAACTGTTCTCCGAGGAAATCCCGGCCCGCATGCAGACGCGCGCCGCGGCGGATTTAAAGCGCCTTGTCACCGACAATCTTGTCGAGGCCGGGCTTACATATGGTGCTGCCGAAGCCTTGGTGACCCCACGCAGGCTCACGCTCGCGATCGAGGATCTACCTGCACGAACACCCGACCGGCGTGAAGAGCGCAAAGGACCCCGCACTGATGCGCCAGATAAGGCGCTGGATGGTTTCTTGCGTTCCACGGGAGTGACACGCGATGCGCTCGAAGTTCGCGATGACAAGAAGGGAGCCGTCTACTTCGCCATCATCGAGCGACCAGGGCAACCAGCGGCGGCCGTGGTTACGGATGCGGTCGAAGCAGCCATCCGGAGTTTCCCGTGGCCAAAGTCGATGCGTTGGGGATCCGGCAGCTTGCGCTGGGTGCGCCCGCTTCACCGAATTCTGTGCATCTTGTCCACGGACGCGGGAAGCGAGACCGTGCCGATCGAGATTGACGGCATAGTGGCAGCCGACCTCACAGAGGGGCATCGGTTTCTCGCTCCAGAGCCGATTCACGTAACCGGGTTCGAGGACTACGCCGCGAAGCTCGAAGCCGCCCATGTCGTGCTCGATTCTGCGCATCGGGCTGACCGGATCGAACATGATGCCAAACAGGCGGCGTTCGCCTTAGGGATGGAACTCGTCGAAGACAAAAGCTTGCTCGCCGAGGTCGCCGGGCTGGTCGAATGGCCGGTCGTGCTCGTCGGTGAGATCGACGCAGCCTTTCTGGACCTGCCGCCTGAAGTGCTTCAAACGTCAATGCGTGAGCACCAGAAGTTCTTTTCGCTCCGCAACACCTCAACCGGCAGAATCGAGCGCTTCGTGCTGGTGGCCAATACGGTCACTCCAGACGATGGTGCGACCATCATCGCTGGCAACCGCCGCGTCCTCTCGGCACGGCTCGCGGACGCAAAGTTTTTCTGGGAAAACGATCTGCGCACAGTGGGCGAAGGCGGGATGGATGCTCTCGGCAAACCGCTGGAGGCAGTGACCTTCCATTCGAAGCTCGGCACACAGTCTGAGCGCGTTCTACGGATCGCCGCTCTCGCGCGCGACATCGCACCTCATGTCGGCGCCGATCCTGACCGCTCGGAAAAGGCCGCTCGGGTCTGCAAGTCGGACCTCTCATCGGAAATGGTCTACGAGTTTCCCGAGCTTCAGGGCACCATGGGACGCTACTACGCGGAAGCTGCTGGACTGGGCAGCGATATCGCGGCCGCTTGCGAAGAGCACTATGCTCCTCTCGGTCCATCAGACCAGGTTCCAACATCCTCGGTCAGTCTTGCAGTGGGCTTGGCAGACAAGATCGACATGCTCAGTGGCTTCTGGGCGATCGATGAGAAACCGACTGGAAGCAAAGACCCGTTCGCCCTACGGCGTGCAGCACTCGGCGTGATCAGAACTCTCCTGGATGGCAGCTTCCGGATATCGATCGACAGGGTCTTCGATGCCCAGGTGCTGCGCCACCAGATAGAGCCAGGCGACGCAGACGAGGAGAAACTGCTGGCGCAGTTGCTCGAGGCGGTCGTGAGCGAAGGCATGTTCGGTGAAAGGACCAGAGCACTGTTGACCCAACATGCCGAGACAGGCCCGGACTGGCTCATGTCACTCATCAATCATGATCCGACGATCAGCGACGATCTGCGCAACTTCTTCCACGATCGCCTCAAGGTGCACCTTCGCGGCGCAAATGTGCGTCACGATGTGATCGACGCTGGCCTCGAGATGCCGGACAATTGCGATCTCGTGCTTCTGGTCAAGCGTGTCCAGGCGCTTCAGGGTTTTCTCGAGACTGAAGAAGGGATGAACCTGCTGGCCGGGTACAAGCGTGCTTCCAACATTGTCGGCGCTGAGGAAGCAAAGGACGGGGTCGAATACTCGGGCACGCCAGAAGACCGGTTCGCCGAACACGATGAAGAACGCGCAGTGTTCTCCGCACTCGATGCAGCCGAGCCTGCCATCGCAAGCGCTCTTGGCGAGGAAGACTTCGCCGCGGCGATGACGGAGATGGCAAAACTCCGCAAGCCCATTGATGCGTTTTTTGACAAGGTGACGGTGAACACCGAAAACCAGATCGTACGGCGCAACAGGCTTTGTCTGCTCACCAGAGTTTGCGCTGTGATGCGGCAGGTCGCTGTCTGGGACGTCGTTGAGGGATGACTCCACCACCCCTGGTCGGCACCAATGCAAACAGGATCACAACACTCGGGCCCCGAAGACAGATCTCCACCCTCTGGTCAATCGCCCTGCAAGCCGCTAGATCGGAGCGCCAAAGAGAAACGGGACGTCCATGACACAAGCGCACGCCACCATCCGCCCCCGCCCGGGCGTGCTCGAGATAGCGCCATATGTCGGTGGCTCGAGCACGATCGAAGGCGCGAACCGTACTATCAAGCTCAGCGCCAACGAGAACCCGTTTGGCCCGAGCCAGCAAGCGATCGAGGCCTATCGCGCGGTTGCGGATGCACTCGGCGTCTATCCGGAGAGCCACGCCCCGCTTATCAACGCTATTGCGGATGTCCACGGGGTCGAGCCTGATCGGGTTGTCTGCGGCGCGGGCTCTGATGAGCTGATCGCCCTGCTCTGCAAGGCTTACGCAGGACCCGGCGACGAGGTGCTGTTCTCGGAGCACGGGTTCCTGATGTACAGGCTCTCGGCATTGGCGGCGGGTGCCACTCCTGTCACTGCCCCCGAACGTGAGCTGACCACCGATGTCAACGCGCTGATCCAGGCCATGAGCCCGCGCACCCGGCTCGTCTTCGTGGCAAACCCAAACAACCCCACCGGCACCCTCATTGACGGGTTGGCGCTGGCCCGGCTCGCTGATGCTCTGCCGCCCGAAGCGCTCCTCGTCGTGGACGCCGCCTATGCCGAGTACCTGCGAGACACGGACGACGACGGTGCGCTCGAGCTTGTACGCCAGCGCGACAATATCGTGATGACGCGGACGTTCTCGAAGATCTACGGACTCGGCGCCCTACGGCTTGGCTGGTGCTACGCGCCGGATCACGTGATCGATGTGCTGAACCGCGTGCGGGGACCGTTCAATGTGACTGCGCCTGCACTCGCGGCTGGAACGGCGGCCGTGCGTGATCAGGACTGGGTCGAGCACTGCCGTATCACCAACGAAGTCTGGCGCGACTGGCTGACCGGGCAAATCACGGAGGCTGGCCTGGGTGTCACCCGCAGCAAGGGGAACTTTGTGTTGATCAACGCGGGCGATCGCGTCGAGGGCCTTGACCAAGCGCTGAAATCACGTGGTTTGATCGGCCGTCGTGTCGACCCCTATGGCCTGCCCGGCCATCTGCGGGTGAGCATTGGAGACGAAACGGCATGCCGGCTTGTGGCCGAAGTCGTGCGCGGGTTTGCAGGGACTGGCCGTCCATGACCGCGAAATTTGAAAGAATCGCGCTGATCGGCCTGGGACATGAAGGCTCGTCAATTGCCTGGTCTGCCAAGAGAGGCGGCCTCGCCGGCGAAATCGTCGGACATGCGCGAACAGCCGCAACACGCTCACGCGCTCTCGAACTCGGGTTCTGCGATCGTGTGACCGAGACTTCTGAAGATGCGGTGATCGACGCCGATCTGGTGGTTCTTTGCACCCCTGTCGGCGCTTGCGGATCGGTGGCGCAAGCGATCGGACCGCACCTGAAGCAGGGAGCGATCCTCTCGGATGTCGGCTCGGTGAAGCGCCAAGTGATCGATGCGGTTCTTCCACATCTTCCGGGATCGGTGAGCTTCGTACCGGCCCATCCGCTTGCCGGCACCGAGCAATCGGGGCCTGATTCGGGATTTGCTGAGCTGTTCGACAACCGGTGGTGCATTCTGACGCCCATCGAAGGTCAAGATCGCGCGCCTGTGGATCGGCTCTCAAAATTCTGGCAGGCGCTCGGCGCGAACACCACCGAAATGACGCCGGAACATCACGACTTGGTTCTGGCAGTCACCAGCCACGTGCCGCATGCGATCGCGTATACGATGTGCGGCGTCGCGGATGACATGCGACGCGTCACGAACACCGAGGTCGTACAATACTCCGCCGCCGGCTTTCGAGACTTCACCCGGATCGCGGCGTCTGACCCGACCATGTGGCGCGATGTATTTCTGAACAACCGTGAAGCAACGATCGACGTCCTGGGCAGGTTCGTCGAAGAGCTCATGGCATTGCAACGTGCGATCCGGACCGGAGACAGCGAGTTCTTGTTCGATTATTTTACCCGGACCCGCGCGATAAGACGTTCGATACTCGAGGCAGGACAGGACACGGACGCCCCCAACTTTGGCCGCCAGGCGGTGCGCAGGGACTAGCTTCAGTTGTCGGGTTTTGTCTGCGGGTTCGGTCCAAGAATCCAGCGGCCTGCGAACGGCACCGCCATCACTGTGAACCCGATGCGCAGAATGTGATGAAGGGTCACGAAAACCGGGCTCACACCGAGCGAAAGGGCAATCAGCCCCATCTCGACCACGCCGCCGGGAGCAAAGCACATGAACAGCACCTCAGCCGAGTGCGCACCTGTCAGCGAGAGCAACCAAGCCAATGTGCCGCCAAGCGCGAGCATGCCGCTGACCGTAAGCGCTCCAAGTCCGATGCCAGAAACCAACAGTTTTGGCGACAGCCCCTTGAAGCGCATCGCGAGACCGAGCCCGATGACAACCTGAGCTACTGCGATCAACCAGTCGGGTGGCTGTGCTTGTGTAAGTCCCGCGCCGTGCACCACTGCGGAAAGGATGATCGGACCAGTTATGATGGCCGCGGGGAAGCCAATACGCCGCCCTCCCCAACCACCCAGAATGGCGCAAGCCAGCAGTAGAACCACTTCCGCAGGCGTGATTGCGCCTCCGGTTTGGTCCATGCTCACACCGGCTGCGCTGCCCACTGCCTCTCCTCGCACCGCCCAGTAGATCAACGGCACCAATGTCACCGTGATCGCAATGCGCGAGAAGTGCTGAACGGTCAAAAGTGCAGGATTGCCACCGGCTTCCTCGCCAAGCTGGACAGACTCGATCAACCCGCCCGGCGTAGCACAGTAAAATGCGGTTGGCCGATCATACCGGGCAATCCTTCGGAAAACCTGGTAGTTCATGGTTTGGGCCAGCAACACAAAGACTGCCACCGCCAGGAGGCTCGTCCACCATTCGGCCACCTTATGCCACATGCCAGGCTCGGCCGAACCACCGATCGCCACGCCGATGATGGTGATGAAAGCGAGCCGGGGCGCTTGAGGAAAAGACAGCGATTGCCCGAGAACGCGAACCCCTAGTGCGAGAGAAGCAGCGATTGCCACCATCGCACCCAAAAGCCACGGCAACGGGGTCCCGACTTGCGTGGCGATCCAGCCTCCAAGAGCTGCAATCAGGACCGACAACGCCCAAGAGAACGCTGTCTTGAAATCCGGGAGATTCATGGCGAACCGGCTCAACACCAGCAATCCACCTCCCCGCACTGTGTTGAAGCATCGGCTGCACAGGGATGCCAGTCACTTCGATCGCATTGTGTCGCCAATTCATCAACCTCGATGGAGTCAAACGGCGATCGCCGCATGGCACGGCATAGCTTGCAGAAGTGGGACCAACAAGTCCCAGCAGCACGAGGCATCATGTTACCGAAAGCGTTGAAGCAGACACAGAAACGCTGCTAGAAGGCACCGCGCTAGGGGCGCACCTGCCTCCTTCGTGGCATGATGAGAGGCAAACAATGCGGGGCGCAATCTTCGATCTGGACGGCACGCTCGCGGACACGGCAGACGATCTGCTTGCTTCTGCGAACGCCATCCTGGCTCCCGCAGGGCTACCGCTGCTCGATCCTGTTGCCGAACGCCGCTTCGCGGGGCGCGGCGGGCGCGCCATGATCCGCCGTTCACTCGAGATTGCAGGCCGCGCCATGGATGCCCCGGATGAGATCGAGCTGACAAATCGGCTCTACCCCGCGCTACTGGCTGCCTATGAACCACGTATCGCCGACAAGACCTATCTCTACGAGGGCGTGCTGTCGTGCCTGGATCAGCTCGCGGGCGATGGCTGGCGGTTGGGAGTGTGCACCAACAAGCCAGAGAACCTGGCGTTGATGCTGCTCGAACGGCTTGGTGTGAAGCAGCGCTTCGGCGCCATCTTGGGCGCTGACACCTTACCCGTTCGCAAGCCCGACCCAGAGCACGTTCTGGAGACGGTCCGTCGCATCGGCGCCGCGCCGGAGCGGTCGATCATGATAGGTGACACGCGCACCGATCTGGACGCGGCGCGCAATGCGGGACTGCCATGTGTATTGGTGAGCTTCGGCTACGCTGCGGAGCCGCTGAGCGAGCTCGCGCCCGATCACATCATCGATCGCTTCGAAGATTTGCTCCGCATCGTCGAGTCACATTGATCTCTTGGCTTCGTGCGGATCCATCCCTGCTTGCAGTAACGGCGCTTGACCCCATCGGACAGCGCACACTATACCAGCTGCGCCGGGCGGTTAGCTCAGTTGGTAGAGCACAGTGTTCACATCGCTGGGGTCACTGGTTCGAATCCAGTACCGCCCACCACGCAGTCACCGGTTTCTAGCCTCTCTCCGGGCGCCTAGGATAGTAACGTGATATCAGTGGGTTAGGCTAACCGGTTCTGCCTGGCTTGGCCATTCGCGGGGTCAAAGACCCGCGTTCGGACGGTTCTCCGCTACGACTTCTCTGTTCGGCATTTCCCGTGACCCCACCGCATCGCAGGATACGCAATGCGCGACGGTCAGGTGGTGCGTGGGTGACTCCCAGCAAGCTGCGCTGCTCCTGGCCAGCCGAGTGGCAGGGCATCCAGGCGCAGGAGGGTCGACGGCGTCATCCCGGTTGGCTGCAAACCGTCGAGGATCGCCTTGCGAATGTCCGGTGCCAAGAACGCCAGCCGCAACGTCCTTGCGACGGCGCGATGGTCCTGACCGAGATCGCGCGCGAGCGCCCGGACCGATGCGACTTCGCCCGACAGTAGGCGCGCCATCCAGGTTGTTGAGTTGGCGATGAGTCTGACCAGGTCGGGTTCAGGCTTCCGGGTCCGGACATCCCCAAGCACAAGTCGTGTCTCCTGTCCGCGCTTGCGGATCGCAAGCGGAACGGATCTTGTCAGGCGATCGGCTGGCGAGAGTGAACCTCCCCAGAAGAGTTGGTCCACCGTTATTGATAGGAAAACGGAGGATCAGAGATGGCGAACAAGCGAGCCAAGCCGGAAGAGATCGTCAGCAAGCTTCGGCAAGTTGAGGTTCTTGTCGGCCAAGGGATGCCGAGAGCGGATGCGATCCGGCAGATCGGTGTGACCGAGCAGACCTACTACCGTTGGCGGAAGAAGTACGGCGGTATGGGTGCAGAGCAGCTCAAGGAGTTGAAGCGCCTTCAGAAAGAGAACGAGCGGCTTCGACGTGCAGTTTCCGATCTCACCCTCGACAAACTCATCCTGACCGAGGCAGCAAGGGGAAACTTCTGAGCCCCGCTCGCCGTCGGGCCTGTATCGACCGTGTCCGTAGAGAACTGAATGTCTCGGAGCGCCGAGCTTGCCGTGTTCTTGGTCAGCACCGTTCCACACAACGACGCGTGCCGCATGGCCGTGCTGATGAAGACAGGTTGGTCGCGGACATGATCGAACTGACCCGACAATACGGTCGGTATGGCTATCGGAGGATCGCAGCGTTGCTGCGGGATGCCGGGTGGTCTGTGAGTGACGGCCGCGTCGAACGGCTCTGGCGACGAGAGGGGCTGAAAGTACCAATGAAGCAACCAAAGAAGGGACGCCTGTGGTTGGCGGACGGTTCTTGCATTCGGCTGCGACCGGAGTACCGGAACCACGTCTGGTCGTACGACTTCGTCCACTGTCGAACGGACGATGGCAAGGCGTTCAGGACGTTGAACATACTGGATGAGTTTACGCGCGAATGCCTGGCAATCCGGGTGAAGAGAAAGCTGAACTCGATCGAGGTGATCGACGCGCTGTCGGATCTGTTCATCCTGCGCGGCGTGCCTCGGTTCATCAGGTCGGACAACGGGCCGGAGTTTGTCGCCGAGGCCGTCCGTAAGTGGATCAGCGCTGTCGGCGCAAAAACCGCGTTCATCGAGCCAGGCAGTCCGTGGGAGAATGGGTACTGCGAAAGCTTCAACGGCAGGATGCGCGACGAGCTGCTGAACGGCGAGATTTTCTACAGTCTGCGAGAAGCACAGATCGTCATCGAAGAATGGAGGAGGCACTACAACACCAAGAGACCGCACAGTGCGCTGGGCTATCGCCCACCGGCTCCCGAAACTCTGGTCCTGATGGACCAGGTGCCGGTTATGCAATAACAATCAGGTCGGACCACTCAGACGAGGCTGCTCAGGCGGATGGTCTGCCTATCATATGTGCATCCAAACTCGACAGCCGATGTATGGTGTTCGCTAAACTGCGATACTCCCTCGCTCGATCAGATATTCGCGGTCGCTCAGAGACATCACATGGCTGAGTTCGGACTGAGCGATCAGTATTGATCGGTGTTCACCCCGCAGCGATGCGATGACTTCGGAGAGCCGCTGCGCCAGTGCGGGTGCGATGCCTTCGAACGGCTCGTCCAGAAGCAGGAGGCGAGAGCCGGCCATCAGCGCTCGGCCGAGCGCGACCATCTTCTGCTGCCCACCAGAGAGCAACAGCGCCTTGCGGTCCTTCATCTGGGTCAGTTCCGGCATCAGTTCGTAGACGAAGCCAAGGTGCGCTGACGTGTCGATCGTGTCATTGGCCCAGGCTGGCAGCAGCATGTTCTCTTCGACGGTGAGTTGCGGCACCAGCCGCCGGTCTTCGGGCATGTATCCGATACCGAGCGCGGGGCGGCGATGAGCGGGCATCGCCGTGATGTCCTCATCGTCGAAACGCACCACACCGTTGGTTGGCTGGATCATGCCCATGATCGTGCGCAGCGTCGTGGTCTTGCCCGCACCGTTGCGCCCGACCAGACTGACCAGCGCGCCTCCGGCGATCTCAAAGCTGAGACCGCGCAGGATCGGCGCCTTCTGAATTTCGACATCGACCCCCGAAAGCGAGAGCGTCATGACGAGCCCTCCCGCCCCGGGATCGTGCCCGTGACATAGCGCTGGACCTGCGGGTCCGAGAGCACCTCATCCGGGCCGTCGTTCGCGATGATCCTGCCGTCGTAGAATGCCAGCACACGTTCGGAGTACCGCGCCACGATGTCCATGTCGTGCTCGACGAACAGGGTAGTGACATGTTCGGCGCTCAGCGCCTCCATCACCAGATCCATGATCGGAAACTTCTCTTCCGCCGCGACGCCCGAGGTCGGCTCGTCCAGCAGCATCACCTGCGGGTTCCCGGTCATCGCCATTGCGATGTCGAGAAGCTTGCGCACGCCCGCAGGCAGCTCGGCCATGAGACGCGGTGCAAACTCGGCAATCTGGAAACGCTCGAGGATCTCCATCGCGCGCGCCTCGGCGTCTTTGGCATGACCCCGGCGGAAGAAGGACGGTGTCTCCGGCGCTGAGATCGCGAGGCTGACGAGCATATTCTCGAGCGCGGTCAGCTCACCGCACAGCTGGGGGATCTGGAAGGACCGGCAGATGCCTGCACGTGTGATCTCGCGGGGGCCGAGCGCGGTGATGTCCTCGCCCTTGAACAGAATTTGCCCGGCATCCGGATGGAGATAGCCGGTGACGAGGTTTACGAAGGTCGTCTTGCCGGCGCCGTTGGTGCCGATCAGCGACCAGACCGCCCGTTCGGGCACCTGCACACTGATATCCGACGCGGCGATGACGGCCCCGAAGCTCTTCTGAACATTGCGGGTCTCCAGCGCGAAGCTCATGCGCGTCTCCGGTGAAGGAGCGAGCCGAGCCCGTTGGGCAGGGTCAGGATCACGATCAGAAGAAAGATCCCGAGCGCCAGCTGCCAGGTGTTCGGAAAATAGAGATTCGAGAACGAGCGGACGAGTTCGAGGATGATCGAGGCGGCGAAGACCGCCGGGATCGAGAGATAGCCCGCGAGGATGGCGACGAAGACGAACTCGCCCGAGATGGTCCAGTAGACCGCCGACTCCGGATCGACATGGCCGATGGCGAGCGCAGTGATCACTCCGCCCAATCCGCCGAGGATGGCCGAGATGATGTAGTTCTGGGTGTGAGCCCGGCGGACCGAGGCGCCGAGATATTCGACGCGAAGCTCGTTCGAGCGGATGGCCAGCGAGATCATGCCCTGCTGGCTGTCAAAATAGATCCGCGCCAGCGCGCCTGCGATCACCGTGATGACGGCGGTGTAGAAGTAAAGTGAGAGCGAGAGCGCCCGAGCCTCTGGCTGATACCCCAGGAACGTGGGCGCCGCGACGTTCAGCCCGTCGGTGCCACCGATCGAGGTCATCTTCGAGATCGTGCCGTACAGGATCATCGAGAGCGACAATGAGAGCATCGCAAAGAAGATGCCGCGATACTTGGCCAGCAGCGGCCCGAAGACGACGCCGACCAGCCCGGTCGCCAGGACCGCAAGCACCGTCAACAGGAAGATGTCGGTGACGCCCGTGAAATGCGCCATCAAACCGGCCGCATAAGCGCCGAGCCCGAAGAACAGCCCTTGCCCGAAGGAGACGAGGCCCGCGCGCATCTGCGTCACGATGCCGAGGCTCACCAATCCCTTTGCGAGCGCGATGGTCAGCAGGAACAGCGCCCAGTCCGGCAGGATGAAGGCGAGCGCGATCAGGCCCGCCAGGGTCAGACCCGCGGCGACAGGCGCATTGGCGAGAAGGTTCATATCTTCCTCGTTTGCGTTTTCACGAACAAGCCCTCGGGGCGGAACACCAGCACCACGGCCATGACGAAGTAGATAATGAAAAGCTCGATCTCGGGCATCAGGTGAACCGACGCCGCCCGCGCAACGCCGACCAGCACAGCGCCGATGGCGGCTCCCTCGATCGAGCCGAGCCCGCCAATGATGATGACAGCGAAGGCCACGATGATCACGTTGACCCCGATGCCGGGTGAGACCGAGATCATAGGTGCGGTCAGCGCGCCGCCGAGTGCGGCGAGGAACACGCCCGCGCCGAAGGCCAGCATGAAGACCCGGTCGACATTCACACCCATGGTCTGGCTCATCTCGCGGTCATGGATCACCGCCAGCACGATCTTGCCGCGCCGGGTCCGGTTCAGGAAGGCCCAGACCGTCAGTCCGACGACGATCGCGGCCCCGATCACCAGGAAGTCATAGGCGACGTATAACAGCGGTCCCCATTCGACCATGCCGAGAAGGTCATAGGGTTCGAACACGAAAAGCGGCTCGACGCCCCAGATCAGCTTGATCACGTCTTCGAGGATCAGGAACACGCCATATGTGACCAGAACGCCGATGACCTCGTCGCGGTGGTAAAAGTGGCGCAGCAAGCCGCGCTCGAGCAACGGAGTCACGATCAGGGCCACGACCAGGGCCGCGAGCATCATCACCGCGTAGGAGCCAAGCGGCACCGCATCGCCGCCCGCCCCGAAATATAGCCCCACCGCCGTGGCGGTCATATAGGCGCCCATGGCATACAAGCTGCCATGGGCGAGGTTCAGGATCCCCAGAACGCCGAAAACCAGGGTCAGCCCCACCGAGACGATGAAGAGCCACGCGCCATAAATCAGGCCGTCGACGAGGATGACCAACAAGAGGTCCATGTTCGCTCCCGGAAGTTGAGGCCCCCGTCCGGGCGCCCCTTGGTCTCAGCGGATCCGTTGCGTGCGCGTCAGTCGCACTCGGCGCCGGGGAAACCGGCCTTGATCCACTCAACCGCCTTCACGCCATCCGGCGGGTTGACGCATTTGGCGCCGTAGTACTCGACATCGACCAGAGTCATCTTGCCTGCTGCCTCGTCCCACTTGGTGGTACCGATGGCGTTCGGCTGGATCGCCTGATGTCCGCCGCCGAGCGCCATGGTGATTGTGCCGGAGGGCGCCTCCCAGGTCAGGCCCTTCATGGCCGCAGCCAGTTCCTCGGCATTGGGCTTCTTGCCGCCATTCGCCACCATCGCCTTCTCGACCGCGGTCTTCAGACCCAGCAGACCCTGCCACATCCGGAACGGGGCCTGCACCGGGAACGTGCCGTAAGCGGCCTCGTAGTCATCCCAAAGGGCGTCGATCAGCGGGCCGCCCTTGGCTTTGGCTGCCAGCCCGTTCATGCCGCGGGCACCGAGGATGATGCCGTCGGGCATCTTCTGGCCAAGCTGAGGGATGACGTGATCGCCTGCAGCCAGCGCGATCTGCATACGTTTGTGCAGTCCGCGTGCTGTCGCCTGCAGCATGAAGGCCTGCAGATCACCACCCCAGAGCGACGAGTGGACCAGATCCGGCTTTTCACGCATCACTGCCGAGATCTCGGTGCCGTACTGTCCGGCAAAGATCTTGGGGAAGAGCGCCGACTTGGTCTCGGCCGACGGTTGCAAGTGACCCATCGAGGCGACGAAATCCGCCCAACTGTCCTGCCCCCAGGCATAGTCCTGATTCACGCCTGCGTACGAGCCAATCTTGATCCCGCGCGAGGTCATGTACTTCGCAAGGCTGATGTTATCCATTGCAGCGTGGGCTGCGGTGCGGAACACGTAGTTATAGCTGGCTTCCTCGAAGACCCGCGGCGTGCCGCAATCGTAGAGGATCAGGAAGGCCTTGAGCTCTTCGGCCACCGGCGGCACGGCAAGGCAGTCACCCGACGAGACATAGCCCAGCACCGCATCGACTTCTTCGCGTTGCACAAGGTTACGGAATTCCTGCACCTGCTTGGTTGCGCCGCCTGCCTCGTCGATAACAACCGGCTCGATGGTCAGCCCTCCGAAGCCAACCTGATCGTAGGGCGCAGGCATCGCGCCGTTGTTCAGCTTCTCGACCAGGAGCTTGCCACCGTTCCAGGCCGGCACACCGAAGCTCTCGGCCGCACCGCCGGATAGGAAGGTCACGATCCCAACTTTGAACGTCTCGGCTTGTGCGGCTCCGCCCATGCCCAGCGCAAGTGTAGCCGTGGCCAGGGATCTCGTGAGAATTCCCATTGTGAACTTCATGTCGTCCTCCCAAATGGTTGTTCCGTCATCTTGTTGTTTGTTTCCAGCGTTGATGAGATGCCCTGCCTTTGCAACCGGAGTGGCACGCCGGTACCGAAAAATCACATGAGCGGTGCAGGGGGTTTCCCGGCCTATTGGCGGGCGTAGCGCGCCACGCGTTCCAGATATTCGAGCACCGCAATGCGCCTTTCCTCCTCGAGCTTCACGATCATCGTGGTGCCTTTGACGAACGCGCGCGAGTTGGTGATGAACTTGTCCAGGGTCTCGAGATCCCAGATCGCACCGGTTTCGGCGAAGGCGCGCATGCCCTTGGTGTATTGGTAGCCTTCGATGATGCCCACGGGGCGACCGACGATCCCATTCAGTGTCGGACCCTGCGGCAGCACAACGGCAAGCTCAACGCCCGAGCTGCTCCGAGGAACGTACTGCTGCCAGGAGTTCTCCTCGGCGAGCAGGCCGTGACAGCGCGCGCAAACGTCTTGATAGATCAGCGCACCATCCTTGGCCGCGGCAGGTGCGGACAACAGACCGATGGCCAGTAGGGCCGCAGCCAGACAACGGTGCAGCTTGGGCGTCATGGGGTGCCTCCAGATCTCGATGCAATGGGCCAGACGCATTGCCTGGCCCGCTGATTGGGGTGCGCCCGGTCAGGTCGGCGAGACGTAGCCGTAGCGGACATTGTCGCGAATGCCGTCGAGCAGTGCGAAGTCGGTTTTCAGCTTTTGTATGCCGTCGTTCTCCATCGGCTCTAGATCGGCCCTCAAGTTGACCTTGAAAAGGCGCGCCGAGTTCAGACCGAAGATCGTGTTCTTGACGTGCCCGTCTGCATCTCCCAGCGGTGCGAAGCCGTGCTTCGCCTGCATGTCCTCGGGGATTTCGAGGCGACGCAGGGCCTCGATCTGCCATTGCGGTGAGCCGTAGAAGACCGAGTCCGTGCCCCAGACGATCTTGTCGGCGCCCAGCCCCTTGATCAGCATGCCCAGCATCGCTGCGGCCAGGCGCGGGTGGGTGACACAGGAATTGGCGAACGTGGTCCCAAGCTCGCCATAGACGTTCGTGACACCGTGCTCTTCCGGAATGCGGGCGAGATCCGAGGCCCATTTCAGCTCTCCGGTGGCCTCGAACTCCTCCAGCACAGGCGTCGGATCTTCCAGGAACGGCCGCATGCCCGAGTGGTAGATGATGAAGTTGATCTCGGGCCAGTCTTTGGCCGCCTTGGCTACGTCCCAGACGGTATTGTACTGCCATTTGTCCTTCCACGTGGTCTCGTAGTCGGCAGGCATCAGACCCTTGTGGCAGGCGAAATTGGTCTTGCCGTATTTCACGGCCTTCTCGAAGAACGGGTACATCAGCTCTTCATCGTCCAGCCGGTAGGGACGCTCGGTCGAGGCCGAGAGCGGATCACCGATGGTGTAGGCTTTCCAGCCGTCCATGTGCGCGCCGTTCTCCAGCGCCTTGTCGACCTCGTCCATCCAGCCGGGCTTGCCCGGTGTGATCACGTGGTGGCCGAACATCCGGCGCGTGCCCGCCAGCTTGTTGACCATTGCCACGGTGTTCACGATGGCTTCGTTGGACACGAAGTTCCATGAGGGATCGTCAAACGGTGCACCCGACAGGAGAGCGATCTTGGTGTCCGAGTTCACGAAGATCTGGCGCATGTAGTTGTCGAACTTGTAGTAGGCGAGCGTCAGTTCATCGTCCTTCAGATCCGGGTTCCAGTTCTGCGACGCGTAGACGCCGAGACCCAGAAGACCCTCCTGTTCAAACCCGTCATGGACCATGTGGGTCTGATCATCGAAGATGAACTGTCCTGCCAAATGTTTGGCCCGTTCCTCGGCCTGATCGTGGTTTGCGGCTTCGGCCTCTGAGACGTTGAACACCGGTCCGAAGACCTCGTTCATCGCGACAAACCCCGCGGCCATCCCGGCCGACGAACGCAGGAACTTGCGCCGGTCCATGCCCTTGCCATGGGTGTCGGCCAGTGCATGCATCCGCTCTTCGACTTGGCGTTGCTGTTTGGTCTGAGGCTGCGGTGTGAACTCGCCGTTCGAGATAATCTGCGTCGGAATGGGCGTTTCGTTGTCCAGCTCCTCGGCGAGCTTCAGCTCGTTGACATCTACTAGATCAGGCATCGAATCCTCCGCTGGTGTGCCGCCTATGCTTGCGGCCTGGCTTGCTTTTTGTTTCGCCTTGCAGCTTCGGGAGCCGCCTCGGCCTCTGCAGGCTTTGGTGCGGTGGCATCGAAATCAAGCTCGGGAGGCAGAGCCGGATTGTTGCTTGCCCGTGACCGTCTCATACTGTCTCAATCTGTCTCAGGACGGTGTCTCAAGAGGTGCAAAGAGCTACTGCAACTTCACCGCACAACACTATCCACGGGTTCGAGGGTGTCAGTTGTGCGAGATCGCCGTCCGGTTGATTCGACGTCTCTCAGGATGGGCGCGAGATTTTGAACTGTTTGATCTTTCGATGAATGGTCGCCCGTCCCATGCCGAGATTTCGAGCAGCCTGGGAGACATTCCAACGCGCACCGATCAGCGCATCGACGATCTGGTTCTCTTCGCTGTAGGGCACTCCACGATCTGACCCAGACCAGCGCGTGGCGGCCGCAGGCTGATGGGTGCTCTCGTTGAAGATCGTGGACGACTTCAGGTCCATCAGAGAGATGCGCAGACCGTCCCCTTCCAGAAGGGCCTGCTGAAGGGCGTTTCGCAGCTCTCTTACGTTTCCGGGCCAGCCATGGGATCGGATCGCGTCCATGGCTTCGAGCGTTATCTCTACCGGTCTTCCCGCCAGTCGGGTGGTAATCGATTTGACCAGCGCTTTCAGTTTCTCGCGCTTCTGGAGGCGAGGAAGAACGATGATGGCATTTGCGAGCAGATAGTACAGATCTTCCCTGAACTCTCCGGCCTGAACCGTCTGGAGCAGGGGGCGGCGCGTTGTGGCAATCACTGCTGTTCCTGAACGAGCCGGCGATGTGCCGGCGGCTTCACAGGCGGATTCCCGCTCTTGCAACAGCTTGCGCAATGCGGCCTGCGCAAAGCCCGGCATCTCGTGAATGTTGTCAAAGACCAGCGACAGGTGGCCCTGTTCCCGAGTGTTCAGCAAGCCAAAGATCCGAGCCTGTTCGACAATGGCGGCAATGTAGGCGCGGTCGTGATCGCTCTCGCCCAGCACCGCACAATCGACCGAAACGACCTGAACATCTGCGAGGCTCTCAGAGACATGAAGCGCTTCGACCAGAGCCGTCTTGCCGGTTCCCGTCTCACCCTGAACAATGAATGGCACGGCATGTTTCAAGTACACCTCGGCGCGCACAAACTGCTCAGCCATGACAGTGCTGCCGGTCGACAGTTCACCAAGCGACATCGGCTGCGGGCCTGCGGAACGACCAAGGGCAGGTTCGGCAAGTGGACGCGTGTCCCGAGCGAAAAGGGCGTTTCGGTCGTTGTGATGCCGGGACAGGCGAACGACCCTGCCTTCGCCTGTGCGGACATAGGGGGCAAGTTCAGGTTTCCGGTCCAGAGCAAAAGCGTCGGCCCCGAACAGGTCCTCAAACGATCGTCCCAACAGCTCCGCAGGCCCGGACAGCCCGATCAGACGATGCGCCATCGTGGTCGAGCCTAGGATCAGCCCGGTCTCATCGACAGCTACAAGTTCATTGCTGCCCAGAATGGCGCCATCTGTCGGCGATGACACCGTCACCAGCATACTGTCGCTGAAGTGTCGTTGGAACAGGATGCGCTGAATGCGGCCAGCCGCAGCACCCAGCAGCTGCTGGTCAAACAGATAGTCCGCAGTTACTCCGCGATCGACGGTGGCAAGGTTGACCACGCCGATCTTCTGGTTCGCCGCATCATGTATCGGTACGCCAGTGCAGGCGAACGGGGCAAATTTCGAGAAGTAGTGTTCGCATCCACGGACAGTGAATGGCCGATCGTGCGCAAGGGCCATCGAGACTCCATTGGTCCCACCGATGCGCTCATCCCAGCAGGAGCCTAGCGAGATGCCGTTGCGTTCGTACTCCGACTGCTCGGCGACCTTGCCTTCGCGGCGAACAAGAATGCCGTCCGCATCTGCGATAGAGAAACAGTGGCCGGCCCTGACGGCAATCTCTGCGACCTGCCGAAAGATGCCGAGACGACCGCCCGTGCGTTCAATCAGTTCTTCACTTCTCGGCCTGACTTCCGTCGATTGAAGGCGCAGAATTGGGCGCAAAGTACTACGTGCGAGCCGATGCTTGTGCTCGCATCTTTCCCATGAGGCGCTTATCGCGCTTCGCTGGCCAAGTTCAGACGCGTTCTTGGTCATCAGACCGTCCCCACATCAAACTATAGGGCAACTGGCACGAAATCGCCATTCCCATAAGAGGGTCGCGGTTATTGATGTTCCTTGGCTTGGCCGTCAACGACCACAAACTTCGCCTTTCGAAGCGCCCTGATCGACCGTTTTTTTACGAAGACGCCCGCAAACAATGGCATTCACCTGCTTTTCGGCTGGGGTTGCACGCCTACCCACAAGACCGCTTTCGCGCTGGCCCCGTCGCCAGCGGTGACATTCAGACGCCGGCTTTCGGGGGCGCTTAGGACCCAGGGCCGCACAGCCCCTGTACCTTTGGGCGACTGCAATCCCGCAGTCGCTTCAAAGGAGGCTTCCAATGCCAACAACCAAGGCATCCTCAAGTTCGCCAATCTGGAACACAGGCTTCAAGATCGGACCCAAGAAGGCGTTCCAGGCCAAGGAGGTCTGGGAGATTCGCTTTCACCTGCAGAACCGCGGCCTCGTCCGGGACCGCGCCCTGTTCGATCTGGCAATCGACTCGAAACTCCGCGGATGTGATCTCGTGAGGATCCGCATAGGCGATGTCGCTGCTGGCGGAGAGATCAGGCGCCGTGCAACGGTGATCCAACAAAAGACCGGAAGACCCGTTCAATTCGAGATCACCGAGACCGCTCGGGAGAGTCTGTCCGCGTGGCTGAAAGTCCGTGGCGGCTGCCTCGAAGACTTCGTTTTCCCGAGCAGGCTGACACGGTGCCCGCACATTGGGACGCGGCAGTACGCGCGTCTGGTCAACGAGTGGGTCGAGGCGATCGGTCTGCCGCCCGAGGAGTACGGCACCCATTCTCTGCGGCGGACGAAGGCCTCGCTGATCTACAAGAAGACCGGAAACCTCCGCGCCGTGCAGATCTTGCTGGGCCATACCAAGATCGAAAGCACGGTCCGCTACCTCGGCGTGGATGTCGAGGATGCTCTCAACCTCGCCGAGGGCACTGACGTATGACGTCGAGTGAGTTCAGCCGGCGCCGGCAGATCCGCTGGCGTCGGCGCTGCGCCCGAACGTACCTCGATCACCGACATTCGCTTGATCAGCGTGACAAAGGAGGCGATCGATCGATTCTTCCGGGTCGAGCAAAGCTGACGTTCGCGTGTAGAGGCTTGATCATCGAATTTCCCCTCATGTCCGGACATGAGCGAAGAATTGGAGATGCGCGCTGCACGAGTGGGTCACTAAGCCTGCGCGGTCAACACAACACGATATTTGGTCAAGATGGCTATGCGGCAACCTGCCCGAAACGAGACAGTCAGACATGGTCCGCCGGATTGCTCGAATGCGATGTGCTCTGGAACCGCCGTTCACTGCAGTTCTCCGCCCAACTCTCAAGGAAGGACTTGATTGAACGCAGGGCTTCGATCTCGTCCAAGAAGGGGGCGTGCCCACGTCCAGCGAGCTCCACAACCTTCAGGTCATCGTGCGCGAGGCGCATTTCTGCCACTGTCTTGGCAGACAGAATGTCTGAGTTTTCACCATGGATCACCAGAACCGGTATGTTTCGCAGTGCCTCAAATAGCGGCCACAGCGAGACCGAGGGCTCACCCATATCGATCGCCTGCGCGACTGCTGTTCGCAGATGTGGGTCGTAGGCAAGCACCGGACGCCCACCCTGCGAGTCAAAGAGCCTGTGCGCATAGCGTTCCCAGTCCTCCAGAGGAATGTGCGGGAACTCATGCTCATTCGCCGAACGCAATTCTTCCGCAAGTTCTGCAAAGCTGTCTGCCTTTGGTTGCCGGCCTAGCGTTGCCAGGATTCGCAGAAGTCCCCGCCCCTCCACGACTGCACCAACATCGTTCAGGACCACCGCTGCAATGCGGCCCGGATTACCGCTAGCTAGAGCCATAGCAAGGATGCCGCCACGCGAGGTGCCGACAATGGCCGCTTCCTCCACCTCTAGGTAGTCTAGAAGGGCCAGGGCGTCGCCCGCCTCGACAGGGATCGAATACTCGTGCAGTGGGTCCTTGGCATGTTCCGACCGGCCGCGTCCTCTGCTGTCCAGACGGATCACCCTAAAGTCTGGCGAAAGGAAGGCTGCGACGTCTTCGAAATCGCGGCTATTGCGGGTTAACCCTGCGAGGCAAAGTACTGTGGGGCCCGAGCCGCCTGAGTCCTCAAACGCTAGGCGCCGACCGTCCTTGGAGTGGAAGGTTCTCATCAACTCGCCGCTTCGAACCTGGTGCTCACGCGCTCTGCCGCGGCCCGCGCAATCACTAGTTCCTCGTTCGTGGGGACGACCATCACACGGGCTCGGCTGAAGTCCCTCGAGATGAGACGTTCGTTCCTGGCATTTCGGCCATGGTCGAGTTCAATACCGAACCAATCGAGCCGGTCGCAGACCCGCGCCCGGATCACTCGGGAGTTCTCGCCGATTCCGCCAGTGAATACGAGCGCATCGAGGCCCCCCATGACGGCAGTCAAAGCTCCGAGCTCTCGGCGAATTCGAAACACGAAGTAGTCGATGGCTTCAGCAGCCTCCGGCGCATCGGAGGCTTCGAGTGTGCGCATGTCCGATGTGAGGCCGGAAAGACCGAGTAACCCGGACTTCTTGTTGAGAAGCTCCGCGATGCCGTCGGCGTCCAGACCCTCCTGCTTCATCAGATAAAGCACGACGCCGGGATCCAATTGGCCGCACCGCGTCCCCATCGGCAAGCCGTCCAAAGCGCTGAACCCCATGGTTGAGGCCACAGAACGCCCGCCGATCATCGCGCACATCGAAGCTCCGTTGCCCAGGTGTGCAACCAACACCCGTCCGTCGCGGATTCGCGGTGCGAAGGTTGCCAACTCGCCAGAAATGAACTCGTAACTGAGACCGTGGAAGCCGTACCGGCGCACACCCTTGTCATAATACTCACGGGGCAGCGCAAAGACGTCATTCACCCATGGATGATCACGATGAAAAGCAGTGTCGAAGCAGGCGACCTGAGGGGCACCCGGAAACGCCGCGCGTGTGGCCTGGACACCAGCAAGGTTGTGAGGCTGGTGCAGAGGCGCCAGGGGGATCAGTCGGTGAAGCTCGGCGATGGTCGGGTCATCAAGCAGGACGGGCGTGGCGTACATGAGCCCCCCGTGCACCACCCTATGGCCGACCACCGAGATCTGCCGGCCGGGCAGCGTCTGATTCAGCAACTCGAGGATCGCGTCCACTGCCATCGCATGATCCACCGTCGCCCCGGCAATCGGCCGATCGCACAGTGTCTCGCCGCCGGCGCTCTTGGCCTTCAGATGCCCGGCACCGCCCACGCGGTCGACCTGCCCGGAGGCGATGCGCAAAGGCTCCTCGGCAAGCTCGAACAGGCCGAACTTGACCGACGACGAACCAGCGTTGATCGTCAAGACATGGGACATCACGGGCCGCGTCGGGCTTGGTATAGGGCCGCTACCGCGCAGGATGCCAGCCGCGATTTCTCGCCGTCGGCCCGGGATGTCAGGATGACCGGCACCCGAGCACCCAGCACGATGCCCGCGCCTTCGGCATGCGACATGTATGACAGCTGCTTGGCGATCATATTCCCGGCGTCGAGGTTCGGCACCACCAGGATCTGTGCGCGGCCGGCAACAGGCGAGGCGATCCCCTTCGTCCGGGCCGCGCCGAGGTCGATGGCGTTGTCCATGGCGAGCGGACCATCCACGACACCGCCTAAGATCTGTCCGCGATCGGCCATTTTCGAGAGAATTGCGGCGGCCACCGAAGACTCGATCTTGGGGTTCACAGTCTCGACGGCAGAGAGAACGGCGACCCGCGGCACTTCCATGCCCAGCGCCTGTGCAAGATCGATCGCGTTCTGCGTGATGTCGACTTTCGTGTCGAGATCCGGCTGAATGTTGATTGCCGCATCCGTGATGCAGACGGGGTCAGGCTGTCCAGGAACGTCCATCACGAAGACATGCGTCAGGCGCCGATCGGTCCTCAGACCAGCATCGCGCCGGAGCACGGCCGACAGGAGTTCGTCGGTATGCAGGTGGCCTTTCATGACCGCCGCGGCCTCGCCTTCACTGACAAGCTTGACACCCAGAGACGCGGCCTCGTGATGGTCCGCGGCGTCGACGATCCGCGCGCCTGACAGGTCCTCGCCTATCTCTTCTGCCGCCTGCAGGATCCGAGCGCGTTCGCCAATCAGGATTGGCGATATGAGCGTATGACTGGCCGCTAGAAGCGCCCCGCCGAGCGAGTTGGGCTCTTCCGGCGCGATCACGGCCGTCGGGATCGGCGCGAGCGAGGCGGCGCGATCCAGGATGGCGTCAAAGTGCACATGGCGACGGACCGTCAGCCGCGGAAAGTCGGTGTCGTCGAACTTCACTTTCTCGGTCGGCGCCCGCACTGTGGCCGTACCCTCGACCAACGGTCTGCCGTCATCCGCCCGAAACACCTGGGTCGCGAAAACCACCGCATTCTCGCCGAGCTTCTCAGTGACCTCGACACATGCCCGAAGCTCCTCGCCGACATGCGCGCGGCCGACGAAATCCAGGCTCTGGCTCAGATAGAGGGTACCCGGGCCAGGCAGCTGATTGCCCAGAACTGCCGAGATCAGTGAGCCGGACCACATCGATGGGGCGATGGCCTCGACCACGCCATCGCCGTCTCCGTCGTGCTTGGGCAAGTGCATCGGATTGAAATTGCCCGAGGCATTGGCAAAGACATAGAGGTCATCCGCCGTGCAGAGCCGCGTGATCTCGGCCGTGTCGCCGACCTTCAGTTCGTCGTATGTGCGGTTCTCGAAGATCATTCGGCCGCCGTATCGAGAGTTGTCCAGACGCGGCTGGCATCGGCCAGTGGGTCCTCCAGGACGTCTTCGGAGACGGGCGCCAAATCGAGAATCCGGCAGAACCGCTGCAGAATCTCGATCGTGTGCGGCGCCATCTCGTCAATCGCGCCGGGGATATAGCGCACGACCTTGAGCGCAAGCTCGCGCTCTGGCGTCGCGGTCAGCAGGGCGGGCAGCGTTGCGACTGCACCTTCACGGTCGAACTCCACGATCAGCGTCTGCTCGTGGATCAACATCTTGCGCGCATCTGGCGTCAGCGAGCGGAAAGGCTCGTCCTGGGTCAGCACACGGGACGAGCGCTCCAGCCGGTCACGCCGCACGCTCCCGCGCGAGTCGGCCAACATGATCAGCATCCGCACCACCGCCTCGGCAAAACCACCCTTGTCCTTGTGGCGGAGTGCGGCCTGAACGGCGGGCAGCATGCGCAGCTCCACCTCGTTCTTGAGCACGCGTCTTGGCAGATGGGTGCGTCCGAACCAGCGCATCCAGGGCGAACCCCAGACCTGGAAGAACATGTTCTCGTACCAGGCATCGCGCAAGTCCCGCGCCATATCGAGAGACTGGTGAATCAGCTCGGCCCAGAGTTTCTCGGCCTGAAGGAAGGAGTTGTCGCCATCAACGGGGAGCCGGTTCGCCTCGACCCGCTTCGCTATGGTCTCGACCGAGGCAACAAGCGGGTTGCGGCTGGACAGCGCGGCGCGCTGAACGCGCAGCGGGTGCAACGCCCGTCCGAGTTCGGCCGTGTAGGGCGTCACCATCGATTGCACCAGCGGACGGACGGCGACATCGTAGAGCTCCGCCTGCAGCTCGGAGTTGCGGGCCACGGCGGCGAAGGGCGCCTCGTCGTCTCGCCCATCGTCCAGCGCCCGGATATCGTCAAGCTTGCGCTCGTGGAAGCTGACACTAAAGACCCGGTTCTCGACCTCGCCTTCATAGTCGTCGATCTTCATCTCATACAGGCCGGGCGGGAGCGCTTCGATCGTCTTCAGCGTCGAGGCGACCTCACTGTGTTCTTTCTTTGCGATCTTCGAGGAGACGAAGATTCCCAAATGCCCGACCTGCTCGTGCACCATGTAGATGATCCGCTGCCCCCTGATCTGGATCTCTGAGACATCGGTGTAGTTGTCGATGATCCAATTCAGCGCCTGCTGCGGCGGCGTGATGTTGTCGCCGTGGCTGGCAAAGACGATGATCGGCGCCCGGATGTTCTTCAAATCGATCTGGCTGCCTGTCTCGAGCCTAGCCTCGCTCTTCGCGAGGCGATTGCCGATAAAAAGCTGCTCGACGATCCAGCGGATCTCGGCCTCGTTCAGTAGGAAGAAGCCGCCCCACCATTTCTCGAATTCGAGGAACCGCTCCCGGCCGCCCCGATCAGGTGCCGCGAAGAGATCGTAGTACTTGCGGAACATCGTCCGCCCAGGGTTGAGCAGCTCGAAGTTCATCACGAGGTTCGCCCCGTCGAACACGCCGTGCCCGACGTCCGACCAGAACATCGGTTGCCAGGTGCCGCCCAGAACCCCGCCATTGTAACGCATAGGGTCTTTGCCCACCGTCCCGGACCAGGGGACGACAGGCGCGCCGTTCAGGCAGATAGGGCCCGTGATATCCGGATTTGTGGCAGCCAGGATCAAAGTCGCCCAGCCGCCCTGGCAATTGCCCGTGACCACGGGCAGCGCCGCATCAGGATGGCGGCGCTGGACCTCCCGGACGAACTCTGCCTCCGCCCGGGTGACATGGGCGAGCGACTGGCCCGGCATCGGGTCACGGCCAAAGCTGACAAAGTACACCGGATGCCCGTCGCGGATGGCGACACCGACCTGGCTGTCGGGCTTGAACCCACCGATCCCGGCTCCGTGGCCCGCCCGCGGGTCGATGATGATATAGGGCCGTTTCCAGTCATGTACGTCGCAGTCCTCCGGCGGCACGATCCGCAGAAGTTGGTAGTTGCATGGCATCTCGAGGTCCTTGCCGTCCACGACCACCTCGTAGTCGTAGATCAGGACCGGTGGGCATCCGGCCGCCTCGTGTTCAAGAAAGATGTCGCCCCGCTCGCGAAGTATGTCCGCCATCAGGATGGCGCGCTCGGCGAAATCCCTGGCATAGGCCTGCCAGTCCGTTTGAATGTCCCTCTGGCGGGATGGGTCCGTCAGGCTGGACACGACATCCGAAAGCTGATCCAGGCTTGCCTGCGCGCGCGCGCCATGGTTCGCCGAGATTCGCGCCATGTGCCCCGAGGCGCCCTTCAACATCATCTCGCTCATCTGCGAGAACTCGCCGAACTGCGCGGTGAATGCCTTGAGGCGCTCGTCCGGAGACCACGCCGTCCCTTCCTGGAAGGATCTCAATACGTCGATCCGCGCCGGATCCAGGATATCGAAAACGGTATTCATCGACGGCTCCTTGTCGATTGATCTCGTTAGCCCGCGATGCTGAACCCCCCGTCGATCGGGTGCACACCACCCGTGACGTTGAAGGCTTCCCGGCTTGCCAGAAATGCTGCGTAGGCGCCCACGTCCTCGATACTCGCCAGCTGGTGCGTGGGCGAACGCCGCGCTGCCTCGTCGAGCAGTTCGTCGAAATGCGAGATGCCGGAGGCTGCGCGGGTCTTCAAAGGTCCCGGGCTGAGCGCATGAACCGAGATCCCTTTTGGCCCGAGCTCCGCCGCCAGATACCGCGTCACCGACTCCAGCGCCGCCTTGACGGGACCCATGACATTATAGTTGTCGATCACCCGGGTCGAACCGAGATAACTGATGGTTATGCACGTCCCGCCTTCCGGCATCAGAGGCTCGGCAAGCCGCACCATGCGCAGAAGCGAGTGCACCGAGATATCCATGGCGATCCCGAAACCCTCTCGCGAGCAATCGACGACCCGGCCATGTAGGTCGTCCTTCGGACAGTAGGCGATCGAGTGGATCAGGGTGTCGAGCCGTCCCCATCGTCTGGCAATTGCCGTGAAGGCCGCCGAAAGCTGGTCATCATCGCCCACATCCAGCGGCAGGATCAGTTCCGCGTTCAACCCTTCAGCCAGAGGGCGAACGTACGGTTCGGCCTTATCGTTGAGATAGGTGACTGCAATATCTGCACCCTGCGCGCGCATCGCCTTGGCGCATCCAAAAGCGATAGAGTGCTCGTTGGCGATGCCCACAACCAGAGCCTTCTGGCCAGCCAAAGAGAACATGCGCGTCCACCTCCAAGTGCCGTTCTGAACTTTCGCCCGAGCGCGGTAGAAGGGAAAGTGAATTTTGTGCAACGCAGCATTCGAGAGCACATCGCACTGACTTCGATGTTTGGACCACACCAGATCTGGCGCTCGCGGGCTGATCGTCGCTGGCAAGTTCTATGTCGGAGGATGGCGCTCTGTCCTAGTTGGTCGCACAGCCGAAGCGAGGGATCATGGAGCGCCGTTGCACACGGCGCTATTCACACAGATGCGCGTTCGCAGACGCCGGCATGCGACCGGCAAAGCATCCGCCACCTAAGTTGCCTCCGAACTCTTGTATCGCGATTCTAGCAAGAGTTGAGGGCCGCTTCGGCATCTCTGAGACTCGACACTGTCACATCATCGAGACGGAAATCCGGTAGGCTACACTAAGAGTTGATTTCTGATTGCCCTGAAGCGCGGCATGGTGCGCATGCCGCGCTTGATCAAAATTCAAGCGGGAACCCGCCAATGTCCACGACAACTGACGATCCGCGGAGCCAGTCTTCCTCCTCCAACTGGATACAATGGATCCTCGTCGCCGCACTCGTCTACCTGCTGCTTGTTGCAGTTGCGATGATAGGCTCAGGCTTCAAGGCCGCAGCCGGGGATCAGGCAAAGGAACTGTTCGCCTTTGCCAGCAACCCGATCACCGGTGTGATCGTCGGGACGGTGGCCACCGCCCTGATCCAGTCCTCGAGCACGGTCACCTCGATCATCGTCGGCCTCGTCGCGGGCGGCTTGCCGGTCGAGATCGCGATCCCGATGATCATGGGTGCCAACATGGGCACCACGATCACCAACACCATCGTCAGCCTTGGCCACGTCCGCCAGGGCGAGGAGTTCCGCAGGGCCTTCTCGGCCGCCACGGTGCATGACTTCTTCAACCTGTTCAGCATCTTCATCTTCCTGCCGCTGGAGATCATGTTCGGCTTCCTGCAGCGGATCGGCGAGACGCTGGCCGGCATGATGGTCGGGGGCGACTCGCTGGCAATGGGCGGGTTCAACTTCATCAAGCCGTTGGTAAAGCCGCCGGTGAACGGGATGAAGGATCTGTTCCACGGCTTGGGTGCCAGCGACATGGTGATGGGGATTGCCTTCATCATCCTCGGCATCGCGCTGATCTTTGTGGTCATCACCTTCATCGGCAAGCTGCTCAAGACTCTGATGGTGGGTCGGGCCAAGGCAATCCTGCACGCAGCCGTCGGGCGTGGGCCGGTCTCGGGGATCTTCTCGGGCACCGCCATCACGGTTCTGGTGCAGTCCTCGTCGACGACCACCAGTCTTGTCGTGCCGCTGGCCGGCAGCGGCGTGTTCAGCCTCAAGCAGATCTACCCGTTCACGCTGGGTGCCAATATCGGCACTTGTATCACGGCCCTCTTGGCGGCAACGGCCGTTGATGGCGGGAACGCGGTCTTTGCCTTGCAGATCGCGCTGGTGCACTTCTCCTACAACGTGATCGGGGTGATCGTGATCTACGGCCTGCCGTTCACGCGGAACATCCCGATCCATGCGGCGGAGTGGCTGGCGGGTCTGGCCGTGCAGAACAAACTCTACGTCGCCGCCTATATCGGAACAGTCTTCTTCATACTGCCCATTGTGCTGATCGGCCTCAGCCAGGCCATGGGATGGTGATCGGAAGGAACGGGAACATGAGCGAGCTCAAGGACCGCAGAGAAGCCCTGGAAGAGAAGATCGGCGATCTCGAACAGACGCTGGCGGGGCTCAGGGCGCAGCTCCGCGCCGAGACGGAGCGCGAACAGCACGAGGCCATCGACCGTCTGGAGGAGTTTATCGGCGCCGTGGACAACAAGCACGCCAACCTGCAGGACTTCTGGAAGGTGCTGCGCGAAGAGATCAGGGAACTGTTCGGCAGTTCCGATGCGACCGGGAAACAGTGATGAAGATGCTGTTCATTAAAGCGCTTGTCGCCGCTGGGACTGCCTCCGCGCTTGCCAGCGGGACCGCGATCGCGGGCGAGGAGAAGGCTGTCGAGCTGGGCGAGATCCCGGCTGACATCATGGAAGTCGCCAAGGCCAATCTTGTCGGCTTGAAGCTGGCCGTGGATGAACCCGGGTCACTGGATGACGACAGCGAGATCGATGACAATATCGTTCTCCACTACAAAGAGCTCGGCGAAGTGCAGCCGGTCAGCGCGAACACCGAGACCGAGGATGACGGCAGCTTCGTCTACGAGATCCAAGGCACGGTGGCCGACGGTCGCAAGATCGAGATTGATATCGACCCCAAAGGCAATGTCGAAGAGATCGAAATCGAGTTCAACGTGGACGACGTACCGGGCGCGGTCATGAAGGCGCTCGCGGCCAAGCTGCCCGGCTTCAAGCCTGAGTTCATCGAGGCCAGCCACGCGCCCAGCATGCAGGTCATTGGCTACGAGTTCGTCGGCATGTCCGGCGAAAGCAAGATGGACATCGAAGTCTCGCCCGACGGCCGCAACATCAAGGTCGCCGACCAATAAGCCCTTGATGCGGATGCCGGGCCGTCCGGATTTCTGACGGCCCGGGTACAGTCTTCTCCCCCCAAAGGCGCTTGGCCCATGGACCTTCACTGGGAGATCTTGCAGGAACCGGACATGATCGCCCGGCTCGCGCTACAGGTTCTCCTGTTCGCAGCATCGGCAATCTTCTCGATGTCCGAGACGGCGCTCTTTTCTCTGCGCGAGACCGATCTCCAACGGATCGACAATGCCCGGCCCGCGCAGTCACGGCGCATCCGCACTCTGCTGGAGGAACCGCGGCAACTGATCGTGTCGATCCTCTGCGGCAACGAGCTGATCAACATCGCGGCCACGGTGAATCTCGCCGGGATCTTGCTGGCGCTGTTCGGCAACCCCGGTGCGGCTGCCATTGCCAACACGGTCATCATGCTGCCGCTCCTCCTGATCCTCGGCGAGATCACGCCGAAGACCCTGGCCGTCACCCAGCCACAGGCCATGTCGACCCGGGTGGTCGAGCCTGTGATCTCGCCCTGGGTTCGGATCGTCATGCCCCTGCGCGCGGTGGTCCGGGTTGCCGCCGACGCCCTGACCGGCCTGATCGTCGGGAGGGAAGAAGCAAAGAAGAACCTGCTCTCGACCGACGAATTCAAGACGCTGCTCGACGATGTCGGGGATCAGGGCATCGTCAATCCGGTCGAGCGTCGGATCATCCTGAACCTGATCGCAGCGAGCGACTGGCCCGTAACGCAGATCATGGTGCCCCGCCCGCGCATCGTCTACGCGGATGCGAGTGCTCCTGTACCCGAGACGCTGGAGCTGTTCCGCACGGCACGTCACCGCCGCCTGCCGGTGTTCCGCGGCACCCGGGACAACGTCATCGGTGTCTTGAAACCGGAACGGGTTATCGAAGTCGTCGCCGCGAAGCCTGTCGAAGCAATCACCATCGATGACTTGTTGGAACCGGCGACCATGGCGCCGACCACGGTCACCGTCAGCGAGCTGGCCGAGTTCTTCAAGGACGGTGATCATCACGGTGTTTTGCTGGTCAACGAGTTCGGTGGGATCGAAGGGATGGTCACCGCCGATGACGTGTTCGGCTTCCTCATCTCTGGAGAGGCTGCCCATCTGGAAAACCACAGCGGCGTGGCAGAGGTCGACGATGTACTGACCTGCGCCGGTCTGACGCCGGTGCGTGCGCTGCGGGGGCGCACGCCGTTTCCCTTGCCCGAGCATGCGGACGTGACAACCATCGGCGGGCTGGTGCTGTCGCTCTTAGGGACGGTTCCGGAACCCGGCGACATGGTGCGCGAATCGGGCCTGACCTTTCGTGTCGAGGCAATGGACGGCTTGCTGATAGACCGGCTGACCATCGCTCGGTCCGATCACGCCATCTTCAGCCGTGCGAAGGCCGACGAATGACTGAGCTTCCGACCCTTGCCCTTATGGCTCTGTTATTGTTGCTAAAGGGGTTCTTCTCGGGCTCGGAAATCGCCTTGGTCAGCGCCGACCGGGTGAAACTGCGCCACAAGAGCGCCCGGGGCTCGTCCGGTGCCCGGCTGGCCGTACGCCTGCTGCAGCGACCGGCACAGCTGCTGACGACCACGTTGCTCGGCACGAACCTGAGTTCCATTGCACTGACAACGGTCGGCACCCTGTTGATGGTCGGGATGTTCGGTGGTTCCGGTGAGCTTGTGGCTCTGCTGATGTTCACGCCGCTCTTCCTGATCCTGGGCGAGATCGTGCCGAAATCAGTCTACCAGCAGAAGGCCGATGCGCTGGTCCCGATTATCGCTTATCCGCTTGCCTGGTTGCAGACGATCCTGGCGCCGCTTGTCTGGCTGTTTTCCTCGATCGCGGGCCTGGCGGCACGGTTGATCGGAGGGCGCACGGACGAGAGCGGGGTGCTGCGCGACCAATTCTTCGGCACCGTCCACATGGCCGAGGTCACCGGCGCATCGGAGGCATTCAGCCGCGGACAGATCCGTCGCGTGTTGCGCTTTGCGCAGATGACCGCGGTCGAGATCATGTGGCCCATCGCCGAGGTCCGGGTCGCGGACCGAAATGCCGGCATGTCGGATCTGATTGCCATTCGTTCCGAAAGTGGCCAGCGGCTCGTCCCTCTCTACGAAGGATCGCACGCCAACATCACCGCGATGGCCATGATGGAGAGTTGGGACATGATGGACCCCGGCATCGCCGAGCGCGCGGTCGAAGATGTGCTAAGCCCGGTCCGCTTCGTTCCCGGCGTGCAACGCGTCAGCGAGATCCTCGAGATGCTCCGCGACGATCCGACCCGCACGGCGGTGGTTGTCGATGAACTCGGTCACGCGATCGGGTTCATCACCCTTCAGCTGTTGGTCCGGCGGACGCTTGGCACCGACGCCAATCCTGTCGCAGAACACCAGATTGCCGTCGAAAGCCCTGAGCTCGCCGTGGGCGACGATGGTCGCGTCCGCCTGGATGCCCGCATCCCGATCGCCAAGGTGAACGAGATCCTGGGGACGGAGATCTCAACGCTCACGCACAACACGATCAGCGGCCTGGCCCTGTCACGGTTCGGGCGCTTGCCTAAGCCAGGCGACCGGTTTGAAGAACAGGGGTTTACGATCACCGTGGAGGAGGTTTCGGAGCGGAGCATCGAAACACTTGTCGCCGAAAAAAGCCCTGACAAGACCGAAGTTTGAATAAGTTTTTGTCCAGTTGGCATTCGTCCAGAACTGACCTCGCGATACATTTTTGGTCCGGTGCACCGCAAGGGGATCCCGCTTCCGGAGTGGATATGCGAGCCATCGATCTCGATGTATCTGCTCTGCAACTTCAACAGTGTTGTCTCTTGGACACATCGTTGTTCATCGTCCCATGCGCGGCTACAGACGATGCGAAGACTGCGAGCGTTCGCGCATCGAGAGCGGCTTTGGCGGATCCTTGTTCCAAGGCGGACTGAACCACACGCTCCGGCTCGTGTCTCCGTTCGGCGCGTCCTTCCGCTAGGCCTCGCAGCCGACGTCGGAGTGTGCCAGGTCCGGAGTGGAGTTAAACAGGCTTTCGCGGTTGCCCGCTCTGCCAGAACGAGCTCACACTATACCGGCGCGAAGTAGGTCGCCGGAGGCAGGTTAAAGGCTGTCACGGTACGCATTGGGAGACTGCTTCGTCCAACGCCGAAATGCTCGGATGAAATGTGGCACATCGCTGTAGTGCAGCCGCTCGGCGATTTCCCGGACCAGCAGGGACTCATCTTCGATCAGAGTGAGCGCCTTTGCCTTGCGCCATCCGTCCAATGTTGCACGATAGGTGACACCTTCAGTAGCGAGGTGACGCTGAAGGGTTCGGGGCGATGTGTCGAAGGCTTGGGCTATCCAGTCGAGTGTCGGTTGGGGTGCACGTTCGATAGAATCAAACACCCGATAGAGTGCCAACCTGTTTGAACCGGGGAGGCTCTTCCAAAGTCGTGTGTCGGTATCGTGTGGAGCCATTCGTTTTGCCAGATCGCCGGTTCGAAAATAGAATCTTGTCGCGCTTTGATGGGTTCGCACAGCGACTCGGTTGAGATCGATCAGATCCGCTAGGGCATCGATGTTGGACGCAGCTATATCGATCTGCTCAGGCAGCCAATCACGACCACATCCAGCTCGAAACCCGTCTAGGGTCAGCATCGCGGACAGGACGGCGACCCATTCCTGCGCCACAGACGGCGGACCGATGTAACGCGTCTCAAACACCGACGTCGGCCCCTCGGTCCATGCGGTTACGCGGTTATGCGACATGATCCGGGCGTATGGTGCGGTAGCCAACTGGATGGTTCCAAGAATGTCCGGGCACGAAAGAAGGGCATCCCCCCAACCAGGCACCGCATGCAGACGATAGGCTGCGGCAAGTTCGGCTGGCAGGTGTGCGCTTCCTTCTTCGCGCGCAATTTCGTCAAACAACCGGAGCATGGCGGGCACCGGGATCACGGCCTCTGGGTTCTCAACATCGAAGTTCCCAAGTCCGGCGCGCGTCATCATCCGCGGAATTGTCGCGCCTGACCTCGACAGCGCATCGACTGTAGGTGCGATGAACCTCGTCTGAGCGATGTGAAGGGTCAGGCTCAATCCTCCAGCTTGGCAAAATCCGACGCCTGCACGGCCGGCAGTTGGCGTCAAATGGCAGTTGTTCCACGGTCGCGGCAGTGTAGCGTCTCAGCTAAAAGCTCACAATTCTGCACTGGGGAGGGCCAGATGGCATTCAAGTCGATATCTGCAGCCGTTGGAGTTGTAATGGCCGCCTTCATACTGGCTGTCACATCCGTCGCCAACGCGAAGCCTCTCACCGACGTCGAATTCTACGGCTACAAGATCACGCACCACATGGGGGCGGTCGTCGAGCATATCGACAAGTTCGGTTTCAACGAATTTGATCACCCGCCGATGCCGGACCACCGGTTCTTTGTGATCACCCCTGCGCTGGATCACTTCTACTCAAAGGCAGTGATCGATACGCGCTGGGGTCCGGTGATCCTCGACACGCCCGCGCGCGACGAAGGCAGGTACGGTAGTCTGCTTGTCCATGACATGGAGCACTTCGGCATTTATGCCGAGGCAACGGCACCCGAGGGCCAGCGCTTTGTTTTCGTGCATGAGAGTTACAATGGACCGATGCCTGAGGGCACGGTCATCAGGACAAACTCTTACTTCCCGCTGGTCTTCCTGCGCACGCAGACGTTCGCCTTCAATGCCGACCGTCTCGCCGACGGCATTCGCCGTCAGGCCCGGATTTACGGTGCATGGCAGGCTGTCGATCTGCCGAATGTGAAGGACCCCCAAGCGATCATCCGCTGGACCATCGCGCATTCCACACCCTATCCCGAAACCGCCGATCTGATGCAACAGGCTGCCGAGACCTACACCGCAGAGGTCCACAGGGTGGCGTTTGACGAGATCTACAAATTCCTGCAGACAGGCCAGGTGACAGACTCGGCTGGCATGTTTGACCGGATTGACAGCCCAACGGGCGCCAGCCACCAGGTACGCGCGGCGGGCACGCTGCTGGGACACCTGGGGTTCCCGACACACCACGCGTACTACCAGAACACCCCTGTCGATCCGACGGGTGCTCTGCTCGACGGCGAGGAACCCTTCGTCCTGACGATCCCTTACGAGCCTGGCGTGGATCTCTTCTGGTCGATAACACGATACTCTAACGACAGCCGTCTGCCGCTCGACCCGGCCGATATGGGCGGCAACAACATCCAGTCCTACAACGGCTTCAACACTGAACCGGACGCAGACGGGAACGTGACAATCTCCTTCAGCCGCGAGGATCCGAAGGATGGCACGTATTGGATGCCGGTGATCGGGGGCTACTACTTCATCGCGCGATACTATGGGCCAACGAGCCGACTTAATGGCAACACAGTGCACGATGTCATGTTCAAGGGCACGCCACTTGAGGGCACTTTTGTCGCCAATCAGTTCTGACGTCCCACACCTCGACAGGACCATTGATATGCTCGTTTACCGTACCCTGCGCGCCGCGCTTGTCGGTGCTGCGCTTGCCGCGTCGCCAGCTATTGCTGAGATCCCGGAGATCGATAGTTCCGGCTGGGCCACAGCCCCGCGCGCATTCGGCATGTCCGCCAAGGAATACATCCAGGCCGAGAGCCGCGCCTTCTTCGCCGACTTCATCGGACGTGCGGGCCTGAACGCCTTCTTCCACTTCCCTGGCATCGCAACCGCGGAAGATCGGTGGGTTGTCTCTCCCAACAACGATACCGTCTATTCCGTCGCCATCGTCAACGTAAGTGCTGGCTTCACCCTGGACCTGCCAGACGCAGGTGACCGGTTCCTGTCGATCCAGATTATCGACGAGAACCACATGACGCCATTCTACCTCTACGGTGGTGGGACCTACGCGTTCACGGCGGACCAGTTTGAAAGCGAGTACGTCGTCGTTGGGATCCGCACCGGCACTGACGCTTCGAAGTAAGACGTGGCGCTCGTGCTTGAGCAACTCCAGCCATCGTACCGGATCACCGGTGCGGCCGAGATCGACGCGATGCCCCGCCCGGACCTCGAGGTGCTCGCCCGCGTTCGGGCCGCATTGGTGGCCGAGTACAGCAAGCTCAGTTCCACCTCCGGCGCAATGCAACCCCGCACCGCCTTGGTCGAGGACTGGGAGTTCTTCACCTACGTCACGGCCGGGGCATGGGGGCTCTCGGCCGATGCGAATGCGATGTATACTCCGTACGCGCTGCCCGGCGCTGAAGGGGACACATGCTACATCGCCACCTACCCGCCGGTGCCGGTCGAGGCGTTCTTCTCGATCACTGTCTACGGCCCCGAGAAGTACCTGATGTCGAACGAGCACAGCATTGTCAGCTCAAACCGGGGTATCGTGATCAACGATGACGGTTCGTTCACCGTTGTGTTCGGCGGGCCGGAGTGCCGAGAAAAGGCGCCCAACTACGCTTACACACCCGAGGACAATTGGAGCCTTCTCTTGCGCGCCTACCGTCCGGACGTTGAGGCATTCAAGACGTACGAAAAGCCAGCACTGGTGAAGGTGGACTGAGTTTAGACAGATGGGCCATGGGCCCAATGCCACGACGGTGACCGCAGAGGTCCGAAAGACCTGACCCTCGACTAAGCGCTCGCGCCAAGGAGCAAAAGAATGCCGATCACGAAGTTTCTCAAAACCGCGGTCCTTGCGCTCCCGCTGCTGGGCACGCCTGCGCTGGCCGAAATCCCCGATCTCGACAGCTCCGGTTGGTCTACCGATCCCCGTGACTTCGGAATGACGGCTAAGGAATACATCCACGCCGAAGTGCACGCCTTCTTCCACGACATTGTGGGCCGCACCGGAGCGGTAAACACGTTCTTCCATTTTCCGGGGTTATCCCCCGCTAGCGACAAGTTCGTCGTCTCTCCGAACAACGACACCATCTACTCCTTTGTTATCGTCAACGCGCGCGATGGCTTCACGCTGGAGGTGCCGGATCTCGGGGACCGGTTCATGGCGATCCAGATCGTGGACGAGAACCACATGACGCCCTTCTACCTCTACGGTGGTGGGAGCCGACGGTTCGAGCGCAATCAGTTCGAGTCCGATTACCTGGCCTTGTACGTGCGCACCGGCACCAACGGAGCGCCTGCGGATGTCGAGCACGTCACGCGGGTCCTTCAGCCGCAATACAAGATCGTCGGGGCGCAAGATGTCTTCGATGTGCCGAAGCCGGATCTGGAGTTGATGCTGAAGGTTCGTTCGGCACTGGTCGCGGAGTATGGCAATCTGGAGACGACTTCCGGGGCAATGCAGCCCAGCACTGACCTTGTCGAGGACTGGGAGTTCTTCACATACGTGACTGCTGGGGCGCTCGGCCTTTCCGCTGATGAGAACGCCATGTATCTGCCGTATGCGCTGGCGGGAGCTGAGGGCGGCGTTTGCTACCGCGCGACATATCCACCAGTTCCTGCAGAAGCGTTCTTCTCGATTACCGTCTACGGGCCCGAGAAATACCTGATGTCCGACGTGGACAACATCGTCAGTTCCAACCGGGGAGTCGTAACCAACGACGACGGCTCTTTCACTGTAACCTTTGGTGTTGAAGAGTGCCGGGACCTCGCGCCCAACTACGCCTATACTCCGGAAGATGGGTGGAGCTTCCTGCTACGTGCCTACCGCCCAGATGTCGAAGCTTTCCGTGCTTATCAGATGCCGGCACTAGAGCGCGTGGATTGACACGTCGTGTTCTCCCGATCTGGGCATTGGTGATCGCCAGATCATCGACCCAACGTTTGCCGCGACTGGAGTTTGCTGAATCACGCAGCAACGGAGGTTCGACGTCAATCCTGTTATGCCCGGCTCTTGGCGCTCCCAGCCGTTCCAGACTGTCGCTGCCTGTGACTGCGTGCAGAGCTGTTCGAACGTTCACTCCGTGTCTGCGAGCCTGTCAAAACCGCTGGTTTGCTCGTAGGTGCCGGCCTTCAGGCGCAGGCTGTCTTCCAGGATCGACGCAATGGCCGCTACGCTGACCAGAAACCCAGAGATCGGCACGATGGCCACAGCGTATTTCTTGGGCATGTAGTTTGGTTTGAAGACCAGCCCCCCGTCCTCCCAGGCGAAATACCACATCTCCCAGTACTTTCCGCCCATGGTCGCGACGACCTCCAGCCCGTAGACGATCATCACGATGCCAAGGCCGAAAATGACCAGCGTCCAGAATTGACGGATTGCGAATGCGACTTTCAAAGGGAGCCACGAATAGACGAGATCCAGCGCGATATGGTCCTTGTCACGAACGGTGAGTGCCAAGGCGAAGAAGACCAGCCAGATGTTGCTGAGCACCGTCAGCAGATCTCCCCAGACCGGCGGATCCAGAAACCAGTAGCGCATCACCACGGAATAGACGGTGAAGGCCACCATCAGCAGCAACAAGACGGCGCAAAGAAACGTGAGGCTCTTCTTGACGGTGCGATCGATGAAACGGATAGCAGCAAGCATCACATGTAGCTCCGATGCATCTTCCCGGCGCGCATCAGTTCGAGAACCCGAGCAGGCGTGGCAGGAACATTGTTATGTCCGGTGTGACAATCAGCAGAAACAACAGCCCGAAGAGCGCTAGCAGATAGGGCAGCATCGCAACGGCCACACGTTCAAGTCGGACCTTTGCGATGGCCCCTGCAGTGAAGAACGCGACCCCGACAGGTGGTGTGACTGATCCGATCAGAAACCCAACCACGACGACCAGCGCGGCCTGGACATCCGGGTAGCCTGCCTTGACCATGACGTCGACCAGCACCGGACCGACGACGATAATGTTGGCCGCAGAGTCCATGACCATGCCCAGCAGGAAGATGAACAGCACCAGCACCAGAGCGAACGTCAACGGACTATCTGCATAGCTCAGCAACCATTGCTCCAGGTCGGAGATCGCCCCCAGTGATGTCAAAAGCCAGCTGAACGGGCCGGACGCTGCAATGATTATGAAGACCATCGCTGAGTTGCGGAACGCGCGGACGAAGGCATTCTTGCAGTTAGACCAGTTGATGGTTCGATAGATGAAGAGTCCGACGAACAGCGCAATCGTCGCTGTCAGCGCGCCTGCCTCGACCACGCCAGCAATGCCAAAGACCACCGATCCGACCAGAACGATCGGGATCAGAAGCGCGAAAGAGGACTTGTAGCCCTGGATCAGGACGGCCTTCAGGCTGAAGGGCTCTTCGCTGCGTTCGAAGTTGTGGCGGCGCGCGATGGCATAGTTGATCACCATCAGGAGGAGCCCGATCAAAACGCCTGGAACGATGCCACCGGCGAACAGTGCACCAACGGAAATCCCTCCGGCATTTGCCAGGACGATCATCATAATCGAGGGCGGGATGATGCCCCCGATCGTCGAGCTAACCGCTGTGATCGCGGCGGCGAATGCGGGGGGATAGCCCGCCCTTTTCATTGCCGGAACCAGCAGAGACCCGACGGTGGCCGTATCTGCGACGACCGACCCGTTCATCCCAGCGAAGAACATGCTGACCAACACATTTGCCTGCGCCAGGCTGCCGCGCATGCGTCCAATGATGCGCTGGCTCAACGCGACCAATCGGTCCGTGATCGTGGCGCTGGTCATCAACTCGCCCGTCAGCATGAAGAAGGGGATCGCCGTTAGCGGAACAGAGTCGATGGCACTGAACATCTGACTGGGGATCAGGATCATCGGCGCAGCATCGGTGATCAGAATGTAGACGACCGGTATCAGGATAAGCGTGAAGCCCACCGGGGCGCCCAGCATGATCAGCACCACCAAAACGACAAGAAGTGCGATGCTTTCCATGAAGGCTGGATTCCCTTGCAGTCAGAGACCGCCATGTCCGACGCAAAACGTGGCGCAAGGCAAGCCCCGCGCCACGCTAGATGTCGGCGTTTCCTGCGTTCTAGAGCGCGCCGGCCTCTTTCAACTGCGCGATGAAGCTGGTCATACCCTGCTCTTCGAGTACACGCTCGGCCGTTGCCGGGTCAAACGTGCCTTTGGCGTTCAGCCAGGCATCGATGGCACCAGCGCGCCACTTCACCATTTCTTCTTCGGTTGGAACGTACCACTCAGTGATCTCGGCTTTGATCGCGGCTTCACCCGCCTCGACCCAAGCGCGGTCGAGTTCTTGCACTTTCTGGCCAAAGGCCTGCGCCGCCGTATGCAACCATTCCTTTTCCTCTTCGCTCAGCGCATCGTATTGACGCTTGTCGATCGAAAGCTGGTTGCCGGACCAGGATCCGCCGATTTCCGTGAAGTACTTGGCAACCTCGTGCAGCTTGGCGACATGCTGCCATGGAGTAGCGACATACTGGCCTGAGACGACGCCCGTTTGCAGCCCCTGATAGAGTTGTGCCCAGTCGTACGGGACCGGGACGGCACCCCAGTTCTTGATGAGGGTGTACTCGATCGGACTTTTGGTGACGCGCCACTTGATGCCTTTCATGTCGTCCGGCTCGTGCACCGGACCACTGGCATTGCCAAGCTGACGGAAGCCGCCACTGGAGTACACGGTCAGGCAGACATGGCCGGCTTCCTCAGCTGCGATGTCGCATTGCTTCTTGGCCAGCCACTCTGTCGAGATTCGGTCGGCATCCTCGATGCTTTTGAAGATGTAGGGCAGATCGAAGATTGCCAGAGCCGTTCCAAAGTTGCCGAAATTCGCGGTCGAGCTGGTCCAAAGCGCAAGCAACCCTTGGTTTGCCTGTTCACCGCAGGTCTGCTCACTGCAGAGCGATTTGCGATAATGCGGCTCGATGGTCATTCTACCGCCGGACACCTCTTCCAGCGTTGGGATCAGGGCCTGATCGATGGCGTCGCCAATCGGCATGCCGATGAAGCCAACGGTTCCCAGCTTCAGGACTTTCGTATCAGCGACGGCTGCCTGGGCGAACAACGCGGCGACTGATGCTATTCCAATCGCCTTGAAAATCGAATCTAGCTTCATCGATCTCATCTCCTGTTGATGGCTCTTTTCTTGCATCGATCTTTCCCACTCACCCATTCCGTTAAAAGTGACAGATCGATTGAATGAGGAGGACAGAGAAGCTTGGATGGGCGTGTCGCTCGGTGACGGGCGGCGAACTCGATATCCAACCAACCGAGGATGCTGCAGGTGAATCTGACCACGCCTAGGTTTGTGAAGCTACCGGAGAACTCGACCCTCAGTCTGCGGGACCAAATCGTTGAAGCTGTCAGCGCGGCCATCACGTCCGAGTCCCTCGCGTATGATCGCCCCTTACCTTCATGCCGTGAACTGGCAGAGCAATTGGGTGTTTCCCGCAACACGGTTTTTGCCGCCTACAATCAATTGGTGGATCTGGAGCTGATCGTATCCCGTGATCGGTCAGGGTACTTCGTCAACCCGCAGATGGTGTCCTTGCACACGACACAAGAGGCCGCCAAACGCAGGGTTTCGAGGACACGAAGCCCGGTTCGTTTCGGCGAGAACGATCTCATGCCGGTCGTCAATCCTTTGGACTGGCACGCTTACCCATATCCGTTCATCTACAACCAGATCGATCCGGACCTTTTCCCGGTGGATGGTTGGCGCGAGTGCACCAGGCAAGCCCTCGGCCGCAAGCAGATGCCGGTATGGGCCAGTGACTCCGTAGAGAGCGACAGCCCCCAACTGGTCAAGCAGTTGCGGCAAAGACTGCTGAACACGCGCGGAATCTATGCCGAAGATGATGAGATTCTGATCACGCTCGGTTCACAGAACGCGTTGTTCATCCTTGGAACGATCTTCGCCAGATTTGGCAAACCGATCGCCCTTGAAAACCCGGGATTCTTTGGCGCTCGCAACGCCTTCCGCCTGTCGGGCAACGAGTTGATCGGTGTGCCTGTCGACGGAGACGGTTTGATTCCTTCGGCCATTCCTGCCGGATGCCAATTGGTCTTCACAACGCCGAGCCACCAGTTCCCGACCATGGTCACCATGCCACTCGAGCGTCGCAAGGAACTGTTGGAAGCGGCCATGCGCCAGGACCTCATCGTCATCGAGGACGACTATGAAGCCGAGATGAACTACATCGCCAAGTCCTCACCCTCCATCATGTCAATGGATCGCTCTGGGCGGGTCATCTATGTTGGCAGTCTGTCGAAAACCCTTTCACCCGGGATTCGGATGGGGTTCATCGTCGCCCACAACGACATCATTCGCGAAGCACGTGTTGCCCGGGGCGTGATGATGCGCCATCCCCCGACGATCGTGCAGGAGATCACCGCGCTCTTCTTTCGGCTCGGGTACTATGATTCCCATCTGCGCAACATCGAACGGCGGTACCAGAAGCGCTGGCACGCAATGAACGACGCATTGACCCGTCATCTGGGGATGTTGGAGCACACCAAATCCGAAGGTGGCACGTCTTTCTGGATGACCGGACCTGAGGGGTTTGACGCAGCGGCACTTGCTGTTCGGTTGCGTGACCGCGGCGTTTTGGTGGACCGGGGCCGGGACTACTATTTGAACTACGACAACAATTGCAGCTTTCGTTTGGGCTTTGCCTATGTGCCGGTTTCGAAACTCGAAGCTGGTATCAAGATCATCGCCGAAGAAGTGCGCGCCGCTCTGTGACGCTCGCCAGCAAACTGTCCCTTCGAAAGCACCGACCTGTCTCTCTCAAGGCCCTCAGGTCTTCAGTTATCTGTGATGATGTACCAGGCCCGATCACCCATGGTGCGCAACGATAGAGTTCAGGGAGCTGGCCCGATGAAAGATCACATTGAGAACAATCCAAATGTGACACCATTCCGGTTCCATGTTCCCGATGAAACTGTCGAGCACATCCGTCGGCGGGTGGCCGAGTATCCCTGGCACGAAATGCCTGACGATGGCGGCTGGGACTACGGAGCGAACCTCGATTACATGAAAGAACTGTGTGCCTATTGGGTGGACGGGTTCGATTGGCGGGCACAGGAAGCCCGCATCAACACTTTTTCACACTTCAAAGCACCCGTGGACGGCATCGAGATGCACTTCATCCACGAACAAGGCAGCGGTCCCGACCCGATGCCGCTGATGATCTGTCATGGCTGGCCGGGCTCGGTTGTCGAATTTTTCGATTTGATTGAACCGCTTGCGCATCCGGAAAGGTTTGGGGGCGATGCAAGGGACGCGTTTACCGTGATCGCTCCGTCCCTGCCGGGGTTTGCCTTCTCCGGGCGTCCGCCACGTCCATATGGGCCGCGGAAAATGGCGCGTTTGGTCAACAGCCTGATGACCGAGTCATTGGGTTTTGATCACTATCTGGCGCAAGGCGGAGACTGGGGCGGCGCGATATGCTCTTGGCTCGGGTTCGACCACGCAGCATCATGTGCAGCAATTCACATCAATATTCTTACTATGCGCCATCCCGACGGCCCTCGGACACCGGAAGAGTCTGCCTGGCAGGCGGAGTTCGATCGCGACCAGATCATGCAGAACGGCTATCGCACCCAGCAGGCCACGCGGCCGCAGACGCTGAGCTATGCTATGATGGACAGCCCGGTGGGCATCGCGGCCTGGCTGATCGAGAAGTTCCACGATTGGTCAGATGTACCGACCGGCGACATCGAAGCTGCACATTCCAAGGACGAGCTTCTCACAAACATCATGGTCTACATCACCACACGCAGCTTCAACACGGCTTCATGGATCTACTACGGGCGTCGCGAGGAAGGCGGGCGGGTTCTGTCGCCCGAAGGGCACCGGGTCGAAGTGCCGACCGGTTGTGCGGTGTTCCCAGCCGAAATGCTGAACTGGGCGCCGCGGTCGTATGTCGAGCGGGTCTACAACGTCCAGCACTGGACTGAGATGCCCAGGGGCGGGCATTTTGCAGCAATGGAGGAACCCGACCTGTTGCTGGAGGACATCCGCAAGTTCAGTCGGCTGGTACGTAGGCATTAAGATCACTGAAGCGGGCAATTCGGATACCGTCGCTTCGAGGCCCTCCCGACCAAATCGGATATCTGTCTGACGTAGGCTCAGCGCAGATGCAACACCAGTTCGGCCCCGGTCGAGCAGGCCTGGTTCGCTCAGTTCATGGGATTGTCCAAACTCCACATGAGCACGCCGAGAGCGGTCGAATTCTCGATGCGTCAGCCAAGAGCGCAAATGCACAGTCTTGTGGCAATACCGGATGGGCGTTCCACGACGCCATCCCGTTGCTCGATCCGCCAGTCTCGCCGTTGAACTCTTTCAGCTTTGGAGAACCACACCCGCCGGGGTGCGAACAATCTGACGATCTCCTTCAGACCGATAGGCTTTCTCCCGCAGATGCGCAGTCGGTATACCTGTCTCCACCGACGCCTTCGGCAGTCTTGCTACGCCCAACTCCGTCCTGCTGCCCGCCGAACCCGCGCAGCTCGCAGGTCTGTTGAAGCTCTGCCCTGAGTGAGCCCTTTCGCAGGTGCTGTCAGACCAATTGAACCAGTCTCAAAGTTCGCGGGCGAGGTCCATCAGGCGGTCACAAAGTTCCCCCCACTCAGCCAGCTCGGCAGTCCGGTTGGCCTTGAAGTCATCGCGGGGGTAGAGATGGCGTTCCTGGTTGAAGTGGTTGGAAACGGAGGAGTGGACGGAGGCGAACATCTGTAGACTGCGCGCCTGCCTGAACCGCAGCAGTGCCCTTTCTCGTCGTCGCAACGGAAGATGGGAATTTTCCGCGCGGTTGTTCAGCCACCGGCCAGTCCGCTGCCTGTCGATCGCGCCAAGATCCCTCAGGGCGGCACCATAGGATCGCAGTTTGTCCGTCACGATGACTGCAGGGCGTCCATGCTTGCGCGTCGCTTTTCTGAGGAATTTCAAGGCAGCCCTCTTGTCCCGAGTCTTGGTGACGAAGCTCTCCAACACCTCGCCTTCGTGATCGACAGCCCGCCAGAGGTAGTGCCTCTCGCCGTTGATCCTGACGAACATCTCGTCGAGGTGCCACTGCCAATTGCTCGATTTCCCCCCTGGATCCGTCGCTTCCGGATCTCGGCGGCGAAAATCGGGCCGGACCGATAAGCCCAGACACGAACCGTTTCGTGGCAGATGTCGATGCCACGCTCGTGCAGCAGGTCTTCGACGTTCCGCAGCGACGGCGGGAAACGGATGTACATCATCACGGCGAGGCGGATGATCTCGGGGCTGGCCTTGATGTGCCGGAACGGGCTGCGGTTGGTCATGGATCGAGGCTGTCGACCGGCAGTCGTCAGCTCAAGCGAGGTTCTTCTGACAGTGCCAACGGCGCTGATCGTCGCCCGGGCCGCGCCAAATTTAGACGGCGCACGGATTAGCAGAATCTAGAGAGCCTGACATTTGTCATAGATTCGTCGAGGCGTCCGCTTGGGTATCGTCTACACAAGTGTATGGCGTTGGTGGCATAGGGCGCGAACTGGCCGGTGACGTGGGTGTAGAATTTCACGGCAGGCTCGGTCCCGTCCCGCAGGGCCGAGAGCTTTGTGCCCGCTGCCTCCATGCGGACTCACATTGAAGTTTGAACAATATCCAGAATGAACCATCCCGCGATGACAAAGAACGTCAACGCGATCAGAAGACTTTGCCACTTTGCCTGGTTTGCCCGGTCGCTGAGCCAGGATCTCACACTGCCCGCGGCAATTGCCACCAACCCATTCACAACAAGGCCGTTCGTCTTCATGATGAAGATCAGAACCAGCAACTGCACATAGATCGCCCCGTGCATCGGATCCGTGAACTGCGGTACAAAGGCCAGCATGAACAGGATGACTTTTGGGTTCGTCGTATTGGCAATGAACCCATCGCGGACCGAATTGCCGCGGTCTTGCAGTTTCGAAACATTCCGACCCTTTGCGACTTGCATGAAGGTTCGCAGGTTGTTGATGGCAAGGTAAATCAGATACGCCGCCCCGATGCCCTTTAGGATCGAATAGGCCAGCGGCGATTGTGCAACGACAGCGGCGGCACCGAAGGCGACAAGCGGGGCTTGAACAAACACCGCCAGAAAGATCCCAAGCACGCATAGCAAGCCTTCGCGTCTGCCAAAGCTAATACCCTTGCCCACCAACAAAAACATGTCTGGACCGGGGCTGGTTTGCAGGACCCAGCAGGCGGCAATGAAGGGAAGCAGCAGCGAGAATTCAGGAAAGTAGAACACTCGATGCCCTTAGTTCGGAGTGATCGCGTAGGGAAGGATTTCGTGATAGATTTCCGGCGATCTGCCGATCATATGCTGTTCGCGCGCATCGAAGGTCACCTCAGAGTATTCGAGTTTTCGGCCCCAATAGAGCCTTTGGAAGACTCCAGAGTCCTATGAAACCTGGCATGGGCTTCGGCCTCGGATGGTTTCCATTCGCGGACATTGCCGTCTTCCCAGGACAACATTGCCGGTTGAAACTCCAACCTGATGCGATCGCAATATTGCCTTAGGACACTTTCTGGGTGATTGCGCAGGAACTCGCCCTCAACCACGATCGGCAGTTCGCCGAATTCGGCCTTCTAGCAGTCCCACATGCATCTCAGCGCGGTGAAACCAAATTCGCATTCGCCGATCTCGTTCTTTCGAACCCGTTTGCGTGACCGCAAGGCGGCCCGAGGATAGCGCAAGACGAAGGTGTGGCTCGAGTCCGTGTAGATGCTGTCGGTGACAAATCTTTCACCGAAATTGGCCACTTCCTTGACGAACAGAACATCCGTTTCGATCTGGCGTACTTCGTTTTCGACCGCCTCGCCGGTCTTTTTCTCGAACGATGAAGGCCAACGACGGGTGATCTCAACTCATGTCTATGGTCGAGCACGGTCGAATCTTGGCCAAAGAGTAACCGAGGACATCTTCCGAAAAAGCTCAGCATGGATTGCGTAGCGTGTCTTATCGGCGGGATTGAAGCTCGGGCATGAAGCAGTGCAGCGCCCGCGGCGGACCACACCATAAAAAGCCAACGACAAGCCAGATGTCACAATTTGCCGTTCCGCTTGCCCATCACTTCATCGTTGCAACGTCCAGGTCAGGCGCGAGCCGGGCGTCGATCTGATCGAGATGGCTGTGTCAGTTTTCGGGGAGATCGGAGAGCGAACGGAGCGTCTACAGTCGCGCAGAGATACCAGTAGCGGACCGCAAACGAAGGTCCGGTCTGCCTCCAAGATTGCATGTCAGAAGGTATGCCGTCTCGGTTAGCTTGGGCTCAAATTACGAGTTCGCCGCATCCCGCACGAATGTCCGGTGTTGCCTGCATCGCGATGATTGACGATGCCGTTTCATGATGCCGGTGACGGTGTTTTTGAGATGCCAAGGTTGCGGGCGATCCAGCGGTAGGAGCGTCCATCGGCGAATGCTTGAACGACTTGAGAGTCTAGCTGATCGGCTTTTGGGCGTGACCCGGTTGGCGTCCGAGCTTGCTGCCTTGAGCCCGGGCTGCGGGGAGGCCAGAATTGACAAGTTCGGTGAGAAGAACACGCTCAAACTGAGCGATCCCTGCGAGCATCGTCAGTGTTTGATGTTCTGCACTTGCGCAAGTACGCAGACGTCACTGTCTCCGGCTAGCCTCAATGCTCGGCTAGCAAACACACTAAACTTTCTCTAGGAGCCCGGACGACGCGAAAACTCTCCACTTGTGGGGAAAAACAATGGAACCATAGACAAACTAGGTATGCTTATCGTTCGTTTTCAATCACATAAACGCGGTCTGTGGTGGAGCCGAGGGGGATCGAACCCCTGACCTCTGCATTGCGAACGCAGCGCTCTCCCATCTGAGCTACGGCCCCAAGGGTGCATCGCGTCCCAATCGCCGCGAGCGGCAGCTTGCTACGCGTGCCTCCGGATGCTGTCAAGCGCCTTGCGCCGCGCGTGCCAGCAGACTACGTAGTGCGCGGCCCGAATCCGCCGCACGGTGCAGCGCACAATGGGAGCGCAAGATGAGCGACCTGCAACAGATTGTCCTTCTCCTGCTCGGGGTTGCCCGATTCCTGATCATCGCGCACGTCATTGTTTCGCTGCTGGTCAGCTTTCAGGTTCTGAACCCGCAGCAGCCGTTCGTGCGAGCAATTTGGACGGGACTCGAGCGACTGTTCGAGCCAATCTATCGACCGATCCGGTCTGTGATGCCGGACACACGTCCACTCGATCTCACGCCGATCGTCGCGCTTCTGGGCATCGAGGTGCTGAGAATTCTGATCACTTGATCAACACATCGGCTGTCCTCCTGCCCTGAACTGAAATCGGTGCGCGTTGGCGCAGACGACGGTGCTGCGCTTTCTTGACCAACGCGATTGAGCGATGCAGGGCGCTTCGGCCTGCAGCGGCTCGAAAAGAGCGGGCGACATTGGCGTCTGCTCACTTGCAGCGACGCGGCACCGGCGCTATCTAGCTTCAGCGGGGTGGTGCGATCTCCCGCAGTCAGGCAATCGTGCCCAAGCATCGCCGCATGGTCCTTTAGCGAGGGAGCTGCGTATGCCTGACAGCGCTCAACAACTTCGGTGTTCTATTCCTGGTTCTCATGGCGGGCTGCAGCCCATGGAGGCCGGTCATGAAAACTGATATCGAGGTACAGGACGCCCAGACATCGATGAAGGCCGCGCTGCCTGTTTGGATCCGCATCGGTCTCTTGTCGTTTGGCGGTCCGGCGGGTCAGATCGCTCTCATGCAGGAAGAAGTCGTCAACCGCCGGGGCTGGATCAGCTCGGAGAGCTTCGGGCGCGGTCTGGCCTTTTCCATGATGCTGCCGGGCCCTGAGGCGCAACAGCTCGCAACATGGCTTGGCTGGCGGCTCAACGGTCTCGCGGGCGGTCTCGCTGCGGGCCTGGCGTTCATCCTGCCTGGTGCGGCGCTCATGACGATCCTGGCCTGGGTTGCTGCGGCCTATGGCGAGGTCGGTCTGATTGCGGCGCTCTTTGCAGGCGTTCAGCCCTTTGTCATTGTCTTGGTGATCGCGGCCCTCGTCCGAATCGGACAACGCTCGATCGCCGGCCCTTGGCATCTGTCCGTTGCCATCGCTGCCTTCTTGGCGCTCTGGGTCTTTGGTGCTCCGTTCCCCGTTGTCATTGCGTTGGCGGCACTGATCGGACTGGTCCTCCCGGCAGAGGAGGCGGCGGACGCGCCCGTTGAGGCAGGCGGAGGTCTCTGGCGGCATGCGTCCAGAGTTGTCATCGCGTTTGCGGGCCTCATCGTGCTGGTTTGGCTGGTGGTGCGGGTTCTGGGCGGTAGCGATCCCTTTGATGGGGTGGCGTTCCTTTTCACCACAGCGGCCTTCGTCTCGTTCGGAGGCGCTTATGCTCTGTTGCCTTATGTGGCCCAGCAAGCCGTGGAAGCCTACGGCTGGCTTTCGCCTGCAGCGATGCTCAACGGGCTCGCGATTGCCGAGGCGACACCTGGTCCGCTGATCCTGGTCAACACTTATGCGGGCTTCTTCGCCGGGTGGTCGGCCGAGAGCACCTTCACAGCGGGCGCGGTAACCGCTTTGCTGGCAACGTTCTACACGTTTGCCCCCAGCTTCATGCTGATCCTTGCCTTCGCACCCGTGGTCGAGCGCATCCAGTCCGTGCGATGGGCGCGCCGGGCGCTGGCCGGTGTTTCAGCCGCCGTGGTGGGGGTGATCGCAAATCTGGCGTTGTTTCTCGCGGAGGCATCTTTCTTCCCCTCCGGCTTCAGCTCGCCGGAATGGGTAAAGCTGGCGCTCTTCGCCGCAGCCGTGCCGCTCGTGTTCTGGGCGCGCCTGGGAATGATGACGCTGATAGGGGCGGGTCTTGTCGCAGGAGCCGCGCTGCACCTGCTGGGATGGCTCTAGTCTGAGTGCCTGAGCCAGCGTGCGCTCAGGCGCTCATAGGTTTGAGCGCCTCGGAATCCACGATCGCATCATCTGCGACCAGCACGTAGGCGGATTGCTCCCGTCTCAGCCAGAAGGTCCGCTCGCGCGCAGTTATGCCGATCTCGCCATCGACTCCCTCGATCCGCAAGCCATCCGACAACTCGAGGCCATGGTCCAACGCACTGCGGGCGATCGAGGCGATGCGCCGAAGAGCTGTCTCGGCGTTGACCGGCGCCGGGGCGAGTTCCAGTTCGCGCCCGATGAAGGGGCGCATCCCGTAGCTAACCATTCCCAGAGCCGTTTCAGGATTTGCACCTTTGGGCACAACGGCGGCAAACGTCAGCCAGGCGCTGATCGGCATCGTGGCCTGCAGCAGGCGTTGGCTGGATGCCTGAAACGTTTCGGGCTCGCTCAGGCACCAGCTTTCGGGCCAGAACACGGCCGTTGCCGGTGCGAGCCCCGCGAGGGTCGATGTGACGAAGTGTGTCGCGGCTGCAAACGCCTTGGCGCCTTGAAGACCTTCGAGATCTCCGCCGCAGGAAATCGACAGATGCGCGGTGTGAGCCCGGACTGCTGTATCGCTGGCCCAGCTCTGCATCGTCATCAAGGGTGGGGCGAGTTTCTCGGCCGGCATCGGCTGATCAATGAAGTCGATGACCACCATGCCGCCGTCGATTGTCAGAAGACCGGCCTCGCCCTCTCCGCCCAATCCCGGCATTGCCTCGACCACACCGATCCCCGGGAAGTCCTCGCTGACCTTCTCGGCGAGCAGGTCGATGTCAATGGTCCACGGCTTCTCTAGCAGGACCATCGCATTGAATTGGATCGGCATTCTTCACCCTCCGGCACGTTAGCGGACGACGCTAACCCATGCACGCACTCAGTGAAAGGCAGGTTAAGATCATCGGGCGGTGACTGAAACGAGGCGCTCAGGTAGGCTGTACAGGGGCGAGAACGGGCACAAATAGGAGGAAGCGGCGATGAAGGCGGCACGCATTTTGTCCTTTGCGGCGGTTCTTGGCGCGGTCCTGACCGGTTCAGTTGACGCCCAGCAGACGCGCGAGATCACCCCGATCACCGGTGATGTCTACCGGTTCCAGAACAACTTTCACTATTCGATCTTCGTGGTCACGGGTGAGGGAATCGTTGTCACCGATCCCATCAATGCGGAAGCGGCAGAGTGGCTGTCGAACGAACTCGCGTCGCGTTTCGACGAGCCGGTCACGCATCTCATCTACTCACACAGCCATCCGGATCACGCCTCGGGCGGCGCCGTGTTCGCCGAAACCGCCGAGGTGATTGCCCAGGCGAACGCACCGGAGACAATTGATGGCGTTGCGCCGACGACGCGGTTCGATGATGAGCTGACGATCGAAGTCGGCACCAAGACCATCGAGCTCACCTACCTCGGACCGGGCCACGGAGAAGACCTTATCGCAATGGTGATCCGGCCCGAGCGGGTGGGGTTCGTCGTTGATGCGGTCAGCGCGAAGCGACTGCCGTACAGGGACTTTCCAGGTTCCGACATCGATGGATGGATCGGACAGGTCGAGAAGGTCGAGGCGCTTGACTTCGATATTCTTGCGCCCGGGCACGGCGCCCTCGGCACGCCGGACGATGTCACCGCAACGCGGACCTATATCGAAAGCCTCCGCGCCCGGGTTCTCGAGGGCTTGAAGGACGGCAAGTCCGAGGAGCAGCTTGTGCTCGAGATTCAGATGGAGCGCTATAAGGATTGGGGCCAGTACGACTCCTGGCGTGAACTCAATGTCCGCGGCATGGCGCGCTGGCTGGTGAATTCGGGCGCGATCAACCGCTGAAGCTGAACGTGCGGTCCGGCCCGGCGAGGGTGAGCGCCGGGCCGGGTGACTGATCAGCCGCTGGTGAGCACGCCCTCGTTCATGGCCGTGAGGAACTCATCCTCGGACAGAATGCCATCTGCATTCTGGTCCGCCTGCACGAACGCCCCGACACCGACATTGGGCATGGCCGCCTGAACTTCATCGATGGTCAGTCCGCCATCACCATTGGTGTCCACTGCGGTGAACTCGTCTGCGGCGTACGCAGTGGCGCCGGCGAGGATCACGCTCGTGAAGAAGTACATTGTGAGCTTTTGCATGGTGTTCTCCCGTTCTCACACCACCCGGCTCAGATCATTCCGTGCCGGGTCCAGATCCGTTCTGGTGCACGCTAAACGGGTGCCCGTTCGGATGTGTTCCCGGAATCGACCAGGAATATTTTCACGGAATGTTCTCTTTTCGAGGAACCCACGGAAGTCGTTGAGCTTCTTTCGATGGCATGGACCGTAAGAGGATTTTCGTTTTGGAACCGTGACCTAAGGCGCTGCGTTATGATCGGTTCGACTGGCAGAAGCGTGTCCCGGAACATAGTTGTTAGGGCAACTGGGTCGCTTTTGCGGGTAGGGGTGTGCACAGGACATTTGGGGGACGGAGCCAGCAATATGAAAGCGAAAGTTGTGCGGAGCCTCTGGCTTCTGGCGGTCTCGCTCTCGGGAGTGCCGTGCATTGCAAGCGCTGGTGAGGTGCGCATAGCGGTCGCTGCCAACTTCAGCCAACCTGCGCGAGAGATCGCGGCGCTCTTCGAGGCATCGACCGAACACCGGGCTCTGCTCAGCTTTGGTGCCACAGGTCAGCTCTTTACCCAGATCACGCAGGGCGCTCCGTTTGACGTCTATCTCGCTGCCGATGCTGATCGGCCGGAGCGGGCGGAGGCTGAAGGCTATGGTGTGCCCGAAACGCGCTTCACCTACGCGATTGGCCGCCTCGCTCTTTTCAGCGGTGAGGCCGGGCGCATCTCGGGACCCGAGGCACTGCTGGCTGACGACGTGACCCGGATTGCAATCGCCAATCCGGCAACGGCGCCCTACGGTGCTGCGGCGCTGGAGGCGATGGCGTCGCTCGCCCCCGAAGCCCGTCGCGCCGAGGTCACCGGGAAAATCGTGCGCGGCACCAACATCGCACAGACCTATGCGTTCGTCGCGACGGGGAACGCCGAACTGGGATTCGTGTCGCAGGCCCAGATTGCCGGGCACGCCGATGGCTCGCGCTGGGTCGTGCCATCCGGTCTGCACGCTCCGATCACACAGCAAGCAATCTTGCTGAGCGACGCTGAAGACCGGACCGCCGCCGTTGCATTTCTTGACTTTCTCAAAGGCCCGGATGCGCAGGCCGTCATCCTGCGCTATGGCTATGGCATCGACGTGGACGAGCGGGGGTAGCAGACCCGATGCCTGAACTCGCGGCGCTCTGGCCGCCTGTGCGCCTGACGCTGATGCTGGCGGCGGTGACCACGGTGATCCTGTTGCTTGTGGGCACGCCCATTGCATGGTGGCTGGCTCGGTCAACAGCCCGTTGGAAGGAGGCGGTCGCAGCAATCGTTGCGTTGCCTCTGGTGCTGCCGCCGACAGTTCTGGGATTCTATCTTCTGATCGCCCTGGGGCCACAGGGGCCAGGGGGGTGGATTGCCGGTCTCTGGGGCGGCCGGTCGCTGGCCTTCAGCTTCGAAGGCCTTGTAATCGGGTCGGTGATCTACTCGATGCCGTTTGTCGTGCAACCGATCCGCACCGCATTCGAGGCAATGGGGGAGCGCCCGCTCGAGGTCGCGGCAACTTTGCGCGCCGGTCCCTGGGACCGCTTCTGGAGCATCGCCATTCCGCTCGCACGACCTGGATTCCTCACGGGAGCCGTTCTTGGATTTGCTCACACCGTCGGAGAATTCGGCGTCATCCTTATGATAGGCGGGAACATTCCGGGCGAAACTCGGGTCCTTTCCATCGCGATCTACGACCATGTCGAAACCCTCGACTGGACAAGCGCGCACATCCTCTCGGCGGGCATGCTGATTTTCGCGTTCGTGGTGATCCTGGCCATGATGCTGATGGGGCGGCGCGTCGGAAGTACGGGCCCATGACCGGCAGCCCACGTGTCTCGGCGCGTTTCAACGGGCGGGTCGGGACGTTCGCTCTGGAGTTGGCGTTCTCTGCCGCGGACCAGGGCGTTACTGCGCTCTTTGGTCCCTCGGGTTGCGGCAAGACGACGACACTGCGCTGCATGGCGGGCCTTACGCGCCTGCCCGGAGAGCTTCGGGTGGATGGTGCGGTCTGGCAAGACGAGGCAGAGGGGATTTTCCTCGAGCCCCATCTGCGCCAGGTCGGCTATGTCTTTCAGGAAGCGAGCCTTTTCCCGCACATCTCCGTTGCGCGAAACCTTGCCTTCGGCGAGCGGCGCGCGCGGCGCGATGGCAATCCTGAGGTTGTCAGACGCGACGACGTCATCGAGTTGCTTGCGTTGTCGCCACTCTTGAACCGGATGCCCGGGCGCCTTTCAGGCGGCGAGCGCCAGCGTGTGGCGCTCGGTCGTGCCTTGCTCGCCAAACCGCGGCTCCTGTTGATGGACGAGCCGCTTGCAGCGCTCGACAGGGCCAGCCGCGAGGAAATTCTGCCCTATATCGGCGCACTTGGTGACGCAGCCGGAATTCCCATCGTCTACGTGAGCCATGATCTCTCAGAAATCGCGCGTCTTGCCCGCCGCATCGTGGTGATGTCAGCGGGACGTCTGGTGGCAGAGGGGCCGCTGGACGAGATGCTTGAGCGGCTCGACCTCGGTCCCGCGACGGGCCGTTTCGAGGCAGGTGTGGTTCTGACAGCGACGGTGCGCACGCACGATGCAGAGCTGAGGATGACGCGGCTCGACCATCATGGGCAGACGCTCTCCGTGCCTTGGATCGACGCCCCGGCTGGGGAGCAGGTGCGTCTGCGCGTGCGGGCACGTGATGTGGCGCTGTCCACCGCCTACCCGGAAAGTATCAGTATCCGCAATGTTTTGCGCGGCGAGATTGTCGAGCTCGCAGCCGAGCCAGACACTGCGTTTGCCGAGACTTTGGTAGACGTCGGTGGCGGCCGTGTGCGCGCGCGGATCACGCGCGAGGCGGTGGCTGATCTCAACCTCTCCCGAGGCGCGCAGGTCTATGTGCTCATCAAGAGCATTTCCTTCGACAGCCGCTCCGTGATCTCGGCGACGCCTGAGTGATGCTTCGGCAGACAGGTCCGGAAAGGCCCGGATGCTGCCTTGTCCGCGCCTGCTTCCAACCATCTACGCCCCCGGATGCATTCTCGCGCCTGGGGTCGCTCTAGCCGGCTTCCTTGCCGCGCAGACGATCGCGTACCCCATAGATGGCAATCACCCGCTGGCGCCCGCGCATGGTCTGGCGGTCGAGGAACACGAACCCTGAACGCGGATCGCCAGCGTCAATGCCAGCGGCGGTGAGCAAAGGTGCCGTTGTGATGAAGTCGGTCTCAAAGGACTTGGCAGCGTCCAGAAGGCGCGCCGTGACATTCACGGTGTCGCCGGTCACACCCACCTGTCCGTGACGGTCGCCGCCCAGCACCGCCGCCGCCACCCGGCCGAAATGCAGGCCCACTCGGAGCCGCGGGCCTCCGTCGGCAAAGATCGCCGTCTCAATCGTATCGATTTCGGCAAGCAACTCGCGGGCGCAGGCAAGCGCTGCGGCGGCATCCTCCTGCGCAGGTTCGGGCAATCCGAAGGCAATCATCGCGCCATCGCCCTGATAGTCGGCGACGAAACCGCCGTGCCGCTCGGCCACGTCCTCATAGAAGGCATGCAGTTGGCTTAGAAGGGCAGCCACCTCGACTGGCTCGACAAGCTCGACAGCTGTCGTGTAGCCGATGACGTCAGCAAACAGCACGGCCGCGTTTTGCGGACGGCGGTGGAAGGCCGGACGAGGCGCACGGGCAAGCATATCGGCAAGCGCTGGCGGCACAAACCGCGAGAGGTTCTCGCGCTCGCTCTGCACGCGCAGTCGCAGACCCTGCTCGACCGCGAAGCGGCGTATCGCCGCCGCACTCGTTCCGATGATCAAGGCGCCAAGCACGCTTGTCGCATCGAGCCACAGATTGCCCCAGGCAAACGCCGCCTGCACGGTGCCGAGCGACACGGCCCAGATGCCGATGCTGCTGATGTAGGATGTCGTGTTGGCTCGCACGGCACCGGCGTAGAACGCCGCCGGTCCGGTCAACAGCATCAGCGCGAGGCTGGCGATGCTGCACAGCAGGTCATGCCGGATCATGCGACCGTCAATCAGGTTGGCGGTTGCGGTGGCAAGGATCTCAACCCCGGCCACATCGGCCGAGAACGGTGTGGCGAACTGGTCGCGCAGGCTCTCAGCGGTGCTACCAATCAGCACCGTGCGTCCGCGAAACAGGTTCGGACCGGCGCTTCCGTCCAACACATCCGACACGCTGACTGTCGGTACGGTGCCGCCCGGGCCCAGATGATTGATGGTCATGAGACCCGCAGGATCGAGCGGTATCCGCGCGGCTCCGAGATGCAGCTTGCGGCCTGCCTCGAGCCGAAGGTCACCGCGCGTCAACCCCTTGGCCTGCTGAGCGAGGGCCACCGGCAGGGCAGGCAGGTAGTTTCCGCCCGCGATCGCAAGTGCTGCCGGCATCTCGCGTGCCACGGCGTCCGATGTGAGATTGAGGTTCACGTGACCAAGTCGCGCGCCCTGTGCCAGACGGGCAACGGGCAATGCCAGGCTTTGGGGTGTCACGCTCTCCGGCGCGGGTCGGTCGATGACCACCGGATACACGCTGCGTCGAAGGGTCTGCTGTAGCTCTGGCGGCGTGGCGCGTGCGCGTGCTTCCTGAACGGCGATGACCGCGAGGGTGAGGTTGTCTGTCGCGCTCAGCGTCGTCGCGAGCCGGGTGTCGGCGGCTGTGTGGTCGAAGAAGAGCAGATCGATGCCGATCGCCTCTGGCTCGGACGCGTCGATCTTTGCGATCGCCTGCGAGAGAGCTGCACGCATCGGCGCGAGCATACCGATGCCGTCAACCGTCCGGTCGTCCAGCGCAACGATTGTCACCGTCTCCGGCGCATCGAGTGGGCCTCTGAGCTGGAAACGCAGATCGAGAAGCCGGTTCTCGATCGTGTCTGTCAGTGGATCAGGCAGTGCGGCTCGCAGAAGACCGAAGGCAAGGCTTAGCGCGAATACGACCACGAAGCCGCGTCCGGTGACGACGCGGGGGCGCGGCCACTGGCTCATCGAGGCGGCACGACGATGCGCAGGTTCATCGCCAGCCCGGGCCGAGGGCGGTCGTCGCGGCGGTGATGCGCTCTTCGCTCCATTCTTTGACGTCTCCGGCCCCACCGGCTTCGGTCACATCGATGCCTTTGCGGCGCGACAGGCTGTACCGGCCCCAGCGTGTGCCGACCGAAACCCGCCCCTTGCGCACAAAGATCGACGCTGCATCTCGGCGGTTCTCGACCAGCCACTCCGTCGAGCGCACCGACGCGATGGCAAGCGGTGTGCGCACCTCGAAGGCCCGCCACGTGCGTTCTGGCGCCACGATGCCGATGATCCCGTTTATCAGCTCGACAATGGCGTCGGTTCGGGAGCCGGAGGGCCCTGCAAGCGCTTCGAGATTGACTTCAGTGTCAGCACCGATGGTGACCGCGACCCCGTCCGCGCAGGTGAGCCGAAGGCGTGTGTCTGCACCCGTGACCACCTTGCTGGCGCCAGACGGAAGGGTGTCTGTCCCCAACGCCTGCCACTCACCTTCGTGCCAGAGCTTGGCCTCGGCGCCCTCGATCTCGGTCACCACACAGCTGCGCTCAGCTGCGGCGGGGGTCGCAAATATCATGAGCGTGCCAAAGCACACTGCAGCCCAGATGCGGTTTTGCGCGCGATGCCGCGTCATGTCTCTCAGCCCCTGAAATATCTAACGATCCGAAATGTTACGACGCGACCGCGTGGGAACAATGTATCGAAGATCACATTGAGCTGCAATCTATGGGTGAGCGGTCACGTTGCGACCGCATCGATGAGCTGGCGCAGCGTCGTTGGTTCGACGGGCTGGCCGTGGAATATCTCGATCGCGTGTACACCCTGCCAGAAGAAGAGCTCGAACCCTGGCAGAGTCGCACAACCGGCAGCGCGGGCGTCCGACAGGAACCGTGTGTCGCGCGGTGTGTAGACGGCATCGAACACCCAGTCGGCATCCCGCAATCCCTTCGCCGGCATCGGAGAGCCCGGATGTCCTGTCATCCCGACCGGCGTGCAGTTCAGAATTCCCCGGGCACCCGAAATGCCGATCGCCGGGTCGTCCGTCGCGATGATGTCAGCCTTCGGTGCGGCGGCCTTGAGACTTGCGGCAAGCGAATCGGCCCTGAGGCGCAACCGGTCGACCAGCGCAATGTGTCGTGCCCCAAGATCGATCAGTGCATGCGCCACCGCGCGACCCGCACCTCCGGCACCGAAAATGCAGACGGGCCCAGGGACCACATCTCCAAAACGCGCGCGCCAGCTCGCGACAAATCCGGAGAAGTCAGTGTTGTGGCCAGTCGGGCCGCCGGCTTCGAACAACACGGTGTTGATGGCCCCGATCGCGGCAATGCGCGGATCCGGGATCGAGACCCGCCCCACCAGCGTCTCCTTGTAGGGATGGGTCAGGTTCAGGCCGCGAAAGCCTGCAGCGCGCGCATGGTCGAACAATCTGTCAGCGCTCAACTCGTGCTCAGCCGGGATCAACCGCTCATAACGGGTCGGGATACCGAGCAGACGCCCCGCGGCCTCGTGGAGCAACGGCGCACGGCTCTCCGCGATGTTGTCACCGATCAGCCCGAGACGAACGGCGCTGCCTTGGCGAGCATTGGCACGCCTCGTGACGTCACGCTCTGCACCATGTGTTGGATCTTGTTGCCGTGTGTCCATCGCCCCTCGCAAGCACCCCTCTTGCGGTTCCGGTTAGGCCACGCTCTGGTTGAACGTTTTCGTTCACCACACTTTTGCAGGGACACAAGGATAATCAATCCTTCATACAGAGTATGTTGCGAGCGTGGCTCTCAGGTCACTCGTGGGGCAGGGCTCCGAGACCCTGGAACATCTGGCGGATTCTGACGCTGGAGCGATTGCCCAGATCGTCGAAGTGATCTTCGAGCCAGTGGTCCGCTGCGTTGCGTCCGATCTCGAATAGATGCCGCAGGAACGCCCATTCGGCATTCAGCTTGGACGACGCGTCCAGAGGGCGCATCTGCTTGCGTGACTCGATCACATGCATGTGCATACGCCGATACTCGTCGGGATCGAGTTTGCCGCTGTCCAGCAACCGTCGCACGAAATCGATGGCGCGCAGTTCGTGCAGCAACGCGCTGTTGAAGGTGATTTCGTTGACCCGGTTCTGTATGTCCTGTGCACTGCGTGGCGTGCCCTCCCGCAGAACTGGGTTGATCTGGACGATGACGATGTCGTTGGAGGGGCTTGTGTGGAAGAACGGGAACAGAGGCGGGTTTCCCATGAAGCCGCCATCCCAGTAAGGGCTGCCGTCCACCTCGACAGCCTTGTAGAGAAAGGGCAGGCAGGCCGAAGCCATGACCGCGTCGAGCGTGATTTCATCGCGCTCGAAGACGCGGATCCGGCCGGTCTCAACATTCGTCGCAGAGATGAAAATGCCCATGTCCGCGCAGGCGCGGACCTTTTTGAAATCGATCAGCTCATCTACCAGATCGCGCAGGGGATTGTGATCGAACAGGTTCAGATCGTAGGGTGATGCAACGCGCTGCAGCATGTTGAGCATCAGGTAGCCTGGTGAGTCGTCGAGCGACCAAGAACCTGTGAGATGCGCCCAGGCCGAGCGCTGGATCGGGCTTGCACGCGCCGCCCGGCTCGTGGCCTCCCAGAACTGGTGCAGCCGTGCGCGAGCGCCTTCTGCACCGTTCTCGTACATGCCCTGCGCCGCGACGACCGCGTTCATCGCACCGGCCGATGTCCCGGAGATTGCTTCGATCCAGATTCGGTCGTCCTCGAAGAGCTTGTCCAGAACGCCCCAGGTGAATGCCCCGTGGGCGCCGCCGCCCTGAAGCGCAATGTTGACCGCCTTCTCGTGGCGCTCGGTGCGCCGAGAGGGGCGCATCTGAGCAGCATGCTTCTCCTTCCGGTATCGGCTCGGCATGATTGGGTCCCCGTCACTGGCCACGAGTGCATTGCAACAAAGATGACACCGCATTGCAAAAGACGCCAGCCCTCGACTCGGTCCGTTTGAGGCAGGTGCGCGCGACACGTTGTTCCTTTTGGTCCGCATCAGGGCGGCAAACTGGCGCGCGAGGGAAACCTCGCCATGTGCACCGGCGCATTGCTGAAGCCATATTCCTGCCGAGTCGATCCCGATGTCTCAGCCTTCGCTTCAGTGTGACGAATTGCTTGAATAGATGGCGGGTGTGCACCATGCGCGCCCGGAGCCCGCCTCATCGCGCCCTGCGACCTGGCCAGCGGGAGGTTGCCACCAACGAACACGCTTGGGAGCCGGTTCTCAGATCGCATGAGAGGATGTTCGACGAAAGCGTCTGAATGGCCGCAGAGTCTCGGGCTTGCCAGCACCGCACAGGCGCGACATGATCGCCTCCAGGGACAGTCCGCGCCCGCGGGCGCATGGACAGATACAGGGAGACTCATATGAAACGCGCTCTACCGCTTGCCGTAGCTTTGCTCGCCTCGGCGGCCATCGCTGCACCTGCCGCCGCGGAAACTTTCAAGTGGGGCTTTCAGGGCGATGTGCAGACGATGGATCCGCACGGCCTGTTCGAGACAATGACGCTGGGCTTCCAGCGCAACGTCTATGAAGGTCTTGTCATCCGCAATGACAAGATGGAGACGACAGGTGCGCTCGCGGAGAGCTGGGAGAACATCGAGCCGACGGTCTGGCGCTTCAAGCTCCGTGAGGGTGTGAAGTTCCACAACGGCAATGACTTTACCGCCGAGGACGTCGCATTCAGCGTGGACCGGATCCGCACCGAAGGGTCGGACATGAAGGTGGTCGCCGGTCTCATTGAGAAAACGGAGATCATCGATGACTACACCATCGATTTGCACACTCCGGCACCTGACCCGATCCTCGTGAACCAGCTCGAAATCTTCTACATCATGGACAAGGAGTGGGCCGAGGCGAACGGCGCACTGGCGGCCACGAACGTCAAGGGTGGTGACGAAGGCAACTTTGCCAACCTCAATGCCAACGGCACGGGTCCGTTTATGTTGAAGGAGCGCCAGACAGGCGTGAAAACGGTTCTGGTGCGCAATCCTGACTACTGGGGCGATGCGCCGAGCAACGTCACCGAGGCCGTCTTCACACCGATCAGCCAGGACGCAACCCGGGTTGCCGCACTGATTTCGGGCGATGTCGATATGGTCTACCCGGTGCCGGTGCAGGACTGGCAGCGGCTCGAGGATGCGGCCGGAGTTGCGCCGCTTGCAGGGCCTGAAGCGCGGACGATTTTCCTCGGTATGGACCAGGACCGTGACGAGCTCCTTGCATCGAACATCAAGGGCAAGAATCCCTTCAAGGACGTGCGCGTGCGCAAAGCGTTCATGCATGCCATCAACATTGAGGCGATCCAGAAGAAGGTCATGCGTGGTGCCTCGCAGCCGACTGGTCTGATGGTCGCGCCCGCCGTGAATGGCTTCAACGCAGACCTCAACAATTCTCGGCTTCCCTTTGATGTCGAAACCGCAAAGGCGTTGATGGCCGAGGCGGGCTACGCCGATGGCTTCGAGGTCACGATGGATTGCCCGAACGACCGCTACGTCAATGACGAGAAGATCTGCCAGGCGGTTGCCTCGATGCTGGCGAAGATCGGCGTGAAGGTCGACCTGCTGGCACAGACCAAGTCGAAATACTTCGGCAAGGTGCTCGAGCAGAACAACTACGACACCTCATTCTTCCTGCTCGGCTGGACGCCCTCGACCTTCGACAGCCACAACCCGCTCGCAGCGATGATGTCGTGCCGGGGCGATGGCCTGGGTGCGTTCAATCTGGGCGGCTATTGCAACGAGCGTGTCACCGAACTCACCAAACTGATCCAGGGAGAGACGGATCAGGAGAAGCGCCAGTCGATGATCGACGAGGCCTTCCAGATCCACGCCGACGAGGTCGGTCACATCCCGCTCCACCAGCAGCCGCTGAGCTGGGGCGTGTCGGATCGTGTGAGTGTCGTGCAGCGCCCGGACAATGTGCTCGATCTGCGCTATGTCTCGGTGAACAACTGAGACCGGTTGGGCCGCTCCCCGGGGCGGCCCGTTTCCGGGCGGGGGCTTGATGCTCGGCTTTGTCGCCATGCGCCTTGTGCAGTCGGTTATCGTCATGCTGACGGTTGCCCTGATCGCGTTCGCGCTGTTTCGCTATGTCGGCGACCCGATCAACAACATGGTCGGGCAGGACACGACGCTCGAGGAGCGGGCGGCGCTGCGTGAGCGGCTGGGCCTGAACGATTCGTTTTTTGTGCAGTTCGCACGGTTTGCCGCGAACGCGGCGCAAGGCGAGTTCGGGTTCTCCTACCAGCACCGTCGCCCCGTGAGCGAGCTGATTGCGGAACGCCTTCCGGCGACGCTGGAACTGGCGCTGGTCTCGGCAATCCTGGCAATTGCTGTTGGGATTCCGATGGGGGTCTATACCGCGCTCCGACGATACGGGTTGCTCAGCCGGGCGTTCATGACGCTCTCGCTGGTGGGGATCAGCCTGCCAACCTTCCTCATCGGCATTCTCCTGATCCTGTTCTTCGGTGTCATGTTGCGCTGGTTGCCGACGTTCGGTCGGGGGGACGTCACAGAGATCGGTTGGTGGACGACGGGCTTCACCACCTCGTCGGGGTTGCGCAGTCTGATCATGCCAGCGATCACGCTCGCGCTGTTCCAGATGACCCTGATCATGCGGCTGGTGCGGGCCGAGATGCTGGAAGTTCTGCGCACGGACTTCGTGAAGTTCGGCCGGGCGCGTGGATTGCCCGACAACTATGTGCACTTCAAGATTGCCCTCAAGAACACGCTGGTACCGGTGATCACGATCACGGGTTTGCAGCTTGGCTCGATCATCGCCTTCGCGATCATCACCGAGTCGGTTTTTCAGTGGCCCGGCATGGGGCTGATGTTCATCCAGGCGGTCTCGGAGGTGGATATTCCGGTCATGGCTTCGTACCTGGTGCTCATCGCGTTCCTGTTCGTGGTGATCAACCTGATTGTCGATGTGCTCTACTTCGTGGTCGATCCGCGCCTGCGGGTCGATCGCACCGGAGGGCATTGACGTGGTGGAACAGGCTTCCGAGACGCCGATTTCAGCACCTGCGACACCCGGCAGGATAAAGCGGTTTCTGGACGGCGATATCTGGTACAGTTTCACCCGTTCGCCTGTGGTCGTGCTCTCGGCCATTTTTCTGACCGTGGCGCTCCTGGCTGCTGCGTTTGCGCCGGTGGTGGCGCCGCATGACCCGTTCGATCTGGCGTCCATCGACATCATGGACAGCTCGCTGCCACCCGCCTGGGACGAAAGCGAGGGCGACACGCGCTTCTGGCTCGGCACCGATGACCAGGGCCGGGACGTGCTGTCGACCATCATCTACGGCGCGCGCATCTCGCTGATCGTGGGCATTGCATCGGTGCTCTTTTCGCTGGTGATGGGGGTCGGTCTGGGGCTCGTCTCGGGCTATGTGGGCGGCAGGGTCGACGCCTTCATCATGCGCGTCGCCGACATTCAGCTGAGCTTTCCATCGATTCTGATCGCCTTGCTGATCGATGGGGTCGCGCGCTCAGTGATGCCGCGGGAAATGCACCAAGACCTGGCTTTCTACGTTTTGATCTTCGCCATCGGCATTTCGGGCTGGGTGCAGTATGCCCGCACGGTGCGCGGCTCGACCATGGTGGAGCGCGAGAAGGAGTATGTGCAGGCTGCGCGTGTCATAGGGATGGGGCCGGGGTTGATCCTGTGGCGCCACGTGCTGCCCAATGTGATGGGGCCGGTGCTGGTGATCGCGACCATTCATCTGGCGATCGCGATCATCACCGAAGCGACGCTGTCGTTCCTGGGCGTGGGGGTGCCGCCGACGACGCCGTCTCTGGGCACGCTGATCCGGATCGGCAATGATTACCTGTTCTCGGGGGAGTGGTGGATCACGATCTTCCCCGGCATCGCTCTGGTGCTGCTGGTGCTGGCGATCAACCTGCTGGGCGACTGGTTGCGCGACGCATTGAACCCGAAGCTCAGATGAGGCGGTTGGACCCAGCGGTGACGCCTGCGGCGTCTGAGTCACCTGTCCCGGCGCGCGCCTTGCGCGCTTGGGACGGCGGGCGCTCTGTGCAGGTGTTGCGATGAGCCTTCTCGAGATTCGCGGCCTGAAGGTCGAGTTTCCGTCGCGGCGCGGTCATGTGGTTGCCGTGCGTGACCTGACGATTTCGGTCGATCCCGGGGAGATCCTGGGCATCGTGGGCGAGTCCGGTGCTGGCAAGTCGACGATTGGCAATGCGGTGGTTGGACTTCTCGAGCCGCCGGGACGGGTGGCGGGCGGCGAGGTCAGTCTTGCAGCTGAGCGGATCGACGATCTGCCGGACGCGCTGAAGCGGTTGATGCGCGGACGGCGCATCGGGATGATCTTCCAGGATCCGCTGACGTCGCTCGACCCGTTGCAGACCATCGAGCGGCAACTGATCGACACCATCGATCATCACCTGCAGATCGGCGAGACGGCGGCACGCGAACGCGCAATCGATCTGCTCGACAGCGTGGGGATCCCAGAGCCGCGTCTGCGCATCAGGCAGTACCCGCATCAGTTCTCGGGCGGCATGCGCCAGCGGGTCGTGATCGCGCTTGCGTTGTGCGCGGATCCGGAGCTGGTGATCGCCGATGAACCGACCACGGCACTGGATGTCTCGGTACAGGCTCAGATCCTCGAGCTGATGAAAGGGCTCTGCCGCGACCGTCAGGTCGGCATGATCCTGATCACCCACGATATGGGGGTGATCGCTGACACGGCTGACAGGGTTGCCGTGATGTATCGCGGGCGGGTGGTGGAAACCGGCCCCACAAGCGAGATCCTCGGCCGCCCTCAGCATGAGTACACACGCAGTCTGATCTCGGCGGTGCCACGACCGGACCGCAAGGTCGCGCGTTTTCCGCTGGTCACCTACATCGAGGATGCAGCCGAGCTGCCGCCCGATTTCGACCTGTCGAGCCATTGGCTGGGGCAGGCGCGCGACTTCGGTGTCGGGCACGGGGACCTGCTGCGGCTCGAGGATCTTTCGATCCGCTTCCAGACCGTTCGGTCCTTCTGGCCGTCGAAGCGGCGTTATCTTCAGGCGGTCGACAGCGTCAATCTCGAGATCAGAACCGGCGAGGTGTTCGGCTTGGTCGGCGAGAGCGGTTCGGGCAAGTCGACCGTGGCGCGGATGATCACGGGCATCTATCAGCCCACCGCCGGGCGTATTTTCTTTGCGAACACAGAGCTGACGGCCTTGCGTACCCGAGCCGAGGCAGCTCCGTTGCGACGTCAGATGCAGATGGTGTTTCAGGATCCCTTCTCGTCGCTCAACGGGCGGATGCGGGTGCGTGACATCGTCGCCGAGCCGATGAATTTCCACAAACTTGTCGAGACACGGGACGAGGCGATGGAAATCGTCGACGATCTGCTCGAGGTGGTGGGTCTGGGGCGTGCTGCGGCCCAGCGGTTCCCGCACGAGTTCTCGGGCGGTCAACGCCAGCGCATCTCCATCGCCCGAGCCTTGGCCACGCGGCCGCGCTTTCTTGTCTGTGATGAGCCGACCTCGGCGCTCGACGTCTCGATCCAGGCGCAGATCCTGAATCTGCTCAAGGATTTGCAGGAGCAGCTCGGTCTGACGATGCTGTTCATCAGCCACGACCTGCCGGTGATCCGCCAGATGTGCGACAGGGTTGGTGTGATGCGTCATGGGCGGCTGCTCGAGGTGGCGCCGACCGAGCAGCTGTTCGAAACACCGCAACATGAGTACACGCGTCATCTGCTCGATCTGATGCCACGGCTCGACGGCATCATGGAGCCCGCCTGACAGGACGCCCCTTCTGCCAAGATGAATTTGACAAGCGGGGTGCAACGCCTCCACCGTTGGCGGGGACGCTCCGGCGTCGCGGGAACGAGAGCGCATGGACAACACTGCCCCCGCATTGCTCGAGGCTGCAGGCATCTGGAAGCATTTCGGGGACTTCGCCGCGAATGCCGATGTCTCGATGGCAATTCATGCCGGAGAGCGTCATGCCCTCCTCGGCGAGAACGGTGCAGGTAAGTCGACACTGGTCAAGATGATCTACGGGGTGCTGCAGCCGAGCGCTGGTGGCTTCCGCTGGCAGGGCCAGCCCGTGACGATCCCGCGTCCCGCCATTGCCCGTGAAATGGGCATCGGGATGGTGTTCCAGCATTTCTCGATCTTCGAGGCGCTGACTGTTGCGGAGAACATTGCGCTTGCGCTTCCGGCCGAGCCTATGGGGCAGCTCAGCGCCCGGATCGCGGAGGTCTCTTCCGCCTATGGTCTTGCCATCGATCCGGACCGGGCAGTGCATACGTTGTCGACCGGCGAGAAGCAGCGGGTCGAGATCATCCGTTGCTTGTTGCAGGCGCCTCGACTTCTGATCATGGACGAACCGACGTCTGTGCTGACCCCGCAGGAGGCGGAGGTTCTGTTCGCGACGCTCGAGGCCCTCTCCGCGGAGGGCTGCGCAATCCTCTACATCTCCCACAAGCTCGAGGAGGTGCGCAGGCTCTGCACACGCGCGACCATTCTGCGCCAGGGCCGGGTGGTCGCCAGTTGCGATCCAGCGGTCGAGAGCGCGCGTGCGCTGGCCGAGAAGATGGTCGGCGACGAGATCGCCTGGGTCGAGCGCGAAGGTAAGGCGACCCCCGGTGCGGTGCGCCTCGCCGTTCGGGCTCTCGATCTTCCGGCGCCCAGCGAGTTTGCGGTGGCGCTGAAGTCGCTGTCCATCGAGGTGCGGGCCGGGGAGGTCCTTGGCATCGCGGGCATCGCAGGCGAGGGGCAGGCCGAGTTGATGGATGTGCTCAGCGGTGAGCGGCTTTGCCGGGCTGATGCGATCATCTTCGATGGCACCGAGATGGGCGCTTCTGGCCCCGTCGCCCGGCGCCTTGCGGGAGCGGCCTTCGTGCCGGAGGAGCGCAACGGTCATGCCGCCGTCAGCGAGATGAGCTTGGCGGAGAACGCCGTGCTCACGCTCCACGGCGTCGAGGATGTCGCGCCCGGCGGCTGGATCAATCGCACGCGCGCGGCAGGTTGGGTGCGGCGGGTGCGCGACGCCTTCGATGTGCGCGCCGCCAGCGAGAACCCGGTGGCAGGCTCTCTTTCCGGCGGCAACCTCCAGAAGTTCGTTGTCGGGCGCGAGATCCTGCGCGCACCCGGCGTTCTCATTGTCAGCCAGCCGACATGGGGGGTTGATGCGGGCGCCGCCTCGGTGATCCGGCGCGCGTTGATGGATCTGGCTCGAGACGGTGCGGCGGTGCTGGTGATCAGCCAGGATCTCGAGGAGATCTTCTCGATCTGCGACCGGATCGCTGTAATGCATCACGGACGCCTCTCGCGTCCCCATGATGTCGCTGAAATGACCCCGGAGAAGGTGGGGCTGCTGATGGGGGGCGCTCATCCCGACGCAACAGAGCTGCCGAACGAGGAGCTCGCCTGATGCGTGTTCTTGTCCTCGGAGCGTCGGGCTACATTGGACATGCGGTGGCACATGCGCTGGCCGCCGCCGGCCATGCGGTGCTCTGCCCGTGCCGGGATCCGTCGCGTGCGCCGATAGGGCCCGGCATCGAGCCGGGTACGGGCGATCTCGCGGACCTTTCGGGCTTGGATGTCTGGTTCGAACGAGCGGACGCGGTGATCCATTGTGCTGCCAGTTGGGCTGGCGATATGCCGACGCTCGATGCGGCCTTGGTCACGCGTCTGCTGCGCTTTCCCGGGCGGATCATCTACACGGGCGGGATATGGCTGTTTGGTCCAGCCGAGGGATTGATCGACGAGGCGACGCCGCTTAACCCGCCGGACGACTTTGGCTGGATGCGCGATGGCTGGTTGCGGTTGGCAGCCGGTCATGCGGACGCCGTGCTGGTGCACCCGGCACTTGTCTGGGACGAGGTGCTGGGCGGTGAACTCCGGTTTCTCCGCAACCCTGCCGATCTTGTGCCGGGTCCAGGGAGGCAGCGATGGCCATTGGTGCATCGTGATGACCTTGCCGAGGCCTATGGCATCGCGCTGACGCAAAGTGCCTCCGGCAGCGTTCTGATCGCGGTCACGGATCGGGGCATTCCGCTGAGCCAATTGGCGCCGGGCCGTCCTGCCGGGATCACAGAGCCCACCGATCCGCGCTGCTGGGACCAACAGGCGTCTGGCGAGCGGCTCCGCTCTCTGGGCTGGCGGCCACGCCGTCATGCCCTCGAACTTCTCTCGACCGGGGTCGCACGGTGATCCGGCTCGAGCCCCGCCCACAGCCCTCGCGCCTGTTCTCGCTGTTCTCACCGGTGATTGCGATCGCGCTCACCCTGGTGTTCGGCGCTGTGATGCTGGCGGCGATGGGCCGGGCGCCGGGCGAGGCGCTCTACATCTATTTCGCTCAGCCGTTCGACGAGCTCTGGAAGTGGATCATCCTGCCACCCGGCGAGCGGGAAATGTGGCTCTACACCCCCTCAGAGGTCGTGGTGAAGGCGATTCCGCTGGCGCTGATTGGCGCTGGTCTCGCGGTTTGTTTCCGTGCCAACGTCTGGAACATCGGGGCGGCAGGACAGTATACGCTCGGCGCGATCACGGCGGGCGCTGTCGCGCTCTATGCGCCAGATGGCGCGGGTTGGCTCTGGTTGGGGATCTACCTGCTGGCCGGTGCTCTGGGCGGGGCAGCCTGGGCGGCGGTGCCGGCCCTTCTGCGCACACGCTTCAACGCCAACGAAATCCTCGTGAGCTTGATGCTGACCTATGTGGCGGCCTTGCTGCTAGACTGGCTCGTGCGCTCGCCCTGGAAGGATCCGGCCGGCATGGGCTTTCCGGAATCGCGCGATTTCGCCGAGCCGTTTCTGATGCCTGTGCTCGTGCAGGGCACAAGGCTGCATCTTGGCGTCGTCCTCGCAATTGTCGTTGCCGTGGCGCTGGCGGTGATGATGGCCCGCACGATGCGGGGCTTTCGGGTCCGCGTCATCGGTGCGGCCCCCCGCGCCGGAGCCTTCGCAGGCTTCTCCGAGCACGGCACGATCTGGTTCGTGCTTCTGCTCTCGGGCGGGCTTGCCGGTCTTGCGGGAGCCATCGAAGTCTCGGCGACGATCCAGCAACTCCAGCCCGTGATTTCGGCGGAGTACGGGTTCGTCGCAATCATCGTGGCCTTTCTCGGCCGTCTGAACCCGGTCGGTGCGCTGTTCGGTGCGGTGGTGCTGGCCGTCAGCTACATCGGCGGCGAGAATGCCCAGATCATGCTGAAACTTCCGAAGAACGTCACGGGCATCTTCCAGGGCATGCTCCTGCTGTTCCTGCTCGCCTGCGATACGCTGATACGCTTTCGGCTCCGCGTCTCGCTCAGGGAGGTCGCCTGATGGAGCCCTTCCTGATCTCGATGGTGATTGCTGCAACACCGTTCCTGTTTGCCGCCATGGGTGAGCTGGTTGTCGAGCGCTCTGGTGTCCTCAATCTGGGGGTTGAGGGGATGATGCTGATGGGGGCCGTCGCGGCCTTCGCGACATCCTATGCCACGGGCTCCACTCCGCTGGCGATCGTGGCGGGGGCTGCGGCCGGCACTGCCCTTGCGCTGATGTTCGCCGTCGTTGCTCTCAGCCTGCTCGCCAATCAGGCGGCAACGGGTCTGGCGTTGACGATCTTCGGAATCGGTGCTTCGGGTCTGATCGGACAGGGCTTCGTTGGCGAGGCATTGACGCCGCTTGCGAAGCTGGACATTCCCGGCGTTTCTGAGACGACGTCGCTCGGGCGCATCCTGCTCAATCACGATGCGATGGTCTATCTGGCGCTTGCGATCGCGGGGCTGGTTGCCTGGTTCTTGTCCCGAACGAGGGCGGGCCTTGCCCTGCGTGCTGTCGGCGACAACCACACATCCGGTCATGCGCTGGGGCTGCCCGTGATCAGGATCCGCTATCTCGCGACCCTGTTCGGAGGCGCGATGGCGGGTCTCGGCGGCGCCTATCTCAGTCTTGCCTACACGCCCATGTGGGGGGAGAACATGACTGCGGGGCGCGGCTGGATCGCTCTGGCGCTTGTGGTGTTTGCGACGTGGCGGCCCTTGCGCGTCGTGGCGGGTGCCTACCTATTTGCTGCAGTGACCCAGCTCCAGTTCTACGGTCAGGACCTGGGCGTGCCGGTTGCCTCGCAGTTTCTCGCGATGGCGCCGTATATTGCGACGATCGTTGCGTTGGTGATCATCTCGCGGGACGTGGCGTTGACAAAGGCGAACGCGCCGGCCTGCATCGGACGCCCCTTCCGGGCCGAGCGGTAGAGGAGCTTATGGGACGGCTGACCACACATGTCCTGGATACGGCGCAAGGGTGCCCGGCCGCCGGTGTGCGCATTCTGCTCTACCGGGTTAGCGGCAACAGCCATCGCAAGATTGCCGAGGCCGTGACGAACGAAGACGGGCGGACTGATAGTCCCTTGCTGGAAGGAGCAAAGCTGAAAGCGGGTCGGTACGAGCTGATCTTCGGTGCAGGTGCCTACTTCGCGGCGCAAGGGATCGCATCGGCCGAACCCGCGTTCCTCGACGAGGTGCCGGTGCGATTTGGTCTTGCTGATGCTGGCGGGCACTATCATGTGCCCCTGTTGCTTTCGCCCTTCGGCTACTCGACCTATCGGGGCAGCTGAGATGGACACAACGATCCGCTTTCTGCTGAACGGAGAGGCAGTTGAGATCGCGGATCTGCCCCCGATGACGACGCTTCTGAACTGGCTCAGATACGAACGTCGCTTGACCGGCACCAAGGAAGGCTGTGCCGAGGGAGACTGCGGGGCGTGTACCGTGGGCCTGCGCCGCGTCGGGACCGGGGGTCTCGAAACCCGCCCGGTCTGCGCCTGCATCATGACGCTCGGCATGGTGCATGGCAGCGAGATCGTCACCGTCGAGGGGCTGGCGTCACCTTGCGGAAGGCTGCATCCGGTGCAGCAGGCACTGGCCGAAGGCCACGGATCGCAGTGCGGGTTCTGTACGCCGGGTTTCGTGATGAGCCTCTGGTGTGCCTGGTCGACCGAGGCCCGCCCGGATGCGCAGCGCGCCGCTGAACTGTTGCAGGGCAATCTTTGCCGCTGCACCGGGTACGGTCCAATCCTTGAGGCGGCAGCAGCCGCCTACGACCTTCCCGCACCGAATTGGCAGCGTACCGACGGGGAGACGGTGGCGGCAATCGCCGCGCTCGGCACATCGGGAGGGCTGGCCTACGAAGCGGCGGGGCGGCGCTTCTTTGCGCCAGAAACCGTTGAAGAGCTGACCCGTCTTGTGAGTTTGCATCCGGAGGCCACCATCCTCGCCGGGGCAACGGATGTGGGGCTGTGGGTGACGAAACAGGCCTTCGATCCTGCGTGTGTCATCCACGTGGACCGGGTGAGTGCGCTGCACGACATGCGAGAGGCTGCGGGCCATCTTTGGATCGGCGCGGCGGCAACCTATGCACAGGCCGCTCCCCTGCTTGCTGCTCACTGGCCGGAATTCGGTGCGCTGATCGCCAGGATCGGTGGCGGGCAGGTGCGCGCCGCCGGGACGATCGGGGGGAACATTGCCAACGGCTCGCCAGTCGGTGACATGGCGCCGGCGCTGATCGCCGCCGGTGCGCTTCTGGTGCTGCGCAGCGCCACCGGACGGCGCGAGATGCCACTCGAGACGTTCTTTCGCGCCTATGGTGACCAGGCTCTGCGCAGTGGCGAAATCGTCGAGGCCGTCCGTGTTCCATTGCCCGAGGCTGGCGTGCGGCTGGCATGCTACAAGCTCTCAAAGCGTCAGGATCAGGACATCTCGTCGGTCCTCGGCTGCTTCGATGTCAGAGCGACAGATGGCCGTGTCACAGCCGCGCGTCTGGCGTTCGGCGGTATGGCCGGCATTCCCGCCCGCGCGGCGAAGGCCGAGGCGGCGCTCCATGGCGAACCGTGGCGGCGCGCAACGATCGACGCGGCGATGACGGCCCTCGCCGACGACTTTTCGCCGATCGATGACCATCGCGCGTCCGGCGCCTACCGGTTGCGTGCAGCGCAGAACCTCTTGTTGCGCTACTTTCTCGAGCATTCAGATGAGCCGGCATGCCGCGGTGCGGCGGTGCCCGGATGACTGTGGCCGGCATCCGGGACGGCGTCCACACCTCGCGTCGCCACGACAGCGCGGAGAAGCACGTCACAGGCGCTGCGGTCTACACCGACGACATCCCCGAACCGGCGGATTTACTCCATTGCCACATCGCGATGGCGGACTTTGCCGCCGGCACGATTGGGCCGGTCGATGTGAACGCGGTGCGCCAGGCGCCCGGCGTGATCCTGGTGGCGACAGGGGACGATGTGCCGGGATCAAACGATGTCGGCCCCGTTGTGCACGACGAGCCCATGCTCGCGGGGTCTGAACACTCCGACGGCACTGTCCGGTTTGCGGGCCAGCCACTGTTCCTCGTGGTGGCACGGTCCCTTGCCGAGGCACGTGCGGCTGCAACGCTTGCCCGCTTCGAGCGCGAGGAGCACACCCCGGTGCTGACCATCGCCGATGCGATGCGCGCCGGCGCCTCGTTCGGGGCACCCTACAGGATGGCCCGCGGAGATGCGCGCGCTGCCATCGATGCAGCGCCGCATCGGCTCAGCGGCCGGATCGAGATCGGCGGTCAGGAGCAGTTCTATCTCGAAGGCCAAGTGGCCGTTGCCTGGCCCGGCGAAGACGACGAGGTGCGCATCGTCTCCTCGAACCAGCACCCCTCGGAGTGCCAGCTCGTTGTTGCGCGTGTGCTCGGTGTCCCTGCGCACGCGGTGACAGTCGAAGTGCGCCGGCTCGGCGGCGGATTCGGCGGCAAGGAGACCCAGGGAAACCTGATGGCGGCGTGCGCCGCCGTGGCGGCAAAGGCGACCGGTCGTCCCGCGAAATGTCGCCTCGATCGTGACCAGGACATGATCCTGACGGGCAAGCGCCACGACTTCCTGATCGATTACGATGTCGGTTTCGACGACGATGGACGGATCCAGGGGCTTCGCGTCGAGCAGATGGCCCGCTGCGGCTGGTCGACCGATCTCTCCCATGCAATCTGTGACCGGGCGATGTTTCATGCCGACAACGCCTACCATTTGCCGGCGGCCGAGATTGTCTCTCACCGCTGCCGCACGAACACGGTGTCCAACACCGCCTTCCGTGGCTTTGGCGGGCCGCAGGGGATGGTGGGGATCGAACGGGTGATCGACCACATCGCACATGATTTGAGCCGCGATCCGCTCGAGGTGCGTCGCGCGAATTTTTACGACCCGCCAGGCGGAGACCGCGTAACGACGCCCTACCACATGAAGGTCGAGGACTGCGTGATCTGTGAGATCGTGGACGATCTGGCGAAGTCTTCCGACTATGTCGCTCGCAGGGGCGAGATCGCGCGCTGGAATGCGGACAGTCCTGTGCTTAAGCGCGGCATCGCGCTCACGCCCGTGAAGTTCGGCATTTCCTTCACGATGACGCACCTCAACCAGGCGGGCGCGCTGGTGCATGTCTACCAGGATGGCTCGGTGATGCTGAACCACGGTGGTGTCGAGATGGGGCAGGGGTTGATGACCAAGATTGCCCAGATTGCGGCCTCGGAGCTCTGCATCGATCTCGACAAGGTGCGGATCACGTCGACGCGGACGGACAAGGTGCCGAACACTTCGGCCACCGCCGCGTCCTCGGGGTCTGACATCAATGGCATGGCCGTGAAGGCCGCATGTGACACGTTGAAGGCTCGCTTCGTGCGCCATTTGTGCGAGACCCGCAACGTCACCGAGGCACAGATTGAATGGTTGCCCAACCGGGTTCGCTGCGGTGCAAGCGAGATCGGTTTCGAAGACCTGGCGCAGGATGCCTATCGCGCGCGCGTGCCGATGTCGGCCACCGGCTTCTATGCGACGCCGAAGATCAGCTGGGATCGGGCCTCCGGACGCGGGCGGCCGTTCTACTACTTCGCTTACGGTGCGGCCGTGTCCGAGGCGGTGATCGACACGCTCACCGGAGAGAACCGGCTGCTGCGCGTTGACATCCTCCATGATGTCGGTCGGTCCTTGAACCCGGCCATCGATCTTGGCCAGATCGAAGGCGGCTTCGTTCAGGGCGCGGGCTGGCTGATGATGGAGGAGCTTGACTGGGACGCGGCTGGCAGGCTTCGGACCCATGCGCCGTCCACCTACAAGATACCCTGCGCCTCGGACCGCCCCCCCGAGATGAACATTCGTCTCTGGGAAAAGGGCGAGAACCGCGAGCTCACGATCCGCCGTTCCAAAGCGGTTGGCGAGCCGCCGCTGATGCTGGCGATCTCTGCCCATCAGGCCATCTCTGCAGCCGTGGCCGCAGCCGGAGACGGTGCCTATCCCGCGCTGGACACGCCAGCGACACCCGAGCGTGTGCTGGCGGCGGTCGACAGGGTTCGGGGGCAGTGATCAACGCCGCCGATATCGCAGCGGCCCGGGCACTCTATGAGCGCGTTGCCGTGCTGCTCGTGACCGAGGTCCAGGGATCGACACCGCAGGAGGCGGGTGCCGCGATGTTGCTGCATGCAGGCGGGAGCGTTGGCACGATCGGAGGTGGCCGTGCGGAGCACGAGGCGCTGATGGTGGCGCGTGCGCTGCTGGATGCAGGCAAAGGCCAGAAAATGCTCGACATCGCCCTGAACGCCGACAGCGACCAGTGCTGCGGCGGGCGCATGCACATCGCGGTCGCGGTGATCTCGCATTCCGTCCCATCCGGCGATGTCGCGCTCTGGCCCGGAGGGCCTGTGCTGCGGGATGGCCCCGCTCGGCGGCAGGTCTTCGTCTACGGCGCAGGCCATGTTGGGAGGGCGCTGGTGCAGTCTCTCTCGGCATTGCCCTTCCGCACGACCTGGTGTGATGCGCGCCCCGGATTGATGGAGCCGTCATCCGGGGTTCACACCCGGGAGACGCCGCTACCGGAAGCTGTGGTTGCCGAGGCCGAAGACGATGCCTTCCATGTTGTGCTGACGCATTCGCACGCGCTGGATCTCGAGATTGTCTCGGCGGTTCTCGCGCGGGACTACGGCTATTGCGGCCTGATCGGCTCGCAGAGCAAGCGCGCTGTATTTGCACGCCGTCTCGCCGAGCGGGGTGTGCAGTCCGAAGGCCTCAGTTGTCCGATGGGGTTGCCTGGGCTGCGCGACAAGCGCCCCGCGGTGATCGCCGTCTCGGTCGCTGCTGACCTGCTGGCCCGGGATCGGGCATCTCGCACATCGACATGACCGGCGCCATTGTCCTGCGCGGCCCGTTGATCCGCTTCACCGGCGATCCGTTCGTCGATGGCACGTCTGCGCTGACCTTCGAAAGCGACGGAGCGTTGGTCATGCAGCACGGGCTGATCAGCGATGTCGGGCCTGCGGCGAGAGTGCTGTCTGCCCATCCCGAGGCGCAGGTCAGAAACACCGGCACCGGGATCATCGCGCCCGGTTTTGTCGATTGCCACACGCATTACCCGCAGATTGGCGTGATCGGGTCCTGGGGCGCGCGGCTACTGGATTGGCTCGAGACCTACACATTTCCCGAGGAAGCCCGCTTTGGCGATCCGGACCATGCACGCACTGCCGCACGTGCCTTCTTCGACGAGCAGCTTCGGAACGGTATTACAACATCGGCCTCCTTCTGCACGATCCATCCAACATCCGTGAACGCCTACTTCGCCGAAGCCGAGGCGCGGGGTCTCCGTTGTATCGGCGGCAAGGTGATGATGGATCGCAATGCACCCCCCGAGCTTTGTGACACGCCACAGACAGCGTTTGACGACGCGAACGCCCTGATTGCGCGATGGCACCGAAGAGGTCGCGCCGGCTATGCGGTCACCCCTCGGTTCGCGCCGACGTCGACACCGGAGCAGCTCGAGGCTGCAGGTGCGCTTTGGGCCGCGAACCCGGATTGCCTGATGCAGACCCATCTCTCGGAGCAATCGGCGGAGATCGACTGGGTCGCACGGCTTTTTCCGGGTTCAGGCGACTATCTGGGCGTCTACGAAAGGTTCGGGCTCGTCGGCGCCGGGGCAGTCTTCGGGCATGCGATTCACCTGACTCCGCATGAAGCGGCGCGATTGTCAGCGAGCGGTTCCGGGGTCGCGCATTGTCCGACCTCCAACCAGTATCTCGGCTCGGGAGAGTGCGACGTCTTGGGTCTCGTCTCAGCAGGTGCGCCGCTCGGACTTGCCACCGATACGGGTGGGGGCAGTTCCTATGCGATGTTTGACACCATGAAAGCTGCCTATGAGGTGGCACAACGGCGTGGCGATACGCTTTCACCCGCTCAGCTGTGGTGGCTTGCGACATGCGGTGCGGCCCGCGCGCTGAAGCTTGAAAGCCACGTGGGCAATCTCGTGGCGGGTCTCGAGGCGGACGCGATCGTGATCGATCCTGCGGCAACGCCCGTTCTCGCGCAGCGTACGATCCGGGCCCAGAGCATCGCCGAAGTGATGTTTGCGCTGATCGTTCTCGCCGACGACCGCGCGGTCACCGAATGCTGGTCCGGCGGGGTGCGGGTCCGGCCGAAGTAGAGCGGCTACTCGTCCTGCATGCCGGCTCGGATCCAGCCACCGAGCTGCGCGCGTTCTTGATCCAGCATGCCCGTTGAGTTTGCGAGTGGCATGGCTTCGCTCAAAACGCTCTGCGCCAGAATTGATGCACCGTTTGCGCGAACGTGCGCCAGTGTCTCCAGGATCAGACCGCCGGGAGGTGCCTCGAAATCCGGGTGGGACGGCTGCGCGGCATGACAGGCTGTACACCGCGCCTGCACGATGGCCAGTGCGTCCGCCGCCGCTATGCTTTTGCCTTCGGGGGGGCTGCCTGGTTGCCAGGCCGTGAGTGCGATCAACATGACGGAGAGCATGGCTGCGACAGGCCACTGCCAGATCACGACGACGCCTTTTGCGCCTGCTTCGTGACGGTTGAACCAGTGACGCACGACGGCTCCCAGCGCGAGGATAAGGCCCACCACTGCCCAGTTGAACGGATGTCCGAAGGTCATTGGGTAGTGGTTTGACATCATGAGAAACAGGACTGGAAGTGTGAGGTAGTTGTTGTGAGTCGATCGCAGCTTGGCGATTTCACCGTAGCGGGCATCCGGGATGCGGCCCGCCTTCAGATCGGCCACCACGACTCTCTGGTTGGGAATGATGACCAGGAACACGTTGCCGGTCATGAAGGTGGCGATGGTGGCGCCGACCTGGATGAAGACCGCCCGATCCGAGAATATGAATCCATAGCCCCAAGTCGCCGCGATGATGGCGCCAAACAGGACAGCGAACATCAGGCCCGGTTTGAAACGGAGAGGCGATTTGCACAGACCGTCGTAGAGCAGCCAGCCCAGTCCGAGCCCGACCACCGACAGCGCCACTGCGATGCGCGGGTCGAGATCAGTCTTCTCGGGATCGATCAGATAGCTTGACGCGCTCCAGTAATAGGTGACCGAGAGGAGCGCAAATCCGGTGAGCCATGTCAGGTAGCTCTCCCAGCGGAACCAGTGAAGATCGTCCGGCATGGATTCGGGCGCGACCATGTACTTCCGCGAATGGTAGAAGCCTCCGCCATGCACCGACCAGTTCTCTCCCTTCACGCCGGCTGGCAGGGAGGCGTGTTTTCGCAAGCTCGCATCAAGCCACATGAAGTAGAAGGAAGAGCCGATCCAGCCGATCGCCGCAACGATGTGCGCCCAGCGCAGGAAGAGACTGAGCCATTGCTGCAGCAGAACGTCCATGCAGGAAGCCTCCGGCCTCGTGTCGCCGTCAGCTCGGCAACCAAAGGCCAATCAAGCAGAATTCCTGCGGAAGTTCTCTATAGAATCGTTGATCTTGCTTGGAAGGTCGACCGCCAGATGGGGTGTCCGAAAACGGTGGGATGCCTTGGGTCTCAGTTCGAGGAGATTTGGCGTTGACTGCCCGGCTGGGTGTATTTTTCGAGCATGACTTCCGAGATGAGCCGGTCGAAGGCGAACTGCAGAACTTCTGTCTTGGTCTTGAGGTGAACGACCGAGTTCGACAACTGCGTGGTGTTGTAGGCGCGCTCGCCGTCGAGAGCCGCCCGCAGGAAGTTGTTCAGGTTCACAAGCGGCAGATAGATGTGAGAGAGCATCTCATTGAACAGCTGATCCGAACCCGTGTCCTTTAGGCCCTGGGTTTCGGTTCGCGGGTTGAGCGCGGCCATGCTGTCGCTCGAGATGTTCTTGAGCTGGAAAAGGTCGAACGCGTTGCCCAGTGTGCGTGACAGCCGGATGATGAACTGTCTGAGGCCGTTCGCCATGGTGTTAACCAGAAGAGTGTAACCCCGAATCATCAATCCGCGAACGCGCAGCAATGCGTCCGGCATCGACAGTATCTGCTTCGCCAGATTCGATTCATGGCAGATCGTGTGAATTGTATCGGCCATCTCGCGGTGAAAAACCTCGTCGACACGATACACGCCCTGCGTCGATAGCCTTAGTTTCAAGGCCCCTGCGAACAGATCTACTGACCTCACCTGCAAGTCACCATCCACTTCCTCATGAAGTGTGATTACAATTTGATCCTGCTGGCCCATTTCTTCCGCGTCGCTACGCATTTTCTGCCTCACCCAGATGTCACTCTGCTCCGTACAGGAGGTAATCGCTGTTTCAGCTAAAAAAATTGTAAACTCAAGAGAAAAACTGTCACCAAAGCGGCTCATAGTTTTTTTGGATTGTCAGAATCAAAGTATTACTCACTGGTTAATCTCAAATCCACGAATGGGTGGGATGTTTAATTTTCGTTAACGGAAAGTTGCCACGATAGATGTGACAAAGTTAACGCGCGTCAGGATGCGCGATATCGGCAGGATTTGGAAAATTCGATGCACGCAAAGATAGGCCTCATGCCCAGTTGCTCGCGGAAAAGTACTTGTCCCAACATTGCGCCGGACGCTACCTTGACGCGAACTCGTCAATGCAACTCCCGTATCGCAACACTCATCATTGGCCGCTGATATGATTAGCAAAAATACTGCAGCACAGAGTTTCTGGGTTGGAATTGGTGCGTCCGCCGGCGGATTGGAAGCACTACGCGTCCTGGTCAAGAATCTCTCAGATAATACGGGTGCGATTTACGTAGTCGTACAACACATGTCCCCGCAGCATAAAAGCTTGCTGACTGAGCTGATTGGTCGCGAAACATCTCTCCCGGTCACCGAAATCACAGATGGGTTGATTCCCGAGCCAAACGGGATCTACGTCGGACCACCGAACCACGATGTGATCGTATCGGGTGCGGCACTTCAGTTGCGTGCGCCCAGTCATGAACCCGCGGTGCCGAAACCGTCTGTGGACCGGTTCTTCCGTTCGCTCGCCGAGACGGTGGGCAATCGTGCGATTGGGGTGGTTCTGTCCGGGACTGGCTCCGATGGCGCCTACGGGATTCAGGCGATCAGGGCTGCCGGTGGGATCACCATTGCGCAGGACGAGAAGACCGCAAAGTACAACGGCATGCCATTGTCGGCGATGGACACCGGGTGCATTGATCTGGTGCTGTCGCCGCAACAGATCGGCGCACAGTTCGAGCGGATCACGCAACTCCCACGCGATCTCGACGGCATTGGGGAAGACGAAGTGCCGCGTGATGCGCTGTCCGATCTGTTTCAGATACTCCTTGCCCGAACACGGGTGGACTTCCGAGAATACAAGTCCTCGACGGTGCGACGGCGGATCGAGCGGCGGATGAACGCCCTGTCGCTCAGTGAGATCGACGACTACCTGACGCAGCTTCGCAGCTCTCCTGGAGAGGTCGACGCTCTGTTCCGGGATCTGCTGATCTCGGTGACATCGTTCTTTCGCGACAAGGAAGAGTTCCTGGCGCTTAGCGAGCTTGTTGGCCCTATGGTCGAGCAGCGACGCTCAAAGGGCATTCGTGTCTGGGTTCCCGGGTGCGCCACGGGCGAGGAAGCCTATACCGTGGCGCTGCTCCTGATCGAAGCGCTCGGCGGGATTGAAGAGCTCGACAAGACGACGGTTCAGATCTTCGCGACCGACATCGATGTGAACGCACTCACGATCGCACGCCGGGGCCAGTACCCTGAAGCGGCCCTGGATGATGTGCCGGTCGAGTTGCGCCGGCGATACTTCGAGCGTTCGCCAGGCAGCTATACGATCAACAAGGTGATCCGCGACCGGGTGGTTTTCACGCCGCACAATCTTTGTCAGGACCCGCCGTTCTCGAACGTCGATTTGATCAGCTGCCGCAACTTGCTGATCTATTTCGGAGCGACATTGCAGAAGCGTGTTCTTGCGCGGCTGCACTACTCGCTGAACTCAACCGGCCTGCTTTTCCTTGGCAAGTCGGAGACCATCACAGGGTCAGAGGATCTGTTCCAGACAGCTTCAGATCGGCACCGCGTGTTTCGGCGGAAGGTCGCGATCGATCGGATCAAGCGTGACGTTTCGGCCTCGGCAGGGCGGATCACACGCTACGATCTTCCGGGCATCCGTGGTGAGGACACACAAAGCCTCGAGATGGCTGGTGCGCTGTTTGATTCTCTGTCGCGGGCAATTGGCCCGAACAGCATTCTCGTCAGTGAGGACCTGCATATCCGTCGAATCTTCGGCAACATCGACAAGTTCGTGTCGCTGTCCGAGGGGTTTGTGCGCGGCGCCACGATTTCGATGTTGCGGGCTGATGTTCGGCATGAAGTACGCACGCTTGTAACGCTCGCGTTCCGTAACAACACCATGCGCTCGGGAGCGACGCGGCGGCGCGACAATGATGATCCGGTCAGAATGCAGATTCGGGTCTACCCGCTCAAGGCGTCGCATGGTGCCGAGTCACTTGCCTTGGTGGTGTTCGCGGAGTGGGAAGAAGAAGAATCCGAAACGTTCGACCTGACCGCGACAGACGAAGAGTCGCGCGATCAGATCGTGCTCTTGCAGCGAGAGCTGGACTCTACACGCGAGTCGCTCCAGCAGACGGTCGAGGAGCTCGAGACCACGAACGAAGAACTTCAGGCGCTCAATGAAGAGATGCAATCCGCCAACGAGGAGCTTCAATCGACCAATGAAGAACTGGAGACCGCCAACGAGGAACTTCAGTCGACCAACGAAGAGCTGATCACGGTCAACGAGGAGCTCCAGATCAACAGCCACGAGCTGACAATGTTGAACCAGGAGCTCGACAGCATTCTGGCAAACATCGCAGCCCCGGTGCTGGTCGTCGACGATGGCCTGCACATCGTACGCTGCAGCCAGACGGCGCGCGCGCTGTTCAACATCGAGCCCGGCGTCGGCAAGCCACATGTCAGCCAGTGCAGCTTGCCCGAAGGGTTCCCTCCGCTCTCCAAGTTCATGTCCGAGGTGATCCGCACCGGCACGAAGCATGAGCTCGAGGTCGAGACAGACGACTTCAAGGGATCCATTGCGGCTGCGCCATACTTCAACCCGAAGGGCGAGTTGATCGGTGCGACTGCGATCGTTGCGGATACTTCTGCATTGCTTGTCCGTGCTGAGCTGGAGATGCTCCTGAACAGTGTGCCGGTCATGATTTGGCATGTCGGCGAGAATGGTGAAGTGATCAATCTCAACAAGGCCGCTGCAGACCGGGTGCCGATCCTGCCAGTGGAGGCGATCGGGAAGGACTTCTACGAGTTGGCGAGCGGATTGACCCAGGGGTCGCGCGAAAGCGACAAGGAGCTCATCGACGCTGGCGACAAGCAACTTGGCAAGATCGAACGTGTCGGTGGCGATGACAGACCCATGAAGTGGTTCCAAACCGACCGCGTCCCCTATGAAAGCAGCGAGCGTGGGCGGGGTCTCTACATCGTTTCGCAGGACATCACATCGGAGTACGAAGCACGCATCCAGCTCAACGAGCGCCAGGCTCTGGTCGACTCGATCATCGAGACCATCCCTGTGGGTCTCGAGTTTATCGACAACAACGAAGTGTTGCGTCTGCAGAACAAGATGGCACGTGCCCTGAAGGGACGCCAGGTGACGGGCAAGCGGTGGAAACGGATCAGCCCGGAAGCATCCGCCTACGACGTCGAAACTGGCGAGGAAATGCTGCCGGAAGATCATCCGATCCTGCGGGCGTTGAGGGGCCAGCGACAGGTGGGCAGCTTGATCCGCTACAAGGCCAAAGACGGACGCCAGAGCTTCATTCAGAGAAATGCGTCGCCCGTGATTGATGAGAACGGGGATGTGCTGGGAGCAGTCAATGCGGTGGCCGACGTCACTGAGGACCATCTTGTCCGGGCAGATCTCAGGTGGCGCTCAGATCTGATGGGGATGGCCGAAGAGGCCACCGGCATCGGCTTCTGGCGCCATGACCTTGCTGACAATGCGCTTTACTGGTCGCCACAGGTCTACCGTCTGCACGGGCTTGAGAGCGCGGAGTTCGAACCGAGTATCGATGACATGATCGACCGCCTTCACGCGGATGATCGCGAGATGGTGCGCCGGGCACTCACGGCGACGATCGAAGAAGCGGTGCCCTTCTCGATACGCGCGCGTATCGCGCAGGCATCAGGCGATCAGTTGCCGGTTTTGCTCAGTGGGCGGGTTGAGCGCGACAGTGCTGGTGCTGCGGTTGCTGTCATAGGCATTTGCCGGCCAATTTCGGCAGATGACGCAGTCGTCACGACCTATGTGGCAAAGGAGAAAGCCTGAATAGGTGGAGGAGGTCGATTGGCCCGGCAGACCCGGGCCAAACTGACCTAGTGTGGCACGGTATCGCGTCGGTGCGTTACCGCGTGAGAGGCTGCGGCCCATGCGTGCTGTGCGTTTGTACGGATGCTTTGTGACCTGCGTTGTGCGTCGAGAAACGCGACTGTCGCAGTGAGCGTGCGCGGGAACACCGGTTTCAGGAGCAATTGATCAGGCGACCACAGCCCCATCTGATAGACCGCAGATGACCGGAACGCGAAACTGGATGCGACAGCAATGGACCGACAACCCGGCCACGCGGCACGGGCTTGCGGGATAAGCAAAGCTTCCCCACAATCGGGTTTCTCGATATCCACAATGAGAATGTCGATCTGAGCGCCTTCAAACCTTTCTTGTACGCCCAAACTATCCGGTACCAGCTCGACATGATGGTTCAGAGCATTCAGGGACCGACCCCATGATGCTGCTGCGGAAGAACTGCCGATGATTAAGATTTGGCCCACAAATGTACTTCTTTCCTACCAAAAGATGAATGCAGGATGCTAACGGAAGTCTGAATGAACCGTTAATTCTCATTCAGTTGCGGTTAAATCAGCGAAAAAATGTCAAAAATTGAAATCGAATACCTAGGTGGCCCGCAGATCGCAGAACTCGCGCTCAGCGACGCCGAAATTCTCGAAGCCGTTGAAGGCGGGCTGATCGCAGCTGGCCGGGGAGAGACGGTGATTGAGCCGCGCATGCACCTGCGCCCAGATCAGGCCGTCGACGGCCACTTCAATGTGCTCCGCGGTTACGTCGCCCCGCTTGGGCTGGCAGGTATCAAGGTGGTCGGAGACTTTCACGGCAACTACCAGCATGGCTTGCCATCCGAGATGGGCCTGATCGCACTGTTCGATCCCTCAAACGGCACGCCCCGCGCGGTCGTCGATGCTGCTGGTATCACAGACATGCGCACCGGGGCACTTACGGCAATCGGTGGGAAGCATCTGGCACCGGAGCGTCCGAAAGTCCTTGGGCATATAGGAGCGCGCGGCTCAGCCTACTGGAATGTCCGTCTCCTGGACCATTTGTTCGGATTCGATGAGATCCGCGTGCACTCGCGCCGCCCCGAGAGCCGGGAGGCCTTTGCCGAGCGGCTGTCTGAGGACCTCGGCAAGCCTGTGGTGGCGACGCATGACTGGCAAAGCTGTCTCGAGGGCGCCGACATTCAGGTCGAAGCCTCCCGCCTTACGGAGCCGCAGCCGTTCTTCGAGAGCGCCTGGGTGCGTCCCGGAACGCTGGTCGTGCCCTATGGGACGATGAGCGCCTTACCCATCGACTTCATGGATCGGTTCGACAAACTGGTGATGGATGATTTGGGTCAGCTGGAAGCAGGTCCGTTTGGCGCGCTCAGGCCGCACATCAATGCCGGCCTGATCAACCGCAATAGCTTCGATGCAGAAATCGGCCAAATCGCGGCTGGTCTCCGGCCGGGGCGCGAGAGTCCTGATCAGACGATCCTGTTCTGGCACCGAGGCTTGGCCACGTCGGACATCGCTCTGGCCGTGGCGATGCTCGAAAAGGCACGATCGCGGGGTGGGCTCATCATGCGCCTGCCCTATGCGTGATGCGATGGCTTTGTTGTGATTTGGCTCTCATCACCTGCCAAGGAACGCTGCCGAGAATGACTGCCTGAACGAACCACCTTCGTGTCCTATGTGATCACGCTTCGCATTGTGAAGTCACCGAGCCGGATCCGGTCGACCAGTCCCTCGATGTCGACGGAGAGCGAACGATCCTCGGTGATGGGTGGCACAGTTCGGCGTGTCTCGGACAGAACATCGGCCAACGCCGGCGGCAAGTCAGGTCCGAGTTCGCGCAACTCGGTGGCCTGTACCGCGACCATCAGCTCGATGGCCACGATCCTGCGGGCGCGTTCGAGAATGGCAAGCAGGGCCTTTCCCGGCACGGCGGAGTGCGCAACGATGTCTTCCACGCCGTCTGCGGAGAAGCCGGGATACACCGGCGAGGGCATCGCGAGATGCACGATCTCGGAGAACAGTGCTTCGGCAGCTTTCAACGCCGGGGCGAGGCCTGCACTGTCGACACCACCGGGGGCAAGTCCGCGCGGCAGATCGGAGAACCGCACAGTCATCAGGCGCGCCATTCTGGACGTCTGGGCGGCAGCCAGATGCACGAATGCCTGATTGAGAGCGCCCAGAGCGATCGTGAGGTGTGGCGTCAGAAATCCACCCGTTGACAGGACTTCCTCGCGATTGCCGAGGACCACCGGATTGTCCGAAGCTCCGGAGAGCTCTGCAGTTGTGGCTATTCGTGCATGATCGAGCGCTGCCCGCATTGCCCCATGGATTTGAGCAATGTTTCGCAGGCTGAGCGGATCTTGCAATCGCCGGGCCGCGCCAGGCTGATGCAGCGCTGAGCCTGCGAGCCGCGCCCTGAGCCCTTCGGCTGCCTCGGCCTGGCCGGGTTGTGGGCGAAGCGCTGCAACGTCAGGGTCGATGGGCGAGAGATTGCCCCGGAAACCCTCCAGTGAAAGCGCTGCAGCCGTCTGGGCGGTCTCGTAGAGTGTCTCGGTCTCGACAATGCCCAAAGCAGCGATCGATGCGATGAAGGAAGAATGCGAACACAACGCGAGGCCTTCGCGCGGTCCCGGTGTCAGCGGTGCCAGACCGGCGTTGGCCAGCGCCTCGGCAGCGGGTTGCACCCCGTGTTCGGTCTCCAACTCGCCCTCGCCGATCAGGGGAAGCGCCATCGACCCACCCCAGAGCAGGTCCGCAGCACCGATCGAGGCGGTCTCTCCCACGACGGGCGTCAGCTTTGCGTTCAGGCAGTCGGCCAAGAGCTGAGCGGGCGCAGGGCTGGCCCCTGAAGCGCCTGTGAGAAAACTGTTGGCGCGGATGGCCATCGCCCCGCGCACGATCTCGGTTGACAAAGGTGCGCCGACAGCATGCGCGCGGCCACGGATCGTCCTCAGAGACATCACCGTGCGGGCATCTTCGGGGAGCCGTTCCACAACCCGAGGGCCGAGCCCGGTGGTCACACCGTAGATCGGCTTGTCCCCGGCCATCTCTGCCTCAAGGATCGCTCGGGTGCGTTGCATGCGCTCCAGCCCCTCGGGCGCAAGGGAGACACCTGCGCCGTGCCCAATCGCGACGACGGCCTCGGGGGTCAGCCCGTCGCCGTCGAGAAGGATCGGATCGCTCATGACCGACCCTCGAGGCCTGCAAGTGTTGTTTCGCTCGCGCCCGGAATCCGCATCTCGAAGACCTCACGCACAACTGTGTAGTCATAGTAGCCCATTCGGGCGATCGGCTGCAGGCGCTCGATGTCGAGCTTGCCATCAGCGCGCACCATGTCATCGGCGACATGGATGCGCTTGACGCGCCCGTAGACCACATCAACCCAGCCGACCGGGGAGTTTCCCGGCAGCCGGTGGGTCGCGATGTGGCGGCATTCGAAGTGGCATGGACTCTCGGCCACCATAGGGCAAGGAGCATCGATGGCAGCGGTCTCGGTGACGCCTGCGCGTGCGAACTCGCTTTCTTCCGAGGGCAGTTCCATCGCCGAGATGTTGACAGCTTCACGCAGCGCCCAAGTCGCCATGTTCCAGACGAACCAGCCGGTCGCCTCTGCATTCAACACAGTGTCCTTCCGCCGGCCGTCGGCGAGCTGGTTCGCCGCAAACATGACCATCGGTGGATCGAATGTCAGGTTTTGCCACTGACTGAACGGTGCAAGATTGCTGACACCGTCCTTGGAGACGGTTGAGAGCCACCCGATGGGACGTGGCACCGTGCAACTCTTGAACGGATCGAACGGCAGAGGGCACGGATCACGGTCTGGCGCATAGTGCATCGGCGGTTCCCCCCAGAAAAACTGTCTCTCGGCCCTAGCTGCTCCAATGGCGACTGCGCAAGATCTCCAACCACCATTTCAATGATGACGGGGTCGTATTTCTGACACCGCTGCGCCGCGATGCAGGCTCGGCGATGGTGAACAAAGCGTTAGCGCTGGGCCTGAAGTTGGGTCTGCGCCAGTTTGTGTGTGTGAGGAGTACGCAGTATGGGTAACGTTCTGCAACTAGCGAAGAACCTTCGCGACGATCTTGAAGCGGAGATCGCCGATCTCGAATTGTTCATCGCTCAAGGTGTTGAACTGATGCACGGCCCACGAGCAGAGGAAGCCGCAGGGTCGAGGCTTGTTCTTGTTTGGGACAATGCGGAAGCGCCAGCCGACGAGCCCGGCGAGTACGTGGAAGCATTCGGCGACGACACCTGACATAAGCCCGGCAGCGTTGCAGGCGCTGTCGGGCTGCTTCTCATTGGGAGCATGCGATATCCGGCACCTGATTGCGATGCCGCGCAGGATCCGACAGTCTTGCCAAAGCGCATGTAGGATGCGGATCGTCCACAAAGGGGTTGCTCATGATCAGGACCAGTGCCGTCGTCTTTCTGCTCGCGGGAATGACGTCCGCCCAGGCGCTTGCCGACACAACAGATGTCACCTGGCAAACGCAGGTTGTTGTCGAGAAGCAGGGCGATCACTGCGCCGACGATCCGAACTGTTTCAATCGGTATCACCCTGCAATTCCGCCCGTGGCGCGCGCCAATCCGGGTGATGTGATTATCATGCATGCACGCGATGCGCTCGACTCTGACCTGACCCTGGACTCTGTCGCGGATGATCTGGCGGCCGTCGACCTCAACCTGGTGCATCCGATGACCGGCCCGGTCTACATCGAGGGTGCGAAGCGTGGCGATGTTCTGGCCGTGACTCTGGTGGATATCGTCCCGGATCAGTATGGCTACACGGTAATCGCCCCGGGTTTCGGGTTTCTGCGCGATATCTTCACCGAGCCCTACATCGTCAACTGGCGCCTTTCTCGGACGCACGCGGAATCGGACGGAATGCCGGGCGTCAAGGTGCCCTTCGAGGCGTTTCTGGGCTCTGTTGGCGTGTTGCCGGGCGAGGAAGAAGTCGCAGTCTGGAAGGCGCGTGAAGCCGCGTTGGCCACCGCCGGTGGCATCGCACTTCCGCCCGAGCCGATCGGCGCTCTCCCCTCGGCGGTCTGCGGACCAGATGGCTCCCATAAGGCTGATTGCCTGCGAACCATTCCGCCGCGTGAGAATGGCGGCAATATGGACGTCCAGCAGATGCAGATCGGCACGACGATGTTGTTCCCCTGCTTTGTCGACGGATGCGGGTTGTTCGTCGGCGACGTGCACTATGCGCAAGGGGATGGCGAGGTGTCGGGCACGGCGATCGAGATGGGCGCCGTCGTGACGATGACCACCGAAATCCGGCCCGGTCAGGCTTCAGTGGTCACAGGGCCGGAGGTCGAGGGCGGCGCGCAGATCAAGAACATCGAACCATCAAAGTTCCACCAAACGGTTGGGCTGCCGCTCAAGAGCGCGGGCGAGGTGCCTCCCTATCATACCTATCTCGACGCTGAAGAGATCCCGGCACTCACCAACCTCTCGGAAGATTTGACACTTGCAGCTCGGGATGCGCTCCTCAAGATGATCGCCTACATCGAGCGCACCTATGGGCTGACGTCAGAGCAGGCCTACATCCTAGCATCGGTGGCGGTGGATCTCCGCGTGGGCCAGGTCGTCGACGTGCCCAACTTCGTTGTGACTGCGGTTCTGAACGAGGATGTCTTCGCGCCGTGAATTCGCTGAACCGACGTGTGTTCGTGGTGGGCCTTGCAGGGCTTTGCGGCATAGGCGAGGCCGCTGCACACACGCTCTATGGTCAGTGGGTCACGTACCGGCGCAAGCATCTTCTGATCGGTTGTCATCGGAAAGACCCTGAAACCTACGTCCTGGCAAAGCGCGTGGTGGCTGAACTCTCGGAAAGCCTGCCTGCTGCAAAGGCTCGGCCCGCAAGGGCGCCGCGCCCGGAAAGACTGGCGAGCCTCCTCGGCACCGACCAGATCGATGTTGCAATCCTGTCCGAACAGGACGCGTCAGCAATGTCGGCTGGACAGGGCCGTTTCAGTCCCTACGGCGCGTTGCCGCTCAGGCTACTGAGCCCCGTCGGCAAGCATCTCCTTCTTGCACATGCGCGGTTTCCCGAGCGGCATGCCTGGGCGCTCGCAGATGCGCTTTTTCATCACGGAGCAGCCCTGAAGCCTGCGGTGGGAGACGCCCTCGATTGGCATCCGGGAGTCGTTGCGTGGAGCGCTGGCCTCCCACAGCCCCAGGATGGATCTGCCGATTGATCGGATGAACTTGTAGAACCTGCCGAGCTGGATAGCTTAAGCCTGCTTGCCGCGCGCCGCGTGCTCGACTAATGCCGCTTCTGGATGTGCTGAAACCGCAGCCGCAGAACGATGCGAGCCCATCAGGGGAGATCGAGATGCTCGAGGACAGATACGGCAACCCACTGTCGACCACGTCGCAAGAAGCCCGTGATGCCTATGTCGATGCCGTCGATCGGTTTCTGGCTGCAGAACCAGGCGTTGAGGAAGCGTTCCAGCGGGCGATCGATGCGGATGAGGGGCTCGCTCTGGCGCACATTGGGCTCGCGCGTGAGTACCAGATGCGGGCTCAGAAAACTTCGATCAAGGAATCGCTGGCCCGTGCCCGGGCTGCGGCCACGTCCCTCACCGATCGTGAAGCGGCACATGTGAACGCTCTTGGATTGTTGCTTGAAGGCAAGGTGCCAGCGGCCTATGCCGCGATCCGTGCGCACCTGGCCGACTATCCACGTGACGCGATGATCTCCCAGACGTGCATGGGGGTCTTCGGTCTCATCGGTTTCAGCGGCCAGCCGGGGCGCGAAGCCGAACAGCTTGCGTTCACGACGGCACTTGCACCTCACTATGGTGACGATTGGTGGTTTCTCTCCCAGCATGCGTTTGCTCAGCTCGAGATCGGTCAGCTCGGGCCCGCAGAACAAGCCATTGAGCGATCGCTCGAAGTTCGGCCCCGCAGCGCCCATGGGGCGCATATCAGAGCGCATCTTCACTATGAGAATGGAGAACAAGAGGCGGGGCTCTCGTATCTGAGCAATTGGCGGCAGGAATACGACCGAGACGGTCTGCTGTTCTGTCATGTCTCTTGGCATGTGGCGCTCTGGGCGCTCGAACAGGGCGATCATGAGCTGATGTGGGAGGTGATCGACGCCGACATCCAGCCAGGCACGACTGCTTGCCCGCCCATCAACATTTTAACGGACACCGCCGCCATTCTGTATCGCGCCGAACTTGCGGGCGTTGATGTGCCAGCTGAGCGTTGGCATGCCGTCAGCGAATATGCGTCGACCTGCTTTCCCAAGCCGGGCCTTGCGTTCGCCGACGTGCACGCGGCGCTGGCCCACGCGATGGCGGGCAACACGGAGGCTCTTGCAGGGGTGATAAGCGGCGCGCGCGGGCCGGCAGGTGATGTGGTGCGGGAGCTGGCGGAGGCGTTTGGCGCGGTCGCGTCAGGCGACTGGCCAGGTGCCGAGAGGCACTTCACAGCGGCTATGGCCGATCATGCCCGCATCGGTGGCAGCAAGGCGCAGCGGGATCTGATCGAGTTCGCGATGGCGCTGGTTCAACTCCGTCAGGGCAGGGCAAGTGAAGCCCGAATGCTCCTCGCCCTGCACCGTCCGAAGTCAACGCCGGCGGGTGCGATCAGCGGGCTGCACTAGATCGGGGACGTGTGATCTAGGACTCTTTGCTTGCCTGCGGCGTCTCGGATGACCGCCATGATCGCAGCGCACGCAGCAGGAGACCTGACGCACTCGGGCGTGTTCGGCTGATGTAGGGCAGGGGACGAGAGACATCGATTGCGGCCACGCCAACCCGGGCGGTGAGCGCACCATTAACCGCGCCCTCCCCGAAGCGTCTCGAGAGTTGCCCCAGCACCCCACCACCGATCAACGGCCCGAGCATGTCGTCGGTTGCGGCAACAGCGCCGGTCGCCACGAGGTGTGCCACCACCGCGCGTGTCAGACGCCATGAGCCGAGCCATCCCGCGCGCCCGCCGTAGATTTCAGCGATCTCACGGACCATACGCAGGTTGCAGTAGAACGCCGCAAGCACATCGACCGCCGCCAGCGGCAAAAGGGCCGTCGTGGCCGCCACATTGCGGCTGGCCCGCATGATCGCGGCTTCTGCCGCCTCATCGAGAGGGGTCAGGTAAATGCGCTCGGCGACCTCAAGCCTTGCCTGCGGATCGGGCGTGTCAGCGAGCGCGCCGGACAAGCGTTCCCGTGCCCAATCAAGGTCCGTGCGGTCGCGGTAGAGTTTGTCGAGGCTGGAAAGCACCTCAGCTGCCGGTTTGGACGCCCCGGTGGCGATCGCTTCCTCTGCGGCGGTGCGGAGCGTCCCCATCCGATTGAGCCGGGCGAGGCCTGCGAACTCGCGTATAATCAGTAAAAGAAGACCGGCGGTCACAACCGCGACGAGCGCGATGCCGAGCCAGCCCAGAAATGCCGTCCGCTCGAACAGGCCGGCGACAAAGTCGTGGACAGCTACTCCGAGCCAGAGCGCGAACAGAGCCCCTGCAGCGCTCAACAACCACTTCAGGATTCCGGAGCCAACCGGCCTCTGCACCTCGGCGAGGGCTTCTGTGGCATCGATTGTTGCCTCATCCGCATCGGGTGGGGGTGCATCGGCCGGACTCGGTGCCTCCGGAAGGGCTGCATCGTCAATCTCGATCACAAGCGGACCGGTTTCCTTGGGCTGATTGCTTGTCATCAGCGCTACTCCAGCCTGTCGCCGATTAGAAACTCGATCGCCCGGTCTAGGCGAATGTGCGGAGGTCCCTCTCCTGCCTCTCCACTCCAGCTCGGAGGAGCAAACGGCGGCCGGGCAAACCCACTTCCGTCCCACTCGGGCGGTGCATCGCCCGGTGACGCGGCATCCGCGGTCGACAGAAGTGCACCCACATCGGCGGGCAACGTACCAGGAAAGAGAGCAACTTCCTTTCCGTCTTCGGCGCGAACACCGCGAACCAGCGACAACTCGCGACCATCCCGGGTGAGCTCTTGTTCTGCGGTTGCCCGAATGGCCGCGATGGCCATCGCGCGTGTTTCAGCACCGTGATAGGCGGCGCGTTGGGCTGCCGCCGACAGCATTGCCTCGACCAATGCGGTGAGTTGCGGATGCTGCGTGTGGTGCAGATGGTCAGCCTTCGAGGCGACGAAGAGCAACTTGTCGATCCGCCGGCCTCCCAGCATGCGATCCAACCACGAGTTCTCACCATGGCGAAAACAGGCAAGCGTCTCTGCAAGTGTCGCTGTCAGATCGGCCAGAGCCCGCGGTCCTCCCGCAAGCGCACCCAAGGCGTCTACCAAGACGACCTGCCGGTCCAGTTTGGCGAAGTGGTTCCGGAAGAAGGGCTTGACCACAACCTTCTTGTAGGCCTCGTAGCGGGCCTCCATCTGGCGATAGAGCGATCCGGAGCCTGGACGCTGCGGCGCCGGCAGCGGCGCAAACGTCAGGGCGGGTGAGCCGGCAAGATCTCCGGGCATCAAAAACCGTCCGGGTGCGAGTGCGGACAAACCGGCCCTCCTGCAGGCGGACAGATAGGTCGTGTAGGCATCGGCAAGGGCTTCGGCCACGACCTCGTCATGCGCGCTGGCGCCATCGGCAGAGGATAAGACCTGATGCCATGCTTCGGCATGTTTCGCCCGGGCCTGGGTTTCGGTGGCGGCGAGCGCTTCTGCCGCCCACTCGCCATAGCCCTTTTCGAGAAGCGGCAGATCAAGCAACCACTCTCCGGGGTAGTCGACGATGTCGAGATGCACCGTGCGGGTTCCCGTCAGCATAGAGAGCATGCTCGCGGGGCGCACCTTTATCGACAGCCGCAGCTGACTGATCTGGCGCGTTGATTCGGGCCAGTGCGGCGCCGAGCCAGTCAGCGCAGACATGTGGGTTTCGTAGGCAAATCGAGGCACGTCCGGATCGGGTTGCGGACGCAGCATCGCAGCGATGATCCGGCGGTCTGCCTCGGCACGGAGCAGGCGCATGCGGCTGCGGTTCAACAGACTTGCAACAAGCCCGGTGATGAACACGGTTTTGCCCGCGCCGCTCAATCCGGTGACGCCCAGTCTGAGCGCCGGTTCGAACATCGTGTCGAAGCTGTTCCAGGTGCGTTCGACCCCGTCCATCAGGTCGTCCGCCCAGTCGCCGATGCCCAAAACCGCCCATCCTCGATCGTTGCGTTGCCGGGAGCTTATATGGGGATGGACGTCTCGCATAGAACCGGCTGTCTGGACGATCCGCAGCCAGGCGCGCTAAAGCAGGCCATGCCTCGATACAAGCTGACCTTGGAGTATCACGGTGGCCCATTCGTGGGCTGGCAGCGTCAGGCCGAGGGCCTTTCGGTGCAGCAGGTTCTCGAGGAAGCAATCCGCTGCCTCGAACCTGAGGCGCCCGCAATTGCGGGGGCGGGCCGCACCGATGCGGGCGTGCATGCCCGTGGCCAAGTGGCACACTGCGATCTCACCCGAGAGTGGTCGCCGTTCCGGCTGGCCGAAGCTCTGAACCACCATCTGCGGCCGCATCCTGTCGCGGTTCTTGACGCCCGTCAGCTCGATGACACGTTTCATGCTCGGTTCAGCGCCACAGGGCGGCGTTACCTCTACCGGGTGCTTTGCCGTCGGGCGCCACTGACGCTCGAGGGCGGGCTGATCTGGCGTGTTCCCTATGCGCTCGACGCACCTGCCATGCAGAAGGCGGCCGACCTCCTGATTGGCCATCATGACTTCACGACATTCCGATCAGCCCAATGCCAGGCGGCGTCGCCTGCAAAGACGCTCGACGAGGCCAGGATCGAGGCCGCCGGGGACGAACTGCACTTTCACTTTGCCGCGCGAAGCTTTCTGCACAATCAGGTGCGGAGCATGGTTGGTACACTCGAGCGTGTCGGCGCTGGCAAGTGGCCCGTCGAGCGCGTCGGCACAGCGCTCGCCTCGCGTGATCGTTCGCAATGTGGGCCCGTTGCGCCGCCGGACGGGCTCTACCTCACTTATGTGCACTACGACTCCGAGCTTAGCGCTTGATCCTGATCACAATTTCACCCCTCCAGCGAACTGTGATTTGAAGCAGCTCAGGGCTGTATGGTGACGTTCACCCGGAAGGTGAGGGACCATGCGATACCTGATGATCATCGCACTGCTGAGTGCGGTGCGCATCACATCTGTGAGCGCCACTGAGCACGGCAAACAAGCCTGAACCGGGTTTGCGGCGGGACTGCACACGGGCGGGTTGCTCGGTGACTTTTTCGGGGCGCACAACTCGCTGGAGACACCTCTTCTCCTCGACAACGCCGAGGCGCTCAGCCCATTTCGGAGGTGGCGTGCAGTGGCGCTTGTCGAGCCCCATCAGCCTCTTCGCAGAGGGATTGTACTATGCCTTCGACGACGAAAACAGCATTCGACGCCACACCGGACGCAGACGGTACGGACCGCTTCGCGCTGGCAGGCATCAGCGGCTTCCGGCTAGGTGCGAGCTGGCACTTCTGATGGCTGGTGCTCAAATGAAACGGGCCACCTGCGGCACAGGCGGCCCACAGCAATTCTCTCACAGAGCGATCAGCCCTGGCGTGCCTTGAAGCGTCGCTGGGTCTTGTTGATCACATAGACCCGTCCCTTGCGGCGCACAACGCGGCAGTCGCGATGACGCTTTTTCAACGAGCGAAGCGAGTTCTTGACTTTCATTTTTCAATCTCCCTTCGAGGCCTAGGCGAGCGCGCTTTTCGCGCGGTCGACGATTGCACCGAACGCTTCCGGCTCGTGCACTGCCAGATCGGCGAGCACCTTGCGGTCCACCTCAATCCCGGACATCGCGAGGCCGTTGATGAAGCGCGAGTAGCTCAGGGAATCGTCATGCGCACGCACGGCTGCATTGATCCGCTGGATCCACAGTGCGCGGAAGTTCCGCTTGCGCCGCTTGCGGTCGCGGGTCGCGTACTCCCGTGCCTTGTCGACGGCCTGTGTCGCCGTGCGGAACGTGCGAGAGCGCGCGCCATAGTAGCCCTTGGCAGCCTTCAGGACTTTCTTGTGCCGGTTGCGGGAAGCCGGTCCACCTTTTACTCGTGGCATGTCATGCGCTCCTTCAGGCGTACGGGAGGAACTGTTTCACGATCTTCTCGTCCTGAGGCGAGAGGACCGTGGTCCCGCGGGCGTTTCGGATGAATTTCGGCGTGCGCTTGATCATGCCGTGGTTCTTGCCGGCCTGCTTCACTTTGATCCGGCCATTGGCCGTGACCTTGAAGCGCTTCTTGGCGCCTGACTTGGTCTTCATCTTGGGCATTTCGGTCTCCTGTATCTCGGATACGTCAGGGACAGTCTCGGCAGCCCATTTCAGCCGGACGGTCCATCAAAGGCGCGCCTTATAGGCAGGTTGGCGTGGGTGTGCAACCCCAGTGGCCGATCAGGCGAACGCCGCGAGCAGGACAACGACCAGCAGAGCCGTGGCCATAGCAATGTTGATGAGGCGCTGTCGCTCTGGCGCGAGGTCGAGCCGGCGCAGGGTCACCCCGGCGCGGAGCCAGAGCAGATGTACCGGTGCCCAGATCAGATTCACGATCAGAAACTTGAGCGCAACCTCGATCCACAGGCTCTCGGGATAGAACGGAAACTCTGTGAATATGAAGGTGTTGACCGCATATGCCTTGGGATTGATGAGCTGCAGCAGCACGCCATTCACGAAGCCTGGTGCCTGTTCGGATTCAATGAAAGCGATCTTCGACCCGGCAAAGGCGATCCGGCTTGCGAGATAGACGAAGTAGGCGATCGAGAGGACGCCGAGGGTTTCGCGCAAGTAAGGGACAGCAAACACAATTGCCGTCAGTCCGCTGATCACCGCGATAGCGACGGCATTGGTGCCCACAAAGAGGCCCGCCAGGAACACAAGCCCTGCACGCCACCCAAAGCCAGAACCCACTCCGGCGGTGGTGAGCACGCCGGGCCCGGGCGTGATCAGCATCAAGAACACAGCGGCGGCAAAAACGAGCATTCAGAAACGTGGCTCGCAAAAGGGGACAAGCGGGCAGGGAGCCGTCGTCCACGGTTGCTCTCGTCTGTCCGTAGGCTGATCGTTTTCCAAACGCCAGCCTACTCCATACCGCCTTCGAAAATCTTGCGCTCGTTGCAGGGGGCAACGCGCAGAATGTTTGTCGTTCCGGGCATGTTGAAGGGCACACCGGCGGTGACGATGATGTTGTCATCTTCGGTTGCGAACCCGTCCTCGCGCGCCACACGTGCGCCGTTCACGACCGCCAACTTGAAGCGCTCGACCTCTGGGACGACTTTGCAGTGCAGTCCCCACACAAGCGTCAGCCTGCGGGCCGTGCGTGCAACGGGCGTAAGGGCGAGTATCGGCACTCGAGGGCGCTCGCGTGCGGCGAGGTAGGCGGTCGCACCCGAATGGGTGAAACAGCAGATGGCTTTTACCTTGGTTGCCTCCGCAACCTGACGGGCGGCGGCCGTGATCGCATCGGCGATGGACGTACGTGCAATCTCAAGGCCGGCGTTCATCGCATTGAGATAAAAGGGGTCGCCCTCAACATTCCGAGCAACGTTCTCCATCATCGAGACCGCCTCGACCGGGTACTGCCCGGCGGCACTTTCTGCGGAAAGCATGACAGCGTCCGCGCCATCATAGATCGCGGTCGCCACGTCCGACACCTCGGCGCGCGTCGGCTGGGGGTTCTCGATCATGCTCTCGAGCATCTGTGTCGCGACGATGACGGGCTTGCCCACCTGACGGCAGCGCCGGATCATGCGCTTTTGGATCGCCGGCACCTCCCAGCTCATCATTTCGACACCGAGATCGCCGCGCGCCACCATCACCGCATCGACAACAGGAAGTATTTCCTCGAAGCGCTTGACCGCAGAGGGTTTCTCCACCTTGATCATGATGCCGGGGCGCCGCTCGGGCAGAAGCTCACGGGCTTCCAGGATGTCTTCTGGCCGTTGCACGAAGCTGAGTGCGAGCCAGTCGAACCCCAGTGTGAGCGCGAACTTGAGATCTGCCCGGTCCTTGTCGGTGAGCGCCTTGAGCGGCAGGACCACGTCGGGAACATTCACGCCCTTGTTGTTCGAGATGGTGCCGCCGACGGTGACCTCGCAATCGGCGCTCTGCTTGTCGCAGGAGATGACCTTGAGGCGAATCTTCCCATCGTTGACCAGCAGGGTTGCGCCCGGCTCGAGCGACGCAAAGATCTCGGGGTGCGGCAGGTTCACCCGGGACGCATCTCCGGGCGCTTCGTCGAGATCAACCCGGAACGGTGCACCGTTCTCCAGTTCGGCCTTGCCGTCGGCAAACTTTCCAACGCGCAGCTTGGGGCCCTGTAGATCGACAAGAATGCCGATCGGCCTGTCGACTTCCAGTTCCACCTCGCGGATGATGCGATGGCGCTCGGCGAAGTCCTCGTGCGTGCCGTGCGACATGTTCAGTCTGAAGACATCGACTCCGGCCATGAACAGCGCCCGAAGCATCTCGCGGCTCGAGCTGGACGGTCCGACCGTGGCGACGATTTTGGTGTTCCGTTCCCGGCGCATCGGATCTCCTTCTGGTGACTATGCTCGCAGGCGCGTGCATCTATGCGGTGAATGTGTGACGGTTTCAACAAGTGGTGGCCAGAATGTTAATCACTTGCGTCTCTCCACAGCCGTGGATACCTCAGGCGCGCAGGGAACGAGGCCCATGGACGCAACTTCGAGTTTTGAGCCGGTCGAGCACATTCCGGCAGGTGATACGACCCCTGCGGTCCAGGGGCTCTTGTTCGTTTGTGATCACGCTGCGAACACGGTGCCGCCGGAAGTCGGTGATCTCGGGCTGACGGATGAGGACATGGCGCGGCACATTGCGTGGGATGTGGGCGCACGCGGTGTCACGTTGGGCCTTGCCGCAAATCTGAATGCAGAGGCCGTGCTCTCGACGTTCTCGCGGCTCGTGATCGATCCGAACCGGGGGCCCGATGATCCGACCCTTGTCATGCAACTCTATGACGGCTCGATCATCCCGGGCAATCGAGGGGTAGGGGCAACCGAGATCGAACGCCGTCTCGACGCTTACTACCGGCCCTATCATCGATCGATCGACGCGGCGATCGATCGCATCCAATCGTCGGGGCACGAACCAGTTCTGGTATCACTTCATTCCTTCACCCCGGCGTTTCGTGGACGTGCGATCCGACCCTGGCACATCGGTCTGCTCTGGGATGAGGACGATCGACTGGTAAGGCCCCTCTTGTCGCGGCTTCAGCAGGAACCGGATCTGTTTGTCGGCGACAACGAGCCTTACTCCGGCCAGCTGAAGGGCGATTGCATGTTCATGCATGGGACGATGCGCGACGTGCCGCATGTGTTGATCGAGATCCGCAATGACTTGATCGAGGAACCCGGCGGACAGCAGCACTGGGCGGACAGGCTGACGCCGGTTCTGATCGAGGCGATCGCAGAAATGCGTCTTGGCAAGACCAAGCCAGACGCCATATGAGCATCGAACACCAAGGAGTGAGACGATGAGCAATCCCGATGAGACGGCCCTGGAAGCTGCGGTGTATCGTCGGCTTCGCGATCATCTTCGGACGCGCACCGACGTGCAGAACATCGACATGATGAACCTGACTGGGTTCTGTCGGAACTGCCTGAGCCGCTGGTATCAGGAAGCCGCCGCCGAGCAAGGTGTTGAACTCGGCAAGGCGGAAGCCAGAGAGATTGTCTATGGCATGCCGTTCGATGAATGGCGCGACAAGCACCAGTCGGAAGCGACTGCCGAACAGAAAGCCGCATTTTCGAAGAGCCATGGCGAACACTGAGAACGGGCCTCGGTCGCGCGACTAGTCTGGAATTAGCTCAAATTCATCCTTTATTGTTGGTTTGTTCTTAGCCTCCCTGTGCGGCTGTGTGGCCGTGAACTGGCGGGGTACAGGCAATTCTGTCTTTTCGCCCCGTCAATCGAGGAGCGCATCAAGCGCTCAAAAGTTGCGGATGGAGCTTGCTCCAATGACGCAAAGTGGGGGGCAAAAATGAGCACCGAAAAGGTGAGTAACGAGCCGTCTGACGGGTTCTGGACCGTCATCAAGGGGATCAGGGACCAGTGGTTGCTGATCGCCTTTGTTGCAAGCACGCTCTTCTGGGCGCGTGATCACGTTGTCGAGTTGACGCGCATTCCTGAGCATATCGCGGCGCAAGCGGAACGTCTCGACGATCTTGAGGCGAAGGTGTCGCGTCTTGATGCTGGTGCTCCGAAGGAAACTGCCGGGATCCCGGTGCTGAAGTTTCCCGGAGCGCGGCACACCGTCGAGGATGGAGCACCGGGGTCGGTTGTGCGTGTCACGCTGGACCCAGTGATCTGGCTTCGAGACGGCTGCATTGCAGGAGATCTGGCTGCATTCATGGTGGATGCCCAGGGGCTCTGGCATTCGGTTGAGATCGATATCGACCAGTTGCCACGGGTGGAGGCATCAACACCCTTGTCTTTCAGTCTCCAGGTTCATCCGTACATGAACCCGGGACGGGCAAGGCTTCTGATCCAGGTCGCGCTGGAGTGTGGTGCGGAGCGGCGCCGTGAGTACACGCCGTGGCTCCACTTCCGCGTTCTGGCACCGTAACGCACGCAACGCGTGTCTGAGTCCGACTTTGATCGGCCGGGTCCTGCCCGGCCGATTTTTTCTGTGGCGCAGAACGTCGTCCGTTTGCGTCCGCCAGGTGATGAATTTTCGCGCAAAAGACTCCGAACCTCGTGAAATTGCATGATGTATGCCCATCGGATCGCTGCACCGGGGGTTGTGTGGCGCATCCGCAGTGTGATTATCTGATCGTTAAGATGGCAGACGCCTCATCCTGCAGGGTGGTAAATGATGACAGAGGTGGCGACCCGCGAGACTTTCGTGGCGTTCGAGCGAGTTCAGAAGAGTTATGACGGCGAGACGCTGGTCGTAAAGGATCTCAATCTCAGCATTGGAAAGGGAGAGTTCCTGACAATGCTCGGGCCTTCGGGGTCGGGAAAGACGACTTGCCTTATGATGTTGGCAGGTTTTGAGACCGCAACGCATGGCGAGATCAAGCTGGACGGTCGACCGATCAACAACATCCCCCCCCACAAGCGCGGGATTGGCATGGTCTTCCAGAACTATGCGCTGTTTCCGCACATGACGATTGCCGAGAACCTCGCCTTTCCGTTGCAGGTGCGTGGCATGAGCAAGGCCGACACAGACGCGAAGGTGCAGCGCGCTCTGGACATGGTGCAGATGGGCACCGGCGAGTTTGCCGGCCGCCGCCCCGCACAACTCTCGGGCGGGCAGCAACAGCGCGTGGCGTTGGCGCGGGCGCTGGTCTTCGAACCCGAGCTGGTGCTGATGGACGAACCGCTTGGCGCACTCGACAAGCAGCTTCGCGAGCACATGCAGTATGAAATCAAACATCTGCATGAACGCCTTGGTGTGACTGTGGTCTACGTGACCCATGATCAGTCCGAAGCGCTGACCATGTCGGATCGCATTGCGGTGTTCAACGACGGCATTGTCCAGCAGCTTGCGCCACCTGCCGACCTCTACGAGCGCCCTGAGAACGCATTCGTCGCGCAGTTCATCGGCGAAAACAACAAGCTCGGTGGCGAGGTCACGGCGCTGAACGGAACCGAGGCGCGCGTCAGTATCGATGGGGGCGACGAGGTCAGCGCGCTTGCGGTCAATTGCGGCGGGCAGGGACAGCGCACGATGTTGTCGATCCGCCCGGAACGCGTGCTGATCGGTGAGGGTGGCGCGCCGAACCGCATGGAAGGCCGTGTGGTCGAGTTGATCTATCTCGGCGATCACATCAGGTGCCGGATGGAAGTCGCAGGCCACGACGACTTCATCGTCAAGGTTCCCAACGCTGCCACCCACGCGGTGCTCCAGGTCGGCGAAGTCACGCCGATCGGGTGGATGACGGAAGACTGCCGCGCGCTCGACGCGGCGTGAGCTTGCCTCGCGCTCCTTGCCCGGGGGGCGCCAGGGAGGTCTGACACGGGCGAATCTAGGGAGAGTGGAAGATGAAACTCAAGACTGTCCTGATCGGAGCGGCAAGCGCGATCGCCTTCTCAGGCGCGGCGCTGGCAGCCGACTCGATCACTGTCGTCTCTTGGGGCGGCGCCTACACCAAGAGCCAAGTCGAAGCCTATCACAAGCCATGGATCGCGAAGACCGGCAAGCAGATTGTGAGCGAGGACTACAACGGCGGTCTGGCCGAGATCAAAGCACAGGTCGAAGCCGGCAACGTGACCTGGGACATCGTCGATGTGGAGCTGTCGGACGCGATCCGCGGTTGCGACGAGGGCCTGCTCGAGCCGATCGATCACGGCATTCTGCCGCCCGCTCCGGACGGAACGCCTGCGACCGAAGACTTCATCGGACTTGCGCTGCATGAGTGCGCTGTCGCCAACATCGTGTGGTCGACGATCTTTGCCTACGATTCCGAGAAGATGTCTGAAGGTCCAACGACGATTGCCGACTTCTTCGACCTGGAGAAATTCCCCGGCAAGCGCGGCATCCGGAAATCACCCAAGGCGATCATGGAGATGGCGCTCGTCGCTGATGGTGTCGCACCGGCTGATGTCTATGATGTTCTCGAAACGTCCGAAGGCGTCGATCAGGCATTCGCCATGCTGGACAAGATCAAATCCGACGTGGTCTGGTGGGAGGCTGGTGCACAGCCGCCGCAACTGCTCGCTGATGGCGAAGTCACCATGACCACCGCCTACAATGGCCGCATCTTCAATGCGATGGCCAGCGAAGGCAAACCGTTCGAGATTGTCTGGGACGCTCAGGTGTTCGACGTTGACCTGTGGGCGATCCCCAAAGGCGCACCCGGCAAGGAAGCAGCACTGGACTTCCTCAAGTTCTCGACCGCAACGGAACAGCTTGCAGCACAAGCCTCCTGGATTTCGTACGGACCTGCCCGGCTGTCTTCCTCGGCTCTGGTCGGCTCGTATCACAACAATCCCGACTTGAAGATGGGTCCACACATGCCGACGGCGCCGGACAACTTCAAGACCGCGATCGCGAACGGGTTCGAATTTTGGGCCGACAATCAGGACGAGCTGAACGAGCGTTTCAGCGCCTGGCTGGCTCAGTAAGCCACGTGAGGGCCCCCGCGCGGGAGCCCTCATTCGATTTCGACATTTGCAGGGGACGAGCAATCACATGAAGGACGTGCCGGAAACAGGCCCAATCCTTGCTGCCGATGGCACACCTCTGAAGTCACGTCTCGCACGCGCCATGAGGGTGAGCCGGTTCCGCGCCTTCGGCTTGGTTGCCCCTCTCCTCGCGTTCATCTTTACATTCTTCTTTCTGCCGATCGCCTACCTGTTGTTCCAGGGCTTTCACAACGACCAGTTTGCGCAGGGGATGCCGCGCACGACCGAGCTGCTGACCACTTGGGATGGGACCGAGCTGCCTGACGAACCGCTCTATGCGGCGGTGATCACCGACTTGACCGAGTCCCGTGAAATCGAACGGGCACTGCCCACCAAAGTGGCGACGCGTCTGAACCGGGAAATCTCGGGCGCGCTGTCCTTGTTCAAAAAGACCCTTCGGAGAGCCAACAAGCTCGAGGCGCCCTACAAGGAAGCGATGATCGACGCCGACAAGAAGTGGGGCGACATCGAGTACTGGCGCGCCATGAAGCGCGCGTCGCATTCCTACACGACGTCGTTCCTTCTCAAGGCGCTGGACCTGAAGATCGATGATGGCGGGGGCATCACACTGCAACCCGAGGCGGTGCGCATCCACGTGAAGCTTTTCCTGCGGACCCTGGAGATATCGCTGGTCGTCACGCTCCTGACGCTGGTGCTGGGATACCCGATTGCTTACCTGCTTGCGCAGCTGCCCGTTCGCACCTCGAACCTCCTTCTGATCTTGGTGCTGTTACCGTTCTGGACATCGATCCTGGTGCGCACGACGTCGTGGATCGCCATCCTTCAGGGGCAGGGGGCGCTCAACGACATTTTTGTTTGGGTCGGGATCACGACCGACGAGCAGCGGTTCTCGATGATCTACAACAAGCTCGGCACTCTCATCGCGATGACGCATATTCTGCTGCCGTTCATGGTGCTGCCGCTCTACTCGGTCATGAAGGCTATCCCGCCAACATATGTACGCGCCGCCAAATCGCTGGGCGCGACGAATTGGACCGCGTTCTGGCGAATTTACTTCCCCAACACCGTACCAGGGATCGGAGCGGGGGCCATCCTCGTTTTCATCCTGGCCATTGGCTACTACATCACGCCCGCATTGCTGGGTGGGCAGGACGGGATCATGATCTCGAACATCATCGATGAGCACATGCGCCGATCTCTGAACTACTCGCTCGCGGCCGCTCTCGGAATCGTGCTGCTCGTGTTTGTGCTGTTCTGCTACTGGCTCTACGACCGGGTGGTCGGGATCGACAACATGAAGCTGGGATAAGGCCATGGCATTGCCTCCATATGCCTCCACGGGTGAGCGGGTCTGGTACTACAGCTTCCGTGTGATCTGCGGACTGATCTTTCTGTTTCTGATCGCGCCGATCCTCATCGTGGTGCCGCTCAGCTTCAACGTCGAGCCGTATTTCAGCTTCACAGAGGGCATGCTCGACTTCGACCCCGAGGCCTATTCGACGCGTTGGTACGCCGATATTCTGCGCAACGGCATGGCTGCGCCAGATGCGATCGAGGGCTGGTGGGCCGATATGTGGCAGAATGCCCAGTGGGTCCGATCGATCAAGAACAGCTTCTTCATCGGCATCTTTGCGACGTTGCTCGCGACCGCACTCGGCACGTTGGCGGCAATCGGGCTCAGCCGGTCCGAGATGCCTTACAAAGGTCCGATCATGGCGATGCTGATCTCGCCGATGATCGTGCCGTTGGTGATCACGGCGTCGGGTCTCTTCTACTCCTTCAGCCAGGTTGGGCTCGCGAAGACCTATGTCGGACTGATCCTTGCGCATGCGGTTCTGGGCACGCCGTTCGTGATCATCACTGTCACGGCAACGCTGGTGGGCTTTGACAAGTCTTTGGTGCGTGCGGCGGCTTCGATGGGCGCAGGACCCGTGACCACTTTCTTCAAGGTTCAGATGCCGCTGATCCTGCCGGGTGTGATCTCGGGCGCGCTCTTTGCCTTCATCACTTCGTTTGACGAAGTGGTCATTGTACTGCAAATGGCCGACGTCGAGCAGCGCACGATCCCCAGGCAGATGTTCTCCGGCATTCGCGAGCAGATTTCACCCACGATTCTGGCTGTCGCAACCATTCTGGTGATCATCTCGATCGCGCTTCTGACAACCGTCGAGATGCTCCGCCGCAGAAGCGAAAGGCTCCGCGGCATGACACCGCAATGACCGGGCACGGCTTACTGGCGCTCGCGATCGCCGCGCTGTCTTGCCCGGCGCACGCCTGTCCTGATCCCGGCGGGCTCCTGCTCTTCCACAGTTGCTGGGGCAGAGCCGGCGTGGAACTGATCACGCTGCCCGAGGAAGAGGCGCAGCTTTCGCTTCTGGACGGCGCGGCCGAGGCGCTTCTGGTCACCGGCGGCTACACCGGCAAGGACACGCGCGACGAGGGATTGCCGAACCCCGTGGGTCTCTTCATCGACGATGCCAAGGTCATCAACCCCAACCTTGCGAGAATGGACGGAGTTCTGGTGATCGATCCGGCCGACGGAAGCCTCGCAATCCATCGCCGCGAGGCCGTACCCGGTGATCAGACCACCTATGACCTCACCAATCCCGGGCAGCGCCGACGCTTTGGGAGTGACGCCGCCGAGCACGGTTTGTCCGTGATCCAGAGCCATCTTCTGATCTACGATGGGACGCTCGATCTCAGACCTGTGGAAGATGCGCCGGAACATGTACGCCGGATACTCTTCACCGATGGCTCGGGCTTTGGGATTTTTCAGACCGCACAGGCGCTGACGCTTTACGATGCGGCAGCCCAGCTGCAAGCCGAGTTCGCCCCAACCGCCGCACTCAATCTGGACATGGGCAGCTTTGACTACTGCATGCGCCATCGCGTTGGGGAGGAAGCGCCCGAAAACTGTGGCGTGCTCGGCGCCGAGCAGACCGGCAGGTTGTCGAATTTGCTGAAGTTTAGTCTCTCGCGCTCTTGAGCAGGCTTTGATCAACGGCGTCCGCTGGACTATATCTCCCCGAACACAGGGAGGTCTTGGTGGCACTAGTTGTTCTCCGCGTTGTTGCACTCAGCGCGTTGCTCATATTGGTCGTGCTGGTGCTGTCGCTCGTTTCGCGGTGGCTGCGCAGTCGGCGGCTCGACTCCGAATTCGACCACGGCGCGGGCGAAGGCCTGACCCGCCAGGCCTATATCGACCAGGGCCTTGCAGAGTTCGACCGCTCGGTGCGCAAGCGCACGCTCTTGGTGATTGTCGGCATTCCGCTGATCGTGGTGGCACTTCTGTCAACGATCGCAAACTGAGGTGAAGGTCTATGGGCTATGTTTTCTGGGCGGTTCGCCTGATTGTGCTGCTGGTCATCGTCGGAGTGCTGGCGACGTATTTGCCAGACCGTGACATCGTGCGGGTGACGAACATCGATGTAACCCGTATGGATGTCGGGACCGATGCCAACGGACAGGTGATCACCAGCGATGTGCGCTTCATCTTTGCCAAATATCCCGATGGCGGTGAGATGGAGTATCGCAACGAGGACACTGGCATGGGGTTCCCGTGGTACTTCAAGTTCGACAGCGCACGGCTTGCCAACCAGTCGTCCGACTTCATTTCCTCGCAAGACAATCCCAGATGGGCGGTCGTGACACACTATGGCTGGCGGTTGCCTTGGCTGGACATGTTCCCGAATGCAATCTCGATCCGCGCGGCAGACGGGCCTAACGAGCGCCTGATCCCGTGGTTCAACATCATCTTTGTTTTGTCACTTGTGATCGGGTTTCTCACCATCTACCGAATCTTTGCGATCATGCGTCGTCGCCATGTTGATCCGGTGCTTGCCCGGATAGACGACGAAATGGACGAGACCGCAGGTTGGTGGCGCCGCCAGTGGCGGGCGATCGCCGGGGGACGCTGATCGCGGGTTTGGCCTGCCGGGCTGGCGTGGTAGATTGACGTCGAATTGATCTCATGGAGGATCGGAGATGGGACTGCGTGCCGGCCTGATTGTCGTGGCACTGGCTTTGATGCCCGCACAGGGAGTAACGCACCCGCACGTTTTCGTCGCAGGCGGTGCGGACTTCGTTCTCGATCCGGAAGGCCGATTGGCGAGCGTCAGGATCACTTGGATCTACGACACGTTCTCTTCCCTTTATCTCGTCCAGTATGTGGGTGCAGACGCGGATGGTGATGGCGTTTTGTCGGAGGAAGACGAGGCAAAGGTGCTGGCCGACCAGCTCAACTGGCCTGATGACTTCGAGGGCGACAGCTATCTGTTTTATGCCGGTGATCCGGTGCCGCTCGGCCGCGCGGAAAATGGCTCGACGCGCCTGTTGGAGGACGGTCGGATTGAAGTCATCTTCGATAGGGCAGTGAGCAAACCGTTCCGGCCTGAACCCGACGGCCCGCATGCCCGGCTCAAGCAGTACGATCCCGTGTACTACTACGCCTACGAAACGAGCGCCGATCCGAAGATCATCGCGGCCGAGGATCATGGCTGTACGGCCGAACTCATTCCCTTCCAGACCGCAGACAAGGCGCTGAGGGCGCTTCAAGTGGAACTTTCAGCGCTTGGCAGGGATGAAACCCCTACGCAGCAGGGTGTTGGTGCGCTGTTCTCAGATGAGCTCGTTCTCGCATGCGATTGATCGCCGCCATCGCGGTTCTCGCCGTTGCGCTGGCGGGACTTTGGCTCTGGTACTCCGGGCACTACGCCAGCTTCACCTTGTGGGCCTTGGAACAGCAGCGCACGCTGCAGAATGAGCTGGCGCAGCTCATCATGGCGGCACGCCAGGGTGAGGCAGGTGTCGTTTGGGCGCTGGTGGGCGCATCTGCACTCTACGGTTTTGCCCATGCGGCAGGACCGGGACACGGCAAGTTTCTGATCGGTGGCGCAGGTCTTGCCAGCCGGGCTCGTGCCTGGACGATGGCCTGGATCGCCATGGCCGCGGCGGTGGCGCAAGGCCTGACGGCAGTGGTTCTGGTCTATGGCGGGCTTGGTGTTCTTTCCGTCGGCACCGGCTGGGCCGTCGAGACGACCGACAACGTTCTCACACCGCTGAGCTATGGGGTGATCGTCGCGATCGGGCTCGTGTTGGTGTGGCGCGGCGCACGGAGTTTGCTGAAGGACCGGCTCGGAGCACGCCACGTGCACGCCCATGGCGCTGACGGCACCTGTGGATGCGGCCATCGGCACGGACCAACGACCGACGAGATCGCACGTCTCGGCGGGTGGCGCGATACCCTTGCCCTGATCGGTGGGATTGCCATTCGCCCGTGTACCGGCGCTGTGATGGTGCTCGTGATCGCCTGGCAGACGGGACTGCATGTGCTCGGCTTCAGCGCGGTGATGGCCATGGCAATCGGCACCGGAGGCTTCACGGCGCTGGTGGCACTTGCCTCGGTGAGCGTACGCGAGGCAACGTTCACGGTCTCGAGCCCGGCCGGTCTTAGACTTGCGGCGGTCGCCCCCGCCTTGCAGCTCGCGGCTGGTGGCGTGGTGATCTTCCTTGGTGCCGGTCTGCTTGCGGCGAGCCTCGCCTGACGATCAGGAACAGGTCGGCAGCTGCACGCTGTACATCACCGCCTGATCCGCAACCTGGCCCGCGACCCCGATAAGCCAGTCCTTCGCCAAGTAGCTCCGGCGCCTATACCCAGTATGGCCTTCATGGTAGGCGAGGTACTGATTGTAGGCGTCATTCAGGGGAATGCCGTTGGTGTCGAGCGACTTGGTCATGTACCAGCCGACAAAGTCCGTCGCATCCGCGAAGTTCGTGCGGTCCGCACTTCGATTGCCAGTATCGCGCTGATACCAGTCCCAGGTGCCGTCCAGCGCCTGGGAATAACCGTAGGCGGTTGAGATGTGGCCGCTCGGCACGCCCAAGACATAGCGTTTGGGAGGCCGCGCGGCGGCGCGAAAGCTCGACTCGCGCCAGATGATCGCCATCTGGACGCCCACAGGCACACCCCAACGACGCTCGGCTGCCGTTGCGGCTTCCCGCCAGTTCGGGCGTTCGGCGAAGATCGCACATATGTCATGTGGCTGCGAGGGAGGCCCCTCGCTGCGTTTGTTGGCGCCGGAACAACTCGCCAGCATGCCAACGGCAAACGCCATCAACAAAAAACGGATCATAGGCATCCGGATCACTGCTCAACTCTTCTTTGTTTTGTGAAACATACCAGAAACTGTCGCGCGCACAAAGCGCCGGCATCGCCCCGCGCGGGCCGAAATCGAGTCCCTTCACCTGTGCGCTGCGAGGGCTCCGCCATCGGACGGGTCTCTGTCGACGTGGATCGGCTGTGCCGACGGAAATGCGGGAAACCGCGTTTAAAGGTGCGGGCAGGGCGGTGGATTCCGCCCAAGCAGTCGCGTTTTGTTCACCACAATTGGTGCATCACGCGCCAGCCCCACAGAAGAAGACTTCGGACTGCCTCCCGTAGGCGGGCCCGAGCTGAGCAACGATTGAGGCCTAGAGTGCGTGTGGTTCGTTCGACGATCGGAGTAGGGTGTTTCGTGTTGTGGGTCTTCGCCGCCGCCGCGGCGACGGCTGAGCAGGACAGCATCGACAGCATCTATGATGTCTATCTCGGCGGCATAAAGGCCGGGACCCTGAGCATAAAGGCGCGTTACTCTGACGACAGCTACAAGGCGCAGTCTTATCTGAGAACTGCTGGCATCGTGGGGTTCATCTACAAGGCGGCTTTCGAGGCGAGCGCTGAAGGAGAGCGCTCGAACGGGGACCTTGTTCCCTTCCGTTTCACAGCAGCCTCGCGCATGCGCAACAAGCGCCAGCATGTCGATATGCGCTACCGTGACGCCGTGCCCGCCGGGATCAGCGCCAGTCCTCCCTTCCGTCCAAAGCCCTGGCAGATCGACCCCTCGGCGCAAAACGATACGCTCGACCCGATCTCGGCTGCACTGACCGCACTCGCTCCGGCGCCTGTGGAGACCATCTGCAACACGTCTGTCGAGGTCTTTGACGGGCGCAGACGCTATGCCATCGATCTCGGCGCGCCCGAGCTGGATGGCGCGCGGATAAAGTGCCCGGCGCTTTATCGCCGTGTTGCGGGCTTCAAGCCCAAAATGATGAAGAAGAACCCGAGCTTCCCGTTCTCGATCTGGTACGAAAAGCGCCCCGACGGTCGTGCCCAAGTGGTCCGAGCGGCGGGCGAGAGCATGTTCGGCCTTGCCGTCATTCTGCTCAGAAAGCCGCGGTGAGTTCAGCCGATCAGAACGCCGAGCGCGACAGGGATCGCGGCGATTGAAATGACCGTCGAGATCACCACCAGGCCGGCGACCGCGTCGGGCTGTGCGTCATAACGAGCCGCGATGATGTAGGTCGTGATGCCGGCGGGCATGATCATCTGAAGCGCAACGACACCCAATGTGGGACCCGTGAGACCGAACAACCATACGATCAGAACTGCACAGGCCGATGTGATCACTAGCTTCATGATCGTCAGCCCTGCCGAGGGCAGGACATCAGCCACCTTCAGCGACGCCGTCGAGACCCCGAGCGTCACCAGCATGAGCGGGATCGCCATGTCGCCGGCAAGTCTGATCGCATTCATGACCGGGCCGGGAAAGCTCCAGTCCTGCCAGGCGAAGACCGCGCCGGCGGCACAGGCGTAAACCATCGGTTGGCGCAGGGCCTCGGCGCTTCGTGCGCCGCCGGCTGCGATCCAGATCCCGATCGAAAAGCTCAGACCTGCAGAGATCGCGAAGTACACCATGCCAAGCGCAAGACCGGTTTCCCCATAGGCGAACAGGCACACGGCAAGCCCCATGTTTCCGGTGTTCGCAAAGGTCAGCGGCGGCATAAAGGCGCGCATCGATAACCCGCTGATCAGCAGAATCAGCGCAAAGATGGTGCCCATGACAGCGTGCGCTGCCAATGCCGCGACAGCCAGCTCGGAAAATGCCTGCGGTTCGATCTCGGCCGTCGCAAGAACCGAGAAGATGAGGCAAGGCACGGCAAACTGCACGCCAAGGCGCGTGACGAACGGCATGTCGTACGGAATGCCCGATCGCGCCCAGATGAAGCCGACTGCGCCGAGCAGGAAGATCGGCGCGGTGATGTTGAGAATTTGGAAAAGCATAGAACTCGTTGGATCAGATCGGCGAACCCGCTATATACTGGCGTTGCAGTCTACGCTCGCGATGAGTGCGTGCCAGGCTCGGGACTGGGGAGAGTGGACAGTGTTGTGTATGTCGGCAAAATACAAGATCGGACAGATTGTCCGGCATCGCGTGCACCCTTTCCGTGGCGTGATCTTCGACGTTGACCCCGAGTTCTCGAACACCGAGGAATGGTGGCTGTCGATTCCCGAGGAAATTCGACCGCGCAAGGACCAGCCCTTCTACCATCTCTTCGCGGAAAACGAGACAAGTTACTACGTGGCCTATGTCTCGGAACAAAACCTGCTGCCCGACGAGACGGGCGTGCCAGTCGATCATCCGCAAGTCGGTGACTATTTCACGGAGCAGGAGGGCGATCACTATCTGATCGACCCGTCGCAGTGCCACTGATTGCCGTCTGACCGACGATCGGAGCATCGGTCTAAGACCTGCGAACACCAGCACTTTCCGGAGAGAAGAACCCGGCGCCATGATTCGGAGTGGGGGCTGAAATCAGTGACGCCGGGCCGCCGTTAGGCAGGGTGAGACTGCTCTTGGTTCAGGTCGTTTTCCTGTTCCAAATGGGGCAACTTTATGCTCGCAGCCATGATCAAGACGGCGGATTTTTCATCTTGCAAATGGCCTTGCCCGAGTGCCATGCTGCAACGCATGAGCTTGGAGCGGCCGGCGCATCTTAAAAAGATTGTCTCCCTTGGCCGCACCGGTGGCGGCTATCCCTCGGGTGTGCAGCTCGTCTCGTTTTCCCGCCGCGAACTCTCTCAGGTGCTCGGGGTATACAGCCGGATGCTGACCTCGGGACAGGCGCGTGACTACGCCATCGATCACCTGCGCGATCGTGCGGTGTTCTCGATCTTTCGAAGGACCAGCGAGACGCCGCTCTACCGGATCGAGAAGCGCCCGAAGGATGCGCAGCGCCAGGGTGCCTACTCTGTCGTGAGCACCGATGGCGGGATTCTCAAACGTGGCCGTGAGCTCGACCGCGTGCTCAAGGTCTTCGAGCGCAAGCTCATCCGCGCCGTCGATTGAACTCGCGAAACCGCTAGGACCTGCGGCGCTTTCTCGCAAGCTTGGCGCGTTTCAGTCTCGCTTCACCAAGCCGTCGGCGGGGTCCGCCAGAGCCTTTGCGTCTGGTCGGTAATTTCAGTCCGCTTCCGTCCAGGGACAGCAGCTCGAAGATCAGGCCGCCCGTCACAGGTGTGGCCTCGACAAGCCTGACGGTTGCGCGCATGCCAAGCGCTATGACCTGCCGTGAGCGCTCACCCGTCAGCGTCTGGCTCTCTGCGTCGAAGGTGAAGTACTCCGTACCGAGCGTCGAGACAGGGATCAGCCCGTCGGCGCCCGTCTCGTCGAGCTTCACGAACGCTCCGAAGCGCGCCACACCCGAGACGCGTCCTTCGAACTCGGCGCCGGTCCGGTCGGACATGTAGGCCGCAAGGTAGCGATCCACGGTGTCGCGCTCGGCCTCCATGGAGCGTCGCTCGGTTCGCGAGATGTGCTCGGCAGTCTCGGCCAGTTTGTCGACCTCGGCTGGTGAAAGCCCGTCATCGCCAAGTCCCAGCGCATGGATCAGGCTGCGGTGCACCACCAGATCGGCGTAGCGCCGGATCGGCGAGGTGAAGTGTGCGTAGCGGCGGAGATTGAGCCCGAAATGCCCAAAGTTCTCAGCGGCATAGTAGGCTTGCGTTTGTGCCCTCAGCACCGACATCGAGACAGTCTCGGAGGCTTCGCTCGCGCGCGCTTCGGTCAGCAGGTGATTGAGATGGCGGGTCTTCAGGACCTGCCCGCGCGCGAGCGTCAAGCCAAGCGTCTCGACCACCTCGCGAAGGGCATCCAGCTTGTCTGGGTTCGGCTCCTCGTGCACCCTGTAGAGAATGGGCTGACGTCTTGCGTCCGCTGCGCTTGCGGCGGCGACGTTGGCGAGGATCATGAACTCTTCCACCAGGCGGTGCGCATCGAGCCGTTCGCGCAGGCGTACGGCACTCACAGCGCCGGCATCATCGAGTTCGATACGCCGCTCAGGCAGATCGAGATCGAGGGGTTGGCGGCGATCACGGGCGCGCGCGGCAGTCTCGTATGCCGCGAACAGAGGCTGGATCACTGATTTGATCAGCTCGGCTGCGATTGAGGTTTCACCTCCGTCTACAGCGTCCTGCACGTCGCCGTAGCTCAAGCTTGCCGCCGAGCGCATCAGTCCGCGTACGAAACGGTGTGAAACCACTTCTCCTTCGGCGTCCAGCACAAGACGCACGGCAAAGCACGGCCGGTCCACCCCTTCGTGAAGTGAGCAGAGTTCTGCCGACAACCGCTCGGGCAGCATCGGGCTGACCCGGTCCGGGAAGTAGGTTGAGTTGCCGCGCCGTCGCGCCTCATCATCCAGCGCCGACCCCACCCGGACGTAGTGCGCCACATCGGCGATGGCGACCCAGACCACATGTCCGTTCGGATTGGCCGGGTCATCGTCCGGGACCGCGTAGACCGCATCGTCGTGATCACGCGCATCGGCCGGATCGATGGTGACGAATGGAAGCGCCCGCAGATCCTCGCGGCCCTCAGCGCCGATGAGCTCGCTCGCGCGCTCGGCTTCCGCCAGCACGTCTTCCGGGAAGACGTGAGGGATCTGGTGCTGGGCCATCGCAATCAGCGAGACTTGCTTGGGCGCGCCCGGATCTCCCAGTCGCTCGACGACTTCACCCATCGGCGGGCCGCCTCGCGCCTTGCTGAGCGCGGCCGCCTCGACCAGTTCACCATCCTTTGCGCCATTGACGCGCGCTGCAGGGATGCGCCAATCCCGTTCGGCCTTCTTGTCGACGGGAATCACGTGACCGCCTTCGGAGCTTTCGCGAAAGATGCCCAGAAGGCGGCGCTCGGTGCGCTCGATCCGCTTGATCGGCCGGCCCTCATAGGCATGGTCGGCATCTTTGACGGGGCTCAGACGGGCCAGAACCCGATCTCCCGGCGCGAGCGCTTCGCGTCGCTTGCCCGGCATCAACAGTATGCGCGGCGGCGAACCTTCGCCTTCCCAGACCTGCGGCACGGCGAAGAGATCGCCATCAGCATCGGCCTCGGTCACTTGCAGAACTGTCACCGGTGGCAGCCGGTCGGGATCGACAATGCGCCGACCGCGTCGCGCGACCGAACCGTCGTCCTGAAGCTCGCGCAGCATGCGCTTCAGCTCGACCCGATCCGACCCTTTGATGCCGAATGCGCGCGCGATCTCGCGTTTGCCGACGGAATCGGGATTGTCCTGGATCCAGGCGAGCAGCTCGCTCTTCGAGGGAAGCTTCTTCATCAGCTCGCCTCTATCACGGGGCGAGGGGTGTAACCAGAAGGGTTGGGTAGGTCGTAGCCGCGGCGATCAGCCGCCGTGCTCTGCAGCCAGCTTGAGAAAGAAAGCTTCCATCTCGTCAGTTGCCGAAAAGTCCTGCGCGGTCTTGCCCAACAGCGCCTCGAGCATGGGCCGGTTGGGTGTTCCCGACCACGTATGGCCACCGTTTCGTACGATCAGTGCCTCGAGCGGTGCGGCGCAGTTCTGATAGCGCAGCCGGACGGACCGTGTGCCGTCGCCGGCATCGCGATCTGGCATGGCAACTTCCTCAACACCGTTGCAGGCGTTTCGCCGGGCATAGAATGCGTAGGTATCGATTGCGGGCATGACGCCGCCGCGATCGCGCTTGCCGAGGGTGATGGGTCCGCCTTCGTAGGGCACGATCGGATCGTCCATGCCGAGCTGAAACATGAGAGGGATCGGGCGGCTCGGCGGACAGGCGATGCCGATGGGATAAGTCATGATCACCGAGACCGCACCGGCAACAAGCTCTGGCGCTTCGCACAGCATACGTTGCGTCATTGCGCCGCCGTTCGACACACCGGCAAAGTAAATCTGTTTGGCATCAACGAGGCCCTCTGCGATCAGCTCCTCCATGAGGCTGCGCAGAAACCCCACATCGTTGCTCGTGCTGAGTGGCGGTCCTTGCACAACGCGGCGACCGTCGTTCCAGCGGTTCTCGAGGCCCTGCGGGTAGATTGCCACCCAGCCTTTGCCGGGCAACGTCAGCCGCGCAGTCCTGCGTGCCCGCTCGGCCGTACCCGCGCCGCCATGCAGGAGGACGATTGCCGGCGTGTTCGGACCTGCCGCGTTGCCTTCGATCAGGTAGCGCCGCTCTTGGCCGTTATGTTCGAGGGTCCGCTCTTCGGCTGCGAGGGCGACGGTTTGAAGAAGACTCAGTGCGAGGATCAGCAGGAAACGCGTCATGTGATGTCGAGCCCCGAGCTCAAGTTGGAAGCCTACTTTTTGCGGGCTTTGCCACCCTTCTTGCCGCCCTTTGCGGCTTGGCGCGCAGCAATGAGTTCGAGTGCCATGTCCATGGTCACCTGATCGGGTGCTGTATCCTTGGGGATGGTGGCGTTGACTTTGGCCCACTTCACATACGGCCCATAGCGGCCATCCATCACGTTCACCGGGCCGCCATCGGGGTGTTCTCCGAGTTCCTTGATCGGCTTCTGTGCCGCCGCTCGGCCTCGCCCATTTGCCTTTTGCGCCAGCAATTCCACGGCGCGGTTCATGCCGATCGTGAGAACGTCGCCCGCATCCGGAATGTTCGCATAGACCTTGCCGTGGCGGACGAAGGGGCCATAGCGCCCGATGCCGGCCTCGATCATTTCACCGTCTTCCGGATGCGGTCCGACCTCGCGCGGCAGGCTCAGAAGCTGCAGCGCTTGCTCCAGATCGACGTCGTCGACCGCCAGTCCCTTGGGCAGTGAGCTGCGCTTGGGCTTGTCCTCGCTGTCGGGCAGCTGTTCACCGAGCTGCACGTACGGCCCGAACCGGCCCGAGCGCAAGGTCACCTTCTTGCCCGCATCATCGTAGCCGAGCAGCCTGCCCTCGGGGCTCGACAGATCGCCTGCCTCGGTCTCACCGCCGAGCGGTCGTGTGTAGCTGCACTCGGGGTATCGCTGACAGCCGACAAAGGCGGAGTTGTTCTTGCGAGAGGTCTTCATCGACAGCCGCCCCACGCCGCAGGACGGGCAGATGCGCGGATCGCTGCCGTCTTCTCTGGGCGGGTAAAGATGAGGTGCGAGCACTTCGTCGATTTTCTCCAGCACCGCACCGATTCTGAGATCGGCCGTACCTTCCACCGCCTTGGTGAAGTCGCTCCAGAACGTCTCGAGCACACGCTGCCAGTTCATCCGGCCGCCTGAGATATCGTCGAGTTCCTCTTCGAGCTTCGCCGTGAAGTCGTAGGAGACGTAGCGCTCGAACCAGTTCTCCAGGAAAATCGTCACCAACCGGCCCTTGTCCTCGGGGATCAGGCGGTTCTTGTCCTTGCGGACATACTCGCGATCCTGGATCGTCGTGATGATCGAGGCATAGGTGGAAGGCCGGCCGATCCCCAATTCCTCCATGCGCTTGACCAGGGTCGCTTCTGTGTAGCGCGGCGGTGGCTGGGTGAAATGCTGCTCAGGGGTCACGCTTTGCTGGCCAAGCGTGGCGCCTTCCGGGATCGCGGGGAGGCGCTTGTCGTCGTCGTCCACGACATCGTCCCGACCTTCTTCGTAGACTTTAAGAAAGCCGTCGAAGGTCACCACCTGACCGGTTGCGCGCAGGCCGAGTTCGCCGCTCGGATCGGTAACCTCAACGGTGGTACGCTCGAAACGCGCGGCCTCCATCTGACTCGCAAGCGTGCGCTTCCAGATCAACTCGTAGAGCCGCTTCTGCGCGGTCTCGATCTGCAGGTCGTTTGGAGCCGCGTCCATGCGCGTCGGGCGGACGCACTCATGCGCCTCCTGTGCATTCTTGGCCTTGTTCTTGTACATCCGAGGCGACTTGGGCACGTAGTTGTCGCCGTAGCGGGCGGCGACCGCCTCACGGGCTGCCATCACAGCTTCAGGCGCCATATCGATGCCGTCCGTGCGCATGTAGGTGATGTGCCCCGCTTCGTAGAGCCGCTGCGCCGTGCGCATCGTCTCCTGCGCACCCATGCCAAGCTTGCGGCTCGCTTCCTGCTGGAGCGTCGACGTCATGAATGGCGGTGCCGGATTGCGCGTAGCGGGCTTCGCCTCGACGGACTTTACAGAAAGGCTGGCAGCCTCGATTGCTTGCACCGCGGCTGTGGCGGCGGCCTCGTCTTTAATGTCGAAGCGATCGAGCTTCTGGCCGCCAAGAACGGTGAGGCGCGCCTCGAAGACATCTCCGGCGGGCGTGGTCAGGACGGCCTTGACGCTCCAGTACTCACGCGGACGGAACGCTTCGATCTCCATCTCGCGCTCGACGATGAGGCGCAGCGCGACCGACTGGACGCGCCCGGCCGAGCGCGCGCCAGGGAGCTTGCGCCAGAGCACTGGCGAGAGATTGAAGCCGACCAGATAGTCGAGCGCTCGGCGGGCGAGGTAGGCCTCAACCAGTTCCATGTCGATGTCGCGCGGTTCCGTCATCGCCTTGGTGACCGCGCTCTTGGTGATCGCGTTGAACACGACCCGCTTGACGCCCGTGTCTTTTTTCACGGCGCGGCGTTTCCTCAGTGCTTCGAGGAGGTGCCACGAGATTGCCTCGCCTTCGCGATCAGGGTCGGTGGCGAGGATCAGGTCGTTGTCATCCTTGAGCGCATCGGCGATCGCGCGCACATTCTTTTGAGACTTGGGATCAACTTCCCATGTCATCGCAAAGCCGTTCTCGGGGTCGACCGAGCCGTCCTTTGCCGGCAAGTCCCGCACATGGCCGTACGAGGCCAGCACGGTGAAGTTCTTGCCGAGATAGCTGTTGATCGTTTTCGCCTTCGCTGGGCTTTCAACGACAACGACAGCCATACACTTCTCCTCGTCCGGCGCCACACAGGGTGGCGCGGATCACGCATCCGGCTGTACCACTCGGCACGCACCGTTGACTCTGCATTGTGCAGCGCGGGAGAAAATGGGTCAGTGCCGGGCCGCTGTCAATGTCCGCTCTGTCGCGGGAGTGCGTTCGGCCCGCGTCGTCAGGCGTCGGCTGAAGTTCGCGCGATCATGCCGCCTGTAATGATCTCGAGGCGACCCGCCAGTTCGAGCTCGAGAATCGAAAGCGACAACTCTGCCGGTGTGGCGCCGCATTGCCGTGCGATCTCATCGATCTCGACGGGTTGTGGACCGACGAGGCGCAGGAGCTGATCGGACAGGGCGGCGTTCGCGTCCGCGCCTTCGGGCTCGAAGTCCGCAAGCGCTGCATAATCGTCTTCGAGACGGGTGTCACCGAAGGTATCGGCATCGAACAGAAAGTCATCGCCATCCTCGGCGAGGCCCGGCAGCGCTGGCGTAGACAGGGCTGCGACCACATCTTCAGCGTTGCGGATCAGGGCGGCGCCATCTCGGATCAGTGCGTTGCAGCCAGCAGCCCTCGGATCCTCTGGTGCGCCGGGGCAGGCCATTGCCTCGCGGCCCTGCTCGAGTGCAAAGCGCGCGGTGATGAGGCTGCCGGAGCGGGCTGCCGCCTCAATCAGCACGACGCCGTCGCTCAGGCCCGAGATCAGTCGGTTGCGTCGTGGGAAGTGGCGCGATGTCGGCTCCATGCCGATCGGGCACTCCGAGATCAGGGCACCTTTCTCGCCAATCATTCTGGCAAGCTCTTCGTTCTCAGGCGGGTATGCACAATCGACCCCGCCCGCCATCACAGCAAGCGTGCCGGTCTCGAGACTCGCCTCGTGGGCCGCGGTATCGATCCCGCGTGCGAGACCCGACACCACGGCCCATCCCTCGCTTCCAAGCTCGCGTGCCAGGCGCCGTGAGGTCCGCAACCCCAACGCCGACGCGTTGCGGGCTCCAACGATTGCGACCGATGGCCGCTGAAAGATCGCACCGTCGCCGATCATCCAAAGGGCCGGAGGCGGCCCGTCGATCCGCGCCAGACGCTCCGGATAGTCGCGATCGCCGATCTGCAGCAGCTTCGCTCCGGTTTTCTTCGCGGCCTCCAGTTCACCGGTGGCGTCTTCTTCCGGGCAAACCAGATAGCCGGATCTGCCACCGCGAGCTGCCATTGACGGCAAGGCTTCCAGCGCCGCTTCTGCAGTTCGAAACCGTCGCATCAGATGCTGGTAGGTGCGAGGGCCTACATTGTGGCTTCGCGCAAGGCGCAGACGTGCAAAACGCTCGGTTTCGGAAACAGAAGTCGTCGAGGTTTTTTGCGCCGGGGCTGGTACGGCTTCGACGATCGGTGCTGCAACGGACATGGCGCATCTCCCTTTGCTCGAGCCTAGCAATAGGGAGCGTGGTTAAGGCAGGGTTAACGGAGACGTTTACCTTCTATTGGTTCCCGATCTTTGGCTCTTCGCCCCGTATCAATCGGCGGATGTTGCTGGAATGCCGCAGCCAGACCCCCACGGTCAGGATGAGCACGACCAGGACGGCTTCCCAGCGCTGGAGCAACATCAGCCAGAGTGGTGCTGACAGGGAGGCCACCAGTGCGGCGGCTGACGAAATTCGCCATACGCCCGCGGTCACGAGCCATGTCAGGCATGTCAAAGCGAACGCTGGCCAGTGGAGGCCGAGTGCAACGCCGAGAAATGTCGCGACGCCCTTGCCGCCTCGAAACCTCAGCCAGACGGGGAAGCAGTGTCCGATGAATGCGCCGAGGCCTGCGAGTTGCGCCGCAAGATCACCCCAACCCAGAAAGAGCCAGACCGGCACAAACCCCTTTGCCGCATCGCCCAGAAGTGTCAGAGCGGCGGCGAGCTTGCTGCCTGTGCGAAGCACGTTCGTCGCACCGATGTTGCCAGAACCGATCTGACGCAGATCGCCAAGCCCGAACACCCTGGAGACGATGATGCCAACCGGAACCGAGCCAAACACGTAACCCGCAGCAAATGCCAGAGCGAGCCAGGGCAGCGCGCGTTCCATGCCCATGATCGTGTGCAGCATTGCTCAGTCCCCAAAAACCCGCACCCCGTCGACCCAGGTTCCCAGCACGCGGCCCTGCATGCGGGTCCTGTCAAACGGGGTGTTCTTGGAGCGTGATCGCAATTTGTCCCGGTCGAGCACAAAAGGTGTTTCTGGGTCCAGGAGCACAAGATCCGCCGGCGCACCCGGTGCGAGTCGCCCCCGGGCAACCCAAGGAGCTTCGCCGGCGTGTGCGAGGCCCGTTGGAAGAGTGTCACCAGATCAAGCTGACCCGCATGCACCAGCCGCAGACAGGCTGGGAGGAAGGTCTCGAGGCCGACGGCCCCTGTCGCCGCCTCCTCGAAGGGCAAGCGCTTGGCTTCCTCGTCCTGCGGCAGGTGTGAGGAGACGATGACGTCGATCAGACCAGTGGCCAGGGCATCCACCACGGCAGTGCGATCGGTTTCCGCTCTGAGCGGTGGTGTCAGCTTGAAGAAGCTCCGATAGTCCGCAATGTCGAACTCGTTGAGGGTAAGATGATGGATCGACGTGCCGGCCGTCACGGCCAGTCCCGCATCGCGGGCGCGGGCCAGAGGACCGAGGGCTGCATCCGTTGACACCTGATCGGCATGGTAACGCGCCCCTGTGCTTTCGGACAGCGCCAGATCGCGTTCCAGCAGAATGCGCTCGGCGATCGCCGGCACCGATGGCAGCGCGAGCCGGGACGCAAACTCGCCGCTCGTGGCGCACGCGCCTCGGCTCAGGGCCGGGTCCTGTGGATGATGAACCACAAGGGCGTCGGTGGCTTGGGCATAGGTCATGCAGGCCCGCATCACCCGTGCATCAGCGATGGCGTGGTCGGCATCCGTCAGTGCAACCGCACCTGCGTCCAGCAAGAACTGTTGCTCGGTCATCTCGGCGCCCCTCAGGCCGAGGGTGAGCGCGCCCATCGCATGCACATGTACGGCCGAAACCTCCCGAGCACGCGAAAGAGCAAACTGCACGAGTGCGGGATCATCCAGAGGCGGATCGGTGTCGGGTTGTGCAACGATGGTCGTCACACCGCCTGCGGCAGCGGCTTGACCCGCAGAGCGATAGCTCTCGCGATGTCGTGCGCCCGGCTCGCCCACGAACACGCGCATGTCGACGATGCCGGGGGCGAGCACCTTGCCTGCGCAGTCCACCATGACACCTTCGCCGGGGTCAGGCGACGGGCCGCGCACCACGTCCGCGATCACCGCACCCGCAATGCGCAATGCCCCTGGACCGTCATAGCCTGTCACCGGATCGATGAGGCGGGCATTGAGAAGATGAACCGGCGTCAAGACGTCACCTCGGCGCCGGTGTCCTCGCATTCGGGCTCCGGTGGCTCCGGCCAAGGCAGCCCAAGCGCCACGTGGAGTGCTTCGACCTGCGATTCACCGAGCACGTCAAAAACTGCGATCGGAGGTGTCTCATCGTCGTACGAGAAGTCCTCCATATCGTAGTCTGAGAGCTCAAGATACGTCTCGATATGGTCCTGCGGCCTGAAGTCGTCCTCGTCCTCTTCGTCTTCAACGGCGCAGGGATTGCCCATAACAACGCAGAAGAGATCGTTACCACGATCAATCACATTGATCTTGGCGCCGCGACCCAGCGTCCACCGATTCGGCCGCTCGTGGGGAAGGCCCGTGAACATCAGGACCGCCAACTCCGCCACCGCGTAGCGCATGTCCGCAAGTTCTTCCTTTTCCTTGCGCAAATGGAGGTGAACGAACAGGAGACACACAGCGATCACAACAAGGACGATCGCGACAACAATGAAGGTTTGGTTGCCTGGATTGGCCCACACGAGCGTCAGTGCAATCAAGGCCGCCATAATCGAGACACCAAAGGCGACTGCCTGTGTTGAAACCCGGTCCGGTTCGGGACGACCGACCCAGATCAGCCGCTCCTGATCCATCAGATGCGTGCGCCAAAAATCAACATCGGTCTCGCCGGCGTTGTGCCCGAAGCAGACGCGAGATGGCTGCGCCGGGCGCAGCCGCCCTGCGAAGTCCCGCGTTGTCGGTTGTCGCCTCCGCGCCGGCCTCATCGGTCTGGGTTCTCCGTGACGTACCGTGCACGACGTCTCAGCGCCAAGCAGACAGTATCGAACTACATCATGCCGCATCAATGCAGCCGGGGGATCGCGCAAGCAAGTCCATGCAGGCCATGCGTACGGCCACGCCCATTTCGACCTGTTCGCGGATCACCGAACGGACGACATCGTCGGCCACCTCAGCGTCTATCTCCACCCCGCGGTTCATCGGGCCCGGATGCATGACGATGGCATCTTCGCGGGCTGATGCGAGTTTCTCTGCGGTCAATCCATAGCGGTGGTAATACTCGCGTGTCGACGGGATCGCGAGGCCGGTCAGCCTTTCGTTCTGAATGCGCAGCATCATCACCACGTCGCAGTCTTTCAGACCCTCCTCCATGTCCGTGAAGACTTCGACGCCAAAGCGGTCGATGCCACTGGGCAGCAGCGTTGGCGGCGCGATCACACGAACCCTGTTCTCCATCTTGTTGAGACACAGAATGTTCGAGCGTGCGACACGCGAGTTCGCGATGTCCCCACAGATCGCGATGGTGAGCCGATGAAGCCGTCCCTTTCGCCGTCGGATGGTCAGAGCGTCGAGCAGAGCCTGCGTTGGGTGTTCGTGGCGCCCGTCACCCGCATTGAGCACCGCGCAGTTCACTTTCTGGGACAGAAGCGCCACCGCTCCCGAGCTTTGGTGGCGCACCACCAGAAGATCGGGATGCATCGCGTTCAGCGTCAGAGCGGTATCGATGAGCGTCTCGCCCTTCTGCATCGATGACGCCTTGACGGCCATGTTCATGACATCTGCGCCCAGGCGCTTGCCCGCGAGCTCAAAGCTCGCCTGGGTTCGAGTGGAGTTCTCGAAAAACAGATTGATCTGCGTGAGTCCGTGCAGCACGTCCTTGTGTTTTTCACGCCGCCTGTTCAGCGCAGCATAGTGATCGGACAGATCGAGGATCTGCGTGATCTCCTCGGGCTTAAGTGGCGCGATGCCGAGAAGATGGCGGTGTGCGAACATGGGCGCCCCGTACAGATCGCACCGTCTATACGCGTGTGACGAATTCCCTGCAAGCGCTGCTCGGACTTGGCGGACGCATCAGGGGCGCCCATCTGGTCTGCGCGCGCATTTGAGAAACTGGATCGTCCGGTTTGGCACCGTACCAAAACGTTCTGGCGATATGGCATCGGCTTGGCTGGTTTCCCGATCCTGGACCATGCGCTGGGCGGCACGTGGGCCCTGGCATTGGTCAGCATTCAGGCCATTGTCGCGGTCCCTGCTTGAGCGCCGCTAGTCGAAGAACCCACCGATGATCAACAGGGTGACATATGGCGTCGCCCCAACCAGAAAGCGAACGGGTGATCCGGGGTTGCTGAGGCTTCCATGGATGATCCCAGACCGGACCAGTCGAACCAGACTAAGCGCGATCATGCCCAGCTGTGGCCAGATTTGTACCCAAGGCGTGGTCCCGGCCAGAACGGCGGGCACAGCAACATAATAGCCACCCCACCAGAACAGAGCATGCATTCCTATGGTGGCAGCCAACATGACCCAGAAGTTCCGGCGGTCCTGCTCCTTGTCGAAAACCGCAGAAAAGAATGCCAGGACCAGAAGGCTGCACAAGATGATCTCAGGCCATCCCATCCGGTGCACATCTGGTTTCGCCTTGTCGGGTTCAACCCAAAGTGCGATGCAAAAAATCCGCGAGAACCAACGGAGCCCTGCATGTCCCTCCCTGCACCGGTGCGCTACTACACAACCAAGCGTGCGCCGAATCCCAGACGCACCGACATTTTCATCGCCGAGAAGGGAATCGAGCTTGCGACGACCGAGCTCAATCTGATGGCGGGGGAGCACAAGCAGGCAGCCTATGCTGGCAAAGCGGGGGTTGCACAGGTGCCAGCGCTGGAGCTAGCGGACGGAACCTGGCTGCTTGAGACGCAGGCAATCTGCCGCTATCTCGAGGCCCTCCATCCGGAGCCCAACTTGATGGGGTCCGGCGCGGCCGAAGTCGCCGAAGTCGAGATGTGGCAGCGCCAAGCGGAGTTCCGGCTTTTCGTGACGATCGCGCAGGCTTTCCGGCACACCAATCCCAGAATGGCGGCGCTCGAGACCCAGTGTCCCGACTGGGGGGCGTTGAATGCCGACCGGATCGACGACCGCCTCGCCGAATTTGATCGTCGTCTGACTGCGCGCGATTTCCTGGCGCTTGATCGCTTTACGGTTGCAGATATCACAGCACTGGTGGCTGTTGACTTCCTTAAGGTGCTCGGCCGCCAAGTGCCATCCAGTCTTGCCCATCTCACCCAGTGGCACGCGCGGGTCCGTACCCGCCCATCCACAACGCTCTAAGGAGACCCGCGATGACCAACCCGCTTCTCGCTCCCTGGGACGGTCCGTTCGGCTTGCCGGACTTCTCGGCCATCCGGCACGATGACTTCCGCCCGGCCTTTGATGCGGCACTTGCCGAACAGGACGCCGAGATCGAAGCGATTGCAACCGACACGGCGGCCCCGACATTTGCCAACACGGTCGAGGCCCTTGAGCGGAGCGGCCGGACGCTCGATCGGGTGTGCGCGATCTTCTACAACCGCGCCGGATCGGACACCGACGACGAAATTCAGGCAATCGAACGCGAGGTCTCGCCGCGGCTCACGCAGCAATTTGCGCGTCAGCTTACAGATGAGCGGATGTTTGCGCGAATTGAGGCGGTGTTCTCCAGTCCCGGAGATCTCAGTGCCGAGCAGGCTCGGGTTCTCGATCTGACCCGCAAGATGTATGTGCGCGCCGGTGCGAAACTGGACAACGCCCAGAAATCGCGCGTGCAGACGATCATGGGTCGTCTGTCGGAGATCGGGACAGCGTTCTCTCAGAACGTGCTGAAAGACGAAAGCACGTGGTCCATGACGCTGGGTGAAGACGACCTCGAGGGGCTGCCGCAGTTTCTGCTCGACGCCGCGCGCGCCGAGGCCGAGCGCCAAGGCAAAGATGGCTGGGTGATCACGCTCTCGCGGTCTTCCGTCGAGCCGTTTCTCAGCTTCTCGGCGCGCCGTGATCTTCGGGAGAAGGCCTTCCGCGCATGGGCCGATCGAGGAGAGACCGGGAACTGGCCGATTGTCGCCGAAACCGTGGCGCTGCGGGCGGAACGTGCCCGGCTTCTCGGGTTCGAAACCTTCGCCGCTTACAAGCTCGATGATCAGATGGCCAAGACCCCGGACGCCGTTCGTGAGCTGTTGATGGCTGTGTGGGAGCCTGCCCGTGCCCGTGCCGGCGAAGAAGCCGAGGCATTGCAGGCCCTTGCAGCCGAGGAGGGCGCCAACATCACCCTCGCGCCCTGGGACTGGCGCTACTACGCCGAGAAGCTGCGCAAACGCGAACACGACCTCGATGAGGCGGAGATAAAACCTTATCTCGCGCTCGACAATGTGATCGAGGCTGCGTTTGATGTCGCGGGCCGGTTGTTCGATCTCTCATTTCATCCTGTCGACGTTCCGGTGCCCCACCGGGATGCCCGAGCCTGGGAGGTGCGCCGCGGTAAAACCCATGTTGGCCTCTTCGTTGGCGACTACTTCGCGCGTCCCTCAAAACGTTCTGGGGCCTGGATGAGCGCTCTGCGAAGTCAACAATCGCTCTGGGAGCCTGGCCGCCCGGTCATCACCAACACCTGCAACTTTGCCAAAGGTGACCCGGCGCTCCTGAGCTGGGACGATGCGCGTACGGTGTTCCATGAGTTCGGCCATGCCTTGCACGGTCTGATGTCCGATGTGACGTACCCGTTCATCTCCGGCACCTCGGTTGCGCGCGACTTCGTCGAATTGCCGAGCCAGCTCTACGAGCACTGGCTGGGCGTGCCCGAAATCCTTGCGCAACACGCCCGCCATTTCGAAACGGGCGAACCGATGCCGGTGGAACTGGTCGAGCGCATCATCGCGGCCGAGAACTTCAATCAGGGGTTCAAGACTGTCGAGTACACGGCATCCGCCCTGGTTGATTTGGAGATGCACCAGCTTGGCGATGCCGAGGGCTTCGATGCACCTGCGTTCGAGAAGGATGTGCTGGCTCGGATTGGCATGCCCGCCGCAATCATCATGCGTCACCGCAGTCCGCATTTCCAGCACGTGTTCTCCGGCGATGGCTACTCTGCCGGCTACTACTCATACATGTGGTCCGAGGTCATGGATGCGGACGCGTTTCGGGCGTTCGAGGAAACCGGAAACGTCTTTGATCCGGCAACGGCGGCCCGATTGTCCGAGCACGTCTACGCCGCTGGTGGCAGTGTGCCGCCTGATGAGGCCTACACGGGCTTCCGGGGCCAGTTGCCCGGAGTCGAGGCGCTGCTCGAAGGGCGTGGTCTCGTGCCTGCCTGAGCGGCTCAGCGCATCGACCACATCTCCCGGGTCAGCTCCCACAGAACGTAGCGTTCGGTGGTGCGCTCCGGATGTGGTCGTTCACGCATGCCGAGATTGCGTGCCACGCCCATGGAGCCTGCGTTGGCACGGTACATATCGGCAACCACGCAGCCGAGCCCGAGATGCTCGAAGCCATGCGTGACCACTGCCCGGGCGGCTTCCGTTGCATAGCCCTGACGACGCGCCAAGGTCCGAAACCGCCAACCGACTTCGACTTCTGGTCCGCTCAAATCCTCTGGAGCCATGAGGACCCAGCCGAGAAAGACCTCCTGCGCATCTTTCGCGAAGACGGACCAGTAACCCAAGCCATCTGGGTGGTGGTACGCAAACGTCTCGTTCAGATAGGCACGGTGGATGGCTTCGTCGGCCCAGTTCCCTTCGCGGGGAAAGTCGATGAAATCCAGCGTCCCGGGTTCGCAGTTCATGGCGTAGCACGCGTCCAGATCTGCGATGCTCCGTGGTTGCAGGATCAGGCGCTGCGTCTGCAGCCGGGCTTGGTCCATCCGATGTCCATGGTCGCGGGCCCAACCCCTCGCGCCAGCCCGGAGGGCGGCGGCGCGAGGGTATAGACTTGTGCGTGGACGTCAGTCCGCGCACACCGTTGGGCTCATTGGGCGGCGAACTGATCCAGGGTTTTGCGCAGCTTGTCCGTGATCTCGTCGACATGAGCGTTCTCGGCAACGAAGGCCGGGGCCACGATTGCGACGTCACCTGTGAACTTCACGTGGCAACCGTTCCAGAACAGGGCCTTCTGCATCTCCTGACCGCGCAGGCCGGGTCTGCCCTCTTCTGGCCAGACCTCTACACCGGACATCAAGCCAATGGTACGGATGTCTCTGACAAGCGCGTGGTCGCGCAGGCTCATCATCGCGTCCTTGAAGTAGGGCGCAAGATCGGCCGCACGCTCGAACAGACCTTCCTTGGCGTAGACATCGAGTGCTGCATTGCCCGCCGCACAGGCCGCGGGGTGAGCCGAGTAGGTGTAGCCGTGGAAAAACTCGATGGCGCCTTCCGGGCTTGCGTTGGTGACGGTCTCGTAGATCTCGTCCTTGCACGCGACGGCACCCATCGGAATCGATCCGTTTGTCAGCGCCTTCGCCATCGTGCAGATGTCGGGCGTGATGCCCCAGAGCTGCGAGGCGAACGGAGCACCCAGGCGGCCAAAGCCGGTGATGACTTCGTCGAACACAAGCAGAATACCATGCTGGTCACAGATCTCGCGCAGGCGCTCGAGATAGCCTCTCGGTGGTACCAGGGTGCCGGTTGAACCCGCCACCGGCTCGACGAACACTGCGGCAATGGTCGAGCCTCCATAGGTGGCGCAATGCCGCTCGAGGTCATTGGCCAGTTCCACACCGTCCTGCTCGGGCTGACCGTCGCAGAACAGTTCCTTTCCGGTCCATGTATGCCGGATGGTGACGATGTTCGGCAATGTGACCGGAAACGTCTCGCGGTTCTTGACCATTCCGGCGAGGCTCACCCCGCCCATGTTGACGCCGTGATAGGCACGTTCGCGCGACACGAAGCGCAGGCGCTGGCTCTCGCCGCGGGCCCGGTGATAGGCCATGACCATTTTGAGAGCCGTATCGATCGACTCCGAACCGGAGTTCGTGAAGAACACATGGTTCATCGGCTCGGGCAGCAGGCCCGCAACCTTGCGCGCCAACTCGAAAGAGCCGGGATGGCCCAGCTGAAAATGCGGGGTGTACGAGTTCTGTTTGAGCTGCGCGTACACGGCCTCTGCAATCTCGGGGCGTGCATGACCCGCAGGCGAGCAGAACAGTGCCGATGAGCCGTCAATCACCTGACCACCCTTGTGATCGGTATAGTACATGCCCTGGCCTGCCACCACGAGGCGCGGGTTCTCCTTGAAGTCCCGGTTGCCGGAAAACGGCATCCAATGTTCCTCGAGCGAATTGGCTCGGGCGGCATCGCCGATGTTCAGATCGTGCATGGCTCGGATCTCCAAAAATGGGCCGGTTCCAGAATCGGGACTTCTTGGCCTCCGGCGACACCTTAGCGGTCTTACATGAGGCATATAGGTCCAGACGGCGCGCAATCGGGAACCAAGCCGCCATTCTGTAACCATTGGTTAGGTTTCTGCGTGATATCTCCGCCGCGAGAGGTGTGAGCGGGGTTGTGTACGCATGAGCGGGAACGCAAAGCGCGGTTGTTCAAAGTGTGCCGGGCGCGGCAAAGACAAGTTCGATCGCGCTTTTGACATGGCGTTTCAGCCAATTGTCTCCCTTAGCCAAAGCGAGATTTTTGCCCACGAGGCGCTCGTGCGCGGACCCTCTGGCGAGGATGCAGCGAGCGTCCTTGGAGCGCTGAACGAGGACAACCGCTACAGTTTTGATCAGAAGTGCCGCGTAACGGCAATCGAGCGTGCTGCAGAGCTGGGGATCAAGGAGCGGCTGTCGATCAACTTCATGCCCAATGCTGTCTATGAGCCACGCAATTGCATACAGACCACGCTATGGGCCGCCGAGAAGCGAAACTTCCCGCCAGAACAGATTATTTTCGAGATCACCGAAGGCGAGCGTGTGGTCGATCTCGATCATCTGAAACGGATCATCGCCGAGTACAAACATCAGGGTTTCATGACAGCGATCGACGATTTTGGCGCCGGGTACTCCGGATTGAACCTGCTCGCCGAGTTGCAGCCCGACCTGATCAAGATCGACATGGCGCTGGTTCGTGGGATAGATCAGGATCCCGTTAGGCGGAAAATCCTCCAGGGCATGGTCAGCGTGGCGCAGAGCCTCGGGATAGAGGTGATCGGTGAGGGAATCGAGACGTTGGCCGAGCGCGACGTGCTTGCCGACGTCGGGATCGATCTGATGCAAGGTTTTCTCTTCGCGCGACCCCAGTTCCGCGGGGCGGTCGCCAACGAGTTCATCCCGTACCCGCCGCTGGCAGCATAGCATCGCGCGGTTGATCTGGCCTCAGAGCGGCAGTAGTCTGGTTCCATTATGGTGCCAAACGTGGCGCGAACGGGGGCCACATGCGCGACGCGCTCTATCATCTTGAACGGTCACGTCCGGCGACGCTGCAAGCACAGATCCGGGAAATTCTGGTGGAAGCCATACGGAAAGGACAGCTGTCCCCCGGCGATCCGGTGCCTTCGACCCGCGGGATGGCCGGACGTCTCGATGTCTCTCGCAACACGGTGACCTTGGCCTATCAGGCTCTGGTCTCTGAAGGCTTCCTGCAGGCGCGCGAGCGCAGCGGCTTCTATGTGGACCAACTCGCGGTGGACGGATTGACGGCTGCCCCGGATGTCGTGAAGGCGGTGGCGGTTGGCACGGTCGATTGGGAGCGCCGGTTTGCCAAGGCGCCCGGTGCGCAGCGAAACCTCGTGAAGCCGGTGGATTGGCAGCGCTATCCGTATCCGTTCATCTACGGGCAGGTCGATCTCGAGGTGTTTCCGATCGCCGAATGGCGCGATTGCGTTCGCCAAGCGATGGGAAAGCGCTGGATCGACGCCTGGACCGAAGACCGCTTTACGGCAGATGACCCGCTGCTGGTCGAGGAGATCGCCCGCAGAATTTTGCCGAGACGCGGCATATCGGCCGAGCCGGATCAGATCCTGGTCACACTTGGTGCGCAGAACGCGCTCTATCTTCTCGCCGCAATGCTGGTGGGCGAGGAGAGCACTGTGGCGATCGAGGACCCCGGGTATCCCGATATGCGCAACATCTGCAGTTTGCGCACGGAGCGGGTGCGCGCGGTGCCCGTGGAGCCGGAAGGGATATCCCTCGAGGGTCTCGATGGTGCGGATCTGGTGTTCACAACACCATCCCATCAGTTTCCTACGACAGTCACGATGAGCCTCGCGCGGCGGAAAGCGCTGCTGGGGCGAGCACATGCAGATGACTTCGTGGTTATTGAGGACGACTACGAGTTCGAGGCCAACTATCTGGGCGCGCCGCTCCCGGCGCTGAAGTCACTGGATACCGACGGGCGTGTCATTTATGTGGGCTCGCTGTCGAAGTCGCTGATGCCGGGTCTCAGGCTCGGCTTCGTCGTCGCCGACGCTGCACTGATCCGTGAGCTGCGTGCTCTGCGGCGTCTTATGCTGCGACATCCGCCTGGCAACAATCAGAGGGCCACCGCGCTCTTCCTCGCCAACGGCCACTTCGACGTGCTGGTGCGCCGTATTCACCGCGTCTATCGCGAACGCTGGCAGATGATGGCGCAGGCGCTCGAAACCCACCTGCCTGGCTGGGCGCGAACCCCGGGTTTTGGGGGCTCGTCCTACTGGCTGACAGGCCCGGACGGCTTGTGTTCGGGCCGTCTGGCAGAAAAGGCGGCGGAAGATGGGGTGCTGATTGAACCCGGTGAGCCGTTCTTCGTACGCCCCGAAGACGGACGTTCGCACTTTCGGCTTGGGTTCTCCTCAATCCCCTCGGAACGGATCGAGCCGGGCATCCGGCGACTGACCAAGGTCGTGCAAAGTCTCGACGGCTTTGCCCAACGGCGCTAACACGGTGGCGCGAGCAGGGAGCTGAGCATGGCCATCGGAAAGACGATCTGGACCTGGTTCGACGGGTCGTGGCGACAAGGCAACTTTCCCATTCTCGGTGCCGCCGATCACGGCGCCTGGCAGGGAACGATGGTGTTTGACGGGGCTCGGGCGTTTGAAGGCACGACCCCCGATCTCGATCGCCATTGTGCGCGTGCGAATGCCTCGGTTCGGACCATGGGCCTCGAGCCACTTTTCTCAGATGGCGAGATACTGGAGCTCGCGCTGGAGGGTGTCGCCAAGTACTCCACCGATACAGCGCTGTATATCAGGCCGATGTACTGGTCGCGCGAGGGTGGTCCGTCTCTGGTGATGGCAGATCCCGAAAGCACGGCCTTCGCGCTTTGCATCGAAGATTTGCCAATGCCCGAGCCAGTCGGGTTCTCGATCACCACGACCCGGTACCGCCGGCCCCTCCACTCGATGATGCCGACCGACGCCAAAGCCGCATGCCTCTACCCCAACAACGCGCGGATGTTGCGAGAGGTCCGTGCAAACGGGTTCGACAATGCGATCGTTCTGGATGCGATGGACAATGTGGCCGAGACCGCGACATCGAACATCTGGATGGTCAAGGATGGCGCGGCATACACTCCGGCTCCGAACGGCACCTTCCTGAACGGTGTCACCCGACAGCGTGTTCTGCAGTTGTTGCGCGCAAATGGGGTCGAAGCGCATGAAGCCATATTGACCCTGGATGACTTCCGTACGGCGGACGAGATCTTCTCGACGGGCAATGCCCTAAAGGTAATGCCGGTCACGCGCTTCGACGATCGCGAGCTCGACTACGGTCCGGTCACCCGACACGCGCGCGAGCTCTACTGGGCGTTTGCACACAGCGCCTGAGCCGTTTCGCTCAGGCGTGGTCGTAGATTTCGACTTGGGTTTCTTCGACTCCTTGGTCGATCGCGTTTTCGCGTTCGGCTTCCTCGACATAGCCGATCAGACGGTTGATCGCGTCCTTCGGGCTGACGGCGGCGAGCGCTGCAACGAGGCCGTACCGCACGCCGCGAAGGCCCGCTGCGCGTGCGACTTCCTTGACGCGCTCGATGCGTTCCCGGAGTTCGGCCTCGGAAATGTCTGCGGGCCAGTCGAACGCCTGAAGCTGATCGGTGAGCGGCCGGACCATTGAATTCAGTCGACCTTGCGTTTGCTCGGCTGCACTTCTGAAAATATTGACCATCTCGGTTTCTCCAGCGGGTCATCGACAGACTGTATGCCGTCGATTATTGCGCCGGCGCCGAGAACCGTCTGTAGCGTCCGATACAATACAGCTGATTAAGGATTGACCGCGGAGAAGAAATTGAGCCGGGCAGGGACCGTGACCCCGCCGGAGGTTGCATGAGGTGCGAGAACCCGCGTGATTTCCTCTTGGATGGCCGCTTCATCAGCGGGTGTGCCCTCGTGCTCCGCAATGATGCGCTGAGCTGGTCCGAGCTTGCATGCGAGCGCCGCAACATCCTCGACGCTGCCGTTGGGTGTGAGTGCAATGTCCTCGGCGTCCGCTTGTATCTGCTCGAAGCCCGCATCGCGCAGAATGCCCACGACCCTAGCGCTGTCCTGAAAGGCCAGCGGACCCGGCGCGGTCGGATCGGCAGGCTCCACCGGCCCGAGCCGTGCGATGGCCGCTGCTCTCGGGACTGAAAACCAGGGATTGTCGTTCAGGGCTGCCCAAGCGACGACCGAGAGCACGCCGCCTGGTTTGAGCGCGGTGCGGATGTTGGCGAACGCCGCAACAGGGTCGGCGAAAAACATCACGCCAAACCGCGAGACCACCCGGTCATAGCAGCCATGTTCGAATTTGTGGGATTGTGCATCGGCGACGAACAATCCGAAGTTTGTGATGCCTGCTGCGGTGAGGCGCTCCCGCGAACGTTCAAGTAGCGGTGCGGAAATGTCCGCTCCGTCCACATGTCCGTCGTCACCGACCAGTGGTGCGGTGGAGAGGAGCGTCGCACCCGCCCCGCACCCGATATCCAGCACCCGATGTCCAGCCTCGATTCCGGCGCGCTCGAGTACTCGGGCCGCCACCGGTGCCAGCGAGGCGTCAATTGCGGCCTGATGGCTGATCCACTTGGGTGCTGCCTCGCTGCTCCAGTAGTCGGCCTGTTGGGTGTTTACGATGTCGGGTGCGTCAGACACGGCGAGTGCTCCTGGTCAGCGGACAGGTTTGACCCACAGATAGCCATCGTCTGGCATCATACAATCGCATCGAGGTGCGGTGGCTTCACAGATCGGACAGTTTTGTCTCGAGACCACGCAGACTGAGGACTGTCAGCGATCGTCCCTTCCGGTCGATCAGCCCGGCATCCTTGAGCTTCGACATTTCACGCCCGACAGATTCGCGCTGCGAGGAGATCAGCGTGGCGATCTCCTGCTGCGTTGGAATGCGCTCGATATGGCCGGTGTCCGGGCCGGTCTTTTCACTCATCCGCAAGAGTTGCGCGCACAGGCGCTGCTCGGTCGAGAGCGTCGTGGCCTCCGTCATCCTGCTCGAGAGGTAGCGTATCCGGTCCACCAGATAGCGGATAAAAGCCTCGTTGACCTGCGGATCGTTGTAGAGAACTTCGCGAAACCGACCGGCTGAAAGACGCGCGATGCGGCTCTCCTCCTTTGCGAACACGTTGGTCGACCGCGGCAAACCATCGATCGCAGCAAAGATCCCGAAGGCCTCTCCGGGCGGCAGGTCCGAGTAGAGGACCTCACGTCCATTGTCGGTGAAAGTCGCCGCGCGGGCCAGTCCCGACACGACGAAAAACACGTCGTCATCCGTGTCACTCTCGCTCACGACGACCGACCGGGGCGTGAAAGTGCTCTCGGTCCAGTACTGTGCCAGCGCTTCGCACCCCGAGGACCCGCAGGCATTCAACGTGCTGCCGTCGGGATAGTGTTCATGTATGTCGTCTGCCATGGTTCCGCCTGCCCCATCGCCCACCGCCTGCCGCTCCGATCAGCCCGGATCTCGTCCGGGTTTCCCGCCGGTGGCTCGATACGCGCGCATCGCCCTGTCAACTTGGCACAACTTAGCGCGAATGTGAGAAAAATCACAGTCGGTTGCTGAAGCACGCACATAGCATAATTCCTGCCTGGGGTGATCGCCTCGAACCCCACCCCACCCAGCCAGGCGGTGCTCCAGGTCACATGCGTGCTTTCGAGTGCACTCGTAGCGTACGCGGGCGGCCTACTCCGGGGTCGCCCGCATCCGGGTGACGGGCAGAAAGTCTTGAGATCAGACGACCTGCTTCAGCTCGATTTCAGGGTCCGCGAGCCTTGCTGCCAAGGGATTCGTCCCCTGTTCCAGCCAGCGTTTGCCGAGCATGTAGGCGCGTGCGTCGTTCATCGCGTCCACTGCCAGAAACTCGTTTTCCTTGAAGTACCACACCGATTTCCCGCCGGGCCTGGAGCCCGGTCTGACAATCGTGTGAGTGTATCCGGTGTTGAGGCCGGCGATCTGTAGACGGCAATCGAACTGATCCGACCAGAACCACGGGTAGGGTTGGTAAGGCGCGGTTTCTCCCATGATCGCCGCTGCCGCGTGCTCGGCCTGATCGATGGCGTTCTGTACTGATTCGAGCCGCAGACGTCCTCCTTGCCAAGGAAAGGACGCGCAATCGCCTGCCGCGTAGACTGCCGCGTCCGACGTACGACACTGCGCGTCCGTGGCTATTCCGTTGTCGATGTCGAGGCCTGCGTCCTGTGCCAGGCGCGTGTCGGGGTTGATCCCGATTCCGACGATCACAAAGTCCACGTCAATTTCTTCGCCATTCGACAGCACCGCGCTTGTTACGCGTCCATCGCTTCCGGCCAGGCGATCAAGTCCCACACCCTCGCGCACGTCTACCCCGCGTCCGGTGTGCAGGTCGCGGAAGAATTCAGCGGTTTCGGAGGCCGCGACACGGTTCAGAATTCGTGGCGCGAGCTCGATCAGTGTCGTTGCGAGTTGTCTCGATGACGCGACCGCTGCGGCTTCTAGGCCGATGTAACCGCCACCCACGATAAGAACGCGACGTCCCGCATCAAATTCATGGGCCATCGAATCGACGTCGGCGAGCGTGCGGACCACATAGACGCCAGAAAGGTCTCCGCCGATCGCAGCGGGCAATGTACGGGGCAACGATCCCGTCGTTAGCGCGAGCGTGTCGTACTCAATTGTTTGCGCATCAAGATGTATGATGTGCGCTTCGAGATCGACCCGGTGTACAGGTGCGTCGGTGATGAGCGTGATGTTGTTCTCCGCGTAAAATGTCTCGGGCCGGAGCAGCAGACGATCAGCGCTTGCCTCACCCAGCAGATACTTCTTCGAGAGCGGAGGGCGCTGATAGGGGGCAACTGGTTCGGCCCCGATGAGCGTTATGGCGCCGCTATGACCCAGCGCTCGGAGCTTGGCAACCAGAGACGCGCCAGCCTGACCTGCGCCCACGACCACAACACGATCTGACAAGACGCACTCTCCTCCTGCATGACTTGCGAGATCTCTGACTGTTGAGGCGCGCAATTGCAAGTGCCGCAGATGCTGGTTGCTGACCCGAACCTGCGATAGTTTTTCTCGAGCGGTGAGGGTCTGGCATGGACGATCAAGCGACAAGTGCGACAACCTTGCAGGCCAGCTACATTGCGGCCTGCATTTTGGTTGCCGTCTTGGTCCACAAGATCTCCTGGCTTGACTTGCGCTCGCTCAAGCGCTTGTCCGAACGCTATCGACGCGGTGCTGGAACTGCGGAGCCGATCAGCGCCTCGGCGTCCGCACCGGATCTGTTTGAACGGCCTGACCTTGGTGCAATGTTGAGTTTGCTCGTGATCATTGGAACGGCGCTTGCCGCGCTCATCGGGTGGCGCATCCCCGCCGAGATAGAACGGCTCTACGGTGCGGGGGCTTCCTTCGGGATCCTGTTTCCCTCGGTGGAGATGACAACGATCGGGCGGGCAGCTCAGGTCGTCGGTGCCATCTGTTTTGGATTGGTGGCACTCCGTCTGCTGCGTGTGCTTGTCTGGTTCGCCGCGGCCGGTCTGGCTTGTACAGCGGGTGCAGGCGCTGTGAGTTATGTGTTCGAGCTCAATCTCTTCGGGTTCTTCTGAGCCGTTGCCAAGGGTTCCGGTCAGCGAACTGCAATCATGGCAGAAAGCCGGTCGATCTCGATAGCGCCGCGTAGGAGCCGTGCTTCACCGACGTAAACTCCCGGCGCCCAAGGTTCGCTGTTGCGCCGGCCCACCGCACGAAACTCGGCTGCGCGGTTCTTCGGCATTTCGTGGGACTTCGCTGCAATCTGGCGGCCATCCGGGCCCGCTAGGCTCAGAGATATTATGTCCCCTTCCTGAAGGCCGAAAAAATGTGCCCAGAACACCACCGCATCCGCGTCGACGCTCAGAACCTCGTGGGCTGCTGCGCCTGACTTGATGTCGCGGTACTCGGGGATGTCGTCGGCGAACCCAGCCCGCAAGCCTCCGCCAGGTTGATAAGGTCTCTCGCCGATGTCACTCCAGAAGTGTCGGCGCTCTGGCAGGGAACAAGATGCGTCTTGTTCGCGTCCATCCATCGGATCCCAGACGTTTCGTTGCGGGTCACGGATGGTAAGATGTACGTGCGGGAACCACGTTCGCCCAGAGAGTCCGATCTGCCCAATTGGCGCACCAGCCGTGACTTGCTCGCCCTTTTCGACGCGAACCGAACCCTTGCGCAGATGGCAATATTGGTAGCGCCAGCCACCGGCGTCCTCGATCAGCACCCCATTCCCACAATCACGTCCTCCCAATTCCGGCGCATCCGACCGGGATTGATCGTGATCGGGCATGCCGTCTCGCACGCCAAGCACGGTTCCTGCTGCGGTGGCGAGCACATCCACGCCTTTTCGCATCGCCGCCTCGTCGGAAAGGCGGATATCCGTGCCGCGATGGCCATCATAACTGAGTGGACCGCATGTAAAGTCCCGGGCACCAGGCCCGGGATCGCGATCTACGTACTGCTGTATCACACAGTCCTGGCCGAGCGTGCAGTCGACAGGGAAGATGAGTTGCGGTGTTTCGTTGGCGAGCGACACACCACCGATATGCAAGTTTAGCGCCGCAACCGTCACCGCAACGTAGGACCGAAGAACGAAGCTGCGCTCCGCCAAGCATCTCTGGCGCCGCGGGACGCGCACTTAACCGGCGGTCAGTAAGGGTGTCTTCTCCTCAGGAAGCTGCGGCTTTCCGGGCGGAATAATCTCCAGATGCAGCTTTCCGTCACGCACCTCAACCCGAACGATGCCACCTTTGGAAAGGGCACCGAACAACAGCTCTTCGGCAAGTGGTTTCTTAATGTGTTCCTGGATCACCCGTGCGAGTGGACGCGCGCCCATCTTGTCGTCATAGCCCTTGTCCGCAAGCCATTGTGCAGCTTCTTCGGTGAGCTCGATCGAGACCCCGCGCTCCAGGAGTTGCGCTTCAAGCTGCATGACGAACTTCTCCACGACCAGAAGTATGACTTCCTTGGGCAGTGGTGCGAACGAGATGATCGCATCGAGACGGTTTCGGAACTCGGGCGTGAACATCCGCTCGATCGCTGCTTCATCCTCTCCTTCACGCCGGTCACGTCCAAACCCGATGGCTGCGCGTGCCTGTTCAGCAGCACCCGCGTTGGAGGTCATGATCAGAATCACGTTCCGGAAGTTAACCTGCTTGCCGTTGTGATCTGTGAGCTTTCCATGATCCATAATCTGCAGCAGGATATTGTAGACGTCTGGGTGCGCTTTCTCGATCTCGTCGAGCAGAAGAACGCAGTGTGGATGCTGGTCGACGGCATCCGTCAGAAGCCCGCCTTGGTCGAAACCCACATATCCGGGTGGCGCGCCGATCAAACGGCTGACCGAGTGCTTCTCCATGTACTCCGACATATCGAAGCGTTTGAACTCGATCCCCATCACGGTCGCGAGTTGCTTTGCGACTTCTGTTTTTCCGACGCCGGTCGGGCCAGTGAACAGATATGCACCGATCGGCTTTTCAGGTTCCCGCAGTCCAGCACGCGCAAGCTTTATCGATGACGAGAGCGACACAATCGCTTTGTCCTGACCGAATACCACCCGTTTCAGATTGGTTTCGAGCTCTTTCAACGCTTCGGCATCATCCTTTGACACGGACTTCGGCGGAATGCGTGCGATCTTGGAGACGACGGTTTCAATCTCCTTCGGCGTTATTGTCTTGCGCCGCTTCGCGGCCGGAAGCAGGTGCTGGGCCGCGCCGGCTTCGTCAATCACATCGATGGCTTTGTCGGGAAGCTTGCGATCGTTAATGTAGCGCGAAGAAAGATCGACTGCCGACTTGATCGCATCGGCAGTGTACTTGACTTCGTGATGCTCCTCGAAGAACGGCTTGAGGCCTCGCAGGATCTTAACTGCATCATCCACAGTGGGTTCGTTCACATCGATTTTCTGGAACCGGCGGCTCAGCGCGCGGTCCTTTTCGAAATGCTGGCGATACTCATTGTAGGTTGTGGAGCCCATGCACCGCAGCGTTCCTGACTGCAGCGCCGGCTTCAAAAGGTTTGACGCATCCATCGCCCCACCTGTCGTTGCGCCGGCACCGATGACGGTGTGGATCTCGTCAATGAACAGAACTGCGTCTTCGTGGTTCTCGAGTTCCTTGATCACGGCCTTCAACCGCTCCTCGAAGTCTCCGCGGTAACGCGTGCCGGCGAGCAGGGCTCCCATGTCCAGGGAGAAGATCGTGGCGCCGGCCAGGACCTCCGGAACCTCCTCGTCGTTGATTTTCTTCGCAAGACCTTCTGCAATGGCGGTCTTGCCAACTCCGGGATCGCCCACCAAAAGCGGGTTGTTCTTGCGCCTGCGGCAGAGGACCTGGATGCAACGCTCGACCTCATCAGAGCGGCCGATCAGCGGATCGACTTTGCCGGCGCGAGCCTTGGCGTTGAGATCCACGCAGAACTTTGCAAGCGCGGTCTCTTCACCTCCCTGTTCATCCTTCTCTGAACTCGCATCGACTTGTTCGGCGTCTTCCGCCCCGCGTACCGGTCGGCTTTCGCCGAAAGCGGGATCTTTGGCCACACCATGGCTGAGGTAGTTCACGGCATCGTAGCGCGTCATATCCTGCTCTTGCAGGAAGAACGCCGCATGGCTTTCGCGTTCATTGAAGATTGCGACCAAGACATTTGCGCCTGTCACTTCCGACCGGCCCGATGACTGAACATGGATCGCTGCGCGCTGAATGACCCGCTGGAAGCCAGTGGAGGGCGCTGCCTCTGACCCCTCCAAGTCGAACACCAGGGTCTCGAGTTCCGTATCGATGAACTTCGTCAGGGTTTTTCGCAACTCTGCCAGGTCAACCGCGCAGGCGCGCATCACTCGTGCAGCATCTGGCTCGTCAATCAGCGCAAGCAGCAGGTGCTCCAGCGTAGCCAATTCGTGCCGCCGTGCGTTGGCGAAACCGATGGCGCGATGGATCGCATCCTCGAGAGTGGTTGTCAGAGACGGCATCAAACTCTCCTTCAGGCGATCTGCCGAGGCCTCACGCGCTCAGCATGACCAGTTTCGCCTCAGCCCAGCAAGACCATTCAACCTTACAAGTGTTATCTTGTGGTTGCTCCCGGCTGGGTCAAGCTGAGGCTTCCGGTGCAGATGAGCAAAATTATGGCCGACTGCCTTGTTTTGTAGCGGTTGTGTCGTCGTCGAAACTTTAGTGTGACAGGTTAGATACGACCACGCAGGAGAGCTGATCACTCTTTTTCCATCGTGCACTGAAGCGGGTGTTGGTTCGATCTGGCACAGTCCATGACCTGTGTAACCTTCGTCTCGGCCACCTCGAACGGGTAGACGCCGACCACAGCGATTCCCTTCGTGTGCACGGTCATCATGACCGTATGCGCGCGATCCCGGTTCATGCCGAAAAAGCGCTCCAGCACATAAACAACGAACTCCATCGGCGTGTAGTCGTCGTTCAGCATCAAAACTTTGTACAGCGATGGGCGTTTTGTCTTTGGCCGCGCCTTGACATCAATCTCCGTGACGCCTTTGCCACCACGGTCACCGTCATCCGGCTCTTCGCCGCCAGACGACGCCACAAGTACCCGACGCACCTGTCCCCTGTACGCTTCCTGAGTTGGTTTACGCATCAGCTCCGTTCAGTCTCGAACCAGCCATCATCTCGCGATATCGGAGCATAGACTGCTACTGGCAATCAATATGCCAGCACGACTCAGCGGCTCCACGCGCCTCCGCATGAGCATATATTGAACTGGTGGTAAGAAAAAAGGGGGACTCGCGCCCCCCTTCAAATCTCTGTGTGGATTGTACGCTTCGAGCGTCAGGCGCGGTAGGTTTTTACCACGTCCACTGCGGCGGCGAAGCGGGCGTTCAACGGCTGCAGGCTTTCCTTGGCGGCCACCGAGTACATCTCGTTCAGCCGGGTGGCCTGACCAACCATGTCCTCGAATGCGCTCTGGGCATACGAAGTCTGCATCTCGAAGAAATCGGTCATGGATTTGCAGGACGTCAGCTCTTTCGCCGCCGCGACACCATCTTCGTAGGACTTTTTCGAGAACGCGACGACTTCAGCGTTCATTTCCTCTGCTGCCTTTGCAGCAATTTTCGAGGACTCGACGATCGCCTCGACGTTCTCCTGACCAAATTGGGTCATCTCTTCGATACCCTTGGTCATTTTTTCGACGTTTTGTTCCATAGTCTTCTTGGCTTCTGCGGTCAGTTCTTCGACCTGTTTTTTGGTGGCGTTGGCCATTGTTCGTCTCCTAATGGTCTTGGGTTCGATTTCGAACGTCTCCGATGCGCCATCGCTACAGTGCATCGTGCATGTCTTCCGGTGGGTTGTATATGTCGTCTATGCTGCACCGCGTCAAGCCGAAATTGTGCGCTGCACAAAAATAGTTTGGTTAATCCTACGGTCATGTTCTTGTCGGACAGTGGTTCTGAAATTACGGATTCTCATCCGAGTAGCAGTGTGTTACGGTTAAATCACGAGGGTCGATCTGAGGAAGCGGGCAAAGACCTGTCCTTCAGTCGAAATAGCAGGCAAGGGTCACTGGTGATGTTTCATTGGGGTCGTGGACCGTTTTTGGCGGTCGTTGCAACACTGGTTTTGCTTTTCGCAAGCCTTCCAGGCAGCGCGTCAGCGGCCCCGTACTCCGCGATTGTAATGGATATGCGCAACGGCGAAGTGCTGCACTCGAGAAATGCAGATCGGCGCCAGCATCCGGCTTCGCTCACCAAGATGATGACGCTCTATCTCACGTTCGAGGCGGTGCGTGACGGTCGGTTGAAGCTGGATCAGCGTGTTCGAGTTTCGCGGCACGCAGCCCGTCAACCCGCATCGAAGCTTTACCTGAAGTCTGGACAGCGCGTGACCATCCGCAGCCTGATCCGTGCGACAGCGATCAAATCGGCTAACGACGCAGCCATGGTGCTCGCCGAAGCGATCGGAGGGTCTCAAAAAGCGTTCGCGCGCATGATGACACGCCGGGCACGTGCGCTTGGCATGAAGAACACGACGTTCAAAAACCCGCACGGACTGACCGCACGAGGCCATCTTTCGACAGCACGAGACATGGGCATTCTGGGCCGCCATCTCTTTTTCGATTTTCCAGAGTACTACAATATCTTTTCGCGCAAGACGACTCATGCGGCGGGCAAGCGGATCTGGACTACCAATCGCTTGCTTTCCAACTACCGTGGCGCGGACGGGATCAAGACGGGCTACACGCGCGCCGCAGGATACAATTTGGTTGCGTCCGCTCATCGCGGTGGGAAGCGTGTGATTGCCGTGATCTTCGGAGGTCGTTCATCGAAGCAGCGCAACGCAAAGATGGCGCGACTGCTCGACATGGGATTTTCGCGCGCCCCACGGCATGCAGCGCGGGTTGCCCCTCGCATGCGGAGCGTCCTGGTGGCCAACTCTCCTTTGCCGCCGGCAAAGCCAGTGACCGATCCGACCGGGTTGGCGGCTCTGCGCGAAGTAATCGGGCCTGCATCCGCTGCAGCTTCGGTTCGACCAGTTTCACTTTCCCCGTTTGCTCCCACAATGGCACGCACGCCGCTGCCTCGGCCCGGCGATACGCTGATCGGCGCAGGACCGCGCCGCCGTCCGTTGGTGCCAAAGAACCAAGGCGATGATGACAGGAATGCACTTTTCGTTCCGGGTGCCGTGCTTGCGCCTGCCGGCTGGGCCGTTGAGATTGGCAGCTTTGACAGCGAAGGAACAGCGGCAAGTCAGCTCATCCGCATGCCAATTGATGATGTTCCCGGACTTGCTGCTGCTGATGTCCAGATCGCCGAACTCACACAGAACGATGGCGCGGCCGTCTACACGGTTCGCATGTCAGGTTTGAGCCGTGGCGCTGCTCAGACGGCATGTCGTCGCGTTGCATTGGTAGGCGTTGGCTGCGATCCGATCGCACCTGTGAGCAACTAGGGCCAGGGCGTCCACTTTACTCCCTGCCCAACATGGCACTCAAACCATCAGGGCCGACCGATCGAGCTATACTCGAAACCTTGCCGTCGCGCATCCTCGGGATGGTAGACGTTGCGCAAGTCCACGAGAACCGGTGAACGCATAATGTCATGCATCCGGCCCAAATCGAGGGCCCGGAACTCGTTCCACTCTGTCATCAGAACAAGCACATCCGCACCTTCTGCGGCGGCGTAGGGATCGTCGACCCAACCCGTCTCACCGAGCAGCTCTTTTCCTTCGCGTGCACCCTGCGGATCGCAGACGACGACTTCTGCGCCCGCATCCCGCAGACGAGGCACGACAACGAGGCTAGGCGCTTCACGCATGTCATCGGTGTTGGGCTTGAAGGTAACACCCAGCATTGCCACCTTCTTTCCTGACAGAGAGCCGCCGGCCGCGGCAATGATCTTGTCCGCCATACGCTCGCGGCGCTTCTCATTCACCTCGACAACGGTCGAGACGATCTTGAGCGGGCTGTCGTACTGCTCCGCGGTTTGAACGAGTGCAAGGGTGTCCTTCGGGAAGCACGACCCGCCGTATCCGGGGCCTGCGTGCAGAAACTTTCCACCGATGCGTCCATCGAGCCCGATGCCTTTGGCGACGCTCTGAACATCTGCGCCAACCTTTTCGCAAAGATCGGCAATCTCGTTGATGAAGGTGATCTTGGTCGCGAGGAAGGCGTTCGCCGCGTACTTGATCATCTCCGCAGTCTCGATCGATGTGTAAACAATCGGAGTTTCACGCAGGAAGAGAGGGCGATAGATTTCTGCCATCAGCGCTTTAGCTTTTTCGGTCTCTGCGCCGACGACTACCCGATCCGGGCGCATGAAATCTTCGATTGCAGCGCCTTCCCGCAGGAACTCGGGGTTCGAAGCCACGTCGAAGTTCACATCGGGGCGCTTTGAGCGAATGCGGTTGGCAACCTCGCGATTCGTGCCGACGGGGACGGTCGACTTGGTGACGACGAGCAAGTGCTCGTCGATGTGTTCAGCCAACTCTTCGGCGGCAGCGTAGACATAGGTGAGGTCTGCATGGCCTCCACCCCGCCGTGTCGGTGTGCCGACGGCGATGAATGCCGCCTCGGAACCTTTCAACGCCTCGGCGAGGTCGGTGGTGAAGCTCAGTCGGCCCGCAGCCGTGTTTTTTGCGATGAGGTCGTCGAGGCCCGGTTCAAAGATCGGAACACCACCCGCCCGCAGCTCGTCAATCTTGCGCGCGTCCTTGTCAACGCACACGATCTCGTGGCCGAAATCCGAAAAGCAGACACCTGAGACCAGCCCGACATATCCCGTCCCGACCATCGTGATGCGCATCAAACACTCTCCTGTTCCATCTGCTCGAATGCTGGCAGTGCCAGCGCCTTGACCATGTCGCGCACCTCTTGGCGGGCGGCAATGTGGCTCATCGTCATCGTCACCGGCCCGTCTGCCTTGAGATCGAGGAGGGTGAGTCCGTTGAGAAAGAGCTCGCGAAAGATAACCCGCTCGCAAAACCCGGGGACGACCCGGAAGCCGATTCGCTTCGATAGATCCTCGAGCGCTCCGCCGACCTTGCGCTTGTTCCTGCTGTCGAGCGTGGCCATGCGGTTGCGCAGGACGACCCAGTCCGTCGGCGTCTTACCGGCGACAGCGCGTCGTTGGCGGCACGACCAGACCATCTCTGCGTAGACCGAAGGTCCCAGAATGCCGCCGGTGCGCGGGTCGATCCGGCCAAGGAGGTCAAAATCTATGAGGCTGTCGTTCATCGGCGTGATGAGCGTATCGGCGGTGCTGTGAGCGGCCTTGGTCAGTGCGTTCACTGCACCGGGCGTGTCGATGATGATGTGATCGCAGCTTTCCGACAGATGAGCGATCGCTGCGTTGAGACTGCTCTCGTCCTCGGCTTCCGCCTCGTCCCGGGCGTTCGCTTTCGATGGCTCGATCTCGACCATCGTTGGCATGACGAGCGCGACGCCATGGCGTTCGTTGTAGGCGTTGCGGTTGTCGAGGTAGCGAAAGAAGCTCAGCTGGCGGATGTCAAGATCGATTGCGCCGACCCGAAACCCGTCGCGTGCGAGCGCCACAAACAGATGCATGGCGGTCGTCGATTTGCCCGACCCACCCTTCTCGTTGCCCATCACGATGATGTGCGGTTCTGCCTGCATGTATCCCCGACTCACGCCGGAACCCTAGAACACGAACGCGCTCCAGTGGGAGCGCGTTTTACTGCCGTCCGCAAGAAAACGGTCCGATCAGAAACCGAAGCCTTCGAACTTTTTCTTGAAGCGCGAGACCCGACCGCCGGTGTCCATAAGGCGCTGCGATCCGCCGGTCCATGCCGGGTGCGCGCTGGGATCGATTTCGAGCTGGAGCGTGTCGCCCTCGCTTCCCCAAGTCGTTCGCATTTGCACGGTCGATCCATCGGTCATCTTGACATCGATGACATGATACTCCGGATGAATGTCGCTCTTCATTGATCGCTCCTGATCGCGCCATCGCTGTGCGCGGTGTGTCTCTGATCAACGGCGTTGGCGGTTGCGCCGCGGCTCACAGCCGAACATGACGCACGATAGCACCGCTGCCGCGAGGGCGAGTGTATAGGCGAGGCGGGTATTCCTTGCAAGGCTGCAGTCGGGTGTGTGTTACTGTCATTCAAGGTTGTGGTTTCGAATCCCCTTGTGGCCTTGGGAACACCCTTATGCGACTGGCGATTGCACTTCTGATCTCGGTCTTGGCGCTACCGCAGTTCGCCTTGGCAGAAGCCCGGATTGCGCTTGTCATTGGCAATGGTGACTACGGCGCGGCCGGCAAGCTCAAGAACGCTCCGAATGATGCGCGCTTGATGGCGGCGTCGCTGTCCGATGTGGGCTTTGACGTAACGTTGGTCCGCGAGGCTGATCAAGCAACGATGAAGCGCGCGGTCGCCGAGTTCGGTCGAACGTTGCGCCAAGCCGGTCGGGACACCGTGGCACTCTTTTACTTTGCCGGCCACGGGGTGCAGCACGCGGGGCGAAACTTTCTCGCGCCGATTGGCTCCGACGTTCGAGACGAATCCGAGCTGGAGTTGTTTGCCATCGATGTCGGTTGGGTGATGCGCCAAATGGCGTCGAACGAAGGCGGTATGAACATCGTGATTCTGGATGCGTGCCGGAACAATCCGTTCTCACGCAGTTTCCGCTCCGCGCGCAGCGGTCTCGCCCAGATGCGCGCACCGCACGGCAGTTTCATTGCCTATTCGACGGCGCCCGGCGATCTTGCTGCAGACGGGACCGGGCCTCACAGCCCCTACACATCCGCTTTGGCGCGCGCGATCCGGATGCCTGGCCTTCCGATCGAGCAGATTTTCAAGAAGGTCCGCCTGGATGTGCTGAGCGCGACCGACGGCGTTCAGATGCCCTGGGACAGCTCGTCTTTGACCCGGGACTTTGTTTTCGAGCCCGCGCTGCCCGTGGAAACAAAGACTGTGGGCGTGGAGGCCGACACGCACCTCTGGAAGGCCATTGATGGCACCGGCAACGAAGAATACTTAGAGCTGTTCCTGTCACTCTATGCCGACAGCCCGCACGCCAGGACGGCAGATCGTCAGCTTCGGATTGCGCGTGGAGAGCCGGTCGCGCCGGAACGCGTGCAAAGAGTGATTGGCCCTGACGACAATTCTGACAGTCTTCAGCTGTCGTTCTCGATCGACTACGCGGGAAGCACATGGTCGATGTGCGCTCCAGAGCAGTTTAGAGACCCCGTGAATCTCTCGTTCGCGGGAGGCGTGGCCGCATCTACAGCCGTTTCCACTCTTGGCCGCTCGTTCGCCTTGTCCGCCGAGCGATCAGGAAATGAAGTCGACCTCGAGGTTGTGCCACTCGCCGGTACGCCGGCAGAGGGCGATCCCTTCAGCATCACGCTTGATCTGACAGAGCGGGGACACGAACAGCGGTTCTATACCAGAGCCAAGACAGGTGATGACTTGCGCCAGTGCGGTGCTATCGTCGCCTACTTTACGGTTCTGTGAAGCGCTGATCAGTCCGACGCTCCCCAAACCTGCAGCGTGATACGGTACCTGCTGTCTCAGCCCAGACCGTAGTTCGCTTCGTAGAGCGGTCCCAGCATTTCCTCGTCAAACAGTGATGAGACCGAGGTGTCGTTGTTCACGTTGACGATGGCTTGCGCGAACAGCGGTGCGACGGTCACAACGCGGATGTTGGCGGCGGCTTTGACTTTCTCAGTGGGCTGAATCGAGTCGGTGATCACAAGGGATTTGAGCACCGAGTTGGTAACCCGCTCGACCGCGGGATCTGAGAGAACGCCGTGGCTGATATAGGCGTGAACCTCGGCTGCACCCTTGTCCATCAGAAGCTCGGCCGCGCGGCAGAGCGTCCCCGCAGTGTCACAGATGTCATCGAGAATGACACAGGTGCGGCCCTCGACCTCGCCGATCACCGTCATCGATTCGACTTCGCCGGCTTTGACACGACGCTTGTCGACGATGGCCAGGCCCGCGCCGATTCTCTTGGCGAGATCGCGTGCGCGCAGCACACCTCCGACGTCGGGCGAGACGACCGTGACGCTATCAAGGTCTTCCATGTTGTGCCGGATATCGAGGGCAAAAACCGGGGCTGCGTAGAGGTTGTCCGTCGGAATGTTGAAGAAGCCTTGGATCTGGCCCGCGTGCAGGTCCATCGTGAGGACCTGTGTGGCGCCAGCCTGCTGGATCAGGTCGGCGACAAGCTTGGCCGAAATCGGTGTACGACCAGCGGTTTTCCGATCCTGCCGGGCGTAGCCGAAATACGGCATGACCGCCGCGATCCGGCTCGCCGAGGCGCGCTTCAAGGCGTCGGTGATGATCAGCAGTTCCATCAGATTGTCGTTTGCCGGGCTGGACGTCGGCTGGATCACAAAGACGTCCTGGCCGCGGACATTGTCGAATATCTCGACGAATATCTCCGAGTCGTTGAACCGCTCAACGCGTGCGCCCGTCAGGTTGACCTTGCGTCCTTGGTGAAGCGAGATGCGCCGCACAATGCCTTCCGCTAGCGGCAGGTTGGCGTTGCCCGAGATCAGGTGCATCGTGTCGTCGATCTTCATTCATATCCCCTCAGTATCCGGCGCCTGATTACAGCGCGGAAGTCGGCTTGCAAAGTGCCGGAACTCGCAGAATGATGCGGGCAGCTGTGATTGTGGGAGCGAGCACGATGGTGACGATTGACTATTACTTCAGCCTGCTGAGCCCGTTCTCCTATCTGGCCGGAGACCGGCTCGAGGAGATTGCGGCGCGTCATGGCGTCCAAATCTCCTACCATGCAACAGATTTCATGGCCGTCATGGCCGAAAGTGGCGGTGTCCCTGTGCCCAAGCGCCATCCGTCGCGTCAAGCCTATCGTCTGCAGGATCTGGTGCGGCTGGCGGACGGTGCGGGTTTGCCGATCAATCTTCACCCGGCGCACTGGCCGACGGATGCAACACGCGCGTCCGGCGCCGTGATTGCGGTTGCTGCGAAGGGGGGCGACGCCGGCGCCGTGGCGCGCGGCTTCATGTCGGCTTGCTGGGCAGAGGAGCGTGACATCGCTGACGCCGGTGTCATCGCCGCTGTGCTGAAAGAGGCGGGCGAGGATGCTCAGGCCCTCGCGTCGGGCATCGACGATGCGTTGCCAGTCTACGCGGCCAGCGCAGAGAAGGCGCTGGCCGCGGGTGTCTTTGGAGCACCGTTCTATATCGTCGGCGACGAGCGCTTCTGGGGCCAGGACCGGTTGAGCTACTTGGACCGCTATCTTGACACCGTAGCGAAATAGCGGTCGGCCGGAAGGAATGCTGCGAGTTTCGCTGCATCGGCCCAGTTTCGCTCTTCGGTGCGTGCGCCGACCATCACCACGACATCGCCCGGAAGCCGCATGGGGTCCAGAATCGCCCGGATGGCTTGCCGCCCGTCGGCATAACTCGCGGGCTCCTTCGGCGTCGGGCCGTGTGCGGCGAATTTGTGAGCTGTGCGAAATGCGTCGAGTGAACAGCCTGCGAGCTCGGTAAGCTCGGGGGCCGTCATCAAGAGACGGTCCGTCCGTCTCAGCCCAGCGAGTTTCGCCACAACGGGTTCGGGCATCTCGAGCGATTTCGACAGACGCAGCCCCAGGCCATCGTCGGTGAACAGAAAGGCGACAATGTCGCGCCCGGTCCCCAGCAGGATCGACGCGTATTGCGGGTACTCCAGCCCGAGTTCGCGCGCACGTGTGATCCGCCGGCGCACAACCTCGAGCGGGAGGCGTGGCAGCAGGGCTTTGCGCGCGCGCTTCCAGACATGGCGGCGCCAACTTGCGCCGGGATCCAGCGGTGGCCCTTGATTGTGACCGATTCCGTGGGGCACGCGCTCGTGGGGCAGACGACCGAGTGTGCCGCGCATGTGCGACATGTTCATGGTCCTGACCAGGCGATCTGACATATCTCGGAGGACCGGCCGTCAAAGTTCCAGACCCGTCCGAAGTCACGCACCTTGCTCTTCAGGGCGCGCGCAACGGTGATGTCAGGGCCCATCCAGTACTTTGTATTGGTCACCACCAGTTCCTTCGCCGGGTCGGCACCCTCGACGGGCTGGACCGAAGCGGCCACCTTCTTGCCGACGTTGACGTGGCGGATGTTGCCTTCGGTCCGATAGCCGATGTCCTCGCTGGACACCCCGAGACTTTCCGATACGAGCAGTCTGAAAAGGCCGGTGGTGCCTTTGGCCTGGCCGCCGAAGATCTTCTCGAGCGCGGCGAACTGCTTATGATTGGCGCGCTGATCGATGTAGGTCGCAGCCTTCCAGTTGCCCTCACCCATCTTCCCCGGAATCTCGAGCATCATGGCAACGAGCAATCCGTCGAGGCTGGTGCGTCCCCAATGGCCGTCGTCTATCCTCACCGCCAGCCAGGCCTTGCACGACCCCTCGGTCGGGGCGTGGTCGCCCAGGCTGACCACGCACGGGCAGAACACGGTGCAATTGCAGTTGAGCACCAGCTCGCCCTCGATGGCCCATTTGCTGATTTTTGTGTCAGGGGTGTCGAGCATAGGCCCTCCTGTCGTCCTATCCGAAGGCGGCAGCGGACAGACCCGCCGCAGCCAAGAGCAATGATGCGCCGATGGCCCGGCGCGAGAGAACGGGGTCCGGCAGCAGCTTTTCGATGAGCATCACCAGGCCGAGCGCGGCCATCCAGAGCAGGTTCATGCTGCCGGTCGCGAACATGAGCAACATCAGCCCCCAGCAGCAGCCTATGCAGATCACACCGTGTTCGAACCCGAGCCGCAGCGTTCCCGGAAGGCCCTCGCGCCAACGGCTCATGAAGAACATCATCGGGTTGTGACAAAGCGCCAGGCAGGCTGTCTTCAACCGTGAGAACTGATAGGCACCGGCTGCGGCAAGCAGAACAATCGCGATGATGGTTGCCGGCATGCCGGACGTGCTGTCGATCGCCGACCAGATCGCCACCTGCGCAAGCGCCGCCGTCACGCCAAATCCGGTCCATGCCAACAGGTAGCCCGAAATGAACGCCGCGATGTGACCGAACCGGTGCTGCTCCAGGCGAGCTGTCAGGCGGACATACAGTTCAACCGTCGGCGCTGCCGTTGGCAGCATCATCGCTGATGCCATGAGCAGCCAGATCATGCCCAGCAGCGGTAGGTCCATCGGTGCGACATCGCCCCCGATCGCGCCACACAACTCGGACAGTCTCGCCAGGATACCGGCGGGGTTGGCCTCGGAGAGTTCGATGAGGATCAGCCAGGACGCCAATGCCAGAAGCCCGATCCCTCCGAGGGTGAGGACCCGGGGTTCGGTGATGTGGGCGCGTGTGACGGACAGACCGAACATCCTATGGGCCTCAGCTCCGGCCCCGCGCCCGTCGGCGCGCTTGAGAGTCCCGGACGAGGCGGGCGATCTCTTCGCAAAGCAGTGCCAGGCGATCCGTGAGGGCAGCAGCATCCCGCGCTTCGAGCGCGTTACAGATTCGTTCGTGGCCGTCGACGATCGCAGCTCTGTCCCGGTCCCTGTAGGTGATCATGTTCAAAAGTGGCTGGATGGCTTCGATCACCCCCGCCATCTGAAACGACAGTAATGGGTTGGAGGCGCTGTCCGCGAAGATGCGGTGGAACCGCACGTCAGACGCACAGAAGCCGATGTCGCAGGTGTTCGGGTCGCGTTGGATGTCGATTTCAGCCCGCATACCGGCGATGTGACCGGCCGTACGCCGCTCGACGGCCAGCGGCACGCAGCTTGACAACATTGCCAAACGAGCCTCGGCCACCTGCTCGGCCTCGATCGGGGTCATGCTCACCAGGAACGTCGCAGTCGTGACGAGTTGTTCGTGCGCCTCCGACCATGTGATCCGGTTGACGAAGCTGCCGCCGGATGCGCCGCGACGTGTGTGGATCAGGTTCTGGGCAGCCAGACGCTTGAGGGCTTCGCGCACGGTTGGTCTGGAGACGCCGAAGCGTGCTGCGAGTTCCTGCTCTCCCGGAAGGCGCTGCTCGACCGCCAATGTGCCGTCGAGAATGGCTTCGCGCAGCTGTGCTGCGATCTCGCGATCGGCATTGCCGTTGCGTTGCGCGCTTTCCGTGCTCGTCATCGACGGGCCCTTCTGATTCTCCGACTGGAACGTTATCGACGTTTTGGTCTTGTCATCAATCCGGTTGTCTGACAATTGTCTAACTCACCTCTACAGGCTGAAAACCCGTCCAGACCATACCGTTCTGAGGAGAAAACGCATGCCCTTTAACGCATTTCTGGTCGAGAAAGACGATGAAGGCACTGTCAGCCAAAAGATCACATCGATGAGCGAAGACCAGTTGCCCGATGGAGATGTGACGGTCTCGATCGCGTATTCAACGCTGAACTACAAGGACGGGCTCTGCATCACGGGCACTGGAGGACTGGTCCGGAAGTTCCCTCACATACCGGGCATTGACTTTGCCGGTACTGTGGAAAGTTCGCAAAACGACGCCTTCCAGCCGGGGGACAGCGTGGTGCTCACGGGCTGGCGCGTCGGCGAGGTCTGGTGGGGTGGCTATTCCCAGAAGGCGCGGGTGAAGGGGGATTGGTTGACCCGTCTGCCGAGCGGGCTCAGCCCGCGCCAGGCGATGGCCGTCGGGACAGCGGGTTTCACATCTATGCTCGCCGTGATGGCGCTCGAGAACCACGGCATGACACCAGCTTCCGGCCCGGTGTTGGTCACGGGCGCCGCGGGCGGTGTCGGGTCTGTCGCAGTCGCGCTCCTTGGCGCGCTTGGTTACGAGGTTGCGGCGGTCACCGGGCGTCCCGAGACGGCCGAGTATCTGACCGATCTTGGCGCATCCCGCATCGTGCCGCGCGAGGATCTGGCCGAGCCGCCGAGCCGTCCGCTGGAAACAGAGGAATGGGCTGGCTGTGTCGATGCTGTCGGCGGAAGCATGCTCGCGCGCGTGCTGACACAGATGAAGTATGGCACGTCGGTTGCGGCCGTGGGTTTGGCCGGCGGGCCGAAACTGCCGGCAACCGTGATCCCGTTCCTTCTGCGCGGCGTCAATCTGCTGGGCATCGACTCGGTGATGCAGCCTCAGGCCGCACGGACGGTGGCGTGGGGCAGGATCGCCCGTGAGCTGCCACTCGACAAGCTCGATGCGCTGACCTCCGAGGCCACGCTTGCCGATCTGCATGACCTTGGGCCCGCGATCCTGAAAGGGCAGGTCAAGGGCAGGGTCGTGATCGACGTTAACGCGTGAACGGCTTGACCTTACAGGGGCTCTGAACTAGGCGAGCGACGTTCGCGTGCTGTATGCGGGCTGCCGGTGTGCCACAAGTGTCGTGCGCCGGCTTGGTTGGAAGACCTGCCGAGGAGTTGGGGCGAACTCTACTGGCAGGCGCGCCCCGGATGCGGATTTGACGAGAAGGGGCATTCGAGATGGCTGACCTCGACATTGACTTCGTGCGGGCGCAGTTCCCCGCCTTCACCCAGCCGGACCTCGCGGACTGGGCGTTCTTTGAGAATGCAGGGGGATCCTATCCCTGCCGGCAAGTGGTCGACCGGCTGACCGATTTCTACACCCGTCTCAAGGTCCAACCCTATTGGGCGTTTCCAGCCTCGCGGGAGGGTGGCGAGCGCATGGATGACGCCAAGCGACGCCTGGCCGACGTTCTCGGCGTCGAGGAAGACGAGGTGCATGTGGGCCCGTCTACGAGCCAGAACACATATGTTCTGGCCCAGGCGCTGCGCGGAACGCTGCGCTCTGGAGACGAGATCGTCGTCACGGACCAGGACCACGAAGCCAACTCGGGAGTCTGGAGGCGATTGTCTCAAGAAGGAGCCGTCATTCGCGAATGGCAGGTCGATTCCGACACCGGTCATCTCGATCCCTCGGCACTTCAGGCCCTCTTGTCCGAGCGGACCCGTCTGGTGGCGTTCCCGCATGTCTCGAACGTCGTGGGCGAAATAAATCCGGTGGCACGGATCTGCGCGATCGTGCGGGAGGCAGGAGCCGTCTCGATGGTCGATGGGGTGTCGGGTGCCCCGCACGGGTTACCGGATGTCGGCGAGCTTGGCGCGGATGTCTATCTTTTCTCCGCCTACAAGACCCACGGGCCACACCAGGGCGTGATGGTCGTGCGCCGCGATGTCGTCGAGCAGTTTGCCCACCAGGGGCACTACTTCAACGAAGACAAGGTGAGTGCCCGGTTCACACCTGCAGGACCAGACCACGCGCAAGTCGCGGCACTCGCCGGAATGGTGGATTATCTGGAAGCCCTCCGCGATCACCATTTCGGGCCAGAGGCCGCTTGGGCAGACGTGCGCGGCCTGATCGCTCGCCAGGAAGAGGTGCTTGCGGCGCCGTTGCTCGACTACTTGCGGGCTCGGAACGATGTTCGCCTCATCGGTCCGACAATGGCGCGAGGCCGCGCGCCCACAGTCGCGGTTGTGCATGACAAGCCCGGCGAGGCGTTGGCAGATGCGCTGGTCGACCACCGGATCATGGCGGGCGGCGGCACATTCTATGCGGACCGGGTCGTCTCGGCGGTCGGCGTGCCTCCGGAGCATGGGGTGCTGCGGCTGTCCTTCCTTCACTACACAAAGCCTTCCGAGATTGATCGGCTGATCGAGGCGCTGGACCAGGTTCTCTGATGCGCATTGTCGGTGGCCGGTTTCGCGGAACGCGGCTTTCGGCGCCGGGAGGGGCGGGCGGAGGGTCGGCGCATTTGCGCCCCACGTCGGATCGTGTGCGCGAGGCAATCTTCAATCTTCTGGCACATGGCGACTATGGACACCCTGCGCCGCCCGAGGGGCGCCGGGTGCTCGATCTCTTTGCAGGCACCGGCGCGCTGGGGCTCGAGGCCCTGTCGAGGGGCGCCGAGCGGGCTGTCTTCATTGACGACCATGCGCCATCGCGCGGTTTGATCCGGGAAAACATCGAGCGGCTTGGCATGACCGGTCAGACCAAGCTCTGGCGGCGCGACGCGACCAAGTTGGGCCCCTGCCGGGGAGCGCCTTACGATCTGGTGTTCGCAGATCCACCCTATCGCTCGGATGTCGGAGCGCGTGCTTGGCATTCCGCCTGTCAAGGCGGATGGGTCGCATCCGGTGCGCTCCTGGTGCTCGAACAGGCTGCTGGTGATGAAGTGCCGGTGCTTGCGGATGCCGAGCTGCGCGATGACCGGCACTATGGCGAGACCCGGGTGCTGATCTTTTCGGCGTTCCACGACAACGCGCTTGGCGCCGACGCATCGAACGGCTAAGTCCTCGGACCGGGCTGAAGGAGAGACAACCAATGAAGATTGGCGCGGACACCCCGGCACTCGTGACCGGCGGAGCCAGCGGACTTGGAGAGGCGACGGCGCGTGCGCTCGCCGGCCGTGGTGCGCCCGTGGTAGTGCTCGACCGCGACCCGGAACGCGGTGAACTCGTGGCCCGTGAACTCGGCGGCTTGTTCGTGAAAACGGACGTCACCTCGGACGAAAGCGTCGAATCGGCAATTGCCAAGGCCGTCGAGGTGCAAGGCGCGCCCCGGATCGTGGTGAACTGCGCCGGCGTTGGTCCGGCCGGAAAGACGGTGGGCCGGGACGGCCCCATCGACATGGCGGCGTTTGAGGCGGTCATTCAGATCAATCTCATTGGCACCATGCGGGTGATGTCCAAGGCGGCATGGGTCATGCAGGGTGCTGACCCGATCGACGAGGACGGCATGCGCGGCGCGATCATCAACACGGCATCCGTTGCAGCGTTCGACGGCCAGATCGGTCAGGCCGCCTACGCGTCCTCCAAGGGCGGTGTTGTCTCGATGACCTTGCCGGCTGCGCGGGATCTGGCACGCTCGGGCATCCGGGTCGCCACGATCGCGCCTGGCATTTTCGGGACACCCATGCTCCGAGGCCTGCCCGGCGAAGTGCAGGAGAGCCTCGCCAAGCAAGTGCCTTTTCCAGTGCGTCTCGGGGATCCGGGAGAATTTGCCGAGCTCGTCTGTTTCATCGCCGAAACCGGCTATTTGAACGGTGAGGTGATCCGCCTCGACGGTGCAATCCGCATGGGCCCGAAGTAGTCCACGAAGTCAGATCAGAGAGGAGAATCCGAGCCATGACAATTGGAGTTGGCGACAAGATGCCTGCAGCGACCCTGTTCGAGATGACGGACAGCGGTCCCGGAAAGGTGACAAGTGAAGATGTCTTCGCCGGAAAGACGGTGGCAATCTTCGGGGTGCCCGGCGCTTACACGCCGACTTGCCACCAGAAGCACATGCCGAGCTACATCAACAATGCGGCGGCTCTCAAGGCGAAGGGCGTCGACGAGATTGTTTGTGTTTCGGTCAACGATCCGTTCGTGATGAAGGCCTGGAGCGCAGAAAGCGGTGCCGCCGGTGCCGGAATCCGTTGCCTCGGCGACGCGGACGCCGAGCTTGCCAAGGGCATGGGGCTGGATTTCGACGCCTCTGCCGCAGGGCTCGGCGTGCGCGTGAAACGCTTCTCGGCCCTTGTCGAGGATGGTGCAGTCAAGTCGATCAACGTGGAAGATGCGCCTGGCGAGATGTCGTTGACGTCGGCCGAAGCCATGTTGGAAAGCATGTAAAGCAGATCGGGCTGCCGCCATCCGGTCGGCGGCCCACACCGCAGCCGCGAATTCGTACCTCGATCGGATCTCCTTACGGTCACCCGCCGGGCAGACTTCTCGGCGCAAGGCGCACCAGCATCAGGTCCGCACGGCAACCGGCCCTGCTTTGAACGCGCGCTTTCCCGTGCGATCCTGTGCCTGCACGGAACGCCGGGAGCTCAACCAGATGCAGCAATTGCCGGATCATGCGAGCGTCGTCGTCATCGGTGGCGGTGTCATGGGCTGCTCGACGCTTTATCATCTTGCAAAGCGCGGCGTGACAGACGCGATCCTGCTGGAACGCAACAAGCTCACATCCGGCACCACATGGCATTCGGCAGCACAGGTCCGTGCGTTGCGCTCGACACGAAACATGACGGACCTGATCCGCTACTCGATTTCGCTCTACACTGCGCTTGAGGCCGAAACCGGCCAGCAGACAGGATGGATCAACAAGGGCTCGCTGTCGATTGCCACCAACGCGGACCGTCTCATCCATATCCGTCGGCAAGAGGCTCTGGCGAAGCTGTTTGGCGTTGAGGCCACGTCAGTCGATCCCTGCGAGGCGAAGGAACGCTGGCCGCTGATGAATGCATCGGACGTGATCGGCGCGGTCTGGTCACCAGGTGATGGTCGCGTGAGCCCGTCCGATCTTTGCGCGGCGCTCATCAAGGGTGCGCGGGCCCGGGGCGCGCGCGTGTTCGAGGATGTGGCGCTCGCGGGTGTGCTGACCGAGCGGGGTCGGATCACGGGGATCGAAACGGCGCGCGGTACCGTTCGCTGCGACGCACTTGCGCTCTGCACGGGGCTCTGGAGCCGGCACACGGCGGCTCTGGCAGGTGCCGATGTTCCAGTCTGGCCCTGCGAGCACTTCTATTTGTTGACGAAACCGGTCGAGGGGCTCGAGGGCAACGTACCGACGCTCTCGGACCATGACGGTCATCTCTACATCCGTGACGATTCAGGCGGATTGCTGGTCGGGTGTTTTGAACCTATGGGGAAGGCCATCGATCCGGCGCGCCTCGGTCCAGATTTTGCGTTTCAGCTGCTGCCTGAGGACTGGGATCACTTCGAGCCGATGATGGCGAACGCGCTGCATCGTCTGCCTGTCCTCGAGACAGCGCAGGTCAAGATGCTGCTGAACGGACCCGAGAGTTTCACTCCAGATGGCAGCTTTCTGCTGGGCGAGGCTGCGGAGACGCAGGGTCTTTTCCTCGGGTGCGGGATGAATTCGGTGGGGGTTGCGACCGGTGGCGGGGCAGGGATGGCTCTGGCTCATTGTATTGCAGAGGGACATCTGCCGGGCGATCTTCATGAAGTCGATCCCAAACGTTTCTCGGGCGCTTGGAACGATGTAACGGCACTTGCCACCCGCGTCCCAGAAGTTCTGGGCCGACACTACGAAATCGCCTACCCGGGACGACAGTGGTCTAGTGCGCGATGCCTTGCCTTGGGGCCGTTGCATGCCCGTCATGCCGCTGCCGGTGCGCATTTCGGTCAGATTGGTGCGTCGGAGCGACCGTTGTTTTTCAACAGCACCCGGGAACCAGGGCTCGGCTTTGACCGTCCAGAATGGTTTGCGCAGGTCGGCTATGAGGTCTCGTGCGCCCACACACGTGCGGCGCTCTTCGATCTCTCAAGCTTTGGCAAGATCGATGTGGAAGGACCGGATGCCTGTTCGTTCCTCGAGCGTGTCTGCGCGAACAAGATCGATCGACCGCCGGGGACTGCGATTTACACGGTCATGCTGAATGAACGTGGCGGGATAGAGAGTGATCTGACCGTCGTTCGCTTGGACGAGAACCGCTTCAGGCTCACCGTCGGCTCGACCGCCTTGAAGCGCGATATGGCGTGGCTGAGACGCGCGCGGCTGGAGGGTGAGGATGTTTCGCTCGAAGACCGCACGGATGATGTCGCCATGCTTGGTTTGATGGGACCTGAATCGGGGAGCATCACCGAGTCGCTGGGAGCGCCCGAACTGTCCGCGATCGGGTACTTCCGCTCCCGCGAGGCGAGCCTCGCCGGTGTTCAAGTGCGCGCGACCCGAATGTCATATGTCGGAGAACCGGGGTGGGAGATCAGTTGTGCCGCCCAAGACGTGCCGGCGCTCTACGACAACTTGCGCACGGCGGGCGCCCATCCCGCAGGTCTCCTTGCCCAAACATCGATGCGCATCGAAAAGGGATTTCTCGCCTACGGTCACGAGCTTGATTCGGGCGTCACTCCGCTCGAGGCGGGACTGGACTTCACCATCGCTTGGTCAAAGTCGTTTACGGGCCGAGCAGCGCTTGACGGAAGGCGGATGGACGGTGTCCAGAAGCGGATCGTGATGCTTGCTGTCGAGGACAAAACGGCCGTTCCGTTGGGCAACGAGCCGGTGCGGGTCAGCGGAGAGATCGTGGGCAAGACAACTTCAGCCGCTTATGGATACCGCATCGATCATCCGGTGGCGCTTGCACTTGTCGATGCCAGCGCCGCGAAGGACGGGGCGCTGTTGGCGATCGATGTCGCAGGCGACGAGCTCAATGCCCGCGTTTCGCTGAATGCGTTGTTCGATCCCTCGGGTGCGCGGATGCGCGGTTCGTCTTGAGAGGGGCGAGTGTTCTTGATGGCGCTCTCGTCTTTCGTAGTTGTCGACTGGGTCGGACTTGGCGCTCGGACGTATTCCGGGTAAACTGCCTCCACGTTGGGTAGCCGATCAGGGGGACGAGATGAGCCTTCCCAGGCTTTTTCTTGTGGTGTTGAGTGCGCTTGTGCTCTGGAATTCCACGGCTTTGGCTGAACGTCGTGTTGCCTTGGTGATCGGCAACAGTTCCTACGAAACGGTCTCCGCGCTGCAGAATCCCACCAACGATGCGCAGGCGATTGCGACATCGCTCGGCAACCTTGGCTTCGATGTCGTGACGGGCATAGACCTCGACCAGCGCGGGATGCAGAGAGCTTTGCGCGAGTTCTCGGAAGCGCTTGTAGGCTCTGATGTCGCGCTCTTCTTTTATGCGGGGCACGGCATTCAGGTGAGCGGGGACAACTACCTGATCCCCGTGGATGCCGAGCTGAAGGACGAAACAGACCTGCAGTTTGCCGCGGTGAACATGAATTTGATCCTCGATCAGATGGAGCGCGAGCCCCGCGTGAAGCTGGTGTTTCTGGACGCCTGCCGGGACAATCCGTTCAAGGAGCAGCTGACCCGCGGCATGTCGCGCACCCGATCAAACGGGCGCGTCGAGGATGGCCTGGCCAAGATCGATGTCAACTCGGCGGGCGGTACACTGATTGCATTTGCAACGGATCCGGGCGCACTGGCACTCGATGGAGATCCAGATCAGCGCCACAGTCCGTTCACGCGAGCTTTGCTCGATCACATAGAAGAGCCGGGCTTGGAAATTCACTCGATGATGATCGATGTTCGCAGCGATGTCTGGGAATCGACGCGAGAGCGGCAGCGCCCGTGGTCAAACTCCTCATTGACCGGCAAGTTCTACTTCCGGACGGCTGAACCGGAAGAACCACCGGTCGTGCTTGCGGTCAACAAGACCAGTGAAGCTCCGCCGCCGCTGGCGCCTCTCGCACCGGGCGAGAAGGAGATTGAGGACGCGCCGACGCCTGAGCCCGAACCCAGCGTTGCACCCGAGCCGGTTGATCCGGAGATCGAACTCCAGCTTTGGCGTGATGCGTCGAGCGGCAACACGATCGAGGAGTATCAGGTATATCTGGATGCGTTCCCTGAGGGCAAGTTTGCGGCTCTGGCCGCCTCCCGGATCTATCGCTTGAAGCAGGAGCGTGAGAAGACCACGTCCAGCTTGGCCTCGACCTCTCCCGCGGCTTTGGATCCGGAACTGGCGGCTCTCTCGCCGGAGGAGCGTGAAGCACGGCTCGAGCTGGACCGCAATGAGCGACGTGAGCTGCAGCGCCGGCTCAAGTATGCGGGGTTCGATCCGGGCGGCGCCGATGGCGTGCTCGGACAACGTTCACGCGCTGCCATTCTGAGCTGGCAGGAGAGCATCTCCGATCCGCCGACGGGATACATCACGGAAGTGCAGCTCGAACGGTTGAAGCGTGAAACCGAGACGGCATACCAAGCTTATTTGTCCGTGGTGAAAGAGCGGGCGCAACGCCCGGCTGTAGCCTCCACAAATCCCCAGCCTGCGCCGACGGCCGAGCCGGAGCGTGAAGGCAGTCACCTCGGTGCCGCGTTCCGCAAAATCGGACATGGGTTCCGCGACATTTTCCGATAGGCCGGTCCTCGGCGACTGCCGTGTAGAGCGGAGTGCGGATGACCTGTAAGCCGGGTTCTGTCCCGCGCCGAGGCGCATCGACGGCCATTCATCTTGGAGTGCGGTCGCCCGCACCCTCGTGCGATCTACCCGGGGAACCGGCCGAAGGACGCCGTGCGCGAACGCGTGTTCCCCCTATCTGATCTTGCTCTCGACGGGGCTTGCCGTGCCGCCCCTGTTACCAGGGGCGCGGTGCGCTCTTACCGCACCGTTTCACCCTTGCCCGGTTGCCCCCATGAGAGGGTGGGCGGTCTGATCTCTGTGGCGCTTTCCCTGGGGTCTCCCCCGCCGGGCGTTACCCGGCGTCGTTCCTTCATAGAGCCCGGACTTTCCTCACGTGTCCGCCAAAGCCGACGCGCGCGACCGTCCGGCCATCCGCGTTGTCGCCGTAGACCGAGGCATCCTGCGCGTCAAGCGCGTGTTGATCTGCGGACGAGAATATTTCAGAAAACATTCATTTTTCAGGATTGACAGTCGCGGAGAAATGAAGATTGTTGAAATTATTCATTTTTGAGCTTGGGGGACAATGCTCATGCCTGACGTGACTCCGGAAACTGAGGCTGGCTTGGGCGCGGGGCGTCTCGCACCGGTCGCCAACTTCATCGTCAAGGCGCGCTGGTTGTGGGTTTTGCTCTCGATCGGACTGCTCGCGGTGTCGCTTGCCCGCATCGACACGATCTGGCCGCCCGATCCGTCGGCCCGCATCTTCTTCGCCCCTGAGAACCCGGACCGGCAGGCCCTCGATCGCTTCGAGAACACCTTCGCCAAGGACGACAACCTGATGATTGTCGTCGTACCGGAGAACGGCGCGGTGTTTGAGCCAAAGGTGCTGGAAGCGATCGGAGAGATCACTGAGAAGTCGTGGCTCTTGCCGTTCGTTCGCCGTGTGGATTCGATCACGAACTTCCAGCACACTTATGCAGAAGGGGATGAGATGATCGTACGCGATCTGATCCCCGAGCCGCTCGCCGTCACGCAGGACGAAGCAGATGAGGCCCGGGCGATTGCGCTCGACCGCATCGAGCTGGTCAACTCTTTCATCTCGCCCAGCGCGGACGTCACGCAGGTTCAAGTCAAGTTCATCCTGCCCCAGCTCGAACCCACGACCGAGGTGCCCTCGATCGTTGCGGCTGCCAAGGAGCTGCGTGCGGACATCGAGGCCAAGTACCCCTCCATCGACCTGCGTTTCACCGGTTCGGTGATGATCAACAACCAGTTCGCGGTGTCCGGGCAGGAGGATGGTCAGACCCTGATGGGTCCCATGTTTCTTGCAATCCTGATCATCGTCGGACTTGCGATCCGCTCGATCCTGGGGACGCTGAGCGTGCTCGTGGTGATCGTCCTTTCTGCCATTGCAGGTCTTGGCGCGCTTGGTTGGATGGGGCTCGCGCTGAATTCGGTCACCGTGCTCGCGCCGCTCTACATCATGACGCTGGCCGTCGCGTCCGCGGTGCACATTCTCTCATCGTGCCGGCAGACAATGCTTGAAACGGCGGACAGGCGCGAATGGGTGCGCCGGGCGCTGTCCAACCACATGGGCGCGATCATCATTGCCTGTATCACCACGTCGATCGGGTTCTTCTCGCTGAACTTCTCGATCTCACCGCCGTTCCGTCAGCTCGGGAATGTCGTCGGCGTCGGGGTGCTTGCCGCGATGGTCTACACGCTTACGCTGTTGCCGGCCCTGATCACGTTCCTGCCGATCTCGCGCCGCACCTCCCAGGCCGCATCGAGCCGACTGATGGATGGGGTTGCCGAGTTTGTGATCCGCTTTCGCCGCATCCTTCTGCCGACGACCGTCCTGGGCGTCATGGCTCTCGCTGCAGGTCTCAGCCAGATCAAGCTGGAGGACGACTTCCTGCGCTACTTCGACGAGCGTTATGAGTTCCGCCAGGACACCGACTTCACCGAGGAAAGGCTGACCGGTGTATCGGGACTCGAATTTCCGCTGCCCTCGGGAGAGGCGCAGGGCATCAACGAACCCGCATTCCTCGCGGAGGTCTCGGCGCTGACCGACTGGCTGCGCACGCAAACAGAGGTCACCTATGTGCGCTCGCTGACCGATACCATCAAGCGGCTCAACATGAACATGAATGCCGATGACCCGGCATACATGCGATTGCCCGTGAACCGGGAAGAGGCCAGCCAGTTTCTGTTCCTCTACGAGCTTTCGCTGGGTTACGGGATGGACCTTACAGACCAGATCGATGTCGATCGCGAGACCATGCGGCTTTCGGTTCTGATGTCGAACGTGACCACGGCCCAGATGAGGGAGCTCACCCTGCGCACCGGCGACTGGATCGCCGGGAACGCTCCCATCATTCAGAGTGCATGGGAAAAGACCCACCCCGAGATAGCTCTAGTGACACCAACTGGCGTGGTCCATGTCTTCAACCTGATTTCGTTCAGGGATGTGCGGGCGATGCTGACGGGTACCGCGATCGCGCTGGTACTGATCTCGGGCATCATTACGATCGCGCTCTGGGACATCCGGATCGGTTTGGTGAGCCTCGTGCCGAACCTGATCCCGGCTTTGATGGCCTTCGGGCTCTGGGGCTACACAGTGGGGGCTGTGACGCTGGCTATTGCCGTCGTGCTGGCCGCAACGCTTGGCATCGTGGTCGATGACACCGTGCACTTCTTATCGAAGTACACGAAGGCGCGTCGGCAAGGTCTCACAGCCGAAGATGCCGTGCGATACAGTTTCCGATCGGTCGGTATGGCCCTCTTCGTGACCACTTTGGGTCTCGTCGCAGGCTTCGTGATCCTCGCACAATCGGGCTTTTCCGTGAACGGCGATATGGCGAAGCTCACTGCCATCACCATCTCGCTCGCATTGATCGCCGATTTCCTGCTTCTGCCTTCCCTGCTGATCTGGCTCGACAAAAGGAGTCTCGACATGTCTATTCCCCGACCTGCCACCGTCACCATGGTGGCCCTGCTGATCGCCGCCGGCGCTGTCGCTGTGGTGACCGGAGCAAAGGCACAAACACCGGAAGAAAAAGGTCTGGCGATCGCCGAAGAGGCGGATCGTCGTGATCTCGGGTATGGCGACTTCGAAGTCGATGGCGAAATGGTGCTGCGCGACAAGCAGGGCCGAGAGAGCCGCCGCGTGTTTCGCAACATGACAATGGAGCGCCCTGATCCGGGGCTCGGTGATCTTGGTGTCATCGTGTTCGAGCGTCCGCGCGACATTCGCGGCACGGGGCTTCTGACGCATGCGAAGATCGAGCCTGATGACGACGATCAATGGCTCTATTTGCCGGCGGTCAAGAGGGTCAAGCGGATCTCGAGCTCAAACCGCACCGGCAAGTTTGTCTCATCCGAGTTCTCGTATGAGGATCTCGGGAGTCAGGAAGTGGCCGACTATGACTACAAGTGGCTGCGCGACGAACCGTGCCCGACGGATGCCAGCCTCAACTGCCATGTCGTCGAGAGCTATCCGAAGAACCCCAAGTCTGGTTACTCCAAGCGCATTGCTTGGACCGATAGCGAGGAGTACAGGCTTCAGTTCACCGAGTTCTACAATCGTCGCGGCGATCTCGAGAAGACGCTGACCTTCGAGGGATACAGGCAGTATCTGGGCCAGTACTGGCGGGCTGATGTGATGCGCATGGTCAACAAGCAGACCGCTAAGGAAACCGACCTCGTGTGGACCGATTACCGGTTCCGCGTCGGACTGGGGGATTCGGACTTCAGTTCTCAACGGCTCGCCACGATGGCGCGCTGAGGCGGTCTCCTGGCATGCTCCGGCTTGCTCGTCCGAGGTACCCAGCAGGTGCAGTGATGCAGCGTGTGTTGCGCCTCACCTGCCACTGCCGGGTGCCGCACATATCGCTGCAAGCCGCACCCTCTGTCGTGCTGAGCGTGGGGTTGATCAGCGCGACATCCGGGTTTCTGCTGAGCAGTGCGCCTGTCTCGGCGGACGGTATTGTCCCGCCCTACGCTGAAGTGTTTGGCGAAATCAGTCTCGAGGGCACCGGGTTCTTCGAAGACCCGCAATTCGTCGGTCAGGACAGAGACAGCGTCAGCATCGCGGGCGAGGCGACGTTTCTCGCCGAGTGGTCCGATGGCGACGTCGCCTTCACGTTCACGCCGTTTGCCCGCTACGACGTTCAAGACGACCGGCGCAGCCACTGGGACATCCGCGAGTTCAAGCTCGACTATGCCGATGGTCCCTGGTCGGTGACGGTTGGCGCGGACACAGTTTTCTGGGGCAAGACCGAGGCCCTGCATCTGGTCGACATCATCAACCAGACCGACCAGGTGGAGAACCTCGATGACGAGGATCGTTTGGGTCAGCCCCTGATCCGGCTCGCACGGCTCACGGACATCGGTGAATTCGCGGTGTTCGTCATGCCGTTCTTTCGCGAGAGGACCTTTCCAGGTGTTTCGGGCCGATTGCGGTCCGATCCTCCAGTCAACACGGCGAAACCTCTGTTCGACACGTCGGCGAACGAATGGACGCCTTCCTTCGCGCTTCGCTACGAAGGCGTGTGGGGCGATGTGGACCTCGGTCTGTCTGCCTTCCATGGATTGGGCCGCGATCCGGCGTTCTTCTTTGACGGAACCAGTCTGCGCCCGTTCTATGAGCGGATCACACAAGGTGGCGTCGATGTGCAGTACACATCGGGCGCGACGCTCTGGAAGGGCGAGGCGATCGTGCGCACGGGTCAGAAGAACGCGTCCTTCCGCGAGGAGGATTTCTTCGCGTTTACGGGCGGTCTGGAGCACACGCTGTTTGGCATCGCGGACACCGATGCCGATCTTGGCCTGATCGCGGAATATGCATGGGACGGCCGGGGTGACGATGCACTCACGACCTTTCAGAACGATCTGATCCTCGGCACGCGGCTGGCTTTGAACGACGAGGCGGACACCAGCCTTCTGCTCACCTCGTCGGTCGACATGAGCGATGGTGATGTCGGCTTGCGCCTAGAGGGAGAACACCGCTTTTCGGACGATTGGACGATCGAGGTGGAGGCGCAGGGCTTCTTGAACATCGACCGGGGCAACACGGCCAGCGCCTTCGCCGACGACTCCTTTGTACGATTGACGCTGACATACTACTTTGGAGGCGCAATATTGGATCGCTGATGAGAACGCTTCCACAAACAAAGGTCGATGCAACCCGTGTCGAAATCCTGCGCCATGCACAGGATCTGTTCGAGCACTACGGGTTCACCAAGACCACGATCGGCGACATCGCGGACCGGTGCCAGATGTCCCCCGGCAACCTCTATCGCTACTATCGCAACAAGCAGGCCATAGGCCTCGCCGTGGTCCAGACCTATTTCGACATGGTCGAGACGGCCATGGAGGCCGAGTTGATGCTGCCCGAAGGAACGCCCGAGGATCGCATCCGCCGCTTCATCGAGATGGGCATCAGTCACCTGGTCGCCGAACTCGAGCGCAGTCCCAAGATCGTCGAGCTCGCCGATTTTCTCTGCAATGATGAGCACGGCATCGAGCTACTTGACCGGCATGTCAGCTGGAAACGTGAGCGTCTTGAACGCGAGATCCGGCGCGGCATTGCCGAAGGACAGTTTCAGGACGGCGACGCCACCGAGCTGGCCTCGACATTGTTGATTACGTTCAAGGCATTTTGGATCCCGATGTCGCTCGCCACGTGGCGGGACAAGTCGACGATCATTCCGGAAATGCGGGCGATCCTCGATCTGGTGTTTCGTGGCCTCAAGAAGTGAAATCGCGCGACTAGAATAGGCTCATCCGCGCCATCACCCGGTCCCGCAAGACGAGCCAGTGCATCAAGGCCGCCCCCAAATGCACAATGACGAGGATCAGCATGATCCAGCCAAGCGTGCCGTGGATTTCGTAGAGAGTCTCGCCGAGTTCCTTGTCCTTTGACAGGATCGGCGGGAGGGTCCAGTTGAAGAACTCGACCGGGTAACCGCTTGCACCGGTGGCGAGCCAGCCCACAATCGTCATCGCGATCAGCCCTACGTAGAACAAGCCGTGGATTGCCTCACTGGCTGCGCGCTGGAACTTTGTCAGGGGGTCTGCGTGGGCAGGTTTTCCAAGCATCAGCTTTACAACCAAGCGCACGATCATCAGGGCGAGAATGATGACACCGAAGGTCTTGTGGTACTTGTAGAGCAGGTCCGTGGTGTCCTTGCCGAAGGTTTCGAGTGTGCCGTCAAACTCGAGGATCGCGAAGATCATGCCGACGGAGAGCGCCCCGATCACAAGGACCGCCAGAACCCAATGCAGCAGACGTTGGATGAACGCATAGCGCGGAGCATCGTCCATCTTGCTGTCCTTCCGAACCTGTTCAGATGCGGTCTTGCAGGGCGCTAGGCCACTTGTGCGGGCTGCGCCTGAAGATCGCACATGCAGAGCATGTCGCCGTCTCGGAAGCGCATGGTCCGAACAACGGGCCGGATCGCCTCATCGAGCGACTCGATTGGCTCGAGGTTCAGCCCTGTCTTCCCGGATCCGAGCACCATAGGCGCCACCATCAGATGCAACTCGTCGACAGCACCGGCATTCATGAAGCGCGCAAGGGTCTCGGCACCACCTTCCACGAGAATGCGCCGGAGCCCGCGTGCTGCCAGCGCCTCGACGATCCATCTTGGCTGGATGTGACCATTGCCATCACACGCCAATTGCATGGTTTCGACACCCTCGGGCATCGGGGCGGACTGGCATGTCACGCAGATGACCGGAGATGCGCCGTCCCGCAGCATCGTGCGGTCGGCAGGCAGGCGTCCATGCGGGTCGATCACGACACGCACCGGGTTGGCGCCCTCGACGTTTCTCGTGGTCAGCTGCGGGTTATCCGCGATCGCCGTGCCCACGCCCACAATCACCGCGTCCACTTCCGCCCGTATGCGGTGCAGATGACACAGCGCTTCTTCGCCGTTGATGTATTTCGACATGCCCGTTGGGGTCGCAATGCGTCCGTCGAGCGATTGGCCGAGTTGACCGATCACAAACGGCTCCGACCCGCGGTGCCGCGTCAGACGGTTCAAAGCCGTCTTCGGATCGTATTCCATCGCGCGCGTGCGTGCAGCGCTGTTGGTCGTTCGATGAAACACTCTGCTATCCTCTCTCGATGGTCATTCGGCCGCGACCGCGCGATCCGCCGATCCTGCGCGCCCCGGGACTTTTGATCCGGCGTCCCGGTTCGACATTGCTGGCGCGGGGCGCTCACGCCACGGCTGGCGTTTGAACCAAGACACAGAATACGCCACCGCGATCAACACGGCAAATCCGAAGAGATTGACGAAGGCACGCGTCCACACATCTCGCTCTCCCCAGAACTCCGGCTGTTCAAGCACATCGAGCATCCACCCGTTGAAACGTGCGACGACGATTGAAGTGAGAAACACAGCAAGCGACTGGGTGCCAACTTTGCGGATCACAGGTACCGTGGCGAGAAACGCATCGCGCACGATCCAGTTCCGCGCATCGTCACCGATTGCCTGCCAAATCAGAGTCAAAAGCGCCGCGAGGTGCGCAATCTGCGCCAAACCGATCTGTTCGCCCGGGATCAGCAGGTAATTCTCGTAGATCCACATGTTGAGTGCGGGCGAGAAAAACTTGATTTCCTCAAGGTAGGCATAGGGGATTGTCGGCAGCATAACGAGGATGCAGACGACACCGATCATTCGACGACGCGATACGTCGCGGGTCCCTGCGCGCCACCCCTCGGCCAGCCGCCAACCGCCAACGCCAACTGCACACCAAGCAAGATAGCCAAGCGCCAGGAAGTGCACGTAGCGAAAAATGCCCTGCCAGGACTTCCAGAAGAGCGGCTCGAGCGCGTGCCGCAAATCCCATAGGAACAGACCTCCCCAATCCGGAGGTACATAGCCAGTCAGGTACTGGTACATCTTGTGCCAGGCGATCGGCAGGCTCGCGACCAGCACCACGATTGCGAGGATGATCAGGCTTCGCCGCACCGGTGGGGCAGGAAGCCACCCCATGCCAAAGGCAAATCCCGTGAAGAAGATGAGCTGCCAGCCGAACGGGTTGAAGAACCAGACGTGGTCGCTCCACGGCGAGCCCCTAAGGTTGATCCACGAGAACTGAGTGCCGATCCAGTAGAGCGTCTGCTGGATCATGTTCAGATCGGGTGTGCCTTCGGCCTTGTCGATGTACCGCGCGTAGCCTGCCAAGTTCGCCGCAATCCAGACCAGGACAACAGCGGAGAGCGCAGCCTTCGCGCCTCCGATCTTGTGCAGGCCCATGACCACCGGCACCATTGCCAGGATCACGAGATACATCGGCAGAATGTCAAACAGGCCCGGGATGTAGGTGAGCGTGAAGAGCCCGAAGATCGCTTCGTGCGTCTTCGTGAAGAAGCTGACAACCGGGGGCCACTCGGCATAAACCTTTCCGGGTATCCCCAAGCCGGTGCTGTCGACGGCCACCATGAGAAGTGCCGTGGCGAAAAAGACGCCGATGTGCGCCCAATAGACCTGCCAGACCCGGAATGCGATGCGCGCCGTTCCGAGCCACCAACTTCGCTTCGAGAAGACCGCGCCGAACGCGAGCGCCGACGCCATACCCGAACAGAACACAAATATTTCTGTCGCATCGGAGAACCCGAAGCGCGCTGGGATCCACAGCGTCCATGTGTTCCCCGGCGTGTGTGCCAGGAGAATGATAAACATCGCCAGTCCACGAAAGAAATCCAACCGCAGATCACGCGGTTTCTTTCCCCCGGACTGGGGCTTTTGTGGCGCTGTAGAAGTCATCTTAGGCTAAGTAACACCGATCAGAAAAACATCGCATAGTCATTCGGTCGCCATGCTGCGAGCGTCGCTGCGAAATATAAGGTTAAGGTGACGTTGAGTGAAGCAGCCCGCGACGCCATGACATGCAATCGTGATTCGGCGCATGCTCTGGAGAAGCGGGGAGAAACGGAGACCACCCGGGCTGCAAACTGCTCGGACAGCACTGTCGGACTTTTCGTCGACAAGCGCAGCCGCGAAGTCATAGATGACTGTCACGGCCCGGCAAGAGCCGTTCTTGCTTGTCCTTTCGGACGACGTTCGATGCAGGCAGCAATCGTCGAAGCACGCCATGCGGTTACCCATGTCACCAATGCGGAATGCATATAAAACGCAAAGTGCACGCAATCCGTTGCAATCGCGACCTCTCTTCACCCAGTTGTGACCGGTTGCGAGAGCTGAATCGGGTCAGAAGATGGATAGAACGGCGGTGCTTAGCGTTAATTTGGCGCACCTTGTGCCGTGGTGCCGAGCGGCTTCGCAAGCCGTCCGGGATTGGGAGGCGATGCGATGCAAAATTGGGTGCTGGGCGTTGCGACGGCGGGACTCGGTGTCTCGGCGGGCCTCGCGTTCATGCACCGTGGCGGTCTGGACGGCGATGGCGTTCGCTACGCACTTGGCGCGCTCCTAGGCGGGCTGGCCGGTTTCGCACTCTACCACGCGGCGTTCGGGTTCACGGCTGCTTGGCGCCGAATGACGCGCGAACGCCGGGGTGCCGGATTGCGCGCGCAGATGGCGCTCATCGCCATGACGTGTGTCCTCACGTACTTGTTGGTCGGCTACGAGGAGCTCACGGGCTGGAACATGCATCCGGTCGTAATGCCCATGGGGCTTGCCAGCGCGCTTGGTGCGTTTGTGTTCGGGATCGGGATGCAACTCGGTGGCGGTTGCGCGTCCGGAACCTTGTTCACCAGTGGTGGCGGCTCGACCAGGATGCTGCTCGTGTTGCTGTTCTTCGTGTTGGGCTCCGTTATCGCAACTGCGCATATTCCCACGTTCTGGCAGCAGCTTCCGGCCATCACCGGGATTCCCAACATTCCGGGGACGTCCTTGATCGGCTTGTTCGGCCCCTTAGGTGCGATCGCTGCGCTTATGCTGTTCGCAGGCGTTGTCGTCGGGGTCTCGATCATCTTGGAGCGACGGGCTCACGGAACACTGGAGCCTCTGCGAGCGACTGGCTCGTACCTGCGCGGACCGTGGTCGTTGATGGCCGGCGCCATCGCGCTCGCAATCGTTGGGGTCCTGTGTTTCGTGATCTTTGCACGGCCATGGGGCGTCACGGCTGGTTTCGCTCTCTGGGGTGCGAAATTGCTTGATCTCTTTGGAGTTCCGGTGGGTGAATGGAGCTATTGGAATGGCTGGCGTGCGGCCCAGCTCGAGGGCAGCCTTTTTGCCAATCGAACCTCGCTGATGAACATCGGGATCGTTTTTGGTGCCATGGCGGCAGCGTCGCTGGCGGGCCGCTTCCACCCCACGCTCGGTCTCAGCAGGCGAGACCTGCTGACCGCCATCGCCGGAGGATTGCTCATGGGGTACGGCGCGCGGCTCAGTTACGGCTGCAACATCGGTGCCTATCTCGGCGGGATCGTCTCGGGGTCATTGCATGGCTGGTGGTGGCTCATCTGGGGCTTCGCGGGCAGCCTGATCGGCACGCGATTCCGATCTCTGCTCGAGATGGACCCGCCGCTTGGCCCAAGACGCGCAACGATCTGATCCAAACTGTTCGAAGAGGGATGACTTCATGAGACTGCTTTTGGCTTTCCTTGCCGCTCTGCTCCTCCACACGCAGGCCGATGCAGCGGACACGGTTCCGGAGAGACCGGGCTGGGTCGTTCACAATACGTCTATGACATATGCCGAGCTGATTGACGCGCTGAAGCCTGCGATCAAGGCGGAGGGTATGGGCCTCGTAACCCAGGCCGGCCCGACAGGAGCGGCAAAGAACCGCGGCATCACGATTCCGGGTAGCCGGATATTCGGTGTGTTCAACAACAAGTTCGCGGTCCGTGCCATTCGGACGTCGATCTCAGCGATGATTGAAGCGCCCGTGCGCATGTACGTCACCGAAAATCCCGATGGCACCGGAACACTCTCCTACAAGACCCCGACAATGGTGTTCTCGCCCTACTTTGAGGAAGGCGGGGATGAGTTGCGCACAGTGGCGAGCGAACTGGATGCGGTGTTCGAAGCGATCGCCGTGCGCGCCCTCGGTTCCTAGGCACGCCAAGCCGTCTCTGAGAGGTCGCGTTTTCATCGGGAATTAACGTCTGCTTGGAATGGTCTGTTCCGGGGTTAGGGCGCGCGGCAAACGGTTTGTCCGGCTTTGCGCCACCTGGGCAGACCAGAGTCTGTCCCGGCACGGACGGACAGAGGCGGCATGGACGGCAAGCTTGTTCGCGATGGTGCAGGGGGAGATCGCAACCCGGATCCTGGAGGATTCGAACCTGCTGCAGCCAAGACAGAAGTCGCGTCGGATCACGCCGTCGAGCGACCTCTTCGGATCCTGATCGTAGACGACTCGGAACACGATGCCACGGCGTGCGTGCGGGCCCTGAGCCAGGTCACCCATATCTCCTATGATGTGAAAACCGTCAGTTGCGGGGTCTCGGCGTTGCACTGGCTCGAGGGCAATGCAGTGGATTGTGTCCTGCTCGACCATACACTTCCTGGTCCGAGCGGTCTCGAAACCATGCAGCTGATGCGCTCCCCTGACCCGCATCTTCCAGTCATCATGATGACAGGGCATGGGTCTGAGTCGATCGCTGTGCGCCTGATCAAAGCTGGTGCGCAGGACTACGTCGCGAAAGCGGATCTCTCGCCTACCGTGCTCGAACGAGCCATCGCCGCCGCGATCGATCGCTGCTGCATGCAGCGCGACAAGGAACGGACAGAGCGTGCGCTCAGGATCAGCGAGGAGAGATTTCAGCTCGCAGCGCAAGGTGCAAACGTCGGGATCTGGGATTGGATCGATGTGGGCGCAGATGCGCACTACTGGTCCGATGAGTTTCTTCGGCTGACCGGCCTCACGGACGGCAAAACCGAACCGGGTCAGCAGGCGCTCGAGGCACTGATCCACGCCGAGGATCGCCGGGAGTGGCGCACCGCGCTCAGCGCCCATCTGCACACCCGTGCAGCGTTCCGACTAGAGGTGCGCCTGAGGCATTCTGAGGACGGATACCGGTGGTTCGACATGTCCGGTCTCGCGCAGATGGACTGCCAGGGCCGGCCGCAACGCATGATCGGCACGATCATGGACATTCACGGCCGCAAGATGGCCGAGCAGGCGAAAGACGAATTCGTATCCACAGTGAACCATGAACTGCGCACGCCTTTGGCCTCGATCCTGGGTGCTCTCGACATCGTTCGGTCGGGCAAGGTCGGCTCCGTCGAGGATCGGATTGAGCGCTTGCTCGACATGGCGCATCAGAATGGTCAGCGGCTGCTCTCCTTGATCAATGATATCCTGGACATCGATGCGCTCGAATCCGGGCAGATGGCCCTGAACCGCGAGACAGTTCCCCTGGATGAACTCATCGCCAGTGTCATGGCCGAGAACGAGATTTTCGCGCAGAAGCATGGCTCTCGAATCGTGCGCACTGGCCCACCCACCGGCATTGCCATCAATGTCGATCGGATCCGGATGTCGCAAGCGCTGACCAATTTGATATCGAACGCGGCCAAGTTCTCTCCCGAAGGGTCGGACATAGAGCTCTCAGTCAACCAGCGCGATGATGACGTCTGCCTGACCGTGCGAGACTACGGAAGTGGTATTCCCGAAACGTTTCACGCACAGCTTTTCAATCGGTTCACGCAGGCAGACGGTTCGACCACCCGTCACGTTGGCGGCACCGGACTTGGGTTGAACATCTGTAAATCTATAGCCGAAGCGCACGGCGGACGGATCACATTTCGCGCGATCGCGGACGGCGGCACAGCATTCGATATTCTGCTCCCGAGGACCTGATCGCGCGGTTTGGGTTGCACGACGTTAACCAAAGTCTGCGACGCTGCCCGAGTGGAATCATTCGGTGTGCTGGGAGAGACTGGCGGTTATGGCGAACTTGAAGGAAGTGCTGGGGCGCTTTTGTGAGAGTGCGCGCCGAGATGCCCGGCAACTGGTGTCGGAGATCGATGACTTACTGAAAACAGGTCGGCCCACCAAATCACAAATCTATACAGTCGTTGAGCTGGCCCACACCATAAAAGGCAGCGCTGGAACGCTTGGGTTTGATCTGGTTTCAGATCGCGCGCTTCGCCTTGAGACAACACTGCGCACCCTCGAAGCACATCGCCAGATCGCATCGGTGAGCCGGGTCAAGATCCGTATGCTGGCTGGCTCGCTCAGAGCTGGCGTCACGCAGATGCGTCCCAATCAGTCCCGGTTCTTCGCGCTGAACTGGAAAGCCGTGCCGCCGCGCCGGAAGTGGGGAAAGCCGATTACGCGCAGCTGATCCGGGAGAGAGGCAAACCGGTCACAGCCCGGCTTGGACACACTCCGCCAGTGCTTGTTTCACGATTTGTTCACGACGATTGGCGACCCTTTCCCGTGGCGAAGACCACGTCCAAGACGGTGAGTACAGGCAATCTGCTTGGGCGACGTACGGAAAGGTTCGCGTGTGAGTATGATTGAGTCACCAGATGAAGAACTGCACTCGATAACTGTTGTTGAAGATGATCCCGATCTTCGCGAGATGATTGATCTCATTCTTCGCGAGATAAACGGACTTGATGTTCAACTTTACGCCAGCGGCGCCGACGCCGTCGAAAACCCGCCGGACCAGGCGACGCAACTCATCCTGCTCGACATGATGATGCCCGGGCTTGATGGTCTGGAGACGATGTGCCGTCTCAGATGCAATCCGGCGCAGGCAGACACGCCTATGGTGTTCATGACGGCGAAAACCCGCCCCAAAGAAGTGTCGACCTATCTTGCCGCTGGGGCCTTTGGGGTCATTGCGAAGCCGTTCGAAGCGATGGAACTCGGCGAGCAGCTGCGCAAGTTCTGGCACCTTTACAAGACTGAGTCTGCCTCTCGGCTGAGACCCCACTGAAGCGGGAAATCACTCTCCGGGAGAGCGCAGTGTTCTGGCGGCGTCCGGGTTGACGACGTAGCGGGGTTTGATCCCGGAGGCGTAGTCGGCGATGGATCGCAACGCGGTGCGCGCAATGTCCTCAAAGCACTCGTCGGTCCAGCAGAGCGAGTGCGCCGTGATGATGGTGTTGTCCATGCTCAGAAGCGGGCTGTCGTGTGAAATTGGCTCGCGTTCGGTGACATCGAGGCCGGCTCCGGCAATGTGCCCCGCACGCAACGCATCGATCAGCGCCGCCTCGTCGTGAATTGGTCCACGGCCGACATTGATGAAGAACGCTCCCGGCTTCATACGGGCAAACGCGCTCGCATCCATCAGGTGGCGCGTTTGTTCGGTCAACAGACAGCACGCCACGACGAAATCGGCTTCTGCAAGGAGAGTGTCGAGCGTCATCGGTTCCGCACCAGTCGCAACGATCTCTGCATCGGCTACATATGGATCTGCCGCTGCGATCCGATGAAAGAATGGCCGTGCAAGACGGATGATCTCGGAGCCGATACTGCCAGCGCCGACCAGACCCAGTGTGCGTTTCGTAAGACCGACGCCCATGTGGTTGGTGCGTTCGTTCCAGCGGCCCTTTCGAACGAGCCGATCTTTCGTGAGAAGCTTGCCGGTGAGCGCGAACACCAGTGTCAAAGCCGCCACGGCCACGGGACGGCGCACGGCCACCGGCGTGTTGGTGACAACGATGCCTGCCTCGGTCATTGCAGCGACATCTACTGTGTCATAGCCGACTCCGTTTCGGGCAATGATCCTGACTCTGCAGTCCTCCCGTGCGATGCTTGCGGTTGTTACACGTGGCAGATTTACGTGCAGCGCGTCGTACTTTGCCGCGATCTCCGGAGTGATTTCTTCGACCGGGCTATCGATCCATTCCCATTCGATGCCTGGAGCTGACGCGAGTTCGTCAAAGGCGGTCGCGTCGAATGCCGGCTCGCCGCTCGTGGTCTGCAAATCCCTTGTTACGCCGACTTTGAAGCTCATGTCGCCCCCCGCACTGCGGACAGGGCGTCGGACACGGCCGCGCCGAGCAGCCCGTGATCCGTGCCGACCCCCAGCATGTTGAAGCCGATGTCGCGATACTCTTTTGCCTGCGCTGCAGTGCCCGGCATGAAGCCAAGACCCTTGCCGTGCTTGCGACCGGCGGCAACCACCTTGTTGAGCGCATCTCGATAGGTCGGGTGATCGAACTGTCCCGGTATGCCGAGGAAGTTGGTCAGATCGAAGTGGCCCACCCAGAGCACATCGACACCTTCAATCGCGGCAATGGCATCTACGTGCTCGAGCCCGCGCTCCGTCTCGATTTGAGCGATGACCAGATTGCGCGCGTTCGCTTCGGCGATTTTATCTGCCGGATCGCCCGGGGCGTAGTCGTCATGCGCAAAGCCAAATGCAGCGCCCCGCCGCCCGACAGGCGGATATCTTGTCGCCTCTACGACTTGGGCCGCTTGGTCTGCTGATTCCACCATCGGCACCATCACGCCGGTCATCCCGATGTCGAGGGCACGGGCGAGGAAGGCGTATTCTCCGCGTGGCACCCGGACCATCGGCGTGATGGGAAGGCCGCGGCAGGCGGCCACTTGGGCCTTCAACGTCTCGAAGCCGACTCCGGTGTGCTCCATGTCATAGAGCACGTACTCGCATCCTGCGCGCGACAGGATTCGCGGAACGCCAGGCGAAAAGAATTCGAACACGAGTGCCCCGAGCACGGAATCGCCGGCAAGCACCCGCTCACGGATTGTGCGCTCAGTCATGCCTCCCCCCATTTTTCAGTCTAAAGAGCGTACAGAGCCGAGAACTTGGCGTCCAGATACTCGAGCAACGGCGCTGGAGTCGGTTGCGCGCCAGTTGCGTGCTCGATCAGAGCCGCCGGTGCATACAGGCGCCCGTGCCGGTGCACGCGATCTCGCAGCCAGCTGACTGCAGCGCTCGCCTCACCCTGTATCATGTCGTCGTCCAGCGCCGGCAGGTCACGGCGCATGGTTGCGTAAAGCTGCGCCGCATAGAGATTGCCGAGCGTGTAGGTCGGGAAGTACCCGAACAGCCCGCACGACCAGTGAACATCTTGCAAGACTCCATCGCCCGAATTCGGGACGGTCCGGCCAAAGTCGGCGGCGAAGCGGGTGTTCCAGGCGGTCTCCAGATCGTCCACCGCAAGATCGCCGCTGATCAGGGCTCTTTCGAGATCGAAGCGCATCATGATGTGGAGATTGTAGTGCACTTCGTCAGCCTCGGTCCGGATCAGGCCAGGCTCGACCCGGTTGACGGCTGCATAAAACGAGTCGGCATCGGTGACGCCAATGTCGCCGAACCGCGCTTTGGCTTCCGCAAACAGCCAGCGGGCAAAGGCCGGACCGCGCGCGATCTGGTTCTCCAGCAGACGCGACTGAGACTCGTGGATGCCCATCGAGGCGTGGCTGCCCGCGGGCGTCATCGCATGAGCCGAGTCGATCCCTTGTTCGTAGATCGCGTGTCCGGTTTCGTGGATCGTCGAGTAAAGACAATCGAGCGGTGCGTTGATGTCGACTCTGGTCGTGATCCGCACGTCACGCCCGGCGCCTGAGCAAAACGGATGCGCAACGAGATCCAGACGCCCGGCCTCCCAGTCATATCCGAGACGGGTTGCGGCAGTGCGTGCAAGATCCAATTGTTGGTGCTCGGGGAAAGTCCCTCGCAGTTCGGGGATGTCCGACGCGGCGCCATCGATCTTTTCGCGCAGTGCGACCAATCCAGCCCGCAACGTCTCGAAGATGCCCGCGAGATCACTCGCTCTTGCACCGGGTTCGAACTGATCGAGCAGCGCGTCATACGGGGTAAGATCATCGGTTGCGAGGCACTGGGCCTGTTCGCGCTTCAACGCGACAAGCTCCTCAAGAATCGGTGTGAACCCCTTGAAATCGTTCTTGGGTCGCGCCTCTGCCCACGCCGCCTGGCCAAGGGCTTCGGCTCTTGCCAGAGCTTTGGCGAGCGCACTCGGGACGCGTGAGGCTCGGGCGTGATCTCGGGCGGCCTCTGCGCAGTTGACTGCCGCGGGCTGCCCCAACTCGGCGTTGCCGCAGAGCGCAACCCATTCGGGGATCCGAGGGTCGGTGCGTCTGGCGTGCAGAACGCCTGTCAGCGCGGCGGCTTGCTCGGCGCGGGCAGGCGCACCGGCCGGCGGCATCACGGTCTCCTGATCCCAGCTCAGCAGACCCATGACCTGCTCGAGCGCGGCCGTCTCCTTCAGATGTGCAAGCAAGGCATCGTAGGCTTCGTTGGGGATCATCTATGAAGAGCCTCTCAGTTTTCGCAATCAGACCGTCATCCCAGAATACCTGCCAATACACCAGTGCGCCTTCGGAGTGCACATCAGAACTGGCTTTACCGTTGTCCTGAATCCGGGGCAGAGTGCGGTCGTGGTTGCAGTTTTGCGCAGTCCGCGCGTTGCAGGGAGAGAAAAAAATGACGATGAAAGCTGGATTGACGGGCTTGGCGCTCGTGCTCGGGTTGGCGGCCGGTGGCGTCGCTCAGGCGCAAGAGATGACTTTTTTCCGGATCGGGACGGGGAGCGCCGGGGGAACCTACTTCCCCATTGGCGGTGTCATTGCCAACGCGATCTCCAACCCGCCGGGCTCGCGGCCTTGCGACGAGGGCGGCAACTGCGGTGTCGAAGGGCTGGTGGCGATCGCCCAGTCGACCAACGCCTCGGCGCACAACGTAACGGCGATCCAGGCCGGCCAGATGGAAGCCGGGCTCACAGGCGCGGCCACCCTCTACTTCGCCTACCATGGCGTTGAGAAGTTCGAAGGGAACGCGAAATCGGATTTGCGCATTATTGCTAATCTCTTCCCGGAAGATCTTCACTTGGTGCTTCCAAAGGGTGGGAGCCTCGATGGCCTAAAAGGTCTCGAAGGCAAGCGCGTCGGCATCGCCCAGGCTGGTTCGGGCACGCAGATCGCGGTCGAGCTCATTCTCGGTGCGCACGGCATCACCCGGGACAACATCGACGAAGCCGAGCTCAACAACTCACAATCTGCCGAGCGCCTGGCGGATGGTCAGCTCGACGCCTATTTCTATGCCGCCGGTACGCCGGTGTCTGCGATGATCCAGCTCGATTCGACCAAGGGCATGGAGCTCTACTCGTTCAGCGAGGCTGAAATCGCCAAAGCCAATGAGGTCGTGCCGTACTATGTGCCATCGGTGATCAACTCCGGCGTCTATCCGGGCGTGCAGTACGATGTGAACACCGTTGCAGTGAACGGTATCCTGGTGACCAGCGCCACCCAGTCGGAAGAGCTGATCTACGGCATCACAAAGGCACTCTGGTCTGACACCGCGCGCAAGCTGCTCGACAATGGCCACGCCAAGGGCAAGGTGATCACGCTCGAGAACGCGCTCAATGGGATCGCCGGATTGGATGTGCCGCTGCACCCAGGTGCCGAGAAGTTCTATCGCGAAGTCGGCGCTCTCCAGTAACGTCAGCCAGCTCCCGACCAGAGGGTCGGGAGCGCTCCATCGAAGTTCATTGATGCCGCGGTCGCTGTTCCACGGCATCAAATCACACCAGCCAACAGGTGTGGGCGAGACAACATGACTTCCGACAAGCTCGATCTCTCGAAGGCCGAAGCGCTAGAGCGCCAGTATGACAGCGGTCTCGCGACGAGGTCGCTTGCACCGTGGTTGCAGCGTCTCTTCTATGCGGCGGCATTGGTCTTCGCGCTCTACCACTATGTGGTCGCAGGGTTTGGGATCCCCGTTGACTACTGGCACATGGGCATTCACCTCACCGGCCTCTTCTTTCTGGTCTTCACGGCATTTCCGTTCTTGAAATCCGCGTCTGTCATGAGGCTGGATCCCCAACGCCGCTGGGCATTCGGAAATGTTCCCATCATCGATTGGGCGTGCGCAATCGCTGGATCGCTGGCAGCGCTCTATCTGGGGTTCTCATGGTTGGGACTTGAGTGGAGCCTGATCGGGTTCTCTTTGCCCGAGCAGGCATTGCGGCAAGGCGATCCGGCAAACTCGGACATCGTCTTCGGCACCATCCTGGTGGTGCTTGTGCTGGAGATCGCGCGCCGCACGCTGGGCCCGATCCTGCCGTGCATCATCCTCGTCTTCGTCGCCTACGCGCTTCTGGGTCCCTACATTCCGGCCCAGATCCTCAAGCATCCCGGCGTCGACTGGCGACAGTTCATCAACAACATGTACTTCCCGCAGGAGGGAATCTTCGGGGTCACCCTCTGGGTGGTCTCGACCATCGTGTTTCACTTTGTGCTCTTCGGCGTCATCGCGCAGCGGATGGGGCTGGGACAGTTCTTTATCGACAATGCGATGATCATTGCGGGGCGCTACACCGGAGGTCCCGCGAAAGTTTCGGTCATCTCATCCGCGTTTTTCGGGACGATCTCCGGGTCCAGCATTGCGAACACTGTCTCGACCGGCTCGCTCACCATCCCGAACATGAAACGCATGGGCTACCCCGGCCACTTCGCAGGCGGAGTCGAGGCGGCCGCGAGCGCGGGCGGCCAGATCACGCCACCGATCATGGGCGCCGCGAGCTTCGTGATGGCGGAGTTTCTCGAGGTTCCCTACACAACAATCGTGATCGCTGCCATCGTGCCGGCGCTGATGCACTATGTGGGCGTGTTGTCCATCGTCCATCTGAAAGCGCGCCGTCTGGGATTGCCGAGCTATACGCGCGACCAGCTTCCACTGCTCGCGGCGGTCTGGAAGGATGGCTGGCCGACGATCCTGCCGCTGATCGCACTGATCTACGTGCTTTTCTCCGGCTACACGCCTTACATGGCGGCGTTCATCGGGATTACCCTCTGCGTGATCGTTGGTTTCTGTGAATGGCGTCGCCCGCTCACGCTGGCGATACCGATCGCGGCCGCCGGGTTCGTGTGGATGAAGTTCTCGGAGGGCACCTTCGATCCGTTCATGGCGGGATTGATCTGGGTCTGCATTCTGATCGGCACTTTCAACCCACGGCAGCGACAGAGCTTCCGTGCGCTCGGCGACAGTGCTCATCTGGCAGTGCAGTACGCGCTTGCGGTTGGTGCGGCCGGTGCGGCGGTCGGGATCGTTGTGGGTGTCATCAACACCACAGGCATCGGGTTCCGGATGGGCTTTCTGGTCACGAATGGTGCCGCGCAGATGGCCGAGACGATCTACCCGCTCCTGAGTTGGCTGCCCTTCGAAGCCTTTTCGGTACCGTCGATCCAGCTCTTCCTGTCGCTTTGTCTGATCGCCATGGCTTGCATTCTGATGGGGGCGGGTTTGCCGACGACCGCTCTCTACATCATGCTGGCATCTGTGGCGCAGCCGACACTCGCCCAGCTCGGCGTGCCCGCGCTCGCGAGCCACATGTTCGTGCTCTACTACGGCGTGATCTCCGAGATTACCCCACCGGTCTGCGCCTCCGCCTATGCTGCGGCCGGAATCGCGGGGGCGAATCCCTTCCGGACGGGCCTGTCCGCCTTCTCGCTGGGTCTCGGAAAACTGGTGGTTCCGATGGTCTTTGTCTACGCCCCGACCATGTTGATCATGCTGCCGGAGCACTTCACGCTTGTCTCGTTCCTGCATGTCTCGATCACATGCGCGTGCGGCGTCTTTCTGGTCGCCGTTGGTATCACCGGGTTCCTGTCGTCTGTGCTGGGTGCGCTTTCGCGCTGGCTGTTCGGTCTAGCCGGCCTTCTCTTGGTGGCTCCGGGTTGGGAAGGCGATCTTGCCGGCGCCCTGATCGCCGCGATCCTGATCGCGATCAACACCGCCTCGCGGGCACGCACCGCATGAGTGGTCCGCGCGTTGCCGTTGTGGGCGCTGGCGTGATCGGTGCATCGATCGCCTATCATCTCGCGCGTGAGGGTGCCGCGGTCACACTGATCGACGAAGGCCGCCCTGCGCGACGTGCCACCAACGGCTCGTTTGCTTGGATCAATGCCCACTCGAACTATGAAGAGCCCTACTTCGATCTCCGGATGCACGCGATGGGGCTCTGGCATGGGCTCGCGGCAGAGATCCCTGGGTTGCCTGTGCGCTTCGGTGGCGGGGTCACATGGGACGGCACACCGGATGAGATCGAGGCGCAGCACGACAGGTTCGCCGAACGCGACTACCCCGCCCGTCTTCTCTCACGGCGAAAGATTGCTGAAGTCGAGCCTGCTCTATCCGCCCCACCCGACGTGGCCCTCGCCGCGGATGCCGAAGGGGTGGCCGATCCGCGCCGGATCGCAGGCTGCCTCGCAGACGCGGCACGGAACTTGGGCGCGCAGGTGCAGGCTGGTGTCGAAGTGCTTGGTGTGCAAACAGAAAGCGGGCGAGCGACGGGGGTTGAGACCACTGCCGGATTGATTGGCGCGGATCATGTGGTGCTTGCCGCGGGGATCGCGACCGAGGCACTGCTCGCGGCGCTGGATGTCGCGTTGCCCATGGACAACAAGCCCGGCGTTCTGATCCGTACGGAGCCGGTCCGCCCGCTGTCGCACCGTATTCTGTGTTCGCCCGGGGCCCATCTCTGGCAGCTCGGCGACGGATCGATGATCGCCGGGGAAGATTTTTCCGGGCTGAAACAGGGCGAAAACATCGGAACGCTGATCGAGACGCTTCGTGCACGAATTGAGCAGTTGTTCGGTGAGCCAGGCCCGGCGAGCGTCGCAGAACACACGGTGGCGGTGCGTCCGATGCCGAAGGACGACCGGCCGGTTGTCGGTCCCGTGACGGGAATCGAGGGTCTCTCGGTGGCTGTCATGCACAGTGGCGTCACGCTTGCCCCTGCAATCGGTGCGGGGCTTGCCCGGGCCGTTCTGGACGACGCGCTCCCGGCAATGCTCGAACGATACCGTCTCGACCGGTTCGCAGCAACGTAGGCCATTGAACTGCCGCTTTGCCGTGTGCTCGGATGCGAGGTATAGTCGGGCACCGGGCAATTCTGTCAGCAGGGAGGCGAACGACATGAGTCCATCAACCGAGACTGACAACGCCGAGACCTCGCGCGTCGAGCAGTTTACGAGAATTGATCGCGCCGACGACACCATGCCAGGCACGAAAGCGAAGGCCTTTTTCCGCAGCGCGCAGGATGAGACCGCAGCCACCACGCGCCTGCAGCAGTTTACAAAAATCGAGCGCGGCCGCGAAAGCTGAGTTCCGGCGCGTTCAGCGATCTTGTCAGGATGCTCTGCCGACGCCCAGTGTTCGACAGAGCGGTGTCCAGGTTCGCGCAGCCATCGGGCATGGTTTGCATCAGAGCGCCGCGTCAGGTGACGTGCGCGCGCGGACGTTGCGCGCGCGGCGCTTTCCGAGCGTGGCGCATCTTGGCAAGGTTGAATGGACGCGGCGGGTCGTCGGTGTGCTTCAATCCGGTCGTGCGCCGGAACCGGCTGTCATGCGTCAGGCGAACTCAACCAACAGATCCTTGGCATCAACCTGTGTGCCGGCGGGCGCGACGATCCGCGCGATCTCGCCAGCGCGTTCTGCATGGATCGCGGTTTCCATCTTCATGGCCTCAAGCGTCACGAGGAGATCGCCCGGTTTGACTGATTGACCGGTCTTGACGGCGACGGACACGACCGATCCCGGCATCGGTGCAGGCACGTGATCGGCATTTCCGGCTTCTGCTTTCTCGGTGCGCGCAATCCCCAGCGTGGCGGTCCGGTCAAGAACACGTATGACGCGGGGTTGTCCGTTCAGCTCGAAGAAGAGCTTGACCTCGCCTTCCGCATTGGGCTCGGACGTGGCCTGCAGGCGCACAATCAGGGTCTTGCCGGGCTCCAGATCGATCGTGATTTCGTCGCCGGGCTCCATGCCGTAGAAAAATGTCGGAGTGGGGATGGTACGGACGGGGCCGTATTCGCGCCGGCGGCCCATGTAGTCGAGATAGACGTTTCGGTACATCAGAAACGAGCAGAGATCTTCGTCATCGACCGTTACACCCGGCATCTGACCTTCGGCATCGGCGCGAGCGGCGTCGAAGTCAACCGGCGCCAAAACGGAGCCCGGGCGCAGGGTCAGCGCCTCGGCACCCTTAAGGACCTTCTTTTGAAGCGCTTCCGGGAATCCGCCGGCGGGCTGTCCGACCTCTCCTTTGAAGAACGTGACAACTGAATCCGGAAACGCGACCTCGGTGTCCGGGCTCTCGAGGTCCTCGACCGTGATCCCGCCTGCGACCATCGTGAGTGCGAGATCGCCCACCGTCTTGGCGATCGGCGTCACCTTGATCACATCACCGAAGGCCGTATTCACGTCTGCATAGGTCTTGGCAATCTCTGGCCAGCGGTTCTCGAGACCCATGGAGCGGGCTTGCGCCCTGAGGTTCGTGACCTGCCCACCTGGCATCTCGTGCAGATAAACCTCTGATGTCGGATGGCGCATATCGGCCTCGAAGCCAGCATACATGGCGCGCACACCTTCCCAGTAGTTGGAGATTTCGCGAACCGTTTCCATGGGCAGCCCGGTGTCGCGCGGCTGATGACGCAATGCCTCGACCAGCGAGCCCATGCAGGGCTGAGACGTCAGTCCTGAAAATGCGTCCATCGCCGCATCGGCTGCATCAACACCTGCGTCCGCAGCCGCAAGGATGGAGGCAGCAGCGATGCCCGAGGTGTCATGGGTATGAAAATGGATCGGGATTGTGATCTCGTCTTTCAGCGCTTTGACCAACGCCCTTGCTGCGGCTGGCTTCACCAGACCACCCATGTCCTTGATGCAAAGGATATGCGAGCCGGCAGCCTCGAGCTCCTTTGCGAGACCGACATAATAGTTGAGCGAGTACTTGGCGCGGTCCGGATCGTGGATATCACCGGTGTAACAGATCGCCGCTTCGAGAATGCGGTCCGTCTCGAGCACGGCGTCACAGGCGATGCGCATGGATTCGACCCAGTTCAGCGGGTCGAACACCCGGAACACATCCATCCCGGTGTTCGCCGCCTCGCCGATGAATTTCTGCACCACGTTGTCGGGCAAGTTGGTATAGCCGACACCGTTCGAAGCGCGCACCAGCATCTGAGTGAGCATGTTCGGCATGGCCTTGCGCAGCTCGCGCAACCGCTGCCAGGGGCATTCCTGCAGAAAGCGGTAGGCCACATCGAACGTGGCGCCGCCCCAGCACTCCATCGAGAACAGCTCCGGCAGCTTGTGGGCATATGCCGGCGCCACACGGATCATGTCGATCGACCGCATCCGCGTTGCCAGAAGCGACTGGTGAGCATCGCGCATTGTCGTGTCGGTCAGGAGCAGGCGCTTCTCGGACAGCATCCAGTCGGCGACCGCTTTTGGCCCATCTGCCTCCAGGCGCTGCTTGAGCCCATCCCCGGGCGTACCCTGCGGCAGTACGGGTGGCTCCGGCGGGCGGATGTCTGCCGGTGGGCGGTCCCGGCCAATCACCTCCGGATTGCCGTTCACGCTGATGTCGCTGATGAACGTGAGTATCTTGGTCGCGCGGTCGCGCCTGCGGCGGAAGTCGAAGAGATCAGGCGTCTCGTCGATGAACTTGGTGTGGTAGCTGTAGTCGAGAAACTGCGGATGCTTGAGCAGGTTCTCGACAAAGGCGAGGTTGGTGGCCACACCGCGGATCCGGAACTCACGGAGCGCACGGTCCATGCGCGCGATCGCCTCGTCCGGCGTAGATGCCCAGGCGGTGATCTTCTCGAGCAGGCTGTCGTAGTACCGGGTGATCACCGCGCCGGAGTATGCGGTCCCGCCATCGAGGCGGATGCCAAACCCCGTCGCTCCACGGTAGGCTGTGATCCGGCCATAGTCCGGGATGAAGTTGTTCAGCGGGTCTTCCGTCGTGATCCGGCACTGGATCGCATGGCCGCGCAATCGGATTTCGTGCTGGCCCGTAGCGCCGGTGGCCTCGGCCAGTGTCGCGCCTTCGCAGATGCGGATCTGTGCCTTGACGATGTCGATCCCGGTGACTTCTTCGGTGACCGTGTGCTCGACCTGGATGCGTGGATTGACCTCGATGAAGTAGAAGTCGTCCGTCTCCATATCCATCAGGAACTCAACGGTGCCGGCACACTCGTACTTCGCGTAGCGTGCGAGGTTCATCGCGAGTTTGCAGACCTCGTCGCGCTGATTCTCGGTCAAATACGGAGCAGGCGCGCGCTCGACCACTTTCTGGTTGCGCCGCTGCACCGAGCAGTCCCGCTCGTAAAGGTGGAAAATGCGACCGTGGCGGTCACCTATGATCTGCACCTCGACATGGCGGGCCTTGAGGATCAGCTTCTCAAGATAACCCTCGCCATTTCCGAACGCTGCCTCGGCCTCGCGGCGCCCTTCGCGAACCTTGGCGTCCAGCTCCTCGGGACCGAACACCGGGCGCATGCCGCGGCCTCCACCCCCCCAGCTTGCCTTCAGCATCAACGGGTAGCCGATTGCATCGGCCATCTCGTGGATGCGCTCCATCGCACCGGGGTCATTCGGATCAGGGAGTGTCTCGGAGGCTGGTACCACGGGCACATCGGCCGCGACGGCGGCGTCGCGCGCACGCGCCTTGTGGCCAAGCAGCCGCATGGTTTCAGCGCGCGGGCCGATGAAGGTGATTCCAGCCGACTCGCAGGCATCAAAGAGCGCCGGGTTCTCCGAAAGCAAGCCGTAGCCCGGGTGGATCGCATCTGCGCCGCTCTCGCGCGCGACACGAATCACCTCCTCGATCGAGAGATAGGCTTCGACTGGTCCGAGACCTTTGCCGATCAGGTAGGCCTCATCTGCCTTGAAGCGGTGGAGACCCAGCTTGTCCTCTTCGGCATAGATTGCGACCGTGGCCTTGCCCAGCTCATTGGCGGCACGCAGGACCCGGATAGCGATCTCGCCACGATTGGCGACCAGGATCTTTTTGAAATGGGGCATTGTGGTGCCTCAAGGTTGTCGGAGGACCGGAGCGTTCTCGCCTCCCGGCATACAGCTTGCTGTGCGGTGCCACAAGCGATGAGCCCGCATGTCCGCCAGTTTTTGCTGCATTGCATCAATTTCTGCAACCAGATCGATGCGAGGAATTAAAGGAATGAATTCAAGCGACTTTGGGCCGAGAACGCATTTGTTGGGTCCGTCTTGCTGTCGTGAGGACGGCCGGGTTGGCAAAGATGTTCATCCACGGCAGGCGGTGGAGCAGTGCCTTGCTGCCGACATGCACGCGGCGCGGCGTCAGAGCATTTTCTCCGGGATCGTGCCGGCTGGAGAGCACGAAGCCCCGAACACGTTCGAGACAGGCGTGACCGGCGAGCGAGCGGGCAACCATGGCCGGATCCGAGCACTCGATGAGGTAGCCCAGAGGGGCTGACATGGTGGCGCAATCCACCTCACGCACCGCTTCGTGGAGCGGTTGCTGTGTTTGTAGCCGTCCGTCCTCCTCAACGGCAAACCCGACGATCACGGGTAATCCGGCCGTGCGCGCCGCGCGTACGATCCCGATCGTCTCCGGGGTGTTGGTCATGGCGCAGACGTTCAGGAGATCGGCATCTGTCTCCGAGATGGCGTTGATCTGCCAGGCATGATGTTCCTCAGCTGCGGGCGGGCACATGATCTGGACAGGCTCGCCTGCGCTTCGGCGCGCCCCGATCACGGCTGCGATGAGTGCAGGCTTGCCAGGCTTGGCGATCGTGTGGCGCGCGATCATCCGCTCCTTCACGGCCGCCCGGATCAGATCAGCGATGGCACGCTCAGAAAGACCGTTCGGAAGCGCCACGTCCAGGTTCAGTTCGCGGGTCGCGCATTCCACAATGCACACATCGGCACCGACGGGCGTACGACGAGCTCCGGCGCGTCCGTGAAAGGCCGGGTCCGACCGGCTCTCGTTGCGCAAAACGAACACGAACCCGCGGGAGAGGTCCATACTCACCTGTCTCAGTGCGGTCATCCCTGTCTCCGTTGCGCCGATGTATCGGATCCATAACGCACCAGGCCGTCGGCCCGGTCGCATTGGCGCGCATCTTCATCAGGAGGGGAGCAGTCGGCTGTGAGACTTGTTACATATCCGTCATCGGTGTTGAAGATCGATCCGGAGCGCCGCGTCAGCGGAGAGGCGCGTGGCAATCCCGGTGCGCGCGGCGCATGTCAACCGTGTCGCTCGTGGCGAAGTCGCAGTCGTCTCTGGTGGCGATGAACTTGACCCGTCGCTGCCGTGATGAACGCAGGACTCACGACCGGCAGCGACCGATGCGTTGCAAGTCTGGCGCAGGGGACTTCTTTCGTCAGCGTCCCCAGCGCAGCGCCGCGGTCTCGACAGGCGCATCCCAGAAATCCACCAGTTCGCGGTCGAGGCCGGTCACCGTGAGCGAGCAGCCCGCCATATCGAGCGACGTCACATAGCTTCCCACGAGTGACCGCTCCACGCTCAAACCCCGGGCCTCAAGTGCCGTCCTGGCACTCTGATACATGAGGTACAATTCCATCGCGGGGGTCGCCCCGAATCCGTTCACCAGCAACAGGACATCGCCGCTCGGGGAGAGATCGTCGAGGATGGTTGTGATCATCTCCTGAGAAATCTCTGTTGCGGACCTGAGGCTTTCACGCCGGCGACCGGGCTCGCCGTGGATGCCGACGCCGACCTCGATCTCGGTATCGCTGAGTTCGAACATCGGCTTCCCCGCCGCCGGGACCGTGCAGCTGGTGAGGGCGACGCCCATCGACCTGGTCGCGGCATTCACCCGCTCGCCAAGCGCCCGGCATGTCTCCAGATCGGCCCCGGCCTCTGCTGCGGCGCCCACAATCTTCTCGACCACAAGCGTGCCGGCGACACCACGCCGGCCGGTGGAAAAGGTCGAGCTCTCGACCGCGACATCATCATTGGTCAACACGCTCGCATTCGGGACCGAACACATCTCGGCTGCCATCTCGAAGTTCATCACATCGCCTTCGTAGTTCTTTACGATGAAGAGTACGCCGGCGCCCTGATCAACCGCTTCTGCAGCGGCAAGCATCTGATCTGGCGTGGGGGAGGTGAACACCTGACCAGGGCAGGCGGCGTCGAGCATGCCATGGCCAACGAAGCCCGAATGGAGCGGTTCATGACCCGAGCCACCGCCGGAGATCAGTGAAACCTTCCCCGGCTTCAGTGCCGCGCGGTGGACGAACTTGCGCTCCGCTCCCATGGCAACGATGTCGCCATGTGCCGCGACGAAGCCGTCGAGGCTCTCTTCCAATACCGTGTCGACCGAATTGATAAGCTTTTTCATTGCTCCCCCTTCGTGCTTGTGGTGAGCGCCGTGAAGTCCGCGAACTGGCGGGCTGTGCGGCGCAAGATTTCATCATAGGCCTCGTTGAGGGCGCGGTCCCCGAAGTCCGGCACCTTCAGCGTGAGCGTCCGCTCGGCTGGCGTGTCGTCTGCGAAAAGGTGCTGCGAGCGGCGCGGATGCGCGGCGCGATACGCCTCGAGGAAGGCCCTCCGGTCGGCGGTCGAGAAATGGCATATCTCGAAAATCGTGATCACATCCGCTGGCGGAACCGGTGTCGGATAGGCCGGATTGGTGATCTGGCTCACGAAACTCGGATGCTTGTGCAGTGCATCAGCGAGGCGCCGCCGGATCCCTGACGGACGCGTGGCAATCACACGATCGAGGATTTGCTTGTAGCGTACAAGGTCATCCGGCAAATCGGACGGCTTGTTCATGGCTTTGCCGGGAAGGGCTGGACTGTTGAAAGCACTTGCTTTAGCCGGCCCACGGCTGTCGGTGCCACCGAGAGCGCGCGCAGACCACATCCGATCAGCAGAGGTGCGGCCGCAGGATCGCCTCCGGCATCGCCGCAGAGCGAAATCGGGATCCCGCGGGCCGTTGCCGCGCGCACTGCGGCCTTGATCGCGTCAAGCACCGCTGGATCGTCCGCCCGGGCGATCTCCGCAGTCTCAGGGGCGTCCCGACCGGCTGCCATCATATACTGCGCGAGGTCATTGGAGCCGATCGAGACGAAGTCGACATCATAGCGCTCCAGAGTGTAGGCCGCCGCCGGAGTCTCGACCATCATCCCGATCTCGGGCATGGCGTGTGGAACTCCGTCCCGGTCCAGCGCGCCGGCCTCCTCCCTGAAGAGAGCACGGACGTCCGTCATTTCATCTGGCCGGCTCACCATCGGGATCATGGCTTTCAGCGCGCCCGAGACGCCAGCACGCAGCAGCGCACGAATCTGGATGCGGAAGACATCCGGGTGACGCAGTGACAAGCGCACGCCTCTGATGCCCAGGAACGGGTTGCTTTCGTCGTCGAGTGTGTAACCCGGGATTGGCTTGTCACCGCCTGCGTCAAGCGTGCGGATGATCACCGGATTGGGCGCGGCCCATTGGACAAGGCGAACGTACGCTGCAAATTGCTCGTCCTCGCCCGGCAGAGTGTCCCGGCTGTGGAACATCAGTTCGGTCCGTGCCAGCCCGATTCCGTCGCAGATCTCGGGGTCGAGGTGATCGAGCTCGCTGGGATCGGCCACGTTGATCAGCACGGCGACAGGCGTTCCGTCTGCGAGGCGGCCCGGCGATGTCGCGGCATCAGCGGCAATTTGGGCATTCGTTGCGGACGCCTGTTGCCTTGCTTCGAAGTCCGCTCGCTCAGCTTCGCACGGATCGATCGTCAACAACCCGCCATCGGCATCCAGCAGGACCGTCTCTTCGCTGAACGGCACGTCTCCGAGCCCCACCACCATCGGCACTTGGCGCGCTCGGGCAAGGATCGCCACATGGCTCGTCGGACTGCCGCGACGGAGCGCGATGCCGCAACCGTCCCAGTCTCGTGCGAGAAACAATGATGGCGCCAGGTCGTCAGCCAGCAGGATGCCCCGCGGCGCGGCATCGTCGCCGTCGCCGCCGAAGAACGCATCCAACACCGCGTCCCGCAGGTCCTGAAGATCGGCCGCACGGGCGCGAAAGTACTCGTCGTTGGTTTCGGTGTACTCAGCGATCATCTCGCCCATGGCGCTCTGCCAGGCGAGATCCGCGGGTGTGCCATTGGCGATGGTTGCAAGAGGCGTCTCGATGAGCGCGTCGTCCTCGAGCATCGCGATCTGGAAACCCAGGATATCCGCCGCGTCCCCATCGATGGTTGCGGCTGTTTCAGCGATCTTCGTCGCTGCGGCCGATATCGCATTGCGCAGCGCCGCTGCTTCCGTCTCGGGCGAGCCTGCTTCCCGCACCGGACGTGCCCTAGACTTCTGAACAATGAGGCGACCGGATGCGAAACCGGGTGCCGCGCTCACGCCGCGCAGGGTGACCGACATCGGTTCGGTGCGGATTGTCCCGGCCCCTGGGGTCATCATTGTTCCTCGAAGTCGGACTCGACCAGCCGCACCAGCGCATCGAGTGCGGCCTCGGCATCGTCGCCATCGCCCTGAAAATGCAGAACCGTGTCCCGCGGCGCTTTGAGCGCCATGACCTTTACGATGCTCTTGGCGTCAATCCATGGCCCGTCCGCGCTCAGAGCAATGTGAAGATCCGCAGCGAAGCCCTTCGCAAGCTTGGTGAGCTTCACGGAAGGCCGGGCGTGCAGACCGACATCGTGCTCCATCAGGACTGAGGCCGTCATCGGCATGTGCAACTCCTCATGCGGGCGACAGCGCTTCGGCGGTGGCGCGTACGTCGGCAAGGGTACCACCACCCCAGGCCTCCGTTGCTGCCATAACGGCACCCTCGACAATCGGCGCATTGCAAATGACCACCCGCTCGCGCCGCTCCGCCGGGAGAAGTTCGATGGCCATTTCCGAGTTCGTTTCCGCGCCCCCGAGATCAACCATCACTGCGACCCCGGGTTCCCCCCAGGCCTGATCGATTGCGGACATGATTGCCTCGACCGATGTGCCCAGCCCGCCGTCAGGGTCACCGCCGGTATGGGCGACGGAAAGATCGTCTCCGACCATTTGACGCACCATTTCGGCAGCTCCGCGGGCCACGTCCGGTGAGTGCGAGACGATGACGATCCCGACCTTGTCGATGCTCATGAGCTTTCTCCGATCGCCTGTTCTGCCGCTCGGATCATGAGCGCCGAGGATCGGGCGCCAGGATCCATGTGCCCGACGGACCGTGGCCCGAGAAACGACGCCCGCCCTTTGGTGGCCTCCATCTCCACGGTCGTGTCGGCTGCGGCGTCTGCAATGTCCGCAAGCCCGGTGCCGCCTGCGGACAGTGCTGCCTGTACGGGCACGAGCACGTCCAGCATCGTCTTCTGTCCCACCGAGGATTTGCCGCGGCGTTGCACACCCTCGATTGCCGAGCCCATCGCCTCGGCAATGCCGGCCCTGTCCGGTTGCGCGGGCCAGGCCTTGCCAAACTCCATAAAGAGCGTGCCATAGAGCGGACCGGATGCGCCACCAACCTTCATGACCAATGTCATGCCGAGCTTTTTCAGCGCCTCGGGCCAGTCTAGCGCTGCGATCTGTTCGCGTTCGGCCAGCACGGCTTCGAAGCCGCGCTTCATGTTATGCCCGTGATCGCCATCCCCAATCGCTTGATCGAGCGACGTCAGAGTCTCTGCATTGTCGATCATGGCGCCGGCGATTGCGTCGATCAGCCTGAGACGAAGGTTTTCAGTCATGCGACCTCCGTTTGTTGGACACGCAGGCGTCTCCCGCTCGCGTCGAAGAACAACGGGTTGCGCACCCCGATGCGCATTGACTGGCCGACCGAGGGTGTCGCGTAGGGGTCTGTGAGCGTGACGATCTGTGTGCCGGCAACGTCGAGATGGAGCCTGGTCTGATCGCCGAGATGCTCGACCCGGGTGACGCGACCTTCGGGGCCCGCACCACCAGGTACGACGTGTTCGGTCCGCAAGCCAATTTGGGTCGTGCCTGCAGGTGCGTGAATCGGGAAAAGCTGATGCGGCGCCAGATTGATCCTGGGCTGACCAAGCCGCGTGGCGACGTAGGTGTCGTCGGGATCCTCGTAAATCTCGCGCGGTGTTCCGAACTGGACCAGCCGGCCCTCGTTCAGGACGCCAATATGGGTCGCCATGGTCATCGCCTCGGTTTGGTCGTGGGTCACGTAGATCAGCGTGGCGCCCAAATCCTGCTGGATGCGCTTGAGCTCGATCCTGAGTTCACCGCGCAGTTTGGCGTCGAGCGACGACAGCGGCTCGTCCATCAGATAGACGGATGGTTCGCGCACAAGTGCACGACCGATCGCGACCCGTTGCATCTCGCCGCCGGACAGCTGTGTCGCGCGGTTGTCGAGTTTCTCCGAGATGCGGAGCGTCTCGGCAACCCTGCCGATGCGGGCTTCGATTTCGGCAGGCTGCATCCGGCGCGCGGGCGACTTGAGCGGAAAGGCCAGGTTTTCCCGCACGCTCAGGTGCGGATAGAGCGAGTACTGCTGAAAGACGAATGCGATGTCGCGGCCTGCCGGCGCCTCCCTCGTCATGTCCGTTCCGCTGATGTGGACAGTCCCTTCATCTGGGGCCTCAAGCCCTGCAATCAGACGCAGCGTCGTGGTCTTGCCGGCACCCGTCGGGCCCAACAGCACCACGAAGTCGCCTTCGGCGACGGTAAGATCAAGCGCTGTCACGGCCGCGATGTCGCCAAAGCGCTTCGAGATCCCCTGCAGTCGGACTTCAGCCATTATGGGCCTCCACCTGGGCGGTGGGGATGGCAGCTCCAGACTCCGCATTGAACAGAGACACACGATCGGTGACGAAGTCGAGCCCCACCGTGTCGCCCGCGCGAATTGGCGTGTCTGCCGGAGCACGTGCCTTGAGCATGCCATGGGCGCTGTTGAGGGTCACGATCTGGGTCGTGCCCAGGTACTCGGTGCTGAACACCTCGGCACGCAGCGCCGCCGTGTCCGAGAACCTGATGTGTTCGGGTCGCACCCCGAGCGCAAGACTGCCGGATGCCGCGGCTCGAACCTCCGGCACCGCAATGTCGGCACCGTTCAGATGAACCGTGTGGTGGCCGCCATCTACCGCGCCTTGGAAATGCAGGAGGTTCATCGCGGGTGATCCGATGAACTCCGCCACAAACATTGTCGCCGGGTGATCGTAAATCTGCTGCGGTGTTCCGAACTGCTCGACGCGACCGTTGCTCATGACGACGATCTTGTCGCCCATTTGCATCGCTTCAAGCTGGTCGTGTGTCACGTAGACCGTTGTCGCGCCCATGCGGTCGTGAAGAGCGCGCAACTCCTCAGCCATCAATTCGCGGAATTCTGCGTCAAGTGCACCGAGCGGCTCGTCCATCATGAAGGCCTTGGGCCGGCGGACGATCGCGCGGCCGAGCGCAACACGCTGGCGGTCGCCGCCCGCGAGCCCACCCACCGGTCGATCGAGAAGATGAGAGATGCGGAGGATCTCTGCCACCTCATTGACCCGGCGTCGCGTTTCCGTGCGGCTCTTGCCCTGGCTGCGCAGAGGATAGGAGATGTTCTGGCGCACATTCATGTGCGGATAGAGTGCGAACATCTGAAAGACGAAGGCCACGTCACGCTGCGAGGCGGGCAGGTGGGTGACTGTCTCGCCGCCCAGCTGAATTTCCCCGGATGTTGGCAGTTCCAGCCCCGCGATCATTCTGAGCGTCGTCGTCTTGCCACAGCCCGACGGGCCGAGCAGCATGAAGAACTCTCCGTCCTCGATCGTGAAGGAAGACCCCTCGACAGCGACGAAGTCGTCGAATTCCTTGCGGAGCTTGTTGATGACGATCTCAGCCATTGGGTGGCTCCGAAACTCCACGACCGGCTCTGATGAGCGTCCCGTCAGGGTCGACGATCGCGAACTCACGCATGCCCCATGGTTTGTCTTCGATGTCCCCGAAGCGCGGAATGTGTTCGCTCGGCAGCCCCAGTGACCGGAACTCGTCCGCCCAGGCATCCGGGTCGTCGAGATGCAGATAGAGCATCCAGTTGGAGGCATAGGGGTCGTGCTCGTGGCGGAAAAAGTGCAGCCAGATCGGTCCGCGGCCCATGATGAGCCAGGGCCCGTCTGGCGGATCGTAGCGGGCAATCTCCTCGAACCCGAGCTGATGGTAGAACGACGCGGTGACATCGTAGTCCCGGCTCGGAAGGATTGGGGCTGCACGGTCGGCCAAGGCTGCTACTCCCGGAAGTGGCTGACGATGAGAAACATCACCGTGCCTACGAGAATCGTGATGAAGGAGTAGGTGAAAAGCTCGATCATGAAGGGCTGCATCAACATCACAACGCCTGCGCCGATCAGGACGGTCGCGACCATCTCCCAGGCGCCGCGGCGCAGTGCGGCAAGCTCCTTGAGGAAACTCATGCGCCAACTCCGGCTTTGCTGGCAATCACGCTGACAAACGCGATCGAGCCGAAAAACATGCCAGCGTCTGCCCGGCGCTTCGCCTCTGATTTCAGTGCGGAGGTAAGCTCAGGTCCAATCACGCCATCCGCCGCGAGCGTATCCGCTCCACGTTCGATGATCGTGCGGAAGTAGGCGGCGTCGCCGTCAGCCAGATAGAGGTGGCCGTTGCGTGAGGCGATCTCGAAGCCCGCCTCGGCGACCAGCGCGCCAGTTCGCCGAACCAGCCATCGGTCGTGGACATAGGCTTCGATCAGCCGTTCGACCATCGGGCCAAAGGGGTCCTTCTCGGCGATTGATGCCGTGACCGATGGCGGGTCTTCGTCGAAGACGGTCAGAATGCCGCCAGGTTTGAGGATCCTGCGGGCTTCGGCCAGCACCTCCTCCGGTCCCGGACAGTGGATCAGCAACGTGTGCATCACCACCAGATCAACCGAGGCATTGGCAAGCCCTGTGGCCTTGGCGTCGCCGATCCGAAAGCTCAGTTCTGGCTTGTCGGCGTGACGCTGCAAGGCGCGTTCGACCATGATCGGCGATGGCTCGATACCGAGCGCATCGGTGCAGCCGGCGACATCGATCAGATCCCGGGTGACGTCGCCGGTCCCGCTGCCCAGCTCGACGCCTTTCGCGCCTTCGGGCAGCTCGAGCGCCCCCAGATAGGCCCGGCGCATCCGGATCTGATCCGGGTCTTCCGCCCGGGCGATCATCGCGTCGGCGATGCGGTTCTGCATCTCTTCGCTTGCGTGACCAAGATCGGCGTAAGGGTCGTTGCTCATTTTCTAACTGCTCCAAATGTGATCCCGCGCAACAGGTGTTTGCGGAGCAGAATCGTAAAGGCCAGCACGGGGATCAAGAACAGCGTGGCACCTGCCGCCACGGCCGGCCAGTCGAGGCCGCCTTCGCCGATGATCGTCGGGATGAACGGCGGGGCGGTCTGGGCCGTGCCCGAGGTCAGAAGCAGCGCGAAGGCGTACTCGTTCCAGGCAAAAATCAAGCAGAAGATCGCGGTTGCAGCGATGCCGGTCGCGGCCTGCGGCAGAACAACCTTGGTGAACGCCTGCAATCGTGTGTAGCCGTCGATCAACGCGGCTTCCTCATACTCCCGCGGGATCTCGTCTATGAAGCCCTTCAACAGCCAAACCGCCAGCGAAATGTTCACCGCAGTGTAGAGCAGGATGATCCCGAGATGCGTGTCGGAAAGGCCGAGGGTGCGGTACATCAGAAAGATAGGGATCGCGACGGCGATCGGCGGCATCATCCGCGTCGAGAGGATGAAGAACATCAGATCGTCCTTCAGCGGCACCTTGAACCGCGAGAATGCATATGCCGCGAGCGTGCCCAGGAACACGGACAGGAACGTCGAGCCGAACCCGATGATCACCGAATTCATGAACCGCTCGCCGAACTTCGACGGGCCTGCGATGACCATGTCGCGTTTGCGCACGATTTCCTCGTACCAGGTGTCGGGAGGGCCGAGGCTTTCAATGTACTCAGGGGTTTGGCGGGTGCGCGTGGTGAAGAGGTTGACATAGCCCTCCATGGTCGGCTCGAAGACAATCTTCGGCGGATAGGAGATGCTGTCCGGCGGCGATTTGAACCCGGTCATGAAGATCCAGATCAACGGTGCCATGGCAATCAGCGCATAGCCGATCACAACGACCCCTGCGATCCGCTTCCAGAGCGGGGTCGGTGCGACGACGGAGTGGGCCTGCGAGCTCATCGCTCCTTCACCTTGTTCAACGCCTTGACGTAGATGTTCGCCAGTCCGAAGACGGTGACGAACAGGATGATGGCAAAGGCCGAACTGTAGCCCGTGCGCCACTTCTCGAAGGCTTCACGCTTGAGATTGATGGAGGCGAGTTCCGTCACCGACCCGGGACCACCGGAGGTGAGCTCGACGACCAGATCGAACATCTTGAAGTTCTCGATGCCGCGAAACAGCACGGCGAGCATGAGGAACGGCAACACCATCGGCACGGTGATCGTCCAGAACTGACGCCACTTGGATGCACGGTCGATCTCGGCTGCCTCGTAGATATCGTCGGGTATCGATCGAAGCCCGGCCAGACAGATCAGCATCACAAAGGGCGTCCACATCCAGGTATCGACAATGATGATTGCCCATGGCGCCAGATTGACCGAGCCGATCATGTCGAAGCTCGATGGATCAGCGCCGCCGAAGAACGCGATCACGTAGTTGAAGAGGCCGATCTGCGGCTGGTAGAGGAATGTCCAGAAGTTCCCGACGACAGCCGGGCTCAGCATCATCGGCAGCACGATCACCGTGGTCCAGAAGGCGTGTCCCTTGAACTGTCGGTTGATCAGCCAGGCAAGCCCAAAGCCGATGATGACCTGAAGCGACAGCGTCCAGAGCACGAAGTGCGCCGTCACCTGCATGTTGTGCCAGATATCGCTGTCGGTGAGGATCCGTTCGTAGTTGCGCGTACCGATGTAGTCCCAGCCACGGGCCTGGCGGTTCGCTTTGTAGTTCGTGAAGCTGAGGTGGATCGTCCAGATCAGCGGGAAGATGTTGATCGCAAGCAGCAGCACGATTGTCGGCGTGACGAACAACCATGCGATGGCGCGATCCGAAAGGCCGCGCACGCGCGCTGCAACCGAAGGCGAGGTCGCTTTGGCAACGCGGGTGGCGGCACGTTCTATCGCGGTGTCGGCCATTTGGGTGCTCGCATGAATTGGAACGCCGCCCCCTGCGAGAGGGGGCGGCTGAGGGGCTCAGAGCTTGCCTTCGTCTTCGAAGGTCTCGGTCCAGTCCTCGATCAGCTTGTCGAGCGCTTCTTTCGCAGTCCCCTGGTCCGCGACCACATAGTCATGCAAGCGCTTCTGCATCGCGAGGAGGAGTTCGGCATAGGCCGGCTCCTGCCAGAAGTCCTTGACACCGTCCATGGCCTTCAGGAAGTCCGCAGCGAAGGGCTGGCTGTCCTTGAACCCAGGGTCGTTCAGCACCGAGTTGTGCGCCGAGTAGCCGCCGAGCTGCCACCATTTGGCCTGCACCGCGGGTTGAGCGAACCACTTGATGTACTGCTTGGCTTCATCTTGCTTGTCGGAGTAGCTGACAACCGAAATTCCTTGTCCGCCGAGAGTCGACGCCTCGACCTTCTGAGCCGGGTTGACGAAGAAGCCGATGCGGTCACCGCCGACGTTTTCATCCTTGTAGAGCCCGGGGAAGAAGGCGAACCAGTTCATCGCCATGGCAACCTGGCCGGACTTGAAGGCATCGAGCCCGTGGCTCATGTAGCTGTCGGTGTAGCCCGGCGGGGTGCAGCACTCGTAGACCGACTTGTAGAACTCCAGTGCTTCGATCGCATCGGCAGAGTTCACAGCGCCTTCCATGTCGTATTTGCCGGGCGTGTTCTCGTACTTGAAACCCCAGGAGTAGAGCGCCGAGGTGGCTCCCATCGTGATGCCTTCCGAGCCCCGCTCGGTGAAGATCGCAACGCCGTATCGCTTCTCGCCGTCGATCTCGCGGCCCTGGAAGAACTCGGCCACATCCTTCAGTTCGGTCCAGGTGGCGGGCGGCGCCAGATCACGGCCGTGCTTTTCCTTGAACTCCGCCTGGAGGTCTTCTCGGCCAAACCAATCCTTGCGGTAGAACCAGCCGTTGGCGTCGCCCATGGCCGGCAGCGCATAGTAGTTTGGCGTGCCCTTGGGCCAGGTCGAGTACGCATAGACGGTCGCCGGCGCGAAATCGTCCATGCTGATGCTCTCTGCATCGAAGAAGTCGTTCAGCTTCACGTAGTGACCGTTCTCGGCACCACCGCCGATCCACTGGCTGTCACCAATCATCAGATCGCAGAGCTGGCCGCCGGAGTTCAGCTCGTTGAGCATGCGGTCGGCGAAATTTGGCCAGGGCACGAACTCGAACTTCATGCCGATGCCGGTCTCGGCGGTGAAATCCTTGGAGAGTTCGACCAGCGCGTTGGCCGGGTCCCACGCTGCCCAGCAGAGCGTGATGTCTTCGGCCTTCGCCGGGCCGGCTCCGAACGCAGCCGATACGCCGATTGTCGCCACCGCAGCGGCCGTTGTCAGTGTGCGCATTGTCAACCTCCCTAGGTTTGCTTCGGTGGACCGCCGCGCCGCGACCCTCCGTTCCGCCAGTTCGACGGAGAACTCCGGTTGTGTGGAGTTTAGTATTTTGTTGAGTAGGACACGAAACACTAAACTTGTCAACTCAAGGGTGCATGAACTTTTTGGGGCGCAGAACGCTGACTTTCAGCACCTGCGGTTTCGGGCGGCGCGACCGGGTAGGGGAGGCGTTCCGGCTCATCTTGCTCGCCACAAAACCGAGAGGAGAATGGCGCCCAATGCAACGCGATCCTCCGGTGACCAGGTCCGGACTTTGTTCGTGCAAAACCCTTTGCACGGCTATCAGCTGCGCAAAAAACCTGCAGTTACAGGTGATGCAGTCTCATCAGAGCTAAGTGATCTATTATATATAATTTCGGAATTCTGAAGAATAAAATATGCACTTTATTCTGAAAATAGGCGAAATACATTCGCCTCCGGATGTCGGGGCGTCTCCCAACATTCAAGTGACGACGCAACCTCAATTGTTAGATGCCTCGCCATTCCAAAGTCGGGGCACAGCTAGGGACCGCCCGATGAAATACGAAAACTTTCAGACGTTTGATGTAGAAGTCGAGAATGCGATCGCGACCGTGACATTCAACTTCGGAACGGTGAATGTGCAAGGCCAGGAGATGCTCGCGGACTTGAACAGTCTTGCGATGCGGCTGGAGCGCGACAGGCAAACAAAGGTCGTGATCTTTCAGTCGGCCAACCCGGAGATATGGGTTTGCCACTACGACACCGAGTTGCTCAAAGACATGTCCACGGAAGCTGTTTCACGGGAAGAAGCGCAGCTTCTGGACTTGCAGGCTGTTTGCGAACGCATAAGCAAGGTTCCGCAAGCCACGATCGCGAAGCTGGAAGGCTTTGCGCGGGGTGGGGGACACGAACTGGCGCTTGCCCTCGACATGCGGTTTGCCGCCAGGGGCAAGTTCAAGTTTATGCAGATGGAAGTTGGCATGGGCATCCTGCCCTGTGGTGGTGGCGCATCGCGCATGGCCCGCCAGACCGGTCTCGGTCGCGCACTGGAGATCATTCTGAGCGCTCGCGACTTTGACGCCGATGAGGCGGAGGCTTTCGGCACCATCAACAAAGCGCTCGAACCGGACGAAATCGGAGCGTACGTCGATACCCTTGCGCGCCGCATCGCCCAGTTCCCGGCCGACTCCATCAATGCATGCAAACAGATGGTATATGAGTCCATCGATCAGCCGATCGAAAAAGCCCTGAAATCGGAAGCCTACTGGCTGTACCAGGCGACGAGCAGAACGCCCGCTGTCAAACGGTTCACGATCGCCGACGAGCAGGGTCTGGAACACGACATCGAGAACCAGCGCAACTGGAACGAACTGGTGATGAAGGTTCAGGAGATCAACGACTAGTAGATCGTTCAGGGCAGGGCGGAACCGCTGCACTCGATGGGTCCGCCTGACTTCTTCAGTGTCTCCCGGGTTGGTCCCGCATGGGAGTTTGCGCATTCAATTGCTGACCGAACCGACGCTGAGCCAATGCCGGTGTAGGCCAGAGCGCGATGATCCTGGACATCGCTGGTCCACCCGCCTTGGCCTTTCGCATTCGAAGACAGTCCCGGACTGCGACGTCCCGACCGTTACACTCGGCGCAGGTTGCCATGGCTGAGTGCAAAGGCGCTCCGATCTCTTCCCGTGCGGTTCAGGATGTCGCCACGGATACGGACCAGATTCACCGGCCGTTTTCTTGCCGACAACAGCGGCGGTTTAGGTTCGACACGCTCAGCCGGATGCGCGCCACGCCCTGCAAGGTGGTCTCAGTCTCATCGCGAAAGATCGGCAAGGTCGGTCCAGCGCCCGTCCCGGCGGCTAGAGCGGACGCAAGCATCGATGAACGCCACGCCGGTCAGGCCGTCTGAGATGCCCGGATAGGTCACGCCGGCCTCAGGTTCCACACCCGCTGCATGCGCCCGGATTGCTGCTGCCGCTTCGGAATAGATCGTGGCAAACGCCTCCAGATAGCCTTCGGGGTGCCCGAATGGCAGGCGGGTTACGCGCTCTGCTGCTGTTCCAGAACCAGCACCGCCGCGGGTGATTAGCTGCGTGGGGGTACCTTTTGCAGTGAACCGCAATGTGTTCGGTTCCTCCTGCGCCCAGTCCAACGCGCCATCGGTGCCGTAGACCCGCAGTCTGAGCGCGTTCTCGCAACCGACGGCAACCTGGCTCGACCAGATTGCGCCCCGAGCACCGTTTGCATAGCGCAGCATAATCTGCGCGTTGTCATCGACACGCCGTCCCTCGACGAACGTCGTCAGTTCCGCCGAGATGGCGTCGGGCAGCAGGCCCGTCACGAAGCTTGCCAGATGAAAGGCATGGGTACCGATGTCGCCGATGCAGCCGCCGACGCCGGACCGGTCGGGATCCGTGCGCCAGGCGGCCTGCTTCTGACCCGTTTCTTCGAGGGCGTCGCTCAGCCAGCCTTGCGGATACTCGACCTGCACCACACGAAGGGTGCCAAGCCGTCCCTCGGCGACCATCTCACGCGCCTGACGAACCATGGGATAGCCGGAGTAGTTGTGAGTGAGAACGAACAAGGCCTCAGACCTGTCCGCGGCCCGGGACAGACGGCGTGCCTGAGAAACCGTCGCAGTCAGTGGCTTGTCGCAGATCACGTGGATCCCACGCTGCAGGAACGCCTGGGCGACAGCAGCATGAAGATGGTTGGGGGTGACAACTGCCACTGCCTCGATGCCGCCCTTGAGGCGCGCCTCTCGCTTTGCCATCGCCGCGTAGTCATCATAGATCCGGTCGTCGGCAAGACCGAGATCGTGGCCCGAAGCCTGCGACTTTTCGGGCGTTGATGAGAACGCCCCGGCGACAAGCTCGAACCGATCGTCGAGCCGTGCGGCGATCCTGTGGACCGCACCGATAAACGCATCGCGGCCGCCACCAACCATCCCGAGACGAATACGCGGCAAACGGTCTTCGGTCATTTTGCTGCTCCGGTGGTGAGCCTGCCGCGGCACAAGGGTTCGAGGATTGCAGGACCCGGCTCAGTGTCGATCTCGCTCACGGGCAGATCATCGCGGCCCAAGTTTGTGGCGGCCTGTGCAAGCGCCGATGCCACAGCAACCGCCTCGCGCGCCGCCTCTGCGGGCGGTGTGTCCGACAAGAGCCGCCCCAAAAGAAAAGCGGCGACGAAGTCTCCCGTGCCATTCAGATGAACATCAAGCTTCGGTGCATGCGCAAAAGTCGCGTCGTCCGCATCCACCGCAACGATCCCGATCCGGTCGAGCACGATCGCCGACGTCGCGAACACCGTTTCTGGTCCGGATCGTCGAAGCCGCGCTGCGACCTCCGCCACGTCTTCCGGGGTCTCGGGCGTGGTTCCCGTCAGCCATCCAAGCTCGAACACATTCGGTGTCGCGACATCAGCGAGCGGAAGGAGATGATCCCGAAGCACTGCGCCGACGGCCTCGGGCAGATACAATCCCTTCTCGGTGTCCCCGAGGACCGGATCGCACAGATAGATGCCGTCCGGCCTGAGCGCCCGCCATTCAGCGACGATGTCGGCCACGGCGAACGCCGCCTCCTCGGTGCCAAGATAGCCGGTGAGCAGTGCATCCGCACGCCGGAGGGCACCCGTCTCGAGAAGGCCGCGCCCGAGCGCCGCGATCTCCGTGCCGGGAAGGCGGCGTCCCGCAAATCCCGTCACGGCGGCATGATTGCTGAGCAAGACCGTTGGCAGCGACCAGACCTCGACCCGGTTCCAAAGCCCGAGTGCAGGAACCGCGGCGCCTTGTCCGACGGTCCCCGCCACGACAGCAGACTGGATCGACAGGCAGATCGGGCGCCCGCCGGTCATCAACCGATGCCAAGCATGCGACGGTTGGCCAGCTCGTCGGTGCCCGCTCCGGCAAAATCGTCGAAGGCTTTCTCGGTGAGACGGATGATGTGATCGCGGATAAAGGGCGCACCCTCGGCCGCACCGTCTTCGGGGTGTTTCAGGCAGCATTCCCACTCGAGCACCGCCCAGCCGGCGTAGCCATGAGTTGCCAGCCGCGAGAAGACGCCGCTGAAGTCCACCTGTCCATCGCCCAGCGACCGGAAGCGTCCGGCCCGTTTGGCCCAGGGCTGATAGCCCGAATAGACGCCCTGCCGACCCGAGGGATTGAATTCTGCATCTTTCACATGGAAGGCGCAGATGCGCTCGTGGTAGATGTCGATAAAATCCAGATAATCCAGGCACATGAGCACGAAGTGGCTCGGATCGTAGTTGATCTTGCACCTCGGGTGCCCGTCCAATCGGTCGAGAAACATCTCAAAGCTGGCCCCATCGAAGATGTCCTCGCCGGGATGGATCTCGAAGCCCACATCCACGCCGGCGTCATCAAACGCATCCAGGATCGGGCGCCATCGTCGGGCGAGTTCGTCGAATGCGGTATCAATCAGCCCTTCAGGACGTTGCGGCCACGGATACACGTACGGCCAGGCCAGCGCGCCGGGAAAGCTGACATGCGTGGTGAGACCAAGATTGGCGGAGGCGCGCGCGGCAAGCTTCAACTGGTCCACTGCCCATGCTTGCCTGGCCGCGGGATCCCCCCGCACCTCGGATGCCGCGAAGCCGTCGAAAGCCACATCATAGGCCGGATGGACTGCCACGAGCTGACCCTGCAAGTGGGTCGAAAGATCGGTGATCTCAACGCCCGCGCCGGCGCAGATGCCCTTGACCTCGTCGCAATAGTCCCGGCTTTCGGCCGCGCGGGCCAGATCGAACAGGCGGTTGTCCCAGCTGGGGATCTGGACGCCGCGATAGCCCAGACTCGCGGCCCAGCGTGTGATTGCGTCAAGGCTGTTGAACGGCGCTTTGTCGTCCGCGAACTGGGCGAGGAAGATCGCAGGTCCGTTTATCGTCATCTGAGCCCCCGTTGTGATCGGGGACCCACGCTATCATCGATTCGGCGCGCCCGGTTCAGAGAAATCCCGCTGACGCCTGCCTCTCAGTGACTCAGCAGCACCGGCACCTTCGCATCGGTCAGCATCTCGCGGGTGACACCGCCGAACAGGGTTTCTCGCAGCCGCGAGTGACCATAGGCACCCATGACGATCAGGTCGGCGCCGAAATCCGTCGCATGTCTGTTCAGCGCCTCCGATACCCGCAGTCCCTCACGTGGCAGCCGGTCAACAGAGACGTTCGCACCGTGCCGGGCAAGGTGCGCGCCGATATCCGCACCCGGTTCTTCTCCATGGGCATTGCCGCCGATCTCCGGGTCAACGATCGCGACGCTCACCGCTTCGGCGCTCGGCAGAAGGGAGCTTGCGTCGGCAACCGCGCGCGCAGCCTCCCGGCTGGTGTCCCAGGCAATCATGATGCGCCTGCCAATCGGATCCCAGGTCTTGTTCGGCGGGATCACGATCACCGGATGCCCGCTTTCGAACAACGCACCTTCAATGCAACAGGTGTGAATGTACTCGCCGGGCTTGTCGGGCTCGGGCTGACCGGCAAGCACGACATCCGCATAGCGCGCTTGACGTCCGACTGCATCTCCGAGCACCGCCGCGGTTTTGGCGATGACACGCACGTCTCCCAGAGGCTCGGTCGGGGCCTTGCAGGTACGCGCAGCATCCGCCACCTTCTGGGCGCGCTCGCGTGCTTGCTCCGCCTGGCGGACGAACACTTCTGCGTTGGCCTCGGCGCCCATGCCGTAGGCATAGGTGGGCGTCAGACCCACGGAAAGCGCGGACAAATGCGCATCATGTCGCTCGGCAAAGGCCCTCGCGCAGTCCAGGCGCGCATCCGACCCTTCGTGGTCATCAATCAGAACCAGTACGGATTTCATCGGCATGTCGTTCTCCCTTCAGACTTTGTCAGGTCCACTCTTCTGCGTTGGTGGGCCGGGCGCATTGCGCAGGATCAATTCGCACCCAACTGCGTTTGGCTGCGGCGGCTACTCAGTGGTCCCGCGCAGATGGGCGATGATGTCGGAGACATCCTTCTCCGAGAGACCGACATCAGGCATGCGTGGGTGCGGGTCGAGCATCGCCCTTCGGAGACTCTCAGGCGACTTCTCCATGACTGAAGGGTTGGCGTAGAGCGGGGGGCCGACATCTCCGCCGGTTTGATCGGCCGACACCACATGGCAGCCACTGCACCATTTGCTGGTCAACACGGCGCCTCGGTCCGCATCGGCGGCCCATGCCGGAGCCGCGAAGGTTATGGCCGAGATCGCGAGTACGGGCAGAATACGTGGGGTCATTGGCTCACTCCGTTCCGATGGGGGTCAGGGTGTCGGGATCGTCGATCCGCCATCCACGGATGACATCCGGGATATCTGCGTCGGAAAAATCCTGCTGGAGCGCGTGGTTTTCAGAGAACGCTGCGAGATCGGCGATCTCCTGGCCCGTGAGCTCGACCTGATAGCCGAACTCGAAGGATTGCAGCTCGATCATCGCGACAGCGCCACGCCACATTCTGGCGGCGAAATCTACCGGATCGAAGACACCTGCCGGCTCTGACGCATCAAGCGCCGGACCGACCTGGCCTCCGACACCGTTGATCGCATGGCAGACGACACAGCCCTTGTTGACGAACAAGGTGCGTCCGCGATCTGCATCCGGGATGGGGATGCTCATGCTGCTTCCGCTGACGGGCTCGGCGGTCGCGAGCGAGCAGGTCGCAGCGATCGCGATAAGTATGTGGACCGTTCGCATCGGAGACTCCTCTCGTGGTTGATCAGTCGAGCCGCATCAGGCGCATGCCCGGCAACGTGCGGCGTGCGGTACAGCGCTGAGGCGCGCCTCGGAGATCGGGTTGCCGCATGCGACGCAGATGCCGAACGTTCCATCTTCGATGCGTTCGAGCGCCGCGCTGATCATCCTCATCTCGGCCAGTCCCGCCGTGCCCAGATCTTCGAGAACTTCGTCGCCTTCGCGCTCCACGGCGCGCTCTTCAAAATCAGCCGGTGCGGGCTCGTCGAGTTGATGTTCGATACCGTTGAGCCGCTGCCCGAGCTCCGCAAGGCGCCGTTTCAGGGCCGTCCTGTAACCATCTGTCTTAGACATGTTTCCTCCAGAGATTTTTTCATCCGGTGTCCCCTTTGCTGCCGCGCCGGACGTAGGATGGCGTCTCACCAGCGAAGGTGGCGTTTGGTCGTTCGGGGGTACAGACACTCAGCGGATCACGTGCACAGAGGCGCGTGCGTGACGCACCACACGTGCTGCTGTCGAGCCGAAGAAGTAGTCCGCCAACTCGGGGTGGTGCGACTCGATGATGATGCAGTCAGCGCCGATCGCCTCAGCCAGATTGAGCGTGGTGTTGTGTGGCTCTCCGTAGAGCACCTTGACGTCACACTCGAACTCGGACGCCGCGGCCATCCTCTTCAGAGCCGCTTGAGCTGTTGTGATTTCTTCCAGCACCTCGCCTTCTGGCAGGTGCGCGGTCGCGAAGGCGGGAACTTTCTCGATGACGTTCAGCAGCGTGAGCCGCGCATCGTTCGTGGCAAGTGATCTCGCGACGTCGAGCGCCTTGTTGCCAGGCCCGGCGCGGTCCATGTGGATCGGTATCAGGATGTTTTCATACATGCTCGACAGCCTCCCTTCTCAAGGGTCATTTTCCTCAATCGGCGTCGGCGTTCCTTGATCTCGATCAGACTTCTTCCGCCGTGCGGTTCCCTGGCGATGACATGATCGATCACCTTCCGGTGAGTGGAATTGACTTGGCTCTCGGGGTCCGGAGAGTGAGGCTGCTCAACAAATCGGAGGGGCTGATCCGGATCGCGGGGGCCTCAAAACAGTGAGAGAGAATATGACCATTAAATCCTCCCTTTCGTTTCTGCTGGCCGGCGCTGCGCTTGCGCTTGCGCTTCCGGGGTCAGCACATGCGGCGTGCGAAGCTGGCAAGTCCGGCTCCGATCTCACTGGAGACGAGGCGCAGGCTGTCTACGAGTGCCTCTCCGAGGACATGGCGGCCGGCTATGCCAAGGGCAACAAGCGCTGGATTCCGGCCGACTATGTTGCGAATTACCGGAGCTGGACTCTGGCCAGCAAGTTCCCGGCGGCGCCCGGGTTTCACGGCGAGCGTTTCCTGATCACCTGGGTGAACGAGACCGGCGCGGCCGAGTACATCAAGTACGCCGAAGATCCCGCCATCCCGGCTGGTACGCTCATCGCCAAGGAATCGTTCTCGGTGAACGACGAAGGCAAGGCGACGACGGGCCCGCTGTTCCTCATGGAGAAAGTTGCCGCCGGCACCTCTCCCGAAACCGATGACTGGTACTATATGATGGTAGACGCCAAGGGCAGGCCGCAGGCGGTGAACGTCGTGGCTGCCTGCAGCGAATGCCACCAGGGCAACTTCGGGCATCAGGGCGGCCTCGGCTATCCGGTCGAGGAGGCCCGTCTCGGCCAGTAGGCCGGCGTCAGCCGGTTGGCCGGAGCCCACGGGCACACCGGCTATGCGAAGAGAACGTAACGCCGGGACGGCCCATTGGCTGCCCGGCGTTTTGTTTCAGAGAGAGGATGCCATGAGCATTAGGCAAGGTCTCAGACGAGCGATGATTGCACTCTGTGCCGCGGGGGTTGCAGCGGGACTTGGCTTGCCCGCGCACGCACAGGTGCCGCCGGGGTGGCGTGCTGAGTGGCCGGTGACGGACTTCGACCGCGCTGAGGTGCCTATGAGCGAGATCCGTTCCGGCGGCCCGTCGCGGGATGGAATCCCCTCAATTGATGAACCGGTGTTCGAGACAGTGGCGGATCTGGCCGACGCACTGGTCGATTCCGAGCCGGTGATGAGCCTGGAGATCGATGGCGACGCGCGTGCCTATCCGTTGAACATTCTGATCTGGCATGAGATCGTGAACGACACGGTGGGCGACACGCCTGTTGCCGTGACCTATTGCCCGCTGTGCAACTCGGGGATCGTTTTCGAGCGGCGTGTTGGCGGGAGGGAGACCACCTTCGGCACCACGGGGCGGCTGCGCAAGTCGAACCTCATCATGTATGACCGCCTGACCGAGACGTGGTTCCAGCAGGTGTCGGGTAGGGGGATCATTGGCGAGTTTGCCGGTCTCGAGCTGACGCAGCTGCCGGCACGCCTCGAATCCTTTGCGGAGTTCCGGACACGCTTTCCTGAAGGCAAGGTGCTGGTTCCGAACGACACCGACTTGCGGCCTTACGGCTCGAATCCCTATGTCGGCTACGACAGCTCAACCGTGCCGTTCATGTTCGATGGCGAGTATGACGGGCCGGGGTCACCGGTGATGCGGGTCGTCGCGATCGATGGCCGGGACGAGGCCTGGAGTCTGAATTTCCTGCGCGAAGTCGGGACCGTCTCGGTCGGTGATTTGCTGATCCGCTGGAAACCAGGACAGAACTCGGCCATGGACACGCGAGAGATCGCGCTTGGCCGCGACGTCGGCAGCGTGACCGTACAGCGCGCGCGTCCCGGCGGGGTCCTCGAGGATGTGCCCTATCACGTGAGTTTCGCGTTCGCTTTTCGCGCCTTCAAACCTGAAGCGCCGATCCGCCATGTCGAGTGACGTGCGTCATGGCTGCTTGGTATCCTGCCGCTGCGGACCGCGACGGGTGCCAGATGCGAAGCGCCTGGTGCGCGCCGCGGGCGAGACATGACCAGTGGCGCGACGTTCGGCGCGGCGCTTCGAGACTGGAGCCGGGTGATCAGGCGACCGTGACGATCGGTTCTTCTGGCTCTTCGTTTGCCTCCACGGTCTCGGACCAGTCGAGTGCCAGCAGCCGGGCGCTTTCGGAAAGGCCGATCAACCCTTCACCGAGCCCGGTTTGAAGCCGCGTGACAAGTGCCATCAGCGCTGCGAGGCGATGACCGGTGACCTCTCGTCCGGCGAGCACGCGCTCGAACTCGGCGATCTGAGCCTCGGCGGCAGCCCGGAACGTGGTGACCGCATCCTCCTTGGCCGCCACCAGCGCCTGGCGAGCGAGGCTCGAATAGGCGCGCGTGTCGTTCGACTGCCCCATGTGATGGCGAAGATTGAAGAGCGGGCACTCGTGCACCTCGCCATTCGCCGGGATGGAAACCGTACGGTTGTGCAGATCGATCATCGTCGGGCGCATCTCGTCGCCGGCGGGTTTCGCCGTGATCATGTCGAAGTCGCCCGTGACATCGACGAATTCCGGCTCACCGAAATGCCGGCACGCCTCGATGGCCGCCTTCATCACCTCGATCTCTTCCTTGGTCACGGTGAGGGCAAGACCGCTGTCGGCATCCTTGTGTTTGCCGAAATCCTGTTGATGGATCCGCAATTCCGCCGACTTGCAGCCCTCGAGCGTGCGCTCGGCGACGGCCAGAAGGGCATGCGGCACGGAATCCGCGTGTGTCGAGGGAAAGCTCTGCCAGCCTGCGCCCAACTCGTTGCTGGTGCTCCGCATCGTGATCGAGATCGCCGGAAAGCCCCGACCTCTTGTGGCAGCGAGATGGGCTGACAGTTTCGCATCGAACTCGGTCAGTACGTTGCGCGAGATCAGGTGCGAGGTCGTGATCGTGCGGCCGCCGCGCTCGAGGAAATGGATGACTTCGAGAACCGGGACACGAGCAATATCAGGTTGAATAACAGTCTTATAAGCGTCTGCAACACGCATACTGGTCTCCACACTTACGCACGTCACCGTCTTTGACGGGTCTCTTCCAGAAACTCACTGGGCGATGCTTCGAATCTTCCTTTTGCATTCTGTGATTCGATACATCGACCTGCACTAAAAAAACGTGATAATTGATCAAAACGTCGAGTTAAAGGCGGGTTTGTGCAATTTGATGCAAGCGCAGGTGGTGAGGACGCACGGTGCGGCCGAAGTCCTGCTAGGCCGCATTGGGGGCGTGCGCGTCAATTTCCTCAACGCCTTCGCCCACCTCCGTCTGCAACACGTCATTGAACCGGTTGAACGCCCCGCAGAGCGCGGTGCGCCAGGTCAGTTCAACGATCTGGGCATCGGAGAAGTGCTCCCTCAACCGCTCGAACATCCCGTCGCGGACACGGTTTGCATCGCGCGTGACCTCGATTGCATACGCGATGACCAGCCGGTCGATTTCATCGAATTCCTCAATGTTCTCATAGTCGAGTATGTTGAGGGCAGCGCTCATCGAGATTCCCGCGTCAGTCAATCGTGGCGTGTGGCTCGAGACGCAAAAGCTGCACTCGTTGAGCTTGGAAACGGTCACCAGCGCCAGTTCAAGGTAGCGCGCCGGCAGAACGCCGTCTGCTTTCAAATCCAGCAGCAGGCCAAACGTGTGCTCGAGGATCGGCGGGCGGTTCGCCATCACCCCCACCAGCCCCGCAAATGGTCCGTAATTGCTTGAATTGTCGTAGATTTCACGTGCAGGACCTGAGAGCTCCTCGGCGGGGACGGTGCGGACGCGGGGCATCGGGGGCTTCTCCTTGCGGTTCCGATCAGGCTGGGGGACACTATGCGGCCCCCGGCGGACGCTATCAAGCAGGAGAGACGCATGAGTGTCGACAACGGTCTCACGGCCTGGCGGCGGTCCACAAACCACAATCGGATGATCGAGTTTCAGGCCGGATCTCCAGCCAAGTCCCTGACAAAGCTGGCATTCTTTGGAGGATCGGCCTTTCGCGTCACCGCTCCGTCAGGGTTGACGGTGATGATCGATCCATGGCGCAACCTGCCCACCCGCAAGTGGGACTGGTACTTTCATGACTTCCCGGAAGTGTCTGTAGACATTGGCGTTTCCACGCATGCACACTTCGATCACGACGCGCTGGACCGGCTGGATGCGAGCGTCCTGCTCGACCGGTTGATCGGCGCCTATGAATTCGCCGACGTGCGCATCGAGGGGATCGCCGACAAGCATGCCACGGATCCCGCAGATGCACTCTATAACTTCAGGAAAATAAACAGCTATTTCGGAGGCCAAGCGCTCGCGCCGCCGGACAATGCGCGGTCATGGGACAATTGTCTGATCGTGGTCGAGACCGGTGGTCTGCGCATTCTGCACTGGGGTGACAACCGGCCGGATCCACCAGATGATGTGTGGAAGCGTCTGGGCACCATCGATATCTTGTTGATGCCGGTGGACGACTCGCAGCATGTGATGGGCAATCGGCGCGTGGCAGAGATCATTGCACGCCTCAAACCGTCGGTCGTGGTGCCGCACCACTACTATATCTGGAACGTGGTGCAGCGCGCCTCGACCCTGCTGCCGGTGGAAAAATGGCTGTCAGAACAGCCGCTTGTGCGCCACCTCGACAGTGCCGAGACGGCGTACGACCCGCAAGATATGCCCACCCGGACCACCGTGGACTACTTCGGCGATCACGTGGCGTTTGACGTGCGGGCATGGCACCGCGAGAACGGGCTCGACCTGCCCGACTAGCGATGCACACAGCATATGATTTCCATGCACAGTTCATGCACGGCTATGGCACCCGGCGGGTGAGGTTTTGGGGTGCACCCGACGCCCAAGGGTTCTACCCAACGATGCCATAGAGGTTGCGATCACCGGGGCAGAAGATGTCGTCATAGATGCCCCAGCCGGGGGCGATCTTTACACCATTGATTCCCTCGACCCAGCGATTGCTGCCATCGAAGTGCCCCCGGTGGGTCCGCAAGGTCAGATCGCCGTCCTTGTCGACGGCGTAGATGTGTGGACCGTCGCAGGCGAAGACCCGAAACCGATCCCAATTGGGCACGACGATGCTGCCCGAGCGCGGCGCCCAATTGCTGTTTGCGCCCATCAGGTCAAAGTGACCAAACCAGCGAAGAATACCGCCGCTCTCCAGCGCATACAGGACACCTCTGCCAGCACCGACGACGCGGGTGAAGCGGTTCCAGCCAGCCGAGATTGCAGTATCGCTGCGCGGGTCCAACGCCGTCGAGCCGTCCTCGAATCCCTCGTGGCGGTACCATTTGACCGCGCCGCCATGCTCGATGGCGAACATGACCCCATTCCCCATGCCGACCACCGTCTTGAAGCGCTGCCAGCCGCCGCTGATACGCGTGCCATTCTGGGACTGCCAGAGGGGTGATCCGGTGTTCCGCCCCGTGTGCCGATACCAGTAGAGTTCACCCGCTTGGTTGACGGCGTACAGGACATTGTTCGTGCCTGGCATTGCGAAGATGAGCCGGAAGTGCTGCCAGGGCGAGCCGACGATCTTGGGCCTGGGAAATGCCCAGTCCCGCTCGTCGTTTGTCTGGGCCCGCTCGCGATGATTCCAGTGCAGGTGACCCCGGCGGCTAGGGTAGATCGTGTCAACGGCTTTGATGTCCCCCGGCGAGGGCAGTATACCGCGCGCATCACCAGGGCCGCGGACGTTAATCGTGGGCTGTCCGTTCACCGACAAGGTCGTTTCATCATAGTGCATAACGGAACGCACATCATAGTCACCGATGGCCGCGCCTGCGAAGTCGCCATGGTCGGGCCAGATACTGAATTGTGAGCCGGCGCCGGGTGTGATGTTGTTTCCGTTGATTGCGATGTAGTGATCGCGATCGGGCCGCTGATGCTCATGAAGCAGACCGATGGCGTGGCCGATCTCGTGGACAAAGATGTCTCGGAGCAGTGTCCGGTTGGTGTTGCTTACGGGGATTGCGGCTGATCCGCAGCGGATGATCTGCGAGCCGCCGAGCTTTCCGACCGAGTTGGAGGAGCATCCGACACTAACAAGATTGCCAAACTGATCGACGGTTACTCCCTGCGGGTCGGGGCGAAAGATCAGGCAGTCCTCTCTGAAGGCGCGGGTCGTGTCTTCGAAGACGTTGATGTGGGTTGTTCTGTTCCAGACATTGGCCGCATCGCCGATGGCCGCTCGGGTCTGGGCCGACACTCCGTTTTCGATGATGAAGGGCACCATGCCGTGCGTCCACCGCCGTCGGCCATGCTTTGCGACAAAACCCATAAATTGTCCTCCGATGAAATTCTTGTTCGCCACCGAAATCGCGATGGCTGGCCGATTCTATCACTCTCAAAGATGCTGGATTGTGGGAATTGCCACTGACAATGGTGTTTGGCCGGCCGGGCTCAGTAGACCTGCTGCGGCAGCCAGAGGGCGATGCCGGGGAAGGCGATCAGCAGCAGCACCATGGCGATCATCATCAGCACGAAGGGCAGCGCGCCCCAGGCGACATCACCGAAGGGGCCGGCTTTCTCGCGGATGCCCTGCACCACGTAGAGGTTCACGCCGATGGGCGGCGTGATGAGGGCTGTCTCCATCAGCACGATCACCAGGATGCCGAACCAGACCGGGTCGTAGCCCATGGCGACGACGATCGGAAAGACCACCGGCACGGTGGTGAGCATCATGGAGAGGGTCTCCATGAACATGCCGAGGATGAGGTAGAAGACCACCAGCGCCAGCATGGTCTGGAGCGGCGTCCAGCCGAGCTCGTCGATGTAGCCGATCAGCGCCTGGGTCACGCCGATGAAACCGAGGATGAAGTTCAGGAACACGGCCGCGAGGATGATCAGCATGATCATCGCGGTGGTGCGCATGGTGCCCTCGAAGGCCATCAGCAGCATGCCGAGGCTGAGCTTGCGGAACAGGGCGGCGAGCAGGAGGGCGAAGATGACGCCGACGGCGGCCGCCTCGGTGGGCGTGGCGAACCCGCCATAGATCGAGCCCATCACCCCCAGGATCAGGACGAGCGGGGGGCCGAGGTCGAGCAGGCTGAGAAAGCGCTGGCCCCAGGTGGCGGTGGTCTTCTCGCCGCCCCAGGCAGGGCGCATGAGGCAGGCGATCAGGATGGCGACCAGAAACAGGCCGGAGAGCATCAGCCCCGGCACGATCCCGGCGATGAAGAGCTCGGGGACGGATGTGTCGGTGATGAAGCCGAACAGGATCAGGTTGATCGACGGCGGGATCAGGATGCCGAGCGTACCGCCGGCGGCGATCGAACCGAGGAAGAGTTTCTCGTTGTAGTTGCGGCGCTCGATTTCCGGCACGGCGACGACGCCGATGGTGGCTGCCGTCGCGACCGATGAGCCCGACGTTGCCGCAAAGATCGCGCAGGAGGCGACATTGGCGTGCATCAGGCCGCCGGGCAGCCAGTTCAGCCAGATCGCCACCGCCGAGTACATGCGCTGCGCGATCCCGGACCGCAGGATGATCTCGCCCATCAGGATGAACATCGGGATGGCGATCAGCAGGAAGTTCTTCTGCTGCTCCCAGACGAATTCGCCCATGGCGCGGCTGAGCCGGCCCCGCATGAAGACCTCGTCGAGCCCGAGCGACAGGATGCCAAGCACCGCCGCCACCGGCACCGCGGCGACCACGAGCACCAGCAGCGCGATGATGATCGACCATGGGGAGCCAGCCTTGAATGCGGCAAGCAGCGCCTTCATTTCGACATCTCGCTGACTCCGCGGGTGCTGTCGGCGACCTCCTCCTGCACGGACATGGTGCCGGCGAGCTTCTGCACGGAGGCAAACTGGCCCCGGATGAGGTGGGCCGAGGCGTGTACGATCAGAAACAAGTTGGTGATCAGGAACAGCGTGAGACCGGTGACCCAGAAGACCTGCGGGATCCAGAGCGGTGTCAGCTGCGGTGTTGCGGAGACCGACGCCTTCACGATGCTTTCGACAAACACCAGCCAGGCGCGCTCGGTGAGCAGGGCGACATAAACGCCGAGCAGCACGAGCCCCACCACGTCGAGGACCGCACGCACCGGCATCGCAAGCAAGTTGTAGAGCGCGTCGATCCGTATGTGGCTGCGGTGGATCAGACAGTAGGAGTAGGCCCACGTGGTGGCTCCGGCGAACACATAGCCTGTGTATTCGTCCGACCCGGGGATCCTGAACTGGGGCAGGACAAAACCCGGCAGGACTTCAACACCGCCGAGCTTGCGGCCCACGACCTCGATGAAGACGATGAAGGCAGACACCAGCATTCCGAAGCCGCCGGCCCAGACGGCCCAGAGCGATATCCGGCTCAGATGCTGATGCAGAGTGCCAAGCAGTTCCATCGGGCCGCCATTCCGGAAGAGGAACCCGCGCCCGGGATGGGCGCGGGAGCTCGTCGAGCGATGACGATCAGAGCGGGGCCTTCACGCCGGCGATCTCGCCCATGGTGGCATTCCACTCTTCGGCACAGGCAGTGCCGCACCGTTCGGCGAAACGCTTGAGGACGACGTTCTCGACGATGTCCTTGATCTTGGCGTTGTCGGCGTCGTTCATCTCGACCGCCGCGAGGCCGCCCGGCTCACCCCACTCGCAGGGGCCTTCGGTGTTGCACTGGGCCGCCATTTCGTCGGTGGCCTGGATCGATTCCCAGATCTCGTTCTCGACCGTGGCGGCGTTCTCGCGGATCGCAGCCTGGGCCTCCGGGCTCAGCGCGTCCCAGGTTTCGCCGTTGAAGGCCATGAAGGTGGCGGCATACCCAAGGCGGACGCGCACATTGTGGGTGGTCACCTGGTACCACTTCGCATTGTAGGCGGGTGCCGTCCCGGTGGTCCCGCACGTCGCCACGCCCTTTTGCAGCGCCGGCACCGCTTCCGCGAAGGCAAGCGTCACCGACGAGGCGCCGAGGCCCTCGATGAAATCCGCAAGCGAGGTCGAGTAGGTTCGGATCTTCTTGCCCTCGAGCGACGCGAGGTGGCCGTCCGAGCCCTCGTCGAGTTTGCAGAAGAGCTGCTGCGAGGGGAAGGTGTAGAGCATCACCAGTTCGGCGTTGTACTTGTCGCGCAGCTCGCGGCGGATCACCGGCTCGTAGGCTTTCAGCGCCTCGCGGTAGGTCCCGAAGTCCTGGAAGACGCCGGCGAGGTCGATCCCTTCGAGCGCCGGGCTGTCCTGGCTGGTATAGGTCGTCAGCGCGTGGACGGCATCGTAGGCGCCGAGTTCGAGCTGCTTGACCACCTCGTAGCCCGAAAGGCCGAGCTCGGTGTAGGGCTTGGCATTCGCGGTGATTTTGCCCCCGGTCGCCTCGGGCAGCACCGAGTTCCAGAGCCGGCTTTCATGTTCCTTCCAGTTGAACAGGTTGCCCCAGGTGCCGACCACCAGGAACTCTTGCTCTTCGATATCGGCGGCCGTTGCCGAGCCCGCCAAGAGCGCCGCGGCAAGGGCGGCGCCAAGTGCACGTTTCATCGATACGCTCCCAATCAGCAATAGGCACTCTGAGCGGCGCCTCCGCCTCGACGTTAGTCGGATCGAAGGCCGGAAGCCAAGGCGAAAGTTCCGAGGATGTTTGCATTCACTATCATGTCGTTGGCGGGCATACTGCCTGCAGTTGATCAGCTCAGAGGGTGCCATGAAGATTGACGTGCCGGAGACGCTCGAGGCGTGGAACGTCCGGGGTGCCGAGTATCTGCCAGGACGTCTGGGAATGGAGTTTCTGAGGGTCGACGCCGACGAGGTCCGCGGCCGGGTCGTGCTGTCGCGCGCGGTCTTCGCGTGGAACGGGTTTGTGCACGCGGGCACCATCGTGTCGCTGGCCGATACCTGCTGCGGCTACGGGACGATCTGCGCGCTGCCTGAGGGTGCCGCGGGCTTTACGACACTGAACCTCGCCTCGAACCATCTGAGCACGGCGAAGGACGGTGCGATTGTCGCGGTCGCGACACCGGTGCACAGGGGCCGCTCGACCCAGGTCTGGGACGCCACTGTCAGCGATGAGGCCAACGGCAAGTTGCTGGCCCATTTTCGCTGCACGCAGATGATCCTTTGGCCGCGTTGAGGCGGTGCTTGCCAGCGACCCCGGGGACAGGCAGCATGCCAGCAGTCGGACGGGATGAGGATGATGCCAATGACCAGCCATGCAGAGTTGATCGGCCAGCCGGTGGAGCAGGTCCGGGAGGCCATTCGCAGCGGTGCATATGACGGGCAGACAGCCGGTCTGGCACCCGGACGGCTGCAGGCCAATCTGGCCATCCTGGGTCACGAGCACGCCGATGATTTTCTCGCGTTCTGTCTCAGGAACAGCCAGCCATGCCCGCTGGTCGGCCTGTCGCGCCCCGGCAATCCGGCGCTCCCGATGCTGGGCGAGATCGACATTCGCACCGATGTGCCGAGCTACAACATCTACCGCGGGGGCGCGCTGGACGGGGCCGTCTCCGACATCACCGGGCTCTGGCAGGACGATATGGTGGCTTTTGCGCTCGGCTGCTCGTTCACCTTCGAGCGCGCGCTGATCGAGGCCGGGATCGAGTTGCGCCACATCGCCGACAACCGCACGGTCTCGATGTACCGCACCAACCTGTCGCTGACGCGGTCCGGACCGTTTGCGGGGGAGATGGTGGTCTCGATGCGTCCGGTTCCCTCGGGCCAGATCGCTCAGGTGCGCACGATTTGCAGCGGCTATCCGCACGCGCACGGCGAACCGGTGCATGTGGGCGATCCGGCCGAGATCGGCATCGAAGATGTCAACCGGCCCGACTGGGGCGACCCGACCGACTTCCGCCCGGGCGAAGAGCCGGTGTTCTGGGCATGCGGGGTCACGCCGCAGAACGTGCTCGCCGAGGCGCGGCCGGCGCTGTGCATCACCCATACGCCGGGGCGCATGCTGGTGACGGATGCGCCCGAGGACCGTGCGCCGGTCATCCCGCCCGAGATGCTGGCCGGCCGGATCGCCGTTTCCGCGGCCGAGTAGTCCGTGACCCGGGAAAGGCCGCGCCTGACACTGCGGGCCATCGAGGTCTTTGTCGCGATCGTCGACGAGGGGTCGATGGCTGGCGCGGCACGCAGGCTCGGGGCAGGGGTCTCGTCGATCTCTCAGCAGCTGAGCAATCTCGAGCTGGCGCTGGGCGCCCAGCTGGTCGACCGGGCGGCACGGCCCATGGCGCTCACCCCGGCGGGGTATCTCTTTCAGCGCCGGGCGCTGGCGATCCTGGACGAGAGCCTGCGCGCGCAGACCGAGCTTGCCGAGCATGACATGGCGCGGCTCCCGGCGCTCAGGCTTGCGGTGATCGAGGAATTCGATGCCGAGGTGACACCCGCGCTCGTCCTAGGTCTTGCCGAGAGCCTGCCGGGATGCGGGTTCACTGTCCGTGCCGGGCCGAGCCACCAGAATTTCGCCGACCTCGAGCAACGGGCCGTCGATCTGGTTCTGGCAGCCGAAGTGTCGGCCCCGCCTGACTGGGTCGAGCAGCATGCGATCCTGCGCGATCCGTTCATCCTGGTCACCGCGCCGGGGTTGATCCGCCCGGGCGCAGACGCGCTCGAGGCCGTGATGGCGGCCCCCATGGTGCGCTATGCCACCGGCCAGCTCATCGGCCAGCAGATTGCCCGCCAACTGCGCCGGTTGCGCCTTGCGCCAGCGCACACCTTCGAGTTCGAGTCGAGCCAGGCGCTTCTGGCGATGGTCGAGCGAAGCGGCGGCTGGGCCGTGACCACGCCCTTGGCATTGCGCCGTGCGGGGACCATGAGTGCCACGCTCGACGCCCATCCGCTGCCCTTCAAGGCCTTCGCCCGCAAGATCACGCTCTACGCACGGCGGGATCTGCTTGGTGCCGTGCCGGCCCAGGCGGCGCAGGCTGCGCGCACGCTTGCCGAGGCGAGCATCGTCGCGCCGGCGATTTCCGCGATGCCGTGGCTTTCGGGTGCCCTGCGCATCGAGGGCGGGCCGCCGGAGGCCGCGGGTCCCGAACGCAAGCTGCGGGTCTGACGCGCGGTGTCTGCGCCGGGTTGACGTCTATGGCAGCCGGATCGGAAACTTGCCGCGGATCTCGGCCTCGGCCTTTGCCGAGAGATGTGTCGGATGATGCTCGGCCAGGGTGGTGCGCGCTTTGTCCCGGGCCCGGCTCCAGGCATCCGCCGACCCCTTCTCCGCCCAGGTGACGGGCGGATCCCGGTCGGCCAGCCTCGGGTAGAGGTAGTCGCGCTGCATTGCCGCCATCGTCTCCGCGCCGCCGAGGAAGTGGCCTTCCCCAAGCACGGTGGCGCGGATCGCGTCGAGACCGAGCGTCTCATCCGTCACCTCGACACCGCGAAGCACGCGCGAGATCGTCCCCAGCATCTCGTCGTCCAGCACGAACGCCTCGAAGCTGGCACCCAGCAGGCTCGCCATCATGCCCGCGCTCTCGTAGATCATGTTGGCCCCGGCAAGCGCGGTCGACAGTGCGGTCAAGGCTTTCTCGGCGCCCATCTGAGCGTCTACAGCCTTGGCATCGCTCATCGAGCACGCCACCCCGGACGGCAACCCGAGCCAGTTCGAGAGCTGGGCGGCGGCCGCGTTCAGAAGCGCGCTCTCGGGGCCGCCTCCGGCAAAGGCACCCGTGCGCAGATCGACCACGAGCGGCCAGTTCGAGAAGATCACCGGATGGCCAGGTGCGAAGGCGTGCACCAGCGCCAGCCCTGCGAAGGTCTCGGCCAGGGACTGGACGAGGAAGCTCGCCGGCACCGCGGGGCCGGTCGCGCCGGGCTGGGCCCCGATGATGCAGTTGATCGGCACACCGTGGGCCACGCAGGCCTGCGTGACGTCCACCGCATCCTCGCCATAGCGCAACGGCGAGACGACAGGGGAGATGTGCACCTTCAGGCACGGCCGTTCGGCAAAGCGCCCCGCGCCGCCCATGGCGATGTCCAGCATCTCGACGACCGGTGCGACATGCGCGCCGACGGTGATCGAGGTGCCAACCGGCTTGGACGTGCCCTTAACAATCGCGAACACCGTGTTGAGGTCGAGTTCGCGAATGTCCGGCACATCCGTTGCGACCGAGCAGCGGGTGAACCATGAGATGTTCGACAGCCGATCCGCCAGTCGCGCGAAGTCGTAGAGGTCGCGCAGGGTCGCCGGACGGTAGCGACCGGTGTCGATGTCGAGCGTCTGGACCGCAGCACCGCCGGTGCCAAAGAGCACCCGTGCGCCGCCGATCTCGATGTCGTGCTTGGGATCGCGCCCGTGCAGCACCAGCGTCTTCGGGGCTTGCGCCACGATGTCTTCGACCAGCGCGCGCGGAAAGCACAGCCTGCCGAGTCCGTTGACCTCGGCACCGCGGGCGCAGGCGGCCTCGACCAGAGCGGGCGGTGCCTCCCCCATGCCGAGATCGGCCAGCAGATCAAGGGCGGCGCGATGGATGGTCTGAAGGTCCGGCTCCGAGAGCGGTCGGTAGGCACCGCCGCGTTGCCCGGGCGGGGCTGGATTGACCTGCGGTTCCGGGGCGCTCCGTGCGGCGACCCGCGCCGCACGCCCACCCGACCGGCGCGCTGTCCTGGTACTTGCCATGCGGCCTCCTCGCTCCATCCCACAGTGCTGGTGGTCGCGCCGTGACACAAGCCCTGTGCGCGATGTTCGTGGTTTGCGAAGCCTTCCTTCGGATTTTCCGCGCGCGTCGCGTGGTGCTTGACCGGGAGAGCGGCGTCAGCTGAGGGTTGGCGCACACAGGCGGGAGGGCCGGATGAGATCGACAGCACGGGTCGTGGTGATCGGGGGCGGGATTGCCGGCTGCTCGACGCTCTACCACCTGACCGAGGAAGGTTGGACGGATGTGATGCTGCTCGAGCGCGATGAGCTCACCTCCGGCACCACGTGGCACTCCGCGGCACAGGTCACCAACTTCGGCGCCATTCAGGTGATGGTGGGCCTGAAGAGCCACTCCATCCGGCTCTACAAGGAACTTGCCGACGATCCCGAGTATCCCATCAACTACCACCACGGCGATGGCGGCCTGCGGCTCGCTTCGGCCCGGTGGCACATGGACGGCTATCGCCACTTTCAGTCCATGGCCCTGGGCATGGGGGTGGAGTACGAGCTGATCGATGCGGCGGAATGCGCCCGCCGGCATCCGCTGATCACCACCGACGGCGTGCTGGGCGCTCTCTGGGACCCGTTCGACGGTGACATCGATCCGGCCCAGCTTTGCCAGGCGCTGGCACGGCGCGCACGCAAGGCCGGTGCCGAAGTCCACCGGCACACGCCCGTGACCGGACTGACCGCACGGGATGGCGGCTGGACCGTGCACACCAGCCGGGGCGACATCGATGCCGAGCATGTGGTGAACGCGGGCGGCTATCGCTGCAACGAGGTGGCGGCAATGATGGGGACCGCGCTGCCCGTCGCCTCGATGGAGCATCAGTACTTCCTGACCGAGCCGATCCCGGAGATCGCGGATGCGGGCCATCGGATGCCCCTGATCCGCTGCCCGACGGACGACTTCTACTGTCGCCAGGAAAAGCAGGGCCTGCTGGTCGGCTTCTACGAGCAGGACTGCCGCACATGGGGGCTCGACGGCATCGACCCTGGCTTCACCAACGCGCTCTGTCCGAATGACCCGGACCGGGTGTTGCCGGTGCTGGAAAACGTGTTCGAGCGCCTGCCGTGTCTGACCGAGACCGGCATCCACACGATCGTCAACGGACCGATCACCTATACGCCAGACGGGGTGCCTCTGGTCGGGCGCATCGCGGGCCGGCGCAACGCCTGGTGCATCACCGGCCTGCGGGCGGGTCTTGGCGAGGGGGGCGGGCATGGCTGGCTGCTGGCCCAGCAGATCGTGCACGGCGAGGCGCTCTGGGACACCTGGGCGCTCGACCCGCGCCGGTTTGGCGACTGGGCCACCGAGGAATACACGGCGCTGAAGGCCATCGAGGACTATCAGAACGAGTTCCGGTTCCACCTGCCCCACGAGCACCGCCCCGCCGGTCGTCCGGTGCGTACGACCCCTCTGACACCGGTCCTCGCGGGCGAAGGGGCGCAATTCGCAACCGTGGACGGCTGGGAGCGGGTGGCGTTTTTCGGTGAGGCTGGCGAGGATCGCCCGTCGTTCCGGTGGCCCGGCTGGCATGATCGGGTCGCAGCCGAAGTGCAGGCCGTCTCGGAGCGCGTCGGCATTGCCGAGGTGAACGGCTTCAACCGGATCGAGATTGCCGGGGCGGGTGGGCGCGACTGGCTGGACGGGCTGTTCTGCGGGCGTCTCCCGAAACGCGTGGGCAAGGTCGGGCTCGGCTATTTCCTGAGCGGGCGCGGCATGGTCGCGGGTGAGGCGACGGTCGCGCTCTTGGACGAGGACCGGGTGTGGTATGGCTCGGCCGCGGCCGCAACACGCCATGACTGGGACTGGCTGACGGCGCACTTGCCCGCCGACGGATCGGTGACGCTCCGCGCATTGACCCAAAGCCACACAATCTTGCTGGTTGCAGGACCCCGCTCACGTGCCACCCTGCAAGCCGCGGCGCCGCGCACGGACTGGTCGGCAGAGGCGTTCCCCTGGCTTTCGGTGCGCCGGGTGTTCGTGGGCCATGTCGCGGCGATCGCGATGTCGGTCAGCTATTCCGGCGAGCTTGCCTGGGAGCTGCACGTGCCTGCCGAGCAGGCGCAGGCGGTCTACTCGGCGCTGCGGGCGGCCGGGGAGGCTCACGGGATCGCGCCGTTTGGTCTTCATGCGGTCGAGTCCATGCGGATCGAGAAGGGTTACCGTCACTGGAAGGCCGATCTGATCACCGAGTACGACCCGTTCGAAAGCGCGCTCGAGCGTTTCGTGGACCTGACAAAGCCGGATTTTCCCGGGCGGTCAGCCTTGTCCGGTCGCGCGTCACCACGTCGGCGGTTCGTGAGCCTGCGGATCGCGTCCGAGGCGGCACCTGCGCAACCAGGCGACTCGGTGCTCTCGGGCGCGAGAGTTGTGGGGACCGTGACGTCCGCGGCCTGGGGATACCGGGTCCGCGAGAACCTGGCGATGGCATTCGTCGATGCCGACCTCGCCGGCGAAGGCACGCAACTCGATGTGCTGGTCCTGGGCGATGCCTTGCCCGCCGAGGTGGTGGTGCCGTGCCGCTATGATGCCGAGAACCGGCGGGTCCGCGCCTAGTCCCGGGCCACGTTGGCGCTGCGCACGGGGACGCCGAATTCGCGGTGGCAGATCTCGGCGAGCTTGGCGATGCCCTCGTTGATCTCGGTTTCCGAGGCGAGCGCGAAACACAGCCTCAAATGACGTGTGCCGTTTGCGGGGTCTGCGGCCCATTCGGCGCCTGCATTGAAGTGTACGCCTTCGGCGATGGCGGCCTGATAGAGGACCGAAGTGTCTACGGGCTCGGCCAGGGTGATCCAGAAGAAGATGCCGCCCTTCGGACGCTCAAAGCTCGCGGAGGTGCCGAACTCGCGCGAGACCGCTTCGATCATCAGATCAAGCTTGGCTTCGAGCCGGGGCACCAGCGCCTTCACATGCGCGCTGAAATGAGATCCGAAGTAGTCGGCGACCACCATCTGCTCGATGGCGCCGGTTCCCGCGTCGCCCTTCAGCGGCAGCAGCCGCGAGATCACCGCCCAGTCGGCCACCAGATAGCCGAGCCGCAATGCCGGCGCTAGGGTCTTGGAAAAGGACCCGATGTGGATGACCTGACCGCGGTCGTCCAGGCCGCGCAACGCGGGCGGCCAATCACCGTCCCAGATGAGATCGGCATAGCATTCGTCCTCGAAGATCGGCACGCCGAAGCGGCGCGCCAGCGCCAGAAGCCCCTCGCGGCGCTCGAGCGGCATGATCGATCCGGTCGGATTCTGCACCGTCGGGATGGTGTAGAGATACTTGGGCGAGATGCCTTTCGACTGAAGATCGGTGAGGATCTGCTCGAGCGCGTCGAGACGGATGCCGTGTGCGTCGAGCGGCATACCGATTGTTTTCGCCCCCTTGCGGTGGATCTTGGAGAGCATGCCGCCATAGGTGAACTCTTCGATCAGAACGGTATCGCCGGGGCCGAGAAGCAGCGTGTTGACCAGATCGAGGCCCTGGAGCGAGCCGGATGTGATCACCACCTGATCCGGGTCGCACGCCACCTGGCGGTCGCGTCTCAGCTTTTCGGCGACGACATCGCGCAGCTGGCGCATGCCCTGGGGACCGCCTTCGAGGTTGTAGGTCGCAAGCTCACGCCCCTTTTCGGAGAGCTGCCTGGTGGCGGCCGCGATCAGCGCCTCGACGGGGATCGCCTCGCGGGCGTTGTGTCCGCCGATGAAATTGTACTTGGGATAGCCCGACCAGCGCTGGGCTGCGGGGGGCAGGTTCTCGGCAAGGAGCGGCGCGAAGTCAAAGGCGGTCATGTGTGGCGATCTCCTTCCTGGGCAACGATGTTGTCAACTCATGGCGCCGCATTGCGCGCGTGTCCAGCGCGTTGCGCGCCGATTTGTGTTTCGAACCTGCGGTCCGACCCGGCCCCGCCCCCGCCCCCCGCACCACCATGCGCGACGCGCATGGTGGTGCGGGGGGCGGGGGCGGGGCCGGGTCGCAGAATGGGGTGTGTGCGGAGCACACAGTCCTGATGTGAAAGACCTGTGCATGGCCATTTTCACACGCAGGACAGCGCAAAGCTGATCAGAGGCTGAGAACAGCGCCCGGGTTCATGATGTTGTGGGGGTCGAGAGCCGCTTTCACCGCACGCATCACCGAAAGCTTGGCGGGATCGCCGTACCGGTTGAGCTCAGCGGTTTTCAGGCGCCCGATCCCGTGTTCGGCACTGATCGAGCCGTCATGGCTCGCCACCAGATCGTGAACCGCCCGGCTGATCGCCCCACGAAGAGCAGTATAGGCTTCCTTCCCCTGGCCCGCGGGCGGGAAAAGATTGTAGTGCAGGTTTCCGTCCCCCACATGCCCGAAGCAATTGACAACCAGGGAGGCATCCAGGCGGGCGATGGCTGCAGCCCCGTCCTCGACAAACTCGGCAATCCGGCTCACGGGGACCGAGATGTCATGGCTCGCGATCGCCCCGCGCTTCCTGTTCGCCTCCGGGATGGTCTCGCGCAGGTGCCACATTGCCCGGCGCTGAGCTTCGGAACTTGCCAGCACGCCGTCCTGCACAAGTCCCGCTTCGATCGTGGCGGCAAGCGCGTCCTCGACACTCTCGACCAGACCGGACGCGCCAGCGCCTGTGCATTCGACCAGCACCCGCCACGCCGGTGCGGGCGCCAGGGGATCGGTGATGTCCGGGAAGAACTGACGCACGAACCCGATGCCGCGCCCGTCGATCAGCTCGAAGGCGGTGATCTGATCGCCCAACCTCTCCCGCAGTGCATGGAGCAGGCGCACGGCATCGCCTGGCCCCGACACTGCCAGCATCGCGGTCGCCGTCTCTCCCGGGCGTGGGAACAGCTTCAGCGCCGCCGCCGTGATGATTCCGAGCGTGCCTTCCGAGCCGATCAGCAGATGGCGGAGGTCGTAGCCGGTGTTGTCCTTGCGCAGCGTCCTCAGCCCGTGGAGAATCTGACCGTCCGGCAGCACCGCCTCGAGGCCGAGGCAGAGATCGCGCGCATTGCCGTAACGCAGCACCTGAACACCGCCCGCGTTGGTCGCAAGATTGCCGCCGATCCGGCATGACCCCTGGGCCGCCAACGACAGGGGAAACAACCGCCCCGCCTCTTCGGCGGCACGCTGGATGTCCTCGAGGATCACGCCGGCCTCGGCGATCAGCGCGTTGTCGTCCGGCAGGACCGCGCGTATCCGCGACATCCGGTCCAGCGAGACCACGACCGGTGCCGCACCGTCTGGTGAGACCTGCCCCCCGACCAGACCGGTGCCGCCGCCATAGGGCACGATGGGCAGCCGGTGGGCGGCGCAATGGCGGACAATGGCGGCAACCATCTCGGTGCAATCCGGGCGCAGCACGAGAGCGGCCCGACCCTGATAGCGATCACGTGGCTCGCGCAGATAGGCACCGGTTGCCTCCTCCGGACAGACCGCTGCGGGACCAGCGATCGATCGAAGGCCCTCGAGTGCATCGGTTTCCGAGTGGTGCGGCGCCAGTGTCATGCCCCGAGAGTAGCACCGGCACCGGTGTTGTCGAGATCCGCGCGGCTGGCGGTCATCTGCCGGATGCTCTCACGAAGCCGTGATGTTATTGTTGTCAAGTTCCGTGCGCTTATCTTTGGTTGAAGGAATCTGGACGAAACTCATCATGGGGGCGCGACATGCGCGGTCTGGCAATAACGCTGAGCGTCGGGCTTCTTGTGGCGGCGTGCGGTCAAACCATCGAGGCGAGGTGCGCCGAGCAGCATGGCGCCGCAGGCAATGCCTATGACCGCTGCATCTGGAGCGCCCAGTCGCAAGTCCTCTCGGTGCCCGGAACAAATATTCGCGCACGCGGCGGCGGGCAGTGACAGGCTGCCGATTGGCGGCTATCTGGCTCGTGCAGGGCAGCTCGGGGATGCGGACGCTATTCGAAGGAGAGCACCGATGCGTGCAATCATTGTCATGACCGGACTGAGCCTTTTCCTGGTGGCCTGCGCACCGACGGGCAACGCCGGCTGTGCCGGCGGCGAAAACACGACCGGCAAGATCAGCGGCGAGTGCCTCTCGGTGGGAGACGAGCCGTTCAGGTTCGCACCCGGCACGACCCTGCGCGGGCGAGACGGCGGCTAGGCCACCGTTGCTCAGCGGGGCGCGGCGGCGCGTTTGAGCCGGTCGCGGATGGCAACGCCCAGCCCGTGATCCGGGATCGGCGCGACGGCGATGACTCCCTTTGCACCGAGCGCTTCGTCGAGCGTCCGGAGATGCCCGAACAGATTTGCTGCAGCTTCCACCAGATCTCCGCTTCTCGAGAGCGACAACGCAGGCCCCGGTGCCGCCGGTCCGGGGCCGAACCCCAGCCAGGCATCGCCAGGGCCGGGACCGACGGCATCGAGACGCAGCCGCGCTCCGGGCGCATAGTGGCTCGCAAGTTGCCCCGGCGCGGAGATGGCGTCACCGCTGGATTGCCCAAGAGGCCCGCCAAGCGCACTCTCGATCGGTTCGCTCGGCAGACCTCCCGGGCGCAGCAGCACCGCCGCATCGTCCTCGAAGCCGATGATGGTGGATTCCAACCCGACCGGGCAGCGCCCCCCGTCCAGCACGGCGGCGATCCGGCCCGACAGACCGTCGAGCACATGTGCCGCCGTCGTCGGGCTGACCTGTCCCGAGGGATTCGCCGAAGGCGCTGCAACAGGTCGGCCGGTCGCGCGCAACAGCTCCTTCGCGAGCGGGTGTTCGGGAACCCGGACGGCCAGCGTGTCGAGCCCGGCGGTGACGAGGCCTGCGATGCCTGCCCGCTTGCGGATCGGTGCCACAAGGGTCAGCGGGCCCGGCCAGAACGCCGCTGCAAGGTCACGGCCGGCTGGCGGAAGCTCGATCAGCGCACGCGCCTCGTCCGGCCCGGGCACATGCACGATCAACGGGTTGAACCGTGGACGCCCCTTTGCCTCGAAGATCCGGGCAACCGCCTCGCCGTCGGTCGCATCGGCGCCGAGGCCATAAACGGTCTCGGTCGGAAACGCGACGCTCGCACCGGCTCGGAGCAGGGTCGCGGCGCGGGCGATGCCCGTCGGGTCCGGTTGCAGTGTTTCGGTCATGCCTTCGACATGTGACGTTACGACAGGCACGCTCGGGTCTATGCCGGAGCGGCTTCGCCGATTACCTTGTCCGGTGATCCGTGTGCAAGGCGGATGCGAACCGCAACGGGGAGGACCCGATGAGCTACCGAGCTCCGGTCGAAGAGATGAACTTCATTGCCGGTCACGTGATCGGACAGGACAGGCTGGCCGAAACCGCGCGTTATGCCGAGGCGACCGCCGACACAAGAACAGCGATTCTCGATGAGGCGGCGAAGATGGCGGAAGGCGCGCTGGCGCCGGTGAACCGCAATGGCGATCTGCACCCGGCGCGCCTGGAGAACGGCGTCGTGCGCTGCTCACCGGGTTACAAGGCGGCCTATGACGCCATCGCCGAGGGTGGCTGGATCGGCATTTCGGCCGCCGAGGAGTTCGGCGGCATGGGGCTGCCGATCTCGTTTGCGACCTATCTCAACGAGATGATGGCCTCCGCCTGCCTCTCGCTGAGCCTCAACCCGCTGATGACCCAAGGCCAGATCGAAGCGCTCGAGGCGCATGCATCGGACGAGATCAAGGCGCTCTATCTGCCCAAGCTGATCAGTGGCGAGTGGAACGGAACGATGAACCTCACCGAGCCTCAGGCGGGTTCGGATGTCGGTGCGCTGACGTCGAAGGCCGAGCCGAACGGCGATGGCACCTACGCGATCTCCGGGCAGAAGATCTACATCTCCTGGGGCGATCATGACCTCAATCGGAATGTCTGCCATCTGGTGCTGGCACGCCTGCCGGACGGGGTGCCGGGAACCAAGGGCATCAGCCTGTTCATCGTGCCGAAGTACCTGCCGGACGCGAGCGGCGAACCCGGGGTGGCCAACAGCCTGCGGCCGATCAGTCTCGAGCACAAGCTCGGCCTGCACGGCTCGCCCACGGCCGTGATGGAGTATGACCGTGCCACGGGCTGGATGGTCGGCCCGGAGCATGGCGGCATGGCGGCGATGTTCACGATGATGAACAACGCCCGGCTCGGTGTGGGCGTCGAGGGGCTCGGCATTGCCGAGATCGCGACGCAGAAGGCCATCGCCTACGCACGCGATCGCAAGCAGGGCCGCACGGCGGACGGCTCGGAGACCATCGCCGGGCATGCCGATGTGCGCAGGATGCTGATGTCGATGAAAGTGCTGACACAGGTCGTCCGCGGCATCTGCTATGACTGTGCGTTCTCGCTCGATATGGGACGTGCGGCCGATGGCGCCGAGCGCGAATTGCATGCGGCGCGGGGTGCCTTCCTGACGCCGATTGCGAAGGCGTTCGGCACCGACACGGGCATCGAGGTGGCCGGGATCGGCATTCAGGTGCACGGCGGCATGGGGTTCGTCGAGGAGACAGGTGCTGCCCAGTATCTGCGCGATGTCAGGGTGACCGCGATCTACGAAGGCACCAACGGGATCCAGGCGATGGACCTCGTCGGGCGCAAGCTCGCCGACGGCGGGGCCGCAGCGAAAGCCCTGCTTGACGAGATCGGCGAGACCGTTGACGCCGCGACCGCTGTGGGTGGTGCGATGACCGCACTCGGGACGACGCTTGAGGCCGCGCTGACTGCAGCGCGTGAGACGACCGACGTTTTGCTCGCAGCGCCGGACATCAACGACCGGTTTGCAGGCGCTGCCGCCTATCTCAGGATGCTGGCGCTGACGCTGGGCGGTCACTACCTGCTCAAGGCCGCCATGGCAGCGCCCGAAGATGCGACCCGGCTTGCGATGGCGCAGTTCTTTGCAAGCAGCTATCTCCCGCAGGTCACGGCGCTGGCATCGTCAGCGGGGCAGGGGGCCGCGGTGCTCTACGCGGTCGACGTCGAAAAGCTGAGCGCATGAACCGTCCCGATGGCGGTCCGATCGAGGCCTTCGGGCTGAGCTTCCCCTGGGAGTCGCCGCCCGGCACCGGTCGTGCGATCGAAGTCGCAGACGGAATTCTGTGGCTGCGCCTGCCGCTGCCGATGCGGCTCGATCACGTGAATGTCTATGCGCTCGACGAAGGCGACCACTGGACGCTGATCGACACCGGCATGGATCTGGGGTCGTCCCGCGAGGCCTGGAACGCGCTGTTGTCCGGCCCGCTGTCCGCCAAGCCCGTGGGCAGGGTGGTTCTGACCCATCATCACCCGGACCATATCGGTCTGCTCGGCTGGTTCGCCGAGCGGGGCGCCGAGGTCTGGGCGACGCGCCTGGGCTGGACGCTCGGGCGCATGCTGCAGCTCGATCACAACGATGTGCCGCCCCCCGAGCAGATCGCCTTTCGCCGCCGTGCGGGCATGCCCGCGGACAAGCTTGCCGTCTTTGCCCGGGAAGAACCGTTCAACTTCTCGAAGTGCACGGCCCCCATCCCGCTCGGATACCGCGTGATCTCGGAGGGGATGACGCTGCGCATGGGCGGGCGTGACTGGCTTGTGCGCTTCGGGCACGGGCATGCGCCGGATCATGCGACGTTCTGGACGGACGACACCGATGGCGGTCTGGTACTGGCGGGCGACCAGATCATTCCGGGCATCTCGTCCAACATCGGTGTGTACCCCTCGGAACCCGAGGCGGATCCGCTGGCCGACTGGCTCGAGAGTTGTCGAAGGCTGCACAAGGTGGTCGCCGACCATGATCCGCTGGTGCTGCCGGGGCACAAGCTGCCCTTTCGGGGGGCGGGCTTTCGGTTGACCCAGCTCATCGAGAACCACGAGCATGCGCTCGACCGCCTTGTGACGGCCTTGCGCGAACGCCCACGCACCGCGGCCGAGTGCTTCACGCCGATCTTCAAACGCGAGATCGGAGACCCGCAATACGGTCTCGCGCTGGCCGAGTCCGTGGCCCATCTCAATCACCTGCATCAGACCGGGCGCGTGCAGCGCACCTTGCACGGCGACGCCTGGCTCTACTCAACGGAGGAAAGCTGATGAGCATGGAATACGAAGTGAGCGGCAAGCTCCGCACCGAGCCCGTGTTTCCGCAGGCAGGCGTGGTCCGCACGGATTGCGATGAGGCCGATTGCACCGAACGTCAGCCCTTGCCTGCAGCGGTCGCGCGACAGTCGCCCCACGAGAAATCACCGGCGCAGTGGGCTTATGAGCGGCTGATACTTTACATCCAGAAGTTCGAGGAAGGGCTCAACAGTGAACAGGAAATCGGCATGGGGTTCGCCGGTTCCGATGCCGGCACGCTCCACATACAGGGCATGGGTTTCTTCGCACCGGACCTGATCACCTTCTACGGGGTCGATCCGACGGGCGCGAAGACCCAGCTGGTGCAGCATGTGAGCCAGCTCAACGTCATGCTCAAGGCTGCGACCAAGATCAACGAGGAGCCGACGCGCATCGGCTTCCAGATGCGCTCCAAGCTCGAGGAAGAGGCGGAGGAGGCGCCGGTGTGAGCGCGCCGCGCCGAGATTTGCAGTTCTGGTTCGAGCTTGCCTCGACATACTCCTATCCGGCGGCAATGTGCATCGAAGCGGCGGCGGCGGCGCGCGATGTCACGGTTCAGTGGCGGCCGTTTCTTCTGGGGCCGATCTTCGGGGCCCAGGGCTGGACGGACTCGCCGTTCAACCTCTACGCCGCCAAGGGACGCTACATGTGGCGCGATTTGGAGCGCTTGTGTGCTGCCAATGGCATCGCGTACCGAAAGCCCGACATCTTCCCACAGCACAGCGTTCAGGCGGCCCGTGTCGCGCTGCAGGGCGCCGAGGCGGCGTGGGGGCCCGCATTCGTACGGGCCTGCTACACGGCCAACTTTGCCGAGGGCCGCGACATCTCCGATCCGGAGGTTCTTGCCCCGCTGATCACTCGAGCCGGGGGCGATGCACGGGCCGTTCTTGCGGCCTGTGATGCGCCGGGCACCAAGGAGCACCTTCGGGCACAGGTCGGCACCGCAGTCGAGCTCGGCATCTTCGGCGCGCCGAGCTTCATCGCCGGGGATGAGCTCTTCTGGGGCTTTGACCGCATGGAGGTTGCCCTCGACTGGGCCGCCGGGAAAGGGGAGGCACCATGACTGGACGTTTGCAGGGCCGCACGATCTTCATGTCGGGCGGCAGCCGCGGGATCGGACTTGCCATCGCCAGGTCGGCCGCAGCGGAGGGGGCCAACGTGGCAATCGCCGCCAAGACCGATGCGCCTCACCCGAAGCTGCCAGGCACCATCCACACGGCTGCAGCAGAGGTCGAGGCCGTTGGCGCTCAGGCTTTGCCCCTCGTTTGCGACATCCGCGAGGAGGAGGCTGTCGGTGCGGCGGTCGAGAAGACCGTCGAGCGGTTTGGCGGCATCGACATCGTGGTCAACAACGCATCTGCGATCCAGCTCACCGGGACCGCGCAAACCGACATGAAGCGCTACGACCTGATGCACCAGATCAACGGGCGCGGCACCTTTCTGGTCACCAAGACCTGCCTGCCGCATCTGCTGAAGTCGGAACATGCGCACGTGCTGACCCTGTCGCCGCCGCTAGATTTCTCGGCGCACTGGTTTCGCAATCATGTGGCCTACAGCCTCGCGAAGTATTCGATGAGCGTCCTCAGTCTTGGCTGGGCGGCCGAGTTCGCCGGCAAGATCGCCGTGAACTGCCTCTGGCCCCGCACCACGATCGATACGGCGGCGGTGCGCAATCTGCTCGGTGGCGAGAGCATGGCCTCGAAGTCTCGCACACCGGAGATCATGGGCGATGCGGCGGCAGCGATCTTCACCAAGGATACGGATTTTTCGGGCTGGTTCTGCCTCGACGATCTGGTGCTGGCAGCCGAAGGGGTGTCGGATTTCGAGCCCTATGCGGTGACACCTGGGGCGAAGCTGCAGATGGACTTCTTTGTGCCCGCCTCGGCGCCCGATCCGGCCGAGGCAGGCGGTATGGTCGGCTGGCGCGCACCGACCCTCTGATCTGCGCCGTCAGGTCTTCTCGGTGGTCCGCATCTCGCGCAGCATCTGTGCGATGAAGTCGCGGATCGACGTCAGGCTCACCTCGGCATGGCGCATGTGCTCATCGAGCTTATCGATCTCGGTGTGCTGCGCGGCTTCCTCGCGTCGATCCAGTTCGGCGTGGAGCTCCTCCAGCGTGCTCTCGGTCTCGTCGATGAGCGCGCGCAGGTTCTCGGTCTTGATGCTCTTCAGATTTGCCATTCCAGATCCTCCTCAAATCATGCTCGTGATGCCGAGGCAGACGCCCGGCACGACGAAGAACACGCCCAGGATGTAGGCAAGGGCGGCGAGCTTGTTTACGGCCGCGGTGGCGCCGAGCCATTCCGCCGCCCTGACCGGCAGATCGCGCAGCAACGGTATGCCGTAGATCACCACCACGCCGAGCACGTTGTAGGAGAGGTGGATGAACGCGATCTGCAGCGCCGCCTCCTCGTTGCCGGTCACCACAGTGGCCGCCAGCATCGTGGTGATGCAGGTTCCGATGTTGGCGCCCATCACCATGGGAACCGCGACCTCGACCGGCAGTCCGCCGGCGACGGGACCGACGATGATCGACGTGACGGCTGACGAAGACTGGATCAGCGCTGTTGCAACCGTGCCCACAGCCAGGCCCGCGAAAGGATTGTTGGCAAGGGCAAAAAGTTCTTTGGCCTGATCGCCCGTCGCGGCCTTGAAGCCGGAACCGATCATCCCGACGGCACAAATCAGCAAGTAGACCAGTGCGGCCACAGCGATCCACTGCAGCCAGTTCTGGCGGCCCGATGTGTCGTGGACCGCCACGTGTTCGGCTTTGATGTCAGACATAGTCCCCCGCCATTCTCAGCCTCGCCTCAAACGGTATGGCGCTCGGAAAACGGTTGAGTGACGCAGGCGTGAAGTTTGCTTGCCCGCTAGGGGAGATTTGCGCCGGGATGTATGCGCGCAAATGTTGTGCAGTTGTGATCCACTTGCGTAGAGTTACCCGGGGGGGCCTAGAGGCGTCCGCCAGACGACACCGCACCAAGAAACGAATCAGAGGGAGATCCGAAATGTCCGAAGACACTCACGAGCGTTCCCAAGGCACACGTGTTGACAGGCGGGCCTTTATGGCCGCCGCGGCCGGTTTGGCCGGTGTCACAGCCATGGCACCCGAGGCGTTTGCCCGGAATTTCGGAAGCGGTGCCGAACCCGTGCGCTATCCGGACCCCGACATCATCTCGCTCGACAAGCGGTTCCCGAAGCTCGGCAACACGCCGATCCGCCGCCACCATCTGGGCACGCTCTGGGCCGAGGGGCCGGCCTGGAACGGGGTCGGGCGCTACCTGATCTGGTCCGACATCCCGAACGACGAGCAGCTTCGCTGGACCGAAGAGGAAGGCGTGGTCACCCGGCGCTTCCGCTATCCCTCGGGCAACTCGAATGGCAACACGTTTGACTATCGCGGCCGGCAGATCTCGTGCCAGCACGGCCCGAGGAAGGTCGTGCGCTACGAGTATGACGGCACGGTCACGGTGCTCGCCGAGGAGTTCGAGGGCGAGGGGTTCAACGCGCCGAACGACGCGGTGGTGCATCCGGAAGACGGCTCGATCTGGTTCACGGACCCCGGCTATGGCGGCTTGATGAACTACGAGGGCAATCGCCTCGACACCGGCTCGGTCCAGCCGATCCGCAAGGAGGCGGTCTACCGCATCGACGGCCAGTCGGGGACAATCACCAAACTGACCGACGCGCCGTTCAAGCCCAACGGGCTCTGCTTCAGCCACGACTACACCAAGCTCTATGTGGCCGACACGGGGCTGTCCCACTACCCTGACGCGACCAGCCAGATCTGGGTCATGGACATCGACGGCGCGACGGTGAAGAACGAGCGCCAGTTCGTGCCCATGACAATCGACGGGAAGACCGGTTTCGCGGATGGCATCCGTTGCGACGAAAGCGGCAACATCTGGTCTTCTGCGGGCTGGGTCGGCGACGGTTATGACGGCGTGCACTGCTTCTCGCCCGAGGGCGACCGGATCGGCCAGATCAAGCTGCCGGAGATCTGCTCGAACGTCTGCTTCGGCGGCACCAAGCGCAATCAGCTCTTCATGACCGCAAGCCAGTCGCTCTATTCGGTCTTTGTCGAGACGACCGGCGCGCACATCACCTGATGGCTTCGGGTGGCGGGGCTGCGGTGCCGCCACCCTCCCCGCGACGGCATCCGGATGCGAACGGTGCGCCACCAGTCCCCGTCCGGAATGCGTCAACGCGCCCCGCACATCCGGATTGCCTTGGATCGGTGTCTGAGTATAGTCCGCCGCGTGGGGATGCCTGCAGACATGAGGGTCGGACGAATGAGCGAGCACGAACACGGATCGATGGACATCACCGAGCAGGAACGGACCTTCGCGGGGTTCATGCAGTGGACCGTCTGGGTCTGCGTGGCCGTTGCGATCATCCTGATCTTCCTCGCCCTCACTCAGACCTGATCGCCGATGCCGCGTCCCGTGCACTGATACGGACGCGGTAAGGACAAATGCGCTCTCAGCGATCCGCGGGCGGCCGTCTCGTTCTCTGGATGGCCGGCCTGGCGGGCGTGGCCGTTCTCCTCTGGGCAGCGGCCGTGGGCGGCATGTGGGTGATGCGCCACGAGCTGATCTATCCCTTCCGCGACTGGCCCAGGGCCGACAAGGTGGCCGGGCTTCCCGGCGCACGAGCCGAGGAAGTGCTGGCCTCTGATGGCGTTCCGGTGACGGTCTGGGTCACCCCGCCCCGCCCCGGACGAGCGGTTGTGCTGCATTTCATGGGCAATGCCGGTTCGATCCAGTCTGCGGCGCTGCGTCTTGCGGAATTTGCACACGCGGGCTTTGGCGTCGTCGTCATGAACTATCGCGGTGCAGGCGGCACGCCGGGCGAACCCACCCGGGGCGCAATCGTGCAGGATGCGCTGGCGGTCTACGATGCCTTGCCCGACCTGGTGGCACTCGAGGGACCACCCGTGATCTACGGCACCAGCCTCGGGGCGGCGGTCGCCGTTCAGACAGCCGCGCGTCGTCCGACGGCAGCGCTTGTTCTGGGTGCGCCGTTCGCGCGCCTCTGTGAAACCGCACGTCACCACTATCCGTGGGTGCCGGCCTGCCTGATCCTGCGTGACGAGGACTGGGACAGCGCGCGCCGGATCGGAACGATCGACGCGCCAATACTGGTGCTGCATGGGGATGCCGATCAGGTGATCCCCGTCGAGCAAGCACGCAAGCTGTTCGCGGCGGCGTCCGAGCCCAAGCGCCTCGTCGTCTACCCCGGCGGACGGCACAGCGACTTGCGCCTGCACGGTTCGGGCATCGAGACGATTGCATTTCTCGAGGCGCTGGGCCTTTGATGGGCGTTTCACGGGAGGACGCAATGACGGGCTTGCCAATACGCGATGCGTTCGATCTGCCCGAGGGGCTGGTCTATCTGGACGGCAACTCGCTGGGTCCGCTGCCAAAGGCCGCCAAGGCGCGCATGGCAGCTGTCGTCACCGACGAATGGGGAGACATGCTGATCCGCGGCTGGAACGCCGCCGGCTGGATCGATCTTCCGAACCGCGTCGGCGATCGGATTGCGCGGCTGATCGGAGCGCCTCGGGGTTCTGTGATCGCTGCGGACTCGACCAGCGTGAACCTCTTCAAGGTGCTTTCGGCGGCGCTGGCGATGCGGCCCGACCGCAAGGTGATCGTGTCGGAGCGCGGAAATTTCCCGACGGATCTCTATGTGGCGCAACAACTCGCAGCAGCACTCGGGCAAGGCCACACGGTGCGTCTGGTCGATGGCGAGGGTGTGTCCGAGGCGATCAGCGAGGATGTTGCCGTCGTCATGCTGACCCAGGTCGACTACCGTTCCGGTCGCCGCCACGACATGGGCGCGCTGACGGCGCGCGCGCATGCCGCCGGTGCGCTGATGATCTGGGATCTCGCGCATTCAGCCGGGGCGTTCGACGTCGATCTGACGGGCGCGGCGGCCGATTTCGCCATCGGTTGCGGCTACAAATATCTCAATGGCGGTCCGGGCGCGCCCGCCTTCGTCTACGTCCGGCCGGACCATGTCGATCATGCGCAACCGGCGCTGGGGGGGTGGATGGGTCACGCAGCACCCTTTGACTTTGTCCCCGACTACAGCCCCGCCACAGGCATTCAGCGCCTCGCCGTGGGCACACCGCCCGTGCTCTCCCTGAGCGCACTTGATGCCGCCCTCGAGCTTTGGGACCGGATCGATATCGGTGCGGTGCGCGCGGCCTCGATCGCGCTGACCGAGCGGTTCATCGCAGGCGTCGAAGCCATCGCAAGCGATCACCCCATGCGGCTTGCCAGTCCCCGCAGCTCCGAGCTCCGAGGCAGCCAGGTTTCATTCCACTGCGCCGAAGGCTACGCGGTCATGCAGGCGCTTATCGCCGCCGGTGTGATCGGTGATTTTCGAGCCCCCGACATCATTCGCTTCGGGTTTGCACCGCTCTACAACACCGAAGCGGACGTCGACGCCGCCATCGACCGATTGGGTCTCATTCTGAGGGAACGCCACTGGGACCGGCCTGAATTCAAGGCCCGGGCAAAGGTCACCTGATCAGCGGTTCGATCTTGCCGTCGCGCAACACGTTCTTCTGGTCGCGCTCGAGCACCAGACAGGTGAGCGGTCCGCCGAAGACAGCGCCCGTGTCGATGCCAATACGGTGTTGCCTGACGGCGATTTCATCGACGGGCGTGTGGCCATGTACGACCACCGCTTCGAGCGTGCCGCCCCAGGACAGGAACGGCTCGCGGATCCACATCAGATCGCGATCGTCCTGGCGCTCGAGCGGCAGGGTGGGGCGCACGCCGGCATGGCAGAAAAAGTAGTCGCCGAACTGAGCGGAGAGCGGCAGCGCCATCAGGAAGTTCTTCTGCGCGTCGGGTACGGCATCCCGAAGTTGTTCGCGGAAGACTTCCGGATCGGTCTCATGCGCGGCGAGCCCGTAGGACGCAAGCGTCTCCATGCCGCCATATGCCATCCAGGTCTCGAAGCTGGGTGGAGCGGTGAACTCGAGCGCATCGAGGAGGTAGTAGTCGTGATTGCCGAGCAGGGTGATCAGATGGCGATCGGCAGCGGCACGCTCTGTGAGATAGGCCAGCACGCCCTTCGAGTCCGGCCCCCGGTCGACGTAATCGCCCACATGCACGATGTGCCAGTCGTCCACCGGACGCGCGTGCAGGTCTCTGCCGATGTCTCCATGGGCGCGCTCGAGCTTGTCGAGGCATCCATGCACATCGCCGATCGCGTAGATGCGCAGTCCGGATGGCAGCGAAGCATCTTGAAGTGCGATCATACCGCAGCACTGCCCAGCATCTGAAACGACAAACCCCCGGGCGGAGGGCCCAGGGGATCGAACGCCGGAGCGTCCTGGTTCATGCAGTCGAAACGGATCGGGGGGTCAGAGAAGACCTTCGCGTTGTGCCTTTTTCCGTGCGAGCTTGCGCGCCCGCCGGATGGCCTCGGCTCTCTCCCGCGCACGTTTCTCCGAGGGCTTTTCATAATGCTGCCTCAGTTTCATCTCGCGGAAAATGCCTTCGCGTTGCATCTTCTTCTTCAGGGCCCGAAGAGCCTGATCAACATTATTGTCGCGAACCAGTACCTGCACCTACGTCACCACCTTTCCGTGAGTTTCGGTTTTTGCAAGAGCGCGCTATATACAGCGCGAGGTCGGTGCTGTCTAGCGCCGCTGACCACAAGAATGGGACGAATATGACCGAACGACAGAAGAGCGAATTCGATCATCTCGCCGAGACGCGTGCCAAGGTCCTCGAGGCAGCCCTTCCGCATGTGGCGTTCGATGGATGGTCCGCGTCGACACTGCGCATCGCTGTGGATGAATGCGGTGTCGACCGCGAGCTGGCCCGGCTCGCCTTCCCGCGAGGAGGACTTGATCTCGCAATCGCTTTTCATCGCTCGGGGGATGCGCAGCTTGCGGAGGATCTCGACAAGATCGATCTCTCCGCGATGCCGATCCGGTCGAGGGTCACCCACGGGGTGCGCCGCCGGATCGAACTGATCGGCGATCATCGTGACGCCGTGCGCCGGGGCGCGGCCATGTTCGCCTTGCCGCCGAATGCTCCCGAGGGCGCCCGGCTGATCTGGCAGACCGCGGACGTGATCTGGACGGCTGCCGGCGATACCTCGACGGACTACAACTGGTATACGAAGCGCGGAATCCTCGCCTCGGTGTACTCGGCGACGGTGCTCTTCTGGCTTGGCGACAATGATCCGGCGCGCAACGAGTCCTGGGCTTTTCTGGACAGACGCATCGAAGATGTCATGCAGTTCGAAAAGCTTAAGGCGCAGGTGCGGGCGAACCCACTGGCGAAGATGGCGCTCTGGGGGCCCAACATGCTGCTCGGAATGGTGCGTGCGCCCGAGGGCAATGCAAGCCGGTGATGCGGCTGCCGAGCGGCAACAGTCACGACCCCTGAACCGGCAATCCCGCGCCGTCCTGCCACGGCATCGGGGAGGCTCGCAGCGCTTTGCGGCTGATTGCGCCTAGCGGCGGGGCATGAGGCGGGTCACATGACCCATCTTGCGTCCCGGCCGGGCCTCGGCCTTGCCATAGAGATGCAACCCGCCGCCTTCCGCTGAAAGCTTTGGCCAGTCGTTCGCCTCGGCTCCGATCAGATTGGTCATCACCGCATCCGAGTGCCGCGAGCCATCGCCAAGCGGCCATCCGGCAATCGCACGGACATGCTGCTCGAACTGGTCCACGACGCAGGCCTCGATGGTCCAGTGGCCGGAGTTGTGGACCCTCGGGGCGATCTCGTTGACCAGCAGTCCTTCACTGGTCACGAACATCTCGACACCCAAGACCCCCACATAGTCGAGGGCGTTCAGAAGGCGACCGGCGAGCAGGACGGCGTCGGTGCGCAGGCGGGCGCTGATTGCCGCGGGCACCGTGGTGGTGTGCAGGATGCCATCGCGGTGCAGGTTTTCCCCCGGATCAAAGCACACGACCTGTCCGTCCAGCGCGCGCGCGCCGATGACCGAAATCTCGCGCTCAAACCCGATCATGCGCTCGAGCACCGACGCGGCTCCCCCGACCGCGGTCCAGGCCGCCGCATTGTCCTCGGGTTCGTGCAGCCGCGCCTGCCCCTTGCCGTCATATCCGAGGCGACGGGTCTTCAGGATGGCGGGCAACCCGATTTCGCTGATCGCCTCATCCAGACCGGCCGCATCGTCGACCGGGTGCCATGGGGCGACCTTGATCCCGGCCTCCGAGATGAACCGCTTCTCCGCAGCCCTGTCCTGCGCGACGTCGAGCGCCAGCGCACCAGGACGCACCGGCGCGACGCTCCCGATCCGCTTGACGGCGGCCAAGGGCACGTTCTCGAACTCGTAGGTCACCACGTCGCACGCCCGCGCGAACGCATCGAGCGCGTCGCCGTCGTCATAGCTCGCCTGCACATGGGCTGCGGAGACATCGGCGGCGGGCGCCGCACCCGGTTCGAAGATGTGGGTGCGAAACCCGAGCCGCGCGGCCGCAATCGCCATCATGCGGCCAAGCTGTCCGCCGCCCAGAATGCCGATGACCGATCCCGGCGCGAGGGGCTCAGAGGCCATCGGGCATCTCGGCGACAGCTGCGGTCTGGCGATCGCGATAGGCGTCGATCCGCTCGGCCAGGGCTGGGTCCGTGGTGGCGATGATGGCGGCTGCGAGGAGGCCTGCGTTTGCCGCGCCGGCCTCGCCGATGGCCAGCGTTCCCACCGGCACGCCACGTGGCATCTGCGCAATGGAGAGCAGGCTGTCGAGGCCCGACAATGTCCGGCTCTGCACCGGCACACCCAGTATCGGCACGCGGGTCTTGGCCGCGAGCATGCCGGGAAGATGTGCCGCACCGCCCGCGCCCGCGATCACCACGCGCAGGCCGCGATCAGCGGCCGCTTCGGCATAGGCAAACATCCGGTCCGGGGTGCGGTGCGCCGAGACGATCCGAACCTCGTGGGCGACATCGAGCTCGCCGAGCACATCTGCGGCCAGCTTCATCGTCGGCCAGTCGGACTGACTGCCCATCACGATTCCCACCAGCGCCTGTGTCATCGCGCGTCCCTCGCCCACGACCGAAAGCGCGCATCATAGCGGTGGGGCGCCTTGCGGCAAGCGCTCAGGCGATGATGTCAGGGTAGAGCTGGTCCTCGAGCCGGGAAATCTGGTCCTTCAGCTGAAGCTTGCGCTTTTTCAGCCGCTTCAGCGTGATCTGATCAGAGAGCCGGTCCGAGTGCAGGGCGAGGATCTGCTCATCCAGAGAACGATGCTCGATCTTGAGCTGGTCAAGCTGGACCCGGAGCATCTCCTCTTCATCCATGATATTCATAGGCAGGCAGTCACCATGGTTTCCCGCACGACAGAGACCGAATATACACGAAGGTGCGGCCTGCGGGAATGCTTGGGTTGAAACCCGTTAACCGAGCGTAAATTCTGCGTTTGTACAGACCGGCCACTGAGGCTAGTGTGCGCCGGTCCAGCGTCTCCGGAGCTACGTTCATGCTGATGAAATTTCTGGTGCTCGTGCTCTTTCTGATCGCGGTGCTCAGCGTGTTCGGCTGGATCGGTGCCCGGCAGGGCGTGACGACGCCACGCAGACCACGTGTTTCGGCACGCGAATTCGTGAAGTGTCCGCGCTGTGGAATCTACTTGCCGCCAGGCGACCCTTGCGAATGCAAGAACGGCTCCTAATTCATTGACACGCTGCGACGCACCCGTTCTTTTCTGTCCGGCAAGAGCGGTGCACATGGTCCGGCATCCAAATCAGGCGAGAACATAAGCGAATGGAGCTGGTTTGGCTGTTGGTCGGTCTCGCCCTATTGATCGGGTCCGGCGATGCCTTGGTGCGGGGCGCTGTTGCCATCAGCCTGCGGTTTGGCCTCTCGGCCCTTGTGGTCAGCGCAACCGTCGTGGCGTTCGGCACCTCGGCGCCCGAGTTGCTTGTGGCGATCGAGTCGGCCCTGAAGGGCGCGCCAGGCATTGCCTATGGAAACGTGGTCGGCTCCAACATCGCCAACGTACTGCTCGTCCTGGGGATCCCGGCGCTGATCGCGCCGTTGCCGGGGTGCGGGAAGGATGCGCACCGCAACGTCTACTTCATGGTGGTTGCGACGCTCATGTTCACCGTTCTGGTGCTGATGGGCACGCTGACCTGGGTCGGTGGCGCGGTGCTGCTGGGGATTGCGCTGTTCATCGTCTGGGACACGCTCAGGATCGGGCGCAAGCAGGGCATCGCGGAGGCGGATGCGGCCGAGGAGCTGTCCGAGCTCGAGGACGTGGACCCGAACATGGCGCCCTGGAAGCTCGCCGGATTGCTGGCGTTCGGGCTGATCGGGCTGCCAGTGGGCGCTCAGTTGCTGATTGACTCAGCCCGCGAGATCGCGCTGTCAATCGGTGTGTCCGAGGCGGTGATCGGGCTCACGCTGGTGGCCATTGGCACGTCGTTGCCGGAACTTGCGACCACGGTGATGGCGGCACTGCGAAGACAGGCGGACGTGGCCATCGGGAACGTGATCGGCTCGAACATCTTCAACATCACGGCGATCATCGGTTCGGCGGCGCTGTTTGCGCCGCTGCCCGTCCCCGCCGAAATTCTGACCCGTGACATCTGGGTTATGGTGGGCTCGTCGGCGCTGCTCTTGCCGTTCATTCTGGCCTGCAAGTCGATCGGACGCATCGCGGGCGGCGGGTTTCTGCTGCTTTACGCCGTCTATATTTACGTCGCGTTCTACTGAGAGGCTGGCATGAGCGCGCGCAGAAGAGCACTGGTCACGGGAGCGGCTTTCCGCCTGGGCCGTGCGATGGCGCTGGATCTGGCCGCGTCAGGATGGGACGTGGCGCTGCACTACAACAGTTCTTCCGACGGCGCCGAAGCCACAGCAGAGATAGCGCGCAGCCATGGCGGCACGGTTTCGACGGTGCAGGCCGATCTGCTGAGCGAGGCGGACGTGAGCACGCTCGTGTCCCGTGCCGCCGAAGCGCTGGGCGGGCCGTTGACGCTCCTGATCAACAATGCCTCGCTGTTCGAGGAAGACAGCTTTGCCACGATGACGCGAGAAACGTGGGATCGCGCCTTCGACAGCAACCTGCGTGGACCGATGGCGCTCACCCAGGCGTTTGCGGCCCAGGCGCCGCGTGCGGTGATCGACGCGCGCAACGAACCCGAGGCGCAGGCAGTCGTGATCAACATGATCGATCAGCGCGTGCTGAAGCCGACACCGTTCTTCCTGTCCTATGCGGTGGCGAAGGCGGGCCTGTTCCACTTCACCAGGATGGCGGCTCAGGCACTGGCGCCGCATGTGCGGGTTGGCGGCATCGGACCGGGGCCGACTCTGATTGCAGAACAAGAGAGCGACGCGCATTTTGCGAGACAACGCGCTGCGTGCGTTCTTGGCCGCGGATCGGACCCTGATGACATCGTTCACGCGATGCGATTTATCATTGAGAACAAGGCGTTTACCGGGCAGATGCTGGCCATCGACGGGGGGCAACATCTCGCATGGAAGACACCGGATATCCTCGACGTTAACACTTGATTAACTATCGTAAACAAAGCGTTTGATTCGACTTTTCCACCATAGGTGAATCCCAGTAACAAATCCGTAAGAGAATCGTATAGAAATCATATACTTGTGACATATGAGGTTTTTTATCCAATGAAATCAATGCTTTAAAAATTTGCCTAAATAATGTGCAGTCTAATGGACACCGTTGAACATCAACAAAAATTCGCACTGGCCGAAGACTTACCGACAGACTTATCCACACAATCCGGGGAAATGTTAAAGCTTGAAATCGCACCCTAAGATGGACTAGCCGGAATGCGAATCTCAGGGTTTGACGGAGCTTGCCATCCATGACGCGGGCAGAGGCGCCCACGGCAACCGGGCCGGACATTATCCGCGCTTATCTGCCGCGTCTGGAGGACCGCCCTGGCGTCTACCGGATGCTCGGGGCCGATGCGTCCGTCCTCTATGTGGGCAAGGCGAGCAGCCTCAAGAAGCGCGTGGCTTCGTATGCGAAGTATGGCGGGCATACCAACCGTATCGCCCGGATGATCCAGGCAACCGCTTCCATGGAGTTCATCACAACCGCGACCGAGACCGAGGCGCTGCTGCTCGAGGCAAACCTCATCAAGCAGCTCAAGCCGCGCTTTAACGTGCTGCTTCGGGACGACAAGAGTTTCCCGCACATTCTGATCGAGGCGGGCCCGTTCCCGCTGATGCGCAAACATCGCGGCGCCCGGCGCGAGAAGGGTCGCTACTTCGGACCGTTCGCCAGTGCCGGCGCCGTGAACCGGACACTCAACCAGATGCAGCGGGCGTTTTTGCTCAGAACCTGCTCCGACAGCGTGTTCGCGAACCGGTCGCGCCCGTGCCTGCTGCATCAGATCAAGCGTTGTTCGGCGCCGTGCGTTGAGAAGATCAGTCCGGAAGACTACGCGCTGCTTGTCGAAGACGCGATGCGCTTTCTCGAAGGGCGGTCCACACGGGTGCAGGCCGAGCTGGCCGAGCGCATGGCACAGGCCAGCGCCGACATGGAGTTCGAGCGCGCCGCAATCTACCGCGACCGCATCCGCGCCATGACCCAGGTGCAGGCCCATCAGGGCATCAATCCGCAAGTCACAGCGGAGGCCGATGTCGTGTCGCTCCACCGGGAAGGCGGGCAGGCCTGCGTCCAGGTCTTCTTCTTTCGCAATCATCAGAACTGGGGCAACCGCGCCTACTTCCCCCGAATTGATGGAGAGAGTGGGGATGACGAGATCATGCAGGCATTCCTCGGTCAGTTCTATGCCGAGCGTCCGCCGGCGCGGATGGTGTTGATGAGCCATGAGATCGAGAGCGCGGGCTTGCTCTCTGAAGCGCTGAGCATCGTGGCCGGACGGCGCGTGGTTGTTGCCGTTCCGAGACGCGGCGAAAAGCGTGAGCTGGTGGAACACGCACGTCAGAACGCCCGCGAGGCGCTGGCCCGCAAGATGGCCGAGAAGGCCAGCCAGACGAAGCTTCTCGCAGCTCTTGGCGAAGCGCTCGATCTCGAGGGACCGCCCGCCCGGATCGAAGTGTATGACAACTCGCACATCCAGGGCGCACACGCCGTTGGCGCCATGATTGTGGCGGGTCCTGAGGGCTTTGAGAAAAGTCAGTACCGCAAGTTCAACATCCGCTCCGACAGTCTCACGCCCGGTGATGACTTCGGGATGATGCGCGAGGTTCTGACCCGGCGCTTCGCACGCCTGATCAAGGAGGATCCGGAGCGTGACAAGGGCATGTGGCCGGATCTGGTGCTGATCGATGGCGGGGCGGGGCAGATCTCGGCGGTGACGGAGGTCCTAAGTGAACTGGGCGTCGAGGACATTGCCGTCTTCGGGGTCGCCAAGGGAGCCGACCGTGATGCAGGCAAGGAAGAGTTCCACGCTCCGGGCCAGTCCGCCTTCGCTCTGCCCTTCCGTTCGCCGGCGCTGTATTTCGTGCAGCGACTGCGCGACGAGGCGCACCGGTTTGCCATCGGTGCGCACAGAGCGAAGCGCTCGAAGGCGGTCGGGGCATCGCCTCTGGACGAGATTCCCGGAATCGGGCCGGGGCGCAAACGCTCGCTGCTTGCCCATTTCGGATCGGCGAAGGCGGTGAGCCGAGCGGGACTGGGGGATCTCACCGCCGTCGACGGCATCTCTGCCGCAATGGCGGAAACGATCCACGCCTTCTTCCATGGCGAGGGGTGACGTCCGGGCCGGCGCGCTCCCCTTCGAGGACGTGACACGCCCCGTCCGGATCGCCTGCCCACCCGCCCGCGCGCCGGCCCGGTGGCAGACGGCATCTTGCGGTGCCGGGTGTGATCGGGCATGAGGCGCGCGTGATGTGGACGGTTCCGAACATTCTGACGCTGGGCCGGGTTCTCGCGGCCCCCTGTGTCGCGCTCGCCTTCGTCGTCTTCGAGCGTCCGCTGGCGGACTGGGTGGCGTTCTGGCTGTTCGTCGTGGCGGGATTGACCGACTTTCTAGACGGCTGGCTGGCGCGCCGGCTGGGCCAGGAGAGCGAGATCGGCAAGATGCTGGATCCGATCGCCGACAAGGCGATGGTGATCATTGCGCTGATGGTTCTGTTCCTGCGGGATGCGGCCGTGCCGCCCGTCGCTGTCGCGGGTGCGCTCTGGCAGGCGCAAACGCCGGCGGCCTCGTGGCTGGTGCTGCCCGCTGTGGTGATTGCACTCAGAGAGACGCTTGTCTCCGGGCTGCGTGAGTATCTCGGTGACGTGAAGCTGCGCGTCACACGGCTCGCCAAATGGAAGACCACCGTTCAGATGGTTGCGATCGCGCTGCTCCTGGGGGTCGAGCCGCTGCGCGAGGTTCTGTCGCCGGGCGCGCTGCGGATGGCCGACGCGGATGCTGTCTGGCAGGCATCTGTACAGGCCGGGTATGCGCACGCGGCTGGTGTGGCGCTGCTCTGGTTGGCCGCACTTCTGACGGCGATCACGGGATGGGATTACTTCCGTAAGGGTCTCGCCTATATTCGGGAACGGGAGGACATGTGATGCAGGTGCTTTACTTCTCGTGGCTGCGCGAGCGCACGGGCGTCGCCTCGGAGGAGGTCGAGGTCGGAGCCGCCACGGCGCGCGAACTGGTCGAGGCTCTGAAGACCCGGGGTGAAGGACATGCGCTGGCCTTTGCCGATCTCGGGGCCGTGCGGGTTGCGATCGATCAGGAGATGGCGGACATGGACGCGCCGCTGTCCGGTGCCCGCGAGGTTGCGTTCTTTCCGCCGGTGACGGGCGGCTGATCGGTGGGGTCGGTTTCGGTTCAAACCGCGGATTTCGACATCGGCTCGGAGATCGATGCGCTCACGGGAGACGACCGCGAGATCGGCGCCGTGGTCTCCTTCACGGGACTTGTGCGCGAGATGACCAAGGCGGGCTCCATTTCAACCATGGAGCTCGAGCACTATCCCGGTATGACCGAACGCGCTCTCGAGGCCATCGTTGCCGAGGCCGAGACGCGCTGGCCCCTCAACGGAGTGCGGGTGATCCATCGCCATGGACCGCTGTCGCCAGGCGATCAGATCGTGCTGGTGCTGACTGCAAGCAGGCATCGCGAGGCAGCGTTCGAGGCGGCGGCGTTCCTGATGGACTATCTCAAGACGCGTGCGCCGTTCTGGAAGAAAGAGAGCACCGCCGATGGCGGGCAGTGGGTCGATGCGCGTGAGAGCGATGATGCTGCCGCCGAACGCTGGTCGCGTTGACTGTCTAGGCCACGAGGTCGAGCAACTCCCCGCTCTCGGGTCGGCCGGACAGCGTCTTCGCGCTGTCGGCAATGTCGGGCAAGCCATTGGCCTCGGAGTTCTGGGCGTAGAGCTCTGACTGCGCCTGGAGCCGTTGTGCATCGGCAAGAGCCGCGACGCGACGGTCTGCGTCGGATGGCTCGGCAGGTGCAAGCGCTGCTGCCTTGACAACCAGCATCTTGTCAATGGTCGCCTCCGGATCGTCCGGGATGGGAGCCACATCGATGGGCACCTCCCCGCCGATGGCGTAGCGTTTGCCATCAGGTCCGGTCTGATAGGTGTAGGAGGGTTGGCCTGCATACTCGCCGCCAACACGGGCATGCGCTTCCTCGTGCCGGCGCACCTCGACATCGCGGGCGCGAAGCTGGTCAACCTGCTCCTGCTCTTCGGGGCTCAGTTCGTCGGACATGGCGGCGTCTTCGGCGGATGCGAGAAGCGCCTCGTGCGCCTTGTCGCCGAGACCATCTACCGGGCGCGGTGAAAGCGGCAGAGGTCCATCGGCAGGTGCGCTTGGTCGTGTGACAGCGTTGCTTTCGCCAGGCTCCTCACGGTGCTTCGGCAGCGGGCTTGACGCGTCACCGGGTGCAGCCCGCCCGGTGGCGAGCGGTTGTCCTGTGTGCAAGAAACTCAACGTAGCCAGATTCATAGCCCCACCCCCTGCGGGTCACTCGGAAGAAGGCTGACAGAAGAGTGTGAGTCGGCCGTTAATGCCGTGCTTGATGCTGCTTGCGAATGCAGGCGCTCAAGGCGTTGGCCGCGACCTCTTCGGTCTTGCCGGAGGTGTCTACAACGGCATCCGCGCGGGCGTAGAGCGCTTCGCGTGAGGCGAGGATCTCGCGCAAACTGGCCATCGCTTCCGGATTGCCGGTCATCGGGCGTTCGTCGCCCTGGGCCCGAACCCGCGCCATGTGCTCTTCGGGACGCGCTTTGAGCCAAACGGTGTGAAACCGCGTGCGCAGGATGTCGAAGGTCGCTGGCGCCGCAACAATGCCGCCTGCGACAGCGAGGATCAACGGACCGGGGCTGGCCGCAACCCGCTCGACGGCCTCTTGCTCGAGCCGGCGATAGCCTTCCGGGCCGTAGAGCGCGAACACCTCGGCCACGTCGAGCCCGCTTTGCGCTTCGATATCATCATTGAGCTCGCGGAATGACCAGCCGAGCTCGGCTGCGGCGCGACGGCCAAGGCTCGATTTGCCGGCACCGCGAAGCCCTATGAGCGCGACTTTCATGGCCTCAAGCTCAGGCGCGAGCACGTCCCGGACCTTGGCGCGTGTCTCGGGCGAGGCATGCTCGAGTTTGCGGGTGAGGACCGCGCACTCCGGCTCGAGCAGGAAGCTGTAGACAGGTCGCTCGAGGGCGCCTGCGACCCGGTCGAGAAGCCCGATCGAGATATTGCCGTCCCCTGTCTCGAGGCGGGCGAGATAGCGCTCGGAAACGCCGGAACGTTCGGCGAGGGCCCGCCGGGACATCCCTGCCATCTGTCGGGCGTCGCGCACGCGCGCGCCTAGGGCTGTGAGCAGACCCGTGTCGGCCACCGGCATCTTGGGCGAATCCGTCAATACGTCTCGACGTGGTAGCGGCCTTCGCTGCGCATAGTGCCGCGCAGTGCGGCCCAATCGAGACCTGCCTCGCCGGCGGCGAAGGCCAGCGCGTCGTCGACCCCGGGTTCCATGCCCTTCAGCCCGCAAACGTAGATGTAAGTGTTCTTGTCGTTCAGCAGCGGGGCGAGACTTGCTGCCTCGCTTCGCATGCGGTCCTGCACGTATTCCTTCGGCTGATCGGTGAGGCGTGAGAACACGAGGTGCTGCTCGAGCGTCGCTTCAGGCACTTTCGAGAGGGGTCCGAAATAGGGCAGTTCCTCAGGCGTCCGGGCGCCGAAGAACAGCACCAGCCGTCCAGCCTGACCGCCCACGCGCTGACGGCGCATGGTGAATGCTCGGAACGGCGCCGAGCCGGTCCCGGTGCAGATCATGACGATGTTCGCTGTCGGGTCATCCGGCATCAGGAACGTCGAGCCGAAGGGGCCGGTCAGTGCCACCTCGTCGCCCTTTGCCAGATCGCAAAGATAGGCCGAACACTTGCCCTGGTCTTCTCGCTTGACGGTGAGTGAGAGGTTGTTGGTGTTCGGGCGCTCGCCATCACGCGGAGAGGAAATCGAATAGAGCCGTGGCACGGTCTCACCAGGCGGCGTGATCCCTACGGACTGACCTTCGAGCACCGGAAAGGTCTGCGAGCCGAGATCGAGGATGATGTGGCGCACATCGTTTCCCGCGCTTTCTGCGGTGAGGCGGTAGTTGCCCTGAACGACGGCTTTGACCGGACTGGCCCGCGTCGCGATGTTCACCGTCGGCTTCGAGGCCGTGGCAGGCGCAATCGCAGCCCCGCCCCCGCCTGCATGGGCCTCGGCCAGCAGACGCTCGATGTCTGCCTCGAGTGCCTCGACGGCCCCGCCTGCGGGGTCATCGGCGAAAACCTCCTGCTCCGGCAGTTCGAGCCATTCGAATTGTTCCTCCAGCGTGTAGGGCGTCTTGACCACCCGCCAGTTGTCGATCGATCCTGTGGGGCAGGGGCCGATGCAGGCCATGCAAAAGTCGCAGATCGAGGCATCCACCACGACATTGTTGTCGTCGTGGGTAATCGCATCGATCGGGCACATCTCCTCGCAGGTGTAGCAGCGGATGCAGATTTCGGGATCGATGACGTGCTGCTTTATGGGCTGATGCATGACGCGTCTCGCTGTTCAGAACATGCCGTTCGTATGGGCGCTCGTCTCGGGCATGACCTGAAGCACATCCCAGTGCTCGACAATCTTCCCGTCACCGTCGAGGCGGAAGATGTCGATGCCCGCATACTCCAGGCCTTCGGGCCAGATTTGATGACAGTGCAACACGACATGGTCGCCCTCAGCGAGCGTCCGCTTGAACTCGACCCGCTTGCCTGGATAGTCGCGTGCCATCTCCTCGAAATAGGCGATAAAGCCCTCTTTGCCGCTCACCACGTGAGGGTTGTGCTGGATGTATTCGGCGCCGACATAACGCTCGATCGCTTCGCGTGGCCGGCACTGGTTGAACATCAGGTCGTAGAACGCCACCACGTTCGCCTTGTTCGTTTCAAGCTCCGCCATGACCCGCTGCCTCAGGCCATGTGCAGCTGGACGTACTCAAACTCCAGCGGCTTGTTGTCGATGCCCACACGCGGCGGCGCGATCCAGCCGGCGAACTTGCCCGGTTCCATCACCGGCTCCATCAGGGACGCGACATAGTCGCCATCCGCCTTGGTCGGCAGCCACGCGTCGCGCTGTGCCTCCCAGGCATCCAGGCTGATGATCGTGCCCTCTGGCGTGATCGGTGCGGCGGCGAAGGTGCCAATCTGGCGATGGAAGCCCTCGTGTGGCAGACGCATTTCGAACTCGATGCCGGATTTCTTGATCACGAGGTTCCAGCGCTTGATGCCACCGGCCGCGTCGCGCACATAGTCGTCACGCAGGCGCATGTTGATGGCAGAGAGTGCCGGCACCTGTGCCGAAGAGATCGCGCCGTCGACAAGTTGCTTGACCGGATACTCGGCACTGTCGAGCCGGTGATCGTCGTCAATCTTGATTTCCTGATAGCGTCCCTTGATGCCGGAGTTGAAGGCATTGGCTGCATTGGTGGAGACTTCGGACCCGAAGAGGTCGAGGCTGAGGCTGTAGTGCAGGTTCAGCTTCTTCTGGATTGTCGGCAGATCTATGACACCAAGCGCCCGCACGCGGTCGATATCGTAGGGATCGTCGAGCCCGGCCTCCTTCATCGCCTCGCAGGTGCGCTGGATGGTGCGGCTGACGCCGGTCTCGCCCACGAACATGTGGTGGGCTTCCTCGGTCAACATGAAGCGGCAGGTGCGGCTCAGCGGATCGAACCCGGACTGTGCCAGCGCCTCGAGCTGCATCTTGCCGTCGCGGTCGGTGAAGTAGGTGAACATGAAGAAGCTCAGCCAGTCAGGGGTTGCCTCGTTGAAGGCACCCAGCATCCGTGGCGCTTCCTCCGAGCCTGACTGACGGCGCAACAGTTCATCCGCCTCCTCGCGACCGTCACGGCCGAAGTATTTGTGGAGCAGGTAGACCATGGCCCAGAGGTGGCGACCTTCTTCCACGTTGACCTGAAAGAGATTGCGCATGTCGTAGAGGCTTGGCGCCGTCAGACCGAGATGGCGCTGCTGCTCGACGGATGCGGGCTCGGTGTCGCCTTGAATCACGATGAGGCGGCGCAGCAGGGCGCGGTACTCGCCGGGCACCTCTTGCCAGGCCAATTCGCCCGCGTGCTCACCGCACGGAATGCGCCGGTCCTCGACCTGGGGCGCCAGCAGGATGCCCCAGCGGTACTCCGGCATCTTCACATAGTCGAACTTGGCCCAACCCTTGGGATCGACGGAAACGGCGGTGCGCAAATAGACAAGTGACTGCTGAAAACGCTCCGGGATCAGATCCTTCCACCAGTCGATGTAGCCGGGATGCCATTTCTCCAGCGCCTTGAGGACACGCCGGTCGTCCGAGAGACCGACATTGTTCGGGATCGCCGTGTCGTAGTCGACATTGATGTGGTCCAGCATTGCGGTCCTCCAGGGTCCGGTTCAAATCCATTCCTTGACGGCGGGCGCACGCTCGGTGCTGTCGCCGCTGTTCGGCTCTCCCTTGGGCTCGAGCAGGAGAACCTTTACCTCTTCTTCCGCCACCGGACGGTGCTCGACCCCCTTCGGGACAACGTAAAGCTCGCCCGGGCCCACTTCGATCCGGCGGTCGCGGAGCTCCATGACCATGCGTCCTTCGAGCACGAGGAAGAGGTCATCGGTATCCGGATGGCTGTGGAACGGGAACTCGCCCTTGAACTTGACCACCATGACCTCGTTGCCGTTGTACTCGGCGATGATCTTGGGCGACCAGTGCTCGGAAAACTTCTCAAGCTTCTCGGAAAGATTGATGGCTTTGTCCAAGGCTGTCTCCGATGTCAAACGCGCGTGCGGTCATAGTCGCCACGTTTTCCGGTGCCGTAGCGTCTGAGTGCACCATCGGTCCCGACCGCATTCGGACGCTGGAAGATCCAGTTCTGCCAGGCTGTGAGGCGGCCAAAGATCCGTGTCTCCATGGTCTCGGGCCCGGCGAAGCGCAGGTTCGCCTCCATCCCGGTCATTGCATCGGGGGAGAAAGATGCGCGCTCTTCCAGGAAGATGCGGATCTCGTCCTCCCAATCGATATCGTCATAGGCGAATGTCACCAGACCGAGGCTGTCCGCGTCCTCCGCCTCCAAGGCCTCACCCTTTTGCGCTTCGGCCGCCGCCACCGCCTCTGGTGTGCCGAGAAACCGAGTCTCGAGCCTGGTCAGGCCGTTTGCCATGGGGCAGGGACCGAAATTCGCATCCGAGAGTGTCAGCGTCGCGGGCGGGTGGTTTGTGTCCTCGAATTCACCGTCCGCCATGTAGCTGCGGTCGCTCGCGAAGGTGATCTCGGCGAGCAGACCGGCAAAGCAAGACCCGGGCTCGATCAGAGCAACGATCGACCGAGACGTCACGTCAATGCGCTTCAGAACGCGTTTCCAGAGCGACTGGATTTCACGCGCGAGCCAGTGGTCCGTCCCGAGAACCACGGCTTCGTGCGCCAGAACCGCGGCGGCATCGCCTTCCGTCCGGAACACCCAAACGCCGATGTCCGCCTCGTTGAATCTCAGGTGCAGAATGGCGTCGTCCAGCTCGCGGGCGGCTCGGATCATCCAGCTCGTGGCGCCCTCGCGGGCGAGCGTATCCACGTCCGCAGGCGCTGGAGCATCGGGTGCCGATATCGTGATCGTCGCCGTCCCCGCCTCGCGGTCTATCTCCGCCGACACGGCACTGTAGTGCACGTGGTCGCCTTCGAACTCACGCTGCAACGGCGTCAATTCGATGCCAGTTGCATCTGCAGGCCGGCCTGACCCCGCGGCGATCTCGGACGCGCGCATGGTGACCGTCTCATCGAAGGCGGAGTTCGTCACAACCTCGTCCACCAGTCCCCACTCGAGAGCGCGCTTTCCGCGCGCACCCTCTTCCATCGCGCAGAAGACATCTGCACGGTCCCGGCGAACACGTCGCTTGTCGGTCACGCGGGTCAGCCCGCCTGTGCCGGGAAGCACTGCCAGGAGTGGCACCTCGGGCAAGGCCACGTTGGACGACCCGTCGTCTGTGAGAATGATATGGTTGCACGCAAGCGCCAGCTCGTAGCCGCCGCCTGCGCAGGAGCCGCGGATTGCGCAAATGTAGTGCTGGTCCGATTCCTCGGCCGCGGCCTCATAGGCATTTCGCGTCTCGTTGGTGAACTTGCAGAAGTTGACCTTGTGGGCGTGGGAGGCGCCGGCCAGCATCCGGATGTTGGCACCCGCGCAGAAGACGCGGTCCTTGCCCGAGAGCATCACCACGGCGCGCACCTCGGGATGTTCAAATCGCAGACGCTGCACCGCGTCCGCAAGTTCGATGTCGACGCCCAGGTCGTAGGAGTTGAGCTTCAGCTCATACCCTTCGAAAAGGCCGCCCCGTTCATCGACATCCATAATCAGACGGGCAATCGCTCCATCCGTTTCGATGCGCCAGTGGCGATAGCGAGCGGGTTCGGTCTGGAAGTCGATGCGCATTTTGTCCTCCCGTGACAGGACTTATAGTGCGGAAAATCGGAAGGCGCCACCAGGTTCATCAGAGAATCTGGAGATTTGTTTCTGAAATATGCACTATAATTCATCTAATCGGAGCTCGGGACGTCGCTCGCACCCGCGGATGTCCCATTCCGCCGTCTCGTCCGCAGCAACAGACCGAGCATGCCGCTCCACCGCTGCTTTGAGAACATCGACCTCAAGGCCCATCAGTGGCAGAGGCCCGCGAGAGGCGTCCCCGAGAGCGGCCTCCGACTGTGCAAGCAGCCTCAGTGCGGCGCGTCGGCGCTCCATGCGCAGCTTCAGGCAGGCGTTGGCAAGTTGGATGAGCCCCTGCAGCAGTGCACGTTCCCGGCTGTTCGGTACTGCGCCCATCCAAACCGGTTCCCAGACCTCGTGGGCCTCCCAGAAGAATCCTGCCTGATAGAGCTGCACACCGTAGAGGTAGGCCGCGTTCTCGCGCCATGCGGCTGCCTCGGTGCGCGCCGGCGCGCTCCGGGCCACGTCTTGAAGTGGCCCGTCCTCCGGATGTGGCGTGCGCCCCGGCACATGCGCGGAGCCCGGCATCGGAGGGAGTGGCCTCATCACCGATGCCCGATCGGGTGGTCGTTCAGATCGGCGACGAAGTTCGTGATGATGTCGAGCGTGGGCTCGGGCGCTTCGAGGTGAGGGGCATGGCCGCAATCCTGGATCATCTCGACCCGGGCCGAGGGTCCAAGCCTGCGCCCGACCTCGAGAACCTGCGCCTCCGTGCCATACGGATCGTTCGTGCCCTGTATCGCGAGCACAGGGACCGCAATGCCATCCAAACAGTCGCCGATGTTCCAGTTCCGAAAACCGGGATCGAGCCACGCGTCGCACCAGCCCTTGAAGGCACCGTCCGGATCGTCGTGATGGCGCGCTAGACGTGCTCGGAGGTCACTGGTCTCAAACGCAACGCGTGCAGCGGCGATCGCCTCAAGCGAACAGGTCTCGACGAAGAAGTGCGGTGCGATGAGTATTACCCCGCCAATACGCGAATCCGGCTCGCGCCCGGCGCAGAGCGCGGCGATGGAAGCACCGTCCGAGTGGCCCAAGAGGATAACGTGCTCGATGTCCAGGGCGTCAAGAACGCGTGGCATGACCTCTATGGCCTCTCGCTCCATGTAGTCGAGCGGACGGGGCAGGGGGCACGGGTCGGAGCGACCGTATCCCTGCCGGCTGAAGGCAGCGATGCCGAGCCCGGTACGCTGGGCGAGCAGCTCAGGAAACTTCCGCCACAAGGAGACGCTGCCGAGCCCTTCGTGGAGAAGCAGGATGCCAGTCGGTCCTTCGGACGGAGCGCCCCAGACGCGATGCTCGAGCCGCACCGCGCCGATCGTCAGCGATGGCGTTTCAGGGACGAGTTCGGTCATGCCGCCATTGGGGACTTGGCACACACGGCGCCTCAGGCCAGTCGGGGCCCACGAACCTGACACATCGAGCCATCAGTCGCGCAGCCGGAAGCGCTGGATTTTGCCGGTCGCCGTTTTTGGGAGCACATCCCGGATTTCGATCCAGCGTGGATACTTCCAAGGTGCCAGTCTGGCTCTTGCATGTGCCTGCAGCTCTTCAGCGATACCGGGCGAAGCCCCGTCTTTGAGCACCACCAACGCTTTCGGCTTCTCGAGCCCCGCATCATCTCTGGCTGCGACCACGGCCGCTTCCAGAACAGACGGATGTGAGATGAGAGCCTGCTCCACTTCGAATGGCGAGAGCCACTGACCAGACACTTTGAACATATCGTCGGTGCGCCCGCAGTAGACGAACCGGCCATCCGGTCTGCGCGTGTACTTGTCTCCGGTTCGGGTCCATGTGCCCTCGAAGGTCGTCCGGCTTTTGTGGCGCTGATTCCAGTAGCCATCGGCAGCGGTTTCGCCCTGCACCAGCAACTCTCCCACAGCGTCATCGGACACCGGTGCGCCTGCCTCGTCGACGAGACGCACTTCATAGCCCGGCACGGCTGTCCCGGATGTGCCGTAGACGACCTCTCCCGGCGCATTCGACAAAAAGATGTGAAGCATCTCGGTCGAGCCGACGCCGTCCAGAATTTCGACGCCTGTGAGCGCCTCCCAGCGGTGTCCAATGTCCTCGGGAAGCGCTTCTCCGGCCGAGATGCACCGCCTGAGGGAAGCGCATCCCGCGGGCATGGTCTCGCCCGCAGCCGCGAGCATCGCTGCATAGAGTGTGGGTACACCGCAGAAGATCGTGGGATTGACTGCCGACATCACGTCGAAGACCGCGTCTGGCGTCGGTCGGCCCGGCAAGAGCGCGGTCGTAGCGCCCACCGACATAGGAAAACTCATCCCGTTGCCGAGACCATATGCGAAGAAAAGCTTCGCCGCCGAGTAGACCGTGTCCTCCGTTTGGATGCCGAGCACCTTCGCCCCATAAGTGTCGCTGCTGACGCGCAGGCTCCCATGCACGTGACGCACGCCTTTTGGTTCTCCGGTCGAGCCCGATGAGTACAGCCAGAACCCGACCTCATCCGGGGATACGGCGATCATTGGTTTCGGCGAGGCAGCCTGCAACTCGTCGGAGAACGACAGCATGCCTTCGGGGGTGTGCCCCACCACGAAGACGGCTTGCAACGTGTCAGAGTCCGTGATCAGCGGTGCGATCTGCTCGAGCATCGGCGCCGAGACGAACAGCGCCTTGGCCCGGCTGTCGGCCAGGATGTAGCGGTACTGGTCGGCCGTCAGCAACGTGTTGAGCGGAACTGGCACGACGCCTGCCTTCAGGCTGCCCCAGAAGATCACCGGGAATTCGATCACATCGTGGACGATCATTGCCGCTCGATCCTCTCGGGCAATGCCGTGCCGGGCGAACAGATCGGCCAGGCAGTCGGACTGCGCAGCGAGATCACCGTAGCTCAGCGTGCGGCTGCCCTCGACAAAGGCCGTTTTGGCGCTGCGCCCTTCCGTGAGATGTCGGTCGACGAAGTACGCCGCCGCATTGCCCGCTGCCTCCACCATGCCACCCTCCCTGCAGGTGCGGGTCGTCTTCACGGACCCTTCGAGTTGCACGGAACTCGACCATGCGAGCATATGGCTTGTCAAACGCGGTGCGTTTGGGAGTCAGGTGAGACCGGCGGACCGTTCTGGGCAGCAGGGCCCCATCGGACCGAGGCTCAGGTCTCTCTGGTAAGTTGGCTGGCCGACATTCCGGCTTGATTCAAATAGGTCCTTGCCAGCATGTGCACGGCCTTCGAGCGCATCTCGAGCGACTCGCGGATTTGCGTTTTCGCCGATGCGAAACTGCTGCTCGGGGCGTTGATTTTCTCGTTTGTCGAGCAGATGTGCTTTGTCATCTCGAAGGCCGAGCTGGTGTAGTCAAACGAGTACTGGCAGCCGACGATGAATTGCTTTCCGTTTATCAGTTCGAGCGGCTGAAGCATCAACAGGTTGTGGAAGGTCGTGCCATCGGCCCGGTAGTTCAGCAAGCACGTCATCAACACCTGATTCTGGGCCACCGCTTGGTGAATCTCGCGAACCGTCTTGCGGTCGGTCTCGGGACCTTGCAGAAACCGACAGTTCCTGCCCACAATCTCGTCCAGCCCATAGCCTGTCAGCTCGGCGAAAGCCGGGTTGCTATAGACAATCGGGCAGTCCGGTTCTTCTGGGTTTGCCACACAGACCGAGCCATGCCAGCTCTCGAAAGCGTCTAGACCTCCAAGCATTCTGCCGTCGTCACCTTCTTCCAACATGGGCAGGGCGCAACATAGAGTCTTGCACCCCGCCGTTTCACATCTCGCGTCAGAGCGTGCTCAGCTCTGCGATAGACAGTTTCTGTTCAGCCGGCATCAGTCCGGGTGAATTGCCACCCATAAGCCTGAAGAAGTCGCCTTCCGCGCGCTCGGTGACCAGAGCTTCATAGTCCGGGAACGACGCGCAGTTCCAGTCGCCTCCGTTCAAGCGTCGGATCACGTTGCCCGCGCCGTCAAGATACTTGAAGCAAAGCCCGGGCGTCGTCTCCAGCTCCTCGACAGGATGGTTGATGCCGGCCGTGCCGACATAGCTCGTTGCAGCGCCGGTCGCTAGGACATCGTACTTCCAGCGGCCCGCCTGGATGGCGTCCTTCCCCGCGTGCCAAAGCCTGAGTTCACCGTCAGGCGAGAGAAACACGACCTGGGTGCCGTATCCCTCGACGTAGGTCACCAAAGTCTTCCCGACCGAGCGCTCGGTGAAGGCTTCAACGGCGGGATCCTGGCCGCCGGTGCACCCGGCAAGCATCATGGCGGCGCATCCGGCGGCAAACAAAACTCTTTTCAAACTGGCCTCCCCACGTGGTTACAGCATCGAGTTTACCTCGCCGAGTCGCGCTGCTCAACCTGAACGCTGACTAAATCCGGGCGTAGAGTTCCTCTGCATATCCCTGCTCCATCCAGTGCCGGAAGCGATAGACGCGCCGAAATCCGCCGACTGTTTCAACCAGCTCGCCGACTCGGTTCTGGGGGACTCCGTTGTGCTCACGGCCCGCCTCCTGGTTGATCGACAGGAAGAGCGGCGCGGTTCGTTTGATCTCTCGCACATAAGCGAGCGCGGTCTCGCGGCCCATTTCGGGCAGAGAATCGCAATTGACGACCAGCCCGAGCCCATCGTCCGGGAGCGTGTGAATGGCTTCAGGGGCCGCGATGGTGATGGCGTGTTCAGCATCTCCCGCGCGCCCGACGGCGTTCTCCCCAAGCGCGTTGGCGAGGTAGCCGAGCTGGATGCATCCGACGAACGGCAGGTCGATGATCGTCCAGTTGCGAATGCCGGCCCGGTGGGCGAGCAGCGCCAGAATTCCGTAGCCGCCACCGATCTCGAGCACCGGCGCGTCCTGCCCGACCAGTTGGCGCGCACGCCACGCGACATAGGCATGACGCAAACTGTCCGGCGCCACCATTTTTCCACCAATGTCGATGGTCATCGGGCCGCCCGCCACCGGCATTTCGAGCGAGAACCCAAGCGCGTCTTCGGTTGCTGCCAGGAGTGCCCCGTGGTCGGCCATCAGATGCGCGGCATAGTCCTCGATCCGCCGCTGTCCGTACGATGGCAGTGGCGCGGTCCCCACCGCCTCGGCCAGGCTCAGAAGGCAGTCCAGAGTGCGCCGGCCGAAGTATCCCTTCTCATACGGGCTGCGTGCCTCGTCTGCGAAAAGGCTGTTGCCATGCGACATGCCATCGAGTGCTGTGCCAGCAAAGAGGCTCCGGAATGCCGTAGACATCGCGTGGGCATCTCCGGCCTCGATGGCCCGGTTCAGCTCCGCGCGGTCGGCCTCCTGAGCGTCCCACATCGAGGCCGTGCGCATTGTCTCCGCCGCCCGCCCCTCCGTCAGGTGCCGTGTCAGGCAGGCTGCCATCTGAGCGCTCAGCGCCCCTTGGTCTTCGAGCCGCACCAGCGCCCGCTCAGGTGTTCTGAGCATGAAGTGCATGTAGGCAGGGTGGGTGACGCTCTTCGCGCGCAGCACGCGGCGCACCCGGGTTTCAAGCCGGCTCCACGCCCGCACCAGTCCGCCGGGCTTACGGGTCACGCTCGCAATCCGAAAACGCTGGAAAGGTTAGAGAACATTCGCGCGACCCCTCCAACTTGTCTGATCAGCCGTAGCCTAGCGCGCCGCCCGGCGAGCCTCAACGACTTGGTTCAGGCGAAATGCCCTTCTGTCTCACGCTCGCGCTGGGCAATGGTCACGTGGCGCAATATCTTGAGGAACAATACGGCGCAGAAGATCGCGACAACCATACCGGCGAGGTCAATCCAGTTCGCAAGCAAGAAGTCGTCGATGCTGGGATTCCAGGCCAAGCGTACTGAGGCACTCTGCATTGTGTTGCCGAGAATCCAGGTGAGCGACCAGAACACCAAGAGAACCGGACCTGCCGCCTCGGGATCCCCTGTGGGATTGAACGAGCGGTTCCAGATCTGGCGTATTGCCCGATAGGGCGTACATAGGTTCGCCAGAGGGATTGCATGCCAGAACACCGACCAGAATGGTGTAGAGCTTCGGGCTCTTGCTGCAAGAGTTCGGGCGTTTGCCGATGCACGATAAATCCAGGTTCCATTGGCCACAAAGGCGGCGACGATCGCATCGGATCGACCAAAACCAATGGCGGTTCCGGACTGTTCGAGCAAGAAGCCGGTCGAGTGTATTTCAGCGTCGTTGGCGTCTTCGGGACCGCTCCAGTAAAAAATTCGTTGAGCAGTCCGGAATGAACGCCGTACAGCGCTTCCATCGCAATATAGAGCCATGTGGGCGGTATCGACCAGCGAAGGGTCGCAGGAAAATCATGGCGAAGTTTCACGAGACCGGCCCGCCCGGTGTCTGGAGCGGTCGTCTGTTCCTTCCATTGTGTGAAAAGACGCGCCGACTCGCCCGGCTCGTTCAGCTTTCCTGACATCGTCTCATCCTGAATGTCGCGCCTGAAATGCAACTTTTACTAGAAATTTCTTGGTTTGGTATCGTTTAAACACCCCGTTTCAGGGCATCTTGCATGGGCTTTCTCCCCGCTCATGCTCGGTCTTTCCCTCGCGGGCGCATCCGTGCGTAAAATCTGGTTGAGAGGCGGCCGAAATAAATACGCCGGCGACGTTGTCGCCGGCGATGTCGTTGCACGCAAAGGCGAAAACCTCAGCCACTCAGAGCGGCGTTCAGATTCTCGTCGACTTTCTCGAGGAAGCCCATGGTGGTGAGCCATTTCTGATCTGGGCCGACCAGGAGAGCGAGGTCCTTGGTCATGTAACCGCTCTCAACGGTGCTGACGATGACTTGCTCGAGCGTCGTGGCGAAGTTCATCAGCGGATCGTTGCCGTCCAGCTTCGCGCGGTGCTTCAGCCCGCCCGTCCACGCATATATGGAAGCGATGGAATTGGTCGAAGTGGACTCGCCCTTCTGATGCTGGCGATAGTGGCGCGTGACCGTGCCGTGGGCCGCTTCCGATTCAACCACCTTGCCGTCCGGTGTCATCAGCACTGAGGCCATCATGCCGAGCGAGCCGAAGCCTTGCGCCACAGTATCGGACTGCACGTCGCCGTCGTAGTTCTTGCAGGCCCAGACGAAGCCGCCGTTCCACTTCATCGCGCAGGCCACCATGTCATCGATCAGCCTGTGCTCGTAGCTGATCCCGGCAGCATCGAACTTTTCCTTGAACTCTGTCTCATAAATCTCTGCAAACAGTTCAAGAAAGCGGCCGTCATACTGCTTCAGGATGGTGTTCTTGGTGGACATGTAGACCGGCCAGCCGAGGTTGAGGCCATAGTTCATCGAGGCGCGTGCAAAATCGCGGATTGAATCGTCTAGGTTGTACATCGCCATGGCGACCCCGGAAGAGGGCGACTGGAACACCTCGTGTTCGATCACGTTTCCGTCTTCACCCTCAAACTTGATTGTCAGCTTGCCCGGTCCGGGAAACTTGAAGTCGGTGGCGCGATACTGATCACCGAATGCGTGACGGCCGATGACGATCGGTTTGGTCCAGCCCGGCACCAGGCGCGGAACGTTTGAGCAAATGATCGGCTGGCGGAACACGACACCTCCGAGGATGTTCCGGATCGTGCCGTTCGGCGAGCGCCACATCTTCTTGAGCCCGAATTCTTCGACGCGGGCCTCGTCCGGTGTGATGGTTGCGCACTTCACGCCGACGCCGACTTCCTTGATCTTGTTGGCCGCATCGATTGTGATCTGGTCGTCGGTGGCATCGCGGCTTTCGACTCCGAGATCGTAGTAGAGCAGATTGATATCCAAGTATGGCAGAATGAGCTTGTCCTTGATGAACGCCCAGATGATGCGGGTCATCTCATCGCCGTCGAGCTCGACGACGGGGTTCTCTACCTTGATCTTGGACATGCCGCGCCTCCTTGAAAACTCTGCCCCGATTCGGGTGCCTTATAGCGGGCGGTGATCCGGCGCAGCAATGCGTCATTGGCCGCGGGCGCTCATGAGGGGGAATGGGCTCACGCTGCGCAGGTTGCCTCAAGCTTCTTCGCGCATGTGCTTGTTCAAAATGTTGTAGTAGTCGGGCAGGAGACTGTGCAGGCGCGCCCGTCCTTCTTCCGTGAGTGAGACGCGCCGTACGCGTTGGTCGCCCTCGTCGTCCGAAGGGAGCCGAGCCACGAAACCTTGCTTGCCAAGTTGCTTCAGCAGGTTGGTGACGATCGGGCGCGAGATGTCCATCTTATCCGCGATTTCCGAAGGCTGAAGCTGCTCTCGACCACCTGCAACGGACGCCTCGCGCGCAAGCACCATCAATGCGAGGAACCGGGAAAAGGACAGGCCGTGCGTTGAAAAGAAGGTCTCGAGTTCTCGATCGAGCCGGCTTGCCCATCTAAGGCGCGTCAGCGCCTCAAGGGTTGCATCGGGGTTCATGTTCGGGAACCTGGCTGCGAAGCTTTCGAGCATCTCCCGGCTCGGCAACTCGCGCAGGAAAAACATCAGCCAAGCTTTTCCAGCTCGGTGATGTCAACCGGTTCTGCCAGCCAGTCCTGGTAGGCGGCAAACACCTCGCGCGTGTATGGCTGGATGTAGTGCGCCTCGAGCGCGGCTTTGTCGTCCCATTCCTCGTACAGCCACAGGGCACCATCACCTTCGAGGAGATTGAAGACGCGGCATCCCGGTTCAGCACGCGTAGCTGGCAGAATGTTTTCGAGGGCAGTGCGTGCTTCAGCGAGATGTTGCGGCTTTGGGACGATTTGAGCAATCAGAGCGTGCATGAAAATCTCCTACGACAGGGATGGGTCGGTTCTGAATATTAGTTATCTAGATAATGATTAGCAAGGTAATCTCTATTCTGCTGCATCAAATCTGGTGTCGAGCGAGAACGGCGCTCGGCAGGGAGGGGCGCTGGAATGAGTGTAGGGACGAAAAAGCTGCGACGCTTGCGCATGGGGCTGCAAACGCTTTTTGGGCTGAGAACGCAGGGCTTCTTTTCGCCGTATCGTTATGCGGATCAGGTCTTCCGACCGCAGGCCTACCCCGAGATTGAACGCCTGTTCCGGCAAGCTGAGCTTCAATTCGAACAGACACTGGCGCTGATGGCCGAGCATTCCGACACCCTCGCTGCGCTCAATGGACCACCGCCAGCGCCGCGGTGGAGCCAGAGCTGGTTTCCTCGTCTTGATGGCGCTGCATCCTACGTCCTGGTTCGCTACACCCGGCCGAATCGGATCATCGAAGTGGGCTCAGGGCACTCGACACGGTTTCTGGCGCAGGCAGTGCGGGATGCCGAACTGAACACGCACATAACGTGCATTGACCCGGAACCGCGCGCGGATCTGAAAACGCTGGACATCGATTGGCGCGCCCGCGTGCTAGATTCGGATGATGTCGCGAGTTTCAGCGCGCTGGAACCCGGCGATGTCGCATTTTTCGACAGCTCGCACCTGCTCTGGCCCGGATCAGATGTGGACATCATTCTGAACCGAATCCTGCCTGCGTTGCAGCGAGGTGTACTGATCCACATTCATGACGTGTTGCTCCCTGACCCCTATCCGAGGGACTGGGACTGGCGGGGCTACACCGAGCAGTCGGCGCTGGCAGGCTGGTTGTGCGGAGGCGCGGAGCTGGTGTTTTCCTCCCACTATGCGGCCACCCGCATGTCAGCGGCGATGCATCCAGCGATTGCGGCGCTGCCGCTGCCCTCCGGTGCGTTTGAGACCAGTCTCTGGTTGCGCCGGGTGTGAGGCCTCGGGAGAGATTGGCGAGACACGGGACTTGCAGGGCGTCGGGCACGCCGTTAGAGGGCGCCCATGTCAGGAACGGATCGATCCCGAGACCCAGAGGGCGTCGCAGATGGACCCATCTTTGTGCTGGTGGCGCCTCAGATGGGGGAGAACATCGGTGCTGCTGCGCGTGCGATGTGGAACTTCGGGCTCGACCGGATGCGGATTGTCGCCCCGCGCGACGGCTGGCCCAATCCCAAGGCGGTCGCAATGGCGAGTGGGGCAGGCCGTCTGCTCGACAATGCGCTGCTCACGGCGACCACGGCAGAAGCAGTGGCGGATTGTGAGATGGTCTATGCCACCACGGCTCGCCCCCGTGAAATGACCAAGCGGGTTGTGACGCCAGCCGAAGCCATGTCCGAGGCGCGCGGACTGATCGCGCAGGGCGCGCGGGTGGGAGTGCTCTTCGGGCCGGAAAGGTCGGGGCTTGCGAACCCGGATGTCGTGTTGTCGAACGCCATTGTCACGGTTCCGGTCAATCCGGCGTTTGCATCGCTCAACCTCGCCCAGTGCGCCTTGCTGATGGCGTACGAATGGTTTGGCCAAGCCACAGCGCCCGTCGAGACACAGATCGAACACGCAAACTCTGCCGAGGTGGGGCATCTGCTGGATCATCTCACGGGTGCTCTGGATCATGCGGGCTTCTTCTTCCCAGAGGACAAACGCAATTCAATGATTGCCAACCTGCACAACCTGTTTCGCCGGGCGCCGCTCACCGGGCAGGATGTGCGCACATTGCGAGGCGTGGTTCGTGCGCTGGAGCAAGGCCCACGACGGCGCGGCAGTTAATCGCTTCGGGCGCCCTTGTTGAGGAGTGCTGGTGGGGCTAGATCACCGCGATCGGCTTAGGAGTTTGAATGTCAAATCGATCTGTTTTCGAGGAAGTCGAAGCCGCGACGCCACGAGCGGAACCCGCGCAGGCGGCGCGAGAGCCGGAGCGGCGGGCAATCTCGCTGTGGCTCTGGCTGCTCACCGCTCTGGTTGTCTTCATGGTGCTGGTCGGCGGCGCGACACGGCTAACAGACAGCGGGTTATCGATCACGGAGTGGGCGCCGGTCATGGGATCCGTGCCTCCGCTGAGCGCCGACGACTGGGATGCTGCATTTCTGGCCTACCAGCAGACAGACGAATTCAAGCAACAGAACAACTGGATGACCCTCTCCGATTTCAAGCCGATCTACTGGTGGGAGTGGGGCCACCGCATGTTTGGGCGTGTGATCGGCCTCGTTTGGGCCGTTGGCTTGGTCTGGTTTGTTGCGCGCGGCGTGGTTCCCCGCGGCTGGACCTGGCGATTGATCCTACCCGGCGCCCTCGGCGCCGTGCAAGGTGCTGTTGGCTGGTGGATGGTCGTATCCGGCCTGAGCGGGCGGCTGGACGTTGCACCGTATCGGCTGGCGCTTCACCTGGGACTTGCGTTTCTGATCCTCTCAATTTTGGTCTGGCTGGCCCTGCGCATCCGTCGCGATGAAGTGGCAACGCTGAAGGCGCGCCGGTCGCGTATCGGACACCTGATGGGGATCAGCGGCCTGATGATCTTTCTGGTCTTTCTTCAATGCCTCGGTGGGGCGCTCGTTGCGGGGCTCGATGCCGGGCGCGGTTATGTGGACTGGCCATTGATGGAAGGTGCGATCTTCCCAGTGGATGCGCTGACGATGGTGCCCGTATGGCTCAACGTTTTCGAGAATCCTGCGCTTGCTCAGTTCAATCACCGGGTCCTGGGGTACTTGGTCGCCGCTGTCGCCATCGTGTTCGTCATGCGCGCAAGTCGGACAGCGCACCTGCGTGTTCGATGGCTCATTAGACTCAGCGGGCTGGCGATATTGGGACAGGTGGTGCTGGGCATCATCACGGTCATGAACGCCGCGCCATTGGGCCTCGCGCTAGGTCATCAGGCGCTCGCGCTTACTGTCGTGGTGCTGTTGGTGATCACACGGCATGAAATTGCGTATCCTGCGCCGCAAAGCGTGCGCTCGGGATAAGTGGCAAAGTCACGGCGACTGTCGAGACGTACGTGGTGGGGGATCGCAGTCGCGCCCCCCGTCTGACCTATCACTGTTGCCATTCAGGCGGGCGCTTCTCGAGAAAGGCCGCTACGCCTTCGGCCGTGTCGGGATGCATCATGTTGTCGGCGATCACACGTCCCGTATGAGCATATGCCGCATCAAGCGTCATCTCGAGTTGCTCGTAGAACGCGCGCTTTCCCACGCGCACAGCGGAGCCGAGCTTGGCGGCGACCTTGTCCGCTAACTCTTGAGTGGCCTCACCCAGATCAGCGTCCGGCACGACCTTGTTGACCAGGCCGAGTTCATAGGCGCGGTTTGCGTCGATCAGATCCCCCGTCGTGAGCATCTCGAACACTTGCTTGCGCGGAGCATTGCGGCTGAGCGCCACCATCGGAGTCGAACAAAACAGCCCGATGTTGACGCCGTTCACCCCGAACCGTGACGTCTCGGCTGCCACTGCCATGTCAGCGCTTGCGACCAGCTGGCATCCCGCGGCGGCAGCGATTCCATGCACTTCGGCGATCACCGGCTGCGGCAGGCGCGGCAGTGTCGTCATCATGCGCGAGCATTGTGCGAAAAGTGCCAGATAGGCCTCGCGCCCGCGATCGGGATTTTGTCGGGCCGCCTGCATCTCCCGCAGATCATGTCCTGCGCAGAAGGCTCTGCCGGAGCCACGCAGCACGACGACCCGGATTGTCTCCTGAGTGGAGAGCCGGTCGAACTGTTCTTGGAGGGCCGACAACAGAGAGGTGCTCAGTGCATTGAGCTGATCGGGCCTGTTGAGGGTCAGGGTCGCGACTGCCCCGCGGTCCTCGCGCTGTAAAATCTCGCTCATGATCCCTCTCCACGTGCCCTTGCCCCTGGGGCCCAAATCGCACATGAGCCTACGAAACACGCCGAGCACGCGCAATGAGGACAACATGACCCCGGTTCTGACAGCGGACGAAGTGGCGGCCTATCTTGCAGAGGTGTTCCCACAGGCGGCGTCGCTTTTTCAGATCGATGACATTTCGCCCCTCACCGCCATTGTGTCGATGGAGATCGGTGAGGCGCATCTACGCCCCGGCGGTACGGTGTCCGGGCCCACGATGTTTCTTTTGGCAGACTGTGCGTTCTATGTCGCGGTGCTCGGGATGATCGGGCGCCGGGCGCTTGCGGTCACGTCAAACCTGAACATCAACTTTCTGCGCAAGCCTTCCGTTGCACCGATGCGCGCCGAGGCGCGGATTCTCAAGCCTGGGCGGCTGCTGATGACCGGAGACGTGACGTTGTACTCGCAGGACGAGCCGCGTCCTGTTGCCCATGCCACGGTGACATACGCCATTCCACAGGACGCCGCCCCGAAACAGGGGTAATTAAATACCGCTATTGTAAGGCCGCTGATCCGAAAGACCTTTTCGGTTCGCAATCAGGTTGACTTTCGCGCTGTGATCCGTACACAGCGCGCCGAAGCTGGCGAAAACCGGCATCCCAAGTAATCGGATTCGAGTGATGAAAACCTATTCCGCAAAACCGGCGGAGATCGAGAAAAAGTGGGTGCTGATCGATGCCGAGGGCGTCGTTCTCGGCAGGCTGGCCTCGATTATTGCCATGCGACTGCGCGGCAAGCACAAGGCCACGTTCACGCCACACATGGACATGGGCGACAACGTGATCGTGATCAATGCCGACAAGGTGCAACTCACGGGCAACAAGCGCGCCGACAAGATGTACCACCGCCACACGGGGCATCCCGGCGGCATCAAGAGCCAGACAGCCGGATCGATTCTCGAAGGGCGGTTCCCGGAGCGGGTCCTCTCGAAGGCCGTGCAGCGGATGATGCCCGGCGGGCCGCTGACACGCCGCCAACTCACGAACCTGCGTGTCTATGCCGGGACGGAGCATCCACACGAGGCGCAACAGCCTGAGACGCTCGATGTCAGGTCGATGAACCCCAAGAACACGCGGAGCGCCTGAACATGACGGAAGAACTCAAGTCGCTCGAAGAGCTGAAGGACGTTGTCGAAGGCGTTGACGAAGTTGATGAGCCTGAGACCGTTGCGGTTCGGGAGCCGATGCGTGACGCTCACGGCCGTGCCTACGCCACCGGAAAGAGAAAAGACGCGGTCGCGCGGGTCTGGGTCAAGCCGGGATCGGGAAAGGTGACGGTGAACGGCAAAGAGATGGATGCGTACTTTGCGCGCCCGGTGTTGCGGATGGTGATCGGCCAACCCTTCAGCGTTGCAAACGTGTCAGGACAGTTCGATGTGCTTGCCACGGTAAAGGGTGGTGGGCTCTCCGGGCAGGCGGGTGCTGTGAAACATGGTATCTCGAAAGCCCTGAGCCTTTTCGACCCCGAACTCCGACCAGCGCTCAAGGCGGCAGGCTTCCTCACCCGCGACAGCCGCACGGTCGAGCGCAAGAAGTATGGCAAGCGCAAAGCGCGTCGCAGCTTCCAGTTCTCGAAACGCTGATTCGCGTTGCACTCATTTCCGGCCCGGGATCGCTCGGACCGGCCGTTGCGCATCAGGCGCAGGCACCGTGCGGAGAGTTGTCAGTTCAGGAGCGCATTGCCTCACGGCGGTGTCGCCCCTATTATTAGGATCCTTTTATCGGCTAGGGCGCAATTGAATGCCTCACGCACTACGTTCCGCGGCGCGTGCGAAAAAGACCGGAGCAACGCCCCGCGAGATCAGCTATTCGTTTTCCGCCAAGAGCCGCGCCGGGCGTGCGCTGATTCGGTCGATCGAAAACCTGACCGGGCGTCCCCGGCTCCTGAAGATGGCGCTGGGGTACGAAAACGAAGTCGAGGCCGGTCGCGACTTCTGGGAAGTGATGCAGGAGCGCTACGGGATCACGCTTGATCTCGTTGGGCCAGGCCTTGCGAACATCCCGGCCGAAGGCCCGATCGTGGTGGTCGGCAACCATCCCTATGGCATCCTCGACGGCCTGGCGCTTGGACGCATCCTGTCGGCCACACGCGGCGACTTCAAGATCATTGCACACACGGTCTTCAGACGTGCCAAGGATTTGCAAGATGTGATTCTGCCGGTTGATTTCGGTGAGACGAAAGAGGCCATGGCAGTCAATCTCGCAACGCGCCGGGATGCCTTGCGCTACCTTGCCGATGGCGGGGCGATCGGAATCTTTCCAGGTGGGACCGTGTCCACATCGGCCAAACCGTTTTCGAAGCCCATGGATCCGGAGTGGAAGACCTTCACCGCGAAGATGATCGCCAAGTCTGAGGCCACAGTGGTCCCGATCTACTTTGATGGTCAGAACTCGCGCATCTTTCAGATAGCGAGCCACCTGAACCAGACTCTGCGCACGGCGCTCCTCATCTCCGAGTTCGACAGCCGAACCGACCAGCCGATCCAAGTGACAGTCGGCGCACCTTTGCCGCGCAGTGAGATCGATGCGCGCAGGCGCGACAGCCGGGCGCTCATGGACTATCTGCGTCGCGAGACCTATCGGCTGTCGCCCGATGCGAAGAAGGACTTCTCATACGGTCTGTACCTCGGCTGAGGCACCACGCGTGCCAATAGGCGTCTTTGACTCGGGTCTGGGCGGGCTCACCGTTCTTAGCGCCTTGCGTTCGCGCTTTCCGGATCAGGGCTTCGTCTATCTTGGCGACAACGCGAACGCGCCCTACGGTACGCGCACCGCCGAAGAGATCCACGCGATGACGAGGGCAGGCGTCACGCGCCTTTTTGATGAGGGATGCGAGTTGGTGGTTCTCGCCTGCAACACGGCGGCAGCGGTCGCGCTGCGGTCACTTCAGCAGGATTGGTTGCCGGCTCAGGGCGCGCGGCGAGAGAATCGGGTGCTGGGTGTTCTGGTGCCGATGATCGAGGCGCTGACCGGTCGTCCCTGGGCCTATTCAGGTCCACCCCGACCGGCAGAGGTGAAGCGGGTTGGCCTCTTCGCGACACCAGCAACCGTTCGCAGCCATGCCTTCCCGCGTGAGCTGGCGTTCCGCGCGAGCAACGTCGAGGTGCTTGAGCAGCCATGCCCAGGGCTGGTTGAGGCCCTTGAAGCGGGAGACAGGACGCGGGCGCGCGCCCTGGTTCAGACGTTTTGTCAAGCCTTGCTCTCGCGAGGTGCGGCGCCACAAGCCGTCGTGCTCGGCTGCACGCACTATCCGATGGCGGAAGCCGATTTCCGCAATGCGCTGCCGGAGGCGACGAAGCTCTACTCACAGGCCGGATTGACGGCTGCGAGTCTTGCCGCATACCTCGAACGCCATCCGCGTTTTCGGGGCGACGGCGAGTTGCTTTGCCTGACGACCGGTGAGCCGACCCACGTCGAGGCAAGCGCGCGCGCGATGGCGGGCCTGGAGCTTTCGTTTGTGGCCGCCTGATGTGCGTCGCAGCGATGGCTGACATTGCGTCACGGGACCGGATCGGCTAGTCCCCCCGCTCGGAGGAGACAGGCCATGACCCAGCAAATTGCCATTCTCGGTGCCAGCGGATACACGGGCGCGGAACTTGTCCGCGTGCTAGCCACCCACCCGACAATGCGTGTGGCGGCGCTGGCAGCCGACCGAAAGGCGGGCATGGCAATGGGTGCTGTTTTCCCGCATCTCAGGCATCTGGAGCTGCCGGAGCTCACAAAGATCGACCAGATCGACTTTTCTGCGATCGATTTGGCCTTTTGCGCGCTGCCGCACGCGACAAGCCAGGAGGTGATCGCCGCGCTGCCACGCGATCTGAAAATAGTCGATCTCTCAGCGGATTTCCGCCTCCGGGACCCTGCTGTCTATGCCGAGTGGTACGGGCACGCGCACATGGCGCTGGAGCTGCAAAGCGAAGCGGTCTACGGGCTGACCGAGTTTTACCGCGAGGACATTTGCAGAGCGCGACTCGTCGCCGGCACAGGATGCAATGCTGCGACGGGTCTCTATGCGGTTCTGCCGCTTCTTGACGCCAACCTGATCGATCCGGATGAGATCATCATCGATCTCGCAACAGGGGTCTCGGGTGCAGGACGCTCGGCAAAGGAAGGTATGCTTCACGCCGAGGTGTCGGAAGGCGTCCACGCCTACAACGTTGGACGGCACCGCCACATAGCCGAGTTCGAGCAGGAGTTCACAAAGGTTGCCGGGCGTCCCGTCACCTGCACGTTTACGCCGCATCTGTTGCCGCAGAACCGTGGAATACTGGCAACGATTCATGTGCGGGGCGAGGCGAGCGCAATCCATGAGGCTCTGAATTCCCGATATGCGAACGAGCCGTTCTTATACGTGTTGCCGTTTGGCGAGGTGCCCGCCACGCGCCATGTGAGGGGCTCGAACCTCTGCCATATCGGCGTTGTCGCTGATCGGCGCCCTGGACGCACGATCGTCTTCTCGGTCCTCGACAATCTGATGAAGGGCGCGTCAGGCCAGGCCGTGCAGAACGCCAATCTATTGCTCGGTCTGGACGAGACTGCTGGGTTGATGATGGCGCCGCTCTTTCCGTAGCGCTCCACAGCAGCCGCGAGGATCGTGGAACGATGCCGAAGCGCGTGGTCAAATGGTATTCTTGGCGCTTTCTCAACGAGTTGGTGCGTCGGTTCAATGACGATCAAGGCTCGGTTCTGGCTGGCTACATCGCCTATTCCTCGATGCTTGCGGGCATTCCGTTCCTGATCTTCTCTACGGCGCTGGCCGGCATTCTGATCGGTGAGAGCTACAGTGCCGAGGCCATGGCGGCTCTGTTCGAGGCGGTACCAGAGCACGTGGCTCTGACACTCGAGCCAGTTTTGGACGAAGTGCTCGGCACGCGACGTGGACATATCCTCACGCTCTCGGCGATCGGGACTGTCTATGCCGCATCGAACGGGGTCGAGGCGATCCGCATCGGTCTCGACAAGGCCTATGACGTGGAAACACCACGCAACTTCGTCCTGAACCGGCTCACCTCGATCGGTTTCGTGTTCATCGCGTTCATCACCTTTGGCCTGCTGGCGGTGCTGATCATCTTCGCACCTCTCGCCTTCTCACTGATCGAAGCCTGGACAACCTTTCAGATCCCGGCGAGCGCTGATCTTGCGCGCTATCTTGTCGGGGGTGTCTTGCTCTACGCAATCCTCTGGGTCATGCACCATGTGCTGCCCGCCCGTTCCATGCGGGGCGTGAGAGTGTGGCCAGGCATTGTGATATCGATGCTGATCTGGGTGACGCTGGCTTCGGCGATGTCGGTCTATCTGGCCTATGCGCCGTCTTATGCGCTGACCTATGGCGCTTTGGCGGGTGTCATTGTGACACTGTTGTTCTTTTACCTGACGGGGGTCGCGATTATCTTTGGTGCACAGGTTAATGCAGTGGTCAATTTTGGCGTGCCAGAGGCGGGGGAAGAATGATGAGATCGTCCAAGAAGGGCAGACGCATTCAGATGCTGGTCCTGGGGGCCGTTCTGCTGATCGGGGCCGCGGGCCTTTTCGGGTTTCTGGCGCAGGATGCGATTGCATTCTTCAAATCCCCGACCGAGCTGACCGAGGGCACGTTCCGCGAGGATCAGCTTCTGCGCGTCGGCGGACTGGTGGTTGAAGGGTCGAAGGCCGAAGATGGCGCCACTCACCTGTTCGACCTCACCGATGGAAATGGAACGGTGCAGGTGGCCTTCACCGGCGTGCTGCCGGATTTGTTCCGCGAAGGACAAGGCATCGTGGCGGAAGGCTATTGGCGTGACGGTCAGTTCCAGGCCAGCGAAGTGCTCGCCAAGCACGACGAGAACTACATGCCCAAGGAGGTGGCCGACGCCCTCAAAGAGCAAGGCCACTGGCAGCAGGAAGCGCAATAGCGCGATCCATCGCGGGTGTCGAACACGATCATCAAGAATTTTCGTTTGCCGGAGCGTCATCGGCCCCTGACATTGAATCGTCCCGCGATCTCAGGAGCCCACCATGCCCGCCTACAGTTTCGACTGGGTCGATGCCTTCACCGAGAGGCCGTTCGGGGGCAATGCCTGTGCGGTTGTCCACGATGCATCTGATGTCAGCGTGAAAGACAGGCTCGCGCTGGTGCGCGAAACATCGCTCTCTGAGTGCGCCTACTTGGTCGGTTCGGATATTGCTGACTTTGGTGCACGCTACTACCTCGCAACGCGCGAAATTCTCATGGCCGGTCATCCGACGGTGGCGACCGTCACTTCGCTGATCCATCGTGGTCTCGTGGACCTCTCGAGCGGGAGTGCCAGCTTCACGCTCGAGGTCGGCGCCGGAATCCTCCCGATTGAGGTTTCCAAATCTCCATCGGGACCCGCGCTTGTGACGATGACACAGCCCAGACCCGACTTCGGCGAAACCTACGGTGCGGCCGAGATTGCGGAAATGTATGGCCTCGCCGCGGGTGATATCCTCGGGGCGCCGCAGATCGTCTCCACCGGTACGCCGTTCTGCATCACGGTTCTAAAGGACCACGACGCACTGAGGCGTGCACAGCTCGACGTCGCCGCTTTGGAGCGATGGCGGAATGCGAGTTCCGAGCCCGGTGCCGCGTTGATGGAACCGTTTCTGGTAACCTTGAGTGGCGCGAGTGAGGAAGGTGACACGTTCTCGCGGCTGCTGCTTGCGCCACCTATGCCCGCGGAGGACCCGTTTACCGGTTCTGCGACGGGCTGTATGGCAGCATATCTCTGGGGCAATCGTTTGATCGAACGACCATTGTTCACCGCCCAGCAGGGACATTGGATGGGCAGACCAGGCACAGCGCGCGTAGAAGCGCTGGGTCCGCCCGATGCGATCTCTGGTGTCAAAGTTGCGGGAGCGGGTGTTGTCCTGATGGAAGGAACACTGCACCTTTGAGGGTCAGAGCCCTGCTGCGGCAGAGCTCTGTTTTTCACATCGCCGGATCAGAAATCCTTGGCACGGAAGTCTTCATGGCAGGCCTTGCACGCCTTGCCAACGTCGCCGATCGCGCCCTTGAGCGAATCAAGTCCGCCACCGGCCGCATCTTTGAGCGCTGAAGTCGCGACGACGAGGTCCTCTTGTTTCTTGCCAACCGCGGGCCAGGTCGTCCATGCCTCGACTTTGGCGCGGGTCTTGCCCTTCATCGCCCCGGTGTTGTCTGAACCCTCCGGCCACATCGCTTGGCCGTCGATAGATGCCACGGCGTGCAGGTTGTTTGCAGCGCTCTGTGCGGCTTCTGCGTTGTAATCGACCTCGCCCTTGGCCATGGCGCCCAATGCACTGAGGTTAAAGGCATAAAGCTGGAACATCCCTTGGCGCGCCTTGATCGCCTTCTCCATGGCTTCGTTCGCGCTTGCGACCCCGACGGTGGCGCAAGCAACCGCCAGTGCGGCGACTCCGAATGTGCGGATCATCTTCTCTCCTCTCGGCATGGTTTTTTTCTGACCATTCAAAGGGCCAAAGCGAGCCTAGCATGTGCGTCCGCCCTCCGCTACTGTTCGAAAATTCACAAAGTATTGTGTCGCAAGTAACGCATTGCAGTGACAGCAACGGCGCTGCGCTTGGCGATGAAATAAAAGTGTAACAATTTTGAGCTTGATCCTTTCTGCTGGTGCAAACTATAAAAATTTCAGTATTGCAGAGTATATGTGCTGCATTTACCCTTGGACGAATTTGAATCAGTTCAAATATTCTGTGATCTAATTGGGAAAGCAACGCAATTCGGGAGAAAAGAATTGGTCGAGAGAATAATTGACTTCAATGATCTTGATTCAGGCGCGGTAATTGACAATCAGTTCGCTGCGGACGGTGTGTCGATCTCCTCGGTCGCGAATGTCGATCGGGGTGACAATGGTGCTGCCATGGCGTTCGACACGGAGAACGTGACAGGCGGCGACCGTGATCTCGGATTTGATGGTCAAGGCAGCGCACTTATCATCTCCGAAGACAACGACAGTTCTGATGCAGACGACGATCGCGGTGGCGGCATCGTTACATTCGACTTTGACGAACCGTCCGACCTCACATCGATCAAGATCCTCGACGGCGAAGAGGGCGGTACAATCCGTGCCTTTGACGAAGTCGGCAATCTGATTGGTGAGATCGAGATCTCCGAGGGCGAAAACAACGATGCGCGAACATTCGATCTCGGGTTCGCGAACGCCGCAAAGCTCGAAGTCGAACTGAACGGCTCTGGTGCCATCGACGATCTGGTGTTCGATGTTCCTGACGACGGAGATGGTTCCGGAGAGGGCGACGACCCCGAAACCGTCATCGTCGAAGAAGAAGGCGAGACCCAGGATGGCACCGATGTAACTTTCGGAGTAGGTGCGCCCGAAACAACCGACGACGGAACGGCGACCGTGGAGGCGTCGCTCACGCTCGGAGTTGGGGGCGATGTCAACAACATCGCCTTCGTCATCGACAATTCAGGAAGCACCGGTTTTCTGTTCGTCGGTGACGTGAGCGTCGGAGATGTCAATGGCGATTCGCAGGCCGACTCACTGCTGGATGCAGAGATTGCTTCGCTCCTGGGCCTTTCCGATGCGATTGCTGATCAAGGGCTCGACCCGAGCCTGGTTGAAATCGGACTGATTAGCTTTGAAAGTGATGCAGATTTTCTTGGGACGTTCGAACCGGGAGAAGAAGCACTTTCACAGGCCTTGACGTCTCTTCAGGTCGAAGGTGGAACGGACTACGAAGCTGCGTTCCAAGCTGTATTGGACTTTTTTGATGGTCAGTCGGCCGGTGGCGACACCAACATCGTCTATTTCTTGTCGGATGGTTTTCCGAACTTCCAAAACTTCGATGATGAGGTGCAGGCGCTCGAAGACAATTTCGATGCCGAGATCATTGCGGTTGGTGTTGGTTCGTTCGCGGACATCGATACTCTGAACGAAATCGACAACACAGGAGGCGCACAGCAAGTTCTCTCGCCCGAAGATTTGCAGGCTGAGATTCTGACGGGCAGCCTTGGTGCCTCGGTGGCTGACTTCATGATCTTTGTGAACGGTGTTGAAGACCCTGACATTGATGAGGATGATCTGATCTCGACGCCTTTCGGCTTCGAACTGCCGCCGACTGAAATTGAGGGGCTCGATCCCACCGATGGTGTGGACAATGATGTGACCGCCCGATTGGAACTAAGCGACGGCACTGAATTTGAGCTCACTGCTATTATCCAGGGGAACGCTTTCGTGCTCGAGGATCCCGGTCTCGTCTGACGAGGGAGCGAACGGAAACATCAGCCAGGGATCGTCTCGGATGATCCCTGGCTTCTTGATAATAGCATTTGCATCGTTGGTCGCTCGGCATATGTTTCGGTCAGTTGCAGAGCGGGCAGAGCAATGATCGCAGAACTCGGACATTTCGCGCTGATCCTGGCGTTCGTCGTCGCGTTGTTTCAGATGAGCGTGCCTCTGATCGGCGCGACAAAGGGCTGGTCAGACTGGATGCGCGTGGCAAGTCCCGCCGCACTTGCCCAGTTCCTGTTGGTCGGCCTGAGCTTCGCAGCACTGGTCCATGCATTCGTGACCTCGGACTTCTCCGTCCGTCTGGTTGCCGCGAACTCGCATTCCCTCAAGCCGATGATTTACAAGGTCTCAGGCACGTGGGGGAACCACGAGGGGTCGATGCTGCTGTGGGTGCTGATCCTCGCGCTCTTTGGCGCAACAGTCGCGGCCTTCGGTCGAGATCTTCCTCTCGGGCTCAAATCGCGGGCGCTGGCGGTGCAGGCAATGATTGCCGCCGCCTTCTTTGCCTTTATCCTCTTCACATCCAACCCGTTCGAGCGGCTGCTGCCGGCGCCCCCGGACGGCAATGATCTCAATCCGCTGCTGCAGGACATCGGGCTCGCGATCCATCCGCCGTTTCTCTACATCGGCTATGTCGGGCTCTCGATGGCATTTTCCTTCGCGGTTGCGGCTCTGATCGAAGGCCGGGTCGATGCGGCGTGGGCACGCTGGGTGAGACCTTGGACGCTCGCCGCCTGGGTTTCGCTCACGATTGGGATCGCGCTGGGGTCTTACTGGGCGTACTACGAACTTGGCTGGGGCGGCTGGTGGTTCTGGGATCCGGTCGAGAATGCCTCTTTCATGCCATGGCTCGTGGCCGGGGCCTTGCTGCACTCGGCGATTGTGGTGGAGAAACGCTCGGCGCTCAAAACGTGGACCATCCTGCTGGCGATCCTTGCCTTCTCGCTCAGTCTCATCGGGACCTTCATTGTCCGCTCGGGTGTCCTCACATCGGTACATGCGTTTGCAAACGACCCCGAGCGTGGCGTGTTCATCCTGGCGATCCTTCTGGTTGCGATCGTAGGCTCGCTTGCGTTGTTCGCCTGGAGGGCGCCGTCGATGCGGTCCGAGGGTGTTTTTCAACCTGTTAGCCGGGAGGGCGCGCTGGTTCTGAACAATCTCCTTCTCGCAGTGGCCTGCGCAGTGGTGTTCATCGGCACTCTTGCGCCGCTGGTGAGGGAGTTCATTGACGGCGCGAAAATCTCAGTCGGTGCACCGTTCTTCGATCTCACGTTCACACCCTTCATGGTGTTGCTGTTCCTTGCTTTGCCGCTCGGCGCACTGATGCCGTGGAAGCGGGCGGATGCAGGTAAGGTGCTGACTCGTCTATGGCTGGCGGGCGCTTGCGCGCTGGCATTCGGGGGCATCGTGTGGGGCCTGCAGGAGGGCACGGCTCTTCTAGCGCCGATCGGTCTTGCGCTCGCCGCCTGGCTGGTCTTTGGCGTCCTCGTCGAGCTCTGGGAGCGCGGTGGCTTCGCGCGGGTCGGCGCAGCCGTTGGCCTGCAGCGCCTTGCCTCTCTGCCGCGTGCGGACTGGGGCAAGTCGATTGCACATGCGGGACTTGGTCTCACGGTCATGGGAATCGCTGCGGTGTCCGCATGGGAGATCGAGGACATCCGTCTGGCACAACCAGGTGATATCATCCCTCTCGGACCTTACGAGTTACGCTTTGACGGAGTGGTTGACGGGCAGGGGCCGAACTATTCGTACCAGCGCGGCAGCTTCCAGATGTTCTCCGACGGCGATATCGTCCGTGAGTTGACCCCCGAGAAGCGCTTCTACCCGGTCGCACAGACTCCGACCACGGAGGCCGCCATCGATATGGGGTTCGCCCGCGATGTCTACTTGGTATTGGGTGATCAGCAACAGGGCACCGGCGCGTGGGCGGTGCGGTCCTACTACAAGCCGCTTGCGAACTGGATTTGGATCGGCTCGTTGATCATGGCTCTCGGTGGATTGGTCAGCTTGACCGACAGGCGCTATCGCGTGGGCGCCGCCGCCCGCCGCGCCCAAGCAGCGGCTGTGCCAGCGGAATGAGGAAAACCGTACAAGCGTGGCTGGTCTTGCTCGCGCTGCTGGTCGGCATGCCGGGCGCGAATGCAGTGCAGCCCGACGAGATTCTGCCCGATCTGGAGCTGGAAGAACGTGCCCGGGAGATTTCGAAGGAAGTCCGCTGTCTCGTGTGTCGCAATGAATCGATCGATGACTCGAACGCGAGCCTGGCCCGGGACCTGAGACTTCTCGTCCGTGAGCGCCTGGTGGCGGGGGACAGTGATAGCGAAGTGAAGACATATCTCGTTGATCGCTATGGCGAGTTTGTCTTGCTGAAGCCGAGGTTCACCTTGGAGAATGCGATGCTCTGGTTCGCGGGACCGGTCGTGTTCGTTCTGGGCCTGCTTGCCGCGATTCTCTTTCTGCGTGCCCGGCGGCCTGAATCCAGTGAAGCGCTGAGCGCCGAGGAGCGCGAAACGCTGGAGCGGCTGTTAAAGGACTGATCGCACGGTCCTGTTTGACCAGCCGAGGATCGGCTGGACGTCCCCTGTGGCTTGGATGCTAGACTGTGTCTCTCTCCGGGGAGGTGCACATGCTCGAGCGGCCAAGTTTCACCGTGGGTATCGAAGAGGAGTACCTGATTGTCGATCGGGAAACCCGCAATCTGGTGCGGGAGCCCGAAGATGCGTTTCTCGCAAGATGCTCTGAGCTTACGTCCGAGCGTTCTACCGCTGAATATCTGCAATGTCAGATCGAGGTCGGCACGCGACCTCATCGTTCGGTCTCGGAGGCGCGGGAGGATCTGCTGAGTTTGCGCACCGCGATAGCAGCGGCGGCGGGCGAGTTTGGCTATGCACCCATCGCCGCCTCAACTCACCCCTTTGCCCATTGGCGCGAGCAGACCCACACGCGCAAGCCGCGCTACGACGGTCTGCGCTCGGATCTGGGTCAAACCGTTCGGCGGATGCTGATCTGCGGATGCCATGTACATGTGGGGATCGAGGACGAGGACACACGCATCGATCTGATGAATCAGGCGGCATACTTCTTGCCGCATCTGCTGGCTCTATCCTGTTCGTCTCCCTTCTGGGAGGGAGAAGACACCGGCCTCGCATCCTATCGATTGACGGTGTTTGACGCTTTGCCGCGGACCGGTTTGCCCGATCATGTGAGTTCCTACGGAGAGTATCGCCGTTTGGTCGGGCACCTCATCAATGCAGGATGCATCGAGGATGCAACCAAGATCTGGTGGGACATCCGGCCTTCCGACAAGTACCCGACGCTCGAGCAGCGGGTGACGGACGTCTGTTCGCACATCGACGACGCGGCCACAGTGGCCGCGATGTTCCAGACCGTGCTCGCATATCTCTACAGGCTGCGAACCCGCAACCAGCGCTGGCGGCTCTACCCGGCAATCCTGATCAACGAAAATCGCTGGCGGGCGCAGCGATACGGGGCCGGCGGCCAGCTCGTGGACCATGGAAAGAGCTGTCAAGTCGAGTTCCGCGATCTTATAGAAGAGCTGATTGGCCTGATCGGAGAAGATGCAGATGCGCTCGGATGCCGATCAGAGCTGGAGGGTGCCCAGCGTCTGGCGCAGGAGGGCACGTCCGCCGATCGTCAAAGACGCACCTATCGTAGTGCCGTCGAGGCCGGCGCTTCCAGCGAAGACGCCTTGGTCGCAGTGGTGGACGCACTGGTCGAGGACTTCCTTCCAGCCACTGTTTCATGACGTTTTTGTGATGCTCTCTTGTCAGGGTAACTCAACGTCATGCTCTCGCTTTACGATTGAGAGTCAATTTGATCTGGGCTAGCTTTGGTATAGCACCCGTTAACGGTGCTTGTTGACCCAAGACTACCTGTTTTGCGCTCGTCAAGAAGGCGTGGTGGCAGTCCGCTGGTTCACTGTAACCGGGGCTTCGCCCCACAGTTCATTATGGGCAGATGCCCGCAAGACGAGGAAACTATCTATGCCGACCGGGACCGTGAAGTGGTTCAACAGCACCAAAGGCTATGGCTTCATCGCGCCTGATGAAGGGGGAAAAGACATCTTCGTGCACATTTCGGCCGTGCAGCGCGCTGGCCTTGATGGTCTTTCAGACAACCAGAAGGTGGAATTCGAGATCGAAACTGGCCGCGACGGACGGCAGGCAGCCGGGTCCATAATTCCGCTCTAGACTGCTCGAAGACTGCTCGAAGACTGAGAGTGGCAAAGCTGCGGTAGCCTCCCTGGCAAAAGGGAGGCTACAAATGTTTCAGGACCTACATGGCATCGTCGCGCCGTTCACAACTCCATTCGATGACGAAGACAGAATCGAGTTTGGGGCGATCCCGGCTCAGGTCGACTGGTTGATTGCGGAGGGTGTGCACGGGCTTGCAGCGGGTGGGTCGACCGGAGAGGGGCATGCGCTTGACAGGGGTGAGCATCGTGACCTGCTAGCGGCCACAGTCGATGCCGTCTCGGGCCGCGTTCCGGTGGTTGCCGGTATCATCTCAAATTCGACGGCGGAAACCGCAGCACGTGGACGTCAAGTCTCGGAGCTGGGCGTTGTCGCGCTGCAGGTTACGCCACCAAGTTATCTGTTCCGCCCCGATGACGATGCGATGGTCGATCACTTCCGGCGCATCCATGGCGAATGCGGTTTGCCGATCCTGATCTACAATGTCGTGCCGCACTGCTATCTCTCGCCTGATCTGCTCCTTCGGATCATGGAGGAGGTGCCGGGCGTCGGAGGGGTCAAGCAATCTGCCGGAGACATGAAGCTTTTCGCCGACCTTCAGCGCCGCGCTGATCCACGAAATCTCATCTTCTCGGCAGTCGATGCATTGCTCTATCTGTCTTACTGTCTTGGCGCACGTGGCTCTATCGCAGCAATCCTGACGGCAGCACCCGGACCTTCGCGCAAGCTCTGGGATGCGGTGCAGGTGGGCGATCATGCGGCGGCCAGAGCGTTACATGAGCGGCTGATGCCGGTCTGGGACGCAATCGGGCAGGACAATATGCCCTCGCTCTGCAAGTACGCGCAGACCCTACAGGGCGTGCCTGCTGGCTTGGCGCGCCGTCCAACCTCGCCAGCGACAGAAGCACAAAAGCAGAAGGTGCGCGAGGCGCTGGCAGGCCTTGGACTGGTGGATGAGGCCCTTGCCGCCGAGTAACGCGCTGAGGCGGCGAAGAGATCGGTTTCACCGCTGAAGCACGAAGTTGGTGGGACGAACCACAACCGCAGTTGCGGCTGACCAAGTCGTCTGAGGGGCTCACATCCCATCGGCGCTGAGGCGTGACAGAACCGCAAGGCAGCGACCTTGACATCACTTGGGTGGTCGGGAGTTCGAGGCTCCCGCCAAGCGTACAGCGTGTCAGACGCGCTGATTCACCTCAATCACGTTCATCGAAGGATCGTAGACATAGATCTGATGCATCCCGGGCATCGCATAAACTCCAGCATCCGAAAACGGCACGCCCGCATCGTCAAGCCGGGCCATCACTGCCGGCAAATCCGGCACCATGATCGCTGGGTGTCCGCCGATCGAGGGGTTGTGGAGAAACCCGTTTCGACGATTGAATTCTGCATCAGGCCGGATTAGATGCAGGCCCCGATTGCCATCTCCCAGCGGGAAGATCGTCAAATCTGCGGGATCGATCGAGAAATCCCCAGATGTGCCACCACGATCCCACGTTCCCTCCTCGAGACCGACGATTTCGCTGAAGAACGAAGCTGAGGCGCGCGTGTCGTGCGCCATCAGATTGACATGGTGTATTCCCCAGCCCCACTCATCTTCCCAGGGCTGCACGCCCGGGGGCACACTGCCATCGACTATCTCGTTGATCTCGACGACGTTCATCGATGGATCATAGCAGTAGACCTGATGGACACCGCGCATGGCATAGACGCCCGCATCCGAGTATGGCAGTCCTGCCTGTTCCATACGTTGGGTGACCGCCGCCAGATCGGGTACGGTTATGGCCACATGTCCACCGATGGTCGGGTTGTGCAGAAAGCCGTTGTCTCGCGGAAATGTGGGGATCGGACGGACCGCGTGAATGCCCCGATTTCCCGTGCCGTAGTATGCGATACTCTCCACATCATGCCCGATCTCGCCCAGCTGCTCCGCTTCGGGGTACTCCCAGACGCCTTCTTCGAGACCGAGCATGTCGGTCAGGAAGTGGCGTGTCTTCGACACGTCGTGGGCGCAGATATTGACGTGGTGGATCGACCACTCCATGGCGTGCTTTCTCCGGATGCCGCATCGGTCTGGGCAGTCTAGCGTGCCGACCGGTGGGAGCAAGATGACGGTCATGCGCTCCATCGAGACGCAGGACGGTGTGCGCTGTGTCGACGTGTTCGTTCGGACCGACGGCAGCTGGGGGTTCGATGAGTATCGGCGTGACCCTGAAGATCCGAGGGGCTGGTCCGTCTGCGGCCACCAAGGGCAACGCCGGTTCAACGCTGAGGCCGGCGCTCTGGACGCCGCGGTACAATCGATCCCATGGTTAAAAGAAGTTCTGGAGAGGGATGGAACCAAAACGAGCGGTGGGCGTTGATTCGGCGAAAACCACAGGTCTGAGTGGATTCATCCGCTCGTCCGCACAATCGACAGAAGAACGAATCGCGGCGAAACTGCGGCGTCCTGTTGGTGCGTGCAAAAAAGATTACAGCTCAGAATCAAAGACTTCCGTTCGCTGAGGCCCTGCGTCAGCGTCAGCGAACCAGCGCGCGCATTGAGACCTCATCATATTTGACGTAAAATTAAGGCGTTATTGGAGTAGCGGCGCTTGTCGCGTGTAGGCCGCGAGTGGTGTGTAGGGAGTGATGCGTTGAAGACGGTGAGTGCGCCCGTGTCCATGGGTATCGTCAGTGGTGACCCTGTTGTAATTGGTATCTGCGCTATGATTGCGTTCGCGGTGTTAGCGGCTGCCGTTGGTGCAAGACGAGAAGCGTTTGCTTTATCTGCCGCGTCATTTGCATTCGCGCTTCTGACATTTTGAGCGGCGCGACGACTGAGCTGAACCAACGGTGATCACCCGCCGGGGCTGAGGGTGGTCACCACCAGCGTTCAGGCTTCGCTTCAAAGTCTGAACTTTCCTCGAGAACATATGCGTCTGCCAGAAGATCGGCCTCAGCAAACGGCTGACCTATGAGCTGCAGTCCGAGCGGCAGTCCGTTCCCTGCAAGCCCGATCGGAACCGAGATGCCTGGCAGTCCCGCGAGATTGACTGTCACCGTGTAGACGTCGTTGAGATACATCGTGATCGGATCCGAGACTTCACCAAGCGCGAATCCTGGTTCTGGTGTTGTCGGCGTCAGAATTGTGTCGACCTCGCCAAAGGCCTCGTCGAAGTCCCGCTTTATGAGCGTGCGTACCTTCTGCGCGCGCAGGTAGTAGGCGTCATAGTAGCCCGCGCTCAGCGCATAGGTTCCCATCATGACCCGGCGGCGAACTTCTCGCCCGAAACCTTCGGCCCGGGTCTTTTCATACATCTCGACGATGCCGTCGCCCTGGTCGAGTCGCGCCCGGTTGCCGTACCGAACCCCGTCGTAGCGCGCGAGGTTCGAAGACGCTTCGGCTGGAGCGATGATGTAGTAGGCTGGAAGCGCGTACTTGGTGTGCGGCAACGAGATGTCGACGATTTCGGCACCGGCATCGCGCAGGATTGCGATGCCTTGCTTCCAGAAGGCCTCGGTCTCGTCGGGAAGGCCTTCCCTGTACTCACGCGGAATCCCGACACGCCGCCCTTTGACCGAGCGACCGAGCGAGGCCTCGAAGTCAGGTACGGGCTGGGGAGCAGATGTCGAGTCCTTTGGATCATGCCCTGACATGCCACCCAACAGAATGGCGGCGTCACGAACGGTCTTGGTCAGTGGCCCGGCTTGATCCAGTGAAGAGGCAAACGCTACGATACCCCAGCGTGAGCAGCGGCCATAAGTGGGCTTCAAGCCGACAATGCCGGTGAGTGCCGCAGGCTGGCGGATCGAACCACCTGTGTCTGTCCCGAGCGCGCCCAGACACAGGTCTCCCGCAACCGATGCCGACGAGCCCCCCGATGACCCGCCAGGCGTGATTGGAGCGGCATCGCCCTTGCGGCGCCATGGACTGATGCAGGGCCCGTAGCAACTTGTTTCGGTCGAGCTGCCCATGGCGAACTCGTCCATGTTGGTCTTGCCCAGCATCACGGCGCCGCTCTGCCAAAGCTGAGACGTCACGGTGCTCTCATATGGCGGTCGGAAGCCATCCAGGATGCGCGAGGCCGCTTGGCTCGGTGTGCCTTCGGTGCAAAACAGGTCCTTGACGCCGAGTGGCACGCCGAGCAGCGATGCGTCCTCACCGGCCGCGCGCCGGGCGTCCGCATTCGTTGCCATCTCAAGTGCCTGCTGCGGCAACTTTGCGCTGAAGGCGTTCAACGCGTCTGCTTCGTCGATCGCAGCAAGACAGGCCTCTGTCAGATCACGCGACGTGATGTCCCCGGTGCGCATCCGGTCGCGTGCCTCGGCGATGCTCAAGCTGTTCAGTTCACTCATGCCCGTCCCTCGACCGTAGAGATGCGGCACTGGCGAGCCGAAAGCTGTCTGGGCGCACGCCCACGCCGCGCGCGGGGATCACATCGCATTTTCACTCGACCACCTTCGGAACGGCGAAAAATCCCTCACGTGCATCGGGCGCATTCAGTAGAACATCGCTTTGGCGGTCACCATCCACCACTTGATCCTCGCGTTGCGGAAGGGCCATTGGTGTCACCGACGTCATCGGGGGCACACCCTCGACGTCCACCTCACCAAGTTGCTCAATCCAGCCGAGAATACCATTGAGCTCATCGGCCAACGGGCTGAGCTCCTCCTCGCGGACGGCGATGCGGGCCAGCTTGGCGACGCGCCGGACTGTGTCGATGTCGACGGACATGCGGGCAACCTCTGGATGGGGCCGGAACGGCGTCGGTTTAGCGGTGCGCATCGAAGGCCGCAATAGGATTGCGCATCGGAGAATGAGGCAGCGCTGCGCCCATGGCTCCGGTGGAGAGGCGGGGCGGCACAAACCCGTCAAGCTCCAGTGGCCCGCATCAGGGCGATGGTTGGTGGTGCAAATCAGGAACTCAGCCCGTGACGAGCCGATGATGAGGCCCCTCAGTCAAGACAAGCTTGAGCAAGCCTGCGCAGACGCCCCTCCATTGACTTTGGTGCCTGGCTCGTCAAAGACCAAAGCCTCGATCATGACTTCAAGCGCCATTTGGCAAGTCTGCCATGAGGCCGATCCGAGCCCAATTGAGCTGGCGGTTCGTCCAATGGCGGAACGCACCGGGCCATATTTCGATGTACCGATTGCCGTTCCTGCAAACCCTCGCCATGCTGCATCGGTCAGAATCGCGATGACGGGAGAGAAGAATGCGCGTCACCTGGATGGGGCACGGCAGTTTCCGGATCGAAGCGGCGGGCGAGGTCCTGCTGCTTGATCCTTGGATCACGGGCAATCCGGTCTTTCCGGCGGATCGCGCAGGCGAGGCCACTGCGGGTGCGACACAAATTCTGCTGACGCATGGTCATCACGACCACACCGCGGATTGCGTGGATCTGGCCAAGACCACCGGCGCTCCGTTGGTCGGAATGTATGAGCTGGTGAACTGGTTCACCGCAATCGATGGGGTCGAAGGTTCGGGGGCAAACAAAGGCGGTACGCTGCGTCTTGGTGAAGTTGCGGTGACACTGGTGGGAGCGTCACATTCCTCATCGGTGGCGTCGGACGGTGGCCCCGTTTACACGGGTGCCGAGTGTGGATTTATGATCGAGGCGGAAGGCAAGACCCTTTATGCCATGGGGGACACAGACATCATGGCGGATTGGGGCTGGATGGCCGAACTGCATCAACCCGATTTCGCGATTGTGCCGATTGGCGGACACTTCACGATGGATGGCACGCGGGCCGCATGGGGTTGCCGCAAGTTCTTCGATCTCAAGGGTGCGATACCCGGGCACTACAAGACATTCCCGCTTCTTGCCCAGTCAGCCGACGAGTTCGCGGCTGGCATGAGCCCTGTCCCTGTCCATGCACTTGATGTGATGGGCAGCATCGACCTTTAAGTTGCGAATGGTGAGCGCTTCGGCTCAGTGAATGTCCGCCGCACCCGTCATTGCCGCCTTCAGTCGCTCGATGTCGAAGTCGGGGCTTCGGGCGGCCTCCAGGATAACGGCTTCGCGGCGCGCAATCAGCGCGATCACGTCGGGCAACCGCTCAACCGCATCCTCCGGCACGATGACTGCGCCATGGCAGTCCGCATGAATTATGTCGCCATCCGAGACGCTCAGACCGTGCACTTGTACTGGCTCACCGAAGCTTGCGACGTGTACCCAGGCGTGACTGGGACCCACCTGTCCCGCCAGCGCCTGAAAACCCGGAGCGGAGTCTGCCAAGTCGCGGATCGAACCGTTCGTGATCACGCCGAGGGCACCGAGCCCTTTGTGAATGGCGGTGTTCACCTCGCCCCAGAACGCGCCCGTACCCGGGGAACTGTCGAGATCTTGGATCACCACGATAGAGGGCGTTGGCCCGGTCGCGACATACTCGTAGTAGCTTTGTCGCATTGCGGCCGGATCACCATGCGGTCGCTGAGAAGCCCGGATTGTTGCGGTCCGGGCGTAGCCGACGATGGGAGGCATTTCCGGGCGCAGACAGACAAACGGCGACTTGGAATAGCCCTGGAGACGATGGTCTTCTCCAAGCAGTTCAAGACCATTGCAGATTGTGGGCGTGTCCCACTCGGATAGCTTGGCGAGTGCTTCTGCGCTCGGGCGTGTCATCTCGCTTCTCCTGTCGGTGTTGTCATGGTCATCAGCGTTCCCAAGGGGTCTCCCCTCGGGCGAGCTCTGCTTCAGCAGCGGCTGCCATGGCTTCAAGGTCGACCCCGCCGGCCGCCGCACGTTGCCGGGCAAGCGCTCTGCCGCGCGCGAGGCCCGATATGATGCGATTGGCGGGTACATCGATGCCGAGGGCCTCTGCCTCGCGCACCAGCCAGCCGTTGATTGCTTCAATTTCAATCTCACGGGCTTGCTCGACGTGCTGCAGCATCGACGGTTTGGTGAACTTTCGCCAGACATGCGGCTTCATCTTGATGAGGGGATCCGGGTCCTGCAGCGTCACGCCCTTGGCGCTGGCCACCGCCATCGCCTCCTCGACAATCTGCCAGCGGACATCGCCCAGCCCTGGGGTGCGCGTGACCTCTCCCATCGTGAGACCGGTTATCGCCGAGAGGGCATTGATCGCGCAGTTGTGGATGAACTTCGACCAAAGAACGCCCGTGACATTCTCGGTTGTCTTGGTCGGAAGCCCTCCCCTGGTAAGCATTTCGGCAAGCCATTGGCTGCGCTTGCGCGAGGCACCGTCCAATTCTCCCACATGCGACGGGTCGATCCGTGTGGCTCTCGGGCACCCGGGGGCAGGGCGGTCTGCACTGACCTTGGTCGAGCCCATGAAAACCCGGCCTGCACCAAGTCGGGCGATCATCGTCTCGGCATTGCCAAGTCCGTTCTGCATCGAGACAGCGTCACCGTTGTTCGTGAGAATCCGCGCCGCTGTTTCAGAGGCCTCGGCCGTGCAGTAGGCGGGGGTCATGATGACGGCAAGATCGGCCCAGCCCGTCGCCACCGCATTTGTCATGGCAGGAACGACAAGCGGTGCTTCATCGCCCAAGCCGGCAACGCGCAGTCCGTCACGATTTATGCTATTGACGTGCTCGGCATCCAGATCGACGATTGTGAGGCGCACCCCCGCACGAGCAAGCGCGCCTGCGATCACGCCTCCCATCGCGCCTGCGCCTATCATCGCAACCTGCGGATCAGCGGGTAGCGTGTCGCTCATTGTTCAGAGTGCCCCATGTCTCGACGTTGAAGACACCCAATCATATCGCTGGGCTCGATGAAAGCGAACGCAGGGCAGACATCATATCCGTGAACCCGACGCGATTGCGCGCTGCCCGCTGCTTCGGCTAGGGTCTCGTTCCTTGTTGTCCGCGGTCGCTCGTCCCCGACTGCGCGAGCGTTTGGATCCCGGAGGAACCCTGACATGATGGTCCAGATCGAGTGTCCATCTAACGTTGCGCGAGGCACGTTGTGAACGCCGCGAGTGATATACGCCTCGATGCCGAAGGGCTTTGCGAGACGCTGACGAACATCTTTTCAGCGGCTGGTGCGGCCACGGACGAAGCCCGCGAGATTGCATCTAATTTGGTCGAGGCAAACCTTGCCGGCCACGACAGCCACGGCGTGGTGCGGACCCAACGCTATGTGCTTTGGGCCACTCAGGGTGATGTGCTGTTCGGAAAATCGGTCGAGACCGTGATCGATTCAGAGTCCTTTGCCCTCCTCGATGGTCTTCACGGCTTCGGCCAGGTCGTTGGCCGACAAGCTGTGGAGATCGGTATCGCCAAGGCGCGCGCGCACGGTGTTGCCGTGGTCGGATTGCGCCGTTCGGGACATTTGGGGCGCATCGGTGCCTGGGCCGAAATGGCCTGCGGGGAAGGATTGGTTTCCATTCACTTTGTCAACGTCTCGCATTCCCTGCTGGTGGCACCGTTCGGTGGCGCCGATCGGCGCATGGCGACGGACCCCGTCGCAATTGGCGTGCCCTGTGAGGGCGGTGATTTCCTGCTCGACTTCGCGACTTCGACAGTCGCCGAGGGTAAGGTGCTGGTGGCAAAGCGTGGCGGCAAGCCTGTGCCGCAGGATGCGTTGATCGGTCCCGATGGCACGCTCACCGGCGAGCCGGATGTGCTCTATGGCGAGACCGCGCCTGGTGCTGTTCCTGACCCCCGGAAGGGTCCGGGCGCCCTTACGGCAATGGGCGCACACAAGGGCTCTGGCCTGGCGCTCGCGTGTGAGATGCTGGCCGGCGCAATCACGGGCTCGGGCACCTGTGGGCCAGGGGATCGCGTGCACAACGGCATGTTGTCGATCTATATCGATCCGGCGCGTCTGGACGACGGCTTCGGCTGGTCCGATCTCGTGGCAAACTACATGGACTATGTGCGGGACTGCCGCCCCGCAGATCCCGCGCAACCCGTGCTGATGCCGGGCGATCCCGAGAGGGCGCGGCGCAAGGATCGGCGCGCACACGGTCTGCCGCTCAGTCCGGACGTGTGGGAGTCCATTCTTGCCACCGGCGCCGAGCTGGGGCTCGATCGGACAAAACTTGCGGCCCTCGCGGCCCTGAAGGAGAGCTCAGCATGACCCCCAACGGCCTTCGGGCACGGATCCTCTCAGGCGAGATGCTCTCAGGCACTTTCCTCAAAACACCCGCCCATGAGATCATTGAGGTCTTGTCGCAAAGTGGGCTCGACTTCGTGTGCATCGATTGTGAGCATGCCGCCTATGACCGTCGCGGCATGGACACATCTCTCGCAATGGCGAAAGCGCTCGGATTGCCGGCGTTGGTCCGGGTGCCGGAAGGCACGCCCGCACAGATTCTCATGGCGCTCGACAGCGGCGCGGTGGGTGTTGTCGTGCCCCATGTCTTCAGCGTGGAGAAAGCCAAGGATGTCTCAAAGGCCGCCCACTTCGGTCATGGCGGGCGCGGCTTTGCCGGCAGCACCCGATGGGCGGGGTTGGGCGCGCATCCTATGGCGGACGTCCTTGCGATGGACGACGAGACGGTGGTGCTCGCGCAGATCGAAGAGCCCGAGGGCGTCGATGCGGTGGCGGACATCGCAGCCGTGGACGGTATCGACGGACTGTTTGTGGGTCCCGCGGATCTTGCGGTTTGTTACGGTAAGACAGATATCACCGATCCCGTGGTGCGCAGCGCCATCGGCAAGGTCGGTGGAGCGGCAAAAGCCGCTGGCAAAGCAGCGGTCACGTTCTGTCCGACCACGGCGATGGTCCCGGATCTCGCAGCGCTCGGGATCTCCATGTTCTTTGTCGGCTCCGAACACGGTTTCATGCTGGCATCTGCCCGACAGGTCGCCACCGACATAGCGGCACATAAGTGAAGCGATCCGTCAGCAGCTTGAGCCGCCCGAGCGGTCCGGCCTCCTGCTGGACCGCGAGAATTCGGACATCCGGCCTGGCAACGCCCGGCCGGATTCCGTTGAGCTAAGAACCCCGATGAGCAACGTCGTCCATATCGGCTGCGGAGCTGGTTTTATGGGGGATAGGTTTGATGCCTCGCTGGCCATTCTCGCCGACATGGCACGACGTGATGGGCCGCGATACCTGATGTTCGAGGTGCTCGCCGAACGCACGCTCGCGGTTGCACAACGCTTGCGCCGCGATGATCCGCATGGAGGGTTCTCACCTTACCTTGAGCACTACGTCAGGCCGTGCATCGCGGAGGCGAAACGCTTGGGCGTGACCATTGTCTCGAATGCCGGAGCCGCGAACCCGCGCGGTGCAGCAAAGCGGGTGCACGAGATTGCATCTGAAGAGGGGATCGATGATCTGAAGGTCGCGGTTGTCCTCGGGGACGATCTGACCGAAGTCATGTCCGCCGAGGATATCTCCGCGTTGCCAACCATGGAGGGGCCGACATTTGCAGGACGCCCTCTCGTTTCTGCGAATGTCTATCTTGGTGCGCGTCCGGTGGCGGCAGCGGTTGCGACTGGCGCGGATGTCGTCCTCGTTGGGCGCACCACGGATTCTGCCCTGGCGCTCGGCCCTCTGATCCATGAATTCGGTTGGGCTGAGGATGATTGGGACTGCTTGGCGGCCGGGACCCTGGCAGGTCACCTGCTGGAATGCGGAGGTCAGGTCACGGGCTGCTACTTTGCCGATCCTGGCTTCAAGGACGTACCGAACCTCGCTCAGGCTGGATTTCCGATCGCCGAGGTCAAGGCTGACGGCGGGGTTGTGATCACAAAGCCCGCAGGGACCGGCGGGTGCGTGACCCGAGCAACCGTCACCGAGCAACTTCTCTACGAAATGCACGACCCGAGTGCCTATCTCGTGCCCGACGTTGTTCTCGATTGCAGCGATGTCGAGGCTGCAGAGATCGCCCCGGATCATGTTTGCGTTACCGGCGCACGCGGCCGCGGGCGACCAGATCGCCTCAAGGCCACGGTCTGCGTCGATGATGGCTGGCTGGGCGAGGCGTTCATGACCTATGCTGGCCCCAATGCGCTTGCACGCGCGGAGCTCGCGGGCGACATCGTTCGCGAGCGTCTGGCCTGTCACGGGATGAACGAACCTCTCCGGGTGGATATCGTGGGAACGGGTTCTGTTCACGACGGCGGAGCGCGTGAACGCCGTGAGGCACGGCGCTTGCCAACCGATGGTGAGTACACCGTAAGGGTCGCCGCACAGTCCATCGACAAAATGGCAGCACAGCGCGTGGTGGATGAACTCATGATGCTGTACTGCTCCGGGCCTGCGGCTGGCGGCGGCTATCGCTGCTCGGTGACACCGCAGTTGGCCACAGCGTCGGTGCTGATCCCCCGTGCTCCAGTCGAGGAGCAAGTGCGCATCGAGATGTTCAGGTGACAAACGATCTGCGGCTGCCGCTCCACGCGATCGCTCATGGACGCGCCGGCGACAAGGGTGACGTCTCCAACATTTCTGCAATTGCGTACCTGCCGGCGGCCTGGCCGTACCTTCTCGAGCAAGTCACCGCTGAGCGCGTGCTCGCGACATTCAGCCATCTCGGTGCGACTGCGTGCCAGCGCTATGAGTTGCCGAAGCTCACCGCGCTGAATTTTGTCATCGAAAATGCGCTACAGGGTGGCGTGAACGCCTCTCTCGGACTGGACCGGCACGGCAAGACGTTGTCTTATCTGTTGCTGGGAGAAGTCGAGGTTGTGGTGCCGCGCAGTTGCGTGCCGGATGGATCGCCCTACCTCGCATCCGGTGATTTGTGAGACCACACACCGCAAAGATCGCCAGGAGAAACCCATGCCCGTGATTGACAGCATCGCTGATTTGGCAGACGAGCTGACCACCATCCGCCACGACTTTCATGCCCATCCCGAGATCGGCTTCGAGGAGGTGCGTACCTCGGGCATCGTTGCCGAAAAGCTGCGGGCCTGGGGCATCGAGACCCACACAGGCATTGGCACGACCGGGGTGGTCGGAATCCTGAAGGGGCGTGGGCCCGGCCGGACGATCGGCCTCAGAGCGGACATGGACGCTTTGCCGATCGAGGAGCAGACCAATCTCCCCTATCGCTCTCAAAATCCCGGCGTGATGCATGCCTGCGGTCATGATTGCCATACGACCATGCTTCTGGGTGCGGCACGCTATCTCGCCGAAACCAGGAATTTCGACGGTACGGCCGTGTTCATTTTCCAGCCCGCAGAGGAGGGGCTGGGCGGGGCGCGAGCGATGCTGGCCGAAAAGCTCTTCGAGCGCTTTCCGTGCGACGAGGTCTACGGCATGCACAACAATCCGAACGGGTTGCCGGACCGCGTGGGCGTCAAGCCTGGGGTGGCGATGGCAGGAGCAGACTTCTTCGACTTTCGCATCCGGGGAGGTGGCAGCCATGCAGCGATGCCCCATCAGTCACGGGATGCCATTGTTGCGACGACAGCCCTCGTTCAAACGCTCCAGTCGGTTGTCAGCCGCAATGCCGATCCGACGGAGGCATTGGTGATTTCGGTCACACAGGTCCATGCGGGCAGCGCTTACAACGTTATTCCGGCTGAGGCGGTGGTCTCTGGGACGATGCGCTTTTTCGAGACCGATCTCGCTGAAATGGCAAGAGAGCGTATGCGTGTCATTGCCGCCGGTGTGGCGACCGCGCACGGGGTGGAAATCGACGTCGATATTCGTCCGATTTTTGATGTCCTGATCAATGATGAAAAACTCTCGCGAGAGATGCTGTCGATTGCGGCAGAAGTGGTGGGCGCCGACAAGGCACAGCTGACTTCGAAGGCCCGAACCGGATCCGAGGATTTTGCGGATATGCTTCGCGTGGTGCCCGGTGCCTACTGCACCCTCGGACACTCGGGCACGGCGCCGCTGCACAGCCCCGAATTTGTACTGGACGACTCGATTCTGCCGGTCGGAGCGAGCATTTACGCACGCCTGGTTGAACGGCGGTGCGCTGCGTGAGAACAGGGATGCCATTGCTGAGGGCCGAGCCGGTCCGGCCAACCTCACGCCGAAGGGCCCCGACGCACACTTTCGCCATCCGTGCTCTGAGAGGGGATCGTAGATGAACCCGTCCGACCTCCCGTTCGACTCGGACGAGATGCTCACCGGACTTCGTCCCTGGATCGAATGCGAGAGCCCGACATTCGATGCAGCTGCGGTAGACCGGATGATCGATCTCGCAACCTACGACCTTGCAGCGCTGGGCGCGAGCATCGAGCGCATTCCGGGGCGCCTGGGCCTGGGCGGTGCTGTACGGGCGCGCTTGCCGCATCCACGTGCGGGCACGCCCGGCATTCTGATCGCCGGTCACATGGACACGGTACATCCGATTGGGACACTTGGCTTTCTGCCGTTCAGACGTGAGGGCGACCGCTGTTGGGGCCCGGGCATCCAAGACATGAAGTCCGGAAACTATCTGGCGCTGGAGGCGCTGCGCCAACTTGAGCGGGCGGGTGTCGAAACGCCTCTGCCGGTGACGGTTCTGTTTACGCCCGATGAGGAGATCGGCACTCCGGCGATGCGTGAACTCGTTGAAACCACGGCACGTCAGAACAGGATCGTGCTGGTGCCAGAGCCTGCGCGTGGCGACGGGGGGCTGACCACCGGCCGGTATGCGATTGCGCGCTTCAATCTCGAGGCGCGCGGTCGGCCAAGCCACGCCGGTGCTGCATTGTCCGAAGGTCGCTCCGCAATTGCCGAGATGTCGCGCAGGGTGCTGGAAATCGAGGCGATGACGACCCCAGACTGCACCTTCTCCGTTGGTGTCATCTCCGCTGGCCTATGGGTGAACTGTGTCTCGTCGAGCTGCCGCGCCGAAGCTCTGAGCATGGCGAAGCGGCAAGCGGATCTCGACGCAGGCGTCGAACAGATGATGGCGCTCGCCAATCGGGGTGACGTGGAGTTCAAGGTTACACGCGGCGTGACTCGTCCGGTCTGGGAGCCGGAGCAGGCAGGCTCGGTCGCGCTGTTTGACCGGGCGCGCGACATCGGTCGCGGGCTGGGGCTCGATCTCACCGCCGCCAGTTCCGGTGGTGGATCTGACGGTAATTTCACCGGTGCGCTGGGTATCCCGACGCTCGACTCGCTTGGTGCCCGTGGTGCGGGTCTCCACACTCTCGACGAGCACATCTATGTCGACAGTCTCGCCGAGCGAGGGCGCTTGATGGCAGGGCTTCTCGCATCGCTGACCGAAACCTGCGCGTGACCGGTATGCAGCACCGGCGCACACAAGATCGCACGGCCGATTGATTTTTCTCGACTGCGCTGGGAAAATTGCGCCTTACCGAACTGCGGGCGCGTGCCCTTGGCAGTCCAGTGGTGATGAGCGAGGCTGACAGCATGGTCGGCAGGTGGTGTGCGGCGATCCTTGCAAGTGCCCTTTTTGTGGGACCTGCTTCTGGCGAAACCTTTGGGCTTGTGATCGGCATTGACGACTATGCTTTCGTCTCCGACCTTGCCGGGGCGGTGAACGACGCAAATGACATTGCCCAGAGCTTGCGCGAACAGGGCGCTCAAGTCACCGCCCTTCTGGACTCAGATGCGACGCGAGCACGCATCGAATCCGCATTTGCCGATATTGTTGCGAAGTCCCAGCCGGGCGACACGATCGTGTTTACCTATGCCGGACACGGCATCCAGCAGAGAGAGGCGCTGGCGGGTGACGAACGTGATGGTCGGGACGAGATGTATATTCTTCATGGATTTCACCCGAAAGGTGATGGTTGGAAGGAAATCATCCGAGACAATGACATCGCCGCTATGTTGCGCACTGTGCCCCATGAGGTGACCGTCCTGATGGTGGCTGACTCCTGTCATTCCGGGACGATGACACGCTCGGCTGATCCGCGCGGGCGCATTGGACGAAGCCGGTTTCAAGCAACACCGCCCATGGAGCCAGGCGCCCCGGCCCCGGCGCCCGATCCGTCGACCCGGGCGCTTGAGATGGATGATTTTCCGAACGTCGTGTTCGCAGCGGCGGCTCGCGATTTTCAGGAAACACCCGAAGTCTTTATCGAAGGACAGCACCGCGGTGCGCTCAGCTACTCTGTTGCCCGTGCTTTCAATGGAATGGCTGCTGGTGGCGACGGGGTCACCACGCTCAAAGAGTTTCAGTCCTTTGTGATCGAGCAGGTGCGGGCGTTCTCGGAGGCGCGTCAGACACCGGGGGTTGAATTTGCCCGCACACTGCGCATCGAAGAAGAAGCGGGCGATCGTCCTGAGTTGCGTGCCCTGTTCGGTTCAACCGCTGAGGCGGAAACTCCTGCGCCTGCCGCTGCCGGGCCCGAGCAGACGCTGGCACTTGCGGAGGCACCACTGCTGTTCATCCGTGGTGAGGCGGAGAGCACACGTGCAATCCTCACAGCCGGTGGCGTGCCGCTCGCGGCGAGCGAAGACGAGGCACGTATGCTCTGGGACCGTCCTAGTGGGCAACTCGTCGATCTGGTCACAGCGGATGTTGTTGCCGAGGTCCCGGGTCCCAGTGAGGTCGATGCAGCCATTCTCAAATGGCGTGCTGTGCAGCCTTTGATTGCCTGGGCCCCCCGACGACCACTGAGCTTCCGGCTGGAGCCAGATGACGGATTGCACAGTCTCGGAGAAGACATCTATATCACGGTGACGAGGCCCGATCAGGGATTTGACTATCTCACGATTGTCAATCTTGCGAGCACCGGCGAAGTGCAGTTTGTCTATCCTTCACCGGGCCACACAGCGCGCAATCTGGATCGAATTCCAGACCGGCAGAAGAACGTACGGCTCGGGCCTGCGCCCGTGACCGAACCTGTCGGTGCCGATCACGTTATCGCGATCGCAAGCCGGGAACGCTTGTCGCTGCTGCACAGCAGGCTCGACCGGCTGAACGGCAAACCAGCGCCCGAAGAATTCCTTGCGCTGCTTGAGGAATTCGCGTCTGACCCTGCCGTCACGCGCGTTGGCTTGTTGCCGATTTTTACCCAACGTTGATGGTTGCAGAGCAGCCGCAGCTCAGTCTGCATTTCCGTGGTCTTTCAAAACTTTCTGGTGAAGCAGGGCGATTCGGTGCACCATATTTGAGGGATCTGAGGACCGGAGTCATTGATGCAGTTGAGATTTGTTTCCCGACTAGTTCCAGTCGTGGCCTTGCTTACATTGTCAGGATGCAACACCAACCAAGTTGGCGAAAGCATCTCTGGCGGGTTCAACACGCTCACTTCGGGTGAGTACTTCTCGGACGGATATCTCAGCAATCGTGCGGATGTTTGCTTCGCCCAGCGACAGCAATTGGCGGAGCATGGCAGCTTCTTTGACAAGCGCGTTGTGGGGGGGGCTGTTGCCGGTGCTGTGACGGGCGGCATTATCGCCGCTATCCGGGGCGACAATGTTCTGGCCGGTGCGGCAATCGGCGGCGCCGTGGGTTTGGCGAGCGGATATCTGCTGAAGCTGCAACAAGACGGACTGGAAGCAGACTCGATCCTTGGACGCGCGTCCGGAGACGTAGCAGCTGAAAATGCGAAAATTGACAAGCTCCTCGTCTCGTTCCGCGATCTGAAGACTTGCCGGAGAAGCGAGGCACAAGCCGTTCAAGGCCGGTACAACGCCAAAGCCGTCGATCTCGAAGGTGCGAAGCAGGAGATGGCTGCGATCAAACTGCGCTACGACGAGGACGTTGCGAAGTTTCGCGAGCTCGCCGATCAGGTCGCCCAGAACACCGAGAGCTATGCGGCCGTCTACAATGAGATCGCGGCTGATAACGGCACAGGCGAGCTCGAAGTGCGTTCCTACAAGCCCGGCAAGAAGTCCTACTCGGTAAAGCGGGCGCCTCCGAAGAAGGCCACGAACTCGACGGCTCAGGGCTCCTTGACGGTCAAGAAAAAGAGCGACGTCAAGAAGCTGCAGAACGAGTGCCTGACCAATGTCCGAAAGCGTGATGAGTGTATCGACGAGATCAGGGAAGCCGAACAGGAGTCGGATGATCTCGGCGTCGATCTTGCGTGATAGCTGGTGCAGGGCGATCGGCACGCCAACTCGGAGCACACTATGAGAAACTGCCTTGCAGGGCTCTTCGGTGCACTGGCGGTCGTGATGGCACTCTCAGCTCCGTCAGCAGCCCAAGAGCCGTCAACGACCCCCATTCTGCGCATCGACACTGTCCAGCATCAGGCAACGATCCATGATGTGGCGATCAGTCCCGATGGTGCAGTTGTCGCCACGACAGGTGACGACAAGACCATCCGGCTTTGGGAATCGTCGTCCGGCGCGCTCATTGACACGCTGAGGATCCCGGTTGGCGAAGGGGTCGAGGGGGTGCTCTACAGCCTTGCCTTTGCTCCATCCGGCCGATCGCTGCTTGCCGGTGGCGTCTCGGGTCTCGAATGGGCGAACAAGAACTATCTCTATGTCCTAAAGCCGGCCACGCGGAAGATTGCCGGTCGCTTGCCCCTCGGCGGCGTGCTGAGGCGGGTGACGTATTTCACAGGCGCAAGTTCCCCGCTGATTGGATTGGCGCTCTCCGCAGCTGAAGGCGGTGCGGTCCAGGTGCGAGACAGCCGTGGTCGGATTGTGCACCAGGATATCGACTTCGACGGGTCTCCGACATGGATCGATTTTGCGCCAGATGGCAGTCTGGTCGTGACGGAAAGCGGTGGCGTGCTCCGGGTGTATGATCCCGAATTCGGAATGCGGTCGGTCGGTTTGGGCGGTAAGGAACCGGCGGTCGCCCGGGTGTCCCCCGATGGGCGCTTTATCGCGGTGGGCTACTATGACAAACGCCAGATCGACTTGTTGGACTTCAATTCACTCAGCATTGCGGGCGAGCTTGCAGGACGTGTGCATGGAGGCGAGCCGCATCTGAACGCGTTGACCTGGGTTGAAAGCGGCAATCGCCAGGAGCTCTGGGCTGGAGGCGCTTTGTCGGATGCGCAAGGCCGCATCATCGTGCGTCGCTGGCAGAATGTGGCAAGTCCGGGGAGTTATCAGGATCTGCCCGTCACGACAGACACGATCACGCGTCTTGAGACAACACCATCGGGCGATGTTATCTACGCGTCAGGCGAACCTGGCTGGGGTCTGATTGGCAGCGACTTCCGGTTGCGCCATCAGCACAAGAGGCCCGGGCCTGATTACCGGCTGGTGTACGACGGACTGCTCGGGATCACGTCCGATGGCGGACAGGTGGCGTTCCGATACGATGGTGCTGGAGAAATCGGCAACCTCGCGTTTGACATCGCCGATCAGAAGTTGTTTCCGCTTTCGACCGCCGACACGCGCCGGATGAGGGCGCAACTCATCGTCCCTGAAGCGCCGGACGGGCTCGAGAACTGGCGCATTTCAGAATCGCCCAGCCTGAATGGAAAGCGATTGAGACTGTCACTCCGCGAGCGATCTCTGAGTGTCGCAACCCGTTCTGACGGCAGCTTTCTCCTCGGTGCCGATCGATCACTGTATCTGTTCGGAGCAGACGGCAAGCGGATCGCCAAACGCGAACTCACATCGGCGGCCTTTGGCGTGGCGGCCTTTCCCGATGGACGGTTCATCGCAACGCTCGGCGATGGCACGATGCGCTGGTACGGCCTCGAAGGTGGTCAGATCGTCGAACATGGCGCACTTTTCGTGGCACGCGAGAAGCTTCGGTGGCTCGCCTGGCTTCCCGATGGGCGGTTCAATCATTCGGACAATGGCGGTCAGCAGCTTGCAGGCTATCACATAAACCGATCTGCCAAAGAACTCGCCAACTGGGTTGATTTCGCACAACTCTACAAAAATTTCTATGCGCCAGAGGCGGTGCGCGACCAGCTTTCAGGCATCGTCTCCGCGTCTGCCGAAACGCAGGATGCGCCGAGTGCCGAGACAGCGGTCGCCGAGGCACCTGCGCCCACGATCGAGCTCACGGAGTTCTGCATCGAGGATGATGCAGGCGCAGAGAATTGCTTTTCCGGCACATTGGCCATGCGCGGGCTTGGCCAGATCGAGTCCAAGGAAGACACTCTGGAGAATTTTCAGGATGGGGTTCGTCTGCTTCCAGATGGCGTCGAGCGCGTGCTCCTGAAGTACCGCATCACTGATGCGGCGTTCGACATTGATAAAATAGACGTTTTCCGAAATGGGCGCACGACGGGACAGACCCGTGGATTGGCGATGATTCCTCTCGTTGAGACGGAGGATGCCGAGGCCAAGCCCGAAGCGCCCATCTTCGAGGGAACGCGCGAGATTTTTCTTCTCGAAGGTATCAATCAGCTTGAATTGCGCGCCTACGACAATAGGGGAATCTATGGCAAATCGGCGGTGCTTGCGCTGCGGCGCCCGGCACCGCGGCAGGTCAGCCTGCCAGATCTCCATCTCCTCGTGATCGGTGCGGATGCTTACACTGGCATGTTCGGCGCCTTGAACTATGCGCGGGCGGATGCTGAAACCCTGCGCACTCTGATCGAAACACGCAAGCCTGATGAGTATCGTGAGATCGTCATTACGGAATTGCTTGATGCAGAGGCATCACGCGAAGGTGTCGCCAAGGCGATTGCTGAACTTGCCGAGCGCACTCGCCCGGAAGATTCGGTCATCGTCTATTTCGCAGGTCATGGCTTCAAGGACCCCGAACTGGGTGACTATCACTTCATCACGCCGACACTCACCAGCTTGGACGAGCTCGGTGCGCACTCGGTTGACCAATCTATGCTCGTCGAAGGTCTGGGCCAGATTCAGGTTCAGAATCTTATGCTTATGCTTGATACATGCTATTCGGGCGCGTTTCCGTCCGCCGCTGCAGGGAACATCAACAACGAAACTGGGTTTATGGTCCTGACAGCATCCACGTCATACGAGGAAGCGTTGGACGGGCATGATGGGCGCAACGGAGTTTTCATGTATGCAATTCGAGAAGCGCTGGAGGGCAGGCTACAGTCTCCGGACGGGGTCGCAGATGCGCTCAGTCTTGGCACTTACATCCGGAGCCGGGTGAGCCTGCTTGCTGCGGAACAGCAGCACAACCAGAAGCCGCAGCTTGTGATCGGCAATCTCGACGCGCCGTTCCCTATTGCGCGCATCGAGTTGGAGACGAAGGTCGAGTAACGCCCATCGGCCGATTTGGCAGTGTCTTGGCGTTGAGATGGTACGGATGTGTCCCGGTGGACAGGACCGTGCGATGTTATGGAAGGATGCCGATTATGAATGCCGCTCGTTGCCTGCCTGCCGTGGTTCTGTCTGCGACCCTGATGCTGCCTGGCGTCGTGAATGCGGGAGAGGCGCTCGTGATCGACCTCGATGGGACCATCAAGCCGCATGTGGAGCTTTTCGATGAGCTGGAGGCCGGTGGCGATTATCAGCTCGAGGGCGACACCCTTCTGACTGTCGCGCACTATGCCAGCTGTCAGGAAATCACGATCAGCGGCGGGCGTCTTTCCGTTGGCGAAAACAGCATGAGCATCGATGGCTCGCTGGTGCTGGACCAAGCCCCGGTCGAGTGCCCGGCCGAAGTTGATCTCGCGGTCACTGACACCAAGAATGCAAGCGTCGTGTTCCGCGCGATGATCCCCTTGACCGAAGTGCCGCTTCGTCCGGAAATCGTTGTGGCCGGCAACAGCCGGGGGGCGTTTACTGAGCTTACCGTATTGATGCAGGAGCAGGAGCTCACCCGGCTTGCCGTCGCTGGGTCGTCAGTAAACTGGCCGTCAGGTGCTGCGACGCTGGAGCCGGGGCGGCAGTACTCGCTCGTCCTGTCTGGCCCGACGAGCACCTACTCTGCACAGGTGATCGCGTCAGACGGCAAATCGGGCCGTGTCATCTTGAGGCCCTGAGAGGATCACCGGTCATCAAACCCGATCGCAGAACAAGCTTGCCACCTGCACCACGTTCTCAGAGCGCCGCGGACGCAACGATCCCGACCTCGTTCCGGAAGACGCGGCGCCTCGGCACCCAAGATGGCGTTGGCGTTCAGGAGCCGTCGCGATCAATGATTTCAGGGGGCTGATGCGCCGTGACAGGGGGCGGGTTCTCGATGCGCTCGATTTCAACCAGCGCAGAATGCGCCGACGGTCCTTGGCCCAATCGTGAGGTGCCAGAGTCGCGGGTGAGCACATTGGGGTTACCGTGCTTGCAGATCGTGCGGTCAGCGCCGGGCTCGGCGGGGTCATACCAAGCCCCGGTCGAAAGCTGCACTACACCTTTCCGCACCTCATCGGAGACAACAACGCCTGCCAGGCAAGCGCCGCGCTCGTTGTAGACCCGGACCACATCGCCTGACCCCACGCCTCGGGCAGCGGCATCGTCTGGGTGAAGCCTGATCGGTTCGCGACCGGCCACCTTGGAGGCCTGGCTCACGCGGCCAGGATCGAACTGGCTGTGAAGCCTCGTGCGGGGCTGGTTCGATATGAGGTGCAACGGATAGCGTGTTGCACTGCCGAGCCACTCCTTGGGCGCAATCCAAACCGGGTGGCCCGGACAGTCATCATACGCGAAGCCCTCGACCTGTTCTGAGAAAATCTCGATCTTACCAGATGGCGTTGTGAGAGGCGCCGCATCCGGATCAGCACGAAACGCCTCGAAAAGAACCGGTTCACGCGGATTGGGCGGCAGGGAGATCGTCTCCTGTTTGCGCAGATCATCTAGGGATGGCAGGGCAAAGCCCGCTTCACCGGCGCGCTGGCGGGTCTGATCCCAGAGATGTTGGAGCCAGTCCTCCGGCGTGCGTCCCTCGGTGAAGCGCTCTTCGAATCCAAGACGCCCGGCAAGACCGGCGAAAATTTCGAAATCGGACCGCGCCTCTCCACGTGGCTCAACAGCCTGGCGCATTGCCACGATCAACGGTTCCCAGTGCGTCATGCCCAGATCTTCTCGTTCGAGGATCGTGGTGACCGGGAACACGATGTCGGCGTGGCGCGCCATCGGAGTCCACCAGACCTCGTTCACGATGATCGTCTCGGGTCGGTGCAGAGCTTTCACAAACCGGTTCAGATCCTGATGGTGATGAAACGGATTGCCACCCGTCCAGTACACAAGGCGAATGTCCGGATAGCTCCGACGTTTCCCGTCAAAGTCGTATTGTCCGCCTGGAGTCATCAGCAGGTCAGATATTCTTGCGACGGGGATCGCTGTCTTGATCGGATTTTCGCCCTGTGGGACCGCCGGAAACTGGAATGGCCGAACGGGGTTGCCAATGCCGTTTTCCGACGAGTAGCCGATTCCGAAGCCGCCACCCGGCAACCCGATTTGACCGAGCATCGCGGCCAGAACAATTGCCATCCAGACCGGTTGTTCGCCATGATCGGCGCGCTGGATCGCCCAGGCGACCGTGATCATCGTGCGCTTCGCCGCCATGCGGCGTGCCAGCGTGCGGATTGCTTCTGCGTCAATGCCCGTGATCTGCGCTGCCCAGTCCGCATCCTTGGGCTGGCCGTCGGAGTCACCCGCCAGATAGGGCCGGAACCTATCCCAGCCGACACAGCATCGCGAGAGAAATTCCTTGTTGTGCAGGTCTTCGGCCAGCAGGGTATGCGCGAGCCCCAACATCAGCGCCGTGTCCGAGTTAGGTCGCACGGCAAGCCACTCTGCCTCGAGTTCCGGTAGCATGTCGGACTTCAGCGGGCTGACGGACACAAACGTGCACCCTGCGGCTTTTGCTGATGTCAATGCCTCGCGCATCGTGTGCCGGCCGACACCGCCTGAGGTGACCTGGGCATTCTTCTGCGCAAGCCCGCCAAAAGCGACGATCAGCTTGGTATGCTTGGCGATGACCGGCCAGGACGTCGCGCCATCCAGCAGAACGGAGCGCATTGGGCCGACCACGTGCGGGGTGATCGCATAGGCTGCGGCGTACGAATAGTTCGCGATCGAAGCAGTGTACCCCCCGGTCATGTTGAGGAACCGGTGGACCTGGCTCTGCGCGTGGTGGAAGCGTCCCGCGCTCGCCCAGCCGTATGAGCCCCCGAAAATCGATGCATTGCCATGGTCCGTTCGCACCCGGTCGATCTCTGCTGCGGCGATTTCGAGCGCTTCGTCCCAAGGCACCTCGACAAATGGCTCACGTCCGCGGCCCGTCCTGTCGCCGCTTGGTCCATTCTTGAGGTAGTCGCGCCTGATCGAGGGCCGTGCGATGCGGGTCGGGTGGTCCACCATGTCTACGATACCCGGGCCGATTATGGCAGGATCGGGGTCTTCAGCGTAGTCGCGCACCCCAACCACACGGCCGTCACGCGTCTCGGCATGATACGTGCCCCAATGTGTCGTGAAAGGTGTGAAGCGGATGTCGGGTTCGGCGGTCATCTTGTGGCTCGTTGTTTGCTCGCGGCATCGGGCAGACGGTGGTGGGGTTGGCGGGCGCTGTCAATCGCGCAGAACGCTTCGAGCTATGAACAGTCCCAGCCTTCGCACGCACTTAGACGCGGTCAGCGTCAAGCATGTCTCGCACATGCTCAGCAATGGCAAGCGAGGCTGTGAGCCCAGGGCTCTCGATGCCGTAGAGACCTACATATCCCTCAAGACCATGGACCGAGCATCCATCGATACGGAAATCCGCAGCATGCTTGCCCCCTTTCGACAGCTTGGGTCGAATGCCGGAGTAGTCTGGTGCCAGGGATCCGTCTGGCAATTCAGGCCAATAGCGGCGGATGGCACCGTAGAAGCTGTCGCCGCGGCTTGGGTCTACGGCATAGTCCTCGATCTCGATCCACTCGACGTCAGGGCCAAACCGCCCGCGACCGGCCAAATCCAGCGTCAGATGGATGCCGAGCCCGCCTTCAACCGGCGCCGGATAGATCAATCGCTCGAATGGTGCCCGCACCGAAAGCGTGAAGTAGTTGCCCTTTGCAGTCCATTGTTGTGGCTGCGCTGCAGGTGGAAGCCCCTGCATCTGCTTCGCCAGCCCGGGCGCTGCAAGGCCAGCGGCGTTGACGAACTCGCGGGCGCACAGGTCGATCGGATCGTCACCGCCGCACCTCAACAGAAAGCCAGCGTCTCTTGTTGCGATGGCCTCTACAGGTGTGTTCAGAGCAAGCATTGCGCCCTGGCCTTCTGCCTCGCCAAGCAATGAAAGCATGTAGCTGTGGCTGTCCACGATCCCCGTGGAAGGCGAGTGCAGGGCACCGTGACAGGCGAGAGCAGGTTCCAGATCACGCGCTTCGTCTGCGCCGATCTCGCTGATGTCCTCAACTCCGTTGTTCCGAGCTCTGAGAGCGATGCCTGAAAGCGCCACGGCCTCCTGCTCGGAACAGGCAACGATCAGCTTGCCGGTCTGCTTGTGGCCGATGCCTCGCTCGGCACAGTAGCGGTAGAGCATGCGCCGCCCCGCAACACAAAAGCGGGCTTTCAAGCTGTCCTTTGCGTAGTAGATGCCCGCGTGAATGACCTCGGAGTTGCGCGCACTTGTGATTGTGCCGAACGCGTCCTCACGCTCGAGGATCACAACCTCGCGGCCCGTCAGCGCCAGTGCGCGTGCGATCGCCAGTCCGACCACACCCGCGCCCACCACAACTGTCTCGACGGTCTCCATCTTCCCTCCCGCAAGAGCCGCGCCCTCGTATATCGTCCATCTGCTGGCGCGCAAGCTTGTGACCGGAAGCCCGAGCGCGTAGATACATGGACAACATCCATAAATCATCCGACCGGGAGAGACGCCATGAGCTACGAGAAGCTTGACCTTCTGATCAACGGCCAGTTCCGACAGGGCAGCGAAGGCGGCGCCGAAGACGTGCTGAACCCGGCGACCGAAGAGGTGATCGCCCAGGTGCCGCATGCTTCCGCTGCTGACCTTGACGAGGCGCTTGATGCCGCGGACGCCGGCTTCAAGGTGTGGAAGGACCACACAGCGCTTGCTCGTCAGGCGATTATCAACAAAGCCTGCGATATCCTCACCGCAGATTATCGATCGCATCTCGCGCAATCTCACCATGGAGATGGGCAAACCCTTTGCCGAGGCAAAGATCGAGATGCAGGTCGGTATCGACATCCTGCGCTGGTATGGCGAGGAGGGCAAACGTGCATACGGCCGGGTGATCCCGCCGCGTGTCCCCGGTGCCCGTCAGATGGTGATGAAAGAACCCGTGGGTATCGCAAGCGCCTTTGTCGCCTGGAATTTTCCTTGCGTGAATGTCGTTCGAAAGGTTGGTGGTGCGCTCGGCGCGGGCTGCTCGCTGATCATCAAGCCCTCAGAGGAAACACCTGGCACTGCCGTCGCCATCGCACGAGCGTTCCAGGAGGCGGGCCTGCC